>OZ244172.1:0-2852500 GCA_965216545.1 Bryobacterales bacterium
ATCTTCCTGGGCGTCAGCGTCGAGTGGGCCGCGGGACGTCTGGGGGCGTGGGCGTATCTGGGGTTGCCCTCTGACGAGCTGTTGCGTTACGGCGTGCAGGGGGCGGTGTTCGCCGCCTACCTGCCGGCGTTGCATGGGGGGGCGGAGATTCTGGGAGCCGGCACACCCGCAGTTGAGCCGATGGATGCGTGGCCCAAGATTGTGGGCCTCGTGCTCGGAGCCGCCGCCTTGACTTGGATGCTGGCCTTCGAGACGCCTCTGCAGGGCATCCTGGCGATGGCCTTCGCGTTCTTCGCGCTGGCCCTGTTCACTGACGCCGCGACCGCCCTGCGCGGACACGCGAGCTTCGCCCAGCAAGGGTTCGCGGAACCGCTGCGATGGTCGATCGTCGGGATCGTCCTCGCAGGCGGCGACACCTTCCTCACTACGCTCACCCGCCAGGGAAGACTCCCGATTGCTCCGGAAGGTCCAACCGGCCTCGGGTCTATTCTGTTTCTGGCAGTCGGGCCGGCGTTCCGCTCATCCTACCTCTTGCTCGCGAGCATACTCGGTCGGCCCGCCTGGCGGGCAAAGGAAAAGTCGAGCGGCTTTGTTACGATAAGTGGTTCTAGGATGGGCTCCGCAGTCGTCATGCCGGACCTCGAAGAAGAGGTCACCGAGGGGAAAGAAACCCTCGACGAGGAAGGCAAGTTTTATCACGTGATCCTACTCAACGATGAGGATCACACCTATGACTACGTCATCGAGATGCTGATGGAGATCTTCGGCTTCGGCGAGGACAAAGCCTATCAGCACACCGTCGAGGTGGACACCAAGGGCCACACCCGGCTCGCCACTTTACCTCTTTCGGAAGCCGAAAAGAAGCGCGACGCCATCCATGCCTACGGGGCGGATTGGCGTCTGGAGCGCTCGCTCGGCGCCATGGCGGCCTTGATCGAGCCGGCCGAGTAGAGCGGCTAACACGCCCACTCCCTCCCAGCCGCGACTCCGGTCAGAGCCGCACCCCGCCAGGGTGCGGTCGCGCGAAGATCGCACGGTCCTGGACGAGCACGGCGTCAGCCGCGCCGTCCCAGCCTTCGCCGCCCACGCGGCTGGATGCGGGCCCTCACATCACCTTCGATCGCCAGCCCGGCGAGCCAGCCGCCCAGCCCGCACGCGATCATATGCCCGGTCAGCACGACCGCGACCGCGGTAATCACGCCGCCGGGCGAAAACCCGCTCGGGTCGCCCGCGATCGCCGGCCCCGACGCCGCCACCAGGCCTCCGATGCCCGCCGCCACGAAGAATCGCAGACCCACCGGTAGCCACAGCCGCCCTTCCAGAAAGCTCGCGCCCAGCGCACCGGCCAGCCCGTAGCCGGCCGCAAATGCAATGAAGGTATACGCAAACGTGTTCGAGCCGTAGTTGGGGACGCGCAGGCTGAACAGCTCAGACAGCGAGGGTCCGGCGAGCATGGCCGGCAGCACGAATCCGAGTCCGAAACCGATCGCCGCGCCCTTCCAAGCGCCAGGCCTCAGCCCTAGCGCCAGTGCGGATCCGCCCACGACCCCGCAAGCGGCGAATCCCGCTGCCCGGCCGGCCGCCGCCACCCACTCGCTCGTGTAGAGGCCGAAGGCCAAGGTCACCACGATCGCCAGCAGTCCGCCGATGGTGAACCCCATCAATCCCTGCAGTGAAAACACCACGCCTCGCGGCGAGTGCTCTCCCGCCGGACGAGCGTTCTCTGCTGCTGTTTTGCTCGCCATTCTGCTGCGCCGCGGACACCGAGGCTCCTGCGACCTAACCTAAAGATCCTCCATCGGCGCTCCGCTGACAATGCGGGCCTTCCCCGGGGGCCCTATCAGGTTCCCGCCTTAGCCATTCGGCGGCGCCGCCCGGGGACATACGGGATAATGAGGCCTTCCCCGCCCCGCCCCGCACAATGCCGGCCCGCATCGCGCACTACGACCTGCTCGACCGCATCTCTGAAGGCGGCATGGGCGTCGTCTATCGCGCCCGCGACACGCGTCTAGACCGGCTGGTGGCGCTCAAGTTCCTGGCCCGCGACTTGGGCGCCCCGGAGGAAAGCCTCGAGACCTTCCTCCACGAGGCCCGCGCCATCTCGCGCCTCAATCACCCCAACATCGCCACGATCTACGCCGTCGAGGAGGACGAAGGCGACCGCTTTCTCGCTTTTGAGTACCTGCCGGGCGGCACGCTGGCGGAGAAGCTGGGACGCGAAGCGCCTCTACCGTTCAGCCAGATCGTCCGCTGGGGCTCGCACGTCGCCCGCGCGCTCGCCCACGCCCATCGCCACGGCATCGTACATCGCGACGTCAAGACGGCGAACGTGCTACTGAGCGACGACGGCCTCGCCAAGCTGACCGACTTCGGCGTCGCGCAAGTCGCGGGCAATCGCAACGGTTCTTCGGGCGACACCGTCGGCACGGCCGCCTACATGGCCCCCGAGCAGATCGAGGGCGGCGCCGCCGACTCGCGTTCCGACCTGTTCTCGCTCGGCGTGGTGCTGTTCGAGATGGCGGCAGGCAAGCCGCCCTTCAACGACGCCAGCCAGGCGGTCATCTTCTACGACATCGTGCACACGCCGGCGCCGCACGTGAGCAGCCAGCGCTCCGACATCCCGGCAGGCTTCGACGCGCTGGTGGCGCGGCTGCTCGAGAAGGATCCGGACCACCGGTTCCAGAGCGCGGACAAGGTGGTGGCGGCGCTCGAGGAGTTGCGCACCACCTCGACGACCGAGACGCGCCGCCAAAGCCCGTCTGGGAGCCCCGCGCCGACCGTCGCGGTCCTGCCCTTCGTCGACATGAGCCCGGAGCGCGACCAAGAATATTTCTGCGACGGCATGACCGAGGAGATTATCGCGGCGCTCTCGGCGGTGAAGGGGCTGAAGGTCGTCTCACGCACCTCGGCGTTCGAGTTCAAACACAAGGCCTACGACGTTCGCGAAATCGGCGCCAGCCTGGCCGTCGACACCGTGCTCGAAGGCAGCGTACGCAAGGCCGGAGACCGGGTGCGCATCGCCGTACAGCACATCAACGTCGCGGACGGGTTTCACCTCTGGTCCGAACGCTACGAGCGACGTCTGGAGGACGTGTTTGCCATCCAAGAAGAGATCGCGGACGCAATCACGCGCAACCTGCGCTGCAGCTTGCTGGATTCCGACTGCGAGAGCCCTCCCTCGCCCAAGCGCAGAGGCGCCGTCGATCTCGATGCTTACAACTCTTATCTCGCCGGCCGCTACTACTTGAACCAGCGCGGCAAGGAAGCGATCGGCAAGGCGCTGGGCTGTTTCCAAGATGCAGTCAAAACCGCCCCCGGCTACGCGCAGGGTTGGTCCGGGCTAGCGGAAGCCTGGGTGCTCGCGTCCGCGCGCGGCGCCGTCGACGGAGACCCGGCCGAAGCCATGGCCGAGGCCGACGAAGCGGCTCGCCGCGCCATCGAGCTCGACGCCGGCTCGGTCGAGGCTCGCGTCTCGCTCGCGATGGTGAAGATGCGCAAGGACTGGGATTGGGAGGGTGCAAACGCCGAGTTCGAGCGGGCGCTCGAGATCAGCGAGAACTACGCTCCGGCCCACCATCAGTACGCCATGTGCCTCGCGTTTCAGAACCGCCTCGACGAGGCGATCGAGCAGATCGATCGCGCCAACGAGCTCGATCCTCTTTCGCTGCTGATTCTCACCGCGCGCGGCCGGATCCTCCACTTCGCACGGCGCTACGACGAGGCGATCGAGGAGTGCCGCCGCGCTCTCGAGCTCAATCCCAACTTCCACCAGGCCTGGTTTGACCTACTCGTGAGCTTCGGCCATACCGGACGGATGGAGGAAGCCCGCAAGGCTCTAGCCAAGCTCGAGGAGCTTGCTCCCGACCCCGTGCTCAGAGCGGTGATCGAGGGCCGGATGTACGGCTTGATGGGCGATCTCGAGAAGGCTCGCGAGGCGCGGGAACAGCTTGTCGAGATGACCAAGACGCGCCGCATATCCCCTGCGTTGATCGGAATGGTCGACCTCAGCTTGGGCGACGTGGATCGCGCGATGGAGGAGTACTTCCAGGCGCTCGAGAACCGCGACAACCAACTCGTCTATTTGCAATGCGAGCCCTCCTACGATGCCATTCGCAGCCACCCGAAATACCCGGAGCTTCTCGCTGCAATCGGCTTCGGAGAGCCGCGTTGACACCCCTCTACCCCCCTGATAGCTTGGGAGCAGGGACTTTCCTCTGATCCCTCCTGATGGATCTCGCCCACATCCGCAATTTCTCGATCATCGCGCACATCGATCATGGCAAGTCGACGCTGGCTGACCGCCTCATCCAGCTCACCGGCGCCTTGACCGAGCGCGAGATGAAGGCGCAGGTCCTCGATTCGATGGACCTCGAGCGCGAGCGCGGCATCACGATCAAGGCGCAAACCGTGCGCTTGCTCTACGAAGCCAAAGACGGCGAAGTCTACCAGCTCAACTTGATCGATACTCCCGGGCACGTCGACTTCTCCTATGAGGTCTCGCGCTCGCTCGCCGCTTGCGAGGGCGCGCTGTTGGTGGTCGACGCCGCACAGGGCGTCGAGGCTCAGACGCTCGCCAATACCTACCTCGCGCTCGAGCACGATCTCGAGATCATTCCCGTCCTCAACAAGATTGATCTTCCCGCCGCCGAGCCGGACCGGATTCGCGAGCAGATCGAGGGCGCGATCGGCCTCGACGCCTCCGAGGCGCTGACAATCAGCGCCAAAACCGGACAAGGCGTACCGGACGTGCTCGAAGCCATCGTCGAGAAGATCCCTCCCCCGCGGGGCGACGCGGAAGCGCCCCTGCGCGCACTCATCTTCGACTCTTGGTACGACGCCTACCGCGGCGTGATCATTCTGGCGCGCGTCGTCGACGGCAGTCTCCGCAAAGGGATGAAGATGCAGCTTCATTCCACCGGCAAGCAGTTCGACGTCGAAGCGCTGGGCTTTCGTACGCCCAACCACATCCCCTGCGACCAGCTCGTGGCGGGCGAGGTGGGCTGGATCGTCGGCAACATCAAAGAGGTTGCCGACGCCAAGGTAGGCGACACGATCTGCGACGCCGCCAGCCCGCCCGACGCCGCCCTGCCGGGCTTCAAAGAGAGCAAGCCGATGGTTTTCGCCGGGCTCTACCCGGTCGAGGCGCACCAGCACGGCGAGCTCCGCGACGCGCTGGAAAAGCTGCGCCTCAACGACTCGTCGTTTCAGTTCGAGCCCGAAAGCTCAGTCGCGCTCGGTTTCGGCTTTCGCTGCGGCTTCCTCGGCCTGCTCCACATGGAGATCGTCCAGGAGCGGCTCGAGCGCGAGTTCGGCCTCGAGCTGATCACCACCGCCCCGGGCGTACGCTACCTCGTCTACCTGACCGACGGCGCGATGGTCGAGGTTGACAACCCCAGCCGCTGGCCCGAGCCGCAGAAGATCGCCAAGGTTGACGAGCCCGTGTTCGAAGTCACCGTGCTGACCCAGGACGACTACCTCGGCGGCATCCTCGCGCTGTTCGAGGACAAGCGCGGTAAACAGAAGAGCTTCGAGTACCTCGGCGGCGACCGGGTGATGCTGACCTACGAGGTCCCGCTCAACGAGGTCGTGCTGGATTTCTACGACCGTCTCAAGACCGTCTCGCGCGGCTATGCTTCGGTCGAGTACCACTTCTCGGGCTACTGGGACTCGCCGATGGTCAAGCTCGACATCCTCGTCGCCGGCGACCCCATCGATGCGCTCTCGATCATCGTCCACAAGGATCAATCGCACGCCCGCGGCAAAGCGCTCATCGGGCGCTTCCGCAAGCTGATTCCCCGCCAACAATTCGAAGTCGCGCTGCAAGCAGCCATCGGCAACAAGATCGTGGCACGCGACAACATCGCCGCCTTGCGCAAGAACGTGCTGGCGAAGTGCTACGGCGGAGACATCAGCCGTAAACGCAAGCTGCTCGAGAAGCAGAAAGAAGGCAAGCGCCGCATGAAGCGCGTCGGCCGCGTCGACATTCCGCAGGAAGCCTTCCTCGCCGTGTTGAGCGTCAGCGGCGACGAGTAGCCGCAACGGGGCTCGCCCCCGACGGGCGATTGGTTATCATTGCCCAGGTGCGCCTCCTACCCCTGTTGGTACTCACCGCCGTCACTCTCTGCGCCAAGCCCAACATCGTGCTCATCGTGGCCGACGATCTCGGCTATGCCGAGCTCGGCTGCCAGGGCGCGCGCGATCTGCCCACGCCCAACATCGACTCGCTGGCCGCCAACGGCGTGCGGTTCACCTCCGGCTACGTCAGCGCTCCTGTCTGTTGCCCCTCCCGCGCCGGCTTTCTCACCGGACGCTACCAGACGCGCTTCGGCCACGAACGCAACGCCATCGGAATCCAGAACCTGCGCGAAGACGTGGGGCTGCCGCTCGGCGAACAGACGATCGCCGACTTGCTGCACGCACAGGGTTACGCAACTGGTTTGATCGGCAAATGGCACCTCGGCGCGCACGCCTCGCGGCATCCGCGGAAGCGCGGCTTCGATGAGTTCTACGGCTTCTTGAACGAAGGCCACTACTACGTCCCCAAACCCTATCTCGGCGTAACGACCTGGCTGCGCATCGCGAGCAATCCCGAAGGCCCCGGCCCGCGGCTCCATCGCGGACGCTTCATCTTCTCCGACCACATGGGAAACGACGAGCCGATCTACGATCTCGAGAACCCTATCCTGCGCGGCGTCACGCCCATCACCGAGCAGCGCTATCTCACCCAGGCGCTGGCCGAGGAGGCGCTCGGGTTCATCGAGAGAAATCGCGACAACCCCTTCTTCTTGTACCTGGCCTTCAACGCGCCGCACAGCCCCATGCAGGCCGATGACGCCTATATGCAGCGCTTCGCCGATGTCGAGGACATCCACCGCCGCATCTTCCTGGCGATGGTCGCGCACGTGGACGACGCGGTCGGCCGGGTGCTCGAAAAGCTCCGCGCGATCGACGCTGAAGACGACACGTTGGTCTTTTTCTTCAGCGACAACGGCGGCCCGACGCGCGAGCTCACCTCGAGCAATGCTCCCCTGCGCGCCGGCAAGGGTCAGGTCTACGAGGGCGGCTTGCGAGTGCCGTTTCTGGTGCAGTGGAAGGCCAAGCTGCCCCAAGGCAAGGTCGACCAGCGGCCGGTCATCGCTCTCGACTTCGCCCCGACGGCTTTGGCTGCCGCGGAAGCGCCCGCTCCCTCGAACCTCGACGGCGTCGACCTGACGCCCTACCTCACCGGCGAGAAGAACGACCGCCCGCACAACACGCTCTATTGGCGCTACGGAACGCGCATCGCGCTACGTCACGGCGATCGGAAGCTCGTCGGCCTGTACGAGCAAGGCAAGGGGCTCGCCGAGTCCGAGCTCTACAACCTCGACGCCGATCTGGGCGAGACGACCGACCTGGCCGAGCGCGAGCCCGAGGTGCGCGCCGAGCTCGAGCGAATACTAGCCGACTACGACGCCCAGATGATCGCGCCGGCTTGGGGCTCGGATCCTCGCAGCCGCCCAAGCAAGACCAACGTTCCACTCGAGCTCATCGAGTAGGCGATCTAAGCTCGCGCAGCGCCTTCTCCGCGGCCTCACGGACCTGCCGATCCTGACCCGCGGCGGCGGCTTCGAGGTGCGCCTTGGCCTCTTTCGTCTGGCCCTGCTCAACCAAGCCGATCCCGTAGTTCAAGCGCGCCATCGCCAATTGCGGGTCGCTCTCGATCGCGCGACGCCAGTAGGGCATCGCCCCTCGCAGCTCCCCGCCGGCCGCAATCACGTTTCCAAGCCCGAGGTTGGCCTCCGCCAGATCCGGCTGCAGGCGGATGACCTCGCGAAACGCGGATTCGCCCTCGGCGAGTTGGCCGAGCTGAACCAGCGCGCCACCGAGATTGTTGTGGTTCTCCGGCAGCTCGGGGTCGCGCTCGATCGCCGCCCGGAACGCCAGGGCGGCACGGGCGGGCTCGCCCATGTCGATGTAGATCAAGCCCAGCTCCTTGCGCACCCGCGCATCTCCGGGCGCCTGCTGCATGGCCACGAGCAATTCCTGCTCGGCGCGCACCAGGCTGCCAGCGGCGCGCAGCGCGGCGCCGAGCCGCCGTCGAGCGAGGGCGAGCTCGGGGCGCGCCTCGACGACTTGCAGAAAGCCGTCGATCGCCGCATCCAAATCGCCCGCCCTCTCCTGCGCCGACGCCAACTCGTAGAGCAGCTCGGGCTCGAGATCGAGCGCGCTCAGCCGGCGGATTCCCTTGGATCGATTCGCATCCTGTGCAATCTGCGCCAGCGCCAAATACTCCGGCGGCGGCGCAATGGGGTCGTAGGCCGCGACCTCGCCGCGATAGGCCACAGCAGCAGGCGCTTGCTCGCGTTTGGGTCGCAGCAGATCGGCCTCGGACGACCCAGGCCGCTGAATGCGGTGGTCGGTCATCACCGCGCGGACCACGTCATCGGTCCTCCGCTTGGGCATGTGGCACGCGGCGCAGTCCTCGCCCGAGGGGTGGCCGGCCAGCGCGGCAACACCTTCGTGGCACCGGGCGCACGTCTGCGCCATTGGCCGGGTCATCGGCGCTCCGTGCGGGTCGTGGCAGGTGGTGCACTGCAACTCGCCGCCGCTCCCGCGGAAACACGCCGACTGACGCAGCCGATACGCCGAATGGTTGATCTCGAACTTGTCGTCGAACCCCGCGCCGGGCGCATGGTCGAAATGCATCACGTAGTCCGCCAGCGGCTCGCCTGGCCGGAACGAGAAGACGCCGCGGCCAAAGCGATGCAGCACGTTGGGCAGCGGACGGCTCGTTGTCTCCAGATGGCACTGGTAGCAGACTTCCATCTGGCGCTCCAACGGCAGCCTGGCGGGATTGACGATGGACGCCGCAACCTCCTCCGGCCCTGCGTCGCGCTGCAGCGCCTCGAGGTGCGCCAGCCCTGGCCCATGGCAGCGCTGGCAGTCGATGCCTTCGGGAATGCGTCCCGGGTAGGCCGCCGGCCGGCCCGCCATGTCCGCCCCGGCGGGCAGCTCCGGGTAGCCGTTGTGGCAAAACATGCAGTCGAATGCGATCAGCCGCTGGAACCCGTAGTGATCGCGCCGGTCGTAGCCGGGATTCATCGCCCATTGGCCGCCGTTCTCGGCATACCAGGCCAGCGGCAGCTCCACGATCTCGCCGTTTTGCTTCTGATGCAGATAGGTGCGGACATGGTTGCCCGAGCCCATCACGAAATCGATCTCTCTCTCGATGACGTTGATCTTCTGATCGACAGGGCCAAGCTCGTACCGCTGCTGGAAGAACCGACCGTCGCGCCGAGTCATGCGGTAGTAGCGGCCGGACGCTTGGTGGTAGTAGGGCGCCCCGTCCCAGGGCTCGACGACATTCTCCGGCGCGGGCCGGTAGAACGAGCGGCCCATGCCGGTTTGCACGTAGGTATTCCAGATCTCGAGATGGCAGTCGCGGCAGGCGCCGGCCTCGACGTACACGTCAGAGGCGGCCGGCGCGGGCGGGTCCGGCGGGGCGCAGGCGCACAGGGCGAGCAAAACGATGCAGCACCGCGGCGGGCTCATCGCTCGGAGTCTATCACCTCACCCTTCTGGCGCGGCCCTACAGCTCCAGCCGGCCGCGGTAGAGCATCTCGGAGAGCTTGAACTTACGGCGGATCGAGTACTCTCCCGCCGTTACTTGGAGCTCAATCGTCTTGTCGCCGGGCGAGACGGCGGGATCGCGCGGAAAGTAGAGCTCGACCGCGGGGGCGCCGGGACGCGGCCGAACCTCCACGCGCTCCGCACGGATCTGCGTTCCGCTCTTGAGCTCCAGGCGAGCCGCCCGGCGAAAGGTCTCGGGCGTCTCCGCCAGCGGCGCCAGCGGCAACGGCAGCCCGTCGAGCGTCGCGACGTAGAAGTCCCGCGCATGCACGTTGCGCAGCTCGTCGGTGAGCCCGAGAAGCTCCAGCGCCTGCCGAACCGGCAAGGCGCTCGTCCAGACGACCGTCGTCTCATCGAGATCAGAGTCGCGCGCCTGACCCACCCAGGGGAAGCCGATCCCCCCGCCGGCGCCTGGCCAACCTCCGCCGCCCGGCAGAGGCGAGCCGCCGCCGCGGCCCCGCCCGCCTGGCAGCCCCACTCCGGGAATCGTCGAGCCGCCGCGCTCGCCCAGAAACCGCACCTCGGCCGGCCGCGCCCAAGGCGAAGCCGAGAGCAGCTCTTGGATCTGTTCATTCGACCAGCGGCCAGGCTCCTCGCGCTCCCAGAATTCGCCGGCGAACACAGCCAACGCGGCGACTACGCCCAGCGAGGCGGCGCGCATGATCAACGACCTCATGCGTCACTCGACGCGTGTCGCCAGCTTCGCGTCTCAGCCGAGTCGTCAAATGGAGGTAAATTTACGCCGCTGACCGGATCTCGACCAGCTCGATCTCGAACGTCAAGTCCTGCCCGGCCAATGGATGATTGGCGTCGAGCGTGACGGTCTGCTCGGTGAGCGCGGTAACGGTGACGCGCGTGACGTGCCCCTCCTGGCTGCGCGCTTGCAGCCGGCGGCCGACCTCCAGGCTCACTTCGCTCGGGATGTGCTCCCGCGGCGTCTCGACGACGAGCTGGTCGTCGCGTTGGCCGTAGGCCTGGTCGCAGGCGATCTTCGTCTTCACGCTCTCGCCCTCGGCGAGACCCTCCACCGCGGCATCGAACCCCGCGATCACTTGCCCGGTTCCGAGGGTAAACTCGAGCGGATCGCGCTCGCGTGAGGAATCGAACACGGCGCCGTCGTCGAGTGTTCCCGTGTAATGCACGGCGACCTTGTCGCCCTTCTTCGCTGCAGCCATGGTGGTAAAGCTTCCTCGTTTCGCCGTCCTCACGAATCGGCGTAATGCCAGCGCGTTCCCTCGCGACTATCTTCCAGAATCACCCCCTCAGCGGCGAGGTCGTCCCGGATCTTGTCGGCGAGCGCGAAGTCCCGCGCCTTGCGGGCGTCCACACGTTGGGCGATGCGTTTCTCGATCTCCTCGGCGGCGAGCTTGCCGCTGGCGCTGCTGGAGAGCACGTCAAAAATCGAGTCGAATTGATCGAGCACGCGACGGGCGTCCGCCACGTTGCCGGCGAGGAGCTCGCCCGCGTCGATCTTGGTGTTGGCTTCGCGCACGAAGTCGAACGTCGCGGCCATCGCGAGGGCGGTGTTGAGATCGTCGTCCATCCCTTCGTCGAACTTTCGAACCGCGGCGTCGGCTTGCTCGGCAATCGCGTCGTTCGATCCGTCCGCGAATCCTCCGGTCTCGAGCCGCCTCTGAAAATTCCGTAGGCGCTCGATGGCCGCCGCGGCGCCGTCGAGCCCGTCGAAGGTGAAGTTGAGCTGCTTGCGATACGGCGTGGAGGCCAACAAGAACCGAATCGCCTCCGGCTTATAGCCTTTGTCAAGCAAGTCCCGCAGCGTATAGAAGTTGCCCAGCGACTTGGCCATCTTCTGGCCGTTCACCAGCAGGTGCTCGCAGTGGATCCAGAAGCGCACGAACGGCTTGCCGGTCGCCGCCTCGGCTTGGGCGATCTCGTTCTCGTGGTGCGGGAAGGCCAGGTCCACGCCGCCGGTGTGGATGTCGATCGATTCGCCCAGGTTCGCCATCGCCATCGCCGAGCATTCGATGTGCCAGCCCGGGCGCCCCGAGCCGAACGGGCTTTCCCACGCCGGCTCCCCCGGCTTGGACGCTTTCCAGAGCGCAAAGTCGCGCGCCTCGTCCTTCTCGTACTCGTCTTGATCGACCCTCGCGCCCGCCTTGATGCCCTTGACGTCTAGCCGCGAGAGCTTGCCGTAGTCAGCGAAGGTGGCGATGCGGAAGTAGGTCGATCCTTTGCTCTCGTAGGTGTGGCCGCGCTCGGCCATCTTCGAGATCAGCTCCACCATCTGCGGAATGTACTCGGTCGCCGGCGTGATCAGCTCGGGCCGCTCGAGCCGCAGCGCCTTGCAATCCTCGAAGAAGGCGTCGCGGTACTGTGCGGTGTACTCGAAGATCGTCTGCCCGGCCTCGCCCGCGGCGCGGATGATCTTGTCGTCCACGTCGGTGATGTTCATCACGTGCTGGAGCTTCCAGCCGCGGCGGCGCAGGTGACGGCGCAGGATGTCCGGGAAGGTGAACGCGCGCAGGTTGCCGATGTGGACGTAGTTGTAGACGGTCGGGCCGCAGGAGTACATCCGGACCGTATCGCCTTGGGAGGGGCGAAACTCTTCCTGGGTGCGGCTGAGTGTGTTGTAGAGCTGGAGCGGCATGCCCTTCCGGCAATTCTATCCAGCCGGAGGGGGCTCCCGCGACCCGGCGAGCCCGGCGCGCTTGCGGCGGTAGTGCTCCCGAGCCTCGCCCGACGTCGGCATCGCACGCCACAACCAGGCCGCGGCGACGAGCAGCAGCGGCGACGATGTCGACCCCGGAAGCCACTCGCCCGCCCAAGCCGAGAGCGCCAAATGAGCAGCGCCATTGAGGGCCATGAGCACGCAGTAGACACGCCCAACCAGCGTCAGCCCCCATCCGCCCGGACCCGCCAGCGGCGTCAGCACGAATAGCGCCGCCACAGCGCACCCCAGCGTCGCGAGCCAGACCTCGTAGCTGAAGCTGGGGAGCGGAATCGCCGGATATGCGCTTCGAATCCGGTCGACCGCCGGGTTGTAGAGCGCCAGGAAATCCGTCGCCCACTCGTCCGCCACATGGACGGCGAGTACGGCAGTCAGCCCTGCCCATGGCTTGCGAAACGAGCGAGACACCTGCCGTCAGTATGCGCGACGCCAATTAAAACATTTCTCGAGCTTCTCGTTTTTACTACACTGGATGCGAGCCTACCGCCCAGGAGCGCCCCCAATGAAGCATTCTCGGACCGGCTTCGTCGCCGCTGTTCTCCTTCTTGCCGGAGCCGCCGCCTTGCCCGCTCAGAGCAGCGCGCTCGTCCCGGTCGCTGGGAACTTTCAGACCGTCGCGCCCAATTCGCAGTTCGCCATCGCGGTACAACTGCTCTCCCCGACTCCGGCGGGCGTCGAGATCGGCCTGCTCGGCGTGCTTACGGCGGGTCCGGGCGTGGACTGCACGACGGGGACGACCGACGCCGTCGGCATCGCCGTGCTCGAGTGCCAGGTCGGTCCGTGGCCGATCGAGACCATGGTGCGGCTCACCGTGGGCGATGCGGGCGCGGCGTCGACCGCGGACTTCAGCATCACGGTCCGGCCGCCGTTTCTGCTCGAGGGGCTCACCAAGCTGCAGGGCGATCAAGCGTTCGTTCCCCGTGGAGCGACGTTCGACTTGACCTTGCAGGCGGTGCGCAACAATCAGCCCGAGCAGGGGACGCGCTTCAACATCATCCGCTCGCCGATCGAGCTGCCGGTCTCCTGCCCGAACTTGGCGGTGACCGACTCCATAGGGCAGGCGAGGATCACCTGCACGGTCCTCGACTCGCTGCCGGCGAATGCGACGCTGTTGGTGACATTTCGCGACATTAACGGCCGCTCGCTCACCTTCACCGTCTTTCTGCTGGCGCAAGACCGGCTCGAAGACGGCATCTTCAAGCTCTCCGGCGACGATCAGGCCGTCCCGCAGGGGCGTACCCTCGCGTTGCCCATGGTCGCGTTGGTGATCTCGAACGGCGTGCCGACGCCCGGCGCCTCGGTGTTCGTCTCGGTGTCGGATCCGCAGTTGCTGATCTGTCCGCGGCGGGTGATCGCTGACTCGGCCGGCCAAGTCAGCATCGTCTGTTCGAGCGGACCGGTCTTGGGCAACGGTTTCGCTGCCGTGCACCTGGAGGACAGCTTTGGGCAGGCCCTGCTCGAGCCGTTCCGCGTCTCGGTGCTCTCGACCGGCGTCTCCACCAGCGCGGCCACGCTGCAGCTCGCCTCGTCGCGGAGCCTGCGCGGCTCGGTGGGCGATAGGCTCGAGGATGCAATCCGCGTGGAGGCGCGCGACGCCAATGGTGTGGCGGCGCCCGGCGTGGCGTTGTTCTTCACCTCCGACCTCAACGTCTCGTTCAGCCCGTCGGTCGCGGTTACCGGATTCGACGGCGCCGCGGTCGTCGACGCGACGCTCGGCTGCCCGGGCGGCCGCGGTCTCATCCGCGTCGGCCCGTTGCCGGGAACGACCGCCATCGCCGTCAACGTCGACATCACCACCGGCGGCCCGGCGCTGCTCAACAAGGTGCAGGGCGACAGCCAGTCCGGCGTGCCCGGCGAGCGGCTCGACAGCCAGGCGCTCGTCGTGGGGGTGACCGACCTCTGCTTGCAGGGCGTTCAGCGCGAGCAGGTGAGTTGGTCGGTCGATCCGCCCGACGCCGCGACTCTCGAGAACGTAATCTCGACCACGGACGCCCGCGGCCGCTCATCAGTGCTGGTGCGGTTGGGCTCGCGCCCCGGGCCCTTCAATGTGATCGCCCGTCATGGCGGGCGATCGCAAACGTTCGAGCTGTTGGTCGCGCCCAGGCCGGCCGGTCTGCAACGGATCTCGAGCAGCCGCATCAGCGTACCGCGCAGCTCCGCCAGCGAGCCGCTTGCCGTGCAGGTCGTGAGCGAGGACGGCATCGGCGTGCCCGGGGTCGAGGTAGCCTACTCGATCGTCGCCGGACCAGGCGGATTGGAAGCAACAGTCGTTGAGACGGGCATGGACGGCGGCGCTTCCACGCGATTCCTGGCGCCGGAGACATTCGCCATTTCCACCGTGCGCGCGACGATCGATCTCTCCTCGGCGGCGTTGGCGGATGCGGGCCTGATGAAGAGGCAAGGCGCCTTGACGGCGGAGTTCACAGTCGTCACCGGCGGCCGGCGCCCCGAGATCATCCTCGACGGCGGCTTCGTCAACGGCGCAAGCTTCCGGCTGGGCTTTACGCCGGGCGGATTGGGGTCGATCTTCGGCGTCGGGCTGATGGAAGACGTCGACGGTGTGGTAGCGGCCAACGGTCCGCCGTTCGCGACGACGCTGCGCGGCGTACGCGTGACCATCAACGGCGTGCCGGCCCCGCTGTTGGCGTTGGCCAACGTAGGCGGGCGCGAACAGATCAACTTGCAAGTGCCGTTCGAAATCGAGCCCGGGCCGGCGACGGTGGTGGTGAGCAACAACGGCACGGAGGCGGTCTTCGAGAACGTGCCGGTCAACGTCGCGCAGCCGGGAATCTTCGAGGTGAGCGTCGGCGGCGGGCGGTACGCCGCGGCATTGCACGCCGACTTCCGGCTGGTCTCGCCCTCGGACCCGGCGCGGCCCGGCGAGGTGATCTTGCTGTTCCTCACCGGCTTGGGGCCGCTCGAGCCGCCGCTGGCGACCAACCAGCCCGGCCCGACGACCGCGCGGCGCACCGTGTTCTCGCCGGTGGTCGGCATCGACGACGAAGGCGTGTTGAGCTCGGAAGGGTTCTATGCGCCGAACTTCACGACGCTCTACCAGGTGAACTTCTGGGTACCGGAGGACATCGAGACCGGAGAGCACCGGCTCGCAGTCGGCGCCGGCGGCGCATTCAGCCAGACCGCGCTGTTGCCGGTGAGGCGGTAGACGCGGCCAATGTCATCGGAGCCGCGACCGCGAGGGTGCGGTAAACGAGAAGAGCGCGGAAGTCCGGGCGTGACCGCAAGCTCGCGCATGCGGCCCCGAAAGAAGGTCCGGTCAGGGTGCAGCAAGCGTGAACATCACAGAGCCCTGGAAGAGCTCTGGCGCTACTCACCGACTTCGAAGCACCACAACGACCCCAGGTCGCGAACGTACAAGCGCCCGTTCGCCAGCGCGGGGTAGGCCCAGGCCATCTCTCGCCGCCGCGTGTGTTCGGGTCGGTCCGGGGGCGTGAAGCGTCCGCGCTCGCGGTAGTCCTTCGGCGTCGCCTCCACCAACGACACCTCGCCGCTCTCGTAGTGCACGTAGAGCCGGCCGTCGGCGTAAAGCGTCGAGCCGGGGCCGCTCTCGGTCTCTTTCCACAACAGATCGCCAGTCTCGAAGTCCGCCGCGACCAAGCCGTCGTTGTTCGTGCCATAGAGCACACCGTCGAGTAGCACCTGCCCGCCCATCGTGTTGGGTGCGTAGCGAGCGAAGTAGACCTGCTCGGCCTTTACACCGCCCACGCTGGGCTCGAGCCGCACCAAGCCCGCGCCGAAGCGCCGTGCGTTCGCGCTGTAGACCTTACCGTCGTGGTGTACCGGGGTTGGCACGTTGGCCGGCCCGCTCGCCGTGCCGTCGTAGCGCCACAGAAACACGCCCGTCATCGCATCCACGCCCACCACGCCGCCATCGAGGAACTGCACGTACTGCTTGCGGCCCGCCGCTTCGATCACGATCGCCGAGGCGTACGCCGCAACGTCGCCTCCGGGAATGGCCGACTTCCACAGCGTCTCGCCGCTGCTCTTCTCGAGCGCGACCATCGTCGCCTCGGACCCGCCCGGCGCCGCGACCAGCACGTCGCCATCGACCAGCGGCGACTCCGCATACGCCCACGTCCCGGGCGCGCCCTCAAAGTCGGTGCGCAAGCTCTTCCGCCACAGGATTTCGCCGGTCGCGGTCTGCAAGGCCGCCAAGTCGCCGTCCGAGCCGAGCGCGTAGAGCGTGTCGCCGTCGACGGTCGGCGTGGAGCGCGCCATGGGATAGGACGGCCGCTGATCCGGCGCGCCGACCTTGCCGATCTTCGTCTTCCAAACGACCGCGCCGCCGGAAACCGACAGCGCGAGCACGTACTCGTCGTCCATGCCGGAATTGCCGACCAGATAGACGCGCTCGCCCGCCACCGCCGGCGCACCGTAGCCATCGCCCACGTCTCGAGCCTGCCACAACAGCTCGGGGCCGCCTTCGGGCCACTCCGGCAGCAATCCGGTCTCCTGCGAGACGCCGTCGCGTTGCGGCCCGCGCCATTGCGCCCAGTCTTCGGCGAAGGCCGGCGTCAACGCGAGTACCAGAACACAAGCAGTGCGCATAGGTTTAATCTAGCAATCGGAGCCCGCCGCCGAGCCACATTCCGTTAGAGTGCGGTCGCCTACACGACCCTTCGATTGGCCACGCTACCGCACCGCTTGTGGGATGCGGCTCGGATCCGATCGCCGGCCCAACTCGCTGCCCGCGGACGATCCGCGTCACGCCGGTTTCGCGCCGCCTATCCCCCTGATTATCAACGCGTTGCGAGCCGGCCGCGGCGCCCCGGCTTGCAGCGGCTCCGTAAACTAGAAACAGAAGTCTCGCTGGCCTCGCGCCTCCAAGTGTTACAAGTCCGGCCGGACCCGGGTTAAGGGCCCCGCTGCGCGCAGTCGATAAGCATCTTCAGCGCCGCCCGGTACACGAGTGCGCCCGGGCGCCCAAGCGAGGCAACGACATGGTGACCGCAGTGAAAAAAACGTCGACGAAGCGCACTCGTCTCGACCCGCTCCGCACCGGCCGCGAGGCCGGCGACCTCGAGCGCCGCCTACGCAAGATCGTGGTCGGCCAGGACGAGGCGATCCAGCAAATCGTCCACGTCTACCAAACCTATCTCGCCGGCATGAATCCCCCGGCCCGGCCCGTGGGCAACTTCTTGTTCCTCGGGCCCACCGGCACCGGCAAGACCCGCGCCGTCGAAGCCACCGCCGAGAGCCTGGTGGGCGACCAACGCGCGGTCGTCAAGATCGACTGCGCCGAGTTCCAACACAGCCACGAGATCGCCAAGCTGATCGGCTCGCCGCCGGGTTACCTCGGCCATCGTGAAACGCATCCGCTGCTCAGCCAGGAAGCCATCAACCAGTTCCACACCGACCGCGTCAAGATCTCCTTCGTGCTCTTCGACGAGATCGAGAAAGCCAGTGACTCGCTGTGGAACCTGCTGCTGGGCATCCTCGACAAAGCCACGCTCACCCTGGGCGACAACCGCCGCGTCGACTTCTCCCAGTCGCTCATCTTCCTGACCAGCAATCTCGGCGCGGCCGAGATGGAATCCGCGCTCTCGCAAGGCATGGGGTTCTCCGGCATGCCCCGGCGCGAAGAGCTCTCCTCGGAGAAGACCTCGGCGCAGTTGCATCGTGCTGGCGTCGGCGCCGCCCGCCGCAAGTTCACCCCCGAGTTCATCAACCGTCTCGACAAGATCGTCGTCTTCCGCCCGCTCGGCGACGACGACTTGCGCGAGATCCTGCGGCTCGAGCTGCTGCGCGTGCAGGAGCGCATCTTCGCCGGCACGCCCTTCCTGTTCCAACTCTCGGAGAAGGCCAAGGACTACCTGCTCGACGAGGGCGCGGACTCGAAGTACGGCGCGCGGCACCTCAAACGGGCCATCGAGCGCGCGCTGGTGCACCCGCTCTCGAACCTCATCACGACCGGGCAGGTCAAGTCCGGCGACCTGGTCGCGGTGGACTACGACGCCAAGCAGGGCCAGATGACCTTTGAGCGAGTCGACGAGGGCTTGCCCGTCTACACCATGTTCCGCGCCGCCGGAATTCAAGCCCCGGCGGAAGTCATCGAAGGCGGCCGCCAGGGTTCGCGCTCAGCCTGAGCCGACGGGCCTCTCAACGCAGCTTCTCCGCCGCGCCGCGCGCCAGCTCGTCGCAGCGATTGTTGTCGGCGTGGTCGGCGTGCCCCTTCACCCACTGCCAGCGGATGTCGTGCCGGCCAACCGCCTCGTCGAGCGCCTGCCATAGATCCTGATTCTTCACCGGCTGCTTGGAGGCGGTCTTCCAACCGCGCCGCTTCCAGTTCGGCATCCATTGCGTAACGCCGTTCTTCACGTACTGCGAGTCAATCTCGAGCAGAATTTCGCACGGTTCGCGAAGCGCGTTCAGCCCCTCGATCACCGCGGTGAGCTCCATGCGGTTGTTCGTGGTCTGGCGCTCGGAGCCGACCAGCTCCTTCTTCTTTTCGCCGTGGCGCAGGATCGCGGCCCAGCCGCCAGGGCCGGGATTGCCAAGACAAGAGCCGTCGGTGATGAGCGTGACCTGCTTCAAGCTCTCAATTGTAGCGGGGCCTCTGAGGCAAGGGCGGCCCGAAGGCCGCCCTGCGTCGGTCTGCGCCTGCGGTGCTGCGGCTCAGAAGCCGTAGCGCAGACCCATTTGGATGATCCGGCCCGAGGCCCCCGGCGTGAGGCCGGTGACCGTGCCGAAGTTGCCCGCTTGGCGGTTGCCTTGCGGGTTGCGGAAGTTCGCCCGGTTCGGGAAGTTGATCATCTCGGTGCGGAACTGCAGCGAGTGGCCCTCCCAGGGCATGTAGATGTGCTTGATCAGCGAGGCGTCGGCCCGAACCGCGCCCGGTCCGATGAACGCGTTGCGCCCCACGTTGCCAAACGTGAAACGCTCCGGCCGCGAAAAGGCGTCCGTGTTGAAGAACAGGCCTCCACGCACGTTGTCTCGCCAGTTGGCGTTCTCCGCGTAGGGAGCGGTCGCGTCCGCGCGCACCCGAGCCGCGGTCGGGTAGATCTGTCCGGCGTTGCCCCAGTAGGTGGAGAACGGCGGTCCCGTGCGAGCCTCGATGATCGTGCCGACCGTCCAGCCGCCCACGATCTGGTTGAGCACCGGGTTGCTGAACGAATGCGCTCTGCCCCGGCCCCACGGGATGTCGTAGACCACGCTGGTGATGTACCGATGCTTGATGTGGCTGCCGCCCAGGCCCCAGGCGATCGAGCGATCGTACTGGTTCGAGAACGGCACGTTGCCGTCTTCCCCGGCGAGCTCGTTGCGGCCCTCGACGTTGTCGATCGCGCGCGCGAACGTGTAGTTCATGCTGAACTGCAAGCCCGCCGAGTAGCGCTTCTCGAACTTGAGGTTGAGGCCGTGATACTCCGATGCGCCCCAGGTCGGCGATAGCATCGTTACGTTGCCGAACTGCGGGAACGGCCGCAGCAGCGACTGCGTGACGCCCTGGTCAACCCAGTGGATGGCGTCCGGATGGATCTGGTTGATCGTGGCCGTGCCCGGAATGGTGAGCTTGCGGCCAAGCGTCGACAAGTAACCGAACTCGACAACCGAGTTCCAGGGCAGCATCCGCTGGAAGTTCAGGTTGTACGTGATCAAGTACGGCATCGGCCGGTCTTCCGGCTGGAAGAACTGAGGCGAAAAGATGGTTGGGCTGCCCGCCGCCACCGCACCGAAGCCCGGCACCAGATCCGATTCCTCCGGAAGCGGAATAGCGGGCAAGCCGTCCGCGAGCCGGAACGCGGCCTGTGTATTGTTGGGCGCGCGAAAGTCGCCGTCGATCGCGAAACCAGCGTTGGCGACGATCGGGGTCGCCTGATCGTACTGGCCGATGTAGACCATCGAAGCGCCGCCCCGCACCACCCAGCTGTCGGTGGGACGGTAGGCGAAGCCGACACGCGGCCCGATGTTGCCCAAGGTGAAGTTGTGGGCGTATTTCGAGCCGCCTCGCGCGTCGCGTCCGGACCAATTGATCAGCCCGGGACAGTCGCACGCCGGGTTGTTCGCGAACCGGTCGAACGAGTTCTGCCGGTTGTCGATCTTCTCCCAGCGCGGAGTGTCGAGGTCGTAGCGAACGCCCAGATTGAGGCTCAACTTTGGATTGATTTTCCAGTCGTCCTGGACGTAGGCCCCCATCGAGTTCGCGCGGCTGCGAATCAGGATCGTCTCGGTACGCCGCCCGCGGTTGACGAATCCAAACAGCATGTTCGCGACAGCGTCGCCCGAGACGTTGTTGTTGAAGCTGAGCTCGCCGCCCGCGCGTGGCAGGTTGACGTCGTCGTTCTGCGACGCTCGCATCTCCCAACCCCACTTGAGCGTGTGGTTGCCCTTGAAATACGTCCAGTTGGTGATGAAGTGGTTGTCCCGAATCGGGAACTGTCGCCGCTCCTGGCCCCCGCGTCCCAAACCGGTGATGGCGGTCACGTTGACGTCCGGAAAGTAGTCCGGGTTGACGCCCGTCAGGCCAATGCGCTCCGGGAGGCGATCACCGTTGACCAGCGGCGGTATCCGCGGGTGCCACTGCCGCCAATTCCAAGTAAAGCGATACTCGCCCACGAGCCGCGGGGTGAAGTTCGAAATGCCCGTGACCGACCAGTTGTAGTACTGCGACGTGATGATCCGGGCGTTCGGGTGAACGTCAGACGGGAACAGGCCTAGACCTTGATTGCGGCCGCCGTTCCTGCCGCTGACGTTGCTGACGTAACGGCCGTAGAGGCGGTGCCGGTCATTAATCGTATGGTCGACGCGCAGCGAGTTCGTCACCGACGGATTGCTGCTGCTGTTGAGACCCTGGAAGTTATTCCGCCGGGAAGAGGCGTTGGCCACGTTCGGCGCCGGCCAGAAATCCGCCAATCCCAGTCCAACCGGGTCGAGCTGGCTCTGTGGAATGACGTTGTTCGGGACATCCGTGCCGTCCCAGGGGTTTACCAGTGCATTGCTGGTCCCGGAAAAGTCTCCGCTAAGCTCGGCTTGATCCGGGATGTTGTTGATCACCGGGTTCGCCGTCTTATTCGTGATGAACTCCTGGCTCCAGAAGAAGAACGTCCGGTTCTTCACGATCGGCCCGCCAATGGCGTAGCCATACTGGTTGCGCCGCAGCTTCTGCTTCTGGGCGGCGAAGAACTGACGCGAGTCCAGCGCGTCATTGCGCAGGAACTCGTAGGCCGCGCCGTGGAACTGGTTCGTGCCCGCCTTGGTAGTCATCTGAATGAAGCCGCCGCCGGAACGTCCCATCTCAGCCTTGTAGTTCGACACCTCGACGTTCATCTCCTCGAGCGCTTCGATCGGCGGATCGAAGTTCAGCGACGCGACGCCGAGCAAGATGTTCTGCGTCGAGCCGCCGTCGAGCGTCCACATGGCGTTGTTCGAGCGTCCGCCGGCGATCTGGAACCGCGAGCCGTCGCCGCGCTGCACCACGAACCCCGACAAGCGCACCAGCTGCGCCGCCCGCCGGTTGATCAGCGGCATGTTGGCGATCGTCTTGTTCTTGACCACGCTGCCCACCGAGGAGTTCTCTGTCTTGAGCAGCGGCACGTCGGCTTCGACGGTGACGACCTCGGTCACCTCGCCAAGCTCGAGCGTCGCATCAGCGCGCGCCGCGGCCGCCGTGTCCAGCACGACGCCGGCCTGGGTGTACTGCTTGAACCCGGCGGAGCTGATCGTCAGGTCATAAACGCCGGGCTTGATGAACGGGATGTTATAAGTCCCGGTCGCGTTGGTGGTCGAGTTGTAGGTCTCGCCGCTCTCCGGGTTCACCAGCGTAACTTCGGCGCCGGGAATCACCGCGCCGGACGAATCGCTGACCGTGCCGGTCAACGTCGCATTGGTCTGGGCCTGTAGGAGGCCGGCGCCCACGAGCGCCAGCGCCGCGAGCGCAATCCTCAAAATCGTTCGTTGCATGCCTAACCTCGGTAGGGGACAAGTAGTTGTCAACCAAAGAGTTTCGCCCGCTCCAGAACTCGACGCCCATAGGCCGCTGTAACGTTTCGGTAGCGCGACGTAACCCCAGTCGCCGAGCATGGTAGCACCTCCCCGGATCCGCGTGTCAACCGCCTCGCTTGACATCTTTCGATATTTCTAGAATAATAGAATTATGGCCGCCGCCACCCGCTTCGCCGACATGTTCGCCGCCCTCGGCAACGAGCAGCGCCTCGAGATCGTCCGCCGCCTGCTCGCCGCGCACCCCGAGGGCCTCGTCGTCGGCGAAATTCAACAGGAGCTTGCCATCGCCGCCTCCACGCTGTCCCATCACCTCGACCGCCTCAAGACCGAAGGCCTCGTCGAGTCCGCCCGTCAGGGCGTCTACCTGCGCTACCGCGTGCGCACGGACGCTCTGCGCGAGCTGCTCGGCTTCCTCTACGCCGAGTGCTGCACGCGCAATCAAGCCGTGCGGCCCGAAGACGTCACCGCCTGCTGCTGAACCGCCATGAAGATCCTCATCCTCTGCACCGGAAACTCCTGCCGTTCCCAGATGGCCGAAGCCTTCCTAGCCTCGTTCGATCCGCGCCTCGAGGTCCGTTCGGCCGGCTCTCGGCCCGCCGCGCAGGTCAACCCCCACGCCGTGCGCGTCATGCGGGAGCTCGACTTCGACCTCTCGCACCGCCGCCCCAAGAGCGTAGACGAGTTTCTCAACCAATCGATCGATTGCGTCATCACCGTCTGCGGCAACGCCCGCGACCAGTGCCCGACCTTCGCCGGCGCCGTCGGCCGCCGCGTCCATCTCGGTTTCGACGATCCAGCCGACGCCGCCGGAACCGACGAGGAGATCCTCAACGTCTTCCGCCGCTCGCGCGAAGAGATCCGCGACTGCTTCTACCGCTTCTATCTCGAGGAGCTCGAACCGCAGCTAGCGCACGCTCGCTAGCGCATTTCGTCAACAACCACAGGGAGAACCCATGCAATCACCCGTTGAATTCGCCACCGATACCCGCATCCACGTCGCCTTGGAGGCCTCCGAGCTGGAGTCCGCCATCGCCTTCTACCGCACCCTGTTCGACCAGGAGCCGACCAAGGTCAAGCCCGGCTACGCCAAGTTCGAGGTCGCCGACCCGCCGGTGAACCTCGCGCTCAACGCCGCCCCACGGGCCCGCAAGGCCGGCGGCGCCTCGCACTTCGGCGTCCAGGTCAAGTCGACCGACGCCGTCGCGCGTGCCAAGCAGCGCTTCGAAGCCGCAGGCCTGCCCATTGAAACCGAAGAGCAAGTCACCTGCTGTTGGGCCGTCCAGGACAAAGTCTGGGTCCGTGATCCCGACGGCAACGCCTGGGAGGTCTTCGTCGTGCTCGACGCCGACGCCGCCGTACACGGCAAAGCCGAGCAGGACGCCTGCTGCACGCCCTCCTCGCCCGAGCTGGTGGCGATCGAGGGGTGATCCTAGCGCCGCCGCACCCTCATTCCGAGCCGCATGCGCCAGCTTGCGGTCGCGTCCAACACCCGGCGATACACTGGGATGAGAGGGCGCGCCTCGGCGCGCCCCGCTCCCCATGTCGCAGCGCCGCACCTTCTACGTCGAAAACTTCGGCTGCCGGGCTACCCAAGCCGACGGCGCCGCGGTGGCCGCCGACTTGCTTGGCCGCGGCCTGGGCGAGTGCGGCGAGCGCTCCGCGGCCGACGTCGTGGTGGTCAATACCTGCACGGTGACTCACCAGGCCGACCGCGACGCGCGCCAGACCATCAACCGCATCCACCGCGAGAACCCGGACGCCGAGATCCTGGTGACCGGCTGCTACGCCCAGCGTCGGCCCGAGGACCTCTCCGCCTTGCCCGGCGTCCACTGGGTCGTCGGCAATTCCCACAAGACCGAGATCGGCTCGCTAGTCACCCTGGCCAGCCCGAACGCCGACTACCACGGCGGCGTCCTGCTGGGCGACATCTACAGTCAACGCGAGCTGCTCACCGCGCCGGTGCTCGACGCCGTCCACGACCGCTCGCGCCCCAACCTAAAGCTCCAAGACGGCTGCAATAACCGCTGCACCTTCTGCATCATCCCGTCGGTGCGCGGCTACAGTCGCAGCGCGACCGCTGAGCAGGCGATCGAGCAAGTTCGCGGCCTCGCGCAACGCTACCCCGAGATCGTCCTCAGCGGCGTCAATCTGGGCCGCTGGGGTCGCGATCTTCCCGCTCGGCCGCGCTTCCATCAACTGCTCGAGCGCATCCTCGCCGAGACGAGCGTGCAAAAGCTGCGCCTCAGCTCGGTCGAGCCGATGGACTGGACGCAGGACCTGCTCGAGCTCGTCGCGCACGAGCCGCGCATCTGCAACCACGTGCACATTCCGCTGCAATCGGGTTCGGACGCCGTGCTCCGGCGCATGCGTCGTCGCTACCGCGCGCGGCACTATCTCGACCGTATCGAGCGCGCCCGCACGCTCATGCCCAACGCCTCGATCGGCGCCGATGTGATGGTCGGCTTTCCGGGCGAAACCGGAGCGGAGTTCAACGACACGCGCAAGCTCGTCGAGCAATCGCCGCTCACCTACCTGCACGTATTCAGCTACTCGGCGCGCGAAGGAACTCCCGCCGCCGCCGCGCCCGATCAAGTCCCCAAGCGCGTCAAGCAGGAACGCAACCGCATCCTGCGCGAGGTCATTGCCGAAAAGCACGCCGCGTTCCGCGCGGCGCGGGCGGGCCTGCGGCTCGATGCCGTCACGCTCGACCGCGCGGTCGCGGGCGGCACGGCCGCGCTAACGGACAACTTTCTGCACATCACAGTGGAAGACGCCGCCGTCGCGCCCGCCGAGCTCCTCTCCGTTCGTCTGCTACCTGGCGGCCATCGGGCCCAACCCGTCGGTTGAGGGTCTCGCAAAGGGGAGCCCTAGAACCCAGCCCCTAGCCCCAGGCCTTCCGTTGCGTCAGGCTGTACCAATTCCCCGAATCATCCTTGAGCAGCGCTTCGACACCGTAGAACCGCTCCTGCGGCTCCTGCAGAAACTCCACGCCCTTGGCCTGGAGCTCCTCGTAGGTCTTGCGACAGTCGTCCGTGCTCAGCACGCCCCCTCCAATCGCTCCCTTCTTGACGAGCTCCCGAAGCTGGTTGCAGGTCTCTTCATCCATCATCGGGTTCGGCGCTAGCGGCATCAAGATCATCTCCAAATCCGGCTGCCCCTTCGGTCCGACGGTCAACCACCGGAACCCGCCCTCCATCGTGTGGTCGGTGCGCACCTCGAATCCGAGCTTGTCCACGTAGAAGGTCTTGGCGCTGTCTTGATCGAGAACGTATTGCGTAGCGTGCGAAAGGCGAGTAATCATGCGGCGGATTGTCTCAAAGCGCCAGCCCGCCGCGCTTCTCCGATCTTGCTTCCACTCCAAACATCGTCAGGACACACCCCGGCACGAAACGCACCGGCCACAGCCGCGGGACCGCGAAGCTGCGCCGCACCGCCCGCCGGTACTCGCTCGGCGCGAGCCCGAGGCGCGCCTTGAACCGCGCGCTGAAGCTGCCCAGGCTGCTGTAGCCGACCTCCACGCAGATCTCGGTTACGCTGCGGTCGGTGTGCGCCAGCAGCTCGCGCGCGAGCTCGAGCCGGCGACGCGTCAACAGCTCGAGCGGCGTCTCCCCAAAGGCGCGCCGAAACAGGCGGTGGAAATGAAACGGCGAGAGCCGCGCCTCTCGGGCGGCTTCCCGGAGCCGGAGCGGCCCGGAGAAGCACTCGAGCAACAACTCGCGCGAGCGCAACAGATCCGCTGATCGATCGCCTGACATCGCCCTCGTCCGGTCCGATCCAATGCCCGCCCCGCCCCTGATTTTGCTATAAGTTAGAGAAAGCGGCCCAGCCGCACTATCGTACTATTCGGGATCGCGCCCTCGCGCGGACGAGCGGTCCAGAGCCGAACGTGGGGCGGCTCAAACAGCGGTTCCCGACACAGCAACGCCCACCGGACCACCTAGAGGTGTAAGGTGCAACGACGAATCGCTTTGGCGGCCGTTCTCGCTCTGGCCGCGGCGCCCGTTCTTTTCGGGCAACAAGACCAAGGGGTCATCACCGGCACGGTCATGGATACGACCGGCGCCGTCATTCCCGGAGCCGAGGTCTCGATCCGGGAGATCAATACAGGGATTGCCGTCGAGAAGCAGACCAACGCTTCCGGCGTCTACGTCTCCGGCCCGCTCAAGGTGGGCGTATATGAAGTTTCCGTCTCGACCGAGGGCTTCAAACGCTCGGTCAAGACCGGCATCGAGATTCACGCCGGCGACCGCATCGGCATGAACTTCGAGATGGAAGTCGGCAACCTGGTCGAGGTCATCGAAGTCACCGGCGCCACGCCGCTGCTCGAGACCGAATCGGCCACGCTGGCCTACACCGTGCAGCGGCAGCAGATCGAAGACCTGCCCATCAGCGGACGCAACTACCAGTCGCTCGCGCAGCTCACCGCCGGCGTCGTGCCGGAGATCGGCGGACGCGACCGCGGCCCGCTCGGCGACGCGCGTCTCGGCGGCGGCTTCGTCAGCCATGGCCAGCCGGTCGGCCAGAACAACTTCCTCATCGACGGCATCGACAACAACTCCACCGTCATGGGCCAGCAGGACCGCAAGGCGCAGGCCATCATCCCCTCGATGGACGCCGTGCAAGAGTTCAAGGTGCAGACCTCGAACTACTCGGCCGAGTTCGGCCGCAACGCCGGCGCGGTGCTCAACGTGAGCATCCGTAGCGGCACGAACGATTTCCACGGTTCGGCCTACGAGTTCATGCGCAACGACTTCTTCGACGCTCGCGAAGCCTTCGCCCGCAACGACCGTGACGGCGACGGCAAGGCCGACCCGGAAGTGCTGCGCCAGAACCAGTACGGCGCCACCTTCGGCGGGCCGGTCAAGAAGAACAAGGCCTTCTTCTTCGCGAGCTGGGAAGCCTGGAAGTTGCGCAAGTCGCAGTCGGACTTCGCGATTGTGCCGACGCAGCTCGAGCGCTCCGGAGATTTCAGCCAAACCGCCGGCCTGAGCTCGCTCCGCGATCCCGAAGGCGACCCATTCCCGAACATGGTCATCCCGGGCGGCCGCATGGATCCGGTCTTCGTCGGCCTGGCCGAGCTCTACCCGAATCCGAACTTCTCCGACAACACGCGGCGCAACTTCGTCAACAACCCGCCGTGGAAGACCGATCGCGATCAGCTCGACTTCCGCTACGACCACACCTTCTCGGCGAAGGATAACTTCTTCGTCCGCTACAGCCATTACCGCTACGACAACCTGCGAGCGGCGCCGCTCGAGGGTATCGCGCGCGGCGGCGTGGGCAACGACCGCGGGCTCGACGACAACGACGGCAATCACCTGGCGGCTTCGTGGACGCACGTTTTCTCGACGTCGACGATCAACGAGTTCCGCCTCGGCCGCAAGCACCTGAAGGTCAACAAGGTGCAACCCGACGCCGCGCCGCAGTCCGAGCTCAACGCGCAGTTCGGCCTCAAGGGGCTCAACGAAGATCCTTCGATCCTCGGCTTGCCGCGGATTCAGCTCACCGGCGGTCTGTCGCACATCGGCCTGGGCGGAAGCAACAACCTGCCCAACGGCAAGATCAGCGACACCTGGCAGTTCGTCGACAATCTGACCTTCATCAAGGGCAACCACAGCTTCAAGATGGGCGCCGACATCCGCCACGACTTCTCCGACATTCTCGGTTCTCAAGCGGCCACCGGTACGTTCCGCTTCAACGGCCGCTACACCGGTATCGCCTTCGGCGACGGCTTGCTCGGCTGGGTCGACCGCGGGCAGTCCGGTACGACGATCGACGCCGACATGACGTTCGACTCGTTCATGTTCTACTTCCAGGACGACTGGAAGCTCACGCCCACCTTCACACTCAACCTCGGCATGCGCTACGAGCTCACCGAACCCTGGACCGAGCGCAACAACCGCATGAACCGGGTGGAGTTCGACCAGGGGCCGGACTTCGGACGCATCATCCGCGGCGGCGAGCTCGGCGACGGCCAAGCCGACCGGGCGCTCATCAGCTTCGACAGGAACAACTGGGCGCCGCGGTTGGGCTTCGCCTGGCAGCCGGGCGCCAAGTGGACGGTCCGCTCGAGCGGCGGCATCTTTTACGGCGGCTCGCAAGGCCTGGGCGCGAGCGCCCGCATGCTGCGCAATTTCCCGTTCGTCGCGGCCGTGCAGGCTCGTGGCAGCGGCAGTGCGCCGATCTTCCTGCTTCAGGACGGCTTCCCGTCCGACTTCCTGGGCGACCTCAGCGCCCCGGTCACGCACGTGGACGATCTGCCGAACAACTCCGTCATGCGGACGTGGTCGCGGGAGTTCCCGCTGCCGATGGTCTACCAGTGGAACCTCAGCGTGCAGCGTCAGCTCACCAACACCTTAGCGCTGACGACCGCATACGTTGGCTCGTCGTCGAACAACATCATGTTCGACTACAACATCAACGCCCCCGGCATCGGACCGTCGAGCACGGAGCGGGAACGCCGGCTCTTCTTCCCATCGCTCAATGGCATCACCTACCGATCGCCAGCCGCCCACAGCAACTACAACGGCATGGAGGTGACGCTCGCCAAGCGGCTCTCGCAAGGCTTCGCGTTCACGACCGCCTACACCTGGTCGCGCGCGATGGGCCAAACGGCCGAGTTGTTCGTCTCCGGCGACAACGGCGGCCCGCAGGACAAGACCTGCTTTTCCTGCGAGCGCGGCCCGACCTCCAACGACGTGCGGCAACGCATCGTCACCAACTACAGTTGGGAGCTGCCGTTCGGCCGCGGCAAACAGATGCTCAACAAAGGCGGCTTCGTCGACGCCATCTTCGGCGGTTGGCAGATGACAGGCATCATGAGCCTGCAGACCGGCCAATACTACGACCTGACGGTCGCCAACTCCGCGGCGGACCTGGGCACCAACGGCGTCGGCGCCTGGAGGCCGAACGTGGTTGGCGATCACGAGCTCTCCAACCAGTCGCCCGACCTGTGGATCAACCCGAGCGCGTTCGCCTACCCGGTCGACTCGAACGGCAACGCCGCCTTCGGCAACCTGGGCCGCAACTCGCTTCAGGAAGACGGCATCTTCAACTGGGACGTCGGCTTGATGAAGAACTTCAAGGTCACCGAGCGGATCGGCCTGCAGTTCCGCTGGGAGGTCTTCAACGTCACCAACCATCCCTCGTACGGGACTCCGAACGCCAACTTCTCGAGCCCCGACGTCGGCAAGATCACCTCGACGAACAGCCTGCCCCGGCAGCAGCAGTTCGGCCTGCGGGTGAGCTTCTAAGACACTCGGTTCAACTCTTCAACCCAGGGGCCGCGGGCGATTTCGTCCGCGGCCCTGTCGCTTCTCCCCCGGCCCGCCGATAAGCTCCGTATGGGAGCCGAACGCCGTACCAGCCCCCGCAAACCTGTCGCGCTGCCACCGGGGCTGCGCCTCACCGTGCCAGATGAAGCTGGCGCCAAGCGCACCGTCATGGCCAAGCTGATCGACGTCTCGGTGGGCGGCGTCGGCATCGAGACGTTCGTCCGCCTCCGCCGCGGCACTGTCGTCGAAATCCACGGCGATTGGCAGAAACCCGATCTGTCGTTGCGCGTCGACGGCCGCGCCCGCGTCGCCCACGCCTCCACGCTCGACCGCGGCCGCTTCAAGATCGGCCTGCAGTTCGTCGAGGTCGCCCTCGCCCGCTCGGCGTAGTCGCCCCAGGTCCGGCCCCTGTGGTCCGGTTCTCCTGCGATACGATGGGGCCCCGTGGCCCTGGCGCCCATCCAATTCAAAGACGTCTCCTGCCGCCTGGGCGACACACAAGTCCTCGCCGGCCTCTCGTTCGAGGTCGCCCGCCGGGAAACGCTCGTTTTGCTCGGCCGCTCCGGCTCGGGCAAGACCACCGCCCTCAAGCTCATCAATCGCCTCCGGCAGCTCGATGGGGGAGAAGTTCTCGTGGAGGGGCGGGAGACAACCGCCTGGGATCCCATCGAGCTACGCCGACGCATCGGCTACGTCATCCAGGAGATCGGCCTGCTGCCGCACTTCACCATCGGCGAGAACGTCGGGCTGGTCCCGCGTCTGGCCGGCGAGCCCCTCCCCGAAGAGCAGATCCACGACCTACTCGCCCGCGTCGGCCTCGACGCCGCCGACCTCTGCGGCCGCCATCCGGCGCAGCTCTCCGGCGGCCAGCGCCAACGCGTCGGCGTGGCCCGCGCCCTCGCCGCCGACCCGCCCATCCTGCTAATGGACGAGCCTTTCGGCGCCCTCGACCCCATCACCCGCCGCGAGCTCCGGGCCGAGCTCAGGACCCTCCAGCAGGAGGTCCACAAGACCACCGTCTTCGTCACGCACGACATCGCCGAGGCCATCCTGCTCGGCGACCGCATCGCCCTGCTCGAGGCTGGCCGCCTGTGCTGGCTCGGCCTGGCCCAGGAGTTCGCCGAGACCGACGAGCCGGCCGTGCGCGAATTCCGGGAGGGCCGCCGGTGAGCTTCTGGGAGGCGGTGATGAGCTATCGCGGCGACCTAGCCGTACGCGCCTGGGAGCATCTCTGGCTCGTCGTAGTCTCGGTCGGCATCGCCGCCGCCGTCGGCATCCCCGCGGGCATTCTGCTCACCCGCCGGCCCGAGTGGGAGCGTTGGGCTCTCGGCTTCGCCAACACCGTGCAGACCATCCCCAGCCTGGCGCTGTTCGGCTTCCTCATTCCCATCCCCATCATCGGCGGCATCGGCGCGCGCTCGGCCATCGTCGCTCTGACGCTCTACGCCCTGCTGCCCATCCTGCGCAACGCCTTCGTGGGCATTCGCCAAGTCGACGCCGCGGTGCGCGAAGCCGCCGTCGCCATGGGCATGACCGACCGTCAGCTCCTGCACATGGTCGAGCTGCCCCTGGCCGCGCCCACCATTCTCGCCGGACTGCGCGTCGCCACCGTCACCTGCGTCGGCGTCGCCACCATCGCCGCTCTGATCGGGGCGGGCGGCCTCGGACAGTTCATCTTCCTCGGCCTGCAGACCGTCAACACCAATCTCATCCTGCTCGGCGCCATCCCCGCTGCGTTGCTGGCCCTGGCGGCCGACGCCGGCATTGGCCTGCTCGAGAAGCGCTGGACACGCCGGCTCGCGCCATGAGGCCCATCCAGCGCTATCTGCTCTTTCAGGTCCCCGGCTGGCTCACGCTAGCCGGCGTCATGGGCTTCCTGCATGTCTCGGCCGCCGTGTCGACCTCCATGGCGCTCGGCGTCATCGGGCTCTTCATCGCGCTCGACTTCCTGCTCTACCCCTTCTTTCGTCACAGCTACGCCAGCCGGGCGCAGGCCGGCCCCGAAACCCTAGTCGGTCGGAAAGTTCGCGTCGTCGAGCCGCTCGCGCCTGAAGGCGTCGTCCGTATCCACGCCGAGCGCTGGCGGGCGCGCATGCTTGAGGCCTCCCAATCCGCCGCCCCTGGCGAGACGGTCGAAGTCGCCGGCATCGACGGCCTCACCCTGCTCGTGCGCCCCCTCCCGTAACACCAGCCACGAGAAGCCATGGACCCGCTCTTCCGCCTCTTCGAACCCATGCCGCGCCAAGGCCCGGGGAGCGCAGCCTCGACCCTGCGCGCCCTAAGAGCCCTGCCATCGCTTCCCGCCCGGCCGCGCATCCTCGACCTCGGTTGCGGCTCCGGCGCCTCGACGCTCGTGCTCGCCCGCGAGACCGGCGGACGCATCACCGCCGTCGACATCCATCAACCCTTCCTCGACACGCTCGAGCGCAACGCCGCCGCCGCGGAGCTCTCCGCACACATCGTCACGCGCCGGCAGTCCATGGACGCCCTCGACGAGGAGCCCGCCGGCTATGACCTCGTTTGGAGCGAGGGCGCGGTCTACCTCGTCGGCTTCGAGCGCGGCCTGCGCCTCTGGCGTCCGCTGTTGCGACCCGGCGGCTTCCTCTGCGTCACCGAAGCGACATGGCTCGTCGACGACCCGCCCGCCGAGGCCCGCGCCTTTTGGGACGCCGCCTACCCCGCCATGGGAACCGTCGCCCAAAACCTCGAGCGCGCACGCGCGGCCGGATACGAAGCGCTCGAGAGCTTTTCCCTGCCCCGTTCGGACTGGGAATCCGAATTCTACCGGCCCCTCGAAGCTCGCATGGCCAAGCTCCGTGACGACCCCGCCTTCGCAGCCGTGCTCGCCGAAACCGAACAGGAAATCGTGCTCTATCGCCGCCACGGCCGCGCCTACGGCTACGTCTTCTATCTACTGGAGAAGACCGCCAGTAGCGGTGTGGCGTAGGCCGCCAGGCCAGGCCTGCCGCGTCGCGAGACTGCGCGACGGCCCCGGGTCGCGAAGTCTCGTCACCACACAACGGGGCCGCTGGCTAGAATAGGGCCCGATGCACACCGGCCGCCAATACACCCTCCCCGAAGTCGTCGCCTGGACCCGCCGCGAGACCTTCGTCTTTTTCGTCGTCGCGGCCATCCCGACCGCGCTCTACGCGTTGGCCGGCTGGCGTTGGCTCGGCATCTCGTGGCTGCCCATCGCCGCGGTCGGCGGCGCCGTCGCCTTTATCACCGGCTTCAAGAACAACGCCTCCTACGACCGCTTGTGGGAAGCCCGCAAGATCTGGGGCGCCATCGTCAACAGCAGCCGCACCTGGGGAATCCTCGTGCTCGCTCTCGTCGAGGACGAGGCCGCGCGCCGCCGCCTGTTCCACCGCCACTTCGCCTGGCTCACCGCCCTGCGTTACCAACTCCGCGAGCAGCGCGGCTGGGAGAGCATGGAGCTCAAAGACAATGTCGAGTACCGCCGCAAGTACAAGGTGCCGGAATGGGAGGGCGACCTCACCGCCGATCTCGGTGCGCTGCTCGAGCCGGCCGAGCTCGACCACGTATTGGCGCGCAAGAACCGAGCCGCGCACTTGATCCAATTGCAGTCGCGCGAGCTAGCCCAGCATGCCGGACCGGGCGTCGAGCGCGAGCTGCGCCGTCTAGAGCTCGAACGCGTCCTGGCTGCCCTGGTCGAGGCGCAAGGCAAGAGCGAGCGCATCAAGAACTTCCCCTACCCGCGCCAGTACGCCACCTTGAATCACATGTTCGTGTGGCTGTTCATCGTGCTCGTCCCGCTTGGACTGGTTCAGGAGCTCGATAAGCTCGGGTCGGCGGCGGTTTGGTTCACCATCCCCATCAGCATGATGGTCGCCTGGGTGTTCCACACCATGGACAAGATCGGCGGCGCCTCGGAGAACCCCTTCCAAGGCGGACCCAATGACGTGCCGATCAGCTCGATGGCCCGCGGTATCGAAATCGACCTCCGCGAGATGCTCGCCGACCAAGAATTGCCCGCCGCGATCGCGGCGGAGAACAACATCCTGATGTAGCCGCGCCAGCGGGCCGAGTCGTATCGGAGGTATCCTCAGAGTTTGGAGGCCCGCGTGGAGCGCGGCCAATCACGACGCGTCTCGCGGGCGGTCGCCCGGCCCTCACTCGAGCTGACGGGCTAGCCTGAACATGTCCCAGGCCCGAATCCCGCTCGTCGCGGCTGCCGCCTTCGCCCTCGGGCTTGCCTGCGCCTGCGCACGCCGAGCCGCCGACCCGTCTTCGCTGCCGCTGCCGGCCGCGCCTGTCGCGCAGCCGACTCGGCACGCGCTGCACAGCCAAGAGCTACGCGACATCATGAGCTGGATGCGCGGGTTGGCCTTCCGCAGGCTCCCGCAAGAGCTCGGCACGCAGCCGCCCTCCGGCGGGACCCGCACCACCGCCGCCTCGATCGCCCAGGACCTCGCCGAGGCCGCCGACGGCATCGCCGCTCTCGCCGACTGGTTCGAGCTGACCCCGGATGAGCGCGAACAGTTCCTCGTCCTCGCCCAGTCTTTGCGGCAGGACGCCGTCGCGCTCCGCAACCAATCGGCGCGGGCCCGGCGGAGCGAGATTCGCTCCACGATGGAGCATATCAATTCCACCTGCATCCAGTGCCACGAGCTGTTTCGCGACCCCTCCAGCCCGCCCGTCAACCTCGCGGCGGTTTCTCCGGGGCCGGGCATCGGGGACTTGGCCAGGCAGGTGGGCGACGTCCAACGCCTCACCGGCGATTGGGGCGGCCGACGCTCCATCCTCGAGGAGAACGGCGCGCGCATCAACCTGTTCTACAACCAGCTCGGCGCGCGCAAGGGCGAAGGCGGAGCGAGCCTCGATCCCGTCACCCGCGCAAGCGGCAGCTCCGACCTGATCGCTCAGGTCGATTTCGGACAGATGGGCCTGATTCGCGGCGGCGAGGCGCTGCTCCACGCAAAGGGCGATTGGAGCCCTAACGTCAACCCGGCGGTCGGCGCGCTCGGCGACCCGCTCGACGACGCCGACAGCGACCGCGTCTTCATCGACCAACTCTGGTATCAACACAACTTCCGCGACCGTTTGCTGCAACTGCGGCTCGGCTATCTCGACCAGCAGACCATCCTCGATCGCAACGCCTTCGCCAACATCGAGGACCTTCACTTCGCCAACACGTTTCTCGACAACAACAGCGCCATCATCCCGCTCGCCATCGGCCCCGGCGCCGCTCTGTTCGTCAACCCGACCAATTGGCTCAGCTTCGTCGCGACCGTCTCCGACGCCGAAGCCCGGCCGTTGAGGCTGAGCCTCGACACCGCCTTCACCGGCAAGACGTTCACCTACTTCGAGACGGACCTGCGAAGCAGCATCGCTTCGTCGGGCGGGCCGCTCGAGGGCAACTACCGCTTCGGCTTCTTTCTCGATCCGCGCCAACCGGGATTCGTCGCGGCTGGCGAAGGCCCGTCGCGGAACAAGGGGGCCTACGCGAGCTTCGACCAATGGCTGTTCGTCGAAAGCGCCGACCCGTCGCAAGGCCTCGGCGTGTTCGCGCGGCTAGGCTGGCGGCCGAGCCGGCTGAACCGCGTCAGCCGCTCCTACTCCGCCGGCGCTCAGTACGCCGGCGCGATCGCGGGCCGCCCGCGCGATGTGGTCGGGCTCGCATTCTACTCCGTCGTCGGCTCAGACCTGTTCCGCGCCCAAGTCGACCCAACGTTCAGCTCGGAAGCCGGCTACGAAGCCTACTACGCCTTCCGCTTCGCCCCCGCGGTGACGCTCACCCCCGCCTACCAACACATCACCCGCCCCGGCGCCGTCCGCACCCGCCGCGCAGCAAACGTCGCCGCGTTGCGCCTGCGGCTGATCCTGTAAACGAGACGTCCTTGAACGTCAGCATTGCTAGAGCTCGGGCAGGCTGCGGCGCCAGTTGAGCAACATGCGGCTCAGCCGCGTCGTCACGCCTTTGTACTGCGCGGCGACGTTGTCGCGCTCATCGGTCGAGGCGTCGAAGTCGTAGAGCTCGATGCGGCTGCCGTCGGCGTTCATCAGCAGCTTCCAGCGGCCGTCCCGGACGGCGAGGTTGGGGCTGCGGTCGCTCTGCTCGCCGGGTTGGAGATAGGTCTCGTCGCGACCGTATTCCCAGTAGAGAGGACGGCTGCGCATCTGCGGACGCCCGCGCATGGCGGCGCTCATGTCGAGGCCGTCAAAGCTCGCGCGCGGCGGCTCCACGCCGGCCATCGCGCAGAAAGTCGGCAGCAAGTCGACAGCCCCGAGGATGGTCGTCTCATCGAGACGGCCGGCGGGAATCTTGCCCTTCCAGCGGGCGATGAACGGCATGCGAATGCCGCCTTCGTAAAGACTCCACTTGCGTCCTCGGAAACCGGCCGTCGAGCCCGGCGGCTCGTACCCTTCTTCGTAGTAGCGCGGCCAAGCGGTCGGTCCGTTGTCGCTCGTGAGAGCGATCAAGGTGTTCTCGGCCAAGCCCATCGAGTCGATCGCGTCGATGAGCCGGCCGATCTGTTCGTCCATCGCATCGAGCACGGCGTAGTAGTCGCGCAGGTACGGATCGTCGCTGAGGCGGGCGTAGCGCGCGGCCTGCTCGGGTGACGGCGAATGGCGGTCATGGACGTCGTTGAGCCACAAGTGCAGATAGAACGGCTGCTCGCGATGACGACGGATGAAGTCGATCGAGCGGTCGACGTAGATCGGCGTCTGCATGTGCTTGGCGACAGCCCAAGTCGGCCCGGCGCCGAGCAGCGCGCTGCGCTCGGAGAGCCCGCCCGGCGGCAGGATGCGCTCACCGAGTCCCTCGAACGAGACCAACGACTCGTCGAAGCCGTAGGCTTGCGGAGTGGGCGCTTCATGGACGTCGCGGCCGCCGCCCATGTGCCATTTGCCGAAATGTGCGGTGGCGTAGCCGGCCTGTTGAAAGGCGCGCGCCACGGCCGGAGCGTCGAGCGATAGGAAGTCGGCCATGCCGCGCTCGCGGTTGCGGCGGCGGGTGTTGAGATACGAGTTGATGAGCCAGCGTGCTGGGTACTGACCCGTGGTGATCGCCACGCGCGACGGCGAGCAGATCGGCGAGCCGACGTAGAACTGCGTGAAGCGCAGCCCCTCGGCGGCCAGGCGGTCGATGTGCTGCGTTTCGACCCTCGAGTTGCCGGTGACGCTCAGGTCGCCGTAACCCATGTCGTCGATGAAGATGAAGACAACGTTCGGGGCGGCGGCGAAAGCCGGCAAGCATCCCAGGAGCAGAAGAACCAAGAAGCGCACGGACCGCTATTGTACACGTGCGGCCCAGACACCTCCCGAGCCTGACATTTCCAGACAAAACGCGACATTCCATCTGGAGACCGCTTCGCGTGGCGCTCTTCTTCATTGTGACAGGCGCGACCAAGCGGACGGCGGGCGGCCCTACCGTACTCTGTTGATTCCACGACCCTTGGAGAATCTCAAAGTGCCGTGACAGGCGGCGCCGCCCTACGCTCGGCGGGCCGCTGCGCGAACGGGAAGTTGCGCGACCACGAGGCGCACGGTTGCGCGTCGCGCTAGTCCGCCCGCGGCGCAAACTTGTACAGCGCGTCGCTCGTCCGCACGAACGCCCCGTCCGCGCCCAGGGCCGGCGTTGCGAAACACTCTTCCCCTATATCCGTCGTCGAGACCACCCGCCAATCCGGCCCCGCCTCGATTGCGCTCAACTGGCAGCCGCGGCTCATCGTCAGCACATGCCCGCCCGCCGCCACCGGCGACGCGAAGTACTCGTCGATCGCCTCGCGCAAGCGCCCTTGTTTGCGCACCTCGCCCGTCCGCGCATCGAGCACGGTTAGGATGCCGCCATTGCGCATCAGGTATACGAGCCCGCGGTAGACCAGCGGCGTCGTCACCCTCGGCACACCGCTGTCGACTCGCCACACGGCCGCCTCACTCGTCAAATCGCCTCGGCCCTCCGGCCGAATCGCCATCAACAAGCTCTCCGGCGACTTCTCCTCGCGCCATTGTTCGTAGTCATCGCGTCCAAACACGCCGTCGCGGTCGTAGTCGGCGATCGAGCCGCGAATCTCCTCGCCTTCGACGACGCCGTTGCCGTCTTTGTCGAGATCCGCGCGCATCTGCTCCCAACTCTTCAAGTTGTGGCGTGCATTATCACCCTGCACTCCGCCCAGGATCAGATCGCCGGCGACGACCGGGCTCGACTTGGGCTGATGCGGCAACCCGGCCACGCGCCACAGCTTCTCGCCGCTGTGCGGATCGTAGCCGGCCAGCTCGAACGGCGACATCACCACGGCCTGCCCGCGATACGCCACCGGCGTCGCGAACGACCCGCCCAGTGTCGGAGGACGGGGAACTTTCCACTTCACTTCGCCCGTATCGGCGTCCACGCCCACGACCGCGCCGTCCACACGCTGCTCGAGCGACAGCACCAGCATCCCGTCAATCAACGCCGGCGACGACGCCATACCGTGCGGCCCGGAAAACGGCCCCATCTCCCGCCGCCATAGTTCCTCGCCTTCGACGGTGTAGGCGACCAGCCCAAAGTCGGCGAAGAACGAGAACACGCGCTCGCCATCGCTCACCGGCGTCGGCGCGGCGGGATCGTTGGTCTCGTTGCGCTCGTCGACTTGGCGCCGCCCCACGCGGCGCGACCAAAGCAGCGCGCCGGTGGCCCGGTGGAGCGCCATCGTCAGCAACGCATCCCCGTCATGGGCGGTCAAGAAAAGCCGCTGGCCGGCGAGGATCGGCGACGACTTGCCGGCGGGGACCTGCCGCTTCCAAACAGGCGCACCCAACTCGACCTTCGCTCCCTGGGCCGTACCGCCAGCCCCCGCCCCGCGAAACCGCGGCCAATCGGCGCCCCAACTCTGCAGGGCCACGAACAGCGCCCACAACCAAACGTAGGGGCGCGGTATGGCGCGCCCTAGACTCGGCGCGGTCAATAGATCAGGTCCCCCGAGCATTCATCGTCGTCTTCGTCGGCATATTCGATCACGCCCCCGAGCCTCCGGACTGCCGCCATCGCAGCGGTGTGGTCCGGATCCGGATCGTCCCCCGCAGGCCCGTTCTCCACCAGCATCCCCTGCAACGTCTCCGCCAAACAGGGATCCTCCGCGCTCCATCGATAGCCCTCGATGGTCGCCATCAGGCCGTAGGGTGGGCGAATGCGAACCACCTTCTCCGCCGCCTAGTAAGGATAGCGCCTAATCGATCCGCTAGAGACGTGGCGCTCGCTCGCTTCGGCGTCGCGACGGAACCGGCGCAGGTCGTCGAACTGGTTCCTCCTGAGCGGACTGGTGTTTCAGGATGGAGCCGCCATCGCGACCGACCGTTCACACACCTACACCTCAGTCCCGCTCCGCCATTCAGACCGCTACAATAGCGCCGGTATGACGCGACGGGGCTTCCTTCACGCGACGGCGTTGGCTGGGGCGACGGCGTCCGGTCAAGGCAAGCGGCCGAACATCGTGTTCGTCTTTCCCGACCAGATGCGCGGCTCCGCGATGGGCTTCTTGGGTGAGGAGCCGGTGGTGACGCCGCGGCTCGACCGCTTCGCCCAGGAGTCGCTCGTGCTCACCGAGGCGGCGTCCAACTATCCCGTCTGCAGCCCCTACCGGGCGATGTTGATGACCGGGCGTTGGCCGCACGCCAACCGCGTCGTCTCGAACTGTACGCACCTGAGCTACGCGCACGGCATCGAGCTGCCGATCGAGTCGCGTTGCTGGTCCGACCTCTTGGCCGGCGCCGGCTACAGCTTGGGCTATCTCGGCAAGTGGCACCTGGAAGGACCGAAGCGGCCCTACGTCGAGAGCTACAACAACGAAGGCCGCGTGAAGTGGAACGAGTGGACGCCGCCCGAGCGCCGCCACGGCTTCGCCCACTGGATCGCCTACAACACCTACGACCGCCACATGGCGCCGTGGTATTGGACGACCGACATGACGCGCGACGAGCGCCTGAAAGTCGAGCAATGGGGCCCGGAGTTCGAAGCGGACCAAGCGATCCGCTTCATCGCCAACGAGGGCGGCGGTTTGCGCGACCCCGACAAGCCGTTTGCGCTGGTCGTTTCGATGAACCCGCCGCATACGCCCTACACGCAGCGGCCGGACAAATACCGCACCCCGTACGACGACGTCTCAGACGAGGAACTGTTCTCGCGACCCAACATCCCGCCCGCCGGCACGCCCAGCGGCGACTACTACCGCAACAGCATCCGCGACTACTGCGCCATGATCACCGGCGTCGACGAACAGTTCGGGCGCATCCTCGACGCGCTCGCCGAGCACGACTTGGAACAGGACACGATTGTCGTCTTTACCTCCGACCACGGCGACTGCATCGGCATTCACGAAGAACAGCACAAGAACAACCACTTCGAGGAGTCCATGCGCGTGCCGTTCCTGGTGCGTTGGCCGGGCAAGATTCCCGCGCGACGAGATTCGCTGCTGATGTCGACGATCGACATTTACCCGACGCTGTTGGAGCTAGCCGGACTCGGGGACGAGATCCCCCAGGAAGTCGACGGCGAAAGCCGGGCGGCGCTGTGGCTGGGCCGCGCCGAAGGCCGCCCCACCGGACAATTGTATCTGAAAATCCCCTACGAGACGCCGGAACTGGGCCGCCGCGGCGTCCGCACCGAGCGCTACACGTTGATGGTCGAGCGCCTAGCTGGAGGCGCCGGCAAACTGGAGCTGTACGACCGCCGCGAGGACCCGTATCAGCTCCACAATCTGGCCCCCGATCACCCCGGGCTCGTCGAAGAGCTGCTGGCGCAATACGTCGAGCCGTATCTAGCGGCGAGCAAGGATCCCTGGCGGGCGTCAAACTGAGCCGTGCGCGTAACGGGGCCGGCCGCCGTCTGCTGCGTACCTACAACGAAGACGCCCACTCCCTCACGGTCGCGGCCCTAGTCGGAGCCGCGCGGCTCGCCGAGGCCGGGACGAACCGAACACAACCCGCCGGCGCAAAGATTCGATAAATGTCCTTCCGCCCTGGCCGATACGGTGGACTGTCGGGAAAGGAATCCCGACCGAATCATCACACCCAAGGAAGGACTCAAGACATGGCTGGATTTTCCATCGTCACCAACGTAAATTCGCTCTTGGCTCAGGAGAACCTGAACAAGACGAACATTCTCCAGACGCGCACCATCCAACGGCTCACTTCGGGCTTGCGGATCAACTCGTCTGCCGACGACGCAGCGGGACTGGCGGTTGCAAACCGTTTCCGGTCCGACATCGCCGTACTGCAACAGGGCGTGAGAAACGCCGCCGACGGCCTCTCGACGCTGCAGACCATCGACGGCGGCTTGAACAACATCTCGCTGCTGATCGACCGCGCTCGCACGCTGGCAACCCAGTCGGCTTCGGGCACCTTCAACGGCGACCGCGGAACGCTCAACCAGGAGTTCCAATCGGTCATCGAGGAGATCAACCGCCAAGCGCAGTCGATCGGCCTCGATCCGGGCGGTACGTTCAACTCGTTGCTGTCGGTGTTCATCGGCGGCGGCCGGGCGAACGGCGGCGTGAGTGAAGTCGCCAACGGCGCGGTCGAGATCGACCTGAGCGCCTCCGCGGTGAACGGTCAACGGCTCGGCCTCGAGGGCGTCAAGGCGCTCGGCGGGACCGAGGGCACGACCGATCTCGGCGCCTCTTCGACGACCAGCGTCGAAGCGATCGTCAACGACGCCGCCAACCTCGCGTCGCTCAACGTGACCGGCAACACGCAGTTCGTCTTCTCCGGACCGGGCTTCTCCGGCGACGGCGATGTCGAGCTGTCGGTGAACCTCTCCGGCGTGGTCGACTCCAACACGCTGGTCACCGCCATCAACAGCGCGATCGAAGGCTTCACGGCGGCTTCGGCGGCCGGCGAGTCGTTCAAGAACGCTGGTATCAGGGCCGTGCTCAACACCGACTCGACCGGAAAGCAGCAAATCGCCTTCACTTCGAGCGACTCCGCTTTCCAAGTCAAGGCGGGCGACCAGTTGGCCAACGCCGTGTTGGGTAACTTCTCGAGCGGCGCCACCGGCGAATCGCTCGACGTCACGCGCACCGGCGACGTCAAAGCCATCGCGCAGACCGCGGCCAACACCATCAAGGTCAACTTCTTCGGCGGCGGCCTGGATAGCGTGCAGGAGATCGAGGTTACCACCGCGATCGCCGACGATCAGGCGACGGTCGTGGCTGCGTTGCAGGCTGCCATCGAGGCGGACGCGGAGCTCTCCGCGGGCGGCTTCTCGGTGTCGGCTTCCGGCGGCGCGGTCAGCTTCACCAACTCCCAGGGCGAGTCGTTCCAGGTCCGCGTGGCCGGGGACGCCGACAATACCTTGGGCTTCGGCACGGCCGAGCTCGGCGCTGCTTCGGCCGCACGCTACAACAGCATCGCGTCCGCGTTCACCTCACCCGGCGCGGCGGCTTCCTCGAGCTACTCCATCCTGATCGAAGGTGCGGAGTCGGCCGAGTCGATCACGGTTGCGGTGGCGGGCTCGGCAACGATCCAAGACACCGTGGACGAGATCAACGCGCAGATCGCCAACAACACCACGTTGTCCGGCGCTGGGCTGGTAGCCGCGGTTTCCGGCACGGACATCGTGTTCGAGACGACAACCAACGGCGGCGGCGGCAACTTCCTGATCGCAGCCAACGAGGACGACACCAACCCGCTGCTTGCCTTCACCGACGCGGACGCCGAAGCAGGCGTGCTCGCCGGCACGGCGGCCGACAGCGGCGCGGAAGCCTCGATCAGCTCCGGCGGCGCGCAGGCGACTACCTCCGCTTCCGCCGATCCCATCTCGTTCACCAACTTGTCCAACGGCAACGACGTTCAGAACTTGACGCTCACCGCCAAGGACGACACGGGCTCGGTGCAGAGCTTGACCATCAACCTCACGCACGCCAACGCCAACACGGTGGACGACGCCGTCAACGCCATCAACAGCCAGTTGCAGGCTTCGAACAACTCGACGCTGCAAAAGATCGTCGCCGTGAAGGAACGCGACGGAGCCGGCACGGAGGGCATTCGCTTCCTCGCGAATCTCGCCGACGGCTTCAACGTGGGCGTCGGCGACTTGGCAAACAACCACGGACTGGCCAACGACACCGGCTCGGGCGACACGCTGCTGCACACCTCGGCGGCGCTCGCTGGCGGCTCGGTGTCCGACATCGCCTCCAAGGAAAACGCCGAGAGCGCGGTTACCTTGCTGGCGACGGCCGTCGTGCGCTTGGGCGTCATCCAAGCCGACGTGGGCCGCGGCCAGAACCGGCTGCAGTTCGCGATCGGTCTGGCGACGACCCAGATCACCAACATCTCGGCCGCGGAGAGCCGTATTCGAGACGCCGACTTGGCGGCCGAAGCGGCCAACCTGACGCGAACCGGGATCGCACAGCAGGCCGGTGTCGCGGCGTTGGCGCAAGCCAACTCGGCGCCGCAGGCCGTGCTCGCACTGCTGCGAGGATAAGCAGCTTCTCTCTCCCTGTGAATGCTCCGCCCGCCCGGCGCCCCCCGGGCGGGCCTTTTTTCGTTTCCCCAGACCCGGTGGTATGCTGCGGGAAGCCATGGCGATCTTTTGCACCGACTGCGGCGAGAAGCTCGACGACGCGGCGTTGTTCTGCACCGGCTGCGGACAGCAGGTCGATCGCGACGCGGTCGTGGCGCCGCCGCCGGCTGCGCCTTCCCCGCCCCCGGCCGACGCTGGATTGCCAGGCGCGGCGCCGATGGGCGCGGCCCCGGCCACTGCGGCGCCCACCGGCGGCAATACCAAGAAGCTGGCTCTGTGGATGGGCGTGCTAGTCGTGCTGCTGATGGTGACCGCCGGGCTGGCCTATGTAGCGTTCCAGCGATTCGTCTACGGCGAAACGCCGCCAGTCGCGCGCGTCGACCAGCAGCGAATTCCAACCGATGCGCCGGTGCTCGAAGCCGAACAGATCGCGGCGCCAATCCCGATGGAGGACTCCATCGCGGAGCAGCCCACAATCGAGCAACAACCCGCGCCCCGGCCCGTGCAGGCGCGGCCAGCGCCCAAGCCAGCAGCTTCCTCGCCGACGCCGCGAGCCGCAGCCCCCGCCAAACCGCCGAGGCCTCGTCCAGCCCCGCCGACGCCCAATCCCGAGCCCGCGCGGTTGACGCAACCGGCGCCCAAACCCAAGCCCGAGCCGAAGCCCGAGCAGCGGCCCGGCGCCGCCGTTACGCCCACTCCCGCGCCATCTCCGCAGCCAAAGCCGGAACCCGAGCCGCCGCCTCCCCCGCCGCCAACGAAGAGGGGCAAGGTCATGCTATCCGGCTCGGAGGCGTTCTCTCCGCCGCCCCCGAAGCCGCCCGCGCCGACGCCAGCCCCAGCGCCGAGGGTGCGCGCCGCACCCACAGCGGGAGACATCTTCTGGAGCGGCAAGCTGGACAAGGACCAGGAGGTGACGGTGGACTTCGCCGCGGGCGCATCGGGAATCGGGGGAGCGCCGCTGCCGGGCAAGCCGGTGAAGCTCGAGGTGTTCTCGCCGGTCGTCGAGATTGTCGAGTTGCCCGGCCCCGACAACGGCTGGAAGCGCTTTACCTTCAAGGCGACCCGAAACGCCAAGCGCAGCGTCACATTGAACTTCCATTGGACGCTGGCAAAGTAACGCAGTCGTGCAAGCGCTCTGCTTTTGAACCTCGGGAGCAATGCCCCAGAGTGAGCCCCGGCATGGCTGCCGGGGCTCAGGAAGAAGAAGCGTGGCCGGGTGTGATCGTTAGCAGCGGTATGAGGCATCGCACCCCGGCATGGCTGCCGGGGCCTGCAGCCCGCCTACCTCATCCATTCATCTAGATGCTGCTCGACGAACGGGTCGTCGTTGAGGTGCGGGTACGCGGCGTACACGCGGTCGATCTCCTCGGCCTGCCCGGCCGAGAGACCTTCGTTCGGATTCAAGCACCAAGTCCCCTCCAGCAAGCGCTGCCGGCGCAACACCTCGTGGATGCCCGCGATGCAACCGGCGAAATCGTTCGCCGGGTCGAAGAACGCGGCGTTCGCATCAGTCACCTGGTTCGACAGGCGCAGGTAGGGGATGGGGATCGGCAGCCGTTGCTTGACGACGCGGTGCGCCTCGGCGAGGTGCTCCACCGCGCGCCGCGTCCACACCGCCCAGTGACCCAACAGCCCGCCGACGAAGCGCGCTTCGCGCTTCTTCTTCTCTTCCTTGAAGCGATAGACGTTGACCAGGTCCGTCAGAATCGTGTCGTCGTTGCCGGTGTAGAGCGCGATGTCGCCCAACCGTCCCGACTCGGCGACCGCGCGCACCACGTCGATGGTCTGATAGCGATTGAAGGCGGCGATCTTGATCGCAACCACGCCTTCGATCTCGGCCATCTGGCGCCAGAGCTCGTAGGGCAGCGGCCGGCCGCCGACCGCTGGCTGTAAGTAGAAGCCGAACACCGGAATCGCCCGCGCGACCGCGCGCACGTGCTCGACGAGCTGCTCGACAGACGCGGTCTTCAGCGCGCCGAGATTGAGAAGCCCGGCGTGATAGCCGAGCTCGGCGGCCAGCGCAGCTTCGCTCACCGCCTGTTCGGTCTCGCCGCAAACGCCGGCCACCCGAACGATGCCGGCTCTTCCCTTTCCCTCGAACTCGCTTGAAGTTTCCGCCGCCAGCTCGAGCACCGGCCGCAGCAAACCCGCGTCGCGAATCTCGAACTGGGTTGTGTGCACGCCGACCGCCACGCCGCCCGCCCCAGCCGAGAGGTAGTACCGCGTCAAGGCCCGCTGGCGACGCTCGTCGAGCCTACGATTGCGGTCGAGCGCCAGCGGATGCGCCGGGATGACGCAGCCCTCGCGCAGACGCTTGCGCACTTTCGATTTCATCTTCGCCATCAGAGAGACCATTCTACGCTTTTGACCCGCGCCCGCCCTCTGCCCGACAATGGTGGCCCATGCGCGTCGCAGCCTGTCTTCTCCTCGCCGCTTGCCTGCAAGCTCAGTCTATTCCCGAGTATCGCGCCGGCCATACCCTCGACCCGGTTACCGTGGACGGGCGCTTGGAGGAATTCACCTGGGCGGCGCTGCCTCGCCTCAGCGCCTTTCAAAACATCCGCGGCGGGGAGGTTCCGCTCACTCAGGCCGCGATCGCCTGGGACAGCCGCAACCTCTACGTCGCCTTCGTCTGCGCCGACCGGGACGCTTGGAGCAACATGTTCGAGCGCGACAGCCATCTGTGGAACCAGGAGGTCGTCGAAGTCTTCCTCGACCCCGACGGCGACGGCAAGGACTACCCCGAGCTCGAGGTCAGCCCGCACAACGTCGTCGTAGACTTGCTGATCCCCGCCCCGGGAGCTGTCTCCGCCGACGAGGCCGCCAAGTGGAACATCGCCGGGCTGCAGACCGCGGTAGGCAAGCACTCCGCCGGCTGGACGGTGGAGATCGCCATCCCGTGGAGCTCGCTCTCCGAGGCTGGGGTGAACGGCGCGCCTAAGCTCGGCGACCGTTGGCGCGTCGGCATGTATCGCATCGAGCGACCCGAAGGGTTGGCCAGCTACGCCGAGGCCCGGCGCTTGCGAGAAGCCATCGAGAGCGCTTCTGGCGCGCGGAAGCAACGGCTCCAACAGCAGCTCGCCCGGGCGACCGCCAAGACTCAATTGCTGGCCTGGGCTCCAACCGAGAAGAGCTTCCACGAGCCGGAGAAGTTCGGCTGGGTCGAGTGGGTGCTGACGCCGTAGGGACGGCCGAGTGAGAGCGGTTGCGGTCAGCGCCGTGTGGCACACTGAAAGGGCCTCATGTCCGCCGCGACCGAAACGAAGACTCAGCAGTTCCTCGCGCTGGAGGACCGTTGGGGAGCGCACAACTATCACCCGCTCGACGTGGTCGTGGAGCGCGCCGAGGGGCCGTGGGTGTACTCGGTCGAGGGCGAGCGCTACCTGGACTGTTTGAGCGCCTATTCGGCGGTCAACCAGGGCCATTGTCATCCCAAGATTCTGCAAGCGTTGACCGAACAGGCGGCGAGAGTGACCCTGACCTCGCGCGCTTTTCGCAACGATCAGCTCCCGCTGTTCTATCGCGAGCTCGCCGAGCTGTGCGGGCTCGAGATGGTACTACCGATGAATACCGGCGCCGAGGCGGTGGAGACGGCCATCAAGGCGGCGCGGCGTTGGGCCTATCGACGCAAGGGCGTCGCGGCGGAAGGGGCCGAGATCATCGTCTGCGAGAACAACTTCCACGGACGGACCACCACCATCGTCGGCTTCAGCTCGGACGAAGGCAGCCGGGAGGACTTCGGCCCGTTCACGCCGGGCTTTCGCTCCATCCCGTTCGGAGACGTCGAGGCTCTCGAGCGCGCCATCACGCCGAACACGGCGGCGTTTCTGGTCGAGCCGATCCAATGCGAAGCGGGCATCAACATTCCGCCTGAAGGCTTTCTAGCGCGGGCCGCGGAGATTTGCCGCGCGAACAACGTGCTGCTGCTGCTCGACGAGATTCAGACCGGGCTGGGGCGCACCGGAAAGATGTTCTGCGCCGAGCACGAAGGCGTCACGCCGGACGCTTTCATCCTGGGCAAGGCGCTCTCGGGCGGCTTCTATCCAGTTTCAGCCGTAGTCGGGACGAAGGAGCTGCTCAGCGTGTTCGACCCGGGCAGCCACGGCTCGACCTACGGCGGCAATCCGCTGGGCTGCGCGGTGGCGCGAACGGCGCTGCGGGTGCTGCGGGAAGAGAAACTGGTCGAGCGCTCAGCGGAGTTGGGCGCGTGGTTTCTCTCCGAGCTGCGGTCGATCGAGCATCCTGACGTTGCCGAGATCCGCGGCAAGGGCCTGCTGGCGGGCGTCGAGCTGAAGGTCCCGGCCCGCTCCTACTGCGAGCGGCTCCAACAGCTCGGCCTGCTGTGCAAGGAGACTCACGACTACGTCATCCGCATCGCGCCGCCGCTTGTAGTCAGCCGCGATGAGCTCGCTTGGGCCCTCGAGCGCATACGCCAAGCCTTCTCCTCGTAACGGTTGTAAACTGCATCGACCCGGTGTCAGGATTCTGCTATCCTCTGCGCACCAATTAACCAGAGCGTTAATGCTCTGAGGAGGAATACTATTCATGGCAACGACGGCTGAGATCGCCAATGATCTGGTTTCGATGTGCTCGCAGGGGCAGTTCCTGGAAGTCATCGAGAAGCACTACGCGCCCAACATCGTCTCGGTGGAGCCGGGCCCCGGCACGCCGGAGATGCCCGCGAAGATGGAGGGCATCGAGGCCATCATCGGCAAAAACAAGTGGTGGTCGGAGAACCACGAGGTGCACGGGCTGCAAATCGACGGGCCGTATGTCGGCGAGGATCAGTTCGCGTGCCGCATGACGATCGACGCGACGGCGAAGCACATGGGCAACACGCGCATGCAGATGACCGAGATGTGCCTCTACACCGTCGAGGGCGGCAAGATCGTCAAGGAAGAGTTCTACTACTACATGCCGCCTCCGCCCAGCGCGTAGGCCGCCTCAAAGGAAGCCCAGGGCGAGGCCGTCTGCCAACAGCAGCCTTGAAAATGTGGTTCGGAGGCCGCGCCTCCCACTCGCCCTGGGCCGTCCCTTCTGACTCCAACGCCGATGGATGGCTCGACCAAGCGATCCTTCGGCCGTCTGCACCGCGCCTACCGCGCAGTCACGGCGGGCGGCGCGGGACGGATCGTAGCGTGATCGCAGCATGCCGAGCCGCAGAGCGACCTGTTGCTCGCGGGTCTGCCTTAAGTCGGCTCTCGCAAGAAGTCCAGTCAGAGCCGCATCCAGCAAGGGTGCGGTAAGCGTGAAGATCGCAGGGTCTCGAACGCGACCGCAAGCTGGCGCATGCGGCGCCGAAAGAAGGTCTGATCAGAGCCGCTTCCCCCGAGGGTGCGGTCGCGCCGCCAATCGTAAAGTCTCGAACGCGAACCGCAAGGCTCAGCGGGTGAGCGCGAGCAGCAGCGTCTCCATGATGAGGCGGTCGTCGGGTCGAGGACGGCGCAGGTCGCGGTCGGCCTCGTAGAGCGCGATCAGCGCCGCCTCGAGCTCCTCGCGCGAGAACTGCCGCGCCGTGCCGACGAGCTGCTGGGCGCGGGTGAACCAGGTTCGCACTCCGCTCTGCGCGAGCGCGTCCATGGCTTGTTTCGCCGAGCGGGCCCCGGATTCCTTGACCGCCAGCGCCTGCCGAAACAGCCCAGCCAGGAAGGCCACCTGCATCGGCCAATAGGCGCCGGATTCCTGCAGGGTGTCGACGATTTGCAGGGCCCTCTCGCGCTGTTTGCGGGCTAACGCGTCTGTTAGCTCGAACATGCCGCTCTGGCGCGCCTCGGGGACGAGCGTCTCGACGTCCTGCCGGGTGACGGGGCGACCGGCGCCGGCATAGAGCTGAAGCTTGCCCAGCTCGTTCTCGATGCGCGCCATATCCGCGCCGAGGATCTCGACGAGCTCGGCGAGCACGTCCCGATCCACCTCCAGACCCAGGTTGCGCGCGAGCACGGCGGCGCCTTTGAGAGCGTCGGACGGTGTGAGCCGGTCCATCAGCACGGTGACCGGCGTGGACGAGTAGAACTGCGCGACGCGCTCGAGCTTGGCCTTGTCATCGCGCTCGCGCGAGTCGAGCTTAACCGCCTCGAACGCGAGCACGACGCCGGGCGTGGGGTCGGCGAAGTAGGCCGCCAGCTTTTCCGCACCTTCGGCCGCCTTCTTCGAGCGGCCGCTGGGCAGGACGGCCTCGGCGTTGGCGGCGACGATCAGGCGCGAAGCAGCGAAGAGGGACAAAGAACGAGTCTCGTCGAGCACGCGATCGAGCGGCTGCTCTTGGAGGTCGATCTTGACGTAGCTGTCTTCCGAGGCCTCCTCCTCGCCAAACACGGCCTTCTCGAGCGCCTTGCGGCAGCGGTCGCGGAAGAAGACCTCGGCGCCGAGAAAGAGATAGCCGGCGGCGGGCGGCTTGCCGGCCTTCATGTCTTGCAAGAACTGCTTTGGCTTGAGGCCGGCGAGCTTGGATTTTCGAGCAGCCATGGCGATCCAGCGTCCCCTAGAAACCCTCCAACACGGCGGACACCAACGTACGCGCCATCGCTTCGCTCGAGCGCAACAACGCCGCCTGTCGTTCCTCGAAGTAGGCCTCGGCGTCGGCGGAGACCTCGTAGCGATCTCGAAACTCGAGGCTGGGGTTCTGGTACAACGCGGCGCCGGTGGTTTTGTCAGTCAGCACGACTTGGACGCGCGTGACGGTGGTGACCGTGGTGGCGCGTCCGGTGACCGGGTCGAAGTTTTGCGGAAAAGCGAGAAAGCCCACGACCGAGCCCTGCAGCGTCGCGTCGGCGTTGGCTTCGTGGTTGACGACCTGGTAGCGCGTGCGAGAGAGCAGCTCGCGTACGACGGCCTGCCGTAGGTACTGCTCGATCTTGTACTCGGTCGTCCCGTTCTGAAACGGCGGCACCGCGATGGTTCGAATCTCGTCCGGGATGGTGTCGGCTTGGCCGGCGAGGCGGTAGCCGCAACCGGCCGCCGCAAGCGCCAGCGCGAGCGCGGCCGCAAGTAGCTTCACGCCCCCTGCTCCGCTTCTTCCCCGCCCTCGAGCGGGGTCTCCAACGCCGGCTTGCGCTTGAACAGCCAAACCACCCGGGCATAGATGCCGCTGAGCAGGAACACGGTGGCCATGGAGACCAGCACAACCCGCGAGAAGTTCCAGATCAAGTAGATCAACGCGCCCACGACGACGATGCCGCGACCCGGCGTGCGACGCAAGTTCCAATCCTTGAAGCTCGAGTAGCGCCAAGTGGAGACCATCAGGAACGACAGCAAGCCAACCAGCCCCAGCCACAGCGCTCCGGCCGGCCACCAGTTCTCGATCGGCAGCCCGCTGCGAGCGTGGACCACCGCGGCCAGCATGCCCGCGGCGGCCGGAATCGGCATGCCGACGAAGTAGCGCTTGCCCGGCCGTCCCGGGTTCTTGGGCTGCGGGTTCTTCTGCACGTTGAAGCGAGCCAGCCTGACCGCGCCGCAGAGCATGTAGAGAAACGCCAGCAAGTAGCCCAGCCCAGGCAGGTAGCTGCTGAGCCACAAACCAGGCTGGAGCTCGGGCGAGCGGATGCCCCAGGCGAAAGCCAAGGTGGCCGGCGCCACGCCGAAAGTGATGGCGTCGGCGAGAGAGTCGATCTCGCGGCCGAACTCGCTGGTGGCGCCGGTGGCGCGCGCCACCCGGCCGTCGAAGCCGTCGGTGAGCACGGCAATGCCGATGGCCATGGCCGCGTGGTCATAGAAACGGGCGGCCTGCGCGGCGGCCTCGGGCGGCAGCGAGATGGCCTGGACCGTCTTCATCAGGCAGTAGTAGCCGCAGAAGATCGTGCCGGCGGTGAGCATCGCCGGCAGAGCGTAGGGTGGACGCTCGCGGTCGAGCATCGGGCGGCGCGCTCGCATCAGCGGGCGCCTCCGGGAGAGGTCCGCTTGCGCGCCAGCGTCGTGCTCGCTCCCGCTACTTTGTCTCCTACTTTCACGGTCAGCTCCCACTCCGGACCCAAGAACAAGTCGGCGCGCGAGCCGAACTTGATGAGCCCGAAGCGCTCGCCCTTCTCGACGCGATCGCCGATTTTCTTGTAGCACACAATGCGGCGAGCGACGAGACCGGCGATCTGCTTGACGACGACGGCGCTGGCGCCGTCGTCGGGCTCGATCGCGAGCGTGTTCTGCTCGTTCTGCTCCGAGGCGACTTCCTTGTGCGCCATGGCGAAGGAGCCGGCTTTGTATTCGATGCCGGTGATGCGTCCGGAGACGGGAATGCGATTGACGTGGACGTTGAAGATGTTGAGAAAGATGCTGAGCCGTTTGCCGCCGTCGGGCGTGGGCCGGATGTGCACGACCTTGCCGTCAGCGGGCGAGACCGCGACGTCTCCCTCGGGGATGATGCGCTCGGGATCTCGAAAGAAGTACAGACAAAAAGCCGCCAGGATGAATAAGGGCGCGCCCCAACCCGGATGAAAGACGACCGCGAGCAGCAGACCGGCGATGGTGAGGCCGACGCCGTAGTAGATCCCGTCTTTGACCATTAGGGGGAAGCAAGCGGCCGCGCCCTGAGAGTCGCGGCCCTGAGGCCAGTTTAGCCATTTCTGCGGGTCTCTGGCCGCGGCCCCCGCGCAGGCGCACGCGCTACAGCCGTTCCGCCAGCGGCTTGTACTGCAGCTTGTAGAACATCTCGAGATAACGCCGTGTCTCGGCTCGCTCGAGGTTCGTCACGTGGCGCCAGAACCCGTAGATGCGCGAAAGCGTCATCATTCGCTCGGCGTAGAGCTTCCACGTGTACCTTGCGTTGACCCGTGACACCGCGCCGTCGGAGATCTCGCTCCAGTGCCCGGGCTCGCGCGCGCAGCGCTCGAAGAAGTCCGCCATCAGCTCGGCAGCCTGATCGCCGTGGTTGGGGTCGATGTGGAAACCCGAGACGCCATGCTGCACGATCTCGAGCGGCCCGCCATAGCGCGTCGCAAAGGTCGGCAGCCCGGACACCATCGCCTCGATCACCGTCAGCCCGAAAGCCTCGAATAGCGCCGGCTGCACGAACGCGCCGCGGCGGTCGGCGATGACACGGTAGATCTCGCCGGTCAGCGTCTTGTCCAGGCGCACGCCGAGCCAGCGGAGCTGACCGTCGAGGCCCTGCTGCTCCATGATCTCGTGCATGCGGCGAATCTGTTCTTGCTCTTCGCGGTCGCCCGAGTCCTCCTCCCGGACGCTGCCGGCGATCACCACCAGATTCGCCGCCGCGCGCAACCGCTCCGAACCGGCGTACCACTCCGCCAGCCCGGCTATGTTCTTGATGCGGTCCAGCCGCGCCATCGTAAACAGCAGCGGCTTGTCACGATCCTCGAGCTCTCCGCGCGCGTCGTCGCGCTCGCCGCCGTAGATCAGCTCGTCAATCTCCTCGTGCAGGTCCGTGCGCCGCCTCTCGGTCTCGGTGAACGGGAAGTAGGTGTTCGCATCGGCGCCGGGCGAGACGATGTTGAACTTGGGGTCAAACACGTCGATCCCCTGCACCACCCGGTAGAGCCCCGGCATCGGAAACGATGCGTAGGCTTCGTACTGGCCCACCGAAAAGCTGGTGCCGGCGATTTCCTGATAGGTGCTGGTGATGATGAAGTCAGCGGCGTTCATCGCGATCAAATCCGCGGTGAACTGGCACGAGAAGTGATACTCGTCGTCGTTGTCCCGCCAATAGAGATCGGAGTAGAGGTACTTGGTCTTCTCGAGCGCATGGGCGATGTTGCACTGCGTCACCCCGCCCAGACGCTCGGCCAACAGGGTCGCCACCAGGTTACCGTCGGAGTAGTTGCCGACGATCAGGTCCGGCCGCGTGCCGAGCTCGGCGAGCAGCTCTTTCTCCACTTCGCCGGCAAAGCGATCCAGGTGCGGCCAGATCTCGAAACGCGAGATCCAATGCGGGATGACCTCGCCGGCGTCGTCAAGAAACGGTACGCGCAGAATCTTCGCCCCCACGGTCCCGTGCACGTCCTCAATCCGCTGATCGCAGAGCGTGCCGTCGGACTCGGGGATGAGCCGCGTGACGATGTAGATGCGAGGCTCGATGTCGATGCCCTGCTCGGCCAGCCGCCCCTTCATCTCGGCCTCGAGCGCGCGGACCTGATCGAGGATATAGACGATCTGGCCGCCGGTGTCGGGCCGGCCGAGCACGTTCTGCTGTCCGAAGTAGCCGTGCGGCGAGAGGATCGCCACGGAGAAGATCATCGGAATGCGCGCCAGGAAGCGCTCGAGCACCCCGGGGTCCGGCGCCTCGAGGATGTCGGAGAGCAGTTGCAGCGTCTCGCCGGCGCGTTCCGCCGTGGCGCCCCAACCCGGCTCGAAACCCAGCTCCGCGAGGTCGCGCTCGAACTGCACCCAGGGCGCCGATTCCGGCAGCCCCTCCAAAACGTCGTGCGCGCTGCGAATCGCTTGTTGCAGCTCGCGTACGCCTTGGATGCGCCCGCCGAGCATGAGCTGCCGCTTCCCAGCCCGGTGCGCTTTGAGAAACTCGAGCAGCTTGCGGTCGCCCTTGCCCAGCTCGAAGAACAACTGGCTCGACAGGCGCCGGTTGAGAAACTCCACGCCGCGCCCGATCGAGCGCGTCTCCTGTAGGCGGCGGAACTCGCGTTGGAACGGCTCGGTATCGAGCTCCAACGGGTGCGGGTTGTCCGCGCCGACCAACTTTTCCTTGAAGTGGAGGTACTCGGAGACGTTTAGGGCGCGCGCCTCGAGGGTCTCGGCGTCCACTTGCAAGTAGGCCCAACGTGCAATCCGGTAGCGCACGGCCAGCGTCAACGAACGGCCGTCGTGGGCGGCTTCCTGGGCGTTGTAGAGCAAGCGCGAGAGCTTGCCGTCGCTGAGCCCGTCGCCGGACTCAGCGGCCAGCGCCTGGAAGTCGTCCCACAGCTCCGAGCGCACCAGGAAGGGCCGGTCCTCGCGCATGTAGCGCTCCAGCAGGCGCCGGATGTCGTCGGGCTGCTCTTCGATTGCGGACTGGAGTAGCTCGATCATTGCATTGATTCAACCGCTGCCGGAGGCCGCAACTCGCCGAAGAAGTCGTAGTAGCCGACGCCCTCGAGGATGCCGGCGGCGTGCTCGGCGCTGGCGAAGTAGACGTCCTGCTGGCCTTGTAAGGTCTCGATCTCCTCGCTGTGGTTGGCCACCACCACGCCCAGGCTGCGCCCGGTGAGCATTTCGATGTCGTTGCCACAGTCGCCGGCTACCAGCACGCGCTCCATCGGCACGCCCCAGCGGTTGGCCAGATAGCGAATCGCAAGACCCTTGGAGGCGCGCACGGGGATGACGTCCATGAACTGCCCCAGCGCGAACACCACGTTGCAGCGCAACTCGCGCTGACGCAACCGCTTTTCGATCTCGGCGATGCTGGGCGACTTGCGCGGATCGATGTAGAAGCTGACCTTGAACGGTGATTGCTCGGCGCGGCCCTGCAGCTTGAGCCCGGGAGCGGATTCGAGCGCCCGTTTGACGGCGTCGGCGTCCCAACGCCAGTTAATGTTGCGCAACCACTCGCGGTCCTTGGCGAGTTGATCGCCGTAATGGATCGCGGCGCCCACCGAGGTAATCCAGAAATCGGGTTTGGGCGCGCCGGCCTTGCGCAACGCCTCGATGGCCGAGGGCAGGCTGCGGCCGGTCGCCACGCCAAAGCCGGCGCGGCCTCTGACGTCATTCAAGCGATCTTTCAACTCCCGCAGCGCGTCTGCATCGCCCAACAGGCTATTGTCTACGTCGGTGACCAGGATTCGATCGACCTTGGTCAGGCGCGACTTGGGCGCCGGGTACTTGCGTCGTTTCGGACGGCCCAGCACTTTCTCGACCTCGCGCAGGTAACGTTTCGCGTGCCCCTGCCAGGTGTAGTGGCGGTCGACCGCGCGCAAACCGGAGCGCCTCCAACGCCGCCAACGGACTGGGTCGGAGAGCGCATCGAGCAGGGCGGCGGCGATGCCCGGCGTGTCTAGCGGGTTGACCAGCAGGCCGTTCTTGCAGCGCTCGAGGATGTCGCGCGGTCCGCCGTCGTCGGTCGCGACCATCGGCAACCCGCTCGCCGCGGCTTCGAGCAGGGTCAGCCCAAACGGCTCGGTGAGCGCCGGGTTGATGAAGACTCCGCCGGTGCGCGCCGCCAGCCGGTACAGATCCGGGACTTCGTCGGCCTCGTGATGCTTGGGGTAGGCGGCGCGGCCGTAGAGGTCGTACCGGTCGATCCTCAGCAACAGATCCCGCAGCACCTTGCGCGGCCCCTCGTCCATCGTGGCCAGGTCGTCGCGATTGCCTGCGACGACCACCAGATTGGCGCGCGCCTGTAGCTCTTCGGACTGCCCGTAGGCGTCGACCAGCGCGCGGATGTTCTTGCGCTCGTCGGGCCGCGACAGCGCCAGGATCCAGGGCTTTTCGGGACTGCGCAGGAATCGCGCCACCTCCTGGTAGATCGGCGGGCGCGGCGCGAACCTTCGCGGCGGCCGAAACCGGCTCAAGTCCACTCCCGGCGGGATCACCGCCGTGCGCGTCTTGCGGTAGGCGTCGTAGCGGGCGTACTGGTCGTCGGCCTCCTGGTGCGTGCTCGCCACCACCAGCGCGGCGTTCGACAAGGCGTTTTCCTCGGCCTCGATGCGTCGGCCAATGTTGAAGCGCCGCTCGATCTCGGTCTCCGACAAGCCGCCGTCCACCAGTCGCCGCTTCTTCTCGTTGCCCAGCGAGTGTCCGGTGAAAACCATCGGGACGTTGAGCAGCGAGGCCAACTGCGCCGCCACCATGCCGGCGTCGGCATAGTGGCCGTGCACGATGTCGGGCGTTCGGCCGAGGTCGCGAAAGTGTTGCAACGCGCCATCGACGGAACCCAACAAATGAGGCCACAGCGTCTCTTTTCGCAGGTAGCGTCGCGGACCGAAGGGCACGCGTACGATATAGGCCCCCTCAGCCAACGGCTCTTCGGGCTCAGCGTAGTCTTCGGAGACGCGGGCGTCCTCCACCAGCCGCGTCATCAGATCCACCCGCTCTACCCGCGGATCCTCCGCAAGCGCCGTCGCCAGCTCCACCACATACTTGATCTGCCCGCCCGTGTCGGCATCGCGACCCAGCTCGAGGTCTTTCGCGCGAACGAGCCCGTGCAAGCTGAGGAGAACGATATAGATGCCCTGGTGTTCACTCACGTGCGAGCCCCTCCAGGACCCAGCGCCGGCGCGGCCGGCTGGACGCATGGCTTCACGAGGCCGGGGATCGACGGCGATCGCGACCTTGAAACACTATCCTATCAAACCGTTTTTTCAGGTCCGCACCGAGAGCCACTCGGTGATGGCCGCCCGCAGCCCGTCGAGGTCCAACCCCGACTGCATGCGAAACGCCGCCGGCGCCCCGATCGCCTCGTAGATTTGCAGCGACCAATCGTAGTGCGCCCAGGCTCGCACCTCGTGCACGGGACGGCGCTGGGAGTCCTCGGGGTTGAGCACGAGCGTGCGGCGCGGCGCTCCGGCGGCGTAGAGGTCGCGCACGTCGTAGGCGCCGAGCACGCCGGGCAGATACGCACTGAACGGCTGCGTGCACAGCGGATCGTCGAACATCTCGCGGAAGGACAACGGGCCGTCGACTGTGATCAGCCCGTCAACGCGGCGGTCGAGCACGGCGGCGTGCGCGGCCACCAGCGCAGCGCTGGCGCCCACGCCCACTAGCGTCCAACTGCGCCGGTGCGTGCGCGAGGGCCCGATCGCCAACAGGTCCTTGAGCCGCTGACCCAGTAAAGGCTTGCCGATCTCGAGCGCACGGTAGGCGAAGAAGTCTTCCCAGTCGAAGTTGGCCCGCAAGCCGCTGGGGTTCGGCTTGCTCTCGCCCCAACCGCGCAAGTCCAGCGCCAGCACCTGATAGCCGGCGTTGAGGATGGGGTCGATCACGCCGCGCCGGATGCGCGGATCGTCCTTGCCGCGATCCGCCAACACGATCGCCAAGCCGCGCGAAAACGAGCCAGCTTCCATCACGCGATCGGCGACCATGATGCCGCGCTCGGGCTTGAAGGCGCCCACGCGTGTGATCTCGCGCACTTTTTGATGGATCTCGATACGGTAGTTGCCGATCTCCTGCGGCGTTGGCACGGCGCGATCACAGGCGATCTCTTCGCGCCGCTGTTGGTTGAGGTCGACGACGGTTCGGCTGCCCAGCGCCGAGGCGACCTGTCCGGTTTCGGTGCATTGGAGCTCGTCGACGCTCGAGAGCGGGATATCGGTCTCGACGACCTCGCGGCTGGTCTGGCTCAACCAGCGCGAAAGCCAGTCCACGGCTCTTACCCGTAGCTCCTGGTTGAGCCCGTGGCCGGCGTCGGTCTCCGCCATCGCCACGCGGTCCTCGGCCCCGGCGATGCGGTAAGCGCGCTGCACGTCCCGGTAGGTCTTGCGCGCCGCCTCGATGGGCACGTAGTCTTGGATCGCCGAGCCGATCAGCAGCGGCTTCGGCGCGCATGCGCTCAGCAGCTCGACGTGGTCGATGCCGCGCGCGAGCGTGCCGTAGAGCACCTGCTCAGGGTCGGCGATGAGCAGCGCGCGGGTCTTGGCCGGGAAGCTCGCCACCGCACAAGAGGGAAACGCCGCGGCGATACGCTGGTCGAAAGCCGCGTATTGCAGCGTGACCATGCCGCCGCCCGAGTTGCCGGCCATGGCGATGCGCTGGGAGTCGACGTCCTCGCGCGAGACGAGATAGTCGATGGCCCGCGAGGCGTCCCAGGCGCGGTAGCCCATCAGATTGAGCCCGGCCAGGTAGCACTGGTTGCCCAGCGCGCGGTGCTCGCCCGTGCCCGGGCGGAGCTTGGACGCCTTCTTTTCCTCGTCCCAGAGTTGAAGGCGCTCGCCCTGCCCGGCCGGATCGTAGATCAGTGTGACGAAGCCATAGCGCGCGGCCAGCATGCAAAACCGCTGGTAGGTCTCCCCCGCCTTGCCTTCGGCCGAATGGCCGCATGGAAACACGATGGCCGGCGACTTGCCCGCCGGCGACTTGGGCCGGTAGAGGTTGGCCGTGACGTAGAACCGCGGCCGGCTCTCGAAGATGAGCTTGTCGATGACGTACTCGTCGCGCTCGAGCGAGCCGACGACCCGCGGGTTCAGCGGCGCGCGCTCGGCAGGGAAGGGCCCCCACATCTCCCGCAGGCCCACGAGGACGTGCGCGCGCAACTTGGCCAGATCTTGGGGCGTCGCAATCTCGTCGAAACGCTTGGCGCGCATCTCGTCGAGCAAACGGATGTACTCGAGCGTGTACTCCCACAGCATGTCGCTCATGCCGAGGATCTGCGAGCGCACCGCGACCGGAAGCGCCAGTGCGGACGCGAGCAAGGCTCTACGGCTGAGCGGGGGGAGAGGCAAAACGGCGGGAGACCCTCATTCTAGAGCGTTCCCATGTCGCGAAGGCGCGTGCTTCCGAGGCGTCGGTGGAGTTTCGAGCCCGGTGCGAGACTGGTCGGGCCCAGCAGCGAGCGTGTTCCAAGCCCGCTGCTGTCACGTTAGCGAGAGGATCGAGGGTTTCGTACCAGGAACTCTCGTACTGTCCCAGGAGCTCGTTGGCGAACGCGCTGTACCATTGACGCCTCTTCCCGTCCGGGCGTACGATGCACACACCTCCCGGTGAAGGAGGCGCGCCCGAAACCATGCGAGCTTTGATCGTCGCCTCGAGCGGCGTGCCGGCAGAAGCACAGCTAGAGATCCAAGCCGGCCGCAGACCGCGGCTCGACTACGCCGAGCTTGCGTCTCGGCTTGACGCGCCCTATGTCGACTACGACTCCCAGGCGGTGCACCACAACCGGTTCCTCGCCGCTCTAGAAAGCACGTTTCGACTCGATGCGTTCCGCGCGGCCCAAATCGCGCGCAAGGTTCACAACGAGGGCTACGACGCGGTGATGAGTTGGTCCGAGCGGGTGGCCATCCCGCTGGCCTACCTGCTGCGCCCCGGCATCCGTCACGTCGCACTGCTTCACAAGCCGCTCTCGCCCTACAAGCTGGCCGCGCTCCGGAGGCTCCGCGTCTATCGCCGTTGGGACCAGATTTTCACCTACAGCCGCGCCGAAGCCGATGCGCTGCAACAAGCCTTCGCACTTGGAGAGGAGCGCGTCCGTCCGCTTGCCTGGGGCATCGACACCGACTTTTACCAGCCCGCCGCGCTTCCGCCTCGCGAGGGCGAGAAGCCGCACATCCTCAGCGTCGGCGTCTGCAACCGAGACTACCCGACCCTCATCGAGGCCATGCGGCGAATCCCGCACATCGACTGTCACATCTGCGCCACCAGCGCCTGGGCCGGCGAGGCCGATCCCCTGGCCGGCGAGGCGCCGCCTCCGAACGTGCGCCTTCGCCGCTACGACCATCCCGCGGAAATTCGCCAGGCCTACGCCCGCTGCCGGTTTGCAGTCATCCCGATGCGGACCTCGACGACTCAATGGAGCGCCGGGTGCACGTCCGTCCTGCAGCCTCAAGCGATGGGCAAGCCCGTCGTCGCGACCCGCCTGCCCGGTCTGGGCGACTACGTCGTCGAGGGCCGGACCGGCCAGCTGGTCGACGGCGCGGATCCAGCAAAGCTGGCGAGCGCCATTGACGAGCTCTGGCGCGACGAGGCGAGAATCGCCGCCATGGGCCGCCGCGGCGCCGAATGGGTCCTCGCCAATCACTCCCTGGAAGGCTGCATGGACGCGATCATAGACGCTATGGGCGGGTTTGCTCGCGACGCCGCTCCCGCCCCGCACGCAGCCGTCGCCTAGTCTCAGCCGCCATGTCGAATCCCGCCGCGAGCTACCATGGGGCCGGTCATGTCGCTCCGCCCGCTACTCCCGCTCGTCTTCGTGTCCGTCGCCTTCGCGCAACCCTATGACTTGCTGCTCGACGACGGCTTCGTCATCGACCCGGCCAACTCCATCCACGGCCACCGTGACGTCGCCATCGCCGACGGCAAGATCGCGGCCGTCGAGATAGAGATCCCGGTCTCGCAAGCCCGGCAGGTCCTCGACGTCTCCGGCCTCTACGTCACGCCCGGCCTCATCGATATCCACGTGCACCTGTTCCACTCCACCGGCATCGCCGGCGCGTGGGCCGGAGACAACTCCGTCAAGCCGGACGCGTTCAGCTTTCGCACCGGCGTCACCACCATGGTCGACGCCGGCAGCTCCGGCTGGCGCAACTTCGAGACCTTCCGCCATAGCGTCATCGACCGCGCCCGCACGCGCGTCCTCGCGCTCATCAACATCGCCGGCTTCGGCATGATCACCGACATCGTCGAGCAAGCCGACTTCGATCCCGCCGAAGTTGCTCGCCTGGCCAAGAAGCACGCCGACGTGGTGGTTGGCGTCAAGTCGGCGCACTACCGCAAGCCGGATTGGGATTCGGTCGAGCGCGCGGTCGAGGCGGGCGACGCCGCCAGCATTCCCGTGATGGTCGACTTCGGCTACTTCCTGCGCGAGCGGCCCTTCTACGAGCTGGTGCTCGAGAAGCTGCGCCCCGGCGACATGCCCACACACTGCTTCCGCGGGCCCGTGCCCTGGGCGGACGCCGACGGCAAGGTCTACGATTATCTGTATGAGGCGCGCAAGCGGGGCGTCAAGTTCGACGTCGGCCACGGCGGCGGCAGCTTCGTCTTCCGCAATGCCGCGCCCGCCGCGGCCGCGGGGTTCTTCCCCGACTCGATCTCGACCGACCTGCATACCGGCTCGATGAACGGCGCGATGATGGACATGCCCACCACCATGTCGAAGATGCTCGCCCTGGGCATGCCTTTGCAGGAGGTCATCCGCGCCTCGACGTCGAATCCCGCCGATCAGATCCAGCGTCCCGAGTTGGGCCGCCTGTCCGTCGGCTCGGTCGCCGACATCGCCGTGCTGCGCCTGCTCACCGGCGAGTTTCGCTTTCGCGACGCCTCGGGCGGCGGCGTCACGGCACGCCAGCGAATCGTCGCCGAGCTCACGCTCAAGGAGGGCCGCGTCGTCTGGGATTGGAACAGCCTGACCGGCGACGACTACCGCGACAAAGGCCCGACGTACGGCATCCGCGAAGGCACGGACCATATCCTGCCGCCGCCTACGAACTAACCCCTTTGATCGGGTCGGGCGGCCCAAGGGGCCGCCCTCCCACACCACCGGACGTACGGTTTTCCGTATCCGGCGGTTGAGCCGGCAGCTTACCACGCTGCAAGCTGGGATGGAACCAAGAAACCGTGGTGCTCCAGCCGGGCGTTCGTCAAGCTGCTCTTCATCACCGCGTTGTTCGACATGGACCAAGATCCACGTCGCGTCGCTACGACTCGTAGCAATCGCTCGTTCACGCCCAACCGCCGCATCGCTCTCTTGCGTCCCGCCGTGTCATGCCACCTCAGCCAGAAACACTTGCGCATGTGCCGCCGCGTCCAACCTTCCAGCCACTCGAGCCTCTTGCGGTTCTCGGCCAATCGGAAATAGCCCCACCAGCCTTCGAGCCAGCTCCGCCAACGATCCCGCAACTCGCGGCTCGTCAACGACTGGCCTCCCCGCCATAGCTCTCGCACCTTCTGCTTGTACCGCGCCAGGCTTCGCTGCGCCAGCGCTATCCGGCCCTCGCGGTCGATCGCAAACCCCAGAAACTGTCGCTCCCAAGGCCGTCCTCTCCCGCTCTTGGCTCGATTCACCCGCAACCGCAACCGCCGCTCGATCCATTCGCTGATCGACGCCAGCACACGCTCCGCCGCCGCCGCGCTGCTCACATGAATGTTGCAGTCGTCGGCGTAGCGGCAAAAGTTCAGCCCACGCCTCTCCAGCTCCCGGTCCAGCGGATCGAGGTCGATGTCGCCTAGCAGCGGCGATAGCGGTCCGCCCTGCGGCGTCCCCGCCCTGCTCGGTTTCCATTCGCCCCCAACCAGCGCGCCGGCCCGCAAATACCGTCCAATCAATCTTAAGACCCTCTTATCCCGTATTACTCGCGCAACCCGGGCCATCAACAGGTCTTGATTCATCGTGTCGAAGAAGCGCTCGATGTCGATGTCGACCACCCAGTCCTTCCCCGCCTCGACGTATCCGCGCGCCGCCCGCACCGCATCGTGCGCACTGCGCCCCGCTCGAAATCCGTAGCTCGACTCGCTGAATCCGTCGTCGAAGATCGCTCCCAGCACTTGCAACAGCGCCTGCTGGATCAACCGGTCCATCACCGTCGGAATCCCCAGTCGTCGCACTCCCCCGCCTGGCTTCGGGATCTCCACCCGCTTCACCGGCGACGGCGTCCACCGCCCGGTCGCGAGCTTCGCCACCATCACCTCGCGGTGCGCCGCGAAGTGTTCGGCGAGCTCTGCCGTCGTCATCTCGTCGATCCTCGCCGCGGCTCCACCGCTTCTGGCCTGCTGCGCTTCCCCTTTCGCCGTCTTTCGATGGGAGCCTTGCGGCTCGGGATCTCCGGTCGACCTCTTTTCGGCTGCTCTGCGGAGTCGGTCTCTGCGCTTTGCTCCTTGGCTCTTCGGCCCTTTGCTCCACGGGCGTTACCCCGCTTCTTCGCTACTACGGCCTCTGCTGACTTCTCCGCCTTCGGCTCTACGCTTCCAGCCGAGATCTCCTCGGGTAAGGCGCTGCCTCTTTCGTCCCGCGCCGCTCGGCTCTACCTCGCATGCCTCGTATGGATACTGGGTTTCGCTGTGGCCAGCAAGCTCACCGCCCATGCCCGGCCTCTCTGCCGATTCGTGTTCCTGCGGTCGTGACTTCGTTCCGAGCTTCCTTCGGCTTCGCCTCACGGCTTCCGCCTTGCTCTTCCCTACAGTTACCTCCATCGGTCCCGATGAGCTCCTTTCAGCTCACTAGATCCAGCCCATGCCGGGCACACTGGCGCACGGCGCAGCCGTGCTCCACAAAGAGGAACCTACAGCTTCGGTATCCGCAGAGTCGCGCTGATCATTGCCGAGCCGCTCAGGCCGTAGAGCAGAGACAGCGGGTGCAGGTTCGCCGGGCCGATGCGATGTTCCCCCAACCACAGCTCTTCGCCAACGGCCCCTTGTGCGATTGCAATTGCCAGCAACAGCACGATCGCCAAGCTGGTTGGGATTGGCGTCCCTTCGAAGTACGCCACCTTGCCTGCGGGCCCCGCGAGCTCTTCCGCCGTGACGTTGAAGCGCGCCAGCCGGCTGATGCCGCAGACCACGAAGTAGGACAAGATGAGCACGTCCCAGCCGCCGCGCAGCCCGAGCGTATACCCCAACGCCGCCGGCGCCACGCCAAAGGAGACGATGTCCGCCAACGAATCCAGGTCCGCGCCGAGCACGGATTGGCGATCAAAGCGTCGCGCCCAAAACCCGTCGAGCACATCGAAGACCAACGCCAGGCAGAGCAGCGCGATCGCCGTCCACAACAACCCGGCGCCGCCCTCGGCCAGGTGCTGCAAGCACAGGAAGATCGAGACCGTGCCACAAGCGGCGTTGCCGAGCGTGAACAAGTCCGCGGTCGAGTAGGACCGCAGCATGGAGAGGCGTCTTCGAGGCTCGTCGCCCATACCGCTCACCGCCTAGTCCGTCGCGATCGGCGCTCCGAGCAGGTTGTCTGGAATATTGAAACCCTCGACCAGCGCGACCGCGTGCGGGCGCAGCTCGCGACACAGCGCGTTGACTTCGGCTCGAATAGCGCGCGACTTCGCCGCGGTAAACTCTCCTGCCTCCAGGAACCACGCCCGGTCCGCCTCCAAACGGCTCAGAGCGTAGAGCGAGCGCAGCGGATCGAGCTCCGGCGGAGCGGCCGCGACGAACTGCTCCAGGACGATCCGCTCCACGTGGGCTCTGGCCGTCGCAACCAGGTGATCCTGGCATTCGGTGAAGGCGTCGAACGAGTCCATGCCGTCCTGGATACGGCCGTGCAGCCGGCGCGCGACCCCGGCCAGCAGGCGTTGCTCGCGGTAGCGCATGGCGCCGAGTTGAAACTCGGCGTCACGCAGGTGCTTCAACGCGGTCTCGCGGGCGTCGATGGGGCTTGGCTCTCGCACCGCGTCGGCCGCACGGGCGACGACGTACCGCAGCATGGTGAACGGGCGCAGGTCTTCAAACTGACGCTTGTAGTCGCTGAGCAAGCTCTTCGCCACCAGTTGCAGCAGGACGGTGTTGTCGCCTTCGAAGGTGCAAAAGATGTCCGAGTCCGCTTTGAGGTCCGCGAAGCGGTTCGGCGCCATATAGCCTTGTCCTCCGCAGCATTCGCGCGCTTGCTGCAGAGCATCCATGTTGGCTCGCGCGGCGTAGGCTTTGATGCCGGCGGCGAGCGTCTCGATCTCACGCGCGTCATCGTCGGCTTTGTCGACGAAACGCTGCAGGACGTGCTTGAGCGCAAAGTCGAGCGCATAGGCCTCCGCTACGCGCGGCAACAGCCTGCGCTGGTGCGTCAGATAGTCCATCAGGCGCACCTCCGGCTGCCCTTCGGGGCCGAATTGGCGCCGCCGCTCGCCGTACTTGACGGCAATCGCGAGCCCGCTCTTCATCGCGCTCAGGGCCGCCAGCCCCACGCTCACGCGGCCGGCCACCAGCGTGCCGATCATCGTGAAGAAGCGCTTCGAGGGGCTCGCGATCGGGCTGACGTACTCGCCGTCGGGCGTGATGTCGGCGAAGCGATTGAGCAGGTTCTCGCGAGGCACGCGCACCGAGTCGAACCACAAGCGTCCGTTGTCGATGCCGTTGAGCCCCAGCTTCTCGCCGCTATCCTCGATGCGCACGCCCGGCCACGGCGCGCCCTGCTCGTCGCGGATCGGCGCCACGATGGCGTGCACGCCGTGCGTCTGCCCCGCCACCACGAGCTGCGCGAAGACGACCGCCATCCGTCCGTGGCAGGCTGCGTTGCCGAGGTACTCCTTGTGTGCGCCGTGGTGCGGGGTGACGATCTCGAGCTCGTCAGCGTCGGGGTCGTAGGTCGCCGTCGTCTCTAGGCCCGCCACGTTCGAGCCGTGGCCCAGCTCGGTCATCGCGAAGCAACCCAGCAGCTCGCCTGTTCCGGCGGCGCGCAGGTAGCGCTCATGGTGCGGTTTGGTCCCGAGCGCCCGGATGGCGCCGCCAAACAGACCAAACTGCACGCCGAACTTGATCACCAGCGAGAGGTCCGCGTAGGCGATCGTCTCGAAGGCCACCGCGAACTTCGCCATGTCGGCCTCGCCGCCGTACTCGGGCGGATAGGACAAGGCGCCAATCCCGGCAGCCGCTAGCGTCTTGACCCGCTCGAGCGTCTGCTCGCGAAAGACTTCCTTGGAAAGGCCGAATTCGCGGCGAAAGACGGGTTCCTCGAGCAGCCGCCGCACGCGGTCGCGCGTCTCGGCGTGCTTGCCGTCGAGCAGGCGGCGGAGCGCGTTGACGTCGAGCGGCGTTTCGGGCGCAACGTCGGGGCCGGGTCCGCCCGGGAGGAAGTCGCGCGCGGCCTCCACGCTCACCACGCCCAACGCGGCTTCTACCCCGTCCAGCGCGGCGCGGGTCTCCGGACCGACGCCGTCGCCGGCGAGCTCGCCGCCCAGTTGCGCCAGCGTCAGCCGGCTCGCCTCCGGTATCGCGGCGGCGCACTCGCGCAGATGGTCCAACAGAGCGCGCAGGGAGCGCGGCCGTGGCGGATCGTTAGGGCGCAGCCAGGGCTCGAGCTCGGCGAGCGCTTCAGCAGGGAGCCCCGGCGCGGCGGCGATGCGCCGCGTCACCGTCTCGAGCTCAGGCTCGAGCAGGTCGCCGTCCGCCCAGGCGACGTAGAGCAGCGGCAGGAACGGCAGCGCGGCGGGGTGAGTCGGAATGTCCAGCATGGGTGAGAACAGTATGAGCGATGCCGCGCGCCGGTCGCGACCCGCTCACCGCTCCCAGCGTACCGCCGGATCACTTGAAGAACGCAAAGTGGCTCAACGCCAGCCGCGACCGCCCGCCGATCTGGAATCCGAACTTGCCGTCGGTGAAGCTCTCGCCCGCCGCCGAATAGTCGTCGAGCACGTTCCAGCGGTTCGCTTCCATCACCCGCACGACCAGCCCGGCGGAGCGCACGTCGAATTGGAAGCTGAGGAATTGGTCGATGTCGAGACCGTGCTCCTTCTTAACCTGATCGACCTTGCGCCCATCGACAAGGCGCGTGCGCGTGAAGTTCTTCTTGTCGATTTCGTAGAGGACGTGGTTGCGTTCGTCTTCGTAGTCGGCGACGATCTCGATGCGCCGCCCCTGTTGCAGCCATACGGTGAAGCTGTAGGCGCCTGCGCCTAGGTTCCGCGGAACGAGCACAGCGCCGCCCCCGCCTCTCGAGGCGACCTCACCCTGCCTTTGCCATACGCCGGCCGAGACCCACTCATCGAGCTCGAACGCCGCGGTGGGCGCAGCCTTCTTCTGCGCAACGCGCTCGAGGCGCAATTCCGCCGTACGCGTCTCGCCGCGGCGTACCCGCAAGTTGACGCCGTACTCCTTGTAGTTCGGAGCGCGCGCAGTGATCGTGTAGCCGCCTTCGGGCACGGTGACGGTGCGCTCGGAGAGCGGCCGGGCTCTCGACTCGCCGTCGCGCAGCAGCGTGATGGCCAGGTTGCGCACGTTCGCCGGCTCCACTTGGACCTCGATCGTGCCGGTGATGCTCTGCAGCGCGCCGGAGATCTCGACCGTCTGACCCTCCTCCCAATTCTGCTCCAACGCGCGGGGCTCGTAGTCGGACTTGCGCAGCTCGACCTCGTGGCGGCCGGGCTTGATGTTGGCGGCGAAGAAGTCTCCGCTCGAGGTCACCTCGCCGAGCTTCGCGCCGTCGAGCAGAACTTCCGACCCGGCAACCCCGTTCCGGATGCGCAGCGAGGCGGTCTTGGGCAACGGCTCGAGCTCGAAGTCCACGCGCGCCTGCCGGCCTTTGACGATGCGAACCGTCTTCTCCTCCGAAGGCGTGTATCCATCCTTCTGTACGGCGACCTTGTACGAGCCCGGCGTACGGTAGATCAGCACACGCCCGCGCGAGGTCTTGCGGCGGTAGGGCGTGCCGTTGACCAGCACGGTCGCGCCGTCGACGCCGGCCGAGACGCGCAGTCCGCCGACGTTGCGGTCGGTCTGGAGAATCGCCGCCAGCAAAGGCCGCTGGCCGCTGTCGAAGTAGATGCTCAGAGCATCTTCGCTCTCGCCCGCGCGCAGCTCGTGCGAACCTTCGCTGAGCCCGCTCAGCTCGAGCCCGAGCTCACTGAATGGCCCCGCGGGCTCGCCGTCAACGATGGCCTGTTCGTTCGCCGCCCCCGACAACGCCTGCGCCTCCTCGCCCAGGCTCGCCACGACGAGCGCCTTCAGGCTGCGCGTCTGGATGGACCGCACCAAAGGCGCGCGGCCCGGCTCGACCTCGATAACCGCGGTCAGTCGGGCGCCGCGGTCATCGATCACCAGCTCGTGCTCGCCCGGCGGCAGCTCGGCGAGCTGCAATTGCCCGTCCTCCATCTCGCCCAGCGGCTCGCCGTCGAGCAGCACCTGGCCGCTCTCGAAGTCGGAGGAAATCTCGAGCGCCGGCAACAGCGGCTCGAGCAGCAGCGAGAACGGCGTCTCGTCCGGCGGGTCCGCGGCGTCGACATCAATCTCGAGCAGCCCGGGACCGTAGCCCGCCATCGACGCCTCGATTTGATGGGGACCCGGCGCCAAGCTCATCTCGCACGGCGAGCCCGCGCAAGGCTGGCCGTCGATGAGCACGGCGGCGCCGGGCGGCGAGGTCCGCACCCGCACCGGGAAATCGCCGGCAATCGGCGACGGAGGCTCTTCCCCGCCCCCGAACACGCCGCTGAAGATCAAGATCAGGACCGCGCCAATCGCCAACCCCGCGCCCACCAGCGCCGCAGGAAGCCAGCGCTTGTCCTGGAACAGCGCGGCCAGCCCGCCGCTCGCGCGTTTGTCTTCCTCGGAGGGCGGTTGCATCGCCTCCGCGCCGACCGGCGCGGGCTCGGCGGGAGCGATCACCGTCTGGTCGAGGTCGTCGAGCAGCGGCGCGGGGTCCTCGGGCGCGGGCTCTTCCGCTAGAGGAGGCTCGACCCAGGTGTCATCGTCTGCTCCGGGCTGTGGCGCCGCCGTAGCCATCCCCGGGTTGGTACGCTCCTTCGCACGGTCGAGCGTCGCCGCAAGCTGCTCCAAGCGTTGGTCGCCCGGATAGAGCGCCAAGCCTTGCTCGACGATCGCGCGCGCTCCGTCGAGGTCGTTCTCGGCCTGCAGGCGCCGCGCCTCGGTCAGCGCCCAGGTGAGAAACTCTTCCTTCTTGCGGTCCTGGAGCTGGCCGCGCAACGCCTGCGCCCCGTGGTTCTCCGGCTCGTGCTCGAGGGCCTCGCTCAACAGCGCCTCGGCCTTCTCGCGGTCGTCGCCCAGTCCGGCGCGGGCCTGCTCGACCAGCGCGTTGGCCAGCACGCTGCGCACGATCGGATCACCCTCGTTCGTCCGCCGCGCCTCGCGTAGAGTGTCGAGCCCTTTGTCGACCTCACCCGCTTCGATCGCTTCCCGGCCTTCGGCGAGCAGCTCGCTGGCCAGGCGCGTCCGTTCGCGGCTGTTGTCGGCCACGCGCTTGAGCTCCTGGATCGTCGGATCGCCAGGGTAGGTCTCGAGCGCCGTATCGACCGCCTTCGAGGCCGCCTCGTAGTCGCCGCTCTCGATGAGCCGGTCGATGCTCTCGGCCACGCGCGCCTTCTCTTCCTGCGTCTTCTGCTCGGAGCGGCGCTTGCCCAGCTCTGCGACCCGCAGGTCCAGCCCTTCGTACTCCGGGACGATCGAGCGCAGGATCTCCCACTGGTCCAGCGCCTCTTGGAAGCGCCCCTTCTCTTCGAAGAAGTGCGCCTTCGAGGCGATCGAGCTCACCAAATCGCGGCGGTCCCGGACCAGCTTGGCATTCTGCTGGAAATGGCGCTCCTCCGGATAGAGCTCGAGCGCCTTCTCGAGAATCGCCAGGCGTTTGTCCAAATTCGTCTCGAGGTCGAGCTCGCGGTCGACCTCGGCGATGTAGGTCGACAGCTTCTGCCTCTGGCGCTGCTCCACGTCGTACTTCAACGCCTGGAACAGCGCGTGGTTGGGGTACTTCGCCAAACGCTGGCTGCAAATCGCCAGCGCCTCGGTGAACTTGTCCTCGGCCAACAACGTGCGCGCCTCGTCGAGCGCGCCCTTGAGCTCGTCGTGCTCGGAGCGGACCTGCTGGTAGAACTTCTGGTAGGTCCCGCTGCGCCCCGACCCGCTCTCGGGGTTGTCGCGGTCCATCTCGACCAGATGCTCGAGCCGGCTTAGCGCGGCTGTCACGTCGCCGCGGTCGAACGCTTGGCGCGCAGCATCGTAGAGATTCGCCTTTTCTTGGCGAATCTGCTCGATCTTACGTTCGCGGCGTTCGATCTCGGCTTTGAGCCGCAACGCCCCGGTGTCGGTCGACTTGACTTCGAGAATGTTCTCGATCGCCTGTCGCGCCGGGCCAAAGGCGTCGTTCTCGAAGTGCTTGCGAGCCAGCTCCATCCACTGGCCGATCTGCTGTTCGCGACGCTCCTTCTCGATGGCGTGCTGCAGCGCCTGCGCGGCGCTGTCTTCGGGGTCGAGATCGAGCGCCTCCTGCACCTTGCGCAACGCCAGCCCGTGCTCGTGGGCTTCTTGGTAGCGCCGCGCGGATTCGAGCAGTTTCTGAATCTGGGTCTGCTTGACGGCCTGGTCCAAGCGGCGACGCAAAAACGAGATCTGCGAGTCCAGCCGGCCCTCGGCCTCGAGCTCGGCGATGATCTCTTGCGCGAATTCGTAGTCGCCCTCTTCGAACGCCTTTGACGCGCGCTCGATGCGCGGTTGCACCTTCTCCGGGCTGAACATCTCCATCGGCTCGTTGCGCATCGCCTTCACGAGCGCATCGCCCAACTCCCTGGCCGCCCCGAAGCGGTGCCAAGGGTCCTTGGCGAGCGCCTTGTGGATGACTTGGCCAATCGCCTCGTTGACGTTGCCGTTGTGCTCGGAGACTGGCGGCGGGATCTGGTGCAAGATCGCCTGCGTGATGTCGTGATCGGTCTTGCCGCGGAACGGCCGCTCGCCCGCCAGCGTCTCGTAGCAGGTCACGCCCAGCGAGAAGATGTCCGAGCGCTGGCTCGGGGCTTCCATCTTGATCTGCTCGGGCGCCATGTAGCTCAACGTGCCTTTCAAGCTCGTCTTGGCGCCGGTCTCGGTCACGTGCGCGATGCCGAAATCGATGATCTTCACCGAGTCGTCTTCCATCACGAAGATGTTGCTCGGCTTGAGGTCGCGGTGAATCAGGTCGAGCTCGTGCGCCGCCTGCAGCCCGCGGCAGGCCTGATTGAAGATGTGCACCACGCGCTCGACCGTGAGTCGCGGGCTCTTCTCCGCAATCAGCACGTCCAGTCCCACGCCGGGCAACAGCGGCATCACGAAGAACGGCTTGCGCTGCCCCTCGTGCTCCAGCTCGCCGATGTCGTAGATCTCGGCGACGTTGGGGTGTACGATCGCCGCTTGCACGCCCCATTCCTTGTAGAACAGGTCGAGCATCAGCGCGTTGTCGACGTCGAGGATGGTCTTGAGCGCGACCTCGCGCTTCATCAGCGAGTCGTACGCCTTATAGACGACGCCCATGCCGCCGCGGCCGAGGGTTTCGCCCAGCTCGTAGCGATCGCTCAAGCGGATGGAAGGGGGGGAGGACAAGGAGACTCCTGCGCCGGCGCCTGCGCTCTATGTGCCCGATTCTACTGCAAGCCGGGGCCCGAGGCTACACGATAGGGGGTTTTCCCAGTACCTCATACAGCGAAGAAATCGGCGGAAACGGGCCACTATTTGAGACTTCGGAAGTACAATCGGCTGCGAGAGCCTCCGGCTGGCATGAGCGACTTCATTCTCGGCATCGGCATGCTTCTGGTCATCTTTGGCCCGCTGCTGCTCATCCCGCTGACCTGGGCGCTGTATCGCTTCGTCTTCAGGCGATGGTTCGCCTCTCGTTGGACGGCGCTCGCCGTCGCCGCGGGCTTCGTCGCCGCCGCGCTTGCTCTGAGCTACCTGCCCGGCAAACGCGCCTTCGACGACCACTGCCAGGACCACGGTCCGCCGCAGGTCGCTCAGCAGGTCCGGGTCGAAGGCTTCTACCGCGACGAGCTCTTCGCTTACGAAGCCGCCAACTACGTCACTCAGGACGGCTTCCGCTTCGTCGAGGCGCCCGACCCCTACGAAGAGGGCGTCCTGCTGCGCTATACCATGGGCGCGAACGGCCAAGTCCGCCAGGAAGAGATCGCCGAGCTCAGCAGCGTCTACGGAGTCCGCAAGAGCTTCTCCGAGCTCGACCACGGCATCTCCCTCACCGAAAAGACCGTCTACGAGATCGCCACACGGAGGCAACTCGCCAACGCCGTCGAATCCGTCTATCACGGCGGTCCGCTCTCATTGCTTCTGGGATCCGCGGGCTCGGCGTCCTGCCCGGACATCCGAAACCCGAAAGGTTCACGCGAATTCCGAATCTTCTACGACCTCGAGAAGATCGTGCTGCAATCGCAGCCGCTGCCTTGAGCTTTTCTGCTACTCGCTCGGCGCCATCGTCGGCTCGCCTTCAAGCCAACCCAGCGAGCGGAAGAACTCGTCCATCTTGCGGACGGTCGAACGATACGGAACGTTGTCGTTGCGGCCGTGGTTGAAGAAGCCGTGCGGCATGCCTTCATAGCCGTTGAGCTCACAACGATTGCCCTTGGCCTGCATCTTCTTGCAAAACGCGGCGGCGGTCGGATAAGGGACCGTCTTGTCCGCCTTGCCGTGGAAGATGATCGTCGGCGGCAAGCCCGCCCTTACGTGGTGGAACGGCGACATCGACTCCGGCTCGGCGCCCATGCGCTCGCGCAACTCCTCGCGACGCTCCTCGAAGCGCTCGAAGCCGGGCGCGCTCGCCAGCATGACCGCGGGATTGAACAACGCTAATGCATTGGGCGCGTGGCGGGTGTAGAAGTTGGCCCCGGAATCGTCGTGCCCGGGCAGCGTTGCCACCGCCGCCGCCAGGTGTCCGCCGGCCGACCCGCCGCCGGCGGCGACGCGGTTGGCGTCCACGCCGAGCCGCAGCGCATTTTGCCGTATCCATCGAACCGCGGCTTTGGCGTCGCGCAAGCATTCGTTGGCCGTGTTCTCGTGGCGGTTCGCCACGCGATAGTCCGCCACCATCGCCACCATCCCTCGCGACGCCAGATACTTGGCCTGCGGGACGAACTGCGTCGGAGTGCCATTGCGCCAGCCGCCTCCGAAGTAGAACACGATGGCTGGGCGTTGATCATGCGCGCTGTGGCCTTCCGGCTCGAAGATCCATAGCTTCAAATCGACGCCGTCGACCGTTTTGTAGGTCTCGACCCGATCCGCGTCGGGAATCGAGGGCGGATAGCTCGCCTGCGCGGCGAGCGTCGCAGCAGAAAATGCGATGGCAATAGCGAGGCGTGTGAACATCGTTTCCTTACCCGATCCAGATCATAGCAGCCCGGGCGCCACCGCCCTCGGCGATCAAGCGCCCACGATCTGCGGAATCAGCTCGCCGTGCACGTCGGTGAGCCGCATGTTGCGGCCGTTGAAGTGGTAGGTCAGCCGCTTGTGGTCCATGCCCAGCAGGTGGAGCATCGTGGCGTGGATGTCGTGGTAGCTGTGGATCTGCTCGGCGGCGCGGTAGCCGAAGCGATCGGTCGCGCCGATCGATTGCCCGCCTGGGACGCCGCCGCCGGCCATCCACACCGTCATGGCGCCGGGGTTGTGGTCGCGCCCCACGCCGCGCTGCGAGATCGGCATGCGACCGAATTCGGAATGCCACACCACGAGCGTATCGTCGAGCAGGCCGCGCTGCTCGAGATCCTTGACGAGCGCCGCGATCGGCTGGTCGACCTCCTGGGCATGGAGGGTGTGGTTCTCGACCAGGTTCGAATGCGCGTCCCAGGTATCGATGTTTTGTTGGCGCAGCGCGCCGGAGTAGAGCTGCACGAAGCGCACGCCGTGCTCGACGAGCCGTCGAGCGAGCAAGCACTGCTTGCCGAAGCCCTCGGTCGTCGGGTCGTCGAGCCCGTAGGATCTCTTGGTCGCGGCGGATTCCTTGCTGATGTCGACCGCCTGCGGCGCACAGCCCTGCATGCGGTAGGCGAGCTCATAGGACGCGATCCTGGCGGCCAGCTCGGTGTCGCCGGGTCGTCGCTTGGCGTGCTCTTCGTTCAGTGCGGCCAGGTGATCGAGCCGGGCGCGCTGCTGCTGGCGCGTCACGTACTTCTCCGGCGGCGTCAAGTCAAGAATGGGGTCGCCCGCGGCGCGGAAGACCGTGCCCTGGTACGCCGCCGGCAGGTAGCCCGCCGACCAGTTTGCCGGCCCCGAGAACGGCCCGCCCTTGGCGTCGTAGATCACCACGAATCCCGGCAGGTTTTGATTCTCGGTCCCGAGCCCGTAGGTCACCCAGGCGCCCACGCTGGGGTGGCCCATCAACAACGAGCCGGTGTTCCACTCATAGTGCGCAACGACGTGGTCGTTCGAGCGCCCCTGCCCGGAATGGATGAACGCCAACTTGTCGACGATCGACCCGATGTGCGGGAACAGCTCGCTGACCCACTTGCCGCACTCGCCGTGCTGCTTCCACCCGAACGGGCTCTTCATCAGCGGACCCGGGAAACCCTGCCGCACGCGCACGCGCCCGAATCCGGTCAGCGGTTGGCCATGATACTTGATCAAATCCGGCTTGTAGTCGAACGAGTCCAGATGGCTCACGCCGCCGCTCATGAAAAGAGAGATGACGTTCTTGGCGCGCGGCGCGTAGTGCGGCGCTCGCGGCGTCAGCGGCGATTCCACTCCCTCGGGGTTTGCGCAGACGCTCTCGGCTTCTTTCGCCAGCAGGCCCTGCTCGGCCATCATCGCCGCAAGCGCCACGCCCGATACGCCTTCGCCGGCTCGAAATAGAAAGTCGCGTCTAGACAGCGTGCGCATGGACGGCCTCAGGGGATGTAGACGAACTCGTTGAGGTTCAGCACCACGTCGCAGAGGTCCACCAGCGCGGCGAAGCTCGGATCCTCGCTTCGCGCATGATAGTCGCTCTGACGGGCGAGGAACGCCCGATTGGCCGCGAGCTCGGACTGGGTCGCCCCTCGCGCCAACGCGATGCGGTAGGCGGCGCGGATTTGCGCGTCCGCATCGGCCCCGGCCCTCGCCCGCACACGCCGCGCGAACGCCTCGGCCTGCTCGAGCACGAACGCGTTGTTCAATAGCGTCAATGCCTGCGTCGGCACGGTGGTGATGTTGCGCCGCTCGCAGGTTACGTTCATGTTCGGCTGATCGAACACGTCGAACATCGGATAGCGCAACCCGCGCTTCTGGTAGGAGTAGACGCTGCGCCGCCACACCTCCGGCCCCGGTTCGGTCATCTCCCAGCGGCCTTTGAGGAACGAGTCGCGCACGCTCTGCGGGATGGGCGGGAAGAACGGCTCGCCGCCGGCCTGGGTGTTGAGCCGGCCCGCGGCGTCGAGCGTGATGTCGCGTAGGATCTCGCTCTCGACGCGGCGGCTCGGGTAGCGCCAGAGCAACTCGTTGTTCGGGTCGAGTTGCTGCGCGCGGTCGCTTCCATGCGCGGACGCCATCTGGTACGTCGCGCTGGTCATGATCCGCCGGTGCATCGCCTTGACGCTCCAACCGCCGCGCACCAGCTCGGCGGCGAGGTAGTCGAGCAGCTCGGGATGCGTCGGGCGCCGGCCCATCTTGCCGAAATTGCTGGCCGTCGTCACCAAACCCTCGCCGAAATGACCCTGCCAAATGCGGTTCGCCATCACGCGCGCCGTCAGCGGGTTCTCGGGCGAGGCGATCCAGTTCGCCAGAGCCAGCCGACGGCCGCTCGAGACCCGGCTGTTCCTCGGCGCAACGGGGCGGTACTCGCCGGGCCGGGCCAGCACGCTCAAAACGCCCGGCTGCATCTCGGGACCCTTCTCGCGGTAGTCCCCGCCCGGCAGCAGGTGGGCGGTGGGCGGCGAATAGGGCTTGCCGAGCTCGGGGATCCAGGGCCCCACATTCTCGAACACCTCGCGGTTGCCCTTTCCGGGCTGAACTTGGTCGCCCAGACCATCCGGCGCCGAACGATAGTCGCCGTCGCGAATCCCCATCGCCATCGGCAGCTCTGCGGGCAACTCCTCCTCGAGCCGCTCGACCCGGGCTTTGAGCTCCTTGATGCGCGCCTTGTCTTGCGGCGTGAGAATGTCTTTGATCTCACCGCCGCCGACCGTCGCCACCTGCGCCGCAAGTAGCCGCTGGCCATCGGTGCGCTCGGCCTCCGGCGTGTTGACCGCGTCCTGGATCTCCTGCGGGAACTCGAGCAGCTTCTCGGCCTTCTTCTTGGCGCGATAGGGCTTCTCGATCCGCTTGATCTCGGCCTGCAGCGGCTCGATCTTCGCCTCCACGGCGGCTTTGCTCGCCTCGTGCGCGGCGACTTCCTCGGGCGGCGCAAGCGGGAAGTCGTAGCGGATGTGCGGGAAGAAGATCGCCATCATCCGGTAGTAGTCTTGCTGCGAGATCGGGTCGAACTTGTGATCGTGGCAGCGCGCGCAGGCGACCGTCATCCCCAGGAAGGCCCGCGTGGACGTCCCGATCATGTCGTCGAGGTAGTTGTAGCGGTAATCGGGGTTGTCCTTCTCCCGGAACAGCACGCGCGCGCCAATGCGGTAGAACCCCGTGGCGACGAGGGTGTCGTAGCTCCAGTCGGCGAGCTCATCGCCGGCGAGTTGCTCCTTGACGAAGCGATCGTAGGGCTTGTCCTCGTTGAACGACGCAATGACGTAGTCGCGGAAGCGCCAGGCATGCGGGTAGTCGTAGTCGTGCTCGTAGCCGGAGCTATCGGCGTAGCGCACCACGTCGAGCCAATGGCGCCCCCAGCGCTCGCCGTAGTGCGGCGAGGCGAGGAGCTGGTCGATCACCCGGGTCCAGGCATCGGGCGAATCGTCGGCGACGAACCGCTCGACTTCTTCGACCGGCGGCAACAGGCCGATCAAGTCCAGGTACGCGCGCCGGATCAACGTCCGCTTGTCGGCGCGCGGCGCGGGCTCGAGGCTCTTGGCTTCGAGCGCGGACAAAACATACCCGTCGATCGGGTTTGCCTGCCATTGGGCTTTTGAGGGCTTCGCGGGTGCGGTGACGCGCGGCGGCTGGAACGCCCACCAGCCCCGGCCGTCGCTCTCGGTGACGGCGCTCTCGCTCTCGCCCGCCTCGTACGGCGCGCCCGCTTCGATCCATGTGCGCAAAAGCGCAACTTGGTCCTCGGGCAGAGCGCTGCCCAGGGGCATCTGCGGCGCCTGTTCGCCGGTGAGGTGCTGGATCAGCCGGCTCTCACCGGGGTTACCGGGAACGATGGCCGCTCCGTGCAGCCCGCCCTTCAGCGCGGCTTCGCGCGATGAGAGATCGAGCTCGGAGAGCTTCTGCTGCCGCGAATGGCAGCTCCAGCACTGTTTCTCGAGCAGCGGACGGATGTGTTGGGAAAAAGAGACGTCCGCGGCGGAAGCGGCGACCGCCGCAGCGAGAAGGATGAGGAACGCGGAAACCAGGCGCACTGCTGAAGCGACTCGACTACGTGCCAGTTTAGGAGCTAAGCCCCCCATTGTCAATCGCCTAGCGCGCTCAGGGCGCAAGCTCCCCGCTCCGGCGCGCCAGGCGCAACTTTGCCGGGACCGGCGGGTTATCATGCTCGGCGATGGCTCGACTCCTCTTTTTCATTGCGGCCGTCGTCGCGTTGGGCGCCGCGGACTACCAACCGCACTCCGGCCCCGGCCCCTTCGAAGTTCAAATCGAAACCGGCGAATGGGTCGACCACAGGCGCCAAGGCCGCGAAGTGCCGTGGAAGCTCTACCTGCCGGCCGAGGGCGACGCGGCGCTGCCGGTGGTCGTTTTCTCGCACGGCCTCGGCGGCTCGCGCAACGGCGCCGAGTACATGGGCCGCCACCTCGCCAGCCACGGCTACGCGGCCTTCCACATCCAGCACCACGGCTCCGATAGCGGGGTACTCAAAGACGGCGTCCAGAACGCTCTACGTAACGCCCAAGGCAACCTCCGCGCCGCGCTCGACCGCTTCCGCGACGTGCAGTTCAGCGTCGACCGGATCGAGGCCATGACCGCCTCCGGCCCCCTTGCGGGACGGTTTGACGTCGAGCGCATGGGGATCTCCGGCCACTCCTACGGGGCGATCACCACGCTTGTCGCCGCCGGGCAAACCGGCCGCGCGCTCGGCCATACCCTCGCCGAGCCTCGCTTCCGGGCCGCTCTGGCTTTCAGCCCTTCCCCGCCCCGCCGCGGCGACCCGGCCCAAGCGTTCAAGAAGATGCTGATGCCCATCTTCCACATCACCGGAACCGGCGACGGCGACCCGCTCGGCCAGATGAAGCCCGAGGATCGGCAGACCCCGTTCCGCACGATCCGCAACGTCGAGCAGTATCTGCTGGTGCTCGAGGACGCCGTCCACATGACGTTCTCGGGCCGGCGCGCCGGCTACGCCAAGCTCGGGCGGCATCATGATTTGGTGCGGATGGCCGCGCTCGGCTACTGGGACGCGTACTTGCGCGGGGACGCCGCGGCGCGGGAATGGTTCACTGAGGGAGGGCTCGCGGGCGCGCTCGGTGAAGACGGGAGCTTCGAGCGCTCGCCGGCTCGGTAGACGGACCGAAGGACGCGGGCGGCGGATCCTTCCGGCCGGCCGCCCGCGTCGTGTTGCTTCGGGGCGGTCTCAGTGGACGCTGTGGTTAAAGTCGTCCACCATGTGCTGCATTTGATCTTTCAGGTGGAGCTTGAGTTTCTTCAGACGCGCCTCTTCGATCTGCTCTTCCTGCGATGGGAACTTGCGGCTCGACAGCTCCTCGATTCGCCTGTCGTAGTTGGAGTGCTGGGCGGCTAGTCGCCGGAACTCCTCGCTCGTCGCCATCAATTGAGCGCGCGCCTGTTCGGTTGGCACTTTCTCCATCGTTCGCTACCTCCTAGAAAGAGAGATTCGGCAAGATCCGCGCACGTTGCGCGGACCAGTGAGTCATGGGTGTACAGAAGAACCGGAGCCGTTGCGTGGGGCTGTGACTGGGTCGTCCGTTCGGCCACCGGTGGACTTACGCTACCAGAGATACCGCGGGATTTCAATGGCCCCGGCCACGATCTTTCGACGGAATTTCGACGCGCCGCATCAGAACCGCATCCTCCACCGGATGGTGGTAATAGCCCGGCCGCACTGCGTGCTCCTCGAAGCCCGTCTTGCGGTAGAGCGCGCGGGCTGCGGAGTTCGATGTCCGCACTTCGAGAAAGCACTTTCCCGAACGGTTCGCGAGCGCCCGGGCGACCAGCGCGCTCGCGACGCCTTGCCGTCTATGGACGGGATCGACAGCGACGAGCAAGATCTCCATCTCGTCGGCTGCCACACTGCGCCACAGCAGAAACCCCGCGACAGCCGGCCCGGCTTCGGCGACGAGCGCGGCCGCGCCGCCGCCGGCGAGAGAAGCCTCCAGCGCTTCCGCGCTCCAGGTCCCGCTCTCGGGCGCGGCTCGCTGGATCGCGACGATCGCCGCGAGGTCCCGCGGCGCGGCGGGGCGGATCGAGAGCTCCACGGCTCCAGCGTACCGGCTGCGATACGCTTGGGGTGATTTGAGTCTCGACGTCGCAGCTTGGGCTTCTCGCGTCGCCGGCGGCGACGCAGCCGCGCTTGCCCGGGCGTTGAGCCTGGTCGAGGGTCGCGCCGAGCACGCCGATGCGCTGCTGGCGGCGCTCTACGAGCAGCGCAAGGCGGCCTGGCGAATCGGCGTCACCGGACCGCCCGGCTCGGGCAAGAGCACGCTGGTCGCGGCGCTCATCGGCGCGCTGCGCCAGCGCGGCGAGCGCGTCGCCGTCCTCGCCGTCGACCCGACCAGCCCGTTCACCGGCGGCGCCATCCTGGCCGACCGCGTCCGCATGCTCGACCACGCCGAAGACGAGCACGTTTACGTTCGATCGATGGCCTCTCGCGGCTCGCTGGGAGGGCTTGCACCCGCCGCGGCGGACGCGCTCACCGTGCTCGAAGCCGCCGCTTTCGACGTCATCCTCATCGAGACCGTCGGCGTCGGCCAAGCCGAGGTCGACGTGGCCTCGCTCGCCGATTGCGTCGCGCTGGTGCTCGCGCCTGGCGCCGGCGACGACATGCAAGCGATGAAGGCCGGCGTGATGGAGATCGCCGGCGCCTACGTGCTCAACAAAGCCGACGCCGCCGGCGCCGACCTGCTCGAGCAACACCTCCGCGCGCTGCTGAGCCTGCGCTCGGCCGACGCCGGCCCGGCGCCGCCCATCCTGCGCACGGTCGCAACCCGCGGCGAGGGAGCGGCCGAGCTCCTCGACGGCCTTCGCGAGCTGCCGGTATCCGCCGACGCCCCGCGCCTCTACTGGCGCCGCCGCCTCGCCGAGGCGCTCTCGCGCGGGCTCGCCGAGGTCCACTTGCCTCGCCTGGCGCCGCCGGAAGCCCTCGATCGAGCCGCCGCCGAGGTCGCCGCCGGCAGGCTCAATCCTTACGCCTGGGTCAAGCAGCTACTGCACACGGCCGACGAGAGTTGAGGGGATTTCCCTGGTCTGGCGCGCAATAATTCGCGCCTATAATGAACATGGCGCTTTGTATGCGCGCCTGAACGTTTGGACGCTTCCGAGCAAATCCAACCGCGGCTGGAATCGGCCATCGGTCAACGCTATGAGGTCTTCGGGCCGATCGGTCGCGGCGGCATGGCTTCGGTCTACCTCGCTCGCCACCGAGTCCACGGCGGTTTTTGCGCCGTCAAGGTGCTGGCGGACCACCTCGCGAAGCAGCCCCCTCTGGTGAAGAGCTTCCTGACCGAAGCGCGCGCCAGCGCGTCGCTCGACGAGCACCCCAACATCGTCAACATCGTCGACATCGATCAGCAAGAAGGGCTCTACTTCATGATCATGAAGTACGTCGAGGGCGAGGACCTCTCCACGTACCTGCACCGCAAGCAGAAGCTGCCCTGGCGTCAAGCGGCGTACATCGCCGCCGAAACCGCCGAGGCGCTCGACTACTCCCACGAGCGCGGCGTGATCCACCGCGATCTCAAGCCTTCCAACATCCGGCTCAACCGCCGCGGCGGCGTGACCGTGATGGACTTCGGCATCGCCAAGGTCGGGCAGACGCCCTCGAGCTTCACCGAGATGGGCACGCGCGTCGGCACGCCGCACTACATGTCGCCCGAACAGATCAAAGGCGAGAGGGTCGACCACCGCTCCGATCTCTACGGCCTGGGCGTCATCCTCTACCAGATGGCAACCGGGGTGCGGCCCTTCGACGGCGCCAACGCGACCGAGATCTGGCAGGCGCACCTCGGGCCCCCGCCGCCGCCGGCGCAGGAGCTCGAGCCCTCCATCCCCGATCCCCTCAACCACATCATCTCGACGATGTTGGCGCGGGATCTCGACAAGCGCTACGACGCCGCCGAGCGCATCGTGCGCCACCTGCGCACGCTCGGCCTGGACGATGTCGCGGCCACGCTCGAGCCAGTCGACCAGCTCGACCTCGATGAGCTGCGCACGAGGACCCTTTCCGGCTCCACCGCAGCCGAAGCCTTCGACGCGCAAGCGCCCATCACCGAAACCGCCCAAACCTCCGGCCCGCCGCCCATGCCCGCCGAAGCCGAGCCCGAGGCGGAGGCCGAAGCGACGGTCGAAGAGGCTCCGCCGCCGGCGGAGCGAACCCTACCAGCGGAGCCGGCCGCGAGCGAGCCTGCGACCGAGCAAGCAGTCGATCCGCCGCCGCCCGCGCCGGAGGAACCGACGGTCGCCGAGCCCGAGCCGCAATCCGAATCCGAAGCGCCTCCGCCCACCTTGCCGCCGCCCGCCCCGCGCGAGCCGTCGACCATCACCGAACCGTTTTCCTCACCCGGACGCTCGCCGATCTATACGCCGTTGAAGGTCGTCCTGATCGCAGCTCTGGCAACGGTCGTGGCGATCGGCGCGTACTTCCTGATGCGCCAACCCGATCTACCGGTCCGGCCCGCGGCGGAGCAGGAGGTCGAGCCGGCCGAGACCGAAGAGGCCGCGGCGGCTGACGGGAACGAAGGCGAGGAGAGCGAGGCTGTCGAGCAAGCCGCGGCCCCCGCGCCCAGGAAGGCGCCGGCCAAGAGCGCTCCCAGGAAGACCTCCACCGCCAAGGCGCCGCCCAAAGCCCCGTCCAAGCCGGCCGGGCCCCGCACGGGCGCGATCTATTTCCGTAGCGAGCCCTCCGGCGCAACCGTGCAAGTCGGCGCCCGTCCAGATTGGAACTGCGAAACACCCTGCTGGCTCGAATCCCTCACCGCGGGAGAGCACACCGTCACGGCGCGCCTGGACGGTTATCGTGTCGCGATCCAGAAGATCAAGGTGGAACGCGGCGCCCGCGAGCCCCTACAGCTGACGCTCGAGCCGGACGTGATCGGCGCGATGATCGCCAGCGAGCCGCAAGGCGCCGAGATCTACATCGATGGCGTAAAGCGCCCCGAGAAGACCAACGCTCGCATCCCCCTGCGCGCCGGCTCCTATCAAGTGCGCGTCGTGCTCCCCGGCGTCGCCGAGGGCGAGCAGGTCTTGGTCGTCGACCAGAGTCAGATGCCCTACGCCAACTTCGTCCTGCAAGCCCAGTAGATCGCCCTCGCATCCATGTCTAGCAAGCCGCGCATCCACCACCTGGGCGTCGCCGTTCGCTCCATCTCCGCCGCGCTCGAGCTCTACCGCGACGCCTTGGGGCTGGAGGTCGCGCATGAGACGACAGTGGAAACCGAGCAACTCCGAGTCGCGATGCTGCCGGCGGGCGAGGCCCGGATCGAATTGCTCGAGCCCTCGCAGGCCGACTCCGTCATCGGCCGCTATCTAGACAAACGCGGCGAGGGACTCCACCACGTCGCGCTCGAAGTCGCCGATCTCGACGCGACCCTCGCCACGCTCACCGCCCGCGGCGCCCGCCTCGTCGATCCGCAACCGCGCATCGGAGCCGAAGGCTACCGTTACGTCTTCGTGCACCCAGCCTCCGCCGGCGGCGTGCTGCTCGAGCTGATCGAAGTTCTCTAGCTGGCGAGCCCCGGCAGCCAGGGTTGCGGTCTTTGCGCTGATGTTGAGCTACGCACCCCGCCATTGCTGGCGGGGCTCAGTGCGGCGTCCTTCTTTTCCGGGCCCCGGCAGCGATGCCGGGGTGCGATTCTTGTGCTGATGTTGAGCCCTTTTTGAGCCTCGGCGGCAACGACGAGATGCGATCTCGCACGCCGTTGGCGAGCCGCCCTCAAGCGCTGGCCTCAACAGGTCGATAAGCCCTTTTTTAAGGAGACGCGTCATGTCCGTATCGACCCAGCCTGCCTCGGTCGTCGATCAGATCGATGAGTATATCCGCCAGCACAGCTTCTGGAAAAACAACATCCTCGAGGCTCTCAAGACCGGCAAGTCCGAGCATAGCCCCGCCGACATCGCAGTCGACAACAAATGCGCGATGGGCAAGTGGCTCTACTCCGGCGACCAGAACCTCGAGAGCTCCCCGCACTATGAAGGCGTGCGCAACCTCCATGCGGAGTTCCATAAGGTCGCGTCAAAAACCCTCGCCGACGCCCTGGCGGGCCGCCGTGAGAAGGCCCTCGAGGACCTCGAGAACGGAGAGTTCCGCGACGCGTCCTCCGCACTCGTGCTAGCCCTCTCTCGCTGGAAACGCGAGCTCTAGCGCGTGCCGGGGCCGCCGCTGAAGGCTGGTCTTGTTGGGGTGCTCTTCGCGAATTGTCCGAAGGCCGAACTTGAGGTCCGCTTCTCGCTTGTCCCGCTTTGCAAGATCGCGTAGATCGACGAGCAGCCGGAGCGACGTACGGGAGTCCGCTGTTTCGCCAGCTAGAGGTAGTCCTGCACGGCCGTTAGCAGCGCCCCGACAACGCAGCCGGCCGTTGCCGCATACCAAGGCAGGCCATCGACGGCGCGGTAGAGGGATATGACCGCCGCGCCGACGATGGCCCCGGCGATGAGCGAGAGCAGGTGGAGGGAATCCATCAGCGCCAGGCTCAGCGCCGCCCCGATCGCCGAAGCGCCCAGCAGCAGCGACGCATACCCCGAGCCGAGCCGCCGCTCGAGCGTGTGCTGGGCGATGGAGACCAACAGCGCCAGCCCGCCGAAAGTCGCTCCGGCAATCAGCGCCGCGACCGCCGCGCCGGCCGGGCGTGTCAAGCTCCAAACCAGCTCTTGGCTCGGCCCCGTGTAGAGGCCGGCGGTGGTCCAGACCAGAGCAAGCAGGGTGAGCAAGACCAATCCGGCCTTGTAGTAACGCAGGCCACGACGAGGAATCCCCATTCGCCGGGCCGCGCTTGCGGGCTCGCCCACGAGCTCGAGCGCAGCATGCAGGAAGCGCGGGTGGAGCGTCAAAGCCACGACCACCGCCAACACAATCAGCGCAATCGCTTCAGCCGGGTGTGCGCAATAGCCTGAGCCCTCGAGCAGTCCGCAGGTTTGCATCGCACCGCATTAGACACCGCCGGCGGAGAAAAGTTCCGTGCTTGCCAGCCAAGCAGATCAGCGCCCGGCGAGTTGCGTCCACCAGTTCTCCACCACACGCACGACCGAGCCCCGCGGGACGTCTCGCGACGGCTCGAGCGTCTCGACCAACACGAATGTCTCGCCGTCCGGCGCCACGTCGTAGGTCGTCACGAAGGGCGAGCCGGTGGCGAGGCCGGAGTGCTCGAACAGGGCGAAGGGAGGCTCCGCGCCGGAGCGCTGCCCAAAGCTCTCGGCCGAGTAGAGCGTCGAGCCCGAGACGTAGAAGATCTCTTCACCCGAGCGGCTCCAGCGCGGCTGGCAACCGCCATTGCGCGACACCTGATACGGGCTGCCGCCGCCTTGCTCGAAGGCGCGCACATACACCTCGTACACGCCGGATTCGTCCGAGCAGTAGGCCAGCAGGCGGCCGTCGGGCGAGATCCGCCCGATCGTTTCATTGAACTGCGACTCGAGTAGAGGGACGGTCGCGACGGCGCCGCCGTCGCCGCCCGGCTGGGCGATCCACAAGTCCGCCCCGGCGTCGAAGCCGCTGATGGAGTAGATCAACCGGTCGCCGGGCCCAAAATCGACCGGTCGCTCGCCGCCTGGGCCGCTGATGAGCAGCGCCTCCTGGTCCCGGCCGTCGACCGAGCGCGTGAAGATCTCGGCGCTGCCCTCGCGGTCTCCGCGCCAAACCACCCGATCGCCGCTGGGCGCCCATAGCGGGTCGGCGTCAAAGGCCAGGTTGGAGCTGACTCGCAAGCGCGTGGGGTTGTCGACGCTTTGGACCCAGATGTCGTAGTTGCCCTGCTCCAAGCCGCGGTAGGCGACCCGCCCGCCGTCGGGCGAGAGAGCCGGCGTCGAGATGCGGTCCTGCTCGCGGCCGAGGAAACTGAGGCGCTCGCCGGAGCGATCGTACAACGCCAGCCGCTGCGGCGCGGGCCGGGGTTGATCGACGTAGACGAGCGTGCCGTCGCCGGCGAGCGTGGGCTGCACGCCCGTCTCCGCCACCGGCAGCGACGGTCCGGTCGCGGCCAGGCGCTGGGCGTCGAACGGCATCGCCCACAGGCCGCCCTCGGCGCCATCGGCCTGATAGAGCAGCAAACCGCGGGGCGAGTAGCTGGGACGCCGGCCAGGCCCCACGATCGTCTGCTCGCCGCTGTCGAGATCACGGAGTACCAGGTCGTGCGAATTGGGCCCGCCGGCGGCGAAGGCCAGCAGACGGCGCCCTTGCGCCGGCGCGAAGTGCGGATCGAGATTGCCGCCGCCGGCCGGAGTCACCACCGGGTCGGGCAGCGCGCGCGGGGCGCCGCCTTGGGCCGAGACTTCGAACAGCACCGGCGGCAGCCCGGTCGAGAACACAACCGTCTCTCCGTCCGGGCTCCACGCGCTGCCGCCAAAGATCGAGCCCGAGAGCGGACACAGAATCGAAACCGGCCCGCCATATGCCGAGACGCGCCGCAGCGCGAAGTCCTTCGAGAACGCCAGCGACTGGCTGTCGGGCGACCACGAGAGCAGGTCCGCGCCCTCGGTGCCCTCGAGGCGCCGCGGCTGCTCGCGGTCGAAACTGCGGATCCAGATCGGCGACTCGGGCCGCGGCGTGACCCAGGCCAACATCGAACCGTCCGGCGAGACCGCGGCGCGCAGCCCGCGCCCTTCGCTCAGCCCGGCCGGCGCAATCGAGAACCGCCGAATCGGCGGGGCCTCGGGGGCCGGCCGGGGCCGCATAGTCCACAGTAGCGCCCCCGCCGCGACGCTCAGCAGCGCGCCGACCGCCAGGTTTCGCTGCAGTCGCAGCCGCGGCGCGTTGCCCGGCTCGGCAGCTTCGGCGCCGGTCGCGGCCGGCTCGCCGTTCTCCACCGGCGCGATGAAGCGGTAGCCGCGCTTGGGCAGCGTCTCGATGTAGCGAGGGTGCAGGGGCGAGTCGTGCAGCGCGCGACGCAGCTTCTTGACCGCCGTGGTCAAGGCGTGGTCGTAGTCCACATGGGTGCTGGCCGGCCACAGCTTGTCCCGCAGCTCTTCCCGAGTCACCAACTCCCCGGGCCTCTCCACCAGCGCCACCAAGACCTGAAACGGCTGCTCGGGGACACGCAGCCGAACGCCGCCGTTCCACAGCTCGCCCGTTTCAGGGTCTACACGATAGGGTCCGAATTGCATCCTGAGCCCGCAGTCACATCCGAGATACCCGTCTATATTATCAATACTTTAACCGGTCACATCCATTCTGCGAAGAAACTGCTGCAAATTCCTTGGCGCCCAGATTGGCCATCCGATAGGGTGGTAGAGCTGGAGGGGAGCCCCCGGCCCAAACCCATGCGCGTCCAACCCGAAACCATTCGCAAGGCCCAGCGCGGAGACGAAGCGGCCTTCAGCGAAATCGTCCGAACCTACTCGAGCCGCGTGCTTGGCGCGGTCTACGGACAGGCCGGAGACGCCGGCGAGGTGGAAGACATCGCTCAGGAGGTCTTCGTGCGGGTGTGGCGGTCGATCGCACAACTGCGCGAGGTCGAGCTGTTCGAGCCCTGGCTCTACCGCCTCGCCTCGAACACGGCATGCGACTTCCTGCGCCGCAAGCGCCGCCGCAAGGACCTGCGCCTGGGCGACATGAGCGATGAGCAGGCGCTGGCGATCGAAGCCAAGGTCAGCGCCAACGCGTTTGCCGGCGACGAGACGCGCCGGGAAGCGGTACGGCTCACGCGAGCGCTGCTCGCGCGCCTCTCCGAAGCAGACAGCGAGCTGCTGACCCTCAAAGAGGTGCAAGGGCTGTCGCTGCGCGAGCTCGAGGCGATCTACGGCGTCAATACCAACGCGATGAAGGTGCGGCTGTTCCGGGCTCGCAAACGCGCCCTGGCCGAGCTCGAGCTGATGCAGGCGAAACCCGAGAGTCCGGCGGCCGCGGTCGGTTGGCTCGCCGAGGCGCCCGCTTAGGTTGGCAGCCCGTGTCCTTCCCCCGGGCGCCGGGTGCTAGGTGTTGGGTGCTAGGTGTTGGGTGCTAGGTGTTGGGTGTTGGGGGCTAGGCCCGGCTCACGGCTCACCGGCTCCAATGGGGCCGCGATCCGAAGATCGCGGAGATAGGGATAAGGGACAAGGGACAAGGGAGCGGCGGTTGCTTCAATGGGGCCGCGATCCGAAGATCGCGGAGATCGGAGATCAAAGGAGTCTACGGGAATCTCCGCACTGCTTCAATGGGGCCGCGACGAAGATCGCGGAGATCTGCACACTAATCGTCAACGGTCCCCCGGACTGGCCGCTTCAATGGGGCCGCGATCCGAAGATCGCGGAGATGTGACGGATGAGACGGACTCGGGCAATAGCCTGACCCCAGCTTCAATGGGGCCGCGATCCGAAGATCGCGGAGATGGTTCCCTCGTAGCCGGCGGTCGCGATCACATTGCGGCTTCAATGGGGCCGCGATCCGAAGATCGCGGAGATGTACGCGCGCCAGGTGCGGAGCGCTGCTGGTGACAGCTTCAATGGGGCCGCGATCCGAAGATCGCGGAGATGAATACTTCCTGCACGTTGTTCCCGGCGACCTCGTACAGCTTCAATGGGGCCGCGATCCGAAGATCGCGGAGATATCGACCTTTCCGGCGTTCGGCTCGAGCCTAACAACGAGCTTCAATGGGGCCGCGATCCGAAGATCGCGGAGATAGTTTCGGCGGCGGACAAGGCCCTAGCGAACCAGAAGCTTCAATGGGGCCGCGATCCGAAGATCGCGGAGATCCCTCGGCGATGTAGCCAGGCAGAATGTAAGCGTGCGGCGAGGACCGTCTCGACAGAAGCGAAGGGATAAGGCAAGCTCGACGGAGGCGCGGGAGGGCGCTGAGGGAGAGCGCGATGGAGAAGGCAGCGGAGAAGCCGGGGCGGCGGCGGAGATCGAAGCAAGAACGCCGGCGGATCGTCGAGGAGAGCTTCGAGTCAGGCGTGTCGGTGGCGCGGCTGGCACGGGCGCACCAGGTCAACGCCAACCAGATCTTTCACTGGCGCAAGCTGTATCGCGAAGGGTTGCTCGCCGACGACGCGGAGAAGCCTGCGGCCGAGTGGCTGCCGGTGCGGCTGAGCGACGTAGCGCCCGAGGAGCCGCGTGAGGTGGCAAGCGGGCAGGCTTGCGGCGCGATCGAGATCGAGCTGCCGCGAGGCCGGGTGCGCATCGAAGGCGCCGAGGCGTCGACGCTGCGGCAAGTGCTGGAGCTGTTGCTCCCATGACCACACTGCCGGCGGGGGCGCGCATCTGGCTGTGCGCCGGGGTGACGGACATGCGGCGGGGCTTCACGGGGTTGAGCGCGCAGATTGCGGACAAGCTTGACCGAAATCCCTTCGACGGGCATCTGTTCGTGTTTCGCGGACGGAGGGGCGACCTGATCAAAGTGTTGTGGTGGGACGGCGACGGCCTCTGTCTGTTCGCCAAGCGTCTCGAGCGCGGACGCTTCGTGTGGCCGCGGGCCGAGAACGGCGCGGTGTTGTTGACGCGGGCGCAGCTGTCGATGCTGCTCGAAGGCATCGACTGGCGACGGCCCGAGCGGACGGCGCAAGCCTTTGGGGAAGCGCCGCGGACGGCGGCGTAAGGAAAAAAGCATTTCGGACGGAGATATATCGAAATAGGTCACCACATTCCCTCTCGAATATGAGAAAATAGAGACATGGCCGAAGCGCCTTCTCCCGCGCTGGATCTGGACTCTCTGGACCTGGAGACGTTGCGGGCGCTGTGCCGGGCGCAGCACGCCGAGCTCGCTTCGCAGAAGATCGCACTCGAATCGCACAAGAGTGAGATCGAGCGGATGAAGCTGCTGATCTTGAAGTTGAAGCGGCTGCAGTTTGGGCGCAAGTCAGAGAAGATCGACAGCCGCATCGAGCAGCTCGAGCTGCGGCTCGAAGAGCTCGAAGCCGCCGAGGCCGAAGCGGCGCCGGAGCCGGACAGCGCGCCCGAAGCCTTTCTGGAGGGGGTTCGACGCAAGCCTCGACGTCGCGAGCTGCCGCCGGAGCTGCCGCGCGAGACCGTCGTTCAACAACCCGCCGAGAAGAGTTGTCCCGACTGCGGCGGCGCTTTGCGCAAGCTTGGCGAGGACATCTCCGAGACGCTCGAGTACTCCCCGGCGCGCTTCAAAGTGATCCGGCGGGTGCGGCCGAAGCTGAGCTGCGGTTGTTGCGACCGCATCGTGCAAGCGCCGGCTCAGAGCCGGGCGATCGAGCGCGGGTTGGCCGGACCGGGCTTGTTGGCGCACGTATTAACGGCAAAATATGCACACCATTTACCGCTCTACCGGCAGGCGGAGATTTACGGACATCAAGGTGTGGAACTCGAGCGCTCGACGCTGGCGGGCTGGGTGGGCGGCGCCAGCCGGACGCTCGCGCCGCTGCTCGAGGCTCTGCGGCGGCACGTGCTCGCGGGGAGCCGCATCCACGGCGACGACACGCCGGTTCCCGTGCTCGATCCCGGCCGCGGCAAGACCAAGACGGGACGCTTGTGGGCTTACGTGCGCGACGAGCGGCCGACGGGCGGAGAGGCGCCGCCGGCGGCGTGGTACGCCTACTCGCCCGACCGCAAGGGCGAGCGCCCCCAGACGCACTTGGCCGGGTTCGAGGGGACGCTGCACGCCGACGCTTACGCCGGCTTCAACGGCGTGTATGAAAAGGGGCGCGTGCGCGAGGCGGCTTGCTGGGCGCACGTGCGGCGCAAGTTTTTCGACATCGAACAGGCGCACGCGTCGCAGCTTGCCGCGGAGGCGCTCGAGCGCATTGGAGCGTTGTACGAGATCGAGAAAGAGATCCGCGGCAGCCCGGCGGAGGTGCGCCGGCGCGAGCGGCAGGCGCGGGCGAAGCCTTTGCTCGAGGCGCTGCACGCGTGGTTTTACGACAATCTGGTCGGATTATCGAAGAAGTCGGAGACGGCGAAGGCGATGCGCTACGCGCTGGGACGTTGGCCGGCGCTGGTGCGCTACCTCGACGACGGCGAGCTCGAGATCGACAATAACGCCGCCGAGCGAGCCTTGCGGGCGGTGGCTTTGGGGCGCAAGAACTATCTGTTCGCGGGTTCGGACGCCGGCGGCGAACGCGCGGCGGCGATGTATAGTTTGATCGGCACGGCCAAGCTCAACGGCGTCGACCCGGAAGCTTACCTGCGCCACGTGCTCGACCGCATCGCCGACCATCCGATCAACCGCATCGCGCAGCTGCTGCCCTGGAACGTGGGCCTGGACGCCGCCGCGGCGCCGCCGCCAGCCTGAGGGCGACGTCGCCACTGCTACGTGTCCACATAAGCCTTGCGTGGACACTTACTTACTCGTTCAACCCTGTCGAGTCAAGACGGTCGTCACCGAACGCTTACGGCAGAATGCGCTCACCGGGCTTCAATGGGGCCGCGATCCGAAGATCGCGGAGATGGTGGCCGCCGGCGGGAGCTGCGAGTAGGAATCGCCGCTTCAATGGGGCCGCGATCCGAAGATCGCGGAGATGAGATCGCCGCACGACTGTCGGTCTCTGTTCCAGATCCGCTTCAATGGGGCCGCGATCCGAAGATCGCGGAGATCGTCGATCGAGACGTACTCGCGGCGGATCACCCACGGGCTTCAATGGGGCCGCGATCCGAAGATCGCGGAGATACGGTAGAACCGTTACCGTTCCGCCCAGGTGAAACGGGCTTCAATGGGGCCGCGATCCGAAGATCGCGGAGATGACTGCGGCCGCGGGGCCAGCGCGCCGCTCGCCATTCGCTTCAATGGGGCCGCGATCCGAAGATCGCGGAGATGCCGAGAATATCGCGGATGCCCCGCCAGAGGCCCGGCTTCAATGGGGCCGCGATCCGAAGATCGCGGAGATCGGCTCGGCGCCGTGGGAATGCCCATCGAGGCCGCGCTTCAATGGGGCCGCGATCCGAAGATCGCGGAGATAACCTGGGATAGGGCGAAGCAGGGCGAAACAAAGACCGCGCTTCAATGGGGCCGCGATCCGAAGATCGCGGAGATGTAATGATGACCCGGATGTTGCCGAGCGCGATTTTGTCGGCTTCAATGGGGCCGCGATCCGAAGATCGCGGAGATGGCATGCTTCCGCTCAATACCGAGATCCAGGATGCACTGCTTCAATGGGGCCGCGATCCGAAGATCGCGGAGATAGCGCGCCTCGTAACTCTTCCATTATCAAAGACCTGGCGGCCGGTTTGCGAGCGGCGTCCGCCTGATCGTTGTAAATCCAGTCCGGTCACGCTGGCTGCCGTCCCTACTGCGTTGATTATACTCGACATCTCCCCACGCGAGCGCCCCCCGGTTTTCTGACGCCGCCTGGCCGCTCGCGGGCTCTCACCGCGTCACCAACAGCGGGTACTCCGCGACTTCCTCTCGATCGTCTTGGCCAGCAAGCGCGCCTGAACATCCTCACCCCGCCAAACCGTTGATCTCGGGCGGGTTCACGGCCCGAAATGCACGGTTTCCCGCAGCGGGACCAAGAAGCTCACCTGTTATGATGACGGAGCCGGACTCCCCGCGGCCTCCGATGCGCATTCCCCTGGCATTTCGACCTGTTTTTGCACTGCTGGTCGCGACGCTGCTGCTCGCGCCGGCCCCAGCGCAACAGACAGCTCGCGAACGCCTCAAGCAGCAGCGCGAGGCGATGCGTTGGCAGGTGATTCGACCAGTGGTGCGCGGCCAGCGCGCCGCGGTCGCCGCCGGGACTCCGCTGGTCACCGAAGCTGCGATGCGCACCATGCACGCCGGCGGCAACGCCGTCGACGCAGGCGTGGCGGCGCTGTTCGCCGGCGCGGTAACCGAGTTCTCCCACTTCGGCTTTGGCGGCGAGGCGCCGCTGCTCATCCGCACCCCCGAAGGCAAAGTGTTCTCGATCGCCGGCGTGGGGACGGCTCCGGCGTTGATGACGCGCGACTACTTCCTGACGCGCCGCTCGAGCCCCGACCTCGAGCAGGAGTCCAACCGCCGCGGCCGCAAGCAGGGCCCCATCCCCTCCTACGGCATCCTGCCGGCGCTGGTGCCCGGCATGGTCGACGCCGGGCTGCTCGCGCTCAAGCATTACGGCACGCATTCGTTCGCCGAAACGATCCAGCCCGCGCTCGAGCTCGCCGAAAGCCATCCGATCGACGAGACGCGCGCCCGCTCGATCGCCTCCGCCACCCGTTTCCTCAGGCGCTTCCCCAGCTCGCGGAACGTCTTTCTGCCCAACGGCGTGCTGCCCCGCCCCGGCGACCTGTTCCGGCAACCCGACTTGGCCCGCACCCTCCGCGGCATGGCCGACGCCGAAACCAAGGCCCTCGCCAACGGCAAGACCCGCGAGCAGGCGATCGACGCCGTGCGCGACTACTTCTACCGCGGCGAAATCGCGCGCAAGATCGGCGATTTCGTCAAAGCCAACGACGGGCTGCTGCGCTACGAAGACATGGCCTCGTTCCGCCTCGAGATCGAAGAGCCGCTCACCACGCCTTTCCGCGGCTACGAGGTGCACAAGTCGGGCTTCTGGACGCAAGGCGCCATCATGCTACAGGCGCTCAACATCCTCGAGGGCTACCACCTTCAAGAACTGGGTTGGAACTCGCCCGAATACATCCACTTCGTCACCGAAGCGCTCAAGCTGGCCTACGCCGACCGTGACACATGGTACGCCGACCCAGACTTCGAGCAGATTCCCGCCGAGCTGTTGAGCAAAGTCTACGCCGCACAACGCCGCCAGCTCATCGACCCCGAGCGCGCCAACCCCGAGTTCCGGCCCGGCCGATTCGGGAAGGGCGAGCCGCCCCATCCGTCGACCTACGTGGGCCAGATGCGCCCGCTCACCGACGCGCTCGCCTCCAAAGACACCACCTGCGTCAACGTGATCGACAAGGACGGCTGGATGTTCTCCGCAACGCCGTCCGGCGCATGGATGCCCTCGGTCATCGCCGGCGATACCGGTATTCCGCTCACCCAGCGCGCTCAGAGCTTCCTGCTCATGCCGGACCATCCCAACGTGGTCGAGCCCAACAAGCGCCCGCGGATCACGCTGAGCCCGACCATCGTCACGCGCCGCGGCGAGCCCTTCATGGCGCTGTCGACGCCAGGCGGCGATCAGCAAGACCAGGCGCTGCTGCAAGTGCTGTTGGCGACCATGCTGTTCGGCTTCAATCCGCAAGTCGCCGTCGAGGCTCCTCGGCTGCAGACGCGTCACTTGGTCGCGAGCTTCGACGACCACGCGATGGATCCCAACAAGCTGCTGCTGGACGAGCGCATTCCCGAATCGGTGCTCCAACGGCTGGTCGAAATGGGGCACGACATCGAACGCCGCAGCCGCTGGGACTCCGGCTCGGCGCCCGCGGCAGTTCGGATGCGCTCCAGCGGCGTCATCGAAGCCGGCGCGGATCCTTATGCGTTCCGCTACGCCGACGCCTGGTAGGTCGCGCGGTGTAACATCCGGCCTTGGGGCCGCAAGACTTAACTGTCTCGTTAATAGTTCTGCTAGACTGGGCGCTCGGAGGAACCGAAGCACTCATGTCGATCGCACAATCTCTCATCCCTGAGCTCGAGCAGGAGGCCGCGACGACGCGGCGCGTCCTCGAGCGCGTCCCCGGCGACAAGCTCGACTGGAAGCCGCATCCGAAGTCGATGTCGCTGGGGCAACTCGCGCTCCACGTCGCCGATACGCCTGGCCGCGTTGCCGAGATGGCGAACGTGGACGAAGTACCCATGCCGGACTTCGGTCCTCTGCCGTCAGCGGATTCGGCCGACGCGCTCTTGGGCATACTCGACGAAAACGTCGCCAAGGCGAAACAAGTCCTGGCCGGCGTCGACGACGCTCGCATGATGGGCGACTGGAAAGTCATGCAAGACGGCCAAGTCGCGATGGCAATGCCGCGCGTGGCGGTCTTCCGCTCGATCATGCTCAACCACTGGTACCACCATCGCGGGCAGTTGTCGGTCTATCTGCGCCTGCTGGAAGTTCCAGTGCCGTCGATCTACGGGCCGAGCGCGGATGAGAATCCCATGGCCTGAACAGGCGCGACGGCTATAATCGAACCCGCCCATGGGTTCTCTTCGCTGGTTCGTCATTGCCCTCGCCTTCGCCGTCGCCTGGGGCTGCGAGACGAAACACGAGCTGCGCGCCGGCGCGGCCGTCGCCGACATCACGCCACAGGACGAGTGGCCGCTGCCGATGATCGGCAGCTTCAACTACAACCCGGCCACGAGCGCGCACGACCCGCTCTCGGTGCGCGCCCTGGCCCTCTCCGACGGCGTGGACGAGATCGCGGTCGCGGTGGTCGATAGCTGCTACCTGCCCAACGACGTCGCAGACGACGCCAAACGGCGCGCCTCCGCGCGCAGCGGCATTCCGGCCGACCGCATCCTGCTCGCCGCCACGCACACGCACTCCGCGCCGGCCGCCTCGCCCATGCTCGATTGGAAGCCCGGCGGCCCGCCCGACGTGCGGCCGAACATGGAACGCTACAGCGAGCGGCTGCGCGACGGCGTCGCCGAGGCCGTTGCTGCGGCCCAGGCGCGCCTCGAGCCAGCGGAGTTGGGCTGGGGCAAGATCGACGTTCCCGAAGAGCTGTTCAACCGCCGCTGGCTCATGAAGGAAGGCTCGATCCCGCCCAACCCCTTCGGCGGCGTGACCGACAAGGTGCAGATGAACCCGCCGCGCCAGAGCCCAAACCTCATCGAGCCGGCCGGACCGATCGACCCCGAGCTCTACGTCGTCTCGATCCGCTCGCGGGAAGGCAAGCCGCTGGCGCTGTGGGCGACCTACTCGCTGCACTACGTCGGCGGCGTACCGCGCGGCAAGGCGTCGGCGGACTACTTTGGCGAGTTCGCTCGGCGCGTCGCCGCATCCATGCGGCAGGCCGGGGCCGACGATGATTTCGTGGGCATCCTCGCCAATGGCACGTCCGGCGACGTCAACAACATCGACTTCCGCGCGGAGCGTCCTGCTGCTGCGCCGTTCGAGCGGATTCACCAGGTCGCCGAGCGCGTCGCGCGGCGTGCGGTAGAGGCCTATGAAGGCATCGCGCACCACCGCCGGCTCGACCTCGCAATGGCCGAGCGCGAGCTGAGCCTGCGGAGACGCAAGCCGAGCGCGGAAGGCTACGAGCAGGCCAATCAGGTCCTCGCCGAGCAGGACGAGTCACAGCTCCCCCGTCGAGCCAAACCCTACGCCGAGCGCGTGATCGCGCTCTACGAAGGGCCCGACGAGTCGACCATCAAGCTTCAGGCGCTACGGATTGGACCGCTGGCTGTCTGCGCGATTCCGTTCGAGACCTTCACCGAGATCGGCCTCGAGATCAAACAAAACAGCCCGTTCGATTCGACGTTCACCGTCGAGCTCGCCAACGGCTGGAACGGTTACCTGCCCACGCCCGCGCAACACGAGCTGGGCGGCTACGAGACCTGGCTGGGAACGAACTTCGTGGAGAAGGCAGCCTCGCGGAAGATTACCGACGAGCTGCTCGGGATGCTCGGCGAGCTCGACCAAACCCGGTAGCCGGCCTCAGTACCACTCTGTTTCCCGTATGGCCCGCATCGCCTTCGGCGTCCACTCCGAACCGGAGAAGTGCCGCTGCAGGGCCTCCAGGGCGTCGGCGCGCGCCTGGCGGGCGGTCTCGAGACCCTCGGCGCGATGGCCCGCGGCCAGGCTCACGCCGTCGAGGGCGACCGTCGCCTGGTACAGCGCTTCGGGCGTGCTCGAGTGGGGGTCGGCGCGCTCGGCTTCGGCGATTAGCTGCTGTACGACCCAGGCGTAGCCGTCGCCCGCTTCCCGGATCCGCTCCCATTCCGCCTGCACGACCGGGCCGTTGGGGTGCGGCAGAAAGTCCGCCAAGCCAACCACGGACCACTCCGCGGGCCACCAGTTCAGGCCATTCGGATCGACCTGGTCGGGCGGGTTGGGCCGGATGGGGCCCGAGCGCAGCAGAATGCTGGCCCCGGGCGTAGCGAGCAACGCGCGGGCGGCGAAGTAGCGCATGCGCGCCGGCTCGGTCACTCCCAGCAACAGCTCGGTGTCGGCCCGCATCGACTCGACAGCTTCGCCCACCCGCGGCGCCAATCGGCGCACCAAGTCCCAACGGTCCATTAGCAGCGCCCGCGTCCAGGCGGCGAGCAGCAACTCGTCGGCGAGCCGGCGCGTTTGGCCCTCCACGTCGAGCATGCCGGTGAGCACGTCGATCGGAACCGATTCGTTGAGAATCTCCGCCGTCTCCGGCCCCCACTGCAGCGCGGTTTGGTAGGGCAGCAGCTTGGCGGCGTGCGCCGGCCGCAGCTCCCAGGGATGGTAGTAGCGGCCGTTGGACCAGAACACGTAGGAGACGAACGCCGGCGGCCGGGCGCCGAAGTAGAGCAGCTCCTGCTTACCCTGCGCGAGCCGCGCCCGCAAGCTCCAAGCGCGATTGCGAGCCGAGTCCAGGCCGCGCAATACCGGCAGCAGCTTGTCGAGCACCGCGGCGGCTTCGGCGCGCTCGCCGTTCTCTCCCATCAACCGTGCGCCGTGGTAGACCAGCAGGGGCGTTGCGGGATGCCCCTGCACGGCCGCCGCGGCTTCGAACAGCTCTTGCGCGGCGGCGTGCTGCGGGTCGATCTTCGCAATCGCCGCCGCTAACCAGGCGATGGAGCGGCGCTCTCTCCAGCGTTCCAGGGCGTGCTCGACGGCCTGGCCGCCGTCCTGCTGGAAGGTGAAGATCCAGTCCACCAGCTCGTCGCGCGCGCGCGCCTCGGCGAGCTCCACCGGGCTTCTCTCGAGATTGTCCAGCAGTTGCGCGAAGAGGCCCAGCTCGCCAGCGCGCGCCTTGGCGCCGAGAGGCGAGAGCAGGCGGCCGCTGAGCAACGTGGCGGCCTCCACGGGGCTGGTGCGCATCAGCACGCGCGCCAGCAGATAGCGCGCCGCGTCCCTGGCCTCCTCCGGACCGTCCCCGCTGGCGGCGCGTCGCAGCTCGATCGCGGCTTGTTGCAGACGCGAGAGATGCGTTCCCGTGCCCACGGCGCTGGTGCGAGCGCGCCACACCAACGAGCGCCCAGCCAGGTAGCGTCCCCAGCCGGCCCAGGGCGAATCGGCGTCCTGCGCGATCCGGCGAAATAGCACGGCGGCCTCCTGATAGCGCGAGGAATAGAACAGCGCGGAGGCGATCTGGTAGTCACGATCCTTACGGATCAATGGATCGAGATCCGCGGCCGCACGGGGCGGCACGAAACCCGCTCCAGCGCCGAAACAGTTCTCGAAGACGTAGTCCTGCGCGAGCACCCATTCCGCAACCTCACGGCTGTCCTTGCCAAAGGCCTCGATGCGGGCGCGCAGCGTCCGCGCCGCCGTCGCGAAGGCGTCGTCAGAGCACTTCGAATAGTAGACGTAGTCGACGGCCAGGTACTGCGAGGCGGCGTAGCTGTTTGGGCGCTCCGGCGCTTGCCACGCAATCGGCAACTCGCCGCGAACTGCGTCATAGGCCTCGGCGGCGGTCGCGCGTTGCGGCTCCCCGCGCAGGCGGCGGCTCCAGTAGCCGTCGATCTGGTCAACCTCCTCCGCGGTCAGCGGCGCGCCATCCATCAGACGATAGGCTACGTAGAGGTACGACCTCGCATAGGTCGGCTGCACGAGGCCGATCCGGCCCTCCGAAAAGGCGCGGAGCGGCAGATCGGGATGTTTGTCGAAGGAAAAGATCGCCGTCGGCAGCTCTTTGTGGACGCCCGCCGTGAGCGTTCCAACGGCCGCCGCAAGCGCGATCAAGGCTCGAGTAAGGCGCGGTAGACCGGCTCGCTCCATGGTTCAGGATGGAAGACGTAGAGGCGCAAAGCCTCTGGGGGCCATCGTAGCGGCTCGTCGGTCGAGATGCCAACGGCGCCGCGACAGCGCGGCTCGGGGAACCGGCCCTCCCGCTCGAGCTGCGCCAAGTACGCTCCGCCGCCCGGGCCCATCCGAAACAGCATCGGCGCGATCTCGTCCACCGGCAGCTCGCCAAGCCACGAATCCTGCTCGAAGCACCACGAGGCCAGCGCCGTCATCGCAAGGCGATCGAAGTCCGGCCGCAGCTCCTCGAGCAGAGCGCGATAGAACTCGCGCGCCGAAACCGGTGCATCGAAGTCGAGCTGCAACCCGGCGTACTGCGGGCGGCGCGCAAGCTCGCGAATCCAGCCGGCGACACGGGCGCGCTGGCGAGCGTCGAGGCCGGGCGCCTTGCCCATCTCGATGCGCACCACCGCGGTGACCGTAACTCCCGGCTCCACGAGCAACGGCACGCTGCGCGGATGGGCGTCGGCCCGGTCGCCGCGCAACCGGATCGTGCCGGCGAGCACGGCGACCTCGGCCTCTGCGGGGGCGAGAAAGCGCAGGTCCTCCGGTCGCTCCCAGGCCCACAAGACGATGGCTGGCGCAGCGTCGGGCGGACGCTCGCACCCGGTCGCCGCTGCTAGAATTGCGGCGATGCACAGGATTGCCCGCCTCACCGCCTTGCTCGCCCTCGCCGTTCTCGCCCGCGCCGCCGACAAGCCCAACATCGTCTTCATCATGGTCGACGATCTGGGCCCGGAATGGGTGTCGAGCTATGGCGCCGAGGGCATCGAGACGCCCAACATCGACAAGCTCGCCGAGCGTGGCATGTCATTCGACAACGCCTACTCCATGCCGCAATGCACGCCTACGCGCGCCACCCTGCTCACCGGCCAATACCCCTTCCGCCACGGCTGGACCAACCACTGGGACGTGCCGCGCTGGGGCGCCGGCTGCCACTTCGATCCCAAGCACAACATCACCTTCGCCCGCCAGATCAAGAAGGCCGGCTACTCCACCGGCATCGCCGGCAAGTGGCAGATCAACGATTTCCGCATCCAGCCCGACATCCTGCGCGCACACGGCTTCGACGAGTGGTCGATGTGGACCGGTGGCGAAGGCGGCAACCCGCCGAGCAACGAGCGCTATTGGGATCCCTACGTCTACGAGAGCCGCGACCGCGTCAGCCGCACGCGCAAGGGCGAGTACGGGCCGGATATCTTCAACGACTTCGTGCTCGACTTCTTCAAGCGCCACCGCAACGCGCCCATGCTGCTCTACTACCCCATGGCGCTCACCCACGGCCCGCTCGTCACCACCCCCCACGAGCCCTTCGCCGAAACCAAGGAGGAAAAGCACGAAGCGATGGTGCGCTACACCGACTACCTGCTCGGCCGCGTCATGAAGACGCTCGACGACCTGGACCTCAGCAAGAAGACCTACATCTTCTTCACCACCGACAACGGGACCTCGGGCGGCATTACCGGACGACTGGGCCCGCGCGAGGTCAAGGGCGGCAAGGCCAAGCTCACCGAGAACGGTCCGCGTCAACCCTTCATCGTCGCCGGCCCAGGCGTCGAGCCCGGGTCGCGGACCGACGCGCTGACCGACTTCTCCGACCTGATGCCGACCTTCGTCGAGCTCGCCAGCGCGAAGCTGCCCAGGGGTGTGACGATCGACGGCCACTCGCTGGTGGACGTGTTGCACGGCAACGACGAAGCCGGGCCGCGGGAGTGGATGCTCGCGATGGGTTACGGCCCAGCTCGGCTCGACGCCGAGGGCGTGCGGTCGGTGCAAGACTTCACCGACCGCGTCGTGCGCGACAAGCGCTACAAGATCCACGTGCTCGACGGCAAGACGGCCAAGCTCCACGACTTGCAGACCGACCCGGGCGAGGAGAACAACCTGATCGCCAGCAAGGACCCGGCGCACCGCGCGGCGCTCGAGAAGCTAACCGCCGTCGTCGAGAGCTTCCCCAAGCGCGACGCCCGCCCACGCTACGACCCGCTGCCCGCACAGCCCTGGGATCTGACGCGCGAGCAAAACGCCAAGATGATCCGATAGATCCTGGACCCCCTTGACCCGGTCCGCCCGCTTTGACGCACGGCTGCGCCGTGAGCCACGAAAGGGGGAAAGAAGGTTACTGGATGCCGCCGAGGAAGGGTTGCGAGCTGACCACGCCTAGCAGTAGTTGCTTGAAGTGGAAGCCCGAGCTCTCGAAGCGTTCGAGCGTGGCGTCGATCGCGACGCGGTCGGCCAGGGTTTCGTCGCGGCCCAGGGCGTAGCGGAAGACTTGCTTGACGACGCATTTCTGGCAGCCGGGGTCGTTGGCCAGGATCGCGCCGAGCTGTTTGGGCGAGCTGAAGCTCGAGCCGGCGATGCCGACGATGTCCGCCGAGACGTCGATGTCGAGGTCGTATTCGGTGGCCTTGGTCTTGACCTTGCGCTTGGCCTCGTCGCGCGTGGGCGGAATGACGACGTGGAACTTCTCGCGGTAGCGGCCGATGGCGTCGAACTGTTCGAGCCCGAGGCCGATGGGGTCGACCAAGCGATGGCAGCCCGAGCACGCTTCGTTGGCGAGGTGGACGGCGAGGCGGTCGCGGTTGGTCATGGGCTTGGCGTCGGTGAGCGGGGGCAAGGTGGCGTTGACGCCGGGCGGGGGCGGCGGCACGGCCTGGCAGAGGAAGTGCTCGCGGACGAACAAGCCGCGCTCGGTGGGCGAGGTGTCGGACGGCTTGGAGGTGAGCAGCAGGAAGGTTCCTTGGCCGATGACGCCGGCGCGCTTGGTATCGGGCGGGTACGACGTGCGGGCGAACGGCTCGTCGGGCTCGGGCAAGCCGTAGAGCTGGGCAAGCTCGGCGTTGACGAAGGTGTAGTCGGCGTTGAACAGCGCGCGGAAGTCGCGATCGCCCCACGCCAGGTGACGGAACAGGCGGCGCGTCTCCTCGGTCATGGCCGCGGCGAGCTCGGAGTTGAAGTCGGGGTAGTACTTGCGGTCGCGAATGGTTTCGAGGGCGCGGTCGAAGCGCATCCATTGGCTTAGGAACTCGTCCATTGCATCGGGGGCGCGGGGATCGTCGAGCATCTTGGCGGCGGCGGTCTGGATCTGCTGAGAGGTGCGTAGGGCGGCGGCGTCCGCCAAGCCGAGCAGCCAGTCGTCGGGGATGGTATTCCAGAGGAAGAAGCTGAGCTTGGCGGCGTTCTCGTAGGACTCGTTCGGCGTACCCGGGCCGTACTCGAAGCGCATCAGGAAGTGCGGCGACTGCAACATGGCCTCGACGACGACCTGGGCGCCGGAGAGGAACTGCGCGTGCTCGGTGGCCAGCGTGAGGGCAAGCTCGGAGTAGCGTTGCGCTTCGGCCTCGGTGAGCGGACGGCGGAAGGCTCGCTTCCCGAATGAGCGCACGAAGCGTTGCATGCAAGCGGCGTCGTTGGGGCTGGCGGGCGCGCACGGCACGAGGCCGTTCTGGTCGCCGCCGCGGAAGGCGTTGCGGGCGACTTTCTCGGCTGCGGCGGAGTAGGCTTCCATCAGCAGCGGAGAGGTCGATTGGCCGTGGATCTGGTTCTTGAAGCCGTGGATGAAGTCCTCGGGCGGAAACTGATCCGCGGGCCGGCTGAGCTCGCCGACGAGATCGCGTACGGCGTTGTTGTACTGCGAGTGGGTGAGGCGACGCACGCTGAGGGCGTGGCGCGCGGCGCCGGCTTCCCCCGGGGCTCGGCCAGCCGCGGCGATCTGCTCTGGCGAGAGCGCGGCCAGATGCCGCACCCACCTGAGCAGCAACTTCTCCTGGTCGCTGCCCTGCTTGATGCGCTCGCCGCCGGGATGCTTGGCTCGGTTGGTGGGCTTGAGGTAGAGCAGTGAAGCTTCGGGGGCGTCGCGGTTGACGACGCGAGCTAGGCTGACGCCGAAGGCCTCGATCTGCGCCTCGCTGGCGTCGTCGGGCGGGAACTCGAAGCGCGTGCCGTTGGCCACGCCGTTGTCGTTGTGGCACATGTGACACTGCACGGCGCGGAAGGCCGGGTAGAGCTTTTGCGAGAAGAAGTTGGGGCCGGTCTGCGCGGGCGTAACGCAGGCGAACAGGACCAGGGCGAGGAAGAGGCGCGCGGGCATGGGTCGCCCTTGATTATACGGTCCGCAAATCTGTTTCGACTAGAATGTGAGCCTCAGCTTGGCGATTCGGACGAAGGGAGCTTTCCTGGAAGGGGTTGACGACAGGCCCCGACAGGAAAACCCCGGGAGCAAGCCGGGGCTTCCGAATCTATCGGGCTGAAGGAGGTGATGGCCGTATGGCTCACCCTCGCAAGGGCCGTAAGGGATGGAGAATCCGCGTGATTACCCACCCTGACGGTACGGCAGAAGTCATCTTCGAACCTCCGTAGGGAGGCCTAAGATGGCGTAAAGCCGCCGGGGCGGCAACACTCCCTTGCCGTCCCGGTTCCCTTCATATCGTATCATCATCGGCGCCAGGGGCCGGCGGCATTGAGCCCCACGCGGCCAGGCTGGAATACCGGGCTGTGCTTGGCGGTCGCCGCGAGGGTTTCGAATCAGAGCGGGGAGGCGACGACGTGCAGCAGCAGCGCTTGGGGTGTTTGATTCTATTGGTCGTGTTCGGGCTCAGCGCCGCCTACATGTGGTATGCGTGGGTCCGCCCCGGAGTTGAAACCGGGGCCCATTGGTCCTGGTACATCATCCCCGCGCTCTTTGTCGCATGGTTCCTCTTGAAGATGTTCACACCCATGTCTGACGAGAATCAGCGGGCCTTCATGATCGAAGCGTTGATGCGAGAGGTCGAGGGTCGACCGCCGTCGTTCTCCGTGATCGTGTTTCACGGAGATCTACGTGAGAAGGTCATCGAGTGGATCTCTTCGACAGGGTTCCGAGTCGCGAGGGGCGAAGATCGGGAAGGCCCGTTCTCCGAGGTGATCGGCGGTCTGTTGGCGGCAGGCCGACTGGTCGACCGTGGTTCGGAATGGTGGGCGGTCTTCGAGAAAGGCGCGCATACCGTGCTCGTCGATTGGCCTCTTCAAGCATCGGGTGTGAACGCTCAAACGATGGAGCACTATCTGGATAACCGAGTAGCAGTTTTCACTGGCAACCTACGGTTCGCCGACGACGCTCTCGTTCGCTTTTGCGCCGAGAATACTACGGTAGCCACCGTGGCGACTTGGGATCGAATTACGACGCTTCTTCTTCTGAGAGACGTCGACCGCTCTGGGATTACGAGTCAGACAGTCCTCTCGAGCGAGTACGACGAGGCCGCCACCAAAGAGCGGTTCGAGCAGATCGAGCGAGAGGCCGGGCCGCCAGACCCCGCTTTGGTTGGGGATGCCTCCTATGAAGGCTTGGTAGGAGCCCTCGAGCGGAGGGGTATCCGAATGGACGAGATGATGGGAGACATCCAGGCGAAGGCCTTGCTAGTCACGAAGCCGCAGGCCACACCAGAAAGCAGTGGAACGGATGCGCGGCCGTCTCAGCCTACCTAGCCCGGAAGGCTTCGCTCTCGACAATCTCTCCGAGCAAGTCCCGGAAGCCGTAGCCTCCCTCCGGCGCCGCCTCCACGATCTGCCGCACGATGCGGCGATCCGCGACGGAAAGCTCCGAGCGCCCCGTTGCGTAAAGCAGCAGCTTCTCCGTGAGCGCGTGGGTGAACTGGTCCGAGTGCCCGAGCAGGTAGCGCTTCAGATCGGCGGGGCCGTCAAGCGGCGTGCCGTCGGCGAGCATGGAGCTCGCGTCGACCGGGATCGCTTCGCCCTCGGCGCCCTCTTCTCGGTAGTATGCCGTGCGCCAGCCGCCAACCGCGTCGTAGGTCTCGAGCGCGAGGCCGATGGGGTCGATGCTGCGATGGCAGACGGCGCACGATTCGACCTTCTTGTGCGCGGCGAGGACTTCGCGCACGGTCGTCGCCTGCGAAGTGTCGGCGACCAGGGCCGGAACGTTGCTCGGCGGCGGCGGGGGCGGCGTTCCGAGCAGGTTCTCGAGCACCCACACGCCACGCAGGATCGGCGACGAATCCACGCCGTCGCCGGTCGCGGCCAGCACGCTCGAGAGCCCCAGCACACCGCCGCGTCCGGCCACGTGGGCGGGGACTTCGGGGCCGAGGGCCGTCAAGTCCAGGCGCTCGGGCTCGGGCCACAGCAAGCTCTGGCGCTGGTCGGCTTCCAGGCGGCGCAAGTCGACCTCGTTGCCGGGGATGCCCCAGGCGATGCGCATGGGCTCGTTGGCGTAGGTGAAGTCGGAGTCGAGGAACGCGCGGACCGAGAGATTGCGCTGCAACACCTCGTCGAAGAACATCTCGGCCCCGCGCACCATGCCGTGGCGGATCAGCTCGCTCCAGACGTGGCGCGTGTCGCAGACCATCACCGACGAGGCCTTGCGGTTGCCCAACCACTGCCCGGTGAAGTGCTCGACGAAGCGTTGCGCCTTCGCCTCGCTCGTCATGCGCACGAGCTGAGCGCGCAAACCGCCAGGCCTGGAGAGGCGGCCTTCACCGGCGGCGGCCAGTAACTCGCCGTCCGGCAGCGAGCTCCACAGCAAATAGGACAAGCGGCTCGCCAAATCGTAGTCGTCGAGCGGGCCGTCGCCGGTTTCGCGGTAGAGGAACTGCGGCGAGGTGAGGATGCGCCGTATCCCGTAGTGGATGCCGTGCGCGGGCGTCGGCGCCGCCGCCATGTGGTCGAGCGCGCCGGCGACGAGCTCGTCCCGCTCGCGATCGCTCAGCGGGCGCCGGAAGGCGCGCTCGGCTAGCGGAGCGAGGACGGCCTCCACATAGGCGGGGTCGGCGACGGGCTCGCGGTTTTGCAGGAACGCCCGTTGCCGCGGCAGCGAGCCCACCGGCCCTTCGACGATCATCTGCTCCATGCGAATCGTCGGCAGGCCCGAGGCCAGCGACTCGTCCAGGTAGGCCCGCAGCAACTGGCGCAGATCGGCGACGTTGCCCGGCTCGCGCATGAGCGCCGGCGGATATTGTTTCGCGAGCCGGTTCTCGCAGTAGACGTGGAACTTCTCGCCCTTCTCGAGCCTCACCTCGGCGTGCAGCAGCTTGGGGGAGCGATTGGTCACAGTGAGCGAGCCGGCGAGAGGCAACTGCGCGCGCAAAGCTCGCTTGGGCAGGTTGTAATCGCCCACGTTCAGCGCGTAGAAGCCCAGCCGCAGCGGCTTGCCGTCGGCGCCGACGCCGGCTTCCGCGCTCGCTTTCACGCGGACGCGATAGAGCCCCGACGCCGGCGCGGTGAAGCCGGTGTCCCAGAAGCCGCCCGACCAGCCGGCGATGTTCAAACCGCTGAAGTAGAGCCCGTCCGGGTCGCCTTCGCGGGTCCAGTAGCGGGTGCGGGATTCGTCCTGGCCGATGTTCTCGCGGGTGGAGACCGAGCGCGCTCGCGGCATGCCGGGCAGCGGGACCATGCGGTCGGCGATGTCGGTGGCGACCTCGAGGTAGGCGTCAAGAAGCGCCGGGGTCACGAACATGCCCTCGGCCGCGGTGTCGAGCTCGTGGTCGTTCGTCTCCTCGGGGAAGGTCGGCGGCAGCCGGATCTCGCGAATCTCGAAGAGATCGCGCAAGGTGTTGAGGTATTCGATGCGGTTCAGCCGTCGCACGCGCGGCCCCGTGGCGAGCTCGATGGAGTCGACGAAGCGGTCGCGCTCTGCTGTGGCGGGTTGCTTCGTCGCCGCCTTGGGCGGCATCACGCCGCGCGCGACATAGTCCCGCACGCGACGCCACTTCTCGTGGTCTTCGCTCTGCTCGTCGAGGCGCAACTTGTTCGCGGCGTTCACGCCGCTATGGCAAGCCAGGCAGTAGGTTTCGACGAACTCCGCGCGATAAGCCTCGGCGGCGAACGCGCCGCCCGCGATCAGCAACAGCCCTGCGAGGAGCCTCATGCCAACACGCTGTTGAGGTCGGACTGGCTGGTGCTGAAGCGGTCCGTCTCGAAACCAAGTTGCTGGAGCACGGTGACGAACAAATCGCACGCCATCTCGTTGCCGACCTGGCCATCCGCGCCACAGGAGATGTGGCGTTTGTGCTCAAAGCCGCCGCCGGCAACCAGCAGCGGATAGTTCGTGCGCCGGTGCGCGGCGGCGTCGCCCATGGCGCTGCCAATGAGCGTGACGGTGGAGTCCAGCATGCTGCGGCCGTCGACGTCTTCGGCTTGTTTGAGCGCCGCGAGGAAGCGCGTCGCACCCTGCATGTGGCGCTGCTCGATCGAGAGCAACCCGGCGATCTTCTCCGCCTTGTTGCCGTGGTGGGAGAGTCGGTGGTAGCCCTCCTTCATGAAGCCGCCGTCGACGAACAAGGCTTGATCGGTGATCGGGATGGTCATCGAGATGACGCGTGTGGAGTCGTTGCGCACCGCGAGCGCCGCGAGGTCCCACATCAGGTCTTCGTTGTCGAGCAAGAAGGCGCCGTCGACGTTCTCTTCCGGCGGAAGCTCGAGGTCAGCGGGCGCGGCAGGGAAGGGCTTGTCGAGCCAGTCGCGGCGACGGGCGAGCTTGGCTTCGACGCCTCGAATGGAGGAGAAGAACTCGTCGAGCTTGCGGCGATCGTCCGGGCTCGCCTTGGCGCTCACGCTGTGCGCCTCGGCGGTGAGGTCGTCGAGCAGGCTCTTGCCGGACTCGAGCAAGTAGTTCTGACGGTCGAGCTCGGCCGGGCCGACGCCGAACACCTTGGCGTAGAGCACGCTGGGACGCAGGATGACCGGCAGCGGCACGCCGGAGGCTGTGAACGAGAGCGACGCTTTCTGCTGCGCTTCGCCGCAGCAGAGCTGCAGCGACTCATAGCGCGTATCCTTGCCGAGCTCCGGCGCGACGTACTGGTCGAGCGAGATGCTGCGGACGACGTGGCCGGTGTAGAGCGTATAGACGAGCTCGTGACCGTTGCCGGTGGGGCCCTTGTGGTCGAGACCGGAGATCGTGGTGAGCTCGCCGTCCAGGCCGGCCTCGGAGAACGGTTGCAGCAGCCGGGCAGTCTTGCCGTCGGCGAAGAACTCCGGCTTGTAGAAGCCGAGTTGCGTGCCGACGCAGACCAAGCGCTTGGCTTTGCGCCCGGGCTTTGCCTCCGCGCGCAACCCGTCGGGCAGCGACGGCAGAAGCGGCAAGGCCAGGGCGCTGGCGGCCCCGCGGAGAAACTGGCGTCGGTCCTGGAACTGGCGAGGCGTCATCGGTGTGCAGCCTTCTAGACCGTACCTCAAAGCGGCGTTCCGGACAAGAGGCTCGCGCCGGCCCGCTTTGCGCGCGCTATGCTCTGCGGTATGGTCCTGACCACACGACGGCAAGCGATGGGTCTGGTCGGTGCGAGCGTTGCAGCCACGGCGGCGTCGAAGAGCCGTCCGATCGCGATCTTCGACTCGCCGATCGGCAAGATTGGCGATCCCTCATCACTCGAGCTTGCCGCCCGGGTCGGTCTGAACGGAGTGGAGGTCCACATGGGGCGCCATCAGGACGGATTACCCCTGCGCCAACGCGCGCTGCGAGCGACCTACAAGCGCCTGGCTCGCAAGCACGGTCTCGAAATCCCTTCGGTGGTCCTGGGCGCGTTCAACCAGATGCAGCTCTATGCCGAGCCCGTTGCCGCGATCTGGCTGCTCGATGCCATTGACGCGGCCGCGGATCTTGGCGCCAAGGTCATCCTTGTCCCTTCGTTCGGCTCCGAGGCGCTCGCATGGAAAGATCAGAGCCGCGTCGAACGCTTTGCGGCGGCGGCGCGGGAAGCAGGGCCGCGCGCGGCGGCGCGAGGGGTCACGCTGGGCCTGGAGAACCGGCTCTCGGCCGAGGAGAACCTGCGCCTGCTCGATCTGATCGACGCCGAGGGCGTCGCCATCTACTACGACATCGCGAACCTGTTTAATCTGGGCAAAGACCCCGCCGCCGAGATTCGCCAACTCGGCCGCGAACGCATCTGCCAAGTCCACGTCAAGGACAATCCGCACCTCCTCGGGGAGGGCTCGATCGACTTCCGCCCCGTGGCCGAGGCGCTGGACGAGATTGGCTACGATGGCTGGCTCGTGCTCGAAACACGGCCTCCCGGAGCCCCCGAGGCCGACCTGCGCCACAACCGCGCGTACACACGAAGAGTCTTCGGCTAGGGCCGGCGCGCTACAATCCGCGGGCATGCGGGGAATTGCCTTCTTCTTGCTGCCGGCGCTGCTCGCCGGTCAGTCGGCGCGCTTTCATCAGGGTGAGTTTCAGGGGCGCGACGCCTACTTTCTCGAGAACGCCGAGGTGCGAGTGGCGGCGTTGCGCGGCGCCGGCCACCTCGCCGAGATCCGGCTGAAGTCGGATGATCCACGCGTCGCCGTGAACCCGATGCGCGTGCCGCACTTCCCCACCATCGAGCCGTGGGAGTACGACCCGGCGACGCATGACCGGGTGTACGGAGGCGGGACGAACAAGATGCTCCAGTCAGGTTACATGGGCCATCTGTTGAACTTCCCTACCTTCGGCGGGCCGTCTCCGGCGGAAGCCGCCAATGGGTTGGGCAACCACGGCGAGGCGTTGTCGCGGGAGTGGAAGCTCGACCGCGCCGAAGCCGACGACGAGACCGTAGTCATGTGGTACTCGGCCCACCTGCCTAAGACGCAGTACAACGTGGGGCGCGTGTTGACGCTGCCGGCCGACGAGCAGGTGCTCTACGTCGAGGAGTGGGTGGAAAGCCTGGTCGACTACGACCGGCCTGCGATGTGGGTGCAGCACGTGACTTTCGGGCCGCCGTTCGTCGAGCCCGGCAAGACGACGCTCGACATGTCCGCCAAGCGCGGCGAGGTGCGCCGGGGCGGCGAGGAGACGAATTCGCTGGCGCCCGGGGCGGTCGTTTGGCCCGACGGCAAGGCGTGGGACGGCAAGCCGACCGACCTCCGCGTGATGCAACCCAAGGCCCACGCCGGAACCTATGCCGGCTACGAGATGGACCCGGCGCGCGAGCTCGCCTGGTTCACGATGTATCACCCCGACTACCGCGCCCTCATCGGCTACCTCTGGCGGACCGCGGACTTTCCCTTCATGGGCGACTGGCAAGAGAACGGCCGCAACACCCAGTTGCCGTGGCAGGGCAAGGTGCGGGCGCGCGGCATGGAGCTCGGCACGACGCCTTTCGGCGGGCCGATGGAGTCGGTGGTGAGTCGCGGCGAGTTTCTCGGCAAGCCGGTCTATCGCTGGATTCCGGGGCGACAGCGGCAGACGGTGCGCTACGTCGCCTTCATCGTGGAGATCCCCGCGGGCTACCAGGGCGTCGACGATGTGCGGGTGGGGGACGGGACGATCGAGGTCGTCGAACGCGGCACGGCCAAACGCATTAGGCTAAAGAGCGGACGGAAATGGTAGCGCTTCACCGGTTGCAGACGAGCCTGTATGAAAAGGCCGCTTCAAGCACACGGATGCTGGCCGCTGGGGACTGTCACGATTTCGAGCCGCAATGCAAGCAACAAGCACAGATGGAGCTCGCAGGCGCGAAACTCGCTGACTGTCCCCCCAACACGATTTTCAAACACACTCAGCCGGTTCGCCGCATCGCGCGCTCCCTCCCCGCGGGCGCCTGGGTCGCCGTCGTCGCCGTTTCCATGTGCATGGCTGCGCAAGCGCAGCAAGCGCGGCTGGTGGTGGCGGCCTTCGATGAGAGGTCCGGGGAGCCGATCGCGGGGCTGAGCGCCGCGGACTTCGCGGTGACCGATGGCGACACGCAACTGCGCGTGGAAGCCGCCGAGCGCTTCGAGGGGACGCTCGACCTCATGCTCGTTCTCGATACGAGCATGATCGGCGAGACGGTCCGCCCCATGGCGCTGCCCATGATCAACGCTCTGGCCGAGGGCGACCAGATGGCGCTCGTTGGCTACGACCAGGCGGCGACGCTGCTGCAAGACTTCACCTCGAGCAAAGACCTGCTGCGCAAGGGCGTGATGGGCGTTCGGTACGGTAACAATCCGCGCGGGCTGGACGCGTTGTTCGCCGTGCTCGACGGCGGATTCGAGAACGCGGTCGGCCGCCGTGCGGCCGTGTTGCTCTCCGCCGGGGCCGAAGGGGCGAGCCGCACATCGCTAGGCGATCTCTATGCACTCGCGCGGCGCCGCGGCGTGCAAGTGTTTTGCGTCTATGCCGAAGGCGCCGACCAAGGGACCTACCAGAAGCTCGCTCGAAACACCGGCGGCGCCTACTTCTTCGCGAAAAAGCTCGACCTGAAGCCGGCGGAGTTGGCGGAGTTGCTTTATCGCAACCTGCGGTCGAGCTACGAGCTCACGGTCTCCGGCGCCTATACCTTGGGCTCGAGAGTCGAGGTCGAGGTCTTGCATGCACCGGAGAACGTAAGGAAAGCCGTGGCGTCCGCGCTGGTTCTGGAGTGAACACGCCCGCACATCTGATCTTCGGCGTGCTGGCGTTTCGCAACACGCCGCGGCCCGGGCTGTGGTGGGCCGCGCTGGCCGGTGCGCTGATCCCCGACGCCCCGATGTTCCTCTTCTACGGCTACGAGAAGGGGATTCTCGGCACGCCGGAGCGGGTGATCTGGTCGCAAGCGTACTGGGATCCGGCCTGGCAGTTGTTGATCGACATTCCGAACTCGATTCCTCTGGCGCTGCTGGGATGGTTCTTGGCCCGGCGCATGGGCTCGGGGTGGGGCCAGGCGTTCTTCTTGAGCGCGGGCCTGCATCAAGCGTGCGACTTCGCGCTGCACCACGACGACGGCCACCGGCACTTGTTGCCGTTCAGCGATTGGCGTTTCGTGAGCCCGGTGTCGTACTGGGACCCGCGGCACTTTGGCCGTATCGCCGCACCAGTCGAAGCAGCGATGACGGTGGCGGCGTGCGTATGGCTGCTGCTGCGAGAGCCCGCCAAGGCGGTCAAAGCCGTCGCGGGCGTAACGCTGGCGGTCTACGGCGGGTTCGCGGCGTTTGCGTTTGCAATGTGGGGGTAGGCCTGTCGGCTAGATCTCGGGGATCCGGTACGGCGCGCGGCCGCGCCGTTCGAGCAGCTTGTTCGCTTCGCGGTCGCCCTCGGCCATGCCGCTGGCGGGGTCGATCTCGACGACCCGCCTGAGACGGTAGCTCGCGTTGGCGTAGTGGCACAGCGCCGCCGCGGCCACGCCTTCCGCGATCTCGGCGTGTAGCTTAGTGCGGTCGTTGGCGCGCACGGCGTCCAGGAAGTTCTGCATGTGGGGACGCGGGTCCCAGACGCGCTCTTCGCGGTGCTTCTCGTCCACCGTCTTCTCGCGCTCGTCGCCCATGTAGACTTGCACGCCTTCGGGATGCAAGACCATGAAGCCCTCCGAGCCGAAGATCAGGTTGCCGACGACAGACTTGCCCATCACCGCTGGCAGCTCGGTGTTGGAGTTGAGGTTGCGGACGTCGAAGACGATCTGCTTGCCGGGGTAGTGGAACATGGCCTGCTGCATGTTCGGCGTCTCTTGATCGTCCTGCCAGACGAATTTGCCGCCCGACGAGGTCGCGCGCGCGGGCGTGTCGTCGGGCGCGAGGCCGAGCGCCCAGCGGCAAATGTCCATCTCGTGCACGCCTTGGTTGCCGATGTCGCCGTTGCCGGTGTCCCAGAACCAATGCCAGTTGTAGTCGAAGCGATTCTTGGTGTAGTCGCGCATGGGCGCGGGGCCGAGGAAGAAGTCCCAATCAACGCCGGCGGGCGGCGGCTCGACCGGCGTGTGGCCGATGGAATAGCGGCGGCGGTAGCAGAGGCCGCGCACCATATAGACCTCGCCGATCACGCCTTCCCGCAGCATCTGCATCGCCTCGCGCTTGTGTTCGATGGAGCGGCTTTGCGAGCCGGTCTGAACGACGCGGTCGTGCTTACGCGCGGCGGCGACCATCTGTTTGCCCTCGTAGATGTCATGGCTGGCCGGCTTTTCAGCGTAGATGTGCTTGTCCGCCTGGCAGGCCCAGATGGTGGTGAGCGCATGCCAGTGGTTGGGCGTGGCGGTGGAGACGGCGTCGATCTCGTTCGAGTCGAAGGCCTCGCGCATGTCCGAGTAGAGCTTCGGCTTGTGGCCTTGCAGCTTGTTGACCAGAGCTTCGGCGCGCTCGCGGGCGGCCTGGCTGACGTCTACGACGCCGGCGACGCGAAGGTTCGGCAGATCCGAGAAATATTGGATGTGGTCGCGTCCGCGGCCGCCCACGCCGACGACGGCGAGGTTGACGGTGTCGTTGGCGCCGAGAATGGGGCGCGCTCGGGTGGCGGCGGCAAACGCGGCGGCGGTACGAACGAAGGCGCGGCGATTCATCGGCTTCGATGTTAGCAGAGCAACCACGCCCGGCCGCGAGCTCAGGCCGCCAGTCGATTCGGCTCGGCGGTCCTGCCCAGCCAGACGCACCGGAACCCAACCGTGCCCAGCCGGGCCTCGGGCGGGAAGCGCCCGCGATGGGTGCAGCGAATCGACCACCAGCCGGCCAGCCAGGAGCCGCCGCGCAGGATTCGCGCGGTCGAGCGTTCCCGCCTGCACGGGTCGATGTGCCGTCCGCCGCGGTAGGGGCCAAACCAGTCTTCGCACCACTCCCAAACGTTGCCCGCCATGTCGTGCAAGCCCAGGCCGTTGGGGCGGTAGCGGCGGACGGGCGTGGTGCCCCAGAGCGCTCGCCCGAAGTTGGCTCGGTCGTGGTCGGGGTCGGCCCCCCAGGGGTAGACGCTCGCCTTGCCGCCGGTGGCGGCGTGCTCCCACTCCGCTTCTGTCGGCAGACGGCCGCCGGCCCACTGGCAGTACTCGGAGGCGTCGCCGTGGCTGACGTTCACGATGGGGTGGTCCTCGAACTTCCAGTTGCGGTTGAAGGCCGGCGGCTCGGGCATCGACTCGCCGGTGGCCTCGCAATATCGTCGATATGCGCCGACGGTAACGGCCGTAGAGCCGAGCCAGTAGGAACGCGTCAGGCGCACCCTGTGGCGAGGCTGTTCCTGCTCGCGGGCCTCGGGGTCGTCGGGCCCGGCGCCGATCCAGGTCTCGGCTGCGGGGATGCGGCTGTACTCGAGGCCGTCGACGGGATTCGTCGAGGTCGACACGTCCTCGCCGGGCCCTTCGAGATCGAGTTGCTCCTCGATCGCGGCCGGAGGCGGTTCGGCGAACGGCGTGCGTAGCGGACTACGGACATCAAGAAGAGAGGACATGGATCTCACCACCAGCTCTGGTTTCGGTCCTTTCGCATCAGCTATGTTTCGCGGACGGGCGGGAGGAGCGCCCGTCCGCGCTTTACACTCTTCGAGCGGATCTGGAGAAGGAATATCCTATGCAACGGTTTCAGATGCTGTTGTCTTCGTAAATGCTCGCCTCCAACGATGCCTCACTCAGCCCGATCGAGCCATCCATTGTTGGGCTAAAAGAGCGGGAATGATACGCTTACGAAGTTCCAGGACCGCCCGGGACCATGGTACCGGCGGCATCTAGGGTTGCGCAGGCGCCGATCCTGCTTCGCGACGCCCAACATGTTTTCTTGGAATGCGTTACGGCGATGGCGCCCGCCGAGACCCTAAAGCCCGCAGCCAACGCGCCGGCCCGGAACGGCGCGCCCGGGACGACATTTTTGTCTAGAAGAAGTCCGCCATTCCAAACAAAACTCGAGATCCCGCACTCTGAACGGAGCCCCTCACGCCTTGCTCACAGCAAGGCCCCGAGGAACCGCCCAGTATGGGACCGCTCGCAAGCCGCAACATCTTCCGGCGCGCCCTCAACGACGATCTCGCCGCCTCCCGCGCCGCCTTCCGGCCCCAGATCCACAACCCAATCGGCCGATTTGATCACGTCGAGGTTGTGCTCAATGCACAACACCGTGCCGCCCTTCTCGATCAAGCGGTCGAGCGCCCCGAGCAGCTTGGCGATGTCGTCGAAGTGCAGCCCGGTGGTGGGCTCGTCGAAGATGTAGAGCGTATCGTCGTTGCTCGCCTGGGCGATGTAGGCCGCCAGCTTCACGCGTTGCGCCTCGCCGCCCGACAGCGTGGTCGCAGCCTGCCCCAGTCGCAGGTACCCCAGCCCGACCTCGCTCAGCGGGCCCAGCCGGCGTGTGATCGCCTGTCGTTGGGAAAAGAAACGCAGCGCCTCGTCCACCGTCATCGAGAGCACGTCGTGGACGTTCCTGCCGTCGAGCTTTACCTCGAGCGCCTTCGGTCCGAAGCGTTTTCCGCCGCAGTCTTCGCAGACCAGCTCCACGTCGGCCAGGAACTGCATCTCCACGGTTTGGACGCCGTCGCCCTGGCAGGTCTCGCAGCGCCCGCCCGGCACGTTGAACGAGAACCAGCCCGGCGTCATCGACTTGCGCCGGGCGTCTTGCGTGCCGGCGAAGAGCTTGCGGATCTCGTCGAAGGCCTTGACGTAGGTCACCGGGTTCGAGCGCGGCGAGCGGCCGATGGGCGACTGATCCACGAGGACCACATCCTGGAAGTGCTGCGCGCCGGTGATCCGGCGGCACGGCAGCCGCAGGCCCTCGCTATCGTCCGCCTCGCCCTCGGCCTGCTTACGCGCTGTTTCGAGTCCTCGATAGACGATGTCGTGCACCAAGGTGGACTTGCCCGATCCGGATACGCCCGTAATCGCCGTAAAGAGCCCGACGGGAATGGCTACGTCGATGTTCTTCAAGTTGTGCTCGAGGCAGCCGAAGAACTTCGCCTGCTTGCGCGCCTTGGGTTTGCGGCGCTTCTTGGGGACCGGGATCGCCTTCTTGCCACTGAGGTACTTGCCAGTCAACGACCGGCTGCCGTTGGCGACGAGCTTGGAGTACGGTCCACGGAAGATCACCTCGCCGCCGTGCTCGCCGGCGCCAGGGCCGAGGTCGACCACGTGGTCGGCGGCGCGCATCACCTCGGCTTCGTGCTCGACGACGACGATCGTGTTGCCGATGTCGCGTAGCCGCTCGAGAATGCCGATGAGACGGTCGGTGTCCCGCACGTGCAGCCCGATCGAGGGCTCGTCGAGCACGTAGCAAGCGCCGACGAGGCGCGAGCCGAGCGAGGTTGCGAGTTGAATGCGCTGGGCCTCGCCTCCCGACAGCGTCGAGGCCAGCCGGTCGAGCGTGAGGTACTCCAGCCCAACCTCGTTGAGGAACTGCAGGCGGCTTCGGATGTCGAGCAACAACTGCTCGCCGATCTTCTTGCGCGCGCCCTCGAGCGCGAGCGTCTGGAAGAACGCACGAGCGTCTTCCAGGCTCATCGCCGTAACGTCTCGGATGGTCTTGTCGGCGATGCGGACGTTGAGCGCTTCGGAGCGCAAGCGACCGCCTTCGCAGTCCGGGCACAGCGTGTAGCCGCGGTAGCGAGCCAGCAGGATGCGCACGCTCATCTTGTACTTCTTGGTCTCGAGGAAGTCGAAGAAACCCTGGACGCCCCGGAAGCTCTCGTCGCCCTCGAGCAGCCACTTCTTTTCCCCTTCGTCGAGCTCGTGGAACGGCACGTTCGTGCGTATTCCAGCCTTTCTCGCGGCCGCCGCGAGGTCCTTCTGCCAAGACTTGTACTTGGGCTTGTTCCAGGGATCGACCGGACCTTCCTTGATGGTCTTGAAGCGATCGGGGACGACCAAGTTCAGATCGTAGTCGACGGTGTTGCCGAAGCCCTGGCAGCGCGGGCAGGCGCCGATGGGAGAGTTGAAGCTGAACAGTTGCGGCTCCGGCTCGGGGTAACCGCGGCCACAGTTGCGGCACTCGAAGCGCTCGCTGAACCACACCTGCTCGGCGTCCTCGTCGGCTGCGGCGAACACCACCTCCCGCACCTCGCGGAAGGCGATCTCGGCGGCGTCGACGACGCGCTCGCGGATGTCGGGTGCGATCGCCAAGCGGTCGACAAGCACGTAGACCGGCAGCGTGAAATCGACGTCGAGCAGCGACTCGGGCGTGGAAAATTCGAATACCTTGCCGCTCTGGAAGAGCCGGTTGTAGCCCTTGGAGCGATAGTCCGCCAAATGCGCCTTGACGGTCTCGGTCAGCCCATCGGGGCCGATGTCGGGCACGGGAAACAGCACGAACCAGCGCGAGCGCTCGGGCAAGGCCAGCACTTGCGCCGCAACGTGATCCACCGTGTCCTTGCGGACCTGCTCGCCGCACTCGGCGCAGAAGGTCCGCCCGATCCGCGCGTAGAGCAAGCGCAGAAAGTCGTAGATTTCGGTGGAGGTGGCGACGGTCGAGCGCGGATTGCGCGTCGAGTTCTTCTGCCGAATGGCCACCGCCGGCGCGACCCCGACGATCTCGTCCACATCGGGCTTCTCCATGCGCTCGAGAAACTGCCGCGCATAGGCTGAGAGCGACTCGACGTAGCGTCGTTGGCCCTCGGCGTAGATCGTGTCGAAGACGAGCGAGGACTTGCCCGAACCAGAGACGCCGGTGACGACGATCAGGTGGTTGTGCGGCAGACGCAGATCCACGCCTTTGAGGTTGTGAACCCGCGCCCCCTTGATCTCGAGAAAATCCTGGGACAAGGCGGTACGCGACGGAAAGATTCATGCTAGCACCCGCGTCACAGCGCTAGACCCCGAGCCGCACGCGTGAGATGCCGGCCGCTGGGGACTCTCACGACTTCTCGCCGCGACGGAATCAACGGGCTCAGGCACAGCTCGCAGGCGCGAAACTCGCTGACAGGAACGTGTGAAGAAATCCGGGACTGGTTCTCGCGACTCGCCACAAGTGCCTGCGAATCAACGGCGGCCAAGGTCGCGAGCGCCCGGTGATTTATTCACACGTTCCTGTCCCCGCAAACCCTCAATGCGACCGGATCGTATCCGGGTCATCCTCGAAGCGATACTCGAAATGGCACCCCTGGCAGGCGTTGAAGATCAGCTCGCCGCGATCGAATACCGTCTGCGCATTGCGCTCCTCGGCCGCCTCCCGTATCGACTCCGCCGCATCGATCAGCGCCCGCGCCCGCTCCATCCACGGCCCGTCGTCCTTGGCTCGGGGCGCCATCATCAGCAGGTTGCCAGCCTCCATCAGCGTCGTCGCGCTGCTGCGCACCGCGATCCACTCGTCCTCCGAGCCCGGCGCGAACTCGTCGATGCCTTCAATCGTGATGATCGCGCCGACCGAGTCCCAAATCGCCTCGGCGTTGGGCAGCACGATGTCGTGCATCACCTCGCCCAACGACGCCACCGGACGAAACGGCGGCCCCTCGGGCTCGGGAGCTTCCCCGCCCCCGCACGCACAGATCAGAATCGCCAGCCCGGCGACGTATCGTCTGGAGCCCATATAGTTCAGCCCACGGGCATCGTAGCAGACCGTTTGGTATCCTCTCGGCGATCCGCCATGCAAGCTTGGATGGAGTGGCTCAACGAGACGCCGGGAAGCATCGCGATCCGCGAGTCCATCCTGTTCTACCCCTACGTCGAGACGACCCACGTGCTCTCGTTGGCGCTGTTTCTCGGCATGATCCTGATGCTCGACCTGCGCTTGGTCGGCGCGGGCTTGCGCAGTATCCCCGTCTCCGCCGTCGCCAACCGTTTGTTGCCCTGGGCCTACGCGGGCTTCGCCTTGATGGTCGTCAGCGGCCTGCTGCTGTTCTACTCCGGCCCGGTGCGCGCCTACGGCAACATCTTTTTCCGGATCAAGATGGTCGCGCTCGCGCTCGCCGGCCTCAATGCCTTCGTCTTCCATCGCACAATCTTCCAGAGCGTGGCGCATTGGGATGGCGACGCCCTCCCGCCGCCGCGCGCCCGCATGGCCGGCCTCTTCTCTCTTGCGCTGTGGAGCGCCGTCGTCGTCTGCGGGCGCATGCAGGCTTACAACTGGTTCGACTGACTGTGATGCTGGACGACTACTATCCGCTGTTCGAATGGTTCGAGGCGACCTCGCTCGGCACGGTGGTGCGGGAATCGATCTGGCTGTTTCCGGTCATCGAATGCGTCCACTTGCTGGGGCTGGCGTTGATGGGTGGCGCGCTGATCCTGGTCGACCTGCGGCTGCTGGGCTGGGGTTTGAAGAGTCAGGCCACGGCCGATGTCGCTCGCCAGGCCAGGCCGTGGCTGGTTCTGGGTTGGACGACGATGATCCTCACCGGCATCCCGATGTTCCTCTCCGAGGCGATCAAGTGTTTCTATAGCCCGCCGTTTTGGTGGAAGATGGTCTTCCTCGTCCTGGCGACGATCTACACCTTCACCTGGCGCCGCCGCGTCGCCGGAGCGGCGGAAAGAACCGGTGCGTTGCGCGTCCTCACCGCCGTATTCTCGCAAGGCCTGTGGTTCGCCGTGGGCTTTTCCGGCCGCTGGATCGCCTTCTACTAACTCCGCCCCCTTCTTGTGGCGCGAGGCTGCGCCTCGCCCCGGGACCAAAGGCCCCGATCGACCGCGCAGCCGTGCGCCACAGCTGAAACTCTAGCGCATGCCCTTCCGGCAAGAATGAGGCAACCTTCGCCGCTGCAACCCGGACATCCTCTCGCAACTTCAACAGAGTGCGTAACCGCTGCGCCGTGCGCCACAAGATGCTATAACTACACCCGAGCCGTCATGAGAACCGTCTTCGCCGTCCTGGCGCTGGCCGCCGCCGGCCTCGCCGCCGACTTCGAGCCCCCCCGCCTGCCCAACGGCAAACCCGACCTCAACGGCGTCTGGCAGGCCATCGGTTCGGCGCACTACGACATCGAGCGCCACCTCGCCCGCCACTCCCTGCAACTCCGCGAAGGCCCCCACGGCCCCTTGCCCGACGTCCCGTTGCTGCGCCTCGGCGCCGTCGGCGCGGTCCCCGGCGGCATGGGGATCGTCGAAGGCGGCAAGATCCCCTACAAGCCCGAAGCCGCCGCCAAGCGCGCCGAGAATCGCGAGCACTGGCTCGAGCGCGACCCCGAGATCAAGTGCTACATGCCCGGCGTTCCGCGCGCAGTCTACATGCCCTTCCCGTTCCAGATCGTCCACAACGCCAAGTCCATGTTCATCGCCTACGAGTTCGCCGGCGCGGTCCGCGACGTCTTCTTCGAAGACATCGGCCCCGCCGAGGTCGATTCCTGGATGGGCCAGTCCGTGGCGCATTGGGAAGGCGATACCCTCGTCATCGACGTCACCGGCCAGACCGACCAGACCTGGCTCGACCGCTCTGGAACGCACCACAGCAACCAACTCCACGTCGTCGAGCGCTACACGCTCACAGGGCCCAACCACATCCGCTACGAGGCCGCCATCGAAGACCCCGAGGTCTTCACGCGTCCTTGGAAAATCAGCCTGCCGCTCTATCGCCGTATGGAAGGAGACGCCCGGCTCATGGACTTCAAATGCGTCGAGTTCGTCGAAGAGCTCATGTTCGGCGAATACCGGCGCAAGCCGCTGCCGCGCTAGCAGGAGGACCGCCGCCATGCTCGTCCGCTCCCTCGTTCTCTCCGTTCTGCTCGCCGCCGCCCTGCCCGCGGCCGATATCCCGCGCACCGCCGACGGCAAGCCGAACCTGTCGGGGACCTACGACGTCTCGACCCTCACGCCGCTGCAGCGACCCGCCCGCTACGGCGACCGGCTCGAGCTCAGCGACGAAGAGGCCGACGCCATCGCCCGCCAAGAGGCCGAGTACATGGCCAAGCGCAACCGGGCCAGCAATCCCGACCGCGAAGCGCCGCCCGAGGGCGGCGACGGGTCGACCGGCGCCTCGGGCAACGTCGGCGGCTACAACTCGTTCTGGATCGAGCGCGGCGAGAGCGCCTTCAAGATCGACGGCAAATGGCGCACCTCCATCATCACCGACCCGACCAACGGCCGCCGCCCGCCGCTGATTCCCGCCGCCCGCCGCCGGGCCGCCGCCCGCGCCAAGCTCTACCGAGCCAACACCGGCGCGGCCTGGTGGATCAACGAAGGCGTCGACCCGGGTCCCTACGACGACCCCGAGATGCGCCCGCTCGCCGAGCGCTGCCTGCTCGGCTTCAGCTCCACCGGCGGCCCGCCCATGCTGCCCGCGCTCTACAACAACCTCAAGAAAATCGTCCAGACGCCAGACACCGTCATGATCCTCGTCGAGATGGTGCACGACGCCCGCATCGTCCGCATGAACGCCGAGCACGCCCCGGACGACGTTCGAAAATGGCTCGGCGATTCGGTGGGCCATTGGGAGGGCGACACGCTCGTCGTCGATACGACGAACTTCAGCGACAAGCCCGCGCTCTCCGGCGCATCCCGCAATCTCCACGTCGTCGAGCGCTTCTCGCGCATCGATGAGAACACCCTGCTCTATCAGTTCACCGTCGATGACCCAACCGTGTGGACCGAGCCCTGGAGCGGCGAGTACGTCTGGCCGGCCACCACCGACCGCATCTACGAATACGCCTGCCACGAAGGCAACTATTCCTTCGGCGGCATCCTGCGCGGCGCTCGTCTGCTCGAGCAAGAAGCACTCGGGAAATCCCCGGGCGGACAGTGAGGTAGGATGATGTCGAACATGCGTATCCGCTTAGCCATCCTGGGCGTTTGTGTCGCGGCGCTGGCCGCGCTGGTCTGGACCGTCGCGCCGCTCTACGCCCACCACGCCTTCGGCGCCGAGTTCGACCCCAACCGGCCCGTCCTGCTCAAGGGTCCGGTTGTCAAGGTCGAGTGGATCAACCCGCACACCTGGATCCACGTGGAAGTCACCGAGGAGAACGGCGACAAGGTGGTCTGGATGGTCGAGGGCGGTACGCCCAACAGCCTGCTGCGCCGAGGCCTCAAGCGCGACACCGTCAAGCCCGGCGAGGTCATCATCGTCGACGGCTACCAGGCCAAGGATCGCTCCTCGCGCGCCAACGGCCGCGACGTCACCCTCGCCGACGGCCGCAAGTTCTTCATGGGCTCCTCCGGCACCGGCGCCCCCTACGACAAGCGCGGCAGCAAGGACTTCCGCCGCTAGCCGCCACTCCTCACCAGAAGCCGGTTCGGTTACACCTGTAACAACTCCGATACCGCGCCTCGGTATTCCGGTACGCTATTGCCGGTTAGGGGTCTGGGGTAGTTCTTCGCTCTTGGGACACGTGCGCCTTCCGAGCTGCGATTCCCTCGGCCTGGTTGAAGAAATAGCCGACGAAAAGGAGGAAGTTGTGAGCTCAAATGCAATCTTGTTGAAGCGGGTTTCCTGGTCTGTTCTGGTCACGGCCGCGCTGGTCACCCCGGCGTGGTTGGTCTCTCGAGAGGCCGGCGCGCCGCCGCGTCGCACCGGCGGACCGTTCCCAGGCGAGCGCAACTGCACGCAAGGGCGTTGCCACGTCGGGCTTGCGCCTGACGAAGGTCCCGGCGGCGTCACCATTGAGATTGGCGGCATGCCGCTCGGCGAGCTCCGCTACGAGCCCGGCATGACCTACCCGGTCGTTGTCACCGTCAGCGATCCCGACGAGACGCAGACGGCCGCCGGGTTCTCCATCAGCGCCCGCTCGCCCGACGGTTGCTTCCAAGCTGGCGACTTCGCGGTTCCGGCCGATGACGCCGGCGGCCTTCAGGTCGCGAATCAAGGACGCTCGCGCCCCGGAGCCCCGTGTCCGGCGTCGCCGTTGCAGTTCGCCACCCACACCATGCCGCACGCCATGTCCGATGGCGCCGCCGCCTTTGCGTTCGAGTGGACCGCTCCGGAAGCCAACGCCGGGCCGATCGTCTTCGCCGCCGCCGGCAATGCGGCCGACGGCGACGAAGGACGCATGGGCGACCGCATCTATCTCGCCTCCGGCACGGTGCTGCCGGCAGGCCTGGCGATCACTAACGGCGCCAGCTTCCGCGGACCTGGCTTCAGCCACGAACAGATCGTCTCGATCTTCCGCGAGGGCATGACCAACCGCGGCGGCGCCGCGGGTAATCAGCCTCTCACGGGTCTGATTGCCGGCGTCAGCGCAACGGTGACCGACAGCGCGGGCGAATCCCGAGTCATGCCGTTGTTCTCGGTGATGCCCGATCAGCTCAACGGAGCGATTCCCGGCGGCACGGCCGAGGGACTGGCGACGGTGACCCTCAACCCGGCCGGCCAGGCGCCGGAATCGACGCCGATCCAGGTCGGCGCGGTCGCTCCGGGCATCTTCTCCGCCGACGGCACGGGCTCGGGGGTGGCCGCGGCCGTCGCGCTGCGCCTCGACGGCGCCGGCGGAGAGCAACAGCTCGCCGTCTTCGAGATGGCCGACGGCGCTATCGTGCCGGCCGGCATTGACGTCGCCTCCGGCGGCGACGTCATTCTCCTGCTGTTCGGCACCGGCATCCGCGGCGCCGACACAGTGGAAGCGCTGATCAACGGCGAGTCGGCCCCGGTCGTGGCCTGGGGACCCTCGAGCGAGTTCTTCGCGCTCGACCAGGTCAACGTGCGCCTCTCGCCCGAGCTCGCCGGCAGCGGCGAAGCGACCATCCACGTCACCGCAGACGGCGCGCCCTCAAACGCCGTAACCGTGTTGATCGACTGAACGAGCATGGGGGCGGCTCGCACGGGCCGCCCTCGCCTCACTCCACCACCACCAGACTCTCCACGCCGCCCCGAGCGGCAAAGCCACGATCGAACGTTGCCAGCGCGATGCCCCACTTGTTCGCGAATGCCGCCAAGTACGCGTCCTGGAGCAGCTTCGGCGACGCGAAAGACCCCGCGCTCAGACGCCGCAACTCGTCCTCGAGATCGTCCGGCTCGGTCAGGAAACCGACGCGTGGGTCCTGGTGAAGCTCGTCATGGCACTTCCAAGCCTCATTGAGCGAACGGGGACGAGCTCCACAGGCAGCGGCAATCTGTCGATTGGTCAGCAGTCGCAGAAAGCCCATCTGCGTGCTGCGGCAGAAGAAGGCTTCCCCGACCCCGACCAACTCGAACCAAGCGGCCGCGGTGCGGTGGTGCTGGTGGCCGTCGTGAGCAACAGCGACCCAGACGTTGAGGTCAACCAAACATGGCCTCATCGATCTGCTCGCGCGTCAGGTTGAAGACGCCCTTCCGTTTCGACTTGATCACCGGTAGATTCACCCGCTTACCCTTGACGACGTCTCGTCGAACGTCCGCTTCGATAAGCCCGATCACCAGCTCACGCACCGTGCGCCCCTCCAGAGCCGCCTTCGCCTTGAGCTCGCGGTGCAGCTCGTCGGGAATGTCGATCGTCGTGCGCATATTTACATATTTGCATGAATATGACTGAGTCGCAAATGAAGATTGCACGGCTCGGAGCAATACCATGAAGCCCCGCCGCGGCCCGTTCCACGCCCGGTTTCCGCCTACTTTTTATGGGCGGGCGCAACCGGCCCGCGCCCGCACGATCGGGATCAACCTATGAGCAATTCCGACAAGACCAGCCTCGAGAAGCTCGAAGAGCACGTCTTCAGCACCTACATTGGCCTACGCATGGCGCTAGTCCTCATATCGATTGCGCTGCCCATTGGGCTGGCGCTCTTTGGCAAGGAGCTGCAACCCTCGATCAGCGCCTACTACGACACCGCCCTGCGCAACCTCTTCGTCGGCTTCCTGTTCGCAGTCGGCGTTTGCCTCTACCTTTACAAGGGTTTCACCGATCGGGAGAACATCGTGCTCAACGTCGCCGGCGCGCTCGCCCTCGGCGTCGCCATCTTCCCGCACACCTGGGAGCCCTTCGGCTTCGTGACGCCGCACGGAATCTGCGCCGTCTTGTTTTTCGCCGGCGTCGCGTGGGTATGCTGGCGGTGCGCGGGCGACACCTTGGTCCTGCTTGGCGCCGACCACGAACCGCTCAAACGCAAATACGAGCGGCAGTATCGTGGAATCGCCATCGCCCTTGCCCTCTCGCCCTTGCTCGCCGTCGCCTACAACTTCCTCATCGGCGGCGGCATCCTCGTCTTTTTGATCGAGACGTTCGCCATTTGGGTCTTCGCGTACTACTGGGGGAAGAAAGGCGAAGAGCTGATCCAAACGCGCGTCCTCCAGCGCGCCATTCAGCTAGACCCCGAGCTCGAGCCCCTCGCGGAGACGCTCGACATCCGCTAGGTCTTCGGTAGACGCCCGTGGCCGCCCCCTACCGCACCCCCGGCCCCCGCCCCAGAGACGCGCCCGTGCGGGCGCGTCTCTGGGGCGCCCCGCGGCTCGAGCGGCCGCGCTTGCCGGGTCGGCGCTACCAGATCAGTTTCAAGCCGAACTGGTTGTTACGCGGCGTCGCCGCGCTCGTAATGCGTCCGAAGTTTGCCGTGCCGAACACGTTGCCGGCCTGGCCGAACCGCGGAGTGTTGGTGAACTGGAAGGACTCGAAGCGGAACTGTAGCCGCACGTCCTCGGTGATCGTGAAGTCCTTCAACGCAGCGAAATCCCAGACGAAGAACGCGCGCTGCCGCATCGTATTGCGGCCCAGCGTCCCAATCTGGAAGTCTTCCTGGCGCGAGAACGCCGAGGTGTCGAAGTCCTCCTGGAGCGTACGTGCATCGCCGTCAAGATGCGGGTCGCCGTTGACGTTCGGCCGGTTGACCACGCCGTGCGAGCCGGAGTTGGCCGGGTTGCCGCCGATCGTCAGCGAGTAGGGGCGTCCGCTGGACCAGGTCACGATGCTGCCGATGCCCCAGCCCCCGAAGACGTAGTCCAACGCCTTGGGCATGTTGGAGCCGTACTGCTGACCGCGGCCGAACGGCAACTCGTAGAGGCCGCTGACCACAAACCGCTGCGGAACGTCCTGGTTGTCGAGCGACCGCTCCAGCGTCAGATCGCGCAGGTCCTGGAAGCCGCAACCGGAGGTATTGCCCGAGGCCGCGTTGCCGCACACGTCGCCAATGTTCTTCGACCAGGTGTGGGAACCCAGCAGAGTGAAGCCTGAAGAGAAGCGTTTCTCGATCTTCGACACCCAGGCGTGATAGAAGCTGTTGCCGTCCTGGTTGTAGAAGATGACTTCGCCCAACGGCGAGATGTCGCGATCCAAGCCCGGGATCCTTGCCGAAGAGTAGCGCCGTTTGGCGTTGATGTTGCCCGGCCCTGGAGGCGAGAAGTTGCCATCGTAGCGCCGCAGCAGATGAGCGCCGCGCGAGCCGGAATAGCCGGTCTCGAACAGCCAATTGTCGCCCAGCTCATGCTGGATGTTGAAGTTCCACTGCTGAGCGTAGCTGAGCTCAGGCTCGCGGTTGTAGGACGAGAAGGTCAGACCAGTGGCGTTCTCTAGCTCGAGAGAGCCAGCCGCCGGGCCGTCTCTCAGCAGCACGGCCGGATCGTTGGCGCCCGACCGCAGGTCCACGCCGTAGGCGTTCGGCGGATTGCCGATCAGGTACTGCGCGTCGCCGTAGGGCTCCATGTAGGCGTAGAAGATGCCGTAGCCGGAGCGAATGACGGTTTTCGGCGACACTTTGTAGGCGAAGCCCAACCGCGGCATGAAGTTGTTCTTGTCAGAGCGGTAGCCGGCGCGCGTGAAGCTCGTGGTTCCCTCCGCGAAGAACAACTGCGGGTTGTTGGGGTCGGTGGTGATGTCGAACACGCCCAGGCGGTTCTTGTTGTCCACCCACGGTTGCAGGAACTCGTACCGCACGCCCATGTTCAACGTGAGCTTTGGCGTGACCTTCCAGTCATCGTTGACGTAGCCGGCCCACAACGCCTGGCGTAGCTGGACTTGAATGCGCGTCTGGAAGCGGTACTGGCTGGCCATGCCGAGCAGGAAGTCGGACATGCCGTCGCCTGTAAATCGGCCGTTGTAACTGTACGTGCCGATCTCGTGACGAATGTTGAAGATGTTGTTTTGCGAGCGGATGAAGTTGAAGCCCGTCTTGATGTTGTGGGAGCCCTTCGTCCAGCTCAGGTCGGTGACGAACTGGCGATTCTGGGAGTCGCGGTCGACCGGGTTGAAGGCGCCCAGCCCGACGTTGGTATAGCCGGTGATCGACTGGATCGAGAAACCGCCCGGGATGGTGTTGTTGGCGCCTTGGATGCCGTACCTGTCGTTCAGCAACTCGCCGCCGGCCGCCGCCGGATTGTCGCGCTTGAACAAGCCGAAATTCCAGGCCCCGCGAATGGAGAGCAGCAGGCTCGGCGTCAGGATGCGGTTCCACGTCGCGCCGGTGTTGATGCCTTCCACGATCTGGTCGTTGCCGCCGCCGAAGGCCGGGGCAGGCAGAGTAAGCGCGAACGGCCGGTCGAAGCTGTGCGCGCTGAGCCGCCACATGAAGTTGTTCTTCGCCCCCGGGATGAAGTCGATGCGCGTGTCCCACTTTTTGGCGTCCTCGATGCGAGGCGATTGGTTCACGAAATTCGCCGCCAGGTCGCTATTCTGCGGATTGGGATAGAGGTTGATCAGCGTTTGCGAGACGGGATCGATCCTCCCGGCGGGGATGACGTTGCTCGGAAAAGGCTGGTCCGTGATGGGATCGGTGATCGTGTCATCCGGGAGCAACTCTCCGAAATCGCCGTTACGCATCGCGAGCGTTGGAATGGTGCTGGTCGCGGTGCGGGTCTCGCGAATCTTCGTCTGCTCCAGATCGCCAAACCAGAAGATCTTGTTGCGGTAATCCATCTTGGGACCGAGGTAGAGCGGTCCTCCGACCGAGAAGCCGTACTGGTTCCGCTTGAAGGGCGGCTTGGGCCGGTTGGCTGGATCGAAGAAGTTCTTGGCATCGACCTTCTCGTTACGCAGGAATTCGAACAGGGTGCCGTGGAGCAGGTTGGTACCCGACTTGGTCGTCACGTTGACGACGCCGCCCATGGCTCGGCCATACTCGGCCGAATACGAATTCGTTTGGACTTTGAACTCCTGGATTGCGTCGATCGAGGGCTGCACCATTTCGCCGCGGCGCTGTGCTCCGGCGAGCTCGGCGCCGTTGTTGTCCACTCCATCCAAGATGAAGTTGTTCTGCGTCGTACGCTGACCGCCGACGCTGAATCCGCCGAATCGGCCGCCGACCGGCTGCACGGCCCCAGCGGAGAGCAGCGCGAGCTGGTTGTAGTTGCGCCCGTTGAGCGGCATGTCGACGATGCGCTGGTTCTCGATGACCTGTCCACGGCTGGCGTCGACGGTGTTGAGCTGGATGGCGTTGGCGACCACCTCGATCTGCTCGGTGAGCTCGCCGACCTCCAGCGTGAAGTTAACCTCCGCGCGCTGGTCCACCTCGAGCACAACGCCGGTGCGACTGATAGGCTTGAAGCCGTCCTGCTCGACCAGGATGCGGTAGGCGCCGGGCGGCAGCAACGGTACTGTGTACAGGCCGGCCTCGTTGGTTTGCACCTCGCGCGCGGCGGCGGTGGCTTCGTTGGTGACAGTGATGCGGGTTGCGGGAACGACCGAGTCGGTCGTGTCAGTGACGCGGCCACTGAGAGTGGCGGTCTGGGAGAAGGCCGCGGATGCGGCGAAGAGGGCAACGACGAACAGGGCTGCGACACGGCGCAGTCCCAAGGCGCTCGACATGACTAACCTCCAAAGTTCAATTTTCTAACCCCAATACCTCGATCATAGGCGAGCACACGACTTACTGGCAAATCGCCGTTAGCCTTCCCTGGCAACCCTCCCGCGCTACCGCCGGCTCCGGGTGAGTTGTGGCGGCTCTGGCCGCGCCCAGCCAGCTCAGTACTCGAACTGCAGCGTGAACCGGAACGTCCGCCCGTCGTTCAGCGTGTTCGTGATCCGCCCAAAGCTCGGCGAGGTCAGGTTAAAGTTCGGGGCCGCGAACTGCGGCGTGTTGAAGAAGTTCACCGACTCGATCCGAAACTGCACCCTCAGATCCGCCGACACCGCCCATGTCCGCGCCAGGCTCGCGTTTACATTCGCGATCTTGCCCTTGCGAAACGTCCGTAGCCCCAGCGTTCCGGCCACCTCGCCCGCCTCGGCGTCTTGGAACGCAAACGCCGCCTGCGGCATCATCTGGAGCGACGTGTCCGGATCGCCGATCGTCCGCCCCAGCAGCGAGGTATCGAGCAAGTGCGGCCGGTCTCCGCTCGCCCCGTCCACGTTGCCGAACCCCGGCGCATCCGAGCCGGTCACCACGCTGAACGGCGTGCCCGTCTTGAGCAGGCTCACCGTCGAGAATTGCCAGCCGCCAAACACCTTCCCGGTCCAGCCCTTGCCCTTCGGCGTCTCATAGGCGACGCGTAACAGAAAGGCGTGCGGCTGATCGAAAAAGCTCAACGACTTCACGTCCCGGTGGATTTCGTTCGCCGTTTGGCTCACCGCGCGCCGCGCGTCGCCGCCGTTCATCGTGTTCGTGTAGTCGCTGCCCAGATCGATCGACTTGCTGAACCAGTACGCCGAGTCGAGGGTGAAGCCCTTCAGGTCCCGCACCACGAACGAGACGCGCGCAGCGTCGTAATAGGCGCGCGAGGCGTTGTGCAGCCGCAGCACGTCGTTGAAGCGCGCGTCCGCCCGCCGTTCGTTCGTGTTGCGGACTTGTACCCGCACGCCCTCGGGCCGCTCTCCGCGGTTGAGGAACCAAGCCTGAAACACCTTGTGCGTGCGGCTGCCCACGTAGCCTAGCTCCATGCTCATCTTCTGCGAGAGCGCAAGCTGCCAGCTCAAGCTGTACTGGTGTGCGTAGGGCTCCACCAAGTTGTCTGCAATGTCGAACAGCGTCGACCGCGACCCTGGCGAGACGTCCGCGAACGCCGCGCCGCTCAAGATGTCCGCCAGATCGGGCTGCAGCACCACCAACCGCACCACGTTCGGCGCGTTGATCCGGAACTGGCTGTAGGTCACCGGATAGATCTCGCCGTAGGAGATGCCGTACGCCCCGCGCAGCACGCCCGCCCGATCGCCCAACCGGTACGCGAAACCGAATCGCGGCGCCAGGTTGTTGCAGTCGCAGCTATACGGCAGTCGCTCGAACTCGTTGACCTCCTGCGGAACCGTCGCCAGCTCATACCGCAGGCCGAAATCGAGCGTCAGATTCGAGCTCGGCCGCCACTTGTCGGCGATGTAGAACTGGTTCGCCCACTGCCGGAAGCCGCGGTGGAACTCGCCCACCGTCTTGAGCAGCCGCGTCGGCTTGCCCAGCCGGAAGTTCGTGATCGCATCGTTGCCGAAGGCGTTCGAAAAAATCGTGTTGCCGCGAATCGCCTGCTGCTCCACGCCGTTGAGCTGGATTCGCGAGAAGTGGAACCCCGCTTGAACGTCGTGCTTCGTAAACCTGCGCGAGACCGAGCCGGCGTAGCGGAACGTGTTCAACGCGCGGTTGACCGGAATCAGCGGCGACGGTCCCTGCCCCTCGATTGCGTTGCCCACCCCGACCGTCGGCCCGAAATTGTTCGGCTCAGGCGTAAGTAGCGACCCGACCCGGTCGAACCCCACTGAAAAGTTCGTCAGCGTTTGCGGCGACCAGGTGCGCGTCCAAGTCACGCGCGGCCGGTGGTTCTTGATGCGCGTATCGGGGTTGCGTCCGCGAACCAGTTGGAACGCGTCGACGTTCTGCGAGGTGAACACGTAGCTCAACCCAAGCTGATCGTCCCCGCTGAGCGACTGATCGAGCCGCAGCGTCGCCGAATCGGTGTCCACTCGCTGCGGCGCGTTCGTGTTGAGCGCCCTGGGCGCAATGTCGGTGCGGTTGGGCAACTCGTCCGGATAGGCGGCCAGCAACTCCTCCACGATCGCGAGCGTCTCTGCGTCGACGGGCTCCTTGCTCGTCGGGTCGATCCGCAACGGCGTACGCTCGTCCGGCAACGGCACCAGCACGTTGCCGTTGACCTGGCCGCGAATCTTCTGCTGCGACGCGTTGACGGTAAACCGCGCGCCTTTCCACGCCGGACCCGTCACGCGGAATCCGTAGCGATTCTCGTTCGCCGGCTTCACGTCGCCCACCTGGAAGAACGACCGCGCCGAGAAGACGCTATTGCCATGCGTGAGAAAAAAATTGCCGTGAAAGCCGCTGCCTCGCGGCCGAGGCAGGTGCAGCGGAGGCGGAGCTCGCCGGCCATACTCGGCGCCGTAGGAGTCGCGGTCGGCGGGAATCTCGCTCAGCAACGTCGCCGACGCGCCGAGCCGGATGTTGAGCTCCTGCAGCGTATTCGTGTCGACGAGATTGAACTGGACGTTCTCGTTGCGCCGCGCCTCGCCCGATTTCGTATCTTCCTGGCCAAGCAGATTGAGCGAGGTCCGTTGCGCCGCCGCGCCGCCCTCCGCGGCGGCCGCGGCCGGCGCGTCCCCCGCTTGCTCGGCCTCGCCCTCGGCCGCGGCCTCGCTCGCCGCCGCCGGCTGAGCCTGCGCTTCCGCCGGCGCCTGCGCAAACGCCGCCTGCGCACACGTCGCCAGCATCGCAACCGCAACCAAACACGCTCCGCCGCCAGCCCGCCCCGGCGAGGTCTTCACAACTCTCCGCAACATCCTCGCCTAACATCATGCCCGTTTGCGGTCCAACAGCGGGGCCGCCCATTACAGCCACGGCCGCTTTCGTAACTTCGCCGCCGCGCATCCGTGCTCGTGGAAAATTTGCTCGCCCGCGGCCAATCTACACGCCCAGCTCGCGCTCGAGCCGTTCGCGGGCGATGTGCAGCGCCGCCAAGCCCATGCCGTCTCGAAACTCGCCCCTGCGGATCATCTCGAGCAATTCCCCGTACTCCACCTCGCGCGGCTCGATGCTCTCGGTCACTTCCGTGTTTTGGCGCCCGGGTTGCAACTGAGTCGCCAGCATCACGTGACAGACCTCGTCCGCCAGCCCGCAGTAGGTGATGAAATCGCCCAGCTTTTCCACCCGGCCGGCGCGATAACCCGTCTCCTCTTCGAGCTCCATCCGCGCCGCCTCCTCCGGCGTCTGCCCGCCGGCGCCGCCCCCGGGCAGCTCCAGGTTGTACGCCTTCGAGGGGTAGCGATACTGCCGGATGATCGGGATGCGCCCCTCCTCGGTCACCGCCACCACCATCACCGAAGGCTCCACCGCAAGGTAGGTATAGGTGAACTGGTGCCCGCCCGCCGCCGCCTCGACCTCGTGCTCCTCGAGCGCAATCCAGCGGTTGCGAAACACGGTGCGGGAGGAGAGGGTGCGAAACGGCGCGTCGGACATGGCGGATCTAGTAGGCCTGGTTATACTATAAGGCTGTTATACTGAATAGATTCCCGACTCCAGCTAAAGGATCACCATAACGACCATGTGGGGACGCAAAGAAGAAGATGGCGCCGTCGGCGCCTCGACCGCTCCGGAGCCTGAACCTCCTAAGACCGTCGCGCGGCCTCCATCGTCCGCTTCCAAGCCAGCCCTGAGCCCCTCGGCTACGGCGGCTAAACCCGTGGAGCGCAAGGGAGGACAGGCTTTGATTGGCAAATCGCTCAAGGTCAAGGGCGCCATCACCGGCCACGAAGACCTCTACGTCGACGGCGAGATCGAAGGCGCCGTCGAGCTCGAAGAAAACAGCTTGACCGTCGGCCCCAACGGCAACGTCAACGCCGACGTCAAGGCCCGCGACATTACCGTGCAGGGCCGCCTCAACGGCAACGTCCGCGCCGGCGAGCGCATCGAGATTCGCAAGACCGGCTCGCTCGAAGGCGACATCGTCACCAGCCGCATCGTCATCGAGGACGGCGCCGTGTTCAAGGGCTCCATCGATATCGTCAAACCCGGCGAGGCCACCGCCCCGCAGGCCAAGCGGCCCGAAACCGCCACCGCCAGCGCGCCCAACGGCAAGTCCGCCGGCTGAAACTAGCGGGAATCGGGAGCGCACCCGGCTCGAAACGACGTGTTCGACTTTCTTCGCAAAGCTCTGGGCGTCGGGCCGGAAGACGAAGCCCGCCGGCCTCGTCCGAAATCCGGCTCGATCCTGCAGTCCTCCGCCTCCGCGCCCGCCTCGCGCCGCAGCAACGGACTGCAGCACTTCTTCGAGACCATCCCCAAGTCGCGCGGCATCGAGCTGCTCGACCTCGGCGGCGCCAACGAAGCCAACGTCAACTTCCTCGCCGAAATCGGCGGCAAGATCCACTTCGTCGACCTGATCGGCAGCTACGACCGCTTTCAACCTCAGCCCGGCGAGGACAAGACCGCGCTCGAGATCGCCAGCGAGTTCGTCGACGAGCACCTCAACTTCGCCCGCAACCAGTTCGACGCCATCCTCGGCTGGGACGCCCTCGAGTTCCTCGATGCCGACGTGCTGCACCTCACCGCCCCGCGCCTCAACGAGATCCTCAGGCCCGGCGGCGCCTTGCTCACGCTGTTCCACACCCAGGGCCGCGGCGCCACCGTGCCTGTTTACCGCTATTGCATCGAGGGACTCGATACACTGTCGCTAGAGTCCAAGAGCACGCGCGTGCTGCCCAATACGTTCAACAATCGCAGCCTCGAGCGCCTGTTCGCCGACTACAGCTCGGTCAAGTTCTTCCTCACGCGGGACAGCCTGCGGGAGGTAATCGTTTCGCGCTAAGAGGCGTCTAACCCGGAAGTGACGACCAGAATCCTCATCGTGGCGCTGGCGTCGTGGGGTTTGCTTGCACCCGCCCTGGCCCAGGACTACATCGCCCGCGGCAACGACCACTACTTCAACCTCGAGCACGACGAAGCGCTCATCGACTACTACCAGGCCATGCGCGAGCGCGGACCCAGCGCCTCGGTCTGGAACCACATCGCCACCGCGCTGCTCTACAAGGAGCTCAACCGCCTCGGCAAGCTCGAGACGAGCGCCTTCCGCGGCGATAACGCATTCCTCGACGAGCAGAAGCCCCAGCCCGATCCGCGGGCCAACGAGCGCTTCCTTGGCGCCCTGCACGAAGCTCGCCGGCTCGCCGAGGCCAGCCTCGCGGAGAAGCCCGGCGACCCGGCCGCGCTCTTCTCTCTCTCATCCAACTACGCCCTGCTCGCCAACTACGAGTTCATGATCGAGAAGTCCTATTTCTCGGCCTTGCGCAACGGCACGAAAGCCCGCAAGTACGCCGAAGAGCTGCTCGCGCAAGACCCCGGCTTCGTCGACGGCTACCTGGTGCCCGGCGTCCAGGAGTACGTTGTGGGCAACCTGCCCTGGGCGGTCAAGATGCTGGCCGCGTTGGGCGGCGTGCGCGGCAACAAGCAGCAAGGCGAGCAGTGGGTCCGGCGCGTCGCGGCCGACGGCGAGCAGATGCAAACCGAAGCCAAGGTGCTGCTCACGCTGCTCTACCGTCGCGAGAGCAAGCCGCTCGAAGCCGCGCACATCCTCGAAGAGCTAATCCGCCAGTACCCGCGCAATTACGTCCTGCGCCTCGAGCTCGGCTCCATGTGGCTCGACGCGGACGAAAAAGCGAAGGGGCTGGAAGTCTTCCGCTCCACCAAACGCATGGTCGAGCAAGACCAGCACCGCCTAGGCCGCATGCCCGAACGGCTCCAAAAAGCCCTCGCCCGCAAAATCGAAGCCCTAGAGAAGGCTGCTTCCCCCAAGGGCACGGTGTAGCCCCCAGCCCTCTGCTCACAGATGCGCCAGCTTGCGGTTACGCTTACCGCACCCTAGCGGGAGGGGCTCCGATCAGAGCCCCTCCCTTCAGAGCCGCATGCGCCAGCTTGCGGTAACGCCCCCATGCTAAATTCGTGAGCGCGTGGCGAAAGCCCCCCAAAAACCTAAAATCTTCCTCTCCTACGCCCACCGCGACGGAAAGGACCTCGCATTCCGTCTCTTCGACGAGCTGAAAGCCGCCGGCTTCGACCCCTGGCTCGACCGCGACCGGCTTCAACCCGGCGAGAACTGGAGCAAGGGCATCGAGCAGGCGCTGGACGCAGCGGAAGTCGTCGTAGCGGTGCTCAGCCCAGGAGCGTCCGAATCGGAGATCTGCCGCGCCGAACACCTGCGCTCGCTGCGCAAGGGCAATCGCGTGCTAGCAGTGCGCACGGCCGAAAACGTCGACCCGCCGCTGTACCTCGAGCCGTCGCAGTGGATCACGTTCGGCGGCGGCGCCGACGGCGAGCGCCTGGCCGAGCTCACCGAAGCGTTGGGCCGCAAGGGCGGCGCCAAGCTGGTCGAGCGCTTCAAGAAAACCTATCAAACCGTTCCAACACTGCCGGACAACTACGTCCCGCGCGCGGATCACATCGAAAGGCTGCGCAGCAAGCTGCTGGAAGAAAGCCCGCACCGCAACATCGCCGTCACGGCCGCCAAAGGCATGGGCGGCGCCGGCAAGACGGTCCTCGCGCAGGCGCTGTGCCGTGAGGATGAGCTGGTGCAAGCCGCGTTCCCTGACGGAATCGTCTGGCTGCCGGTCGGGCAAAACGCCGACATCGTAACCGTGATGCGGGAGATCCCCAAGGCGCTTGGCCAGGACGCCACCGGCTGGGACTCGCTGCTGGCTTGCGAGAACGAGCTGCGGACGATATTGCAGGGCAAGTCCGTCCTGTTGGTCCTCGATGACGTTTGGGACGCGCGCGAGCTGGAGCGCTTCAAAGTCGACCAGCCCCGCAGCCGCATCCTGCTCACCACCCGTAGCGCGGAAGTGGTCGCCGGGGCCGGAGGCAACTACCACAGCGTCGACGAGCTTTCGCTCACCGAAGCGAAAAAGCTGCTGGCCAAGCAGGCCGGCCTCGAAGTCGCGGCGCTGCCGGAGCCCGAAGCAGAGGAGCTGATCAGCGAGTGCGGGCGGCTGCCGCTGGCGATTGCGATGACGGGCGCGATGGTGCGCGACGGGCGGCACCGCTGGCGCGACGTGATCGAGGCGCTCCAGGAGGCGGACCTCGAATGGATCGACCAGCCTCTCGACCACGGGCTCTACGAAAGCCTGTTCCAAGCGTTGCACGCGAGCGTGGAGCGCCTGCCCAAGGAGCTGCGGCGGAGCTACGTGGACCTGGCCGTGTTCGACCAGGAAGCCGTGATCCCCGAGACGGCGTTGCAAGCCTTGTGGGGCGAGTCCGGGCGTGCGGTGCGGAAGACGGCGCAGAGGCTGGTCGACCTCTCGCTCGCGCGCCGCGACGAAAACGGCCGCCTCACCCTCCACGACCTCCAGCACGACTACGTCCGCAACCAAGCACGCCAACGAGACGACGAGGAGCCAACCGCCCTGCACGCCAAGCTCGCCGACGGCTACCGCGCCCAGTGCCAGGGCGGCGCCTGGCACGCCGGCCCCGCGGACGGCTACTACTTCGAGAACCTCGCCCGCCACCTGAAGCTCGCCGGACGCGAGGACGAGCTGCGCGAGCTGCTGCTGGAGCCGCGCTGGCTGCAAGCGAAGCTGCAGGCGGCCGGCGCCCACGCGCTGACGTTGGACTACGAAGAGCTGCCCGAAGACGAAGACCTGCGGCTGGTGCAAGGGGCGCTGCGGCTCTCCTCGCACGTGATCGAGCGCGACCCCGACCAGTTAGCCCCGCAGATGATGGGACGGTTGTTGGAGTTCGAGTCGCAGGCGCTCACCGGGCTCAGGGAAGGGTGCCGCGAGCTCCCGGCGAAACCATGGCTGGAGCCCCAATGGCCGACGCTCGCACCCCCGGGGACGGCCCTGCTGCGCACGCTCGCAGGCCACAGCGGCTGGGTGAGTGCGGTGGCGCTGACGGCGGACGGGCGGCGCGCGGTCTCGGCCTCTCACGACCACACGCTGAAGGTGTGGGATGTGGAGACCGGCCAGGCGCTGCGCACCCTCGCAGGCCACAGCCTAGGGGTGACAGCGGTGGCGCTGAGGGCGGACGGGCGGCGCGCGGTCTCGGCGTCGGACGACGGGACGTTGAAGGTGTGGGACGTGGAGACGGGCGAGGCCCTGCGCACGCTCGAAGGCCACAGCGACGAGGTGACTGCGGTAGCGCTGACGGCGGACGGACGGCGCGCGGTCTCGGTCTCTCTTGGCCAAGGCCTGATCGTGTGGGATCTGACGACGGGCGAGGCGCTATACACGCTCAACAGCCATGTCCCCTGGGAAAATGCGGTCGCGCTGGCGGTCAACGGGCGGCGCGCGCTGGCGGTCTTGCTTGACCGGACGCTGGGGGTCTGGGATGTGGAGGCCGGCGAGGCGCTGCGGACGCTCGAAGGCCACAGCAACGGGGTGAATGCGGTGGCGCTGACGGCGGACGGGCGGCGCGCGGCCTCGGTCTCGAACGGCAAGACGCTCAAGGTTTGGGATGTGGAGACGGGTGAGGCCCTGTCCACGTTCGAACACTACGGCGGCGGGGTGAGGGCGGTAGCGCTGACCCTGGACGGCCAGCGCGCGGTCTCGGTCTCGTGGGACCAGACGCTAAAGGTCTGGAATGTAGAAACGGGCGAGGCGCTGCGCACGCTCGAAGGCCACAGCGACTTTGTGAGTGCGGTGGCACTGGCGGCACACGGCCGGCGCGCGGTCTCGGCCTCCTGGGACCAGACGCTGAAGGTCTGGGATGTGGAGACGGGCGAGGCGCTGCGCACGCTCGAGGGCCACGGCGGCGCGGTGAGGGCGGTAGCGCTGACCACGGACGGCCGGCGCGCGGTCTCGACCTCGATCGACCGAACGCTGAAAGTTTGGAATGTGGAGACAGGCAAGCCGCTGCGCACGCTAGAAGGGCACATCGGCTTGGCGGTGGCGCTGACCGCGGACGGGCAGCGCGCGGTCTCGGTCTCGTCCGACGAGACGCTGAAGGAGTGGGACGTGGAGACGGGCGAGGCCCTGCGCACGCTCGAAGGCCACAGCGACTTTGTGAGCGCAGTGGCGCTAACGGCGGACGGCCGGCGCGCGGTCTCGGCTTCTCACGGCGGGACGCTGAAGGTGTGGGACGTGGAGACCGGCGAGGCGCTGCGCACCCTCGAAGGCCACACCAACTGGGTGACAGCGGTGGCGCTGACGGCGGACGGGCGGCGCGCGGTCTCGGCCTCCGGCGACCAGACGCTGAAGGTGTGGGATCTGGCGACGGGCGAGGCGCTTCGCACCCGCGCAGGCCACCGCGACTCGGTGCGAGCGGTGGCGCTGACGGCGGACGGGCGGCGCGCGGTCTCGGCCTCCGACGACAAGAGCGTCGCGGTCTGGGACATGGAGAGCGGGGCCACAGTTTGCCACTTTGTCGGCGATGCAGCGTTCGACGCAGTGGCTGTCTCGGCCGACGGCGAGCTGATCCTGGCCGGCGACGAGGCCGGCCGGCTGCACAAACTGCGGCTCAGAAAGGGACAAGGGTGAGGGACAAGGGTGAGGGACAAGGGACAAGGGCCGCCCGCCATCACGCCGCTTCGAAAAAAATCCACCCCTCATTCCAAACGACTTACCCAACACCCCCCACCGAAACCCTTGACACCCCACGCTACCCTGGAATCAGCAGTCGCCCTCACCGCCCGCCGGTCAACGGCCAACGGTCAACGGTCACCGGTCAACCGAATTGTCCGCTTTTGTCCGGTTCTGTCAGCACAACCACCCCTGCCGCCGCCAACGGAGTTGCTAGAATAGCGCTCCCGCCATCGTGTCCGCCGAATCTTCGGAATCGTCGAGCTCGCAGCGTCTGTTCGGCTTCTGGCTCGGGCTGGCGTTGTGCGCGGGCGTGCTGCTGGCGCCCACGCCCGCCGGCCTGCCGGCCGCCGCCCAAGCGGCGGCGGCCGTCGGAGCGCTGATGGCCGTCTGGTGGATCACCGAGACGGTCGACATCGCCGTCACCTCGTTCCTGCCGTTGCCGCTGTTCCCGCTGCTCGGCATCCAGCCTGCGCGCGAAGTCGCCGGCTACTACGCCGACCACATCGTCTTTCTCTACCTCGGCGGCTTCTTGATCGCGCTCACCATGGAGCGCTGGAACCTGCACCGGCGCGTGGCGCTCAACGTGATCCGGCGCGTCGGCTCGCGGCCTTCGCGGCTGGTGCTCGGCTTCATGATCGCTACCGCCTTCCTCTCGATGTGGATCTCCAATACGGCGACCACGATGATGATGCTGCCCATCGCGGCCGCGGTCGTCAACCAGCTTGCCGAGCTCGCCGCCATCGACGGCGAGGCCGGCCCGGAGGTCAGCGAGCGCGCCCGCGTCAGCTTCGGCGTCATCCTGCTGCTCGCCATCGCCTACTCGGCCAGCGTGGGCGGCGTGGGCACCATCATCGGCTCGCCCACCAACGTCGCCTTCCTGGGCTTCGTCGCCGAGACGTTCCCCGAGTACGGCACGATCTCCTTCGTCGAATGGAGCATGGTCTGCGTGCCCATCGTGATCGTGTTTCTGCCGCTGATGTGGGTCTACCTTTGCCGCTATGCGGCGGACATTCCGCTCTCGCGCATCGAGTTCCGCGGAGACGTCGACGTGATCGAGAACGAGCGCCGCAAGCTGGGCCCGATGCGCTTCGAGGAGCGCGCCGTGCTGGCCGTCTCCTCGATCACCGCGCTGCTGTGGATCTCGCGCAGCCCGCTCGAGCTCGGCGGCTTCCGCTTCCCCGGCTGGTCGGCGGCGTTCGACGATCCCGGCTCGGTCCAAGACTCGACGGTCGCCATGGCGATGGCGATCCTGCTCTTCGCGCTGCCCGCAAAGGCCCTGGACAAGCGCGGCAAACCGCAGCGGCTGCTCGACTGGGGCACGGCGGCGCGCGGCGTTCCCTGGGGCATCGTCTTCTTGTTCGGCGGCGGCTTCGCGCTGGCCGGCGCCATCTCCGATACCGGCCTGGCGCGCTGGATCGGCGAGCAGATGGCCGTGCTCGAAGGCGCTCCCATCTGGATTCTCATTCCGCTCACCTGTCTGCTCTCGGTGCTGCTGACCGAGACCACCTCGAACATCGCGACCGTGCTGATGCTCTCGCCCGTGATCGCCGCCACCGCGCTCGAGATCGGCGTCCACCCGTTTCTGCTGCTCATCCCCGCCGCCGTGGTGGCGTCGTTCGCTTTCATGCTGCCCGTCGCCACCCCGCCCAACGCCATCGTGTTCTCGAGCGGCTGGATCAGCATCCGCAGGATGTTCCGCGCCGGGGTCGCGCTGGACATGGTCGCGCTCATCGTCGTGCCGCTGTTGGTCTACGCGCTAGGCTCGGCGGTCTTCCCGTTTGGGTCGGCCGGCGGCGCTCCATAAATTTTTTTTACATCGCGGGCTAAAGGTCGGAATCAGCGGCCGATAAGTCTGGTTGTGAGCAACCCAGTCGCTAGCTCGCCAAGTAGGTTCGCGGCGACGAGTTGTACCGAATCGAAGCAATAAGGAGACGCGATCTACATGAACTACAAAATCAATTGGCTGCTATCCAGGCTGCGGCTTCTGGCCGAGGACGCGAAGGGTCAGGATCTGGTGGAGTACGCTCTGCTGGCTGGCTTCGTCGCTGTCGCGGCGGGCGCGCTGTTGCCTGCGATCAGCACCAGCATCAGCACGATCTTCTCGCGCATGGGGAGTGTGTTGTCCGCCGCCGCATCCTAAGGCGCTTGGTCAATCTGCTGAACCCATCGAACAAGGAGGTCGCCAATGCAACGACTACTCATGACAGTCCTACGACTGAAGATCTGGCGCGACGAGCGCGGCCAAGACATGGTGGAGTACGCTTTGCTGGCCAGTTTGGCCGCGGTGGCTTCCGGGCTGTTCGTCCCCGATCTGAGCGCGAGTATGACCACGATCTACTCGCGGCTGGCTTCCAAGCTCGCGCAAGCCGCGGGCTGAGAGCCGGCAAATCGTCCGCTCGTTCCGGCGCGGCCGCTGCTCTAGTGGTCGCGCCGGCTCCCTTTTTGCTCCGCCCGCCGGCGACGACTTCCTAATCGCCGCCCCAGAGTGCGCCGATAGAGTTTTCGATGAACTCTCGATTCGTGCTCGCACTCGTCATCTCGACCGGCATGGCGTTGCTCGTCACCGGCATCTTCTACCAGATCACCTCGCGCGGAGACGGCGGCGGCGAAGAGACGCCGACCACCGAGGTCGTCACTGCGTCGAAGGATCTCGAAGTCGGGGCGCGGATCACGCCGTCGGACCTGCGCGTCGAGCCCTGGCCGGCGAACCTGCTGCCCGACGGGGCCTTCGTCGAGCCGGACCAAGTCGTAGACCGCACTCCCTTGAGCACGATCTTGGCCGGCGAGCCGATCTCGGAGCGCCGTCTCGCCGCCCCCGGCTCGGGAGTCGGGTTGGCGCCGAAAGTGCCGGAGGGGATGCGCGCGCTTTCAGTCCGCGTCGACGACGTGATCGGCGTGGCCGGCTTCGTGCTGCCCGAGGCGCGGGTAGACCTGCTCATCACCGGCCTGCCGACGAACAGCCCCGAGGCCGGCCAGATGACCAAGACCATTCTGAGCAACATCCGCGTCCTCTCGGCGGGCGAGCAGCTCGCTCCCGACGCCTCTGGCAGGCCGCAGAAAGCCGCCGTCGTCACGCTGCTGCTTACCCCCCAGCAGGCCGAAATCGTGACGCTGGCCCAGACCCACGGCCGCATTCAACTGGTGCTGCGCAACGCCAAGGACAAGGAGATCGCCGACACCGAGGGCGTCCGCGAGGGCGATCTATTCGGCGCGCCGGTGCAGAGTCCCAGCAGACCGCGCGCTCCCCGGCCCCAGGTCGCCACCGTGGTCGAGCCGCCGCCGCCGCCCCCGGTTGCGGTGGAGATCATCAAGGGCAATCAGATTTCGGTCCAGGAGTTCCCCGCCCGAGGCCAGGACTAAGTCGCCGCCCGCGCGGGCGCCGGCCATTGCAGGGCCGGACGAGGGAACGATGCGATGAGTCAGAACCAGGGCGGCGGACAGACGGTCAAGACCCTGCTGGTGTGTCCTGACACCGGCTTGGCGCAGGCGCTGCGGCCCGCCGCCGCCGCGGCGCCGCAGCTCCTGCTGGCCTCGCTCGTCTCCTCCTATCCGCAGCCGCAGAAGCTGGTCGACGAGCTCTACGGCTTCGATGCGCTGGCGATCGACGTGGGATCGGACCGCAAGGCCGCCCTGGAGTTGCTCAAGACCGTCGTGGAAGGGCGTCCCGAGGTCGCCGTGATCGCGCTGGCGCGCTCGAACGACCCGGAGATGATCCTGCAGTGTCTGCGGGCCGGCGCGGCCGAGTTTCTCTCGAGCCCGTTTCCGCCCAACGATCTGCGCCAAGCCGTCCAGCGCGTCGCACGCAGACAACTCTCCGATGCCGCGCCTTCGGCGACAAAGCGCGGCCGTCTGATCGTATTCTCTCCAGTCAAGGGCGGCGCCGGCTCGACGACGCTGGCGATCAACACCGCTTACGCGGTCAAGCGCGAGTCCAACGCGCGCGTCCTGCTCGCCGACATGAACCTCGCTTCCGGCATCATCGCTTTCCTGCTCCGGCTGCAGACGAACTACTCCGTCCTCGACGCTCTGCGCCATTCGAGCCAACTCGACGACGCGCTGTGGAAGTCGCTCGTCATTCCGCGCGAGGGCGTCGACATCCTCGCCGCTCCCGAGCGTCCCGAGCCGGCCTTGATCGAGCCCTTTCCAGCCGAGGAGGTCCTCGAGTTCTGCCGCTCAGTCTACGACTACGTGATCGCGGACTTGGGCGGGGTCTGCGAAGGCGTCGGCTTGACCGCGGCTACCGCGGCCGACTCGATCAACTTGGTCTGCTCGACCGACATGCCGTCTCTGTTCATGATGCGCCGCACCATTCCCCTGCTCGAGGAGATGGGGCGCAACCGCGATCAGATCAACGTGCTGGTCAACCGCGTCGAGAGGCGCTCCGATCTCTCGACGCCCGATATGGAGAAGATCTTCCGAGCCAGCGTGCATACCGCCTTCCCCGAAGACTCCTCCGCGGTGCGGCGAGCGCAGCGCGAGGGAGCTCTATTGCCCGAGTCCAGCGACCTGGCCAAGACCATTCGCGGGTTCGCGCGCAACATCGTCGGCGCCAAGCCGAAGGAAGCGGCGGGAGCGCTGGGCACGCTGCGCTCGCTCTGGGGCGGCGCTTGAGAAAACCCTCAGGCCAGGATGAAACCCTCGCCGCCGCGGTCGATAAGGAGTTCGGGGAAGTTGCATGACGACTACTGAGCTCGAAGCCAAAGCGCCCGCACCCGCGGCAACCGGAAAGAATCCGCTCGCGACCCGGCAACGCTCGTTGACCGGTCGCCACCAGGATCTCAAGTTCACGCTGCACCGCAAGCTGCTGGACAAGATCAACCTCGAAGCGCTGGCCTCGATCGAGACCCAGACGCTGCGCAACGAGGTCCGCGGCGCGCTGACGCAGCTCATCGACGCAGAACAGACATTGCTCAGCTCGATCGAGCGGAACCAGATCGTCGCCGAGGTGCTCGACGAAGTCTTCGGCCTCGGTCCGCTCGAACCGTTGCTGCAAGATCCCTCCATCTCGGACATCCTCGTCAACGGCCACAAGCAGATCTACATCGAGCGCTCGGGCCAGCTCGAGCTCTCCGGCGTCACCTTCAAGGACGACCCGCATCTGCTGCGCATCATCGACAAGATCGTCAGCCAAGTCGGCCGGCGCGTCGACGAGTCCTCCCCGATGGTCGACGCGCGTTTGCCAGACGGCTCGCGGGTCAACGCCATTATCGCCCCGCTCGCCGTCGACGGCCCGCTGCTCTCGATCCGCCGCTTCGGCACCGACAAGCTGATGCCGGCCGACTTGGTCGAGCGCAAGGCGATGACGCCCTCGATGCTGATGTTCCTCGAAGCTTGCGTGAAGACGCGGCTCAACATCGTCGTCGCCGGCGGCACCGGCTCGGGCAAGACGACGCTGCTCAACGGCCTCTCGGCGTTCATCTCGCCCAAGGAGCGCATCGTCACCATCGAGGACGCCGCCGAGCTGCAGCTCAAGCAGCCGCACTTGGCGCGTCTGGAGACCCGCCCGCCCAACATGGAGGGCGGCGGCGCGATTCGCCAGCGCGAGCTGCTCATCAACGCCCTGCGCATGCGTCCCGACCGCATCGTGGTCGGCGAGTGCCGCGGCGAAGAAGCGCTCGACATGTTGCAGGCGATGAACACCGGCCACGACGGCTCGATGACGACCGTGCACGCCAACTCGCCTCGGGACGTGATCATGCGTCTCGAGGTGATGGTCACCATGGCGAACTCGAACCTGAGCCTGTCCTCGATTCGCCAACAGGTCTCGTCCGCGGTCGACGTCATCGTGCAGACGGCGCGCCTGAGCGACGGCAGCCGCAAGATCATGTCGATCACCGAGGTCGGCGGGCTCGAAGGCGACACAGTCACTCTGCAGGACGTCTTCGTGTTCGAGAAGCGCGGCCTGAGCCAAGAAGGCAAGGTGCGCGGGCGCTTCGCGGCCACCGGCATTCGCCCCCGCTTCTACGAAAAGATGCTCGCCATGGGCAATACGCTCGAAACCGAGGTCTTCGATTCGATCGAGGAGATAGAGGAGTGACCCTTCTGCTCGTATTGTTTTCGGTGACGATGGCGATCACCGGCGGGACGTGGTGGGTGGTGCAGCGCACCTTCGCCTCCCGCGACGCGGTGAAGGTCCGCGATCGCCTTGCCGGACGCAAGGAGTCATCCAAGGACGGCGCCGCCAAGAAGCAGGCGCAGGCGCTGTTCGCCGCCGAGGAAGGCGAGCAGCAAGATCTGCTGCCGCGCGTGCTCTCCTGGCTCAATGTCGACAAGGGGCTGCAAACGCTCATCGAGCAAGCCGGGGTGGCCTGGACATCGGGCCAGATCCTGCTCGGCATGCTGGTGTTGGCGCTGGTCTCGTTCAACTTCTGCTGGTACATGGCGCCGCCGCAGATACGCGAGGTCGGCGTACCGATCGCGCTGGTCGCCGCAGCCTTGCCGATTCTCTACTTGAAGCGGAAGAAGACCAAGCGCATGCACTCGTTCGAAGCGCAGTTCCCGGACGCGTTGCAGTTCATCTCGCGCGCCATGCGCGCCGGGCACGCCTTCTCGGTTTCGCTCGAGATGCTCCACAAGGAGATGCCCGACCCGGTTGCCGGCGAGTTCCGCCGCGCCTTCGAGGAACAGAACCTCGGCCTACCGATGGACGCCGCGCTCGAGAAGCTCGCGCGCAGGATGCCCATGCTCGACGTCCAGTTCTTCGTCGCGGCGGTGATCCTGCAAAAGCGCACCGGCGGCAACTTGGCCGAGATTCTCGACAAGCTCTCGGTGCTCATCCGCGAGCGCTTCAAGCTGCGCGGCCAGATTCGCTCGATCTCCGCGCACGGGCGCCTGTCAAGCGGCGTGCTCACTGGCATCCCCATCGTGGTCGGAATCATGATGTACTTCGTCAACCCCGAGCACATGATGTTCTTCGCCGAGGAGGAGATCGGCCACATGATGGCGGGCGCCGCGGTCGGCTTCATCGCTCTGGGCTATTTCATCATGCGTCAGATCGTGAAGATCGAGGTCTAACTGGTCATGGTCCTACTGCTCTCCATCCTGCTGTTCGTCTTCGTGACGTCACTGCTGTACTTTCTTGGAATCAAGTTCTGGGTCAGCCCGCGGAACGTCGTCGAGCGCGTGCTCGGCGAAGCCAGCGACGCCGAGTCGAAGCACCCTAGCTTGGCGTTTCGCGACGCGCTGGCCAAGCTTGGCGACCTCGTACCCGCCTCGCCGGCCGACATCTCGAACGTGCAGAAGCGGCTCTACAAGGCCGGCTTCCGCTCGCCCGGCGCCTTGAAGGTTTTCCTGGGCGTGAAGGTGCTGCTGACGATCCTGTTGCCAGCCGCAGTTTGGGTCCTGTTGAAGCAGATGGGGGTGGGCGGAGACAACCAGGTGCTGCTGCTGGTGATGGCGGCCGGACTAGGCTATGCGGGGCCGGGCGAGATCGTCAACCTTTTGGTCAAACGGCGCACCAAACGCATCGAGAAAGCCTTGCCCAACGCGCTCGACTTGCTGGTGGTCTGCGTTGAATCCGGACTGGGACTCGACCAGGCAATCATGCAGGTCTCGCGCGAGATGCAGGTGGGCTATTCGGAAATCTCGAGCGAGTTCGCGATCTGCAACCTCGAGATGCGCCACGGAAAGCGCCGCTCCGAAGCGCTGCGCAACCTGGGCGAGCGCACCGGCATCGAGGATATGAAGAAGCTGGTCAGCACACTCGTACAGGCTGACCGCTTCGGCACCTCGATCTCGCAGACCCTGCGCACGCACTCGGAGTTCATGCGCGTGACGGCCCGCCAGAGGGCCGAAGAGAAGGCCGCGAAGATCGGCATCAAGCTGGTCTTCCCGATCTTCTTCTGTATTCTTCCGTCGCTGTTCGTCGTCACCGTCGGTCCAGTGATCGTGCGCATTTTCACGCAGCTCATCCCCATGATGACGGGCTCGTAGCCTCGCTGCCGCCAACCCCACGAAAGGAGACACATACCCCATGGATCCCAGCATCGTTCGTATCGTCTGCGGCGTCTTGGCCGCTGTTCTGCTCGGTCTGATCGTGATGCGCCGGCGCGGCCGCGCCGGCACGGAGTAGGGCTAGCGGCGCATCCGCCAGCTCATACTTCGTTGTGGCGCACGGCTGCGCCGTGCAGGCGAGGCTGCGCCTCGCCCTGGGGCGATAGGCCCCGATGCACGGCGCAGCCGTGCGCCACAAAGGGCGGCTAGCGGCCGGCCATGCGCCGCACCATCTCCAGGTTTTGGCGGATCTTCTCGTTCTCGGGCAACCATGCCGCGGCTTTCTCGAAGGCTTCGAGAGCCTCGTCGAGCTTGCGCTCGTTGAGTAGCGCCGAGCCAAGATCGTTGGCCGCGATGGCGGCTTGCTCGTTGAGGTTCGGCCCCGGCGCGATGCGGTCGAGAGTGGGCTTTGCGGCGACGAAAAGGCGAATCACGTTCAGATCCGGCGTCGGCGTGTGGAACGACTGATAGAACGGGACGTGGATGTTGATTGCGGCCGACCACACGAGCACGGCCCAGGCCGCGACGCGCCAACGCTTCCATTCGAAGCCGCGCTCCAGCAGCAACGCCAGTCCCAAGAAGACCAACGGCGTCAACAGCGGCAGGAAGTCCTGCGCGTAGCGCCGGCTGGCCGCGGCGAACGTCATCATCACCAGCAGCATCAGCCCGCCGGCGCCGGCCGCGGTCCAGGCCGCGAAACGCAGCTCGAGGGGATGCTGGCCGCCTGGCCGGAACAGCGGCCGAGCGAAGACGCCGAGCAGCAAAAACGGCCCGGCTAGCAACAGTGACGAGAGCGCTTCGGCGCGCTTGACGCAACTCAGCCTCGGCCAGCCTTCATGCGCCAGGTAGGGGAAGTCGTCGCTCAATTGCGGCAGCGACACGAAGTAGTGCGCCGCGTTCTCGACCAGGCAAGCGGCGTTGAAGGGCTGGAAGCCGGGGTTGGCGATCGACTCCGGCTTGTACGCGCGGCCGAAATCGAACGGCGAGCCGAAGCGCTCGGCGTTGTTGACCATGTGCAGCCCGCCGGCGGCCAGCACCGGCAGGCTGAAGACCGCCAGGCGCACGAGCGTGGCGTTGAGCCGGACGCCCTCGAGGCGATCCCACAACGCGACGGCAATGAAGAACGGCACGGCGTAGAGGATCGTGGAGACTCTGGTCGCGCCCGCCGCGCCGATCATGCCGCCGATCGCGAACGCCCACACCCCCGTCGGCTCCCGCTGGTAGCGCAGAAAGCACAGTAAGGCGGCCATCATGCAAAGCGCCGCGAACCCGATACTCTCGTTGTAGACCACGCCTCGAATCGTGACCAGCGCCGCCGGCGTGCCCAGCGCGAAGCAGTAGAGCAGCCAAATATAGAGCGAGCGGGGGATCCCGGGGAAGTGGCGCTTGCCCAGCGTGCGAATGACGGCCAGAAAGCACAGCGCCGTCAGCCAGCCCACGATCAGGCAGAAGACGCGATCGGTCAAGCGCACGCCGACGAGGCGCGACGCCAAGTGGAAGAGCACCGGGAAGGGTCCCCACTGGAAGTAGTAGCGCCCGTTGTAGGGGATCATGTCGGTCAAGTTGACCTGGTCGGGCGTGTATTCGAGATAGAGCCGGCCGTTCTGCAACGCGTCGGCGAACATGCCGTAGTAGCCCATCGCATCCCGGAAATCGAATTGGCCCCAGGTCGAGAGGAAGGCCAGCAGCACGAGCAGGACCAGGGCCGGGACGGCGAGCTCGCTCGCGAGCTCGCGCCAGGGCGACGGCGCCGGCGCCCGCGCCGGTTCGGCCTGTTTGCTTCGTTGCGATTTGCGTTTCGCCATCGTCAGCTCGCTCTGGGCGCGCTGGCCCAGCGGCGCCGCCAGCGCTCGAGGGCCAACAGCCCCCATAGAGCGCGGCTATGGTCGCGCCGCCGGCCCAGGTGCTCCTCGATCAGCCGCTCGACCGCGGCGGGCTCGCAGTAGCCGCTCTCGGCCATTGCACGCGGCGTCAGCGTATCGAGCAGCGGCGCTCGCAACTCCTCGTCAAGCCACTTGGCGAGCGGGGGCACAAACCCCATTTTCTTCCTTCGGAGGGTCTCGGCGGGCAAGCGGTCACGCAGCAGCCGCTTGAAGAACCGCTTGCGTGCGCCTCCGCGAATCTTCTCGCGCCCCGGGATGCGCAGCGCGAGCTTCACCACCTGCTGGTCGAGAAACGGTCCGCGCGCCTCCAGCCCGTGCGCCATCGTCATGCGGTCGAGCTTCTGCAGAACGCCCTCGCGCAGGTAGACCTCGGTGTCGACGAACAGCGTGCGATTGATCGCGTCCAACTCGCGCCCGCGCTCATAGGCGTCTTCGAGGAAGCGGACCGCCGGCGCCAACCCGCGCAACGCCTCGCCCGCGATGAGCGGCTTCGTCGTCGCATCGACCACCGAAGTCCAATCCAGATGCGCCTGCTCGCGCGACATGCCCGCCGCGGCGACGAACCGCCGCGCCAGGTAGGAGAAGCTCGCGCGACGATGCGAGACGGGCAGACGCTCCACGGCCCAAGGAATCACGCTGCGCGCCAGAATGCCGGGCAACGCCTGGTAGCGCGCCAAATAGCCCGCAGCCGCGTGGTGGTTGTAGCCGCCCAAGGCTTCGTCGCCGCCATCGCCGCCCAGCGCCACGGTGATGTGCTCGCGCGCCAACTGCGCGACGTACCAGATGGGGATCGCCGACGACTCGCCGTAGGGCGCGTCGAAGCTTTCGGTATAGGCGTCGAGCATTGCCGCCGGGTCGGGCTCGGCGATCAGCTCGTGATGCTCGGTTTCGTAGCGCTGGGCGGTCAGGCGCGCCAGCCGCGACTCGTCGAAGCTCTGCTCGGCGAAACCCACGGTGAAGGTGCGCAGCGGCGCCGCGCTCGCCTCGCGGAAGGCCGCCACCAGCGAGGCCGAATCCACGCCGCCAGAGAGCAGCACGCCCAGCGGCGCGTCGCTCTCGAGCCGCACGCGCACCGCCTCGCGAAACGCTTCCCAGAACGCTTCGCCGATCTCGCCGCTAGGCGGCGCGTCCACTTCGAGCAGCGACCAGTAGCGCTGCGTCCGCGTTGCGCCTCGCTGGTCAATCGTCAGCCAACTGCCCGGCTCGAGCTTCTCGACGCCGCGAAAGATCGAATCTCTCCCGGGCAGGTAGCCGTAGCTGAGGTAGTCGCTCACGCCTTGCGGATTGACGACGCGCGGCATACCCGCGGCGATCAAAGCCTTCAGCTCAGAGCCAAACAGCAGCGTGCGCTCGTCCCGGTAGACGTAGAGCGGCTTGACGCCCAGGCGGTCGCGCATCAGCGTCAACCGCCGCGCGCCGCCGTCCCATATGGCGATGGCGAACATGCCGCGCAGCTTGCCGGCGAGCCGGGGGCCATGCTCCTCGTAGAGATGCACGGCGACCTCGGCGTCATTGCCGGTGCGAAAGCGATGACCGCGCTGTTCGAGCTCGGCCCGCAGCTCGCGGTGGTTGTAGATTTCGCCGTTAGAGACGACCCAGATCGTCTCGTCCTCGTTCGCAATAGGTTGATGGCCGCCCGGGATGTCGAGAACCGCGAGCCGCGAGATCCCGATGCCGGCGGACGCGTCGACGTGCAGGCCTTCGTCGTCGGGTCCGCGATGGCGGAGCGTACGCGCCATCCGAGCGATGCCGTCCGGCTCGACAGGCTGTCCGTCGAAATTCAGCCTGCCGCAGATGCCGCACATCGGAAGGATCGATCATAGCGAACGGCCATCGAGCGGCGTGGAATAATGGAAGCTTCCGCGGCGCGCGATGTCCGACTCCATTCCGTTCGAATCCGAAGAGACCTACGATCTGCTCGTCGCCGGAGCCGGCCCCACCGGGCTGGCCTGCGCCATCGAGGCGCAAAGGCGCGGGCTCTCCGCGGTCGCCGTCGAGAAGGGTTGCCTGGTCAACTCGCTGTATCACTACCCCTCGAACCTGGTCTTTTTCACCACGCCCGAGCTGCTCGAGATCGGCGACATACCGATGACGTCGGTGCGCGACAAGCCCAATCGCACCGAAGCGCTCAAGTACTACCGCCGCGTTACCAAGCACTACACCCTCGACGTGCGCCAGTACGAGCGCGTCGAATCGATCGATGGCTCCGACGGCGCGTTCGTGGCCGAAACCGAGCTGCGCGGCGGCCGGCGTCGCCGCTATCGCGCGCGCAAAGTCGTGCTCGCCACCGGCTTCTACGACATTCCCGTCCCGCTCGGCGCGCCTGGCGAAGACCTCGACAAGGTCTTGCACTACTACGACGACCCGCATCCGTTCTTCGACTGCGACGTGGCCGTGGTCGGAGGCAAGAACTCGGCGGCGATCTACGCGCTCGAGTGCTACCGGGCCGGCGCGCGCGTCACGCTCATCCACCGCGAGGCCGAGCTGAGCCCCAAGATCAAATACTGGATTCTGCCCGACATCCTCAACCGCATCAAACACGGCGAGATCGCCGCCCACTTCGAATCGACCGTCGAGCGCGTGACGCAAACCGAGATCGCCGTGCGGACCCCCGACGGCGCTCTGACCCTGCCGAACGACTTCGTGTTGGCCATGACCGGCTACCAGCCCGACCTCGGATTCCTCGACCGCGTCGGCATCCGTCTCGACCCCGAAACGCGCCGGCCGCGGACCGATTCCGGGACCCTCGAGAGCGACCGGCAAGGCGTCTATCTCGCTGGCGTGATCGTCGCCGGCATGCACACCAACGAGATTTTCATCGAGAACGGACGCTTCCACGGCGGCCAGATCGCAGCGGACGTCGCGGCCAAGCTCGGGCGCTCCTGACGATACAAAGTTGCTCAAGCATGTTCCAGAGTGCTACCTTCTCTGGTAGTCCGCTGCGGTCGCGTCGAGGAGCCCGCGCCCGCGGAGATCTGAGAGGGTAACGGGCCGTCGTCGCCCCCGGCTCCGCTGAATGATGGAGAGTCCGATGCTCAGCGGTCTCAGCTACGTCGTCACGGGCGGCGCCGGCTTCATCGGCTCTCACCTGGTCGAGTCGCTGCTCGAGCTCGGCCACCGGGTCGTCGCGATCGACGATCTCTCGACCGGACGCCTTGCCAATTTGGAACGAGTCGAGGCGCACCCGCGCTTCCGCTTCGAGCGCGGGGACGTGACGCAGCCGAAGCTGCTTGACCGAGTCACCGCCGGAGCGGACGTCCTGGTCCACCTGGCCGCGGCCGTCGGCGTCAAGCTCATCGTCGATCGCCCAAAGAGCACCATCCAGACCAATCTGGCAGGCGTCGAGCGCGCCCTCGACGCCGCCGAGCGCAACCGCCTGCGCTTGCTGATCGCGAGCAGCTCGGAAGTCTACGGCAAGAACGACAAGGCGCCGTTCCGCGAGGACGACGATGTCGTTCTCGGCGCGACCGCCAAGAGCCGCTGGTCCTACGCCTCGGCCAAGATGATGGGCGAGTTCATGGCGCTCGCCTACCACCGCGAAGCCGGCGTCGACGCGACCAGCTTGCGCTTCTTCAACACCATCGGACCGCGCCAGTGCGGCGAGTACGGCATGGTCGCGCCGCGCTTCACCAAGCAAGCTCTGGAGGGGCGCCCGATCACCGTTTACGGCGACGGGTTGCAGTCGCGGTGTTTCTGCGACGTGCGGGACGTGGTTTCCGCGGTCGTCGCGGTGGCGGAGACGCCGTGCATTTCGGGCGAGGTGCTCAACGTCGGCGGCGAGCGCGAGATCACGATGCTGGAGCTCGCCAGGCTGGTGCGGCGCATGACCGGCAGCGCGTCGGAGATCGTCCGCATCCCCTACGACCAGGCCTACGAACCCGGATTCGAGGACATTCCGCGACGCGTGCCCGACTGCGCCAAGGTGCAGGCGCTCACCGGCTGGCGCCCGCGCCATTCGCTCGAGCAGACCTTGCACGCGATTCTCGATTGCGAGGCCGCGAAAGCGCCGGTGTTGGCCCGCGCCGCGGCGGTCTAGGCGTCGGGAACACGATTGGGCGCCGGAAGGCGCAACTCGCTTCCGCGGGCGCGGCGCCCGAGGCTACTTCCTGCCACGCGCCTGGCGGCGCAAAGGTATCCCTGGTCATCCCGGCCGCGGTCGCCCTCTCCTATTGAGACCGCGGCAGCAGCACGCCGCCGCGCTCGTGGAGCACCACGCCGACCAGGCGGCCGTCGACGAACAACGGGGCCCCCAGCGCCGAGCGATCGACGGGCTCATCGAGCTGGATGACCGCGCCGCGCCGCTCGCCGGCAAGCTGTACGATCTCCCACCAGCGTCGCCCCTGCTCGGGCCGACGGATCAGCCGCAAGACGCCAAGCTCGAGCCGCGCTCCCGGCGCCGGCGGAGCGGCAGCGCCCGGGACGCTTCCCAGCCCGTCGACCGACCGCACGACGATGGTCGCCAACGCCCGCTCGCCCGAGCTGCGGCAGACTTTGGTCTTGCGGGTCTTGCCGTTCTCGTCGAGCAACAGCAGCCTCTCGCGATCGCACTTGCCGGCCTCGATGGCCAGCTCGCCCCGCGAGGCGCGAAACGTTGCTACTGGCCTCTCGCCGAGCGGCGGCAGCAGCAGCTCCACCTCGCGCTCCCCGGTTAGCTCGAGCTCGCCGCGCCGCAGCGCATAGGCCATGCCCGGCTCGAAGCGCCACGGCTCGAGCGCCTCGAGCGGCGCCAGCACCCGTCCCGGCGCAACTCGCGTCGCCGAGGCGACTGATTCCACCCGGACCAGCGCCTGCCCGCGGCGGCGGTACGCCCAAGAAACGCGCAGCGCCGCAGCGTGGGCCATCGAGGCGTCCCAGGTCTCGTCGAACCATTCCGATCGCTTCCTGCGCAGAGCCAGACCGCCCTGCACTAGCGGCTCGGCGAGCGCGAACAAAGCCTTCGCCGAGAGCTCCCGAAAAACTCCGCCCGGCATGTCGACCGGCAGCGACCGGCCGAACGTCCGCCACACCACGCCGCCGCGGGTCCACAGCGCGAGCCGCTCGATCCAGCCGAGCTCGATCTCGATGCGCGCCGTCCCGGCAATCTCCACGCGCGCCTCCTCGACCAGCCTGCGCAGCGGCGCCAGCCCGCCCATGTCGCGGTAGTAGAACCGCACGCGGAATGGTCCGAGCTGAGCGGGCGCGCCGGCCGGAATCGCGACCGGCGCGAACACCGGCGCGACATACGACGCCATGCCGTTGACCGTGAGGCCATGGAAGCTGAACGAGCGCACCCGCGTCGCTCGCCGTGAGCGCGCCTCGATCGAGATGTCGAGCTCGACCGATTCAACACCGACCCGCACGAGCTCGGCCTTGGCGATGGCGGCTTCGACCGGAGACTCGGCAGAAGCGGATTGAGCCGTCAGAGGCGCGGCGGCGAACAGCAGACAGACCCCGAGCGCGCCGGAGCGCATCGCGTCTTGTGCGGATGTCCTGTTTCGCGCCACCCCAAACCCATCGTAGTATTCTTCCCCGGCGAGGCGAAAAACGTTGCGGTCGGGCCGCGCCTCGTCTATCCTGCCCTTTGCCCTCATGCGGGCCAAAGGAGTCGAAATGATGCGCGTCCGTTCCGTCTTGCTGGTCATTCTCTGTTTGTGCGCTCCGGCAGCCGCCGAAGACAGCGTATTCGTCGACGGGGCCTTCAACGGCCGCTGGGGAGCGTCGTTTCCGCCGTTCATCCCGCAAATCATCGGTCCCATCAACTTCGTCCAGATTGCTGAGCAGGACGGCATCGCGGGCATGAACCGGCTGCGGCCCGGGGCGCTCGAGTCGATGTGCCCGCCGGCGTCTGAGAAGCGCGAGTTCTACGGCGGCGACTATGACTATCAACGCCGCGGGGAATTCTTCGGCTGCACCAACGGCACGGCGCTGGTGGGCGTCTACCTGGACTTCGACCAAACCGACCGCGGCAGTATCCTCATCAACGAGACCTTCCCCAACGACAGCCCGCCGCGCTGGGCCGGATCGTTCACGAACGTCGAGAACCTGACCGGCGACATGCGCGGTCTGTACCAGGGCGAGGGTATCGCCACGCCGCTCGCGCGGGTCGGGGATCCGCAGCCAGCGCTGGTCAGCCTTTCCGGCGCCAGCTATAGCTCGGACATCGGCTTCGCGCCACAGTCGTTCGTCGCCGCATTCGGCCAGGGGCTGGCGGCGGACACCCTCATCGACGGCACGTTGCCAACCTTGCTGGGCGGCGTTGCGATCCGCATTACCGACAGCATGGGACAGGAGCACGACGCCGGGCTTTACGTCGTGAGCCCCACCCAGATCAACTACCTCATCCCGGAGGGCGTCGCGGCTGGCTCGGCGTTGATCGAGGTGATCCGCGACGGCGACGTGATCGCTACCGAGACCATCCTCATTGCCTCGGTGTCGCCGGGCCTGTTCTCGGCCGACGCCAGCGGAACCGGAGTCGCCGCAGCGGTCTTCCTGCGCGTGGACCCGGACGGCACGCGCACCGAAGGCCTGATCTTCGACGGCTCGCTCATGCCGGTCCAATTGGACTTCGGGCCGGAGGGCGCGGAGCTCTACGTGTTCTTGTTCGGGACGGGGATGCGCAACTTCAGCGGCGAGGTGAGGGTGACCGTCGACGGCATGCCGGTTCCGTTTGCCGGGCCGGTCGCGCAAGGGCAGTTCGAAGGGCTGGATCAGATCAACCTCGGCCCGCTGCCGCGCACCCTCGCCGGCCGCGGCGTCGTCGAGATCGTGATAACCGTCGACGGCAAGCAGGCGAATGTCGTCACCGTGGCGGTCTGATCCGCGGGCGTCACGCGCCTCGATCCGCTAGCGAAGCCCCAGTTGGAGCGGCGCGTGGGTGCGGTGCAGCCCGGAGGGCGCCGCGGCCGCCAGCGCGAGCGTCGAGCCGCCAAGCAGCACGGCCGCCGGAAAGGCCTGGCCCCCGCCCTGCAACACGAATGGAAGCGGCGTGAGCAGCAATGCGGCCAAGAATCGAACCGGCGGGGCCTGTTTCTCGGCCAGCAGCACGAGCGAGACCGGCAGCAACAGCGCGATGTCTTCTAGGTAGGCGACGGGCGCGAGCAGGGCGCTGGTCGCGAGGGTCGCGCCAACGGAGACCGCAAAGCTTTCGCGGCGGCTCAGCTCGTAGAGCGCGAGCAGAAACAGCACGGCCGCCGGCGCCGCCACGCGCCCGTCCGCGCCCAACCACGCCGCCGCTCCAGCGAGGTTGGGCATTGATTCGAGCGCGACTCCGGGCGCGGTCCAGGCCGCGGCAAGCCGGCGCGGCCAGCCCCAGCCGGCTAAGGCGAAGCTCAGCCCAAGCAGCGATGCCATCCCGGCGGCCCAACCCTGCAGCAGACGCCGGCTGCGGCGGGCGGCCAGCGCAACGGGAGCCGCAAGCAGCGTTGCAGGCTGTACGAGCGCCATGGCGCTGAGCCACAGGCCGGCGCGGAACGCTCTGTCGCGGCGGGCCTCGCGCACGCAGCCGGCCGCGGCCAACAGCAGCAACGGCGTATCCTGGCCGCGCACGAAGGCGAAGAACAGACCGCCGCTCAGCGCGGTCCAAAACAGTGTCGCGGCGCGCGAAGGCGGTCTCCACCAAGCGACAAACCCGGCCACGCACCACAGCATCAGCACTTGCCACAACAAGTAGGCAGCCGGATAAGGCAGCAGACGCAGCGGCGCGAAGACTGCGGCGTGGACTGGGGGGCGCAGATAGGGCCGGGCGCCGCCCTCGGCCGCGGCATACAGGTTGGCGAAGTCGTTCGCCGGCCCAGCCGCCAGCCAACCCTGCTGGATCCAGACCTGGGCCAGCAGAAATGCGGCAGCGCAGATCCCCGCGGCGATCGCCGCCCACGGCAGGCGCTCGAGACGCACCAGGGCCCGCGGACGCGGCTGAGGGGGAACCGCGGACTCGGGGGCAATGCTGAGGAACTGTGAGCTAGCGCTCAATCGGGCTCGGGCGCGCCGCCGCCCGTCTCAGCGCGGGCTCGGCGGCGGGATCGACTCTGAATTATAGGAAGAATGCCGGGACGCGTGCACGGGTTTGGGCGGGCGATACGGCAATTGGGATTCACGTTTCGGAGCGTTACAAGGCTGTCTATTGATCGGGGAGGGCGGCCCGCAGGGTCGCGGGGCGCCACAACGGGCGCAACTTTCCGCGGCGGCTCGTGTTAGAACCGTTGTGGGAGCCGAAATCGCGTTGGAGCCCGATGCGCAGCTAATGCTCCAGGTTCGCGCCGGAGACGCGCAGAGCTTCGAGCTGCTCTTGGTGCGCCACCGCAACCCGGTGGTCCGCTACCTCACGCGCATGACGGGCAATCAGGCCGTGGCCGAGGAGCTCGCGCAAGAGGTCTTTCTACGCGTCTACCGCGCCCGGGATCGCTACGAGCCGACGGCCAAGTTCACCACGTGGCTCTACCGCATCGCCACCCGGCTGGCGCTCAACTCGATCCGCGATCGCAAGCCGGAACGGCGCGTGCGAAGCCTGGACGACTCCAGCGTCGACGACGCTCCCAAGTTGGAGGCGGTGGACGGCCGCGCCACGCGCGAGCAGGAGATGCTGTCCGATGCGGGCTTGGCGGTGATCCGCCGCGCGGTCGCCGAGCTGCCGGAGAAGCAGCGTGCGGCGGTGCTGATGCACAAATACGAAGAGCTGGACTACCAGCAAATTGCCGGAGCCCTCGACTGCTCCGTCTCGGCGGTGAAATCGCTGCTGTTCCGCGCCTACGAGAGGTTGCGGATCGAGCTGGCGCCGCTGGGCCGGGGCGCAAAGAAGGGCCCGGAAGGACTAAGGTGATACTGATGACTCGTGAGGAAGCGCTCGAGAGAATCCACGACCCCAACGCTCCTCCGCTGGAGGGCGACGAGGCGCGCGCCTTCGAGGCGTTGCTCGAGCAGGATGCGGAGCTGCATGCGCTGCAGAGCGAGCAGCAGGCGCTGTTCGCCGCGATGGACGACTGGGCGAGCGACGTGGAGCCGTCGGCCGATTTCGATCGGCGCTTGCACGCCCGCATCGAGGCGGAGCAGGCGCGGCCGAGTTGGGCGCAGACGTTGACGGACTGGCTGAGCTGGCCGCGCGCCGCGTGGGCGAGCTGCGCCGCCGCGGCGCTGGCGGCCATGGCGGTCTGGTTGGGCCCGCAAACCCAAACCGTCGCTCCCGCGCCCGTGACCAAGGTCGCCCTTTCCGGCGACGACGCCGAGTATCTCCAAGAGCTCGACCGCGCGCTCGATGACATGGAGATGTTGATCGACTTCGACGCGCTCGCTCCGGTAGCGCCGGCCGAGGACAGGAGCTAGCTCGATGACTCGGCGGGCGACGGCGGCGGCGCTGCTTGGCGTGGCACTGAGCCTCGCCGCGCCCTCCCACGCCCAGATTCGCCGTCCGGCGCAGCGCGCCGCCAAGAAGAGGATTGCGCCGCGGCGGCCACAGGCGCGACGCCAGGGCTCTGGGGCGGAGGACTTCATCATGCGGCTGGTGCAACAGCCGCCCGCGCGCCGCAAGCAGATGCTGGCCAATAACCGGCGCTTCCAAAACCTGCCGAGCTCGCAGCGCAAGCGCATCCTCGCTCGCATCGAAGAGATCGACAAGATGCAGCCCGAGGAGCGCGCGCAGCTCATCGAGCGCTACAACCTCTTCAGCCGGCTGGCCCCGGAGCAGCGTGAGAACGCTCGCGCGCTCTACCAGCAGTGGGTCAATGTTCCGGCCTCGAAGCGCCAGTTGATGACGCGCGCGATCACGCGGCTGCGACGGCTCGACCCGGCGCGGCGGCCGGCTGTGCTCGAGTCCCCGGCCATGACGCAGCGCTTCAACGACGAAGAGCGGAAGCTCATCGGCCAAATCGCGGAGATCGCGCCAGGGCCGGTCGGCTCGCGCTAGCAACCCTCTATATTTGCCGCGGTCGAATGCCCAAACGATCGCCGAGGTTCTTGTGGACGTTGGGCGCCTTGTCGTGGTGATTCACGTTGAGCGCGTACAAGGTGGAGCCGACGCCGCTGCGGAAACGGGAGCTGATATCCAGCATCGCCTTGATGGGCATCGGGTGGATTCGCGAGTCGTTGACGAGCGCCGGCAAGCGGCGCTGGAACGCCAGGATCCACTGGCCCAGGACCGAGTCCCACCGGCCGTGGACCTCGAGAGAATGCGTCGGCGCCCACGTGCCGGTCTTCCCGACTTCGCTGAGCAACGCGCGCACCAGCTTGACGTCGTCGGGCTGGTTGGGATCGCGCGCGCCAACCGGCTTCTCGGTGTTGTACATCGGGGGAATCATGTAAGCCATCGGAATCTCCTTCGTGCGGGCGCGCAAGAGAAACGGGCGGCTGGAAAACGCGTGAAGACGTCAATTCTGCTGGTTCGGCGGACGGTTAAAGCGAATCGGTCCGCCGACGATCCCGAGGTCGGTCTTCGGGTCGTAGTCCGGGTTGGGCGTCGGAATCTTCGCGTCCACCGAGGCGAGGTAGGCGCTGAGCTTGTCGTCAAGCTCCTTCGCCTTCTCGGGCATCGACTCCGCCAAGTCGTTCTCTTCGCCCAGGTCCCGCGAGAGGTCGTACAAGTGAATGTCGTTCTGCTCGTAGAACTTGACCAGCTTGTAGTCGCCCGAGCGAATCGCGCCTTGCGGATAGACCTCTTTCATGTTGCGGTAGTGCGGGTAGTACCACACGAAGTCATCGGAGACCCGCTCGACCGAGCCGGCGCCGCCCGCCTGGAGAATCCCCGTCAAGCTGCCGCCGTCCTGATTGGCCGGCAGCGGCGCTGCGATGCCCAACAGAACCGCGAAGGTGGGGAACAGATCGTAGCCGCTCACCGGCGTCTCGCTCGTCGAGCCCGCGGCGATGCCCGGGCCTCTTACGATGAACGGAACCCGGATGCCGCCCTCCCAGGTGTGCGTCTTACCCTTCTTGAGCGGAATGTTGTTGGTGACGTCACGCACGATCTCGCCGCCGTTGTCGGAGGTGTAGAAGATGTAGGTGTTGTCCGCGATACCGAGCTCGTCGAGCTTCGCCATCAGCGCCGCGAGCGACTCGTCGAGATTCTCGGTCATCGCGCCGTACTCGCCGTTGGTGTGGACGCCGCCTTCGCGCTCGGCGTACGCGTCGATCGTCTCCGGACGCGCCAACACGGGCGTGTGGACGGCGTAATGCGACATCTGCAGCAAGAACGGCTTGCCGGCTTGCGTCTGCGCGTCGATGAAGGCGAGCGAGCGCTCGGTGATGCCGTCGATGCGTTTGGGGTTGGGCGGACCGTGGCTGCCTTCCTCGTTCGTGGTCGGCCCGTCGCTCTCGTCGTAGCCATGCCGCTCGGGGCCGCCGCCCTTGAGGTGCCACTTGCCGAAGTGCGCGGTAACGTAGTCAGGCGCATGGCTCTTGACGAATTCCGCGATCGTGACCTCTTCGTCCGGAATGTCGGTGATCGGGAAGTGCATGATCAGCGGCTTGTTCACATAGAAACGGTCGTGGAAGGGCTTGATGAAGCTCGGCGTGCCCGGCACGACGTCGAGGATGTCCGTGCTGCCCAACCGCGCCGGGCTCTTGCCGGTCTGGATCGCCATGCGCGTGGGCGAACAGTTCGGATGCGGCGAGTAGGCGCTCGAGAAGCGCATGCCGGCCGCGGCCAGTTGTTCGAGAGCGGGCGTGCGGTAGAGGTCGCTCTTGGAGTCGGGCACGGCGTCGTGCATCTGCACCGACGTGCCCGTCCAGCCCTGATCGTCGGCGAGGAAGAGAATGATGTTCGGTTGGCTGACCTCCTCCACCGCGCCCGCGCACGAGAGCAGCGCGGCGACAGCGAGCGTTCCCAGAATCCTCATTTCCCTTCCGCCTCCTTGCGCAGCCGGTTCGAGTAGGCCAGCGTGTAGTTGCGCGCCGGCGCGTTGAAGGTTCGTTCGCCGACGATCGCCAACGCATCGGCCATCAGCAGCTTGGGCGCGGGGTCGTCGGGACGCAGCCGCATGGCGTGCTGTGCAAGCTGCGCCGCGCCCAGCGGATCGTCCTTCTTCAGGGCGGCCCTGGCCTTCTTCATCAGGGCGTCGACGCCTCCGGCCAACTGGGCCATGCGTTGCGACTGCGTCTTGGGGCTTTCGCGGTGCAGCGTCAGCGGGTCGCCGTCGAACCAGCCTAGATCCTGCGCGTAGATGTCTCGGATCGTGCCCTCGACGCTGCCGTAGTAGTCGCCCAGGTGGTCGAGCTTGGCCCACTTCTCGGGCAGCTTGATCGTCGCGACGAGCTCGTCGGGCGTCTTGTACTCCTGCGCGCCCTTGATGGTCTCGTCGTAGACGTATTTGAGCGCGTCGCGATGCGCCGTGATGATCTCCTTGCCGTTGCCGACGAACGGCGTGCTGTGGCCGCCAACGGCATGCCGCGGATCCTCGTCGATCATCTTGGTGTACGAAGCGATCCAGTCACGCACGCTGCGCCGCGCGGTGCCGCGCAACGGATAGACGTTCGGCCAGGAGCGGTAAAGATTGTCTCCGGCGAAGACCACGCGCTCGGCCGGATACCAAACGTAGAGCTGATCATCGGTCTCGCCCGGGGCTGCGACGAGCTCGAGCTCGATGCCGGCGATGGTCAATTTGCGGCGCTCCTCGGAGAACTTGTGGGTCGGAGGCACGGCGGGCGGGCGACGGGGGCCTCCGCCGCCGGGACGCGCGCCAGGGCGGCCTGCTCCCTGCCCCGGGCGGCCGCGCATGCCGTCGCTCATCATGTTGCCTGCCGGCCGGCGGTCCGGCGGCATCGCGATGCCGATGCCCACCCGTTGCTCTTTGGGTAGATCGAAGCCCTGGGTGTTCGCCGGCCGCGCGCCCCGAATTCCCGTGGCCTGGTTGCGCGCCGGCTCCGAGCCATAGTTCGACCGCGCCCATACCTGGACGCCCGCTCCCTCGTCCACGAACGCCCGCGCGCCGCCGGTGTGGTCGCCGTGGCCGTGTGTGTAGATCACAGCCTTGATGGGCTTGTTGGCGATCTTTTTGAATTCTGCGCGGATCTCACGAGAGCCCGCCACGGCTTGGCCGGGATCGACGATGACGACCCCGTCATCGCCAACGATCATCGCCGTCGACGAGACGGTGTAGCCGTTGGCGACGTAGACGTCGGGCGCGACCTTGGTGATCTTCTTCTCGTACTCGGGAAAGCGCGCCTTGAGGCGCTTGGTGGCGGGCGAGTCTTGGGCGAGGAGCGCGCCCGTCGTAAGGACCAAGGCTGCGATCGACGTGGAGATCAGGCTAGTTTTCGGCATTCCGCAGGTCATGAAAGCACAAAGGCGAGTCGCCGTGCCAGCAGCGAGTTACGAATGATCCCGTGGCTGTAACGAACGGCGCTCGTGTCGCACGGCTGCACGGCGCCTCGCGCTGGGGCGAGCCCAGGCTCGCCTCTACGGCACAGCCGTGCGCCAAAGGGGGGGACTGCTCTAGAATCGGAGCGTTGATGACGCTTCGCACCGCCTGCGCATTACTCGCGTTCTGCCTCGTCCTGTCTGCACAACCCGTTCAGATCTCCTCGCAAGGCGAGCACGCCGACTGGCCCGCGGCGGCTATCGCGCCGAACGGCGATCTGTGGGTCTCCTGGTCCGCCTACGATGGCAACGGCGCCGACGCCATCCGGCTGCGACGCCGCGCGGGGACGAGTTGGCAGGAGCCGCTGACCGTCACGCCCCGCGGCGGCGACTACCTCGAAACGGCGCTCGCCATCCAACCCGACGGCCGCGTTTGGGTCGCTTGGTCGGCGCAGGTCGGCGGCAACTTCGACCTCTACGCGCGCAGTTGGCATCGCGGCGAATGGTCGGCTGTCACGCGGTTGACCAGCGACCCCCAGCCTGACTTCCACCACAAGCTTCTCGCAGATTCGAGCGGCCGGCTCCATCTGGTCTGGCAGTCTTTCCGCACGGGCGACGCCAACATCTACCTGAAAACCTTCAACGGCCGCCGCTGGTCCGAAGCGATCGCCCTCACCACGCATGAGGCCAACGACTGGCGTCCCGACGCCGCCCTCGACGCTCAGGATCGCCTCTTCGTCGTCTACGATACCTACCGCCACGGCGACTACGACGTCATGCTGCGTACGCTTGCCGACGGTGAGCTCTCTCGCGAGTATCCCATCGCCGACTCGCCCAACTTCGAGGCCCGCGCAAGCCTCGCCGTCGACCGCGACGGCCGCGCCTGGGTCGCCTGGGACGACCAGGGCCCCAACTGGGCGCTCGACATGCCGCACTGGAACCGCGACAGCCAGCGCGGCGATTGGGGCGAGCCGCCGCCGTGGAGCGTCGACGGCTCGGTCGGCCAGTTGGTAAGCTTGCGCCGCTCGCAGAAGATCGGCGTCGCGGTCTTCGCGGACGGTCAACGCTGGCAGCCCACGGGCTCCCTCGAAGACGCCATGACGGCAGAATTCGCGCTCTCTTACGAGATTCCGCAAATCACCATCGACCCGAGCGGCGCGCCGCGGCTGTTCCTCAGGCGCTGGGTCCCGCGCAGCGACGGCGGTTCGATGACGGAGCGCCCCCTGGGCTGGAACGTGCACACGATGACCTACGCCGGCGGGGCTTGGACGCCGCCCGAGATGATTGAACGCAGCGCCGGCAGCAACGACCAGCGTATCGCCACTGCCACCGACCGGGACGGCACGATGTGGATCGCGTACCCCTCCGACGACCGCTGGACGCCCGGCGGGCCGGTTGAGCTGCAGGAAGGCCGCGCTAATGGCAAGATCCGCGTCGTCTCGCTCGACCCAGCCGACGACGCCCGCCCGGCGCTGGCGGCCATCGCGTCTTCGGCCGCCAAACCTTACCGGCGCACTGCGTCCCCCGACCGCCGCCACGCCGTCGCCGCGGGATCCAAGCGCTTCGAGCTCTACTGGGGCGACCTCCACCGCCACACCGAGATCAGCTCCGACGGCGGCTTCGACGGCACGCTGTGGGACATGTACCGCTACGCCTTCGACGCCGCCGAGCTCGACTTCATCGCCTCAACAGACCACTACTACGGCGCAACCGGCGCCAAGGGCGCCACCGACAATCGCGGGTACGACTGGTGGCGTACGCAGAAGCTCGCCGACGCCTTCCACGTCCGCGAGCGCTTTCTGCCCCTGTTCGGCTATGAGCGGACGATTCGTTGGCCCTACGGGCACCGCAACATCATCGAGCTCGACCGCGGCGCTCCGGCCCTCAACCGCACCATCGAATCGAGCCAGGAGAACGAACAGTCGCCGCGCCAGCCCGACGAGCTGCGGCTTTGGGAAGCGCTCCAAGGCCGCAACGTGCTCAGCATCCCGCACACCATCGCCGCCGGCGGCGGGACGAACTTCGTCTACAACGACCCGGCCATGGAGCCGCTGCTCGAGATCTACCAGGGCTGCCGGCTGAGCTACGAGGCCGACGGCGCGCCGCGTGTGAATTCGCAGGAACGCCACGCCGCCGGCTACGCCCAGAGCGCGCTCGAAAAGGGCTACAAGATTGGCTTCATCGCCTCGTCCGACCACCGCTCGACGCACATCTCCTACGCCGCCGTCTATGCCGAGGAGCCCACGCGAGAAGGCGTCTTCCGTGCCATGCAACAGCGCCACGCCTACGCCGCCACGGACAACATAGTCGTTGACGTCCGCGTGGGCGATGCGATTATGGGCGACTCGGTTCGCACGGCGGAGCGTCCCGAAGTCCGCGTCGCGGTGCGCGGGACCGGCCCGATCCACTCGATCCAGATCATCAAGAACAACGCGTATCTCTACGAGGCGCGACCGGGAGAGCGCGAAGTTGCGTTCGCCTACCGCGACGCCGACGCCGAGCCGGGCGAGAGCTACTACTACGTGCGGGTGCAGCAGGAAGACGGCCAGATGGCCTGGGCCTCGCCGATCTGGGTGGACTACCGGCCGAAGTGAACATCCAGAGCCGCGCGCGTCAGCAAGCGGGCCCGCTCGAATCGTCCGCGGAGCTCAATCCTTGAACGGGTTGAACACCTTGATCCCCGGGCGTCGAAAATGCCGATCATTGCCGGTAACGACGGTCAGCCCGTGGCGGCGCGCGGTCGCGGCGATGTAGCTGTCTTCGACCGGCATGCGGCGGCCTGCGCGCTCCAGTTGAAGCTCCTGTTCGGCCCACACATGCGCGACGGAAACGTTGAACCCATGGATGCGCCCCTGCAAAGAGTCGACGAGCCGCGTCAACCACGCCTGGAGCGCCTGACGCTTGCGGCCTTCCTTTGAACGCACCCAGTACGCGAGCTGCGCGATGACGACCGAGCTGGTGTAGCATCGATCCTGCTCCTGCTCGATCCAGGCGATGACGCGGGTGTCTCCGTTGCGCTTGGCCGGCTGGCACAGCACGTCTGTGTCGAGCAGCCAACTCATAGCTCGCGACGCTTGGCCGGCGTGCGCCGGCGGGGCGGAACATCGTCCGGGCTGACGGGGCAGCTCTTCATCACGTCCAGCCACTTCTCCTTCCCCGGGAGCCGCCGAAACGTCAAGACGTCCTCTTCCTCATCGAAGGACGCTTCGAAATAGTCTCCTGGGGAAGCAGAGGCCAAGGCGGCGGGCACGGTGAGCCGCCGTTTCGCATCGAGCGTAACGATCACAGTGGGATTATCCCACCTAGACGACTCTGAAGCAAGCCTCCTGACCTGCCGCCGCCCGCCGGGCCGGATGGGGCTTTGCTAACCTGGGCCTGCTCATGACTCGACTCGTTCCGCTGCTGCTCGCCTGCGCCTTGGCCGCGCTCGCTCAAGACAAGCCCAACATCCTCTGGATCACCTCCGAAGACCACGGTCCGCACATGGGTTGCTACGGCGACAAGTACGCCACCACGCCCAACGTCGACGCGCTCGCCGCCAAGGGCATGATCTACCGCAACGCCTGGTCGACCGCGCCGGTCTGCGCGCCGGCCCGTACGACGATCATCTCCGGCGTCTACCCTCCGTCGACCGGCGCGCAGCACATGCGCTCGATGACGCGCCTGCCGGACTCGATGAAGATGTACCCGGTCTACCTGCGTGAGGCGGGCTACTACGTCACCAACAACTCCAAGGAAGACTACAACCTCGCGAAAACGGGCGAGGTGTGGGACGAGTCGTCGAACAAAGCGCACTGGAAGAATCGCCCCAAGGGCAAGCCGTTCTTCGCGATTTTCAACTCCAACGAAAGCCATGAAAGCCGCATCCGGCGCCGGCCGCACGAAAAGGTGCACGACCCGGCAGGGGTGCGCGTGCCGGCCTACCACCCCGACACGCCCGAGGTGCGCCAGGACTGGGCGCAGTACTACGACCAGGTGACCGTGGTCGACGGCATCGCCGGCGAGCGCCTCAAAGAGCTTGCCGACGCCGGGCTCGCCGAGGACACGATCGTCTTCTACTACGGCGACCACGGCTCGGGCATGCCGCGCAGCAAGCGTTGGACCTACAACTCGGGGCTGCACATCCCGCTGGTCGTCTACTTCCCGGAGAAGTGGCGGCATCTGGCCCCGCCGGAGTACCGCCCCGGCGGACAGAGCTCGCGGCTGGTGGGCTTCATCGACTTGGCGCCGACGCTGCTCTCGCTCGCCGACGTCGAGCCGCCGAAGCACATGCAGGGGCTGGCCTTCGCGGGCAAGCACATAGCGCCGGAGCCGGAGTACATCTATGGCTTCCGCGGGCGCATGGACGAGCGGTACGACATGGTGCGGTCGATCCGCGACCAGCGCTACATCTACATCCGGAACTTCAAGCCGCACCGGATCTATGGGCAGTTCATCGACTACATGTTCCAGACGCCGACGACGCGGGTGTGGTTTGAGAAGTTTGGAACGGACGAACCGCGGGCCCCTGAATTCTTCAATCCTCACGTCACGGACTTGCGACCCGGTCAGTGGTTTTGGAACGAGAAGCCCGCGGAGGAGCTGTACGACTTGCTGGCTGACCCGGACGAGATCAATAACCTAGCGGCTAACGACTCGCTACAGCCCGTCCTAGACCGCATGCGCCGCGCCCTTCGCGACTGGCAGATCCGCATTCGCGACCTCGGCTTCCTGCCCGAAGGCGAGATGCACTCTCGGGCCACGGCTTCCCCCTACGAGATGGGCCACGACGACTACCGCTACCCGATGCGGCGCGTCATGCGTGCAGCCGAGACGGCGTCCGACCGCTACCAGCCGCATACAGAAGCCTTGCGGCAGGCCTTCCAGGACTCCGACTCCGCTGTCCGCTACTGGGCGGCGACAGGAGCGCTCATCCGACAGAAGCAGGGCGTGCGCGACCTCCACCGCGAGCTCCACGACGCACTGGTCGACGAGTCTCCCTTCGTGCGCATCGTGGCGGCCGAAGCCCTGGGCCGTTTCGGGACCGAGGCCGAAGCCGAGCGCGCCTTGGCCGTGCTGATGGAGCTGGTCTCGCTCGACCACAACAGCCTCTACGTCGTGATGGAGGCGTTGAACGCGGTCGACTACCTGGACGAGCGCGCAGCCTCGGCCAAGGCGACCATCGCCGCGTTGCCGACCGAGCCGCAAGGCTACGACCGGCGCCTCAACGCCTACGTGCCGAATCTAGTCAAGAAGATCGTCGCCGACCTGGAGTGAGCGGCAGGGGCTAGCGCAACAGCTCGTCGCGGTCGATCCAAGCTCCGGCTTGCATGACACGGGCGATCTTGCGGGAATTCTCGATGTCGAGGGTTGGGTCGGCGTCGAGCACGATCAAGTCGGCGCGCTTGCCGGGCTCGAGCGTTCCGATGTCGGCGCCGTGTCCGCCAAGGCGGCGTGCGCTCGCCTCGGTCGCGATGCGGATGACCTCCAGCGGCGCGATGCCGGCCTCGGCGAGCAGGCGCATCTCGTTGTGCGCGCCCCAGCCATGCGGAATGGTCGCTCCGTTGGAGTCGGACCCGAGCCCGAGCCACACGCCGTTGTCGGCCATCTGCTTGGAGAAACGCTGCGCGCGGCCCAGCTCGGGCTCGAGGATGTCGAGCGGGGCCGCGGCAAGCCTCTGAGCGCGCCAATCCGGGTCCGCGATCTGACCCGCAGCCTCGGCCGAGACCGCCGCGCGCACCGCCGCGTCGTCGAGCAGCACCTCCGGCCGCCTCATCAGCAGCCAGTTCGACTCGATGACGGTGAGCGTGGGAATGAAGCTCACGTTGCGCGCCTCACACAGCTCGAGGAACTTCTCGTCCATCGGCTCGCGGTCGCGCACGGTGTGCAGCAAGTCGGTCGCCTCGCGGACGGCGAGATGGTAGACATCCGCCTCGTCGAAGATGTGCGCGACCACGGGGATGCCGTGCGTCGAGGCTGCGTCCACGATCGCCTCGCGAACCTCCTTGGAGATCTTGGGGATCGAGCGGTACTTGTCGTCGACCCAGATCTTGATGAAATCGACGCGCTGGTTGGCCAGGGCGAGAACCTGCTCGCGGGCCTGGGCGGGAGTCGCGGGCCGATGGACTTGGGGCAGCGCCACGGGATGGCCGTCGGGGTGCGTGAACCCCAGACCGGCGGTCAGCAACCTCGGCGCCGCAACCCCGCGCTGAGAGACGCTGCGGAGCTGTTCGACGTGCGCCGGGTCGTCGACGCCGATCGAGCGCGCGGTCGTCACTCCCCAGGCAAGCTGTACGCCGAGTTGCCGGTCGAGCTCCGCCCCCGACGCTTCCATATAGTGCGTGTGGAGATCGATCAGGCCGGGAATCACGGTCTTGCCGGAGGCGTCGAAGACCTCAGCGTTCCCCGGAACCTCGACCTCGCCTGGGGCGCCCGCGGCGAGGATTGCGCCTGAGCTTACCAGCACCACGCTGTCGTCGAGGGGCTCGCTCGCCGTGCCGTCGATGAGCTTCGCGCCAACGATTGCGACCACCGGCTCCTCGGGAGCGGGCGGCGCCTGGCTCGCACAGCCGTAGGCGAGGATGAGCAGGATTCCGGCGGCCTTCCGCATCACCGCAACAGTCTACGCGGTCGGCATGCGGGACGTATAGCGGCCGTCCTTGAAGCTCGAAAACATCATCGGAACGGCGGGATGCTCGATGGCTTCGCCCGAGAGGTCGGGTTGCAGATTGCGCTCGGCAACGTAGGTGGTGTGATCGGCGCCGTGAACGAGCACCTTGTACCAGGGCCGATCCTTGGGCGGACGAGTGCGCGCGACTTGCTCGTACCAATCGTCGTCGCCGAGGAAGACCGGATCGATGTCGAAAATCGCGCCGCGATAGCCGAACAAGCGATGCTCGACGAGTTGGCCGATCGAGAAGCGAGCCTGCGACTGCTCCGCCACTGCTAACCATTGTAATTCTTACGAAGCTCGGCGAGCTTGCACGCGCAATTTCTACCGATCTGGCGCCAGAATGCGCCGCTAGCGGCGTTTGGCCCGGTCTGTGCAAGAAGACCGGGCGATGCACTGGCTGACGCGAGCTCGGAACTTCTGGCTGCCCCTGGCGGGCGGCGTCCTGATGGCGGCGCCGGTTCTGTTTCTGGGCGAGCGCCCTGCCCGGGCCGTGCTGCCGCCGCCGGACGAGCCGGCGGCCGCGGTCGAGAGTGGTTGCGGGCCGCTGGCCGAATCGTTCGCGGTGATGCTGGCCGAAGCCGAGACCATCGCGCATCTCGCCGAGCTCGCCGCAATCAGCGGGGACGAAGCCGCTCCGCTGTCGGCCACGGTCGAGACCTGGAGAGAGATCGCAGCCACGGCTCGACGGCTCGACGACGGGTTGCTCGAAGCAAGCTCAGCGACCGCGCCGCTGAGCCTGCGCGAGGCCGCCGTGGTCGCTCTTTCCACGTCCCAGGCGGCGGAGATGCGTGCGGACTCCGCCTTCGTCTCGGGCGAGCTGATCGCGCCGGCCTCCGAGCGGGACGCCGCATTGCTGGTCGGGCGCATGCAGGCCGTGGGGCGGACTGCCGCGGCTGTGGGGCGTTCGCTCGAGCCGCTGGCGATCTGCCAACCGTTCTCGGAGCTCGGCTACGCGCCAGCCACGGGAAATTGTGAAACGTTGGACCCGGAGTATCAGTACGCCATGCTCGGCCCGTGCTTCTACTCGTACTGAGCGGCCTCGAGCCATGTCGGGCGTTTGGCGCCGGCTACGCACTGCACGGTAGAATCGAGCCCGGCCGCCATGCCCGAGACCAAGACCTACATCCACGCCGCCACGGCGCTTCATCTGCGCAGCTGGCGCTATCTCTTCGCCTTTCTTCGGTTGTCGGGCAAGGTCCAGAAACGGCTCGAGCAAACTCCCGGCTACGTCAAGCACAGCCTGCGGCCTAACCTGTTCACGCGGACCTTCCGCACCTACTCGGTCTACGAGAACCCGGAGGCGTTGCAGGATCTGGTCTACTCGCCCGAGCACGCCGCCGCGATGGCGAAGATGGGCGAATGGTCCGGGCCTCAGAGCCGGACGACGAACTGGACAGCGGAGTCGAGCGCGATCGACTGGAAGGACGGCCTACGCCGGCTAGCCGAGGCGCCGACCTACGCCGAGAAGCAGGAGCGCGCCCGGGCCGGCGTCCAGATCTCCCTCTGAGAAGGCCAGCGAGCAGTCGCCGACAGCGCATGCAGACCCTCCGCCTAGGCAGCCCGCGGCAATCAGACGAAACGCTCGTGCGCGTCCTGCTCCCGGACCGGATGACGCCCGAGCGGCGCTACCCGGCGCTCTACGTTCTGCCTGTGGAGCCCCACACCGAGGACGAATGGGGCGACCCGATCGCCGAGCTCCGCCGCTTCGATCTGGCCAATCGTCACGAGGCGATCGTGGTCGCCCCGACGTTCTCCGCGCTGCCGTGGTACGCCGACCACCCCTCTGAGCCAACGCTGCGCCAGGAGAGCTACTTCCTCGAGGATGTCGTACCGCTCGTCGATCGCGAGTATCCGACTGTTGCCGCGCCCGAGGGGCGTTTGCTGGTCGGCTTCTCGAAATCAGGCTGGGGCGCCTGGTCGCTGCTGCTGCGACGCCCCGACATGTTCGGCGGCGCGGCGGCCTGGGACGCTCCGCTCATGCAAGCCGCGCCGGACCGCTACCGGATGGGCGAGATCTTCGAGACCCTGGAGAACTTCGAGCGGTACGAGCTGACGCGCCTGGCGCGGGCTCGCGCAGGCTGGCTGCGCCTGCGTCCGCGGCTGGTGCTGACCGGCTATTTCCGCAACTTCCGGCAGCACCATGTCGCGATGCACGAGCTGCTCGAGGAGCTGGCCATTCCCCACGCGTACCGCGACGGCCCGATGCGGCGGCACCACTGGGAGTCGGGCTGGCTGGGAGAGACTGCGCGACTGCTGATGCGACTGTAGCCGTCGAGCCCTCAGCGCTTCTTCACGACCACCGCCCAATCCTGGTCGCGGTTCGCCGCCGGGGCGCCGAGCGCCTTCGGTCCTGGACCGGCAACGGTCTCGACTGAGCCGGCCTGCAGCTCGCCGCCTGCGCGCGGGTCGTACCAGCCGACGGCATACTCGCCCTCGGCGAGCTCGAGCCGCGTGGTTCCGCCGTTGGGCAGGTAGACGGCGTAGACCTCGCCGGGCTTGGCGAACACGAACGCTCCCTCGCCCGAGGCTAATGAGTTGTCCGGCGCCATCTCGTGGAACGGCAGATGCGTCTGGAAAAACTCGAGCGCGTGCCGGGTCTGGTCCCACATGATTTGGCGGGAGCGCCAATCCTCGCAGTTGAGGTCCATGTGGTCATATTTGTAGCCGAAGTACCACTCGACGCCGGAGCCGCCGCCCATCAAGTTGCCCCACAGCTCGCCCTTGCGCGGGCCGTCGTGGGAGGGGTCGTCGGCGTCGGGCATCACGCCGGTGTCGGCGTGCGTCTGCTCGTCGTGGAAGATCGCCCAGGGGCGGCCGGCTTCGGCCGAGCGGCGCCGCAGCTCGATCGCTTCGTCATTCGCGGCCGCCATTTCGCCCTGGATCGAGGTGGCTTCAAAGCCGCCGTCGCCGAGGATGCCGTCGTAGCCCGTCAGCGCCTTGCGATTGTGCGTGTGGACGGTGATGGGGTGGTCGTAGGGGTCGAGCGCTCGGATGTAAGCCGCGATCTGTTTGCGATCGCGGTCCGGCATGTCGTTCTCTTCGCCCAGGTTCCACATCACGGCTGGATGGTGGGCGAAGCGTGCGATGAGCTCGCGCAGGTAGAGCTTGCGGATGTCGTTGAGGTCGGGCCCGCCGCCGAGCTCCTCGTCATTCTCAGTCTCGTGGGTGATGACGTGCAGCATGATTCCCAGCCGCGACATGTGGCGGAAGACGATCTCCCACTGCGCGAGCTTCGAGACGTCGAAGCGCGTGCGGACGTCGGGGGCGGTCCACATCCAGGTGTCCTTGCCGTCTCCGCCGTCGAGGTTGTAGGTGAGGAAGTAGACGCTGTTCATCCCCTGAGCGGCTAGATAGTTGAGCGCGCCAATGATGTTCTTGCCCTTGCCGCCCTGCCAACTCGGATCGCCCGGCCTCCAGTCACCGGCGTGCGGGGAGTACTCGTGGATGAACTCAGCCGTATCGGTTTCGACGCGGTCGTGCGTGGCGGTGTCGAACGTGCCGTCGAATTCGAAGTAGCCGAGGAAGTTCTCCGGGCTGTCGGCGCCGCCCTTGAGAAAGTGGGAGCTGTCGGCGAATTGCAAGTAGTGGCCGCCGGTGTAACGCAGCATGCCCTTGCCGTGGAAGCCGGGTGCGGCGGGCGAGGCGAGGTCGACCATCAGCGATCCCGCCGCGCCGTCGAAAGCGGTTGGCACGCCGGCGTTGTCGTTCTCGGCTAGCGCGACCCCGTCGCCGGTGCGGAACGACGCCGTCCAGGTCCACTCGCCTGGCTGGGTTGGCATGAAGCGCACTCGCCATTTGCCGCCGGACGCCGCCGAGCTTTCCGCGGCGTCGCCGTCCGCCGCATAGAAACCCGCTACAGCAACCTCGGCGTTGGTGTCCGCCTTGCGAAACGTGACCTGCAGCCGGTAGTCGAGAAAGGGGTTGGGATCGCCATCCTCGGAGACCTCGGGGCCGTCGAAGGTCAGCGTAACCGTCTGCCATTGGACCAGCTCGCCGCTGACGACGACCTGGTCGGAGGGCCCGCAGCCGGCAAGCCAACAGGCGAGGAAGACGAGGGCAAGGCGTCGCATGCCTGAGAGCATACCGGAATCTGCTTAGCGCAAGCGCGTCAAGCGACTGTCAGCGTTCAACGGTCAACGGTTCCCCGAGCTCATCTCCCGCAAAAGGCGATGCCAAAAGCGCACCGCCTTGCGAAACGACTCGACCGGAACCCGCTCGTCGAGCCCGTGGGCGCGCGCCTCGGACGGCTCCGTTGCGATGGCCGAGAAACCGTAGACCGGGATGCCGACTTGGCGCAGCCAGCGACCGTCGGTCGCGCCGGTCGACTGCTGCGGTACGACGGCGACGTCCGGTGCGAATAGCTCGGCGGTCAACGAACGCACCGTCGCCATCACGTCGGCGCGGACGGGCGAAGCCGGACTCGCCTCGCGCAGCTCGCCCACCGGCCGCACGACGATCCGGCGCTCCGCCACGAGGCCACGCAGCACGCGCAGCACGTTCGCAGGCGTGTCGCCGGGCAACAAGCGGCAGTTCACCGTCGCGGTCGCTCGGCGCGGCAGCGCGTTCTCAGCGACTCCCGCGGAAAGCATCGTCGCGACGCAGGTCGTGCGCACGCTAGCGTTGATTGCCGGGTCCATCTGGGCCAGCTTCTTGACCGCCTTCATCTCCGGCGGATCCGCGGCGGCGGAGCGAAAATGTCGCGTTTTGTCAGGCGGAGCGGACATCGCCATAGCCTTCAGCATCCCGCGCACCACCGGGTTGACCTCGGCGGGAAAGGCGTGCCGCTCGATGCGGCTCAACGCCCACGCCAGATCGTAGATGGCGTTGTCGGCGCGCGGCCGCGAGCTGTGCCCGCCCGGGTTGGTCGCCTCGATCTCGAAGCTCTGGTAGAGCTTCTCGCTCATCTGAACGCCGGCCAGCTTGGACGCGCCGTTGCGGTCCATCCGCACACCGCCCACGTCGGTATTCAGCGCGAGCTCGGCGTCTACGAGGTCGCGGCGATCGAGCGCTAGGTGCGCGATGGTCGCCATCTCGGTCTCTTCGTCGCCGGTCAACACCATCACGATGTCGCGGTCCGGCGTGTAGCCCTCGCGCTTCATCCGAATGAGGGCGGTGATCAGCGACGCCGCGCCGGTCTTGTTGTCGAGCGTGCCGCGGCCGTAGTAGTAGCCGTCGATCTCGGCCAGTGTGAACGGGTCCGCTTGCCAGGCGCCGGGATCCGCGTCGACGACATCCACGTGCGCCATGGCGAGCAGCGGCTTGCGCTGGCCCGAGCCGGGGTAGCGCACCACCAGCGCCGCGACCTCGCCCACCGGAACCAGCGTGATCTGCTCGTCGTTGAATCCCTCTCGTCGGAGCCGCGCAGCGACGCCCTCGAGCAGTCGCATGGTGTTCTGCGGGTAGGCCGCGCTGGAGCGGATGCCGACCAGCTCGCGAAGGATCTCGAGAGCCAACCGGTCGTCGCCGTTCTGCTGCGCCGCGAGCGGAAGCCCGACGGCCAACGCCACGAGCAGTCGCGCGCTCACCGTAGCTTCACCGGCTTGCCCGTGGCGATCGACTCCTTGGCCGCTTCGAGAATCTCGACCGCTCCCACGTTGATGTCGAGCGCCATGATGTTGTCGACTCGCTTGCCCTGCGAAACCACGTCCGCGATGTAGAGCAGCGGATCGAGCCTCTTCTTCGATAGCTTCGCGGGCGCCAAGTCCTCCGGCTCGCCGCGACGCCCTTTGCGGATCGACACGCCTTCGCGGTTCATGTAGAGGCTGCCCGCGCGACCGAACAGCTCGAGATCTTGGAAGCTGTGCGGCAAGTCCCAACTGCCTTCGAAGACGCCTACGCCGTCCGGGTAGTCGAGCACCATGACCGAGTTGTCCTCAACCTTGGGGAAGCGCTCGGTCTGCAAGCGGTCGACGCGTGCGTAGACCGACTCCGGGCGGCCTTTGATCCACAGCGCCCACAGCGCGTTGTAGCAACCGAAGTCCACCAGCGCGCCGGCGCCGTTCTTGACCGGGTCGGTCAGCCAGCCGAAGAACACGCTGCGCCGCGGACCGTCGTTCCCCGGGCCGCCATGGCCGACGATGCCGTGCATCCGCCACACATCGCCGATCGCGCCGGCATCGGCCTGTCGTTTGATCTCTTGGTTGGTCGGCCACCAGGCCATTTGGTAGTTGGTCATCACCTGCACGTCGTGCTTGCGTGCGAGCTGCCGCATGCGTTTGGCGTCGGCGAAGGTCGACGCCAGCGGCTTCTCGAAGATGACGTGGATGCCCAACGGCGCCATGTGCTCGAGGATCTCGAGATGGCGGTTGTTCTCGACGAACGCCCACACGATGTCCGGCTTCCGCTCTTTGGTGAGCTTTTTGTAGTCGTCGGTGAAGTATTGGTCCGGATGCAACGCTTTGGCCTCGGCGATGAGGCTGGGGATCGACTCGGCGATACCGACGAGCTCGATGGCGTGGGCCTGCGTCTTGACGTTTTCGAGCTGCCGCCAACAATGGCCGTGGCGCAGCCCGACGAAGGCAATCGTCGGCTTGGCGGCTTGCATGAGGAGGGGGGCGGTCAGGGCCGCCAGAAACAGAACGGTTGGAGTACGCATCGGCACTCGCAATTCTAGCGCCTTGGAACTTCGTGATACTCCAGCGCCCACTCACGCATGAAGCGCACCCGCTCCGGCTCAATGCGGTAGACGATCAGCTCCGGGTTGTCGATCGAGCCGAGGAAGCTACGCATCAGCGGGTTTGCGTCCCAGATCGCCTGCAACTCCTCGCCCGGCCCGATTGGGGCGGCGCGGCCGGCGATGCGCACTTGGTCGTGCGCCTCGTCGAGGTAGCATAGCTCGACGCGCGGATTGGCTTCGATCTCGGCCGTCTTGCCATAGCCGCGCAATGAGGCCACCCACACCGTGAAGCCCTCGGTCTTGACCGGCGAGACCGGACGCACCGCCGGCGCGCCGTCCGTCGCGCAGGTGGCGAGCATCGGGTACTTGGCCTTGCGCATCGTTTCGCGCGCAAGCTCGGGCAGGCGGTTCGTGTCGACCGGGTCGGGCTGCGGCTTCATCGGCTACAGTGTAGTTCCTTGTCCCCGCTCGCCCCGGTTCGTCTCGGCGCCTGCGCGTTCACCGCGCCGGGCTGGCCGGGGTCGTTCTACCCGCGCGGCCTGAGCTCGAAGGAGTTTCTCGCATACTACGCCGAGGAGTTCGCGAGCGTCGAGCTCGACGTGACGTGGTACCGCATTCCCACGCCGGAGATGATTCGGGCCTGGTACGCCAAGACCCCGCCCGAGTTCGTCTTCGCCGCCAAGGTTCCGCAGACCATAACGCACGACAAGGTTCTCGTTGACTGCGCGGCGGAGATGCGCGAGTTTCTCGACGCCATGCGCGGGCTGCGCGAAAAGCTCGGCCCGTTGCTGCTGCAGCTCCCCTACTTCCGCAAGGACTACTTCGCTAGCGTGGAGGAGCTGCTGAGCGTTCTGGAACCGTTCCTCGACGGGCTTCCCGGCGACGTGCGCTTCGCCGTCGAGGTTCGCAACGATTGGTGGATCGGCCCGCGCCTGCTCGACGCCCTACGCACTCGTAACGTGGCCTTCGCATGGACCGACCGCAAGAGCATGCGCAAGCCCAAGGTTCTCGCGAAGATGCTCGACCCGGTGACGGCGGACTTCAGCTACGTTCGCTGGCTCGGCGACCGCCACGGCATCGAGCAGCTCACCAAGAAATGGGACAAGACGATCCTAGATCGCTCCGACGAGCTCGACGATTGGACCGAATTGCTGACCGAGCTGCGCCGGCGCGGCGTCTCGATCTACGGCTACGTCAACAACCACTTCGCCGGCCACGCGCCAGCCACGATTCGAGCGCTGCTGGACCGGCTGGACCGGACGCAGCGCAAGCAACGCAAGAACGAGCCGCGGACGTTGTTCGAGATGTAGTCGTTCGCGACGCAGCGACCGGGCGCTACCACGGCGGTTCGCGCTCGCGCAGCGTCTGAAAGACCTTCACGTAAGCGCTGGCGGACTGCTGCACAGCCTGCTCGACAACCGCCGGATCCTCGGGAGTCTCGCCCTGGTCGCCGGTCGCATTGATCCACATGTTGAGCACGTTGCTCATGCGATCGAGGATCTCCAAGTGGTCGTCCGAGCTCGCCAGGTTGCGGACTTCGTCCGGGTCGGCGACGGTGTCGTACAGCTCTTCCTCAGGCCGCGTCGCGGAGAGGAAATGCGCCTGCTCGGCAGTGAGCTTCCCCTGAGCGTGGAGTCGCTTCATCTGCCGCCAACTCGGATAGCAAGCCGCCTTGTAGCTGCTCAACTGCATGTAGGCCCGCTCGGGCATGAAGTTTCGGATGTACTTGTACCGCTTGTCGCGGACGCAGCGGATGCGGTCGACCGCGTCGCCGCAACGATCGCGCGCCGCAAAGATATACTCGCGCGAGGGGTCTTTGTTCCCTCCTAGGAAGATGCGGCCCTCCATGCGCTCGGGCCGTTCGATGCCCGCGAGCGCCAATGATGTCGCCGAAAGATCGATGGTCTGCACGAGCTCATCGCTTACCGAGCCCGGCTCGAGCTCGCCTGGCCAGCGAATGATCAGGGGAATCCGGATGCCGCCGTCGTAGAGGAACTGCTTGTCTCGCGGCATCGGGCGGCCGTGGTCGCCGAAGAAGATGACGATCGTGCTCTCCCGCAGTCCTTGGTCGTCGATCGCCTTCAAAGTCTCGCCGACCTTCTTGTCCAGCAGCGCGATGGCGTCGAGATAGCCGGCCCAATCGGCGCGTACGACCGGATCATCGGGGTAGCAAGCAGGCAACGTGACCGCGGCCGGGTCGATCCGCTCGTCCTCGGGCAATTCGCCGGTGAATGACCAGATATCGGGCGGGCGACCGCGGTGCGGCTCGAAGATGTTGACTTGTGTGTAGAAGGGTTGGCCTTCGGCGCGCTCGGACCAGTCCGCGCCGTCGAAGACCTCGTAGCCGGGCTCGAAATTGAAGTTGTAGTCCTGCTTGGCGCGACCGCCCAAGCCGCTGTCCTCGTTGACGGTGTAATAGCCGGCTTCGCGAAACTCGTCCGTAATCGGACGAATGCCCTCGGGCAGCCGGTAGTCGTCGTCGCGGTGGCTGCGATGGTGGTGCGCCCCGATGGAGGTCTGGTACATGCCGGTGATGAAGGCCGAGCGACTGGGCGAGCAGACCGGCGAGGTGACGTAGGCGTTGGTGTAGCGGCAACCCTCGCTCGCGAGCCGATCGATGTTCGGCGTGCGAACCGGAGTGTACCCGTAGCAACCCAGATCGGGGGAGAGGTCGTCGGCGACGATCCAGACGATGTTCCAGCGTTTGGGCTCGGGCGGCGCTTGCGGACCGCAGGCGGCGAGCGCGGCCGCGGCCGCGCCGCCAAGGAAGGCGCGCCGCGTCTGGACGTCGCTCGAGGAGTTGTAGCCTCGGACGGTCACTGCAGTAAGGCCTTCGCCAGGCCGGCGTTGCCGGCGCGATCGCGCACGCGGATCGTGACCAAGCGCTCGCCTTCGGCCGGCTCGTCGAGCTCGACCCGGAACGTCTCGGCCTGGGAATCGGGCACGCCGTCTTCGGGCCAGAGGGGCGTCCAGGGTCCGGCGTCGACCGAGTATTCGGCGCCGGCGAGTGCGGAGAGCGCGTCGCGGGCCTCGAAGCGGGCGCTTGCGGCGCCTTGCACCTCGAGCAACGCGACCGCGGGGGGCGTGTGGTCGACCATGACCGGCGAGCTGACCTTCTGGGCTTGCTCGGCAACCGCGGGCGGGTTGGCCCGCCGGTCGCTCACGCTCACCCGGAAGCGGTAGCGTCCGTCGGCGAGGGCGTCGCTGTCGAGGGTGATCTTGGAGGCGGTGACGTCCTTGCGCAGCATCTTCCAGCTTTGCTCGTCCGCGCCGCGGAACTCGACCAAGGCGATCAAGTCGTCGCCGTTGGGGTCGGTGGCCGTCCAAGAGACCTCGAGCTTGCGCTGAGAGCCGCCGCCGACGCTCGACTCCTCCGTCGACGACGCGCTCGAGGACAGGCTGCTGCCGCCGCTGGCCGAGACGGTGATGCTGTAAGCAGCCGCGGAGTCGCTCGAAGAAGACGAGGACGACGAGCTCGACGAGGAAGACGCCTCCGCGGTGGCCGGCTTGACGCTGATGCTCTCGATCGCCGGCGCCTCGTTCCGCGGCAAATAGCTGACGCGCACGCGCTCGAGCAACGGCGCCGTCTCACCGGTCTTCAACCTGGCGCGCCACTGCAGGTAGCGAGCCGCGGGCGAGGAGACTTGGCCGCCGCCGGGCTCCGTCAACGGCGCCGACCAGTCGCTCCAACTCGCATCGGGTTGCGCCGAGTTGCCCGAGCGTGTTTGGAGCTCGATCGCCCCCGCGCCTTCCCACTCGAGCCGGCCCCAGCGCGCCATCCGGCCGGCGTCGCGGACCGCGGTTTGATACACGCCTTCGGGGGCCTGTTGCGCGGAGAGCTCGAGCACGGCGCCGGGATGGGTCGCGCTCAGCAGCGCTCCGGCCGGGGACGGGGCAAACGTCGTCAGGGCTTGACGCTCGGTTTGGCTGAGCAGCTCGGTCTCGCCGGAGGAGTGCAGTCGATAGAGGCGTCCGGCGCTGTCGGTGGCGAAGAGCAAGGCGTCCAGCGAGCCGGGGTCGGCGGTCAGCGCCAAAACGTTTTCTTGCTTGGAGGTCCAGAGCTTCTTGACGCCGCGGCCGGGACGCAGCTCGAAGACGGCGCCGGTCTCGACGCCGTAGTTGACGATTGGGGCGCTGTAGGCGGGTTGTGCGGCCGGCGCGGCCGGCGTCGCGGCCCCGGCTGTGGCGGATGGAGATGCCGTCGCCGAGGCGGTCACGCGGAAGGTCGCCGCAGCGGTGACCGACTGCACGGTTTGGTCGCGCAGCGAGATCGCGCCGCCCATGGCCGCGAAACGGATCGCGCCGTCGGGCCCCACGTCGATGGCGCGGATCTCGGGCAAGTCAGAGTCATACAGCGCGAAGGCCTCGCCTTTGCCGTCAATGCGATAGAGCACGCCGCTCGGGTCCGTGCCGGCGAGCAGCTTGCCACCCGAGTCGACCGCAAGCGAGATGACGTGCCGCTGCCCGGTGTCGAAGTACTCCTCGCCCTTGCCGCTCGGCGGCACGCGAAAGATCTTGCCGGTGTCGCCGGTTGCGACGAAGAGGTCCTGGCCAATGAACACGAGCGACCAGATGTAAGGTTGGCCCGGATCGAACAGCTCCTCGGCCTCGCCGTCGAGGTCCACGCGGTAGACCTTGCCGTCCGGCGCGGTCCCGGCGTAGAGGTTGCCGTCGGGCCCGAGGGCGAGCGCGAAGATCTCGATCTCCGGAGCCTTCCAGAGCTCGCGCACGCTGCCGCCCGGTTCGATCTCGAGCAGCTTGCCTTGGTGACCGGAGCCGGCGTACAGCTTGCCGCCAGGACCGCGCACCAGCGCCCAAACGGCCGCCTCATCGGTCTCGACGAGCGTGGCGAGCTTGGGCGCTAGTCGCAGCCGGCCCTCGCGATCAAGCGCAACGGCGTCGAACTTGCCCGGCAGGAAATCCTCGCGCTCGGCGATGTCCCACACGGCGGTCTTGACGGCGAACGCGGCGGGGGCTGCCAGCACGGCGACCAAGCTGAGCGTGAGCGTCTTCATTGAGCGATGACCAACTTGAGGGTCGCCGAGCCTTCGACGACGCCATCCACCGGAGCGCCGGCGCGTTCCAAGAGGGTGGTGTAGGGGTCGGCCCGCGCCCCGCTGGCGGCGCCGGGAGGGTCGAGCACGGCGAGCAAGGAGGCGGGCGGCTGCTCGAAGCGGCGGCCTTGGGTGCGGAGCGCACGGTGCGTCCGCCACAGCCGCATGTAGAAGCGGTCGCTGCGGCGCAGGCGGTTGACCGAAGAGATCAGGCGCGCCGGCGGCAGACCGCCGCGGTCGAACAGCAGCGGCATGTCGACCATGTTGGTCGTGGTGGCGTCGGAGACGCTCAGGTAGACTTGGCCGGCGCGTGTTGGGGGCTCGATCGTGAAGGTTTCGCGCCGCAAGGTCTCCTGGCCCGCCGAGTCCCGGAGCAGGATGAACAGCCGTACCGATTCCCCTCGGCGGACGGTCGCGCGGTCGGTCCATGCGCGGGCTATCTTCACCGTGCGCCGCTCGGGTATGGCGTCGATGTCGAGCTCGAGATCGGCGATCTCGAGCTGCTCGGCCGCGGCCTGCATCACGAAGGCCAGTGGCGCCGCAGTCCCGAGCGCAGCCTGGAGCGAGACGCTCGTCGGGCCGGAATAGACATCGCCAAGGTCGAGATCGGGCAGGCCGTTGGCGAACTTGGCGCGTCCCTGGACCCGTAGGGTGCTGGGCCCGATTTGCCGCTCGGTCGAGTCGACTACCACAAAGGCGGCCATCTGCAGCAGGAACGGCGTGAGGAACGGATCGCGCACCAGGGACATGCGAAAACCCCGGCCGTTGAGCCGGAAGCCGGCGGGAACCATGTCCGGCTGGCCGCCCACGCGCCCGATCACGCCGGCGGCGCGGTCGAGCGTGATGGCGCCGAATTGCTCGCCGGTCGCCGAGAGCTTGAACGAGTTGGCCAGGTTGGGAACCAGCGTCAGCACGGACGCGCGCGCCATGGGCAGCTTGGCCGGCCCTGCGGAGAGGAACGGATGCCCGAAGGCGTGCAGCTCGCCGTCTTCGACTAGCGTGACGGTGCCGGCGGCGGAGAGGCTCAGGTCGCCTTCGATCAGGCCGACGCTGATCATCGACCCGGGCTCGAGCGGTCCCGCGGCCGAGCGGCCGCGGGCGCGGCCTCCCACGCCCTGGACCGGACGCAGACCCAGAGCGCGGATCTGATCTCCGAAGACCTCGAGAGCCCGCTCGGTGAAGCCGCCAAAGGAGACAGGCGTTGCGATAGGCAGCATGCCTTCGCCGCCGGGGCGCGCTGGGACGGGCAGCAGCGCCTGGTCGCCCGCGAGCATGGCTTGGAGCGACGGCGCCTCCGCGCGCACAGGGCGCGCCGGAGCGGGCGGCGCCAGCATGTCCTCGATCGGCCGGATGCCGCAGAGAGGCTCGGTGGTGAACGGAAAGCTGAACGCGACTGCGCCGATGAGCTTGCCGTCCACATACACCGGGCTGCCGCTCATGCCGGCCATCACGCCGGTCTGCTCGAGCGGCCCGCCGCTGAGCCGCGCCAGGATGAGCGACTGCTTGGGCCCGACGTTGTCGAGCACGCCGAGGATTTCGGCCTGGAACTCCTCCACGCGATCGCCGGAGAAGACCGACCGTCCGACGCCGCGTTGGCCGGCTTGGACCTGGTCCAGCGGCAGGATGTCCGCCGCCCGCGCCGCCTGGACGCCGGCGAGGAGGGTTGGAGCCAGAAGGAAGTCCCGCCGCCGCAAACCTCTCATTGTAGGCGGATTCGGCGGATGGATCGGGTCAGAGAGCGCGCTAGTACTGGTCGGCGTAGCTGCCTTGCCAGGAGCCGCGCCCGCGGCCGGTGTCGGCGTAGACGGCCAGCGTCTCGACCTTGGTCACCATCGGGTTGAGCGATTCGCCCGTTGGAGTGCGGAACACCTGCGCCATGTAGGTCTTGGTGGCGTTGGGAGGCACGTGTTGGGTGCGGAAGCGGTAGCCGCCGCTCGAGTCGCCTGGATTGACGACGATCTCGACGTTGCTGAGGTCCTCGCGAGAGTGGTTCTCGACTAGAACGCCGGTTCCGACCACGCCCGCGACGACGCCCTCGAGCTGAACGGTGGGTTGGGCGTCGAAACCGGTGGGCCCGGCGGGGGCTTGTTCGGCGTCGGCCGTCACCCCGTCGGGCAGCAAGGCCGCGCAACCGCCGCAGAACAGGGCCGCTGCCAGAAGGACGCCTCGGAGCGCGAGGCCGGGTCGATGATTCATCAATGTATGCTCCCGCCGCGTACGGCGGAAGGTGCGGCGGATCCGGGACTAGCCTCCTACGGTTGCGACCGCGGGAACCACGTCCTGCGCCAAGAGCCCCTTGGGGCCTTGGTAGAGGGCGTACTCGACCTCCACACCTTCGTCCAAGCTACGATATCCCGACATCTCGATTGCTGTAAAGTGGACAAATACGTCCTCTCCCGTCTCTCGTTGGATGAATCCGTATCCTTTGGCGGCGTTGAACCACTTCACGATTCCACGTTCTTTCAAGACTCGAGCCTCCCGTATTCTTAGGTCTCGGCCACTTGACCAAAACGCAACCTTTCGATCACGCGTTTGTCAAGAAATCGACCGAACAACCAGTCGATTTCGGGCTCGAGACCGGCGCGCCGAGGAGCGGGCCCGGCGACGCGCTCCCAAGTGCTTCCATCGCTCTCGATTGTGCCTCTGGAAAGGGTTTCGTGCACTTCTTGACAGCTTTGCGGGGCCCGCCTTGTGGCTGCAAACCGCGTCGGATCAGCAATCTATGGCGTGTCGAATTGCAGGCCGAATGTGCGGGAATCCGCAATCGAGTCGTAACAAAGACCTGCTGCGTGGCGTGTGGATCGCCAAGCTCGACGGAAGCGGACCCTAGAGCCGAGCCCAGGTAAACGACCGGCCAACGGGTAAGGCGTTTTGCGACATCGATGCCAGCCGGGTTTCGGGGTGAGCCTCAGGAAAAGATCAAGTTCGCAGCCAGGGCGCCCGCATAGGCCAAACCAGTCATATAAGCGAACTGAATCACGGGCCATTTCCAACCGCCGGTCTCTCGCTTGACCACGGCCACGGTCGACATGCACTGCATGGCGAAGGCAAAGAAGACGAGCAGACCGACCGCCCCGCCAAAGCTGAGCTCCTGGCGCAACGCGTCCTGCAGCGCAAGCGAGCCCTCGTCGGCCTCCATGCCGTAGATGGTGCCGAGCGTGCCGACGATGACCTCGCGCGCGGCCAGCGAGGTGATCAGGCCGATACCGATCTTCCAATTGAACCCAAGCGGCTCGACCAGCGGCTCGATCGTGCGGCCGAACACGCCCGCGAGGCTGTCCTCGATGGGAGGCGCTTCGCCGCCCTGCGGCGGCACGCTCGCCAGCACCCAAAGAATGAGAGTCGTCGCCAGGATGATGGTCCCGGCGCGGCGCAGGAAGATCTTGGTGCGGTCGAGCAGCCGCATCCCCAGCGATCGCAGGGTGGGCAGCCGATAGGGCGGCAGCTCGAGCATGAACGGCGTGCGGACGCTCTCGAGAATCGACGACTTGAGCAGCTTCGCCGTCCCGACCGCCGCGGCGAAGCCGAGCGCGTACAGGCCAAGCAGCATCGCCGCCCGCGAACCCAGAAAGGCCCCCAGCACGGGCTGCTCGGGGATGAACGCCGCGATCACCAAGGTGTAGACCGGCAGCCGCGCCGAGCAGGTCATGAAAGGGGCGATGAGGATGGTCGCCATGCGGTCGCGCTTGTTCTCGATGGTGCGAGTGGCCAAGATTGCCGGCACCGCGCATGCGTAGGCCGAGAGCAGCGGGATGAAGCTCTTGCCCTGCAAGCCGACCTTGTCCATGGTGCGATCGGCGATGACCGCCGCCCGCGCCAAGTAGCCGGAGTCCTCCAGGATCCCGATGAAGAGAAATAGCAGCAGGATCTGCGGCAAGAACACCAGCACCGAGCCCACGCCTCCCCATACGCCCTCGATTAGCAACGAGCGGACCCAGGTGTCGGGTAGGGTTGCGGCGATCCACCCGCCCGAGAGCGCGATCAGCTCTTCGACGCCGTCCATTAGCGGCTGCGCGAAAGTGAAGATCGACTGGAAGACCGCCACGACGACCAGCAGGAAGACCAAAGGTCCGAGTACGGGGTGCAGGAAGACGCCGTCGAGACGACGCGTCCACTGTGGCGGCGCCGGAGGGCGGTAGCCGGCGCGGTCGCGGACTTCGGTGGCCCAGGCGTGGCACTTGGGCACGTCTTGAATGACGGGGAGCTGAACCGGAGGCGGAGCGCCCAGGCGGCCTTCGAGGAATTCCTCCACCGGCTCGAGCCCTTGGCCGCGCTTGGCGCTGATCAGCGCCGTCGGGGCGCCGATGTGGCCGGCCAACTCGTTGACGTCGATCGAGCCTCCGCGGCTCTCGAGGTCGTCCGCCATGTTCAGAGCCACCAAAGTGGGCAAGCCCAAGCTGATGACCGGGGCGGCTACGGTGAGGTGGCGGCTGAGGTTGGTGGCGTCGAGCACCAGGACCACGGCGTCCGGTTTTGGCAGCCCCGCCGCGACCCCGCGTAGGACGTCGTGCGTGACTTGTTCGTCTTCCGAGCGCGGCTGCAGGCTGTAGACGCCGGGGAGGTCGACTAGCTCGACCTCGGCGCCTCCGGCCAGCTTGGCCACCCCGGTGCGCTTCTCGACCGTTACGCCGGGATAGTTCGCCACCTTTTGGCGCATGCCGGTCAGCCGGTTGAACAGCGTGGACTTGCCGGAGTTCGGCGGCCCGACCAGCGCGACCAAACGCCGCCCAGTTGCAGAAACAGGGGGGTCCGACCCGGCGGCCGGGTGGCAGGCGGGCGCGCTCATGAGGCGTCGCGCAGCCGAATGCAGCGGGCTGTTTCGCGCCGCAGCGCCACTTCGCTATCGTCGATGCGGAACACGCTGGGGTCTCCGAATGGAGACCGGCGACACATCAGAACGAGCGCTCCTGGCAGGAATCCTAGCTCCATGAGCCTGCGCGCGTCGTCGTCGGCCAGCTCGATGCGGTCCACCGTCCCGGATTGGCCCGGCCGGAGGTCGGAGAGGCAGAGGCCGGACGCCGACGTCGAGGGCTGCATGGCGAACCCTCAGTATCGAGCTTGTTGCAACACAGTGTCAACGAGAGCCGCGACGGCAGGCTCAGTACTCGGGGTAGCGCTCGTAAACGGGCCGTTTCGTCGCCTTTTCGCGGGTCTCCCACAGCAGCCATCCGGCGCAGCCGATCAGACCGCAGGCCCATGCGACCAGAGGTTGCAGCAGGTAGAATGTGCCGGCCGGGGCGATCCAAATGATCTCGGCCAGATAGGAGACCCCGACCACCGCTGAGAATCCGTAGCCCTCGCGCATCTCGTTCCAAGTGAGGCCAGCCGCCACGGCGCCGGCGGCAAGCATGATGATCGTCACCAGGCTCAGGCCGACGTAGAGCTCGAGCTGCCACCAGCTCAACAGGCCGATGCAGGAGGTGATCATGAACTGCGCAAAGACTTTCATCGTGGCCGCTGCTGTACCATGAGCGTCATGATTGTCGAAACCAATCGCCGAGAGTTCCTGAGCATGGCCGGCTCAGCCGCGCTGGCCGCCGCGCTCGCCCGCAAGGCCGACGCCGCCGAAAGCCCGCGCGGGGAGTGGCGGAACAAGCGTCCTGGACTCTCTTATCGGCGCCTTGGCCGCACGAACATGATGATCTCGGAGATCATTTGCGGCGGAAACACGATCTCTCCCACGAACTACAAGCACGTCGTCGAAGCGTTCGAGATGGGGTTGAACTACTTCGACACGGCGCCGGCCTACGGTCGCGGGCAGAGCGAGTTGGGCTATGCCAAGGCGCTCGAGGAGGTAGGCCGCGAAAACGTCTTTCTGACCACCAAGGCCAGCCCCTGGTCGGGCGATCGCAACGCCGCGCTCAAGAAGATCTACGACGCGCTGCCCGAGGCCGAGCAGAAGAAGCTGCACGCCGAGGCGCACGCTGAGCTCGAGCGCCGCGGCGCGCTCGACGAGGACTACTTCTGCAACTATTTCGGCGGCCAGAAGCCGGCGCTCGAGGCGTCCGTGCTCGCCAACGTCGTCGAGAAAAAGCATGGCTCGAAGATCGACCGGCCGCGGCAGTACAAGCGATCCATGATCGCCTCGGTGGAGGCCAGCCTGAAGCGCCTCGGGACCGATCACGTCGACATCGTGATGTGCCCGCACGGAGCGAACAGCTACGCGGAGGTGCACGACTTTCCCGAAGTGTTCGAGGCGTTCGGGCAACTCCGGAAGGACGGCAAGGCGCGCTACCTGGGCGTGAGCTCCCACAGCGACCCGGCCGGGGTGATCGAGGGCGCGGCGGATTCAGGACGGTACGACGCAGCCATGGTGGCCTACAACATCGTCAACGGACGGTATATGGGCCAAGCTCTCGACAAGGCGAAGAAGGCCGACTTGGGCGTGATCGCGATGAAGGTGGCGCGGCCGGTTCATCATGGACGCAAAAACGGAGTGCCGAACGATCCGCGCCGCGTCGAGATGATCCAGAAGTGGATGCCTGACCAGGAGCTGCACCTGGCGCAGAAGTGCTACCTGTGGGCGCTGTCGGACGAGCGGATCGCGGCGTGCAACTCCGAGCTGACAGGCTCAGAGCTGGTGAAGATGAACGTGCCGCTGGCGCGACGAAAAAGCGCCTGAGCGCTAAAGGCCGTAGCTCGGCTGAAGCCAGGCCCTTGTCAGGGCCGCATGAAGGGGCGGCGCCATTCGCTTCCACGGGCGCGGCGCCCGTGGCTGATTCCTGCCCTGCGCCTACCGGCGCAAAGACGAGCCGGGACGAGCCGGAGGCTCCCAGAGCTCGATCTTGTTGCCGTCTGGGTCATAGATCCAGGCGAACCGGCCGTAGGGGTAGTCCTCGCGCTTCGGGTCGATGCGCACGCCCTGCTCCGCGAGGCTGGCGAGCAAGGCGTCGAGGCCGTCGACGATGTAGTTGACCATGAATCGAGCGGAGCTCGGAGCGAAGTAGTCGGAAGAATCCGGGAAGACGCTCCACACAGTGAGCTGCTCCTGCTCGGGATCTTCGTGCCGGCGCCAGGGCAGCATCACGCCCTGGCCGGGCGTTTTTTCCTCCAAGCCCAGCTTGTCGGCGTACCAGGCGCGCAGGCCGCCGTGGTCGGGCGACTGGAAGAACACGCCGCCAATTCCCACTACGCGTCCTTTCTTCGAACTTGTCGACGACATGGGGACGATTTTGGCAAATCGGCGAGCTGGACGCGGGGGTCAAAGAACCATGCCGGGGCCCTGCAGAAAGCCGAGCGGGCCGACGGCCATGCCCTCGGAGGCGTCGAAGCCGTGCATGATGGCGGTGACGTTGTGCGCGGCGGTCGCGGAGCGGAACAGCGCGAACGACGCCTCGAACCACTTGGCGTACTCGCGCATCGCGCTTTCGGCCGCGGGGCCTTCGATCCCGGAAGACTGAATGATGATGCGCAAGAACGGCCATTGCAGCATGCCGTCGGAAGCCGAGCCCATCAGCAGAGGCCACGGGGTCGACGGGATGCCTGAGGGGAACGGCCCATCGCCAATGAAGCTGGGAAAAGCGCTTGGATGGATGTCGTTGAGCGAGGACGTGAACACCTCCAAGCCGCCGAACAAGGTCTCGGCCCAGTTCTCGGCGAGCTCGTCCGGCGCCCCGCCTTCGCGAAGGCGGTGCTTGAATTCGTCGACCGTCGGGAAGTTCTTCGGCATCACGCAGCGGAGTCCAGAGGGCAGCACCGTGAGCATCGGGCCCCGTACCTGGGTCGAGATCGGCCCCAGCATGCAGAACTGAAACCAATGCCGGACGAACCTCCTGGTGGCCTTCTTCGCCGCGGCAATGATGGTGGTCCAATTGAGCGGAATGAAGACGACGCCCGCGCGCGGGCTCTTGCCCAGCCGCGCCGAGGTCGAAAATTTCCAATTCCTGCGGTCCGGCGTCGGCAGGTCGCAGTTGATGTATTCGCGCAGATACCAGTTGATCTCGCGCGGAACGTTGGTCTTGAAGTTCGAGTAGATCAGCGACTCGACGGGCAACCTGTAACGGCCGGCCACGCTGTGCCAATCTTCGCCGTCCGAGACTTTGTGGACGACGCTGTCGGAGGGACGAAACGTCAGCGGAACGGGATTGGTGGGCTCGATTTCGAACCCTGGCTTGAGACTGGGCATCGCGACACCACCGGGTGTTCGGGCGCGATGAATTTTCGGGAGCCGGAAGAGTATATCACGTTTCCGCGGCGCGCATTGACGCCCCCTCCGGAGCCCCTCTACAATGGCTAGAAGGTCCCTTGGGGTCTGTGTGTCCGCGTGTGTCCGCACGCCGCGGACGCCCGTTGGGACTCCCGGTCCCCTCACAAGCTCGATGTTCGAGAATCTCTCAGAGAAGCTGCAGCGCGTCTTCAAAGACCTGCGCGGCGAAGGCAAGCTGACCGAGGCGAATGTTCAGGAGGCCTTGAAGCAGATCCGCCTTGCATTACTCGAGGCCGACGTCAACTTCAAGGTCGTCAAGCAACTCATCGAGAACATCAAGACGAAGGCGCTTGGGCAAGAAGTGCTCACGGCGTTTTCGCCGACCGAGCAGGTCGTCAAGATCGTCAAGGACGAGCTGATCCGCATCCTGGGCTCGACCGAGTCGAAGCTGCGGTTCGCGAGCAGCCCGCCGTCGGTCTACATGATCGTCGGCTTGCAGGGCTCGGGCAAGACGACATCGACGGGCAAGCTGGCGAAGTGGCTGGCGAAGAACGGTCATCGGCCGCAGTTAGTCTCGGTGGACGTCTACCGGCCGGCGGCGCGCGATCAACTGCGCATCGTCGCCGAGCAGATTGACGCGCCGATCTACGTAGGCGAGGAAGGCGAGAATCGCCCGCTCGAGCTCGCCAAAAAAGCCAAGATCGAGGCCGTACAGACCGGCCGCGACGTGGTGCTGGTCGATACGGCGGGACGGCTGCACATCGACGAAGAGCTGATGGTCGAGCTCGAGCAGCTCAAGCAGGAATTCAACCCGACCGAGATCCTCTTCGTCGCCGACGCCATGACGGGCCAGGATGCGGTGAAGAGCGCGGAGCAGTTCCACGCGCGGCTCGGCATCACAGGCGTAATCCTGACGAAGATGGACGGCGACGCCCGCGGCGGCGCTGCACTGTCGATCCGGCAGGTGACCGGACGTCCCCTCAAGTTCGTCGGCGTGGGCGAGAAGCCCGACGCGTTCGAGCAGTTCCATCCCGACCGCATCGTGTCGCGGATCCTCGGCATGGGCGACATGATGTCGCTTATCGAAAAGGTCGAGGAGACGATCGACAAGAAGCAGGCGCTCGAGATGCAGGAGAAGATCCTGGACAACGAGTTCACGCTCGAGGATTTTCTCAAGCAGTTGCAGTCGCTCAAAAAGCTCGGCTCGTTCGAGTCGCTGGTGAAGATGCTGCCTAACGTGGGACCGTTCAAGGACCTGCAGGGCGTGGACGTGGACCCGAAGGAGATGGGACGCGTGGAGGCGATCATCAACTCGATGACGCACAAGGAGCGCCGCAACCACGAAGTGATCAACGGCAGCCGCAGGCGGCGCATCGCCCGCGGTAGCGGGACGACCGTACAGGAAGTCAACCAACTGCTCAAGCAGTACCGCGAAGCCCGCAAGATGATGCGCATGATGACCGGCGGCGTGAAGAAGGGCGGCCTCAAACGGAAGAAGAAGGGCAAGGTCGGGCGCGCCCCGATCGCCTACGATCCGCAAGGCATGCCGGGCTTCTTCGGACGCTGAGACCGAAAGCGAAGCAGAGAGACTCGCGCGCCTGGGCAGCGACCCGGCAAAGCGCAAAAAGGATTCTGGAGGCAAAGAAAGCATGGTTGCCATTCGCTTGGCCCGCACCGGGGCCAAGAAGAAACCGACTTACCGGGTGGTCGTGACCGACAAGCGCCGCCCGCGCAACAGCAAGACGCTCGAGATCGTGGGCCACTACAACCCGCGCCTGGAGCCGATCGAGCTGAACTTGAAGCGCGACCGCATCGGCTACTGGCTGGGCGTGGGCGCTCAGCCGTCCGACACCGTCAAACGGCTGATCAAGTTCTTCGACGAACACGGCCCGACGATCGCCGAGCCCAAGCACAAGGCAAGGCAGGAAGCGGCCGCGGCCGCTACGCCAACTCCGAAGGCGGAGGAGCCAAAGGCCGAGGCGCCGAAGGCCGAGACGGCGAGCAGCGAAGAGCCCAAGGCCGAGGAACCGAAGGCGAAAGAGGCCAAGGCCGAAGAGCCGAAGCCCGACGAAGCGAAAGCGGACGAGACCTCAGCCGAAGAGCCCGCGGCCGAGGCGAAGGCTGAGGAGCCCGCAAGTGAACAGGCCGCGGCGGCGGACGAGCCGGCCGCCGAACAAGAGCCAAAGCCCGAGGGCTAGGGGCGGAGGAACCGAGGCATGGCCGAATCGACGACGGAACCAGGCGTGGAGCTGGTCGAGCTGATTGCCAAAGCGCTGGTCGACGAGCCGGACGCCGTCGCCGTACGGGTCGCCAAGAGCGGCAGGAGCGGCGGGGTGCTCGAGCTGACCGTCGACGAGGGCGACTTGGGTAAAATCATCGGCAAGAAGGGGCGTACCGCGAAGTCGATCCGTACGGTGCTCTCGGCCGTGGGCGATCGCCACAAAAGGCGCTATTCGCTCGACATTCTCGAGTGAGCGAGGAGGAAACGAGGTGGGTCGCGCTGGCGCGTATTACCAAGCCGCGCGGCAACCGCGGCGAGGTCGCCGCACGGGACTTGTGTGAGGATCCGGATCGGTTCGCCGCGGGAGCGAGCGTCACGCTTCGCGACCCGGCCGGGCGGACGAGCGCGGTGCGGATCGAAGAGGCCTGGGATCACAACGGACGGCTGATCCTGAAGTTCGCGGGCGTCGATTCGATCTCGGACGCCGAGCAGTTGCGGGGTTCGGAAGTCTGTATCCCGTACGAGCAGCTCGGCCCGCCGCCCGAGGGCGAACACTACTACATCGACCTGGTCGGTTGCGTGGTGCGTGAAGCGGATACGGATCGTGAGATTGGAACGGTCGAAGCGATTCTCGAGCCGGGAGGGCCGTTGGTGTTGGAGGTCCGGCGCGGCAAGCGCGAGATCCTGATCCCGTTCATCGAGGATATTTGCGTGAACGTGGAGCCGGAGAAGAAGACGATACGCGTCACCATGCCCGAAGGTCTCGAGGAGCTGAACGCGTGAGAGAGAAGGGATGCGGTTTCATCTGCTCACGATCTTTCCCGACTTCTTCGCGAGCCCCTTCGAGCACGGCGTAGCAGCGCGGGCCCGTAAGGCGGGCCTGATCGAGATCGAGACCCACGACTTGAGGAATTGGACCTTCGATCGCCATCGCACGGTGGACGACAGGCCGTTCGGGGGCGACGAAGGCATGGTGATGAAAGTGGAGCCGATCGCTCTGGCCCTCGAGGAGTTGGAAGGCCGGCGGCCGGACGCGCGGCGGCGCAAGGCGCTGCTCTCGGCCCAGGGGAAATTGTTCGACCAGGCGGATGCCCGGCGGCTGAGCGAGTACGACGAGATCGTGCTGGTGTGCGGTCGCTACGAGGGGGTCGACGAGCGCGTGGTGGAGCGCGGGTTGGTGGACGAGGAGCTTTCGATAGGAAACTTCGTGTTGAGCGGCGGCGAATGGGCCGCCGGGATGATCGTCGACAGCGTGGCCCGGCTGATTCCGGGCGTGCTGGGCAACGAGGCCTCGAGCCGGCGCGAATCGTTTTCGCCCGGCGACGGCGGTCGCGTGGGGATTTTGGACTACCCCCACTACACGCGGCCGGCGGAGTTTCGAGGATGGGCGGCCCCGCAGACGCTCGCGAGCGGCGATCATGAGAAGATACGACTTTGGAGGCGGCGCGCGGCGCTCGAGAAGACATTGCGGAACCGGCCGGACTTGCTGGAGTCCGCTGAGCTCAGTGACGAAGACCGCGCGATCTTGAAACAGATCGAAGCCGCCGGGAAATAGAGATACGGAGCGCCGAGGGCGCTCAGGAGCAACGACGATGCAGAATGCAATCCTCGAGAAGGTCGGCAAGGTCCACATGAAGGACGACTTGCCGGATCTGGCGATCGGCGACGGCGTCAAGGTACACGTCCGCATCCGCGAGGGCGAGAAGGAGCGCATTCAGGTCTTCGAAGGGATCTTGATCGCCCGCAACAACCCGGGCGTGCGCGAGACGATCACGGTGCGCAAGATCAGCTTTGGCGGCATCGGCGTAGAGCGCATCTTCCCGCTGCACGCGCCGGTGGTGGCCAAGGTGGAAAAGACGCGCAGCCACAAGGTGCGCCGTGCCAAGCTCTACTACCTTCGAAACCTGCGCGGCAAGGCGGCCAGACTGACAGAACGCGACACGCGTCATCTGTAGTGGCGACCCCGACGCCACCGCCGATGCTCGAGCCCGCGCCGGCGAGACTGCCCGCGCGACCCTCGAGTCGCTTCGAGCGTGAGGCGCGCGCCCGCGGGCACGCGCAGGTGGCCGGGGTCGACGAGGTCGGCCGCGGTTGTTTATTCGGACCGGTGGTGGCCGCCGCCGTGGTGCTCGACCCGCAGCGACCGGTGCGCGGGCTCAACGACTCGAAGGCGCTCGAGCGGGCCGACCGCGAAACGATCGCGGCGCGGATCCGCGAGCGCGCCGCGGGCTGGGCGGTGGCAGCGGTGGACTCGGCATGGATCGACCGCATCAACATCTACCAGGCCGCGCGGCTGGCGATGGAACGCGCGATCTCGAACCTCGTGCCGCGGCCGGACTTCCTGCTGACTGACGCGATGCGCCTGGGGCTGGCCATCCCGCAGCGACCCCTGATCAAGGGCGACGCGCGTTGCCGCTCGATCGCCGCCGCCTCGATCCTGGCAAAGGTCGAGCGCGACGGCTGGATGCGGCGCTGGGCCGAGGTCTATCCGCAGTACAACCTGGAATGCAACAAGGGCTACGGCACTCCGGGCCATCTCGAGGCGCTGCGCCGTCACGGCGTCACGCCCTGCCACCGGCTCAGCTTTGGGCCGGTCGCCGAGATCGCGCGATTCTCCGGCGCGCTGCCGCCGCAGGCCGGCCCGCGGCAAATCGAGCTATTCGGCGAGGGGCTCGACTAGGATGTCGGACGGCGCGGCGCCAACGCAGCAAGTCGAGGACGGCTCGGGCCGGCGCGTCGTCCGTGTGGTCTTTCTGCTGTTCTGCCTCGAGATCGGACTAATTCTGATGCTGTTGCCGTGGACGCTACTGTGGGACAACAACTTTTTCGTGAGCTTGTTCCCGGAGTGGGGGCGGCTGTGGTTGAACTCCTACGTGCGCGGCGCGGTCAGCGGCGTGGGAATAGTGAACCTTTGGATTGCCATCTCGGAAGGGCTGCGACTGATGCGCGGAGAGTAGCTCGCGCCCGCTGCGCCCCCTGTCCGGCCTGATATCATCGGGCCGATGCGCCCTCTGTTCCCTCTGATTCTGCTCTTGCTTGCCGCCGCCGGCGCGTCGGCTCCGCAGACGACGACTGGCAGTCTGGAAGACATCCCCGTAGCCGAGCTGCCGGCGGCGGAGATTGCCGGCCGAGTGGCGAGCGAGCGCATCAGCGCCGCGGAGATGACCGGAGATTGGCCGGCGCTGGCCGCCGCGGCCGACGGATCGCTGTGGGCCGCCTGGGTGGAGTGGGACGGCAAGGCGGCTGACCGCGTGCTGGTGCGCCGGCGCGCGCCCGGCGGCGCGTGGGGTGCGGCGATCGAGGTCCGCGATCGCTCAAGCGACCATTACCTGCCGGCAATCGTGGCGCTGCCCGGCGGCGCTCTTGTCGCTTGGTCGGCGCAAGTCGCCGGCAATTTCGACTTGTTCGCAGCGAGAGTCTCCGATGAAGGTGATGTCGGACCAGTCCAAACGCTGGGGGCGGGGCCGCACTCGGACTTCCACGTCCGGCTGGCGGCAAACGAGGCCGGAGAGGCGACTGCGGTCTGGCAGTCGTTCGGACGGCTCAACGCCGACATCGTCGCGCGACGCATGCGCGGGGGCGAGTGGGGGCATTCCCGGCGCATTTCCGTATCGGACGCCTCGGACTGGGAGCCGTCGGTTGCGCTGGACTCGAGCGGGGCCGCCTGGATTAGCTGGGACAGCTACCACGCAGGCAACTACGACGTGATGCTGGCCCGCTTCGACGGAGAGAGCGCCGGGGCGCCGGTTCCGATCGCAACCGGGCCGGGCGCGGAGTTCCACACCAGCGTCGCGGTGGACTCGGCCGACCGCGTCTGGGTCGCCTACGACACGGCGCGGCCGAACTGGGGCAAGGACTATTCGACCTCGAGCGGCGCGGAGGGCAGCGAAGGCTTGCACGCCCGCCGGGGCTTGGGCGTCCGGGTCTACCACAACGGCCGCGTCTTCGAGCCGCAAGCCAAGGTCAGCGACGCGCTGAGCGGGCGCATGAGCCGTTTCGCCGAGCTGCCGACGATGGCGGTGGACGGCGGCGGCTCTCCGTGGCTGGTCTTTCGACACTGGACGATCGCCAAACCGCACGAGATGTACCACGCCTACGCCACGCGGCTGGCCGAGGACGGCTGGACGACGCCGGTGATGCTCGAGAACAGCGCTGGACGCAACACCCAACGCACCGCGGTGGCAAGGTTGCCGGACGGCTCGCTCGCCACGGCTTACTCGAGCGACGGCCGTTCGCCGGAGAACCTGCCGAAGGACCAGCTCCACGCGCTGCACTACAACGTCTACACGGCGCGGCTGGCGCAGGGCGCGCCCGGCGGACCGGCCTTGCGCGAAGTCGACGTCGAGCCGCCCAAGGCCGGGTTCGCGCATCGCGAGCGCGCTCGCATGCGCGTCGGCTCCAAGGAATACATCCTGTTGCTGGGCGACTGCCACCGCCATACCGACATTCGCGGACACTCCGCGGTCGACGGCTCGACCGAGGACACCTATCGCTACGCCATCGACGCAGCGCAGCTCGACTACGTGGGCCCCAGCGATCACAACGCCGTCAACGGCGGGCGCTGGCCCGACGGTCTGCGCGACTACCACTGGTGGTACAACCAGAAGCTCGTAGACGTCTACACGCACGCGCCGCGGTTCTGGGGGATCTATACCTACGAACACTCGATGAGCCGGCCCGGCGGTCACCGCAACGTTCTGCTGCTCAAACGCGGCGGGCCGCTGCGGCCGATCGACCGCGGCAAGGGCTTGGACGCGCCGGACAACTCGCCGCCGGTGATGTGGGACTGGATGCGCCGGAACGCGCTGAGCCAGCGCGGGCAAAAGGTGGTGATCGTGCCGCACACCTTCGCGGCCGGGCCGCTGGCGGATTGGAACTGGCCCAACGCGCCGTTCGATTGCCTGCTCGAGCTCTACCAAGGCGCGCGCGGCAGCTATGAGAAGTGGAGGCTTCCCAAGGGCGAGCTGCGCGGCCGTACGCAAACCGACGAGCCCGGGCATTTCGCCGTCGACGCGCTCAACGAGGGCAACCTCTACGGCTTCGTCTCGTTCAGCGATCACCGCTCGACCCACAACTCCTGGGCGGCGGTGTGGGCCGAGCAAGAGACCCGCGAATCGCTGTTCGACGCCATGCTCGCGCGACGCACCTATGCGGCGAGCGACGAGATCGTGGTGCGGGCCTCGGCGGACGGACACGCACCGGGCGAGCAGTTCCGCGCCGCGGTCTCTGATCCGCCGACGATCTCGTTCGACATTGAGGCCATGGACGAGATCCTGCGGATCGACGTGATCAAGAACGGCGAATACGTCTACACGCAGCGGCCCGGCGGGCTGCGCGCCAGCCTCTCCTACCGCGACACGGCGCCCCGGGCGGGCGATTCGTACTACTACGTGCGGGTGTTCCAGCGGGATCCGGAGGATCCGCACGGCGATCCGGAGATCGCTTGGGCTTCGCCGTTCTTCGTGCAGTACGAGTAGCGCCCCCCGTGCGGTGCGCGCCGAGGGTGTGACCGGCCCGTTACGAGTCGGCCAAGCGCGCTTGCTGCGCTCGTTCGCGGTTGGCTTCGCGGTTGGGGCACCCGCCGCAAGCCAGTGATTCGCCGTCGCAGTCGAAGACCTCGGGGCCCCCGCAGGAGCCGCGCAGAGCCTTCTTCTGCACCATCACGCCGATCGCCATGGCGAGCATGATCAACCCGAATGCGCCAACGGTGATGAGAAACAGCGACATCGATCTCATTGTACCGGGCGGTCCGGGATCACGCGGCGGAACACGATGGTGTTGTCGAGCTCGAGATCCTCGGTCCAGACGAACTCCGCGCCCTCGAAGTCGTAGTCGAGATAGTCCGTCCTAGGGCGCACTTCCTCGACGCTGAAGACCGTGGCCGCGTCCCAGCCGCTGTCGTCGAAGCCAGGCTCTTCCCAGCCTTCCGGCAAGGGGTTGTGCACCACCTTCGGATTCCGCATGTCGCCCTCGAGCGGTCCCCAGGAAAACTTCTTGGCCTTCCAATCCGAGTTGCTCACGATGTGCGAGCCGAGCTTGAGGATGAAGCCGCCGTCGCCGATCTGCGAGTTATTCCACTCGAGACCGGTCTCGGGGTCGGCGTAGTCCTTCGCGAGCACGGCGATCGTCATGGGGTACTCCTCGATGACATCGACCGAGATGATGTTGTGCGGCACGAACTCGATGGAGTCGACGGCGATCAACTTGCCGTTGATGTAGAGCTTGAACCAGTTGTCGGCGTAGACGTTGAGCTTCACCGGAACTGGCCGGACGCGCTTCGCACCGCCCTTCTTCCCCGCCCCGCCGCGCTGCGCGGGCGCGGTGCACGAGACCGCGAAGACGAGCAAGAAGCCGATCGTGAACAAGATGAGTCGACGCGCCATAGGGAAAGGGGCGGGGGATGGCGGGCCGTGGTTACCTTGCAGCCTGCGTTGGGGCCTTCGGCCCCGGGCGAGGCAGAGCCCCGCCTGCACGGCACAGCCGTGCGCCACAACAGGGCGCTAGCGGTTTGCAGCGTTCACGAGACGCTCGAATGCCGGCGTGGTTTTCTCGACGAAACCCGAGCCGTCGCGCATGAGGAACTGCGCCGCCACCTCGAGCTCAACGGCCTTGGCGTAGCCGCGATCCTCGCCCAAGACGATCAATGCGGTGGCCAACGCGTCCGCCGCGGCGCAACTCGGCTCGAGGACCGAGACCGAGGCGGTGCGATGCTCGATGGGACGGCCTGTCGCGGGATCGATCTCGTGCGAGTAGCGCTTGCCGTCGCGCTCGAAGTAGTTGCGGTAATCGCCCGAGGTTGCGAGGGCCAGCCCGTCGAGGCCGACGACGCGGTGCATCCCGCCGCCGTCCTCCGGAGGCTTCTCGATCCCGATGCGCCAGGGGCGGCCCTCGGCGTTGAGACCGGCGGCGTAGACCTCGCCGCCCACCTCCACCATGTGGCTCGGGAGGCCCATCGTAGTCAGGGCCTCGGAGACTCCATCGACGGCGTAGCCTTTGGCGATCGCCGAGAGGTCGCAGCGGAGCTCAGGATCGAGCTTCGCTAGCGTGGACTCCGCTTCGTTGACGATCAGCTTGTCCCAGCCGGTGTGCGCACGGAGGCCGTCGATCGCCGCTCGCCCGAGATCCTCTCGCCGGTCTCGGGGGCCGAAGCCCCAAGCGTCGACCAGCGGCCCGACGGTAACGTCGAACGCGCCGTCGGTGAGCTCTCCGATGCGACGGGCTTCGGCGAAGACAGCCATCGTCTCGGGCGAAACCTCGAAGGGCTCGGAGGAGTGATGCTCGTTGAAGCGAGAAAGCTCGGAGTCGGCCACGTAGGTCGACATCTTGGCGTTGACGTCTTCGAGCACGCCGCGAATAGACTCATCGACTCGCGAGCGGTCTTCGAGAGCGGACGCGGTGACAACCTTGACGTTCCAATTCGTCCCCATCGCGAGGCCGGAGAACGCCGTCTCGACGGGCGCCGGCGAGCACCCCGCAAGCAGGCTTGCCAATACGAACGACAGGGACGCGCACGTGAGTGCGCGTGCTCCGCATTGGCTCGCCCGTGGCATCCGGCGCTTAGCTGCCGAAGTCGTCGAAGAGAATGTTCTCGGGCTCGACGCCGAGGTCGTCGAGCATCTTCATCACCGCTTTGAGCATCGGCGGCGGCCCGCACAGGTAGTACTCGATGTCTTCCGGGGCGGGGTGCTTACTCAGGTACTCGTCGAGCACGACCTGGTGGATGAAGCCGGTGTAGCCGGTCCAGTTGTCTTCCGGCTGCGGCTCCGACATTGCCATGTGCCACTGGAAGTTCGGGAACTCCTTGGCGATCGAGTCGAAGTCCTCGAGGTAGAACGCCTCGCGCAGCGAGCGGGCGCCGTACCAGAAGGTCACCTTGCGATCGGTTTGGAGGCGTTTGAACTGATCGAAGATGTGCGAGCGCATGGGCGCCATGCCGGCGCCGCCGCCGATGAAGCACATCTCATTCTTCGTTTCCTTGGCGAAGAACTCGCCGAACGGACCCGCGATCTCCGCCTCGTCTCCAGGTTTGAGGTCGAAGATCCAGGACGACATCTTGCCCGGCGGCACGTCCATGCGCGGAGGCGGCGTCGCCACGCGCACGTTGAGCATGATGATCCCTCTCTCTTCGGGGTAGTTCGCCATCGAGTAGGCGCGCTCGACCGGTTCGTCGACCTTCGATTCGAGCTTCCAGAGCTTGAACGCGTCCCAGGCGTCGCGGTACTCCTCTTCGACGTCCATGTCGGCGTACTTGACGTGATGCGGAGGCGCGGAGATCTGGATGTAGCCGCCCGCGCGGAAGGGCACCGATTCGCCCTCGGGCAGCTCCAAGATGAGCTCCTTGATGAAGGTCGCCACGTTGTGGTTCGAGCGCACCTTACACATCCAGCGGCGGACGTCGAAGACCTCGGGCTCGACCTCGATCTTCATGTCCTGTTTGACCTTCACCTGGCAGGAGAGCCGGCAGCCTTCGCGGGCTTCGCCGCGGCTGATGTGGCTGGTCTCGGTGGGCAGCATCGCGCCGCCGCCCTCATGGACCTCCACCTTGCAGACGCCGCAGGAGCCCTTGCCGCCGCACGCCGACGGAATGAAGATCTTATTGTCGGCCAAGGTATTGAGCAGCGTGCCGCCGGCGGGAACCTCCAGCGTCTTGTCGTCGTTGATGAGGACGTTGACGTTGCCGCTGGCGACGAGCTTGCTCTTGGCGAAGGTGAGCACCGCGACAAGCGCGAGGATCACGAACGTGAACATGAAAACGCCGAGAAGAATGGTGCTGCTCATGGGGATTTTCCTTTCGGGCCGGCTCTAGAGCTGGATGCCTCCGAAGGCCTGGAAGCCGATCGCCATCAGACCGACCATGATGAACGTGATGCCCAGCCCGCGCAGCGCCGGCGGCACGTTCGAATAGCGCATGCGCTCGCGGATCGAAGCCAGCGCCACGATGGCCAGCGCCCAACCGATGCCCGAGCCGACGCCGAAGACAACGCTTTCGGCGAAGTTGTAGTCGCGCTCGGCCATGAACAGCGAGGCCCCGAGAATCGCGCAATTGACCGCGATCAGCGGCAGGAACACGCCCAGGGCGGCGTAGAGGGCCGGGGCGTACTTGTCGAGCGTCATCTCGACGATCTGCACCATGGCTGCGATGGTGCCAATGTAGGCGAGGAAGCCGAGAAACGAGAGGTCGTATTCGCCGAGGCCGGCCCACTCCAGCGCGCCTTCGCGCAGCACGCGCTGGAAGAGCAGGTTGTTCATCGGCGTGGTGACCGCGAGCACGAAGATGACCGCCGCGCCCAGGCCGATCGCCGTCTTCACCTTCTTCGAGACGGCCAGGAACGAGCACATGCCCAGGAAGAACGCCAGGGCCATGTTCTCCACGAAGATCGCTTTGACGCCGAGGTTGAGGTATTGTTCCATTGCTTTAGGCCTCGTCGGTTTCGATCTGGGCGGGCTTCATCATGCGAATGCCCCAGATGAAGATGCCGATGATGAAGAACGCGCCGGCCGAGCTCACGAAGATGCCGTTCGGCACGTACCAGCCGCCCTCGTTGACGGTAGGCAAAATCGCGACGCCGAAGAGCTTGCCGGCTCCGAACAGCTCGCGCAAGAAAGCCGTCGCGATGAGGATCATGCTGTAGCCGAGGCCGTTGCCGATGCCGTCTAGGAAGCTCAACCATGGCGGATTCTGCATCGCGAACGCCTCGGCGCGGCCCATGATGATGCAGTTGGTGATGATCAAGCCGACGAACACCGAGAGCTGCTTGGAGATCTCGTACAGGTAGGCCTTGAGAATCTGATCCGCGATAATCACCAGCGAGGCGATGATCGTGAGCTGCACGATGATGCGGATGGCCGAGGGAATGGCGTTGCGGATCAAGCTGACCGAGAGGTTCGAGAGCGCCGTGATGGCGATGACGGCGAGCGACATCACCACTGCCGTCTCCATCTTGGTCGTCACCGCGAGCGCGGAACAGATGCCCAACACCTGTAGCGCGATCGGGTTGTTCTCGAAAAGCGGATCGAAGAGCGTTTCCTTTGTCGTCATGGGTGTGCTTCCTCAGCCTCCCTGCCGGAACTTGTCGAGGTAGGGCTTGAAGCCCTGCGGTCCGAACCAGAGATCGAACATGTTCGAGACGCCGCGGCTGGTGATGGTCGCGCCGGAGAGTCCGTCCACGCGGTAGGGGTCGGACGAAGACGGGCCGGCTTGCCCTTTGATGACCTCGATGTCGACGTTGCCGGAGTCGTCGTAGATTCGACGGCCCGGCCACAGCGACTTCCAGCGCGGGTTGTCGACTTCGCCGCCGAGCCCGGGAGTCTCCTGGTGCTGGTAGTAGGTGATGCCCTCGACGGTGTTGCCGTCCTCGGCGAGCGCGATGTAGCCGTAGAGCGTCGACCACAGGCCGTAGCCCTTGATCGGCAGCACGAACATCTCCGGATCGCCGCTCTCGGAGAGCAACTGGTAGGTCAGCGCGTACTTGGGCAGGCGCGCCACGTTGGATTGGTTCGGCGGCGCCTCGCGGCCGAGCTGGGGGTCTTCGGCGGCCTTGTCCTGGTCGTAGGAGTCGATCTCGAAGGGTGGATCGTCGACCGCTTCCCCGCTCTCGAGGTCCACGATCACCGGCTTGATGCGCTCTTCGAACAACGCGATCACCTCTTCCCGCTCGAGCCCCTGCTCGGGCGTGGCCAGCCCGGTGACGTAAAGCACGTTGCGTTGGCGGTCGAGCGCTTGATTGATCTGCTGCCTCTCTTTGAGCGTCACCGCCGAGGTCGAGACGAAGATCGAGCAGAAGACGCAGACCAGCGCCGCGAAACCGAACATGTAGGCGGCAGAATCACGCTGCATAGCGAGCCATCCTCCGTTTCACGTTGGCTTGGATGACGAAGTAGTCGATGAACGCGGCGAAGAGGTTCATGAACAGGATCGCCAACATCATGCCTTCGGGGTAAGCGGGGTTGACCACCCGGATCAGGATCGCCAGGATCCCGATGAAGAACCCGTAGATGTACTTACCCGTGGTCGAGTGCGAGGCCGAGACCGGGTCGGTGGCCATGTAGACGAGGCCAAAGGCCCAACCGCCCAAGACCACGTGCCAGTGGAACGGAACGTTCATCAGCGGGTTGGTGTCCGAGCCAATCGCGTTGAGCAGAGCCGAGGTCAGGAACGAGCCGACCAGCACGCCCAACATGATGCGCCAGGAGCCGACGCCGGTGGCGATCAGCAGCCCGGCGCCGAGCAGGCAGGCCAGCGTCGAGGTCTCGCCCATCGAACCCGGCACGAAGCCTAGGAAGGCGTCCCACCAGCTCACCGCTGCGGGGTTCAGGGCATCCATGCCGCTGGTGGCGGCGCTGGCCAGCCAGGTCGCCCCCGAGGCCCCGTCCACCGTGGTATCCGCGGCGATCCAGACTTGGTCGCCGGAGATGAACGCGGGATAGGCGAAGAACAAGAACGCCCGCGCGGTCAGCGCGGGATTCAGAATATTCATGCCGGTGCCGCCGAAAATCTCCTTGCCGATGATGACGCCGAAGGCGATGCCGATCGCCACCTGCCAGAGCGGTATGGTGGGCGGCAAAACCAGCGGGAAGAGCATCCAGGTCACCAGAAAGCCTTCGTTGATCTCGTGCCGCCGGATGATCGCGGTCACCGCCTCGATGTTGCCGCCGACCATACCGGTGACGATGAGCACGGGCAAGTAGTAGAGCAGCCCGTGCAGCAGGCAGGCCATCATGCTCGTCGAGCTCATCGGCAGGCCGATGAACTGAAATACCGTGGTCTGCCAGGTATCGAGCGGCACTGCGCCGTTCTCGATCGCCAGGTGCGCTTGGTAGCCCACGTTGTAGACGCCGAAGAGAATGCAGGGGATCAACGCGACGACGACGATGATCATCAGGCGCTTCAAGTCGAGCGCATCGCGCACGTGCGCGGCGTTCTTGGTCACCGAGTCCGGCGTGAGCAGGATGGTGTCGTTGGCTTCCCAGAGCGGGTAGAGCCGCTCGAGCGGCCCGCCCTTTCCGAAGAGTTTCTCGGGATCCAGAGGGTTGCTCATCGAGTCCTCGTCCTCAACCTTCCTTTTGGATGCGGGTCAGCATCTGCCGCAGCAGCGGGCCGTAATCGTTCTTGCCAACGTCGACGAACGTACACAACGCCAGGTCTTCCTCGTCGAGCTCGAGCACGCCGAGCTCCTCGGCCTTCTCGACGTCTTGCATCAGCAGAGCCCGCAGCAGGAACGTCGGCAGAATGTCCATCGGCATCACGTCTTCGTGCATGCCGGTCGGCACCATGGCGCGATGAGAGCCGTTGGTGTTGGTCGTCATCCGGAAGCGCTGCCCCGGGATGAGCCTGCCGATGTAGGCGTTGATGGTGGAATACTTGGTCGGCCCCGGCAGCAGCCAGCCGATCAGCTCCCGCTGACGCCCCTCGAGCAACACCGAGATCTGGTGATGGTAGCGCCCGAGGAACCCGTGGACGTCGCCTTCGGCCTGGCGCCCGGAGAGCACGGAACCCGAGACGACGCGCTGCTCGCCATCCTCGATTTCGCCGGCGACCAGCTCGTCGATCGAAGCGCCGACCCGGGTGCGCAGCAGCCGCGCGTCCTTGACCGAGGGGCCGGCGAGCGAGACGACTCGTTCGACGTCGAGCTCGCCTTTGGTAAACAGCCGCCCGATCGCCAACACGTCCTGATAGCTCAGGTGCCAGACCGTACGCTTGCGGCTGACCGGCATCAGGGAGTGGATGTGAACGCCCGCCGAGCCTGCCGGATGGGGACCTTCGAACTCTTCGACCGAAACGCTCGACCCGGAAGGAACGCGCAGGCTCGTTCCCGGCGCCTTGCATACGTAGAGCGGGCCGTCGATCAGCTTCGCCAGCGCTTCAACGCCAGCTTCGAAGTCGCCCTCGCGGCCCTTCACCACCAGGTCAACCTCAGGGGCGTGCGGATTGGAATCGGCGGCGGTGACGAACAGCGCCGCCGCCGCTTCGGTCGGGTCCGCCACGCGGCTGAACGGCCGCTGCCGGATCGAGCTCCACAGCCCGGACTCGATGAGCAGGTCGACGACCTGCTCGCGAGAGAGGTCGGAGATGGCCCCGCCCGAGTAGGCCTCGAACGAGACGCAGTCGTGACCGCCCGAGCGCTCCTTGTCGTCGAGCTCGACGACGACCGACTGCAGCGCTCGTCGCTCGCCGCGGTTGACGGCGACGACCGTGCCTCCGGCTGGCGCGGTGTAGCGCACACGGGGGGTCTTCTTGTCCTCGAACAAGAGTTGCCCGCGGCGCACCGTGTCGCCGGGCTGGACGAACATGGTGGGCTTCATGCCCACGTAGTCCTCCGCGACCAGCGCCACGCGGCGCGGCTGGGGCGCGTCGTGGATCTGCTGCCTCGGCGCGCCCGCCAACGGCAAGTCCAGACCTTTCTTGATGGTGTGCAGACTCATGGCCAGATCGAATTCGCTACGCCCCCCGCCGCAACCCACCGCATCCGCTTGCCTCTCAGCGAGACCAACGCCCGGACGCGCCTGGTTTTCCTACAAACTGCTTCGCCTACTACCGCCGTAGCACTGCCGCGGCGGCTCCGGCCCCCTACCGATCCTCATCGACACTAGGCCCCGAGCTGTCCAGACTGTCTCGGAGCTGCAGCCCCGCCCTGCGCGGCGCGCGCCTGCGGTCTCGCGAGAGCCGCAGCGGATCGCAATCGCGGCGGGGCGGGCTGAGCGGTATGGGGGAGCGGAACAATGGCGGTCTACTCTCCAATCGGGAGTTAACCGTAAAAGACATCATACCTTTCCAGCGCTCTTTTCGTCACCCCCCGGCCCAGGCCTGGCCAAGCGGGGCGTCCGGGGAGATATACTGGGGGGCGTAGAGACGCGCTATGACGCCCGAAGCGCTGGAATCGACAGACACGATCGCAGGAACGCCCCCGACGGGCAGGACGATCGTGCTCAACGGAGAACGTCGCCGCATCGCGGCTGGCGCGACCGTGTCCGCCTTGCTAGAGGAGCTCGACTTGCCCGCGGAGCGAGTCGCAGTCGAGTTGGATGGGGAGATTCTGAAGCGCTCGCAATGGAGCGCCACCGAGCCCGCCGAAGGCGCGCGCTTGGAGGTCGTCCATTTCGTGGGCGGCGGGTAAGCGTCCGAGTTTTCAGGCGGCTAGAAAAGGCTTCTCAAGCCGGCTCCGGTTGTCGTACAATTGCACAGTTTGCTCGCAGCCAAGAGTTGATCCCACGATGTCGTCCAACCTCGCTTCTCCCGCCGCCTCCGCCTTCAACCCTGGTGAGTTCTACAGCTCGAACGACGTTTCGAAGATGACAGGCGTGAGCTTGCGCCAACTGCAATGGTGGGATGAGCAAGGCGTGGTTTCGCCGGTTCAGCGCGGTCATCGGCGCATGTACCAGTTGCATGAGGTGATCGAGGTGGCGCTGATCACCGAGCTGCGCTCCAAGGGCATCTCGCTGCAAAAGATTCGCAAGGTTCTCGGCTTCCTCAAGAACGAGCTTGGCGGCCAGTTCCTCGAAGCGATCGAGGGCAACGGCGAGTACCATCTGCTCACCGACGGCAACAAGCTCTACCTCGAGAACAGCCACAAGCAGATCGTCGACATTCTCAAGAGCTCGCGCCAAGCGTTGATTGGCGTCTGCATCACCGATCAGGTCGAGCGGCTGGCCGCGAAGGTCGAGCTGCGCAAGGGCGTGGGCCGCGAGCGCATGGGCGTCGGCCGCGCGCGCCGGTCGGCCGACGCATCCTAGGATAGACTCCCTCTCGGAGCACGACGGGCCCCGCCACCGGCGGGGCCCCTTCTGTATGCCGGCGGGGCGCCTACGGCCAGGCCGGCGCGTTCCAAATACGAGCTACCTCTTGCTGGACTCGGGCAATGGTTTGCTTGGCGTCGCGGTTCTTCAATCCTTCGGTCGGGACGGGATCTCCAACACGCAGCTCCACCCTGCCCGGGCGCAGATGCGTCGACCCGGGCGCGAGCACGTTTCGCGAGCCGACGATGGCCATCGGCGCGATCGGCACGCCAGCCTCGATCGCGATGTAGGCCGCGCCGGGCTTGAATGGCCGCATCTGCTCGCTACGAGTGCGCCCGCCTTCGGGGAACAGTAGCGTCGAATAGCCCGAGCGAATCTTCTCGGCCGCCCGCGTGATGCTCTTCTTCGCCTGGCGAGGGTTCTCGCGGTTCACCGGCACGTGGCCGGCCCGGTTGAGATGCCAGCCGATGAAGGGGATCCGCCACAACCCGTGGCGAGCGAGGATCCGAAACTCGCGAGGCATCGAGCTGAACATAATCGGCGTGTCGACCAGGCTGAAATGATTCGAGCAGAACACGTACTGCCGGTCCGGCTCGAGCTTCTCCGCCCCGAGAACCTCCACCCGCACCTGGAACACAGCCAGCAACATGCGCGCCCAGCGGACCGCGACCTTGTGCTGCAGCCTTCCGGTCGCGTCGAAGAACGAGCAGAAGAACGAGATCAGCCCCATCACCAGGGTCGCGAGCAGCAGCCAGGGAATGAGGATGAAGACGGAACGGGCGTGGCTGAGCAGCTCGCGCATCAAACAGGATCCGGGCGACCGCGCTCCACGCGCGCGGCTCGACCTAGTTTGCCAGGATCTGCTCGCGGATTTCCCCGATCAGGAAGATCGAGCCCGCAACCAAGACCAGCGTGTCCGGCCCCGCCGAGCGCCGCGCCCGCTCGACCGCGCCGAACGCGGTGTCAGCGCGGTCGATGCGCGCATGCAGGTGGTCGACCATCTCTTCGAGCGTATCCGGGCTAAGTGAGCGCGAGACTTGGGACTGCGTCAGCGTGACGCGATCTGCTTGGGGGAACAGCAGCGCGGCGACTTCCTCGACGGCCTTGTCTCGCGACGAGCCGTAAACGAGGTGGACAGCCGAGTCGGAGTGAAAGCGCTCCAGGTGGCGGGCCAGCGTCCTGGCGCCGGCGGGATTGTGCGCGGCGTCGAGCAGCAGCGGCGGATGGCCTTCAAACCACTCCAACCGCCCCGGCCACTCCACCGCGGCGATACCGCGCGAGACGTGCTCGAGGCCTACACCGAGGCGGTCGAGCGCGCACAATGCGGTCAGAGCATTGTCGACCTGGTGCTCGCCCGCCAGCGGCAGCGCGATCTCGACGCTCGTACCTTGAGCGGAGGCCAAGAAGCGGAATCGTCCATGCTCGTCCGCCTCGACTCGATTCAGGGTCCATCGCTCTGGGGCGAATGCGAGCCGCACGTCGAGCTCATTGGCGCGCTGCACCAGCGCCTTGGCGGCGACCGGCGCCTGCCCGGCGGAGACGACCGGGCAGCCCGGTTTGAAAACGCCCGCCTTCTCGAGCGCGATGTTCTCGAGCCCCTTGCCAAGGAGGCTCTCGTGGTCGAGCCCGATGGGGGTAATCACGGCGAGCTCGGGCGACACCACGTTGCTCGCGTCCAGGCGCCCCCCGAGGCCGACCTCGATGACCCCGTAGTCCACACGCTCCGTTCGAAAGGCCTCGAAGGCGGCGGCGGTGGTCATCTCGAACATCGTGGGATGGGCCTCGCGCCCGCCCTCGGCCACCAGGCGCTCGGCGGCGCTACGCGTAGAGGAAATGGCCGCCGCGAAACCCTCGTCGTCGATCGGCGCGCCCTGGATGCGAAAGCGCTCGTTGAAGCGCGAGAGATGGGGCGAGGAGTACAGCCCGGTTCGAAAGCCGGCCTGCCGCAAGCCTGCCTCGATCATCGCCGCGGTCGAGCCTTTGCCGTTGGTGCCGGCGACGTGGATCACGCGGAACGCCCGCTCAGGCTGATCGAGCTCGTCGCACAGCGCTCGCATGCGGGCCAGACCGAAGTTGGAGCGCCGGATGCCGCCCAGCAACGACAGCAGGTAGCCGACCGCCTGTGTGTAGGTCATGCCGCGCGGCCGCAGAAGAAGTCGAACGCCCGGCCCAGGTAGTCCTTCATCTCGGTGCGCGGGACGACGGCGTCGAGCATGCCGTGCTCGAGCAGGAACTCCGCGCGTTGAAAGCCCTTCGGCAGCTTCTGCCGGATCGTCTGCTCGATCACGCGCGGGCCGGCGAAACCGATCAGCGCTCCCGGCTCGCCGATGTTGAGATCGCCCAACATGGCGAAGCTCGCCGTCACGCCGCCGGTAGTCGGATCGGTGAGGATGCTCACGAATGGCAGCCGCGCGGCGCTCAACTTGGTGAGCGCGGCCGAGATTTTCGCCATCTGAATCAGGCTGACCATGCCCTCCATCATGCGTGCGCCGCCCGAGGCGGAGACGATGATGAGCGGCGCTTGCTTCTCGATGGCGCGCTCGATGCCGCGCGTCAGCTTCTCACCCACCACGGCGCCCATCGAGCCGCCGATGAAGCGATACTCCAGCGCACAGATGACCACCCCGCGTCCGTTGAGCAGGCCATCGGCGCAAACCACCGCGTCGTTCAGGCCGGTCTTCTCGCGCGCATCGGCCAGGCGCTGCTCATACGGCTTCTGGTCGACGAAACCGAGCGCGTCGGTGGCGCGCACACCGTGCGAGAGCTCTTCCCACTCGGAGTCGAAGAGCAGCTCGAGCCGCTCGCGTGCAGTGATCTTGAAGTGGAAGCCGCACTTATCGCAGACCGAGGCGTTAGCTTCGAGATCCTTCTTCCAGATGGCCGCGTTGCAGCCGTCGCACTTGATCCAGAGGCCTTCAGTACGAACCTTTTTCGGCTCTTCCTCGGGAGACTGCTCAGGCTGCTCGTCTTTGTCTTTGCGGAACCAGGCCATGCACGGAGAGAGGGCGCTTCCTTGGTCGATGATACCAAGGCCGGACCCGCCCCGGCTCAGCGTTGCGCGTTGTGGGAACATAGACGCTCGATGCAGAAAGTCAAGTGGGGCGTGCTCTCGACCGCCAAGATCGGGACCGTGAAGGTCATCCCCGGGATGCAGCGCGGCGAGCTGTGCGAGATCACCGCAATTTGCTCTCGTGACGAAGCCAGAGCACGCGAGGCCGCCGACCGGCTCGGCATTCCGAGGGCCTACGGAAGCTACGAAGCGATGCTGGCCGACGAGGAGATCGAAGCCGTCTACAACCCACTGCCGAACCACCTGCACGTGCCCTGGTCGGTCAAGGCCGCCGAAGCGGGCAAGCACGTCTTGTGCGAAAAACCGCTGGCGCTGACGGCGGAAGAGGCGCGCACGCTGATCGAGGCGCGCGACCGCACGGGCAAGCTGATCCAAGAAGCCTTCATGGTGCGCGACCACCCGCAATGGCGCCGCACGCGCGAGCTGGTGCGCTCGGGAGCCATCGGCGAGCTCCGCGCGATCCAGGGGTTCTTCAGCTACTACAACGTCGACCCGCAAAACATTCGCAATATGGCTGACATCGGCGGCGGCGGCGTCTACGACATCGGCTGTTACCCCATCGTCGGCTCGCGGTTCCTCTTCGAGGACGAGCCGGCCCGCGTCGTCTCGATCGTCGAGCGCGATCCGGTAATGAAGACCGACCGGCTGGTGAGCGCCCTGCTCGACTTTTCGGCCGGCCAAGCCAGCTTCGTTTGCTCGACCCAGCTCACGCCGTACCAGCGGATGCAGATCAGCGGAACCAAGGGCCGCATCGAGATCGAGATCCCCTTCAACGCTCCGCTCGACGAACCGTGCCGCATCTTCGTCGACGACGGCTCGAAGCTCGGCGACCGCAGCGCCCGCGAGGAGGTCTTCTCGACCGCGGATCAGTACCAACTCCAGGGCGACGCGTTCTCGCGGGCCATCCGAACCGGCGAACCGCTCGAGTTTCCGCTCGAGGACGCGGTGCGGAACATGCAGGTCATCGACGCCGTCTACCGCTCGGGCGAGGTCGGCGGCTGGGTGGAGGTCTGAAGGTCTTCGGCGGAGCTCAGAACTGGAAGTAGACGAACGGGATGTTCTCTTCGAGCACGCCGAACAGCTCGATCCAGAACAGCATGGCGCCGGCGGCGAGGGCGTAGACCCACACCCGCGCCCGCGCGATGCGCTCAAACCAGCCCCAGCCCTCCTCCCCGAGCGCCAAGAACAGAGCGACCCAGGCGAGCAGCGCGTGGCGCGCCTCGAGCAGCGACTCACCAGCCGCCCCGGAGAACATCTGCCCCAGAACGAAGCGGCTATCCGCGAAGGTCTCCGCCCGGAAGAAAACCCACGCCACCAGCACCAGCAGAAACGTGAGCATCGCGCGAAACGGGTAGGCGAGCGGTTCCGGCGTCATGGCGCGCTTGTCGATCACGGCGCGTTCGACGGCGAGGTACAACCCGTGCAGCCCTCCCCAAACCACGAAGTTCCAGCTCGCACCGTGCCACAACCCTCCCAAGAGCATCGTCAGCATCAAGTTGCGGTAGGTCCGCCAGGCCCCGCCACGATTGCCGCCCAGCGGAATGTAGAGGTAGTCGCGCAGCCAGCGCGACAGCGTGATGTGCCAGCGGCGCCAAAACTCGGTGACGCTCCACGCCAAGTATGGCCGCGCAAAGTTGAGCGGAAACTCGAAGCCAAACAGCCGAGCCATGCCGATCGCCATATCGGTGTAGCCGGAAAAGTCGAAGAAGATCTGCATGGCGAAGGCAAACACGGCGCTCCAGGCGGTCAGCGCGCCGGGGTGTCCGGCTGGGTCTTGGAAATAGGCGTCGGCGACCTGCCCGTACTGGTCCGCGAAGGCCATCTTTTTCGTCAGACCGAGCACGAGCAGAAAACAGCCTCGCTGAATACCCTCCGCCGCGGGCGGTTTCCAGTCGTAGAAGCGTGAGAAGAACTCGCTTGCCCGCACGATGGGGCCGGCGACGAGCTGCGGGAAAAACGAAATATAGAGGCCGTAGTCTATTGGGTTCGCGATCGGTTCCTGACGTCCGCGATAGACGTCGACCACATACGACATGCCTTGAAAGGTGTAGAAGCTGATTCCTACCGGCAGCACGACGTCGAAGAAAAAGCTGCCTTCCGCTGCGCCGAGCAAGGCGGCCAGGTTTTCCGCGAAGAAGTTGTAGTACTTGAAGAATCCGAGGATCATCAGATTCGAGGAGATGCTGAATATCAGCGCCAGCCGTCGCTTGCCGTCCGACCCGCCCGCGATTGCTCTCGCGGAGACGAAACCGATGACGGTGAGCAGCACCAACAGGCCGCCCAGCCGCCAGTTCCAACTCATGTAGAAGTAGTAGCTCGCCGCGAGCAACACATACTTCCGAATCCCCAACGGCGCCAAATAGAACACCGCGAGCACGATGGCGAGGAAGACGAAGAACGGGAAAGTGTGGAAGAGCACGACTTTGGCTTCTACTTGGCCGGGCGGAGCAGCTCGGCCGTCTTCTCCGCCAACAAGTGAGACATCTTCCGGCTGCCGAGGCCGTTCATGTGTAGTGCGTCGTGAAAGTAAACCGGATCTTCCATGAAATCAAAGGCGTGCTCGTCCATGAGCAACGCGCTTGGGTGGCCGGCGAGGTCTCGCACCACGCTCGTCGGGGCCGGCGGGTAGGGCGGCACGACCGGACCGCGAGCCATGCGAAAAAAGATGAGCTGCGTCTCAGAATCGGCGTAGTGATCGAGAATCTTTCCGTACCACTTACGGCGATAGGCGCTCAAGCGGCCGATGACCGGCGCGGGAGGACGCAGAAGCTCCTTCTCGAGGCCGGCGCGTATCCCTTCTGGAAAACCGTCCGCGTAGACCAGCTCATTGTTCTCCCAGTCCGCCGAGAGCCCCTGCAGGTCGCCCTCCAGGCCGGGAAAGTTGTAGATCCACTCCCATTGGTCCCGGCGATACCATTCTGTCTTTTCCACGCGCGCCGGCGGGTCTTTCAAAAACTCCCATACATCTCGCTGATAGACGAAGCCCTTCCACAACGATCCGCGCAGCGCCTGCAGCCGAAATCGCGCAGAGTAGAACGACAAAGGAAACTCGAGAACGTCGCCGATTCGCAGACGCCCGACGATATAGTTCAGATCCCGAATTCGCTCGTCATAGCGGTCGAACGAGCCGCGATCGCCGTAGCGATAAGTAGGGATGACGATCGCGCGGTAACGGTCCGCGTGCGGGTCCACGTCCCGCAGCATGTAATACCAGGCGCGCGGCGAAGTGCCCGGCGTCGCAATGCTCGCGAAAAAGTACCCTGTCTGTTCGACGAGCTCGTTCGCGACGCGCGGAAACAGCGGCATCCGCGAGTCGCCCAGAGCGAGAATCTCCTCGTAGCCGGAAGGCGGGCGCTTGTTTTCGTTCCAGATGCGCATCTCGACCGAGCCGGTCGTCGAGTCCGGCTCCACGAAGGACGGATAGGCGCAGCGAAATACGGCGGCGTCCAGGACGAGCATCGCCAGCCCGGCGGCGAGGAAACGACCGGCAATCTGCGCGAGCGGCCAACGGGACTGCGCGTCGAGAGACAACACTACACGGTATTGCGCGACGCCCAATCGCTGCAACGCAGTGGGTGCTGCAACGCCGTGGGTATTGTGAATCTCGCAAGGCCCTTCGAGCGTACTATTCAACGGGTTGGGGATTCTTCCCCGGGGGTTGAAAATGCCAGTCTCCAGAAGCGCGCTTGCGCTCGCGGGTCTCTTGTTGTCTCTTTGCTGGGCCGCCGCCGCACAAGGCGTGCACGGCTCGCTCGAAATCACCGTGGCGGACGCTAGCAGCGCCGTGATTCCAGGCGCTTCCGTCGCAGTCGAGAACCTTCAAACCGGCTTGGAGCGCAAGACGGTCACGAACGAGAGAGGCCTGGCACGGCTAACCAGCCTTCCGGCCGGCTTCTACACGGTTTCGGTCTTTTCAGACGGCTTCAAGGGCGTGCGAATCGTGGTCCAAGTGAAGCCTGAGGCGACCTTGCGGAAAACGGTGACGCTCGAGGTCGGAGCGGTCTCCGAGACGATCACGGTCGAGGCAGCGGCGCCAAGACTCAACACCTCGGCGGCCGAGCTCTCCGGGCCCCGGCGCAAGAGCAAGCGCTCAGTCCCGCTTCCGAATCGCAACTTCTCCGTCGCCGTCTCGCCATCCCGTGAAGACTACGCCGCCATCGACGAGTCGGGCTTTCGCAACGTCGCCTCCAGTCCGCTCTCGACCTTCGCGAGTGACGTCGACACCGCTTCCTACACCAACGTCCGCCGATTCCTGCGCGACGGCAGCCTGCCGCCGCCGGACGCCGTGCGCATCGAAGAGTTGCTCAACTACTTTCGCTATGACGATCCGGCGCCGGAAGGCGAGCACCCCGTCGCGATTTCGACCGAGGTCGCGCGCTGCCCCTGGCGGCCCGAGAACAAGCTAGCCCGCATCGCGGTCCGAACCGCGCCCATAGCCGTTGACGACTTGCCGCCAGCCAATCTGACCTTTTTGCTCGACGTCTCCGGCTCGATGAGCTTTGCGGACAAGCTGCCGTTGCTGCAGCAGGCGATGCTGATGCTCGTCGATCAGCTTCGGCCCGAGGATTCGGTTGCCATCGTCGTCTACGCCGGGGCGGCCGGCGTCGTGCTCGAGCCTACGTCGGGCAGACGCAAGGGCGCGATCCGAGACGCGATCAAGCGTCTACGCGCCGGCGGCTCCACGGCGGGCGCCGCGGGCATCCGGCTCGCTTATCAGCTCGCGCGCCGGAATTTCCAACCAGGCGGGGCCAATCGCGTCATCCTGGCCACCGACGGCGACTTCAACGTCGGCCTTTCGAGCAAGAGCGAGCTCATCCGGCTCATCGAGAAGGAGCGTAAGAGCGGCGTCTTCCTGACCGTGATGGGCTTCGGCACGGGCAATCTGCAAGACGCCAAGATGGAGCAGCTCGCCGACCACGGCAACGGCCAGTACCTTTACATCGACTCTCTGCTCGAAGCGCGGCGCGCGCTGGTCGAGCAGATCGGCGGCACGCTCGTCACCGTGGCCAAGGACGTCAAGATTCAAGTCGAATTCAACCCCGCGAAGGTGCGCCGCTACCGCCTGGTCGGCTACGAGAACCGTCTGCTGGCCGACGAGGACTTCCAGGACGACAGCAAGGACGCCGGCGACCTCGGCGCGGGGCACAGCGTGGTGGCGCTGTACGAGATCGAGCTCGAGCGCGGACAGCAGCAGAGCTCCATCAGCCCGCTGCGCTACCAGCAGCGCGAACCCTCACGCCAAGCCCGCCGCTCGCCAGAGCTGTTCCACGTAGCGGTGCGCTACAAGCCGCCCGCGGGAGACGCCAGCCGCCTAATCGGCGTCGCCGTGGAGGACTCCGACAGGCCGGTTGAGAGCGCCTCGGAGAATCTGCGCTGGGCCGCTGCGGTGGCCGAGTTTGGCATGCTGCTGCGCAACTCCGAGCACAAGGGCGAGGCGAGCTGGCAAGCGGCGGCGCGGCTCGCGCGCGGGGCCGTGGGCGACGACCCCCGCGGCGAGCGCGCCGAGCTCGTCTACCTCATCAAGACCGCCCGTAGGTTGGACGTCGACCGCACCACGTCTCAGCTACGCTGAGCGCGAGGCGGCAAGGCGGTCGAGCAGCGCCAGCGTCCGTTCGACCGCGTCCGAGAGATCCGCTTCCCCGTCCGCGACCAGGTCCGCGTGTTCGCGCGTCGGCTCGACGAAAGCATCGTGCATGGGGCGCACGGTCGCGGCGAACTGCTCGTGGACGGACTCCGGCGTCCGCCCCCTCTCCCGGACGTCGCGCTGCAGCCGCCGGGCCAGCCGGACCGGCTCGGCGGCTGTCACGAATAAGCTCACGTCCAGCGCGGCGCGGATCTCGGGCCGGTGCAACGCCAAGATGCCTTCCAACACAATCAGCTTGGCCGGGCCGACCGCGCGAAAGGCGCCGCGTCGTGTATGCGTGGTGAAGTCGTAGACCGGCGGCGCGACCGCGTCGCCGCTCGAGAGTCGTCGCAACTGCTCGAGCATCAACGTCCAGTCGAGCGCATCGGGATGATCGAAATTCCAACTCGCCCTCCCCTGGGGCGTCAGGTGCGAGAGATCGCGGTAATACCAGTCCAGCTCTACGATGCAAGCGCCAGGCTGGCGCGCGAGGATCGCGCGCGCCAAGGTCGACTTGCCGGATCCAGACCCGCCGCCGATGCCTACCAACCTGGAACGCATCGGGACTATTCTAGTGAGTTGACGCCTCGTTTGGACACCGCCCGCACCGCCCGGCCCCGCCTTGGCGTCTGCCTGCTGCTGGCCGCCGCGGCCATGTGCGCCCAACCCGCCGAAGTCGAGCGCCTGACCGCCGCCATCGAGTCCTCGGGAGGCTCGCCCGCACTCTACAACCGTCGCGGAGAGGCGCACTTCCGGGCCGGCTCCATCGACGCTTCGATCGCGGACTTCAACCGCGCCATCGAGCTCGAGCCCCGCCTGGCGCCGCATCACTGGCAGCGAGGCATCGCGCTCTACCACGCCGGACGCTTCCGCGAGGGCTACGAGCAGTTCGAGCTCCACCAAACGGTGAATCCCCGCGACGTGGAAAACGGCGCCTGGCACTTCCTCTGCCGCGCCCGCGCCAACGGCCTCGAGGACGCCCGCGCACACATGCTGTCTATCTCCGGCGATCCGCGCGTTCCCATGGCCGAAATCTGGCGGCTCTTCCAGGGCGAGGCGACGGTTGAACAGGTCCTGGCCGCCGCCGAGCGAGGGCCCGCCGCGGCGCACGCCAACCAGCTCTTTTACGCGCACCTCTACGTTGGCCTATACTACGAAGCCCGCGACCAGGGGACTCTCGCCGGCGAGCACATCCGCAAAGCCGCACAATCGCCAGGTGCGGAACATTACATGGGCGATGTCGCCCGCGTGCACGCCCGGATTTTGGGTCTATAATGTTGGGCGCGCTTCCCCTCGGTCGAACGGCGCCGCGCGTGCTCTGGATCGTCGTTCCGCCGCCATGCAAAACATCCGTCTTCGCCTCGTCTTTGCTCTCTTGTTCGCGTTGCCATCGAGCGGCGCCACTCGCTCCGACCGTCTGTTCGTCTTCGAAGCCAGCGCGACGACGGCGACCGTGCTCTCCGCGCCGGACCTCACGCCGCTCGATCGGGTGGAGGTCGCCCGGGGCGCGTTCACGGCGCTCCAGACGCGCGGCCGGACCTACGTGGCGGCGCCAGAGCGGGTCACGATCTTCAACGACGCGTTGGAACGCATCGGAGAGATTCCGTTCTCTCGAGAACATGCCGAGGCGGCTGCGTTGGACCCGGGGTCGGGCGACCTGCTCGTCGCTGGCGGCGGTCGTCTGTATCGCATCGACACAGCCGAGAACCGGATCGCCGCGGAGATCGAGACTGGGTTCGAAGCGACCGCAATCTACGTTCCCGACGGCGCGCGCCGAGCCTACCTGCTGGCAACCGGCTCGCGCCAGGCCAAAGTCGTCGACCTAATCGCCAACGCCGCGCTGCCTGGGACGGTCGACTTGGCCGCTTCACCGAGCGTCATCTCCGAAGGAGTCATCGGCGCCGGAGCGGAGGTCTTCTCGCTCGAGAGGTTTTCGTCGGGCGTGGGCGGCGCGACCTCAGCTTCGAACGGCGCCGCGCTTCTGGCCGCAAGCGCTTCAGGGGCCACCTTGCACCGCACCGCGGGCGGCCTGTTGCACCGCGCCGGCGACGGCGTCGTCACCGAGCTCGCCTCGCCCGGCGCCGCTCGTCACACAGTTCTGGCGCCGGCCGGCGATGTGGCCTACCTCGCTCTCGAAGACGGCCGCATTGCGTCGCTTACCATCGGGGACGCCTCCGCAAACGCCACGGCTTGGCTAGCCTCGGCGCCCACTGGAATCGCTCTGGCGTCCGAGGCGCCGCAGCAACAGGTCGACATCCTCACTAAGGTGTCCGGCGACGAGCAGGCTGTGCTCTCCGGCTCTTCCTTCGAGATCGTCGTCAGCGGCCCAATCGGCGGCATTCCCATGACCGTCACGGCCAGCAACTCGGCCGCTCAGTGCGACGACGTGCCGCCGCTCTCCGGCGTCACCACCATCGACTGCATGGCCAACACGGTCAACAGCACCACAACCGTCATGCTGACCGTCTCTTCCGGCGGAGACACCGAAATCTTCACGATCTTCGTCTTCCCGGCCGGGCTGCCCGACGGCCTGTTCAAGATCTCGGGCGACAACCAAACGGTCGGCGCCGGCGGATCCGCGGCTCTGGTGGTGGAAGCGCGTTCCGGCGGCGGTTTGCCCAACGCCGGGGCCTCGCTTGGGATCGCCGAGGCCAGTCCCGCGTTGACTTGTCCGGGCGGCCTGACCACCAACGCCGCTGGCCGCGCCACCATCAATTGCTCGGTCGCCGGCGCCGTGCCGGTCTCCGAGGTCGCCACCGTCACGGTCACCGATCCGGCCATGAATTCGGTCGACTTCACCCTCAACATTCTCGGCCAGACGGGATCGAACGACACTTTGCAGCGGATTACGCCGGACCCGATCAACATCTTCGAGGAGCAGTCGTTCCAGATCACCGTGCTGGCCACGCTGAACAACGTGCCGCAGCCGAACGTTCCGCTCACCATCAGCGGCGGAGGCGGCGTCGTGCTGTGTCCGCCCAACGCCGTGACCGGCGGCAACGGCGAGGCCACACTCTTGTGCGCCGCCGGGGCGCTCGATGAGAACACCACGGTTCAGGTCACCATCAGCGACGGCAGCAACAATCTGGTCTACACGATCAACGTCACCAACTCGACCCTGATCGACGGTCTCCAGAAGATCTCCGGCGACAACCAGACCGTGCTCGAGAATACCCAGTTCCCGCTGGCGCTGGTGGTCCGCGCGGTTTCCGACGGCATGCCGCAGGAAGGCCTGCTGCTCAGCGTTTTGCCCAGCAATTCCGCCGCCACGTGCTCCGTTAGCACGCTGACCGATTCCAACGGGTTGGGCTCGATTACCTGCAACGCCAACTCGGTCGCCTCGGTGACACAGGTGACGATCCAGGTGACCGACGCGACCAACCGCATGCTGGCGCAGCCGTTTCTCGCGACCATCAACCCGGACACCGGCGGCGGCGGGTCGGCCACGGCGATCTCGATCATCGCCGGCTCCAACTTGGCGGCCCGCGTGGGAGACACGCTGTTCGGCGCCTTACAAGTCCGCACCGAAGACGGCAACGGCGTCGCCGTCCCGACAACCACCGTGTTCGCTCGTGCGCCGCAAGGCATTGCGGTGAACCCAGCCAGCCTGCAGACGAACATCGCCGGCCTCGGCGCCTTCGATTTGACCTTCGGCTGCGCCATCCCAGCGGGCCAGATCCAGCTCGGGCTGGCTTCGAACAGTACCGAAGCCACCGCGACCTACACGCTTTCGAGCGGGCCGTTGAGCCAGTTCGAAAAGATCCAGGGCGATAGCCAGTCCGGCGTGCCGGGCGCTCGCCTGCCGCTAGCGCTGGTGGTCAGGAGTGCGGACCAATGCGGCTCGTCGTTGCCCAACGTGCCGCTGACGTGGTCGGTGCTGCCGCCCGAGGCCGCCGCGCTCGAGGCCTTCACGCCCACTACCAACTCGCAGGGCCTGGCCTCGGTGCTGGTGCGGCCCAGCTCGCTCGGCGGGGCCTTCCAGGTCCGTGCGACCTCCGCCCTCAGCGAGACCGCCATCGCCACGTTCACGCTCACCACCCAGAACGCTCCCACGCAGTTGAGCCTGGTCTCGGGCAATCAACAGGTCGTACCGGCTGGCATGGACGCCGCGGCGCCCCTGGTGGTTCGGGTGCTCAACGCCATGGATCAGCCCGTGCAGGGCGTTACGGTGAGCTTTCAGGTCGTCTCTGGCTCGGGTACGCTCGGCGCGACGACCGCCATCTCCGACGCCACCGGACAGGCCGGGACCACCTTCACGGCCGGAGCGTTGCGCGGACCGGTGCTCGTCCGCGCCACGGCCGCCGGCCTCTCGGTCGACTTCAACCTCACCGTCGGCGGCGGAGCCCCGCAGGTGCCGCTCTCGGGTATCGTCAACGGCGCGAGCTTCCAACCTGGGCTGGTCTCGGGCAGCACGGGGTCGATCTTCGGGGTCAACATCACCGAAGACGTCAACGGCGCGCTGCTGGCGCCATTCACCGCTGGCGTGGGCTTCCCCACGCTATTTCGCGGCGTCCGCGTAACGGTCGCTGGCGTCCCCGCGCCGATCCTCTCGCTCGCCAATGTCAACGGCCAGGAGCAGATCAACATCCAGACCCCGTTCGGGCTGCAGCAGGGCGTGGTCACCGTGGTGGTCGAGAACAACGGATCGCAAGCCGTCATCGAGGGCGTGCCCGTGTTTGGCGAGCAGCCCGGCATCTTCGAGTTCAACCTCGGCAGCCAGCGGCTCGCGGCCGTGCTGCACGCCGACTTCTCCGTGGTCACGCCGTCTAACCCGGCGCGCCCCGGCGAAGTGCTGCTGCTGTTCGTCACCGGCTTGGGACGCGTTTCGCCGCCTGTCGCCACCAACCAGATTGGGCCGGCGAGCCCGCTTGCCCAGACCGAAACCACACCGCTGGTCTCGGTCAATGGCGTCGGCCAGGAAGTGTTGGCCTCGGTCTATGCTCCGCAGTTGGTCTCGGCCTATCAGATCAACTTCCGGTTACGAAGCGATACGCCGCCAGGGTTGCTGCGCATTCGCATCGAGTCCGACGGCGCGGCTAGCCAGGAAGCGTTCTTGCCAGCGGGCGCGGCCTTCTAGCGGTCGTCTGCGACGTGGGAACGAGGCTCTGCTACGATTGGCCCCATGCCGATCCTCGACATTACGCTGCTCTCCGGCCGCGCGGCGGAGAAGAAGGCCAAGCTGATTCGTGAAGTCACCGACGCGACGGTGCGCGCCCTCGAGGTTCCGCCGCAAGCCGTGCGCGTGATCCTGCGAGAGGTGCACCCGTCCCATTTCGCCGTCGCGGGCGAGCCCAAGGGACCCGCGGAGGACTAACGCCGCCGTGGGCGCCGACTACAAAGCCGAGCTCACCGGCTGCTTCGGCCGGCCAGTGGCCGAAAACCCCACCGGCGTCATGCAAGAAGCGGCCTTTCGCGCCGCCGGGCTCAATTGGCGCTATCTCACCGTGGAGGTCGGCCCCGACGATCTCGCCGACGCTTTTCGAGGCGTGCGCGCGTTCGGAATGCGCGGCGTCAACCTCACCATCCCGCACAAGGTCGCGGTCACTCCCCTGCTCGACGAGCTCTCGCCCGAAGCTCGCATGATCGGCGCGGTGAATACCGTCATCCGCCGCGGTGACGAGTTGGTTGGCGAAAACACCGACGGCAAAGGCTTCCTGCGAGGCGTACGCGCCGACGCCGCGATCGACCCCAAAGGCAAGCGCGTCGTCATGCTCGGCGCCGGCGGCGCGGCCCGCGCCATCGGAGCCGAGCTCCTGCTGGCCGGAGTTTCGGACCTGCTCATCGTCAACCGCGGGCTGGAGCGGGGCGAATCCACCGCGGCGGACTTGGCCAAGAGCACCCAAGGCCCGGTCCGCTTCGAGCCCTGGCGGGGGACCTACATGGTTCCCAACGACATCGACCTGTTCGTCAACGCCACCTCTATCGGCCTCTATCCCGAAGTCGACGCCAAGCCCGATGTCGACCTCAGCGACGCCAAAGCCGACATGCTCGTCGCCGACGCCGTCTTCAACCCGCCCGAGACGCGCCTGCTCGCCGACGCTCGCAAGCGTGGCCTGCCCACGCTCGACGGCCTCTCGATGTTGGTCTACCAGGGCGTCATCGGCTTCCAGCTCTGGACTGGCCAGGACCCCGACGAAGCCGTCATGAAGCAAGCGCTCGCCGAAGCCCTCGGCGTCGCATCTTAGAATCTCGCAACTCTCATTCCGGCTCGGGGTCGGTAAATGGCGGGTTCTCGTAGCGCGGCGGGTCTTCGGTCACTCGCGGATCGCCGCTGCCCTCGAGAATCTCGAGTAGCCGTCGCTCGGCCTCGGCACGGTCCTGTGCGTATGCCGGATCGCTCGCAACGTTCTCGAGCTGATAGGGGTCCCGTGCCAGGTCGTAGAGTTCTTCGGCGGGACGCTGCGCCAAATCGCGGTCGAAATGCGGCTTGACCTGCGGGTCGTCGCGGTTCGTCACCAGCCAAGCCTTCGTCGGGCTCGCATCGAGATCGCCAAACGCCACGAACGTCGAATCGGTCAGCTCTTCGTAGGACGGCATCGACCCCGCTGGCAGCCCGTAGCCCGGCGCCACGCCCATCGGCCAGCGGCTCGGGGCGAAGTTGCGGATGTAGAGGAAGCGGTCGGTGCGCAGCGCCCGCATTGGGTACGGCCGGTTCTCGAGTCTTGCTTTGCCGACGTGCCGCTCGCGACCCGCGACCACGTAGTCGCGCGAGGCGTCCACCCGGCCGGACTCACCGGACTCGAGCACCGGAATCAGGCTCCGCGCCGTCATCACCCGCGGCGGCTCCACTCCGCCAGCCTCCAGAAAGGTGGGCGCCAAGTCGGGCAACGAGACGAAGTCGGAGAGAACGCGGCCGGCGGGAATGCGCTTGGGCCAACGAACCGCCAGCGGGACCCGCAATCCCAAGTCGTACAGGTCGCACTTGCCGCGCGGGAAGCCCGGCAAGCCGTGGTCGCCGCTCACCGCCACGATGGTGTTCTCGAGCTCGCCAATCCGCTCGAGCTCCTCCAGCAAGACGCCCAACCCGGCGTCGAACGCCATCGCTTCGCCGAAGTAGTCCGCCAGATCCTCCCGAACGACGGGAACATCGGGAAGGTCGTCGGGCATCTTGCCCTCCAGCGCGTCCGGGTCCAGGCCCCATAGCGCTTTCCCCGAGCCCTGGGTCCACCTGCGGTGGACGTTGGTCGGACCGAACCAGTAGGAGAACGGCTGGCCCTCCTGCCGTTTTGCGAGAAAGTCGCGGAAGTTGCCGCGCACCTCTTCATACAGCTCTTGTTTGGCCTGCTCGGGGTCCTCCGCTTCACTCACGTGCTGCGAGAAGCGATTGAACCGCGTGCCATGGCCGTGATACGCCATCGCCTCGCCGCCGTGCGGAGCATCTCTGGGCGTGCCGGGCGACCAGACCTTGTAGGTGAATCCGATGTGGTAGCCGGCATCGCGCAACAACAACGGATAGGTGGGAATTGACTCGTCCCAAACCGCGTAGTGCAGCACAGCCCCGCGGCCGGTCCGCCAAAAATACTGCCCCGAGAGCAATGAGCTGCGGCACGGCGTGCAGGACGGCGCATTCACGAACGCATTGGTGAACAGCACGCCCTCGTCGGCCACGCGGTCGAAGTTCGGCGTACGGATCAGGTCGCTCGGGCCGCCGGGCTCGACCTCGGCGTAGGCGCTCGCGAAGCGGCCCCAATCATCCGCGAAGGCGAAGACGATGTTGGGGCGCGGCGCCGGCTCTGGTTCTGGGGCTGGCGCACAGGTCGTGAGCAAGATCACGCCGAACAGGAGGGAAAATCGCTTCATCAGCAGCCAAGTCTACTACGGAACCGGGCCTCGGCGGGCGCCGCGATTCCGGTATGATCAGGACCAACGACTCATGCGCTCGATCGCCCTTGCCCTGCTGCTCGCGCTGCCCTGCTCGGCGCAGGAAGTCCGCTTCAATCGCGACGTCCGGCCAATCCTCTCCGACAAGTGTTTCACCTGCCACGGCCCCGACGAAGGCGCTCGTTCGAGCCCGCTGCGGTTCGACAGCCAGGAAGGCGCCAACGTCGAGCTCGCATCTGGCGGCAAAGCCATCGTGCCGGGAGATCCAGAGGCGAGCAAGCTCATCGAGCGCGTCGCCTCGGACGACCCCGTGCTGCGCATGCCGCCCGCCTACGCAGGACACGCCAAGCTGAGCGAGGACGAGATCGCGACGCTGCGCGGCTGGATCGAGCAAGGCGCCGAGTGGGAAGGCCACTGGGCGTTCCTCACACCGGAGAAGCCGCAGGTCCCCAACGACGAGCCCGCCATCGACTACTTCGTGCACAGAAGGCTCGAACGGGAGGGACTTGCGCCTTCGTCAGAAGCCGACCGGGCCACGCTCATCCGGCGCGCGACCCTCGACCTGACCGGTTTGCCGCCCACGCCCGCCGAGGTCGACGCGTTTCTAGCCGACCGCGCGCCCCACGCCTACGACGATCTCGTCGATCGCCTGCTCGCCTCGCCCCGCTACGGCGAGCGCATGGCCTACCGCTGGCTCGACGCCGCCCGCTACGCCGACACCAACGGCTACCAGAACGACGAAGAACGCGACATGTGGCGCTGGCGCGACTGGGTGATCGAGGCCTTCAACGAGAACCTGCCCTACGACAAGTTCACGCTGTGGCAGATCGCGGGCGATCTGCTGCCTAAGACCACCACCGAACAGATCCTGGCGACAGGCTTCAATCGCAACCACCGCGGCAACGGCGAGCTCGGTATCGTGCCGGAAGAGTATGACGTGGAGTATGTGGTCGACCGCGTGGAGACCACGGCGACGGTGTTCCTCGGGCTCACCATGGGCTGTGCGCGCTGCCATGACCACAAATACGATCCGCTGACGCAGAAAGAGTTTTATCAGTTCTACGCCTACTTCAATAATGTTCCGGACCGGGGGCGTTATTTTAAGTACGGAAATACGCCGCCGGTCGTTCGCGCGCCAACACCGGAGCAGCTCCGCGAATTCGAATCGATCAGCCTTGAACGCCAGCGCTACGAAGCGACCATGACGCTCACGTGGCGAGGCGTCGAAAACGCGATCGACAAATGGCAACCGTCGAAAGGATTCCAATGGTCGTTTGTCGAGAGGCTCGTCGCATCAAGAGACTTCGAGTCCGATGCGGCTGAGTTCGATGGCTCCCGCTCTGAAGAGCTCGGCGACCTCGCAAACTTCGACTTTTTCGACCCGTTCACCCTCTCGGCCTGGATTAGGCCGGATGGCCCAACCGGCGGGATCATCACCCGCATGAAGCCTGCCGCCAGCGCACGCGGCAACAAAGGCTATGGCCTCTACATCATCGCCGGAAAACTCCATTTCCGCATCGAGTCCACCGACATCGACGACCGCATGCGCGTCGAGACCGTCGACTCGCTGCCACTCGGAGAGTGGCGCCACGTTGCGATGACCTATGACGGCCGGCGTCTCGCTTCCGGCATTCGCCTGTATGTCGATGGCAAGCTCCAAGATGTCCGCGTCATCATCGATCACTCAAACAACAACACCAAGTCCAGCGAGCCACTGCGCATCGGCCACGGACCGGGCCCGGAGGACCGATTCGAAGGGGCGATTGACGACGTTCGGGTTTTCGATCGCCGATTGAGGCAGAAGCAGATCAGCGTAGTCGCAACCGCGCAAAGCCCGGCCGAGATAGCGGCTATCCCGAGGGCCGAACGTAGCGTCGGCCAATCGCTAAAGCTGCGTTGGGCTTTCCTCGAGACCGCCGCCGCTCCGATGGCCGCCAAGGCCTGGAAAGAGCTTCGCGCGCAGGATCTCAAACGCGAGAAGCTCATTGCCTCGTTCCCGACCGTGATGGTGATGGGCGAGCGGAAGGAGCCGCGCGTGACACACGTGCTCGAGCGCGGCGTCTACGACGCGCCAGGCGAGGTTGTCGAGCCGGGCGTTCCATCCGCGCTTGGCTCGGTTGCCGCGGGAGCCCCGAAGACGCGCCTCGCTCTGGCGCGCTGGCTCATCGACCCGGACAACCCGCTCACCGCCCGCGTCGCCGTCAATCGCTTCTGGCAAATGTTGTTCGGCACGGGCATCGTCTCCACGGTCGAAGACTTCGGCTCGCAGGGCGAGTGGCCATCGCATCCCGAGCTGCTGGACTGGCTGGCGGTCGAGCTGATCGAATCCGGTTGGGACGTCAAGGCGTTGATGAAGACCATCGTAACCAGTGCGACCTACAAACAATCCTCCGCCGCTACTCCCGAGCTGCTCGAAGCGGACCCGGAGAACCGCCTGCTCAGCCGCGGTCCGCGGGTGCGCCTGCCGGCGGAGACGATTCGCGATCAGGCGCTGGCCGTGGCCGGCCTGTTGCACGAGCAGCTCGGCGGCCCCTCGGTGAAACCTTACCAGCCGGCCGGCCTTTGGACGGAGCTCTCCAACTGGAAGGCCTACAAGCACGACGAAGGCGAGAGCCTCTACCGCCGCAGCCTCTACACCTTCTGGAAGCGCACCATCGCGCCGCCCGCCATGGTTGCCTTCGACGCCGCGCCGCGCGAGACCTGCATCGTTCGCGAGACGCGCACCAACACGCCGCTGCAGGCGCTCGACCTGATGAACGACGTCACCTACGTCGAGGCGGCGCGCAAGCTGGCCGAGAGGATGATCCGCGAAGGCGGCGCTGAACCGGCCCAGCGCCTAGCCTACGGCTTCAAGCTCGCCACCGCCCGCGAGCCGGAGGCCCGCGAGCAGGAGATCCTGCTCCGCGGCTTCCAGCGCTACCTCGACCGCTACCAAACCCGCACCGCCGACGCCGAAAAGCTGCTCTCCGCCGGAGAAAGCCCGCGGGACTCCGCCAAACCCCTGCCTGAGCTAGCGGCTTATGCGGCGGTTTCGAGCATGATTCTGAACCTGGACGAGGCCATCACCAAGGAATAGCATCGCCAAGGATTCAACCGCGGCCAGAAAAGTCCAGGATCGTCCTTGACATTCCGCACATCTCTCCCCGACAATTTCTAGTCCCTGGGGAGGATTTATGGCTCGACTGCTGCTTGCTTTTCTGATCTCCGCCGCGCTACTGGCGGCAGCGCCCTGCCAGGTCGCTCCACTGAGCCAGTATCTGGGGATGGCGCCCGGCACGACGTGCGAGATCCCGTCCTCGAACTTCCCGTTCCCTGTAGCCGCGGAGCTCGGACGTTTTGAGGCGTTCGATTCTCCAATTAGCGCCGACGATATTACGATCATTCCGCTCAATGGAACGAACGTCGTCGGCTTTCGGGTGGAGGGACCGTTCACGACTGCGGGTCTGCCACCGTCCTCGGGATTTCCTGTCGATTTCGTCGCGCCGTTCACGTCTTCGCTTTTCGAGTTCGTCAGCATGGAGGTCCAGGTCATCGGAGGAGTCGCGGGGCCGCCATCGTTCTATGCAGTGGTCGTCGAGGATCAGGATGTAACTAACGGCGGGTCAACCACGGTCAGCGTCTTCTCGACGGGCGGTCCGAACCCCAGCTCGGTGGCGCTCAACACGGTGAGCTCTTCGCGGCGGCCCCTGTTGAGCATCAACCTAACCAAGCTTGATTCGGACGTTTCAATCGAGGGTTATCGATTCCTCTACACCTACCGCGCCGCCATCCCCGAGCCCTCCAGCCTGTTGCTGCTCACCGGCGGATTGGCTGGTATGCTGTGGTTAACCCGGCGGCGGCGCTGCTAGCTGGGTCTGTTCCAGAGCCGCAGGCGCGAGCCTGCGGTAGGCCAAGAGCAATGCGGGTGCTCGAGCTCACCGCAGGCTCTGACGGAAGCCGCCCGCGTACGATGAGCCCCATCGCCCTCACCCGCCGCCACTTCTTCGGGCGCACCGCCTCCGATGTCGGCCTCGGCGCCTTGGCGCACTTGCTCGGCCGCGACCTGCGCGCCGATTCCGGCCTGCCTGGCCTACCGCACCACGCCCCCAAGGCCAAGCGCGTCATCTATCTGTTCCAATCCGGCGGCCCGGCGCAGATCGACTTGTTCGACTACAAGCCCGCGCTACGCAAGCTACACGCCCAAGACTTGCCGCCCTCGGTTCGCGGCAACCAGCGGCTCACCGGCATGACCGCCGCGCAAGACCGCTTCCCCGTCGCCGCCTCGGCCTTCGAATTCGCCCAACACGGCCAAAACGGCGCGTGGATCTCCGAGCTGCTGCCCCACACGGCCAAGATCGTCGACAAGCTCACGATCATGCGCTCGCTGCACACCGAGGCGATCAACCACGACCCAGCCATCACCTTCCTGCAGACCGGCCATCAGCTCGCCGGGCGGCCCTCCATCGGCTCCTGGCTCGCCTACGGCCTCGGCAGCGAGAATCAGAACCTGCCGGCCTTCGTCGTGATGACCTCCTACGGCTCGCGCAAGGGCCAGCCGCTCTACAGCCGCCTGTGGGGCTCGGGCTGGCTGCCCACGCGCTACGCCGGCGTCAAGTTCCGCTCCGGCAAAGACCCGGTCCTCTATCTCTCCAACCCCGACGGCTTCGACCGCGACGACCGCCGCGGCTTCCTCGACGATCTCGGCGAAATGAACCGCATCCGCCTGGAGAAGATGGGCGACCCCGAGATCGAAACCCGCATCGCCCAGTACGAGATGGCGTTTCGCATGCAGTCCTCGGTGCCGGAGCTGACCGATCTCTCGGGCGAGCCCGAGTCGGTCTTCGAGCTCTACGGCGAGGACTCGCGCAAGCCCGGAACCTACGCCGCCAACTGCCTGCTGGCGCGCCGCCTGGCCGAGCGCGGCGTCCGCTTCGTGCAACTGTTCCACCGCGGGTGGGATCATCACGGCAACCTGCCCACGGCCCTGCCCAAACTATGCAAAGAGGTCGACCAGGCCTCCGCCGCACTGATCCGCGATCTCGAGCAACGCGGCATGCTCGAGGACACGCTCGTCGTCTGGGGCGGCGAGTTCGGCCGCACGGTCTACTGCCAAGGGGCGATGACCGAAGACGATTACGGCCGCGACCACCATCCGCGCTGCTTCACCATGTGGGCCGCCGGCGGCGGCATGAAGCCCGGGGTGGTCTACGGCGAGACCGACGACTTCTCCTACAACATCATCCGCGACCCCCTCAACGTCCACGATCTGCACGCAACGCTGCTGCATCAGTTGGGCGTCGACCACCGCAAGCTGACCTTCAAGTACCAGGGCCGCGACTTCCGCCTCACCGACGTGCATGGCGAGCTCGTGCCGGCGCTGATGGCCTGATCGACGCAACCTGCGGAGCGCAACCAGGGGCCGGGAGCGCACGTTAAACTAACAGCAACTTTCGCGTCATGGCTCCGCGCCTCATCACGCTATTTCTCCTCACGCTGGCGACGCTCCCCGCCCAGCGCATCACGCTCTATCTCGAGGGCGGCGGCGACATGCTGGTGCGCGAATATCAAGTCCAACAAGACCGCGTCCGCTACTACAGCATCGAGCGCAGCCAGTGGGAGGAGATCCCCCTTGAGCTCGTCGATCTCGAGAAGACGGAAAAGGCGCACGCTCGTACTGAGGCCCGTCGCGAAGCCATGCGCCGGGAAAGCGCCGCCGAGCGCGCCGCCGAAGCCAAGGCTCGGACCGAGCTCCACAACGTCCCCATCGAAGAAGGCGTCTACCACTACAAGGACGGCAAGACGACCACGCTCCAACAGCGCGAAGTGCTTGTCGAGAAGAGCACCAAGCGCGGCATCCTGCAGGCGATCTCGCCCGTCAAGGTCATCGCCGGCAAGCGCACGCGCTACCTCGAAGGCGAATCCTCCTCGCTCGTCGTCAGCGAAGAGAAGCCGATCCTCTACATCCGCGACGCCACCATGATGCATTTTCTGCTGGTGAAGCTTAGCTTGAAGAAGGGCAACCGGGTCGTACAGCTCGCGCAAGTCGTCCCCGCGACGGGCGAGATCTTCGAGGAGCACGAGGAGATCGAGGTCTTTCGCCAGCAGTACGCCGCCGGCGTCTATCGCACCTGGCCCGTCCAGCCGCTCGAGGCGGGCGAGTACGCGATCATTGACTTTACCCCCGGCGAGGACAACCTGCGCGTCTGGGATTTCTCGGTTCGGTTACCCGCCGGGAGCTCGACGCCCCAGCCATGAAGACATTGATCGCGATGGCGCTGGCGCTGGCCGCCGCATTGGGGGCCGCGGCGCTGTACTGGAGCGGCGAGCGCCCCGTTCCGGTAGACATCGCCGTCGTCGAGCGCGCCGACGTCGTTGACGAGCTCACCACCAATGGGCGCATCGAAGCAGGACAGCCATTCGACGTCTACGCCGAGACAGCGGGCCGCGTCGTCCGCGTTGTGTCCGAAGCGGGCGAAACTGTGCAAAAAGGAGCGGTGTTGGCGGTGATCGACGACGGCGAGGCGCAAACGGCGCTCGCCGGGGCGCGGGCTCGCATGGAGTCCGCCCAAGCCGAGCTGGCGCTCTACGACGTGGGACCGGGCGAAGACCGGCGCGCGGAGATCAAGGCCGAGATGGCCGCCGCCGAAGCGCGGCGGCGAGCGTTGCGCGACGACCTCGAGACGACGCGGCGCCTGATCGCGAGCGACGCCGCGCCTCAGGCTGAAGCGCTCGATCTCGAACGCCGCATCGAGCAGCTCGACCGCGACGTCGCCCGCCTGCGAGACCGGCTCTTGCTTCGGCCCTCCAGCGAAGGCCGACGCCGCCTGGAGGCTCGGGTGCGCGAGGCGCGAGCCGAGGTCGACCGCGCGCGGCGCCGCGCCGCCGCCGCCCGGATCCGCTCACCATCCGCCGGCGCCGTCTACGCGCTGCCCCTGCGCCCCGGCGACTACGTCCGCCCCGGCGACCGCGTCGCGCGCATAGCCGGCTCCGCCCAGGTCAACGCCGTGCTGTTCGTCGACGAACCCGAGCTAGGGCGCGTCGAGCTCGGACGCCAAGTCACCCTCACCGCCGACGCCTATCCAGAGCAGGCCTGGACGTGCACGCTCGAGCGTTTGCCAACCGAGGTCGTCTCGCTCGAGACGCGCCGGGTGGGCGAGGTGCTTTGTGGCGTGGAAGGCGAGGCGCAGCGTCTGATTCCCAACCTCACCGTAAGCGCGCGCATCCCCGGCGCCAGCGCCGCCAACGTCCCTTCGCTACCGCGCGAGGCCGTGCAGGGCTCGGGCGATGCGACCTGGGCGTGGACCGCCAGCGCCGACTCTCGCGCCAGGCGAACCGCGTTCGCCGCCGGCCTGCGCGGCGATCGCCGCATCGAGGTCCGGTCTGGCCTCGAGGTCGGCGACGAAGCTTTGCTGCCCGGCGCGGAGCCGCTGGTCGAAGGGCAGCTCGTGGAGGCGACCCGCTAAATGTCCGCACGTTCCACAAGGATCTCCAGCGCGCGGCTGCTGCTGGCGTTCCTCATCCCTCTTGCGCTCCACGCGAGCTCCAGCCTCCAGCCTGGCATCGATCTGTTCGCGGCAGAGAACTACAAGGCGGCGCAAAAGGTCTTCGAGAGCGCCGTTGCCGCGGATCCGGCCAACCCCGACCATCATCTCTGGCTCGGCCGCACCTACGGCCGGCGCGCCGAGCGGTCGACCGGCCTGCGCGTCCTCGGCGCATTCTCGCTCGCGCGCAAGTGCCGCGAAAGCTTTGAGCGCGCCGTCGAGCTCAACCCCAAACACCTCGCCTCGCTGCAGTCGCTGTTCGACTACTACCTCAACGCTCCTAGCATCGTTGGCGGCGGTTCGGACAAAGCACAGGCGCTCATCCCCAAGATCGAGGCGGTCAGCCGCGCCTCCGCCGAGCGTGCTCGCGCCTCGTTGCACGAAACGCGCGAACAGTTCGACGAAGCGGATGCGACATTGCGCAAAGCGGTCGAGCTCGAGCCGGACGAGGTCGCGCACCGCCTAAGCCTTGCTTCTTTCCTCGCCCGCAGAGAACGCTATCCGGAGAGCGATCGCCTGTTCGCCGCCGCCCTCGACGAGCACGATCGGCCGTCGGTCTGGTACGCCCGCGCCAAAGCCCTGGTCCGCTCTGGACGCTCGCCAGGCGAAGCTCGTCGCTTGCTTGACCGCTATCTGCGGACTCCGCTCGAGACCCCCGACGCCGAACCCTACTCGAACGCCCGCAAATTGCTCGGAGAGCTATGACGCCCGGCGCGCCCAGGCGATCCACCCTCGTCGAGGCGCTGTGCTTCGCGTTGGCCGCTCTTTGGCAGCACAAGACACGCTCGCTGCTCACCGGGCTGAGCATGCTCATCGCCAACGCCGCGGTCATCGCCGTGGTCTCGATCGCGCTGGCGGGGCGCGACTTCGTCGTGGCGCAGATCGAGGGCGTCGGCTCAAACCTCATCTACGCCTTCTACGAAGCAGGCGGCAACGTCTCAGCGGCAGAGGCCGACTACATCGACCTCGCCGACGTCGACGCGGTGAAGGAGCGGTTGGGACCGCTTGCAGTGGCCGCCTCGGGCGTGATGTCCACCTGGGACTACGCCCCGGTGGACGGCAGGGCGGAACAGATCCGCGTGCTGGGCGCCAACGCCGACTACCGCCATGTCCGCAACATCCGCGTGCCCGCTGGCCGCTTCTTCGACGACGGCGAGATCGCGGATCGCAAGAAGGTCGCGCTGATTACGGCGCCGCTCGCCTCCAAGCTCTACGCCGGCGAGGCCGTCGGGCGATCGCTCCGCATCCAGGGGCTCGACTTTCGGGTCATCGGCGTCTTCGAGGAGGGCGTCGACACCTTTGGCCAAAGCGAGGTCTCGTCGCGCAGCGCACTCATCCCCATCACCGTGATGCAGTACTTCACCGCCGTGGAGCGCGTCGACCCGCTCTACATCTCGGTTCGCTCCCAGCAGGAGGTTCCGCGCGCCGCCGCGTTGGTGCGCCAAACGCTCGAGTCCCGGCACCGACCCGGCTCGCTCTACCGCGTGGACAGCCTGAGCGGCGTCTTGCAAGCGGCCCGGCAGATCTCCGCCGCGCTCACCGTGGTGCTGTTGCTCGTGGCCGCGATCACGCTTTGCATCAGCGGCATCTTCATCATGAACATCATGCTGATCGCCGTCGCCGAGCGCACCAAGGAGATCGGACTACGAATGGCGGTTGGCGCGACGCGGCGCGCGGTCAAGATGCAATTCCTCGCCGAAGCCGTCGCCATCAGCCTCATCGGCGGGCTGGCGGGCGTGTTGGTCGGCGTATCGATTCCCACGCTGCTCAACGCCGTCGTGCGACGGCTCGATATCCCGCAGCTCGCGAACCTCGTAATTCCCATATCGCCGTGGTCGATCGTCGCGGCGATCGTCGTTTCCGTCTCAGTCGGCGCGATCTTCGGCCTCGTACCGGCCGCGCGCGCCGCGCAGCTCGACCCCGTGGAAGCCCTACGCCATGAATAACCGACTCGTGTGTCTCGTCTTGACGCTGCCCGTGCTGCTACCCGCGCAGACCCGGCCGATCACGTTGCGCGAAGCCGTGCAACTGGCGCTGCGTAGCAATCCGGACCTGTTGCTAGCCCGCATCGAGCACGAAAAGGCCGAGGCCTCGACCGAGGTTGCGCGCGCGGCGTTTTCGCCCTACGCGGCCGTCGGCTCCGGCCTCGGCTGGACGTCCGGTATCCCGCAATCGATCGAGGGCGCGACTCCGGCGGTGGTGCAGGCGACGGCGCGCAAGAGCCTCTACAACCGCACGCTCAACGCGCGCGTCCGCGAGGCCGAGGCGCTCGCCGAGGCGGCTCGCCACAGCGCCGCGGCGCGGGAGGATGAGGCGGCGTTCCGGGCGGCCTCGGCGTGGCTCGATCTCGATCGCGCCGTCCGCGCTGTCGACTTGGCTAACCAGCAAGTCCGAAACTTTCAACGCATCGAACGAACGCAGCAAGCCCGCGTGGAAGCCGGCCGAGCGATCCCGCTCGAGCTCTCCCGCGCACGGCTCGATCTGGCCCGAGCCGAGCGGCAGCTCGAGCTTCGGCGCTCGGAAGCCGGCGTGGCCGAAGCGGCGCTGCGGAGCCTTCTCGGCCTCGCATCCGGCCGGACGCTTGCGCCGGCGCAAGACGATTCCCTGCCCCCGCTCACGCTGCCGGAATCCGCCGAAGCCGGCGCCGCCCGCGCCCAGGCCAGCTCGGCCGAGCTGCGCAGTCTCGAATCGCGGGTCGCAGCGTCCGGACTCGCCGTCCGCGCCGAAAAGGGCGCCAACGCGCCGCGCCTCGACCTGGTCGCACAGTACTCCCTGCTCGCCAAGTTCAATAACTACGAGGAATTCTTCAACCGCTTCCAGCGCCACAACGGCCAGATCGGCATGGCGCTGAGCGTGCCCGTCTTCACAGGCAAGGCGACGTCTTCGCGGGTCGCCCGCGCCTCGCTCGCCGAACGCGAAGCGCAACTGCAGCTCGCGGCCCGCCAAGCGGGAATCGAGCTCGAAACTTACCGGCTGTTTCACCATGCCGAGCAAGCTCGCTCAGCGCAAAAGCTCGCCCGCCTGGAGCTGGCTTTCGCGCGCGAAAGCCTGTCGGTGACCCTGGCGCAGTTCGAGGAAGGTCGCGCGGCTGTCGATGCGGTCGAGCGCGCTCGCGTGGAAGAGGCCGCCGCCTGGGAGCGCTACTACGATGCCAAGCACGCCCTCGAGCGCGCCCAACTCGACCTGCTGCGACGCACCGGAGACCTCGCGGCCGCGCTGCGCTAACGCCGCCAATCGCCGGCTGCGCGCGCCTATGCTCACAGCCAACTACAACCGCTCCGCGGCGCCCGGTTGTGCTAGTGTTCCCAGTGATGAACCGTCGCCGCTTCCTCCAAACCGCCTCCGCGGCCAGCCTCGCCCTGATGGGCGCGCGCGCCGCCGCCAAGCCGCGCCGCGTGGCGTTGATCGGCTCTGGCTGGTACGGCAAAGCCGACCTGTTTCGCCTCATCCAAGTGGAGGATGTCGACGTCGTCGCGCTTTGCGATGTCGACAAAGACATGCTCGCCGCCGCGGCCAAGACGACCGCGGAGCGCCAAAAGTCCGGCAAGCAGCCCGCAACCTATGCCGACTACCGCGATCTGCTCGTCCAAGAGCAACCCGATGTCGTGCTGGTCGCCACTCCGGACCACTGGCACGCGTTGCCGATGATCGAGGCCGTCCAAGCCGGGGCTGACGTCTACGTGCAGAAGCCCATCTCGGTCGACGTTGTCGAGGGCCAGGCCATGCTCGCGGCCGCGCGCAAGCACGGACGCGTCGTGCAGGTGGGCACCCAGCGGCGTTCGACGCCGCACCTGATCCGAGCCCGCGACCGCATCGTGCGCGAAGGCAAGCTCGGCAAGATCTCCCACGTCGAGATCTGCTGCTACTACCACATGCGCACGCGTGAGAACCCGCCGGACGAGTCGCCGCCGCCCAACCTCGACTACGAGAGGTGGACCGGCCCTGCGCCGATGCGCCCCTACAACAAGCTCGTCCACCCTCGCCGTTGGCGCGCCTTCATGGAGTACGGCAACGGCATCGTCGGCGACATGTGCATCCACATGCTCGACATGGTGCGCTGGATGCTCGACCTCGGCTGGCCCGAAAGCGTCTCCTCGACCGGCGGCATCTTCGTCGACAAGAGCTCGAAGGCCAACATCACCGACACGCAGACCGCGACCTTCGCCTATCCCGGGCTCAACGTCGTCTGGACCCACCGCTCGTGGGGTCATCCAGCCGACCCGGACTATCCCTGGGCCGGCATCATCTACGGCGAGAAAGGCACGCTCAAAGCCAGCGTCAACAGCTACGACTTCATCCCCCACGACAAGAACGAGAGGCCCGTCCACGAGGACGTCACCTACGAGCTCGAACAGTACCCGATCGACAAAGTCGAACCGCAACTCGAGAAGCACGTCGCCCCGGCCATCCGCGGCCACATGCGGGACTTTCTCGCAGCCATCGACTCACGCGGCAAGCCGGTAGCGGACATCGAACAAGGCTTCATCTCCACCACAGCTTGCATCCTTGCGAATCTCTCCCTCGAGCTCGGCGGCCGCGCGCTGCGGTACGACTCGGCAGGGGGCGAGATCTGGGACGATCCCGAAGCCAACCGGCTCCTCGCGAGACCCTATCGCGAACCGTGGCGCCACCCCGACCCGCGGAAAGTCTAACGCAGGGATTGGGCAGGGTGGCGCGCCGCGCCCCTATCGCCGCCACTCGAGGACCTTGCCAAAGAGGCCCTTCACGAATGGCGTCAGACGCGTGCGATTGTAGGCGTCGGCAGCCTTCTTGATGACCTCGGCCTGCGTCGGATAGGGGTGAATCGTCTTGGCAATCGCGCCCAAGCCGGCGCCGGCCTGCATAGCCACGGTGATCTCGGAGATCTGCTCGCCGGCGTGGCGACCGACCAGGGTCGCGCCCAAGATCTCGTCTTTGCCCTTGCGGCAGTGAACCTTGAGGAACCCCTCGGTGTCGCCTTCGAGGATGGCGCGGTCCACGCTTGCCATCTCGATGCAGTAGGTGTCGATCTCGACGCCCTTCTTGGCGGCTTGTTCGGGATACAGTCCCACGTGCGCAACCTCGGGGTCGGAATAGGTGCACCACGGAATGGTGAGCGCGCTGGATTTGCCGCGCCCGAAGAACAGTGCGTTGCCGATGACGATTCGCGCCATCGCGTCGGCGGTGTGAGTGAACTTGTAGGGAAAGCACACGTCGCCGGCGGCATAGATATCGGAGTTTGCGGTCCGCAATTGATCGTTGACCTCGACTCCCTTGCGATCGTCGAACTGGACCCCGGCGGCTTCGAGGCCCATATTCTGCACGTTGGGCGCGCGCCCCACTCCAACGAGGATCTGGTCCACGCGCAGCTCCGAGCGCTCGCCGTTCATCTCGAGCTCGATGACCTTCTCGGCGCCCTCGCGCCGGACGCCAACGGCCTTGGCGCAGCAGTTCAACATCACCCCATCTCGCTTGAGCGACTCCCTGACGATTGCGGCGGCGTCGCGATCTTCGCGCGGCAGAATGTCGCGCTCCTGCTCGAGCAGAATCACCTCGGAGCCGAAGCGCGCAAACGATTGCGAGAGCTCCACTCCGATCGGGCCGGCGCCGATCACCGCCAGCCGCCGCGGCAACTCGGTGAGCGAGAAGACCGTCTCGTTGGTCAGCGCGCCCGACTCCCTTAGCCCGGGGATCGGCAAGTCCACGGCGCGCGCGCCGGTGGCGACACAAGCTTTGGAGAACTCGAGCGTCTTGCCGCCGACCTCGACCCTGTTGCGCCCAGTAAACTGCGCGCCGCCGATGAAGACGTCGATGCCGAGCCCGGAGAAGCGTTCGGCGGAGTCGTGACGGGCGATGCCGGCTCGCAGCTTACGCATGCGCTCCATCACGGCCGGAAAGTCGACCGTGATCTCGCCGGAGATCCGAACCCCCAGCTCGCTCGCGCGACGGGCGTCATGGGCTGCCTGCGCGGCGCGGATTAGGGCCTTTGACGGAACGCAGCCGTAGTTGAGGCAGTCGCCGCCCATCAGCTTGCGCTCGATCAGCGCCACCTTCGCGCCGAGTCCCGCCGAGCCGGCCGCTGTGACCAAACCGGCCGTGCCGGCGCCGATCACCACCATGTTGTAGCGGCCCGAGGGCTCGGGATTGGTCCAGTCCGGCGGATGGGTGTGTTGGACGAGCTGCTGGTTGTGCTCGTCGAGCGGCGCCACCTCCGGAATTTCAGCCAAGATGGTCTTGAAATCGGTCATGGGAAAGCTCCCGGCCGTCGCGGCCTCGTCCTACTTCTCGTTGAGCGACCAGTCGTAGTCCATGTGCCGGACCTTGAGCTTCACGCCGGCCTCGAGCGCTTCTTTCACCTCGGGCGAATAGCGAGAGACGAAGGCGAGCACCGAGCCCGCGGCTTGCTTAAAGTCGCCGCCATACCAGTTGTAGAGCGCCGTCAGCCGCACCCGGTCGCTGCCCGCTTCGTATCGCAGCCAGCGGTCGTGGGCGTGTGCGTAGCGCGTTTGCTCCTCGAGCTGAGCTTCGAGCTTCGCGCCGGTGAACGCTTCCCGCCGCAGCGGCGGGCAGCCCACCGAGGCGCACACCAGGGCGAAGTGGATGCGCGGCTCTTTGAACTTGGGGCGAATCTCTTCGTGCTCGATGTCGTTGAGGCTGAGCGCGCGGCGGCCCACCTTCCAGCGCCTGGCGTTCCAACGATCTCGATCAGGGATCGAGCGAATCGAGTCGATGGGGTAGTGGTCGAGGATCAACCGCAGCGTGAAGGCGTTGTAGGCGTTGATGAGCAGCGCGAGCTTCTCATCGCGTCCAAGCTGGTCGAACGGCGCTTCTGCAAGCGAATCGATGTAGGCGTTCAATTCGGACTCTTGGGTCTGCAACCCTTTGTAGTCCACCCAGCCGTCCGCGTCGACATGCTCCGCGAGCAGCGCCGAGAAACGCGCGTGATCGAACGTCTGGCCTTCGGTCGAGGCGGCGTAGGCTTCCCGCATCGCGATAGGGGGCGGCCCGAAGAGGCGTTGCAGCGACTCGCGTTGCGTGTAGGCATAGACCGCGGACGCGAACACTACCCCCGCCACGGCCGCCATCGCAACGGCGCTCGCCGGGGAAGCCGCGGGCTTGGCGTCGGCCGCCTCTTCGGTTGGTTGCGGCAAGTCCGCCTGCTCGTCCAACGCCTTCTGCGCAAGCTTGGTCACGTAAACCGTCACGGCCACGGTCGCCGCCAGTCCGACTGCCAACAGCACCCACTGCCCAAGAGGACGATCCGCGCCGCCGCCCGCGGCCGCGGCCAAGCCCTCGCCGGCCAAGTGTCCTAGATAGACGTAGAGGAACGTCCCGGGCAGCATGAACACCAAGCTAGCCAGCACGCACGGCCAGAACTTGATCGCCGTCACGCCGTAGAGGTAGTTCTGCACGTTGAAAGGCATGGCGGGCGAGAGGCGCAGCATCGCGACGATCCTCCAGCCGCCCTTCTCGATGGCGCGATCGATGGCGGCGAACTTTCGATTCGATCGCGCGAAGCTTTCGACTCGCTCGCGCGCAAAATAGCGGGCGATCAGAAACGACAGCGCCGCGCCGAAGGTCGCGCCCAACAAGACCGTCGCCGTGCCAGTGGCGAGCCCGAAGATCGCGCCGCCGGCCAACGTCAGCGCGGCGCCGGGAAGAAACAGCACGGCCCACAGCGCATAGATCAACCCAAACGCCACCGGCCCCCAGAATCCCAGACTCTCAATCCAGCTTTGCAGCGAGCGGATCAACGCATCGAACGGCAGAGACCGGACCACGAGCAGCAAGGCTGCGAGAAAAAGGAGCCCGGAAGCGACTTTGAGCTTTCCGGGCCAAGCTGGAGGGTTCTCGCTGTGAGTCATCATCTTGCTCTCACACGCTTTCTTCGGGCGGTCGAGAGATAAGTTACCGTGCGAGTCCGACTAAAATGGGACCGCTATGCTCGCACGCATTCTCGCACTACTCGGCGCCGCCGCACTCGTAGTGCTATTTTCTCTCGGCTGGGCGCTCGACGACGGCAGCGTTCGAGCGCAGGAGCCCGGCGTCGCCATGCCGCGGGATGGGACAGGGCTGCGACTGACCCTAGGCATCGGCGACGAGGAGGGAACGGTCTGGGACGGGATCGTCTCCTCGGGCCGGCCCAGGGGCCGCCAGGGCGTCGCATGGCGCACCGGGACCGAACGGCCGGCGCGCAAGAACGACACCGCGCCCCGGCCGATCCCGGCGGCTACCGTCGAGGTATCCATCGCTACGCCCGGGCCAGTCGAGGTCGCGACCGACGAAGGGGCCTTCGACCTCGACCCGGCCGCGCTTCCGCTCGGCCGCACAACCTCGTTCCTCGACGGCCGCGCAACCGTGCAGCGCACGCCCTTCACGATCTCGCCCGCGAACGGCCCTCTCGACGAAGACTACGTCGCGGCGGCCGCGGGCTCTGACGGGAACGTTTGGGCCGCGTACGTCGAGTACGAGCCCGGCTCTCCGGTCGACGAAGCCGCCACGCAGAACGGCAGCTACGAATCGCTCGTCGCCAAAGGCAACGGAGACCGGATTCGGCTCTTGCGCTTCGCGGGCGGCTCCTGGCGCAACGTTGGCGCCGTCACCGCGGAGCAGCGCGACGTGTGGCGACCAGCCGTCGTCGCGCTGCCGTCCGGCGACGTTCAGATCGTGTGGTCCGAGCAGATCGACGACAACTGGGACGTCTACGCTCGTCGCTATGACCCACGGCGCGGCCGGTTCGACAGAACGCGCAGGCTGACGTCGGCGCCGGGAACCGACTTCAACGTAGTCGCCGCACATGACGGCCAGGGCCGCGCCTGGGTCGCCTGGCAAGGCTGGCGCGACGGCCAGTTCGACATCTGGCTCAGGCGCCTCGACGCGGAGGACGCGACGCCAGTACGAATCTCAACTTCGTCGGGCAACGACTGGAATCCCTCCATCGCCTCCGGCGGCGACGGCGCTGTCTGGATTGCCTGGGATAGCTACGCTTCGGGCTCTTACGACGTCTACGCCCGCCGCGTCGCCAACGGCCGGCCGGGCGAGGCGGTGGCAGTGGCCGCTTCGGCTCGCTTCGAGGCGCGTGCTTCGGTGGCGGTGGATCCCAAAGGCCGCGCCTGGATCGCCTACGAGGACGGCTCGGAGAACTGGGGTAAAGACTACGGCGACCGCTGGCCAGGCCGCAACGGAGCGCCCTTCTACCTCGACCGCTTCATCAAGGTGCGGGTCGTCGAAGGCGAGCGCGTGCTGCAAACCGCCGACTACCAAGCGCCGTTCATCGAAACCTACTACGACGACCCCAAGAAGCCGACGCGGCTGCTCCACCGCATCAGCGTGCCGCGGCTGGCGCTCGACGCCTCCGGCCGGCCGTGGCTGCTCTACCGCCGCCACCCGGAGAAGAACGGGCTGGGCGAGCGCTGGGCCGGCTTCGCGGCCTTCTACGACGGCGGCCGCTGGTCGGACGAGATCCCGCTGCAGCACTCGATCAACCTGCTCGACCAGCGCGCGGCGTTGGTCCCCTACGACGGCGCGATCCTCGCGCTCTATGCAACCGACAACCGCAAGACGAACGTTCGCGATCGCGAAAACAACGACCTCTACGCCGCCATACTCGACGCCGGACCGGACGCCCAGCCTCCCGCGCTGAGCGAAATTCAGCCCCTGGGCCACACCCGCGCCGCCAAGCCGATCCACCCCAACGAGGCGGCGGACCTCGAGCGCATTCGCTCCGAGCGCATCTCGGCGGGCGGCAAGACCTACCGCTACGTGCGCGGCGAGTTCCACCGCCACACCGAGGTCTCCTCGCACCGCGATTGGGACGGCCCGATGGAGGAGGTCTGGCGATACGGCCTCGACGTCGCCGCGATGGAGTGGATCGGAACCGGCGACCACGACTACGGCTATGGACAGGACTACTTGTGGTGGATCACGCAGAAGCAGGTCGATCTGTATCGCCACCCCGGCGTGTTCCAGCCGATGTACACCTACGAGCGCAGCCAGAGCTACCCCTCGGGACACCGCAACGTGATGTTCGCCCAACGAGGCGTTAGGGCGCTGCCGCGGTTGCCCGGGCGCGAGGCGCAGGTGGGAACCGAGCAAGGCGGATCACCCGACATTCGCAACCTCTACGCCTACCTCAAACACTTTGGCGGCATCTGCTCCTCACACACCTCGGCGACCAACATGGGCACAGACTGGCGCGACCGCGATCCCGTCGCCGAGCCGGTGGTCGAGATCTTCCAAGGCCACCGCCAGAGCTACGAAGAGACCAACGCCCCGATGGCCGCCCGCAACGAGGAAGAGACCATCCAGGGCTACCGCCCCAAAGGCTTCGTGTGGGAGGCCTTCAAGAAGGGCGCCCGCCTAGGCTTCCAAGCCTCCTCGGACCACGTCTCGACCCACTTGAGCTACGGCGTCGCGCTGGTCGAGGACTCCACGCCCGAGGCTCTGATCGACGCCTTCCAACGCCGCCATTCCTACGCCGCTCAGGACAACGTGATCCTCGACATCCGCTCCGGCGAGCACTTGATGGGAGACGAATTCCGCTCCTCCACGCAGCCGACGCTCGACATTCGCGTCGTCGGGACGACGCCGATCCGCAAGATCGACATCGTACGGCAGATCGAAGGCGAGAGCCCGCGCTACGTGGCGGCGTTCGAGCCTGGCGAGCAGACGGTCGAGCTCTCCTGGACCGACCGCGACGCGCAAGCAGGTAAGGTGAACATGTACTACGTGCGCGTACAGCAGGAGAACGAGGCGCTGGCCTGGGCCAGCCCATTCTGGATCGACTACCGGCCGTAGTCAGAGGCGAGCCCTTCCCCCGTGCAACGTCGCGATCGCGGAGTCGTGGAAAGTCACAGCGGAATATTCCCGTGCTTCTTGCGCGGGTTCGCGTCCGTCTTGTTCTCGAGCATCCGCAACGCCCGGATCAGCTTCGGGCGTGTATCCGCCGGAGCGATCACTTCATCCACCCAACCCCGCTCGGCGGCCGTGTAGGGGTTGGCGAAACGCTCACGGAGCTCCTCGGTCTTCTGCTGGCGCACCGCCTCGGAATCCTCGGCCGTCGCCATCTCGCGGCGGTAGACAATGTTGACCGCCTGCTCGGGGCCCATCACGGCGATCTCCGCGCCTGGCCAGGCGAAGTTCACGTCGGTGCGCACGTGCTTCGAGCCCATTACGCAGTAGGCGCCGCCGTAGGCTTTCCGCGTGATGACGGTGATCTTCGGCACGGTCGCCTCCGCGTAGGCGTAGAGCAGCTTGGCGCCGTGCTTGATGATGCCGCCGTACTCCTGCTCGGTTCCCGGCAAAAAGCCGGGCACGTCCTCGAAGGTCACGATGGGAATGTTGAAGCAATCGCAAAACCGCACGAAGCGCGCCGCCTTGAGCGAGGCGTTGATGTCGAGGCATCCCGCAAGCACGGCAGGCTGGTTGGCGACCACGCCCACCGGCCGCCCATCGAGTCGTGCAAAGCCGACGACGATGTTCATCGCGAAGCTGTGTTGCACCTCGAAGAAGTAGCCGTCGTCGGCCACCGCCTCGATGGCCTGCTTGATGTCGTAGGGCTTGTTCGACTCGGCCGGCACGAGCGTGTCGAGCCGCTCGTCGCGCCTCTCGGGCGAGTCTTCGGTCGCGCGGATCGGCGGGTCCTCGGCGTTGTTCGACGGTAGAAAGCCCAACAACTCGCGCACCATGCGCAGGCACTGCTCGTCGTCGGGCGCCAGGAAGTGCGCCACGCCCGAGACCTCGTTGTGGGTATGAGCGCCGCCGAGCTGATCCTTGGTGACGTCCTCGTGGGTCACGAGCTGGATGACGTCGGGGCCGGTGACGAACATGTAGCTCGTCTCCTCGACCATGAACGTGAAGTCGGTGATGGCGGGCGAGTAGACCGCGCCGCCCGCGCAGGGCCCCAGGATGGCGCTAAGCTGTGGCACCACTCCGGAAGCGAGCGTGTTCCGCAGAAAGATGTCCGCGTAGCCGGCGAGCGAGGCCACGCCCTCCTGGATGCGCGCCCCGCCGGAGTCGTTCAGCCCGATGATGGGCGCGCCCGTCTTGAGCGCGAGGTCCATGATCTTGCAGACCTTCTGCGCGTTGGCAAGCGAGAGCGATCCGCCAAAGACGGTGAAATCGTGCGAGAAGACGAAGACGCGGCGGCCGTCAATCAACCCGTGCCCGGTGACGAAGCCATCGCCGGACGGCGCCTGCCGCTCCATCCCGAAGTCGTGGCAGGTATGGGTGACGAACTTGTCGAGCTCTTCGAAGCTCCCTTCGTCGAGCAAGAAGTCGACGCGCTCGCGAGCGGTGAGCTTGCCGGCCTCGTGCTGGCGGGCAAGGCGGTCGGGGCCGCCGCCTGCCTCGGCTTCCCGGCTGCGGCGTTCGAGCTCGGCCCGTGGATCGTGCGACGACAAGATGGTAGGGTACCAAGGACCGCGAGCGCCAAGATGCTGTGGTAATTTGAGAGAGTCATGGGCATTCCAAACGCGAAACGCTATACGATCCAGAACCCGGAGACCGGCGACCGAGCGACCGTCGTCGCCGTGCTGCCCAAAGGCGCTGATCTAGACGCCTACCTCGCGGACGCCTCCAAGCGCTTCGATTGGAACGACTGGGCCGAAAAGAAGGCTACGCTCAACAAGGTGCGCGTCGGTCAGCAGAAGCAGGTCAAGCGCAAGTAGGGACGCGCCGTGGCGCGCGGGATCCCCCTGCCACGCTCACTGCCCGATCCACACAACGCCCAAGGCTCCGGCGGGACGTCCGCCTATGCGCAGCTCCACGTCGTGACGGCCCGGCGGCAAATCAGCCGGCAGTTGCACGTTCAACTGCATCAACCCCACGAACGGCGAAACCAGCCCCGCGAAGAAGACTTGCGCTTGGCGGCCGCCCACCAATACCTCCACGCTCGCCAAGGGCCGCGCGAAGGGCTCGGAGACGGGCGGAGTCGCGCCTGTCTCGACCGCCGGATCGGTCAAGCCTTGCCCGGTAGCGAAAAGCAGCACGAAGTCGCCGGCCTGCGCGCTCGCGCCCTCCGCGTTGAGGCTGCCGTCGAGGTTCACCGCCGTTGGGAACAGGCCGGGGTGCGTCTCGAGCACGGCAACCTCGGCCGCATCACTCAAAACGCCGTTGTACTCCACCCGCACGCGGACGCTCGCCAGGCCGGCGACCTCGAAGGGAACCTGCACGTTCACCTGGTCGCCACGCGCGAACAGCAGCGGCGCCGGCGTGTCGTTGAAGAACACTCGGACGCCCGCTAGCTGCACGGGCAGCTTCCCCGTTGCAGGGTCGAGCTCGGTTACCGACACGCCCTGCGCCGGGCCGATGTTCTGGCCGAAGATCGTGGCCAGCTCGCCCGGCGCCACGCCGCCGCCGACGAAGTCGAACGCGCCCACGACGCTCTCAGAGGAAATCAGCGGGAAGTCGACGCCCGTCGGCCGCCACGTCTCACCGCCGTCGGTCGAGCGGAATACGCCGCCGCCGTTCGTCGCGGCGTAGAGCCCGCCCGGCGTGTGCGGGTCGACGGCGATCTGACGCACCGCCACGTTGGAAAACCCAGCGTTGATCGGCGTCCAAGAACCCGAGCCGTCCGTGCTCTTGAATACGCCCGCAGGCGTGGCGATGTAGATGGCGCCGTCGCGCGGATCGATGGCGAGCGAGACCACCGCGACCGCCACGTCGGTCGGCAAGCCGGCGTTGCGCGCGGTGAAGTCCTCGCCGCGATTGGTCGAGCGAAACACGCCCGCTCCAGTACCCAAATAGATCGTCCGAGAATCGTTCGGATCCACCACGACAGTGAACATGCGAATTCCGGTTTGGCCGCTGCCGTCGAATCGATCGCCGCCATTGGTCGATCGGATCAACTCGTAGACGCCGTTGAGCTCGGTGATGACGAACAGATTGTCGGCGTCGTTGGGATCCAGGGCCAGACCGCGAATGTTGAACGTTCCCAGGAATGCCTCGAAGTCCTCGCCTCGATCTCGCGAGCGAAACAAGCTGAGCTGCGAGGCGAAGAATCCCGAGCTGCTCCCCATCCATACCGTACGGCCGTCGCTGGGATGCAGCGCGAGCGCCAACACCGGCGTGCCGATCGCAAGCGACAACCACGTCTCGCCCCCGTCGTCACTGCGCTGCAACGAACCGTCCGAAGAATCGAACGGATTCACCGACCCCGTGTAGACGCGATTGGAATCGGCCGGATCCACCAGCACGACGGTCGAGTTGAACTGCGTGCTGCCGGTGCGCGACTCCGCCCAGGACGAACCGAAATTCTCCGTCTTGAAGATGCCTCCGCCAGACACGGTGGCATAGGCCACGCCTGCGTTGCGCGGATCGACGGCAATCGAGAGCGTGTTCGCCACGTGCAGCCCGGCGGAGCTGAGGCCGAACGACGCAGCTTGGTCCGTCGAGACGAACACCCCCGTCCCAAAGGCGCCGGCGAGGACGCGCGTCGGCTCGCCGGGCAGCGCGAGCAGCGAAAAGCCGCCCGCCCTCGGCAAACCGTTCGAGCGAAACCAATTCGCCCCGCCGTCGATCGAGCGAATCACGCCCAGGCCCCGGTCTGAGGCGTAGAGCACGGCCGAGTCGGACGGGTCGACCGCGATATCGTTCAGCGTGAACCCGAGCGTCGTCGAGATCAGCAGCGGCGTCTCGCCCGGAGCGCCCTGCCGCAACAGCCCCTCGCTCGAGGCAATGAAGGCTAGGTCAGGATCCCGCGGGTCGAAGGCGATCCCATCAAGCGCCAGAAGAGGGTCGAGGGCGAAGCCCGTCCAGCTTTGGCCGCCGTCGAGGCTCTCGACGACCACGCCGGGGTTGGCGACCCCGAGGATGCGCTCGGGGTCGGCCGGCGCAAAGGCGAAGTTGGGGAAGGCGCCGGATATCGTCAAATCTCCAGGACGAATCCAGCCGTCTCCGCCGTTGTTCGAGAAAAACGCGCCCTGCGCGCGTGTGCCCGCGATCAGCGTCTCGGGGTCGCCAGGCTTCACCGCCACGGTCAACGTCTGCAGGTCGCCGATGCCGTCGCTCGCCTGTTCCCACGGCCCCTGACCACGCCGGCGCCACACGCCAGCGCCATCCACCGAGACGTAGAGCCGGTCCTGCACGCCGTCGATCGAAGACACGACGAATAGATCGACCGGCAACCCTTCGCTGAATGGCTGCCAGCTCGCGCCGTCGTCTCGACTGCGAAAAACGCCGAAGTCGGTCGCCGCGTAGACCGTGCGCGGATCGCCATCCACCAAGTGCAAATCGTTGACGACGGCGCCCGGCGGACCAGCCTGACCGTGGAGCAAAGCGGCGCCGAGCGCCAAACCGATGCACGCAAGGTGCGTCAAACGGACTGCGATAACGAACATGCGAGACGGCAGGCGGTCGCGTGGGATCCACCGCAGGCGGTTGGAATCCACCACCTGACCCTTATCGAGCTTAGACGCTCGGTCGTGTCAGCGCGGGTACGAAGTTGCAAAAAGTACACGACAGGACCTTGGACATGTCAGAATTTCGTTCATATTTGGAAGCTCAAAACCTAGACAAGCGCCGCTGATCACCGTCGATGGGGCCTTGTTGTGGAACTTTCGGGTGTTGGCCTGCGAATTGCACTACGAACAGGCGTCGAGGAGAGGCATGAGACTGTTTGGAATTTCAAACCATGGACTGCTGACGATCGGATTCCTGGTCGCCACGCTGTGGGGCGTGATCCTGCTCGAGCACGCGGTGAACTTGAAGACGCAGCGCGACTACGAAGCCTTGCGCGATGCACGGCCGGCCGCGAGCCAACCGGCGCCGGCAAAGCCAGCCAAGCCGTCCAAGGCTGGCGAGTTGGCTTTCAGCTAGAAAGCTCCCTCCGAAACTTCGACCAACGCGCGGCTTCCGCCGCCGTTCTCGCCACGCTCGCAACATGGAACTCGAGCCTGCTTCCCGCGTACGCTGCGTAGCGTAGGGCTCTTCGCAGACGCGTGATGAGCGTCGGACGAGTGCGCTCGTACTGGCCCTCGAGCGCGCCCGGAGGCCGCATCGGGAGCAGTCTGCGGCGCGCCACGCGCAAGCGAGTGCGCCGGTCGCTCACCAGCTCGAGGTGCAGCCACAGCTCATCTTTGTTCGGCCGGAACTGGCGGACCAGCGGCGAGGCCGCATAGCGCGCCAGCCACGCTCGCATGGGCGCCGGCAGCGCGGCGGTGCGGCGCTCGTGCCAATCCGGCGTCGCACAGCCGAACCACCTCCCCGCGAGCTCGAAGACGACGACGAGCGCGGGATCGACGCCCCCTTTTGGTTCCTCGCCTCCGCCATGCTCGAGCCAATGCGCGAGCTCGTAGACGTGCAGCGTCGTCAGGCTGCCGCGCAACAGGTGGCGCAGTGCGTGTGCGGCGGCGTAGACCGGGCTGCCACCGGGCTCGAAGGCCGGATCGGCGAGCGCCTCGATGACGAAGCCCTCGGTCTCGGGATCCCATAGCCGATGATGCAGCTCGACGACCGTCGGAATGTCGGCGTCGAAGTAGTCGCCGCGCCACTGCCAGCCGGTGCGCCGAACCAGCGGAGCGGCGTGGTCGGCCGGCGCGGCTTCGCGCTGGGCGGCCGTTTCGAAGCCAAGCGCTCGCAGAGCGGAGATCGCGGCGGCCAGGCGCTCGGGCGCCACCAGGATGTCAAGGTCATATTGCGGCCGCAGGTCCGGGGCCGGGACGAAGGGCGGACCATGAGAAAAGCCCTTGAGGACGCGGTGCGGAACGTTAGCGGTCTCGAGCACGTCCGCGATCGCGACGTACTCCTGGCGCAACCGCTCCAGCCGCCGCCGATTGGCGCGCAGGTTCGCTTCGATCCGCCGGTCCACATCGTCCGGCAGCCGGCCGCGGCAGACATGGCCAAACAGCGGCGTCATCCGCTCCCGATCCAGCCACCTCATCAGCAGCCGCCACTGCTCCGCGTCCAAGCAAGTCAGCGACGAATAGTCCGGCGAGTCGAACCGCAGCGCCCCCATCGCAGCACGCACGTATTCCGGCAACCCGTCGATCTTTGCCCAGTCCAGGCTCACAGGCTCTCCAGTCGCGGCTTTCGCAGGTTGACCAGCTTCTGCGCCCAACGCAGCTCGATCGGCGAGGAATACAGCCCCAGGGCGTAGCGCCAGGCGCTGAGCGAGCGCAACAATCCGCGCCCCCACGAGGGCGTCCGTACGTCTTGGATGGTGGGCCAGCGCGAGCTCAACACCGTGTCGAAGTCGTCAATCCGGCGCGCCAGGTCCGGCGGCAGCCAGGGCAGGTCTGGCTTCACGCGCGTGGTGAACTGCATCCACCGGGGCGTGGCCCACTCCTCCGGCGTGGCGGGCAGCTCGAGCTTGCCGTCGACCGCACCGTACATCGTCTCGCGCTGCGGCGTGGGAATGTAGTGCTGCAGGATGATCTCGGCGTCGGGGTTGATGCGTTTGACCTTGCGGATGAAGCGCAGGTTCTCTTCGATGTCGCGCACCGGGTCCTCGGGGTTGCCAACGACGAAGCTCAACTCGGGGACGATGCCGAAAGCGCGAATGCGCGCGACGAGCTCGAGCGTTTGCTCGGCGCGTAGTTTCTTGTTCATCTGCTCCAGCACCCAGTCCGAGCCGGATTCCGCGCCGAAGAAGATCATGCGCGCGCCAGCTTGGCGAATCTTCGAGAGCGTCTGGTCCGAATAGCGCAACAGCGCGTCGATGCGCGCCTCGCACCACCACGAAAGCCCGAGCGGCGTCAAGCGACCCATCAGCTCGTCGGCGTGCTCCTCGCCGAGAAAGAAGTTGTTGTCGTAGAACTGAACGGCGTCAATCGCGAAGTTTGTCTTCAGCGCGCTGAGGATGCCCTCGGTGCGCGCGGGCGCCTCCTGCTTCTGGCGGGAGCCATATGCTGTGACGACGCCACAGAAGCTGCAAGCGTAAGGGCAGCCGACACTGGCTTCGTGGACGGCGGTGCGCTGGCCCAGGAAGGTCGGCAGCACGTAGCGCTCGGCCTGGATGCGGTGGAAGGGCGGCGGCGGAAACGAGTCCGGCGGCTCGAAGACGCGCTCGGGATTGGCGACCGTCTCATCGCCATGCTTCCAGCCGAGCCCCTTCACGTCGCAAAGCTTGCGCTCGCCGCGTAGCGCCTCGAGCAGCTCGAGCAGCGTGCGCTGGCCCTGCCCGCGCACTGCAAAGTCCACGTAGGGGGCGTTGAGCGCCGCCGCCGGGTAGATCGAAGGAAAGTAGCCGCCCCAAGCGATCGGAACATCCGGGCAGCGTTCCCGAAACGCCCGGCAGACTGGAATGGCGGCCGCCATCTGCGGCCCCGGCATCACGCTCACCCCCAGCAGCTCGACCCGCGTCTCGCGATGGATGGCCTCGAGCGTCGAGAGCGGGTCGTCGTCGAGGTTGCCGTCGACGATCGAGTACTCCTCGCGGCCCTCCAACACGGCGCCAAGCCACAGCGGCGCCAGGGGAAAGCGCCGGTTCTTCGGCGCGGTGCTCCGAGGGTGCAGCAGGACGATCATCCGCCTGCCCAGCTTCCAACGAGGATCTTGAACCGCGAGGGAGGCCTGCTTCCCGTCAGTCTCGCCTTCAACGGCCGTAGATGCCAGCGCAAACCGTACCACGGACGCTCGACTCGCCAGCGCATGTTGAGGTCCTTGCCCAAGGCGCGAATCATCTTCTCGTCCAGGTACTCCATGCTCAGCACCGAATCGGAACGGAAACCGTACTTTCGCTCGAAACCGGCCTGGCGTTCCTCGCGCATCCGCTCGCCGTGCCCGTAGGACTCGTAGACCGGCGTGTCGAGGATCGCGACCTGCCCGCCCCAGCCCAGGACCCTCCGGCATTCCCGCAATGCCGCACGATAGTCGGTTGCGTAGTGGAACGAGGCGTTGAAGACGACCAGGTCGAACTGTTCGTCCGCAAGCGGGATGCGATCGAGCTCGGCTTGGATGCGGCGGATCTCGTGCGGATAGTGCCTCGCGGCTCCCAGGCCGTCGAGCGGATCGTCGAGCAGGTCGAGCGCCACCGCGCGGTGGCCGCGAAGAGCCAGACGATAGCTGAGCCAGCCGACGCCGGCGCCGAGATCGAGGATGCTCAATGGGCGCCCGGCGGCGCCCTCGATGGGCGCGAGGATCTTGCGCTCGAAACAGCGGTAGGTCCGCGCCCGCATGGGCCACTGCCAATCGACCGGCCCCGCGCCGCGGCGATAGGGCAGCTCGAGGTAGTAGGCCGGGTCGTCGCTGCCGCGGCCCTCGGCGCGCCGTATGGCAAGGTACTCCTCGCAAAAGCGCGCGTAGCGGCGGCGTGCGTCCGGCGTCAACGCCCGGATGATGCCGTCTTGGCAACTCCACCTCTCCCCGCAGCTCGGACACGTCCACGGATGCTCATCGATGTCGTCGATCGCCGTATCGGCCACTCGGCAAGCCGGACACTGGAAGCGCAGCGCCTGCAAGCCAACACGATACACCGCGGGCAGGCGGCCTGCACTGAACCGTGCAGCTCCACTGCTCTGTATCTCAGGTCTATTGACGAAGGCGAGTGATGGCAGACTTGCCGGCGCCGACCCGCGTCATGCTTTTCGCCTGTCGAAATCGGATGGGCGCCGAGACCAGCTAAACTGACGTTACTGAAACATGATATGTACGGACGAACGTAGTCCGATACAGAACCGCCGTGGCGCTGTAGTTCTCGCGTGGGGAGCGTCAGACGGCGAGAGAGTCAACCTAGGCGAACGACAAAGGGGGTCAATCATGACAATCCGTATCCCGGTTTGGCTGCGAGCCATAACCGTAGGTGCGCTGTGCGCCTTTGCCACAGTTGCACAGATCGAAACCGCGCTCATTCAGGGCGTCGTATCCGATAGTTCCGGCGCGGTGATTCCCGGCGCTTCAGTCCGATTCATCCAGGTCGCGACCAATCAGGCTCGCGAGACTGCAACGGACGCTCGCGGGTTCTTCCGCTCCGTCCCGCTCCGCATCGGCGAGTACCGCGTCGAAGTGGAGTCGGAAGGGTTCAAGACGGCCGTGCGCTCCGGCATCATCCTGGAGCTCCAGCAAACCGCCGTGCTCAACATCGCGCTCGAGGTCGGCGCCATCACCGAGGTCATTGACGTCACCGCGGACGCACCGCTCCTCGAAACCACCGAGGCCAGCCAGGGCCAGGTGATCGATAACCAGAAGATCGTCGACATGCCGCTCAACGGCCGCGACTACATCCAGCTCGCGCTCATGTCGGCCGGCGCCGTTCGCTCCATCGGGGGACGCTTCGGCGGTTTCAGCTCCGGCGGCCAGCGCACGACGCAGAACAACTATACGCTCGACGGCGTCGACAACAATAACTTGCAGATCGCCGCTCAAGGCCGGCGGGCTGAAGTCATCAAGCCCTCGGTCGACGCGATCCAGGAGTTCAAGATCTCGACCAACGCCTACTCGGCTGAGTCTGGACGCGCACTCGGCGGGACCGTCAACGTCTCCATCAAGTCCGGCACCAACGAGCTGCACGGCACGCTGTTCCACTTCCTGCGCAACGAGAAGCTCGACGCGAAAAACTTCTTCGATCCGCCCAACTCGCCGCGCGCGCCGTTCAAGCGGAACCAGTTCGGATTTTCCGCCGGCGGGCCGATCATCAAGAACAGGACGTTCATCTTCGGCGACTACGAAGGCACGCGCATCCGCGAGTCCACCACGTTCAACGAGACGATCCCGACACAGGCGCAGCTCTCAGGCGACTTCTCGGCCGTCTCGCAGACCATCCACGATCCGGCGACCTACAACGCCGACACCAATCGCCGCGACCCGTTCCCGAACCAGATCATCCCCTCGACCCGCATCGATCCGGTCTCGGCGCAGGTGAGCGGACTGTGGCCGGCGACGAACCAACCCGGTTTGACGCAGAACTACTTGATCAACGCACCCGACCCGGAAGACCAAGACCGCTGGGACGTGCGCGTAGACCACATGTGGGGCGCGAACGACAACATGTTCTTCCGCTACAGCAAGCAGGACGAGGCTGTGGGCGCGAGCCTGCGCTTCCCCTCCGCCCTGGACGGCGATGGAACGCAGTTCGACCACGTCGGCGACAACATGGTGCTCTCTCACAACCACATCTTCTCGCCTTCGTTGATTACGACCGTAAAGCTCGGTTGGAATCGCATCTTCACGATTCGCACGGCCGTCAACGACGCCAACCTGAACCAGCAGTTCGGCATCAACGGCGTCGATCAGCAGCTGCCCGGCATGGCGCTAATGAACATCAGCGGCGTCCGCAACGTTGGTCTGTCCAACTTCACGCCGAACATCATCGACTCGCAGAGCCGGCAGCTCAAGATCGACACGAGTTGGACGAAGGGTAAGCATACGCTCAAGTTCGGGTACAACATGCAGTTTCTGCAGAGCTACCTGACGAACCCGCAGCAGTCGCTCGGCAACTTCACCTTCAACGGCAACTTCACGCGCCAGTCCGCCCCAGGCGGCAATCGCGGCGGCCGTCCCGTGGCCGACTTTCTGCTGGGAACGGCGTTCCGCAGCAACATCTCGAACTCGGTCTACATGAACTTGCGCGCGCCTTGGAACCACTTCTACGTCCAAGACGACTGGCGGATGACGAACAAGCTCACCTTCAACTTCGGCTTGCGCTACGAGCTCAGCCCGCCGTGGATCGAGAAGGAAAACGGAATCGCCAACTTCGACATCGACACCGACCCCGCCAATCCGGACTTCCTGCTCGCCGGCAGCGCCGGCAGCGGGCGGTTCAACCGGGCCACCATCGCCAACGACACGAACAATTTCGCGCCGCGCTTCGGTTTCGCCTACCAAGCGCTTTCCGGCACGGTCATCCGCGGCGGCTACGGCGTCTTCTACGCCAACTACGAGGGCACCGGCGGCGGCCAGTTCCTGCAGGGCAACCCGCCCTTCCACATCAAGAGCGAGCTCTCGACGGATTCGATCAACCCGACCGTACTGCTCAGCAACGGCAACCCGGCCGGCATCCTGACGCCGGAAAACGCCGTGGCGCTGCGGTTCTCCTCCTTCGAGCGGGACCCTGACTGGCCCATGTCGCAGCAGTGGAACGTCAACATTCAGCACTCGCTGTTCAAGGACACCGTGCTGGAGGTTGGCTACTACGGCACGAAGGCGCAGTTCTTGGTGAACCGCGTGGACGGCAACTACGCCCTGCCAGGCGCGGGCAACATCAACAGCCGGCGCCGCTACACCAGCGCCATCTATCCCGGAACGGACATCGAAGTTGGTCCGCTCTCGCGGATGAGCCGCCACGAGTTCAACGGCAACTCGCTGTTCCACTCGTTCCAGTCGCGTCTGGAGAAGCGTTTCGCGGGCGGCTTCACCGTGCTGGGCGCATACGTGTTTTCGCGTACCATCGGCGACGTTGCGGGCTTCTCCGGCTCGGGCAATGCGCCCAACAGCGGCATCCAGAACCCGCTCGACCGGCGCGCCGAGCGCAGCCTGGATAACCAGCACCGCAAGCATAGCTTCACCACGAGCTATGTCTACGAGCTGCCGTTCGGGCAGGGCCGCAAGTACGGCTCGAACATGAACCGGGCGCTCGACTTTGCCATCGGCGGCTGGTCGGTGGCCGGCATCCACTCGCTGGCTTCTGGCCGGCCGTTCGGCCTCAGCGTGCGGGGCGACCCGGCCAACACAGGGAATCTCAACCGCCCGGATGTGGTCCCGGGCCAGGACCCATTCCTGCCCAGCGACCAGCGTGACCCGCAGCGCTGGTTCAACACCGATGCTTTTGTGGCCAATGAGGCTTTCACCTTTGGCAACGCCGGCCGCAACATTCTGCTAGGGCCGGGTCTGTTCAACTGGGACTTCGCGCTCTACAAGCAGTTCCGCGTCACCGAATCGAAGATGTTCCAGTTCCGCTTCGAGGCGTTCAACTTCACCAACACGCCGAACTTCGGGTTCCCGAACTCGCAGGTTGGCGACAACAACTTCGGCCGAATCACAGGCGCGGGCCGTCCGCGCAACCTGCAGCTTGGCCTCAAGTTCATCTTCTGAGCGCTTCCGCTCTCAGGGCTCCGGGGCGTTCGCGCCCCGGAGAGACCCTGGCCGCCTTCGCCTCCCGGCACGGCTACCTGCTGCTGAGCGCCGCCATCGCCCCGCCCGCCATCGCCGCCTTGCTCGCCGCCGGCGACGCGCTGCCGTTCGACTCGCGCACCGTCCACAAGGCTCTCGAGAATCGTGACGGCCAGCCCCGCCGCTCCGTCGACTGCCGCTACGCCCGCGTCCAGGCGCGCGGTCATCAGTTGTAGTCGCCTACGCCGGTTGGTAAGGTGGGAGTAGAACCTGTAACTGCTCGCTAGGCTCGCTGACTCGCCAAGATCTCTCCCAGGGATCCTTCTGTCTGCTCCCCCTTGCTCGCTTTTCCAGATTCGACAGGAGGATTCCAAATGAAACGACTCTACGTCGGTAATCTCAGCTTCAATTCGTCCGAGGACACGGTCCGTCAGGCTTTCGCCGCATTCGGCGAGGTCGACTCGGTGCATCTAGTCACCGATCGCGACACCGGTCAGCCGCGCGGCTTCGGTTTCGTCGAAATGGCGGACGAATCCCAAGCGCAAGCAGCCATCGAAGGGCTCAACGGTTCCGTCCTCGACGGCCGTTCGCTCAACGTCAACGAGGCAAGACCTCGTCCCGAACGCGGCGCCAACCGCCGCTGGTAACACCACAGCCAAGCCCCTTCCGCACCCCGCCAGCGATGGCGGGGTGCGTGTTTCGAGGTGATACGAGCCTTAGCACCCCGGCATGGCTGCCGGGGCTCAGTAGGACGGGTCTTTCTCTTCCGAACCCCGCCAGCAATGGCCGGGTTCGATCTTCATCCCCGCAACGCGGCGCCAACCGATCGGAAGACTGATGAACGGCATGGGCCGATGCGCGATACGTCTTGGCTTGGTCGCTTCCCTCGCGTCCGCCTTGACTGCGGGCGCCGCCCCAGTCTCAAGAACAGTTGATCTGAACGGCGTGAGCCTGAGCTACCTCGACTGGGGCGGCGAAGGCGCCGCGCTCGCTTTTGTGCCCGGCGGATGCGAGACGGGCCATATCTTCTCCGACATCGCTCCGGCATTCCAGGGGCGCTTCCGTGTTCTATCGCTGAGACCGCGCGGATGCGGAGCCTCGGCGGTGGAAAACGACAGTCTCGGTCTAGATACGCAGGTGCGCGATTTGGCGCGCTTCCTCGACGCGCTCGACATCGATCGAGCTACGTTCGCGGGCCACTCGAGCGGCGGCGGCAAGATCATCCGCTTCGCTCGGGTCTATCCATCGCGTGTAGACCGGCTTGTCCTCTTCGACACGGTGTACTCTTTTGTCGCCCCTGGCTTCGAGCAACGAATGGGCGCGGCGATCTCCAACCTGGTCAGGGGCGATCCGCTCGACTCGGTCGAGCTATTCGAGGCGCATCACCGCGTCTGGGAGCTCGGCTCCTGGTCAGCGGCGCTGGAGGCAAACTTGCGCGAGACGTTCTCGGTCCAGGCGGATGGGACTCTGAGAAGCCGCGCCGCGCCCGCATGGTTTGCCGCCTATCGCAACGACATGGCGGCGGGGTGGTACTTCGAAACTACGATCTCCCACCCTGCGCTGCTGTTCTTCGCTACCAATCTGGACCAGGAGCGCGTGCGCCAACTCAACCCCAGCGCCCGCGCGGAGCTAATGCCGCTTGCAATCCAGACCGACCGGAAACGCCTCGAGCAAATCGAAGACTTTCGCAGCAACGGACCGCACGTACAGATTGTCCAGATGAAGCGGACGGCGCACTACTGCTTCGTGCAGCGACCTCGCAGGATCATTCGGAATATGCGAGTGTTCTTCGCCGCGTCGGCGCCGTAGGCCGCCGAGAGCCTACCACCTCATCACCGCCGCATCTCCGGCTCCCGCCCCGCGTGTCGCGCCGCGATCAACCGCGCGTCCTCGGCCGTCTGCGTCGCCGCGCGCGCCAGCGCCGCCACTTCCCGGCTCTTCGGCTTGGCTTGGTACCGCCGCTCGGCCTGCTCGAGCTGGGCTCGCGCTCGCGCCAACGCGCCCGCTGAGTGCAGCTCCGCGCCTCTCGCCGCGGCAAGCTCGACCGCGTGGCGCGCCTGGTAGAGCTCGACCAGCGACTCATACTCGCGCTGCGAAACGCGACGCCCCTCCCGGCGCTGCTCCCTGGCCGCGGCCGCGAGATCGTAGGTGTAGCGACCGCGCCTCAGCAGCTCGTAGCGTGCATTGACGACCTCCACGCGTCCCACCGTGTCCGGCCGAACCTCGTTCTCCGCCACCACCACGTCGCTCGGTTGCGTCACCGCGTAGTACGGTTCCGCGGTCAAGATCAACGCGAACGACTGTAGCTCGGTCGCCGTCTCGAGCTTGCCGTCATCGCCGGCGTCGGTGATCAGCTCGCCCAGATTCGTCGCCCGCCCGTCCGGCGTGATCGCCCACAGCACGTAGGTCAGAAACTGCCGGCCAAATGTCTGCGGCGGAGCGAGGTTCTTGAGCTTCGCCCGTACCTGCGTCACGCCTCGCTTGGCTTCGACGCGCGCTGCACCCTTGGCGTCTGGCTGCAGGATCGTTCCCGCGAACCCAATCGTCGTCGGCGCCGAGCGATGCCCGTAGTTGACCGCCGGCGTCGAGCGGGCGACCACGTCCACGTGATAGAGCGGAGCGCCCGGCCCCGCGTCGCCATTCAAACGCTGGGTCGGGTTCGCTTCCTGCCCCAGCGCCACGACGGGAAAGACCAATAGCAAAGCCACCGCGAGTCTCATGCCCGTGGATGGTGCACGGACCCCGCCATCCTCGTCCCTCGCGGCCAAAAGGTTTGGTTGCAACCGGATAGGCACCAACCCCGCCCGCGGCAGCCGCGCTCCCGGCGGGAAAGATTCGCCCTGGCCGTGCAGAATCTACTCTTCGGCGTGCCGCTCGCGCAGCTCGGCGGCCTTCTCCTTGATCTCGGTCAGGTCGCGCACCATTTCGCTCCAGCCGTACCACAACGCATAGTCCGGATTGGCATGGAACGTCCCCTGGAACGCGCGCATGCGGTGCTCTAAGTGCATCTCGAACAGGACCTGTTCGATCGATGTCGGCGCGTCGTGGAAGGTGAGCAGATCCGGGAAGTCATGGGCATAGCCCTCGGGCCGCCGCAACACGCCGTCTTTGTAGAGATCCGCAATCACGCGGATCGCCTCGGCCAGCAACCGGTCGGTCTCCCGAATCATGTCGTCGCCCTTGGCCAGCTCCGCGCGAGCGAAGTTCTCCGAGTGGCACTGCGAGCAGGTCTCGAGCATCTTGTTGCGCTCACGGTCGAAGTCCTCTTGGGTCAAGCGCGCCGCGTCGACCGCCTTCACCGCCTCCAACCGCTCGGTCGGATTGCCTGCGGGGTCCAACACGCCCATCGCCTGCAAAATCGTCACCCGGTCCGCCTTCCACTGCTCGTCCTCGGGCAGCGGCAACGCCACCGCCAGAAAGCCCCAAGCCGTGCGAACCTCGTGGTCGCCCTCCTGCATATGGCAGGTCTGGCAGGTCGGCGCCGCCACCGACTCCGGCAGTTTGCCGGTCTGCTTGAGCAACGCCCGCACGCCGTGCTTCGACGCCGAGTACATCTCCCATTGCGGGTGATCGAAGCCCATGTGGCAGGTTTGGCAAGCTTGCGGCTGCCGCGCCTCTTCAACGGAAAACAAGTGCCGCGTATGGCAGGAATCGCACGACGCCAGCCCGAAGCCCGCGCCTTCCTGCTTGAGCGCCGCCATCTCTTCCTCGGACTTCAACCCCACCTTGTGGCAGCCGCCGCAGCCCTTCATGCCCTGCGTCAGCGCCACCGGCAAGGCGTGCGTGGTGGGCATGGCGTTCATCACCGTCCAGGCCGCTGCGTGCTTGCCCTTGGAAAACTGCTGGAACTGGCGGGGATGGCACATCGCGCAGGTCTCGGCCGTCGGGCCCTTCGCTTCGGCCACGTCGTCCGCGGTGGTGTGCTCTCCTCCATGGCAGACCGCACAGCCCACGCCCATCTCGCTGTGCCGGCTCAACTGCCAGTCCGAGACGATCGCTGGGGTCGTCTCCACGTGGCATTTCACGCAATCCTGGCCAAATGCCCCCGTCGCGCACACCGCAATCACGGCGACAATACCGAGTACTCTCGTCATGACGATCCGAGTTGCAACTCGGGCGCCGATTCCATGTGCCCGGACGTTCACTGCGAGACTCGCTCGACAACCCCGCTGCTCTCCACGCCCCGCCGCCTCGCCTGCCCCGGCAAAGCGCGTATACTTGGTCGCGCATGTCCGCACCCGCCGCCAATCGCTGGACCCTAGCTTCCGCCGCCATCCTCATGCAGGTCTGCCTGGGGATTCTCTACGCCTGGTCTGTCTTCCGCGGCCCCTTGGCCGAGCTCCACGGCTGGGACAAGACCGTCACCATCGCTCCCTACCGCTGGTCGATCCTCTTTTTCACCCTAGCGATGATCGTCGCCGGCTTTTGGCAGGACCGCGTCGGCCCGCGACTCGTTGGCGGCATCGGCGGCTTTCTGCTCGGCGCCGGCTGCTTGCTGGCCGCGTTTTTCGGCGATACGCCTATGGGGCTGAAGCTCACCTACGGCGTCGTCGGCGGCCTGGGCGTCGGGTTCGCCTACGTCACGCCCATCGCTACCTGCGTCAAATGGTTCCCCGACAAACGCGGCCTCGTGGTCGGGCTGGCCGTCATGGGCTTTGGCGTGGGCTCTCTGATCTTCGCGCCCTTGCTCGAAGCCCTCATCGGCTCTGACCCGGCGCGGTACGCCGAGACCATCCCGCGCACCTTCCTCATCCTCGCCGCGGTCTTCTTCGTCTTCGTCATCGGCAGCGCACAGCTCTTCCGCACGCCTCCGCCGGGCTGGTCGCCTCCCGGGTGGACGCCGCCGCCCGCGCAACCCGGCGAACGTGAAGACTACACGCCCGTCGAGATGCTCCGCACGCCGGCCTTCTGGATCGCTTGGGTCGTCTATTTCCTCGGCTCGGCCGTCGGCTTGACCGCCATCGGCGAATCCGCGCCGCTGGTCCGCGAGCTCGCCGGCGCAACCGCGGTGATGAGCGGTGGCGTCGCCCTGGGCGTGATGTCGCTCTTCAACGGCTTGGGCCGGCTGGCCTGGGGCGGAATCTCGGACAGCCTCGGCCGCAAGGGCGCCCTGCTCGGCATGGGCGCCCTCTCGCTGCTCGTCTGCGCCTTGGTCCTGCCCGGCGCGAATGAGTTTTGGCGCTTGCTGATCGGCATCTGCATCGTCGGCTTCTGCTACGGCGGCTATCTCGCCGTCATGCCCACCCTCGCCGCCGACTACTTCGGCCAGAAGCACATCGGCGCCAACTACGGAATCTTGTTCACAGCCTGGGGCGCCGCGGGCTTCATCGTGCCCGGCTACCTTTCCGCCATCATCGAGGCCGCACGCCAACGCGGCGCCCTGGCCGAGGGCTACGATCAAGTCTTCTACAGGCTGGCCATCATCGCCGCCCTCGCAGCCGCGCTGGCCCTGGCCGCCCGCCGCCCCACGCCCGAATCCGCACCTGCATCCCCGCGATAGGCCAACTCCGCAATGCCCCGACACAACTCCGCTTCCAGCCGAATCCCCAACCCCACCCGCCGAGAAGCCTTGGCCATGCTCGGCCTTGGCGCCCTGGCGGCTCGACGCCCTACCTCCGCGGCCACGCCCGAGCAACCCAACGTTCTGTTCATCTTTACCGACGACCAATCCCACCGCACGCTCGGCTGCTACCCCGAAGCCTATCCCTGGGTGCGAACTCCCAACATCGACCGCCTCGCCGCCCAAGGCGTCCGCTTCGCCGCCTGCTACAACGGCGCCTGGTGCATGCCCTCCCGCGCAACGCTGCTCACCGGCCATCACCAATACGCCATCGAGTCCATGCGCGAAGTCGGCCCCTATCCCGGCGCTACCTACGATCCCCAACAGTGCCCGTTCTGGCCCAAGGCCCTCCGCGCCGACGGCTACTTCACCGCTCACATCGGCAAGTGGCACACCGGAGAGGACACCGGCTTCGGCCGCGACTGGGACTATCAAATCGTCTGGAATCGCCCCCGCTTCCCCGAATCCGCCGGCCACTACTACCACGATCAACCCATCACCTACCACGGCGGCAAAACCGAAACCCTCGAGCGCTACTCCACCGATCAGTACACCGACTGGGCCGACGAGTTCCTACGCGGCGACGGCCGCGACCTCGACAAGCCCTGGTACCTGTGGCTCTGCTACGGCGCCGTCCACGGTCCCTTCACCCCCGCCGAGCGTCACCAGGACGAGCTCGCCGGCATCGACTTCGACACCCCGGCCGACATCTTTCCGCCCCGCCCCGGCAAACCCGACTGGGCGCAGGAGGTCGACAACTGGCAACGCGGCCCCGGCGGCGTCCCCGTCTCCGGCGGACGCACCCTCACCGCTTGGGTCCGCCAATACCACCAAGGCGTTCTCGCGCTCGACGAGGCCGTGGGGCGGCTGATGAGGACCCTCGAGGAGACCGGCCAACGCGAGAACACGCTCGTCATCTTCACCTCCGATCAGGGACTGGCGTTCGGTCAACACGGATTCCGCGGCACGAAGGTGGCCCCCTACGACGCCAACGTCCGCTCGCCGCTCATCTTCTCCATGCCCGGCCGCATCCCCGCCGGCCGAACGTGTGAAACCCCCGTCGGCGGAGTCGACATTCCGCCCACCATCCTCAGTTCTACCGGAACCTCCCTGCCCTGGGAGATGCACGGCCATGACCTCACGCCGCTACTCCAAGACCCCGACGCCGACTGGCCCCATCCCACGCTGATGGCAGCCACCGAGCACCGTTTCGGCTCCGACACCGACGAGATCCCTCGAGGAGAAAAGCCCGAGGTCTACGTCCGCGGCCAAGGCGTCTTCCACGTCGACGTGCCGTGGTACGTCATGCTCCGCGAGGGCCGCATGAAGTACATCCGCCCGCTAATCCCCGATCTCGAAGAGCTCTACGATTTGCGCGCCGATCCCGACGAGTTGGACAACCTCGCCGTCAAGCGCGAGCACCAAGGCGCCCTGCGACGGCTCCGGGCCGCCGCCATCGCCGAGCTCCGTCGGACCAACTGCGGCTTCGTCGACAATATGCCGGCAGTCAAAGAAGCGTTTCCCTCCGGCTGAGCGCGCGGCTCACTCCGCCGCGCCGAGCGGCCGTGGGCTTCTCGCAAGGCCACCGTGGCTGTGAGCCATGAAGGAGGGTCTCTTCGCCGTCCTGGATGCCGCCGCCGTCAAGGGGGAACTAGGGGAACTAGAGACATCCATGATAGGAGTTTCCCCCTAGTGTCCCTCGCTTGCCGACAACGCAATTCATGTTCCCCTGCGAGGCCAAGGTCTCGGTGACCCGCAGCCGGCTCAGCGGACCTACAACTTCAGCTACACCTACAATCTCGACGGTTCGCTGGCGTCGCAGACCTACCCCTCCGGCCGCGTCGTCGACTTCACCTACGACGCCTCCGGGCGGCCCTATGCCGTGGGCGAGGCCGGCGGCGGGGCGAGCTATCTGAACTCGGTGGTCTATGCGGCGCATGGCGGTATCGACAACATGCAGCTTGGGAATCAGCTCACCGAGCAGACTTGCTACAACGACTTGCTGCAGTCCACCGATCGCCGACTTGGAAACGCAACCTCGAGCAATTGCGCCATCCAAACCTCCACCGATCTGCTGCACCTGGGCTTTGACTATGGCGCCTCGACGACCAACAACGGCAACATCCTGCAGCAGACCATCTGGGCGCCCGATAACGGCTCGGGCTCCCCATTGGCAGGTCACACAGGACTATACTTATGACCAAGTGAACCGGATCGAGAAAGCGGAAGAGAAGCTTGGCGGCGTTCTCCAGTGGTCGCGGGACTACGCGTACGACCACTTCGGCAATCGCTGGATAAGCGGTAACTGGGGTCACACGCTGCACATGGCCACACCCAAATCACAATCGGCCATCCAGGCGTCGACGAACCGGCTGACGGGCGCGGAGATTGTTTATGACAATGCGGGGAACTTGACGGCGCATCCGCATATTACGACCGGCTCGGGCTCGATGGCGTACGACGCGAACAACAAGATGAAGTCGTTCACGGCGACGGGTGTGGCTGTGACGACGACCTATGACGCTGCCGCCCGTCGCGTCCGCAAGGTCTACAACTCGGAAACGACCGTCTGGGTCTACGACGCGTTCGGCAAGCTGGCGGCGGAGTATACCACCGAATCGCATACCGACGTCGCGACCTACTTCCGCACGACCGACCATCTGGGCTCGACACGGCTGACCACCGACGCCGTCGGCGATGTGGTGGCCCGCCGCGACTTCTTCCCCTTCGGCGAGCGCATCGACTCGAACCTTTCCGGACGTAGCTCCGTCTTGGACGGTACGCTCGTCTCGTTCAACTCGAGCCCGGGGATGAGGCAGGAGTTTACCGGCCAGCTCCGGGATGGCGAGACAGGGTTGGACTACTTCTGGGAGAGATGCTTCTGCGCGCCGCTCGCCAGGTTTTTTTCGGTGGATCCGGAGAACGCGGGCACTAGAAGCGATCGCCCTCAGAGTTGGAACGCATTCGGGTACGCCCACAACAACCCGATGCTCTACGTGGACCCTGATGGTCGTGACCCGGAAGGATTCACTTTCAGTACTACCGTAACTGAATTGGTGGGATTCGATCTTTTCCCGATATGGGAAATATCAGATTACTTGGTGGACTATGGGACATTCGATCCCTCCTACTACCCCCTCTACCAGATCGCGACGGGCCCTCCAGGCACCCCTCCTGGCTATGATGTCCAAGGCAGGGTTACAAACGCCGCCCAGGCGGTGGCTAATCGACAGAATTTCTCGGCCAACTGCGTAGATGGTCTATCCAGGATCGGCATTACCCCAGATCAGGTGATAAATACTGCAGGCCAAATAGATATAATAGACGGTCGCTACGCGGGCTCGAGCGTTGGAGACGCCTTCGGCGATCCAGTATGGGGGGCTCGGCACCAAGCGAGGGAGAATCAAAGGGTCGGCCTGCCTCCTGGAGATGACGCGCGCGTCTGGGACGTCTTTACGCGTCCGGGGGTCGGTGCTTGGACTCCATATCTCGGTACGGCAATCTACATTGACCCTACGGCCTCTCAGCACGCAAACAGGTCGGATCAAGAGTTTCAGGCACTGGTGTTTCACGAACTAGTGCACAACCTGACCGTTAAAGGAGATCAAAATATCCAGGACGCCCTTAATATAACCGTTCAAACAGATTCGACGAATATAACCGATTGGTTTCTACTGAATTGTATAAGTGGTCCAGATAACTACTAACGGTCGTACGGCGATGAGGAGCTGTGGCGTATGTGTTTCCTGAGAAGTACAGGTAGGATTCAGGCCGTTGCCCGAACTGCCGGATCCGCACTGCTATGGGTTTCCTTAGCTACGACACTGGAAGCGCCATTGGGTCACGCTGCACAAGTATCTCATGTGAACATAGATCTGCATGAATCATCTGGCGAAGACTTGGCCGATGCGAGGGTTGAACTCTCTAGGCTTAGAGGAGATGGTACTACGGGAGAAACACACAGGGGGATCGAAGTCTATGTGCCTTACGGCACATATCGGCTGCAGGTGTTTCTTGGCTCGACATTGATGCGATCCACTTCGGTTCGAGTGTCGCAACCTGAACTTATCATCCCTGTTGGGGTGTCACTACTGAATTGCTGCACAAACCTTCCGGACGTATTTGAAATCGCCGCGGGCGAAATAGTTGGCAAGGTTAGGCCCAAAGACGAGTTCGCGCAGTATGTGGTCAACTTGATCCCGCTGTGGGATAGTTCGTTCAGAATTTCTGTGAAACCAGATGCTTCTGGGGAATTCGCGTTTCGCCCGATTGACCTGGGTCACTATATCGTGGTCTTGACTGATAGAGACCAGGTAGTCGAAATAAAATCGATTCGTCTTACGGAATTCAATCCAGTAGGTAGAATGGAGTTGAGTGGAGACAGGTGACATTCCGTTTGCTCGGCGTGAAAATCGGTGACATCCAGCTAAGAGGAAAACGAGGCACATCCATGATGGGTTCTTGTCAAGCCCGGACGGCGGCAGGCGTGCGTTTTCTTGAGACTCTCGCGCCAGCCGGCTTCGCCCGCTTGAACAGCATTCTGTTGCGCTGGATCGGGTTCAGTCAACTGCGCGGCCGCTTTGGGACGCGGCGCAGCGAACGGTTGACGGGTTCCGCTCCAGCGCGTACGACGATCCTCCGCGGGCGAAGGCGGCGCCCCCACCGCACGCGCGTTTCCCCAACTCACCGACAGCGCCTTGCCTTTCACCCAGCGTCGCCGTTCTCCGAACGCGACCAGACATCCATGAGCCGCCTCGAGCGCGCCAACCAGCGCGCCGTCGCGGATGTTTCAGTCAAGGTCCACTTTGAATCCCGCCGGCCTCGAAACAGCCTTCGTGGCGTCTCCAACCTCGCGAGCGAGGCCTTCACGCAATCCCTTTGTTCCGCGAGGCCCGGCGGGACGCTGTCGTCAAAAACTCCTCAACGCTTCTCGTAGGGCGTGCCGCGGCGGTCCACCGCCCGCAGACGCGCCGCCAACGCTCGCGCCACCTCCACCGTCGCGCGGTTGCGGTGTCCACGCTCGCACTGCCGTGCGTACAACGCTGCCAACTCAGGATTCCACCGCGGCGCCAGCTTCGCCGCCTCGATCAGCACACGCTGCAGGTGCGGGTTGCGCTGCTTCGACAACGGGCCGCGCTTGGCCTTGCCCGCCGATTCTCGCAGCCGCGCACACAGCCCGCAGTAGCTCACCGTCTGCGCCAACGTTGCGAAGCGTTCCACCTCGCCGATCTCGAGCGCCCACGTTAGCGCCGTGATCGCGCCCACGCCGGGAATCGTCCTCAACAACCCCACCCGCCGCTCGAGCAACCGATGTCCGAGCAGCTTCTTCTCGATGCTCCGCGCCAGTCGCTCGGTTTCTTCCAGCCGGTCGCGGCTCGCGCACAGCAACAGGGCGTCTTCTTCGCTCGTCTCGAGCTCGTCGAGAAACGGATAAAAATACCGCTTGGTATGGAGCTTCGTCTTCACGTACGGCTCGCCGAGCTCCATCAGCGCCGTCGCAATGCGATTCTTGTGCCACACCGCCTGCTCGACCAGCCGGTTGCGAAAGCGCAGCAGACGCCGCAACTCGCGCCACTCGCGCGGCGGCATCCACACTCGCGGCAACAGATCCACGCGCAGTAGATCGGTCACCTTGTCGGCGTCGAGCGCGTCGCTCTTCTTCTTCGCCTTGGTGATCGCTTCCAGGTCCGCCGGATGCGCCACGGCCAGGTCGTCGGCGTAGGGCGCGAGCGTGTCGTAGATCCAGCCGCTGAACTGGGTGGCTTCCATGGCCCCTTGCCAGGGCTGCGGCAGCTCGACCGCCCACTCTTCGAGCGCCGGCCGGTTGGCTTCGAGCGTCCCGCGATCGACCAGCCTTCCGTCGGCCTTTTTGATACAAAACGCGACGCTTTGCTTGTGTACGTCCAGTCCGATATAGTGCATTTGCGAGTCCTCCTGGGCCCGGGTTCCGGGCCGCTTCCTTCCAGGGCGCGGGCCCGACATTTTACTCCCGCCAGGAGGACTCTGCTTGCTCCTGTCGCCAGTTCCCCCCAGTTCCCCCAGTTCCCGAGTTTCCGGACCGATGTACGGTGACGCGTTGAGCGCCCGGTAAGTTGCTGAGCATTGCAGGCCCTGTTGCAATAGCCAGCGTTCGCGGGCGAAGGCGAGATAAAATACGGCTTGGCGACAATCCGAGTCGCGTTGATCGCCGCCGCGGGCTTGGGCGTCTGCCTGGCTCAGCAGCCCGACTACACTCTGCGCCCCGACCAGGCGGCCGATCTCGACATCGCGCCCGTGCTGGCCCTCGCCGATGCGGACAACGATCGTTGGGTTGGCGAGCAGGACTTCGAAGCGCTCAACGTCGAGCTCAAGGCCATTGCTAAGAAGCTGCCAGAGGAGCCTGGGGCTTTCCCGCCGCTCGCTGAGCACGTCGCGCGATTCGCCCGCTTGGAGCTTGCCGAGCTGAAGATCGTGGGCAGCCGGCGCAACGACGCCGGCCAGCCGCACTTGCGCGTGCGTGTCGAGCTGGGCGGCGAGGACGAGGGTGGCGAGCGTCTGTCGCTGCTGGGAAGCATGGAGCTCGATTGGACCACCGACGCCGCGGGCGATTGGCGCGTCGTGCGGGCCGAGGTGGGCGAGCTGGCCGAGGCCCGCGCCGGGGCCATCCGATTTCGCGACGTCAGCGAGGCGGCGCTGGGCGCGGCGCCGTCATTCCGGCAACAGCTTGCGATCGGTTTAGACGAATGGCGCGGGCGGCTCGATGAAGCCCTCGGCGTTGACGTCTACGGCCACAACGGCGTTGCGGTGGGCGACTACGACGGCGACGGTTGGGAGGATCTCTACGTCGCGCAACCATCGGGCTTGCCCAATCGGCTCTACCGCAACCGGGGCGACGGCACGTTTGCCGACGCGAGCGCCGCGGCCGGCGTGGATCTGCTTGACGATACCTCGATGGCCTTGTTCGCGGACCTCGACTCGGACGGGGACGAGGATCTGATCGTGATCTTACCGCGCCAGCCGCTGTTGCTGCGCAACCGGGGCGACGGCACGTTCGCGCCGGACCGCGCCGCCGGCTTCGCCGAGCACGCCGATCGCGCCGCGATGCTGACTGGCGCCGCGCTGGCCGACTACGACCGCGACGGCGACCTGGACCTTTACGTCTGCGCCTACGACTTCTGGCAGTCCGGCTCGACCTACGACGCGCCTACGCCCTACTACGACGCCGTAAACGGGCCGCCGAACTTCCTGTTTCGCAACCGCGGCGACGGCACGTTCGAGGACGTGACCGAAGCCGCCGGCTTGATGGCGAACAACAACCGCTACAGCTTTGCGCCGGCGTGGGCGGACTACGACTCCGACGGCGACCAGGATCTCTACGTCGCCAATGACTTCGGCCGCAACAACCTCTACCGCAATGAAGGCGACGGCACGTTCATCGACGTGGCGGGCGAAGCGGGCGTGGGCGATCTCGCCGCGGGCATGTCGGCTTCGTGGGCTGACTACGACGGTGACGGCCAATTGGATCTCTATGTCGGCAATATGTGGTCTTCGGCCGGCCAGCGCGTGACCGGCCAGCCGGAGTTCGACAGAACGACCACCGATCCGCAGCTCAAGCGCTTCTTCGAGCGTCACGCGCGCGGCAACTCGCTGTTCCGCAACCGGGGCGACGGCACGTTCGAAGACGTCAGTGAGCGCCTCGGCGTCACCATGGGCCGCTGGGCTTGGGCGTGCGAGCTCGTCGATTTGGACAATGACGGCCGCCAGGATGTCTATGTTCAGAACGGCTTCATTACCGGCGCCGAGCTCGACGATCTTTGAAGCTTCTTCTGGCGGCAGGTCGTGTCGCAAACGCCGCTGAAGACGATTGGATCGAAGCGCTACTCCGATGGCTGGCGCGCGGTGAACGTGCTCATCCGCGAAGGCTCTTCGTGGAGCGGGCGTGAGCGGAACGTCGTGTACCGCAACCTCGGCGAGGAGGGATTTCGCGACGAGGCTTTCGTCAGCGGAATGGACTTCGCAGGCGACGGGCGGGCCATCGCGGCGTTCGACTACGACCGCGACGGCGATCTGGATTTGGCGCTGAAGTTTCGTACCGGCCCGCAACTGCGCATCCTGCGCAACGACGCGCCGCAGAGCCGGGCGATCACGTTGGATTTGGGGTCCGCGGTCGGCGCGCGCGCGACGCTGGTGACCGATCAGCGGCGGCTCGTTCGCGAGGTCCGGTCCGGCTCGGGGTTCTATTCGCAACCGAGCCGGCGGCTGCACTTTGGGTTGGAGCCGGGCGAGAGCGTCGAACGGCTCGAGGTGCGCTGGCCTGACGGGTCGGCGCAGAGCTTCGCCGCGCTGGAGCCTGCGGGAGAGTATCGCGCCGTCCAAGGCAAAGATACGCTGGGGGCGCTTTCTCGCGCCGTGCCGGAGCCGGTTCGCGGAGAGGCGGCGGAGGACCCGCTGCTCGACGACGGCGATGGGCTTTGGCTCGCGGACCCGATTCCCGCGCCGGATTTCGAGTTGGAGACGACATCGGGCCGTGCGCGCCTCTCCGGTCTGCGCGGCCGCAAGGCGCTGGTGAATTTCTGGGCGACTTGGTGTCCGCCTTGCCGCGCCGAGCTTGCAGATTTCACCGCTCACGCGGCGGAGTTCGAGGCAGCGAACATCGAGGTGCTGCCAGTCTCGGTCGACGACCCGGGCGACCGCGACAAGGTGGAACAGTTCGTCGCCGAGATCGAGCTGCTGTTCGGCTCGCTGTTTGCCGATGACGAGACCGTCACCGCCTACACGGTGCTGCACCGGCACATCACCAACTACCGCCGCGACATGGCCATACCCACGAGCTATTTGCTCGACGAACAGGGCCGCGTGATCAAGCTCTACCGCGGAGCGGCAAGAGCGGAGCAGATCCTCGCGGACGCCAAGGCCGGCGGCGGGCCGGCCACGCCCTTCGCCGGCCGCTGGGTCGACCCCCAGCCGAGCCGCAGCTTCCTGGCGATGGCGACCGAGATGGCCGCGCGCGGCCAGTCCCAGGCGGCGCGCACGCTCTTCGAGACTGCTTTGGCGCGGGGAGAGGCAAGCGCGGATCTCTACAACAACATGGCCGGGTTGTTACACAGCCAGGGCGAGGCGGAGCGAGCGGCGGACTACCTGCGTCGATCACTCGAGCTCGATCCGGCTCAAACCGACGCGCGCATCAACCTGGGCAGTCTGCTTTTGGAGCAGGGCGATTTCACCGGCGCGTTGACTCTGTTTGCCGAGGCGAAGGAGAATCGCCCCGACGACCCGCTCGTCCACCAGCAACTTGGGGCCGCGTACTTTTATCTCAACCAGCTCGCGAACGCTGAGCGCGCCTACCGGGAAGCCGTTCGGCTGCAGCCCGAAAAGGCAGAGCCGCACGCGAGCTTGGGCTCGGTGTTGGGAGCGCAGGGCCTGTTGCCGGAGGCGCTCACCGAGCTCGAGCGCGCTCGCGAGCTTGGCGAGCCGAATGCACAATTGTTGAGCAACCTGGGCGCGCTCTACATGCAGCTCGGCAGCCCCGGGAAGGGCCTGGAGGCGTTCCAGCAAGCCGCGGAAGCCGATCCGGCTGATTACGCGGCCCGCGTCAATCTGGCGATGTATTACTTGCAGGAGGAGAACGCGCCGGAGGCGCGCAAATGGCTCGCCGAAGCCCGCTCGATCGACCCGTCGAAGCCCGAAGCGCCTTTTCTCGAAGCGCAGCTCACGTATCTGGAAGGGCGCGACGCCGAAGCCAAGGCGCTGCTGGAATCGGTGCTCGAGACGAACCCGGATTTCGAGCCGGCGCGCGAGCTGCTGCGGGAGGTTCGGTAACGCCAGTTTCACCCCATGTCGGCTGACATTTCCTGCCAAAATCTGACATTCCCAGAGAACCGGGAGGAGTCGGCTCGGCGATGCGCCGGGGAGGCTTCTCTTTCCAGTATTGGGCGCCGGTGCAAGCCGCGGTGCGGCTCGTCGGGGGCAAGTGGTTGATGGGAAATGGATAAGGAGATTCCAAACGGCTGTGACAGATGGATTCTGGGAGCATGAGTCCGCATCGGCTCTGAATCCCCTACAGCGGGCGGCGTGTCGCCACCCGCTGACCTCTGCAAAGCTAGCGGTTTCCCCTCAACCTCCGTTTTCGCACGGCCAAGAACAGTACGCCTCCGACTAGTAGCGCGGCAGATCCAGGTTCCGGTATCGCCACGCTTGGTTCGAGCTCGAAGACGACGTCGTCCATGGTGAAGGACTGACCGGGATCGGGCGCACCCGTGATGACAATCCGGCGAATACCGGCGCCTGCTACCGATAGGACCTCGTTGGGCGAGCTTCCGGGATCGCCCGATAGGCCTAGGTTGCTAAAGAAGAGCGACGAGGCTGAGCCGATCAAGGCGTCGGCCGAATCGAAGGCTTGGACTTCGACTGGAACGACGTACGTAAACGCAGCCTGAAACGAGACCGCCGTCTGGGGGCCGAACAGAACTTGGATTGGTCCGCCCAAGTCGAACGCGACTTGGCTCCCTGAGACTGCCGGAAACTCGAAAGGATCGAGTGAGACTCCGGAAGTAAGAACGGTGGCGTTCGTGAAGGTGAGGCCGGGGATCTGGTTGCTCAGCGCCGTGCCGTCGGAGAAGGCTTCGAAGTCGATGACCTCCGCGGGTATTGAAATGGCAATCAAAAGAATCGCTGCTGTGTAGTGAAGGTTCATCTTTTCAACTCCTCCCTGCACTCAAGGCGTCTGGCGTCGCAAAGTAAACTCGAAAGCATCCCTCCACAGTCGAGCGCCGTTGTTGAAGTTGTCGCGATAGCACTGGCCGACAATCGTGCCGCCCCCAAAGAAGACGGCGGATCCAATGCAGGGACAACCGAAGAGACAAGCGCCCCGTGTCGTGAAGTTCAACTTGAAACCATCGAGGTCTCCGCGCAGTTGACCCATTGGAACGAGGCTAAATCCTAGCTGGGCGCTTGCCGATCCTCCGACCCGGTCGTGCGACGCACTAATGTTCCAGGTATACTCTACTCTTCCTCGGAATCTCTTCCTCAGTGGAAAGAACGCAACCTCATAGTGATTGATCACCCCTCGGTACGAAAATAGGCCAGTCGGCGGCGGCGAGAGACTGCCGAACACGGGATCCGATCCACCCGAAGGCGGGGCTTCGAAAGGCGAAGACAAGACCATGGCGAAGCCGTCGAGGCCGCCCGCGAGGTTTGGTTGCGCCGGGGATACGACCGGGTAGTCGATCGAGGTCGTTCGACCAGCCAGAACCACTGAACCGTCATCCGCTGCCACGATTCCACGCCCAGAATCCGAGCCTGAGCCGCCGATCCTAGCCGAGTAGAGCAGGCCCACTCCCACCGGGTCGACGGCCGTGACGAAGGCGTCCACGCCGCCTGAGGGCGTTGCGCCGGAACCCTGGGCGAGCAAGAGGGGGAAATCCGGTGAATCGGTGGACCCGGTGAGGAACGCGTTGCCGTTGTCGTCGATATCGACGTCGAAGGCTCCGTCGTTGAGGGCGCCGCCTAGGTAGGACGAGTACAGGAAGCCGTCGCCGCCGGGATTGAGCTGCGTGACGAAGGCGTCGCAGGCGCCCGCCAGGGCGGGTTGGAAAGGCTGCTCGACGGGGAAGTCAGAGGAGCATGTTTTGCCGGAAACGGTCGCGATGTTGGTTCGGCCGACGTCAATGCCGAGCGCCTCGTCTATCTGTCCTCCACCTAGATAAGTCAGGTATTGGAGCGCTTGGCCGTCACTGCGGAGTTTCGCCGCGAATCCGTCCCGGATGCCGCCGAAGTCGGGCTGTGCGGAGGAGGCGGCCGGCAAGGCAGCCGAAGTCGTAGAACCTGCAATGAACACCGCATCAGTCCCGTTGAGGGCGACTCCGTATGCGGTGTCCGCGCCTTCTCCCCCCAGGTAGCTGCTGAATACGAACCCGCTTCCATCGGACTGGAGTTTCGAAACGAACACATCGGAAGAACCCGCGTTCTCTGATTGCAGCTCGTCGGAGACGGGATAGTCGGTCGACGTTGTCGAGCCTACGACTACCGGTTGGCCGCTTGCGTCAGCTGCTACGCCGAGACCTTGCTCGAGCGCGCTCCCGCCTAGGTACGTCGACCAAGTCAACGAAGAAAGGTCGGAGGAAAGTTTGGCTAAGAAGGCGTCGCGTCCGCCTGCAAGCGAGGTTTGCAGGGGCTGCATCAGGGGAAGGTCGGTAGATCCCGTCGTGCCCGTAATGAGGATTCCGTCATCCACGGCGGCAAGACCGCCTGCGACATCGGTTCCGGCGCCGCCGAAATAGGTTGCCGCCTCGACAGTCCCCGTCTCAGGGTCAATCCTCATCAGGAATACGTCGACCGCGAGAAAGGCGAACTGGGGAGTCGGCCGAGTGAATAGTGGGGCCACGGTCGGGAAATCGGTCGAGTAGGTGGTCCCGACGATGAACATGCGACCCTCGTTCAGAACAACATCCTCGGCGAGCTCATGGCGTGAACCGCCGAGGTAGCTGGAATAGGTGACGACTGGATCGATCGTCAGCGGGAGCGATGGGTCGTAGGCGCCGATCGCGAACGATATCTCGCCGTTCGGCTGCACTCGGTACTCGCTCGGGACCGAAATCTCGTCACCTTCGCGAAGTTGATAGGCCCGGGGCTTTTCGAGGACGAGTTGTCGCGCTCGGGGATCTTCGACGATGAGCGTCCCATCTTCCCGCAGGTCGAGCGTGTACTGGCGGGCCGCCTCGAAACGGATCGCGGCCGGATCCGATCCGGGGGCTAGCACGAAATCGATCTCGAGGCTACCTCGCCGGTCGTGGTAGACGATGTCGATCCCCGGGTAGACGCTCTTCCAGGTCCAATCCCGGTAGAGTGGGACAGCGCGAAGCCAGCGCTTGGGGTCCGCGCCTCGAAAGTAGTTGGCGCGCCCTGTCGGCTCCTTCGGCTGGCCTGATCGTGCAGCGGAGTCGGCGCCAACGAAGCTCAACTGAAACGGCGCAGGCGGATCGATGGGGTCGGACCCTGGGGTGAGAAATAGGACGCCATCGGGTTTCAGGAAGGCCTTTACGGCTAGCTTTCGGCAGATGGCCGCTGCCGCAGCCGGCGCTTGGCCGTGGTTCGGCTCGCAACTCAGCGAGGCTTCCGGCCTTGGACGGGCGCTCGTTCCCGCGGGCGCCCCCTGACCGTTGGGAAGTTGCGCGAAGGCCGCGACCACCGCGGCAAGCAATGCAGTCCGCGAGAGGCGAATGTCCAACGTGGGACTGGTTCTTTTCGGCATTTCGTAAATCTCCTTCAGTCGAGTGGATGGCCGTTGCAGCCACCGATCCTAGTCTGGGCGCGGGGCCTAAGCAACTGGAAACACGGCGGTTCAGGGGCCGTGTCGCCAAATGCCGCGTGATGTCGTGCGATACCGCTACGGGTGCTACGGGGCGATGGGCCGCCCCCAAGGTCACCGAGGCGCCGGTGCTTGGACGCGCTAGCGGAAATCTTCGATGAGCATGAGCCCTGTGTCGAGCTCGTCGCGCCGCTGGACGATCGCCGTGCGGCCGTCTGCTGAGACCGAGAAGCCTGGCGGACGCCGCACGGGGTGGAGCGATGAATAGTCGATCGAAGGGTCGGCGGGGATTGTTCGAATGAGCTCCGGTTGACCGCCTTCGAGCGGGATGCGATAGATCGGAGTCCCGTCATCCCACTTGGCGGGATCCGGGAAGCCCCGGAAGTATATGCCAAGCGGGGTCACGCTCCAGCGACCTTGACTGATCTCCTCTGATCCGGGGACGGGAGTTGGGGAGCCGGCGCCGCTGGCGGGGATGCGCCACAGGCCCACGCTGCGGTCCGTCTCGACGAAGTACACACTGTTGCCGTCGGGGGCTTCGAATGCTTCAAAGCCGCCGTTCTCGTTCAACAGCACGGGCTCGCCGCCATCGGCCGGCGCCTTCCATAGCGAAGAGCCCCCTCTGCCGTCGCCCGCCGAATAGTAGATCCAGCGGCCGTCGCGCGACCAACTCGGTCTGACATCCTCGTTGGGGCCACGCGTCAACCGACGCTGAGTCCCAGTCTCGAGCGAGACGGCGTAGATGTCCCAATTGCCGTCCAGGAGCGAGTCGAAGGCGATCTGTTTCCCGTCGGGAGACCAGCGCGGCGCCCCGTCGTACTCGTTCCATCGTGTGATTTGCTCGACGTTACCGCCGTCGAGATCGCTGACGAAAATGTGCTCGATGTCTTTGAAGCGGTGCGATGCGAAACAGAGCTTCGTACTATCGGGTGAGATCTGGGCGTTTCCGTCATAGCGAGTCGAGTGCGTGACCCGTTGCGGCGGGGCCTGAGGTTGATTGAGGGCGACGGACCATGCATCAGCATTCATGCCGCCAGTTGCAAACAGGAGCTTGCTCGATCCAGCAGAATCTGACCACAGGACTGGGGAGAAGGCCCGGCCGACGCCGCTGATCTGACGCGGTTCGCCCCCTTCAATCGGGATGCGCCAGAGCGAGAGTGTTCCTTCTCGCGAGGCGCTGAAGACAACCTCTCGGCTATCGGGGGTCCATGCGATGCCCCTGAGACGATTGCGATCGAACGCGAGACGGCGCGGCGGTTCGGATCCGTCCAGCGGCGAGACGTATAGATCGGCGACGAACGAGCTCTCGAAGACAGAGAACGCAGCGTATCTGCCGTCGGGAGAGAGCACGATGCCTCCGCTCTGCAAGCCCGTGCTCGCCCACTCTAAGGCCGGACGGCGCGAGCCGTCCTTCATCGAAACCGCAAAGTATTGAAGCGGGAGGCCTTCACCCGGACGTTCCTTCACCAGCAGCGAATTCTCGGCGGCGGGAAAGACACTCAACGTGGCGGAAGTGGTACCGGTCAGCAGCCTTTCGCCGGGCTGGCCTCGCTCGAGCAGGTAGACGCCGGAGCGATCGGCATGATGGCGCAGAACGGCGATGGTACGGCCATCGGGAAGGTAGACTGCCAGAGCGTCCTCGGCGGGATTGTCGGTGATCTGCGTGAGCTTGCCGGTCGCGATGTGCATCTCGTAGATGTCGAAGTCATCGCCATCCGGGCCCGTCCAACTGAACAGCACGGATTCTCCATCGGGAGTAAAGCCGGGAAAGAGGATGCCGCCAGGCAGCGACGTCAAAGGCACGGGAAGCAGGGCGGGCGGCTCATCCTCGTCAAAAAGGTTGCCGGCGGCAAATACGGCTACGAGCAGGCTGACTGTGGCTGCCAGGCCAAGGGCTGGGACGAACTGCGGGCGCCTGGGTGGCTCGGGGGGCTTGGGGGGGGTGGCGTCCCGGGAGAGCCGCCAGCGATCGAGCTCGTCGGGCAGGGCGTAGACGGACGAGCGCTTGCGGTGGTCCAGCCTGCGGATAGGCAGGTCTGAATGGGTTTCCCAACGTTGTACGGTTCGCACATCGCGCCGCAAATATAGGGCGATCTCTTTCCAGCCTTCGAGGCGGTCCGGGCGAGGTCGGTTTGGGGCGAATTCGCTCAAAACCCGCGGCTCGATCGAGAAGAGTATCAGCCGGAGAGCGAGTATAACAAACCAGATTGCGAATTTCGCGAGAACTGGTGCAAATTGTTCGTCAGGCGACGGGGCGGTCGGCGTTGGGCTGGGCGCGGTTGCGCCAGAGGTCCTGTTCGATGGCGGTTGCGAGCGCCTCTGGCGGGGTGTCGAGGTCGAGGAAGGAGCGGAGGCGTTCGACTTGCTGCAGGGGTTCGCGGACGAGGTCGTTGTAGTCGACGTTGAGGATGCGGAAGTTGGGTTTGTTGTCGAGATAGGCGGTGGCTTGGATGAGCTGTCGCTCGAGGACGCGCCGCATCTGCTCGTCGCTCAGCGCGGCGCCTTTGGTTTTGCGGCGGGCGATCATCTTGCGCTGGGAAGCGACGACTTCGTCCATGTTGCGGCGCATGACGATGACGTCGTATCGGCGGTCGAGCGGGAGGTCGTAGAGCAGGGCGTGGATGACCTTGACGGCGCGACCCTTGGCGTCGTCGAGCCACTTGCGATCGCGGCGGGTCTTCTTGACGGCTTCGAGCTCGTAGTAGCCGCGCGGGTTGTCTTGGTCGGCTTGGCGTTTGCGGTCGGTGAGCGGGGCGATGCCGCCGGATTGCAGCATGCGCATCATCAGCGAGGTGCCCGAGCGCGGCAGGCCGGAGACGATGGTGATGCGCTGCTCGCGGGGGGCGTCGGGCTTGGAAGGCGCGTCGTCGCCGACCGTCTCGGAGGCGGTGGCAAGCTCGTGCTCCACCTCGATGTCGGCTAGGCGCTGCTTGCGCAGCTCGCGTGCGAAATTGCGATGCTCATCCGCCTTCTGGGGCTGATTGAGCCGGCGGCGATAGATGTGGGCGAGGCGTGCGTGCGCCTCGGGGAAGTTGGGGTTGAGCCGGACGGCGACCTCGAGCGCTTCGACGGCGCGTTCGATGCGGCCGGTGCGGTGCAACGCGACGCCCAAGACGTAGTGCGCATAGGGGTGCTGGTAGAGCAGTCCGACGGCCTCGAGGGCTTGGTCGATGGCGAGCCGGCTCTTGCGTTGGGCGAGCAGGGCGCGCGCGATGCCGAGGTAGGCGTGCGGGTTGTCGGCGTCGATGTGGGAGGCGCGCTGGAAGGCGCGCTCGGCGTCGGGCCAACGCTTCATGCGCAGGTAGGCTTCGCCGATTTGCAGGTGGATGTCGGGGCGATTGGGGTCGGCCTTCTCGGCGCGCTCGAGGGCTGCGAGGGCGTCTTCGCCATGGCCTTCCGCCGCCAGGGCGAAGCCTTCGAGCATGTCAAGCGCGAAGGGGTTGACGCGGGCCATGCCGCGCAGCCGCCGTAGCTCGTAGAGCTCCTTGCGGTTGAGCAGTGGCGCTTCGGGCTCGGTCGCTTCCTCGTCGGTATCGGCCGGCGCTTCGGCCTGTCCCTGCTCGCGGGCGGCTTTGCGCTTGGTGATCTCTTCGGCCCAGTCTTTGAGCTTCTTGCGCGCTTCGACCGCGTCTTCGCGCCGGGCTTTGCGGATGCGTTGGACCAGGGCGCGCAGATCCGAGGGCCGCTCGAGAGCGCGGTAGCAGCGCGCGAGATAGACGCCGAAGCGATGCTCGGAGGGGTGCTTCTGGTAGAGCTGCTCGAGCAGCTTGGCGGCCTCGGCGTGACGGTCGGCGTCCATGTAGGCGCGGGCGAGGTTGTAGCGCAGCTCGCGAACGGTATCTTCGACGGCTTGCGAGACGTCTTCGCCGGGCTTCTCGACGTAGCCCAAGGCGACGAGTTGGTCGAGCGCTTCCTTGGACTCGAAAGGCTCGAGCTTGCGTTCGGGCGGATGGACGCCGCAGTCGCCGGAGACGGCGTCCCAGGAGGGTACGGTGGCGACCGCGGGAGGGCTCTGATAGATGCCCAGCAGCGGCTTGCCGTCCATGTCTTCCCCGACGGGCAGGTCGAAAAGGGTGAGAATGGTGGGGCAAATATCGAGTAGATTCGGACCGTAGATCAGCTCATCGCGGCGGATGCCTGGACCACAGGCGATGAATACGCCCCAGTCGCGGTGCTCGATGGCGGGGCCGGCTGGCTCGGCGGGAATCAGGCGCGGGCGCAGGTGGTCGGGGTGGAAGCCGTGGTCGGACATCACGATCACGGTGGCGTCGGGCCCGGCGTAATGCAGCAGCGCGCCGAGCATCATGTCGTGGTAGCGGTAAGCGCCTTCGACGACACCCTTGTAGATCTCGAAGTCCTCGTCCTTGACCCAGCTCTGCTTGGGCGGATGGTACTTCATGAAGCCGTGGCAGTAGTGGTCGATGGCGTCGTAGTAGACGGTCATGAAGTCCCAGGGCTGGGTCTCCATCAAGTGCGTGGCGGCGGCGTGGACCGAGCTGCACTCCGCGGTGATCTTGGCGATGGGGATGAGGCGCCGGTCTCTTTTCTGGTCGACCTTCTCGGCTCTGGGGACGAAGGGGAGGATGTGCTCGGGGTCGAGCTCGAGCGGGTACAGGCGCAGCTCGGCGAGCTCTTCGGCGAGCTCGGGCGGATGCACCGTGCCGGGGCGCATCTTCCATTCTTCGTCGATGTTGGCGGTGGCTTTCTGAAAGTGGTCCGAGACCATGACGCCGGAGATGGGCTCGGCGGGGTGCGAGGGCCACCAGCCGACGACGTTGGATTGGAAGCCGTTCTGCTGGAGGATGTTCCAGACGGCCTTGGTTTTCCGCGAGAGGTTGGTGACGGGTTGGACGGCGCGGCCGTCGGGGGTGGGCTCGGTGAAGCCGAGGACGCCGTGCTTGAAGGGCCGCTTGCCGGTGGCGATGGAGGTCCACAGCATGGGCGAGAACTGGGGGCGCAGCGTGGCGAGGCTGGCCATCACGCCGTTGTCGACCAGCGACTGCAGGACGGGCATCTTGCCCTGGTCCATCAGCGGGTGGATGACTTTCCAATCCGCGGCGTCCCAGCCGACGAGCAGGACTTTCTTGGCGGGGCGGGGCATAAAACAGACCCGCGGGCGTGAGCCCGCGGGGAGATTGGCAGAGGACTAGAGGGCTCGGCATGCCGGGCCCTGGCGCACCCTACGATTTCTTCTTCTTGCGGCGGCGTTGCTCGCGCAGGCCGCGGGCGCCGAGGGCGAGCAGGCCGAGGCCCATCAGGCCGACGCTGGCAGGTTCGGGGACGCCGCCGACGTGGATACCCTGGCTCGGCGTGGTGTTGAAGACGAGCGTCGGGAGGCTGAGCTTCGTGACGCCGACGCCGAACTGAAAGACAGCTTGCCCCCAGCCGAGGTTCGGGCCGTTCGCACCGGGGTTCGTGTTGCTCCCAGCGGTGAAGGAAAACCCGAAAGTCCGCGTGCGGGTGGACGTGAAGGTCGCGCCGATTGCGGGCGGGTTGTTGTAGGGGAAACTGACGGACCTGAACGTGAACTCGCTCAAGAGGCCGAAGCTCAGGCCCTGAACGCCGATCAGACTGCTGGCCTGCGCAGGGAAAACCCTCCCATAGATCGATCCAAAGTTGGACCCGGACCCGGTTCCTGAGGAGGTGATGGAGCTGAACGAGAACCCAGGAAAATTCGTGAAGAAACTGCCGAAGACGAAGGCGTTGAGGTCATCCACCCCGTCTCCGTCGATATCGACGCCGGCGCCGGCCCCCCCTTGGGTCGTGGAGAGCATGAAGCCCTGATTAGGGCTCGTCATCAAGGCCGCCTCGGCCGAGCCGGCGCCGACCAGCGCCGCGCCAGCGGCAGCGGCGGCCGAATAGCGTGCGCCGGAGCTGCCGAATCCGCGTCGAATGGAGCGCAGGGCGGACGCCGAGCGCGAGTAGCCGTCGAGACGACGATCGAGGTCTTGGTTTTTCTTCACGGATCTCCCCTTCATCCGACCAGAAGGCCCAATGTAGCACGGCTGTGCCGAGGATCGGGGCCTGTGGCCCCGGGGCGAGGCGGAGCCTCGCCTGCACGGCGCAGCCGTACGCCACGAACAGAGCATCGGCAGGGGGCCGGCCTAGGGTTTCCAGGGAGCGGGCTGGCCGTGGATGGGGGCGATGGTCTCGATCTCCAAGCCCAGTTGCGTGACGTTGCGAACGAGCGCCTCCCGCAGCGGCTTCGAGACCGACTCGGCGACGCCGCTCTGGCCCGTGTTCAACAGGTCGGCTTCGATGAGGATCTTCTCGTCGGGCAGGTAGGCCATCAGCATGCCTTCGACGTGCGCCAGGCCTTGTACGTAGTAGAGCTCGAGGCTGCGGGTGCGGTCGGTGATGACGTATTTCTCGTCGACGTCCTCCATGGTGTAGCCCTCGGAGATCTCCGTCGGCGGGTAGAGCGCGAGCATGTCGGGGCCGAGGGTGCGTGGAACGTAGTTGAGCAGCTCGGATTCATAGAAGAGACGGTTGCGCTGGTGGGTGACGACGGTGGCGCCGATGTGCAGGTAGGTGCGCAGGCCTCCGATGTGGTCGTAATGATTGTGGGTGTTGACCAAGAATCGGATGGGCTTGTCTGGGATGAGGCGCACGACCTGGTCGATGACGGCGAGCGAGCGCTGCTCGTGGAGGGGAGCTTCGATGACGGCGATGAAGTTGTCGAACTCGACCGCGACGCTGTTGTGCGAGCCGCCTCCGAGCAGCCAGACGCCGTCGGCTAGCCGTCGAGGCTCGACGCGGGGCGCGGGCGCGCTGGCCTGCCGGACCGCAGCGGGAACGGTGAGCGGGTTGCCGCAGTCGTTGATCCGAATATCGCCGAAGACGCCTCCGAAGCCGTTGTGGCCGCCGCTGACGAGCGGGACTTGGCGTTCGTCGTCCCAACCGTCGTGATGGTGCCACCAGGCTGGGAAGGTCACGCCGTCGACTTCGCGCCAATCTTGGTATTCGTGCTCGTAGTTCATGTCGCCGAGCACGGGGTGGGGAACCCAGGTTTGGATGCGTTGGATGCGGTTGTGCTCATTGACGGTGGCGTTGACGCGGTAGCGGCCCAGGACGGTAGCCGAGAGCACGACGGCCTTCTCGAGGTCAGCGGTGGCGGCGCCGTCGCGTCCGCTCTCGGGGAGCTCCCAGCGCCATAGGGCCTCGAGGTTGGCGCCGGGCATGCGGGCGGCCTTGACGAACCCGTGCGGGTTGAGCCACATGTCGAGCTGCCAGAGCTCGGCTTGCTCGGGAGCGGGGATGGGCTCGCCGTCGTCTCCATCGATGTGCCAGGCATGGTCGCCGAGGGCGGCGAAGGTTTGCCGCTCGTGCTGCTGGAAGGGCGTTCCGCCGCGCCAGCCCGTGCCGTACTTCCACGAGCGCGGGTTGAGGCCGGGCTTGCGTCGAAAGGTCTCGACCGAGGAGCGGCGTTCGAAGTCGATCACGCGGGTGTAGTCGGCGAGCGGTTCGCCTCGCGGCCAGTCGGTGTCCTGGGTGACGTTTTGGCCGACCATGGCGGCGTAACCTTCGCCGGAGATGGAGATGCAGTCGAGCCGGTCGACGCCCATCTCGCGCGCGACGGCGTCGAGGACGGGTGCGGGGTCGAGGTAGCCGGGAGACTGAGCGAGGGCGGTGACGGCGACGAGGCCGAGGGTGAGGCGAAGCACGGCGGTATTGTACAGCGGCGAGACTCTACTCGACCCGCCGCATGGTCCACTGGCGCAAGTTGCCGTCGGCGCTGTGGCGGTCGCGGGTGATGAGCTTGTCGCCGTCGAGCTCGAACTCGGTGTGGACTTCACGGCCTTCGTAGTAGGCCGACAAGGTGACGCGCGCGGTCCGCACCAGCTCGTCGCCCTCGACGCGGTAGCGGTAGAAGCCGGCGCCGACAGGTTGCTGGGTCATCACCTCGTCGGGCGACATGTCCGAGAGCGACTTCTTGATCTTCTTGCGGTCGCTGCCGGCGAGGATGATCATCTCGTGGGACTCGGTGAAGACATGGAACTCGCGGTTCATCGGTTGGACCTTGCCGGTGGTGAGGTTCTTGATCTCCACCACCTGCCAGAGACCGAGCAAACCGGGCGCGGCGTGCGGCTCGGCGAGAGCGGTGAACGAGAAGGCGAGCAGAATCAGCGTGGTTCGGATGAGCATTGCGGAGCCAGTTTAGCACTGCGGAAAAGCGCTGCAAAACAGTTGCGGAGAGGCGCGTCTTTGTTGGCTGCAACGGCCTTGAAACGGGCTTGTGGACGTCTACAATGGGAGGTCGCGAACGCGATGTCGAAGGCCGCTTCCAGCACTCCATTGATGCGCCAGTACCACGCGATCAAGGAGCAGGTTCCGGGCGCGTTGCTGCTGTTCCACCTGGGCGATTTCTACGAGCTGTTCTACGACGACGCGATCGTGGCGGCGCGCGATTTGCAGATCACGCTCACCTCGCGCAACAAGGAGAAAGGCGACCCGGTTCCGATGTGCGGCGTGCCGGTACGCGCCGCCGACACCTACATCGCGAAGCTGATCGGGAAGGGGCACCGGGTTGCGGTTTGCGAGCAGGTCGAAGACCCGAGCAAGACGAAGAAGATCGTACGGCGCGAGGTGACGCGCATCGTCACCCCAGGCACGGCGAGCGACCTGAGCCTACTCGACTCGGCGAAGAACAACTATTTGGCCGCGGTCGTCGAGAAACGGGACCGCGCCGGGCTCGCCTACGTGGACGTCTCGACGGGCGAGTTTCGCATGACCGAGGTTGCGCCCGAGGAGGTCGAAGCGGCGCTCGAGACGCTGGGCGTGCGGGAGTTGTTGGCGCCTTCGGCGGGACCTCTGTTTCCGGCGGCGCGGGCGAACGGGCATCGGCGTCTGCGGACAGAAGTCGAGCCTTGGACCTTTGAGCTCGACTACGCGCAACGGTTGCTGCTCGACCATTACCGGCTCAACAATCTCGACGGGTTGGGCGCGGCTGGACACGAGCCGGCCATCGCGGCGGCGGGCGCGCTGTTGCACTACCTGCGCGATACGCAGAGAGCGGCGCTGACGCACCTGGACCCGCCGCGCTTCTATCGGCGGCGCGAGTGGATGGCGCTCGATCCGGTGACAGTGCGCAACCTCGAGCTGGTGGAGCCGTTGTTCGGCGGCTCGCCCAAGTCGACTCTGCTGAGCGCCATCGACCACACGGCGACGGCCATGGGCGCTCGTTTACAGCGGCAGTGGCTACTGCGGCCCGCGCTGGACTTGAGCGAGATCGAAGCGCGTTTGGGCGCGGTGGAAGAGCTGGCCAAGCAGACGATTACGCGCACCGAGATTCGCCGCGAGCTCGACTCGGTGCTCGACATCGAGCGGCTGCTCGCCAAGGTGACGCTCGGCTCGGCGTCGCCGCGCGACGTGCGCAGCTTGGGCGATTCGCTGCGCTGCTTGCCGCTGTTGCGGGCGCTGGTCGGGCAGCTCGCCTCGGAGCGGATGGTGGAGTTGCTCGAGCGCATGGATGAGTTGGCGGAGGTGCGCGACGGGATCTGCGAGACGCTCGCGGAGAGCCCGCCCGCGGCGATCGCCGACGGCGGAACGATTGCGAAGGGCGTGGACGCGGAGCTTGACGAGTTGCGCGAGATCAGCTCGAGCTCGCGCGGCTTCATCGCCAAGCTCGAAGCCGACGAGCGTGCTCGCACCGGCATCGGTTCGTTGAAGGTGAAGCACAACAACGTCTTCGGCTTCTACATCGAGGTTTCGAAGGCCAACCTGGACAAGGTTCCCGAGGACTACGACCGCAAGCAGACGTTGGTCAACGCGGAGCGCTTCATCACGCCGGAGCTCAAGGAGTACGAGCGCAAGGTGCACGACGCCGAGGACCGCATCCTCGCGAAGGAGCGCGCGCTGCTGGAGCAGGTGCGCGCCGCAACCGCGGAGCAGGGGCCGCGCATCAAGGCGACCGCGGCGGCGGTGGCGGAGCTCGACGTGCTGCACGGGTTGGCGTTGACCGCGGCGGAGCGCGGCTATGTGCGGCCGAGCTTTTCCTCGAGCGGCGAGCTGCAGATCTGCGCCGGGCGGCATCCGGTGATCGAACGGCTGGCGGACGAGGAAGGCGCGGACCGCTTCATTCCCAACGACGTCTACTTGAACAGCTCGGACCATTTGGTGGCGCTGATCACCGGGCCGAACATGGGCGGCAAGTCGACCTTTCTGCGGCAGACGGCGCTGATTTCGATCTTGGCGCAGATGGGCTCGTTCGTTCCGGCGCACAAGGCGCTGCTGCCGGTGCTCGACCGGGTCTTCACGCGCATCGGCGCGAGCGACAACCTGGCGCAAGGACGTTCGACGTTCATGGTTGAGATGACCGAGACGTCGCAGATTCTCAATACCGCCACCGAGCGCAGCTTGATCCTACTTGACGAGATTGGCCGCGGCACCTCGACCTTCGACGGGTTGGCGATTGCGTGGGCGGTGGTGGAGCACATCCACGCCCGCACGCGCGCCAAGACGCTGTTTGCGACGCACTACCACGAGCTGACCGATTTGGCTGAGCTGTTGCCAGGGGTGACGAACCTGCACGTGACGGTGCGCGAGTCGGGCGAGAAGGTGATCTTTCTGCGCAAGGTGGAGGCGGGTAAGGCGGACCGCAGCTACGGCATCGAGGTGGCGCGGCTGGCGGGGTTGCCGCAAGCGGTGATCGAGCGAGCGCGCTCGGTGTTGCGTACCCATGAGCGCAAGGAGCTCTCGGTGACAGAAGAGCTCAGCACGCCGCCGGAGCCGCCGCCGCGGCAGGCCTCGATCTTCCCCGAAGGGAGCGGGGGAGTGCTGGAGGAGCTGCAGAGCTTGAATCTCGACGAGATGAAGCCGATCGAGGCGCTGAGCTTGCTGCACGAGTGGAGGGCGAAGCTGGAGGGTGTCGCCTGATGCTGGTGGCGGGTTTGATGAGCGGCACGTCGGTGGACGGGATTGACGTGGCGCTGGTGGAGATCTCAGGCGAGGGATTCGCGCAGAAGATCCAGACCAAGGCGTTCCACACCGTCGCCTACGAGCCCGCGGTGCGCAAGGAGGTGCTGGGAGTCTCGAACGCCGAGACGCATACCGCGCGGCTGAGCCAGCTGAGCTTTCTGCTGGGCGAGCTTTACGGCGAAGCGGTGTTGGAGGCTTGTCGGGCGGCCGGCGTCAACCCGAGCAAGCTCGAGCTGATCGGCTCGCACGGGCAGACGGTCTACCACCAGTCGACGCCGCGCAAGCTGTGCGGCCGCAAGGTCGCGAGCACGCTTCAAATCGGCGAGCCCGCGATCCTTGCCGCGCGCGTTGGGGCGCCGGTCGTGGCGGACTTCCGTCCGGCGGACATGGCGCTGGGCGGACAAGGCGCGCCGTTGGTTCCCTACGTCGACTACCTGCTCTACCGCCACGCGGGAAAAGGACGTGTGGCTCTCAATATCGGCGGCATCGCCAACCTGACGGCCATTCCGCCCGGCGCCGCGCCGGAGCAGGTGATGGCGTTCGACACCGGGCCGGGCAACATGCTGATCGACGCGCTGGTGTCGCAGTTCTCGCGGGGCGTGCAGAGCTACGACGCGGACGGCAAGATGGCGGCCGCGGGGACGGTGAACCCGGAGCTGCTGAGCTCGTTGATGCGGGATAGCTTCGTGCGCAGCAAGCCGCCGAAGAGCTGCGGGCGCGAGCAGTACGGGGTGGAGTTGGTGAGCGAGCTGTTGAAGGAAGGGCTGGCGGCGCCGGATCTAGTGGCGACTGTGACGGCCTTCACCGCGGCTTCGATTGCGGACGGCATCGAGCGCTTCGTGGCGCCGGCGATGCAGGTCGACGAGCTGATCGCCTCCGGCGGCGGCGTGCACAACCCGCAGATCATGACGCGGCTCGGCGCGCAATTGCCCGACGCCAAAGTGATGAGCTCGGCCGAGCTCGGGGTGGACGGCGACGCCAAGGAAGCGATCGCGTTTGCGGTGTTGGCGTACGAGAGTTGGCACGGCCGGGCTGCGAACCTGCCGTCGGCGACCGGCGCCAGCGGGCCGGCCGTGCTGGGCAAGGTCGTACGCGTGGCCGGCTGAGGTTCGGCAACAAGATTTGGCAAGGCCGGACGGGATGAGCGGGGAGATTTTTGCGCCGGTAGGCGCATGGCAGGAGTCAGCCTCGGGCGCTCCCCACATTCCTTCGGCCCTGACAAGGGCCTGGCTATGGCCGAGCCGCGCCACTTGCGGGGCGCCTGCGGGAAATCGGGCCCTTCCGGAGTCCACGGGTTTCATCCGAGGCTGTATCCTGCCTGGCGCCTTTGGCGCCCCATCATGCTGCGTCGACGGACTTTGGAGCGAGCACACTAGCCCGGCGTCTATGCTGAGGGCGTAGACGCGGGAGATGACTGACGAGATCCGGCTGCGGGTGGAGGGCATGACGTGCGGCCATTGCGTGGCGACGGTGCGCCAGAGCCTAGAAGCGGTCGACGGCGTCGTGGGCGTGGACGTGGATCTGGCGGGAGCCCGCGCGGTTGTGCGCGCCGAGCGTGAGCGGGCGTCGCGCGCGGCGCTCGAGGCGGCGGTCCGAGCGGCCGGCTACGGCGTTGGCGCCGGCGAGTCGAGCGGGACGCAACTCGTTTCGTTGGGCGGCGTTGGACCCGCACCCGCGCCAAAGAGCCGGGCGAGCGCAGGGGCGGTGGCCGAGCTGAGCGTGCGCGGGATGACGTGCGCGGGGTGCGTCCACACCATCGAGCAGCGGGTGCGGAAAGTGCCCGGGGTGCGCAGCGCCGAAGTCAACCTGGCGACCGGCAGTGCGCGAGTGAGCTACGACCCGGCACGGGCCGACGAGCAACTCATTGCGGAGGCGATCGAGGCGGCGGGCTACGGGGCGCGAATTTCTAAAGGAGCGGGCTTCGAGGCGGAGGGCGAGGACGAAGGGGCCGAAGAGAGGGATTGGCGTCGCAGGCTGATCGTAGCGGCTGCGTTCACGATTCCGCTGCTCGTGCTGGCGATGTCGCACGGCGCGATCCAAGTGCCGGGCGCAGAGTGGGTGCAGCTTGCTCTCGCGTTGCCGGCGGTCGTCTATGGCGGCGCTCCGTTCTACCGGCGAGCGTGGAAGGCGTTGTGGCATGGCGTGTTCGACATGAACACGCTGATTGCGGTGGGAACCGGAGCGGCGTTCTCGTTCTCGTTGGTCTCGACCGTGGCGCCGCGGCTGGTGCTGGGCGAGGGCGCGAGCGGCCCGGCGCCGGTCTACTACGAGACGGCCGCGGCCATCCTCGCCTTCATCCTGCTGGGACGCATGCTCGAAGCTCGGGCGCGAGGGCGAACGTCCTCGGCCATCAAGGCGCTGCTCAATCTGCGGCCCAAGACCGCGCGGGTGGTACATGGCGGCGAGGAGCGGGAGGTTGCTCTCGAGCAGGTACAGCCCGGCGACGAGTTGGCGGTTCGCCCGGGGGAGACGATTCCGGTGGACGGCGTGATTCTCGACGGCGCATCGGCGCTCGACGAGTCGATGCTCACCGGAGAGAGCTTGCCGGTGGAGAAAGGTCCGGGGGACGCGGTCACCGGCGGGTCGCTCAACACCTCCGGCTCGTTTCGGATGCGGGCCGAGAAGGTAGGCGCGGAAACGGCGCTGGCGCGCATCGTGGAGTTGGTGCGCCGGGCGCAGGGCTCCAAGGCGCCGATTGCAAGGCTGGCGGATGAGATCAGCGGCTACTTCACGCCGGCGGTGTTGATGATCGCGGCGCTCACTTTCGCGGCTTGGATGTGGCTGGGCCCCGAGGAAGAGCGGCCTAGGTTGGCGCTGGTGAACGCCGTGGCGGTGTTGATCATTGCCTGCCCGTGCGCGATGGGCCTGGCGACGCCGACGGCGGTGATGGTCGGCATCGGGCGTGGCGCCGAGATGGGCGTGTTGATCAAGGATGGCGGCGCGCTCGAGATTGCCGGCAAGGTGCGTCGCGCCGTGCTGGACAAGACGGGCACGCTGACCAAGGGCGAGCCGCGAGTGGTCGAGCTGGTGGAGCTCAAGGAAGGGGATGCGCTGTCCGCGCTCGCCTCGATCGAGCGCGAGTCCGAGCATCCGCTGGCGCGGGCGCTGGTGCGTCATGCGAACGAACGCGGTGCGAAGCTGTCTCGGCCGTCGAGCTTCGAGGCGCTCTCGGGCCTGGGCGTGCGCGCCGAGCTTGGCGGGAGGCGGTGGCTGATCGGAACAAGGGAATTGCTCGAGCGTCAAGGGGTGAATCTCTCGCCAGCGCGCGAGCGGCTGCGGGAGATGGCGGATCGCGGCCTCACGGTCGCCGCGGCTGCGGTGGACGGTGAAGTTGCGGTGCTGGCGGCCTTCGCCGACCAGGCCAAGCCGGACGCCCGGGACGCCATCGAGCGATTACGTCGTCTCGACATCGAGCCCGTGATGCTGACCGGCGACAACGAACAGACGGCGCAGGCGATTGCGGCGGAGCTGGGCATTGAGCGTTGGTTGGCGGGGGTTCGGCCCGGGGGCAAGGCCGAGGAAGTTCGCAGGTTACAGGCGGCAGGGGCGCCGGTGGCGATGGCCGGCGACGGCGTCAACGATGCGCCGGCGCTGGCGCAAGCCGATTTAGGGATTGCGATTGGCGCGGGGGCCGACGTGGCGATCGAGAGCGCCGACGTCGTGCTTGCGGGCGAGCGTCTGGGAGCGGTTGCGGACTCGATCGAGCTGTCGCGGGCGACCCTGCGAACAATCAAGCAGAACCTGTTCTGGGCATTCGCCTACAACACGCTTGGAATTCCGGTCGCGGCAGGGGTGTTGTACCCGTGGACGGGCTGGACGTTGTCGCCGGTGTGGGCTTCGGCTGCGATGGCGTTGTCGAGCGTTTCGGTGGTGGCGAACAGCTTGCGGTTGAAGGCATTTCGGCCAAGCGGGGGTGAATGATTGCGAGTGCGGGCCGCAGCAGCCCGTGTCGGAAGTCGCGTGGGCCGCGCGAGAGGGTCTTGGGTGTGTTCGACGAGGAGCGACGAGGGTGTTGATGCGGGACATCTGCCCCGAGGAGCGACAACGCCGACGCGCCCAACTCCCTCTCGCCCAAAGGGTTGCGGCGGCGCGGGACGATCTGCTTCGTTGTCACTCGCTCAGGATGAAACCGCATCGATTCCTCGCGAACGCCTCGCATCTCGCCCCGCGGCGCGCGCAACGCGGCCTACGGGACTTCCGACACGGGCTGCTAGGCTGGGAGTTGAGCCTTCAAGCCTCCACCCGCAACATCGCGATCATCGCGCACGTCGACCACGGCAAGACCACGTTGGTTGACGCGATGCTCAGGCAGTCCGGCGTGTTCGGCGCGCACGAAGCGGTCGCCGAGCGCGTGATGGATTCGGGCGATCTCGAGCGCGAGCGCGGCATCACCATCCTCTCGAAGATCACCGGCGTCCGTTTCGGCGACGTGAAGATCAACATCGTCGATACGCCCGGTCACGCGGACTTTGGCGGCGAGGTGGAGCGCGCGCTGAACATGGTCGACGGCGTGATGCTGCTGGTCGACGCCTCCGAGGGCCCGCTGCCGCAGACGCGCTACGTGCTGAGCAAGGCGCTCGAGCTGCGTCTGCCTCCCATCCTAGTGGTCAACAAGATCGACCGGCAGGACGCCCGTCCAGGGGAGGTGCTCAACGAGGTCTACGACCTGTTCATCGACCTCGATGCGACCGAAGAGCAACTCGAGTTTCCGGTCTTCTACGCCAACGCTCGGGAAGGGTTGGCCAAGCGCGAGCTCGAGGACGAGGCGCGCGACCTGCGGCCGCTCTTCGAGGCCATCGTCGAGCGGCTGCCGGCTCCGCTGGGCGATCCCGAAGCCGGCTTGCAGTTCCAAGTCGCGAACCTCGACTACTCGGACTACCTCGGTCGGCTGGCCATCGGACGAGTGCACCAAGGCGCGTTGCGCCGCGGCGACCAGGTCTCGATCGCCAAGCTCGACGGCTCCATCCAGAAGACCAAGATCACCAAGCTGTATTCGTTCGAGGGTCTCGAGCGCGTCGACGAAACCGAGGCGCGGCCCGGCGACCTGCTCGCCATCGCCGGGGTGGAAGGCATCACGATCGGCGAGACGGTGACCGATCTCGACGAGCCGCAGCCGAGACCGCCCATCCAGATCGACGAGCCGACGATCGCGATGACGTTCTGCGTGAACACCTCGCCTTTTGCCGGCCAACAGGGCAAGTTCGTCACCTCGCGCAACCTCAAGGAGAGGCTCGAGAAGGAGCTGCTGACCAACGTGTCGATCCGCGTGGAGCCGACCGATTCGGCCGACGCTTTTCGTGTTTCCGGCCGCGGCGAGCTGCAACTCGCCATCCTGGTGGAGACGATGCGCCGCGAGGGCTACGAGCTGGCGGTGGGGAAGCCGGAGATCCTCACGCGCAAGCTCGACGGCGCCCTCCAAGAGCCGCTCGAGCACCTGAGGGTGGACTGCCCCGAGGAGTTCACCGGCGTGGTGATGGAACAGCTCGGCTCGCGCAAGGGCCGCGTGACGAAGATGGTCAACCACGGCTCTGGCCGGGTGCGCATCGAGCTCGAGATTCCCTCGCGCGGGCTGATCGGGCTACGCAGCCAGATGCTCACGGACACGCGCGGAACGGCCATCCTCAACTCGATTTTCGCCGGCTACACGCCGTGGCAAGGCGACATCCCGCAGCGGCCCACCGGGGCGTTGGTAGCCGACCGCGCGGGCAAGACCACCGCCTACGCGATCTACAACCTGCAAGAGCGCGGCGAGATGTTCGTACGGCCGGCGCTGGACGTCTACGAGGGCATGATCGTGGGCGAGAATGCGCGCGCGAACGACCTGAACGTCAACATCGTCAAGGAGAAGAAGCTGACGAACATGCGCGCTTCGAATGCGGAAGAAGGCATCCGGCTCGTGCCGCCAAAGATCCTCAATCTCGAGCAGGCTCTCGAGTTCGTCAACGAAGACGAGCTGGTGGAGGTGACGCCGGAATCGATTCGGTTGCGCAAGAAGACGCTCTCGGCGAGCTTCCGCAAGGGGTAGGGGAGCGACAGGCGGGCGTGGCGGCGCAGAGGGTCGGCGGAAGAGAGCTGCGAGCTGGCGTGTGTGAGGGACGACCGTGGACGGGGGCCCAGTCCCCGGCGGCCGGCAGTAGTGGGTGTGAAGCGGCTTTTTTCGCACAGGCTCGTCAAGGAGCGGGCCCTTGCGAGCCTGATCGCCCGAGCCGCCGCAGGCGCCGGCAATCATGCTGAACACTCGATCTCCAACCTCTACGACCGGCTCGTCATCTTCAAAGCCCACGACCGCCGCTCGCCCCCCGGCTGCCGCGTCCGCCCGGCGCAGCTTTGCGCGTATCGGCTCGATGTCCAGGTCGTCCCGGATGAGAAGCTCCGACCAAGCCCCGGCGCTGTTCGATGGCCCGGGTGAGCTTCCATCCAACACGATCTTCCCGGCCGCCCGCACGCTCGCAAATTCCGCAAGCAGTGCATCGAAGCCGGGGCCGGCTGAGCAACTCCGAGGCTCACCCTCGCCGTCGCGATGAACGACGACCTGAAACGGCTCTTCACGCCTCGACCTGCTCGCGGAAAGCCTCACACCCTCGACGGCAATCCGCAGCTCGACAACCCCATCGACATCGACCGCAAAGACCTCTTCGCCCGCCTCGATGACGACTCGACCGTTCTTCGTGCAGCCCAGAGCCGCGACGAGGGCCAGCAGCGCGAACGCCGCCGAAATTGCGAACCGCCACTGGTACGAAAACACCGGCAGACACCTATTGAACCGTCGCCTATCGAACCGTCACGCGCGTCCCGATGGACACCCAGTTGTAGAGCTTCCGCGCGTGCGATTTCTCCAGCCGCACGCACCCTCGCGAACCGATCCAGTCCGAGACCCGCCTTTTCATCCGTCGCAGAAAGCTGATCGAAGCCACCCCGTGGTATTGATGGAACGCCTTGCCGTCCCGCGTGAAGAACGCGGCATAGTCCATTTGGACATCGTAGGTCTTGCTGCGGTAGGGATGGTGCTTCCTCAGGATGCGGAATACGCCCTTGTCGGTCGGGTGATCGTCGTCCCCGGTCACGGCCTCGAACGCGTGCACGATGCATCCGTTGCTCACCAGGTAGGCGGTCTGCGTCGCCAGGCTCACCTCCACCCTGCGGTATTCGAACTTCTCCGCAAGGACTCGAAAGGACCTCCCTCCAACGTCGACGCGTCCGTCGGGCGTGAGCGCGCCGAACACCTGACGCTGAAATCGCACGATGGCGGCCAGTAGCGCCGGCGTGACCGAGCCCGTGGTTTGGAGTCTCGGGCTGGGGCCTCCGCAGCGCGGATCGAGACGGTTCAACGCCCCCTGTATCCGCTTGATGTCCTCGCTCCGGTTGCGTCCGCCCTTGCCGACCGAACCTCCCAGTCGAGGCAAGCGCCAATTTCTACAACGGTGCTCCGGGTCGCTGTGCGTCGGACACTGGTGTGCTCCACAATGCCAGCCCATGGCGAATCCTGCTCGTATCTCTACTTAGACAAGCGAAATCGCCACCATTGCCGGGCCATTTCGCCCGGCCTGGTCTGGCCCCTGCATAGCCCGCCGCACGGGGTCAAGACGAGGTCGCGACTCCGCCGTTCTGACTTCGTGGCTGGCCGGCTCTAGCCGCAGGGGATTCCCGCTACCATAGCCTTGCATGTCGGACTCGCCGCGTCCGCCCGCCGGTTTTCCGCTCGAGCGTCTGCTGGCCATCGTCATCCTGGTTGCGATGACGCTGCTGCCGCTGATCGAGATCGTGGCGCGCAAGCTGTTCGCCGGCGGCATTCCCGGCTCGATCCCGCTCGTCCAACATCTGACGCTGATGATCACCTTCGTCGGCGCCGTGTTGGCGGCGCACAACGATCGCATGCTGGCGCTCTCGACGGCGCGCTTCTTGCCGCAGAGCTGGGCGCCGGCGCTGCGAGCGGGGGTCAACGGCCTGGGCGCGGGAATCTCGGTAGCGCTGGCCTACGCGAGTTGGGAGCTGGTCGCGGTCGAGCGCGCGGCGCCGCAAGAGGTCGCGTGGGGCGTGCCGGTCTGGGCGTTTCTGTTGGTCATGCCGGTCGGTTTCGCGGCCATTGCGGCCTGGCTTGTTTGGAAGGCTGGCCGCACCTGGCTCGGGCGCGCCGCGGCGGCCTGCGGGCTGGTCGTCCCCGCGGCCTTCGCCTGGTGGCCCGCCGTCGGCGAATGGCCGGTCCGCGGCCCCGGGCTGTTGGTCATCGCCGCCGCCACCGCGCTGGGCATGCCGATCTTTGCCGCCATCGGCGGCGCCGCCTGCTTGCTGTTTTGGTATGACATGACGCCGATCGCCTCGGTTCCAACCGAGACCTACCGGCTTGCCGCCTCGCCCATGCTGCCCGCCATTCCGCTGTTCACCCTTGGCGGCTACATCCTGGCCGAGGGAGGCGCCAGCCGGCGGGTCACGCGCTTGTCGCGCGCGTTGGTCGGCTGGATGCCGGGCGGGCTGGCCATCGTCGCCACCCTGGTGCTGGCGTTCTTCACGCCTCTCACCGGCGCCTCCGGCGTCACCATTCTTTCGATGGGCGCACTCCTGTTGCCGACCTTGGTCGAGGGCGGCTATCCCGAGCGGACCTCGCTGGGCTTGGTTACCGTTTCCGGCTCGATCGGCCTGCTCTTCGTCCCCAGCTTGCCGGTCATTCTCTATGCCTTCTACGCCGACCAACCCATCGAGAAGATGTTTGCCGGCGGCTTCCTGCCAGGATGCCTGCTGGTCGCTGTCGTCGCCGGCTACGCCGCCATCGTGGGCTCCCGACGAGGCGCCGAGACGACGCCTTTCTCCGCCGCGGAGGCGCGCGCCGCACTATGGGATTCCAAATGGGATCTCTTCCTGCCGGTTCTCATCCTGGTTGGCATCTTCGGCGGTTTCACCACCCTGGTCGAGGCCGCCGCCCTCACCGTGCTCTACGCCTTCATCGTCGAGTGCGGCCTTTTCCGTTCGCTCGGCGTGAGGAAGGACCTGCCCCGCATCATCCTCGAATGCGCCACGCTCGTCGGCGGCTTCATGATCATCCTCGGTGTCGCGCTGGGGTTGACCAACTGGCTGATCTTCGAGCAGATTCCCGACCAGGCGCTGGCGTGGGTACAGCAGCACATCGAGTCCAAGTACGTCTTCCTGCTCGCGCTCAATCTGTTCTTAATCGTCGTGGGCGCGCTGATGGACATCTACTCGGCCATCATCGTCGTCGTTCCGTTGATCACCCCAATCGCCGCGGCCTTCGGCATCGACCCCATTCACCTCGGCATCATCTTCCTCGCCAACATGGAGCTCGGCTACCTGATGCCGCCCATGGGAGAGAACCTGTTCCTGTCGGCGTTTCGCTTCGACAAACCGTTGATTTCGGTCTATCGCGCCACCCTGCCCTACACCGCGATCCTGCTGATCGCGGTGCTGGTCATCACCTACTGGCCGGCGTTCACGCTCGTGCCAGCGGGCCTTGTGGGGCCTTGAAACCGGGAAGATCAGACGCGGGAGGGGCCGGCCCTACTCGGGACAGTCCTTGAGGGCGCTATCGACCTCGTTCATCATCGCGGCGAGCGCGCGGTCATCGAGGATGGTCTGGCGAAGCAATCGCTCCACCGCGCGTCCGCGCGTCAAAGCGCTGTCGCGCCCCTGGACTTTGGAGCCGGTCTTTGCAATCGCGCTCCATCCCGGTTTCGCCTTTTCCAAGACGACATCGTGGGGATAGCCCTCAATTCCTTTCAGGACAAAATGATCCTTCTGGCTCTTGCAAACGGCGCCCATACAGCCGAGGATAGCAATTCAGGCCGGCCCGTCTCATCCCGGCGGCGATCTCAGGTCGAGCCCGAGCGCGGATCGGTCGGCGGAAAGGCCCCTCGCCAGCCCTCTTGCAGCATGCCGGCCAAGCCGTTTACCAGACTCACGTTCTCCGGTCGCGCCGCGATGTTCTGCGTCTCGTGCGGGTCGTCCACGTAGTCGTAAAGCTCGACGGACTTGTACGGCGTTCCCGGCACGCGCCACTCGGTATAGCGAAACCGGCTCGTGCGCATCGAGTAGCCCATGCCCGGCCCCACCCCGGGAATCTCGCGCGGATATTGGCTGAAAACCGCGCGTTTCCAAATCCGGTCCGGATCCTCGAACAGCGGCCCGAAAGTGGAGCCCTCCAGTCCTTGCGGGATGGGCAGGTTCGAAATCTCGCACAGCGAAGGATACAGATCGGTGAGCTCGGTCAGCGCCGCCGTCTTCCTGCCCCTCCCGCGCTGCCCCGGATAGCGCACGATCAGCGGCGTCCGAACCGCATTCTCGAAATTGGTGTGCTTGTTCCACAGCCCATGCTCGCCAAGGTGGTAGCCGTGGTCTCCCACCAGCACGACCGTCGTCGAGTCTTCCAGACCCAACGCGCCCAACGCGTCGAGCAACCGCCCGACCTGCGCGTCCATGTAGCTCACCGAGGCATAGTAGGCGCGCACGAGCTCGCGCGCCTTCTCGCGGCCAATCGGGCCGCCTTCGGGTATGTCTTCGTAGCCCCGCAGCTCGGGGTTGTCATGGAGCGCGAACCGCGGCGCGCCCCCGGGCGGGAACGGATTGGTGTTCCCGCTGATCGCCGTCCCCCGGTAGAGATCGAAGTACTTCTTGGGAGCGCGAAACGGCAGGTGTGGCTTGAGAAAGCCCACTGCGACGAAAAAGCGTTCTCCGCGCAACTGTCGTAACGCGCCGATCGCGGCGCTGGCCGCCTTGCCGTCAGCCAGCGCGTCGTCGCCGTCCTCGACCGCCTCCCAACTCTCCAGGCCCCAACGCCGCGCGCCCGCCGGCGCCGGGCCGCGCTTGTCCGGTTCGAAGTAGAAGCGCTCGTCCGCCTTCCATCCGTTCCGCCGCAGCTCCCGCCACTTGCGCTGGACGAAGGCGTCGTTCTCCCTCGAGCGCCAAGGTGCGTTGTCGGCAATCCACGGCGCATGCGTCCAGGACGGCAAGTCGTTGAGAGCCGGTTTGTGGAAGATCTTGCCGAACGCCGTCGTCGTGTAGCCGCGCTGGCGGAAGTACTCCGGCAGGGTCACCGCGTTCGGCCGGTATTTGCGGAAATGCGTCTCCAAGTCATGGACGCCGGTCGTATCGGGCCTCGAGCCTGTGAGCATCGACGTGCGCGAAGGGCTGCACACCGCCTGTTGACAATAGGTCCGCGTGAACGTAAGCCCGCCGGCCGCCAGCCGGTCGATGTTCGGTGTGATGGCGTCCGGGTCGCCATAGCAGCCCAGCGTCGGGCGCAGGTCGTCCACGACGATGAAGAGGACGTTCTTGTCGCCTTCCCTGGCTCTCTTCCGGCGCTGCGCTCCCAACGGCGCGGCTGCGGCCAACGCCGCCGCGCCGAGGAATCGACGCCGGGAAACATGCTTCATTTCAGTCCGCGGCGGTCCTGGAAGCTCTCGATCGCGGCCTGCGTCTGGTCGAGCGTCAAACCCAAAGAGCGGCCCGCTTGCACGATCCGGTCTTCCTCCTCGATCGTCACCGAGAAGTCCCGATACGCCTCTTCGAGAATCTTTTCGAGCAAGTAGAGCTGCGCGTCACGCTCGAGCACGGCGGCCCGCTCACTCGCGATGCCGAATGATTCGGCGAACGCCTCCAAAGTCGCCTTCTCGTTGGCGCTCAACTGGTGATCGCACAAAGCGTTGGCCCAGCAGATCATCAGCGCGCTCTCCCGCCGCGACTCGGCCATCGAGGCCGCCTCCGCCGGCGAGGCCTCGCTTTTCGCGAGAATCTCGATTAAAGGCGCCTTGGCCGCCGCGGCAAACGGCTGCAGGAACGCCGTCTCCTTCTCGTCCACCCTGCCGTCGGCGTGCGCCACCGCGAGCAGCATCCGCAGTAGCAGATCCAGGTCCGGCGTGTCCCGCAAGGGGTGCATGGCCAGCCGCCGCTCGAACGCCGTTCTTGCATCCTTGCCGGCGTCGGAAGCGACCCAACGCTGGGCCCCGGCCTCCCACCGGAACAGACTGGAAACCGAGCGAAACGCGCGCTCGACCGCCCGCCGCCTAGCAGCCTCATCAGGGTCGACGTGGTTGTCCGGAATCGCCTCCGCTTTGGCTTCGGCGTGCTCGCTCGAGCCCAGCACGCCGTGCAGGGCGGCGGCAAGGGCGCGCCGCAACCCCGCCAGCACGCCCGAGCCCAACGGCTCGTTCGACGCGCGCGGCGTCTCGGCCGTGATCTCTTCCGATGCGGAGACCGAGCGGCCGCTGACCGGACAGGTGAAGCGGCAGAGCACCGCCGAGCCGCGGATGTCCGTGCTGGTGGTCAGCGGCTCGATGAACTGGTAGTCGAAGGGGTTCGCCATAGGGGCACGCTAAACCTTCAAGCTACCAGAACCGGCGCGCCCCACGCGCGCCGCGCCAGCTAGCGCAAACCCTGCTTGCCTTCCAGCGCCGCTTGGGTCAGCGGTCCGACCAGGCCGTCGGCAGCTAGGCCCTTCTTGCTTTGAAACTCCCGAACCTTTCGGTCGGTCTTCGGCCCAAAAATGCCGTCGACCCACAATGGCGCCGGCGCCGGGCTCAGCTCGCGGTTGAGCAGGTTCTGGCAGCGCGCCACGTCCATCCCGGACATGCCCTTCTTGAGGGTCCGCCGCCCTCGGGGCGCCTTCTTGGGGAACGGATCGATCTTCGAGAGGCCCTTGAGCGCTCCGCCAACACCGCTAGCCATGGCTTGTTTGTAACAGAGATTTCTCGCCGGGACAAGAGAAAAAGACGTCGTCGACTCGGAGCCTCGACGACAGCCGCCCAGACGCCCGACCTTGTGCTAGTCTGAAGCTTCCGGCCAGGTAGCTCAGTTGGTAGAGCGCAGCCCTGAAAAGGCTGGCGTCGGCGGTTCGATTCCGTCCCTGGCCACCACTTTAAGGCGTTTGTCTTGAACTAGTTCGCGCGGGGCTCCTCCCCGTGTGTCAGTGACGTGCCAATCCCGATAAGGCTCGGCTCGTCGCCAAATGCCGGAGCGACAGCGGTTCCTAGGCCTTGTTGTCGCTCTGGCGTCCATCCCGCGTAGTGCTTCTCGGTCGTCTTGCGTGTTGCGCGTGCTCAATGCCGACCGCGGCCAGTTTGCTGGCCACCGTCTGGCGGAACCGTCGCGAAACCCCGTCAGGGAGGCCCGCTAGGTCGAAGATGCGGCGAATCCGCCGCTGATAGAGGGTTGCTACATTGTCCGGGTCTCCCAACCCCGTCCAGAAGAAGTACTCATTTGAGGTGTGTGGGAAGTGTGAGTGGCGCTGCAAAACTAGACCACGAGGCGGCAGTTGAAGGCGGTCTGATGGCGCCGGAAAACTAGACCGCGGAGGTGGTCCGCGAGCATCCGGCCGGTGGGATGTGGAACACCGGGAGGGATGTATCGCGTGGAGCTGTACGCACAAGTCCGCCGCAGCGTCTTCGTCGAAGGGATCAGCGAACGAGAAGCGGCGGGTCGGTTCGGGATCGCGCGCGAGACCGTGCGCAAGATGCTGCGCTACGCGGCGCCGCCGGGCTACCAGCGCTCGAAGCCGGTGAGAAGACTGAAGCTGGATCCCTACACCGGGATCATCGACCAGATCCTGGAGAACGACCGCGAGCAGCCGCGCAAGCAGCGCCACACCGCCAAACGGATCTTCGACCGCCTGCGGGAGGAGCACGGCTTCGACGGCGGCTACAGCTGCGTCAAGGAGTACGTGCTGCAGTCGCATTACCTGTTCGCCGACCGCTTCGGGCGGCCGGGCAAGGGCAACGACAAGGGCAAGGTGGAAGGGCTGGTCCGGTACGCCCGGCGCAACTTCATGGTTCCGATCCCGCACTTTCAGAGCTGGGAAGCGTTCAACGAGCACCTGGAGCGAAAGTGCTTGGAACGGCGCGGCCGGCGCTTGCGAGGACACGCCGAGACGATCGGCGAGCGCTTCGAGCGTGACCGCCAAGCGTTGCTGCCGCTGCCGGCGACGCCGTACGACGCCTGCGACAAACGATCGACGCGGGCGACCTCGCTGTCGCTGGTTCGTTATCAGACCAACGACTACTCGGTTCCGACGAGCTACGGGCATCGTGAGGTGTGGATCAAGGCGTACGTCGATGAGCTGGTCGTCTGTTGCGGCTCGGAGGAGATCGCCCGCCATCGCCGCAGCTACGAGCGCGAGGAGCTGATCTTCGATCCGCTGCATTACCTGGCGCTGCTGGAACGCAAGACGAACGCACTCGATCAAGCCGCGCCGCTGGAAGGCTGGGAGCTGCCGGAAGAGCTGACGCGCCTGCGACGGCTGCTTGAAGTGCGACTGGGTAAGCCGGGCAAACGCGAGTACGTGCAGGTGCTGCGGCTGCTCGAAGACTTCTCGCTGGAGGATGTCCGAGCCGCCGCCGGCCAGGCCGTGGAGCTGGGGACGATCTCGTTCGACGCGGTCAAGCACTTGCTGCTGTGTCGCATCGAACAACGGCCGCCGCGGCTGGACCTGAGCTTGTATCCGCATCTGCCGGCGGCCGAGGTCGAGCAGACCTCGACGGCGGACTACTTGGCGTTGTTGGCGGGAGTCGGCTGATGGCGAGAGCGAAAGTCCTGTTACAGGAGCATCTGAAAGCTCTGCGGCTGCCGACCTTCTTGCGCGAATACGACAAGCTGGCCCGGGAGTGCGCCGCCGAAGGCGCGGACTATCCGCGCTACCTGCTGCGGCTGAGCGAGCTGGAGCTGCTTGATCGTGAACGCCGCGCGACCGAACGCCGTATCAAGGCCGCCAAGTTCCCCGTCACGAAGACGCTCGACACGTTCGACTTCTTGGCCCTGCCGAAGCTCAACAAGAAGCTGGTCCTGGAGCTGGCTCGCTGCGAGTTCATCGACCGCCGGGAGAACGTGTTGGCCTTGGGCAACTCCGAGCCTGAGACATTCTGCTGTACCTCGCTAACCCTATGAAAACAAAGCGCGTTGCTGATCGCCCGGTTGAGCTCGCGGGACGCGGATTCGATTCTTGACGTTCTCTACGGCCTTCTGGACCGCGTCTGACTCCAGCGACGCCGTGGGAATCTGCCATGGCGCGCAGGCTACAACCTGACTGGCCGGCAGTATCTTGTGTTCGATGAAGCGCCGTACACTCGTATTGCTGACGCCGAGTCGTTGCGCTGCTTGTTCCAAGGTCACCACGCCATTGGTTGCCTGTTTCGGATCGTAGGCGGGAAAGCGCTGATAGTTGCGCGCGGAAGCCACGCGATTCTGGTTCCAGGTGTTGCCGCCGCCTGTCCGCAGGCCCAGACGGTTCATGATTGCGGCGATCTGGTCGTCGGGAAACTTTCCTGAGAGTTGTTTGAGCACTTCGATCGCCTCCGCGCTCGTCGTGCGGCTGTGTTTGCCGGTTGTGTTCTTCTTGACGCGAAGCTCGGAATGACGTCCTCCCGCCCAGTGAATCAACAACACGATCTCGCTGCTTCTCTCGTCCACGTCGGCGACGATCTCGTGAACCAGGATGCGCACGATGCGTTGCTTCAAGCGCATGTCTGCGTCAGGCGAGCTCCAGATCGCCGGCAGATCTTGGGCGAGACTCATCAACACCGCCTTGTCAGGCAGAGGCTTGGACTCGACGCTTCGATCGAACTGCTGCAGCTTCGCCGCGAGCTCTTCGACTCTGCGCAAGGCGGCGTTCCAGCGTCCTTCCAGCTCTGCGGCGACCAGGCGGTTGTCGGGATCGACGGCTTCGTACCGCCGCGCAGCCAGACGAGCCTCGTATCGCGCCTGCTCGACTTCGAGCTCCAACGCTTGGCGTTGTTCGACTTGCTGTTCGCGCAGCTGCTCGGCAGCTTCCAGCGCCGCCTCCACGGCGTTACCGCTGATCGCTTGCAGTACCTCGTTTGCTACCGCCTGATCGACTCGCAGCCCGCCGAAGGAGATGCACCAGTCGGCGCCATGATTGAGATGAGCGCCCCGGCAGTGATAGCGCAACACGTTAGCTCCTGTGCCGCTATAGGAGACGTGCAGCATGCGCCCGCAGCGGCGGCAGCGCAACATGCCGCTCAGCAACGCTCGCCCGCCGCGACCTGCCTTCGGTTCCATGCGGGACTTCATGTGCGCATTCGCGGCCAGTAGCCCTTGATTGCGCTCGTACTGCTCCCACGAAATGTATCCAGGATGGTGGTCACGAAGCAACACTGTCCACTCCGAGCGTGGTTTGTAGTGCCCAGCCGTCTTGCGCGCGCGACCGTCGACGACCTTGGTTCGCGCCTCCGTTTTGCCAAAGGCGTAGGCTCCTGCATAAGCAGGGTTTCTCAAAATTTTCAGCACCGTGTTGTAGATCGGAAGCTTCCAGACCATCCGCGGTTCGCCGCGATCGCGGGGCAGCGCCGGCAGTTTCACCTTCTCCTGTCGCAGCCACAGCAAGACCTGCCGCGCACTTCCCAACTCGGTCATCTTCGCAAAGACGAGCTCCAAGGCCTGCTGCACGCGTCGGTCTGGGTCTTTGTCGATCTTGCCGGCGGCCGTCCAACACAAACCTACCGGAAGAAGGAACTGCAGCTCTCCACGGGCTGCCTTTTGTCGAATCGCTTCCACCGAGCGCTGCCGCAGCAAGCTCAGCTCGAATTCGCTCATCGTTCCCTTCAACCCCAGCAGCAGCCGGTCGTTGACGATGCCGGGATCGTAGACGCCGTCCGGGTCCACGACGACGGCTCCGACCATTCCGCAGAGCTCGATCAGGTGATGCCAGTCGCGACCGTTGCGCGCCAAGCGCGAGGCCTCGAGGCAAAACACCGCGCCCACCTCGCCAGTGCACACCTCGGCCACCAGACGCTGGAACCCGGGCCGCTCGATCAAACCCGACCCCGAGCGGCCCAAATCCTCGTCAATCACGACGACGGCTTGAAAGCCTAATCCGCGGGCCTGATTCGCCAGATCGTACTGCCGGCGGCGACTCTCGCGGTTGTGGGTCAGCTGTCCGATCGAAGACTGCCGGATGTAGACGATGGCGCGACGCCGCAGTCGTTCACTGGTCAGCTTTGGGCTCATCTTCCCCTCCGCTTGCTGGACGCACGCAGGTCTTGCGAGCGGCTCGAACCAGCAGCTCCATCAGAGCGCTGCTGAGCTCTTTTTGCTTGTCGCCGGGCAGGGTCGTCGTCGCCCGAGCGTCGAGTAGCGGCAGGTTCAGTTGCAGACGTGTTCGCTTCACGGGCTTCCTCCTTGGAAGATCGTTTCAGCGAAGGCTTATCGCACTCTCCGGCGGTCTGCAAACTCGACAGCAGCTCGCGCAGCGCGGCCAAGGCGTCAACGGCGACCAACGGGGCGCCGCGCGAGTAGCGTTGGCACTCGGGGCTGAACATCCAGGTCGGCAGAGAGCAGATCGTTTCGTCGGGCAGCTCACAGAAGATGCGCTCGCCGAGCCGGTCCCGGACCCGCCTGCGAACACGCAGCGTTCGGCCAAACAGCGGGTGCCAGCGGTAGTAAACCGTGACGGTTTGAAAATCATGGGCACTATGTGACCCATTCGTCGTAGGTGAGAAAGTCGATCGTCGCGGGGCTACTGCGTAAGGTCTCCAAATGTAAGACTATTTTGGAGACACCACACAGTGGACGGCTCAGCTGTTGGATGCTGCGGTGGGAAGCACGCGGTAGATCCGATGCCGCCCCTCGCGCCCGATCTCCTCGAAGCCCCAGCTCGAAGGGTCCTCGTCAATCGGTCGCGCGACGATGTTGTGGCCGCCTTCCTCGACGTTCGTGATCAAGTACTCGACGCCCATCGCGCGTAGTGCGCGGTTGGCCTGAAGCTTGCGCTCCGAGACGGCGGTCTCGCAGTACTCCTCGCTGATCTGCGGTTCAAATTCCCGCCAGCGATCGCCGTCGTCGCGCAGCGAGAAGCGGTATTGCGGGAAGTGCTGCCCACGTGGGATGCGCAGGTCGATGCGGTCCACGGTGACGGGCGAGTCGAGCGAGACTTCGACCGCGCCAGGGATGATCGGTTGCCAGCTTCGCCACACCGTCAGCGGATCGCCGTCGACAATGCGATGCGCGGTGAAGGGGAAGATGTCGGCCGTGGCGGTCGTCGCCGTCGCGTCGCCCGTGCGCTCGCCTTGGCGGTAGAGCTCGATCTCGCCGATCTCCCACCAACTGGTCTCGTGCGAGTTGGTTTGCTCGAGGCGCAGCGCGGTGAGCTCGACGGGCTCGGGGAGCTCGAGATGGGTGATCCGCTCGACGAAGAAGTCCGGCTCGATGACGGCGATGAGCTCGCGGGCGAGCTCGGAGTTGATGCCGCCTTGGTGTCCCACGATGAGCTCGCCTGGAAAGTGCGCCTCAGGCAACCCGCCGAGGGCGAGCACGCGGCTGCCCGGGGGGGAGAGCTTGGCCATGGCGCGCATCGCCGCATAGCCCGGGACTCGGCGTTGGATGAATTCATGGCGGTCCTCGTAGCCGAGCACGACCCGCCACGGGTAGTCGTCGATCCGCCAGAACGAGACGAGCGGGTGATACTCGCGAATCGCCCACGGCCAAGAGGAGACGGCATGGAACAGGGCCAGTGCGAGACCCAGAACGGCGGCCGGCCTCTTGCCGAGGCGATCGACGGCGATGGCCATGAGCAGCGATAGAAAGACGAGCGGCGAGATGAGGAAACGCGTGCCGCCATTGGAGACGAGCCAGGGTAGGATGGTCAACCCGACGGCGGCCCAAAGCGGTCCGGCGAGCGGCCGCCCCCAGGCCAGCAGAGCGAGGGGCGCGGCCAGAAATACGGGTCCGGTGAAGCCGCCGAGCCGCCGGCCGTAGTAGGTCGCCTCGAGCGGGCGTTCGAGGTAGTCGCGCCAGCCCTTGCTCTCCTCGGGGATCTTGTAGTGCAGCAGGTACTTGCGATAGTTGCGTTCCCAGTCGATGGTCACGTAGGGGTTGGGGAAGACGTCGTTGTAGAACGGCGCCACGGGATTGCCGGCGACCGCCCAGTTGCGTACGGGCCAGGGAAGGGCCAGCGGCGCCGCGGCCAACACGAAGATGAGCGCCGGCCGCAGCCAGGCGCGGCGGCTGGAGCGCCAACAGCCCCAAACGAAAGCGCAGGCGACGCCGGCCGCGGCGAAGACGGCAGTGAACTTGATGGCAAAGCTGAAGCCGGTGAGCGCGCCCAGCACCGGCGCCCACTGTGCATCGCGATCTCGACTCCAGACAACCAGCCCGTAGAGAGCCAGAAGCTGTACGAACGCCAACGAGCAGTCGTTGTAGGCCGTAATGGCGTCGTTGCCAACCACTGGCGAGCAGAAGTAGAGCAGCGCCGCGAGGTAGCCGACGCGATGGTAGCCCGCGCGCCGCGCCAGCAGCACGATCCCCTCCGCGGTGGCGAACAGAAACGCCAAATGCACCAGCTTCGGCCCGTCGTGGCGCGCGAAGGCGAAGGCGAAGAGGTAGAGCATCTCCGCGGCTTGGGAGAGGAAGGCGTAGACGTTGGTGGTGATAGGCGTGAGCTGGTGGTCGCGGTAGTAGCGAAACACCAAGCCGAGGTGATAGCCCAACGAGTCCGAGCCGATCTCCGGGGCCAGCGCATTGATGAGGTACAGCCAGCCATAAACGGCGAGGGCGGCGTACCAGGCGCTGCGCCAGAGCCATCCGCCGTCTCCGCCGGGCGCGCTTGCTTTGCCGCCGCGGCCCCGCCCCCAGCGTAGCCACGCCGCCGGCGCAAGCGCCGCGAGTGCGCAGAAGCTCGCGTCGTAGACAAGCCCCGCGAGCGCCAACAGCAGCACGGCCAAGCTCAGCGCCGCGGCCCCCAAGCCGAGTGCGAACAGCCTGTGCTCGCGGGGCGTCAACGCGGCCCGCACGCGCGCGGCAGGGCCGAGCAACGCCGCGCCGAGAAACCAGGCCGTGGCCAGCGTCAACCCCGCGGCGAAGAGCTCGCGAGCCAACAGGTAGTAGGGGTGTGGCTCCATGGCGGGCGAAGCGTCCGTTGTACTACGTCGCCGCGGCTGCTGTCGAACCGTAGCCTCGATACACCCGGATTTCCGATTTGACTCCAGCCTGCTAACCATCGCGATGCTCCCGGCGCCCCTGTAGATGCGGGTTTGAGCGCATCAGATGGGCCATGGAGGGCGACACCGAGTGGGTGACAAGGATGGCAAGCCGTTTCAGTTCTCGTTCAACGGGTTTGTGAAGGTCGATTTCCAGGGCTCGCGGGTCACCTCTGACGGCGGCCTGCTGCTGGTTCGAGAGCTAGACGAACGGCTCGGCCTCGGCAAGCTGATTGACGACCATCTCAGCGATACGCGGCAGGGCGAGAACAAGAAGTTCCCGCTGGCGGATCTGGTGCGGCAGTCGGTCTACTCGCGGTTGGCGGGCTACGAAGACCTCAACGACGCCGTGCGGGTGGCCGCCGATCCGACGTTTCGCCTGCTCGGCTCGAAGAAGAACTGGGATCGCGGCGGGGCGCTGACCTCGCGGTTGCAGAGCTTCGAGACCGGCATGCTCGCCGGCGACGAGAACCTGATCGGGTTGATGGCGGTGAACCGCGAGCTGATCGGCCAAGCCGAGGCCGGCGACGACAGCGAGCGCGTGGTGCTCGACATGGACTCGACCGAGAGCCCGGTTCATGGCCAACAGGAAGGCAGCGCCTACAACGGCCACTACGAGTCGGTCTGCTATCACCCGCTGTTGCTGTTCAACCAGCACGGCGACTGCTTATCCGCGAAGCTGCGGCCGGGCAACGTCTCCAGCGCCGAGGACTGGGACGAGCTGTTGCTGCCCGAGATCGAGCGCCAACAGGCCGAGGGCAAGGAAGTCACGTTCCGCGCCGACGCCGCCTTCGCCAAGCCGGAGATTTACGAGGCGCTGGAAGAGCGCGGCGTCAACTACGTGATCCGCATTCCGGCCAACAGGAACCTGGAGCTGGAGATCGAAGACATCCTATTCCGAGCGCCGGGCAGGCCCTCGCTCAAACCGCTGGTGCGCTACAAGAGCTTCCGCTATCAGGCCGCGAGCTGGTCGAAGTCCCGGCGGGTCGTCGCCAAGGTCGAGCACCACGCGGGCGAGTTGTTTCCGCGCGTCGGTTTCATCGTCACGAACATGGCGTTGCCGAGCCGCTCGGTGGTGCGCTTCTACAACAAGCGCGGCACGGCGGAGCAGTGGATCAAGGAAGGCAAGCAGGCGACGTGCTGGACGCGGCTGTCGTGCCGGCGCTTCCGAGCGAACGAAGTGCGGCTGCAACTCGCGGTGCTGGCCTACAACCTGGGCAACCTGTGGCGGCGGCTGGGGCTGCCGAGCCGGATCAAGAGCTGGTCGCTGACGAGCTTGCAGCAGCGGCTGATGAAGACCGGCGGTCGGCTGGTGAAGCACGCGCGGTACTACTGGCTCTTGTTGGCCGAGGGGCGCCTCAACCGCCAGCTGTTCGGCGAGATGCTGGCGAGGTTGGCGGCGCTGCCTGCGCCGGGAGGCTGACGCGGCGAGGCTCGGAGCATCCGAACACGAGTCGCCGAGAGGCGAGGTCGGAGCGGTGTCGGCGAAGGGCGCCGTCCGAGCCCGTGAAGCGACGCGCGACGCTCCCAGTCGCGGCCAGACAAAGGAGGAAGGAGGCGAATGTGCCGGAGAAGGCAGAAAACCGTTGCGCCGGAGCGGCGTGCTCGACTACGCCACACGCGTCGGGATGGCCAAAATGGAAATCCCGGCTAAGCTTCGCTGACGGACGACCTGCTTGTCGAGCAGACGAGCAAGGATCTTGAAGACGTAGGCTTTGGGATCGACGACGGGCGCCGACTTCTCGGCGCGCGAGGCGCGAAAGACTGCCTGCTCGATCAACTCGGCGCGGCATGAATCGTCGTCGAGATCGAACTTGCGATATCGGAAGAACAAGCCGCCGAGGGCGTAGGCGGCTTGCGCGAAGACAGGATCGACGGGATTGCCGCGATCATCGGCGGGCGGAATCCAAAATCGTTCCTGGAGTTCATCGGCCTCGTCGGCTGGCGCCGTCTTTGGCCTCCGCTCGCTATCGAGGGAAGTGGGGTATCCACTTGACTCAGGTGACCCCAAGATGTAGTATGCGGCGCTATGGAGGATTATCCGCGTGATCTGGTGGAGTTCGAGGCCCGTTTCGCGACCGAGGAGGCGTGCCGCCACTACCTGATGCGGCTGCGTTGGCCCGACGGGTTTCGCTGCCCGGCTTGCGGCCATGGGCGGGCGTGGCCGGTGCGCAAAGTTAGGCTGGAGTGCGCCCGTTGCGGCCGGCAGACCTCGGTGACCGCCGGCACGATCTTCCAGGACACGCGCAAGCCGCTGCGGCTGTGGTTCCGCGCGATGTGGCACATCACTTCGCAGAAGAACGGAGCGAGCGCGCTGGGCTTGCAACGCGTCCTCGGCCTCGGCAGCTACCAGACGGCCTGGACGTGGCTGCACAAGCTGCGGCGGGCGATGGTGCGTCCCGGACGCGAGCGGCTCAGCGGCGTGGTGGAGGTCGACGAGACCTATTGGGGCGGCCCGGAAGAAGGCGTTTCCGGCCGTCAGACCGAGCGCAAAGCGCTGATTGCAGTGGCCGTGGAGGAGAAGGGCGCCGGGATGGGACGCCTGCGCATGCGTCGCGTGCGCGACGCCTCGGCGGCCAGTCTGATCCCTTTCGTGGAGGAGTCGGTCGAGCCGGGCAGCCTGCTGCACAGCGATGGCTGGCTGGGCTACGAGCCGCTCGAGAAGAAGGGCTACCGGCATCGCATCGTCTTTTTGTCGGGGCGGCGCAAGGAGGCGTCGGAGCTGCTGCCGCGGGTCCACAAGGCGATCTCGCTGCTCAAGCGTTGGATGCTCGGCACCCACCAAGGCGCGATCAGCCGCGAGCATCTCGACTACTACCTCGATGAGTTCGTGTTCCGCTTCAACCGTCGCAGCTCACGCAGCCGCGGCAAGCTGTTCTACCGCCTCGTTCAGCAAGCTGTCGCGGTCGAGCCGACGCCGTACCGCTCGATCGTGGCCGATTGGGACGCCGAACCGGGGTAAGGCCGACCACAAGATGTTGGGGTCACCTGAGTCAAGTGGATACCCCAATCCCGTCGAATATTACCTGCCGCAGCGCTGTAACCGTCAACTACATAGTAGCACGACGTTAGACCATGCGCAATACCAACTTCAGATATTTATATCTCGTTTATGTCATAAGAGAAAACTTGCCAAGCGAAACGCCGCGACTACTAGCGATATCGCTCGATTGAAATCGTCACCTTTCACCCCCCCCCCCCGCGGGGACCCTCCGTCGCGAAAAAGGGGGGTAGGGGGGTCGCCGGGGCCGGCGCGTCAGTCGCGACGGGCCGACTTGGCATCCCATGGCGCCGCGTCGCTTTTACGAAGCAAGACGGAAGCTGACGGGCGTCGGCCACCGGCTTCCTGGCCGCCTTCCAAGCCCTTGCCACGCAAGAGGTGGCAGGCTCGACGCTGTTCCGACGCCCATCGCCCAAGCAGGAGGATGAACGCGGTGCGACGGGAGACGGACACAACGCACGGCCGTGATGCATGGGGTTGGTCGCCTAGCAACAGCACCGCCGGTAAGTTGAGAGCTCATCCTCCGGGGCTCACCCTCCGGGGCTGCGGGGACCCCCCGTCCGTGAAAGAGGGGCATGGGGGCGCCGGGGCTCGGACGCTCCGGGCTGCGTGCTAGCGGCGACGTTGTTCCTCGTCGCTCTCGTTCCTGGGTGTAGACTATTGGTTGCCCCAACCTACGACCCGTGGACAGGGAGGGCCGGTCCGTTCGCGTTCCGCCTCCCTTCCATTGGCCCTCCTCTCGACATCGCCGCCAAGTGGCCGACGCCTCGCCCGTAGCAAGGCCGGTGCGCGATTCCGCCGGCTCATGCGCGTAGCGCCGGCTGGACCGAGGCTCACCTTCTTTGAGACCGTCGCGATGTCGGGCTTTGGTTTATCGATGCCCAAAAAGGAGGCCCGATCAACGGGTCGGCCGCGTTCTGGCGGCGCTCAAGGCGCGAACGGGTCAGTAGGCCGAGACTGGCAGAATCGACGTCCATGTGGACATCCGTGTGGACATCGCCCTATTGAAGGGAAGAACGGAAGGGCTAACTGACTGAGAAGATTGGTCGGGCCGCCGAGATTTGAACTCGGGACCTCTTCCACCCCAAGGAGCGCCTGGGGAAGAGGCAGGATCGTCATCTTGCCAGGAATCAGCCAGTTACGCCAACTGGACCGGTTGGCATTTGCGGGCAAACTGCGCGTCTGCGACATCAAGTGCGGGCGTCTGCGGGCAGCTCGAGCAACAACCAAGGCGGCTCGGCGGGGCGGCTCCAAACCACTGCTGTGCCAAGTCTGTTGCGCCCATCTTCACCGCCACGACACAGGCTGACAGTCACTCGCAGGAGAAAGCCACGTCTTCGATCGTCACGAGACCGGCGGCCGCGTCCTTCTGATTCGTTTCGACCGTTGCCGAACCGACGCGGGCGAGCAGGGCGGCGGCGGCCGTTTCGAGGTAGCGAACGCCTGAGCACGTCAGGCTGCGGTGCAGCGGCTCCGCCATGTACGAGAGGTGCGCGTCCAAGAACGAAGCGCGGGCCTGGGCGGCTGTCTCGGCCTGGTCGGAGCTCGCCTGCGAACGAGCAAGAGCTTCTTTCACGAGCAGGTAGGCGACGAAGTCAGTTTCGACGCCTACGTGGTCAGGCGTCTCCTCGCTGCTCGGGCTGTATCCGAATGCGTTGTAGAACGCCTCGAGCTCAGATAGGACATAGCCCAACTGAAGTGTCGTGCGATAGCTCGCCTCGCGCGGCGCCGCGGGGCCGCCGGGGCCGAAGATCGAGTGGTAGACGCCTTCGGACGACTCGTTGAGGGCGGCCGCGCAGGCAGATTCGAGCAGCAGGTCGGATGTCTCGAGGGCGCTCGCGGCGAGCTCGGTCTTCCAGCCATCGCGCGGCCGCGAGAAGAGCAGGCTGACGAGCCGCCAGTTCGCGGCCTCACGGAGCAGTTGTGCGGCTTCGAGGTTGCTATCTGTAGCCTGCATCAGTGTTCCTCCCGGATCGCCAACGGCGTCCAGCCAGTGATCATCTTCCGCGAGCCAACCTCGCCGTGAGAGCCTTCCCAGACGGCGAAAGCGATCTGGCCGCGATTCTCCGCGCTCAGCCCTTGCGGCAGAGGCCTGCGGATCACGACGGCCCAACCGGTTTGCGTGCGCATGCCGGTTCCCTCTGCCTTCATGTCGGGATTAGGCGCAAGGCTGCCGGCGCCCTCTGCCGCAAGCGCTTCGACGGCGGAGTCGCGCGGGCCGACGCGCCGGTTACCGACCGCTGCCGCGGGCGCATAGCGCCGGCTCATTTCCGCCTTGGCCGCCGAGCCTTCTTCGAGCGAAGCCGCTTCGAACGGGTAGTGATCGACAGAAGCGTTGGGATAGAGGTCTTGAATCGAGTCGCCGCGGCCTTCTACTGAAGCCTGCCAGTCGGCCCGCCAGAAGACGATGTCGACCGGGGAGCCCTCTTCGCCCATCTGTGCGTCCGGCGGCTCGGGTTGGATCTGTCGCGGTATCTGGACGCCGCAGCCATCGAGGAACTTCGCCGGGCCAGGGCGGTCGTTCGCGGCCTCGTCATCCCACTCCAGACGAAAACCGATCTCAGCGCCGTTGGTCAGCGCCTTCACCCGCACCTGCTTGGTCGACGCTTCCATCAGACGCGGTTCGACCGCGTCCTGCGGCCGCAGGTTGGCCGTGTAAACGGGGACGTGGGACCAGCCGGCGGCGGCGGGTTCGAGCGGGATCTCCGTCGCAGAGAAGGCGGCGACCTCGTTGACGGTCTCGATCTTGGCCCCGCAGCCCACGAGCAAGGCGAGGCTGAGCGCTCCCGCAATTCGGACACAGTGTGCTCGCATGGTCTCCTCCTCCTTAGGGGCAGTTGATGCGGACCAGTTGATGCCGCGGGTCGTAGGCCGGCCGCACGTGGACGGGTTCGTTCATCGGCACCCGCACCAGCTCGCGGCCGGCGTCGTCGAGCCCAATCACCGTATCGCCGACTCTGCGGAAGCGCGGCATCACGTTTTCGCTCGAGCCAAACAGGCAGAGCAAGGCCGCCAAGTCAAAGTCGTTCGCCGCATTGCGATAGGCCGCGATCGCGTCCTCCACCCCAGGCCCGAACATCTGCTGCAGGAAGGGCGGCGGAACGTTGATCGGCGGGATGTAGTAGACGTTCGGCTCCAGGCCGAACTGCGGATAAAGCGGCAAGGCGATCTTGCGGATGCGCACCAAGTAGTCGATCGGGTTGTCCGCGCGCTCCTCGCCGGGTTTCGAGATCCAACCGGCCATCCGGATCTTGCCGATACAGTTGACGAAGCACTGCGGCTGGATGCCCTGCTCGATCTTCGGGAAGCACCCGATGCACTTCTCCGAAGTACCCGTCATCGGATTAAAGTAGATCTTCTTGTACGGGCAGCCCTTGACGCACTCCTGGTAGCCCCGGCAGCGCTTCTGGTCGACCAGGACGATGCCGTCTTCTTCGCGCTTGTAGATCGAGCCGCGCGGGCAAGAAGCCAGACAAGCCGGATACGTGCAGTGGTTGCAGATCCTCGCGAGGTAGAAGAACCAGTTCATGTGCGGCAAAGCCTGCGCGGAGCCTGCGTCGATCTGACCCGTGCAGTCGTCTTCGCCCACGTTGGGGTAGGCGTAGTCCTCCTCCGCCGGGCGAATGCCGACCAGCCGCTCGCCCGCCGAACCGGCTTCGAAGATCGTCTCGCCCCCGTAGCGGCCCTGGTTCCAAAGGCCGCCGCCTAGCTTCTCGAGCAACTTGAGATCCCACGCCAGCGGGTAGAAGCCATACGGCTTCGACTCCACGTTGTTCCACAGCATGTACTCCTGGCCTTTGCCGGACGTCCAAGTCGTCTTGCAGGCAAGAGTGCAGGTCTGGCACGCGATGCACTTGTTGATGTCGAACACGGCGGCGAACTGCTTCTTGGGCCGGCTTTCCGGGTACCAGTAGGACATGTCGCGGCCGATCTGCCAGTTGTAGACTCTCGCCATGACTTAGCTCTCCTCTCGGCCGTAGTAGAAGCGGCCGGCCATGTAACGCTGCATCAAATCGGATTCGTAGCGGGGACGGATCCCCATGGCGGCAGGCCGCCAGAGCGGCTCGCCCTCGATCCCTCCCGGCTCCGCCTTGGTGATCTTGACGATCGCCTCGCGCGGAGCACCGGTGGGGCAGTGGACGTCCGGCAGGAACCCCTTGCCGACGCTTTGGCCGAACAGGTTCTTGCGGACGAGGGAATCAGTCATCCAGGTGGGCTTCAACCAGCCGCGGGTGGCCGATTGATGCGAGCCCGAGCGGAACATCGCCTGGTACCCGCTGCGGGGGTTCTTCGCGAGGCCGTCCGCGCGCTTCTTGGCCCCCTCCACCGAGCCCGGCGTCGCGCCGTACATGTTGAACCACATGCGCGTGACGCCGCGCGGCGTGCCCGGGTAGTAGCGCGCCCGGCAGAGCAGCCGCGAAAACTCATAGTCGCGCTCGTTCTTCTGCCAGCCGCGGAAGGGCCGGTCTTCCGGGTCGGGGTCGAGCCAGATGTAGTCGCCGTCGGCCACACCAAGCTCGCGGGCGTCGCTGGGGTTGATGTCCACATAGCCCTCGGTGACGAAGGGCTTGCGTTTGTCATGGCGGTAGACGTCGCCGAAGGGGCCGAACAGCAGCGCCACCATGTCGGTATCGATGGGCATCGTGTGTGCGCCGTGGCGGTACTTCGGCGTGTGGAAGATGAACTTGAAGCCTTCCTTGGCGCGCGGGTGGGCGGTCTGCTTGGCTTCCGCCCACGTGAGCACGACGTTGCGGCCGCAGCGGGTCTCGCAGCTCAGGTCGCTGCGTTCGACGCCGTAGACCTCGGGGCCCTCCGGCCGCATCGCTTCGTGGTTCGGCGAGACGATGATGTTTGGCTCGTAGAAGGTCGAGTCCACCGGCTCGCGGTGCACCGGCAGGTTTTCGCCCGCCGCGATAAACTCGGCCTCTTCGCGGTAAAACTCGAGCCGCCCGCTCTTGGTGTACCAGGGGCGCGAATCGTAGACCTGCTCGTAGCCCACCGCCTTGGGGCTTGTGCGGCTTTCGAGGATGGCGGGGATGCCCTCCTCGGCTTTCCTTTGGAGGTCGTCAATCTGGAAGCCCCGCGAATTCGACGAAGCGTCGAGGATGCGCTGCAGGTAGACGTCGGTGCGGTCCTCGCGCACGAACTTCCAGTAGTCGTTGAAGCGCTGGTCTTCGGTCAGGTCGGCGAGCTTCGACCCCACCAGCGCCAGCACGTCGATGTCGCCAATAGTGTTGAAGATCCGCTTGAGCGGCGTCTTCGGGAAGATCGACAGGAACGGGTTGGTGACCGAGGCGGTCATGTCGGGGTGCTTGAGCTCGGCCCAGGAATCGACCCCGAACACGACGTCGGCCCATTCGCAGGAGGTCGACCACCACCACTCGTTCACCGCGACCATCTCGATCTTGGGCAGGGCGTTGACGACCGTGTTGTAGTGCCACTTCACGTTGCCCAGGATCGAGTTCGCGTTCGCAAACCACAGCGACTTCGTAGGCGTCGGGATGTGGGAGGCGCCGGTGAGCAGCTTCTTCCCCACGCGCAGCGGGTGATCTTCGTGGTTGTAGTAGTGCGCCGACTCGGCCCGCCAGTACTGGCGCACCCGCGACGGCTTCGCAGGATCGAGCTCGATGTCGAACGGATCTTCGTTGATGTACTGCGGGCAGCCGTTGAACAACGCCACGCGGTAGTTGCCGGCGTAGGAGCCGATGTTGCCGCCGATCTTGCCGATGTTGCCCGTCAGTGCGGCGAGCAGGAACTGCGTGCGGTCCTTGTTGTCGTTGTTGAAGAACTGGTTCGGGCCCATGCCCACGGCGAACAACGTCGTGCCGGGATCTTTGGCGAAGAGACGCGCGAGCGACTCCACAGCCGAGGCCGGCGCCCAGGTCATCTCCTCGGTGGTCTTCGGATCGAAGTGTGCCGCGTACTCCTGGATGAGGTCGAAGGACGGCCGGCAGCGCACTGTCTCGCCGTTGGCCAGGGTGACCTCGATCTCACCTTCGAGCTTGGGGTTCGTGACGTTCGAGTTCTTCCCGACCATGTCGCGCGTGAGCTTGCGCGGCTCGTCGGCGTCCTCGTCCCACCACACGTAGTCGCCCCAATCGAGCCGCATCGCCTCGGGAACGATGATCTTGTCGTGCGCGGCCGGAGGCGGCATCGACTCGTTCTCGGCCAGCACGCGCGTATTCGTCAGCGGCTCCTTGGCGCCGCCGAACACATCCTGAGCGCGCAGGTATTCGAGCGAGTCCATGCGCACCAGGATCGGCAGGTCGGTCCACTGGTTCACGTACTGCCGGTCGTAGAGCTTCTCCTTGAAGATCACGTTGCAGAACCCGAGCGACAGCGCCGGCGAAACACCCGGGCGAACCACCAGCACGTCGTCCGCCTTGCTGCAGGTTGCCGAGTATTCGCAGGCGATCACCACGATGCGAACGCCCTTGAGCCGCGCCTCGGTCAGCCAGTGCGCGTCGGGCATCTTGGTCGTGATCCAGTTCATTCCCCAGACCACGCAGGTCTTGCAGTGCTCCACGGCGGAGAGGTCGAAGTCGATCGTCTGCTGGCCGGTGACCATCGGGTGCCCGGGAGGCAGGTCGGTGTGCCAGGAGTAGTTGTCGAACCCCTTGCCGCCAACCGCCTCGTCCGGGCCCACGCCGCGGATCTTCGAGTCGAGCAGCGCCATCGAGTTCGCCATGCGATACATGCCGAAGACGCGCGTCATGCCGAGCAACGGCATGCCACCGCGGAACTTCATGGTCTGCACGCCGATGCCGGCCGTCTTCTCGATCACGGCTTCGTCGTAATGCTGATCGCGCAGCCGCTGCATGCCTTCCTCGCCGGAGTAGGTCGTCGCGATGTTCTCGAGAGCGGCGGCGACGATGCCGGCGGCCTCGTCGTGGGTCACGCGCACCCACTCGTCGCGGGCGCGCTGGAAGTAGCGCTCCGGCGGGCGCCCGTCGCCGCCGCGCGGAAAGCCTTCCTCGACCCACTTCTTGAAGCCGGCCCGCACCATGCACTGGTTCACGCGCCGGTCGCCGTAGAAGCGCCGCGTCAACGCCAGTCCCTTCTGGCAAACGCGCGGATCCCAACGGGCTGTCGTGCGGTTGCCGCTCAAGTCCTCCGCCTCGCCGTAGCGCATCGTGGGGCCAATGCGGGTGATCACCCCCTGCCGGACGTAGGCGCGCAGCAGGCAGTTGTGGGTGTCGTTCGGCGCGCACGTAAACGTGAAGGTCGAATCGTACTTCCACAGGTCGCGATAGGCCTCCTCCCAGCCGCGGTCGGGATAGGTCGCGAGCGGGTTTGAGATCGCTTGCAGACCCCAGGCCTGGTCGACCGCTGCAGCGAAGGCGCCGAGACCTGCGGTCGAAGCCAATGCCAGGAAATCGCGGCGGGATGGCGCGTGCTTACTCATTGTTCTTTCTCCCACGTACGCAAGAAGGCCACGATGGACTCGGTCTCTTCGCGGCTCAGGTTCCGGTGCAGGGTCGAGGGCTTGGAGAAGGCCGCCATGGCTGTGCCCGTGCGGCCGTTTGCGATCGTCTCGACGAGGAAGGTGTCCGTGGCGCCCGCGAGAAACGCCGGGTCGCGGAGCGAGGGCCCGTCGGCGCCCTGCCCGACCAAGCCGTGGCAGCCGCGGCAGGCGGCGGCGTAAAGGCGGTCGCCTTCGGTGGCGTTTGCGGTCACCCAGCGGGCCGGACGAGTGTCCGGAACCGGCTGGGTTTCGCTTAGCCTTCGCAAATGCCGGACGACCGCCTTGACCTCGTCGGGACGCAGCCCCCCTTCCATCTCGCCCCAAGCCGGCATGCGCCGTTCCGGTCGGCCTTTCGTAATCGCGTTGGTGAAGTAGTCGTCGGAGGCCAGGCGATGCAGGTCCGGGCTTGCGATGGCGGGGAAGAACACCGATCCCGGCGCTTGGAGACCCTGTCCCCGTTCGCCGTGGCAGCCGGAGCAGAACGCCAAGTAGATCGTCTCTCCGTCGGACGAAAACTCCCGTTCGCCAAAGCGCGCCACCCGCAGCCGGTCGCGCGGCAGCAGCGATTCCGGCAGGTCGCGCCGCCGCAGCGACAAGGTGTACATCGTCAAGCGCTCGACCGTTTCTTTCGGCGCCGCGACCGCCGGCATCTTGGAGTCGACGACCACGGCGGCCGGCGAGAGGAAGTGCTCGGTCAGCCAAGCTTCCACGGAGTGGCCGCCGGGCACGTGCGTGAAGTCGAGCCGAGCCGGGTCCTTCTCGCCGCCGCGCGTCAAGTCCGGACCCTCGTCTCCGCCCACGCCGCTCAAGCGGTGGCAACCCAGGCAGCCCGCGCCCAGGAAATCGGCCTTGGCGTCGACCAGCGGCTCAGCTCCGACGCGCGTTCCGAGGTAAAGCTTCAGCAGATCGCGGTCCGGCTCGCTGATCTCTCCGAACGAGCTGCGCCACGCGTCAGCTCCATCGGTGTTGGACTGGGCGAGATGCTTCGCGTACCAATCCGTGTCGTAGCCGCGAATGCCGGCCAGAGAAAGGTCCGGACCCTCCATGCCGCGTCCGTCGGGGCGAACCGTCCCCCCGCGACCATCCACACGATGGCAGGCCCAACAATCCAAACGCTGGAAGGCGCCCTGGGCGCGGTCGAAGACAGGGCGGGCCGGGGCGCCGGGAACCACATGGCAGGCGCCGCAACCGCCGTAGCTGAAGCCGGCGGGCAGCATCGGCTCGGGCCAGAACTCCACACGGCCATGCGCGTCATCCTTCTCGGTCGCCTGTCCCTGGCCGCCATGGCAGATCGTGCAGCCGTACTCGGTCGGATCGTGGACGACCGCCGGATGCGGCTCGAGGAAGTCCATGCCGGTAGCGGTCTGCTCGCCGGGCGCCATCGCGACGTGGCAGGAGACGCAGCGGTCGCTCGTCCCCAGAGTCGGATTGACCACCTGGCGCAACGCCACCGGGACTGGTCCCTCGTCCGTTTTCGCCTGGCTCTGAATCCTCCTCCAATCGCGGCCGAAGTTCTCCTGCGCTGCCGCAACGAGGAGAAGCGCGAGCACGCCCAAGCTCGAAGCCAGGAGGAGGTATTTGTTCTTATTCATTGCAGCTCCTCCTTCGCGCCTAGTGCTGCGGCCAGTCGGCCGGCGACCAATAGAAGTCCCAGTTCGGGCCGCGGAAGTACGTCCCGATCACGGTCAAGATGACGAACCCGCACAAGAAGCAGGTGAACAGGCCCATGGCGCCGGCGCGCGTCGAGCCGTAGCGCTTGACCAGCCACACCGAGTAGGCGCCGTAGAGCGCTACGAGCACCGTCCCCGGGTTGAACGCGGTGACCAGCAGTTGGTGAATGTCGGGGAACCACTCGCGCAGCCAGCCAAAGCGGATCGCGATCGTCTCGACCAGCAGCGTGACCGCGCAGCCGAACAGCGCGGCATGCTTGACGAGCCCCGCGCCGCCGGGGCCGCCGAACCACTCGCCCGTCCCCGTCTTCTCGCGGTCGAGGTAGGGGATCAGGCCGAGACCCAGCAGGACGATTGCCGGGATGCCGATGCCCCCCATGAACGCCGAGAACGAAACGAGCTCCTGAAGCCCGAGGAAGTACCACGGCGCCTTGGCCGGGTTTTCGGGGACCGCCGGGTTCGCCAGCTCCTTCAGCGGCGCGTCGGAGACGATCGAGAGCCCCAAACAGATCAGAGCCGTCAGCATCAGCACCGCAAGCTCGGCGTAGAACAGATGCGGCATGGAGGGCACGGTGGCCTCGGGGCCGTGACCTACGACGGACGTGCGGCCTTTGACGATGGCTGCCAGTTGGTAGGTCTTGTTGGGCGCTTCGGTGAAGACCGGGTAGGTGGAGCCGCTCGGGCCGACGCGCTGGTCCGCGTCTTCGGGTTTCGCCAAGCCGCCGTCTTTGCGCACGCGCCAGAAATGGATCGCCAGCAGCAGAGCTAGAGCGAGCGGCAGAATCATGACGTGCAGCAGGTAGAAGCGGATCAGAGCCTCGGCCCCAACGGTGTCCGAGCCGAGCAGCAGCAGCCTCTGCAATCCGCCGGGGTCGAACCACTCCGTGATCTGCAGCGCGTCGGTCACCTCTCGCGGCGACTGTGCGATGTTGGCGCCGATCGTGATCGCCCAGTAGGCAAGTTGATCCCAAGGGAGCAGGTAACCGGTGAACGAAAGGCCGAGCGTGAGCGCCAGCAGCCCCATGCCGATGACCCAGTTGAACTCGCGCCCTTTCCGGTAAGCCGCCGTGTAGAACACGCGCGCCATGTGCAGGATGACGCCGACCACCATGACGTTCGCCGCCCAGCGGTGGATGTTCCGCATGAACCGGCCCGTCGGGACGACAAAGTGGATGTCCTTGATCGACTCGTACGCGGCGTCCGGGTACGGCTTGTAATAGAACATCAGCAGGATGCCCGTGACGAGCGTGATCAGGAACGCCGCCAGGGTGGCGATGCCGAGGCCGTACGTTGTGGCCCAGCGCAAGCTCCAGCGGTGGGTGCGCACCGAGTGCAGGTGCAGGAAGACGTTGCCGAAGACGAACGTCGAGCGCGTTCGATCCGTATTCGGAGAGCCGCCGCGGAACGCCGAGTCCCATATGCGCCGCGGAGCTGCGCGCAGGTTCTCGCGGAACTCTTCGAGGGGAGGGCGCTCTCCGGGGGGTGTGGCCTTTGCGCTCATACGGCCGCCTTCGTGCCGCTCGGCACGGTCTTGCCTTCGTCGATGTAGACGCTGTCGCCGTTCGCGCTGACCTCGAGCCACGGCAGGGGCTGCGGCGCCGGGCCCTTGGTCACTTCTCCGTCCGGGCCGAAGCGCGAACCGTGGCAGGGGCACTCGAAGCCTTCAGCGTTGGGTTTGACGATGCAGCCGAGGTGCGTGCAGACCGTCGAGATCGCGTGAAAGCCCTCGGCGTCGCGAAAAATCGCGACCGACCGGCCTGGGGGCACGAAGGCCTCGCCGGCCGCGAGCGTCTCCGGAAGAGTGGCTTTGAATTTCTTCGACGGCGATGAGAGCACGGCGGCTTTCGGCAGCCGCAGCATGCCAATGGTCGCGAACAGCATCGCCGAGGCCGCCGCCCACAAGGATGCGAGCCCCAGAATGTCTCGTCGCGGGACAGGCTCGGGATCCAGCCGCGAGCCGGGTTCTCCGGGTGTGACCGTCATAGGGCCCTCCAAGTTGTCGTGAACGTCACACGCTCCATGCCGATGGCGTCGACCGGGCAGCGAATGGAGCACAGAGCGCAGCGAATGCAGCGGTCTTCGTCCTTGAGGATGGCGGAGCTTTCGTCGAGGTCAGGCTTGTCGCCAACGGTCTCGTCGAGCAGCTTCTCGAGGTCCTCTCCGGGCGCCATCCAGGAGAGGGGAATCAGCTTGAGGCAGTCGGTCGGGCAAACGTCGACGCAGCCGCCGCACAGCACGCAACGATTGCCGTCGAAGACCGGCGTCACGCCACAATCGAGGCACCGCGAGGCTTCCCGCATGGCTTGCTCTTCCGTGTAGCCCGTCTCGACGACGAGCTCGGGATGGCCGATGCGCTCCGCCGGCGATCGCACCGGCACGGCTTGGCGCCGGATCGATTCGTAGCCGCGCTCTCGCCGGTAGCGCTCGAGCAGGCGGTGCGACGTGACCGTCTCGGCCTGGAGCGCGCGGCCGGTGACGCGCCGGTAGATCGAGCGCGCCGCGGCCTTGCCGGAGGCGACCGCGTCGATTAGAAGGCGCGTGCCGTGCGCCAGATCGCCGGCGACGAAAACGCCTGATGCAGTCGTTTCGAGCGTGCCCGGGTCGACCTTGGGCCAGCCCGGACGCATCATTTCGACGTCCTGGCCTCCGTTTTCGAGGAATTCGAGCGCCGTGGACTGGCCAACCGCTAACAGAACCGTGTCGCAATCGATCGTGCGGCGCTGCTCGTCATCGTAAAGTGGCGCGAAATGTCGCGTTTTGTCATAGACACGCAGGCAGCGGCGGAACGAGACGCCCTGAACCGCGCCATCGTCGCCGCGCAGGATCTCGAGCGGCCCCCAGCCGTTCAGCCGCCGGACACCTTCTTCGTCGCCCTCGAGGATTTCGAGAGTGTCCGCCGGCATCTCCTCGAGGCTTTCGAGCGAAACCAGCCACACATTGGCCGTTTTCTCGAGGCGCGCGGCCGTGCGCGCCGTGTCATAGGCAATCTGGCGCACGACGGTGCGCGCGACGTCGTAGGCGACGTTGCCGCCGCCGATGACGACTACGTCTTGCCCCATGTCGAGGCTCTCTCCCAGCGACACGGCGCGCAACAGATCGACCCCGCCGTAAACGCGCGGCCCGCCCTCTCCAGGTAAACCCAACGATCGCGAGGACTTGGCGCCCACTGCGATCAACACGGCAGCGAATTCCCGCCGCAGCTCGAAGAACGAGACGTCCTTGCCAACCGTGACCCCACACCGGATCTCGGCGCCCAGCGCTTCGATGACGGCGATCTCCGCGCGGATGACGTCGCGCGGCATGCGGTACGCGGGGACGCCGAGCGCCAGCATTCCGGCAGGGGTCGTCTCGGTCTCGAAGACGACTGGGCGAAAGCCGAGCAGCGCCAAATCGTGCGCCGCCGAGAGTCCTGCGGGGCCGGCGCCGACGATCGCGATGCGCTCGCCGTTTGCGGGCTCGATGGCGCCGTCCTGGCAACTGCGCAGCAGCGCCGCCATCTCTTCCGGCCCGCCTGCGATCGGCGGGGCGAAGGAGCGCGCTTGATCGAGGACTTCAGCCGCCCCGCGGGCTTCGGGGCCGAACTGGTCGCACACGAAGCCCTTCAGCGCCCGGATCGCGATGGGACGATCATGCGCCACGAAATGGCCGTCGTCGTCCACGCGCGGAACCTTGCCGCGCCGGCAGGCGGCCTCGCACGGCGCTCCGCAGATCCGTCCGCAAATGGAAGCGAAGGGGTTGGGACCGCGCGCGATGAGATAGGCTTCTTCGAACCGACCCTCCGCGATCGCTCTGACGTAGCCGCGGGCGTCCGTGTGGACTGGGCAGGCCGCCTGGCAACTGATGAGGTTGCGGTGGTAGTCTTCGCCCGGGACAGCGACTTGGAGCTGGAGGGTCGGTGTCGTCATGGGCCCGCTCTCGCTGTCTGTTGCAATGTTTGGATCGGCGGAAGCATGACGCAGGCAAAGCCGTCGGAAAGGAGATTTGGACGACTCGGCTTCCGCATGAGTTGATCCAAGGTCCAGCGGCTCAGGGTTTCGCGGATCGCGGTCTCGAGCTGTTTCGCTGCTTGATGAAACGCGCAGATCTCGCTCGGCCGGCACACTGATTGGCAGTAGGCGCCAACGATGGTTCCTTGGCAGGCTTCAACTACGCCGAGCATCGAGATATCCGCCGCCGGCTTGGCCAGTTGCACGCCGCCCTTTGCGCCCCGTTCGGCGCGGAGGATGCCAGCCTTCACCAAGTGCGTCGTGACTTTATACAGGTACGTTGGCGACTCGCCCAGCTCCTCGGCGATGCGCCGCGGAGTAACCATGGCAGGGCTTTGCTGCCCCAGATAGACGAGGGTGCGGAGCGCGGAAAGCGACGTCCCAGAAATCATAGACAATTAGGATATACTCTATCCGGCTTATCTAAGTCAAGGGCATCCGCGCCTGCTGCGGAACTTTTTTCTGAGCGCTCGAGAAAGGAGCGCGTGCCGTCAGCCAGACGGACGGGTCAGGCTGGTGAGAGGCCGCGCCGAGCGGCCATCTCCTTTCCAATCGCAGCGAGCTGCTCCCCGCTCAGAAGAGCCCGGCCCGTGGGAAGACTTGGTCATCCTCGACAGCGATGTGCGGCCCGTACGCGCCGTGCAGACTGTTCGCAAGCGCCACGAAGCGCTGGAAGTCGACCGTTTCTAGCCGTCCTTCCGGCCGCAGCCACGTGCGACCCAGAACGTCGAGCTCTTGGTGCCAGTCTTGGACGGCTGCGTGGTCCCGCTCGAGCCGGTCCATCGCATTCTTCGAGCTGAGATCGCCAGTCTTTCGCAGACGGGGAAATAGCGACTCCTCTTCGTCAGCAACGTGCCGCGGCGCGGCCTCCCGAAAGTAGTGCAGGGCTGCGTCGAGCGCGCGCCGCTGCTCGTCGTCGAGCGGCTTTCCGCCAGCGCGCCGCGCCACGGCGAGGATCGTTCCGAGGAATCGTTCGATCCTACGGTGGCAGTCTCCGAGGAGCCCAAGCGGGTCTCGAAAGTCGCTGTCGAGCTTCGCGCCGATCGTAACGGGCATACACTGCCCCTAGCGTGCGGCGAGACGCTGTTCCAACGTCGCGGCCCGCGGGAACAGGACGTTGTTCTCGAGGTGAATGTGCATGTGCAGATCCCGCTCGAGATCTTCCATCTGGGCGTACAACGCCCGGAACGTGTTGCAAGCGTCCTCCGGCGGAGTGAAGCTCGAGGTCAACTGACGCAATCGCTCGAGCGCGCGGCCCGCATCGTCGTGCTCGTGCTCCATCATGCGAATCGGGTTCTGGACAGAGCCGCCCGGCGCCATCGGAGCGGCAGTTCCGCCCTCTTCGGCCTGCTCCATGTGGGCGGCCAGCGGAAACAGGATCATCTCTTCCTTCATCATGTGCTGGCTGAGCTCGTCCGCGAGCGCCTGGAAGACCCGCTGCAACTCCGCCAGGAACGCGTGTTTCTCACCATGCGCCTCAACGACGCGCTGCGCCTTCTGGGCGATGGATGGAAGGTTGGTTCGGAGGTAGGTGTGATGCCGCTCGACGATATGCTCGGCGAGAGCGGTGAGAGACATCGCGTCGAAGTCCTGGTCCTGGGCGGCGGCCGGAGCAGCGTCGAGCTCGGCTCGAACTGCTTCAAGGTCGAGACCACGCTCCGCGCAGGCCTCCTCGAGGGTGCGCTTGCCGTGGCAGCAGTAGTCGATGTGGTGGCGCTCGAAGACATTCGCCCGGAGGGGGGATTCGCGCACGAGGTCGGCGATCGTGGGGGCCTCGGTGGTCGGCATGAAAGCTACTCCTTAGTGCAGCCACAGGCAGCAATTGTTGAGTTGTTCATGAGGTTATCATGTATTCTATTCTCGAGGCAACGAAACATGCTCGTCGTGATCGGGTCGCACAGCCGCAAGGTCGGCAAGACCTCCATCGTTTGCGCCATCCTGCGCGGAACACCGGAGATTCGCTGGGCTGCCGTCAAGATCTCGTCGAACCGCACCGGCGCCTCGGGCGGATTCGAGTGCTTCGAGGAGACCGCGCAGCGCGATGATCGAGACACTGGACGCTATCTCCACGCCGGTGCGGCCGAGTCGTATTGGCTGCGCGCGACCGATAAGCGCATGGCGGCTGCGGCCGCCTACGTACAGGCTCTGGCAGACGGCGACAGGCATCTCATCGTCGAATCCAACCGGATCGTCGAGCATGTCCCTCCCGACCTATACGCCCTGGCACTCGATTTTCAGATCGCGGACTTCAAGGACTCCGCACGGCGGCTGTTCGAGCGGGCGGACGCCTACCTACTCGTCCAGTCGCCCGTTGCGCGACTGCAATGGCAGAATATACCTGTCGAGCGAATCAGAACGCGCCCCGTGTTTGAGGTCGCACCGCCGGACTATCGCCCGCGCGGCTTCATCCGCGAGCTGCGTGAGCGTTTGGGCCTTCCCGTAGCCAGGGAGGCGGTCGCTTGACCGACTCTGCGATGCTGTCCGCGACGTCCCAGTACGCGCTCCGTGCGCTAGTCCGCTTGGCTGCAGAACCCGAAGGAGCCGCTGTCCTCGGCCGCGACCTTGCGCGCGAATGCGAGATTCCCGCGAACTACCTCTCGAAGATCCTGTGGCAACTGCGGAACTCGGGGTTGGTCTCGACGGCGCGCGGCAGCGGCGGCGGTTACAGGCTCGAGCGACAGGCCGACAATGTTCGGCTCCTCGACGTCGTCGAGGTCTTCGAGGCGCTCCACACTCGTCCGGCTTGTTTGCTCGGCAAAGGCGAATGCAGCGACAAGGACGCTTGCTCGGCGCATCATGCTTGGACGAAGGTGCGCAGGACCTACGTGGAGTTTCTCGAGGCCAACACAATCGCCGACATCACGGCGGAACCCGGCGCGATAGCGGACGCAGCTCTCGAGGCAAGCGCGACGTAGTTCGATTCGGTCTCCGCTTCTTGGAGTCTCGTAACGACCACACGAGGCGGGCGTTGATGCTTGTGCTATGTTTGGCAGCCGTGTCGATGTCAACGATGACATCGACATCGACAGCAACGTCGTCGACAACCTACGTCGTGAGAGGGGCGGGAGCGACCCTACGGCGCGTCTTCGCGGCGCTAGCAGTTTGGGCGGCGCAGCCGCACAAACTGTGGGGGTCGCTCCCGCCCCTCCCACGACCCAGCGGTCCGCCAAAGGCAGGCCGCTGGGTGCTCGCAACTTCCTTGACGTCAACGATTTCTCGGATTGGACGGGTGAAATCCCAGCCGACCCCTCAGCCGACCCAGCGTTGCAGGATGCGTCTGGGCAACTACTACGCCAATAGCCCGAAAAGCCGGTAGTCGTGATCGAGATGCAGCGACCGATAGCAGACGTATTGCGGGCGAGAGGCGGTCTTTGGACGCGCCAGCGCACGCATGTCCGGCCTGTCAGGTTGAGCTGCGAACTTCATCAACCGGACCAGATCCGCAGGGTCGATCTCGCTCATCAGCCTGTTCCGCTCAGGCAGCGCCCAAGCGGCGACAGCCCCGCTGGCGTCTCGGGGGAGGTGTCGCATGAGGTCGAAGTATCGGCTAAAGCGGTTGACCTTGGCCTCGATGATCTCCCGCCGGCGGGTCCTCAAGTCGCGGCGGAAGGCCTCGAAGACCGAGTGTCCGGCGTCGAGTCGGCTCGTGGAGGGGCTCGCATGGACGATCTGGAGCCGGGGTAGACAGGCGAAGAGCAGCCGGTTGCGCTCGAGGAATCGCTCGAACGAGACCGGGTTCGCCCCCGAATCGGCATAGATGATCGAGACCACAGGAGGGCGGGATTGGTCGCCGGGCTCGAAGCCGATCGGGATCTTGTCGACGAAGTAGCGAAAGGACCTCTGTTCGCCGCCTGGCTTTCTGGACGGCAAGAATGGTGACGGGATGCGCAGCTCCTCCTCGAAGAACGCTCGCTTCTCGGCTTCGGTACCTAGCCAAGCGACCTCTCGCATCTCGAGGATCGCGTCGAGCGCCATCACCTTCGAGGCAATCCCGACTGTGCCCCGCCGACGTCTATGGCGGTTGTTCGGTTCCTCGATTCGGTCGTAGAACGCGCGCCGTCCGAGTCGATAGATCGGAGTCCGGTCGCACGACGGCTCGACGCTGACGTGCCGCCTCTGGACGAGCTTGCGGATCAGCGCCGCCGCCGTCCCGCCGCGCTTGCGATCGAGGAATGCGTTGTACTGGCGGCGGAGGAAGTACCCGCTTTGGAGTGCGACCAGTTCCAAGAAGCCGGCCTCGCGATGTGTGTAGCCGAGGACGCGGATGGCGTCAATTCGTTCCCGGTATGTCACAGCGATAGGATGTCGGCGGTCAGCTCACGCTCATCGCGAACCGCGCTGCCGCCGCCAGAGGGGCCTCCGAGCGCGTAGAGCTTGAAGCCGGCGCTTGCCTTCGCCGCGATTTGCGAGCCCTTGTAGTTCTCTGTCGTGAGTTCCAGACTCACTCGGGAAAGACCGCCGTCGGCCGTGCGGTACTCGATCTGCAGGTCGGGCAGGGGGATCTTCCGGTCGATCGCGCGGAGGCCGTTTGCCTCTGCGACCTGCGCTTGGAAACGCTCGAAGTCTTCGCCGTCGGGGCTCTCCAGTCGCCGTTTCTCGAGAGCGCCGAACACCTTCGACTTGAGCTCATGGTCCAGAACGACCCTGACAACCTCTCCGCCGTCGGCCCGTATCCTTTCCGCCTCGGCCTGGAACATGCGATAGATCGCCGCATCGTGCTCCGCCTCGCGGGGCTTGACCAAGCCCGCGTAGTGCCGTTGATCCTCTGTTTCGTCGAATCGCTCCGCCAGATCGAGCCCCTCCTTCGAGAGCACAACGACATCTAGCCGAGCGCCTTGCGCCGTCCGAATGCGATTCCTTTGGACCAGACCTTGGTCGCGTAGCGACTTCAAATCCGCGGTCGTCCTCCTTTGGCGGCCCCCGTACTGGTGGTCTCGAAGGTCGGCGACGTCGATCGCTCGGAACCGTCCGACTTCGGTCAGCGTCCGGATCTCGGAGCCCCGAAGCCGATACTCTCGGTCCCGATGACGTACGTCTCGTCGACGCTCCAATGCAGCTTCTCGGCCGGGCGCTCGCGATGTCGTCCACGGCCTCGCCGGCAGCCTATGGATCTCGATCTCGGCCTCGCGAGCTTCGGGCTGTTTGTCTCGTGGCTCGCGCTCTTGCTCACGTCGACGAAGGTCCTCCGCGGCTTGGCGCGCTTGCTGGACCCGCTCAGCGTAGTAGTCCCGTCCATCGTCTCGATCCAGCCCTCGGCTCACGCGCTCTCTCCCCGTGGCGAAGCTTCCGCTCGCTAAGCTCCTATCCGCTATGAGGTTCTTGCTCGGCGAAGACTCATCGAAAAGGGCATCCGGCTTCTCGTCGACCTAGCCCGCTGCTGCCAGCATGAGCCGTTCCGACAGCTCAAACTCCACTTCCCCTCGCCCCCGTTTCAAGCCCTCCGGATGTGATATCTTGACGCCCGGAGCTGCCCTTGTCGAGCCGTTTGTCGGAGGAAGACGAATGGCAAGACGAGAGTTTCAAATGCCCAGCGTGCTCAAGCGCGACGGGCCCAGGCCCTACTGGTACATCCGCTATCGGCGGAAGGCGCTGGTGGGGAAAAACGAAGTTAGGAGGATAGAGAAATGGCATCGACTCGGATACTGCGACGAGATGACCAAGCGAGAAGCCCTACGGCGACGCGAAGAGATCATGCACGTGATCAATCGCGAGGTCTACACGGTCCGCAGCCAAGTCCGGTTCGCAGATGTCGCTGAGATGTACCGGGAGCACCACATTCCGACGCTCGCTCCGGGCGGCAAGAGCAAGCAGCTCTCGCTGCTCAAGAATCACGTTTTGCCGGCCTTCGGCGAGATGCGGATCTGCGACGTCGGAACGCAGGAGATCCAAGCCTTCCTCAATCGCAAGATGACCGAGGGCCTCTCTTGGTGGACTCGGCACGACCTGCAGGGTCTGATCTCGAACATCTTCAGCAAGGCTGAGGACTGGGGCTACTGGCACGAACGCAACCCGGCGCGCCGGGTGCGGTTGGGCCGGAAGAACCGCAAGTGGCCCAAGCGGATTCTCACGGACGAGCAGATTCGGGCTCTGCTGTGGGAGTTGCCTCCGCAGACTGCACTGATGGTGTTGACCGCCGTGTCAACCGGCATGCGGATCAGCGAGATCCTGGCGTTGAAGTGGCGCGCGGTGGATCTTGACCGCGGCCTGATCTTCGTCGAGGAGCGGATGTACCGCGGCGAGACGGACGTTCCCAAGAGCGAGCGCTCGCGGAGAGTCCTGCCTCTGGGACATCTCGACGGGGCCTTGCGAAGGCATCGTCCACTCAACTGCAAGCTCGACGACTACGTCTTCGAGAAGGGAGGAGGGCCGCTCGACGACCGGGACTTGCTGCGGCAACAGATCCGCCCGGCCGCCGAGCGGTTAGGGTTCTACTTCACCGGATTCGGCTGGCAATCGTTCCGCCGGCAGAACCTAACCCTCATCCAGGAAGAAGGCGCCACGGCGATCGAAGCTCAAGCGCAAGCCGGCCACTCGCGGCCGGTGATGACCTCGGAATACACCGTCGTCGGTCTGGACCGGCGCGAGATGGCAGTCCGGCGGGTGCAGCAACGGCTGTTCGCCGGGCTGCTCGATGAGGAACAACGCCCGCTTCAAATGCGGGCATAGTGCGGGATTTCTGGGATGACGATTCGGGTGAACGGCTCTAAGCCATTGAGAAGATTGGTCGGGCCGCCGAGATTTGAACTCGGGACCTCTTCCACCCCAAGGAAGCGCGCTACCAGGCTGCGCCACGGCCCGACTCGCTCTATTGTAGCCTGAGAGCGACGGTGAAAACTCCGGCGCTGCCTGGTCGACTTTTTCACCGCCGCTCGCGTCTATCCCTGTGACGGAGCGTGTGGCGAGATCGGTGTGCCAGCGTGCCGCGCACCAGGGTTTGCTTGAAAACATGCCGTGTGATATTGTTTTGAAGTGCGTTCGGTTGACGGCGATCTGCGGCTGTCTTGCCCTGTGCGGGCAGGCGGTCGCTGAGCATACCGTCCTCCGGGAAGAGGGTTCCGCTTGGGTGATTGCCCGGGAGGCGCCTCGCTTCGACGACGTCCCGCGAAAGCAGGCCGTGGTGACGCGCCGTTATCAGGTTCGCGAAGACCCTGGAAGCGGCCGACTGGTTCGAGTCGGACGCATTTCGGGAAGATCCGAGCGAATCGTGAGAGTGCACGCGGATGCGGCCGAGGAAGGACAGGTTGTCCAAGGTTCGGCGGTTCGACCCGGGGAAACGAACGCCCCTGGCAAGGTCGACCTCGACGTCCTGATTCGGCGGCTCGGCGAGCGCTACGGGTTGCCCCCGGAATTGCTCCGGGCCGTAATCCGGCAGGAGAGTGCGTTCGATCCTTTCGCGGTGTCGAAGAAAGGCGCCCAAGGGTTGATGCAGTTGATGCCGGGCACGGCGCGACGATTCGGGGTGCAGGACGTTTTCGATCCCGCCGAGAACGTCCTTGGAGGAGTGAAATACCTCCGGTTTTTGTTGGATCGCTACGAAGGCGATGCGCGGCTGGCCTTAGCGGCATACAATGCTGGCGAGGCGGCGGTCGATCGGTATGCGGGAATTCCCCCCTACGCCGAAACGCGCGACTATGTCGAGCGCATTGCAGAGAAACGGCGACCTGAGGGAACAGCCGCTTCGGACGGCGAGCAGGAGGCGGAGAGAACGCGCGTCGTCGCGGTCTCGGCGGCCGATGGCTCGCTCCGGTTCGAAGTGGAACGCGAATAGGGCCGAGGCCCGGTTTCGCGGGAAATGGGCGGGACCGTGAGACGATTGCGAACTCGAGCAGTTATCGGCGTCGTGGTGCTCGGCTCCTTTGCCGCGCTCGAGGCCAGGACCGCGCGTGAGCTGGCGGCTGACCGCTACAAGCGGGCGCAAACGCTGCTGGAAGACCTGCGCGCGGTGCCGCAGGTCGAGCTCGGCGAACGGCAATACCTGCTCGTTATCGACGCCCTCAAGTCGGTCCATCGCGCCAGCCCGGCCAGCTCCTACTGCGACGACGCGCTGCTGGGCGTAGGCGACGTCTACGTCGCGATGATCGACCGCTTCGGCCCCGAACCCTGGAGGGGCAAAGCGGTCCAGGCCTACCGCTACGTCATCCGCGAGTATCCTCACAGTCGGTTGCTCGGAAAGGCTCGTGCGGCGATTGGAGAGCTCGAAGGAGGCCGACTGCCGGAGCTGAGCGAGCCCCGTGCGGAGCCGGCGCCGCCGCCTGCGCCAGAGCGGCCGCAACCTCCCGCCCCGGCGCCGACGCCGCCGGCGGAGACGATCGTACGGCAAGTCTCGACAGCCCCGACGACTACGACTCCGGCGAACCGCGTCGCCGAGGCGCCGCCGAGGATGCGCGCGGGCGTCGCCACGGTGTCGTCGGTGCGGCACTACTCCCACCCCGGCTATACGCGCATCGTGGTGGACGCTGACGACTACGTCCCCTACAAGTTCGACTTTCTCTCCCGGCCGCATCGGCTGTACTTCGATCTGATGTCGGCGCGCATGACCCAGGACATCCGCAAGGGCGTGACCATCGAGGTCAACGACCCTCAGGTGGCGCGCATCCGGGCCGCGCAGAACCGGGCGGACAAGGCGCGCGTCGTCTTGGATCTCAACACCCGGGTCTTCTACGACATTCAGTGGATCGCCAACCCGCCGCGGCTGGTGATCGACCTCCGAAGCGAAGCCCCCGCGCAGCCGGCGCTGACCAAGGCCGAGCCTACTCCCGTCGAGCGCGCCGCGCCGGCGGAGACTCCTACCGCGCCGCCGCCGGAGCCGCAGAGTTTCGCCGAGGCGTTCCGCGAGCTGACCGCCGAGCGGCAGCCGCAGCGACCCGGCCCGCGAGCCGTGGAGAGAATCGAAGGCCCCGCACCAACCGCGCCCGAGACGCGCGGCGCGACACTGACGGCTTCCGCGCTGCCGCGGGTAGCCTCCGAAGCGCTTCCGCCCCCGCCGCCTTCCCAGCCCAAGCGGACCACGATGACGAAGGCCGCGCCGCCGCCGGCGCCCTCGCCGAACCTGCCCAAGAACCTGCCCGCGCCCAAGCCGGCGCAAGCGACCTCGCGCGGCGGCCAAGGCTTGATTCGCGCTCTGGGGCTCAAGATCGGTCGCGTCGTCATCGATGCCGGCCACGGCGGCCACGACACGGGCATGATCGGACCGACGGGCCTGCGCGAGAAGGACGTCGTGCTCGACGTCTCGTTGCGGCTTGGCAAGTTGATCGAGGACCGGCTCGGCGCCGAGGTCGTCTACACCCGCGAGGATGATCGCTTCCTCGATCTGCGCTCCCGTCCACAGGTCGCCAACCGCGCCAAGGCGGATCTGTTCGTCTCCGTCCACGCTAACGCTTACGCGAGCGCGTCGGTACGCGGCGTCGAGACGTTCTACCTCAACCTGACCGCCGACCCCTGGGCCCTGAAGGTGGCCTCGCGCGAAAACGCCGCCGCGACCCACTCGGTGCACGAGTTGCAGGATCTGTTGGGCAAGATCGCGCAGAAGGAAAAGATCGAAGAGTCACGGGAATTCGCGCAGCGGATGCAATCCGCGATCTACAGCGGACTATCGAAGGAGACCAAGGGCCTGCGGAACCGCGGCGTTCGCCAAGCCCCGCTGCTGGTGCTGATCGGCGCGAAGATGCCGGCGATTTTGACCGAGATCGGGTTCTTGAGCAACCCGACGGACGAGAAGCTGTTCAAGAGCGGCAAGTATCGCGACACCGTCGCGGAACAACTCTTCAGCGGCATCGAGAGTTATATGAAGACGCTGAGCTCGCATACGCTCACGATGACCGACCAGGAAACGGCCTCCGCATCGCTCGACTAGAGCGAGCGGGCGAGCCGACGACGCCTCGCCCGCTGGAAGGGCGAGAGCCCACCGAATAGCGGAGACTGCATGTCGGACTGGAAATCGCACCTCACCCCCATCCTGATCGTTTTCTTTCTCGCTCTCCTGCCCACACCCATAGCCCGCCGCGCGCAGCGGCAGGCGCAACCAACGGCGGCCCCGCTCTCGAGCGTCAGGCCGCCGTTGCTCTTCGAGGTCAACCGCGGGCAGGCGGCGCCGCGGGCGCGCATGCTTGCGCGCGGCCCCGGCTACGGGCTCTCGCTCACCGACCGCGACGCGACGTTAGCGCTGCGTGGCGCCGGCGGCGCCGCGGTCCTGCGCATGCGCTGGCTCAACGCCAACCCAGCCGTCGCGCCTACGCCGCTCTCGCCAGTACAAGCGCGCACGCACTACCTGCGTGGCGCCCGTGAAGCCTGGATCGTCGGCGCCGAGAACTTCGAGCGCGCGCTCTATCGCGAGATTTACCCGGCGACGGACCTGATCTTCCACGGCGCGCGCGGCGGGCTCGAGTATGACTTTCGCTTTCGACCCGGCGCCGATCCGAGCAGCGTCGAATTGGCCTTTGAAGGCACCGATGGCATCGAGATCGCGGCCAACGGCGACCTAGTGTTGCAGTTGGGCGAGCGGCGCGTGGTGCAGCGCAAGCCGGTCGCCTGGCAGGATGGACCTTCGGGCCGGCGCCCCGTCAAAGCGCGCTTCCGCCGGTTAGGGCCGAGCCAGTACGGCTTCGCGCTTGGTTCCTATGACCGCAGCCGGACGCTCCTCGTCGACCCGTTCATCGACTACGCCACCTACCTCGGCGCCGGCGACGAGGAGATCCTCGCCGACGTTGCCGTCGATGCCACGGGCAACGCCTACGTCGTCGGCTATACGGCCTCGAGCGACTTTCCCGTAAACACCGGCGACCAAGACCAGGGCGGCAACGAAGACGCCTTCATCGCAAAGATCGCCCCCGACGGCGCGACGCTGCTCTATTCGACCTTCCTGGGAGGCGGCGACAACGACCGCGCCTGGGGCGTTGCGGTGAACGACGCCGGCGAGGTCTTCGTCGCCGGCGAAACACGCTCGGACGACTTTCCTTCGACGGTGAACGCCTTCCTGCAACGCTTCGGGGGCGGCGGCCGGGACGGGTTCGCCGCCAAGCTCTCCGCCAGCGGCTCGAGCCTCGAGTGGGCAACCTATCTTGGCGACACCGACCAAGATTGGGCGGCCGACATCGCCATCGACGCGCAGGGCGCCGCCTACGTTTGCGGCGGCACTTGGTCGAGCCGGTTTCCCACCACCCAAGGCGCCGTGCAGACAGCCTTCGGCGGAGACGATTCCGACGGGTTCGTCATCAAGCTCGACCCGTTGGGCTCGCGCGCGGAGCTCTCGACGTTTCTCGGCGGCGAGCGCGACGACGAGGCGAGAGCGCTGGCGCTTGGCCCGGCCGGCGACCTCTACGTGACCGGCTTCACGCGCTCGAACCGCTTCCCGACCGCGCCCGGCGCTTTCCAGTCCTCTCGCGAAGGCGGCGAGGACGCGTTCCTCGCCAAGCTCAACCCCGCCGGCAGCCGGTTCATCTTCTCCACCTATCTCGGCGGCAACGAGTCCGACTTTGGCAACGCGGTCGCGGTGGACCCGTTCGGCGACGTCTACGTGGGCGGCTCCACCAGCTCCAACGACTTCCCCGTGCGGGTGCCGGGCCTGTTCCCGATCTACTCCGAGGGCATCGATGGCTTTGTGGCCAAGTTCGACTCGCGCGGCGGCGCCCCGCTCTACGCGACCTATCTCGGAGGACGGCGCGAAGACACCGTCAACGCCATCGCGGTCGACGCCAACGGGTTCGCCTCGGTCGCGGGCCACACCAAGTCGGATGACTTTCCGCTCTCGGACGCCAACGTGATCCAGCCTCAGCGTGCTGACGACAACGGCGATGCGTTCTGGGCGCGCATCGGCGAGGAAGGACGATTTCTGCTCGACTCGACCTACTTGGGCGGCAATCGCCTGGACGAGGGCCGCGCGATCGCGCTGGGGCTCGACGGTGCGATCTACGTCGGCGGCCGGACGCTCTCCAACGATCTAGCCGTCACGCCTGGCGCTCTCCAGGGCGGACGGCGCGGCGAGAATGACGGCTTCCTGTTCCGCGTCGTCGACAACCTGGAGATCTCGACCATCAACGCCGCCAGCTTCTCCGGGGTAGCGCCCGTCGCGCCCGAGTCGATCGCAGCGGCCTTCGGGCGCGGGCTCGCCACGGTGACGCGGGCCGCAACCTCGACGCCCCTGCCGGCCGAGATCGCCGGCACGCGCGTCGTCGTCACCGACGCCGCCGGATTCGACCGCACTGCGGCGCTGTTCTTCGTCTCGCCGCAGCAGATCAACTTCGAGATCCCGCCAGGCACGGCGGCCGGCTTGGCGCAGGTCACGGTATTCTTCGAGGGCTCGGTGATGGCGCGGGGCACGGTGCGCGTCCGCGACGCCTCGCCGGGCCTGTTCGCCGCCAACGCAAACGGCCAGGGCGTCGCGGCCGCGCAAATCGTCCAAGCCGAAGAAGGCCAGACCACACAGCGCTTCGTCTTCAGCGACGCGCCCGCGGGCTCACGTATGGCGGTCCCGATCGACCTTGGCGACGCGGACCGGCGTTCGGTGCTGGTGCTGTTCGGAACGGGCATCCGCGGCGGAGGGCTGATCGAGGTTCTCGTGGACGGCGAACGGCAACAAGTACTCTTCGCGGACGCGCAAGGCCAGTTCATCGGGTTGGATCAGGTCAACGTGGAGCTGAGCTCGACCTTAGCCGGCGCTGGCCTGGCGGATGTCGTGGTCGTGGTCGACGGCTTCCCCTCGAACGCGGTCGAGATCCTGATTCTCTGAGCCGGAAGGACTGGGAGGCTGCCTGTCTGGATGAACTGACGTTTCCGGACATTTCCAGACACGGGAGACGGAAACGGCAGAGAGACGGCGCGCCCGCTTTGCTCCCCCGCGCCGCCGAGGCTCAGCCCACGGCGACGCCGCCGGCGTACCGCTTCGCGACGTACTCCTCGAGAATCTCGATGAACTCGGCCACAATCCCGTCGCCCTTGAGCGTGCGCAGCAATCGCCCGTCCACGTAGACCGGCGCCTTGGGCTCCTCGAACGTGCCGGGCAGGGAAATGCCGATGTGCGAGTGTTTCGACTCGCCCGGGCCGTTCACCACACAGCCCATCACTGCCACCTGCAAATCCTCGACCCCGGAATACTGCGCGCGCCAGACCGGCATTTGGTCGCGCAAGTAGGTCTGGATCTCCTCCGCCATCTCCTGGAAGAAGGTGCTGGTGGTGCGCCCGCAACCGGGGCAGGCGGTGACCTGCGGAGTGAAGCTGCGCAATCCCATCGATTGCAGGATCTGCTGGCAGGCACGCACCTCTTCGCTGCGGTCGCCGCCGGGTTGCGGCGTCAGCGAGACCCGAATCGTATCGCCGATTCCCTGCTGCAACAGGATGGCCAGCCCCGCCGACGACGCCACGACGCCCTTCATGCCCATGCCGGCCTCGGTCAGCCCGAGGTGTAGCGGCAAATCGGTCCGCGCGCTCAACTGTTGATAGACCGCTACGAGATCCTGCACGTTGGAGACCTTCGCCGAGAGGATGATGCGGTTCGCGGGCAGCCCGTAGCGCTGCGCGGCTTCGGCCGAGTTGAGCGCGGAGAGCACGATCGCTTCCCGCATGACCTCATCGGCGTCCTTGGGGTCCGGGCCGGCGGCGTTCTCGTCCATTAGCTTGGTCAGCAATTGCTGGTCGAGCGATCCCCAGTTCACGCCGATCCGCACAGGCTTGTCGTGCTCGATGGCGCACTCGATCATGGTGCGAAAGTTGTCGTCGTGCTTCTTGCCGATGTTCACGTTGCCCGGGTTGATGCGGTACTTGGCCAAGGCGCGGGCGCAGTCAGGAAACTTCTCGAGCAGCAGATGACCGTTGTAGTGAAAATCGCCGACGATGGGCGCGGTGACGCCGAAGCTCGCGAGCGTATCCACGATGACCGGGACGGCGCGCGCGGCCGCCTCGTTGTTTACGGTCACTCGGACCAGCTCGGAGCCGGCCTCGGCGAGCGCCTTGACCTGGTTGACCGTGGCGGCGGTGTCGGCCGTGTCGGTGTTGGTCATCGACTGGACGACAACCGGCGCGTCGCCGCCTACCTGCACGTCGCCAACCTGGCAAGCTACCGTTTTTCTGCGAGTTACACGCATGCTGCGGGTCGAGATCCGATTGTAGCAACCGCTCCCGAGCTGGCAAGGCCCGGCGTCCGAGAGGACGCCGGGCCTGGTTGGCGTACAGCTGTTGCGCCGCCTGGTCAGAAGTAGAGCTTCAGCCCAAGCTGTCCAATGCGAGCGGCCTCGGACGCGGTAATGTTCCCGAAGTTGTTGTTGCCGAAGCTCGTGTTCGGCCTCCGGAATACCGTGTTGTTGAAGGCGTTGAAAAACTCCGCTCGGAATTGCAGGCGAACCCGCTCGTTGAAGGGGAAGTCCTTGACGATCGAGATATCCCAGTTGAGGTACTTCGGTTCGCGGGCATCGGAAATGAAATTGCCCACGTTGCCGAAGGTGAACGGCTCGGGATCTTCGAATGCCGCTTCGTTGATGAACGGCTGCGAGGCAAAGCGTCCGCCCAGCCGCTCGCGAACGTTGCCGGAGGTGAGCGCGTCTTGGCCCGTTACGCGATTCGGAGTCTGGCGGCCGCCGAATGCGTTCAGGTTGTTGAAGCGCGAGCTGATTCCCAGCGGTAACCCGCTTTGAACGGTCGTCACGCCGTTGAGGTTCCAGCCGCCGACGACTTGGTTGACCCAGCCGCCGCGGTTGAGCATGGCCTTGCCCTTGCCGAACGGCAGCTCGTACTGGTAGTTCACCACCAGCCGGTGCGCCACGTCGAGGCCGGACAGCGTCTTGTCGAGGCGCTTATCGTAGTGGTTCGTATATCCCGGGTTCTGCGCTCCCACGAAGCCGGCGACCGAGCTGACGTCGTCGATCATCTTCGACCAGGTATAGGCGCCAAGCAACTGCAGCCCGTTCGAGTAGCGCTTGCGGAACTTCGTCTGTAAAGCGTGGTAGGTCGAGTGGAACTCGTAACCACGCGGAGTATTGAGCCCGGAGAAGTGCGGGAACGGCCTCAGTAGCTGGCCGAGTGAAATGGTCTCGCGGCCCAGTCCCGTGTTGTCCGGAATCACGCCAAAGAAGGGGTTCGGCACTTGCTCGTTCAGGCGGTCGCCCAGATCCATGTGGACGTTCGGCAACTGATTGAACTGCACTCCGCTACCGAGCAGCTTGACGCCCGAGTTCCCGGCATACGCGATGTCGAACAAGGTGTCGCCGGGCAGCTCGTACTGGATGTTGAAGTTCCACTGCATCGAGTAGGGCGTGCGGTCGGTCCGCACGATCGCGTTGGGGCTCTGGCCCAAGAAGGTCGCGAGCCCTTCCGCTCCGTTCGTCGGCTGGCTGAAGCCCAGCGGGTAGGGATCGGCGACATCGGTGAAGGGCGTGCGCCCGCCGTCCTGACTGCCGATGATTGGCGAAATGGCGTTGAAGCTCACCGCGCCCACCGTCGCCGTCCCAGGGCCGAAACCGGTCGTCGGGTTGAAGAACACGCCCGCTCCGGTCCGGATCACCAGCTTGTCCGTCAGCTTGTACGCCAAACCCAGGCGCGGCGCGAAGTTATTGTTGTCGTAGTTCTTGATGTGCCGTGGATTGCCGTCGAGGCCGGAGAAGCGAAGACCGCCCACAACGGGCCTCTCGAGGCCTGGGTTGTCGATGACCAGGTCGGGCTGCTGAGCGCTGAAATCGAACGAGCTGGCCCTGTCGAAGCGCTCGGTGATCGGGCGGTCCTGATCCCAGCGCAGACCGAGGTTCACCGTCAAACGGTTGTTCAGCCGCCAATCATCCTGGATGTAGAAACCCCAGTAGGGCGTCTGCTGCGAGAGCGCCGGCTCGAAGCGAATGCGTCCGCCGTTCATGAACCCCAGCAGCATGCTGGCGACGGAGTTGCCTTGAGAGCCGCGGTTGAAACGCTCGCGCGTCCAGTTGCGGTTGAACTGGTAGAAACCCGCCGGATCGTTCGGCCGGTGGTTCGAGACGCGGTTTAGGCGGAACACGCCGCCGAACTTGATGGTGTGCGCGCCGAACAGTCTCGACATGTCACCCACCCAGGTGTTGGTCTCGAACTTGTTGCCGATGTACCAAGAGGCGTTGTTGCCCGCCTGTTGGAAGTCGGCGATCTGGATACGCGGGAAGACCGGAAACTGCGCCTGTGCGTCAAGGGCCGCAGGTAGCCCGAGCGCCGTCTGCGAGAAATCCTCGTCGATGTAGCGCCGCGGGTTAGCGTGGTGCGAATAGCCGTAGTTTCCGTGCAGCACCCAGCCGTTCCAGATGTAGGTGTCATCCAGCGTGATCGAGCGGTTGATCGAGCCGCTCCAGCCCGATCCCGGTGAAGCGATGTTGTTCCAACGGCTCGGCAGCGTGTTGCCGGTCTTGTTGAGGGAAAGCCGCCCGAAGAGGTTGTTCTTGTCGTTGATCCGGTAATCGATCTTCGTCGAGGTATCCCAGGTGTTGGGGACCGAGCCGAGCTGCGAGAAGAAGTTGTTGCGAATGCCGCCGGCGGTCGGCTGCGGGTAGAACGACAGCATGTTTTGGGCTACCGCGTTCTGCCGGGCCGCGGGGATGATCTGGTTCGGGAACGGATCGCGCGTACCGTTGTCTTTGAGCGTCAGCGGATCGTAGATCGTGCGGTTGTCTTCGCTGAAGTCGCCCTGCTTCATCAGCGGAGTGGGCACCGACTGCGTCACCGAAGCCGGGTTTACCTGGCGGCGAAACTCCACGCTCTGGAAGAAGAAGAGCTTCTGCCGCGAGGGCGAAAGCGGCCCGCCGAACGTGCCGCCGAACTGGTTGAAGCGGAATGGCGCCCGGTCGCGGCCGTTGGCGTTCGAAAACCAGTTGTTGGCCTGTAGCTTGTCGTTGCGCAAGAATTCGTAGAGCACTCCGTGAAACTCGCTGCCGCCGGAGCGGGTGACCATGTTGACCACCGCCCCGGCCGTGCGGCCGTACTCGGCGGAGAACGCGTTGGTTTGGACCTTAAACTCCTGCAACGCATCCGGCGAGGGGATGTAAGACGGCTGGTTGTAGCCCATGACCTCTTGTGACGAGCCGTCGAGCATGATCGAGTTCGCCACGTTGCGGCCGCCGTTGGCCGAGAAGGCGATGGCGCTGATCGAGCCGTTGCCGTTTGTCGAGTTCCGGAAATTGCGGGTCGTGTTGATGCCGGGCGTCAGACCGACGAGTTGGATGACGTTGCGGCCGTTGAGCGGCAGCGACTCGGCTGTACGGGAGTTGACGACCTCGCCGAGATCCGACGTCGCGGTCTCGAGCAGCGGCGCTTCGGCGGTGATCTCGATCACCTCCGTAACCGCGCCGACTTCCAATGGAATGTTGATCTCCGCGACCTGCGCAACTTGCAGAATGAAGCGCGGGCGCTCGTAGCGCTTGAAGCCGTCGGCCTCGACCGAAAGTGCGTAGTTTCCGGGCGGAATCTGCTGGAAGACGTAGGCGCCGGCGGCGTTCGATTCCACGTTCCAGGGACGGTTTTGGTCGATGTTGGTGAGGGTGAGCTTTGCGCCGGGGACCACGGCCCCGGTCGAGTCTTGGACGATACCGCGGACCGTGGCGGTCTGTGTTTGAGCCCAAACAGAGGGAGCTGCCGCGAGACACGACAGCAGGAGCGCCCCAAGGGCGCGGTGAATTTTCATGACCGACCTCTTGAATCGTCGACCCATAGATTGAGTGACGAGCTTCTGTAAAGCAACTAACCGTTTCGCATATCAGTCTATTCCTCCCAAACCCGAGCGTCAAACAGAAATAGGGGAAGCCTTGCGCGCTGCCTCGCCCCTTTGCTATCCTAATGTCTAGTATCCCGATAGAGATTGAGGACATTCCCATCGCCATGGCCCTGACCCCCGACCAGAGCGCCGAGCTTCTCGCCTCCGGCGCGCCTCGTATCGAGGCCACCTTCCGCAACCTCAGCGACCTCTACCTGCTTGCTGAAGACGGCTATTTGCCGGTCACGCAGTTCATGACGGGCGCCGAGACCGAGCACGCCTGCGAATCGATGCACCTGACGACCGGCGAGCCCTGGTCGATTCCGATCATCTTCCCCGTCAGCGCCGATCAGGCCAAGTCGCTCGAAGGGGCGTCGCAGGTCATCCTGATGGACGGCTCGACCCCGGCCGGCGTGATCTCGATCGACGAGATCTTCCAGATCAACAAGCCGCTCTACAACAGGACCATATTCCGCACCGAGGATGAAGAGCACCCGGGCGTGGCCTGGCTGCGGGATGCGGGCGAGTTTTCGATCGCCGGCAAGGCCAACGTGTTTCCGGACTGGAAGCTCGACGTTCCCGGACAATTGGCGGTCTCGCCGCGCGAGGTGAAAGAGCGCATCGAGGAGCTGGGCTGGCGGAAGGTCGTCGGTTTCCAGACGCGCAACCCGATCCACCGTGCGCACGAGTTCTGCACCAAGATCGCGCTCGAGACCGCCGACGGGCTGGTGATCCACCCGCTGCTGGGCGAGACCAAGGCGGGCGATACCCCGGCGCAGGTGCGGCTGGACTGCTACAAGGTGCTGGTCGACAACTACTACGCGCCCAACCACACGCTGTTGGCCGGATTCCCGGCCTGGATGCGCTACGCCGGCCCGCGCGAGGCCGTCTTTCATGCGCAGGTGCGGCGCAACTACGGCATCACCCACTTCATCGTCGGTCGCGACCACGCCGGCGTGGGCAACTACTACGGACCTTTCGACGCGCAGCACATCTTCGAGGAGTTTCAACCCGGCGAGCTGGGCGTGGAGCCGATCTTCTTCGATTTCGTGCACTTCTGCAAGAAGTGCGGCGGCATGGCGTCGAAGCTGACCTGCCCGCATGGGCAAGAAGACCACGTGCATTTGAGCGGCACCAAGGTGCGCGCCATGCTGGCCGAAGGCCAACTGCCGCCGCCGGAGTTCACCCGGCCCGAGATCGCGATGATCTTGCTCGAGGCCGCCAAGAAGGAGAAGCAGGGCTGAGACACGCGCCCCTACTCGGCCCCGGCGCTTACGGCCCGAGGTGTCGAACCGCTGAATCTCGTCATGACGGCCGCGATCGGCTCGAAGTTCCAGTGGCCGGCGCGTGATGCGTCGGCCGAGGACATTCTGCGCTGGGCGATCGACGAGCTTGGCGACAGGCTCGCCATCTCGACCAGCTTTCAGGCGACGGGAATGGCGATTCTCGACATGGCGGCTCGCCTCTCCGGCGGCGACGTCCAGGTCTTTTCGCTCGACACTGGCCGCATCCATCAGGAAACCTACGACCTGATCGAGCGAGTGCGCAAACGCTACGGAATCGAAATCGAAATGCTGGCCCCGGACGCACACGAGCTCTCGCGCATGCTCACCTTGCACGGCCCCAACCTGTTCTACGACGCGGTGGCGAAGCGGCGGCTGTGCTGCGAGATCCGCAAGGTGCGGCCGCTCAAGCGCAAGTTGGCCACGCTCGACGGCTGGGTGACGGGCTTGAGGCGCTCGCAGAGCCAGGCGCGCGAAGAGGTTTCGCCCGTCGAGCTCGACGAAGAGCACGGCGGCATCATCAAGGTCGCGCCGCTGGCCTCCTGGAGCGAGCGGGAGGTCTGGGACTACATTCGCCGCAACGACGTGCCTTACCACCGGCTCTACGACGAGAGCTACACCAGCATCGGCTGCGCACCGTGCACCCGCGCCACCGAGCCCGGAGAGGACCCGCGCGCTGGCCGCTGGTGGTGGGAAGAAGACGAGGCCGACAAAGAGTGCGGCATCCACGTTTCCCCGAGCGGACAAGTGCGCCGCTCCTTCGACATTCTCTTGGAAGAGGTGCTTCCGAGAGCTCGATAGATTTTCGTGAGCCCTGAAACCGTGAGCCGTGAGCCGACCAGGCCGGAGCTCGCGAATCCACGGCTCACGGTTCACCGATAACGGTTCACGAATACATGACACACAAAGGCTTTACCCTCTGGTTCACCGGCTTGTCGGGCTCTGGCAAGTCCACGGTGGCCACCATGATCGAGAAGCGGCTGCGCGACGCCGGCGCCAAGGTCGAGGTGCTCGACGGCGACGTCGTGCGCACGAACCTCTCCAAGGGCTTGGGCTTCAGCAAGGAAGACCGCGACGCGAACATCCGCCGCATCGGCTTCGTCTGCAACCTGCTCTCGCGCAACGGGGTCGTCGCCATCTCGGCGGCCATCTCACCTTACAAGGACGTGCGTGGCGAGGTCCGCGCGCAGGCGGTGGAGTTTGTCGAGGTCTTCACCGATTGCGACCTCGACACCTTGATCGCGCGCGACGTCAAAGGGCTCTACAAGAAGGCTCTCTCGGGCGAGATCAAGAACTTCACCGGAGTTTCCGATCCCTACGAGGCGCCGGAGACCCCCGAGGTGACGGTCAATTCGGCGTCGGAGACTCCCGAAGAGAGCGCGGAGAAGGTCTGGAATGCGCTGGTTGACCGCGGCCTGATTCAGTCGTAGCCGCGTAAACGGTCGGCTACACTGGGAGATCGGCCATGGTCGATCTCCACGCCCACACCGACTGCTCAGACGGCCTGCTGAGCCCGGAGCGCTTGGTCGAGCTGGGCTGCAATAACGGCCTGTCGGCGCTGGCAATCACCGACCACGACACCCTGGACGGCTACGACGTCGCCGCGCCGGCGGCGCGCGCTCGCGGGCTGGACCTGGTCTGCGGCGTCGAGCTGAGCTCGCGTTTTCGATCAAAGACTGTACATATTCTGGGCTATTTCCTGGAAAACCCCGCCGGCGAGCGTTTTCGCGAGCGCCTTGCCGAGCTGCAGGCCTCGCGGCGAGACCGCAATCGCCGCCTCGTCGCGCGGCTGCGTCAGATGGGCCTCGAGGTCACTCTCGAGGAAGCCGAAGAGCTCGGCAAGGACCAGACCGGCCGGCCGCACTTCGCCCGCCTGCTCGTCAACAAGGGCTATGTCGAGGGCTACCGCGAAGCGTTCGACCGCTACCTGGACGAGAGCGCCCCGGGCTTCGTCGAGCGCGAGGAGCCGTCGCTGCGAAGCGTGCTGTCGTGGATTCGCGAATCGAACGGCGTGCCGGTTTGGGCGCACCCGGGGCGCTTCATCGCCCAGGAATGCACCGAGCCGGCCGAGCTCTTTGCCGAGATCGGCGACCAGGGGTGCCTCGGGATCGAGTGTTTCCACCGCGACCACACGATCGACCAAGGCGAGCGCTTCGCCCACCTGGCGCGCGGGCTCGGCATGGCCGTCAGCGGCGGCAGCGACTTCCACGGACCTTCGCCCACGGGCGTTCCGCTGGGCGGGCTGCGGTTGCCCGATTCGCTGCTCGCGGACCTGCGCCAGTTCTCCAAACGAACCGCGGCGGCGTAGCGGGCTCGCTCGCGCTACAATCCCTTGCGATGCACCGTCGATCCCTGCTCGCGGCCATTCCGCTGGCTGTAGCTCTACCCGGCCCTCGCGCGGCCCGCGCCGCGCTACCCAAGATGAAGATCACGCGCGTTCGCTACCACCGCGTCAAGACCTCGCGCCCCATCTTCAACCAGTCCTCCCACATCGTCACCGTCGAGACCGACGCCGGCATTACCGGAATCGGCGAGGGCGGCCATCCCGACTCGATCGAGCAGCTCGCCGGGCTGATCATCGGCGAGAACCCCGCCCGCATCGAGCACCTCTGGCAGCTTATGTACCGGCACTACTTCTACCCGCCGGGCCGCGAAAAGGTGCACGCTCTCGGGGCCATCGATCTGGCGCTGTGGGACATCAAGGGCAAGGCGCTCGGCGTGCCGGTCTACGAGCTGTTGGGCGGCCTCACCCGCGACCACGTCGAGTGCTACTCCACCGGCTTCCCCTCGCGCGGCTCGACCGAGGAGACCGCGCGCGCCTGCATCGAGTACGGTTTCCGCGCCTTTCGCACCGGCGCCGGCTCGGGCGCAAAGGACGACGTCTTTCACCACCGCAGATCGGTGGACGAGACCTTCGAGCATTGCAAACAGATCCGCGCCGGAGTCGGCGACGAAGGCGACTGGGCGATCGACTTCCACACCCGCTTCGACCTGCCGGACGCAGTGCGCTTGAGCGGGTTGATCGAGCCGCTGCGGCCAGTCTTCGTCGAAGACCTGGTGCGCTCGGAGAACCCCGAGGTCTACCGCACGCTGCGGCCGATGGTCAAAGTTCCCGTCGCCGTCGGCGAGCACTTCGGCGATCGCTGGGACCTCAACATGCTCGTCGAGAATCAGCTCATCGATCATTCGCGCGTCTCGATTCCCAACTGCGGCGGCATCACCGAGTTCATGAAGATCGCCGCGCTGTGCGAGACGCACTACGTCGGCTTGGTCCCGCACTTCACCGGCCCGGTCTCTGAAGCGGCCTTGGTGCACTGTTGCGCCGCCTCCTCCGGGCCCGCGCTGATGGAGATGACCGGCGACGGCTCGACGCAGTACGCGCACTTGCCCGAAGTCTACGACTTCCGGCGCGGCAGGATGTGGCCCAATGACCGCCCGGGTTTGGGCGCGACCTTCGACCCAAGCGAAGCCGAGCAAGTGCTGGAAGTCGACGAGCGTTCGCGGCCCATTCCGCTCTACCGCCGGCCCGACGGCTCGGTAACCAACTGGTAGCTCGCGCCGCGCAGCACTGAGAGCGTCGCGGTGCGGGCCTCCCGCCGGCCGGGAGAATAGGAGAACAACCCGCCGCCGCCAACAACAACAATGGTGGCGCCTCCGTCTTATCCGGACTCCGCCAGCGCCTGCAGCACGCCCTTGATGTACCCGTAGCCCCAAGCGAACCCCTGATATTGCTCGGGGTCGTCGGGGTGGCGCGGCATGTGATCGGGCATGAGCATGTAGGGATAGTCGACCTCGTAGAGGACGCGCGCTAGCTCGATCATGTTCAGCTCGCCCTCGTCCTGCCACACCTCCATGAAGTCGTCGCGCTTGCCGCGGATGTTGCGGAAGTGGATGTTGAAGATCTTGTTGCGCTCGCCGAAGCGGCGCACCACCGCGGGCAGCTCGCGCGCCGGGTCCTGCAGCATCTCCGCGGTCGTGCCCAGGCAGAGGTTCAAGCCGTGGTAGGGGCTCTCTTGAATCGAGACCAGCCGCTCGAGCCCGGCGACGGTCCCCAACACGCGGTCGACGCCTTTGTAGCCCGTGGACGGAACGCCTGGATCGTGCGGGTGGCACATGGCGCGGATGCGGTGCTCGTTGCAGACCGGGATGACGCGGTCGAGGAAGTAGGTGATGCGTTCCCAGAACTCGTCGGCGCCCAATTCGCCGACCTCCGGCTCGGGCGGATCGTCTCTCACCTCGTCGAGCTTCCAGGTGCTATAGCTCGAGCCGCCTCGTCCGGGCGTGAGCCCGGAGCGAACGCCAAACAGGACACGCAGGTTGTATTTGAACGCCGGGATACCGCTCTGGGCGCAGGCGCGAATGAGCCGCTGAATGGAGTCGATCTCACGGTCGCGGTCCGGATCCTTCCCAAGCAGGATGGCGGCGACGGGCGGACCGGCAAGCAGCGGCGGCGCGACCACGTCGAGGTGCAGGCCGGCGCGTTCGACCTGCTCGCGGGCGCGGGCGAGATCGTCGGCCATGGTCGCGTCGCGGACCTCGAGCGGCCAGCACGCGATGTGGTCTACGCCGTGGCGTTTGATGAAGGCAAGATTCTCGGGAGTTGGTCGCCAATGCTGCGTACCGACGTGCATCCGAATCGGCCGCTTGCGGTCTTGCGCCGCGGCTTCGGCGGGGAGAGCGGCCGCGGCCGCGGCGGTGGAGAGAAACGCTCGGCGCTGCATGCTGTGCATCATCGCACCAAGGAGTCGGCGGCGGTGTCAATCAACCGCCCGGACCAGGCACAATCGATCTCATGGACGAATCGCGATATCGAGCCCGGTTCGAAGACGACGGGTGGGAATCGCCCGCGCCAGGCATGCGGTTCCTGCGCCGCTCGAACGGACCGGTCGAGCTGCGCTTGGTCGAGGTACTACAATCGGCGACCCACCCGGAGTGGTGCGAGATCGGTCACGGCGGTTGCGTCATCGAGGGGGTTCTCGAGGTGGAGCTCGAGAACGAAGCCCTCCGCTTCGAAGCAGGCGACGCCATCCTTCTTCCTCCGGGAAAGGAGCACCGGCACAGGCCGAGAGCGGTCACGCCTCGTGTGCGCTTGGCGCTCGTGGACTACTCGTCCGAGAGCGCGCCATAGCGCGCCATCATCTCCTTCGGCGCCTGCAATGCGCCGAAACCGAAAGGCTCGTAGAGCCGGTGCGCGTCGCGGGTGCGGAGGAGGAAGATCTGCAAGCCCTGCAACTCCCGATGGTCGACCACGGCGCGCATCAAGGCCTTCGCGACGCCCCGGCCGCGCTGGTCGGGCACGACGAAAACGTCCGCGAGGTAGGCGAAGACGGCGCGGTCGGTCACGACGCGGGCGAAGGCGACTTGACGGCCTCTCCAGTAGGCTCCGAAGCAGATCGAGTTGCGGATCGAGCGCTCCACGACCTCGCGGGGCCTGCCTCGAGCCCAGTAGCTCGTGCTGAGGAGCTCATGGATCAGATCGAGGTCGAGTTGCGAGCGATCGGTCGAGATCTTCAGGCTCGCTGTCATCACGATTCACCTCCGGCATGACCGATATGGGAACGCCGCCTTCTAAAGGGTCCTACTTCGCTAGAGCGGTCAGACTCTCCATCGCGTCCCAAGCCGTGTGGTCGAACCGCAACGGCGTAATCGACACCTTGCCGTCGCGCACCGCGGCGTAGTCGCTGCCCTCCTCGGCGTCGGCGAGCGGGACCTCTTCGTGCATCCAGTAGTAGGGCCGGCCATGAGGGTCGCGCGTTTCGACCATCAGGTTGCGCGAGATCTTGCGGCTCTGATGGGTGATCTCGACGCCGTCGTAGCTTGGGTGCGGCACATTCACGTTCAGCGCGATGCCGGGCGGCAACCCCGACTCGAGAACCTTCGCGGCCAAGCTCGCCGCGAAGTCCGCCGCCGGTCCGTAGTCGATCTCGACCCGCTGGTTGACCGACATCGCGATCGACGCAATGCCGTACTTGGCGCCCTCGGCGGCGCCGGCGACGGTTCCGGAGTAGAACACGTTCTCGCCGAGATTCGGGCCGTTGTTGATGCCGGAGGCGACCAGGTCCGGTTTGAGCTCGAGCAGCATCGTCAGCGCCATCATGGCGCAGTCGGCCGGCGTGCCGTCGACGGCGTAGCGGTTGCGGCCCCTCGGCTCGTAGCGGAACGGCTTGCGCAGGGTGATGCGGCGGCTCGAGGCGCTCTGCTCATGCAGCGGCGCAACCGTATGCACCTCGCCCACGCGCGCCAAGGCGGCTTCAAGAGCGTGCAGCCCCGGAGCGTCGATTCCGTCGTCGTTGGTGATGAGAATCCGCGGAGACAAAGACCTACTTTAGCAGGGCAAGAATCTCGCGCAGCTCTCCCTTGATCTCGCCCAGCGCCGCCGGATCGACCGCCGTCTCATCTGCGAAAAGTCCGCTCTGCCGCGGCGCCTTCTTCGGTTTCTTCGCCGCGTGCCTGGCCTGCTTCGACCTCTCGCGCAGGGCCTTGCGGGCGCCCGCGATGGTGTACTTTTGGTCGTAGAGCAGGCGCTTGATCTCGAGCACCAGCTCCACGTCCTTGCGGCGATACTCGCGCTGCCCGTTGGAGCCCTTGCGCGGCTTCAGGGTTGCGAATTCGGTCTCCCAGTAGCGCAACACGTAGGCCTCGACGCCGCTGATCTCGGCGACGTCGCCGATGCGAAAAAACAGGCGATCGGGGATCCGTTTTTCCTCGGTCAGCCCATCCATCGTCTCGATAGCGTAACAGAGTTCAGAATTGGATTTCGGCATGGCGTGATCCCGGCGGCAGCGTGATGAGCCAGTGCGTCGACGCCGGCTCGGGAGGAGCGCCGAGCGCCTCGCCGTCGATGAGAGCGGCCGCCGGCTTGCGATCCAACAAGGCGTGGGCCTTCGCGGTGCTGCGGTAGCGCACCAAGACCGAGCGGCCGCGAACCTCGGCGTGCTCGAGCTCGGCATTGAGCGTGAGGATCCGTCCGGGGGGAGGGGCGGCGCCGGGCTCGACGAGGTGGCGGCCGGCTGGCAGCCAGACCACGGCTTGGTCGAGAGCTGGCCACGGCGCGCCGTCCACGTGCGCCGAGCCGCCGTGCCAGGACAGCCCGACCGGACGCGGCGACTCGACGACGATCTTCGAGCCGTCTCGCTCGACGACCCGCGCCCCGGGCGAGACGCGCGCGAGCAGCGGCAGGTCCGGCGCTCCGATCGAGCGCTCGAAGTAGAGCGCCACCCGCGGGAACGCCGCGCCGGCTTCGGAGACCAACCGCAGCAGCTCGCCGCCAACTTGGCGTCGCGTCGGGTAGACCTGCTGATAGCGCTCCACGATGTTGATGTCGATCGCCAGCCGCTCCGGCGCCGCGCCGATCGCTTCGTAGCGCTTCGCGATCTCGGGGTAGCGCTCGGGGCCGAGCGACCACAGCGGGGCGGGGTCTTCGACCAGCAGCGTCGCGTCGAGCCGCTCGGCGACGGGCAGCAGCGCCGCGGTGTCCGCACCGAGGAAGGGCCGCATGCGGTCGTCGAAGCGGTCGTCGATCTGCGTGACCACCAGGTCCGAATCGGGCAGCGACTCTCGCACCAAGGCGAGGAACCGCTCTTGCAGCTCCAGCGCCAGGCCGGCGCGGAAGTCGGCGAAGCGGGCCCAGGCTTCGGCGTCACGGCTCCAGAACACCGGCGAGAGCTCGTCGAACAACTGCAGCGGGTCGAACCCCAGCTCCGCTCGGGCGCGGTCGCGGACGGCGCGGCTCATGGGCGTGAAGCGCGCCGGGTCGCTCGGCCCGTGCAGCGACTCGAAGTAGAGCTCGGCCAGGTTGACGCCGTCCCAGCGAAAGCGTGTGAGCAGGGAGCGCAGGCCGGCCTCGACTTTGGCGGCGCAGGCGGGGTCGAGCAGGTCGACGAGCTTGCGCCAGTCGAGCTTCGCGTCTTGCAACAGAGCGGTTCGCTCGCGGCAGCCCGGGTTCGCATCCCAAAACGCCTCGGAGACGTGCGGCAGCTCGAGCCAGCAATAGGTGACGATGCCTTGGCGCCGGCACGCCTCGAGCAGCGTCTCGAGCCAGGCGTCGCGCGCTGGGTCGGGCTCGAAGAAGTGCCAGGCGCTGACGTGCAGCCCGGCGATGCCCGCTTCTCGCCACCGCCGGGCCAGGTAGTCCGGGTCAGCCCGCAGCCGGTAGGAGTAGTCGAGGAACGCCCACAGGCGGGCGTTGCGGAACGGCGGCGCGAAGCCGAGATCGGCGAGCGCGTGCAGGATGTAGGGAAAGCGCTCGATGCCGCCCTCGCCAGGCGGCGCCGCGAGCCACAACACGCCCGCGCCGTCGCCGGCCAAGCCCGCCATCAGGGGCGCGCCCGTGCGCTTCTCCTTGACGAACACGCGCGCTCCGTCCGGCAAAGCATAGACGGGCAGCTCGAGCGGCTCTTCCCAGTAGATCTCGAGCTCGGGGTCGCGCAGGTCGAGCGCGGCGGCGACGCGGACGGTCTCCGGGCCTGGCGTGAAGCCCTCCGCCGGCCCGACGACGATGCGGAACTGCGCCGGCTCGACGACGGGCTCGACGCCCAACGCGCCCAGCAAGGCTCGCCACTGTTCGGGGTCGTCGACTTGAACTTGGAACTGCGCCGCGGGCGCGAGGCACGCCGTCAACGCGACCAACGCAGCCGCGCGCTTCACTGGCTGAACGAGTACCACAGTCCCGCCCGCAGGTCGAAGTAGTTCGGTCTTCTGGTATTGCCCTTATTGCTCAAGTGGACGCCGCGCACGAAGTCGAGCGAGAAGTTCATCGGCGGCCGCACGCCGGGGACGCGGATGCGGATTCCAGGGCCGGTCTCCCAGGTGTTGGCCCAGTATTCGCGGCTGGTGTCGGCGACCAGGTTCCAGTTCATATAGACCTGGGCTTTGAGCGGGCCGAGGTTCGGCAAGCGGTAGCCGGGCTTGTACTGGAAGTAGGCCAGCGCGTCGTGGTTGAAGCGGCTGAGGTAGACGATGTCGAGGTTGGACTCCTGGAATAGGCCGGCCTCGTTGGCGCCGAGAGTGGGGCCGCGCGAGCGGAACCAGTTCAAGCCGCCGCGGTAGTCTGGCGCGGCGCCGGGTACGCCGTCGGGACGCTTCGAGAGATAGCTGAACGATTCGCCGGCTTCGCCCCAAAGCGTGACGCCGCGCCCCAGCGGGGCGCGCAGCCCGACGCCGGCGATCAGCGCGCTCTCGGAGAGCAACTGTCCAGCGGCCGAGGCGGCCTCTTGGACGCCTACGCGGCCGGCGTTGCCGGCCGCTCGCAGCGACAGGTAGGGCCGTATCGGCAGGTTTCCGATGCGAAACTCCGTTTTGATCTGGCCGTAGCCGAACACCGTGCCGAAGCGACGCGAGTAGAAGGGATACATCCACACCGTGGTCGTCGCGCGCTGGTACTGCGGCGAGAGGTTGCGATAGGACTGCAGGGCTTGCTCGGCCACGGCCGCGTCTGGGCTCTCCGAGGCCAGCCGGAACCAGCGCAAAGCCTCGCGGTCCTGGCGCAGCAGATTGTGGACAACGCCGAGCTTCAACGCGATCGAGAGGTCGCCGGGGTCGGCCTCCCAGGCCGCGGTGAACTGCTTCTGAGCGTCGAGCAGGTAACTCTCGCGCAGGCTCCTCTCGCCCAACTCGCGGGCTTGTTGGCCGAGCTGGGAGAGCGACTCGGCAACGCGGCCGGCGAGCTCGGGGTCGCCGCTGGTGCGAGCGCGCTCGAGCAGCACCACAGCCTCCTCGAAGCGGCCCGCTTCGAGGTAGAGAAACGCGAGCTGCGCCGCGGCTTGCAGGTCGTCCGGGTTGCGCTCGACGACTTCGGCGAACTCCGCAGCGGCCTGCTCGCCCTGACCGACCTGGAGCAACAGGTAGGCGAGCTCGGAGCGCAGGCCCGTATGCGCCGGGTCGAGCGCGAGCGCGGCGCGGAACTCGTTGGCGTAGGGAAAACGATCGGGCAGCAGGTCGCGCGCGGTTTCGGCGATGCGGACTTCTTGCGAGCGCGAGGCTAGCAGCCAAGCGCCGTGCGCGGCGTCGAAGTCTTGGGCGGCGAAGCGGGCGCGGCCGAGCTCGAGCAGCAACTCGTCGCGGTTGGGACCCGGCAGCCGGTAGGCGGCTTCGTACTCCGGCGCGGCGGCGCGCGGCTCGTTGCGGCGCATGTGAAGCTGGGCCAGCTCGATGCGCGCGGCGCGGTTGGCCGGCTCGATCTCGACCGCGCGCCGCCAGCGCTCGATCGAGCCGCCCAACTCGGTCTCGATGCGCGCGGCGATGGTGCTCGCGGTCGATGCGACGCTCGGGTCCGGCGAGGCGCGCAGCGAACGGAACCCGGCGAGCGCTTCAGCGGGCTGCTCGGTCTCGTAGCGCAGGAAGGAGAGCTCGAGCAGCGTGCGCTCGTCGGCGGGATCGAGGCGGACCGCGGCGGCGAAGGCGTCGCGGGCGGCGTGGGTGTCGCCGATTTGCAGCAGCGTATAGGCGAGCTCCTTGCGGATGTCGGCGCGCGCGTCGTCCAGCCGAGCTGCTTCGGCGAACAGCTTGGCGGCTCGGTCGAGAGCGCCTTGTTTGCGCGCCGCGTAGGCGCGTTCGAGCGTGCTGTAAACGGGGTCCGCGGGGTCCTGCGCCAACGCCCGCCGAGCGCTGTCGGCGGCCTCGCCCGGACCCATGTTCACGACCCTTTCAAACAGCAAACGCGCGGCGTTCTCGCGTCCGGCTTGGCGTTCCAGAAAGGCCGCTTGCAGCGCCGGCGCCGGGTCGGCCGGGTCGAGCCGCGAGGCTTCGGCGAACGCGCCGCGCGCGCCCTCGGAGTCTTGCAGCTTGAGGTAGACGTAGCCCAACTCTTTGGCGATCGAAGCACGCTCGGGAGCGAGCGTACGCGCGTCGCGCAAGTAGGCGACAGCTCCGACGAGATCGCCGGAGCGCATGGACTGATAGGCTTGATTGACCAGATCCGCGGCGGGATCCGGGGCTTGCGCGGCGAGTGGCAGGCACGCGGCAGCGAACAGGATGATCTGTTTCACCGCGACTCGTTGGCTGAGTCGCTATTGAAGCACAGCGCCGCGGGGGAAGCAAGCTGACATTTCCGGACAATTCCTGCCACTCGCCGGGCCGCGGGTTGGAGGCGGGCGAGCGAAGGCTCTCCTTCCATTGTCCGGCGCCGCGCCAAGCGCGAGACTGTCGCCGGCGCCTCATCTGGTTGACAACAGGGAGCTTAAAACTTTGCAAGCCGGCGTGACGAGGCCTCGGCGTGGCCTACAATGGCGGAGATCATGCGTAGCCTTGCAGTTCTGTTGCTGAGCTTTCTCGCCGGTTGTGCGGCCAGCCCGCCTCCCGAGCAGGCGGCCGAGCCGCCCGGGCTCGACCGCGCCGTGCTGGCGGGTCTCGGCGCGCACATGGAGCAGCGGGTCGCAGCGGGCCGCATGATTGGCGCCTTCGGGCTGATCGAAAAAGATGGCGAGGTCGTCTTCTTCGAGACCTGGGGCAAGCGCGATCGCGAGAGCGATCTGCCCATGACGAAGGACACCGTCGTGCGGATGTTCTCGATGACGAAGCCCATCACCTCGGTCGGTGTTCTGAGCCTGGTCGAGGAAGGCAAGCTCGCTCTGACCGACCCGGTTTCGAAACACCTGCCGGAGTTGGGCGCGCTGGACGTGCTCAGCGACGGAGAGCGCGTCCCGAGCACGCGCGAAGTCACAATCCAGGACTTGCTCACCCACACCTCGGGGCTGACCTACGGCTTCTTCGCCGATCATCGGGTCGACGCGCTCTACCGCGAAGCCCAGACGCACCGGGCGCCCGATCTCGCCGCGCTGATGGGACTCTTGGCCAAGCTGCCGCTGAAGTTCCAGCCCGGCGAGCGCTGGAACTACGGCTACTCGACCGACGTGCTCGGACGCGTCATCGAGGTCGTCTCAGGGCGGGCGCTCGACCAGTTCTTCGAGCAACGCATCTTCGGGCCGCTGGGGATGACCGAGACGGGCTTCCACGTGCGAGCGGGCTCGGTCGAACGGCTGGCGCGGATCTATACCCCGAACGAGCAGGACGAGCTGGTGCACGCTACCGACGAAATCGTGGCCGCCGCCGGCCGGCGCGTGCGGGATTTCACGCGGCCGACGACGTTTCTCTCCGGCGGCGGCGGGCTGGTCTCCACTCCGGGAGACTACTTGAAGTTCGCGCGCATCTTCCTGAACGGCGGCGGCGGCGTGGTTTCCTCCCAAAGCATTGAGCGGATGCTGCGGAACCATCTGCCCGAGGGGGAAGAGCGGATGTTCGGCCTGGGGATGGGAATCGACGACGCGCCGGTCGGCCGCAGCCGGATCTATGGCTGGGGCGGCGCGGCGGGCACGCGGTTCTGGGTCGATCCGGAACGAGGGATGATCACGATGGTCGGCCAGCAGCTCTACCCGGGCGGCGACAAGAGGAAATCGGAGTTGCGAGCGGGCTTTCTCGAGGCCGCCTACGAAGCTGCGGGGGATTGAGGGAGCGCGGCCCGCTTGCTGGCGGAATCTTTGAGGGGGTCGAGGAAGGCCCGCCGATCGGCGTCGGCGAGAAACATGGACTGGCGCTTGTTGCCCCGCTGGGTCAGGTGGTGCGGTGCGCCGACCGGCACCACCCGCGCCGTCCTTGGCATGGGAGCGGTCCGTGTCGCACAGCTCGCCCGTTCATTCGGGCTCCGTCCCGGTTTTTGTCGGTTTCTCTAAGTAGTCGTGACCGGTGCTCTGGCCGATCGAGCAGCAGCGCGCGATCTCGCGCCGCCCCAGCCCCAGCTTGTGTAGTCGAAGAACTTCGGTGATCTTGCGCATGGACAATCTCTTCTTCGGCGAAACGTTTCCTCCACTCCATGAGTGGAGGCGGTCTTGCCGCCAGACTGTCCAGCGTCGTCCGCTACCCGATTCCGGGCTCTCGATCACCCTTCCGACGACGCCCGATCACTGATCGGCTTCGCCCCAGAATCGCGATCGGCATCAGCCCGGAACCCTGATTGGCTCGCCCCAGAATCCGCGCTTGCCTCTCGAGAGAGCGCGGGCTCGTACACAGCCGCTGTCCAGTTCGACGCGACCACCGAGCGCAGCGTAGGCGAGCGCTGTGACGAATTTCAGTATCCCGCAAGCTGCAACGTGAGACGCCGTCGCTCTCCCTGAGCGCGCCACGCGGCGACCAGACGACCGTGGTAGCCTCGCGCAGGGATAGCACGACGTCGCCGGGACCGAGGATGGCCGCCCAGAAGGCTTCGTGGGGTTAGACTGGTGTCGAGGCGGGTGGCCAAATGCCGAAATTCGTGATCGAACGTGAGTTCCCTGATGCTTCCAAGATGAGCGAGGAAGAACTCCGCGAGGCGTCGCTGCAGTCGCTCAAGGCGCTCCATGAGATGGGTCCCGAAATCGAGTGGCTCCACAGCTACGTGACCGACGACAAGATCTATTGCATCTATTTGGCTCCCGACGAAAGTCTAATCCGCAAGCACGCCCAAATGATCGGCGCGCGGGCCGACCGGGTCTCAGCCGTGCGACGACTGCTTGATCCGGCAGACTATCAGTAAGTCATTCTTCGATCTCTACGCCCAACGCGAAGGCCACGGCGGCATCGCGGTCCATTTCAGAGCCCGACGTCCATTCCGCCGATGCATCCGCCGGTTCGACGGCAGCCCAGGACGCCGCCAAGCGCTTGTTCATTTCCACTTGGTCAGCCGGACGGGCGGGCGTGAACAACCGGCGGCGCAGTCCCTCAGCCGCCCCGCCGAGCCGAAGCGCGGGCAAGTGCTGTTCCGACTTCGCAGCTACGCAGGCGAATCGTTCAAGCAACATTGCGATTCCCGCCCAGTATTCCAAGGACAGGAAGATCCGAGCCGCTTCCGCGAGGTACTCCAGCGTTGTCGCCATGTCCCCGCTCTCATAGGTAAGACCGCCCAGATCGGCGAGCGAGCGGGCGATGCCCCACTGGTAATGCACCTTGCGAAAGCCAGCCTCGGCCTTCCGATACAACTCCCACGCGGCGTCGGCGTTTCCACTCTTTCGAGCCAGGTCGCCGAGGTGGTTGTATGTCCAAGCGACATGGCGCTCATCTTCGAGCGCTTCAAAAATAGCGAGCGCTTCGTAGAGCAACTCCTGTGCGCGCTCGAAATCGCCGAGCTCACGCACCGTCCCGCTCAGGTTGCTGAGCGCGCCGGCCAACTCGCGCGGTTCTTCGAGCTCTCGGCAGGCTTCGACCGCTTGTTCCCCCAAGCGCATGGAATCCATAAGCCGCCCCTGCCGGCTGGCATCCATTGCGAGGGCGGTGAGATCACATGCAGCGCCCCTAGCGTCGCCGATCTTGCGAGAGAGGTCGAGCGCTTGGCGGGAGTCGGCCTCGGCGCTCGAGTAGTCGCCCATGGACACCAGAATGGACGCACGAAAACGGCGCGCCTTGGCGAAGACCCTGTCGGAAACCCCGGCTCGCGGCAGCTCAAAGCCAGCACTCAGCCATTGGCGCGCCTCCAGGAATAGCTCTCGGTCCTGCCAGTACTGAAACAGCGCCACCGCCAATCGCATCGCCCATTCGGCATTCTCAACCTCGATCAGCCAGTTGAAGGCCGCGTCGAAGTTGTCGTACTCCTGATCGCAGCGATTCAGCCAATCCGCGTTCTCGCTGAGTTGAAACAGCGAGTTACCTTCCTCGGCCATCACCAGGCAGAGGGCGGAAAGCGCCTTCGTGGTCGCCTCCGCCTCCCCGGATTCCTCAAGCTTCTCGAGCCCGTACTCGCGCACGGTCTGCAGCATCCCGAACCGCATTTCACCGTCGGTTATCTCAACCCGCTGGAGTATGCTCTTCGCAACCAACGACATCACGAGCTCATCGACATCCTGGTCGAGATCCATTCTCGTGTTGCCGACGGCTTCGGCGCCTTCGAGAGTGCAGCCGCCCGGGAACACGGACAAACGCCGGAACAGCACCTTTTCGGCATCGGTGAGGAGAGAGTGGCTCCATTCGATGGTGTTCCGCAGCGTCTGCTGACGCTCGGGCAGACTGACTGAACCGTGGTTCAAGACTGCCAGGGGCTGAACCAATCGCTCGAGCAAGCCTGCAACTCCCAAGGTCTTCTGCCGCCCTGCCGCCAACTCGATCGCCAGTGGCAGGCCATCCAGCTTTCGGCAGATCTCCGCCACCATCGTCATGTTGGAGGTATTTAGAGTGAAATCGGGATCGGCGGCGTGGGCGCGCTGCGTGAACAGGAACACGGCGGGATTGCCGGCGAAGCTTTCGAGTCGCTTCTCCTCCGACGAGTCCGGTGTGGGCAGCGGAGACACCGCATACTCGTGCTCCCCGTAGACGCGCAATGCTTCCCGGCTGGTCGCCAACACTTTGAGGCAGTCGGTGTCTTCCAGCAACCGGACGATCCACCGTCCCGCCTTCGCGACGTGCTCGAAGTTGTCGATCAGCAACAGAGTTGGATTGGACAAGCTTTGTCCCACGAACCGGTGCAGGGCCTCCTTTAGCGGAAGGCCGTCAGTGCGCGTAATACCGAAGGCTTGGGCAACCGCCAACTCGACCCCATCCGGGTGGTCAACCGACGCTAGCGGCACGAAATGGACTCCGCCGGGTAGTCTATGTTGGACCGTGTGCGCCACCTTGAGCGCCAACCGCGTTTTTCCACTTCCACCGGCCCCCGACAACGTCACCCAGCGCACGTCGGGGGCAGCCAATAGCTGTGAGATCGCCTCGAGTTCCCTATCTCTACCGACGAAGCTCGTCAGCGGCGCCGGGAGACGGCGGCCGTGGCGTTCCTGCCCCGATTCTGATCTCGGCTCTCGTCCAGTGAAACGCGCCGAATACCCGCCCTTGGGCACCTCGATCAGGACAGGGTCAGCCAACCCCTGGCCCGCGTAGTACTCGGTGAGCTTTGCTCGCATCCGTCGGGCTTGCGAGCGCACGATCGTATCTGTAGCGGGATCAAACTCCTCGCCACGCTCTAATACCTCGGCCCCAATGCAATACTCCTTGAGCCGATCAGGCTGCCCTCGCAGAGTGCATTCCACAACGTGCCGTAGGAAGGCGGCGATGTTCGGCGCATTTGCGAACCCGGGGCTTTCAAGGACGGTGTCGAGCTGCGCCCGCACGGCTTCTGGCCCCGGGTGCGCTGAAGTCACGCTCTCTCCGCCGTCCCTATTCGGTCTTCCGAGCCGCATAGCGCGTTTTTCGACCGTGTTGAGGCTAGCTCGGCGGCTCCCCTCATTGCAAGGCAATCTGCCCGAGTTCACCGTGAACTCAGGGCGGGTCACTTGTTTGAGTCGACGTTCTGGCGGAGGATCGTTATGTCCCGGTTAGGCGCGCTGGTCGCGCCAATCGAAACCGGCGGACAGATCAAGTCTCTCGCTCGCGGCTGGGTAGTCGCGGCGAGGCATATTCCGGCTTGCCGACTAACCGCGAGGGCTCTTCGGCGGCTTGTAGGAGGTGCGCAACCCCATTGGGCTCCTCAGCGGAGTCCATCGGGTGTCGGCGCGATACGTAGTTAGGAGGAAACTGAGAATGAAGACAATCATCAGAGCTCATCTGGCTTTCGGCTGCCTGCTGCTTGCGTCGAGCTTTCCGGCCATGGGGCAGGGATCGAACGTTGAGACGGCCGACGTAGTTGGTCAAGGCGGAGGGGGCCCGATAGTCTCGATGGACGGCGCCACCCTGATTCGCGTACCAAACGGGATCACCATCTCCCTCAAGATGCCGACGCCACCGCCGGGTTCTTACACCTATCCCGATCCGAACGCTTTTCAGGACCGTGTCGAGATGGGCCGTCCTGAAGTCTTTACCGGTTGGGCGTTCATCTTCAATTACCCGGATATGTGCAATGGCCCCTGCGACAGCGATGACATCGGAATGGACAAGCCCGCGAAGGGCGGCGCTTACAACTTCGCTGGGCACGTGGCCGGCGGCCCCAGATTAGTCTTGTCAGGGCATGTTTCGGTCGGGCAGACCGCGTTTGCGCCCTCACATGCTCTGCTCGAAAATCCGGCCGGTGCTGAAGTTCACATCGCCGTGGCGCCCCATGGAAGGCTCCTGCCGGACCAATTGCCCAACCAGGTCAAGATGCCGATAGGAACATCCGCCGTGTGGTGGCTGTCCTTCTTTATCCCGTTGCCGTAATCCGCAACGGTCTGCGTCGCGGTAGCGAAGCAGCGCTCCACACTTCTTGAGAACGAAGGTCGCCACGGACGGCCCTTGGCTGCCAGTGGGTCTCAGCTGCGGCTTCGGACCGGAAACGGTCCGAAGCCAAATCCACCTCGCCCAAGATCGATCTCGCCACCCCGGCAAGGAGATCCAATCCGTGACAAGGACCACCCTGTCTGTTACTACCCTCGCTCTCGCTGTAAGCGCCGTTTCGGCGGAGCCCATCGGCACTTCTAGCTCTGGTTGCGGCTTGACCGCGGCGCTGGAAGCGAGAGCCAACTTCATCGACGAATGCCGGCCGGAGGCGATCTCCCTCAAGCGCAAGCAAGCCGTACTCGAGACCCTGCCCGCCCAAGGAGGGTTCACGGACTTCAACAAGGCCGACCGCGCCAAGCTCGACGCCGTCGCCGAAGCTCTCGCCGTCCACGGTCGCGAACAGGTCCTCGAAGTGCGGGTCATCAGCATCCCCCAGGCCTGGACTGGAATCCATGGGCGGGCGGTCGTGCTCATCTCGAAGACGGCTCTGCGGCTGCTGAAGGGCGAAGAGCTGGCCGCCCTGATCTCTCACGAGGTCGGACACGAGTACCTCTGGGATGAGTACCACGCCGCCCGGACCGAAGGGGCCAACGAGACTCTACTCAAGCTGGAGCTCGCTTGCGACGCAATCGGGGTTCGCGGCGTCCAGCGCCTCGGCGGCGAGCCGATGCGGCTCATCAAGGCGCTCGAAAAGCTCGAATCCTACAACCAGAGAAACTTCGGCGCAGAAATCGACCTGAGCTCCCACCCGCCGACGTCCCAGCGCAAACGTCGCATTCGTAGGCTTGTCGCCTCGTTGTGAGGGTTGGCTTTTCTGACGGCCCTCATGCCGGAGCAGAGAACACTCGACTCGTCGCGGCCCCCCTCAAGGTTCGTTGGCGTTTCTCCACCGCCTCCCGCGCGAGGTGGCTGGCGGAACGAGATCGGACACAAGCTTTTCTTCTTGATCTTGGCGGGGACCGCGGCGCTGGACTTGCACGGCGCCCGCCTGCAGGACCGCACCACCCCGAGCCGCGGCTCACCGTTCGGGGTGTACGACTACGCCGACATCCATCCGAAGACGCTTGAGCGCACGCGCCGAGAGACGTCGCGCATGCTGGCCAGGGCCGGGATCGATGTGAGACGGGAGCAGTGCCGCACCAAGGGGGAGCACGCGCCAAGACGCAAGCCGCACGCAACGGGCCGGCGCTCACGTCATACAGCTTCGGATTCATCCTCGGGAGATGGCCGAAAAGGTGACGAGCCGGAGCGTAGAGTTCGGCTACTCTATCCCACTCGACCGGCCAATCTGGGGCGGCCATATCAGAACTCGTAGCGAATCGCGAATTGAATCTGGCGCGCGCCGGTGGCAGTCGAGGTAATCCGGCCGGCCGAGCCCACGCGGCCGCCTTGTTCGGTGAACAGCTCCTGGCCCGACGGGATCTGGAAGTTCGCCTCATTGGTCAGGTTGAACATCTCGGCGCGCAGGCGCACGCTCTGCTGTTCGGTCAGCCGAAAGGCCTTGTGGACGGCCAGGTCGAGGGTGAACAATCCCGGCCCGCGCAGCGTCCCGCGCCCCAGCGTTCCGATGAAGCCCGGTGCGGGCAGCCCAAAAACATGGGCGTCGAAGTAGCGGCTCGGCTCGCCCAAGATCGCCGCCTCGCCCGCCGGGCCGATTGCATCCGGGCGTTGCCCGGTGTCGCCGAAGCCGGTGCGCAGCCGGGCGCGGTCGAAGCCTACGCTCGGCGCAAACGGGTTGCCGCTCTGCCATTGCGTGAGCCCGTGGACCTCCCAGCCGCCCAGCAGCCAGCGCGTCGCCGAGCCGTCCAGCCGCGGCAACAGGTACGAGAAGCTCCCCGCGAACACGTGCCGGAGGTCGAAGTCGGAGAGCCCGCGATTGAGCCGGTACTCCGGCGTAGTCGGGACTTGATCGCTCGCCTGGAAATCGTTGAACGTCGGGCTCGAGGACTCATCGATGGACTTCGAGAACGCATACTTAGCCTGGAAGCGCACGTTCTTGCTCAGCCGCCGCTCGAGCGACGCCGTCAGCCCGTGATAGAACGAGTTGAACTGCGAACGGCGCAGGCCGATCCGCGAAAAGGCCGGATTCAGCCGCGGGGCCTGGGCCGGGAAGAACCAGCGGCCGTCCGAGGCCCGCTCCGGGATCGGCGTGTTGAAGTTGCCGAGCTGCCCCATCAGGTGGATGCCGCGCATCCCCGAGTAGCCCAGCCGCACCAACGTCTGCGGAGCCACGCGCTGTTCTAGGTTGAGCTGCCAGCGGCCGACGTAGGGTTGCTGCAGATCGTAGTCGAGGCCGTCGATCGAAGCGGATGGATTGCGCCCCTCGGCAGCCTGGAGGATATCGGGGAACCCAGGTCGCCCGAAGATCAGGATCCTCTTGAAGAAGGGCGGCGTGCGCACGCCGGCAATCAGCAGCTCACGGCTGCCCAGCAGGTCGAAGAAGATGCCCGCGCCAGCGCGCACCACCGTTCGGCCGTTGCCGCTCACGTCCCACGCGAGCGCGGCGCGCGGCGCGAAGTTGTCCCAGGAAGGGTTGTCGTAGAGCGGACCGCCCAGCGTCGGCTCGGCGAAGTTGATCAAATCGGGCAGAGTGGCGATCTTGCCGTCCTGCTCGCTCGGCGTCGAAGCGGCCTCCCAACGCAACCCCAGGCTCAAGCTCAGCCGTCGGCTCAGTCGTACGTCGTCCTGCACGTAGAAGTGCGGCTGATAGTAGGTCCACAGCCGCAGCGTGTCCGAGCTCGGGTCCATCACCTCGGCTGCGCGCGGCTGGCCCAGCAGCAGGCTTTCGAGCGAACCGAAGGTGTAGCTGCCGACTGCGCTCAAGTCGGAGCTCTGGAAGAATCGCACCCGGTCGACTCCGCCGCCGGCCTTGACGGTGTGCCGCCCGGCCCGCCAGCTCACGTGCCCGCTCGTCTGCAGACTGTTGAGGATGAAGCGCCGCGGCCGCGCGCGCGCCTGGAAGCCGCCCATGTTCGACAGCCCCGTCACCGTCAACGTCCCCAGCGGCTGCCCGTCGACGAACGAGAGATCCGAGCCGACACCGGGCCGCAAGTCGCTCGTCTCGGCGTTGTTTACCCGGCTGTAAGCGACCTGGAAGTTCGCGATCGTCTTCGGAGAGAAGATCTTCTGCAGGTTCGAATACCAGAAGTGGTCGCGCGAGCTGAGCAGGAAGCGCCAAATCTCCATCGGGTCGGGATCGGAGAACAGCGCATCGTCGAAGCTGTACCGCGAGCTGAGCCGCGTGGAATCGTCGAGTTGCAAGTCGACCTTGGCCGCCAGATAGTCTTCGTCGACCTCGGTGGTGAGTTGGCGCGCGGACTCCGCCGTACCGTCGCCGAAGTCGCGGCCCGTCGGCGCCGGATACAGATCGAGATAGGGCGCGACCGACGGCGCCACCGCGACATCGTTGCCCGGCAACCGGCCCGCGCGCGCGTCCAGCGATGGCACGGTCGTGCGCGCCGTGCGTCCGCGGCTCTCGCGCAGTCCCTCGAAGTTCACCAGGAACCAGGCGCGGTCACGGACCGCCGGCCCGCTGAGCTTGGCGCCGAACTGGTTCCGCCGCAGAGCCGGGATAGGCTCGGCCGGCGAGTCGAAGAAGTTCTTCGCGTCGAGCGCGCTGTTGCGGAAGTACTCGTAGACTGAGCCGTGAAAGCGGTTCTGGCCCGAGTCCGAGACGGCCGTAAAGACGCCGCCCGCCGTCCGGCCCGTCTGCGCGTCGAACGGATTGGTGAGCAGATGGATCTCGCGCACCGTCTCGAGGCCGAGCAGGTTGCCGGCGGCGCTCGACGGCAGCGACTTGGCCGGGCCGTTCACCCACACGCCGTCGATCTGGTAGCCGTTCTGGTTCGGGCGCGAGCCGCTGACCGAGATTTGCCCGCCGATGCCTTGCGCCAAGCTTGCCCGCGCCGCCGGCGGTTGCGTCGCGCCGGGCTCGAGCACGGCCAGCTCGAACAGGTCGCGGCCGTTGAGCGGCAGCTGCGAAAGCTTCTCCGCACTCACCAACCCGCCCCAATCGTTGGCGGCGCTCGAGAGCAACGGCGCCTCGCTCGAAACCTCCACGACCTCGCGTTCCGGGCCGATCGCCAACTCGAAGTCGAGCTCCAGCGTCCTTCCGGCAGAGAGCTCGAGGTCGTCGAAAACCTGCGGCGCAAAGCCGCGCGCCTGAGCTTCGACGCGGTAGGTCCCCGGCTCCAGCGAAAGCGCGCGATAGGCGCCGCGGCCGTCGGTCTCCACGGCTCGTCCGACGCCCGTTTCGATCCGCGTCAGGCGCACGCTCGCACCGGCAACGACCCCGCCGCTGGGGTCCAGCACGACCCCTTCGATCACGCCCTCGCTCTGCGCCGCGAGCAGGCCCGCCCCCGCCAAGATGGCGAGAACCGCCCTCGTTCCGCGCGCGGAGGGTGCGTTCAAACAGCTAAGTGCCGAGCGAATGTGCGGCAACGACAACCGAGTCCCCTTTTGGCCTATGGTACCGCTCGCGCAACAGGGCGGCGCCGTTGGCCGTTGACCGTCAGCGATTTAGAAGATGCGCGCCGGGTCCAGAGTCAGGCCCTCCAGCACGCGCGTGGCGACGGTCCCCCCGGCGCGAAACTCGCCCAGCAGCCGGTAGCGGCCCTCTTCGAGCGCGTAGACGGCGATCGATTCGGCCTTGGGGTCGACGAGCCAGTACTCGCGCACGCCGTAGCGCTCGTAGTAGGCGAACTTGAGCTGCGTGTCGTGCTTGCGGTTTGACTCGGAAAGAATCTCGATGATCAGGTCGGGCGCGCCGTCGATCGTGGGGCCCCGGATGATGTCGAGCCGCTGTTCCGCGATGAAGCACAGATCGGGCTCGAAGTGATTGTGTTCGTCGAAGATGACGTGCACGTCGCGACCGAAAAACTCGCCCAGATCGTGGCGCTCGACAAAGGGATGGATCTCGACGGTAAGTCGTGTCCCGATGCGTTGGTGGGGACTCCCGGCTGTGGGCGACATGAGCAGCTTGCCTTCGACGAGCTCCGTCTTGCCTTCCTCGGGGAAGTCCTTGATGTCCTCCCACCTCAGCTTCTTGCCGATTTCAGCCGCGACGCTCATCGAATCCTAGTTCGGATTGTACACGGAGTCGTCTGCACAGCTTCGGGCCGCCCGCGTTTCTACTCGATGGCGATGGGGCGCATGGCCGTGCCGGCGACCGTGCCGCGCAGGGCGTTCGTCATGGCGACGTAAACGAAGCGGTGCGCCCTCGCCGCCGCCAGCGCCTCGAGGTTGTGAAACTCGCCGATGTGCACGCCTTGCTCGACGAGCATGTACTCGTGGACGGCGTTGGAGCGGTTGGGATGTGCGGGGTCTTTGCCGACTTCGAGCCCGGAGGTGTCCGAGCCGATCAGCACAGCGCCCTTCCGCTCGATGAGCCATTTGGCGCCGGCCAGGGTGAGCCCGGCGGAGTCGTAACGCGCGATCGCTTCGTGGTCGGCGCCGTTGTCTCCCCAGTAGCGCAGCGTGCCGGTGCGCAGGAAGACGATGTCGCCCGGCGTGACGTCCATACCTTGAGCCGCGAGCGCGGCTTGCAGCTCTTTGGGGCCGATGGGGAAGTTCGACGGCAGGGCGTCGACGCCCTGCCAGCCCGCTACGTCGATGAGGATCGCCTTGCCGATGACCGGCGGAATGCCGTCGGCGGAGGCTTTGAGGATGCCGAAGTCGGTGGCGGCGTCGGCCTCCCTGAAGCCGTTGTACCAGTGGTTGTCCCGGCCGGTGGTGATGTGGCCGAGGCCGTCAATCTGCGTGCCCAGGTTGTCTGACATGTAGAGCGCGCAGGAGTGGAAGGCAAGGCCGTTGGGATGGGTGTCGCCCATGCCTTGGATGTCACCGCCGCGCTTGATGCCCTCGGGGCTGCGGTAGCTGACGATCGAGGTCGGCGAGTGGCCGGCGAATTTGTAGGAGAACTGGTCGAGCGGAACGCCGAGGTCGTAGACCTTGCCGGTCTTGGCCGAGCGCAACGCGGCGAGCATGCGCTCGGGCGTCAGGATGGCGTTGAGAGCGCCGACTTCGTCGTCGGGGCCCCAGACCCAACCGAAGCCCTCGCCTGGGGTCCAGTTCTTCAGGTCCTGCGCCGGCAGGAGCGCGACGAAGGCGATCAGGAGGGCGAGCGAGCGGTGCATGGCGAGGATTGTCGCGCAGGCGGCGCCGCTACACAACAGTAGACTGCAGCCAAGGCCAGAGCGCTTCTACAATCAGTTGAAGCTCACGAGCGATTCCGCCGAAGGCGGTGAGCGCCACAAACGCTGCCACGAAAGAACGTGCAGCTCCCAGTTCACGACAAACGACCTCGGTGCCCGACTTCTGGTCCCAATAGGCTTCGCCTGCGTAGATCTTTGTGTACCCGATCAGCATCGCTACGGACTGTAGACCCGGGAAACCGCACGCGAGTCCGATGAGCATCACTAACGCCGACCGCAAGAGGGCCGTGGCGAAGCCCGGCTTCGCTCCTTGTCGGCGCACCTCAATCCTGAACAGATATTTCCCTGGAGTGAAGCCGACCCAGGCGAGCAACAGTCCCTCAACTGGAACCCATAGCAGGTACACCGACACTCGTAGCAGCAGAAGCACGCCTTCATCCTCGAGGACCTCCAGTGGTATCGCGCCAGCAAGCGGGATCATCAACAGAGTGGCGCACCAAGAATCGAAAGAACGAGCCCAGAACCTGCGCCAAGGCCGCTCGCCGGGAAGGGGCGGATCGAGATGGGTATCGGGCGTCACATCGTCGCGAGCAGTTCTTCTTTCGTGTTTACGGATTCGCCGCGAAGCACGGCAGCACATCCTCTTCGAAGTACGGCTCCTGGTTGGACCAGAACATGTAGTCCACCCTCAGAAAGCCCTTCGCAAACGCGTGCAGCATGGGAACGAGGTTGTCGCGCTCTGCCTTCGTATCGCTGGAGCCGGTGACCCCGATGTAGTTGCCGTCCTGGATCGCGATCCCTAGCGGCGCGCTGTACGCGCTCTCGTGCATCATGGCCAGTGCGTGATTCAATTGCGCCTTGCGTTTGGGCATCAAGTCCGGAGCGCCCAGGCCGACGCCGATCTCCTGCCCGTAGCGGTAGATGGACCTCAGATAGCCTTCGTCTTCCCAAGGGAGCCATTCGCCGGGCAGGAAGTTGGCGTACTGCATCGTAACCGACCGAGGGAACGCCTGCTTCAGCGCACGCATGTTGACCTTTAGCGACTCGGCGTAGATCTGCGGCGAGAACGATGGATCGTGCTCGCGGCTGACGCCGATTGCGGACTCTTGCAGATTGATGCCCTCGATTCTTCCGTCGAGCTGCCGGCCGAGGGCGTTGAGCAGCAGGGCGAATCGTTCCTGGACTTTCCCGTTCCATCGCTTGGCCACCCAGCCCTCGGTCTCGCCGTCCTCGCGCCGCTGCTCGATCGCGCCGCCATCGTAGGGTTCAGTCAACAGGTAACCGGGAACGGCCTTTCGTTGCGGGTGGAAGGTCGCGTCCTGCAGTTGAACGAACAGCGTCTTGCCCCTGGAACGCAGGTATTGCAGGTCTTCTTCGACGATCGTAAAGTCGTACTCGCCCGGACCTTTCTCGAGCTGGGACCAGCCGTACATGATCTGAGCTCCGGCGAACCTCGAGCTTCGCAGGAATGGATGACCGTGAATCTCTTCGCGGTCCCGCGAGAAGTAGACGAAGTGCTGGATCGCGTCGTCCGCGATGGGGCAGGCCGCGTCTTGATACTTCTCATGTTCGCGGGAGTACCTCCCGCCTGGATTGACCCACTGCTGCCCGAGCGCGAGAGCGGGCAACACGAATAGCAACGCGCAACGCATGGATGGCGCCCGCTATTCTAACCGCGCCGCCGCCGCTTCATCTTCGTCCACCCTAACCCAGCCGTAGAGCAGCGCCGTGACGATCGAAGGGAAAGCCGCCAGCAACAACAACCGCGACCACTTGACCGCGAACGCCAACAACGGCGTCTGCCGCAGCGCCTCGTCGTCCACCCCGAAGGTGAACGCAATGCTGGCCAGCAGGAAAGGGCCCATTGCGAGGAAGATGTTGAGCGGCGCGTGTCTGGAGAGGTCCCAGGAGCGCCGGATCGACGGCTCGTTGGGCTCGTAAACCACCGCCGCGTCGGCCAAGCTCAGCTTCACCAACAGATACAACCCTGGCACGACCAGCGCCAACAGCCCCATCGTGAACAGCAGCGAGCAAACGAACAGCACTAGCGTCATCCGTATCCACCGCGGGACGAACCAGCGCAGCCCAACCGCCCCCCCCGGCCACGAACCTTCTTGGAGCCGCATGGCCACGCCATAGTAGAGCGGTCCGGAGAGCCACGCCATGAAGAAGGAGCTGACCGCGACGTCGAGCGGGATGACGGCGAAGCTTCCGACCATCCCGTCGGTCAGAGGTTCGAGCGCGGTCTCCACCGCAACGGTCACCGCGGCGGCGGGCGCGCCCACCAGCAACATCAGCCCGAATACGTAGTCGAAGCCCTCGAAGAACAGCGCGCCCGCGCGCACCCAGAGACCCAAGACGCTCTCGAAGCTTTCGCGCGGCGGACGGGGCTGCTTCCAGAAGGAGCTGGTGTCCATGGGACGGACCTCCATTGTCGAGCAAAGCCGCCTCCGCTCAGGCCGCGAACCGTCGCTTCCGCGCCTCGTCCAGCGCGACGGCGAGGATGATGATGCCGCCGATGATGGCTTGTTGCAGGTAGGGGTTGATGCCCAGCAGGTCGCTGCCGTTGGCCAGCAAACCCATGATGAAGGCGCCGATCAGCGTGCCGATCACGCTCCCCTCGCCGCCGGTCAAGCTGCCGCCTCCAATGACGACCGCGGCGATGACTTGCAGCTCGTAGCCGACGCCGGCCGTCGGTTGGCCGGTCATCAAACGCGAAGCCTCGATCGTCGAGGCCAGCCCGCACAACATTCCCGAGATCGCGTACACGGCGATGGTGTACGCCTTGACCGGAATACCCGCGTAGACCGCGGCGTGAGGGTTGCTGCCAATGGCGTAGGTGTAACGGCCGAGCTTGGTCTGATGCAGGATCACGTGGGTGATCGCCGCGCAGACGATCAGGATGATCAGCGCCACCGGCACGCCCGCGATCGCGCCTTCGCCCAGGAAAGCCAGATCCTTGGGCAGGTTCGTCACCGGCAGCCCGCCGGAGATGATCAGCGTCAGCCCGCGCGCAATGCCGAGCGTCCCCAGCGTCACGATGAACGGAGGGATCTCGAGCCAAGTCGTGAACAAGCCGTTCAGAAAACCCCAACCCAGACCGCATGCCAGCGCCGCTACGATCCCGATCAACACCGAATCGCCCGACGCCATCGCCATCGAGCCGAGCACCCCCGAGAACGCCAATATGGCGCCGACGGAGAGATCGATGCCGCCGGAGACGATGATCAGCGTCATGCCCAAGGCCATGATGTTGATCACCGCCGTCTGCCGCACCACGCTCGACAGGTTCGTCGCCGTGAGGAAGTAGGGCGAGGCGATCGAGAGGAGAACGAACAGCGCAATCAAGCTGAAGAAGGGCAGCAGCTTCTGCGCCATGCTGGACTGCATCTTCATTGGCCCACCGCCGCGTAGTGCATGATCTGTTGCTGCGTCGTCGCGCGCGGCAGCTCCGCCACGATCTCGCCCTCGCGCATCACCAGGATGCGATCCGCGACCTGCAATAGCTCCGGCAGCTCGGAGCTCGCCATCAGGATCGCTTTGCCGTCTCTCGCCATCTCGTCCATCACAGAAAAGACCTCGCGCTTGGCATTGACGTCGATGCCCCGCGTTGGCTCGTCGAACAGCACGACTTTGGTGTCGCGGTAGAGCCACTTGGCAATCACGACTTTTTGTTGATTGCCCCCCGAGAGCTTGCCCGCCGGTTGCTCGGGACCGGAGGCGCGGATGCGCAAGCGGTCGATGAAACGCTCGGCGACGTCGCGCTCCCGCCCGAAGCGCAGAAAGCCGCCGCCCGTCACCCCGCCCAGGTTGGCGAGCGTGACGTTGTTGCTCAGCGGCAGCGTCAGCGCGAGGCCGGTGCGTTGGCGGTCTTCGGTGATCAGCGCGATGCCCGCATCGACGGCCTGGCGCGGCGAATGGATCGAAACCGGGCGCCCCGAGACACAGATCTCGCCTCGCTTGGCCGGCGTGATCCCGAACAGCGTCTGGCACAACTCGGTGCGACCGGCGCCCATCAGCCCGGCCAGGCCCACGATCTCGCCCGCACACACCGTGAATCTGGCCCCCGGAAGGTCGACGGACAGGACTGCTTCGCCCGCCTCCGCCGGCGCCCGCTCGTAGATGTGCTCCACGTCTCGGCCCACCATGTGGTGCACGACCCCAGACATGTCGATCTCGGAGTAGGCGCCGGAATGCACAGTCTCGCCGTCGCGCAGAATCGTCACCTGGTCGGCGATCTCATCGAGCTCGACCAGGCGGTGCGTGATGTAGAGGATCGCGACGCCGCGCTCGCGCAGTTGCTTGACGATGCGAAACACCTCGGCCGTCTCGGCCTCTGAGAGCGACGAGGTCGGCTCGTCGAAGATGATCAGGCTGGAGTCGCCGCGCAGCGCGCGCACAATCTCGACGAGCTGTTTCTGCGCCGGGCTCAGGCGCTCGATCCGCCACTCGGCTTGCAGCGGAAAGTTGTGCTCCTCGATGAGCTTCGCGGTCGCCCGCTCCATCCCGCGCTCATCGAGCAGCGGACCGCTGAGTCGCTCCTGGCCCAGGAAGATGTTCTCCGCAACGGTGAGGTGCGGCGCCAGCAGCGACTCTTGGTGGACCATCGCCACGCCGATCGCGTGGGCCTCGGAGGGCTTGGTGAAGTCGACCAGCTCGCCGCGCCAGCGCATCGCGCCGCCGTCGCGGCGCTCCATGCCGGCGATGATCTTCATCATCGTGGACTTGCCCGCGCCGTTCTCGCCGAGCAGCGCGTGCACTTGGCCCGGCTCGGCGCACAGGTGGCCCCTGCGGAGCGCATGGACGCCCCCGAATCGCTTTTCGATTGCGTCGAGCTGGAGCAGCATGGAGCAGCGAAGGGATAGAGCGTAGCACAGCGCCGTTGCTGAGTTTTCCGCTCCTTCACAGTCGCGGCTCTGGGCGGAGCCGCATCCACAAACGACTGTACGGATTCGGCTGAGGCAGGGCGCGGCGTCGATCCCGCTTGCGGACGGTCCCGAAGACCTAGGGTGCGGACGATCCAACGCCGCGCCGGGGGCTCGTAGCCATGGAACTGCGCGCCCCCTCGCCTCCCTGTCAACATACAAGGGTGCGGTAGCGTGAAGATCGCAGGGGTTTGGGAGTTACCGCAAGCTCGCGCATGCGGCTCCGCTCCTGTTCTTCGGAACCGCGCGCGTAAGCAAGCGGGCCGCGTTGACGCCTACTGTCAGCTTACGCTGATGGAGGGGTCGCGCATGCGCAGGGTGAAGAACTGCACCGTGCGCTCGATGTCGTGCTGCAGCGCTTCGCGGTCGCGCCGTTGCACCGCGCCTCCTAGCCGCTCGAGCACGTGCTCTTCGGGCATGCCGTCGAACTCGAGCAGGGCGTCGATCCACATGCGATCGACCTCGTCCCACTTCGGGTCTTCGGCGAGTGCGTCAAGCATCTTGCGAAGACGCTGAACGGCTGGCTGCATCGAGGGCATTTTCGGGGAAAAGACCGCGTTGTCTGGGAATAAGGTACCAGAGCGGCCTAGAGCGGGCACCTGGGAAAAGCCCCTAAATGCAGCGCAGGGAATCGCTACCAATCTCGCCCAAGCGCACGACGAAAATTCGCGGTGTGAAAGCGCATGAAATCGAGATAGCGCTTGCGGTAGAGCTCGCGCGCGCTATGCGGTGCATCGGGGACGATGATCTTTTCATGCCTGATGCCGAGTCGGCTCAGGTGCGCCATCCAGTCGAGGTTGGCTTCGTAGTTCTGGTCCTTGGTTCCCACGACGACCAGAATGCTGACCGGCTTACCCTGCTGGTCCGCGGCGTAGCGGCGCGCGAGCTCCCAGGTGTTGTTCCAGGGCGGATCGATGTGGATAGTTTCCGACTCGACGCCGCCGTTGAGGTCGATGCGCTTTTCGTGCTGATGTCCGCCGGCCATTGGTAGCGCGGAGACGAACAGGTCGCGGTGCTTGAGCAGGATCCGCGCCGTGCCGCGCCCGCCCTGCGAGGAGCCCTCGAGCCCCCGCCCTTCGCGTTGGGCGATCGTGCGGTAGGTCTTGTCGACGTGCGGGATGAGCTCCTTGATGAACGTCGTCTCCCCCGCAGAGCCCGGGATGTCGTAGTGGCTCAGCCGGCCGCCGTTGACGAACACGTAGACCACCGGCGGGATATTGCCGGCGCGCATCGCGCGGCCCACGTAGGCGGCCAGCCCGACGCTCTTGTGCTCGCCGCCGGGGCGGCCGCCGTGCAGGTAGTAGACGACAGGGTAGCGGCGCGCGGCGTTTTCGGGCAGGTCGTACCCGGGAGGCAGCAAGACGTTGTAGCCCACGGTCGCGTCGTTGGCTTTCGAATGATAAGTGGCGTGTCGCACGCCGTCCGGCGCGCCGTGCGGCAGAGGGTTGATCCATCGGAATGCGGATTGGGCCTGGAGCGAGACGGCGAACAACGCAGCGAGGATGACGCGGACTGCGCCCCTCCCGGCAGGCCGCGTCGACGTTTCTTGGTTACGGCGCATCGCCTCTATCAGAGCACACGCCAGCCGGTTTGCACTTCTCCTCACGGCCGTCTAAAGTAAGCGCGGCCAACCCTTGGGGAGATCATGCGAGAAACCACAGACACCCGAATCGAGCGCCTGGAGCGCCGCCACCGATGGCTCGTTTGCCTCAGCCTTGCCGCAGGCTTGGCGATCGGCGCGTTCGCGCTTCGTCCCGCCGGGCCGGTCCTCGCCCAGGGCGGCGATCCACCGTCCCTGACCGTCTCGCAGATCGAAATGGTCGACGAGAACGGCATCGTCCGCGCACGCCTCGGTAGCGACATCCCCGACGGAGTGATCCAGAGCAAGGTCGTGCGCCGCGGCTCCAAGGTGGCTGGCCTGATTCTGTACGACGAAACCGGACAAGAGCGTGGAGGATATGTGACCGAGGACTCCGGCAATATCGTTCTCACTCTCGACACGCTCGAGAAACAAGCGGCCCTGTTCGCGGCGGGCAAGTCGGGCGGCGCCGCGTTGCGGATCTGGTACGCAGACGATTCGCTCGACTTGCGCGTCGACGAGAACGGACCGAGCTTGCACGCGGTGCAGGGTGGGCAGGTGGCGTTCCACGAGCCGCCGGTTCGCAACCCTGCGGAGAATCAGTTTGCCGAGCACTCAGGGACGCGGCGGACCGGGTCGGCGAGGAAGAGCTCTGGAAGGCCTGCCGGCGGCGCACATCCGAGGAGGCGTGTGAGGCCTGCTTGGGGCGATGAGAAGCTCCGATTCCGAGCCCCGCCAGCGATGGCGGGGTGCAGAGGCCGGTCCTACTGCGAACATCGCACCCCGGCACGGCTGCCCGGGCTCAGTCGCGCCCTCATTTCCCTTCCGAGCCCCGCCAGCGATGGCGGGGTGCAGAGGCTCGTACAACCTCGAAACATTGAACGTCCGGGCTCAGGTCGGGTGTGAGAAGAGAAGGTCTAGCCCACCTCGCCCCGCTTGAACTTCTCCGCCAGCCCGTCCGCCGTCCGCCACGACAGCGCGATATTCGTCAACGTCGGATTCTTCTCCGGGTTCGCCGGAAACACCGACGCGTCCGCGACGAACAAGTTCGGCAGGTCGTGACTGCGGCCCATCGGGTCGACCACCGAGGTCTTCGCGTCCGTCCCCATGCGCGTCGTGCCGACCCAGTGGTTGAGATCGATCACGAGGTCCTCAACCGTTGGCTCGCCCGGGCTCGAGATGACCTCTCCTTCGCCGGCGCGGATGATCGCCTCGCACTTCTCCACCATGTCGCGCGCCATGGCCAAGTCCGAATCTTCATAGCGCAGATGGATGCGCGGCAATGGCATCCCGAAGGCGTCCGTCTTCCGCGGATCCAGGTCGACGAATTTCTTGGACGAGATCAGCGTCGTGCCTTGCATGTTCATCCCGGCGTGGCCTTGGTTCCACTCACGGAGCTTGCGTTTGAGCCCCGGGCCGAAGCCGGGCGCATCGCGGAAGATCATGCGGTGCGAGGTGTAGCCGGCGCCGCACTGGACTTGGTAGGTCCCGTCGAAGTCCTTGCTCGGCTCGTCCCAGTAGAGGCCGGTGAGCAGAGAGTGATAGTAGCTCGTACCATCGTCGTTCGAGATATCGCGGTCGAGCACCTGCGGGAAGAAGCCGCGCACGGTGACGCCGAAGTGGCTGGTCAAGTTGCGCCCCACCTGCCCGCTCGAGTTCGCCACGCCGGAGACGAGCAGCAGCCGCGCGGTCTCGACCGCCGAACAGGACAGCACCAGCGCGCGGGCGTCGAGCTCGTGCGTCTCGCCGCCGGCGGTCTTGTATTCGATGCCCGCCACGCGCGACTCGTCCGAGCTCAATCGCACTCTGGTCGCCATCGCGCCGGTGAAGATCGTCAGATTGCCGGTCTCCTCGGCCAGCGGGATCGGGGTGTTCGCGGAGGTGTATTTCGCTTCCACGGCGCAGCCGGAGCAGTGCCCGCAGTAGTGGCATTTCTGGCGATGCTTCCAGTGCGTCTCCTCGGGCTTGGGCTGGCGCGTCAGCATCGCTTTGCGCTGCCCGATGAAGGCCATCTTTTCGCCCTTGGCCGCCAATCGCTCGACGCCCAGCCGTAACCGTTCTTCGGGGCAGCGCATCGGAACGGGCTGGAGGAACTCGCCGTCGGGAATGTTGTAGAGCCCGTCGCGGTTGCCGTAGACGCCCATCAGGCGCTCGGCGCGCGAGTAGTAGGGCGCAACATCTTCGTAGGAGATCGGCCAAGCGCGATAGTCGATCGGGCCGAAGCGCAGCGAATGCCCCGCCCAGCAAACCGACCTGCCCCCGAGCGCCCGGATCTGCCCATGCCCGGGACGGTCGCCGACCGCGGTGAAGTGATTCTTCTCGGAGAAATCCCGCCAGAAATTCGGCGCACGACGGTCGGGGTATTCGTACGGCCAATGGTGCCCGCTGTAGTCCTCGCCGGCTTTGAGCCGGGGCCCGACCTCGACGAGCGCCACCTTGAGGCCCGCCTTGGCCAGCGCATAAGTCGCGATGCCGCCGCCGGGCCCGCTGCCTACGACGATCGCATCGAATCGAGGTTCCGCCATGTCGCCGGTCATTATACGCGCTCGGAAGCTCTTGATAACTTTCCCGCCTCGATGCGCTAAGTTCTATTAGGCGATCGAGGCCCTGAGATGATTGGCAAGACCATAGCGCATTACAAAGTCCTCGAAAAGCTCGGCGAAGGCGGCATGGGCGCCGTCTACAAGGCCGAGGATACGCGGCTGAACCGGCTGGTCGCGCTCAAGTTCCTCTCCGCTCCCGCGGCCGACGGCGCCAACTTGGAGTCGCGCTTCCTCCACGAAGCGCGCGCCGCCGCGGCGCTCGACCACCCCAACATCTGCGGCGTCTACGAGATCAACGTCGACGAGGGCCGGCTCTACATGGCCATGCCGCTGATCGACGGCGAAGGTCTCGATAAGCGCATCGAAGCAGGTCCGCGGCCACTCGAAGAGGCGTTGACGATCGCGATCCAAACCGCGGAAGCGCTCGAGGAGGCGCACGCGAAGCAGATCGTCCACCGCGACATCAAGCCCAGCAACATCCTGCTGGTGGAGCGCGAGCGCGGGCGGCTGCAAGTCAAGCTGCTCGACTTCGGGCTCGCGCGGCTCAGCCAAGCGACCAAGCTCACCCGCGAAGGCGCCACGCTCGGCACGGCCGCCTACATGTCTCCCGAGCAGGCCGAGGGCCGCACGGTCGATCACCGCACCGACGTCTGGTCGCTTGGGGTGATGCTCTACGAGGTCGTCAGCGGCCGTTTGCCGTTCCCGGCCGAGTACGAGCAGGCGCTCTTCTACGCCATCCTCAACGAAGACTCCGAGCCGCTGACCGCCATCCGCAGCGGCGTGCCGATGGAGCTCGAGCGCATCGTCAACAAGTGCCTCTCGAAGTCCGCCGACGAGCGGTACCAATCGATGGCCGACTTGCTCGTCGATCTCAATGCGCTCTCCGGCGCCATGACGCGCTCGAAGGCCGACGGCGCGAGCAAGCCCGGCTCGACGACGCGCGTCGAGCCGGCCGCCGCCGTCGTCCCGGCCGCCCGCGCGACGTCGCCCTGGGCTTGGTTGGCGGCTGGAAGCGTGCTGGGCGCGATCGCCATGTGGGCCCTGTGGGCGGGCGGGGCTGCTCAGACCGGGCGGATCGAGTACGAGCTGCACCGGGTCACCTGGGACGGCCAGCTCAACGCCTTCCCGGCGCTCTCGCCCGACGGCACTCTGCTGGCGTTCTCCTCGGATCGCAGCGGCAGAGGCGATCTCGACATCTGGGTCAAGCAGGTCAACGGCGGCTCGCTGGTGCAGGTGACCGACGACCCCGAGGACGAAACGCTCCCCTCGTTCTCCGCCGACGGCTCGCAGCTTCTCTACCACCGCGCCGGGGAAGGCGTCTACACCGTGCCAACGCTTGGGGGCGAGCCCTACTTGATAGCCGCCGGAGCCTCGAACCCGGCGTTTTCGCCTGATAGCAAGCAAGTAGCCTACCTCAAGTCCGGTTCCATCTACGTCTCGCCGGTGAGCATGGGCGAGCCGGAGCTGCTGCTCGGGGATCTGCGCTCGAGCGGTCAATTGTTGTGGACGCCCGACGGCCGGCACGTCCTGTTTGCGGGCCGGATGGCGGAAGGAGACTTCGATTGGTTCGCCGTGCCGGTGGACGGCTCGGAGGTCCGCAGCCTCGGCGCCCGCGAGCTCTACTCCGCCATCGAGCGCGAGCCGCCAGTTGGCATGAGTTGGACGTGGGCCGGCGACAGCCTGATCTTCGAGAACGGAAACGCCGAGCTCGCGAGAATCGGCTTCGACTTCAATTCGCTGCGCGTTCGGGGTTCGGAGGAGTTGCTTACGGTGGGCGCGGGGCTCGAGATCAGCCCCACATCCGCGCGGGACGGCGTCATCGCTTTCATGAACGCTTGGCAGCGCCGGGACATCTGGAGCATCCCCCTCGACGGCTCGGAGGGGCCGCGGAGGCTGACTACGGCGGAGTCCTTTGACGCTTCGGGCGACGTCTCAGCCAGCGGACGACGCCTGGTCTACATCTCCAACCGCTGGAACGAGCAAGACATTTGGACCGTCAGCACCGCCACCGGGCAGGAGCTGAATCTGACGAAGGACGACGCCGAGCAGCTCAACCCGATCTTGGATCGCGACGGTCAGAGGGTCGCCTACTTGACCCGCCGAGAGGGAAAATCGTCCATCTACGTGCGGCCCTACGGGGGCGGCTTCGGAGGGTTAGTTTGCGAGGACTGCGGAGCGCCGACGGATTGGTCGCCCGACGGCGCCAAGATTCTGTTCAATCGGGAGGATCCGGGGACGGTCGCCGAGCTCGACGTCGATTCAGGAGAGGCCTCCGAGCTGCTCGTCGCCGAGGGCTGCCGCGCGGGGCTGGCCCGCTACTCGCCCGACGGAACGGCAGTGGTGTTCGATCTCGACTGCGATGGTGAAACGGGCGGCATCTACATCGCTCGCTTGGTCGGAGACCGGCCGCCGCCGCGCGAAAGCTGGATCGAGGTGACCGCGGATCTCCACGACTCGCATCCGGTCTGGGGTCCCAACGCGGACCGCATCTACTTCGCCTCTCGCCACCTCGGCTCGCTCGATATCTGGTATAAGGGGCTGGACCCCGACACTCTCGAAACCATCCAGGAGCTCGAGGTCGTGCACCGCTTCCCGCACGCGCGCTATTCGATGGATCTCGTTCGGTACCCCGAGCGCCGGCTCTCGATCGGAGGCGGCCGTCTGTTCTTCTCCCTCAGCGAGGCCGGCGGAGCGATCTGGATGATGGAGCCCGTCTCGAACGCGGCGGAGTAGCCGTCGCCGGCGCCCCCTCAGGCCATCATCTTCGGCACGAGCTCGCCGTGCACGTCGGTGAGCCGAAAATCCCGGCCCTGGAAGCGGTACGTCAGCTTCTTGTGGTCGAAGCCCAGCAGGTGCAGCAGCGTCGCATGCATGTCGTGCACGTGGACGCGATCCTCGACGACGTTGAAGCCCAGCTCGTCGCTCTCGCCGAGCGTGATGCCGGGCTTGATTCCGCCTCCGGCGAACCACATGGTGAACGCGTTGGGATGATGGTCGCGGCCGTCGCTGCCGCCCTGGACCATCGGCGTGCGGCCGAACTCGCCGCCCCAGATGACCAGCGTATCCTCGAGCAGGCCGCGCTGCTTGAGATCCTTCACCAGCGCCGCGCAGGCTTGGTCGGTGTCCTGGCAGTTGTCGGTGAGACCCTTGACCAACGAGCCGTGCTGGTCCCACGCCTCGTGGAAGAGCTGTACGAAACGCACGCCTTTCTCGACCAGCCGTCTCGCCAGGATGCAGTTGTTCGCGAAAGACGGCTTGCCGGGCTCGGCGCCGTACATCTCGAGAACGTGTTGCGGCTCGGTGGAGATGTCCATCAGCTCCGGTGCGCTCGACTGCATGCGGAACGCCATCTCGAAGGAGTTGATGCGTGTGGCGATCTCCGGGTCGCCCACGGTGTCGAGACGCATCTGGTTGAGGTGGCGCAGCGTGTCGAGCGAATCACGCTGCAGCTCGTCGTCGACGCCCGGCGGGTTGGAGAGGTAGAGGACGGGGTCGCCCGAGGAGCGAAATTGTACCCCGGAATGCACGGTGGGCAGAAACCCCGATCCCCAGTTCGAGTTGCCGCCCGACGGGCCCTTCTTTCCGGAGGAAAAAACGATGAAGCCAGGCAGGTCGCTCGACTCCGAGCCGAGCCCGTAGGTCGTCCAGGCGCCGAATGACGGCCGCCCGAACTGCTGCGAGCCGGTGTTCATCAGGATCTGGCCCGGTGCGTGGTTGAACGCGTCGGTTGCCATGCCCTTGACGATGGCGATGTCGTCGACGACATCGCGCAGGTAGGGCAGCAAGTCGGTGAGCTCGGCGCCGGATTGGCCGTACCGCGCGAACTTGAACTTCGGTCCTAGCAGCTTGGAGTTCGGGTTGATGAAGGCCGCGCGATAACCTTCGAGAAGCTCGGGCGGCGGCAATTGCCCGTCGTACTCGGCCAGCTTGGGTTTGTTGTCGAATAGCTCGAGATGGCTGGGGCCGCCGGCCATGAACAGGTAGATGACGCGCTTGGCCTTGGGCGCGTGGTGCGGCTGCTTCGGCGCCAGCGGGTTCTCCGCGTCAATGGCATGGCCGGCGTCGCGCATCAGGTGGCCGAGGGCGATCGAGCCCAACCCGACGCCGCACTTCTCGAGGAACCAGCGGCGGGCGACCTTCGTTCCGAGCCGCCACTTCTCACCAGGCGGCGAGCGGAAGTGAGTGAGAGGCTCGTCAGCACGAGGCGCGCGAAATCCACCGCGCGCAGGCGTACTCGACAGTCCGTCGAGCACGGTGGGCGAGCGCAACGAAGTGATGGCGGGCCTATCGCGCGCTTCCGCCGGCTCCTGGTGAGAAGTGGTGGCTCGGGGCGTCTTCATGGCTACTCCTTGGTGATCGTCTCGTCGAGATTGAGCAGCACGCGGGTCACGGTCGTCCAGGCGGCGAGCTCCGGGCGGGCCTCGCCGACGAAGTCCTTGGCGGCGAGATCGCCCGAGTCGAAGCGCTCGCGTTGCTTGGCCAGCATGGAGATCAAGGCGTCCTTCTCGGCGGATGTCGGTCCGCGCGTGAGCACGCGACGGAAGGCGTAGGTCAGCTTGTCGCCGACAGCATCTCCGCCGTCCTCCAGAGTGCGCCGGGCCAGCGCTTCGGCCGCTTCGAGGAAGACCGTTTCGTTGAGCGTCGTCAACGCCTGCAACGGCGTGTTCGAGCGAACGCGTCGCACGCAAGCCGCGTCGCCGTTGGGCGTGTCGAAGGCGTCGAGGGCCGGGTAGGGCACCGAGCGAAAGCGAAACGTGTAGAGCGCGCGACGGTAGCGCTGGTCGCCCTCTTCGGTGTGCCACTGCTTGGGGCCGTAGCTCACCGGCGGCTTGAACAGAAACTCCGGCGCGGGAGGGTAGACCGGCGGCCCGCCGATCTGCCGGTTCAACAAGCCGCTCGCGGCGAGCGCGATGTCGCGTACGATCTCGCCTTCGACCCGGAACCGCGGCCCGCGCGCGAGCAGCCGGTTGTTGGGGTCTCTCTCGAGCAGGTCCGGCGCCACCCGTGAAGATTGTTGGTAGGCGGCCGAGCTCACGATCAACCGGTGGATGTGCTTCAAGCTCCAGTCGTTCTCCATCAACTCGACGGCGAGCCAGTCGAGCAGCTCAGGGTGCGACGGATCGGGCGCTTGCGTGCCGAGGTCCTCGACCGTTTCGACCAGCCCCGTTCCGAAGTAGGACTGCCAGATCCGATTGACGATCGTGCGCGCCGTCGTGGGCGAGTCCCGCGAGACCAGCCAGCGCGCAAAGCTCAGCCGATCCGGCTCCTCGTTCTCACGATGCATCGCGTTGAGGAAGCGCGGCACGCCGGCGCCGACCGTCTCCTTGGGCTTGAGGAAGTCGCCCCGCTCGAGCCGGTGCGTCGTGCGCATGCGGCCCCGCTCCATCATCACCAGTTGCGACGAGCCCGCGGGGTGCGTTCGCCAAAGCTCTTCGATGCGCGCATTCTCCGCCGACCACTCCGGCACTCTCGTCCGCCAATGGGCGAACAGGATACGCTCCTGCTCCGCGGTCCGCTTGGCCGGCGGGACGGCCAGCGCTTGGTGAACCAGCTGCGGCAGCAGCGACTCGTCCGCGCGCTCTGCCGCCGAGTAGGAGAGCCGCCAGCGGCCGAGGTTCTGGTTCTGGTTGTCGTCCGAGTTCCAGCCGCCGTGGCGGGTTACCAACTTGACCGTCAGGATCGAGCCGCCCTCGAAGCCGACCGGTTCGGCGAGGCGAAAGATGGCGTTGCGCGGCCGGTTGCGCCGGCCGGGCCCGATGTCGGTCGACCAGCCCGTTTCCTCGCAGCCGTCGATCGCGAAGTCGATGCCGCCGATGATCCTTTGCTTGCCTTCCTTGTGCGGAAAGATCTTCGGGTCGAGCTCGGCCTCGGCCGGGTTTACATCCGCTTCCGCCCACACGATCTCGACCTCCTCCTTCCGGTCGGGGTCGGAGATGGGCGCGATCAGCACCTCGAATTCGCTCAACGCCGCCGCGCCCAGGAATGACCTACCGGGCCCGCCTTGCGGCAAGTTGGGGTCGTTGAGCAACTCCAGACGAATGGCCCGGATGTCGACGACGTCGACCTCGGCGCTCATCTCGACGGTATGGTTGGTGGGCGCATAGCCCTGGGCGAGAATCGAGCCGTCGCCTGGGTAGAGGTATTTCTCGCCCGAGATGCCGCCTACCTTTGCGGCGAGCAGCGCCCATTCCGGCTGAGTGCGGCGCACCTCGGCCTCCCAGGCCTGCATGCGCCGTCGCCAGTCGGGCGCCCGATGTTTGAGCTCGTCCTCGATCGCGCGGATTTCCCCGAAGATCTCCGCGCGCTGCGCCTGCTCCTCGCTCGAGTACACCGCCACGTTCGCTTCGTGGGAGTTGTTGAGGAACGCGAAGATGCGGTAGTACTCTTCCTGCGTCAGCGGGTCGAACTTGTGGTTGTGGCATTGGGCGCACTGGATGGTGAGTCCCAACACGGCCTTGCCCACCGCGTCCATGCGGTCGAACATCGCCTCCATACGGAACTGCTCGGGGTCGGTGCCGCCCTCCTCGTTGATCATCGAGTTGCGCAGGAAGCCGGTCGCGATACGTTGCTGCTGCGCCGCGCCGGGCAGCAGGTCGCCCGCAATTTGCTCGACGATGAATCGGTCGTACCCTATGTCGCGGTTGAGCGCACCCACGACCCAGTCGCGGTAGAACCACACGTTGCGCGGCTTGTCTTTCTCGAAGCCGTCGGAGTCGGCGTAGCGCGCCGCGTCGAGCCAGTGGCGCGCCCACCGCTCGCCATGGTGCGGCGAGGCGAGCAGCCGGTCCGCCAGATCCGCGGAGGCGTCCGTGCTCTCGTCCGCGAGGAAGACGTCGGCTTCTTCGATCGTAGGAGGCAAACCGGTCAGGTCCAGATGTACACGGCGCAGCAGCGTGGTGCGATCAGCCCGCGGAGAGGGTCGTAGGCCTTCCTGCTCGAGCCGCGCCAGCACGAAGCGGTCGATCGGGTTGCGCACCCAGGACGCGTCGCCGACTGCGGGCGGCTCGGGACGAGTTGGCGGGACGAACGCCCAGTGTCGCTCGCTCTCCGTGACCTCGGCCCCTATCCCTTCGGGCCATTCGGCGCCCTCGGCGATCCACAGGCGGATGGTCTCGATCTCCGCCGCTTCCAACTCGCCCCCCATGGGCATGCGAGCTTGGTCGCTTGCGCCCGTGATGCGCCGGTAGAGCTCGCTGTTCCCGGGTTTGCCCGCGACGATCGCCTCGCCGGAGACCCCGCCGCGGAAGGCCGCCTCGCGTGCATCGAGGCGCAGTTGTCCCAGTTGTTGCGCCTCGCCGTGGCAGCCCACGCAGGCGCGATCGAAGATCGGTTGGACCTCACGCGCAAAGTCGACCGCGGTCGCGGGCAGCGCAAGAAGGAGAAGGGTTAGAAGACGCGGCATCGGCGGATCTGGAACCAGTACGATTCTAACCGACTCAGGCGCTGGCCCCTAGTTGAGATTCCGGTCCGCCACGCCGAACGCCATCGTCATGCCGGCGCTGCCCGTCCCGGTGACGATCAGCACGCCGGGCAGCGGTTGGCTGACGAACGTCGCGCCGACTGGCGTTTGCGCGTACTCTCCGTTCCAGCGCGCCGCGATCTCCCAGCGCGGCAGCCGTACTACGCGACGAAGCTGCTCTAGCAGCAACGCCTCGATCTCCTGGTTGTCGAACGGCGAGATGTCGTCGCCGTATTCGTGCGAGTCACCCAGCACGACCTCGCCCAGGGCGTTCTGCGCGGCGACCGGGCGGATGCTATACCGCGCCAACTCCGGCGTCTCGCTGGCAATGCGATCCCGGAGTGCGGACAGCGAAGGGCAAGCCGAGAAGCCTTCGCAATGGGGGATGCTTAACCCGCCGGCCAAGTGGGGCCCCAGCCGCCATCCCTCTGGTTGCGCCGCCGATCGCATCGCGTGGACTTTGCAGCGTTCCAAGCGACGCGCGGCGAGCGTGGTCGGAAACAGGCTCTCCAGATCGCTTCCGGCGCAGACGAAAATACGCTGAGCATAGGTCGACGCCCCATCCGCGGTGACGATTACGCCGTCGCGAATCTCGCGGACTCCGCGGCCAAAGCGAACCAGGACCCCCGGCTGCCTTGCGATCCAGTCCGTCATCCGCGGCAACGCCTCGCGTGGATCGACCGCCAACTCGTGCGAGCTCCACAGAGCGCCCAGCAGATTCTCGGTGTTCGCCCCTTGGCTGCGCTTTTCCACTTCAGCCGGCGTCAGCATCCGCGCATCGGAGTCAACAGAGAATTCCTCGAGCACCGCCAGCTCATCCTGCGCGTGCGCCAAGTGGAGTGAGCCGCATTCGGAGTGCCAAAAGCCGGCGGCGCGAGCCGCAAGCAGCCAGTCAGCCCGCCCGCGGAGCGCGAGATCGCGCCGAGGGCCGGCTGGCTGACCAATGGGCCATACCATGCCCAAGTTTCGGATCGAAGCGCCCTGCGCGCGTGCGGACCTCTCGAACAGGGCGACGCTCAGCCGCCGCCGGACCGCCGCCCAGGCGTGCGCCAGCCCAACGACCCCCGCGCCAATCACGGCCACATCTACCCGAGTTACCATGCCGCATCGGGAAGGCCGTCGAAAGTCGGCCTCCCTAAGCTCTCAGATCGGTAGGCTCGGGTTGGAATCTGAGCGCCAGCGGGCAGATTCTAGGCGGGCTCGGAGGTCACCGACCACGAAGGCTCGGGCTCTGGTTCCTGAGGCGGACCGCCGGCGTCGGAGTCTGGGTCGGCGACCTGTTTGACCCAGTTGATGAACTTCGCCGCCTCGGCCAGCGGCCGAATCGCGCGCGTCTCGCCGTCTTGCAGCTCCACCTCGACCTTGCCGAAGTCGAGCGTGCGGCCGATGGCGTCTTGGGCGACGCGGATATCCTTGATCTCGTCGAGCCGCACTGCGCGATCGACTGGCTTCAAGAACCCTTCGAGGATGATCAGCCGTCGATTGGTCAGCACCATCTCGGTGGCGCGCCTGCGCCAACGCGTCAGCGCCGCGCCAAACAGGCTGCCCACCACCACGATTGCCGGCGGGAAGGCCAGCGCCGTGTTGACGAACGCCAGCAACCCGATCACGAACATCGCCAGCCCGTAGAAGAACATGATGAACGGCCAGCGATACACCATCCAATGCAGGCGGGCGCGCGCAACGATCTCTTCGTCGTCGACGAGGAGGTCCTCGACGCGGCTATCGGCGGCGATCAGGGCCATTGCTCCCAGTCTAGGTCCCGACCGCCAATCCGCCCAGGGGCTACACGGCCCCTAGGGGATCTCAGTGATAAAATACGGCGGGAGTCAGTACGTGCGTCTCGGGTTAGTTACCTACAACGTCGCCAAGGACTGGGATGTCGAGAAGATCATCTCGACGCTCGAGCAAGTGCGCTTCGAAGCGGTCGAGCTACGCTCCACGCACGCGCACGGCGTCGAGCCCGGCATTCCGGCCTCCCGGATCGAGCAGGTGCGCAGCCGCTTCGCCGCCAGCAAGGTGCGGTTGCTGAGCTTGGGCTCGGCCTGCGAGTATCACTCGCCGGACGAATCGGTGCGGCGGGACAACGTGGAGCAGACCCGCGGCTTCCTCGAGCTCGCCCACGATCTCGGCTGCTGGGGCGTGAAGGTGCGTCCCAACGGCCTGCCCGAAGGCGTCTCCGAGAGCGTCACCATCGGCCGCATCGGCGAAGCGCTGGCCGCCTGCGGCGCCATCGGCGAGCGGTTGGGCGTGGAAGTTTGGGTGGAGGTTCACGGCCGCGAAACGCAAGTCCCCAGCCGCATGCGCGCCATCATGGACGCCTGCTCTCACCCCAACGTCGGCGTCTGCTGGAACTCGAACCCCACCGACGTCGCGAACGGCTCGATCCGCGACAACTTCAAGCTGCTCGAGGACCACATCCGCAACGTCCACATTCACGAGCTCTACGAGTATCCCTACAAGGAGCTCTTCGCGCTGCTGCGCGGCATCGGCTACCAGCGCTACCTGCTGCTCGAAGGCCCGGGCTCCCTCGAGCCTGAGCGCTATCTGAAGTACTACCACGCCCTGTTCCACGAGATGCTGCGTGTCTAGCGGACGCCTGCGCAAGCAGCTCGAAGCGTCACATACGCCGGCGGAGATTCGGCGGCGTTTGAGCCAGGGGCCGGGCCAGAGCTACTTGCGCGACTTTATCTACGGCGCCATCGACGGCGCGGTCACCACCTTCGCTGTCGTGTCCGGCGTGGCCGGCGCGCAGCTCTCCAGTCGCGTCGTCATCATTCTGGGGATGGCCAACCTCATTGGAGACGGTTTCAGCATGGCGGCCGGCAACTACCTCGGCGTCCGCGCCGACCGCCAATTGCGCGATCGCCTGCGCTCGGAGGAAGAACAACACATCGCCGAGTATCCCGCCGGCGAGCGCGAGGAAATCCGGCAGATCTTCGAGAAGAAGGGCTTCTCGGAGGACGATCTCGACCGCGTCGTCGACGTCATCACCGCCGACCGCGAGCGCTGGGTCGAGACGATGCTGGCCGAGGAGCACGGCCTCTCGTCACAAGGGCCCGAGCCCTGGCGGGCGGCGCTGACGACCTTCGTCGCGTTTCTCGTCGTCGGCGCCATTCCGCTCGCGCCGTTCTTGACGCCGTCGCTGGCTGGCGCCGCGGGGCGGGCGTACCAGTGGAGCGCGCTGCTCACTGGCGTCGCTTTCTTTCTGGTCGGCGCGGCCAAGAGCCGATTCGTGCGCCAGTCCTGGTGGGCCTCCGGCTTGGAAACCCTCGCACTGGGCGGCGCGGCGGCGACGCTCGCCTTCGTCGTCGGCCTGCTGCTCCGCGACATCGCCTAGGGGCCGGGCCTTCGAGTGGCTCTGGGCGGCGGAGATGACCGACGGCTCGACAGCTTTATGTCGAGGAGGAGGCTGGAAAAAGGGTGCTCTTAGGACCCTTCGCCGAACCGCCGGCCATCTCCGCCGCCCAGAGACGGAAGGGAGAGACGGCTGCCCGGCCGCGCGATGGGAATGACTGCGTGCACGACCGGGGCCACATCTGTACTGACGGCAGGGCGGCCATCCGAGTTTCGAGCCGATTTCCGGCACGTGGGAAAGCGCACATTCCACCTGTGCGAACATCGGTTGCGCGTAGGCTACATGCTGGAAGTCATCGTCACCTCGGCTGCCGAGGCTCTCGAGGCCGAGCGCGGCGGCGGCGGCCGACTCGAGGTCGTCCGGGATCTCGCCCAGGGCGGGTTGACGCCGGCGCTCGAGACGGTGCGTGAGATTCGGGCCGCGGTGAGCCTGCCCCTGCGCGTGATGGTGCGCGAGACCGCCGACTACCACGTCCACGGCGCGGACGACCTGGCCCGGATGCGAGACGCGGCTGCGGCCTTCGGCGCGCTGCGCGTCGAAGGGCTGGTCGTCGGCTTCGCAAGCGAGGGCAGCGCCGACCTGGACCCGGTTGCAACGATCCTCGAAGCGGCGCCGCGAACCAGAGCGACCTTCCATCGCGCGTTCGAGTCGCTCGCCGACCCGCTGCGGCAGATCGAGCGCCTGAAGGCCTTGCCGCAAATCGACCGGATCCTCACCAACGGCGGCCCCGGGAGCTGGCAAGAAAGAGCGTGGCGGCTGGAGCAATGGCGGGCGGCGGCCGCTCCTGAGATCACGGTGCTAGTCGGAGGCGGATTGGACCTCGAGACAATGGCCGGGCTCGCGCGCGAGACGGGGATCGAGGAGTTTCACGTCGGCGCGGCGGCGCGCGATAACGGAGCGGTGAGCGCGGATCGAGTCTCGCGCCTCGAGACGGCTCTGACGCGTTAGGCGCCTCTTCCTACCCTCCGCTCACCGAACGAAGCGCGTCGTCAGGCTGCTTGCTCCGCCGCTTGAGCTCGGTTTCGAGCAACGCGACCCGCTCGTTGAGGCTCGCCAGGGTCTGCCCGACCGGATCGGGCAACTCGCCGTGCTCGAGCATCTCCCACTCCGGATGCTCCACCTTCACGCCCTTGACCGCCACGATGCGCCCCGGCACGCCCACCACGGTCGAGTGCGCCGGCACGTCCCGCACGACCACCGAGCCGGCGCCCACGCGCACCCATTCTCCCAACCGGATGTTGCCCAGAACCTTGGCGCCGGAGCCGACCACGACATGATCGTCGAGCGTCGGATGACGTTTCCCCTTCTCATGCCCGGTGCCGCCCAAGGTGACGCCTTGGTAGAGCAGCACGTCGTTGCCAATCACCGTCGTCTCCCCGATGACGACGCCCATGCCATGGTCGATGAAGAAACGCCGGCCAATCCGCGCCCCCGGGTGGATCTCGATGCCCGTCATCCAGCGGGCGAAGTGCGAGAGCAGGCGCGCCAACACGAACAGCCGCGCCTTGTAGAGCCGGTGCGCCACCCGGTGCGCCAGGATGGCGTGTACGCCCGGGTAAGCGAACAGAACCTCGAGCCAGCCCTTGGCGGCGGGGTCCTGTTTGAAGACGGTGTCAACTTGCTCGCGTAGCCCTTGAAGCATGAGGCGGATTCTCCAGAGAGTACGAATTGGTGCGGTGCGCTCAAACCGCGGGGAGCGGTCGGGCCGGCCTAGGCGTAGGCCGGCCGGCTACAGGCGCAACACGTGGAGAATGCCGTCACTTGCCTTTGAGAGTAGGCAACGCCTCGCGCGAAGTCAATGCGCCCCTACAATGGAGGGCCATGATCTTCGCAGCCGATCCGGGCCCGATGCACCTGCCTGGAGTGGAGCGCGAGACGGGCGGCGACGGCGCCTACGGCGAGCTCATCCGCAACGTGCGCGCGAGCGGCGGCGCCATCTCGCAAATCTGGCATCTGTTTGCCTTCAACCCTGCCGCCAGCCGTCATCTCGAGCGCTTCACCCACGAGATCATGCGCGGCCCCGGCCCGCTGAGCCCCGGCATGCGGGAGCTCATCGCCGCCTTCGTATCCAAGCGCAATCACTGTCCCTTTTGAACGAACGCTCACGCCGCGGTCGCGGCGGAATTGCTCGAAGACGAGGCGCGGGTCCGGGCGGTGCTGGAGGACGCTGCGTCCTCGGCGTTGTCGGATGCGGAGAAGGCGCTGTTTGCGTTCGTCGACAAGGTCAACCACGCTTCAGCTCAGATCGGCGCCGAAGACATCGCGCCGCTTCACGCTTTGGGGTGGAGCGATCAGGCGCTCTATCAGGCGATCACCGTCACGGCGATCTTCAATTTCTACAACCGTTGGGTGGACGCAAGCGGCGTGCGGCCGATGGACGAGGCCGCGCACAGGATGCACGCCCGCGGGATGGCGCAGACCGGATATATCCGCACGACCGAATAACCTCGCACTTCTGCGGCAGCGCTATGATGGGATCTCTCCACGTGCATGCCTTCCCGCCTGCGAATCGGCGTCAACGCTCTCTACATGATCCCCGGCGGCGTCGGCGGGACCGAGATCTACCTGCGCAACCTGCTCGCCGGGCTGGCTGAGATCGACGCCCGCAATCAGTACATCGTCTATCTGAATCGCGAGACCGGGCTGGATCTCTGCCCGGCCGCGCCCAACTTCGCCCCGGTTGAAACCGACGTCAAAGCGACGTTCCGGCCGGGCCGGCTGCTGTGGGAACAGATCGGGCTGCCGCGCGAAATCAACGCTGCTCAGATCGATGTGCTGTTCTCGCCCGGCTTCACCATGCCGTACTTTGGCAAGGCGGCGCGAGTGACCGTGATCCACGACCTGCAGCATCGCCGTCAGCCGCAAAACTTCGGCTGGCTCGAGCTCAAAGCTTGGGAAGCGCTGGTCGGCATGTCGATCCGCCGGTCGAAGGCGCTGATCACGGTCTCGGAGAATTCGAAGAGCGACATCGTCGAGCTTTACGGTCGGGACGGCGGCTCGATCCAAGTGATTCGCCACGGCGTCGAACGCGAGCTGTTCGGGCTGCGCGAGAACGAGGACTACGGGCCGACCATGCCGCTAGCCGCGGGTTTGCCGGACTGCCGCTACCTGCTCGCGGTTTCGACCGTCCACCCGCACAAGAACTGGACCCGGCTGTTGAGCGCCTACGCCGAGCTCTGCAAGGGCGGGCTCGAACACCATTTGGCGATCTGCGGGCTGCCGGGCAAGAGCTCGCAAGCGCTGAGCGAGTCGATCGCCGAGCTTGGATTGGCGGATCGCGTACACGTGCTTGGCTGGCAGCCCCGTAGGACCCTGATTGGGCTCTTCAAGTTTGCCGACGCTCTGGTTTTCCCCTCCACCTTCGAAGGCTTCGGCATGCCGGTGGCCGAGGCGCTAGCTTGCGGGCTGCCGGTGGTCTGCTCCGACATCGCTCCGCTGCGCGAGATCGCCGACGGCTGTGCGGCGTTCTTCGACCCGGCTTCGCCGCAGGCGCTCGCCCAAGCCGTGACGACGACCCTCGGAAACGCAGGCCTGCGGAACAAGCGCGTCGAGGCTGGGCTGGAGCGAGCGAAGTCGTTCACCTGGGCGCGGGCGGCCGAGAGAACGTTGCGCGTCTTCCTGGAAGCCGCGCGTGGCTAGCCGGGCCGCGATCCTCGCGCTGGCGCTGGCGGCGTTCGGCTCTTCGTTGTGGTCGCCGTTCTTTTTTGACGATCACGCGCTCGCCAGCGACCCTGCGGTTACCCGCCCCGGGGGCTTGGCCGAGCTGCTCTCGCCCGAGCGCACGCGGCCGCTGACCTATGCGACGTTTTGGCTCAACTACCGCCTGGCGGGCTTCGAGCCCCTCGGTTATCACTTGACGAACCTGGCGCTGTTCGCGGGGATCGCCTGGCTGGCCGGCGGGTTGTTTCGACGCCTCGAGGCGGACCCCGCGGCTTCGCTGGCACTCGTTGTCTTTGCGCTGCATCCTTTACAGACCGAGGCCGTGGTCTACGTGTTCGCGCGCGCCACTCTGTTGGCAACGCTGTTCTGTCTGCTGAGTTGGCGTGCTTGGTTGGACGGGCGGCGCTGGCGGGCGACCTTGTGGTTCGCGGCGGCTCTGCTGGCGAAGGAGGAGGCGGCGGCGTTTCCCGTCTTCCTCGCCGGATGGGAGTGGTTCTGCCATCACCGCCGCGAGAGTTGGAGGCAGCTGCTGCCGGCGCTATTCACGATGCTCGGCCTGGTTGCAGTCGCGGCCGCAAGGCTGCTGTACGCCACGCAAACGATCGCGGGCTCGGGCGCGGGCCTGGATCTGGGCGCGATCACGCCGTGGACCTATCTGATGACGCAAGGGCGGGCGATCTGGCTCTATCTCAGACTGTTCGTCGCGCCTTATGGACAGAACTTCGACCGGGACTTCCGTCTATCGGCGACGCTTGACCTCGAGACCGCATGCGCATGGGCCGCACTGCTCGTTCTGGGGTGCGCCGCTCTGTGGATCTCGCGCAAATGGAAACCGGCTTGGTGGCTGGCGGGCGCGCTGCTGCTGCTTGCCCCGACTTCTTCGTTTGCGCCGCTCGCAGACTTGACTGCGGAGCGGCGCATGTTCCTGCCGATGCTGAGCCTAGCCCTGTTCGGCGGGGCGGCGCTCGCCGCGACAGCGGGGCGGCGAGCCGGGCCGATCGGCGCCGTGCTGGCTGTGGCGCTGGCTGCGCTGAGCTGGAATCGCACGCAGGTCTTCACCAGCGAGCACGCGCTTTGGTCCGACGCGGTCGCCAAGTCCCCGGAGAAGGTTCGTCCGAAGCTCCAACTCGCACGCGCCGTTGGCCTGCAGGAGACTCCGGGGAGGCCGCGGCAGCTCGAGCTGCTCAACCAAGCCCGGCAGCTCGCACCTGACGACCCGGAGGTCCTGGGCGAGATCGGCGTCTATCATCTCCAGGGCGCGGAAGCCGGACCCGCGGCGCAGGTCTTCCGGCAGGCGATCGAGCTCGATCCCGAGAACGCCCAACTGCACACCAACCTGGGCGCGGCGCTAGCGCTACGGGGCCGCGCCGGCGAAGGCGAGCGAAGCTTCCGGCAGGCGCTGCGACTCGACCCCTGCAACTTCGACGCCCGCAACAACCTCATGCTCGTGCTTCTCCGGCGCGGCGCGGCCGACCAAGCCCGCGAGCTGGCCGACGCACCGCCGGACTGCCCCTTCAGCCAGCAACAACGCGACGCCCTGGATCTCGCACGCTAGCCCGCGTGCGGGACAAAACCTGGGGTCACCCTCCATAAAGCTCTCGTGAAGATACTTCTCACACAAAACACTAGATACCCCCCTGGAACCACTGAGTCAAAACCATTTCCGCACAGCACTGACATCCCCCCCACCAGCGCACCCCGAACAACAAGGAGGCGCCCTCCATAAAGATTGCGTGAAGCATGGGTGAGGAGCGCCCGCGGCGGGCTTCCATGCTAAGCTGTTGGCCGCCCGCTTCCATGGCTAAGCGCTACTTCGAAGAGATTGAGATCGGCGAGACCTTCTCCACGCCCGGCGTCACCATCACCGACTGGCACGTGATGCAATTCGCCGGCGTGTCGATGGACTACTTCGAGCTCCATACCAACGACGAGTTCGCCAAACGCACCGAGTTCGGCCGTCGCGTCGCTCACGGGTTGATGGGGCTGGCCATCACCGACGGGCTCAAGAATCGCTCCGAGTTCCACATCCACGCCATGGCGTCGCTGCAATGGTCGTGGAACTTCACCGGCCCCATCTTCATCGGCGACACGGTGACCGCCAAGATGAGCGTGGCCGAAAAGCGCCAGTCTCGCTCCAAGGGCGACCGCGGCATCGTAACGCTCGACCTCGAGCTGCGGAACCAGCGTGACGAGGTCGTGCAGAAGGGGCAGAACAGGTTGATGGTCAAGCGGCGTCCGCAGGAGGCGGCAACGGCATGAAGGACAGCACGGGGAGCTCGAGACGGATGTTCATGCAGACGGCCGCCGGCATGGCGGCGCTCGCGCAACAGGCCATGGCGCAGCGCAATCGTCCCGGCGGCATTCCCACGCGACGACTCGGACGGACCGATGAACAAGTTTCGATCCTCGCCCTCGGCGGCGCCCACATCGGCCGGGCGGGTTCGGACGATGAGGCCGAAGCCATCCGAATGATGCATCGCGCCATCGACGGCGGCGTGAGCTTCTTCGACAACGCCTGGGTTTACGGCAACGGCTACGCCGAAGAGGTGATGGGCAAAGCGCTCCGGGGCGGTTGGCGTCAGAAGGTGTTCCTGATGACGAAGAACTCGGGGCGTGACCGCCAGTTCTCGCAACAGTGCCTCGACGAAAGCCTGCGGCGGCTCCAGACCGACTACCTAGACCTGTGGCAGTTCCACGAGACCAACTACGACAACGACCCCGATTGGGTCTTTGAGAAAGGCGGCTTGCGGTTCGCCATCGAGGCGCAGCGGGCCGGGAAAGTACGCTACATCGGGTTCACCGGCCACAAGGACCCGCGCATTCACAACAAGATGCTCAACAAGGCCTACGAGTGGGCCACCTCGCAGATGCCCATCAACGTGATGGACGCCCACTATCGTTCCTTCCAGAAGGAGACCGTGCCGCTGTGCCTGGCGCGGGACGTGGGCGTGATCGGCATGAAGACCCTTGGCGGCGGCCCCCGCGTGGCGAAGATTCCCAGCAGCACCGCCATCAGCGCCGAGCAATGCGTGCGATACGCGCTCAGCCAGCCCGTCTCCGCCATCGTGCGCGGCTGGCTCACGATGGAGCAGCTCGAGGCCGACTTGAAGATCGCCCAGGACTTCAAGCCGCTCAGCGACAGCGAGAAAGCGGAAATCGAAGCGCAGGCGCGGTCCGAAGCCGGCGACGGCCGCCACGAGCTGTTCAAGTCCACACGGGTCTACGACGGCCCCGTCTACCGCCGCATGCACGAGCTGCCCATCGAGGGGGACTCGCTCTAGGGTCGGTAGTATGGCAGCTGGCAAGTGTTAGAAGAGTATGAAGACACGGACTACTTTTTCAGGACCCGCCGGAGTCCCTCGACCAGATTGAAACCTATCCCTACCTGGATACTATCTCTTGGGAAGCCATCGAACGGTATGACGAGCACCTTGGGGTCCGGCAGTGTGATTCTTTTATCGTGTCGTGTGGGTGCCTCAGTGAGAATTAGGGGCGTACGCAACCTCGGCTTCCCCGGGAAAAATCGAATTATACCCGTAACTGTCACGAACTCTAGGCTTTCCCAGGGCAGCGTAATCGCCCCCTCTACGCGGACCTGAGCCGTGACAGCTCGCTCGACTGATGCTTCCAATCTCGTCGGGTCCTGTTGCTCGTCCGTTGCGGCGAGCAATACTCGGATGTAGTCGGGATATTTTGTGGCCGATTCCTGATTTTTGATCTTGAAGCTTTCGAAAGTTACACCAAGGAAAAATCTCCTAAAGAATTCGTCTGACTCACGAGCCACAAGGGCTACTCTATCGATTCGTCCCTTGCTGTTGTCTATCGTCTCCCGAACCGCGCCAAACGCTTTATCGAACCCGGGCGAGGTGTTAGGCTTGGGTATTCGAAAAATGCTGGGTGGCTGATCTTTGGTATCTGGCAGGAGGAACCCAGTGCCGGCGATGGACGAAAACGAGTTAACGCGAGAAGCTACAGTTGTGCTGGCGTTCTCTATGTCCCCCGACTTCTTAGACCAAAGGCGCCACTGATACCCACCCTGTACATCGAACACATTGACTACCTTGCCAAAGTCGACTGTAGACGTCAAAGACCCAGCCACCGACGCGGCTGAGGTTCTCAGTCCACTCTTTAATCCACCAAGGCGAGCATCGAAAAACATGCGCCCCCTTGGTCCGATTAGGTGATCGTTTCTCTCCTTCAGGAGTTCCGGCCATGGCGCTGGGAATGACATTCGAAAATCGACGAACAATCGACTCTCGATGTCTTGCGAGCTAACGCTAAAGAGTTCAGTGCCGCCGAGCACTCTAGCAAATACGCGGCCTTCTCGGCCAACGGCCGATGTAGGTTGACCACGTACTTTAAGCTCAATAGGTCTATGAGCCGGGCGATTCCGAACCCCCGCCGAGCTACAGGGTTCGGCCTCAAGGGCATTACTTTCTACTACCCAGGTTTCGGACCTTCGGTTGCCGAGTACTACGTCATCTCTGTAAGGCTTGCCCCACTACTGTCCGGCTAACGGCTCGGCGATTGGACGCAACTCATAGACGGGCGGGGAGTTAGGGTCCATCTCCGGCGTTTTCGATTTGAATTGCCGTCGGCGCCATTCCGGCCGGCGCGGGTCGACGCCCACAATGGCGCATGAACTCCGGCCGCGCCGTCTTCTCCCAGGTGATGGATCACCTTCCCGCCCACGAGTTTCATCGCTGTGTCCGCCGCTACGGCGGGAACCGGCATCATCGCGGCTTCTCCTGCATGGATCAGTTTCTGTGCATGGCCTTCGCACAGTTGACGGGCCGCGAAAGCCTGCGCGACATCGAGGTCTGCCTACGCTCGCTCGGACCTCGGCTCTACCATCTGGGATTCCGGGGCCGCATTTCGCGCTCGACCCTGGCCGACGCCAACGAGGCGCACGACTGGCGCATCTGGGCCGATCTGGCGCAGGCGCTCATCGCCATCGCCCGGCCGCTCTACGCCCGCGAGTCTCTCGACGCCGATCTCGAGGCTACCGTCTACGCCCTCGACTCCTCCACCATCGACCTGTGCCTGTCGCTGTTTCCCTGGGCCCGTTTCCAGCGCACCAAATCGGCGGTCAAACTGCATACTCTGCTCGACCTGCGCGGCTCCATCCCCACCTTCGTCCGCGTCACCGAGGGTCGCCGTCATGACGTCCACGTGCTCGACGATCTCGCGCCGGAGGCCGGCTCGTTCTACGTCATGGACCGCGGCTATCTCGACTTCGCCCGGCTCTACGTCTTCGTCCGCTGCTCGGCCTTCTACGTCGTGCGCTCGAAGAAGAACGTGCACCTGGACCGGCGCTACTCCCACCCCGCCGCCATCGCCGACGGCGTGCTCTCGGACCACACGGTCGTCCTGCGCACCCGCGACTCGGCGCGGGCCTATCCCGAAGCCTTGCGGCGTGTGCGTTTCCACGACTCGATCACCAACAAGCGACTCGTCCTGTTGACCAACAACTTCGAGCTGGAGGCGCTGACGATCGCGCGGCTCTACAAGTCCCGCTGGCGGGTCGAGCTGTTCTTCAAGTGGATCAAGCAGCACCTCCGCGTCAAGGCCTTCTACGGCCTCAGCGAGAACGCCGTGAAGACCCAGATCTGGATCGCCATCGCGACCTACTTGCTGGTCGCCATCCTCAAGAAACGGCTCGGCCTCGACATCAGTCTCTACAAACTCCTACAGGTTCTCAGCATCACCGTCCTCGAGAAAACCCCCGTCCTGCAGGCCTTTCAGCGCACCGTCTCCATTGTCGAAACACCCGCCCTTCCTAACCAACTGAATCTGCTCGACTTATAGCCGGACACTAGTGGGCTTGCCCTGTCTACAGTACGTCAGGCTATCCGCGGGAGGTGCTAGCCGGCGCGTTCGATCATTCTTGATGATGCTGCGATAGAGGCGTGAGTCGTTCAGGTCTGCGCTCTCCGGGATGCCGAGATTTGTCCCAAAAAGAAACACGGGATGATCTTGATCCGAAATCCAGTTGCGCAATTCTCTAGACCGGGACTCGAGACCGACGTCATTCTTGTCGAGCTCGATGGCCCCCAATATTATGGCCTGCCCAGAGTCCCTGACCATGAGGAGTCGAGCAAACATTGGTAGGGAGGGCGGCGTCTTGAGTGGACTTTGATTCAAATCAATAAGCTGTTTCTTATCGTATACAATAAACCATGAGGGCGACCCTGAAACATCTCCAGAAGGAATTTTGTCGATCTCTGCTGCCGTGGTACTATCTGAACGTCCCACCACGGTCACCAGCTGTTCCGCGTAGTCCGGATCGGGCACTAGGAAGATCCAGGCTGCTGCTAGGTCTGGGTTTGCGATGGCGACATCTCGGTATGCACTGTTGTGTGCGGGATCCGAGAGGTTCCAAAATCGCAGAACGAATGGTTTGGACTGTGCATTCATTGAAGCTGCGACAAGGTTTATGAGGAGGAGGCGATAGAGTAGATTCATCGTAGGTGCTCCGAACATCTAGACTAGACGGGTGCATTCTGGCAGTTAGGCAGGTTTGGGCGGCAATCATCTGCAATTGATCGTGCATCGGTGAGCGTACGGCTGACGAAAGGAACGTTTAGCCGAAATACTTGGGTATCAGTATAGTAAAACCGCTCTAGCGCACGCGCACCGGCTCCGAAGGCTCGCTGCGGTTGCCTTTGGCGTCGATCGCGCGCACCCGGTACTCGACCGGCTCACTCGGGAGCCCGGAGGCGTCCCGGAATGCCGGCGTCGCGAGCAGTCCCTCATGCGCGGGCTCGCCGTTGCGCTCGACGACGTAGCCGGCTAGATCAGGCTCCACGGCGGCCGCCCAGGTCAGCTCCACGCTTCCGTCCGTCACGACCGCGCGCAACAGCCTTGGCGGCGCCGGAGCGAACGTGTCCGTCGGCGTAATCTCGGCTGGAGGGGAGGGAAGCGAGTCGACGGCGCCGTCGCCTTCGCCGAGCTGCGCGCGAAGGCGGTAGGCCATCAACTCGTCCCACAGCGCCGCGGCGTCGAGGTAGTCATTGTTCTCAACCGTGGCAATGGGGCCGTACCCTTCCTCAGTCCTGCGCTCGACGACGTAGCGCGCCGCGCGCTCGACCTCCGGCCAGCTCAGGCGCACGCCCGCGGCCGTCGACTCGAGTCTGGGCGCGACGGGCGGATCGGCCGGCCGCAGAATATCGCGGATGACGTACGGCGACCACGCTCCCGCCCGCCCCCGCCCCGAGACCGCGCGGATGGCGAATGCGGTGCGCTTGCCAAGCCGCTCCTCGAGGTCGGCCTCGATGCGGATCTCCGAGCCCGGGCCGGCCTCCGGCAAGGCGTCGCCCTCGATGCGTGCGATGCGCGAGCCGAGTTGCTCAAAGGCCTCGGCGGAGGGCGGCGGCGCATCGGCGGGCAGGTCGAGCGCCATCACCTCGAAGCGCGCGACGTCGCGCAACGTCGCGCCTGCGGTGGTGTGCGGCGGCCACGTCCAGCGAATCCGGGCGGTCGCGGCCGCCTGCGAGACGCTCAAGTCTTCGACCTCGCCCGGAATGTTCAGCAGAGGCGGCAGCGGCTCGCCAACCGAACCGCAGCCAAGCGCGAACAAGCAGGCGGCGAGCGTGATCCGGTGTCCGTTGCTCGCTGTTCGTTGCCTGTCGCCCTTCACCGTTCACTCATCACAAGATATAGCGGCTCAGGTCTTGGTCCTTGGCGATGTCGGCTAGCTGCTTCTCGACGTACTCCGCGTCGATCTTCACGTTCTTCTTCTTGAGGTCCGGCCCCTCGAACGAAACCTCTTCGAGCAGCTTCTCCATGATCGTGTGCAGCCGGCGAGCGCCGATGTTCTCGGTGTCTTCGTTGACTTGGGTCGCGATGCGGGCGATCTCCGCGATGGCATCCTTGGGGAACTTCAGCTTGACGCCCTCGGTCTCCATCAGAGCCGTGTATTGCTTGATGAGGGCGTTTTTCGGCTCGGTGAGAATGCGGATGAAGTCCTCGGTGGAGAGCGCTTTGAGCTCGACGCGGATCGGGAACCGCCCCTGCAACTCAGGGATCATGTCCGAGGGCTTGGAGACGTGGAACGCGCCGGCGGCGACGAACAGAATGTGGTCGGTGCGCACCATGCCGTAGCGCGTGTTGACGGTGGTGCCCTCGACGATCGGCAGGATGTCGCGTTGCACGCCCTCACGGCTCACGTCGGGCCCGCGCCCGCCCTCGCGGCCGGCGATCTTGTCCATCTCGTCGAGGAAGACCATGCCCGACTGCTCGACGCGCTCGACGGCGATGCGCGTGACCTGGTCCATGTCGATGAGCTTCTGCTCTTCTTCCTGAACGAGGTAGTCGAAGGCCTCGGCGACGCTCATCTTGCGCCGGCGGCTCTTGCCGCCAAACAGCCCGGGCAACATGTCGCGGAGATTGATGTCCATCTCCTCGATGCCCTGGTTGGTGATGACCTCGATGGGCGAATTGCGCTCGCGGACGTCGATCTCCACGGGACGATCGTCGAGCTTGCCGGCGCGCAGGCTCTCGCGCAGCTTCTCGCGAGTGCGCTGCAGGGACTCGCGGGTCGGGCCGCCTTCGCCGTCTCCGGACTCGCCGCCTTGCGGAGGCATCAGCACGTCGAGCAGGCGCTCCTCGGCGTTGACCTCGGCGCGATCGGCGACCAGGTCGAGCTTTTCCTCGCGCACCATGTCGATGGCCACTTCCACCAGATCGCGGATCATCGCGTCGACGTCGCGGCCGACATAGCCGACCTCGGTGAACTTGCTGGCTTCCACCTTGATGAAGGGCGAGTTGGAGAGCCGCGCCAGCCGCCGCGCGATCTCGGTCTTGCCCACGCCGGTCGGCCCCATCATCAAGATGTTCTTGGGCATGACCTCTTCGGCCATCTCCGGCGAGAGTTTCTGGCGGCGTACGCGGTTGCGCAGCGCGATGGCGACGGCGCGCTTGGCTTCGGCTTGTCCGACTACGTGCTTGTCGAGCTCCTGGACGATCTCGCGGGGAGTGAGCTCGTCGAGTGAAGGCTGCTCGGTGTCGGTGGTCCCGGGGAGATAGATGACCATGGGTTAGCCCAGCTCCTCGAAGTGGAAGTTGTCGTTGGTGTAGATACAGATCTTGGCGGCGATCTGCATGGCCGAGCGCGCAATCTCCACCGCGCCCAGCTCGGTGTGCTCGAACAACGCCGAGGCGGCCGCCACGGCGAACGAAGCGCCCGAGCCGACGCCGGCGTAAGGCTCGTCGTGCTCGATCACGTCGCCGGTGCCGGAGATGAGCAGCGTCGCGTTCTCGTCGGCTGTGAGTAGGACGGCTTCGAGGTGGCGCAGGCTGCGGTCGGTGCGCCAGTCCTTGGCCAGCTCGACGGCGGAGCGGTAGAGGTTGCCGTTGTACTGTTGCAGCTTGTCCTCGAAGCGCGAGAAAAGGCTCATGGCGTCGGCGGTGGAGCCGGCGAAACCGGCCAGGATCTTCTCGTTGTAAAGACGCCGGATCTTGCGCGCCGAGCCCTTAATGACCTCGCTGCCGAGGGTGACCTGGCCGTCGCCGCCCATGACGATTCTATCGTCGCGGCGAACGCACAGGATGGTGGTGGAGCGGATGACGGGCTGCAACTCTTCAGTATAGCCGGGGGACCCAACCAGGACCGCGACCGCAAGCTCACCCGATGCAGCCCGGCCAGCACGCGCACCCGGAACGTCTCCCTAGAGCTTCGGCGCCATCACGGCGACGTCGATCTTGGCCATCTCCGCCGTGAGCTCCGCCAGATGGTCGTCATCCCGGTAGGTCCCAACGATCGCGCCGCCCGAGCCGGCAAACTTGGCGGTCGCGCCGGCGGCTCGCGCGGTGCGCACCATCTCCAAATTGCCTTCGCTGAGCTGGTATATGCTCGCTCGCAGGTCGAAGTTCTCGTCGATCAGCGCGCCGAGCGCGTCACGCTCGCCTTCGAGCAGCGCCTGGCGGCCTTCGGCCGCGATGGCGGCCCAGCGCTGCATCGCCTCGACGACCTGTGGATCTCCTTCCTCGAAGCGCGCCCGGATGTTGTTGTGAAACACCTCGGTGCCCTCGCTCAAAGAGCGCCGGTAGGCCACGAAGACGTTGCCCAGCAGAGCCGCGTCGAGCTCCTCGTAGGTTCCATGCCCCTGAGCCTGCATCAGCTCGCGGGCGAAGTCCATATAGACCAGCCCCTCATAGACTTGGATGACCCGGTCCTGCAACCCCGCGCCAACGCCGAGATAGCGCGTCTCGGTCTCGAGCGCGAGATTGGCCTGCTCCGGCTTGGAGAGCTCCACCTTGAAGTACTGGCACAGCGCCCGCAAGGCCGCGATGATGATGGCGCTCGAGCCTCCCATCCCGAGCCGCAGCGGGATGTTCGATTCGTATTCGAGAGTAAAGTTGCGGTCGTGCAGCTCGATCTGGCGCTCTTCGCAATAGTCGGTAAAGCGCATGATCAGCGCTTTGAGAATGCGGATGCCGCCGTAGTAGCCTCGCCAACGCGTGGTCTCGCGAAGCTCCTCGAGGTTGCGCCAGATGGGAATGTCCGCGGCGCCGCTACGGATCTCGAGCCGGGCCGAGGGATAGAGCAGCACGCGGGCGCGAAAGTTCTTCAGGATGAACGAGATGGTCTTCCCGTAGTAGCCGTCGCTCGGGTTGCCGAGCAGACCGGCGCGGGCGTAGGCAAGTGTTTCGATCATGCAGCTTGGCCGGTCTTGGCGGCGGGGCGGGTCTTCTTCTGCTCGAGTACGGCCGGTCTTTCGATTTGGCTGCGCGGGATCACGGCCCAGCAGATCCCATAGGCGATCAAGCCCGGGCTGAACGGCAGCAGCGAGGCTCCCGTCCAGATGATGCGCACCCATTTGGGGTCGGTCTCGAGGTAGCGCGCCACTCCGCCGCAAACGCCTGCGAGGCGCTTGTTTTCTTCCACCCGGCGCAGTCGCGGGCGGACCGTCACTTCGATATCGGCCCCGGCGTCGGTCTTATGCCCGCAGCGCCGGCAGAAGTAGTCTTCCGCCTCGATCGGGAACGCGCAGGCCGAACAGAACATCACGGGTTTGAGACTAGCGCAGGCGAGACCCACGCGCAAGAGGCCGATGGGGCCATGACGTTCGTCCCAGGCGGGCCATGCCGGCGCTGTTGCGCTAGCGGGGGCCGACTCGCGCTACGCTGACAGCGATGAGCTTCGTTCAGAGGGTCCTGAAGGGGCTTGGCGGGCGGCCCGCGAGCGATGAGGATCGCCGCCGAGCCGGGCGGCTGCCGGCCCACGGTCGCGTTCTGCTTCTCTGGCAAAACACGTTGAACAAAGATCGCCAAACCGTCGCCGACGTGATCGAGGTGTCCAAGGAGGGGATCTCCGTGGTCGCCCACCGAGCCGTGCCCGCCGGTCGCGAGGCGGCCGTCACCAATGGCCAAGTCGTGTTGAGCGGAGTCGTTCGACACTGCGAACGCCGCGGCCGAGAATGCACCATGGGCCTCGAGATCGTCAGCCGCGACGAGTTACCGGCCGAGTCGCCGCTGCGCCATCCGTTCAGCCACGTCGAGTTGTGATGCCCGCGCCTGCCGTCAACCGTCCGTTCGTCGCGGGGAGCCGGCTTCGCCTCGGCGTGTGGATCGCGCTCGTGCTGTCGGTCAGCGTCGCCTGCTACGCCGCCTTGCACAAGCAGCCTTGGCCGGAAGAGGGTTGGTTCGCCAGCCCGTCGCTGAATCTCGCCGAAAACGGATTCATGGGCACCACGCTGCTCGACCCCAATGGGCACGGTCTCGAGTTAACGAGAATCGACCAGCGTACCTACTGGGTGCTCCCGGGTTTCTTAGTCGCCAAGGCGCTTTGGTATGAGCTGGCGCCCGCGACGCTGTTTGGGGCGCGTTTGTTCTCAGTCTTGTGGATGCCGGTTTTGGCTGGGGCTCTATTCCAAAACCATACTGTCATCGGTGGCTTCTGCGACTACACGTCCTCGCTCACCACGAAGGGCGCGCGGTAAGTCCGCGTCAGCATGCCGGCGGCGTCCTCGTCGCCGACGATCTGCTCGCTCTTCTCATCGAAGACCACTTGGCGCTTGGTGCGGTAGCTGATGTTGCCCAAGTGCGCCATCAGCGAGGACTTGTGGCCTTCCTCGACGTCGGCGGTGAGGTCGGTCTGCTTGCGGCTGCGCACGGCGGCGATGAAGTTGTCGAAGTGCGGCTGATCTTTGATCTTGTCCGTCGGGTCTTCGGCGAACGGGCCTTTCTTCTTCTGCTTGCCGAGGTAGGTGTAGTAAGCCGCGTAGTGCGGCAGCACCATGTAGCCCTCGGATCCGTAGAAGATCAGCCCAGTACAGACGCCGTGCGTGGGCCACTCTTCGCCGATGCCCGCCTCGGTGTTCGAGATCCAGGGGCGAATCTCGAAGTTGAGCGTAAGGTCGCGGCCTTCGTACTCGTAGATTATCGATTGGGTGTTCGGCGTCTCTTGGTCGTCGTCGTGGACGTACATGCCGCCCATGGACTGCGTGCGCGTGGGGACGCCGAGGTCGAGCGCCCAGCGCATGATGTCGAGCTGGTGTACGCCTTGGTTGCCAAGCTCGCCGTTGCCGTAGTCCCACTGCCAATGCCACTTGTTGTGCAAGCGCAGGTTGGAGAACGGACGGTCCGGCGCCGGACCCTTCCACAGGTCATAATGGACGCCCTTGGGCACGGGGCCCTGCTGGTGGCGGCCGATCGTTTGGCGCCACTTGTAGGCCAGCCCGCGCGCCATGTACACCTCGCCCAGCAGCCCGGCCTTGATGTGCTCGATGCCCTCGATGATTTGCGGGGAGGAGCGGTTTTGCGTGCCGTGTTGGACGATGCGGTCGTATTTGCGCGCGGCCTTGACGGCCATGCGGCCTTCGAAGGCGTTGTGCGAGAGCGGCTTTTCGACGTAGACGTCCTTGCCGGCCTGGCAGGCCCAAATCGTACCGAGCGAGTGCCAGAAATTCGGCGTGGCGAAGAAAACGACGTCGATGTCCTTGTCGTCGAAGAGCTCGCGCATGTCGTGCGCGGTCTTCTTCACGCGACGGCCGGCGAGCTTCTGGTAGTCGTTCATGCGCTCGGCCATCACGCTCTCGTCGATGTCGCAGAAGGCGGCGATCTCGACGTTGGCGCGCTGCTCGAGCGAATGCACGGCTTTGATGTGGGAGCGGCCGCGACCGCGCAGGCCGACGATGGCGGCGCGGATGCGGTCGTTGGCGCCGGTGCGAGCGGCGAAGGCGGGCGCGCCGACGAGGGCTGCGCCGGCGGCGGCGGTCGCGGCGTTGCGCACCAGCTCGCGGCGATTGGGGCTCTGGTCGTCCATGGCTGGCGTTATTGTAACGCTTGGATCGCCCCGGCGGGCTATTCGCCAGACTGACCTGAGTCCAGGAATGCGAGGCTGACATGCCCTGCCCAAGGTCTGCTTCCGAATGCTACCGTCTACCTTTAGCCACGCCACCGGCGCTGGCGCCCGAGACAGAGAGGCTCTCATGCACGATACCGACTCCAAAAGTCCAAGCCGCCGCCGATTCCTGGCCGGCGGCGCCGCGGTTGCAGCCGCCGCCTGCGCTCCCGCGGAGGCCCCCCCGGCGCCATCCTCGCAGTATGTGCTCGACCCGCCGGACGTCGTCTCGATGGAGGTCTTCGGAGGGGACGAGCGATTCCCGGTACGGCGCGTCTATTGTCTTGGCCGGAACTACCGCGCCCACGCCATCGAGGGCGGAGACAATCCGGACGAAACTCCACCATTCTTCTTCATCAAGCCGCGGGATGCGGTCATCGACCACCGGGACGGCTTTCCCTACCCGCCTATGACGAACGAGCTGCGCTATGAGGTGGAGATGGTCGTGGCGCTCGAGAGCGGCGGCGCCAATATCGATCCGGCGGACGCTCTGAACCACGTCTACGGCTATGGAGTCGGCTTGGACATGACGCGCCAGGATCTGCAGCAGAACGCTCAGCGACTATCGCGCCCATGGGCGATCAGCAAGTCCTTCGACAAGTCGGCTCCCTGCGGTCCGCTATACCCGGTAGGAACGAACGGGCACGCGGAGACGGGGCGAATCTGGTTGAGCGTCAACGACGAAGTCAAGCAGGATTCGGATATTTCACTGCAACGCTGGTCTGTTTCAGAGGGGATCTCGATACTCTCGCAGTACTATGAGCTTGCCGCGGGCGACATCATTCTGACGGGCACGCCGGCCAATATCGGGCTCGTCGAGAAAGGCGATGTCGTACGCGCTGGAATCGACGGTCTCGGCGAGATCGAAGTGCGTATCGTGTGATTGACCCCGCGAGCTCTCGCCTAGCGAGATGCGCGGTAGCGAGCGATCAAACAACGTCAGCTTTTCTCGGGCGCCAACGCTCCAGCCGGGTTCGCCCGGCTGTGCTAGGCTCAGCTTCGGATATGCGACTGGCGGCCCTTTCCCTCTCGCTCGTGCTGTTTGCCTGCGGCTCCGAAGCGCCGCAAGCGCCCGAGGAAGCCGCCTCGGCGCGCTACACCGCCACCGAGTCCGCCACCGCTGACGGCGTCGCGCTGATCGTGCTGCACGACGAAGAAGTCGGGGTCGAGATGTCAATCGCTCCCGACAAGGGCGGCGAGATGTCGAGCCTGAAGGTGCGCGTGGGCGGGGAGTGGGTGGAGACGCTGTACCTCGCCAACGACTATTCCCCGCGCGAGGGCTGGACCGGCAAGGCGCCGCTGCTGTGGCCCGCCACGGGTCGCAACTTTCCCAAGGGCTTCAAGCCGCAGCGCAAGCCTGACGGGACGATCGAGCGCGGGCGCTACACGCTCGACGGCGAGACCTACGAAATGCCCGGCCACGGCTTCGCGCGCAACCAGGCCTGGACCGTCGATCACCTCGAAGCAACCCAGGGCCGGGCCGCGGCCGTGCTCTCGCTCGAGGACTCCGCGGACACTCGCGAGCTCTACCCCTTCGGCTATCGGCTCGTCGTCGCGTACGAGCTCGCCGACGGCGCGGTCTCGCTCGACTACAGTGTCGTCGCCAAGCCCGGCAACGAGCGTGCGATGCCGTTCTCGATCGGCAATCACATCACCTTCAATACTCCGCTTATTCCCGGCGGCGACGCCGGCGCGGTGGAGCTCGAGACGCCCTCGACGCGCGCTTTGCTCAAAGAGGGCGGGCTGCCGACAGGTGAATCGGTCGAGCGCTCGCACGCCGCGGCCATGAAGCTGGGCGATTTCGAAGTGCGCGAGGCGATCTCGCTCACCGGCTATGAGGGCGACCCCTACGTGGTCTTGCGGGATCCGGGCGGGCTCGCGGTGCGCATGTCCCACACGGCGTCGAAGCGGCCCGACCAGCCCTACATCGACTTCAACCTGTGGGGCGACGCGCCGGCGGGCTACTTCAGCCCGGAGCCGTGGGTGGGGCTGCAGAACTCGTTCGTACTAGGGCGGGGGCTGGTTTCGCTCGAGCCGGGCGAGCTGTTCGAGTGGACGATCCGGATCGGCTTGGATCCAGATCCACAAGGGTGAGGGAGCGGGCGGCGCGGAGCTGAAGAGCAGGAGCCGAGCCGCATGCGCCAGCTTGCGGTTCCTTCGAGAGCTCGCGGTTGGCCGCCTGACCGCACCGCTTGCGGGCGCGGCTCCGACCAAACCGAGCCGCAGGCGCTCCGTGGCCGTGGTCATCGGATTGGGGCATACCACCCGCCGCCGGTGGGTGTTCGGACCGTCCCAACCGCGCCCTTGGCTGAGTATGATGGGCACGAAGGTGGCGACCCACTTGCAGGATGGGTCTTTTTCGACCCGATTCATGCTCTTTCTGACTGCGGTAGGCGCGATAGGCGGACTTACGCTCGCTCTCGCGGGATTGCTGGTCATCGCGAACAAGCAGTTGTATGTGGAGGAAGACCCGCGGATCGACCAGGTAGACGAGATGTTGCCGCACGCCAACTGCGGCGCCTGCGGCTACCCTGGATGCCGCCCGTTTGCCGAAGCGCTGGTGCTGGCACAGACCGCGCCGGGCAAATGCACGGTGAGCTCGGACGAGGGCCGGGCGCAGATTGCGAGCTTCCTCGGGGTCGACGTCGGCGAGGAGGAGAAGCGCGTGGCGCGCCTGGCTTGCGCCGGGGGTGCGAACGTCGCACGCAACCACGCGCGCTATCACGGCCTCCAGACCTGCGGGGCGGCCGCCAAGGTGGCGGGCGGCGGCAAGGGCTGTTACTGGGGCTGCCTGGGGCTGGCGGATTGCGAGGTCTCCTGCGACTTCGAAGCAATCACGATGAACCAGCACGGGCTGCCGGTAGTCGACGAGGACCTCTGCACGGCTTGCGGCGATTGCGTGGCGGCGTGCCCCAAAGACCTCTTCTCATTGCAGCCGGTCAGCCGCAGACTGTGGGTGAATTGCCGTTCACTCGAGGCCGGAGACGAGTTGCTCGCCGACTGCGAGGTCGCCTGTACGGCCTGCGGCCGGTGCGCTATGGACGCCCCCGCGGGCCAGATCGTAATGCAAGACAACCTGCCGCAGATCGACTACGCCAAGGGCGCGCTGACCCAGGCGCCCATCCAGCGTTGTCCCACCGGCGCGATCGTATGGTTGGACGAGAAACTAGGCGCAGTGAAAGGGCCGGCCGCCCACAAGGTCGTTCGCAAGGGGGCGCTCGAAGATGCGCCAAGTTAGGACGAGGTGAAGACGATGTCCGTGCTCTCGCTCGGTAAGAAAAAGAAGGGTTCGGCCAAGGACGAGTCCAAGCGGTACAAGTACCCCGGCGTGCGCGCCGCGATGGACGGCAACACGGCCGTCATCATGTGCGAGCGCGAGTCGAGCGACGGCGCCGGCGCGTATCCCATCACGCCTTCGACGCAGATGGGCGAGTACTGGGCCGAAGCCGCGGCCAAGGGACACATCAACATCTCGGGACGGCCGCTGATCTTCATCGAGCCCGAAGGCGAGCACGCCGCGGCCGCGGTCACCGCGGGGCTGGCGATGACCGGGCTGCGCTCGGCGAACTTCTCGTCGGGCCAAGGCATCGCCTACATGCACGAGTCGCTGTATGCGGCGGTCGGCAAACGCCTGACCTACGTATTGAACATCGGCGCGCGGGCGATGACGAAAGCAACGCTCAACGTCCATGCCGGCCACGATGACTACCACTGCATCGACGACACCGGCTTCTTCCAACTCTTCGCCAAGAACGCCCAAGCCGCGGCGGACCTCAACATCATTTCTCACCGCCTAGCGGAGCTCTCGCTGACGCCGGGCGCCATCGCGCAAGACGGCTTCTTGACGACGCACCTGATCGAGTCGCTGAAGGTCCCCGAGCGCGCGCTGATCGAGGAGTACCTAGGAAAGCCGGACGACGTGATCGAGACGCCGACCGCGGCGCAACGGATGATCTATGGCGACACGCGGCGGCGCATCCCGCTGCTATGGGACGTGGACAACCCGGTGATGGCCGGCCTGGTGCAGAACCAGGACTCCTACATGCAGAGCGTGGCGGCGCAGCGGCCGTTCTTCTTCGATCACGTGCAAGGGTTGGCCGATCGCGCCTTCGATGAATTCCACGCGCTGACCGGGCGCCGCTACCAGCGCGTGATGAGCTACAAGCTCGAGGACGCCGACTACGTCATTTTCGGACAGGGCAGTCTGATTCCCAGCGCCGAGGCCGTGGCGGACTACCTGCGGGAGACGCGCGGACTGAAGGTGGGCGTGGTGAACCTGGTGATGTTCCGGCCCTTTCCCGCAGACCTCGTCGGCAAGGCCATCAAGGGCAAGAAGGGCGTTGCCGTGCTGGAGCGCCTCGACCAGCCTCTGGCGGTCGACTTGCCGCTGATGCGCGAGATCCGCTCGACGGTGGGCAAATGCCTCGAGAATGGCCGCGAGCCGGACCGGCCGCCCTACCTCGGCTTCGAGACTTACAAGAGCGCGGCCGACGCGCCGCCGCTCTACTCGGGCTCGTTCGGGATGGGCAGCCGCGACCTGCAACCCGAGGGCGTGATCGCCGCGGTCGAGAACATGCTGCCGGACGGCAAGCGCAAGAAGCTGTTCTACCTCTCGATCGACTTCATCCGCCCCAAGGCGATCAGCCCGAAGCAGCAGATTCACCAGGAAGCGATCGAGCAGGACTACCCGCACGTCCGCGAGCTGGCGCTGAAAGGGTCGGAGAATCCCAACCTGATGCCGCCGGGCTCGATCACGGTCCGCTTCCACTCGGTGGGCGGTTGGGGCGCCATCACCACGGGCAAGAACCTGGCGATGACGCTGTTCGACTTGCTGGGCTACCACATCAAGGCCAACCCCAAGTACGGCTCGGAGAAGAAGGGACAGCCGACGACCTACTATCTCTCGGCGGCGCCGGAGCCGATCCGCATCAACTGCGAATACTTCTATGTGGACGTGGTGCTCTCGCCCGACCCGAACGTCTTTCACCACACCAACGCGCTGGCCGGTCTGAAGGAAGGCGGCGTGTTCATCATCCAGAGCGAGCGCACGGCGGGGGACAAAGTTTGGGAAGACATCCCGCCGGCCTTCCAGAAGATCATCGCCGACAAGTCGATCAAGCTCTTCGCGCTGGACGGCTTCAAGATCGCCCGCGAAGAGGCGACCGACCCCGATCTGCAACTCCGCATGCAGGGCATCGCCTTCCAGGGCGCGTTCTTCGCCGCCTCGCCGGTGATGCAGCAGGCCGGGCTGGACGAGCCCAAGCTGCTCGATGCAATTCGCTCACAGCTCCAGCACAAGTTCGGCTCCAAAGGCGCGCGCGTGGTGGAAGACAACATGCGCGTGGTCAAGCGCGGCTTCGACGAGCTGATCGAAGTCAAGCCCGGAACGGTCGGCGCGGGCAAACCCGGAGCGCGCTCGTTCGGCGAGGCGCCGGAGCTGCCGTCGATGGTGAAGCTTCTGCCCGAGAGCAAGGCGCCGGCGACCGACATCCATCGCTTCTGGGAGCAGACCGGCAACTTCTACGTCCGCGGGATGGGCAACGACAACATCACCGACCCGTTCATCGGGTTGGGCGTGATGCCGGCCGGCTCAGCGCTGTTCCGCGACATGACGCAGATCCGGTTCCGGCACCCCGAGTGGGTCTCGGAGAACTGCACCGCGTGCGCCAAGTGCTACACGGTCTGCCCCGACACGGCGATCCCCGGGCTGGTTAGCGAAGCCGGAAAGGTCCTCGACACTGCCCTCAGCCGCATCCGCAAGCACGGCGGCGAGACGAAGCATCTGCCGCGCGCGGTGCGCACAATCGAGGCCAACTGGAAGAAGGCGCTGGCGGAAGCCAGCGAGACCGATCCGGTCCGCGAGATGCTCGAGGAGGCGATCGAGACGATGCTGAGCCAGAGCGATCTCGTCGGCGACGAGAAGACCGAGCTCGACGAAGAGGTGCAAGCGTTTCGCGAAGAGCTGGGCAACTTCGATCTCTCGATCACCCGGCCCTACTTCACGCTGCATGAGAAGAAGCAGGCGGGCGCAGGCGCGTTGCTCTCGATCACCGTGAACCCCTACACCTGCAAGGGCTGCATGGAATGTGTGGAGGTGTGCGACGACGATGCGCTGCGCCCGGTGACGCAGACCGACAAGTCGGTCGAGCAACTGCGCAAGAACTGGGATTTCTGGCTCGACCTGCCAAACACGCCCAAGCAGTACGTCCGCATCGACGACCTCGAGGAGGGCGTCGGCGCGCTGGAGTCGATTCTGCTCGACAAGGCGAACTACCTCTCGTTCACCTCCGGCGACGGGGCCTGCCTGGGCTGCTCGGAGAAGACCGCGATGCACCTGTTCGTCGCGACGGTCGACGCGCTGATGCAGCCGCGCGTGGCGAAGCATGTCGAGAAGCTGGAGCGGCTAATCGGCGAGCTCGAGCAGCACGTGCAGATGCGCCTGATTGGCGACCTAGACGTCGGAAACCCCGAAGCGATGGCCAAGATCGTCGGCGAGATGAGCGGTGAGGACGTGACGCTGGCCTCGCTCGCCGAAAAGATGCAAGGGCAACGCGGCGGGCAGCCGATCGACCAGGATTGGCTCAAGCGCGTGACGCAGCTCGTGGCCAAGCTCAAGGACTTGCGCGACCGCTACCGGGAAGGCGTCACCGGCCGGGGACGCTCGACGATGGGCATGCTCAACGCCACCGGTTGCACCTCGGTCTGGGGCAGCACCTACCCGTTCAACCCCTACCCGTTCCCGTGGGCGAACCATCTGTTCCAGGATGCGCCGTCGCTGGCGATGGGCGTCTTTGAAGGGCACATGGCGAAGATGGCCGATGGCTTCCGCGCCGTGCGCATGGCCGAGCTCGAGCTCTCCGGCGATTCCAGACCCGGAGAGCACGACGAGGCGCTGCGCTACTTCGACTGGCGCACCTTCAGCGACGAGGAGTGGGAGCTCTGCCCCCCGGTCGTGGCGGTCGGCGGTGACGGCGCGATGTATGACATCGGGTTCCAGAACCTATCTCGGCTGATGGCCTCAGGCAAGCCAATCAAGGTGTTCGTCGTCGACACGCAGGTCTACTCGAACACCGGCGGCCAGGCTTGCACGTCCGGGTTCATCGGACAGATCTCGGATATGGCGCAGTTCGGCAAGGCGATCCAGGGCAAACAGGAGCCGCGCAAGGAGATCGGCCTGATCGCCATGGCGCATCGCACCAGCTACGTGCTGCAGTCGACCATCGCACACTCGAGCCACATGATCGAAGGCTTCATCCAGGGCTTGAAGACGCGGCGGCCGGCGTTGTTCAACATCTACAGCTCCTGCCAGCCCGAGCATGGCATTGGCGACGACATGAGCGCGCGCCAAGCCAAGCTCGCGGTGGAGTCCCGGGCGTACCCGCTGTTCCGCTACAACCCCGACAAGGGTGTGGCGCCGGAGGAGTGTTTCGATCTCGAGGGCAATCCGGCGCTCGAGGACGAGTGGCCGACCTACGCGCTGAAGTATCGTCAGGGCGGACGCACCAAAGAGATGGCGATTCCCATGACCTTCGCGGACTTCGCCATCACCGAGGCGCGCTTCAGGAAGCACTTCCGGATGGCGCCGCAGGAAACCTGGACCGACGACATGGTTCCGCTCGCCGAGTTCCTGGACTTGGACGAAGACGCGCGCGAGGGTAAGTTCCCCTTCGTCTGGTCGGTCGATCGCAAGGAGCGGCTGACACGGCTGCTGCTCGACAAGTCGATGGTGGAGTCGAACGAAGATCGACGCGATTTCTGGGCGATGCTGCGCGCGCTGGCCGGCGTGGGCCGCCAAGCCGAGGAAGCGGCGAGCGAGCAGCTCGAGCAACAGGTGCGCCAGGAGGTGGTGGGCCGCATCGCCGCCGGGTTGATGAAGATGGCCGCCGGAGAAGCTGGCGAGCTCGATGTGGCGGCAGCGCTCGAGCAGGCGCCAACCGAGGCCCCCCCAGCCGACGTGACGCCGCAATCCGACGGCGACTACATGGCGCCGTGGATTGACACCGAGGACTGCACCTCCTGCGACGAGTGCGTCAATCTCAACGGCAAGATCTTCGTCTACAGCGACAAGAAGAAGGCGATCATCCAGGATCCCGGCGGCGGGCCGTACTCGGACTTGGTGAAAGCGGCGGAGAAGTGCACCGCGCAAGTCATCCATCCGGGCTTGCCCCGAGACCGCAGCGGGAAAGACATCGACAAGTGGATCAAGCGCGGGGAGAAGTACAACTAGCGGGCGACGATGCGACTTCTGGGTCTCAAGACGTTCCGGCACGGCATCCACCCGCCGGAAAACAAAGACGAGACGGCCGGCATGCCCATCCGGCAGTTCCCTTTCGCCCCCATGTTGATCGTGCCGCTGGTGCAGCACCTGGGTAAACCGGCCGTGGCGACGGTTCGTGAGGGGCAGGAAGTCGCGCGCGGGCAAACCTTGGCGCGGCCTGACGGGTTCATGTCCGTCGCGATGCACGCGCCGGCCTCCGGCGTGGTCGAGAAGATTGGACTCACACCGAGCATCACTGGACGGATGATCCCGGCGGTGTTTCTCAAACCGTTTCCGGGCTCCACGCAGGAGATCGAAGACGGCGAGCCGTGTCCGCTGGAGACCGCCACCCCGGATCAGATCGTCGAGGCCGTGCAAGCCGCCGGCGTCGTGGGACTGGGCGGCGCGGCGTTCCCCACCCACGTCAAGCTCAAGATCCCCGAAGGGAAACGAGCCGACACGCTGATCATCAACGGCGCGGAGTGCGAGCCGTACCTGACGACCGACCATCGGGTGATGCTCGAGCAGCGCGACGACGTCTACCAGGGCATCCGCTACCTGCTCAGGGTCACCGGCGCCGAGCGCTGCATCGTGGGCGTGGAAAGCAACAAGCTCGACGCCGTCGAGCACCTGCGGGAAGGCATGCCGGACGATCTGCCGGCGACGGTCGAGGCGTTGACGGTGAAGTATCCGCAGGGCGCCGAGAAGATGCTGATCACCGCTCTGCTGGGTCGCGAGACGCCCTCGGGCGGACTGCCGCTCGACGCTGGCGCGCTATGCACCAACGTGGCGACCACAGCCGAGATCGGCCGCCTGTTGCCCCGCGGCCGCGGCATCCAGGAGCGCGTGATCACCATCACGGGCCCGGCGGTCGCGAAGAAGGGCAACTACCGCATTCCAATCGGGACGCCGCTGCGGTTTCTGCTCGACTACGTCGGCGTGAGCCCGGACGTCAATCGCGTCTTCCTAGGCGGCCCCATGATGGGCGCCGCCGCTCCCACGCTCGACCTCCCGATCACCAAGGGAACCTCGGGAGTCACGGCGTTCACCGACGCGGCCGCCGAGCGCACCCACAGCCGCGTCTACCCCTGCATCCGCTGCGGCTATTGCGTCGACGCCTGCCCGATCTTCTTGAACCCCTGCGAGCTCGGCGCGCTGGCGAAGAACCAGGAATACGAGCGGATGGCGAACGAGCGTCACCTGATGGATTGTTTCGAGTGCGGCTCGTGCTCGTTCGTTTGCCCCTCGCACATTCCGCTGGTCCAGACGTTCCGCGTGGCCAAAGCGGCCGTCCGCAAAGCGAGGGCGAGCGCATGAACGGCCTCTCGAAGACGCTCGAGATCCGCACATCGCCGCACATCCTCAGCGGCTACAGCGTGGACACGATCATGTTCAACGTCGTGCTGGCGTTGGCGCCGGCCGCTGTTTTCGCGGTGTACGCGTTCGGGCTGGCAGCGCTGCTCACGCTCGCGGTCGCGGTAGGCTCGTGCGTTGGCACGGAGCACTGGGTCTCGAAGCGGACCGGCGGAAGGTCCACGGTAGGCGACTGGTCGGCGACCATCACCGGGCTGCTCTACGGCTTGACGCTGCCCCCCGGTCTGCCGCTTTGGATGACCGCGATGGGCGGCGCCATCTGCATTCTGCTGGGCAAAGCCGTGTTCGGCGGGCTGGGGCAAAACCCGTTTAACCCGGCGCTGGTGGGCCGGGCAACCTTGCAGGCCGCCTTCCCGGTCTCGATGACGAGCTGGCTCGATAGCTTCTCCGACGGACGTTTCACTTCCCTGCCCTCCTCCACGTTGGCGTTCCCGTTCGCGAAACCCCTCTACGACGGCGTTTCCGCGGCAACGCCGCTCGCGGCTTGGAAGTTCGACCGCATCGCGATCGATACGCGAGAGCTGGCGATGGGGATGACCAGCGGCTCGACAGGCGAGACCAGCGCGCTGCTGATCTTGATCGGCGGCGGCTACCTGATCGCACGCAACATGATGAGCTGGCGCATACCCGCGGCGGTGTTGGGCGCAGCGTTCGCCCTGAGCCTCACGCTGCACTGGCTCAACCCCAAAGAGTACGCTTCGCCGATGCTGATGCTGTTTTCGGGCGGCCTCATGCTGGGGGCTATGTTCATGGCGAGCGACATGGTTGGCTCCCCGATGACCAATCTCGGCTGCGTGATCTACGGGGCGTTCATCGGCGTGATTGCGATCGTCATTCGCACCTGGGGGGCCATGCCGGAAGGAGTGATGTACGCCATCCTGCTGGGCAACGCGCTCTCGCCTCAGATCGATCGCCTGTTGCAGCCGCGCGTCTACGGGACGCGAGCGAAGGAGCAGACCGCATGAGCGCTCCCCACGCGGCTCCGGCAAAGCCCGCCTCCTGGCCGATGCTGCGCACCATGGTCGGGGTGGGGTTGGCGTGCGGCATGCTGATCGTCTCGACGTACGAAGCCACCAAGCCGGTCATCGCGCGCAATCGAGCCGAGGCGTTGCAGGCCGCGATCTTCCAGGTGCTGCCCGGGGCGGCGGCGAGCAGGACGTTCCGGCTCGAGGCGTCTGGCGGATTCTCTCCGGTCGAGGGCGAAGCGCCAGCGGGCGCGGCGCTGGTCTACGCAGGCTACGACGACTCAGGCGCGCTGGCGGGCTTCGCGATTTCCGGGGCCGGCATGGGCTACCAGGACACGATTACACTGCTTTGGGGCTACACGCCCGAGGATGAGAAGGCCGTCGGCATGCGGGTGCTCGAGAGCAAGGAGACGCCGGGCCTGGGCGACAAGATCATCACCAACGCCGACTTCTTGGGCAACTTCGACGCGCTCGACGTGAGCCTCGACCCAGCAGCCGCGCGGCTGGCGAACGCCGTGGTGGCGGTGAAGCACGGCGAGAAAACCGATCCCTGGCAGGTGGACGGCATCACCGGCGCCACGATCTCCTCGGTCGCCGTTGCGGACATCATCAACGACAGCGCCGCGTTTTGGCTGCCGCTCATCCGTGAGAACCTCGCGGGGTTTGCGGGAGGCGCGCCGTGATGCAACAGGCGCACGCTCCAACCGCCGCCGAGCTCGTCAAGGGGCTCTGGCGCGAGAACCCGGTATTCGTTCAAGTGCTGGGCATGTGCCCGGTGCTGGCGGTTTCCAACACGGCGCGCAACGCTCTGGCGATGGGCTTGGCGACGATGTTCGTGCTGACGCTTTCCAACGTCGTCATCAGCTCGATCCGCGGCTTCGTGCCGAAGCAAGTCCGCATCTCGACCTTCATCCTGGTGATCGCAACCTTCGTGACGATCGTCGACTATCTGATTCAAGCCATCAGCCTGGATCTGCACGCCGCCCTCGGCGCGTTCATCTCGCTCATCGTGGTGAACTGCATCATCCTTGGCCGGGCGGAGGCCTTCGCGTCGAAGAATACCGTCGGGCGCTCGATTGCGGACGGGCTGGGCATGGGGCTGGGCTTCACATTCGCGCTGTTTTGCCTGGGCGCGGTGCGCGAGATCCTGGGGGCGGGCGCGCTGTTCGGCGTCGCCGTGCTGCCGGCGAGCTTCGAGCCGTGGGTGGTGATGATTCTGCCCAGCGGCGGCTTCTTTACGCTGGCCCTGTGGCTGCTCTTGTTCAGTTGGTTGAAGGCGCGTAAGACCGCGGAGGCGACCCAATGAACGATCAAGCCTTGTGGTCGGTCTTCATCATGGCGTGCCTGACGAACAACTTCGTGCTGGCGTATTTCCTGGGCATCTGTCCGTTCTTGGGCGTCTCGGGCAAGATGGAGACGTCGACCCGCATGGGCGCCGCCGTCGTGTTCGTCATGCTCACCGCTTCGGCCTGCGCCTACGGTATCAACGCCGCGCTGGTCGCGATCGGAGCGGAATACTTGCGGCTCATCTCGTTCATCGCCGTCATCGCCTCCACGGTGCAGCTCGTCGAGATGATCGTCAAGAAGATGAGCCCGGCGCTGTTCCGCGCGCTCGGCATCTTTCTGCCGCTGATCACAACCAATTGCGCGATTCTCGCCGTGGCGCTGTTTCAGACCAACAAGGGCTACGACTTCGTGCAGTGTTTGACTTACGCGCTGGGCGCGGGCGCGGGCTTTACGCTGGCCTTGGTGCTGATCGCCGGCTTGCGCGAGAAGCTCGAGCTCGCCTCGGTTCCCGACGTGGTGCGCGGCGCGGCGCTGACGCTGCTGCTCGCCGGCATCCTGTCCATCAGTTTCATGGGGTTCGCCGGGCTCGGGTGATGACAATGTTGGAATCCTACGTGCTCGGAGCAGGACTGGTGGTTGGGCTGATGCTCGGCTGGGTCGGCGTGCAAGCCGCCTGGACGAGAGCGTTCCCCGAGGCCACTGGCGACTCCGACGCGCTGGCGCGACGCCCGGGCTGCATCAGCTGCGCCTGCGACGCTGTTTGCGAACGCGAAGTCGGCCAAGTTTCCGTAGAGGAGAAGACGCGATGAGCGCACAATCGGTACATCATCTCGAGCAGGAATACGACACTTCCCAACGCTTCACCGCAACACTGGTCTCGAGTGATCGCATCACGCCGTACGAGGCTGACGAGATCCGCGAGATCGTCCTCGATGTCGACCGTCCCGGCTTCGCCTACGACGTCGGCCAGAGCATCGGCATCTTCGCTCCTGGAGATCCGGCACTGGGCGGCAAGGAACACTTTCGCCTCTACAGCGTCGCCGATCTGCCCGATCGCAGCGAGCAGGGGTTGCCGCGCATCAAGATCTGCGTCCGCCGCTGCAGCTACATCGACGAGTACAGCGGCGAGGAGTACCGCGGCATCGCCTCGAACTATCTCTGCGACCTCCGCGCCGGCGACCAGATCACGATCTCCGGCCCTTATGGGCTCGCCTTCGCGGCGCCCGAGGATCACAGCTCCAACTTGATCCTGATCTGCACCAGCACCGGCATCGCGCCTTTCCGCGCATTCGTCAAGCACCTCTACAGCAACGTTCCCGATTGGACCGGGGCGGTTTGGCTGTTCTACGGCGCCACGAACCCGCTCGAGATGGTCTATATGAACGATGAGTCGGACGATTTCGTGAACTACTACGACACCGAAACCTTCTCGGCGTTCAAGGCGCTCAGCCCTAGGCCGCACTGGTCGGACCCGATCGCTTGGGACGGCGCCATCGGCGATCGCGCCGACGAGCTGCTGCGCTACTTCGACGATCCGAAGACCCACGTATTCGTCGCGGGCTTGGAGAGCATGCGCGAACAGCTCGACGAAGTTTTCAGCAAGCGGATGGGGTCGGAGTCGAGATGGCAACGGCGCAAGGCGGAGATGATGGCCGGCGATCGCTGGGTCGAGCTGCTGTACTGATCAAGGCCGGCGGCGAAGCGAAATCTCTTCTTCGGTTGGGAAGCCCTCGGGTACGGGGTAGCGGACCTCGCCGGTCGCGAGCCACTCGGCCGCACGAATCAAGCTGGTCTGGAAGCCCACGCAACGAACCCGGTCTGGAATGCCCTCATCGCTCTTCCAGATATGCCCGAACGACGAGCTGTAGACGCGCCCAAGTCCGTAGGAGACGACCCACTCGAGCGGCCAATAGGCGTCGGTCGCGATGTGGCGGCCGTAGGTGATCACCGTGAGTTGCTCGGCCGGTCCGCGCGCATGGGTGTAGACCTCGATGTCGGGCGTCTTCCAGCGTTTGGGCGCGCCGCGGGTGATCGGATGGTCGGCGAGCTGGATGACGACGGTATCCTGCCGGGGTCCGTGGCTGGTGTTCTCGCCCGAGCCGGCCGGGATGCGACGAATCTCGCCCTCGGGGTCGAGCTCGAGCGCGGGTCCGTGGTCCTTGTCACGCCAGGCAAGTCCGATCATGCGGTCATAGGCCGGCCAATCCGGAAAAGCGTTGTTGGCGGAATGGAACGCGAGCAGCCCGCCGCCCTCGCGTACGTACGCCGTCAGCGCGCGTTGGACCGCGCGCGGCCAGCGAAGCTCGGGCTGGCGAAGGTTGTTCCAATTCAAGATGACGACGTCGTAGTCGGAGAACTGCGGACGCCAGCTCTGCCAAGCCTCCGCCCTCGGCTCGGCGGGAGTCGTCGTGATCGCGACCTCGAACATTCCAGTTTCGCCGAGGGTCGACTGGATGAAGGCCGTCGTCTTGCGCCAGTCGTGGTTGCTGAAGCCGTCCACGATCAGCGCCTGGATTCGCGGCGCTGCGCCGGCTCGTTGCGCTTGTGCCGACGGCCCCGGCAGCAGACATGCGAGCGCACAGAGCAGCGGGAGATTGTTGATTCCGCGATAGAGCAAGGCGCTCGTCATTGTAGCGCCAAAGCCGGTTTGCTTCTTGTGGCACACACGGCTGCGTCGCTACTGCTTGCGCTTCTGGAGCCTCGCCCAAGTATCCCGTAACTCGACGGTTCGATTGAAAACGAGCCGCTCGGCTGTCGAGGACTTGTCCACGCAGAAATACCCGAGCCGCTCGAACTGGTAGCGCTCTCCGGGCTGGGCGCCGGCCAGCGTTGGCTCGGCCTTGCCTTGGACGACCTCGAGCGAGCTGGGGTTCAGGTGCATCATAAAGTCTTGCCCTTCCTCGGTCACGTTCGGGTTCTCCGCGCTGAAGAGCTTGTCATAGAGCCGCACCTCGATGTCCATGGCCTGCGCCGCCGAGACCCAGTGAATGGTCGACTTCACCTTGCGCGTTTCCTGGCCGCTCTCGGTCTCGGGATCGTAGGTGCAATGCACTTCGACGACCTCGCCAGTCGCGGGATCTTTCACCGCGTGCTCGCACTTGATGATGTAGCCGTACCGCAAACGGACCTCATTCCCCGGATAGAGCCGGTAATAGCGCCTCGGAGGCTCTTCGCGAAAGTCGTCGCGCTCGATCCACAGCTCGCGGCCGAACGGTAGGGATCGGACGCCGGCGTCGGGATCTTCGGGGTTGTTGACGGCTTCCCGCATTTCCACTTGGTCTTCCGGATAGTTCGTCAACACCAGCTTGAGGGGCTGTAGCACCGTCATCACACGCGGGGACGTCCGGTTGAGGTCCCGTCGAATATAGTGCTCGAGCTTTTCGAGCTCGGTGACGCCATTGGTTTTCGAAACGCCAAGGTTGCGAGCGAAATCGCGCAGGCCGCGGGGCGAGTAGCCGCGCCGTCGCATGCCGCTGATCGTCGGCATCCGCGGATCGTCCCAGCCTTCCACCACGTCTTGCTGGACGAGCTGCAGCAACTTGCGCTTGCTCATCACGGTGTAGGTCAAATTTAGGCGGTCGAACTCGATTTGTTGCGGATGAAAGACGCCGAGCTGCTCTAGAAACCAGTCGTACAGCGGGCGGTGGTCTTCGAACTCGAGCGTACAGATCGAGTGGGTGATGCCCTCGATCGAATCGCTCTGCCCATGCGCCCAGTCATACATGGGGTAGATGCACCACTCGCCGCCGGTGCGGTGATGCTCGGCGTGCAAAACCCGGTACATCACCGGATCGCGCAGGTTGAGATTGGGCGAGGCCATGTCAATCTTGGCCCGTAGCGTGCGCGAGCCATCGGGAAACTCGCCCGCTTTCATGCGCGCGAACAGGTCTAGGTTCTCTTCCACGCTCCGGTCGCGATGGGGACTGTTCGTTCCCGGCTCGGTCAGCGTGCCGCGCGTCTCGCGTACTTGATCCGCGGTCAGGTCACAGACATAAGCCTTGCCCTTGTTGATGAGGTCGATCGCCCAATCGTAAAGCTGCTGGAAGTAGTCGGATGCATAGAAAACCTGGTCGCCGAAATCGCAGCCCAACCATTTCACGTCTTCGATGATGGACTCGACATACTCGGACTCTTCCTTAATGGGGTTCGTATCATCAAAGCGCAAGTTGCACTGCCCGCCGAATTCCTCGGCCAGGCCGAAGTTGACCGTGATGCTCTTGGCGTGGCCGACATGGAGGTAGCCGTTGGGCTCCGGCGGAAAGCGCGTATGCACGCGCCCGCCGTGCTTGCCGCTGTCGTTGTCGGCAAGAACCAGGTCGCGAAGAAAGTTCGAGCGAGGCGAATCGGCGTCGTTCATTTGAGCGCTCCCATTGCGTTGTCGAGGCGGGCGAGAACCGCGTCGCGCCCGAGCGCCTCGAGCGTTTCGAAAAGCGGCGGCGCGTTCTTACGGCCGCAAACCGCGACGCGGATGGGCTGGAACATCTGGCCGGCCTTCACCTTGAGCTCCGCGGCCGCCGCGCGAAGGGCCCCGTCGATCGTTTCGTGATCGAAAGGCGTCACGGTCGCGAGAACCTCCTTGCCCTTGCGAAGGGCGCGCTCCGCCAATGCGGCGTCTCCCTTCCTGGGGATCAACTCGGCAGGGTCGTAGGACTGCGGTTCCACGAAAAAGAAGTCGGCGACGGTCCGCACTTCGCCTAGCAATTGGATCCGCTCGCGGATGAGCGGCGCGATCGCGCCAAGCTTCTCGGGCGTGGCGCCCGCAAAGCCGGCCTGCTCGGCATAGGGCGCCAGGCGCTGTACGAGATCAGCCGGCTCGAGCGCCCGGATGTGCTCGGCATTCAGCCACAGCGCCTTGGGGTCGAAGGGTTCTTCGTCGGTAAAATTGATAATTGCGTTACTGCGGTTGATTCCGTCGAGCGAGAAAAGCTCGACGAGCTCGTCGCGGGACAACTTCTCCCGGTCGTTCTTGGGCGACCAGCCGAGCAGAGCCAAGAAGTTCACGAAAGCGTGCGGCAGGAAACCGGCGTCGCGATAGGTCGTAACACTGACGACCGGGCCGTGCACGCGCTTCGAGAGCTTCGCGCCGTCCGGGGCCATCAGCAGAGGAAGATGCGCCAGCTTCGGCGTCTCGACGCCCAAAGCCTCGAAGATCAACACGTGCTTGAAGGAGTTCGCGAGATGCTCCTGGCCGCGGAGAATGTCCGTGATCCGCAGATCGGCGTCGTCGGCGCAGGAGGCCATGTGGTAGGTCGGAACGCCGCTCGAGCGTAGAAGCGCGAAGTCCTCGAGATCCTCGGTCGCCTTGCTTACCGCGCCGTAGACCTGATCGGAGACCGCGACCTCGGCGCGTGCATCGCGCGGCACCCGATACCGCAGCACGAAAGGCTCTCCCGCCTCGGCGCGCCGGTCACTCTCCTCGCGGGTCAGCTCGCGCATTCCCGGGTTGAAGAGCCATCCGCCGCTGGGGTTGTCGGGCTGAGCGTCGGCTGGCGTGAAGTCGCGGTAGGCCAGCCCTTTTTCGAAAATCGCCCGAGCGGCCTGGCGATGCAGATCCAACCGGTCGGACTGGCGGTGCAGCTCGTCCCAACCGAGCTCGAGCCATTGCAATCCCTCGTCGATCGAATCGAGCGAAGCCTGCGTGTTCCTCTCGACGTCGGTGTCGTCGATGCGCAGCACGACCGCGCCGCCCTGCCGGCGGGCATGCAGCCAATTGAAGATGAAGGTTCGTGCACCCCCGATGTGCAGGTAACCGGTTGGCGAGGGCGCAAAACGGACGCGTGTCATATGCGGAAAACTCAAGCATAGCTCAAGTTTCCAATCTCCCCGCGGTCCCGCATCGCGGGTGCGACCAGCCGCTCGACGGCGCTCGCCGCCTACGTCGCGAACCCCGCTCCACGCAAATAGTCGACTACGGCGTCCTTGCAAGTCTTCGAGGTCGCGTAGGCGTCCTCGGTGGCCCAACTGTCGATCTGGAACCAGCCCTCGAAACCGCCCTCGTGCAGGATGCGGCACAGCTTCGGAATATCGTAGATCCCTTCGCCGCACGCCAGGTGGCGCGATGTCCCGCCACGCCCGTTGGGAAATGGCCGCATAGTCGAATCGCCGTCGCAGAACTGGATGTAGCCCACGCGATCAACGCCGAGATCGAGCAACAAGTCCTCCGGGCGGCCTTTGGCGCCTCCTAGGACGTCGAAGTGCGACGGATCGAAGATCACCTTGAAGTCTTCCATCGCGACGGCCTCGAAGAGCTTGTGGTAGCGCTCCACCGAGTTGATGATCAGCGGCGGCTCGCCCTCGATCGCCAGAAAGATCCCCCCGTCCACGGCGTACTCCGCGATCGGCTTCACAACCGAGGCGAAGCGCTCGATCAGTTGATCCTCATCAACCTCGTCGTCGGGACGTCCAGCCGACCACAAGCCCATGGCCTCCGCTCCAAACGCCACGGCCAAGTCCACTTGAACCCTGAGTCTTTGCCGGTAGGCGGCCCGCTCGGCTTCGTCGCTGCTGACGGGGTTGACGCCGCTGACGCCGGCTTGGATCGAAAACACTTGCAGGCCGTAAGACTCGATCTTCTCGCGTGCGGCCGCGACGGCCGCGGTATCGGCGGGATCCGGGTAGCCGCCGCGCCAATTCCGCCAGAGCTCGATACCTTTGAAACCTTCGTCGCGAGCGAAAGCCAGGATCTCGTCGTAGTCGTACCGCTTGCCGTGGTGGGTCTCGGAAGAACCGAAGCCGTTGAGCCCGACTGCCAGCCGCCACGGCGAAGCAGGCCGCGAGGCCGGCTCAGGCGTATCGGCGACGGGCGCGCAACCGGTGGCCGCCACTTGCGCGAGGAACAGACGCCGCGTGATCGGATCCATAGCCGGCCCGATGATAGCGAACGGCGCGACCCCGGCAGCGAGCGCCGCCAGTACCAAGCAAGCGGGTCAGGGGATCAGCAGCAGCTTGCCGGTCGTCTTGCGGCCGGCGAGGTCGATCTGGGCTTGCGCCGCGTCGCTCAGCGCGTACTCATGGCCGATGTGCAGCTTGACCTTGCCGTCGGCCACCCAACCGAGCACGTCGGAGGCGCGCTGCTCGAGTTCTTCGGGCTTGGCGATGTAGGCAAACAGGCTAGGGCGGGTGAGGAACAGCGAACCCTTCTGCGCCAGCCGGAGCGGGTCGATCGGCGGAACGGGTCCGCTGGCGTTGCCGTAGAGCACCAGCATGCCGCGTGGGCGCAGGCAATTCATGCTGCCCTCCCAGGTCGCCTTGCCAACCGAGTCGTAGGCGACATCGAGGCCTCCGCCGTCGGTGATACGTTTCACCTCGGTTTCGAAGTCTTGCTGCGTGTAGAGAATCACGTGATCCGCGCCAGCCTCGCGTACTTGCTCCGCCTTCTTTTCGGTCGAGCAAGTCCCAATCACCGTTGCGCCGCGCATCTTCGCGACCTGTACGAGGATCAGGCCCACGCCCCCGGCCGCGGCGTGCACCAGGCAGGTATCGCCAGAGCTGAGCGGAAAGGTGGAGTGGGTGAGATAGTGCACCGTCATGCCTTGCAGCATGATGGCGGCGGCCTGCTTGGTGGTGACGTTGTCGGGGATCTTCACCAGCCGGTCCGCGGCGACGACGGCGTGCTCGGCGTAGGAGCCGCGAACCCCTGTGTAGGCAACGCGGTCGCCCGCGGCAAGACCCTGCACCTCCCCGCCGACCGCGACGACCACCCCGGCGCCCTCCTGGCCGTTGACGAAAGGCGGCTCGGCTTTGTAGAGCCCTTCGCGGAAATAGATGTCGATGAAGTTGACGCCCGAGGCGTCGAGCTTCACCAGCGCTTCCTTCGGACCGGGCTGGGGCGTGGGGACGTCCTGGTAGGCGAGGACCTCGGGCCCTCCATGTTTGGTAACGACGACGGCTTGCATCGGGGATAGTGTAGCCGGTTGGGCGTTGCGGATCTTAGTCCAAGCAGATGTCTTCGACGATACGGGAGTCGGAACGGATCTCCGACGGGTCGATTGCGAACTGCTCCGCGATCAGCTCGACCAACAGACTCCATGCCCTATCGGTGGGGCGCCCCTCTCAACCAGCTTGCGACAACTGCGCTGTGTAACTCGCCGACTGTCGATATCTGCTGGCGCCCTCGATCGTCCAAGTCGATCTCAAAAGCTTCCTCCACGGCAATCACCAGCTCCACCGTATCCAGGCCCATACGGGATGATTCTCACATAGCGAACCAAAAAGCACTGGATTTTGCCGAAATGTTCGGGCACAATGCCAAACGGCATGCGCTCCGCCCAACCGTGGATTGCAGTCACGCTGACGTTGCTTTTTTTGCGGCCTGCCCAAGGTGCGGGGCAGGCATTCGAGCAGCCGAAAGGGTCGATCTCGGGCGTCGTCCTCGACGCGGCTTCCGGCGAGCCGATTCGCAACGTCGTGATCTCGGTCCGCAGGCCCGCAGGATATCGCTACATCCGAACCAGAACCGGCAACCACGGAAAGTTCCAAGTTCGCGACCTCACAGCCGGCCGACACGAAATCTACGTAGTGCAGGATGGCCGCTACCTGCGACCGCGGTCACTCACAGTCGACGTTGCCTCCGGCGAGTCGATTGAGGCGCTCAAGATCCGCCTGCTGCGACCGGGCGTCCTCTCCGGCCGTGTCGTGGACGAATACGGAGACGCCCTGATCGGCGCGCGCGTCCGAGCCCAGCGGATCTCAAATCGGGGAGCCCCGTCGCCCTATTCCGGGGGAGGCAGCGGGTCCACGGATGACCGGGGGGAGTTCCGAATCTCAAACCTCGAGCCCGGGCGGTACCTAGTCTCTGCATCCAAGAAGGGCTCAGACAGCACGGGGAACTACGAGTGGCAGCCGGCCCCGGATGACCCCGAGGGCGAGCGGCTCGGGTTAGCCTACTTCGCCACCTACTACCCCGGTTCGCCCGACCCCGCCTCCGCCGTTCCGGTCGGCGTCTCGTCGGGCCAAGAGGTGGCGGGCCTCCAAGTTCGAATCGAGCCACGACGCGCGCTTTCTGTGCAGGGAACCGTCTCGGGCGGGGCCAACCGGTCGCAACCGCTGCTGCGCCGCATCGACGACGGACCCTTCGAGCACCATTCGGCTTCCGGGTTCGACCACGAGGGAAACTTCACCTTCCGCGAGATTCCGCCGGGCGAGTACCTACTTTGGACGCAAGAGGACTCGGCGCCGGGAATCTCGAGGCTCGCTTGGAAAAAGCTTCGCCTCGACGACCGCTCGCTCACCGGTATTCGCTTGCACCTGCGCGGCGGCGCGGTGGTGCGAGGGCGCGTTCTCTTCGAAGACCAGCGAGACGCCGGCGAGATCCGGCTGTATGTCCAGATCCATCCCGTCGAGGCGCCTTCGATCGGACTGGATGCTGAGGTGGATCGGGCAACCGGAAGCTTTGTGATCGCCGGCGTTCCACCGGCCCGCTATCGATTGGATGCCGGCGGACACGCCAGGTCCGGATCCGGAGTGTCCTACTTCTTAACCGAGCTCTGGATCGGGAGCGCACTCGTACGAGGGGACGAGCTGATCGTCGGAGAAGCGCCGCCGGACGAGCTCGAGGTCGTCCTTGCGCCATCCGCCAGGATCTCCGGTATCGTCCGCGACGATGATGGCAATCCGGCGAGCGGAGCAACTGTTTTGCTGGCGTCCCACGCCGACGACTGGGACTTCGACCGATCCGCCGCCACAACCGATCAGCGCGGCGGCTTCTCCATGCAACACTACCTGCCTGGCGAACGCGTCCTCTACGCTGTCGACCGCTTCGATCCCACCCTCGACGACCCCAGTACGCTCGAGCGACTCCTCCGGGGCAATGGGACAAAGCTTGAAGTCGAAAAGGGCGGCGACCACCACGTCGAGCTCACGTTGGTCGAGAGGGAATAGGACCACTCCGCCGGCAGATGCGCGCCCGTGAGGGCGGGCGCCGCTATGGCAAACTGTTCCCTTCAATGCGCATCTCCGAAATCCGTACGCACCACCTCCGCGCCGAGCTCGAGGAGCCGTTCAGCTTCTCGCAATTTACCTACTCGGCGCGCGAGGCCATGTTGGTCGAGGTGCGCACCGACGACGGCCTGCTCGGCTGGGGCGAAGCGTACGGTCCGGCCGCAACCTCCCGGCCAGCCGTGCGCGACTACTTCGCGCCTATGCTGCTTGGCCGCGACCCGCGCGACGTCGAATCCATCTGGGCCTATCTCTACGCGCGCAGCGTCGACCATGGCCAGAAGGGCGTAATGCTGGCCGCCATCTCGGCCCTCGACATCGCGTTGTGGGACATCAAGGCCAAAGCCGCCGATCAACCGCTCTACCGTCTGCTCGGCGGCGAGCAGACCGAGAGCATCGACTGCTACGCCACCGGCTTCTACTTCACCGATACCGAGCCTCTCGAAGATCGCTTCGAGACCGAAGCCAAGCGCTACCTCGCCGACGGTTTTCGCGCGATGAAGGTCAAGGTCGGCCTCGGCCCCGCCCGCGACGCCGAGCTCATCCAGCACGTGCGCTCCATCATCGGCCCCGAGGCGCGGTTGATGATGGACGCCAACCACGCCTACACGCCCGTCGAGGCCGCCGATCTGGTTCGGCGCGTCGAGGATTGCGACATCGGCTGGTTCGAGGAGCCGGTCTCGGCGATCGATCCCGAAGCCTATCTGGAGCTCAAGGCGAGCGCGTCGATCCCGCTGGCCGGCGGCGAGTGCGAGTATACGCGTTTCGGTTTCGAGCGCTGGTTCCGCGCGCGAGCCTTCGACTATTGTCAACCGGATATCTGCTCCTGCGGCGGCATCACCGAAGGCATGAAGATCGCTACTCTTGCCTCGCTGACGGGGATCCACGTCACCCCGCACGCCTGGGGATCGGCCGTGGGCCAAGCCGCGGCGCTGCACTTTTATGCGGCCAGGCCGCGCCAGCCCTTCACCCTAACGCCCGAGCGCAAGCTCATCGAATGCGACCGCAGCGAGAACCCGTTTCGGACGGTGATCGTACCCGAGCCCATCGACCTAGCCGACGGCAAATGGCGCCTGCCGACCGCGCCGGGCCTGGGCGTGGAGGTGGAGCCCGAGCGCTTCGAAGACTTTCGCGCGGAGCGGTAGACCAGCGCGCTAGCCGCCACTTCTCACCAGGCGGCGAGCGGAAGTGCGTGAGAGGCGCGTCAGCACGAGGCGCGCGATGCCCAGCGCGCACAGGCGTGCTCGACAGTACGTCGAGCACGGTGGGCGAGCGCAACGAAGGGATGGCGCGGCTATCGCGCGCTTCCGCCGGTTCCTGGTGAGAAGTGGCGGCTAGTACTGTTGCTTCGACTGCGGCAGGATCGCAATCGGCTGCCCGGGCTCAGTCCTTGGCCCAGGGGTCGTAGCTGCCGAAGTTCCAGATGTGGCCCTCGAGGTCGAGGCAGGCGAAGAACTTGCCGCCATAGGGCGGCTCCTGCATCCGCTGGTAGATCTTGGCGCCGGCTTGGGTGGCCGCGGCGTGGACGGCTTCGGGGTCCTCGACGACGACGTAGGCCGATTGCGTGCAGAATCCGCCGACGTCGGAGGGCGTACGGATCTTCTTCTCAAAGTCGTTACCGCGGAATGAGCCCAACATGATCATCGCTCCGCCAAGGACGAGTTGGGCGTGGTCGATACCGCCGTCCTCGCCGGGCACGACGAGGTGCTTCTCAAACCCGAAGGCCCGGCAGAGCCACTCGATCGCGGCCGGCGCGTCACGATACTTGCAGGTGGGAATGATGTGGACCTTTTGCATGCGGTTATCCTCGCAACTCGCGCGGCTCGGCGTCTTGTACGAAATTTACGGTTCGGGATGGACGACGAGGTGCGACTCCCACTCGCCGCGGTTGTCGAGATAGGCCGTGGGCGGAACGCCGGCGAACGCGCGGAAGTCGCGATTGAAGTGCGCCTGATCGAAGTATCCGCACTCGAGAGCGATGTCGGCCCAACGGATGCGCTCAACCCGCCCGGAGAGGCGCAGCGCGTGGCGAAAGCGCTGCAAACGGGCGAATCTCTTGGGTGCGAGCCCGACGGCGTCACGGAACCGCCGCAAGAATCGGCCATGGCCCATGCCGCTTCGCTCGACGACCTCTTCCACGGTCAAGCGACCGGCGGTGCGCCGCAATTCATGAACGGCGGCGAGGATTTCCGCCGGCGCGCCCAGGGCGGAGCCAGCCGCGGCGAGCAACTCGTCCTCGAGAGCATCGAGCACAGCTTCGGGGGAGCCCGCTTCGAGCATACGTTCGCGCACCCGCCGCGCGCCGCGGCCCCAGACGGCTTCGAGGTCGACCGAGGCGCCGGCGAGCTCCGCGCCCGAGCAACCTAGAAACGCGGCCGCGCAGCCGGGGCGAAACTGCACGCCCGCCATCGCATCCAGGGTCTGGGTGTGGACCAGGTCGAAGCTGTCGCGGGCGCCGACCGCGAGAGAGGGTCCGAGCCGGGCCGTCTCATCGAGCGTGTCGCCGTTGTAGACCGGGATGCTCTCATCGCGCAGGGCGACGACGAGACTTGAGGAGCCGTCGGGCAGGATTCGCTCCAAGCGATGGGCGGCCCGGTAGTCGGCGCAGTACCACAGTTGCGCCACCGAGCCCGAGAGCGGAGGGCGCGCGCCTCGGCAATGGTAGATCACCAGCTAGAGGCTAGCAGAGCCGGCAGACAGGCTCAGCGCCAAAAGCCCAGCATGTCGGACCAGAACTCCGGATCACGCTGAACGTCTTCGTAGTCGGGCGGAGCGGCGTTCTTCTCGCGCGTCGCCTCGACGGCCTTGCCCAACTCGAGCAGGTCCGAGTCCATGGCGGTATCGGAAATCGAGCGGGGAGGCGAGGAAAGAGACTTAGTGGAAACGGGGGACTCCGGTACTAGAGTCGTCATGGCGTTTCTGATCTTGCCCACCCCTGCTCCTAAAGGTCAATCAGCGAAACACCTTAGCCGGTGCGCCGCCTTGGCCGCTGCTACCAGAAGTAGGCGTAGAACACCGCGATGAAACTGAGGATGACGACTGTGTGGATGACGTCCCAGTGGTTCCAGCTCGCGCGGGTCTCGGCGCGTTGCTGTGGCGAGCCGGCGCCGTAGGTCAGGCTTTGCAGTTGCTCCGGCCGCGGTTTGGCGGTGAACGAGCTGACCACTACGATCGTCGCGATACAGAGCAGGAACAGGAAGATGCAGTAGTGCAGCCAGTTCGTGGCGATCATCCATTGGTGGTAGAGCCCGCTTGGGTCGAAGCTCGCCTCGAAGATGCGCGAGACCAGCCGGATCATGCCGAGCACGAAACCCACTGTGAGCCCGGCGAGGCCCCCGGCCGCCGTCGCCCCTTGCCAGAACACGCCCAGGAAGAAGACCGCGGCGATGCCCGGCGCCAGCAGCGATTGCACGTCCTGCAAGTAGGCGTAGAGCACCTGCCCCATGCCGCGCATGATCGGGATCCACGCTACGCCTAGAACGACGACCACGGCGGTGGCGATGCGGCCCACGTGGACGAGCTGCCGTTCGCTCGCTTGCGGACGATACTTCTTGTAGAAGTCCACCGTGAACAGCATCGCCGAGGAGTTGAACAGCGAAGCGAGCGAGCTCATCAGCGCGGCGACCAGACCGCCCACGACGACTCCCTTCATGCCGGCGGGCAGCAGCGTCGAAACGAGCAGGGGGAAGGCGGCGTCGGCGTTCTGCAACTCCAGCAACCCTTTCTGGTTGAGAGCGAACGCGATCATGCCCGGGATGAGGAAGATAAACACCGGGGTGAGCTTGAGATAAGCGCCGAAGATCGTGCCGCGGCGCGCCTCGCGCTGATCCTTGCCCGAGAGCACCCGCTGGACGATGTATTGGTCGGTGCACCAGTACCAGAAACCGATGATCGGCGAGGCGAACAGTACGCCGGTCCACGGGAAGGTCGGGTCCTCGGGCGAGCGGATCAGATGGAGCATCGAGTCGCCCTGCGGCGTCTTGGCGGCCTCCATGATGCGCTCGAGCTCGGCCCAGCCGCCCACCGCCGAGAGGCCGTAGATGAGAATCATGATCGAGCCAAGCAATAGCACCGGCGTTTGCAGGATCGAGGTGTAGAGCACGCTGCGCATGCCGCCAAGCACGGTATAGACGCCGGTGGCGACGACCAGCCCGATGGCGCCCACCCAAAAGAAGTCAACGCCCATCCAGGACTCGATGCCAAGCACCTGTTTGAACACCACTCCGCCGGCGTAGACGGTGACCGCGACCTTGGTGAGCACGTAGCTGACCAGCGAGATGATCGAGAGCAGGGAGCGCGAGGCCGGCGAGAAACGCTTCTCGAGAAACTCCGGCATGGTGTAGACCATGCTGCGCGAGTAGAACGGCACGAAGACCCAGCCCAGCACGAGGATGATCCAGGCGTGCATCTCCCAGTGGGCCATGGCCATGCCGGTGGAGGCGCCGGCGCCGGCGAGGCCCACCACGTGCTCCGAGCCGATGTTGGAGGCGAAGATCGAGGCGCCGATGGCGAGCCAACCGGCGTCGCGGCCGGCGAGGAAGTAGTCCGAGGACGTCTCCTCCTTTTGACGCAATACCCAAACGACAATGCCGAGCATCCCCGCGAAGAACAACCCCAACGTCAGAGAGTCCTGCCAGGCCCATGCCGTCGTGCTCATACTGCTCCGCTCACTCCTTCCCCGGGATCAACTTGGTCCTGGTTCCGTTGAACTGTAGCTCATTCGCGAGATCGCGGAGACGTCCGAGGGCGCTTTTTTCGAGCAGGACCGCGACGGCGCCGCCGCTGCCGCCGCCGCTCGAACGCGCGCCGTAGAGGCCGTGGTCAGGCCCGACGCCGACCAAGGCATCCACCATGGCGTCGGTTTCGGGCGAGCCGAGGCCAATCGAGGAGTAGCCGGCGTGCGACTGCAGCATCAGCTCGCCGACCTGTCGCAGATGTTCTCCCCGGTTGCGTCCGCGGGCGCTGGAGAGAAGCGAAACGGCAAGCTCGGAGCGGAAGCTCTCTTCGATGGGGAAACGCAGTCCGGCGCGGACGCGGTACTTCTTCCGCGGCTCGATGGTGGAGAGCGGATCGCCGACATCGCCGTAGAGCTCGAGGAAACGGTCGCCGCGAAAGGTCTCGGGCAAGGCGGCCCCCGCGCGGCGTTGGAACAAGGAAGGGGGAATTTCGCAGGCGTACTCCCAGGTGCGTCCCAGGGCGTGCTCGAAGATGCGCTTGCCGGCGAATGTCGCCGCTCTGGCCGCCGCGTAGGGCGAGCCGGAAACGGCATGGCGCACACCGCTGGACCAACCGACGACCATGGCGCCCTTGGGAAGGTTGACGCTCGACTGCAGCACGTCTGGGCGGCAAAGGATTTGCAGCAGAGCGCCGCCCTTGCCGTACGCGGCGGTGAGCTGGTCCATCAGCCCGCAGGGCGCGCCGGAGATCTCGTTTTCGGCGAGCTGGCCCAGGCGGGCGAGCTCGGCGCCCTTCATGCGCGTGCCGGAGAGCTTCTCGAGAGCCCGCAGCGTGGCCACCTCCAGGGCGGCGCTGCTCGAGACGCCCATGCTCTCGGGTACGTTCGAGCCGATGGAGAAGGCGAGCCCTGCTTCGGGGCGCCATCCCGAATGCTGGCAGAACGCCCACAGGCAGCCCAACGGATAGCGCGCCCAGGCCGGCGCGCCCTGCGCGTCGAGCGCTTCGCGGGCGACCGAGCCCTCGGCCGAGAAAGCGTCGATGAGAGGCGCGGCCGGAGCGGCCCAACGACCATGCCCGCTACTGCGCAGCGTCCAGGCCGGCGTGTTGGTGGCGGTGATCTCGACTCGCGTGGTGGCCTCGATGGGCGTTTCGAGGACCAGCGCGCCGCTGTAGTCGGCCACGCCGCCCATGAAGTCCAACCTGCCCGGAGCTTCGCCTGTGGCCGTTCGTTTCAACTTACTCCCCCATGGGGGCCCACATGTTGCTCAATGGCCCGGCGCAGCGCTGGACGCGCCAGGCGCGCCAGCTCTGCGTTTCCGTAGCCGACCCATGCGACCGGCGAGGTCGTGTCGAGCGGAGCGTCGACAGGGCGCCCTGCCGGGGTTTCCACGATGCCGCCGGCTTCGGTCAAGATCAGCGCCGTGCAGATGTCGTATGGATGACAGGTTAGCGAAGCCGCCAAGCCAAGCTTGCGGAAGACCAGCGGGCGGATGTCGCCGATCATGCGGTCGTGGCCCATGGCAAGCTCGTAGATCTGGCCGCCCGTCGAGAGATATTGATCGTCGAAGACGAGCGGCGAGGCTTGCGGCTCGCGGCCGTGAAGCTCGGCCCAGAAGTCCTCCTCGATTGCGGCGGTGAGGGCTCGGCCTTGGGGGAAGAACTTGGCCAGTGATGCGAAGCCGTGTTGGAAATCGGTCGCCTGTGTGGGGCGCAGCTCGAACGCTTCCCGGCGCCGGTCGGGCAGATGGATCCGGGTACAGCGGGCGCCGTGGCCGCGGATGGCGCTGAGCTGGTCCGCGGCGCCCTGCTTCGTCGTGGGAAGCTCTCGCATCGCGGCGACCTGGAGGTCCTGCAATGTCGCGCCTTGGGGTCTTGGCGCAACGGCGGCCAGCGCCCAGGCGGGGCGCTTGTCGTACATCAGCCCGCGCGTGCCGTCGATGGGATCGAGGATGAGGGTCGTGGCGGCGGCGGCCTCGCGGGGCAGCGTCAGCGGCTCTTCGAGACCCTCCATCACAAGGTTGCAAGCGAGGTCGGCGGGCCAGTTTTCCTCGAGCCACCCGACGATGGCCTGCTCGGTTACTCGATCGATGACGTAGATCGTGTCGGCTTCGGTGACCTCGGCGACCCCGGACATGAGCTCGGCCTCGGTATTGGCCCGCGTCTCGATGAGCGAGTCCATGATGTGCTCGCCGAGCTGCTCGAGCAGCGTCGTTACTCGCTCGCATTGGTTCAGTGTCAACATCGCGCCGCCTCCCGGAGCTCCGCCGCGGTCTTGTCGGGGTCGGACTCGTTGGTCATCGAGCCGCCGCCGATCTCCGGGCCGGCCAGGTACTTGAGGGTGTCCGGCTTGCGCAGCGGGGGGTGAAATTCGATGTGGAAGGGATAGTCCCGGTTGGCCGGGTCGCCGTCGGCCGGCGCTTGATGGACGGCCATCACGTAAGGCATCGGCATGTCCCAGAGCTTGTCGTAAGCGCGCGTCACGGCGAGCAGGGAATCGGCAAGAGCCCTGCAGCGAGCGTCGTCGAGGTCGGCTAGGCTCGCAGCGGGCCGCCGCGGGAGGATCAGGACCTCGTAGGCGTAGCGGGCGAACCAAGGCACGCAGGCGAAGAACTCGGCGTTCGATGCGATCACGCGCGGCGAGTCGCGCTCGCGTCGCACGACGGCTTCGAGCAGGGAGTCCCCGGTCCGCTCGCGATACCGCTTCGCAGCGGCTCGCTCGCGCTGGAAGATGGCATAGACCAGGTTGCCGGCGTAGATCTGGCAGTGCGGGTGCGGGTTGGACGTACCAACCAGCGCGCCCTTGTTCTCGAAAATCAGCACGCAGGCCACGCCGGCGCGAGCGGACAGCTCGACATATCGCTCGCGCCAGGCGCGCACGACCGCGGCGGCCTGCCCGGGGCCGAGCTCCGCGAAGGTCTTGCCGTGGTCGGGGTGATAGCAGAGCACCTCGGAAGCGCCGCGGACCGGCCGGACGCGGTAGAGCTCGTCGCCGCCCGGCGGCGCCGGCGCCTCGTCGGAGAAGGGCGGCAGGTCGTTGGGAAACCAATAGACGCCCTCGTAGGCAGGGTTCTGGTCACGCAGCCGCTCGTTGCCGGGGCAGAGCGCGCAGGCGGGGTCGTAGGAAGCGGGGCGCTCGATCTCGGGCGGCTTGGTTTCGCCCGCCCAGGGGCGGCCGCCGCGATGCTCGGTGTAGAGCACCCACTCCTCGCGCAGGGGGTGCCAGCGCTGTTCCCAGATGGCCTTCGCGCTCATGCGTCCAGCGGCGCCGAGCCGACCGGCGGCGGCTAGGTCGCGGCCGCGAACCGCCGCGCCACTTCGTCCCAGTTGACGACGTTCCAGAACGCGGCAATGTAGTCGGGCCGGCGGTTCTGATAGTTGAGGTAGTAGGCGTGCTCCCACACGTCCAAGCCGAGGATGGGCGTGCGGCCGTCGCTCAGCGGGCTGTCTTGGTTCGGCGTCGATTCGACGACGAGTTGGCCGCCATTGACGCTGAGCCAGGCCCAGCCGCTACCGAACCGCGTCGCCGCCGCCGTTGCGAACTTGGATTTGAAGTCGTTGAGGCCGCCGAAAGCCTGGTTGATCGCCGCGCCGAGGTCGCCGCCCGGCGCGCCGCCGCCGTTGGGGCCCATCACGGTCCAGAACAGCGAGTGGTTGGCGTGGCCGCCGCCGTTGTTGCGGACCGCGCCGCGGATGCCCTCGGGCACGCTGCCGAGGTTGCGGACCAGGTCTTCGATCGACATCGCGGCCAGGTCGTCATGGCCCTCGAGCGCCTTGTTCACGTTGGTCACATAGGCGTTGTGGTGCTTGCCGTGGTGGATCTCCATGGTGCGGGCGTCGATATGCGGCTCTAGGGCGCCGTGGGCGTAGGGTAGATCAGGCAGAGAGTAGGGCATCGGGGTGTCGCTCCTTTTTCTTCTGTGTGCGTTGTGTTGGGACGGGCCGCGAGCGCGAGTCTGGGTCCGGCGCGGCGAAGCCCATCAGTGTACAACAGCGCTTGCCGTAAAACGTTCATAACCCTTTTGTAAACGCGGACGTCTTGATAGACTAGACACCGGTAACCGGCGACATTTCCAAGGAGCTCTCGTCCATGCCAGAAAGCGCCCGTCCGCGGGGAATGATGTTTTCCATGCCCGCGTCCCTCCCCGAACCGAGCCGCCCGGCGCGTGCGCCGGAACCCGATCCCGAGCCTCCCGAACAGCAAAAGAAGACCGGCGGCTACGGCTGGCTGATCCTGCTGTTAGGCCTGGGCTTGGGGGCGTTGGCATTCACCTTCAGCGACGAGGGCCTGGTGCAGCAGGCGGCCCAGACCGGCGCGCAACTTCGCACCGCGACCGTCGACACGGGAGCGCTCGACCATTCTCTGCGGGTCGGCGGCACGATCTCCGCGCGGAACTTCGCCGCCATTCGCGCCCCGCGCATGCGCGGCCCCGGCGACACCGGGCGGCAGGGGTTAGTGCTGATGAACTTGGCGCAGGCGGGCGAGATGGTGCATGCCGGCCAAACCGTGGCGACCTTCGAGCTCAAGTGGCTCGAGGACCATATCGACGACCGCCGCTCGGCGATGGTGGTCTCCGAGTCGCAAGTGGAGAAGCGACGCGCCGAGCAGATGATCGAGCAGGAAACCGACCGCCAGGCCGCGGTAACCGCCAAGGCCGAGTGGGAGAAAGCGAAGTTCGACCTGCGCACCGCCGAGGTGCGCTCGGAGATCGAAGCCGAGGTGCTCAAGAATCTTGCCCAGCAGGCCGAGGCGACCTACAAGCAGCTCGAAGAGGAGATCGAGCTCAAGAAGCGGGTTCACGAGGCCGAGCTCGCGGCCTTGCGCATCACCGTCGGCGAGGACAAGCTGCACCTCGAGCGTCATCTTCGTGATTTCGAGCGCATGGAAGTGAAGTCGCCGGTCGGCGGGCTGGTGGTGATGGAGCCGCAGTTCAAGGGCGGCACCGTGGCGCAGACCGAAGAGGGCGACCAGGTCTATCCCGGCTCGCTGTTCATGCGCGTCGTCGACCTATCGGAAATGGTGCTCACCGCCTACGTGAACCAAGTCGACGTCCAGCGAGTGCGAGCCGGACAGCGAGCCGCCGTTCACCTCGACGCCTATCCCGAGCTCTCGTTCGAGGGGCGCGTGGTGAGCATTGGCGCGATCGCCGAGGGCGGCAGCGGCAACAGCCGGGGCTTCCGCTTTGGCGGCGGATCGGGGCTCTACCTCAAGACGATCCCCATCGAGATTGCCATCACCTCCGATGACGAGCGCGTGATTCCGGATCTGTCGGCGAGCGCGGACATCCGCATCGGCGCCACGGACGAAGGCTTGGTCGCTCCGCGTGAAGCGGTGCAGGCCGACGACGAGGGGACGTTCGTCTACGTGCGCAGCGGCGACCAGGTGGAGCGTCGCGCGGTCGAGATCGGCGCGACCAACGACACCCACGTCATCGTGCTCTCGGGGTTGGATTCCGGCGAAGAAGTGCTGCTCGAGGATCCGCCCGCTCCCGACGCCTAGGCGCACGGGCCGCCCATGGCCGGCCTTCTCGACAAGCCTCTCCGATTCGCCGCGGCGCTGGTCGCGGCGTTCGTCTTCGCGCTGCTGCTGGCCTGGAGCGCGCTTGGGAGGGCGGTCGATTTTTGGGCCTATGACACGCTGCTGCGGTTGTTCCCTCCTCCAGGCGGGCCGTCCGAAGCTGTGATTCTCGCCATCGACGAGGCTTCACTCGAGCGAGTCGGCGGGATTCTCGAGCTACGCCGGCCGCTTGGCGAAGCTCTGCTCAGTTTGGCCGCGCATGACCCCGCCGTGGTCGCGGTCGACATCGTGCTCTCCGAGGCGCGCACGCCGGAGGAGAACGAGCCGCTCGAGCGCGCCCTCGCCGCGCTGCCGCGCGTCGCGCTGGCGGCCAACCTGCGAGCCGACGGCTCAGGGTGGGAGAAGCCACGGGAGGCCTTCGCCACGGCCTCCGCGGCGCTGGGTCACGTCCATGCCGAGCCCGACGCGGACGGAGTTTGCCGGCGCCTCCTGCTGGCGAAGGCCGCCGGGCGCGAGCGGCTGTGGGCTCTCGCGCTGGAGGCCTTTCGGCTGGCGCGGGGAGGCGAGAAAATCCTCGAGACCGGCGACGCGCTCCGGCTGCAAACCAAGGACATACCCATCCCCGCCGCCGAGCGGCCCGAGCTGCTGATCCGCTACGCCGCGGCGTCGGCGCCGATCGAGATTCTACCGCTCGAGAGGGTGCTCGCGGATCCCGCGGCGGCCGCGGCCGTGCGCGACAAGGCTGTCTTCGTCGGCGTGCGGGTGCTCGGCGGGCTGGATCGTTACTTGATGACGCCGTACTCCAACGGCGAGCCCATGCCGGGCGTGGAGATCAACGCCAATGTTTACGAGACGCTCGCGCGCGGCGAGCTGCTGGGCCCGGCGCGCCCGAGCGCCTCGCTAGCTCTGGCCGCGGTGGTGGCGGCGCTGTTGGGGTGGATCTTTTTCCGCCTTTCGGGCCGGGGGGCGTTGTGGGCGGGCGTGGGCGTGTTGGCCGCGGCGCATCTGGCGCCCGCGATGGCGTTCGGCGCCTCGGTGGTCCTGCCGGCGGCGGAGACGCTGTTTCCGGCTTGGGCTGCGTTCGGCGTGGCCGGCGGCTTGCACTACCTCTCCTTGCGCGGCCGACTGGTCGACGCCGAGGCCCAGCGCAGCCGCTACCAGCGCGCGGTCCACTACGTGACCCACGAGATGCGCACGCCGCTCACCGCCATCCAGGGCTCCAGCGAGCTCATCAGCCGTTACAACCTGCCCGAGGAGAAGCAGCGCGCAATCGGCGACCTCATCCACGCCGAATCGCAGCGGCTGGCGCGTATGGTCGACATGTTCTTGAGCGTCGAGCGCATCTCGAGCGGCGTTCTCGAGCTGCGGCGCGAACCCGTCCGCCCCCACGAGCTGCTCAGCGGCTGCGTCGAGCGCATCCGGCCCGTCGCCGAACGCAAGCGCATCCGCATCGAGCTGCAGCGCGGGCAGGCGCCGGATATTCTCGGCGACCGCGAATTTCTCGAATATGCCTGCTATAATCTAATTTCCAACGCTGTCAAGTATTCGCCCGCCGAGACAGCGATCACCGTCCGCGCTTGGCCCGAGAAAGGGCATGTGCTGGTTTCCGTCGAGGACCAGGGATACGGCATGGACGCGTCCGAGCTCGAGCGCATTTTCCAGAAGTTCTACCGCGCCAAGACCGCCAAGCAATCCGGCGAGCTAGGCACGGGCATCGGCCTGGCGATCGTGGAAGAGATCGTCGTGCAGCACGGTGGCGCGATCACGGTCGAAAGCGAGCTCGGGCGCGGGACGCGCTTCACCCTCACCCTGCCGCGCGCGGAGTCATCCTCCGCGTCGGCATCCTCCGACGCCGCCGCTCCGGAGCGTGCATGAGCGACAAACCGCGGATCCTTTTCGTTGAAGACGACCCCGCCATCCTCACGAGCTTTTCGGCCGGATTGGAGGCGGAGGGCTACCCGCTCGAGGCGGTTTCCACGACCGAGGAAGCCCTAACGCGGCTCGCCAACGCGGCGTACCCCATCGTCGTCACCGACATCTACCTCGACGAGCGCACCGGCCTCGACGTGCTCAAGGCCGCGCACGACTACAATCCCGGCTGCGCCGTGATCGTGATCACCGGGCAAGGCACAATGGAAACGGTGATGGAGGCGACCGAGCGCGGGGCGTTCGAGTATCTCGCCAAGCCGTTCGATCTCTCGCGGCTGCTGGCTGCGCTGCAGCGCGCCGTGGAGGCGCTTACCGGCTGGGCCCACAAGCCCGCCGAGACCCCGGAGATTCCGCCGACCGAGATGGTCGGCTTTTCCGAACAAATGGTCGAGGTCTACAAGACCATCTCGCGCGCCGCGCCCGCCGATGCGCCGGTGTTGATCCTGGGCGAATCCGGCACGGGGAAGGAGCTCGTCGCGCAGCTCATCCACAAGCACTCCGCGCGCGCGGCCGGGCCGTTCGTCCCGGTGGACTGCGGCTCCATCGCTCCGGCTCTGATGGAGGCCGAGCTCTTCGGCGCCATGCGCGGGGCTTACACCGGCGCGGAGCGCGACCGCGCGGGACTGTTCGAGGCGGCGAACGGCGGCACGGTTTTCCTCGACGAGATCGGCGAGATCGACGCGGCTTTCCAGTTGAAGCTGCTGCGCTTCTTGCAGGAAAAGGAAGTCCGTCCGCTTGGCTCGCCCAAGGCGCGCAAGCTCGATGTGCGCGTGGTCGCCGCCACCAATCGCGACTTGCGCGGAATGGTCGACGAAGGAGCATTCCGCGAAGACCTATGGTTTCGCCTCAACGTCGTGCCCATCGACCTGCCCGCGTTGCGCGAGCGCCGCGGCGACATCGCGGCTCTAACGGGCCACTTTCTGGATCGTTTCAACGACCGCTACGGCCGCAAGATGCAACTCAGCGCCGAAGGCTTGCGCGCTCTCGAGGAGTACACCTGGCCGGGTAACGTGCGCCAGTTGCAACACTTGCTCGAGCGGCTCGTCATTCTCGAGCCGCGCGAGACGATTGGCCGCGCGTCCGTGGAGGCGGCGCTGAAGACGCTCGAGCGCAAGGAACGCCCCGTCGAGTCGCTCGCGGACGCCGAGAAAGAGCAGATCCGCAAGGTGCTCGCGGCGACCGGCGGGAACAAGACCCGCGCGGCGCAGATCCTGAACATCGAGCGCAAGACGCTCTACCGCAAGCTCGAGCGGATGAAGCTGTAGCAGCCCGTATGGGCAGTGGCGGCGCCCCGCCCTGGAAACGGTCGTCAGGGCGCCTGCAGGCTCGGAAGACGAAAGAAGAAGTAGTAGCAGGAGAGGTAGATCGTCAGCAGCGCGCCCGTGTAGACCACGCCCATGAGGAACTTGCCGTCAAAAGGTAGGTCCAGAGGCGCGACGCCGGCTTCCAGCCGGCGTCGCACCACCAGCAGCGTCAGGGCGAACGCGCCAATGCAAGGGATCAATACCGGCGCCGCCGCAAGCGCCTGCCGCCAGGATTCGTCCAAACCTCAGCGATCATTATCGCGTTTCGGCTTTTTCGACCGCTTGCCCGCCCGGGCTCGCTTCACCGCCGCCACCGCACGCGACGGCCGGCCGGGCAGGCCGCGGCCCTCCGAGATCGCCTCCACTTGGCGGATCGCATGGTCGATCTGAGCCAGCTCCTCCTTGAGCTCCTTGATCGACTCGAACAGCAGATCGTTGTCCATCGCAGCCTCGGACCCCCTGAGGCGCTAATCGGCCTCGCCGTGACCGGGCCTTAGCTGCACGCCTGCTCATAAAGCCGCCGGCCGCTCGCGCCGATGGATGAAACGAGAGAGGGACGATGAGCATATCGAGCCTGCCTACCGAACCGCCGACCCTAAACGGCTCCGATCGCCCCTGGGCGATCAAGTCGCTGCCGCCCTTTCCGGCGGTCGCGTTGCAGTTGATGAGCATGCTCGACGACGAAGACGTGCCGATGAAGCAGATCGTGACGCTGCTGCGGATCGATCCTGCGCTCTCCGCCGAGATCCTGCGCGTCTCCAACTCCGCGCTCTACGGTCTGAGCCGCCGCATCGACAACGTCTCCCATGCCGTCGTCGTGCTCGGCACCGAGTCGGTGAAGCGGTTGGCGCTCACCGTCGCGTTGGGGCGTTTCTCCAAACGCTTCCTCCACTACAAGGCGCTACGGGTCTGCTGGGACCACTCGGTCGCGTGCGCCATCATCAGCGAACGTCTGGCCGGCGAGCTCAACCAGCCAAAGGACCGCGCCTACACGGCCGGCCTGCTGCTCGACGTGGGCCGCCTTGCATTGTTGGCCTGCTACCCCACCGAATATGGCAATCTAGTCGAGGTCGCGCGGGAGAACGAATTCGATCAGCTCGAGTGCGAGCGCGAGATGTTCGACATCGACCATTGCGCCGCCGGAGAGTGGCTGGGCTGCCACTGGAATCTACCCGACGACCTCGTCGAGGCCATCTCCACGCACCACTCCCGCGAGCCCGACGACGATTCGGTGTCCTCGATCGTCGCCGCCGCCGACCGCATCGCAGACGCGCTCGGGTTCTCCGCATTGCGCATGCCTGCACGACACAGCGTCGAGGAGACGCTCGCGCAGATGCCCCTGTCCAACCAGGAAGCGACTCTGGAGATCATTAGCGGACTCGAGGACGACATCAACACCGCCATCCAGACCATCTCGCCGCGCTAGAAGGCCGCTGCCGTAGTCGGTTCGGCCTGCCGAACCCAACGGCGCGCTCGCCCAGCCTCCGGCCCGGACGGCCGGCTCACCTGCCGGCGCGCGAAGCGAAACGCCTCGTCAATCCCTTCGCGAAACGCTCCACGTCGACCACGAAGCGCACGTGGCGGCCGCGTCCAACTACTTCCTCGCCATCCACCGCCTCGACTTCGAAGCTCAGCTTGCGCTCTTCCACCCCGGTCAGCTTCGAGCGAAACGTCACCATCGCCCCAAGCGGCGTGGCCGCCAGGTGCTCGATGTCCACGCGTACGCCCACGGTGTCTTGGCCATTTTCCAGGTGCGGGCGAGCCAGGTCGCGAGACGCCAGCTCCATGCCCATGATCATCGCCGGGGTGGAGAGCGACGGCGTGACCTCGCCGCCGAGGAAGCGAATGCAGTCGGCTTCGAGCACCGTCGTACGCTGTTCGAAGGTGAGGCCTGGCTCGAGCATTCGCCTATCTTATCGAGGCTCGGGCTCGGCCGGGGCGCTCGGGATCTTGTCCTTGGCCGTTTCAACCGCTTTGTCTAGGACGCCGCCCAGGCTGAAGGGCAATCTCGGCCGCTGTGGCTGAGCAGCCGGCTCCTCGCCGGCGCCTTCTTGGGCGCCCTGGGCAGCCTCGGCGGCGCCGCGCCCCTTGCCTCCGATCAGTGAATCCAGCAGGCCGCGCGCTCGCCGGCCGGCCTGCTGCTTGACGAACGATTTGAGGTCCAGGAACACCTTGGGCGACTCCGTGCTGCCGGAGACCCGCAACGGCGCCGCCACCTGCGCCTGGCCCTGCTCGTTCTTCTCGCCGCCCAACGCCGCCGCCAACGCGCCGGTGATGAGGCTCGAGATCGAGTAGTCGAGGTCGATCGCATCGCCGCCGGCGATCTCGAGAAAGCCCGAGCCGCCTAGCTCGGCTTGATCGTTTTCGAGCAGCATGTTCGGCGTCGTCAAGCGTCCGCCGCCCACCTCGAAGTCGGTCGTGAAGCGCAGGAAGCTGGTGACGCCCCCGACGTAGCTCTCCTCGCTGCCGATCGTCCGGAGCACCTTTTGCTCGATGGTTTGGAGCACGTCGAAGAGCGCCAGCTTGCCCTCCTCGATCTCCAGGCTGCCCCCGCCCGTCAGCGAGCGCTGGAGCTCGGCGGCGTCGCGGCCGGAAAACGTGACGGCGTAGCGCCGCAGCGCCAGGCGTCCAAAGAGCAGGTCGTCGGCGTCGGAGAAGGCGCTGAGCATCTCATTGATGTCCACCCCGGAGACCGCGCCGGCCGATTCGCCGCGCACGCGGGCCCCGTCATACTGCACTTGCAGGCCGCCTTCCCACGACCCGGCGCCCAATTGCAGCCGCGCTTCCGGCATTACGAAGTCGTAGGTCGGGTTGGCCGCCGGTTCGATCAGCGTCAGCAGAATCGGCGCCTCGCCCTCGAGTGGCAACTGCCCCGCCGCCGGGTCGCCAAGTTGCAGTCCGCTGAGGCTGAGATTGCCCGTCCCGACCAGTACGCCCAACAAGTCGCCGGCGAGCTGCGCGGTCAAGTGCGCCTGCGAGCCCTCGCCTGGTTCGGCCAGGAAGTCTCCCATGTACTGGCGGCGAAAGCTCTCGGGCAGGCGCCCCGGCCAGGCGTCGATCGCCAACGTCCCCGAAGCCGGCGAGCTCTGCGCGGTGAACGGCCCCGTCTCGCCGTCGAAGCGCAGATGCACCGCCGCTTCGTCGAAAAGATCGAGCTCGGCCAAGATCGGCACGGCGCTCTGCGGCTCGAAGTCGCGAATCTCGAGCTGCAGATTCTTCACGACCATCGGCTCGGCGCCCGGCGCGGTATAGCGGATCTCGCCGTCGCGTAGCACGAAGCTCTCGATGCTCACCTCCGGCCCTTCTCCGCCCTCGGCGGGGGCGTCGCCGCTCGAGACCGCGTCGAGCAAAGCCTGAATGTTCGTTCGGCCGTCGGCGTCCGCTTCCACCGCCAGGCGCGGCGCTTCGATCTCGACCGCGCCAACGGCGACGCGGCCGCTCAACAAGTCCGCAAGCGATGCCCGTGCCGCCACCCGGTCCGCGGCCAGCAAGGGCCCGGAGCCGTAGCCCGCAGGGTTGGCCACGCGCAGCTCGTCAAACGAGATCGCGGGCCGGAACACGAACCACTCGGGGATGTCGAAGTCGCCGCCCTCGATCGTCACCTCCACCGGCAACAGCCCCTGCGCCTTCTGCCGCAGCGTCTCGCCGGCCCCGCCCGACAGCATCGAGCGAATCAACAATCCGCTGCCGCCCATCACCACCACGTAGAGCGACAACAACAGGAGTACGGCCTTGATGAGCTTGGTCATGCGGCTCATTCTAGCCCGTCCCCCGGCTGAGCTACCCTATGAATCTATGGTCGACGATCGCTTCCGTATTGAACACGACTCGATGGGCGAGGTCCGTGTGCCCGAAGACGCCCTCTATGCCGCCCAAACGCAGCGAGCGGTTGAGAATTTCCCGGTCTCCGGCATCCGTTTTCCGCGCACGTTCATCCGCGCACTCGGCCTCATCAAGGGCGCCGCCGCCTACGTCAACTCCGAGCTCGGCCTGCTCGACAGTCGCGCCTCAGAAGCCATCCAGGCCGGTGCGAAGGAGGTCGAAGAAGGCAAACACGACCGCCACTTCCCGCTCGACATCTTTCAGACCGGCTCGGGCACCTCGACCAACATGAACGCCAACGAGGTGATCGCCAACCTCGCCTCGGCCAAGCTCGGCTCCAAGGTCCATCCCAACGACCACGTCAACATGGGCCAGTCGTCGAATGACGTCATCCCCACCGCCATTCACGTCGCCGCCTACCTAGAAGTGACCGAGACGCTGCTGCCGGGCCTCGAACATCTGCAGAAGACGCTCGAGACCAAAGCCGCCGAGCTCGACGGCGTCGTCAAGACCGGCCGCACGCACCTGATGGATGCCATGCCGGTGCGCATGAGCCAGGAGATCGGCGGTTGGGCGGCGCAGATCGAGCAAGGTATTCTGCGCATCCAGGGCGCGCTGCCTCGCGTCGCGGCGTTGGCCCAGGGCGGCACCGCGGTGGGCACCGGCGTCAACGCCCATCGCCAGTTCGGCGCGCGGGTCGCCAAGCGGCTACAGGAGAAGACCCGGCTGCCTTTCACCGCCAGCAAGAACTACTTCGTGAGCCTCTCGAGCCAAGACGCCGCGGTGGAGCTTTCGGGCCAGATGAAGACCGTCGCCGTCAGCCTGACGAAGATCGCGAACGACCTGCGCTGGATGAACTCCGGCCCGCAAGCCGGCGTCGCGGACATCGCGCTGCCGTCGCTGCAACCGGGATCGTCGATCATGCCGGGCAAGGTGAACCCGGTCATCCCCGAAGCGGCGGCGATGGTGTGCGCGCAGGTGATCGGCAACGACCTTACGGTGACGATCGGCGGCCAGGCGGGCAATTTTCAACTGAATGTGATGCTTCCAGTTATCGCGCACAACGTACTGGAAAGCACCAGGTTGCTCGGCAACGCCTCCCGCCTCCTCGCCGACAAGGCCATCGCCGGTTTTAGGGTCAACACCGAGCGCGTCGCCGAGCGCGTCGACAAGAACCCGATCCTGGTGACGGCGCTGAACGCCATCATCGGCTACGAGACCGGCGCGGCGATTGCGAAGAAGGCCTACGCGGAGAATCGACGGCTCAAGGACGTGGCGCTCGAGATGACCGAGCTGGGCGAAGAGGAGTTGGACCGGCTGCTGGATGCGAGGAAGATGACGGAGGGCGGGGTGGCGAAGTAGGGGGGCGTTGACCGTTGACGGCCGCGGGCCGATCCGCTAGAGACCGACCTTCGCCGGGCCGTTGGGGAACGGGTCCAACCCCTCTTCGTAGGCTGGGTTCGCCATCGGCACGACGGCCTCCGTTCTCTCCAAGAAACCCTCGATCAGAGCGGCGAGCCCCATGACCCGCTGCGGCTGTGCGGCCGCCAAATCCCGGCTCTCGCCGATATCGTCTCGCAGGTTGTATAGTTCGTAGCGATCGCGCTGACCAGGCCCGTCGCAGAAGAAGCGGATCAGCTTCCAGTCGCCTTTGCGCACTGACGTGCTTGGCCGCTGCAGCGTGGCCGGCTGGTAGTGCGGGTGGTGGGTGAAGATCGCCTCGCGTTCGAGCTCGCCGCCCCGCAAGGCCGGCACGATGCTCATGCCGTCGAAGGTCTGAGCCTTGCGCGGCTCTAGCCCGACGATCTCGAGCAGCGTCGGGTAGAAATCGACGCTCTGGACGATCTCGTCGCTAACCGACCCAGGCTTCGTCACGCCGGGCCAATCGACGATCATCGGCTCGCGGACGCCGCCTTCGTAGATCGACGACTTGCCGCTGCGCAGCGGCGCGTTACTGGTGACCACGACGCCGCCGTCGAAGCGATGGATCATGCCGCCGTTGTCGGAGAAGAAGATCACAACCGTGTTGTCCGAGATGCCGAGCTCGTCGATGGTCGCCAGCAGAGCTCCCACGCCGTCATCGAGGCTCTCGACCATGGCGCCATTGATGGGGTTGCGTTGCGGGTAGCCCGGGTCGGCTTTGCGGCGGAACTTCTCGACCAGCTCCGGCTTGCCTTGCACCGGCGAATGGACCGAGAACGCCCAGTAGTTCAAAAAGAACGGATCGTCCGCGTGCTCGCGCATCCACTTCGAAGCTTCGATGGCCATGCGGTCCTCGATGTGCTCGCCCTCGGCGCCTTTGCCTGGCCAGAAGCCCCACGGCCCCAGGTAACCGCCGCTTGGCCCCGGTCCAGGAGTGTGCGGCAAGTCGATGTCGAATCCCTGCTGGTAGGGGTCGTAGGGCTCGCGGCCCAGGTGCCACTTGCCAAAGTGGCCCGTAGCGTAGCCGGCGGCGTTGAGCGCTTCGGCGAGGGTGAAATGCTCGAGTCGCAACCGCGTCACGCTGCGCGCTTGCATGGCCGGCTGGTTCTTGGCGGCCCGGGGCGCAAGCGCCTTCTCGAAGATCTCCTGGGCCACGTGGCCGCTGGGCGTGGTCATGCCGATGCGCGCCGGGTGCAGCCCGGTCAGGATACTCGCGCGGGTGGGCGAACAGATCGGTGAAGCGGCGTAGGCGTTGGTGAAGCGCATGCCGCGCCGGGCCAGCGCGTCGATGTTCGGCGTTTCGTAGAACTTGCTGCCGTAGAGGGCAGTGTCGGCCCAACCCAAATCGTCAGCAAGGATGAAGACGATGTTTGGCGGACGCTCGGCGCCATGGGCCAGGGCCGCGAGGATGACGAGGAGCAAAGATTGGCGGGTCAACACCCCGCCATTGGAGCACACCCGCGGAACCTACCCGCCCCGCAATCAGCGCTTCGCCCCCAACACCTTCCTCAGCACCCGCCCGGTGTAGCTCTTCTTCACCTTCGCCACCGCCTCGGGCGAGCCCGTCGCCACCACTTGCCCGCCCGCTTCGCCGCCTTCGGGCCCAAGGTCGACCACCCAGTCCGCGGACTTGATCACGTCCATGTTGTGCTCGATCACGATCACCGTATTGCCCAGGCCGGTGAGCCGATGCAGCACCTCGAGCAACTTGCGCACGTCGTCGAAGTGCAGCCCCGTGGTCGGCTCGTCGAGCAAGTAGACCGTCTGCCCGGTTTGGCGTTTGCTCAGCTCGCGCGCCAGCTTGATGCGCTGCGCTTCTCCCCCTGAAAGCGTCGTCGACGACTGCCCCAGGTGGATGTAGCCGAGCCCGACCTCGGCTAGCGTTGAAAGCTTGGTCGCCACCGGCGGCATGTTCTCGAACAGCGGGATCGCCTCCTCGACCGTCGCCTCGAGCACGTCGGCAATGGAATAGTTCTTGAACTTCACCTGCAACGTTTCCTGGTTGTAGCGCCGGCCGCGGCAGACGTCGCACGTCACGAAGACGTCAGGCAAGAAATTCATCTCGATGCGCTTGTTGCCGTCGCCCTGGCAAGCCTCGCAGCGGCCGCCCTTGACGTTGAAGCTGAACCGCCCGGGTTTGTAGCCTCTCGCCCGCGCTTCGGGCAGCATCGAGAACGCATCGCGAATCGGAGTGAAGACTCCGGAATAGGTGGCGGGGTTCGAGCGAGGGGTGCGACCGATCGGGTCCTGGTTGATGCGCACGACCTTGTCGACGTGCTGCAGACCCTCGATCTTGCGGTGCGCCCCCGCTTCCCCCGGAGAGCGGTAGATGCGCTGCATCAGCACCGGATAGAGAATGCCGTTGACGAGCGTTGACTTGCCCGAGCCCGAAACGCCGGTGACGGCGACGAACGCGCCCAGCGGGATCGTTACGTCGATGTCTTGCAGATTGTGTTGGCGGGCGCCGCGAATGACCAGTTTTCGTTTGTCGGGCTTGCGCCGCTGGGCTGGCACGGGTGTCTGTCTGACCCCGCTCAGGTACTGCCCGGTGAGCGAGCGGCTCTCGGCGACGATCTCCTTCGGCCCGCCCTCGGCGACGAGCTCGCCGCCCAGCCGGCCAGCCCCAGGTCCCAGGTCGACGATGTGGTCGGCGCGCTCGATCGTCTCCTGGTCGTGCTCGACCACGACGATCGTGTTGCCCAGGTCGCGCAGGCGGGTCAAGCTCTCGAGCAGCCGCTGGTTATCGCGCGCATGCAGTCCGATGGAAGGCTCGTCGAGCACGTAGAGCACGCCGCGCAACTGCGTGCCGATCTGCGTCGCCAACCGCACGCGCTGCGCTTCGCCGCCCGAGAGCGTCGCCGCGGAGCGATCGAGCGTCAGGTAGTCGAGCCCGACCGAAGTCAGGAAACCGAGCCGTTTGCGCACCTCTTCGAGGATGCGTCCCGCGATCAGCGTCTGGCGTTTGGTTAGATCGACGCTTTCGGCCACCACGAGCGCGCGCCCCACCGGCAGCGAAGCGAGCTCGGAAATCGACATCCCTTCCAGCTTCACGGCCAGGCTTTCGGGCTTGAGGCGCTTGCCCTCGCACGCCGGACACGTCATCGGCGATTGGAACTTGGCGATCCAGTCGCGGTATTCGCTTCCCGGGTCGTCGGCGTGCCACTCACGCAGCAGCGCGAGCAAGCCTTCGTAGTGCCGCCCGCCGCCATGTAACAGGTAGTCGAGCTCCTCGTTGTCGAGATCCTTCACCTTCTTCTTGAGCGAGATCCCTTTGAGCTCGGCCGCCCGGCGCACTTTCGATTCGATCGTCGAGTAGAGCAGCCACTGCGCCATAGCGCCGCCCAGCAATGGTTTCGAAGGATCGGTGATGAGCTTGGCCGGATCAAAATCCCACAGGCTCCCCAGGCCGGTGCACTCCGGGCAGGCGCCGTAACGGCTGTTGAATGAGAACGAGCGCGGCTCGAAGGCCGGTACGCTGGCCCCGCACTCGATGCACGCGAGCTTTTCCGAGTAGAGCCGCTCCTCATCTCCCATCGCCACCACGACGAGCCCATCGGCGAGTTGCAGCGCGGTCCGGACCGAGCTCTCGAGCCGCTTCTCCACGCCGGCGCGAACGGCGAGCCGGTCGACCAACACCTCGATGGTGTGCGCGTGGTGCCGCTCGAGGGCGATGTCATCGTCCAGCGCCTTCATTTCGCCGTCGATGCGCGCTCGCAGAAAGCCTTTCTCGGCGAACTGCTCGAGCTCGCGGCGATAGATGCCCTTGCGTCCGCGGATCACCGGCGCCAGGATCGTCGCCTTCGCGCCTCGGCCGCGGCGCATCACTTGTTCCGCGATCTGGTCCGGCGTTTGGCGCTGAATCACGACCCCGCAGTTGGCGCAATGCGGCGTGCCGATCGAGGAGTAGAGCAACCGCAGATAGTCGTAAATCTCGGTGATCGTTCCGACGGTCGAGCGCGGGCTGCGGCTGGTCGTCTTCTGCTCGATCGACAGCGCCGGGCTGAGACCGTCGATCGAGTCGACATCGGGCCGCTCCATCTGGTCGAGAAACTGTCGAGCGTAGGGCGAAAGCGTCTCGACGTAACGGCGTTGGCCCTCGGCGTAGATGGTGTCGAAGGCGAGCGACGACTTGCCGGACCCGCTCAGCCCGGTTACCACGGTAAGGGTGTTGCGCGGGATCTCGAGATGCAGGTTGCGCAGGTTGTGCTGGCGGGCGCCGCGCACGATGATGCGGTCGAGCATGCACTCTCAAGATAGCGAGCCGCAGCCTCAGGCGTCGTTCGCCCTCAGGCTGCGTCCCACCAGAGACGCGCTGACGACTGCAGCCCCAAGCCACGGCACGGCCTCAGTCCACGTCGCCAGCAGCAGCTTGCCGCTGCCGAACAGCGTGCAGTAGACCAATGCGCAGGAGGCTAGCCAGCCCATCAGGTCACCCAGAGCCCCGGTCTGCGCTTGGACCTCCGGCGCGCTGGACGCCACCGGTTCCCATAGGCGCTTGTAGGGCCTCGCGCGGCGGTAGAACCTGTCGAGCGTGGCCACAGGCTCGGGCGGGGTCAGCAGCGTTACCGCCAGCCAGACGACTGAGGTCAACGCCACCGTCATCAGCATGACGTGCGCAAACTCGAGCGGCTGGTCGGTGTCGTAGCCGCGACCGAACATCAGCGCCGCGCTGATCACCGCCGCCGCCGTCATTGCAGCAATCTCGCTCCAGGCGTTGATGCGCCACCAGAACCAGCGCAGGATCAACACGCCCCCCGTCCCCGCTCCGGCGGCCAGCAGCCATTTCCAGGCGCCGGAGATCGACTCCATATAGAACGTCGCGATCGACGCCAGCACCGCCAGCAGCGCCGTCGCCCAGCGCGAGGCCGATACCAGTTGCGCCTCGCTCGCCTCGGGCCTGAGAAACCGCCGGTAGATGTCGCTCACCACGTACCCGGCGCCCCAGTTCAAGTTGGTGCTCACCGTCGACATGAACGCCGCCAAGAACCCCGCCAGCATCAGCCCGCGCAGCGACGCCGGCAGGTAGTCGAACATCGCTCGGATGTAGCCCGCCTCCTTGTCCTGCAAGTCCGGGTAGACGGCTAGCGCAACCAAGGCGACGAGAATCCACGGCCAGGGCCGAACCGCGAAATGGAGGACGTTGAAGGCGAGCGTCGCTAGTTGCGACTCGCGCTCGCTCCGCGTGGAGAACATGCGTTGCGCGATGAATCCGCCGCCGCCGGGCTCCGCGCCGGGATACCACGTCGCCCACCAGACCACGCTCAGGTAGGTTGCGAAGGTGGCGAGCGGCAACAGCGGCGAGTCGGCCGCGGGCAGCAACGCAGTGATGCCTCCGCTGGGGTCGATCTCGAGCAGGCGTTGCTGCAGCCCGTCGAGGCCTCCAACGCCGTTGACTGCGTAGACGGCGAGCAGAACAGCCATCCCGAGCATGAGGAAGAACTGCAGCAGGTCGGTCACCAACACGCCCTGCAGCCCCCCGAGCGCAGCGACTACACACGTGAGCGCCGTGATGCCGAGCGTAACGGCGATCGCCTCCGGCCGCGCGAGACCGACCGTCTGCTCGAGAATCTTCACCATCGCCAGGTTCACCCAACCCAGCACAATCACGTCGACCACGAAGGCCAGATAGGCCGCCCGGAACCCCCGCAAGATCGCCGCCGGGCGGCCCGAGTAGCGCAGCTCGGCGAGCTCGACGTCGGTCAGCACGCCGCAACGCCGCCAAAGGCGCGCGAAGAAGAACGTGGTGAGCAAGCCGCTCAAGGCGAAGTTCCACCAGAGCCAATTCGCGGCCACCCCGCCCTCCGCCGTCATGCCCGTAACCGCTAGCGGAGTGTCAGCAGCGAAGGTCGTTGCGACCATCGATATGCCCGCCAACCACCAAGGTGTATTTCGGCCGGAAACGAAGAATTCCTCGATGCCGCGGGAGGCTCGAGAGCGGTAAAACAGCCCTACGCCCAGCGTGAAGGCAAGGTAGCCGAGCAGCACGGCCCAGTCGAAAGCGGACAGCTGCATGAGCCCGCCATTATAGACTCTTCCAGAACGGACGTAGAGGATTAGCCGCCGGGCGGCTTATCGTGGTATATTGAACTCGATTTTTCGCACAACGGCTGGGAAGAAGATCTGCAACCGGCCGCTTTGGGCCGATTACGCTGATCGCGATTGAATTAAGGACGGTTACCTCCGAAATGCTATTCTCTCGTTCTGTCGACTACGCTATCCAAGCGCTGGGCCGGTTGGCCGAAGCCTCTGATGGCGAACAGGTGATGGCGCGCGTCATCGCCGAAGAGGAGGAGCTGCCCGCATTCTTCCTGGCCAAGACCCTGCAAAATCTGGCTCGTCACGGGCTGTTGCGCTCGACCAAGGGCCCTACCGGCGGATTCAGCTTGAACAAGCCGCCGGGGAAAATTCGAATCCTAGACATCGTCGAGGCCCTCGACGGGCTCGAGCACTTGCAAACCGGCCAAGAGGGCTTGCCAAATTTCAAGCCCATCCGCTCGACCATCATGAGTTACCTCAAGAACACGACCATTGCGGACGTGGCCGCGCAGCGCAAACGCGCCCGCCGCAAAAGGGCGCGATAGCCGGCGGCCCGCGCATTCGTCTAGCCGTGCCCTAGGTACATCACCCAGGACAGGCCGAAGATCGCCGCCATGAACCACCCAAAGCAGTACAAACCATAGCGGATCCTGCCCGGGTCGGTGTCGCGGCCCACCACGCCCATCACGATCGAGGTGAACAAGGCGAACAAGATGGCGGCCTGTAGGTGGGAAAGCGTGAGAAACATCAGGCCTTCTCCCCGGCAGCGATCTCGTAGGCGTCAACCATCGCCAAGATGTTGAGCAAGCCGGCGCAGACCAGGAATTTCGTCCCGTAGTCGGCTTGCGGCTGCGCCAAGTAGGGTTGCTCGTAGCCCAACCACACGGCTAGGAAGTACGGCAGACCACTGGCAAGGTCGGCGATGTAGCCGCCGTAGGTCACGATCGCGTTGAACAGGCTGCCGCCTTCGGGGTCGAACATGCGGCCGCGCATCATCAGCCCGAAGACGAACATGCCCAGCACGGAGAACATCAGCAGTCCGCCGTGACTCCAGCGCTTGAGGTAGAAGTGCCCGCCGCCGGGGATCAACCAGCCCAACAGAACCGGCGGCAGCCAGCGCTGCGGCAGCGGCGCGGACGGCTTCTTCGGCGCGACCGGTTTATTTTTCTTCGCCATGGCTTCGAGATCAGCGTCGCCGCGACCTTCAATGCTAGCGCAAAGCCGCCGGCCGGGCGCTCATCTCTCTTCGACGCTGTCGAGGCTCTCACGGTGAGTCAACGTCGCCGTCTTCGGCCCGGAAATCTCGATCCGACGGCTCCCGCGCCACTCCGCCGGGCCCTCGAGCGTCACGATGTAGGTCGACTCGATGTCCTCGAGCGCACGACCGACCAGCGCGGGCACATCCGCCAATCCGCGGGCGAAGTAGGCCGTCCCGCCGGTGGCGGCGGCAAAGGCGCGGATGCCGTTCTGGTAGGCGACGTTGAGCGAATCGTTCTGCTCGTCGAGGTGGACGAAGAACAACGGAGCTGCGAAGCGGCCCAAGCTGGCCGTGATCGAAGCGATCTTCTCCTGCACCAACCGGTCGCGGAAGCGCCGGCTCAGGTCTCCGCTATCGCTTGGGTTCACCACCGTGCTGATGTAGTCGCCGCGATAATCCTCGATCTCGCCGTCGGTCAGGTAGAGCACGGCCACGCGAACTTCCGACTGCTCGAGCATCGCGCTGGCGATCTCCGCGGCGCGCTCTACCGAATCGAGCAAACCGGGAAACCCCGACACCGACGCCCCTTCGAGCTTCTCGATCAGCCGGCGCCGATTGCGCGTCGGGTCCAGGACTACGCGCAAGCCGTCCTGGGCCTGTAGCAGCGCGGCGTAGCGTCCTTTGCCCATGCCGCGCACATGCTCGCCGACTCTGCCGCGGGCCGCGTCGATGCGGTTGAGATCGCCAACGAGATCCCACACCACCACCAGAATGAGCGGCGACCCGGGGCCGGCGACCGCCGCAACGCGCGCTTCCTCGCCGTCCACTGCCGCCCGCAGGCCCGCTGCCTTCAGACGCAACAGCGGCCGGCCCTGCTCGCCGCTTGCGCGCATCGCGACGCGCGCCTCGAGCGCCCCGGCGCACGGCGGCGCGCAAATCAGGATCGAGGCCAGAACCCAAACCAAGCCGCGGCGCAGCGCGCTCAGAAGTTGTACCTCGCGCCGAGCTGGAGCACTCGGCCGCCGCGCGAGCCGATGATCTTGCCCGCGTTGGCGTTTGGCGCGTTCGCCGGACCAATCTCGGTATCTGGATCGGTCCAGTTGGCGTGATTGATGAAGTTGAAGCTTTGGAACAGCAGCTCGATGCTCTTCTCGCTCGACAGCGGCACGCGCTTGGTGATCGCCAGATCGTGGTTTTGGTAGATCGGATTGGTCAGCGTCGGATGGGTGCGTGGCACGTTGCCAGTCTCGAAGTCCCCGGGATGGGCGAACGCCGCCGGGTTGAACCACATGTTCGGCCCGGGGTTCGCCGGATGCGGATCGACCCCCGGTACGGAGTTGACGCGCAGGTAGCGCACCACGCCGCCGGTGTTGTTGAACTCCGGCTCGAGCGTCAGCGGATCTCCGCTCAACCAGGTCGTGAATCCGCTCAACGACCAGTCGCCGAGAAGCTTCGCCATCACGCCGTTCGAGCCCAAGAACCGCTTGCCCGCGCCAAACGGCAGCTCGTACATGTAGTTGAAGTTGACCCGGTGCGGGCGCAACCCTCGCGAGAGCGACCAAGCGCTGTCGCGGTCAAACGGATTCTGCACGCCCGGCCCGGAGTAGTCGTCATAGCGCCGCCGCCACTGGTACGAAAAGTCGAACGAGAGTCCCTCGCCGGTGCGCCTCTCGATCGAGAGGTCACTCAAGTCGTAGCTGTAGCGACCGCCGGGATAGAGGTAGTTCGTGTGCACCTCCCGCACTTGCGGGAAGCGCCGCAGCGTCCGCCGGAATATGTCGTCATTGAGCTGATCGCGGAAGGCCAACGCCTCCAGGGGAATCGAGTTCAGGCCCAGGATATGGCCGCCGATCAGCAGGTTCTTGCCGCGATAGGCCCGTGCATTGGCGCGCACGGTGAGCCCGCGAGGCAACCGCCGCTCGAGCGATACGTTCATGTAGCGATAGCGCGGCAGCCGGTTGGTGTTGGCCGTATAGTCGACGTTGGTCAGGTTCGCCACGTCGCCGCGGAGGTCCGGCAGCGGGTTCGCCAAGGCCGGAAATCCTTCGGCCAGCGTCACCGCCGGCATCAACTGCGTGTTGAGCGAGAGCGGTTCGCGACGGCCGTTGAAGCCTTGCGTTCCGAACGAACCGGGCCGCAGCGGGATGCCGGCGTAGTAGTGCATCACCGTGCCGCGCAGCACCGTATCGCGCTTCGCGGTCGGGCTCCAGGCCAGGCTCAGGCGCGGCTCGAAGGTCGTCACCGTGGGCTGGAAGGCCCGTCCATAGCCGTCGCGGTTCGCAAACACCATCGCGCCGGGCAGGCCGTTCGCCGGATTAGTCGCCTCGGGATCGAAGCTCGAGAGGCGGTCGTACTTCTCTACGCGCGGCGTTTCGACGTCGATGCCGAGTTGTACGGTTGCGGTCAGGTTGGGCGCTACCTCGATCTCATCGCGAATCGAGGTGTCGAGCTGCCAGCGCCGCAGATACGAAGGTTGCACGACGTCGCTGACCTGCGCCGAGCCAGCCAGCCCCAACAGGAACGTCGCATAGCCGTCGCCGGTGTTGGTCACCCCGGGCAGTCCAGTCAAGAAGTCGCCAAAGCCGAGCGATCCCGACGGCGCCTCGTGCTCGAAGGTATTGAGCTGATAATGCGTCGCCTCGAACGAGAAGCCCCACGAGTGCTTGCCCTTGTTCAAGGTGAGCTGATGCTCGTTCGAGAACGTGTTCCAGGCGTTGCGGTAGTACGAGCCGGTCGAAGCCCCCATCCCGTAGTAGCCCTTGAAGCGCAGCGCGGGGAACACCACGCCGTCCACGCCCCCCAGCCCGAGCTCTGCCGGGATGTCGGTATCGCCGCGCAGACCGACGGTCTCGACCTGCTCCGAGGTCCCCGAGATCGTCATCTCGTAGATCGCGTTTGGCGAGATCGCGTAGGTTTCGCGCACGCTCAAACGCTGATCCACGAAGTCGCGGTCCGGCCGCGACGGATTCGCAACCGTATCGTAGATGCGCGGCTCGCCCTGGAATCCGCGCGAATCCGCCAGGTTCACCGTGAGCTTGTGGCGCTCGAACAGGTTGTGGTCGATCTTCGCGATGAAGCCACGGGGTTGGTTGACCTCGGCGGGAAAGACCCAATAATTGTTCTGCAAGAACGGCCCGACGCTGGTGTTGGGCAGCGGATAGTGGCGGCCGGCCTCGAGCGCCACCGGGTCGAGGCGAGAGAGCGGGATCTGGTTGTTGGGAAACGCCTCGCGGTTGTGCTCGAGATTGGCCCGCGAGACCCGGCGCTCGGGATCGAAGCCGGGGTTCGCCGCGGTCGACGCTGGATCGTAGACCGTCACCGGCCTGCCCGCCTTGTTGACCAAGTCCGAGAAGTCGCCAGTGCGTTGCTGCACCGTCGGCAGCGTACGCAGGTAGGAGCGGCCAACGCGCTCGCGCGTTCCCTCGAACGAGAACGTGAAGAACGTCGAACGACGGCCGTCGTAGAGCTTCGGCAACACCACCGGTCCGCTCATGCTGAAGCCGAACTGGTTGCGGCGGAGCAGATTACCTTCCCCGCCCCGCTGCACGACTTGGTGCGGCGTGGCGTCGAACGAGTCGTTGCGGATGTACTCGTAGACCCGGCCGTGCCAGCTCGCCGCCGGCTGAGAGCTGCGACGCGAGTCGCCGGCGGCCCCGTCCGCCCTGGCGCCCAGCCGCTCGGTCTCGACCTTGAACACCCGGATCGCCGCTTCGATCTGGTCCAGCGCCGTGTCCCGCTCCTCGACGCTCGAGCGCGGACCAGCGTCGGGATCCTGCTCGCGACGCTCCTCGCCGTTGCTCGCGGCGGCGTCGTTCTGCGCGTCTTTTGCGGCGGCGGCGTCACCGCTCGAGGCCGGCGTCTTGGCGGCCGCGGCGGGCGAATCGGAGCCGTCGCCGGTCGAGCTCGCCTGCGGCGCCTCTGCGGCGGAGACAGATAGCGCGACAGCAAGAAGCGTCGCCGCCATCCCAGTCCCGCGCCAATCCACCGCCATCGTCTCTTATGATATCGCCCAGAGCGAATGTTTTAAAGATGGTCACCGAAAGTTTTCGTCCATTCCAGAGCGCGCGGACTCGACCAGAGCCGCGGCCCTGGGGGGGCAGGCGTCTTGTAGGCGGGAAGCCAGCTCCACCCGGCCCGCTTGCTCACGCGCGCGGCGCTGGCCAAGGCGCCCTGGCCAGCGCCATCCGAACCGCTTGCATCTCGCCCCACCGGTTTTATGTAGAATCAAAGTTTCGTCATGGTCCGGAGGAGTGATGGACGTAGAGCAGAAAGTTACCGAGATCATTTGCGAGCAGTTGAGCGTTGAGGAGTCGGAGGTCAAACGAGAAGCGTCCTTCGTCGAGACCCTCAACGCCGATTCGCTCGACATCGTAGAGCTGATCATGGCCTTCGAGGAGGCCTTCGATATCGAGATTCCCGACGAAGACGCGGAGAAGATCCGAACCGTAGGCGACGCGATCGACTACATCGAGAAGAACGCTGAAGTCTCCGGCGAGTAGGCCCGCGCCGATCCCACTCGAGGAGCGGAAGGAGCCTCCGTATTGAAACGAGTTGTCGTGACCGGAGTCGGCCTCACCTGTCCGGTGGGCGTCGGCACTGAGGCGTCTTGGCAGGCCCTATGCGCGGGCCAGGGCGGCATTCAGCGCATTACGCACTTCGATGCAGCCGAGTTCGCCTGCCAAATCGCCGGCGAGGTGGACGGCTTCGACCCGCTCGACTTCGTCGAGAAGCGCGACCTGCGCAAGATGGGGCGTTTCATCTTCTTCGCCCTCTCGTCGAGCCAGTTCGCCGTCGAGGCGGCTCAGCTCGAGGTCGCCCCCGCGAACGCTGAGCGAGTCGGCGTCTACATTGGCAGCGGCATCGGGGGCTTCGACGTCATCGAGCGCGAGCACACCAAGCTGATGGAGGGCGGGCCGCGCAAAATCTCACCCTTCTTCATTCCGGCCACGATCGTCAACTTGGCTTCGGGCCACGTCTCGATCCGCTACGGCGCCAAAGGCCCGAACTCCGCCACGGCCACCGCCTGCACCACCGGCGCGCACGCCGTCGGCGATTCGTTCAAGATCATCGCCCGCGGCGACGCCGACGTGATGATCTGCGGCGGCGCCGAAGCCGCCATTACGCCCATGAGCATCGGCGGCTTCGGCAACATGAAGGCGCTGTCGACCCGCAACAACGACCCCGAGCACGCCTGTCGCCCTTGGGACGTCGATCGCGACGGGTTCGTCGTAGGCGAAGGCGCCGGCATCCTCGTGCTCGAAGAGCTCGAGCATGCGCTGCGCCGCGACGCGCCGATCGTAGCCGAAATCGTCGGCTACGGCATGAGCGGCGACGCCTTCCACATCACCTCGCCCTGCGAAGACGGCGACGGCGCCTATCGCGTGATGCGCAACGCCATCCAAGACGCCGGCATCGCCCCCTCTGACATCCAGCACATCAACGCCCACGGCACCTCCACGCCGCTGGGCGACCGCATCGAGTCGACCGCGATCAAGAATCTGTTCGGGGACCACGCCTTCGAGATGGCCGTGAGCTCGACCAAGTCGATGACCGGACACTTGCTCGGCGGAGCCGGGGGCCTGGAAGCCGGCATCACCGTGCTGGCGATCCGGGATCAGACCGCGCCGCCGACGATCAACCTGAAGCAAGCCGACGAGGGCTGCGACCTCGACTACGTGTCCGGCAAGTGCCGCAAGATGGAGATCGAATACGCCCTCACCAACTCGTTCGGCTTCGGCGGCACCAACGGCGCGCTCATCTTCCGCCGCTACCAACCCTAGAGAAGCCGTGTCGGCAGTCGCGTGGGCCGCGCGAGAGCGTTCCGGGTGTGTTCGGCAGCAATGCCGGGGTGCGATGTTCCGTGCCGTGGTTGAGTTTGAACGTCCGGGCTCGGTGGCGAGCGCGTGTCTTCTGAGCCCCGGCAGCAATGCCGCGGTGCGACATCGGCGCCGTTGTTGAGATGCACCCGGGCATGGCTGCCCGGGCTCGGCAAGAGACGCCGTTCTGCGCGCCGGCAGCGGATGCCGTGCTACGTTTCCATCGCTCCCGCCCTGTTACGGCGTCTTGCCGAGCCATGCCGGCACGCCCTCATCGCGCAGCATCTGGACTTTCTGTCCGAACGAGTCGGCGCCTCCCTGCTCGATCGGGCCGGGCACGGCGTTCTTGCTCGGAAGATAGGCCGCAAGCCCGCGCTTGATCCACCCGTACGCGGGGTCCGCGGCCAGATTGCGGTGCTCCCGCGGATCGGAGCGGTGATCGTAGAGCTCCTCGGATCCGTCGCGGTAGCGGATGTATCGGTAGTGCAGGTCGCGCACCGCGTGGTTGTTGTAATACCACGTCGTGACGGCGGGCTCGCTCCGCACCGCATCGAGGTCGTCGAGCTGCGGACCCAAGCTCATACCCTCGAGCCCGGGGACTCCCGGCAAGCCCGTTAGCTCGAGCAGCGTCGGATAGACGTCGAGCAGGCTCGCCGGTTGGTCCGTGCCGCGACCAGCACTCTTCGCTCGAGGCAGCCGGATCGCCAACGGCACGCGCGTTGACTCCTCCCACAAGGCCTGCTTGCGCCAGTGCCGCTTCTCGCCCAAGTGCTGGCCGTGGTCGGACCAAAAGACCACGATCGTATTGTCGGCGTAGGGGCTCTGCTCGAGCGCCCGCAACACCTTGCCCGCCTGCGCATCGACAAACGTCACGCACGCCAGGTAGGCCCGCACCAATTCCTGCCAGTACCGCGGCCCGACATCGAGCACGTTGCGGTGGTCGCCGCCTGGCAGCATTCCGTAGGCCATCGCCTTGCCGTGCAGCGGAATGTCGTCCATCTCATCGGCGGGCACGCGCGGCGCGACGATGTCGTCCGGCGGGTAGAGGTCGAAGAACTCCCTCGGCGCGGTGTAGGGCACGTGTGGCCGCACGAACCCGACGGCGAGAAAGAACGGCTTGTCGTGGTCCTGCTCGAGTCGCTCGACCGCCCAGGCCGCGACCTGCTCGTCCGGCATGCCCTCCGGCGGCATGTCGTCCTTGCCCAACGCTCCCCACGCCAGCGACTGCCCGCTCACGCCTTCGCCGTACCTCTGGTAGATCGCGCCGCCGTCTGGCGGAAAGGGATGGAAGTGGCCGCCGCTGGCGCCCTGATAGCCGTGACCCCTCGCCGCGAGCCACCCGGGCCACTTGTACTTCGGACGCTCCTCGTCCCAATACTCGTAGCCGGCGACATCGCGGGTCCCGCTGTGAAAGATCTTCCCGGCGGCCATCGTCTTGTAGCCGTTGCGCTTGAAGTGCGTCGGCAGCGGCACGGTCTCGCCGAGGATGCGCTCATACTCCGCGCGGCTCTTCGACGAGTTGGTGTACCACCCCGTGGTCGAGGGCCGCAGCCCGCTCAGCAACGCGTGCCGCGATGCGCTGCACACTGGCGCCGCGGTATGAGCATTGCGAAAGAACACGCTCTGGGCGATCAGACGGTCGAGGTTCGGCGTCCGCGCCTGCGGATGTCCGCCATGCGCGCCTATCCAATCGTTGAGATCGTCGATCGCGAGCAACATGACGTTGGGGCGCGAGCCGGCAGGAGGCTCGGCGGCGGGCGCGGCGGCGGCGCAGAGCGCACCAAGCAGGAGCGCGAACAGGGTAGAACGAAGGTGGGGCATCGGGTTCGGGCCGACTGGCTGGCGAGCGATTGTATCACGGAGAAGCGCCCTGGAGGCGCCTCGAGGGGCGTCTTAGAATACCGCGTATTTCAGCCCCGAAAGGCGGTAGAATAACCCAGTCGTGGCGGTCCAGATACCGGCTATGCGCACACTCTCCCCCAAGCAGCTCGCTCTTGCCTTGATGGGCGGGCTGCTCGTCGCAAGCCTCACCCCGAATGCGGTCGTCCCCGCGCTGGCCGGGGCGCAAGCTTCGTCGCCCCAGGATCTAGTGCGATGGGGCGATCCGGCCCTTCGCCTTCCGGCCGCTTGGTACGCCTCGGCCGAGGCTCGCAAGGCTGCGGACACAGTAATGCAGTATCAATCGCCGGAGGGCGGCTGGCAGAAAAATACCGACCTGTTGACCCCGCCGAAGGCCCGCGACAAGCTCGAGCATCCCACGATCGACAACGGCGCCACCACGACGCCGATGCGCTTCTTGGCGCGCGTAGCGGATGCCACGACCGCGGAACGCTACCGCCGCGCCTTCGAGCGTGGTCTCGACTACCTGTTCGACGCTCAGTACCCGAACGGAGGTTGGCCGCAGTTCTTCCCCTTGCGGGAGGGCTACTACTCGCGCATTACCTACAACGACAATGCCATGGTGAACGTGCTGACGCTGCTGCGTGACGTCGCCGGAGGACGGCCGCCATATGGTTTCGTCGACCCGGAGCGCCGCCGCAGGGCTTCCGCCGCGGTCGCGCGCGGAATCGACGTCATCCTGCGGACGCAGATTCGCCAGAATGGCCGGCTAACCGGCTGGTGCGCCCAGCACGATGAAGAAACGCTCAAACCCGCCTGGGCGCGCGCCTACGAGCCGCCGTCGCTCTCCGGCGGGGAAACCGTCGGCATCGTGCGGTTGCTGATGTCGGTCGAGGAACCGACGCCGGAGATCGTCGAGGCGGTCGAAGGCGCGGTGGATTGGCTACGCTCGGTCGCCATTTTCGGAATCCGGGTGGAGCGGATTCCCAGGCCCGACGGCCGCACCGAGCGCGTCCTCGTCGAGGATCGGGACGCCCCGCCTGTGTGGGCGCGATTCTACGAGCTGGTCACCGACCGGCCGCTGTACCTCGACCGCGATTCGGTCTACCGCTACGACTTCTCCGAGATCGGCTACGAGCGGCGCAGCGGCTACAGCTACCATGGCGGCTGGGCGGCCTCCCTGTTGGCCGAAGACTATCCACGCTGGCGAGCGCAACATGGACTCGAATGAGACGACCCGCACCCCGGCTGGGCCAGCGCGATCGATCGCCAGACGCCGACTCCTGACGGGCTCGCTGGGCCTGGCGACGGCCCTGGGATGCGGTCGACAAGCCGCCCCCGGCAACGCCGAGCCCCGCCGCCGCGTCCTCGTCTCCACCGACATCGGCGGCTCCGATCCCGACGACTTCCAGTCGATGGTGCACTTTCTGGTCTACTGCGACCTGTTCGACGTCGAGGGCCTGGTCTCGTCGCCGTGGTCGACCGGCCGCAAGAGCCACATTCTGGAGGTGATCGACCGATACGAGACGGACTTCCCCAATCTGCGGACCTGGTCCCAGCGCTATCCAAGCCCCGATCATCTGCGGTCGATCGCCAAGCAGGGCGAGACGGAGCTCGCGGTCGGTGCAGGCTACGGCAATTCTACAGAAGGCTCCGATTGGATCATCGAGTGCGCCCAACGCGATGACCCGCGCCCGCTCTACGTGCTCGTGTGGGGCACGATCGAAGACGTCGCCCAAGCCCTGCACGACCAGCCGGACATCAAGCGAAAGCTGCGCGTCTACTTCATCGGCGGCCCCAACAAGAAGTGGAGCCCCGCGGCGTACGACTACATCGAGCAGAATCACCGCGATCTGTGGATCATCGAGAACAACTCGACCTACCGCGGCTGGTTCGTGGGCGGAAACCAGACCGGAGAGCTGGGAAACCGCAGCTTCGTCGAGACACACGTTCGAGGCCGCGGCGCGTTCGGAGACTACTTCGCCGAGCACTTGGGCGGGGTCATCAAGATGGGGGACACGCCGTCGGTGACTTACATGCTCGGCAATCCCGAGCATCCAACAGCGCCCGGCTGGGGCGGCCGGTTCGTGCGCGCGTGGGCGCGGCCCAAGCGCGTCTTCGAGAGGCTGACGACGCTCGACGACGAGCTAGAGACCTTCGGCTTGCTGGAGCTCGTCCTGCCCGGACCTCCCGCCGCGGGGACGCGGCTCATCATCGACGGGCAGGAGTTTCCAGCGGCGCGGGAGGAGCCCTCGAGATGGCGCTTTCGATTTGTGCCGAAGGAAACCAAGCGCTGGTCTTACCGGATCGCCAGCGCCTCGGCCGAGCTCGACGGGCTGCGAGGCGCCTTCACCAGCGTGGATCCGGAGGCGGGCTCCGCGAACGAGCCGTCGGCGCAACATCCTCATTGGTGGACCGACGATCCGGATCCGTCCTTCGCGGAAGGCCCGCACTTGGGCGCAGGGACGGTGAGCCGCTGGCGCGAGCAGTTCTTGGGCGATTTCGCCGAGCGAATGGCGCGCTGCCAGAAACGCAGAGCCTGAGGCCCGCTACAGCGCCGCGACCACGGATCGCGTCAGCTCCAGCAGCCCGCCCGCCGCGTCAACGCCGTTTCGATTGATGATCGCCGAACCTCCCTCGCCCCAAAACACCCGGAGCTGCGTGCCAAGCACGTGGTCGGCGTAGACGGCTAGGTCTCCCAGCCCCGCGACCTCCAATAGGTCGTCCGCAGCGACGCCCGTCATCTCGAGACCTGCTCCCTGCAACTGGAGAAACTGCTCGCGCGTCATCCCTTTGGCCGGAGCGGCCGGCAGCGGCAGCGCGAGCGACGCGGATTTCATGTAGTCGTCGCGGGCCGAGGCACTGCACTCACGCCGACCATGGACGGTAGCAGCGATTCGCCACAGGCGAGCGCGCCTGGCGGATCGCGCTGCGTGGTGGGGCGGATCCCCCAGTTTGGCGCGCTCGCGCGGTCAGAATAGCATATTTATCTGGACATCTAGATATATAGATATATGGCGACTCTCTTGCAACACGCTGGAACGTGATGACGCCAAAACTAGGAGTGTTTCTACTGCTCGTGAGCCTCGCGACTCCTGCGCAGATGCTCAATGACCGTCGCTCCGCTAACGACTGCGCAGCCTGCCACACCAAACTACCGCTGCCGGACGCGACCGAGGCCGCCGCGTCGGCGGAGTTGGTCCATCCCCTACGCAGCCTCGCCAGCGGCATCTCCACCGGAGTGGGCCAGACGCCGCTGTGGCGTGGAAGCGTGATGGCGCACGCCGGCGAGGATCCCTACTGGCTGGCCAAGGTGCGCGCCGAGGCGCGAGCCAACGGCTCGTTGGCGCCCGTCATCGAAAATGTCTGCCTTAGCTGCCACTCCGCCGGTCAACAATACGCCTATCGTGCGAGCGCAACGCCCATGCGCCTGGACGAGTTGAACGCCGTCGGCGCCGAGGGCGTGACTTGCACGATTTGTCACCAAATGTCAGCCGAAGGGCTGGGTGAGAAGAGCTCGTTTACGGCGGAGTTTGAGCTCGCCGACGGCGTCGTCTACGGACCGCGCGCCGGCGTGTTCGGCAACCCAATGCGGATGCAGCTCAGAGTCGAGCTGCTGCGCGGCGCCCACTTGACCGACTCCGCAATGTGCGGCTCGTGCCACACGGTGATCACGCCGATCCTCTCAGACGAGGGCGAAATCGAGGGCGAATTCGTGGAGCAAGCGCCCTATCTGGAGTGGCTCGTCTCCGACGCCGCCCGAGACCAAGTGAGCTGTCAGGACTGCCACATGCCAGCGCTGCGGGACAACACCGGCCAGGTCGTCGCGCAGTACACTGCGCACTCGCCGGAGGGACGCTTCATCACGCGAACGTCGCCGCGGGCGCCGTTCGCGCGGCACAGCTTCGAAGGCGCCAACTTGCAGTTGCTCGGGATGCTCGGCGAGATGTTCCTCAACGAAGCGGTTGAGCTGCGCGCAGCGCTCGAGCGCACCAGGCGGTCGCTCGAAACCGCCGCCGCGCTGCGCATCGACGCCGAGCGCGCCCAAGGCCGGGTCATCGCGCGCGTCCACGTCGAGAACCGCATCGGTCACAAGTTCCCGACGGGCTATCCCAGCCGCAGGGCGTGGATCCGTCTCGAGGCGCGCGACGGCTCCGGGCGCACGATCTTCGACTCGGGCGCATTCGACCCCGCCAGCGGCGAGATCTTCAATCTCGACACGCCTTACGAACCGCACTGGAACGTTATCGACGATCCGGCTCAAGTGATGATCTACGAAACCGAGATGGTCGACCGCAACGGGGCGGTGACGCTCGAGTTGTTGCGCTCGACCGAGCACGAGAAGGACAATCGCCTGCTGCCGGCCGGGTTCTCGCTCGACCGCCCATTGCCGGAAGGTATCGACGAGGATTCGATCGAACCCGAAGGCGTGGACGGCGACGACGACTTCGGCCCCGGGGGAGACGCCGTGACCTACCGCATCGCCGTCGACCCTGGCGCGGGCGCGGTCCAGGTTCGCGCAACGCTGCTGTATCAATCGATCAAGCCCAGCCACCTGGCGCCATTCGACGCAACAGCGTCGTTCGAGGAGGCGCGCTTCCTCGAGATGTACCCGCGACACAACCGGCCGGCGGTCGTGGCGGAGGCGGTTGCCTGGGTGGAGTAGCCAGCCTTTGCCGGTTGGTCTATTCTGAGGGCCTCATGCCCAACCTTCGCATGGTCGTTGCGCTGTGCATCGCCGTCCTCGTCTCCACCACCGCCTATGGCCAGCGCCAAGGCCAGCGCGGTCCACGAATCCAGCCGACGATCGCGGACTTTTCCTACGGCGACCACGAGCGACAGGTGCTCGACTTTTATAAAGCGGATGCGCCGGCGCCGACTCCGCTCGTCGTCTACATCCACGGCGGCGGTTTTCGGGGCGGCGACAAGGGCTCGGTCAACCAGCAGACGCTGCGGGCGTTGCTCGACGCAGGCGTCTCAGTCGCGGCCATCCATTATCGCTTGACGCCACAGCACCCGTTGCCGGCCGCGCACCGCGACGCGCAACGCGCCTTGCAGACGATTCGCAACAAGGCCCAGGAATGGAACTTCGACAAGCAACGGGTTGGCGCCTTCGGCGGCTCGGCCGGGGCGCAGCTTTGCATGTGGCTCGCCTACCACGACGATCAGGCTGATCCGTCGAGCAGCGACCCGATCGCGCGCGAGTCGACGCGGCTGGCCTACGTGGCGCCGCTCAATGCACAGTCGACGATTGACTTCGATTGGTGGCTCGCGAACATCCCTGGATACGACCAGCTTCATCGCAACCCCGCCGATCTGTTCGGCACGAGCGACCGCGCCAAACAGGCTGCGATCGCAAAGCGCATATCCGCCGTGAACCTGGTCTCGGCCGACGACCCGCCAACGTACTTGCAGTACGGCATGGCGCCCGGCGATCCCGTCCCCGCCGGCGACCGCGCCGAGGGCTGGAAGGTGCATCACGTCGTCTTCGGCCTCGAGCTGAAGAAGCGCCTCGACGCCGCCGGGGTGGATACCGATCTGCATCACCCCGGTGCGAAGACCACCTACGCCACTGTGGCGGACTTCTTCCTTCAGAAGTTCGATATCAACCGCTAGCGTCGGCAGCCCGGAGACTCCAAGCGTGCTCTGAGGCCGTCGAGGGCTCCACCTCGTCCCCGATCACAACGGCGGGGCCTTCAATCCGGACGGTCTTGCGCCCGCCGCCCTCGAGCTCCACGATCGCAATCTGGAAGGGCAGAGCCGCCTCGAACGGCTCGGCCGCGGCGTGCAGCGTCGTGACCGCATAGACCGTCCCCATCATCGCGAAAAGATCCCCACCACGGCCGACGCTCCAGAGCCGCCCAGGTTCTGCGTCAAACCCACGCGCGCGTTGCCCAATTGCCGCTCACCGCATGCGCCGCGGATCTGCTCGGCCGCTTCGGCGATCTGCGCCACGCCGGTCGCGCCCACGGGGTGGCCCTTGGACTTCAGGCCGCCGCTCACGTTGATCGGTCGCTCGCCGTCGAACGCCGTCTTGCCCGCGAGCGTGTGCGGCCCCGCGCAGCCGCGTGGCGCAAAGCCCAGGTCTTCCAAGGCGATTAGCTCGGCGATGGTGAAGCAGTCGTGGACCTCGGCAAAGTCAATGTCCAGCGGTCCGAGGCCCGCCATTTCGTAGGCCTTCGCGGCCGCGGCGCGCACGGCGGGGAAAGTCGTGATGTCCGCCTTGTCTCCGAGCGCCAGCTTGTCCGAAGCCTGACCGACACCGCGCACGCGGACGCCCTCGGTCCAGTCGTCGCTCGGCCCTAGCAAGACAGCCGCCGCGCCATCGCTGATCAACGAGCAGTCGTAGAGCGTCAGCGGCTCGGCAATCGGCCTCGCGCCGAGCGCCTGCTCCATCGTGACCGCCTTGCGCAGGTGCGCTCGCGGGTTGCGCAGGCCGTTCGCGTGATTCTTCACCGCCACCGCCGCAAGATGTTCTCTGGTCGCACCGCGCTCGTGGAAGTACCGCGACGCGATCATGGCGAACAGCGCCGGAAACGTGGCGCCCGCCGCGACCTCGCCAAACGTGTCGCCGGCCGATGCGAGGATGTCGGTCGTCCGCGCCGTCATCTGCGTCGTCATCTGCTCGACGCCGACGACTAGAGCGCAGTCGAGGAGTCCGCCCGCAACCGCGGTCCAGGCATGGAAGAAAGCGGCCCCTGAGGACGCGCAGGCCGCTTCGAACCGTGTGCAGGGAACGCCGTCGAGGGCGAGCGCCGCACCGACGGCCGGCGCTAGATGGTTCTGCCCGGTGAAGCTCGGACCCGCGAAGTTGCCGAGATAGAGGGCGCCCACCCGCCTGGCCTGCACGCCAGCCGAATCCAGAGCCGCAAGACCGGCTTCCGCGGCCAAATCGACGATGGTACGCTCAGGGTGCGCGCCAAACGCCGTCATGCCCGTCCCGATGACGCTGACCGACCGCATGGCTTGAAACTTTTCCCGCACGATTATTGCACGCTCGCCCCGGTGCGTTCGTCATATGGTGTGTAGGGCGGGAAGCGTGGAATGGCGACCAATCTGGCGACGATGACGATGCAGACCGAGCCTTCAGCCGCCATCGAGGCCGAAGCTCGGCCGGCGACCGATGAGGAACTCGTCCAGACGCACATGCGTCGCGTCTTCCGGCTCATCTATCGTGTCGTCGGCAACGTGCCCGACGCCCAAGACCTCACCCAGGAAGCGCTCATCAAAGCGCTACGACGCCGCGATCAGCTCAAAGACCCGGACAAGGCCGCGCATTGGATCGGCCGGATCGCCACCAATACGGCGCTGGACTTCGTACGCGCCCGCAAGCGCGTCGTCTTCGAGGAGATCGAGAAAGCCCCCGAAGCTCCGGTGGAGAGCCCCGAAGGCGCGGTGCTGCGCAACGAGAAGCGGCGCTACATCGAGGACGGTTTGCGGCTGCTCTCCGAGCGCGAGCGCGCAGCGCTGATCTTGCGCGACATCGAGGGCCTGCCGGCGTCGGAGGTCGCCAAGCGTCTCGACTGCTCGCCGGCCACAGTGCGCTCGCACATCGCCAACGCCCGCGTGAAGTTTCGCAAATACGTGCAGGGGAGGCGAACATGAGCGCTTGGTTCCTGCACCACCCCAAGGAGACCGATTTGGCGCTGTTCGCCGGCGGTGAGGCGGGCCCGTTTGCGCGCTGGCGGATCGAACGGCACCTGGAGACCTGCACCGAGTGCGAGAGGGCGGTCTCGGAGTTCTTCCACTTGACGGATGAGTTGCGCCCGCTTGCGGAGACGCCCGAAGCCGACTGGGCGGCAATGGAGCGCAACATCCTGGCGGCGGCAGCGGCGGACGCGCCGCCGACCGAGCCGGCGCGCGGCGTCCCGGCTTGGACATGGCAATTCGGCGCCGCGGCCGCGTGCGCCCTGGTTGCGGTGGCGGTGTGGAAGGTCGGACCGGCGGCCAAGCAGGCCGAGCCCCCAGCGCTCGAGATGGCCGCGGCGGAAGGATTCGTCGAGCGGAAGGCCGACCTGGACCGCACCGAGGCGGCTCGGAGCATCGCGGAGAACCGCGCGGCCGAAGAAGTGCGACGCGAGTTGTCGGAAGAGACGCACCCTCCCGCCTCTTCCGCTCCCCGGCTGGCTTTGCAACTCGGCGAGCCTGAGCCTCTGCTAGCCAAGAAGAAGGAAGGCGCCAAGAATCTGCAGTCGGCGTTGGGCGACCGGGTCAACGAGAGCCTTCCCGCGGACGCCGCCGCGCCGGCGTCTCCCGGGGCTATTGAGGAGGTCGCCGAAGCAGTCGTCGCCGAGGCGGAGGCCGACGCGGCGGCGCCACGACAAATGCGCGCTCGCCTGGTCAGCGAGGCAAGCGGCGCACGCTCTTCGGCGCCGGTCGACAGACTCGGCTTTGCCTCGGGCGAGGGCGCGAGCTTTGACGACTTCAACGCCGCTCAGCCGGTCGCCTTCGCGGTGCTTCCTCTGCCGGCGAACGGCAGAGACGTGCGCGTTGGCGCGGACGGTTGGATCTCCGTGCGAACGGTGAGCGCGGACGGCGCGATGACGATTACCGATGTCTATGATCCGCAGTAAGAGAGTCGTGAGGAACGCGACGCTGTGGTTGGGCGCCTTGTTGCTCGCCGTGTCCGGCGCGGCGCAGACCGTTGCGTGGCAGGATCCCGAGCAAGCCATCGCATTCCAGACCGGGCCCGATACGGGTCTGCGCGTCGTGGCCACGGATCTCTCGCAAACGCAGATCTTCGCGCGCGGACCGGCGGCGGTCATCGATTTACGCTGCAGGCTGACGCTCGAGAATCGCGGCGTCAAGCCGGTGCGCGGCGTCACGCTATCGATTGAATCCGAACAACCCGGCGCTGGAGGCAAAGCGTCGGTAGCGGCGCCTTCTCTGCACGCTGTGCCAGGCGAGAGCTTTTCGGTCGATGTGAATCTGCGGCTGCTGCGTCCGGCGCCGACGGCCGCCGGACCGCTGGCGGCGGTGTCGGTGGACGGGGTGCTGCACGCCGACATGAGCTTCGCCGGACCGAATCGGCTGGAGTCGCGCCGCAAGCTGACGCTGCTCGAGACCGAGGCTCGGCGGGATCGTGAGCGACTGCGCGCCGCGCTCGCGAGCTCGGGTCAAGACGGCCTCCGGCAGGCCGCGCTTGCCATCCTCGAACGCCAGGCGCAACGGCCGAATCTGCAAGCGCGACTGGCTGGCGGAGGCCGGGCGGTCACGCGCGCGGCGGCGAACGCCGGGACGACGGTGCAACTCGCCCTGCTGGATCTAGAAGGCTCGCCTCTCGAGCTGCTCTCGGGAGAGGCGACGGTAAGCGACTCCTCGGCCACCTCTCCGCGGATCTCACTACGTAACCGCTCCGCGAAGTCGGTGCGCTACTACCAGCTTGGCTGGGTGGTGGCCGACCGCGAAGGAACGCGCTACTCGGCCGGCGTGCTGCCCTCCTCGGGTCCCGCGTTGGCGCCCGGCGCCTCCGGCAGGCTCGAACCCGGACGTTCGTTCGAGCTCGCGGGCGGCTCGGGCGAGCCGTTTTCGATCGGCGGCATGAGCGGCTACGTGCGCCAAGCCGAGTTTGCCGACGGCGCGGTGTGGACGCCGTCGATTGCGGCGCTCGAAGCCGCCGGGCTGCGAGACGTGGAGGTTTCGGCGGAAGAGCAGAGGCTAGCCGAGATCTACCGCCGCAAGGGCGTAGAAGCGCTCGCCGCCGAGCTCGAGCGGTTCTGATTCAGTTGAGGCAGCGCTACGCTGTGCAATCGGGGCCCCTGGCCCCGGGGCGAGGCGCAGCCTCGCCTGCACGGCACAGCCGTGCGCCACAGGTGACGTTTCGAAGCCTCAGCCGCAGACCTTCGTGACCTCAGCGTCGATGCGGCGGCCTAGCGCTGCCAGCTCTTCGGCATCGAGGTGCTGTTGGATCTGTTCGAACAGCCGCCGTTCCTCGCAGCGGATGTGATCGTTGAGGTAGGCGGCAAAGCTCCGCAGCCGGTGCTCCTGAGGATCGGCGAGGATGTCGCGAATACGGGCTTCGATCTCGCGGTGCTCTTCGACCAGGCGTTCGACGAGCTGCGGCTCGTCGATGCGGCCTTTCACGATGGGGAATAGGATCTGCTCCTCGACGGCGAAGTGCGGTTCCAGCTCGAGCTCCCAGGCGGCCTGCACTTTGGCGGCCAGCTCGAGCCGGGTCTGCTCGGACTCGTCCTCGGCGAGCGTGCGCCGGATGATGACGCACAACGCCAGCCCGCGCTGGTGCTGATGCGAGAGCGGATGCAAAGCCGGATCGCGCAGCATGCCCTGCACTCCATCTTACTCAGCCGGCGCCCTCGCTCCGCGCCGGCTCGAGCTTCTGGGAGAGCTCCGGCGCAAGCCAACCGAGCAAAACACCGCCCGCCGCGGCCAGCCCCATCCAAGAGGTCAGGGAGATTCCGCGCAACCGCTCGAGCACGCCGGCCATGAACGTGCAACTGTAGCGCACTCGCGCCTGTTACACTCTCCCCGCCGTGGAACGCGCTTCCAACGCTCGCCGCGCCGTGCTGGCCTTTGCTTTTGCGGCGGCGTTCATCACCTACTTGGACCGTGTGTGCATCTCGGCCGCGGCGCCGGCGATGACGGCTGAGCTCGGGCTGACGGCGACCCAGATGAGCTGGGTGTTCAGCGTGTTCGCCATCGCCTACGGAGTGTTCGAGATCCCCATGGGTTGGGTGGGCGATCGATTCGGCCAACGCAAGCTGCTCACGCGCATCGTGGCCTCGTGGTCGGTGTTCACCATGCTGACCGGGGCGGTCCGCGGCTACTGGGGGTTGTTGGCGACACGGTTCGTCTTTGGAGCCGCCGAAGCTGGAGCCTTCCCGACGCTGGTGCGTGCGTTGGCGCGTTGGTTTCCGATGGCCGAGCGCGGGCTGACCACCGGATGGATGTGGGCGGGAGCGCGCATAGGCGGCTCGCTCGCGCCGCCGTTGGCCGCTTGGTGGGTGGTGCACGTGGGCTGGCGCGAAGCTTTCTGGGCGTTTGGATCCGTCGGGCTCGTCTGGTGCTTCTTCTTCTGGCGCTGGTACCGCGACGATCCCGCCGAGCATCCGGCGGTCAACCGAGCCGAGCTGGCTTATATCCGCTCCGGTCGCGTACCGGCGGCGGGCCATGCCACGCGAATCCCCTGGGGGCGCCTGTTCACGAGCAGAAACCTGTGGGCGCTGTTCGGGATGTATTTCTGCTCCGCGTTCGGCTTCTTCTTCTTCGTCACGTGGTTGCCGACCTACCTGATGGACGAGCATGGGCTGACGCTCGAGCGCTCGGGTTGGTACTCGGCGTTGCCGCTCGGGGCTGGCGCGCTGGCTTGCTTGCTGGGCGGAGGAGTTTCCGACCGTTTGGTCCGGAAGATGGGTAGCTTGCGCTGGGGACGGCGCGTGGTGGGCGTAGCGGGGTTCCTGCTGGCGGCGGTCGGCTTTGGGGCGGCCGCGACCGCGGGCGATGCGCTCGGCGCGGTGCTGTCGCTGGCTTTCGCCCAAGCCGCGCAAGACCTGACGCTACCGGTGGCGTGGGCGGTTTGCGTCGATGTGGGCCGCCGCTACGGGGGCACGGCGACGGGCTTCATGAACACCGCATCGAGCATCTCCGCGGCCTTGTCGCCGGTGGTCGCAGCTTGGCTCGAGCAGCGCTTCGGCAGCTTCAACGCGCTGTTCGCTCTCGCCGCGGGAGTCTACTGCATCGGTGCGCTGCTGTGGTTCGTCATCGACGCCGAGGATGAGCTAGAGTCCCAGAACGAGTCGTAGACCGCGATCGACGGCTTCGAGGTTCAGCGCTCACGATTTCGAGCTTGCCCGGGGTCGCTGCCGCGCCGTGCGGCGCCCGGTGATCTTCTGCCCGCCCTGCTTCGCGACGATCTCCTCGATCGCCGTCGCATAGTGCTACTCTTTTCGCTGCCATGCCCAAGACCCCCTATCGATACGACCACCACACTTGGCCCGAGCTCGGCGAAATCGCTCGCCGCGACGATCAGCCCGTCGTCGTGTTGCCGATCGGCTCGGTGGAGGACCACGGCTATCACATGCCGCTCGATGTCGACAATTTTCTGATCTCCTCGATCTGCGAGGAAGCGGCCAAGCGCGCCGACGGCGACATCCTGTTGATGCCTCTCATTCCATACGGGTTCGAGACGCACCACATGGATTTCACCGGTACGATCGACATCCGACAAGAGCATCTGCTCAACTTCGTGCTCGACGTCACCAAGTCGGTCGCCCACCACGGCTTTCGACGGATCCTGATCGCCGATGGACACGGCTCGAACATGCCGATCCTCGAGCTGGTGGCGCGCCGCACCATCCTCGAGACGGACGCGGTGTGCGCCTGTTTCATCTGGCCAGGCTTGGCGCGGGAGGTGATCGCCAAGCACCGCGAGTCCGGCCCCAGCGGCATGGCCCACGCGGGCGAGCTCGAGACATCCGTCTACCTGCATCTCGACGCCTCGCGCGTGCAGATGGACAAGGCGGTCAAGGATATCGGCATGCCGGAGTCTGAATTCGTCTGGATGGACTTGATGAACGGGTCGCCGGTGCGGCTGATGGACGAGTGGACGCGGTTCTCCAAGAGCGGCGTCTACGGCGACGCCACCATCGCGACGGCCGAGAAGGGCGAGAAGTTCTTCGAAGGCGCGGTGGAGGGATTCTTGCGGTTGGTGAAGGAGCTCAAGAATCGTCCGCGCGGCGAGCGCACCGACTACCACGAGGAGCGCCCGAACATTCCGGGGCGCACCTGAGCAGCGGTCTTGTCGCACGACCGAGCAAGCCTTCTACCCGCTGCAACGGCAGCGTGCGCGGTCGCCGTCTTCGGCGTGGTCGCGGCTCTTCCGCCGGAGCTCTACGCCCCCTACCTGGAGTTGATCGACCGCGACGACTCGGTCCACCCGCTGACCGGCGCACAACTTGGCGCGATCCGAGCTGGGTTCGCGGCTTTGGCCGTGCTCTTCGGCATACTCTCAGGGCTGCTGGCCTGGAAGCGCCGACGCGTCCAGGAAGCCTTGGTTGGCCTGCGCGCGGACATCGCTGCACTCCTGCCGGACTTGCGCGTCCCGTCGACCATTCCTTTCGCAATCATCCTGCTCATCGGCTTGCTCGTTCGCGTCGCCATCCTCGACGGCCCGATGCGCTTCGACGAATCCGATACGTTCGACTACTTCGCGACGCGCAGCTACTTCAACACGCTGACCGACTACACCGCTCCGAACAATCACATTCTCCACACTCTGCTCGTCCGCACGAGCTACCTGCTCTTCGGCGATTCGCCCGCGGCCATCCGCTTCCCCGCCCTTCTGGCCGGCATGCTCGCGCTACCGGCGACATTCCTTCTGACCCGACGCTTGTTTGACGAGCGCGCCGCGTACTTCGCCATGGCGTTGGCGGCCGGCCACCCTGCGCTGATTCACTACTCCGCCAACGCGCGCGGCTACACGCTGCTGTGTCTGTGGACGCTAGCGGTGTTACTGGCGGCGAGCGAGCTGTACAAGCGCTCGAACTGGTTCGCGTGGCTGGTCTTCACGGCGGCGGGCGCGCTGGGGATGTTTACGATTCCCGTGATGCTCTATCCTCTCTCGGGCGCTTCGCTGTGGGCGCTGTGGGACGCGAACCGGCAGCGGCGCAAGACGCTGGCGATCGAGATCGTCGCCTCCGCCGCGGTGATCGTGGCGGCAAGCGTCGCATTCTATGCTCCGGCCGCGGCGCGGACCGGCCTCGGGACGGTGGTGGCGAACCGCTACGTCTCGGCGATGTCCTGGGACGTGGTCCGCGTGAAGGTTCGCACCGTCGCCGGCGCAGGCTGGGCTCTTTGGACCGATCACCTCTCCACGCCGGTCTTGCTGGCGCTGGTCCTGGCGCTGGCGGCGGGTTTGCGGGGACAACGCGCTCGACGGTTGGCCGTAAGTCTACTGGCGGCGGCGCTGGGCTGGATGGTCATGCAGCGCGTCGTGCCCTACGCCCGCGTGTTCACCTACCTCGCACCCGTCACCTGCTTGATCGCCGCGGCCGGCTGGCGTCGCTTGTCCCCTCGCCCAATGCTTGCCGCGATTGCGAGCCTAGCGCTTGCGGTGCACTACTGGGCGGGCTACGTGTGGTTTCCGACGCGTCAGGAGCGCCTACAACGAGAGCTCGCCTCGTGGACGCCGCGCCTGCTCGAACAGACGCTCGACGGAACGAAGGTCTACGCTCCGGTTCCGTTGAGCGAGCCGATCCGCTACCGCTTTCTGAGGGCCGGGCGCAAACGGGCCGCGGTCCTGGCCCCGGGCGTAGGCAACGGCAAGGCGCCCGCCATCGCGAGCGACGACGCTCTGATCGTCGTCCGGCCGATCGAGCGCGACTCGCGGCTCGGCTACCGGGTGGATCTGACCGGCCCGGCTTTCGACGGTTTCTCCGCAACGGCGCCGCTGCTGCGAGGAGAGCTCGTGGAGGCGCTTCGTCTGGAGCGCTGATCGGGAAGCCCCGAGCGTACCGCTATGCCTGCGGCCCCGCGCCGCCGGGAATCAATCCCCGCGCTCGTAGGTCGTCCATCAGCTCGCCGCCGGCGTTGGAGGGATAGCCCCGCACCCAATAGGCGTCGTCGGGACCGTGCCAGATCGGCTTTTCGGTGGCGCGCAGCAGCTTCCGCAGCCGCTCGTCGGCTCGCACCACTTGCGCATCGTCGTCGAGCCCGGTTTCGGCGAGCAGCGTTCGCAGATCCAGGTCGTTGGCGTAGTCGTAGAAGCCGAGCTCGTAGCCGTTCTCGACCTCCTTGACGAACGCCACCCATTGGCGGATGAGCCCGGTGCGCCCGCCCCGGATCAGGTGCTCGGGACAGCCGCGCGCTCGCAGGGCCTTGCGAAATTCCCTGTCGGTCACGGTCAGTGCGGCCTCCGGGCTTGGCGGTGGAAGTAGCTCTCGCCGTCGTTGGGGATGAAGAAGGTCCGGATGGTGCGATCCCGGTTGTAAGCGCCGAAGTGGCCCGTCTCGCGGTCATACCGCGTCACCACGCCGTCGCTCTCTCGCACGATCTCGAGAATCGGCCCTCCGGCCGGTCTGTCTCGAAGCCGCTGCGCCAGAGCCAAGTATTCCGCTTGGGTGATGTGGCCGAACTCGGCGCCGTGCTTTGCGAAGTGCTGATCGAAGGAGCGCTTGGACCGGAACCCGGTTGAAGACGCGGGAAACGTTGCGGGCGCGGGCGATGTTTGCGTTGGCGTCCGGCCGACGTCGGGCAGCGGAACCTTTTCGGTCAGCGGGGGCGGCGCTTCCGGCGAGGGCGATTGGGCGATCGGCGCGGCCATGTCGCCGCAACCAAGCAGCACGACCAACGCCGCGACCAGCCAGTACGCTCGCCTCATCTGTCTTCAGGATAGCCGTTGGTGACGCGCAATTCGCCTCACAAGGGCCGAACCCAGATGTTTCGAAATCGGACTGGATTGTGATGCCCTCCGAGCAGCAGCGGCCCTCGGACCTTGCCGGGCTCGAACGGCTTCGGCAGCCGGCGGTGCGCGACTCCGCCGTGGATCTGCTGATCGTGGTGCACCAGAACGCCGTTGTGGAACAGCGTGACCCGCGGCTTCGCGACCAGCTTTTCGCCTTCGAACTTCGGCGCGATGAAGACGATGTCGTAGGTTTGCCACTCGCCTGGAGCACGAGTCACGTTCACCAAGGGCGGGGTCTGCCCGTAGACCGCCGCGGCCTGGCCGTCGGGATTGAGACCGACGCTATAGGAGTCGTAGATCTGAATCTCGAACGCGCCCATCAGGTTCACTCCGCTGTTACCGCGGTTCATCACCTCGCCCACGGGCGGGTTGGGAGAGCGCCATTCGAGATGGATCTGGCAATCGCCGAACTCCTGCTTGCTCACGAGCGCGCCCTCGGTGACCTCGACATAGCCGTCGCCAAGCTCCCACTCCGAAGGCTGCCACTGCGACAGGTCCGATCCGTCGAACAGGACAACCGCATCGGAGGGCGGCTGCGCACTGTCGCCGGGATCGACCTTGGGCGGCGCGGGGCGATCCGGGTCGTGGACGTGATAGCCCGACCAGGGTTGAATGGGCGTGTCCTTGTAGCCGAAGATCCCCGAGCCGTCGGTGGCGTAGACCTGGCCGGGCTTTGGCTGTGCGGCGAGCGTGGCGGCTACGTACAGCGTCAACAACAGAGCGCAAACATGCTTAGACATCGTGGAGACAGTGTAGTGCACGCCCCTCGGGCGTCGGTATACTCTGCCCATGCGCAACGCCGTCCTGGGGCTTCTGGTCGCGTGCAGCCTCGCCGCTCAGCCGCTCTACTTTCCGCCTGACTCCGGCGCGTGGGAGAAGATCGCCCCCGAGCGAGCCGGCTGGAGCGCGGAAGCCCTGGAAACCGCGCTTGAGCTCGCGGGCAGTCGCCGCTCGTCAGGCGTGGTCGTGTTGCACCAAGGAAGGATTCTGGCCGAGCGCAACTGGAACCCAGACGAGATCGACGGCGGACCGCGCTACCGCTTCCGCAAGACCGCGGACGGGCGCGCCATCGAAGACGTCGCGTCGGTGCAGAAGAGCGTTACATCGACGTTGGTCGCCGTTGCGATCTCCAAGGGACTGGTCGAGCTCGACGACTCCGTCTCGAAGCATCTGGGAAAAGGCTGGTCGAAGGCCTCGCCCGAACAGGAAGCGAAGATCACGCTGCGGCATCTGATCACCATGACGAGCGGTTTGACCGAGCTGCTCGCCTTCGAGGCCGAGCCGGGAACGAAGTGGCGTTACAACACGACCGCCTATCAGCACACCATTCAGGCGCTGGCTCGCGCCTCGGACCTTTCGCCAAACGAGCTCACTCGGCGCTGGCTGAGCGGCCGTATCGGCATGGCCGACTCGCGGTGGATCGAGCGGCCGAACATGCCTGGCGCGCTGGGCCTTGCTTCAACCGCGCGGGATCTCGCACGCTTCGGTCTGATGGCGATGGCCGGCGGCAAGTGGGCGGGCGATACCATCGTCGACAATCCCCGGTATCTGCGTGCGATGCACCAATCCTCGCAGAAGCTCAACCCGAGTTACGGCTACCTGTGGTGGCTCAACGGCAAACCGTTCGTTCGTGCCGCAGGTACGCGCGGCGAGAATCTAGTCCCGGAAGCGCCCGCCGACATGGTGGCGGCATTCGGCGCGCTGGGGCGGAAGGTCTACGTCGTACCGAGCATGGGCCTGGTCGTCACGCGCATTGGCGCAAACGCGCAGCGGCGGGGCGAATCGAGCTTCGATCGCCAGTTTTGGAAGCTGCTCACGGCCGCTGCGCCTTCCCGCTGAACGAGACACGAGACCGAGCTGCGCTCCCCGGGCCGCGGCGGGTTGTTTCGCTAAGCTTGGTGCGTGGAGCCCGTCTACCCGCCTCGCCCCCTCGACGCCGAGCGTGATCTCGGCGAACCAGGCGAGTTTCCCTACACCCGCGGCATCCATCCCGGCATGTACCGGGACCGGCTGTGGACCATGCGCCAGTACGCCGGTTTCGGCGATGCGGCCGGTACGAACGAGCGCTTTCGCTACTTGATTTCGCAGGGCCAGACCGGGCTGTCGGTCGCGTTCGATTTGCCCACGCAAATGGGCTACGACTCCGACCACTCGATGGCCGCCGGCGAAGTGGGCCGCGCCGGCGTCGCTATTTCGTCGCTCCACGACATGGAGCGTCTCTTCGAGGACGTCTCGCTGGCCGAGGTGTCGACCTCGATGACAATCAATGCGACGGCGATGATCCTGCTGGCTTTCTACGTCGCCGTCGCCAAGCGTCAGAGCGCGCCGCTCGACAAGCTTGCGGGAACCGTGCAGAACGACATCCTCAAGGAGTACATCGCCCGCGGAACCTACATCTACCCGCCGCGGCCTTCGATGCGCATCGTGACCGACCTGTTCGCCTGGGCGGCCGAGCACGCGCCGAGATGGAACCTGATCTCGATCTCCGGCTACCACATGCGCGAAGCCGGCTGCACGGCCGTACAGGAGGTCGGCTTTACGCTGGCCAACGCCTGCGCCTATCTCGACGCCGCGCGGGGCGCTGGATTGCAAGTCGACGAGTTGGCGCCGCGGCTTTCGTTCTTCTTCTCCGCGGATCGGAACTTCTTGGAAGAGGTTGCGAAGTTCCGCGCTGCCCGCCGCCTCTATGCGCGTCTGATGCGCGACCGCTACGGCGCCGCGAACCCACGCTCGCTCAAGATGCGGTTCCACGTGCAGACGGCCGGCTCGTCTCTGACGGCGCAGCAGCCCGAGGTCAACGTCGTAAGGACGACCATCGAGGCGCTGTCGGCCGTGCTGGGCGGCTGCCAGTCGCTGCATACCAACTCCCTCGACGAAGCTCTGGCGCTGCCCACCGAATCCGCGGCGAAGCTTGCGCTGCGCACGCAACAGGTGATCGCGCACGAAAGCGGCGTCACCGAGACGGTCGACCCGTTCGCCGGCTCCTATTGCATCGAGGCGCTGACCGACGAGATCGAGGCCGGCGCGCGGGGCTACCTCGAGAGGATCGACGCCATGGGCGGAATGGTCCGCGCCATCGAGCAAGGCTTCCCGCAACGCGAAATTCAGACCTCGGCGTACGAATTTCAGAAGCGCGTCGAGAGCGGCGAGCAAGTCGTGGTCGGCGTCAACCGCTACCGGGAGCCCACAGAGCGCCCTCGCAACCTCTTCAAGCTCGACACGGAAGCAGAACGGCGCCGCGTGCAAGAGCTTGGGCGGTTCAAGCGCGAGCGCGATCAGCCCCCGGTCGCGGAATCGCTCCAAGCGTTGGCGGAGGCGGCGGGCTCGCGGCGAAACCTCTTCCCGGCTGTGCTCGACTGCGTGGACTCATTGGCGACGCTGGGGGAAATTGCAGACGTGCTGCGCGAGGCGTTCGGCGCGTTTCAGGAAAGAATCGTCGTTTAAATCCGCGACCCGCGCGCCAATCTCGTCCATCCGATGTTTGAAGCTGAGCTGCAGACCTACGGCTATTTGGCGATCGTCGTGCTCGCGATTGTTGAAGGTGAAGCGGCCTTGGTGGGCGCGGCTTGGCTTGCCCACCGGGGGGAGATCCCCTACGCCAGCGGGTTGGTCGCGGCCTGCTTCGGTTCCTGGATCACCGGCGAGGTTCTCTTCTACGCGACGCACTACGGCGGCCGGGGATGGTTTGCCCGCAAGGCCCGGAGCAATCCTCGCGTTGCGAAGGTTGCGGGATGGGTGCGCGGCCGCGGACGGCTGTTGGTCTTCTTCTCCCGCTTCCTGTGGGGCTTCCGGCCGTGGATACCGCCCTCCTGCGCTCTGTCGGGGATGAGCGGCAAGACTTTCACGCTGTTTAACTCGTTCGGCGCGGTATTCTGGGTGCTGTTCTTTGCGCCGATCTGCTGGTACTTCGGAGAGTCGCTGCAAGCGATGCTCGAGCGCGAGACCAGCGGCTGGGACGTGGCCAAGGTGGTCGGCGGCGTCATCTTGGCAATCGTCGCGGGGCTGTGGGTGCGTAGGCGGCTTTCGCGGCTGCGGTAAACTACCGGGTCGATGTTTCGACTGCTCGCCTTGCTCCTCGCCGCGTTGCCGCTGGCCGCGGCGGAACCCCCGAATATCCTCTTCATCTTTACCGACGATCAGGCGCCCTGGGCGCTGGGGCGCTCCGGTCATCCCTACGCCCGCACTCCGCACCTCGACGAGCTGTTCGGTCGCGGCGCCTACCTCACCAACGCGTTTACCGTGACGCCGGTGTGCAGCCCGTCGCGCGCCAGCTTGATGACGAGCCGGTATGGTTCCGAGCTCGGCGTCACCGAGTGGATCAACCCCAATCGCGAACCGTACCTTGGCCTGGACCCGCAAACGACCACTTGGTCCGAAGTCATCCAGCAGGCGGGATACGAGACGGGCCTGGTCGGCAAGTGGCATCTGGGCTTGCTCGACAAGCATCACCCGACGAAGACCGGATTCGGCTACTTCATGGGCTTCCGAGGAGGGGGAACGAGCCCGGACAATCCTACGCTCGAGAAGGATGGCAGAGATCGCAAGTTCGAGGGGCTAACGACGGACATCCTCACCGACCACGCGCTCGAGTTTCTGCGGGAAAACCGGGACGGTCCGTTCCTGCTGAGCCTGCACTATCGCGCGCCGCACGCGCGTTGGCTGCCCGTGGCGCCCGAGGACTGGTCTCCATTCGAGGGCATGACGCCGAAGCCGCCGCACCCGGACTACCCCAAGCTCGACGTGGAGCGGGTGCAACGCATGACACGCGAGTATCTCGCGTCGGTCGCCGGCGTGGACCGCAACGTCGGACGGGTGCTGGCGTTGCTCGACGAGCTCGGCGTGCGCGAGAACACCGTGATCGTGTACTCGTCCGACCATGGCTACTCCATGGGCCACAACGGCATCTGGCACAAAGGTAACGGCCACTGGGTCCTGACGGAGAACCCGCCGGCGACGGCGAACGTCCCAAACGGCCAACGCCCGAACATGTACGACAACTCGATCCGCGTGCCTACGGCGGTGGTCTGGCCGGGAGTCGTCGAGCCGGGGACTCGCATCGACGAAACGGTTTCGAATCTCGACTGGTATCCGACGCTGGTCGAGATCGCCGGGGCTCGGTTGCCGACGGGCGAGAAGATCCGGGGCCGCAGCATCGTCGGCCTGCTACGGGGAGAGGCCAGCCAATGGGACAACGACCTCTACGCCGAGTATTCGACGCACCACCAGTCACGCACCCACATGCGCATGTACCGCACGCCGCGTTGGAAGCTGATCCGGGACTTTCTCGACCGCGGCCGCGATGAGCTCTACGATCTGCGCAACGACCCCGACGAGCGCAACAACATGATCGGCTCGAGCGATGCGGAAGCGCGGGCGGCGATTGCGGAGTTGCACATCAAGATGCTCGCCAAGATGCACGAGAACGGCGACCCCGTTTTGCGCCGGGCAATGGAGCCGCGGCGCTAGCCGACCCGTCTCGAACGTCGTGTGTGCCGTACCGGCTATCGAGCCGCTCGTTGAGCGGTTGCGGCCCGCACGGTTGCGATCGCGCCCGGTTCGGTGATGTAGATCTTGGTCAGCTCGGGCGTTCGCTCAGCCTGCCTTGGCGGTGCGCAGATGGCAAGCTGGAGCAGGCTCGCGTTGAGAAACCCCTGCGTGAACACTTCGGCCGGCGGCGCCGCCGTGAACCCAGCGGCGTGCGGCGCCTGGGCGCTGAACGCACGGCGGAACAGGCTTTCAGTGCGCGCGACCATTTGTCCTATGCTAACCGATCACTTTCCCCTCGGTGTCGGGGGAACCCCCGAGCGCAGCAAGATGTTTACAGGGATTTGAGGTAGGCGGCAATCGCCTCCGCGTCCTGGCGAGAGAGTCGGAACTGCGGCATCGGCGATGCTGGACGCTTGCCGCTAGGCCGGCGGCCGGTCATCAGCAGCTCCACGAAATCGTCCACGCTCCATCCCGGCAAGCGCACCAGAGCCGGGGCCCGGTAGGCCCACTTCGGCCCGTCAGGGTAGGGCGATGTGAAAGGCATCGCCTGGCCGGTAAACACCTTGGAATCAATGAGGTTTCCGGCGCGATCGTGAGGCGAGTGGCACTCCACGCACATCGAAGCCTTGCGCGCTAGATATTCCCCGCGCGCGACTCGATCCGACGGCGCGGTCTCGGGCAATTCCGCTGCAAGGGGGAGGGCGAGCGCCGCGCTCGCGAACAAGAGTAGGGTCAATTTTCGCATGGATAGCCTCGATCGAACTTCCATTGTAAGGAAACCGGTGGTTGGATTGGCGCCCTGGAGCGCCTGAGCTCTCTATCGGCGGATCGGCTACTCAGGCTGAGCGATCTCACGACGCAAGTCGGCCAGCGTTTGACGCGCCTCGCGCAATTGCTGGCGCGCCCGCTCCGAGGCCCGATCGGAGCGCTGGCGCAGGGTCCGAAACTCGCGTAGCGGCGCCGATCCGACTCCGGCCGGCGAGTCGCTCTCTCGCATGGCGCTGGCGGCGAGATCGAATGCACGCTCGGCGTCCCCCGCCAGGTCGACCGAGCGCCGATGCTGGGCCGCTGCGTCGTCGATCGCCTTCTCGGCGCTCTCGAGCGCCTCGACAAATCGTCGCGTCCGCTCCTGCAGGGCGCCGCGAGCGCTCGCGACGCGTTCCTCGGCTCGTTGCGCCTTGCTTTCGATGGCCTCGGAAGCCTCGCGAGCTAGGCGACGGCCTTCTTCGGCCGCGCGCACCCGGCTCAGGGCGCTCTGGATCTGACTGCGAGCTTCGCGCAGCTCGGTGTCCAAGCCTCGAGCCCGCTCAACAGCCCTCTGCATCTCAGCCAGGGCGCGCTCGGCCGTCTGCTCGGCGGTCAGAGCGCTGCGACGTAGTTGGACGGCGAGCTCGTCGGCGGAAAGCGCCTTCTCGGCGGCCTGTTCAGCGGCGGAGCGGGCGTTGGCGGCCGACCGGTTCGCGTTCTGTGAGAGGTCGCGCGCCGCCCGGGCCTCCGCCTCGGCGGCTTCGCGGGCGCTGTCGGCCGCATCGGCGCGCTGCTCGGCCGCCTGGGCGCGCTCGCGCGCGTCCTCGAGTTGCCGGGTCAGCTCCGCAATGCGGTATCCGCCGTAGACGACCAGAGCGGCCGCCGCCACGGCGACGGCCACGCCCAGCGCTGAGCGCCCGGCCACGCCACGCTCTGCTGATAACATCGAACCCTACTCCGAAGCCGGCGGGCCGTAGGCGGGCGAGCCGCCCTCGAGCCAGGCGGGCAGTTCGGCCGCCGCAACCCGGATACCGATGTAAAACGGCCCGAACAGAGCGTACCATGCGCTCGCCTCGTCGAAGCGCATCTCGTAGATGAGTTGCTTGAATACCAACGGATCGTCGGCAAACAAGTCCACGCCCCATTCCCAGTCGTCGAAGCCGATCGAGCCGGAGATGATCTGCTTGACCCTGCCGGCGTAGCGGCGGCCGATCATCCCGTGATCGCGCATCATGCGGCCCCGGTCCGCGATCGGCTCGGCGTACCAGTTCTTCTGCTCGCCGCGCTTCTTGTCCATTGGATAGAAGCACAGGTAGCGATTCGGCGGGACGCTCGGATAGAGCCGCGGGGCCATCGCCGCCGCCTGCTCGGCGACTTTCTCCTTCTCTGCCGCGGCCCACTCTTCCGAGCCCGGCTCGAGGCCCTTCTCGATCCATTGTGGATAGGCCTGCAACGCCGTGGCGTAGAGCCCCAACTCGACCGTCGAGACGTAGGACGTGGTCGGTTCGAGGTACTCGTACAGGTCGAGATTCTGGAGCGCGAGCTCGACCCCGTGCAGCGCCTCGAACGAACGCCGGAAGTGGACGAGCATCAGGTCGCCCTTGTGCCCGAGTTGCGCAAACAACGCCGAGCCGCCCTCGGAGTGACCTTCCATTTCGCCGACCGCGTTGGCGGCTTGATCCGAGATGGCCGCGCGACGCTCTGCCGCCAAGGCGCGCCAAGACGGCCAGCGCAGGCGAAACATCTGATGCAGCGTCGGCGAGCCATCAAGCGTCAGCGGCGCCGGCGGGGGTTCGGAGTTGCGTGCGCGCCGACTGGCGGGACCGCGGTGGTGTTCGGCAGACATTGGGAGAGTCGCTGCGTTCAGCGTACCAACTCTCCGCAGCCCGCTCCCCCACATGGGCGTGCGCTCATTCCACAGCCATGACCGTCGGTGCTAAGCGGCGCCCCTGACGCCGTGCACAGCGAGCTCGACGCGGCTGTTGATGTCGAGCTTGTCGTAGATGCGGCGCAAGTGGTTCTTCACCGTGTGATCGCTGATGTGGAGCCGCTCGGCAACATCGCGATAGGCCAGTCCCTCCGCTACCAGCGTCGCGACCTCACGCTCCCGCGGCGTCAAGCCCGGCCAGGCGGGTTGACCACCCCGTGGGGCGCTCCGCTCCAGCGAGGATTCCAACGGGGCCGCCCGTCGCGGCTCGCACTCGGAGCCCGACCGGAGCGCCTGGAACAGGCTCTCGATCGGCGCACTCTTGGCGATGATGCAGCGAGCGCCCTGCTGAGTCCCCGCCGCGAGCATGTCCGCGTCGCTCGAGCCCGACAGATAGACCACGCTCATCCCCCGCTGCCTGGAAAAGGCTTGCGCGGTCTGCTTGGGGCTTCCGCCAGGCAGCCCGAGCTCCACCACCGCCGCGGTCGGTTTGCGGCTGCGGATCGCTCTCAGTGCTGACCGCAAGTCCTCCGCTTCGGCGACGACGCTGAATCCCGGCTGCTCCTCCAGCGCCAATCGCACCCCGGCCCGGATCACGGCCTGGCTATCGGCGATCAGGATCCGTATCTTCCCTGGGGCGGCGCACGCCATGCGGATCTTATCGGCCGGAAACAGGGGAGCCTGATGGAAGTGGGCGGCGACCAATTTATCCGTTATTGCGCACAAACGCTGCAGCCCTGATTCCTTTATGATCTACCGCGAGAAGTTTTGGGCTACAATCGGTCGATTCGTTTCTGACAGCTTCCTTGGTGGAGAGCGCATGGGGAAATGGAACTCACGATAACCACGCTGAGCGGCCCAGTCGAGGAGTCCGAGTACCGTTTTCGCGAGTTTCCGGTTACTATCGGCCGTCGGTTGGATAACCATATCGCCGTTTCCGACCCCGCGGTGTCACGGTACCACTGCCAAATCGTTCGCGTCGGCGACACAATTCGCGTGGTTGACCTGGGGAGCCAGAACGGCATCCGCGTCAACCACCGCCAGGTACAGCAAGAGATGCTGGCGGACGGGGACGTCTTATCAGTTGGCGGCGCCGACCTGCGCGTACTCACGAGCCCCCCGGACGAGCCTCCCACTGGGCAGTTGGACGAGCCGACCAGAGCCGACGGCGAACTTTCCGGCATGGATACGGTCTCGGTGGACCCGGCCGATTCGGTGTATTTGCAGTCAACTCCATTGCGCGGCGCCGGCCGTTCCGAGCGGGACCTCTGGATATTGCTCGGTCTATGTCGGACCGTCGCGGAACGCGCCACTCCCGAAGAGGCGCAAAATCAGCTCATCGAGCGTTTGTTTGAGGCAATCCCAGCCGAGCGGGGCGCCATTCTGCTCTGCGATCGACCGGGCTCGCCACCAGCCTCGGCCCTGATGAGGTCCCGCATTCGGGGCGCCGATTCGTTCGAAATCAGCCGCACTGTCGTGCGGCAGGTACTGCAAGAAGGTCTCGCATTTCTGAGGACGCGCATTCAGGACGAGCAGGACGCGCCGCGCACGATGGTCGCCGATCGCGTGCAATCGGCTTTGGCGGCGCCGCTGATGGTTGCCGGGCGAGTGATTGGAGTTTTGTATCTCGATACGCGCCGTTCCGACGCCTTGTTTGATCGAGCCCACTTGGATTTGGCCGCGGCAGCAGCCGCCACCGTGGCAGCAACGATCGAAAGCTTGCGACGCCTGGATCTGCTACTCGCCAGAACTCGACTGATCGAAGAGCAGGTTCGCGATGACACCGAATTGCCGTTGCTGGGCGAGAGCCGCGAGATCGGGCTGCTGCGGGCCAACGCGAAGACTCGGGCGCTCGACGACGATCCGATCCTGATCTGCGGCCCGGCCGGCAGCGAGGGCGGCCGCCTAGCGCGTTGGATCCATGATCAGAGTACGCGCAAGGACGGTCCGTTCGTTCAGATTCAATGTGACGCCGCCGACCCTGCAACCATCGAGCGCGAGTTGTTCGGCGACGAGCAGGAGCAGCCCGGCGTGCGGCAACTCACGCTGTTGGAAACCGCCTACGGAGGGACTTTGTTGTTGCTGTGCGCCGACGCCCTCCCCCTCGAATGCCGTCCCAAGCTCGTCCAGATAATCCGGACCGGCTTAGTCCGGCGCCGCGCCGGCATCGAAGAGATCCCCGTGGACCTACGCGTGATCCTGCTTTGGGAGGGAGACTACGCGATCGACCTGATCGAAGAGCAACTGGGTACGGACCTCGCACGCCTGGCGGGCCGGCCGCTCGAGATACCACGGCTCGACGACCGTCCAAGCGACGTTCCGGCTTTGGCGGAGAGAATCGCCGAAGCGGCGGCGCGCCGCGGCGGCCGCCAGCCGGTTACCGTCGCCCCCGGGACGACGGCCTTACTCAAGCGCTGCCCCTGGCCCGACAACCTGACCCAGCTTCGCGGCGTGATCGAGCGCGCCGAGGCCTCCAGGTCGACGCCCACAATCGAGATCGAGAACCTTCCCGAAGAGATTCTCGAGAGCGGGCAGGCCGCCGTTGGGGGCTACCACGAACGGGTCTTCGAGCATCGGCGACGCATCATACTCGACGCCCTCGAGCGCACCAACGGCAACTTCAGCGAAGCCGCCGGGCTGCTGGGCATCAACCGCACCTATCTGCACCGACTCATCAATACGCTGGACCTCAGGGAGAGCGTCGACGAGCGCTTCGACCGGGACGGCTGAGCGCCGCCGATCGCGCGATACTGTGGGGGTCTCATGTCCATCGCCCCCAAGACGCTCGACTACTACCGCAACAACCGCGAACGATTTCTCGAAGGGTTGAAAGACCTGCTGCGCATCCCCAGCATCAGCGCCCTTCCCGAGCACCAGCTCGACATGCGACGCGCCGCGGACTTTCTGGCCCACGAGCTGCGCGAAATGGGGATCGAGAACGTCCGGCTAGTCGAAGGCGACGGTCATCCGCTGTTGTTGGGCGAGCGCAACGACGCGCCGGGCAAGCCCACCTTAGCTATCTACGGACACTACGACGTTCAACCCCCCGACCCGCTCGAGGAATGGACCACGCCCCCGTTCGAGCCAACCCGCCGAGGCGAGGACCTTTATGCCCGCGGCGCGGTCGACGACAAGGGACAAACCTATCTGATTCTCAAGGCCATCCAAGGTCACCTCGAAACCGCCGGCAAGCTGCCGGTCAACGTCCGCTTCCTCATCGAGGGCGAAGAAGAGACCGACGGCGGCATGCTCACGCGCTATCTCGAGGAGCACGGCGGCGAGATCGGCGCCGACGCCGCCTTGATCTGCGATACCGAAATGTTCGCCCCCGGCCTGCCAACGATCACCACCGGCCTCCGAGGCCTGGTCTACGCCGAGATTGCGGTCCAAGGCGCGAAGACGGACTTGCACTCGGGAATGTACGGCGGCGTCGCGCCCAATCCGCTGATGGCGCTCGCGGAGATTCTTACCGGGCTCAAAGACGCCGACGGGCGCATCCTCATCCCTGGCTTCTACGACGACATCGAGCCGCCCTCGCCGGCCGAAGCCGAGGCTTGGGCTCGACTACCGTTCGATGAGGCGAAATTCCTAGAGAATGAGGTAGGATCGACCCAATTGACGGGCGAGCCCGGCTATGGGACGCTCGAACGTATCTGGGCGCGCCCAACGCTGGAGGTGCACGGCATACGCGGCGGGTTCGTCGGCGAAGGCGCCAAGACGGTCATCCCGTCCAAGGCGCTGGCGAAGGTGAGTATGAGGCTCGTGCCTGACATGGACCCGGAGAAAGCGGCCCAAGGCTTGATCGATCGCGTCGCCGCGGTTTGCCCGCGCGGCGTCGTCGGCCGGACTTGCATCATGGCGCAGGCGCCGGCTTCGCTGTCGCGGACCGACAACGTCTACATCGAGAAGGCCGCCGCGGCGCTCGAGGAAACTTTCTCGACTCCGGTGGTCTACATGCGCTCCGGCGGCTCGATTCCAGTTGTCGGGCTGCTCGAACAGCACGCCGGCATCCCGAGCGTTCTGATGGGCTTCGGTTTGCCGGACGACAACTTGCACGCGCCGAACGAGAAGTTCCACATCCCGAACTTCTACGCCGGCATCGAGGCCGTGGGCCGCTACTTGGCAAAGCTCAGCGAGGCGACGTAAGCGACATGGCGCAATATGATCAAGAGCTCGAAGCGCTGGTGAGCCGGCTCAACGCCGCCCGGCCAGCAGGCGAGGCGCCGAAGGCCGGCCCGACGCCGGTCGAGTTGCCCGCCCGTTTGCCCGGCGCCGGCGAGGTCGCCGACCTCGGCCCGCTCGACCACATCTTGCGACGCGCGGTCGAAAGCGGCGCCTCCGACTTGATCCTCACCGACGGCTGCGGCGTCGTCACCCGCCACCTCGGCGAGCTCAACACCAGCGAAGAGCCGACGCTGAGCGACGAGGCGATCCGCGAGATGGTCGCGCCCTTGCTCACGGCTGACCTCGCCGCCGAGCTCGAGCGCGATCTCTCGCTCGACTTCAGCTTCGTACGGCCCGGCATCGGCCGGTTTCGGGCCAACCTGCACTTCCAGCGGGGAACTCTGGGCGTCACCCTGCGCGTGCTGCCACACCAGGTCCCCACTATCGAATCGCTGCGCCTGCCCAAGTTGCTCACCCGCTTGGCCGACAAGAAGAAGGGCCTGATCCTGGTCACCGGCTCGGCCGGTTCGGGCAAGACCAGCACGCTCGCCGCGCTGATCGGTCTGATCAACCGGCGCCACCCCCACCACATCGTCACTATCGAAGACCCCATCGAGTACCGTCACGTCAACGAGCGTTCGGTGGTCGAGCAGATCGAAGTCGGCCGAGACGCGCACACTTTCGCCGGCGCCTTGCGCAGCATCCTGCGCCAGAGCCCCGACGTCATCCTGCTCGGCGAGATCCGCGACACCGAGACGATGTCCGCCGCCATCACCGCGGCCGAGACGGGCCATCTGGTGCTCGCCACCCTGCACACCAACGACGCGGTGCGCGCGATCGGCCGCGTCGTCGACGGCTTCCCGGCCGACCAACAGAACCAGGTGCGGCAGCAGCTCTCGTTGGGGCTCGCCGCCGTCGTCGCGCAGCAGCTCATCCCGGCCTCGGAAGGCTCCGAGCGCTACCCGGCGGTGGAGGTGCTGATGTCCAACCACGCCGTCAGCAACCTGATTCGCAAAGGCGAAGATCATATGCTGCGCTCGCAATTGAGCCTCGGCCGCTCCGAGGGCATGATCATGATGGAGGAGTCGCTGGGCGACTTGGTCCGCGACGGCAAGATCACCCCCGAGGTCGCCTACTCGCACGCCACCCGGCCCGACGAGCTCCGCCGCTACCTGCAACGCTAACTCGGCCGCGGCGCTACAATGGCGCCATGGCTACGAACCCTCGTCCAAGCGTCTGCACCGTTCTCGCAGCGGGCCTGTTGCTTGCTGCTTGCGGCGCGCCGCCCGAGCAGCCGTCGGCGGAGGCGGCTGAGTCCCCCGCCCCGGCCTCCCAAGCCGCCGAACCCGGCTTTGAGCCCATCTTCGACGGCGCTTCGCTCGCCGGCTGGACGCTGCTCGGCGGTCACGGCGAAGGCTATCTCGCCCAAGACGGCAAGATCGTGCTGCCCCGCGGCGGCGGCGGCAATCTCTACTTCGAAGAAGAGCTCACCGACTTCGTCCTGCGATTCGAGTTTCAGCTTGAAGACGGCTCCAACAACGGCCTCTGTATCCGCTGTCCTCTGACCGAGAAAGACACCGCCTATGTCGGCAACGAGCTGCAGATCATCGACAACCACTCCGAGCGCTACAAAGACATCAAGAGGTGGCAAAAGCACGGCTCGCTCTACAACGTCTTCCCCGCCAAGACCGGCGCGCTCAAACCCGTTGGCGAGTGGAATGAGGAAGAGGTCACCGTGCAAGGTCGCATGGTGAAAGTGGTCGTCAACGGCCAAACCATCCTCGACGTCAACATGGACGACGTCAGCGACCCGGAGACGCTCGAGAAGCACCCAGGGCTGCGGCGCGCCTCGGGGCACATCGGCTTCCTCGGTCACAACGAGCCGGTGCAGTTCCGGAATCTGCGGTTGAAGAAGCTGTGATCGGACGAGCGCTTCGTTTCGCTGCCGCCGCCTGCGTCGCCGTGCCCCTAGCGGCCCAAACCGCGAACCTGAGCGGCAAGATGAAGGACCTCGCCTTCGACAAGCGGGTCGACGAAGCCCGCGCCCTGGCCGAGGCAGAGCGCGCCCTACGCTCGCCGACCGACCCCGCCTTGCTCGTGGCGCTCTCCTGGGTCGCCCGCGGCGCGAGCTTCGCTGAAGAATGGGACATCGCCGAGCCCTATGCCCGCGAAACCTACGAGATTGGCTCGCGCCTGGCGTCGAAGGACGGCGTCGACTCCTCCCCCGAGCTTGCAACCGCGCTCGGCGCGGCCGTCGAAGTGCTAGGCGGCGCGCGCCTAGCCGCGGGCGAGGCTGACCGCGCCGTCTCGTTCCTGCGCGCCGAGCGAAACAAGTACCGCGGAACCTCGATCGAGACCCGCGTTCAGAAGAACGTGCTGGCCGCTTCGCTCGAGGGCTCGCCCATGCCCGACCTCGAGCCGGAGCTTTACCTGGGCGAGGCTGAGCCGATGTCCCGCGAGGGCAGGGTCACCGTTTACTACTTCTGGGCTCACTGGTGTCGCTCGTCGAGGCGACAAAAGCCGGATCTCATCACCCTCCATGAGCGCTACGCGGACAAGGGCCTCTCCATCGTCGGCCCAACGACGCTGTTCGGGTATACGAGCAGCCGCCGCGTATCCGCCTCCCGCGACGAAGAGATCGCCTACGTCGAAGGAGACTGGCAGCAAGCCAGTCCCCTGCCCGAGTGGATGCCCAAGCCGCTGAGCGAAGAGATGTTCGTCGAGTTCGGCGTCTCGACCACACCGACGATCGTCATCACCGACCGCGAAGGCGTCGTGCGTCTCTACCACCCTGGCCTGATGACCTTGGCCGAGCTCGAACGAGCGGTCAAGCCGCTGCTGTGAGCAAACAGCCTTCCTAGCAGCCACTCGCTGCCGCCATGCGTCGTCGTAACTCGTCTCGAATGCGCCCAACCTCTCTGCGGGAGAAGCGTAGGCTTCCCGTCAGGGCTCTCGCCACAACGTTGGAGTCCCAAGAGCCTGTCATGATCCCTCCGTTCGCATGCCTTTTCGATCGGAGCAGCAGATGTCCCACTTCGTGGGCGATCACATGGGCCAACAGGCGTCCGAGCCGGGATTTCCATTTTGGCCATCCCGACGCGTGTAGCGTAGTCGAGCACGCCGCTCCGGCGCAACGGTTTTCTGCCTTCTCCGGCACATTCGCCTCCTTCCTCCTTTGTCTGGCCGCGACTGGGAGCGTCGCGCGTCGCTTCACGGGCTCGGACGGCGCCCTTCGCCGACACCGCTCCGACCTCGCCTCTCGGCGACTCGTGTTCGGATGCTCCGAGCCTCGCCGCGTCAGCCTCCCGGCGCAGGCAGCGCCGCCAACCTCGCCAGCATCTCGCCGAACAGCTGGCGGTTGAGGCGCCCCTCGGCCAACAAGAGCCAGTAGTACCGCGCGTGCTTCACCAGCCGACCGCCGGTCTTCATCAGCCGCTGCTGCAAGCTCGTCAGCGACCAGCTCTTGATCCGGCTCGGCAGCCCCAGCCGCCGCCACAGGTTGCCCAGGTTGTAGGCCAGCACCGCGAGTTGCAGCCGCACTTCGTTCGCTCGGAAGCGCCGGCACGACAGCCGCGTCCAGCACGTCGCCTGCTTGCCTTCCTTGATCCACTGCTCCGCCGTGCCGCGCTTGTTGTAGAAGCGCACCACCGAGCGGCTCGGCAACGCCATGTTCGTGACGATGAAACCGACGCGCGGAAACAACTCGCCCGCGTGGTGCTCGACCTTGGCGACGACCCGCCGGGACTTCGACCAGCTCGCGGCCTGATAGCGGAAGCTCTTGTAGCGCACCAGCGGTTTGAGCGAGGGCCTGCCCGGCGCTCGGAATAGGATGTCTTCGATCTCCAGCTCCAGGTTCCTGTTGGCCGGAATGCGGATCACGTAGTTGACGCCGCGCTCTTCCAGCGCCTCGTAAATCTCCGGCTTGGCGAAGGCGGCGTCGGCGCGGAACGTGACTTCCTTGCCCTCGGCCTGTTGGCGCTCGATCTCGGGCAGCAACAGCTCGTCCCAGTCCTCGGCGCTGGAGACGTTGCCCGGCCGCAGCTTCGCGGATAAGCAGTCGCCGTGCTGGTTGAACAGCAACAGCGGGTGATAGCAGACCGACTCGTAGTGGCCGTTGTAGGCGCTGCCTTCCTGTTGGCCATGAACCGGGCTCTCGGTCGAGTCCATGTCGAGCACCACGCGCTCGCTGTCGTCGCCGGCCTCGGCTTGGCCGATCAGCTCGCGGTTCACCGCCATCAACCCGATCAGGTTCTCGTCGCCGGCGAGCATGCCGGTCTCGAAGCTCTGCAACCGCGAGGTCAGCGCCCCGCCGCGATCCCAGTTCTTCTTCGAGCCGAGCAGGCGAAACGTCGGATCGGCGGCCACCCGCACGGCGTCGTTGAGGTCTTCGTAGCCCGCCAACCGCGAGTAGACCGACTGCCGCACCAGATCCGCCAGCGGGAACTTCTTGTTCTCGCCCTGCCGCGTATCGCTGAGATGGTCGTCAATCAGCTTGCCGAGGCCGAGCCGTTCGTCTAGCTCTCGAACCAGCAGCAGGCCGCCGTCAGAGGTGACCCGCGAGCCCTGGAAATCGACCTTCACAAACCCGTTGAACGAGAACTGAAACGGCTTGCCATCCTTGTCACCCACTCGGTGTCGCCCTCCATGGCCCATCTGATGCGCTCAAACCCGCATCTACAGGGGCGCCGGGAGCATCGCGATGGTTAGCAGGCGAAGCTCAAATCGGAAATCCGGGCCGAGAACTGCCGGCCTGGACATCGCAGGGTGTACGACGTCCGGGCCCATCCGAATGATCTCGCCCTTCGCGAGGGCCTCTACTCGCCCCAGAAACACCGAAGCCAGGTGCGGGAACCGGATGTGATCCCCAATCATCGCCGCTCCAAGCGCGTTCAGGTCGGAGCCGGCGTCTGCGTGCATCTTTGGGACAAGATCCGCACCTGAATATCCGAAGGCCCTTGCTCTGCCGCACAGCTTCTGTTGCGGGCAGCCTCTTCCATCGAGATCGGACAGTCCAGCCACTCTACGTCTACGCGGATCCTCCTGAATACTTTCGGCAGCTCACGTTCAGCGTGGACGAGGACTTCCGTATCGACTTGGGCGTAGTCGTATATCCGGACCGCCATGGAGATATCGGCGACCACACGATCCGCGGAGCTCAGTGGCGCCGGACCGGCGATTAATGGGTAGAAAAGGACAATGCTCAAGGATCAGGTCACGGCCGGAGAACTGGCAATGAAGCCTGTTCAGACCGAAGTTGGACTCCCGGGCGAATCCGATCAATGGAATACGCCTTGAATCGATCTGGAACAATTCCGCAACCCGTGTGAACCTATAAGGAACTGATAAAACAAGACTTATAGGATCACTTGAGTGCTCGATGACGGAGCGAGAAAATACCGACTGTGCCAGGTGTTCCCCAGCAGCGCAGCGCGATCCGCTTCGGAGTGTTCGACCGGAACGTCGACACGGGCGAGCTCCGCAAGCACGGCGTCCGACTTCGGCTCCAAGAGCAGCCCTTCACAGTGCTGAGCGCCCTCTTGGAGCGGCCGGGAGAGATGGTCAGCCGAGAAGAGTTGCAACGACGCCTCTGGCCGGACGAGACCCACGGAGGGTTCGAGGAAGGTCTTTCAACGGCGGTGATGAAGATCCGCCAAGCGCTAGGGGATTCGGCGACGACTCCGCGATTCGTCGAGACGCTGCCGAAGCGCGGCTACCGGTTCATCGGCTCCGTCGAGAGACTTGCCGAGTCGGACAACTCCTCGAGCGGGTGGTCGCGTTGGTACGGAGCCGTCGCAGCGGTGGCGCTTGTCACCTCGCTGAGCGCCATGCTTTGGCTTCACGAGTCGGGCCCCGCCGACGTCCAAGGTTTGCCTGGCGCCGTTCCGTTGACAACTTATCGCGGCGAGGAGGACCATCCGACGTTTTCGCCGGACGGACGGCGTGTAGCGTTTCATTGGCGAGGCGAGAGCGGCGCCGACATCTACGTCAGGCTGATCGGAGAAGATAGCCGCCTTCAGCTCACCTCGCACCCGGATCATGAGCGCTTTCCCGCTTGGTCGCCCGACGGCAAGCAAATCGCGTTCTTGCGGGGAAACCCGGGCGTCGCGCCGAAGCTCGTGCTGATTCCGTCTATCGGAGGAAAGGAGCGCGAGCTCCTCGAGCCTTCCATCGATCCGTTGCTGGGTTCGGAAGGGCGTTTCGGACCGAAGTTGGCTTGGAGCCCCGACGACCGATGGATCGTCACGGACGGCCGTTCCGGCCTCGTAGCCGTCTCGACCGAGACTCGCGAAGTGCGTCGTTTGACCGTGCCGCCTACCGAAGCCATGGGCGACGGCTGCCCGGCCTTCTCGCCGGACGGCCGAACGCTCGTTTTCTGTCGAATCGATCACTGGACGAGATCCAATCTGTTCCGCATCGAGCTAGGTCCGAATCTTACGCCGATCTCCGAACCGATCCCCGTCACTCGCGATGAGCGAGCCGGCTTCACAGCGCCCTTCTGGCTGCCAAACGGCAGAGAAATGCTCGTGTCGACCGGCGCCTGGGCCGGTTCGCTGGCGATGCTTGACGTAAGCTCCGGAGAAACGAAAGTACGCTCTCTTTCGACCGAGTATCAAGTGCAGGCGCTGGCTTACAGCGACAAGGCCAATCGACTGGTCTACTCCGTGCTGAGGAAGGACAGCAACCTCTGGCGTCTGCCGATTCGGTCGCCGGGGAAGGCCAACGGCGGCTCCACTCTCGTTACGACCGACACGGCCATCGACCACTTTCCAGAGTATGCTCCCGACGGGCGCATCGCATTCTGGTCCAACCGCACTGGCGGCGCAGAGGTCTGGGTCAGTCAGGGCGATGGATCCGACTCCTATCGCGTGACCCGGCTCGATGGCGCCGGGCTGACGTTCCCAGAGTGGTCGCCTGACGGCCGCCAGATCATGTTCGCCTCCGCCGAGACGGGGAACTTCGATCTCTATGCGGTCGATGTCGACGACGGAACGCTCCGTCAGGTCCACGACCATCCGGCTTTCGAGAGTCGAGGAATCTGGTCGCCGGACATGAAGACCGTCTACTTTTCGTCCAACCGGACCGGTCGCATGGAGTGCTTTCGCGTTCCGGCGAGCGGCGGGGAACCCGAGCGGATGACTTCCAAGGGGGGCCGCAACTGCGACGTGTCGTCGGATGGACGGTTTCTGTACTACGTGGGTGCGGACGACGCGCTGTGGAGGATGTTCGCCAACGGTGGAGACTCCGAGAAGATGACGCCGGCTCTGACGATGGGCTCCTACGCGCTGGCCGAGGAAGGAGTCTACTTCCTGCCGAAAGGAGCAACAACCTTCGCATCGGAGATTCGCTATCTGGATCTGAGATCCAGGAAGACCACGCAAGTCGTTGCCCTACCGGCGCCTACCGGCTACGACCTGAGCGTTACGAGCGACGGCGCTTGGCTACTTTGGTCGCAGGCAGATCAACGAGGCGCAGACCTGATGTTGGTCGAGGATTTCCGGTAGCGACTCATCGCCTCCCCCCGTGAGAGTCTCCGTCCTCATGCCCGTTCGCAATGGCGGGCGCCACCTCAGAGAGGCTCTGCACTCGCTGTTTCGCCAAACCGAACCGAGCTTCGAAGTCATCGCGGTCGACGACGGATCGACCGACCATACCAGCCGCATCCTCGCCGAGGAGAACGACCCGAGGCTTCACGTCGTTCGCCAGGAACACGAGGGCATCGTCGCCGCTCTGAACGCTGGGCTCGCCAGAGCCTCCGCGCCCTACATCGCGCGCATGGACGCCGACGACATCGCGCATCCGGAGCGCCTGCGCGTCCAAGCCGACTATCTCGACCGCCATCCTGGGGTTGGTGTGGTCGCCTCGCGCGCCGCCTATTTGGGCGACCGGACCGCCAACCGCGGGCTCGCCCTTTGGCTCGAGTGGAGCAACGCTTTGTCGACCCACGACGCGATCGCCCGCGAACGCTTCGTCGAGTCGCCGCTGGTCCACCCCACGGTCATGTTCCGCCACGAGCTCGTCGAGCCACACGGCGGCTACCGCGCCGGCGGCTTCCCCGAAGACTACGAGCTGTGGCTGCGCTGGCTCGAGGCGGGCGTACGCTTCGAGAAGCTCGAGCAGACGCTGTTGAGCTGGCGCGAGCACCCCGACCGGCTCACGCGCACCGACCCGCGATACTCCGTCGAAGCCTTCTTCCGCGCCAAGGCGCCGTACCTGGCGCGCTGGCTGGCCGTGCACAACCCGCATCACCCCAAGGTGACGGTTTGGGGCGCCGGCAGAGTCACACGGCGGCGCTTGGCGCCCGTCCTCGCACAGGGCCTCGAGGTCGAAGCCTGGGTCGATATCGACCCCGACAAGATCGGTTGGCGAGTCGACGGCGCGCCCGTCATCGCCCCGGTTGACCTGCCGCCGCCCGGCGAGGCCTTCGTCCTCGTCGCGGTGGGCAAGCGCGGCGCGCGAGCGCTCATCGAAGCCGAGCTGTCGGGCCGCGGCTGCGAGCTGGGCCTCGACACTCTGTTCTGTGCATAGTTTTTCCTTGATCGGTCGTTTCCGGCGCCGTATTCTTCTCGCAGAGGTCGAATCTCCACAATGGCCTTCAACCCCAATCGCCTCCCCGCTGATGTGCGCGAAGCCTTCAAGATGGGTGCGCTGGCTTGGCCGCTCGCAGTCTCGAGAGCGGTGCAAGCCAACATCGTGAGCCTGAGCTACCTGACGGACATGGTGTTCTACATGCACCACCCCGAACGCATCGGACGGCCGCTCGACGCTAGCGAAACGGGGCTGATCGAAGAGTGGAGATCGTTTCAGTTCCTCATCCGGCCCACGATTCCGCATCACAAGAAAGCGGCGCCTGATGCAACGGCGGACAGCCCCGCCGGCGTCGCAGGTGATCTCACTCGCAGTCGCCACTGGGCTCTCTCGCTCGTCAAAGCAAACCCCACGCTGTGGGTGCTCGACCTGCTGAACGTGGCCTCCAAACAAGCCCACGAAGCGATTCTCAAGTAGTCCTGCCACTCCTCGCACGCGCACCCGAGCTGGAGCGGACGATACTGGAAGTTCACGACCCCGCGTCCGATGCTGTTCTCCGACCTCGACCGGAGAGCGGTGATGTTCGAGGGCGGGACCCTGAATATCGCCGGGCCAGGCGGCTCGCCCGCGCCAATTCCCTATCCCGCGGCCTCGCCGACGCCAAAGGCCGGCATGCGGATCAGGCTCGGCGAGGGCGCGCCGAAGAAGCCGGTCGTCTTTGGGCCTCAATCCGGCGGCCTGCCCGGCAGAATCGTGCCCAGTCAGCCGAAGATCGTGATTGGCTGACAGGCGCCGCGCGCGTAGCGAGGGCGCTCGAACGCTAGCTCAACGCCCAGATCGAGTCCGACTTCGCTGAGCTGACCCGCGCCTCGCCAGCGCGCACGATCGCGAACCGGGCGCTGATCGGTCCCAACATTTCGAAGACGGCCACCGCGGAAAGCACGATCGTCTTGATCGTGTCCGCGTACTCGGGGTAGCGCTGCTCGGCCGCGAGCATCAGCCCCACGGCCAAGCCCGCCTGCGCCAGCAGCGCGAAACCGAGCAGTTGACGAACCTGCGCCGGCAAATTCGCCTTCCGAGCGCCGATGCGAGCCCCGATGAACTTGCCCAACAAGCGCGCCCCGACATACGCAAAGCCCAGCAAGCCGATCTCCCGCAGCAATCCCAGGTCGAGATCCGCCCCGGCGATGACGAAGAAGATGGCGTAGAAGGGTGGATCCGACGCCGACAGCGCTCGGAACAACGACCGGCTGCGAGCCGAGAGGTTCACCATCGTCGCGCCAACCGCCAAGCTCGCCACCATCGACGAGAGGTCGAGCGCGCGGGCCACGCCCACGCACAGCAGCAGCGAGCCCGCCAGCAGGATCAGGATCTCGCCGTTCTCGGTCACCTGCTGGGCCCACGCGGCGAGCAGCAGCCCGGTCAGAAAGCCTAGCGCCACCGATCCGATCAACTGCCAGAACAGCGGAAAGATGGAGACGTAGAGAGCGCTGCCCAGAGGCTCGGAACGCGAATAGGCCGAGGCCAGGTCGATCGCCGTGCCCGCCAAGCTGAACGCGGTCAGGCAGAAGATGTTGTTCATCGCCAGCACGCCCAGTAGCGTATCGCTCAGCGGACCGCGGCCGTTGCACTCGCGCATCACCATCAACGTCGAAGCCGGCGCCGTCGCAATCGCAATCGCTCCTAACAACAGCGCCGTCTGCCACGGCAGACCCAACGCGGCCATCGCGACCGACACCAGGCACGCCACCAGGCAAGACTCGATCATGGTCAGCTTCAGAATGGCCAACCCCGATCGCAGCAGGAGTCGATACTCGAACACCGCGCCGATCGAGAACAGGATCAACCCAAGCGCAATCTCACTGAGCGCTTGCAGCGCGTGGAGGTTCTCGAACGTGACCCAGCCCAGCGCCGACGGGCCCAAGGCGACGCCCGCCAACACGTACCCGGTCACCTCGGGCATGCGGACGATTTGCGTGAGGTGGCCCGCCAGCAGCGCCAGCAGTAAGATCAGACCGAGCGAGGAGATTTCGTTCACGCGAGAGATCCCGTCAAAGCAACGCGCCCCAGAGGCGCCCGTCGCGCTCGAACACGGCGAAGAGCGGCTCGCCGCCGCCGGCCAGAGCTTCTTCGATTCTCTCCGCGCTCTCGGCCCTGCGGCCGCCAATGCGTAGCAGGCGGTCTCCGGCGCGCACCCCCGCTTTGGCTAGACGGCTTTCCGCAGCGACGGCTTGAATGGGCAGGCCGGCGGGAGGACGAGTCCAAGCCACCCCCGCCGGGCCGAAGTGGCGGCGCCCGTCGGTCCGCGCTTTCACGCGCAACTCCCGCTTGCGCCCGGACCGGATCACGGTGAGATCGAACACCTCCCGCGCGATCGGCAGCGTCATGCGCTCGAGATCGGCGGCGGCGGCGACGGGCTCGCCGTCGAGCGCCACGATTACGTCACCCGGCAGCAGCCCAGCCGCGGCAGCCTGATAGCCTCGCCAGATCTGGCGCACCAGCAGGCCGTCGGCCACCGACAACGCCTTGCATTCCTGTTCGGACGGAGCCCCCACCACGAGCCCAAACCCGCCAGCGAGGCGATCTTCGACCTGCTCGGTCGCCGCCACCGCCGCTTCGACCGTAGCGGCGTCCAGAGCGACCGTGTCGCCGCCGCAACGCGCCACCAGCCCCATCAAGGCGCCGTCATAGTCGAACACCGCGCCGCCAGTCATCTCGGGCCTCAAATCGATATTCAAACGCAGTTGGGTGCCTGTGAAACCGTCACAATCGGCCGCGGCGGCGCCGAGGAACTGACCGAGCTCGTAGTTCAGCTCGTCGTCCTCGCCGCGCCACAACGCCAACGCCCAGCCGCCGATCTCATAGAAATCCGCTGGGTAGCGAACATTGCTGGCCAGTCGCTCCGCATCGACCGTGCGATACGAGATCACCGGCCGGTGGGGCATGAATCGCTCGAGCTCGAGGTCCAGACCGCCGCCCTCCCTGCCCAGGCCACGGTCCTCAGGCAAGGGACGCTCAGGCCCGCCAGAGGAGACTATGCGACCGGGTCCCCAGACCACCGCGGAGCGCTCCGCCCCGGCCAGGCGCACCACCTGGCCGCCCAGCAGAGCCGCCTGATCGGCAAAGTACTGCGCGATGTCGTGCACGGTGTTGCGGATGCTCATCCGCTCCAATCGCGATATCTCCGTTGGCGCCACCGGCACGATCGCGTCCACCTCAGCCTGACTCGGGCGAAACAGCACGCCCAGGATCAATATCGCGGCCGAGATTGCCGCCAACAGGGCGATGTATCGCCGATTGCGCCGCCAAGGAGGCATCGCTAGCCGCCCTCCGGCGCAGTTCCGTAGAATGGATCGTGGCCTCTATGGACTCCGTCGAAGACCAAGTCCGCGCGGTGATCGACCGCGAGACTCGCGCCTGGGACGAGCGCGATGTCGAATCGTTGCTGTCGATCTTTCACCCCGATGCGGTTTGGGCTTGGCCGCAAACCAGCGGCTCGCTCGACCCGCTCGACTGGAAGCTCACCGTGGGCCGCTTCGACCGCGAGCGTTGGACGCAGGGCTGGTCCCGCATTCTCGCCAACGAGATTACCCGCAACACGCGGGAGGTTCGACGCGTCGAGCTCTCGCCGGAAGGCGACGCCGCCGTCGCGGTCGTCGATGTCGATACCGAATGGCGCAATCCGAACGGCTCGCTGGTACGCTGGGCCGGCCGCGCGGTGAAATACTACACGCGAGCCGATGGCGACTGGAAACTGATCGCGCATACGGGACTCTAGCGGACCGGAGCCGCCTCGCTCAGCCTCGATTCCACGGCGATCATACTCAGCACCACCATGGCCGCGACGCTGCCTGCCAGCGACACCCACACCACCACGTCCACGCCGAAGCTCGCGGCCATCGGACCGATCAACCCGGCCGCCAGCAAGCCGCCAAGGAACGTGGTGACGAAGAAGCCCGGAACGAAGGCGGCCGGCCGCTGTCCTGGCCTGCCAGCCGCTGCGGCCATGGTCAGCGGGTGCAGAGCGCCCAGCCCAGCTCCAACCAGCGCCGCCCCTACCGTCGCGCCCGAAGGTGCGGCCGTGTTGACAAGAAACAAGCAGCCCAACACAGAGATCGCGCTGACGGCGGCAATGGCGCCGACGCGTCCGAGAGCCTCGACCAGCCGCGCCGCCGCCACTCGCCCACTGGTCAGTGCAACCCAGAACAGCACCAACACTGCCAGGCAGGTCGGCGCGGGCGCGCCCAGCTTGCGCGCGAGATACAACGCCAACCACCCGCCCAGCACGCCGTAGTTGAGCGCCTGCAGCACCAGGCTCGCCGCCAACAGCACCGCGGCCGGCGTCAGCGCTCTACGCCAGGCCAGCGCCGGCGGTTGCGCGGCCGCCGCCAAATCGAACGCTCGTGCGCGCCAATTCAGCACCGCCAGCGCCGCCGGCAGAATTGCGAACAGCCGCAGTAGAGCCCGCCAAGTCGCCCAATCGTGAAGCCACCACGTCAGCGCGCTCGAGACGATCGCGCCCACCCCGAAGGAGACGCCAGCCAGGTTGAGCAGCGTCGAGATCCGGCGCCCCGTCGTCGCACTGCGCAGCAGCCCCGCCGCCGCGGCGGCCACCGCCCCGCCCCCGAAGCCCAGCCCGGCCATCGGCGGAATCAACTGCGGCGCCTCGCGGGTCCACGACAGCGTCAAGATCGCCGCCGTACAGCACAACGCTCCTGCCGCAAAAAGCCCGCGCAGGTTCGCGCCGCGATCCCAACCGGCGCGTCGCGCCAGCAACGCCGCCGTCAGCGCCCCCGCGCCCAGGGCGGCAAAGACGCCTCCCGCATCCAGTACGTCCAGCGCCAACCGGCCCGCCCAGACCGGCAGCATCGCTCCCACGAAACCGATCAAGGCGCCTAGCAGCACCAAGCCCGACATCGCCGCTCGTACACGCTCGGGGTCCGGCGTGATGCGAACGGGCGTCACGGGCGCTGACGGACCCGTCGCGTGCATGCCTGGCATTCTATCAGCCAATCGGCTGTGGAATCCGGTCTCGAGAATCCAGGAAACGGTAAATGACGGGCGACCTTCCGGCCACGGCGCCACGATATTCTGGTATCGAATCAGATACGGGTCCCTCTAAGTCGCTGAAAATAAAATTCGTTACCGCATCGCCCCGATCCGCGATCCTGTATTTGGCAGCACGATTGCTGTACAACTTGCAAGATCACACTGTTGACGTACCATCGTCTCGGTTGAGGGCATCCGGTCCGCTTTCATGCATGTGCTGATGGGGTGCGCCTCCTTCGCGAAACGGGGAGTCACAGGGGTCCAGAAGGGTACGTCCCGGCGTTCGTGGGGTTCGCCGGGACTTTTTTCTTTCCCCCGCGGCGGCTTCGGGCGATACTATGCAAGCAAGTCTCCGCGGATGGCAACCCCGGCCAAACCTCGGAGCGGTGAGGACCCGGCCGCGGTCCTAGCCGAGCTGGAGCGTTTTCTCTCGAGCTGCACCGACCCCGTCCTCGCTGAGCCCGGAGAGGCGGTCGTCGAGTTGCGCCCCGGCGCCTATCAATTGCATCCTCGCCCGCCAGGCTGCGTGCTCGAGGTGTGGGGCGACGCCGGCGGGCTGGTGCGCCGCATCGTCTCCGCCGGCCGGCCCGCCGGAGGACGGCTGGCTTTGAAAGCGCGCCGGTTCGGCGGCGGCGAAACCGATCTCGAGATCGTTGACCGCGCTGCGGCCGGCCGCCGGGTTGCACGGCTCGATTCGATGGGCCGCTTCGAGAAGTTCTTAGCGCGCCTGCTGGCCCGCGAGTTTCCGCAGCATCGCTTGCAGCGGCTGACCTCCTCGCCCGACCTGCAGCGCTCGTTCTCTTCGTCCTACGTGCGCGGCGCGATCCTACGCGGGCAGGATTCCTGGGCGTTGATGGCGGCGCCGCCCAACGCCTCCTCGGAAACCTGCAACAGGATGCTGACCTTCGGGCTGCTCTGGCTCGCCGAGATGCGCGCGCGACGCAAGTCGCGAGGCCTGGCCGGGCTCGCCCTGTTCCTGCCAGAGGGCCGCGCCGGGCTGACCCTGCAACGCCTTCCTTGGCTCAATCGAGGCCTAGGCCGCATCGAGGTCAGGGAATACTTCCGCAACGGCGCCGCTCGCCGCCGCGAGCTTCGCGATGCGCCGCCTCTAGAGCTCGAGTTGCCCGTCTACCGCCCTCCCGCGCGGCCGGCGGGCTGGGTGCATGAGCAGGTCGAGGCCCTGGCTGCCATCCCGGGCGTGCGTTGGCGCGCCCGGCCCGACGGGCTTCTGTCGCTCGAGGTCGGCGGCCTCTCGTTCGCTCGAGCAAGCGCGCGGAAGCTCAGCTTCGGGCTCGAGACCGACGCGCCGGCGACCCCGCGATCAATCCAGCGCGTCGTCGATCTGGCCGAGAATCTTGCTCGACTGCGCTCGCCCAAGTCCGACCGCCGCACTCACCCCCTCTACCTGGCTCGCCCCGAAGCCTGGTTGGCCGAGCAGGCCAGAGCCCGCCTGGACCGGCTGCTGCCGGACCTCGAGACCGACCCGATCTACACCGGCGTTCCGGCGGTTCTCGGGCGCGACCGCGGAATCCTGGACCTGCTCGGCGTCGAGCGCGACGGCCGGCTCGTCGTGCTCGAGCTCAAAGCGAGCGAGGACATCCATCTGCCGCTGCAAGCCCTCGACTATTGGATTCGCGTGCGCGAGCTTGCCGCCTCCGGCATCTTCGGCGAACGCGGCTATTTTGCCGGTATGCCGGTCGCCGCCGCCCCCCCGCGACTGCTTTTGGTCGCACCCGCGTTGGAGTTTCATCCCCAAACCGACACCCTGCTGCGTCACCTTTCGACCGACATATCGGTCGAGCGCGTCGGAGTCAGCTCGTCCTGGCGCAGAGATTTGACCGTCGAATTCCGGATGAGTGCAGACAAGTGCCGGAACGCTGCGGGTGCGTAGACGCACGGCCGCGCGCCCAACCTCCTGAAATGAATAAGTTCGAGTTCAACGAACAATCGGTAGCCTCATGCCTTCGAAAATGCTAAGATTCTTTCTGTCCGAATCGTCAGTCTCGCTACAGCGGGCCGCCGGAAAGCGGTCCAGGCGCTGCGGATTATCGGACGGGCGTGTTCGCCCAAACGAATAGGGGGTTCTCGTGAATATGGACGTTGTCGCGATCATCACCGAGCTTCGCAAGGAGCTCGAGAGGATTGACGGCCTGATCATCGCGCTCGAGGCGCTGCAGGCCGGCCGGCGGCGGGGTCGACCGCCCAAGGCTTTGCAGCAGTTGCGCGACGGCACGCTCGGCTCGGACTCCCCCGCCACTCGCCGAGCGGCTAAAGTCATCCGCAAGAAGGCCGCGAAGAAGAAAGCCGCCAAGAAGGGCTAGCCGCGCCTCGCCGCGGGCAATCAGTACACCGGCGTACCGTAAGGCACCAGCGTCTTGACCCGCTCAGCCGCGTCCACGCCGGTGATTTTCCAATCGTCGCCCAAACGCTCCAGGTAGACCTGCTGCACTTCGTTGCGATCCTGGTAGACGTACTCGACTCGTATCCTCGCCTGGTCCTCGGTCGCCAGCTCGGGCTCGTTGATCGCGACTCCCTTGATCTCGCGGTTGCGTTCGGTCAGATAGCGTGCAAATCCCTGCGGGCTCATCTCGTCACGGCTTTGCTCGAGTTGTCGCGCCATCTCGCCGGCATGGCAGGCGATGTAGGCGTCGCCGTCGCCGTCGCGAGCAGCATCGAGCATGGTGTAGATGGTGTCGCGCGGCGGTTTGGGCTCGCTCGAGACGCCGCCGATTAGCTCGCCGGCGTCGGCGGCCGAGGGCAGCCGCCAGCCATTCTTCTCTCCCGCTACGTAGACCACCACCCCGAGCGCGAGCAACGCGGTAATGACCTTCGCCTGAGTGTCGTTACGCATCCCCGCCCCGGGCCTAGCGCTGGGACCGCTCGAGCGCCCCGGCGGAGCTCTCGTTGCGCCGCACGATCGTCAGATCCAGGTTGCCGTCGTCATCGACGATGGTTTTTCGCAGCCGCGGCAGGACTTCTTCCACGGTCTCGAGGTAGAGCCGGCTCTCGGTTACGCCGGGGTTGCGTCGGTGCTCGCGCGCCAGTGCCGTAAAGCGCGCCGCGTCACCCTGCGCTCGATTCACGGCCCGCTCCTCGTACGCCGCCGCTTCTTCTCGCAACTGCGTCGCCTCGCCGCGCGCGCGGGGGACGATGTCGTTGGCATAGCCCTGCGCCTCGTTGACAATGCGCGCCGCGTCGGCCCGCGCGCTAGCGACGTCGCGAAATGCGTCCGCCGCCTCGGCCGGCGCCGTCACCATCTCGATGTTCACCGTGGAGAGCAGCACGCCCAGATCGTAGCCATCCACCAAAGCCTGCGCACGCTGGCGAACGATCTCCTGGATGGCGACTTTCTCGGTCGTCAGCACATCGTCAACTGTACGCGAGGCAATCTGCCGGCCGAGCTCGGCTTCCACCGCGTTGCGCACCGCCGTCCCCACGTCTTCGACCCGAAACAGGTAGTCCGCCGGCTCGCTCACGCTGTACTGCACCACGGCGATGACTTGGATGATGTTCTGGTCGCCGGTGAGGAACTGCGAGACCAGCGGATCGGGCTGCCGCGTCGCACGGTCGGCGATCTCGCCGCCGATGACCCCGCGCTGCAACTGCCGCACCTTGAGCCGGTGAACGCTTCCCGCCGGCCACGGCATGTTGTAGTGCACTCCGGGGACGACGCGTTGGTCGGTCACCGCGCCAAACACCGTCTCCACGGCTTGCTCCTCTGGCGGCACGACGTAGAGACCGCTCAGCAGCCACAACACTACGAGGCCGGCGATGACGTTGCGCCGGGTCAGCTTGTCTTGCCACGTCGGCTCCGCCGCCTCTGCGTGATGCGGCGGCGGTTCCGGCCGTGGGGCCGCTTCGACCGGAGGTGGAATCGTCACGCTCATCGTCGGCCGCTCATTGCCCCCGGGTCAGCAGCCGCAGCAGCTCGGAGTCGGAGTTGAGGATCACCGTCGTGTCTTCGTCGAGCGACTTCTTGTAGGTCTCGAGCGTGCGCGTGAGCTTGTAGAACTGCTGATTGCGCGCATAGGCGTCGCCGTAGATGCGCGCCGCCTCGGCGTCGCCGGCGCCTTTGGTTTCCTCCGCCGTTTTGTAGGCTTCGGAGAGAATCTCTTCGCGGCGGCGGTCCGCTGCGGCGCGAATCTGCAACGCCTGCTCCTCGCCCTCGGCCCGGTACTGCCGCGCGATGCGCTCGCGCTCGGCGCGCATGCGCGCGTAGACGCTTTGTTTGTTCTGCTCGGGCAGGTTCAGCCGCTTGATGCGTACGTCGAGCACCTCGATGCCGTACTGCTCCAGCGCCTTCGCTCCAGTCGCCTCGCTCAACCGGTCGAGCATAGCGCGCGATTTGACCTCCTCGGGTACGGGCGAAATCAGATCTTCCAGATCGTGGCGGCCCAGCTCGGCGGCCAACCCCGCCCAGGTCACGTCGTGCAGCCGGTCCTTTGCCGAATCCACGTCGCCCACCGTTTGTACGAAGGCCTCCGGGTCCGCGATGCGCCACAACACGTAGCTCTCGATCGAGAGATTCTTCTTGTCGCGGGTGAGAAACTCCGACCCGTTCGGGTTGTAGACCCGCGCCCGGCGGTCGAAGTAGTTGGCCGACTCCCAGAACCACTTCAGGCTCAACCCGGCCTCGTCGATGGTGCGCACCGGAGCGCCGAAGCGCGTCACCAGCACAAACTCCGTCTCGCGCACGGTCACGAACGAGCGCCACACGATCACCAGCGCCAGCAGCGCCAACCACACGTTCCGGTTGCGCGAGAAGAATCCCGCCCAGTCGAACGGCTCGGCGTGCGCGTGGTCGTGGTCATGGCCGTGGGAATGACCGTGATCGTGATGATGGTGATGGTCGATGTGATCGTGCATCGTTGGCTCCGCCCGGCCTTACTCCTCGCCGGGCTCCTCGGGACGGAACACCGGCGGGGGCTGCTGCATCTGCGCGCCCTGCGGCGCCAGCATTACGCCGTCCTCAATCGTGTAGAGGGTCCTCTTGCCGCCGTTGGAATCCAGAATGAGCTTTTGCCGGCCCGGCAGGATCTCCTCCATGGTTTCCAGGTACAGCCGTGTCGCATGCGCATCCGGCGCGCGACTGTATTGGCGCTCAAACTGCGTGAACCGGGAAGCGTCGCCGTCGGCGCGATTGACCCTGCCCCGCTTGTAGCCCTCGGCGGTCTCGAGTTGCGCCTCGGCGCGGCCGCGGGCCAGCGCGACCTGCTCGTTGCGGTAGCCCTCGGCCTCGTTGATCACGCGATTCTTCTCTTCGAGCGCCCCGGCCACTTCCCGGAAGGCGTCGACCACCTCGACCGAGGGATGCAGATCCTGCAGCCGCACGAACAGCACGTTGGCGCCAGCTTCGTAGCGCTCGAGACGAGTCCTTAGCTCCGCGGCCACGTCCTGCTCGAGCGTGCTGCGCTCGGTCGTCAGCAGCGGATCGAGCGCCATGGAGTTGACGACGCTGCGCACCGCGGATTCGGCGGCAACGCGAATCGTCTCCTCCGGGTCCGCATGACGGAACAAGTAGTCGTCGGGGCGATCGAGCTCGTAATGCACCACCGCGGTCAGCTCGATCATGTTTTGATCGCCGGTCAGCATCAGCGACTCTTCTTCGACCGCGCGGATGCGGCCGCCGCGATGCTGGACGTTCCACTCATAAGCCGGCGGCTCGGCAAACTCCGCCTCCCCGCTCTCGGTTCGAAAGCCGATCTCGATTGTGCGGACGCGCTTGCTCTCGATGCGCCGGACCGCATCGACCGGCCAAGGCAGCTTCCAATTCAGCCCCGGCTCCCGATACGGCAGCACCTTGCGGCCGAACCGCTCGATCACGCCGGTCTCGGCCGGGCCCAGCGTGAAGGTCGCCGTCGAGAGCCACCACAAGCCCAGCGCGCCCAGCGCCGGCTTCACCAGACCGCGGCGCCGCTCCCAGATCCAGGCGAAGCCCGCGGCGGGGTCGAGGTGCGAAATCACGTGTACGAAGCGGCGCCACAGCGAACCAACGCCGGTCCACGCAACGAAGCGCGACCACCGGGAGCGATGCCCTTGCGGCGGCTCCACGCGCAGCAGCCGCACCGAGTTCAGCATCACGAAGATCGACGAAATCTGGTGTACAGCCGCCCCGGCCACCGGCCCGAGCTTGCCGGTCGAAGCGAAATACACCGAGACGGCGTTGACCAGGCCGGCGAACAGGATGATGTTCTGCCAGATCACCGCCACGGTGTTCCGGCTCACCTCGAAGAGCCGCGGTAACTTCTCGACGCTGGTGTTCAGATCCACCACGTCGGCGGCTTCGGCGGCGATGTCCGCGCCCGAGCCCGCAATCGCGACGCCTACGTCGGCGGCGGCGAGCGCCGGCGCGTCGTTGACGCCGTCGCCGATCATCGCCACCTTCTTGCCTTGAAGCTGGAGCTGCTTGATGCGGTCGAGCTTCTCCTCGGGCAGCAGCTCGGCCTCGACGTGCTGAATGCCGGCCTCGCGGGCCATCGCATCGGCGGCTTTGCGCCGGTCTCCGGTCAGCAGCACGATGTTCTCGACGCCGAGGTCCTCAATCTCGTGGATGGCCTCGTGCACGCCTTCGCGCAAGGTGTCGCGCAGCAGCAGCGCGCCTGCCAATTCCTGGTCGCGCGCGATGAGAATCGGCGTGGCGCCGGCGCGGTCGGCCTCGTCGAGGTAAGGTTGCAGCCCCTCTACGCCGTGGTCGCGGAGAAAGGCCTCATTCCCCGCTCGAACCGTGCGATGGTCGAGCACGCACTCCGCGCCGCGGCCCGGCACGATGCGCGCTTGCTCGGCGGCGGCAATCTCGAATCCGCGCTCGCGCGCCGCCTCCACGACGACCTTCGCCAGCGGGTGGTCCGAGCCGGCCTCGGCCGCCGCGCCGATCGCCAGTACATCGTCCTCGGAGTACCCCTCGCAAGGCAAAACCTTCAAGACGCGAAACTCACCCGAGGTCAGCGTGCCGGTCTTGTCGAACACCACCGTGTCGATGCCGGCCCCGGTTTGCAGCGCCGCGCCGCCACGCACCAGAATGCCGCGCCGCGCCAACCCGCCAATGCCCGCCACCATCGCCGCCGGCGTCGCCAGGATCAGCGCGCATGGGCAGGCGACGATCAGCACCGCAACCGACCGCATCACGCCGTCCGTCTCACTGAAGTACCACGTCGCGCCCGCGATCAACAGGATGGCCGGCAAGAAGTACTGCGCATACTTGTCCGCCAGCCGCACCACCGGCGCGCGGTGGTCGCGCGCCTCCTCCACCAGCCGAATCAGCCGCGCCAGCGTCGATTCCTCGGCGGCGTTGGTCACCCGCACGCGCAGCAGCCCGTGGCCGTTGAGCGTGCCGGAAAACACCTCGTCGCCAGCCCCCTTGTCGCGCGGGGCGGACTCGCCCGTAATCGGGCTCTCGTCCACGCTCGACTCGCCCGAGACCACTACGCCGTCCGCCGCAACGCGCTCGCCGGCGCGCACCAGAATCACGTCGCCGGGAATCAGCTCCTCGACGTGTACGTGCACCTCGCGCCCATCCCGAATCGCGGTGGCGTGCCGCGGAAGCTGGTCGACGAAGCGATGGATCGCCGCCTCGGTGCGGCCGGCGGCCCATGCCTCCAGCCCCTCGCCCACCAGCATGATGAACATCGCCTCGGCGGCGGCCAGGTACTCGCCGACCAGGGTCGCCGCCACCGCAGCGATCACGATCGCCAGATCCGCCGAGATCTTGCGCTCGAGCAGGTCCGAAATCGCCTTGTAGAAGGTCTTGTACCCTGCGATCAGGGTCAGAAACAGCGCCGTGTCGATGCCGGCAATCGTCCTGAAGACGCCCAGGAAGTTGAGCAGCAACAAGACGCCCACCGCGAGGGTGAAGCCAAAGTACTTCACCCGCGCCCGCCGATCCTGATTGATCGCGTGATCTTCGCTAACGACGTGCAAGGCTTAGCGGTTCACAATAGCAAACCCGGGAGACCTCGAACGCCCCGCGCGCAGCCGCTTCGCTAGCGCCCCTCGATCCCCAGCAACTCCACCTCGAAGATCAACACCGAGTTGGGGGGAATCTGGCCCTGCGCCCGCGCACCGTAGCCGAGGTGCGGCGGGATGTAGAGCCCGTGCTTCGGGCCGGTCGGCATCCGCGGGAGACCCTGTTTCCAGCCGACGCCACTTGCGTCAGCGGAAACGTCGCCGGCTGGCCACGGTCGACCGATGAACCGAAAACCGTGCCGTCGATCAGCGTGTCGTGGCAGTGTACCGTCACCGTGTGTCCATGATGCTCGGCTTCGAACCGGTACGGAGCCTGAGGGGTGGGGGTCGTCGAGCCGGGCGACCGCTGTTATGATGGCCTCAGGACAATGTCCGAGCGCACCGTTTCCGTCGTCATCCCGGCCCACAACGAAGAGGCACGGCTGTTGCCTCTATACGACCGCCTGATCGTCACGCTCGAAGCGCTCGACGATCCGTTCGAGATCGTCTTCGTTGACGACGGCTCCACCGATTCCAGCCGAGAGCTGCTAGCCAACCTGGTAGAGCACGACGAGAGGCTGCGCGTAGTGTTGTTGCGCCGCAATTTCGGCCAGACGGCGGCGCTGGCGGCGGGCTTCGAGGCGGCCGAAGGCGACGTGATCGTGGCCATGGACGGCGACCTGCAGCACGCTCCCGAGGACATCCCGGCATTGCTCGAGAAGATCGACGAGGGCTACGACGTCGCCAGCGGCTGGCGCCAGCAGCGCGTAGACAACCTGCTGACCCGGCGGCTGCCGTCGCGCGCGGCCAACTGGATGATGGCGAAGCTCTCCGGCGTGGAGCTGCACGACTTCGGCACCACTTTCAAGGCGTATCGCTCGGAGGTGCTGGGCTCGATCCGACTCTACGGCGAGCTGCACCGCTTCATCCCCGTGCTGGCGAGCATCGAGGGGGCGCGTATCGCCGAGGTTCCGATCCGCAACGTCAAGCGCGAGGGGGGCAAGTCGCACTACGGGCTGGGCCGCACGTTTCGCGTGCTGTTCGACCTGATTACGCTGCGCTTCCTGCTGCGCTACCTCACACGCCCGATGCACTTCTTCGGTTCAATCGGCCTGGCGATGGGGACGCTGGGCGCGGCGGACTTCACCTACCTCGCCTGGCGCAAGCTGCAAGGGGTCCACATCATGATCGAGCACGGGCCGCTGCTGATCGCCGGAGCGGTGCTGGCGATCGCCGGGCTGCAGATGCTCTGCACGGGGCTGATTGGCGAAGTGCTGATGCGGACCTATTTCGAAAGTCAGGGGCGGCCGATCTACTCGATTCGAGAGGTGCTGGCGTCGGGCAACCGCGAGCGCGCGGTCTGAGGACGCCGGTCGGCCCGCCTTCCACGATGGACTACTCCGTTCCAGCGAGCATCGATGTGGCGACGAACGCGCTGCGCGCGTTTTCGTTGGCCGCCGGGGTGTGGATGGGCATCGAGCTGAGGCGCTCGCTGGCGCGACGAGGCGTGAGAAAGCCGGGCGTGTGGGCTGTGGTCGCGATGCTCCCGGCGTTCTGGCTGCTCGCGGTGGGCGATCTGTTCCGGCTGCAGGCGCGCTGGTTCGACATCGTCAGCCGTGAACCGAGCTTCTGGCGGCTGCTCTCGGCCGTGTGGGTGATCGGCTCGTGCGGAGCGTTCACGGTGCACTTGAGCGTGCTGGCGCTGAGGCGGCTGCGGCGCCAGCCCGTCGAGACGGGGCGCGGGGAGCCGACGGCGGGCGCGATGACGCGCCGCGCGGCGCTGACGGCGCCGTTCGCCGTCGCCGGCTACGGCGTGTTCGTGCAGCGCGAGCGATTTAAGCTCAGCGAGGTGACGATGGCGGTTCCGGACCTGCCCGCCGACCTCGTCGGGCTACGCATCGGGCAGATCACCGATATCCACGCCGGGCCGTTTCTCGAGCCCAAAGAAGTGCGGCGGGTGGTTGCGATGGTCAACGAGACGCGCCCGCATCTGACGGTGGTGACCGGCGACCTGATTACGCGCCAAGGCGATCCGCTACACGAAACGATTGACGAGCTCGCCGCGCTACGCGCCGACCACGGGTTGTGGGGCTGCATGGGCAACCACGAGCAGTTCGCGCGCTGCCGCGGCGAGGCGCAACTCTACGGCGGCCGCAAGGGCATCGAGTTCCTGCGCCAGGAGGGCCGCCTGCTGCGCTTCGGCGACGCTGCGCTCAACTTGGTTGGCGTGGACTACCAGAAGCAGAGCCGTCCGTACCTGGTGGGCGCCGAGCGGGCGATCCGGCCAGGTGCGGTGAACCTGCTGCTTTCGCACAACCCCGACGTTTTCCCCACGGCGGCGAGGCTGGGGTTCGATTTGGTAATCTCCGGGCATACCCACGGGGGTCAGATCACGCTCGAAATCGTGGAGCAGACGCTGAACCCCGGCCGTTTCCTCACTCCGTTCGTCTCGGGGTTGTACCGGCGCGGACGCTCCGCCCTCTACGTGAGCCCGGGCCTGGGAACGGTGACGCTTCCGATGCGTTTGGGCGCGGAGCCCGAAGCGGCGGTGATCCGACTCGAACGGGCCTGAGCCCAGCATGCAATACCTGGTCATCAGCGATATTCACGCCAACCTCGAGGCGTTGGAGGCGGTGGTGCGGAACGCCGAGGGCCAGTACGAGCGCATCGTGTGCTTGGGCGACATTGTCGGCTACGGCGCCGACCCGAACGCGGTGTGCGAGTGGGTGCGCGAGAACGCCGACACGACAATTCGAGGAAACCACGACAAGGCGTGCTGCGGCATCGAGGAGCCGGTGCTGTTCAACCCGGTGGCGCGCTACGCGGTGGAGTGGACGCACGAGCGCCTCAACAAGGGCAACCTCGAGTGGCTGCGGGGGTTGCCAGCCGGGCCGCTGGAGGTGGAGGAGTTTCTGCTGGCGCACGGCTCGGTGCTCGACGAGGACGAGTACTTGATCGACGCCCAGGACGCGGCCAACCAGTTCCCGCACGTGTTGGGCCGGGTGGCCTTCTTTGGGCATACCCACATCCAGGGCGGCTTCTTCTTGCGCCACTCCAACGGCGCCGCCTCGCTCCACGGCGAGGATGAAGACACGCACGGGCTCGCGTTCGAGGAATCGGACACCGCGCTGGTCAACCCGGGCTCGGTCGGGCAGCCGCGCGATCTCGAGTGGGAGTCCGGGTACGCGCTGTATGATTCCAAGCGCCGCCGCGTGCAATATCGGCGCTGCCCCTACGAGGTGGCGGTTTCCCAAAGAAAGATCGTCGACGCAGGGCTGCCCAACGCGCTGGCCGAGCGGCTGAGCGTGGGCCGCTAGCGCGCCACACAGAGAATCGCTAATGCCTTGATCTTCCGCCGCCGATTGCCTGCATAGGTCGGACGGCGGATGGGGAAGAGCGGCACTGGCGGGCGATCGCTGCACGTCTTCGGCGCGCTAGCGCGGGGCGGGGCCGAGACGTGGTTTCTGCAGGCTCTCGAGCTGTGCAGCGACAGCGGCTGGACGGCGGATGTCTGTCTGATGGCCGATGAGGAGGGCGTCTGCGCGCCGCGGGCGCGGGCCCTGGGCCTGCGAGTGTTGCATTGCCCTTGGCGCCCGGCGCCGACGTTCCCGGTTCGCTTCCTGAGGCTGTTGCGGAGCGAACGCTATGACGCGGTGCATGCGCACGTGCTGTTGTTCAGCGGTGCAATCTGTGCGCTGGCCGACTACGGCGGGGCGGCGGTGCGAGCCGCGCACGCGCACAACTCCTCAGACGGAGCCGGAGGAGGGCCCTCGCGCGAGATCTACCGGGCGCTGATGCGCCGGCTGATCGCAGACCACGCCAACCTGACCCTGGCCTGCTCGAGCGCGGCGGCGAAAGCGCTGGGCGCGAGCGGGCCCGCGATTCTGCCTTACGGGATCGACCTGAGCCGGTTCGAGCGGAGGCCTGAGCCTAAGCTGCGCGCCGAGTTGGGGCTGCCCGAGGCCGCGCCCACGCTGCTCGCCGCCGGCCGGCTGATCGAGCAGAAGAACTACCCGTTCCTGATCGACGCGTTCTCGCGCGCGCTCGAGCTGGAGCCGGACCTACATCTGCTGATCGCGGGCGAAGGCGAGCAGCGCGGCCCGCTCGAAGCCTCGATCACCGAGCGCGGGTTGAGCGGCCGAGTGCGGCTGCTGGGGCTGCGCGACGACGTACCGGCCCTGCTGCTCGGCGCCTGCGACGGTTTCGTGATGCCCTCGTTGTACGAGGGCTTGCCGGTGGCGCTGCTCGAGGCGCAAGCGGCTGGTTTGCCGTGTTTGATCTCGGAGCGGATCACCAGCGAGGCCGTGATCGTCGGTGAGCAGGTGGAAAAGCTCTCGCTGGGCGAGCCTTGGCCGGAGCAGCTCGCCGGGCTTGCTTCCAAGCCGCGGCTCGAGCCGCGGGCGGCGGTGGAGCGCCTACGAGAGGCCGGCCTGGACGCCGCCGGATCGTGGCGAGCGGTGACGGCCCTCTACGAATCGACCAGAAGCGCGAGCTGGAGCGCGCAGGCGGCATGAAGCGCAACCGGGTCGCCGCTCTGGGAATCGCGCTGGCGGCGCAGGTTTGCCTGTGGGCCGCCGCGGCCAACGTGGACGACGACGCCGCTGCGGCCCTGGCGGCGACGGCGTCGTTCCTGGTGACCGCGGGAGCCGGGTTGCGGCTGATGCGGCTGCATCCGCTCTCGCCGGCGATGCTCTATCTGTGGACGCTGGCGGCGTTTCACCTGGGCCTAGCGGGGCCGTGGGCGCTGGGGTTGGACGGCGGCGACGCCCCGCTGTGGTTCTTGGCGCATCGCCTCGACGAGGCCTTGACGCTCGTGATCATCGCGTTCGGCTGCTACCAGGCCGGGTTGAGCGTCGCGACCTGGCGGCGACCTGGCGCAGCGGGCGCGGCCCCGGCCGGCGCACGGCTGCACAATACGACGATGTATCGCTGCGGGCTCGCGACGGCGGTAGCCGGGCTGGGCTTGCTGGCCTTCGGCGCTTGGCTGATCGGCATCGATCGGCTGACGCAGGCGACCTACTTCGAGTCCTACGGGCTGACGCAGCTCTACGACCCGCGCCTGTTCATCTCGAGCTTGCAGGTGTTCCCGATGGGGCTGTACCTGGCGGCGGCGGCGGCCCCGGCGCGGCGCATGCGGCTGGTGGCGGCGTTGGGGATGGTGTGGTCGTGCAGCGTGTTCGTGCTGGGCTATCGCGGGTTCGCGCTGACGCCGGCCGCAACGATGCTGGCGGTGTTGCACAAGCGCGGCTTTCGGCTGCCGCGGGCCGCCTGGGCGGCGGGGCTGGCGGCGCTGATGGTCGCAATCCCGGCCGCGCGGACCCTGCGCGACAACCCGCTCGCCGAGCGGTCGTTCGCTGACGTCGCGCTGGAGGCTCGGCCGCTCGAGGGCTTGCAGGAGGTCGGCGGCAGCCTGCGTCCGCTGGTCCACACCCTCGAGCTGATGGAGAACGAGCCTTATCGCTGGGGCTATACCTACTGGCAAGCGCTCGAGATGGTGGCGCCGAATCTGGCGCTCGAATGGCAGGCGGGCGGGTATGAGCCGGTGGAGGAGCTGCCGCCGAGCCGGTGGATGGCGCGGCTGGCCGCCCCGTGGCACTACTACCACGGAGGCGGGCTGGGCTTCTCCGCCGTGGCCGAACCCTACATGAACTTCGGCGTCGCCGGCGTGGTTGGCTTTTTCGCGCTGCTGGCCGTCGCTCTGGTGTGGTGCGACCGGCTGGACGGTGTGCGCCCGGCGCGGGTGGCGGTGTGGGCGATGGCGCTGGGTCCACTGCTGTGGACGGCGCGCAACGCGTTCACGGTTTTCGTGCGTCCGGCGGTGTGGGGCGCGCTGCTGGTGTTGGCCGCCTACCTGCTTTCTCGCGCGGCGGCGGATTTGGCTCGTACCCGACGGCCGCTCCGCGCCGCTGCGCCTTTGGTTTCCCGAGGAGTATCTTCGTTGTGAATTCGATTCCGATTGCATCCCCCGATCTGCCTTCCTCTTCGGCTCTAGGGGAGCGTCTACTGGCCGTGCTCGAGAGCCGCGACCTGACCAACGCGGGCGAGGTCGCCGCGTTCGAGCGCGAGGCGGCGGAGCTGCTCGAAGCGCCCGAATGCGTGGCCGTGTCGAGCTGTACGTCCGGGCTCATGCTGGTGGAGCGCTGCCTGGGCTTGCGCGGCGAGGTGGCGACGCCGAGCTTCACCTTCTTCGCCACCGCCCACGGGCTGCTGTGGAACGGTCTGCGCCCGACCTTCGCCGACTGCGACCCTTCGAGCTTCCAGATCGATCCGATGAGCGTGCGGCGCGTGCTCAGCTCGCGCACCTCGGCCATCCTGGCGGTGCACATGTTCGGTGGACCGGCGCCGGTGGACGAGCTCGAGCGGATCGCGCGCGAGCAGCGGATCGCGCTGATCTTCGACGGCGCCCACGCGCTGGGCACGCGGTGGGAGGGAGAATCGGTGGCCGGGCGCGGCGACGCCACCGTCTACAGCCTCTCGCCGACCAAGCAGCTCACCTGCGGCGAAGGCGGCTTGATCGTCACCCGCCACCGGGCGCTCGCCGAGCTGTTGCGCAAGGCGCGCAACTACGGCAAGGGAGAAGCCTACGACTGCGACGTGTTGGGCCTGAACGCGCGGATGAGCGAGTTGCAGGCGGCGCTGGGTCGAGCGGACTTGCCGCGACTGCCCGGTAAGATCCGCCGCCGCAACGAGATCGCGGCCATCTACGAGGGACGGCTAAAAGGTTTGCCGGGGCTCAAGCTGCAACAGACGGCGCGCGGCGCCGCGCATAGCCGCAAGGACTTCGGCTTCGTGCTCAGCGGAGGGCTGTACCGCGACGACCTAGCAAGCGCGCTCGCCGAACAAGGGATCGATAGCAGGCCCTACTTCGACCCGCCGCTTCACCGCCAGAAGCTGTATCGGCGCTTCTATCGACCGCGGATCGAACCGCTGCGGGTGACCGATTCGGTCAGTCGCAGCATTCTGTGCCTGCCGATCCATACGCGGCTGAGCGACTCCGAGGCGATGCGCATCGCCGACGCGGTGGCGCGCTTCGTGGAGACCCAGCCGGCCGCGACCGAGCCCGTCTACGCGGCGGTCTAACGAAGCGGGCCGCCGCGGCCGATGAGGCTTCATAGGGCGTGGCCCTGGCTACGCCCGCGGTCTTTTCCGTAGCGAAGCGAGGCGCGCCGGCGAGAGCGCCGGCGCCAGGAGGACAGGTACAACATGAAACCTTATCTAGCAGTAGCATTGGCGTGCGCCATGGCGGCGCTGCCCCTGCCGGGGGCATCGGCGCTTGGCGGCGTGACGGTTTCGGGCGACGTTTGGACGAATCAGGCGGCGTTGCCCAGCGGGTCGAACGTGTATGCCGGCGACGAGATTCGCACGGCTCCCGATGCATTCGCGGTTCTCGAGTCGCCGGCGACCGGCCGGCTGGAGTTGCGCGGCGGCACGCAAGCCAGGGTCGACGACGGAGCGGTGGCGCTCGAGCGGGGCGTGGTGGCGTCGGATACGCTCGCCGTACAAGTGGACGATCTCGAGATCGAGGCGCGTGACCCGAAAGCCGACAACTGGTTCGTCGTCGAGAACAAGGATGGCCGGCGGCTGATCGCGGCCTACCGCGGCGACGTGGTGATTCGCGGCGGCGCGGCGGGCTCGCTGGTGGTGCCGGCGGGTTCCTATGCGATGGCGGCCGCGGCGGCGCCCGCGCCCAAAAAATCCAGCGACGACGAGGACCAAAAGAACAAGAAGAAGAAGCGGGCCGGCGGCGCCGTTGGAGCAGGCGCGGCCACCGGCTGGTCGATCGGAACCCTGAGCCACGCGGCGAGCGTGGCGCTGGTGACCGCGGGAACGGCGGCGGCGCTGGGCGGCGCGGTGGCCGCGGGCGCTTTCCGCGAAGACTCGTCGAGCCCGCAGGACTAACGAAGCCTCATTCCACACTCTCTCCCCTGTCGGAATGACTCCACGGGGCGCCGCATGCGCGGCGCCCTTTTTTTTTTCAGGCGCCGTTGAGGACGCGGGTCAGGGTCTTAAAGATGCGCTCGCACTCAGCGGCCTTGGCTTGGACGAGGGACGGATTGAGGCGACGAAGGATCTCGGCGGCGTGAGAACCCTTTTTGTACGCGCCCTTGCGAGTGCGACGGGTGGCCTCCTTGAGCCGCGCGAGCACGTCAGCCTTGGGGGCCTGTTCGGGGTTCGCGTGGCCTGGAAGGGCGGACTCCTGGAAGCTTCGACCGTAGTAGTCCTGCAAGGTTGCACGGTCGGCGAGGAACCAGGACTCCATGATCTGGGTCATGCGGAAGACGCGGTCCGCATCGACCTGCACGTTGCTCGGCGGCTTCCAGATTGATCGGAACTTCGTCCGAAGCTTGGCGACCGTGCAGTCGTCCGCAGGGCCTTCGCAGTCGATCAGTAACACGACATGGTCGTTCGGGTGTTTGCGGAGAGCAGTGAAGAAATCCTGCACCGGAGTCGCTCCGCCCGCGACGAGCCGGAGACCGGCCCTACCCTCCCTGGCCGCCTCGCGCAGCTCGGTGAAGAACACTCCGAAGCTTTCGCGAAGATGGTCCCCGCCTTCGAGGTAGACACGGACTACCACCGCGTACCGCCGATTTCCCCCTTCGTCCACAACTCACCCAAGCTGTAGCGCTCGAGCCACTCGTCGAGGTCCTTTGCGCAGAGGCGGCGGAACTGAGTACCTTCCTCGGGATCCTTCTCGCAGACGATGACGGATTCAGGATCGTCGGAGAGGGCGTCGACGAGCTCGGGGGAGTGAGTGGTGATGAGGATTTGCCGGGTTTGCGATGCGTCTCGAATCATCTCGGCGACGAGGCGGACGGCATCGGGATGAAGGCCGGTTTCAGGTTCTTCGATGGCGAGGATCAGGGGCTCCGCCGGCTCATGAATGACCGCAATGAGTCGCAGAAACTCTAGAGTGCCGTCCGAGAATCGAGCGGCGGGCAGGGGCCCCTTCAGCCCCTTTTCAGACATGAACATCCGGATTGCGCCACCTTCGATTCGAAACGTCAATCGCTCATAGGACTGGAGGAATCGAGACATCCACTCATCGACTGCGGCGTGCCTTCCAGAGCTGACTAGGTTATTGACGACAAGTGCGACATTCGAGCCATCGTCGAGAACTCTAGTCTCGTCTTCCAGGACACTTTGCGGGGCGCGCGCGGGCGACACTCGTCCAGTCGAGAGCAACCCTGCAACTCGAATTGTTTGCACGCTGTCGCCAAAAAGCGTCAGCACGACGTGTTCGTGCGATTCTTGGACCTTGGACAGAACGGATGTCCAGTGTTCGATTTTCATCGGGTCTAGTCGGGCCAACTCGGATTCTGGAAGCAAACCTTCGTCCGAATCTGAGTCGCCGACGGCTGTGAGTTGCGAACCTTCACGAGAGAAAACGAATCGCATTGAGGTCGGCTCGGCAAGGGATTCGCGGCGAATCATTCCGGTCCTCCCAAACTCTACGGAGTAATGGAGCCCCATGAATCCGTCGAACGCAGCGGTCGCTTCGATCCGACAGTTGCCATTGCTGTTCTCGCCCCTCCATTGAAGGTCAGATTCACCAGCTCGCCGAAATGCTGCCCTAAAGTCCCCCCGGGTCCCCTGCAGTATCTCCAGCGCCGTCAGCAGATTCGACTTCCCCGACGCATTCGGCCCAATGACGAGGTTCAGATTCCGCAGCTCGAGCGTCGTGTCGCGGAACGACAACAGGTTCTGCAGCCGTATGCTGTCGATCCTTCGCTCGAGCTCTGTCGCCATCGTCCCCATCATAGCGGCGCGGGGCCCGCTCCCTCACACGGTCGCGGCTTTGGTCTGGTTTCATCCAGGTCATCCAGGTGTATACTGTCCACGAACCATGCTGAACATTCCGCATCGCCTTTCCGCGCGCTTTTGCGATGGTTCTTCGCGTCGCGACTTTCTCGGGGTCGGAAGCCTGGGTTTGTTCGGGCTGACGCTGCAGAACGTGCTCGCGCTGCAGGAGCGCGCCAAAGCCGCCCCGCCCAAGTTTGCCGGCGCGACCGGTTTCGGGTCGGCCAAATCGGTCATCCTGATCTTCCTGCAAGGCGGCCCCTCCCACATCGATATCTGGGATCCCAAGCCGGATGCGCCGTCGAACGTGCGCGGCGAGTTCAAGCCGATCAAGTCGAATGTCGAGGGCGTCTGGCTGAGCGAAACGATGCCGCGGCTGGCCCAGACGATGGACAAGTGTCAGCTCATCCGCTCGATGAGCTACACGCCGGCCGGCCTGTTCAACCACACCGCGGCGATCTACCAGATGCTCACCGGGTACGAGCCGACCGAGGTCTCGCCCTCGGGCCAACTCGAGCCGCCCTCGCCCAACGACTACCCCACGGCCGGTTCCTGGATCTCGAAGTTCAAGCCGCCGACCGAGGCCGTGCTGCCGTTCGTCGAGATGCCGCGACCGCTGCAAGAGTCGAGCGTGATTGGCAAGGGCGGTGCGGCGGGCTTCATCGGCAAGGCCTACGATCCCTACCGGCTCTACCAAGACCCGGCCGAGGAGATCACGCTCGACGACCTCGAGCTGCGCAAGGAGACGCCGAAGCAGAGGCTCGAGGACCGCTTCGAGCTGCTCAAAGGCATCAACGCCTCGATGCCGGAGCTCGAAAAGGCGGTTGAGCGGCATGCGCTCGACTCCTACTACGAAAAGGCGTTCGACCTGGTGCTCTCCGGTAAAGCGCGCGATGCCTTCGACCTCGCGAAGGAGACCGACGCGATGCGCGAGCGCTACGGCGACTATACCTTCGGGCAGGGCGCGCTGATGGCGCGGCGGCTGGTGGAGGCGGGGACGCGCTTCGTGCAGCTCAACTGGCCTTCGGTCGCCAACGGCAACCCCGAGACGACCGCCTGGGACACCCACGCTGCCAACTTCGGGCCGCTCAGGGACCTGCACTGCCCCAAGCTTGACCGTACGCTGCAGGCTTTGCTGACCGATCTCGACGAACGCGGGCTGCTGGCGGAGACGCTGGTGGTGGCGGTGGGCGAGTTTGGCCGCTCGCCGCGGCTTGGCGTCTCGACCTCGGGCAATACCAACTCGCCCGACGGCCGCGACCATTGGCCCTACTGCTACACCGCGCTGGTGGCCGGAGCGGGAATACCGGGCGGGCGGATCTACGGCGAATCCGACGATACGGCGGCTTCGCCGAAAGATAAACCGGTCCACCCGAACGACCTGTTGGCCTCGATCTACTACTCGTTGGGGATCGACCCTGGCCAGGAGATCCATAACCACCTCAACCAGCCGCGCGAGCTGGTGAAGGGCAAGCCGGTGACGGACCTCTGGATCGGCTAGGCTCCCGATAACGGCGGGCGTGCTAGATTTGGAACCGATGCGCTTCGCCGTTCTGCTGCTGGCCGCGCCGCTAGCCGCTCAAACGCTTTCTGTCGAAGAGTGGGAGCCGCGCTCGACGCTGGTCGTCGAGGAACACCCGGTCCCCCGGGCGAAGTTCCCGGTCATCGACGTCCATAGCCATCACCGTTCGACGACTTCGCCGGAGCGGTTGCGGCAGGTCGTCGACTCGATGGATGAGCTCAACCTCGGGCTACTGGTGAACCTGAGCGGCGGCTCGGGCGCGCGGTTGCGGCAGACCGTGGCAACCTTCAAGGGCGCTTATCCGAAGCGCTTCGCCGTGTTTGCGAATCTCGACTTCTCCGGAATCGCCTCGCCAGGCTGGGGCGAGCGCGCGGCGAAACAGCTCGCCGAGGATGTCCGCAGCGGCGCGCAAGGGCTGAAGTTCTTCAAGAATTTCGGCATGGACGTGGCGGCCAACGGCAAGCGCGTTCCGGTCGACGATCCGAGGCTCGACCCGGTGTTCGAGGTCTGCGCGCGGGAGAAGATTCCTGTGCTGATCCATGTAGCCGAGCCGGCGCAATTCTTTGAGCCGCATGACAAGTACAACGAACGCTGGCTCGAGCTCAAGCTGCGCCCGCGGCGCAAGCGCCCGCCCGAGCCGAGCTTCGAGACGCTGATCGCCGAGCGGGACCGGCTGGTCGAGCGCCACCGGGGCGTCAACTTCATCTACGCCCACATGGGCTGGCACGGCAACGACCTCGAACGCCTAGGCAAGCTCTTCGACGAGAACCCGAACCTCTATGTCGACGTGGCGGCGGTGCTCTACGAGCTTGGGCGCGTGCCGCATTCCGGGCGGGCGTTCATGATCCGCTACGCCGACCGCATCCTGTTCGGCAAAGACAGCTACCGGCCCGAAGAGTTCCCCTACTACTGGCGTGTGTTCGAGACACGGGACGAGTATTTCGACTACTATCGCCGCTACCATGCGCACTGGCAGCTCTACGGTTTAGACCTGCCGGACGAAACGCTCGCGAAGCTCTACTATAAGAATGCCTTGCGGTTGATCCCGGGCATCGACCAGAGCATCTTTCCCGAGTAGAGCGGATGCAGTCGCTGGCAACGTGGCAACGAGCGTGGCGCCGCCTGGCGGCGGTATCGCTGCTGTGCGCCTCGGCGCTAGGCGCGGAGTCGCACTATACGATCGATTTGTCCGAGGCGGCGTCGGGGTGGCTGTGGGTCTCGCTGGAAGCGCCGTGCGAAGGCGGGTCATGCGAGCTCCAGATGCCGGTTTGGAGCGCCACGTATCAGGTGCGCGACTTCGCGCAGTTCATCTTGCGGGTCGAGGCTCGCGGCCCCGGCGGCGAGCCGGCGACGGTGCACAAGATCAGGCCGTCGCGCTGGCGCGTGGAGAGCCCGGGCGAGCGCGTCGCGGTCCGCTATCGCATCCTAGCCGATCGCTCCGGACCCTTCGGGGCCTACGCGGACGCTGAGCAGGTGACTCTCAACCTGGCGCAGGTGCTGCTCTATCCGGTGGCGGCTCGCGCGGAGCCATTCACACTGGAGCTCGCCAATAAGCCGCCCGAGCTCGAGGAAGCGATTGAGCTGCCGCGCGAGCAGGAACGTTACGTGGCGCCGAGCTACGACCGGCTGGTGGACACGCCGGTGCACCTGGCGAATTTCGACGAAACCTCGTTCGAGCTCGCCGGCGCGCGCTTCCGCATCGTCTCGTCGGGCAAGGGCGGCGGGCTGTCGCTGTCATCGCTCGAGACGATGGTCAAACGCATCGTCACCGCCGCCGCCAAGCTGATGGGCGAGTTGCCGACCGACTCCTACACGTTCGTCTACATCTTCAGCGAAGAGGATGGCGGCGGCATGGAGTTTCGCAACGGTGCATTCCTGTTCGCTCCGGTGGACTGCCGCAACTGCGGGCTCCAAGCGCTGACGGCGCACGAGCTGTTTCACCTCTGGAACGTCAAACGCATCCGGCCGGCCTCGATGGAGCCCGTCGACTATGCGCGGCCCAACCCGACGCCGTCACTGTGGTTCGCCGAGGGCGTCACCTCGGCCTATGCGCAGTACTTGCTCTTGGCGGCCGGGTTGGAGACGGGCTCGGAGTTCCTGACGCACCTCGAGCGGTTGATCAACGAGTACGAAGCGCGCGCCGCCTCGGACACGCAGTCGGCCGAGGAGTCGTCGATCGACGCCTGGCTGGAGCGCTATCCGGCCTACGGACGCGCCGATCGCTCGGTGTCGTACTACTTGAAGGGCGAGCTGATCGGTCACCTGCTGGATTTGGCGCTGCGCAGCGCAACCGGGAACCGCCGCAGCTTCGACGACGTGTTGCGGCGGCTGGACGCCGAGTACGCGCAACGCGGGCGCTACTTCGAGGATGCCGCGGCGATCGAGCGGATTTGCACCGAGATCGCCGGAGAAGACTTCAAGCCCGTGATCGATGCACTGGTGAGAAGGCCGGACGAGATCGATTGGAACGAGCGGCTGGGGGCGGCGGGCTACCGGCTCGCGACCTCGCAGACCAAACGGGCCGATTTGGGTATGACCCTGAGCAGCCCGGCGGGTGAAGGCGTGATCGTTTCGGCGATCTGGCCCGGCGGCCCGGCGGAGGAGGCGGGGCTGCGAGCCGAAGACCGGATCGTGCGGGTGCAAGGCCGCCGGGTGAGCGGCGGGGCCTACGAAGTGCAGAAGCGACTCGAGAAGATGGCGGGACGGAAGGTCGAGCTCGTCGTGGTGCGACGGGGCCTGCAGCGCTCGGTGGAGCTCGAGCCGGCGCACTCGATCGAGACGACCTATCGCATTGACGAGATCGACGACGCCGGCCCGCCGCAACTTGCCGTGCGCCGCGGTTGGCTCACGCGTACGGTCTCGCCCAACGGCGCCGGGCCCTCATCGGAGTAGGCGGGCGGGCGCCTCTATAATGAACCTTTCCGAGCCGATGCCCGCCGACAGTGCAACAGGTCCAATTGCGGCCTTGATCCAAGCAGCCCGCCGCCGCATCCTGACCTACAACGGCGTGCGCGATCTGCTTTGGGCGGCCGCCATCGCATTGGCCGGACCGGTGCTACTGTTCGCGCTCGGCGTGGACGCCTTCCCCGCCTTCCTGCTGTGGGCATTCGTGCTCGGCGGGCTGGCCTGGGGCTTCTACCACTGGCGAGCTTCCGCGCCGGACCAGTACCGGGTGGCACAGCTGCTCGACCGCCGATCCGGCGCCGACGATCAGATCTCGACGGCCTGGTTCTTCGGCCGCCACCCTGCTGCGGATCTCGAAGCCGCGCCGCTGCAGCGCGAGCTGGCTGCTCGTGCGGCGCGGGGCGTGAACGTGGAGGCGGCGTTGCCGTTCGCGTGGCCGCGCGCGACGTGGTGGGCGGCGGGCATGCTGGCGTTGAGCCTGAGCCTGCTGGGCCTGCGGATCGCGCTGCAGCCACGGCTCGACCTCAAGCCTCCGCTCGCGCCCATGCTCTTCCCGGGGCTCGCGCGCAGCGTCGAGCAGCCCGTCCAGACGCTCGAGCCGGCGGATCGAGAGAGCTCCGAGCAGGAGCCGTTCGCGCTCGATCGCCAAGGGGACGCCGAAGAGCCCGAGCCGGAGGCGCAGAGCGACCCGCTGCAGATCGCCGCCGGGGACGAGCAAACCGCCGAGGCGTTCGAGATGCCGCAGGTGGAGGGGCTCTCGGCCGGCGAAGAGATTGGCGACGAGATGGCCGCTGACAACCTGGGCGACGGCCCCGAGGGCGACGAGTCTTCCCCGGGCGAGAAGGGCGCGGAGACCGGCAACGAGCAGGCCTCCAACGAGGACGACGCCGCTGGCGACTGGAGCGAGGAATCCAACAACCTGCTCGACCGCCTCAAGGACGCCTTCAAGAACATGGTGGAGAACATGGGGATGGAGCCGCCCCAAACTGCCCAGGGCGAGCAAGGCCAGGAGCAGCAAGGCGAGGGCGAGCAGGCCTCGGAAAGCCAACAGGGGCAGCAGGCGCAAGCCGAGCCTGGCGCGCAGGCCTCCGATGCGCAGATGGAGGGCGGCGAGCCAGGCAAGGGCGAACCCCAGCAGACGGCCCAGGGCCAAGGGTCGAGCGACACCAACGAGGCCGGCCAGCAGGGCGAGGCCGCCTCTGCATCCGGCGCCGCCGAGGGCTCGAAAGAGCTGGCCGAGGCGCTCGCCGAGCAGCAGGCCGCCATGGATGCGCTCGAGGAGTTCTACATGAAGCGCGCCGAAGAGATGCAAGGTGAGATCATGGTGGAGACCACCGAGACCGAACAGTCCGCCCAAACGCCCTATCGCGACGTCGCCGGCCGGCATGCCGACCGCGGAGGCGCGGTAAGCCGCGACGAGATCCCGCTCGCCTACCAGCGCTACATCGAGAACTACTTCCGGAACCTCCGGGCGAAAGACCAGAACTAAATGGCGACCACCGCTGCCTCTTTGGAATCCGTTACCGCACAACTCAGCGCCGTCCGCGACGAGATCGGCAAGGTCATCGTGGGCCACGAGAACGTTGTGGAGGGCGCGCTGATCGTGCTCGTCGCCGGCGGCCACGTGCTGCTCGAAGGCGTGCCAGGCCTGGGGAAGACGACGCTGCTGCGCACCCTCGGCGAGTCGATGCACCTGAAGTACTCGCGCATTCAGTTCACGCCCGATCTGATGCCGGCGGACATCCTGGGCTCGATGCTGATGCAGAACGATGCCGCGGGCGTCAAGTCGCTGCGCTTCGACCCCGGGCCGATCTTCGCCCACCTGGTGCTGGCGGACGAGATCAATCGCGCGACGCCGCGCACACAGTCAGCGCTGCTCGAAGCGATGCAGGAGAAAACCGTCACCAGCGGCACCGAGACTTACCGGCTCGAAGACCCGTTCCTGGTGATGGCGACCCAGAACCCGCTCGAAATGGAAGGCACCTACCCGCTGCCCGAGGCGCAGCTCGACCGCTTCCTGCTCAAGATCGTGGTGACCTACCCGAAGCGCCAGGAGATGAGGACGATCGTCGAGAGGACGATGGCGGCGCACAAGCCGGAAGTTCAGCAGGTGGTCGACCGCGAACAGATTCTCGAGATTCGAGCGCGCGCCGAAGAAGTGCTGGTCGCGCCGCACGTGCGGGACTATGCCATCGATCTGGTGCTGGCCACCCACCCGACCGAGGAGCACGCCCACGAAGCGGCCAAGAAGTACATTCGCTACGGCAGCTCACCGCGCGGCGCGCAGTCGCTGATCAGCGCCGGGCGCGTGCGCGCTTTGATGCGCGGAAGGATGAACGTAAGCTGCGGAGACGTTCGCGAGCTCGCGCTGCCGGCGCTGCGGCACCGCATCATCTTGAGCTTCGACGCCCACGCGGCGGGACAGACCGAAGACGACGTGCTGCGGACGATCCTCGCTTCGCTGCCGGAGCCGTCGGAGACGGACGCCTAGTGTAGTGCACCAGAAATAGTAACCTCTATAAACCGTTAGGCGCCTCTACAATCAGAGGTCGTCTGCATGCGTGTCGCCCCTGCCGTTCATCTGAATCCCGAACAAAGAGAACTTTTGCAGCAGCGCAGTCGTGCGCGTTCGCTGCCTGCGCGCGTGGTCGAACGCGCACGGATCGTGCTGCTCGCGGCCGAAGGGAAGCAGAACAAAGAGATCGCCAAAGAGCTCGGCGTCAGCGTCCAGAAGGCCGCGCGCTGGCGGGCGCGCTTTCTCGGGCTGGGCGTCGTTGGCCTCGACAAGGATGCGCCGCGGCCGGGCCGCACGCCGAAGATCACCAAGCAAACTATTGCGCGCGTCGTGCGCACGACCACGCAGGACAAGCCTCCCAACGCCACCCACTGGTCCACCCGCACGATGGCGAAAGCGGCGGGAATCAGTGCGGCCAGCGTCGGCCGGATCTGGCAACAGCACGGACTGAAGCCGCATCGCGTCGAGACCTTCAAGCTCAGTCGCGATCCCGAGTTCGCCGAGAAGCTCGAAGCAATCGTCGGGCTGTATTTGAACCCGCCCGTGCATGCGCTGGTATTGTGCTGCGACGAGAAGAGCCAGATGCAGGCGCTCGACCGCACCCAACCTTCGTTGCCGCTCAAGCGAGGCCGCGCCGGCACGATGACGCACGACTACAAGCGCAACGGCGTGGCGACCCTATTTGCGGCGCTCAATACTTTCGATGGTTCGGTGATCGGCTTTTGCCAGGAGCGCAACCGGCATCAGGAGTGGCTATTGTTTCTGCGCCATCTCGATGCGATGACGCCGCCGGACAAGGAGCTGCATCTGATCGTCGACAATGCCTCGACGCACAAGCATGAGAAAGTCGAGCGCTGGCGCAAGCGGCATCCGCGCTTCCACTTTCATTTCACGCCGACGAGCTCGTCGTGGCTCAACATGGTCGAGCGGTTCTTCCGCGACCTGACGCAGAACCGTCTCAAGCGCGGCGTCTTTCGCGACGTTCCCGAGTTGGTCGACGCGGTTGAAACTTACATCGAGAAGCACAACGAGGATCCCAAGCCCTTCATTTGGACTGCCAAAGCCTCCGACTTCCTCGCCAAGGTCAAGCGCGCCCGCAAGGCTCTACATAATGTTCAAAGTGTGTGAGGCACTACACTAGCTAAGGTAGAATCGCCGTAGGGTCGATTCTAGATTGCGGCTGCCATTCATCCTCTTGTTCTCGGCCTTAGCGGCGCCTACGGCGGAAATGTCCCTTACGCTGGTGGCCAACGAGGATCTGCGCGCGCCCCTGGAAACCATCCCTGGCGAGAATCATCGGCGCGGCGAGGAGCTCATCCGGCTTTTTCGCGCGCACGGATGCGGAGAGCCGGCCCTGACGCTCCAACAGTTCCACAAGAAGAAGCCTCCCAACGTCGTCTGCACACTGCCTGGCGAGTCGGATGAAGAGGTGATCGTGGGCGCCCATTTCGATGCGGTCGACGGCAGCGCCGGAGCCCTCGATAATTGGGCCGGCGCCGCGATGCTTCCGCCCCTTTACGCTGCGCTGGCGTCGAAGCCGCGGCGCTTTACCTACGTTTTCGTCGGCTTCAGCGCAGAGGAGGAAGGACTAGTTGGCTCGCGGGCTTTCGTCAAGAAGATGTCGAAGGAGCGCAGGGCAGGCGTGCGCGCCATGGTCAACCTGGATTGCATGGGCGCCGGCTCGACGAAGATCGGCCTCAGCCGCTCGGACGAGAATCTTGCCCGAGCGTTCCTGGCGGTGGCGGGCTCCATCAAGGTTCCCGCGGAGGTGATGAGCTACGACAAGGTCGGCAGCAGCGACCATGAGTCGTTCCGCCGCGCAAAGATACCCGTGCTCACGCTCCACTCGCTGACCGAGAAAATTCTGCCGGTCATCCACACCAGCGACGACCAACCGGAGCTGATCCGCATCCAAGAATATTTTGGCGCCTACAAGCTCATTGCGGCCTACCTGGTCTATTTGCAAACCCACTTACCCGAGACGGTCGAGGGCCAGTAGCTCTGCACCCGCGCGCAGGGAGGTGCTCATCGTCTCTTCGTTGGGCGCCAACGGCGCCAGGCAGGATAGAGCCTCGGGTGAAACCCGTAGACTTAGCCGCACTTCTCACCAGGCGGCGAGCGGAAGTGCGTGAGAGGCGCGTCAGCACGAGGCGCGCGATGCCCAGCGCGCACAGGCGTACTCGACAGTACGTCGAGCACGGTGGGCGAGCGCAACGAAGTGATGGCGCGGCTATCGCGCGCTTCCGCCGGCTCCTGGTGAGAAGTGGCGGCTAGAAAGGCGCCGCTTCCGGCGGGCGCCCTGCGAGGGGCGCAGCTCGCCTGCAGCCAGGCCCCTTCCAGGGCCGGGCGATCAGACGGCGCCACTGGATTCCCCGGGCGCGGCGCCCGAGGCTGATTCCTGCCGCGCGCCTGCCGGCGTGCAGGTATCCGATAGTCACGCCGTCCGCCGTAAAGGAACTCTGGAGACCAGACAGAGAGCTCTGCAGCTCCCCGGGGGCTCGTCAAGCCCGGCCGCGCTCTTCCTTCGCCATCTCATACAGCGCCTTGATGTAGCCGATCGAGAACGCCCAGCCGGTCTTGCGGTCGCCGACCATCTGCGGCACGTGGTCCGCAATCAGAATGCCGCGGAAGTCCACGTCGACGAGCGTGCGCATGAGCTGCTTCATGTCGGTATAGCCGTCGTCGACAAAGGTCTCGACGAAGTACGGGATCGGCGCGCTGACGTTGCGGAAGTGGATCTTCCACAGCTTGTCCATCTTGGCGAATTCGCGCGCGGCGTCGAGCACGTTCAGCCCGGTGTGCGCGCCGCCCTCCATCCAGGTGCCGCAGCAGAGGCAGACGCCGACATTGGGGCTGTCGGCAATCTCGAGCGCGCGCACGTAGCCGTCGAACGTGCCGAAGATGTGACGCGGCACGCCGCCGAGCTCGGGCACGGGCGGGTCGTCGGGGTGGACGCCGATGCGCACTCCGGCCTCCTCGGCGACGGGGGCGACCTGCTTGATGAAGTACTCCCAGTTCTCCCACAGCTCGTCCTTGGAGAACTCGCGGCCGTGGGTCAGCGGGCCTTCGAAGACTTCGCCGATCCAGTAGCCTTTGGCGGTCTCGAGATTGAAGGCGCGGGCGGAGGCGCCGCCGCGAGTCGTTTCGCGCTCCGAGCTCCAGATGCCGTTGCCCATGTGAGCGTAGGTGGTGTAGTGGATGCCGGCTTTGCCTAGGTCGCGCAAGTACTGTTTGTACTCGGCGATCTTCGCGTCGCGGCCGGGCAGGCCGAGCGTCACCTCGGGCATGTTGTGCACCGAGGAGTTGCCCATGTTCGAGATCTTCAACCCGGCCGCCTCCACGCGGCGCTTGTTGGCGACGTAGTCCTCGAGGGTGCGCTTGCGGCCGGGGATGGCAACGTACTCGACTCCCATCTGCTTGGCGAACGTCAGATAGTCGTCGTCGTAGTTGGCGGGAATCTGGAGCGTGATCTTGATGCCGGGGCCCCAGGGCGGCAGGCGCTTGCGCTGGGCGCTTGCAGGCCGCGCTCCAGAGGCGCCGGCGGCGGCGAGGGAAGCGAGCAGTTGGCGGCGGGTCATGGCAGAGGAACGTGTGAAGAAATCCGGGACTGGCTCTCGCGATGCGTAGCAAGTTCCTTCGAATCAACAATGGTCTGCATCGCGAGTGCCTGTCCCAGCGATTTCATCCCACGTTCCAGTCCTCGGTTTCCAGAGCGAGAATAGCAGATACGCCAGCGCCGCGGCGGCGATGCCGGTTTGGCTGTCGAGGACGAGCGCGCCGGCCGCCCCAGCCGCCATCGAAGCCAACGCCGCGGCGGCCCTGGGGCGCGCCGAATAGAGCCCGCCGAGCAGCGGCACGAAGAGCGTGACCGTCAACAGCGAATAGAACAGCATGAGCGCGGCGATGATGGAGTCCAGCCATGAGGCCAGGAGCACCCCGGCCGCGCCGGCGACCGCGGCGGTGAGCCGGGCCCAACGCAGCAGCGCGGCATCGCTCATTTGGCGCTGAAGTAGCGCCTGGCCGAGATCGCGCGCGACGGAGGTCGAAAGCATGAACAGAACGGCGTCCGCCGAGGATATCTCGGCGGAAAAGATGGCCGCGAGCAACAGCCCGCCAAGCCAGACAGGCAAAGCTGTCGAGAGCAGCTCGGGCAGCGCCAGGCCCGGGTCGGCGAGGTCCGGGTAAAGCACACGAGCGGCGACGCCCAGCAAGACGGGCAGAAACGAGTAGCCGAGCAAGACCAAGCCCTGGGCGCCGACGGCTCGCCGGACGGTCCGCTCGTCGCGCGCGCCAAAAAGCTTCTGCAACAGCCCGGGCGAAACCAGAAAGGACGGAACCAGGATCAGCGCCCAGCCCAGCGATTGCTCCGGAGCGCCGAACAGGCTCAGATAGGCGCTCGGGTTGGGAACCGACGCCTCGAGATCGCCCAGCCCCGATAGCGTCCACGGGACCGCGACGAGGAACCCGGCGGCCTTGACGATGAGCTGGAGGAAGTTGATGCGTGCGGTTCCCCACAGGCCGCCCGCCGCGAAGTAGAGCGTGACGATGAGACCGCCCAGCGCGCAGCCCCACGCCCGCGGCAGCCCGGCGGCGACTTCGAGGATGAAGCCCATCGCGATGAGCTGGCCGGCCAAGATCGCCAGCGAGCCGAGCCAGAGAAACGACGCCAACACCAGGCGCACGGCGCGCGAGTAGCGCAGCTCCAGGTAGTCGCCGACCGTGTAAAGGTCATGGCGCTTGGCAAGCCTCCACAGCCGGGGACCCGCAAACCAAGCCAGCAGCAGAGAGCCAATGCCCGCCGAGCCGACCCACCACCAGGCCGCCAGGCCGTACTGGTAGCCGAGCTGCGCGACGCCCACCGTGGCGCCGGCCCCGAGGTTCGCTGCCAGAAAGGTTGAGAAGAGCAACCCGGGGGAGAGCTCGCGCGAGGCGACGAAGAAGTCCGCCGCGCCGCGGACCCGGCGGCCCAAGCGAAGCCCGAGCGCGGCCAGCACAGCGGCATAGAGAAGGATCGCCCAGAGCAAGGCCTCTAGCCTACACGTTGACGCAGCGAAGACGCGCCCGAGACGGCGCGCGCGGCCCTAGTGTGCGAGGCAGTCCATCTGGATGAGCACCGAGGGGCGCCGGTCCGGCTTGTACTCCTTGCCAAATAGGAACGAGCGATCGCCGGGCAGATAGGCGATCGTCTCTTTGCCGAGCAGCGGCTGCAAGCGGATCAGCTCGTAGTGCTCGCCGCGCCGCATCGCCTCGGCGGGCGGCACGGGCTCGGCGGCGAGGTCGATGTCGAGCTCCCAAGCGTAGCCGTAGGTGAGTAGCAGGAGCCGCGAGCCGTCCGCGCTCATGGCGGCGTCAGTGACGACGTCGCTGAACGGGGCTTTCTCACGCGTGGCGAGCGCGGGCAGGTCGATCGAGCCCACCGGCTCGAGCGTCACGGTCTCCCCGGCCGCGCGCGTCCAAGCGCCCACGGGCAGGCGGTAGACGTAGGACGGCGCCGGGTCTTGGCGCCTGTTGGTCCAGCTCTTGGTGAAGATGTAGAGCGTCCCGCCGGGCCCCAGCGCCATGGCCTCAGCGTTGTGCGGTCCGTCGGGGTAGCGCGCAGTCAGCGTCGTCGCCACCGGCGCAGCGATATCGGTCATCGTCTCTTCAGGAACCGCAAAGAAACGAATCGTACGGCGTATCAGGTCGTTGTCGCCGATATCGCCCACGACCAGGGTCGCGGCTCCATCCACCAGGCCGACGGCGACCGCCTCGGAGTCGTAGACCCGGGCGCCGCGCAGGTGCAGCCGGCCCAGGCCGGATCCGTCGCGAGCGGTGCGATAGACGAACGGGCCGCCGCCGCTGTCATTGACGTGGTAGAGGCGCTCGGGGTCGAGCGCGGAAATGGCCAGTCCGCTGGCTTCGGAGATGAGGTCGGCGTCGAGGGTCCCTACCGTTTCGCCGTCGGACCATTGCTTGCATAGGCCGCCCGCGGCCGCGATCGAAACGCCTAGCACGGCGCCGGCGACCAACAAACCGAATCGAGGACGCATGCAGGGTCAGGCCGAGGCGCGGGATACAGTCCGGCGCGCGGTCTTGGCGGCCTCGTCGACGATCTCGCGGCCGCGATCCATCCATTCCTCGCCCGCTTCGCTGACACGGTCTTGCCACTCCTCGCCGGTACGCCGTAGCATGCGCCGGGTGTGGCGGCCGGAGTGCGGCGCGGTCAGCAGACCCGCCGCGGCGCCCGCGGCAAGGCCGAACAGCAGGCCCAAGCAGAGAAATCCACACTCGCGATCGGTCATCGCTTCCGTTCCTCCTTTCGGTCTCAGGCTAGCAGTTCGGGCGCCGCCGGGCCCGCCGAGCGCCCAGAAACCGTCCCCAGGAGCTATTTAGGACGTCGCAGTCCTAAATATTTGGAAAATCGCCGCAGGCTTGGTACAATGGAGACGAAAGGGCTCGGCAGGCAGAACCGAGGCCCGCGGACAACCCCGACGCAAGGAGGCAACAGATTGGCACGACCCGGAGTCACTTTTCTCAAACGAAAGAAAGAACGAGATCGCCGCGAAAAGCGGCAAGCGAAGGCCGAGCGGCGCGAGGAGCGCAAGGCGCAGAAGGCCCAGAACGAGGAGTCGGGGCCGCCGATCGAGATTCTCGACCCCGCCGATGTTGGTTTGCCTGAGCTGGAAAACCTGCGCGCGGAGAAACATCGCCTCCCCGATGCGATGCGCGAGCGGATCGAAGCCGGCACTGTGTAACTCTTCCTCCCCAGCCCACGCGAGAACCACGGGTTTTTTTCTCGCCTCTGAACGCCGCTGCCTGTTGGAGCGGCGTTCCGGCGTTTGGGGACGCCTCAGACACCGCCGCCGACGTCGAGGATGGAGCCGGTGACGTAAGAGGCCTCCTCGGAGAGCAGCCAGACCACGGCGGCGGCCACCTCGACGGGCGTACCTCCGCGGCCTAGGGGGATTTGGCTCTCCAGCCGCTGGACTCGATCAGGATCGCCGCCTCGGGCATGGAACTGCGTATCGATGAACCCCGGCCGGACTCCGTTGACGCGGACGCCTTCCGCGGCCACCTCGCGCGCGAGCCCGACGGTAAAGGTATCGAGCGCCCCCTTGGTCGCCGCATAGTCGACGTACTCGCCCGGCGAGCCGGAGCGGGCCGCCAGCGAGGAGATGTTGACGATCGCACCGCCGGGCCCGCCGTGCTTTGTCGACATGCGGCGAACGGCCTCGCGGGCGCAGAGCATCGGCCCGATCGCGTTGACGGCGAACGTCCGGCTGATCCTGGCGCCGTCCATGGACTCGAGCCGCATCTGGGGCTCGAGCATGGCGGCGTTGTTTACCAGGCCGCACGGCCTGCCCAAGGCGCCTTCGGCGGCCTGGAAAAGCCCGACCACGTCGTCTTCCACGCCCACGTCAGCTCGAGCTGCCAACGCCGTCCCGCCGCGGCTCTCGATGTCGGCGACGAGGGCGACGGCCGAGCGGCGATCGCGGTGGTAACTCAGACAAACCGCGAAGCCGCGCTCAGCGGCGAGCCGGGCGACGGCGGCGCCGATGTCCCCTCCGCCGCCGGTGACGATCAACGCCCGCGAATCCATCCGCAGCCATGGTAGCGATTCCGCTCCCGGGGCGCCCGGTTTGACGCGCAGGCCCGCGGTCTGGTAGAACGACGTGCGCCATGGCGGACTACGACTATCACGAGCTCAAGCACACCAAGGTTTCCGACCTGCGAGCGATCGCGGCCAAACTCGATCCGCCCGTCGAAGGCTATACCCAGCTCAACAAGGACCATCTGCTCGAGAAGATCTGCCAGCAGCTCGGCATCGAGATGCATGAGCACCACGAGGTGCACGGCATCGACAAGGCGCCGATCAAGCGGCAGATCCGCGAGCTGAAGAAGAGCCGAGACGCGGCGTTGGCCGAGAAGGACAGCGCCAAGCTCAAGGACGTGCGCCGGCGGATTCACCGGCTCAAGAGGCGCCTCCACGCCGCGATGACCTAACCCGGGCCTCCCAATCCGAGGTCGTCGACCGGCAAGGGGCGTGTTACAAGAGGGATGTCAGCCTCCCCCCGTTTGCGCGGTCGTCCTCGTTCTTCCTCCGGCCCCCGCTCAGAGCTCGGCTCCGGTCTATCTGATCGAGACTTCGCCGGCGGCGATCTGCCGGTCGACGCCAGCCTCGCGGCCGACGCCTGGCTCGACGAGCCGACCGGAATCGCGATGGACGCCGCGGGGTCTGTCTAAGTCTCCGACACGTTCAACAACCGCGTCTTTCGAATCGGGCCCGGCGGCGAGCGCGAGCCCGTGGCGGGGACCGGCTCGAGCGGCGAGATTACGGTGACGATCGGCGGCGAGGCGGCGCAGGTGCTGGGCTTTGCTCCGAGCCCGCAGTTCGCCGGCCTGGATCAACTCAACGTGCTCATCCCGCGGAGCCTGATCGGCCGCGGCCTAGTCGAGGTTCGGGTCACGGTGGACGGGCTCGAGCTGAACGCGGTGACGATCGCGATTCTGTGAAGATGCGTCGGGTTGGGCGCCGAAGGCGCCAGGCAGGAAAAAGCCATGGGTGAAACCCGTGGACCCGCGAAGGCGCTGAACTCCCCCGAGCGCCCTGCAAAGGGCGCGGCTCGGTTTCAGCCAGGCCCTTGCCAGGGCCCAGCGAAGGGGCGGCGTCATTGGATTCCACGGGCGCGGCGCCCGTGGCCGGTTTCTGCCATGCGCCTCCGGTGCAAAGCTCTCTCCGTCAGAACTCGATCGAGCGCAGCAGCTCGGACGGCTTGACCTCGAGCGCGGTACACAGCGCCAGCAGGCTCTCCACGCTTGGCATGTGCGCGCCGCGCTCGATCGAGCTGAGCTGCGAGACGCTGATCCCGCTCACGCCGGCGAGCTCCTTGAGAGACCAGCCGCGCTCCACGCGCAGTACTTTGATGCGGCGGCCCAACTGATCGCGCAACCGGTCCGCCGGCGCTCGCCCCAGCCCGTAGGTCTCGATGGCGTTGTGCAGCGTCTGGCGCAATTGGCCCAACGAGAACGGCTTGGCGAGATAGTCGAACACCTTGCGCTTGAAGGTCGCGCGCATGTCCTCGAGCGACGGATAGCCGGTCAGGATGATCACGCAGACCTCGGGCCAGCGTTCCTGGACCGCCTCCAACACTTGTGCGCCGCTGAACGGCCCCATCTTCATGTCGAGCAAGATGATGTCGGGCCGCCGGCGCTCGGCCGCCGCATACAAGTCGTCCGGGTGCGAGAACGCGCGGACTTCGAACCCGCCTTCGTCGCCTAGAAAGTCCTCGATGTAGTGCAGGAAGTCGGGATCGTCGTCGAGCACGGCGACATCGACGGCGGCTTCGCGCGAGGCTTCGGATTCGGGCTCGGACTTTTCCATCGTCAAACCTCGGCCGGCGCCTCCGCCGCCCGGGGAGCATGCGCGGCGGGCAGTCGCACCGTCAGCCGCGCGCCGCCCTCGGGCCGGTTCGCGGCGTCGATGCGTCCGCCATGTTGTTGCACGATCCCGTCCGCCACCGTCAACCCCAGCCCGGTGCCGCGCGAGTCGAGTCGCGTTGAGACGAAGGCTTCGAACAGGTTCGGCAACAGGTCGGGCGCGATCCCCTGTCCATTGTCATCGACCTCGACCACCACCACCGGCCGGCCGCCCTCGACCTCGTTGCGCGAGCGCGCCCAGATCGCGCCCGGGCCGTCGAGCGCGTAGAGGCCGTTCTTGAGCAGGTTGACGAACACCTGCATCAGGCGCTCGTAGTCGCCCAGCGCGTAGGCCTCCCCGGAGACCTCGTTGCGGAACTCCACTCCCGAGGCGCGATCGTCAATGGCGATCAGGCTCCACGCCTCATCGAGCAGCGGGCGCAACGCAGCGGGACCGCGCCGCTCCTCGCCGCGCACGCGCGAGAAGTCGAGCAACCCCTCGCTGATGCGGTGCAGCCGATCCGCCATCCGGCGCACCCGCTCCAGGCGAGCCCGTTCGAACGGCTCTTCGACCGTCTCCAGCAGCTTCTCGACCGTACCTCGGATGACCGACAGCGGCGTGTTGAGCTCATGCGCCACCGAGGCGCTCAGCAGGCCGATCGTCGCCAAGCGGTCCTGCGCGGCCATCCCCTTGCGGGCGCTTTCGAGCTGATCGTTCTTGCGTTGCAAGTCCTGCGCCAGCTCTCCCAGCCGGGCCAGCGCGATCTCGAGTGTGCGCTCCTTGTCGCGCAGCTTGGCGACGGTGGCGTTGCGCGAGCGCATGATGTCGCCGATCTCGTCGCCCGGGATGAGCCTGTCGGCGATGATCTCCGAGAGCCGGTCGCCCTCCTGCACCGCCTCGTCGGCCTCGAGCGTCGCGTCGATCGGCTGGTAGACGTAACGCGGCATCACGAAGAGCTCGAGCAACAGCACGGCCAACACGTAGATGCCGCCCAACGCGGCGAAGAGTTGCAGCTTGGCCTGCCGCAGGACGTCGGCGGCGGTTTCCGGCTCCATCGCCGCCTGGCTCACGTGCTCGGCCAGATGCTGGTCGACGAGCGGGATCACCGCGTAGTAGACCGCCGCCGCCAACACCAGGAAAAAGGCGTTGTGCAGCACCATCAGCTTGTAGCGAATCCGCAAATCGCGAAACCGCGGCGGCTTGGCGCTGGAGGGAACGAGCGGCATGGCGCAGCTACTTCAAGCAGATTACCGCAGCACGCTCCCCTCTCGAAAAGTCGGCCAACAGCGGAACTCTCGCACCCCAGCTAGCGAATGGATTTGTTTGGGGCGGAGCAACAGCTCGAGCATGCCGGCTGGAAACCACGTGCAGTGGGATCTGGTCGACTACGGCCCCGGCGTTTTCCACGTCGCATCGTTGCATCAGGGGATGGGCGATCGGCCGACGCTCGAGATGCCCCGGCAAGTCGCCGAGCCGGCCACGAAGGGCGCGGCCGAGGGGTGCTTCCTGCTGCGCTGCTGGTCGGCGCGGCGCGACGACAGTCGAGCGGCTTGACGTTTTCCGTCTCCTCCGCAGCTCAATGAAATCAGATGCTTGCGTCTCTTTCGCAACGCCCGCAGTGATACAATCCGCTTGAACAATGTTTACGTGGGTCTGTCAGCGATGCGGCAAGGAAGTCGACATCGCGGAAGTCGAATGCCCGCACTGCGCCGTCGAGGCCGGCCAGACCAAGCTAGGATCGGCTCACGGCGCCGACCGCGGCGCGGTCGAGGACGCGCTGCCGCTTCCCGAGCGCGAGCCGTCGGCGTCGACGCACCGGCCGCTTCCCTCGCCTGCTCGCAGCGCGCCGCCGCCTCCGCACGCGTTCGCACTCAAGCCGATTCACCTCGTCCTGTTCTTTCTAGGCGTGCTGGCCGCGCTGGCCGTGGCCGTCTACCTGGCGCGCCCCGAGCTGTTTGCGTTCGAGGGCGTCTCGCTGCCCAAGCTGCCCAAGGCCGAAGCGCCTCCGCTGCAAGATGGCGCGCTGGAAGTTGCCGGCATCCGCGCCTGGCGCGACGCCGACGCTCGGCTCAAAGTACGCGCCGTGCTGGTGAACCACACCGCCGGTCCCTACCCCCGGAACCGCCTCAGCATCGCGCTACACGACCCCGCGGCCGAAGAGCACGCCCCGGCCGCCGCCACCTTCGAGGTGGAGCTCGAAGAACCGCTTCTCGCCCGCGAGTCGCGCGAGATCGAGACCGAGCTGCTGGCGCCGGAAGGGCTCACCGCGCTGCCGGAGTGGAACCGCATCCAGGTCCGCGTTCGGTAGGGCGCGCGCTCAACGCTCGGCAGGATTGAGCCGTGCGGCGCTCTCCGCCCATTGGCGCGCCTCCTCCGCTCGCCCCGTCGCCGACAGCACCTGCGCCAGCTTCAAGCGCGGCTTGTACCAGCTCGGAGCGGCGGCAATCGCCGACAGCAAAGCGCTCTCGACGTCTGCCGCTGGACGGCCCGCCTCGGCGAGCAAAGCGGCCTGCAGGTAACGTGCATCAGCGGGCGACTCCGACGCCTCGGGCGCGAGCTCGACCAGCGCCGTCTCCGCCCAATCGGGCGTAAACGCTTCCGAGCCGTAGAGCGCGCGAACGAACCACTCGCCGTAGTCGCGACCGGCGGGCGCGGCGGTGGCCGCGTCGCGGTAGGCGGCGAAGGCCGCGGCCGTATCGCCTGCGAGCGCCAGGCGGCGCGCTCGTTCGGCCGCCCGCTCGGCCGCCGCCAGTTGCAGGGCGAAGATGACCAATCCGAGCGCGACGGCTACGCCCACCGCCCGGCCCCAACGCGGCATCGGCTCCTCTTTGCGTACCGCGCGACCCGAGGCCACCGCTAGCACGGCGCTCAGATAGAGCATCGCTTCGGTCATCGCGGTGAACGCGACGAACTGGTTTGCCGCCAGCGCCGCCAGAAAGGCCCCGCCGGCGGTGCTGCGCCGCCGCCGGCTCACCAGCACCAGCACGCCAATCCCAGCCAGCGGGAACGTCCCTAGCAGCCCGCGCGACGTCCAGGCGTCGAGGAATATATTGTGCGGCGACTCCTCGGATTGATCCGGATAGCGTTGCGCCAGGGCTTCGGACCGCACCCACGCGTAGGCCGCCGTGAAAGTCTCCAAGCCGTGCCCGGTCAGCGGACGCTCCCAGCCCAGCGCGCTCGATTCGGGCCACAGCCACGGGCGCGCGCCTCCCTGATAGTCCTCGACGGACCAGATCATGCGCGTCCGCAAGCGCAGGCCGCCGGGCGACAACAAGAACGCCACGAAGGCCATCGCCAGGATCGCCGCGGTGGTGAGCGCGCGCCGGCTGCGCAGCCGGCGCCAGCGCGAACGGGTCAGCAGCATGCCGAAGAAGAGGCCGATCAAAGCACCGCGCGTCCCGCTGAGCACCACTGCCGTCACCAGCAGCCCCGCCGCAACCACCGCCGCCGCCTGCCGCCAACCCTTCGCCTCGCTCGCGCGCCACCACGCCAGGTAGACCGCCGGCGCCGCCCAGGTAGCGAAGTAAGCCGCATGTCCGAACGTCGCCGGCGGACGCACCACCGCCCAATCCTCCTGGCCGGCGTAGTACAACGCCCGCGGCAGGATCGGGTCTATGCCGAAGTACTGCAGGATCGCGTAGATAGCCAGCGGAATCGAGACCACCGTCAAGGGGCCGAGAATCGTTTCGCGCTTCTCCGGCCGGCCCCAAAAGTACCCCAGCGCGGCCGCCGCCAGCACTGCCACCGCGAGCTCTACAGGAAACCCCAACTGCCGCCAACGGCTGCCGGCGAACGACACGGCGGGGTTCTGAGAAAGCGCCGTCGAGAGCGCCAGCGAAACCGCATGAGCGCCCAGCAGGATTAGGAACCAGCGCCCGACCCTATCCCGCCAAGCCGCGCGCAGCCCCGGCCAGATCTCGCCAGGAAACGCCAAACACACCGCCGCGGCGAGCAAGACGACGAGAATCTTGGGCGTGATGTCGAATCCAAGCAGCAGCCCCGGCGCCAGCAGCAGCGGGGCCGCGACGTAAGCGGCGGCCAACGCCGCAGGAACGGCCCGATTCATCTCTGTAAACCCGCCCGAGCGCGACTCGCGCGAGTTGCTACCTTGAGGAGCGGCGCGCGCATGACCGATGCTCCAGTCTACCCGCCGGCCCGCGCCGGCCGCCCCCTCGAGCGGGCGTTCGATCTCGCCGGCGCGCTCGTCGGGCTGACCCTCGGCGCTCCGCTGCTCATCGCGACAGGGTTGGCCGTACTGTGGGTCCACGGCCGACCCGTGCTTCATGTCCAGACCCGCTTGGGCCGCCGCGGCCGGCCCTTCCGTCTGGTCAAGTTCCGCACTCTGCCTCGCGAGGCCTCCGCACGCGCCGCAACCGAGTGGAGCGTCGAGGCCGCACACCCGCTGCTGCGTTGGCTGCGCCAGGCCGGGCTCGACGAAGCGCCACAGCTCTGGAACGTCCTCGCGGGCCAGATGAGCCTGGTCGGACCGCGCCCCGAGCGTCCGTTCTTCGTCGACAAGCTCGCTCGCGAGCTGCCACACTATCGTCTCCGGCTCGAGCTTCGGCCCGGCATCACCGGCTTGGCGCAAGTTCGCGGCTTACGCGGCGATACTTCGATCGAGCAGCGCCTGGCGGCCGATCTCGAGTACCTCGAGAACCGCTCGCTCGCGCTGAACTTGCGGATTCTGGGTCGAACCGCGGCAGGCCTGGCGCGATCGATCCGGAGCGCGGTTTGGACCCGAAACCCATGTCCGACACGCTCGACCTCGTCGCCCTCCTAGCCCGCCTGCGCGCGCGCTGGCGAGTCTGGGTGGTCGCTGCGCTTGCCGGCGCGGCGATCGGGGCGGGCGTCTCCCTGCTGCAACCGATCTGCTACCAGGCCGACGCGCACCTGCTGGTCAAGACGCCGCCGGACGCCGTCGCCACCTTCTCGATGATGAGCCCGTCCTATCTCGACTCGCTCAAGAGCTACGCCGTTCTGGCCCGCGGCGAGACCGTGCGCGCCCGGGCCCTGGAGTCGTTGAGTCCGGCGCAGCGAGCCGCGGCCGGCGCCATCCTGGCCGAGACGCCGTCGCTGAGCCGGGTCCTGGTGGTCCGCGGTCAAGCTGGCGATCCGGCGGTCGCGCTGGCGCTGGCGCGGGCGGCCGCCGAGCAGACCGTGCGCCTGGTGGGAGACGCCGGCGACGAACGGCTCGTGCTGATCGATCCCGGCGTCGAACCGCAACGGCCCCTGGATCGAAACGCGCAAGTCAACGCCTTGGCCGCCGCCTTCTTCGCGCTGCTGGCCGCAGCCTTCTACGAAGGCGTCCGCTTCGTGGTCAATCAGCCAATCGACGATGGCTGAGCCGCGCGTCGCGCTGGTTCACGACTGGCTCACCGGCATGCGGGGCGGCGAGAAGGTGCTGCTCGAGCTCTGCCGGATGCTCCCCCAAGCCACGGTCCACACCATGGTTTGGAATCGCGGCTCGGTGCACCAGGAGATCGAGGAGCGAGTGGCGAAAGAGTCCTTCCTCGGCAGGCTGCCCGGCGCGGCGAAGGGCTACCGCAACTATCTTCCGCTCTTCCCGGCCGCTATCCGCTCACTGCGGCTCCCGCCGGTGGATCTCGTTCTCTCCACCAGCCATGCCGTCGCAAAAGGCGTCGTCGTCCCGGCCGGCGCCGCGCACGTCAGCTACATCCACACGCCCATGCGCTACCTGTGGGGTTTTGGCGGCGACTACTTCCGCTTCGGCGTCGGGGGCTGGTGGAAGCGGGCCGCTCTTGGCGCGGTGCGGCCGTATCTGAAGCAGTTCGACCTGCGCACCGCCTCCGGCCCCGACCGTCTCATCGCCAATTCGCGGACCGTCCAACAGCGCATCCGCAACGTCTGGTCGCGCGCATCCGAAGTCATTCACCCGCCTGTAGACACGGAGTTCTTCACGCCATCCAGCCGGGGGCCCGGGGACTACTACTTGATCGTCTCCCCGCTCGAGCCTTACAAGCGCGTCGATCTCGCGCTTGAAGCCTTCCGCGGCCTCCAGCGCCGGCTCGTGGCCGTCGGCGGCGGCACGCTCGAGCGCCAACTGCGCACGATCGCCGGCCCCAACGTCGAGCTCGCCGGCCACGTTAGCGACGAGCGCTTGCGCGAGCTCTACCGCAACTGCCGCGCACTGTTGTTCCCAACCAACGAGGACTTCGGCCTCACCCCGCTGGAGGCGCAGGCCTGCGGGCGTCCCGTCGTCGCCTACGGCGATGGCGGCGCAACCGAAACCGTGGCCGACGGCGAGACTGGCGTGCTCTTCAATCCACAGACGCCTGAGGGGCTGCGCGATGCAATCGCCCGCTTCGAATCGATGCGCTTCGACCCCTCGCATTGCCGCCAACACAGCCTGGCATTTTCGGCCGCTCGCTTTCGGGCTAGAATGGAGGCGTTTCTGACCGGCCTGCCGCGGGCGCCCGGCCGCTAGCGGCCCCCCACCTCCATGCCGACGGACGTCGAGCCCGCTGTGTCGGAGATCTCCCAGAGGCGCGTGCTGAAAGGCGGCATCGTCGTCGCCGCCGGTCTCATCGCCGCGCAGATCGCCGGCTTTCTACGCCAAGCCACGCTGGGCTACCTGCTCGGCACCGGGCCGGAGGCCGACGCCTTCTCCGCCGCCATGGCGCCGCTCGAGCTGTGGTGGAGCGTGCTCGCCATCGCCGTCATCTTCGGCTTCGTCCCCAAGCTCTCCGAGTCCGGTCCAATGGGCGGCTATTCGTTCTGGGACATCTTTCGCCCAGTCTCGAGGCTCGCTCTCGGTTCGACGCTCGCCCTGCTGGTGTTTGCCAACCCGGTCGTGCTGCTGTTCGCGCCGGGCCTCGGCGACGAGGCCGCCGCGCTCAGCGCCGGTCTGTTGCGCGTGCTCGCCTTGGCGCCGGCGGCGGTCGGCGCCAGCTTCGCTTTCTCTGCGCTGCTGTTCAGCCGGCGCAGCTTCCTGCTGCCCTCCATTCACAACGCCGTCGTCAACCTCGCCACCATCGCCGCCGCGCTGGCCTTGCATCAGCACATCGGCGTGTTCGGGTTCGCGCTGGGCTACGTGCTCGGCTCCTGGATCCATCTGGGGGTGGTCTATGCGGTCGCACGGCCGCACCTGCTCGCCCATGGACCGACGCGTTCGGGCCGCTCTCGCCCCATCGACCTGTGGACGCTGCTCTCCGGCCCCGGCCCCATCCTTGGCCAAGCCCTGTCGATGGAGCTCAACACCGCCGTCTCGCGCGCCTACGCTTCCACGTTCGGTCTCGGCATGACGGCGGCGTTCGACTACGGCTTCAAGCTGTTTCGCGTACCGCTGGCGCTGCTGGTCATTCCGCTGTCGCAGTCGCTGTTGCCCGAGATCTCCTCGCTCGCCGAATCGCCACACCGTCGTAGCAACGCCGGCCAGGCGATGCAGCGCGCCGCCGCACTGACGCTCGCGGCCAGCGCCCTGATGATGGTCGTCATCATGGCGCTGCGCGCGGATCTGGTGTCGATCTTGTTTCAGCGCGGCGAGTTCGGGCCCGCCTCGACCGCCGCGGTCGCCACCGTGCTGTTGGGCTACATGCCGGTAATCCTGGGGCGCGGAATGGTGGACTTGCTCTCGCGCACGCTGTTTAGCCTGGGCGAGTACCGCACGCCCTTGCTTGCGGCGGGGACGGCGCTGGCGCTCAATGCGGCCGTCTGCGCCGTGTTGCCGAGCTTTGACGCGCGATTGATCGGCCTGGGCGCCATCGTCGGCTTCAGCGTCGGCGGCTGGATCATCACCAAGCACGTGTGGCGGATGCGCGTCGATGGCTGAGGCCGCGACTCCTCCCGCCGCGGGCGCTCAGGTCGCCGCCGGGTTGCTGCTGGGCGCGGCCGGCGCCTGTCTCGCCGCGGATTGGCGCATCGCCGCGTTGGCGGCCGGCGCGATCGCCACGGTCGCGCTGGCCTTGTGGGCGCTGGCCCGCCCGCTGCGTTGGCTGGCCCTTTTTGCCGTCCTCACGCTGCTGACGCCGCCGCTCCCGGTCGAGCTCGGCAGCACCGGCCCTCATCTGACCTTGCTGGCCGCCGCGTTCGGCGCTGCGGGCCTGCTCACACAACGCCCGGCGCTGCGCCTCCCCGCGACGCCGGCGGGCCTGGCGCTGCTCGCTTACCTCGCCGTCCTCGTCCTCTCCGCCGGACCGGCGCTGTGGATCTCCGGTGCAACCGCTGCCGGCTCGAGCCTGATCCGCACCGCCCTGCTCGGGATCACGCTGCTGGCCTATCTCTCCCTTCGCAGCCGCACGGCGCCGCCAGAGCCACGCCGCTGGATCCTCGGCCTACTCGCCCTCGGCTGCGTCGCCGCGCTGATCGGCTGCCTCGACTTCGTTCTGCAGCTCGAGCCTCCCGCCGGCTTCGCCTCGCAGATGGTATGGCTCTCCGGCGGCACGGTACGGCGCGCGCAAGGCGTCTTCTACGACGCGGCCCAGTTTGGCAACGTCTGCGCCTTCTTCCTCGTCGGCGTCGCTGCCGCGGCAATGCGCCGGGTCGGTAGGCCGGCGCACCTGGCAACCGCGGCAACCATCCTGGCTGCCGCGCTCGTGTTCTCGTTCTCACGCGGAGCCATGCTCAATGTGACCGCCGGACTGGCCGTGCTCGCGCTGTGGGAGCGCCGCTCGCTGCTGAGCGACGCTCGACTCCTCGTCGCCGCGGCAGCCGTTGCGGCGAGCGCGGCAGCGCTAGCCGCGGTCGCCGCGCCGGAGTTCACCTCCTCCTACGCGCTGCGTTTCGCCTATACCGCTTGGCGCTCGGTCGCGGATCCTGCCGAAGCCTTGGGCGTGCGGCTCGAATCCTGGGGCGCCCTGCTCGCAATGCTGGCCGACCACCCGTCTCGGCTGCTGCTGGGCGCAGGCTACAAGACCCTTGCCACCACCAATGCCGCCGGCGCCCCGCTCATCGTCGACAATCAATGGCTCGCGGCCTTGGGTGCGACGGGCCTGCTAGGCGTCGCCGCGCTTGCGATACTGTTGGCCGCAATCCTGCGCAGCTCTTGGCGTGCGGCTCGTAGCGCGGACGCTACTGCTTCGCTGCTGGGGCTGTGGTCGTTCTGCTTTTGGGCGGGCCAGCTCGTACAAATGCTCTTCGTCGACTTGATGACCTACTGGCGCGTGCTGCCCCTCTATCTCGCCGTGCTCGCGCTGGCGGAGGTCCAAAGCGCGGGACGCCGGGCATGAAGATCCTCCTGGTCGACCAGTTCTCGCAGCTCGGCGGCGCCCAGCAGTGCTTTCTCGACCTCGCTCCCGCCATCCTCGCCGCCGGCTGGTACCTCGAAGCCGCGTTGCCCGGCGCCGGACCCTACCAGGACCGGCTGCGCGAGCTCGGCGTCGCGGTTCATCCCTTCCCGATCCGGAGCTACTCCAACGGAACCAAGCGCGCCGCCGAGCAGTTGCGCTTCGTGCTCGAAACTCCCAGCGTCGGCCGCAAGCTGCGCGCCGTCGTGGACCGCACCGAGCCCGACGTGGTTTACGTGAACGGCCCTCGCCTGCTGCCCGCCGCCTCCATCGCCGCTCGCGGCCGCGCTCCGTTGCTGTTCCATTGCCACAACCACATCCCGCAACGGATGGCGGCGCGTGCGGCCGGCCGGGCGTTGCTGGCGGGCCGCTCGGCGATCGTCTCTTGCTGCGAGCACGCCGTCGAGCCTTTCCGGCGCTGGATTCCGGCCGAGCGAATCCGCATCGTCTACAACGGAGTGGCGGGGCCGCCCGCCGATGAGGCCCCCGAGCGCGACGCACGCTTCACCATCGGCGTCGTCGGCCGCATCAGCCCCGAAAAGGGCCTAGACCACTTCTTGCGCGCCGCCAGCGAGCTCCACCGCGCAAGCCGCGACGTCCGCTATCGCGTCTGCGGAGACGTGCTGTTCGACGACCCTCCCGCCCGCGCCTACCACGCCAGCCTCGCCTCCGACGCTCCGGTCGAGTTTCTCGGCTGGCGATCCGACCCCGGTCCTGTGCTAGCGGGCCTTGACCTGTTGGTCGTGCCTTCGGTGCGCGAGCCTGCCACCCCGAGAGTGATCCTGGAAGCCTATGCCCGCGGCGTACCCGTGCTGGCCTACTCGACCGGCGGCATCGCCGAGATCGTCAAAGACGGGGTGACCGGCGTGCTGCTGCCCGAGCCGGACGCCGACGCTCTGGCTCGCGCCCTGGTCGAGCTCTGCGGCGGCCCGCCGGAGCGCCTGCGCGCAATGGGCGAGAACGGCAGACGTCTGTGGGAGGAGCGCTTCGGCCTCGAGCGCTACCGCCGCGAGATGCTCTCCGCCGCGACGTGCGCCGCCGGAGCCATGCAACGTGCCTGAGAGCTTCGGCCTGGGCCGCTTGCCCGTCCGTCGCCTAGCCGTTCTGTGGGCCATTCTCACTGTCGGTCTCGCGCTGCGGCTATTCGCGCTCGACTGGGGTCTGCCTCCGCCCAGCCCCGAACGCGCCGCCTCCGGCCTGCGCAGCTCCTACGCCATGGACGAAGACAACATCCTCGAAGCCCTCGCGGGAACCAATCCGGCGGCGCTCGATTTCGACCCCAAGCTCTACCACTGGGGTACGCTGCACTTGCAACTGGTCCTGGCCGCGCTCGAGATCGCCGAGGCCTCTGGCGCCTTCGACGAGCCCTGGCGCGAGGGCTGGCGGGACATGCACCCGGGGACGTTCCAGCGCGTCTACGTCACCGGACGGCTCGTCTCGGTTGCGGTCGATCTAGCGGCAGTCGTGTTGGCGGCTCTCATCGCCATGCGCCTCGCCGGAGCCGAGGGAGCGTTGTGGACGGCGGCGCTGGTTGCGCTCTCGCCCGGACATCTCACGCAAGCCGCGCAGATCCGCGTCGACGTCGCCGCCACGGCTTGCGTGCTGTTGCTCTGCCTGGTCATCCTGGCCCGGCGCCGGCCGCTAGTCATTGGGCTGTGCGCCGGGCTCGCCGTTGCCGCCAAGTACTCCATGGCGCCGCTCGCGCTGGCTGCGCTGGCGGTGGAGTGCAGCGAGCGAGGCTGGGCGCCGCGCCGGCTCGCCGTCCTCGCCGCCGGCGGCGCGCTGGGTTTCCTGCTCGGCGAGCCCTGGCTGGCGACCAACACCCGCGAGGTCGTCGCGCAGGTCGGCCGGCTCATCGTCCTGAGCCGCGAGATACCGCCCGAGATGCAGCTCTCCTTTCTGACGCTGATCGGCCGCTCGCTGGCCAACATCGCGCGCTTCTCGGTGGGACTGCCGGCGGCCGCGCTGGCTGTGGCGGGGTTGGCGATCCTGTGGCGGCGCGGCGGGCTCGAAGGCCGTCTGCTGCCTGTCGTCTTCGTCGCGGGCCTGCTGGCGCTCATCCCGCAACACTGGCCTCTGATGCGCTACTGCCTGCCCCTGGCGCCGGTCGCCGCGGTCGCGGCCTCGACAGCGATCGTCGCCTCGGGCCGCTGGAGCAGCGCGCTCGGCGCGGCGGCCGTCTTCATCGCGGCCAGCGCCGGCTTCGCCGTGGTCGACTACCGGCTCGCACCTCACCCGGCGAACCTTGCGCTACAGGTCATCGAGCGCGCCGCCAAGCCCGGGCAGTCCGTCTCGCGCATCATGCCCGAGCTTCCCCCGCTCGACCCGGACCGCTACCCGGAAGGCCCCAACCCACTGACCGGCGAGCTGGCCGCCGATCCGCCCGACTGGGTCGTCCTCTCCGACTTGCCGCTCATCGACTACCCCGCCGCAAACCTGCGTCTGCTCGAAAGCGAGTACGAGCGGATCGCCGTCTTCCGCAACCGCAGCCGCTCCTCGTGGGCGACACTGGGCGAGCGCGGCGCTCCGCACGATTGGAAGTACTCGCACCCCACGATGGCGATCTATCGCAAGCGATGAAGGCCGCGCTCGAGCATCCCGCCCGGGTTGCCGCCGGCGCCGCGGTCGCGCTGCGGTTGGGGTTGATTGCAGCTTACCCGGCGCTGTTCGGCGGCGATAGCGTGGTGCGGCTGGCCAACGCCGACCGGGTGCTACTCTCCTACCAACTGCCGGCGCTGCAAGCTGTCGTCCACTTGCTCTGGAGCCTGTGGCCAAGCCAATGGGGGCCGCGGCTGTTCGTCGTCGCGGCCAGCGGCGCCGCGGCGGCAGGCTTCTACCGCCTGGTGCGCGGGACACTGCCCCAAGGCCCGGCGCTGGCCGGCGCGCTCCTTTTCGCGCTCAACCCGTTCCTCGCCGCCTATTCGATCGTTCCCTACCAGGAGATGCTCATGCTTGCCGCGCTGGCGTGGGCCTTCGCGTGGGCGCACGAGGGGCGCGAAGCATTTGCCGCCGCAGCGCTGGCGTTGGCGTGTCTGACCCGCTACGAGGCCTGGTTGGCCTGCCCCGCGCTGTGGCTGCTGTGCTGGCGGGCTCGGCGGCGGAGCCCGGGCGCCGCACTTGCGCTCGCAGCGGCCTTCGCGGCGGCGCCACTGGCCTGGATGCTGTGGAACGCCGGCTTGACGCCCTCCGGGTCGTTCGCCGTCGAGAGCGAGCTCTCGCTCGAGCGGCTGTGGCGCTGGGCCTACCTCGGCTGGATCGCCCTGCGGCACGCCTGGTTCCTCATCCCGCTCGCCGCCGCTGGCGCTTGGAGCCTCGCTCGCAACCGAGCCTGGCGCGAGCCGCCGTGGCAAGGCCTGGCGCTATTCGGTGTGCTGTTTGCCGTCGCGATTCTGCTCTCGGCCCACGGCGAGCGCGACCAGCCCGCGCGTTTCGTCACCGCTCGCGAGGCGCACCTGCCGATCGCGTTTCTGTGCCTGCTCGCCGCGCACGGTTTGGCGCTGCTGCGCCGGCGCCGTATTGAAGTCGCGATTGCAGCCCTCGCGCTCAGCTTGGTGAGCGCCGTCCGATTCGTCGCCAGCGAGACCGCCGATCCGCACGTCGCGCTCGCCCGCCGGGCCGCGGAATTGCTCGACCAGCGCGTCGGATCTGGCGAGACTGTCCTCGTGCTCGCCAGACCGCTCCCGTCCGACCTGCTCGAGCGCTTCTTCGACGCCGCCGAGCGGCAAGGCGGCCCGCCGGCGCGCGAGGCGGCCCTGCGCAACCTGCTCAGCCTCCGCACCGAGCCCCCCGACTATCAGCGCATCCTCGTTCAGAGTCGCTTGCGGCGCGACCAGCTACGCTCGCTCGCCTCGCTGCCCGCAGCCCTCGTCTCCCGCCAGCCGGCGCCCGTGCCATTCCGGCCCGACTGGGTCCTGCTGTGGTCCGACTTCGCACCGGGCAACGACGCAGAACGCGACGTCCGCGCGGCGCTCCCGCAGCGCGAGCTTCTAGAGGAAGTCTCCGCTGGCGAGACGACTCTGCGCCTCTACCGCTGACTTGACCCCGCTGCCGCCACAACCGAGAATCAATGCAGGGAGCCCCTCTCACACTGTGCGCCAACTCTTACCACTGCTCGCTCTGAGCGCCGCGCTCGCCGGCCTCGCCGTCGCGCAGCAGCAGACCACCAGCAGCAAGACGCGCCCCGAGCACAACGCCAACGCGCAAGGCAACGTGCTCGGCGTCAAGCCCGATGCGGTCCTCAAGATCCAGAAGCTCAAAGGCGTCATCGCGAACATCGACCTCCAAGCGCGCACCGTCACCATCGACCCCGCCGGCAAGGGCGAATCCCTGCAACTCACCTTCGCTCAGCCCGCCGGTCGCGAGCAGATCAAGACCTCCAAGAAGGCCATGAAGGCACTCGGCAAGAAGAAGCTGCTGCTCGAGGAAGTCAAAGTCGGCGCCAAGGTCGAGCTGCGCTACTACACCAGCCTGGGCCAGATGATGGAGCTCATCGTCGACCAACAGGGCTGAGCTACCCAGCCCGCAGGACGATGACCGTCATGTCGTCCATCTGCTCTTGATCGCCCTGCCAACCCTGCGCCGCCGCCATGATCGCCTGCGCAATCCCGCTCGGCGTCAACCCGCACTCAGCGCGTATCAGCTCAACCAGCCGCTCGTCGCCAAAGTCTTCGCCGGCGGCGTTCTCCGCCTCCGTGATTCCGTCCGAATACGAGATCAGCAGCGAGCCTGGCGCGACCTCGACCGCGCCTTCTTCGTAGCGGGACTCCGGCAGCAAGCCGATCGGTACGCCGCCCGCCGCCAGCCGCGTCAGCTCGCCTCCCTCGGCGTCGACCAGGATGGGCGGCAGGTGACCGGCGTTGCAATAGCGCAGCACGCCTTTCCGGGCGTCGAAGTCGAACCAGAACGCAGTGGCGTACTGCCCCGCCCTCACCCGTTGGCGCAGCTCCTCGGAGGCGTGCTCCATCACCGCCGAGGGCGCGGGGAACGCAAAATCGGCGTCAGAGCCCCCGCGGCACGCCGCCGCGATGTTCTCGCGCACCACCGCGTGCAGGCTCGCGCCCAGCAGCGCCGCCGCTACGCCCTTCCCGCTCACGTCGGCGCAGAGCACGCCGAGCGAGCGCTCGTTGGCGCGAAAGACGTCGTAGACATCTCCGGTGACCACGCGCGCGGGCAGGCACTCCACCGCCAGCTCCGCGCCCTCCACCCGCGGCGCCTCGCGCGGGTAGATCCATTCTTGAACCTCGCGCGCCAGCCGGATCTCTTCCTCGAGCCGCTCAGCCGCCTTGGCCTCTTCGATCAACCGCTCCAGGTCCGCGGCCATGTTGTTGACCGACGCCGCCAGCGAGCCCAGCTCGCCTCCTCCTCGCTCTGGGATGCGGTGCTCGAGCTCGCCCGCGCCGAACCGTCCCGCGCCTTCACTGAGATCCTGGATCGCCGCGCCGATCCGGTTGGATATGCGCGCTCCCAAAGCCATCGAGCTCGCCCCCAGCAGCACCACCGCCGCCGTCAGCATCGAGACCAGCCACACCCAGCCGGCCGGCCGCTGGCCCACTCGTGAGAGCTGCGCGGTCACCGTCGCCGGGTCCGGACGCACCTGCAACGCCAGCCACTCCACCGGCTCGCCCGTGGTTGCATCTCGCGCCACCGTGATTACCGGCCACCAGTTTCCGCCCAGCGCCGAACCGCCCTCCTCGAGCAGCTCGAACGCACGGACGGGGCCGTCGGCGGGGACTGCCTGCGGGCCGGCCGAGCGCACGTCCAGCCCAATCGCGTCTTGGATCCGCTCGGCAAGCGCCTCATCGACGTTGCGCCGCACCGCCACGTTCGCCCAACAGTCGCCGTAGGACCGGCGCGCGAAGGCGATCAGCGCGACCTCGTCTGGAAACCCGACATAGCTGACGAAATCGTCGCCGCTGATCCAGGGGGCGTCGCCGAGAACCTCCTCCACCTCCGAAGGGCCGTCGTCGCCGCCGCAACGCACCTCGGCGGCCGATTCGGGAAAAAGACCATGCAGCGCGCCGGTGCGATCGCGCACCGCCGCTGGGCTCGGTCTGCCGTGGACGGCCTGCCAGGCGAGCTCGTCGGCCAGGTCGCTCGCCGATGCTGAGGCAAGCCGGCGGTAGGTTTCGATCTGGCTTTCGACCAAGTGCGTCGTCCCGCGACCGAGGATCAGGTCCGCCACCGTCAACGCCAGCAGCGCCAATAGCACCAGGTTGACCACGCCCGCGAGCGCAAAGCTGACCGCCAGCCGCACGCGCACGCGCGACAGCGCCGCTCTTGCACGCTCAACCCAGCCGCTCACTCGCCTCGCGCGGCTGTCCAGGGCGGCACGACGTCGGTGGAGCGCGCGTAGGCGATCGCTTGCCCTAAGTGCTCGCTCAAGTGCTCCAGCGCAGTCCACATCGCGCCGCGCATCGTCGTGTCGCGACCGAACATCTTCACCGGCTTCTGAGCCGAGCTCGCCGGCAGCCCCGCGATCGCCTTCTCGAAGTGCTCGAACGATCGCTCGAGCTCGGCCACGATGCGCTCGCGGTCCGTCGTCGACTTCTCGAACCCTCGAAAGTTGAAGCCCTCCGGAGGCGCCACGCCAAACACCCGCGTCAACCCGTAGTTCACCGCAGCCACATGCAAGAAGACCTCGCTCACCGAGCGAACCCCCTGGGAAGGCCGCCACTCGTAGGCCTCGGCCGGCGTCGCCTTCGCGAGCCCGACGAACTTCTCATGCAGAGTTCCGATGCGCTGCACGCCCTCGGTGTTGAAGGCCGCCGTTTGGGCGCCGAGCTCGAGCCCACAGCCCAAGGCGAGCAGAATCGCGACAAAACGAAAACCACTGTGCGCCATCATCGGCCCACATGGTAGCGGATTGGCCGGCTCCCGGTGCGAAGCGGCGGCTAGTCCGAGTCGTTCGCCAGCCGCCCGGCAATCTCGAACGGCGCGGTGACGAACAGCCATACCGCGCGCGGCATCTGCGCCAGATCCGCCAGCAACCCTTGACTGCCTTCGCCCACGATCAGCAGCCCCCGCCGCATGACGAAACAGTGGAAGGCTGACGAGACCCCGGTGAAGCAAACCGAAGCGAAAATGCTCCATGCCAGCTCTTCGGTCCCGCGCGCCCAATGCGCCAGAAACTCGAGCGAGTGGTTGAACACGGGCAGCAACACGAACGCCCCAAGCGTGCCGCGCCAAGCCGGTCGCACCGAGCTGAATCCTTGTGTGACGGCCCCGTAGAATCCCGAGGTGCAGGCCCGAAACACCAGCTCGGTCCAGAACGCCGCCCAAGCCGCCGCCGCCCCTGCCGTGAGATTGACGCCAAAGAACAGCGCCGCGCGGACGATCGAGCTCGTTAGCGCGGATTTCCAGTTCCAACGCCGCACCAGCGTCTGCACCGGATGGCGCACGAACGACAGCAAGACGTCGCCGAGGCCGGGGCCCAGCGGACCATGCAAGGCTTTCGAAGCAGCCGCGGGCATTACCTGGGTCTAGTGTACGCGTCCCCTCGCAGCGGTCAAGGCGCGCGATGGTGGTTTGTGGCGCACGGCTTCGCCGTGCAGGCGAGGCTGCGCCTCGCCCCGGGGCCGCAGGCCCCGATGCACGGCGCAGCCGTGCGCCACGGGCCGGCTAGAATCCACGCGCAGGCTAGAATCTTGGAGATGCATCGCACCCTCGCAGCGCTTCTCTTCTCGCTCGCGGTCGCGGCCTCGGCTCAGGACGCCAAGCCCATCCGCGGCTTCTCGCCCGAAGCAGCGGACGCGCAACGCAAGCTCGAGCAGAAACTCCAAGCGACCCCCAAGCCGGAGAACGTGCGCGAATACATCCGCGTGATGAGCGAGGAGCCGCACCACACCGGCTCGGAAGCAAGCAACCGGGTCGCGGCCTACGTGCTCGAGAAGTTTCGCGCGTGGGGTCTCGATGCGGACTACCACGAGTTCGCCGGCCTGATGCCCACGCCCAAGAAGCGCTCGCTCGAGCTGCTCGCGCCGGAGAAGTACACCGCCAAGCTCGCCGAGCCCGCCATCGCCGAGGACAAGGACTCCGCAGACCCCGGCGGCCTGCCGACCTACAACGCCTACTCGCCCGATGGCGACGTGACCGCGCAAATCGTCTACGTCAACTACGGCATGCCGGCCGACTACGAGCGCCTCGAAAAGCTGGGCGTCAGCGTCGAGGGCAAGATCGTTCTAGCGCGCTACATGGGCGGCTGGCGCGGCATCAAGCCCAAAGTCGCCGCCGAGCACGGCGCGGTCGGCTGCATCATCTTCTCCGACCCCAAGGACGACGGCTTCTACCAGGGCGACGCCTACCCCGCCGGCCGTTGGCGGCCCAAATGGGGCGTGCAACGCGGCTCCACCATGGACATGCCAACCTACCCCGGCGACCCTCTCTCGCCCGGCTGGGGGCACACGCCTGGCGGGCGGCGGCTCGAGATCGCCGAAGCAACAACGCTGCCCAAGATCCCCGTGCTGCCCATCTCTTGGGGAGACGCGCTGCCCATCCTCCGCAACCTCGGCGGAGAAGTCGCCCCCGCCGAGTGGCGCGGCGCGGCGCCGGCGACCTACCACGTCGGGCCGGGCCCGGCCCTGGTGCGTATGCAAACCGAGTTTGATTGGAGCATCCCCACCGGCCGCAACGTGATCGCCAAGATCGAGGGCGCCGAGCTGCCCGACGAGTGGGTCCTCTACGGCAACCATCACGACGCCTGGGTCAACGGCGCCACCGACCCGGTCAGCGGCAACGCCGCCCTGATGGAAACCGCGCGCGCGATTGCCGAGGCCGTCCAGGACGGTTGGAAACCTCGTCGCACGATCGTGTTCGCAAGCTGGGACGCCGAAGAGTGGGGCCTGATCGGCTCGACCGAGTGGGGCGAGCAATTCGCAGCGGAGCTACGCGAGAAAGCGGTCGTCTACTTCAACACCGACAGCAACTTCCAGGGCATCCTGCGGCTGCAGGGCTCGCACACCCTCGAGCGCTTCCTCAACCAGGCCGCGCGCGCCGTGCAAGATCCCAAAACCGGCCGCAGCCTGTGGGAAGAAATGAAGGCTAACAGCTTGAAAGGGGCCGACGCCAAGGAGAAGAAAGAGCTCGACTCAGGCCGCGACTTGCGCATCGGCGCTCTGGGCTCCGGCTCGGACTACACCGTTTTCATCGACCACTTGGCCATCGCTTCGACCAACGCGTCGTTTCGCACCGAAGGCACGGGCGTCTACCATTCGATCTACGATTCGTTCGACTGGTACCGGCGCTTCGGCGATCCGGAGTTCGTCTACGGGCGCGCCTTGGCTCAGTTCCACGCGGTGGCGATTGCGCGGATGGCCGACGCTGAGGTACTGCCGTTCGAGATGTCGAACTTTGCCGACACCATCGGTATCTACCTCGACCAGATCGACGAGCTCAACGAGAAAAAGAGCGTCGACTTGAGCCCGCTGCGCCCGGCATGGAAGAAGCTGACCGCGGCCGCGCAAGCTTACGAGCAAACCTACAAACAAGCCGCGCGCAACGGCTTTCGCGGCGATCCCACGAAGCTCAACGAAATCCTGCGCAAGATCGAGCAGACGATGGGCCATCCCAACGGCTTGCCCGACCGCGACTGGTACCGCCACCAGGTCTATGCGCCGGGCTTCTACACCGGCTACGGAGTCAAGACGATCCCCGGGGTCCGCGAGGCTCTCGAACAAGAGATGCCGCAGCGAGCGCGCGAGCAGGCCGCGCGATTCGCCCAAGTGCTCGAAGCGGTCGCCCAACGCATCCAGGCCGCCGAGGCCGAGCTGCGCAAGCTGTAGCGTGACGGCGTACCCCGTTGCGCATTCGCGTTCGCACACCAGAGACGCGGGCGTGAGCCCGCGCCCCTGGCCAACCTCTGTCTGCGCCAACCCGGGAGCGCGCCCCGATGGGCGCGTCTCCGATTCAGCATTGCATCGAAGGCATCGACGCAAACTGAACTGCTAGTCGTCGTCGCCGTCAACCAAATCCGCAGCTTTGTTCCAAGCCTTCTTGGCGCCGCCGGCGACGGCGTCGCCAGCGTCCTCCAACTTGTCGCCCGCCGCCTCGGCGACGTCGCCGGCCTTGTCCCAAGCCTTGCCGCCAACCTTCGCCGCGCCCTTGCCTACGTCACCGGCAAAGTCCGCGGTCGCCTCGGCGGCGTCCCCCACCGATTCGGCGGCGTCCTTGGCGAGCTCCTTAGCTTTCTTGAAAACACCCATCGTTCGAAATCCTCCTTTTCCGCGTAAAGACGCGGCTCTGTTCAGGCGAAAAAGAGTGTAGCAGCGCAGCGGGCGGGTTTGCACGCCAGGCGCGGCGGTCGCGCCTGCGCGGGGCTCGAGCCTCAGAGCAAACCCAGCAGTCGCCGCCGCACCAGCTCCAGCGCGAGCTGCGCTCCGAGCTGGCGGGTCCGGTCTCGCGATCCGCTGCCGAACTGGCGCTTCTTCACGACCGTTTCCCCGCCGCCGGCCACACCGAGAAACAGCAAGCCGTCCGGGTTCCCGTCCGCGTCCGGCCCGGGCCCGGCCACCCCGGTGACCGCCAGCCCCAGGGCCGCGTCGGCGCCTCCGGCGCGCTCGCACGCCCGCTCCGCCATCGCCCTAGCCGTCTGCTCGCTCACCATGCCGTGCTGGTCGATGATCTGCTCGGAAACTCCGAGCCATTCGATCTTCGATTGCGGCGAATAGCTGACGAAACCGCCTGCAAAATAGGCCGAGCTGCCGGGGATCTCAGTCAGCCGCGCCGCGATCAGACCGCCGGTGCAGCTCTCGGCCACGCCGAGCATGAGCCCGCGCTCGCGCAACAGGTTGCCCACCACCGCCTCGAGCGGCTCGTCGTCCCAGGAGTAGACATGGTCGCCGAGCTCGGCGGCGGCCTTCTCGGCCACCGTCAGCGCCGCCTGGCGAGCCTCCTCCTCCGTCGCCGCCTTGCCGCGCACGTGGAGTTGGATCTCCCCAGGCGCGGCGAGAATGGTCGTGTCGGCGCGCGGTTCGGCGGAGTAGATCGGCCCCACTCGCTGATCCACCTCCGACTCGCCCAGCCCGGAGATCCGCAGCGTGAAGGTGTGGTAGCAGTCGGGCGACGGGAAGCGGTCGAGCCGCGGCTCGCACTCGTCCTTGAACATGGGTCTGATCTCGCGCGGCGGCCCCGGCAGCAGCATCAACACCCCGGCCTCGTCTTGGAAATATTGCCCCGGAGCGGTGCCCTTGGGATTCGGCAGCATCTCGGCGCCCTCGAGCGCCAACGCTTGACGCCGGTTGTTGGCCGCCATCTTGCGCCCGAAGCTCGCGAACCGCTCCTCGAGCCAGGCCACCACCTCGGCCTGCTCGACCAAGCCCACGCCAAGCGCCTGCGCGGCCCCTTCGCGGCTCAGATCGTCGAGCGTCGGGCCGAGACCGCCGGTCACGACCACGATCCGGGCATCCTCGCGAGCGGCGCGAATCTGCTCGGCAATGTGCTCTTGGTCGTCGCCCACCACCACCTTGCGGACCACCGGAACGCCGCGACGCGCCAGCCGCTCGGCCAGGAACAGCGAGTTCGTGTCGATGCGCGCCGGCGTGAGCAGCTCCGAGCCGACCGCTATGATGACGGCTTCCATGAGCGTTTCGCGCACGGGCCCTGCATCAATCTTCGATCCAGCCCTCGGTGGGAATACGGTATAGATTCGAGCCGGTGGCGACGACCAACTGGCCCGTGGGCGCCAACGCCAACCCCACGATCCCCGGGCCCGAGACGACTTGCTCCGCCTCGGCGTCCTGCCCGATGCGGAACACGCCTTTGCGCCCGCCGCGCGAGGCCGCCACGTAGAGCCGGCCAGCCGGGTCGAACACCATCCCCTGCGGCCGCCCCAAACCACGATGGAATACGTCCACATCGCCGTTCGGATCGACCTTGTAGACGCAGTCGTAGCTCGAGGTCGTCGGCCCGCTCACGTACAGATTGCCGTCCGGCCCAAAAGCCAGGTGGTAGGCCGAAATCGAAGGCTCGACCGTCGCGAATACGAAGATCTGGCGGTCGCGCGCAATCTTGAAGATCGTGCCCGTCCGGTCGCCGACGAACAGGTTGCGCTCTTCGTCCATGGCCAGCCCGGTTGCCACGCCCATGCCTTCGGCGTAGACCTCGACGTCGCCGCCCGGCGTGACGGCATAGATCGTGCCGTCGTTGCGGCTCGAGATCAGCAGCACGCCGTCGGGGTCGACCGTCAGCCCGGTCGGGTTGACGATCTCGGAGACGAAGGGGCGGACGTTGTAGTTGGCGTCGATCTTGAACACCGACACCGGGACCTTCTCGCCGCGCGTGCCCGAGCGCGTCGTGTAGATGTTGCCCGCCATGTCGACCGCCGGGTTGGCGACCGGATGGAGCCCCTCGGCGATCGACAGCCCCAGCGCGCAAGGGAACGGTTCGCTCGCCTCGCCGTCGCGCTCGACCACCAGCTCGCTGTCCACGGCCTCTTCCGGCGCCCGGACGACGATCCGGGAGCCGCCCCCGACCACCAATCTCCCCGGCGTGTCGCCAAAGCGCACGACGGGTTGGCGGGTGGCCGAAGCCAGGTTCGCGCCCCGGATCTCGAAGTCTCCGCCGCAGATGGCGGCCGGCGGAAACACCGATTCGATGACAGGGCGGCTTGCGCTCAAGTGGAACTCTGCCTGGTTGGGAGCAAAGGGCGGAATACGGGGCCGACCGGCCTCAAGCGGGCGCTAGAAACCAGCGGTATGCTCCGAGAATCATCATAGCGCAGAGCCCCGCGGCGGCGTCGTCGGCCACCACCCCCCAGCCCGCCGGCAACCGCTCCAGAGTACGTATGGGCGGCGGCTTGGCGATGTCGAGCAGCCGGAACAGCACGACCGCCAGCAGCCAGTCCTCCCATGCCCCGGCCCGCGCCGGCGCTAGCGCGATCCATTGTCCCACGACCTCGTCCACCACCACGTAGCCGGGGTCGTGCGTGGCCGTGCTGCGCTCAGTCTCGGTCGCCGCCCAAGCCGCTGGAGCGAATAGTGCCGCGGCCAGCGCCAACAGCCCCCACGGCGGCATCGCGGCATAGCGCACCAGCAGCCAGCCCAACAACGCCGCGGCCAACGCCCCAGCCGTCCCCGGCGCGAGGGGAAACCAGCCCACGCCTCCCCAAGTGGCAAGCAGCAGCGCCAGCCGCGACTTATTCATTGTCCTGCGCGTCGGATTGCGGCGCGCTGGGTTGCAGGTTCTCGTCCGCTTCGGTCAGTGGACGCGACACCACGTATTCCTCCGCCGACCACGCCCCCAGGTCGATCGTGCTGCAACGCTTGCTGCAGAACGGATAATACTTCGAGCTCGGGGCCGCGGGCTTCGAGCAGATACGACAGGTTCTGGGCAACGAGACGCTCACGAGATTCAATCCTACTCCAACCCAGGCCTATTGCAATACGGGAAGCTCGCCGCGGATCGACGCGCCGGTCGCCAATGGAAGATCGCGGCGCACGCGCTTGCGCGGCTCCAGGCTCTCGAGCATGCCAAACAAATCGTAATCGCCCGCCCGCGTGATCCGGATGCTCGCCAAGTCGCCCGGCTGCGGCGTCTGGTCTTCGGGAAAGTCCAGCACGTAGGTCTTGCCGTCGATCTCCTCAGCCTGCGTCTGCAACCGCCCTTCCCACAGCAGCTCGTGCTCGCTCGAGGGGCCCGAGAGCAAAATGGGAAAGCTCCGCCCGACCAGCTCGCGGTTGCGCCGGCGCGAGATCTTGCGCTGCAGCGCCATCAGCCGCCGCTGCCGGTTGTAGCTGGTGCGCGCACTCACCTTGCCGTCCAAGCCGTAGCTCGCGCTCGTCTCGTCGTCGGAGTAGCGAAACACGCCCACGCGGTCGAACTCGGCCGCCTCGACGAACTGGCACAGCTCGTCGAAATCGTCGTCCGTCTCACCCGGGAATCCCACGATGAACGCCGTCCGCACCGCGACCCCGGGGATGGACCGCCGCGCCTTCTCGATCATCTTCAGGAAGATGTCTCCCGAGCCGCCGCGCTTCATCCGCTTCAGCACGCGTGCGCTGGCGTGCTGCAACGGTACGTCGATGTAGTTGCAGATCCGCTCATGCGCGGCGATCGTATCGAGCAGCCGCTGCGTCACGCGGTTGGGGTAGGCGTAGAGGAACCGCACCCACCCGCCGCCGGGAATCTCGGCCAGCCGCGCCAACAAGTCCGGCAAACCATCGCGCAACCCCAAGTCTTCGCCGTACATCGTCGTGTCCTGCCCGATCAGGTTGATCTCGCCCACCCCCTGGGCGAACAACTGCTCGGCTTCACGCACCACCGACTCGAAGCGCCGCGAGCGGAAGCCGCCGCGGAACTTCGGGATGATGCAGAACGTGCAGGGGTGGTCGCAGCCTTCGTTGATCTTGATGTAAGCCATGCGCCGCGGCGTAGCCAGCCGGCGCGGCGTCAGGTCGTGGTAAAGATACGGCGAGGCGCCCGCGGACTCGGCCGGCTCGCTCCAGCCCTCACAGTGCGCCACCACCGCGTCGAGCTCGTTCGTTCCCAGCACCGCGTCCACCTCCGGGATGTCCCGGCGGATCTCGTCCCGGTAGCGCTCCACCAGGCAGCCGGCCACCACCAGGCGCTTCGCCCGGCCGCTTTGCTTGTAGCGCGCCATCTCGAGAATCGTGTCGACCGACTCTTGCTTGGCCGGGTCGATGAAGCTGCAGGTGTTCACCACGATCGCCTCGGCCTCACCGGGCGACGTCACGAGCTCATGCCCGCGCTGCTCCAGCTGACCCATCATCACCTCGGAATCCACTAGGTTTTTCGGGCAGCCCAGACTGACGAAACCGATCTTCATTTCTAAGGTTTATCGTAGCTTGGACAGCCCGCGGGACGAGGCTACGGTAGGATTCGATGGTTCCCGCGATCGAGCCCGAGCTCCAAGCCGACGCTCCCCGCCAGGTCCGCATGACGAGCGAAGGCGGGCGCCGTCTGTTGCTCTCCACCATGCTGGTCGCGACGACGTTGAGCGCCGCGACGATCGTGTTCGTCTCGCGTCAGCAGCCGCCGTGGCGGGAGGCGATCTTCGCGCTTGCGTTCCTGCTCGGCTTGGCCTCGCTCTACCTCGCCATTTCGCGCTGGCTTGCTCGCGTGCGCCTGGTGGAGAGCGGCATCCCCGTCTCCGCGAAGATTGTGGCCAAAGAGCAGTGGGGCGCCCGGCTGGCGCACTACTACTGCTGGTACGAGGCCGCGGGCCAGAGCTACGGCCTCGGCTGGGCCGGCCCGGCCGGCGACGCCGGCCTCGGCGACCCCGTCACGGTTCTTTACTGCGCAGACGAGCCCGCGCAAGCCGTCGCCTACCGCTGGGCCGGATGCGAGGTCGACCTGGCGCGCGCCGGCCTGGTCGTCGTGGAAGCGGTCTGACGCGCCGCGCTCGCCTACTCCTGGGCCGCCAACTCCGCCAGAGCAATCCGCAGGCGGTTGCGGGCGGCGCCCATCGCGGCCACGCTGCCCGGCTCGACCTCGAACGACTCGCCCACGCGCACCTGCGCCGCCCGCCCTCTTCGACCGGGCGCCAGGAAGCTCTCCGCATCGCGCAGCCACACCGGCGCGACCGCGGCGCCGGCTTCGGCGGCGGCCTCGAAGGCCTCCAGCCGGAAGCGGCAGCGCGCGGGCGGCTCTGCCGGCGCCGTATCGCTGAAGACCAACACGTCGAGACCGCTGCGCAGCGCGTGCGCCAGGCCGGCGCGCAGATCGCCATCGAGGGTGAGCGTGATGGGGCTGAGCAGGAACGCCGCGCCGCCGTGCGCGTCCTCCAGGACGCGCTCGTCGGCTATGAGCGTTGTCGCGTGCAACCCCGTGATCGCGGCCGCGGCGTCGGCGGGCCCGGTGCGATTGGCCAGCAACAGCCGCGGCTTCGCCTGCTTGCTCAATGCTCCGCGCGCGACCAGCTTCTCGCCCCGCAGCGCCGCCATCAGCCGCACCGAGCCGCGGATGATCGCCGCGGCCACTCGGCGGCTTGGCGAGAGCCGTACCAACGACCCGCCAATTAGGCTTCCGCCCCACAACACTGCGCCGCGCAGCAGCGCAGCGACGCCTTGGACCCCCAGGCGCGCCCGGCGTCGCAACCATCCGCCGAGGTTCGAAATCCACAGCCGCGCGATCTGCAACCACGGCTCGCCAGCCGCCTTGCCCAGCCCGCCGGTTTCGAAGAGCCGGCGCGTCTCCTGCCGCCGGATCTTCCCGCTGGAGGTCTTCGGCACGCCCTGCGGCGGCACGAGCTCGACCACATCGGGCGGCGCGCCAACCCTGCGCGAAACTTCCGAGACGATCTCTCGGCGGATGCGGCTGCGCTGTCCGCGGTCGGTGATGCGCGTTTCCGCCACCACCACCAGCCGCTCGGTGCCCGTCTCGCGAGAAACGCTCCCGAACGCCGCGATGCAGCCTTTCCGCACGCCGGCTACTTCCGCGGCGGCGTTCTCCACGTCCTGCGGGATGATGTTGTGGCCCGACTTGATGATGCAGTCCTTGAGCCTGCCGGTGATGAAGATCTCGCCATCGGCCCAGTAGCCCAAGTCGCCTGAATCCATCCACCCGTCGGAGTCGATAGCCTCCCGGGTCGCTTCGGCGTTTCGAAAGTAGCCGTCGGTCCGCGACGGTCCGCGGAAGAGCACGCGCCCGCGTTGGCGCTCGCCCAGCGGCGCGCCGGCGTCGTCTACGATCTTCACCTCGTGTCCCGGCAGCGCCTTTCCATTGGCGACGAACTCGAGCGTCATGCCGGCGTACTCCCCCGCCGGCTGCGCTTGCCCCTCCTTCTCGTAGGCGTCACGGCGAACGCGGTCGACGATCGGCTTGCGCTCGATGGGCGGAAACGTCAACGCGACCGAGGACTCCGCCAACCCGTAGCAAGGCACCCACGATTCGGGGCGAAAGCCGTGCGGGGCGAAGCGCGTCGCAAAGGCCTGCAAGGTGGCGGGCATCACCGGCTCGCCGGCGTTGATCGCAATGCGCCACCGGCTCAGATCCACGCCTTCAATCGAGGCGTACTCGATCTTGCGCACGCACAGCTCGTAGGAGAAGTTGGGCGCGGGGCAGAGCGTGCCGCCCGAGTCGCTCATCGCCCACAGCCACCGCTCGGGCCGCGAGAGAAAGTCCAGCGGCGACATCACGGTGATGGGGTAGCCGTGGTAGACGCTGAACAGCCATGAGCCGATCAAGCCCATGTCGTGGTAGAGCGGCAGCCAACTCACTACGATGTCGTCCGGCCGCGCCTTGACTGCCCAACCGATGCCCTGCACGTTCGCCAGCACGTTCGCGTGCGTCAGCGTCACGCCCTTCGGGTTCCCGGTCGAGCCGGAGGTGTATTGGATGAAGAACGTCTCGGCGGGAGCGGGTAGTCGCGCCGGCCGCGCTCGCCCCTCGCCGGCGAGCTCGTCCGCGGAGGTCACGTCGATCAGGCTGGGCAGGCCGACGCGCATCACCTCGGCCACCGGCTTCGCTTGCGGCCACGAGATGAGAAAGCGCACGCCGGCGTTGCGCAAAATGCCGAGCTGGCGCCGCACGTACTCCTCGATCTGCTTCGGACGCGCCGGCGGGTAGATTGGCACGGCGATGCCGCCAGCCAACGCGACGCCAAAGAAGGCGTAGAAGAAGTCGGCGCAAGTCGGCAGCATGATCGCTACCGTCTCGCCAGGAGCCAACCCGCGCGCGACGAGGCCGGAGGCGACCTCGGAAGCCCTCTGGTAGAGCTTGCCGTAGGAGATGTCCTGCCCTTGATCTTCCTCGAGCAGGTGAATCTGCACGCGCTCGGGATCGGATTCGGCAAAGCGGCGGAGAACTTCCGCGAACGAGCGGGCGTCGCTGGGCGGGGGCGGCGCGACCACGGCGGGCTGTAGGATCGGGTAGCGCTGAGTGGTTGCGCCGTCCTGCGGTTGGCCTTCGAGCGCGGTGAGGAACTCGCGCAGCGAGTCGGCGCGCTGGGCGACCTCGTCGGGCAGACGCTTGCCGAAGCGTCGCTCGACACGCATCAACAGCTCGACGCGCTCTAGGCTGCCGAGGCCTAGGTCGCGGTCGAACGAAGAATCGAGCACGGCACGGCGTGACGCTTCGTCCGAGCCGAGCTCGCGCAACAGCTCCTGGACGATGCCCAGCAGCTCGAGCTCGGCGCTCGCGGTGGTGGAAGCAGCCATGGGCGCGGAACCTCCAATTTTACCGGGATGGCCGCTGCCGTGGTTCTTTGCCGGGGACGGCCTTGCTGTGGTTGTTGCCGGGGACGGCCCTGCTGTGGTTGTTGCCGGGGACGGCCCTGCTGTGGTTGTTGCCGGGGACGGCCCTGCTGTGGTTGTTGCCGGGGACGGCCCTGCTGTGGTTGTTGCCGGGGACGGCCCTGCTGTGGTTGTTGCCGGGGACGGCCCTGCTGTGGTTGTTGCCGGGGACGGCCCTGCTGTGGTTGTTGCCGGGGACGGCCCTGCTGTGGTTGTTGCCGGGGACGGCCCTGCTGTGGCGCACGGCTGCGCCGTGCAGGCGAGACTGCGCCTCGCCCCGGGGCCGCAGGCCCCGATGCACGGCGCAGCCGTGCCCCACAGAGGACGAACGTGCGTCTCTACCTCAACCAGTCTTCCTCGAAGCTCGCCATGCGCACCACCGTCCGGCCCTCGGTCGTGTAGACCACGTGGATCTTGCCGTCGCTGGTCTGCAAGGCGTAAGGGTAGGCGAACGAGGCGTCGCCCTCGGCGATGTTCGGCCCGCGCCGGAAGGTCTTGCCGCCATCGGTGGAGACGGCGGTGGCGAGCGGGGTGCGCTCGGTCATCGAGTGGTTGTAGACCAGCAGCAGCGTGCCGCTCTGAAGCCGCAGCAAGTCGACCGCGGCGTTGGGGTTCGGGAATTCGGTCTCGACGCCGGGGCTCCAGCTGCGTCCGCCGTCCGTGGATTCGGTGCGGACGACGTAACCGTCGTCGCCGGGGTCGTAGTCGCCTCCGCGACGGCAATAGGCGAGCAGCGTGCCGTCGGCTAGCTCGACTGCGGCGGGTTGCAGGTTGCCGATGCGCGAGAAGACGAGGTTGCTGCGGGACCACTGCCGGGTCTCCGGGTCGAAGCGCAGGAAGAGCGAGGCGGTGTCCGCGCCGACCTTTTCGGTGTCGTGGCCGGTCTCGCGGTAGATGGGCAGCAAGTAGGCGTCGTCGCGCAGAGCGAGCGGGCGGGAGCGCACCATCGCGCCCTCCTCCCAGGAGATGACGGTGGAGTCGGACCAGGTGCGCGCACCGTCTTTCGAGACCTTGGCGGCGATGCGCGAGGTCGACCAAGTCGCGCCCGGGCGCACGACGTAGAAGAGCCAGACGAGGGAGTCGGGGGCTTGCCAGACGACAGGGTTGCCGACGGAGTAGAAGAGGTCCTGGGCGAGGACTTGCGGCTTGCTCCAGCCGTTGGTTGTTTGGCGCATCCCGTACACCGCCGTGCCGGGTTCATATTCGCCGTCGCCGCCGTAGTAGGCGAGGAAGAGGTCGCCATTGTCGAGCTGGGTGATCGCGGCAGGGTGCTTGTAGCGGCCGGTGGGGGTGGAGGGTCCAACGATAGTTTGGGTGTCGGCGCCGAACGAAGGAGTTAGCAATACGAGCAACAGAGCCGCCGCGCTACACGAGCCAGCTTGGTGCGGGCGTTCAGGTCGCATCTCGCATCAATCCCTCAATCCTCTCCAGCGCCAGCTCGATCTTCTCGTACGCCGTGGCGTAGCTGAACCGCAGATACCCCTCGCCATACTTTCCAAAGCTATCCCCGGCCAGGCAAGCCACGCCCGCCTCCTGCAGGATGCGGTTCGCGAGCTCCGTGGACGCAATCCCCGTACCCGTCACGTTCGGAAACGCGTAGAACGCCCCGCCCGGCGTCGCGCAGCGCCAGCCCGGGATCTTGTTGAACCCGTCGACGATCAAATCCCGGCGCCGCTTGAACTCCGCCACCATCGCTTGCACGGAATCTTGCGGTCCCTGCAACGCCTCGATAGCCGCGCGCTGCGTAAAGCTCGCGGTGTGCGAGACCGAGTTGACCATCAGCAAGCACACCGGCTCGACCAGCCACTTCGGCAGCACGCCGTAGCCGATTCTCCACCCGGTCATCCTGTGAGCTTTCGAGAACCCATCCAAAAGAATCATCTTCTCCGCCATGCCGTCGATCGAGGCGATCGAGAACGGCTTCTCGTCGAACCAGATCTGCGAGTAGATCTCGTCGGCGAGCACGAGCAGGTCGCGGTCGACGACCATCTCGGCGATCGCGCGCATGTCCGCCTCGGGGATCGAGCCGCCGGTTGGGTTCTGCGGCGAGTTCAGGATGACGAGCTTGGTCTTGTCGCTCAGCGAGTCGCGGAAGCGATCCAGGTCCAAAGAAAACCCGCGCTCCTCGACCAACGGCAGCGGCACGGGCGTCGCGCCGCAGTAGTGAATTGCGGACTCGTAGATCGGAAACCCCGGGTTGGGGTACATCACCTCGTCGCCCGGCTCGAGCAGCGCCGCCATGGGGAAGAACAGCACCGGCTTGGCGCCCGGCGTGACGACCACTTGCGACTCGTCGACGGCGATGCCGCGCGTGGCTGCGACGTGCTCGGAGATAGCCTGCCGCAGCTCGGGGTCGCCCTGCGTGGGGCCGTATTTGGTGTAGCCGGCGTCGAGCGCGCGCTTGGCCGCTTCGATGACGTGCGGGGCGGTCGGGAAATCCGGCTCGCCGATCTCCATGTGCACTACTTCGCGGCCCTGCGCCTCGAGCTTGCGGGCCTTCACCAACACCTCGAAGGCGCCTTCGCCCCGGACGTTCTGCATGCGCGAAGAAAGTTGCATGGGGATGCGACGAGGATACCGCACGCCGCCGTTCGCTATCGTTACAAGAAGCGCCGCGAGCGTTCTTGTAGAATCGTTAGCTGCTGGAGAATCCCCCATGCCCTACGACGCCCAAGGAGTGAAATTCGTCCTCACCGCCCCGGACACGGAGTCGACCGAGCAAGCCTTCAGCCCCTGGAAGCAGATGGTCTATGCTTCGGCGCCGGCGCGCTACGTGCCGCGCATGTTCTACAAGAAGAACCTCGCGAAGGAGTGGTATCCGGACGGCTCGGCCAAGGTGATGCCCTACGGCGTGCGGGTGACCGAGGAGATCCTGGCGCGCGAGTTCGGCGCGGACGATGTGGTGGTCTGTTATCCCGACGACCTCGATAAATTCGTGGGACCGAAGACGGTCGCGGTCGGCGTCGGCGCGCACAACCCGATTGGCACGGCGTTCTCCACCGGCGTCTATTCGAATATCTTCGGCTCGACGGCGCGGCCGATCAACGCGGCCGAGTCCGAGCGCATCTACAAGCACCCGGCGATCCGCAGGCACGGGCCGAAAGTGATCGTAGGCGGCGCCGGCTCGTGGCAAATCGAGAAGACGGGCAAGCAGGACGAGCTCGGCATCGACTGCATCATCAAGGGGCGCGCCGAGAGCGTGACGCTCGAGCTGTTCCAGAAGGCGGAAGCCGGCGAGACATTGCCGAAGGTCGTCGACGCACCCGAGCCGACGCCAGAGCAGCTCATCACGCCGGGCAAGCGCTCGACCTACGGCATCGTCGAGATGACGCGCGGCTGCGGCCGCCAATGCGCCTTCTGTTCGCCGACGCTCGAGACGCGCATCTCGGTGCCCATCGAGCAAGTGCTCGAGGGCGTGCGCGCCAACACGCGCAACGGCGGCAAGATCATCTTTCCGGTCTCCGAAGACATCTTCATCTACGGGGCGGCGGCGCCGTTCTACATTCCCAACCCGCACGCCATCGTCAACTTCTACGAATCGATCGCGCGCGAGCCGGGCGTCGAGTACTTGCCGCTCTCGCACGCCACCATTGCGCCGGCGGTGGTGAACCCGGATCTCATCAAGGAGATGTCGGACATCCTGCTGCCCAAGTCCGCGCTGCGCAACCGCAACTCCTCGCACCCGGACAAGCGCTTCCTGGCGCCGCTGATCGGCATCGAGACGGGCTCGCCGCGGCTGGGCGCGCTGACGATGTCTGGCAAGTCGTTGCCGTTCGACATCAAGGACTGGCAAGAGATCGTTGTCGAGGGAACAAACATTCTCAACCAGAACAATTGGTTCCCGGTCTACACGTTCATCATCGGTTTGCCGGACGAGACCGAGGAAGACTTGCAGCAGTCGCTCGAACTGCTGCACAGGCTCAAGGACAACCACGTGCTGTACGTGCCGTCGATCTTCACCCCGCTCGAAGAGACGCGCATGAAGGACGGCAAGCCGCTCAAGTCGAAGGAGCTCACGCAACTGCAGTGGGAGTTCATCATGACGGCTTGGAAGCAGAGCCGGGACTTTGGCGAGATGCGCGACCGCTCGCGCTCGTACTTCCGCGTCGGCACGAAGATCTTCTATCACGTGCGCGGCAAGCACGTGCATGGCAGCGCCTTCAAGTGGCCGGCGATGCGCTTTGCCGGCGTCTCAGAGGACAAGCTCTCGCAGCATCTCTACTTGAACTGGGACAACGAGCCGAACAATACTGCGCAGCCGCCGCGGCTGATCCCCAAGCATCGCAAGCAGTCGCTCGAGGAGCTGCGCGCGGTCAACGACTATCAGCCGTTCAACGTTTACGGCGCGGGCCGGGACAAGAAGGCGGACGATGCCGGACCGCAGAGCCCGTTCCGGATCCTGTCGAGTTACGGAACGAACGGGAACGGAGCGAAGGCGGCCACGAAAGTAGAAGAGGCGGTGGCCGGAGACTGACATTTCCGGACATTTCCGGACATGAGCTTGGAATTCGAAGGTATGAAGAAGTCGCCAGCCCGGGATTTCTTCCCACGCTCGAGGCCTCTGTTTCGATTGTACTGGCCGGCCCCAAGCGTCTTGCCTTCGAGGGACGCGGAAGTCGCTCTCAGGGTTAGGGTTAGAGAAATCCAAAGTGGCGTGATGGGCGGGCTGGCGAGGGCGCGCCGCTCGTGATGCGATTCTCGATCGTCTTGTGCTTGGGATTGCTGCTTCACGGCGGCGCCGCATCGAAGCTTCGCGCCGTGACGGCCGCCAGGCCCGCGCGCATCGTCCGTCCGGGCGAGCTGGCGCGCTTGGACGTACGCGGAGCGCCGGCCGGGGCGCGGATCCGGTTTGAGCTCCCCGAGAACGGCGCGGGCGGGAGGTTCGCCGATGGCTCGTTTCGCTTGGTCGCCACAGCCTCGGCGGCGGGCGTCGCGGAAGCTTCCTTCACGGTAGGGGGCGTGACGGGGCCTCTGCTGGCCGACGTGACAGTGCTCGAAACCGGGGCGCGGACAAGCTTCGCCATCACGGTGCTCGCGCTAGAAGACGCGCTGCCCGCGGTTTCGGCGGATCAGGCGCGAGACGCAGCCAGCCAGCTCGCCGCCGGAGCCGAGGTCGCGCATGGACCGGTGCTGGTGCGCGCCGGGGTCGAGATCCGCCCGCCCGCGCCCGCCGTGGCGTTTGATCGCAACGCGCCCATAGCGCTCGCACGCGACGCGTGGCTGGCCTGGATTGATTCGGCGCCGGGCGCGCGTTTCGGCCACCCCGTGCGCTGGGCGCTGATCGGCGCCGAGGACGGCGCAGTCCGCACCCTCCATCAGGATTGGTGGCCAGAGCTGCGCAGCCCAGGAGCGCTCGAGGCGCGGCCGCTGTTGGGCGCTTCGCGAGTGAACCGGCGGCTGGGCGGCTCCGTCACGCCATCGCCACTCCAGCCCTCGCCCGACGCCTGCTTCGTGGGCGTGATCGGCGACCGCTTGCCGCGCGCGATCGACGACTTGACCGCGACGGAGCGCCTGCTCGGCGAGACGGCGCGCATCGCGGCCAATCGCATGTACAGCGGGCGAACGGCGAGCCAGGCGCGCGACGCGCTCAGCACGGCTTTGGAGGAAGGCTGCCGGCGCCTGTTTCTGCTCGTCAGCGCGCACGCGGGCCAAGCGCGGGGCGGAGGGATCCTGCTCGAGCCCGAGGACGGCGAGGCCTACCTGACCTACGCGGAGCTCGTCGAATGGTTGGCGCCGTTTACGAGCGTCGAAGCCATCCTGGCGACCAGCTTTGCCGAGGACGCCGCATCGTGGTTCGACGGGCGCGGATTCGACGGAGTCGTGTTGCCTGGCGCGTTCGCGCAAGCGGCGCCGCCGCTCGACCCGGTCGGACGACTGGCGCAAGCCGCGGCGGGAGCGGCCACACTCGCCGAGGCGCACGCGGCGGCGTTTGCGGACGGCTCGGCTCCGCCGCCGCACCTCATCCGGGCCGCAGGCGAGCGGCGGTTCTGGCTCTCCGACGTCGCCATCGGCGACGCCGGCGGCGAGCAGCGCATTGACGTGACGCGGCCGCTGAACCTCGACCTCGGCCCGACGCTGATCTACAACGCCTCGGTGGCTGACGCCGAGACGGCCGGGCAGCAGACCAAGGTGTTCGTGCTGCCCTCGGACCAGGATTTCCTGCGCTTCGCGTTCGGAGGCATCCGACGCGGCGAGACGCTCTACTCGATGACGTTGAACGATAGCGCCCGGCAGGTCTACACCGCGACGGGCCGCATCGAGATCGGATCGTTCACCGCAGCGCCCGACGGCGCGGTGATGCGCTTGGGCGACCCGGCCGCGGCGCGGCGGACGGTCGCGATTGCGCGTCACGGCTACTGGCTCAGACGAGGGGCGCCGACGCGCTTCCATCTGTCGAGCCGTGACGGGGCGATCGCAGTCCCAGCGGAGGCAGTCGTGGAAACAGACGGCGCGTCCGTGGCTTTCGAGCTGCGCGCGACCGGTGCAGGCCGGACGTTCATCGACATCTGGGACGAGACGGCGGACAATGCCGCGACGATCGAGGTGGAGGTATTGGGCCCGCCCAATCCGGTTTGCCCTCTCGCAGGGTCCGCTCCGGTTTCGTTTGTCGTGGCGCCGGGCGGCGATCCGAACGGCTTCGCGGTCCGCGTGGCGCTGACGACGGGAACGCTGTACTGGAGGCGCGAGGGCGCGCGAATCGAGCTGTGGGGCGACAGGGCGCCAATGGTGACGGCTGAAGGCGTGATCAACGCTGACTGCACGTTCTCGGCCGCCGGCTCGAGCGGACAGGAGCGTGTCGCGGGCATGCGAGGGCTGGGTGCGGTGTATGAGAACGGCCGAATATCCGCCAACGAGATCCGCTTCGAGTATCGCTTGGGGCCTTTCGACGGCGGCGAAAGCGTCGGCTATATCGTGACGGGAGCTCCGACGATGCATGCAGGCCCGCTGGGGACGGGCCCCTTGCTGATCAATCAGACCGGCGGGGAGCTGTCGGTCGCGGTGGGCGCGCCATCGCAGGTCGGTTGGACGGCCTCATCGGACTCGGATTGGATTCGGATCCTCGGCGACGAGCAGGGCCAAGGCCCCGGGTTCGTGCGGCTACTGATTCCGCCCAATGGAACTGCTTCACGCCGGCACGGCAGGCTCACCGCGGCCGGCGGGACAGTGACGATCGCGCAAGCCTCCGGGCCCGATATCGCCGAGCCGCTTGTAGTCGCTGTGCGCAACGGCGCGACCTTCCAGGAGGGGGCAACCGGCGGAGGGTGGCTGACGATTAGCGGATTCGGACTGGCCGATACGACGGCGAGCTGGTTCAGCGATGAGGGCGCGGGGGTCCAACAAGACGTTGGGCTGCTGCCGACCGAGCTTGCGGGAGTGAGCGTGGAGGTCGACGGCAGGCCGGCCTACGTACAGTTCGTGAGCCCGGGTCAAATCAACGTGCTTGCGCCGGGCGCGACACCGCGCGGGAGAGTGGAGGTGAAGGTCACGAACCGAGGCCGCGTCAGCTCGCCGGTGCGAGTTGCGGTGCGCGACGTGGCGCCGGAGCTGTTCCGATTCTTGCCGAGGGAAGGCCGCTTCCCGGCGGCGGTCCACCCCGACGGCGTCTTCGCCGGGCCCGCCGGCTTGTTCCGCACCGTGACGACACGGCCGGCGGAACCGGGAGACATCGTGCTGTTGTTCGGCACGGGCTTTGGCGAAACGGATCCGCCGGCGCCGGAGGGGCTGTTGGTCACCGGACCCCTGCCGCTGGCCGCGCCGGTCGTCGCGACGGTTGGCGGCCGGCCGGCGGAGGTGCTGTTTGCGGGGCTGGTTGGGGCTGGGTTGTTTCAGATCAACCTGGTCACGCCCGAGCTGCCGCCCGGGGATCACCGGATCGAGCTGTTTGCGGATGGGCGGCCGCTCGAGACGACGGCGTATTTGAGGGTGGAGTAGGGGGGGCGTGCGCCGCGGGGTTACGAGGGCTCATGCCCGCATAACCTGCCTCGGCGGGAATGCCGGGGTGCGATCGTTCGTGCAATTGTTGAGCGATGCACCCGGGCACGGCTGCCCGGGCTCGGTGGGTGCGACAGGGACAAGCTGGTGAGGAAAGCTACACTGGACCTAGATTCGCGATGTCCGCCAACCCGTTGACCGAGATCCGCTTTCGTATCCCTTTTGACCAGATCCAAGCCGAGCACGTGGAGCCGGCGATCGACGCGTTGCTCGCCGAGGCGCGGCAACGGCTCGATGCGCTCGCCTCGGCCGAGGGGGGACGAACGTTCGACAACACGCTGCTCGAGCTCGAGCGGGTGACGGAGAAGCTGAGCTTCGCCATGGGCGTGGTCGGCCATTTGGAATCGGTGCGCACCACCCCGGCTCTGCGCGAGGCCTACAATGCCGTGCGCCCCAAGGTGAGCGCGTTCTACTCGAGCATTCCACTCAACGAGCAGTTGTGGGGACAGATCCAGCGCTTTGCGCGCAACGACGAGGCCAGAGCGCTCTCGGGCGTACGCAAGCGTTTTCTCGACAAGACGATGGATGACTTCCGCCGCTCGGGCGCGGAGCTCGAGCCGGCGGGCAAGGCGCGGCTGGAGGAAATCGACGTCGAGCTGGCCAAGCTGACGACGAAGTTCAGCGAGAACGTGCTGGACGCGACTAACGCGTTCGAGTTGATGATCGAAGACGAAGCGCGGCTAGCCGGCTTGCCCGCGAGCGCCCGCGAGCAGGCGCGCGAGAGCGCCAAGTCCAAGGACAAGGACGGTTGGCGATTCACCCTGCAGGCCCCGAGCTACATCGCCCTGATGACGCACCTCGACGACCGCGGCGTGCGCGAGCACGTCTGGCGCGCGTACTCGAGGCGAGCGGCCGCGGGCGAGCATGACAATCGAGGCCTCATCGCGCGCATCCTCGAGCTGCGAGGGGAGAAGGCGCGCCTGCTCGGCTACGACAATTTCGCCGACCTGGCGCTCGAAGATCGCATGGCGAAGAGCGGCCGCAAGGCCCAACAGTTCCTCGACGATCTGCGCGAGCGTACCGAGCAAGCCTTTCGTGCGGAAAACGAGGCGCTGCGCAACTTTCGGATCACGCTGGAGGGGACCTCGGCCATCCACATGGAGCCGTGGGACATCGCCTACTACGCGGAGAAGCTGCGCAAGGCCGAGTACGACTTCGAGGAAGAAGACCTGCGGCCCTACTTTTCCTACGAAGAGGTCAAGAAGGGCATGTTCGAGGTGGCGCGCAGGCTCTACGGCATCGAAGTGCGCGCGGAGGACGAAGCTCCGGCATGGCATCCAGACGTGCAGTACTACGGGGTGTATGATGCCGACGGCTCGCGGCTCGGGGCGTTCTACGCGGACTACTTCCCCAGGGAGGACAAGCGGGGCGGCGCTTGGATGGACGCGTTCCTGACGGGCCGGCCGCTCGAGGACGGCTGGGAACCGCACCTGGGGCTGATGTGCGGCAACCTCAACCCGCCGACCTCGGACAAGCCGGCGCTGCTAAGCCATCGCGATGTGGAGACGCTGTTCCACGAGTTCGGGCACCTGTTGCACCACCTGCTCAGCCGGGTCGAGATCCGCGGCCTGGCCGGCACGAACGTGGCTTGGGACTTCGTCGAGCTGCCGAGCCAGATCATGGAGAACTGGTGCTGGGAGCGCGAGGCGCTGGATCTGTTCGCGAAACACTACGAGAGCGGCGAGGCGATTTCGGACGAGCTGTTCGAGAAGATGAAACGCGCGCGGACGTTCCGGGCCGCGAACGGGCAGATGCGGCAGCTCAGCTTCGGGACGCTCGACTTGGCGCTGCACATCGACTACGACGCCGGGCGCGACGGCGACGTGATGGGCTACGCCTACGGCATTCTGAGGCAGTTCGCTCCGGCTCCGCTGCCGCGGGATTACGCCATGCTGGCGGCGTTCTCGCACCTGTTCTCGAGCCCGGTGGGCTATGGCGCGGGGTACTACTCCTACAAGTGGTCCGAGGCGCTCGACGCGGATGCGTTTAGTCGGTTCGCGAGCGAGGGCGTGTTCAACGCGAAGACCGGCGGCGCATTCCGGCGGGCGATCCTGGCGAAGGGTGACAGCGAGGACCCGGAGAAGCTGTTTCGGGACTTCATGGGGCGGGATCCGGATCCGCGGGCGTTGCTGGCGCGGCTGGGGCTGGCGGGGTGAGGTTTGGGGTGGTCTTGGGGCGCGAGGCCCGTGGCCCCGGGGCGAGGCGCAGCCTCGCCTGCACGGCACAGCCGTGCGCCACATGAACGAAGAGCCGGGCTAGAGCAGTTTCGTCAGCACGGTTGCGCCTTGGGCCGGGTCGGCGTAGTGCAGCGTGTAGCTGGGGAGCTCGGCTAGTCGCTGCAGGTCGACCACGTGCGCTTCCATGACGGCGGGAGGGGCCGCGGGGAGGGTCGCATCGAGTAACTCGAGAATGGGCGCACCGGGCGAGGCTTCGGCGTCGCCTTGCGAGCGGCGCTCGAGCATCACGGCGGCGACCGGGCGGCACTCGGCGGCGGTCTCGAGGCCGAGGTCGGCTCCGGGGCTGAGCTCGTAGAGGCGCTCGCCGGGCGCGTCGTCGGGTACGGGCTCGAAGCGCTCGAGCCCGGGGATCAAGGCGGCGGCGGAGAGCTCCAGGCGCAGCAGGTGGGGCCGGCCGAGCACGCGCGGGGGCTCGCGGCGGGCGAGGTACGACACGTCATCGCTGACGAAGCGGAAACCGGCGCGGGCCGCAGCCCAAGCCATCACGCTCTTGCCCGCCCCGGAGGGGCCGCACAACAACAGCCCGCGGCCGTCGCGCGCCACGCAGGCGGCGTGGACGGGCGTGACGGCGCGATGCGCGAGGATTTGCAGTACGGAGCCGGCGATCCACCAGCGCACGAAGCGCGCGGCGTCATCCAGGGTGGCGCGGGTGGTCCAGAGAGCGGCCTCTCCGGCGTCCATGTTGGCGACGAGCGCGTGATGGGAGTCGGCGGCGAGGCTCAGCAGCTTACCGGCGGCGCGGTAGTGCGGGCGAGTCGAGCAGGGCGGGCCGTCGCTGACGACGATCCGGAGGGTGTTGCGAAGGCTGGGCGCGGCGGGACGGGGTTCGTCGGGGAAGGCGCGGCTTGCGAGCTCGATGGCGCGCGGGTCGTTCGAGCTGACGAGCAGGGGGAAGCCCAGCGGGAACAGGGTCGTGGAGTGCGGCAGGTCGATGCCCTGGCCGAGCGGGTCCCAGCGCTCGCCCGCGTCAGTCCTCGGCATAGGCCCAAGGGCCGCGCGCGAACATGCCGCCGTCGACGAAGAGGGTATGGCCGGTGATGAAGTCGGCCTCGTCGGTGGCGAGGTAGCAAACGGCGGAAGCGACATCGGCGGGCGTGCCGACGCGCTTCATGGGCGCGAGCGGGCCCCACATGCCGGCGTAGTCGGGCGACTCGAGCTTGGTGCGCTCGGTCTGGATGGCGCCGGGGGCGACGCAGTTGACGGTAATGCCGTATTGCCCGAGCTCGATAGCGGCGACCTTGGTGAATTGCTCGACGCCGCCGCGGCTGGCGGTGTAGTCGACGAGCTTGGGGAAGCCGACTTTGTTCGACCCGGAGCCGAGGTTGATGATGCGCCCGCCGCCGTGGTCCTTCATATGCCGGCCGGCGCGCTGCGAGCACAGGAAGACGCCTTTGAGGTTGGTCTGGATGACGCGGTCCCATTCGGCCTCTTCGAGGTCGAGCAGCGACTTCCAAGTCTGGATGCCGGCGTTGTTGACCAGGATGTGGAGGCGTCCGAAATGGTCGACGGTTTGGTGGAAGACGTGGTCGACTTCGCGGGCGACGCCGACGTTGCCCATCGCGACGATCGCCTTGTGGCCAAGCTCGGCGACCAGGCGCGCAGTCTCTTCGGCGCCGTCGCGATCCTTGAAGTCATTGATCGCTACCTCACAGCCCCGGCGAGCGAGCTCGAGAGCGATCTCGCGCCCGATGCCCTTGGCGGCGCCGGTGACCAACGCGGTCTTGCCCTGCAGCGACGCGGTCATTGCCTAGACGTGTCCGAACACCGGCTCTTCTTCGCGCCGGACCGGGGCTCCGATCGCCAGCGCCTTCTGCACGCGCTCGATGATGGGCCGCTTGTCGCGGTGGCGCAACGAACGACGATTGCAGAGCAGGCGGGCGGTGGAGTCGGGCAGCACCTTTTCGATGATCTTGAGATTGTTCGCGCGGAGTGTGGAGCCAGTTTCGGTGTTGTCGATGATGGCGTCGCCGTCGTCGGGCGGCTTGGATTCGGTTGCGCCGAAGGAGTGGAAGATGGCGACCGGGGAGGAGGCGCGGCGCTCGACGTGCAGGCGCGCGTAGGGCGTATAGAGCGAAGGCTCGAGGTCGGTGTGGCGCCGGACTAGGTTCTCGGTGAGGTTCAAGTACTCGGTCCAGAGCCGCAGCGGGCGTGCGCCGGTGGTATTGGCGAACTTCTGGAACAGGTCGGCCGCGGAATTGACCTCTTCCCAATCGCTGGGAACGGCCAGGACGATGTCGACGCGACCGATGCCGAGGTCGAGCAAGTCGTCGACGTTGGCCTGGCACTCGGTCTCCTGGTACCAGTCGAGGCCGGAGATGCCGAGGTCGAAGAAGCCGGTGGCGAGCAGGTAGGGAATCTCCTGCGGGCGCATGATCTTGACCTCGACGCCTTCGAGGCCCAGCTTGGGGCGATAGCTGCGCGAGCCGTCGCCGTAGCCCTCGGGCGTGATCCCGCAGGATTCGAGGAAGGCTCGCATCTTCTTTTCGAGGCTGCCTTTGGGCAGCGCCAGGCGCACCGTGCTCATTGCGTCTTCATCCTAGCTTGGCGAGCGCAGACTCGTCGTCGGCGTCGACCACTTTGTCGGCGTTGGCGGCGGCGGAACCCACGCCCACGCGCACGCCTTTGTCGCGGAGCCGCTCCGCGACGGGCTGCGCGAGCGCCGCGGCTTGCTCGCTCGACGCGCGCAGGTAGAGATCGAACGCCTTGGGCGGGCGCCACTGAGCGGCTCCTTCAAAAGCCGCCATCAAGGCGTCGAAACGGAAGGCGCAGCCGACGGCTGGCAGCGAATCTCCTCCAAACAGCTCGGTCAGACGATCGTAACGGCCGCCGCCGCCGAGCTTCTGGCCGTCGTGCAGGATCTCGAAAATGCAGCCGGTATAGAACGTCAGCCCACGCGCGATGCCGAGGTCGACCTCGAAGCCGGCGACTCCGTAGGACTCGACGCGGCGGCAGACCTCGACGAGGTTCTCGAGCGCGGCTTCGGCCTCGGTTTCCGCAACCAGAGTGCGCGCCTGCTCGAGCACGCCGGCGAGCGAGCCTTGCAGCCTCGAGAGCGCGATGAGCTTGTCGGCGGCCGTTTCGTCGACCAGTGTTTCTTTGGCCCAGTTGTCGCGCAGGGCGGCTTCGGCCTCCTGGGGCAGCCGGACGGCGAGCTCTTCGGGAGAGACCTCGGGTTTGTCCTCGACGGCGAGCGAGCCGGAGTAGTCGGAGCGCTCCTGCATCAAGGCGATCTCGCCGCGGTCGATCTTGAGCTCTTCGAACAGGACGCGCTCGCCGCCGCGGGCGAGGTTGGCGCAGCCCTCGCGAATGCCCGCGAGCATGTCGAGGTGGCCGATCACCCTCGAACGATCCTCCTGGTCCATCTCCGCGGGCAGCACGCCGCGGAAGATGCCGAGCGTGCCGATGCGCATGCGGAAGCCGTTGACGCCGATGGAGCGCAGGAAGCGGTTGGCCAAGGCGATGACCTCGGCGTCGGCCGCGGGGCCGCTCTCGCCGATCAGCTCGACGCCGGCCTGGGTGAATTCGCGGTGACGTCCCGATCCGGGCCGCGTGTAGCGAAAGCAGGAGCCGGTGTAGTAGAGCCGAAACGGCAGGTCGACGCCGTCAAACGCCCCGGAGGCGACCAGGCGGCAAACGGGCGCGGTGAGCTCGGGCCGCAGCGCAAACTCCTCGTGGTCGCAATGGAAGGTGAGCATCGAGCTCTTGATCTCGGCGCCGGAACGGGCGGAGAAGAGCTCGACCTTTTCGAACGACGGGGTCTCGACGGGCTGAAAACCGTAGCACTCGGCGGCGGCGGCGAAGCGGGCCACGACGTGCCGGCGCGCGGCGGCTTCGTCGGGCAGATAGTCCCGCGTCGCGCGCGGAGGAGGGATCTCTGGCATGGGATGGGCGACGCCGAAGGACCCGCGCCGCAAGGGAACCTCCGTTATATCAACCGGCCGGGCGGGGCCGCAATGGAAGCGGGGTCAGGGGGTTTCGCGCATCTGACGGTAGAGGTCCTGTTCGTCGTGCAGGAGGCGTAGAACAGTCACGGTGTCGCGATCAATTCGGTACGCCACCAGATGCCGGGGTTTCCTGACGATTCCGAGCTTGGAGCGCGCGATCTCGACTGGAGATCAAGTGGTAGATCGAGACCCCGCCGGCTATTTCGGGAAGGCTACGGCAGCCCGCTCGGAACGGATCCGCCTCCAGATCATCCAGCGCCTGAGCGATGAGATCGCCGTAGCGGCTCGCGGCGTCTTCGCCGAACCCTCAAGGGTCCAGTCGATGATGTGGTCGAAGTCTCGGATCGCAGGCTCGGCGAGCTTCACTCGGTAGCGTTGCGATTCACGCACTACGTTTCTTGGCCGCAGACTCGCGAAGAACCTCGTCGGTGCGTTGCTTCAGGAAATCCCGTCGCTCGTCCGCCGTATCGAAGCGCATCACGTCTCCCCGCTCCACCGCGTCGAGGCCTTCCCGCACCTCGCTGCGCAACCATGCGATCCTCTCGTGGTGCTCCTGTTGGCGCTGCTGGAGCAAGCGCAGCCCCTCGCGCACCATCTCGCTGGCGTCGCTGAACCGTCCGGACTTGACGCCTTCGTCGATGAAGCGGTCGAAGTGCTCGGTGAGGTTTACGTTGCGGGTCGGCATGGGGTCGTTGGGCTCATCATAGCCGCGCTGGCAGTGTTTGCCAATGCGGTTTATTGCGAGACCCTCGCGATTGGCGGGGTGACCGCGCCCTGGCGGGAGCGGCTCCGACCAAAGCCGCGACCGTGAGAGTTGCGGTTCTGGTTTGGCGGTGATCTGTGCGTGGTGCGTTGCTTCAAGTCGGGCTATACTGAAGACTTAGCTCGATTTTCGGCAACCTGGTTTCCCCGGCCCCGCAATCTCGACCACGCACCCCAAGGATTTCCCATGTCTTCTGTCGAAGCGGCCCCCGTCGGCAATGCTTTACCCGCAGAGAACCAGCCCGTCGTAAACGACTTCTCGATTCAGGTCGCGACCGTGAACGGGTCGGGCAGCCAGTCGGCGAACTTGGTGCTGTTGCGCGCGTTGTTCCAGATGGGCATCCCGGTCTCGGGCAAGAACCTGTTTCCTTCCAACATCGCCGGCCTGCCGACCTGGTACACCATCCGCACCAGCAAGCATGGCCACATCGGTCGCAAGAAAGAGATCGACTTTCTGGTGGCGATGAACGCCGACACCGCCAACGAAGACGTGCTCAACCTAGAAGCGGGCGCCGCGGTCGTCTACGACGAGCCGCTGGGGCTCAACGAGCTGCGCTCGGACGTCCACTTCTATCCCGTGCCGTTCGACGAGCTGGTCAAGCCGGTGGTCCCGAACCCGAAGTTGCGCCGGCTGGTGAAGAACATCATCTACGACGGCGTGCTCGCCTACCTGCTCGACATCGAGCTCGACGAGATCCAGCATGCGCTCAACAAGCAGTTCTCGACCAAGCCCAAGGCCGCCGAGTTGAACTGGAATGCGGTAAAGGCGGGCCATGACTGGGCCAAAGAGAACCTCGAGAAGCGCGACCCGTTCCGGGTGGAGCGGATGCAGGAGAACGACGGCAAGATCATCGTGGAAGGCAACGCCGCCGCCGCGCTCGGCTGCGTGTTTGCCGGGGTGACGGTGGTGACCTGGTACCCGATCACGCCGTCATCCTCGGTAGCCGAGGCGCTGGCCGACTACGCCCATCGTTTCCGGCGCGACCCCGAGACGGGCAAAGCGACCTACGCGATCGTCCAGGCGGAAGACGAGCTGGCCTCGATTGGCATGGCCATCGGCGCGGGATGGGCCGGCGCCCGCTCGATGACCACGACCGCTGGCCCCGGCATCTCGCTGATGAGCGAGTTTGTAGGCCTGGGCTACTTCGCCGAGATTCCCGTGGTGCTCTTCGACGTGCAGCGCATGGGGCCGTCGACGGGACTGCCGACGCGTACCTCGCAGGGCGACCTGCTCTCGGCCGCGACGCTTTCGCATGGCGACACACGCCATCCGCTGCTGATGCCGGCCACGCCGCACGAGGCGTTCGAGATGGCCGGCGAAGCGTTCGACCTCGCCGAGCAACTCCAAACTCCCGTCTTCGTCATGCTCGACCTCGACTTGGGCATGAACTACTGGATGAGCGAGAAGTTCGACTATCCGACCGAGCCTCTAGACCGCGGCAAAGTGCTCTCGAAAGAGGACCTGGAGCGGCTTGACGGCTTCAGGCGCTACGCCGACGTGGACGGAGACGGCGTGCCCTACCGCACGCTGCCCGGCACGCAGCACCCCAAGTCGGCCTACTTCACCCGCGGCACCGGGCACAACGAAGACGCCAAGTACAGTGAGCGCGAGGACGACTGGCAACACAACATGGACCGGTTGATCCGGAAGTTCGAGACGGCCCGCGGGCTAGTTCCGGCGCCGGAAGGCGGCCCTGCCGAGGGCGCCAAGATCGGCCTAGTCGCTTGCGGCACCTCGCACTACGCCGTCGAAGAAGCGCAAGGCCAGCTTCGCGACGAGTATGACCTCGAGACCTCGTATCTGCGCCTGAAGGCCTACCCGTTCCACCGGGATCTGGCGGACTTCGTCGCGGCGCATGAGCGGGTCTACGTAGTCGACCAGAACCGCGACGGCCAGTTGCTGCAACTCATCCGACTGGACCAGCCTCAGTTGCCGACCGAGAAGTTGCGCTCGATTCGCTACTACGGCGGCATGCCGCTCGACGCCCGCACCGTGACCGATCTTCTCATCGAGCAGGAGGGCCTGTAAGCCATGGCCGCCGCCCGTCCCGTCAAAGTCAACAGTCTGGAGCTTCCGGTTCTCGATTACCGGGGCGGCAAGACGACGCTGTGCGCCGGCTGCGGCCACAACTCCATCTCAGAGCGCATCATCGAGTGCTTTTGGCAGATGGGGGTGGACCAGACGCAGGTAATCAAGATGAGCGGCATCGGCTGCTCGTCGAAGTCGCCGGCCTACTTTCTCGACATGTCGCACGGCTTCAACTCGGTGCACGGCCGCATGCCGTCGGTAACCACCGGCGCGCTGCTGGCCAACCGCTCGTTGACGGCGCTGGGCGTGACCGGAGACGGCGACACGGCTTCGATCGGCGTGGGCCAGTTCGTGCACCTGATGCGCCGCAACATGCCGGTGATCTACATCGTCGAGGACAACGGCTGCTACGGGCTAACCAAGGGCCAGTTCTCGGCGACGGCGGATGTGGGCTCGAAGCTCAAGTCCGGCATCATCAACCAGCAGCAGCCCATCGACGTCTGCTCGCTCGCGATCCAACTCGGCGCCACCTACGTGGCGCGCTCGTTCTCCGGCGACAAGAAGCAGTTGCAGGCCGTCCTCAAGGGAGCGATGGGGCACCGGGGAACGGCGATGATCGACGTGATCTCGCCGTGCGTGACCTTCAACGATCACCCAGGGTCGACCAAGAGCTACGAGTACGTGAAAGACCACCGCGAGGACTTGCAGGAAGTCGGCTTCGTGCCGCACTTCGAAGAGATCCACCTCGACGATGAGGTGCAGCCGGGCGAGGTGCGCGAAGTGCGGCTGCACGACGGCTCGCACTTGCTACTCAAGCGCATCGAAGCCGACTACGATCCCACCGACAAGGTTCACGCGATCACGACGCTCGAGAAGGGCAACGCAGACGGCCATCTGCTCACCGGAGTCTTCTACGTGGAGACTGGGAAGCCGACCTTGCTGGACAATCTCAACCTGGTGGATGAGCCATTGTCTCGACTGCCCCGCGCGGCGCTGCGCCCGCCGGCCGAGGCGCTGGCCGAGGCGATGGAAGAGCTGACGTAGTTTCTTGGCCGAGCCCGGGCAGCCATGCCCGGATGCGCAGCCCAACTACTCTGTGATCTCGGCCGCGGCTAGTCCCTGGTTCACCCGCACGCCCGAGAACGTCGACGCCGGGCCGGGTTTGCCGTTGCGGGTCGTCTTCATCGCATGAGGCCAGCGGAAGCCGCCGATGGTTTTGTGATCCGAGAGCACCTCCTCGACTTGCGCCATCGTGCCGTCGGGCGCGTCGCCCACGTACATGCGCTTGCGAACGTCGTGCGTCTGCGAGTCGAGGAACAGACGCAAGGGGGTGTCGCCCACGTCGAACAGCTCGATGATCTGCACGGGGCGGCCGTCCACCTCGCCTTCGCCGCGGTAGCGCACCGTGCCCGGCGCAGGTTCGGGCCCAAACAGCGCGAAGGCGCGCGCGAGCTCGCGGCGCTGCAGGTCGGCGGCCTGCTGCGGCAGGGCTTGGCCTCCGGCGGAGCGGTTGATGACCGCATTGCCGTCATAGACCAGCACGGTCGTGCCGGCGGGCGAGGCGATCTCGACCCGGCTGGCGCTCGGCAGCACAACCTGTACAGCGCTTTGAATCTGCAACTTACGACCCTGCCTTTCAAGCTCGGTCACACGGTTGTAGGAGAGGTCATGAAGGGTTTGGCCGCCGGTGGCGGCCTGGCGCGCCGCGTCATAGAGCGCGCGGCCGCGCTGGATGGGATCGTCAGAGGCGGCCAGGGGGGCCGAGGCCAGCAGGAGAGCGGTCAGAAATCGCGTCACAGGCTCATTATGGAGGGCGGCGCCCAAGCCCGGTATCGGCCAAATAGTCGTATGACCCCGGACGCCGCCGCCCGCGCTTGCAACCCCCGCGCTGTGATATATTCGGGCTTGACAGCCAAGCGCGCCGCAACCCGCCCCCCAGCGCGCAAGCCCGTTCCGCCGCCGATGCGAAGCGGACTCGGCGTATCCCGATGATCTGTAGCTTTTCCGGACAGAACGTCCCCACCGACAAGCTCTTCGTCCTGTACTACCCGCCTTCGATGGCGCACCAGAACTGGTCGAAGTCCGTCTACGCGGCCGCGCGCGCGCGCGAGGCGGCCAACGCCGCGCTCGACGAGCTCAAGAGCTTCTACCCGCGCTATGTGACCCGCCCGAACTTGGCCCTGCACTTGGGCATTGGCGCGCTTGGGGCGGCGCTGATCGCGTATTGGCTGTGGGTGCTGGCCACGAGCTGGCAGTCGGCGGGATTCCTGACCGCGTTCGTCTTTCCCTTCGCCGGCACGGTGCTGCTGGTGTTCGCCCGCGCCAAGTACAAGGCCTTTGCCGAGCGCCGGCGGATGTGGAACGAGAGCGGCAGAGAGGCCGTGGAGAGGGAGCTCAACGAGATGCGGGGCCTGGCCGCCGAGCTCCCGGCCGACCCCAGCGCCGAGGAAGCCGCGCCGGTGCTGCGCCGCGAGTCGCCGGAGGTGCTCAGCGAGATCGCCTTCCAGGGCCAGCATTTCCGCGCCTTCACCTACCTGGACTTCGTGCTGTTCCCGCGCCTGAAGAACCCGGTCGACCGGGGCGAGCTGCCCGAGAAGCATTCGCTCAACCGCGACGCCTACTACGTGGGCGAGGTGGTGTACGATTCCTGGCGGACGTTCCACCGTGATCGCCGCGACGTGATCGACCCGCGCTTTGCGGGCAGCGGCGGACGCCGCGGCGTGATTTAGCACGCGCCTTGGGGCGCGCGTCCTCACGCGCGCGTCCGTTGCGGTTGCGCATTCGCGCGGATCAACCGTCCACCGATTGCAGCTCGAAGAGTCTGCGATAGACCTCGCAGCGCCCCAGCAACCGCTCGTGCGGGCCCACGTCCACGACGCGGCCATCCTCGAGCACGACGATCTTGTCGGCGCTGCGGATGGTCGAGAGGCGGTGCGCGACTACGATCACCGTGCGGCCCTGCATCAGGTTGACGAGCGCCCGCTGCACTAGCATCTCGGCCTCGGTGTCGAGATGCGACGTCGCCTCGTCGAGCAGTAGAATCGGCGCGTCCTTGAGCAGCGCGCGCGCGATGGAGATGCGTTGCCGCTGGCCGCCGCTCAAGCGGTGTCCGCGTTCGCCCAGGTGCGTCTCGTATCCTTCGGGCATCGCCTCGATGAACTCGGCCGCGATGGCCGATTGGGCCGCGCGTTGGACAGCCTCGAGAGGCACGTCGGGGCGTCCGTAGGCGATGTTGTTCCGCACGGTGTCGTCGAAGAGAAACGTCTCTTGCGTCACGATGGCGATTTGATCCCGCAGGCTCTCGAGCGTTACTTCACGCAGGTCCCGTCCGTCGATCAGGATTCGTCCCGCCGTCGAGTCGAAGAAGCGCGGCAGCAGGTTCAACAGCGTCGACTTCCCCGCCCCGCTGGGGCCGACGACGGCGACGACCTCGCCCGCGTTCACGGTCAGGTCGACGCCTTCGAGCGTCGGCTCGTCCTCATGCTCGGGATAGGAGAAGCTGACGCCCTCGAGCACGATCGAGCGCGCGAACGGCGAGAGCCGCCCGGCCCCCGGCTTCTGCTTTACGTCGTGCGGGTGCGCCAGGTACTCGAACACGCGCTGCGACGCGCCCAACGCCTGCTGGAAGATGTTGTAGATGCCGTTGAGGCGCTTGACCGGCTGATAGAGCATCAACAACGCCACGATGAAGGTCGTAAACTCGCCCGCCGTCATCGCGTCCGCCATCACCTGGCGGCGCACGTAGGTCAGCAGCCCCACGATGGTGAGGGCGCCGAACACCTCGATCAACGGAGAGGTCACCGCCTGTTGCCGCACGTAACGCAGGCTTGTGCGAAAGAGCCGCTGCGCCGCCTGGCGGAAGCGCCCTTCTTCGAACGCCTCCATTCCGAACGCTTTCACGACGCGATTGCCTGAAATCGTCTCGGTGAGGATCTGCTGCAGCTCGCCCAGGTCGTCCTGCGCGCGCCGCGTGGTCGCGCGTATCCGGCGCCCGATGCGGGAAGTCGGAATGAGCACCGCCGGCAGCACGGTCAAGCTCACCAACGCCAGCTTCCAGTCGGTTTGGATCAGCACCCACAACAGCGCGATGACGATGAAGCCCTGCCGCAGCAGGTCCGCCAGGATGTGCGACAGCGCGACCTGGATCCGCTCCACGTCATTGACCAAGGCCGAGACAAGCCTCCCGGTGTGGCGGGTTTGGAAGAACGCCGGCGACTGGTTCAGCACGACCGAGTAGACGTGGTTGCGTAGGTCGCGCACGCCGGCCAGCCCAGCGTAGTTGACCAGGAAATTCCCAAAAAAGTCGCACACGCCCTTGATGATGAAGACGCCCAGGATCGCCACCGCGACCATCGTCCACACCGACTCGAGCGAGCTCGGCAGCAGGTCGTCGAGCACCAGCGCCTTGGTGGTGAAGGGCAGCTCGAGCAGCCGGATGGGTGCGTGCGGTGCGTCGGGGTTCAGCACCCGGTCGAACACCGGCTCGATCAGCACCGCCACCAGGCCGTGGCACAGGCCGACCACGGCCATCAGCGCGACCGACAACCCAAGCTTGCCGGCGTGGGGCCGGACGTAGCGCAGAAGCTGCCGGAGATCGCTCATCGCGCGAGCACGCGCTCGATCGCCGCTTCCACGGCGTCGGGCGCTACCGACAGGATACAGCGCGGCTCATCGTAGGCGTAGCAGCGGTCGCCCGCACAAGGCTTGCAGTCCCACGACGTTTCGACCGCTTCGCCCTTGCCGCCCCACGGGCCCCAAATCGCCGCATCCGAGGAGCCGAACACAACGACCGACGGCACGCCGAACGCCGCCGCCACGTGCGCGGGTCCCGAATCGTTGCCCACGAACAGGCTCGCGCCGCGCATGAGCGTCTTCATCGCCTCGATCGAGAGTTGCGGCCGCCGCTCGAAATCCGGAAACGCGTCGAGCAGACAGTCCTGGCCGGGCCCGGCGACAAAGACGGGCTGGAGGTCGTGACGATGTCGCACATACCTCGCGACGGAGAGAAAACGCCCCTGCTCCCAGCGCTTGGTCTCATACGCCGCCGCCACGTGGAAGACCGCGTACGGCTTGCACTGCTGCGCGGGCGGGTCGGCGTGCAGGCTCGCCGGCGGAATCTCCTCGCGCTCGGCCCCGAGGTAGAAGATCGCCGCGGCGTGGTGCTCGGCCGTGTGCACGGGCGCCTGTCCACGACCAAGGACGTCCTGCGCTCTCGGGATTTTCACGTTGTAGACGAAGCCCTTCGAGAAGTGACCGTAGCCAGCCCGAAACCGAGCCCCCGACAGCGCCGTGATCCAGGCGCTCGTCGAGCCGCCATGCGTGTTCAGGCAGAGCTCCGGCTTCAAGCTGCGCACGCAGCGGATCAGCTCGAGCCGGCCGGCGGGATCCGCCGGAACGAGTTGATCGACATCCGGCGAGCCCTCGAGCAGCGGAACAAACGGCCGGTCGAGCAGCACGGCAATCCGCAAGTCCGGCCTGGCCCGGCGCAGGAGCTGTAGAGCTGGAGTGATGAGGACCGTGTCGCCGAGCGAGCGGAGACGAATGACCACGACGATGGCGCCGTGCGTGAGTTGTTCGAGTACCCTCAAGCAGCGGCGCGCGCAGCCGACGCCGCGCGCAGAAACTCTTTCGCGGCCTCTTCGATCAGCTCGTAGCGGCCTTCCTTCAGCGCGGCTTTCTTCATCAGCGACGAGCCCACCGCGACCGCGCTCGCGCCGGCCGCGAGGAAATCCGCCAAGTTGTCGAGATCCACGCCGCCGGTGGGAACCATGCTGATATGCGGCAGCGGCGCCTTCAAGGCCTTGATGTACTTCGGTCCGCCGAGGTTGTCGACCGGGAAGATCTTCACCATGTCGGCTCCGGCTTCCCAGGCCGTGATGACCTCGGTGGGGGTGAGCGCGCCAGGCAGGGCGGCCGCCGAGTAGCGCTTGCACATCTCGACCGTCTTCACGTTCAGGCCCGGCGTGACGATGAAGCGCGCTCCGGCGAGCATGGCCGCTCGCGCCGTTTCCGGATCCAACACCGAGCCCGCCCCCAGCAGCAGCTCGTCGCCGAGCTCGTCGGCGAGCTTCTCGATGATGCGCAGCGCCCCCGGCACCGTCATCGTCACCTCGAGCAACCGAATGCCGCCGCGGTGCACCGCGCGCGCGGCCTCGAGCGCCGTTTCGCTCGCGGCGGTGCGAATGATCGGCACCACGCCGGTCACGAGAATTCGATTCAAGCTAGCGTTTCTGGACATCAGGTAAGCGCCAAACCGTACACTACCAGAGCCCGCAAAGGCCGCACAATCGGCAGTTCCCGCGCACAGTTGGCAGGCGTCCGTCCAGAGCCGCTCCCGCAAGCGGTCACGTGGCCGATCATGGGGTCCGGGCGTGACCGCGAGCTGGCGAGTGTGTGTGAAACCCGTGCGCGGGGGACAGTCAGCGAGTTTCGCGCCCGCGAGCTCCATCTGAGCTCGTTGATTCCATTGCGGCGCGAAATCGTGACAGTCCCGAGCGGGCAGCAGTCCCGAGCGGGCAGCATCCATGCGGCTCGGACTCGCTCACGCCAGGATCTTCTCCGCCACCACCCCTTGGACGTCGGTCAACCGAAAATCGCGGCCGCCGTAGTGGTACGTCAATCGCTCGTGATCCATTCCCATCAGGTGCAGCACAGTGGCGTGTAAGTCGTGGATGTGCATGCGGTCCTCGACGGCGTGATAGCCGAATTCATCCGTCGCGCCGTATGTCGTCCCGGGCTTCACTCCGCCACCCGCCATGAACAGCGAGAACCCGTAGGGGTTGTGGTCGCGCCCGTCGGCGCCTTCGGAGAAGGGCGTCCGCCCGAACTCGCCTGACCACACCACCAGCGTCTCGTCGAGCATGCCGCGGGACTTGAGGTCCTTGATGAGGCCCGCAATCGGCTTATCGACCTCGCGCGCCCGCAACGGGTGCAACCGCAGGATGTCGCCGTGGTGATCCCACTTCTCTTCCGCGCCCGAGTGCGTGCACTGCACCACCCTTACGCCGCGCTCGCTCAACCGCCGCGCCAGCAGGCACTGCCAGCCGAAATCCCGGGTCACCTCTTCGTCCAGCCCGTAGAGCTTCTTGGTCGCTTCGCTCTCGCCCGCAACTTCGAGCGCTTCCGGCGCCTCCATTTGCATGCGAAAGCCCAGCTCGAAGGCCTGAATGCGCGCCTCCAGGTTGGGGTCGCGCTTGCGGTCGGCCGCATGCCGAGCGTTCATCTTGCGCAGCAGGTCGAGCTCGAGCCGCTGCTCGTCGGTTGTCACCTCGGTCGGCGCCAAGTGCGAGATCGGCTCGGCCATCACGTCGTCGACCGGCATCGCCGATGAGCCGATGGCCGTTCCCTGATAGGCCCCCGGCAAGAAGCTCGTGCCGAACAGCTTGTCCCCGCCCTGCCACTGGGTGGGCTTGATCGTGATGAAGCCGGGCAAATTCTGATTCTCGGTTCCCAGACCGTAGAGCAGCCAGGAGCCGATGCTGGGGCGCGTGAACGAGAACGTCCCGGTGAACAGTTGCAGCATCGCCGCGCCATGGTCGACGCCCTCGCCCACCATCGAGCGCACCACGCACAGCTCGTCCACACAGCTTCCTACTTCGGGAAACAATTCGCTCACCGGAATCCCGCTCTCGCCGCGGCTGGAGAAGTCCCACGGGGAGGCCATCAACGCGCCCGCGCCCTTCTCGTTGAAGGTCAGCTCGCGCTTGATGGGCATCGGCTTGCCGTTGTCGCGCTGCAACCGCGGCTTGGGATCAAAGGTATCGACGTGTGACACGCCGCCGTGCATGAACAGGAAGATCACGCGCTTGGCCCGAGGCGCAAAGTGCGGCGCCCGCGCCGCCAGCGGACTGTTGGTCTCCGCCAACAGCGACGCCAGCCCCAGGGAGCCGAAGCCAAGGGCCGTCCGCCGCAACAGCGCGCGTCGGGAGAGCGTTGGGTCAATCGACATAGTGAAACTCGTTTGACGCTAACAGCATTTTACAGAAGCTCTTCCAGCCCGCCTCGGGCGAGGGGAAGCGCGCGATGAATCGGCGGGCCTCCTCGCGCTCGGCCTCGCTGGGCCTGCGCGTCAAGGCCGCCAAATAGGCTTGTCCGATGGGATTGTCCGCAGAACGCACGCGCGCAGCAAACCCGCCGGCGCTGCGGCTCGCGCGCTCGCTGTTCATCAGGTACAACGCCTGCGGCGCCACGTTGGATGTGGTGCGTTTGCCCATCGTCGTCGTGGCGTCGCCAAAGTCGAACATCCCCAGCATGAAGGGCACCTTGTTCCGCATCAGCGGAATGTAGAGCGTACGCCGCTTGTAGTCGTCGGGATCGAGCCTGCGGTTGTTGCGCTCGAACTCGGGGATCTCGCCCGAGCCTGCGTCCAAGGTGCCGCCCATGGTGCGGTCGAGCTCGCCGGAGAGCGCCAGGTAGCTGTCGCGCAGCTCTTCCACCGAGAGCCGTCGCCGAACGAACCGCGACCACAGCCGATTCTCCGGATCCTCCCGCCAGGCCGCCTCCGCACCCGTGCTGCTCTGCTGGTAGACCGCCGAGCTCATGATCAGCCGGTGCAGCGCCTTGATCGACCAGTCGTGGTCGATGAACCAGCTCGCCAGATAGTCCAGCAGCTCGGGGTGCGTGGGCCGTTCGCCGATCTTGCCGAAATTGCTCGGCGTGCGCACCAAGCCCTGTCCGAAATGCCATTGCCAGACGCGGTTCACCATCACGCGCGCCGTCAGCGGGTTGTCGCGCGAAGCTAGCCACTCGGCCAGCTCGCGCCGCCCGCTGCCGCTGGGGATCGCGGATTGATCTTGGCCAGCCAGCACGATCGGAAAGCGCTTCGCTACCGGCTCGCCTTCGCTGCGGTAGTTGCCGCGGACGAAAACCTTCTGCTCGATTCGCTCTCCCTCGGCCACCGCGTTGGCCATCGGCGGCTCTGGCGGCGTCGCATCCTCCAGCGCGGCGATCGCGCGATCGAGCTCCTCGAGCCGCGCGATCGCGCCGGCTGGAAACGGGTTTTCATCCGCCGCCACCGCGAACGGAGCGCCGTCTTGGGACAACCCGGTATAGAGCGAGTCCTCGGGCAGCGCGTCCAGCTCGGCGGTGATCTTCTGCCCGGCGCGGAATTGACGCACGGCTTGGGGCAAGTATTGTTCGAGCGCCGCCACGCGGTCAGCCGCCGCCTCTCGCAGTTTGCTCTGTTGGTCGTGCGCGAAAGTCCTTGCTCCGGCGTCGTCGGCCCCGTGCCACGGCTTGAGGTAGGACGGCGCGTCCGGGCGTGGCTGGAAGAACGCGAACCAGCGCTCGAGCTCCGGGCCGGGTTCGCGGTCCGATCGCTGCGCCGCGCGAACGGCCAGCATGCGCTCGGCGACCAGCGGGACGAGCTTATCCAAGCGGTAACGCTCCACCTCGAGCCGCCTGGCATTGACGCGCAACCGCTTCGCCGCCCGCACCTTCTCCCGATGCTCCCGGTAGGGCCGGAATTGCTCTTCGTCGACGAGCGGAGTCGAGAGCGATTCCGAGCCGTTGCGGCGAAAGTCTTCGTAGGACTTCGTGCTGGCGAAGATCGACGCGAACGCGTAGTAGTCGCTCGTTAGAATCGGGTCGAACTTGTGGTCGTGACATCGGGAGCAAGCAACGGTCAGGCCCAGGAATGTTTTGGTCGTGGTGTCGATTTGCTCGTCGACCACGTCGTACTTCTTCTGAATCGGGTCGCGCTGGGCGAGCGCCTTGGGTCCCAGACCCAGAAAGCCGGTCGCGATGATGCCGCGTCGGTTGATCGCGCGCGGCTCGCTCGCCTCCAGAAGGTCGCCCGCGATCTGCTCGCGGACGAATTGGTCGTAGGGTAGGTCGTCGTTGAAAGCCGCCACGACGTAGTCGCGGTAGCGCCAGGCGTGGGGATAGGGATGATCCTCGTCGACGCCGGTCGAGTCGGCGTAGCGCGCAACGTCGAGCCAGTGCCGCCCCCAACGCTCGCCGTATTCCGGCCCATCCAGCAGCCGCTCAACCAAGCGGTCGAAGGCCCCGGCGTCACGATCCTGGAGAAATTCGTCGATCTCGGCCAGCGTCGGCGGCAAACCGTGCAGGTCGAACTTCGCCCGGCGCAGCAGAGCGAGCTCGCGAGCGCGGCCCGCCGGCGCCAAGCCGCGCTCGTCGAGCCTGCGCTGGATGAATCGGTCGATGTCGGTGCGCGCCCAACCCGCATCCGCGGCCGGCGGGTCCTGCCGCGCGACCGGTTCGAAGGCCCAATGCGCCGTGTCGTCCGATGCCGCACGGGCCTGCGGCCAGACCGCGCCGGCCTCGACCCACTGCCGCACGGCCGCGATCTGCTCCTCAGCCAGCTTGCCCGTGGGGGGCATTTTCGGCTCGGCCTCAAAGCTCAACGCCGCCAGCAGCGAGCCGCTCTCCACCACGCGAGCGACGTGCGCCCGGTCGGTCAGGTCGAGCTTTCCGCTCTGGAGTTGCGGTCCGTGGCAGGCCACGCAGCGCTCGGCGAACAGCGGCCGCACGCGCGTCTCGAAAAGCTCTTCCGATGGCTGTTGAGCGGAGAGAACCGCCGCCGTCAACCCCAACAACCAGACACATCGCCGCACGTAAGAAAGTATACCCGCCCGGCCAACGGTCAACGGCCAAACGCCAACAGCCGCCGCTCGGTTCTCACATACACCCGGCCATCGGCCAGCGCGGGGGTCGCATAGCAGGGCTCGCCAAGCTCTCGCACCGAGATCGGCGCCCATGTCTCGGCGTCCAACACGACCGCCTTGCCAGTCTCGCTGAGCAGATAGGCCTTTCCGTCTCCGGCGACCGGCGAAGCGTAGTACTTGTCGATCGCCTCCCGCAGACGCGCTTGCCGGACCGCCTGCCCGCTCACTGCATCGAGTACCGTCAGGATGCCGCCGTCCTTGATCAGCAACACCTCCCCGCGGTAGAGCAGCGGCGACGACACAACTGGCACTCCGCGCGTGAACTCCCAGGCCACGTGCGTCTCGGTCAGGTCTCCTCGCTGGCCCTTCGGCTCGACCGCCAGCGTCACGTTGCGGGACGACCAGCGCGCTCGGTAGAAACCCCAGTCCCGTGCGTTCATGTAGCCGTCGGCGTCGAGATCAATCGCGCGCCAGGACCCGGTGTGCCGCATCTTCTCCGGGATCTCCTCGGGAGCAAGCTTGCCATCGCCGTCTTGGTCGCCGAGCTCGAGCACTGCGTCGAACGGGGGAAAAAACTTACGCGCTCCGGCGTCGGCGCCTGGAGCCCAGCCCGTCACATAGACTCGCTCGCGGTCCACCACCGCGGCGGGCTTGACCTGCCAGGTCACGCCGTCGACCCACCACAACCGCTTGCCGCTCGCCGCCTCGTAGGAAGTCAATCGATACGAGCCCGGCACGATCAGTTGCGGTACGTCTCCCTCCGGCTCGAACAAGGTCGGCGTGGAGAAGCCGTGCACGGCCTCGGGCCTCGGCGTTTTCCAAACCGTCTTGCCCGAATTCTTGTCGAGAGCGAGCAGATGGGCGCCCACGTCCTGGTCGAGCAGTAGAACCAGCAGGTCGCCGGCAAGCATCGGCGAAGACGCCATGCCGTGCAGGTTCCGGAACGGGCCGAGCGGCCGCCGCCAGCGCTCGGCGCCGTCGGCGTCGTAGGAGATGACCCCAAAGTCGGCGAAGAAGGCGTAGACGTTCGCGCCGTCGGTGGCCGGGCTCGCCGCGGCGGCGTTGTTGAGCCGGTGGCGGCGCTCTTCGCGTCCGCGTTGCACCGCTTGCCGCCACAGCTCGCGGCCCGAGCCGCGCTCGAGCGCGATCGTGATCAGGTCTTCGCCCTCGTAACCAGTCAGGAAGATGCGCTCGCCGGCAAGCACCGGCGAGGACGAGCCCGGCGGCGTCTCGACGCTCCAGAGGGCGTTCTGCCGCGGGTCGAGGACCTCGGGCAACGGCAGGCCCTCGCTGACGCCTGTTGCGTTGGGCCCGCGAAACCGCGGCCAATCGGCGCCGCTGGCGGCGCCGGCGGCCGTCAGTACTGCGACGACCATCCATCGCTTCGAGACGCCTTTCATGACCCTATTCCCCGTGCAGGGACAAGTGTAGCCGAAGATTCTGGTTCAGAACCGAATACGCATTGCTTCAGGCATTCTTCGCCGTGAAGAAGAAGAAGCGCGTTGCTGGGCCCGGGGAGCGGTGGCCGGGTGTGATCGTTGGCGGCGGTACGAGACGTTGCACCCCGGCATGGCTGCCGGGGCTCAGAAGCGGCCTGGCGGCCTCCGCCGGCGCCGCATCATCTGCTCGAGCTCGGCTTCGTCGACCGATCCGTCGCTGTTGGCGTCCATGCGCTCGAAGCGCGGTTGCATCTGCAGCGGCAGCTCGTCTTTGCTGATCTTGCCGTCGCCGTTGCGGTCCATTCGCTCGAAGCTCGGTGGTCCGCCGGGGCCGCGCATGGCCTGCATCTCTTCGCGGGTAATAGAGCCGTCTCCGTCGCGGTCCATGCGATCGAAATGGGCGGCCATCTGCGGCGGCGCCTCGTCACGCTGCAGGGCGCCGTCGCCGTCGATGTCCATCTCCATCATGCGCGAGATCATGTCTCCGGGTTGGCCCCCGATGCGCGTCGGGTCCATGCGGCGACCCGTCATGGCGCGTCCTCCAGCGGGGTCGGCGTCCCAGCTCAAGGTGTACTGCTGGCTGACCGGCATGCACCACTTCTCCGAGCAGGCGTAGTAGTGGAAGTCCAGCGTCACCGGCGTGCGCGCTTCATCGAGCTTGACGTCCAGCAAGAACTCGCGCGGGTCGGCGTCGGCCGGCGGCTCGACCTTAGGGCCTTCGGCCGAGAGCGGCGCGATGTCGTGGCCGTCCGCGCCGGATATCTCATACCGCACCGGCGCGACTTCGTTGTTCCAATGCACGTGGTGGATGGGATCCGGGAAGAACCCCAGGTAGAGCTTGCCCTCGCCGCGCCGCAGGAGTTGCTGGTCGGCCTCGGCGCGCAGCTTGACGTAGAACGGGAAGCGGCTCTGCTCGAGATGCGGTTCCACCACCAGCGAGCGGAATTGCCCGCGGCGCTCGACTGGCGGCACGATGCCGGTTGGCGCGAGCTCGGGCGGCGGCGCCGTCTCGAGATTCAGCTCAGAGACCTGCGTTTGCTTCTCCACCGGTCCGACGTGCTCCTCGAGGTCGCGGCGCAGGTCGGCGGGCTCGCTCCACAGACGCATCGTCAGGATCTTGCCGTCGGGGCCGATGACGAACTCCGAGTTCGGCGCCTCTCCGAGCGCGGTGCGCAGCTCGTTGTCCATGTTGTCCGACAGCCACGGGATCTCGCTGCCGAGCGTGCGCTTGGCTTCTTCGATGTGCAGCAGCCGCTCTTCGAGCGTGTGTGGGGTGACGTAGCCGTTGAGCCCCGGATGGGCGAGCGCCTTATACAGGTAGAAGAACTTGACTCCTTTGGGCGCGTAGTCGCGGTAGACGGTCTCCAAACTGGGGACCTTTCTCATGAAGGGCGGTCAAGTGAGGCAGCCGGAAACGACCACGGTGTGAAAGCCCTTCAAGCTGGACGTGTTGAACGATTTGCCCGAGGCGTCGTGGACATCGACGGCCGGAAACGCCTTGCCAACCTCGAGCCCAGAGCCGCTGAAGCGGTTGTTGAGCTGCGCTTGCGGATTCCCCCCGCCGGGAGGGCCTCCGCGGCGGCCCGGGCGTTGGGCGACGGCGAGGGATGCGGCGAGCAGGCCGCAGACGGCGAGAGCGATCGAGATGCGCATTGACGATAGGGGCGTCCGCATACTCGATTGGTAACACGACCCGCCCCTAAATGTTGCGAGCGTTCCGGTTGTTCTACTTGCCCCAAAGCTGCTTCAGGCGTTTGTCCCTGCCGCAGCCCCAGCGGTAGTACTTGTACCGGATCGGATTCTTCTTGTAGTAGTCCTGATGATAGTCTTCCGCCGGGTAGAAGGTTGCCGCGGGGCGGACGGTGGTCTGAATCTCGCCTTCGAGAGTCAGCGCCGCGAACGAAGCTTCCGCCGCCTCGCGCTGTTTCTCGTCGAGCGCGAAGATTGCCGAGGTATATTGCTCGCCCTTGTCGCAGAACTGCCCGCGGCCGTCGAGCGGGTCGATATTCACCCAAAAGACTTCGAGCAACTTTTCGTAGCTGACCTTCGAAGGGTCGTACTCGATCTTGACCGCCTCGAGGTGCCCGGTGCGGCCGTAGGAGACCTGTTCGTAGGTGGGGTTTTCGACTCTTCCCCCGATGTAGCCCGAGGTCGTCGAGAGCACGCCGTCGAGCTTGTCGAACGGCGGCTCCATGCACCAGAAGCAACCGCCGGCGAAGATCGCCTCGGCCTTCTGGTCTTGCTTGGGTTCGGCCGACATTACCGACGCTCCCAGCGCGAAGGCGAAGGCCAGGATCGCTAGACGCATGGCTTATTCCTCCTCCGGCTTGAAGGTCATCGCCACGCCGTTCATGCAGTAGCGCTGGCCGGTCGGCCTAGGGCCGTCGTCGAACACGTGGCCGAGGTGTCCGCCGCAGCGCCGGCAGTGGACCTCGGTGCGCGTCATGAAGAACGAGCGGTCGGTCGACGTGCCGATGGCTTCGTCGAGCGGCGCCCAGAAGCTCGGCCAGCCGGTGCCGCTCTCATACTTCGTCTCCGAGCTGAACAGCGGCAGGTCGCAGCCGGCGCAATGGAACGTTCCCCTGCGCTTCTCGGCGTTGAGCGGGCTCGTGCCGGCTCGCTCGGTTCCGTGCTTGCGCAACACGTAGAACTGCTCGGGCGTGAGTCGCTCCTTCCACTCCTCGGGCGTTCGGGTGATTTCGAAATCCATCTTTTTCTCCGCGCGAACACGGCTGCCGATGAGCAGAGCCGCCGCCGCGCCCAATGCGAAATCTCTACGGGTCGGTTTCATCGTAATCCTCCCTTGCTCACACCTGTACCTTCGAACCGATCGTACCGCCGGTTACGGTTGTTGCTCGAGAGCGCTAAGATGAGCGCCATGCGGTCGCAACTCCTCCTCGCCCTCGCGTTGTGCGCCCCGGTTGCGGCGCTGGAGCTGGAGCTCGAAGTGCGCGGCGACAACGAAGCGTCGCTCGGCAGCCTGACCGCAACCGACTTCGAGATCGAATTCGGCGGCAAATCGACTCCGGTGGGCAGCGCCCGCTACGTGGACGGGCTCGCCGACACCAAGCTCTACATCGGCGCCGAGACGCCCGCCAACGACTTTCCGCTCGTGCGAGACGGTATCGCCAGGATGATCGACCAGCTCCCGGAAGGGATGGAAGTCTCGATTGGCGGCACGCCCTTCACGGCCGACAAGGCTCAACTCCGCGAGTATCTGGAACACGGCATCGAGCTGCTTGGCAGAAGCCCGGACGGCGGCTTCGAGAGGATCTGGAACTTCGGCCAGACCTTCCGCGTGCAGGGCCGTCCCGTGCTCAACAACTACGCCTTGTTGGCCTCGCAGCTCGCGGCGGTCCCGGGGCAGAAGCGCGTCGTGATGTATCGGCGCTCGCTCGAGCTGCGCCAAGACGGCCTCGACACCCGTCCAATGAACATCCGCTCGGGCCAACTGCGGCAGAACGACGCCAACATGCTGCGCAACGAGGACGACCTATACCGCCTGGGCACGATTGCCGCCGTCTCGCGCGTGCGCTTCTACACCTGCAACGCCTCCAACGAGGTGAGCAGCGCCGATGACCAGGGCCTGAACAGTGTGGCGCGCCACACGGGGGGCCAGTCGATCTTGGGCGGCAGCAACGCCAGCGACGCGATTCGGATCGCGCTCGAAGATGCTCCGGCCTACTACGTCGTTACGCTCGATCCGGCGCTGGACGGCAAGAGAGCGCGGCGCAACCTGAAGGCCGAGGTCGGCCGTCCCGGCGTCGACGCCAAGTTCGTCCGCGGCTTCCTGATGGACCTGCCCGGGATCAGCCAATTGGGCGGCCCAGCGGAGGACTTGATGAGCTCGAGCGCCGCCGAGTCTTCGCTCTCGATCCAGACCGCGCATTGGGTCTTCCGGTCGCCGCAGGGCAAGCCCCTCGTGCTGGTTTCCGCCGGCGCGCCGATCGCCGAGCTCGGCACCTCGGAGGCGGACAAGGGCGTGGCCGTCGAGCTCTCGCTCGCCGCGGGCGGGCCTTCCGGCGACGGATGGGAACAAGCGGCCGCGCGCAGCAGCCGCCAGGTGTTCGACAAGAAGGCCTTCGCAAAGGCTCAGAAGAGCGGTCGCGTGACCGTCGACGTTACCGCGTCGGACGAGCTACCCGGGCCCGGCATGCACGCCTGGAAGACCGTGCTGAAGAACCGCGCTGACGGCAAGCTCGGCGTCGTCGAAACGCAGGTCGGCGTGCACGACTTGAGCCTTCCGCTCTCCACCAGCGACGTACTGCTGACTCGTCGCGCTGTTCCGGTGGAGCCCGATACGCCCGCCGAGCCCTGGGGCGATCTGCTCGACTTCGGAGGCTCGCGGCTCATCCCCGAATCGACGCGGGAGTTCCGGGTTGGCGAGCCCATCCTGTTTACCTATCGCCTCTATAATCCGCCGGCGGAGATGCTGCAGAACCCGCCGCCGGTGCAGATGGCGCTGCTCGAGGGCGAGGTGCAGCTCGACAGCTTCGACGGGCAGGGCCAGAGCCGCGTCGTCGACGGCGAGATCCAGTACGTGGGCTCGATCCAAACCAAGGGCCTGAAGCCGGGCGACTACTTGATTCTCTCCGCCGTCCCTGGTCGCGACGACGAGCGTCAACCTTACGTGGAAGGCGCCTTTCGGTTATTCAAGTAGAGGCTCGCCGCGCCATCGCCTTGGCGGCCATCACGGTTCCAGCGCCAACATGATCGCGGCATGCAGTTTCCGCTCCATTCCTTGCGCCGGCGTTGCTTGTAGCTGGAGTGTCCATGGCGTCTCAGCCGTGGCGAGCTGTTCGAGCGCCTCGAGGAGCTCTGAGACGTAGGCGGATTGTGCGGAGAGGCCTCCGCGAACGACCAGCTTCTGGACGGCGAGATTCCAGTCCGCTGCGATCCATTGAGGTGAGACGTCTGGACCGAATTTCGGGCCGATCGTGAGGACAATTGATTGCTCGTTCTCGGGACGCTGGAGAATAGCAAAATCCCGGTACACTTCCGCAGGCATCTCGAACGGCACTTCGATTCCCCGCCCGGCCGAGGCGTAGGCGTTCGTCCAGCCAGGGCGAAACGCCGAATCGGCCACGAACTGGCCCATTGCTTCTCCTGATCGGATCGGGTTCTGATCTGCCGATGTGGTCCAGCTCGCGAACTTGCCAAGCGAAGCGCTACGGCGCAACTCCGGACCCGCGGCTATCGGCCCTCGTGGTGCGATCGGAGCGTTCGTGGCGAGAGCGGCTGGTGAGGTGGGGCGCCAAAGGGGATGTCGCAAGGTCGTGGAATTGTCTTCGGCGGGCACGACCAGCGCCCAACTCCAGATTGCACGACTAGCGGCCGGGCCGTTGCGCATGACGTAGGAATAGCGATACGGCAGTTTACCCCCGACTCGGGCGACATCCCACGTCAGAATCGGATCGCCGAGATTGAGTAGCTCGATCGGAATCTCCACCATCTGCTCGGCCGGCGCCTCGGAATCAAGCATGGACTTTGGAAACCGAATGACGTATTCGCCGGGTGCTGACCCCGGAACGATGTAGCGAAGCCCAAGGGGCCCGCTCTCTTCGCCCGATTGATCGGGAACCGGAACGACCCCGCCGAAGCTCGCGCCAACCTGTTGAGCGCTCACCGACAGTATCGGGCTCAGAAGCGCGACGGCAACTCGAGACGAGAAACGCGTGTAACTGTCCTCCCGCAGCCTAAGGCCATTCGCAATGGTGTTCGAGCGTCCGACGGCGTGACCGCCGGAGCCGCGGAGTTGCCGACATGACTCCGCGTGCTACCACCCCTTCACGACGAAGCGTAGCTCCTTTTTCTTCGAAGTCAAGTAGTTCTCTTAGAAAATCATACTCGCCGGCGACCCGCTGCGAGGGACCTCTCAGATATGGGCCCGCATGCGGCTCGACTTGCAAGCTAGGGTCCAGCGGATCTACGTGCTCGGCGGAAGCGCGTGAAGAACCAAACTCGCTAGCATGGCTTCGAATGCGCTCTCTGCTGTTGACTGCCCTGCTGACGTCGGCCGTTGCCGCTCAAGTCTCCCCGCGCGCCCAACGCCTCCACGACGAGGCGCTGGTCTTCGATGGCCACGTACACATCGTCAACCGCCAGTTCTACCAAGGCGGCGACATCAGCGAGCGCTATTCCGACGGGCAGGTCGACTTGCCGCGCATGGAAGAGGGCGGCGTGGACGCGCTGTTCTTCGTCATCGGCACGGGCGAGAGCTACTATCCGGGGCGCTTCGAGACCAAGCACGCCCTGCGGCTGATGGACGAGGCGCATCGCCAGATCGAGACGCATGGCGACCGCATCGCCGTGGCCCTCAACGCCTCTGATGTCGAGCGGATCGTGGGCCAAGGCAAGATCGCCGCCGTGCTCGATCTCGAAGGCTCCATCGATCTCGACGGCGACCTGGGCGTGTTGCGCATGTTCCATCGCCTCGGTCTGCGCGTGCTGCAACTTCCCGCGCACAACTGGGCGAACGAGTACGCCGACTCCTGCTGCGCGCCGCACAAGTGGGATGGCCTCAACGATCACGGCCGCGCATTCATTCGCGAGATGAACCGGCTTGGGATGGTCATCAATATCGCGCACGCCTCCGACGAGACGGTCGACGACGCCCTCGAGGTCAGCTCCGATCCGCTCGTCGCGACCCATTCCGGTCTACGGAGCTTCAACGACATTCCGCGGGTGATGGCGGAGGAGCAACTCCGGCGCGTCGCGGCCGCGGGCGGCGTCATCGGCTTCCACATTGGACACTCGTTTCACAGCCTCGCCTACCACCAGTGGCGCACCGAGCACACCGGTCGCGTATTCTGGGATACCTCCCCGGTGGAGGAGCGCGTGCGCGGCAAGACGATCGGCGAGATCGATGACATGACCCGCGGCCGCTATCCCTCCGTCGGGCCCATCCCTCCGCCCAACCTGCGCATGGCGGTGGACGATTGGCTCGAGGTGGTCGAGCGCGCGATCGAGGTCGCCGGCGAGAACCATGTCGCGCTGGGCACGGACTTCGACGGCGGCCCGACGCCGCCGGCGGGCATGGAAGACATCTCCGATTTGGCGATGTTGACCGAGGGCATGCTCCGGCGCGGCTGGTCCGAGCAGCGGATCCGCAAGTTTCTGGGCGGGAACCTGCTCCGGGTGTTTCGTGAGGTGACCGAAAAATGAGAGTCTTCGCTCTGATTCTGCTGGCGGGCGTGGTGGCAACCGCCCAGGAGCGCTACCGCGACCCGATCCTGTTCCAGCGCTCCGAGGTCGACCCGCGGACCAACGAAGTGATTCTCTACGGCAAGCTCTGGGTGATGGAGCGCGACGGATCGAGGCTCGTGCAGCTCACCTTCGGCCCAAGCTACGATGAGCATCCGTCGCTGTATTCGGACTTGAGACACGGCTTGTATGCGGAGTTCGACGAAGGCCGGTTGAACGAAGAGGAAGGCGGCCGGCTGGTGAAGATCGACATCTACAACAGAGAGAAAGAAGTCATCGGCGAAGAAGCGGGCTGTGCGCTCCATCACGCCTCCCTCTCGCCGCTCGACGACCTGATCGCTTACCACTACAACTGCGGCGAGCGCATCTCGCAAGCGATGGAGTTGGGCCCGAAGCGCTACGAGACGCCAATCCAGGCGACCAACGGCGTCCGAACGCGCGAAGGCATCATCGTGATGCACGAGAAAAACACCGGCTACGCGCCGCGCGAGGTTGCGCTGGCGCACATCCGCGGACGCGGGGCGCAAACCACGGCGGAGGTGCTGGCCGCCGGCAAGCTGCTGCACCGCCGACCCGCCATCTCGCCCGACGGCAAGCTGCTCGCCTGGCAGACCAACGCGCCCGACGGCGGCGAAGACGAGATCTATCTGGCAAACATCGACGGCTCGGAAGCCCGCAACATCACCAAGGCCGAGGGCAACGACGGCCACCCCTGGTTTTCCCGCGACGGGAAGACGATCGTATTCGAATCCGACCGCTCTGGGATGTGGGAGATCTGGAAGATCGACCTCGAGACCGGCAAGCAGACGCAATTGACCGACGGCAAAGGGCGCTACCACTCGACGCGAGCGCGGATGTGATGCGCGAGCTTGCGGTCGCGTTCAACACCCTGCGATTGGCCACTCGACCGCACCGCTTGCGGGAGCGGCTCTGCCGGAATGCGTCGAGCCGCATGCGCCAGCTTGGGGGGAGCGGCTCTGAATTGGGCTCGGAAGCCGCCTCTACCGCAGCACGCGGTCGTAGCGCAGCGCGCCGCCCTTGATCCGCTGCAGTTCCGAGAATCCCGGCGCCGGCCTTGCCGTCTCTTCTCCGTCCACCTGGTCGAACAGCGCCTTCAGCCGCTTCACGACATCGGGGTGCGAATCCGCCACGTCCTGCTGCTCGGACGGGTCCGCCTCCATGTCGAACAGCATCATCTCCTTGCGGCGGTCGCCGCTCAGCACGCCCGGGTGCTGTGTCGGGTAGGGCTGCTCGAAGGGTGCGATGATCGTGACGCCGTCGGGTTTACGCGCATTCCACGACCCCTCGATGTAGCTCTGCACGTTCTCCGGACCGCGCGGCGCTCCAGGCGCGCGCACGTGCAGCTTCCACTTGCCCGAGCGGACGATGTGCAACCGCCCGCCCGACATCGCAAAGATCGCCTCGTGCGGGCTCGGCGCCCCAGGCGAGCTCATCAGCGGCAGGATGTCGCGACCGTCCATGGTGCGGTCCGCCGGTAGCGCGGCCCCGGCGAGCTTCGCGAACGTCGGAAAGAGGTCGATGGAAGCCGCGACTTCCTTCGAGACCAGCCCTGCCGGGATGCGGCCCGGCCACCACGCGATGAATGGGACGCGGATGCCTCCATCCCAGGTTCTCCCCTTCATCCCGCGCAGCCCGCCCGTCGATCCGCCCCACGAGGGACCGTTGTCCGAGGTGAAGATCACCAGCGTCTTGCGGTCTAGCTCGAGCTCGCGCAGCTTGGCCACGATCTGGCCCGCGGACCAGTCGAGCTCGCGTATCGCGTCGGCGTAGAGGTCGTCGGGCGTCTCGGGCGTGTAGAAGTCTTCCGACGCCGCAAGAGGCTTGTGTGGCATCGCGTGCGGCAAATACAGGAAGAATGGCTCGTCGCGACTCGATTCGATGAAGCGCAGGGCCCGCTCGGTGTAGCGCTTCGTCAGGGTCCCCTGCGCCACCGGGTATTCCACGACGCGGTCATCTTGGACGAGTTGCACCGGACGCATGTCGTTCGAGTAGAGGATGCCGAAGTAGGAGTCGAAGCCTCGCTCGATCGGCAAGTAGCCGGGGACGTGCCCGAGGTGCCACTTGCCGATGCAGGTCGTGGCGTAGCCCTGCTGCTTCAGCGCCTGCGCGATGGTCAGCTCGCTCGCCGGCAGCCCGTAGTCGTTCACGCCGCTGTCCGGCGTCGGGTTGCCCACGATGCCATGGCGGAACGGATAGCGGCCGGTGAGAATGGTGGCTCGCGACGGCGCACAGAACGGCATCGGCACGTAGAAGTCGGTGAAGCGCGCTCCCTGCGCCGCCATGCGATCCAGATGCGGCGTCTGGAACGTCGGGCGCCCGTAGGAGGCAAGATCGCCGTAGCCGAGGTCGTCGGCGAAGATGAGGACGAAGTTTGGTCGATCCGCGGCGGCGAGACACGTCGCGAAACCCACGCAGAGAACGGCCTTGGCAAGTTTCTCGAGCATCGACCGACAGTGTATCTTCTCCAGCATCATCTCCCCGCACGCGGTGCTACAGTGACCTCCATGCGACCCCGCCGCGTTCTCCTTCGCACGATCGCGCCAGGGTGCGGTCACGCCGCCAATCACAGGGATATCGAAAGAATCCGCAAGCTGGCGCATGCGGCTCAGCGCATCCCGTCAGAAGCGCACCCGCAAGGGGGCCGCGCGGCGGGGATCGCTAGCCGACGTTGACCGCGCGGGCGCGGCGCACCGCTTCCAGGCCCATCAACGCGTCGAGCGCCGCCTTCGGGATCTCCGAATCGACGCGAACGGCCGCTACCGCCTCGGTCTCGCCGCGGCCCAGGGCGAAGTCGGAGATATTGACGTCGTTGTCGCCCAAGATCGTGCCGACTTTGCCGATGACGCCGGGCACGTCTTGGTTCTTCAGCATCAGCATGTGGCCCTCGAGCGGGGCTTCGACGTAGATGCCGTCGACGGAGATCAGCCGCACGGTGCCGTCCGCGAACACGGCCCCTTCGGCTTCGTAGCTGCGCTCTTCGGTCTCGAGCAGAACGCCGATCGAGTCCGAAAAATGCGCGCGGCCGCGGCGAACCTCCGCGACGCCGATGCCACGATCCTTCGCGATGCCGTTGGCGTTGATCAGGTTCGCCTTTTGCTCGAGGAAGCGGTTCAGCACGCCCGCCAAAGCCGCGTTGCGGATCAGACCGGCGTTGGTATCGCTGAAGTCGCCCGAGTAGGTGAGCTTGACGCGGATGAGCCGGCCTCTCGAGATCTGTGCGACGAACTTGCCCAGGCGCTCGGCCAGAGTGAGATAGGGGGCGAGCTCAGCGTGCTGCTCGGCGGAGACCGAGGGCATGTTGACCGCGTTGAGTACGACGCCGTCGAGCAGATAGTCGCGCACTTGCTGAGCGATCTTGATGCCCACGTTCTCCTGCGCCTCTTGCGTCGAGCCGCCGATATGGGGCGTGGCGATGACGTTGGAGTGGCGGAACAGCGGGCTCTCGCCCGGAGGCTCGGTCTCGAAGACGTCGAGCGCGGCGCCGGCGACTTTGCCGCTCTCGAGCGCGGCGTCGAGGTCATTGGAGTTGACTAGCTCGCCGCGGGCGCAGTTGACGATGCGCACGCCGTCCTTCATCTTGGCAATGGTTTCGTGGTTGATCATCCCGCGCGTCTCGTCGGTGAGTGCGACGTGCAGCGAAATGTAGTCGGACTGCTTGTAGATCTCTTCGAGCGAGACCATCTCGATGCCGCGGTCTTTCGCCAGGTCGGCGGAGACGAAGGGGTCGTAGGCGATGACGCGCATGCCGAACGGGCGTGCGCGGCGGGCGACCTGCTGGCCGATGTTGCCCAAGCCCACCACGCCCAGCGTCTTGTCCTGCAGCTCGTTGCCCAGGAACTTCTTCTTCTCCCACTTGCCGGCCTTGGTCGACGCCGTTGCGAGGTGAATCGAGCGCGCCAGCGCCAGCATGAAGCCGATGGAATGCTCGGCCACGGCGATGGCGTTGCCGCCGGGCGTGTTCATCACCACGACGCCGCGGTTAGTGGCCTCGGCGATGTCGACGTTGTCGACGCCGACGCCGGCGCGACCGACGACTTTGAGGTTGGGCGCGGCTTCGAAGACGTCCTTGGTCACTTTGACGGCGGAGCGCACGAGGAGGGCGTTGGCGTCGGCGAGGTGCTCGCGAAACTCGTCCTTGTTGGAGACGATCACCTCGAGGCCGGGGGCGGCCTCGAGCACTTCTACGGCGGCGGGGGCTACGGCGTCGGCAACGAGTACGTTCATGGCGGCTATCCCTTGGCGGCTTCGGCGTAGACTCTCTGGACGGCGGCGACGCCTTGGCCGAATTCGATCTTTTGGCCGAGCCCGGCAAGGATGAGCTCGAGCTCGGCGACGGTCGCGAACAGGTCGTGGAAGTCGAAATAGCCCAGGTGCGCGATGCGGAAAATCTCTCCTTTCATCGTTCCCTGGCCGTTGGCGATGATCGAGTTGAACTCATCGCGATAACCCTTGACGATCTTTCCGGAATCGAGCCCCTGCGGCGCTCGGATGGCGGTGACCGAGCCCGCCGGGTTCTTCTTGGCGAATAGCTCGAGACCGAGGGCTTGGGCGGCGTCGCGCGTGGCTTTGGCGAGCGATTGGGCGTTCATCACCATGTTTTCGCGGCCAACCTCGCGAATATATTCGAGCGCGGCGCCGAGACCGAGCATGAGCGAGGTGGCGGGTGTGAACGGGCTGTTGCCCTCGACGCCGCCCTCGGCGTGCGCTCTGAGGTTGAAGTAGAAGTACCGGTTCGAAGCCTTCTTCTGCTTCTCCCAGGCCTTGGCGCTCACCGACGCAAACGCCAGACCAGGCGGAATCATCACGGCTTTCTGCGAGCCGCCGATGACGACGTCCAGGCCCCAAGCGTCGATCTCGACCGGCTGCGTGCCCAAGCCGGTGATGGCGTCGATGACGAGCAGCGCGTCGGTCTTCGAGACGATCTTGCCCATGACCTCGATGTCGTGCGAGACGCCGGTGGAGGTCTCCGAGGCCTGCGCGAAGACACCCTGGGCGTCTGGGTTGTCTTTCAGAGCTTGCTCGACGCGCTCCGGCTCCACCGGGCTGCCGTAGGGCTCTTCCAGAACAACCGCTTCGAGTCCGAACGCCTTGGCAAGCTTCGTCCAGCGCTCGCCAAACTTGCCGGCCTGGCAGACGATGACCTTCTCTCCGGGGTTGAACAGGTTGGAGACCGCGGCCTCCATTGCGCCCGTGCCCGAGGCGCTGAACACGGCGACGTCGTTGTCCGAGCCATACAGGTACTTCAGATCGGCGACGACGCTCTTGTAGACGTCGATGAAGTCCTTGGTGCGGTGATGCATGTCCGGAGCGGACATGGCGCGGATCGCGGGCGGAAACAGCGGCGTCGGCCCGGGGGTCAATAGGCGAAGCTTGCGTACAAACATTGCGGGATCGGGTCCTTAGGCATTCCGTACGGGAACGTGTGAAGAAACTCGGAGCTGGCTCTCGCGACTCGCGACAAGCGCTCTCGAATCAACCCATCACCAAGGTCGGATAATACCGGAGCGGGCCTAGCAGCAGCGCGCGGGCGATCTCGACGACAGGGAGCGCCGGCAATCCGCGGCGGGGGAGATCGTCAGTGGCCAGGCATTCTACATCGGAGGTTGTCCGGGTGAAACTCCAGAATAGCACCGGAGATGGGCGGCCGGCGCCCGGCTGCGCCTTCAGCCTTCCCGACCCGCCGCGTCTCGCTCCAGGCGTTCGACATCCGCCAAGTCTTGCAGCCTGCCGGATGCGCGTTTGTTGCGCACCAGGTCAGCCCGCGAGAGGATGTGGATCGGCTCGCCCTCGAAGGTTGCCGAGGTCCTAGCCCGCCACGCCTCCTCGAACTCCACACCGTCGATCTGGGTCAGCACGTCGATGCGCAGGGGCGGCACTCCGATCTGAAAGAAGACCCCCGGGGAAGCAAGATCGGAGGGCGTCAGGTCTTGGAGAGGAGCGCCAAAAGCACGTAGGGCGTCCAGGGCCCGCAGCGCGTTCTCTGGATGCGGCCGCACCCAGACGTCGAGGTCCTTGGTTGCTCGCGGATGACCGTGCGCCGCCAGCGCGTGGGCCCCAACAACCAGGTACTCAACGTCGTGGACGTTGAACTCGCGTAATAGATCTCTGTAGTCGGAGCTCATCGGGGTGGTCGCTTTGCCAGCCCAGGCAGGCTCGGGTGAGGGTCCAGACCTGGCGAATGCGCTCATCCATCGACAGAAGCGGCTCCTCCAGGTCCCCCTTCGGGGGGGCTCCCGGCCGCACCACGCGAGAGGTGATCTTCCTTTCGCCCACTGCTATTCATGATAGCCGGGTCGACACGCCCGCTAGCGCGGGATCACCGGAAGCACCAGCGCCGACGCTCGCTCGGCGTCGTGATAGACCGTCTGGTTCGCTTTGACCATGCGGGTCGCGCCGGCGATGGGCTCGCCGGTATTGAGGTTGCGGCTAAAGCGGGGGAAGTTACTGCTCGAGACCTGCACCAGAATCCGGTGGCCTGGCTGGAAATAGTTGCTGGTCGTCCAGAGATCGATCTCGTACTGGTAGACCTCGCCCGGCGCGACGGGCTCGGCGCGCTCGGTGGAGTTGCGGTAACGCGCGCGCACGATGCCGTCGGTGAGCAGCCGCTGATAGCCGCCAGGGTCGACGTCGACGAGCATGGCGGTGAAGTCGGTGTCGACCGCGGAGGTCGAGGCGTAGAGCTCGAGCTTGATCTGGCCGGTCACCTCGACGCCCTGCTCGAGCGGCGGAGTGGAGAAGACGAGCACGTCGGCGCGCTCGGCGTTGGGGCTCTGGTCGGAGGGCCCTGGCGGGATGGCGGGCCCGCAGCAGAGCCGGCCGCCGAGGGTGGGGACCGGGTCGGCCGGGTCGTAGACGAAGCGGCTGGGCGGCGCGTCGGCGGGGGCTTCGGTCGAGAGCCCGCCGTCGCCATGGAGATAGTAGCGGGTGGGCTGACGCCGCTCGAGCGGGAACTCGCGTTCGTCGCGCCACACGTTCTCGCCCATCACGAAGATCCGCACCGGCGTGTCGTCGGAATACTCGTTCTGGACGTCCTTTAACGCCCAGTCGGCGAAGCTGCGGATCGTCCCGGTCATGTCGAGCACCGCCTGCTCGCCGAAAACGACATCGCCGATCTTGCCTTCATTCGAGGTGGCGGCGTGGGCCCACGGTCCGACCAATAGACGTTGGCCGGCCCGGACATCGTCCTTCGCGGCGGCGGACGCCGTCCCGACGTAGTTGTGGATCGAGCCCTTGAGGAAGATGTCGTGCCAGCCGCCGGCGTGTAGCGCCTTGACGCTCATCTCGGAGTAGTGTTCGGAGATCTTCCAGCGCCGCCAGTACTCGTCATCGGTTTCATGCTCGACCCAATCGTCGTAGTAGGGCGCAAGGTCATCGGGCGAAGGCGCGGCCATCAAGGCGTAGTCGTCGACGGGAAGCTGCCAAGCCCACTGTTTGGGATCCGCCATGGCGCCGGCCTTGCGCCGCAAGGTGTCTTGGATCAGGCCGCTGGTCCAGGAACTGGCGAACCACTGCATCAAAGCTCCGCTCTGGTACGTCCAGCCGTCGTAGTATTCCGATGCGGTGACATAGGGGAAGATCGAGACCAGGTGCGGCGGGTTGGAGATGGCCGCAAGCATCTGCGTCGCGCCAACGTAGGAGCCGCCGTACATGCCGACCTTGCCGTTGGAGCCCTCCAGCTCCGCCGCCCATTCCACCGTGTCGTAGCCGTCGTCGGACTCGTGGCGGAAAGGGTAGAACTCGCCGTCTGATCCGTAGCGGCCGCGCGTGTCTTGCACCACGACGATGTAGCCGTGACGGGCAAGGTCGCGGGCTTCCGCGGCGCCGCCGCGGCGGTCGTAAGGCGTGCGCTGGAGCAGCACCGGGAAGTCCCCTGACGCCTGGGGCCGGTAGACGTCGGCGGCAAGCTCGACGCCGTCGCGCATGGCGGCGCGTACGCCGTTCTCCACCAGGACTTCGTAGACCTCGGGCCGCGGCGCGGGCGCGCAGCCGAGACAGACGAGAAGGAACGCCGTGAGGCAACGAGAAGCGTACATCGCGGGGATCAGCGTATCAGTTTCCTTCCAAGGCAAGGGGCGTATCTGCGAAGCTGGCTTGGGGATCGCATGCGCACGCCCGCCTACAGGGACTTGCTGGTTCTGGTCGCGCTCGTTGCGCTCATCAGACTGCCCTTTCTCGACGAGGCGGTGCAGGGCGATGACGTCTACTACCTGCTGCTGGCCGAGAACGCCCGTGTGGATCCCTGGCATCCGATGCAGATGGGGTTTCGGCTGCAGGGAGAAACCGTGTGGGCGGCGGGCCATACACGACCGCCCGGAAACGCCTACTTGCTGGCGGCGCTGCTGAGCGTGTTCGGCGGGATGCGGGAGACGGCGTTCCACGCGGTCCATGCGGGGTTCTCGGTCCTGGCGCTGGCTGGGATGTACTTCCTGGCGGCGCGCTTCACTGCTCGGCCGCTCATCGCGGCGTTGTGCCTGGCGGCGGCGCCGCCGTTCGTGGTGAACGGCGCCAAGCTCGAGTCCGACCTGCCGATGCTGGCGCTGTTGCTGGCGGGCGCGGCGCTGCTGGTGCATCGGCGGGTTCTCGCTGCTGGGTTTGCGCTCGCGTTGGCGGCGTTCTTCGGGTATCAGGCGCTGTTTCTGCTGCCGGTGTTCGCGTTGTGGGTTTGGCTCTCGGCGCGGCGGTCCGCGGCGGCTTGGCTGGCTTTGGGAGCGGGACCGGCGGCGCTCGTGGCCTGGCAGCTCTTCGAACGCGCGGCCGCGGGCGCGGCGCCGGCGGAGACCTTGGCCGGATACTTCTCTTCCTATGGTCTGTTGGCGCTGGAGCGCAAGTGGCGCAGCGTGCAGGCGCTCCAAGCGCATTTGGGGATGCTCGTTTCGCCGCTGATCCTGGCGCCGGCGCTGTTGCGAGCCGCGCGGGTGGAGCTCGGGTTCGGCGCGGCCTTGGCGCTGGCGCAAACGCTCGCCCTGGATGGCTACTCGCCGGGCGAGCGCGCGCTGTTTTGGCTTGCGGCGACGATGGGGCTGGCGCTGCTCATCCATGCGGCAAAGCGAGCGGCGGCGGGCTGGCGCGATGCAGCGGAGCTGCCGGCGCTGTGGGTCGTCGTGTTCTTTGCCGCGGCCGCGGCGGTGTTCTATGCCGGCTCGGCGCGTTACCTGCTGCCCCTGGCGCCGGCGGTCGCGATTCTGGCCGCCAAGCTGCAAAGCTCGCGCACATGGTTGGCCGCCGGGCTGGCGACGCAAATGACTCTCAGCCTGGCGCTGGCGAAGAGCGAGTACGACTACGTGAACGCCTACCGGGACATCGCGACCGAGAGCATGGGGACGGGGCTGGCCAGACGCGCCTGGAGCAACGCCGAGTGGGGTCTGCGCTATTACTTGACGCACGAGCTGGGCGCACAACCGCTGCTGGCGAACCAAGACGTTCCCGCGGGCTCGGTGGTTGTCGAGAGCGCTTTGGCTGCGGCGATCCCTTATCGGGCTGGCGGCGGGAAGCGCAAGGTCTTCGAGCGCGAGATCACGCCAGGGTGGACGCGGCTCAGGACGATCGGGCCGGGCTCGCGAACCGGCTATTCGTCGAGCGAGTTTGGCGTGCTGCCATTCGCCATCGCGGCCGGCTCGATCGACACGGTGACGGTCTACGAAATCGGCCGGCGGGAGCCGACGCTGACGTACTTGAAGACGTCCGACCCCAGAGCGGACGAGCACCTGCTAGCAGGCTTCTTCGCCTCGGACGGCGCCGAGTGGCGTTGGATGGGGCCGGAGGGCGCGGCGCTGCTGGTTGCGCCCCAGGGGAAGAGCGTTTTCGAGCTGGACTTTCACATTCCCGAGGACGCCCCCGCGCGGCGAATCCAGGTCGAAATCAACGGCGTCGCGCTGGCGGACGAGCACTACAGCGCGACCGGCGGCTACCAGTTGCGGGCGCCATACGAGGGCGAGGAAGGGAGGAACGTTCGAGTGCGGATCCGAGCCGAGCCGAGCTATACGCCGCCAGGAGACAGCCGCGAGCTTGCGGTCGTCGTCGTCGGTTTCGGATTCGTGGAAGAGTAGCCGAGCCTCGAAGCGCGGGTTGCAGGGGTGTAGCGCCTTTCAAGTTTCTCGTGGCGCACGGCTGTGCCGTGCACGCGAGGCTGCGCCTCGCCCCGGGGCCGCAGGCCCCGATGCACGGCGCAGCCGTGCGCCACAACGGGGAGATCGGCGTGCCCGCACAACCGCCCCTACCAGCCGTGGGAGCGCATGCGCTCCAAAATACTCGCGCTCGCGCGATTCATCTGCGCGGGCCGGCGCTTCCTCGGCGACGGGATGCACGCCGCCAAACGCGCCGCCTGCTCCCTCGAGAGCTCCGCGGCGGAGAGGCCGTAGTGGTGGCGGGCGCCGGCTTCGATGCCCCACACGTTCGGTCCCCACTCGATGACGTTGAGGTAAAGCTCGAGAATCCTGTCCTTGCCCAGGATCAGCTCGGCCAACGGTACGATGCTGTACTCGACCAGCTTGCGCGAGGGTACGCGCGTGTTGGTGAGGTAGAGATTCTTTATGAGCTGCTGCGTGATCGTGGAGCCCCCGCGCAGGCCCCGGCCCTCGAAGGCGGCGCGGACCGCCCGGCCGAGCTCGGTGAAATCGAATCCGTAGTGCTCATGAAAGAAGTAGTCCTCGGCGGCAACGACGGCGCGGCGCGTCTCCAGCGGAATGGCCGAGAGTGGAATCGCGGTGCGGCGATACGGATCGTCGCGGCCTTCGAGCAGGTGCAGGACGAAGTTCTCGGCTTGTACGGCCGTCAGGGGCGGGTCCGCCCAGCGCAAGGCCGCCAGCGAAACGATGACGAACCCATAGAAGAGCACGGTCAGCCAACACAGCGCCCAGAAAACCTTCGCAACCCTGCCGTGGGCCGGTCGCGCCAGCACGCTCGGAAGTCTCAGACTGGAGAGCGAGGCCCGGAACCCTGTGACAAACGTACGCATCCATACACTGGAGGGCGCTCCCCACCGTAGCAGGGCCCCGGAGCAAGATTGAAGACGCTGCTTGCAGTTTGGGATCGCATGGGCGGGCTGGGCCGCCGCGAGGCCGTGTTGTGGAACAACGGCTATCGTTCCCGGAGCTGGTCCTACAAGCGGCTTCGGGAGCGCTCGCTTGCCTTCGCCGGCGAGCTCGTTCGGCGCGACATCGGGCGCGGCGACTGCGTTCTGGTTTGGGGCGAGAACCGCCCGGAGTGGCTGGCGGCCTACTGGGGCTGCGTGCTGCAGGGCGTGGCCATCGTCCCGGTGGACTTCCACTCCTCGGCGAGCCTGGCCGCGAAGATCGCGGCCCGAACCGGCGCCAAGCTCAGCCTGCTGGGCGATGAGCCTGACCCCGAACAGGCCGAGCTGCCCGCTCCGATGCGGCTCTCCGAGCTCGCCAAGCTGCCCGCGGCCGACCCGGCGCTCGCCCCGGTGGACGGCGAGGACGTGGTGGAGATCGTATTCACCTCGGGCTCGACGAGCGAACCCAAGGGCGTGGTCCACCGTCATCGCAACATCTGCGCGAACCTCTCCGGCGTCGCCAAGGAGATGGACAAGCACGCCTGGCTGGCGTGGCCGTTCCAACCGATCCGCTGCCTGGACCTGCTGCCGCTCAGCCACCTGTTCGGCCAGACGATGGGCGTCTACATTCCGCCGCTGCTCGGCGGGTCAGCGGTGTTCAGCGCCGAGCTAGGCGGCACGGCGCTGCTCGAGCTGATCCGTCGTGAGCGCATCTCGGTGGCGACCGGCGTGCCAGCCATGCTGGCCGGGCTCGCCGAGCGCATCGAACGCGAGCTCGACGGCCCGCCTCCGCCACTCGAGAGCGAAGGCTGGAAGGCCGTACCGGAGGCTTGGTGGCGGCATCGCAAGATCCACTCGCTGACCGGCTGGAAGTTTTGGGCGTTCGTCGTGGGCGGAGCGCGCCTGGACGAGGATCTCGAGACGCTCTGGAGACGCCTCGGCTACGCCGTGGTGCAGGGCTACGGTTTGACCGAGGCCAGCCCGGTGGTGGCGCTCAATCACCCGTTCTCGACGCGGCCCGGCTCGCTGGGCAGGCCGCTGCCGGGGCAGGAGGTGCGGCTGGCGCCGGACGGTGAGATCTTGGTACGCGGCGCGAGCGTGGCCTCGGAATACTACGGCGGCGGCAAGGGTGAGCAGGGCTCCACGCACTTCGCCAACGGCTGGTTGCACACCGGCGACTTGGGCGAGATGGACGCGCAAGGGCGGTTGTACTATCGCGGCCGCAAGCGCGATCTGATCGTGCGGCCCGACGGCATGAACGTCCATCCGCAGGACGTCGAGAGAGCGCTGGCGGCGCAGGCGGGGGTGCGGGAGGCCTGCGTCATCGGCGCCGGCGAGGGCCGCGTGCACGCCGCGCTGGTCCTCCACGACGACGCGGAGCCGCAACGAGCCGCCGGGGCCGTCGGCGCCGCCAACGCCGCGCTCGAGGCCCACCAGCGCGTCCAGGAGCACTCGCTGTGGTCGGCCGACGAGCTGCCGCGCACCGCCTCGACGCTCAAGATCCGGCGCGGCGAGTTGGCTGAGATGGTCGCGGCGCGGCAAGGGTCGGCGCCGCCCAAAAAGCGCACCGAGGTCGAGGAGCTGCTCGGCCGCGACCTGCCTCAGGCAAATCGGCCCGTACGGCTCGACGAAGACTTGGGCTTGAGCTCGCTCGAGCGCGTAGAGCTGCTCAGCCGCATCGAGGAGAAGGCCGGGAAGACCATCGACGAGGAGCGCTTCGCACAAGCCGCGACCGTGGCCGATCTCGAAAAGATGATGCGGGCGGAACCCGGAGCCGCCGCCGAGGAGGCCGCCGGGCCGAGCATGTTGCTCGAGCCCCGCTGGACGCGCAGCCTGCCCGTCCGCGGGCTGCGGCGGCTGGCGCTGGACTGGTGGATCCTGGCCATGTTCCGGCACTACCTGCCGCTCGAGGCGGAGGGCTTGGAGCATCTCGAGAGCCTCGAGGGGCCCGCCATCTTTGCCGCCAACCATTGCAGCCACCTCGACACCGCCGCCGTGCTCGCCGCGCTGCCCTCCGGGATTCGCCATCGCATCGCTCCGGCGATGTCACAGGACTACTTTGGAGACTTCTTCCAACCACGCGACGGCGTTGGCTGGCGCGCCCGCGCACAGTCGGGCCTCTCGTTCGTCACCGCGTTGACGCTGTTCAACGCCTACCCGCTGCCGCAGAAGATGGCCGGCGCGCGTCGAGCCTTGCGCTACACCGGCGAGCTAGTCGACGCCGGCTACAACATCCTGGTCTACCCCGAGGGAACACGCTCGGTCGACGGCGAGCTGCTCTCGTTTCAGCCCGGCGTGGGGCTGATGGCGCAGAAGCTCGGCGCCCCCGTCGTTCCCGTGCGACTGCGGGGGCTTTTCGAGATCTATTCGGTCCACCACGACTGGCCGGAGATTGGCGACGTGAAGGTCTCGTTTGGCGCTCCGCTGCGCTTCCAGCCTGGGCGCGGCTACGCCGAGGTTGCGGCGGAAGCCGAGCGCGCACTGCGCGCTTTGTGACGAATTCGCAACGTTTGAGGGCCGCCCGCCCGCCCCTATAATGGAGGTTCTTCCTCCGCCATGCCGAAGCGCATCCTGGTCGTCGAAGACGACCGCGATCTCTGTGAGTTGCTCGAGTACAACTTGGGCCGCTCCGGCTATCAGGTGCGCACCGTGGGCCGCGTGGCCGAGGCGCGTGAAGCGCTCACGGGCGAGCGCCCCGACATCATCGTGCTCGACGTGATGTTGCCCGACGGCGACGGCTTCGACTACTGCCGCGAATTGCGCGCCGACCAGGCGTTTCGCTCGATCCCCATCCTGTTTCTGACCGCACGCAGCCAAGAAATAGACAAGGTGCTCGGGCTCGAGATCGGCGGTGACGACTACATCACCAAGCCGTTCAGCCCGCGGGAGCTGCTGGCGCGGGTCAAGGCGCACCTGCGGCGCGGAGGACCTGCCGCCGCCGACGCTCCCGTTCCCAAGCGGGCTGGCCCCCTCGCGATCGATCCGACCTCGCATCGCGTCACCGTGAACGGCAAGCCGGTTACACTCACCGCCACCGAGTACAAACTACTCGAGTTCCTGTTCTCGAACCCAGGACGCGTCTACAGCCGCGAGCAACTCTTGCGCGCAATCTGGGGAGACAGCACGCACGTGACGCCGCGCAACGTCGATGTTCACATCCGGCGGCTGCGCGAGCGGATCGAAGATCGACCCGAGAAGCCGCAGTGGATCAAGACCGTCCGCGGCTTCGGCTACCGCTTCGACGTCCCGCAATGACGAGCCGGATCTTTCTCAAGCTCACACTGACTGTGTTGGCGTTGCTGGCGCTGATCGGGCTGGCGGCTCAATACCTGGTCACCGGCATCACCGAGCGGAACCTGCGCGGCGACGTGCAGGCGGCGCTGGCCGAGAAGACGCGCATGGCGCGCACCGCGCTGGCCGACACGCCGCCGGACCGGCTGCAAGCCGCCGTCAAACGCATCGCGCGCGACGCCGAGGCTCGCGTGACGGTGGTGGCCGCCGACGGCAACGTGCTGGCCGACTCCGACGCCGACCCGGCCACGATGGAGAACCACTCCGATCGGCCCGAGCTCATCGCCGCGTTCGAAACCGGCGAAGGGGCCGCGTCCCGGGTCAGCAATACCATCGGCCAGGAGCTGCTCTACTTCGCCGTGCGCCGCCAGGACCGCGCCGTACGGCTCGCGCTGGCCGCGCCGGAGATCCACGCCCGGGCCCAAGACGTTCGCGGCGAGATCTTCAAGATGCTGCTGCTCGCCCTCGCGCCGGCGCTCGCGGTCGCTCTGTTCCTCTCGAACCGGGTCTCCGGCCGGGTGTCGTCCATCGTCGGCTACGCCCACAAGCTGGCCAAGGGCGACTTTCGGGCGCAGTTGCCGGAGATGGGCCGCGGCGAGCTCGGCGAGCTCGCGCTGACGCTCCGCCGCACCGGTGAGCAGCTCCGCTCCACCTTCGAGCAGCTCCAGGACGAGCGCTCCAGGTTTGCCGCCGCGGTCAATGGCATCGGCGAGGGCATCCTGGTTTCCGATCGCAAGCTGCGCACTGTGCTCTACAACCCGGCCATGGAGCAGATGCTGCCCCAAGCGCGCCTCTACCGCGGGGCCGAGCTCGCCGAGCTGGGCTTGCCGCAGATCACCGAGCTCATCGAGCAAGTGGTCGACACCGGAGCGACGAGCACGGCCGAGGTGACGATCGACGAACCGGCGGAACGCTCCTGGAAGGTCACCTGCGCGCCGATCCAGAGCCGCAAGGGCAAAGTCCAAGCCGTAGTTGCCGTCTTCTTCGACATCACCGAGCTCGAGCGCGTCGACCGCATGCGCAAGGACTTCGTCATCAACGTCTCGCACGAGCTGCGGACCCCGCTGGCAGCGATCCAAGGCTACGCCGAGACGCTGCTCGACGGCGCCATCGACGAGCCCGAGACCAATCGCCGCTTCATGAAGATCCTGTGGCAGAACGCCGAGCGTTTGGCCGAGCTGACCGCCGACCTGATGACGCTGTCGCAGATCGAGGTCAAGACCCGCGAGTTCTCCTTCTCGAGCCATACCGTCGCCGAGCTGCTCGAGCGCGCGGTCGACTCGATTCGGGGCATCGCGGCCAAGAAATCGATCACTGTGGAGGTCTTGCCCGCCGCGCCCGAGCTCACCGTGGAATGCGACGCGGGAGCGCTGCACCAAATCTTGACCAACCTGCTCGACAACGCGGCGAAATACACCCCCGAGGGCGGTGCAATGACCGTCGGGGCCCATCCGCGCGACGGCAAGGTGGAGATGTTCGTCCGGGATACCGGCATCGGCGTGCCGGCCGAGCACATCCCGCGCTTGTTCGAGCGCTTCTACCGGGTCGACAAAGCCCGCTCGCGCGAGCTGGGCGGCACCGGGCTGGGCTTGGCCATCGTCAAGCACCTGGTCATCGCGCACCGGGGAACCGTATGGGTCGAGTCCGAGCCGGACGCCGGCTCGACGTTCTATTTGCAGATCCCGGTCCGGCAGCCGGAAGGTCCGCTCGACATCGACTACCGCCAACCCTCGCTCTTTGAGGCTCTGTGATCGAACATTAACGGCGTCGTCACGGCCGTGTCACCGCGGTTCGGTAGCTTCGGGGGTGCGAGCTGCCGGGAATGAGAACCATTGCGCTGATCGAAGACGACCGGGACATCCACGAATTGCTGCGCTATCGTCTCCAGCGGGAAGGATACCGGATGGCGATCCACTCCACCGGCAAGGACGCGATCCCGTTCCTGATCCAAGCGCGGCCGGCGCTGATCCTGCTGGATGTGATGCTGCCGCACCAGCAGGGGTGGGAGATCTGCAAAGCGGCGCGGGCGCACCCGCAGCTCGCTGGCGTGCCGATCCTGTTTCTCACCGCGCGCGGCTCGGAAGGCGACCGCGTGCTGGGGCTCGAGTTGGGCGGAAACGACTACATCGTCAAACCCTTTTTCGTGCGGGAGCTGATCGCGCGCATCAAGCTGCACATCCTTCCCGAGCGGCAGACGCAGCCTGTCGTCTCCCACGGGGGCTTGGAGCTCGATCGTGAGCGCTTCGAGCTCAAGCGGCTCGGCAAGCCGGTTCCCGTGACGGCGACCGAGTTCAAGCTTCTCTCGTTCTTGATGGGCCGCCCAGGACGCGTTTGCGCCCGCTCCGAGCTCATCACCGAGGTGTGGGGCGAGGACCGCGACGTTGCCGAGCGAGCCGTTGACGTGGCCGTGCTGCGGCTCCGCAAAAAGCTCGGCGACGAGCCCGGAAGCCCTCGCTGGATTCACTCGATCCGCGGTTTTGGCTACTGCTTCGACCCAGGCCGCGGCCAAGCTCGGCGCCCCGAGATCCCTACCAGCCGCCCGCTAGCTGCGGCCGGGCAGTTACCATGACGGGCTCCACGGCGGGTTGCTGGAACGGGAACTCCGCCACTCTGCGGCACTGCGGGCCGCTGTCGGTCACCGTGCTCTCGAACAGCGTGAAGCGGTCCGGGGTGATCGTCCCGAACTCGCGGCTCGGCAGATCCTCGATCAGCTTGTGAAACTCTTCCAACGGCTCGTCGGAGACGATCTGGCCCAGCGTGAGGTGCGGGATGTAGGGCCGCACCTCGGGGGCGATGCCGAGTTGAGCGAGCTGGAAGTCCACGCCGCTGGCGAGTTGACGCAGCGGCGGCGTATTCTCCGCTCCGGCCCAGAAGACTCGCGGGCGCCTGGCGCTGGGGAAATAGCCCAGGCCGGCCAGCGGCACGGTCATCGGCTGGGTCACGCGGACTTCCGAGAGCGACCGGACCAACGTGTCCAGACGCGCCTCGGGCCACTCGCCGATGTATTTGAGCGAGACGTGCATGTTCTGCGGATGGACCCAGCGGATCGGCGCTACCGGGCGTAGCCGGCGGACCAGCTCGGTGAGATTGGCGATGACTTTGGTGTTGAGCTCGAGAGCGGTAAACAGACGCATGGAGGTGTGGAGAGGCCTCTAGTTAGGCTGGCAGAGAGACAACGCGTTGGGGACGTGCGCGTTGAGGATAGCAGAATCATTTCGGCTTGTGCACGGAAAACTGACCCCGCGGCGGCTTCATGGTCACGGTGTGCTCCTGCTCGGCCTCGGTCAGCTCGATCATCTCGCCCGAGGTCTGGTAGCCGGTGCTGATCACCTGCACCATGTAAACTCCTTGTTGGATCGGAGGCAGCGGGGCGGCGCCTTGCATCGAGGTCTTGATCTGCATGGGCTGGCCCTTGACCTTCGTCTTGGTCTTGCTTTTCAGCCGGCTCACCACCACGCTCGCGCGTGCGACGGGTTCGCCCTGCTCGTCCACCACGACGATCCGAAGCGAGGTCATCTCCTTCGCGCCGATGGCTTGCGGGAGCGCAAGCGCCGCGCAGGCGAACAGAGCGACAGCGACAACCGCGCGGCGGAAGCAGGTTCGAGTACGGCGGAAAGGCATCAGAAAATGAAGCTCAGCGAGCCGCGGTAGCTCCGCACCGCCTGCAGCAGATAGAGCGTTTGGCCGTCGGCGGTTTGGATCGGGATGTAGCCGGCCCTGAGAAGATTGCGCAGGTCCGCGGTGAGCTCGAGCTTGCCCGGGCCCGCGCCAAACGGCAACGGCTGGCGAACCAGGACGTTCCATCCCGGGTCCGAGCTCGCCGCGAACTCGTTGTACATGTCCGCGGCAATCGCCGACGGCCGGCTCACCCACTGGTATCCGGAGACCAACTGCGTGTCGAGCTGCGGCACAGCAGCCGAGAGCGAAGCGGTGATGATGTTCGCGCGCTGCATGGCGAGTGCGCTGCGCAGGTCTCCAACGCTCTCCGAAGCCAGCGTCTCGGCCGTGGCGGTCAGCACGCCGCTGTTGCTGTAGCCCAGTGCGGCTTCGAGCCGGTCAGCGAGCTTGCGTGCGTAGGAGACGCGATAACCGCGCGTAAAGTGGCGGCCGCCGTTGAGCGTCGACGCCCGCGAGAACAGGTCCGGCAGCACGTGCCCGCCCGCCAGCATGGAATCAGGCACGTAGGCCGAAACCGCGGCGTCGCTGATGGTGTCCTGGAACACGCCGGCCTCGATCAAGTTCCTGCCCGCCTGCTCATGCAGGGCGAGCTCGACGTGCTCGGTGCGCTGCACCGTCGCCTCGCCGTCGTCCAACGCAACGCGCGGGAACATGCCCAGAGCCGAGACCTGCTGCCGCAGTCGCTCGTTCCCGGCCACCGCGGCGTCGGGACGCGGCGCGCCGGAAGCGTAGCGCAGCAGGATCCTGCGGCCCTCGCGCGGCTTGTAGATCACCTTGCCGTATGGGCTCACGAAGTCCAGACGCTGCATGAAGCGGACCGACTCGTACAGGAAGCCGTACTCAAAATCGGTCGAATCGCCGATCTGGACGCGATCGCCGTAGCCGAGCGAGAACGTCTGCAAGGTCGGCACGTTGTCCCCGGCCTGACCCGGCCCAAACAGCGCGCGATTAGCGACCGTCGAGGTCTGCAGTTGCCGCACCGTGACGCTGACCTCCGGGTTCACCAGCCCGAGATCGCGCCGATAGCTGGTGCGGAACGCCGTGGACGGGCTCTGTCCGGTGGAGCTGTTGCCCAGATTCCCGCTGACGGTGACGTTGTTCTCGCCAAAGACCGAGGTCGCCAGCGCGAAGCTCGTGCCAAGGTCGGACTGATTTGCCAGCGCTCCCGGGGCGGCGCCCTGGCCGCCGCTCAGCTCGGCGTAGGCCGTGGTGTCGGCAAAAGCGCCGGTCAGCTTGCGGAGCACTTTCTGTGTCTCGCGGTGTTGGTCGCTCGGCGCGATCCGCAGCGCCGGCCGCGTGGCGTGCGCGGTGCGCAGCACCCATTTCCAATCGTCGGTCATGTCCCGGATCTCGCCCGGGCCCGGGTAGACGAGTTGCAGCGAAGAGAACAGCCCCCGCATCGAGACGTCCAAGACCGTGTTGCCGCCCGTCGTCACCGCGACGTTTCGGCGCGTCAGCGGCGAAAACCGCCCCAATGCGACCCGCACGGCGTAAGCGCCGGGAAGCAGGCCCGAAGCGTTGAAGTGACCGCGATAGTCGGTGAAGACGCGCTTGGCGAGCTCGCCTTGCTCGGTCAGCACGGAAACCGAGGCGCCCATTTGCGCCACGCCGCGCTCATCCCGCACCCAGCCGCTGATCGTTCCGCCCAAATCGGCGGCCTGAGCGCCGCTGGCGAGCAATCCCGTCAGCAGGACCGTCGCTGCGGCCGCGGCCGCGCCATTTGTCCTGCGGTTGGGTCGGAAGCTCATCACAGTTTTCTACATGTCCACCGTTATTCTAGATCACTTTGAACGTGGCGGTGGGCGTCATCGTCTCGTTCTTTACATTGTCCTGGAGCTTCAACGAGAGCTTGTATGCGCCGGGTTCGAGGCCGAGCTTGCCCAGCGGCAGCATCTTCTCGATGACGACCTGACCGGCGGAGGCGCCGCGAATGTCGGCGAGCTGCTCGGTCACATCGAGGATCGCCACGTCGGGGGCGTCCGCTTTAGCGATCTGATAGGTGATCTGGCCGTCCGGCATTCCGGAATCATCGTCCTTTGCGCCTAGATTGTAGAACTCGACATAGATGCCCATGCTCTCGTCGCGCTTGAATTCCTCGCTGATGCGCGGACGCACCTTCGAGGCGCCGAGCACGAACTGGCCGGCGCCGAGCGAGCGCGTCGGCACCCGCTCGATCTTATCGGCAAGGATCAGCGAGCTGAAAGCAGGCGTCTCGTCGTCGAACCTCGGTACGTTCAGCGCGATACGGCTGGTGCCGACGGTCTCGCCGATGATGTCCTTCACCACCAGCTCCAAGCGGTACATGCCGGGCTTGAGCGGCGTCGGATTGTTGTAGATCGACGAACGGCTCGCCTCGGAAGCCAACCGCTCTCCGGTCGTCTGGATGCTGACCGTGTCTTCGAAGTGCGTCTCGACGCGACGCGTCACCGTCGTCACGCGGCCGAAGATGTTGACCACGGCCTTGTGCAGCCCGTCGGACTCCTTGAAGACGAGGTCGCGGTTCTCGAGCTGCACGGTGATGCCGGTGAGCACGGCGGTATCGGTGATCTTCACGTAGCTCACGTCGACCTGGAAAGGCAACGTGTTGTACTCGATCGTCGAGTCGACGACCGCCTCGAGATCCTTGAACTTGACGGCCGGCGGCTTCTGGATGTTGGCGTAGAGTTGCAGCCGCTCGAACTGGTTGTAGCGCATCGACTGCGAGCCGCCGATGGGCGTTCCCATGCGGGTGCCGTCAGTGCGCGTGAAGCGGTCGCGCTTCTGCGAAAGCCCCATCGACTCGGCCAAGGTCAGACCCGCGCCGGGTACATACAGCAATGCATCCTTCTCCGACGGGTCCATGGTCAGCCGGTACTCGCCCGTCATGGTCGGGTCGACGAACTCGAGCAGAATGTCCGAGCCGATGCCCTCGAGCCAGCGGTAGCGCCAGATCTCGAACGGATAGGTCGAGGTAAAGCCGCCGCCCTCGTCATAAGGGCGTTGATACATGCCGCCCGACGGATGCGCTTCGATCTCGTCCGGCGGGCCGTAGGCGATGTAAATTCTGCCGCGGTCGGTCCGCCAGCCCTGAATGCCCGATGCGTAACGCTCGTTGGCGTAGGCGATCCGGCGATAGTGCTCTTCCTTGAACTCGTTCTCCATCGAGTCGGGAGTCGGATCGCGGCGGATCCAGAAGCTCTCGATGAAGTTCTCGCGCTCCTCGTCGGTGGCGAGTTGCAGGAACACCTTTCGCTCATCAGCGGTGATGATGTAGCGAACGTCCTCGTCGAGCCATTTCTCGAATGGCCCTTCGAGCTCTTTCCTCAGTGCTTTCAGGCGTTTGCGCTGCTCCTTCTCGGAGAGCTGCTTGGGCGCGTTGGGGTCCTGTGCGTGCGCCGGAGGCGCCAGCAGACACAGCCCCGCAACGGCGGTTGCGGCGACGAATGCAAATCCGCGGATCAACATGGTTTTCATGGAAGTCCCGACAGAAGCGGGGGAGCGCAACATAATGAGTCGGGAGCCGACGCAGGACTCCGTCTCGATTCTAGGTCTTCGGCGCGGGAAGGTCAAGCCGTGTCGTTGTTTCGACAACTTGTCTGAGATACGCCCCAAAGCCGATTTCAGTTTCGGCTTTCGCGCCAAGCTCGGGCTCGAGGCCGCCCCGCTGTGGCGCACGGCTGCGCCGTGCGGGCGAGGCTGCGCCTCGCCCCGGGGCGCCGCAGGCCCCGCAGCCGTGCGCCACAGCCGATATGGTTATGCGGAGAGCGCAATCCGGAAACCCGGATCCGTGGCGCTGGCAGTCGAGCCTCTCCCAACCCCGCCTTGCGCGCTTTCCGCCGCGTTTTCATAGGCTTGCCCGATCCGGCCCGGTGTCTGAGAACATTTGGCCCCTAGCATGCAACGCGCGCATGTCGGGTAAAGGTGTATTCTCGAATCGCCTTTTCCAGTCCGTCCGGATGAACGACAACCGCACACTCGGGTTTGGAACCTCGGCGCTGGTGGCGCTGACGATCCTGCTCGTACTGGCCGGGGTCGGAAACCTCGCCCAACGCGGCACGGTGGAGCTTCCGGACGACGGCGTGGTCTGGGTCGCCGATGACGATGCTATCGTGGCGGCCCGGGTCGAGCCGAGGGGCGCCGGGCAGCGAGTGGGTCTGCGAGCGGGCGACCGCCTGCTCGCCATCAACGGATACGAGATCGAAGAGCCGTTCCAGGTCCTGGGGGCGTTGGACCAGATCGGCGCATGGAATCGAGCTCGGTACACGATTGAGCGCGAGGGGTCGCGACTCGACGTCGAGCTCGTGGTGGGGGCCGCGCCGCGCAGAGCCGCGGTCGGCGTATTCAAAGGGGTGCTGGGGTGCGCCTATCTTCTGATGGGCGCTTTTGTGCTGTTCCGCCGGAAACGGGGTCCGATGGTTCGGCATTTCTATGCGTTCTGCCTGAGCTCGTTCGCGCTCTACGCGCTGAGCTACACCGGCGAGCTGGATCTACTCGATCGGTTCGTCTACTGGTCGAACGTTTGGGCGACGGCTCTTACGCCGGCGCTCTTCTTGCACTTTTGCCTGGCGTTTCCGGGCGGACGCGCGTCCGCCCGGGGACGCGTCGTTGCGCTGGCGGCCTATGGGGCGGCCGCCGCGCTGATCCTCGCCACCCACCTCGCCGCGGCCGGCCTGCTCGCCGCCGACGGCCCGCTGGTAAGCCTGCGCGAGAGCCTCGATCGTATCGCCTACGGCCTGCTCGGGGCGGAGCTGCTCGCTGGCGCGCTGTGGCTGTGGTTCGGCCAACGGCCGGCCGACCCCGAAGAAGCGCAGCAACGCCGCTGGCTGGCGCACGGTGCGCTGTGGGGCTCGTTGCCGTTCGTGCTCTTCTACATTGTTCCGTTCGTGGCGGGCCGGATTCCCGGGCCCAATCACACCATCTCGATCTTCGCCTTGGCCCTGATCCCGGGCTCGTTCTTATTTGCCATCGCACGACACCGGCTCATGGACGTCGATCTGGTGTTCCGCCGCGGAGCCGCCTACACCATCGCAGCGGCTGCGGTGCTGGCGGCGTTTTACGGAGCGGTCTTCGCGCTGGGCGGCTTCGAGCCGGAAGCGGCCGGGCTGGGGCCGGCTCTGTGGGTCGCCTCGGTGATCGCGACCGCGCTGCTATTCCAGCCGCTGCGCCGCGGAATTCAAACCTTCATCGACCGCCGCCGCTACCGCGACCGCTACGACCACCGCCAGACGCTCGCTGAGTTCGCCCTGGAGCTGGGCGCGGAGAACGACCCCGAGCGCATGCTCTCGGCTGTGCGTGACCGGTTGGTCCACGCGCTCGGCGTGGAGCGCTTTGCCATCTTCGTCCGCCGCGACGACGAGCGCTTCGATCTCGCCCGCGGCGCCGGGGTCGAGGCGGCTAGCGGCGTCGACTTCCTGCAACGGCCCGCGGCGCTCGATCCCGCGACGCAGTATCTGTTCTTCGCCAATCCGGCCTGGAACAACGAACGCGACCAGACGGCGCGCAAACAGATCGCCAACCTGGACTTGAGCTACTACGTGCCCTGCCGCGTGCAGGGTCGCACCATCGCCTGGATCGGCCTCGGGCGCACCGTCGAGGGCGAATACCTGACCAGCGAGGACTTGGCGCTGGTGCGCGCCGTCTCGGGCAACTTCGCCATCGCACTCGAAAACGCGCGCCTGTACCGCTCGCTCGAGCAGAAGGCGGGCGAGTACCAACGACTCAAGGACTACAACGAGAACATCGTAGAATCGCTGCACGTCGGCATCCTCGCTGTCGATCTCGACGATCGGGTGGAGAGCTGGAATACCCAGCTCGAGCTGGTGTTCGGCATCTCGCGCGCCGACGCGGTGGGCCGCAAGCTCCAAGACCTGCTGCCGGCCGGCCTGATCACGCAGCTCGACTCGGTGCGCCAAGACGCCGGCGTCCACACGATCTACCGCTATTCGTTGCGGGCGCAGGAGTTCCCAGAGCGCTTCCGGCCCGCGCCGCAGAGCCGTGAAGGCGAGGGCGAGCGCATCCTCAACATCGCCGTCGCGCCTCTGGTCGCCAAGAATTTCGATCCCATCGGGCGGCTGATCATCCTCGACGACGTCACCGAGCGCACCCAGCTCGAGGAACAGGTCGTCCAGGCGGACAAGCTCAGCTCGATCGGCTTGCTTGCCGCCGGCGTCGCGCACGAGGTCAACACGCCGCTGGCGGTGATCTCGAGCTACGCCCAGATGCTCGCTAAGCAGGTCGAAGGGGATCCCTCCAAGGCCAAGGCGCTCGATAAGATCACCTCGCAGACCTTCCGCGCCAGCGAGATCGTCAACTCGTTGCTGAGCTTCTCGCGCACGGCCGCGGAAGAGATGGGCCCGGTGCGCCTCGACAAGGTCCTCGCCGACACTCTCGCGTTGGTCGAGCCGCAACTGCGCAAGGCTGGCGTCGAGTTCGAAACCGACTTCGAGCAGGAGCTGCCGGAGGTGCGCGGCGTGGCCGGCAAGCTGCAGCAGGTGTTTCTCAACCTCGTCTTGAACGCCCGCGACGCCATGCCCGATGGCGGCAAGCTCGCCGTCCGAGCGCGTCGCGCCGCGGCCGAGGACGGCGAGGAGCTGGTTCGCGTCGAGGTGGCTGACAGCGGTTCGGGCATCGAGCGGGAGAAGCTTGCACGCATCTTCGATCCGTTCTTCACCACCAAAGCCCCCAAGCGCGGCACCGGTCTGGGCTTGTCGGTCAGCTATGGCATCATCAAGGAGCACGGCGGCAGCCTGAGCGCCGATTCCGCTCCGGGCGAGGGCGCGACCTTCGTCATCGAGCTGCCCGCCGTCGGCAAGCCGATTCATGCCTGAGCCAGTCGTCGCCGCGGACATCGCCGCTCGCGGCCGCATCCTCCTCATCGACGACGAAGAGGTCATTCGCGACAGCCTGGGGACGCTGCTCGAGCTCGAGCGCTTTCAGGTCACCGCCGCCCCCGACGCCGCATCCGGCCTCCAGCAGCTCGGCGCGCGCGGCTTCGATCTCGTTCTGCTCGACCTGATGCTGCCCGACCGCCCCGGGCTCGAAGTGCTCGAGGAGATCCGCGACAACGACGCGGTCACGCCCGTCCTGATGCTCACCGCTTACGGCTCGGTCGAGACCGCGGTGAAAGCCATCCGTCTCGGCGCCGACAACTTCCTCACCAAGCCCTGGAACAACGACAAGCTCATCCTCGAGATCGAGCAGACGATCGCCCGACGCCGCCTCGAGGCGGAAAACCTGCGTCTGCGCAGCGAGCTGCGGGAGCGCTACAGCTTCGACAACATCGTCGGGCATAGCGAGCCCATGCAGGAGGTCTTCCGGCTCGTCTCGCAAGTCGCCCCAAGCCGTTCCACCGTGCTCATCACCGGCGAGAGCGGATCGGGCAAAGAGCTGATCGCCAAGGCCATCCACGCGCGCTCGCCGCGCGCCGATGAGCCGTTCATCCCGGTCAACTCGGGCTCCATTCCCGTCGACTTGCTCGAGTCCGCGCTGTTCGGCCACGTCAAGGGCGCCTTCACCGGCGCGGTGGCCTCGCACAAGGGCTTTTTCGAGGCGGCCGACCGCGGGACTCTGTTTCTCGACGAGATCGCAACGCTAACTCCGGAGACTCAAGCGAAGCTGCTCCGCGTGCTGCAAGAGCGCGAGCTGATGCCCGTCGGCTCAAACGAAGTCGTCAAGGTCGACGTGCGCATCATCGCCGCCACCCACGAGCGGCTCGAGGAGCTCATCGAGCGCGGCGAGTTCCGCGAAGACCTCTACTACCGCCTCAACGTCATCGGCATCCATCTGCCGCCGCTGCGCGAGCGGCGCGGTGACATTCCCCTGCTGGTGCGCCACTTCTTCGATCGCTTCTGCCGCGAGAACCAACGCTTTCTCGACGACGAAGGCCGCTCGCGGCTCGAGCTCAGCTCCGAGGCGATGAGCGTGCTCATGGACCACGCCTGGCCCGGCAACGTGCGCGAGCTCGAGAACGCGGTCGAGCGTGCAGTCGTGCTTGCCGAAGACGAGAAAGTCGACGTCAACGTGCTGCCCGAGCAACTCGTCACCGGCAGCGGTCGCCCCGCCCGCGCGCCTATCGACTTCCGCCCCGCGGCCGGGGCCTCGTTGCCGGAAATGGTGGAAGACTTCGAACGAGGCGTCATCGTCGCCGAGCTCGAACGCTGCGGCTGGAGCCAAACCGAGGCCGCCAAGAAGCTGCGCGTGGCGCTCTCGACGCTCAACCAAAAGATCCAGCGGCTAGGCATCGACATCAAGAAACTGCGCGGCCAAGGATAAGAACACGTCCTTCCCGTCGCCGAGCCCGGTCAGCAATGACCGGGTGCGCATCTCAACATCAGCACGAGAGACCGCACCCCGGCATGGCTGCCGGGGCTCAGAAAGAAAAAGCGCGTTGCCGAGCCCGGTCAGCAATGACCGGGTGCGCATCTCAACATCAGCACGAGAGACGGCATTGCTGCCGGGGCTCAGAAAGAGAAGAACCGGTCACACTCACCGGCGACATCGCTCGCCTGTGAGCTCGGCGCGGGTTGCTAGACTCGTCTTCGTCATGCGCCGCGGCCTCTTCGTCTCACTCGCCCTCCTCCTTGCTTCCTGTGGCGGCTCCACCCGCGTCGAGCTCGTCGCCGACGGGCTCGAAACGCCCTTCGGCGTGGCCTTCGACGACGACGACAGCATGTATGTCGTCGAATACAAGGGCAACCGGATCCTCAGAGCCGTCAAAGGCGGCGCGCTCGAGCCGTTCGCCGGCACGGGCAGGCCGGAGTTCCGGGGCGACGGCGGGCCGGCCGCGCAGGCGGGGTTCCACGAGCCGCATAGCCTGGTCGCGCTTGCCGGCAAGCTCTATGTGGCGGATACGCGCAACCACCGCATCCGCGTCATCGACCTCGCGTCCGGTCTCGTCGACACTTTGGCGGGAACCGGCGAGCGCGCTCGCTCGCCCGAAGGCGCGGCGGGCAAGGCCGCGCACCTCGACGGCCCGTTCGCCGTCGACGGACGCGACGGCAGACTCTACGTCGCGGACCTGTTCAATCGCCGCATCGCCCAAATCGATCTGGTGGGAGCAAAGGTGCGGACGCTCGCCGGCAGCGGCGTGAAAGGAGCTCCCGATGACGATGCCGCCGCCGCCCAGGCGCCGCTGGTCGACCCGCGCGCCGCCGCCATCGACAAGCGCGGCCACGTCTACGTGCTCGAGCGCCAGGGAAACGCGCTGCGCGCAGTTGACCCGCAAGGGCGTATCCGGACGCTCATCGGGCCGGACCATCCCGAAATTCGGCTCTCGGGCCCGAAACACCTCGCCATCGACCTCGACGGAGACGTCATCATCGCCGACGATCAGAATCACCGCATCCTCGAGTACAACCCCGACGGCGGCAAGTGGGCCGTGATCGCAGGTACCGGCGGAGCGGGCGACTTGCTCACGCCCGGCGATCCCTTGGCGACCCAGTTGCGCCGGCCGCACGGCGTGGCGGTCCATCCTTCCGGCGATATCTACATCGCCGACTCGAGCAACGGCCGCGTGCTGCGCCTGCGACGCTGAGCGAGCTGTAAAATCCATGCAAAAAGCCCGATTCACCGGCGCCCCGAGCGCGCCCGAGCGCGCCAACACCGTAGGGCCCTGGGCCGCCCCAAAGCCCAAAGACCCCCCAAGGAGTATCAACGAACCATGAGCACCATCAAAGCTGCGATCGTCTGTCTGTTGGCCGCGAGCGCCACTCTCGCGGCTGATCCAAGCGGCAAGTGGGAGGCCGTGATGCAAAGCCCCCGCGGCGAGATGCAGATGGTCTTCAACCTGAAGGCCGACGGCGACAAGCTTACCGGCACGGTCGGCAACGAGATGATGGGCGAGTCCGAGATCCAAGACGGCAAGGTGTCCGGCGACGAGATTGCCTTCAAGCAAGTCATCGAGCGCGGCGACCGCACGATGACGATCGAGTGGAAGGGCGCGGTGAAGGGCGACGAGCTCGAGCTCACCCGCAGCTTTAGCGGCGGACGCGGCGGCGCAGGCGCCCGTGAGGGCGGCCCGGCCGGCGGGCGCGGCGGTCCCGGCGGCGGAGGGCGGCCGGGCGGCGGTCGCGGCGGCATGGGCGGCGGCTCGATCGTCGCCAAGCGCGTGCAGTAACCTCGCCAATCCAGCGGACCTTCTCTGGGGCGGACATAAATGTTGTCCGCCTTTTTCTCGCGCCCCCTTGCCAGTACCAGGACTCGGTGTTAGGCTGAGTTTGGCAAGACGACAATCTCAGCCTGCCTCCGACGAACGTGTAGCGCCCTCGACTGAAACAGTCGGGACGCCGGCCGAGCCAACAACCCAGGTACACGGAGGTTCGAATGTTTGCGAAAAGCGTCCTCGTCGTCGAGGAAGCATGTCCCCCGGAATGGCTCGCGGAAGTGCGAGCGATATTCCCCAATCCCACCATAGTCTCGTCCCTCGCCCAAGCCCGGCAGCGCCTCCGCAGCTCTGATTTCGATCTCGTTCTCTGCGGAGTACACCTGCCGGACGGCAACTGGGCCGACGTGATGAGCTGTCTGGTCCGCAATGGGTGCGAAGCGGAGTTCGTGCTACGCGCCCCGCGGGATGATGCGCGCCTCCGCATCGAGCTGCTCGGGCGCGGCGGAGCAGCGCTGCTACCGCCGCCCTACGAGCTGTCCCCGGTGACGGAATCGCCGTCGAAACTCAACTAGTGAAAGGGGAACCACCATGGCGGCGCCAGCAACAGTACCCATCAAAGCACGGCCGAGCCCGCTCAAGGGCCGCGTGCTGATCTTCAGCGATGATCTAGCCGAGGTCCGCGCCGTCAAGCAAGCTGTGGAGGCCGCGGGCGTCGATTGTGTCGGCGTATGCGGCAACCCAGCCGAGGCCGCCGGGGTGGCGCGCGAGACGCGCCCCGACCTGGCGCTGGTTGCGGTCTATTTCCACGGCGAGCCGGTCGGCGTCGAGCTCTCGCGTCAGATCCAGGACGAGCTCGGCTCGCCGGTCATCTTCCTGGGCGCGGCCGAAGACCCGCTGCTGCTGCTGCAGATCGCGATGACGCAGCCGGCGGGCTTCGTCGCGGACCCGCAGGACTCCCAGTACCTGCAAGCCGTGCTCGGGCGCGCCCTACGCGGCCCCGGGCCCGGAGTCGCCGGCCCGTACTAGGACTTTTATAGCTTCGTCACGTGGACGAAGTTGACGCCCTGGACCTGGTCGCCCGTCTCGATGCGCGCTTCGAGCAGCGCCGCGCCGCGCTGCAGCTCGACCAGCGGAAACTCCGCCGAATCAGCCCCGACGCCTAGATCCACGGCTTTCGTCGCCGACCCGATTTCCAGCTCGATGCGCGCCGGCTGCTCGAGCGCATCGAAATCCATCTTGACCGCGTAGTCTCCGCTCACGCGGACCTCCACCGCCCACGCGCCCGTGTCGCCCTTCGCCCAAGTTCCCGAGCCGGTTACGCGCCAGTCCTGACGGGTGAGCGTGACGGGGTTCTCTTCTGGCGCGCCGAGGTAGATGCGCTGCGGAGCATAGCCGCGGCTGCGGCCCACGTCCTGGAACCAAATCTCGTAGTCCTTGTTGAGCCGGCGGATCTGCTGGCGCAGCTCGATCTCCTGGCTCAGATCGTTCTGCTCGCCCGGGTCCGCTTCCAGGTCGTAGAGCTCCCGCTGGGCGTCGCGCGGCATCGGCCGAGCGAAGCTGAGCGGTTGCACGATCTTGTACTGCTGCCCAATGGCAGCCGCGTTGCGCCAGATCTCGGGCTCGTTGCCGCGATGGGCCTGGATGAAGATCAGCCGCTCGCGCCACTCCGGCGCGGCCTCGCTCAGCAGCGGCATCAAGCTGCGCCCGTCCACCTCGACGGCCGGGGAGAGCGGCGAGCCGACGGCGTCCATCAACGTCGGCGCCACGTCGATGTGGGCCGCGATCGTCTCGACCTTCTTCGGCTGGATGCGCGCCGGCCATCGAATGAAGAACGGAACCCGAATGCCACCCTCGTACACCGACGTCTTCTGCGCCCGCAACCCGGCGTCGAAGAGCCGCGTCGTGGGACCGTTGTCGGTCATGAAGATGACGATCGTGTTGTCGCGCCGGCCGGTGTCAGCCAGATGCGTGAGCAACTTGCCGACGTTGTCGTCGATGTTCTCGATCATGCCGTAGATCCGCGCGTCCTTGTCCTCGAGCCCTTGCTCCGTATAGCGCTCGCGGTAGGAAGCGGGAACCAGGTAGGGCGAGTGGGGCGCGTTGGTCGGCAGGTAGACGAAGAACGGCGCGTCCATCGACTCGTTGATGAAGCGAATGGCTTCGTCGAAATAGATGTCGGTGCAGTATCCTTCGTATCGCTTCTCCTCGCCGTTGTGGTAGAGAATCGGATCGAAGTAGTCGGTCCCAGGGGCGTCGGACGGCTGCCCAATGCCGCCACCGCGGTGCAGGATCGCTTCTTGAAAGCCTTGATCGATCGCGCGCATCGGGTAGTTGTCGCCCAGATGCCACTTGCCGAAGATGCCGGTGCGGTAGCCCTCGTCGGAGAGCATCTCGGCGATCGTTGTCTCGTCGGCGGCCATCAGCGCACGGCCCAGGTAGGTGTCCACCACGCCGGTGCGGTAATGGTACCGGCCCGTCATCAGGCTAGCCCGCGTTGGAGCGCAGACCGGCGCCACGTAGAAGCGCGTCAGCTCCACGCTTTCCTCGGCGAAGCGGTCGAGATTCGGCGTCTGCAAGACCGGGTCGCCGTGAACGCCGAGCTGAGCCCAACCCTGATCGTCGGTCATGATCAGGATGATGTTCGGGCGTGCGTCGAGCGCCTCATCGTCCGGCGCGGAGCCGGAACATGCGAGCAGAACGAGCAGGACGGAGATGGCGGAGGCGGTGCGGATCATCGGCGGAGAGGAACGCGTAGAGAAGTCTGGAACTGGCTTGCGCGCAAAGGTTGAACCCTCGCGGAATCAGCTCCCAGCGATCTCGGCACTCGTTTCCAGCACCCAGTTTAGCGGAATAAACCGGCTTGTCCAATACTGACGCGGACATCGAAAACTGCGACGCCGTTCGGACCGAAATCCTCAGGGGATGCGCGTCACGCGCGCATTGCCGGGCGGTTGACGCGCGAAGAACGCAAAGATGCGCTCCATCGCCGGGGTCACGATGTTGGAATGCCCGGCGGTGGTCAGCTCGAAGTACTCGTTGCGCACCTGTAGCTGATTGAGTAACAGGCCGGCGCGCCGGGAAGCCTCCACCGAAGTCACAACATCAGCGTCGCCGTGGGCCACGAACACGCGAACGTCGCTGTCTTTGAGGCGCTGGACTTGCTCGGTGGTCGGGATCTGCCCGGCGGCGATCGGCGCGATGGCCGCCCACTTCTCGGCGTACTTCGCGCCGAGATGCCAGGTCCCGTTGCCGCCCATCGAGTGGCCGACGAGAAAGCGTCTGCCGCTATCGACTAGATAGTCAGCCTCGACGCGCTCCAGTACGTTCAGCACGTCGCGCTCGCTTAGCCGGCTCTCGCGGGCGCGGGCGGGGTCGGGGTTGTCTGACTGCCGGCCGTAGCCGCCGGTCGAGGTGTAGCCCAGCACGGTCACGCCGATGAAGCCATACTGCTCGGCCAGACGCGGGAATAGCCGGCTGTCACGCTCGAAGAAGCTCGACGCCGAGCCGCCTTGGCCGTGCAACCCGATCACGAGCGGCAACCGCGTCTCGCCGTCGTAGGCCGAGGGAACGTGGACGCGGTACGGCAGGATCGCGCCGGCTTGGTCGAACACGTAGTGCCGCTCGAGCGAGCCCGGCTTGGGCGCCAGCGGATCGCCGCCTTGCTCGAGGCCCGCCAGCAGTTCCTCCGAGCGCCGCAGCGCCGCGGCGATCTCGCCCTCGCGCGCCTCCACCTCGCCTAGGTTGGCCCGCCGGGCGTAGTCGAACGGGTAGCGAATCGACGCCTTCGCGCTCGGAGAGCCGAGTATCTTCGAGAGGCGCTGCTCGATCTCCGGACGCCTGGTCCGGATGCCGGCCACGATCTGAATCGGCAGCACGATCTGATGCACGGTCCCGTGGTCGGCCATGATGCTGGCCACGACCAAGTACTCGCCATTGAACACGCCCGAGAGGTCTCCCGAGAAGCGCGCCGGCTGGTCGATCAGGTCGGGCGGCAGCGCCGGCAACTCCGCCAAGATGCGCAGGACATTCCCGGGGCTCGGCCCGGACCGCGACGTTCGACCCACCTCGGCAAGTTGCACGCGCAGCCGCAGATGCTGGTTGCCGGGGTAGCGCTCGGGATAGATCTGCCCGAGCTCGGCCAGGAACGGTTCGGAGGGGTCCGCGACGCTCATCGAGGTCCGCAGGATGAGCGAGCTGCGGTAGTCGTCGAGTGGTCCCCACTCTCCGCCGCCCAGCAGCTTGAAGGCGTGCGCCATGTGGCGGCGCAGCTCGCCGATGTTGCCTTCCTTGAAGGCCGCTCGGCCTTCTTGTTCCAGGCCGGTAAGCCGGTTTGCCATCGCTCCTGTTGGCCTAACTGTCTTCTTTAGAGCGCTGTAGCGCGTAAATAGCTGCGCCGGGGTGAGTCGGCGTTGCGCGTCGGCGGCGAGAGGCAGAAATAGCAGCAGGACGACCGAAAAGGCGCGTCGCGTCACGCAGTCAGGTTAGCGCAGGGAGACGAAAGAGGTCAAAGCAAATCTTGGCGAGATTATTCGGCTTGGCCCGCAAAGCGGAGGTGCGAAATCGCACGTTATTGCGATTGCTCGGCCGCCGATGCCTGGGCGTCTCGGAGAACCCGGACCTTCGCGCTCACGCGCCCGAGCCGTTCGGGGACCCAAAGCTGAAGCTCGAGCTCCCGGAGCGGACTCCCCGCCGCCCGCGGCGGCAACGGAAACTCGAGCTCATCGCGGGAGAGCAGAACGAACCCCAGGCCCCGGTGGATCATCGAGCGCTGGTGTCTGTCCCCAGTACTCGTGTTCGCCCGCACGACGATCTTGCGCCCGGCATGCACCAGCAGGATGTCTTCCGGGCCGTCGCCCGTGAGGTCGAAGCCTAGCGCCGAGCCCATGGGTTTGTCAAGTACACAATGTCCAGTAGGTTGTCGCTCCAAGCAAAGGCTCGCCATGAATCAGCAGACCCGCCATTGCGACCCAGCAGAGGTGAAACAGCGCCGCCATCAATCAGCTTGGGAACGACCGAATCGTGCCCTCCTGGTGGATAGGTCAAGTCCGCCAGCGCGTGAGCCAACACGACCGAGGCGAACACGCAGAGCGGCCACCGCAACCGCCGCAGATCCGTCCGGAAGAATAGCCGTAATTGGGCGCTGAGCGTCATGGCCAGCAGACCTGGCCAAACCAGGTCCACTGCTCACAGACACCGCGGGCGCGCGGCGGGTTCCAGCACGCCCTACTTCAGAGGACGCAGCCAGATGTTGCGGAAGCGCAGCGCCGTCTTCTCGACGTCCTGGTGGATGTGATCCTGCAGCATGATCGGCCCGGGCTTGCACGGCTGGCCGCCTAGCCCGCCAGGCGTGGGCCCGGTGAGATGGAAGTGGTCCTGGATGAGCACGCCGTTGTGCAGGATGGTCATCGTCGCCGGCGCGATCACTTGGTCGCCGTAACACTTCGGCGCGTGGAAGATGATGTCGTAGCTCTGCCACTGCTCCGGCGGACGGCTTACGTTGACCGCCGGCGCCGATTGGCCATAGATCGCGCCGGCCGAGCCGTCCGCGTAGGTCGGGTTCCGATGGGAGTCGAGCACCTGAACCTCGTAGCGCCCCTGGAGGTAGACGCCCGAATTGCCCTTCGCCTGCCCGTTGGCCTCGGCTTGGTCCGGCGTCGCAAACTCGATGTGGATTTGCGCGGAGCCGAACTTCTGCTTGGTCTGGATATTGCCCGTGCCGGTGTTGCAGACGATCTCGCCGTTCTCGACCGCCCACTTCGCCGGGCCGCCGTCGTTGCCGGCCCAGCCCGAGAGATCCTTCCCGTCGAACAGCACGATCGCGTCCGAAGGCGCCATGCCGGAGCCGCCCGGATCCACCACGGCGGGCTGCGGCAAATCAGCCGCCGCAACGACTGCGCAGATGAGGAAGACGAGAGGGATACGCAGGGGGATACGCTTCATTTCCGGTGATGCTAGCACACGCCGCGGCGCCGGCCGCGTCAGTCGATGCGCAGGTAGTGGGTCAGTTTGGGGGAAAGGCGGACAGAAGGTCTACGTGACAGGAATGTCGAACAGGTAAGCCAATCCTTGCTCCACAACCGCGATGGTTGCTGACTGGGAGAGGCGGCCCATTCGCGTGGGCGGAAAGCGATCGAGCGCAAGCGCCCGGATTTGATCAGTCAGCGCTACGCAGTTCGAGAACTGAAATGGCTCCCCGGCTTCCTTTATGATCTCCCCCAACGGTATCGCGATCCTGTGTCCACAGGCACGCGCCTGATTCGTGGTCAAGGGGACGCCTACTATCATGTTGCTGCGGTTTAGCTCTGATCTGGATACAACGACCCAGGGCCGGTCCTTGAACTGCTCCGAGCCAACAGTCTCTGACTTCTTAATCCTGATCCAGTAGATGTCACCCTGTTTGATAGGCATCTTCTTCTGGCACGGGAGTGCTGTCTAACTCGGCCATTGATTCATCGAGCAGGCTCTGATCCTCGTCGTCCCACTCAGGTACGTCTGTAACTGGGACGGACCGCTTCCCCTCCCGCAGAGTCAAGCCCTGGCGCGCCAAGGCGTATGCGTTGACGGCAGCCCTGAGGCCGTCAATCAGTAGACGAACGATCTCTGAGCGGAGGGGCTTGTCGTACTTGATAGCAGCGCGAAAGCAATCGAGGTGGAAAAACGTCCACCACAGGTGGATGGAGCACTCCTTGCCCTTCTCCTGATCTTCTTCCTGCTCTTTTTGTGGCATGCCGAGGTCGTTGATCCTCTCGAGGAGGCCCATCGTTCGGCGTAGCGTCCACGTCGTGAAGAGTGCTTGATCTCTGGCGTCTTCACCAAAGCGAGGCAGCGCCTCTGCCTTAAATTCCGCCTCAAGGCCCGCGAACGCATCGCTAACCGCAGACTCCATCAGGACCTTGGGAATGATTGCATCTGCGAGTGACGCAGTAGCACCTTGGACCTTGACATAGGTCTCAAAAACGCCTTCTCTGCGAGAGCGGAACTCCTCGGCGGATCGAGCTTCGACAGCATGGAGCAAGAGCTTATCGCACTGGTTCACCAGCTGCACGAATAGATCCCTAAGATCTGACGGGAATTCTTTCCCATCCTGTCGCGAGGGCTTCAGGCCGACGAACGCTCTCAGCTCGCTGATGCCTATCTCGATAGGCTTCGCCGGAACCAGCATATCCATCGTCGCTGTGCTCATAACGTCTTCCCGCTTTCCATCCGCCTCTAGCGCTTCCAGCGCGCCTCGTTGGCCTTTAGGGCAATCGCCCTGCGCTCTTCAGCAGTCAGCACTTCAGCCCTCGCTCGACCGCCAGCTCTCCCAGCTCGACGGCGAGCGACCGAACGCTTATCTCTAGCTTTATCGTCTTCAGTGACAGCTTGTTGTACGATTTGATGGGCGAGACGATTGATATCCACCGACACCTCCACCTGGTAAGACGCCGCTCAATGGCCCTTTGTTTCGTATAACTTAGCTCTTTGGCAACGGACGACGGCGCGACTAGTATTCCACAGGTTGTATCGTAGCACAAGGCAAAAGCTCCATACTGACCTTTTTACTTGACGCTGTGGGGTTTGTCAAGCATAATGGTCAGCATGAACCGGCTGGCCAGGGAGAAGCGTGTTCAGATAGTCGCCGCCCTAGTCGAGGGTAACTCCATTCGCGCAACCGCTCGCATGACGGGCGTTTCCAAGAACACGGTCACCAAGCTGCTGGTTGATCTTAGCGCGGCCTGCTCCGCTTATCAAGACGAGCACCTGCGCAATCTGCCCTGTAGGCGGCTCCAGTGCGACGAAATCTGGTCCTTCTGCTACTCCAAGCAGAAAAACGTCCCCGTCGAGAAGCAAGGCGAGTTCGGCTATGGCGACGTTTGGACCTGGACGGCCATCTGCGCCGATACCAAGATCGTTCCGGCTTGGCTCGTAGCCGACCGTGGAGCGGGCAGCGCTTACGCTTTCATGCAAGACCTAGCTGGACGCCTCAGCGAGCGCGTACAGCTCACGACGGACGGCCACAAGGTCTATCTGGATGCGGTAGACGAGTCCTTCCGTGGGAACGTGGACTACGCCATGCTGGTCAAGATCTACGGACGCGACATGGCGGAGTCCGAGACGCGTTACAGCCCCGCGCAGTGCATCGGCACGAAGAGCGAGTCCAAGATCGGCAGCCGGGACCCCAAACACGTCTCGACAAGCCATGCTGAGCGGCAGAACCTGACCATGCGCATGTCGATGCGGCGGTTCACGCGGCTGACCAATGCGTTCTCGAAGAAGGTGGAGAACTTGGCGGCTGCGGTCTCGTTGCACTTCATGCACTACAACTTCGTGCGGATTCACCAGACGCTCCGCACGACTCCGGCCATGGCGGCTGGCGTTACCACGCGCCTGTGGGACATTTCAGATATTGTTCAGGTTTTGGAGGACTGGGAAAAGCAGGGTCAGTCAAACTGACCCACTACCGATGCGCAAGGCCACGACCTCGAGATCGTAGTCGGTGTAGGCGCGGTACTCGCCCCTCAGCCACAACACCACCCGGACGCCCGCCGGGGCCGCCGGAACGATGGGCCGCAGGTTGTCTTGCTCGGAGTCCCGCGTGATCGGCTCGAAGCTCCAGGACGCGCCGCCGTCCGCGGTGACTCCGCGGTAGATCTCGTAGCGCCGGCGCCCATCGCTCGCGCTCATCAACGGCTCGCCCGTCCGCGGGTCGGCGTCGGTCGAGAAGTAGACCGTGTCGAGCGCCGCCGGGTCCAGCGCAATGTTGCCCGCGTAGTCGTCCTCGCCCGGGTAGAGCTTGCCGCCGCCGTAGGCGATCTCGTGCTGCTCCCAGCGCTCGCCGGTCCAACGCGCGTAGCGGTAGCGCAGGTCTTCGCCCGCCTCGCCGTCCGGCAGTTGCGCCGAGTCCTTCTGCACCGAGAAGACGCCAACGGGGCGGCCTTCATCGTCTAGATGAAGATCGCTGACCCAGGCCACGTTGTTCGCATCGCCAGCGAACACGCGCGTCCCCTCCTCCGGGCTGAGCAGCCCCTCGTCGAGAGACCGGATCTCCGCTCCATCCGTGCGCCGCAATCTCCCCGAGCGATAGACCGCGTGGTAGACGCTGTTGTCGAAGTTGCGCGGGTGTCCTTCGGTGTAGAGCAGATGCACGCTGTCCACGCCGTTCGAGGCGTACTTGACGTAAGGCCGATGCCGAAACTCCGTCGGCACGTCAATCACGACGTTGCCGGTTTGCCAGCTCTCGCCCAAATCGTCCGAATACACGTAGGACGGCTTGAAGCTGTTGTCGAGCCCGCGGAAGAAGTTGTAGAGCCGGCCCTCGGCGCTGAGCAGATAGAGGTTCTGATAGGTCAGCCGCGTGGACTCGCTGGGCGCATAGGTCTGTTCGACGCCCCACGCTTCCGGGTCGCCCGGCTCGGAGATCCGGCAGTAGAAGCGATTCTCCGGCCCGTGTTTGGCGTAGACGGCCAGCAATCGCCCGTCGGGCCGTGCGAGCAGCGCCGGGGAATCGTGATCGTCGAGCTCGAGTTGGTCACGCAGCTCTACCGTCGTCGCTTGGGCGCTCGCGAAGTCGAAGACGGTGACTTGAATGTCGCCTTCCCGCTCCGGGTCGAAGCGCCCCGAGGCGACCGTGCCAACGATCAGCTTGCCGCCCAGGACTAGCGCCCGCTCGTCCTCGAACCAGCACCATCCTCCGTCTTCCTCGACGACAAACGGGACCGGAGCCTGAGCGCACCCCAGTCCAACGGCGAGCAGCGCGAGGCAAAGCGCAGCGGGGGATTTCACTCTCCCCGCCCCGCTCGCTGCGCCATCGCGCGCACCAACACCTCGTCCAACTCGGTATTGCTCCGACATGAGCGTCGGAAGTGGCAAGGCGGGCGCCGGATCAGGAGGCGCCGCTACAGCCGGAGAAAGACGTGCCGCCCCACCCGCCTGACCACCCGGCTCGGATCGTGCCACCTCGGCGTCACGTCGACGTTATGGAAGTGATTGGCCGACTCGGCCGGACCCGCCGCCAGCGCCTGCGCGGCAATGCGGATGCAGTCAGACCAACCCGGCGTTGAGGCGGCTGGCCTCCAGGACAGGTTCAGCCCGCGGAACTGCGACCTCTGGCTCAGCACGCCTTGGATCGAATCGGGCCAGCGCGCGTCCCGTACGCGTTCGAGCACGACCGCGGCCACCATCGATTTCGCCTCCGCGGACTCGCCTCTAGCCTCGTGCCAAATCACGAGCGCCAACAAGTCGACGTCAGCAGCCGGGCCCGCCGGCTCGGCGGCGCGGGCGTCCGCCACTGCGAGCGCGCAGAACAGCCACAGGAATACACTGGTCCCTACCAGGACCTCATGGGGGGATCGAGTCATGGGCGCGTCCGGGGACGACCAGGGTGGCGTCTCTCCCGTCCTACCTTCCAGCTTATCGGACGGCGCCAAACGAACCTAGCCTTTCCGAGGTAAAATCCGGGCCGCCCGGGCTTGGTCAGGCCGGGATGGCGTGGCGCTTTTTGGCAGCTTTTGTCAGCTCCTGGACGACACCCGCGTTGCCGCTGTGCTCGATCACATTGTGGTGCTCGCCGGGATCGTTTTCCAAGTCGTAGAGCTCCGAGCTTGACCAGCTCAAGTAGTTCAACTTCCACTTGTCGGTGCGCACCATCAGGATTGGCGGCCTGCCGACGTAGCGGTCGTCGCTGGTGAAGACGTTGTGGCAGAAGTCGTACTCCGAGTACGCGATCTCGCGCGCCGCATAACGCTCGCCGCGCACCAGCGGAGCGAAGCTGCGCCCGGCCAACCCCTGGGGCGCGGCGAAGCCGCACAGCTCCGCCAGCGTGGGAAACAAGTCCACCAGCTCGACGAGCTGCTCGCGCGCCTTACCGGCTTCCAGCCGGTCGGGCATGCGCACGATCAGCGGCACGTTCACGCTCTGCTCGAACATGTTGTGCTTGGTCCACATCCGGTGCGCGCCGGCCATCTCGCCGTGGTCGGAGGCGTAGACGACCACCGTGTTGCGGTCCAGCCCGAGCTCCCGCAGGGCATCGAAGACGCGGCCGACGTTCGCGTCCATCTGCGAGACGTTGCCGTAGTAGCCGCGGATGGCCGTCCGCAGCTCGTCGTCGCTCTGTTGGTACCAGCCTCGTTCCTTCGCACGAATCAAGTGACCCTCGAAGCCGCCTTCGAGCTCGCGCGAGCTGCGCTCGGGCAACGCAATGTCGGCGCCTTCATAGAGATCCCAATAGCGGCGCGCGGGGACGAGCGGCGTGTGCGGCATGAAGAACGACGACCACAAGCAAAACGGCCGGTTGCGGTTCTGCCGCAGAAAGGCGATCGACTCGCTGGCGTAGAACGTGTCCCGAAACAGATACTCGTCGAGCTGCGACGGCTTGCCGATCACGTCCCCGGCCCCGCCTTGGTCCGCCCGCACGCGCTTGCGCTCGGCGCCGGTCAGACGGGCGTTGTAGTCACTAGCGTTGAGGCGATGCTTGAAGCCGTGCTTCTGCGTCTCGTCGACGAAGTGCATCTTGCCGATGGCGCCGGTTTGGTAACCCTGCTCGGCGAAAAAGTGCCCGATGGTCGGCACGGCCGCCGGCAGCGGGTCGCGCAGGATGCGTGCGCCGTGCTGATGCGGATAGAGCCCGGTGATGATCGATCCGCGCGAGGGCACGCATACCGGCGACTGGCAGTACGTCCGGTTGAAACGCACGCCGTCGGAGGCGATCTCGTCGATGTGCGGCGTCTTGACGGTTTCGTGGCCGTAGCAGCCAGACGCCGCGGTTTGGTGCTGGTCCGAGCAGAGAAATAGCAAGTTCGCCCGCTGCGTGCGAGGGAACGCAAAGAACGGACCGACGGAAGCAGCCCCGAAGCCGCGGCGAGTGAGCATGCCGCAGCTATTCTATCGCGCGGTTGTCTCACCGGCGCCCGCCCGGCGTCTCGGGTGAGACACCCGACGCGCCAGCGGGCTAGCGTTATCAGGCAGTTAGCATTGGCCTTACGCTTGCTCATATCGATGGCGTGCAACGCCCCACCGTCATCGTCGTCAGCGATCATCCGCAGGTGTTCGAGAAGATGCGCCGCGGCCTCGAGCCCGAGCTCGACGCGCTGATGATGTTTCCGCACGCCGAGTCGGTGGTGGCGGCTACGGCGGCGCTGATGCCGCAAGCCGTCGTCGTGGATCTGTCTCGCCGCTCGGTGCGTTGCGGCGCGATGGCCGCGCGCGTGCTCGAAGAGCTGCCGGACGCCCGCGTGGTCCTGTTGCTGGACAAAGAAGCCAACCCGGACGTCAAGCGCCGCGAATGGCTCGAGAGCGGAATGGAACGCGACAAGCTCGGCCCCGAGCTCACCCGCTGCCTCGACCGCGCCTTCGGCGGCAAAGTGCGCGCCATCGACGTCGACATGCGCGCCCCGCGCGGCGCGACCTACGAGCTCGCCTACTACGCCGCCTCGAACCGCTGAAAGCGCAGGGCCGTGCGCGCGGGAATGTGCATTTCGTCACACCGCGCTCATATTTTTTGTTGACTTTTTCCCAGGCGGCCGTATCATTAGTTCTGTTGCGCATCCGTTTTCAAAACTGATGTGTCTTTCCACGCCCGAGGTGACAACAACGAATGTGAATTCTGTTCGACTACAGGAGATGCTTCGATGAAAAACCTTGGTTGGTTTGTCCCCGTCCTGGCGTCGTTTGCAGCCTTGCCGCAAATCGCCGTCAGCCAGCCCCCCCCCGATGAAGCGCCCATCCTGAAGCAGTACCAGCGGATCAGTCCGTTTTGGACGAACATCCCTGACTGCATCACCACCGTCAACCTCCACAACAATCACGGCGAAGACTCGCTCACCGTCCATCCGGTGCTCTACTTGGGCGACGGCTCCCCAGTTGAGCTTGCACCTGTTGAGATGCCTCCCTTGGGCAGCGCCCAGATCGAGGTCAACGAGACTGTCCGCGCTCTGGGCTACACCGACGACGAGTTCGGCGGCGCGGTCTTTCGTTACGAAGCCGAAACGGGCGGCCGGCTTTCGGTCGAAACGGCCGTCGCCATGCCCGCCAACAACTTCCTCTATTCGGTGGAGTCCTTCACCGGCTTCGAGAAGAAGTCAAACGCACAGCACTCCGCCTTCTGGCTGCCGACGTCGAAAACCGAGGTCTTCTATGCGGCGCACAACGACTCCGACCAGGCGCTTACTTTGCGCCCGAAGCTGCAGCTCTGGGATCAGGTCTTCGAGCTCGACCCGGTGGAGATGGCTCCGAAAGGCTTCACCAAGCTGCGCATTACGGCGGCTGAGTTGGCCGGGTACGTCGGCCAGACCGGCCGCAGCGGCGAGAGTGTTATTGGCGGCGTCACGCTCGAGCATGACGGCCCGCCCAAGGCGGTCTACGCCGTAGGTTGGCTCGACGACGCCGACAACGGCTACTCGAACATGATGAGCTTCGCCGACCCCGCGGGCGCCAAGGGGCAAACGCTCTACGGAGTGCAACTGTTCCTGGGCGCCCAACCCGGCCTCGCCGGCCCTGGAAAGCCGCTCGACATGCGGACGCACGCCGTCTTGCGGAACATGTCCGACGGCGCGGTGGCGGTGTCCGCTTCCGCGTCGTTTACGCGCGGCAACTTGGTCCAGTCGGTCCCGCTGTCGCCAATCACGCTGGCTTCCCGCGCCGTCGGGGAGTATGATTTGGATGCGCTTCAGAATGAGGGCGTCATCCCGCGGGACGTGTCGGAGGTGTTGCTCGAAGCGGAATACTTCGCGGCGCCGGGATCGCTGATGGGCCGAGCCTACTCGATCTCGTCGGACCTTACCTACGGGCTCTACTCGGTGCTCGAAAGCGATGGTACGGGCTTCTTCAGCGGAGTCCACTGGAGCATGCAGGGCGACGACAATACCGTGTTCACCATCGCCAATATTGGCGACAAGGACGAGTCGGTGTCGCTCGAGCTGGCGGTTCCCGGCGGGACGGTAGACTTGCCCGCATTCACGCTTCAACCAAACCAGACGCGCACGGTCAATATGCGACGTGACTTGCACCGCATGCTGCAAAGCGACAACAAGGTGTTGCCGCCGCAAGCCGTCGCCGGCGGTTTCCGCGTGCGCAGCGTGGATGATCCGCTGCGCGCGGAGTTGGTCGTAAAGGAACATGTGCTGAGCGCATCGAAAGGGACTGCGGCGCCGTTCTACGGCTCGTGCAACTATGTGACGAACATCTTTCTGAGCGCGCCGACTTTGCCGGTCCAGGTGCCATTGGGCGGCACGACGGACGTCTACCCGATGTGCAACTGGAACGTCGGCGGCAGCTCAGGCGACGACAGCGCCTTGCTACAGCCCGATGGCGGCAATGAGATCTCGATCTCGCCTATATTCTTCGGCTTCACGCGGACAATCAGTGGACTGAACGTGGGTTCGCGGACCATGCTGATGGATTCGGACGTTCCTACCGAGAGCGATCCATGCGGATCGCAAACCGTTTTCGCGTCGCCGTCGCCCCAGGCGCAGGTGAACTGTCCGATTCCAACGGGGGAAACGACAACGTCTATTGGCTGGGCCGACTCAAGCGGTCAACAAGCTGTTCACTTCTTTCGACAGCAGCTTACACCGACTGGGACATCATTCGCGAACCGGATCGTTTCCGAATCCGATGCTTCGCCTGCGACCGATGGCTGCTGGTTTCCGGGTTCCGCCCAGCCGCCGGTATCCGGAGTGAGTGGTGGCAGTTGGAGCGTCGGATCTGACAATCGCTGGGGAGATGATGCGGTTGGATGGACGATCGGCGACTTCGGCTACTATCAACAGGAAAGGCAGGCCCGCAACCTGCCACTTCCGTGTGAAGCGGATCTCTTCCAAGAGTTGAAGATCACGTGTCCGGGGACGTCATCGTCGGTGTACCGCCCGCTGGTGCTGCTTCGTGCCATTATCTCGGCCACGGGGGCTTCAAGCGAGCGGTCCGGCGTCTTGAAGGGACGAAGTTTAGTCGTCCAGTAACCGAAGAACAAGCGATTTTCACCATGACAAGAACTCGAATATCTCGTCGGGCGATGACATCCGCTATTCTTGGTGCGCTTGCCGGCCCTCAAGTCGCCTCAGCGCAGGGCTCGCCTGAGGGAACGATAACGGTTGAGGACGAGACTGCAACTTTCTCCGTTGACTACCCAAGACCACTCGAGTCGGTAGTCTTTACGCTTAACCGCCGCTACGGTTGGCTGATCACCTACGAGGAAGCCCCTCTGGTCTACTCGACGGATATTGTCGACGTGACCAAGAACGAGGCGGCCGGCATTCGAGCGCTGATCCCTCGCGGCGGCCGACTTCAGTTCCGGTATGAGTTGGGCTCAGGCGGGGCGCCCCCTCAGGACCCGGTGCCGGTCGTCGAGGCGGCTCTCGTCGCCCTTCGCCGGGAAGGTTTACCTGGAAGGTATCGGGTGATCAGAGACGAAGACCGAATCCACATCGCTCCTACCGGGTTCCTGGATGAGCGGGGCGTCGTGAGGACGTACGAGAGCCCCCTCGATAGCCTGGTCACGGTAGAAGGGGGCGGTCGAGAACCAGGTCCCTTGCTGGTTGAGTTGGTCGAACAGGTGAACGCCGAGGCGGAGTTCCCAATAGCGCTTGGCCGTCACCCGTTCTTTCGCGGCGACCAGCCCAGTGTTCTCCAGAACTTCCAGCGAGTGACGGCCAGGTCCTTGGTGCGTCGACTAGGCGATCTGTCGACACGGCCGCGAATCTGGTACATGCTCTTCTACATTCGAAAGCGGCAATACATTCTGAGCATCGTCTAGCTGCGCTGAGGCCGGAGTCGAGTTAGGGATCGAACTCGGAATTGATCTGGATCACGAAGGGCGGTCAGTCGGCTGGCATCAACCCCTTGCCTTGAAGGTGACCCTATATGTACTACACCAAGCGTGCTTCTTGGATGGCGGCAATCGCGTTCCTTGCCGTCTCGCTTTCTCACAGTCAGCAGCCCGCGGTTTCGACCGACAGCTGCCAGATGGTTCTGCGAGCACTCACGGCCTACAGCCAACTCGAGCCCGGCATGTTGCGGGCCGAAGTCGAGAAGGACTTCCTGATGGACGGCGGCATATCCTCCCGGAGCGAAGGGCGCTATGTCTACAAGGAATGCATCTACATCAAGCTCGAGGTCGAGTACGAACCTGCCGAAGAGCGCGGCGTCGGATCCCCTCGAGATGTGGTCAAGACGCTCTCGAAACTCACCATCGACTACGCTGCATCGGATTGACGTCGGCAGCAGACCCAAAATGAACCGTCTTACCTTTCGGAGTCCATTGACCGTTCTGGCGCTTTTCGGTGCGGTCGCAACAGCATACCGCTGAGGAGTGAGTAGATCGATCGGGCGATCCCCACAGTGCTTTCAGTTGAATGTCTGCGAAACGGTGACACTCAGATTGATCAACCAGGTTGACTCGAGCCCGGTCGGCTCGTTGAGCCGCGAAGCCGCACATTGGCGCAGGCGAGTAGCTCGTCTAAGCGTACTGGCCATCCTCCTCTTCGGATCTGTGGCTTCCGGGGCTAGTCCGGAGGATCTGCCAGATTGCCGCCAGTCAGGATGTGTCGAAGTCACCTCGATCTCGGTTGAGCCGGCCACCCTTCACCTCGACCGAGCGAACGGCGAACAAACAGGCACGGTAGCGGTTCAGATTTTGGGCACTGGAAGCCTGAAACCCGAAGCCGAGATCTCAGTCGAGGTGACCGTTTATCGGACAAGCCCGGCGTACCTGGCTCTTGCTCGACACATCAAGATCGAACCCCAGATTAGCCCCATGGCGACGGTCCGTCCCGGCCGGCGCTCGGTGTTCATGTTCAAAGTACGACTCGAGGAATCGATACCGGAGCTGCCAAAGGATATCCCGGAGGGCGAGTTCCAGCTACGCGCTCGTGTCTTCCGACGAAGCTCGACCGCCATTCGGGTTCTTCAACCCGATGACTATCGCAATGAACGCGCCGTTGTTCGCCTCCTCAGGTAAGGCGGGTGCGGCGATGATGGGTACAGCGCCGTCGGTGCACCCGCGGCGCTGCGCTCGTTCCGTGGTTGGGCTGCTGCGAGGCCGAGTGCTATCGCAGCAGCCCGCCGCTATCGGCGGGGCCCGCCCGGGCGCGGTAGCTGGCGCTTCGAGATCACGAAGAGCAGCCAGTCGGCCAGCATTAGCCCTTTGCCTTACTGTAATTTTCCGCCCTACGCCGCATGTACGTGGACGCCCTATGAGTCCCATGTCAAGTATCTGCTTCTCGTCTCTCAGACTGTCTGTTTTCGTCTGTCTCGGGCTGGCGATGCTCCTGGGCCAGCAGGCGGATGAACCTTTGCTCGATCTAACACGACCCGATCCAAAGCCCAAGCAGGCCGCCGGCCCTGGATTCGGGGGCAGCGTTGGCGGCTCCAATTTGCGAGCCGAGGACCTGCCGTTTCGGATGACACTCGAAGGCGTGGAACCGGGAGACTATCCGTTCCGATCCCGCCTAGTCTTCGAAGCGGCCCTCGTAACCGGGATTTCCATTTTGGCCATCCCGACGCGTGTAGCGTAGTCGAGCACGCCGCTCCGGCGCAACGGTTTTCTGCCTTCTCCGGCACATTCGCCTCCTTCCTCCTTTGTCTGGCCGCGACTGGGAGCGTCGCGCGTCGCTTCACGGGCTCGGACGGCGCCCTTCGCCGACACCGCTCCGACCTCGCCTCTCGGCGACTCGTGTTCGGATGCTCCGAGCCTCGCCGCGTCAGCCTCCCGGCGCAGGCAGCGCCGCCAACCTCGCCAGCATCTCGCCGAACAGCTGGCGGTTGAGGCGCCCCTCGGCCAACAAGAGCCAGTAGTACCGCGCGTGCTTCACCAGCCGACCGCCGGTCTTCATCAGCCGCTGCTGCAAGCTCGTCAGCGACCAGCTCTTGATCCGGCTCGGCAGCCCCAGCCGCCGCCACAGGTTGCCCAGGTTGTAGGCCAGCACCGCGAGTTGCAGCCGCACTTCGTTCGCTCGGAAGCGCCGGCACGACAGCCGCGTCCAGCACGTCGCCTGCTTGCCTTCCTTGATCCACTGCTCCGCCGTGCCGCGCTTGTTGTAGAAGCGCACCACCGAGCGGCTCGGCAACGCCATGTTCGTGACGATGAAACCGACGCGCGGAAACAACTCGCCCGCGTGGTGCTCGACCTTGGCGACGACCCGCCGGGACTTCGACCAGCTCGCGGCCTGATAGCGGAAGCTCTTGTAGCGCACCAGCGGTTTGAGCGAGGGCCTGCCCGGCGCTCGGAATAGGATGTCTTCGATCTCCAGCTCCAGGTTCCTGTTGGCCGGAATGCGGATCACGTAGTTGACGCCGCGCTCTTCCAGCGCCTCGTAAATCTCCGGCTTGGCGAAGGCGGCGTCGGCGCGGAACGTGACTTCCTTGCCCTCGGCCTGTTGGCGCTCGATCTCGGGCAGCAACAGCTCGTCCCAGTCTTCGGCGCTAGAGACATTGCCCGGCCGCAGCTTTGCCGTCAAACAGTCGCCGTGCTGGTTGAACAGCAACAGCGGGTGATAGCAGACCGACTCGTAGTGGCCGTTGTAGGCGCTGCCTTCCTGTTGGCCATGAACGGGGCTCTCGGTCGAGTCCATGTCCAGCACCACGCGCTCGCTGTCGTCGCCGGCCTCGGCTTGGCCGATCAGCTCGCGGTTCACCGCCATCAACCCGATCAGGTTCTCGTCGCCGGCGAGCATGCCGGTCTCGAAGCTCTGCAACCGCGAGGTCAGCGCCCCGCCGCGATCCCAGTTCTTCTTCGAGCCGAGCAGGCGAAACGTCGGATCGGCGGCCACCCGCACGGCGTCGTTGAGGTCTTCGTAGCCCGCCAACCGCGAGTAGACCGACTGCCGCACCAGATCGGCCAGCGGGAACTTCTTGTTCTCGCCCTGCCGCGTGTCGCTGAGATGGTCGTCAATCAGTCTGCCAAGACCGAGCCGCTCATCCAACTCGCGCACCAGCAGCAACCCGCCGTCAGAGGTGACCCGCGAGCCCTGGAAATCGACCTTCACAAACCCGTTGAACGATAGCTGAAATGGCTCGCGATCCTTGTCACCCACTCGGTGTCGCCCTCCATGGCCCATCTGATGCGCTCAAACCCGCATCTACAGGGGCGCCGGGAGCATCGCGATGGTTAGCAGGCTGGAGTCAAATCGGAAATCCGGGAAGATTCCTGTGGAGTCGGTGAGCGCCGCGCGTTCGATTCCTGAATCGACTCTCGCGATATCACCGGGAGAAACGATCAAAGTGCTCCTGGTCGCGAACCTCCTCGCTGGTTTCTCTATCGAGGGGGGTCGCATCGGGCTGCAGTCAAGTAGGGGACTCCAGGCGTCAATCTCCTATGTGGAGTACTTGCTCCGGGACGATGCCGGGGTCATCGAACAGTGGTCGGAGGAGGTCGTCTCAGAGGGCAGCCTGCCGCTGGGGAAGGAGTAGATGCGACCGCCATTCGCGTTCTTCAACCCGATGCCTATCGCAATGAACGCGCCGTTGTTCGCCTCCTCAGGTAAGGCGGGTGCGGCGATGATGGGTACAGCGCCGTCGGTGCACCCGCGGCGCTGCGCTCGTTCCGTGGTTGGGCTGCTGCGAGGCCGAGTGCTACCGCGGCAGCCCGCCGCTATCGGCGGGGCGCATCGACCCCTTGCCTTGAAGGTGACCTGATATGTACTACACCAAGCGTGCTTTTTGGATGGCGGCAATCGCGTTTCTTGCCGTCTCGCTTTCTCACAGTCAGCAGCCCGCGGTTTCGACCGACAGCTGCCAGATGGTTCTGCGAGCACTCACGGCCTACAGCCAACTCGAGCCCGGCATGTTGCGGGCCGAAGTCGAGAAGGACTTCCTGATGGACGGCGGCATATCCTCCCGGAGCGAAGGGCGCTATGTCTACAAGGAATGCATCTACATCAAGCTCGAGGTCGAGTACGAACCTGCCGAAGAGCGCGGCGTCGGATCCCCTCGAGATGTGGTCAAGACGCTCTCGAAACTCACCATCGACTACGCTGCATCGGATTGACGTCGGCTTCTTAGAATAAAGAGTTTGCGTCTCGCACGCGGCCACCGATCTCGTCGGACCTTACGTACGGGTTCTACTTCGTGCTCGAAGGCGACGGCACGGGCTTCTTCAGCGGAGTCCACTGGAGCATGCAGGGTGACGACAATCCGGTGTTCACCATCGCCAATATTGGCGAAAAGGAGGAGTCGGTGTCGCTCGAGCTGGCGGTAGGGGCCAAGCGGGGCTCACTTATGGGGATCGCTACTGCACGACGAACTCGCCGAACAGCGCTTCTTTGACCGTTCCGGGCTCGATGACCGCATTGGCCTTCTGGACCAGCTCTTCGCGCAGCGCCGCCTTGCCTTCGGCGCTCGAGAGCTCTTCGAAGGATTTCGAGGTTAGCAGCGTCAGCACCAAGTCGCGCAAGCGCGCTACGGCGAGCGGATCTTCGGTGACTTCGGCGGCGCGCTCCTCGGGCGAGACGGCGAGCTTGATCGACACGCGGGCGTGGCGTTTGCCGCTCGAGCCGACGTTGGTGAGGAAGGGCTCGAGCTCGATGACTCCCAGCGTCTCCGGCTCGGGCTCGGCTTCGGCGGCTTCGCCGCCCAGCATGCCGTTCTGGGTGAGGTAGTAGCCGCCTCCTAGGCCGCCGCCCAGCAGCACGAACGCGCCGACTCCGGCGATGATCATCGTCTTCTTGCTCATTCGCCCGTACTATCGGCGGCTTCCGCGGGCGGCTCCACGCTGGGCAGCGTCAGCGCGCCGGGGGAGGCGGGTTGCGTGAAGATGAACTCGACGCGGCGATTGCTGGCGCGGCCTTCGGCGGTCGAGTTGTCGTCGATGGGCTCGGTCTCGGCGCGGCCGATGGCGCGCAGGCGAGCCGGCTCGACCTGCTGCTCGGTGAGATGCCGGACGGCTTGGCCGGCGCGGGCGGCCGAGAGCTCCCAGTTGCTGGGGTAGACGGCGGTGGCGATCGGGACGTTGTCGGTGTGGCCGACCACGTCGAGCTCGTAGTTGGTTGTAGCGAGATAGTTGGCGATGGCGTCGAGCGCGGGAAGCGCCTCGGGCTTCAGGCTGGCCTCGCCCGAGTCGAACAGCAGGTCGCCTTCCAAGCGCAGCACGACCGTGTCTTCGTCGCCGTCGAGCTTCATGTCGCCAACGTCGATGCCGAGCTCCTCGAGCGCTTCGCGCAGCTCGCGCTCGCTCTCCTCGGAATCGGGAGAGCCGTCGTCGCCTTGGCGCTCGTCGTCGCGCGGCAGGATCTCGTCGCTCATCGGCGTGGGGCTCAGCGCCAAGTCGGACTTCATACCGAAGGCGTCGCGCAGTGAGCCGGCCATCGCGCGGAACTTCTGCACCTCGGTGCTCGACATCGACAGCAACAGGACGAAGAAGGTCAGCAGCAGCGACATCAAGTCGGCGAACGTGCACATCCAAGCTGGAGCGCCCTTCCCGCCGGACTCTTCCTGTTGTTCGACTGGCATGGGCTAGGCCGCCTTCTCCTCTTCGGGCTTTTCGTCCTTGGCGGCTTGTTGCGGGCCGAGGTAGGACTGCAGCTTCTGCTCGATCGCGCCGGGGTTGTCGCCCTGCGAGAGGCCGATGCAGCCTTCTAGACAAACGATCATCGCGGTGAGCTCTTCCTCCGAGCGCAGCTTGAGCTTGCCGGCAAGCGGAATGCAGACGACGTTGGCGATGAGCGCGCCGTAGAGGGTGGTGAGCAGGGCGACCGCCATGGCCGGGCCGATCGAGGAAGGATCGCTCATGGTGGCGAGCATCTGCACCAGGCCGATCAGGGTGCCGATCATGCCGAACGCGGGGGCGATCTCGGCGACGCCCTCGAGCAGGGCCGCGCCGCGGCGGTGGCGGCCGGCCATCGCGTTTACGTCGGCTTCGAGGATGTTGCGGATCTGCTCGACCTCCACGCCGTCGACGCACAGCGAGATGGCCTTGCTCAGAAACGGGTACTCGATCGGCACGTTCTCGAGCGCAAGCATGCCTTCCTTGCGGGCCTTGCGCGAGAGGCCGACGACCTCGGTGATGAGCGCGGCCGGGTCGGGCAGCTTCACCATGAAAGCCTTCATGACCACCTTGACGGCGCCGAGCACCGCCGCCAGCGGATTGCGCATCAAGGTAGCGCCAAAGGTGCCGCCCACGACGATGAGCATCGAGGGCGGATCGACGAACATGGCCGGGTTGCCGCCCAGCACGATCGCCGACAAGATGAGGATCGTCGACAACACGATGCCGACGACGGTTGCTAGATCCATGTTCGCTCGCCCCTACACGTCTCGTATCGGACGCTGTAGGGGGCGGCTAGCGGCCAATTCACACCAGGCGGCGAGCGGAGGTATGTGAGAGGCCGGTGAGCACGAGGCGCGCGAGGCCCAGCGCGCGCAGGCGTACTCGACGGTACGTCGAGCATGCAACGAAGGGATGGCGGGCCTATCGCGCGCTTCCGCCGGCTCCTGGTGTGACTTGGCCGCTAGAGCCGAGCGGGAATCGTGGTCTCGTACTCGGGGAAGTAGCGCTGGATGACCGAGAGGTCGAACTGGCTCAGAATGGCCGTATTGGGCTCGCGCTCGAGGAGGAACTCGAAGGAGCGCTCGACGAGCGCAGCGGCGTCGGTGGCGCCGAGCTTGGCGGCGTACTCGGGCCGGACGGTGACGCTGTGGGTGGTCGTCGAGCGGTCCTCGACCGTCACGCGGAAGGTGCGCTCATCGAGAGGCTCGACTTGGATGGACACCGGACCATGGTAGCGGGTTGGTTGACCGCTACCCGTTGACCGTTACCCGTTGACCGGGGACCGTGGACGGCCGGCGGGCTGCTGGGTGGTCGGGTACGATAGAGGCGTTATGGGCCTTGGATTTCGCTTGTGCGCTGGCGTGATCGCCGCTTCCGCCTGTCTCGGGGCGGCGGATCCGGCCGAGCTCTACGTCAACGTCGTCAAGCCGGCGCTCGAGCAGCAATGCTTGGGTTGCCATGGCGTTGGCAACACCTTCGCCAAGCTCGATCTACGGACGCGCGAGGCGGCGCTGCGGGGCGGCGGGCGCGGACCGGCAATCGTGCCGGGAGAGCCGGAGGAGAGTCTGCTCTACCTCTCCTCGATGCACCAGGGCGAGCTCGAGATGCCGCCGGGCGGCGCGGAGAAGAAGCTCGACGCCGAGACGTTGGCCGCGATGCGCGAATGGATCGCCGGCGGCGCTCCGTTTGCCGAAGGCCAGACCGCGCAGACCTGGGACTACGAAGAGGCGGACCTGTGGGCGTTCCGACCGCTGCGGGAGGTCACCCCGCCCGTCGAGGGCGTCGACCCAGCCGGGGTGCGCACGCCGGTGGACAGCTTCATTCTGGCGAAGCTGGCCGAGGAAGGTCTCGAGCCGGGCCCGGGAGCCGACAAGCTGGCGCTGATCAGGCGGGTGACCTACGACCTGACCGGTCTCCCGCCAACACCGGAGGAGGTCGACGCTTTTCTCGCCGACAAATCCGACGGGGCGTACAAGGCGCTCGTCGAACGACTGCTCGCCTCCCCGCGGTACGGCGAGCGCTGGGGCCGCCACTGGCTCGACGTGACCCGCTACGCCGACACCGGCGGGTACTCGAACGACTTCGAGCGTCCGAACGCCTGGCGCTATCGCGACTACGTGATCCGCAGCTTCAACCAAGACAAGCCCTACGACCGTTTCGTGCTCGAGCAGATCGCCGGCGACGAGCTGTTTCCCGATGATCCAGAGGCGATTCTAGCGACGGGGTTCTTGCGCTCCGGGCCCTGGGAGCACACCGGCATGTCGGTTGCGGCGGTAACTCGGCAATTGTTCCTCGACGACGCCACGCATGCGGTAGGGCAGACCTTTCTGGCGATGACGCTCGGTTGCGCGCGCTGCCACGATCACAAGTTCGACCCGATCCCGACCAAGGACTACTACGCCATCCAAGCTGCGTTCGCAAGCACCGCATTCGCACGGCGGCCGCTGCCGTTCCTTGAGACGGAGTCGACCGAGGGCTTCGGGAGCGGCCGGCGTCGCTACGCCGACATGATCGACGAGATGCAGAAGCGCATGGACGAGCTGCACGCCGAGGCTCGCCGGGAGATCGCCGCCAAGCGGGGCGGGACGGCGGCCAAGGGCGCGAACACCGGCTCGCTACAGCGTCGGCTCAAGCAAGAGCGCGCCGAGTTGCTCAAGCTGTTCCGCAAGCACATCTCGATCCACAAGGAGTCGGCGCAGCGCTTCGAGCCGAAGGCCTTTACCGTGACGAGCGGCCTGAGGGAAGAATGGAACGACGTGGGGCCGAACGGAGCGGGCAGCTTCCTCAAGGCCGAGGACTACAGCGCCGCAAGGACGCACGTGCTGGTGGGCGGCGACGTGCAGGCGCCGGGCGAGGAGGTCGCTCCGGGCGTGCTGCAGGCCGTCGAGCGCTACGGCGGATTCGCGGCGCCGCGAATTCCCGAGACGATCGCAGGCCGGCGGGCGGTGCTTGCGCAGTGGGTTGCGGACGCGGACAATCCGCTGACCGCCCGCGTGATGGTCAACCGCATCTGGCAGTACCACTTCGGCCGCGGCATTGCGGAAAACGCGAACAACTTCGGCAAGATGGGCAAGAAGCCGACGCATCCCGAGATGCTCGACTGGCTGGCGCGATTCTTCATCGACCGCGGCTGGAGCGTCAAGGCGGTCCACCGCGTGATCCTCTACTCGAACGCCTACCAGCGCGCCGCCGGCGCGCCGCCGGAGAAGGATCCGCAGAATAGGCTGCTGGCCGGGTTCAGCCCGCGGCGGCTGGAGGCGGAAGAGTTGCGGGACACGCTGCTGGCGGTCTCTGGCGAGATGAGCGAGTTGGTCGGCGGGCCGGGGAGCTACCAGCAGATCAACTCCGACGTGGCGAACCAGCCGCGCCACGCGATGGGCTCGCTGCAGCCGAAATACTTGCCGGCGCCGCGGAAACGCAATCGCAACCGGCGCTCGATCTACACATTTCAACAGCGCAGCTTGATCGACCCCATGGTGGAGACCTTCAACGGCGCGAACCCGGACTTGACCTGCGAGCGGCGGGAAGCTTCGGTTGTGCCTACGCAAGCGTTCGCGCTGCTCAACGGCGAGGTGTCGCACGACCTAGCCTTGGCCATGGCGGCGCGGATCGAGCGCGAGGCGGACACGCCGGAGGCCCGGGTGGAACGAGCGTTCCGGCTGGCCTACGGGCGGATGCCGACGGCGGAAGAGAAGGCGCTGGCGCTCGAGCACATGGGCAAGATGGCGGCGCACCATGCCGAGCATCCCGCCCCGCCGCGCCCGAAACCGCAGCCGGTCGTCCACACCATCACCAGCGAGCTGACCGGCGAGCAGTTCCAGTTCACCCAGGCCGAAGAGGTGATCGACTACGAGCACAACCTGCATCCGAGCGAGGCGGAGCCGCAGACGCGGGCGCTGGCGGACTTGGCGCTGTCGCTGCTGAATTCGAACGAGCTGGTCTACGTGTACTAGCGGGTCGCGCTGCGCGCGCCGCCGCAACCCCTAGTCGAACAGCTCGGCCGGGGTGATCGAGATCGAAAGCTCTGCGATTTCGAGTTGGTCGACTTCCTCTAGGCGGCCGGTGTAGACGTGGAGCTTGCGCGTCCAGGGGTCGACGAGCCAGCAGTGCGGGACGCCCCAATGGCGGTACCCCTCGAGCTTCGTCAGGATGTCGACGTGGCGGTCGTCGCGCGAGACGATTTCGACGACGATGTAGGGTGGCGTCGAGGGGATGAGCTCGGTCGGCTCTTCGTCTTTGAAGGCGGCGACGTCGGCGACGCGAATGTGGTCCTCTCCGAGGCGCAGGCGCATTTCCGTGACTGGGAAGAGCGCGCTGTGCTCAGCCGCCCTCTCCAGGGCGCCGTAGCATCGGCCTTGCGCTTTCGCGTGGGGGTACATCGTCATGCCGCGCTCCACCAATTCGCCGCCGACATAGTCAGGCGATGGGCCTTCGAAAGACGTTCGAAGGTATTCCTCCAAGGAGAGAACAGGTTGAGTCGCCGATGCCATGCGTTCTTAGCGTAACTCAGTTCGCGGACTCGAGCCAGGCCCGCCGTTGGGGCCACTTGGGCCCGTCTTCGAAGAACCGCACGCCGCTGCCGATGCGGTCCCAGTCGCCGAGCTCGGCGCGGGCTTTGTCGGCCAAGTCTGTCAAGCGGTTGATGACCTCGGGATGGTCCGCCGCGACGTTCGTGGTTTCGCCGATGTCGTCGTCGAGGTTGTAGAGCGAGAGCTCGGTGACGGGCTCGAGCAGGTCGCCGACGTAGAGCTTGCTCTTTGAAAGAAGATATTCGGCGTCGTTCTGGCCCGGCCGCGGGAAGACGAGCTTCCAGGCGCCGCTGCGGACGGCGTCGAGGTGCGTTTCGGTGTAGTAGTAGAACGCCTCGTGGGGGCTCGCCGCGCCGGGCTCGCCCCTCATCAAAGCGGAGATGTCGCGCCCGTCGAGCGTGCGGCCGGCGGGCGGCTCGGCGCCGCCCATGGCGATGAAGGTGGGCAACAGGTCCATGGTGGTCGCGATCTCCCCCGTGACCTGGCCGGCGGGGATGTAGCCCGGACCCCACGCCACGCAGGGCACGCGGATGCCGCCTTCCCAGGTGGTCGCCTTGGCGCTGCGCAACGGTCCCGCCGAGCCGGCGTTGGCGTCGATGTCGGCGCGATAGTGCGGGGCGGAGTGGTTGTTCCAGGGTCCGTTGTCGGAAGTGTAGACCACGATGGTGTTCTGGTCGAGACCAAGCTCTCTCAATAGGTCGATAATCTCCCCCGTGCTGGCGTCGAGCTCTTCGATGACGTCGCCGTAGAGCCCGCGCTCCGAACGCCCCTCGAAGGGTTCGGTGACGCCGAGAACGACATGCGCCATGGTGTGGGCGACGTAGAGAAAGAACGGGCGGTCCTGGTTACGCCGGATGAACGCGAGCGCCTCATCGGTGTAGCGGCGGGTGAGGTCGTCGACGCCCGCCTCTTCCTCGATCTTTTCCTCATTGCGGTGGACCCAGTGGACGACGCCGGCATCGTTGGCGCCGACGACGCCGAAGAAGAAGTCGAAGCCGCGGTTGACCGGGTTGAGCCGAGGTAGCCAACCGTTGCGCCGCTTGGTGATGTCGACCTTGCCAACCATGCCGGTGGCGTAGCCGGCTTGCTGCAGGATCTTGGGCAGAAGGATCTCTTGCTCATGAACGTAGGGGAAGCGGTTCTTCTGGTTGCCGTATTCGCCGACGCGGATCGGATAGCTACCGGTGAGCAGCGCCGTTCGCGAGGGGCCGCAGACCGGCTGGGCGTAGAAGTCGGTGAAGCGGATACCTTCCTGGGCCATACGATCGATGCGGGGCGTGCGGAAGTCGGTTGCGCCCTGCACGCCGAGGTCGCCCCAGCCCTGGTCGTCGGCGAAGACAATGACAAAGTTGGGACGGCGAGGCGGCTGCTCGGGCGGTTCCGAGGAGGAGCAGGCCAGAAAGGCGAGGCAGGCGAGGGCTAGGGCGAAGCGCATGGATCGCCCGACAGTGTAGGCGATCGGGCTCGAGCGAAGTCGGCCTATAATGACCCTGGGATGGGTAAACCCAAGCTGCTGACCGCTTCGCCATCGCGACGCGAGTTCCTCTACAACCTCGGAATGGGGCTCGGGACGGTCGCTCTGACGGCGATGATGCAGCAGGATCGCGCCCGGGCCGGCGTGCTCTCGCCCAAGAAACCGCACCTGCCCGCCAAGGCCAAGCGCTGCATCTTCTTGCTGATGGAGGGCGGGCCCAGCCACATCGACACGATCGATCCCAAGCCGCTGCTCGCAAAGCTCCACATGACCGAGTACGAGAAGGAGCGGACCAAGTTCGAGGCGTCGATGAACACTGGCAAGCGCTATTTCGTGCAGAGCCCGTTCGAGTTTCGGCGCGCGGGCAAGATGGGGATCGAGATCAACTCACTGTTCGAGAGCTTCGGCGAGCAGGTGGACAACGTCTGCTTCTATCGCGGGCTGAAGGCCGAGAGCGTGAACCATCCGACCGCGCTCTATCACCTGAACACTGGCAACCGTTTCGGGGGCGACCCGGCGCTCGGCTCTTGGACGGCCTACGGGCTGGGGACGGAGAACGAAAATCTGCCGGCGTTCGTGGTGTTGCCTGACGTGGCCTACCCGCAGGGCGGCGCGGCCAACTGGTCGAACGGCTTCCTGCCCGCCTACTACCAAGGAACGCCGCTCCGCTCGCAGGGCGCGCCGGTGCTCGATATGAACCCGCCGCCGCACGTGACCGAATTCGAGCAGCGCGCCAACCTCGACTTCTTGAACGAGCTCAACCGCATGCACCAACAGCAGCATCCCGAGCATGCCGAGTTGGCGGCGCGGATCGAGAGCTACGAGCTGGCGTTCCGGATGCAGGCCGAGATGCCGGAAGCGATCGACATCTCGCAAGAAGACCCCAAGACGCTCGAGATGTACGGCATCGGCGGAGAGAACGAGGACGCCGACGCGATCGGACGACGCTGCCTGCTGGCCAGGCGGCTGGTGGAGCGAGGCGTGCGCTTCGTCCAAGTGATCGCCGGCGGCTGGGACTCGCACGACTACATCGAGAAAGCGCACGGGGCGCGGATGCGCGCGGTCGACAAGCCCATCGGGGCGCTGCTGGCGGACCTCGACCGCAGCGGGCTGCTCGATGAGACGCTGGTGGTGTGGTCCGGCGAATTCGGGCGCTCGCCCGACAACGGCGTGCGCGGCGGAGACAAAGCTTGGGGCCGCGACCACAATGCTCCCGCGATGGCGTGCTGGATTGCGGGCGGCGACGCTCCGCGCGGCAAGATCGTGGGCTCGACCGACGAGACCGGCCGCAAGGCGATCGAGCTCGTTCACCCGATCAAGAACTTCCACGTCACCCTGCTGCGCTTGCTTGGGTTGGACGACGCCAAGCTGACTTACTTCGCTCAGGGACGCGACAAACAACTCAGCCAGACTGGCGGCGAGCTGATCAAGGAGCTAGTGGCGTAGGCGGCGGTCGCCCTCAGTCGAACAGGGCCCCGGCCATGTTCAGGTTGTGCACGACCGCGAACTGGACGATGAGAAACGTCCACAGATAAGCCTGACGGGTATCGCGGCGCTCCACGCTGCACTGCGCGTAGCCCATCGTGACCAGCAAGAACCCAAAGCCAACCACCGGCGCCAGCGCGTAGGTCGTCACGCAAAACGCGATGAGCAGCCAATTGTGGGCGTCCAGGCTGGCGAGCCGAAAGCGCAGCCAGAATGCCGCTGCGACCGCGCCCTCGATGAGCACCGTCAACCAGGCCATCGCGACAGCGACCAGCGGGAGCCGCTCGCCGTGGCGCAACGCTCCGGCGACGGACTCGGAGGGGAAGGTCCTGAGCAGCCTGGTGAGCTCGCGGTCGAAGCCCAAATCGCCCCGGGGCGTGCCGCCGAGAGCACGGCTGAAGGTCTCGAAACGGCTGTCGACCGTAAACACGTACTCGAAGTATTTCCCACTGAGAAAGTCGCCGCTGAACACTTTCCAAAACACGGCGAAGGTGAACGCCAGCGCGACGAGAAGGCGGGCGTTCATAGCCAGCACGCGCGGGGTGTCGCGGCTCCAAACCGCCAGGCAGCACGCAATCGCCCAGTAGGTGATCAGGAACTTGTGGTTATCCTGCCCGAACCAGTTCGAGTAGGTCGAGCCGATGCAGATTGCGGCTGCCGCCGTCCACAGCCAGCGGTTGGTCAGCAGCGAGCGCGCGAACAGCATGGGCAGGCAGCAAAGCCGTAGAAGAAAATCCGGGACTCGACCGTCGACGCCATGCAACAGCAACAGCAGCAGTGACAGGCGCAGTACGACCTCTTCGACGGGCTCGTCGAGCACACGCCGCCACAGCGAGAAGATCGCGTCGACCGCGCGCTTCACCACCGCCCCCTGAGCTCGGGCGGTCCAATGGGCTCGCACCGCACTTGGTTGGTTGTCGCGTCGTAGCGCATCCGCCAGGCTTGAAAGCGGATGGCGCGGAGCCGCGCCGGCTGGGCGGGGCTGCTGTTTCCGGATGTTTGCAGCCTCATCAGCGGCGTGTCCGGCCAACCAGGCGGCAGCAGCTCGAGCGTCTGGCCCAGGCGTCGGTCGCGCACGACCTCGGAATGGCTCGCGGGGACGAATCGCGCGGCGAAGATGCGATCGGCTGCCTCGGCGCGCGCGGCGGCGTCCGGCTTGGTGCGGAAACGCTCGGTCAGCCAATCGCCCAGCGGGCCGTCCTCGGCGAAGATGAGCGCCCGGCACGGCGAGCCGTCCGCGTCGAGACAATCGACCGACCAGGCGCGGGCGCTGCGCATGTCGACTGCCGCGAACATCCCGAAACCGCCGCCCTTCGAGGGCGTGAGCTCGCCGGTGTGCGCCATGTAGATTTGCGAACAGGCCACCAACACGAGCAGCGCGCCGGGCAGGATCGTGGCGAGGCGCCAGGGTTTTTGGGAAAACTCCATGGCGAGCTGCGGCCCAATGTAACAGCTTTCTCGGCGCTATGGCACGCTACTTCACGGCCACGGCGCGCACGCTGGTGTGGCTGGCCTTGCCGGCCGGGCCGTCGATCCCGAGCGTGACGACGTACTCGCCGGCCTCGTCGTAGGCGTGGATCGGGTGCTGATCGGTGGAGGTCTGGCCGTCGCCAAAGTCCCAATGCCAGGAACGAATGTCGCCGTGGGACATGTCCTGGAAGGCGATGAGCCGGCGGCTCATGTCGAGCGTCAGGAACTTCCAAGCCGCCTCGATGGGCTTGCGGAAACGCGACTCGAGGGGCGCCAAGCGAAAAGCGACCATGTGGTTGGCGTCACCCACCATCTCCTGTGTATGCGAGAGGCTGTAGAAGCCGGTGTACTGCCGCTCGTCGACATCGTCGTAGTCGAGGATGGCCCAGGAGAGGCCGATGATTTCGTCCTCGACGAGCTCGGAGACCACAGCGCGCGCCGGGTCGGGCGGAGCGTAGTCGAAGGGCGTGATCCAGAACTCGAGGGTGAGCTTGCCGCTCTCGCCGGGCCTGAAGTCGTAGTCGAAGGCGGCATTGCCCCACGGCAACTCCTTCGCCCAGGGCTGGCTGCCCCAAACGAAAGCCCAGTCCTGGCCTGCGTTCGGGGTCATGACGTGGTAGTTCTGGGCGTGGACGCCGTGAAAGAGAAAGTGCGCCTCCATGGGCTTGAGGCCCTCGTTGGGGTGCTTGTTCTTGATAAACGGTCCGCCGGAGAGATCGCCGTCGACGACGACCTCGAAAATGTCGTTGTGGCGGTTGGCCAGTGCGAAGTCCCAGTAATTGTCGTAGGCCTCGTAGAGGAAGTAGAGCCGGTTGACGCCCTTGACCCAGCCGACTTTGACCTTCACGTCGAGATTCTTGGGGTCGACCCGGGCTCCTTTGTCGATGACGGCGTCGCGGAGCTGATCCGTGCCGATGGCGTAGGAATCGGGGACGACGTCCCAGTCCGAGGCGTCGCCATCGATGCGAGGCATGGCGTCCGCGGGGAACTGGAAGATTTGGAACTCGACGCCGGGGCGCTCAAGGGCGGAGAGAGAAGCGGGGAGCAGAAGCAGGATCAACGGCAAACGCGGCATGGCGAGGGATATGCTACCGCGCCACAACGCCGCGTTGGTCCGCGAAGACCCTGGTGAGCTCGATCGACCTTGCGCGGCGTGATTCCATGCTATTGCCGGATCAGTCCTCCAAGACCGTGACCCGCTCGATCGACCGCGCTCGCCCATTCGACTCATCCACGTCGATCACCACGGCGTTGAGGCGAACCGGCCCCGATGCCGGCTCGAAGCGCGTCGGCATGCCGGTGAGGAAGCGCTGCACCGAGCCTTCTTTGTCCATGCCAATGACCGAGTCGATGGGCCCGGTCATGCCGCAATCGGTGAGATAAGCGGTTCCCTGGGGCAGCACGCGTTCGTCGGCGGTCGGCACGTGGGTGTGGGTCCCCACAACGGCCGAGACGCGGCCATCGAAGTACCACCCGAAGGCGATCTTTTCGCTGGTGACCTCGGCGTGAAAGTCGATGAAGCGGACCCTGACCTCGGCGGGGATCTGTTCGAGAAGGGCATCCGCGGTACGAAAAGGGCACTGGATCGAGGGCAGATATACCCTTCCTTGCAGGTTCATCACGGCGTAGCGCGCAGCCTGCTCGGTGGCGCCGACGTAGAGGCCTTCGCCGGGCGCGTCGGGGTAGTTGGCCGGGCGCAGCAGGCGCGGCTCCTGGGCGAAGTGGTCGAAAATCTGCTTCTTGTCCCAGATGTGGTTGCCGGAGGTGAGCACGTCGGCGCCGGCTTCGAGCAAGGCCCGCACGATGTCTGGCGTGACGCCGAAGCCGGCGGCGGCGTTTTCGCAGTTGACGATCTTCAAGTCCGCTTGGTGCGAGTCGACGAGCTCGAGCAGCCTGCGCTGCACCATGCGCCGGCCCGGGCGCCCGATCACGTCGCCGACGAAGAGGATCTTCATGGCCGGGCGCGCCTCCGTTTACCGCTATCCCGAGCCCCGGCAGCCATGCCGGGGGGTGATTCTTGTGCTGTCGTTGAGATCGCACCCGGGCATTGCTGCCCGGGCTCGGCAACGACGTAATTCCGAGCCCCGGCGGCCTTGCCGGGGTGCGAACCTCGGTACGGCCTCGAAACATCGCACCCGGGCATCGCTGCCCGGGCTCGGAAAGGCTGCGCTCTTCTCACGTCTCGCTCACCAAGTCTTCCAGCTTCATGCGGTAGATCGCGGGCCTGCCCTCTCGATCGGAGGTGAAGTAGACCCATTGGCTGTTGCGCGAGAACACCGGCGCGGGGTGCGAGGCGTGCGGATCCGAGCGGCCGCCGGGCAGCGGATAGGGCTCGCGGCTCGAGGAGTGCTCACAGAGCGTGATCTCCCGCGCGAGCTTGGTAAACAGGACGTAGATGTTCGGCCCCGAGAGCCGGCGGCTGGCGCCGACGATGGCCGTTGCATCGGCGTTGACCTGCATCCAACCGAAGGCCGAGCACGGCGAGATGGTGTGCTCGGCGCCGCTGACTGGGTCCACCGAACGCACCGTGGCGCGCCGGCCGGTGCTGTCGGGGAAGTGTACGAAATAGATGCGCGAGCCGTCGGCGGCCCACTGCTCTTGGCCGACCTCCTCCTCGCCGCTGCGCGGGCGGAGCGCCTTGTCGTTCGAGCCGTCGAAACCGATCAGCCGCAAGCGGTCCTCGATCTCCCCCCACGGCCCTTCGTGCGCGTAGAGGATATCGAGCCCGCCGGGCCGGAACTGCGGCCACGCCAGCCAGCGGTCTTCTTCGACAAGTGTGCGTGCGGGAGCGGAGCCGGCAAGGTCGACCACGCGCAAGCGGCAGCGCGGCCCTTTCTCGAACTGCTCGCGGGGGTCGTCGCGTTGATCGCCGTCCCGCATCTCGATCAGGGCTGCGTACTTGGCGTTGGCGGTCAAGCCGAGATGGCCTGTGAGCGCCCAGCCGGTTTCGACTTGGTAGACCTTGCGCTGCCCGCGGCCGCGCGCATTCGTCTCGACGAGCGCATCGCCTTGGACGAAGTACAGTGTGCGCTCACGGGCGTCGAGCGTGGCCGAGTAGGTGTTGACCCCGGGGCCGTCGGTGAGTTGGGTGAGCCGCCCGCGGTTGAGGTCGTACTCGAAAATTTGGCGCGTTCCGTCGAGCTCGCCGCCGAGCAGGATGAAGTCGTTCTTGCGCGAGAGGAAGCGGTGGTGGAAGTGGGGCAGGTGGAACAGGACGTCGGGGTCGGTGAGCCGAAACATCTTCCTTTCGGTGAGCGGGTCTGCAATCTCGACCTCGGGCATCGCGATGCGCGTGCCCTTGCTGTTGGCGCCCAGCAGGGGGTGCGCCGCCGCGGCGGCGCCGAGGAAAGTTCTGCGCGAGATTCCGGAAAACTGCACCGCCGGAAGGGTTCCTTTCCGCAGGTCTCATCGTAGCAAGCGGGTATGCTACTCTCCCGCCATGCCGCAGCCGCCGTCGCTCGAGCGTCGCCTAGGCGTGTTCAACGCCACGACCATCAACATGTCGAATATGGTCGGGATCGGGCCGTTCATCGCGATGGCTCTGATCCTCAAGACCCTGGGCGGTCCGCAGTCGTACGTGGCGTGGCTGGTGGGCTGCACCATCGCACTTGCCGACGGGCTGGTGGTGGCCGAGCTGGGCGCGGCGCTACCGGCCGCCGGGGGCACCTACGTTTTCCTGCGCGAGGGCTTCGGACCAAAGAAGTGGGGCCGGCTATTGGCGTTCCTGTTCGTGTGGCAGATCCTGTTCGCCGGGCCGCTCGAAATCGCCTCGGGCAACATCGGGCTAGTCGCCTACCTGAAGGTCTTCTGGCCGGCGATGACCGAGATGCAGTCCAAGATCACGGCGGCCTGCATCGCCGTGGTGCTGATCGTCGCGTTGTACCGGCGCATTGGCGACATCGCCAAGCTGATGGCCGTGCTGTGGACGGTGATGATCCTCACCACCGGCTGGGTCGTCGTGGCCGGGTTGCTGAGCTTCGATCCGGCGCGGGCGTTCGCGCTGCCGCCCGGGGCGTTCGACATCGATCTAAACTGGCTGCAGAACTTAGGCCAAGGCACCGCGCAAGTGCTCTATCTGTACTTGGGCTACTACCAGGTTTGTTACCTGGGCGCGGAGGTTCGCGAGCCGGGACGGACGATTCCGCGGGCGGTGCTCTACTCGATCCTAGGCGTCACGCTGATCGATGTATCGATGGCGTTCGGGTTCATCGGCGTGGTGCCGTGGGCGGAAGCGATGGAGTCGGACTTCCTCGGCGCCCTGTTCATGCAGCAACTCTACGGACCGTGGGCCGGTAAGCTGCTCGCCGGGATGATCGTCTTTACCGCGTTTGCATCGCTCTATGCTCTGCTGCTGGGCTATTCGCGCGTGCCTTACGCCGCGGCCAAGGACGGCGTGTTCTTTCGTTGGCTGGGCGAGCTGCATCCGGAGAAGCATTTCCCGCACCGCTCGCTGCTGTTGATCGGCGGGCTGGCGATCCTGGCGAGCTTTCTCTCGCTCGAGGAAGTGATCGCGGCGCTGATGGCGGCGCGGATCTTGATCCAGTTCATCGGGCATACGCTGGCTTTGTTCCTGCTGCGTCGCGAGGGTAGGATCGAGTTTCCGTTCCGGATGTGGCTGTATCCACTGCCGGCGCTGGTTTCGCTGGCTGGGTACACGTATGTGTTCTTGAGCCTTGGGCTGCGGTATTTGGTGTTTGGGGTCGGGACGCTGGTCGTGGGAGCGTTGGTGTACCTGGTCTCGGCGAAGAGGTCGGGGGATTGGCCGTTCGAGGTTGCGTAGACTGGACCTTATGCAAAAAGCCGACGGCATGAACTACGCCCCGACCGGCAAGGCTCGCCCGGTTGTCGAGGCCGGCCAATTCCGGGTCGCCGCCATCGGGCTCGACCACGGCCACATCTACGGCATGATGAACGGCTTGGTCGAGGCCGGCGCGACGCCGAAGTGGGTGCACGACCCCGATGAAAGTCGCGTGGCGAAGTTCCTCGAGGCCTATCCCAAGGCCAAGGCAGCCCGGTCGCGCCAGCAGATCTACGACGACCCAGAGATCCAACTCGTCGCCTCGGCCTGCGTGCCCTGCGACCGCGGCCCGCTTGGGGTGGAGGCGATGCGCGCCGGCAAGCACTACTTCGTCGACAAGGCGCCGTTTACCACTCTTGAGCAGCTCGACGACGCAAAGAAGGCCGCCGCCGAGACCGGCAAGAAGTACGCGGTCTACTACTCCGAGCGGCTGCACACCGAGTGCTCGATCTATGCCGGCAACCTCATCGACGAAGGCGCCATAGGCCGGGTCCTTCAGGTCATCGGAACCGGACCGCACCGTCTCGGCGCGGCAGGCCGGCCGCAGTGGTTCTTCGAGAGGTGCAAATACGGCGGCATTCTGATCGACATCGGCAGCCACCAGATCGAGCAGTTCCTGCACTTCGCCGGAGCGAAGGACGCGAAGATCGAATCGGCGCGGATCGCCAACTACAACAACAAACAATACCCCGAGCTCGACGACTTCGGCGACGCCACGCTCACCGCCGACAACGGCGCCACCAACTACTTCCGCGTCGATTGGTTCACTCCCGACGGGCTCGGCGCCTGGGGCGACGGACGCTGCTTCATCCTCGGGACCGACGGCTATATCGAGCTGCGCAAGTATCTCGATGTCGCGCGTGATCCGACCGCCGACCAGCTCTACCTCGTCAATCACCAGGAAGAGAAGCGCATCGAGACGCACGACACCGTGGGGTTTCCTTTCTTTGGGCAGTTGATTCTCGACTGCCTCGAGGGGACCGAAAAGGCGATGACGCAGCAGCACGCGTTCAGGGCCGCCGAGCTTTGCTTGATCGCCCAGCAGATGGCCGTCAAAGTGGAGTAGATGACCCTACAAGGCGTCACCTACCAAGGCCCGGAGCTCGGCACGCCCCGGAAGCTCGAGAACCTGCCGGGCGATCTCATCGAGATTCTCTGGCAGATCAACGGCTTCGTCGCCTACGCCGGCGGGCTGCACGTGCGCGGCGTGACCGACGAGCCCGCGTGGCATTCGCTGGAGCGCTACTGGTCGGGCGAGATGGCGCTGCACGAGCTGTTTCGGGACGTGGAGCCGCACGACGCGCCGTTCGGACAGGACTTCTTGGGAAACCAGTTCCTGCTCCGGGATGGCGGCGTGTTTCGCTTGAGCGCGGAGACGGGCCGGGTGGTCGCGCTCGGGGTTGACCTTCCTCACTTTCTCGATGAGTGCCGGAAGGCGCCGGTCGAGTACCTCCAGCTTCAGCGTCTGGCGCAGTTCCACCAAGAGAACGGCTCTCTGGAGCCGGGTGCGCTCGTTCACGTGATGCCGCCGTTGGTGATGCGGGAGTCGAGCTCCGAGGCCTCCATGCGCGCGGTCCCCGCCGACGATGCAATCGCGTTTCTCGCCAACTTCGCGCGCCAGGTGCAGGACCTGCCTGACGGGACTGAGGTGAACTTGCGGCTGTTTACTCCGGGCGGTAGGAGCTAGCCTGCCTACGCAGCCGTCACCTCCACCCCGCCCGCCACGCTGGTGGGCTGTGGCACTGGATCGCCTGTCTCGCGGAGCGTCTCGATGCGCCCCCGAATCGCTTCCCGGACGCTGTCCTTGACCGCATCGAGCGTCGGTCATGCAGCCCTGTAGGTCCGGGACATAGACCGCCCAATTGCCGCTAGCTCGTTCGTAGATACCCGCGAAAACCGCGGCGCTCAGCCCGAGCCGCAAGATCCATCAAAGGAGCTCCGCGGACAAAACGCTCGAGTAGCGACCTTGCTTCGGCGGTCGCGCTATTATTGTCCGATGAGCCATGTCTACCTCACGTCGTGAATTCCTTTCCGTCTCCGGCGCCACGCTGCTCGCCGGCTGCGGAGGCGCCGCTTTGCTCGAAGACGCTCCTCAGCCGAACATTCTGTGGATCATCGCCGAGGATTTTTCGCCCGAGCTCGGCTGCTACGGCGATAAAACCGTGTCGACGCCGCGGATCGACCAACTGGCCGCCGAAGGCGTGCTGTATACCCAGTGTTGTGTGACCGCGCCGATCTGCTCGATCGCGCGCTCGGCCCTGCTCACCGGGATGTATCAGACCTCGATCGGAGCGCACAACCACCGTAGCCACCGCGACGACGACTACGCGCTCCCGGCCGAGGTGACGCCGTTCCCCGACCTGTTTCGGGCGGCCGGCTACCACACCTCGAACTTGAAGGACACGCCGGTGGGCGGACGCGGCAAGACCGACTTCAATTTCAACCTCCCCGGGCCTCCTTACGACGGAACCGATTGGACGCAGCGCACCGAAGATCAGCCCTTCTATGCGCAGATCAACTTCAGCGAAACTCACCGCGCCTTTTACGCCGACCCCGACGACCCCGTCGACCCCGACGCGGTCAAACTGCCGCCCTACTATCCGGACCACCCGCTGGCGCGGCGCGATTGGGCGCTCTACCTCGAGACGACGCAGCACCTGGACAAGAAGGTCGGCGCCGTGCTCGACCGCTTGGAGAGCGAAGGCCTCGCTGAAGACACCATCGTGTTCTTCTTCGGCGACCACGGGCGCGCCATGCCGCGCGGCAAGCAGTTCTGCTATGAGGGCGGCATGGTCATTCCGCTCATCGTGCGGATCCCGGAGAAGCTGCGGCCGGCGGGCTGGACCGCGGGCTCGAAGAACGACCAGCTCGTCAGCCACATCGACATCACGGCGACGTCGCTCGCGCTGTGCGGCATTGAGCGGCCGGGCAACATGCAGGCGCGGGTCTTCATCGGCCCGGAGTCCGACCCCGAGCGGGAGATCCAGTTCTGTGCGCGCGATCGCGCTGACGAGACCGTCGACCGCATCCGCGCGGCGCGCACAACGCAGTACAAGTACATTCGCAACTATCTGCCCGAGCGCGCCTACACCCAGCCGAACAACTACAAGGACACGTCCTACCCCTCGCTGATGCTGATGCGGCAGCTCAAGGCCGAGGGCAAGCTCGAGCGGGACCAGATGCAGTTCATGGCCGACGAACGGCCCGAGGAAGAACTCTACGATCTGCACGCCGATCCCTACGAAGTGCGCAATCTAGCGCTCGACCCGCAATACCAGCTCAAGCTCGGCGAGATGCGGGACCAGCTCGAGGCCTGGATCGAGGACACCGGCGACACCGGCGCCGAATTCGAAGACCCACTGCCCGCCGAGTACGATCTGCGCACCCGGGCAGGCGACTGGATGACGGCCAACGGCTTCATCAGCGAAGGCAAGGCCGGCATGGAGATGAAGTGGCCCGGCGGCCGGGGGGCGATCGTGAAGATGCCGCTGGTGGCCGAGGCCGGCGACTTCACGTTCAAGCTGCGCGGTCGCACCAAAGACGCCGCGCCGGCGAAGCTCGTCTTCTACACCGTCGACAACATGCGCGGAAACGGCAACGCTCTTCCAATCGAGATGGACGCGAACGGCCGCTGGCAGAACCTCGAGCTGGCCTTCAGCGCGACGGATTGGTTCTGCGGGCTCGGGCTCGACTTCGGCAGAGCCGAGGGGACCTTCGAGATGGCCTCGATGGAGCTGCTCCGGGATGGCGAGACGGTGAAGAGCTGGAAGACCGGCTGAGGGAGGGGCGCGTCGCCGCGCGCCTCGGTTCTGCGGGCCGAACCCCTACGCCCCGGCGGCGAGCACCTTGAAAAAGTCTTCGAGCGCGGTCAGCTTCACGCGCGGGCGTCCTTGCTTCTCGCCCATCTCCGTCTCGTGGGCGTCTATCTTCATCCAGTCGTCGTAGCTCACGTAGCGGACGCCGCGACTCTCGAGCAGGCGGTTGACCGCTTCAGGATCGGGCTGCAATGGCGCGAGTCGCTCGCCGGCCTTGGCGTCGGCGAGCATCTGCTCCGCGGTCTCGCGCCCACAGGCCTTGTTGGAGCCGATCAAGCCGCTGGGGCCGCGCTTGATCCACCCGGCGGCGTAGAGGCCGGGGACCACGTCGTTCGTCGCCGGATCGAAGACGCGGCCGCGGTCGTTCGGGATGACGCCTTTGCGCTCGTCGAATGGCGGACCGGGCAGCGCCCTGCCTTTGTAGCCAACCGAGCGGAAGATCAAGCCCGCTTCGAGAATTTCCGTCTCGCCGGTCGGTTCGGGACGCACCCAGCCGTCCTCGCCCTTGACGAGCTTGTTCTTGACGATCTTCAAGCCGCGCACGCGACCGTTCTCGTCGCCGAGGATCTCGACAGGGGAGACGAGGAACCGGAGAATGAGCTTACGGCTCTTTTCTGGCTCGGAGCGGTCGCGCAGCTCGCCAAGCGCCTGCATGTTGCGATGCGTCTCGTCGTTCTCCTTGCCGGCGTCGAGCTCGGCCTGGCTATGCTCGTCGAGCACGAGGTCGGCCGCGAGTACCGACGTCTCGGCGGCGTCGAGCTCGCCGAGCTCGCGGATCTCCGGAGTCGAAAACTTCGCCTGAACGGGCCCGCGCCGGCCCAGCACCCATACAGTCTCGACCTTGCTGGCCCGCAACGCCTCCAGGGCGTGGTCGGCCATGTCGGTCACGGCCAACTTCTCATGCGTGCGGCAGAGGATGCGCGCCACGTCCGCGGCGACGTTGCCCACGCCCACCACGACGGCGCCGTTGGAGTCGAGCTCGAAGGAGTCGTTGGCGTGCCGGGGGTCGCCGTTGTACCAGGCCACGAACTCGCGCGCCGAATGCACGCCTTGCAGATCCTCGCCGGGAATGTTGAGCTTGCGGTCGGCCTGCGCGCCGTTGCTGAACACGATCTGGTGGTAGAGCCCGCGCAGGTCGTCGAGCGAGACGTCGCGGCCGAGCTCGACGTTGCCAAAGAAGCGCACTTGGGGCGAGAGCGCGAGCTTGTGGTAGAGCGCCGCAACGGCTTTGATCTTGGGATGATCGGGCGCAACGCCGGTGCGCACCAGCCCGAACGGCGTCGGCGCCGAGTCGATCAGGTCGACCTCGACCGGCACTTCCTCCTGTTTCAGCAGCGCCTGAGCGGTGTAGAAACCGGCCGGACCAGCTCCTACGATCGCGACGCGTAAGGAACCTTCGAGTGCATCCCGGCTTGGGACGCCGACGCCAAGTGCGGACATCTCCCGCAAGATTGTAGTCCGTACCGGGCGAGGATTGCCAGCGCGAATATATCCTACACTCAGAGACGTTGCCGAAATGGACCGAAATTTGGAGGACGCTGGTTCGTGCGATCGACGAGTTCCAGAGCGACGATTGCGCCACGCTGGCGGCGGCGCTGGCCTACTATGCGGTCTTCTCCCTGCCGCCGCTGCTGTTTCTGGTCGCTGTGGTGGCGGGCTCGATCGTGGGTTGGGAGGCCGTCGAGGCCCGCCTACTGGAGAGCATGCGCGAGGCCGTGGGGCCGGCGGTCGCTGTGCAGTTACAAGACGAGATCGGGGCGATCTCACGACGCCTGAAGCCGGACAGCGTGATGGTGCTGGGCGCCGGCGCCTTCTTGGTGTTCGCCGCCACTGGCGTGCTGGTGCAATTGCAGAACGCCATCAATCGCGCCTGGGCGGTGAGACCGGACCCAAAGCGCGGCTTTCTGCGCAACGTGCTCCTCAAACGGGCCTTGTCGCTCGGGGTGATCCTGGCGCTCACGGCGCTGATGCTGGTCTCGTTCCTGGCGAGTGCGGCGCTAGCCGTGGCGGGCGAGACGATTCGGCGCTTCCTGCCGGAGGCGTTCTCCCAACCCGCGCTGCAACTGGTCGATCTAGCCACGGGGCTGTTCGTCCACTTCGTCGTGGTAGCAGTCGTCTTCCGGATTCTGCCGGACGCGCGGGTGCGTTGGCGGGACGTGTGGATCGGCTCGGGCGTGACCGCGGCGCTGCTCTCGGCGGGGCGGTTCGGCGTGAGCCTCTACCTGAGCTCGCGGGACATGACGCAGACGTTCGGGCCGGCGGCGGCGCTGGCGGTGCTGTTGCTGTGGGTGTACTACTCCGCGATCATCGTGCTGTTCGGCGCGGAGATCACGCACTGTTGGGCGAGCCGGCGTGGACGCAAGATCCTGCCCGCCGACGGCGCGGTCGCGGTGGTCAAGGAGCGTCTCGAGGCGGCCGCACCCACTCCGGCTCAAAGCGGGCGTGCTTGATCGACTTGCCGCCCGCGACGAAATAGCTGTAGGTGACGTGGATCGAGCCGTCGCGCGCTTGGACGACCGACGGGTAGTGGTAGGACCCGCCGCCAGGTTCGGAGCGGTCCAGGTGGCGCGGCCGGGACCAGCTCGCCCCCTCGTCGTCCGAGATCGAGACGGCCAGCGAATGCCTTCCCTGCTCGAGATCGTTGTAGACCAGCAGCCAATCGCCGTTGGCTAGGGTGACGGGCTCTACGCTGGAGCCGGGGTTGGGAAGGTCCGTGTCAACGACCCTGCTCCAGCTCTCGCCTTCATCGCGCGATTCGGCGTGCGGAATGCGCTTGGGGGCGGGGCCGTTGTCTCGCATGTAAGCGACGAGCGCGCCGTCGCGCTTGCGCACGAAGCCGGGCTGCACCGCCCCGAAGCCTACGATGGGCTCGCTCGGCCGCCAAGTGCGACCGTCGTCGTCGCTGATCGCGACGAGGCTGAAATCGTACACGTCGGAATAGAGCCCGACGAGCATACGGCCGGAAGGCAACTGCAGCGGGTGGGTGCGGACCATCCAACCGGTGCGGGAGACGTACTTATCCGCGGCGTTCTCCATCAGGCGCAGCAGATACTCGGCGCGCTCGGGCGTGGCGCCGTCGAGTGCGGGTGCGGCGACGGAGCGAACCTTCGCGGCGAACGCCTCGAGGTCGTGGTGCAACAGCAGCAGCTCCTGCCGCTCCCACATCGGCGGGCCGTCGAGTCCCGCGTAGCGAGAGGAGACGCGATAGTTGAGGACCGTCGTCTCGACCTCGTTGGCGAGAAAGGTCATCCAGAACAGCCACAGCCGGCCCCTGCGATCGAGAAACAAGGTGCAGTTGGTGTCCGGGAAACCCGGGTAGTCGGCGACCACGAACGGCGCGCTCCAACCTTCCGCGCTGGCCGGCCTGCGCGCGCCCATCACCTTTACGTCGTCCGCGCGGCGCTCGCCCGAGCCGTGGAACCACACCACGAACAGCTCGCCTGAGGGAAACTCGACGATCGACGACGAGTGGTTGTGCCACGGCTCGAGGGGAAAGATCAGCTCGGATTCGACGCCGGGCGCCGCCGCGGCCGCGGAAAGCGCCAGAGCCCACAACCAGAGGCGAAGCATCGGTCCATTGTAGGCCGCCCGGGGGCCTGCTAACGCAGCCAGGCCGCGCGGCGGTCTATGGTCTTGGCCGGAGCCTCCGGGTCGACTTCCAACTTCCAGCTCTCGGCCGGCTTTTGGCCGGCCGTTACGGTGAGCCGCAACACGCGCTCGCGGCGCGCCGCCAGCAGCGACAGCTCATCCCCGGGCCGGTAGCGGGCCAGCCGATCGTCTAGCCCGGTTGGCGCGACACGGTAGTCCCCGATCGCCAGGATCTCGTCATCGACGTTGAGCCCGGCTTCGAACGCCGGCGTTCCGCGGCGAACCTCGGTGACGACCAGGCGACCCTCGCGCACCGCGGTCTTGGCGCCCAGCCACGCCGCGGGCTCCTCCTCCGGCTTCGCCGGCGCGAAGCGCAACCCGAACCAGCCGAGCAACGGCTCGTGGTCGAGCTCGCCGGTCCCGTCGAGAGCGCTAGCGAGCCAGCCCGAGAGGTCCTCTCCCGCGACCTCGCTCACCAGCCCGCGGAGCTCGTCGGCGGCGTAACCCCGATCGCCCGAGAAACGCTCGAAGGCGGCGCGCATCACGTCGTCGAGGCTCCGTTTGCCGCCCGTCGCGGCGCGGATCTTTGCGTCGAGCAGCATGCCGACGACGGCGCCTTTCGCGTAGTAGCTCACGGTCCGGTTCGCGGAGCCCGCGTCGCGGCGGTAGAGCTTGACCCAGGCGTCGAACGAAGATTCCGACGCCGCTTGCAACGCGCGCCCAGGCGTGGTCTGCAGGGTCTCGATGTCCTCGGAGATGTGCTCGAGGAAATCCCCCTCGTCGAGGAGCCCGGCGCGGGCGAGCAGCACCGATTCGTAGTAGGAGGTCAGCCCCTCGACGGCCCACAGGCCGCCCGTGTAGCGTTCGCGCTCGTAGTCGAAGGGTCCAAGCTCGACCGGGCGCATGCGCTTGCCGTTCCAGGCGTGGAAGAGCTCGTGGCTGGCGAGCTTGAGCCAACGCTGATAGTCCTTCTTCGTACGCGTCGCGAAACGCTTGGTCATCAGCAGCGACGACGTCCGGTGCTCGAGCCCGCCGCCGGCCTCGGTGATCGCATTCAAGAACACGTAGCGCGGATACGGCGCGCCGCCCCAGAACCGCACCTGCGCCCGCGTGATCTTCTCGACATCGCGAGCCGCCTGGGCGCCGTCCCAGACGCCGCCTTCCCCTAGGTTGACCAAGGCGTGCGGCACGCCATCGACTTCGTAGCTGTACCTCGCGAGCCCGCCCGCCAGGATGGGTGAATCGACGAGCTCGTCGAAGTCGCCGGCGACGAAGGAGTGCGGAGCTTCGCCTGCCGCCATCCCGCTGGCCGAGTCGGTCCAGCCGGCGGGAAGCTCGAGCTGCACGCGATGCGCGGCCGCTGCGGGGCGATCCGTTTCTTCGTCCGACAGAGTCAGGAAGGTCGCCGCGCCGATCAGGATCGCAAAGTCCCTCTCCACCCAGTTTGTGCGGACCGACATCTCGCAAGCGTAGAGGCGGTAGCGGATCCGCGCCCGCCCGTTGTCCGCCGAGACCCGCCAGCGGTTCTTGGCGAGCTTCTCGACCGGCGTCTCGCGGCCGGCGGAGTCAAGGGCGTGGAGCGTCTCGATCTTCCCGGAGTACTCGCGCACCAGGTAGGATCCCGGCGTCCAGACGGCCATCATCAGCGTCACCGCGTCCGCATCGCCGCTCGGGTAGACGGCTTCGACCTCGCAAGTGTTGGTCTGTGGCTCGGGAAAACGAACGGTGTACTCGATGGGCGGCATGGCGAGAGCAGTGAGGGGAAACGCGACAGCGCAGATGAGAGCCCTCAATCGCATCAGAGCTTGAACAGCTCGCGCAGTCGCTTCGTCTGTGCGCGGCTGACCGGAATCTCGGTCTGAGCCCGATCGGACATCCGCAGCTGGTAGGAGGACTTGTACCAAGGCACGACCTCCTGGATGCGGTTGATGTTGACCAGGTAGGAGCGGTGCGCGCGCCAAAACGCGTTTGGGTCGAGGTGTTGTTGCAGCTCCTCGATCGTGCGGTAGTTCGACTGGCCTTCGAGCGCGGTCGTCACCACGTTGATCGCGCCCTCGTGGGTGGTGGCGAAGATCAGATCGGCCGCGTCGACGAGCACCATGCGGTCGGCCTGTCGCACCAGCAGCTTGGCCGGCGGCTTGGCCTGCCCCTGCAGTTGGGCCAGCAGTTGCTCCACGCGGGTCGTCTCCGACTCGGGTTGCTCCTGGGCGGTTCGGGTCCGCTCGAGCGAGCGGGCGAGACGCGCCTGCTCGATCGGCTTGAGCAGATAGTCCGCGGCGTTCACCTCGAAGGCCTCGACGGCGTACTGGTCGAACGCGGTCACGAAGACGAAGTGCGGCAGCTTCCCGCCCCGCTCGATCACCTTGCGCGCCACGCTCAGGCCGTCGAGCCCAGGCATCTGCACGTCGAGAAAGACCAAGTCCGGCTCATGTTCATCGATCATGGCGACCGCCTCGAGGCCGTTCTCCGCTTGGCCGACGACCGCAACTTCGGGATGGGATTCCAGCAGGAAAGCAAGCTCGTCGCGAGCAAGCTTTTCGTCATCGACGATGAGGGCTTCGATAGCGCTCAAACCGATATGGTAACGATGCGCGCAGAGGGAGGCGCTCGCAGGCGTGCCTTAGATCCGGTGGAAAGCCTTCAAGATGTCCTTGAGGCCGTACTTGAGCGCGATCGGCCGCCCGTGCGGGCACGCCATGGGACATTCCGTCTTCGCCAGCTCATCGAGCAGCCAGCGCATCTTGGGCGGCTCGAGCGGCGTGTTGATCTTGATGGCGGCGTGGCAGGCGATCGTCGCGGCGACTTGCTTGCGCAGGTCTTCTAGCGACAGCGCGCGCAGCTCGCGGTCAGGCGTCTCGAGAATCTCGTGCAGCAGAGTCTCGGTCTCGCTCGGCGACAGGCCGGCCGGCGCGGCCTTGACCGCCACGGTCCGATTGCCGAACGGCTCCACTTCGAAGCCGTTTGCGCCGAGCTCTTCGTTGATGTGGTCGAAGGCGATCTGCTGCTCGGGCGTGAGGTTGAGGATGATCGGCATCAGCAGCCGTTGCGATTCCGGCGATCCGGCCTGGCGGTTGGCCAGCACCTGTTCGTAGAGGATACGCTCGTGGGCTACGTGCTGGTCAATGACCCACAACCCGTCGTGTCCCGACGCCACGATGAAGCTGTCTTGCACCTGCCCCAGCGGCCGCAGTGCGCTAACGTCCGCCAGCGACTCCGCGGGAGGGATCTCGACCAGGCGGGCGCGACTATGAGGTGCGGGGTCGAGCGTGCGCGAAGGCGCGGACTCGGGCGGCAGCTTCTCGGGCCCGTCCCCGGCGGGATTCTGAGTCTCGCCCTCGTTGGATAGCGGAAAGTCGAGCGCGGTCGAGGCCGGGAAGTCGAACCGCGCCGCGGGCGGGGCTTCGGGCTGCAACCGCAACTCCGGCGCGATCTCCGCCGGCCGGCCTTCTCCCCCTTGCTCCACGCGCCACGAACCTTCGGAGAAGGGCAGGTTCGTCGCCGGTTGCGCGGGCGAGGCGGGCAAGGGCATCGTTGAGACAGGTTTCGAGCGAATCAGCCGCTCGCGAATCGAATCGCGTACGAAGTCGTAGACGAAGCTCTGATGGCGGAACCGCACCTCGGTCTTCGCGGGATGCACGTTGATGTCGACCTCTTCGAAAGGCATCTCAAGGAACAACAGCGTGAACGGAAACGAACCAGGCGGCAGGATGTTGTGATAGGCGCTCGAGATCGCCTTGAGCAGCACGCGATCCTTGATGAGACGGTTGTTGACGAAGAGGTAGATCGAGTTGCGGCTGAGCTTCTCGACGTGCGGCTTGGAAATGAATCCCCATGCGGAGAATTCACGGCGTTCTTTCGCCGGGCCGCCTTCGAGCGCCTGCTCCACGGCCCGCGTCGGCGGCAGCGGCGAGCCGGCGACTTCGAGCTCGCGCACGAACGGCTCGAGCTCGATGAGCTGTTCGAGCGCATCGGAGCCGAAGATCTGGTAGACGCGCTCGGCGAGCGTTTCGACCGGGGTGACCTGGAGCAGCGGTCCGCTCTCATTCGAGAGATGGAACGTCTTGTCGAGGTGGGCGAGGCTGTAGTGCGTCACCAGCGCCGCCACGTGCGAGAGCTCGGTCTTGTCGGTCCGGAGAAACTTGCGCCGAGCAGGGACGTTGTAGAAGAGGTCCTTGACGGTGACCGTCGTACCCGGCGGCAGTGGCTGGTCTTCGACATTGAGCATGCGGCCGCCGGCCATCTCGACTCGCGTGCCAATCTGCTCGTCCTCCGAGCTCGTCTCGAGGGTCAGGCGCGAAACGCTCGCGATCGAAGGCAACGCTTCGCCGCGAAAGCCGAGCGTGCCAATGGCCAGCAGGTCGCCGACCTCCTGCAGCTTGCTGGTGGCGTGGCGCTCGAAGGCCAGCATCGCGTCGTCGCGGCCCATGCCGCAGCCGTCGTCGCTGACGCGGATGAGCTTGCGCCCGCCCTTCTCGACTTCGATGCGCACACGCGTGGCGCCGGCGTCGAGCGCGTTCTCGAATAGCTCTTTCACCACCGATGCCGGGCGCTCCACCACCTCGCCGGCGGCGATCTGGTTCGCGACGCGGTCCGGAAGTACGTGAATGCGGCCCATCAGATCGAAGCGAAGACTTGGGACGGGTCGAGACGCAGCTCGCGGAAGACGGCCGACTCGACGACGTCGCCCTCGGCCGCATCGCTGAGCAGCTCGAACCGCCCGTCGACGTTGCGGTAGCTTCGAATACGACGCTCGACCGTGTCCACGAGCCAATATTCGGCGACGCCGTAGCGCGCGTAGAGGTCAAACTTGACGGTTTCGTCGCGCTTGCGGGTGGACTCGGAGAGAATCTCGATGCACAGATCAGGCGGCCCGGAGACGTGCGTGCGCTCGAGGATCGCCAAGCGATCCGAGCGAACGAAGCACAGATCCGGCTCGAGCACGCAGTCGGTGGCCAGCACCACGTCGATGGGGGCGAGAAACATGCGCCCGAGCCGGAGCTCACGAACGTGATTCCACAGCAACCCGCCAAGGTCGCTCCCTGCCGCGCCGTGCGCGCTCCCAGGCGTGGGCGACATCTCCAACCTCCCGTCGAACAGCTCGATGCGTTGGCTGACGTCGGCGGGCCAGTCCTTGATGTCGTCCCAGGAGTACGCTTTTTCGGCGACGGCCATCTGGCCGGATTGTATCACCCGCGCGGCGGACCGAATATCGCAGCCGGGTCGAGACGCAGCTCGCGGAAGACGGCCGACTCGACGACGTCGCCCTCGGCCGCATCGCTGAGCAGCTCGAACCGCCCATCGACGTTGCGGTAGCTTCGAATACGACGCTCGACCGTGTCCACGAGCCAATATTCGGCGACGCCGTAGCGCGCGTAGAGGTCAGACTTGACGGTTTCGTCGCGGATCCGCGTGGACTCGGAGAGAATCTCGATACACAGATCAGGCGGCCCGGCGACGTGCGTGCGCTCGAGGATCGCCAAGCGATCCGAGCGTACGAAGCACAGGTCCGGCTCGAGCACGCAGTCGGTGGCCAGCACCACGTCGATGGGGGCCACGAAAAGCGTTCCAGCGCCGGTTCGAGCGACCTCCTCCAGCAGCACGGCCGCCAAAGCGGAATTGGCCAGCCCGTGCGCGCTCCCAGGCGTGGGCGACATCTCCAACCTCCCGTCGAACAGCTCGATGCGTTGGCTGACGTCGGCGGGCCAGTCCTTGATGTCGTCCCAGGAGTACGCTTTCTCGGCGACGGCCATCAGGCCGGATTGTATCACCGCGCGTGGACCCGGCCAGCGGCCCTCAGCCCCTTTTCGCAAGAATAGGAGCGGAGTTTCGGTGGCAAACGACCTATCCCAGTCCCGCTTGCTCGGGCCCGAGCGCGAACAGACCCTGGCGCGCGTGCGCTCGGTGCTAGGAGATCTGCGCGTAGCGCTCGGCAAGCTGCGCGCCGACCCGGAAGACGACGCCGCCGCCAGGCTGGCCGCCGAGCAGCTCGACGACCTGTTCCTGCTCGTCGTCGTCGGCGAGTTCAACTCCGGCAAGAGCGCCTTCGTCAACGCGCTGCTCGGCCAGTCCGTTCTCGAGGAGGGCGTCACGCCCACCACCTCGCGGATCCAGATCCTGCGCCACGGGCCACAACTCGAGCGCCGATCCCAGCCGGGCGCCACCGATACCATCACCGCCCCCGTTCCGATGCTCGAAGACTTGCGGCTTGTCGACACGCCGGGCACGAACGCCATCGACCGCGAGCACGAGGCGATCACGCAACACTTCGTGCCGCGCGCGGATCTGGTCCTGTTCGTCACCTCGGCCGACCGGCCGTTTACCGAAAGCGAGCGCGCCTTCCTCGAGCGTATCCGCGAATGGGGTAAGAAGGTGGTGCTCGTCGTCAACAAGGTCGACATCCTCGAGACGGCCGAGCAAGTGGAGCGGGTCAAGACCTTCGTGACCGAGAGCTTCGAGTCGCTTTTGGGCGTCGAGCCAGAAATCTTCGCCGTCGCCGCGCGGCCGGCCCTGCGCGCCAAACAGAACGGCGACGAAACGGCGTTGGCCGCTAGCGGCTTTCCTGCCTTGGAGGGCTACCTGCGATCCACCCTGGACGAGCAGGAGCGTTTCCGCCTGAAGCTGCTCAACCCGCTGGGCGTCGCGCTGCGACTGGGCGACAAGTACGCCGAGATCGTCAGCCGGCGCCTAGAGGTGCTTGAGGGCGACGTCGTCGAGGTCGAGCAGATCCAGGCGCAGCTTGAGGTCTACGAGAAGGACCTGCGCGAGGGCTTTGGGCTGCGCATGGCCGACATTCACCTGATCCTGCACGAGTTCGAGAGCCGCGGCCACGAGTTCTTCGAAGAGATGATCCGCGTGGGGCGGGTGTTCGACCTAGTCAACAAGGCGAAGGTCAAAGCGGACTTCGAGCGTGAGGTCGTCGGCCAAGCGCCGCAGCAGATCGAAAGCAAGGTGCACGACATCATCGACTGGCTGGTGACGAGCGACCTGCAGCAATGGAGTGTGGTCCGCGAGCGTTTCGAGAAGCGCGAATCCGAGCATGCCGAGCAAGTCGTCGGCAAGCTCTCCGCCGGATTCGAGTACGACCGCACGCGCCTGCTCGAAACTGTGGGTCGCGTCGCGCAAGACACGCTCGAGAGCTACGACAAGGCGCGCGAGGCGCACCGCATGGCGGAATCGGTGCAGAACGCGGTGGCCAACGCGGCGCTGCTCGAGGCCGGCGCGGTCAGCCTGGGCGCCGCGGTCTCGCTGGCGGCGACCTCCTCGGCTCTCGACGCAACGGGGATCGCCGCGGCGGGCGTGATGGCCGTGCTCGGCCTGTTCGTGCTGCCGCACCGTCGTAGCAAGGCCAAAGCCGAGTTGCGCGAGAAGATCTCCACATTGCGCACGCAGCTCTCAGAAGCGCTCGAAGGACAGTTTCAAAAGGAGATTGCCCGCAGCCGAGGCCGCATCGAGGAGACGCTTGCCCCGTACACGCGCTTCGTGCGAGCCGAGCGAGACGAGTTGACCGAGCGGAGCAGCGAGTTGGAGACCGTTCGCTCCGCTGGCGCAGCTCTACGCAGCGGCTTGGGGGGATAAGAAATAGCAGCAAGGTCTTCCGTCCCGGCTGGACTACCGTTTAGCGAGAGTCGGAATGGCGGCAACCAAGGAAACCGCGGAAGACGCGTTCCTGCGATTGCTCGACGAGTTCGAGCAGCCGCTGCGCCGCCTGACGGCCGGATATGCGACCCGGCCCGCGGACCGCGAGGACCTGTTTCAGGAGATCGCGGCCGCGGTCTGGGGCGCAATCCCGAAGTTCCGGGGCGAAGCCAGCGAGCGGACCTGGATCTATCGCATCGCCCACAACACGGCGCTGACATGGAAGGGCAAGAGCGGACGGAAGCGAAGTCGCGAGCGAGACGACGAAGATCCGCAGAGCCATTCCGACAAGCGGCCGCATCCGGAGCAGCAAGCGCTCGATCGTGAACGCAGGAGGCGTCTGGCGCTCCTGGTCCGCGCGCTGCCGCCGGCGGACCGCCAGATCATCCTGCTCTACCTGGAAGAGCTTGCAACCCGAGAGATCGCGGAGGTTACCGGCCTCAGCGAGAACGCAATCGCAACCCGGCTCAGCCGCATTCGTACACGCTTGGCCGAGCGCATTCAACAACAGGAGGCGTCGCGATGAAAGACGAGTTGCAGAAGCTTTGGACAGCGGAGACGCCTGCGAGGCTAACGAACGAGGAACGAGACATGACTATGGAGACGGCCCAAAGAACGGTTGCGGCGCTCGATCGCCGGCTGAGGTGGAGAGAGTATCGCGAGATCCTACCCGCAATTCTGGTGTCGGCTATGTTTGGCGCCGCGTTCGCAAATAGCGATACGATGCTCGCCAAAGGCGGCGCTCTAACGATCATCGCGGGATGCGCCTGGATCGTGTACTACATGTTGCGCCATGGTCGCGGGCCGGAGAACCCGTCGCCGGCCATGCCTCTGAGCGAGTATCGGGCGGGAATCGCGGCTAAGTTCGATCACCAGATCGGCCTGCTCAGGCGCGTTAAGTATTGGTATGTTCTGCCGTTGTACCTTGGCATGGTGCTGTTCACGGCTTCCGACATCGAACGCAACGATTGGGTCGTGCGACCATTTGTTTGGCGGTTCCTAGGGGGCGCAACGGCCTTCTGCGGGTTCACGATTTGGCTCAACGAGGTGTGGGCCGTTCGCCGGCTGCGCCAGGAGCGCGACGGCATCCTCGCGATGTTCGAGGACGACGAAGGCATTCCTTTGCGCCGGTAGGCGCACGGTAGGAAGCAGCTTCGGGCGCCGCGCCCGTGGAATCGAACGGCGCGGCCTCTTCCTTCGGCCCTGGCAAGGGCCTGGCTGCTTGCACGGACTCCAAAGCCGGCTTACTGCTCTGCGCGCGCCTTTTCAGCCTTCCCGCGCTCCTCCGCAGCCTGCAGCGCATCCACGGGGATCACGCTGATCAAGACCTGGCCGGACCGGGGACGCACCGACTGCCCGGCGCCGACGATCGCCAACGAGACCTCGCTCTCACCCTTGGTCACCACGAACAGCGGAATCGCCCTCTCGCCGTAGTACTTTCGAAAGGCCTTGATGTCGAACTGCTCGGTCATCTTGCTCGTCTTGACCTGAGCGCCGGCCGCGAAGAGCTCGTCGAGCGTCTCGAAGCTCGCTTTGGAAGAGAACAGAACTCGGCCCTTGAGATGGACAGGCTCAATGCCGCTCCGGCTGTCCTCGCCGTCCAGCGCCAGTTGGTAGACCTCCTTGCGTCCGAAGACCTCGATGAAGTGGATGGCGGCCAGCGAGTTGGCTTCGGTGTTCGAGGTCACTGCGACCAGGCGGCCGATGCCGTGCAGATCCATCGAGTCCAGCACTTGCTGCGAGAGGATCTCGCCGAAGTAGGCCGACAGGCCCTCCATGCGCGCGGCGGAGACGTTGGCGCGGCGGCTGTCGGCAAGGGCTACGGTCAGGCCTTGCGCCTGCAGCGCCTTTGCGATCCGCCGCGCCCAGCCGTGCGCGCCCACGAAGAGCACGCCCTGCGGGCTCGGCTCGGCGAGCCCCAGCTTCTTCGCCAGCGGGAACGCCGCCAGCCCGTAGACGGTCACCGTGCCCATGATCACCAGGAAGGCGATCGGGACCATGCGCGACGCCTCCGCGACGCCGTTCTCCGCCAGACCCGTCGCGAAGATCGAGCTCACCGCGGCGGCTACGATCCCGCGCGGCGCCATCCAAGACAGAAACAGTCGTTCCTCGCGCGTGAGCTTCGACCCCAGACACGAGATCCACACCGCCGCCGGCCGTACGATGACCAGCAACAGAACCAGGTAGCCCAAGCTCGGCAGCCACACCGAGGTCAGCTCCTGGGCCTCGAGCCGCGCGGCCAACAGGATGAACAGCGTCGAGATGATGAGCACGCGCAGGTTCTCTTTGAACTCGACGATGTGGCGGACCGGGATGCGGTGCTGGTTCGCCAGTACGATGCCCATCACCGTCGTGGCGATCAGACCCGACTCGGGCTTCAAGTGGTTCGACCCGACGAACGCGCCGACGATGATGGCGAGCGAAAAAGCGTTGTCGAGCGCATCGGGAATCCAGTGGAACTTGAGCGCGACCAACATGACCACTGCGCCAGCCGCCCCGACCCCGCAACCCACCAGAATCGAGTAGAGGAACTGGCGCGGAGCATTCTCGCCGCCGCCCGCGAGGATCGCCTCGAAGACGAGCACGGCCAGAATGGCGCCCACCGGATCGTTGAGGATGCCCTCCCACTTGATGGTGTTGCGAATGCGCGGCGTGGGCCGCACGTGCCGCAGCAGCGGGATGACCACGGTGGGCCCGGTCACCACGAAGATCGCCCCCATCAGCAGGGAGAGCGGCACGCTGAGCTCGAGGATCAGCCAGGCCCCGAACGCCGCCAAAACCCACGTGACGAGCGCGCCGATGGTGACCAGATTGCGCACCACGCCGCCGATCTCACGCAGCTCACGCAGGTCCAGGCTCAAGCCGCCTTCGAACAGAATGATCGCCACCGAGATGGAGACGAACGGAACCAGCAGGTTGCCGAACAGCGCGTCGGGGTCGAGCAGACCGAATCCGGCGTGGCCCGCCGCCAGGCCGACGATCAGCAGCAGCAGGATTGACGGCATGTGCAGCCGCCAGGCCACCCAGCGCGCCGCAAAACCCAGCACGAACACCAGTCCGAGACCGATCAGATAGCTTTCTCCGTGATCCATACCGACGTTTCCGGCGGCTCTCCGCAGCTAACAACCTTACAATATCGCCGCGTCCGTATACTGTTGGGGATGCAGTCGGTCGAAACTCGTCTGCGCGTGCGCTACGCCGAGACCGACCAGATGGGCGTGGTCTACTACGCCAACTATTTGGTCTGGATGGAAGTCGCCCGCGTGAACCATTGCCGGGCGCTGGGTTTCGAGTACCGTGACATGGAGAAGGATGCTGGCGCCTATCTCGCGGTCACCGAGGCGCATTGCCGCTATCGCTCCCCGGCGCGGTTCGACGAGGAGGTGGTGATCGAGAGCGTCATCACGCAAGTGCGCTCGCGGACGATCCGGTTCGAGTACGCGATGCGCCGCGGCGAGACGGACGAGTCACTGGCCGAAGGCTACACCTTGCACACGGTGACGAACCGCGAAGGCAGGATGATCCGGCTGCCCCAGCGGTATCGCCCCTACTTCGAGCAATGAGTTGTCGCCTCGCCGCCGTGGGCGTTTTTCTGGCGCTCCCGCTTGCCCATGCTGGCGAGTTGACGCGTCGATTCGAGCGGACTCTCGAGCGTGTTCTGCAGGGGCAGCCGCCGCGCTTCAACGACCGCTTCGTGCTGGCCGACCTCGACGCGGAGTCCCGGCGCCGGTTCGCGAACTTTTCCGGCGATCTCTCGGGCCGCTATCTCGGGGCGGTTGCGCTGGCCGGCCCCGAAGGGCTCGCTAAGGCGCGATCGCTGGTCCCGAGCGTGTTCGACCTGCAGCGCGAAGACGGCGGCTTTGGCGCTCCGCTCTCAGCCTCCGGCGCGACCGCAGACGACATGGCCCGGCTCTGGGGTCACGGCCGGATGCTGGTCGGGCTCGTCGAGTACCTCGAGCAGAGCGGAGACGCCCGCGCCCTCTTGGTCGCCAAGCGGCTAGGCGACTTTCTGCTGGCGCACGCCGATCGCTTCAATGCGTCGGCGGTGCGGCGGCGGTTTCAAGACGGCGCCATGGCGCACGGCTACATCTGTTGGACGCAGAACGTGGAGGCGCTGGCGCTGTTGGCGCGTGCGGCCGGAGACGATCGCTACCGGACCGCGGCGTCGGTGATCGCGGACGCCATCGAGCGGCGGCCCGGCCAGCACGCACACGGTTGGCTGACCTCGTTGCGCGGCTTGGCGCTGCTGGCCGAGGACCAGGCGAGCCTGCTGGCGACGCTCGAGGCCGAATGGGAGTCCTACGTCGCCTCGGAGAACCTGCTCTGGACCGGCGGGCCGCCGGAGTACTTCGCCCCCGGCATCGAGCGAGACGAGGGCTGCGCTTCGGCGGACTGGGTGCGCCTCAACCTGGACCTGTGGCATCTGACGGGCAAGCAACGCTACATTGCCGCCGCGGAGGCCGGGCTCTTCAACGCTTTCTTCGCCAACCAGCAGCCGAGCGGCGACTTCGGACACTTGACGTTGACCGAAGACGGCTTCGACTACGGCGCGGTCCCGGCTTGGTGGTGCTGCACGCTGCACGGGTTGCGCGCCTTTGCCGCGATCCGGCGCCGGGCGTTCCGCGCGGCGGGAGATGCGCTCGAGTACGGCCTGGCGGTCGACGCGACCGCGAGCTTCCAGGGGCTCGAGATCGAAGCTGACGCCGAGCTGGCGAGCGAAGGTCGTGTGACGTTTCGCGTCATCCAGGCGCCGGCGGAGGCCGTGAGGCTCCGCGTGCGCTCGCCGGCCCGGGCAACCAGGATGCGCTCGCCCTCGGGCGCGGCCGACGATGTTTGGCACGACTTCGAGCGGGTCTGGACTCCAGGCGAGGCGTGGACCGTCCACTTCGCGCTCGAGTCGGCCACGCCCGAAGAACGCGGCGCCAGAGTGGCCGGGAGCGGACCATTCATCCTCGGCGTCTCGGAGGGCGGCGCGCCCGCCGTCTTCGATACGGGCTTCGACACGACGTGGCCGGACCCCATCGTGACCAGCCCTGGAGACAGGCCCTCGCGGCTCCGAACGAGCTTCGAGCAGGCCGACTACGGCGGAGAAGCGGCGGAGGTCGAGCTCCGGCCCATCGCGGAACGCTGGGAGAGCGCGGCGCACGCGCTGCGTTGGATGGTCCGAGTTGGCGCCCAGCGAGGAACGGGGAAACGATCGATCGCGAGTTGGGCCGCCGACTACCGCGAGCCTCTTGCCATCGGCTTCGCCGCCGGACTGCTGCTCGCCGCCCTTACGGCTTGGCTGCTGCGACGGAGGGCGCGGCCTCGATGATCATTCTCCGCACGACCTCGGCCGGCTCGCCCGTCTCCTCCAGGATTGCGAGCTGCCTCTCCGCCCAGGTCGGTCGCTTCGCCATGGCTTCGATCGTCTCGAGCTCCCCCAGGCAGCCGAGCTCATCGGCTTGCGGCCGCAGCCGTCTCACCAGGTTCCTCGCCAACTCGCGCGCCGAGACCGGCTCGTGCGTCAGCGCGTCCACCAGCTCGGCGTCCATGCCAAAGCGCGCCGCACGCCACAAGTTCTGCCGCACCAGCATGGGATGACAATCGTGCTGGTAGGTCCCCCCGTCGATCTCGTTCGAGAGCGCCACCACCAACGCCTGGATCAGCGCGGTCAGCCCTGCCACGTCTTCGAGCGTGCCCGGCATGTCGCAGACGCGCACCTCGACCGTGCCGAAGTTCGAGTGCGGCCGCACCATCCACCAGATGTCCCGCGCCGAGCGGATGAAGCCGGTCTCCTCGAGGTGGTTCATCAGCCAGACGTACTCGCTCCAGTTGCGCATCAGCGGCGGAATGCCCGAGGTCGGCAGCCCTTCCATGATCTTCGAGCGGTGCGAGAGCAGGCCGGTGACGCGATTGTTCCACCACGGGCTGTTGCAGCTCAACGAAAGCAGCAGCGGAAGATGGCGCAGGATGCGCTCGCAGATCATCACCGCCTTGTCTCCCGAGTCGACGCCCACGTGCACGTGCAGCCCGAACGTCACCAGCCGCCGGCCCATGTCCTGCAACAGGTCGATCAGGCCGTGGTAGCGCTCGTTCGGCGTAACGACTTGTTCTTCCCACATCGAAAACGGGTGAGTCGCGGTGAAGTAGAGCCGCGCTCCGGCGTCACTCGCGAGCGGCTCCACGGCGGCGAGCTTGGCGGCTAGGTCCGCGCGGGTTTCAGCGACCGTCCGGCACACGCTGGTGTTGAGCTCCAGGTAGCACTGCATCAGCTCCGGCTTGACGCCCGCGGCGATCGCCGCGGGCGCGCCGTTCAAGATGGGTTGGCTGGCGTTGGTGAGCGCCATCGTGTCGGCGTCCACCAGCGCGAGCTCGATCTCAACTCCGAGCGTGGGCTCCGGATTCGACTCGAACTTGATCTTCGTCACGTCGCAGTTCCTCGCCGCTCGGGTCGGCGGCCCGCACGGCGGCTTGCGCCAGGATCTTCGCTCCTATCGGGATCGCGCGCTCGTCCACGTCGAACAGCGGCGAGTGCAACGGCGCGCCGCCCGCTTGCTCCGAGCGTACGCCGAGGCGGAACATCGCCCCCGGGACGCGGTCGAGATACCCGGCGAAGTCTTCGCCGCCCATGCTGGGCCGCTCGATCTCCTCGACGGCGTGCGCGCCTAATACCCCCACGATCGCCTCGCGGAGCACACGCGTCGCAGCCGCATCGTTGTACACCGCCGCAAGCCCCTCGTCGAATTCCAAGTGAATTTCACTCCCCGACGCCTCCGCGACGCCTCGCGCAAGCTGCCTCAGCCGCTCCTGAGCGCGGTGGCGGACAGCCGGGTCGAGCGTGCGCATCGTCCCGTGCAGGTCTACTTCTTCCGGAATTACGTTGGGGCTGTAGCCGCCGCTGATCTGCCCAATCGTCACCACGACGGGGTCGTGGCTGTCGACCGATCGCGGGATGAAGGCGTAGATCGAGCTCACCAAATGAGCCGCCGCCGCGATCGGGTCGACCGACTCGTGCGGACGCGCCGCGTGGCCGCCGCGACCGCGAATCGAAAGCCGGAGCCAATCGCAATGGGCGGTCAGCGCTCCCTCGCGCACGCCGGCGAAACCCAGCTCGCGGGTAGGGTCGGCGTGGAGGGCGAAGATGGCGGTAACGTCTTCCAGCGCGCCCGCCTCGACCATCTGTCGCGCTCCATCAGCCGTCTCCTCGGCCGGTTGGAAGATTGTCCGAAACGCGAGCGGCCAGGGCGGATCGTCGAGCGCGACCAAGCCGAGGGTTGCGCCCAGAGCGCAGGCGGTGTGAACGTCGTGCCCGCAGGCGTGCATCACGCCGTCGACGCGCGAGTGGTAGTCCACCGTCTTGGCGTCGTGCAGGCGTAACCCGTCGATGTCGGCGCGGATCGCCACGCGCGGCGTCCCCGGCGGCGCGGGGGAGTCGACGATCAACCCGCACTCGCCAGGACCGGTGCGCGTGGTCAGCCCGGCGCCGTCCAGCGCCGCCGCCAAATACCGCGTCGTCGCCTGCTCTTGGCCCGAGGGTTCGGGGTACATGTGGAGGCGGCGCCGCACCTCGACCATTCGCGGCGCAAGATCATCGATCGCGGCGTTGAGAGCGTGGGACCAACTCACGACTTGATCCCATTGTACGGCCAGTCCCTGCAGCCGCCCGCCTCACTCCAGCGAGCGCACCCTCACCGTCGTTTCCAGATTTGCGACGCCGGCCCGCGCCTTCGTGTCGACCACCCGGAACGCGATTGCGTCATCGAGCCAGTCGTGGCTGTGGCCGGAGGGATGCTGCGTGGCGACGGTCAAGGTGTACTCTTGCGGCGTCAGGCGACACTCGAAGCGGAACTCCACCTCGACCGCGTCGCCTGGTCCGCAAGCGGGCAGCGGCGTCCGCTCGACCTGCGTGTTCGTGCCAAACACCTCCAAGCCGGTCCGCGTGCGGATGAGGATGCCCACCATAGGCTCGGGCTGCTCGCCGTGGAACCGCGAGCGCACGCGCACGGCAACGGCGTCTCCTGTCTGCACCGCGCGCGTCGGCTCGCCCGCGGCGCCGAGCAGCTCGACCTCCATCACCTCGCCGATGCGGTCGCCGTGGCGATGGCTCGGAGCGAGGCCGTTCTCCGGCGTCTCCGTCGACTCCGCGGCCCAGGCGCGCTGTTTCTCGAGCACCGAGCCGACGTAGCGGTTGATCACCAGCGTCGGCTCGCCTGCGGCCTCCACGCGTCCGTCTTGCAGAAAGATCGCCCGGTCGCACACCTGCTTCACCAGCCCCAAATCGTGCGAGACGAACACCACCGTCACGCCGGCTTCCTGCAACTCTTGAAACTTGCGCACGCAGCGATTGGCGAACACCGCGTCGCCCACTGCCAGCGCCTCGTCGACGATGAGGATGTCCGGCTCGACGTGGATGGCGACCGAAAACGCCAGCCGGACGTGCATACCGCTCGAATACGTCTTGACGGGGCGGTCGAGAAAAGGGCCGATACCGGCAAAGCGCTCGATCGAAGGCAACGCGGCCTCGATCTGGGCGCGCGTCAGGCCCATGATCTCGCCGTTCAAGAAGATGTTCTCGCGGCCGGAGAACTCCGGGTTGAAACCGGCGCCAAGCTCGAGCAGCGCGGCGACCCGGCCGCTGCGCACCACGCGTCCAGTCGTAGGCTCCAAGATGCCGCACAGAATCTGCAGCAGGGTCGACTTGCCGCCTCCGTTGGGCCCGACCACACCCAAGGTCTCGCCCGGCGCGACCTCGAGATTCACTTCGCGCAGCGCCCAAAAATCTTCATGCCGCGCTCGCGAAAACGGCAACGCTTCGCGCAGCCGATCTGACGGCTTTTCGTAGAGCCGGTAGCGCTTGGAAATGTTCCGCGCAACGAGCATAGCGCCGGACAACGGTCAACGGACAACTGCCGCCTCCTCAGACCAGGTCCGCAAACTGCCCCTTCAGCTTATAGAACCAGGCGTAGCCAAACAGGAACAGCAGGATCGAGCCCGCGGTCAGCGCCAGCAGCGGCGCGGCCTCCGGCGCGGAATTCTCGAGCAGGGTCGCCCGGTAGGCGCGCACCAGCACGTAGATCGGGTTGAGCTCGAAGATCCAGCGCTGCCCTTCGGGCAGGTACGTCTCGCCGTAGCAGATTGGGGTGATGAAGAACCACACGGTAAGCAAGAAGCCGATGAGCTGCCCTAGGTCGCGAAAGAACACCCCGAGCGCCGCCAAAAACCAGCTCGCCCCTAGCGTGAATAGAGCCTGCGGCACGAGCAACACCGGCAGCCACAGCGCCGTCGCCGTCGGCTGCTTGCCCAGAACGAGCATGCCGGCCAGGAAGATCACAAACCCGAAGAGCTGGCTGAACAAACCGGCCGCGGTCAAGTTCACTGGCAAAATCTCGAGCGGAAACACCAGCTTCTTGACGAAGTTCGAGTGCTCCGACACGATCGTCGGGGCGCGCCCGGCAGCCTCGGAGAAAGCCAGCCAAGGCAGCATCCCGGCTAGGAAATACAGCACGAATGGGCTGTCGCCCTCGAAGCGCGCCCGCAACACCATGCCGAAGACGAACCAGTAGGTCAGCATCATCATCAACGGATGGATGATCGTCCAGAACGCGCCGGCGTAGGACCCCGCGTAGCGGCCCGCGATGTCGCGCCGCACCATCGACCGGATCAGCGACCGATTGCGCCAAATGCTCGCCAGCGGGTAGGTCAGCGCGCGGCGGATGGCGCGAACGAACCTCCGCTGGCTCAGCCCCCGCAACGTGGACACCGCCCGGCGCAGCAACCGCGGCTCTCCGCCGCGAACCTCGGCGTCAATCAGCACGAACGGCGCGCCGTCCTCGTAGAACCACGCCACGTCTTCGGTCAACGGAGAGACGAAGACCTGGTAGCGGCCGTCTTCGGGCGGCAGCGGGATGCTGACCTCGGCTTCGGTGGCCTGGTTCGCCGGCACGAACAATTCCTGGCGCGGGCCGTCTTGGAGCAGCGAGTCGGCGTCGGCGTCGTAGATCTGCCAGCTCAGCGCTTGAGCGGCGGTCCAGTCCTGCTCGCCTTGGTTGCGCAGTTGCGCCCGCACGCGCAGCGCGCGGTCCGCGAGCTCCACCTCCAGGTTGCGATACTCGACCTGCATCAGCCGGCTCCGCCGGCGTAGAGCGCCTCGGGATAGCGATCGCGCACCGGCCCGGCCTTCCGCCCGACGCAGAAAATCGAATCCTCACGCAAATCTTGCGGCAACTCGTAGCGGCCGAGCAAGTGCCGCACCCACTCGTGCTCGAGCGACCGGCGCTTGACGTAGGGCGCGGTCTCCAGCCGCACCACCTCGAAGCCAGCGGCCTCGAACAGGGCCTGCACGTCGCGCGGAGCGTACTCGCGCGCGTGCCGCGGATCGCGATTGCCGTCCGCGTCGGGCTTGACGTAGTGATGGAACAGCCCGGGATGGTAGTTCAGCAGCGCCGCCGAGACCGCTCGCAGGCTACAGACGTTCGGCGTGGAGAGCACCAGGTGGCCGCCCGGGCGCAGCACGCGGTTGACCTCGCTCATCAAGTGCATCGGGTCGTCGTAGAGATGCTCGAGCAGCTCACAGCAGAGCACCGTGGCGAAGCGACCGTCGGGATAGGGGTAGGCGTCGGATTCGGCGTCGAAATGGTCGATCTCGCAGGTAAACCTGTCGCCGCCGCTCGAAGTCGCCGATCGCGAGTCGACCTTGCCGGCCGGCCCGAGGTAGCAGCCCCGCACCTCGCCGTAGCCCAGACGGTATTGCAGCGCCGGCGTGACGTGCAGGTAAGCGCCCATCTCGAGCGCCGCATCGGCGTCGCAGCCGCGCGGCGTGATCTCGAGGGTCTTCACCAGGCGCGTCAGGTGCGTCTCGACGTAGGAGGCGTCGTCCGGACGATCGTGAACCCAGGAACGGATCTCCTTGGCAAGGTCAGGGCAGGAGTCGCTCGCGGAGCCGCTCGGCTCGACCAGCGCCTCGCTGTCGCCGTTTGAACCAGGCCGCGCGTCGCCGGTTCGCTCGCTCGTCGGCTCGGAAACCGTGGAAGCGGGCCGCGGCTCGGGAGCTGCGGACGGGCTGCGCAGAAACTCCGCGAAACGCCTCCCGACCCCGTCCCAGGCGCACTCGGTCGCAACGTGGCGCCGCGCACGCTCGCCCAGCGCCCGCCGCGCGTCCGGCCGCGAGACCAGCAGGTTCAGATACTCGAAGATCACGTCGACTTCGCCCGGGCCGACCGGGACCTTCAGGCAAACTTCGTCCGGCAAGTCCGAAAAAGCGCCCACGTCGCTCACCACCACCGCCCGGCCGAGCCCCAACGCCCGCAGCAGCGTTCCCGATGTCTCGCCCACGGTGGGGTAGCGCAGGTTCAGGCAGATGTCGCACGCTCCGAGGTACTGCACGAAGTCCTCGATCGGCGCATAGCCCAGCACCCGCACGTGCTCGCCCAAACCGAAGTCCGCGATGAGGCGCTTGACCGGCAGCTCCGGGTGCTCTTCCCCCACCAGGATCATCCGCACGCGCGGCTCCACGCGAATCAGCCGCCGCATCGCCTCGAGCGACTGGCGGATGCGTTTGTAGGGCTTGAGGAAGCCGAAGACGCCGATCAACGGCTGATCGTCCTCCACCCCGAGCTCGTGGCGGTAGCGGTTGCGGTTGACGTCGGGAATCCAAGCGCCGTGGGGAATCCGCCCGACGATCGCTTCGGGCCGCACCTCGCGCACCCGGCCCACCATGTAGTCCGAGTGCACGATGACCGCCTTGGCCGCTTCGATGACGCGCCGGTTCATCGCTACGCCCTCGTAGTCGGGCCCGACCTCGAGTCGGCGGACGCGCTGGGCGTGCTCGAGCGCTTCGGGGCCGCCGTCGTAGGCCACCTCGCGCATGTAGCCGTCCCAGTCGTCGCGCTTGATGGTCGCGTCCGCGACCAAGTGGTGCAGGTTCGCCTCGTGCAGCAAGACCACGCCGGGATGCCGCAGCGCGGCATCGTAGGCATAGACGTGGAACGGATTGTTACCGAGCTGGTAGAGCGTTTCGTCGAAGTCCTCGGGGCGGTACTCGCCCCAGCTCCGAATCGGGATCTCGACGCCGGGCCCAAAGCCGTCAGCTTGATAGCCGTCGTCGATGAAGACGGTTGGCTCGAGATGCTTCGCCATCTCGGGCAACAGCGATTCGGAGTAATCCGAAATGCCCGAGCGCGCCGGGTTCAACGGCGTAAAGACGGCGAGCTTCATTCGACCAGGCGCATCGAAAACGTGCCGAGCTCGAACGGTACGCGCACCAGCAGCGGCGTCCGCGCTTCATCACGGCCAAACAAGATCTCGAAGCTGTGCTGCGACTTCTCGCCCAGCACGTCGACCAGGATCCGGTCAGCGTCCCGGCTCACTCCCGAGACCTCCACCGGGCGCATCTCCGCGTACGTCACCGTGATCAAGTACTGGCCGCCGAAGTTGATGTCGTCGGGCGGCGCGATGCGGCCGCGCGCCAAATCCTGGCGCAGGAAATACAGAAACGCCAGCGCATCGCGAGCGCAAGGCGGCACGTCGAGCTCGCTCTTGCCGCCCCGCACGTTCTCGCGCTGCGCCCGATGCGCGTCCTGATCGAAGGTGATCGTCTCGTCGGTCGCCTTCATGCCGTGCTGGAACTTCTTGTGAAAGCTTTGCGAGCACAGCTCGGCGTCAGTCTCCGAGACGTAGCTGTCGCGGACCTCGTAGCGGGGCAGGCTGGCGGAGAGCTTGAAGTGAAACGCCCAGCCGGCCCGCGTGGCGACCGCGTTCAGCTCGCCGCGCCCCAAGCTCAGCCCGCTCGGCCAAACCACTTCATAGATCAGCTTCTCGCCTGAACGAAACGGCGTCGGCGCCGGCGTTTCCGCCGTCGCAGGCTTGATCGCCGCCGGCAGGGCCAGCAACGCAAATGTAACGAAGAGAGCTTTCAACGGGCGACGAGCTCCTTGTGCGGCGCAGGACGCGGGGCGCCGGCCGCTGCTACCTCATAGTAGACGTCCAGCGTCTTGCGTGCAGTCTCTCGCCAGTCGAAATACTTGGCCCGCTGGAGGCTCTTCTTTTCCATGCGGCTGGAGAGCTCGCGGTCAAGCAGCACGTCTCGCATGGCCCGCATCTGCTCTTCGACCGAGCCGGGGGGGAAGAGAATCGCAGCGCCGTCGACCACCTCGGGCAGCGCCGCGGCGTCGGAGCAGACCACCGGCCGCCCGCAAGCCATCGCCTCGATCGCCGGCAGGCCGAAGCCTTCGTAGTGCGAGGGGAACACGAACAGGTCGGCCGCGTTGTACAGCGTCGGCAGAAACTCGTCGTCGACGAACTTCGTGAACACGACCCGCTCCTCGAGGCCGTTGCGACGGACCTCCTCGATCACCTTCGGGGCGAACCAGGTATGCTTGCCCGCCATCAGCAGCATGTGTGGCAGATCGGGATGCGCATCGATCAAGGCGCGGAACGCGCGCACCAGACCGATCTGATTCTTGCGCGGGTGCAGGTCCCCCACGTTGAGCACGAACGGCCGATGAAAGCCGAGCTGCTCGGCGACTCGTCTGCGCGCCATCTCTCGATTCACCGGCCGGAAACATTCCTGCGAGGCGTTCGGGGTCACCACGATGTCCGCCGGATCCAAGCCGTAAGCCCGCGCGATCCCCTGGCGCGAGAATTCGCTCACCGTGATGATCTTCGCCGCGCGCTCCACCGTCCGCCGCACGCTCCAGCGCAATTGCCGAGCGCGGCTCCAGGTCAGAAATTCCGGTCGCTCGATAAAGCTGACGTCGTGGATGGTCGCGACGATTGGAACAGTGTGGAGCAGCGGCGCGGTGTATTGGACGTGGAGCAAATCAGCGCGGTCCGCGCGCGCCTTGGTCGCCAAGTCCACCCCGAGCCGCAACAACGGATTCCGCGCCACCCGCCGGCGCTCGAACTCAGCGGGGAGCCAAGCGTCGCCCTGCTCGCAACATGTGTAACCAACGAAGTCCATCTCCGGCGCCAATCGCGGGTAGCGCCGCACCAGGCTGCGGATGTAGACCTCGTTCCCGGTCTGCCGGCGGCCAATCGCATGCGCGTCCACTGCTACCCGAATTCTCGTCAAAGAGGACTCCAAATCTGCGTTCGGTTCCAATCAGCCGGCCGCGACGGCCGGATCGCGGGCGAGCTGCGAGTCGAAAAGCCGGTCCAATCGCCTCCAGGCGGCCGGCCAACTCAGCTCGCGCTCATAGAGCGCCCGCCCCTCGGCGCCAAGCGCTCGTCGCCTATCGCTATCTTCTAGCAATTTCAATACCTGTTTTACCCATTCGTCGGGCGATTGCGCCAATACGATGTGCTTGCCATCCTCGATCGGCAAGCCTTCAGCCCCGATGGGCGATGAGACCACCGCCCGGCCCGCGGCCCATGCTTCCACAATCTTAACGCGCGTCCCGCTGCCAGCCAGCACCGGGACCACGGTCAAGCGGCATTTGGCGAGCTCCTCGACGGCGTCGGAGACTTCGCCCGTCAGCTCGACCCCGGGCAGCGATCCGACGATATCTTGCACGGCGTGTGGATTTTTCCCAATAAGACGCCAAACGAGCCCCGGGCGTTTCGCCCGCAGCCGGCGCCACACCTGTGTGGCGAAAAAACGCACCGCGCTCACATTCGGGTGGTACTCGAGATTGCCCGAGAACGCAATCGCCTCCGCCTCGGGGACTCTTGGCAGCGGCTGCAAGGGGATGGAGTTGGGAACCGTCTCGACGCGGACCGCGGGGGAGATCGAACGTACACGATCCGCATCAGCGCCCGAGGCCGCCAACACCACATCGAAGCCGCCAAAAAGCTCGCGCTCGGCCCGCAGGGCGTGGCGCTCGAACAGCCGGTGCCCGAGGTTCTGCGGCCAGGGCTCGGTCCGTGCGCAGCCAGCGTGCAGCGCGGACTCCACGTTGTGCAAGTTCAGCGCCACCACGTCGGCGCAGCGCCGCAGCAGCGGTAGATATTCGGCGCACCAAAAGTGCTCGACCACGGCCGCGGCGTAGCGGCGGCCGCGCAAGACGTCCTCGACGCGACCGAAGCTGTGCGCCTCGGTAAAGCGATCCATCAGTGGCAGCCGTCCCCGCAGCAGGCGGCTCGTGTTGCGGTAGATGCGCGCGAGCCCGCTGCGGCGATGGAACGGCAGCCGGATTGTCTTCGCCTCGCGCACCAGACCCGGCGGCAGCGCCTCGGCGGGGTCCGGCGCGCCGTCCTGGGCAAACACGACCAAATCCGCGGCGAACCGCTCGGCGAGGTAGTGCAGCAGCGCGGAGGTGCGCATGGCCCCGCCGCCCGCTAGCGGATAGGGGGCCTCGGGCGAGAGGATCAGCGCCCCGCTAGCTTCCACCGATGGCCCGCTCATAGACGGCGCGTGTACGCGCGGCTGTCCGCCGCCAATCGAAGTCCCGGGCGCGCTCGATCCCGCGCCGACGCTGCCGCTCCATTTGCGCCGGATCGCTCAGCAACTCCACCATAGCCGCGCCCCAAGCGGCCGGATCGGCGGCGTCGGCTCTCAACGCCGCGCCTCCCGCCGTTTCGACCAGGGCGGGATCGCCGGAGATGATCACAGGCGCGCCCGCACGCATCGCTTCCACGACTGGCAGCCCAAACCCTTCGTAAAGACTAGGATAGACGAACACCGACGCGCCCGCTAGTAGAGCCCGGGCCCGCGATTCCTCGATCGATCCGAACCCCTGCAGCGATGGATGTTGCCCGCGAAATCGCTCGGTGCCGGCGCCTGCCAACACGAACCGGAGCCGGGGAACCGACTCGCGCGCCCGGCGCCAGCCTTCGACCGCGGTCTCCAAGTTTTTTCGGGCGCCGGCATCGCCGAGGTAGAGAAGGTAGGGCCCTTCAGCGGCAGATGATTCCGCCTCAACCGCCTCCCCGTCCGGAGGAGCGCCAAGCGGGATAGCGATCACGCGCTGGTCATCGAGCCGAAACCGCGTGCACGTCTCGGCGCGAATGGCTTCGCTGGGCGTCACGATCCGTCGCGCGCGCCGCAGCAGCCACGGCGCTCTGCGTCGCACACGTCCCGAGCCGGGCGGTCGTACCGGCGGCTCGCGCCAGGGCGACAGATCGTGCACCGTCATCACGGACGGCGCCGCCGGAAGGTAGGGAACCTCGAAGTTCGTGCCGTGAAAGACGTCGATCCGCCGCCGTCGAAGCTCCCACGCCAGCCCCGTGCTCCACCACTTGCCGCCAAAGCGTCGCGCGGGCGGCTCGAGCGTCACGTTGGCCGCCGCTTCCAGCCGCCCGTCCACGTGCAGGTCCGTCTGGTCGCTCAGCAGGTGGATCTCGTCGTCGGGCTCGATCTGGGCCAGCGCCGCCGCCAGCTCGGTCACGTAGCGCGGGATGCCGCCGTAGCGGCCGATCAGCGGCGTCGCGTCCAACCCGATCCGCATGCCGCTCAACCGGCCAGCGGCTCGGCCCGCCCCTGCATGGCGCGGTACCTTCGCAGCAACTCGAACAACACCACTCCGCCGGTCACAGCCACGTTGAGCGACACCTTCGCGCCCAGCATCGGCACCCGAACGTGCACGTCGGCGAGTTCGAACACCGCCGGAGACACCCCCTCGACCTCGTTGCCGAAAACGACCGCCGACGGGAAAGCGGGCGTCCAATCGTAGAGGTCGATCGCCTGGGGCGCCGTCTCGAGAACCGCGACTTGGCGACCCTCGCCCCGCAGCCTCTCGATGAGCGCGACCGGATCCTTCGCGTGAGACCACGGCAGCGACTCTTCGGCGCCCAAGGCGACTTTGTGGATGCCGCGATGCGGCGGACGGCCGGTATAGCCCGTCAGATGGAGCCGCTCGATCCCGGCGGCGTCGCCGGTACGAAAGAACGCCCCAACGTTGTAGAGGCTGCGCACGTTCTCGAGAACGGCGCAGACCGGCACACGGCGGAGGGGCTGCGCCTCCATCGCCTTGCATCATAGCGAAGCCGCCGTTGCTGAGCTGCCCGAGTTGCACAATGGCGCAGCAAGACGGCGCAGCAAGACGACGTGACCCTCAAGAGTAGCCCCTGCGCCAGCGATTCGCCGTAGGCGAGCCCCTGGAGAGCGACGATGAAATCCTCGCCACGCGGGGGCGCCGTGAGAGAGACTTACCATAGGGGTTCCCTGCAATGCCCGACGTCGAGACCCAAACGATTGCCGAGATGGTTCGCGAGTCCCCGCTCCGCGCCGACGTGTTCGAGCGCTATCGGATCGACTACTGCTGCAACGGAGACCGCCTGCTCGGCGAGGTCTGCGCCGAGCAGGGCTTGGACGCGGCGGCGATCTTGGCCGAGCTGGAGTCGGCGCCGCGCGCCGAGGGTCCGGATTTCGAAACGATGTCTCTGACCGGCCTCGGCGGGCACATCGTGTCGCGGCATCACGAATACCTGCGCGCCACTCTGCCCTCGATCGCGGCGAAGGCGGAGAAGGTCGTCGCCGCGCACGGCGGCGCCCACGCCTACTTGGCCGAGCTGCAGAGCGTTCTTGCAGGCTTGGCGGCGGAGCTGACCCAGCACATGGCGAAAGAGGAGACTGTGCTGTTTCCTCTGATCACGCGGCTCGAAGAGGCCGAGCGGAGCGGCGTCCCCGCACCGGCGGCGGCGTGCGGGACGGTGCTTAACCCGATTCGCGTGATGCGACACGAACACGACGGCGCCGGAGCTGCACTGCGCGAGATCCGCGAGCTGACTTCCGACTTCGAGGCTCCCGCGGATGCTTGTAATACTTTCCGAGCGCTCTACGCACAACTCGAGGAGCTCGAGAGGGATTTGCACACGCACATCCATCTCGAGAACAACGTCGTGTTTCCGCGCGCCGCCGCGCTCGAGGACCGCCTGACGCCGCGGTAGCGCACTGGCCGCTAGGCGATCAGCGGCCGGAGAAAGGCGGCGCTCTTGCGCACCGCCTCGTCGACCGTCACCACGCCTTCGAATGCCTGATGCACGGTCACGTAACCCGAGTAGCCGATGCGGCGGAGGGCGGCGAACGGCTCCTCGAGCTCGACCCCGCCTTGCTCCCAGATCCCAATGTGGTCGAGTGCGACATCGCCGAACTTCCAGGTCTTGACCGAAGCCTCTCCGTTGGGGTTGAGGCGGTGGTTCTGGACGTAGACGTTGAAGATCCAGCTCCGGATCCTCTCGATCGTCTCCGCGCCATAGGGCTCCTGCACGATCATCCAATTGGCAGGCTCGTAGATGATGCCGAAGTTGGGGCGGCCGATCCTGGCGAGCACGTCGAGCGAGCCGTCCACGGTTTCGAACAAACTGGCGTCGTGCGCTTGGTGCGCCAAGCGCATGCTCCGCTCTTTGGCCTCATCGGCGGCCCGCTGCGCCCACTCGATATCCTCCGCCTTCTTCATGCAGACGCGCAGCAGGTCCGCGCCGAACGCTTCGGCCAAGTCGAGATAAGGGGATATGTTGCGCAGGCAGCCCGGCCCCTCCTCGTTGTTCATTGGGATGGCAAAGTCGCCGGTGACCATCGAGACCCGCAGCCCGGCGTCGCGGATCTTTGCGGCGTATGCGGCGACGACCTCCGGAGGCGTGTGGATGCCGGCGGTGGAGGCGCGCATGCAGAGCGCTTCATAGCCGTTGCCGACCGCGACGGCAATGAGCTCGTCGAGGGACATTGAGGCAACGCGTTTGTTGCTGAAGCTTTCGGCGACGCGCGCCGACATCGAGAGCATGCGCTTGGGAGGGGGCTCGACCGGCAGCTCGGGGCTGGTCGCCGGTTCCTCCGGCGTGCACGCGGCGGAAAGACCGCCGGCCGCGGCCGCGAGGAAAGTGCGTCGAGTGTTGGGCATGGGGTCGGCCACACCATAGCATTTGGGCGCGGGAGGCGGTCGGCCGGAGAAGCCACTCCCGCGAGGCGGGCCCGGGGCTGTCGCTTCCTCACGCCGGCTCTGGCCAGCCTTGGGTGCGAATGCGCTCGCCTAGCCCGCGCAACGTGGCCTCTTCCTCGACGACGATCGAGCCGTCTCCGCGGGGGCCGGTATTGAGCAGCAGCGACGCGGGCAGCGAGCGCGCGGTGGTGAGCGTCTCCCAGATCTCGTCGACGTCCTTGCGCCGCTTGGTGAACTGGTTGTAGCCCCAGGAGTGGGCCTGCAACGTCGTGTTGATCTCCATCGGCTTGCCGAGCTCTTCCAGGCCGAACGAGGTGCGCTCGGGCGTGATGAAGTCCTCGTCGCCGAGCACGCCGCGCTTGTAGGAAACCAGGCACTGGGGTTGCAGCTCGCGGACCTTGGCGTAGAGCTGCGGCAAACGGATCATCTCGCACGCGCGCTCGAGGCCGCCCTCGATCTTGCCGCCGTAGCTCTTGAGCACGCCCTCGCCGTCGAGCCAGATCCCGGCGATTGGGCCGTACTGCGAGAGCAGCTCCGTCACTTGCTTCTCCATGAAGTCGGCGTAGAGCGCGACGTCAACCTCGTCTTCGGGCACGTACTCGGGTTGGGGCTGGTCGTAGTGCGGTCGCGCGTTGGCCGCCCACACGCTCGGCGGCGCATGGGGATGCCGCCAATCGCGGCCGTGGGAATAGTAGAGGAACAAGCCCAACCCCTTCTTGGCGCACGCTTCGGCCAGCTCGCCGACGAGGTCGCGCTTGGCGGGCGTGTTGAGCGATTGAAACTCGGTCTCGGCGGTGCGAAATAGGCAGAAGCTGTCGTGGTGGCGGGTGGTGATGTTGACGTACTTCATCTCGGCAGCGAGCGCGAGGTCGGTGATGAAGTCGGCGTCGAAGCCCTCGGCGGTGAACGTGTCGGCGAGGGCGGCGTACTCGGCGACGGAAATGACGGCGTGGAACTGGAGCCATTCGGCTACGGGACGTTCGCGGTTGTTGCGATTGAAGACCTGCTGGCCGTCCCAGGCGCCGCCCTGTTGCGAGTAGAGCCCGTAGTGCAGGAAGAGCCCGAATTTGGCGTCCCGGAACCACTCCAGAGCCGCGGCGTGGGGATCCCGCGCGTAGGCGTCGGCGTGGGCGGCCAAGTAGGCGGGTACGTCCGCGGTCGGGGGCGGAGTCTCGGGTGCGGGAGTCGAGCAGGCGGCTGCAGCTGACGCGGCGAGCAGCAGCTCTCTGCGGGTCATGCTCTTGCTCATGTCCGGGCCAGTGTAGGCAATGCCCGCGGCGAGCGGCAACCTTGCATAATAGGGGGCGCTGATGCCGAACGCCGTCTGCTTCGACCCCCTGCTGCCGGTCACTTTTCTCGACCGCTCAGCGCTGGTCTACCCCGGCAAGCCGGCGGTCGCCTACGGCGCTCGGCGGATCAGCTACGGCGAGCTCGGCGCCCGCTCGCACCGTCTGGCGGCGGCGCTCGAGCAGGCCGGAGTCGACCGCGGGGACCGGGTGGCGTACTTGGCGCCGAACATCCCCGCGATGCTCGAGGCGAAGTTCGGCCCACAACGCATTGGCGCTGTGATCGTGCCGCTCAACATCCGTCTGGCGCCGCGCGAGATCGCCTATATCTTGAACCACTCCGGGGCGAAGGCGCTGATCTTCGACTCGGAATGGGCGCCGGTGGTGCGTGGCGCGCGGGCGGAAGGCGTGGGCGTCGAGACCTACGTGCAGGTTTTGGACGCGGCGCCCGCGGCTGAGGACCTCGACGCGATCGAATACGAAGCCTTTCTCGCCGCCGCGCCGGAACACCCGGCCCGGCCGGTCGCGATCGAGGAGCGCGAGCCGATCTCGATCAACTATACCTCGGGGACGACCGGGCTCCCCAAGGGCGTCGAGTATCACGCCCGCGGGGCCTACCTCAACGCGTTGGGCGAGGCGATCGAGATGGGCTTGCAGCCGTCGAGCGTCTATCTGTGGACAGTGCCGATGTTCCACTGCAACGGCTGGTGCTTTCCGTGGGGGGTGACGGCGACGGGCGCGCTGCACGTTTGCCTGCGCAAAGTCGTCCCGGCCGAGGTTTTCCGGCTGATCCGCGAGCACGGCGTGACCCACATGGGCTGCGCGCCGACGGTGCTGACCTCGCTTTACTCCGCGCCCGACGCCCCCAAGGACGCTCTGGCGGGGGTGACCATCGCGACCGGCGGAGCGCCGCCGGCGCCGCAGGTCATCCGCAGCATCGAGGCCATGGGCGCCCGTCTCCGCCACCTCTACGGGCTGACCGAAACTTACGGCCCGCACACGATATGCGCCGATCAGCCTGGGTGGGAGGGTCTCGAGTTCGACGAGCTGGCGCGGCTGAAGGCGCGTCAAGGCGCGCCCTACGTGATGACCGGCGACAACCTGCGCGTGGTCGACGCTGAGATGAACGAGCTGCCCTGGGACGGCGAGACGCTGGGCGAGGTCGTGATGCGCGGCAACAACGTGATGACGGGCTATTACAGGGATCCGGAAGCGACTGCCAAGGCTTTCGCCGGCGGCTGGTTCCACTCCGGCGACCTCGGCGTGCGTCACCCCGACGGCTACGTCGAGCTCAAGGACCGCTCGAAAGACATCATCATCTCCGGCGGCGAGAACATCTCGAGCCAGGAAGTCGAGAAAGCGCTGATGGAGCACCCGGCGGTGCTCGAGGTTTCGGTGATCGGCGTGCCGGATGAGAAATGGGGCGAGGTTCCCAAGGCGTTCGTCGCGCCGCGGGACGGGCAGGCGCCGACGGCGGAGGAGCTGATCGCGTTCGCGCGTGAGCGCCTCGCGCACTTCAAAGCGCCGAAGCACGTGGAACTGTGCGAGCTGCCGAAGACGGCGACCGGCAAGATCCAGAAGTACGTGCTGCGGGAGAGGGAATGGGGAGACCGCGAGAAGCGCATCCAAGGCTGACCGAAGGGCGCGCCTCAGTCTTTCTTGCCACGCTTGACCTTGCTCTTGAGCTCGGGCCAAAACTCGCGCACGACGTTGAACAACCCCACCGCAACGAACGACTGCGAGCCTTCGCGGAAGCCGTCCTTCCAACTGTAACGTTCCGGGAACCAAGTCGTTTCGATCATCGCCGCCGCATAGCGCGAGCCGACACGGGCGGCCCCGAACACGCGCTTGCCGTCGTTGTCGTAGGTCAGCACGGACTGCGAAAGGGCATGGCCGAAGCGCTTCCAGACCCCTTTGCAAGGGCAGCGGATGTAGCGCGGGTCGTGGCCCAGCGCGGCGGCGCCGGCGGACTCCATGCCGCGCCGCATCCAAGCCCGGCTAAAATCCGATGCGAAGCGCTTGCCGTAGCCCTCGACGCCGCGTCCCCATTCGGGCGGATTGTTCGAAAACAGGTTGCCGAGCCCGATACGCGCGCCCCGGCCGGTGAGCGCGCCGAGCGAGAAGCTGCGCTGGACGTAGTCCTCCCAGCGCTCCTGGGCGGTCATCGGCGTGTAGACGACGGGCTTCTCAGGCGCGGGGGCGGGTTGGTCGGGAACCCCGGCGTCGCGCGCGGCGGGCTGCCCGGCCAGCGGCGCCGCGGCGACGAATACCAGTGCTGCGCAAATGCGTGTCATTCCCTGCTGCCGCGGCGCGTCGACACCTTCCCGCTACAGCTTAGCAGCCCGTCTTTGCGGGGCAAAGCCCGATCGTCACGACAGAACGCCGTCGAGATGGTTCCATGCCCCGAGGCGGCTATGCTGGAGGCATGCGTGTCGCGCTCCTGCTGCTTGCAGCGGTTCCTCTCGCGGCTCAGCTTCCCCGGTACTCGCCTTCAGGCGAGCTCATGCTGCCCGAGGGCTACCGCGAGTGGGTCTTCGTGGGCTCCTCACTGGGGATGAGCTACAACGAGCCCGGGCAGGCGGCGGCCAAAGAGCAGTTTCACCACGTCTACATCGCTCCCGAGGCCTATCGGCGCTACGAGCAGACCGGGGAATTCCCCGCCCAGACCGTGTTGATGATGGAAGTCTACTCGGCTGGCTCACGAGAGTCGATCAACCGCCAAGGACGCTTCTCTGGCCGCTTCTTGCGCGTCGAGGCCGCTGTCAAGGATGTCGCCCGCTTTCCAGAGCGCTGGCGATACTTCGACTTCGGCGGGCCGCGGCCGCGCACCACGTCCACCGCATTTCCGAAGGAGCGGTGTTGGGCGTGCCACAACGAGCACGGCGCGACCGACAACGTCTTTACGCAGTTCTACCCCGCCCTGCGGAGGAGCGAATGAGCCCGTTTGCGCTCAGCGCGGCGGCGGCGCGGGAGTATCTAGAGTCGCAAGGCATCCGCTCGTCGTCGGCTCGCGTGCTCGGCGGCGGCGTCTCGAACACGGTCGTGTTGGTCGAGACGACTTCGGGCGATCGCCTGATCCTCAAACAGGCGTTGCCGCAGTTGCGTGTAGCAGACGAGTGGCTGGCCGACCGGGGACGCATCTTCCGCGAGCGCGACGGGCTGGTGGAAGCGGCGCGGCTGCTGCCTCAAGGCTGGGTTCCACGGGTGCTGTGGAGCGACGACGAGAACTTTCTCTATGCGATGGAGGCCGCCTCGCCGGAGGCGGCCTCCTGGAAGGAGCGTCTGCTCGCCGGCGACCTACGGCCGGCTCATGCTCGCGCGGCGGGCCAGGCGCTCGGCATGACGATCGCGGGCACCTGGCGCGACCCGAGCCTCGAAGCGCGATTCGGCGACCAGCGCGCGTTCGAGCAACTCCGCACCGATCCCTACTACCGCACCGTCGCGCGCAGACATCGCAACATCGCTGACGCGGTGGAAGACTGGATCCGCGCCACCGCGCCCCTGCGCCTGGCGGTGACCCACGGCGATTGGAGCCCCAAGAACATGCTCGTCGACGGCGGACGGCTGATCTTCATCGACTACGAATGCATGCACTTCGGCGATCCGTCGTACGATCTGGCGTTCTGCACAAACCATCTTTGTCTCAAGGCGTTTCATGATCCCGAGCGTGCGCCGGCCTTTCTCGGTTTGGCGCGGAATCTGCTGGACGCGGTAAAAGAGCAGCTCGAGCCGCCGATGTTGCAGGGCCTGGAGTCCCGAGCCGCGCGACACCTGTCCTTCTTGATGCTGGCACGAGTCGACGGAAAGTCGCCGGCGGAGTATCTGCAGGGCGAGTACGTTCGCGACCGGGTGCGCCGCACCGCGATGAAGCTGATCGATCAGCGGCCGGCCTCGCTGGAAGCGGTGCTCGATTTCCTCTCGGAAGCCTTCGTAGCCGACCAGCGAATTGAGGGCTCGGCCGGGGATAGACGCCGTTTCGCGCCGGGAGCCGCCGCGAGCGCGCACTAGGCGCGCACGGCGCCGCCGTGCGCCACGCTACCAGTCCCGCTCTGAGTCGTCCAGGGAGAAGGCGGCGGGGGACGAGGGGGCGGCCGCCAAACGTGTGCGTCTCCAGCGCAGCAGAGCCGCGACCCCGGCGATTGTCCCTAGGAGGGCGCCGAGGATCGGCGTCCAGAACAGCGCCGCCCCCAGACCTCCGTCGGGGGTAAGCAGGATGCGCGCGCCGTACTTTGAGACGAAGCGCTCCCGGATCTCCGCGGCGGTCCTTCCTTCGGCGACCAAGTTGCGCAGCTCGGCGCGGGCGGTGTCGGCGGCGGGCGAGCGGTGCGTGGCGAGCGACTCTTTCCAGCAGCAGGGCGCGACGAGCTCGGCGGCGAGCGCGTCATATCGGGTTTGGGCGAAGGCAGCGGGCGCCAGCAGGACCCAGAGAATCAGCCGGGATCGCATACTTCATGGGATGCAAGAGCTCCGGAGGAGGATGCAATGTCGGCGCTTTCGCTACAATCCGCTGTCGATGACTCTCCTACGTGTATCGGTTTGCGCGCTTCTGCTGGGCGGGGTCGCTGTTGCGGACCAGCCGCCGGAGCCGCCGCCCGGCTGGACCCGCGGCTGGGTTCTGGCGAACGGAATCCGGATGCACTATTGGCGGGCGCCGGCGGCCGGTAAGCCGCCGATCGTGCTGGCCCATGGTTCCTCGGACGACGGCCGCTGCTGGACGGCGCTCGCGCGCGAGCTCGCCGGCCGTTACGACGTGATCATGCCCGACGCTCGTGGACACGGCCTCTCCGATCCGCCGCGCAAAGGCGATCCGGCCGACGCCCAGGCCGAGGACTTGGCCGGGCTGATTCGTGAGCTCGGGCTCGAGAAGCCGATCCTAATGGGACACTCGATGGGCGCCTCGTCCTCGGCATGGCTGGCGGCGAAGCATCCTGACTTGCTCTCGGCGGTCATCCTGGAGGACCCCGGGCTCTTGCCGCGCAACCGGCGTGCGAGCGCCGCCCAGGATGCCGAGGGGGTGCGCCGCGAGATGGTCGCGCGTAACAACGCCAGCTTCGACGAGACCGTGGCCCGCTGCATGAAGAATACGCCCGATTGGGGATACGAGGAGTGCCGCCTGTGGGCGCCGTCGAAGCTGCTGCATCACCCCAACAACGTCTACCGCTGGTACGGCGGCTCGCGGCCGCCGATGGAGGAGCTCTTCGACAAGATCACGATCCCCACGCTCATCCTCAAGGCGGACGCTCCGCCGGAAACCCGCAGCAAGAACGAAGCCGTTGCCAGGCGTCTGGCGAACGGCGAGATCGTTCACATCGACGACGCAGGGCACAACGTGAGGCGCGAGCAGAAGCACCGGTTGCTGGTCGCGCTCAACGAGTTTCTAGCGGGCCTGTAGAGTCCGGACAGGCCGCGGGCTCGCGCGGAGCGCGCAACCGCTACAATCGACAGGCCATGCTGTTTCGCCTGTTCGCTCTACTCGTTCTCGCTCTGCCCGCCCTCTCGCAGCAGAAGCCCAACATCGTCATCCTTTTCGCTGACGATCTCGGCTACGGCGACCTATCATCCTACGGCCACCCGATCATCCGCACGCCGAATCTCGACCGCATCGCCGCGGAGGGCGTGCGGTTCACGTCGTTCTATTCGGCGCCATGGTGCGTGCCGGCGCGATCGCAACTGCTGCTGGGGCGCTATCCGCCGCGCTACGAGCTGGGCAAGACGAGCGTCGACGGCGACGGCGGCATTCCTGAATCCGAGCGCACGCTGGCGCAGGCGCTTCAAGGCGTCGGCTATCGCACGGCCATGGTCGGCAAGTGGCACCTGGGCTACCAGAGCAACGAGCATCTGCCGGTCGGCCGGGGGTTCGATTCTTGGCTCGGGCTGCCCTACTCAAACGACATGATCAAGCCCTGGGTGCAGACCGATACTCCGCTGTGGCTCTACGACGGGACCAAGAAGCTCGAGCGCATGGAAGACCCCGCGGCGCAGGACACGCTCACCGCGCGCTACGCCGAGCGGGCCGTCCGATTCATTCGGGAATCCCGCGGCGAGCCGTTCTTCCTCTACTTCGCGTTCTCCATGCCGCACCTGCCAATCCATACCGCCGAGCGCTTCCAGGGCCGCTCGCGCGCGGGTCTGTTCGGGGACGTGATCGAAACCGTGGACTGGGCGGCCGGCGAGGTGCTCAAGGCGCTGGAGGAGACGGGCGCGGCCGGGAACACGCTGGTGTTTTTCACCTCCGACAACGGACCTTGGCTCAACCTGCCGAATCGCATGCTCTCCGGCGGCGTGGAGCATTGGCACGCGGGGACGCCCGGGCTGCTGCGCGGCGCCAAGCACACCGTCTACGAGGGCGGCGTGAGGGTGCCGGCGGTGATGCGCTGGCCGGGCGTGATCGAAGCGGGGCGGGTGACGCCCCAGATGGCGTCGACGCTCGACATCCACGCCACGGCGCTCGCCGCGGCGGGCGCCGCCAAGCCCGCGCAACCGCTCGATGGCCATGACCTGCGGCCGTGGCTGAGCGGGGAAGTCGCCGCCTCGCCGCGCGAGGCGTTCCTCTACTTCCATCGAGAGCGACTCAAAGCCGTACGCGTTGGGCCGTGGAAGCTCAAGGTCGACCTGGACGAGCCGGAGCTCTACCACCTGGAGCTCGATCCCTCCGAGCTCTACAACCGCGCCGAAGACGAGCCGGCGGTCACGGCGCGGCTGAGGAAGCGGCTGGACGCGGCAGCGAGGAAAGCGGGGCTGTAGGAAATCAGAGCGCCGGCAACGGCCGGTTCTCCGGGCCGAAGCGGAGGGTCAGCGACGGCTCGATCTCCGAGGCCGGCAGACGCACGATGCGCGGGCGGATGACGATGACCAACTCGCTCTGGTTGTAGCGCCGGGTGGCCTTGCGAAACAGGCGGCCCAGGTAGGGGATCTCCGCCAATCCGGCCAAGCCGGAGCGCGAGTTGCGCTCCTCGAGCACCGTCATGCCGCCGAGCATGGCGTATTCGCCGTCGTGCAGGCGGACTTGCGATTCAACGAGGCGATTGGCCAGGATTGGCACCTCATTCACCGCTCCTCCGGCGAGCAGCTTGAACTCGGCGGCGAGTTGGAGCGTTACCTCGCTGCCGCTGTGAATGGTGGGCGTGATCCGCAGCGTCAGCCCGAGGTCTTCGAAGGTGAACGAGGGGATCGGGCGGAGGAACTGAGAGTCGTTCACGTCCACGCCGGTCGGGGCGGTGAAGCTGGCGTTGATGATGGGAAACCGCTCCCCGACATTCATCTCGGCCTCCGAGCCGTGGGCGGCGCGCAACGAGAGCCGCTGCACGGTGCGGCTCTGTCCTCTCGAGAGGATGGCGCTCAGCACGCTCGAGCCTATGGTGACGCCGAAGACGCTGTCGCCGCCGCCGAGCGCGACCATCGAGGAGGCGGCTTCGGGCGTGAGCTCGGGGGGCTGTACGTGCCAGAACTGCGAGAAGTTGGTGATTGGGAAGCTCGTGGGCGGGTCGAGGCCAATCTCGACCGTGCGGTCGTTGTCAACTTGGATGATGTCGACCTCGACGAGAACCTCGCCGCGGGGATGCGCCATGGCGCGGTACATCTCCTGCGCCATGCGAACTTTCCGCACGGTGTCGCGCAGGGCGACCGCGCGCCCGCCCGCGGTGAGGAACGAGCGCTTCATGTCGAGGGTCTGCTGGACGGCTTGGGCGAGCTCCTGCGCCTCCTCGGCCTTCATGGCCTCGGGGATCTCGACGGTGGCGGCGGCGACTGGATCGAGCTCGCCGCGTTTGGACTGATTGTCCTCGGCGACCAGAAACATCCGCGCGCTGATGGGCACGATGAAGGCCTGGGCGACGTCGTTGAGCGCGACGATGGCGTCGGGAAAGTCGGTGTCGAACAACTCGAACCGGATCTCGCGCTCGCCACGGCCCTGGAAGTCGTCGTCGAACAGCGTGCGCAGCCCGAAGCGCTCGGCGACGTGCTCGTAGGCTTCGCGAATGGTTCCCTTGAAGTAGATGTCCGTGACCACACGCTCGTGCCGTAGCGAGACGGGCTCCCGGATCCGGCGCACCTCGCGCGGGTCGTCTTGCGGCTCTTCGATCGCAACGGGTTGGGAGTCCTCGGCCGGCGCCATCCCGACCAAGCGACGCGCGTCGTCCCCGCGGCCGGCGGTGACGAGCGCTTGCGCGGCGGCGATCCGCAGGTTGTCGGCCGCGCGGGCGTAGAGCGGGTCGGAGGGGTTGGCCACCCTGGCGCGCAGGTAGTGTAGCCAAGCCTCGAGTTGGCGGCCTTCCTCCTCGGCTTGCTGGCCGGCGCGGTAGTGCTCGCGGGCGTTCTGCTGCGCCGGCGCCGCGGGCGCGAGGCACAGCAAGACAACGATGAGGACGCTCCGCATCTACCAGGATTGACGGCGCGAGCGGTGTGAGCGTGCAGGCGGAACGGCCGCGGAGCGAGGAGCGCGGCGATAGGCCCCTTTTGAACGGCCCTCTACGCGGTTTCCCGTATGTCCGGCCGCCCGGCGGGCCTACATCCTGAGAGTGTCTGCGTCGCGAGGAGAACGGCCCCAACATGAGCGAGAATACGAGCAACAATTCGCAGCCCCAATCGAAGATGATCGACCGTATCGCGCTGGGCCTGCTGGCGTTGGCCGTATTCGCCGCGATTCTGCGTTTCGTGCCCTCGGTGCGGCTTTCGCTGCTCTATGCAGCCGGCCGCAGCCCGGTGTGCCCCTACGAGCTCGCGATCGACTCGGAGAACATGCTCCGGGACCACATCGAGAAGAAGCGGGAGTTGATGAAGCAGAGCCGTCTGGTCGAACAAGACGAGCTGGGCTACAGCCTGTGGGAGACGCCGCGCGGGACCTTCTGGGCGCCGTCTTCAGACAAGGACGATACACTCGCCTCGATTCTGATCGAGATGCAGAACCAGATCTACGGCGGCAAGCAGCACGGCCCGCGAGCGGGCGACATCGTGGTCGATTGCGGCGCACACGTCGGCGTGTTCTCCAAGGCGGCCATTGCGGCCGGCGCAAAGCACGTCATCGCCGTCGAGCCGTCGCCGGTGAACCTCGTGGCGCTCGAGCGCAACCTCGCCGAGGAAATCGAGCAGGGCCTGATCACCGTAGTCAGGAAGGGCGTCTGGCATGAAGAGTCGACGCTGCCGTTCTACATCGACCCGGGCAACTCGGCCGGCAGCGCCGTGCTGCTGGGACGCGGGCACGACCACGGCGATGGTCACATGGACGAGGGCGAAGGCGACGCCCAAGAGCACACCGTGGAGGTGCCGCTCACCACGATCGACAACCTCGTCGCCGAGCTGGGCCTCGAGCGCGTCGACTTTATCAAGTTCGACATCGAGGGCTCGGAGCGTCATGCGCTCAAAGGGGCGCGCAAGACGCTGGCCGACTTCAAGCCGCGCATCGGTTCAGCGGCCTACCACCTGACCGACGACCAGACGAAGATTCCCGAGGCGGTGATGGCGGCCAACCCGTCCTATGAGCTCGAGTGCGGGCCGTGCGGCGAGCGCGAGGGGTGGGTGATTCCACACACGCTGAACTTCTACTAGGGGCTCAGGCCGCGCCCCGGCATGGCGCGCGCTTTTTTCTTGACCGAGCCCGGGCAGCCATGCCCGGGCCTCAAACCACCAACACGAACATCGCACCCCGCCATCGCTGGCGGGGCTCAGAAAAGAACGCGCGTTGCCGAGCCCGGACAGCCATGCCCAGGTGCGCAACTCAACAACAGCACGGAACATCGCACCCCAGCATCGCTGCCGGGCGTTCAAAAGGCGGCGTTCCACAACAGCCCCAGCCCGTGGCGGGAGGTCGTCGCCCCAAGCTACACTCGGCTCTTCCGGCTTTGTCTCCGTTGATCCGAGCGCGCGGTTTGCAGTTCCGCTACCCAGACGGCGTGGAGGCGCTGTGTGGCGTCGACTTCGAGCTGATGCCAGATGAGACAGTAGCGCTGCTCGGCGCCAACGGTTCCGGCAAGACGACCTTCCTGCTGTGCCTGCTCGGCTTGCTCGAGGGCGAGGGCGAGATCGAGGTGTGCGGCAAGCGCCTCGAGAAAGGGACCCATGCCTACGCGCGTCAGAGGATCGGCGTGCTGTTCCAGGACTCCGACGACCAACTCTTCATGCCAACCGTGGCTGAGGATGTCGCCTTCGGTCCGCTGAACCAGCAGATGCCTCCCGAAGAGGTCGAGCGGCGGGTAGAGGCGGCGCTGAGGCGCGTCAGCGTAGAGGACCTGCGCGAACGCGCGCCTCACCACCTGAGCGCTGGGCAGAAGCGCCGGGTCGCTCTGGCCGGGGTGCTCGCCATGGATCCCGACATCATCTTGCTCGACGAGCCTGCCACCTACCTCGACCCGCCTTCGCGGCGCGAGCTGGTCGAGGTGCTGCGCGAGCTGCCGCACGCCCAACTCATCGTGACCCACGACATCCCGCTGGCCCGCGAGCTCGCCAGCCGCGCCGTTTTCTTCGAGCATGGACGCGTCGCCGGCGAAGGGCCAGTGGACCAGCTCGTCGAGCGCTTCGGCTGGAATTGAGATAATACCGCCCGTGCTCGCGCGCGCCCTGTTGTCGCTGGCCGTCTGCGCCGCGCTGCCGGCGGCCGAGCCTTGGACTCCGGAAGACGTGGCCAAGACCCGTCTGGTCACCCAGGCTCGAATCTCACCCGACGGGCAGAGGATCGCCTATGTCCTGAGCGTCCCGCGCACCCTCTTCGAACAAGAAGACGGACCGGCCTGGACCGAGCTCCATGTCGTCGACCGGCACGGCCGCGCGCGCGGCTTCATCACCGGCGAAGTCAACGTCTCCTCCATCGCCTGGACGCCCTCGAGCGACCGGCTTTCATTTCTGGCGAAGCGCGGCGGCGACGAGCAGGCGGCGCTCTACGTCATCGCGCTAGCCGGCGGCGAAGCGCGCGCGGCCGCTCGCCGCGAGACTGCGATCGAGACCTACGCCTGGAGCCCGGACGGCTCGCGGGTGGCCTTCACCGCGCGTGCGTCCAGGTCCAAAGAGCGCAAGCGGCGCGAAAAGCAAGGCTTCACGCAGGAAGTCGTGGATGAGGATTTCCTGCGGCACGAGCTGTGGACGGCCGACCTCGACGACGACGGGCTCGCGAGAGAGCCGAACAAGCTCGAGCTCGACGGCTCGGCGGACCGGATCGCGTGGCGGCCCGACGCGCAACGACTGGCCGTCTCGGTGGCGCCCACGCCCTCGGTCGACGACGGCTTCATGAAACGTCGGATCGTCGTGGTCGACCCCGCCAACGGCGAGATTCACGGCGGCTACCAGCCTCCGGGCAAGATGGGCGGCTTCGGCTGGAGCCCAGATGGCGCGCACATGGCTGTCGTCTCGACCCTCGACCGCAGCGATCCCTCGCCGGGCCGCATCGTCATCAGCGACCTCCGCGGGCAGGGGGTGACAACTCTCCTCGGCGATTATCTCGGCCACGCCACGGCGGTCGAGTGGCTCGACTCTGAGCGAATCGCGTTCGTCGCCGACCAAGGTCTGCATTCGGCGCTGGGATCGATTGCCATCGCGGACGGACCTCCCAAGATGCGGATCCCCGCCTCGGAAGGTCTCGTCTTCTCGGGGCTGAGCCGCGCCGATGACGGAACCATCGCCATGATCGGCGAATCGGCCAGGCATCCGCCTGAGGTCTTCTTGCTCGAGCCGCGTGCGGCGCGACCGCGGCGGCTCACCGACTCGAATCCTTGGATGCGCGACATGCGCTTCGCCAAACAAGAAGCGGTACGCTTCAAGGCGCGCGACGGTCTCGAGCTAGAAGGCGTGTTGGTTCGGCCGCTCGACGAGCGACCCGGTCGGCGCTACCCGCTCATCCTGAGCGTGCACGGCGGACCGGAGTCTCACGAGAGCAACGGCTGGGTCACCTCCTACACGCGGCCCGGCCAACTCGCGACGGCGCGCGGCTTCGCGGTCTTCTACCCCAACTACCGCGCCTCTACCGGGCGCGGCGTCGAGTTCTCCAAGCTCGACCACGGCGAGCCGGCCGGCGCGGAGTTCGATGACCTAGTCGACGCGACTGACTACCTCGTGGCGGCGGGGCTGGTCGATCGCGAGAGGGTGGGCGTGACCGGCGGCTCCTATGGCGGCTATGCCACTGCGTGGGCTTCCACCGCGCTGAGCGAGCGGTTCGCCGCCGGCGTGATGTTCGTCGGCATCAGCGACCTAATCTCCAAGGCCGGAACGACCGACATTCCAAACGAAATCTTCGAGGTCCACCACCGCCGCCGGCTGTGGGACGACTGGCGATTCTTTCTCGAGCGCAGCCCGATCTATCACGTGGGGAAAGCGCGGACGCCGCTGCTCATCCTGCACGGCAAGGACGATACGCGCGTGCCGGCGAGCCAGGCCCGCGAGCTCTACCGGCTGATCAAGACCGTCGGCAAGACGCCGGTGCGTTTGGTGCTTTATCCGGGCGAAGGCCACGGCAATCGGCGGGCGGCTTCACGCTACGACTACAACCGGCGCATGCTGCGCTGGTTCGAGCACTATTTGACCGGCCCCGGCGGCGATCCGCCGCCGCACGAGCTCGCGCTCGAGCCGGCGCCCTGACCTTCGCAGTGTCGCCGCAGCAGGGTCGCGATGCGGGCCGACCGCAAGCGGTGAAAGTAGGGCTGGCTCGAGCGCGGCGACGCGAGCGTCTCGACCCGCGGATCGACGCTGTCGGTCGAGGCGGCGTCTACGTGCTCTGCCAGTTTGCGCATTTTTCCGGGGCTTCAGCCGGCCGCTCGAGCCGCCATTTCTCGAGCCGCTTCTTCAGCCTCGAGAATCTCTGACAGGCTGTCCTGGCACTCTCTGGCGTGCAGCACCACCTGGCCGAGCAGCGCTCCCTCGCCAGCGGTGACGAACAGCCAGAAGAAGGTCCGTCCGGCGGGCACGGCGAGCAGCAGCGTGCGGCCGTCGTCCGCGTCGAGAATCAGGCTGCGGCAGGGTCCGAGGCCGGTTTCACAGGTGAGCGCGAGGGCGGTCTCGGCGATCGAGCCGGTCAATGCCGCGACCTTTTCGGCCGAGAACGCCGGCGTCTCTTCGCGTCGCACCGACGCGATCTGGGCGCCGCGCGAATCGACGAGGCCGGCGGCCACGACATCGCGGGTATCCTCCCGCAAACAATAGAGCACCGCCTGGCAGGCCGCCGCAGATTCCTCCGAGACGCTCTGCTCGAGTCGTACGAGCTGCGGGGTCGAAACTGCGGAGACGCTCATGAGCTTTCACCCCGAGTCTGGTCGCGCAAGCGCGAATGCGCCAGGAGCCGAACAGCTTAGTTGGCGCGCCGAATCGCGCCCAGCATCGAATGGCCCATCCGTACTGACCGACTGGGCGAATTCCCAGGGGTTCAGGAGCGCTGCTCGAACCAGCGAGCGTCGGCGGTGCGACGCGCCCAGGCGTCGAGCCGCTCGAGCAAGCGCTCCTCGGCGTCTAGGCCTTGGCCAGCGAGGTTGTTCCGCTCGTGGGGGTCGCGCTCGAGATCGTAGAGCTCACGGCCGCCGCGCAGATACTGTGTGAGCTTCCAACGGCGAGTCCGCACGATGCGAGCCGGGTTCGCCCAGCGCTGCTTGGAGTGGTATTCGGCGAAGAGCTCTTCGCGCTCGAACGAACCGCCCTCGAGCGCCGGGCGCAGGCTGCGGCCATCGGCCTCGTCCATCTCGACGCCGGCCAGGTCGGCCAGCGTGGGCAGCAGGTCGACCTGCGAGACGAGCTCGTCGCAGACCCGCGCCCGCAGGCGCCCAGGCCAGGAGACGACCAACGGGACGTTGAGCAGCTCCTCGTAGAAGAAGGGACCTTTGAACGGCAGCCCATGGGCGCCTAACCCGTCGCCATGATCGGAGGCGTAGGCCACGATGGTGTTCTCAGCGGCGTCGCCGAGAGCATCTAACACGACTCCGAGACTGCGGTCGGCGTCTTCGATCAGCTCGTAGTAGAACGAGCGGTAGCGGCGCCAATCCTCGGCGGTATAGCCGATCGCGGGCTGGCCTTGGTCCTGCTCGCGGTAGGCGCGTTGCGGCTCGGGCCGGGTTGCGAGATCCTCGGGACCGCTTGGCGGCGGCGGCGTTCCGGGGCGCAAGGGCATGCGCTCGTCGGCGGCGCGCGCCTTGGCGCGAGCTTGCGGGAACTGATAGATGTCGTGCGGCTGGATGATCGAGACGATCGCCATCCAAGGCTCGTCTTGCTCGCCGATCCAGCTTGCCGCCGTTTCCACGACGCCCCGGTCGCCGGGTCGCGCGCCGCGTTCGGCGAAGCGGTCGAAGCCGTAGGCGTCGCCGTCCACCGGCCTGCCCGCGCTGAGGTGCCACTTGCCGAAGTAGCCAGTGCGGTAGCCCGCGCGCCGAAACAGATGCCCGATGTTGGGCGCGCCCGGGTCGAGCGGGCTCGCGCCCTCGGCGCCGATGTTGGCGACCACGCCGGTGCGGTGCGGCCACATGCCTGTCCACAACGACCCGCGTGCGGGGGAGCATTGGGGCGTGGCGCACCAGGCGCGGGTAAAGCGCACGCCGCTGGCCTCCAACCGCTCTCGATTCGGCAGCCGCAGCAGCTCCCGCGGGACGGTCTCGGATTCTTGGTCGGAGAGGAAGACGAGGACGTTCGGCCCTGCCGGCCTCGCCTGCGGGTGCGCGGCCGAGGCCGCCGCCAGCGTGCCCAAGAACGTTCGGCGACTGCACATGATGCGAGGATAATACCGCGTCCGCGCGAAGCTCCGAGCCCCGGAGGTGGCTGACGGAGCCTCCCCTCGAGCGCCGTGACGCTAGGAACGTTCCTAGTTTCTGCTCAAGAAAACGATAGCGGTGTCTTTTGTTGTCAGTTTTTGCACCCATCCGGGCCCTTTGGTCTTTACAAAACCCCTTCGATCGTGTTATCTCTAAGCGTGCTGGCGATTGCTATTTAGGTCGTCTGCGTCCTTAATTGCGATTGACCCGTTCTGGAGGCCCGCGCTCTGCGACGCGGCCCGGAGGTCTTTTGCACGGATTCTTGGCGGCAGTTTAGGCCGCCCGCGTACGGTTCCTCCCCAGGAAGCGGGACGGGGGCCGGTGGAAAGGTTAAGCGCCCGATACCGGTCCCCCGAACGTTTCTGCTCCTTCCCGTTTCCCGCAAAGAAAAGCTTCGCTAGAATGGCGCGTGACGCATGCAAACTCCCGCGCGCGACAACGACCTGTTCGACGCCGTGGTGGTCGGCTCCGGCGCCACCGGAGGCTGGGCCGCCAAACAACTCGCCGAGGCGGGTTGGAAGGTAGCCGTGCTCGAAGCCGGCTCCCGGACGACGCCGGACCAGTTTGGCGAGCACCTGCAGCCCTACCAAATGAAGTACCGCGATACGCGCCCAGAGGGCGTGGCGTCGCCCGAGATCGCCCGCCGGCGGCCCCTCCAGGCCACCCAGGGCGCCTGCTCGGAGACCAACTACCGTTGGTACGTCGACGACATCGAGAACCCCTACAGCTACCCCAAAGACATGCCGTTTCACTGGATTCGGCTGCGCGCGGTAGGCGGCCGAACGCTTGCCTGGGGCCGCCAGAGCTATCGCATGAGCGATCTCGACCTCAAGGCGGCCTCCCACGACGGCTACGGCGACGACTGGCCGATCTCTTACGCGGACCTGGCGCCCTACTACTCGCAGGTGGAGCGTTTCATCGGCATCAGCGGGCGCGCCGAGGGCCTGGAGACGTTTCCCGACGGCGACTTCTTGCCGCCGATGGCCTACACCTGCTCGGAGAAGATCTTCAAAGAACGGGTGGAGAGGCGGTTCGGGCGCTTGGCGACGATCGGGCGAACAGCCATCTTGACGCGCGAGCACAACGGCCGCGCCGCCTGCCACTGGTGCGGGCCGTGCAACCGGGGCTGCGTCACCTATTCGTACTTCTCGAGCCCGTTTACGACGTTGGCCGCGGCGGAGCGCACCGGGAACCTGACGCTGATCCCCGATGCGGTGGCCAGCCACGTGACCATCGACAAGCGCAGCGGGCTGGCCTCGGGCGTCGCCTACCTCGAGCGCTTCACGCGAGCGCCGAAAGAGATTCGCGCCAAGACGGTGGTGCTGTGCGCCTCGACCCTCGAGTCGACGCGGCTGCTTCTCAACTCCGCGCCCGGCGGGCTGGCGAACTCCTCCGGCGTGCTGGGGCGCTACTTGATGGACCACATGTACGGCGGCCAGGTGAGCGGGCGCATGGAAGGGTTGCGCGGGCGCGCCTGGCGCGGCGCGCCGCGGCGGCCGAACGGGCTGTTCGTACCGCGCTTTCGCAACGTGACGCAGCCGCACACCAACGGCATGATCCGCGGCTATAGCTACCAAGGCTCGGGCGGACCGCGATTCCGCATGGGCGCCCCCGGCTTCGGCAAGAAATTCAAGGAAGCGGTGCGCGCCGAGGGCGACTGGTCGATCGGGCTGCACGGCTTCTGCGAATGCTTGCCCGATTGGGACAACTACGCAACGCTCGATCCGAACAAAGTCGATGCCTGGGGCATCCCCGTGCTCCGAGTCCACATGCGTTGGCGCGACAACGAGCGGAGGCTCTTCCGCGACTGCCTGGACCAGGGCGCGGAGATGCTGGAGGCGGCCGGCGCCACCGACGTCAAGATGGCCGACACGCCGCGGACGCCGGGCTTCGGCATCCACGAGGTCGGCTCGGCGCGAATGGGCGCGGACCCGCGAACGTCAGTCGTTGACAGGTTTTGTCAGACCCACGACGTCCGCAACTTGTTCGTCACCGACGGGGCGATCTACCCCAGCATGGGCACGGTCAACCCCACCCTGACGATGATGGCCAACACTGTGAGAGCGTGCGACCGCATGGTCGAGCGCGCGAAGAAGGGCGAGCTCGGCTGAGCGCGCTCCAGCTTACAATTGGGGCGTGATTCGCCTTCCCAGTCGCCACCGCCTGCCGTGGGCCTCGTTGGTCTTGCTCAGTCTCGCCTGCGGCTCGACGGAACCGGAATCAGGCAAAGGGCCTTACGACACCGATCCGACCGCGGCCGAGCTCGCGCTCGAGACGTTGCGGATCGCCGACGGTTTCCACGCCGAGCTCTACGCCGCCGAGCCGCACGTTGTCGATCCGGTGGAGATGTGTTTCGACGAGAATGGCGGCGTCTACGTCGCGGAGATGCTCGACTACCCGTTCGACCCAGAGGAAGGCCGGCAGCCCCAGAGCCGGGTCCGCTACGTCGCCGACACCAACGGCGACGGCCGCGTCGATTCCTCGAAGATCTTCGCGACCAACCTGCTGCAGGTCACGAGCGTATTCCCATGGAAGGGAGGCCTGCTCGTCGCCTCCGCACCAGACATTCTCTACCTGCGCGACCTCGACGGCGACAACATCGCCGACGTCAAAGAGGTCTGGTACACCGGTTTCGACACCAACGTCTCGCCCGAGGCGCGGATCACGAATTTCCGCTTCAACCTCGACAACTGGATCTACGCGGCCAACAACGGGCGGCCCGGCCGGATCACCTCGCCCAAGTTTCCGGACAAGCCGGAGGTACTGGTGAGGGGGTATGATTTCCGCTTCCACCCCGGCACGGGCGATTTCGCGCCGGCGGCCGGACCGACGCAGTTCGGCATGTCGTTCAACGACTGGGGCGAGCGCTTCGTCACTCAGAACACCGTGCACCTGCGTCATGCCGTGCTGCCGGCGCGCTACGTGCTGCGCAACCCCTCCTACGCACCCCCTTCGATGCTGCACTACGTGCCGGACGACGACCCGCGCGACAGCAAGGTCTATCCTCTGACGCAGCCGCAGCAGTGGCGCGTGGAGCGCACCGCGGCCCGCCAGGAGCGCTACGACGAGACGCAGCCGGGCCGCATGGAGCTGGTCGGCGGCCACTTCACCGCGGCTACTGGAACGACGGTCTACTCCGGAGACGCCTGGGGAGAGCAGTACTACGGCAACGTGTTCGTGGCGGACGCCAACGGCGGGCTGGTGCATCGTGAGGAGCTGTTCGACGACGGAGCGACCTACCGTTCGGAGCCGCGCCCGGAAGGCGGCCCGGAGCTGTGGGCGTCAACCGACCCCTGGCACCGGCCGGTGAATCTGGCCAACGCCCCGGACGGCAACCTGTACGTGTTGGACTTCTATCGCGAGTACATCGAGGAGCCGGCGTCGATTCCCGAAGCGATCAAACAGCGGCTGCAACTCGACTTCTATCGCGGCGTCGACCGCGGCAGGATCTGGCGGATCGTCGCGGACGAGCCCGCGGTGGAGCGCGACCTGGGCGTAGCGCTGGGCGACGCCTCGCTGGAGGCGCTCGTCGCCCTGCTGGGCCATCGCAACGGCTGGCATCGCACGACAGCGCAGCGGTTGTTGCTCGAGCGGCAGGACGAGGCTGCAACCGAGCCCTTGCGGAGCCTGGCCGCCTCGGGCGGGACGCCACAGGCCAGGTTGCACGCATTGTGGGCGCTTCAAGGCCAGGGCGCATTGCGTGCGGCGGAGGTGCGGCGAGCGCTCGCGGACGAGGATCCCGGCGTGCGTCGCAACGCGGTCCGGCTGGCCGAGGCGTTTCTGCCCCAACTCGCCGAGGCGATCGTCAACTGCAAGGACGATTCGGACGCAAAGGTCCGCTTCCAGGTCGCTCTCTCTCTGGGCGAGATCGAGGGTGCGGTGAAGCCATTGGCGGCCATGGCGGCGGAGCACGCCGGCGACGAGTGGATGAGGGCGGCGCTGCTCACCTCGGTCGAGAGACCGTGGGCGGTGTTCAACCGCTTGCTGCTGGCGCACCGTGAGTTCTTCGCCGACGGGCCGGACGCGGAGCAGCACCAGGCCCTCGCCGGCGCGCTCGCCTCGCAGATCGGCGCCAACCCGGGTCGCGACCAGCTCACGCTGCTATTGCAGGCGCTCGGCGCCAGCCCGCGGCTACGGGACGCCGCCTGGAAAGCCGCCACGCTGCGAGGACTCGCCGACGGGCTGGACCTATCCGGCAGGCGGCGGCTCCGTGTCCCTGGCAGCGAGACGCTGTTTGGCCGCTGGATGGGCGACGGCGACGACGACGTGCGCGCGGCGGCGTTGGACGCGGCGCAATACTTCTCCCTGCCCGGCATGCTCGCCGACGCCCGGCGCGCCGCCGCGAGCGAAGACATCGAAATCGCGCGCCGCGTGCGGGCCGTTCGCTTCCTGCGCGGAGGATCCTACGGCCGAGTCGCGCCGGTGCTCGGAAAGATCCTCGCATCGCCGGCGGCGCCGGAGCTCCACGTCGCGGCGATCGAGACCTTGAGCTCGTTCGACGACGATAGCGCGGCCCAAGCCCTGCTCCAAGGTTGGGCCGGCTACGGACCCCAAGCCAGGCAGCGAGCCGTCGATGCACTCATTCGACGAGCCGGCTGGGCGTCGGCGTTGCTGGACGCCGTCGAGGACGGCGCCATCGCGGCGTCCGCCATCGATCCAGTGGCGAAGATCCGCCTCGCCGACCACCCCGAGGCCGCGATCAGCGAACGTGCCCGGTCGCTGCTCGGCTCGGCTGGCGGCGATCGCGCGCAGGTCGTCGAACAGTTCCAGGACGTGCTGGCTCTCGAGGCCGACGCCACCCGCGGCAAGGCGGTATTCGAAGACAATTGCGCAAAGTGCCATCTCGCGCGCGCTGACCGCGGGCGGCTCGGGCCAGACCTCTCCGGCATCAACAACAAGACGCGCGAAGAGCTGCTGGCGCACATCCTCGACCCGAGCTTCGAGATCCAATCCAACTATACGAACTACATCGTGGTGGACAAGCAAGGCCGCATCTACGACGGCCTGCTGGCGTCCGAGACCGCGGAGGCGGTGACCCTGCGCGGCGAATACGAGAACGTCTCGCTGCGGCGCAGCGAGATCGAGGAGATGCGCGCATCGACGGTCTCCCTCATGCCCGAAGGACTCGAGCAGGACATGTCGCGCCAAGAGCTGGCCGACGTCATCGGATACCTGCGGGCGGGCTTGTAGGCGGAGCCCTCTACCTCCTCTGGAGGAGGGCGACCCAATCCTTTCCGTCCGCCTCCGGAGGCATTCCCAGCGAGTAGGCGCCGCCTTTGGATCTGGCGTTGACGCGCTCGACCGCGCCTGTTTGCATCGCGCCGCCTTTGCGCGGGTTGTACCACCGCAGATCGTAGGAGCCTTTCTCGAGCTTCAGCGAGACTTCATCACCGTCTTTGATGAATACGATGTAGGCCTTCCCCGGCTCTGCGAGGCAGTAGTCGCCCTCGGCGGATTCCCGGGTCGGCGGATTGTCCACGATCAGCTCATCATGGCTCTCCATGCGGTCGTAGGCGAGCTCGTTCGCGTGGAAGAAGTCCAGCGCGTGTTTGCACTGGTTCCAAAAGTTGTCGCGGGAACGCCAGTCTTGGCAAGTCAGGTCCGACTCGGGGTTCTTGTAGCCGAAGTACCACTCCAGGCCCCAGGCGCCGGCGAGCAGACCGCCCCACAACGCGTTCTTGCGCGCGTTGTCGTGGTCGGGGTTCAGGCTATCGGGCAGCAGCGAATACGAGGCGTCGCCCGGCTCGTCGACGGCGACAGCCCAAATCTTTCCCGCTCGCGCCGATTCCTCGAGAACCTTCAACGTTTGGCCGTGGACGCGGTGAAAGTCAGGCCGGTTGGTCTGCAGCGAAGCGCCGGTGTACTTGCTGACGCCATAGAGGTCGTCGAACCAGGCGCCGTTGTGGATCACGACGTGATGGCGGTAGGGATCGTGGTCGTAGAAATACTGCGCCATCGCAATTCTTTGTGGCGCATGCTGCGGGGGCGTTCGAGGCTTGGCCTGCCATTCGCCAAGCTCCTCGCCCATGTTCCAGTTCAGCGCCAGGTGGTGCCCGAAGCGGGCGATCAGCTCGCGGTAGTAAAGACGGCGATGCGCGCCCAAGCCGCCGCCGTCGAGCAGACCCTGATTCTCGGCCTCCGAGGTCTTGAAGTGAAGGAATAGGCCGAGCTCGTCGGCGTGCTCGAAGATGATCTCCCACTGGTCGAGCTTGGAGACGTCCATCCGGTCCAAGGTGTCGTAGTCGATATAGGGGAAGACGTTGCGGTCGTCGCCCTGGATGTTGAGCGTGAGAAACGAGAAGGCGTTGAGCCCCTTGGAGGCAAGGTAGTTGAGCGCGCCGATGAGGGCCTTGCCTCGGCCGTCGCCCCAGCTCGGATCGCCCTGCTTCCAGTCGCGTAGGTGAGGCTCCCAAGTCTTGACGCCTTCGTTGACGACGACGGTGTCGCCTTGGGTGATGCCGTGGCCGTCGTCGTGGAAGGTACCGTCGAAGTCCTCGTAAGCGAGCAGGTTCTCCGGGGCGTCGGGGCCGAGCTTGAAGAAGATCTCGCCCGTCTCGGCGAAGCGCAGGTAGCGGTCGTCGCCGACCTGAAGGCGACCCTTGCCCCGGAAGTCGCGGCCGGTCTTGTCCGACTTGGCGATGTTGAAGCTGCCAGTCGCGCCGTGCGGGTCGACGGTCTCGGCGCCTCTCGGCTTCTCCGATTCGCTGACCGAGACGAAGGGCAAGTCGTGAAAGCTCACGGCGTAGGTCCATTCGCCAGTCTCGTCCGGCGCGAAGTGGACGCGCCACTTGTCGCCGCTGGCGGCCGACGTATTCGCGGCGTCGCCGTCCGCGGCAAAGTATCCCGGCACGACGTAGTGTTTGCCGCTCCTCGCGTGCTCAAACCGGACGTTCATCCGGTACTGGAAGAAGGGATTCGGGTCGGCGGTCTCCGAGGTTTGGGGACCGGCGAAGGTGAGCGTGACCTTGTGCCACTTCCGGAGCTCGCCGGAGATTTTAGGCTCGTGGTGGTCGGCCGAGGCGGCTACGGCGGCGATGGAGCCTGCGGCCAGGATGAACAGGAATTGTCGAACGGCGTGTCTAGAATGCATGGGGAGTCAAACTATACGTTCCCCGATCGGACGCAGGCGCGCAACCCACGCCCCCTCACTTACCAATGCAGAAGGTGGAAAAGATGCCGTCGAGGATGTCGTCCACGCTCGTGGCGCCGGTGACGGCGTCCAGCGGACGCAGGCTGCTGTAGAGGTCGAGCAGCAGCATTTCGTGCGGCGCTCCGCTCTCGATTGCCTGGCCCGCCCTCTCCAGGAAGCTCAGGCACTCGCGCAGCAGTTGCTCGTGACGCAGGTTGGTCAGCAAGCCGTTCTCGATTCCGCCCTCGGGCTCCGGCGCGGCGATGTCGCGGATGGCGCTCCTCAAATGGTCGAGACCCGCGCCAGTCACGGCCGAGACCTCGAGCGCGTCGCCCTCGAGGTTCGCGTGGCGCGGCAGGTCGACCTTGTTGCCTGCCACCAGCGCGCGGCCCGAGGCCCGCGCGCGCTCGATGAGCTCGCGATCGACATTCTCGAGCGGCTCCGACAGGTCCACAACGGCGAGCACGACATCGGCGTCGGCGAGCGCTTCCCAACTGCGCTCGACGCCCTCGGCTTCGACGACATCCGCCGAGGCGCGGATGCCGGCGGTGTCGAGCAGCTTCACCGGCAGGCCGTCGATCTGGGCGACTTCGCTGATGACGTCGCGCGTGGTGCCGGCGACGGGCGTGACGATGGCGCGATCGCGCTCGAGCAGACGATTGAACAAGCTGGACTTGCCGACGTTGGGGCGGCCCAGGATGGCAAGCGTGACGCCGCCGTGCACGACCTTGCCGTAGCGGAAGCTCTCGACCAGGCGCGCCACCGGAGCGCGCACGAGCTCGAGCCGCCGCGCCAACTCCGCGTCGGGCGCGACCTCGATGTCGTCTTCGGCGAAATCGATGCCCGCTTCGAGCAGCGCGATCAGCTCGAGCAGCTCGGCCTTGATGCCGGCGAGACGACGCGAGAGCCCGCCTTCGATCTGCTGCGTGGCGACCCGCGCCTGGTAGACGGTGGTCGACTCGATCAGGTCGCGCACGGCTTCGGCTTGAGAGAGGTCGAGCCTTCCATTGCGAAAAGCGCGCAAGGTGAGCTCGCCCGGCTCCGCCAACCGCGCGCCGCAGGCCATCGACCGCTCGAGGGCATGGCGCAGCACGGCGGGCGAACCGTGGCAGGAGAGCTCCACGACGTCTTCGCCGGTGTAGCTGCGCGGGGCCGGGAAAAAGGTCGTCAGAATGCGGTCGACGGCGCGGCCCTGTTCGTCCACCAGTGCTGCGAGCTGGACGCGACGGGCCCGCCAAGGACCCGCGCGCTCCGTCAACGCCGCGGCCACGCGTTGGGCCGCCGCTCCGGAGATGCGGACGACCCCGATGCCGCCGCGCCCCGGCGGGGTCGAGACCGCGACGATCGTGTCGTCGCGGCCAACCGAGTCGGGCACGATGGAGTCGAGCGGCGGCAGGACCCTTCCAGGGTATTGCGTCGCGGGCGCCCGCTACACGTTGAAATCGAAGTTCTCGCGGTGCAGTGAGAGGTCGCCGCGCACCACGACGTTGGCCCCGAGGCCTTCCTCGATCTCCTGTAAATAGGTGTTGTCGCGCGACTTGAGCACGCGAGCGACGTCCGGGTTGACGCGCAGCGTGACGTCCTTGGCCTCCTTCAGCTTCGGCGCCAGCTTGCGCACTTCGTTGAGGATCTCGAGGATCACCGTCGTCGCCGACTTCACGAAGCCCGAGCCGTCGCAGGTGGGGCAGGGCGAGCCCAGCGCACGCTCGAGCGACTGTTTGACGCGCTTGCGCGTTATGGCGACCAAGCCGAAGTCGTTGAACGAGAGCGCCTTGGAGGGTGCGCGATCGTTGCGCAGCTCCTTCTCGAGCGCCTGGGCGACCTTCTTGCGGTTGGCGCGGTCGTCCATGTCGATGAAGTCGACCACGACGATGCCGCCGAGGTCTCGCAGGCGCATCTGGCGCACGACTTCTTGTACGGCCTCGAGGTTGGTCTTGACGATGGTGTCCTCGAGACGCGCCGAGCGGCCAACGTACTTGCCCGTGTTGACGTCGATCGCCACCAGCGCCTCGGTCTGGTTGATGACAATGTAACCGCCGGACTTGAGCCAAACCTTGGGCCGCAGGGCTTTCTCGAGCTCGTTGGTGATCTTGAACTCGTCGAAGATCGGCTTCGAACGGGTGTAGAGCTTGACGCGCTCGAGCAGCTCGGGCTGGAAGCGCTCGACGAACTGCACGATGCTCTCGTAGTGGTCCTCCGAGTCGACCCAGATGGTCTTGAAGCTCTGACCCAACTGGTCGCGCAAGAAGCGCTCGACGACATCGAGGTCCTGGTGGAGCATCGTCGGCGCCGGCCGTTTCTCGGCTTTCTCCTTGATGGCCTTCCAGAGGTTGGCGAGGAAGTTGATGTCCTCGCGCAGCTCGTCGTCGCTGGCGCCTTGACCGGCGGTGCGCACGATGAAGCCGCCGGGGATGCCCTCGGAAGCTTCGCGAATCACGCGGCGGAGGCGCCCGCGCTCGGCGTCCGAGCCGATCTTGCGAGAGACGCCCACGTGCGCGACGGTGGGCATGTAGACGAGGTGGCGGCCGGGCAAGGCGACGTGCGAGGTGATGCGCGCGCCCTTCTTGCCCAGCGGCTCCTTGGCGACTTGCACGATGACCTGTTGGCCGGGCTTGAGCAGGTCGGCGATGTTGGGCAGCTCCGAGGAAAGCTCAGGCGTGCTCTCGCGCTCGGCGGAGTCCCGTCTCCCGCCGCGGCCGTTCTGTTTTGGCTGCGGCTCGGGAGTGGCCTCGTCGCCGTCTCGGCTCTCGCGCCGGCCGCGTCCGCCGCGACGACGGCCCCGGCGGCCGCGACGCAGGTTCCGAGCGCCGCCGCGGTCGCGCACTTCGGCTTCGGCGCTGGCGTCCTCACCCGGTTCGGCGTCGTCGTCCTCGGCAGCGAGCTCTTCGTCGGACTCGGCGGAAGCGTCATCTTCCTCGGCGTCATCGCCGCCTGAATCGTCCTCGTCGGCGTCGGGGTCCGCGTCGGAGTCGTCCTCGCCGGTCTCGTCGTCAGCCTCTTCTTCAGGGTCAGCTTCCTCGTCAAGGTCAGCTGCTTCGTCAGCCTCGGCGTCGTCGTCCTCGTCGAAGTCCGGGCTCTCGTCCTCTTCGACGGCCTCGACCTCCGGCTCCACCTCGGTCTCGTCGTCGTCGGTGTCGTATTCGATGTCTTCGTCGTCGGCGAGTGCGGCGGCGCCATACTTGGCGAGCGACTCGCCGGGCAACACCTCGAAATCGTCGTCGTCGGTCTCGCGCTCGGGCGAGGCGGAGGCTCGTCGCACCTCGGTCTCGGATTCGTCCTCGTCGGCTGGCTGGCGCCGCGGGGTTTGATCGGCGGTCTCGTCGTCGTCGGAGGAGCCGCGCCCGCCAGGAAATCGCGCCCCGGCCTCGCGCCCGCCGCGCCCACGCCGTCTGCGGCCGCGCCGCCCGCGGCGCTCGCGGCGGCCGGAGCGTTCCTCCTGCTGCTCGCCCGCTTCGGCGGCTTCGTCCTGATCCGACGAAGCGGCGCCGTCTTCGCTCGCCGGCGCGGTCTCTTCCGGCTCACGCTCCTCGCGCCGGTTCCGGCCGCGCCCGCGGCCACGGCCTCTGCGTTCGCCGCGCCGGCCTCGCTGCGGAGCTTCCTCCGCTTCCGCGGTTTCCTCGCCAGGCTCGGCGGCCTTGGCGTTGGTTACCAGCTCGTCGCCTTCCTCGTCTTGCGCGCCCGATTCGTGCTCGGCGGTCTCGTCGAGCACGTCGGAGACGTAGAGGAACGCGTCGCGCTCCAGACCAATCTTGACGAAGGCGGACTGCATGCCGGGCAGCACCCGGCTGACGCGTCCTTTGTAGATGTTGCCGGCGAGCGCGTGCTCGGACGATCGCTCGATGGCGATCTCAACCAGCTTGTCGTCTTCCAGCGTCGCCACCCGCGTCTCGTGGCGGGTAGCGGAAATCACCAATTCCTTGGACACCGAAGTCCTCCCTCGAACGGGAAAGCCCGGTGCGGTCTGGAGCCTCGCTCATCGCATGACGATCGTCGTCTGACACGTTGATCTACGCTGTCCTACACTCTCGTCGCCAGCCCGGCGTGAATCGGCGCGGGCCGCCTTTCAATCTTCTACCGGGGGGCGGAGCCGCCGGCTCGCCGGCGCTCTCGACGCTTCCCCTCGCTCACAAACCGCCCGCCGCTTCGGTCGCGCGGCGTCGGGGCTTCTCGTTCAGATCCTCGCTAACAGGCCCGGTCCGCGCAGGCGCCCCGGGGGAACTCTTGTACCCGGCGCGAGGCTCAATTGGTGAACCTCCGCAACCGGACGTTGTTGACTAATCCTAGCAGCATGAACGTCGAGAGCAAATTCGACCCGCCGTAGCTCATCAGCGGCAGCGGGATGCCGGTGACCGGCATCTTGTTCACGACCATGCCGATATTCACGAATACGTGGAAGAAAAGCAGCGCCGCGGCCCCCATGCACACGTGCATTCCGGCCGCATCGGGCGCTGTCTGCGCATTGTTGACGATTTTCATCAACAGAATGAAGTAGAGCGTCAGCGCAAAGACGACGCCCATGAACCCAGTCTCCTCGGCGTAGGAGGCAAAGATGAAGTCGGTGTGCGCTTCGGGCAGAAAGCGCAACTGCGTCTGCGTGCCGCGCTCGAAACCCTGCCCCCACACTCCGCCCGCGCCGACCGCGATCTTGGACTGCAACGATTGGTAGCCCTTGCCGCGCGGGTCCTTCTCCGGCTCGAGAAACGCCGTTAGACGGTCCCTCTGGTATGGTTCCATCGAACGCCATACGAACGGAGCGGCGAGCAGGAGGGCGATCGCCGCGGTCGCCACCCAACGCCAGCGCAGCCCGGCCAGAAACACGCCCATGCCGAGAATCGCCAGATAGCTCAAGCTGGTGCTCAGATCGGGCTGCATCTTGACCAACGCAACCGCGACCCCGACGACGGCGCTGATCTTCAAGATCGCCCCAATCGTGACTTTTTCGCGGGACAGCCCCGCAAAATAGCGAGCCACCAACAATACTATCACCACCTTGACGAACTCCGAGACCTGCAGGTTAGGAACGCCCGGGATGGGCAGCCAGCGCTTGGCGCCGTTGACCGTGGCGCCAAAGGCCCACACCGCGCACAAGGCGGCGATCGAAGCGCTGTAGAAGACCGGCGACTGCTCGACCAGCCAGTGGTAGTCGATTCGCGAGCAGAACCACAACAGCCCCAGACCAATCGCGATCCAGATCATTTGCCGCACGTGGGCGTTGTCCCAGGCGGTGTTGCGGGTGGCGGAATAGATCTCGATCACGCCCAGAGCGGCGATCGCGAGCGCGGCGCCGAGCAGCGTCCAATCGATGTCGCGCCAAGAGCGTTCGTCGCTCATTGCAGCGTCTCCTCGGCCGCGGCCAGCGAAGGCGGCAACGTGGGCGAGGGCTGCTCGGCCGGCTGTTTGTTGCGGCGGCGGTTCCAATCGAGGCGAGTCTTCTTGTCAAAGTGCGCCTTGATGACGTCGCGTGCAATGGGGCTCGCCCAAGAGCCGTGCTCGCCGTTTTCAAACAGCACGCTGACGACGATCTCGGGCTCGCGGCAGGGCGCGAAGCCGACGAACCAGCCGTCGTCGAGCAGGCGAGGGTCATCGCTGTTCTGCGCCAGAGCTCGCGAGACGCGCTGGGCGGTGCCGGTCTTGCCGCAGACCTCCACGCCGGGAATCATGGCGCGGGCGCCGGTGCCGCCGTCGTTGACCACGCCCCACAGCCCGCGCAGGAGCAGGTCGAGATGCCTCGGATTGACGCGCGCGCGCCGCGGCTCGGGGGGCTCGAAGCCCTCCCGCAACTCGCTCATCTGCTCATAGGGCAGCAGGTGCGGCGTGTGCCACACGCCGCCCATCGCCAGCCCGCCCACCGCATAGGCCGCCTGGATCGGGGTTAGGGTCAGCGCCCCCTGCCCAATCGCAACCGAGATGGTCTCTCCGGGCCACCAGCGATCGCGGTACCGTCGCACTTTCCACTTCGAAGAGGGCACTATGCCTTCCTCTTCGTGGGGCAGGTCGATCCCGGTCTTCGCGCCGAGGCCGGCAAGCTGCGAGTACTCCGCGATCTTGTCGATGCCGAGCTCCTTGCCGAGGGTATAGAAAAAGACGTCGCAGCTCTTTTCGAGCGCCAGCTCCATATCCACCCAGCCATGCCCGCCGGCGCGGTGGCAGCGAAAGAAGCGCCCAAAGAACGAAGCGCCGCCGCCGCAGTAAGCTTGAAAGCTCGTGTCAACCGCGCCAGAGTCCAACGCCGCCCAGCCTACGATCGGCTTGAAGATCGAGCCCGGCGCGAGCTGGGCTTGGATCGCTCGATTCAACAACGGGTTGTCGGGATGGTCCATCAGCGCGGTCCAGTCCTCGGGACTGATGCCGCCGACGAACTTGTTCGGGTCGAAGCGCGGGCTCGAGACCATCGCCAACACTTCTCCGTTGCGCGGGTTTAACGCGACGACCGCTCCGCGGCGGCCCTCCATGCCGAGCTCAGCCGCGGCTTGCAGATCCAAATCGAGCGTCACCTTTACGGCCCTGCCCGGCTTGGCCTCCACCAGGTCCAAGTCCCGAATGCGCCGCGAGCGACTGTCGACCAGCACCAGGCGGCTGCCGTCGGCGCCGGTGAGCATGTCGTTGTACTCGCGCTCGACGCCGGCCTTGCCGATCTCCGCGCCGGACTCGTACAGCGCAAACTCTTCTTCGTCGAGCTCGGCCTCGGAGATCTCGCCAACGTAGCCGATTACGTGGGCAGCCACGCCGTCGCGCGGGTAGAGCCGCTTGGGCGAGCGCAGCAGCTCGAGCTCGCGCAGCTCGGCTTTGTGCGCCTCGAGAAAGGCGACCTCGGTGGGCGTCAAGCTTTCCTTGAGAATGACTTGCTCGTACTCGGGGCTGGTCGAGTCGAGCATCTCCCGGATCCGCTGCTGCAGACGGTCGTAGGGCAGGTTGAGTCCGTCGGCGATCAACGGCAGGCTGTTCAAGTTGATCTCGTCGCGCGTCAGCATCACCTTGAACGCCGGCCAATTATCTACCAACACGCGACCGTCGCGGTCGAGCAGCTTGCCGCGGGGCGCCAGCACCGGCAGGGCTCGCACGCGGTTGCGGGCTGCGCGCTCCTCGTAGATCTCCGGGTTCCGCACCTGCAACTGCCAAAAACCGGCCAGCAGCCACAGGAATACGAACGCCGCCGCGTACTGGAACACGGCCGTCTCGACGTCCCGCTTGTAGCGCCGCTGTTCGGAGTAGTCGCTCATGCGGTCCTCTTCAAGCGGTCCAGCAGTCCGAAGGCCATCAACGCGAGGCCGGCATGGACCAGCGCCAACATCAGCGCTTGCACCAGATCCGCCGAGACGGCCCTGCCCAGCAAGCCGCCGGCGAGCGCCCAAAACAGCACCTGATGCACCAAGAAAAAGAAGGCGCACAACACCGCGCGGGCGCCGGGGAAGTCCACCTCGATGTACTGGCTCACCGCAGCCGCGGCGTAGCCGATGATCGTCTTGACGATGCCGAACAGACCGAATGGCCCGTGCGTGAGCCCGTCCTGCGCCAGTCCGATCAGCGTGCCCGTCGCCATGCCAAGCAGCACGTGGCGCCTGCCGACCGCGAAATAGACTACCGCCAACAGAGGCAAATCAAGTAACGCGGCGGCCGAGGAGACCCGCGGCAAGAAGATCTGCAACGCCAAGGCGACGAACGCCAGCGCGACCGCCGCGCTCGGGTTCAGCTTGGCCGTCTCGCGCTTGGTGAGCGGACGCAGAGCGTCCTGGTTGCGCAGCAGCGGCCTCACGGCAGAGGACCTCTGGCTGAGCGGGCCGGCTCGTCAGCCGGCGCCTCGACCGGGGCCTCGACCTGCCGCGGCGTCTCCGGCGCGATCCCGAGATTGAAGTCCGGGGCGCGCGTGTAGCGCTCGTTCTCGCCCAGACGCACTCCGTGTGCGTCGGCCACCGATCGGTAGCGGTCCAATACGTGGTCGGCCTCGGTCGCCATGCCCGGCGAGCGGGCGTCGCGCATCTCCATCGTCACCGGCGGCCCGTCTTGCGGCGGCAGCGCAACAGCGCTGTCGGGGCCCGGCAGCGGCAACAACGACTGCGAGACCTGCGGTCGCGGCGGAGGCAGCGGCTCGTGCACTCCGGCCACGACCACCAACACCTCGTCGAGCCGGTCGAGCGCCGCATAAGGACGCACGTAGATCTCCTGGAAGTCCGGACCCATTTCCTTGCGCACCACTTCGCCCACGCGCAGACCCTTGGGATAGGTGCGGTCATCGCCCGAGGTGTAGACAGCTTCTCCGAGCTCCACCTCCACCTCGTGGTCGACATAGTCGAGCAGGCACTCCGCCCTGCCCCGGCCCTTGAGGATTCCGCGAACGCGACTGCCGCCCAGCAGCGCGCCCACGCCCGAGTCCGCGTCGTGAATCATCAGCACGAGCGCCGCGTTGGGGTAGGCCGCTTGCACTCTTCCCACGATGCCGTCCGCGGAAAGCACCGCCATGCCGGGCAGCACGTCGTCGTTACGCCCCTTGTTGATGAGAATCTCTTTCGAAGTAGAGCTGGCGCCGCCGCCGATGACTTCCGCGATCAACGTCTGCGAGGCGATCGAGTGCTGCACCGACACCAGCTCTTGCTGCCGCTCGTACTGCAGCACGCGCCGCCGCAGCTCCGCGTTTTCCAGCCGCGCGTGATCGAGATCCCGCTTGAGCGTCTCGTTCTCGCTGCGCGCCCCGATCAGCCATACATAGTGGGTCCAAACGTCGGAGGCCGTCCCGAAGCCGCCGTGCAGCACCTTGTTGACCGGCGTCACCGCGCCCACGATCCACGCCCGCAGCAGCGTCATCTCGTCCTCGCGGCGGACCTGATATCCCAACAGGATGAGCTGCGCCACGATCACGACGATCAGCGTCGCTACGTTCCGATGTCGCGCCCAGCTCTCCACCGCTTTCGAGACTCCTTGGCGCCCGCGCGCCTTACTCTAGCGAAACGCGCCGCAACAGGTTGAAGTCGCTCAACATCTCGCCCGTACCCAACACCACCGAGGCCAGCGGATCTTCGGCGATCGAGACCGGCAGGCCGGTCTCCTCGCGAATCCTCACGTCCAGGTTGCGCAACAACGCGCCGCCGCCGGCGAGCACGATGCCGCGATCGGAGATATCCGCGCTGAGCTCGGGCGGCGTACGCTCGAGGGCGACTCGGATGGCGTTCATGATCGTGTTGACGCAATCGGAGAGCGCCTCGCGGATCTCGCTATCGTCCACGGTTACTGTACGTGGTACGCCCTCGATCAGGTTTCGCCCCTTGATCTCCATCGTCAGTGGCTTCTCGAGCTTGAAGGCCGAACCAACCTCCATCTTCACCCGCTCGGCGGTGCGCTCGCCGACGAGCAAGTTGTACTTGCGCTTGAGGTAGCTGATGATCGCGTCGTCCATCTCGTTGCCAGCCACCCGCACCGAGCGCGAGTAGACGATGCCCGACATCGAGATCACCGCCACGTCGGTGGTGCCGCCGCCGATGTCAACGATCATGTTGCCCGAGGGCTCGGTAATCGGCAGCCCGGCGCCGATTGCCGCCACCATCGCCTGCTCCACCAGATGGACTTCGCTGGCGTTGGCGCGGTAAGCCGAATCCTCGACCGCTCTCCGCTCCACCGGCGTAATCTCGCTCGGCACGCCAATCACGATGCGCGGATGCACCAGCATCTTGCGGTTGTGCGCCTTCTGAATGAAGTAGGTCAGCATCTTCTCGGTGACTTTGAAGTCCGCGATGACGCCGTCCTTCATCGGCCGGATCGCCACGATGTTGCCGGGCGTGCGCCCGATCATCTCCTTGGCCTCCTTGCCGACGGCTTCAACCTCGCCGTTGGTCTTGTTGATGGCGACGATGGACGGCTCGTTGACGACGATGCCTTGTCCGGCCACGTAAACGAGCGTGTTCGCGGTCCCCAGGTCGATCGCCAGGTCGCGCGAGAACAAACTGAACAAAGATCGAAAATTCACCCGTGCGAGTTTCCCTTCCAGATATCAAACGCCCACAACACCGACGCCAGCCCCGGCCGCAACGTCGAGACGAGTTGCCTGAGCATCGCTTCAGGCGACCGAGATCACTGATTCGATTGAACTTACGCCGATTCCGGCATACGTTCGCGGGCGCGCCGTATTTCTTAGTGTAACTGCACGACGGCCCCTGCGATAGGCCCGCCCCGAAACAATTCCACCCGAAAAGCGTATGGCGAGCGGGCAGGACTCGCTACGCCGCTCAGGCGCCCCGGCTCGCGCCTATAGACGCGAGCCGGAGAGCTCGACGTCCGCCAGCGTCCAGGCCGCGTCAAAGCGCGCCTTCGCGGCCTGCGCCTCTTCGCTCATGCCTTGCCTTTCGAGGCTCTGCCAGAGGCCGAACAGCGACCAGCCGTTGCGCGGATGGTCTTCGAGGTCGCGGGCGTACACGGCTTGGGCCGCGGCCCCGTCTCCGGCCGCGAGCAGCGCTTCGCCGAGCGATTGCCGCGTGGGGTAGTACCAGAACGGCGGCTCGGTATAGGGAAGCTCGTCCTGGATGGCGACCGCCGCTTCCAACCGCGGGATTGCCGCGCGCAGGTCGCCGCCCGCCATGGCAATCTCGCCGGCGACGAGCTCGTTGGCGATGCTCAGGATCGTGCTTGCCGGGTAGTCGGCGCCGTCGAGCTTCAGGATCTTGTCCGTCTCGAGCAGCGGCTGCAGGGCGCGCTGCTCCCGGCGCGCGGCCGCGGGGTCGCCCTTGCGCGCCAGCGCGGTGGCGCGGCCGTAGCGCCAGATGGCGTTGGAGTAGTCGAGATCGGCGCGTGGCTGCGGCTCGGCCAAGACGTCGTCCCAACGGCCGAACTGCACCAGAGCGAGCAGCGGGATGGTCTGGAAAAACTCGACTTGAGGGTATTGCTCCACCATCTCGAGCCGAACGTTGGCCGCCACCTTGCGCGCGGCTTCGATGGCGACCGCGCTGCGGCCTTCCATACTGGAGGCGGCCCAGAGGAAGTGGATGTTATGAGGATAGTAGGCCGCCGGATAGAAGCCTTGCGCATTGCACTGCGCGATGTAGTCCTCATCCACTTGCGCGGCGTCTACGTTCGCTTCGGCGGCATCGTGGTAACGCCCCACGCGCCAGTAGATGTGCGAGGGCATGTGAACCAGATGACCGGCCCCGGGAACCGCGCCGGCGAGCTCGTCGGCGGCCTGCTCGGCCCGTCCGGGGCTCGAGGAGGCTTCGACCGCATGGATGTAGAGGTGCAACGCGAGGGGGTGGCCGGGCGAGCGCTCGAGCACGGCTTCGAGGGCGTCGATCACCTCGACGGTCTCGGGCTTGGGGTTGTCGGCGTCGAGCCAGTAGTCCCACGGCATGGTGACCATCAGGGCCTCGGCGAACAGCGACTGCGCGTCGTCGTCTTCGGGGTATTTGGCGGCGAGGCCGCGCATGGCGTCGGCGTAGGCCCGGTCGAGGACGGCGCGGTCGCTGGCCGGGTCCCCGTCGTAGCGTGCGGCGAGCGCGTCGATATAGTCCTGCTCGGCCTGGCTCGCATTGGGCTTGAGCTCGACGGCCTTCTGCGCCGCCGCATGCGCGTCTGCGCGCTGCTCGTCGCTCATCACCGCCTTGCCGTTGCTCGTCACGTTGACGTTGGGGCCGGTCGCGAGCGCCTCGCCCCAAAAACACATGGCGCACTCAGGGTCGAGCTTCTGCGCCGCGCGGAACGAGCGGATGGACTCGGCGTGATTGAATGCGTAGGCCAGCACGAGGCCTTGATTAAAGTAGCGCTGGGCGCCTTCACTGGAGTCGGAGATGGGGTGATGAAGATCCCCCATGCCCTCGAACAGCGGCGCGCCGGCTCGGGCGGCGAGCTCGGCGCGGGCGGCAGGCTCGAGCGCGGCTAGGGCGGAGGGGCGACCAGAGTCGGAACAGCTCTGCAGAGCCAAGATCGCGGCAAAGAACCAGATTGGGGATCGCATCACGGAGTTTCCTAGATCATAGTGCGCATTCCCGCGCCGAAACACGAAACGGCGCTCCTGCCGCGGCGCCCGCCGTGCCGCGCGCCGCAGCAATGCCCATCGCTCTTAGACTTCCACCAGAGCTTGACGCAGGATGACCTTCTCGCTGCCTTGCTGGAACACGCTCAACTCGAGCCGCGCGGCCGGCCGCACCGGCGTCGAGGGCGGGAAGACCTCGCTGACCTCGGAGAACAGCAGGGCTCCGAGATTGCGCAACACTTCGCGATCCGCCGCCTCTTTGGGCTTGAAGATCGATTGCAGCTTGCCGTGGAACGTCTTGGTGATCTTCGCGCCAAAGTCCGCCAGCGCCTCGACGGACTTTTCGGGATCGTCGGACTTGTCTTGGAACTTGGCCAGAGCCGCGCCAGCCTTCACCGCGCGTGCGATGACGGTCGTCTCGTTGCCGAGCAGGCTCTCGAGAAGCGTTTGGCCAGGGCCGTCCAAGACGGCTTTGAGCACGGTTCCGAGCTCGGAGCGCGCATAGCGGCGGGTGAGCTTGCGCAGCTCGCGGTCATGCTCGCTGGCGAGCGCTTTGGCGACGGCGTCCAGCTTGCCCGCCAGCCGCGTGGCGGTGTCGGAGTCGAGCAACAGCGCCATGCGCTGGCTGCGCGTCGACGCGCTAACCCAATCCCAGAAAACGTCTTCGTTGGTGTTGAGCTCGATAACTTTCCCGTCACGAGCCCTGATGGATGTGGTGACCGGGAGCGCGGAGTAGACCAGCAGGGCGAAGGCCGGCTGCAGGTCCGCGTAGTTGTTCGCTTCTTGGAAGTAGAGAAACGGGATGTAGCGCCGCAGCAGCGTTTGGATGCGTCTCGAGACGTCCATGTAGAGCGGGTCTTTCTTGTCCAGCGGCGCGTGCAACCATCGCGAGACAGCTTCGCCGGGCAGGCTGACGTCGAGCTCGAAGCGGGCGTCGCCGATCAAGCCGTCGTCGCGCTCGCCGGTCTCGCCGTCGCTGGTCTTGTCCAGCGCGGCCGCCCATTCCCGCGCCGAGGGCTTCTCGGGCGCGGCCGGCCCTCCGATCTGGTGCGGGAAATAGGCTGGCCCGACCACGTCCAACAACCGCTCGAGGTGGACGGTCTGGAGCTGCGGCAGCCGTCGCTCGAAGCGGTAGTCCAGACTCGTGCCGGCGTCGTCGTGGTCGTGCCTGCGCACGTTCGAGCCCTCGCCGACTTGCAGGCTCATGCCTAGGCTGAGCGAGCTCCGCCACTTGCCCACGCGTTGCACCTCGTCCTTGGCGTCGAGGGCGTAGAGGTAGACGCCGCCTTCCTCCGGCGCCAACCGAAAGCTCGCTAGCGCGGAGGTCTGCTTGATCGTCTCCGAGCTGAAGAACGGCAAGGTGATCTTGACGCTCGCCGAGCGCTGCATGTGGTGCGTCAAGGCGGCTTCGGCGAAGCTGACTCCTGCCGGAGCGCGCTTTCCCGGCGGCGGCAGCACGCCGCGAAAGTCTCCGCCGATGGCAGCGCGCAGCAACGCGCTCAACTTCGCCTCACTGGCCCGCGCCGCGCCGAAATCGAACGTCACGTCGAGCAGCGCCGTCTTGGTAACGCTCTGCTGGATGGCGTAGTCGAAGGTGAAACGGTAAGTATCGTTGAGCGCCTTGACCGCGGCGGAGTAGATCTCGCCGCCGCGCTTGTCGAGCGTCGCCACGGTTTCGCGGATCGACTGGATCGCCTTGGAGTCCAGGCGGGAACGTCCCAGAAACTCGGCCAGCTTCTTCTTGAGCTTCGCGTTGAGCGTCTTGAAGTCGTTCTTCTTGATGGCGGCGCGCACCGGCGGCAGCCCCACCCGCGTCTCGACGAACTCTTTGAGGTCTTCGAGCAGGCCGCCGTCGAGGATGTCGAGCGTCTTCGTCGCGGCTTCGCTCACGGCCTTGGCCTGCGGCAAATTGGCCAGCACGCCCACCACGCGCCCGGTCGCGATCTTCTCGAGCCACAGCCCCAGCGGCGTCTCGGCGAAGTCGGTGCGCGCGACGAGCTTGGCCACCTCGGCTTGGACCGTCTTTTCATCCGCGTCGGCCAGCTTGCGGATGCGTTTGACGAAGTCCTTGACCTTCCTCTCCTCCAGGCGTGAGATGTCCCATAAGGCGCTCGCCGCCTCGCCGGGCAATTCGTCCCACTTATTGAACCAGTCCAAGACTTCGGCTCGAACCTCGTCGAACTTCTTCGCAAGCGTGCCGTTGAAGCGCTTCTTCGCGACGCCGTCGAGGAACTCCGCCGCCACCTCGCTGAGGCGCTCGCTGGGGTCGGTCCAGCGGCGGACTTCTTCGAGCGTCTGTAGGCCGTGCACGCCGAGAGTGGCGGCGATGAAGTCGTCGAGTTGCTTGGGCAGCAGCTTGCCCGTGGAGCCCGTCAAGCTCAGGTTGGCGCTGGCGGCGAAGCTCCAGCCGCGCTCGTTGAGCCGGTGCAGCCGCACGCGAACCTTCCTCTCGCTCTCGTCGAGCGAGTCGCGGCCGACCACCACGGCGTAGCGGTCGCTGACGCTCAACCCGAAGGCGGCGTTGGCGCCAGCTTGGATCTTCAACCCAATGTCGCCTTCGAGCCCGCCCGCCTTCACGCTGCGCACCCAGTTGAAATCTAGCCCGAAGGTTACGCCGGCGCCCGCCTCGAGGCCGCCGGCGACTTCCGCCACGATCCAGGTTCCCGGCGGCAAGTCGTCGGCGCCGCCAATCTGGCGCGGCAGCCGCCACGCCCCCGCCACACCCCGCACGGCGCGGTCGACGCGCGGCTCTTGGGCGTGCGCTTGGATGACGGCAAAAGCCCGCCGCCGGCCGCCGTGGGCGTTGAAGCTCGCCGCCGCGGCCGGGCCCAACGCGACCGAGCCGTTCGCGGACGCGCTCGCCCCATACCCGGCGTACAGCACGAAGTACCGCGCCGCCGCCGCCGTGGGAAACGGAATCTCGTCGAGCGGGATCCGCGCGTTGGCGTCGCCGGTGGCGACCTCGGCCAAATCCGCCAGCATCGCGCTCTGGTCGCGGTAGGCGCCCATGGCGCCGAACGCCCCCGCCTCGGCGGAAAAAGCGACCTTGCGCCCGCCCGAGCCGAACGTGATCGCCTTGTCGCCAGCCGAGACGCCAAGCCGCACCTCGGAGAGACGGATCGCGTCGACACTGGCTGGCAGCCTGCCGCGACTGTCGAGCATCTCCGCGACCGAGGCGGGAGCCGTCAGGTCGATGTCGGTCCGCACGTCGAGGATGTCCGCGGCCTGCTTGCGAATGGTGAACGTCTTGGTCTTGGGGGACGGCATGGCTCTGGTTCGCCGTACGAAAAATCGCCGTCGTTTCTTCGAATCGCGGCATTATTTCCGGCAAGCGCGCATTCAACGCTACGGAGATCGGGGACGCATGTCAAGAACTGTTTTCCGCGCCCGGACCAGTTGGTCTGAGTTGATACACTACCGGCTTGACCCTCTGATGCGCTTCGTCGCCGCAGCCGCCGTCTGGATCGTTGCCCTGGCGTTCCTGCTGCCGTTTGTCGTCGGCCCCTGGCAGCCGCCCGAAGCGATCACCGAGCTCGCCCGCCAACTCGACGACCAGATGCTGCTGACCTTCGTCGTCACCGGCGTCATCTTCCTCGTCTCACAGTTCGCCCTGGGGTACGCGGTGCTGCGCTTCGGCCGCGAACGCGAAGAACCGGCGCGCTACTTCGCCCGCAACGACCGCTGGGAGCTGCTGTGGACCACCGCCGCCGGCGTGCTCTTCCTTGGGCTCACGCTCATGGGCTACTCCGCATGGGCCGAGGTGCGCTTCGACCAAGCCCGGCGCGAGGACGCCCCCGAGCCTCTCGTGGTCGAGGTGGTCGGCCAGCAGTTCCTGTGGAACTTTCGCTACGCCGGGGCCGACGGCCGATTCGGCCCCACCAGCGTCGAGCTCATGGACGACTCGGTGGGGAATCCGCTGGGTGTGGACCGCGACCACCCCGACGGCGCCGACGACATCGTCGCCCCCAGCCTGGTCGTTCCCGTCAATCGCGACGTCGAGCTCGTTCTCATGGCTAAGGACGTGCTGCACAACTTTTTCGTCCCCGAGCTGCGCATCAAGATGGATACGGTGCCCGGATTGATCAGCCGTCTCCCGTTTCGCGCGGACACGAAGGGCCGTTACGAAATCGCCTGCTCGGAGCTGTGCGGGCTGGGCCACTATCGCATGCGCGCCTACCTCGAAGTCGTCGAGGAAGCCGAGCTCGAGGCCTGGCTCGACGAGCAGGCCTCCTACCTGCAATGAGACATTGCCATGGCTGACGCCGCCAACTTCGTCGAGATCGAACGCCACCCGGCCCCGACGGGCTTCCTCTGGCGCTGGATCTTCTCGACCGACCACAAGGTGATCGGCATTCAGTACCTGATCCTGGCGGTCGTCGCGGCGTTTACCGGGATGGGCCTCTCGCTGCTGATGCGCATCCGGCTGGTCTGGCCCGACCGCGCCTATCCCGTCCTCGAGACCCTCTTCCCGGTTGGCGCGCCGGGCGGGTTGATGACGCCGGAGTTCTACCTGGCCATCCTCACCATGCACGGCACCATCATGGTCTTCATGGTGCTGACCACCGCGCCCCAGGGCGGGTTCGGCAATTACTTTCTGCCGATCCAGGTGGGCGCGCCGGACATGGCCTTTCCGCGACTCAACATGCTCTCGTTTTGGCTCACCGCGCTGAGCTTCTTCGTGCTCGTCGCCGCGTTCTTCGTCCACGGCGGAGCGCCGATCAGCGGCTGGACCGCCTACCCGCCGCTCTCGGCCCTCGACGCCGCTGCGCTGGCCGGCAAGGGCCAAGACCTCTGGCTCGCCTCGATCGCCATCTTCTGCCTGGCGTCGTTGCTGAGCGCGCTCAACTTCATCGTCACCACTCTCGAGATGCGCACCAAAGGCATGACCCTGTTCCGCATGCCGCTCACGGTGTGGGGCTGGTTCTCCACCGCCGTCATCGCCTTGCTCGCCTTCGGCGTGCTGCTGGCCGGCGGAATCCTGCTGCTGATGGACCGCAACCTCTCGACGAGCTTCTTCGTGCCGGGCGGCCTGGTGGTCAACGACGCGCTCATTGACCACCGCGGCGGCTCGCCGATCCTGTGGCAGCACCTTTTTTGGTTCTTCGGCCACCCGGAGGTCTATATCGCCATCCTGCCCGGCATGGGCATCATTTCCCACGTGTTGGCGACGTTCTCGCGCAAGCCCGTGTTTGGCTACAAGGCCATGGTCGTCGCCATGGGCGCCATCGTCACGCTGGGGTTCCTCGTCTGGGGACACCACATGTTTGTCAGCGGCATGAGCCCTTATTCGGCGTTCGTCTTCTCGGTGCTGACCATGGCCATCGGCGTGCCCTCGGCGATCAAGACGTTCAACTGGATCGGCACCATGTGGGGCGGCAAGCTGCGTCTCACATCGCCCATGCTCTATGCGATCGGGTTCGTGTCGTTGTTCGTCGCCGGCGGCATCACTGGGCTGTTCCTGGGCCAACCTACGCTCGACCTCTACTTTCACGACACTTGGTTCGTCGTCGCGCATTTCCACCTGATCATGGGCGTGGCGGCGATCTTCTCGATGTTCGCCGGGCTGACCTACTGGTTCCCCAAGATGTTTGGGCGCATGATGAACGAGACGCTGTCGAAGCTCCATTTCTGGCTGACCTTCATTGGCGTCTACGCGGTCTTCGGGCCGATGCACTATCTCGGCATGATCGGCCACCCGCGCCGCTACGCCGAGACCACCGGCGTCAATTACCTCGCCGCCCGCGGAGCGGACGAGCTCCACCACTTCGTCACCATCGCGGTGATGGTTCTGGTGACGGCGCAGCTCATCTTTCTCGTGAACTTCCTTTGGAGCCTGTTTGCCGGCAAACGGCCCGCGGGCGATAATCCCTGGGAGGCGACGACCCTCGAATGGACGGTCCCGACCCCTCCCCCGCACGACAACTTCGAGGGTCGCCTGCCGGTGGTGCGGCGCGGACCCTACGACTACAGCGTGCCCGGCGCCGCACGGGACTACCTGCCGCAGACCGAAGAGTAGAGCGCCTACCGAAAATAGGCCGTGGTCGGTCGAGCTCGCGTCAGCAGGTCCTCACACGGACCACAGACCAGGTCGTAGTCTGGCTCGACCTCATAGGCCGCCTCGGCGATGGCCGGAATATCCTCGCCCTCGGCGTCAAAAACGATTCTCGAGCGGTAGCGTTTGATCGTGTCACGAGCGCCCAAGATCGCACGAGCTTCCGCCCCCTCCACATCGAGCTTCAGCAGGTCAACCTGCTCGAGCCCAAGCTCATCCACGATGGCGTCGATCGTTGTGACCGGAATCTCGAGCCGCTCCGCAGGCTGCGGAGTCGACTCCCACGTCCACACGAAGCTGTCCACGGCGGAGCTGGGTCCGTGATAGAGCGGAAGCACGGTTGCCTGGTCCCAAACGCCTATCTCCCTCAAGATGACTCGGCCGGCCGCCAGTTCATCCGCGAAATTGCGCCTCAAACACACCACGTTCTCCGGCGACGGCTCCACCGCGACGACGAGCCTGGCGCCGTTCTCCAGGGCGCGGCGCGTAAAGATTCCTACGTTCGCTCCGCAATCGATCACCACCTCGCCGTCCCGAACATCGAAGCCTTCCCGTCCGTAAACTTCCCACTGCTGCTCGGCGACGAGAAACTGGGGTTTGGTGCGAGCCGGAACCCAGTACTCCCCCATGGGAGTCAACCAGAGTTCCAAGTCGCCTTCGGTATCGAGCAGACGGCTTTCCGCCTTGACTCTGTCGAAGATTTCGCCTTTCTCGAGTAGCGCCGCATGGGCGCCGACTGTCTGGCTAAACGAACAGATCGAATTCCGCGATAGCAGAAAGAGCACGGCCAAGCGCGCCCGGGGCCAACTGGCAAGTACCGCGGCCACCGCCAGGGCCAGCGCTGCAAGCACCATGAGCCCGGCCAGCGCTTTGCGTGATTTAGGAGTCATAACAAAGCGTGATCGCTCAATCCGCCGTCGGCCCGCCAGCCGTCAACGTCGAAAGATACTCCAGCAAGTCGATCAGCTCCCGCTCGCTCATCGTATTGACGATATCCTCGGGCATCATCGACAAGTTCGACTTGCGTCGGTCCATGATCTCGTCGGGCTCGAGCCGGATCTCGTCGCCAAACTCGTTGCGGACCACGACCCGCTCCTGCGTGTCCTCGGCGATCACCCCAACCACCAACCCAGCGTCCGAGGTCGTGTCGAGAACGTAGACGTAATACTCGGGCGCGATGCCGGCCGAGGGATTCAAGATCGAGTCGAGCAGGCCGCGCTTGTCGTACTTCGAACCGATCGTGGTCAGGTTCGGGCCCGCCAGCTCTTTCGCATCGTCGAGCGAATGGCACGACGAGCACTTCGGCCCGTCGGTCGCGAAAAAGACTCGCTTGCCGTTTTCCACATCGCCGGCGCGGCTGACGATCTCGTAGGGGTTGGCAGGCAATGCATTGTTGGCCTTGTCCTTGGGGACGGGGAAAAGCGCTTCAGCGCGAGCTTGAATCTCCTCGTCGCGGGAACGGCGCGTCAGCGAGGTTGCCAACGAGAGCACGCTCTCTGGGAGCTCATCGCCCTCGGCAAGATCGAGAATGCGGATCAACCCCTCGTCGCTGCGGCCCAGGATGCGCAGCGCCTCGCTGCGAATGTCGTTTGGGCTGTCGTCGTCGAACAGCAGCTTTTCCATCCGCTGGTCGAGGTCGCCGGGCCGGGAATTCGCCAGCCCGCGCATGGCCGCGACGCGCAGTAGTTGCGTCTCGCCGGAGCTCGCAATCTGTTGCAACAGGGGCAGGTAGCGCGCCTGACGCGTCTGGCCCAGCGCCGCGATCGCGGCCGCGCGATTCTCTTCCGGTGCGGCGTCGTCGCGGGCCACCGCCATCAAGTTCGGGCCGTAGAGCGAATCGCCCAGCGCATCGGCCAGCTCCAGCGCCTCGGGCTGCAGCTTGGGATTCGCGAGCGCCCGGCGGACCGCATTGACGGTCTCTGCATCTCTGCGCATTGGGAACCATTGACTGAAGAGCTGACGGCTCAGCTTGTCGAAGGCTGCCGCGGCGATCCGCGGCTCCTCCGAGGTCGCAAGCCGCGCGACGGTGTTCGCCGCCTGCCTCCCCGCGCGGTCGCCGATGGCGCGCAGCGCACGCAGGCGATCGTCCACGCCGAGGCTCCCATCGTTCACCGCCTTTGTCAGGTGAGGCAGCGCGCCGGGAGCTTTGAGCTCCCAGAGAAAGTCGGCCAACTTGGCGTTGAAGCCGACGCCCCCCATCTCCGCCATCAAGGCCGTGGCCAACGCCGACTCTTTACCGTAGGCGCCAATCGCCCACGCCTCGAGATACCACCGATCCTTGCCGTCGTAGCCCTTGGCCAGCTCCACAAGCGGCTCCACCGCGGTCTCGTCCTCGACATGGCGTAGCGCCAAGGCGCACTCTCTGCGGACTTTCGGGTCCGAATCGCCCAGCAGCGGCTGCACCAGCGGGACGATGTCGCGGCCGACGAGCCGGGCGACGCGCAAGCCCAGGATGCGGAAGCGCGGGTCGGCGTCGGCGAGCGCTTGATCGATCTCCTCGCGCTGTTCGCCCCCGATCAGCCCGAGCAGCCACAGCGAGCGCGCCCGCAGCACGGCGTCGTCGCTCGCCCATATTTGCTCGAGCAGCCCCAAAGCGTCCGCTCCGCGCAGCTTCAGCTCCTGCCAGGCGCGATAGTGCGTCGCCGGGTTCGGCGAGCGGAACGCCGCCTGCAAGCCTTGGTCGCTTTCCAGATCGAAGCGGATGCGGCCAGGCAGATACCCCGGCGGCGCCAGCCGGTAGATGCGGCCCTTCTCGGTATCCATCATGTTGTGGCCGCCCACGACCGGGTCGTGCCAGTCCGCGACGAACACCGCGCCGTCCGGCGCCACCGCGACATCGCTGGGCCGCCAGTTGGGATCGTCGGCCTCGACCGTCTCCTCGTCGGCCATGTCGTAGCCGGCGCCCTCGTCGCGCAGCAGGAACGAAAATACGCGACGCTTGCCCGGCTCGGAGTGAATCAGGTTGCCGCGGTAGCGCTCCGGCAGCAGCTCGCCTTCGTAGATCACCAGCCCCGTCGGCGAGCCGGCGCCGGTGCGCGCGATGTCCGGCACGACGCCGGGCAGCTCGTGGTGGAAGTGCGAGCCGTGGTCCTCCCGCCAACGTGCGCCGCCCGGACCCCAGTAGCCGAAGTTGCCGCCCTCCATCACGTAGTTGAGGCGCGTCCACTTGTTGCCGTCGTCGTCGTTGTCGGTCTGCCAGATGGTTCCGAACGAGTCCATCACCAGCTCGTAGGGGTTGCGGAAGTTGTGGGCGTAGACGGTGAAGTCCGTCCCGTCCTCGTTCATGCGGAGCGCCGTGCCGGCGTAGTAGGGGCCTTCGCGGGAGCTCACGAATTGATTCCCCGACTTGTCGGTCACATCGAAGCCTTGGTCGCCCGAGTTGAACCATAGGCGGCCGTCGTGGCCGAATGTGATGGCGTGCAGCCCGTGGTCGTGGTCATAGCCGCCCCAGCCGGTGAGCAGCTTTTCTTTCGAGACGATGCTGTCCTCTTCGTCCTTGGTGTAGACCCACAGATCCGGCGACTGCGAAACGTAGACCTTGTTGCCGAAAACGCCAATCCCGAGCGGCGCGCGCAGGTCCATGCTCTGGTCGAAGACCTTGCGCGAATCGGCGATGCCGTCGCGGTCGGTGTCTTCGAGGATCACGATGCGGTCGCCCTCGTCGGTGACGTCGTCGAGCTCCTTGAGGTGGCGGCGATAGTTGAGCGCCTCGGTCACCCAAATGCGGCCGCGCTCGTCAATCGCCATGTTGGTCGGGTTGACCAACTCGGGCTCGGAGGCCCACAACGTCAGCTCGACGCCGTCAGCCGTCGTAAAGCCTTCAGCAGGCGGAGGCGGGGACCGGAACAACCCGCAGGAGGCGAGCAACAACACCGCCAGGGTCGCCGCAGCGAGCTGGAAATGACGCATAACTTAAGGATTCTACCGGGTTCGGCGCCGGCGCACGCCTGCAACTGTGTTACTGTGTTGCGCGGGATCGCGGGCCGATCTATGCTGGAAGAGTCACCTTTGTAGTGGACTCGGGCCCGGCCGCCCTCCAATTCTCCCGTCAGAATCGAGAGTTCGTTTCAGGACCTCGGCATCCCAAGTGCCGTGCAGCCCGCAGTCTATGTCTTTCTACAAGCGCCACGCGCCCAGTTTCCGCGAGCATTCGCGGCCCCGGCCTGACTTCTCTGAATTCGAGGGCCCGGCCGCGCTCGTCCGCGAAGAAACTCTCCCTTCCAGGCAATGGGAGGAGGAGTGCCGCCGAGCCAAGGAGCACAGTCTCGAGCCCGCCGATTCGATCGAAGACAAGACCGAGATCTCCGTCTTCCAGCGCGGCGAGCTGCCGCACTGGTCGGGCATCAACACGTTCCTGAAGGTTCCCTACCTCGAAGACGTGCGGAAAGTCGGCGAGTTCGACGTCGCCTTTGTGGGCGCACCGTTCGACATCGGGACCACCTACCGCTCCGGCACGCGCTTCGGCCCGCAGGGCATCCGGCGCATCTCGTCGCTCTACACGACCTACAACTTCGAGGCGGGCGTCGACCTGCGCGAGAGCCTGAAGATGTGCGACGTGGGCGATATCTTCTGCCCGGCGAACATCACCAAAGGGCACGATCAGATCACCAAGGGCGTGGCGCACATCCTGAGCCAGGGCACGCTGCCGATGATCATGGGCGGCGACCACTCGATCGGCTATCCCTGTGCGCGCGGGGTTGCCGAGTGCGTCGAGGGCAACGTCGGCATCATCCACCTCGACCGCCACATCGACACGCAAGAGAAGGACATGGACGAGATCATGCACACTTGTCCGTGGTTCCACGCGACGAACATCCCCAACTGTCCGCCGTCGAACTTGGTGCAAGTCGGCATCGGCGGCTGGCAGGTGCCGCGGCCGGGCGTGAAGCAAGGCCGCATCAAGGGCACGAACGTTCTCACCATCGGCGACATCGAGAAGATCGGGATCGAAAAGACAATCGAGATCGCGCTCGAGACCGCCTGGAAGGGCGCCAGCGCGGTGTATCTGTCGTTTGACGTGGATTCGGTCGACGCGGGCTTCGTACCGGGCACGGGCTGGCCCGAGCCGGGCGGTTTCCTGCCGCGCGAGGCGCTGGGGATTCTCAAGGGCGTCGCCAAAGAGGGTATCGTGGCGATGGAGGCCGTCGAGGTGGCGCCGCCGTACGACATTTCGGATATCACGGCCCTAATGGCGGTCCGCGCCATGGTCGACGTGCTGGCGACGATGGTGCAGCACGACCGTATCGGAGGCAAGCTGGGTTGATCGCCGCGTCCGAGCCCGAGGTTCGCCGCCACGCGGGCGGGGCGCTAGGCGCGCCGCGCTTCGTGTTGCTTGGCGGCTCGCCCATCATCGCGGCTCGGGTGGCCGGCCTGCTCGCTAAGCCGCTGGGCTTCGCGCCCGCCGTCGAGGCTCTTCCGGGCGGCTCGGAAGAGCTCGGCCCGGCGCTCGAGGGCGGCGCCGGCGAGGCCTATCTCCTACCGCTGAGTTTGGAGTTCGGCTTGTTCGAGAAGGAGGCGCTGTCGGACGCGGTGGCGCGCCTCCGACGCGACGCGCCGGACTTGCAGGCCTTCTTCGACGACGTGAAGCTCAGCCATCCCCTGCTGATCGAGGCGTTCTGCGAGGCGGCGCTTCAAGCCGGTAGCCGTGGACATGGAGCAAGCGCTTCGGTCGCGACGACTCGCGACCCGGCAGGCCTGGAGGCTCGCGCCACGAAGAAGGGCGTTCTGCTGGTCGCTTCGGGCGAGGGCGATTCGGCTTCTCGGGGCGATATCTACGGTCTGATGCGCAACATCTGGGAGCGGCTGGGTGCGGCGCGGGGCGAGGTCGCCTTCCTGCGCCACACAACACCGTTCCTGCGTCATGAGCTGGAACGCATCGCCCGTGAGCCGCTCGAGTGGATCGTGATCCCCGCGATGCTGACCCTGAGCGAGCGGTTCGAGCACCTCGAGCTGATTTTGTCGGACCAAATGAGGAACGATCCGGCTTCGGCTTTCAGGCTGGCGCGGCCGCCCGGCGATCACCCGGCGGTCGTCCACTGGATCGCACAGCGGGCGCTGGACTTGTGGCGCTCGAAACGGCAGACGGAAAGCTTGCGGAAGCGGTCCGCCAAGCGTGCGGCGCCGGCGTCGGCGCGAAGGGTGGGCAAGACGTACGAAACCGGCTTCGCCGCGGACGCCCGCGACGCGAAGGAGCTGCGGTCTCTGCTGCCAGAAGCGGTTCTCGACGCCGAGACCGTCTTCGCCAAGGTCACCTGGCACGGCTACGCCACCGGCACGTACACCGATCCGGTCGCGCTCGACGCCCTGCTGGAAGCTCTTCCCGGCCGCGTGGTCCTGCTCGAAGGCCACACCAGCAGCCGCAACGAAGCCGGCCGCGTGGGGTGGGACTGGGAGACCGAGGCGCGCGAGCACCGCGGCTGGATCCGCGCCCAAGAGCACGCCTGCCTCGACAAGACGGGTCTCGCCGAGGTCATCCGCCGCCACGGCGCGACTTACGTGAACGTGACGGAAGAGCACTGGGACGGCCGCTGCGCGGATGCGCCCAGCGTTTCCGGCCAGTTTGACCTAGACCCGCAATTCCCCGAGCTTGCCAGCTTCGTGCCCGCCGCGCTGGCCGAGCACGCCGGCGCTCCTCTGCTGAGCTTCGCCCGTTTCAAGGGCCCAACGCGGCTCAGCCTTTCGAATCTGTTCGGCCTGATCCCTGCCCCGCTACGTGCGCGCTGGCATGGACCGAGCCTCTCGCACGTCGCCCGCGTCTGCTGCGCGCTGGCCAAGCTCTACGGCTCGATCTTCGACGTCTACGGGGTGGTCGAGGGCCTCAACACGGCGGTTCGCTGGGACCGCAAGGGCCTCTACCGCAGCCGTTGGGGCAACTACGATCTCACACCGCAGCCCGGGCTCGCGACGATCAGTCGCGGCGTGGTCGGGGCGGATTTGCTCGCTGCGCACCTGCAAGGTCAAGACCCGCGGCGCAGCGCGTTCTACGATGCGGTCTCCGCAACCCTTGGGTTGCCCGCGGAGACTTTGGGGCTTGCCTTGCCCGATGACTGGGTGCACCGCCTGAGCTGACCGCGTGCGCCCGAGACCTCGTACGTCTCAGACATCCTCGTCCGACTTCCTCCCTCGCAGGAGGCGTACTGCCATTGAGCCGCCCGTGTCCGCGGCTCGCTGACTGGAGGAGTCTGATGGAAAACCCCATGTTCTGGCCGCTGATGGCGTTCATCGCGCTGTCGTTCGCGGTCGGCGTCTACACGTCCAAGTTCGTACACAGCTCGGGCAAACGCTTCTTGATCTGCGGCAAGTCGATGCCGTTTCTGGTGATCGGCACTACGCTCGCCGCACAGGCGCTCGATGGCAACGCCACCCTCGGCAACACCGGCCTTACCTTCGACGGCGGTTTCTGGGCCGGCATGGCGCTGCCGCTCGGACTCGGGTTGAGTCTGTTCGTGGTCGGCAGGTTCCTCGCCGCGCCGCTCAACAAGATGGATCTAATCACCCTGCCAGAGTTCTTCTACCGGCGCTATGGCCAGAAGACAGAGCTGCTGGTCTCGATCGTCACCTTCTGCTCGTTCTCCATCCTGCTGGCGGGCAACTTGGCGGCGATGGGCTGGATTCTCTCCGTCGTGGCCGGGTGGTCCTACCCGACCGCGCTGCTGTTCGGCACCGCAGTGATCTTCGTCTATACGATCGCGGGCGGGCTCTACGCCGCCATTTGGACGGACTTCGCGCAGATCTACATCGCCATCGGGGGCTTCCTCCTGCTCGCCGGGTGGCTCGTCCTAACGCAGGACTGGCAGGGCGCGTTGGCTGCACTGCCGCCGACGCACACCGATCTCGGCGGGCTCACGTCGCTCGCCGGCGGCGGTCTGCTCAACTGGTCGATCATTCTCTCGCTCGCGTTCGGCAACGCCATGGCGCTGGACTTCATGGAGCGCGTCTTTGCGGCGAGGTCCGGCTCCACGGCGCGCGTCGCCTGCTACTACGCGGGGGGACTCACGATCATCGCCGGAGTCACCGCCGGCTTCGCCGGCCTGCTCGCGCCGTCGATGCTCGGCGAAATGGCCGACACCCGCATGGTGCTGCCCGCAATCGCGGTGGATCAAGCGCCGTTCTTTATCGGCTTGCTCGTGATGATCGGCGTCGTCGGCGCCTCGATGCCACCTGTGATGGGGCCATCCTGGCGACTTCGGCGGTCATCTCCCGCAACATCGTCCAGCGCTGGAGCGCGGCGGAGCTCGATGACGAGAAACTGTTGGGCTACACGCGCATCGTGGCCGTCCCCGTGACCATCGGAGGAGCGCTGTTCGCCCTCTACCGGCCCGAACCAGGCCTGCTGCTGGTGCTGGCTTTCGACATTCTGTTCGCGGGCTGCGTCGTACCGCTGTTCGCCGGCGTCTACTGGCCGCAGGCGAACTCCATCGGCGCCGTCGCGGCCATCGTTTGCGGCACGACAACGCGCATCGTCCTCGCCTACCTCGTGCCGGAAGAGCTCGCCGGCTTGGATACGCTACTGCCCCCGGTCGTCAGCGCACTCGTCTTCGTGCCGGCCTGCCTGTTCAGCGAATCGAGCGGGCAGAGCCGGCATCACGTCGTCGGCAAGCCAGCCGAAGCGCTCGTCCCTCAAGGAGACTGACGCATGCGCCCCCCAAAGTCTTTGCTCGCGCACACGCTCATTGCGCTGCTCATGCTTGCCGGTCTCATCGCAGCGCCCTACGTTCCCGAACCTGACGGGGCCGGCATTCGTCCCGGCGATCTCCCAACGGAGTGGATCATCGGCGGCCCGAACTGCATGGAAGTTCCAGATTTTCAGGTCCACGAATATAACCCGGATTTCCTCATCCTGCGTCAATCCGGCTGCAGCCACTACGAGAAACCGTTTCTCTACCTGATCTTCGGCCAGGAGAAAGCGCTGCTGCTCGACACAGGCGCCGGCACGCCGGACGTTCGCACCGTCGTGATGGCCGCCGTCAAGAAGTGGTGCGAGCGCAACGGCCGCGAGTCGATTCCGCTCATCGTCGCCCACACCCATAACCACAGCGACCACGTAGCCGGCGACAGACAGTTCCAAGGGATCCCCCATGTGACCTTCGTCGGCGCCCACATCGACACCGCCGTCAAGTACTGGGGCTTCCAGCGGTGGCCCGACGAGATTCTCGAGTTCGATCTGGGCGACCGCGTGCTCGAGATCTTCGGCGTACCGGGCCATCAGCGGGCCTCGATCGCGGTCTACGATCGCGAGACCGCGATCCTGATCACCGGCGACATCGTCTATCCGGGCCGTCTGTATGTGGACGACCCGGCCGCGTTTGCAGCCAGCATCGACCGGCTCGTCGACTTCACCGGGACGCGCGTGGTGAGCCACGTGCTCGGCTGCCACATCGAGCAAACCGACACTCCGTATCTCGAGTATCCGATCGGCTCGATCTATCAGCCCAACGAGCATGAGCTCGAGCTCAACCGGGGCAACCTGCTCGAGCTGCAGGCCGTGGTGCGCGAGATGGGCGACGACTTCCGGCGCATGGCCATGCGCGACTTGACGATCTATCCCGTCGGACCGGAGATCTGGAAGGCCCTGCGCGAGCGTCGCGCGGAGGTCGAGGCCGAGCAACGGAAGACGCAGTGGAACCAGGAGGCCAAGTAATGGCGCGCAACCATTGGACGATTCTTCTCGCCGCCGTCTGCGCGGCGGGATGCGGCGGAACCGAAGCCGCCTCGGTCTTGGAGTCCGAGGCTCTGCCGGCCAGCCTGTGGCGCGACGCCACCGCGGAGACCATCGGCGAGACCGCCGACTGGACCAACAAGGTCGAGCTCGCCGACCTCAACGGAGACGGCTGGGGCGACCTGCTCTTCGCCAACGGCGGCAACTACCGCGAGCCCGGCGAGCCCACGCTCAGTACGGTCTTTCTCAACCAGGGGCCGGGCAAGAGCTTCCTCGATGCGACGGCTGAAATCCCGACCGTGCCGCCGTCGTTGATGGTGAATGTGTCGAGATAGCCGTCGTCGTTGAGGTCGATGGGCTCGTACTCGTAGTTGTTGGTGATCTGGGGCATCTTGCCCTCGGTCGCGTCGGAGTAGACCCCGGAGCCATCGTTGAGGTAGAGTGAGCCGCCCTCGCTCATCTTCGACGAGACCATAAGGTCGAGATCGAAGTCGTTGTCGACGTCGGCGAACTCAAGATCCCGCGCTTGGACGCGTACTGGCGCACGAGCTCGCGCATGCGATGACGCGTACACGACATCATTCTTCCGAGGGCTTGCGCCAGCGGGCCCTCTCAGCTCGCGACCTGCTGACGGGCGAGTACCGGATGACGGGCTCGGACTTCGAGCGCGAGCGGCCTGCGCCGCGGATGGCGTCGGCGCGGCCGCTCCAGCCTCAGCGGGTGGAACAGCCGTCCCTCGATCCTCTGGCGGACGGCGGCGGCCGATAGGTCCCGCATAAGCCGCGTTTATCCCGCCCATCAAAACTTTATGCTCGCGCCTAGGGGGCATTGGTCTCTACACTCAAAGAGTCAGCCGCAAGCCTAAGACGGATTGCAGCATTGCTCCCCAGGGTCCCCCGCAGTCGACCCGCCCATCCTCGAACGATCGAAACTGAATCGGCCCCCGCTCGGCCGGTAGGACTGCATTCTTCACAGAAAGGCAGTCGCGTGGAGCTCTCTGGCCTGAGGGGTTGCCGAGGGCGCTGAGCGAACGAGGTTTCGCCTCTATGGCGCCGTCTTCGTCGCTCATCCACGAGATCGGCCTCGTTCTCTCCGAACAGGCAAGGAACCCCACGGTTGTCGAAGGATCGCCGGACAACGGCGGTCCATCAGGAGGTACCGAATTGGTGGGTAACACACGATTCATGGGATCCGCGAAACGCCTGGCTCTTGGCCTGACCGCATCAGCTCCTGCACGGTCTTGCCGTCCCGAACGCCTTCCAGCACCTCAGCGGTGATCAGGGCGATAACCTCGGGATGATTGAGCTGCAAGCCGCGCTCGCGGCGCTTGCGGGCGAGCTCAGCCGCGGCGAAGATGAGGAGCTTGTCGCGTTCTCGTTCCGTCAGTCTCATAGACGCACATGCCGCTGGCGTACTGCCATCGGTTCCGAACTGCGTCTGGGCAGAGGTTGGGAACTGGAGCTAGGGGCCGGCCGACGTGGCCCGACAACGTCAAGATAACCCACAGAGGGCTCCGGCGGGCCAAGCAATCGGCTGCATAAACGACATCCATGGCATGAATCCCCAAGCCAATGGCTCCAATCTGGCTCCGTTAGTGGGCAGGCAAAGTAGCCATGTTAAGACTACAGGACTTAGGGTGGCAGAGATCAATGCCGTTTAGCTCTAAGTTCTTTATTTACAACAGATTTGTGATTTCCCAAGCTGAATGTCGCGGGCTCGATCCCCGTCTCCCGCTCCATGTTTTCAATAGCTTACCGTCATATGGCTCAACGGCCTGCTCCGTTGCACTCCCGTTTCTCCTCAGGCGGCCCTTGAGGCGTCGCCCTGGAGGCGGCTCTCCAGCAGTTCGAGAGCCTCGGCTCGACGTTCGAGTCCGAGCTTCGCGTAGACGTTCAGACTGGTCGGCCCCAATCAGGCGGTAGAACCAGCGGGACGAGAGGTGAAACAGCTCGACGCTTCGCGGCCCGAGGTAGACTTCGACGAAATCGCTTCTCGGAAATGCCGCCCTGGATTCGAGCAGAGCCCATGCCGGAGCTCCTTGCCGGGTTTAGCCAGTCCTCGGCGTCGGAGCGCCACAATTCGCCTCGAAGGCTTCGCCGGGCGAGTCGAGCAGGCGAGCGCTTGCATTGGGACCCCGCGCGACCCGATCGTCGCGGCGCCCGGCAGCATCTTGATCGCGCCCGAGTCTCGTCGTTCCCGCCATTTCTCGCACGCAGGAGCGTGCACTCCTCGATTGCCGGCGCCCTAGTTTTCCAGTACAATCCAGCCAGGTGCTCACGATCGGTTATTGGTTGACGCTAGTGGACGTTTTCTTGCGTCTGAGCCGCGTCCACGACGTCTTTGCGGCCGGCCTGCATCTGCCCGCGATCTTGATGGCAATTGGGGGCGGGGTTCTGCTATTGAGCGGCAAGTTCGTCACGATCCTGACCACGAAGCTGGGAAGGCTGATGACGCTGTTTACGACGCTGACCCTGCTGTCGATCGGCGTGAGTGTTTGGCCGGGCGGCGCCTACTCCCACTTTCTGAGCACATGGGTCCCTTCGATCGTCACGTTCGCGTTCATCGTGGCGTTCATACGCAGCTCCGCCCAGGTTCGCGTTCTCGCGCTGCTGGTGGGATGTTGTGTCGCCCTCATCGCGGTGATCGGGATTGGCCAGGGTCAAATGGTTGCAGGCGAGCGTACGGCGGTCGAAAACCTCGCGTTCGGCAACTCAAATGATCTGGCGGCGATTTTGCTGTTCGGTTGTCCGTTCTGCGTTTGGGCGCTGATGACGAAGACCGGGGCGGTTCCCGTGAGAATTCTACTCGCGGTCGGGCTCGCACTCTCTGTGATCGTCCTCGTCCGGACGGGCTCACGAGGCGGCATGCTGACCCTGGGAGTCCTCGTTCTCTACGCGCTGTTCCGTCTCTCGGCCGCCAAGCGAGCCCGACTGATCCTGGCTGCCGCTTTGCTCATTCCGATTGGCATTTCCATCATGCCTCGTTCGTTGTTGACTCGATACACCACGATGTTCGCGACGGCAGCACGCGCTGATCCGATGAGCCGCGATGCGGGCGGCTCGGAGAACGACGAGGTCGTCGCACAGTCGGCGGCGCTGTCGGCGAACACTCGCTTTCACTTGCTGATGCGCAGTATCGATGTGACTTTCGCTAACCCCGTGTTGGGTGTGGGGCCAGGAATGTTCATGGTCGCGGAAAACGAGATTGCGCTCGCGGCGGGCCATAGCCGGGGCGCCTGGAAAGTAAGTCATAACATGTACACGCAGATATCGAGCGAGCTGGGATTCATCGCCCTGATCGTGTACCTGCTGATGGTTCGCCACTGCTGGAAAACATTCGATCACGCCGAGAGATCCATTTCGGAGAAATTCACGTTCTCTCGCGAGCTGCGAAGACTGGCGTTCGTGCTCAAGCTTGCGGCGATCGCTTTCCTGGCGATGGGAGCCACGCTGAGTATCGCCTACGGGCCATTCATCGTCATCCTATGCGGGTTCGCGACCGCCCTCGAACGCGTAACGTTCGCGGCTGGCCGAGCGGCGCCCGTTCAGGTTCAGCAGGCCGCTGGTGACGAGCCTGCCCGGGAGCCCGCACTCACGCCCGCCGCGGCTCGCTATTGATCGGGAATCTCTCCGGTCTGCGCCTCATCAGGCGGCTTTGCACGCTCATACACTTGGTAACCGTTCACCTCGAAAACCGTCTCGTACTCCCCTAGTCGGGCCTCGATCCTGGCCAGGTCGCCAGGCCGCCCCTTGCTCCAACCCTCGTAGAGATGTCGATAGAACTCCTCGACGACGATGAAGTCCGGCTCACGTCCCGTATCCAACCCTAGATAGGCGTCGTCCTGAAGCCTGGGATCGAAACCCGCGGCGAAGGCGAAACCTCCATGCGCGGTAATGAGCGAATCGGCCGTGGAGCGCCTCTCAATATAGGCGAGAACCTGTCGATGGCTCTCGACATACGATCGGCGACGGGATCGCAGCGAGATTCCACCCAACTCCAGGCCGATCAAAACCACGACAGCCGCCGCAATCGCCCGCACCCAAACATCGCCTCGGCCTCCAAGCCAGACCAGCCAGACGGCGGTCAGAGCCAAATACATGGGCACGATGTGAACCAGGTAGAAAGTCAGCTTTTGATTGAATATGCACATTCCCACGAAATAGACGGCGAGTTGCAGCAGCAGCAGTCGCACGCTGGGCCGACGCCGAAGATCTCGAACGCTTAGACATCCTAGTGCGCCCGCCCAAAGGAATAAGAGCGCCACGACCTTTAGTCTGGCGATGCCTCCGGTTACAAAACCATATGCCTCCCAGTAGCGATCCAATTCGCTCGAGAGAATAGCGAGCGGATTCAACGAGCTCGACCAGCGGTCATAGGTGTTTGCCGCCATCTGGTCCCGAAACGCTTGAGGGTCCTGAAAGATGTAGAGCGACCAGGCAGATCCGAGGATCAAATATGGCAGCCCCGCGCAAACGATCGCGGTCCAACTCAAGCGGCTCGCATCAAACCACAAGACGAGAATCGCTAGTGCGGCGGCATGCCAGACGCCGTTCGGGTGCGTAAGCCCGCTACAGGCCACTAGCAGATTGGCAACGATCAGAGCGCGAGTAAGATGGGCTTCGCGCCACCAGACGTAAGCCGCTAGCGCTCCAACGCCCAAGGCTGCGCACAGGATTTCCGGCCGGCTGAAGGCCGCCATGTCGATCGCAATATAGTTGCAAAGGATGAGTATCGCAGCGATGTGAGGCGACGCGTCATCCGGAAATAGCTTACGCACATATACGAATAGAGCCCCAGCCAAAACCGGCATCCACAAGACTGAGAACAAACGCGCCCCAAACAGCGTCGCGGGCGCCAGCTCATACCAAAGCGCCTTGGCGACTAAGAAACCCGGGAGCACCCAGTAGGTACGCTGGTCGATTCTCGTTAACTCGAGACCGTGCCCATTGGGGTCGAGCAGCGTGGTGCCCATGAATCCGTTTTCGGCGAGATTCAGCGACGGGCTGGCGAACCAACCCTCTTCCGGCCAAGGCTGCTTGTGCAAGGCGGCGTAGCAGGCGACGCTGACCGACAGCACGAGCGCGATCCACACGCCGAGGCGAAGCCGGCTCCCCGCGACGAACGGACGGTTGACGGCAGGCGCGGGCATCACAACTCGACGTGGCTGAACGGATGGCGCAGCGGCGACTCGGCCGGTAACTCGTCGCGGCTGACGATCTCGAGGCCCATGGTGCATTCTCGGCCGCGGCGTTCGCAGTGTCGAACGACTCCGCTCAACACGACTTGGCCATTGGTGACGGCCGCCTCGCGACCGGCGGGCACGGCTCGGTGGGCGACCACGGAGATCCCCTCCTTGGACACCTCGATCACGTCGGCGACGGTTTGGCGATCTTTGTTCAACGTGTTTTGCCAGAGAAGCAGAACGCGACCGTGGGCCGGCAGCCGCCCGGCTCGGCGGCGATCCTCATCGCTCGCGGGCCGCCCGCCAAGCCCCTTCAGGACCCTCTGAACGAAGCTCATCGCTGTCAGCGTAGCGCGAGTCGGCCCCCGCTAGCGCAACAGCGCCGGCATGGCCCGCCTGGGACGAACGTCATGGCCCCATCGGCCTCTTGCGCGTGGGTCTCGCCTGCGCTAGTCTCAAACCCGTGATGTTCTGTTCGGCCTGCGCGTTCCCGATCGAGGCGGAAGACTACTTCTGCCGGCGCTGCGGGCATAAGACCGACGCCGGGGCCGATATCGAAGTGACGGTCCGCCCGCGACTGCGCCGGGTGGAAGAAAACAAGCGCCTCGCAGGCGTTTGCGGCGGAGTGGCGCGCTACCTCGAGACCGACCCCAAATGGGTGCGCATCATCTGGACGGGAGCCTCGCTGCTGCCGTTCAGCCCGGGCTTGATCGCCTATGGGATCTGCTGGGCCGTGATCCCGCGCAGCCAAATCGAAAGACCGGCCGTACTCGAGCAGAAGAAGACCCGCCCCGCCGCCAAGACCGGCCAAGCTGCATGATCGAAACACTTCGCTCAAGCGCACACCCAAGCGGATGAAAATGAGCGCGAGCTGCTAAGCTGATCGGGCCGTCGGGCGGGCTTGAGGCCGGGAACCTATGGAGCCCCCAGAGCCCGCATGATAGGATGGCCGGCAGGACGCGCGGTGAAGTTCGCCGTTTTGGCACGACGACGCGCGCGAGCTGCTCGCGTTGGCCGACTGGCGGCGCAGCCACGGCGTCGAGCAAGTCGCGATGGAGTCGACCGGCGTGTATTGGAAGCCGGTCTGGAACCTGCTCGAGGACGAATTCTCGTTGATCCTCGTCAACGCGCAGCACGTCAAGAACGTGCCGGGACGCAAGACCGACGTTCAGGACTGCGTCTGGCTGGCGAAGCTGCTGCAACATGGTCTGCCGCGAGGTAGTTCGTACCACCGCGAATCTCTCGAGAGAGGGCGACCGGCCCTCGCGTTTGAGGAGACAGGACGGCGGACGGCGCGGCGGCAGACGCGACGAGGCTCAGCAGCAAGGCGTCTGCTACGGTAGGGGAGCCGCCTTACCCACCTTGGATTCCGGTGACATCCCCGAGCAAGTGGCTTGGATTCAATCGCCTAGCGTCTCCCTCTGAGAAGTGGTGATGTTTGGGGGCTGCGGACGGCATTGGGTTCCGGATGGATACACTATCAATCTCAGAGCACGAGACTTACGGTTTAGCAGCGCTACGCGTCCTCACCGCAAGGCTGAGCAGAACGTACGTTTTCGCACACCTCGCCGAATCCGCCGTCTCGTTTCTTCTAAGTCACTTCGGCCCGCTCGCCCATCTTGCGCCGTTCCCGCCGGCGTATGATGGAGCCGCGGTCAGACACCAACCCACCCTGGAAAGCCCCTCCGCCTCAGGCGGGCGCCGCCAGCCATGCCGGGCTGGGCGTCCATCGGGCATGGCGCACTTCCGTAGTGATCGCACGCACCGGCGAATGTCGCGTTTTGTCCGGAAATGTCAGGAAACTCCGGGAGCGTGCAGGAACCCTCAGGCACGTCGCGTCCGCAAGGTCTACAACTCGGAAACGACAGTTTGGGTCTGCGATGCCTTTGGCAAGCTGGCAGCCGAGTCACAGGTGCAGCGCACTTGCGGCCAAGTGCGGCCCGCGGTTTGAACGACAAGCAATGACTTCTCGCTTGTCGATACGAGCCTCCGAGCACAAAAAGCCCACTATGCCAGGACTTCACGGATGACCTTGCCGTGAACGTCCGTGAGACGGAAGTCTCGCCCGGAGTAGTGGTACGTCAGCTTCTCGTGGTCGATGCCGAGCTGGTGCAAGATCGTGGCGTGCAGGTCGTGTACGTGGACGGGATTCTCGACGGCGTGAAAGCCGAAATCGTCTGTCGCGCCGTAGGTCATCCCGCCGTTGAAGCCTCCGCCGGCGACCCAGATGGAGAAGCCGAAGGGGTTGTGATCGCGGCCGTTTTTCACAGCGCCGCCGCCTCCACCGCCGATCTCGACCACCGGCGTGCGCCCGAACTCGGTCGCGCACAGCACGATCGTCTCATCGAGTAAGCCGCGGCCTTTGAGATCCTTGATGACAGCGGCGAAGGGCTGGTCGGAGTCCTTGGCGTTGACGCGATGCTTGAGGATGTCGGTGTGCGCATCCCACGGATCGCCTTTGTCGTAGTAGACCTGCACCATGCGCACGCCTTTCTCGATCAGGCGGACGGCGGTCAAGCAACCGCGCGCCGTCGAGCCAGGTCCGTAGAGCTTCTGGGTCTCTTCGGACTCCTTGCGAATGTCGAACACCTCCGGGGCCTCGGTTTGCATGCGGTAGGCGGTCTCCATGTTCTGGATGGTCGCCTCAAGCTCCGGCGCGCCGGGCTCGGCCCGTTCCATGTGGTAGCGATTGAGCTTCTCGAGCAGGTCGAGCTCGGAGCGTTGCCGCTCGGGCTTGGTGTACTCGTTTTTGATGTAGGGGATCAGCTCGTTGGGATCGAAGTCTTTCGGTCGGCGCGGCTCGGCGTCCGAGATGAACGTGCCCTGATGGACGGCCGGAAGGAAGCCGTTGGACCATAGCGGCGGTCCGACGACGGTCGGCTGGTTGGGACACAGCACGACGAAGCCGGGCAAGTTCTGATTCTCGGAGCCCAGGCCGTAGGTCAGCCATGAGCCCATCGCCGGCCGCCCGGGCTGGATGTGCCCAGTGTTCATCATCAGCAGCGACGGCTCATGGTTCGGGATGTCGGTGTGCATCGACCGCACCACGCAGAGGTCGTCGGCTACCTTGGCGAGATGCGGCCAAATTTCGGACATCTCGATACCGGATTCGCCGCACTCTTTGAAAGAGAACGGCGACTGCATCAGGGCGCCGGTCTTCCGCTCGGTCTTCACCGAGCCGCCCGGCAACGGCTGGCCGTTGTACTTTGTCAGCGCCGGCTTCGGGTCGAACGTGTCGACTTGGCTGACGCCGCCGTTCATGAACAGGAACAGGGCGTTTTTCGCTTTGGGCGTGTGATGCGGGCCCGGAAGCTTGGCTTCCGAACCCATCGAGGCGGCGCGCGACACCGATTGGCCGATCAGGTTCGCGAAGGCCATCATGCCGAAGCCGGAGCCCATGCTGCGCAGGGCTTCGCGGCGAGTGAGCGGTGTAGTACGTTTGTGCGTCATTTCGGATGGCCTCCTCTCAGTTCAGGAACAGAAACTCGTTCGAGCTCAGCAGGGCGCGGGCGTAGAGATTCCAAGCCGTGACGGGCTCTTCGCGGTAGTCGTCTTCGGCCTTCTGGTTGCTCTTGTCTGCGAGGAATTCGAGGCCGGCGGCAAGCTCCTGGCCGGTTGGGGCGCGCTGGAAGAGAATCTCGTAGGCGCGCTTGATCCGTTCCTCGTCGGTCGGCGGCGGCGTCTCCGACGCTTCCGTCCTGTCGTTCGCTTCCTCTTCCTTCTCTTTTTCCTCTGGCGCCTTCGCCGTGCGATCGACAAGCTCCGAAGCCGCCTCATAGACGATGTCGGAGTTCATGAAGAACAGCCGCTGTAGGGGCACCGAGGTGACGAAGCGCTGCGAGGCCGAGATGCCTGGGTTGGGGAAGTCGAACGTCGCGTGGTAGTCCGCCAGGCGGAAGCGGCTCACTTTGCCGTAGACCGCGCGACGGCGGAACTCCGGATCGTCGAGGCTCTTCGAAGGTCCGCCGATCTTCTCGGCATCGAGCAATCCGCTGACGAAGAGAATGGAGTCGCGGATCTGCTCGGCGTCCAGGCGCTGACGGCTGAAGCGCCAGTAGAGCCGGTTCTGCGGGTCCTTCGCCGTGGCGGCCGCGTTCGCTCCGCTCGATTGGCGATAGGTGTGCGAAAGCATGATGTCGCGGTGGAGCTGCTTGATCGACATCCCGGAATCGACGAAGCGCTGCGCCAGGTACTCGAGCAGATCCGGGTGCGACGGGCGCTCGCCGACCTGCCCGAGGTTCGAGGGCGTATTGACGATGCCCGTGCCGAAGTGCCACTTCCAGACGCGGTTCACGATCACGCGCGCCGCGAGCGGATGGTTGACGATGGCCTCAGCGAGCTCGAGCCGGCCCGAGCCCTTGGTGAACGGCTTGTGTCCGCCTTCGGTATCGAGCGCCTCCAGGAATCCGCGCTCGACGGGTTCGCCCAGGTTCAGCGGGCTGCCGCGCTCGTGCAGCGGCAACTCGGTGATGATGTCGGAGTCCCGTACCCCCATCACAAAGGGGTACTGCTCGCCGCGCTGCTTCTCGAGCGCCTCAAGGTCGTCGCGCATGCGCTTCAGGTGCGCCTGCGAGTCGGCCGTCAGGCGGCTCTCCAGGCCCCAGTCGGTAAGCTTGAGCAGACCAGGCTTCTTCCCGGGATAACCGTCGGCGTTCTGTTGGGCGTCGAGATCGAACAGGAACACGTCGGTGTAGAGGTTTGCTCGCACGCGCTCCATCGGCTCGAGCTCGATGTGGTACTTCTCGAATTCCGTCTTGAACGTGTTCGGCATCGGGATCGGCGGCTTGTCGTCGAGCGGCCAAGCCTTTGTCACGATGTCCCTGTTGCGCTCCTTTTTCTTCTCGTACTCGTCGACTACGGCGAGCAGCTTCTCCTGGAACATCTCGGCCTGCAGCTCGGCGGCCTCGATATCGCCGCCGTGCGCCACGAGCGACTGCCACTCCATCAAGTAGGGGTAGTTCTTGGGGGGCTTGGCAAGGAACTCGATCCAGCGTTGTAGGATCTCGACATCAAGCTTGTGCTCGTATGCCGCTTTGACCAAGTCCATCTTGGGCTCGCCGGTCACTTTCCACGCCGCCACCATGTAGTCGCGGGTTTGGTAGGCGAGCTGACGGGCGAGCTGTTTTTCTTCATCCTCGAGAAAGTCTTTGATGCGCTTCTTCTGCGCCTGGACGACCTTGTCCTTCTCGCGCCAATGGTCGACGACCGCCTGCTCGGCCAGCGGGTACTCGTGGTAGGGGCTGTTGAAGAACACCCCCGCGAGACCGTAGTAGTCCTGGGTCGAGATGGGGTCGTACTTGTGGTCGTGGCAGCGGGCGCAGGCGACGGTGAGGCCGAGGAAGCCGCGGGTCACCACGTCCACCCGGTCGTTGCGGTCGTCGGCGCGCATCACCCAGGCGTCTCCCAGGTCGTAGTACCAGGGCCCCGCGCCCTGGAAGCCCAAGCCCGGCAGCAGATCCTCGTCGAGCGATTCATCGACGACATGGCCCGAGGGAATCAGCTCACGCCGCTCTTCGTCGGTCAGCTCATCCCAGTTCGCGACCTGCAGGCGGCCCCACTTCTCCTCTTCGCCGTACTCGCCTTTGGGCTTGTCTGCCCACTCGGCCTTCGTCATCAAGTCAGCCGCGAGCTGCGCCTTGACGAACGTGTCGTAGGGCATGTCGTCGTTGAACGCCTTGATCACCCAATCGCGGTAGATGTACGCCTTCGGGTAGGGCTCGTAGCCTAGCCGGTTCTTGGCGATGCCGTGCAGGTCGTCTTCGCCGAAGCGCACCACGTCGAGCCAGTGCCGGCCCCAGCGCTCGCCATACTTCGGCGAGTTGAGCAGCCGGTTGACGAGCTTCTCGTAGGCGTCTTCCGACTTGTCGTTGACGAACTCCTCGACCTCCGCGGGAGCGGGCGGCAAGCCGGTGAGGTCGACGGAGGCGCGCCGGATTAGCGTCCGCTTGTCTGCTGGCGCGTTCGGCTCCAACTCCTCGGCATGCAGCTTGGCGAAGACATAGTTGTCGATGTAGTTGTGGATGCGCCTATCGCGCAGCTGCGGCGGCTGCGTCTTTTGCAGCTGCCGGAACGACCAGAAGTCCCGCTGTGCGGGCGTGATCTGGAAGCCGTCCTCGGTCTTGCTGATGACGGCGTCGGGCTCCTCGGGCCAGGGCGCGCCCTGCTTGACCCATTCGGTGAGCGAGGCGATCTGCTCCTCAGTCAGCTTGCCGCCCATCGGCATATTCATGTCTTCGATCTCGTGCCGGACGACTCGGATCAGCAGACTTTCGTCCGGCTTGCCCGGGACGACGGCCGGACCGGACTTGCCGCCTTCCATGATGGTCTGGCGCGAGTCGAGCCGGAGCCCGCCGAGCTTCGACTGCGTGTGGCAGGCGTAGCACTGCTCGACAAGAAGCGGGCGGACCTTGGTCTCGAACAGGTCTACGCCGGCAATGGGGGGCGCCGCCGACATCGAGACGGCGCACAGGAACAAGAGAGGGGATACGAGATTGCGGCTCACGGGAAGTCCTCCAGGCGGAACGAACGGACCGGCGAGAGGCCGGCGATGCGGGTCGAAGAAACGCCTAGGAGGCTCCGGAGTACCCGGTCCACCACGTCATGCGAATGGGAGAAACGTACAAGAGAAAGCCAGTTCATCAAGTTCGCCTGCTGATCCGCGGCGGGCTTGGGCAGCGCACCGCCAAACCCGATCGGACAAGCGCGAACGGAGCGAGGAACCTTGTCGAGAAGGAGTGCCGGCCGGAGCGAGCCCCGGGACGGCGATTCAACTGGGGAGGATACCGCGTCGGCTGGGACGCGTCAGTCACTAGTATCCAAAGGCTCTGGGGTGTTGTCAACGGTCTGCAAACCCTCACTCGCCGGCGAACCGAATCTGCGAGATGAACAGGCTGGGAAACGCTTGGTTCCAGTAGGGCGAGATGTTGTCGAACGCCATGCGGAAGCTCTGTGTCTCGCCCGGCTCGAGCGGTCCCGTGCGACGGTCGACGATGCTCGAGCGCTGGCGATCGATCTCCACTCCGTCGACATCCCGAAAGATGACGTTCACTTCGATCAGCTCGGGAACCTCCCCGCCCAAGTTGGTGATCGAGCCGTTGATCTCGAGCAGCGTCTGGCCCAGCGCATCTTCCTTGGCGCTCATCTCGGTGTCGCTGAGGTCGAGCGACGACAGATAGGCCCGGGCCGCTTCGGTCAACTCGGGTTGCGCGCCGGTCTGCTCGAGCGAGCGCTGATAGAGAAACCAAGCCGCGGTGACGCCGACGAGCGCCAGCGCCAAGATGATCAGCCCGACCGTCGCCGGCGGGCCCTTCTTCTCGATCTGCTTGGGGCTCTCGAACACGGCGATCTCAAGCGTAGCAAAAGGCCGCCTGGGCTTCCGCTGGTAGACTGAAGCGATATGTGGCTCCTCGTTTTTGCCCTATGCGTCGCGTCGCTGCCTGCCGCCGCGGCCGATCTCGGCTCCGCGCAGCCCATCTTTTTTTGGGCCATGCAGAGCTCGCTCGATCAATACCTGGCCGAACAAGCCGCCGGGTCGCTGAACGTCACGATGGACCCGCAGATGGCCAAAGCCATCATGACCGACCGCATCGACCAACCGTTCCTCGAAGCCATGGACGAGCTCTTCCCCGTCGAAGGCCGCGCGGAGCCGGAGAAGTCCGACGACAGCATCGAAGGCAACTTCCAGATGGCGCGGCCCTCCAACCGCCCTCGCGGTACGCCGCGCGGCACCATCTTTCTGGTCGACGTCAAGACCCGGCGCGTGCTGTGGTCGACCTTCCTCGGCGATTTCGACTCGACGCCGAAGAGCCTGCATCGCGAGGCCCAAAAAGTCATCGATCGGCTCACGAGCGGGCAATGACGGTCGAGAAGCACCGAACCGCGAGCAGTCCGAGTTGGGCGCCAGTCGCGGCTAGCAGTCCCCTGGCGAGCGGGTAGAATACCGCCTCTTTCCCTGGCGGGCCGCAAGGTCCAGTCAAGCGGCACAGAATCGCCGGGAGCGTCCATCCTTCGGGCGCCTGTCGAGTTTCGGCCTCGAACCGCCCATGGCGCTATCCACCTCGGGCCGGGAACATTTCCCGGATCGCCGGTGTCTAACAGCCCGTGATTGTCTCTTCGGCCCGTCTAGTGTTGTTTGTGGTCGCCCCGCTACTCTGCTGCGCGAGCCTCTACGGGCAACGCAAGATTCTTTTCGAGGCGCCAGGGGAAGGCGGCAAGCCTGACGTATTCGCCATCCGAGCCGATGGTTCCGACCTTGAACAGTTGACTTCGCACGGCGCGATTGACGGTCAGCCCCACTGGTCGCCCGATGGGCAAAGGATCGTCTTCACATCGAACCGCAGCGGCAATTTCGATATCTACGTCATGAATCGCGACGGGACTGCCGTTCGTCCCATCGCTTCGTCGCCCGAGATCGAAGCCGATGCTGACTGGTCTCCTGACGGTCAGTGGCTCGCGTACCAGGTCGCCGAGGGCGACCAGCGTCGTATCGAGCTCCTGGAGTTGAGCACCGGTCGAACGCGCCGACTAACGGCCGGAGAGGGAAGACACTACCGACCGGACTGGTCGCCAGACGGGACGAGCATCGTTTTCGAGGTTGAGCTAGACGACGGAAGCCGGGATCTGTACGTCTCAACGGTTCGCGACGGAACACGGAGACAGCTCGCTGCCGACGCCGGCCATCCAGCTTGGTCGCCTGCAGGGACAACCGTTCTGTTCGCCAGACGCGGACGGGGGATCTATGTGACAAACACTGACGGGAGCTCTGAACGACTGTTGGTAGGCGCGGCCGCGCAGCCGATGTGGTCGCCCGACGGGCGTGAAATTGGGTTCTTATCCCGGCGCTCCGGCTCGCCGCAGATATTCGTGCGGAATGCCGACGGGTCCGCAATTCGCCAAGTGACAACGACTGTTCGCGCCGCCAATCACCCTGACTGGTAGCGCGGTGAAACAGGCGGAATCGCGAACCGTGCCGCCGAAGTTCGGGACCCTTGCGCAAGGCGACGTCACGAAACTCGCTAGCCGCCCCTCTTCGCTCGCACCAGCTCCCGGTAGCGCCCTTCGAGCGCCCGCGTGATGCGCGCCATGTCCCACTTCTGCTCGACCTCCCGCCGCGCGCGCTCGGCCATCGCACCCGCCTGCGCCGGCTCCTCGAGCAGGCGCAGAACGCCCGCCGCGAACCCCTCCGCGTCGTCGGCGATCCAGGCGATCTCGCCGCTCTTCTCGGCCAGCCCTTCCGCCCCAAGCGCGGTCGAAATCACGGGAATCCCCGCCGCAAACGCCTCGAGCAACTTCACCCGCACGCCCGAGCCGGAGAGGATCGGCGCCAGAAAGATCGCATAGCGCGCCAGCGGTTCGCGGATGTCATCCACCGCGCCCACGAATTCGATGCCCGGCCCCTCGAGACCTTCGCGAAACCCTTCCGGCGCCTGCGCGCCCACCGCGACCAGCCGCGCCTTTGGCCGGCACTCACGCACTTTGGGAAACACCTCGCGCGCGAACCATTCGAGCGCCGACTGGTTCGGCGGATGCTTGAAGTTGCCGACGAACAGCAGCGTCTCGGGCTCGCGTCCGTCGCGCCGAAACTCGTACCGCGCCACGTCAATGCCCGCGCGATAGCCTTCCTCGATTGGCGCCGCGTCCCAGGCGAAGCCCTCGAGATAGGCGCGGTTGGCGCTGGTGCAAACTTGTACCACGTCGAACCCCCGCAAGGCCCGTCGCTCGAAGCGCAGCGCGCGCAGATACTCGAACATGTATCGCCGTTTGAGCGACGCGCTTCCCACGTGCCTTACCGACCGCCCGACCGACTGGAAGTAGACGTCATGCTCGAACAGCGCCGTGGCGATGCGCCGAAAGGCCGGTCGATAAACGGCAAGCTGCGTGTACTCGATCTGCAACACGTCAATCTCGTGGAGATACATCGCGCGGTGCAAGCGCCACTCTCGCTCGGGGTCCCAGAACTGCTGCGCCGCGTAGGGCAGGGCGCCCGCGTCGCTCCGGGTCTGGTTCGCTCGCCGGAGCTCCAGCTCGACCGAGGCGCAAACCTTCTCGAGCGTGCGATTCGTCTCGAGCTCTTCCGCCTCGTCGACCATGCAGTAGAGGTGCAGATCGCATAGCTCCCCGAGGTGGCGCACGGTCTGATTCATGAAGACCGCGCCGCCATGGATGGGCGGCTCCATTCCGTACGGCGAGACGAACAGCACGCTGAGCTTCCGCGGATCCGCGTCGATCGCGCCGAAGCGGTCGCGGAAGTAGCCGCCCAGCGGCCGCCGCAGGGCTTCGGTGTCGGAAACCGCCGCCAGCCGCCCGGCCCGCCATCGCGACCGTATCGCGGTGAACGTCCGTGCGAACGCCCCCAACAAGGCGCGCGGTCCCGGCCTGCCCGGCGCCGGCCCCGCGCCCAGCAACCAATGGCCGAGCAGCGCCCCCCACAACGCCACAAAATGACCGGCGAGCTTGCCCGGCTCGTGGATGTTCTTCCACACGGCCAAGATGTGGTTGCGACGCAGCACGCGCGAGATGATCGCCTCGGAGAACCGCTTGCCGATCGTGCCGCGATGCTCGTGGTAGACCACGCTCCCCGGGGCGTAGAGCGTCTTCCAACCGCGCTTCCACGCCATGTAGCTGATGTCGGCGTCCTCGACGTAGAACGGATGCAGCAACTCGTCAAACCCGCCGAGCTCGAGGAACTTGCGCCGATCGTACGCCGACGAGCCTCCGCCAGCGTAGAACGTCGGAAACAAGCGGTCGACGCGCTCGTCGACCACGTGCCCAAGCTCGAAGCCTCGGCCCCTCCAGCGCCCCCGCGTCAGCCCCGTCTCTTCGCGCCGCTTGCCCGGATCAGAGAAAAAGATCTGCGCGCTGACGGCGAAGACTTTCTCATCGGAGAACCCCTCGAGCAGCGGGCCGAGAAACCCCGGCTCGACGCGCATGTCGTTGTTGAGCAGCACGACGATGTCGTTCTCCGCCGCCGCGAAGCCAGCGTTCGAACCGCCGCCAAAGCCGAGGTTCTCGGCGAGCTCGATCACGCGCACTTGGCGGTAGCGTTCGCGCAGCCACGCGGCGGTACCATCGTCGGAAGCGTTCTCGACGACGATCACTTCGCTGTCGGGATCCTCCGCCACGGCCGCGAGCACCGACGGCAGATTGGCTTCGAGATGATGCTTCCCGTTCCAAGTCGGGATGACCACGCTCACCGCGCGCGAGCGCACCGGCTCATCCGGCCTCAGGCGCTTCGGAAACAGGCGCCGAACCAGGTCGCTCAGCGACAGCGCCGCCCACTCGGCTAGCAGCAGGACGGGCGCGACCTCAACGAGAAAGACAAACTCGAGCAGCGCGACGGCGAGGGCCTTCATGACTCCATCGCCGCGGCCGGGCGGCCCAAGCGCGCGTTCACCTCGATGCGGCACGGCAGGTGAATGTAGCCGTAGATCGGCTTGCCGCGGTGCGCCATCTCGAGCGTCAGCGCGTTGTCGATCCAGTCCGCCATCTCGTAGACCAAATAGTCTCCGTCGGCCACCGCCGGCGAAAACGAGAAGTGGCCGGGGTAGAGCTCGGGCATCTCCAGGTGAAAGTCGACCGTCGCAATGTCGCCCGGCTGCATGGGGTCGAGCTCCACGCCTTCGCGCGCCGTGTTCGTGCCGGCGAAGTCGAGCCCCAGATGGTTCCGCATGATGAAGCCGACGTTGGGCGTCGCCAGCGCTCGATTGGCGCGCACGCTGACCCGCAACATCAGCGTCGACGACGGTTCCAGCGACTCCGCCTGGCGGCCGCTCTCATCGAGCGCGGCGACCCCGATGATCTCCGCCGCTTCGTTGCCATGGCGGTGGTCGACGTTCGGAACGCCCTCGACCACCTCGGGCGCCAGCGCCTGCGCCCCGCCGCTCGTCGTCGCGACAGCGCCGCGACGCGCCAGGTACTCGGCGTCCTTCTCGGTCATCCGTCCCAGGTAGCGCGGGATGACCTTCTCGGGCGCCCCCATCTCGACGATGCGGCCGCCGTCGAGCCAGGCGCAGCTCGTGCCCAGCGCCTTGACGTCGGCCATCGCGTGCGAGACGAACAGGATTGTCACCTCGCGCTTGCGCAGCTCGTGCACTTGGCGCATGCAGCGCTGCCGGAAATAGTAGTCGCCCACCGCCAGCGCCTCGTCCACCAGCAGGATGTCCGGCTCGACGTTGATGGCGACGGCAAACGCCAGCCGCACCAACATGCCCGAGGAGTAGGTCTTGACCGGCTGATTGATGAACTCGCCAATCTCGGCAAACGCTTCGATGTCGCGATAGCGGCGCCGAATCTCCTGCGTCGACAAACCGATCACCGTGCCGCTGAGGTAGACGTTGTCGCGGCCTGAGAACTCCGGGTTGAACCCCGCGCCGAGCTCGAGCAGCGCCGAGACGCGCCCGTTGACCTCCACCGCGCCCGAGGTCGGCGGAAAGATCTGCGCCGCGAGCTGCAGCGTCGTGCTCTTCCCCGACCCGTTCTCGCCCACCAGACAGAAAACTTCGCCCTTGCCGACCTCGAAGCTGACCTCGCGCAACGCCCAGTAGTCGTCGTGCCGCTCCAGCCGATTGAAGCTCAACAGCTCGAGCAACCGGTGCGACGGGCGCCTGTAGATCGGGTAGCTCTTCGAGACCGAGCGAAATGCGACGGGAGTCACGAATCTACAAATCTAGCGCAAGTGGGCCGGTGGTATGCTGAGGGCGATGGCTTCGGCGACCCAGCCTGTCCTCACGCTGGAAGACTACTTCCGGATGCGCTTCCAGGGCGCTGCCATGGAGCTCGTGGACGGCGAGCTGGTGGAGCGAGGCGAGCCCGTGTACCTTCATTCCAAGACTCAAGGCCGCTGCTTCCGCTTGCTGGAAAAGCCAAGCAAGGGTCTGTTCAGCGGGACCGAGATGCGCCTTCGCTTGGGTGAAAACCGAATCCGGATCGCGGACGTCGCTGCGTTCCGAGGTTCGGAGCCGACCGACCAAACGCCTTCGACGCCGCCGTTCATCGTGATCGAGGTTGTCTCGCCAGACGATCGCTACCTCGACATTCACACCAAGCTCGAGGAGTATCGCCGCTGGGGCGTCGAGCACGTCTGGCTGGTCGATCCCTGGTCGCGCAAGCTCCATGCCTACCCAGGCCGGCTGGAAGAAGTCGACAAGCTCGAGATTCCCACACTAGAAATCTCGATCGGAGCATCCGACCTATTCGACTGACCGCCCTCGGAGCCGCACGCGCACGGATGCCGGCCGCTGGGGACTGGAACGCGTGAAGGAATCCGGGACCGGCTCATGCGATTCGAAGCAAGCTCCTTCGAATCAACAGTGGTCTGCATCGCGAGTGCCTGTCCCAGCGATTTCCTCACACGTTCCTGTCACGATTTCGCGCCGCAACGGAATCAACGAGTCGAGACCGAGCCCCACGGCGCGAAACTCGCTGATGTCCCCCGACCACGGTTTGCACGCACACTCGCCAGCTTGCGATTGACACGCCTAGCGCACGCGCGTGCGCCTCCGACGCCCTGCGAACTCGCCTAAAACGAATCGCACTCCCGGTAGGCCGCGATCACCGCCATCTCGCCCGCCTTGCCCGGCTTCGAATTGCCGTGCTCCATCCCGAGCACGCCATCGAAGCCTTTCCGGTGCAACCACCCAAAGATGTTCTTGTAGTTGATCTCTCCGGTCGTGGGCTCTTTGCGGCCCGGGTTGTCGCCGATCTGGATGTAGGGAATCTCGTCCCAAGCCATCTCCATGTTCGGGATCAGATTGCCGATGTCAATCTGCTGGTGATAGAGGTCGTCGAGGATCTTGCACGACGGCGATCCCACCGCCTTGCACACTGCGTACGCCTGCGGTACGCCGCGCAGGAAAAGACCCGGGTGATTGGTGTACCAGTTGAGCGGCTCGAGCACCATCACCAGCCCGGAAGGCTCGCAGACCTCCGCCATCACCTTGAGGTTCTCTACGCAGTTGGCGAACTGAAAGCTCGGGTCGAGCTTCTCGTTCACCGCGCCCGGCACGACCGTGCACCAGGTCGCGCCCACGCGCTTCTGCACCTCGACCGCCTTGCGCATCTCCCCACGCAGCATGTCCTGGTAGTCCCTATCGGTCTTCGAGACGAAGTCCGGATCCTCGAAACGGCCGATGCCAAAGGCGACGAACACGCCCATGGTCATGTCGTTCTGCTCGAGCTTCTTGCCAATGGCCTTCTGTTCGTCCACCGGCCGCATGTGCGCCCGGTTGTCTTCCCAAGCCGTGAAGCCTTGGTCGGCGGAGAACTGAATCTGGTCGAGCATGTTCTCGCCGGCCGATTCCTTGAACATGCCCGGGTGCGGGCCGTACTTGAGCCGAAACTTCGCGCCATTGGAGGCTGCCGATGAGGGCGCGGCCATGGCGGCCGCTCCGACGGCGGCGGAGCTGAGCAGGGTGCGTCTGCGCATGAGTCGATCTCCCGGGAATTCCCTCCGCTATTGTGGCAGGATTCCTCTTCACTGCGCGACGGGCTCGCCGCGCAGCATCCTGGCGTATTGCTCGAAGAGCCGCTCGAAGACGCGGTCCCAGGAGTTGGCCACGGCGTGCTCCCGCGCGGCCCGGCGCATCGCGGCATGACGCTCGCGGTCGCGCATCAGCGCCAGCACGGTCTCGATGAAGTGTTCCTCGTCGCGCGCCTTCACGCCCGTCGAGCCGTCGCGGATCAGGTACTTCGGCCCGCCCCCGGTGGTGACGATGCAGGGCGCGCCGGAGGCCATCGCCTCGTTGATGACGTTGCCGTAGGTGTCGGTGAACGAAGGAAACACGAAAAGGTCGAAGTTGGCGTAGGCGCGCGCCAGCGCATCGCCTTCGAGCACGCCGGGGAAGACGCCGTGCTCGAGGTTGTCTTCGAGCCAGCCTTGCTCGGAGCCGTGGCCCACCACCACGATGCGGAACGGCGGCGCGCCACGCTCGATGAGCCCGCGCTCGAGCGTGCGCAGGAACTGGACGTTCTTTTCCGCGCTGATGCGGCCCACGTAGCCGAGCTCGAACACGTCGTCTTCGCGACGACGCTTCTCGGGGCGGAACTGCTCCACCTCGACGCCGCGACGCATCACATCGACCGGCTTGCCCGTGCGCTCCACGAGCATCTGCACCAACTCCGGGTTAGGCGCGAAGCACAGCCGCGCCACCTTGTAGAGCCGCGCGCAGATCGCCAGCACTTTGTCTTCGGTAAATCCGGCCGCGCCCTTGCGCCAGCCCTCCGGCGCCACGCGCAACCGCTTCTCGAGCCGCCAAGCCGCGTACTCGTGCACGTTCGTGTGCCACGAGGCGGTCATCGGGATCTCGAGATCCTTGGCCAACACCGCGCCGAGCAGGCTCACGTCGTTGGGACCGGTGATGTGGAGCAGGTCCGGCTGGAACTCCCGCAGCGCCTCTCGCACTCGTCGGCGATAGCGCATTAGCACGGGGTCGACGTAGAGATCCTTTTCGACGCCGAATGCGAGCGCCCCCCGCCCCAGCTCATAGGTCGTCACCGAGCCGTCGGTCCACAGTCGCGTGGTTGGACCGGCGTGCGCGCTGAAGAACGGAATGCCGCGGCGGCGCGCGAAGGCGTCGAGCTGCCGCGAGGTCAGGGCCACGCCGTTGACCTCGTGAAAGCTGTCCGTGAAAAAAGCGACGCGCGGGAAGCCGCTGCTCACAGAGCCATTTCCGAGCCGTACGTCATCTTCTGCCATGCGGGTCGCAATCGCTTGCTCGCCATGAATCGAGCGAAACTCAGCAACTGGCTCATCAGGAAGGGCTCGCCGTTGTTGAAGAAGTGGTCGAACGAATACACCTGCTCATCATAGGCGCGGCGGAAGACGCGTTGGCTCCAACGGACGCGACCTTCGGCATGCTCGGGGTGATCCTCGAGCACGTCCCAGAGCCCGTGTATGATGCGCACCATCAGCGGGTCGTGGAAATGCGGCATCACCAGCAGGCGGCTGGGCGCCCCGCCACGCAGCTCCTGGACGAAGTCGCCAAAGGTAGCCGCGTTGGTCATGTTGAGCACGGCGTTGGGCTCGCGGCCGTGCCGGTCGCCGCCTGAGATCAACGGAGCGCCGGTCTGCTCGGACATGCGCACCGTCTTGCGGTTCTCCTTCCACGATCGGAGACCGTTGATCTCGAGCGCGTGAATGACGTCGCGGAACTGATCGAAGAATTCTCGCAAACGTTGCTCGTGCAGAGCAGCGCCGTGCGCGGGCTGATCCCAGTAAGGGTGGTTGAGCACGATCAGCGAATCGGGCTGCCGGTGGAGCTCGCGGAGCATTTCGCCAAGCGTGCGCTCATCGGGCTTGGCGGTGAACGCCTCCATGCGCGCCATCGTCTCGCGTGCGTGCTGCGGCGCCAGGTTGTGCACCCCGATGTGAAAGTAGGTACCGCGGTACGGCGTCGTCCACTCCACCGAGATTGGCGCGACGGCGTTGTCGGCGAGGGTCTGGATCTTGAGCGGCGCGTCGATGTTGTCGTGGTCGGTGATCGAGACCATCGCCTTCAACCCCAGCTTCTCGTCGATTTGCTGTTTCTCGGTTCGAAACGCCTGGCTGGCGGAGAGCGGCGATGTCCACCACATACGGCGCACCTCGATCGCCAAGCTCGTCTGGCCGGCGTTCTCGGAGTAGCGGCGGAGTTGGTTGTCGATGAAGACGCTGAACCACTTCGACTTGCGGGTCAGCCGCTCGACGAAGGTCATGCTCTCCTTCGAATGCATGGTGTGGCTGTGCAGTGACACGGCCGTCGAGAACGGCTTGCCTGCATCGGGCTCGCGGATCAGGTACTGAATGCGGCTATGCTTCACGGGTTCTCTCCTGCGGTCTGCGCCCAATCCGTGCGAACGACTCGATCGCGGGATTCGAGTGGAAGCGATGGACGGGCAAGCGGCACGACGTAAGAGAGCGGGACGGCGACCGGGACCGGACGCCTCCGGCTGTCTTGCGGCTAGCTTCGCACGGGTGAGTTGCCGCTGGATTTCAGCCGGTTTGAATTTTGTTTAAAACAGTATGGACGGTCAGTGTATCGGCCGAACCGATCGACCTGGCAGCCCCAAGTCCGATTTTAGCCCCCGGTTCCCAGCGCGAGCAACTCCCCGGTCCGGCCTCGCCTAGGGCTTTTGGTTCTCGAGCCAGGAGTCGTAGCTGTGGCCGCGGCCGCCGGTGTAGCGGTAAGTCTCGAAGACCTCCTCGTCGCCGAGCGTCCGCCGATCGCCTTCGGCCTCGAGCATCTTCTGCATGCGCGCGCGCAGCTCGCTCTTGACCTTCCAGAATTCCGGATCGTTGGCGACGTTCTCCACGCAGTCCGGATCACCCTGGATGCGGTAGAGCTCCTCGGGCATGCGCTTGCCGAACGACATGCGGTAGAACTTGTCGAAGCTGCGGACGAGGTAGCGCTTGGTCGGGCTGTCGTCCACGTTACGGTAACCGGTCTCGGGATTGCCGGCGGGCCAGCTCCCCGGCTCGTAGTTGCGGATGTAGAGAAACTCCTTGGTGCGGATGGCGCGTACCGGATAGCCGGCGTCGTTGGGGCGGCCGAGGTCGTGGCGCTCCTTGCCGGTGAGCATCACGTCGCGCGAAGGGTCGACCCACCCGGACTGGTTCGACCGCAGCACGTCGAGGAAGCTCTTGCCGGTCATCGAGTCGGGCTTGGGGATGCCGGCCATCTCGAGATAGGTGGGCGCGAAGTCGCGGACGTTGATGAAGTCGTCGATCACGCGGCCGCCCCGCATTCCTCCCCAGCGGATGGCGAGCGGAATGTGGAAGCCGTCCTCGTAGATCTGGCCTTTGACGCGCGGAAAGGGCATGCCGTGGTCCGAGCTCATCACGACGAGGGTGTTGTCGAGCTCGCCCATCTCTTCGAGCTTCCGCATCGCCTTGCCGACGTGCGAGTCGAACCACTCGACCTCGACGGCGTAGTCGATCATGTCGTTGCGCACCACGGCGTTGTCGGGGTAGTACTTCGGCACTTTGACCTTGGCCGGATCGAGGCCGGCGCGGCGGCCCGAGCCGTCCTCGTAGGCTCGGTGCGGCTCGTTGCCGCCGAGCCAGAAGCAGAACGCCTTGCCGTCGGGACGCTGCTCGAGAAAGTCCTCGAAGTTGCGCGCGTAGTCGCGCCCGGAGATGCCGCTGGCCGGCGGCGGAACACGGTGTTTCTGGAACTCCGGACCAGCCGGGTTGCGATCGAATCCTCCCGAGACGTAGTCGCCCGGCCCCCAGCCCTTTCCGGTGAAACCGACCCAGTAGCCGTTGTCTTCGAGGATCTCGGGATAGACCTGCCACTTGTGCGGAAAGATGCCGAAGTGGTTGATGGCTTCTTCGAGCTGCCAGGTGTTGCGCCCGGTCAGGATGGAGGCGCGGCAGGGGCTGCACTTGGGGTTGGAGGTGAAGCAGTTGTTGAACAGCACGCCTTCGCGAGCGATGCGGTCGAACGAGGGCGTGTTGAGCCAATCCGCCCCGTACGCGCCGGCGTGCGGCCAGCCCCAGTCATCTGCGATGCAGAAGAGGATGTTCGGGCGGCGGTCGCTCTGGGCGAGCAGCGGCGACGCGGCGGCGGTTGCGGCGGCGAGAAAGCGGCGGCGGGTGATCGACATGCCGCGTATTCTAACGCGGCTCGTCGAATAGATCCTCCAGCGTCAGCGTGACGCCGAGCTCGGAGAGCTCGAGCTGCTCGACGTGGATCAGGTCACGGTTGCGGTAGACGCTGAGGCGTTTTAACTCCGGATCGATCACCCAGATGTGCTCGGCGCCCCAGGCGAGGTAGTCCTCGAGCTTGCGGATCAAGGCCGAGTAGGACTCGGACGGCGAGATGACCTCGACGACGAGCAGAGCGGGCGTCGAAGGCGCATCCTCCTCTGGACGCGAGCGAAACACGCAGTAGTCGGGGACGCGAATGACCCGCGGGCTTATCTGCACGCGAATCTCGGGACCCGCCCCGATGCCCTTGGTCCTCCTCAGGGGACCGAACGTCTCTGCGAGAGACTGTTGAACTTCTGCGTGGGGGTACTTTGGCATCGGGCGCTCCACGATTTCGCCATCGACGTACTCGGCGTCCGGCCCGTCGAAGCTCATCCGCAGGTAATCAGCTAGCGAGACTGTGGTCGCCGCGGCGCTCATGACCTTGAGTCTACCACCGGTCTGATATCCTGGCCCCTTGGGCGAAACGCCCTCGAGGAGTAGCAGATTCCATGGCGAAAGTCGTCACCTTCGGCGAGATCATGCTTCGTCTCGCGCCCCCCAATCTGGAGCGTCCGTTCCAGTCGCCCATGTTCGTCGCCACCTTTGGCGGCGGCGAAGCCAACGTCGCGGTCTCGACGTCGAACTACGGCATCCCGACCGCTTTCGTGACGGCCTTGCCCGCCAACCACGCCATCGTCGACGCCTGCTTGAACGAGCTGCACGGCTTCGGCATCGACGTCAGCAACGTCATGCGCACCAACGGCGGCCGCATGGGCGTCTACTTCCTCGAGCACGGCGCGAACCAGCGCCCCTCGAAGGTCATCTACGACCGAGACAACTCCTCGATCGCGCTGGCCCAGGCGGGCGATTTCGACTGGGACGCGATCTTCGAGGGCGCGAGTTGGTTCCACATCACCGGCATCACGCCGGCCATCAGCCAAGGCGCGGCTGAGCTGTCGATGGCGGCGGTCGAGAAAGCGAAGGACAAGGGCCTGACCGTCTCGTGCGACTACAACTTCCGGAAGAAGCTTTGGAAGTACGGCAAGACCGCGCCGGAGGTGATGCGTCAGCTCGTCAAGTTCGTCGACGTTGGAATCGCCAACGAAGAGGACTGCCAGGAATCGCTGGGCGTGACGATCGACGTCGACGTGGAGAGCGGCAAGCTCGACACCGGCAAATACGAGCAGCTCGCCGAGAAGATGCTCAGCGAGTTCCCGAACTTGAAGATGCAGGCCATTACGCTGCGCGAATCCATCTCGGCCTCGCACAACGATTGGTCGGCTTGCCTGCACGATGGCAAGCAGTTCTTCCTCTCACAGAAGTACCGCATCACGCACATCGTCGACCGGGTGGGCGGCGGCGACTCGTTCTCGGGCGGGCTGATCGGCGGGCTGCACCGCCACGCCGACGACCACCAGCAGGCGCTCGAGTTCGCCGTTGCGGCTTCGTGCCTGAAGCACTCTGTCCCCGGCGACTACAACCGTTTCTCCGCGGAGGAAGTCGAGGCGCTGGTCAAGGGAGGCGGATCAGGGCGCGTCCAGCGCTAGTTGGAATCGTTGTTGGGGCTACCCGTCTCAGTTAACTGACATTTCCGGACATTTCCTGACATCGGCGGCGATTCGCCGGGAGACGGCCCGCCAGCACGCCTGGAGGCCGCCCCCCCTGCTTCCTTTATACCTCGGCGCACCAAGGGTGATTGCGCACGGTTGAGGCCAACCGATTGGCCTCATGGCGGTTAGGGGTTTTCGAAGTCGTGTGACGGGACGAGGCGCCGGGTCAGACACGCGGCTTCGGCGGGCGGTCGATCAGAACTGGGCGAACCTTGCCGCGGGAGGTCTTCGCGGAATTGGGCTGAACCGCCGCGGCGCCTGCCCGGCGCCAGCGTCCATAGAGCATGCACCCGCGGCGTCGCCGCACAAGCTTCGCCGGCCTTCGACCGGTGTCTGGTGGGGCTCAATTCGCCGTTCGACGTTCGCAGACAGGAGGACGATGTTGGATACGCCATCGTCATCAAGGGCCTGCGCCAAGCCGGGAAGACTTCGTTGCTAGCAAGGGCAAACCGCTTGGCCGAGGAGCATGAACGCCAGACGTGCTCTTCTCTAGGGAAACAGATTGTCCAGGTGATACGACCACTCCTGCGTTTCCAGCGCCTCGGTGGGCCGGCGCGTGTCGATCACCTTGCCCTTGTAGTGGACCCGGATGCGGATGCGCGTGGCCACCGGGCGCTCGCGGCCGCGTAGGCCCCAGGTGTCGAGCAGCCGGTACTCGGCCCCGTTGGGGTGGGGGAGGTAGCGGTCTTCGAGGCCCTCTTCCTGCACGCCCCGCCCGCGTCGATAGCCGAAGCGATGGACCTGGCCGTTGCGGCGCTCGCCGTCCTCGGTGTAGCTCGTCCGCAGCCCCCCAGGGACGGCGAAGAGCCGCGCGACCGATTCCGGCTCGCCGGTCGCGCGCCAATTCTCGAGCCGGCTCTCGCCGACGAACTCGCCCTGCTGCAAGGTCGCCGTGCCGCGAATGTATTGGCGGTACTGGTAGTGCTCGCAATCGCGCTCGGACGAGAGCTGGATGCGCACCCGGAACTGCCCGCCCGCGAAGAAGCCCGCGCCGTCGCCGTTGAGCACCGGCCGCAGCATCGTCGTGTGTTCGAAGGACGTGACCGTCATGGCGTTTCAGGCAATCCGACCTCGGCCCGCAGCCAGGGGTCGACCAGCGTGACGGCCTCGAGCTTCCGAACACCCATGCGACGTTCTCCTCCTCGGCGCAGTTCGACCTTATCACGATTCCAGGCGAACCAGATGTCATCCTGCTCCCGGTTCCCGCCAATCGGGAGGGGCCGGACGCTAGTCGTTGGCGATTTGTCGCATCATCTCGTCGTGAAAGTTTGGGTCTAGGGTTGGGTCGTTGGTTTCCTGGCGCCAGGTTTCGAGAGCGCTCTCGAGTCGTCGTTCCGCTTCGGCGTGGTCGGGGTCTCCGGCGAGGTTGTGGAATTCCCAGGGGTCCTGCTCGAGGTCATAGAGCTCGAGCTCGGGCGGCTCGGCGAAGGTGTCGAAGGCCGCGCGGACGGGGGACCCGGCGTAGCGCTGGTCGCGCGAGGCGGAGAAGCCGATGTCGCCGTCGACCGCGCTCGAGGGTCGGGCCGAGCCGGCGAGCAGGTTGTGGATCAGCTTGTAACGGGCGTCGCGGATCGCTCGCCGAGGAAACCACGGCCGGCCATGCATGTGGAACTCGCCGACGAGGTACTCGCGCCACTGCGCGTCGGCGCTCTCCAGGACGGGGCGGAGCGAGCGGCCGTGCATCTCGACCTCGGAAGTCGCCCCGGTGGCGTCGAGGATCGTCGGCAGGATGTCGACCGTCGAGACCATGGCGCTGCTGCGCATGGGTTTCGAGACGCCGGGCCAACGCACGAGGAAGGGGACTCGTAGGCCGCCCTCGTACGTCGTCGTTTTGCCACGGTTGAATGGGGGACCATGGTCGCCGATGAAGATGACCAGTGTGTTGTCGGCGTGTCCATGACGCTCGAGCGTTTCGAGCAGCAAGCCCACCCCGGCGTCGAGCCGCATGACCTCGTTGTAGTAGCCGGCGACGCGTTTGCGCTGCTCGGGCGAGTCGATCTGTTGGAACGGCAGCACGGTCTGGTCGCTTGGCTCGACGAGGTTCTCGGGAATGCCATCGACGCGGTCGAGAAAAGTCCAGTCGCCGACGATCTCGTTCGTCTCCGCGTCGCGTTTGCGGTAGGCGTGCGGGTCTGTGTAGTTGACCATCAGGAAGAAGGGATCGTCGCCGGCCTGGGCCATGAACTCGGAGGCGCGCTCGGCTACGAGCTCGACCCGGCGAGCTTCGTTAGCGTTCGTCCGGCGATAGTCGAACTTGAACGAGGAGTCCGGGCGGACGTGGAGCTTGCCGATGATGCCGGTTCGATAGCCAGCGCGCTCGAGGACGTTAGGAATGGTGGCGTCTTCCAGGTGCGAGTGCAAGGAGAAGGGCGAGGCGTTGGTGAGTCCGTATTGGCCGGTCGCGTGGACGTAGAGTCCGGTGAACATGGCGCTCCGTGAGGGACTGCAGGAGGCTTGTGCGACATAGGCGACTTCGAATTGGACTCCGCTGGCGGCGAAGGCGTCGAGTTGGGGAGTTTCGATGACGGTGTCGCCGTAGCAGCCGAGTTGAAGCCCGAGGTCGTCGGCGGTGATGAAGAGGACGTTGAGCGCCCGCGGGGCCGGCGGGACTTGGGAGCAGCTCAGAAACGCCAGCAGGCAGGCCGTCAACGCCAGGGTCATCCGGTTGGGCATGGTGCGCATGATCATATCGCGGATCGAGATCTTCCGCGCCGATCGCCCGCTCCCGATGAAAGCAGTATCATTGTGGCGAGGATTCGTCCCGGGCCGGCATGAACCAAGCGGCTGGCGCACAACAACCATAGACAGGAGCCTGAGCCATGCCGACGCGAAGCACCCGCCGTTCTTTCCTGGGCAACACTGCGACGACTGTGGCGGCTGCATCCGCCGCGGCGCAAGGAGCCAGCGGAGCCCAAGCCATCGCAGGCTTCGACCAGACGAGCACCGACGTCGACACGACGAAGGCTTGGCAACCCTTCAGCGACCGCAAGATCCGAGTCGGCCTGGTGGGCTATGGCGTCTGCGAATTCTCGGCGAAGTTCTCCTTTCAGAATCACCCCAACGTCGAGGTCGTCGCGGTCAGCGATCTGTTCCCCGACCGTCGGGACGCGCTAGCCAAAAAGGTCAGGTGCGCGAACACCTATGACTCCCTCGAGGAGATGGTGAAGGACGATTCGATCGAGGCCATCTTCGTCGCCACCGACGCTCCGTCCCACGCCAAGCACTGCATTGAAGCTCTCAATCACGGCAAGCACGTCTGTACGGCCGTCCCCGCCTTCCGAGGCGACATCGAGGACGCGGAGCGCCTGCTGGAATGCGTCAAGAAGAACAGCGGGCTGGTGTACGCGATGTTTGAGACTTCGGTCTTTCGCGATGACCTGTACGCCATGGAGCAACTGCATGCCGCGGACGTCTTTGGCCACATCGTCTATTGCGAAGGGGAGTACTGTCATCCACACAGCATTGGGAAGCCTCGGTTGGGGTCCTACAAGGACTGGCGAAAGAAGGGCGCGCCCATGTGGTATCCGACCCATGCGACGGCCTACTACGTCGGCGTCACGCACGACAGCTTCGTGGACGTGAGCTGCCAGGGGACGGCCCCGTTCGACAAGAGCAGAAGACGGCCCAACGCCATCGGCAACGTCTTCACTTCGGAGGCCGGGCTTTTCCGGACCCGCGCGGGGGGGCTTTGCCGCATGATCATCGACGGCTCCCAGGGTGAGTTCAAGGAAGCCGGCCGGCTCCGGGGAGAGTACGCCGGGTACGACTCGCACAATGGGCGGACCGACGGTTTCAAGGGCGACGCCGAGGGCAAGCGGCGGCTGGCTGCAGCAAAAGCAAAAGGCTTGCAGACGAAGAAGTACGCGCTTCCGCCGGGCGTCGAGCCCGGGGGACACGGAGGCTCCCACGGCTATCTCGCCGACGACTTCATCGACGCCATCCTCCGGGGCCGCAAACCAGCGGTTGACGTGATTGACGCGTTGAACATGACGGTCCCGGGCTACTACGCCCATCTGTCCGCGACGAAGGACGGAGAAACGGTCAAGATTCCGCAGTTCTCGTTGTGACGTTCGTCGCTTGTGTCGAGGCCGAGCCCTGTTTGCGCGTATCCGATCGTGGCGCTCGCCTGCCGAGCCTTCGTGCCTGCGGCGCTCCTGGTGTCGGCAGGGGTGGAGGCGCCGGCCCAGTCAACGGCTAGGGGACGGATCGAAGATGCACGCGACGCCTATGCCAACGACGAGTTGGACCGCGCAGTAGCGCTCTACGAAGCCGTGGCCGCGACGCCGGGGGGCGCCACGGAGCGTGTGGAGGCGCTCGAATCCCTGGCGGCGATCGCGCGCACCCAAGGCCGGTTCGAAGATGCGATCGACTGGGCGGAGCGCACACGCGGCGCGGCGCGAGAGTCGGGCGACGCGTTGGCCGAAGGCGAGGCCTTGCACACGCGCGGCCTCGCCGCCTACTCGTTAGGCCGCAGAGAGGAAGCGATCGCCAATGTGCGGGAGTCGCTCGAGATTCACAAGCGGGCGGGCCACACCCATCAAGAGGTGATTCGCCTGACGAACCTCGGCGGCCTGTCGCAACTCGCCGGCCGCTACTTCGATGCGCAGGAGTACTACGAGACGGCCTTGGCGCGGCTAGATGAGCTCGTTGCAAAGCCGTGGGCGGCGCAGCGCCGGGCTGTGGCGGTTGCAAACCTGGCGTCACTCTACCAGCGGCTGGGCCGCTACGACAGGGCGCTGGATCTCTACCGCGCCTCCGAGAGCGCGGGCCAGCTCGCATTCGGCGACCGAGCGCAACTGCTGGCGAACATGGGCGTGCTCTACCGCAGACTGGGCGATCCTTATAAGGCGGTCGAGACCTACGCGGAAGCCGAGGCGTTGGCCGTCCGCGTTGGAGACGTCGCGCGCTCGATGAGCGTGGGCGTGAACCGCGGCATCGCCCTGGCGCTGGATCTCGACCGGCTCGAAGAGGCGGAGCGAGTCTTCCAAGCAGTCCTGGCGCGGGCCGAGGCTCGGGACGCGAAGAGGGAGGGGCTGCATGCTTGGTTGTATCTCGCGGAGACGCGGCGGCGGCTCGGGCGCCTGGATGAGGCCGAGGCGAATTACGCGGCTGCTCTCGAGCAAGCCGACGAGCTTGGCTTGGCTGAGGAGAGGTGGAAGGCGCTGTTCGGCTTGGGTCGCATCGCGGAAGCGCGGGGCGAGCCGGCTGAGTCCGAGGCGTTCTATCGAAGGTCGGTCGAGGGCGTGGAGTCTCTGCGGTCTCGTCTTGAATCTGGAAGCCTCGAGCGCGGCTTCCTCGCCGGCCGCACCGACCCCTATGCGGCGTTGATCGGCGTACTGTTGCGCTCGCCGCAGGCGGACCCGGCCTGTAAGAGAGGAAACGTCTGCGTGGAGCTCGTGCGCTGGATCGGCGCCCAGCGCCAGCCCAGCTCGCTAGACGTCGAGGACAGCTCCGAGCTCCAGTCGTTGCGCGAAGAGCTCGCTGCCGCGTGGAGAGAACGGCTCGAAGCCGCCGCGGACGAGCGGGGTGATCTAGACTTGCGCATCGAGCGCTTGGAGAGTGCGTATGAGAGGGCCGCACAACGCGGCCCGGCGCATACCGGCGCGAGCCTTGCGGAGCTGCAACGCAGTCTCGATTCGGACACGGTCGTCCTCATTCTTTGGGCCGGTCGCGAGTCGTTGTTGCGCATGTGGATCACCTCGCGCTGGGCGCGGTATGAGGCGTCCGCCTATTCAGAGGATGAGCGTCACGCCTTGCACTCCTTCGGCGAGGCCGTCGCGCACCCCGGCGGGGACTGGACGGAGCCTGCGAAGGAGGCTGGACGCATTCTTTTGGGCGAGGGCGCACCGCCTGCCGAGACGTTGCTAGTCTTCGCAGATGGTTCGCTCGGCGACCTGCCGCTCGAAACTGTGATTCCCCCCGACGCCGCGGAGCCGCTGATCCACAGCGTACCGATCGCGCACCTCGAAACCCTGGAAGTCCCGCGCCGATCGAGACCCGCCCCGAGCTGGCCGTGGTCACGAACCTTCGCGGCCTTCGCCTACTCCCAGCCTGAACCAGACAGCGGACTGACCGCTCTCGCAAGCGCAAGCGACGAGGCGCGGCGGATCGAGGCGCGATTGCCGGGCGACGGAGATGCGTTCGTCGAGGCCAGGGCGACACGGGCGCGTTTGACGCAGGAGCTTGCTCGTCCACCGGCGGTGCTGCACTTGGCAGCGCACGCTCTGCTCGACGAGGAGCGCCCCGAGCTATCGCGGCTGCTGTTGGCGCCCGCGGACGCGAGCTCCGATCGGCCGGAACCGGTTCTGTTGGCTGAGATCGAGCGGCTGCCGCTGACCGGCGTCCGTCTCGCAGTGCTTTCGGCATGCGACACGGCGCGCGGGCGGCGGGTGAGCGGCGACGGGATACGCTCGCTGGGCCGGGCCTTCCTCGACGCCGGCGCGGAATCGGTGGTTGCCGGCCTGTGGCGCATCCCAGACCGCGAAACGGCCGTGTTGATGGATCAGTTCTACTACTGGATTGGCAAGGGCGAGGACCGCGCCCGCGCCTTGAGCCGCGCCAAGGCGGACCTGGCCCGGACCTCGCTGCATCCTTACTACTGGGCTGGTTTTCGGCTGACCACGCGGGCGTCAGGGCCGGCTGTCCGTCCACTTCCGTGGGCGCAGGCGCTGGCGGGCCTTGCTGTAATGCTTGCGTTGATCGCAATGGCCCGCCGCAAGATATCGAGGCCTTCAACAAAGTCGACCGCGAGCTCATCGCCGAACCACCCGGCCGCGACCCGCTCCAGGGTCAATCGCAGCGAAGGATCCGCCAAGCGGTCTTCTTGATAACCTTCTAGGGCCATCCGTGAGGCGGCGCTTGGGCGTCCTCGCCTCGATCGGGATCCGCCGCGACGCGAACATCATTCATGAGACCCCAAGCTCTAATTTTCACTCTCGCCTGCGTGCTCAGCCCGCTGGACGCCGCCGAAGTGTACATCTCGCCTTCCGGCGCCGATGGCGCACCCGCGACGGCGGATCAGCCCGTGGCGAGCCTGGAGGCGGCCCGGCTAAGAGTCCGAGCCTTGCTGCGCCGCTCCACCGAACCGATTCACGTCGTTCTGCGCGCCGGAACCTACAGGCTCGAAGAACCGTTTTTGCTCACTCCGGAGGATTCCGGCACGCCGGACTCTCCGGTCGTCTACCGCGCGGCCGAGGGCGAAACCGTCACGATCTCCGGCGGCCGTAGGCTAGCGTTGACGTGGAGGCCCTACCGCGACGGGATCTACCAAGCGCGGATTGCCGCTCCGGCGCCGGTCATGGATGAGCTCTACCTAGACGGACGCCGGCTGCCCATGGCCCGTTTTCCGAATCACAATCCGAAGGCGAAGTATTTCAACGGTACATCGCCCGAAGCCATCGCGCCGGAACGCGTCAAGGGCTGGGCGAATCCGGTTGGAGCGTTCCTGCACGCCCTCCACGAAGGCCGTTGGGGAAGCAAGCACTACGAGATTCAAAGCGTCTCGGAAGGCGGAGAGCTGCGATTGCGCGGCGGCTGGCAGGAGAACCGAGGCGGCGGGTTCGACCCTGTTTATCGGGGCGGCTTTCACCCGGCGTTTCTCTTCGTAGAGAATGTCTTTGAGGAGCTCGACGCGCCTGGCGAGTGGTACTTCGACCGCTCGGCGAACGTTCTCTACTGCAAGGCCCCCGCCGGCGTCGACCTAAACGAGGCTGAGGTCGTCGCCGCCACGCTCCAAGAGCTCATCGTCTTGCAGGGCTCCGCAGCCGATCCAGTCCACGATGTTCATTTCGAAGGTCTGCGGTTTCGCCATACGACCCGCATCTTCATGGAACCGTACGAGCGCTTGCTGCGCGGCGATTGGTCGATCGCGCGGCTTGGGGCGCTCCGCTTTCAAGGGACCGAAGATTGCAGCGTGCGCGACAGCGATTTCTCCGCTCTAGGGGGCAACGCGGTATTCGTGAGTGGCTACAATCGCCGCGCGCGGGTTGAAGGGAACCGCTTCACCTACATCGGCGAAAGCGCGGTCTGCCTCGTCGGCGACTATGCCGCCACGCGCTCGCAAGCGATCGAGTACAGCCGCACGCTGCCGCAGAATTCGATCGACCTCACGCCTGGTCCGCGCGGCGTGAGCTACCCGAAGGACTGCCGCGTTCACGGCAACCTGATGCATCACCTCGGCCTGGTAGGCAAGCAGACGGCGGGTGTGTTCATCTCGATGTCAGAGTCCATCACGGTTTCCCACAACACCATCTACGAAGTTCCGCGCGCCGCCATCTGCATCAATGACGGCTGCTGGGGCGGACACATCATCGAGCTCAACGACGCGTTTGACACCGTGCGCGAGACCGGCGACCACGGCCCGTTCAACAGTTGGGGTCGCGACCGCTACTGGAAGACCGCCACGCATTCCGGCGAGGGGCTCGAGCCGTTCACCCGCGCCCGGGCGCTGTTGGACAACTGGAAGACGACGCACATCCGCAACAACCGCTTCGCGCACGACGGCGGCCACTCCTGGGGCATCGATCTCGACGACGGCTCGAGCAACTACCACGTCTACAACAACCTCTGCCTTGGGATGGGAGTCAAGCTCCGCGAGGGCTTCTTCCGCCGCGTGGAGAACAACGTCATCGTGCGAGGCTTCGGCGGATTCCACATATGGCTCGAAGGGTCGGACGACGTAATCGCCCGCAACATCATCGTGGACAAGGAACCATTCCGGTTTATTCGCGCCGATCCCGCGGTTGCGAAGGAGATCAATCACAATCTGTTCTGGGCGGACGGCGACGAACCAATGATCTCCGGCGTGGCGGGGCGGAGCGCCATGACTTTCTCAGAGTGGCGGGAGCGAGGCTTCGATCGTGATTCGTTGGTGGGCGCCCCACTGTTCATCGATCCCGCCAGCGGCGACTATCGCGTCGCGGAGGGGTCGCCGGCGCTGAAGCTTGGCTTCGAGAACTTCCCCATGGATCGCTTTGGAGTGACGAAGCCGAAGCTCCGGGCGGAGGTTGCGCGCGTCGAGCGAAGCTTTGTCCCATCCGTCGCGGATCCGGTCGAGCAGAGTCCATCGTCGGCGACTATCGAGTGGCTCGGCGCGACCGTCAAGAACGTGACGACGGAGGCGCAGATGTCGGCGATTGGGATCGGAAAGGTCGCCGGCGTCTACTTCTTGGAAGCGGCGCCCTCTTCGACCGCGGCCAAGGCAGGGCTGCGCACCGGCGATGTCATCCTCCGCATCGGCGAAGACGAAGTTCAGAGCCTGGCCGACATCCGCGCCATCCTCGAACGCATCCCCAGCAAAAGCGTCAAAGCGACCGTGTACAACGCCACGGAACGAGTCGTGCAACTGCCCGCGATTCCGCCGGCAGTGGAATAGCCGGCGACGTGGAAGACTAGAGCCTCGAGATGAAACAGGTTCCGCAAGTTTCCCCCGCCCGAGCAGCCGCTCTGGTGAAGACCGGCGACGTCCTCATCGTTGGCGGCTTCGGCATGACCGGGCACCCCGTGCATCTGTTGAACGCCCTAGCGGAAGCCGGGACCGACGAGCTGACCTACGTCGGCAACAACGTCGGCGAGCCCGGGTTGGGCGGAGGACGGTTGTTACGAAACGGGCAGATCCGCAAGGCGATCGGCTCCTACTTCACCAGCAACCGCGAGGTCGTGCAAGCCGAGCAGGCGGGAGAGATCGAGATCGAGCTACTGCCGCAAGGGAGCCTTTCCGAGGCGATCCGGGCCGGCGGCGCGGGCCTGGGAGGCTTCTTCACGCCAGCATCCGCTGGCACTCCGCTAGCCCGGGGCAAGGAGACGAGAGTCATCGATGGCCGTGAGATGGTGCTGGTCTCGCCCGTACGGGGAGACGTCTCCTTCATCCGTGCGTGGAAGGCGGACGCCGCGGGCAATCTGCAGTACCGCATGACGGAGCGGAACTTCAACGAAGCCGCGGCGACGGCGTCGAGGCTCGCAGTCGCCGAGGTGGAGCAGATCGTGCCGCTGGGCGAGCTCGACCCCAGTGCAGTCCATACGCCTGGATGCTACGTCGACTATCTGGTCCAAGCCCCCATGAGGCCGGAAGACCTGGGCTCCTCGGTATCGGTCTCCGCAAGCCGGAAGAAGGTCGACCGGGCGCGCATGAACATGGCGCGCGCCGCCCTGGATGAGCTGAGACCCGGCGATGTGGTCAATCTTGGAGTCGGCATTCCAACGCTCGTCGCCGATCTCATTCGCCCCGAAGACGGCATCATCCTCCACAGCGAAAACGGCATGCTCGGCGTCGGTCCCGAACCCGAATCGGGGGGCGCGATGGACTACCCGGTCAACGCCGGAAAAATTCCCGTGACGGCTCTGGCCGGAGCCAGCTACTTCGACTCAGCGGCTTCGTTCGCCATGATCCGCGGACGGCACGTGGACGTCGCGATCATGGGCGCCCTACAGGTCGACCAGAGAGGGAATCTGGCGAACTGGGCCGTCCCGGGAAAGCCGCTATTGGCCCGGATTTCCGATTTGAGCTTCGCCTGCTAACCATCGCGATGCTCCCGGCGCCCCTGTAGATGCGGGTTTGAGCGCATCAGATGGGCCATGGAGGGCGACACCGAGTGGGTGACAAGGATGGCAAGCCGTTTCAGTTCTCGTTCAACGGGTTTGTGAAGGTCGATTTCCAGGGCTCGCGGGTCACCTCTGACGGCGGCCTGCTGCTGGTTCGAGAGCTAGACGAACGGCTCGGCCTCGGCAAGCTGATTGACGACCATCTCAGCGATACGCGGCAGGGCGAGAACAAGAAGTTCCCGCTGGCGGATCTGGTGCGGCAGTCGGTCTACTCGCGGTTGGCGGGCTACGAAGACCTCAACGACGCCGTGCGGGTGGCCGCCGATCCGACGTTTCGCCTGCTCGGCTCGAAGAAGAACTGGGATCGCGGCGGGGCGCTGACCTCGCGGTTGCAGAGCTTCGAGACCGGCATGCTCGCCGGCGACGAGAACCTGATCGGGTTGATGGCGGTGAACCGCGAGCTGATCGGCCAAGCCGAGGCCGGCGACGACAGCGAGCGCGTGGTGCTCGACATGGACTCGACCGAGAGCCCGGTTCATGGCCAACAGGAAGGCAGCGCCTACAACGGCCACTACGAGTCGGTCTGCTATCACCCGCTGTTGCTGTTCAACCAGCACGGCGACTGCTTATCCGCGAAGCTGCGGCCGGGCAACGTCTCCAGCGCCGAGGACTGGGACGAGCTGTTGCTGCCCGAGATCGAGCGCCAACAGGCCGAGGGCAAGGAAGTCACGTTCCGCGCCGACGCCGCCTTCGCCAAGCCGGAGATTTACGAGGCGCTGGAAGAGCGCGGCGTCAACTACGTGATCCGCATTCCGGCCAACAGGAACCTGGAGCTGGAGATCGAAGACATCCTATTCCGAGCGCCGGGCAGGCCCTCGCTCAAACCGCTGGTGCGCTACAAGAGCTTCCGCTATCAGGCCGCGAGCTGGTCGAAGTCCCGGCGGGTCGTCGCCAAGGTCGAGCACCACGCGGGCGAGTTGTTTCCGCGCGTCGGTTTCATCGTCACGAACATGGCGTTGCCGAGCCGCTCGGTGGTGCGCTTCTACAACAAGCGCGGCACGGCGGAGCAGTGGATCAAGGAAGGCAAGCAGGCGACGTGCTGGACGCGGCTGTCTTGCCGGCGCTTCCGAGCGAACGAAGTGCGGCTGCAACTCGCGGTGCTGGCCTACAACCTGGGCAACCTGTGGCGGCGGCTGGGGCTGCCGAGCCGGATCAAGAGCTGGTCGCTGACGAGCTTGCAGCAGCGGCTGATGAAGACCGGCGGTCGGCTGGTGAAGCACGCGCGGTACTACTGGCTCTTGTTGGCCGAGGGGCGCCTCAACCGCCAGCTGTTCGGCGAGATGCTGGCGAGGTTGGCGGCGCTGCCTGCGCCGGGAGGCTGACGCGGCGAGGCTCGGAGCATCCGAACACGAGTCGCCGAGAGGCGAGGTCGGAGCGGTGTCGGCGAAGGGCGCCGTCCGAGCCCGTGAAGCGACGCGCGACGCTCCCAGTCGCGGCCAGACAAAGGAGGAAGGAGGCGAATGTGCCGGAGAAGGCAGAAAACCGTTGCGCCGGAGCGGCGTGCTCGACTACGCTACACGCGTCGGGATGGCCAAAATGGAAATCCCGGATTGGGCGTGGGCGGGGCTATGGATCTAGCCTCGGGCGCCAAGCGCCTGATCATTACCATGTCCCACACCGACAAGCACGGCAAGTCGAAGGTCGTCGAGCGGTGCAACCTACCCCTCACGGCAAAGGAGGTGATCGACGTGCTGATTACCGACCTAGCCGTATTTCGATTCGTCGACCGCCGGATGACGCTCGTGAAGCTCATGCCGGGCGTTGCCGAGTCCCAGGTGCGAGCGGCGACCGAAGCTCGCTACGACGTCGCTCTTTGACGAGGATCGAAGCCTCGGTCGCCTGCGACTCAGTTCGAAGATTGCGGCGCCTCGTCGACAGGCAGCCATCGCCGATGCTCTTCGATCACCGACGCGTGCTCCTCGCCGCCGGCCAGGTTCTCCCACTCCCACGGGTCATTCGAGTGGTCGCAGAGCTTCTCGCTGCGGTCGTGATAGCGGATATAGCGCCAGCGCTCGGTGCGGACGGCATGATTGCCGCGCAGCCAGGTCATCACCGGCGGGCGCGAGCGTTTCGCGGACGGATTCTTCAGCATCGGCGCGAGGCTCTCGCCGCCAGCAGAATTAGAACGAGAGTCTCGATGCGCGGGGGACTCATCCTTCGACTTGCCATAGTTCATGCCCCTCGCAGCCGCTCCTGCATCGCCTCCAGCGCCACGCCTTTGGTTTCGGGAACCATCATCTTCACCCAGATGAGCTGGAGCACCATCATGAAGCAGAAGAATCCGAAGATCACCGACGGCGCCATCGCCTCCGCCATCTTGGGGAAGACCAACGTCAGCGAGGCCGCGAAGAACCAGTGCGTAAAGCTGCCGAACGCTTGCCCGGCGGCGCGGTGCAGGTTGGGGAAGATCTCCGAGAGCAGCACCCAGATCACCGCGCCCTGGCCAACCGCATGTGCGGCGATGAAGCCGAAGATGCAGGCTGGAACGATCGAAAAATACTCGTTGTGGAACGCCCAAGAGCACAGCCCGAGCGAGGCAATGTACCCGAGCGATCCGATGTAGAGCAGAGTGCGGCGGCCGGCGCGATCGATCAGCCACAGACCGATATAGGTGAAGATCAGGTTCGTGATCCCGATTCCTACCGACTGCAGCAGAGCCGCCTGCTCGCCCAGCCCGGTCCACTGGAAGATGCGCGGAGCGAAATAGAGAATCGCGTTGATGCCCGCTACAATCGAGGATGAGGAGATTAGAACTGCGTTGTTCATCGCGACGAGTCGAGAACTCCAACGACGCAGAGTAATTATAGAAGAGATCACGGAGGCTGTCGAACGCCAGCGCCGAGAGCGGATCGAGGGAAGCGGCTCCCCAGAATAAGACATGCATACGTTACCCCACGATCTTCTCAAGAGATCGAAAGAGATCGGACCATTTTCGCTGACACGATACTCATACGACTGGGTCGCAATTCTCAACATTTTGGCCGGAATGCTTGTGTCGATGGCCTGCAACGGGCCACCGGAGACGGCGTCGTGCGAAGACACGTTGGAGGCACTCTACTACGAAGCCAGTGAGGCGCCCAGGAGCACCCTGGCCGCCCAGAGGGCCGTCGAGAGCCTTGCCCAATGTCCGGGCTCCCCGGCCCGCGAGATGCTGACAAATATCGCGCTCGCGAAAACTCCCTTTAGCGATGAGCATATCAGAGCTAGCGCCATCGGTGCGCTGGCTGATCGCAGGGAGCAGGACGCTGATGTGGTCATAAGTGAGGCTATTTCTCCCTCCGCTTCCGTAGTCACGCGACGGGCTGTCGCCGTGGCGCTGCTTCAAACCGGTTGCGGCAATCCATGCGTGGCGAATTTGATATCGTATTTCGAGCGACTCTACGAAGGGGAGCTCTTGGCAGAGGAGAAGACATTTGCGGCCGCTAGGCTGCAGGGTATCCCAGAAGACATCATAGAAGTCGGCGCAAAGCCGGTGAGGGCCGCACAAAAGGAGGTTAATGATATCCTATCTGAGGTAATGACGAAAGCCGGATCGTCGGTGACTGAAGTGTTGGCGACAGTTTACGGTTTGGGTACTGGCGCGCCGAAACCCTTTGCTCTAAAGCTCCTCGGCGAGCTCAGACTCACGGAGGCGTGCCCTGACCTATTGAGAAGCAGAGATGCGGTTACGAGCGTGGGATCGGATACCGCGTCTGAGCTCGGTCGCCTAACGGATGAACTGTGTCCGGCGGGGAAGGACCAGTGAGAGTCAATTCGAAACGGAATTTGAGATTGATGACGCGCAGCCTTCCTCCGACACCGCCTGCCCGCCCGGCGCGGCTTGGTGTCGCGACTACGACTACGACGCCTACGGCAACCGCGCCGTCGTTGGCTCGGCTGGGCCGACCCTGAAGATGGCCACGCCCACCGATCTGGGTGAGTTCAACACTGCCACCAACCGCATCGCCGCCGGCCAGTACGACCCGGCCGGCAACCTGCTCTCGCTGGCCCATATCGGCGTGGTGGCGTACGATGCGAACAACAAGTTCGGATTCCGCTGAAGCCGATCGGTGATTCCGAACGATGGCGATCGGGGTCGGAGCGGAGCGACGCTGGTGGGTTCACCGCGGCCGGCTGTGCGGCGAGGCTTTGGCGCCAGCGGCGTTCGAGCTTTTCGACTTGGCGGGCCAGGTGCTGCCGGTAGCCGGCCGAGACGCGTTGCTCGGAGACTTCCCCGAGCAGCGTCTCGAAGTAGCGCAGGCTCGAGATCAGCGGCGCGCCAGGGTGGTTCAGCAGCGCGACATACTTGCGGGCACAGCCGAGCAGGTAGGCGCGCTCGAGCTGCTCGAGCCCGACGCCGCGCCGCTGCCATTCTTCGGCGAGTCGCTCGTCGGCCGCCGTAAATGATCCAGCGACGAACAGTCGGCTGCGGAACAGCTCGCGGACTCGTTCGATGTAGCGCGCGCTCTGCTGAGCCGGCTTGTCGATGGTGTGCTTGTGATACGGCCAGAAACGATCGGCGATCTCGATCGAGCCCGGTCGCCGGTAAAGCCCGTGTGCAGTTCTGGAGCCAATTGAGCCTCTCTTCGTAGGGCCGGCAACTCTAAGATTGCCCGAGCCAGCGGAGGGAGTCAATGACCACCATGACCGTAGAAGACGTAGCGCGGCTGTTGCACTACAGCGTCAAGACTGTCTACAAGAAGGCCGCGAAGGGAGAGATCCCTTCGTTGCCGATCAGCCGGCGCAAGCGGCTCTTCGACCGCGACACGATTCTTTATTGGCTAGCCAATCGACAGGTAGGAAAACTATAATCTCGCGGTGCCGAATCCATCATACTGGGTCTTTAAACGACGTGCGAAATGGTACAGCGGCTGGCGTGACAACTTAGGCCGTTGTCGATCGAAGGCGCACTCCCCGGGGGCGGGGAAAGCGCTCGCAAGCGAGTACGCCCGCCGGATGGCGATGGAAGCGTGTCAAGTTCGGGCAGGGATCGCAATTGAAGGGACCGACATCCGTTCGGCTCTGGAGGCGTTTCTCAAGCGCGAGGACGTAAAGCATTGCACGCACGCGCTCAACCAGCGACATCTGGAAGCCTTGATTTCGCATTTCGGCCTGCGCCAGGTCGGCGACCTGACTGATCGTCTCGTGCATGAATGGCTTGGGCACCTGAAGAGCCGGGGCTGCAATCCCGGTGGCCAAAGCTTGTCTTTGCGGATTCTGCGGACGTTCTGCCGGTTCTGCCGGAAGAAGCGATGGCTCTCGGTCTACCCGTTCGACGACTTTCATATGCCGAAGTCGACATTCGTCGGCCGCTACCTCTCGAACGAGGAGCGAGCGAAGCTCTTGTCCGTGGACCCGCGGTACGAGGTCGACCAGCACCTCCATCGGGCGCTCACTTTCGGCCTCTACTCTCTCCTCCGAATCAGCCAAGTCTTCAACGTTGACTGGGAACACTTTCGGGTGCCGGACCAGCTCTGGGTGCCTGGCATCAAAGGGCAAGACGGGCGATGGATCACGCTGCACCCGAGCGCCGTTGCGGCTATGGGGCAACGGCGCGAGGTGGGACGCGTGTTCGACTACTGGGAGTCGCTGCCGTCTTTTCGCGAGGCCGTCTACAAGAAGGTCAGGCGGGAACGGCTCCGGGGCGTGCGCTTCCACGAGACCAAGCACACAGGGATCTCCGCGATGCTGGAAGCCGGTTTTTCGATCCCAGAAGTTAGTAGAATAAGTGGGAATTCGTACCGCACGATTGCGCACTACGCGCATGTCAACGAGCGGCGGGTCTTTGAAAAATGGAAGGCGTTCGACTATCCTGCTGAATCGGCTGGTGCGGACGAAAAGTGTACAGCAGATGTACAGCAAGATGAGGCGAAAATGGGCCCAAAACGGGATGCAACGGCCCCCAAGGCGGCTCAAGGCGGAAACGCAAAACGCATCCAATTCGCGACCAGTTCTCAACCTCAGACGTCTGAGAATTGATCGCGGGGTGGAGCAGCCTGGTAGCTCGTCGGGCTGATCAAGACTGCTGAAAAATCAACTCGTTTCCGATACATGTACAGCAGCTGTACAGCGGAACGCGGGCAAGAACGAGGCCAGGTGCAGTGGGGCCGCCCCGTCACACGAGCCGATGGAGAAGAAAAACGGCCAATACCGGAGAAGCTTGCACCGTGACCCAGAGCGCGGAGGCCATTCGATCTAGTACTTAGTTGCGCAAGTTAGCGTAACTATCCTGAAGGCCCTTCTGGCCGACGACGCTCTTGGTCCATTCGAACGGTGCGGCGTTCTCGTTGTGCGCTTGGATGAAGCGGTCGATGGCGAAGCGCACTTCCCAGGGGTTGGTGAAGCTCGCGCCCTGCAGAGCCCGGCGGCTGAGAATGCTGAACCAGACCTCAACCTGATTCAGCCAAGACGAGTAAGTCGGCGTGTAGTGGAAATGCACCCGCGGATGACGCGCGAGCCAGCGGTCGCGCTTGGGCTTGTGGGTGTTGAGGTTGTCGAGCACGACGTGCAGCTCTCGGTCGGGGTAGAGCGCGACCAAGCGGTTCATGAAGTCGAGAAAGTCGCGCCGGCGGCGGCGCCAATAGTGGCCGGCGACGACTTGGCCCGTGGCGACTTCGAGCGCGGCGAACAGCGTCGTCGTGCCATGGCGCTTGTAGCCGTGCGAGAAGCCCGTCAGCGCCTTGCCATCGGGCAGCCGCAACCAGCCCTGGGCGCGTTCGAGCGCCTGGATGTGCGGCTTCTCGTCAACTGAGAGCACCACCGCAGTCTCTGGCGGATCCAGATACAGCCCGACGATGTCGGCGGCTTTGCGGGCGAACTCCGGATCGGTCGAGACGCACCAACTGCGCCGCCGCAGCAAGCTGATCTGATGCGTACGCAGCACGCGCCAGACCTGATGTTTGCTGACGTCGCCGAGCGCTGCGGCCAGCAACTCGCCGCTCCAGGTAGCGTGTCCGTCGGGCGGCGGCTCGTCGAGTAACGCCAGGATGCGCTTGCGCGTTTGCTCGCCGTACTGCCTGGGCGCGCCCGAGCGTGGACGGTCGCTCAAGGCGGCGAGGCGTCCCGCGGCAAAGCGCGTGCGCCACTTCGACACGCGCGAGGGCGTGGTGTCGAGACGCGCGGCGATCGCGTCGGTGCGCTCGCCACCGGCCGCGTACAGGATGATGCGGGCTCGTTCGAGCAGGCGGCGCTCGGTCTTATGGCTACGCACCCAGCGCTTGAGCGTCTCGCGCTCCTCGGGGCTGAGCAAGATCGCCGTCGCTTGCCTGGGCATGTCCAAGCCTAGCATTCTATGCTATACTTTTGCAACTAAGTACTAGGGCGTCGGGCGCGCGAAGAATCGTCTGCCACACGCGTCATTAGTCGGCGTAGTACTTGGAACCCCGGTTGTCGAAGGCGGGACGAGTTCCTTCAAGGACATCGACAAGATATTTGTTGATCTGGGGCGACTCGATGGCGCCCACTGTGTAGATCACGCGATTGCCATCCGAGCGGTCGATGAAGGCATGGATGATCTGTTCGGCATCGCATACGACGGCGATATTCGGGCTATGCGTTACCATGATGATCTGACGCCGTTTCTTGACTTCCTTGATGACAGGGATCAGCAAGCGATAGACGGTCTCACTGTCCAGGTTCTCCTCTGGCTGATCGACGATGATGGGGTTGTTGCTCCTATCCACCAAAAGGTAGAAGACAAGCAGGAGCGTGCCGCGTTCGCCTGGGGACAGGTGACTCAAGTCTTTTCCGTCGAGCATGAGCGAGTACTCTGGCTCCAGATAGGGGAAAGCCCAAAGAAAATCATAGAACTCCTTGAGTTCGATGTGCTTACGGAGCTGGCCCGCGAGATTCATCTTCCCCTGCTGCGGCGTGCGCATGTCGTGCTGCAGGTATTGCGTCAGGCGCTCGGCAAAGGCGATGGCACCGTCAGCCTTGTTGAAATCAAACTCACCCCGGAGTTCTTCGAGCATCGTCACGCCCTTGTCCCTGCCGTAAAACGAGCCCGCGACACCCTGATTTATATATTTCCCGAAGAGATCCTTTTGCAGCGCCCGTTCAATAATGCTGCTGTCGAAGGTGAGCTTGAATCCCTCCTTGATAATGACACTGCCTTCGATCAGTGCCTGAACAGGGGCAAACAGCTCCCGATAGACCTTCTTGATGGCTGCGATGCTCTCATGCACTTTCATCGCAGCCGTACGCCGTTCCTCCTCAACGCTTCCAAGCTCCTTGGGGAGTTCCTCACGAACGTACTTTATCTGAGCATCACACCACCGAAGAGAATCAACCTTGTCCGGTGCACCTTCTATTCGGTCCTTCTGCTCTTGCCACGCCTTGAGTATCTCTTGGTACGCCTGGTATTGCTTGTTCGGCGCGTCAAGCTGGACTTGCAGGGCCTTTATGCGGGACTCGATTGCCGTTTTTCGGACGAGCAGGCTGCCATCCTCGGAGACTGAAAGGAGACCGTCGACCCCGGTCCTTTCTGCGGCGAGCTCGTTGCGCCTTGCTGTCACGATCGTCTTGTCGATCGTCAACGCGGCGATCTTGTCGGCGTCGAGGGAAAGCTTTTCGCAATCTGGCCTGAACTCCTGCATCATACGAGCGAACTCTGCGGCCAGGTTGTCGAGCCTCCCCTCCAGCTTCTTGGCAAGCGCGACATTCTCGGTTAGCGCCTTCTGGCGTGCCTGGGCTTCGGCAATCTCTGATTCGAGTTTGGCGAGGTCGGCCCGCTCCTGTTCAAGCTGGGCCGCGATCCTTGTGTAGAGTTCTTGCTGCTCCTCGCTCAGGTTCGTTGGCTGCTCGACGGCGGCCGGCCTGTTGGCGAGATGGGCTTCCAGTTCCTGCGCCTTCAGCCTTTGCTTCGCCACAAGCTGAGCCGCATGGTCCAGGCTCCCCTTGGCTTCGAGTCTTACGATTTCAGCATTAAGACGGTAAACCTCCTCCTGATGCGCCCGTCGCTGCGTCACAAGTTCTTCTGTGTTGTACGCGATCAGCTCGTCAAGGGATTCCTTGCCCAAACGGTTGGCATCGCTGATATGAGAAAAGATGACTTTACGCAACTCCCGTTGGAACTCGCTCTGCTGGCCCGGCTCCGTTTCAGTGCAAACCTTCTCAAGGTAGGTCTGTGGGATGTACTTTACGAGATCAACTTCATTGGGGTTCGGCTTTTCATTGAGGGACACGACGGATCGTGTTCCGTCGGCCCACTCAGTCTCGACTTCGAAGAACTTCGCGAGACGCCCGTTGCGCTCGCAGAAGCGTTCCTTCTTTAGGAACGAGAAGTACTGCGGCTCGCAGTGCGTATTGCCAGCAAGTGCCAGAATGTCCGCAAGCGCACTCTTGCCGGTACCCTTATTCCCGATGATGGCGACCATGTCGAAATTGAGAGGTATCGCACAGTCAAACCACACGTCACCGCCGGTGACTCCTGTTGTCTTGCGCACGGTGAGACTTCTCAAGTAGCGCGTCGGATAGTTTCGAACCTCTTCTAGTTTCGGTGGAATCCGACCGATGTAGACCCGGTCCTCGGGCTCATTTATGATCTGACGCAAGCCGTTGAAGCTCGGATCAGCCTTGATCCAGCAGTACTTGTCCGTCGGTTGGGAGTTATGGTCCTTGAGTTTTCCCAGCTCATCGTTGACATTGTGCGAGTCGCTCCCTTTGATGCACGGCTTACGGCGCCCGAACCAGGTGCGATACTGGTCGATGGAGAATTCCGGGTTCTTCCAGAGGAAGAAATCAGCCTGAGCTTTGTTGGAGGAGCCCAGGATGTCAGCCGCATAGACCAGTCCTTCCTTGAAAAGCTTGTCTGTCGCGGGGTTGATCTTGTCTATTCCCCCGTATTCGTCGTAGGGAATCCATACGAGGAAGCGATCGGCGAAGGTGCGGTCACTACTCAACGCCTTGCACGTGTCATCGAAGTTAACCGATACCTCGTCAAGAAGGAAGGTCGAGTCTTTGTAGCGGCCGCCGATGGAGGTATCTTTGACTTGACGTCCCTTGATGAAGGTCTCGATGTCGTCAATCGCGATATCAGGACTGAAGATCAGATGGAAGTTGATCCGGCTGCCAGACTTGAGTTTCTTGTCGACGATAACGTTGTTCATCCGGCATTCGACAACAGGCAGGATGAACTTGGTCCTGAGCTTTTCAAGGGCTTCGCGGTACGGTTTGTTTCCTTCCGCGCCCGCGCCGGGGTTCGCGAGTCGTCGCCGAACCTCTTTGTATCCCGCAACGGAAAAGTAGTCGTTGACGCCAATGACGTCACAGTCAGCGTTTCCGATTTGGATGATGAACTGATTCCAGTCACCAGAGAAACCGCTCGATACGGGGCTGTGGACGTGAAGGTCCCACTTGCGCCACTGTGAACCTTTGGGCCAGCTCATTGTGTCTATCCCCTCGTCAGGACATCATAAGGGTTCTGGCTTGGACGAACTTGGCCGGATTGTGTCCAACGGCCAGCGCCTTGAAGCGCGACTTGTTGTGGCCAGCAATCTCCGATGGAGTCTGGTGGACGCCCGTCGGAAAACTGATTGTTGTCCGGACGGGGACCGTTTGATCGTCGCCTCTCATCCATCTTATCGCGCTTCTTCCGTCCGGTCTGCTGGACGCCCGGATATTGCCGGACTTAACAGAAGTTCACCACATTGGTGACAATCTGACAAGTACCGAGCGGGGCTGCTCGAGCCGCCCCCGCCCGATTGGTTAGGCTGAGCGCGAAGGGCGATACGGAGTGGAATTGGATGATCGCCCAGGGCGTGCAGCGCTGGCTTGCGATGATCATTGGGGTTCACCCGAAGAGATCGAGCTGGAGTTTCGCTCCTGCTTTGAACGTCGCTGCCGGGCCGCACATGACGAGCCAGCCAGAGCCCCGTCTCACGAGCTTGCCGTGGTCGAAGCCCATCGGATCGCGGCGGGCGTCTTCACCGTCTCGTCCGACCTTCTTAGCGTACGTGACCGGCGTACCTTCGAATGCTGCAGGGTCTACCAACTTGTACGCCTGGACCGTCGAGTCCCCGTAGACAATGCTGACGGTGATCCACTCACCTCCCTGCCACTGGAACGGCCTGCGGACCGGCTCGTCGAAGGCGATCTTATCCGCGTTGAAGGCGCTGACGATGTCGCCACGGCCGACTGCCTTTTGGCGGCGCTCGGACCACGTCCCGTCCTGAAAACGAGAGGGAGCCACTTCGTAGATGGGGCACCCGGCCGCTAGTCTTGAAGTTTCCATGAGATGCTCCTGTTGCCGTCGATTTGCGGCTGGCATCAAGCGCCAGCACAGACTCCCGTTGCCACGGCCGGCGCCGCGGTCATGGGCTACACGGGAGACCCGACCGGAGGGAGAGGTGAACGGAGCGGGCCGCCCATTGACGGCGGAAGCCAAGGTCCGCGGGACGGAAAGAGGAGCCGCTGGCGCGCGAGCAGGAGAGAGCCGGCCGCGTCTTGCGACGCCAATCGGTCGCAGAATGTTGGCGACCAATGAAGAGCTGGCCCGCAAAGTGGGTTCGAGCATGTCCAGCAACTGCTGGAGCCACCCGAGCCGCCGGAAAGACGCCGGATCGGCTTTGCCGCTACCGACGACGAATAGAGCGGATCACCACGTAGAGGTAATGCGGTGGGTCGCCATAGTCACCGCCTCCGCCAGCTATTACGTTGTCCGCAAGCTCCTCATTGTGGGCGATGAGGTCGCTTTCCACTTGAGAAACGGAAACGAACTCTTGTAGACCACGATCATCCGATCGTAGCCTCTCTTGTGCGTCTTCCACCTCACGTGAGGATCGTTTGTGATCCCGATCTTGAAGGCCCGCACGCGGTCTTGCCGGGTGAGCGCGCTGATCCTTCTGCGGAGGGTCGTTGCGACCTCTGATGGCCTGGCAGTCTCGACGTCGAACTTCACCGCGTCTGCGCTCATACCGGCTCCCTGCAACCAATTATAAGGGTCCCTCGCGAGCCCTTCCCCAAGAGGCGGGCTGGAGATCACCACGCTTTTCCCTTACCCTCTAAGGGGAAGGTCGCCCATGGGTTCGACGAGTAGCGGGGGTCCCGGAAAGGAAACTGGAGGGTTGCAGCGCAAAACCGGAGGAGGGTGAAGAAAATGCGGTACAATCGAACAAAAGCTGAACGCTAAGCTACCGCGCAGCCAAGAATGGCGGGCTCACTCAAGGAAGGTAACAAATGGGCGCTTCTCGGCGTCGCGGCCGTAAACCTCGCGGTGTTCTTCGGAGCAGTAGAGCACGACACGATTTTGCGTAGCGATTGGCTCGGTCTCGTCAAGGAGTTCGGCAGCCTGATGCCAGCGGGGGTGGGCCTCGCCCTCGTCGGAATCATCAATGCGCAGCTTTCGGCAGAAGCGAAGGCGCGCATCGTTTTCCTGCGCTGGAACGACGCCCTTCCGGGTTGCGAAGCGTTCTCGCACTACGCGCATACCGATCCTCGCGTGGATGTTGCCGCCCTTGATCGCATGTGGGGGCCGCTGCCGACCGACCCCAAGAAGCAGAACGTTCTCTGGTACAAGCTCTACAAGTCGGTCGAGGATCATCCCTCGGTCGCGCAAGTGCACAAAGCCTATCTCTTCGCTCGGGACTATGCATGCATCGCCCTGATGATGCTAGCGGTGCTGGGTCTTGCAGGGTTCGTTTTCGCCCCGTCGTTGACGACGGCGCTGGGCTACTCCGGCGTACTGCTGGCCCAGGTCATTTTGGCGGGCCAGGCAGGCAGAAACCATGGAAAACGTTTCGTTACAACCGTCCTTGCCTTGAAGGGAGCTGAAGGAGGCCCCAGTCGTGGGTGATTTTTTTGAGATTGATTTTCTGGACGTGGAGTCCAACAAGAGCGGTGATGCGATTGCGCTGCGATACCGGATCGGCGAGCTGACGTCCATCCATGTCGTCGACGGCGGGTTCCAGAACACCGGCGACTCTCTCGTCAGTCACATCAGGAAATACTACGACGATCCCACCCTCATCGATGCAGTCGTTGCGACCCATCCCGACGGCGACCACGCGGGCGGCTTGCGGAAGGTCCTAGATGAATTCGACGTGAGTGAACTGTGGATGCTTCGACCGTGGGAATACGCCGATGAGATTATCGATAGGTTCTCCCGTTTCAGCGACGTCGACAACCTGAAGAAACGCTTGAAGGAGGTTTTCCCGCACATCGCGGCGCTGGAAGATATCGCCCTCGAACGAGAGATTCCGATGCTAGAGCCGTTCCAGGGGAGCAAGATCGGCGTGTTCGAGGTGCTAGCTCCAACGAAAGAACGCTACTTGGACCTGATCGTTCAATCGGACAAGACGCCCGAAGCGGTCGCCGAGGCTGAACAGGCGACCCAGGCTGCTCTAGTCCGGATGCTAGGATCGTTGGCCGAAGCGGCGCGAAAGTTTGTGAGAGCCGCCTGGGGCGCGGAAACCTTTTCATCGGAGGAGACCAGCGCCGAGAACGAGATGAGTGTCGTCCAATACGCCTACTTGTGCGGGAAACGCATTCTCTTGACCGCCGACACTGGGCGATCAGGCCTATCCGAGGCAGCAGATTACGCTCCGTCGGCGGGTCTTAGCTTGCCTGGAATCGACCGCTTTCAGGTGCCACACCATGGGTCCCGACGCAATGTCTCATCGGAGGTGTTGGACCGCTGGCTCGGTCCCACGCTCTCCGCCAAACCTGAGGCTGGATCGGAGACATTCACCGCGATTATCAGTTCTGCGAAGGAAGACGAAGATCACCCAAGAAAGGCTGTTGTCCGAGCCATGATTCATCGTGGAGCAAAAGTCATAACGACGGAAGGCATCTCTATCAGGACTGGGCACGACGCGCCCGACAGAGGCTGGCAGCCGGTAACACCAGAGCCTTATCCGGAGGAGCAAGAAGAGGACTGACGAACGGTCCTAGATAGGAAATCCGCCGGTCTTTTGGTAGCGCTCAGACCACGTCCCATCCTGGAAACGAGACCGATCGACTTCGTAGATGGGGCGCTTGGGCGCTAGTTTCGAGGTTAGTACCGGAAAATCTGGAATCAGAAATAGCCGGTGTAGGGTTCGTCGGAGCCGTGTGCCTTGGGAATGAAGTAACGCAGTCCCTGATACGTCACGCTAGCGGGTACCAAGTCGGCGATCTGACCGAGTTCTGGCGTGTACCGCGTTATCATGCCTCCACCCACCATTTCCACCATGTAGGCATACTTCGATTCTTTCGGATTCAGATCGCGCAGAAGAGCGAGTACCGGGCGTAGCGCCTTCGCGACCCAAGACTGAAGAAGTTCGTCCGGGTCGCCATACAGCGGCTCCAATGCGAGAGTACCATTGGAATCGATCGATACTTCGTAGGGCCCGAAGGCGAGGGCTTCGAGCCAGGTACGTCCGCGATAGAATTCGGCGGAAGCGGTTACCCACATCTCAGGGCCGTCCCGCAGGAGCCAGAGACCGCGAGGAACGACGAACTCGTCATCGGGATCTAACCAGCGCTGAATTTCCAGGGGACTGAATTCTACGAAGATATTGCGTAGGTCGAGCTGTGCCCGCCGGTTGAACGATTTCCGGTGCCTCGGTCTGATCTTGTCCGCCAGGGAGGCGAGCAGTACCTCGTCGTTCCAGGACGCGTCTTCGCGGATCGCGATCATCGGAGCCTCCATTAGGATTGGCAACGCTTCTAGGATTTGCTCGTCCCATCCTCCATCTACCACAGTCGCGCGAAGGGCGGGCAGTATCAACGGCTTCGAGAGGCAGCTGATTCGCGCTTCGTAGTCCGACCAGTCCGAAGGTTCATAGATCTGAACGTCCAAGGGATGCTGTAGCCGTCCGCGACCTTCCGATGACTCCGAGAGGTCGGGAACTAGAGGGAATTGCAGTAGCCCGTCCAGAATCGGGTCTTCCTGCGGGGGCGGAAAGATGTAATCCGAATCCGCGAAGAGCTCAGGCGGTGCGCCGCGCATCGGCCACCCAACTTGCAGGGGCTCCGCCGCGAGGTAGGCGCTCAGGTCACCATTCCCTTCGGCATAGAGCAAGCAGCCAGATTGGCGACGCGCTCGCTCGCTTACGAGGTTCTCGTTGGACACCTCCAGAATGTCGAATAGCCGGCCGTGTCTAATAGGTCGACCGCACCAGTCCTGGACGTCAAAGACATAGAGAACCCCGGAGCGCCGTTGGCGCGAGAAGCACGTCACGGGGGCAGTGAACAATAGAGGCGCTCCGTCTCCCGTGGCGGGAAAGCTGAGCTGGTAGTCGGACCTGCTCGAAACATGAAGAGCGAACCAGAGAGCAATCGCGAGATTGTGCGTTACGTCAAGGTACTGAGAACCCTCACCGTAATGCTGAATGGCAGCCTCGGCCTCGACGATACGTGCCACGCGTTCGCTGTCATATTCAGGCTCGTCCGTTGGTCCCGTGAGATGCTTGGCGAGCAGCTGGACAGATACGTACCACTGAGGTCGCCGTTTCAAAGGGCCGCGGTACGCCGTCGGGAGAATCTTGTCGTAGTGCCGGGTCTGTCCTCGGAACACTCGCACGAGCCCTTCTTCCGGCGGCGGGAGGCTCTTTACAAACTCGAGGACCGCAGCGTAGTCGCGTGCGACTTTTCTTCGTCTCACCATCGACAACTCCGTTCTCTGGCCCAGGCGGGGCGCCCTGCTTGACCTAGCGATCTGAGTTGCAAAAGATCGGCTGCAGGGTCTTACTTAGGGGTCCGTTCTAGGCTGTCGTCCGGAAAAATGAGGGTCCGGAGGTAACGGCCTCTACCGTGGTAGCGGGCAAACGCTACAGGCGGCGCATTCCGCAACAAGAAACGCTCCGACGGCCACCCACCCCAGCTCTTACGAAGCCGATAGGCTGGAAAACCAACCTTGGGGCAGAGTTGAATTATATCCCGGCCAAGGTGAATATCGAGCCAAGCAAAACGCGACCACCCAGTACTGATTTGGCTCGCCCAGTTCTCGCCGGCCGGCCAGAGGAGTTCGACGTGAATGCTGTGACCAAAGTGCTGTCGCGCATGAAATAGTCCGCTCGAGACAGGCGATGGAATTCCGGGTAAGCCAATCAAGGTTCCCACCGCACAAGCCTGTTGTCGGCCCGATTAGTACGCACGTGGTTGCACGCCGCAAGTCCGCTGAACGCGCAGCCATGCACTCGTCCAGACCCAACTGTAAGGCCGGAGCGCGGACACCTGTTGGCCCGGAGACGCCGGCAGTGGCGCATCGCTGGCGGACCGTGGCCGGCCGCCAGCATTCCTGCCACCTGGATGATTCGGACTCATCCGAATAGATCGAGTTGGCCCTTTGCGCCGGCCTTGAACGTCACCGGCGGCCCCGAGACGACCAGCAAGCCAGAACCGCGCTTCACCCGAATTCCGTGATAGAACCCGAGTGGATCGCGGCGGGCGTCTTCGCCGTCTCGTCCGACCTTCTCGCCGTACGTGACCGGCGTGCCTTCGAACGCTTCAGGGGCTACCAACTTGTAGGCCTCGACGGTCGAGTACCTGTAGTCGATGCTGACGGCGATCCACTCAGCTCCCCGCCACTGGAACGGTCTTCGGACCGGCTCGTCGAGAGCGATCTTGTCTGCGTTGTAGGCGCTGACGATGTCCCCGCGGCCAACCGTCTTTTGGCGGCGCTCGGACCACGTCCCTTCCTGAAAACGAGTGGGGTCGACTTCGTAGGTGATGCGCTCGGGCGCTAGTCTTGAGGTTTCCATGAGATGCTCCTGTTGCCTTCGATTTGCGGATGGCATCAAGCGCCAGCGCGGCCTCCCGATGCCACGGCCGGCGAGCGGTCATGGGCTACACGGGAGACTCGACCGGAAGGAGAGGCGAATGGAGCGGACCGCCCATTGACGGCGGAAGCCTAGGTCTGTGGGACGGACAAGAGGAACCGCTGGCCTGTGCCAGCGCAACCAGGCGTAGCAATGGAGCAAATGGAAACCGGAATGCCGCTGCCCCGACCGCGCAAGAACAGCAGAGGGACAATCGCGTCTTGCGACGCCAATCGCTCTGCTAGCTGGGAATCGTTCGACGAGCTGGAGCCGTCCCGCCGAGCCGGTCTAGTGTCAGAATAGTGTCAAAACCTGCCGCGAAAGCCGGTTCTGACGGTTGATATCCAGGGCTAAGTCATTCATTTTCAACGGTCGCGGTTTGCCTGCGCTTGCTTCGGGAGCAAGAGGTCCCGAGTTCGAATCTCGGCGCCCCGACCATTCTTCTCAGTCACTTAGTGGGGGGTGTCCACATGGACTCCGATTCAGCTGGTTTGCCGCCTCTTGATCCGGTCCCGCGTTGAGTGCCGCCAGAACGCGACCGGCCGTTGCTCGGGCCTCTTTTTCGGAGCATCGGATCGTACACACGCTCATCAGAATGAACCTCCCTGTCGAAGCTAGCAGCTCTCCTCAGGGCCGGGGTCCATTCCACTAGGGCAGGAGGGGAGTCCACTAGGGCAGGAGGGGAGTCTGAGCCGAGCGGTTCAGGCATATCGGATGCCACTCGATAGGACGATCTCTGCGCCACCGTGTCGCCCTATCATCACGCCAGTCGGCAACTTGCCTCGAACGCGGCGCGGACCCGTTTTCAAGCCTTGCGTCAAATTTGTACCAATCCGAGGCTGGATCAGGGCGCAACGGGCCGCAGCGAAGGCAAGAGGCAACATGCGCCCACCTCGTGCGCTTCAGCGTCAGAACCGGCTTAGTTTCAAGGGATCACGACCGAGTCGAACCTCGAGGGGACTGGAGGCGCGGACCGGAATCGAACCGGTGTACGAGGTTTTGCAGACCTCTGCCTAACCACTCGGCCACCGCGCCTTCGAGAGCCTATCTTACATGCAAACGGCTCCGGGCCGCTGCGAGCCTGGAGCCGTTTGTCGAAGCTTTTTGGAGCGGGAGACGGGACTCGAACCCGCGACATCGACCTTGGCAAGGTCGCACTCTACCAACTGAGTTACTCCCGCGTCGAACCTTCACCTTATCGTCGCCGTGAAACGATGTCAAGGCGCCTGCACAGCCGCCCCGCGCACCCCGCCAAGCGCGTCTAGCGCACTGCCGTCGCGACCCGCGAGACGCAGTTGAAGCCCTGCAAATAGCCCTTCTGGAAGATCGGCGGGGCGCCCTTTAGGTCGAGCACGAAGGGGATCGAGACCGTCCGGCCGTTCTCGAGCGTCATCGGCTGTCGAGATTGCCCCTGACGCGGAACCCACTCGAGCCGGTAGGTCGTTCCGGCCGCTTGGAAGCGATCCGCATCCGCAAAGAGCCGGAATGCAGCCCAGAGCCCCTGGTGGACACTGACGATCAACTCAGGCCCGCCCAGGCTGGCGCCCAAGCGAGCGCCGTGCACGCCCTGCCCCGGCCACACGAAGTCTTGCGCGCGTCCGCCCCCTTTTCCAGACTTGAGCGACTGCCCGTCCAGCGTCAATGTCACGCTCCGGACGGTCTCGGAGGGCTGCGCCTGCATCGAATACGCCAGCCGCGGCGAGCTGGCGCCGCCCGGGTAGAGCGCCTCGCTGAAGCCCGTCGCGCGCTCGAAAAAGCGCAGGAACGTGCTGGTGATGCGGATCTTGGCGTCCGAGCGCGGACGGTACCTATTGCCAACTTTGCTCACGTGACTGCTCAGCGTCTCTTCGTAGAAGCGCCACAGCGCGCCGTCGCCCGGGCGGAAGATCGCGCCGACCTCGTCGAGCGTCGCGTCCACGCGCGAGTCCGGGTTGAACGGGTACTTCTGCGTTAGCAGATTGAGCTCGTCGCACAGGCTCTTGCCCTGGCCGTTCACCTGCGCCGGACCCAGCCTGCCGAGCACGGCCTCGGCGTAGCGGATCGGGTCCTCCATGAGCTTCTGGGTGACCTGGTGCACGTTGCCGTCCGGATCTCGCTCAAACTCCTGGGCGGTCGTGCCCGCAGAGCGCAGAGCCGCGGAGGCGTCGGCGAGCGTCACGTCGACGAGCGACTCATCGGCGGCCCGGCCGGCTTGCGCGACCCGAGCCATCGAGGTGCGCAGGGCGACGAGCCCGTCCATATAGGATCCGTTGCCGTCGCTGAGGTAGCGCTCCTCGCAGCTCTCCGGCGGCGTCATGAAATGGAGCGGCTGGAAGGGCCCGCTCAGCGCTTCGTCGCCCACGTTGGTGTGCATCGACCCCAAGCAGAGCAACGCCATCAGCGGCGAGTCGTTGCTCGAGAGCGTGGCCAGCTTCGAGGCCGCGTCGGAGACGCTCCGGTAGCCGACCACCGACGAGGCATTGAGGTACTCGCGCCAAGCGCCTAGGAAGTCCTGCTCGTAAAGGGCGCGCAACTGCGGCCGCAGCCTCTCCGGGTCGAGGCCTTGGAACGCGTCGGGACCTAGCACCCACTGCTCGCCGCCAAACACCTCGTCCGGTTTCGAGAGCTTCTCGTTCATCAGCTCCCAGCCCTTCACGGTGAACGCCCCGGAAACGTCGCGGTTGTTCACCACGAACTTCTCCGAGTCCGGGAATTGCTTGTTGAAGTTCACCGTCGGCGACTGCTGAGCCGCTTCACTGAGCAGCGCCTGGTAGAGGCGTTCGGTGGCGTTGAATCGTGCGAGATAGTCGCGGGCCTGTTTGACCGCCGTGGCGTTGTGGTTCTCGTCGAAGGGATTGGCGATGAGCAACTCGTCGGCGTAGAAGTCGAACTGCCGCGCCGCCAACGCGCGTACTTGGGGATCGATCTCGCGACCCGCGGCCCAGCGCTCGAGCAGAAGCGGCGAGAGAAAGTCGCGCGTCGTTTTGTCGTGGTGGGACGTCGTCATCAAGTAGGCCTTGAGCGTGTCGTAGCTCGGCTTGTACTCGTCATCCGGGCCGGGCTTGGCGGGCAGGCCGCTCAACCAACTCAGCATCGAATTCTGCGTCGCGCCGAACAGAATTTGGTGGAAGCGATTGAAGTAGAGCCGGCGCGAGGGCGGGAACATGCGCCCGCCGACGTAGAGTCCCCAGCGGTAGCGCAGCGGCGCGCCCTCGCGTTCGTACTCGCTGAGCTGGCCTACCGCGGCGCGCAGGCGGTCGAGCCGCTCCAAGGCGTCGCGCGAGGGCAACTCCTCGCTCGCGCCGCCGCCTTCGGCGAAACCGATGCCGCGCGCGGCGTCGAGCACGTCGTTCTCGAGCGCGCGGTTGTTGAAGTAGCTCACCGTCATGCCGGCGGACCAGATGAGTAGCAAGCCGGCCGCGAAACCCACGAGCCCGCGCCGCATGACCCGCGCTTGCACGCTGGCGGCGCCGGCGCCGCGCGCGTCTTCGTCGCCAAGCAGGATCTCGCTGAACAGTCTCCCCAGGAACGTCCATTGCGGCGCCCGTCGGCGCCGCACCTCAGGCGGCGCGACCCGGCCCTCGGTCGGCCCTTGGTCGAAGATGCCCGTCGCTGCTTCGCCGCTCGAGGAGCGCCGCGCCCGCCGCTGCGCCGCGACTTGCTCCTCGACGACTACCGGCCGAACGCCCGAGAAGTAGAATCCGCGCAGGATTGGCCCCGCCTGCAACTGGCTAGGCCGGCATAGATCGACGAGGAACCGCACCAGCGAGCCGCGCAGCTTGCGGAACTCGCGCGGAAACTCATACGCGCCCGCCTGCTTGTATTGGTCGTGCTCGCGCGCCAGGAAGTAGGGCCGCTTGTCGCACAACGAGTAGAACAGGGCGTTGAACGCCTCGGTGATGCGCCGCGTCTCGGCTTCGCCGTAGACCCCTTCCTGCGTCGGCGCCCGCAACGACATCGTTGAGCCGAAAACTTGTTGCGCTTCCTCGTCCGAGAGATTGGCGACGAACTCGGCAAAGAAGCCGATGCGATCGGTCTTGGTGAACAGCACGTAGACCGGCAGGTTCACGCCCAGCGCTTGGCTGACCACGCTGAGCTGGCGATGCAGCGCGCGGGCGGCGCTTTGCAGCGCGTCTTCGGAGGCTCCTTTGATGAGCTTCTCCGCCTCCAGGCAGACCACTACAGCGCGCGGCGACGGCGGTTTGCGGCCGAACAGCGAGGTAAAGCCGCGCTTGGCCTGCAGCCTCTTGCCCAGCTTCTGCAGAGCGTCTTCGTCGCCCGCCAGCGCGCCGCCGAGCTCGACGAACACCGCCGACTGCCCGAACCACAAGTTCAGCGCGCGCGTTGGCGCGATTTGACCCTCGTCGTAGACATGCCCGCTGAGCAGCTCGGGGTGGACCCCGGAGTTGACGAACACCGAGGTCTTCGCCACACCGCCCTCGCCAAGGATGAGCACGGCGGGCAAGTTGCGCAGCGTCGCCTCCTTGCCCAGCCGCGACTTCACCAGCCGCCCTTCAGCGTCCTTGAGCTGGAACGCGATCTCCTCGCCGAGATCCTCGATCGCCGCCGCGCCGCCTTTTTCCCGTTGGACTTTCTTGCGCTTCGCCTTGCGCGCCTTTAGCACCGCGATCAGCCCGACCGAGCCGAACGCGAGGCCGATCAGCGTGACCCGCGCGATGTTCGCCGCCGTGCCGGTGAGCCCGAGCATGTCCACCACCACCCAGCCCACGCCGGCGAACAGCGCGGCGTAGATGGCGGACATCATGTGGCTGATTCCTAGCATTGCGGCGGCGTCACTGCGGCGCTTGGCCGGCCAAGTCCCGCGCCGAGCTCACGCCCGAGCTCAGCGACAAGGTGTAGATCGAAAACAGCCCGATCGCGAGAATCAACGAGGCGATCAAGCCGATCAACAGTCGCTTGGCCCACGGGTCCGGCGGCGCCAACATGGCCCCGGCTGGCGGCCGCCAGTGCGGCGAGATCTCCTGACTCGATTTTCGGATGCGCTGAATCTTCTCCTGGATCTGCACGATCAGCGATCGCAGCTCGCCCTTGCCGGTAATGGAGTACTTGCCGAGGTAGCCGAGCAACAAGCAGATCTGGTAAACCTCGAGCAGATCCGCGGTCGTTTCGGCCTCGCGACGGCCCAGGATGCCGTCCAGATTCTCGTAGAACGCCTCGCCGGCCACGTGCTGGCCGAACAACTCCTCCTGCAATGGCTTGCGCACCCACTCGTCGAAAACGGGCTGGCGCAGGTTGAGGATCGTCTCGTCGAGAAAGGCGACCACGGCGAAGATGCCAAGGCGGATGTCCTCGCTCGTGTAGCCGTTTTCGCGGCCTCCGCGGTCGGCCACTCGGATCGCTTGCAGCACCTGCCGCCGAAACGCTTCCGCGTCGGAGACCTGTTGCCGTCCCGACCGCAGCCGGACGACCGCGGTGATCAGCTCCTGGAGAACCAAGGCGAGGTTCTCCGAGCGGCCAGGGGCGGCGGCCGGAGCTCGGGGCTGTTCCGCAACAGACATGCTTCCATCGCCCCGCCGCGGGGCCACCCGGGCGGCTACGAATCTAATACCACAAACACGCTCACCTCGGGATCAGGCAACTCCCCCGGCGCGTAGACGCCCAGCTCGCGCGTCTGTGAGAGATGTTCCCAGCACGGGCCCGCTTTGTCGATCGAAAAATACTGCATCTCCACCTTCGGCGAGACCGCCGGCGGCGGAACGGGAAGGTGTGTAAGCTTCAGACCCGGCAGCGCGCGCTCGACCAAGCGCGGCAGAAACTCCCTCGAGCAGACCTTCACCAACCGCGGCGTGGCGGAGATCAGCTCCGCTTCTCCGATCTTCGAGTGGACTTCCAAGATCCAGCGCGAGCGATTGAGCACCCGCTCGTCTTCCAGCTTGCCGTACCAGAAGTAGCGGGCCGCCTTCTCGAGCTTGATCTCGACGCAGTTGCTCGGCACGATCAGCTCGAGATGACTGCGAATGTGGTGATCCAAATCAGCCAGGCAGTCGGTGAGATCGTCGTGATCGTAGAGCGGCAGCTTGCTCGGATGAGAGTCGAGCGCAAAGGTGCACAACGCTCCTGCCAGCCGTGCCATTTCGCCGTAGAGCTCCTCTGGATGGCCGTTCTTGGTGTAGCACTGATGGCGCAGCGGCGCCAGACCCTGATTGATGCAATGCAAGAACCATGCGTTCGCGATGCCCTGAGCGGAGAAGCCCGAGGCGCTCGGGTTGGCTAGGTCCCGCGGCCGCGCGACCGTACGACATTTCTCCTCGAGGATCTCGATGAGTTGCCGTAGGCGCGTCATGATCGCGCGCGAAGCGCCGATTTGTAGCACTGGAGGCGTAAAATCGGGATCGAAAGAAAACCCGCCGGCGCCGTCGCGCGAGATGCGGGCGATGGGCAACGAGACCGGGGGATTCTCTTCGGGAACCTCGTTGTCGAGCAGGAAACGGATGTTCTTGCGCCCCAGCCGAACCGGCTTCTCGTCTCGGCCGGTGTTCTCGTCCGGCACCACCACCGTCGATGCGATGAAACGCACCGAGCGGTCGGCCTCGTCATCCTCGAGCGCGCAGTTGCGGCCGTCGACCTGCTCGGGAGGCGCGGCCAGCAGCAACACGGCGCGTTCGGCCAACGCCGGAAACGCGTCGCGAATGTCGCGCGGCGCCGGCAGAGCGTCGTACTCGGGCATGTGGAACGGCAAGCCGTCGGGAAACACGCCGCGAGCGTGCGAGACGGTCACGGTTCCGTTCACCAACGCGTCCGCGTCGAGCTCCCAACCAAGCAACCCATAGGGAGCGAACCAGAGACTTTCGGCGGCGAAGCGAACCGCGTCTTCGAAGTACCGACTCTGGGCCTGAAAGTGATGCGGTCCGAGATGCATGCCCTCGGACCAGACGACTCGCGAGAGTGTTTTCATCAACGGAGAGGTCGAAAACTGGCTCCTCCTCAGCGAAAGGTCGTATTGAACCCCGCCGGATGGAGTGACATCATGTTACTACACCGGCGTCCGGTCCCCCCTGGCCGATGAGCTTCTATCTCAAATACGAGCTGGCGCGGCTGTTGCACTCCGACGGGGCCAAAACCTTTCAGGCCATCGAGAAGTCCTCGCGCCGGGATGTGCTGCTGCACCTGATCGACAAGGCCGCCTCGCCGGAGCTGGTGCAGAAGGTCAAGCATCTCGAATCGGGTCGCGACGGCGACCTGGTCGAGGTTGGCGAGTTCGCGGGATCCTACTACGTCGTCACCCGTCCCATCGAGGACTTCGAGGGGTTGGCGGCGTGGCTCAACGGGCGAGTGGCGGCAGTGCTGTCGCGTCCGGTTTCCGAAGCCCAGACGCCGCCGCCTGAGCCCGCGCCGCCGCCTGACGCCAAGCGCGGTAGCTCCACCGAGGCGTTCGGCCAGCCCGATGCCCCGGCCGAGCCGCCCAAGCCGACCTCTCCGCCGACCTCGCCCACCATCGTCGACGCGCAGCCGCAGCCGCCGCCCGCGTCCGCTGCTCCGCCCGCCCCGAGCGAGGGCCCCGGAGAGTTCACCAAGCTGTTTGGAGACGCGCCCGAGCCCCCGCCCGCACCGGAGCCTCCGCCCGCGCCCGAGCCTCCAGCGGCCGCGCCCAAGCCTGAGGGCCCGGGCGAGTTCACCAAGCTGTTCGGCGGCGCCCCCGAGCCGGTCGATCCCGCGCCGCCTACCCAAGTCCCCCCGCCGCCCACGCCTGAGCCGCCGGCGCAGAAGCCCGGGGAGCTTGCGCCGATGTTCGGCGGAGCGGCCCAGGAGCCGCACCCGACGGCCGCCTCGGTAGCCGAGCCTCCGCCGCAGCCCGCACCGCCGCCGGAGCCCCCGCCAGCGCAGGCCGGCGAGTTCACCGAGATGTTCGGCGGGGCGTCACAGCAACAGCCGGCCCCTGATCCCGCGCCCGAGCCGCCGGAAGCCCAGACCGGGACCCCTGTGCAGAAGTCGTCCGGCGAGTTCACGCAGCTCTTTGGCGAAGGGCCTCCGCGCCTCGAGCCGAAGGGCGCGCCCGAGGGCGCGTCCATCGAGAAGAGCTCCGGCGAGTTCACGCGCTTGTTCGGGCCCGATGGCAAGGGCGGCTCGAAGACCCAAGAGCCGCAGCCTCCGGCCAAGCCGCAATATGCTCCCGATCTCGACCAGCCGCTTGGCTCGAGCGACGGACCGGGCGAGTTCACCGAGATGTTCGGCAGCTCCTCGAGTGGCTCTTCGAACCCTCAGACCGGATTCTCGAGCGCGCCTCCCGCCGCGTCGCAGCCGGAAGGCTTCGGCGGCGGCTACGTCGGCGAGCTGTCCGGCGACGAGGCGCTCGCGCCGCCGCAAGAGCAGAAGTCGTCGAAGAGCAGCCGACCGTTCCAGAAACCGGGCGAGTTCACACAGATGTTCGGCCCCTCGGATCCGTCCCAAGCGGTGCCGGAGGAGTTTGTGCCGGCAAGCCCTCACGGCTCTCGGGACGAGGCCTCGGGCATGTTTCGCGATCCCCATCCGCCTACAGCGCCATCGGGCGCCGGCGGTCCCGCCGAACCGCCGGCGCCGTTCGGAGCGGAGAAGGACAAGACGCCGGGCGAGTACACGAAGATGTTCGAGGGCGGCGGTGATCAGGCCTCCGGCGCATCGTCGTCGCAACCCGCGCCCCCTGCCGCGGCCGTCACCCCTGTCGAGACCGGCGAGAAGAGCGGACCCGGCAAGGGCATGCTCATCGCCCTGGTCGTGGCCGTGATCGTGGCCGGCCTCTCGCTCGGCGCCGCCGTGTTTATGTTCTTCAACCGCGACAGCGGCGAAGCGCCCCCCGAGACCCCGCCCGCCATCGAGGAATCGGCGGATCCCGCCGCCAACTAAGCCTGCCCGATCCGCGTGCGCGCACGGCTCCGGCCGGGGCTGCGGCCGTGAGCAGCGGGCCCCTCCGCCATACGCGGAAAGCGCTAGAATCGGTCCTCGAAATGAAGAATCCGAGAATGAGCGCGAGATCGCTCCTCGCACTGTGCCTGATCGCGGCAACCGTGTTGGCGACTACGAGTTGCAGCCAAGACCGCGACGAACCGCCGGCGAATGATCGGCCAACGAATTTCGTCCTGGTCTTCGCCGACGACCTCGGCTACGGCGACCTGGGCGCCTACGGCCACCCCACCATCCGTACTCCGACGCTCGATCGCCTGGCCGCCCAAGGCCAGCGATGGACCAACTTCTACTCGCCCGCTGCTGTCTGCACGCCCAGCCGCGCCGGGGTGCTGACCGGCCGCGTTGGGATGCGCTACGGCGTCGCCGGCGAGAACACGTTCAAGCACGTGTTCTTCCCGGCCTCGCTCGGCGGCTTGCCGACCGACGAGATCACGATTGCCGAGCTTCTGGGCGAGCAAGGCTACGTCTCGACCGCCATCGGCAAATGGCACCTCGGGCACCAGCCGGAGTTCCTGCCGATGGAGCAAGGCTTCGAGGGCTACTTCGGCATCCCCTACAGCAACGACATGAACATGCCTGGCGGCATCGAAGAGCCCTGGACGCTCGAGCTTTTCCATCGCGAGCCGAACATCGAGTACTGGGACGTGCCGCTGATGGACGGCGAGGAGATCATAGAGCGCCCGGCGGACCAATGGACGCTCACCAAGCGCTACACCGAGCGTGCGCTCGAGTTCATCGAGAGCAACCAAGACGAGCCGTTCTTTCTCTACCTGGCGCACAACATGCCGCACACGCCGGTCTTCGCCTCGGACGAGTTCTACGGCAAGAGCCAGAACGGTCTTTACGGAGACGCCGTCGAAGAGATCGATTGGAGCGTCGGCGAAATCGTCCGCACGCTCGAGAGGCTCGGCCTCGAACGCAATACGCTGGTCATCTTTACCTCGGACAACGGGCCGTGGCTCGCGATGAAGCAGCTTGGCGGGTCAGCCGGGCTGCTGCGGGACGGCAAAGGGACGACGTGGGAAGGCGGCATGCGGGAGCCGGCGATTTTCTATTGGCCCGGCGCGATCGAGCCGAAGGTCGTGACCGGAATCGGGTCCGGGCTGGACTTGCTGCCGACGTTCGCCGCGCTGGCCGGCGCCGATCTGCCAAGCGACCGCGAGTATGACGGCGTCGACTTGAGCGATACGCTGCTCAGCGGCGCGCCGAGCCCGCGCGACCACCTGTTCTATTGGCGACTGCAAGATGTCTACGCGGTCCGCAAGGGTCCTTACAAAGCGCACTTCACGACGACGGCCAGCTTCTCTCAACAGCCGCCGGAGCGACACGCCAAGCCGCTGCTCTACAACCTGGACATCGATCCATCGGAGCAGTTCGACATCGCGGAGCAGCACCCGCAGGTCGTGGCAGAGCTGACTGCCATGGTGGCCGAGCACAAGCAGACGATGACGCCGCAGGTGGATCAGTTGAACCTGTACGCGCCCGGGCAAGCGCCGAATGAAGGCGGCGAGGATGCAGCGAAGAGGCCGAAGAATCAGTTTTGAGCTGGGGCGAAGCGCGTGCAGATCCCAGCGACTTCTTCTGTGGCAGCGATCTTACCTGGGCGCCGATCTGACTTCCGTTCAGTGGGAGGTGTTTCGCGCTTGTCTGAGTTTCCGCTAGTCCTTCCGGTCCTCGGGGGGCGATCCGAATCGAGTAGTTCGTCCCTGAGCCGGGTAGCCACCGAAAAAGCCTTGCGCTGGGTTCCGCCCTGGGCAATCGTCCGATAGGTCTTGGGCAGGGCTCCAGAGCCCTCTGGACGCGGCACTGATCGCCGTTGGCGCCGTTGGTTGACAGAATGCTTGTTTTCACCAGGGCTCAGCCAAATGTGAACAATTCGCTAGACATCTGTTCACTTTACGCGCATCAAAACGCCCTGACAACCCAGGCCCTGGAGGTCCAAACAATGCCCATCGCCTCCTGCGGCCTCTGAGGGCCTGCTTTTTCCGGCCTTCCGGTGAAACGGGCCGTTTTGGGCCCGGAAAGCGGCCGGAGAGGGCCGAAGGCGAAAAGGTGAACAGTTTGCCCAATCCTGTTGCAGTGGTCCGCTCAACCTCCAAGCACGCCAGAATGGACGACCGTTAGCACAAGTGAGGCATGCGCTAGCCTCTCTTGAGACGCTGAACTGATAGGCCTCCTCAACAATGCCGAAGTCCAAACAAAGCAAGATGCGCGCGGGAAAACTCAGGGACGTGTTCCAGTCTGGATCGGCAGAGCAGATTCACGAGCACATCGCAAGATTGGCGGTTCTCTACGAGGATCTTCGCATCGAGATGTACGCGATCGCAGCAGATGACATTCCGGCCTTGGATCAACTCGACCAACGCTACCGACGCCTCTACTTCGTGCGTCGGTCTATTGCCACACTGGAGGAATGCTCCGACGCTCTCGTGAATGTAGATCAATGTCCAAGCTTCAACAGGATCAAGTCTCGACCCAAGGGCAAAGGGGGGAACTGGGATCTCTGGGACGCCGCCATCGTGTTCTTCCGTCAGAACCGTGATTTCATCAAGAAAGTTCGGAACGACATCGGGGGTCACTTTGGCCGAACAGCGTCCCGCCATGCGCTCCAGCATCTAGAGCCAACAGCGACCGGGATCATTGAAGTTGCTGCAGACCAACAAGGCAAAGGCGCAGACGTCAAGCTGCACTTCGCCGGAGAAATCGCGGCGACAGCAACTCTAAGGCACCTTGAGGGTTCAGACGTCAGCGACCGCCTCTTGAAGCTGATCGAGACGACCAAGGAAGGATATGGGCACGCAACCAAAGCGGTGCAAACACTGGCTGCCCACTACCTTTTTGAGCGATTTGGGCGCTGAGCCCGGTCAGTGGGTGAACACTCTACTAGCAAACTGTTCACTCCCCACCATCGCCGACTGGGATCTAAGGCCTTCACTATCAGCGAGATGGCGGTCGTCAGCGCACTCCTGTCAAGGCATCGCCATTCCGCTCGTGGTCACGCCGCACGAGGGGGCTGAAGGTCCTGTGAGGCGACCCTGCTACACTTCCCCCGACCGCCATGCGAACCGCCCCCGCCCTCCTCCTAGCCGCGCTCGCCGCTTGCACCACCGAACCCGCCGCACCTCCTCTCCCCGACCCCGACGCCCCGGTCGCCGAGCGCCTGACCACGGCCCGCACGCCCGCGGGCGAGTACATCTCGTGGCGCGAGCATCTCATCGACTCGGTCGAGAACGATGGCGTCATGCTCGCCGGCAGCGACGGCTCGGTGATGGGCGATCTCGATGGCGACGGCCACGTCGATGTCGTCTCGGTCCACGAGTCCGACACCACCTACGACGGCAAGCCCGACGGCCACATCCGCATCGCTTTCGGCTCCGCCGATCCGGACCGCTGGGTCAACGTCACCCTGAGCGAGGGCGAAGAAGCCGCCGCCCCCGAGGACGCCGCCATCGGGGACCTCAACGGCGACGGCTATCCCGACATCGTCGCCGCCTGCGAGCTCGCGCACCTGATCTACTTCCAGAACCCCGGCCCCGACGACGCCCGCACCGCGCGCTGGGAGCGCCTCATCCCGCCGCAAACCGTCGACCGCGGCTCCTACATTCGCGTTTTCGTCGCCGACTTCAACCAAGACGGCCAGCTCGAGGTGATCGCGCCCAACAAGGGCGGCCAGAACCCCCCGCTCGACGTCGAAGAGACGCATCCCTTCGAGCTCTACGAGATCCAGGGCGATCCGCTCGATCCCAAGTCCTGGGTCCAGCAGGAGATCGGCCGCGCCCGCATCCCCATGAACACCGAGCCCTTCGACCTCGACCAAGACGGCGACCTCGACGTGATGAGCGGCTCGCGCGCCGAGAATCGCGTGCTGTGGTTCGAGAACGTGAGCGAGAAGGGCGGCCAGATCGAGTTCGTCGAGCATCGTATCGACATTGACGGTACGACGGTTGCCGATGAAGACCGGCGCCGGGGCCGTCCCCCCGCGCCGCATACGCTCGTCACGGGGTTTAATTTCGACTACGCCGACCTCAGCGGAGACGGCCGCATCGACCTCATTCTGCGCGAGGAGTCGAACCTCATCTGGCTCGAGCAGCCGGAAGCCTTCGACGAACCGTGGCCGCTGCACTTGATCGGCACGCACAAGCCGGACGCGATGACTGGCCTGAACTTCGCCGACATCGACGGCGACGGCGACCCGGACGTGATGGCCGGCGGGTACAGCGGCGCGCCGCGCGACCACGACGGCGCGGACGTCACGCGCGCCAACAGCCTGGGCCGCCTATCTTGGTTCGAGAACTCCGGCGACCCCGCCGCCGCGTGGACTCGCCACGACATCTCGCGTCGCAAACGCGGCATGTTCGACAAGTTCCTGCCCCGCGACATGGACGGCGACGGAGACGTAGACTTCATCTCGACGCGCGGCAACAGCGTGCCCTACGACGGGGTCTTCTGGCTCGAGCAGGTGCGGACGGCGGAAGCTGCGCCGTCGTTCCGACGCGCACGCGAGCAAGACAGCCAAGAGATGCCGCTGCCGTAAGAGTGCGTGTGAACACCGTGGTCGGGGGACAGTCAGCGAGTTTCGCGCCTTGGGGCCCCATCTGCGCTCGTTGACTCAATTGCGGCGCGAAATCGTGACAGTCCCCAGCGGCCGCCGGCTGAACGGTCAACAGCCTAATGCCGGAAGTGGCGCACGCCGGTGCACACCATCGCCAGCCCCAGCCGGTTCGCCGCCGCGATCACCTCGTCGTCGCGCTTGGAACCGCCCGGTTGCACGATCGCCGTGGCGCCGGACTTCGCGATCGCCTCGACGCCGTCGGCGAACGGGAAGAACGCATCGGACGCCACCACCGAACCTTCGACAGGCAAGTGCGCTTTCATCGCGCCGATCTTTGCCGAGTCGACGCGGCTCATCTGACCCGCGCCCACGCCCACGGTTTGGCCGGCGCGGGTATAGAGGATCGCGTTCGATTTGACGTGCTTGACCACTTTCCAGCCGAAGCGGAGCGCGACCTCTTCGTCGTCGCTCGGGGATCGTTCGCTGACGACGTCCCACTTCTCCGGGCTGGTCTGGCGGCGGTCTTCGGTCTGCGCCAACATTCCGCCGGAGATGCTCTTGAGAGTCAGAGCAGGCTGGGTCGCCGCGATCTCGACCAGCCGAATGTTCTTCTTCTTGGTGAGGACCTCGAGCGCGCCCGACTCGAACCCCGGCGCGGCGATTGCTTCCACGAATAACTTTGCCATCTCACCGGCGGTCTCCGCGTCCACGGTCCGGTTCACCGAAATGACCGAACCGAACGCCGACACCGGATCGCACTCGAGCGCCTTGCGATAGGCCTCCGCCAAGCTCGCCTGCTCGGCGCAACCGCACGGGTTGGTGTGCTTGATGATCGCGCAGGCCGGATCGTCGAACTCCTGGATCAACGCCCAGCACGCGTCTAAATCGACCAGGTTGTTGTAGCTGAGCTCCTTGCCGTGGAGCTGCTTGCCGCCGGCGACGCCTTCGGTTCGGTTTGAGTACAGCGCCGCCTGTTGGTGCGGGTTTTCGCCGTAGCGCAGCGCCTGAGCCTTGGGGAGCAGGATGTCCAGCATCTCCGGCAGATCCTCGGCCTCGGCGCTGTCGCCTTCGGGCGAAAATCCGGCCAGGGTGGTCGCGATGGCGCGATCGTAGGCTGCGGTCGTCTGGAAGGCCTTCTGCGCCAGCCGCCAGCGAGTCGCCTCGCTCAGCGCGCCGTCGTTCGCATCCATTTCTTCGAGCAGGGCGTCGTAGTCGTCGGTCGATGTCACCACAGCGACGTCGCGGAAGTTCTTCGCCCCCGAGCGGATCATCGTTGGGCCGCCAATGTCGATGTTCTCGACCTTGTCTTCGAACGAGGCCTCGGGGTTGGCCGCGGTTTTCTCGAAGGCGTAGAGGTTCACCACGATCATGTCGATCGGCTCGATCGAATGCTCGGCGAGCGCGGCCATGTGGGCGGCGTTGGAGCGGATCGCGAGTACGCCGCCGCAGATGCGCGGATGCATCGTCTTCACTCGACCGTCGAGCATTTCCGGAAACCCGGTGACATCGGAGACATCGCGCACCTCGAGCCCAGACTCACGCAGCAGGCGCGCCGTGCCTCCGGTCGAGATCAGCTCGACGCCATGGCGCGCCAGGCCCTGGGCGAGCTCGGGCAGCTTCGACTTATCGGTCACGCTCAGCAGCGCGCGGGTGATCTTCCGGGTCGACATGGCGGCGTAGTCCGACCATTGTAATCGAGCCCGAACAGGCTACGATATTGCGTGCCATGTCGCAGATCATCTCGATGACGCCGTGGGCGGTAGCCGAGCCCGGCGGCCGCGTCTACGTCCTGCTCAAGCTCGCCTCGGACGACGGCGTCGTGGGGTACGGCGAGGCGCCGGCGACGCCCGATCCGCAGACCGCCGTCGACGCGCTCAGGCGCGAGCTCGCCGTCCTCGAGGGCGCCAACCCCGCTCGAATCTTGCAGATTGACGCACGGCTCCGCCGCCCCGCCGCCCGCGCCGCCGTCAACATTGCCCTGCTGGACATGCTCGGCAAGACGGCCAAGGCGCCGCTCTATGAGGCGCTGGGCGGACCAACGCGCAACAAGGCGCGCGCCATGGCCGTGGTTGAAGGCCGCTCCACGTCCGAGTTGCGCGCCGCCGTGCTCGAAGCCAAAAGTTTCGGCCATCGCGCGTTTTCGGTTCCTCTAGCCATGCCGGCCGGCATGGAGCGCGGTCGCTCCTTCTTTGTCGGTGTTCGAGATCGGCTCGACGAGTTGCGCGCAGCGGCTGGCGAGGAGTGCGACTTCGTGCTCGACTGCGGCGGCCGGCCCAGTCCCGGCGAAGCGCTCTCGATCGCCGACCGCGTTGAGGACTTCCACCTGCTGTGGATGGATGAGCCTTGCGGCGAGCTCAGCGCCGCCGCGCGCGCATCGATATCCAAGGGCTCGACCACGCCGGTCGGCTTCGGGCGCGATGCGACCCGCAACTCCGAGTTTCAAGACCTGCTGCGCGAGGACGCCATCGACGTGCTGCGGCCCGATCTCACGCGCCATGGAGTCACGAGCGTGCGCAAGGCGGCAGCGCTCGCCGAAACCTACTACGTCGCGGTCTGTCCGTTCCACCGAGGCGGTCCTATTGCCACCGCCGCCGGGATCCACATTGCCGCCTCGCTGCCCAACTCATTCATTCAAGAGACGCCGTTCTCGACCAGCGAACCCGATCGCCGCATGCGCCGCGAGATCGCCGGCGGATGGGACGAGCGGCCCGACGACGGCTGGTTCGCTCTGCCCGAAGGCCACGGGCTCGGTCTCAAGATCGATGAAGACGCAGTGCGCCGCCATGCCGTCGCGAGCTAGCGGGAAGGGAGCAAGAATCATGAACCGCAGAGACCTCCTCAAAGCTTCGCTGTTTGGCGCCGCCGCTCCAGCTTTCGCCGCCGCGGCTCCGGCTCCGGCGCTGGCGCTGCCCAGCGCTCCGCGCCTGAAGGTCACCAAGCTCGAGACCTTCGGCGTCACCGCCGACTACCTGCCGAGCGATCGCCCCCACGTCTTCGTCAAGCTCGAGACCGACGCCGGCGTGGTCGGCTGGGGCGAGGCGACGCTCGAGGGTAAGGCGGGCGCCGCGATCCAAGCCGTCCACGACCTCGAGTACGCCATCCTCGGCCAGGACCCGATGCAAGTCGAGCATCATTGGCAGTCGATGTACGTGCACGCCTTCTACCGCTCGGGCCCCGTGCTCGGCTCGGCGATCTCCGGCATCGACCAGGCGCTGTGGGACATCCGCGGCAAGGTGCTGGGCAAGCCGGTCTACGAGTTGCTCGGAGGCCCGGTGGATGAGCGTGGCGTGCGCGGCTACTACCACCTGATGCAGGGCCCGGCCGCCGAACGGTTGCCGCGCGACGCCCCGCTGCGCGAGCGGCTGGTGCTGATCCGAGAGCTCGCCGAGCAGCATGGCGTCACCGCGTTCAAGACCGGCGTCCCCGGATATTACGAGTGGCTCGATACTCGCGCCCGCATCCAGGAAGCGATCGATTACCTGCGCACGGTCCGCGAGGTGATGGGCGACGACATCGACATCGGCGTCGACTTCCACGCCAAGACCAGCCCCACGGTCGCGGTCGCGATCTGCAAGCAGATCGAGGACTTGAATCTGATGTTCGTCGAAGAGCCGTGTCCTCCGGAGAACGTCAAGGCCATGAAGCGCATCTCGAGCCGTACCACGGTTCCGATCGCGACCGGCGAGCGGCTCATCACCCACTACGGTTGCCGCGAGGTGATCGAGCAGAAGGTTGTCGACATCATCCAAACCGACGTCAACCACGTGGGCGGAGTGAGCGCGCTATGGAAGATCGGCGCCATGGCCGAGGCGTCGGGCGTGCTGATGGCCCCGCACGCCTGTGAAGGCCCGGTCGGCGCCATCGCTTCGGTGCACGTCGACGCCGCCATGCCGAACTTCCTGGTGCAAGAGATCTGCAGCGGCGTCGAGCCGGGCGAGAAGGAGAAGATGTGGGAGGAGTGGCTGGGCTTCCCGGCCATGCGGATGACCAACGGCTACTACCCGCTCTCGGACAAACCCGGTCTGGGAATCGAGCTCAGGGAGTCCGATCTCGCGAAGTTTCCCTTCGGCGGCACCAAGCCGTTCTTGGCGCTGCCCTTGCATGACGACGGCTCGATCGCCTCGCCGTGAGAGTCCGCCGACTCCGCCTTTTCAAAACCGCCGCCGTTGTACTACACTCCCTGTACCGCAATCGCGGAGACTTGCCCGGCGCGCCCCGGCCTGGGGACCGCCGGGACTTCTCATCTAGAGCTCACCAGGACGAGGACAGGGAATGACGGTATACCCAGGCAAGGACGTTCGCAACATCGGGGTCGTCGGCCACGGCGATCACGGCAAGACCACGCTGGTCGCCGCCATGTTGTACACCGCCGGAGCGACGCCGCGGCTCACGCGCGTCGACGACGGCAATACCGTCACCGACTTCGACGAGGAGGAGATCAACCGCAAGGTCTCCATCTCGAGCGCCCTCGCCCACGTCGAATGGAACAAGACCAAGATCAACCTCATCGACACGCCTGGCTACAACATCTTCATCAACGAAGCGAAGGCCTCGCTGCTGGCCGCCGACTGCGCCTTCGTCGTGGTGGACGCCGTTGCCGGAGTCGAGGTGCAGACCGAGAAGACCTGGGCTTATGCCGCCGACTACGGCATCCCGCGCATCCTCGTCGTCAACAAGATGGCTCGCGAGCGCGCCAACTTCGCTGGAACCATCCAGCAGGTCAAAGACGTGCTCGGCGGCAGCGCCGTCCCGGTGCAGTTGCCCATTGGCGCGGAGAAGGAGTTCAAGGGTGTCGTCGATCTAATCGAGAACAAGGCCTACACCTACGAGATGGACGGCGCCGGCAAGGGCTCGGCCGGCGACGTTCCGGCTGAGATGGCCGACGAAGTCGAAGCCGCCCGCCAAGAGCTGTTCGAGGCCGTCGCCGAGACGAACGAGGAGCTGCTCAACGAGTACCTCGAGAACATGGAGCTGCCGCAGGACAAGCTCGTGGCGGGCCTCAAGCAAGGTCTGCTCAGCGGCGACATCTTCCCCGTGCTGTGCACCTCGGCGCTGCACAACATGGGCGCGGACAAGCTGATGGACTTCCTGGTCTCCAACGCGCCTTCGCCCGCTGACCGTGGCGAGCTCGCCACCACCGGCGCCGCGCAAAAGATCGACGACTCCGACCCGCTCTCGCTGTTCGTCTTCAAGACCTCCGCGGACGCCTTCGCGGGACGGCTGACCTACTTCAAGGTAGCCTCCGGCGTTCTGAAAAACGACGAAACGATCCACAACCATACCCGCGGCGGCAATGAGAAGTTCGCCCGCATCGCCTGTCCCCAAGGCAAGGAGCTCGAGCAAGTCGCACAACTGCACGCAGGCGACATCGGCGTGGTCGCCAAGCTCAAGGACACGCTCTCGGGCGACAGCCTAGGCGCGAAAGACTCGCCCGTGGAGTTCCCCAAGGCCGAGATCCCGCAGCCGGCCATCGCCTTCGCCATCGAACCCAAGAGCCGGCAAGACGAAGACCGCCTCAGCGGGGCTATCCAGCGCGTGCTCGAAGAAGACTCCTCACTGAACTTCTATCGCGACCCGCAAACGGCCGAGTTCCTGCTCGCCGGCAACGGCCAGCAGCACCTCGAAGTCATCGTGAGCAAGCTCGCCAAGCGCTACCACTGCGAGGTTGAGCTCAAAGCCCCGAAAATTCCTTACCGCGAGACCATCCGCGGTCATGCCGACGCCCACGGACGCCACAAGAAGCAGACCGGCGGCCACGGACAGTTCGGCGACTGCAAGATCAAGATGGACCCGCTCGACCGCGGCGCCGGCTTCGAGTTCTCAGACGAGATCTTCGGCGGCGCCATCCCGAAGACCTACATCCCGGCCGTCGAAAAGGGCATCCAGGAGACTGCCTCGAAGGGCTACCTGGCTGGCTATCCGGTGGTGGACTTCAGGGTAACCCTCTACGACGGCAGCTATCACGATGTCGACTCCTCCGAGCTGGCCTTCAAGCTGGCCGGGCGCAAAGCCTTCCGGCTGGCAATGGAGCAGGCCAAGCCGGCCCTGCTCGAACCGGTGATGAAGGTGGAGATTGTGGCGCCGATGGACTTTGCAGGCGACTTGATGGGCGATCTCAACAGTCGCCGCGGTCGCATCCAGGGCATGGACACCAAAGGGCAGAACCAGATTATCCGCGCCGAGGTGCCGATGGCAGAGATGCTCACCTACGCCAACGAGCTCACCTCGATGACGCAGGGGCGCGGCACGTTCGCGATGGAGTTCGGCCGCTACGATTTCGTGCCGCAGCAGATCGCGGACAAGGTCGTGGAAGCGGCCCGCAGGGAGCGCGCCGGTGAAGAAGCCGAAGATGAGTAAGCCTCTTGTTTTGTGTTGTTTTTCTATCTCTCGATCGCAACCGGAGCGGCCTCGGGAACAAATTGACCTGAGCAGACCCGTTTGCTAGGATTGGCATGATCCGCTTGAAGCCCGAACGCCCCGAAGGCCCTCCCGTCCGGCGGACGCTCTTGACTCTCCTCATGCTGAGCAAACCCTCCGGCGGGAGATTGCGAACGAGCCTGTGCCTCGCCGCCGCTTGCGCGCTGTGGATCTCCTGCGTCGGCGAAAAGCCGCCCGTCGTCACCGCCACCCCTCCGGCCCCTAGAGCGCAACCCGCGCCGGCCCCCCAACCCGCGCCTGAGCCCGCGACCGAGGACGCGGTGCTTGCACAGGCCGAGCCCGTCGCGTCGCCGGCTGCTCCCGAACCGCTCGAGGCGCCTGTGCCCGCAGCCGAGCCGGCGCCGGTCGCCGAGCCCCAGCCCGAGCTTGCCGAGGACGAGCTGCAGGTGCGCCTGCGCGAGCTCGACCGCGAGGCCCTCGCTCAAACCGTGGCGACCTCGGCCTTTGGCGATCCCAATCTTCCCGCGCTCGAGGCCGAAGGCTCGTTGCTCGACGAGATCACTCAGGAATCCATCCCCGAGGACATGGACTTGGCGCAATGGCGCGCCGAGCGGTTGCGCAACACCAAGTCCGATCTGCCGCTCACGCTCAACCGCCAGGTCATCAGCCTGGTCAACTACTTCACCGAAGGGCGCGGCCGCGCCACGCTGCGCGCAACCTCGGGCCGCTCGGGCGCCTACCGCGAAACTATCGAGCGCATCCTCGAAGAAGAGGACGTCCCTAAGGAGCTGTTCCACCTCGCGCAAGCCGAGTCCGGCTTCCGGCCCAAGGCTCGCAGCTACGCCCGGGCAACCGGCATGTGGCAGTTCATGTCGTTCCGCGGCAAGCAGTATGGGTTGCGGCAGGACCGTTATCTGGAAGAGCGCTACGACTTCGAGAAAGCCACCCGCGCCGCCGCGAAACACCTCAAGGATCTCTACATCGAGTTCGGCGACTGGTACTTGGCCTTCGCCGCCTACAACGCCGGCCCGGGCCGCGTCTCGCGCGCCATCAAGCGCGGCGGCACCCGCGACTACTGGGAGATGTGCCGTAAGCGCCTGCTGCCGCGCCAGACTCGCGAGTACGTCCCGATCATCCTCGCGATGATCTATGTCGACAAGAACCTCGACATGTACGACGTCGGCACGATCGACTACGCTCCGCCGCGCCTCTACGACACCGTCACCGTCGACTCGGAAACCAGCCTGCAGCTCATTGCCGACATCGCCGGCTCGAGCGTCACCGAGATCGACCAGCTCAACGAGGCGCTGCTGCGCTCGGCGACTCCGCCCTACGCTTACGACCTGCGCCTGCCGCCCGGGTCGGCGGAGGGATTCCTCGCCGAGCTCGCGCGCATTCCCGCCGACAAGCGCACCCAGTGGCGCCTGCACCGGGCCAAGGAAGACGTCTCGATCGCTGAGGTCGCCAGCAAGTACAAGGTCTCGCCCGACGAGCTGCTGGCGGTCAACAACCTCAGCGGGGAGACGAAGCTCGCGGTGGCAGGGAGCGCCCTGCGCATCCCCACCAAGACGCAGTTGCGCGTCTATCGCAGCTACGGCGGGGCTGGCGGACTGACCGCCCCGGGCTCGGGCCGCTACCGCATCGCCAGCGGCGACACCCTGGGCGGGATCTCGCGGCGCTTCGGCGTCTCGGTGGCGCAACTGCGCGCCTGGAACGGGCTGCCCAATACCCGTATTCGCGCCGGCCGCTACCTGATCGTGAACCCAAAGAGCGGGACGGCGGCCGCCACGTCTTCGGCAAACCGCGGAAGCGGGGCCGCGCCTAGCGGCGTCTACCAGGTGCGCCGCGGCGACACGCTGGGCGAGATTGCTCGCCGTCACGGCGCGACCACATCGCAGCTTCAGGCCTGGAACGGGTTGCGCTCGACGCGCATCAATGTCGGCGACCGCCTGAAGGTACCCTCGGGCGCGTCGGGCTCTTCGTCATCGCGGCGCGCCACCGCCTCCGCGGGCCCCGGCGGCAAGTACCGCATCCGCTCGGGCGACAACTTGGGAGAGATCGCAGCGCGCTTCGGCGTCTCGGTGGCGGAGTTGCGCGAGTGGAATCGCATGCGCGGCAGTCGCATCACCGCCGGGGACTACTTGATCGTACGTCCGGGAGGATCTTCCGAGCCTGAGCCCGCCGCCTCTCGCGCCGAAGCGCGGCCGGCGCCCAAGCCCGCCGGGCGGCGATACACGGTGCGCTCGGGCGATAACCTCGGCGCGATCGCTGAGAAGTTCAATACGACCGCCTCGAACCTCCGCCGCTGGAACTCTCTGCGCTCGAACCTCATTCGCCCCGGGCAATCGCTGATCGTCAACCCGGACGCCCCGGAGGCTCCCCGCGCGGCCCCGGCGCCGCAAACCCGCGCCTCCGCGCCGGCGCCCTCGCGTGCGCCTGCCTCTAGCTCAACCGAGTTTCGCTACCGCATCCGGCCGGGCGATACGCTCGGCGGCATCGCTGAACGCTTTGGCGTGCGCGCCAGCGACCTGCGGCGCTGGAACAACATGCGCGGAAGCCGCATCACCGCCGGCAAGACGCTCATCGTGCGGGCGCCGGGCGCCGCCGCGTCCCCGACGTCGACGCCGCGCTCCCCGACGCCAACACGCGCCTCTTCCGGCAGCCAGTACACCGTCCGCTCGGGCGACACGCTCGGCGAGATCGCGTCGCGCCACGGCGTTAGCACAAGCGATCTGATGAGCTGGAACGGCCTGCGCTCTTCTCGCCTGCGCATCGGACAGACGCTGAACGTGCGGGCGCCCGCTCAAGGCAGCCGCTACCGCATCCGCCCCGGCGACACGCTGGAAATCATCGCCAAGCGTTTCGGCGTTTCGATCCGCGATCTGATGCAGTGGAACGGGCTGACCTCGACCCGCATCCGCGCCGGCCAATACCTAACGATTCGCTACCCCGAGCGCGCAGCCGGCGGCGACTGATCGGGCCCCTCGCCCCGATTCGGGACGGAGTCTGTGCATGCGACCCCGCCCCGCTCGCGGGCGAACACTCGGGCGCGTCAGGGTCTCAACCCGTTCCTGACGGCCACCCGGTCCAGCAACTCCTTGATATCCGCCGCTCTGGCCGCTCCTCGCGCAGCCGGATCTTCGACCGATTTCGCGACGGCGGTCGAGACGAAGAACGAATCGACCTGTGTGATGAAGAGCTCCCGTCCCCCGGAGGCGATGGCGCCCTCCAGGCGAACCGGTTGGACGCCCTGGCGGGGCGTAAGGACTTGGGTCTGTATCCGGAAACGGCAGTCTGAATCCACCTCGTAGAGCACCGGAAAGCCCGCGGCGCTGGCTGCAGCGATTACGTCTCTGGGTACGGTTCTGCTTCGCTGCTCGGCAAGAACCGAGGTCGTCAGCACATCCCTCCACTCGGTGATGGCGCCCGTGCCGTTGGCATAGAAGGTCCCGCTGATCGTGGCTGGCGAGGGAGGGGACGCCCGCAGATCCCAAAGCTGGCTGTAGACCGCGTAGCGGCCCTCGATGTCGCTGAGCTCACAGACCTCGGCGGCGCCGAGAGGGGTCGCGAGAAGGGCGGCTGCGACGCCGAACAAAAAGAAGCGAGTTTGCATGTCATTCTCCTGTCTGGGGCTTTCGCCCACGACCAACTTCGCCCGAGGAGGTTCGGAGATCAAGCAAACAAGGGTTAGCAGAGGGATAGCTCATCGTGAGCGATCCTTTGTTTTCAATCGGCTGAGGCGGGGAGCCGCATCTGCTCCAGCAACGAGCCATAGCGAGGATCGTCTCGGATAGGGTCATACAGCGCGTCGACTGGAACGAATCGAATCTGCATCTCCCGGCTTCGCCAGGCGCGCTCCAGCCATTCGAAGGCGCGACGGTGATCGCCGAGGCCGACGTAGGCCGCGGCGATGCCCAACGCCGACTCCCGGCCCCGTTCCGCGCCCCGTTCCAGATCGCGAATCAGCTCCAGCGCCTGCTCGCGTTCCCCTTGAACGGCCAGCGTGTGGGCGAGCAGGCCTTCGCACAGGCTCAAGTAGGAGAGCTCCTGCGCCTTCTTGAACAGGCGTGTCGCCTCGGCTGCGTCGCCTTGCTGGAGCGCGACGAGAGCAAGATTCCGACTAGCGTTGGGGTAGAGCTGGTCAATGGCAAGGGCTTCTTCGAGCACCTCGCGCGCTTCGTCGTAGCGGCGCTGGAAGTACAAGATCATTCCGTGGATGGAGTGGTTTGATATCGAGCCCGGGTCGAGCTCGACAGCGCGTCGAATCTCGCGGTCCGCCTCCGGTAGCCGCCCCACCCCGACCAGGAACGTAATGGCGTACGTGTGATGTAGGATCGAGCTCTCCGGCTCGAGCTCGATCGCGCGCTGGAACGAGCGTTCGGCCGCCGGCCAATCCGGCTTGTAGGTCAGGTTGGCTCCCTGGGCTTGGTGGGCGACCGCAGACTCGGGATCCAACTCGATCGCGCGCTGGACGGCGTTGATCGCCTTCGGCAGGTTCACCTCGACCGCGTGCTCGCCCATTACGATCTGCTGGCGATACGCCCTGCTCAGACCAACGTAGGCCTTCGCGAAGCTCGGATCGATGGCAATCGCTTCTTCGAAAAAGCGCTCGGCTTGGAGGGTCCCCTCCCCCGTCCACTGGCGCCACGCGGCCATTCCCTTTTCGTAAGCCGAAACCGCCCTGGGATCCGGCTGTTCGCGATCGGATGTCGTCAGGGCGGCGGCAACGAGCGCCAACACCAAGACCCCGGCCGCTGCGACCAGCGCCCAATTGCGCCTCGAGGATTGAGCGGAATCGGCGGACTTCGAGAACGTCGGAATATAACCCGGTGGAGGAATCCGGATCCGTATCGACTCTTCGGCGCCCGCTCCGGCGTAAACCTCTTCGAGCCGCTGCCGTAGACGGCGCGCCTCGGTGCGAACGATCGAGTCCAGACGGGGATCGAAGGATTCGCGCCGGTCGAAGACGGCGAGCGCGATAGCGTATTCCTGGATCGAGTCCTCGTCGCCGGCCAACTTGGCTTCGACCACGTAGCTCAGGAAGCGTTTGAGCCGGTTAGAACGAACGAAGGGCCGGCTCCGAAGCACGCGCTCCAGGTGAGCTCGAACTTCGCCTTCGGTTGGCGCGCTTTTGGACTTGCTCACGGCTACCGGACCGCAAACAGTATAAGGCGAGCGCGACCCGCATCCGTCTGGCTAGCCCGAACGCGGCGCCGGAGGCGACTGATTGTTGGGCAGGGCCTCCAGCCAGTGCAGGCTGAAAAGCGCCTGCGCATCGACCCACACGTGCTCCGGCTCGAAGCCCCCGCGCGCGGCCAGGACCTGGAGCTCCTCTACGCCGAATTTGTAGGAATTCTCGGTGTGGATCGTTTCACCGGCGCGGAAGGCGATCGTCTCGCCCGCTAGCCGAACCTGCTGCTCGCGCAAGCTCTCGAGATGCATCTCGATGCGTCCTTCGCGCTCGTTGTAGAAGGCGCTGTGCGCGAAGGCGGAGAGATCGAAATCGGCTCCGAGCTCGCGGTTGAGCCGGCGCAGCAGGTTGAGGTTGAAGGCTTCGGTTACGCCTTCGGCGTCGTTGTAAGCGGCGTCGAGGATGCACTTGTCCTTCTTTAGGTCCACGCCGATCAGCATCGCCCCGGCGGGTCCGACCATGCGAGCCGAGCCGCGCAAGAAGGACTCCGCCCCGGGCGGCGAGAAGTTCCCGATGGTCGAGCCCGGGAAGAACGCCACACGCCGGCCGACGCCTTCGAGCGCCTCGGCGGGCAACTCGACTGGCTGGGTGTAGTCCGCGCACACCGCGTGGACGTCCAGGTTGGGGTAGTCGGCCGCCAGCGCCTCGGCGGAGGCGATCAAGTGCTGTTTGGAGATGTCGAGCGCAAGGTAGCGCGCCGGCCGCCCGTCGAGCTCGTCGAGTAGAGCGCGGATCTTGCGGCTGGCGCCCGAGCCATACTCGATCACCAGCGGGTTCGGCCCAAAGCGCTCCACGATCTCTCCGCCTCGGCTCTCGAGCAGGGCAATCTCTGTCCGCGTGGGATAGTACTCCTCGGTCTCGGTGATCCGCTCGAACAGCGCCGAGCCGCGCTCGTCATAGAAGAGCTTGGGCGGCAGCCGCTTAGGGGAGGCGCACAGCCCCGCCAGGGCCTCGGCGCGCAGGTCCGCCGGCGCCGGATGGAGATCGACAAAGGAGATCTCGCTGGTCTGCATCTAGGAATCCGCCAGCCGGACGCCGCTGAACTGCCAGCGCGCCTCTGGCGGAAAGAAGTTGCGGTAGCTCGCGCGCACGTGTCCCGCTGGAGTGGCGCACGAGCCGCCGCGGAGCACGTACTGGTTGCACATGAACTTGCCGTTGTACTCGCCCACCGCGCCCGCCGCCGGCCGGTACCGCGGATAGGCCGCATAGGCGGAGGAGGTCCACTCCCAAACGTCGCCGTAGATCTGTTCCAACCCGCCCCGTTGCGCGCAAGCGGTCGGGTGCAAGGCCCCCGAATCGGCGAAGTTTCCCCGCAGCGACTCGGCCGCCGCGGCCGCTTCCCACTCGGCCTCCCTCGGCAGCCGCCTGCCGCGCCAGGCGGCATAGGCGTCCGCTTCGAAGTAGCTGAGGTGGCACAGCGGCTCGTGCTCGTCTAGAGGCCGCGCCCCCGAGAGCGTGAACGAGCTCCACCGCCCGTCGCGCTTCGTCCAATAGAGCGGCGCATCCCAGCTATGCTCGAGCACCCGGGCCCAACCCAGCGACAGCCACCAGCGCGGCTCGCGGTAGCCGCCCGCCTCGATGAACTCCAAGTACTCGCCGTTGGTCACCGGCCTCGAGGCCAGCCGAAACGGTTCGAGCAGCACGTCGTGGCGCGGCCCCTCGTTGTCGAAATGAAACCCTTCGCCAGCGTACCCGATGCTGTAGACGCCGCCCTCGTAGTCCCGCCATTCGAGCGGCCCTGGATCCGCCGCCGTTTCAATCTCGCGCTCGCGATAGACTGGCTCGAGCGGATTGCGCGCGAGGATGTGCTTGAAGTCGGTGACGAGCAGTTCCTGGTGCTGCTGCTCGTGGTTGAGACCCAGCTCGACGAGCGGCGCGAGCTCCGGCGCTTCTTCTTGCTCGAGCAACCGAGCCATGCCGGCGTCGACGTGACGGCGATAGTCGAGCACTTCCGCCACGGTTGGCCTGGAAAGCATGCCCCGCTCCGGCCGCGGATGCCGCGCGCCCACCGCCTCGTAGTATGAGTTGAACAGGTAGCTGTAGCGCGGGTGATACTCCCGGTAGCCTCTCAGCGAAGGCCTGAGCAGGAACGACTCGAAGAACCAGCTCGTATGCGCCAAGTGCCACTTGGGCGGGCTGATGTCTTCCATCGTCTGGATGACGTGGTCTTCGGTCGCGAGCGGCTCACATAGCTTCTCGGAGACGCGACGAATCGCGCTGTAGCGCTCCGTCAAGGCACAACCGGAGGAAGCCGCCGCGGCGGCTGCAGGGGACGGAGCGGACATGGCCCTTCATCTTAACGAGTGCAACGAAACGACGCCGTGGGCTAGGGCTCAACCGGCCCGAAAGTGATCGTCGAGTCGGAGCGGAAACGCTTGTAGCTCTCGAAGTCGATCTCGTAGCGCACCCGGATGGCGCCGCTCGAGAACGGCAGCGTGTCGTCGCCCACGGTTTTGATCGGAAACCAAAAGCGGCCGTCGATCGGCTCGTAGACGGTGAGGAAGCGCGCGAACAAGTTCGAGTCTTCGATGCGGTAGAGCTGTGGCACGGGTTGACCCGAAGCCTGCGCCACCTGCCTGTGCTCCTGATCGATCCAGACCTGCCCGTCGAGCAAGCGCTGGCCCTCGAGCAACTGCCGCGGCTCGATACGGTAGACCCAGCATCGCCGGCCGTTAACGATCTCCTCGCCCTGGTACTTCGTCCGGTAGAGCCACAGCGTGTCGCCGGTCAGCACGAACGGCTGCATGTCGCGCATGTCGCGAAAGTCTTCCTCGGTCATGCGGATCCGTTTGAGCCGGTCGACTGGTCCCTTGACGAATTCTTCGGTGCGGTCGGCCTCGGGGCTGAAGAGCACGTCGCGGACCTCGAAGTAGTCGCCCGCCGGAGCTCCGCGTTTGTCCATCTCGAAGAAATGGAAGGTTTGGCGGTAGGTGTAGTGCTCGCGCTCGCGCTCGAACAGGCTGCCCTGCTCGGCCACCTGCTTCAGCAGGCCGGGGGGCGGGGCCGGCTGGGCGCCGGCCTGCCATGCCCACATCAGCGGCAGAAGCGCAAGATACACTAGCGGCTTGGCCTCGCCGTTGCGCAGTTTTTGGGTCACGTTGAGCATCGTTCTCCCGTTACTCGCCTTGGCCGGCGCGGTCTATGCGCGGACCAAAGGCATCGGCCCGGGGACGGCGGCCCCCATTGTAGCGGCGATTCTGCTGCAAGGTACGCTCTTCCTGGCCGCAGGGTTTCCAGCCGCGCGGCAACGGCTGCGCGACTCGTTGCCGTCGCCGCGCTTCGCCGCGCTGCTGGCGGCGGCCTCCTTGCTGCCTTACCTGGCTTACTCCGTGCCGCTGGGCCTATTCTCGCTGTCGTCGCTCGGCGCGCTCGCCGGCATCGCCATCCTCGCGGCCTTCGTGTTCGTCTGGTTTCCCGTCCAAGCTCAGAAGCTCGCTTGGCAAGACCTGCTGCTGATCGTCGTGCTGGCTTCGCCGGTGGTGAGCGGGCTGACCGACATGTTCCGCGAGATCTTCCCCTCTCCCGGCGACCCGGTCCCGCGGCTGGACTTCCTCGGCAAGCTGATGGTCATCCCGCTGGGGGCCTTCGCGTTCCTGTGCCTCCGCGGGGTCGAGCGCGCCGACTACCGCTTTACGCTGACCCGGCGGGACCTCGCCATCGGCTGCAAGTGGTTCGCCTACTCGCTGCCGTTCACCCTCGCCGTCGCCTGGGCCACCGGTTTCGCTCACTGGCAGCCCGATCGCTTCGCATCCTGGCAGGCCTACGCCGCGATTCCAGCCAAAGCGGTCGGAATCTACCTAGTTACCGCGCTCGCCGAGGAGCTGTGCTTTCGCGGCGTGCTCGAGAACCTGCTCGCCGGCCGCCTGGACTCGGACCTGCCGGCCCGCATCCTCTCCGCGGCGGCCTTCGGGGCCGTCCATCTAGGCAACGGAGGCTTTCCCAACTGGGGATTCGCTGTCACCGCAGCCGTCGCGGGCTGGTTCTATGGCGCCGCTTGGCGCGAGGCCGAGGGTGTTCCCGCGGCCGCCGTCACCCACACCCTCACGGTTCTCGTCTGGGCCTTTTTGTTCGATTAACTCAGTTCGCCCCCTTAGGCCTTGGTCATACCCCGGGGCATACAGAGGCGGCCAAGGGGTTATCGGGTAAGCCGACTGGGGAACTAGGCAAATTCGCGGATTTGCCGCTCCCGCCCCCATTTCTACAATCGATCCCAGCGGCAAAGGCCCGATCGCCGCGTTCGAGTGCAATGGACATCATGAACCTGAGCCTTCCCAACGGTAAGGCGGAATTCAACTTCGAGGAAGCAGCCGCGGCGCTGGGCATCTCGTCGAACGAGCTTGAAGCGCTCGTCGTCGAGCGCCTGGAAGCCGACGGGCCTTCGGTCCGCAACCTCGCTCGCATGCGGTTCCGGCCCGCCGATCTCATCATGCTCAACATGGTGCACGCCGCTCGCGCCGTGCCCGCCGAATAGCCGCTCGGCTTCCCCTCGCGCGCTGCCAGCCGGTCGGTTTCTTCCCGCGCGCCTGAACAGCTACAGTAGGACTGTACCGGGCGGATGGAACCCGACCTTCCGCCATCCATCCAGGTCCGTCCCGATCGATGACGGCCTCCGCCGCACAATCGCTGTTCGTCCTGCGCAACCTGATCGAAAAGGACTTCAAGGTGCGCTACCGGAACATGTCACTGGGCATCTTCTGGTCGCTGGTCAATCCGCTGGTGATGATGAGCGTGCTGACGTTCGTCTTCTCGGTCATCCTGCCCAGCGCGCAGGAGTACTTTCCGCTCTTCGTGCTGATGGGCCTGCTGCCCTACAACTTCTTCACGTTGGCTTGGGCGATGGGGACCAACTCGATCATCGATAACGACGCCCTGGTCAAGAAGGTGCCGTTCCAGCGCGAGCTGTTGCCCATTTCGGTCGTGCTGGGCAATGCGCTGCACTACTTCATCCAGCTCGGCCTGCTGCTCGTTGCCGTGGCGCTGGTGCTGGGCGTGTCCGTCTACTGGCTCTGGATTCCGTTGATTCTGCTGCTGCAGATCGCCTTCGTCTGCGGCATGGCCCTGGCGGCCTCGGCGCTCGATGTCTACTACCGCGACATGCGCTACGTGGTCGAATCCACCAATCTGGTGCTGTTCTGGATCGTGCCCATCTTCTACAGCTTCGACGCCGTCTCGCAAGACTACGCCTGGCTCTACGAGCTTAACCCCATCGCCGCCGTCATCTTGATCACGCGCACCATCCTACTCGAGGCCGCGCCCCCGAACGTCGCGACGCTGGCCAAGCTGGCGGCGGTCTCGATTTTCACGCTTACCGCCGGGACGTTGTTGTTCCGCCGCATCGAGCGGGACTTCGCGGACTACCTCTAGAGAACCCGACCACATGGGCGGCATCCGCATCGAAAACGTCAGCAAGCGCTACCGGCTGCATTCGCGCCGCGAGCTGCTCGCTCACAGCGCCATGCGCAAGATGCGCGAGCAAGTCGAGCCGTTCTACGCCCTGCGCGAAGTCAGCGCTTCGATCGACCCGGGCGAGCGGGTGGCGATCGTTGGCGGCAACGGCGCCGGCAAGAGCACGCTGCTCGGCATCATCGCCGGCGTCATCGCGGCCAGCTCCGGACGCGTGGTCCGCAGCGGCCGCATCAGCGCTCTGCTCGAGCTCGGCACCGGCTTCCACCCCGACCTCACCGGCCGCGAGAACATCAAGCTCAACGCCTCTCTGCTGGGCCTGAGCCGCGCCGAGCTCAACGCCAAGTTCGAATCCATCGTCGCCTTCTCCGAGCTGGAGCGGTTCCTCGACGAGCCCTTGCGCACCTACTCGAGCGGCATGATCGCCCGCATCGGCTTCGCAACCGCCATCCACGTCGACCCGGAAATCCTCGTGCTCGACGAGGTGATGGCGGTTGGCGACGCGAGCTTCCAGGCCAAATGCATCGAGCGTGTTGGGCGGATGGCCGCCGCCGGAGCCACGCTACTGGTCGTCTCCCACCAACTCGAGGTGGTCCAGACGATGTGTGACCGCGCCCTGTGGCTTCATCGCGGCAAGCTCGAGCTCGACGCACCGGTCGCCGAGGCGCTGGAGGCCTACAGGGCGGGCAAGCCGGTCGTCGCCCCGCATGCGGCCGGCTGAGCTTTCGGGCGCGGGCCCTTGGGCTGGTATGTGCGAGATCCCACATCGAACGGCTTGGACCGCGCAGCCGGAAGCGCTAGCGTAGAATAGTGCCCGGCTCGATTCGCTACGCTTCGCTCGCTCTTTGCCTCGCCGTGTGCGCCCACGCCTCGCACGGCGTCGAGCTCATTCCCGGCCTCTCGGAACAGATCGTCATTCCGCCACAGCCCGAGCCGACGCTCCTTGACGACATCACCTTTGTGGCGCCCGCCGGGGCGCGCTGGGCGATCGTCGAGCTCACCACCAACGACCCTGCCCACGACGTAGACCTCTACGTCCGTTTCAGTCGCGCCGTGAGCCGTGATGGCGGCGGGCCGATCCGGGCAGATCACGTCAGCGCCACACCAGCGGGCGTCGACGAAAACATCTTCCTCGGCCCCGATAGCACGCCGCCGCTGCAGACCGGGCGGTACTATGTGGCCCTGCTCGTCAACACGCTCGACGCCGAGATCCGCGTCACCATGCGCGTCTCGATCGAGCTTGGCGGCCCGCAGGAGTCCTTCATCGCCTCCACCTTCGATGTGGGCGACGAGGGTTGGACGCGCAACTTCCCGCCCTCGGAGCTGCCTGGCGCAAGCTTTGGCGACTCCGACGCGGCGCTCGCCATCGATCCCGACGGCTTCCTGCGCATCCTCGACCAGAACGGCCCGCGCCGCGAGTTCGCCGTGGCGCCGGTCAAGTTCCTCGGCGATCTTTCGCGTTTCAGCCAGCCGCAGCTCGCCTACGAGCTCCGCCACGCCGAAGGCGGTCTGCCGGTGTTTCGCAAGGAGGTCCGCATCCTGGGCGCGGGCGCGGCCTACGCCTGGTCGGCCGACCCTCCTCCTGCCGGCGAGTGGGAGCGCGTCATCGTGCCGCTCTCGCCGCCCGGCTGGGTGCGCCTCGCTGGCGACGCGAGCTTCGAAGAGGTTCTGCGCGACGTCCGGCGCATCGAGATCAGCATGGACCACGCCGCGGGCTTCGAGATCACCGATCTCGACAGCGTCGTCTTCTCCGGAGGCCCGCCGCCGACCCCGCCGGGCTCGGGCGGGCCGGCGCACTCGGACTTCGAGAGCGGGCTGGACGGCTGGGCGCGTAACTTCCCCGCTTCACCCGTTCCGGGCGCGTCGGTCGGAACGACCGATGCTTCGCTCATTACGGGTCTGGGCGGCAAAGACTCGCCGTACTACTTGCTGATGGTCGACGGTGGAGGCCGTGACCTGGACTGGGTCGTCGCGCCGCAGAAGTTCATCACCAACCTGGCCAACCTCAACCGCCCCTGGTATGAGCTCTGGTTCCGCAAGATCGAGGGCGAGTTCCCGGCCCACGGCGTGCGCTTGCGGCTGCTGGGCGGCGGCTCGGTCTACGAGTGGTCCGGCGCGCGGCCGCGCGACGCCTGGGTGCGGTTCCGCGTGCCCATCGACGAGCGCAACTGGATTCATCTCGCCGGCCCGGACGACTTCGGCAACATGCTGCGGAACGTACAGCGACTGGAGGTCTCGATGGACAACGCCGCCGGGCGCGAGCTCAGCGGGCTGGACGAGTTCCACCTGCGCCTCGAGTACACCGCGCCGTCGGGGCGGGCGCTCGTGCTCGCCCCGAGCGAGATCGAGGTGCAAGTTGAGCGCGGGCAAGGCGAGGTCCTGCGGCCGATCGAGATCACCGCCACCGGGGCCGAGCTCGACTGGTCGGCTGCGATCCGACCGGCCGAGACCTCCTGGCTACGGCTCTCGCGCGAGCGCGGCGCAACGCCGGACGCCGTCAACGCCGTCTTCGATCCCGCCGGGCTGGGCCCGGCCCTCTACCACGCCGAGATCGTCGTGACGCCGGCCAACTTCCTGGCCCCGCGCAAGACGATTCCCGTCACCCTGATCGTCGGCGCCGACCCGCGCGTGCCCGCAATCAACGAGGCGGGCGTGGTGCACGCCGCCGACCCGCTCGTGCCGCTCTCGCCCGGGGCGCTGGGCTCGCTGTTCGGGGAGTTTCTGGCCGGCGGCGAGCTCGTCACCGAGCTTTCGCCCGCCGTCGAGCAGCTACCGAGAGAAGCGCTCGGGACCGCCGTGCTCTTCGAGGCGCTAGACGAGACGCTGCTGGCGCGAGCGCCGCTGCTATTCCTCAGCCCTTCGCAGATCAACTTCCAGACCCCCTACGAAGTCCTAGGCTCCTCGACGGTCTATGTCGTAGTGGAGCGCGACGGCGTACGCGGCAACCGCGTACCCGTGGCGATCGCCGCGGCGGCTCCAGGCGTGTTCGTCTTGCCGGGCGGGTTGGCTTCGGTGGTCAACCAGGACGGGCGCGTGAATGCCGCCGACGCTCCGGCGGCGGAGGGCGAATTCGCGACGGTCTACTTCAGCGGGGCTGGCCGCGTCGAGCCGCCCATCGACACTGGCCGGGCCCCGCCGGCCGCGCCCTTGCACTTTCCCGCGGGCGGGTTGGCGGCGACGCTCGGCGGGCTGAACGCTCCCGTCCTAGGCGCGGCGCTAAGCCCTGGGTTCGTCGGGCTGGCGCAGTTGAGCTTCGAGATTCCCGAGGGCCTGACGCCGGGGCGCTACGTGCTGACGATCACCCTCGACGGGCGCGCCTCGAACGGCGTGGCCTTCTGGGTGCGCTGAGGTAAGCTCGCCGCCCCGGCCCGCCGATAACGCTTCCTAGTGGGAAGCGTAAGAAATCGGTCTCGAGCGATGACGGCCAGCATCGTGGCGCATGCAGCGCTGCTGGCCTTGACGGCGCTCTATCCCGCGCCGCGGCCTCCGATTCCGCCCGTGCGGCCTCCGTTCGCGCGCGTGGCCCTCCTGCCACCGCCCAAGGCGCTCGAGCCTCTTCCACCGCCCCGGATTCGACGAGCAGCGCGGCTGGAGGCGCCTGCCCGCCGCAACCTGCCGCCCGCGCCGCGGGACCTGACCGCGCCCCCGGCGCCGCGGCTCGAGCTCGAGCCAGAGAAGTCCATCGCCTTGGCGCTCGAGCAGCCCAAGCTCGAAGCGCCGCCCTCGCCCGGGCCGGCGCTGGCCGCGGCGACGGCGACCTCTAGGCGCCCCAAGCCCGCACAGGTGCGCTCGGCCGGCTTCGAGGGCGCGCCGGTACAAGCCGCGGGGCCGAGCCGTGAGGCGCGCCTCCGCGTCGGCGCCTTCCAAGGGCTCTCGGGCGCTCCGGGCGGCTCGCCCGGCGCGGGGCGCAAGGCCGAGGTGCGTCAAGCCGGCTTCGGCGGCGCGCCCGCCGGGCCCTCGCCCGGCAAACCCGGGCCGACCGTCGCCGCGGGAGGCTTCGGCGGGGCGCGCGCTTCGGCGTCGGGCCCTGCGCGCTCGGCGACAACCGGAGCGGCGGGCTTCGGAGACGTGCGCGCCGAACGCGCCGAGACGCGCCGCGAGCAACCCCGCGCCACTCCGGCTACGACGCCAGTGCGCATTCTCTCCAAGCCCAAGCCCATCTACCCCGCCCAGGCCCGCGAACGCCGTATCGAAGGCGAGGTGACCCTGCGTGTGCGCTTTGGCGCCGACGGCCGCATCGAAGTCCTCGAAGTGTTGCGCGGCCTAGGGCACGGATTGGAAGAAGCCGCCGCGCGCGCCGTCCAAGCGATGCAGTTTCAGCCGGCCGAGCGCTCTGGCGCGCCGGTGGACGCCGTGCTTTCGGTCGCCGTCGCCTTTCGACTCGCCTATTGACCCGCTCTGCCATGAAGATTTCACCTCTCGTACTCCTGTTTGGGCTGCTCGCGCCCGTCCACGCGGCGGAGAACCGCGGCGCCCAACTGGTCGGCCAACTGCTCGACAAGATCGTTGCCGGCGAGCGAGCCTTCGTCGAGCGCATGCGCTCCCACCAGCCGTTCATGGAAACCTACATCCAAGCCGCGGACGATGGGAAAGGAGCGGCGCCGGGGGCGATCCGCGATCACTACCTGATGGGCAAAGTCTCCGTCTCGGACCGCGGCGTCGAGTGGAAGTCCTTTGCTGAAAGCGAAGGATTCCGAGCAAAGGAGAAGTTCCTCTTCGTCAAGCTGCCGCGCAAGCAGTTCATCGCCCGCGGCTTCGCGCAGATGATTGCGCCCGACGTCTTCGAGCTCGACCGCGAGACCTATGAGCTCGAATACCTGCGCCGCGAGTTCCTCGGCGAGGTGCGGACGCTGGTGTTCAACGTTCGGCCGCGGCGAGACGAAGGCGGGCGCTTCGTGGGGCGCATCTGGGTCGAGGACCGCGGCTACCGCATCGTACGCTTCAACGGCGCCTACACCCAGCGCGAGAAAGGCGAGCTGTTCTTCCACTTCGACTCGTGGCGCACGCAAGTCGACGAAGAGTTCTGGGCGCCGGCATTCATCTACATCCAAGACGAAGACCGGACCGAGCAGGTTGGCGCGCGCTTCCGCGCGCAGTCGCGGCTGTGGAACTACAACCCGGTGCGCGCCGGCCGGCTCGACGAGCTGACCGCGATCCTGATTGGCGAAGAAGACGCCGCCAGCGACGCCAGCGGCGCCGAAGACGTCTCGCCGCTCGAGAGCCGCCGCGAGTGGGTGCGCCAAGCCGAGGACAACGTGCTGCATCGGCTCGAGAGGACGGGCTTGCTCGCGCCGCGTGGACCCATCGACGACGTGCTCGAGACCGTCGCGAACAACTTGATCGCCACCAACGATCTGAGCTTCGAGGTGCGCTGCCGGGTGCTGTTGACGACGCCCCTTGAGACGTTCTCGGTGGGCCAGGCGATCGTCATCAGCCGCGGTTTGATCGACGTGTTGCCCGACGAGGCCAGCCTGGCCATGGCGATCTCCGACGAGCTGGCGCACATCGCGATGGGACACCGCACCGACACGATGTTCGCTTTCTCTGACTTCACCATCTTCGATGACTCGGAAATCCTGGACCGCATCCGGCTCGACCGCTCCGAAGACGAGATCGAGGCGGCCAGCGCCAAGGCGCTCGAGCTGCTCGAACGCTCGCCCTACGGCGCCGAGCTGGCGCAGGCCGGCTTGTTCCTGCAAGCGCTCGAGCGCCGCTCGCCGCAGTTGCCGAACCTGATCCAATCGAACTTCGGCAACTCTCTGGCCAGCCCTCAGCGGTTGCTGCGCCTGGGCGAGCTCGCCGAGCAAGCGCCCGAGCTCGACGAGGAGAAGCTCGAACAGATCGCCGCGCTGCCGCTGGGTTCCCGCGTGCGCCTGGATCCCTGGACCAACGCAATCGCGCTCAAGGAAGCCAAGCCGGTCGAGCTGAGGACCGCCAAGGATAAGATGCCCTTCGAGGTGACGCCATTCATGCCCTATCTCACCCGCCTCGACTGAGTATGCTTGTAGGGTGCATCGAATCGTCCCGTTCCTGCTGCTGTGTTGCTTCCCGGCCGGCGCCGCCGAGCACGTCGTGCTCGTCTCGATCGACGGCTTCGCGGCCTATCACCTGACGGATGCCGAGCTCGATCTGCCCAACATCCGGCGGCTGATCCGCGAAGGAGCCTGGGCGTCCTCGAGCGAGACCGTCTTTCCCAGCGTCACGCATCCTTCGCATACGACCATGCTCACCGGCGTCGAGCCGCGTCTGCACGGAGTGCTCTCGAACAACTTGACGAACCGCGAGACGGACGAGAGCTTTCATCCGACCAACAAGCCGCGGCTCGAGACCGTGAAGGTTCCGACGCTGTTCGATCTGGCCAAAGAGAAGGGGCTCGCGACCGCGGCTTTCTTCTGGCCCGAGACCAAGGACGATCCGTCGATCGACTTCAACGTGCCGGAGGTCTTTACGCCCGAGCACAAGGGCGACATCGACGCCGTGCCAGCGGCGGTGCTCGAGGAGTTGCGCGCAGGCGGCGTCCCGATCGAGCTCTACTTCCAGTGGTATGGGTCGGAGCGCATGCCGGCGGCGGACATGATCCTGGCCGAAGCGGCGGCGCACGCCATCAAGACTCGCAAGCCGGGCCTATTGGCCATCCACATTCTCGCGACCGACGCCGCGCAGCACGACCACGGGCCGAGCCACTACTTGGCCAAGGCCGCCCTGACCAACGCGGACGCCTGCGTCGGAGTCCTGTTGGAGGCGGCGCAAGAGGCCGGGATTGCGGACTCGACCGTCTTTTTGGTGACCGCCGATCACGGCTTCCATTCGGTGGAGTGGGAGATGAACGTGCGCCCGGCGTTCGAGCGGGCCGGGTTGGCGGACAAGCTCGAGATCCGGGCGGGCGGCTGGTCAGCCGCGCTGGTCCGCAAAAAGGGATTCCGACGCGGCGACCAAGCCAAGCTGGATCGCGTCCTCGCGCAACTCGAGCAGCACGAGCGGATTAGCCGCATCGTGCGCCCGGTGGACATGCACGCGCTGGGGCTGCCGCGCTACCAGGAGAGCGTCTACGCCGCGGGCGAGTATCTCGTCATCCCAGACATCGACACCTATTTGACGGCCGAGCCCGGCGGGACGGCGGAGCGCGTAAAGCGGACCGAGGCGTCTCATTCCCACGGCTACCTGCCGGGCCACCCGCGCATGTACACCTCGTTCGTGCTCTCCGGCGCGGGGGTGAAGCGCGGCGCGCTGCTGGGCCACGTGCGCAACCTCGACATCGCGCCCACGATCGCGCACCTGCTGGGCCTAGAGCCGCCAAAGATGAGCGGCCGCGTCCTCGAGGAAGCGCTGGCGCGCTAGCGCCTCGACATTTGGGGCGAAGACGCCGCCTTCTGAGCCCCGGTCAGCGATGGCCGGGTGCGATCGTCAGCAACTGCACGAACATCGCACCCCGGCATGGCTGGCGGGGCTGTGTGCCCGACATGGGCAGGATCGATTGAGATGAAAGGAGCTCAACGGGGCCGATGGGGGCAACCGAAGCCGAAGGCAAGGTGGAAGCCGTGAGGCGAAGCTGGAGGAAGCCGGAGGCGAACTTAACGAGAGTACGAACAGAAACCGGCAGAGAGGCCGCGGTGCGTGAGGTGAGCTTGCAGCCCAAAGCGAAGCCCGAAACCCATACGAGACGCATCAGGGTAGAGCCGGACGCCACGAGAGGAACGATCCCGCACCTTACTCGGGGAGATCTCCAGGGCGAGAGTCGTGGAGAAGTCAGCAGAGGCCGTAGTCGCGAAGAAGCCGCGTAACGGCGGTGAAGCGAAGGGCCGAAGGAGCAAGGAGCAAAGCTAGAGGAGAGCTCTCGGCAAGACCCTTCGACCCGACGTTCAGCGAGTGGAGCTACGGTTTTCGAGAGGGCCGCAGCGCGCACGATGCAGTGCGAGCGGCGCAAGGATACGTCCTGGAGGGCAAGAGCTGGGTGGTCGACATCGACCTCGAGAAGTTCTTCGACCAACTCAATCACGACATCTTGATGGTCCGGATCGCGAAGGCGATACGGGACAAACGGGTCTTGAGATTGCAGATCACGTTAGCGCCGGAGAGTCTGGCGAAGTTCAAGACGAAGGTTCGCGAGTTGTGGCGCAGAGGCCAATCGCTGACGAGCCCCGCGTTGCGGGATCAGTGGGCGAGTTGGTTGCGAGGCTGGTGGGAGTATTACCGGCTGGCCGAGCAGCGCGACGAGTTGTTTGCGCTGGAGGGTTGGATACGGGCGACATATCCGGAAGTGTTTCTGGCTGCGGTGGGATAACGCGCAGGGACGCCGCAATGCGTTGCGGCGGCTGGGGGTGGGGAAGCGGCTGCCGCGGGCGGCGGCGGCGAGGCGCGGCGCATGGCCGATGGCTCGACACGCGCTGCTGCACAAGGCTCTGCCGAACCGCCTGCTGCGACGTCATGGGTTCGTAGTTCCATCGGATCTCGCGGCGATCGAACGCCGCCGGGTTCAACCGCCGGATACGGGAAAACCGTACGTCCGGTGGTGTGGGAGGGCGACGGGGCGCAATCCCCGTCGCTCGACCCGATCGGAAAAGGCTCCCCAACCGTCACCGAGCCCGGGCAGCCATGCCCGGGTGCGATCTCAACAACGGCACAGACATCGCACCCCTGCATTGCCGCCGGGGCTCAAAAAGCGTCTCGTCCGAGCCCGGGCCTTCAGCGCGGGGTCGAGGGGCCTTGCGAATTCTTCAATACCTCCAAGTGCTCGCGGAAGGCCCCGCGCGCGGCGATGAAGTCCGAGTGGTCGAGCCGCAGCTCTTGTGAGATTTTCCGGATCTCGTTGTCTTCCACCGTCGAGATCGAGCGGTCCGACGACGAGACCGCAAACAGGCAGTTGAGCAGCGCGACTTTCTGCGCGCGGCTAGCGATCTTGTTGAACTCCGAGGCGATCACGTAGTTCTCCGTGCCCCCGAACAACTGGTTCTGCGTCTTCGCGATTTGGACGACCAGCGCCGCCTGATCCGCCGGCAGCTCGGCGCGGGCTTCCACGATTTGCTCCATCTCGCGGGTCTCCTCCTCGGAGATGTGCAGGTCGGCGTGCGCCACGCGTCCCAGCAGATAGGCGAAACAGGCGACGTAGCGCGCGTGCTCGGGCGGCATCTGTTCGAGCGAGGCCGCGATCTTGTGGATCGTCTCCGCGGCGGAGCGATCCTTGGGCTCCGGAGCGGAGCCGCCGCCGAAGCCGAGGAAGTCGAGCAGTCCCATGCGGTTGATGGTAGCGGATCGGCGGCCCGCCGCTCGAACCCAGGTCTGATCGGGTGGTCGGCGATGCGGTCGAGCACGTGGCGCAGATAAGCTAGTTCAGATGGATACGTGCTCCAATCACTTCCGTCGAACATTCCGGCGAGACGTGATCGACGCCGTGTTGGGTGTTGTCTGGTTCTATCGCCCCAGACGTCGCCATTACATTGACGCTCCGCCGAGCTCAGGGAGTATCGTCGGGAGCCTCTTCGAGACGCGTGCGCGCGACCGCTCTCTGGGCCCGCGACGCACCCTCAGCCGGGACGGTCGCGTTCTGGCCTGGCCTAGAGCTTCCCGTTTGCTGAATGGCCATGCACGGAAATGTCATCCGGCGCAGCGTGCGCACCTACAGAGGCGTGCATTGGCCCGAGTCCACGCCACAGCAGGACAGCGCCAAGGATGACCGTAGCCCACGCAGCGGCTGGCCGGCTCCAGCGGCGAGGCGCGGCGGGGAGCAGCGCCGAGGCGGCGCCCAGAGCAAGTAGTCCCACGGCCGTGCCCGCGCCGAAGCCCGCCATCGTAGCACCGCCGCCGAGCGCGCTGGCCGCTTCGGCGGCCTTCACCAGCGCCACGTAGACCATCCCGCAGGGCAGAAAGCCCAGCGCCAGCCCCATTGCGCCCTTAGGCAACGGCGATCGCGAAGCCAACAGCCTCGCGGCGGCGCGGGTGGCGCCTCGCGCCGGCGCGCGAACCTCGAGCTGCACCAGCAGCGACCGTCCACGGCGGGTGAGCAGGATCAACCCAATGGTCAACAACACGGCGCCGCCAGCCAGCGCCGCTCCGCGCTCGAGCCCGGCGAGCCGTCCGGCCGCGGCCACGCTCGCGCCGGCCCAGCCCGCCACGGCTCCGAGCAATATATAGGTCGTGGTGCGGCCCAGGTGATAGGCGCCGTGTGCGGCCAGCCGCGCCAACTTGCCCCGCGCGGCCAGCGGCAGGCTCATCGCCGCGACGATCGGGCCGCACATGCCGATGCAGTGCAGGCTGCTGGCGAGCCCGAGGGCGAAGCCGGCGCCGAGGTCAAACGCGTCAATCATCGCCGTAGAGGATCTTCGGGTTGCGGTCGGGAATACTGACGCACTCGCGCTCGTACTCGAAGCGCTGCATCGTCACGGCCCGCGTTGGGCAGCGCGAGGCGCACATCGCACAACGGATGCACGTCGTCTCGTCTTTCAGCATCACCGCGCCAAAGTCGTCGAGGCGCTCCGGCGGAATTGCGCGGAACTCGTCGAGACCCATGCCGAGCTCAGCCGCCGCGACGCCCATCCAGGCCGGGTCCTCGGCGAGCGTGCGCATGCTGACCAGCTTGAGGATGCCCTCGGGGCAGACGTCGACGCAACCGTTACAAGCCACGCAGATCGAAGTATCGAACACCGTGTCGACGTTGCAGCGCAGGCAGCGCGAGGCCTGCTGGCGGGCGAGGCCGGCGGGGAAACATTCCTCAACGATGTCGACCGAGGCCGCCCGGCGCTGGCTCTCGAGCACCGGCGGATTGACGCGGGTACGCTCGGTCCAGTCCGCTGTCATCGAGTAGCCGGCTGGGACCCAGCGCTTCTTGACGACGACGTCGGTGCGGGTTTCGCGCAGGAAATCATGCATCGAGCGCGCGGCGAGCTGCGCGGAGGCGATGGCGTCGATGAACAGGCGCGGGCCGTGCGCGATGTCGCCGCACGCGAACACGTCCGGCGCCGTCGTTTGGTAGGTCGCGGGATTGACCTTGATGAGCCCGCGCACCGACTCGACGCCGTCCTGGGGGCTGAGGAAGGATAGGTCGGAGGTTTGGCCGATAGCGAAGAAGATCGTGTCCGCCGGGATGTCCTCGACGTCATCCTGGTCGAACTGCGGGCTGAAACGGCCGTTCTCGTCGAAGACCGAGACGCAGCGGACAGTGCGCAGGGCTTTGAGCTTGCCGTTCGCGATGACCGCCTCGGTTGGTCCGCGCTGGTTGTGTAGGTGGAGGCCTTCTTCGCGCCCCTCGTCGACCTCGATCTTGTCCGCGGGCATCTCGTCGCGGCTCTCGAGGCAGACGACGTGAACCTCTTTGTCCTGGCTCATCCGCAAGGCGGAGCGGGCGATGTCGTAGGCGGTTTGTTCGCCCCTTTCCATCTCGCTCATCGACTCTTCGTGCGTGGCTTCTTCGCTCACGGGGCGAATGGCCGAGCGCGCCACGTCGTAGGCGACGTTCCCGCCGCCGATGACGACGACCCGGCGGCCGACTGGCATCGGTTTGCCCTCATTAAAGCTGCGCAAGAAGTCCAATCCGTCGTAGACCTGCTCGTGTTCGGCGCCAGGGATGTCGAGCGTGCGGCCCTTGGGTAGGCCGATGCCAAGGAAGACGGCGGCGTAGCCTTCGTCGCGCAGGCTCTGGATGGTGAAATCGCGCCCAAGGCGCATGTTGCACTCGAGCTCGACGCCGATCGAGAGAATCGCTTCGATCTCGGCTTGGACGAGGTCGCGGGGCAAGCGATAGATCGGTACGCCAACGGTGAGCATGCCGCCGGGCTTGTCGTGCGCTTCGAAAACCGTGACCTTGTAGCCGATCCGCGCCAAGTCATGCGCAACGGTCATGCCCGAGACGCCGGCGCCGACGACCGCGACGCGCTCGTAGTCGCCGCGGTTGGGCGGCAGCATCTTCTCGTTGCAGCCGTCGTGGTAGGCAGCGTACTCGCCGGTCTCCGGGCCGAACTGCTCGGTGACGAAGCGCTTGAGCGAGCGGATCGCGACAGGCTCGTCGCGGTCACCGCGGCGGCAGTTGGCTTCGCAGGGGGCGCCGCAGACTCGGCCGCAGATCGAGGCGAAAGGATTTGTCGCGCGCGCGATCCGGTAGGCGTCGCGGTCCCGGCCCTCGGCGATGGCGGTGACGTAGCCGCAGGCGTCGGTATGCACCGGGCAGGCGTCCCGGCACTTCACCATCCGCGTCCAGTAGTCGGTCGCGTCGGGGACTTCGATCTGGTAGAGCCGCTCGGTCATCGCGCCCCGCGCCTTAGTCTTCTCGCACCTTGCTGAAGGCGTACTTCGCGAGCACGAGCAACATGATCACGCCGAGGCCGATGACGAACCACATGAAGCCATCCGAACCTCCGGTGACAGCATTGAACTGCTGGACAAGCGCCCCGCGGTCGGCGTGGCCAATCTCGCCATTCATGTAGACGACCATGTAGGTCAGGCAGCCGAGAACGATGACGACGTAAGCGGCCTTGAGGAACGGAGGCGCGTCCGTACCCTTCCGTTCCGTCAACCAACCGCCGGCGTACTCATGCAGTTCTTCTTTGGGTTCCATGTTCGCCATCTTCGGTCTCCTCGTCGTTCAACATCCGGTACTTGACGTCTTCGCCCTTCTCGCCCCAATAGCCATCACCGAAGGAGCGCACAAAGAAGTAGAGCGCTCCGCCCGCCAGCAACAAGAACAGGAAGTAGGCGAAGTACACGCTGGGGTAGGAATAATCCTGCATCACTCACTCCTCGTAGTCTTCGTCCGGCCGCCAGTCCTTGGCCCTGCCCAAGGTCTGGAGGTAGGCTACGATCGCCTGGAACTCCTCCGGGTCCTCCACGATCCAGGGATAGGGCGGCATGATCGAGCCGGGGACCAGGTCGCGCGGGTTGCGGAAGTGGGTGCGGTGCCAGTCCGTGTCGTACTTACCGCCGACGCGCGAAAGGTCGGGGCCGGTACGCTTGGTGCCGAACATGTGCGGGGCGTCGTAAACGAACTCGTCCGGCGTGGAGACGGGCGAGTCGACGCCGCGCCAGCCGGAGCGCTTGACGTCTGCGAGCAGCGTGCGCGTCTGTTGCGTGTGGCAGTACCAGCAGCCCTCCCGCACGTAGATGTCGCGGCCTCTGAGCTGGATCTCGGTATAGGGCTCGAGCTTGCCGGTCGGCCCCTTTGAAGGATCGTCGTTCTCGAACGGCCGAGCCCAACTCGTGTCGACCATTGGCGGGACAACTGTTGTCAGAAGTCCTCCGATGAAGAACATCACCAGCGCGGCAGCCACGAACAGGGCGGCGTTTCGATCAGTCTTGCCCAGCATCGTCTTTCCTCCTCGCCCTTATGCGGCCTCAGCAGCCGATTCCTTCGATGAGTGAATGGCGGTGGCCATAACGTTGTAGGCGAACGCCGCGATGCCGAAGAAGATCAGCAGGCCGGAGAAGAATCGGATGATCCATACCGGCCGCAACGCCGTCACCGTATCGATGAATGGAATCGCGGGGTTGTTCCACTGCCAGCCCTGCCAGAACCCGCCCAGCCACAGCGTGACGAAGAAGCCAAGCCCGCCGACCATCATCAGCCAGTAGCTCCAGTTGGCGATCGCGTCCGAGAACAGCTTGGTCTTGTAGATTCGCGGAATCACGTAGTAAGAGCCCGCGATCGCGAAGAACGAGAAAGCGCCGAGTACCGCCATATGCGCGTGGCCGGGAATCCAGTCCGTCTTCGAAACGATCGCGTTGACCGCACGTAGCGAGTGCATCGGGCCCTGGAAGCAGGTCAGCAGGTAAAAGACGACGCCGCTCATGAGGAACTTCAGCTCGACGTTCGACTGCATCATCTCCCAGTGGCCTTTCATCGTGGCGAAGAAGTTGTAGACCACGCTCCAGACCGGAATCAGCAGCATCAGCGAGAAGACGATGGCGATGGTCTGCAGCCATTGCGAGATCGGGCCGTGGAGCATGTGGTGCGCGCCGGTCCAAACATAGACAAAGGCCAACGACCAGAAGCCGATCATCGAAAGCTTGTGGCTGTAGAGCGGTACGTTGCCTGACTTCGGGATGAAGTAGTAAGCCAGCGCCAGGCCGACAGGCGTGAAGATCAGCCCGACGGCGTTGTGCACGTACATCCAGTTGAGGTTGGCTTGGTTGACGCCGGTGGTGAACAGTACCGCAAAGTTGCCCGTCAGGTAGACAAATGCCGTCCACAGGATGGTCCCCATCGTGTACCAGAGCGTGACGTACATCTGCGGGTAGCGCCGCGTGGCGATGGTGCCGAAGACGTTCGCACCGAACATCACCCAAGCGACCACCACGAGGATGTCGAGCGGCATGGGCAGCTCGGCGTACTCGAGCCCTTGGTTCCAGCCGGCCAGTAGAGAGACGACCGCGCCGAGCACGATCACGTTCCATAGGACCGCCGTCGCGACACCGAGCTTCTCGCTCCACAAGCGAGTCCCGCACAGCCTCGGCACGACGTAGTAGACCAGCCCCATGTCCGCGGCCAGCAGCCAGCCGAACAGCATTCCGTTGACGTGCAGGGGGCGGAGGCGGCCGTAGGACAGCGCCGCCACCGACCCCAGTAGCTCAGGCCAGACGAACTTGGCTGCTATGAGAATCGCGATGATGCCCACGATGAAGAAGTAGGCGATCGAGCTCAGTAGAAACCACTTCGCGGTGGTATCCGCGTGAGCCGTCGGGGCGACAGGGGCCGCAGTCGTGACTTGCGGGCTCGTCGCGGCTTGCGTATCAGCCATAGCTTCTCTTGCTCCTCAGTTCAGACTCCGGATGTAGTTGACTAGATCGCCGCAATCCTCCTGGCTGAGCCCGTAGTCGATCCAAGGCGGCATGGCCGTACCTTGAATGCCGTAGAGAATCGACTGGAACATGCGGCGGTCGTCGACAGAGTCGACGAACGCGTCATTGCGCAGATTACGGGGCCGCGGCAGGATGTCGAGCGAGTTCGGCCCCTTGCCGTCGGCCTTCAGGCCGTGGCAGCCGGTGCAGCGCGCGCGATAGACGCCGTCGCCGCGGGCGATTGAGGCGTCGTCCGCCGCGACCGGGTTGGTCGCCGGCAGATTGCGCTCGGGGAGCGTGCGCGGTTTGCCCTTTGTGAAGGTCTCCAGCACGTAGTCGAGGGTCGCCTGGATCTGCTCCTCGCTCATCACACGCTCGAAAGGCGGCATCGAGGTTCCGGCAACGCCCTTGCGAATCGCTTCGTGGAAGCGCTCGGCCGGCTTGCTGCGCATGAAGGCCGACTTGGTGAGGTCGCGCGGGTAGGGATCGAGATAGATCGCGATCATGCCATGCCCGTCGCCCTCTTCGCCATGGCAGCGCTGGCAGTAGGCTTCGAATGACGCCTTGCCGTCGAGCGGCTCGGGCTGCGTGGCCAAGCTCGCCAGATAGGCGGTCATCGCCTCGAAAGCGCCGTCGCGAAAGCGGAACGTCGGCATAATCGAATCGGCAACCAGATCCCGCGGATTGCGGAAGTGGTCGAGCACCCATTGGTTGTCCCGGATCAGGCCTTCATGCGTGAGATCTGGAGCAATTTCGCCGTCTTCGGCGCCCAGCTTGTGGCACGCCAGACAGGCGCGTTCGTCAACGAGCCTCTCGCCTAGCGCCGTGAGCTCCTCCGGCGCCAGCTCCGACGGTGCAATCACCGGCTCGGATACGGCTGGGGCCGGCTCGCCGAGGCGGGCGCGATAGCGGTCCAGTGAGGTCTCGGCGAAGTTCATCCCGCGGCGGCTCGACAGAAAGATCACCAGCGCCTTGACCTCGTCGTCCGTCAACTTGAACTTCGGCATGACCGAAGTCGCGCTGTTGGAGCGCGGGTCGACGATCGCTTCCCACAGGTAGTCGACCTTGAAGACATGGCCGACTTCGGAGAGGTCGGGCCCGAGTGTGCCGTCGGCAAGGCCTTCGATGCGGTGGCAGCCATAACAGTTCTTGTCGAAGAACAGCTCCCGTCCGCGCGCCAGCGTGGGGGCGCCGGCAAATGCCTCTTCGGTGTGGCACTGCGCGCAATTCGCCTCCATGTATTCGGGCCCGAGCAAGTGTTCCTCGTACTCTTCCTTCCAGGTTTCCTGCGTTACGAATCCGGCGAGCGGCTCCGGCCAATAGTGATCTTCGCCATGGGCGTAGTACTCTTCCAATCCGCGTCCTTGGCCGCCGTGACAGACTGTGCAGCCGAACTCGGCGAATTTGTGGCGCCGCTCCAGTCGTCCTTCGGTCTGCACGTCCCCCAATGCGGCCGAGACTGGGTGGGTCTTAAGCGGCTCGAAATGCTCGCTGAAGCGGGGGTCGTCAATCGCGATGTGGCAGGTGGTGCAGCGGTCGACCCGCGAGTCGCCGAACTGCGTCACCAGAATCTGCTCGACGCGCGGCCGGCGCGCAGCCATCTCGGCGCGCTCTTGCTCGCTCGTCGCTTGCGTACGGACCTGGCCGAAGTAGCCGTCCTGATGGTCCTGCCAGTCATAGAAGAACTGATCGTAGAGCACGACCCCGTGGATGATGAGCACTACGAAACTTGCGATGGCTAGAGCGAGTTTCATGTCTTTCTCACCAGGGAATGACGAAGTCCCAGTTTGGCCCGCGGAAGAATGTGCCGAGGATGATCAAGAAGACGTTGGTCACCACGAACAGCAAGAAGATCGTATTGGCGGCCAATCGATCCTTCGAGAACCACACTCCGACGCCTTTCGGGTTGCGATCCAAGTAGGGGATCAGCGCCAGAATTACGAGCGCCAGACCGGGCAAGCCCACGCCTCCCCAGAAGGCCGAGTAGCTCACGAGCTCTTGCAGGCCGAGGAAGTACCACGGCGCCTTGGCCGGGTTCGGCGGATGCATCACGTTCACCGGCTCTTCGAGCGGCGCATCGAACAATAGCGCCGTCACCAGGATGCCGGCCACCGTCAGCACGAAGACGAAAAGCTCGGCCATCAGCAGGCTCGGCCAGGAGAACACTGTGTTGTCCGGAGTGTTGCCGACTTTGGTGAACGGCCCGCGCACGATGCCCATCAAACCCAGCCGGCGCTGCGGGCCGGGCGCCGCGACCGGCTCGACGGGAAGCGCTTTGACGTCGGCGGCCGGCTCCGGCCTCGACAACCCGCCGTCCTTGCGAATGCGCCAGAAGTGAACCGCGATCAGCAACGTCGTCACGACCGGCAGTACGGCCACGTGCAGAACGTAGAATCGCAACAGGGCTTCTTGTCCTACCGTGTAGTCCCCCAGCAACAGAAACTGGACGTCCTTCCCGACCACCGGCGCATAGGCGGCGATTGCGGCGCCAACCGTGATCGCCCAGAAGGCGAGCTGATCCCATGGCAACAGGTAGCCGGTGAAGCTGCCAAACAAGGTCAACAGCAACAGAGCCAGCCCGAGCAGCCAGTTGAACTCGCGCGGCTTCTTGTAGGAGCCGGTAAAGAACACCCGGCACATGTGCAGGAACACCGCCGCCACCATGGCGTGCGCCGCCCAACGGTGCATGTTGCGGAGGAAGGTGCCGAAGGCGACGGTGCCGCGCAGGTCGAGCATGCGGTCGTAAGCCTGCGAGGTCGCCGGCACGTAGTAGAACATCAGCAAGATGCCGGTGACCGTGAGGATGACGAACAGGAAGAACGAGATCAGCCCCAGCCCCATCGTGTAGAGCGGCTTCAGGGTGTGACGGTTCACCCGGACGGGGTGGATGTGCAGGAAGAAGTTGGTGAACGACGTCTGCGCGCGGCCGAGATCGTTCTGGGGCAGCGGGTGCCGGAACCAGGAGTCCCACACAGCCTTTGGCAGGTTCGCGAGGACCTGGAAGCGCGAGGCGGGGCTCTTTGCGGCTTTCATACGTCGAGGTAGGTGCCCGACGGCACTTCCTCCGCCGTGTCAACTTCAAGTTCGCCGTTCGGCGCGAGCGCGACCTTGTACCAAGGCAAAGCCCGCGGCGCCGGGCCGCCTATCACCGTCCCGTCTTGGTCGAAGCGGGAGCCATGGCAGGGGCATGCGAAGCCGGTCTCGGACTGGCGCACCACACAGCCAAGATGGGTGCAGGTCGTCGAGACGACCGATAACTTGTCTCCCTCCCGCACGACCGAGATGCGGTGGGCGTCTATCGCCATGCGGGTTCCGGGCGGGTACTCGTCGGGCGGACCGATGAAAAATCGCGAGGGCGGGCCGTATGTCGCGCGCGGCTTCATGAACACGAAGTTCGAGAAGGCGCTGATGACCGCCGAGCCGAACAACGCGACGCTACTCAACCACGTCAGGAGACCGCGCCGCCCGAGACCGTCTTCCTCATGGCTACCTTGTCTTTCGCTTGGGCTCATCCTCTGCCTGCTCCGCCGAACCATCTACCATCTCTTCGAGGTCGGACCAGAAGACCTGGTACTTGGCGTCCTCGATGTCCCGAAAGTAATCTCGCTTGACCGCAAATACGAACAGAAGCGCCGCGCCCAACCCCATACACAGGCTGGCTGCGATCGCGACCCCAGTCGTTCCTAAGTCCAAATCACGGCCTCTGCTAAGAGCGATACCTGATGCAAGTGTTATTCCATACTGCGACAGGCGCCTGCCGCCGGGGCGCGCGCCACGCTTGGGGCAAAAGCCGCATCGCGCGCACCCGTATCACTGATGAAATCCCCCATTGACGCGCGAAGAGCCTCAGGGCGCGTCGAATGCGAAGCCATTTAGAAAGGTGAAGCATTTCGGCGCCCGAAATGCCGATACAGTAGAGCTAGATGGGCGTGACAGTAGCCAGGCCGGGCGGCGGTGCAGCGACGCGAAAGCCAAAGCCGACGCCGATCGAGGTCGGCTTCCACTGGCATCCGTGGCGGAAGGCCGTCCACGCGTTCTGCTTCTTCGCTTTCCTGCTGCTGCCCTACACCAATCTGATGCGCTTCGACATCCCGAAGCAGCGCTTCTACTTCGCGGGCCAGCAGCTGTGGATCAACGAGTTCGGCATCCTGCTGCTCGCCTTGATGTTCCTGTTGTTCGTGATCGCGGGCGTGTCGATGCTCTATGGGCGGCTCTACTGCAGCTATCTTTGTCCGCAGATGATCTTCAGCGAGGTCTCGCTGAACCTCGAGAACCGCATCCGCAAGCTGGTGACGAAGAAGCTGATCCAGCTCGAGAGGGCCACGCGGGAGCGGTTGTCGCAAGCGCTGTTCCTGCTCATCCTGCTGCCGGGAGCGATCTTCCTGGCCTTCACCTTCATCGCCTACTTCGTCGAGCCGCGCGACCTGTGGGGACGGCTCACGTCGCTGGACGTGCAGACCTGGGGCGGGCTCGCCGGCGCGACCGTGACGGCGCTCGTCTTCCTCGACCTCGCCTTCCTGCGGACGCGCTTCTGCACCATGATCTGCCCGTACGGCTACCTGCAGGGGATGCTCTCCGACAAGCAGACCCTGCTGGTGAAGTACGAGGATCCCGAGAACGCCTGCATCAACTGCAACAAGTGCGTGCGGGTGTGCCACATGGAGATCGACATCCGTGATTCCCCCCACCAGATGCCGTGCGTACACTGCGGCGAATGCATCGACGCCTGCAACGACGTGCTGGCCAAGCTGGGCAAGCCGGGGCTGATCCACTACGGCTGGGGCGAGGCGAGCGACGTGGAGGCCGACCGCCAGGCGCCGTGGTGGCACAAGCTGGGCTTCCGGGACGGCAAGCGTTGGGCCGTGCTCGGTGTGTTGATGTTCTACGGAATCGGGCTGTTCGTTGCGCTTTCGATGCGCGAGCCGCTGCAGGTCGTGCTTACGCCGGACCGTTCGCGGCTCTACTGGGAATCCGAGGACGCCAAGATCGTCAACCGCTACCGGGTCCGCCTGGCGAACCGCTCGCCCGAGGACGCGGTGGTACGGCTAAGCGTCGCGGGCCTGAGTGGCGCCGAGATCGATGTCGAGGAAGCCGGCGTGCCCGTCCCGGCGGGCGAGTCGGTCGAGCGCAACATCGCGGTCGCCGTCCGGCCGGCGGAAAACAATCCGGGCGTGAATCCGGTACGCTTTACAGCACAGGTGTTGCCGGGGGGCGGCGAGCAGGAGTTCGCCGCCACGTTCATCCTGCCGGAGGAAGGCGCTCGCCCGTGAGCTTCAAGTGGTTTCTTGCTTTCGTGTTCTCCCTCTTCGTGGGGATCCTCGTCTTCATCTACGTACAGGCGACTGAGGCGAATCCGGTGATGCTCGACGAGAAAGGCCGAGTCATCGAGCAGAGCCGCGGCGGCTGAGCACGGCATGGACGCCGAAGCGGAGACGAGCTCACAACAGACGGCTACGCCTGCGAGCCCGCCCGAGTGCGATCTGTGCGGCTCGCCCTGCGAGGACCTGATTCGGCGCCGTTTCGGCGGCGGCGAGAAGCTCTTCTGCTGCGGCGGTTGCGCCAACGTCTACACCATCCTCGACGAAAGCGGCGCGCTTGCCGGCGGCGTCGATCCCAGGACGACGGATCTGTTTGCCCGTAGCCGGGCGATGGGGCTGATCGGCGGCGGCGATCCCGGCCGGGAACCCGGTGGGCCGAGCGCCGGCCCCACGCGGGAGGCCCTGTTGCACGTCTCCGGCATGTGGTGCACGTCCTGCGCCTGGCTCATCGAGCACGCCTTGATGAAGGAGCGCGGCGTCCAGTCGGTCGAGGCGCTGTTTGCCTCCGACTTGGTCAAGGTTTGCTACTCCCCGCAACTGCTGCCGCCGCATCGCATTCGCGAACGTATCGCGAGTCTGGGCTACCGGGCGGACGAACATCGCGCCGACGCGCAAAGCTCCGGTGAAGCCCGCGACCTGCTTCTGCGCACGGGGCTAGCCGCGTTCCTGTGGCTGAACGCCATGGCGTTCAGCTTCGGCGCCACCTACGTCGGCTACTTCCAACAGGTGCCCGAAGAAGCCGCGCGCTGGCTTCCTTTCATCCTGTGGGGACTCGCGACGCCCGCCGTGTTCTACTCGGCCTGGCCAATCCTCGCTGCGGCGGGCGCAGGCCTGCGCGCCGGCATGATTCGCATGGAGGCGTTGCTTGCCCTGGGCGTCCTCGCCGCCTACGGGCACAGCGTGGCCGAAGTCTTCCTCGGCGGCGAGGTCTACTTCGACACCGTTTGCGCGCTCGTTACCTTGGTTCTCGCCGGTAAGGCGATCGAGCGCTCGGCTAAAGACCGCGCCGCCCGCGACCTCTCGTCCCTTGATCAATCCATCCCCAAGAAGGCACGTCTGGCCGGCGCGGGCCCCGAGCGCTGGGTCGCGGTCCAGACGATGCAGCCCGGGCAGCTTTTCGTCGTCAAAGCAGGCGAGCGCATCCCCGCCGACGGGGAAGTGGTCGAGGGCGAATCGCACGTCGACGAATCACTGATCAGCGGAGAGTCCGCGCCCGTGCCCAAGTCAACGCGAGACAGTGTGGCGGGCGGCAGCGTCAACGGCGCCGGCGTTCTGACCGTGCAAGCAACCGCGGTGGGCGATGAGATGACCCTGGCCCGCATTGTCCAGGCCGTCCGCCGCACTCTGCTCTCCCGGGCGCCGATCGAACGCACGGTCGACCGCCTATCGCGCATCTTCGTGCCCGCCGTCGGGGCTCTCGCAGCGCTCACATTGTTCGGTTGGCATTTTCTCGCCGCGCGGCCGCTCGGCGAGGCCGTTCTCATCGCGACCACGGTCCTCATCGTCGCCTGCCCGTGCGCCTTGGGCATCGCTACACCGCTGGCTCTGACCTGGGCGGTCAGCGCTGCCGGCCGCGGCGGCGTGCTCGTGCGGGACCCCGGCGCGCTCGAACGCATCCCTCGCGTCGACTGCATCGTGTTCGACAAGACCGGAACGCTGACCGAAGCCCGCTTCACCGTGGCAAGCGTCAACGAGACCGCTCTGCCCGCCATAGCCTCGCTCGAAGCCAAGTCCGAGCACCCCATCGGGCTCGCTCTGGTCGAATACGCCGTCGCCCGCGGCATCGTCCTGCTGCCAACCGAGAACGTCCGCGTCATGGGTGGACAGGGCATCGTCGGCCTCGTCGACGGACGCGAGCTCCGTATCGGCGCCCCCGCCCTCGTCGGCGAACTGAGCCCGGAGTTGCGGTCGGAATACGCCGTGTGGACCGACCGTGGCATGACCGTCGTCTGTTACGGGTCGGACGGCAAAGCCGAAGGCTTGGCGGTGCTCGGTGACCGCATCCGCTCCGGGGTCCCCGAGCTTGTCCGCCGGCTGCGCGCTCGCGGGCTCCGGATGCTGCTCGTCTCCGGCGATTCGCCGAAAACCGTGCGTGCCATCGCCACTCAAGCCGGCATCGACGAATGGGCCGCGGAATCCTCGCCGGACGACAAAGTCGTCCATGTCGACCGACTGCGTGGTGAGGGCCGCCGAGTCGCCATGGTCGGCGACGGCGTCAACGACGCCCCCGCGCTAGCCTCCGCCGATCTGGGAATCGCCATGGGCCGCGGCACGGACATCGCCGCGAGCGCGGCGGACATCGTATTGGCCGGCCGGACTCTGGACGGCCTCGAGCACGCTCTCGAGATCGGCGCTCGCGCCATGCGCGCGATCAAGCAGAACCTCTTCTGGGCGTTCGTCTACAACGTGGTCGGCATCGGGATGGCTATGGCGGGCTTGCTCAACCCAGCCGTGGCGGCTGCAGCGATGGCGCTCTCGAACCTGTCCGTCATCGCCAACTCGATGCGCTCGAACCGAACCTCGGGTTCGCACAGGCAGCCTCCGCATCAGTCGGCCGGCATCAGAAGTCCGATTGTGGTCCGTTAGCCCATTGAATACGGGTTGCAGGTCAGAAAACTAGGGACATCCATGATGGGTTCTTGTCCAGTGCGATCGCTCGGCTAGCTGAGCGCTTGGTAGCCTGCCCGCACCATGTGTTGGACGATCTCCCAGCCGGTATCATGCCCGCCTTTGTCGAAGTCTTCGCCTTCGTTGTCTGTGGCGTTGCTCATGTGGGCGACGACGCCGATGTTGGCGCCCTTGGCTGCTGCGAGCGCGAACAACGAGGCCGCCTGCATCTCGACCGCCTGGATGCCTTCGGCTGCGCGAGCGGCGAGTTGGCTCGTGGTCTCGCGATAAGGCGCGTCGGTAGTCCACACCGCGCCGGCCCTCACCGGCTGCCGAAATCCGCGTAACTCCTCGAGAAGCGCCGCGGCTACGCGCTCGGGAGCCTCGGCGTAGCGGCTCGGCGGCAAGTAGTGCAACGACGTCCCTTCATCGCGCAGTGCGCGCGTGGCGACTACTAGGCTCGGCAGCGGCGCCGCGGGCGAGACGCGGCCCGCCGAGGTCAGCCCGAGCACGATTTCCGCACCGGAGACCAGCAGTTGCTCGGCCACGAGCACCGCGTAGGGGCCGCCGATCGTCCGCGCGACGATCCCGGCGCGCCGCCCGTCGACCTCGATCTCCTCCATCGCCGTGTGGAAACAGGCCCACGCCTCGCAACGCCTCGACTTACCCGTCTCGGCAATCCAATCCGCGAGGTCTCCGTCGAACTCGAGGATGCAGACCGGCGGCACCGCCGAGTCGTCCATGCCTCGTTCGGCGCGCACCGCATCCACCAACGCCTCGGGCAGGAAGGCGCTCTCTTCGTCGAGCGGGTGGTTGAGCAGCGGCGTCTCGGGCGAAGCGGACATCCTTCTGCTAAGGTCGCACTTCGCGACGAAGCGAATCAAAGGGCGTCCGTAACATTCCGGCGATGCTTTGCCGCTCTTCGCCGCGTAGCCCGGGCACGCCGAAGACCATGTCGGTAAAGTCATCCCGGCCGCGAAAGCTGCCGAACAGCCGATCCCACACCGACAGCACGGTCGAGTAGTTCGAGTCCATCTCGACGCGCTCGACTGAGTGATGGACCTTGTGCATGTTGGGCGAGACGACCCAGAGCCGCAACCAGCGATCCAGCCGCGCGGGCAGCGCGACGTTGGAGTGGTGAAACTGCGTCGAGACCAGTTGCACTGCGTCGTAGACCACGATGGCCGCCAACGGGACGCCGACGAAGACGACGACGCCCAGCCGCAACCCGAAGGAGATGGCGATCTCGCCGGCGTGGAAGCGCGTAGCCGTCGAGACGTCCATCGCCGGATCGCTGTGGTGCACGCGATGAAAGCGCCACAGCAGCGGAATGGCGTGGTTGAAGCGGTGCCACCAGTAGGCCCACAGGTCGAGCGCGACGAAGCCCAGGACGTAACGCCCGGCCTCGCCAAGCGGGAGCCGGTGCGAGAGTCCAACCTCGGCCCGCTCCACGAACGTCGCAGCGGCCACCGTCGCCCCGGCGAACAACAGCGCCGCCATCAGCGCGTTCAGCCCGGCAACGCCCAGATTGCGAGCCGCATGGCGGCCACGCCGCTCAAACCGGAACAGGGGTACGAACGACTCCCACGTCCAGAACAGAACGAATCCCGTGATCGCCACGAGTGGCCGCCAGTTCTCGAGCAGATCCTCGGCCAAGCTCGAATTATCGCAGGGTTATCGCAGGGCGGCTGGGCTCATACGTACAACCTCTCCTGCGCGACTAGGCGCGCAACGGCCGGCGGGAGGGCGTCTCGCCATGGTTGACCGCTGGCGACCGCCTGGCGGACCGCCGAAGACGAGATGGTTTGGAGCTCGACGGGGAACTCGATGCAGTGGATGCGCTCGGCGAGCTCGGCCGGCGGCGCATACTCGCCGTGACGCGCGGCTACCACGAGCTGGAGCTCGTGTAACTGCTCGGCGAACGAAGGGCCTTCGCCGTAATCCCAGTTGACGATGCGCTCGGCCGCGTCACGACCGCACAACAGAAAGATCTCGACGCCGGGGCCGAAACGCTGCCGGTATTCGCGCGCAATCTCGAGAAACAGGCCGCCGGAGGCAACCCAGGCGGACCACCCAGGCCGGCCTTCGATGGCCGCACGCACCAGGTTCGAGCGGTGCTCGAAGCTCGTCTCGTCAAACTGCTTGTGCGGCAAGACCCGGGGCAGAACGAACACGACCTCGTCAAGGTCCATCCGCTGCTGCGCCGTCGCGGCCAGGCCGAGGTGGGCGCGGGTAGGCGGGTTGAAGGCGGCGGGAAGCAGGCCGACGCGCTTGGGCCGGTTCACTGAAACATGGCGCCGATGGCGGCGTCGAGGCCGGCGTCGGTCCACTCGCCCACGCTGACGCCCTTGAACAGCGTCCAATCTTCGCGATGCTCGATGGTTTGACCGGGCGCGACGTCGCGAATCGGACCGAGCGTCTCGAGCTCGAGGAACATGCCGTTGGTGAAGGTCTCGTAGGCCGAGCCCATGTCGGGGTACTCCGAGGCGGGCCCCAGCGTCTTGTAACGCTTGACAAAGAAGTCGCCCTCGAGCAGATAGCCGGCGGTGATCGCCTCGGGATGATGCAGGCCGGCCTTCTCCGGATCGGACTTGTCTTTGTCTCCGCGCAGGATGAGGTACTTGTCGAGCAGCGTCCAGCGCTGGTCGGAAAAGTTGGTGAAGCGCCACATGACCAGCGGGTTGGCCGGCAACAGGTGCTCGGGATGCGTGCCGCGCGGAGGAAACTCGGCGACGCCGACTCCGCCGGGCTCCATCATGGATAGCGCCCAGGCGGCGAAGCGCAGCGGGAAGCGTGTTTCGTTGGTCAGCCGGTGCACCACGCGCACGGCCGTGCCGCTGGCGCCGAGCTCGACTTCGATCTCTTTCCGGATGCCGACCGCATCGACCGGCGAGGTCGCCTTGAGCGTATTGCCTTGGACGACGATCTCCGGCGGCTCGTTGTCGGGAGCGTAGGTGTAACCGGGATCCTCGGGGCCGACCCAGATGCGGTGGCCGCCATAGAGTTTCCACTCTTGGCCGCCGGTCATGTTGGCCTCCTCTTCCGCGCTCACCTCCTTGAAGATGTTGTCTCCGCCGACGAAGCTGTAGCGCAGGATGCGCGGGCCGACGTCGGCGGTGATGATGAGCTCCACCTCGGAGTTGGCCATGCGGTAGGCGTCATGGCCCTTGTACTGGGTCTTTTCGATGGTCACGGCTGCGGGAAGGGCCGCGCAGGCGGCCAAGGCGAGGAATGCGCGGAGGGGCATGAAGTTGCAGGCGAGGGCGAATCAGTAGGTCGCGCGTCCGCCCGAAACATCGTAACACTGCCCCGTGACGAACGAGCAATCCGGGCTGGCCAGGAAGTGCACCACGGCCGCCACCTCTTCGACCGTGCCGGTGCGGGCGCGCGGGATCTTCGAGGTCATGTACTCGACCTGCTCGGGCGTGATCTGATCGAGGATCGGCGTGCGAATGACGGTGGGCGAGACGGCGTTGACGCAGATGTTCTGTTTGGCGGTCTCTTTGGCGATGGACTTGCTCAGCGCGATGACGCCGGCCTTGGCCGCCGAGTAGGCGGTCATGTTGGGATTGCCTTCCTTGCCGGCGAGCGAGGCGATGTTGACGACGCGGCCGTAGTCGCGCTCGAGCATGTGCGGCAGCGCGGCGCGACAGCAATAGAACACGCCGGAGAGATCGACGTCGAGCACGCTGTGCCAGTCTTCGTCGGCCTGTTCCCACACCGGAGCGGCCTTGCCGGCGATTCCGGCGTTGTTGACGAGGATGTCGATGTGGCCGCAGCGCGAGACGACGCCGCGCACCGCGGCGCCGACCGAGGACTTGTCGGTCACGTCGAGCTCGACGGGAAAGGCCTGCAGACCGTCGGCGGCGAGGCGGTCCGCCACGGCTTTCGCGGAGTCGAGATCGAGGTCCGCCACGCCGACGTGCGCGCCTGCGCGAGCCAAACGCTCGCAGACGCCGGCGCCGATGCCCCGGCCGCCGCCGGTAACCAGCGCGCCTTGCTCGGATAGGTCGAAGAAATTCACCGCGCGGGACGCCTAGGCTTCCTCAGCCTCTTCGATCGCCTCGGCCTCGGTGGTTGCGGTCTCGTCGGCGCCCGCTTGCTCGGTCGCGCCCTCCGCGCCGGCCTCAGCCTCGGCCCCGGCTTCGGCTTGGTCGTCGCTTGGGGGCGGCGCGTTGGGATCGAGGAAGGCTTCCTCGGCGAGCTCCTCGGCGCTCTTGGGCGCCTCCAGCGGCTCGTCCTCGCGACCCTCGGCGCGCACCTCGACCTTGATCGTCTGGCGCACTTCTTTGTAGAGGTGAAGGCGCACGTCGTAGTCGCCGACTTCCTTAATGGGCTTGTCGAGCAGGATGCGGTGGCGATCAATCGGGAAACCCTTTTGATCGAGCGCTTCGGCGATGTCGCGCACGCCGATGGAGCCGAACAGTACGTTCGTCTCGCCGGCCTTGGCGACCAGGCGCAGCGTCACGTCGTCCATCTGCTCGGCGAGCTTGCTGGCGTCGTCGCGCAGGCGGGCGGCCTCTTTGGCGGCGGCGGCGCGCATCTCTTCGACTTGCTTCTTGTTCGCCGCGGTCGCCGGCAGCGCCAGCGAGCGGGGAAACAGATAGTTGCGCGCGTAGCCGGCGGCGACGCGGACGATGTCGCCGCGGTCGCCCAGGCTGCGCACGTCCTGCTTGAGGATGACTTCTTGAGTGGCCATCGATCTCTCTCCTATGGGCTCGTTGCGGGGACTATCCTTCGCCGGCGAACGGCAACAACGCGATATTGCGCGCGCGCTTGATGGCGCGCTTGAGCATGCGCTGGTGCTGGGCGCTCAAGCCGGTGTGGCGGCGAGGCAGGATCTTGCCACCGTCGCCGATGAACTGACGCAACGTGTCGACATCTTTGTAGTTGATGTCGTCGATCTTGTTGACGCTGAAGTAGTCGACCTTCTTGCGTTTGTAGAAGCGTCGGCCGCCGCGCCGCTCGGGACGATCGGGCCGCTCGCTGCGCTCGGGGCGTTCGGGACGCTCGGAGCGCGCTTCGGGTGTGGGAGCCGTGGGTGTTTGATTATCCGCCATGATGGAAGCTCTCTCGTCGTGGGTTCGGGTCTAGCTATTCCTCGGCGCTCTTCGGCGTCTCCGCCGCGCTAGCTTTGGGCGCCGGAGCTTCGGCAGGCTTGGCTTCCGCGGGCTTAGCCTCGGCGGACTCGCTCTTGGCAGGCTCGCTCTTGGCAGGCTCGCTCTTGGCATCGCCGCCGCCAGGCAGCCCGGGCGCGGCCGGGGCGGAGCCTGGGGAACCAGAATCGCCGCGGCTGGGAGGGGCGGATTGCGGCCTGCGGGCCGATCTCCGCTCGCGCCGCTTCTTGGCTTTGGCGATGCGCTTGAGGTCTTCGTCGATGCGGACGGTCATGAACTTGATGACCGGATCGGCGACGCGCAAACGGCGCTCCACTTCCTTGGGCAGCTCGGCGTTGCCGTCGAGCGAGTACTGCACCAGCACGTAGTGGCCGTCCTCGAATTTCTGGACGCGGTAGGCGAGCCGGCGCTTGCCCCACTTCTCCTCTTTGTCGATGGTGGCGCCACCGGATTCGAGTGTCTCGCGGACGCTCGAGACGGTCGCATCGACCTCTTCCTCGGGCAAGTCCGGTTTGACGATGTAGATGAGCTCGTAGACTCTCATGTTTCCTCGTTGTTCGCTCCGTCGGCGCGACGGTTTGCAACCGCCATGGCCTTTTCGGCGCCGTCGGAGAGGTAGAGACGAACGACATCGGCCGCCCGGCTCAACAGATCCTCCAATTCCTTCTCTTCCCCCGCGCGGAAGGGACGCAGCACATACCGCGCTCCGTCACCCACCGGACGCCCTGGATGGATCCCCAGTCGCAGGCGGGCGAAATCCGCCGTGCCGAGCGACCCGATGATCGACTTCATGCCGTTGTGCCCCGCGGCCGAGCCTTTCGGCTTCAACCGCAACGAGCCCCACGGCAAATCCAGCTCGTCATACACCACCAGCAAGTCCGCCGGGCCAAGCTCGTACTTCTCGAGCAGCTTGCTGACCGGGCCGCCGCTGAGGTTCATATACGACAGCGGCTTGGCCAACACGACCGGCTTGCCAGCGACCTCGCCCCGGCCGACCACAGCGTTGGCTTCGGGCCGTACGAGGCGAATTCCACTTTGCTCCGCAAGCAGATCGAGGGTCAGGAACCCGAGATTGTGGGGCGTGAGACGATACTCCGGCCCCGGGTTGCCCAGACCGACGATCAAGTGCATTGCGCAGCGAGAGCTCTACTCCTGGTGTCCTTCGGGGGCGGCAGCCTCGGCTCCTTCAGTCGCCTCGCCCTCGGCGGCGGCTTCTTCCGCACCCTCTTCTTCCTCTTCCTCCTCCGCTCGTTTGCCGACGATCCGTACGACGACGGTATCGGGGTTGCCCACGATCTCGAACTTTCCTTCCGAGTCGATGTCGCCCAGTCGAATCGACTGTCCGGTGACCAGCTCGGTGACGTCGATCTCGATGACCTCGGGAAGGTCGGCGGGCAGACAGCGTACGCGCGCATCGCGCAGGATGCGATCTTCCATGCCGCCTTCGGTCTTGACGCCGTAGGCGACGCCGGTCGTCACCAGCGCGACGTTCGCCTCGACCGGCTGGCTGACGTCGATGCGCCGCAAGTCGACATGCAGCAGGCTGCCGTGCACCGGGTCGATTTGCCAATCCACCGCCATCGCGGAACCCGAAGCGCCGCCGCTGAGGTTGAGCACGCGGTTGCGCTGCTCTTTGTGCGCCAGCAACGTGGTCATCGTCTTCGTGCTGATCGCCACCGACTCGGGAGCTTGGCCGAGGCCGTACAACGTCGCCGGCACTCGTCCGGAGGCGCGCAGCCGGCGCGCGGCGTTCTTGCCGCGTTCTTCGCGGCTGCTAACTTCCAGTTCCAATTGCTCCTGCATGTCTTCGGTTCCTCGTCCGGCGTCCGCCGGGCGCAACATATCTCCACTCAGACGAAAAGCTGGCTGATCGAGGTCTCGTCGTAGATCGAGGTGATAGCGCGCGCGAACAGCAGCGCGACGCTGAGCTGTCGAATCTTCGACGACCTCTTGGCTTGAGACGAGAGCGGGATCGAGTCGCTCACCCACAGCTCTTCGAGCACCGAGTCGTCGATGCGCTCAATCGCCGGGCCCGACAGCACGGCGTGCGAGCAGCACGCGCGCACGCTAATTGCTCCTTGTTCCTTGATCGCCGCCGCGGACTTGCACAACGTTCCAGCCGTGTCGACCAAATCGTCGACGATGACGCAATTGCGATCGCGTACCTCGCCGATGACGTTCATGATGTCGGCTTCATTGGGCTTCTCGCGGCGCTTGTCGATGATGGCGAGCGGCGCCTGCAGACGCTTGGCGAAGCCGCGGGCGCGCTCCACGCCGCCGGCGTCGGGCGAGACGACCGTTAGGTTGGGCAGCTCCATCTTGCGGCAAAGCTCGACGAAGACCGGAGCCGCGTAAAGATGATCGACCGGCGTGTTGAAGAAGCCCTGAATTTGCGCAGCGTGCAGGTCCATGGCGAGCACGCGGTCCGCGCCGGCGGTTTCGATCAGGCTGGCGACGAGCTTGGCGGAGATCGGTACGCGCGGCTTGTCCTTACGATCTTGCCGCGAGTAGCCGTAGTAGGGAAGCACCGCCGTGATGCGCTTGGCCGAGGCCCGGCGCAGCGCGTCGAGAAACAACAACAGCTCCACCAGATTGCGGTCGACCGGCGCGCAGGTGGGCTGCACCACGAAGACGTCGCGCCCGCGGACGTTCTGGTCAATCTGCAGATAGATTTCGCCGTCGGAGAACGTCTCCACCCGTGCGGCGCCCAAGGTCACGTCGAGGTGCTCGCAGATGTCCTCGGCCAGCTCAGGGTTCGCCGTGCCGCTAAACACGCACAGCCGCGACCGCTCCCCGTTGGGAACCGGGTTGATCGCCGCCGTCAGAAGTTCTGTCCCGCTCGCTTCCACGTTCTGCCAAACTCCGCTCTCGAAACAGTTCTGGCGAGATGAGCCTCCAGCCCGCCGGACCTCAACTTCTCTTTCGCCTGCTCAGCCGACGAGCGGTCCTCGAAAACCCCGAACAACGTGGAACCGCTGCCTGACATCAGCGCCTGCCGGGCGCCGACGCGCAACAGCTTCCTTTTGATCTGTCGCAGCTCGGGGAATCGTTGGAAGACGGTGTCTTCGAAATCGTTCGCCAATGCACCGGCCGCCCCGTCCGCCTGGGCCCTGTCGGGCGCACGAAAACCGGCGCAGAACATATTCAGGATAGGACCTTTACGATCGGGTGTCAACGCGCGCCGGGAGGCGGCCAGATCGCGGTAGGCGGCCGCCGTGGAGACCCGCACGGGCGGGGTAACGAGAACGAACCACTGGCGGGTTCCTTCGGGCAGCGGATAGACTTCCTCGCCGCGGCCAACACCCAGTGCGCGACCGCCCAACAGAAAGAACGGGACATCGCTGCCGAGCCTGGCGGCGACGCCTTGCAGCACGGCCGGCGAAGGCGCGGGACGCAGCAGTCGAGCCAAGGCGCACAGCGTCGCGCCGGCGTCGCTCGAGCCGCCGCCCAGGCCGCCGCCGGAGGGAATGTGTTTGTCGATGCGGATCGAGACGCTTCCCTCGCGCCCGGTCTCGCGCAGCAACTCATCGGCGGCGCGCCAAGCCAGATTGTCCGCGCCGGCCAGCGCCAGCTCGCTGCAGACCAGCTCGATGCGCGTCCGGCGGCCGGACCGCCAGCCCACCTCGATGCGATCGGCGAGCGAGATGGTTTGAAAGACGGTGCGCAACTCGTGGAAGCCGTCCGAGCGGCGTTCCAAGATGGCGAGCCCCAGATTGAGCTTGGCGAACGCGCGCCCGGCGAGCGAGGGCATCAGGAGTCGTAGGAGAGCAGCGAAAACACGTCGTAGCCGTCCAGCTTGCTGCGGCCGGGCAGAAACGAGAGCTCGACGACGAAGGCCAAACCGTGGATGGTTCCGCCAAGCTGCTCGACCAGATCGCAGGTGGCGCGCGCTGTGCCGCCGGTCGCCAGCAGATCGTCGACGATCAGAACTTTCTGGCCGTCCTCGACCGCGTCGGTGTGGACCTCGAGCGTGTCCTGCCCGTACTCAAGCTCGTAGTCGACCTGCGAGGTCGCCGAAGGCAGCTTGCCCGGCTTGCGGATGGGCACGAACCCACGCTCGAGCCGCTGCGCCAGCAAGGGGCCGAAAATGAAGCCGCGCGCCTCGATGCCGGCGATCACATCCGGCGGATCGTCTTGGTACTGCACGACGAGCGCGTCGGAGAGCTGCTGGAAGCCGTTCGGATCCTTGAGCAGCGTCGTGATGTCGTAGAAGAGGATCCCCGGCTTGGGGAAGTCGGGGACTTCGCGGATGAGCGATTTGAGGTGGTCCATGGCGTCGAGACGGGCGCGGACTCGGGGCCGGCCCCGTCCCGCGATTCTACCCTGTTATGCGGAACTCGGTCGCGGTCGCGGTCGCGGTCGCGGGCGGCGCGGGCGCGGGCGAGACGACGACGCGGTCGACGCGCGCCAGCGGAGGCCCGCTGCGCAGAGCCGCTTCGAACCCCTCGAGCTGCTCGGCCGCGCCCGCGGCTTCGGCCTCGACCGTGCGATCGGCGCGGTTGCGCACCCAGCCGGTCACGCCCAACTCCGTTGCCGCACGTTGGACGAAGTAGCGGAAGCCCACTCCCTGGACGCGTCCGGAGACAACGTATCGGCGAATCATCACGGCTTCGGGTTTAGCCATCTCTCACCTGGGTAATATCTACACGGTACGAAAGATTTGCAAGGGCCGGGGCGAGCGGCCGGCGCCCGAAATCCCCAATCGAACGGGTGAGGGAGTCGCTAGGACGGGGCGCTCGCGATGTCCGACGTTGCTGATTCGAAAGAACTTGCACCGAGTCGCAAGAGCTGGTCCCGGACCCTCCTGCACGTTCGACCTTCCGGTTTGGCACGCCCGTTGCTAACCAACCGCACGTGGATCCGATATGGTCAGCGACGGTAGTGGCTTGCCTGCTCGGGCTCTCCTTCACGCTAGCTCTGGCGTTGGAGTGGGGCTTGCTGCGGGTGATCCTGTGGGCGATCGCCCGCCCGTCGGAACCTATCAAGTAGTCTCCTGATCTAAACGACGAGGAGACTGGCTCCTCCTGCGACTCAGAGCCCCGCGGCTTCCGACGGCCCATTCGGCAAGCCTCCCCCCCTGCGGGGCTCAATTTTTTCTCTTCATTCCGAGAAACGGCTTTCCGGGCGCTTACTTGGACGGATTGGCGTTGAACCAACCGCGAACGTGCGGCCCGAGCTTCGGTTCGGCGCGCAGGCGCTCGAGCTCGGCCGGCGTGTCCACATCGTAGTGCCCGTACATGCCGCTCTTGAGGCGCAGGCCGGCGAACTCGAACGCCGCTCGGGTCTGCGCATAAGTCGTCTCGCGCGACCACTCGACTTGGTGGAACATCATCCGGCGCGGCTTGCGGCAGCCCACCGCGTAGTAGCCGCCGTCGGCGCTCATGCCGAGCACGGCGTCCTTCTCGCTCATCAGCAGCTCCAGGCCTTCGCGCAGATGCTCGGCGGGCACGTGCGGGCTATCGGCGCCCAAGATCATCAGCCGCTTGAAGCCTTCCTGCTCGAGCTCCTCGAAGCAGCGCAGCATGCGCTGGCCCAGATCGTCGCCCTTCTGGTAGCGCAACCGGTCCGCGCCGGCCAGATCGATCCATTCCTCGCACGGCTCATCGGTGTAGAGCCGCACGCCATCGTTCACCACCCCCGCCGCGGTTCGCCAAACGTCGCGCACGCAGGCCGCGTGGAACTCGGCCGCCTCTTCGGGGGCAAGATGGGGCGTGAGCCGCGTCTTGACCTGGCCGGGAACCGGCGCCTTCGCAAACAGGGCTATCGTCTCGATCACGAGCTGAGGCCAGCCTAGCAGACTGCGGCCGACGTCCTGGAAGATCTCACGCGATCTCGTGCATCCCTTCCGGGCCGGCCTGGGAGCTCATCGCGTGGCGCTTGACGCGCGCCTTGGGATACTTCGATCCAAGCGCCTGGCAGAGATAAGACGACGCCCCCACCACGTCCCAAATCAAGCCGCGCTCCACGCGCCATTCCGCGGTGGCGAGCACACGCACGTTTAGATTCAAGTAGCGCAGCGCCGAGAGCCAGCGCACGACAGGATCCTTCTCGCTCAGCAGCCTCTTGGGCGCCAAGTCCTCGGCGCCGGCGAAGTTGCCGAGCTCGGCGCCCGCTGCCTCGAACAGCTTCCAAATCTTGGGCTCCTCGATCGTCTTGCCCTCGCGACACAGGCGCCAGGCGTGCCCGGGCGCGTGGGCTCCGCCGAAGGTCCATTCGGCGTCCATGTCAGCCTGGGCGCGAAACTCGTCGAACGAAGCCTTGAGCTTGCGCCACGCCGGGTCGATCGGAGCGGTCGATTCATCCATGGCTGCTTAGCATGGTGACGCCTTCCGCGCCTCCTGTCGATGGCGGCGACTCTGGGGACCAAGCCGGGGAATTCCCCTAGGAGCTTCCCGGCAACAACCTAGGCAAACGCCTCGCACGGTGGCGGAGGGTCTTACGATCGCGCTATGTTGCGGGTCTATGTTTCGCCGCCTGGCGCTGCTGGCGCTGCTCGGCGCGCCGCTCGGCGCCGCGCCCAACATCCTAGTCTTCATCGCGGACGATCAGGGCGAGGGCGACCTGTCGATCCTCGGACATCCGACCCTCGAGACGCCCCACATCGACCGCATCGGGCGCGAGGGCATGGTCTTCGCGAACGCCTTCCTGACCATCTCCTCTTGCAGCCCCTCGCGCTCGTCGATCCTCACCGGGCGCTATCCGCACCAGACCGGCGCCGAGGATCTGCACATGCCGCTGCCCCCAGACCAGCACACCTTGGCCCGGCGCCTGCGAGAAGCCGGCTATCACAACATGGCGGTGGGCAAATGGCACCTCGGCGACGCCGAACGCCAGCATTGGGACCGCCTCGCCGAGTGCCCCGGTCGTGAAACCGCCGCCAAGGCCCTGGTCGCGCTGCGCAGCCGCCCCAAACAACAGCCGTTCTTCCTGTGGCTCGCCTCGACCGATCCCCACCGGCCCTTCGACGCCGACGCCATCGCGGAGCCCCATCGCCCCGAAGACGTCGTCGTACCGCCCTATCTGCCGGACCACCCGCTGATCCGCCAGGACATCGCGCGTTACTACGACGAGGTCACGCGGTTCGACGAGCACGTCGGCCAGATCCTCGACGAGCTCGAAGCGCAGGACGCGCTCGACGAGACCTTCATCGTCTTTCTCTCCGACAACGGCATGCCGTTCCCGCGCGCCAAGACCACGCTGTACGACTCCGGCATCCATACGCCGCTGCTGGCCCGTTATCCGCCGCTCATCCCTGAAGGGAAGCTGCAAACCGGGCTGTTCTCGGTCGTCGACTTGGCGCCGACCCTGCTCGAGGCCGCGGGCGCGGAAGCGGACGCGGCGTCCGGGTCGAGCCGTTTGGCGATGTTGCGCGATCCCGCCGCGCCGGGGCGCGACGCCATCTTCGCCGAAGCCAACTGGCACGACTTCGAGCAGTTCACCCGCGCCGTCCGGACCCGGCGCTTCTTGCTGATCCGCAATTACTACTGGTGGAAGCCGCTGTGGAATTCGGTGGACTCGGTCAACTCCATCACTTGGCGCGGATTCCTGCAAGCGCTCAACGCCGACGCGCTGACGCCCGCACAGCGCTTCCTGCTCGAAGAGAAGCGTCCGTTCGAAGAGCTCTACGACTTGCAAACCGACCCGCGCTCGCTGCGCAACGTCGCCGGTGAGCTGCGCTACGAAGAGGCCCTCAACCGCCTGCGCGTGCGTCTGGACAACTGGCGCGTGGAGACGGCGGACCACATGCCGGAGAAGCCCCGCCGGGACGGTTGGACACGCGACGGCGCTCCCCTGCCCCACAACCAACCCTGGTATGACCGCTTCATCGAGCAAGGCGGGCGCAACAACTTCGAGAAGTTCTGACGGCTGGGCGAGGATGCGCTATCCTCTCGCTCGATGTCCGCGGGCTATCGCCGCACGCGCCGCGAGGCCGTCGTCGCCATCCTGATCTGGGGCATGGCCACGCTTTGGGCGCTGACGGCTTCCTACACCCTCGGCGCCGAAGAGCCGGTGCAACTCGTGGGCGGGCTGCCGCGCTGGCTCGTCTGGGGCGTACTGCTGCCTTGGGGCGCGGCCTTCTTGGTCCACCTGTGGTACTCGCTGGTGTACGTACGCAGCGGAGGCGACCGGTAGCGCCTTGTACCACGCCGGCCCATCGGTCTGGATCGCGTTCTTTCTCTACCTCGGCGCAACCTTCGCCTTTGCCTGGCTGGGGCATCGGAAGGCGCAAGGCGGCGCGTTCCTCGAGGAGTTCTTTGTCGCGGGACGCACGATCGGTCCCTGGACGCTGGCTCTGACTTGGATCGCCACCTCGGCCTCGGGCGGCAGCTTCATGGGCGTACCGGCGCTGGCGCACGCCTACGGCTGGTCGATCCTGCTGTGGATCTCCTCGTACATGGTCGTCGCGACCGTCGGCTTTGGCTTGTTCGCCAACCGCGTCTCCCAGCTCGGCCGCAAGACCGGCGCGTTGACTTTTCCGGACCTGTTGCGAGACCGCTTCGAGAGCCCCGCGATCGGGGGAGTGGCGAGCGTGGCCATCATTCTGCTCTACACGTCGTACATGGTGGCGCAGTTCGTCGCCGGCGCCCGCGTGCTGGAGGTGGTCGCCGGCGTACCGTACGAGTGGGGCGCGCTGGCCGTCGCGGTCACCGTGGGCGTCTACACTGCCTACGGCGGGTTTCGCGCCGTCGCTTGGGCGGACGCCTTCCAGGCGCTTGTGATGCTGTTCGGCGTGCTGCTGGCGGCCTGGTTCGCGCTGGGCAAGGTCGGGGGCTTCGAAGGGCTGGCTGCGAGTCTGCAAGCGCAGGACCCGGCCCTGCTCACGCCGCAGGGACCGGAGGGCTACCTGCCGCTCGCCGCCGCCCTCTCCTTCTTCGTGATCTGGCCGTTCGGCGCGGCCGGGCAGCCGTCGTTGCTCAGCCGCTTCCTCGCCAGCGAAGGCGGCGACTCGCTGCGCCGCGCCATGTTGCTGGTCGGCGTCTACATCCTGTTGCTCTACCCGGCCATCATCCTGATCGGCGTCGCGGGCCGGGCGCTCAACCCCGAGCTCGAGGCCGCCGACCACGCCATGCCGGCCACCATCCTGGCGGCCACGCCGTCGTGGCTGGCCGGCTTCGTCCTCGCCGCGCCGATGGCCGCCATCATGTCGACGCTGAGCTCGTTCCTGCTGGTCGGCGCCAGCGCCGTGGTGCGCGATCTCTACGAACGCAACCGCTCCACGCCGCTGCCCGAGGCCCAAGCCCGCAAGCTCACCCACGCGGCCACCCTCGTCATCGCCGTCGTCGCCCTCGCCTTCGCCATGAAGCCTCCGGACTTTCTGCAGTACATCGTCGTTTTTTCCGGCACCGGCCTCTCGGCTACCTTCGTCTTCGCCACGCTGTTTGCGATCTACTGGCCGCGCTTCAACCGGGCCGGCTGCCTGGCGGCCATGCTCGGCGGCTTCCTCTCGTTTCTGGCGCAATACGTGGCGTTCGGCACGAAGAGCTTCCTTGGGTTGGATCCCTTTGTCTGGGCGCTGCCGGCGTCGGCGGTGTGCGGAATCGTCGGCGCCCTGCTGAGCCCGCCGGACCGGACGGCAATCTTGGATCGCTATTTTCCCGATTGATTTCGCAGGTTCGGGCCGTATAATCGAACCCGCAGTGCCGCATCCCCTCAACCAACCCTTTCCGCTGCCGGCGAGCCCGCCGCTGGTCCACATGCCGGGCGCGGAGGCGATGAAGGCCTACTTGCGCGTGTTCCTGCAACGCCGCAACGAGCGGCCCGGCCGCACCTTCGCGACGGCCGACATCACCGAGCTGATGCGCTTGGCCGAGCATCTCGACAAGGTCACCCGCATCGAGATCGCCTATAGCCGGCGCGAGCTGCTGGGCCGCCGCGCCAATCTGTTCTCGAATGAAGCGCAGAAGGCGCGCCTGCGCATATTCATCCGCAACCACCAGGAACGCAACGCCGCGTCCAAGGCGGACGGTTTCGTCAAGCGCTTGCTGGCGCGGGCGCCCATGCCCTACTTTCGCCGGGCCGTCGCGCTGGATCTCATCGTCGCCGCGCAGGAGCTCAGCGCCGCAGTCGACGCCGCCAAGGAGTTCTACGTTGAGCACGGCAGCGACGACCCCGATCTCATCGCTGCCGTGAACGCCGCAGCCGACCAGCTCGCCGCGTTCGTCGACGACTTCAGCCTCAGCGATGTCGACAAGCCCGGCAAGGCTGGACGCAAGGCCGGCTGGCGCAACCTAGCCAACTTCTTTCGACGGCTCGACGGGCGCGTGGACCACGAGGCGAAGTGGGAGCAGGATCGTGGCCGCTGGAGCAACTGGAACCGCGAAATCCGCATCTTCCCCGCCCACTACTTCACCGGCCCCGAACGGCTCACCGTCGCACGGCTGCGCAACGAGATCGCCGCCAACGATCCCGTCCGCATCGTCGCCGGCGGCCACGCCTTCAACACCTCGAGCGACACCGGCGGCAAGGCGAGCGCGCGTGTCGGCGCCTTGGTGACGCTCCACAACCTGATGCTCGCAGGCAACGCGAAGTGGGCGCGCGTGCCGGCGGCGGAAGCAAAGTCCAAGTACAAGCTCTCCAACGGCAGCCGCGTAGTGCGCGTCTCGGCCGGCATGCGTCTACGCGACTTCACCGCGGCCATGTGGAACGAAGGCATGGCGCTGCCGGTGCAAGGCTCGACCGACGCCCAAAGCCTTGGCGGCTTGTTGGCCACCGACCTGCACTCCACCGGCAACCGCGCCGGCTTCCTCTCCGAGCGCGTGCTGGAGGTCGGCGCGCTGGACCACCAAGGCAAGCGTCACTCGTTTCGCCGCGACGACTCGGTCCCTCACGGCCAGCAGGGCCGCTGGAGTTGGCGCCCTCCCGCCGGGCCCGCTGTGCCGTTGCGCAAGCTGCCGCCCGCCGGCGCCATCGGCATGACCGGCGTCGTCGTCGATCTCGTCGTACAGCTCGTGCCGGGCTTCAACTTCGAGAAGAACGAGCAGTTCGTCCCGCGACGCTGGCTCGAGCAGAACATCGAGCGCCTGCTCGACCCCGCCGAGACGGACTCGCTGTTCGCTTACGACCACATCAGCATGTACTACGTCGGCGGCTTCGGGGTGAACATCAAGTCGGTGCAGCTCAACACCTGGAAGCGCACCGATAAACCGCAGCCGGCCAATGCGCTGAAGGTCAAGCGCAAACGCGAATTGTTCGACCACATCGGCTCGGCGTTCTTTCCCGGCGCTCTATTCAACCTGGCCAGGCACGTCGCGCCCGACCCCGTTAGCGGCCAAGGCGGCCACTCGATGCTGCGCTCGCTCAACAACTGGCCCGTTCAAGTCCTGCAGGCCAACCTCGCCTTCGCGCGCAAGCTCTACTTCCAGCACGACGAGATCGAGGCCGGCATTCCCCTGCCGCTGCTGCCCAACGGGCGTCCCGACTACCAGCCGTTTCGCGACGCGATGCGCGCGACTCAGCAGTTGCTCCTCGACCAGGAGCTCGAAACGATCATCGAGGTTCGCTTTACGCCCGACGTCTCCGAAGGCATGCTCGGGCCCGGCGCCGGCGGGCCAACCTGCTACGTGGAGCTAGCGACGTCAATGGCGCTCTACTCGCGCGCGCGCATCGCGCAGGTGTTTCAGAGATTCGACCGGCTCATGCGCCGGGACTTCGGAGCGCTGCCGCACCTGGGCAAGAAGACCTCCGTCACCGCTGCGGAGATGGCGGCGCTCTACGGCGCGGACTGGGCCGCTTTCAACCAAGTGCGCAACGGCGTTGACCCGGCTCGGAAGTTTCGACCGGCCGGCAACGAGCTGCTCAACCGTCTGTTCCCGTGATTTGCCGTCATGCCTGGCCGCATCCTCGTCGAGATCGAACGCGACGGCGAAGTCGTCCCGGTCACCGACTTTTTTCCCAGCGAAACCTCGAGCGAACCCGGCGTCGTGCTCGACGGCGAAACCAGCGCTTCTCCACGCGGGTTGGGGTTGCACATCCGGCCGCTCAGCGCGGCCGCAAAGCTGGCCTTTGGCCGGGTGCAGCAGCGCCACGGCTGGGTCGAGCCGAGAACCTTTCGGCTGGAGGCGGCGCGCGTCGGTCGCAAGCTGGCGCTGATGGGCGTGGACCCGGATTCGCTGCCGCCGGGTAAATACGAGATCAAGGTCCGAATAGGCGGCTTGAAGCTTCGCCCGAGCTTTCCGGTGGTGCGCGTGTCGAGGGACGGCGACGCGACGGTGCGCCTGCGCGAAAAGCCGTTGCGCAAGCTTCGCCTCAACCGTACGATCGAGGCGTTCGACGGCAGCTCGCGCCGCATCCTCGAACATCCGCTCTCGCGGCTCGACGAGATGTCCGCCGCGAATTGGCTGACGCGGGCGCGACATCGAGATCGACGCAAGGCGGTGCTGCTCAACGTCATGGCCAAGCTCGCCGCCATCCCCAGCGCGCGGCCGGCCGAGTCGCTCAGCCGCCAGGTCGACCACGTCTTCTTCGCGGAGATCGACCGCATCTACTGCGCGGTCTCGCCACGCTTCCACCGCATCATCGCCGACCACTTCCGCAAGGACGCCACGATCCATCCTACGCACCGCCGGCTGTTGACGCGGATCCCCGGCGGCGACCCCGACGCGTTCGACCTCGTCAGCTACCGCGAGCGGCGCCGCAAGGGTTCTCTACAGGCTGTGGTGGCCGTCCCCAAGCGAGACCGTCGACAGCCGCACTACGTCGACCTCGACATCGACGGCGCGAACCCTGGGATGGATCTGGTGACATTCTTCATCCACATCGGCGAGATCCTCAACCCCGATGCGACGAATCACCTCAAGCTCGTCAAGAGGCTGGATCGCCGCCAGATTGGAGACTTTCTCTACTACGACGTGGTTCGCTGAGCTTCACCGCCAGAGCTTCCAGCGCGTAGAAAAGCGCGAATAGCGCGAAGACCATCTCACGCGTCTCGGCGATGGAGTCCTGCCGCGCCCGACTCTCGGTGAGAAAGATGAACGCATAAGAGACGGCCAGCGTCGCCGCGGCCGTGATGATCCACGTCCAGCTAGGCGCACGGTAGCCGAGCTTGGCGAGAAGGGCCCGCAAGCGCTCGCCTCCGCCCTTGTAGAGCAGGACCGGGATCGCGAAGAAGAACAGTCCGTAGCCGAGCATGAAGATCTTGTCCGCGTTGAGGATCAACCCCCAGGAAAACTCGCCCGTCTGAAAAGCCTCGCGCCAACTCACCGACTCCGGGCGAAAGATGTTCAAGTTGTGGAGATTGATCTCCTGCTGGAAATTGGCGTCGCGCAACGCTTGCGGAGTTTGGATCCCAAACACCCGCTGCCCCCAACTGATCTCCTCGCCGAAGAGCACGAAGCAGCCGATGGCGAACGCGAGCGTTGCGAGCTCGCAGCGCCAGCCCCGTCGGCGGACGCAACAAAAGGCGACCACCGACGCCCCAAGCCAAAACAAGGCGCTCGCCCACTCGACCGGACCATCTTCCTCAGTCGCCGGCGCCGTGTAGGAAAGAGGCAGCGTCACCAGCGCGACGAAACAGGCAACGCACGCGATGGCGAGAAAGACCAGGAGCCGAGGTTCCCGGGCGCCGCGAGACAATAACATAGAACGCGTGTTACGTTTCCGTAATACACATCGAAGCATATCATGGGGTTGCCTCGAGCCAGGCCAGAATCGCAGCGCCGACGCGCTCCGCGGCATCGTGCTGGATGAAGTGCGCCGCCTCGGGAAGCATCACCATCGTCAGCTCGCCCTCGACCCAATCCCACGTGCCCGAGTGGCCGGCGGCGAGCAAGTATTTGTCGCGCATGCCGTGTAGCACCAGCGTGCGGCACTTCACCGCGGGCGTCGACTCGAGCTCACGGTAGGGCTCCCTCGGGTAGTTCGCCTTGTAGTAATGCAGCATGGCCTCGAGGTCGCTGCGCTCGAAGGCCTCGATGTAGAGCTTGCGCGCCCGCTCGTCCTCTACCCAGAAGGCGAGGTTCTCCGGCGTGAGCTCCTCGTGGGCGCCCGCCTGTTGGAAGCGCCGCGCGTAGGCGCTGTTCTCGGTCTGCTGACCGCTGGCGGCAAGCTCGCGAGCGAGGCCGCGCGGGTGGGGCACGTTGAGGATGACGAGTTGCTCGACCATCTCGGGCAAGTGCATCGCAACTTGCCAGGCGATCGCCGCGCCCCAGTCGTGGCCGATGATCGTTGCCGTCCGGCGGCCCTCGGCTCGCACGACCGCCGCAATGTCGCCGACCAGCAGCGGCATGGCGTATCGTTCGACGCCCTGGGGCTTGTCGCTCGCGTTATAGCCGCGCAAGTCGACCGCCGCGACGCGGTAACCGGCGCCGGCGAGTGCGGGCATCTGGTTGCGCCAGGTGTACCAGAAGTCCGGGAAGCCGTGGATCATCACGACCAGCGGACCGTCTCCTAGCGCGGCGTAGTGCAGCTTGACGCCGTCGTTGTCGGCGTAGAGATGTTCGACGTCGTCCATCGAGCTCCCGGCGCAGAGGGCGCTTGCCCACAGGATGAGAAAGGATAGCAGCCTCACCGCCGCAGGCTAGCAAACTGCGCGATGATCGAGACTTGAGCGGACGCTTGTGGCTCATCCTGGCCGCCTGCCAGGCGCTGTGGGCGGGCAGCTACGTGGCGATGAAGTTCGCCGGCATGGAGATGCCGGTCGGCGCCGTGGTGACGCTACGGTACGCCGTCGCTTCGCTCTTCTTCCTGCCGTTCGTGATGCGAGCCGGCCTGCGGCGGATCGAGAGGCGCGATTGGGCGCTGATCCTCGCTCTGGGAGCGATCAACTTCACGGTTTCGCCGAGCTTGCAGGTCGCGAGCTTGCGCTATACGCAGGCGATCGACGTCTCGATCCTGGTGGCGCTCGAACCGCTGATGACCGTCGTGCTGGCGGCGGCGGTGTTGCGCGAGCCGCTCGCGCCGAGGACCCTGGCGGCGGGCGCCATGGCGTTGGCCGGAGCGCTCGCGCTCTCCGGCGTGGGACTGCCGGGCGCGGCGATCACACGGGACAGGCTGATCGGTAACGGCATGTACTTGGCGGCGACGCTCTGCGAGGTTTCGGTGACTTTGGCCAGCGGCAGGCTGGCGCGGCGCTACGACCCGATCGCGGCGATGGGGCTGATGAAGATGGCGGGCTTCGCGGCGGCGGCGCTCGTCTACGCCGGCGTGTGGGAGCAGGTCCGTTTCGAGGAGATCAGCGCCAGGGCATGGACGTCTGTCGCCTACCTGGGCGCGGGCGCGTCGGTGCTCGGCTACGGCGCGTGGTATTGGGCGCTGCGGCGGGCGCCGGTGAACCAGACGGCGCTGACGCTGTTCCTCCAACCGGTCGCGGGCACGGCGTTCGGCTACTGGCTCGCAGGCGAGGCCGTCGGCTGGAACACGGCGATCGGCGGAGCGCTAATCCTCGCCGCGTTGGCATGGCAACAGGCGGTGCAGGGCCGGTTGAGAAGGCTGTCGGCGGGCTGACACTCCGGACTTTCCTGACATTTTCGGACATTTCGCGACACTTCCACGACTGTCTCGGCCCGGAGCCCATAGCTACGTCGCAATTCAACATCGCCCACAAGCCCACCGACGGGAGCGCTATGGTCACTGGCAAAACAACTGGAAGACTGGGAGCGGTTGCTGCCTTGTCTCGCGCAACTCAACAACTGACAACGCGTGGATCCCTTGCGCCGCACAAGCCGTTCGACAGGCATCCTAGCATCGACGTCCGAAGCGCCTGATGGCGAAAGGAATGCAAAGAAGCATCAGAATGGCAGTTCCAGGCTCCGGAACTTCACTCGGGACGGCTACCGACCCTTCAGAAACATCCACCATCCCCGTCCCAATTTCAATGCTGAAAGCCAAGTACGCACCTAGTTTTTGGAGTTGCCGAACTTGTAAATGCGAATCCCGACAGCGTGGCACTTGGTGGAATGTCGAATCCGGGACCCGATGAACTCCAGTCAAGAAACCCTGGAGTCACCAGATATGTCCACCCTTCTGGGACAGCGACATCGCCAACGCTCCCGCCAGTGTCGATAAAAGCGAGGTCAAAGATGCTTCCCGATGACGATATATCGTTCGCCAACGTATAAGAATAGCGAAACCTCCTAGCGCCAAGCGAAGTGACAGCAGATTCCACAGAAGCGATGAGCCCTGCAGATGCAATCTGCGCCGTAATTGCGAATACCCACAGCACTACCAAGAACCTGACTAAGAGACCTCCCCGAACATGATCAAAAACTTTTTACTACTTCGATGAATTATCCTTCTCGCCATGATCATTTTCTCCCAAGTGGATACCCCACTTTCGTCGACAATCAGATGGTTGAAAGCCGCAGGATAAAACTCACATTCCAACCCACGTGATCCGCCATACCACGACGCAGGCAGATCTTGCGACGTCACTCCCTTGAAGGGTTGCGACTCGTCGAGCACTACAACAGGGTGCGGCTGCATTCGGCGATCAGCTTCGTGACGCCGGCGGACATGTTGGCCGGCCGCCGCGAGATGATTCAGGCCAGGCGCGATCGCAAATTCGAAGCGGCGCGCCAGCGGCGGCGGTTGCGGTCGCGCGCCGCTTAAGCGGTCGCGCTACAATCCTGAGGCCGGGTGAAACGCAGGCAGGCTCTGCGGGGACGCAACCTGGCCGAGGGATAGCCCAGCGGGCTCATCGAGACGATGCAGGGCGGACGCGGAGCAACCCTCTCGCGTCCGCTCCAAACTCCATCGGATCGTTAGACCCCAATGCCTTGAGAAAATCCCCGCCCGCAGGGCGGTCTACACTACTGCGGAACGCTCCCTCTCCATTTCCGGCTGAACCGGGACACGAGTCCGACCGCGAGCCTGCCGAAACGTGAAACAATCGTGGGTTATTACGATGCAGCATTCACGTCCGCAGGCTGTGGCTACCGATCAGAGGAGACCTTGCGTAGGCGCCTTGCCGGCTCGGTACTCGTTTGTGCTCAATCGACACTCGGACGTCCGTTTTTCAAAATGCCCCGAGTGCGAGAGCCGAACCCGGGTTCGAAAGATCCCGCTCGGGATTCACGTCGATCGAACCGGGCTTGTGGTGCTGCGCAAGACGTGCCGAATGTGCGTCAACTGCGAGCTCGTGATCGCACAGCAGGACGAGATCGAAACGCAGCTCGCGGCAGCAGTTCCGCCAAGCGCGGGGGAGAAGCCGCGGTACCTTGTGCTCGGCGCCGTCGAGCCGCGGATCTGGCGGCGAGGCTCGCGTTCCCCCTTGATGGTGGATGAATTGATCGAGAACATGGCCGACTTCAAGGCGCACATGCGACTGGAGTACACACCGGGCGGCTGGCGTCCCGCACCGAAACCGGCGCCCAAGCCGTCGGCTTGAGCCGATCGGACATGTCCCGGAACCCAGGCACAAGGTCAGTCGACCTTCTGCGGCGTGGGTTTCACCAGACGGTTCCGGAGCCGAGGATTCGGGTGGTGTGGCTCCCAATCCGCATGCCAGCGGACCAAGGGAAGCGGTCGCGGAGGACAGACGGCTCGACAACAGCACGAATCGGCCATGGATAGAAAACTCGGACTCTGTGTATACTATCCGAGGAGTCTATCCGTTGCGCGCCGCAGCCAGAACCCTTCGACAAGCCCGGCGCGTGTTGGCCCGGCACGGCGGCATGCTGCGTACCAGCGAAGCCATTCGCCATGGCGTCCATCCGCGAGTGCTGTAAGAACTCCGGGACCGCGGGGACCTGGAACGCGTCGAGCGCGGCCTCTATCGGCTCACCACGGAAGAACCGCTAACCAATCCGGATCTCGTGGCCGTTGCCATGCGGGCGCCCCGTGCGGTGATCTGTCTGATTTCCGCGCTCGCTTACTATGAGCTGACCACGCGCAGGTCCCTCATGCCGTCGACATAGCGCTGCCGAGCCACGCCCAAGCGCCCATGATCCGCGAGATTCCGATTCGCGTCTTCTGGTTCCCCCCGGCATCCTTCAATGCCGGGGTCGAGGTCTTCGAGATTGACAAGACCCCCGTTCGCATCTACTCGGCGGAGAAGACGGTGGCCGACTGCTTCAAGTACCGCAACAAGATCGGCCTCGACGTAGCGATCGAGGCGCTGCGCGCCTATAAGCAAGCGACGCGCAAACCGGACCTTCAAGCCATAGCGAGGTTCGCCCAAGTGAATCGTGTCTTCCAAGTGATGCGGCCCTATCTGGAGGCTCTGGCGTGAGAGGCCGCAATCTCGGGGCGTCTGTCAGACAACGGCTACTGAATCGTTCCCGATCTGAGAATCGCCCATTTCAGGAACTGCTTCAGTACTTCGCCATGGAGCGGTTCCTGCACCCGCCTGTCGCAGTCCAGATTCGCCGATCGCTTCGTGCTCAAAGGCGCCCTTCTGCTTACGGCGTGGCGCCCGCCGATGTCTCGGCCGACGCTCGACATCGACTTGGCCGGGCGCACCAGCAACGAGTTCGATCACATCCATGCGCTCCTGGTTGAAGTCTATACCGCGAAGACCGAGCCGCATGGGATCGAGTTTGCGGCGAATTCGGTGCGAGTCTCTCGAATTCGCGATGATGCCGAGTACGAGGGCGTTCGCGGCCAGTTCCACGCGACGCTTGCGAAGGCTCGTGTACCCATGCAGGTGGACATTGGATTCGGCGACATCATCACTCCAGAGCCCACCGAAGTCGCGTATCCTACCTTGCTCGATTTTCCAGCGCCCATCATGAAGAGCTATCCTCGCGAGACCGTCGTGGCCGAGATGCTTTCCTCATGCGCTTCCTCCGCTAGCTTAGCGGCGAAACGCTCCCTCCTGTTCCAGCTGGGGCGGGACAGAAGCGCCGTCGCGGCAAGGCCGGATGGGTGACCAGAAGGTCTGTAGTGAAGGACAACTTAAAGGACAATCGTGCTGGACGCAGGGCGAGGCTCTTGCGTGGGGTCAACCCTCGAGGCCCCGGAGGCTCGGGGCGGCGGCTGCCTGCTCCCAAAGCCAACCGGGTCGAACGCAAGTCCTACTGATCGTGGTCAAGCGGCCACCGCCTTCGGTCAGCTCTGCTACGCTTGCGTTTCGATGCGCCGCAAGATCGCCACGAAGACCAGGCGCTCCGGAACCCTGAGCGACGAGAGGTTTCGCGAGCTCGTCGAGGAGGCGACAGTCGACGCCTACGGAGAGGCAGAGGGGGCTGGCGGATGGTTGACGATGATCGACGACAACGTCGGCTTCCCTTTTGACGTCGAGCTGCTGGGAGTCGACGTCACCGTCGTAGGCGTCGACATGACCGATGCCTGCGAGCTCGTGGCGCTCTGCCGGAGAGGAAAGAGCCGGCTGAGGGTTTCGCTGCTCGAGTTGCCGCTGCCTTCACGGCCGCCGAAAGGCGCGGAGTGGATCGAGGCGTTCCATCGCCGGCGCACGTACCACGGATGAGCGAGTACCAACACTACGAGTTCCGCGCGGTCGACAAGCCCCTGACCTCTGCGCAGCATAAGCGGCTTCGGCAGCTCTCGACGCGTGCGTCGATCAGTTCGACGAGCTTCGTCAACACGTATCAGTGGGGTGACTTCAAGGGCGATCCGAGCCGCCTGATGGAGCAGATGTTCGATGCGTTCCTCTACTGGGCGAATTGGGGGACGCGACGCTTCCAGGTACGCCTGCCAAACAGCCTCACGAGCTTCAGGCGAATCGAGCCCTACTGCGCCGGGCCGTTCATCAGCGTTCGCGCCCATCGAAAGGACCTCATCGTCGAATTCGACGCCGAAGAAATCTACGAGGACTACTACGACGGCGAGGAGGACGACTGGATGGGGTCGCTGCTGCCTCTGCGTGAAGACCTGTTGAGCGGCGACTACCGCTGCTTGTACCTTGGCTGGCTCCGCTCAGTCCAGGAGGAAGAGGTCGAAGACGACGAGTGCGAGCCGCCCGTGCCTGCGGGCCTGCACGACCTGTCGGAACCGCTCTGTGATTTCGCCGGCTTCTTCGAGGTCGACTTTGATCTGATCGAGGCGGCGGCCGAGGCGAGCGGTTCTGCACCTCAGGAGCCTTCGGTCGAAGATGTCGTCAAGTGGGTGAAAGCTCTGACCATCGAGGAGAAGAATGCCTTGTTGTGCGCCGCGGTCCGCGGGCGACGCCCCGCTCTGGGAGCAGAGCTGTTGCGCCGCTATCATGACGCCAACCCTCCAAGGAGCAAGAAGACAGCCTCCGCGAAACCGCGAACCGCGGGCGACCTCCGGCGCGCCGCCAGGGCGCGGGCGGAGAAGCGCGAGCGTGAGCTCGCCGCGCGCAAACAAGCGGAGAAGCGGCGCAGAGAGGCCGAGCAGGCCGCCGCCCGCGCAGCCTATCTCGACCGCCTGGCCGCCCGAGAAGAGAAGGCTTGGGACCAGATCGGTGACCTGATTGCGACAAAGCGTCCGAACGACTACGACCGAGCGGTCCAGTTGCTCGTCGATCTACAGGATCTTGCGATTCGGGACAACCGCGAAGCCGACTTTAAGTTCGGCCTTCGCACCATTCGCGAAGAACACGCCAACAAGCCCAGTCTCCAACGGCGGCTCAACGACGCCGGCTTGCCCGACGACCGCGAGCCTAGCCTTCCGATTCTGGAGCGCTAACATCCCCGAGCGTGTAGCCCAAAGCCCGGTAGCCGCGAAGCCTCCGTTCGTACATCCGGGCAAGCATCGGAACCCGGGCGTCGACATAGTCGTACACCTGGACCACCTGCTTGCCGTCGTGAAGCCGGTGAAGACGTCCGACATATTGTTGGAGCGTGCCGCGCCAGGAGAGTTGGCATCGCCAAGAACAGTGTGTCGAGGCGAGGATCGTCGAAGCCCTCCCCGACGTAGCTTCCGGTCGCGAGGATCACTCGCGGTTCGTCTCGCGCAACTTTCGCCATCGACTCGTCGACGGCCCGACGCTGCTTTCGTCCCATCCTCCCTTCAGCACGAAGACGTTCGGGACCTTCCCCTCGAGCAACCTCTTGAAGGTCTCGAGGTGGCCGGTTCGGGAAGTCAAAAGCAGCGGCGAGCGGCCCGCCTCTACCGCAGCGATCAAGTCGGAGACGATTCGTTGGTTGCGTCCGTCGTCTTCGATCAAGGCGGCATAGACCTCGTGGATCTTCGGTGACGAGACAGGATCGGGCAGAGCGAAGTCGGTCAGAACGGGCACGACCCTGTGCTGGAATGGCGAGTTCTCGGCCATCGACCGTGCACTCAGGCAGAAGCGGATTGGGCCGCACTGCATGGTGATGATGGGGTGATGGCCGTCCTTTCTCGTGGGCGTCGCCGTCATGCCGAGAACGAATCGCGCTTTCGCCTGGCGCATCACCTGCTCGAAGCTGAATGCCGAGACGTGGTGGCACTCGTCCACGATGACCTGACCGTAGTTCGCGACCAGGTCGTTGACCTGCTTCTTGATGTACAAGCTTTGGACGACCGCCACATCGACGATGCCAGTCGGCGCAGACTTGCCTCCGCCTATCTGCCCGATCGACTCTGACGGAAAGTCCAGGAACATCCCGAGTCGCTCGCGCCACTGATCGAGAAGCTGCCGTCGATGCACGAGAATCAGCGTGTTGACCTTGCGGGCCGCGATCACGTGCGCGGCCGCGGCCGTCTTGCCGAAGCCGGTGGGAGCGCTCAACACCCCGTCATCGTGGGCGAGAATTGCTTCGACAGCGTCCGTCTGAGCCGGGCGGAGGCGACCGCCGAACTTGGCTTCGATGGGCTTACCCTCGAACCGCACGTCCCGTACTCGCGCGTCGATCGAGCACTCACGCAGCAGTCCGGTGAGCTCATCCAGACAGCCCCGCGGGAGGGCGATATGGCGGTCGAGCTCCTCCCCACATGAGATCACGCGAGGCTTGCCGAACGTCGACAACCGCATCGCCTGCGCCTTGTAGAACTCGGGATTCTGGAAAGCCGCAATCCGCAATACGCGGTTCACAAGCGGCGAAGGCGGGCCCGATTTCTCGAGGAACAGTAGATTCGCCCGAACGACGCTGACGCTGCTGGGTAAGGGACCGGGGATCGCCTTCTCGACTTGCCTGCCGGAAGGCGGAAGGGTCCAGGGATCCGGTTCGTCGTCGTCCGAACGGCTGAGCCGAACTCCGATGATTCCTCCGGACTGCATCGAGCGCTCGACGATCGATTCGGCCGCGTGGATCGACATCCTTTTCATGGCAGCCAAGAACGCCCACTGGTCGGGAAGGGGAGCGAACTGATCGTCGATAAAGACAGAATTTCCAGCTTGCCTTGGAGCCTTCTGGAGGGGCAAAGCAATGAGGTTTCCGAATCCGCCCTTCGGCATCGTGTCCTGACTGGGGAACAGCCGGTCGTAAGAATCGAGGCCGATCTGGTGGCGACGCTCCATCGTGGCTGTCAAGAGCGCACAACCCAGTCTCCGAGCCGACGCAGCCGGAACAGGTTGCTCAAAGAAGATCCAGACGTGTGCTCCATTGCCGGAACGCGATCGCTCGATCGCCGCCGGCACGCCTTTCTCGCTGCAGATCGCCGAGAATGCGCGGGCGTCCTCCTGCCAGGTCTTCTTATCGAAGTCGACGGCAAGAAACCAGCAAGTCTCATCGGACAGCAGAGGGTACACGCCGATCGTGAGCTCGCCCCTCAGGTGCTGACCGATCGCATCGTCGGTGAGCGGGAGCAGTGTTCGCGTTTCGCGATCGACGGTTCGCCGATCAGCGGCCTCGCTGGACAGATAGGCTTTCCAATCGCGTTTCGCTCTCGGTGAGTACCCGGACCGGCCGTCCGCACGCTGCCACCGCACGGCGTAGACATCCTCTCTTCCTCGGAAGAGCGATCGGAAAAGGGCGATCTTCGCTTCCGCCGATGATCTTGACGTGACCGAAGGGCGGCGCTGCTCCGTCACCTCTACCTTCCGGTCCGACGGATGCGTCTGCACCGAGACTCCGAGTTTGGAAAGCTCCTCCCGCAAACGGGCGTTCTCAGCTCGCAGCCGTCCACACTCCGTGCGCAGCGCCTCGAGTTGTCGGTCGTTGTCCTTTTCGGCCATCGTGAAGGCTCTGAATCGAGCGCGCCGCCCAGATGTCGCCTCCCAGCCTGCGGAACTGCGCGTCGGGTCTACAGCATGAGCTGCTCGAGGCCATATTGGCATGCTTCGCGAATTGCTACAGGCGATTGAATCCGAGGACCGGCTATCCGAGCGGCGCGGCGAATGTCGTCGGTGACTTCGCCAAAGACGGTCTCCGGTGCTCTGGCCAGAGCGCTGCGCTGTCGGGTCTGCAGTCGCTGCGACACGCTGGTCACCCACTCCTGTTTCAGCTCGGCCAATCGCGAGCCGAACAACTGGAGCGTGTCGTGTACGTAGAGGATGTCCTTGGCCCGATCCTCCGGCGGTCTCCTGCCCTGGATCAGGATCTTCTGGGCAATGAAGCTCGCGGGGTTCGCCACTTTGACGGCACCCGAGAAGATCTGCTCCTGTAGTTCGACCGTCCAGGGCCGATGCAGCAACAGCTCGACATACCGCAGCTGGTGTGACATTACGCCGGCGACTTCCAAAGTTGCTCTGCGGCGGCTGCGGCGATCGTAGGCCCCGCCAACGAGCGGCGTGATGAACTCGGCGTAGAATCCAGACTCTTCCGTTCCGAGGCGGTAGTGCGTCGCGGGCGGTTGATCTGTACCGAGAAACTCCTCTCTGAAGCCACCTGCGAGGAGCCGCTGCCGGATGTTCTCGTCCTGGATCGGCAAGCGCGACGGGAGCGCTACGTCGGCGTCGAGAGTCATCAATGGCGCGTAGCTCAAGGACTGGGCGAGGGGGTGCAGGCGATGAAGCCGATGCGCCCAGCCTCCCACGATGACCACCTCCTCGAGCCAGGGTTCGAGCGCCCTAAGGAGTCGTGCAAACGAGTCGAATTCCGGAACGCCGTCCATCGCAAGTCACGCCGCGAACAAGGGGGCGAGGGCGCGCTTTCGAATCATGTCCGCCTGCTCCCGGCCGCGTGCGGGGTAGGAATTCGTGTCAAGCCAGATCTGCAGGATGTCGCATACTGGCGTACCGTCAATTCTAACTGCCGCACGAAAGACGGATTCCGGATTGGTCGGTATCCGCAGGTATGCGTCCGGGGAACCCCCGGAACCGTTGTCCACGGCGAGGCCGAAGCGCCGCAACAAATCTGGCTCAATCCTCTCCATATAAAGTTGGGGCGGCACACCACGTACGAATCCGAATCCTAACAGGTCCGCGGCGGCGAACAGCCCTAGGCAGCAGCGATTCGGAATGGAGCCGCTCGATGCCCTGCCCGAGCGGGACAGATCTTCCAGCTCGTCGGTATACGCGGCCAGCGACTCCTGGAGTTGCTTGACATCCTTTCTGATGATCCAGCGCGCCGGAATCTCGCGACTGGCATGGCGGTTCGCAGATGCCCATTGATCCATGAGCTCTCCAAGCCGGACGATCTCGAGTCGATCACGCTCCTCGTCGAGAAAGCCCTCACGCATGAGGCGCCGTACGAATCGCGTAGCGGTCATGACCGAGACGTCGGCTGCCGCGGCCAACCGAGAGGCGTTCGCGAGCTCTCCCCTCGGAACGCTGATCAGCGAGCTGGGCAAAGCTTGTGCAACCAAGATCTTGAGCAGCCATTGGTTCAGGTCCGAGAATAGGTCTGGGAGCTTCTGATGAGTGACGATCACGCTCCTCGGTCGGCGAACCGGTTTTGAATTGAACCGTTCGAGGCCGTAGCCGGAGAACCTCCTGAGACCGTGACCGTCAATCACGCCGATGGCGACCTCTGGCGCGTGTTCTTCCGCAAAGCCTATCGCGGCGTCTGCGACCCCAGCGGGGACTCGCGGCGCCGCCACGACCGCGAGCGCTATCGCCGCCGGCGAGAAAGACTCAGCCGCCTTTTGCGCTTGAAGAATCGCCTGAGCCAAGGCGGGTATCAAGCGATCTCTCCGTGCTTCCGACAGAACCTTGACCTCCACCAGATATCGTCGTTTCCCGGCAGCGACGAGGAGGTCGGTTCGACCATTGCGGCGGGGCGCCTCGCGCTCAACTTTCCAATCCGCTTTCTCGAATAGCTTCACGAGAAGGTCCGTGAACTGGGCTTCGGGATGAACTGTAGGGGCCATTCTGAGGGCGCGGCGGTCAAGTCATTTCTTAACATGGCCACGATAGATATCATGGCCATGTTATCTCTTGGTCTCGCTCAAGTCAACCCGCCTACCCGCCGCCTGACGGCCCTGCGTGTCAAGCAGGCAACAACAGCCAACTCGGAGTGTGGGCCAGGCGCAAACCGGACCGTTCAAGCGATCGCGAGGTTCGCCCAAGTCAATCGCGTCACCCCTGGTGATCCCGCCCTATCTGGAAGCGCCCTGGTGTGAGCGGCCGCGATCTCGGGGCGTCGCGGTTGCTGAATCGTTCCCGATCGGAGAATCGGCCGTTTCAGGAACTGCTGCAGTGCGTTACCTTTGCCGTGGAGCGGTTCCTATTGGCCCCGCTCCATCCCGCAGTGCGCCGCGAGCAGCTCGAAGCCGGGCGGACTCGCGGCGGACCGTGGATGTGACCACAGTCCGACTCCGGGTCGCCTAGACTGACACTGTGTCGAGGACGCCGAGAGGGATGGGGCCGCTCAAGCGTCTGAGGAACGCAGGTCGCTGGTTCTTCTACCTCGACCAGCGCCGCATTTTCACGCCCTACCAGAACAAGGAGCAGCGGAAGCTTGGCGACGACGACATCTCGCTGACACCGCCGTGCGCACAGAGGTCGCTGGGCCGCATAATTGCACTGTGGGCGAGCTACTGCGGATCGTAGAAGACGACTACGTGAGCCACAACAAGCGCTCGATCGCTTCGCTTCGGAGCCGCCTGAAGCGCCTACGCGCGGAGTTCAGAAGAGATGCGCGCCGTCGATCTCGGCCACACCAGGATCGCTGAATACCGCGACGGGCTCGATCTGGCTCCTGCGAGCGTGAACCGTGACCTGGAAGTCCTCCGACGAGCGTTCCGCCTGGGCAAGCGGGAGGGACTGATTGCCCACGTGCCGCGTGTTGAGATGCTGCCTGTACCGAGACCGCACAGCCAGCCCAGCGAAGAGGACGAAGCCGGTGTGAGCAACGAGCGACTGCGCGAAATCGGTCGTCAGGTTGAAGGCTACCTGGAGCGATTAGGGCCGGGGAACCAGCGACGGCAGAAGTGACACGACCAGCACTTTGGGTCTTGTAACCGCACAAATAAAGGACAACGTGGAGCTAAGTGGTTGCGGGGGAGGGATTTGAACCCTCGACCTTTGGGTTATGAGCCCAATGCAGGGGGTTTCAGGAGTGAGCAGTGGCGACACGCGGGGGCCCAGCGTCTGAGGGCTATTGTATTGATTATGAGTGGCTTATGGAGTGATCGATGCCCTCGCGCCAAGCCGAGGGACGGGGGTGACTCGTGACCAAAACGACCACAGTGAAGGACAACTTGAAGGACAATCGTCCCGGACGGATGGCGAGTGTTGCTTGCCGGGGTCGACACTTGTGGCGCCGTAGGCTCGGAACCCCCGACTTCCTGCTCGCAAAGCAAGCCAGCGCTCTCCAGGCTTCGCCCTACATCCCTCATTTAAAATCGTTTACGCGGTTTCATGGCGCATGGTTTCGCTTGCAACTCCTGAGCCTCGCCTGTTTGGCGGCATACCTTTCTGACGGTTTCTTTACGGTGACCGGACGCCTGCCGCTTTAGCACGCAGCCGCATTACGGATTGGTCTGGTGAGCCTCCAACAGCATCCCGGCCAGGATGCCCATGAGCTGAACCGCAGCTCTGGCTTCGCCCTGCGACACTGTCGGCAGCCAGGGGCGTCCGTGACCAGTGCCCTGTTTATTGCGGAGTGCGTTGACCGCACAGCCGGACTCGAACAGGGCACGCTGCATCCGATATTGCACAGGTTCTCCCTGTGATGCAGCGGTCTGCGGCGTTACCATTCCCACGGCCACGAATGCTTGCCCCAGCAGCATCGGGAAGTTGGCGTGATGACTGTATTGGCCGAACCGTTCTACAAGAACATGTGCTGCCGTCGCTTCGAGCAAGTCCTTTCCTGTACCAACGAGCAAGGCGGCGTCTTCGCACCCCGGCGAGCACGTTGCACATAGGCCTCAAGCGCTGCCGTCAGTTTTGCGCCGGACAAGGTGTCGAGACTTGCCGGACCGAGATGCCCATCGGTTGAGAGCGTGTAGCCTTCCTGTCGAAACGCCTCAATCGCTTCGGTGAGGGCGTCGTCGCCAACGAAGTTTGGAGAGTCCTTCCGAAAGCCGCCCTTGCCTTTCAACATGGCGATGAAAGCTGCGACGAAACGCTCCCCTTTTTCGTGATCGTGCTCAAGAGCCCAGCTCAGGACGGCCCTGACGCGCTTCGCCTTTCCGACGACTTGGCCCGCAGTCTTCGGATCGCCGGGTGTCAGGCCTGCTCGCTGGATCTGGAAATCGATGTCGGAATGGCTGGGTTCGCGCGTCTCGGTTTTGGCGTCGTTGACGAGGTTCGCCAAGGCGGTGATGATTGCGTCAGTCGCCGGTGCGCTCGGACGTGGGTTAGTGCTGCTCATGATCCCTCTCGACCCCTCTTCCCTTTCAATTCGCATCATTCGGCATGATGCATATGTTCTGTTGACAGAATGACACGAAAAGTGCATCATAGTCAATGATGCAGTATAGATCAATCTGTTTGAGGGACGTGGCGACCGTAACGGGTGGACATCCGATCCGTGGTGCGGTTCGGGATATGCCCGGTGGCGATGTCGCCGTGGTCCAGATCAAGAACGTCGATACCGAGTCCGGCGTTGACTGGCACGGCGTCGCCAGAACAAAGCTGACCGGGCGACGTGAACCCGATTGGCTCGGGGCCGAGGACATTCTATTCTCCGCCCGCGGGCAACGCAATGTCGCTGTGTGCCTCGAAGAGCCGCCGGAGCGGGCCGTGTGCTCGCCGCACTTCTTCTTGGTGCGCGTGAAGAAGGGTAAGCCAGTGCTCCCTGCGTTCATCGCTTGGCAGATAAACCTGCCGAATGCACAGCGTTACTTTTCGCAGTCGGCGACGGGCAGCTACATCACGAGCATCCGGCGGCAGGTGCTGGAGAAGACGCCGTTGAGCCTGCCGCCGATCGAGCAGCAGCGGCGTCTGGTCGCTCTTAGCCGGGCGGTGCGGCGCGAGCGCGAGCTGATGGAGCGGCTGATTGAGAACCGCCGACGAGAGCTGACGGTTGTCGCGAAGGAATTACTGGTTTAAGTCTGATGGAGCAGCGAAAGGAAGAACAAGCATGACGAAGCAAGAAGTCGACCAAAAGAAAATCAACCAAGCCGTCTGGGCAGCCTGCGACACCTTCCGGGGCGTCGTCGATCCCAGCATCTACAAGGACTACGTCCTCACCCTGCTCTTCCTGAAATACATCTCCGACGTCTGGCAGGACCACTACGACAAGTACAAGACGGAGTACGGCGACAACCCGGCGCTCATCGACGAGATGCTGAAGAACGAGCGTTTCGTCCTGCCGAAAGAAGCCAGCTTCTACGCGCTCTACGAGCGGCGCTTCGAGCCGGGCAACGGCGAGCGCATCGACAAGGCCCTGCACGCGATCGAAGAGGCGAACATCCACAAGCTCCAGGACGTCTTCCAGGACATCAGCTTCAACAGCACCAAGCTCGGCGACGAGGCGCAGAAGAACGACATCCTCCGCCACATGCTGGAGGATTTCGCCAAGCCGGAGCTCAACCTGCGACCCTCCCGCGTCGGCAAGCTCGACATCATCGGCAACGCCTACGAGTTCCTCATCAAGAACTTCGCCGCCACCGGCGGCAAGAAGGCTGGCGAGTTCTACACGCCGCCCGAAGTCTCGGAGCTGATTGCGCAACTCGTGGAACCCAAGGAAGGCGACGAGATTTGCGATCCGGCCTGCGGCTCGGCCTCGCTCTTGATGAAGTGCGGCAAGGAGGTGCTGCGGCGACATGACGGCTCCCGGAAATACGCCCTGTTCGGCCAGGAAGCCATCGGTAGCACCTGGGCGCTCGCCAAGATGAACATGTTCCTCCACGGCGAGGACAACCACCGCATCGAATGGGGCGACACCATCCGCAACCCGAAACTCCTCGACAGCGAAGACACGCTCAAGCACTTCGATGTGGTCGTCGCCAATCCGCCCTTCAGTCTGGAGAAGTGGGGCCACGAGAGCGCAGCCGGCGACAAGTTCGGGCGCTTCCGCCGCGGCGTCCCGCCAAAGACCAAGGGCGACTACGCCTTCGTCTTGCATATGGTCGAAACCCTGAAGCCCAAGACCGGGCGTATGGGCGTCGTCGTTCCGCATGGCGTCCTGTTCCGCGGTGCAGCCGAAGGCAAGATCCGCAAGAAGCTGATTGACGAGAACCTCCTGGATGCCGTGGTTGGCCTGCCAGAGAAGCTCTTCTACGGGACCGGCATTCCGGCCGCGATCTTGATCTTCCGGCGCAACAAGCCGACGAGAGACGTACTGTTCATCGACGCAAGCCGCGAATACAAGGACGGCAAGAACCAGAACCAGCTCTCGGACGACAACGTCGCCAAGATCGTGGCGACGTACCAGGCCCGCGAGGACGTCGACAAATACGCCCACGTCGCAAGCCTGGAGGAGATCGCGGAGAACGACTACAACCTCAACATCCCGCGCTATGTGGACACGTTCGAGGAGGAAGAGGAGATCGATCTCGCCGCCGTGCTCGAAGAGCGGAAAACGCTGAAGGCCCAGCTGGCGCAAATCGAGGCGCAGATGGATGGCTATTTGAAGGAGTTGGGTTATGGTGCCTGAAGGCTGGCACAGCACCAAGTTGGGCGACCGCTTCACTAGCCGTCGTGAGAAAGGTATCGCCGGACTTCTGACTCTGTCCGTGACGCTCAACGACGGCTTGGTCCTCCGCGACTCACTAGACAGGAAGACCGATACTAACCTTTCCGCGCAACAGCATCTATTGGTCCGACAGGGCGACATTGCCTACAACATGATGCGCATGTGGCAAGGCGCGTCCGGTCTCGCCGAGTTCGATGCGCTCGTCAGTCCTGCCTATATTGTCCTGCGGCCCAAGAAAGCCATCGACTCACTCTTCGCCTCGTACCTCTTGAAGTCGGCGAGGACGAAGTATCTCTTGTGGGCCTATTCATATGGCCTCACCAAGGATCGTCTCCGCCTCTACTTTCGTGATTTTTCGCTGATTCCAGTCGAACTTCCTCCCATTGAAGAACAGAGACGGATTGGTATGGTTCTTTGGACCTGGGACCGAGCGATCGAGACGGTCGACAGCCTAATCGAGAACAGCGAGGCCCAGAAGCGCGCCTTGATGCAGCGTCTGTTAACCGGGACCGAACGCAGTCCACAGTTCAAGAATCAGCCTTGGAAATTTGTGCCACTCAGGCACCTTTGCACCGTCCGGAGAGGTGCCTCGCCACGCCCAATCCAAGACCCTCAATGGTTTGCAGCAGAAGGGCGCGGATGGGTGCGCATCTCGGATGTTACCGGGTCACAAACAGAGTTTCTGCAGAGAACCGATCAATACCTTTCTGCCTTGGGTGTCCAGAAGAGTGTTCCCGTCGATCCAGGCGAGCTCATCATGTCGATCTGCGCAACTATAGGCGTACCCAAGATCGTCGGCATACCGGTATGCATTCATGATGGGTTCGTAGTCTTCAGAGAGATCAGCGACTATCTCGACAAGAGTTTTCTCTACTACCTTCTAGAGTTCTACACACAACGCCTCGCGAACAGCGGCCAACCGGGGACGCAGAAGAACCTGAATACAACCATCGTCGGCAACATCCAGGTCCCCACATTCCCCATCGAGGAGCAGCGTGCAATCGCCGCCGTCCTAGGTGCAGCCGATCGAGCTATCCGGTTGCAGCAGACCTCACGGGAGCAGCTGATGCGTCAGAAGAAAGCTCTCATGCAGCAGCTTCTCACCGGCAAGAAGCGCCTGAAGATGTCGGACGATGCCCCACCCCTCTCGGCCACGGGATGACGCAATGCAATTGACACCGGAAACCAAGGAAGAATACAGCGCGCAAATCCCGGCTCTTCGGGTGCTGGCGGCGCTCGGCTGGGACTATCTGCCACCGGCTTCGGCACTCGCCGCCCGCAGCGGCAGTACACAGAACGTGGTCTTGACGGGCATCCTAGTCGAGCAGCTGCGCAAGCGCCGCTTCGAGTACAAAGGCAAGTTCTATCCCCTTTCGACCAACGCCATCGACCAGATCGTCCGCGAGCTGACCTCGCCGGTCATGCACGAAGGACTGCTGACGGCCAACGAAAAGCTCTACAACACGCTTACCCTCGGCGTGACCGTGACGGAGTTTGTCGACGGCAAGAAGCACAACCCGACCATCCCGGTCATCGATTGGGACAACCCGGAGGACAACAGTTTCGTCGTTACAGAGGAGTTCGAGGTCCTCTCCAGCGGCGGGACGCACACGCGCCGCCCTGACCTCGTTTGTTTCGTCAACGGCTTGCCGCTGGTCGTTATCGAAGCCAAGCGTCCCGACTCGGGCAACCCGAACAAGTCGATGCTGGACGAGGGTATCAGTCAGAACATCCGCAACCAGAAGACCGACGAGATTCCAAAGCTCTTCGCCTACAGCCAGCTCTTGCTGTCCTTGAGCGGCAATGACGGACGCTACGGGACGACGAAGACGCCGAAAAAATTTTGGACCGGCTGGCGCGAAGAGGACTTCGATGACGCGCACTTCGCAGCGATCAAGAACACCGTACCGGGTGATGAAATCAAGAGCGCCATCTTTGGCTTTCGCCCGCCGGCGCTCCGGACATACTTCGAGAGCCTCTGGGCGGCGGGAGGCCAGCTCCCGACCGATCAGGACCGGCTCCTGGTCAGCCTGCTCACCAAGGACCGACTCCTCGAGTTCGTCCGCTTCTTCATCCTCTTCGACCGCAAGGCAGGCAAGATCGCAGCGCGCCACCAGCAGGCCTTCGGCATCAAGGCGCTCATCGGCCGCATCAACAAGAAGAAGCCCGGCGGCGGTCGTGAGGGCGGCGTGATTTGGCACACCACCGGCTCCGGCAAGTCGTTCACGATGGTCTTCCTCTGCAAGGCTCTCCTGCTGCACGAGAGCCTGAAGGAATGCCGGGTCGTGGTCGTGAATGACCGTATCGACCTGGAGGATCAGCTCGCACGGACGTTCCTCTCTGGCGGGGCGTTTGGTTCCGTCGTCGCCACTAAGAAAGAAGGCGAGAAAGCCAAAGCCAGCTCTGGCCGTGACCTGGCCAAACGCATCGGCAAGGGCAAAGAACGGATCATCTTCACGATCATCGCCAAGTTCCATACGGCCTCGAAACTCACCGACTGCTACAACCCGAGCGAAAACATGATCGTTCTGGTCGACGAAGGCCATCGCAGTCATGGCGGCGAAGGGCATGAACGGATGCGCAAGGCGCTGCCGAACGCGGCCTATGTCGCCTTCACCGGCACGCCGCTGCTCAAGGACGAGAAGACGACGAACAAGTTCGGCCCGATCGTCCACGCCTATACAATGCAGCGCGCCGTCGAGGACGGGGCGGTCACCCCGCTCCTCTACGAAGAGCGCCAGCCCGAACTGGAGGTCAACGAGAAGGCTATCGATAACTGGTTCGACAAGATCACCCTCGGCCTATCCGATAGGCAGCGGAGCGACCTCAAAAAGAAGTGGGGCAAGAAGGGTCCGGTCTACGGCTCCGCCAACCGGATTGAGCTGATCGCGTGGGACATCGCCGTCCACTTCAACGAGAATTTCAAGAAGCTGGACCAGGGCCTGAAGGGTCAGATTGCAACCGACAGCAAGCGAGCGGCGATCACCTACAAGAAGGCTCTGGACGCAACCGGCCTGGTCACGAGCACCGTCGTCATCTCGCCGCCCGACACGCGAGAGGGTCACAGCGATGTCGATGAGAGCGAGCTGCCCGAAGTTCAGCAATGGTGGAAAGACAATGTCGGCAACGACGCGGAGAACTATGAGCGGCAGGTCATCGAAGACTTCAGCACTGAAGGCCGCCCCGACCTGCTCATCGTTGTCGACAAACTCCTGACCGGCTTCGATGAACCGCGCAACGCGGTCCTATACATCGACAAGCCGCTCAAGGAACACAATCTGATGCAGGCGATTGCCCGCGTCAACCGCCTGCACGACGCGAAGGAATATGGCCTGCTGATCGACTATCGCGGCATCCTCCAGCAACTCGATACGGCCATCGCACAGTATCAGGACCTCGCGAGCCGGACGCAGGGCGGATACGACATCGATGACCTGGAAGGCCTCTATCAGCAAGTCAGCACGGAGTACAAACGTCTACCCGCGCTTCACGAACGCCTTTGGGCGCTGTTCGCGGGCGTCAAGAATAAGCAAGACCTGGAGCAATACCGACAGGTTCTCGTGCCGCGCTTCGAGGAGGACGGAGACGGCAACGCCTATGACACGCGGCAGGTCATCCGCGAGGACTTCTACGAAGCGCTCACGGCTTTCGGCTTGTGCCTGAAGACGGCGCTTGCTTCGCGCACGTTCTTTGAGGACGCCAGCTTCACGGAGGAACTAATCGAGACCTACAAGCGTGATCTACGCTTCTTCACCAACCTCCGCAAGATCGCTAAGCAGGACGCACAGGAAACGGTGGACTACAGCACCTATGAGGAGCAAATCCGCCGCCTCGTTGACAAGCACGTGGTCGGGGCAGAAGTCAAAGACCCTGATGGCGTCATCATGGTCAACGATCTCGGCAAGGTCGAAGACCCCAAGAAGTGGTCGGAAGAGAAGACCCGCAACGAAACAGACATCATTCGTAGTCGTCTGAAGAAGACGATCCAGCAGGAGCTGGCTGACGATCCCTACGCCCAACAGGAGTTCTCGGCCCTGCTGAAACAGGCCATCGCTGAGGCCGAGGCCCTCTTCAACCATCCCTACAAGCAATACATGCTCTTCAAGGAGTTCGAGGAGAAGGTCAAGAACCGGGACCTCGACACCGTTCCAGACAGCTTCGGGGACAACCGGCACGCCGGCGCTTATTACGGCGCATTTCGGCTCGTGCTCGGCGAGGATCAGTTCGAAAAGCAGGCGGCCAATGACGGCCAGACATTCGTCGACGAAGCGTTCGCAATCGACCAGACCGTCCGGCAGGCCGTCGCGGAGCACTCGGTGAGTCCACAGGACATCGAGGCAGAGATCCGTCGCAAGCTGCTGCCGCGTTTGTTCAATTTGATCGGGCTCGACGACGCGAAAGAGGTAATCGAGCGCGTCATCCATATCACTCGCGTCGGCCTCAGCAGGGGAGAAGGGCGATGACCCGTCAGAGCTTCAAGTACGGCAGTGACCGGATCAGCTATGATGTTCTCTTTGCGCCCACCAAAAGCAGAAGGGTCTCTATTCACGTTCACCCGGACGGCTCGGTCCAGGTTGATGCGCCTGCGGGCGAGGACCTGGCCAGAGTCCATGACGCGGTGCTTAAGCGCGCACGGTGGGTAAAGCGTCACGTGGACGCAGCACGGGAGCAGATGGAACAGGTTCTGCCGCGGCACTACGTAAGCGGCGAGAGCCTCTTCTATCTCGGCCGCCGCTACCAGCTCAAGGTGCAGGGCCAGCCCGAAGGCGCACCGAATGTGAAGCTGCTGCGCGGCCAAATCCGAGTCGAAACCCCGGCGCCCGACGCCGCGACCGTCAAGGAACACTTGCGCGATTGGTACCGCATCCGAGCCAGCGAAGTTTTTGCCCGTCGCCTCGCCGTCATCGCAGAACGCGTCGTCTGGCTAGATGACGCGCCCGAGTGGCGCTTGATGCGCATGCGCAAGCAGTGGGGCAGTTGCTCTCCGGCAGGCACAATCCTGCTCAATTCGCATTTGGTCAAAGCCCCTCGTGACTGCGTTGACTACGTCATCTGTCACGAGCTGTGCCACCTGCAAGAACACAACCACAGCCCGCGTTACTACCGCCTGTTGAGGCAGGTCATGCCGGGCTGGCAGCAAGTGAAGGCCCGCCTCGACGGCATGGCCGAGCTGTTGTTGAACGAGTGAGGTCGCCATGGCAACGCTTCAAGAGCAAATCGCTGAAAAGTTCCTCAAGAAACTTGCTGAGGACGAAACGCTCGATGCGAACAAGATCGAGCAACTTCGCAAAGTCCTTCAGTCAGATAGGAAGCTGAAGCCCGACGACTTCGTGGGAGTCTTCAAGCTTCCGACTGGAGGTGAACTCCAATGATCCAACTGGAGTCTGTCCATATCGAAGAGATGAGGGGTATTCGAAAGCTCGACATCAACTTCGACAAGGGAAGCTTCGCGATCTCTGGTCCGAATGGCTCCGGCAAGAGCGGTGTCATTGATGCCATCGAGTTCGGACTGACTGGCCACATTGGAAGGCTCACAGGCAGGGGAACCAAAGGCTTGTCGGTCTCGGAGCACGGCCCTCATGTGGATAAGACCAAGTTTCCCGACGCCGCGTTCGTCGAGCTTCGGGTCTTCTTGCCAGACCTTGGCAAGACCGTGACGATCAATCGCAAGGTGTCCGCTCCGAAAAAGCCCAAGATCTCCCCCGATGACGTACAGGTCAAGTCGATCCTGGCCGAGGTTGCGGAGCATCCTGAGATCACTCTGTCCCGGCGGGAGATCCTTCGCTTCATTCTCGTAGAGCCAACCAAACGGTCCGAGGAGATACAGACGATTCTGAAGCTAGATGAGATTGGCCACATCCGCTCCACGCTCAACACAGCTCAGAACAGGCTCCAACGCAGTCACCGTACTGCTACAACGACAACCGATTCTGCGCGCACTGCCCTCCAACGACACCTCCAAATATCGACGCTGCACTCCAAGGACGTCTTGCAGGTGGTCAACGAAAGGCGGAGTAAGCTTGCCCTGCCGACGATCACCGAACTTACGAAGGACACCAAGCTGGACACTGGACTCTCTGAGGCTTCCAAGGCCGACGTGTTCAATAAGCAGTCCGCACTGAATGATCTCAAGGCGCTTGCGGACGCCGAGAGCGAGTTTCACTCGCTTGGCCAAGACGAAGCAAACTCGATCAGCGCCGGTCTCAAGAGGCTAGAGGATGATCCAGCACTCTTGGCTGCTCTACAACAGCGCGCTTTCGTCGAAAAGGGGCTCGACCTCGTCGAAGGTCCGGAGTGCCCTCTCTGTGATACGCCGTGGCCTGATGAAGACCATCTCCGCGCTCATCTCACGGCGAAGCTTGCCAAGTCCGAAGAAGCGAAGAAGCTCCAAGAGTCACTCCTCGAGAATGGAGCCGCAGTCTCCGCACACGCTATCCGCGTTGTTGATCTCTTGACTCCAGTGACGAAGCTCGCCGCGCTTGAGGGGGATGAAGAATTCACTCAGGCCCTGAATACTTGGCGTGCTGACGTTCAGGGGTTGAGGGCCAAGCTTTCGAACGTTGACGGTCTTCTAACGCTGAAAGACCGTATGGCTGGGGGCTGGCTCCACGTGCCAGACGACTTCTCCAAGAAGCTGAAAGCATTGAACGCCAAGGTCGACGCCAGGCCGGATCAAACAGCGACTCTCGATGCGCAGACCTTCCTAACGACCGCACAGTTACGCCTAAAGGACTATCGCGAAGCAAGGAGGCAGGCTAAAGAGGCAGAACTAGCCGCCAAGGAAGCCAAAGCAACCTACGACGCGTATTGCACGGTCCAGGAGGACGAACTCAACACGCTCTACGACGAAGTCCAGCAGGATTTCAGCGCGTTCTATCGAGCCATCAATGAGGATGACGAGAGCACGTTCACAGCTAAGCTCACACCGGCCGAGGGCAGTCTCGGCCTTGACGTCAACTTCTACGATCGGGGTCTGTTTCCGCCGGCAGCCTTCCACAGTGAGGGCCACCAGGATGGCATGGGCGTCTGTCTTTATCTTGCGTTGATGAAGCGATTGTTCGGCGAGCGCTTCACGTTTGCGCTGCTAGACGATGTGGTCATGTCTGTCGACGCCGGCCATCGCTATCACTTTTGTCAGCTCCTCAAGACGCACTTCCCGAACACCCAGTTCGTCATCACCACGCATGATCGTCTGTGGGCGGAGCAGATGAAGTCAGCCGGCCTCGTGAGTAGCAAACGGTCGATCGCATTCCACAGTTGGACGATCGACACCGGTCCACTGGTTGAGTCCAACGTTGAAATCTGGGACGAGATCGATGCCGCTCTGTCGCGCGGTAAAGTCGAGATCGCAGCAGCAGCACTGCGGCACCACCTTGAATACGTGTCTAGACATCTCGCGGACCTACTCGGCGCGACGCCGCCGTTTCGTGCCGACGGGAACTACGAACTCGGGGAGCTGCTTCCGAACGTCTTGAAGCGCACGAAGACGCTGCTCGGCAAGGCTGTGGAATCCGCCCAATCCTGGGGCAACGATGCTGACAAAGAACTCGCCCTGGGTCGAAAGAAAGCCTTGGCTGATTCAGCCGGAACCTCAAACGTTGAGCAGTGGGCGGTCAACAAAGCGGTCCACTATAACGAATGGGCCAATTTCGGTAAGAAGGACTTCCAGCCCGTAGTCGCGGCGTTCAAGGAACTTCTGGAGCGCTTTCGTTGTGACAAGTGCCAGGCGTGGCTGCACGTATCGCCACCAAGGGGCACACCAGAGTCGCTACGGTGTCACTGCAACGCGGTAAACCTGAACCTGACGCCCAAATCGAAGCAATAGCTTCGGGTCTCTGAGTCCGAATGGGCGATTGCGAATTCGCCGAGCGATACCAGGCTGAGTCTCGGCTCTCCGTCGCCCTCCTGCCATCGCCATCCACCGGCTGTTCTGACTGACAGCGGTTCCTCCTAGATCGCGGCGACCGGTTTCCCGTCGACCATGACGCGATCATGGGCCGGTCGCGGCGACCCGTCAACGGCGCGGCCCGCTCCATTCCTCGCCCGATCCTCCGGCTGCGGGCTTCGTCCCGTGTTGGCCGTGTCCCTCCTTCGTCGGTGACGTTTCGCCTTCGTGCGCCCAGCCCTTCTCATGCCCGCGTCACGGGAAACCCGGCGCAGCAAAAGCAGGAGGAACGACACACCATGAAGAACACCCGGAACGGAAACGGCAAGCGTCAGGACGTCTACACGCGGGTCACCAACCGCATCATCGCCGATCTGGAGCGCGGCGTTAGGCCCTGGATCAAACCTTGGAACGCCGAACACGCGGTGGGACGCATCTCCCGGCCTCTGCGCCACAACGGCCAACCCTACAGCGGTATCAACATCCTGATGCTGTGGGCCTCGGCGACGGCGGAGGGCTTCATCGCCCCCCTCTGGATGACCTACCGCCAGGCGCAGGAGCTGGGCGCGCAGGTCCGCAAGGGTGAGAAAGGTTCGCTGGTCGTCTACGCCAATTCGATCACCCGCAGCGAGGAGGACCCCGACGGCCAAGAGACCGAGCGCGAAATCCACTTCACGAAGGGCTACACCGTCTTCAACGTCGAGCAGATCGACGGGCTGCCCACTCACTACTACGGCAAGCTGGAGCCACGCTTCGAAAACGCGCCGGAGCGTATCGATCATGCCGAAGCCTTCTTCTCGGCGCTCGGGGCCGACATCCGGCATCGCGGCGGCCAGGCCTACTACGCGCAAGACAGCGACTACATCCAGCTCCCGCCGATTGAGGCCTTCAGGGACGCGGAGAGCTACTACGCCACTCTGGCGCATGAGAGTGCGCATCATGCCGACATCCGGATTATGCCGCGCCAACGACCGAGCGCCCTTGGCCTTAGGGAGCGCTAGCCCCTATTGATCGGCATAGTCGGGATGGACGTCGAAGCCGTTTCGCTCCTTCCCGCTCTGCTGGGTGTCATTTCCGCAAACCAGGACATCTCGGAAATGGTGCCTTGGCATTCGATTGCGGCCTCTGTTCATCGATAGTAGAGTCTGGGCACCGTTGGGCGGTGTGAGCAACCCAGCCCGGCGGCTCGCCAAACGTGTGACAAGATCAGTGCACTAGCGGCAAGGTTGGGTATCGCTCCGGCGGCCTTCGGCCGTTCGCTCCTCAGGCTGCGGGAGATTGAGGGTCACCAGCGTCGGCGTCTCCAAGTCGTCTAGCTCCACCGCAGCGTCCTCTGAAGCCGCGGCCGCACTCGCACGGCAAGATGCAAGCAAGGCCGCCGATACAAGCACTGCTGTCAGCAAGAGGTAGCCCCGGATGTCCGACAGTACACGAAGCTCAGCCTCGGCTAGCTTGCCGATTAACACTACGAATCCGATGGCCCCGAGGGCTCGCATGTGCACCTGCGACTTGCCGGGAAGATACGAGCAAGCGAAAGGGATCTTATGGAAGCGGTAGAGGCACGCATAGGCGCCGACCAAGCCGCAGAGGCCAAGCACCGTCAGGTGCGCGATCGAGCGCGGAAGAGGCCAGACGGCGGCGAAAACTGCGGCGTTCACGAACACAACGGGCGCGACCGTGAGCGCCAGGAACGCCCTACGGATCGCTGCCAAATAGCGCTGCGGTATGTTCGTCTCTGTTAGGCGGAAGATCCGATTCCCACGCAGGGCGTGAGGGATCGAGAACACGACCCGCAATCCCGCAACCCAGACGCAGAGGCCAAGAAGGCTTGCGAACAGCAGGGCAGTTTCCCTGTCCGACGTCAGGCGATTGACTTCCGCTGCACCGCTCCGCGTGACGAGGATGACTCCTGCAAAGGCCAAGCCGACATAGAAAGCGAGCGTCATTCGATGCTGCCGGCTCCGCAGCAACGTCCGAACGCTGAAGCGCAGAATCGCCGAATCCAGCCCACGAAGAGGACTTGGAATACTAAACCAGCGCCGGTTCGGAGGAATGTCAGGCACGTCCGCGGCCCGCCGAATCGTACGCACGAACGCACTGCCGTACGCTGCCATCGACAGGGCAGCCATCACCCCCGTGCCGCTCCAGGCCCTCGCTGCCAACCAGTCGAGCGCCGGCCGCGACGATCCGTTCAGCTCCTGGAAGAGCGCCAGGAACCAGTAGGACGGCAACCAGATCAATGCCTCGCGATTTTCCGGGGCCGCCAACGATTCCGGATTCGCTAGCCTGGGCTCCAGGAAGTATACGCAGCAGAACAAACAAAACCCGCCGACTTGTAGGACAGCAGACAGCCGTAGGAAGACTGTCCGGGGCAGAACGTGGGAAGCCAAGCCTTGCAGGCCTACCACAGCGCCGAAGATGAAAGCGCCTGCAGCCGTCATCGTGACCCAATAAGCGGCTAATCCGCGAAAGAACGCTGGCTGGAACAGCAGCTCCAACATGCTCCCGGCCGGCGGCGCCAGGGCCAACGCGAGCAGCAGGCCGGGCAAAGCGTTCAAGGCCGCCACAGTCAGACCGAGCGCCGAGGCTCCGGCGGCCGCCTTGGCCGCAAACAGCGTCGGCCCGGAGACCGGCAGCGGACCAAGCGCGAGCGCGTCCCGCCGGTCGGGGAAGTGCGAATCCCAGCTCAGGACCGAGAAGATCCCGACCACGAGCATAGTTGTGCTGATGAGAGCATGCTGCAGGCCCCAAGCGGCGACGGCCAACCTCGCCGGGGCCATCCGCGCGTTGCCTAGACCCACAATGCCGATCGAAAATCCGACGCTCAAAAAGATCAGCGCCGCCGCGATCTGCCCTAGCAGCTTCTGCAGGTCGCCCGCCGGAGCGACCAGCTCCAGATCCACTACGCGGAACAGAAACTGGCGATAAAGGGTCCGAAACTGGCGCGTGTTCATGTCAGGATCAGATCCGCAATCTCGCGTGCCACAGCCTGCGGGTCTAGCTCCACCGCAAGCTGGGAGAAGATGCCCTCCAGATTGGGCAGTTGCATCAGCGTTTGGAGCCTTTCGATCGAGTCGTCCGCCACGACCTTCCCCCGGTGCAAGATGACGACATGCGAGCAGACCCGCTCGACGGTCTCCAGCTCGTGCGAGCTGAACAGCACGGCCTTGCCACTCGCCGCCAATTGCTGGATCAAGCTTCGCAGCACCAAGGACGAGCCGACGTCAAGACCGGAGAAAGGCTCGTCGAGCAGAAGCAGGTCCGGATTGTGCAGCAACGCAGCGATGAGCAGCGTCTTCTGACGCATGCCCTTCGAGTAGGAGGAGATCGCCACGTTGCGGTCGCCGTGCAACTGCAGCAGCCGCAGAAAGCCGTCGATCCGCTCAGCAGTCGTTGTCGCGGGCAGCTCTCGGAGCTCCGCCACCATCTCCAGGTATTCGGCCCCGGTCAGGTGAGGATAGAGATGCGGCTCCTCGGGCACATACCCCATGCGGCGCTTGTAACCGATCAGGTCTCGCTGGATTGGAGCGCCCTCCCAAAGAATCTCGCCCGCACTCAACTCGATGAGGCCCGCGATCATCTTGATCGTCGTCGATTTCCCCGAGCCATTCGCACCGAGATAGGCGGTGACTTCTCCGGGTGCCGCGCGAAAGCTCACGCCCTTCACTACTGGAAGACCCGAGTACCGTTTGGTGACGTTTCGGAGCTCCAACATCACTCCGCCCTCAGCACAATGAGCGGGTCCGTCGCTGCAGCTCTTCGCGCCGGCCAGAAGCAGGCCGTCATCGCCAGCGCCGCCAGTGCCAACGGCGTCCCCAGCATCAGCGCCCAAGCACTCGCTCCCGCCGGAATCATCGCCGCAAACTGAGCGCTCGCCGCGACGAGCGCTCGCGATAGACCGAGCGCCAGAGCCCAGCCCAGCGCCACGCCGCACACCGTCATCGCGGCCCCTTCCTTCATCACACCCCGCATCACCTGCGCCCAGCGCGCGCCCAAGGCAATCTCGATCCCAATCTCCTTCCGCCGACGCTCTACTGCCTGTGCCGTCACTCCCGCCAGGCCCACGCAAGCCAGTACGAACGCGAAGCCAGCCAACCCCACATTCAACGCAGTAGCGGACTGGCGCGCGCGCTCCAGCTCGGAAATCGAGTCGTCGAGCGTCGAAGTATTGAACCAACTCAAGCGAGGGTCGGCTGATTTCACCGCGCGCCGGAGCGTCTCCGCATCGAGGCCGTGCGGCGTGCGCACTGCGATCGCGACCCCCTGATCGAGCTCCTCGGCCGTCGCCGGAACGAACACTGTCGGCGGCGCCTCGCTTGTGAACGGAGCCGGAACTCCGTAGCGCGCCACGCCAACGATCTCGAACGCGCGCTCGGCCAGATGGATGCGCCTGCCCAGCGGACTCTCCGAACCAAACAGCGCCTCTGCGGCCGCCTGATTGACAACCGCCTGGCCTTTGGACGCGCTGTCGAGATCTCTGCCCAATACGACCTTCGCCCCCAGGGCCGCGAAGTGTCCCGGCTCGACCGGCCGGACTTGCGCCGCGCTCATCGCCGCGCCGGGGAGGTCGATCTCTTGCCGCCGAACGCCAAGCTTGAGCGGGACCTGGAGTCCGAAAGTCGCGGCCTCCACGCCGGGAGCGCCCTCCAGCGTCTCGGCGACTTTCCGTGCAAGCTCCAGGCTCTGGCGAGCGCGGAAGCCGTCCCTGCGGGGATCGATGGTGAAGACATGGATGCGGGAAGTGTCAAACCCCGGGTCTTGTCCCGCGCTCCGGCTCGAGCCCAGCGTCAGCGCCCCAACGACGAGGATGAGGGAGAGCGAAACCGCCACCTGCGTGACGACGAAGAGGTTGCGCAGGCCGAGTTTTCGCAGCCTCGGGAGGCCGCCTCCGGAGTCGCCCTTCAATGCTGGAAGGAGGTCCGGTCGCGTCGCGCCCAGCGCTGGCAGTAAGCCGAACCCAACGGCCGCGAACGCCGCGATGGCAAACGTGATCAACGCCACTCTCAGGTCCGGCTGCAGCGCTCCTGAGTTCGACGCAGCGCCACCGGCGTAGGTCGTCAAGGCGCGTATCATCGCGTAGGCCGCGACCAGGCCGGCCGCCCCTCCCGCCGTAGCCAGCACGGCGCTCTCAGCAAGTAGTTGGCGCACCAATTGTCCGCGCGAAGCCCCGAGCGACAGACGTACCGCCATCTCCTTCGCCCGCGACCCGCCGCGGGCCATCACCAGTCCCGCGAGACTTGCGCACGTCAGCGCGAGCACGAGGCCGATCAGAACCGCGTACAAGGCGAGCCCTGCCGCTCGCATGCGCGGGGGAATCGAGACCGTTCCGCCCGCCGGAATCAGGCGTATCCTTTGACGATCGCTTTCGAGCACGGGGCCGCCCGCCCGCAGCGCCGCGTCCAAGGCTTGCACCCGGGTTTCGAGCGCCGCCTCGGCTGAGGAAGCTTTCACGCCCGGCGCGAGCCGAAGCAGCGTGCGAAAGATGCGCGCCTCGGCATCGACCAAACCCGCATCGAGCTCCGGCGCCAGCTCTGGGCCCGCATCAGCTGGAACGAAGATATCCGCCTCGCCCGATGGAAAGACTCCCCGAAACCGCGGCGGTCCCACGCCCACTAGGGTCACGGCCCGTCCGTTCACGAAGAGCCGCTTTCCCACACGGCTCCCATCGGCGCCAAGTCGGGTTCGCCAGAAGTTGTGGCTAACGAACACAGAGCCGGGGAGGGCCGAGTCGTCTTCCAGATCGTCGAGCGTTCGGCCGAGCGAGGGCTCGACGCCCAGCGTTCTGAAGTATCCCGGAGAGACGATGTGTCCGTCCACGCGGTCCGGGCGCGTTGGATCCGTTCCTTGTAGCTTGGCGTTGAACGTCGTGGGGCCCGTCCAGAACGCGACGCTGATCGCGGCGTCCGCCTGATCGCGTAGGGCTTCGAAGTAGAGATACGGCAGCGCCTGTTCTGTCGCATAGAGGCTGTCCGGATCGGCGAGGCCCGGCGCGGGCGTGAGCAATGTGCCGTTGAGGATAGAAAAGAACGCGCTGCAGATCCCGATGCCCAGCGCCAGCGTTGCGGTCGCCACCAACGCGAAACCGGGCGAGCGTCGCAGGCCTCGAACCGCCAACCGCAGGTCTCGTCCCAACGCGTCGAACGTGGGCAACCCGATCTGCACGTGAACGCGCTCCCTCGCTTCGGTCACGCCGCCGAACTGCCTCAACGCCTCTCGCCGCGCTTGTTCGGGGGACATCCCAGTGCGGACGTTCTCCTCGGTCGCCAGCGCAAGGTGGGCCTCGATTTCCTCGTCGAGCTCGTCCTCGAAGCGGTTGCGCCGCAGCCTCCCCAAAAGGCGCGCCCACATCTCTTGGGGCGTCACTCTTCACCCCCGACAGAAGCAGAGAGGACCCGCCCCATTACCACTGAAATGCGGTTCCAGTTCTCAGTCTCCGCCAAGAGATGCTTCTTCCCTGCTGCGGTGATCGAGTAGAACTTCGCCCTCCGGTTGTTGTCCGAGACGCCCCACTCCGCTTTGATCCACCCGCGCTGCTGCAACCGAACCAGGGACGCATAGATCGTCCCCTGGTTGAGCAGCACCTCGTCGCCGCTCACCTGTTCGATGCGACGCGCAATGCCGTAGCCGTGCTGCGCCCCCATCGTGGCGAGCATCTGCAGCACCATCAAATCTAATGTCCCCTGAAGCAGGTCCAACTTGTCCGCCACGGCACCCTCCTGTGGCCTTACCACATGAGAGTAGCAAAGCTTTGAGTGCAACGTCCACGGAAGTCTTCACGGTGGTTGAGGGCCTGTCCGGAGACTTAACCTCGGCTGCCAGTCGGGGTCCGGTGACAGCATTGCGAGCCTCGGCGACAGGGGGCACGCATGGGGCGGCTGGGAGGACGAGACAGCGCTGATCGCCGACTGGTTTGACGCTCACCTCCGGTGAAGCGACGCTGGTGCGGTCGGCGGGCGGTGAAGGCACTTCGGACGTTCCCCAACATCGGAAGTTGCAGATCGCGATCCTCCGCTCGGTGAATTGGTACAATCTTCGGCGTAATGTCTCACCCCGCTGCCGAACTTCTTGCGAGAGCGGATCGTGCCTCGAGGGAGAGACGATTCGATGACGCCAAGGCTGAATTGGTTATGGCTGTTGAGATCTCTCGGGCGTCCGCACCACCGCAACTGCCCGTGGCAGTTGCTCTGCGGAAGTTAGGGGAAGTGGAACGACGGATAAACAACCCAAAAGGAGCGCGCGAAGCTTACGAAGAAGCAGTCGCGCTGATGCGTGAGGAAGCGGAGCCACTGCGGCTCGGGCACACCATTCGGCACCTCGGAGAGGTTTATCAGGAGCAATCGCAGCCTGATCTTGCGCGATCCTGCCTTGAGGAGGCGGTTACGATCTACCGTGACAATGAACCGTTTCGATCGCCGAATCTAGCCAACGCCGTTCGGGCTCTGGCCGTTGATCTCCAGGAAAGCCATGAGCACGACCGAGCCGAGCCGCTCTGGAAAGAAGCCTGCGACGTGTATCGTTCGTTCGGAATTCACGAAGGCGTCGCAGAAGCCCTTGTGCGGCTCTCCATCATCGCTCGAGATCGCGGCGACGATGCACTTGCTCGCAAGCATCTCACCGACGCGGAAGCGGCCGCGACGAAAAGCGGAGACGCCGACTCGATCGAGTATGTAGCGAAGACTGCCGCAGAATCGGGTTAGAAACGGGCGCGCCGGAGGCGAGCGATGGCACGTTGGTTGGCTCACTTCCGACATGTCCGGGTTGCGGAAGCAACCTCTCCCTCCTTTGACTTTGATCCCGGCGAGAAGGGAGTCTCCGAAATTTCGGCTTCCTCAATAAGAGCGGTGTCTAAGTGGCCGGAGGGGCCTCAGGGCCGCGGCGTATCAGATCGCAGTCGACCCAGATGGCATTGATTCAAACAGCGCTATTGGAAACGACCGCCTCTGTCGCCGTGCCGAATTCGCAGACCGTCCGGGCTGGCCTGGCCTCCCTCGGCGCTGCGGCTATCACGGCCATGCTGGCGGCCGGCTTCGTGACCAGCTATCACGGCGGGCGGACCGGAAAAGCGGTTGGGGCCGCGATCTCCCTGTGCCTCGTAGTCGCTACCGCGATTGCTGTTTTTCGGGGTCTGACAAACCAGAACGGCCCTGGCAAGCGTCCCGATGCGAGAGGGTTCGCTGCGTCGAGCGCCTGGCTCGCGCCATTCGCCGTTCTCGTTGTCGAAGGGTCATGGTTGCTGCTGCCAGCATCTGCTGTGCTCGCTGTCTTGGTCGCGCGGGCGCTTCGCGCTCCAGGGCCAGCTTCGCACGGGCTGCCGCACTGGGAGACAGCCTCCGATAGGGAGCTATTCCTACCAACGCAAAGATCCCAGGCGGCTGCTGGCCAGTCGGCATGGATGAAGATCGCCGCCATAGCGGCTTATCTCGGCGTGCTCTCCGCGCTGACCGGCGGAACTGTCTTCGCCGTGTTCTCGATCGGCCTGTCGTCTGCTCTCGTCGCGTGGTTCTGGATGACTCCAGCTCGCCAAGGTCTTTTGAAGATCAACGCGACGATAGGCGTCGCGTTCGCACTACTATTATGGGTCACAGTTCCGCCCGTTTGGGCGACGTCGCTAAGTAGTACGTGGCGGCTGGACCGAGACGAACCTGCGCATAGGGCGGACTCCGCTCTCCGCGGACTCCACTCAAGCGTTGTGCTGTTGGCGGAGGCTCAACTCGAGTCTCGCTTGGATGCTCCGCCTGGACACGACCTCGTTCAACCTCGCCGGCAAAGACGGACGACGTTCCAAAGTATTCCGTTCACCGGCGAGTATTGGTACTTCTACTGGCCCCTCAAGCGCCCGGGTCCCGACGCGACGAGGAAATTCGGGAACCCAATGTTCGTGTCTTACAACTCGGTAGACAACTCGGCGTTCATCATGCAGGCGCGCCAACCGCTTCATCGGCCGCTCAGCTTGAGCTGCTGTCGCGCCGTTGAAGTAGTTCTCGACAGTCAGGAGAGACAGCCCCAAACTGTATCCCTAGAACTCATGCTGGTCGATTCGTCGGGCGACGAAGAGCGCAGGCAAAGCTTGGGATCGCGGGCTCTCGGGCCCGCAACCGACGGGCAGGGGCTCCGATTCGAGGTCATGCCTGACCCTGACATCCAGTCATTCAATGAGCTCATGGCCCGGTTCCATCTGGACGAATCCCGGCGTGACCGCAGCGCCAAGGTCGCAATCAAACGGTTCGACCTGGTCCCCTGACTGGGAGTGCTCGAGGAGTTCGAAAGAGCAGAAGCCGCTCACATAGCGGAGATCCAGTCAGTCACTCGCCCGCGCAGATCCGGCAGCAGCCGCGGCAAGCTTCGACTACTCAGGCGTGATGCCGTCGACGATATGTCCGGTTCGAGGAATCCTCGCCTCGGTCGGACGCTTGCCGCAACTCCCCACTTGCGGAAGCGCGATCAGCGTGTCGGTGCTGCCCCCCTGGTGTCCTATTCAGCGAGCACGGCCTCGGCGGCGACGAAGCGATAATCGGGCGAGCTCTTGGCGCAGAAGTGCAGAATTGGCAGGTGGCCGGCCCCGATGATCACCAGCACTCGATCTTCGCTCTCCACGGGAATTCGCTGGATGTTGTTGAAGATCCGAAGATTTCGGTTGTACCACCGCGTCCTGGAATCAGGCCCGAGATAGTCGTCTCCCTTCCCGGCCTTGGCGTTCCCGATGAGGTACATGCCGTGCGAAATGCGCGCACGCTCCTGCGAGCTGTGGTGCAGTAGCGACTTGATCAGAGGTCGGTCATCGACCAGCGCGTCCTCCCACTCGGCGAGCTGGCGATACTCGTCTGCCCAGTCGGATTCCAAGTCGCTCTGTCCGTAGTCCTTGATCCTCCGCGACCAGGCATCCCAGTCACTAATCATGTCGTGGCCGTCCGCGTCGATGGCGTACAGACGTTCATGACCAAGTGAACTGGCTAGCCGAAATCCAATCTGGTGAATCTCATCCGGGCCTAGTTCGAGTTCTCCATTTCGGTACGCGGCGTAATCTTGATTCAGTCGTTCTTCTCGAATCAGCCGCCGCTCGACGGCGATCCTCGTGGGACCGAACTCCCGTAGCCTGTCCAGGACAACTTCCAGCTCCGCCTGCCGCTTCTCGGACAAGATGTCGAACTTGTGCTGTGGTTTGTAGTCGTCGCGTCCAGCATCCCGAAAGTGAAAGACTCCCAGGAGCAGAAGCTCGGTTCGAGGGTCGGCCTCCCCAAGTATATCCGGGATCGTCTGCGCTGGAAGGGCGAGGGCCAGCATGAGGCCGGCTAGGATTGCGGTCTTGGTCGGTCGCATGCTCTTGCTTCCTCCTGCGAGTGACGCGGCTTATCCTAGCGGACTTCCGCGATGTCCGGGTTGCGGAAATCAGTGGCCATCCGCTCGTCTCATGCACAGCGGACTATGGAGGCCGCAGAACATGAGGAGACGATCCAAGAACCGGCGACGACATGAGCTTCCCGAGTTGCAGGAAGCCAAGAAGAGGGTCCTTGCGCGGCTGACATCGGAACAGTCAAGACGCACATATCGGAGCTCGATCGACGACTTCGTCGCTTGGTACTGCGCGGCGCCCAGACTGGGCTTCGATCGATGGTCGGTCACGGCGTACCTTGAGGCGCTGAAGGGGAAAGGGCTGTCCGCTTCAACCATCAATGGCCGACTCGCGGCGATTCGTGCACTCGCGGCGACCTGCCGCGATTCCGGACTCATCGGCGCTGACGCTCTTGCCGGCATCCTGCGTACGAGCGGCGCGAAGCAGCTTGGAGTCCGCACGGGGCATTGGCTCAGCATGGACCAGGCCCGGACGCTTCTGGCGGCACCGGACACTCGATCGCATCGCGGCAAGCGAGACCGGGCCATTCTCGCTCTCTTGCTCGGTTGTGGTCTGCGGAGGAGCGAGCTTGTCGCTCTCGATCTTGAGCACCTTCGGCCACGCGACGGCCGCTGGCTCATCGTCGACTTGCTCGGAAAGGGCCAGCGGACGCGTACGGTTCCTGTGCCCGACTGGGTAATGGAGACCGTGGAAGCTTGGACGGCATGTTTAGGTGAGACGCGAGGTCCTCTGTTCAGCGCCGTCCGTGAGTCTGGCCTGGTCTCTGGCGCCCGTCTCACGGATCGCACCGTCTGGAACATCGTTCGAAGGTACGGCGACCAGGCTCACGTGGGTCCATTAGCGCCACACGACTTACGTCGGACCTGTGCCCACCTGTGCTTCCGCTCGGGAGGGGCGACGGAGCAGATCCAGTTCCTCCTCGGACATTCGTCGGCGCGGACTACCGAGAGATATCTTGGGTGCCGTCAGGATCTAGACAAAGCGGTGAACGATTCCTTGGCACCGCTCATCGCCGCGTAGCCACAGTCCGGAACCACGAAGGGGCCCCACATCCCGGGGTATCGGGTCCCGCCGGATTCCGCAATCCGGACTTCTCGGAAGGGCGCGGAAAGCGACTACTAGGCCGGTTCTGGACCACCGGGCTGAGACCAGCGTCGGCGGACTCGGTCCCAGCCCGCCGCCATCAGGGCGCCGACACAGAACCCGGTCGCATCCGGGATCAAGTCGCGCAGCCGGCAGTGGCCTCTGCCGGTTAGGCCCTGCTCGAGCTCCACGATCGCTCCCATGACCAAGACGATGGCCGCGACCTTCAGCAGACGCCTCTCGTCGGAGCGGGGGAACTGAGTTCGGGTCATAAGGGTGAAGATCGTGAACATCACTATGTGGCTGTAGTTCTGGAACGACCGAAGCATCAGCGACACGGATGGCATCATCTCGCAAGGCGTGGGCGAAAAGCCCTCGAAGGCAGCCTTGACGGGCATGAAAAGAACGCCGATGGCGACGAACGCAACGTAAGAGAGTCGGTTCCCAAACAGCGCTGCGACCGTGAGACCGAACAGCAGCCAGGAGCCCAAGTCATCGAGCAGGTCCGCCATCGTCCTCGCATTTGAGCATGCTCAACCGTCGTTCCGCGAGCCGGACTTGTCGGAAGAAAAGAGAGGAGCAGTCGCTTCCTCCGACTCTCGTTGGACATCCGTAGTTTTTGTTAGTCGTGTTGGAGAGCCTCGATCGGGTCGACGCGTGCCGCCCGCCGCGCGGGCACGTAACTTGCGAGCAGAGCGACGGATAGCATTATCGCTCCAGCACCGAAGATGGTCGCTGTGCCTGTCGCCGCCAGTCCCTCGAACAAGTCCGCAACCAACCGACCGATCCATATGGCGGCAGGCAACCCGAGCACGAGGCCGACACAGACCGTGCCCATAGCGTCCTGGAGTACCATCTTCGTCACCGCACGAGACGTCGCGCCAATGGCCATACGGACTCCGATCTCGTTTCTTCGTCGCGTCACGACATAGGCGAGTAGACCGTAGAGCCCGATGGCTGCCAACATCGCGGCTACAAAGCCAAATAAACCCGCGAGCCCTGCCACCAGCCTTTCGGGCACGATCGATTCATCCATCTGTGCGGCCAGCGTTGTCGTCTTTTCGATCCGCATCTCAGTCAGCAGATCGCCAACTGTCGCGCGCGCGACGGGCGCAACGGCCGCCGCATCGATGGATGTACGCAAGACGAGATTTCGAGCGGAAACGCGCCCCGGCCGGAGAGCCGGGAGATAGATCGTGCGTGGCGGCGGTTTGCGTAGGTCCAGGTACTTTGCGTCGCCCACGAGGCCGATAATCTGGTACGGCTCGGTCTCGCCTTCGAACGTGATCCTCTTGCCTATCGGGTCTCCAGCGGGGAAATAGTGAGCAGCCAAAGCTTCGTTCACGATGGCGACCCTGTTCTGGTCATAGACCTCGAACTCACGTCCGGCAATCAGAGGAGTACCGATCGTCTCGAAGTACTTGGGTCCGGCCCCGTTCTGCATGACGTAGCGCCGATCTTCATGACGCTCCTCAAACCCTTCCGCGACGATGAAGCGGGATGCCGCTGCGCCTGAGATCGGCGTAGCCCCGACCATCGAGGCGGCGCGCACGCCAGGAAGAGCCTCCAACCGGTGTAGTAGCTCCTGGTAGAGGGCAAACAATCTCTCGTCGCTATAGCTACCGCGTGATCGATCCATCGTGATGAGCAGAACGTCTTCCCGTTCGAAACCGAGTCCGACATTCCGAAGATTCGATAGATGACCTGCGAACAGTCCGGCAGCGGTTAGAAGGACGACCGACAGTGAGACCTGCCCGGCGACCAAGCCCTTCCCAAAGAAACGTCCGACTTTGTTCTCCGTCGCCCTGCCCGCCATTCGCAGCGGGGTCGCCGGCATTGTTCGCATCGCCCGCAAAGCAGGAGCAAGTCCGAACAGAAGGCCGGTCAAGACTGTGATGGTAGCTGTGAAGAGCAATACTTGTGCGTCCAAGTGCAGGTCAATATCGATGGGGGGTGCCCCGGGGAGACGTCGTCCTGAGGCCACGATCCTGACGAGTGTCTCAGCGCCCATGTAGGCCACGAAGACTCCAGCCGCGGCGCCCAACGCCGAAAGCAGAAGAGACTCGGTCAACACCTGACGTACCAGGCGGAAGCGGCCCGCGCCGAGCGAGACGCGCAGCGCCATCTCCCTTTCGCGAGTCGCAGCTTTGCCAATCGCCATCCCGGCGATGTTGATGCAGGCGAGCAGCAGTAGTAGAGCCACGCCCGCCATCACGGCCACTATTGGCTTCCCGAACCGTTCGCGCAGGCGGGAGAATCCTGCTCGTGCTGGTTCTAAGTCAAGCCTGATTTGAGCAAGGACCGGATTCTGAGTCGGGCTTGTTCGGACGAGATCGTCCACCCGCCAGCGATCGAGCACCCGCATTTGGGCCTGCGCCAGCTCCAAGGAGATCCCTGGCTTCAACCGTGCGATGAGCTGAAGGTTCATTTCGCCGGTGGCCCAGCCACTATACAAGGCCGCCGGCGCCCACAACTCCCTCTTCGCCCCAACCTGCAGCCCGAAGAAATCTCTTTGCGTTACGCCGATCACGGTTGCTGGCGAGCCTGCAACCGTGATCTGTTGGCCTAGAACATTCGGATCAAGGTCGAACCGCCTCTCCCAATAGGACCAGCCCAAGACCACAACGGCCGAGCTGGCGGCCCCTAGCTGATCGTCCTGAGGCTCGATCAGACGGCCGATGGCGGCGTCTACCCCTAGCACGGAAAAGAAGTCGCCCACGACATACCCACCCTCAATCGTCTCTACGTCGGCATCGCCATGTCCGATCTCGAAGCGGGATGGAGACAATCCGGTGATAGCCGAGAACACGTCGTTCCGGTCGCGGAAGTGCTCGTAGTACTTCCAGCCAAAAACGTTCAGACGCGGGTCATTCGGATAGTCGCTGAGAAGCTCAACGAGCTCATCCGGAGACCGCACGGGGAGCGGACGCAGCATCAGCGTGTTCAACAAGCTGAAGATCGCCGTGTTGGCGCCAATTCCGAGGGCCAGGGTAAGTACCGCGGTCACGGCGACCCCAGGATTTCTCCGGATGTCCCGTGCCGCGTATTTCAGGTCTTGCCTGAGGTGCTCAGCCCTGAGCCACGATAGCGCCCTTCCCATGCCGGGGTCATTGTAGCCAAGCCGTATGTCGCCAGCCTTGGTGGACGCTTCCGCGATTGGGGAACTGTGGAAACGGCCCACTGCAACCCATACACCCCAGAGCGTTGCAACGGCATGGCTGACACGTCTTGTGTTCCGATTGGATGGGACGGCTCTCCTACGCGCGTCGGCCGGTTCCGCTCGCCTTACCTCATCTGGCCCGGCTTGGCACTGTCGCCGCGCAGATTGCCCCAACGCTTCGCAGTTGGCCCACGACGCTCCCGTCGCTTTTTGCCAGATAGCGGGCTCCCAATTCCTTAGCATCGATGTCGGAAGCAACTTCGAGGCCTCGCCGCGTGATGAATCCCTCCCGGTCGTCGTTCGGTATGCCGAAGATAATCGGCTCGCCAATCGTCGCAACTTGTTCAATCCTTTTCTCGAGGACCTGATCTGGAGCACGCAGGGTGCTGCGATAGAAATAATCGAATGCGATCGTGCTACCTGGCGTCGCGTTTTCAGCGACAAACCGCAAGGTGGCATCCACCGAGTCTTCGGGTATGTACATGGTGACGCCCTCCCACACGAAGAGCGTTTTCTTTCCCCGGTCGTAACCCGCGTCGATCAGCACTGTTTCTAGCTCCTGCTTGGCAAAGTCGATCGGCACGTAAGTCACGTGTGCGGGCAGGGATCCGAAGATCTCGCGGACACGCTTCTTCTTGTATTCCTGAGTCGGTGGAAAATCGACTTCGAAGACGCCGATCCCTCTCAAGAGGTCCTGGTAGCGATAGGCTCTGCTGTCGAGTCCGGCACCAAGGATCACGACCTGGCTCGCGCCGGAATCAATGCTCTGCTCAAACAGGGAGTCGATATGGCGCGTTCGGGCATGGACGAACTGCGAGAGACCGCGCTTGGGAGGATCCAGGCTGGCCCAGGCGCTTTCCAGGTCCATCTCCAAAGCCTTTAACACGGCCTCGAACTGCTTTTCCTTGAGAATTGCCCGCTCTTCGCGTCCGAGAAATTTCTCTGCGAGATCATCGCCGTTCCGTAGCGAAGGGTCGGCGTGATTCGCGCCGATTGCACGGTAGGCGGCAACCTCGAGGGCGGTGGCAGAAGGCTTTCCGGGCTCGACAGCTAGGGCTGCGAGTGGCAGCAGAGCAGCGGCTGCCAGCAAGGAGATGCGGTAGTACAGCGTCATCGGTTTGTCCCCTGGTCAACCTTAGCTTAGTAGGTGCTTCGGGCCGCGTCTCGGTGGGTCGTCGGCGACGTCTCCAGTCTTGCAACCCATGCGCCCCAGAGCGATGCGCTGACCAAGGGAGTCATTTCCGCAAACCGGACGTCGCGGAAGGGGAACGAGGCACTGTCGCAGTCTCTACCAATCGGGGTGGTTGGCGACCCTGACGGTAGTTGTGACCTGTCGGACGGAGGAGCCATCGCTCGTCGCCACGAATATCTGTGGCGAGCCGGAGCGCTGCGAAAGGAAACCGATCGCTCGCCCGTCCGGGGACCACATCGGTTGGGCGGCCCGATCGACCAACCGCTTTTCACGCTCGCCATCCAATCCGACGACAAATATTCCTTCGCCGCGCCTTGAAAACAAGATGCTCGCTCCGTCCGGGGACCATGCTGGATGGCCGCCATTAACTGCAAGCCTCTCGATCTCACCGTTCTCGGTCGAAGCGACATAGACATCACGACTGCCGTCCGCTCCCTCGACCTCGAACACAAGCCTCGCTCCATCCGGAGCCCAATCGGGCCGATAGCGCTTGCCGTTGCCTGCGGTCAGACGATGTTTCCGACCCGTTTTCAACTCAAGTAGCTCAATGTGCCTGTCGTCGCCATCGACCGCCGAGTATGCTAGCCATCGACCGTCGGGAGACCAGTCTGCATCGTTTCAGCAACTGGTTCTCACCCATACGGGAACATCCTGGAGTGCGTGGCGAAGCGCTACTGCGGCAAACGTGCATCGAGAAACGTCGACACTCGTTGAGCCGCGGGGGGATCGAGATTCGACAGCACCGCCACGACGTATCCAGACCGCGGATAGATCTTCAGATCCCCGTTCATGCCCGGAGCGCCGCCGCCGTGGCCGACCGCTCCCGCGCCATCGTTGTCCCGTCCGTCCTCGAAGCCGTAGGCGTACCTGCGGCCGCCGGCCGAATCCACCTTGCCGGTAACGAGCAGTTCGGTGTGCTCGGTGGCCAGCAGCTTGTGGCCCAGCAGAGCGTCCGCGAATCTCTTCAGGTCGCCCACGGTCGAGTATCCGCCGCCGGCCGATGTCCCCCGATAAGGCAGAGTGTCGCTGTTGGGAGTCCAGGCCCCTCCTCCTCTGGGCCGCGTGTAGCCAATCGAACGCTCGCGCACCACGTCGCTCTCCGGCTCCGAGCCGCTGCGGTTCATTCCGGCAGGCTCGTACACATGCTTCGCGACGTAGTCGTAGTAGCTCATCCCGCTGACGCGCTCGATCACCACGCCAAGCAACACCATGCCGTAATTGCTGTACGCCCACCGGCTGCCGGGCTCGAAGGCGAGAGGACGCGATCCATACAACGCCACGTAGTCTTCAAGCGTCCGTAGCTCCATGCGCCGGGCTCGGTACTCCGGCCCGAAGATGTCCCCCGTGCCTCCGGTGTGCGTCAGCAGATGATGGATCGTCACCTTCGTCGCTACATCCTGATTGGGGTAATCGGCGACGTGCTTCCCGAGTGGATCGGTGAGCTGGACCTTCCCGAGCTGGACGAGCTGCAGAACAGACGTTGCGGTGAACATCTTATTCATCGATCCGATCCGAAACCGCGTTTTGACCGTGTTTGCGACTTCGTTTTCGCGATCCGCGAATCCGTAGGCTTCCTGGAACAGCGTTTTGCCGTTCTTGGCCACGAGGACGGCCCCCGAGAACTCGTCGGCAGCGGCAGCCTTCTCGAGATCTTCCCGCAACGCCGCGAGGGCCTCGGCTTCGCTCATGCGTGGGATCGGCCGAGGCGTCGACGATTCGGCACGGCCTCGAACAAACCGGAACTGCAATCGCGTGATTCGATGCGGTTCTTCCGGCTCCACTTCCAGGACGAACGCGGTCGTGACGTCCGCGGACTCGATCGGATCTCTCTGCTCCACGCGGCCCGTGAGTTTGGTGGGCGAGGATTCCTCTACCGCAAGAAGCTCGAAGCCGCCCGTGCGCTCGCGGAAGCTCAGCGACCGCTCGACGTTCATGGCCGGGAAATAGGCGTCTGCAAATTCGGCACGACGTGCGCGATCGGCTGTGTTGAACATGTCGAGCCACATCGCAAACTGACGCCCGGCAGGTGTGTCGGGTAGCTGAATCTGGGCTCCAGCCGTTTCGGCGAGGGTAACGACGACGGCAAGGGCGACGGCGAGCTTCTTCGTCGCGCTCGCTGACGAACTGCTTACTTGGGTCATCGAGTCGGATTCCTGGCTTCTTGCTGCCAGCTCAGTGTAGACGCGCGCTTGCAACATCCCAAGCTAGAGTGCGCGTATCCAGCCAACTGGGACTGACACCGGAACCGGCTCAAAAGTTCCAAGCGGCCTGGAAAGCCCTCGCAGCCGCCCCGCCCAGGTCGATGCGACGCTCTGTTACGCCACTTCCGCTACTGGGGAACGTCGGAACTGGTTCCAGCCAGCGTTTCCGCGAACCGGACATGTCGGAAGTGGGTCCAGGAGGTCCCAATCCGGCTAGAATCCACTATGTATCTCGGATCCCTATCCTGCCATGCAATGTCATTTCCCCAGATGGGTCCTGCTTCCTTTGATTGCCGGTGCGGCGCTGTTCCCGTGTGACGTTGATGCGCAGGACAATCGTCGGTTCGATCGTCTGCCGGAACAAGAGCTGGCAGCCTTCGACCAAGTCATCCTCGACTTGATGAAACGGTGGAGGTTGCCGGGAGGACAACTAGCGATAGCGAAGGACGGTCGGCTCGTATTCGATAGGGCCTACGGCTACGCCGACGTCGAACTCAAGGAGCCAGTCGACACAACGTCCCTCTTCAGAATCGGAAGCGTGTCCAAGACGATCACGACGGCCTCGGTCTTAGCACTCGTGGACGGCGGCCATCTGCGACTATCGGATCGCGTCAGTCTCATCTTGAAGGACCTCACTCCGCCGGACAATGCGAGCATCGATCCGAAGTTGCACGAGATCTCAGTTCAGGATCTACTGCAACATGCGGGTGGCTGGCAGAGCTTTGCACCGCTTGAACTGCCCTGGAGTCGCATGGCGTCAGGAACCCTCGGGGCCGAGGATCCGCCGGAATGCGCCACGGTGTTCCGCTACATGCTGAGCGTCCCGCTCGACTTCGATCCTGGGTCCCGGTCAGCCTACTCGAACTTCGGCTACTGCGTACTCGGCCTCGTCATCGAGCAGTCGCTGCGATCAGCCGGGACTTCGATGACCTATGAAAACTATGTCAAGAAGGCCGTACTGGGCCCGGCGGGAGTATCCAGAATGCGCCTTGGGAGCACGAAGCCGAGTGAACGCTTGCCCGACGAAGTGCGCTACTACGCTGCACCAGGTCAACCGCTTGTACCGTCTGTCTTCCCCGGAGAAGGCTACGTTCCGTACGCCTACGGCGGCTTCTACTTGGAGGCGAGCTCCCCTGCGGGCGGGTGGGTCGGATCTGCCAGGGACTTGGTTCGTTTCGCGCTTTCCCTAGACGGGTCCCGAGGGCCTGCTCTGCTTCGCCCGGAGACATATCGACGCATGATCGAAACTCCCATTCCCGGTACTGAAGGGAAGCAGACGGGGCTCTGCTGGACGGTCGCTCATCGGGAGCAAGGCTTTGACATCTGGCATGCCGGGGGGTTGAAGGACAGCCACGCGGCGTGGCTCGTTCGTACGGCTAGCGGAGTTACTCTGGCCTTCACGTTCAACTCACTTCCGCCCAAGCATGATGAGTTTTTTGGAAACGCCCTGCCGGCCTTTATCGATGTGATCGGTGCACAGCAGGTATGGCCCAGCATCGATCTTTTTGGTTCGCGCTAGCGAGATCCACTTCCGCAAATGGGGATCGTCGGAACCGACGCTGCCGAGACCGGTTCGGCGAACCGGACATGTTTGACGCTACGGGCTAAGCAGCACCGACACGTCTCGGCTGCCGGGATTACCAGTTACCATGTCGGCTCTTCCGTCTCCGTTCAGGTCAGCGAGAGCCACCGCTTGCGGCAGACGACCGACTGAGAGGGGCGAGCCTGCCGCCTCTCGAACACCACCTGGTCTTCCCAAGAACAGAGTGACGTCGTGGCTGCCTTGGTTCACGACGGCCAGGTCTGCGGCGCCGTCACCGTCGTAGTCGCCTATCGCAACGGCGGTCGGCGCTATGCCCGCCGCGAGACGAAAAGCGAGGTCCGCGGGGAAAGCCCCTGAACCATCGCCGAGCAGCAAGGTTACTCCATCGAGGTCGTTCTCACTCATGCTCCCTCGTCGATGCGCGACGGCCAGGTCCGCATGTCCGTCTCCGGAGACATCGCCGATCGCGACGGCAAACGGAGCCCCGCTCGTGTTGACCCGAATTTCCTCTGACAGTCCGCCAGAGCTTCCCAGCAGGACGGAGATGCTGCTCCCTTCGGTGTTCGGGACGACGATGTCGGAGAACCCATCCCGATTGAGGTCAGCGCTTCGCAGGTGGTAGTACGGCCACTCTCCGACCGAGTGCCGCTTCTCTGACGCGCCGAACCCGCCTTCGCAGTCGCCTCGCATCACCAAGACAGCGTTTTCGTCGCGACTCTCCACAGCGAGATCCTTACACCCGTCTCCATCGAAGTCACCGGCGGCGACGCCATGAGGATGCGGCTTACTTGAAACGCGGACCGGCGACGACTGCGAAGGGGCCAGCGAACCACGGCCGTCGCCGAGCAACACGGTCAGATAGTCGGTCTCATGATTCGCAACGGCGAGATCCAGGTTGCCGTCGTTATTGAAGTCCGCCGCCGCGAGGTCCTCGGGGCTGGTCCCTGCTGAAAACGGAGAGCCGGGAGCCTCGGCGAAGCCACCCATTCCGTCGCCCAAGAAGATCGATACGCTCGACGCGTCGGTTCTGGCTACTGCTAGATCGGGCGAACCGTCCCCATCAAAGTCGCCGACCGCCACGGCGCCGGCATAGGCTGCTATCGGGACGCGGCGCGAGTCGGCATCGGCTCGCGTGCACCCTACGGACGAACCGAGGGAGACAAGCACGCAGCAAGCCAGACAACCCGCAAACAGTTGCCGCAAATCGTCATGAGGATAGCAGTCGGAACGACTTCCGCTATTGGGGAACGTCGGAACGAGCAGGGTTCCCTCCGCAATTCTCCCATGCACCAGTGTGACCCTGGAGTCGCGCCCTTCCACTGCAAGTAAAGGAGCGACTCATGAAACCGAAACGCGATCCCGGCGGGAGAACGCCCGGCCAAGCGGCGAGGCTGCGTTCTCAACGCGACATCTTTCTGGAACAACTTCGCGGGCAAGGATACGCGCCGGCGACGATCCACACGTACGAGTTGGCGATCGACCTCTTCTGCCGTCAGGTGGCAAGCCAGGGCCTCAACATCGGGCGGCTCGACAGGCCCGAGATCGACGCCATACAGGAAGCTGTTGCCTGCGAGACCGCCAAGGGGCATCGGACTCACGCACGCTACTGCGTGAAGCGGTTCTTCGAGCACCTCGTTCGATCCGGGGTCGTGGTGGCACCGGAGCCGCCGTCGGCCAAAGAGCTCACGGCAATGGATCGTTTGCGCGAGGAGTACGCCGACTACCTACGCCGCCAGCGCTCATTGAGCGAAGCCTCAATCACGCATTGCCTGCACTTCCTCAGGCGCTTCATGGCGTTCCGCTTCGGCGAGACCCTCGGCGATTTCAACGCCATCGAGCCGGACGACATCATCGCCTTCCTCACACAGCTGACGGCACGGCGAGACAAGACCCCTCCGACCCACCTGCGGAACCTATTCAAGTTCCTGTTCTGGAGCGGCAAGACGACCCGGAACCTGGCCAACAGTGTCCCTCGCGTCGCGCAGCCGCAAGCCGCCAACTTGCCGCGATACCTCAAGGCTGAGGAGGTTCAACGACTGGTCGAAGCCGTCCGTTCGGACGATGCTCTCGGTCGCCGAAACTACGCCATGTTGCTTCTCATCGCGCGGCTGGGGCTGCGCGCGCCCGAGGTCATCGCGGTGCAGTTGGACGATATCGACTGGCGCGCCGGAGAGATCCTGATCCGCGGCAAGGGAAAGCTGCACGACCGCATGCCGCTGCCCGCTGACGTAGGAGAGGCGATCGTCGATTACATCCGCAACGGCCGCTCCGGCGAGTCTCGGGCCCTGTTTGTGACCTCGCGCCCGCCCTTCCCTCCTTTTAAGAACGCACAAGTCCTGAACTACGTTCTTCGCACTGCCTTCGAGAAGACGGGTCTCAAGCCGCCGCAGAGTTACGTCGGCTCGCAGCTGCTTCGGCACAGCCTGGCCACCGACATGCTTCGCAAGGGCGCATCGCTCGATGAGATCGGTGACGTTCTGCGGCACCGCTCTCGAATGTCGACGACCATCTATGCCAAGCACGACATCGACTCGCTGCGCTCCATCGCCCGGCCTTGGCCGGCGGAAGGAGGCGCCCGATGAGCACGCTAGCAGCACGCCTCGACCACTATCTGGCGGTCCGTCGCAGTCTCGGCTACGGTCTGGCGACTGCCGAACGCATCCTTCGCCGCTTCGTCGCTTTCGCCGAGGGGGAAGGCGCCGACCATATCACGACCGACCTGTTCCTTCGATGGAAGGACCGGTTCGGATCGGCTAACAACACCACGTGGGCGGCACGGCTCGTGGCGGTGCGCATCTTCGCGACTTGGCTTCAGAACCTCGACCCGCGCAACGAAACGCCGCCGAAGGGGTTGATCCCGGGCTACGCCCGGCGGCCCAAGCCCTTCGTCTACTCGGATGATCAGATCGCGACGATCGTCCTCGAGGCGACGCGGCTTCCCTCCTCGTACGGCATGCGCGGTTGGACCTGTTCGACGCTTTTCGGCCTGATCGCCGCTACCGGCATGCGCGTCAGCGAGGCGGTCCGGCTTGACGAGGGAGACGTAGACTTCGACGAGGCGGTGTTGACGGTCAAGCAAAGCAAGAACGGCAAGTCGCGCTTCGTTCCGATCAGCGCAGATGTCGCCGAGCGGCTTCGCGCATATCGCTCGGAACGCGACCGGCTCCTTGGGCCAAGCGACGGAGCGTTCTTCCTGTTCGAGAGCGGCGGACGGCCGACCGATTGCGGTGCGCGCTACAACTTCGCACAAGTCTGTCAGCGCATCGGCCTTCGCGAAGCACAGGCGTTTACGAAGCATGGCCGCGGCCCGCGGATACACGATCTCAGGCATACCTTCGCCGTCCGGACCATCATCGACTGGTACCGCAAGGGCCTCGATCCTGACCGCGAGATGATCAAGCTCAGCACGTACCTGGGACACGCGAACCCAAAGGCCACCTACTGGTACATCGAGGCGGTTCCGGAACTGCTCAAGCTGGCATCCGAGCGTGCGACGCGCGCTATGAACCCGGGAGCCGTGCGATGAAGGCGTATCCCCTCCCGGTCTACGTACAGCGCTTCTTCGTCGAGCGCCTTGCGGCTCAGCTTCGAGCCAGCCCGCACACGGTGGCCAGCTATCGAGACACCTTCCGCCTGCTGCTCAAGTACGCCGCCGATCAGCTCGGGCGAGCGCCGACAGATCTGCGGCTCGCCGACATCGACGCGGACCTCGTCGGCGACTTCCTGAGCTTCGTCGAGTCCGAACGCGGCAACAGCGCTCGGACCCGCAACGCTCGTCTCTCGGCGATCCGCTCGTTCTTCACCTACGTCGCCGCGCATGAGCCGCAGTTGCTCCACCACTGTCAGCGAGTGCTCGCCATGCCGTCCAAGCGCCATGAGAAGCGCACAATCGATTACCTGACGCGTGAGGAAATCGAAGCGTTGCTCGGCGCACCTGATCTCTCGACCTGGTACGGAAGGCGCGACCGGACGCTCCTCATCCTCGCCGTGCAAACCGGCTTGAGAGTGTCGGAGCTGATCCACTTGGCTCGCAGCGACATCGTTCTCGGCGCCGGAGCGCACGTCCGCTGCATTGGTAAAGGACGCAAGGAACGATCGACACCGATCAGGAAAGACTGTGCGGCGGCCCTCCGCGCCTGGCTTGCGGAACGCGGCGGCCACGCCGGCGATCCGTTGTTCGTGAGCAATCGCGGCGAGCGACTCAGCCGGGACGCTGTCGAACGGATCGTTCGCAAACATGCCGCCGCGGCGGCGAAAGCGCGCCCCACACTGAAGCGTAAACGCATCACGCCGCATGTGCTGCGCCACAGCGCTGCCATGCAACTGCTCCAGAACGGAGTCGACCGAACGGTCATCGCGCTCTGGCTCGGCCACGAGTCCGTGGAAACGACCCAGATGTACGTTCACGCGGACATCCTGCTCAAGGAACGGGCCTTGGCCAAGACCCAGCCAGTGGCTCTGGCTCCCGGTCGCTACCGGCCCACCGACGACCTTCTCACGTTCCTCGAAGCGCTCTGATTATGCCAGCCCGTAGCGCCGGTGATCCTGCGTCTTCAATGCGTTGGGGCGCCGGCGCGGCATAATCCGGATATCGGCATGATGAACCTTATGCCGATATCGGCATAACGCCCACTGGACGAAGCACCCCGAGAGGCTTGATCGCGACTTCGGGCGCAAACAATCGGGCGATGATGGCTATGCGCGGGAGGAACTCGTAGCAGAACTGGCCTCTGCCTTCGTTTGCGCCGACCTGGAGATCACGCCAGCGCTTCGCGAGGACCACGCCTCATACCTGGATCATTGGCTCTCGATCCTCAAGGTTGACAAGCGAGCAATCTTCCAAGCGGCCTCGTACGCACAGCGCGCCGTGGACTTCCTCCAAGGGCTACAGCCGGCCGCCCCTTGAGGGCGGCGCCTTGTCGAATGAGTTTTCGCGAAGCCGGCTCCTCCTATCTCTCCGTAGGGCGAGGTCGGCGATTCCCAACACGACGGTTGCGTCAATTCTTGAATTGCCTTGGCCTCGCCCTTACTCCCTATCCATCTGGAGGATCGTGAATGGACAATCATCAGCCGCAACGGCGGGCCGCCCCAGCAGTTTCCAAAGCGTGGCGACTCCTCGTCGCCACCGCCTTCGTACTCGTATCAACTCCTGCGCTGAAGGCGCAGGCCTCCCCCTGGGAAAACGCGGTCAACGTCTTGCAGATTAGCTTTACCGGTCCGATCGCGCGCGGCCTGAGCCTCGTCGCGATCGTCGTTGGCGGACTGCTGTTCGCGTTCGGCGAAGGCCAGAGCAAACGCGCCATGGCCGGTATCGTCTTCGGCGTTGGCATGGCAATCGGCGCTGTCAACTTCATGGCCTGGCTGTTTCCCTGATCGGCGACGCACGTCATGAAAGAGCTGGCGTTCCACCCCGTATATCGCTCCCTGAACCGGCCGCTGACGATCCTTGGTGTCGAGCGTCGGCTCTTCTTCTTGGCGCTCGTCATGGGAGGCGCTACGTTCAACTTCTTCAGCAGTCTCCTGACCGGACTGCTGATGTTCGCGGCGCTCTTTGTCTTCGGACGCTGGGCTACGCTCGCTGATCCGCAGATTCTGCGGATTCTTCTGAACTCTTCGAAGTTCCGTTCGCGATATGACCCGGCGAAGCTCAGATCGGGCCACCTCAGTCTTTTCGATCGTGACGAAACTTAGCCGCATCCAAGCCGACCACCGCGACGCAGGCGCTTTGCACGAACTGGTGAACCTGTTCGGCTTCGTCGACTCGCGTACGTTCCTCACGAAAAGCGGCGATGTAGGCGTCGTGATCGAGGTACGAGGCATCGACTGCGAATGCCTCGACCCGGCCCAGCTTGATCGCGTCGCCCGCCGCTTCGAAGCCACGCTGAAGGTCTTCGATGACCGCTTCTGCGTCTATCAATACCTACAGAAGCGCGATAACCCAGCCCTTCCGGCTGAGGGGCACGCGGACAACCCTGTCCTGCAACGGGCCGTCTCAACTCGCCTGGCCCATATTAAGGCCAGAGCCGCGCGACTCTACTCGCTCGACACGTACTTCGTCATCTTGCACCAGCCACGAATAGACAGCGGTGGCATCGGAGAGGTCTTGTCGGCGACCGTTAATCGCCATCTGGCCGCCCTGCGAGAATCCTTCTCCACCGGCCGCAAGGCCGATCTTCTCGGTACCGAGATCGACCGCGCCCGCGAAACTCTCGCCAACCGCGTCGACACCTTCCTGATTCAGCTCCGCGACATCGTCGAGGCGCGCGTGCTCGCCAAGGGCGAGGCCTTTGTCTTCCTCCGCCGACTCCTGAACTACTCACGTCGATACGATGACCCAGCCCGACTCAAGCACGACGTCTTCCTCGACTACTTTCTATGCGATGAAACGCTGGAGTGCCACCGCAATCATCTCCGCCTGAACGATCGCTACATCAAGGTTCTGACGCTAAAAGACCCACCGGCGCAGACATTCGCCAACCTGCTCAAGGGCCTCCTGGAGATTCCCTCCAACTTCGTCGTGGCGACCGAGTGGCGTCGGGAAGACAACCACGCCGCGCGCAAGCACATTCAGTCAGCCCGCCGACATCACCACAACAGCAAGTACTCGCTTCTCAACTACATCCTGACGCCCACGGACCGCCACCCGCCCGCACCCTCGCAGATGCTGCTCGACGAGTCGGCCGAGGCCTTCGTCGGCGACCTCGGCGCCGGTCTCAGAGAGATGGAGGTCGAGGGCCGCCACTTCGGACGGTTTTCTCTCACCGTGGTCCTGTACGACCATGACAGCGCTGCACTCGAAGCCAGCGTCGCCGAGTGCCAAAAGGTCTTCTCCACCCACGATGCCTCGCTGATCGAGGAGCGCTACAACCTGGTCAACGCTTGGATCGCCGTACTGCCCGGCAACTACACGCACAACTTGCGATACCTCTACCTGACCAACACGAACTACGCCGATCTCTCGTTTCTCTACACCGTTCACAGCGGCGACGTCCGCAACGCCCATCTTCACGCCGAGTACTTGGCCGTCCTCGAAACCGAGCACCGCACGCCGTACTTCCTCAATCTCCATGCCCGTGACATTGCGCATACACTCGTCTTCGGCGCCACCGGCAGCGGCAAGTCGTTCTTGCTCAACTTTCTGCTCACCAATGCGCAGAAGTACAACCCAGCCACGTTCATCTTCGACCTCGGCGGCAGCTACGAGCACCTCACACGGCTGTTCGGTGGATCGTACCTGCCCATCAGCGTGGAGCGACAGGCATTTCGGATCAACCCTTTCTGCCTACCTCCCACACCCGACAATCTCCAGTTCCTGTTCTCGTTCGTCTCCGTCCTGGTTCAGGCCGGCGGCTACCAGTTGACCTCGTCAGACGAGAAGGATCTCTTCCAACAGATCGAGAGCCTGTACGACGTCGCCCCGGAACAACGACGCCTCTTTACTCTCGCGAATATCGTGAACCGCAACCTGCGCGAGCGTCTGCAGAAGTGGGTGCGGGGCGGGCAATACGCCGCGCTCTTCGACAACGTGGAGGACAACCTCACGCTGTCCCAGTTTCAGGCCTTCGACTTTGAAGGCCTCGACCAGTATCCGCAGGTGCTGGAGCCCCTTCTCTTCTACATCCTGCACCGGGCGAACGCAGCCATACACGACTCCGAGCATTCCACGCGCTTCAAGCTTTTTGTCATGGACGAGGCCTGGCGCTTCCTCCGTGATCCCGTCATCAGGCTTTATATCACCGAGGCGCTCAAGACCTGGCGCAAGCGCAACGCCGCCATGATCCTCGCGACCCAATCGAGCGACGACATCGCCCGCAGCGAGATCATGCACGTCGTCGCCGAGAGCTGCCCGACCAAAGTGTTCCTGGCCAACCCCGGCATGGACCGAGATGTCTACCGCCACCTCTTCCACCTCAACGACACCGAAGCCCGCCTGATCGCGGGCCTCATTCCGAAACGCCAGATGCTGCTCAAGCAACCAGGCGCAGCGAAGATCCTGAACCTCGATGTGGACCCGGTCAGCTATTGGCTCTACACGAACGACCCTTTCGACAACCAACGCCGCCGCGAGGCACTCGACGAACACGGCTTCGAAGAAGGCCTCCAGCGGCTCGCACAGCAAGCAAGGAAAACGACATGAAATCATCCGCTCTCTGCCTGACTCTCCTCTTTTCTCTCTGTGGTTCCGTCTCGACTCTCCGGGCCGACGAGCGGCCCGCGTCGGGCGAGCAGTCGGCCCATTCTCGCGTAGTCAAGTACACCGACCGGGACGTTGTACCGGTCCGCGCCAAGGTGCGCTACACGACGCTCATCATCCTGCCGAATGAGGAGCGAATCCTCGACTATACTTGCGGCGACAAAGACTTCTGGATCGTCGACGGCAACGAGAACTTCGCCTTCGTCAAACCGGCCAAGGCAGGCTCCAACACCAACGTCAATCTGATCACCGATTCGGGCAACGTCTACTCCTTCGTCCTATCAGAGGTGTCCGAGGTTGATGGTGCCGAGCCAGACCTCAAGGTTTTTGTAGAACCGACCGATGGCTCTATTCGCTCAGATACCGACGGCCGCCCGCGCTTCGTATCGGCCTCCCAGATCGACGACTACAGGCAGCAGATCGAACTTGCGAAAGTAGAGGCTCGCGAGGCGACGCAACGGGCTCAGCAGCTCATCGACAAACAAGTCGCCGAACACCGATCTACTTACCCCACGAGCCTCCAGTTCGACTACCGCTTCCAGCGTGGCCGCAGGCCTTTCATGGTGGACGCGATCTACCACGATGGTCAGTTCACGTACATCAAGGCTTCGCCACAGGAGACGCCCGCTCTGTACGAATTGCGAGACGGCAAACCGAACCTTGTGAACTTCGAGTTGAAGGACGGAGCCTTCATCGTTTCGAAGGTGCTGCAATCGGGCTACCTCGCGATAGGCAAGCAGAAGATGGGTTTCGAATGGGAGGGCCGCTAGATGTCAGCAGCTCCCTCGCAGGACCCCACTCCGACCGTCCTCGACAAAGCTCCAAAGCCCCCCGGCGTTCTGCCCAAGAACGTCCAGGCATGGGTGCTCATCGGGGTAGCCACAGTCATGGTCTGCGTCCTAGCGTTCTCGGGCGGACGCTCTCCGCAACCCGGATCAAGCGATCTCACCCGCAAGGACGACCCGGTGACCGACCCGAACGAGGCACGAATTCAGGAGTACCGCAATCGCCTGGAAGCCGAGGCGCGCAAGCTGGAGGCGGAGCGCCAGCGCCTCAAGCAAGCCACCGCCGCTCTGATGACCGAACCGCCCGAACCCGAGCCCCCGCTCGGACCACCGCCGTTCTCTTCGTACGGCTACCAGCGCCCGCAGCCGGAGGCGACGACGCCACGGAAGAGCGCGTTGGAGCAGGAACGTGAGCGCCGCGAGTACGAGTCGCTCTTCGCCTCCAACGTGGCGCTCACCTACCGAGAGGATGCCTCATCGGCCAAGTCTGAATCCGGTGCCGCTCCCAATCAGCAAGGGCCTACAGCTTGGCCGGCGCAGTATCCGACCGCCTGGCCGCCAGCGCAGCCAAGCAATGCACCCGTCCAGCCGACAAGACAACCGGAGCCACCGCAACCCACTCCCAAAGCGGCCCAAGAGCAAGCGCCAAACGACTTCAACCGCGCCACCGGCAAGCAATACCGCCTCTTCGAGGGCGCCTGGATCGAGGCCGTCCTCACCAACCGCCTCAATGCCACATTCACCGGCCCAGTCAACTGCATGGTGACCACCCGTGTCTACTCGCACGACCGCCAGCACATCCTCATCCCCCAAGGCAGCCGCGTCCTCGGCGAAGCTCGTCGCGTCGACCAGCTCGGCCAGGAACGCGTTGCCGTCACCTTCCACCGAATCATCATGCCCGACGGTTACTCGGTCAGCCTCGACCAGTTCCAGGGCCTCAACCAGGTCGGCGAGACCGGCCTCAAGGACAAGGTCAACCACCACTACGCGCGCATCTTCGGCGCGAGCCTCGCCCTCGGCGCCATCGCGGGCTTCAGCCTGTACAACACCAATCAGGGCCTTACCCAATCCGGCACGGACGCGTACCGTGCCGGAGTCGCCCAGAACCTCGGTCAGTCGGCCACCCGCGTTCTCGACCGCTTCCTCAACATCCTGCCCACGGTCGTCATCCGCGAAGGACACCGCGTCAAGATCTACCTCTCGGGCGACCTTCTCCTGCCGGCCTACGACCGCCACGAGATGCCCAGTGATCTGTGAGGAAACGCGCCGCCATGAGCCGTTTTCAGGAGCCTTTGGCCGCCGTTTGTGATAAGCAAAAACGTGGAGGCTCCTCCCATGCCCCCCTGCCGAACGCTTCAACTCCTTGCCCTCTGTGCAGTTCTCACCTGCGCCACGGCCTGTAACAACGGATGCAGCAACGCCGCCGTCGACGCCGACCGCGAACAACAGAAGATCGAAAGCTCGCCCGAGGCCAAGCGCAAGAAGCGCGAAGCCGCTCAAAAGGGCGTCGAGGGGACAACGAAAGCCCTACAGGGCATGGAAGACGCGTTCGGAGCCGGTTCGCAACCGCAGCCGGACGCCCAGCAGCAATCTGACAAACCGCCTGAGGAGACTCCCCAATGAAGAAGAAGCTCGCCGTTCTCGCCGTCCTGATCGTTATCGCCGTCACCAGTGCCTTCGGGCAGATCCCGTTCTTCGGCGGACTGCCCGTCTTCGACGCCTCGAACCTGGCCAACGCCATCAAACGCCACTTCGAGCTGGTGCGCCAGTACGAGCAACTGGTGATCGAGTACGAACAGCTCGTCCTGGAGTACGAGCACTTCCTCTGGATGGCCAAGCAGCTCCCGGGCCTGCCGCGCCACAAGCTGAGCTTCACGCCGTGGCGCTTCTCCAGCTCGACGAATATCTACGGCACGAGCGGCGGCTGGACCGCCGCGATCAACTCGGGCGGAGGCGTCGTCCCCGGTTATCGTCGGGCGACCGAGCCGCTTCGCACGTTCGGTGCCGCGTTCGCGAGCATCCCCGCTAACCAAGTCGAGCGCGTGAAGCGAGACTTCGCCACGGTCGAGTTGACTGACGCGGCCAACCTCCACGGCATGGAAGTTCTTGGCTTGCAGCGGGCGAAGGCTCGTGCCAATGAAGTGGCGATTCAGAACCTGGAAGGCGCCTCGCTCTCCACATCAGACCGGATGAATACGGAGATCGCCGTGCTCAACAAGATCAACGCTGCGGGAATGATGGCGATCCGGGCCAGCCAGGACACGAACCAACTACTCGTCGCTGTATTAGAGCATCAGGTCGCCGAATCGAAGCGTCGGCGGGATGCAGAGGCTTCCGAGATTTCGGACCATGTAGCTTTCCGGTCGAACGCCGCAGGCGTTGCTCGCCAAGGAATCGACGGCAGCTCCGCTGTTCTCTCTCGCTTCCAGATCCGCTAGATACCTGCGTGTCGACGGGGCCGTCGGCGATCAGATCTAGTTTTCCGGGAATTGCGCCATGCGGCCAGGTGGCTAACCGTAGCTCTTGCTCTGTCGGTCGTGTCCTGCGCTAGTTCGTCATCGGCCATGGTTCGCGTGACTCTATAGCTGGGTGCCGGGGCTCACCGGCTGGTCTTCCATACTCCAGCCGCCACGCCTCGATTTGAGCAAGAATCATTGACGCCGACTTTAGTCGCCGTTGATCCGTGCGCGCCATCTCAAGAAGCCTGACGCGAATTGCGTTGGAGCTTCGAGGCTCAAGAGTGAACGTATTCTGGCTACCGGAGTGGGGCCGCCGTTCAACAAACGCATTTTCGAGTTGTTTCCATATCTCATACGGAACCGGGGCACTCGCCGTATCGTCGATTAGACTGAGCCCGGCTGACACAGCCTCAAGGTAACTGAGTTGTCCAACGACCTTCGCAAGAACATCTCGCTTAGCGGGTGGCAGCTCGACGTCACAAAGCCGAAACAATCGGTCCTCGACGGCCTTGTCCCGCCCAGCCAGGGCGACGAGCCTCGTGACAAGAACGCCGTCGCGCGAAAACGCAACCTCTGCAGGTAGTACGGGCAGGGCGGGGTCGACAAAGCTCAACAAGACGTCCCGCGCATCAGGTGTATCGATGGCCGCTACGGCGTTGATCCATGCCTCCCCGAACTGCTGCGCTCGCACTTCGTCCGCGCCAAGCTCCAATAAGAACGGTAGGGCTTGGTCACAACGGGAATGACCCAAGGCCTCCAAAACCTCTCGCAGGTGGTAGCCGTACACACGTACCTCGGACAACAACTGGCGCATCCGCTCGATACCCTTGGGAGCATCGTCCACAAATGGCAGAAGGCACAAGAAGCGTGTCACGAGCCCTTCGTCTTGCTGCTGCAGCCCATATTTCCGCAACCGGTCAAGGCAAGAATCGAGCAACGTGAGAGTGGCATCCGCAGGAAGAACGACACCATGGAAAAGAAGAGTCTCAAAGGCCTCTACTCGCGAGTAGTTGTCCCAGTCGTCAGGAATCGACATCACCTCGCAAATCAGATCTGCTGATCCGCGCCCGTCGATCTTTGCAAGGGAGACACCGAGTACGCGTAATCTGAAATCGAAGGGCTTCTTTTGCTCCGCGGTAGAGCGCTCCTTCAGCAAGGCTCTCACACGGTTCCGCAGCGCCTCCGAGTAACGCTTTCGGCGATCCTTGTTGGGTTCTTTCAAGCGCCCGGCACGCGCCTCCCAGATCTGCTCGTAATCCGTCTTCCGGAAGATTCCGTCTGGTGCTGGAGGCGGTTCCACCTGCCGAGCTAATTCCGTCGCAACGTCTCGCTCATATTCGGGTTCATGTAGGAGTTCGAGCAGGACGACCTCGGAATTGGCAGGATCAAGCCTTACAAGAGATCGAACGTGCCAATTCGAATAACTCATGAATCCGCCGTTCCCCAGCCTTGCCCGATCTCCTCGGGCGTGGGCGGCTCGTCCTTCTCGAACCCTCGCGATGTCGGCTCGGATCAGCTCACGCAGGCCATTCACGTCCTCCGCCGATCCAACTGATGCGAGGACCGAGCCGAGGTTCGCTTTCATCTCGCCTGAGAAGTCGTCCTGTTGGAGCACAAGTGCGATGGCGCTCCTCAGGTATGAGCGCAAGCTCTCTCGTAGAGTGTCGCTAAGTTGGCTAAAGGGATCGTCTTCTTGTCTGCCGACGCTGTTGAATACACGGATAATGACATCGACTTCGGTAACGTCGATTTTTGGGAAGGAGCTCGCAATCCCGGCCACGGAGATATCAGGCGGTAAGGCCCTCAACAGAGTTTCGAGTTGCCTCTCGATGGCCCACTCGAACTCGTGCCGTTCTTCGGGGGCATTCGCGATGATGCTGCGCAGTTCGCACAACCTCGCGAAAACACGCCGTGCCATTGGGACATCAGCAGCCGCAGTCAACACGGCGACGATGTTGCCGACGGGAGCGTTGTTGAAATTTTCATTGTCGAGCCGGTGCAACAGGTCCTCTTTTAGCTTTTCAGGAACCGTGCTGACTTGCTTCCCCCAGGGCTCGTGCCAAAGAGAACCCTCTCCCACCCTTTCAGCGATCCAGTCGCTCGCCCAAGCCGCATCTGTCGCCCGAACGATGTCTAATGCGGGCTTGATAACAAGGTATGCGGCATCATTGCCGATCTTCCCAGTAACACTCGCAAGATCTAGTTTCAGTTTCTCGACAAGGTCGGGAGCGCCTAGCTCGGCTAGCCTAAGCAAGGTGCGCAACCGATCTAACGGGCCAGTCTGTCTTGTGTGGCTACGGAGCTGCGCAGCGACTGCCCGATCTCGGAGCGAGACAGGAACTAGATCCGAGCCGAGATGCTGCATAATCTCGTCGAAAGTAGCCCCATCGAGCGAAGTCAAGAACCGGGCTGCGTCGTACTCCGCACCGATCCAACACAGGCCCTGAACCGCCGCCAGCTTCACCTTTACGCTCGGATCTGTCAGTGCGAAGGCAGCAACTTCCGGGACGTTGCGATGGTGGAGAATTCCCCAAACCAAAGCGGCTCGTGCTTTCTCCTTCCAACCGCCGACGGTTTCGCACCAGCCTGGTCCGAGACTCGAAACCTGAAACTCGTCCCAGCTCCGATACATCTGGAGCATTCCCTGCTCATCGTCTCCAGACAGCATCGGTTCAATGATGTCCTTGAAGTCGTCCGATCCGCTGGCCAGCATTCCTGCCAGGGCAAGGCGCTTGTAATTCTTGTCTGGAGACCTATACAACGACCTGAGGCGCTCACTCAATGCGACGCGAACCTCTCTCCAGACATGCGGTCCGCATAAACGCGCAAGTTCAGCCGCGAAGATGGGGTCCGCAAGAAGTGCCATCGTTACGAGCAGGCTACCTGCGTCAACAGAATTCGCTCCGTCGGTAGCTTGAGAACGGCCTCGGATATCGTCAGCAAGGAGCCTAAGCGGCTCCGCCCAAGCCGGCTCATTTAGATAGGATCTTGCAAAGTCCAGCTGCTTCTGGTGCTCTGCGGCCGGCAGGAGAGCCAAGAGGCGCTTACCGATGCCAGCTGCCGCGTAGAACTCCTGAAACTGTTGGTGTTCGAACCTGAAAGCGACTTCGGGATAATCCAGTCGCTCGAGAACATGATGAGCGCAGAGGGTGGCCAAGACGCTACCAGGGTCCGGCCGCGCGGCGATCTGTCCATCCTCGATGAGCGTCCTGCCAACAGCAGCAACAGACGGGCGCGCTCTGTCTTCAGCCATGGTGACGGCATTCTGCGAGGTCATGCAGGTCGCGAGTTCGCTGAGATAGTCACGCGCTCGATCGGTAAGTGGCGGCTGCCGCAGGTGATTTCGATGCTCGTCAGACTGTTCAACCAGGCGTGTCACGGCTTCAAGCACACCGATCTTTGTCGACGGGATGTCATTGCCCGCCTCAAAAAGGGCTGCAACTTCAGAGAGGAAGAATGGCGTTCGGGTGAGGTCGTCCAGCACGGAATCGCTTTCCAGTGTGAGACGTAACTCGTCTGCGCGCCCGGAAAGACGAGACCGTAGATACGACGCTCGTTCACGTCTCGTAAGCGTGAGCAGTCTCGCTCGCGTAGCTCCTGGCAAAGGAGGAACGATGTGATGAGTTCGTGTTGCGACGATGATGCCGGCGGCAGGAAAATCCCGCTGCAAGGTTCGCAAGGCGCTCTCAGCGTGCGGAAACTCGGGCTCTCCGATCTCGTTCCAACCGTTTAGTAGAAATGAGAAGTGCTCAGTGGTATTCACTCGCGCCAAGGCTGAGGCGTCCAAAGAGCGGCGCTGGAACTGCGGCATACCCGCAATGAACTGAAGAATCCCGCTGCGTGTCGACGTCCAGGCCGTTAGGTCGATCAGAAAGGTTGTTCCTTGTGTGTCGGCTTGCGCGTTTGCCAGCTGGATGAGAGTCGTTGTCTTGCCACGGCCAGCAGGCCCTTCAAGGACGATGCGCTCGCCGTGATGTAGCCCGGTCCGAAAGTCACTAAATAGCAGGAGGTCCGTGGAATCCTCCCCCTTGGGGCTGAGTCTCAGGGCTCGCAGTTCCAGCAGTGGCATACCCGCGAGACGTTGATACCAGGTGGCAGTAACTTCGTCGGCCGCCTCTCGGACTTGTCCAACGAGATCAGCGAGGTCAGGCTCTATATCGATGGTCAGTCGGAGGTGAACTCGCAGAAGAGAAGCATTGTCAGGATCCATCAATGACGTAACAATGTCTTCACGTGACATGATGGCCAAGTCAAAGCCGAACTCTTTCTTGATCTCTTCAACCCATCGTTGCCCCTTTTCGTTCGACACGGGCGATGGAGTGGCAAAGATTATCTTCGTGATGTCCTTGAAGTGGGCCTCGACTTTACCGGCATCCCCGCGAACTTTATCAAGCTCAGCCGTCAGGGAACACGCGAGCACCTTGCCAGTCCCTTCGGCAGCGAAGGAAGCCGTTGCTATAGCATCAGCGCCCTTGTCCTTCTTACGTTCACACGCTATCAAGTCTGGCCAATGCTTTTTAGCCAGCACGACCGCGAGACCCTGGAAACGCATCCCTTCCTCGTTGGAAATGAGATCGTCCAGTGCTCCTTGAATATCCGTGCGACGTGCTGTCATCCTCTGAAGATCCCTATTGCAGACCACTGAGCGGTGGTCCCGACGACGTCTGCTTGATGGTAATCTAGTTGCCTGACCGGCTCTCAGCGCACCCTCCGCTGTGTCGTCTCTCTGAGCATTCCTGACGCACTGGCCGTGGAGTAAAGTGCCAATGTCGTCGTTCCCTGGTTCGGGATAGTCTCTGACAAAGCCACACGGCCCCGCAAGGCACTCAGCGAGAAGTCGTGTGGGTATACAAGTGGATCAGCACAAGCGATTTCCGCGGGGCTTCCAACTATGGGCCTGCTAGCCGCTTGAGGTTTTTTCCTTCCGAATCCTCATCACTTCTGTAAGGCTGGGCAGCGTTCGTCTTGCCGTGCCCTAGAGAATTCATGCCTCCCGACAACTACTTCACCGTCATCGTCCAGTCGATCACCGACCTCCTGACCCGCCACTCGGACATGTTCGTCGCGATGGGCGGGAATCTCTTCCGCGGCTTCGCGATCATCCTGATCTCTTGGTTCGGCGCCAAGGTCGCCCTCTCCAGCTCGCACGAGCACCACGCCTTCCACTTCGGCAACTTCGCCAGCCTGCTGCTCACCATCGCCTTCGGCTTCGCCATGATCACCTACTACGACAGCCCAATCCCCGGCTTCGGCGTCAGCTTCAAGAATCTCATCATGGACCAGTCGTTCTTCCTCGCCCGCCGCATCGAGGTCTCCACCATCGAGGAGATCCAGCAGCGGCTCACCGAGGTCTACCTGACGATGGAACGCCCCAGCCTGCTTCGAGGCGTCTACATTGTCCACTATTTTCTGATCCTAGTCGCGATTATCCTGGCCCAGATGGCGGTTTTCGCCGTCATCGCTTTCGGCTACGTCGCCATGGCCGTGATCGTGCTCGTCGGGCCGATCTTCATCCCGTTCTTCATCGTGCCGCGCATGGAGTGGATGTTCTGGGGCTGGCTGCGCGCCTTCATCCAGTACTCGTTCTACCAGGTCGTCGCGAACGCCTTCGTGTTCGTCTTCGCCCAACTGCTGATCCACTTCCTGGACCTCTACCCGCCGCCGTTCGACAGCGCCGCGATCGCCATCCTGTTCGTGCAGCTCGTCTTCCTGCTGCTGTCGTTCGTCTACGGCGTGCTGAAGATCCCGTCGTTGGTGAACAGCATCTTCTCGGGCCGCTCCGGCGAGTCGGCCCTGCCGCGGTCCATCGGTTGATTCGCGAAGGAGCGAGTATGGAAACCCAAAGCCCAGAAGAGCAGTCGACGAAGCGCGTCCCGTTGCCCCGACCGGCGAAGGACTTCAACACCGCCAAGCAGCTCTACATGGAGCAGTTCGGCTCCGCGCTAGTGACGAACAACTACCTGTTGGTCGCCCTGGTCGGCATCTCACTTGTCGCTGCCGGGCTCATCTGGCTCAACCTCAAGACGCACCAGACGTTCGAGAACTTCAAGCCGCTGGTGATCCGCATCTCTGACGTGGGCCGCGCTGAGGCGCTGAGCTACGACAGCTTCCAGTGGGAGCCGCAGGACGCTGAGATTCGCTACTTCCTCATCCAGTTCGTCACCAAGCACTACAGCCGGCGGCGCGCGACCATCCGCGAGGCCTGGGCCGAGTCGCTCTACTTCCTCGACGGTCGCCTCGCCGACGCCGCCATCGAGGCCAACCGCAAGAACAAGACGATCGAGACATTCCTAGCGGGCGAGGGCGACGAGATCGAGATTGCCGTCAAGAACGTCGCCATCGACGACCTCCGCGAACCGCCCTACCGTGCGACCGTCGACTTCGAGAAGGTTTTCTACACGCAGCACGACCACCTCGAAATCCGGCGCGAACGCTACGTCGCCCACTTCGTCTTCGTCGTCAAGGAACGCGTCCCGAACTCGATGATCCCCATCAACCCGCTCGGCCTGACCGTCACCTACTTCCGCGAGGACCAGGCCTTTCAGTAGGAGCGCGAGGCGATGTTCAAGAACGCACTCTTCGCGACGGTGGTCGTCTTCATCGCCGCCGTCTACTACCTCATGGAGGAGTGCCGCTTCCTGATCCCCTACCGCGATGCGATCCTGGAACGGCACTGGCAAGAGATTGCCCTTTTCTCTGCCGCGCTGTTCGTCAACCTCCTTGCCGGCTTCTTCGTCCTGAGCCGATGGCTGCTGCTCAAGGACACCGGTGAGAAGCTCGCCCACATCGAGAAACAGCTTCGCGGGCGCGAGAGCATTTCTGAAGAGCTGAGCCGCCGCATCGCGGAGCAGGAATGAGCCGAGGAAGAGACCTCGACGAACGGGACGCCTTGACGGACGATCGGGTTTCGTCGATTCCGTCATCCCTGCAACGTCGAAGCAGACCGGCCCGCAGCCTCAAGCAAAGCGTGGAACGCGATGGCCGCCGTCGGCCCTCCGACCGCCCTAGGCGTCGTGACGGCGGACTCGGCGTGAGTCTCGGCAACCGCCGCGGCCGCGTGGGAAGCTCCAGCCAAACATACCGGCTGCGCCGGTCGGAATTCGAAGCCTTAGAGGACATCGGCCGATTCCGAACAGTGATGGTTCGCGATTTGCAGCAGTTCCGGTATGGCGGCGACGCGTCAAAGCTCCGGGAGGACATGCGCTCGCTCTCTGAACAGCGTCTCGTCCAGCAGCGCTACGTGACGCTCGGGCGCGGCGGCGAACGCGCCCCTGTCGTCACTCTGACCGATCGAGGCAAGTCTCTCTTGGACAGCGAAAGCTCACTTGGCAACGACGTACCACAAGAATTCCACGCCGGATTCGTAAAGCCTTCGGAGATCGAGCACGACGCGGCCCTCTACCGCGTCTATCAGGCGGAGGCTGGTGAGATCGAACGGCAAGGGGGCGTCGTGGAACGCGTTGTTCTCGACTACGAGTTGAAGGGCTCCATCAATCGAGACGTCAACGCTGCCGGCGACCTGCCGCCAGAGGACCTCGACCAGCTCCGCGAACAAGTTGCCGCTGCTCACCGCCTCTCGGTCGTCGATCGGAAGATCCCCCTCCCGGACTTCCGCATTGAGTACCAGAGTGCCAACGGCGACGCCGCGCGAGTTGACCTGGAGCTGACGACGGAGCACTACAAGAAGAGCCAGATCGCCACCAAGGCGAACGCAGGATTCAAGACCTACTCCCTCGCGCCCGGTGGGTCTCGTGCTGGCAGCCCGGTCCGCGAGGAGCGTGAGATCACGGCCGGGATCTTGTCTGTCTAGGCGGCAACTACAGTGACCGGTCAACAAGAGGCCGCCAGCAAACCGATAACGTCCAGGGCTTCAAAACGAATGCAGATCCGAAGCTCTTACGACCGCTGTGTCGGATCGATCCGTGTGGGAGATACAAGGGGGCTCCATTCTTCCCGGGTACGATGCGCTAGCCGATGGGGCATGGGGAGCGACCGACCGTAAGTCGTGCCCTCCGCCCATCCGCCGGAGTTGCCACTTTGCCTCCAGTAGACGATCAGGCTATCGTCAGGCGATGGCACTTTTCCGCCGCTGCTTCTCGCGAGCCTATCTGCTTGCCGCACTTGTATTAGCCCTTGGTGTGGGCATGTGTACGGCCCTGTTCTCGTTAGTCGACGCCGTGCTCCTCCGTCCATTGCCATTCCCGGACCAGGACTCTCTTTACGTGATCTGGAAGGCTGATCCAGCTGCCGGCTCGGACTACGAAGAACTTTCTTACCCAGAGTTGGCTGACTTGCGAGACAACGTCGATGCCTTCGAGTCGGTGGCGTTGATGTCGACAACGCTCTATGGCTACGACCAAGCGCTCCAGTTGACCGACACCGAGCCCGTACGAATCGAGACGGCGAGGGTGACGTCCGACTTCTTCGGGACGCTCGGTGTGGAGCCATTTGTCGGACGCGACTTCACCGAATCGGACAATATGCGGGGCGCTGAGCCGGTCGTGATCCTGAGCCACTGGGCCTGGCGCCAATACTTCGAAGCCGACGCCAATGTTGTCGGCCGGCAAATCCGACTCAGTGGCGACGCGTACACCGTCGTCGGCGTCATCCCCGACGGTGTGGACTTTCCGCGCGGCGCGGCGTTGTGGATGCCTCAGTACGAGAATGCGAGGCGAGCCGCCGCCTACCTCCAAGCCGTCGCGCGTCTCAAATCTGGGCACACTCGCGAACAGATGCAGGCCCAACTCAACGCCCTGTTTGCCCGCACGGCGCAGGAGCATGGCGCCTTCTATTCGCCCACTCAGACAGGCGTCACAACTCCTATGCCGGAGTATTGGACGGGCGCCTCGCAGCGGCAACTCATGCTGTCATTGTCTGCATCCCTCTTGCTGCTTGGGGCCGCTTGCGTTACCGCCTTCAACCTTTTCGAGGCGCGAATGCTGTCCCGCGCGCAAGAATTTGCAACACGCGTTGCGCTAGGAGCATCCCCGCGGCGACTCGCTGGTCAGTTGATTGGTGAGTGCGTCGTTGTCGCAGCCGTCGCTTGCCTTGGCGGGCTGCTGTTGGCGCGGAGTCTCATCGAAGGGTTCGTCTTATGGGCTCCTGCCTCGATTCCTCGAGCTGACCAGGCCGGGCTGAACTTCTACGTTCTCGCTTTCGCGATCTGCGCCGCATCGGTCGCCGTGGTCGTCGCTGCCGCCGCACCGGTTTGGCTGACCTCGCGCGGAGACGTCGAACGCCTGCTGCGGGAATCTGCCAGCCGTCTGACGGGCGGCGGATGGAGCGTGCATTTCCGAGGCGCGTTGATGGCCGCGCAGAGCGCAATCGCCCTAGTTCTCTTGGTCGGCTCCCTCCTCCTGGTCGTAAGCGTACGTAATCTATCGAATCAAGACCTAGGCTTTGCTCGCGACGCCATAACCATGAACCTAACCCAACGAGGTCTGGGCGCTGAGACCGACCGGTTCTTCACACGTCTGCTGGAAGGACTCCGCGAGTCCCCTGGAGTTTCCGCTGCCGGCGCCGTGCTCATGCGCCCGCTGCAGGGGTCGATTGGTTGGCATACGACATACGCCCTTGCCTCCGAGACCGGCAAGCGAGACGAGGAATTGCCGGTAGCTAACTTCGAGGTCGTAACGCCCGGCTACTTCGCCGCGCTGGGCACGCACCTGTTGCGAGGACGCGATTTCAGCGACGGAGACGACGGCGAATCCCTACCCGTCGCCATCATCAACCGCAGCCTAGCGGATCGATTAGAGCGCGGCGGCGTTGAACCTCTTGGCGCGACGATTGAGGTCCGGACGAGCGGAATGCTTGCCACGGTGGTCGGCATTGTCGCCGACGCGCGATACCGAGGTGTGCGGGAACGCCACGACGACATCTACGTTTCGTACTTGCAGACTCGCATCCCCGTTCGGCACCTGGTGATTCGTGGCACTCTGCCTCCCAGCGAGTTGGTAGGACTCGTCCGTGAGCAGACCCTCCGACTCGGGTCCGTTCAACCCCCAGGCCAAGTCGAGACCATCAGCGAGGCCGCAAGCCGCGCCACCGCAGCCGACCGGTTCAACATGGGCCTCGTCTTGACGTTCGGTGTCGGGGCTCTGCTCTTAGCCGCCGTCGGAGTCTATAGCGTGGTGTCCGAGAACGTTGTACAACGCCGTAGCGAAATCGCGATCCGATCCGCGCTTGGAGCTGGCCGGACCGCACTGATACGACAGTTAGCCGCGGCCACCATTCGCTCTGTGCTTGTCGGCGAACTAGTCGGCTTAGTGGCGATCGTTGGGCTCGCTCCCTGGCTCTCAACCCAGCTCTACCTGCTTGATCCAACCGATCCAGCGGTGCTAATGGTCGTTGTAGCTTTCCTACTCGCGCTGTCTGCGGTCGCCGCCGCTCTGCCTTCTTGGGCGGCAGTCACGGCGAGACCGACAGCAATACTCCGAGGGGACTAGCTCTCCTGCTCACGTGTGCACGACCGCAACTCCGTAGACAAAGGCTGGCACTGCCCTCCGAGCCGCTAGAGCCTACAAGCCGATTCCTCAACGGTCGCGACGAATCCGACTCGACCATCCACCTCGGGCGAGAGTCAGCGAGGAGAACACTCCGCGCTGTCGCCGGCCGCTCCTAGGACTAACCCGTCCTGCCTGAGTTTGATCAGGCTAGGGCGCTCCTACGTCTAGGGAGCGTTGTGAGTGGCATGAGTACACCCGAGCGCAGCGAGGCCTTGCAACGCCTCGGCTACACCACTCGTGAAGCCGAGTTTCTCGTCCTCGCCGCACTCCATAGCGGCTATTTCCTCCGCCGCCAGTTCCTCGACTTCGCCGCTGTCGACACGGGCAAGGCCGTTGCGAGGCTGGAGGCCAAGCTCGTTGAGAACAAGCACGCCTCTGTCGCGACGTACCCTTTCGGCGTCCAGGTCTATCACCTCTGCTCGCATCCCTTCTACAGAGCCATCGGCGAAGGTGAGAACCGGCATCGCCGACCGCGACCCCCGCTGGCAATCAAGGCCAAGCTGATGGGCCTCGACTTCGTTCTGGCGCGCCGCGAGCGACACTTCCTCGCCACGGAGATCGAGCGAACGTCGTTCTTCCTCGACCGCTGTCGTCTCGAGGAAAGCCTGCTTCCGGGCAAGAACTATCGAGCGAAACGAGGTGGACCCGCGTCGCGGCGCTTCTTCATCGAGAAGTATCCGCTCTTCGTCGAACCCGACCAGGCCTCTCCGAACGGTCTCGTTTCGTTCTCCTACATCGACGAGGGCGTCATCTCGACGGCTGGATTCGGCAGCTTTCTGAAGCGCTACTCGCGTCTCTTCGCGGCCCTGCAACGCTTCCGTCTCTACTACGTCGCCGCCGCTCCTACTCACTTCTCTGCTGTGGAGGAGACGTTCTCACGCTTCGTCGACCGCCTTCGGAACCCGCACGGGCCGCGCCTCGGCCCGGCTCTTGCGGAGTACTTCCGGCTCCGCCGACTTCTCGAGCAGCGCCGATACGAGGCGCTCTCGACGGCCGATCTGAATCGACTCGGCGACCTGCGCCAGCAGTTCGAGACGCAGAGAATCGAGCGCCGCTATGCCGCTTGGCTCAAGCGCGGGGCTCCGGCGCCCGGCAAACCGAACTCACTTGAAGCCGCCTTCGAGACGGTTCTGTTGCCCCACAACTACGACATCTTCGCCAGCGATTCTCGCGTCTCCGGGAGTCCCGCAGGCCAGCCGAGGGGTGAAACCTTTTTCCCAACAGGGTTTCACCCCAAACGCGTTTAGGGTTTCACCCATGACCGTACGCCAAGTTCTTGTTTTTGAGGCGCTTGCTGACGTTCGCCAGCCCGATTTTGGCGTACGGATAGGCACGGGTTTGGCGGGAGCGACCCCCGGATTTCGGCGCCTTCTACGCCAAAATCCTGCTCGTCAGGCGCGGCCTGCCTCCAGGGTCGCTCCCGCCAAACCCGTGCCTGAAGAACACCCAGACGAGCCGTCCTCTGATCGTGCTAGCAGCATTCTCCCAATCGCTGCTAGCAACTTTTCCGTGCTAGCAGCTAGCAAGGATTTCCTGCTAGCTGCTAGCGCCAACGAGCTAAGGAGACCAACTTGATGCCCCTCATCGACGCAGAGTCCATCCCCCTCAAGAAAGAGCAGCTCAACGTGCGCATCGACCCGACCGTCGCGGAGACGCTGCGAGCGTACTGCGAGTTCCTCAACAACAGTAGTCAGCACCACGTCGTGGAACAACTGCTGCGCTACGCATTCACACGTGACCGCGAGTTCCAGACGTGGCTGGAGCAGCGCCCCAAGCCTGAAGAGGATACGGCGAAGCCCTCGAAGGAGAGGGGCTAGCCGATGAGCACCGCTTTCCGAACGCTCCTCGAACACCGTCGGCTCGCAAGCTGCGTTCTCGCCGCCGTCGTCTGGGCGCTCGGCATGTCGCGAGTCCCTTTCCCGACCGATCGAGCTTACCTCCTGCTGGTCGAGCAGGGTCGTCCGCACCTCTTCCTCGCGATTCGACTCGGCTACGGAATGCTCTGGTTCACGACGCCGCTGATTGGGTTCTCGTCTCTGCTCTCGCTCGCGTACATCTTCCTGTTGCGGAGACCACAGCAAGCGTCCGCCATTCGCTTGCCGCGCTATCCCGACCCTGCGGGCCGCCACGAGCTGTTCGTAGTCGTCGGCGAAGTCCACCGCGCCCAGCGAGCAGTTCCGGTCGCCCGGCCCACCTGGCTACAGGTTCCTGAACGTGGCCTCTTCACGGGGATCGCTGTCTTCGGCGCCATCGGTAGCGGGAAGACGACCGGCTGCATGTACCCGTTCGCCGAGCAGATTCTCTCGTACCGGCGACGCGATCCCAACCGTCGGCCTGCCGCCCTCGTTCTGGAGGTCAAAGGCGACTTCTGCTATCGAGTTCGCGAGATCCTCGACCGACATGGGCGTGCCGATGACTACGTGGAGCTCAGCCTCGACTGCGAGTATCGCTACAACCCGCTCCACAACGACCTCGAAGCCTACGCCCTCGCATACGGCATCGCGTCGCTGCTGACGAACCTCTTTGGCCGCGGCAAGGAGCCCTTCTGGCAGCAGGCCTACACGAACCTCGTCAAGTTCATCATCCTGCTCCACAAAGCCGCCTTCGACTACGTCACGCTCTTCGACGTCTACGAGTGCGCCATCAACCCAGATCGGCTAGCGGCCCGCATCGAAGAGGCGCGCAAGCTGTTCGACCCGAAGAGCTACGTCGTCATCGACATGGAGGACTACACGGGCAAGACCGAGCTGGAACCGTTCAAGTTCAAAGTCGACCCGAATCTCAAAGGGTCAAAGGCGCTCGCGTCCGACGAATTGATTGAGACGCTCAAGCGGCTCGGCATCGCGTACGAACTCGTCGACGAGTACGGCCCGGCGTCCGAGCGAATCACCGACTCAACGAAGCGTGAGCAGTTCGAGGCCGTCCGGCGGTGGTTCGAGGGCGACTGGATGCGCATCGAACCGAAGCTCCGCACTTCAATAGTCGAAGGCATCTCGGTGTTCCTCTCGCTCTTCGACGACAACCCGGCGGTGAAGCGAACGTTCTGCCCCCCGAAGGAATGCTACGACCCCATCGCCAACGCCGACGGTATCTATGGCGAGCCGTTGCCGAGCTTCGCCGACCTCATCGAGAGGGGCACTGTGGTCGCGCTCAACCTGCCGGTCTCGGCGAATCCCGGCCTTGCCCGCGCCATCGGCACGTTCCTCAAGCAGGACTTCCAGCGATCCATGCTTGGCCGCATTCCCAAGATGGCGCGCGAATCTGAGCGCCACTGGCGAGAGGTTCTCTTCCTCTGCGACGAGTACCACTCCTTCGCCACGGTCGGCGAGAGCGATCCTTCAGGCGACGAGAAGTTCTTTGCCCTCTCCCGACAGGCGAAGTGCATCCCCATCGTCGCGACACAGAGCATCAGCTCCCTACGCTCGGCTCTGCAAGGCGACGCATGGCGCACGTTGCTGCAGACCTTCCGCACCAAGATATTCCTCACGCTCTCGGACGACTTCTCCGCCAACGTCGCTAGCGATCTCTGCGGCAAGGAGGAACAGCTCCGGGAGAACTACACGATGTCCGAGAACAGCCACGACGCACGCGTCAGCCTCTTCTCAGGGCGCACGACCTCTCACAAATCGAGCGTCTCAACCAGCAAGGGCTACAACCTGGAACGCGTCTCCGTCTTCGAGCCCAAGGTCTTCGCCGAGCTGAAGAATGCGCAAGCCATCGTGCTCGCCTACGACGGCCTCAACCCTCTGCCGCCGACCTACTGCTACCTCAAGCCCTACTACCTCGACCCCAACCGCTCCTACTTCGAGCAACTCGCCCGAGGAGAGATCTAGCCATGAGCTTTGAAGTGATTCTCCCCTTCCTTCGCCCCATCGAGACGCTCATCCGCGACGACGAGGTGAGCGAGATCATGGTCAACGGCTCCGCTGCCGTCTTTGTCGAGCGCGGTGGCCGGGTCGCGCCCGTTGAGGGCATAACCATCACCGAGCGCAACCTCCAAGTTGCCGCACGCAACATTGCGCGCACCCTCGGCGACGAAGTCTCGGAAGAAAAGCCCCTCCTCGACGCACGACTGCCCGACGGCTCACGAGTGGCGGTCATCTTGCCGCCGTGCTCGGTGGGCGGCACCACGCTCACCATCCGCAAGTTCCACGCCCGCCTGTTCACAGCCGCTGAGCTTGTGCGCGTCGGAACGCTACCTCAGTCCGTTCTTGAGCAAACGCGCGACGCCATCCTCTGGAACGACAACGTCCTCATCAGCGGCGGCACGGGAACAGGCAAGACGACGTTGCTCAACGCCATCGCCGCCTTCATCCCCGACGACGACCGCCTGGTCCTCATCGAAGACACCGCCGAGATGCAGATCGACAAGCCCAACGTCGTCCGCTTTGAGGCACGGCGCGAACAGCCAGACCTGCCGGCCGTTACGATTCGCGACTTGCTGCGCGCATCGCTCCGGCATCGGCCCGACCGCATCATCGTCGGCGAGGTGCGCAGCGGCGAGGCGTTTGACCTGCTGCAAGCCCTCAACACGGGTCATTCCGGCGCGCTCTCGACCATCCACGCCAATTCAGCGGAGCAGGCGCTCAACCGTCTCGCCAGTTGCGTCCTTCAAAGCGGGGTCGATCTGCCGTACGAGGCGATCCGCAGCACGATCGCGGACTCGATTCAGCTCGTTCTTCACATCGACCGCCGCGACGGCAAACGCGCCGTCAAGGAACTCATCCGCATCAACGGCTACGACCACGCCTCCCATACTTACGAACTCCACAACCTCTACCAGCGCTCGGAGGAATCGAATGAGTGAATCACAAGCCGGCTCGAACGCCTCAAGCTACATCAGCTCGACCTTCCGACCGAACGACCGGGTCGCACTCCTACTCGTCAACCGCGAGACCGGGGCGGTCATTCAACGCATTGGGTCCGTCCAAAAGGTCGCCTCGGACCGGACCCAACAATGGCTGACCCGCAAGAACAACGAGGGCTTCGATGTTTACATCGGGATGAATCCGCTGAAGCCCGAAGCGCGTGGGAGAACGAAGACCGATATCGCCGAGGTCCGCCATCTCTACCTCGACATCGACCGTGCAGCCGACGCGGTGTTGGAGCAGATCAACGGCGCGTCCGATGTGCCATCGCCCAACCACATCGTTAGCACGTCGCCGGGCAAGGTCCAGGTCGTCTGGAACGTTGAAGTATTTCGGCTTGGCCAGGCCGAGAACTTGCAACGACAACTTGCTCGCGACTTCGGCGCCGACCCCGCCGCGACCGATGCTGCTCGTGTTCTGCGTCTCCCTGGATTCGTCAACCACAAGTACGATCCTCCCTATTCTGTCGGCTTTGAGACCAAGCACGATCGTACGCACGGTCCGTCAGACTTCCCCGAGATCAGATCCGTCGAGCCGCAGCAGCATCGAAACCGATACTCCCCCGCCGCTCACACTGCACAGCCCGCGGAGATCACCCAATCGGAGCGCGACTGGGCCGACACCAAACGACGCCTCTGGCGCGGCGAGAGCGAGCAGTCCATCATCGACCGCTTGGCAGACGCCCGCAAGCACGACAAGTGGAACTCGCGAGACTACGCCGAGCGAACGGTGCGGCGAGCCGTGCAAGCGCTCGACGCCGAGGCCAGCCGCCGTCGCACAGGAATCGAGCGGTGAGCAGCCTCCGAGACGAGACGGTCCTCTTAGCTACAGCAGTCGTACGTCGCCCGCATGGCGCATCGGGTGTCGGTGAACGAGACAGCCCGTCTTCCACGGCACTTGACTGGCAGTTGGCCCCGATGGTGTTGCATTTGCCGAGCGCCCGCTCGTCGATTCGTCGGCTCTGGTTGGTCCGAGCAGCGCTCGCGCCAGCGAAGCGGATCACTCGCGCCGCCTGGCCGGACCCGCCCGACGCTGCCGTCGACTCGGGCCCATCTCCTTGCGGGTTTGGCGGTCCCCGCGACTCCCAGTGAACGGGGACACCCCGAAACCCTAAGAAAAGGAGATGAGAATCATGGCAAACGCAAAACCCATCGCGGAAGTTCGCATCGGAGCCGTCAAGGCCGCCATCTGGAAGAACGAGGCCAGGAACTCGACCCGCCACAACGTCACCTTCCAGCGCCTCTACAAGGACGGCGACGACTGGAAGACAACGCAGAGCTTCGGCCGCGACGAGCTATTGTTGCTCGCGAAGGTGGCCGACCTCGCGCACTCGCGCATCTACGAGCTGCAGCTCGAACCGGACGGCGATTGAGCGGGTTCCTCGGGCGGCGGGCTTCGGCTCGCCGCCCACTGATACTCGGCCTCCAAGCGCTTCCACCAGGCTTCCCACGAACGAGCCTTCCTGGAGAAGAATCCGGTTGACAGTCACGGCGATTACCATCACAATGTGGCTGTAATCGTGCTCGGAGAGTTTGAATACCTGCTCTTGTCAGCCGCGTCCCGACTCGGGGAGGACGCCTATGGCGCGACGATTCAACGCGAAGTTCTGGCAGCGACGGGTCGACGCTGCTCGACCGGTGCTCTGTACACGACGCTTGACCGACTTGAGGCGAAGGGCCTCGTTGAGACGCGCATGGGTAATGCTACAGCTCAGCGCGGAGGACGCCGCAAGCGCATGGTCAGGGTCACGGCAAAAGGTGAGTACGAGGCATCGAGCTTCTACAAGGCGGTCGTCAGAGCAACACAGGGCGCTCGATGGCAAGCAGCAGTCAAGGGGGCGGGCGGGTGACTCGTCTGACGTTGTGGATCGTGAATCGAACGGCTCGGCTGCTCGACGCCGACGAGCGAGACGCCGTGCTCGGCGACTTTCTTGAAGCCGATGCTTCCTTTGGCCGTGCCCTTGCAGACCTGCTCGGACTGATTGCCAGGAGGCAGGTGGCGGTGGCTAGGGAGTGGCGAACCTGGTTTGCCTTCTGCGGACTCGTCTTACCCGTAGCGGCGCTAGTCTTCTATGTGTCCTTGCACACTGTGCGAATATTTCACCTGTCCTACTGGATCATCGAGAACTACCGGCACTTCGACCCGAAGATTCTGGAAGAGGCGAACTACACATTTGGGCAGAGACTGGAGCCTGTCCTACGTCATGGCTCTCTCTTGATCCTGTGGTCATTCGCAGGCGGATTCGTACTCGTCTCGATGGCGCGGCGCGCTGTCTTATTGAATCTGATCCTCCTTGTGTGCCTGGCCTGCTTCGCTGTGGGGGCGGTTCTGGGCGTTCCCGCGGGGCCGCCGCCAACGTTCGTGATTTCGGTCTGCATCGGATTCGTAGGGGTACCGCTCATCGTCGGCGTCACATTAGGACTCCGGCGCGTCCAACCGACGACACGGATTGCCACAAGCTTCGCCTCCTTGGTCGGGTTGTTGACGGCCTATGCGTTTTGGAGCGGTGGTTGGTGGCGTGGGACAACGCCCCATCTGATCCAGCTCGCTCTTGCGGTCATACTCAGTTGGCCCATCGCCTACATCCTCTTAGCGGCCTCGCGCGGCGAAGCCGTTGATTCCACCTCTCAATGATCGAGTTCCAATGTTCCCTGGTCGCGCCTTCGTGAACCGAATTTTCGCCGGAACCCTCCTCGCCGTAGCCGTGGGCTGTAGCAATGGAGAGCATGATCCAACCGACTACTCGCAGTGGCGCGGGCAGAATCGAGACGGCTCAGCTAGCGCGTTCGACCCCCCGGTGGAATGGCCCGCTCAACTCCAGCAGCGATGGCGCGTCGAGGTCGGCGAGGGATATGCAGGCCCCCTTGTCGTTGGAGACAACGTGTTTGCGTTCTCCCGACGAAACGGCGAGGAGGTCATGGCGGCCTTGGACGCGGCTACTGGCAACGAGCTGTGGTGGACCGGCTACCCAGCGCCCTACGAGCCCGCTCGGCCCACAGCCGCTCACGGATCCGGTCCAAAAGCTACTCCTGTCTATGCAGACGGTCGGCTGTTCACCCTCGGAATCACGGGCATTCTCTCTGCTTTCGACGCTTCCTCGGGGAACATCCTGTGGCGGACCGACCCGCCGGAGGAGCCGCCGTTCTTCAGCGCCGCCTCGTCGCCCCTTGTAGAACGCGGCCTTGTCATAGCTCACCCCGGGAACTATGGGCCTCTCACGGCTTTTGACGCCGCTACCGGTGAGGTGCGGTGGACCGCCGGTGCTGGTGGCTTCTTCGCATCGCCCATCACGACAACAATCGGCGACACGCGCCAGGTCGTCACGATGACAAGCGACAGCGTTATCGGAGTCCTTCCGGAAGACGGGGCGGTCATATGGCGATTTCCCTGGGCGGGCGCCAACGGCGGACCGACGCCGGTGATTCATGATGAGACGGTGATCGTCAGCGCCCACAACCAAGGCGTAGCCGCGTTCCGGGTGACTCGTTCGACCGAAGGGTGGCGCACGGAGCCGGTCTGGACTACGACGGAAGTTTCCATGTACTTGAGCAGCCCCGTCGTGGTGAACGACATCCTGTTCGGCTTGTCACACAAGGCCCGTGGCCAGTACTTCGCCCTGGAGGCAGAAACGGGTAAGACGTTGTGGCTTGGCGAGCCACGCCAGGCGCAAAACACAGTCGTCTCGAAAGCCGGAACGACGCTCTTGCTGCTCAACGACGATGGGGAGTTTATCGTAGCCAAAGCCGGACGAGACGGACCCGAGCCGGTTCGTCGGTACGTGGTTGACGACGGTCCAACTTGGGCGCAGCCCGCCATCTCAGGAAACCGAATATTCGTTAGGGGTTCCTCCACGCTCACGTTGTGGACTCTCGACTAAACCCGCAAGCCGAACCGCGACCTCCGACTTGTTCGGTCCAACCGAATATACCCGCGAGCCTTGAGCCGTTTCTGCTTGAGCTTTCCCCGCTTCCCAGACTCAGTGTCTGTAAGGTGAGTAGCGTCCCTTGCTCCGAGTCGTCTTAGCCTTATTCTTGGCCGCGCCGGCTTCCCTGGCCGCACCGGCTGCAACTCCTGCCGCGCAGGCGGAGCGAGCGTTGACGGAGGGAATCAGGCTCGGCCTGCTGTATGACTGGGTGAACGCTCGTTCGCACTTCGAAACGGCCGAGCGGTTCCTCGAACAAGTCGGGGATGAGCGGAACCGCGTATTCGCTAGCGTCGGTAGGCTTCGAGGCGAATGGGAGACGCTATCGTTTCCCGAGGTTTCGCTCTACCTCGGCGAGTTGCTCCAAGACCCGATCGTCCGGAGCGACGCCGAGCTTCGACTCTGGATTCTTGAGGCCAAGGGCTCTGCAGATCTGGAGATCGACCCCGCATCCGCCCGACGTTCTTGGGAAGACGCCCGCGACCTAGCGACCGATCTCGGCGAGACGATTCGCGCCTCACGGGCGTCCGGCGAGCTGGGCATCATCGCCTTCCTGGAGGGCGACAGTGCGAACGCCGTTCAACTCGTCGCCACCGCCCTGGCCAATACCGTCGCGCACGACGACATCGGCGGGCACATCCGCTATCTGACGCTCTTTGGCAATGGGCTGTACGTCTTCGGTCGCCATGAGGAGGCTATCCGCTACTTCGACCGCGCCCTGCGCACAGCCCGTTCCCACCCCGAACTGGGCACGTCCGTCATGGCTCTCACCGGCAAGGCCCGCGTACTGATCGAACAGGAGAACCACAAAGAAGCCAGGAAACTGCTTGACGAGGCTCTCGAATTGGCGACACGTCGCGATCGCCGCGGAAACCAAGCGGAGCTGCTGCTGGTCTTGGCGGACTTGGAGTCCCGCAGCGGCGATCAGGTCCGAGCCTTCCTGTTGACCAAGCGGGCCGCCGAGCTTGCGGACGCCGGCGGTTTTCTGCGACTTCAGGCGGAAGCTCACGCGCGGCTCGCAGAACTTCACCGTAAGGACAACCGCGCTGAAGAATCCGAGCAAGGCGCGCTAGCCAGTCTTGAGGCCACCCGCCGCCTCGGCGACGTGTACTCACTCCCAGAGCGATTCGCTGCGCTCGCCCATCTTCGCCGGTCGCTCGGCAAAGCCGAAGATGCAGACGTGCTCTACGAGCAAGCCGCCGACATCCTCGACGGCTTGCTCGTGACGACCGACAGCCTCCGGTCCAAGACCACCCTCATCGGCGCCCGCAGCGCCATCTACGTCGATCACTTCAACGTCGTCCTGAACGACCTCGGAGACGCTGACCGAGCGCTTCAAATCATCGAACGCGCCCGAGGCCGTACAGCTGCCGACGTCCTGCGAACTCCGCGCGACGAGTTGCCCGAACTTTCGCCCGGCCGCCTTGCTCTCGAAGACGAAATCAGCCGGTTGCAGATTCGCCTGATGCGATCCGAAGACCCGGTCGAGCGGAGATCCCTGCTCGACCAGATCTTCGCCGCAGAACAGGACCTAGGTCCCCTGGCAACAGGCCCCGACAAAGCCACCGGAGGTGAGAACCGGCAGCCGATGTCGCGTCACGCGCTCCAGCAGGCCCTCGCTCCGGACGAGCTACTGCTTGAGTACGTCTTGGACGACTCGGCCTCGACCTGCCTGGTCATCGGGCGCGATCTTCTCCAAGCCGTCAATCTCGCTCCGGGGCCCGAGATCGAGAGCCTCGTCGAGGTCTTCCTCGCCGAGGTTCGAGCCAAGCGACCGGCGACCGCGGTGTCGCGCGAACTCCACAGGCTGCTAATCGCACCTCTCGCCGATCATTTGGAAGGCAGGCGACTGATCATCGTTCCCGACGGCAAGCTGAATCTTCTCCCTTTCGAGGCCTTGGTCTCCGAGCTGCAGCCCCTTCTCGCAACCCACGTCGTCAGCTACGCTCCGTCCGCGACCGTGCTTCACCTTCTGCGCGAGTCCTCTGGCCCCCAATCGGATCTACCCCTCCTGGCGGTCGGCGACGTCCTCTATCAGGAACCACAGGAAACGCTGTTAGCTGCGCAGACCGAGGCTCGCGAGCGATCGGGTGGCGTGTTCGACATTGACGGCGCACAGCTCACGGCGCTGCCATCAACCGCCGAAGAAGTCGCCTCCGTCGCAGAAGCCGCGGGAGAAGGGGCCGCCTTGCTGGTCGGCCGGACAGCGACCGAATCCGAGTTCAAGTCGAGGGGCCCAGGGCGCTTCCAAGTCCTGCACCTCGCAGTCCACGGAATCGCCGATCGAGAGTTCCCTCACCGCGCGGCCCTCGTCTTCGGCCGCGAGCCGGACTCACCCGATGACGGTTTGCTCCAAGTCCGCGAGATCCTTAACCTCAGGCTCGGAGCTGAACTCGTCACCCTCTCGGCCTGCGACACGGCCGCGGGCCGCCTGGAAGGCCAGAGTGGCATCACGAGCCTCGTCCGAGCATTCCTCATCGCGGGAGCGCGGTCGGCCGTCGCTAGCCTCTGGTCAGCCGACGATGTGTTCACGACGGCTCTGATGCGTCGCTTCTACGCCCAGCTCGCGGCGGGCGCCGACCGCGCCTCCGCCCTACGCAACGCGAAGCTGGAGATGCTGGAGCGCTTCGGCGATCAAGCGGTCCCGTACTATTGGGCAGGCTTCAAGTTAGTGGGAGACGGTTCGCGCCCCATCGACTGGAGCCGCGTTCCGGCTGAACAATGAACCTCGACCGTAAGCACCGAGAGAAGATCCTCGACCGTGTCTCACGCCTGGTCGAAACGAAGTACTTCGACCCTGACTTCGACCCGGCGACTTGGCGTCAGCAGCTTGACGAGCGCCGGGAGGCCATCCTCGGCTCGGCGACCGCCGAGGCCTTCGAGCAGGGCGTCCACGATCTGGTCTCAACTCTGGGAACGAGCCACACGGCGTTCTTCCATCGCAACTTGCGCCCCGTACCGTCCCGCCAGGCCATCTGCGCCACGCTCATCCAAGAAGAGACGCCGGATGGCCCTCGCTGGATGTTCGCCGACGTTCAAGAAGAAGGAGCGGCCGACCTGGTCGGCATCCGTCCGGGAGATCTGCTGCTGTCTCTCAACGGCAAGGAACTCAGCACCGACAAGCCTCCGCAGTTCCAAGTCGGAGACGGCCTCAAGCTTGGGCTCGGGAGGCTCGACGGCAACTACACCGAGATCCAGATCGAGGTTCCGACGCCGAAATCTAGCAAGCGCCCGTTCAGCCTGCCGAGACCTGTCGTCCATCGTAAGCTCGACGCCCAAACCGGCTACCTCAAGGTCAACATGTTCCCTGGCCTAGTCGGAATCGACGTCTCACGCGACATCGACCGGGCGGTCGCGTCCTTTCGGGACTGCGACCGGCTCGTCATCGACTTGCGGGGAAATTCAGGGGGCGGCGTCGGCTGCCTGCGCCTGATGAGCTACCTGACCCCGGATCGCATCCCCGTCGGATACAGCCTCACGCGAAAGCGAGCCAAGAATGGCTACGAGCGTGAACAGTTGACTAGGTTCAGCGGAATCCCTTCCAGCAAGTGGCAGCTCCCGTTGCTGGCACTTCGCTACGCCTTCGTCGATCATTCGATCGTACTCGTCACTGAGGGTCTGGGCGCGCAGCCGTTTCACGGCCGGATAGCGATTCTCGTGAACCAGCACAGCGCTAGCGCCGCCGAGATGGCAGCGGCTTTCGCCCAGGAAAACAACCTCGCACGCATCGTCGGCGTCAAGACCCCCGGACGCCTTGTAGGCAGCCGTCCCTTCAAATTGCCGGAGGGCTACTTCCTCGTCTTGCCTGTCGGCGCGTACGTGACCTGGGATGGTCAGAGGCTGGAGGGTGCCGGCGTCAAACCCGATGTCGAGGTGCAACTCTCTCGTGAACTGCTCGCTGACGCGGAGGACGCTCAGCTTTCCCGCGCCCTCCAAGAACTCGGCGCGATCTAGCCGCTACCGCACTTCGATCCCGTAGAACGCCCACGGAAAGTCTCCACGCCGAAGACCCCAGTAGTAGCGTCCCGGCTCCACGTTCGACAGATCCAGGCGCGCGTTCAGCGTCACGTTCTGATTCGCCAACTCAGCCTGTGTCTGAGTCGTCACAATCGGCGGCTTTTCCGGCGACGGCAGGACTGACACCTCGTACCCGCCCTCTTCACTGCCAACCGGGAGGATCACGGTCAGCTCGACTCGACTTGCCGGGACCACAGGCAAGTCGTCCGCCTCGGGCGCGCTTCCCCCGCGAGCGGGCGAACGGCCGCGCAGGTCGAGCGATGCAACCTCAAACGTGGGCCGAGGAGCGAGCTCCTGACGCGGAGTATCCGGCACCACTTCCGGCGCTGGAGCGGGCTCTGGAGCGGATTCGTCCTCCACGATGATCGGTGGTTCATCCGGAGCCGGACCTGACGCGCCGACCGACCACCACAGCGCCGCCCCAAGCGCCAGGATACCCGCAGCGGCGACACCCGCGTACCACATCCTCCGCGCGAACCGAGCTTCGCGCACATACCCTTCGTATTCCGCGAACGTTTCCGACGACCAAGTCAGTGCATCCACCACTTCCGCCGGCAGAGATTCACGATGGCTGCGGCGCGCGGCGGCCTTCAGTGTCGCCGAGTCAACACCCGCCGAGCGATCCGGATCGGGAAACGCCGAGCCGAAGACCTTCCGCCCCAACTCAAGGAGGCGGTCTTCGGCGTCGCGGTTCAGCACGACATCCTCCCTTGCTGTTTCGTTCGTGCTCATTTCTTCCGCCCGCGAGGCTTCGTTCCTGCGTCCTCGAGCCCAAGCTTCTCTTTGGCCTTCTTCAGCCCGTAAGCGAACTGCACTTCCGCGTTGTGCTTGCTGATCCCAAACTGCCGCCCCACTTCTTCCCAGGAGTGGCCCGCGCAACGCAGCGCGAACATCTCGCGGGCGCGAGGCTTCATCGCGCTAATCACCTGCTTCAGCAGGATCTCGTTGTCCAGTTCCTCCACCCAGTCGCTCGACGTGCGCAGGTCAATGGCGTCCAGCGCCTCCGGTGCATCGTAGTACTGGATGCGGTCTTCGCGTTTGGCCCTGCGCCCGAAGACGTTCACGAAGGAGTGGAATAGGTACGAGTCGATGCTGCGAATCGGCTCCAACTCGTTGTCCGAAGTCAGCCGCCTGGACACCGAGAAGACAGCCTCCTCCAGGATCTCGGCGGCCTCAGCCACATCCCGGCGTTCCTTGCGCACGTAGTATACGACCCGGCGCCAGATGCGGACGGCAGCCTCCTTCACAGGCGGATGAACGGGCCGTCCGTCGCGGTCCTCCCCTCCGATCCACAGCGGAGGCTCGCCGGTGGACAACTCGGTCGCCGGAGGAGGCGTCGCTTTCTTTTGATCCTTCCTCTGAGGCACGCGCGCTCCGAACCCTCAATCTAATAGAGGCGTTGGACGCAATGAAACTCAGTGGGCGCAGTAGGAGTCAACGGGGTCCGCGCCCGCGGCCGTTCTCGCCAATTCACGTCAGGACCGACGACATGCGACGATGAGCGCTCAGGGATGATCGGAATGTCATGCCTGTGACCAGTGTCGATGCGATCTTGTCTGTGGGACTGAGGCCCCAGACAGGTCTGAGCGAGGGCCGTCAGCGGCCTCTGCGCGTTTGTCCTAGCGCCGCTTGCACTGAAGAACCAGTATTTCAGGCGTGGCAGCACGGAAAACAAGAGGGCGAACACTTCGCTTGACTTGTGAACCGTTTGCATTCAGGGCCGCACGTGTGCAACCCTCTGCGGTGCATGGGTTGCAGCAGTGCCGAATCGCCAGCACCAGGGCGAACACCTCTTTTGGCACGGGAAGTGTCGGAGAGGAAGACCGTGAATGTGGTATATGGTTGATGCTTTGTCCGTTTAGACCCTACAAGTCTGGCACCTTAGAACCTTTGACAGAGTGCTCAGTGAGGAACACGGTGATGATTCGACGACTTGCGCCTACCCTTTTAACCCTGCTCATGCTCCCAATGCCGCAGAGTGCTCTCGCTGACGACAGTACTCCTTATATCGTTGTATGCGCATGTGCGCCGGAGGGAGCATACAACTCTGTACCTCCGAACAAAGACCCCACTGAACTCAAGATCCCCCCAAGCTACTATTTCCTCACGCATTTCAACACGGGAGGTTGCACGGCGGATTTCAGACCGCGCACGACTATGGGTGTTCCGTACCAAAAGATGCGCTGCTATCCCTGGAGTTCAGTGCCGAAGTACAGAGACGTCACCAGTATTGACAAAGACCTGCAGAACCGCGTCACTGCGCTTGAGAAGGATGTGATCGACAGGCTGAACGCGATCGCCGCAAGCGTCAAAGATGGGAAGTCCAAGGCGAGCACTTCAGAGGACGAACGGCCAGGCGCGGCTGCCGGAGATCCGGCAGACGGAAAATCACAGGGCAACCAAGACTAGCCGCGTGCCTCGATGACCCAATTTCTTCTTGCTACAACCGCGATCATCGCACTCACGTCCAGCGCTCTCGCGGGTGCCGAGCTTGGACCAGAGCGGTTCATTCAGTCAGAGACTCGCTGCAGTCCCGCGAGTATGAATCTGCTAGCTCGACCGGTTGCTGACATGAGCAGCGTTCTCCATCCTGGGCTGCCCAGCGGCTACCAGGGGGACTTCGAGTCTCTGCGCAAGAAAGCCGAACTCTTGGACAGATCCCAGAGCATAGAAAGGTTCTTTACGGTAGGATTGCCTGGTCACGTGATCAAGTTTGCCGCTGATTTTATTCCAGGTGTCGGCTATGCCATCCAGACTGGGATTGATGGCGCAATCGAAGTCTTTGACAACAACCAGAGACAGGTTGCGATGCAAAGTTTTCGGCGGGGACTACTTGAACTTGAGGCCGATCCATCGAACTTCAAAGCGTTTATGGATGAACAGGATGGAAACGCACGGCTGGCTTTCGTCGAGCAGCAATTGGCTAAGCTTGGTGACCTCAACGCTGACGAGGCGCTCTTCGACAACATCAGCGACCCGGCACTTCGAGACGAGGTGCAGCAATCGGCAATCCGGATGCTTACGCGCGGACTAGCTGTCCTGACGGACCAGGTAAAGAGGAATAGCAAGCAGCTCAAGAAGTTCACGGGCGAAGATCTCAAATCGATTCGGGCTGAACTAAAGAAGAACAGAAAGTTACTCATCGATGCTAAGGCGGAGATAGCGGCTCAGCAGAAGAAAGTTCAGAACGTCGTCGACGGACAAAAAGAAGCCGTGAAAGGATCTTCGGGCGAGCCCGCACAAGGTGAGGAATGGATTGCCAGCGAGCGCGCGGAGGCCGTGCGTCGAAAGCAAGTAGGCGATTTCATCGCTCGGACGAAGCGGGTCACGGAGCAGCTCGATGCCGCATCAGGGATCCTTCACGAACTAGGAGCCCCCGAGGCGGCAAGGGCTGTAGGTTTCGTGTCGGGATCAACGAAGCTTATGCAAGGCATAGCGCTTAGTTCGGTTAACCCGGCTGCAATTCTGCCTACGGTCTTGAACGGGGTGAAGTTCCTAAAGGGATTCTTCGGATCGAGCAGTAAGGACCCTCTGGGAGAAGCACTGAATCAAATCATCAAGACACAACGGCAGATTCTTGGTCGACTAGCAGATATCGATCGAATGCTCCGCAATCAGCACGCCCAAACGATGGAAGGGATCGATGCAGTCAACGCGAACACGATATTGATTTACGACCTGCTTCGGGAGCAACGACAGGATTCCTTCGACCACTGTTGGCCGTTATTGAAATCAGAAGCGTTCTTCGACCCACAGAACTCGAAAGAGCAACAGCTCGGGTTCTTCATACGAGATAGGGCGGACGTCCGTTGGTCCTCGTACGAAGAGTTCTCGACTGCCGCCCTCGCGGCTGCACAAGACCAAGCGATTGGGCCATGCAAGAAGGCCATTCGCGAGGTGTTCATTCCGAACGACCAGAAAATAGCCAATGCCTTTCTGGAAGATGAGGTTGAGCTCGGTCCGAGCGCTGGTACGGCAAGGGTCAAACGAGAGAAGGAACGCGTTGTCGCTCATCGGTTGCTGACAGAGAGGACAACCCGGTTGGCCATGACTGTGCTGACTGAGGATCGCAAGACTGACCTCGTCAGAATATCCCTTACCTCATCAGGTCTCGCCGCGAAGGCACAAGGCGAGCAGAATAGCTCGCTTAATACCGACGAGTCATATCGGAGTCGCTTCCGGGACACAATCGGAAGTCCTCTCAGCCACCGGTGGGTGAGGAAATACGTGAGTGTGCTGCTCGGAACTTATCCCTACATTGAACTTTCTAACTCGTCTGGCGCACTCCCGTACCGGCGGGTTGTCAAGAAGGGCCCTAGACCGAGGATGACGAAGCTCGCCGTTGGATACCTGTCGGAAGCTGCGTTTGTCCTCGACGTAGCCTTGGCTCAAGAGGCTGTCCGCATGGGGGATCTGGTGTTGCCTCTTGCCCACCGCCTACTCGTTGAGCAGAATCCGCTGAAAGCGCTCTGCGATCCCTGGCCGCTGTCAAAGCTCTATGACTTCGACAAACTATGTGCCCTTCAAGACGAGGAGAAGGGGAGCCAACAAGTAGACGTCAGGACCAACCTAGTGCGCAGAACCCTATTCGGCGATGAGGTCTCACTCGAAGAATGCGAGGCGCTCGACACCGTCGAACTTCCAGTTGATGGTGAATGTGGGCTCATCCATTACAACCGGCAGTTCGCCCGCAATCTTGGTGCTTACATCGCCCACACGGAGCTCTCAGAGCGCGGGAATTCGTCACTTGCCTACGAAGTAAGCTACGCCAGCCGACACCCAAGCCTGCTAAAGAGGGTTCTCGGAGATAACTGGGTGTTTAACCATGTCTCAGCAGAAGAGGCGAATCCGTCTCAGGGCTTGCGAGAAGGATGGCACGTGGTGGTCAACAAGCGTCGTATTCCGCTACCGACACCGGAGGAACTCTACAGTGGGCGCTATGTTACCCAGCCGTCCACGCTGGCCCTTGTCAATTTGCGGCGTCGAATCGGAGCCGAAATCGCTGGCTACGAGGTCATCACATCGGTAGGGGACGACGGGCTGACCAGCCAGCAGGCTCGCCGGATGCGGGAACTCATGGCGTTCGGCGCGTCACCCTTCTAGGTAGGCCAGCTTCCGGTTGGCGGAAATCGGAATCAACAGACTTATTTGGGTGCTTAGCGAGAGCCGTCTGCTGTTGCCATACTAGACGATATAATGTATTGCCGTCTACTAACTACGCCCTCAGAGTTCGCGCCGAACAGCCTCATGGCACCCTCCTAGCGCGCTTCAGCTTTGCTAGCGGGTGTTAGAAGGTGACGCGTGCTCCAAGCTGAAAGGCCCTCGGCCCGCCCGATCCAAAGACTTGCGTCGCACGGCGATTCGGCCGTCCGAACGAATCGGGCTGGCCGACGTTGACTCCGTAGCCGTCAAGGTTCGCCACGTTGAACAAGTTGAACACCTCCCCGAAGACGCTCAGCTCGTAGCGGTCCCAGAACTTGAAGATCTTCGCCAGCCGAATGTCCTGCGAGAAGATCGAGTCGCCGAACTCGAAGTCCGACGGAAGCGCCAATGTCGGAATCGGTTGCCCGCCAGGCGTCCGGCCTCCCGCCAATGCCGAGTTAAACTCATCGACCTTGCTTCGCAGGCTGTCAGGGTCCAGTCCACGATTCAGTTCGTTCCAACCTGTGCCGGGAAGCAGGTCATTGATCGTCCCGTCCCCGTCGAGATCGACCCCGAAGAGCTGCGCTCGGAACGGCGGCCCGCTCAGGATCTTCGACACTCCCGAAAGCCGCAGCCCCCACGGCAGGTCGGCCATACCGGAGAACGTGAAGACATGCCGGCGGTCGGAATCGCGCGGACCGTAGCTGGCAAACCAATCGGAGTTGTCAACGATTCCGTTGAAGCCTCGATTATTCGACAGCGCGTAGGCGGCTCGGAACTGGTATCGGCCAGACCACCGCTTCTCTAGCTTCATGAGCAGCCCCTGGTAGGTTGCTAGGCCTCCGCTTACCAGAGCGGTGATCGGACCGCTTGAGCACATCGCCGCCTCGTCCAGAACCTCCAGGCCTTGGCAAGGCCGAATAACCGGACCCTCGATGCTGCCCCACCGATTGAAATCGATGTCGCCCATGTTCTGATGCACGAACCGCCGGTAGACGAAGTCGGCCGCGACCACGAGGTGAGTCGCGACCTCTCGCTGGATTCCGGCGTTGAAGTGAATCGAGTAGGGCGACACGAAGTCTCGCGCGACCATCCCGGTGCCCTGCTTGAATACTTCGATGTTGCGGACGCTTAGGTCCGTGTTGGCTGGGTCGCCAAGTTGGCTCTCCAACAGCCCCTTCACGTCCGGCAGGATTTCCAGCACGTGCGATCCTCGGAAATTCGTCGGACCGTTGGTGAAGTTCAGCGGAGTGAAGGGAGGCACACCGGGAACGCCTGGAACAGGATTCGGAATGATCGAGCCGTCAACAATGAACCGTCCCGCGCCGCGCGGTCCAACCGTCGAAAGCTCACGCAACCGCAACGAGTCAAGAGGCAGCTCATGGTAGACGCCGGAGCCGACCCGAACAACAGTTCGGTTGTCGCGTGACATGTTCCACGCGAACCCGAGCATCGGCCCGAAGTTGTTCCGGTCCCGCCGTGTCGGGCGTAGGCCTTCCGTGCCCAGGATCGGTTCGAGGAATTCCGGCTTGTTGAGGGTGTGGTTCGCCAGGTCGGGATGATAGAAGTACGACAGCCCGTAGTTCAGCGTGAACCGAGGCTGCATCCTCCACGAGTCCTGCCAGTACACACGCCAAAGGTGGTCGTGTCTCGCGTCGTTGAATGAATACCGTGGCGGTAACGTCGAATCGCCGAAGCCGACGGAGAATCCCACAAGCGGCAACTGCAACACGTCGTCCAACGTCTGGAACGACTCGGGCAGAGCAATGCGCGCTTGCGGCGGGACGCGAGGATCGGCGTTGAACGCGCGAACGATCTCCGGCGAGTACAGCACCATCGATGCTGGTTCCACGAATTCGAGGAACCCGCCGCCTCGCTCGTACTGCCATTCGAAACCGAACCCCATGCTGTGGCGCCCCTTCTGCCAAGACACGTTGTCCGTGAGGTGATACCGGCGGGTGTCGCCCCCCTGTGGCGCCAGCACGAAGTTGCCTGCGACGAAGTCGCTCCCGAGAATGCTGATCTCCGGCATCCCCAGACCGATACATTCGCCCGGGCAGTTCGACTGATTTGGCGGTAGGTTCCGTGAGCTGAAGTACCAGTAGGAGAACCGCAGCTCGTTGATTAGATTCGGCCGAAACGCACTCGACAGCGAGCCGACGCTCTGATCGACCCAATTCGAGTTGCTGCTCCAGTTCGACGGCAGATTGCCCTGGCCGCTCGGCGGCGCGAAGCCATCGCTCCCGACGTGCGAGTAGCGCAAGAACGCCATGTGTTTGTCGCTGACCCGCACGTCGAACCGGGCGCTGACCTGCGTGCTGTCGAATGGGCTCGGGAAGATCCCCCCAAAGCCCGCGAAGTCGGGTGATCGTGGCTGGATCGTGACGACACCGTCCTGGTTGTTCTCCTCAAGGTTCGTGAAGAAGAACAGCCGATCCTTGATGATCGGACCGCCGACATGGAATCCCCACTGTCGTCGCGCGAAGAACGGATCAGGATTGGTGGGCTCGCGGCGCAGCGCGGGGTAAGCGGAAAGGTCGTGATCGCGGAAGAAGAAAAACCCGCTCCCGTGCAGCTCGTTGCCGCCCGATCGAGTGACGACGTTCACCGCTCCGGCCCCCGTGAGGCCGGTCGCGAGATCGAAGTTCACCGTCTGAACCTGGAACTCTTGCACGACCTCCTGCGACGCGTTCTGTGGCGTCCCTCCAGTGAGAGGATTGTGAACCGGGCTCCCGTCGAGCGTGTAGCGCGTGTCGTTCGGCGACGCACCGAGGATTGACACGTCGAACTGCCGCGAAAAGAATCCCGCCCGAGGCGCGGCAGTCACACCGGGCTCAAGAACCGCCAACTGCAGAAACTCGCGACCATTGAGCGGCAGGTTCTCAATCTCGAAGCGAGAGACCACGCCATCGACGCCGTGCCAGTCGTAGCGAAGCTCAGGTAGCGCATCCAGCGCTTCGACGACCTGTTCGAGGACATCAACCGTCAGTTGTATGTCAAGGCGCGTCGTCGCGCCAGTCTGTACGACAACCCGCTTGCGGGGGTCTTGGAAGCCCTCCGCCTCAACGCGCAACTGGTAGACGCCCGGCGGTAGCAGCCCGAAGGAGAACTCGCCCTGGCTGTCGGTCTCGGTCGCTCTTTTCGATCCGTTCAGGACACTCCGGGCGGTGACCTCCGCGTCCCGAACGACAGCATCGCTTGGGTCTGAGACTGAGCCGGAGATCCCTCCGCTCGGAAGTTGGCCAGGTGACGATTGGACGACCCCAAGAGCGAAGAAAAGCGTGAGAACGGCGCGCGCCGACCGTGCGGGCATGGCAATCCCTCCAATTTCGTTCGTAGATGGGCGCGCCAGACCAAAATCGGTCTTGTTCTCTTAGAGTGCTCCAAAATGACGAAGCTCAAAACAGAAATGTACGGAGGATCACGTGCCGTGAGTTTCGCCGCCGATACCGGCTCACTTTCTCGGGACAACGATGTCTACAACCCTCGATGCGCACGTCCGAGCGATTGTTGACCAGGCCATCGCTGACCGAGTCGCCGAATTGTCTAAGCCCCTTCTCACGCTTGATGAGGTTGCTCAGCGACTGTCCACCAGCACGGCGACAGTGCGGCGTCTGGTCGCGGCTCGGAAGATCCGATCCGTGGATATCGGGACCGGGGAGGAACGCGGCAATCAACGGGTGCGACGGGAAGAGCTGGAACGCTTCGTTCGCGACGGCGAGAGGTTGTAGTATGACTGCCATGGCGAGACACCTGCGAGGTATGGGCCCGCTGTTTCGGCGTGGCACCACGAAGACCGAGGGGAATTGGTGGTTCAGCCTTGACTCCCGCAAGATTCGCACGCCTTACAACGACAAGCGGGCGGCGGAGGCGTGGCGACGGAAGTACCTCGCCGAGCAGGCTCAGGGCAACCGGTCTGTGGGTGCAGAAAACGCCACTATAGCCGATCTTTTGGACCTCGTAGAGGACGATTACGAGCGAACCGGCAAGGCTTCGCGGGCCGCAGTCGACAGCCGCCTCAAACGCCTGAGGGAGCGCCTAGGCACCGTCAGACTTTCGACCGTACGGGATGACCTCATCACTGGCTACGCCGACGACATGCGCCGGGAAGGCCGAGTCCTCAAGAGCGGAAGAACGAAGCCCTATGCTCCCGCGACCATCAATCGGGACCTGGAGATTGTGCGTCGAGCGTTCCATCTGGGAGCGCGTCAGTCCCCTCCGCTCACCACCCACGTCCCCAGGTTTCCGATGGCCGATGAGTCCGGCAACGTGCGCACACAGACGATAGACCGCGCAACCTACGAGCGGTTGTGCGAGGCACTCCCGGACGCCGAGCGTTGGCTTTGCGTGCTCGCCTACCACACCGGTTGGAGGCTCGGGAAACTGCTTTCTCTGACCTGGGCCCAAGTGGACTGGGAGGAGATGGTGCTGAGAGCGCCTGCGCATCAGAGGGAATCGAAGCGTGTCGGGACGGCCCCGATCTACGGCGACATGCAGCCCGTGCTACGAGAGGCCCTGGCCGGGGGCGCAGCCACGGTGATTCACCGCCCAGACGGCTCGCCTGTAGTGGACATCCGCAAGGCGTGGGCACGCAGCACTCGAGCTGCGGGTTGCCCTGGTCTGCGGTTCCACGACCTGCGCGCATGTGCGGCAAGCAACTTGGCCGACGTAGGCGTCCCTGAGGGCGACATCATGCGAATCCTCGGCCACAAGACTCGCGCGATGTTTGACCGCTACCGCATCGTCTCGAATGGGCGTTTGAGGGAGATTGGGCGAATGATGGAGGCTCGGACCGCGAGTCGGCGAGAGGGGAAAAGCGTCCAGTGAAGGACAACTTAGAGGACAACGGGGAGCTAAGTGGTTGCGGGGGAGGGATTTGAACCCTCGACCTTTGGGTTATGAGCCCAACGAGCTACCAGACTGCTCCACCCCGCAACCTCAGGATACCCGAGCTTCGCGGAACGGGTCAACAATGGCCAGCTCTTGTCCCGTTTGACAGGCTCGGCCGGCCCGCATAGGCTGGTCTGCGGCGCTTCGCCCTGACGCCTGCGTTGGGCGGGCGCGCGGGTGTCCCATGCTGAAGGTCCTTTCCGTCGTTGGCACGCGGCCCGAAGCCATCAAGATGGCGCCGCTGATTCTCGAGCTCGAGCGGCGTTCGGGCCAGCTCCGCTCGCAAGTTTGCGCGACGGCTCAACATCGCCACATGCTCGATTCCGCGCTCGCGCCGTTCGGCGTCCGGCCAGATTTCGATCTGGATGTGATGAGGCCCGACCAAACCCTGGCCGATCTAACGGCGCGCATCATCACCGCCTTCGATGAGGTGGTCGCCCGCGAGAAGCCGGACTGGGTGCTGGTGCAGGGCGACACGACCACGGCGATGGCGGCGAGCTTGGTTGCCTACTACCACCGCGTGAAGGTGGCTCACGTGGAAGCAGGACTGCGCACGAAAGACAAGTATGCGCCCTTTCCCGAGGAAGTCAATCGACGCGTCGCCGACGTGCTGGCCGACCTCTATCTCGCGCCCACCGAAGCTAACCGGCAAGCTCTGCTGGACGAAAACATTCCCGCCAGGAAGGTGGTCGTCACCGGCAACACCGTTATCGACGCACTGCAAATCGTAGCGGACCGCGTTCGTGACCAGCCGTTGCCGGAAGAGCTGGGCGAGCTGGACGGCCGCCGCCTCATCCTCGTCACGGCCCACCGCCGCGAAAACCACGGCGCTCCGCTGCTCGAGATCTGCGCTGCGTTGCGAGAGGTGGCGCGTCGCTACGCCGACGACGTGCAGTTGATCTTTCCCGTCCACCTGAACCCCAACGTACGCGGCCCCGTCCACCAGCAGCTCGGGGGAATCGCGAACGTTTCTCTGTTGGACCCGGTCGATTACGAGAGCCTCGTACGCCTGATGTGTCGCGCGTATCTGATCATTACCGACTCTGGTGGACTGCAAGAGGAGGCGCCGAGCATGGACGCGCCCGTGCTCGTGCTTCGCGAATCGACTGAGCGCCCCGAGGCCGTGGAGCTCGGTGCGGCGAGACTGGTTGGTACGAATAAGGACCGCATCGTAGAAGAAGCGTCCCGGCTGCTGGACGACGCATCCTGTTACCGCGCGATGGCCTCCGTCCCAAACCCTTACGGAGACGGGCGCGCTAGCGAGAGAATCGTCGAAGCTCTGCTGCGCGCATGATGCGGGCTCACCGCGCGGCCTCGAAAATCAACGAGGCCAGATCGGCGTTGGGCGTCTCGCCGGTGATCTTCAGCATCACGACATTCTCGCCGGCCTGGAAATCGAGCTCCGCCAGCGGTGTGGCGCCAATCCAGCTTCGCGCCCGCCGGCCCAAGCTCAGCGCCTCCCCTTCGGCCTTTTCGTTGCGGTAGATCTGCACCACGCCTTGACCGGGCCCGCCAACGGCCTCCAGAGAGACGCGATAACGCCCCGCGCGCGGAAGCTCGCAACGAAACGCAACAGAATGCGGCCCGAAGCGATCCTCGCCGCTAGCCCGTATGCGCAGGTAGCGCACGCGGCGTCCGGCCGCTTCCTCCTGCACCTTCTCGAGCGTCATGTATTGAATGGAGAACGAGTCGAGCGGAGTATTCCAGCCTGGCCGGAAGACGATGCGCTCCGGGCTCGCGACCATACGCTCGGCGGGCGGCGGCAGCTCGCGCTCGAGCTCGGACGGTTCCACGGCGTAAAAGTACGCCATCGAGGAATAGTCCCCCGGGGCGCGGTTGCCTGCCGGGCCGTGCTCTATGGTGAGCTTGGCGCTCGTTTCGAACGGGTAGGCGTCGGCCAGCAGTATTCTGTATCCGCCGGTGCGGCTGAGGGCGTTCTTGTAGTCGAGGCAGCCGCTGAGCGGGAACGTCACGCGGCCCATCCACCGGCCGAGCACGTTGTACCAGCCGCCGTTGAAGAAGTCTTCCGAGCCGGTGCCGTGCGCAGCGAGCTCGCCGTCGAGAATCGCTTGATCGTCGCCTTCGAAGTAGCCCGTGCTCGCGGGTATCGCCCCCTGCGTCTGCAGCGCGGCGCCTACGATGTGGCCGCGGCCGAGCACGTCGAGCAGGGTGTAGGGCCGCCCCTCCGTCAGCGGATTCTCGCGGCGCCACACGGCGTAGAACCGCCCTTCATCGGAAGCCCGCGGGATGTCGGCGATGACGACTTCCGCCTCGATCTCGCGCTCGGGCATGCTGTCGCTCTGATCAACGAGCGCGATCCGCGCATAGGAGTCGAACGGCATCGGGAAGTAGCAGTACGATAGCCCGCCCGCGCTCCCCACGAAGAGCGACTTGGCGGCCGGGTCTCCAAAGCTGGAGCCGAAGAAGTCGCCGGCCGGCGCGGACACCGCCGGCTCTTGTCCGTCGAAGCTGATCTCGAGCACGACCGCGCGTTGGGGGCCCGCCAGCCGCTCCGGCGGCCACATGCGCAAGCCGACGATTCGGCCTCCCCGCTTGCTTTCCCAGACGGTTGTCGTGCGCCCTGGCGAGAGCGTGACGGTCGCGCGCTCCACGCGCAACTCCGCTCCCGCGGGCGCGGTTTCAGCGCTCAAGTCGGCGCCTGCGCGAACGAAGATCGCTCGCGCCTTTTCCAGCAAGCCCTTCTCGTCGAGAGCCTCGTACCCCGAGTAGGTCTTCACCGGCGCGCTTTCACGATAGAGCGCGTAGTTGATCTGGTAGAAGCGGACCTGTCGCGCCCGAGCGACCACGCGTATCGATTCCTCGAATGGGATCGGGACATAGCTGAAGAAGCCGCCGGCTCCGAACCCCGCCAGCGGCCCCAAGAACGGATGCTGCTCTCCGGTGAACAAGCGCCGAAAGGGGATGACGAGTCGCGGCTGCTGCTCGCCGTCGAAGTAGAATTCGATTGGATCGTCGGTGGGCGTCGGGGTCCAGATGCGGGTCAGGGCTCCGGGGCCGTCGAGCTCGGCGAGCACGAGCCCGCCGTCTTCCTGCTTGCGCAAGAAGGAATGCGTCCCATTGAAGCCGTCGTCGTTGCCGCCGGTGCGGTCGTAACTCGAGAACATGCCGACCTTGGTCGTATGCTTGAGGCGCGGCAGCAGGTCGAGCCGAGTGAGCTCTTCCAAGCCCGTGGGGTAGACGTCGAGCGCAGTCGGAGGCTCCGGCGCCAGGTTGCACCCCGCGAGCGCGACCAGGAGGAGTAGCAGCCCGTGTCGGAAGTCGCGTGGGTCGCGCGAGAGGGTCTTGGGTGTGTTCGGCGAGGAGCGACGAGAGCGCCGATGCGGGACATCTGCTTCGACGAGCGACAAAGCCGACGCTGCCGGGCCTTCTCGCCATCGGCCCCTCTCGCCCAAAGGGTTGCGGCGGCGCGGGACGATCTGCTTCGTTGTCGCTCGATCAGGATGAAACCGCATCGATTCCTCGCGAGCGCCTCGCATCTCGCCCCGCGGCGCGCGCAACGCGGCCTACGCGACTTCCGACACGGGCTGCGAGGTTCCAGCGTCGCACGACCGGCAGAGTATCATCTTTTCCCGCTAAGGTTTGAGCGCCTCGAGCTCGAACACCATCGCCTTGCCGCGGATGACGAAGCACAAGTAGTGTTCCCAGAGCTTGCGGAAGCCGCGAGAACGGTTCACGAGCAGCTCAAAGCCAAGCAGCCTCCACAGCCTCAGCAGCTTGATGTGCAGCGAGAGCTCGCGCAGCCGGCGGCGCGAGTAGTAGCTGAATCCGCCGTCCTCGGTGAAGTAGCGGAACGAGAAGCTGTTGAGGTGCCAGCGGTGCGTAGGGTCGCAGAACGAGCTGAAGTCGGTGTAGTGCGGCGTCTCGATCCGGAGGACGCCGCCCGGCTTGCAGACTCGATGGACCTCTTCGATGGTCTCGACGACGTTGTCGACGTGCTCGATGACGTGGATCAGCTCGACGCGATCGAACGTCGAGTCGCGGAAGGGCAGGGCGCCGCGGTTGACGTCGCCGATGACGTCGGCGGCAGTGTCGTGGTTGGAGTCGAGCCCGACGGCGCCCGGGCGTTTGTTGAGGCCGCAGCCGACATCGAGCAGTCGCAAACGGCAAGCTTACCACGCGTCCGCGCTACTATCACTGCATGCTGTGGCGCACGCTCACCGCCATTGAACTGGGCCGTCTCCCGGGCCGCGCGGCGAGGGCGGCCTGCCTCGCGGCGGTCGCGCTGCTGTGGCTTGCCGGCGCCGGCCGCGCCGCGGAGCAGCCCAACATCCTGCTCATTCTCGCCGACGATCTCGCCTGGTCCGATCTGGGCTGCTATGGGTCGACGCACTGCGAGACGCCCGAGCTCGATCGCCTCGCCTCGCAAGGCATGCGCTTCACCGACGCCTACGCGGCCGCGCCGCTGTGCTCGCCTTCGCGCGCCGCCCTGATGACGGGCAAAACGCCGGCGCGTCTCCGCTTCGAGTTCGTCACCAAGTGGCGCACCGACGTGCTGCCGACCGGCGGCTCACGCAAGGTCCTTCCCCCTCCCTACACCTATGACCTGCCGCTCGAGGAACGCACCATCGCTGAAGTCCTACGCGACGCTGGCTATCGGACCGGCATGGTCGGCAAATGGCATCTCAACACGCACCACGATACGTATCTCGGCTGGTCGCCCAAGTATGGGCCGCTCAACCAGGGCTTCGATTGGGGGCGGGAGACCTTCGGCTCGCATCCTTGGGCGTTTCGCGGCGGCAAGGACCCGTACGAGGAGCTCGAGGCGGGCGAGTACGCGCCGGACTCGCTCACCGACGATGCGATCGAGTTTCTCGGCCGCGGCGGCGAGGACCCTTTCTTCCTTTACCTGGCCTACCCCTACGTCCACACGCCGGTGCGCGCCCGCGGACGTTGGTTGGTCGAGAAGTACCGCGACAAGCTCGGACCGGATGCAACGGACAAACAGGTCCTCTATGGCGGCTTCGTCGAGACCCTCGACCACCATGTTGGCCGGCTGGTCGACGCCCTCGACCGGCTTGGGCTGGCGCGCGAAACCCTAGTAGTGTTCACATCCGACAACGGAGGCCATCCGGAGTACTCCGTCAACGCGCCGTTGAGGGGCGGCAAGTGGAACCTCTATGAGGGCGGCATCCGCGTGCCGTTGCTGGTGCGCTGGCCCGGTCGGGTTCAGTCAGGAGCGACCAGCGCCGCACCCGTATCGGGTACGGACTGGTTCGCGACGTTGGCCGAGGCGGCTGGCGTGGCGGAGCGCGCGCCGGATTCGATGAGCCTGATGGATCTGTTGCGCGGGGGGGCAGCCGAGGCCTTCGATCGGCGGGAGCTCATCTTCCACTTCCCCTACTACCATCCCGAGAAGACTTTCGACGAGCTGCCGCCTAGCATCGGCGTGGGCGACGGCGTCATCAGCCAGACGCGCCCCGTCTCGGCCATCCGTGTGGGTCAGAGGAAGTTGCTCTATTTCTGGGAAGACGGACGGACGGAGGGCTACGACCTGGACGGCGACCTAGCGGAAGGCCGGCCGCTCGGGGGCGACAGCCGCAACCTCGAGCGGCGTCTGCTGCGAGCGCTCGAGCGGGCGAAAGCGCGCAAGCCGAAGCCGCTCTGATTCAGCGGCGCGGGCCCGGGCCTGGGGATCCTTTCGAGATCCTGAGATTAAGACCGCTTGCGGGGTGCGGCTCTGCCCGGAGGTTTCGGAGCCGCGAGCGCGAGCTTGCGGTCGCTTTCACTCTGGCGGGATGCGGCGTGATCAGAGCTTCCTAGCAGGTTCTACAGCTTCTTGGCGTAGACGAAGAATGCGCCGCGCTGGGCGCCGCCGGCTTCGGTTAGCCAGGTTTGCATCTTGGCCGGCCCCTTGGGCAACTCCACTTGGAGCGTGACCGATGCGGCTCCGGCGGGCACCTCCGCGTCCGCCTCGATCTCGCCTACCACGACGCGCGCTCGGGCGGCGTCGAGTTCCTTCTGGGCCGGCCGGTCCCACTGGAATAGCTCGAGCTCGTAGGCGCCGGCCTCGGCGACATCGATCATCCAGTAACCGTTGACGGCGGGGCTACGTTGGATAGTCGGCTGGTTCCACGGCACCGCGCCGTTGGCCTTCTCGGGATGCCAGTCGTGCGCGGTAATGCGCGCCGGATTCTCCTGTTCGCCGATCGGGATCCGCACGTAGTCTTCGTAGCGATCATCGTTGCGATCCCACCAGGCGTCGTAGGCTTGGCGGAGCTGTTGCATGACTTCGGGGTGGTCGCCGGCGACGTCGCGCTCCTGGCTGGGGTCGGCTTGGACGTCGTAGAGCTCCTCGCCGTTGACTAGCCGCCACTGCTGGGTCATCACGGCGGATTTTCGCCAGCGCTCGGGGAAGTCGATGCGTTGCGAGTGGACCGCGAGCGTACGGTCGGCCCAGCCGTCCTCGCCGCGCAGCAGCGGCAGCAAGCTCGTACCGTCGATGTCGAGGCTTGCAGGCACGGCGGCGCCGCCGATCTCGGCCAGGGTGGGCAGCACGTCGATGTGGGCCGCGAGCGTGGGCGCATCGCGTGGCTCGCCGAGCTCGCCCGCGGGCCAGCGCACGAAGAACGGCACGCGGTGGCCGCCCTCGTACTCCGAGCCCTTTTTGCCGCGCATGCCGGCGTTGAAGCCCGGCCAGGCGTCGGAGGGCGCCTGGCCGCGCGGCGCGTCGCCGGCCGCGGTGCCGTTGTCGGTCATGAAGATGAGGACGGTGTCCTCGCGGACGCCGAGCTCGGCCAGCTTGGCGTCCAACCGGCCCATGTTGTCGTCGATGTTCTCGATCATGCCGTAGAACTCTGCCATGGGCGAGGTGACGCCTTGGTCGAGATAAGGCTTGGAGTACTTCTCGTCGACGAAGTAGGGGCCGTGCGGCGCGTTGGTGGCGATGTAGGCGAAGAACGGCTTTTCGCGATTCGCTTCCATGAAGGCGAGCGCTTCGTCGAAGAAGACGTCGGTGCAATAGCCCTCGTACTGGGCGGGCTCGCCGTCAGCCCAGTAGGTGTCGCCGAAATAGTCGTTGCCCCAGTAGTCCGGGGTCTGCTGCACGCCGCCGCCGCCGTGCCGGACCACGCGCTGGAAGCCGCGATCCTCAGGCACGAACGGGTAGTTATCGCCCAGGTGCCACTTGCCGAACATGGCGGTGGCGTAGCCGGCGTCGGCGAGCAGCTCGCCGACCATCGTCTCGTCGCGGGCGACGATCGAGCGGCCCATGATGGTGTGCCAGACGCCGGTGCGGCTCGAGTAGCGCCCGGTCATCAGCGCCGAGCGGGTAGGCGCGCAGGTGGGGTCGACGTGGAAGTTGGTCAGGCGCACGCTTTCGCTATGGAGCTTGTCGAGATTCGGCGTGCGGATCATGCTGTTGCCATGCGCGCCGACATCGCCGTAGCCCTGGTCGTCGGTGATGACGAGAACGATGTTGGGCGGGCGAGACTCAGCGGGCTGGTCGGGCGCCCCGGCGCATCCCGCTAGGAAGGCGAGAATCGCCAGAGTCGAGCAGCATCGGAGGACGAAGGACATGCCAGGAAGAAGTTAGCACAACCCGATACAATGGGAGCTTCCGAAGGCAATCGACATGAAAGGCAATCCCAAGATCATCGAGCGGCTCAACGAGTCGTTGCGCGCGGAGTTCACCGCCATCCATCAGTATTTCGTGCACGCCGAGATGCAGGAGAACTGGGGCTACGGCAAGCTGGCGGACTTCGTCAAGAAGCAGTCGATCGGCGAGATGAAGCACGCCGAGGAGATCATCGAGCGCATCCTCTACCTCGACGGCGTCCCGGACATGGGCAGCCTGAACCCGATGAAGGTCGGTACAGACGTGAAGGCGCAGCTCGAGAACGACATGGCTTTGGAGATCGAAGCGGTCGGGCAGCTCAATGATGCGGTGAAGGATGCGGTGGAGGCTGGCGACAACGGCTCCCGCGAGCTGTTCGAACGCATCCTCATCGACGAGGAAGAGCACATCGATTGGCTCGAGGCGCAGTTGCAGGCGATCGAGGATATGACGCTGGGCGTGTATCTGTCCCAGCAGCTAGAAGTCGGGTAGCACGCGAGCTCGTCGGTACGGCTGTTCGCCTTGAAGAAGCAACCGGCTGTGGGAGTGGACGGGGTGAGCTGGCGCGGGTACGACACCGGACTATCGGATCGGATTATCGATCTCCATGGCCGGGTACAGCGGGCGCGTATCGCGCCCAACCTTCGCGAAGCGTATATATTCCCTAACCCGACCGGCGGCGTCGGTTAGGCGTCACGTCCCTGGGGGACAAGATCGTCCAACAAGCCGTGGTGACTCTCCTCAACTGTATCTGCGAGGAGGGCTTCTTGGGATTTTCGTACGGAGTTCGTCCGGGGCGATCGGCGCATGACGCGCTCGACGCACTGACGGTGGGAATCAACACGCAACGGACGAGATGGATTCTTGACGCGGACATCCAGGGGTTTTCGATAACCTCGATCACGAATGGCTGCGCAAGCGCCTCGAGCACGAGATCGCCGACCGGCGCATGCTGCGCCTGATCCTGAAGTGGTTGAAGGCGGGCGTGTCGGAGGACAGCGAGTGGTCGAAGACGACGAAGGGGACGCCGCAAGGGGCGGTGATGTCGCCGCTACTGCCTATTCTCCACTCAGATTCGAAAGGGGGCCGGTTGTGGGAAGACACGCGGCAGTTGTCCGTTGTTGGAGGCTCTCAAGAGCTGTAGAATCCTCTTCAGTCCCTTCCTCGGGCGGCTGACGGGAGCGGGTGCTTGCTCTGAGACCCCTTGCGCGGCAATGGCCGGGTTAGCCCGTTGTCGCCTATCCTTGATTCCATGAATGACCTTCCGGTCCAGGCCCGGACAGCGGCATTCGCGGTCGCTCTGCTGCTCGGCAACGCCACTTGCTACGCCCAAGTACGCGAGTTCCACACTCGCGACGCGACGCGCTTGAGCGAGGTGCAGATCGCAGCTCAGCTCGAGCGCAGCGATGTGATCTTCGTCCCGATCGGTGCGGTCGAGGCCAACGGCATCATGCCTAGTGATCGCGACTACGTCTCGGCTCTCGGTTTCGCGATAGCCATGGCGGAGGAGACGGGCGGGCTCTACGCCCCAGGACTCGTCCATTCGTTCCCGGGCACCACGGTCGTCGGGCAATCCACGGTGTACATGTCGCCAACCGAAGGGCTGGCGTTCTCGAAGACGTTGGCGCGGTCATTGTTGCGGCAAGGCTTTCGGCGGCAGGTGTGGATCTCGATCAGTCATGGGCCGGCGGCGTTGACGGCCGGCGTGCTGGCGCGCCAGTTCTTCGAAGAGGAACGCGTGCCCATCCTCTACGTCGATCTCGACCGGCACATGGCAAAGCTCAACATCGCTCGCGAGGACCGCTCCCATACGATCTACGGGGCGCATGCGCTGACGGGACGCCTCGAGGATATTCCGCTGGCCGGCGACTACGGCTCGGACATCATGGCACACGCTTCGGACACACCGGAGAACGAGGGCCTCGCCAAGCTCCGGCAGCTCGGCTATTCCGGCAGCCTAACGCTCGGCTCGTGGATCACCGATGTGCTGGCGCACGGCGATTCACTGCCGCTGGCCAAGACCGCCGCAGAGCGGAGTCAGCTCGGCGAAAAGGGCGAGGCGCAAATCCGCGCAATCGTCGAGAACATGCGTCTCCCGGAGGCGATGGAAGCGCTACGGGAGCATGACCGCTTCACGCAGGAGGTGATCGTGCCGAAGTTCGAGAAGCGACTGCCCTAGTCGACGAAGTGCCGCTCCATGAATTCGACCCGCGAGCCGTCGGGATCGAACATGTTCGAGAGCCAGTGCTTGACCATACCAACCTTGGCTGCATGCCTGTCGTTGCGCGGCAAGCCGCGCTGGTGCGCCTTCTCGAGGGCGTTGTCCAGGTCGTCCACAACCAGGCAGATGTGGTGGGTGGAGCCTAGCCGCCCGCGGTCGACCGGCCCGTACTGGACGAGATACTCGAAGAAGTTATCGCGCAGGCCCGGCATGTCGTGATGGACATACAGCGGCTTGCCGTCGCGCGCGCCGGTCCAGTAGGGCTTCATGCCGAGCTTGCCGAGATAGAAAGCGTCCATCTTGGCCTTGTCCATCACGTGGACGCCGGCGTGCCAGATCTCGGTCGACAGGCGGTCACGGACCAGCAGCTTGCGGTCGAGCTTGGCTTGCTCGGAGCCCGTCTGGTACTCGACGAACGAAATGATGTGGCCCTCGGGGTCGATGATCGAGACGTAGGGGTTGCCGTCGCGGCGAGTCTCGACGGGGGTCGGCGAGAGCCCGCGCGCAGTGAGCTGCCTGCGCAGCGTCTGCATGTCGGTCGTCAAGAAGGCGATCTCGACGAGCCGGTCGTCCGGAGCCGGCGCGTCGACCCTATCCAGGCGTACGAACTGCCGGTCGTTGACTTTGAAAAAGACGCTGGCGGGTTTGCCCTTGGCGGCCGGGAAGCGGAAGGCTTCGCGGTACCCGAGGATGCCGGTGTAGAACTCCGCAGACTTCTCGAAATCGCTCGAGCGGAAAGCCACGTGGGCAATGCCGTTGAGGGGGAGCTCCGGCAGGTCCGCCGCGGGCAGCGAAACGGCGGCGAGCGCGAGCAGACAGATGCTTCTAGTCATTGATTCTCAAGCCTGCCATCGAACGCCGAGGTTCAGTCCATGCTTGGCGTAGTGCAGGCTGCGCTCCATGTGGTCGCGCTGCTGGCGCTGAATGGCGGGGATCAAGTAGTCGGGCAACCTGCGGCCAAGTAAGTCTTCGTTGACGATGGGCTTGTCGTAAGGCACGCCCTTCTTGGCCAGCGCCAGGAAGCGCGCCAAGTCGGACGAGCGAGCCTTGGGGTAAGCCTTCCAGAAGTCCTGCTCGAGATAGGGCAGCACCTCAGCCGGCCGGCCCGTGATGGGCTTGCAGTAGACGCAGACCTCTGGGCAGACTTCGCGCGCCTTGGCCGTGATCTCGTGGAAGTCCACTACGCCCTCGCCCAGCGGAACCCAGTGCACGGCCACGCCGCGCGGATGCTCGTAGACGACCGAGTCGCGCAAGTGGAGTGTCAGCGCGTAGGGCCCGAGCGTCTCGACGGTGGTCATCGGATGCTCGAGCACGAAGACCGGGTTGCCGGTGTCGAGGTAGATGCCGACGAAGTCCGTGCCGACCTCGTCGAGCAGCATCTTGAACTCCCAGGCCTGCAGGTCCTTGTGGACTTCGATGGCGACCTTCAGACCGGCGTCGAGAACCTCCGAGCGGACCTCGCGCAGCATGCCGGCCGCGGTCTCGATGTGCTGCTCGATCGTCCCGGAAGGCAATTGCGAGCGCATGCCGGCCAGCAGGCTGCGCACCAGCGGCGAGCCCATACCCTTAGCCCGGCGGATGTGCGTGCGCAGCTCCTCCAGCTTGGCGGCGCGCTGGTCGGGGGTGCGCGGCAATAAAGTCGAGCCGCCGGACTCGAGGTGCAGCCCGAGATCGCGAGCCCGCGACCGCACTTCGGGCCAGTGCGACGGGTCCATGGCGCGCGGGTCGGTGGTGTCTTGCAGGAAGACGGCGTCGAGCTTGTGCTCGACCGCGAAATCGAGGAGCTGCTCGTCGCGCAGTTTGAGCGAGCGCAGGCAGTAGGTGTTGTAGCCAAGTCGCATGGATTTTGCCGGAGCGGCCGTCGACCTGCCGGCAGCGGCAAGCGCGCCGGAAAACAACAGCGTGCGGCGGGTGAGCGACACCGCCCCGGAGTCTCGATCACGCGAGGATTTCATGGATCACTCGCGCCGGAGTCACGCCAACGAGCGACTCGTCGCGGCCTTCGTACTCGTAGGTGAGCTTGCGGTAGTCCAGCCCGAGTTGGTTGAAGATCGTGGCGTGGACGTCGGCGTGGCCGAGCTTGAAGTCGTCGACCGCTGCATAGCCGAGATCGTCGGTCTCGCCGTAGTCGGCGCCCGCTTTCACACCGCCCCCGGCCATCCACATGTTGAATCCGTAAGGGTTGTGATCGCGGCCGGGCTCGGCCTCATTGGATTGGATCGTCGGCAGCCGGCCGAACTCGCCCGACCACACGACCAGCGTCTCGTCGAGCAGCCCGCGGGACTCGAGATCGGTGAGCAGAGCTGCGACGCCTTGGTCCGTACGCTTGCAAAGACGCTGAATACCATCGACGATGCGCGAGTGGTGATCCCAGCCGCCGTTGATGACCGTGACGAAGCGGACGCCCTTCTCGACCAGGCGTCGGGCCAACAAGCAGCGGGCGCCGTAGCCGCCGGAGACGGGATCGTCGACGCCGTAGAGCGCCTTCGTCGCGTCGCTTTCGCCCGAGATGTCGGCGACGTCCATGGCCGAGACCTGCATCTTGGCGGCGAGCTCGTAGTTGGCGATGCGCGTCTCGAAATCCGGGTCAAGGGGATACTTCTGCTGGTGCTGGCGGTTCAAGCCCTTGACCAGATCGAGAAACTCGAGTTGCTGCTTCTCGCTGACGCCCTCCGAGCGTTCGACGTCAAAGATCGGCGCGCCTTCGACGTTCATCTTGGTGCCTTGATAGATGGGCGGTAGCCAAGCCGATCCGAAGGCGCGGCGCTTGATCGTCGTGGGCGAGTCCTCGAGCGCGATAAAGGCCGGCAGGTCTTGGTTCTCGGTTCCCAGACCGTAGCTCACCCAGGAGCCCAGGCTCGGGAAACCCGCGATGCCGCGGCCGGTGACGAAGGTGAACTGCGCGGTCGAGTGGTCGATGCGGTCGGTCCACATCGAGCGCACGAAAGCGACCTTGTCGACCACTTTTGAGAAGTGCGGCAGCAGCGAAGAGACCGAGCGGCCGGTCTCGCCGTACTGCTGGAACTCGAACGGGCTCGCCATTACCCGTTGGGAGCCGTTCAGCGCGCGGCCCTTGATCTCGAACGGCGCGTTCTGGCCGTCGTACTTGCGCAGCATGGGCTTGGGGTCGAACATGTCGATGGTCGACGGCCCGCCGCCCATGTAAATGAAAATGACCGACTTGGCTTTGGGGGCGAAGTGCGGCGCCTTGGCCGCGAGCGTAGAAGCTGGACGCGGGGCCGTGCTGGACGCCAGGGCGCCCTCTTGCTGAAGGAGCCAGCTTGCCGCAAGCGAGCCGAGGCCTCCGGCAGTAGTGCGGAGCGCTTCGCGGCGGGTGAAGTTGGGGCGGGTCATGGCTGGGACCTCAGAAAACGTAGAGAAATTCGTTGGAAGCGAGCAAGGCCTGGCAAAGCGTGCGCCAACCGGCTTCCTCGTCGCCGGAGGACTCGATCGCGCTGTGGGCGAGGTGAACCTGGCCGGCATCGGGAGCCTTGCCGTAGGTCAGCTCGAATGCGCGGAGGATGCGGGCGTCGAAGTCCCCGCCTGCTTCCCGGCGCGTGCGGTCCGCGAGGGCGGCGGCGCTCTCGAGCACGAATTCGTTGTTCATCATCGCCAGGCTCTGCGTCGGCAAGGCGGAGCGGAAGCGATGCGGCATGTTGCCGTTGTCCATTGGCGGCGCGTCGAAGGTGAGCAGGAAGCCGTGCGTGCCGCTGCGGCGGTTGGTGATGTAGAGGCTGCGGCGCAGCTTGTTGCCGCCGTTCCCCGTGTCGATCACCCATTGGCCGTCCGGCGCCTGGGCGAGCGGCTCGTACTTGCCGAACATCTCGAGATCGAGCCGGCCGCTGACGGCCAGGATGGAATCCCGAATCGCTTCCGCGTCGAGCCGCAGCGGCGACTTGCGCCACAGCAGCTTGTTGGACGGGTCTTCGGCCATTCGCTCCTCGACCTCGGACGAGGATTGCCGGTAAGCAGTCGAGAGCATGATCTTGCGGTGCAGGTCTTTGACGCTCCAGCCATTCTCGACGAAGGTCGTGGCCAGCCAGTCGAGCAACTCAGGATGCGTCGGCGGCGCGCCCTGTGAGCCGAAGTCGTCCGGCGTACGTACGATGCCTTCGCCGAAGTGATACTGCCAGACACGGTTGACGAACACACGCGTGGTGAGCGGGTGGTCCGGCTTGGTCAGCCACTTGGCGAGCGTGAGTCGACGGCCGGTGTGGTGCCACTCTTCCTTCGGCTCCGGGAAGCGGAACGGGTTGTCCGGGTCGTCGAGCACGAGCGGCACGCCCGGCTCGACCGGGGCGCCCGGCGCCAGATAGTTGCCGCGCAGCAGCACATAAGCAGGCGAGGGCTCCTTCGAGACGTCCCACAGACCCCAGATGCGGCGGGGCATCAGCTCCTTGTAAGCCTGCTCGCGCTCGGTGATCGCCTTGGCGCGGGCGGCTAGCTCGGGGTAGAGCTTGTCGAGCTCTTCGTTCGAGATCTCTTCCAGCGACGACGGATCGCCACCGTTCTCGGCCAGTTCCGCAGTCGCCTGCTCGCGCCACTCACGGCGTTTCCTCGAGTACTCGCCGCTGACGCGGTTACGCTCCCGCCGAATCTCCGGGTACTCCTCGAGCGCTGCCTGGATGTAGCGATCACGGTGATCGGGATCGGCGTCCAGAATGTAGCGCGTGGGCCAATGCCCGAAACCGAGGGCCGCGGGAATCCAGTTCTCGGGGTCGAAGGCCGCCTGGTAGACAGCCGTCAACCGGTAGTAGTCTTCCTGCAGGATCGGGTCAAAGCGGTGGTCGTGGCAGCGCGCGCAACCGAGAGTCAGGCCCATAATGGCTTTGAGCGATGTCTCGACGGTGGTCTGCTGGGCGTCGAACCACTTATCGACCTGGTAGATCGTCTGGGTGTCGGTGATGTCGGGCGGCGCGCGCAGAAAGCCCGTGGCGATCAGCTCGTCGATGTGTTCGGGGTTGGGCTTCGCGCCCGGCTTGTAGTTGACGACCTGATCTCCGGCGAGCTGCTCGATCAGGAAGCGGTCGAATGGTTTGTCTTCGCTGAACGCTCGGATAACCCAGTCGCGGTACTCCCAACTCAGCGGGCGGAGCTCGTCGGCGGCATTGCCGACCGAGTCGGAGTAACCGGCCACATCGAGCCAGTGGCGCCCCCAGCGTTCGCCGTAATGCGGTGAGGCCAGCAGCCTGTCAACCAGTTCGTCGTACGCCTTTGGGTTGGGATCGTCGACGAACGCCCGCACTTCCTCCGGCGTCGGCGGAATGCCGATCAGGTCGAGGTAGGCGCGACGGATGAGCGTGGCGCGGTCGGCGTCGGGGTTGAAGCTCCAGCCCTGCGCTTCGAGCCGCTCGAGCGCGAAAGCATCAATTGGGGTTCGCACACGCGACGCCTCTTTGACCGTGGGCGGTTCGTGTTTGCGCGGCGGCTGAAAAGCCCAATGCTTGCGGTCCTCGTCGGTGATCTTGTTCTTGCGCGCCTCGTCCAGCGCGGCGTCGAGCGAGGGGAATCGGCCATCGCGGATCCACGCTTTGACGAGCTGAATCCGCGCGGGCGTGAGCTTCTCGCCGCCCATCGGCATCTTGCCGCTCTCGAGCTGCTGGATGAGCGGGCTGTTGTCCGGGTCGCCGGGAACGATGGCCGAGCCGCCGGCGCCGCCCGCCATCAAAGATGCGATGCTGCGCGCGTCCAGCCCCGCCATGGGCTTCTCGGCGCCGTGGCACTGGAAGCAAGCCTGCTCGAAGATCGGGCGGACCTCATGCTGGAAGCTGGGCGGTCGCTGGGCCTGCGAGACAAACGGAGCTGCCAGCAACACGGCCAGGGTCGACGCTCGAAAGCGCATGCCGGGCATTTGCATCGGGAGAACTCTTTTTCCGCCAATAAGATTACCAGGATGGTGCGGCTACGTCCATCCAAATCAGACATTTAGTGGCGCCGAGAGCGCCTTTTCGGCCCCGCGGACTTCTCCGCCTTGTCTGGTTCCCCCGCGGTCCGCTCAACGGTATCGTGCCGAGCGCCGAGGGACGCTAGGGCGGCGGCCGCCAACACAGCCAGCGCACCGATCGGAGCCAGCGCCGCTCCCAGCCCCGGATCCCCGGCGTAGAGGTACAGACCTCCCAGGAAGAATCCCGCCGGGAGCAGCACCGTTCCCGCCGCCAGGAGCCTCGAAGCCGCCTCGGGAGAACGCCCGGAAAGCCCCCGTCCCACCGTCAGCCCAAAGGCGATGTTTAACAGGCCCAGCAGCGAGCCGTGGGCATGCGCCAGTGTGAACATCAGCCGCCGCGTCTCGCTGGCCTGCTCCAGATACCAGTCCGCCTTGATGGCGTGGAAACCTTCCAGGGCGAGCCCGAACAGCATGAAGACCGCGACGGACGCCCACCCCAATTGTACGTGCCGGAGTGCGAGCCTATCTCGATCGTTCGCTGCAGCCATCGGGCCGATTCTACTCCACCAGATAGATCGGGCGGTCGTCGCGATTCTCGAGCAGAGAACGGAAGATGGCCGCGCGGGGCGAGCCGTCCGGCTCGAATAGAGCCGGCGGCAGCTCGCGCCCCTCCGGCCGCCATTGCTCGAGGACGCGCCGCGCTGCCGCCGCGCGCTCCGCCGGCGGGGCGAGAAAGTCGTACTCGAACGCCGCGTAGCCAGGCAGCGTCCGCAGCGACTTGGCCGCGATCCAGCGCACGGCGTCGTAGGGATCATCGAGCAGCGGCGCCATCGCCGGCGGCAGCCAAGCCGTACCGCTCGTCTCGAGGACCTCTTCCCGGCCGACGTGCCAAACCGCGATCGCACGCAAGCCTGCGTCGCCGGTGAGCATCCACAAAGCGCCGGCGGGTGTTTCTCGTTCGGCCGGCCCAAGCTCGGGCGAGTCGATCCCGTACCATTCCTCGAGCGCCTCGGCTGTCCAGCCGAGCGGGCGGTCCAGATGGCAGAGATTGCAGGCGTTCGGTCTGCCGGTCGAGATGTTCACCGAGACGGATGGCGACGTGACGCGGTGGCTGCGCGAGGCCTTCAGCAGACCGTAGCTGGTATGGGGCATGTGGCAGCTCTGGCAGCGCGCGCCGGCCGAGCCGGCGGGGTGATGGGAGTGCTCCGCGACGCGCGTTTCGAAGTCCGCGTGGCACTGCAGGCAAGCCGCATCCCCGCGCATGCCGGGTTTGAGCTGGTCGTCGGGCGCGGCATCGTGCATCGAGTGGCACGACAAACATCCAAACTCGCCGCCCCCGTAGCAGGGCGACTCGACAAGTCCGTTGTACTCGCGACCCACCACGCGAATCTCGCCATCGCTCCAGAACCACTCGTCGAGCGTTCCGGGGCGTTGCCGCACGAAGTCCTGCATGAGCGGCGATCTCTCGAGGGTATCGGGCGAGACGACGTAGACGGTCTCGGTTAGATCCTCTCCGGGCCGGTAGGGCAATCCGTCGACGAAGCTCCCCGCCCAGGCCTCGCCGTCGTATTGCGTGTTGAGCGAGTGGCACTGGCCGCAGACTTGCGAGGCTCGCTGACCGGCAAGCCGCATCGGGTTGACGACTGTCTCGTCGTCGCCGTCGCTGAGGTGCAGGGCGTAGCGCCGAAGCGGGTCGCGATTCTCCCGCGCGTGGACATCGCCGGGGCCGTGGCAGGCCTCGCAGGCGATGCCGGCCTCGGCTAAGTGCGTTTGCGGCTCGCCGGCGCCGCCCGGGTCGTAGCCTGGGGCGCCCCCGGTCGAGTGGCAGGGCAGGCAGTCGCGGTTCCAGACCTTGCGGGGCTCGAGTTGGTTGGGAGGCGTGAGGAAAACCGACACGCGCGGCAACCAGCGACGCTCCTCGATCAGCCAGGCGAACGGCAGCATGTAGAGCTCATCCCCGCGGCCCGAGGGATACCAGTAGAGCTGGTAGTGGTGGGATCCGGTCGTCGCGACGATCGGGCGAGAGACGGTCGGGATGGTCTGTGCGAACTGCTGTGCGGCCTCGACGTCACCGGCCTGGGCCAACTCGAGCGCCTTGTCGACTTCGTCCGGGTCGAGCAACTCGACCTGCGGCTGCCCCAGCCTCCGGTACAGCCGGTAGGGGCGGCCGTCGAACAGCAACGTCACGTCGCCGAAATCCGCCAGCGCGGTGGTCTCGTCGGCAATCTGCGTCATCGACCGGTGGTAACTGCGCGACCAGGAGGCGTGTGCCGCGGGGTGGCAGGGCCGGCAGCTCTCTGACGAACGGTAGGAACCGTCCTGCTCGCCCGGCGCTTCCAGCAGCATAGTGGCGCCGGCCAGCGGCTCCGGAGCCCGGGTCGGAGTCCACAGGGCGACGGCGGCAACGCACACTGAGGCGACGGTGGCGCCGGCAACCACGGCCGGCTTGCGGCCGAGACGGACCGCAGCCGCGGCCCCAGCTAGAACCGCCAGCGAAACCAGCGCGATCTCTGTCAAATTGTCACCGCTAATGGGGATTCCTCATTCTAGGTCGTACATCCCTGGTCCGGGTATCGTATACTCCCCGAGTGAGGTTATGGCTTGGTGGGCCGCCGTCATCGTTCGGCCTCCTCGCTTTTTTTAAGCGTCCGGTGGCACTGCCGCCACCGACGGGTAGATGGAGTGAATCGATGAAGATTGATTTCCGACAGATCGTTTCGGCGCTCGCCCTAACGGGCCTCGTTGCAGCGCTTTTCTCCGGCGGGGCCTCCCCAAGGCTTTCCGCGCAGGTACTCAAGGGGCAGATTCTCGGAACGATCACGGACTCCTCCGGAGCCGTGATCCCAGCCGCCGAGATCACACTAACCGAGACCAACACGGGCGTCGCCCGCGAAGGTCAGACGAACGCCAGCGGTCTCTACGTTTTCCCAAACCTCGACCCCGGCGTCTACGAAGTCCAAGCCGAGCTTGAAGGCTTCAGCATCGCGGTCCGCAGCGGCATCGATCTACTTCCCAACACCACGGTGCGGGTCAATTTGGAGCTACAGCCCGGCACGGTCAGCGAGACCGTGACGGTGACCGGAGCGCCGCCCGCGCTGCAAACCGATCGCGCGGACACGGGCGCCAAGATCGAATCGAAACAGTTGCGGGAGCTGCCGCTGCTGTTCAATCGCAACTACCAGGGTCTTCTCGCCCTCGTCCCCGGAGTCGGACGGCTCACCCGTCCGCACTCGCAGTTCTACAACTCGCAGGACTCGCTCGCTGTCCGCGTGAACGGCCAGGGACGCCAGTACAACAACTTCCAGATCGAAGGCATCGAGAACAAGATCGACAACGGCAACTTGACCGCGCTCGTGCCTCCGGCCGAGGCCATTCAGACCGTCGACGTCTCGACCTCCAACTTCGATCCCGAGTTCGGCAACGCCGGCGGATCGGTGGTCAACGTGACGCTGCGGTCGGGAACCAACGAGTTCCACGGCAGCGCATTCGCGTTCCACCGCAATGAGAACGCGCAGGCGCGCCAGGTGTTCGCCACGGGCAAAGCGCACTCGGTTTACAACCAGTTTGGCTTTACGGCCGGCGGCCCGATCGTCAAGAACAAGATGTTCATCTTCGGCGACTACCAAGGCAGCCGCGATCACTTGGGCGAGGTCGAGCTCGACCGCGTCCCGACCGTGCCGTTCCGCTCGGGAGACTTCTCCGGTGAAGCCGCAACGATCTACGACCCGAACACCGGCGATTCCACCGGCGCCGGGCGAACGGCTTTCACCAACAACGTCGTTCCCGACAGCAGGATCAGCTCCATTTCACGCCAGATGATCGACTTCACGCCGCTGCCGAACCGCGGCGGATCGATCGGCTCGCGCAATCAGGAGATCCCGATCGTACGGATCAAAGACATCAACGCGTTCGACGTGAAGTACGACTACGTCGTGACCGACAACGGACGCTTGACGGTCCGCTACAGCCGCCAGGAAGCCACGGTCACTGACTGCGGCCTCTACGGGCCCAACTGCGGCATCTACGGCGGCCCGCGCAACAACGGGTTCTCCGGCAGCGGCCCAGCGACGACGCAGAGCCCAATGATCTCGTACTCGCAAGTCTTCTCGCCGACCTTCGTGTGGGAAGGGCGCTTCGGGATGGTCCGGAACCGCAATGACGCCATCAATGCGGATAGCGGGTTGACCACGTCCCAGGACATCGGCATCCCCGGCGTCAACATCAACGAATGGACCAGCGGCCTCTCGGAGGTGCGCATCGACGGCCTGGATCGACCCTATGTCGGATTCTCGCCCTCGCTTCCCTGGGCGCGCTCGGTGACGTTCTTTGGCATCACCAACAACTTCACCAAGACCCAAGGCAATCACATCATTCGCTTCGGCTTTGAGGTCAGGCGGGAGCGCAATGACCTGCTGCAAACCCAGACGTTCAATCCACGCGGGCGATTTACCTTCGATCAAGGTCAAACAGGCTGTCGTGCGGACTGTAACGGGCCGAATACGACACAGGGCATCGCGAACGCTTACGCGGCCTTTCTGCTCGACCAGCCTGACGGCCACGGGCGCGATTTGGACGTGCAATTCCCCACTCGGCGCGAGCTAATCTTCGCGAGCTACATCCAAGACAAGTGGCAAGTCAATTCGAAGCTGACGATGGACCTGGGCTTGCGGCTGGAGCGAGAGAACGCTTCGAACCCGCGATTCGCCGGCAACTACTCGAACTACAACCCGTTCACCAACTCACTGGAGCTGAACGGCATTGGCGGCCGTCCGAACAACAATGGGGTTCGCAACGATCTTGGTTGGGGTCCCCGCTTCGGCATCGCATACCGCCTTGACGAGAAGACCGTGATCCGCACGGGCTACGGCATCAGCTTCATCAACCGCATCATGGGACAGCAGAACTTCCCCGTGAAGCAGAACAACGCGTTCGTTTCGCCGAACTCGTTCACCCCGTCCGGGCAGATGGCGGACGGATTCCCCGCCTTCCAGGAGTTCACGATTCCCGACAACGGGATCATCGACCTCGGTCTTCCCGAGAACGCGCTGTTCGCGCGCCAGAACTTCGGTTGGGTCAACCCGGACATCCGGCGGCCCTACGTGCAGAGCTGGAACTTCGCGATTCAGCGGACCCTGCCGCAACACTTCACACTCGATCTGGCTTACGTCGGCAACCACGGCGTGAACAACCAGAGCGGTTGGGAATACAACGGAGCGATGGTCCCGGGAACCGGGAACGCGAGCCGGCCGCTGAACATCCTCTTCGGCCGCACGCAGAACACCGGCACCCGCATCGGCACGCACACTTACTACAACGCGCTGCAGATGAAGCTCAACCGCCGCTTCCGGAACGGCTTCTCCATGACTAACTCCTACACCTGGAGTAAGGCCCTGAACTTCAGCGACGACACCGGCGGGCTCAGCGTGGACCGCATCCTGGGCGCGTTCATGACCAACAAGGGGCGCATGAACCAGGACCGCAGGCACATCTGGACGAGCAGCTACACCTACGAGTTGCCATTTGGCAAGGGCAAACAGTTCCTGCAGAATGGCCCCGGCAAATGGATTCTCGGCGGCTGGCAACTCCAGGGCATCGTCAGCGCCATGAGCGGCGAGCCGTTCACGATCTCCGCCCCGGGCTCCACGCTCAATGCCGGCGGCAACGCGCAACGCGCCGACGTGGTCGGGACTCCGCGCAGGATCGGGGACATCGCCGGTCCGAGCGGAACCGGGCTGTGGTTTACGACCGACGCCTTCGCGATTCCGGAACAAGGCACTCTGGGCAATGCCGGCCGCGAGATCTTCGACGGCCCCGGGCTGTTCAACTGGAACTTCTCGGTCTTCCGAAACTTCCCAGTTCCGCAGCTCGGAGAGGGCGGCTCGCTGACGCTGCGTGTGGAGTCGTTCAACTTCACCAACACGCCGCACTTCAACAACCCCGTCTCGAACGTCGCCAACGGCAACTTCGGACGGGTGCAGAGTGCGAGCAACGACCAACGTCAGTTCCAGTTCGGGCTAACGCTCCGGTTCTGAACCGCAGCCTACAGCCAGACCGCTAGCATCGAGGGCGGCCCCGCGGGGCCGCCCTTAGTGTTTCCAATCCAACCGAACCCCACCACTGTTAGGGGATGAAATGTTTTGGCCCATACTCGGGGTCACGGCTGTCCGGTTATAAGTCGAACAGAATCAGTTGGTTAAGATTTGCTAGTCTTCTGACCGCCTGAAGATTTTACAAGCAAACATGTTTGGGCCGAATTGCTTTGGCTCATACTTGCGGTATGCCCCGTCCCGCCCTGCGCCTCAAGGTTTCCTCCAAAGATCAAGCGACTCTGAAGAAATTGCTCGCCGGCGGGGTCGAACAAGTACGGGTCGCGATGCGAGCGGTCGCTCTACAACGGCTCGCAGAAGGCATGGGCGCGCCGCGGATCGCCGCCGTGTTGCCGCTGTCGAGGCAATCGGTTCGCAACATTGCCCGCCGCTATGAGCAGGGCGGGCTGGAGCGGGCGCTCTACGACAAGCAGCGCCCTGGCGCGTCGAGCTTGCTCAACGCCCGGCAACGCCAGCGCATCATCGCCATGGTCTGTTCCGATCCGCCCAAGGGGCGCGCCCGCTGGACCGTGCGGCTAGTGGCCGAAGAGGCCGTCAAACGCCGGCTGGTTCCGCGCGCCGGCCGGGAAACGATCCGCGTCTTGCTCGAAAGCCACGACCTCAAGCCGTGGCGGGAAAAAAATGTGCTGCGTGGCGGATTGTGTAGGCGACAGAGTTGAGGTACGACGGACCGCCCGAGGGTTCCTGCACGCTCCCGGGAGTTTCCTGACATTTCCGGTCACTAGCGTCCGGTTAAGGACGAGCCAAGCTGCTACAAGTCGTTACTTTGGAATCGGTTAGGGCCGGATCTGGCTTGCCGCGATTTGAACGGCGGATGGCGGTTGTAGGCGCTTTGGGCGCGGCCAACAATGGTGCATGAACCTTGGGCGCACCGTCTTGTCGCAGTTGATCAGCCATCTTCCGGATCGTGAGTTCCGCCGTTGCGTCCTGCGCTACGACGGCGACCGCCGGGTTCGCAGCCTCTCGTGCTGGGAGCAGTTTCTCGCGATGGCCTTCGCCCAGTTGACCTACCGCGAAGGCCTCCGCGACATTGAGGCGTGCCTGCGCGCGCTCGGCCCTGGCGGACGCCAACGAGCGGCGCGACTGGCGCATCTACGCCGATTTCGCCCAGCACTTGATCGGCGTCGCGCGTCCTCTCTACGCCCGCGATCCCCTCGCCGTGGATCTCGACCAAAGCCTCTACGCGCTGGACTCGACCACCATCGACTTGTGCCTATCGCTGTTTCCGTGGGCCAGTTTTCGCCAGCGCAAGGCCGCCGTCAAGGTGCATACGCTGCTCGAGCTGCGGGGCTCCATTCCCGCCTTCATCCGCATTACCAACGGCAAAACGCACGACGTCAACATTCTCGACCAGTTCCTGCCCGAGTCCGGCGCTTTCTATGTGATGGACCGCGCCTACCTCGACTTCGAGCGCCTGTTCGTGTTCACCCTCTGCTCCGCCTTCTTCGTCGTACGCACCAAGAAGAACGTCGTGCTCCAACGGCGCTACTCGCATCCGGTCGACCGCTCCACGGGCGTGCGTTCGGATCAGACCGTCATTCTGGCGGCGCTGGAATCGGCGAAGGTTTATCCAGATCCCCTGCGGCGCGTCTCCTACTTCGACGCCAAGACGAACAAGCGCTTGCGGTTTCTCACCAACAACTTCACCCTGCCGGCGCTGACGATCGCCGAGATCTACCGCTCGCGCTGGCAAGTGGAGCTGTTCTTCCGCTGGATCAAACAGAACCTGCGCATCAAGAAGTTCTACGGCGTCAGCGAGAACGCGGTGAAGACCCAGATCTGGATCGCCGTGGCGGTCTACGTGCTGGTGGCGATCGTGCGCAAGCGCCTGGGGCTGGAGACGAGCCTCTACCAAATCCTACAGAAGTGGGGTATCCACTTGACTCAGGTGACCTCAAGATGTAGTATGCGGCGCTGTGGAGGATTATCCGCGTGATCTGGTGGAGTTCGAGGCCCGTTTCGCGACCGAGGAGGCGTGCCGCCACTACCTGATGCGGCTGCGTTGGCCCGACGGGTTTCGCTGCCCGGCTTGCGGCCATGGGCGGGCGTGGCCGGTGCGCAAAGTTAGGCTGGAGTGCGCCCGTTGCGGCCGGCAGACCTCGGCGACCGCCGGCACGATCTTTCAAGACACTCGTAAACCGCTACGGCTTTGGTTTCGGGCGATGTGGCATGTGACGGCGCAGAAGAACGGGACGAGCGCGCTGGGGTTGCAGCGCGTGCTGGGCCTCGGCAGCTATCAGACGGCCTGGACTTGGCTGCACAAGCTGCGCCGGGCGATGGTGCGTCCCGGACGCGAGCGGCTCAGCGGCGTGGTGGAGGTCGACGAGACCTATTGGGGCGGCCCGGAAGAAGGCGTTTCCGGCCGTCAGACCGAGCGCAAAGCGCTGATTGCAGTGGCCGTGGAGGAGAAGGGCGCCGGGATGGGACGCCTGCGCATGCGTCGCGTGCGCGACGCCTCGGGGGCCAGTCTGATCCCTTTCGTGGAGGAGTCGGTCGAGCCGGGCAGCCTGCTGCACAGCGATGGCTGGCTGGGCTACGAGCCGCTCGAGAAGAAGGGCTACCGGCATCGCATCGTCTTTTTGTCGGGGCGGCGCAAGGAGGCGTCGGAGCTGCTGCCGCGGGTCCACAAGGCGATCTCGCTGCTCAAGCGTTGGATGCTCGGCACCCACCAAGGCGCGATCAGCCGCGAGCATCTCGACTACTACCTCGACGAATTCGTGTTTGGCTTCAACCGCCGCAGCTCAGTAAGCGTGCGGCGAGGACCGTGTGGACAGAGAAGGTGGCGTAAGGCAAGCTCGACGGAGGCGCGGGAGGGCGCTGAGGGAGAGCGCGATGGAGAAGGCAGCGGAGAAGCCGGGGCGGCGGCGAAGATCGAAGCAAGAACGGCGGCGGATCGTCGAGGAGAGCTTGCGGCCGGGCGTGTCGGTGGCGCGGCTGGCGCGGGCGCACCAGGTCAACGCCAACCAGATCTTTCACTGGCGCAAGCTGTATCGCGAAGGGTTGCTCGCCGACGACGCGGAGAAGCCCGCGGCCGAGTGGCTGCCGGTGCGGCTGAGCGACGTAGCGCCCGAGGAGCCGCGCGAGGTGGCAAGCGCGCAGGCTTGCGGCGCGATCGAGATCGAGCTGGCGCGAGGCCGCGTGCGCATCGAAGGCGCCGAGGCGTCGACGCTGCGGCAGGTGCTGGAGCTGTTGCTCCCATGACCACACTGCCGGCGGGGGCGCGCATCTGGCTGTGCGCCGGGGTGACGGACATGCGGCGGGGCTTCACGGGGCTGAGCGCGCAGGTTGCGGACAAGCTTGGCCGAAATCCCTTCGGCGGGCATCTGTTCGTGTTTCGCGGGCGGAGGGGCGATCTGATCAAAGTGCTGTGGTGGGACGGCGACGGCTTGTGTCTGTTCGCCAAACGGCTGGAGCGCGGACGCTTCGTGTGGCCGCGGGCCGAGAACGGCGCGGTGTTGTTGACGCGGGCGCAGCTGTCGATGCTGCTCGAAGGCATCGACTGGCGACGGCCCGAGCGGACGGCGCAAGCCTTTGGGGAAGCGCCGCGGACGGCGGCGTAAGGAAAAAAGCATTTCGGACGAAGATATATCGAAATAAGTCACTACTATCTCTCTCTCGTTTGCTAAAATAGAGACATGGCCGATGCGCCTTTGCCGCCGCTGGATCTGGACTCTCTGGACCTCTCGGCGTTGAAGGCGCTGTGCCGGGCGCAGCACGCCGAGCTCGCTTCGCAGAAGATCGCGCTCGAATCGCACAAGGGCGAGATCGAGCGGATGAAGCTGCTGATCTTGAAGCTGAAGCGGCTGCAGTTCGGGCGCAAGTCGGAGAAGATCGACAGCCGCATCGAGCAGCTCGAGCTGCGGCTCGAAGAGCTCGAAGCCGCCGAGGCCGAAGCGGCGCCGGAGCCGGACAGCGCGCCCGAAGCCTTGCTGGAGGGGGTTCGGCGCAAGCCGGCGCGTCGCGAGCTGCCGCCGGAGCTGCCGCGCGAGACGATCACCGAGAATCCGAAACAGAAGAGTTGTCCCGACTGCGGCGGCGCTTTGCGCAAGCTCGGCGAGGACATCTCCGAGACGCTCGAGTACTCCCCGGCGCGCTTCAAAGTGATCCGGCGGGTGCGGCCGAAGCTGAGCTGCGGTTGTTGCGACCGCATCGTGCAGGCGCCGGCTCAGAGCCGTGCGATCGAGCGCGGGCTGGCCGGACCGGGCTTGTTGGCGCACGTATTAACGGCAAAATATGCACACCATTTACCGCTCTACCGGCAGGCGGAGATTTACGGACATCAAGGTGTGGAACTCGAGCGCTCGACGCTGGCGGGCTGGGTGGGCGGCGCCAGCCGGACGCTCGCGCCGCTGCTCGAGGCTCTGCGGCGGCACGTGCTCGCGGGGAGCCGCATCCACGGCGACGACACGCCGGTTCCCGTGCTCGATCCCGGGCGCGGCAAGACCAAGACGGGACGCTTGTGGGCTTACGTGCGCGACGAGCGGCCGACGGGCGGAGAGGCGCCGCCGGCGGCGTGGTACGCCTACTCGCCCGACCGCAAGGGCGAGCGGCCTGAGACGCACCTGGCCGGGTTCGAGGGGACGCTGCACGCCGACGCTTACGCCGGCTTCAACGGCGTGTATGAAAAGGGGCGTGTGCGCGAAGCGGCTTGCTGGGCGCACGTGCGGCGCAAGTTCTTCGACATCGAACAGGCGCATGCTTCGCAGCTTGCCGCGGAGGCGCTCGAGCGCATCGGGGCGTTGTACGGGATCGAGAAAGAGATCCGCGGCAGCCCGGCCGAGGTGCGCCGGCGCGAGCGGCAGGCGCGTGCGAAGCCTTTGCTGGAGGCGCTGCACGCGTGGTTCTACGACAATCTGATCGGATTATCGAAGAAGTCGGAGACGGCGAGGGCGATGCGCTACGCGCTGGGACGTTGGCCGGCGCTGGTGCGCTATCTCGACGACGGCGAGCTCGAGATCGACAACAACGCCGCCGAGCGAGCCTTGCGGGCGGTGGCTTTGGGGCGCAAGAACTATCTGTTCGCGGGTTCGGACGCCGGCGGCGAACGCGCGGCGGCGATGTATAGCTTGATCGGCACGGCCAAGCTCAACGGCGTCGACCCGCAAGCTTACCTGCGCCACGTGCTCGAACGCATCGCCGACCATCCGATCAACCGCATCGCGCAGCTGCTGCCCTGGAACGTCCGCCTGGACGCCGACGCGGCGCCTCCGCCAGCCTGAGGGCGACGTCGCCACTGCTACGTGTCCACATAAGCCTTGCGTGGACACTTACTTACTCGTTCAACCCTGTCGAGTCAAGACGGTCGTCACCGAACGCTTACGCAGCTCACGCAGCCGCGGCAAGCTCTTCTACCGCCTCGTCCAGCAAGCTGTCGCGATCGAGCCGACGCCCTACCGCTCGATCGCCGCCGACTGGGACGCCGAACCGGGCTGAGGCCGACCACAAGATGTTGGGGCTACCTGAGTCACGTGGATACCCCACTTCGCGGCAAGACAGAACAGCCCCCAACTTACTCGTCTACAGTTGGTTGCAGGCGTCCGTCCGCTCCTCGACCGGACAGTGGTGGGCGGAGGCTAACGCTGTCGCCTTCGCCGTTCGAGGTCTAAAGTTCAAGGATAGAATGTCGATTGCTGCACCTGGCGGCGGGGCTGCGCCACGGTTTCGACAAGAAAGTAGGCGTGGAGGTCTCATCCCACGCATGGTTGGGCACAGAATCAGATGGATCGTTTCGCTGAACGCGACGCTTCTGGGGCTGTCGATCGTCGGATACGCCGAGTTGTATCGGGAATGGCTTGTGGCCGAAGCGCGGTTCGCGAGACTCGAGGTGCGCCCAGTAGTGCTCCCCGCACCCAAATTACTAGCACCCGCCGGGCGTGCTGTGGTTGATCCGTCGGACTACCAGCCCGCCATAGATCGTCTGCTATTTGCAAGAGACCGAAACCCGAGTGTCGAGGTTGTGGCCAACGAGGGCGGCCCTGAGGGGCACCCTCTCAAGTTGCCTATCCTGATCGGCTTCGCTGTCCTGGATGATCGCGGCCCTCGATTTCTGATTGCGGCTAGCTCCGACGATCGACCTAAATGGATCGATCTCGGTGGCAACGTCGGCGGTTTCGTTATTGAGGGTATTTCTGGACAGAGTATAGTTCTTCAGTCGGAGGAAGGAATTGTCGTTGTACCGCTGAAAGCATTGCGGAATCAATCGCCGCCAGTGATGCGCTCTACGCGTCAGGAAGATCGCGAGGCACTTCGTCCTTGGGTCAGCAGTCCGGGGGAAGCCGGGGGCAGTGGGCGATTCCTCGATACCGGCCACAACGCGTCCCAAAGGATTGGGGGCTCGTACAGGATCGGAGCTGAACTGCAACCCGGCTATTACGCCGCTGATCCAGAGGACGTCTCTCCCGATGGAACTGCGTACGAACGCTCGGACGGCAGTACGTACAGGAAAGTCGTGCGGCACACACCGTTTGGATCGCAATCCTGGTGGGAGAAATTGCCTCAGTAGTGCCCAGTCCCGGCCGGGGCGCGGACAGCACGATGCGCTGGACGCGCTCACGGTGGGAATCAAGAGCCGAAAGGTGAACTGGTGGATGCGGACATTCGCTCGTTTTTCGACGAAGTGGGGTATCCACTTGACTCAGGTGACCCCAAGAGCCTCTCGAGAAGAAGGGCTACCGGCATCGCATCGTATTCCTGTCTGGGCGGCGCAAGGAGGCGTCGGAGCTGTTGCCGCGGGTGCACAAGGCGATCTCGCTGCTCAAGCGTTGGATGCTGGGCACGCACCAGGGAGCGATCAGCCACGAGCATCTCGACTGCTATTTGGACGAATTCGTGTTCCCCTTCAACCGCCGCAGCTCACGCAGCCGCAGCAAGCTGTTCTACCGGCTGGTTCTCCAAGCAGTCGCGGTCGCGCCGACCCCGTACCGCTCGATCGTCGCCGATTGGGACGCCGAGACGGGGCAAGCCCGACCCCAAGATATTGGGGCTACCTGAGTCAAGTGGATACCCCACCCTCGACGAAACGAAATCGATCAGGGGTGGATGCGCCAGTTTCTCGAACACTGGATCGCCGACAAGCGGATCATTCGATTGATCTGCAAAATAGCTCGAAGGGGGCCCAGCCCGAGAAAGCGCGCCCGCCAGCGCGCGGCCTTCTAGACGCTGACGCCGAGCTCTTTGGCGATCTCTTTGTTCTGCTTCCCTTCGGCCGCGAGCAGCACGATCCGTGCGCGTTCGACCACGCGCGCAGGCAGCGAACGCGCACGACTGCGCTGCTGCAAAAGTTCTCTTTGTTCGGGATTCAGATGAACGGCAGGGGCGACACGCATGCAGACGACCTCTGATTGTAGAGGCGCCTAACGGTTTATAGAGGTTGCTATTTCTGGTGCACTACACTAGCGACCTCAGCCCGGCTGCCCGCTGTCGCAGCACGGGTACGACTGATTCGGACAGTATGGATGCGCCGCCGAACCCAGACGGCACGGCACGCGCCAGACTTTCTAGCTTTCCGGGTGTCGAGGCCAGCTTCTCGATCGCGGCCAGCAGTCTGTCCCGTTCTCCGGTGCAGGCCTCCCTGTATATCGACTTCCGCCGATCAAGTACGGCCGTGTCGCTCCTGAGCCAGTCGAAGCAATGGTGGTGGCTGATCTTTAGAGCGACGAAAGTGTCGTGTGCTCTAGCGAATACCGCTCGGCGTCCAGCATTGCCGATCCATAAATCGAATATCGGCCAGGATCGCATCTCAGCGGAGTTGGAGACTTTGTTATGAAGTTTCAGCGGTAGATAATCGAACAGGTCGTGGGTGCGGTAGAGGACTTCCGAACCGAATAGCAAATCATCGATGATACCGTCTAGGCAGGATGGGTCGTCCGCCCGCAAACGACACGGATCGATCGCGACGGCAGGTGGAACTGACAGTCTCAGGTTTCGACAGAGGAGAAAGCAGTACGCCTCTGCGGCTGACGCCGGTAGCGTTCCAGGGACATCTTGGCTTGTGCCTTTTGCAACGAACAGACGCTTGCCCGGCCCAAAGAGCCAGACAGAGGGTCCTCGGCGGAATCGGTGGCACGGCGACTCCGCTTGTAGTATCGAGAAATCCTTAAGAATAGCCGTCATCCCTTACCGTATCTAGCATGTGGCAGCTAGGCCTGCAATTCGATTCGTACCAATACCGGGGAGGCCAGCACAACGTAACAATGAATGATCCCTCCACAATTTGGCAAATCTTTATATCGGAGTCTGTTCCTGGCGCCGGATTCCGGGGCGAGCCGATCACGATTCCGGGCTGAAGCCGATCAGGGGTCCGGGCTGATGCCGATCGTGATTCCGGGGCGAAGCCGATCAGTGATCGGGCGTCGTCGGAACGGTGATCAGGAGCCCGGAATCGGGTAGCGGGCGGCGCTGGACAGTCCGGCGGCAAGACGGCCTCCACTCAAGGAGTGGAGGAAGCGTTTTGCCGCAGAAGAGATTGTCCATGCGCAAGATCACCGAAGTTCTTCGACTACACAAGCTGGGGCTGGGGCAGCGCGAGATCGCGCGCTGTTGCTCGATTGGCCAGAGCACCGTTCACGACTACTTGAAGCGGGCCGCGGCGGTCGGCCTGGAGTGGCCGCTGGCGGCCGAGCTCGACGACGCTCAGCTCGAGGAACGGCTGTTCGGACGGCCGCACGCGCAGGCTCGCTACCTGAAGGCGGAGCCGGACTTCGCCGCGGTTCACGAGCAGCTCGAGGCCCACAAGCACGTCACGCTGCAGCTGCTGTGGGAGGAGTACATCGAGCAGCATCCGGGCGGCTATCGCTACAGCCGCTTCTGCGAGCTGTACCAGCGTTGGCGGCGCAAGCTCGACATCGTGCTGCGGCAACAACACCGCGCCGGCGAGAAGCTGTTCGTCGATTACGCCGGGGCGACGGTCCCGGTCGAGAACCCGCACAGCGGCGAGGTTCGCCAGGCACAGATCTTCGTAGCCGTGCTGGGCGCCAGCTCCTACACCTACTCCGAAGCGACCTGGACCCAGCAGCTGCCCGACTGGCTGGGCTCGCACGTGCGAGCCTTCGAGTTCTTCTCAGGCACGCCGGAGATCGTCGTGCCCGACAACCTGCGCGCGGGCGTGAGTCGCGCTTGCCGCTACGAGCCGGATCTCAACCGCAGCTATCAGGAGATGGCGGCGCACTACGGCGTGGCGGTCGTGCCGGCGCGTCCGCGCAAGCCACGCGACAAGGCCAAGGCCGAAGCCGGTGTCCAAGTGGTCGCACGCTGGATCCTCGCGGCGCTGCGCAAGCGGCGGTTCACCAGTCTCGCGGAGGTCAACTAAGCGATCGGAGAGTTGCTCGAGCGGCTCAACCAGCGGAGCTTCCGCAAGCGTTCCGGCTCGCGGCGGAGCCTGTTCGAGTCGCTCGATCGTCCGGCGCTGAAGCCGCTGCCCCTCGATCGCTACGAGCTCGCCGAGTGGAAGACGGCGCGGGTCAACATCGACTCCCACGTCAAGCTCGAGCGCCACTACTACTCGGTTCCCTATCAGCTCGTCGGACAGCGCGTCGAGCCGCGGCTGACCGCTCGCACCGTCGAGATCTCTCATCGCGGCCGTCGCGTGGCCTCGCACGCGCGCAGGCGGGCACCCTACCGCCAGACGGCGACTCACGAGCATCGCCGCCGCTCTCACCAGCAGCACCTGGAGTGGACGCCTTCGCGGCTGATCGACTGGGCGCGCAACGTCGGCCCAGCGACCGCCAAGGTGTTCGAGAAGATCCTCGCCTCGAAGCCCCATCCCGAGATGGGCTATCGCCACTAGTGTCCGGCTATAAGTCGAGCAGATTCAGTTGGTTAGGAAGGGCGGTTATTTGGACAATGGAGACGGTGCGCTGCAAGGCCTGCAGGACGGGGGTTTTCTCGAGGACGGTGATGCTGAGAACCTGTAGGAGTTTGTAGAGACTGACGTCGAGGCTGAGCCGTTTCTTAAGGATGGCAACCAACAGATACGTGGCGATGGCGATCCAGATCTGGGTCTTCACGGCGTTCTCGCTGAGGCCGTAGAAGGCCTTGACGCGGAGGTGTTGCTTGATCCATTTGAAGAACAGCTCGACCCGCCAGCGGGACTTGTAGAGCCGCGCGATCGTCAACGCCTCCAGCTCGAAGTTGTTCGTCAACAGGACGAGTCGCTTGTCGGTAATCGAGTCGTGGAAACGCACACGCCGCAAAGCTTCGGGATAAGCCCGCGCCCAGTCGCGGGTGCGCAGGACCACCGTGTGGTCCGAGAGCACGCCGTCGGCGATGGCGGCGGGGTGGGAGTAGCGCCGGTTCAGCTGCACATTCTTCTTCGAGCGCACGACGTAGAAAGCCGAGCAGCGGACGAAGAGGTAGAGCCGGGCGAAGTCGAGATAGCCGCGGTCCATGACGTAGAACGAGCCGGCCTCCGGCACGAGCTCGTCGAGCACGTGGACGTCATGACGGCGACCCTCGGTGACGCGGACGAAGGCGGGGATGGAGCCGCGCAGGTCGAGCAGAGTATGCAGCTTGACCGCCGATTTGGTGCGCTGGAAGCGGGCCCAGGGAAACAGCGCCAGGCACAGGTCGATGGTCGAGGAGTCGAGGGCGTAGACGGTCGCCTCGAGATCGGCGTCGAGAGACTCGCGGGCGTAGAGCGGCCGGGCGATGGCGATGAGCGCTTGCGCCAGATCGGCCCAGATGCGCCAGTCGTGCGCCTCGTTGGCGTCGGCGAGAGTCGAGCGCGAAATGCGGCCCCGGAACCCCAAATGGTAGAGCCGGGGTCCGAGCGAGCGCAGACAGACCTCGATGTCGCGCAGGCTTTCGCGGCCCGTCAACTGTGCGAAGGCCATGCACAGAAACTGATCCATGCAGGAGAAGCCGCGCTGACGCCGGCTCCCGCCGTAGCGGCGGACACAGCGATGAAACTCGTGAGCGGGAAGGTGATCCATCACCTGGGAGAAGACGGCGCGGCCGGAGTTCATGCACCATCACGGCTGTCCGGTTATAAGTCGAACAGAATCAGTTGGTTAGGATTTACTAGTCCTGCGACCGCGTGATACTTGGTCTTTGATATCCGAACTTGCGGCGGGCAGTCTTGCGGTCGAATCGCCAGTCGATCTTAACTCGATCGCGATTGATCCGACGGTTCCAGGCGGCCGCTTCTCGTCGTAGCGTCGCAAGGTCGGGGATGCGCCGCCGTCCCAAGCACTGGCGCGAAAACAGGCTGATCTCGATCTCCGCCTGATTCAACCAACTGCCGTGCTTCGGCGTGTAGTGGGGCGTGAAACAGCTCCAGATCTCGCCGCCAAACTCCTCGCCGCAAAGATCGGTCAGCGACTTGCGCGTGTGCGTCGAGAGGTTGTCCATCACCAGATGGATCGTCTCCGCCTCGGGGTAGGCCAGCGCCAAATCGAACAACGCCCTGGCGAACTCGACGCCCGAGCGGTTCGGCGTCACGAAGGTGAAGTGGCGGCCCGCCTTGGGCTCGACCGCACAGAACACGTTGGCGGTTCCACGACGCCGATACTCGCCGTCGTAGCGCGCCTCGCATCCCGGAGTTGCGGGCCTTGGGGCGCGCACGTCGGCGTGCAGCGTCACCGGCTTCTCGTCCAAGCAAACGACCGGATGCGCCGGATCGTAAGGTCTTTCGTAGGTTTCCAGCACATCTTCCATCGCAGCGACGTAGTCCTCATCGAGATCCGCCACGCACCACATTTTTTCCCCGCTACGGCTTGAGGTCGTGGCTTTCGAGCAGGACACGAATCGTTTCTCGGCCGGCTCGTGGAACTAGTCGGCGCTTGACCGCCTCTTCGGCCACTAGCCGCACGGTCCAGCGGGCACGCCCCTTGGGCGGATCTGAACAGACCATGGCGATGATGCGCTGGCGTTGCCGGGCGTTGAGCAAGCTCGACGCGCCAGGGCGCTGCTTGTCGTAGAGCGCCCGCTCCAGCCCGCCCTGCTCATAGCGGCGGGCAATGTTGCGAACCGATTGCCTCGACAGCGGCAACACGGCGGCGATCTGCGGCGCGCCCATGCCTTCTGCGAGCCGTTGCAGAGCGACCGCTCGCATCGCGACCCGTACTTGTTCGACCCCGCCGGCGAGCAATTTCTTCAGAGTCGCTTGATCTTTGGCGGAAACCTTGAGGCGCAGGGCGGGACGGGGCATACCTCAAGTATGAGCCAAAACAATTCGTCCCAGACATGTTGTTTGTAAAATCTTCAGACGGTCAGAGAACTAGTAACAGGTCTTGGGAGTCGGAGGGCTGAACCCGGATTTCCGATTTGAGCTTCGCCTGCTAACCATCGCGATGCTCCCGGCGCCCCTGTAGATGCGGGTTTGAGCGCATCAGATGGGCCATGGAGGGCGACACCGAGTGGGTGACAAGGATGGCAAGCCGTTTCAGTTCTCGTTCAACGGGTTTGTGAAGGTCGATTTCCAGGGCTCGCGGGTCACCTCTGACGGCGGCCTGCTGCTGGTTCGAGAGCTAGACGAACGGCTCGGCCTCGGCAAGCTGATTGACGACCATCTCAGCGATACGCGGCAGGGCGAGAACAAGAAGTTCCCGCTGGCGGATCTGGTGCGGCAGTCGGTCTACTCGCGGTTGGCGGGCTACGAAGACCTCAACGACGCCGTGCGGGTGGCCGCCGATCCGACGTTTCGCCTGCTCGGCTCGAAGAAGAACTGGGATCGCGGCGGGGCGCTGACCTCGCGGTTGCAGAGCTTCGAGACCGGCATGCTCGCCGGCGACGAGAACCTGATCGGGTTGATGGCGGTGAACCGCGAGCTGATCGGCCAAGCCGAGGCCGGCGACGACAGCGAGCGCGTGGTGCTCGACATGGACTCGACCGAGAGCCCGGTTCATGGCCAACAGGAAGGCAGCGCCTACAACGGCCACTACGAGTCGGTCTGCTATCACCCGCTGTTGCTGTTCAACCAGCACGGCGACTGCTTATCCGCGAAGCTGCGGCCGGGCAACGTCTCCAGCGCCGAGGACTGGGACGAGCTGTTGCTGCCCGAGATCGAGCGCCAACAGGCCGAGGGCAAGGAAGTCACGTTCCGCGCCGACGCCGCCTTCGCCAAGCCGGAGATTTACGAGGCGCTGGAAGAGCGCGGCGTCAACTACGTGATCCGCATTCCGGCCAACAGGAACCTGGAGCTGGAGATCGAAGACATCCTATTCCGAGCGCCGGGCAGGCCCTCGCTCAAACCGCTGGTGCGCTACAAGAGCTTCCGCTATCAGGCCGCGAGCTGGTCGAAGTCCCGGCGGGTCGTCGCCAAGGTCGAGCACCACGCGGGCGAGTTGTTTCCGCGCGTCGGTTTCATCGTCACGAACATGGCGTTGCCGAGCCGCTCGGTGGTGCGCTTCTACAACAAGCGCGGCACGGCGGAGCAGTGGATCAAGGAAGGCAAGCAGGCGACGTGCTGGACGCGGCTGTCTTGCCGGCGCTTCCGAGCGAACGAAGTGCGGCTGCAACTCGCGGTGCTGGCCTACAACCTGGGCAACCTGTGGCGGCGGCTGGGGCTGCCGAGCCGGATCAAGAGCTGGTCGCTGACGAGCTTGCAGCAGCGGCTGATGAAGACCGGCGGTCGGCTGGTGAAGCACGCGCGGTACTACTGGCTCTTGTTGGCCGAGGGGCGCCTCAACCGCCAGCTGTTCGGCGAGATGCTGGCGAGGTTGGCGGCGCTGCCTGCGCCGGGAGGCTGACGCGGCGAGGCTCGGAGCATCCGAACACGAGTCGCCGAGAGGCGAGGTCGGAGCGGTGTCGGCGAAGGGCGCCGTCCGAGCCCGTGAAGCGACGCGCGACGCTCCCAGTCGCGGCCAGACAAAGGAGGAAGGAGGCGAATGTGCCGGAGAAGGCAGAAAACCGTTGCGCCGGAGCGGCGTGCTCGACTACGCTACACGCGTCGGGATGGCCAAAATGGAAATCCCGGCTGAAGGGCCTGTGAAATGGGCGTTTTCTCGAACAGGGTGACGCTGAGAATCTGTAGGATTTGGTAGAGCTTGTCCGCAATCTGCGCGCTCAACCCCGTGAAGCCCCGCCGCATGTCCGTCACCCCGGCGCACAGCCAGATGCGCGCCCCCGCCGGCAGTGTGGTCATGGGAGCAACAGCTCCAGCACCTGCCGCAGCGTCGACGCCTCGGCGCCTTCGATGCGCACCCGGCCCCGCGCTAGCTCGATCTCGATCGCGCCGCAAGCCTGCGCGCTTGCCACCTCGCGCGGCTCCTCGGGCGCTACGTCGCTCAGCCGCACCGGCAGCCACTCGGCCGCAGGCTTCTCCGCGTCGTCGGCGAGCAACCCTTCGCGATACAGCTTGCGCCAGTGAAAAGATCTGGTTGGCGTTGACCTGGTGCGCCCGCGCCAGCCGCGCCACCGACACGCCCGGCCGCAAGCTCTCCTCGACGATCCGCCGCCGTTCTTGCTTCGATCTTCGCCGCCGCCCCGGCTTCTCCGCTGCCTTCTCCATCGCGCTCTCCCTCAGCGCCCTCCCGCGCCTCCGTCGCGCTTGCCTTGCCTCGCCGCACAGCCGGCCGCTCACGCAAACTTTGCGCAGGCAGATGTAGCTTCAACGCTTCAACCACCCAAAACAAAGGAGAAACGAGATGATGATGACCCCGCCCCTTGACCCATGCCGATCACTTCAGAAACCATGAACCCACCAGCGTCGCTCCGCTCCGACCCCGATCGCCATCGATCGGAATCACCGATCGGCTTCAGCGGAATCCGCAGTTGAAGGCTTGAGCTGGCTGTGACCCGGAGCGTGTGCCGAGATTCAGGGCGGGCCGGCACCACGCAACCGGTACCCGACTCCAGGTTCGGTAAGTAGGAGGCGCGGGGCTGCTGGATCGGGCTCGATCTTCTTGCGGATATGGCCGATATGGACCCGCACGCTTTGGGCATAGTCGCCATGGTGCTTTCCCCAAATGTGGCTGAGAATCGAATCGACAGTCACAACACGGTCTAGATTGCTGGCTAGGAGAGCGAGGATGCCGAACTCGGTACGCGTTAGTCGCAGGTCACGGCCCTCCTGCAGAACCCGGTGCTGCTTCAGATCCACCGACAGGTCTCCGACATCGAACCGATCAGGTCTTGGGTCGGCTAGAGGCTTGCGCCGAGTCAAGGCGCGCAGCCGAGCGACCAACTCCTTGGGTCGAAACGGCTTCTTGACGTAGCCATCGGCTCCCAACTTGAGCGCTTCGACCACAGTCGCTTCGTCGTGAAAACCAGACAGCACAAGAATCGGACCTCTGAACCAACGGCGAAGGCTGGTACAGACTTCCAATCCGCTCAGCCGTGGGAGGGCGAGGTCCAAGATCACGGCGTCCGGATGCTCCCTTTCGGCCAGAGCTAGCGCCTCACTCCCGTCAGCACACACCCTAGCCGCGAAATCATGACCATTCAGCGTCAAGGCAATCAGCGATCCGATTTCTTCATCATCCTCCACAACTAGCGTCTTAGGGCTGTCCGTCCGGGAAATCATGGTTCCAAAGCTCGCCAGACCATCCCGAACTCAGCTGGGGGCACCGAATTACTGTAAGCGGGATTGGAATGGTCGTCCTCCTGGCGTCTAATTGTATGGGATCAGGGTGCACACTCTCTATGTTTGCACGCGTTCACCTCATGTCTAGGATGTAGACGTGATGGGTCAGCCGGTCGAGCAGCGCGGGACACTTGCGCTCGGAAGCCGAGGATCTCGGTCCACTCGTTGAAGGCAGATTCGAGATCACCACTGTCCGGCCAGAAGTCGAATAGAATCAGTTGGTTGCGGTTATCGCCCGAGTCCGGATGGGAGTCGGACGGCTGCAAGGCCTGCAAAATGGGCATTTGTGGGGTATCCACTTGACTCAGGTGACCCCAAGATGTAGTATGCGGCGCTATGGAGGATTATCCGCGTGATCTGGTGGAGTTCGAGGCCCGTTTCGCGACCGAGGAGGCGTGCCGCCACTACCTGATGCGGCTGCGTTGGCCCGACGGGTTTCGCTGCCCGGCTTGCGGCCATGGGCGGGCGTGGCCGGTGCGCAAAGTTAGGCTGGAGTGCGCCCGTTGCGGCCGGCAGACCTCGGTGACCGCCGGCACGATCTTCCAGGACACGCGCAAGCCGCTGCGGCTGTGGTTCCGCGCGATGTGGCACATCACTTCGCAGAAGAACGGAGCGAGCGCGCTGGGCTTGCAACGCGTCCTCGGCCTCGGCAGCTACCAGACGGCCTGGACGTGGCTGCACAAGCTGCGGCGGGCGATGGTGCGGCCAGGACGCGAGCGGCTCAGCGGCGTGGTGGAGGTCGACGAGACCTATTGGGGCGGCCCGGAAGAAGGCGTTTCCGGCCGTCAGACCGAGCGCAAAGCGCTGATTGCAGTGGCCGTGGAGGAGAAGGGCGCCGGGATGGGACGCCTGCGCATGCGTCGCGTGCGCGACGCCTCGGGGGCCAGTCTGATCCCTTTCGTGGAGGAGTCGGTCGAGCCGGGCAGCCTGCTGCACAGCGATGGCTGGCTGGGCTACGAGCCGCTCGAGAAGAAGGGCTACCGGCATCGCATCGTCTTTTTGTCGGGGCGGCGCAAGGAGGCGTCGGAGCTGCTGCCGCGGGTCCACAAGGCGATCTCGCTGCTCAAGCGTTGGATGCTCGGCACCCACCAAGGCGCGATCAGCCGCGAGCATCTCGACTACTACCTCGATGAATTCGTGTTCCGCTTCAACCGCCGCAGCTCACGCAGCCGCGGCAAGCTGTTCTACCGCCTCGTTCAGCAAGCTGTCGCGGTCGAGCCGACGCCGTACCGCTCGATCGTGGCCGATTGGGACGCCGAACCGGGGTAAGGCCGACCACAAGATGTTGGGGCCACCTGAGTCAAGTGGATATCCCACTTGGGCATTTTCTCGAATGCTCTTCCGGACACAAGCTCGCACCTTGTTGTAGACGATGTCTCGGGCCGCACTAGTACTTAGTTGCGCAAGTTAGCGTAACTACCCTGAAGGCCCTTCTGGCCGACAACACTCTTGGTCCATTCGAACGGTGCGGCGTTGTCGTTGTGCGCTTGGATGAAGCGGTCAATGGCGAAGCGCACTTCCCAGGGGTTGGTGAAGCTCGCGCCCTGCAAAGCCCGGCGGCTGAGAATGCTGAACCAGACCTCAACCTGATTCAGCCAAGACGAGTAGGTCGGCGTATGGTGAAAATGCACCCGCCGATGACGCGCGAGCCAGCGGTCGCGCTTGGGCTTGTGGGTGTTGAGGTTGTCGAGCACGACGTGCAGCTCTCGGCCGGGGTAGAGCGCGACCAAGCGGTTCATGAAGTCGAGAAAGTCGCGCCGGCGGCGGCGCCAATAGTGGCCGGCGACGACTTGGCCCGTGGCGACTTCGAGCGCGGCGAACAGCGTCGTCGTGCCATGGCGCTTGTAGCCGTGCGAGAAGCCCGTCAGCGCCTTGCCATCGGGCAGCCGCAACCAGCCCTGGGCGCGTTCGGGCGCCTGGATGTGCGGCTTCTCGTCAACTGAGAGCACCACCGCATTCTCGGGCGGATCCAGATACAGCCCGACGATGTCGGCGGCTTTGCGGGCGAACTCCGGATCGGTCGAGACGCACCAACTGCGCCGCCGCAGCAAGCTGATCTGATGCGTACGCAGCACGCGCCAGACCTGATGTTTGCTGACGTCGCCGAGCGCTGCGGCCAGCAACTCGCCGCTCCAGGTAGCGTGTCCGTCGGGCGGCGGCTCGTCGAGTAACGCCAGGATGCGCTTGCGCGTTTGCTCGCCGTACTGCCTGGGCGCGCCCGAGCGTGGACGGTCGCTCAAGGCGGCGAGGCGTCCCGCGGCAAAGCGCGTGCGCCACTTCGACACGCGCGAGGGCGTGGTGTCGAGACGCGCTGCGATCGCGTCGGTGCGCTCGCCACCGGCCGCGTACAGGATGATGCGGGCTCGTTCGAGCAGGCGGCGCTCGGTCTTGTGGCTACGCACCCAGCGCCTGAGCGTCTCGCGCTCCTCGGGGCTGAGCAAGATCGCCGTTGCTTGCCTGGGCATGTCCAAGCGTAGCATTCTATGCTATACTTTCGCAACTTAAGTACTGGGCCCTGATCCGTCGGTAAGGGGATAGGGGGCGCGAGGGGGAGGAGCATAGATGGCGCTGGGGGCGAGGCTGGGAAGCGATCTGGGATGAGCGGGAGGGCGCACCGAGTGGGTGCTCGATTGCTACGGTCTGGGCATGGCGCTGAAGAAGAACCAGCCGAGCCCGGCCGAAGGCGAGTTTCTGTTCGAGATCGACGAGACGCCGCTGGAAGAGACGCTGACCGCGTTCGGCGGCCTGCCGCTGTTTCTGCGCGCCGCGCGCAGTCTGGGCGTGGGCGCGAGCGTGAAGCGCAACGTGCGCATCAAACAACGGCGGCGCGGTCTCGACGAGGCGGCCTACGTGGAATCGTTTCTGGCGCTCAACGCGATCGGAGGCGAGTGTGTGGAGGATTTTGCGGTGCTGCGCGAAGACCTCGGCATGGCCGCGATGCTGGGTTATGAGCCGCCCTCGCCGGAAGCGGCGCGCACGTTTCTCAACCACTTTCACGACGAGGACAAGCAGGCGGCGGCGCAACAACAACAGCTCGAGCTCGAGCGAGCCAGCGTGATCCCGGGCGAAGGCGAGGCGCTGGCCGGGCTGGCGGCGGTGAACCGCGACGTGATCTGTGAGCTCGGCCGGCGCTGCGCGGATCAAAAGATCGCCACCCTCGATCTCGACGCGACGATCATCGCCTCGCACAAGCGCGAAGCCAAGCCGACCTATCAAGGCGCGACGGGTTATCAGCCGCTGCTGGCGCTGTGGGCGGAAATGGATGTCGTGCTGGCGGATCAGTTTCGCGAGGGCAACACGTCGGCGATCCAAGAGCCGCTGACGGTGGCGCGGCGGGCGTTCGAAGCCTTGCCCGAAACGATCGACGAGTATTACTTTCGCGGCGACGCGGGCTGCTACGAGAAGCAATTGCTCGATCGGCTGCGCGACGAAAACAGAGAAACGGGTCCGAAAGGGCGTATTGGCTTCGCGGTGTCGGCGCCGATGCTGCAACCGCTCAAGGACGCGATCGAGGCGCTGGGCGAGAACGCCTGGCTACCCTATCGCGAGGACTCCGAAGCGTGGTGGGAGTGCGCCGCGGTCGACTACTCGCCGCAACAGCCGGGAAGCCGCGAGCCGCTGCGCTACCTGGCGATGCGCGTGAGCAAGAAACAGGGCGAGCTGTTCGCAGACGGCGCCGAGGTCAAGCACTACGGGGTGGCGACGAACATCTGGGACTGGGAGCCGCAACGGTTGCTGACGTGGCATCGCGACAAGGCGGGCTCGATCGAGGCGCTGCACGATGTGCTCAAGAACGAGTTGGCGGCGGGCGTGTTGCCGAGCGGCCGCTTCGGCGCCAACGCGGCTTGGCTGCGGCTGGCGGCGCTGACGCACAACGTGCTCACGGCGATGAAGCGGCTGGCCTTGCCGCCGGAGTTGTTGCGAGCGCGGCCCAAGCGGTTGCGGTTTCTGGTGTTTTCCCAGCCGGGCAAGTTCGTGCAGCACGCGCGGCAGCTCAAGCTGCGGCTGCTGCGCGCCTGGCGCCGCTTTGCGAGCTGGCGCTGGGCGTTTGAGCAGTTGCCGCAGCCGGCGCCGAGCTGAGCCGCATCGTCTCCTGGTTGGGCCTCGCCGCCGCTGCGGCCACGGCTGAGCTACGTCCTGATTCGGGCCCGAGTCCCGCCTCGACCCCGCCGCCGCCCCGCCGCGGTCCCTCACACGACCCCGCTTGCGATTCCCTGGCCTCGTTCCGCCCCATTCCCCCTGAGTCCCGCCCTTACGGACGGATTACGGACTGGGGCGGTTGCACCGTGTCAAGACGACGACGTCGCCACAGGTGTAATCGCAGCGTGGTCGCCAGACACGACCGATCTTGAGGTCAGCCTTCGGGGAGCAAGCCACAGAGTCCAAGGCCCCGATCAGTCGACCCGCGAATGCGGACTCTGGCTGCGCCGAAAATTGAGGAGAGTGTTTTTCTCATCGCCGTCACGTTAGGCCGATTGGGCCTGACTCCGAACAGCGGAGCCAGGTGATGTGGCCAGCCTTCTGATTTCTCGACGAGCTTCGGCGAGGTCTGAGGCTGATAGCGCCTCAAGGCGACTGCGGGATATCATCGTCGACCAGTGGCGGATCGACTGGGTCCACATCGCGTTCAGCCGGTCCCGCTCTGCCGCGACGGTGATTTCCTCGAGGATCTCGTCAACGATTGCGCAATCGTCCTCTGGCAACGCGGCACGATTCGTGGTCTGGACGAAGTCCACCGCCTCACCCGCCGGGTTCAGCAAAATGCATCCCAGCAACGTCGAAGAACTTTCGCACGTGACATTTCGCAAGAAGAAGAGGCGACACACGGCGTACGCTTCCTTGTTAGGCAACGCAAATCATCTCCTGTTTGCACCGATCCTTTCCAGCTTGCCGCCGATCACCCCCGACCCATATCAAGAGAACGACGTAGCTAAGGGCCGGACGTAGCTAAGGGCCGGTAAGACACGGGCACAACCGAGAAATTCTACCACAAATTTTCCAGCGTTGTCAGCGGATCTCGATGACGCCTACATCGGGGCCATGGAAGACGTGCTGGAAACCTACGAAAAGCCTTACGATCCGGCGCATCCGGTCGTTTGCTTGGACGAGAAGCCGGTCACGCTACACGCCGACGCGCGCGCTCCCAGGCGAGCCGAGCCCGGACGCGAAGCGCGCTACGACAGCGAATATGAACGTCGCGGAACGGCAATCGTCTTCTGCGCGGTCGAACCGAAAGCGGCTCGCCACTTCACGTTCGTGACGCCGGACCGTTCGGGGCCCTAGTTCGCCAAGACGCTGTTTGAGATCGCGCTGGCCTACCCTGAAGCGGAGACGATTCACTTGGTCATGGACAACCTCTCGACGCACACCCGCAAGTCGCTGACGGATTTGTGCGGAGAGGATCTCGGCTGCGAGGTTTGGGATTGTTTCACGCCGCACTACACACCCAAGCACGGCAGTTGGTTGAACCAGGCGGAGATCGAGATTGGCTTGTTTTCGCGTCAGTGCATGGGCCGGCGGCGCATTGCGGACCTGACGACCCTGCGCCGCGAAACGGCGGCCTGGAACCGCCGGGTCAATCGTGAGCAGATGACGATCGACTGGAAGTTCGACCGTAAAGCAGCGCGCCGCAAGTTCGCCTGTAACGAGGATTTCCGTTTTGGCCGCCGCGGCGGTAGCAGAGTAGGCGATCCACCGCTACGTGGCAACGATTTTCGGGCTGTGCTGATGAAACATCCTCCTTGTGCCGGCGGCGCGCCCGGCGAAGGGCGGCCCGGCGGTGCAACTTGGCCTCGCAGCGCCCGCTCAGCCGACACCGCTCCGAGCTTGCCTCTCGACAAGGACCCGCTCCGGCTGCTCCGAGGCTCGTCGCCATCAACCTCCCGGCACAGGCAGCGCGGCAAGCCTCGCCAGCATCTCGCCGAACAGCCTGCGGTTGAGATGCCCCTCGGCCAACAACAGCCAGTAGTACCGCGCGTGCTTAACCAACCGCCCGCCGGTCTTCATCAGGCGGTGCTGCAAGCTTGTCAGCGACCAGCTCTTGATCCGGCGCGGCAGCCCCAGCCGCCGCCACAGGTTGCCCAGGTTGTAGGCCAGCACGGCGAGTTGCAGCCGGACCTCGTTTGACCGAAAGCGATGACACGACAGCCGCGTCCAACTCGTTGCCTGCTTGCCTTCCTTGATCCACTGCTCCGCCGTGCCGCGCTGGTTGTACAAGCCACCAGCGAGCGGCTCGGCAATGCCATGTTCGTCACGATGAAGCCGGGCCTCCCAAACAACTCGCCGGGATGCAGTTCAACCTTGGCCACGATCCGTCTCGGTTTCGACCAGCTCGCCGCCCGATAGCGGAAGCTCTTGTAGCGCACCAGCGGCTTCGTGCTCGGCCGTCCCGGCGAGCGGAACAGGAGGTCGGCGACCTCCATCTCCAGGTTCTTGTTTGCTGGAATGCGGATCACGTAGCTCACCCCGCGCTCTTCCATCGCCTCGTAAATCTCCGGCTTGGCGAAGGCGGCGTCGGCGCGGAACGTGACGCGCTTGCCATCCGCCTGCTGACGCTCGATCTCGGGCAGCAGCAACTCGTCCCAGTCTTCGGCGCTGGAGACGTTGCCCGGCCGCAGCTTCGCCGACAAGCAGTCGCCGTGCTGGTTGAACAGCAGCAGCGGGTGGTAGCAGACCGACTCGTAGTGGCCGTTGTAGGCGCTGCCCTCTTGTTGACCGTGCACCGGGCTCTCGGTCGAGTCCAGGTCGAGCACCACGCGCTCGCTGTTGTCGCAGGCTTCGGCTTGGGCGATCAACTCGCGGTTCACTGCCATCAACCCGATCAGGTTCTCGTCGCCGGCGAGCATGCCCGTCTCGAAGCTCTGCAGCCGTGAGGTCAACGCCGCGCCGCGATCCCAGTTCTTCTTCGAGCCCAGCAGCCGAAACGTCGGATCGGAGGAGACCCGCACGGCGTCGTTGAGGTCTTCGTAGCCCGCCAACCGCGAGTAGACCGACTGCCGCACCAAGTGAGAAGGATCGCGAGCCGTTTCAGCTTTCGTTTAACGGATTTGTGAAGGTCGATTTCCAAGGCTCGCGCGTTACCTCTGACGCCGGGCTGCTGTTGGTCCGGGAGTTGGACGAGCGGCTCGGTCTGGGCAAGCTGATCGACGAGCATCTCCGCAACACGCGGCGGGGCGAGAACACCAAGTTCCCGCTGGCCGATCTCCACGCGGTGTCGTCCTCCTCGGCCCATCCGTTGCGCTCAAACCCGCATCTACAGGGCCGCCCAGAGCGCTCCGATGGTTAGCAGGCGACGGCTAAATTGGAAATCCGGGCTTGGGAGCCGGAGGGCTGAAGGGCCCGTGAAACGGGCGTTTTCGCGAACAGGTGACGCTGAGAATCTGTAGGATTTGGTAGAGACTCGCCTCCGGCCCCAGGCGCTTGCGGACGATCGCCACCAGCACGTAGATCGCCACGGCGATCCAGATCTGGATCTTCACCGCGTTCTCGCTGACGCCCTAGAACTTCTGGATGCGCAGGTTCTGCAATTGCACTCTCCTCCATCATCCCATCTACATGCATTCGACTGTATAAATTTCCCCGAAAGACTCTCGACGTACATCATGCGTCCGTAGCCTCCGTGATATAGTCCTAAAGGGGGCGATTCGTCGCCGCTCGATCCACATGACGGCTCAAACCACAACCGCCTCCGGCTCAGCATCTACCTGGACACTCAATAGCCTCCAGCCGCCATGGACGACACGAGCTAGCTCCGTATATTCGTCGTTGCTAGAGGGCGTTGAAGACCCACGCGGAGTCGGAAACCGGAATCTCGACACAACTAAGGAACTCGCGTCTCTAAACATCGGCTTCGACTTGGATCGTGTCTGCGAACGACGAATCGCTGATTGTCTACGAGTTCTCCTTCAGGACGCCCGGCCCGCGCATCTCGTTGAGTTATACACGCTTCTCACATCGGCGCCCGCTAGCAGCTTCTTTCCGGCTACCAGGCGTGCAGCCAGAACTTTCCAACCGCTGGATAAAGTCCGAGCCAGAGAGTTGGCCATATACATAGCTACGAAGTCTCCAGACTTGGCAGCCGTGCTTTTCAGTCTGGCTTTGTTTTGCCTTGTGGGTCGTGCTTCAGATGTGGACATCGTGCATATCTTGTCCGCTCGACCAGATACACTTTCATGGTGTGTTAGAGCTCTCGAGAGCATATCGACCACTCGGGACGCCGACATGTTTCGTATGGCAAAAACTGTGAATAGCACCCGGAGAGTTGAGGTACTCACTCATCTTCGTGATACGAATCGAGATGACATAAAGACATGGATGCTCCAAGAGGCAGTCGTCCCGTTCGATTTAACTAGGCGCCGGGAGCTACCCGACTCAAGTGCGGCACTGATTTGCGCAACATCTGGCCAGCTCTTGACGGCCTTGGAGCGCCAGAGCACCGATCACCATATGCTAGACTGCGCTGCGAATCTTCTATACGCCATGGTCTCCGGGTTCTTCAGGCCTACCCTGGGAGACTACCCGGACGCCCCAAGAGTGCTTCAAAAGTTTATGCGACAGGTGTCTCTCCTGGGATCCTACGATCTGCGATACTGCGTTGCTATTCACCGCGTAAGGTGTGCCATCGAATGCCCACGCTTTCAATGCCATTCCTGGAAATCAGGTGATCGTGAAGCACTAGCGCCGGACTTACTGAAGTTTCTTCGATTGCGTCCGTGGGTAAAGGCGGCGCGCCTTGGATTAACATCTACCGACGCCGAAGTCTTTCGACTGGCCGATGTTGCCTGGGAGGCAATCGGTCGTGATCCTTGGCCGATTCATGAGCGGCGGCTACGACATACGCCTTGTGACAAATACAGCTGGCGTCGCATTTCGGATCTAGTCACTCCGAGTACCATCGTGCGATATTTGAAGATAGCAGAACGGTCCTTGCCGATCTTAGATATTGACCGGTTCCGAACGGAAGACAGTCGCGATGCACTCTGCTGCGTCGTAACCACACTAAGAACATGTCCCACGGCAGGGGGGTGGAAGTACGTTAGGTTAGCGCTGCGTCACCGTGAATGCGGCTGTCGGACTCTTGCCATTTGGAGCCTATGGTCCTTGGTTGGCCTCGTCAACGGAGACGAGCTTGCTCGCGAAGTCGAGGTCGCACTAGAGCGAGAGAACGATCCGCAGAACCGTGATAATCTTGAGCTATTTCTCAAGACTCCGAACCACACCGTCTAGTGTAGTGCACTAGAAATAGTAACCCCTATAATCCGTTAGGTGCCTCTACAATCAGAGGTCGTCTGCATGCGTGTCGCCCCCGCCGTTCATCTGAATCCCGAACAAAGAGAACTTTTGCAGCAGCGCAGCCGTGCGCGTTCGCTGCCTGCGCGCGTGGTCGAACGCGCACGGATCGTGCTGCTCGCCGCCGAAGGCAAGCAGAACAGCAGAACAAAGAGATCACCAGAGAGCTCGGCGTCAGCGTCCAGAAGGCCGCGCGCTGGCGGGCGCGCTTTCTCGGGCTGGGCGTCGTTGGCCTCGACAAGGATGCGCCGCGGCGGGGCCGCACGCCGAAGATCACCAAGCAAACTATTGCGCGCGTCGTGCGCATGACTGCGCAGGACAAGCCTGCCAACGCCACCCACTGGTCCACCCCCACGATGGTGAAAGCGACGGGAATCAGTGCGGCCAGCGTCGGCCGGATCTGGCAACAGCACGGACTGAAGCCGCATCGCGTCGAGACCTTCAAGCTCAGTGGCGATCCCGAGTTCGCCGAGAAGCTCGAAGCAATCGTCGGGCTGTATTTGAATCTTTGAATCCGCCCGAGCATGCGCTGATATTGTGCTGCGACGAGAAGAGCCAGATGCAGGCGCTCGACCGCACCCAACCTTCGTTGCTGCTCAAGCGAGGCCGCGCCGGCACGATGACGCACGACTACAAGCGCAACGGCGTGGCGACCCAATTTGCGGCGCTCAATACTTTCGATGGTTCGGTGATCGGCTTTTGCCAGGAGCGCGACCGGCATCAGGAGTGGCTATTCCATCTCGGTGACCAGCGCCGCACGCAGAGTCTCTCGCAAATGACTCATCCGATACGGTTTGCGAAGGAATCTCGTCCGCCCGGTCGCATCGCTCAAAGTCGAGATCTCCGGCTCGCCGTAACCGCTTGTAATGATGACCGCTATGTCAGGGCAGATCTCCTTCATTCGGCAAAGCGTTTCGATGCCATTCATCCCGGGCATAGCGTGGTCTAGCAGCACGACCCGGATCTCGGCGCGCAAGCGTTCGAATATGCCGACCGCCTCTGAACCGCTGAAGGCCAAGATCGCCTTGAATCCCAGACTCTCAAGCATGAAGGCGGCCGTTTCGCACACTGCCCGTTCGTCATCCACTACAAGCGCTTTGCCGTATGCCCTCCAATCAGAACTGCACTGCGGCTGATCTCTAACGATCGCTTCCTCGGTAGCAAGCGGCAGCAACGTGGTAAACGTCGCTCCCGATCCAAGTGAGCCGTCGACTGCGATCACGCCCCGATGCGACCGTACGATCCCGAGTACTGCCGCCAGTCCGAGACCTCGCCCCAGGAACTTCGTCGTATAAAAGGGATCGAAGATCTTCGAACAACTCTCTCGACTGAGTCCGGGCCCACCGTCGGCAACAGCGAAGGCCGCGTACGCCTTCGCTTCCAAGACGTCGCTTCGATAGAGACTGCCGATCACCCCATCACCAGTATTCACGATCTCAGTTCGAACTTGAACGACTCCTCCAGTCGGCATGGCCTCCACTGCATTCGTAATCAAGTTCATCACAATCTGACGTATTCGTGTTGCGTCCGCACGCACAGATATCTGTTTCGTACACAGACTTAGCTCTAAGGCCACGTTAGAGCTCGTGGTGACGTCCAATAGATCTGCCATTTCTGCGACAAGACGAGAGAGGTCAAACAATGTTGGAGTAACGCCCGCTTCCCCGGAGTAGCTCAGGAGTTGTTGGGTCAGTTCGCTCGCCCGCTCGGCCCCCTCAACCGCCCGCTTGACGTGGCTGCGCACATCTGAATCCCCCGGCAAGTGGCGCAGCGCGACCTCCAAATTCCCCATGATCGTTACCAGGAGGTTGTTGAAGTCGTGCGCCACGCCACTCGTGAGAATACCGAGACTCTCCAATTTCTGCGCTTGCAGCATTTGTCGCTCAAGACTCCGTCGTTCGGCCTCAGCGCGTTCACGCTCGGCGATCTCATGCTCCAGCCGCCTGTTGGCGCAACTCAACTCACTCGTTCGGTCCGCAACCCGTTTCTCTAGTTCATCATGTAGCTGCCTCAGCGCCTGTTCGGTTTCCTTTCGATCGGTCACGTCATAGTCTACGCCGATCATGCGAACCGGCTTGCCGTCTCCATCCCTGAAGACACTTGCCTTGCCGACCAACCAGCGAATCGAACCGTCAGGCCAAACGATCCTAAACTCACTTCTATAAAGAGCCACGCCTTCAAGCGCTGCCTTAATCTGCAACTCCACTGCTTCGCGATCCTCGGGGTGCACGAGCTCGATCCAGGCCTCATATCCAGGAATACATGCGTCGCGCGCCAATCCGTAGATACCCCAGTAGTTGTCTGACCACGTACCCAGACCAGTCGTGACGTCCATCTCCCACGTTCCGATGTCGGCCGCCTCTTGCGCAAGTCGGAAGCGCTCCTCGGCTCGTCGAATCAAACCAGCGGTACGACTGCTTTCGATCTGCCTACGCTCCAACTCAGCGGCGGCGCGCGACGCGAGGATCTTGAGGATCACCACGTCCTCAGAAGACGGGTCCATCGGACGAACATCCATAGCCGCGATATGTCCGACGACGTCACCCCGTGAGTTGACGAGCGGGTAGCCAAGATAGCTTTCCGGGCTAAGACTCTGGAGCGCCTCGTTAAAGGGGAATCGCGCGCACACCTCCTCCCTGATGTGAACAACTTCTCCTCGTAGCACTCGCTCGCATGGTCCGCCGGCAGCGCAGAAGTCGAGATTCTCTGCGGGCTCGGAATCACCCCAGAAAGCTAGTGTGCGGGCCATGTTTCGTTCAGAATCGAAGCACTCAGCGACAAACACAAAACGCGCATCCAGCAATACGCTGAGCAGTTGAGCCGCGGCAGCGAAGAAGTTTGGCCCTCCAAACGACGCGCTTTGCTCCATTGCAACCAAGAACCGCCGTTTGGGCTCGGCCAGTGACCGCCTGAGGTCATCCGTCGCCTCCCTCGAAAAGACCGCGTGCGAGCTGCTACTCTCCTTAGATGTGTTGCTCAAAGTACCTCCTGCGTCCCTGAGCGTCTGGGCCGAGACTCGCCTATCGCCGAGCAATTCCGCTCCACGCCGAATCGGATCGCGAGCGTTCTGGCAAGACAACAGCGTTCTCAATGATTACATCGGATCAGCAGAGCGCGATGCTACAACGACGCTCATGTTGCTGCCACAGAGTCGAGCCGACCGAGTCCTGCGGCGATCAAGACGTCGGCCGTCTTCAAGGAGATGCTCCAGCTCCGCCCGGACCTGGTCAGGACCGGAAACTTCCACCTCGAGGTCTCCACACTTCAAGTGAACTCTCCGACCGTCGTGTTCGGCGAGCCACTGCATCAACATGGCAAGTGCCGTTTCCTTGACTGGCCTCGTTACCTCTAGTGCGCCTCCCGCGGGAACGAATTCCGATTCTCCGACCGGTCTCTGAGCTTCAACCAACAGGTCGATGTCAAAGCCCGCCCTGCTCGCCCGACGCCGAGTGAGTGCGGCCAGCTTGAGATTCTGTGATCCTTCGGCGCTGCCGCGAAGGATCGAAACATGAATGATTGACTGTTCGACTTGCATCTTTCTGGTTAGCTTCCGCATTGGGAAACTGGGTCTATCGCCACGATCCCGTCAGAAATCCCGTTGGCAGCTTCCGACGTCGCTGGACTTCGAAGGCGGTATCCAACTCCATACTCCGTCATCAAATAGCGCTTCGTCGGCGACAACGACTCGATCTTTTTGCGGATGTTTCCGATGTGGACCCTCAACGCTCGACTGTAGTCGCCGCGCTGAGATCCCCAGATCTGGTCAAGCAAGGCCTCACTCGTGACGACGCGCTCAACGTTCTTGGCCAACAGCGATAGAATATGGAACTCGATGCGCGTGAGACGGACCGTGCGCTCATGGAGTTCTACACGACGCCTAGCGAAATTAATCACGAGATCCGCAACCTGAACGCACTCCGGCGGCACGGACTCTGAGCTCGTCCGCCGGAGCAGGGCCTGCACGTACGCGACGAACTCGTTTGGGCGGATGGGCTTTGTCAAGTAGTCGTCGGCACCGTGATCTAGCGCCCGTACGATAGTTGCTTCGTCTTCGGAACCGGAGAGCACCAACATCGGACCTGTGTACCATCTCCGAAGGTGGCTACAGACTTCCAGGCCGCTGAGCGTCGGCATCGCGAGGTCAACAACTACGATGTCAGGACGGTTCTGGGATGCTAAGAGGAGAGCGCGCTCGCCGTCCTCAGCACAGAGTACTCCATAGCCTCTCGACTTGAGAACGATGCCCAGGAACTCAAGTACTCGCTTGTCATCGTCAATGATCAAAACTTGCATCGTTTTCAGAACTCACGCGTTCGAGGGGAATCAAGAGATATCAGTGATACTGATGAGGTGTTTGCGACCCGCGACGTGGAGCTTGCGAGGCCGCCAAGGAATGCTGGGCCACCCTCGATAGCGGCTCGCGAGCGATCGGTGCTTCGAATTTCGTCCCTGCCTCCAAAGGACCGCCCGGCTGTCGCCGTTCGAGCTCGACGCGCTAACCAGCGGCCATCGACATCGCCCAGATACATCAGCCGCATAGATTGCCCTCTTGCGAGTCTAGCTGTGCTCCGGTTTCGCGCTGGCGCGTACTCCCCTCAGCACAATTCGTCGATGGTCTCCGGTCGATCTGCACCCGTTCGAGCGCGGCGCCAAGCTCAGTCCTATCGAGTGGTTTTGATACATAGTCGTCCATGCCTTCGCGCAGGTACCGCTCTCGATCGCCCCACATCGCATCCGCCGTGACCGCAATAATCGGAGTCCTTCGCCCAGTTCCCGCTTCGGACGCCCGTATTCGGCGCGTCGTTTCGAGGCCATCCATCCCGGGCATCTGGACGTCCATGAGCACCACATCCGCGCCGTCGTGTTCAACCAGCTTGACCGCGGTGGCGCCGCTCGAGATTGAGGTGACTTCATGCCCCATGCGTTCGAGCAGTTCGCGTACGAGATCAAGGGTGGCAGGACGATCATCGACGACCGCGACGCGCAACCTGCTCCGGCGTGGACTCTGCGTTACGGGCGAGTTTTGGGGTGTCTGTCGGAGCTCGCGCGGGACTGGCTTGTACGGAACCTCAAGGGCAAACGCTGAACCCTCTCCTTCGGCGCTTTCGACGCTCAACCTCCCGCCCATGAGCTCCGCCAGCTTCCTGCTGATTGTAAGGCCAAGGCCAGTGCCCCCATACCGGCGACCCGTCGAGCCATCCGCCTGCACGAAGGATCCGAATATCCGATGCAGCGCCTCTTCAGGAATTCCAATGCCGCTGTCCTCCACACAGAACCTGATGAAACCGCCGAGCGCCGGCCTTGCTTCGACGCCAACCCGCACCCAACCGCGTTCGGTGAATTTGATTGAGTTATTGACGAGATTCGCAAGCGCCTGCCTTAGCCGCCGGGGATCCCCAAAGGATTCCATGGCGGAGGCCTGGTCGCTCTGCCAGGATATCGATAGGCCTTTCCTGCGGCCTTCGGGCGCGAGTCGCTCAACTACAATGCGGGCGACATCGGCGGGTCGGTAAGATTGGTCTTCGAGATCGACCTGGCCCGCTTCGATTTTGGATAAATCCAAAATATCGTTGACGATTACCTGCAAGTCGTCGCAAGCCTCGCGTACCGTTTCTAGTTTCACCCGATCCTCACCCTGAGGCGCGCCCTCCAACAAGAGTTCTGTCAGTCCGAGGATGACGGTCAAAGGCGACCTAACCTCATGACTCATGGTCGCCACGAACTCGCTCTTGAGCCGGGAGGCGTTCTCCGCTTTGCGTTTGCTCTCTTCGAGACTAACGTTGGCAATCCGAAGCTCTTCGGTCTTTACCTTTACAACCTCCTCTATTGCCGACTGCGCAGCAACCGCCTGCGCGTTTGCGGTCTGCAGTTGCCGGATCACGCGGGTTTTGCCAACGAATGCATGAACCGCAGCGCCCAGCAGCACCGGAATCGCCAGAAACGTCAGGGCGAGCATCCCCAACGCCGGAGGCTTCCAGTACCAAGCCGAGTCGACGTCAAACATGAGCGGCTCGTTGAGCTCGGTGACGTTTCCAGCCCGATCAGTCACGCGCACTCGGAGAGCGTGCCTGCCAGAGGACAAGTTCGCCCATTGAGCTTTCCCGCTCCTGTCCCATGCTGACCACTTACCGCCATCAAGGCTGTACTTGTAGAGCAACCGCCTAGTTGAAGTGAGCTTCCATTTGTCCAGGCCCGAAAACGAGACAAGGACGGGACTTCGCGGCGAAAAGACGGGTACTTCTTCTGAAAGCGGAAGCGAAATCAGCGGAGCGTAAGCATCATTCTCAGGAGTGTAGGAGACCACGCCGCGATCAGTCCCAACCCAGAGACGCTTCTCTCGATCGACGAACGCTAGGTAAGATTCGGTTGCTGGCAATCCTTCAGAGACGTCATGTTGAATAAATCGATCATTCAGCCAGCAGAATACGCCGTGTTCTCCGGCCGCCCATAGTCGCCCAGATGCATCCTCAGCAAACGATCGTATTTTTCCAAGTCTTGCGACCTCTCTCCACGAGCCGTCCTTGAACTGCCGTATTCGGTTCCTACCGCCAACGAGCAGGCGCCCGTCTCGCGTCCTCAGAATAGCGTAGGCACCCTCAGGTTCTCCGCTGTCTCGATCGCTCCACGCGTCATACGTTTCGCCGCTGACACGGGCAACTCCCGTAGTGCCGCCTATCCAGATCGCCCCATCCGAATCTGTGAACAGCGTTCGCATGCGGCCGATCTCCCAGTCGTCGTTCACATCCAGAACTGTAACGAAACTCTTGCCATCGAAGATCTCGAGGCGCTGGTCGAATCGGTCTGTTCGGGATGTGGTATTGACCCAAATGCTCGCATCTGATCTTGGTGCGATCATACGAAACAGACGCCCCGAAGGATGAGTGATCGAGGTGAACCGGCTACGGTCTGGATCAAAGAGCAGGAGCCGGTCCGGTCGTGTTGTCTTGAGCGCCAGCAGGCCTTTGCCAACTCTCGCGATCGCATTCGTGTGGAGGGTGTACGACATTTGTCCGAGTGGGAGTGCCACGGTTCGCCACGAGTCGCCCCGAAAATGGAGCAGGCTGCGTCTCGCAGAGAACCAGAGGCCTCCATCACCGTCTTCGGCCGCAGCATGCACCGTCTCCGCCGGTATCGAATGGTCGGGACGCGTCCATATGGATTCTGAGTAGCGCTTGAGGCCCCTCGCAGTTGCAACCCAGAGGTCGTTGTCTTCTCCAATCAAGATGTCGTTGATGTCTCCGGCTTGCTCAGGCGGACCAGGAATCTCCACCGGCCCAGCGTTCGACAGCTGGAAGATCCGAGATCCGTCGCGCACGAAGACAGTCGCGCCTTCGCCGGACCGGAGCGTTAGGTCGCTCTCGGCGGTTTTCCAGATACGACTCCATCGTCTGCCGGCGAGGCGCAGTCCGACCAAATCCTTATTCTGGCGAGACTCAGCTACGGCCAGAAGATCGCCGGATGCCTCCACGCTAAGGTCCCGAACGTTTCTTACGCCGCAGGGCAGGCGGACCGCCTGAGTGCGTCCAGGTCTCCCGACGTTTGGCTCGCTTGACCGAACTCCAAGTATGGCGAGCTCGCACCCGAGCCAGAGAGTCCTGTCTGCTGCGGCGTCGATAGTGCGGCAATTGTTGAACCAGCGGTCACCCACTTCCAACAGCTGGTCGACAGATCCGGACTCTGAGTCAATGACCAACAGGCGATCGGGCAGCAAAGCCGCTAGACGCGACTTCGACAGCGGCAGCAACCTTATCATGAGCCGCTCGTCTGGAGGGAGACCCGCGACAGAATCCAGGTAATGGAAGATCCAGCCATCTCGACCTCGCCGATAGATACCTTGAGGCGAGAGAACCCAGCGGGTGCCAAAACCGACAGCGAATACCTCGTCGGCATCACCGGGCAAGGGCACGGTCTGAGCGCGATATCCGTCCAGAGTCGTCACCTGCGACCCGATCCCATGACCAACCCACATCGAGCCATCGTGATCCTGCTGAATGCTGTTGCAGTACGAATCTGCCAGGCCATCGGCATCCGTCCAGACTCTCCAGATCTGGGCGCGCATCGGCGTGGGTGCTAGCGCGATCATCAAGGCAACCGACAGCGCTCCGATGGCTCCAACCCAACTCGATGAGGTCAGTCCCGTGTGCCGGGCGGACCGATAGCCATGTGTTCTGAAATCGGAACACACGGCCCCCGACCAGAGAGCAAATGACTTTGCCTGGCTACTGAATGTCGCACTCAGATGCACCATAGAACGCATGCTTCGTCAAGCCCTGCTAGAACTCGGTATCCTGCGGATCTCACTGGCTAGCACTGGTTTAACAGACCGTTCGAGCCCGACCGACGAGCCTCTGACGGCTGCCGAGCGATTGACAACAGCACCTTGAGGAACGAAACGATCCCGGGATCAGAGGCAATCAAGCCTGTTCTGATTTCGGAACACGCACGACCGCTAGTATCTCACGACCGGAGTTCGGGACGCGTTCCGAAACGTAAGGTCTGGATAAAATCGAGGTGCCGTGCGTGCAGGTCGCAGGGCGTGCAGCAAGCTGCACCTTCCTGCGGCGGTCCAGCGGGCAGGGGGCGCCTCTGGCCCCGGGATTTCCGTTTTGGCCGCCGCGACGGTAGCAAAGTAGCCGATCCACCGCTACGTGGCAACGATTTTCGGCATGTGCTGATGAAACGTCCTCCTTCTGCCGGCGGCGCCCGTCGAAGGGCGGCCCGGCGGGGCAACTTAGCCTCGCAGCGCCCGCTCAGCCAACAGCTTGAAGGTGACATCCCCGCAGCCCCGGAGGGTGACTAACAGGCAACCAACCCCACGCACCACGACCTCCGCCCCTCGTTCGCTTCCCTGTCGCACCGCGTTTCTCGGCTCGCGAGACAAACCGGCGTCGGAGCAGTGGCGAGCCTCCCGTCTCTTGTGTCGCAAGAGGCGGGCGGCGACCACGAAGCCAGGGGGCCGACGTGCGTCAGGGTTCGTCTCTTGCTTGGGAAAAGCGGGACGGCGCGAAGGGCGCCAAGGCGGCCCGTCGCGACGGACGCGCCGGCCGTGCGTCGGTGGAGGCCCCGCGCCCCCTTTCTCGCGCCGGGGGGGGGGCCGCAGGGGTGAAAGGCGACAACAATCTCTATTGAGCGACCTACGCGGGATGTATTGAGATTAAACGCTATCTGATACGATCTAGGCGCGACTACCGTGCCGGACCGAGCGCAGAACAGACGAGACCTCGCCGCTAACCGATTCCAGCAACGGCTCGATGAGATCCGACGCGAACGCGAGGACCGACTGCGGTATTTGCGGTCAATCTCTGAGACACCGCCGAAGTTTGCGCACTTCGCGTTCGGCGTCTTCCGCGAGAACGCGATCAAAGCCATCCACCTTCGCGTCGATCTGTACCGGGACGTCGCTCGGGAGTATGACGATGTCCAGATGCTCACCAAGCCCGCACTGGAACCGCTGAGGATCGACATCGAGACGGATGTCATCTATCGCTGGTCGATCGACCTGAAGGCCGCGATTGATGATGTCGCCGACGCCGTTGGCGGAGACTGGCACCTTCCGGGGGAGCCAAGGTATAAGGGCTTTCGAGGCGAACTGCAGAAGGTCACGTCTCTCCGATTAAAGGAACTGTCTCTGGAGTCCGAAATTGGACCGAGGGGCCGCGACTCAGAGGCGCTTTCGCCCGCCCAGCGCATCGCAGCTTTCGCCGCAGGAACTTCCTACACGTCGCTGGCCAAGAAGGCCGGCATCAGCCGCAATACGCTTAAGCGCATACGTGAGGGGAAGAGTGTCCATGAAGACAGCATCGCGAAGCTTGCCCACGCAATGAACTGCAACTGCCGAGATCTACTCCCGTAACGACAGCCCTCGGATCCGTTGAGCGCAAGCTGAGCAACAGTTGAGCAATCCGCTCAACTAATCGGCCGCAAGCTATAGGCATGCAGCCGAAACCAAACCAACCAATGCTCACCGAAGCCGAGGCGTCTCAGCGCCTTGCGGTAACCGTGCATGCCCTTCGGCGCTGGCGCCGCATCGGTGACGGCCCGCCGGTGCACAAGATCGGAGCTTGCGTTCGCTACGACTCCGTTGAATTGGAGAAGTGGATTAGTTCGCGTTGCTCCACCGGCACTAAGTCGGCGCCGACGGCGACCCATGCCTGACCTCGACAGAACGGCAAGAGCAAACACAACGGCCCCGCGCGGACATCTCGACGCTAATCCTGAGCGTCCGCGCTGGGCCGAAGGAGAATAACGTGCACTTCAACTATATCAAGCAGGAGACTGAGGACGAACTAGATCTTGACCAACCCGTGCAGGACGCCTCGGGGAGTCCGGAGAGCCAGAGCATTCTGGTGATCGAGAGTCTCGACTGGGTCGAGGCGCTGAATACCGCAGGCGTCGCATCTATCGCGGTCGAAGACTTGCCGACCTTGCCGGCAAACGCGACGCGCGTCAACGTTCCCCTGTTCGAGTCGTTCGAGGACCAGGCCAATGCTTTCCAAGTTGCCCAAAAGATGTCGCCGGATGCTAAGGCTCGCCCGCTCGACTTCACCGCCTGGCGCTCACTTGAAGACCTGTTCGCCGAAGCGGACTTCGACGAGTTCTCCGCTCGGTTCGATGACCAGCCAGAGTACGGACGTGACGAGTTCCTCGAAGTCCTGTGGGATCGCTTCCCACTCGCGGGCGTCGTTCACGCTTTCCGCCGATGGCTCCATCTACCCGACATCCAACCCCTCCTCGCAGTCCTCGCCGCGTATGTCGCAAACCGCCTGCCGGGCGATCCAGTCTGGCTGATGCTAGTAGGCCAGTCCTCGGGCGGGAAGAGCGAAGCGCTGAATGCGCTACTGGGACAAGCGGACGTCCATCCTGCGGCAACGATCACCGAATCCGCGCTGCTGAGCGGTAGCACCAAGGCCTCACGCGGTAAGAAGAGCACGGGCGGACTGCTTCGGAGGATCGGTGATTTTGGGGTGCTCCTCTGCAAGGACTTCACGTCGATTCTGTCCATGAATCGGGATCGCCGCACTGAGCTTCTGGCGGCTCTTCGCCGGGATTTCCATTTTGACCATCCCGACGCGTGTAGCGTAGTCGAGCACGCCGCTCCGGCGCAACGGTTTTCTGCCTTCTCCGGCACATTCGCCTCCTTCCTCCTTTGTCTGGCCGCGACTGGGAGCGTCGCGCGTCGCTTCACGGGCTCGGACGGCGCCCTTCGCCGACACCGCTCCGACCTCGCCTCTCGGCGACTCGTGTTCGGATGCTCCGAGCCTCGCCGCGTCAGCCTCCCGGCGCAGGCAGCGCCGCCAACCTCGCCAGCATCTCGCCGAACAGCTGGCGGTTGAGGCGCCCCTCGGCCAACAAGAGCCAGTAGTACCGCGCGTGCTTCACCAGCCGACCGCCGGTCTTCATCAGCCGCTGCTGCAAGCTCGTCAGCGACCAGCTCTTGATCCGGCTCGGCAGCCCCAGCCGCCGCCACAGGTTGCCCAGGTTGTAGGCCAGCACCGCGAGTTGCAGCCGCACTTCGTTCGCTCGGAAGCGCCGGCACGACAGCCGCGTCCAGCACGTCGCCTGCTTGCCTTCCTTGATCCACTGCTCCGCCGTGCCGCGCTTGTTGTAGAAGCGCACCACCGAGCGGCTCGGCAACGCCATGTTCGTGACGATGAAACCGACGCGCGGAAACAACTCGCCCGCGTGGTGCTCGACCTTGGCGACGACCCGCCGGGACTTCGACCAGCTCGCGGCCTGATAGCGGAAGCTCTTGTAGCGCACCAGCGGTTTGAGCGAGGGCCTGCCCGGCGCTCGGAATAGGATGTCTTCGATCTCCAGCTCCAGGTTCCTGTTGGCCGGAATGCGGATCACGTAGTTGACGCCGCGCTCTTCCAGCGCCTCGTAAATCTCCGGCTTGGCGAAGGCGGCGTCGGCGCGGAACGTGACTTCCTTGCCCTCGGCCTGTTGGCGCTCGATCTCGGGCAGCAACAGCTCGTCCCAGTCCTCGGCGCTGGAGACGTTGCCCGGCCGCAGCTTCGCGGATAAGCAGTCGCCGTGCTGGTTGAACAGCAACAGCGGGTGATAGCAGACCGACTCGTAGTGGCCGTTGTAGGCGCTGCCTTCCTGTTGGCCATGAACCGGGCTCTCGGTCGAGTCCATGTCGAGCACCACGCGCTCGCTGTCGTCGCCGGCCTCGGCTTGGCCGATCAGCTCGCGGTTCACCGCCATCAACCCGATCAGGTTCTCGTCGCCGGCGAGCATGCCGGTCTCGAAGCTCTGCAACCGCGAGGTCAGCGCCCCGCCGCGATCCCAGTTCTTCTTCGAGCCGAGCAGGCGAAACGTCGGATCGGCGGCCACCCGCACGGCGTCGTTGAGGTCTTCGTAGCCCGCCAACCGCGAGTAGACCGACTGCCGCACCAGATCCGCCAGCGGGAACTTCTTGTTCTCGCCCTGCCGCGTATCGCTGAGATGGTCGTCAATCAGCTTGCCGAGGCCGAGCCGTTCGTCTAGCTCTCGAACCAGCAGCAGGCCGCCGTCAGAGGTGACCCGCGAGCCCTGGAAATCGACCTTCACAAACCCGTTGAACGAGAACTGAAACGGCTTGCCATCCTTGTCACCCACTCGGTGTCGCCCTCCATGGCCCATCTGATGCGCTCAAACCCGCATCTACAGGGGCGCCGGGAGCATCGCGATGGTTAGCAGGCGAAGCTCAAATCGGAAATCCGGGCTTCGAGAGGTGTGCGACGGAAGTTGGACTCGCCATCTCGGCGTCGATGGAGGGACAACGCTCGCGTGGTCTGGAAAGATCGGCCTCATTGCGGCTGTGACTCCCGCAATAGATTCGCACCACAGCGTCATGGCGACCATGGGCGAACGCTTCGTCTTCATCCGCCTACAGGGCGCGGACCCAGAGAAGCAGGCCGGCCGTGCCTTAGAGAACGCCGGCAGTGAAGGCAAGATGCGCGACGACCTCAGGGCTGCGGCAGATCGTTTCTTCGAGGCGGTAGTCTTAGGCACAGCACCGCCCAACTTGTCACCGCGCGACCATGAGCGCCTCAAGGCAATCGCCACCATGGCCGCGATAGGACGATCCGCCGTGGAGCGCGACGGCTATAGACGCGATGTCCTCTTCGTGCCCCCACCCGAAGCCCCAGCGCGGCTCGTCCGCGTTCTCGCTCAACTGCTGAAGGCCTTGCGCATCATACGCGTTCCTGAAACCGAGGCATGGGGTGTAGTTGAGCGCGTTGGATTCGACTGCATGCCAGCCCTGCGGAGGGACGTACTGTTGCGTGTCGCCGAGAGTTCGAAGGGACGCAGCCTGAAGACCCTCGGCATCAATCAGCCCGAGCAGACCGTGCGAAGATGCTTGGAGGACCTGGAGTTGTTGGGGATTCTCTCGGATAGATTGGTAAAGCCTCCCGGCGGAAAGAACAAGGAGCAATGCTGGTCCCTTGCCCAGACGATGCGGCGACTCTACGACCGCGCCAAGCAAGAGGGCGCCAGACGTCGTCAGTAGCAGGCGTAAAGAATACCGCTTCCCGAAACGTTACAACATTCGCAGTCGACGCTCGTGCAGTGCGCTTCGAGCAGTATTGTTTGGAGGGCTTGGCCTCCTTCTTCTTAACCCAAAACCACACAATGTAACGTTTCGGGAAATCGTCATCGCGCACGTCGTCCTTGGTCCCCAGACCGAGGCTCAAGCAGGGTTGAGTCGGAGTTCGTAGATACCCTGGCATGTTTTCCGCCACACGGCGGTGTGCTAGCATCCCCGTATCCCCCCGAAGCCAACGGTGTAACTCGCCTATTCCGCCGACCCGATCGCCGAATCAGTCAATTTGAACAGCGCCAGATCGTCGCTCAGAGCGATAAAAAGGAAGATCTGGTTAAACGCTCCTGGTAAGCGGTTGTACACGCGCGGCTCGACCAGCTCCGGACCCCGCACTCGCTTGCCTTCGAGCAGGATTTTGCGCGCGCGCCGGTCGCGCGGCCAAGCGATGATCAGCCCGGCGAGAAGAACCGCGAGCCCCGTCCACGCGCCCGGCAACGCCAGCGCGCCCAAGCTCCGCCCGCCGTAGATCCACTCCCGCAGGAACGCTTCGAGCGCCGCCGGGCTGATCCGCGTCTCGACCCAGGCCAGCCGCCGCGCTCCGGTTCGCCGCGCCGCCTCCGAGAGCCGGAAGCCTTGCTCGGCCTCACGGACTTCTTCGGCGATCGCCGGACGGCTTCGTCCGCCCGCGTCGACGGTGTGCAGCAGTTGATAGGAGTCTTTGAGCCGGAACGTCGCCGCGACGTAGTGCGCCACGTACGCCCGCTCGAGCCCGGCGAGCTGATAGCTCGCTTGCCCGTACCAGCAGACCGCAGTCGCCGCGCACGCGAGGATCAGCGCGCCCAGCCGCTTCTCGTAGCCGTGCCGCGGCCAGCCCCGCGGCCGCGCCGCTTGCCATCCTTCGTCCAAGGCGTCTCCGCCGCCCCGGACGATGCGGCTCTAGCGCTCGGTCCGCAGGCGGCCTACTGCCTTCGAGAGCTTTTCCGCGTCCGCTTTCTCAATCAGCTCTTGCATTCTTTTGGCGTCGATCTCTTCTCCCGCCGCCAGCTCGTACATCACGTTCAGCACGATCGTCCGCAACGCCAGCACCTCTTCGAGCATCGCCCGCTCGGCCCGGCTCGTTTCCTCACAGGCTTCGAGCAGAACCTGCCGCACCCACTCGCCCAGCTTCAGCCCCCGCGCCTGGGCCGCCCGCTCCAGCCGCTCGTACTCGCCTTCGGTCAGCTTCGTCCCCGCCGATCGCGTCCGCTTCTCCATGCTCCGCATTGTCGCGCCACGCCCCCGCGGCTCCCGCCTCGGGGTGATCGTATGAAAGCGCCGCGAGCTGCGCAGCGCTACGGTGACGCTCATGAGACCCATCCTGGGCTGCGACGCCCACAAACGCTATTCCGTCTTCGTGCGCCTGCACGAGGACGGCCGTTCCGATCCTCCCGTTCGCGTCGAGCACGACCGCGATCGCTTCCGCGCCTTTCTCGACTCGCTCGGCGAAGCCTCCGACATCGCCGTCGAGTCTACCGCCCACTGGTACTGGCTCGTCGACGCCATCGAGCAAGCCGGGCACACCCCGCATCTGACGCAGCCCTTTCTCGCCAAGCGCATGATGGCCTCGACCCACAAGACCGATGCGCTCGATGCTCGCGGGCTCGCCGTCCTGCTGCGCAACGGAACGCTGCCGGAGGTCTGGATTCCTCCGCGCGAGCTGCGCGACCAACGCGAGATCCTGCGCACCCGCATGGCGCTGCGGGATCTGCGCACCTCGCTCAAGCACCGCATCCACGCCGCACTCGAACGCTATGGCTTGTTTGCAACCGGCGTCAGCGACCTGTTCGGCAAGAGCGGCCGCAGCGTGCTCGCGCGGCTGGCCCAGGAACTGCCGCCGCACACCGCCGCCATGGTCGCCGAGCAACTCGCCGCGCACGATGAGCTTGGCGCGCGCATTGCGGAGCTGGAGCGCTACATCCGTCGCGTCGTCTCGCCCGACGCCATGGTCAAGCGCCTGCAAACCGCGCCCGGCATTGGCGAGATTCTCGGCCCGGTCATCGCGCTCGAGATCGGGGACATCTCTCGCTTTCCGCGCGCCGAGCAACTCGTCGGCTACTGCGGGCTCGTGCCGCGCGTGTTCGCCTCGGGCGGCAAGGTCGTGCACGGCCGCACGTCACGCTTCGTCAACCTCTATCTCAAGTGGGCGTTCGTCGAAGCCGCCAATTGCGCCCTGCGGTTTCGCGGGCCGCAGAACCGCCATGTCCTTGAGCTCTACACGCGGCTGCAACCGGTCAAAGGACACGGCCGCGCGGCGGTCGCCGTCGCACGGCATTTGGCTGAAGCGGCGTACTGGATGCTCACCAAGAAACAAGATTACCGGCCTCCACGCCCGCCGAAACGGCCGGCCAGGGAGGACGCGGCTTCGTCCGCCATCGGGTCAGCGCGAGACACGTCTGGCAGTTGAGAACGGTTCCCGTTCTCCGCTTGGCGGCTTCGGGCCGCCGGGCGCCCAAAGCCTCGGGGTGAATGCGAAACCCGTCAACGAATATGCTCTTGCCGCAACGAGACGGCGTATACATGGCTCTTGACGAAACCGTCAGCACGAGCGATCGGACGAGGACTTCGAACGAATCGGAGGACCTCTGAGAAGTAGTTGAGATGGACGGGGCGGCGCCCCGTCGGATCTATCGCTTTGGCGCCGTGATGATCGTAAGCGTTCGGTGACGACCGTCTTGACTCGACAGGGTTGAACGAGTAAGTAAGTGTCCACGCAAGGCTTATGTGGACACGTAGCAGTGGCGACGTCGCCCTCAGGCTGGCGGCGGCGCCGCGGCGGCGTCCAGGCCCACGTTCCAGGGCAGCAGCTGCGCGATGCGGTTGATCGGGTGGTCGGCGATGCGGTCGAGCACGTGGCGCAGGTAAGCTTCCGGGTCGACGCCGTTGAGCTTGGCCGTGCCGATCAAACTATACATCGCCGCCGCGCGTTCGCCGCCGGCGTCCGAACCCGCGAACAGATAGTTCTTGCGCCCCAAAGCCACCGCCCGCAAGGCTCGCTCGGCGGCGTTATTGTCGATCTCGAGCTCGCCGTCGTCGAGGTAGCGCACCAGCGCCGGCCAACGTCCCAGCGCGTAGCGCATCGCCTTCGCCGTCTCCGACTTCTTCGATAATCCGATCAGATTGTCGTAAAACCACGCGTGCAGCGCCTCGAGCAAAGGCTTCGCCCGCGCTTGCCGCTCGCGCCGGCGCACCTCCGCCGGGCTGCCGCGGATCTCTTTCTCGATCTCGTACAACGCTCCAATGCGCTCGAGCGCCTCCGCGGCAAGCTGCGACGCGTGCGCCTGTTCGATGTCGAAAAACTTGCGCCGCACGTGCGCCCAGCAAGCCGCCTCGCGCACGCGCCCCTTTTCATACACGCCGTTGAAGCCGGCGTAAGCGTCGGCGTGCAGCGTCCCCTCGAACCCGGCCAAGTGCGTCTGGGGGCGCTCGCCCTTGCGGTCGGGCGAGTAGGCGTACCACGCCGCCGGCGGCGCCTCTCCGCCCGTCGGCCGCTCGTCGCGCACGTAAGCCCACAAGCGTCCCGTCTTGGTCTTGCCGCGGCCGGGATCGAGCACGGGAACCGGCGTGTCGTCGCCGTGGATGCGGCTCCCCGCGAGCACGTGCCGCCGCAGAGCCTCGAGCAGCGGCGCGAGCGTCCGGCTGGCGCCGCCCACCCAGCCCGCCAGCGTCGAGCGCTCGAGTTCCACACCTTGATGTCCGTAAATCTCCGCCTGCCGGTAGAGCGGTAAATGGTGTGCATATTTTGCCGTTAATACGTGCGCCAACAAGCCCGGTCCGGCCAACCCGCGCTCGATCGCCCGGCTCTGAGCCGGCGCTTGCACGATGCGGTCGCAACAACCGCAGCTCAGCTTCGGCCGCACCCGCCGGATCACTTTGAAGCGCGCCGGGGAGTACTCGAGCGTCTCGGAGATGTCCTCGCCAAGCTTGCGCAAAGCGCCGCCGCAGTCGGGACAACTCTTCTCGGCGGGTTGTTGAACGACGGTCTCGCGCGGCAGCTCCGGCGGCAGCTCGCGACGTCGAGGCTTGCGTCGAACCCCCTCCAGAAAGGCTTCGGGCGCGCTGTCCGGCTCCGGCGCCGCTTCGGCCTCGGCGGCTTCGAGCTCTTCGAGCCGCAGCTCGAGCTGCTCGATGCGGCTGTCGATCTTCTCTGACTTGCGCCCAAACTGCAGCCGCTTCAACTTCAAGATCAGCAGCTTCATCCGCTCGATCTCACTCTTGTGCGATTCGAGTGCGATCTTCTGCGAAGCGAGCTCGGCGTGCTGCGCCCGGCACAGCGCCCGCAACGTCTCCAGGTCCAGAGAGTCCAGATCCAGCGCGGGAGAAGGCGCTTCGGCCATGTCTCTATTTTCTCATATTCGAGAGGGAATGTGGTGACCTATTTCGATATATCTCCGTCCGAAATGCTTTTTTCCTTACGCCGCCGTCCGCGGCGCTTCCCCAAAGGCTTGCGCCGTCCGCTCGGGCCGTCGCCAGTCGATGCCTTCGAGCAGCATCGACAGCTGCGCCCGCGTCAACAACACCGCGCCGTTCTCGGCCCGCGGCCACACGAAGCGTCCGCGCTCGAGACGCTTGGCGAACAGACAGAGGCCGTCGCCGTCCCACCACAACACTTTGATCAGGTCGCCCCTCCGTCCGCGAAACACGAACAGATGCCCGTCGAAGGGATTTCGGTCAAGCTTGTCCGCAATCTGCGCGCTCAACCCCGTGAAGCCCCGCCGCATGTCCGTCACCCCGGCGCACAGCCAGATGCGCGCCCCCGCCGGCAGTGTGGTCATGGGAGCAACAGCTCCAGCACTTGCCGCAGCGTCGACGCCTCGGCGCCTTCGATGCGCACCCGGCCTCGCGGCAGCTCGATCTCGATCGCGCCGCAAGCCTGCCCGCTTGCCACCTCACGCGGCTCCTCGGGCGCTACGTCGCTCAGCCGCACCGGCAGCCACTCGGCCGCAGGCTTCTCCGCGTCGTCGGCGAGCAACCCTTCGCGATACAGCTTGCGCCAGTGAAAGATCTGGTTGGCGTTGACCTGGTGCGCCCGTGCCAGCCGCGCCACCGACACGCCTGACTCGAAGCTCTCCTCGACGATCCGCCGGCGTTCTTGCTTCGATCTCCGCCGCCGCCCCGGCTTCTCCGCTGCCTTCTCCATCGCGCTCTCCCTCAGCGCCCTCCCGCGCCTCCGTCGAGCTTGCCTTATCCCTTCGCTTCTGTCGAGACGGTCCTCGCCGCACGCTTACTGATGATCCGCCGACGGGGCGGACCCGCGATCTCTTGAGAAGGCGGGCCCGCTCGCCATCACGGCCTCCGGCTCGGCGCTCGGGTTGCGTCCCCGCAGAGCCCTATCCTCCGGCCGGCTCAGAAGGAGTGTATCGCGATGCTGCGCCTGACGGCGCGATTAGGCGCGCGAATCCCCTTGACAGCGGGAGGCGCTTTCATACATGGCGTGTCCCCACCCCTCCAGCCGCTGCAAGCGGCTCCAGGTTCCCCCAGGGGAACCTCAGGTTACTGTGGAGGAACTTGTTGATTCTAAAGGCACAAGAAGGCGGCCGGAAGCGGCTAAAGATCGGTTGAATCAGTCGTAACTCACTGATACCAAAGAGGTTCGCACAGGGGAACCGGGGTTCGTCAGCGGCGGGCTATACAGCGACAGCCAGGAAGGCAACAGCGAAGGCTTCGGCTACGCCGACACCCCAGGCAACCTTCCCACCTCTCGAAGCCCCTGCCGAGGCTAGCAGCAGGGCAAGGCCACATGTGATTGCCGCAACCGGCGCGCTAACCGTTGGCGGCCCGACCCACGCGATGGCCAGCCCGATTAACATGACAGCGATACTGAGCCTCAGGAGCTTGCTTGTGGTGCCAGCATTCGCCTGCTGCCTGTTGATCTGAGTAGACCGATTAATCGCTCTGAGCACCCAATGCACGCCGGTCGTGGCCACTAAGACGTATAGCGAGACACCTAGTTGGCGAAGCTTCACAGCGTCATCTAACTCCTTCGCGGCCGCGGCCGAAAACTCCCGCACCTGATCACCAGCGAAAGTGATCAGCGCGTCGTTGCATAGCCATATATACCCAAGCGCACTCAGAATCCAGATCGCATGCGTGACCGACAGACTCCAGAGCGGGAGCGAAGGCTCGATACCCTGGTACAAGACTGTCAGCAGGGCGGCGATAGCTACGCTCAACAGCAGGTAGGCCGACGCGTCAGATGCTCCGTCCTTGATTCTTAGCCCCAAGCGCGCCGCTGCAAAGATCAGAAGCAGCAGGCCGTTGAAGTAGAACAAGGTTGCAAGCAGTCTCCTCATGCGATGCCTACCTCCTCCTTCTTCGAGAGATGCTGCTTCCGCGGGTGTTGATTTCGCGTACGACTCGTTGGATCACTTTGTCCGACGCGTCGAAGAACTGGGGACTCCCGGGCCTTGGATTGCCTTGCCCCTCGTCCATGAGATTGCCTCCCCCGAACATTCGCTTGATGAAGGCCGCGGTCGCACCTGTGGCGGGGAACCCAAACTGGTGGCCCAACTCATGACTGCTGACTTCGCCAACACCAAACGCCAGCTCGGCTCCAACAGCTAGACCGTTTTCCCCGCCCAGGTTCCCGAGGAAAACTGCTGAAGTGCCTTGAGCGCTTGTTCCGCCTTTCAAGCTCGGTCTCCTAGATGCGTCGAAATTGGCGATGCTGGTGTCGACGAAGTTCAGCAGCCCGATCCCTGTTGTTTCTCGCTGAGTCAGAGCTGCTCGCTGGTCGTCAGTCAAGTCAGAAGCGCTCAAAAAGAACACGTCTTCGACGCCGGCTTCCTTGAATCGGTCAGCGATCGTCTGTTGGATCTGCTCGCGGTTCTCCTCGATGAACTTCCGCTGCTCGTCTGTTAGGTCTTCGCCCTCGAAAGTAACAATGGTGAGCGCTAGGCCATCAGGGTCGACGAAGATCAGCGGATTGTTGTTCACATACGCATAGGCGTTCCAACTCTGCGGGTTCGACGGGTCCGCCCCGGCTTTTCCAGGATCGACGCTGTTGAACCTCCCGAGACTTGATCTGTAGTACCGGGCGAGGAAGTAATCGAGGCCGGATTCGTCGTCGCGTTCTTTGGCGGTGAACTCCTGGGCGAAGACTGGGCTGGTCGTATATCCGGTGACGAGGCTACGATCCCCCCAACCTTCTGGGATCTCCTCACCGAACGGGAAGAAGTCCCGGCGCGCTATGACGCCACCGGAATCGTTCGTGACGACCCGGGTCGAGCTGAGGTGATCGGTAGTTCGATACTCCACGCCGCCGAAGCCGGTTTCCTCGTCCTGCGAGAACTCCGCCGCCATCCGGCCGAGGGCATCATAGACATAGTACGTCTCCGTCGAGTCAACACCAACGGCGCCGGTGCGCTTGATGCGATTGCCATCGCCGTCATAGGAGTATGAGCCAGTCGAGACAAGGCCGGCGTTGTTCAGGAAGAATGTTGCCCCTCGGTTCTCGCCGTCGTAGGTCAACTGCCCGATGCCCGCGTGGCTCGTAAGGTTTCCCCCGTTGTCATACCCAGGAGCCGCCGCCCCCGGAACGGTGGTGATGCGGTTCGTCGCAGTCGAGAAATGGCTGGTCGAGGTTGGCGCGAAGAGGCCGACGTCCGATCCCGTCACGGCCCGGTTGCCGTAAGTATCGTACGCATTCGTGCGCGCCCAGCTGGCCGGCCCGCCCTGGACCGCCTCCGACGAGGTTGTAAGGCGGTTGAAGCAGTCGTAGGCAAAGTTCTGGTTCAGGGTGACGGAGCTGGTCGCCGTAGGCAGGGTCATGGAGAGAGACCAGATGTTTCCGTTGTTCCCTAGCAGGTTCTGCGTCGAGCAACCAAGTGTCGTACCGGGCGGGTTGTAGGTGGCGGCCTGCATCCAGACGTCCCACGCATCTTGCATCGTGCCTAGCCTGACCTCATCCATCTGTTGGCGCTCGTTGAAGTGAGTATACTCCCAAAGGGAGTTGCCCAGCTCGTTTCGCTGAAGGTTGCCGTTTGGGTCGGTGATGTACTCCGTCCCGCGCACGTAGAACTGTTCGGCTCCCGATGGCGGTTGGCCGCCGAGACAGCGCGTGGTGTAGTCGCCGAAGGACAAGTCGATTTCCGAGGTGGCCCACGAGGGGCGTCCGGCGTAGTCGTAGCAAGTAGAGACGTTGAGCCCGGAAGGATACCGCTCCGACCTCAAGTTGTTGTCCGGCGTGTAGTGGTAAGAGAAGGTGTAGGCGGGTTGGCCTGTCTCGGCGAGGAACTGCTGGAAGCTGTCGGTGATGCGTAAGCGTGCGGCGAGGACCGTGTGGACAGAGAAGGTGGCGTAAGGCAAGCTCGACGGAGGCGCGGGAGGGCGCTGAGGGAGAGCGCGATGGAGAAGGCAGCGGAGAAGCCGGGGCGGCGGCGAAGATCGAAGCAAGAACGGCGGCGGATCGTCGAGGAGAGCTTGCGGCCGGGCGTGTCGGTGGCGCGGCTGGCGCGGGCGCACCAGGTCAACGCCAACCAGATCTTTCACTGGCGCAAGCTGTATCGCGAAGGGTTGCTCGCCGACGACGCGGAGAAGCCCGCGGCCGAGTGGCTGCCGGTGCGGCTGAGCGACGTAGCGCCCGAGGAGCCGCGCGAGGTGGCAAGCGCGCAGGCTTGCGGCGCGATCGAGATCGAGCTGGCGCGAGGCCGCGTGCGCATCGAAGGCGCCGAGGCGTCGACGCTGCGGCAGGTGCTGGAGCTGTTGCTCCCATGACCACACTGCCGGCGGGGGCGCGCATCTGGCTGTGCGCCGGGGTGACGGACATGCGGCGGGGCTTCACGGGGCTGAGCGCGCAGGTTGCGGACAAGCTTGGCCGAAATCCCTTCGGCGGGCATCTGTTCGTGTTTCGCGGGCGGAGGGGCGATCTGATCAAAGTGCTGTGGTGGGACGGCGACGGCTTGTGTCTGTTCGCCAAACGGCTGGAGCGCGGACGCTTCGTGTGGCCGCGGGCCGAGAACGGCGCGGTGTTGTTGACGCGGGCGCAGCTGTCGATGCTGCTCGAAGGCATCGACTGGCGACGGCCCGAGCGGACGGCGCAAGCCTTTGGGGAAGCGCCGCGGACGGCGGCGTAAGGAAAAAAGCATTTCGGACGAAGATATATCGAAATAAGTCACTACTATCTCTCTCTCGTTTGCTAAAATAGAGACATGGCCGATGCGCCTTTGCCGCCGCTGGATCTGGACTCTCTGGACCTCTCGGCGTTGAAGGCGCTGTGCCGGGCGCAGCACGCCGAGCTCGCTTCGCAGAAGATCGCGCTCGAATCGCACAAGGGCGAGATCGAGCGGATGAAGCTGCTGATCTTGAAGCTGAAGCGGCTGCAGTTCGGGCGCAAGTCGGAGAAGATCGACAGCCGCATCGAGCAGCTCGAGCTGCGGCTCGAAGAGCTCGAAGCCGCCGAGGCCGAAGCGGCGCCGGAGCCGGACAGCGCGCCCGAAGCCTTGCTGGAGGGGGTTCGGCGCAAGCCGGCGCGTCGCGAGCTGCCGCCGGAGCTGCCGCGCGAGACGATCACCGAGAATCCGAAACAGAAGAGTTGTCCCGACTGCGGCGGCGCTTTGCGCAAGCTCGGCGAGGACATCTCCGAGACGCTCGAGTACTCCCCGGCGCGCTTCAAAGTGATCCGGCGGGTGCGGCCGAAGCTGAGCTGCGGTTGTTGCGACCGCATCGTGCAGGCGCCGGCTCAGAGCCGTGCGATCGAGCGCGGGCTGGCCGGACCGGGCTTGTTGGCGCACGTATTAACGGCAAAATATGCACACCATTTACCGCTCTACCGGCAGGCGGAGATTTACGGACATCAAGGTGTGGAACTCGAGCGCTCGACGCTGGCGGGCTGGGTGGGCGGCGCCAGCCGGACGCTCGCGCCGCTGCTCGAGGCTCTGCGGCGGCACGTGCTCGCGGGGAGCCGCATCCACGGCGACGACACGCCGGTTCCCGTGCTCGATCCCGGGCGCGGCAAGACCAAGACGGGACGCTTGTGGGCTTACGTGCGCGACGAGCGGCCGACGGGCGGAGAGGCGCCGCCGGCGGCGTGGTACGCCTACTCGCCCGACCGCAAGGGCGAGCGGCCTGAGACGCACCTGGCCGGGTTCGAGGGGACGCTGCACGCCGACGCTTACGCCGGCTTCAACGGCGTGTATGAAAAGGGGCGTGTGCGCGAAGCGGCTTGCTGGGCGCACGTGCGGCGCAAGTTCTTCGACATCGAACAGGCGCATGCTTCGCAGCTTGCCGCGGAGGCGCTCGAGCGCATCGGGGCGTTGTACGGGATCGAGAAAGAGATCCGCGGCAGCCCGGCCGAGGTGCGCCGGCGCGAGCGGCAGGCGCGTGCGAAGCCTTTGCTGGAGGCGCTGCACGCGTGGTTCTACGACAATCTGATCGGATTATCGAAGAAGTCGGAGACGGCGAGGGCGATGCGCTACGCGCTGGGACGTTGGCCGGCGCTGGTGCGCTATCTCGACGACGGCGAGCTCGAGATCGACAACAACGCCGCCGAGCGAGCCTTGCGGGCGGTGGCTTTGGGGCGCAAGAACTATCTGTTCGCGGGTTCGGACGCCGGCGGCGAACGCGCGGCGGCGATGTATAGCTTGATCGGCACGGCCAAGCTCAACGGCGTCGACCCGCAAGCTTACCTGCGCCACGTGCTCGAACGCATCGCCGACCATCCGATCAACCGCATCGCGCAGCTGCTGCCCTGGAACGTCCGCCTGGACGCCGACGCGGCGCCTCCGCCAGCCTGAGGGCGACGTCGCCACTGCTACGTGTCCACATAAGCCTTGCGTGGACACTTACTTACTCGTTCAACCCTGTCGAGTCAAGACGGTCGTCACCGAACGCTTACGGTGATGCGGCCCCTGTCGTCATAGGTGTAGCCGGTCTTCGACAGGCCGACAGTGCCGACCGCGCTCAGCCGCCCGATCGCGGGCGCCACGCCAGGATTCGTGGAACAGCCGGCCGGGGAGTCGGAGTAGTCGTTGCCGTCGTAGCAGCGGTACACAGACGGTGTTGCGGCAACGCCGGCACCGAGCGAGTAGTGCGTCTCCTCGAGGCGGTTGATCTCGTCATAGACGTATGTTGTGGCAGTGCCGTTTGCATCCGTACGCTGCGATAGATTGCCGTTCGGATCGTAGAAGTACTGGATCGGCGCCGTTTGCTCCGGATTGGTCGCGGAAGCAAGTTGACCGAGGCTGTCGTAAAGCAACGTTCGCGTTTGCCCGCAAACCGCACCAGAACGGTTCTGGCAGACATCGGTCAGATTGTCGAGCAAGTCGTATGCGTATGTCGTCCAGATCGGTTGTGCGCTGCCCACCGCTTCGTAGACTTCCGTCAGCCGTCCGAGGGCATCGCTAATGCTCTGTCGCTTGACCCCTGTCTCGTCCGTGACGGTGGCGGAGCTCTCGCCGTACGCCGTCGCCATGACGGATCCGTCGGCATGGGTGACGGTTAGCGCGCGCCCTAGGGCGTCGTAGACAGTCGTGTCGCCAAGGGTCGAGCAACCAGTCAGGGACGGGTTCGAAACGAAGTTGGCTCGGCCCAGACCGTCGTATTCCGTACAACTCACATTGTAGGTGGAGGCCGTTTCATACTGCCGGTTCTCAACCGGGCGTCCTAGCCCGTCGAGCAAGACCTCGCTCGCCACGTTGAGCGGAGTCGTGACTCCCGGACGACGAAGCACGGACGTCTTGACGGTCGAGGCGTTCGGCGTGTCGACGTAGGTGAACTGTGTTCGTCCAGAATCGAAGTCGCCCGGGTCCTCGATGACAAGCCCTAGGCGATCCAGCGCCCCCGTGTAGGAGAAGTCGGTATGCGTGCCGTTGGGGTCGGTGAACCGCGTCGGCCTACCCAAGTTGTAGTCGTAGACCATGGCGGTCGAATGGCCTACTGCGTTCGTGGCTGCGGTGGCGAAGGCGAAAGTATTGCGATTGACCGAATCGGAGTAGTTGTCGTCGTAGCCCAGCGTCGTCGTGAAGTTCCGCGCATCGGTCGCGGAGACCAGGTTGCCGGCGACATCGTACACCTGGTTCGTGCTGAGCCAAGTCGGAGTCGGAAGGTCCTGCCAGAACTCGTTTGTCGTTGGGTTTCCCCGCTTGCCGCTTCCAACCGGGAAATCGGCCGGAAGCTTCTCGACCCACGTTGGGAAGGGATCCGACGAGAACGGATCTGTCTCGTGTCCGATGATGCCGGTCCGAGCGGTCAACGTCCCACCGTCATAGGTGACCCGCGACTTCGAATCCGCATCCGTCTCCTGCGCGCACGCAGATGCACCAGGGCAGATCCAAACCTGGCTCGTCAGGCTCGGGAGATAGATATCCATCAGCAGAGTGGCGTTGATGGGATCGTTCATCAGACCTGACACGAATCCTGCGGACCCCTCGTAGACCGTATGCGTCTTTCGGACGAGCGCGCCCGGCGCAGTGGGCGAGGCGGACGCCGCTCCGAAGTCGTACTCGTCGACGTCAGTACGGTTGTTGTAGCGATTGGATGAGTCGTACCCGAAGGCTTGCCTGGAGAGCTTGCCGCTCGACCCAGTGCTATTGAACTGCGTCGTGTCCGTCTGCGCGAGCCGAGTGTCATTCCCGGGCTCGAAGTCGGCGCCGGCCGTCCACCAAGGGACGGGTGCACGCTGCTCCCAGAGATTCTCGGTCCGGGATAGGACCTGATCAGACGGGTTCATCGCCTCGGACTTGAACTCGCGTCCATCCCGCCACTCGGCATACCCCCAGGACTCGGTGTTGGTTGCCGCATGAGGGACGGAGTGGAAGTATCGTTTGCCCTTCGCCAGGATCGTTCCGCCGTCACCTTCGCGGTCAGTCGTTGTCACGACGGTGCAACTGGAGGTGAGCCCGCATGTGCCTGGATCGCCGGTGAGGTGCTGGACCGCGAACTCTCGGGTCCCCTCGACCGTTGCTCCATCAGGCAGGACTTTCCGCTTGTTGACGCGACGATAGATCATCGCCCTCAGCCCTCCCGAACCCGCGCCGTGGATCCCGTGGGCCGAGACCGTCAGGTTCGGATTGCTGGGCGCCGCATCGAACTCATACTCGAGAGCGCCGCCGGTCGGAAGGACGATTCGTTGGAGCTCTCGATAGACGTTGTAGCGGAAATCGTAGCTGCGGTTGTCCGGTAGAATCACGGACGAAACGACGCGGTCCGGATTGAACGCCTGGTTGTTGATGGGGGAGTAGATCGAAAGCTCAGACTGCGGGAACAGTTCCTCGTAGGTTTTCGCTTTACCTACACCGGAACCAGGGCACAGGAATGTAGGCGAGCCGCCGTCGCCGCACAGCACGGTTTCGAGGTTTGTGTAGACGACCACAGTTGACGCAGGTTCCCGCTCGTTCCGAAGTAGATGATCCGATCGCGGTCGGCCGCCGTCTGAGAGCTGTCGTAGGCGCAGGTCTCGCCCGCGTAGCAGATGTAGACTTCGCGGCCGATCGAATCCACTACCCGCACCACTCTGCGAGTGGGTTCCGGGGTCTGCTGCCCAGGCGGGATGCCGTCGTTCTCGCGATAGAGGCGCGTAACGTTTCCATTTCGGTCGCGCATCCAGCGGACGAGGCCCCGCTCGATCCGGTACAGAACTCCGCTTCGGAACATCAGGTTTCCGGAGGGCGCCATCTCCGCGGTGGTCGGCACCGCCGATAGGTCGAAGTTCTCCTGGTATCCTTGATCGAGCGCGAACACAGCGCCGGACCCGTCGTAGGCCATGAACACACGGCCTCGATCCTTCAACGGCCCAGGAGCCCCGCACGACGGCGCGTTCACGTTCTCGTCGTGTTCTCCCTCTGTTGCGATGTCTCGGAACTGAACGTCAGAGCCATCCGGCATTGTGAAGGTGAATCTGGTGAGGCGGAAGCGCTCCTCTGTCGAGCCGGGGCAGCTCGGTACGTTTTCGTCGTCCGCGACGATGACGTGGACTCCCGTCCTCCCCACCATGAGGCCGGGCTCGTAGTCGACGGGAATCTTGGCAGTCCAGGGGAGCGTCTGAACGTCATGGCTCACGCAGGGACCAAGGCCCGGTTCGCACGTATCCTCAGACTGGATCGAAAACGAATGCTCGATCTTGAGAGTGATCGTGTAGCCAGCCTCGCCCCGCCCGCCTATAGAGACCAGAGGCAGCGCCACGTTCAGGTTGCCATTGAACTCGTTGACTGTCTCAAAGCCGCTCAAAGGGAACGAACCGGCAGGCGCTCCGCCTTCTACGCCCGGGGGTGTCAAGCCGTCGGCGACAGTGCGCGGATAATTCTGCTGCGCAGTCAGACTCGAGCCGCCGTAGCCAACCGCGAGCAGCGCCCCGAGGACAAGCCAGTGACTCATTCGGTCACCTCGATTACGATTCCACGAACCGGACGAAAAGCTGAGCGTCATCACTGATCTCCCTAAACACAATCGCCGCTAGCAGGAGCACCTCTTCGCTCGCAAACTGCAAACTCCGCTAGGGTTGGGGTCCCGAGACCTCAATCCGCGCGATCCACTTGGGCGCGCCTGCAACGGACACGATGTAAGAGCCCGGCGCAAGCTGAATGACATCCCGAGAAATGCGCCGGCCACGTCGCGAATCTAGGGCCTTCACACTCTCGCCGGCCTCGCGCCTGATGTCGAGCGTGACCTCGGGAACATGAGACCGGTTGTCGACGTTCACCAGCGTTCTGCCGGGAGGGACTCGAATGAGGGATTGCTCGAATCCGGAGTTGTAAAGCACTAGAGAGAGGACTTGATCTGCCCGCCGGGTCGGAGGACCCTGGGCCGAGCCTATCCCCCCCCAGAACGCTATGCCTAAGACGATCATGAGTTTGCTAGCTTTGCTCATACTGTCTCCGATGTGCTTCGGTGGAGTTAGATTCTGAAACAGCAGCCCATTGGATCAAGCAGCTGGCAAGGCCGTCGCTTGATCCGGCCCGCTCATCAAGTACCTCACGGAATCGCCATCTCCTGATAGACGAGGTACGGTGTCTGAGAATCGTCCGGGTTACGACGATGGGCGACTCGAACGATGGCCAGGACGGGCCCCAATCCTCGATCTATCACGTTCGCAGTGATTTCGGGCGTCATCTTGTCCGTCTCCATGTCAACTCCCCAAGTAAGTCCTGCGTCCGAGGATCGATCCAATCCAAGCCGTGGTAAGATGCCGCTACTGACTCTCCACAGGGTATAGCTCGGGTCGCTGAATCCGTTGGGACCTAGCCGACGCTCCGGCTCAGCTGGACCGTACACGGGGACAACTGCGGGAAACTCGCTGATCGCCGTCTCAACCGCCTCGGGCACCCCGTTCACGAGGCGCTGCGAAAAATGAACGCCGTTGCCACCTTCATCCCGCGTGTAACGCAAAAGTACGACGCGATCGGAGCCGTCGTCGCGAACTGGAGAATGAAACGGCAGGCGCGTCACCGAATGGAGTGTCGTAAACCCGGATAGTGAGTCTGCCGAGTCAAGGATCTTGTACCCATCGATCGGGAAGCTCTCGGTTCCAATGTCGCCTTGGTCGTCAGAGTAGAAAAAGTACGTGTTATCCGAAGAGTCCAACGCAACACTGGGCCAGCGGTACGCCACAGGTCCTCCGTCATCGACCGATACCGCTTTCTTCCACTGGCCATTGGCAGTTCTACGAACATACGAAAGTCGAAGCTTGTCTACGCCTTGCACTTTCTTCGGCTTGTCCCAGTAAAAGCAGATCACACTGCCGTCCGAGCGTTGCACATTCGGGGCTTGATTCACTTGAGCGGTCCCTAAACTGACTCCAGAGAGAGCACTGGCGTCAGGCGTTTGCACCGACTCGGTCCATTGTTCCGCATTCAGATCGAACCCCCGAGCGTAAAGCTTGCCATTCCACGGATCGAGCCAAGTCACCATGACTTCACCGTTCAGGATCTGGGGTGAGACGAACGCGCCGGGGAATGCACCTGCCCACTCCCGTCTCGAGGCGTCAAGCTCAATCCACGACGCTGGATTCAGCGGGTCATCGGAGGCATAGACGACTGGGTCGGTTGTTGGCCAGTACGACGCGAAGTGGGGTATCCACTTGACTCAGGTGGCCCCAACATCTTGTGGTCGGCCTTACCCCGGTTCGGCGTCCCAATCGGCCACGATCGAGCGGTACGGCGTCGGCTCGACCGCGACAGCTTGCTGAACGAGGCGGTAGAACAGCTTGCCGCGGCTGCGTGAGCTGCGGCGGTTGAAGCGGAACACGAATTCGTCGAGGTAGTAGTCGAGATGCTCGCGGCTGATCGCGCCTTGGTGGGTGCCGAGCATCCAACGCTTGAGCAGCGAGATCGCCTTGTGGACCCGCGGCAGCAGCTCCGAGGCCTGTTTTCGCTGCCCCGAGAGAAACACGATGCGATGCCGGTAGCCCTTCTTTTCGAGCGGCTCATAACCTAGCCAGCCGTCGGTGTGGACTACGGCGCCGGGTTCGACCGACTCTTCTAGGGACGGGATCAGGCTCACCGCCGAGCCGTCGCGTACGCGGCTCACGCGGATGCGGCCCATCCCGGCGCCCTTCTCTTCCACAGCCACTGCAATCAAGGCCTTACGGTCGGTTTGGCGTCCCGCAACGCCCTCCTCCGGACCGCCCCAGTAGGTCTCGTCGACCTCCACCACGCCGCCGAGCCGCTCGCGTCCCGGCCGCACCATCGCCCGCCGCAGCTTGTGCAGCCAGGTCCAGGCCGTCTGGTAGCTGCCGAGGCCGAGCACGCGCTGCAACCCCAGCCCGCTGGCACCGTTCTTCTGCGAAGTGACGTGCCACATCGCCCGGAATCACAGCCGCAGCGGTTTGCGCGTGTCCTGGAAGATCGTGCCGGCGGTCGCCGAAGTCTGCCGGCCGCAACGGGCGCACTCGAGCCAGACCTTGCGCACCGGCCAAGCCCGCTCATGCCCGCAGCCCGGACAGCGAAACCCGTCGGGCCAGCGCTGCCGCATCAGGTAGTCGCGGCAGGCCTCCTCGGTCGCGAAGCGGGCCTCGAACTCGACCAGATCGCGCGGATAATCTCCCACAGCGCCGCATATTACATCTTGGGGTCACCTGAGTCAAGTGGATACCCCACTCTGTCCAAACTGGCGGCTGACCGCGCATCCAGCCATTGATAACAAGGGGCATACGCCGCCCGCACCCTCCCGGCTCAGAACCAGGTTGGGGGTGGCGGGAACGGCGGCTTGTTGCCCCCCCTCCGGCTGATCTGCTGTCCAAATGAATCCTGCGGATCCTCCCCCCTTTGGACGGGTTTCGTCGATCTCGGCCGGCGCTGCTGTCCAACTTCAGCGCCAGGCCAGCGGCAGCGCCAGCTGCGCGCTCGCCACGACGGCTTGGGGCGGCGGCTCGAACGGTTCGTCCAGCCACGCCCGCAGGTCGCGGTAGACGAACAGTTGCTGCCTGAGCAGCGCCGCCAGGTTCGACAACGACCAGCCGAAGCGCCCGCGCAACGCAGAGACTGCCTCGACCGAAGGTGAACGCGCGAGCCGAGTGAGGGAACCCGTCAGGGTTCCGATCCGCGCGTGGGTCCTGTCGGACCGCCCGCGCTCCATGGGACCCTGACGGCTTCCTGCGCGCGCGAATTGCGGCGGCTCACGAGGGGGGCTGACTTGCGCTTGCGGGCCGCGGTTTTTGAAGCGGGCCCGTGGAGCCTGGCGGAGTCAGAGCCAGTGCGACCTCCGGCAGCGATTGGGATCGCTCCGTACTCTCGCCTCGACCCGCAAACCACTGGCCGCTTTCCTGCCCGTGAGAGAATGAAACTGAGATGAAGATCGGGCAATGTGCGCTCTGCGAAGCCATAGGAGAGCTTCACGAGAGCCATTTCCTCCCCAAGAGTGTCTACAAGCTCATGCGGGAGCCTACCAGCACGAACACGAGCCCAGTCCTGGTGTCCCGCGAGGTATCAATCCAGAGCGACCACCAAATGAAGCATCCGGTTCTCTGCCGCGCATGCGAACAGCGTTTTAGCGTCAACGGAGAAAGGTATGTCATACCCCTTCTGAAAAAGGGCAATCGATTTCCATTGCTCGAGCGGTTGAAGCTGGCAACGCCCATCTACCCGGGATTTCCATTTTGGCCATCCCGACGCGTGTAGCGTAGTCGAGCACGCCGCTCCGGCGCAACGGTTTTCTGCCTTCTCCGGCACATTCGCCTCCTTCCTCCTTTGTCTGGCCGCGACTGGGAGCGTCGCGCGTCGCTTCACGGGCTCGGACGGCGCCCTTCGCCGACACCGCTCCGACCTCGCCTCTCGGCGACTCGTGTTCGGATGCTCCGAGCCTCGCCGCGTCAGCCTCCCGGCGCAGGCAGCGCCGCCAACCTCGCCAGCATCTCGCCGAACAGCTGGCGGTTGAGGCGCCCCTCGGCCAACAAGAGCCAGTAGTACCGCGCGTGCTTCACCAGCCGACCGCCGGTCTTCATCAGCCGCTGCTGCAAGCTCGTCAGCGACCAGCTCTTGATCCGGCTCGGCAGCCCCAGCCGCCGCCACAGGTTGCCCAGGTTGTAGGCCAGCACCGCGAGTTGCAGCCGCACTTCGTTCGCTCGGAAGCGCCGGCAAGACAGCCGCGTCCAGCACGTCGCCTGCTTGCCTTCCTTGATCCACTGCTCCGCCGTGCCGCGCTTGTTGTAGAAGCGCACCACCGAGCGGCTCGGCAACGCCATGTTCGTGACGATGAAACCGACGCGCGGAAACAACTCGCCCGCGTGGTGCTCGACCTTGGCGACGACCCGCCGGGACTTCGACCAGCTCGCGGCCTGATAGCGGAAGCTCTTGTAGCGCACCAGCGGTTTGAGCGAGGGCCTGCCCGGCGCTCGGAATAGGATGTCTTCGATCTCCAGCTCCAGGTTCCTGTTGGCCGGAATGCGGATCACGTAGTTGACGCCGCGCTCTTCCAGCGCCTCGTAAATCTCCGGCTTGGCGAAGGCGGCGTCGGCGCGGAACGTGACTTCCTTGCCCTCGGCCTGTTGGCGCTCGATCTCGGGCAGCAACAGCTCGTCCCAGTCCTCGGCGCTGGAGACGTTGCCCGGCCGCAGCTTCGCGGATAAGCAGTCGCCGTGCTGGTTGAACAGCAACAGCGGGTGATAGCAGACCGACTCGTAGTGGCCGTTGTAGGCGCTGCCTTCCTGTTGGCCATGAACCGGGCTCTCGGTCGAGTCCATGTCGAGCACCACGCGCTCGCTGTCGTCGCCGGCCTCGGCTTGGCCGATCAGCTCGCGGTTCACCGCCATCAACCCGATCAGGTTCTCGTCGCCGGCGAGCATGCCGGTCTCGAAGCTCTGCAACCGCGAGGTCAGCGCCCCGCCGCGATCCCAGTTCTTCTTCGAGCCGAGCAGGCGAAACGTCGGATCGGCGGCCACCCGCACGGCGTCGTTGAGGTCTTCGTAGCCCGCCAACCGCGAGTAGACCGACTGCCGCACCAGATCCGCCAGCGGGAACTTCTTGTTCTCGCCCTGCCGCGTATCGCTGAGATGGTCGTCAATCAGCTTGCCGAGGCCGAGCCGTTCGTCTAGCTCTCGAACCAGCAGCAGGCCGCCGTCAGAGGTGACCCGCGAGCCCTGGAAATCGACCTTCACAAACCCGTTGAACGAGAACTGAAACGGCTTGCCATCCTTGTCACCCACTCGGTGTCGCCCTCCATGGCCCATCTGATGCGCTCAAACCCGCATCTACAGGGGCGCCGGGAGCATCGCGATGGTTAGCAGGCGAAGCTCAAATCGGAAATCCGGGCTTAAGGCGCCAGAGCCTTCACCGCGGCTCGGTGATCCCGCTACCAGGACGACCAAAAAGTCAGATAGGCTGTCTCGGATTCGAGGAATCTTGGCTGGTCTGGCCACCTTCGCCAATTCCGGGCACGTCCCGCTGGAAGCATACGTGGCGCCGAATCAGGTTCGAGACATGAGCTTTCGAGCAGCTGGCCGTCGGCGGACGTGACGAACATGAGCTAGCTCAGCACGGCCACACCTGGGTCCGGCAGCGGCGTGGCGCCTGACGCAGAGCGTCCGGACCTACCCCCTCATCATGGGAACAAGAATCGGCAGCAGCTTCTCCATGGCCGCCTCGGGGTCTGTCACGTTCACCAGCCCTGCCGAGATTCTATGGATGCGGTTCGGGTTCTGCGCCATGGTTACGAAGACGCCGGTGAAGGCGGTGTAGCGCCAGTAGACCTCCTCAAGGGACTGTTTCGGCAGCGTCCGGTGAAAAGCGAACATGAAGCGCTTGTGCAGGTTCGCGTAGCAGCGAGCCATGATCGCTTGCGTCTCTTCGGCCGGATCTTGTGCGATTCTCCCGAGGAAGCGCATGTAAGCGGCGAGCGCCGGGTCCGAGCTTGCGGTGGCTCGCAGGCCGGGGAGGAAGAACGCCGTGATCACGTCTTCCAGCTTGGGCGGATTGCCGCGCTCCTCGGCTTCGTCGAGGAGACGGTATCGGTCGCCGTCGAGCTGATCCACGCGCCTGGCGCAGATTTGATAGAGCAATTTGTTGCGGGACAGGAAGTGGTAGGAGAGGGTGGCGTTGCTGACTCCAGCGGCTCGGGCGACCTCGCGCAGAGAGACCTCCAGTCCGTGTTCGGCGCAGAGGCGTTCGGCGACGTCGAGGACATGCCGAGCGGTCTCCGACGCCAGGGCCGCGTCTTGGTCCTTCGACTCGGCGTTTCGGCGCCAGCGGTAGTAGGTCGGCTTGGTGATGCCGACTTCTTCGCACGCATCTTGTACGGTGCTTCCGGCGGCCACTAGCCGCTCGACGCGGCGCAGGAGCTTCGGTACGCGCTCGTTCCGCTTCGGCCGGGCGGACCGATCCTGCAAGGCGGCCCGCTTGCCTCCCTTACCGCTCGCCTGTTCGATACTGTCCAACTCTCCGCTCCGACTAGTCTAGCCCAACACTATGGAAATAGCCATTTCTGTAACCTGATCGACTGGAGTACGCCTATCCCCTTGACCCAAGTATCGAACATATGTACGATACTGCCCGGAAGGTCTCGGTCGGACCGTCCTCCGCTCGATGCGGTACGCCGTGAAGCAGGATGTACGAGAAGCGCTGGCCCAACGCCCCATGTCGGCGTTCCAGATAGCCACCGTGTTGATCTGCCAGTTGATCAACATTCTGGACGGCTTCGACGTCGTGATCATCTCCTACGCCGGGCCGCTGCTAGCGCGGGAGTGGGGTCTTGCTCCGGAGCGACTCGGCATCGTCTTCAGCGCTGGGCTCTTCGGCATGACGATCGGAGCCTTCGCTCTGGCTCCGCTGGCCGACTATATCGGCAGGCGGAAGACCATCTTGCTCGGGCTGTCGATGGTCACGGTCGGAATGCTGCTGACGCACCGCGCGGACGGCGTGACTCAGATCGTCGCGACGCGGATCTTGACCGGACTCGGCATCGGCGCGCTGTTCGCGAGCTTGACGACGTTGGTGGTCGAGTACTCGTCCGAGAAGCGGCGAACGATGTCGGTGAGTATTCTCTACCTCGGCTACCCGATCGGCGCGACTCTCGGCGGGTTGATTGCACAACAAAGCATCGAGGAGTCCGGCTGGCGCGCGTTCTTTCTCTACGGCGGCGTCCTGACCGGCGCGCTGATTCCGGTGGCGCTTTGGAAGCTTCCCGAATCGTTGGACTTTCTCCTTTCACGTCGGCCGACCGGGGCGCTCGAGCGGGCGAATGCGCTGCTGCGAAGGCTCGAAATGGATCCCTTGGGCGCTCTGCCCGCGAAACGAGAGGCCGAGCCGCGGGGGAGCATCGGCGTGTTGTTTTCCGGCGACTATGCTCGAGCGACGACGCTGCTTTGGATCAGCTTCTTCACGTCGCTGCTGGTGATCTACTTCCTGATCAGTTGGACGCCGCAGATTCTGGTCGGCGCCGGGCTTCCTCTCGACCGAAGCATCTTCGGGGGGATTCTGCTCAACGTCGGCGGCGGAGCAGGGATGCTTCTGCTGGGCTTTGCCTCCTCACGCTACCGGCTGGACCGGCTCATCGCCGTCTACTTCGTTCTCGGCGCGGCCCTGATGGCGGCGTTCGCTCTTTCGAGCTCGTCGCTCACGGCGCTCATTGCGCTGACGGCACTGATCGGATTCTTCACGTACGGTTCGCTGATCGGGCTCTACGCCCTCGCAGCGCAGCAGTATCCCTCGATCGCGCGTTCGACCGGCGTCGGCTGGGCGATCGGGGTCGGCCGCATCGGATCGATCCTCGGGCCGTACGCGGCCGGACTGATGATCGGCTGGGGCTGGGAACGATCGACGTACTACCTCGTCTTGGCGGCGCCGCTGTTGCTGGGCGCGGCCGCCGTCGCGATGATCCACACGCACACGGCGTCTCCGGCGCCGTCCGTCCGCTTGAGCCCTTCAGCCGGGATTTCCATTTTGGCCATCCCGACGCGTGTGGCGTAGTCGAGCACGCCGCTCCGGCGCAACGGTTTTCTGCCTTCTCCGGCACATTCGCCTCCTTCCTCCTTTGTCTGGCCGCGACTGGGAGCGTCGCGCGTCGCTTCACGGGCTCGGACGGCGCCCTTCGCCGACACCGCTCCGACCTCGCCTCTCGGCGACTCGTGTTCGGATGCTCCGAGCCTCGCCGCGTCAGCCTCCCGGCGCAGGCAGCGCCGCCAACCTCGCCAGCATCTCGCCGAACAGCTGGCGGTTGAGGCGCCCCTCGGCCAACAAGAGCCAGTAGTACCGCGCGTGCTTCACCAGCCGACCGCCGGTCTTCATCAGCCGCTGCTGCAAGCTCGTCAGCGACCAGCTCTTGATCCGGCTCGGCAGCCCCAGCCGCCGCCACAGGTTGCCCAGGTTGTAGGCCAGCACCGCGAGTTGCAGCCGCACTTCGTTCGCTCGGAAGCGCCGGCAAGACAGCCGCGTCCAGCACGTCGCCTGCTTGCCTTCCTTGATCCACTGCTCCGCCGTGCCGCGCTTGTTGTAGAAGCGCACCACCGAGCGGCTCGGCAACGCCATGTTCGTGACGATGAAACCGACGCGCGGAAACAACTCGCCCGCGTGGTGCTCGACCTTGGCGACGACCCGCCGGGACTTCGACCAGCTCGCGGCCTGATAGCGGAAGCTCTTGTAGCGCACCAGCGGTTTGAGCGAGGGCCTGCCCGGCGCTCGGAATAGGATGTCTTCGATCTCCAGCTCCAGGTTCCTGTTGGCCGGAATGCGGATCACGTAGTTGACGCCGCGCTCTTCCAGCGCCTCGTAAATCTCCGGCTTGGCGAAGGCGGCGTCGGCGCGGAACGTGACTTCCTTGCCCTCGGCCTGTTGGCGCTCGATCTCGGGCAGCAACAGCTCGTCCCAGTCCTCGGCGCTGGAGACGTTGCCCGGCCGCAGCTTCGCGGATAAGCAGTCGCCGTGCTGGTTGAACAGCAACAGCGGGTGATAGCAGACCGACTCGTAGTGGCCGTTGTAGGCGCTGCCTTCCTGTTGGCCATGAACCGGGCTCTCGGTCGAGTCCATGTCGAGCACCACGCGCTCGCTGTCGTCGCCGGCCTCGGCTTGGCCGATCAGCTCGCGGTTCACCGCCATCAACCCGATCAGGTTCTCGTCGCCGGCGAGCATGCCGGTCTCGAAGCTCTGCAACCGCGAGGTCAGCGCCCCGCCGCGATCCCAGTTCTTCTTCGAGCCGAGCAGGCGAAACGTCGGATCGGCGGCCACCCGCACGGCGTCGTTGAGGTCTTCGTAGCCCGCCAACCGCGAGTAGACCGACTGCCGCACCAGATCCGCCAGCGGGAACTTCTTGTTCTCGCCCTGCCGCGTATCGCTGAGATGGTCGTCAATCAGCTTGCCGAGGCCGAGCCGTTCGTCTAGCTCTCGAACCAGCAGCAGGCCGCCGTCAGAGGTGACCCGCGAGCCCTGGAAATCGACCTTCACAAACCCGTTGAACGAGAACCAAAACGGCTTGCCATCCTTGTCACCCACTCGGTGTCGCCCTCCATGGCCCATCTGATGCGCTCAAACCCGCATCTACAGGGGCGCCGGGAGCATCGCGATGGTTAGCAGGCGAACCTCAAATCGGAAATCCGGGTCTACTGCACTCAGGCGAACGCGGCCTTCGGATGCCAATCCGTCGGACTCAAGGGCGAGAAGATCGGCTATTTTGGACTCAGCATCCTCTGGCGAGCCGCGATTCGAACGTGGCGGACCTTCGACGGGGGTACCACCTCTGTTGACCTTGAACCACAGCATAGGGAGTCCCTTCGCAAGTACCTTGCCGGCGAGGCCGCCTTTCCGAACGATAGCGTCGCAGTCGTTGTCACAGTCGCAACAGACACTCTATCCCAAAACTCCTGCTTTGTTCCAAGTCGCGCTAAAGATCAGTCTGGCACCGTGTACGCCTTGTTGATAAGAGGCTTGCGGTTCCGGTTCGTCCTTGGGGACGATCTTCCGGCGGCACAGCAGTCGATCTCCTGTCTTGGCGAGGGTTCGAACCTCATCTTCGCGAACGACGGTAGCCGCGAGGTACTCGACTCGTGGGCGGCCCTGACGCGTGCGAGCGCCCCCAAAGGTTCTCTAGCCAATTTAACAAGTCACAGACGACGCTAACAGGTGGGGATGCAGTATGAATGGTGAACTCTTCGAGAGCCTCCTTCATGAAGAAGAAAGTACGTCCCTGGACTTCAAGAGGGAGCAATATAAGTTTTCGAAGTCGTCTCCTGAGGACAAATCCGAACTACTCAAAGACATTCTTGGGTTTGCCAATGCATGGAGGAGATCGGAAGCCTACATTCTCATCGGCGTCAAAGAAGTTCGAGGGGGCCGATCAACTGTCGAGGGCATACGAGCGCGCGATCACCTCGATGACCATTCCGTACAGCAGTTTGTCAACAACTTGTCGAATCAGCCTGTTCATTTCCACTACGAGGCGTTCGGATTCGAGGGGAAGCAAGTCGGGATAATCCGGATCGAAGAACAACTCCGACCGGTCTATCTCAAGAAGGACTACGGGAAGCTTGCCAAGGAAAAGGTCTACGTACGACGGGGAAGCTCAACCGATCCTGCCAAACCGGCGTCTCCTGACGAGACCGCTCAGATGCGCGTCCGTTCCGGCGAACTTAAAGCCGAACTGATGGTGGAGTTTACAGAGGCCGAACACGACAATGCGCTGGGAAAACACTTCACTTGTGCCGCTGAACTCTGCGAGATGCCTGCCCGTGAGGCTATTCCCAATCTCGGGCGCCGGCGGGACCCGGGGCCATTTGGCGTAGACTTCGGGATGCTCGACCCGGGCGTCGAGCACACAAACGCTGACTTCTTTCGAGAACTTGCCTCTTACGAGTTCGCATACAGGCTGCACGTCCCGATCCGGATCTTAGTCACCAATGCTGGGGAGGTCGGCGCTAACGATGTCCACGTGGAGCTAACAGTTCCAGCTGACATCGGCGCATCGGTGCTCGACGCATCCGAGATGCCTCGTCGACCTTCACGGCGCTGGGACCTTGGCGCTAACTTAGATGGCATCGCGCCGTTGCACCGCAATGCTCCAGGTACCGTCGACATCGACAAGAACAGCGAGCGTTTTCGAATTGAAATTCCGTGTGGCGATCTTCAGCCAGGCCGCCGGATCTGGTCAGACGTCTTCTTCATCGCAAGAGGCGAGACTGGAGACCTGTCTTTTCAGGGCTTGGCGTTCGCTGCCAACCTGCCTCAGCCTGAAAGATTCACGTTGACTGTCTCTATCACCGTGACGAAGACGACCATGACGGTCGATGAGCTGCGCTCCCTGTAAACAAAGCGGAAAGGCGGAGAAGCAGGAGGCGAATTGACTGGTATGCCAATCTTCGCTCCTCGTTCCAACCCGCTGTTGCCCACCGCCGCTTTCGCTGGCGTTACGATAGCGGCATGCCCGGATGGCTCAAGAACGGTAACCCGCCCGGTGACCCGAACTCCGCCCCACGCTGCGGCGCCCGGACTCGCTCGGGATGTCCATGCCAGGGGCCGGCGATGGCGAACGGCCGCTGCCGCATGCACGGCGGGCTGTCGACGGGACCCAAGACGGCTACGGGCTTGGAGGCGTCGCGAACGGCCGGTTGGCGGCATGGCCGGCGCTCTCGCGAGGCGATCGCACTCAAGCGGCTCACGCGTGCGCAGATCGAGACGCTGACGGAGATGGGAGAAGCGCTCGATAGGGCGGGAGACCCGTTTCTGCCTGAGAAGCTCCGGCAGCTTGCGTGGTCGGAGTACTGGGAGAAGCGAGAGTTGCCGGAGCAACTGAGGGCGGAGGCGGACCGATGCCGCGACGTGCTGACCCGGCGCGGGTATGAGCCGAAGCCTCGAAACTAAGAGAGCTGCCCGCCGTGGCTCACTGCAAGGCCGCGCTCAAGAACATCTCCAACTCCTGCCTCGAAGAGAAGGCGTTTCTTCCGAGTACTTGGTCGTTACAGAAGTTAAGAACGCGGTCATCGTTCAGGCGCTCGACTTCAAACCGTGCGTCTGATCCGCCACCAACGTAGCCCCGAATATCGTCATCCCGGTTTCGCTCCCAGAAGTCTGAGAATCTTCCGACCCACAGTCTTTCGAGAATGTACCGCCTATTCAGGTAGAGCTGCTTAGCCTCTATTGTCACGGCATCGTCTTCGGTATCGAAATGCAGGTGTGCGAACGAAGGATCGCGTGAATTCCGCCGGACAGAAAACACGGCGGTCGTAATGCCGGAGCTGAGCATGACCATCCGGATCTTCTCGCCTGTTCTAACGAACTTGCACAGGCACGAGACTCGTTCTCTTGATCCCTGCCCTGGGTCAACAATCTCGTAGTAGCCGCCCCAGTAGCCATCCTCTACGCGAGACAGCATGCTTACAGGGGACGCGATGTTGTAGAGGACGACCGCCGCGAGAATGGCCGCGATGCTCGCTACTGCACCAAGAGCCTTCTTGGCCAATTCTGGTATTCGCGAGGTCACAAGCTGCCCAACTAGTGTAGTGCACCAGAAATAGCAACCTCTATAAACCGTTAGGCGCCTCTACAATCAGAGGTCGTCTGCATGCGTGTCGCCCCTGCCGTTCATCTGAATCCCGAACAAAGAGAACTTTTGCAGCAGCGCAGTCGTGCGCGTTCGCTGCCTGCGCGCGTGGTCGAACGCGCACGGATCGTGCTGCTCGCGGCCGAAGGGAAGCAGAACAAAGAGATCGCCAAAGAGCTCGGCGTCAGCGTCCAGAAGGCCGCGCGCTGGCGGGCGCGCTTTCTCGGGCTGGGCGTCGTTGGCCTCGACAAGGATGCGCCGCGGCCGGGCCGCACGCCGAAGATCACCAAGCAAACTATTGCGCGCGTCGTGCGCACGACCACGCAGGACAAGCCTCCCAACGCCACCCACTGGTCCACCCGCACGATGGCGAAAGCGGCGGGAATCAGTGCGGCCAGCGTCGGCCGGATCTGGCAACAGCACGGACTGAAGCCGCATCGCGTCGAGACCTTCAAGCTCAGTCGCGATCCCGAGTTCGCCGAGAAGCTCGAAGCAATCGTCGGGCTGTATTTGAACCCGCCCGTGCATGCGCTGGTATTGTGCTGCGACGAGAAGAGCCAGATGCAGGCGCTCGACCGCACCCAACCTTCGTTGCCGCTCAAGCGAGGCCGCGCCGGCACGATGACGCACGACTACAAGCGCAACGGCGTGGCGACCCTATTTGCGGCGCTCAATACTTTCGATGGTTCGGTGATCGGCTTTTGCCAGGAGCGCAACCGGCATCAGGAGTGGCTATTGTTTCTGCGCCATCTCGATGCGATGACGCCGCCGGACAAGGAGCTGCATCTGATCGTCGACAATGCCTCGACGCACAAGCATGAGAAAGTCGAGCGCTGGCGCAAGCGGCATCCGCGCTTCCACTTTCATTTCACGCCGACGAGCTCGTCGTGGCTCAACATGGTCGAGCGGTTCTTCCGCGACCTGACGCAGAACCGTCTCAAGCGCGGCGTCTTTCGCGACGTTCCCGAGTTGGTCGACGCGGTTGAAACTTACATCGAGAAGCACAACGAGGATCCCAAGCCCTTCATTTGGACTGCCAAAGCCTCCGACTTCCTCGCCAAGGTCAAGCGCGCCCGCAAGGCTCTACATAATGTTCAAAGTGTGTGAGGCACTACACTAGCGCTCCAGCTCTAAGCCCTTACCCGGCGGGATTCTAACACGATTCGCACAGTCCCGGGATACCAACGCGCCCCCGCCCTGCGCCGTCGCCACCGCGTCCCGGTTCAGCCCCTCGGCAATCCCCGCCAACGTCGCGCCGCCCCTGCGCTCCCTCTCGATCCTGCGCGCCACCTGAGCGGGAAGATTCCGGGGGCGCCTTAGAGACTCGCTCACATGGCTCCGGGGAATCGGTAGGCCTCAAGTACCCGTAGACATAGGCGCGCGGCCCCTGCCAGCCGAGAAGACGGCGTCCATCCCGAGAGCAAGCAGTCCCGACCCAAGGTGGAACACCCAGGTCAGCAGCGGTGTTCCGAGGAAGAGCATTGCAAGACCCTGCAAGATCTTGCCGGCGATCAGCGCCGCCCCCGAAACGTACAGGCCTGTTCCGAGCGCGAACGCCGTCGCGAGTTGGACCAGCAGACTTGACATCGCCACAGATGCGAAGCCGAACGACCGGAGGGCGGCCGTCTCCGAGCCGCCGCCTTCAACGACGGTATTCCAGATGGTGGCTACCTCAAAGGCCTTCCAGGCGACGATGCAGGCTGCGAGATACTTCCACCACCAAAGGAACGGGATGTCCAGGGGCTCCAAGCTGACGACGAAGAGCCCCTGGATCAACAGAACAAGAACGGCGTAGCGCCAGTGTATGTAGAGAAAACCGATAGGCCCGGCGAGCAGGCTCAGCAAGGCAGCAAGCCAGGGACGCTTCTTGGCAGGCACGCCGCAAGAATATCCTATTTTGGGATACGAATCAACGCCCGCGTAGTCTGGCCGTTTCGTGCCCTCGGTCCCATCACGAAGCCGCCAACTGCGGGGCGACCGCGAGCGTCTGCTTCGACTGCTGCGCTCCGTCCGGCAGGAGGCAGGGCTTCGGCAAGCCGATTTGGCCAAACGGCTCGATAGACCGCAGTCGTTTGTTTCCAAGTACGAATCGGGCGAGCGGCGGTTAGACCTACTGGAGTTGCGGGCCGTGTGCAACGCTGCGGGGATCACGCTGAGCGCCTTCGTCAAGCGATTCGAGGGCGCTGGCCGTTAGTCGCCAGTACTCCGCTTTGGAAATCTGCATCGCACTGACTTCTGACCTTGGAAATCGATAGCGCCGGGCACCCGCGCCGTTTACCGAAGTGGCGCTCCCCAGGGGTGCAACGGTTTGAGCCAGTTCCCGAAACGTTACAACCTCGAATCCGGAGCGCAGGCCCTCTCTTCTAAACCCGAAAACCACGTAGTGTAACTTTTCGGGAAATGGCCCTCGGCCTCAATGGACGCGAGCGGCGCGGCGGCGCCGCTCCAGCCTTCTCTCAGTCGAAGCGCTTGATCTCATCCACCGTCGCTCGATCCAGCCGCTGCACAAGCTCCGTCACCAGATCCACCGCGCGGTCGAAATCGTCTCGGTGGAGAACGCCGTTGTGGTTGTGCAGATAGCGCGTCGGGACAGTGATGTTGATCGCTGGAGCGCCGCCGTAGGCCCGTTGCATCTGAGCGCCGTCTTCCCCGTAACCGGAGAGAACCTCCAACTGCAGTGGTACGCCGATGTCCGCCGCGACGTCGGCCACGAAATCCCGCAGCTTACGGTTGGGGAGCATCGAGCTGTCGTGCAAGAAGATCCCGGGCCCGGCGCCGAGCTTCTCCTGCGCCTCGTCGGGGGAGATGCCGGGATAGTCACCGGCCACGCCGACCTCGATGCTCAGCCCGATGTCCGGCTTGATGAGGTAGCTGCTCGTTTGGGCGCCGCGTAGCCCGACTTCCTCCTGCACCGTCGCCGCAGCATAGACGGTATTGGGAGCGGGTTCCGCTTCAGCCGCTTCAAGACCTCGATCTCGACGGCAAGGCCGATGCGATCGTCCCAGGCCTTGCCGACATAGAGCTTCGGATCATTGAGCCGGGCGAAGCGGGAATCGGGGGCGATCGGATCGCCGGGCCGGATGCCGAGCCGCTCCTCCGCGTCCCTCTGACTCGTCGCCCCGACGTCGAGGAAGATCTGATCGGTTTCGACCAGCCGCGACCGCTCGTCGCCAGACATTACGTGCGGAGTCTTCAGCCCGGCGACGCCAAGCACCATCCCGGTTCGCGTCCGGATGAGGTAGCGCTGATTGATCAGGGCTTGGCTCAGTATCCCGCCCAGCGTCTGGAACTTGAGGTAGCCGTCTGGAGTAATCCGCTTCACGATCATGCCGACCTGGTCCATGTGCGCGGCGAGCATGACGCGGGGACCGTCGGCGCTTCCGTCGAGGCGGGCGATCAGAGAACCGAGTCCGTCCGTGGTCAACTCGTCGGCAACCGGTTCGAGCTCGCGCCGCACGATCGCGCGCACCGGCCCCTCGTATCCCGTCGGCCCGTGAGCGTTGGTCAGCTCCTCCAGGAGCCGTTCGATGGCATCCGGCTCGTTCTGTTGGGCGAACGCCGGAAACGCGACAAGGGCGGAAAGGAGCAGCAGAACAGCGCTTTTCATGGCGACATTCTAGCCCGGGAAGAACGCCCATGCAGACACGGCTATTTCTTCCTTGCGCCTAAAACCAAAACAGTTTAGGATAGTCTCATGACTCAGACCGAGATCAAGCGCTACGCCTCATGGCTCGGCAAGCGCTCCTACCAAGCCCGCTTGGAACGCCTCGGCATCGAGCGGCTCCAGGAGATCGCCCGCGAGAACGGCAAGAAGGGTGGCAGGCCCAGGAAGGACGCCAAGCCGGCGAAGGCGAGCGCAAAGAACCCCACGAAGGGTCACGGAGGGAAGTGAGATGGGTGTCTACAAGCGCGGGAGCGTCTACTGGTACAAGTTCACCTTTCGAGGGGAGGCGATTCGGCGGAGCACCAAGCAGGGCAACAAGCGAACGGCCGAACAGATCGAAGCTGCGCACAGGACCGCGCTTGCGAAAGGCGAGGTCGGTATCGTCCAGAGGGAGCCCGCGCCGACGCTTGCCGCGTTCGCGCCCCGCTTCTTGCAGGCGATCCGTACGCAGTGCGCTTCCAAGCCGGCAACGATCCGGTTCTATGAGTTGAAGCTCAAGCGATTGTTGGAGTCGCCCTCGTTGGCGGACCGTAAGCTCGACGAGATCGACGAGGCCGTCATTGATGCGTACAAGCAGCAGAGACGAAGCCAGACGCCGAAGCCACACGGCAAGCGGGGGAAGGCCCCGGCGCCGACTAGAACCATAGCGCCCGCAACGGTCAATCGCGAGTTGGCCACACTGCGCCGGCTGCTGCGTTTGGCGCAGGAATGGAAGGTCATCGACCGTGTGCCCCGGATTCGGCTGCTCCGAGGTGAACGCACGAGAGAGTACGTGCTGTCTCACGAACTGGAGGCCGCATACTTGGCCGCACTTCCCGACCCTACGGCGAGCGTCGCCTTGCTCCTGCTCGATACAGGCCTGCGGCTTGCGGAAGCTCTCCTGCTGACGTGGGCGGATCTGTCTCTGCGCCCCGTTGGCGAGGCGCGCTACGGCCACGTCACGGTCCGCTCGCGCACCGCGAAGAACTCGAAAGCACGCCATGTGCCGCTTTCTGCACGAGTGCGAGACATGTTGGAGACGCTGGGGCCTCAGCGAACCGGATACGTGTTCCAGCGTCCGAACGGCTCGCCCCTGTCGTCGACGAACCTGGACCACCAGCACGCAAAGGCTCGCGCTATCCTGAAGCAACCGAGCGACTTCGTACTGCACTCGTTGCGGCACACGTTCGGAACGCGCCTGGGAGAAGCCGGCGCGGACGCCTTCACAATCATGCGGCTGATGGGACACTCGACGGTGACGGTTTCGCAGCGCTACGTCCATCCGTCGCCCGAAGCCGTCGAGTTGGCGTTTGGCAGAATGGAACGGCTCAACGAGGCACGATTGACGGCTGCGCGGTCTGGGGTGGGCACAAATGTGGGCACAGTGACCGAACCGGAGAGCGCGATCGCCCAGTAAATCCTTTGTTTTCAACATGCCCGGGTGGCGAAATCGGCAGACGCAGGGGACTTAAAATCCCCTTCCCGCAAGGGAGTGCGGGTTCGAGTCCCGCCCCGGGCACCACGTTTAGAATCAGTTGGTTGCAGGCGTTTCCGACTCGTCCGTTCCTGCCTGCTTCTCGGTCGATTGTCCGTATTTTGTCCGTATTCGCTTTTCGGGGCGACTCACGGCGTCGCGTAGCCGCTGTTCGGGCTGAATGCCGTAGCGGTCGAAAACCGAGCGCGTCGTGTGGCCGCTCATCGCCATGATCGTCCCTTCCTCGACTCCCGCCGCTCGGTGGTTCGTGATCGTGGTATGGCGCAAGCCGTGGCAACGCAGTTTGCCGACGCGTGCATCCTTGCAGGCGCGCTCCCATGCGCAGCTTGCCGACGGCGTACGTGTCCACGCAGGGCTTATGTGGACACGTAACCGTCGTCGGCGTCCAGGCCCACGTTCCAGGGCAGCAGCTGCGCGATGCGGTTGATCGGGTGGTCGGCGATGCGTTCGAGCACGTGGCGCAGGTAAGCTTGCGGGTCGACGCCGTTGAGCTTGGCCGTGCCGATCAAGCTATACATCGCCGCCGCGCGTTCGCCGCCGGCGTCCGAACCCGCGAACAGATAGTTCTTGCGCCCCAAAGCCACCGCCCGCAAGGCTCGCTCGGCGGCGTTGTTGTCGATCTCGAGCTCGCCGTCGTCGAGATAGCGCACCAGCGCCGGCCAACGTCCCAGCGCGTAGCGCATCGCCTTCGCCGTCTCCGACTTCTTCGATAATCCGATCAGATTGTCGTAGAACCACGCGTGCAGCGCCTCGAGCAGGGGCTTCGGCGCAAGCTCAAGCGGGTGTGGACGCCGCTGGGCGAGCAGCGCGCCCGCAAACAGCTCTCGCGCGACGCCTTGCTGTTGGCGCTGGGCGCGGCCAAGAAGGAAGCCGGACGCGTTTGGCGGCTGGTCGAGTTGCGCTTGCCCAACCCCGGCGAGGCGCTGACGCCGGCCACGTTCTCCTATGCGCTCGACCGTCCCAAGCTACGCCAAGCGATCCGCCGCGAAGGACGTTACCTGTTGCGCTCGAACATGCGCGCCGAATCGCCCGAGCTGGTGTGGGAGAACTACCTGCTGCTCACGCGCATCGAGCAAGCCTTCAAGGAGCTCAAGAGCGACCTCGCCGTCAGGCCGGTCTATCACCAGCTCGACAGCCGCATCGAAGCGCACATCTTCGTGAGCTTCCTGGCCTACTGCCTGCACGCCACGCTGACGAACCTGGCGCGGCGTCATGCCGGCGGCCTGACAGTGCACGCCATCCTGGAGAAGCTCTCGTCGATCATGATGATCGACGTGCACCTGCCCACGACCAACGGCCGCGAGATCCTGCTCAGCCGCTACACCGAACCCGAGCCCGACGCGGCCCTGCTGCTGAGCCAGCTCAACCTCAGCCTGCCTGCTCACCCCCCCGCCCCGCATCGTTGCCCCCGTTTCCCAGCCCCTGTAGTGCCGACCTTTTCGTAACCTTCACGGAAAACGCAGCGCTTACCTGTCGCCAAAACCCCGAATCGCGAAACTTGGGCTACGGCGCGACCGGCAGCGAGAGCGGCAGCGTGCCCTCGTCGCCGAAACGGATCTCGATCTCCAGCCGGCCGCCCGCGGGCAGCTCCTCGGGCAACTGAAAGTTCACCTGGATCAGCCCCACGAACCCGGGCGTCGCGCCGGAGAACAGCGTCGTCGCCTCGACGCCGCCGACGATCACCACGGCCGGATCGACGGTGAGCGAGAGCGGATCCGCGGCGGCGGGCTCGCCGCTAGGCGGTTGCGGCTCGAGGGCGGCGCCGGTCAGATATCCCACCAGGATCTCGCCCGGCCGCGCCGGGTTCTCAGGCGTCACGGCCGAGCCGTCCGCGTGCGTCACCACCGCCGAGCGGACCCCGTCGCTAGCCGTAAAGCCGAACAGCCGCGGAACTTGCGGTCGCGCGACCGCTTCGACGTGGTTCGACAGCTCGCCGCCGTTCGCCACCACGACCTCGGCGATGAACAGCGTTTCGACCGGAAGCTGGAAGTTGATCTGCGTCGGGGAGACGAAGAACAACGCAGCCGGGACGCCGTTGACGAACACCTGCACGCCGCCGAGAGTGGTGGGCAGCGGCAAAGCGTCGGCCTCGAGGGTCTGGTCGGTAAAGCCGGAGCCGAACAGCGTCCCGATACCGCCGGCCGCGATGGAGTCCTCGAACGCGGCCGCATCGGTCGCGGCGCCGAGCTCGATGGCGCTGGGGGCGGTCGAAATATTGATCGTCACGCCGGTGTAGTCCTCGAAGCCGCGCACGGTCAAGAACCACTCCCCCGCCGCCGGATTGGGGACGTCGATGCTCTCGATGTTGCCGATGCGGATCGAGAAGTGATCCTCGTCGCATATCGCCACGTCGAAGACTTCGAACACGCAGACCGCCAGGCGACCGCGCGAAAGGCCGAGGTCGGCGTCGCCGTCGCCGCCCGACGCGGTGATACGCAAGTGCGGAGTTCCCTCCGGAACGACGATGCGATAGAACGTCTCGCTCGAAGGCGCCCCGTTGAGCGGACCAAGCGGCTCCCCGATTGGCGTCTCGCTCGGTGAGACGAAGTTGGCGTTGAAGACCACCCGCTCGTACTGCGAGAAGCCGCGAACAGTGATGAGCCACAGTGCGGGGAACGCGGGATTGGGAATCGTGAGCGTTTCGTCAGAACCGATTCGCTCGCTCAGGAAAGGCGGCCCCGCCGGCCCGATGACCTCCAAGTCGACGTCCCCCGAGCCGCCGCGGGTGGTGACTTGCAGCGCGTCTCGTTCGCCAGTCACCGGGATCAGCCCGATGCCGATGCTGTTGGCGTCGCCGGAGATCTGGATGGGCCGTCCGGGCGTGAGGACTGAGCCGCCGAAGATGAGCAGGCCATGCACGGTGCGACCGCCGCGGCCGTCGGTCGCTTCGATCTGTACGCGTTGGGAGGTGAACTTGCCGCGATAGCTCAGCCGGCCCGTAGCCGGGTCGAGCTCGGCGTCGTCGGGCCCGTCGAGCAGGCGGAAGGTGATCGGATCGCCGTCGGGGTCCTCGGCTCGCGCGGTGTAGATGAAGTCTTCATTGGCTAGTGCGAACTCGCCGGGCTCGCCCAAGAAGCGTGGCGGCCGATTGCCGGAAGCCAAGTCATCGGGAAGGTCGAACGCCGCGTCGAACAGAGTGGCGGCGTTCGCGGCGGTGTCGTCGCCGCGGGCGGAGGCGCCGAGCCCGCGTCTGGCGAAGATGGGCCACAGCGTAGCGCGGCGCTCGGGACCGGCCACGGTCAGCAAGGCGTCGCGCAAGTCGACGAAGGTCGGGAAGCAGGGCAGCAGCCGCAGCACATCGAGGACGAGCTGGTCGGTCGTGCCGGCGCCGAGGCTGGTGCGGATCTCCCATAGGATGGCCGCCACGATCTCGCCGTCGTCATGCTCCTCGAACGAAGGCTCGCCCAAGGATTCGTAGGTGCGTTGGCTCTCGCTCATCACTTCCATGCGAATGCCGGTTTGGGGGTCGCCGAAGTAGCGGCCGATGACGGGATCGTCGAGAAAACTGGCCGAAAAATAGTCCGATACGCCTTCTTCGATGGCGCTCTCCTGCGGGGCGCCGCCGATACAAGTGATATCGTCGGGCCCTCCCACGAGCCGGTCGATCACCGTGTGGGCATACTCGTGCACTACGGCGTCGCCTTCGTAGGCGGTGTGCAGCAGATCGGCGCCGGAGAAGTCGGCCGGCAGCCTCATCAGCGGGCTGATGCCGTCCGGCGTGGTGGTGGTCGACGGGCCGCCGGGAGCGAAATTCTCGATGGCGATCCGGTAGGGGTCGCCCTCGACGCCTCCGCGCTCCACGTCGCGGGTCTGCAACGCCCCGTCAGCCTCTCGAAAGCCGAGTTCCCAGAAGTAGTCGTGCGCCTGATTGGCGAAGTAGAACGCATTGGTGATCGCGGCCGGCACGTGCTCGAGCTCGAACAGGAAGCCGTCTCCGGCAGGGTGGTCGAACAGCCCGGAGCCGTCGGCCGTCGCGCGCCCCTCGGCGAGGCCCGGGGATGCGCCGGGGTCGGGCTCGCCGTCGGAGTCGAGGTCGGCAAAGGCGTCGACGTTGTTGCCGGTGGTCACGGTCGCGCCCTCGGCCAGCCAACCGTCGGGGAAATCGACGACTTGGCGTTGGCTGAGCGGGTCCGGATCAAATACGCGCGCCGAGCCGAAGCGGCGCGTCAGGCTCACGCTGCGCAGCGTTCTGCCGTTCACCGCGTCGAGAACGATCTCGCGACTATCGAGCGGGCCGCTGGCGATCACGCGCCAAGCTAGGCGGCCTTCGCCGGAGTCGAGCGGGAACACGACCGCGTCCACCGCGGCGGGTTGTGCTTGAGGCGCGTTCGCCGCGGCGAACAGCAGCCGGCCGTCGGGCGTCGCGCCGGAATCGACGAGGGGTCCGGGGTCGCGCCCGCCGACATAGCGGAACGCGAGCGCGGCGGCCTGCTCGGGGCCAAGCTGAGCGTCCGGCCCCATCGAGAGGCCGGGCGCGGCGTCGCTGGCGGAAACTTGGACGACCCGGCCAAGACCGTCCACCACAACGGTCACGCGGCCGCCGTAGACCGGCAGCCCGTCCAGGATCTGCTGGAGCCGCACGATGCGGAGCGCGCCGGCTTGCGTCTGCTGGACGAGCCGCAGTGAGGCGAGCTCGTCGGGATGGAAGCCGAATACGTCCCGACGCGCCCGCAGTAGCTCCAGCGCGATCTCGCGCGGCAGCCCGGCCCTGGCCGCGGTCAGCGCTTCACCCGGCGAGCCGATCGTGCGGGGCGCCCCGAAACGTCCGCGCTCGAAGCGCACCGGGCGACCGGCGGCGGTGACGAACACGCCCGACTCCTCCACGGCGGCGGCCGGGCGAGGTCGCTCGGTCTCGCTGCCGCTCAGAGCCTCGGCGCGGCGCTGCAGATCCCGGATGTCGAAGCTCGCGCCCCCGCCCTTGTGCTGTGCAGGCAGCGCGCCAGGCCAAGCCGCCAACGCCAGTGCGAAAATCAACCCGCCGCCGGAAAGAAAGGCCGCGTGGAACCCCCGCCTCGAGTTACGGAAAGAGCGTTCGGTTTCGGCCTGCAATTGACGCATTGTGCGATTGTTATCGCACAATGCGCGCCAGCGCAAGCGGGATTCTGCCTCGTGCGTCGGAAATCAAACCTGCTCGGGCACGACGTAGGGCTCGCGGTAGTCGCGCCGCAAGAACCGGGTGGCTTCCTCGTCGCCGGGGAAGGTCTCGGATGCGGGGTCGAAGCTCAGTTTGCGCCCGGTGAAGAAAGCGATGTTCGCGAGGTGGCAGAGCGAGGTGGAGAGATGGCCTTCCTCAATCTCGCAATGGAGCTCGGCGCGGTTCCGCGAGCGTACGCAGTCGATGAAGTTGCGGAAGTGACTGACTTCGGGCTCCTCGAGCTGCGGAATGTCGGGGCCGTCGACGTAGTTCTGCCGCGGAAAGCTCAAGTTGGTCGCGCGCAGGGAGATGCCGCCTTGCATGTCGGGCCGATTGCCCGGCTCGAATGCGCCGCGAGTGACCGTCCAGCCGTCGACCGAGGAGACGTAGCCCTGGGGCGTGTAGAAGAAGTTGCCCATGCGCGTGCCCCCGAAGGTGGGCGAGTACAGGGTGGTGGCGTCGATCTCCGAAAGCGTGCCGTCGGCGTACTCGAACACCCCGACTTGCGTATTGGGGACCTCGGAGTCGGAATCCTCGGCGAACTGGCCGCCGGAGCAATGGATGCGCACCGGATGCTCATCCTTGCCCATGGCCCAGCGGGCGACATCGAGATAGTGTACGCCGTTGTTGCCCACCTCGTGCGTCGAGGTGTCCTTGAAGAAATGCCAGCCGTAGTGGAAGCGGTTCATCGTGAAGGCGCGGTAGGGGGCCGGGCCGAGGTAGAGATCCCAGTGCACGCCTCGCGGGATGCCGGACTCCAGTACCTTGCCGATGTTGATGCGGCCGCGGTAGACGATGGCCTTGGAGCGATAGACGGGGCCGAAGCCGTTGCTGCGCAAGTAGGCCACGGCGGAGCGCGTGGCCCGGCTGCTGCGGCGATTGAGGCCGACCTGGACGATGCGGTCGTACTTGCGCGCGGCGCGCACCATTTGGCGGCCTTCCCACAGCGTGTAGGAGCAAGGCTTCTCCACGTAGACGTCCTTGCCGGCCTGGCAGCCCCAGATGGCCATCAAGGCGTGCCAGTGGTCGGGGGTGGCGATGGAGATGGCGTCGAGGTCTTCGTGCTCGAGCAGCTTGCGGATGTCGTACTCGGTCTTGGGCCGGGAGCCCTGGATCGATTCGACCTCGGCGACGGCTTCGGGAAAGAGGCGCTCGTCGACATCGCACAGGTAGGCGACGCGAACGCCGGGCATGTTGGCGAATTCGCGGTAGTGCGCCCGGCCGCGGCTGCGAAACCCGACGACGCCGATGTGAACCGTGTCGCTGGGGCTGGTTTGCGCGAGGGCGGCCGGCGCGGCAGCCATGGATTTCAGCAGAGATCTGCGGGTCGTGGACATCGCCTGGGATGTTAGCGCACAACGAAGACGCCCGCTAGCGAACTGCGTCACCCAGAATGAACATTGGCGCCGCCCTGAAAGGGCGCAGCATGAAACAGCCCCGGGCTTCCAGCCCGGGGTCGAGAGAAGCGCGGCGCCCTCCCTTCCCCGGGCCGGAGGCCCGGGGCTGATTCCTGCCGCGCGCCTTCGGCGCGAGAGCGCCGTTTGGTTTCTGACTGCTGTTTGCGACGCACTACACTAGCGCCCTGGCGCTGCTAGGAATTGGCCTGGTTCGAGCGCAGCTTTGGTGAAGCGCGCTTGGCGCACCGCGCCTTTGAAGTAGTGGACCCGGTTGATGCGCACGCCGACGGAGGTGCGCCCGGGCCCTTGCGGCGAGAAGGCAAGCGCGGCGGCGCCGTCGAGCTCCCCGTTGACGTAGCTGCGCAGCTCGCGACCGTCATAGACCGCCGCGACGTGATACCAGCGGCCGAGCGGCTGCAGCCGTGTGCGGTCGAGCAGCGCCTTGCCCGCGTCGCCCGAGTGGACGAAGGCGTCGAGACACCACTCGTCGCCGATGGCGCGGATCTCGAACAACATGCGGTCGCCGCTGCCGTCGCCGTCGGCCGGGCCCGAATCGAGGTGGAACCAACGCTGCTCCTCGGCGCCGCCGTCTGGGCGGAATACGGCTTCCCAGGTGAGAGTCTCCGCGCCGGCGAGCGGATGCACGTCGAGGAAGAGCGCATCGTCGACGCCGTCGAACGCAATCGCTTTGCCGAGCGGCGTGTCGATTAGCCGCGGGTCGCCTTCGACACTAACCGCGTGGCCGCCGATGTGGTCGAGGTTGTCGAAGGTCCAGGTGACCGAGTCAGGCTTCACCTGGGGACTCCGGGGAGCTTCCGCGCACCCAAGCAGTGCGATGGCGCACATGAAGTGGCGGGCCGTCGGCTTCATGGATGTCGCCGGTCGATCACTTCGCCCCGCCCTGCACCTGGTCCACCAGCCCGCGGACGGCGTTGGGATGGCAAAGCAGGTAGCCTTCCGGGGTCATCGTACAGCCGGGGCGGTGGCCTTTGTAGCGGACAGGCGTCGCGACTTGGTGCTCGAGCGCCTGCCGCAGCTCCTCTTCGTTGACCCCGAGCTCGCGCGCCGGCGTGGCGAAGTCGAACGGGACGTTTTCCGGGTCGCGTAGGTGGGCGCGCAACTCGGTTTCGTCGACGACTTCCCTGAGCCGCGCGACGGTCAGTCCCAGCCTGGGAGCGGCGGTCTCGATCCCGCCCGGGCCTCGGCGCCGACCGCCCGGGGGAGGAGGAGGACCGCCGGGGCCTCTGGGGCCGCGCGGCGGGGGCCGGCGGCCGCGCGTTTGGGTGCGATCAGGAGGGCTGCCGGGGCGCTGCCGCAGCGTCGGCGTCCCGGAGTAGCAGCCGATGATGTAGGGAAAAGTGCTGGTCGAGTGGTAGTGATAGTCGCCCTGCGGGCCGGCGTGGCCGTTGCAGCGGTCGAGATACTCCTCCCCGTCCTGCTGCTCGAAGCGATACGCCTCCCAAGCGTGGATCGCGGGGTCGCCGGTCTTGCGGTACCCGCTCTGCATGCGGATCACCTCGCGGCACTCGGTGTCGGCGCAACCGAATGGGCCGCGAATGGCGAAGCCGTCGAAGGCGTAGCCGAGGATGGGCGAGGGCTGACCTTCCTTGACGCCGTCGGTCAGGCACGGTTGATGGAAGGCGTGGTAGTGGTACTCGTTGGCGGTGTGGCCCAGGCACTCGTCCATGATGGCGTTGTAGATGGGGTCGCCGTAGCGTTCCACCGCCGGAACGGGTCCCTCGTTGGGGCCGAAGAATGACACGCCGTTGACTGCGAACCCCGCCGGGCCGAGGAAGGGGACGGAGGTTGGCTCATCGGCCAGCGCCGGGCGGCGCGGGATGCGAAAAGCGTGGTCCTGCGCAACCAGCGGCCGCGGCGTCACCTGCACGAACTCGTAGTGCGGCATGCCGTTGCTGCGCACCACGACCTCGTCCCCCTCGCACGCCGCCTCCACACGGGGCTTCGCGTAGTCCTCGCCGGGACCGGCGTACTTCGAGACGTCGAGCAAAGAATCGCTTACGGGGCAATCGTCCTGCGCGGCGGCGACGCCGGCCAGGGCCAGCATCGAGCACAGCGCTGCGGCAAGTTTCATGGGGTCGAGCTCCTCGGACGTGCGCTCCCAGCATAGGCGAGCCGGCGGCCCGCCGCCAAGGCCGAACCCCGGCGCCGTGGGTAGCCCGCTGGGCCGAGACAAGGCAAGGTCAGCACGGTGTCCGCGCGGAAGCACGGACCGTCGCGCGCTACGGATTCGCGGCCGGCGCAATGGACAGCGTGACGGCGTTGCTGCGGCGTCCTCCCGCGAAGATCAGCAATTCGACGGCGTCTCCCGCCGGCGTCTCCGCCGCGATCTCGATGTTGATCTGCTGTAGGCCGAGAAAGCCGGGCGCGTCGCCGGCAAACAGCACGGTCTGCGCGACTCCTCCAAGGGTGACCATGGGCGTCGCTTCGCCCAGTCCGGTGACGAACAGAGAGACGAAGCCTCCGGGGCGGGCCGGCGCCGCGGGGGAGTTGATCGTTCCGTCGAGCGCATCGATGGCCGCGGCCGGGCCGAAGCCGCCGCCGTTGAGCGCGAAGACCGCTGGCGCGGAATCCGCCATCCACACCCGAAGGAAATGCTCGCCCTCGGCGGTTCTTACTCTCAACCGAATCAAACCCTTCGCGGTCGCCGGCAAGTAGGCGTTGATCTGGGTCTCGTTGGTGAAGATCAGCCCCAACGGCTCGTCGTCGACCAACACTTGCATGCCGCCAAGCTCGGTCGGAAGCGGCAGCTCACTCGCGCCGAAGGCCTGCCCCGGCTGCGCGAAGCCCGAGCCGAAGATGGAGATCAACGCGTTGGGCGCCAGGCTGAGCGTATCCACCAAGCCCGCCGCCGGGATGACGCGCGCGGCGAACGGCCCCGGCTTGGCGAGCACGCTCACTGTCGAGCCTTCCGCAACGATGGCGCCGCCAAGCGAAGTGGCGCCGTCGATCAGATCGTAGGCTCCCTCGGCGAGGCTGCGCGAGAACTGCACGCCGCTCTCGCCGGCCTCGAGCCGTTGCTCGCCCGTCTGCATCTCGAGCGGCCTGGCCGTCGCGCGTCCCAGGTCATCGCGCAGCGCGCCGCCGGAGTCCGCGGCGGCGAAGTAAAGACCGGCCTCGGTGGAGGCGTGCTCGGAGATCGCGACGCCCACGCCACGCCACTCTTCGGTGTCGGCCAGGAAGGAAAGGATGATGCGCGCGGTCGGGTGCTGCTCGTCGTCAATCTCCATGATCGGCTCGCGAATGTCGCAGAGCAGAAAGGCGGGCCGGTTGTGACAGGCCTCCAGGACGCGCGTGCGCTCCGGGTTGTAGCCGAACGAGGTGGCCGAGGCGCTGACCAACGCCACCACGCCGTCGCCTGAGCGCCCGCGTCCGCCGTCTCCCACGATGGCCAGCGCATCGGTTTCACGCAGGTCGTCCTGGCCCTGATGCCAGCGGGCGAGCCGCCAGGTGAATAGGCTGCCCTCGCGCAATTGCCTGCCCTGCTCGTTCGTCGCGAACGCCGCCAGCGGCGAGCCGAAGTTGGGCGTGCCGACGAGAATCGTCTTACGCACAGGCGGGTCCTCGGGCGGCGCGAACGCCCCGGCCTCGTCCGGCAACTTGCCGGTCAGATAGGAGCGTATGATCAGCCCGCCCATGCTGAACCCGATGAGATCCACCGGGCCGCCGACGTCCGCGATGACGCCGCCCAAAGCCTGGCCCAAAGCCTCGATCGACGGCGTGCCGAACACGCAGTTGTCGAAAAACACGACCCGCCGGCCGTCGGCCTCGAGCAATTCCTGCAAGCGGCCGAACGTGCCGGTGGAATCGGGCTCGAGAGAGCAATTGCCGGTGGCGGCGGCGCTGAGATCGAAGCCGTTGACCAGCACGACCACCGGCTGCTGGCCTTGCGCCAGAGCGGCAAGCGCCGAACACAGAAGCAGGGCGGCACAAGTCCTCACGGGGCGGCAATCTCCCTAGCGCGAGCTCAACGGGCGGACACGTGTTTGGTGCTCGCCTGCCACCGCCGCGCGCCATTGCTCTTCGGTGTCGAGCGCGGCGCCGGGGTCGCCTTGCGAGTGCATCCAACGGCCTAGCGCCGCGTCCAAGCGGTCGCGCAACGGGCGCAGCTCGAGGTCCGCGGCGCGGTTGCGCATGTGGTAGGAGTCCTCGGGTGTGTGATAGAGCTGCTCGGCCGGGCGACGCAGCGCACGGTTGAGCAGCTCGACGGCGCGCTCGTTGATCGGCGCCTTGCCCCACGGCCCGGTCGAAGCGACCCACTGCTCGAAGAAGAACTCCGGCCGATACCCGCCCATGATGTGCTTCTCGAACCACAGCCGCTCCGGCATCAGGTTGTGAATGTAGTGCCACGTGCCGTCGGTGACCGCGCGGATCGGATAAGACGGTCCCTCAGGAACGTTGTTATGCATGAAGTAGGCAAAGTCGCGATGCCTCGCCTCGCCGTCGCGCAGCACGGGCAGAAAGCTCATCCCGTCGAACTTGCCCGCGGGGTCTCCGCCGGCCGCCGCCACCAGCGTCGGCAACACGTCTGCGTACTGCACTAGCGCGTCGGTGCGCTTGCCAGCGGGAATCTTTCCAGGCCAGCGCGCCACCATCGCCGTGTGGACGCCGGTGTTCCAGTTCGTCCACTTGTTGCCCGGGTAGGGCGAGCCCTGTTCGGAGGTGAATAGCACGATCGTGTTGTCCGCCTGGCCGCTGGCCTCGAGCGCCTCGAGCACGCGGCCCACCTCCCAGTCGAGCACGACGATCTCAGCCAGATAGGCGGCATGGTGTTTGCGCGTGCGCGGCGTGTCCGGCACGTTGTCCGGCAGCACCAGCTCGTCGAGATCGAAGCGCTCGGGGTGGCCGACCGTCCAGGGCCCGTGCGCTTCATGGAACGCCGTCACCAGAAAGAACGGCTCCTCGCGATTGCGGCCCATGAACTCTTCGAGCTTCGCGGTGTCGAATTCCGGGTCCGGCGTCACGCCGCGCGGATTCGGCACGCCGGGCACGTTCTCGAACTCGAACGAGTCGTCCGGGCTGACGTGCTTTTTGCCCGAAAGGCCGACGCGATAGCCGAGCTCGCCGAGGTGGTGCACCACGGACCGCGTCCCGGGTCGCGCCGCGGAATGATTCCAGCTCGAGCCGTTGCGGAACGGATACTGGCCGGTGTAGAGCTCGGTGCGGCAGGGGTTGCACATGGCCATCGCGAGATAGGCGCGGTTGAAAGTCAGCCCCTCGCTTGCCAAGCGGTCGATGTTGGGCGTCTCAATGTTCGGCCCGCCGTAGAGCGGCAGGTCATTGAAGGTGACGTCGTCCGCGATGATGACGAGGAAGTTCGGCGGGCTCTGCTGGGCCTGAGCGGCGAAGGCGACGGCCAGCATGGCCAACAGAAGGAGTAGACGATTCGACATGGCGATTTCGAATCGGCATGGTGTCACATGGGGGCGTTGACGTCAACACGGCCCGCGGCTCTGGCTGACCGCGGCGCAGGTGCGCCATAGTTGGGGGCGAGGCCGATGGCGTCCGCGACCCATAGTCACAGCGCCGGCACAGAGCTCGAGCTATTGCTCGCTTGTGACCGCTCACTCGGGCTGTTCGCGACGCCGCACGTTAGCGACGAGCCCAAGCTGGCGATCTATGCGGCTCGCCAGCCCGATGGCCGCGGGCCCACGGGCCACGGGATCGATCCCGACGACGGCCAGGCGCGGCTCAAAGCCCTGGCCGAGGCGCTCGAGCGGGCTTGCTTGCGCTTGCCGTCCGGAGCCGAGCTTCAACCGCTTCCCTTTGGCGCGGTCGAAGACCAGCTCGACCCTCTGGAGCTGTGGGGCGGAGCGCCCGAGGACGCGCCCGCGCAACTCCGTGAGACGCCGCGGTTGTGGACCCGCGCCGAGTGCGTCTCGGACCAACGCAGAGTCCTGCTGCCCGCCGAGGCGATCTACCTCGATGCAGCGCGACACACCGCGGCGCCCATTCGGGCCGAGTCGATCTCGAGCGGTGCGGCGCTCGGCGTGGCTAACTCCGGACAGGCCTTCGAACGCGCACTGTTCGAGACGATCGAGCGCGACGCCTATGTCAACGCCTGGTTTGGAGAAGCGCCGCCCGCGCGGATCTCAGAACCGTTCACCGGGCTCGAAGGTCTATTCGCCGAGCTGCGGCGCTACCGGCTGGAGTCGCGCGTGTTCGACTTGGGGCGCCAGCTCGGCCCGCCCGCGGCGCTCGCGATCGCGCTCGATCGCTCCGGCGCCGGGCCTGCGGTGACCGCTGGTATCGCCGCGCGGGCAACTTACCGACAGGCGATCCGCTCGGCGCTACTCGAGTCGATCGGTTGCCGCCGGGGGATCCGCGTGGCGATGGCGCGCGGGAGCTGGCCCGAGCCGGGTCCAGCGGAGCGGATCAACTCCATCAAAACGCGAGCCGCCTTCTGGACGCCGCTTGCGAGCCTCGCTCTGCTTCCGGGGTGGGTCGAGAACGGCCCGACGAGAACCTACGAGTCGCTCGACCACACGCCCGCCAGCGCCGCCGCCGCATTGGCGGAGTTGAATCGGCGCGGCCTGGCCGTCTATCGTCGCGAATTGACCCTGCCCTCAATCGCGGAGAATGGCTTCGAAGTCGTCCGCGTCGTCGTCCCCCGGTTGCTGCCGCTCCACATCGCCGAGCGCGCCGCGCCGCGCGCGAGTTGGCGCGGGCTGCTCCGGGTCCGGCCGGAGCTGCCGCCGCACCCGTTCGTATAGTCCGCGATGCACCAGCTCGCAGCGCAAATCGAGCGCCTCGGCCACTGGGCCGCCCGCATTCGGATGGCCGCCAAGGCGCTGTTCTACCAACCCGTGGTCGCCGCCGCGATCCTCTGGCGCCGGGTTGCGCTGCGACGCTGCACGGTCGTGGCCATCACCGGCAGCGTAGGCAAGTCCACCGCAGCGGACTGCCTCGAGTCGATCCTCTCGCAACTCGGCCCGACCATTCGCAACCATGGCAGCAACGGCCGTTACGGGCTGCCCGCGACGATCCTCCGCGCCCGTCCGCGACATCGCTTCGTCGTGCTCGAGGCGGGAATTCTCAAACCTGGACGCATGTGGCGGTCGGCGTTTCTCATTCGTCCCCACGTGGCCGTGATTACCGCTGTCAACTGGCAGCACTCGAAGAACTTCGACTCGCTCGAGCGGATCGCCGCCGAAAAGGCGAAGCTGCTCGACGGGCTGCCGCCCGGCGGGCTGGCGATTCTCAACCGCGACGATCCGCGCGTGGCCGGCATGGGAGCGGGTCGCGACTGCCGCGTCGTGACATACGGGCTCGATGCGGGAGCGGATGTCCGCGGAAGAGTCGATGCCGCTGTCTGGCCAGACCGGCTGGCTCTGACCGCCCGGGACGCCGAAGGCGCACAGCGCATCCCAACCCAGCTCGTGGGCGCGCACTGGGCAACTTCGGTCCTGGCCGCCCTGGCGGCGGCGCGCAGCCTGGGCGCGAGTTGGCAAACGTGTGCCGAGGCTCTCGAGCGCACGCCGCCCCACACCGCGCGCCTGGAGCCGGTCACGCTGCCCAGCGGCGCAATTCTGCTGCGCGACGAGTACAACGGCTCCTGGGCGAGCCTGGACAAGGCCGTCCGTGTTCTCGCCGACGCCTCGGCCGAGCGCAAGATCGTGGCCCTGGGACACCTGGTGGACGGCCCCGAGCCGGGAGGCGAGCACATCGAGCAAGCCGCCCGTGCCGTCGCGCGAACGGCCGACATGCTGCTGGCTTGGGGCGCCTATGCGGAGCGCTACGCAACGGCCGCCAGGGAACAACGCCGCGAGATGCCGGTCGAGATCTGCGACACCCAGACTGACCTCGCCAAGTCCATTCGTCGCGTCGCGCGCCGCGGCGATCTTATCTTGCTCAAGGGCTACTGGTATGACCACATGAGCCGCATCGTCTACCAGCAGTTTGGCGAGGTCGGCTGCTCTCGGCCCTATTGCACGATCCCAACGGTGTGCGATCCGTGCCCGAAGCTGCGGTTCGAGCCGGCGCCCGAGTGCGACCGCGCTGCTATGGCGCAGCTTCAGGCCGGCCCGGCGCGGAGTGCTCGAGCGCGGTAAGCCCGGAGCTCTAGAAACATTTTGGGTCGGATTGCGTTTTTGGGCGAGCGTAGGGTAACGTTGAGGAGTTCTGTGCGGAGGATCAAGGAGCTCAGAACGTGGGAGATTTCGTAATGGACAAGCAGATCAATCACCTGGCGGCGATCGAAGACGTGGCCGCCGCTTCAAGACCGGACGCCCCGCCCGCTGCCGAATGCGAACTGTCGCCGGCCGAAGTCGCCGTCGGGTGCGTCATTGACACCCCGATCGCGGTCGTCGATGAAGTCACCGAGCAGATCGCAGCCGGGTGCGTGATCGACACCCCTCCGATCGCCGACGAGTAAGTACGCGATCTCGATGCCGAGCCCGGCCAAGCCCGACAACACGACGTTGGCGCGGCTTGCCGGGATGGGTGTGTCTGGGCCCGGATTCGAGGTCGCGATCTTCAGCGACGAGCCGAAGTACCCTTCGTGGTTTATACCGACCCCGGCGGCTGGCCCCTACCGCTGCCCGGGGCCGTATGGTCTGAGTCTCGCCCGCAGCCTCGACATCGCCCGCCTCAAAGCGCTGGCGGAGCTCCACGAAAGGATCTGCCTGCACAATCTAGAGCCCGCGGATGAGCGACGCTCGGCTTGGAATGGCAGCGGCGCTCGCCCGGCGAGCTTCGCGGCCGCGCCCTCGGAGGATCTCAACTCCTCGAGCTATTGCTGGCTTCCTGCTCGCCGCATACCCGACGGCGAGCAGACCCGCGTGCCGGCGCAGGTCGTTCTGCCCAACTACGACCGCGGACGCGAGCCGGCCATTCTGCCCAAGGTCGGCTCGAGCGGCTGCGCGCTCGGTGAGAAGGTCGACGGCGGCGCCTGGCGGCGCGGCTTGTTCGAAGTCATGGAGCGGCATATCTGCTCCGGGTTCAGTATCGACACGGTAAGAGGGCCTAGGATCGTCGACTTGCCCGCGGGCGCGGCCGAGATCGAAGACAACCTGCGGCGCTATCGGCTCGAACCGTTCGTCTTTGCGATGCAGAATCGCTTCGGCATTCCCTGCGTGGCGATCGCCCTCGCCGATGCGAGCGGCGTTGCTCCCGCCCTGAGCCTCGCCATGCGGTCGGCGCGGAGTTGGGAACGCGCGATCGAGGAGGGACTGCTCGAGGCGCTCGAACGTCGCCGGCCGGCGCGGCTGGAGCGCTCTCGGGGAACGCCCGCCAACCCGGTCTATCCCTGGCCTACCCTCGATCGCCTGGCGCGGGCTCGACCAGCAATCGAGGCGGCGCCCGAGGTTCCCTACAATAGCCTGGACGAAGCGGATATCTCCGCGGAAGCGATTCTCGAGGACCTCGGCGACAAGGGGCTGGAAGTCCTGCTCGTCGACCTGACGCTGCCGGAAGTCGGGGCCGCCGGGTTCGAGGTCGCCAGAGTGCTGGTCCCAGGGTTGGGACCGCTTCCGGCGTGAGGGGAGATCGCCGATGCTGCCGGAAACCAAGACCTTCCACTCCAACACCGCGAACCGCCAGCCGCCGGAACGCCCCGCCACTCCAGCGCCAAAAGCGCACGTGCAGGTCTTCTACAAGGAATACCCGCGCTTCGAAGCACTGGACCTGCCCGAAGAGCCGGTCGACGAGGGCCTGGAGCGGTTGTGGGCGGCGCGGTGCTCGACTCGCCGGTTCGCCCCAGACCCGCTCTCGCTCGCACAGCTCGCCGCCGTGCTGCGCTCGTGCCGCATCGTCGACGCAGACCGCAGCCCCGAACGCCGCACCTACCCCTCGGCCGGCGCCCGCTTTCCGATCGAAGTCTACGTGGCCGCGTTCCGCGTGGACGGCCTCGAACAAGGGGTCTACCACCACAAGGTCCGCACGAACCAGCTCGAGACCTTGTGGCCGGCGGACCTGGAGGCAAGCCGCGAGACGATCGTCTCCCCCTTCGTCGACAATCCGCCGGCGGCATTGATTCTCACCAGCGCGCTCCAGCGCTCCGAGATCAAGTACGCCCACAAAGCCTACAACTTCTCGTTGCTCGAGGCCGGACACATGGCCCAGAACATGCACCTGGCCTGCGAAGCCCGCGGGCTGGGCTCATGCGGAATAGGCGGCTACGTCGACCACGAGCTCGCCGGCCTGCTCGACCTCACCGAAGAAGAGCCGCCGCTCTACGTCATCGCGATCGGAAAGCCAGCGGAGGTCTAGCGTGCTTTTGCGGCGCAAGGCGTCCACAGCTGGGTGAACGTCCGCGCAAGGCGCATGTGAAGGCCAGGCGGGGAGCGAAATCGAGTGACAACCGAAAACGAGGCTGTCCGAGAGCGCCGGGTATACCGGCAGGGAGCAGGGTATGACTACCTTCGTTACCACGGGCGTCGGGCAACGTTGTGCTTGCGCTGATCGCATTGGCCCGCCCCCGCCAGAAATAGTTGTTCCCTCTCGGACACGGCGCGGTCTCATCCAACAATGCAGGAATCAGGCGAGCCGAGACGGCGCGTAGAATGACATACGAATGAGCTTGGCGGCCGACGAACAGCTTCTCGAACGCTATTTGACCGGCCCTGATGCGCCGGAAGGGAGGGCCGCTCTCGATGAGCTGTTCGGTCGCTACCACCGCCGCGTGGCGTTGTGGTGCCTGCGCATCGCTGGAGACCGGGACCGCGCGCTCGACCTCTCGCAGGAAGTCTTCATGCGAGCGTTTCGAGGCCTGGACTCGTTTCGCGGCGGGGCGAAGTTCTCGACCTGGCTCTATACGATCGCTCGGAATCACTGTTTCAACGCTGCAAAGAGCCGGGCGCGGCGGCCGCATGAGGATGCGGAGCCAGAGGTGCTGGAGATGCTGCAGGCCGTCGACGAAAACCCGCATGAGCGCTACGAGCGCGAAGAGGCGGAGGAAACGGCGCGGGAGCTGATGGACGGAGCTCTGAACGACACCGAGCGTCAAGCGATGATCTTGCACTACCGAGACGAGCTGCCGATCGACGCCGTCACCCGCGTGTTGCAGCTCGAGAACGCGAGCGGAGCGAAAGCTTCGATCGTGAGTGCGAAACGAAAACTCAAGCGCGCCTGGGAGCGACGCCGCCACGCGGCGCGCCCTCCGGCGGGCGAGCCCGGAGGATAGGAGTTGTCGAGAGAAGTCAAACCCGGTTGCCTGGACGCGGAGGCGCTCGACGAGCACCTGAGCGGCGGGGGAGGCGAAGAGGAAAGGAGGACGCGTGAGATGCATCTCAAACGTTGTGCCTCATGCTCGTCGGAGCTCGTCTTGATGCGCGAGTTCTTGCATGGCGAGCCGCAAGCCGAAGAACGCAATGAAGTGGAGTGGATCGCCGAACGGCTGCAATCGCCGCTGGGCGAAGCGACGGCGCCGGCCGCGGCGCCGTCGCTCTGGGACCGGATCGCCGGCTCGTTCCCCGCTGGCGGCTGGGCCTGGGCGGGCGCGGCTGCGGCGCTGCTTGCCGCCATTGTCTTCGTAGTTCCCGATGCGCCGCCAACCCTGCCTGGAGGCCTGGGCCAGGGTCCGCCGATCGTGCGTTCAGGCCAGCTGCGCGTCATCGGTCCGGTTGGCGCAATCGCCGCGCCGCCCCCAGGGCTCGCGGTGGAAGCCGCGCCGGGCGCCGCCGTGTACCGGTTCGATCTGCGCGGCGTGGACCGCGCGCTGTTGTGGTCGGCGGAATCGAGCGAAGCGCGCGTGAGCCTGCCCGGGGAAGTCTCCGCGCTGGCGCTTCCGGGCAAGACATTGGTCTGGACGGCAACCGCGCTCGACGCCTCGGGACAAACCGTCGCGGAAAGCCCGCCGTCGCGGTTCGCAGTGCAGCCTGAGGCGACCCGATGAGCCGAGCGATCATCGTCTGGATTCTGCTGTCCCTCGTCCCCGCGCCCGCCCCGGCACAGCAAGAGGCTTCGGTCCGGGTGGCCGAGGAGACGGCGCCGCCCGGGGGCGTCGCCGTCATCCAGATCGAGCTCACCGAGCCTGTACCGATCCTGACCGGCGACGTAACCGTGGGCAAGGGCGGCTCCGTGCTGGGGCGCCTGTGCGGACTCGGCCTATTCAGCAGCGCGCTAGACGTCGTCGGCGTGGGAACGCGGCAGGGAGATCAGACCCGAATACGGTTTCTCGGTTTTAGCGGGCAGGTTGGCTTGAGCGAAGACCTGCCCGTGATGGTGGTCGCCTTCGACATCGAGCCCGGCGCCGCGATCGGCGCTCGTGGGAGCCTCGACATCATCGAATCGACGCTGCGGCTGGAGGCGCCCGGCGGCGCAATTTATCGCAACGACATCAAGCCAGGTACGGTGACCGTCGGCGGCGTCTCGATCACTGCGGTCAGCCCGTCGAACGGCATCGTGCCGGCCGGCGCGCAGATCCAGTTCCACGGAGTCGGCTTCCAGCCCGATGCGGACGTCGATGTCGACGGAGTCGATCTGAACAACGTACAGGTGCTCAACAGCGCCGAGATCGTCGCGACGGCGGCGCAGACGTTCCGTATCGAGAACCGCCGCATTCGCTTGCGCAACCGCGCCAACGAGACCGAGGACTTCTTCTATACGTTCACCTCCGCCAAGCTCGCGCCAGCGTCGGCGAACGCCCTCCTGCGAGACGCGATTCCCGTACACTCGGCGACGACGTTGCAACAGGGCACGCTAGCGGCGTCGCCGGATCTGGTTGGGCTGAGCGTGCGGAACCTCAACGCGACGCCCGCCAACGTGCGCGTGCGTGCGTTCGACGCCGCGGGCTCACAGATCGCCGACCGGACGACAGCTCTTGCGGCGGAGATCGAGAGCACCCTCACGCCGGGTGAATGGTTGGCAGGCGCGGACCTGGCGGGCGCCGTGACGTTTGCATTCGAAGCCGATCAGCCGGTGCAGGCGCTTGGGCTTCGGTTCGAAGATCAGTCTTTCTCGCCCGCGGTGCTCAGCGACGCTCCGCCGCCTGTTCCCGCTCCGCCAACTCGGCCCGCGATCAACTCCGGCGGCTGGATTCAGGCGCCACTCACCCCAGTGCAGAACGTGCTGGCGCCGCTGGCTATCACCACGTTGTTCGGCAGCGGGTTTGCTCCGCAGGGATTCTCGGCCGAGGCCGGCCCGGCGGACGTGCGGGGCGGACGGCTGCCAACGAACCTGGGCGGGGTTTGCGTTGAGATCGAGGGCCGGCGAGCGCCGCTGTTCTTCGTCTCGGAAGGGCAGATCAACGTGCAGGCGCTTGGGCATTCGGCCGGCGCGGTCTCCGCCGTGGTCGTGCGGGGTTGCGGCACGACGGAGGAGTCGCGCAGCGCGCCGGAAACGGTAGCCGCGGCCGCTCGCAATCCGGCGTGGTTCGTGCTGGGCTCGGATCCCTCGGGCGTCAACCCGATCGCAGCGCTGCACGGCGGCGGTCCGGTGGTGGTTACCGACGCCCAGCCGGGAGCGTCGGGCGAGGTCGTCAGTTTGTTTGCTACGGGCTTAGGGGCGACCGTCCCGCCGCTGGCGCCAGGCGTCATTCCACGGGCGGTCATGCCCGGCGTGCCGCCCGTGGTCGAGGGCGCCGTTTCGGTTCGCGTGGGGGGCGCCATCCTTCCCGCCGCCGACGTGCTCTATGTTGGCGCGGCGCCTTGCTGCGCCGGGCTCTACCAGGTCACCGTGCGCTTGCCGGCGAACGCACCGTCGGGCCGTCTGCCCGTGAGCATCTCGATTGACGGCGCTGCATCGCCCCCCGGGCCCTACCTCAGCGTGGAAGGGCTGTAGGCTAGCTCAACTTTCCTGTTCCCGGCGCCCTTCCTCGTTGTCTTACTCTGCAGAGCGCTCGATACCACCCTCGCTCGCGTCCTTACCAGGAGAGATCGTAACCATGCACACCCGCCAACCAACAGTAGTAGCCCTCTTTTGCCGCCTCGGATTGCTGACGTTCATCCTCGCCGTGATGGCTTTCCTGCTCGTTCCGCACGCCCTCGAGGCGGCCGGGCAAGACTTGCGCATCGTCGCTTCGAGCGGATCCGGCAGCAGCGGATCCGACGACGACCGCTCCGGCTCCGACCGAGACGATGACGATGATGACGATGACGATGATGACGATGATGATGATGATGATGACGATGATTCGCGTTCCGGCAGCGGCAGCTCGGGCTCCGGGCGGGACGACGATGATGACGATGATGATGACGCCGATTCGCGCTCGGGCAGCGGCTCCGGCAACAGCGGATCGGGCAGCGGCAGCAGCTCTTCGAGCGACGATTCCAGCTCGAGCGGTTCCAGCTCGAGCTCCGACTCGAGCTCCAGCAGCAGCTCGGGCAACGACGGATCAAGCAGCAGCAGCTCTTCGAGCGATGATTCCAGCTCGGACGGCTCGAGCTCTAGCTCCGATGCGAGCTCGAGCGGCGGCGGCTCGACGGTCGTGAGCTCGTCTCGTCAAAGGATCGAGGGCAAGACCCGTGCGCGAATCAACGGCTTCCAGGCTGAATTCAGCATTCGCCGCGAGGTGCGCTTTGATCGTGAGAAGTTTCGCGCTGAAGCCTCCAACTTAAACCTGGGCGCGGGAACGCGACTTGCGGTTTGTTTCGGCGGCGCTTCGCTCGGCGACATCGTCCTCAACTCGCTCAACTTCGGCGAGCTGGAGCTCGACTCGCGCCGCGGGCATGCGATACCGGATTTCACGGGCGGCGAGACGGTCGACCTGCACGCGGGCTCATGCAGCGGAAGCCTGGTGATGTCGGCGACCTTCGGCTCCTCGGCTGGCGCAGGGGGCGGAGACCGGACGACGCCAAGCGTCGACGACCGCTCCCGCATCGAGGGCAAGTCGCGGCGTTTCCTCAACGGCTTCGAGGCCGAATTCAGCGTTCGGCTCGAGCGCCGGCCCGACCGCGACAAGTTCCGCGCGGAAGCCGAAAGCCTCAACTTGGGCGCGGGTACGCGTCTGGACGTATGCTTCGGCGGCGCTTTCCTGGGCGACATCTTCCTCAACTCGCTCAACTTCGGCGAGCTGGAGCTGGACTCGCGGTTGGGCCACGTCTTCCCGATCTTCGAGAACGGCGATACGGTCGAGCTACGCCAAGGCGGCTGTGGCGGGGATCTGGTGATGTCCGCTACGTTTGGCGGCTCCGTCTCGACCCCGGGCGGCGGCCCAACCGTCCGCTCGGACGCGCGATTCGAGGTCGAGGGTAAGACACGCCGCGTGATCCGCGACTTCGAGGCTGAGCTCAGCGTGCGCTTCGAGCGGCGTTTCGACCGCGACAAGATCCGCGCCGAGGTCTCGAATCTGAACCTCAACGAGGGGTCGCTGCTGACTGTCTGCCATGGCGGCTCGGCCCTTGGGCGGATGCGCTTGAGCTCGATCCACTTCGCCGAGCTCGAGCTCGACAGCCGGCTGGGGCACAATGTCCCCGAGCTCCGAGGCGGCGACACGGTCGAGCTCCACCAGGGCGGCGCCTGCTCCGCCGAGCCGCTGATCGTCACACGGATCGGCTCCGGGAACTAACCCTCGCTCTCAACCGCAACACTCGAGCGGCCCCCGCCTGGGGGCCGCTTTCGTGGGCCGGAGCGGTCGTCCGTGACCATATTGCAACTTTTGTGTTCCGCCCGCCTGCCCGCCCTGTCCTAACCCTTGAATGCCGCGCCCGACAGTTTCCGGAGGTTAACGGGCAATGTACTCCAATGACGTTAGAACAGGGCTCGAGCGGCCGCGCCAGTTCGGCGCCTCTGGCTGGCGCTCGAGCTGTGGCGTTTGCTGGTCTTGGAGGCATTCTGGCAGAGCCGTCTGCCGGCCAGCCGCAACGGCACGCAACCTCAGCCTGCCTGCCCACCCCCCGCCCCGCATCGTTGCCCCCGTTTCCCAGCCCCTGTAGTGCCGACCTTTTCGTAACCTTCACTGAAAACGCAGCGCCTACCTGTCGCCATAACCCCGAATCGCGAAACTTGGGCTAGCTCGCTCCACGGCGCAGGGCGGCGACGGCGAGTAATCCGCCGAGGAGCGTGATCAGCGCGCCGGGTTCGGGCGTTTCGACCTTGGGCGCGTAGGTCACCTCGACGACGAAGTCTTGGTAGTCACGGTCCGAGGAGGGGTCGGAGGTGAACAGCCAGTCCTCGAACGCGATGACGAAGGTGTTGGGCTGGCCGAACATCCCGTAGGTCACCATATGGTCCGAACCTGTCGGGTTCAGGGCGGGATCGGAGTAGACCTGGCCAACGAACGGCAGAAACTGAGCGTAGTCGAACCAGGTGAACTGCGATTCCACGAAGATTTGCGACGCGCCGCCGACGGTCAGGGCCGTCGAGAAGACGCCGTCGGAGGAGAAGCTCTGGTCGAAGAAGATGTCGTCGGAGCCGTCGCAGGCAGAGCAGAGACCGAGGGTTTCCCAGGCGCCTGCGTAGGTCGCCAGGGCGCGCACCGAGATCTCGCCGGGTTGCCACACTTGGTCTGAGTCGTCGTCGATGCGGTAGTAGGCGCCGGCGCCGTAGACGCTGTCGAGGATCGAGCCGAGTCCCGGCTCGAAGGGATGCGGTTCGATGACGGTGAGCGTCCCGGCTGGGGCGGCAACGGCGAAGAGGGCTAGCAAACAGAGGAATTTTGGCATGGAAATCGACCTGTTCCGCGAGGTCAATTTCAAGTATTCGGGCGCGAGCTGAATTCGCGGAATGACACGCGAGAGTCATTTCGGCGCCGGTACCGATTGACTATGCCTTGGTGATGGAGCGAACGCGGGCTGCTAAGTGAGCGGACCAGGATTGAATGGCGTGAGCGCGTTTGCCAGGTCCCACTTCTCGGTCCAGGTTTGCTTGCGCCCGCTGGCGGCGTGGAGGATGAAGCGGAAGATTTCCCAACCCACCTGCTCGATGTTCCGCTCGCCGGTTGCGATGGGTCCGGCGTCCAGGTCGATGAGGTCTGGCCAACGCTGGGCGAGAGACGTGTTGGACGAGACTTTGATCACGGGGCAGAGCGCCAAGCCGTAGGGCGAGCCACGACCGGTGGTGAAGACGTGGGCGTTCATCCCCGCGGCCAACTGTTGCGTGCCGCAGACCCAGTCGCCGGCTGGGGTGGCGGCAAAGAGCAGTCCTTTCTTCTTCGCTCGCTCGCCGTGGCTCAGCACGCCGCGCAATGCCGTGCTGCCGGCCTTGGCGATGGAACCGAGGGACTTTTCGACGATGTTGGACAGCCCGCCCTTTTTGTTGCCCGGGCTCGTGTTGGCAGAGCGATCGGCGCCGCCGCGCGCGAGGTAGTCATCGTACCAGCGCATCTCGCGGATCAACGCTTGCGCGACATCTTCGGTTGCGCAACGCGGGGTGAGTAGATGCACGGCGTCGCGTACCTCGGTCACCTCGGAGAACAGGACCGTCGCGCCGGCGCGTACCAGCAGATCGGCCGCGAAACCGACCGCCGGGTTGGCGGTCAGCCCGGAGAGGGCGTCGCTGCCGCCGCACTGCAGGCCGACGACGAGATCCGACGCCGGACGTGTCGAGCGGCGCCGCTGGTCGAGCTCCGCCAGCCTCTTTTCCGCGTACTCGAGAATCGCGGAGACGGTGGCCTGAAAACCTAGTTGTTCCTGCAGGCGCAGCACGTGGGGCGAGGCTTCGAGCACCGGCGGCAAGGCCCCGCCCGCCGGCGCCAGAGCCGACGCAGGCAATAGCCCTTCGGGCTGCATCTTCTCGCAACCCAGACCCGCCACCAGTGGCTCGCCGCCGAAGTTGGGATTGCGGATCAAGTTTCGGATCGAGCGGACTGGGATCGGCGCATCGGGCGCGTCGATCGCAACGCCGCAGCCGTATGCGTGGGTCAGCGCGACGACATCGTCCACGTTGGGGAAGCGCGGCAGCAGCTCGCGCCGGATCCGCTCGACGGCATGGTCCACCGTGGGGGCGACGCACTGCACGGTCGTGGCGACGCCGAGCACGTTTCTGGTTCCGACCGAGCCGTCCGGATTCAAGAAGCCCTCGAAGGAATGCCCCCCGAGCGGGTCGGGAGCGGGCGGGACGGCGTTGCATCTGGGCAACTCGTCCAAGGCGGGGGGCGTCGGCAACTCGACGAGCTCTTCGCTCACCCACCCGCCTGCGGGAATCGGCCGGGTCGCGTGGCCGATGACTTCGCCGTAGCGCAGGATCGCGGCGCCGGGCTCGAGCGCCGCTAGCGCAACCTTGTGCGCCTGAGGAACGGCCTCGACCAGGCGCGGGCCGTCGTCGAGCTCGGCGCCGGCGGGCAGGCCCAGCGGGTCGACGACGACGGCAACGTTGTCGCGGGGATGGACGCGGATTGAGAGGGCTTTCACGGCGAGCCCCCAGCATAACCCGACCCCGCCGGCACGGCTCGCCGTACAATGTGCGCGACCGGTTCGCATGGTTCTCGCGCTTCAGCTCCTCGTTGTGCTTGCAGCGATTCTCGAGGCCGCGCGGTTGTTGGTCGCGCTGGTCAGGCCGACGCCGCGCTACGAGCTGCGCGAAACCGACCTAGGCTCGCTCGAGCCCGATGAGCTTCTCGAGCGCCTCTCGGCCAGCCTCGACACGCCGCCGGCGGCCTGCGCGACGTTCCGAGGCTCGACCCGCGGCGAAGAATACTACGAGGCGGCCATCACCGACATCGCTCGAGCGCGATCGGCGGTTCATCTGACCGCCTATATCTACGCGCCGGGGAAGGTGGCGACGCGCTTTACGAAGGCGCTGGCCGAGCGGGCGCGCAACGGGGTCGAGGTACGGGTATTGCTCGATGCGTTCGGCAGCCTGACGACGCGCAAGCGGGACCTCGAAGAGCTGCTCAACGCGGGCGGCCGAGTGGAATGGTACCACCCGCTGCGGTGGCATACGTGGCCTCGCATGAACCATCGGACGCACCAAGAGATCATCGTGATCGACGGCGAGATCGGCTGGGTCGGCGGCCCTGGCTTCGCGGACTACTGGCTCGAGCCGGGCCGACGCCAACGAGCTTGGCGGGACTCGATGTTCCGCGTCACCGGCAGTGCGGTCGCGGGGTTACAGACCGCCTTTGCTGAGAACTGGCTCGAAGCAGACGGCAGGCTGCTGGCGGGCGCCCGGCACTATCCCGCGGCGGCGAGCGGCGGCGGCTCGCCTGCTCTGGTTGTCAACTCCTCGCCCACGCGCGGGGGCTCGGCGCGCGCCCGGGTGCTGTTCCAGATCCTGATCCACGCCGCGCAACGCAGAATCGACATCACGACGCCGTACTTCTTGCCCGACTTCGATGCGCGCCGCGAGCTGGTGCGCGCGATCCAAGAGCGGGGCGTCGAAGTTCGGATCCTCGTTCCCGGCCGTCACTCCGTTCCGTTCTTCACACGACGTTGCAGTCGGCGGCACTACGGAGAGCTGCTGGAGGCCGGCGCGAAGATCTACGAATACCAGCCGTCGATGATGCATGCGAAGACGATGACGGTGGATGAACGCTGGTCGGTGGTCGGCTCGACGAACTTCGATCCGCGCTCGTTCGGCATCAATGACGAGCTGAACGTCGCGGTGCTGGATGCGGTGATCGCGGCGGATCTCACGCATGATTTCGAGGATGACCGCCTGCAGAGCGAAGAGATCCGCCATGAGCAGTGGCGCCGCAGGCCGCTGTGGGAGCGCTCGACAGAGCTGCTCAGTGCGATCTTCGAACGCCAGCAGTAGTCGGCTCGACGGGCTTGCGGAAGATCAGGCAGTAGTCGCCCGCGCGCCAGTCGTCGATCCGCCGCTCGAGCTCAAAGCCAGCGTGTTCGAGCTCGGCGATCGCCAAGTCGGGCGAGACGCCGTGGCCTCGCCGGCTGGCGGGGGCGCCGGCAGCTCGCGGCAAATACCAACGCTCGGGAAAATCGATGATTGCAAGCCGTCCGCCGGGCTCGAGCGCCGCGAATAAGCTGGCGGCTATCGCTTCTGGTTGGGTCAGGTGGTGGTAAACGCGGCGGGCGTAGATCGCATCGCAGCAGCGGTCGGGCAAGTTCGTCGAGGTTTCGCCCGCAGCCAGGACTCGAACCCGGTCGAGGCCCGCGGCCCCGAAGGCGGCCGCGATCCCTTCCCGCTTGTCAGGCTCGATCTCGGTTGCGAACACGAGCCCGCTCGGCCCGACGATGCGAGCGGCTTGTCGAGCCATCTCGCCCTTTCCCGCGCCCACGTCGGCGACGCGCGCGCCGGGATCGATGCTCACTAAAACCGCCAGGCGCGCCATCTCGGCCTCGGGATCGGAAGACCAATAGGGCCTGGAGAACCAGAAAGCGACGCCGGCGGCAAGGGCCGACAGAAAGAAGAAGCGGCGCGCGTGAACTGTCATTTGCTCCCTAGCTCCTCGTTGTGGCTACGAGCGCCGGGTTAGAACGTTCCGGGCTTTTTGCCGTCCTACGATAGATGGCCCCGCCATTTAGGCGCTTTCTCTGATCACGAAACCCCGACCGCACACCTAACCTGGGCCTGATGATCGGCATAGTCCCTTTTGAGAAGAGGGTGGTATGCCGATGGTCCGTCCCTGGTTGACTTGAACGGCTCGAAGATGCGGCCCCCCTTCGATTGGCTGGTTCGCCGGTTGCGCGAGTTGCGCAGGCCGGGCGCCGCGGAGCTCACTTTCGTGGGCGTGGCGCTGTCCTGCGTGTTGCTGCCGCAGTGGTGGGCGCTGAGCCGCAGCCTCGAACAGCGCCGCGAAGAAGTACGTGCGGCCCTGCTGACGACGCTCGAGACGAGCAGGCAGGCCGTCCAGAGCTGGCAGCAAGACCGGATAGCGGCAGTCGCGCACATCGCCGCGGATCCGCAGGTGCGCAGCGCCGCCGCCGAGCTCGAGCCGGAAGCCCCGGACTCGGCAAAGCTCGGCCAGGCCATCGCTGCGGCGGCTCGACGATTGCCGGGTCCGCCGATCGTTGGATTCGCTCTCGCAACCGACGCGGGTCGAGTGCTCGTCACCGATCCGCGCCCTAGCCCGACGAAGGTCATCCCAAGGGCCGCGCTTACGGACGACTACGCGCAGGGAGTGTTCCGCTGGTCCAATCGCCCCGGATCGCTCGAGGTCGGCGCCGCCGCTCCGCTCACCCTGCCCGGCGACACGGACCCGAAACGTCGCCTGGTGTTGCGTTTCAACGCAGCTCCGGCATTGGATGCGATCCTGGCGTCCCGGACGCTCGGCGAAACCGGCCGAACTGCTCTGTTCGATTCGGACCGGACTTGGATACGACGCGGCGCGTCAGGCCGCTCCACCGATTGCGATCTGGCGCCGACCCAGCTGATCGAAACGGCTTCGGGATTGAGCGGAGCTCCCAGCGTGCTTGAGACCTCTCACAACGTCGAGGGCTTCGCCGGCTGCGACGGAGTCGAGTCGATCGCGGCGTGGGGCCCGTCCGGCGTACTGGACCTAGGGTTGCTGACCGAGCTTTCAGCATCGGAGGCCTACCGCTCGCACGCGGCAACACGCGCTACGATTCTGCTGCTGGGGCTGGCGCTGGGGGCTTGCTTCTTGGTGTTCGTGCTGATCCAGACCTCCGCGGGGGAGGGTGTGGAGGCGCGACGGATGAATCCCCGGCGGAACATGGCCGCCTGGGGCATCTTGGCCGTCGCGCTGATGGCTACAGGAATCGGCTGGCTCTCGGCCCGCTCGCGACAGGAGCAAGACGAGCGGCAGCAGTTCGAGGAGGCCGCCGACCGCGTCCGGGCGCACCTGAACGAGCGACTGCGGAACTACGAGACCGCACTACGAGCCGCGGGCGGGTCGTACGCATCGTTGTCGCAATCGGAAGAGCTGCGGCGGGAATGGTTGGCGATCGTCCGGCAGTTGCATCCGTCGAGGGACTATGCCGCTCTGAGCTGTTTGGCGGTGCTGCAACCAGGCGTGGGCGACGACGGGCTGCGGTGCTCCGAGCAAGTGCTGGGCGAGGCTTCCTGCGGGTTGTGCGAGCCAGGCGCAGGCCTCGGGCAGAGCGCGACCAGCCGCTTGCAGGACGGCGAGATCGCGGTGACCTCGGTCGCGGCCGGCCAGGACTCGGATCCGCACCGCGAGCTTGCGCTGTTCTACCCCGTCGAGAGAGGACAGAAAACCGCGCTTGCAGCGGCGCTCGACATGCGCGTGCTCGCGCGCGACTTGGCCAAGGCCAAGTACGGGGCCGATCTGGAGCTAGCTGTGGAGCTAGCTGACGCGATCCCTGTTCCATTGGCGGGAGTGGACCGCTCGACCGAGGCGACGGAGTCTAACAGCGCCACCGCGGGAGCCAAGCGATTCTCTATCGAGCTTGGGGGACGAGAGATCCGCCTGACTCTGACCCCGGCCCCGCAATTGACGCTTGCCATCAGCCAGAACTATCCGGCGCAGGTCTTGTTGGCGGGGCTGGCGATCAGCGTGCTGCTCTTCGACATCGCCTTGGTGTTGTCCTCGACACGGTCTCGAGCCCTGAGCATTGCAGAGCTGATGACCCGCCGCTACCGCGAGAGTGAGATCCGGATTCGGGCCGTCATCGACAACGCGCCCGACGGCATCCTAACCTTCGACAGCGTCGGCGCCGTGCATACCTTCAACCCCGGCGCCGAGAAGCTGTTCGGATACACCCCCGAGGGGGTCGCCGAGATCCGCATTCAAGACCTGCTTCCCGTCTGCATTCCCGGCGTAGTGAACCAGTTGGCCGAGACCACGCCCGACGGCGGAGCCGAATGTGAGGGTCGGCGCAAGGACGGCTCGCTGTTCCCGGCCGAGCTAACAATCAGCCGCATGCAGATGGCCGAGCGAGTCCTCTACACGGCGATCGTGCGCGACGTCTCGGCGCGGAGCGAAGCCGAGGAGCGGCTGCGCGAAAGCGAGGAAAGGTACGCGCTGTCCGCGCGCGGAGCCAACGACGGTCTGTGGGATTGGGACCTGCGGCACAACAAAATCTACTACTCCGAGCGCTGGAAGGCGATGATCGGGGAGGAAGACTCCGAGCTGGGCACGAGCCCGGACGAATGGCTCGGCCGCGTACACTCCGAAGATGTCGTCGGGCTGCGGGCTCAGCTCGCCGACCACCTCGAGGGTCGGGTTGCGCACTTCGAGTGCGAGTACCGCATTCGACACGCCGACGGCAGCTATCTTTGGGTGCTCACGCGGGGGATCGCCGTCCGCGACCTGAACGGCCGAGCGACTCGCATCGCGGGTTCGCAGTCCGACATCACCGAGCGCAAGCGCGCCGAGCGGAAACTGCTCTACGACGCCTTCCACGACCCGCTGACCGGGCTCCCCAACCGCAGCTACTTCATGAGCCGGGTCGATCAGGCGAGGAGTGAAGCCGCCCGCAGCACGCGCCGGCTCTTCGGCATACTGTTTTTGGACATCGACCGCTTCAAGGTCGTCAACGACAGCCTCGGGCACCACGTCGGCGATCAGCTCCTGGTGTCTGTGGCGGAACGACTCAAGAGCGGCCTGCGGCCCGGCGATTGCATCTGCCGGCTCGGCGGCGACGAATTCGCAATTCTGGTAGAAAACCTCAGCGGAGTCGCCGACGCAACTCAAATCGCCGAGCGGATCCAGAAAGAGCTTGAAGCCCCGGTCCGCGCCGGAGACCGCGAGATGTACGCCGCGGTGAGCATCGGCATCGCGCTGAGCTCGACTGGCCGCCAGTCCTCCGAAGAGCTCGTGCGCGACGCCGATCTCGCCATGTATCGCGCCAAGTCTCGCGGAAAGGCGCGCTACGAGCTGTTCACGCAGAGGATGCATACCAAGGCCGTGGAGCTGCTGCAGTTGGAGACCGAGCTACGCCAGGCCATCGAAGACGGACAGATCGTGTTGCACTACCAGCCGATCCTGAGCATGACCCAAGAGCGTGTGCATGCTTGCGAGGCGCTGATGCGGTGGGACCACCCCACGCGCGGGATCGTGCCGCCTGGCGAGTTCATCCAGATCGCCGAAGAGAGCGGCGCAATTCTTCGCATGACGCGTTGGCTGCTCGACGAGGCCTGCCGTCGCGCCAAGCAGTGGAGAGAAATCTCGAGCTCGGACCTGTTCGTTTCGCTCAACATCTCGCCCCGCCAACTGCAACAGGGCGGTCTGTACGAGCTCGTCATGGAGGCGCTGTCGGCCCACGACCTCGGCGCCTCCGCACTGCAGCTCGAGCTGACCGAGAGCGCCCTGCTCGAGAGCTCGGAGCCGAACGTCGACACGCTGCGCCGCTTGTTCAAGGACGGCGTCCGCATTACGCTCGACGACTTCGGAACCGGCTACTCCTCGTTGATGTATCTGAAGCGATTCCCGCTGCACGGCATCAAGATCGATAAATCGTTCGTGCAGCGTCTGCCGACCGATTCGGGCAACGCGGCGATCGCCTCCGGGCTGATCGCCATGGCGAGAAGCCTGGGCCTGGAGATCACGGCCGAAGGCGTGGAGACGGCGGAGCAACTGCGATTCCTGCGCGAGCAAGGCTGTGACCAGGTCCAGGGCTACCTGTTCAGCCGCCCGATCGAGGCCGTCGATTTCGAGGCCTTTTTGCAGGATCGGGACCACGTCGCGCGCGTCCTGCGCAAGACCACTCCGCTGCCGACGACCCAAACCACGTCCGTCTGACCCGCTGGGCCGTGCTTCCGCTGGGGTTTGCCACAACACCCGATTGCAGACGGCTCGATTTGCCCGGGTGAGTATCTAGTCGCGGCACGACCGATCGGGGTAGACCAATGGTTCCAGTACTTGTCTCCTACGCCCCCAGAGGGTTGGTCACGAATTCGCTCTACGCGGGCGAGTCGCCGGCCAAAGCGACCTTTGCAGGGTTGCCGGCGACTGACCGAGTTTTGCGCGGCTGAACAGACAAGACGAGCGTTTTGGCCGGGATCGACATATGCCGGCCCGCCAACCAGCCTACTTCCAAGGCGCTAGAGTCATTGACAACCAGTCGTAGGGTGTTCTACGCTAGTTCGCGAAGGGACAGACAAGCGATAGTCCGGGCTGGTCATATGTCCTAGAGGCGTCGGCGGTTCGGATTGACCGGTAAGGCAGATGAAGGAGGCCTTATGGTTCGTGTGTTCTTGCTGCTTGGATTCTTAGTCGCCAACACGGTGATGTTTGCGGCGACCTGGATGACGGGACCCTCTGTTGCGGACACGCAGGATTCCGATTGGGATCCGTGTCCGGAAGAACTGTGCCCCTGGGAGGAAGAGTCCTAGGCTCGGTAATCGCCGTTCAGTTTCGGTAAGATCTTGAACGATAAGAGTCCTGGTGGTACCATCGGCACAGGGTGGTACTTCCGGGGCTTTCGTGCTTAGCAAGGACCTAATTCAGTTCGGCTGGCTGCTCACTCTAGCGTTGCAGGGCGCGTGGGCTGCTCGGATCTGGTTCGCCGGCCACGCCAGTCGGTATCCCGCCTTCTTTGCCTACTTGTCCTTTCGTACGGTCTCCGGGACCCTCCTGTTCTTCGCAGGCTCCCTAAAGCTTGCGGTGGGAGCCTTCAGCGTCAGCCTGTACGGGCACTTTGCGGTTCGGACGATCACGTGGATCCTGTTCTTTTTCGTCGTCCACGAGCTCTACCAAGCGCTCGCCATTCGCTACGTCGGTCTTCGCCGGGTGGGTCGGCTGGTGCTTTACGGGGCTTTGGGCAGCGTGGTGGCTTTTCTGACCCTCGTCACGCTCGTTGAGCCGTATTCCGCACACGAGCTCAGTCAGTTGTACCGCCTGTGGCTGATCCATGAGCAGAGCGTCTATCTGGCAGTAGCCCTGGGGGTCATGAGCATCATCCTGGTCGCGCGCTTCTTCTCGCTGCCAATGAGCCGCAATCTTCGGACGATTCTCGGGACGCTGGGGATCTACATCATCGGCATGGGCGCCATGATCGTCCTGCGCAGTTTCCTGGGCAGCAACTGGAACCACGTCCTCGACGCCGGCGGTCTGGGACTTTACTGCGTGTGCCTGGCGATTGGGACCTTCGCCTACTCCGCCGCGGGGGAAAGCGTTGAGGCTGACCCGCGGCTGACGCATTCCAAGGAACATCTCGAGACTCTCGGTGTGGCCACGCGCCGCCTCGAGGAAGTCAATCTGCAGTTGGTTAGGGTGCTAGCAAAATGACCTATCTCGCTCTCATACTTACTACGACGTTGCTAGCGGCCATCTGGCTCGCGGTGGATCTGATCCGACCGAACGTGCGAGCGTTCGGTCGCGCAGAGACCCGTCGCGGCCGTGCGTCGCCACGCTCCTACAAACCCGTCGGCCGCCTGCTCAAAGATGGCGATTTCGCCTATCTCGCAGATGAGCAGGATCTGGCCGAACGCCTACGCCAGACGCGCAACAAGACGCTTCGGCTCTACCTGCAACAGTTGCGCCACGACTACGTGGAGACCTGGCGAGTCTGCAAGCTGCTGGCGCCGATCAGCGCCGACCCGGCCTTCGCCGCCGAGCTCTCGAAACAGTACTGGCGGTTCCACTGCGCCTACGCCGGCATTCAGGTTCAATGCCTGTTGCCCGCCCTCGGCGTGGATTCCGCACCCGCGGACGCGCTCGTCCGAACGCTCTCAGAGGTTCGCCAGCAGGCTCGCGCCTTGTTGGAGGCTTCGGAGGGATCGTTGAGCGCCGTACCGTCGGCCGCCTGACACAGACGAATCGACGCATACAAATTCCAGATTCGTGCTATACTCCGGGCTCCCTAGCGGGCCCGGAGTCCTTTTTGGGGCCCGCTGCACGGCGCGGCATGCACATAGCGGACGGCATTCTCCCGGCTTCGATCTGCGTGGGTGCGCAGGTCGTGGCGTGGGGCGCGGTGTCCCTATCGGGACGCAGGCTCGAGCCGCAAGAGGTCTCGAAGATGGGCCTGTTGGCCTCGGCGGCATTCGTCTCCTCGCTCGTGCAGTTCCCGGTAGCCGGCGCCTCGGTGCATCTGGGCCTGTACGGTTTGCTTGGGGTGTTGCTGGGGCGAAGGGCATTCCCGGTGGTGTTCGCCGCGCTGCTGTTCCAGACGCTGCTGTTCCAGCACGGCGGGCTGCTTTCGCTGGGCGTCAACGCTCTCAACATGGGCGCCGGGGCGTTGGTTGCGTGGGGGGTCTGGCGCGCCGAGGCTTTGCCGGAAGGTCCGCGGGCCTTCGCCGCCGGCTTTGCCGGGGCGCTGCTGCCCGCCTTGTTGCTGGCCGCCGAGTTCGCCGCGGTGGACTATGGCCGCGGCTTTTACTTCCTGGCGGCTCTTTATGCTCCGGTCGCGGCCGTGGAGGGCGCGATCACGATGGCCGCGGTGGTGTTCTTCCGCAAGACACGGCCGGAAATCCTCTCGAGCGCCGCGGCATGAGGCGCGCGCTCGTCATCCTCGTCGCGCCCGTCTTGCTCAGCGGCCATGACTTGGTGGTTCTGGTAGAGCCCGGCGAGTCCGCCGTGGTGTTGCGCGCCTCCTACGACGGGCTGGAGTCGGCGGGCTGGGCCGATGTCGAGATCTTCGCGCCCGGCGAGGCGTCCGACCCCTACCAAACCGGCGCTACCGACTCTTCCGGCGCTTTCGCCTTCGTGCCTTCGGCGAGCGGCGAATGGATGGCCGTGGTCGACGACGGATACGGCCATCGCACCGAGACGCGGATCCGGTGGGAGGAGAGCGCGCCTCCGCCGGTGCAGGAGCCGCAAGCGAAGCCCTTTCTATGGCGCAATGCGCTCACAGGCGTTTCGTTGCTGATCGGTTTGACGGGGATTTGGCTCTGGCGGCAGAGCCGCTCTGGGGCGGCCGCGCGCCAGCCATGAAGGCCGGCTTCCTCGACTACGATACCGGCGTCGATTCGCCGCTGCGGCGGCTGGATCCACGTACGAAGCTCTTACTGTTCTTCTGCGCCGTCCTGATCGTCGCGTCGGAGCCCGCCGGAGAGCTGGCGCCGTTCCCGTGGTACTTCGCGGCGATCGCGGTGTTGGCGTTGGCCTCGCGCGTCCCGGTCCCGCGTCTGGCCAAACGTAGCCTGGCCGCGGCGCCTTTCCTAGCCATGGCGGCCCTGTTGCCTTGGACGGCGGTCGCGCTGGGGGAGGCGAGCTCGGCGATCGATCCGACCCGGTTCGGTCTGTCGGTCCTGTTGCGGGGCTTCGCGGCGATCCTGCTGCTGGTGCTGCTGACCTCGACCAGCCCCTTCCACCGGCTGCTGTGGGGATTGCGCAAGCTCTACGCCCCCGAAGCGCTGAGCCAGATCGTAACGTTGATGTACCGCCACCTGTTCATCCTGGTCGACGAGTGGCGTCGCGCGGGCCAGGCCCGCGAGTGCCGCAGCGCGGGACGGTTGCGCCTGTCCGCCACGTCGATCTACGGCAAGCAGCTCGGGGTGATCTTCCTGCGCAGTTGGGACCGCGCCGACCGCGTACACGCGGCCATGCTGGTACGAGGGTTCGACGGCCGCCTGCCGGTCACCAGCCCCAGCCGCATCGCTGCAAAGGATGTGGCGGCGCTGAGCGCGGCCTTGGCCGTCTTCTTGTTCGTACGGATCCAACTGTAGCGACGCCGACCGCTATCCGATGAGTGGGATAGAGTGCCCGCATCATCCGCACCGTTCGAGGTCTTGGAAGGAGGCCGCCGCCGCCTGTCGGTCCAGCAGGGCGCGGCGCTGCGCCGGATGGCTTCGCTGCTACGCGGGCTTCCGGACGAGGAAGCGTCCGCCGCGGTCACGCTGCTCGAGGAGTTGAGCGCCGAAAGCACGCTCGCGGGACTGCGCGAGGTTGATATCGGCGTACTGCGGATTCTGGCCGAAGTGCTCAAGGGCTGGGAAGTCGATGGAGTCCAGGAGTTCGGCCGCGCCTGGGTATCGACGCTGCTGTCTCGCAGCGACGGCTTTGTGTGGGATCGATCGACGCCGCGAGAGCGCGAGGCCCACCGTCGCAGCATCGAAGCGGAAATGGTGCGCCGCCGCCTCTAGCCTGCTATTCTGCGGCGCATGGTTCGCCTCGTCCCATCGCTGCTGTGTCTGGCGGCGGCAGCCTTCGCGCAGCACCTGCCGCGTCCGCTCGTCGTCAACCCCGACCACCACGGCCTACCGCTCTCGCCGGCGTTTGACCTACAGTCCGACGGCGCGCCTCGGTTCGTCTGGAACACCTACAGGAACCACTTCGAACGGCTCTACACGGCGGTCGTCCGGGATGGCCGCCGGAGCCGTTCGCAGGCTCTCTCGGCGGAGGACGGCGCCTTTTGGATGCCGACTTATCTGGCCGACGGCCGCGATTCGGGCTGGACTGTGTGGCAGTCGCACGCGGACGGGGAGTTTCACATTGCGGCGCGCCGGCTCGAGGAGGGCTTTTGGCGTCCGATCGAGCAACTCTCTCGGCCGGGCGGGAACGCGCTGACGCCCGCGGCGGCGGTCGCCGACGGCGGCTTGTTCGTCGCATGGGAAGACCACGGGGTCGAGCCGCAACGCATCGCTCTACGGACGCCCGACGGCGAGATCCGCCACGTCTCCCAGCAAGGCGCGCCCTGCTATCGGCCCGCGCTCGAGGCCGCCAGCGCGACGCGCGTCGGCATCGCATGGGACTGTTACGAAGATGCTTCCTACGCCGTCTACTTCGCCGAGCTCGACCGCGGCCGTCTGACGCGGCCCGAGCGAATCTCCGGCGCGCGGCGATCGACAGACCCGTCTTTGTGGACCGACGGCCGCCGCTGGTTTGCAATCTGGATTGGCGAGGACGACGTGGAAGGCAAAGGGGCGCTCGACCAGTGGCACTTTATCGAGGGCGCCTGGCAACAGCGGAGGGATTGGAGCGCACCGCGCGAGATCGCCGATCTCTCCCACAGCCTGCTCAGCCGGCTCGAGCCCGAGGTCGGCCCCATCTGGGGCTTCGCGGGCCGCCGGCTCGATCCGACGATCGTGACCCACGACGGCGCGCCGGTGGTGCTGTGGGAGCGCAAAGTCCAGCACGACGGCCGTAGCACCGAACCGGCGGAGCTGCTCGCCGTTGGAGGCGCTTGGGACGAACCTGTCCGGCTCGACAGCGGCCTGGTGCAATACACCGCCCCGGGCGGCGGCGAGGTCCGGAATGGAAAGCTCGTCATCGCCGGCTTCGACCCGCTCCATAGCCTGTACGTCAAGGAGATCGATCTCGCGCGGCGGCGCCCGCGGGCGAATCGATTGGAGCTGAGCGGTTGGCGCACGACGACGCTTCCCCGGCCGGGCTGGGGCTACGCGCCCGCGGAGCGCCCCTCGATCGACATCGACGGCGTGCGGCACTACTTGTGGTGGGGCGATCTGCACGTCCACACTACACTGACCGCCGACGCCGAAGGGGAGGTCGACGAGCTGATGCACTACGCTCGCGACAAGGCCAAGCTCGATGTCGTCGTGATGCAGGAAAACGACGCGGCCTCCTGGCTCAACTCCAACGACCAGGGCGCCTACCGCGGACAGGTGCTGACCGAGTCCGAGTACGCCCTGTCGGTCTACTTCAGCCGGCGCTACACCGAGCCGGGCCGCTTCGTCGCGCTTCCGGGCTGGGAATGGAGCGACCGGACCGACGACGGCAAGGCGAACCACCGCACCGTGATCTTCGCCGGGGATCAGACGCCGCTCGTGCGCCACACCGAGGAAGACGACTTCGAGCTGCTGTGCGACAAGGTAGAGGCGGCGGGCGGCGTGATGAATACGCAGCATCCGAGCTACCGCCTCGTCAACCGCCCCTGCGACGCCAACATCGAGGTCGCAGCGGGGTGGGGCGCCTACATCAATCAACCGGAGAAGATCCACGCCGATCTCTCGGCGGGCTTCGAGGTGGGTTTCGTCGCCACTAGCGACGGTCATCGCCGCAACCCAGGGGTGGGCGGCGGGCTCACCGGGTTCTGGGCCCCGGAGCTGACTCCGAAGGCGATGCTGGCGGCGCTCGCCGATCATCGCGTCTATGCCACCAATGGCTCGCGGGTTGTACTGCAGTCCACCGCCAACGGTGCGTTCATGGGCTCCAACGCCGCTGCGCCGGACGGGGTCGTGCGCCTGGAGCTGCGCGCGCAGGCCCCGCGCCGCATCGTGCGAGCGACGCTGCTACGAGACGGCGACGAGATTCACCGCCTCGAAGCCGGGACGAACGAGCTCGAGGCGTCCTACGCCGACCAGCCCGGCGACGGCTTCCACTGGTACTACTGGCGAATCGAGCTCGAAGGCGAGTCGCCCCAGTGGCCCGCCAACATCAAGGCGGCGGAGGGACACCTCGCCTGGACGAGCCCCCACCGCGTGAGGGTGCGCGAGGGCATAAACAAACCCTAAATTCTGTCCGCGGGCGCCGAGCTACGTCCCGGCCGCGTGGTATTCTGCGGCGTCCCATGCCCTGGCTCGACCGGTGGGTCTTCGAGCTTCTCGTACCGCTCGGGATGTGGATCCTGGTCTGCGGCGCGGATGACTTGTACATCGATTTGCTGTGGTTTCGCCAATGGCGGCGGGCCCGGCGAGCGCGCAAGCACCCCCTACCCGATACACCTGACGCCTCGACAGCGATTCTGATTCCGTGTTGGGGCGAAGCAGGCATTATCGGTCCGATGCTCGAGCGCACGCTCGACTCGGTCGACTATGGCAACTATGCGATCTGGGTCGGGACCTACCCCAACGATCCCGAGTGCCAATCCGCCGTGCGCGGCATGATGGAGCGCGATGACCGCGTGCGCATCGCCGTGGGGCCTCACCCAGGACCGACGACGAAGGCCGATTGTTTGAATCAGACTCTGGCCGCGGTGTTCCAACATGAGCTCGAAACGGGCGAGTTCTACGAGATCTTCGTCATGCACGACGCCGAAGACGTCATTCCGGCGGGCGAGCTGCGTGAGGCCAATCGCGCCTGCCGCTGGTATGACATGGTGCAGTTTCCGGTCTTCCCGCTGCCCACGCCGCTATGGCAACCCACCCACGGAGTCTATTGCGACGAGTTCGCCGAGAGCCATTCCAGAGACCTGCCGGCTCGCTCGGGCTCGGGCGGATTCGTCCCTTCCGCCGGCGTTGGCACGGTGCTGCGGCGAGACGCCGTGGACCAATGCCGCATCTTCGGAGGGCGCAAGCCGTTCGACCCGGGCAGTCTCACCGAGGACTACGTGCTGGGGCTGCGGCTCAACGCGATGGGCTTCAGCCAGGTCTTCGCCGCGGACGGCGACCCGACGCGGGAGTACTTTCCGCACAGCTTCGGCGCGGCCGTGCGCCAGCGAACGCGCTGGATGATCGGGAACTGTTTGCAGGCCTGGGAGCGCTTCGGCTGGCCGCAACGGCAACGCTACTGGCTGTGGCGGGATCGCAAAGGATTGCTCAACCATCCGCTGGCGCTGCTGACAAACCTGCTGTTCCTCTACGGACTGGCGAGCTGGGCCGGCGCCGCGGCCGCCGGAGAGCCCTGGGCGCTGGGCGATGCAATCGCCGATGCGCCGCTGCTGCTAGCACTGCTGAGCGTCAACGCCGCTCTGCTGGTGTGGCGTCAACTCGTACGCGGGCTCTTCGTTGGGCGCGTCTATGGCTGGCTGCAGGGCGTGACCGTGCCCCTGCGAGCCGTGTGGGCCAATTGGATCAACACCGCGGCAACGGTCCGCGCCCTGGCCGTGTTTCTTCGCGCCAAGTTCCGCGGGCGGCCGCTTAGCTGGGCGAAGACACAACATGTTTTCCCAGAAATGGAGTCGTATTCGGCGCTGGATTGGTTGCCGCCCGAGCGGCTGCAGCCGGAGCTGTCGAGTATTCTCCCCGACGACATCGCCTCGGACGTCCCCTGGCAGGCCGTCGAGCTCGACGGAGACACGTTGGTCATGGCCGGGCCGGCCGATCCGTCGGCTCATACCGTACGCCACCTGGCCATGCGGATCGGCCGGGAAGTCCGTTTTCAAAGGGTTTCGTGGCGCAACTTCCACGCCCTACAGAGAACAGAGCGCCCCGCCGCGATGGTGAAGGGGCAGGAAGTGGCGGCGGGACGCTCCTGAAGGACGGTCCGCTCGAACGAAGCCGCCCAACCTCATGCAGATTACCATCGAGCTGCTCGCTTGGATCCCCGCCGGAAGCCAGGCGCCAGTCGAATATTCGAATAGTGCTGAGTTTCGAAGCCCCCGTTCAGAGGCTGCACGACGAGTATGCCACAAAAGGCCGCCATTGCGCCAAAAAAGTGCATTGAGGAGTTGAATCTAAGCAAGTGCTAAGTTGACCTCATGCATCGGATCGCCCCGGGCCTACTCGTACTCTTGGCGATTGGCGTAGCATTTGGGCAGCCCGTCCCGCCCTACTCCGAGCATCGCGACATGCTCTACGTGCGGGAGCCCAGCGGCGCCGTCACAGCGGTGCGAACCGCGGCCGAGTGGGAGCGAAGGCGCAGGCACATCGTGGCGCACGTGGAGTCAGTAATGGGCCGACTGCCGCGAGAGCGCGGGCCGTTGGAGCTGAGAACCCTCGATGAACGCAAGCGCGAGGGTTTCGTGCAGCGCACGATCCGGTACCAGGCGCTGGCGGGCGACGAGATCCCGGCCTACTTGCTGCTTCCAGACGAGCCCGGGAAGCGGCCGGCCGTGCTGGCCCTGCACCCCACCGGAGCGCTGGGCAAGGGCATCGTGACGGGAGAGGGAGAGCGTCCGAATCGCAACTATGCGCAGGAATTGGCCAGACGCGGCTACGTCGTGCTCGCGCCCGACTACCCAACCATGGGCCATCCGCAAGACGACGCCTACGAGCGCGGCTACGTCAGCGCGACGATGAAGGGAATTTACAACCATAGCCGCGGCGTCGATCTGCTAGCGTCCCTGCCGCAGGTCGACCCCGAGCGGATCGGCGCCATCGGCCATTCGCTGGGCGGTCACAACTCGCTTTTCGTCGCGCTGTTCGACCGCCGCGTACGAGCGGTGGCGACCAGTTGCGGGTTCAACTCGTTCTTTCACTACAAAGGGGGCGACCTGACGGGTTGGAGCTCGGCGAAGTACATGCCCCGGATCGCCTCCCGTCACGGGAAGGATCCTGCTCGGATGCCGTTCGACTTCACCGAGATCCTTGCCGCGCTCGCTCCACGCCCGGTGTTCATCAACGCGCCGGTGGACGACGGCAACTTCGCCGTGCAAGGCGTCTACGAATGCTTGCGCGCGGCACGGCCGGTGTACGAGCGGGTCTTCGGCGCGGGCGAGAGGCTGGTGGCCGAGCATCCGAGCTGCGGCCACGACTTTCCGCCCGAGGTGCGCGAGCGCGCCTACTTGTTTCTCGACCGCTACCTGGCGGAGCCGTTGAAGTAGATCGCGCTGGGGGCGTCCGAGCGCGCCACGGCGATGTCTGGGAAGCCGTCGCCGTCGAGATCGCCGAATGCGATTGCGTAGACGCCGCCCTCTCCATCGCCGAGACGCTCCCGGCGAAAGCGCTGACCTTCGCCGCCATTCCAGAAGATCCAGCCCGGCGCTCGAATCATGCCGAGAACGAGCTCTGGTTTGCCGTCGAGGTCCAAGTCGCCGGCGACCATCGAGTAGGGCAGCGCATCGAGACCAGCGATCTTAGAGCCGCTGTCGAAATCGGCCTCTCCCGTGTTGAGGTAGACGAATAGGCCGAGCTTTTCGTGGGCGGCTGCGATGTCGAGCTTGCCGTCGGCGTCGAAGTCGGCGATGGCGACCGCGCGGGTGGCCGCGGCGGGCGGTCCGAACGGCTTTGTGGTTCCGAAATTGCCCTTGCCGTCGTTGAAGTAGACGAGGCTCGCGCCGCCGTCGCGATGGGGCGCGATCAAGTCCTGGTCGCCATCGCCGTCTATGTCGGCCGCCAGGATGCTGGACGAGGATTCGGGGCCCAACGACCGGCAGCGCCACTCAGCGCCCTGGCCCGCATTGAGACAGACTTGGTTAGGCGTAGGACCACGGTTCGCTAACGCGGCGTCGGCCAAGCCGTCGTCGTTGAAGTCGGCAAGCACAGCGTTCCGCGTCGGCCATTGCGGGTCGCCGAAGGACCCCGCGAGCTCGAAACCGCCGGCTCCATCGTTACGGTAGGCCAGCTTGGCGTCGGGCCGGTCGTTGCTGACGATCAGGTCCAGATCGCCGTCACCGTCGAGATCGGCCAGCGGCGCCGAGTAGCTGCGATCGGAGACGTCGCTCAGCGCCGAGCCCGCGTCGAAGCGGCCGCGGCCGTCATTGAGGAAGACGCGGTCGGGTGCGGGCCAATGCCGCCCCTTGGCCAGCACCACGTCGAGGTCCCCGTCGCCGTCGAGGTCGCCCAGGCTGACGCCGGCGGTCTTCTCCGCGACCTCCTCGAGCAGCAAGGCCTCGCCAAAGCGACGAGCTTGCGCTCCGACCGCAAGCGCCGCCGCCACGCCTAGAATCGCGATCCGCCGACTGCGCATCATCCGACGGCGATGAGCTCCTCGGTCGTGCGGAAGTACAGCACGCCCTGCGAGACTGCCGGCGTGGCAAAGCAGGGCGCGCCCATCGTGTTGCGCGACAGCACTTCCAGCCGCGGCCCGTCGCGCAACACGTAGACCGCCCCGTTTTCGGCCGGGCAGTAGATCTTGCCGTCGGCCGCCACCAACGAGGCGAACATCGAGGCGCCCGGATCGAGCCGCTTCTCGTAGAGCTTTTCGCCGGTCTTGGCTTGAAAGCAGCGCACCACGCCGTTGGTATTGCCGAAGTACATGCGCTCGCCGTAGACGACCGGAGTCGAGATGTAAGAGCCGCCCTGCTCGGTCGTCCAAACGAGCCCCTCGCCCTCGGCGCCGTCACTGGGGCTGATGTCGCCCTTGGCTTCGGCCCGGATGGCATGGATAGGGGACTTGCCGCCGTGAGCGTTGGTGACGTAGATCCAGCCGTGGGCTTCAAAAGGCGTCGGGATGGGGTTGTCGCCGCCTCCGGCCAGGCGCCAGATCTCCGCTCCGGTCTCGAGATCGTAGGAGACGATCCAGGGCCAGCCGTTCGCTACGACCTGCACTCGATTGCCGTCGGCATGGATCATCGGCGCGCCCCAACTCCGCTCGCAGTCGCCCTTCCTCGAGACCCGCCAGAGCTCTTCGCCGTCGGAGAGGCGAAACACTGCCAGATAGGGATTCGCCGGATCATCGCAGAGCAGCGCGACGCGGTCTTGGTAGAGCGTTGGAGAGCTCGCGTAGCCCCAGCCGATGCCGTACTTGCTGATGTTGACCACGCCCAGGTCCCGCTGCCAGAGCAGATCGCCGTCGAGGTCGTAGCAGTGAAGGCCTTCCGAGCCGAAGAAGGCGACGAGCCGTTTGCCGTCGGTGGCGGCAGTGGTGTTGGCGTGGGTCGCCTTTTGGTGCCGCGATGCTCTGGGCGCGCCACGATGGGCGGTGCGACGCCAAAGCTCGTCGCCGGAGCGCTTGTCATAACAGAGCACGACCCAGCTCTGCTCGCCGTTGTCGTCGGCGGCGTCTGACGCTCCGCTGCGACCGATTTGCAGCGGAGCTTTGCCGCCCGGGCGGACGGCCGAGAGCAGAAAGAGCTTGTCGCCCCAGATGATTGGGCTCGAATGTCCCAGCCCGGGGACCGCCGCGCGCCACCTCACGCCCTCGGCCGCGCTCAGGTCCCAACGGTCTGGCGTAGCGAACCCGTCGGCCACGCCGCGAGCGCCCGGGCCGCGGAACGCCGGCCAATTCGTCTCCGAGACCGCGCCTCGCACTGGCAGAGCGGCGCCGGCGGCCGCGCCCAGGAAGGCCCTACGCGAAAGTGGACTCGACATCGTGTTTGACTGTAGGGGGCGGCCTGTTGAAATGCAACCGTTGAAACCGGGACACAACGACAATCGTGGAACCCATAGGGGTGTTCGTTTTGTCACAAGGGGGTCTAACATGCGAGGTCTATCGCTTCTCCTGCTCCCCGGCAGCGGCGTTGTCCGCAGCAGCGTGTCCAGGAGATGGCTGGGCAACTCGCTGCCAGCGAGGCTCGCATTCGGGAGCTTCGTGATCAGATCCGGGAGTCGAGCGCACGGTCGGTGGAGATCGAGGAACAGGTGGAGGCCGAGCTCGGCGAGCTCTCCTTTTGACCCAGCCGCTAGCTCTCGGCGCGGCGGCTCGCCGCCGCGCGCTTGGCTACGTACATGGCGGTGTCGGCGGCTCGCAGTAGGTCCTTGGGCTTTTCTCGATCCGGGCCGCCGCGGGAGACGCCGATGCTGGCCTGGGGCGAAACGGGTACGCCGCTGATCGAAACGCTCTCCGCCAACCGTTCGCGGACCCTAGCCAGAACGCGCTCGAGCTTCTCGTCGTCGGCCACGCCGCTGAGCAACGCCGCGAACTCGTCGCCGCCAACCCGCGCAACCACGTCATCGCCCCGCAGCGCTTCTTTCAGTCGCCTTCCCACCTCTCGCAGCAGCTCGTCGCCCGCCAGGTGTCCGAGCTCGTCGTTGACCCTCTTGAAGTTGTCCAGATCTAGAAACAGCACGGCGATGGAGTCGCGCGCTTCGGGAGGCAGCCGGCCCCACCGCAGGGCTAGCTCTTCTTGAAAGAAGGTACGGTTCGCCAGCCCAGTGAGCTGATCGTGGTAGGCGTCAAAGCGTAGCTGTTCCTCGCGCCGTCGGAAACCCTCCGCCTCGCTCTCGAGGCTGGCCTGTGAGCGGGCGACTCCGTAAGCCAAGACGAGGCAGCCGCTGACCCCGAAGGCCGATTGGGCGACCGTGTCCCAGTGCTGATTCTTCGTGAACTCGTCGCAGAAGTCCACGACGATCTGCAGGCTAAACAGTGTCCAGCCCAGGTGCAGAGCCGTACTCGCTACCCTCCGAATGAAGATGTACCCGACGATGGCGCCGGATAGGTAAACGGCCGCGAGCGAGACTTCCAACCAGTCCGGCGGCAAGTCCAGCGGGCGCAGCAGAAACCACGCCCCGCCGACGACCGGCATCAGGACGAAAAGCCACGGTACATGCTGGAAACCTCGGAGCAACCTAGGTCCAATTGTGCGTCCGCCACGCGCGGATACAAATGGACCGGTCGTTCCGATGCTCTAGGGGGAATCTCTCAATGCGTCACAGAAATATCGCCAATTCGGCGCGACATTACCGTGAATGACTGGCAAAATTCTTCAGCCAATCATCGGTTCGCCGTCGCTCGGGTCGCGCTCGTCGAGCTGTGCGCGCAGTTGGCTTACTTGGTCGCGAAGGCTCTTCTGGCGTGCAGCCAGAGTGTAGACGTAGAGAATGTGGAGCGCCCAACCGACGCCAAAGGCCAGCCACAACCACTTGAGGTTCTCACCCATGTCTTTGCTCCTAAAGCGCGTGTACTTCTCGCCGCAATGCATCCATTTCGCGCCGCAGGTGCTCGATCCTGCGCCGGACGCGAACGAGACACCAAAATACGAAAAGCAGCGCCACGAGGCTGAAGTAGAGCACGAAACGCATGTTCGGGTCGAGCGAGCCCTCGCCCGAGAGCACCGGCGCGGGATGCTGCGTACGCCACCACTGGTTCGCCATGTAGACGATCGGGATGTCCACCATGCCGAAGATCGACACCACCGCGCAGACCACGGCGCGCTGCGTCGGCTCGAAGATCGACTGCCGCAAGATCAGGTAGGCGATGTAGATGAGCGCAAGCAGCAGCATCGCCGTCAAGCGCGCATCCCAGGCCCAATAGACGCCCCAAATCGGCCGCGCCCACAGGCTGCCGGTCACCAGATTGACCACGGCGAAGACCAAGCCGACCTCGTTGGCCGCCACAGAAAGGTCGTCGAAGCGGTGGTCGCGACTGGCCAGATACCGAATGCTCGCGATGCCGCCAATGGTGAAGGCTAGAAACGCAACGAACGCCGACGGCACATGGAAGTAGAAGATCCGCTGAACGACGCCCATGGTGGCTTCCATGGGAACCCACACGAAGGTGAGGTAGAACATCGCAACGACCAGGCCGACGGTGACCAGCGCGAGCCATAGCGGTACGGCGGCGCTCTCGTAGTGATCGGCGGTTGATCGCACGGCGGGCTCTTCGGAAAGACCCCCAGTGTAGCAACACGGCCGGCGCTGTAAACTTCGTCGCTGGGGGCGCGAAAAAGCACATTGGGCGGCGGCGCTCACGCGGTAATATGATCGTCATGTCGACTCGCTCTCCCCTGGCCTCGGCCCTCGCCATGGCGCTCTTCGTCAGCGCCCCCGTCTTCGGCGAGAGCGCCGGCACGGTGCAGAAGCTGGCATCGCTGTTCGGCGCGGACGCTGCCTCGCCACGGCAGGCCGCCACCGTGCCGATCTCGGTGCAGCATGGCGCCACGTTCGCGCAGTTCGGCGTCGAGCTCTCGTATTCGCCCAATACCTTTGGCACCATCTTCGGGCCCGTCGCGCCCTCGTCGCCGGCGCAGACGGCCGGGTCGGGCAGCCTGGTCAACCGCACGATGGATTGGAGCCAGTCGTTTGAGAACGGCGTCGCTCCGACCAGCCTCGACGGCGTCCAGGTTCGCGTCAACGGCCGCGACGCCTTCATTTCGTTCATCGGGCTGGGCTCGGACTTCAGCCGCGACTTCGACCAAATCAACTTCATCTCGCCCGACGATGACTCGATGGGCCCGGTGACGGTCGAGGTCATCAAGGACGGCGAGACGGTCGGCTCGGGCATGCTCAACCTCGGCGCGGTCGCCCCAGCCTTGTTTGCCTTCTCGCCGGTCGACTCCGGCGGAAATACGTTCTACGCGGCCGCGCAGGCCGACTTCTCGGCGTTCATAGCTCCGGAGGACCTCTTTGGCGGTCCGGTAGGCGGCGTGCCGGTGCAGCCGGCGGCCCCCGGCGACGTCATCTCGATCTTCGGGACCGGTTTCGGCGCAACGGATCCAGCGGTTCCCGCCGGCAGGCAGCTCGGCGCCGCCGAGCTGGCGCCGCTGGCTGCGGCTCCCGCGATCCGGGTAGGCGGGATGCCCGCGGAGGTGTTCTACGCCGGCTTGGCCCCTGGGCTGACCGGGGTCTACCAGTTCAACATCCGCGTGCCGAACTTGATGGACGGCAACCACCGGATCGAGATCGACGTCGAGGGTTTGACGACGCCGCTGAACGCCTTCTTGCCGGTGCAGGCAGCCGCGCCATAACCGCGGGCGGCCGTGCGGTATACTCACGGCGCATTCGGGCTATGAACGCACGGCTGGGCATCCTCGTCGATCCGCTCTACAAGGAGCACGATACGGGCCACGGGCACCCCGAGCGCCCGGAACGCTACGACGCCGTGCGGGCGGCCGTCGAGGGCAGCGTCGCCGCCGATCGAGCAGAGCGCATCCTCCCGCGCAAGGCCGGAGTCGATGAGCTTGCTCTGTGCCACGGCCGAGATTACATTGCGCTCGTCGAGCGCGAGGTCGGCCAGGGGCGTCGCGAGCTCTCCACCGGCGACGCCACAATCAGCCCGCGCAGCTACGAGGTCGCACTCCAAGCCGCCGGCGGAGTCATCTCGGCCGTCGACCGAGTATGCGGCGGTGAGCTCGATCGCGCTTTTTGCGCGGTGCGCCCGCCGGGCCATCACGCGCGCCCGGCTCAGGGCATGGGGTTCTGCCTGTTCAACAACATCGCCGTCGGGGCGCGCCACGCCCAGCGCCAACACGGGCTGGAGCGCGTCCTGATCGCCGATTGGGACGTCCATCACGGCAACGGGACGCAAGACATCTTCTACCAGGACGGCTCGGTATTCTTCTTCTCGACCCACCAATCGCCGTGGTACCCCGGCACCGGCAAGGAGTGGGAACGCGGCGAGGGGGCGGGTAAAGAGACGACACGCAACTGCCCCCTGCCGGCCGGCTCGGGCCGGGAAGAGATCCTCGGAGCGTTCCGGGAACAGCTCCTGCCCGCGGCGCGCGCCTTCGCGCCGGATTTGGTGATGATCTCGGCCGGATTCGACTCGCGCCGGGGCGATCCGCTGGGTCAGTTCCTACTCGACGATGGCGATTTCGCGGAGCTGACCGGAATGCTGCTCGAGCTCGCCGAGGCGTCCTCGGGAGGACGCGTCGTCTCCGTGCTCGAAGGCGGCTACAGCCTCTCCGGGCTGACGGCGGGAGTCCAGGCGCACCTGGACGCGCTGGCCGGCTGAGAGGGCGGCTACTGCCGACTGCTGGTGCGGATCTCGACGATCCGGGAGGTGGTGATGGTCTGGAAGTCGGGGTGGTGGAATTCGAGGTGCATGCCGCGCCCGATGTAGGCGACCTTCAACATCGAGCCGCCCCAACTCGAGCCATGGATGCTTACCAGCGTCGGCTTGGGACAGAACACGGGATGGCCTGAGATGTAGGCGCCGCCGTCGCCGTGCACCACCAGCCGGTAGCAGCGATTCTCCGTGTCGACGTCGAGCTCGGCGCCTTCGGGCAAATCGCCCAGATGCACGCCGCCTTCAATCTCGGATTGGATGATCCGCCGATTGACCTCGGGACTGAAACTGTGGAGTCCGGTGAACAGATCCGGTGAACCTGAGGCGCGCGTATCCATCCGAATTCGACCCTATTCTACTACTTGTCGCCGCGGCTCAAGCGCCTAAAATACTCGGCAACGGCTTCTCGATACTCCTCCGGCACCGGCTCGGACACGATGACGCGAACATCTCCGCCTTCTTCAGTCTCGACTTTGCGGCGAGCCTGCAGCTCCAATTGTTCGAGCAGGCTCAACACCGAACGGTACTCGCGTTCGAGCAATTCGGGGTTGTTCTTGAACTTCGAGCTCGACAGCTCGCGCGCTTTGTTGCGAATGGCCTGGAGGTCTTCCTCGAAAAGACCGCCGCGACGCAGATCGTTGGTGATCCGAGGCACGCTGCGCAGCCCCTCGGCGAGCGCCTGCTCCATGCGCTCGCGCGTAGCCGGGTCGATCGGGCCTCCCGAGCGCAGCGGCCCCCAGTCGCCCCAATTCGACGCGCCGACACCTTGGCGCGGGCCACCCTCGTGCCAACCTTGCGCGCCGCGGCCGACGCGGTCGCTGGGCTGCCGGCCGCCCTGGGCGAACTGCGCCTGCCCCGTACCCTGGCCCTGGTTGCTTCCCTGGCCGGGAGAGGAGCCTTGGCGGCCCTGCTGGCCCGGCTGCTGACCTTGGCCTGGCTGGTTGCCCTGCTGGCCTTGCTGTTGGCCGGGTTGCTGTCCGCCCTGCCCGTTCTGCGCCTGCTGTTGGCCTGGTTGTTGGCCTTGGCCGGGCTGCTGGCCCTGTTGACCTTGCTGACCTTGGCCTTGCTGTTGGCCCTGCTGGCCTTGGCCCTGCTGTTGGCCTTGCTGCTGGCCCTGACCTTGCTGGTCGCCCTCGCGATTGCCTCCGGCGGCCTGTTCGAGGCTGCGGCGCAGATCCTGCATCTGGGCGAGCGCCCGGCTCAGCTCATCCTGCCGGCCTCCCTGGCCGCCGTTCTCGGCAAGCTCCTGCGCATCTTCTACATCGCGTTGGAGCTGACGGAGCGCGCGCGAGACGCCCTCCTCGCTCGAGGCGACATAAGGAGCGCCGCCGCGGCGGATGTAGTCGGCGGCGGTTTGCAGCCGCTTGGTCACCTCCGCCTGCTGCATCTCGCCGAGCGCCGAGCGTAGCTTACGCGCGGCGTCCGGGTTGGCCTCGCGCATGCGCCGAACCGTGTCCTGGATCTCGCGCTCGATCGACTGCAGGTCCTCCGCCATGCCGCTCTTTTGCTCAGCAAGCTCGCGCTCCTGGTCTCGGGACAGGCCGCTCGAGAGACGCCCGCGCTGGCCGCTCTCCTGCTGCTTGCGCATCTCAGCCAGGGCCTTGCGCAACGACTCCTGTAAGACGGGCTGCATGGCCTCCTGGCGCTCGACGAGATCTTCCACGCCGCGCGCGATATCCGACAGCGCGCCTTGGTTCTGCCGCTCGCGCTGCTCGGCGAGCTGCTGCAGGGCTTGGTTGAGCTGCTGCTGGGCGCGCTGGGCGGCCTGTTGTTGCTGCGGCGGCGAGCCTCCCTGTTGGCCCTGGGCGCCGGCGTTCTGCTCCATCGCCTCGGTGGCGCGCTCGAGCTGCTCGACCGCGCGCTGAAGAGCTTGTTGCTGTTGCCGCTGGCTGCCGCCCTGGCCGCCCGACTGCCCGGACTGGCCTTGTTGACCTTGCTGGCCCTGCTGCCCGGACTGCGATTGCTGCTGCGATTGCGCTTGTTGAGACTGTGATTGTCGCTGGAGCTGTTGGAGTTGGCGCTTGAGCTCTTCGGCCTCCCGCCGCAACATCTCCTGCTGCCAGCGTTCGGCGAAACTGGGATCCTTCTGGTCGCGAAGCTGCTGCGCGAGCTGCTCCTGGCGGCGGGCGAGCTCTTCGAGCTTGCGGAAGGCGTCGTCGATCTCGCGCTCGAGCTGCTGCTGCGCCCCTCCTCCGCCTCCTGTTTCGTATTGGTTCTTCTCGAGATCCATCTCGAGCTCGAACATCTCGGCGAGGTCCTGGCTCATGCCGCCACCGCCGCCGCCACCGCCGCCGCCCTGTTGGAAGGCGACCTGAATGTCAGTGAATAGCGACTCGGCGCGGAGCAAGTATTGCAGCGCCTTCTGCTCGGGTTGCACGGCGGACTGCAGCTTGACCTTCGCCAGCTCGTCCGAAGCCGGCTGCATCGCTTCGGCGGCCTTCTCAAGGTTCTCGACGAACTGGCGGAACTTCTCGTTGGCGCCGGAGAGTTGGCGCGCGCGGGTCCGCTCAGCCAACGTCTTGGCCTGCTCCTTGAGCGTGAGCTGCAGCTCGGAGAGCATGCGGGCGCTCTCTCGAATCTCGGCTTTCGAGCGGCCGTCCCGGGCGTTCTGTTCCTGAATCAGGTTCCAGGTGGCGGTGATGATCTCTTTCTGGCGCTTCGAGATCTCATTTTGCTGGTTCATGTCGCCGCCGCCGCCACCGCCCTGCTGCGACTGCTGGAAGGTCCGCTCGAACGGCTGCACCTCGATGAAGTACATGTCCGTTCGCGCGACCGCGGCATGGTCGCGCGCCAGGATGTAGTAGGAGATCAGGTCGCCCGGCTCGAGCTTGCGCCGCACCGTGCGCGGTTCCTTCTCCTCGGGCTCGAGCGGCTGCTCTTCCGCGCCGTTCGGCAGCAACATCTGGATGCCGACCTCGTTCTCGTCCGGCACGATGGTTTCGATCACGCCCATGTCTTCCAAATAGAAGACGTGGGAGGCGTTCACCCGTCGGCCGCGGCCCTTGAGGGCCTTGTTGGTCCACTCGCCGCCGTTGACCGAGTAGTGCAACTCGAACGAGCCAATGCCGAAGTCGTCGGTGGCCTCGAAACGGGCCGTCACCTCCTCGATGCTCGTGGCCTTCCAGTCGCGACCAGGTTTGAGGATCTTCACTTGCGGCGGCTCGTCCGAGGTCACGGTGATGAAGAAGTCCTCGGTCAGGCGCACGTGCTCGCCTTCGTAGATCGCCGCGACGTGGTACTCGCCGTCCTTGTCGACGGTCAGCTCCGCCCGAACGGTGAGGTCGCCGGACGCCTCGAGCGCCAAGTCGTTCTCGTTGACCGTCAGCACGCCGCCAGCGAGCGGCTTGTCCGTCTTGACCTCCACCTCGACCTTCGTGCCGACCAGCGCGCGGATGTCGCCGCCGGGATCCTCGACGAGCTCCTCCATTCCGGTCCACTCGGGAAATCTGTAGGTCAGCTTCAGGGTCTCGACGTTCGGCATCTCCACGACGCGGACCTGATACTCGCTCGAGCGGATGCCGCCGGCTGTGACGGCGTAGGAGAAGGGCTCGTGGATGCCCGTGAATGAGAATTCGAAACCCGCGCCCTCGGGCATGCGCGCCATGGGCGCCGGCTCCCAGTCGACGCTGCTTTCGTACTTGACGGCGATTTCGGCGTTGGAGGCGTCGAATCCCACCGGCTGCGCAGTCACTTTCAGGCCCGCGCCCGAACGCACCGTGGCGTCGCCCGGCTCGACGATCATGTCGTAGAGCGGCGGCTTGTCCGGCAGCAGCCAGCCGGCCCACAGCTTGGCGGCGCCGTAGCCCCAATAGCCCGGTCCGGCGCTGCCCAGCCAGATCAACACCGCCGCCGCCACCACGGCCAGGCCCGCATAGGAGACGATGCGCCCGGTGGTGACGATCGTTTCCACCGGCGCCGTCTCGGCAACCTTCATGGCGTCCTCGGCCAGCAGGTCGAGCAACGGGTTCTTGGCGCCGCTCTTCTCCGTGCGCCTCGTTTCGTCGAGATAGGTCGTGACGCGTCCGTTGAAGGCCGGGACTGACTTCTCGATCTCGCCGGCGACGCCGCGCTTGGCCAAGCGCGAGAGTGGCCGCGCAAGCAGAGCGACCGCTGCCGCGATCAGGCCGCCGAACAATACCGTGCGGGCGCCGATGACGCTCGAGTCGGAAAAGGCATAGCGGTTGGCGAGGTAGACGAGCACGACCGTGAGCAGCAGCGCCGCCAGGGCCACCGCGCCTGCGCCGCGCGAAGCCAGCGTCAGCCGCAGCCGGCGGCCGAACTCGGCCACGTAGTCCTGCAAGTTCCCTCTCGAAGTCACTGGGTCATACCTCCCTACGGACGTCCAACCTACGATTGCCTATGACGGATTCTAACAGCACGATTGCCGCCAGCAAGATCAGTAAGAATCTCCAAATGCGCAGCGGAGGGGGCTTGATGGCCGCCTGTTGGGCCTCTCCCTCGGCATCGCCGCCGCCCGAGCGGCCGGTCGCCTCCCACAGCTCGAGCGTGTCGCTTTCGATCGGCCGCAGGTTCGATTCCCGCGGATCCGGGTTCACCGCGACGAGCTCCGCGCCCTCGGGGCTGCGCAGCTCGTAGAAGCCAACCGTCTCGAGCGAGACGTCGTTGCGCGTCACCGCCTCGGAGAGCGAAAGCACTCGTTCGCCCCCGGGGTCGAACACCTGCACCATTCCGGCGCCTTCGCGGCGACGCGCGAGCTCGAGCGTCGAGTCCACCGTCGCAAGGGTCATCTCATCCGCCACGCCTGATAGATAACGCGCGGTCTCGGCGGTAAACGGGACGAAGACCGGCCGAATCGGCAGGTCGTTCCAAACATTGTCGAAAGTCGATCCAAACACCAGCACGCGGCCCGCCCCGAGGGTGCGCTCGACGATCAATGGCGAGCCGTCCGCGGTCTGCGCGGGAACGTCGTCTTCCTCGGCGGGCGCAATCCGCGCGTGGCGGAAGAACTTCACGCCGCGGAAGCCCTCGACGCGCCCCAGCGCTGGATGCGTCGCGTCGATGCGGCCCACGAGTTGGAAACCCGCCCCGCTTCCCATCGGAGAGGGGGCCACACGCTGGCCGCTCAGCGGAACGTTGCCGCGAGCGGCGATCTCCGAGCCCACCGCGATCAACACCGACCCTCCGGAGTCGACGTACTCCTCGAGCTCGTCTTCAAAGCCGGCCGAGACCTGCGCCACGTCCGAGAGTACGACCAGCGCGAAGTCGTCCGGATCCAAGCGCTCGGCCTCGCCCGGAGAAGAAGTTTTCACCCGAAACACCGCGGCGCGGGAAGCGTTGAGCGCCGACTCGTAGTAGAGAGCGTCCCGGCGGCGGCGGTCGTTGGTGACGAACAGGATCGGGTCAGGCTGGGAGTTATCGAGTGCGACCAACCGCACGTCGTCGTCGGGCAGCCCGTCATTTGGCGAGAGCGAGAGTCGCGCCCTGCTGAAGCCTTCCGGCGCGTCGAAGTCCTCGAACAGGAACGACGCGCGGCCCATCGCCGGCACCTCCCGGCTTTCCGAAGCGATGGTTTGGCCGTCAATCTCGAGCGTCACGCTCTTGCGGGCCGGATTCGCCGAAAAGCCGGCCACGGTGACTTCCAGCCGCGGCTCGTCCGCGCCTGCCAGCCGCAACGAGCCCTTCACGCTTTCAATGGCCCAATTCTCGTCGTTGTCGCCGCCCACGTTGCGGACGTGAAGTTGTGCCACGGTGGGCAGGGCGACGTCGGAGAACCGCCCCGGCATGGCCGCGGCCTGATAGTCGGAGATCAGATGCACCTCGACAGGCGTATCGGGATTGGGAATCAGGCTGCGGACCGCTTCCACCACGTCTCCATAAGAGTTGCGCGAAGCGGTCGGCTCGAGCGACTCGAGCGCGGCTAGCAGCTCGGCCTTGTCGCCGCTCGGGTTGGTGATCACGCTGACCGAGGGGCCGGTCGTGAGGATCTGCCCCTGGTCCTGAGGCTCGAGAGTGTTGACCGCCGACCGCGCCTCCTCGAGCGCGCGATCCCAACGATCGCCATGGCGCATCGACAGCGAGGTATCCAACGCAATGATGTGCAACGAGGGGATATCGCTGAGGATGGTCGTCGGCGGCCGCTCCCAAATCGGCTTGGCGAAGGCCAGCACGAGCAACAACAGCATCGCCAACCGCGCCGCGAGCAGCAGCAGGTAGCGGAACTGCCGCTGCAACAGCGTGCTCTGCGTGCGCTTCTCGAAGAACATCAACGACGCGAAAGGCAGCCGCACCGGATTCTCGCGCTGCAGCAGGTGCAACCACAGCGGCAGGCTGAGAGCCAACGCGCCGAGCAAGAACCATGGAGACAGCAGCGTCATGTGTCGTTATCGTCGTCTTTGCCGGAACAAGAGATACTCCCGCAGCGCTAGATCGAGCGGGCGCGAGGTGTCGAGCAGCACATAGTCGCCGCCAATGCCCTGCACCGTGCTCTCGAGGTTCTCCATGTGAGCGCGGATCTTGGCCGGATACTCGCTGCGCGCGAAGCTGGACGAGACTTCCAGAAGATCACCGGTCTCCATGTCCTCGAGTACCGTCGCCTCACGGATGTCGGGCTCGATCTCGGCCGGGTCCAGCACCTGGAAGAACATCATTTCGTGGCCCTGAAAGGCGAGCGGGCGGACTCCCTTCACCACTGTTTCGGGGTCGTAGTAGAAATCCGAGATCACGGCCACGAGCCCGCGCTTGGAGACGTACTGGCGGAAGTGGTCGAACGGCAGCTCCATGTCGGTGCCGGTCGAGGCTTCGGCTCGCTCAATGGTGAGCAGAATGCTCTGGAGGTGGCCGGGCCGCGTGGACGGGTGCCGGTAGTCGTTCACCTTCTCGTCGAAGCAGATCAGGCCGGTGGCATCGTGCTGGCGAGTGGAGAGATAGGCCAACGACGAAGCGAGGTACTTGGCGTACTGCAGCTTGGTCTGCGGCGCGCGCCCCTTGAAGCCCATCGACGCACTGGTGTCGAGCAGGATGACCAGGTGCGTATTCGTTTCACCCAGGTAGCGCTTGATGTAGGTGCGGTCGGTCCTCGAGAACACGTTCCAGTCGACGAAACGCGGGTCGTCGCCCGGCACGTAGGGCCGGTACTCGGCGAACTCCAGGCTGAACCCAAAGAACGGGGAGCGGTGCAAGCCGGTCAGAAACCCGTCAACCACTGTCTTCGCCACGAGCTCGATGCTCGTCAGGCGACCGAGAACGGCGGGGTCGAGCAGTGTCTGCACCGCCATCGACTATTCCTCGGGCGCGGGGCGCCCGGCGACCAGCTTGCGCAGGACATCGTCGACGGTGACCTTGTCGGACTCCGCGTAAAAGTTGGTCAGTACGCGGTGACGCAAGATGGGCAGAATCAGCTCCCTGACGTCCTCGTAGCTGACGTGGTAGCGCCCGTCCATCAGCGCCCGCGCCTTGGCGGCCATGGTGATGAACATCGTCGCGCGGACCGAGGCGCCGTAGTTGACATACTTGGTGACGACCTCCGGGGCTAGCGGGTCGCTCGGCCGCGTCGCGCGCACCAGCTCGACGGCGTGGCGGTTGACGGCATCCGAGACCGGCACCTGGCGCACCAGCCACTGGAACTTCAGAATGTCCTCGTCGGTGGTAACCGCCTCGACGGCCGGCAACGGCGCGCCGCCCGTGTTCCGGCTCACCACATCCATCTCCTGCTCGGCGTCCAGGTAGTCGAGCACGACGTTGAACAGGAAGCGGTCGAGCTGCGCCTCGGGCAGCGGATAGGTGCCCTCGAGCTCGATCGGGTTCTGGGTTGCGAGCACGAAGAACGGCGGCTTGAGCGTGTAGGTGTTGCCGCGGACGGTGATGGTCTTCTCCTGCATCGCCTCGAGCAGCGCGGCCTGCGTCTTGGGCGGCGTCCGGTTGACCTCGTCGGCGAGCAGCACGTTGGTGAACAGCGGGCCTTGCACGAAGGTCCAGGTGCGGTGGCCGGTCGTCACGTCCTCCTCGATGATGTCCGTGCCGGTGACGTCGGTCGGCATCAGGTCCGGGGTGAACTGGATCCGCTTGAAGGTCAGCCCCAACGCGTCCGCGAGCGTGCGCACCAGCAACGTCTTGGCCGTACCGGGCATGCCGGTAATCAGACAGTGCCCGCCAACCAGCAGGGTAAGCAGCAAATGCTCGACCACCTCGTCTTGGCCAACGATGATCTTCCGCACCTGCTCGCGGATGCGCTCCATCGAGACGTTGAACTTCTCCACCAGCTCGCGCGATTCCGCCGTTTCCAAGCCAACCGTTTCCATCGACGTCATAAATGTCTTATTTTCCAGTCAGTTCGAGAAGGAGCTGCTGCGCCGGACGGTATGATGGCGCGGCTTCGAGCGACATCAGCGTGTGCCTGCGGGCCCTCTCGGAGTCCCTAAGTGTAGTGTAGGTTCGAGCCAGCCGGTAGTGGGCGGCCGCCTTATCGATCGGATCCATCGCAATGGCTGCTCGATACTCCCGCAACGCCTCGCGGTTGCGGCCCGCCTCGAGCAACTGATCGCCTAGCTTGACGTGGAGATCCTCGTCCGCGGGCCAGATGTAGAGCACCTCGTCGAGCGCCGCGATGGCTCGTTCCCGATTGCCGGCTTCGGCATGCCAGTCGGCGAGCTTCTTGAGTTGCTCGGGCCTTCGTCCGCCGTGCTCGAAATAGGCTTGCAGCTCGGCGATCGCTTTCTCGCGTTCGCCGCGCTTCTCGTGAGCCTCGGCGAGAATCACGTAGGGAGAACCGGCCTCGACGTAGGCCGGATAGATCTTCTTGACCTTCGCCCCGAGCTCGATCGTCTCGTCCCAGTTCTCTTCCTTCGCCGCGGCCAGCATCTTCTTGAGCTCTTCGCGCCACAGCTCGAGCCCGCCATCGTCGGCCAACTGGCCCAACTTGCCGATCACGAACGTCTTGAAACGCTTGTCGAGCTCGGTGGTTTCGATGCCGAGCGCGGTCTCCAGCGCGGTCTTCGTCGAGGCGTTCTCGCCGAACAAGTTCAAGATCTCGACGAGCTTTTCGGGACCCCACTCACGGTCGATCATCTGGCACACCAGCCCGGCCTGGAAATAGGACACGGCGATCTGGTTGGGGTACTTCGGCCGCATGAAGCCCTTGTCGAGGTCGGCGACCGGCAGCAGCTTGCCCTCGTTGAACGCCCGCACGAAGTCCGGCGTGATCGGTTCGCCCCAACTCGGCCGCGCCTCCCACTCCTCGTACATCGAGATGCCCTCGGAGTACCAGCGCGGCACCAGGTGATCGGTCGCTTCGAGAGTGAACACGTGCGCCATCTCGTGCCACAGCGTAGTGCCCCAATGGAAGCTTCCCGGGTTGCGCCCCGCCGGGCTGTCCATGGCGACCAGATAGCCGAACGTCACGCCCAGCAAGCCCACGCCCGGCATGCCCAGGGTCCGCACCGCAAAATCGTCGTGATCCGGATAGAGCTCGACGTGGATCGGCCGCTCGGGCGTGAAGCCGTATTTCTTCGAGAACTTCGCCACCGACTCCTCGGCTAACGCGAGAGCATAAGGCTTGAGCAGCTCGGCTTCCTTCTTGTGGAGCCGGACGATGACCTCGGGGCGCTCGAGCGCCCCTCGCGCCTGCTCGTCGTCCTCGAAACGCGTCAGGTCGCGGCTCGAATAGGTGCGAAAGTTCTCGAAGCTGTCCATCAAGCGCAGAGAGTTGACGGTCTTGGCGCTGTAAGGGTCGCCCTCGAAAGCGATCTCGAGCCGGCGGCGGCCTTCGGCTTCTTTGTTGTCTCGGAGCAGGTTGACGCCCAGGTCGGCCTGCGCGGACCAATTCTCCGGATCGGCTTCGACGGCTTTCTGATAGAGCGCCGCCGCCTCGCGGTAACGCCTGGTGATGAAGTAGTAGTGGGCCGGGATGGCGTAGACGTCCCCGTACATCGGGTTGTAATCGAGCGCCTTGAGCGTCCATTCGCTCTCGGTCACGCCGCGCAGCAGATCGGCCGCCGCTTTCAGCGCATAGGCCTCGGTCGGCGCGACGCCAAGCTTCTCGCACATCTCGAGCGCCGTATCGAGCGTTTCGTCGGCCTTCTCGAGGTCCTTGTCTTCCAGGTAGATCCTAGCCCGCAGCAGGTAGCCCTCCACCTGCTCGGGCTTCTCGTCGAGAACCTCGTCAACGATCTCCTTCGCCTTGCCCTCGAATCGCTCGGCGTAGACCGAAGCCACGCCCAAGCGCGCCGGAATGTGCTTCTCGTCGATCTCTAGGGCCTCCTTGAATAGATTCAGAGCCTCGCCTTCGTTGTGGGTTTGCAGGTAGAGGTAGCCCCATCGGACGCGCAGATCCGGTTTATCCGGCTCGGCGTCGATCGCCGCGCGGAAGACCTCGTTGGCGCGCTTGAGATCACCCAGACGCCACCAAGCCTCGGCGCGGGCGGCCGCGTCGCCGCTTGCGGCAACGGCCGAGTAGCACTGCTTCGCCTCCACCCGGCGCCCGCGCTCCCAATGCTCATCGCAGGGCTCGAGCGCGGCCGGCCGCACCCCGTGGTCGACGCCCTGGCCGCCGCAAGCCGGCAGCGCCGCCAGCGCCAAAGCCCACGCTCCCACGAGTCTCATGGCTGCGCCTCTTCCTTGCGGGCGGCCGCTTCCGCCGAGATCTTCTCTTCGAGCTCTGCCAGCTTCAACAGCAACGCCTGAAGCTCGTTGAAGTACTCGCCCTCCGCCATGGCGTCCTTGCGCAGCTTCAACAGCTCGATCTTCGTCTGCAAGTCCTCTCGCTGCTGCATCAACGGCTGCAAGCTGGGGTCGCTCATGATCTCGGCCGTCTCGCCCAGCCGCGCCAAGGTGAACGTCGAGGCGAGCTCGCCCTCCATGCGCGGGTGCTCGCTCGCCAGCAGCCTGGCGTTCTCGAAGTACACCTTCACCTTGGTCTCGGCGTACTGGTAGGCCTCTTGGACGGTGACGGTCTGGTTCTTGTCGGCGTCCGCCTCGGGATTTTCGAACGCCTCGGCCCAATAGCGGGAGAAAACGGTGGCGTTGCGCTCGCGCCCGCTCTTGGTGGCGGTGATCACGATGCGACCATTGCCCTGCAACGCCTCGAGCGACGCGCCGCTCGAGCTCGTCGCGCTGACCACCAGCTGTCTCTCGGCGGGAAGATCGTCCATCAGACCGGCTAGCCGCGAAGCCGTGATGTCGGGCCCGGGAATGTTGAATTTGTAGTCGTCGCCGTCGTAGGAGCCGTGTCCCACGAGCATCACCGCGACGGTGTCCTCGGCGGCCATCCGGTCCTTGAGCCCGATGAAGGTCTCGACGATGTTGTCGAGGGTAGCCTGGCGATTCCGCAGCACGTGCACGCGCTCGGGGTCGGCGACGGTTCGGCGCGCGCCGGTCGCGATCTTCTCGGTCTCCTCGCGAAAGCGCTCGCCATAGCGCGGCTCGCCCGGCAAACCCTCCACGATCACGTAGTGCAGCGCCGCCGGCGCCGTCGGCGCCGCGGCCAGCCAGCCCGCCAGCAGCAATATCGAACGAAGCGTCATATCGTTCCCCAGCGCCGTCTGAGCATCCACTCCGCGGCCTTGAGGCCGAACAGCAGCAGAAACATCGCCGGCGCATCCCACAGATCCAAAGTCTCGCGCGCCGAGATGCCCGCTTCGGAAAACCGGATCTCCTCGGGCAAACCAGCCAGCTCGTCGGGCTGCCAGTAGCGGCCGCCGGTCTGCTCGGCCAACCGCGTGAGCAGCTCGCGATTCTGCGCCGGCTCGAAGTCTTCCGCCACGCCGTCTTGCCTTAGCACGTGTGTGACGGCGCTGCCGAGCGATTCGTCACCCACGAAAGCCTTGGCTTCCATGCGATAGGCCCCGGTGGACGCGGCGGTCACCTCGCCCAGGTACACGCCCGCTTCGTCGGCCGAGGGGTGCATCTCGACCGTGAACGGCTCGCCGGTCTCCGGAGTCACTGTTACGTTGACGATTGCGTTGTTGGCGATTTCGTACGTTTTCGTACGCACCTCGGCGCGTAGCCGGACGCGCGGATCGTCGGCGTAGAGCGACCGATCGCTAGTAATCGTCACCGGAGTCGGCGAAGACGCGGTGAGGCTGCGCAGCAACTGCCGCCAGAAAGTGTGGTGCCGCTCGTCTTCGTGATCGAGCTGCATCTTCCAGCGCCACGTCGCGCCAGTAGCCAGAATCATCGCCTTGCCGCGGCCGTAGCTTTGGCTGACCAGCAGCGGCAGGCGGTCGCGACCAACTTCGGCTTCGAGCAGCGAGACGGCCGCCGGCTTGAGCGCCCCCACCGTCTGGTAGTCGCCGATCTGCGGCATCTCCTCCCAGAGCTTGGCGCTCTTGTCTTGGTCGGAATCCAAGCGGCAGATCAGCGAGTCCCGGCCGTGGACGGTGAGCCGTACCGTAGCCTTTTCCCGCACGAACGTCGCGCCGGAGCCGGTCCCGAGCTGCACCGGCAGCGCTTCGGCCACCTGCGAAGCGCCCCAGCCGCCGTCAGCCAGCCCGTTGCGGCCGGCCAGCATCAACAACGTGCCGCCGCGCAGGTTGACGAGCTCGCGAATCATCGTCTGCTGCTCGGGCGTGAAGAACGCCGCCTCGAAGCTGCCGATCACCAGCCCGTCGTAGGCGAACAGCTCCTCGCGGGTCTCCGGAAAGCCCTCTTTGAGGTCGTCCGCCGAGTCGACGCCTTGGCGGTAGTACTTGTTGGTGGAAGTCCGCAACAACGTCACCAGTTGCACGCTCGGATCTTCGTAGAGGGCGCGCCGGATGAACTTGTACTCCCAGCGCGGCTCACCCTCAACGTAGAGCACGCGCTTGCGCCCGCGCGGCACGTCCATCACGCGGCTCAGGGTGTTGTTGCCCGTGATGGTCTCGTCGGCGAGCGGATCGACGGTGAAGCTCAAGTCGCGCAGGCCGGGCTCGCCGGCCGAGAAGTCGATCCACTCGACTTGCACGTCCTCGCCGCGCCGCAGGCTCACGTCCTTGGCGGCGAGCACCTGGTCGCCGTCCTTGACCGTCAGCCGCACCGTCTCTGCGTTTCCGGGATGCCGAATCGTCGCCTGGGCGCTCACGCGCGACTTGGGCAGCGCGGTGTTGGGCGCCACCACGTCGGCGAGCTCGAGGTCGTTGGGAATCTCCGTCGGTCCCAGCCCGACCGTGTGGATCGGCACATTGCGCTTGCGGATCTCCGACATCAGCTCGCGACTGAACGAGCCGGAGTTGTCCGAGCCGTCGCTGAGCACGATGACCCCGCCCAGCGGGATGGCCGCCGATTCGCGGAGCACGCCCGCGACCGATTCCCCGATGCGGCTGCTAGGGCCCGGTGGCGGCAGCTCCTCGAGCGTCTGTAGCCGGTCCGCGTCCGATGAGAACCCGTAGAGCCGGACGCGGAATCGCTCCTCCAGTCCCTCGATGACGCCCGACTGCAGCGCCTCTACGGCTTGTTGCAGCCTCGACTGCTCGCCGCCGTCGCCCAGCGCCATCGAACGCGAGGTGTCGAGCAGGATCGACACCACGTTCTGTTGCGAGCTCAGCGACTGTACGCTCAGGCCCGGCTGCCACAGTGCGAACAACGCCGTCGCCGCCATGGCGGCCTGCAGAGCCCAGATCACGAGCTTCTGCCGCGCCGTAAGCCGACCCGGCGCCCGCTGCATGTTCCAGTAGAGCGCCGCCCCCGCCGCGACCACCAGCGCCACGAGCAGCCAGACAGGCCAGCCCGTCGCGAACAGAAAATCCCCTTTCCGGTAGACCGTCAAGGGGTATTGGAACAGCAGCTCGAACACTCGGGGTCCTTCCAGTATCTCAGTGCGTCATCGCGTAGATGACGTAATTGATGCCGAAACGATAGGCCAGCGCCGTCATCGCCTCGGGGTACTGGGGCCAGTCCGCGTGTTCCCAGGCGTCGCCCAAGTCCATGTTGAAGTTGATCGCGACGATCAATCGGTTCTCGTCGTCGTAAATTCCCCTCCAGTATCCGGGGTAGCCGTCAGGGCGTTCGTAGGTAAGACCCGACATTGCGGCCCGGATCCCGGGAATCTGGGTCCGCTGGTCGAGATCGTAGAGCACGTGCAGCACTTCATCGCTCTCGGCGATCTCGACGATCGGCCGATCGGGGAAGACGCGCCGCATCGACATCACGAAGCCTTCCCATTCCTGCCCGCCGTGAAAATCATCGACCATCAAGAAGCCGCCGCGCGCCAAGTACTCGCGCAGCCGCTCCGCCTCGAGCTCGTTGAGCTCCCAACCGCCCACCTCGACCGCGTACAGCCAGGGATACTCGAAGATCTCGTCCGAGAGCGGGTTCACGTAGCGCCCGCCGTCGGCGGCGTCGAGCAAGGTCAGCCGCTGGACGCCCTGCATGAAGTGGTACTCGGCTTGCGGCCAGTCGGTGAGCCAGCGCTCGCGCCCCCACCCGCGCCCTCCGTAGCCGGAATACTGCAGACGGGTGAAGAAGAACTCCGCGCGCACGGTTTCGCCGGCGAAGCCCATGCCAGGCAGCATCGAGCCTCCGCCTCGCCGGCCGCCGCGCCGTTGCCCGAATAGCGCCAGGGCTGCGAGCACACCGATCGCCGTCATCACGAAAAATCGGCGGCGCCAGTTTTGCATCTAGCGGGATCCTCCTGCGCTGCAGCCCATGGTGATCGTAACATACGGTCGCGGAAATCCCCTCGCGGTTACCGCCGCCGCGGCGCGAAATGGGATCATGGGGCGACGTGTCCAAGGCGGCCCTGATCTCGGTGTTGTTCTTGTTGGCCTTCATGGGCCTAGTGGTCTACTCGACTCTCGATCTCAACAAGGTCGCCTGCGAGGTCTGCATGAGCTTCAACGGGCGCAGCAATTGCGCAAGAGCGTCGGGAACGAGCCGCGAAGAGGCGCAGCGCACCGCGACCGACACCGCCTGCGCGCCTATCTCCAGCGGCATGACCGAGAGCATCCAGTGCTCCAACACGCCGCCGGACTCGGTTACCTGGGTCGACTAGCCTCCGCCGCGTCCATCGCCGGATCGGCCGCCGCCCCCGCTATGATGTCCCTGTGATGCTCGCTCGCCTTTGCCTCGCCGCCGCCCTCTTCGCCGCCTCCGCACCGGCCGAAATCCCCGCCGGCTTTACCTCGCTGTTCAACGGACGCAACATCGCGGGCTGGCACATCTCGCTCACTACGCATCACGGCGACACCAGCGAGTGGCGCATCATCGACGGCGCGCTCACCGGAACACAACGGCCCGAAGGCAATGGCGGCTTGCTGCTCACCGACGAGAAATACCGCGACTTCGAGGTCTACCTCGAGATCAAGCCCGACTTCGGCTGCGACAGCGGCCTTTTCCTGCGCTCGAACGAAGCCGGCCAAGCCTACCAGGTCATGCTGGACTATCTCGAGGGCGGCAACGTGGGCGGCGTCTACGGCGAACGCCTGCAAGGAGTCGAGACGACGCCGAGTGAAGGCTGGAAAGAGGCTTGGAAGAAGGACGCCTGGAACGCCCTACGCGTCCGCATCGAAGGCGAGCGGCCTCACATTCAGGTCTGGCTCAACGGCCAGAAAATCACCGACTTCCAGGATTCTGCGAACCATTCCGCCGCGGGAGCGCGGGAAGGCATGATCGCCGTGCAAGTTCACGGCGGCTCGCGCTGGGTCAACGGCGGCTACCACCGCTTCCGGAACTTGGCCGTCAAGCCTCTGGATTGAGGCTGCGCGCGCTACGGGCTGGCGTGCTGGCTCTAGGGTCCGTAACGGGGACGCAGCACGATTGGGCGCCAAAGGCGCCCAGCAGGATAGAGCCTCGGGTGAAACCCGTGGAACCGGGAAGGGTTGATTTCCCGCAAGCGCCTGCAAGGGGCCCGGCCTCGGCTGCGGCCAGGCCCTTGCCAGGGCCAAAGAAAACACTGCGCGGTTCGACGCCACGGGCGCGGCGCCCGTGGCTAGCTTCTGCCTTGCGCCTGCGGCGCAAAGATCTCCCCGGTCATCCCGTCCGATGTTGCAGCGGACCTTGGCGACGGGCCGCTAGTTGAGCTAATTAGAGCGCCTCTTCGAGCACCTGGATGCCGGCCCCGATGTGCTCATAGATCCCTTCCAGGCGACGCGGAGCCACGTCTAGCCGCTCCAACGGCTCGCTTCGCAAGCGCGCCGAGGCGCTCTTTGCCGTCGCCTTTTCGGTCCAGGCCTCCGCGAGGGTCCCGCCAATGTGGACGGCGTCGACGACGCGCTGAGACGGTTCGCTGGGCTCCAACCAGGGAGCTTCGCGCCAATGCTTGGCGGCGTGGGCCATCGGCGTAGGCACGCACCATGTCGTCAGCAGCGCTTCCGAGGCCGTCTCGAAGCTGATGCCGAACGATTCGACCGGGTCGGTCGCCTCGACGAACTCTGCGGGGAACTCGGAAGCAAGCGCCAGCTCGCCGACGTTGTAGAGCAGCCCGGCCACGCGCAGCGCCTCGGCGTCGCCGCCAAGCTCGGAGCACACCACCGCGGCGGCCAACGCCTTGCGGCGAACTTGCTCGACCACCGGGACGTCGATGCGCAGGATCTCGAACAGCTTGCCGGCGATCAGGTGGCAGAGCAGGGCCCGCAGCCGCCGATGTCCGACCACGCGAACCGCGGTCGCCGCGCATGCAACCTCGCCCGGCACGCCGAAGTAGGCCGAGTTGGCAAGCCGGAGTAGACCGGTCACCGCTCCGGGATCGCTAGTCAGCACGCGCTCGAGACGGTGATTGGTGCACAGCGGCTCATCGAGCATCACCAAGGCGCGTTGCAGCGCCGCCGCCGACGCAGGCAGCTCCTTCATGCTCTCGAGCTTCTCTCGTGCACGCTCGACCAAATCCGCACCCTCGGGCGCCGGCCTAGTGCTGCAATCCTCTCCGGAAACGACCATGCCCTTCTCAAGTCTCATCGGCGGAAGTTCCGCCACCCTATAAGTCCGCGCGCCGAATCCGCCCCCGGTCCGGCGCCAATGCCTTGTTCCGCCTCCAGGGGAGTGAGAACATAGAGGTTTAGCCTCCCAGGCCCCGGAAACCATGAACAGCTTCAACGCCCAGTCCACGCTTGCCGTCGACGGCAAGTCCTACCAGATCTATCGCCTGGATGCGATCGGCGCCGACCGTCTGCGCCGGCTCCCCTTCTCGCTGAAGATTCTTCTCGAGAATCTGTTGCGACACGAGGACGGCGCCACGGTCGAGAAGGCCGACATCGAAGCGCTGGCCAACTGGGACGCCAAGGCGGCGCCGAGCCAGGAGATCGCCTACCGGCCCGCGCGCGTGCTGATGCAGGACTTCACCGGCGTGCCAGCGGTAGTCGATCTGGCGGCGATGCGCGAAGCCATGAAGGCGATGGGCGGCGACCCCAAGCGCATCAATCCCCTGCAGCCGGCCGAGCTCGTCATCGACCACTCGGTCCAAGTCGACCGTTTCGCCTCGGCTGAGGCGCTGCAGTTCAACACCGAGCTCGAGTACGCCCGCAACAAGGAGCGCTATCAATTCCTCAAGTGGGGCCAAGAGGCGTTCGACAACTTCAAGGTCGTACCGCCGGAGACCGGCATCGTCCACCAAGTCAACATCGAGCACCTGGCCCGCGTCGTCTTCGCACAAGAAAACGGCGGCGTCTTGCAGGCCTACCCGGACACTCTCGTTGGCACCGACTCGCACACCACGATGGTCAACGGACTGGGCGTGCTGGGCTGGGGCGTGGGCGGCATCGAAGCCGAGGCCGCGATGCTGGGACAACCCGTGTCCATGCTCATTCCGCAGGTGATCGGCTTCAAGCTCACCGGCCGGCTGCCCGAAGGCGCCACCGCGACTGACCTGGTGCTGAGGGTCACCGAGAGGCTGCGCGAGAAGGGCGTGGTCGGCAAGTTCGTGGAGTTCTACGGAACCGGACTGAGCAGGCTGCCGCTGGCGGATCGCGCCACGCTCGCCAACATGTCCCCCGAGTTCGGCTCGACCTGCGGCATCTTCCCAGTCGACGACGCCACGCTCGACTACCTCAGGCTCACCGGACGCCCGGCGGAGCAGATCGCGCTGGTCGAAGCCTACGCCAAGGAGCAGGGCCTGTTCCGCAGCGACGACTCACCCGAAGCCGACTACACCGACGCGCTCGAGCTCGACATGGGCTCGGTGGAGCCGAGCCTGGCCGGCCCCAAGCGCCCGCAAGACCGCATCCCGCTCAGCGGCGCCAGGTCCGCTTTCCAGGGCTCGTTGGGCGATCTGATGGCCATGCGCGGCGGCGGAGCGGCGACTGCGACGGCGCAGGGCGTCCAGGTCCGCTACAAGGGCGCCGACATCGAGCTCGACCACGGCGCGGTCGTGATCGCCGCCATCACCAGTTGCACCAACACCTCGAACCCGGCGGTGATGATGGGCGCCGGCCTGGTGGCCAAAAAGGCCGTCGAGAAGGGCCTGCAAGTCAAACCCTGGGTCAAGACCTCGCTAGCGCCGGGTTCCAGGGTGGTCACCGAGTACCTGAAAGCGGCCGGGCTCGACCACTACCTCGATCTGATCGGCTTCAACACCGTGGGCTATGGCTGCACCACCTGCATCGGCAACTCCGGGCCGCTACCGGAGGAGATCTCCGCCGGCATTCGGGAGGGTGAGCTTGGCGTGTGCTCGGTGCTGTCGGGCAACCGCAACTTCGAGGGGCGCGTGCACCCGGAGGTGCGCTTCAACTATCTGGCCTCCCCGCCGCTGGTGGTGGCGTATGCGCTCGCGGGCAGCCTCGAGAAGGACCTCTCGAGCGAGCCGCTGGGCGAAGACCTCGAGGGCAATCCGGTCTATCTCAAGGACATCTGGCCGACGCAGGCCGAGATCCAAAAGGCGATTCACGAGACCGTCACCTCCGAGATGTTCCAGAAGACCTACGCCTCGGTCTTCGAGGGCGAGCAGAAGTGGCGTGCGCTCTCGGCAACCGAGTCCGAGCTCTACGAGTGGGACGGATCGTCGACCTACATCCGCCGGCCGCCGTTCTTCGTCGACATGGGCGCCGAGCCCGACCCCGTGCAAGACATCTCCGGCGCGCGGGCGCTGGCGCTGCTCGGCGACTCGGTGACTACAGACCACATCTCGCCCGCGGGCGCGATCAAGGAGGATTCGCCGGCGGGGCAATGGCTCGCCGAGCAGGGCGTCGAGAAGCGCGACTTCAACTCCTACGGCTCGCGGCGCGGCAACCACGAAGTGATGATGCGCGGAACCTTCGCCAACGTGCGCCTGCGCAACCAACTCGCCCCAGGCACCGAGGGCGGCTGGACACAGCGGCTGCCCGATGGCGAGCAGATGTCGATCTACGACGCCTCGATGCAGTACCAGGCCGAAGGCACGCCGCTCATCGTGCTGGCGGGCAAGGAGTACGGCTCGGGCTCATCGCGCGACTGGGCGGCCAAGGGTACGCGTCTGCTCGGTGTCCGCGCGGTCATCGCCCAAAGCTACGAGCGCATCCATCGTTCGAACCTGATCGGCATGGGCGTGCTGCCTCTGGAATTCCCGGCTGGAGAGTCGGCCGAATCGCTGGGTCTGACCGGGCGCGAGGTCTTCTCGATTACCGGCCTCGAAGGCGGCGAGACCAAGACGGCGACCGTCACGGCTACGCCTGACGACGGCGCCGCGGCCGTAACGTTCGAAGCGAGGGTGAGGCTGGACACTCCCCAAGAGGTTCAGTACCTCAAGAACGGCGGCATCCTCCAGTACGTGCTGCGGCAGATGCTCGCCGGGTAAGACTGCTAGCTAGTGATACTTGCGATGGACAGCGAGCACCCGGCCCTGGATGGCGACCTGCTCGGCGGGCACGCGGATCGGATCCATGGCGGCGTTGGCCGGTTGTAGCCGGATCGAGCCGTCGGGCTCGTGGTAGAAGCGTTTGAGAGTCGTCTCGGAGCCGTCGACCAGCGCCACCACGATCTCGCCGTTGCGCACCCGATCGGTCTGCTCCACTAATACGTAGTCGCCCTCGACGATGTGGTCGTCGATCATCGACTCGCCGCGGACCTCCAGCGCATAGACGTTGCGCGAGCCTGCAAATTCGGGAAAGGCCAACGTCTCGGGCTCGGAGTAGGTTTCGATGGGCTGGCCGGCCGCGATCACGCCGAGCAGCGGCGTCTGCACGCCGCGGTTCTCCCGTATCGCGGCCTCGCGCCTGTGGACGCGCTGTTCCTTGTAGTACTTGGGAGCGAGCTCGAGCGCGCGGCTTTGGTTGAAGCTGCGCTTGAGGTAGCCCTTGGACTCGAGCGCCGTCAAGTGCTTGTGAACGGTTGCGATCGACGCCAACCCCAGGCCTTCGGCGATCTCCTCGAAGCTCGGGCTGTACTCGTTGTCGGCTAGAAACTGTGCGATGAATTCGAGAACTTCGTGCTGTCGTTTGGTCAGCGCCACGGGTGCTCTCCTCCTCGTTCGCCTTCTATTCTAGGCGAACAAAATGGGAAAAACAACAAGTTTCGGGGGGAGGGTTCTAAGACAACGCCTAGGACCCGCCGGAGGGAATCCCCTACTTATCCCGGATCCGACGCAGGGTGAATCATAAGGCTAGAGTCCGTACCGCGCCATGAGCACCACCCCAGCCGTCCCCTCGCAACAGACCCTGCAGCCGCAGCAGCAGCCGGATGCCTCCGCGCTCCGCGTCGGCATCGAAAGCTTCGTCCCCACGCCGCCCAAATCGCTCGAGGAAGCCGGCGTGCCGCCCAGCTTGATCGAGCAGCTCATCCTCAAGAACCTGTACTTCCGCGGGGAGGCTTCGGGCCGTGAGCTCGCGCGAATTCTGGGCTTGCAGTTCAGCGTGATCGAGAGCGTAGTGGAGTTCCTCAAGACGCATCGGCTCATCGAAGCCAAGCGCTCTTCGGGGTTCGGTTCAATCTCGACCTCGTTTGCCTGTTCGGAAACCGGCCGCGTCCGGGCCAAGGAATACCTCGAAGACAATCGCTTTCTCGGCCCCGCGCCAGTCCCGCTGCGCGACTACAATTTCGCCGTCCGCCGCCAACGTGTGGTGCCGGGCTGGCTGACCGGCGAGATGCTGCGCAAGGCCTTCGTCGGCGCAGTGGTGCCAGACAGCTTCTACTCGATGTTCGGTCCGGCGGTGAACTCGTTCAAAACGCTGTTGATCTACGGGCTCCCAGGCAACGGCAAGACGTTCCTCGCCGAGCAGCTCACCAACATCCAGGCCGAGCCGGTCTTCGTTCCTTTCGTGATCCAGGCCGAGGGCCAGTACATCAAGGTCTACGATTCGCTCTATCACGACAAGGTTCAGGAGGAGGAAGACAGCGTTCTGCTCCAGGCCGAAGAGAAGTACGACCGCCGCTGGACCCGCTGCAAGCGCCCGTTCCTGACCACCGGCGGCGAGCTGACGATGGGAATGCTCGATCTCATGTTCATCCCCTCGGCAAAGATCTACGACGCGCCGTATCAGCTCAAGGCCAACAACGGCATCTATCTGATCGACGATTTCGGCCGCCAACAACTGTCCCCCGCCGAGCTGCTCAACCGCTGGATCTACCCCCTTGATCGCGGCCGCGACTTTCTCCAGTTCAATACAGGCAGCAAGGTTGAGGTGCCGTTCGAGTGCTTCTTGATCTTCAGCTCCAACCTCAACCCCAACGACCTGGGCGACGAGGCGTTCCTACGGCGTCTCGAGTACAAGATGTACATGCCGAACCCCGACGAAAAGGAGTTCGCGTCGATCTTCCACAACTACTGCAAGAAGCTCAAGATCGAATGTCCGCAAGGGCTGCTGACCCAGGTCGTGGAGAAGCACTACGCGAAGACGGGTCGCAAGTACCGGCGCTGTCATCCGCGCGACGTACTGAACGTGGCTGTCGACTTGATCCGATTCGAAAAGCTGCCGTACGTGCTCAACGGCGACATTCTCGACCGCGCTTTCGAGCTGAAGTTCGTTCCGATGGAGCCAATGGAGCAGTAGAGCGCGCCGAAACCTACGGCTGCGGCCCCACGCGCGTGATGCGAATCGTGGTCTGATCCACGCGCTGCACGCCGTTCACGTTGGAAGTACGGGCGAAGTCGACCGACCGCATCCAGTGGGTGGGCAGGTCGAGAACGTACTCGGCGCGGTCCGCGATCGAGAGCCGCATGCGCGCCAGGGCCGCCTCGAACTGCGCACCGGCGGCCTCCGGAGCGAACCGGCGTACGGCCGCCGCGGCGGCCTCGGTCGCCGACTCCGGCGTCGGCCGAGATTCCACGCGCAGGACGGCTTGTTCGAGCCCCGGGTCCATCTGGACGACGCGCATTTCGACGTCGGCGTCGAGCGACCCGCCGAACGGGCTGGGCAACTCGACCTGCGCCCGCTCGCCCTTGCCGGGAGTGACGTCCACGCCGGCCATGCCGAAGTAGAGCTGAACCAGCTCGGTAGCGGAATCGATGGCCACGGTCGGCGTCACCATGCCCTGAATCGCGGCCCGCACTTGCTGCATGGTGGCCGTGGGCGCCCGCTCGGCCAGCGCCCTCATCATCTCGTCCATGCCGCGCTGCACGGCCTCTATGACCTCCGCCTCGTTCTCGACGCCCCCGAATACGCCGTCCGAGTCGAAGCGGGCTTCCATCACCACGTCGCGCGTCACGCGGTCGACCGCCTCGAGCGCCCGGCGAACCTCGGCCGGCGCGCCGGAGATGGTCGTGGGTCCGGAGGCAAAGGTGAGGACGGCGCCGGAATCGTCGACCCGGATCACGTCTATGACGACAGTACTGCTGGCGACGAACTTGCGACCACGGTCAGCCCGGCGGCGAGCAACCTCGACCTCCACGTGCCGCCCCTGGGTGAACTGCGGCCGAATGGTGAATGTCTCGGCCGCGGCGACCGAGACGAGCGCGAGGGAGGCGAGCACGGTGGCTGTAGTACGGTGCATGGGAACGAGTGCTCGCCCACAGTCTACCGGGCTCTCGCCCGATCGAGCTGGCAGCTTCCGCCTACAATCTGAGAGTCGCCGATGGCAAGCCGCGTCTCCACGCCTTGGTATCGCATCGTCGCCCCGGGAATTCTGTTGGCGGCGACCGGCGTCGGCGCGGGCGACCTGCTCACCTCCACTCTGGCGGGCTCCGAGGCCGGCTTGGCCGTGCTGTGGTGCGCGGTCGCCGGCGCGCTGCTCAAGTGGGCGTTGGCCGAAGGCCTGGCGCGCTGGCAGCTCTCCACCGGCTCGACCTTGCTGGAGGGCTGGGTCTGGAAGCTCGGCGGCTGGATCCGCTGGGTGTTTCTGATTTACCTGCTGATGTTCACCCTCATCGTGGGCCGCGCGCTGGTGAGCGCCTGCGGGGTCGCGGGGACCGGCCTGTGGCAAGTCGGCGACTCCTCGCAGTCGGTGTTGGCCTGGGGGGCGCTGCATTCGCTCATCGGCATGGCGCTGGTGTTGCGCGGCAGCTTCGAGCTGTTCGAGCGCCTGATGGCCGCGCTAATCGGCATGATGTTCGTCACGGTGATGATCACCGCCGTCGCAATCGGGCCGGACTGGGCGGCGGTCGCGCGAGGATTCATCCCCTCGGCGCCGCGGGGCGGCTCGCACTGGGTGCTGGCGGTGCTGGGCGGCGTGGGCGGCACGGTCACGCTGATGTCCTACGGGTATTGGATTCGCGAACAAGGGCGGCGCGGGTTGGAGATGCTGCCGGTCTGCCGCTTGGATCTCGCGGTTGGCAATCTGGTGACCGGCCTGTTTGGCGTGGCCGTGATCATCATCGGCTCGCGCTTGCAACTCCAGCAGGGCGGCTCGATGCTCGCGCTGGCGATGGCGGATCAGCTTGCCGAAGCAGTCGGGCCGGCCGGCCGCTGGATCTTCTTGGCAGGTTTCTGGGGCGCGGTGTTCTCAAGTCTGCTGGGAGTCTGGCAGAGCATCCCGTACTTGTTCGCGGACTTCGTCGAGCTGCATTCGGGCGCCAAGCCTGGAATCCGCCGCAACCTCGACCTGCGCTCGACCAAAGCATACCGGGCCTACGTCGTCGTCACTGCGATTGCGCCGCTGTTCCTCCTCGGCGGATCGGTGCGTTCGATCCAGCTCCTCTACGGCGTATTCGCCGCACTGTTCCTACCGCTGCTGGCGTTCACTCTGCTGCTGATGAATAATCGTCGTCGGTGGGTCGGAACGGACTTTCTCACGCCGGCATGGCTCAACGCATTGTTGGCAGGCGCCTTGGGATTGTTCGCCTACCTGGGCTGGCGCCAACTGGCGGGATGATTCGCTTGAAGGGTTGACCGCTTGCGGGCGTGAGAATAGAATCGGAGTCGATCCGAGTGCGATCCCCTGTCTATCTCACAGCCTTGATGCTGGCGGCGTCGCTGCCGGCCGCGGACGACGACGCGCTACGTTTCTTCGAGACCGAGATTCGCCCCATTCTGGCCGCGAAGTGCTACGCGTGCCACTCCGGCCAGACCGAGAATCCGTTCGCAGGCTTGCGGCTCGATAGTCGCGCCGGAATGCTGCGCGGAGGCCTCTCCGGGCCCGCTCTCGAGCCCGGAAAACCCGCGGCCAGCAAGCTCATCGAGGCGATCCGCTACGAGTCGGACCAGCTACGCATGCCGCCGACCGGCCGGCTACCGCAAGCCGAGATCGCGGCGCTCGAGAAGTGGGTGGCCGACGGCGCGCCTTGGCCGCAGGAAGATCAGCCGGCGGCTGCGCTCGAAGCGGTTGAACAAGGGGCGGATCCGAGACTCGAGCACTGGGCGTTTCGGCCCGTCCATGCGGCCGAGCCGCCGGCGGTCGGCGACGCCGAATGGCCTCTGGCCGAGCTCGATCGCTTCATCCTGGCGCGGCTGGAAGCCGCCGGGCTCAGCCCGGCCGCCGACGCCGATCGCTACGCCTGGCTACGCCGCGTATCCTACGATCTGGGCGGCTTGCCGCCCACGCCGGCAGAGGTTCGCGCGTTCGTCGAAGACCGCTCGCCGCAAGCCTACGAGCGGGTGGTCGACCGCTTGCTCGCGGCGCCCGAGCTTGGCGAGCGCTGGGCGCGGCACTGGCTCGATCTCACCGGCTATGCGGACAACATCGGCCTAGGCCGCCGCATCCCAACGCGCGAGACGTGGCGCTACCGCGATTACGTGATCGAGTCGTTCAACCGGGACAAGCCGTACGACCAGTTCGTGCGCGAGCAGATCGCGGGCGACGTGCTCGAATTCGATGACGACCTCGATCGCCGCGAGAAGATCGTCGCCACGGGCTTCCTCGCCATCGGCCCATGGGCGCTGGTCGATTCCGACAAAGAACAGCTCCGCATGGATGTGGTCGACCATCAGATCGACACCGTGGGCCGCGCCCTGCTGGGGCTCACCCTCGGCTGCGCGCGCTGCCACGATCACAAGTTCGACCCGGTCTCGACGCGCGAGTACTACTCGATGGCCGGCATCTTCCGCAGCTCGGCCACGCTCGACGGCCGCATCAGCGGAGTCTTCAGCGACGTCAACCGCACTCTGCTGCCCGAGACCCCGCGGGAGCTCCGCGAGCGCGCACGAGCGCTCGAGCTGTGGGGGCGTGAGCAAGCCGCAGCCGAGCAGGCGCACGAGGCCGCCAAGGCCAAGGCGGAGGAACTCAAGGCGGCGGACGCCCCCAAGACCGAGGTCGCCGAAGCCAACAAGGCGGCGGCGGACGCGCTCAAAGAGCTCCAGCGGGTCGAGTACATCAAGCCGCGCCCGGCGATGGCGATCGCCATGCGCGACCGGGACGTGCCCGCGGACGCGCGCATCAACCTGGGCGGCAACCCGCACATGCTGGGGGACGCGGCCCCGCGCGGCTTCCTCGCCGTGGCCACCGCCGGCGAGCCGCCGCGCATCGCCAACCGCTACGACCTCGATGGCTCGCTGCGCGCCTCGAGCGGGCGTCGCGAGCTGGCACGCTGGCTGACCGATCCGGTCAACCCGCTCACCGCGCGCGTGATGGTCAACCGCGTCTGGCATCACCTCTTCGGCGCCGGCTTGGTGCGTACGGTCGACAATTTCGGGCTGCGCGGCGAGAAGCCGAGCCATCCGGAGTTGCTCGATTACCTGGCCGCGCGCTTCGTGGCTCGAGGCTGGTCGGTCAAGAAGCTGGTTCGCGAGATCGCGCTCAGCCGGGTCTACCGGATGGCGGCTGCACACGACGAGGCGGCCGCGGAGGCCGATCCGGAGAATCGTCTGTTGTGGCGCGCTAACCGTCGCAGGCTCGAGGCCGAAGCGTTCCGCGACGCGGTGCTCGCGGTCTCGGGGAATCTCGACCGAACCCGCGGCGGCTTCACGCTTCCGGTCGAGGTCCCCAACAACGTACGCGTCGTCACGCCGCCCTTCTTGACCTCACGCGCCAAGCTAGGCGAAGCGCGTCGCTTTCGTAGGACGGTTTACCTGCCCACGTTGCGCAAGTCGCAGATGGACGAGCTCGACGTGCTCAACCTGTTCGACTTCCCGGACCCGAACACGGCCGCCGGCGCCCGCGACGTCACCACCGTGCCCACCCAGGCGCTCTACCTGATGAGCTCGCCCTTCCTGCTCGAGCAATCGAAGCTCGCCGCACAGGCGCTGCTCGAGAAGGACCTCGAAGATGGTGAGCGGGTCCGCGCCTTTCTGTTGCGCGCCCTTGGCCGGCCCGCGGGCGAACAGGAGACCGCTTCCGCGTTACAATTCTTGCGACGAATGGAAGCCGAGTTGAGCCGCGAACAGGCCTGGGCGCGCTGGTGCCAAGTCGTGTTCATCTCGAACGAGTTTCTGTTCCGGAGTTAGCCCGATGCTGCGCCGAGAGTTTCTCAAACGTTCCGCCTGCGGTTTCGGCTCGTTGGCCCTATCCGCGATTGCGCAGCAGCAGGCCCGCGCCTCGAACGTCAATCCGCTCGCCCCCAAGCAGCCGCATTACCCGGCGCGCGCCAAGCGCGTGATCTTCATGTGGATGCAGGGCGGCCCTTCGCAGATGGACCTGTTCGACTACAAACCGCGCTTGGAGAAGGGCAATGGCGAGCCGGTTCCCTTTGAGATGCCGAAGAACCGCATGGTCCCCGGTATCGCGGGCGCCCGCCTGATGGGGCCCATCGCGCCCTTCGTGCGCCGGGGCGAGAGCGGCCTGCTGATGAGCGAGATGCTGCCTCACTTGGGCGAGCACGCCGACGACCTGTGCGTGCTCCGGGCCATGGAAGCCGAGTCGGAAGCGCACGCGCCGGCGGTTCGCCTGCTCCACGCCGGACACACGCAGATGGTGCGACCCTCGATCGGCTCGTGGGTCGTCTACGGGCTGGGAACCGAGAACGAGAGCCTGCCCGGGTTCATCACCATTTGTCCGAACCTATCCGGAGACGGCGGCAGCACGCAGCTCTACTCGAACGCCTTCCTGCCCGCGGTCTACCAAGGCACGGCCATCGGCAGCTCCGACGTCGGCGCCAAAAAAGCCACGATCAACTACCTCCACGACGAGACGATCACGTCCGATCTCCAGCGCGCGCAGCTCGACTATCTGCAGCAAGTCAACCGCGCCCACCTCGACCGCCTCCAAGGCGACCGGCGGATGGAAGGCGTGATCGAGAGCTTCGAGCTGGCGTTTCGGATGCAGAGCGAGGCGCCCGAACTGATCGACCTGGGCAAGGAGTCGCCGGCCACGCTCGAGCTCTACGGTATTGGCGAGAAGGAGACCGACGATTTCGGACGGCAATGTCTGCTAGCGCGGCGCTTTGCCGAGGCCGGCGTGCGATTCATCCAGATCACCGACGGCGGCTGGGATCACCACGCCGGCATCCGCGCCGGCCTGCCCAAACGTTGCAAGGGCGTCGACAAGCCGATCGCGGGGCTGATCCGTGACCTCAAAGCGCGCGGAATGCTCGAGGATACGTTGCTGGTCTGGTCAGGCGAGTTCGGCCGGCTGCCGCAGTTCCAGGACCTCTCCGACGGAGAGAAGGGCCCGGAGACCTACGGCCGCGGCCACAACCCCTACGGCTTCACCACGTGGCTGGCGGGCGGCGGCGTCAAGCCCGGTTTCGTCTACGGCAAGTCGGACGAGTTCGCGATGCGAGCGGTCGAAGAAAAGGTCCACATGCACGACCTGCACGCGACGATCCTGCATCTGCTCGGGCTAGACCACGAGCGGCTGACGTACCGCTACTCCGGGCGCGATTTTCGCCTGACCGACGTGTACGGTCGGGTTGTGAACGAGATTCTCGCTTAGGCTTGGCCGACTTCTTACGCTTACCGCGCCCTGGCGGAAGCGTCTCCAAGAGAAAGACTCTCGCGCGCTTCGTCGAACCGCCGCAACATCCGCGCCCGTGAGGCTTCGTCCGGATACGCGCCGTGCTCGGAGTAGAAGGCCTTCTGCTCGCCCAGGCGCTTTCGCAATTCCGCGGCTGTCGCTTCGTCGCGGATAGGCTGTTCGCCCGCCAACACGCGGACCGCGCCGGTGTGCGCGACCTCTTGCTTGCCGATTCCGTCGATGGGCCCGCCCCAGCCACGAGCGGCGATCCAGCCGCCGCGGTTGAAACGCAGCTTCTCACGCAGCACGATCTGGTTCGCCCGACCCGCGGCCCGGGCGTGTTGCAAGCGCGCACGGACTTTGCCGTTGACGACCAACTCCAAAGCCTCCAGCTTGCGCGGGCTCGCCAGCTGCGCCTCCACCGAGACCTCTCCGCCGCCAGCGGGCAACCGGACCGTCGCTCCGGGGCTCTCGCCGTTCACCGACAGCAACACCGCCGGGCCGCTGGTGACGAACACGTCCCCGCGCCTCACAGCAGCTCGCCAGCCCGGTTGGGTGTGCGCTTCGCTCGAGCGGACGTAGGTTCGCATCTCGCCCAGGAACGGCTGCCAAGGCTCGCGGTAGGGGTTGTTCGGCAGGTCGGTCCCGCCGATGGGCGGCGGAAAGACGCCGACGTTCATCAGGCGATACCAATCGTCGAGCGCCCACAGGTGAGTGTTTCCAATTTCCCAGAAATCGACCTTGCCAAGCAGAGCGTCGGCGACGGCGGTCGGGCTCTGGCTCAACGTCCCGCCATGGGCGGGACCGACCAGTCCGCCGAGCGACCGGGCTTTGTCGAGCACGTCGGCGAACGCCGGCCAGTTGTGGGGATCCCGCGGCGTGCCGGCCATGATCGGCTCGATCACCTCGTGCAGGCCGAACAGCAGCAGGTGCCCCTGCAGCCGGTCGCGATACTCCTCGCCGGGCACGATCGTTGCGCGTCCATCCGAGTGCACGCCGGTTTGGCCGTAGCCGTACTGCCGCGCCCAAACTCCCGGGACCATGCCGCCCTCGAGCACCATGAACTGCGCCAGCGAAAGGTCGTCCCCCGCCAGCATGTGGAACCAGTCGCGGTCGGCCGCGGGCTCGGGGCGGTCGTAGTGCAGGTGCGTCTCCGCCGACCGCCAGCCGTCTTCGCGCAACTCGTGCCAACGCTCGAGGCGGATCTCCAGCCGCTGTGGGTCGCCGGCGAGTTCCGCCTCCGCGACCGCCGGCAGATAGTCGAATCCCTTCGCGGCCGTGACGCGCACTCGGTCACCAAGGGGCGGCAGGGGGATCTCGACCTCGCCCGAGCCGCGCGCATAGATCACCGCGAACGTTTGCTTCTTCGAGACATGGACCGAGACGTAACGTAGCCCGTGCGCACCGACCCAGCGCGGCTCGTGCGGCCGACCGTCGACCTCGACGGTAATGCGCGCGGCGGTGCGTTCGCCGGTCTGCGCGTCGACGACCTCGAGCAACAGCCGCGGGCTCCATTCCTGGTCGCTGCGCTGTTGCGCCCAGCCGTGCCAGGCAAGCGCCGCGAACACGCCCGCCGCGAGCCCCCTAGATAAACGCGATCGAGCCATCTTCGCGGAACCCGGTCGAGCGTTTCCAGCGCGTCGGCGGATAGTACTGGAAGGCTTCTTCGTTCAGCTCGACGCCCCAGCCCGGCTTGTTGGGAATGTCGACGTAGCCGTCGCGCACCATGATGGGCTCTTTCAGGACGTCTTGGTAAGCGCCCTCGACCGGCGCCTTGTACTCGAGCACCAGGAAGTTCGGGGTGGAGGCGGCGAAGTGCACGTTCACCGCCGTCGCCAACGGGCTCATCGGGTTGTGCGGCGCCACCACCATGTACTGCGCCTCGGCCATCGCGGCGATCTTCTTCATCTCCATGATGCCGCCGCAGACGCAGATGTCGGGCTGAATCACGTCGAGGGCCTGGAGTTGAATCAGGTCGCGGAACTCGAATTTCGTGTAGTTGCATTCGCCCGAGGCAAGCGGAATGTTGACGTGGTCGGCGAGCTTCTTCATTGCGTCGGGATTCTCGGGACGAATCGGCTCCTCGAGCCAGAACGGATCGTAGGGCTCGATCTCTTTGGCGACTCGGATGGCCCGCTGCACCTCGCGATAGCGCGCGTGGATGTCCACGCCGATGTCGACGTCCGGCCCCACCGCTTCGCGCACGGCGCGCACGCGTTGACCGGCGATGCGCGTGACCTGGTTGTAGGGCATCTGGTTGTCGCCCGGGTTGTGCGGCGACATCTTGACGGCGGTGTAGCCGTGTTGTGCGATCAACCGCTGCGCGTTCTCGGCCGCCTGTTCCGGTGAGCTTCCGCCGATGGACTGGTAGACGCGGATCTTCTCGCGCACGCGGCCGCCAAGCAGCGCCCACACGGGCAAGCCGGCGGCCTTGCCGGCGACGTCCCACAGCGCGTGCTCGATGCCGCTGATGGCCGAGTTGACCACCGAGCCGCCGGGGAAGCGCGTGGTGTTGTACATCAGCTCCCACAGGTACTGGATGTTGCGCGGATCCTGGCCGACGAGCCACTCGCGGTAGTCCTCGATGACCTTGACGGTCGCCTCGTCCGGGCCGCAGGAATAGGCCTCGCCGATGCCTTCGATTCCCTGGTCGGTGATGACCTTGACGTAGACCCAGGACCGGCCATTGCGGATGTTGCCGGTGTTGTCGCTCGGGTTGCGCCGGGCAGTGCCGACCATATACGTCTTGATGTCGACGATCTCGAGCGCCGGCTTGTCGCCCATGGCCGCCGGCGCCTGCGGCATGGGCATGGCGGAAGCCGCCGCGGCGGCGGCAAGCGGCGAGCGGGAAATGAAGTCGCGTCGTCTCATGGCGGCGTCATTGTAACGCCTTTGCCAGACGCCCTCAGCATCTGACGTTTCCTGACAAAACCTGACAGGCTGGCTGATGAACCGTGAACAGGTCTCTAGGCGCTATCCGCACCAGACCCGCGAACGCAAAGCGGTTTGGGCCGGCCCTCTCCCTTCCATCTCCATTGTGAGGGGCGCATGCAAGCAACTAGCAGATAGGAAAGGCGGAAGTCGTTGAGGAGTAGGAGGATAGAATATTTCGGATTGGCGTGACGGGCCCGCCCACCGTTCGACGGCTCGCGCGCTACCGTATAGACATCGATGGCGCGCTCCCCTCTCGTCGCGTTGATGTTGGCGATCGCCTCGTGCGGCGGGCCTTCGCAACCCTCGGCGTTTGACCGGCTTGGCCGTTGTGAACCCGGCGAAGGACCGACCGACGCGCGTTGCGGGGCCTTCGAGGTCTACGAAGACCGCGAGGCCGCTTCGGGCCGCAAGATCGCCCTCCAAGTATTACTGCTTCCCGCCCTGGCCAACGACCCGGCGCCGGACCCGGTATTCTTCCTCGCCGGGGGGCCCGGTGCGGGTGCGGCGTCGATGGTCGATCAGATCGAGCCGCTGTTCGACCGCATTCGCCGCCGCCGCGATGTCGTCCTGGTCGATCAGCGGGGCACAGGCGCCTCGGCGCCGCTCGAATGCGACTTGAGCGAAGAAGGCGACCGCGAGCTCGACTTCACGACCAGCCTCCCGCCAGAGCGCGTGCAAGCTTGCCTGGACGACTATGGCGACGCCGACCTGAGCCAATATGTCACGCCGGTCGCGATGGACGACCTCGACGACGTTCGCGCCTGGCTCGGCTACGAGCAGATCAATCTCTACGGCGGCTCCTACGGAACCCGCGCCGCGCTGGTCTACTTGCGCCGGCACGAGGAACACGTACGAAGCGTCGTGCTCGATGGCGTGGCGCCGGTGCAGATGACCCTGCCGCTGTTCTTTGCCCGCGATGCGCACGCGGCCTTGCATAAGGTGTTCGACGATTGCGAAACATCGCCAGCCTGCAACCAGCGCTTCCCCGACCTGCGCGAGCGCAGCGCCGAGCTGTTCGCCAGGCTCGAGCGCGAGCCGGTACGAGCGACGATCGTCCACCCGCGCACAGGCGAGCGGCTCGAGCGGAGGGTGAACCGGCAAGCCGTGGCGCTGGTGCTGACCGGGATGCTCTACTCGCCGTGGCTCAGCTCGGTCGCGCCGCTAGCGCTGCAGCGCGCAACCGACGATGACTTCCAGATGCTGATGCCGTTGGCCACGGCCAACGAACAGGTCAGCGAAATGATGAGCCAAGGCATGTTCTACACGGTGGTGTGCAGCGAGGACTGGCCGCGGATTGCGCAAGAGGCTCGTCGCGCCGAAACCGCGAGCACGTTCGCCGGCGAGGCGCTGTTCGAGTCGCGTTGGAAGCCCTGTGAGCAGTGGCCGCAAGCGGAGTTACCCGAGGCCTACTACGAGCCGGTTCGCTCGGACCGGCCGGTGCTGATCTTCTCTGGGGCGCTCGACCCGGTCACGCCGCCGAGCTGGGGCGCGCTCGCGGCCGAGACGCTTCCCAATGCACGCCACATCGTGGCCGAAAAGCTCGCCCATGGTGTATCCTCGGCGGGCTGCGGACCGCGGCTGATCGAGGAGTTTCTCGATGAGGCCGACGCATCGGACCTCGACGCCGAGTGCATCAACGACCTCGACCGGCCGGCGTTCCTGTTGAGCCCCGTCGCCGCCATGCCAGCGCCCGAGGACGCCGAGTGATCGAGGCGCATGAGCTCTCGAAGTCGTTCGGCTCGACGCGCGCGCTGGCCGAGCTGGGATTCTCCGCCGCCAACGGCGCGATCACGGGCTTGCTGGGTCCGAACGGAGCGGGCAAGACCACGGCGCTGCGGATTCTTTGCGGCGTGATGCAACCCGATACGGGCAGCGTCGCGATCGACGGCGTCTCCGCGCAGACCGAGCCGCTGGCCGCTCGCGCGAGGCTGGGCGTGCTGCCCGACGGCGCCGGGCTCTACCCTCGCCTCACCGCTCGAGAGCACGTTCGCTACTTCGGTAAGCTGCACGGTCTGGGCGGCAAGGATCTCGAGACGCGGATCGATCGCTTGGCAGAGCAGCTCGAGATGGGCGGCATCATCGGCCGTCGCACCGAGGGCTTCTCGCACGGCGAGCGCATCAAGACCACGCTGGCGCGCGCACTGGTGCACGACCCGCCGAACCTCATCCTGGACGAGCCGACCAACGGCCTGGACGTTGGCGGCGTGCGAGCCCTGCGCGCCATCTTGAGCGGGCTGCGCGAGCAAGGCCGCTGCGTGGTCTTCTCGAGCCACGTGATGCAGGAAGTCGCCGCCCTGTGCGACCGCGTGGTGGTCGTCTCGCAGGGGCGCGTCGCGGCCCAGGGCACGCTCGACGAGATCCGCGCGCTCGCCGGCAGGGAATCCCTCGAGGACGCCTTCGTCGCCCTGACCAATCCCGAGGAAGCGCACTGATGGACCTCCGCCGCTTCTTGGCCGTCTTTGGGAAGGAGCTCTCCGAGCATGGCCGTGACCGGCGGTCGTTGTTCTCCGCGTCCATCGGCGTCATTCTGGGGCCGCTAATGCTAGCGTTCATCCTCAACCAAGCCGCGGAGGAACGCCGCAGCCTGGACGAGATTCGGCTGCGGGTTGTCGGCGTCGAGCGAGCGCCCAACCTCGCGGCTTGGCTCGAAACGCAAGCCGGCGTCGAGGTCGTCGATTTCGACGGCGATCCGGTGGAAGCCGTGCGAGAAGGCGATTTCGAGGTCGCGCTCGAGGTCGATGAAGACTACGTGGAAGACTTCACCGCCGGCCGGCCGGCCGAGGTGCGGCTGCTCTACAACGACCGCCGCTCGCGGTCGCGCGCGATGGCCGGCCGCATACGGCGAATGATGCAAGCTTACGCCTCGAACGTCGGCGCCCTGCGTCTGATCGCGCGCGGCGTGGCGCCGGATCTGGTCCAGGCGGTCAAGGTGGAGAACTTCGAGGTCTCGGCGGAAGACAGCCGGGGGCGGCGCGTGCTCGGCATCGTGCCGATGATGCTGTTGCTTGCCGTCTTCGCCGCCGGCATGTCGGCCTCGGCGGACTCCACTGCCGGGGAGCGCGAGCGCGGCTCACTGGAGGCGCTGCTTGCCAATCCGGTGACGCCGGCGGAGCTGATCGCGGGTAAATGGGCGGCCGCCGCCACGTTGGCTGCAACAGGATTGGCCGCATCGCTGGCGTTTCACCTGCTGGTGCTGACGCGGGCGCCGCTGTATGAGGTTGGCGTGCGGTTGCGAGTCTCGCCCGAGCTCGTGCTGGTCTTGCTGGCCGTGGCGCTTCCGGTGGCGTTTTTCGCTCCGGCGCTCGAGATGCTGATCGCGATGTTCGCCCGCTCTTTCAAGGAAGCGCAGAGCTACCTGGCCTTCGCCATCATGATTCCCACGCTGCCGATCCTGCTCACCTCGATGAGCGAGGCGCAAGCCAAGCCCTGGCTCGAGCTGATCCCGATCGTTGGCCAGTCCCAAACCATCCTCAACATCCTTCTGCGGCAGCCCTCGAACGTCGGCTACGTGCTTGGATGCGCCGTGCTCACGCTCGGCCTCGCGGCCGTCTGTCTGGTTGCGATTACGCGGCTGCTACGGCGTGAAGCGATCGTATTCGGACGCGGCTAGTCGTAAGTCGTTCACGCCGACCTTCTAAGGGACTTCCCCCGGCGCAACCTCCCCGCCTCCGCATAGGCGCATTGCCGTCGCCAGCAGCAGACTAGAAGCACCGCGTCACGCCCCGCCGCGGGGGCGACGCCACGCTCGCGCCATGCTCAAAGACCTGATCGATATACCGCTGCGCATGCTCATGGTCGGCGCAGTGATGTTCGTGGTCTACATCACGCCACTGACCTTGATCTACTTCCCTCGCGACGTGGGCTTGGTGGAACTGCCGCCGATTGACGCCGATGTCGCCGCAACCAACTACTACGACAGCATCTACGACGAGGAAGACGGCGAGGGGGCGGCAGCCAAGGATGCGGACGCCGACGACTCGGAATACGTCTCGGTCGGCAAGGAAGCCAACCAGGGCTACGACATCCACGAGATGGTGACCAAGTTCGTCTACGAGCTCGAGCTCCACGACGCGAAGACGCTCGAGATTGGCGCCGGCAGCGGTCAACTGCAAGACATCGTGGAAGACTATACCGGGCTCGACATCGCCGAGAGCGCCGCGCGCTACTTCCACAAGCCGTTCGTGCATGGCTCGGCGACGGAGCTGCCCTTCGAGGACGACTCGTTCGACGCGGCGTGGACGATCTGGACGATCGAGCACGTCCCGGACCCGGAGAAGGCCATGGAAGAGATGCGCCGCGTGCTCAGGCCCGGGGGAAAAATCTTCTTCTTCCCGGCTTGGAACTGCGTCAGTTGGGCGGCGACCGGCTACAAGCAACGCCCCTACGAATCGCTGGGCTTGGCGGGCAAGATCGGCAAGGCCAGCCTGGCCCTGCGAGACAGCATGGTCTTTCGGGCGAGCTACATGGCCCCCATTCGGGCCATACGCTATGCCTGGTGGAAGATGACGGCCGAGCCGACGCGGCTGCGCTACACGGCCTTGCGTCCCAACTACACCCAGTACTGGATGGCCGACGCCGACGCCACGGCTTCGCTGGACGCGGTCGAAGCGATGATTTGGTTCGAGAGCCGCGGCGACGACTGCCTGAACTGCCCGGACACGCTCGGCGGAGCCATGATGATGGCCCACATCCCGCTCTACGTTGAGGTTCGCAAGTAAGGGAGCGATCGTGTCGACGCCTAAACCGATGCCGAAGTCTCTTTTCGTCGTCTCGATCGTGGTGTTCTTGATCGTTTGCGGCGGGTGGGGCGTTTTCGCAACCTACTTCCCGCAAACCGGCTGGGACTTCTCGCAGTTCTACATCGCCGGATCTCTACCCTTCGCCGACCTCTACGACCGCCCGGCCTACGAGGAGCTCGCCCACGAACGACTGGCGCCGCTGGGAGTGCAGTATTTTCCGCCCTATGTGCGCCCGGCTGTCTTCGCGGCGCCGCTCAAGGCGCTTGCTCTGTTGCCTTACCCGGCCGCCGTCGTGGTGTTCATGGGTTTCCAGTTCCTCTGTTTTTGTGGAACGCTCTTCCTGCTGCTGCAGCGCTTCGGATTGCCTGCGGACATGCTGCCGATCTTCGCGCTCTACTACCCGGCCATGCAGGGCATCGTCGTGGGCCAGGATCCCCACATGGTCACATTATTGATACTCTCGGGTTTTCTGCTGCTCGAACGCGGCAAGGATGCTCCCGGGGGCGTGTTGTGGGGCCTGTGCCTGTACAAGTTCAATCTCATTCTCTGGCTGCCGCTGCTGTTGTTGCTCAGGGGGCGCAAGGTCGCCCTTGGAGCGATGGCCGGCGCCGGCGCCGCCCTCGCGTCGCTCTCGGCGCTATTGGCGCCCGCCAGCGAGTACATCGCGCTGCTACAAACCATCGAGTCTTACACGGCGGACTTCACTCCCGCCAAGATGATCGGCCTCCGCGGCCTGGCGGTCACCGCTGGATTCGAGCCGGCGTATCCCGTGTCGGCGGTCGCGCTGCTCGCTCTGGGAATCGCGCCGTTGAAGCGGTTGCCCTTTGACCGCGCCTTCGCGCTGGCCCTCACCGGCTCGATGCTGTGCTCCTACCACGTCAACTGGTATGACGCCGCACTTCTGCTGCCCGTGCTTGGCTTGATCCTCACCGAAGGACCGGCGGCGGGCAAGTTCCTCGCCGTGGCGCTGCTCGCCGCCTTCCCGCTGTGGCCCAAGACGCACTGGGTTGCGGCGGCGATCGTGGCGTTGTGGGCGCTGCAAGCTTGGCCGGCGTACCGGCGCGCCCGGCCGCTGGCCGCCGCGGAGGCGCCCAGCGGCAGCTTGCCCTAGCGCGGACGCGTGTGCTCCACTTCGTGGTGATGCGCACACTTCGCCTCCTCGCCCTCTGTGCCGTAGCCGCCTCGCCGCTCGCGGCCGGCGTTTCCTTTCAGCAGCACAACGATCGCGTGGAGGTGTTTGCCGACGGCAAGCCGTTGACCACGCTGTACTTCGGACCGGGGACGACGAAACCCTATCTGCACCCGCTGCGGGCGGCCGACGGAACGGTGGTCACGCGCCACTACCCTATGCGCAATGACGTTGCAGGCGAGGCGCACGACCACCCGCACCACCGCGGTATGTGGTTCTCGCACGGGGAGGTCAACGGCTTCGACTTCTGGGCCAACGAAAGCGATCAGGAGCCGCAGAGCAAGAAGGGCCGCATCGTGCTCGCGGGCGTCCGCAAGGCCGGCGACGGGCTGATCCGCGCGGCGTTCGAGTGGCGCTCGCCCGACGGCAAAGCTCTGCTGAGCGACGACCGCATCTATCGCTTCGCCCTCGAGGGCGACAACGTCATCATCGACAACGAGATCCGCCTGGAAGCGGTACACAAGCCCGTGCACTTCGGCGACACCAAGGAAGGCACGTTCGCCATTCGCATTCACCCGACGATGCGCGAGTCGACGCCCGAGCGGAAGCCGGGCAAGGGCAAGATCGTCGCCGCCAGCGGCGCTCGCGGCGAGAAGCAAGCTTGGGGCAAACCTGCGCCATGGGTTGACTACTACGGCCCGATCGGCCGCAAGACCTACGGCATCACGATCATGGATCACCCCTTCAACCCCCGCCACCCGACCCACTGGCATGTTCGCGCCTACGGGCTTTTCGCGGCGAACATCTTCGGCGAGCACCACTTCTACGACGACGACAGCCGCGACGCCTCGATCACGCTCGAGCCCGGCCAGCAGCTCAACTTCCGCTACCGCGTCGTGATTCACCCCGGCGACACCTCCGCCGCTGGCGTGGCCGCGCTCTATGACCGCTGGGCCGGCGGCTCGACGAGCTCGCTCGAGAGCGAAGTGCTGGCCGCCGAGAAGCATTGGGCCGGCTCGGTGACCGCGAGGGACTTCAAGGCGCTGAACGACATCTACGACAACAGCCTGATCTACGCGCACTCCACCGGCGCCATCGAGACCAAGGGCGAGTACATGGAGAAGCTGCAGACGGGCACGGCCAAGTATGACGCGATCGACTACGAGCGCTCGACCGTCCGCGTGCACGGCGATTCAGCCGTGGCGCACCACATCGTCGTGATGAAGGGAACCAACGCCGCGGGGCCGTTCGACAATCGCCTGATGATGATCCACACCTGGGTGAAGAAGGGCGGCGCCTGGCGGCTCGCGGCGCACCAGACGACGCAGATCGCACGGCGCTGACGGGGACCCCTATGGCGCCGGCCTACGGGATGATCGCTTTCGCCGTGCGGTCGCCGACCAAGAAGTATCCCAACGCCTTCCCCGCCTCGTCGGCGATCAACCAGGCCGCGCCAGGCCGCGTGCGCTGGCGCTTCATTCCGCCGGGCTCGATCTCGCCATAGAGCTGGGCGCCGCCCTCGGGGCGCAGCCAGCGCAACTCGACCGTCTGCTCGGATTCGTTCAGGAACACCACGTCGAACGGATCGCCGTCGGGACGCGACGGCGGCGGCGTCTCGTCCGTATCCAGCGGATGCCATTCGAGCGAGGTCAGCGACTCTACGCTCGGCGGAGGCTTGTCGGCAAACTCTCTCGGGCCGAGCGGGCGCAGCTCCGCAAGCTTGGCGGCATGCTCGGGCGCGCGGGCGAGGTTCGTCCACTCGTAAGGGTCCGCCTGCACGTCGTAGAGCTCTTCGTCGCCGTTGGCGTAGTGGATGTACCGCCAGCCCTCCACGCTCAACCCATAGCCGCCCGGGTCGCCCAAGTAAGTCACCGCCGCACGGGGCCACTCGTCTCGCGGGTCGCGCAGTAGCGGGACGAGGCTGGGCGCGTCGTGGTGCGGCTCCTCAGGCAGACCGGCCAGATCCAGCAAAGTCGGAAACAGGCTGAGCAAGCTCACCGGCCGCTCCGACACGCCCGGCTCGACGCCCGGCGTACGGATGATCAGCGGCACGCGCGTACACGCCCGCCACGCGGTGTACTTCTGCCAATGCTGCTTCTCCCCAAGGTGCCAGCCGTGGTCCGACCAAAGCATGACGACGGTGTTGTCCGCATGTCGGCTCGCCTCGAGCGCGTCGAGTACGCGTCCCACCATCGTGTCCGCGAAGTAGATCGACGCTAGATACGCCTGGACGGCCGGCTTCCACTGCTCGTGCTCGAGAATGTGGGCGAAGTAGCGGTTCGGCCCGCGGCGCTGGCCTTCGGGCGGCAAGTCGTCCAAATCGTCTTCCAGGTAGCCTGGCGGCAGCTCGATCGATTCCAGCGGAAACGGCTCGAAGTACTTCTTGGGCACGAACCAAGGCTCGTGCGGCCTGTAGATGCCGCAGCCGAGAAAGAACGGTTTGTCCCACTCTTTGGCGAGCTGCTCGCTGATCCACTCCGACACCAGAAAATCGCCGCCAAACTCCTCGTCGGTCGCATCGAGCGCCGCCCAGTCCGTTTCGACGTATTGCCAGGGCCCGCCGCGTGGCAGGTTTACCGGGCGCTCGTCCGGGTAGAGCGTGCGCGGGAACGGATCTTCGCCTTCTTTCTCGGGGTAGTAGTCGTCCCAGGAGTCGGCGTCGATGAAGTAATGCAGCAGCTTGCCCGAGCCCGCGGCATGATAGCCGTGCCGCGAAAACGTCTTCGGCATGATCTCGGCGTCCGGGAGGACTTCGCGCATCTTCTGCCGGTTGTCATAGAGCCCGGAGCGATGCGGCGAGCGTCCGGTAAAGATTGCCGTTCGCGAGGGATTGCAGGCGGGCGCGGCGGTGTGGGCGTTGGTGAAGAGAACGCCTGTTTGCGCCAGCCGGTCCATGTTGGGAGTGAGCGCCTGGGGATGGCCGCCGAGAAAGCCGGTCCAATCGTTGAGATCGTCGACGGCGATGAAGAGGATATTGGGGGGCTCAGGCGGCGACACGCAGCCGGCTATGACGATGAGCAGGCCGGCGAGCATCGCCGGCGGCGCTCGCCTCCCGGCCGACGTCATGTCCGTCTCGCGTTCGTTGCCGAGCCTCACTCGCGTCGCCCGCAGGATTCACTCACCAATCGCGTACAACGTGTTCGTCCCGCGGATGTAGATCTTGCCATCGGCAAACGCCGGGGTGGCGATGAAGAACTCGTCGCCAAAGTCGTTTACGCTCTCGACCACATACTCCTCGCCCATCTTGACTACCACGATCTGGCCCTCCTCGGTCGCCTGATAGAGAAAATCCCCCGCCGCCACCGGCGAAGACTTCAGCTTGGTCGGATTCGGCAGCCGCTGCTGAATGTAGTAGGGTTCGCCCGTCTTGGCGTCCATCGCGCTGATCATGCCGTTATCCGCGGTGAAATAGAGAATCCCCTCATGCAGCACCGGCGACGGCGTGTAGGAATTCCCGCGCGTGTTCTGCCAGAGGACGTGGTCGGATCCGGTGATATCGCCGCTGGCCCCGTCGAGCTTGACCGCAAACATGTTCTTGTCGCGATAGCCGCTCATCACGTAGACGTTCTCGCCGTCATAGACCGGCGCGGGAATCGTGTTCAGCCCGAGGCCGCCGCACTCCCAAATCTCCTCGCCCGTCTCGATGTCATAGCTCTTCACCCGCGCCGCCGCGGAAACGATCACTTGGGTACGACCCTCGTGCTCGATGACCAGCGGCGCCGACCAGTTCGACTCTTCCTCGCGGTCGCGACGCCAGAGCTCCTTGCCGGTCGACTTGTCGAGCGCGACGATGAAGTCCTCGCCCTGGTGGTCGAAGTTGAGGATGACGGTGTCGCCGTGCAAGACCGGGGCCGTGCCCTCGCCAAACCCGAGTCGCATGCTGAGCTTGCCGAAGGTCTTCGTCCACCTCAGGTTGCCGTCCAAGCCATAGGCGTAGATGCCGCGCGAGCCGAACGACGCGATCAGAATGTCACCGTCGGTGACCGGTGAGTTGGAAGCAAAGCTGCCATAGGTGCGGTGGTGGCCTTCGTGCGGCGTCTCGGTCGTCGCGACCTTTTCCCAGAGCGTCTTGCCGGTCGAGCGGTCGAGCGCCATCACCATGAACCGATGTTCGAGCAGATCCATGCCGCCGCCCATCGGTCCGCGGCCCTTCCGGCCCTTCTTGCCGCCCTTGCGCTGCGCCTGCGGCGGAGGAGTAGGGCGCGGGGCCGCCGGCTTGCCAGTGGTCACCGCCGTCGTCAGGAAGATGCGATCCTTCCAGATCACCGGCGAGGAGTGGCCCTTGCCAGGGATCTCGACCTTCCACAGCACGCCCTCCGAGGCGCTGAACTGGGTGGGAGCGGCGGTCCGCGCCACGCCGTTGTCATAGGGTCCGCGCCAACGCGGCCACTGGCCGTCGACGACCGGGCCGGCAGCCAGGGGCAAGGCGACAAAAAAGGGAAGAAACGAACGTGTGATGTGCATTCTCGGAGCTCCGCGAGCGGGTCGCCTAGTAGAGACGCACCGCCGCCCGCAATGGTAACTCTTGGCGCGGCGCCGGCGAATCGGCGAAACTCAAGGGATTCCCATGTTCATTCGCGCGCTAATCCTCTCGGCCCTCTGCTGCACGTTCGTTTTCGGTCAGTCGCCTGACGACCTCGCGGCCGGCCGCGCCCAATTCGAGACCCGCTGCGGCGGCTGCCATGGCGGCGACGGCAAGGGCGGCGCTCGTGCGCCGGACATCGTGACGCCGGCGCTCGTACCGCAGCGCAGCGACGCCGAGATCCGCGAGCTCATCCTCGAAGGGTTGCCCGCGATGGGCATGCCAGCCATTCCGACGCCGGAACCGCAGCTCAGCCAACTCGTGGCGTTCTACTTGTCGTTGACCGCGCCGGCGTTCAATACGCCGCCGGCCGGAGGCGACGCCGCCGTCGAGCGCGGCGAGCGGCTGTTCTCTCGCGGCTGCGTCAACTGCCACACACGCGGGCCCAGCGCCAAGATCGTGGGCCCGGACCTCTCGCGCATCGGCCTGGACCGCACCTACGCCGAGATCGAAGAGTCCATCGTCGATCCGAGCGCTCGCATCGAACCGGGCTACGAGCTGGTCGAGGTGACGCTCCACGGCGGCGGGAGCTACCGCGCTTTCGCGCGCAATCGCTCGCCGCACAGCTTGCAGTTGCAGACCTTCGACGGCCGCCTTCACTTCCTCTCCCGCGGAGACTACGCCGACTCCACGGTCCTCGAGCAGTCGCTGATGGGCCAGCGCAATCGCCCGGCCGGAGATGTCGCGGCGTTGGTGGCGTTCCTGAGCCGCCAGGACGGCAAGAGCGGCGCTCTGGCCCAACAGCGCAACGGCTCGCGCCTGCCGGGCGACCTGACCGCCGAGGAGCTCGACAACCCGAGCCCCAAGGATTGGCCGACCTACAACGGCCTAGTCGGCGGCAACCGCCACACCCAGCTCGCGCAGATCACTCCCGGCAACGTCGGCTCGCTGCGCCCGGCGTGGGTGATGCCGCTGCTCGACGCTCCGCGCGACCTCGAGATGACGCCCGTCGTCCACCGCGGCGTGATGTACGTGACCACGGCCAACACGGTGATGGCGCTCGACGCCGAGCATGGCCGGGAGATCTGGACTTGGCAGATCCCGCGCACGCCCGGGGTGATGGGCGACGCAGGCCGCGGCGCCAACCGCGGCGTCGCGCTGCTGGGCGACAAGGTCTTCTTCGTCACCGACCACGCCCACATGGTTGCGCTCGACCGGCTGACGGGCCGGCTGCTGTGGGACGCCGAGATGGCCGACTTCAAGGACCACTACGGCGGCACGGTGGCGCCGCTCGCCGTCAAGGATGTGGTGATCGGCGGCGTGGGCGGCGGCGACGAGGGCATCCGCGGCTTCCTGGCGGCCTACGACGCGAACACCGGCGAGGAGCGCTGGCGCTTCTGGACCGTCCCGCTGCCGGGCGAGCCGCTCTCGGAGACTTGGAAGGGCTCGGTGCTGCCGCACGGCTGCGGCGGCACTTGGCTGACCGGCACGTTCGACCCCGAGCTCGACCTGCTCTACTGGCCCGTCGGCAACCCCTGCCCGGACATGAACGGCGACGAGCGCGAGGGCGACAACCTGTACAGCGACTCGATGCTCGCGCTCGACCCCGACACCGGCGAGCTCGCTTGGTACTACCAATACACGCCGCACGACGAGTTCGACTGGGACGCGAATCAGACCCCGGTGCTCGTCGATGTCGAGTGGCAAGGCCGCGAGCGCAAGCTGCTGTTGCACGCCAACCGCAACGGTTTTTTCTATGTTCTCGATCGGACGAATGGGGAGCTTCTACGGGGAAAGCCCTTCGTCGAGAAGCTCGATTGGTCGACCGGCATCGACGACCACGGCCGCCCCGTCCTGGCGCCGAACAAACGACCCACCTTCGCAGGCAACGTGGTCTGCCCGGGGCTGGCCGGCGCCGCGAACTGGCCCTCGCCGGCGTACAACCCAGAGACCGGGCTCTACTACGTCAACACCGTCGAATACTGCAACTTGTTCACCAAGCGCGAAGAGAAGTGGGAGCGCGGCAAGGCGTTCTTCGGAGGCGCGGCCAAGCGCGCGCCCGGCGACGTCCCGGAGCGCTACCTGCGCGCCCTGAACGTGCGGACCGGCGAGATCGAGTGGGATCTCTACCAGGGCGACCACGGCTGGCGCACCTGGGGCGGCATCCTCTCCACCGCGACCGGGCTCGTCTTCTACGGGGATGACTCGGGCGCGTTCTCGGCGGTCCGCGCCGCCGACGGCGAGCCGCTGTGGAGCTTCCAGCTCAATGCGGCCTGGCGTGCGTCGCCCATGACGTACTCGGTTGGCGGAAAGCAGTTCGTGGCGGTGGCGGCGAGCCGCAGCGTGTATGCTTTCGCGCTGGCGGAGTAGGGTCGATGCGCTAAAGTCACTTGCAGATGGAAATCCAGCTTACCCCTAAGTCAAGGCGCTTCGTCGAGACGACAGTCGGGCGTGGCCGCTACGCGTCAGCAAGCGAGCTCGTCGCGGATGCGCTGAGGCTACTCGAGGAACGCGAGCGCATACTGGACGACCAGCGATCGACGATCCGCGAGAAGATCGCCGAAGGGGCCGATGCCCAGGCGCGGGGAGAAATCCTCGACGGCGAGGCGGTGTTCGCTCGACTCGAGCGCGAGATTGACACGATGGAGCGGGACACCCAAACCGAGTGAGCCGCTTCCATCTCACGATTCGAGCCCAGCGCGATCTGGACGAGATCGTGGTCTATGTCGGAGAAAACGGCGGTCCGGGTGTGGCCCGCCGAGTCCTGACCGCCCTCAAGAAAGCGATGCGCATTCTTGCGCGCCACCCCAACGCCGGTCAGATTCGAGATGACCTAACGGACAAGCCGTACAGGTTTTGGTCCGTGTTCTTCTACTACATCGTCTACGATGCGTCGACGCGGCCCATCGTGGTCATTCGAGTCATCCACGGCGCCAGGGAAACGCGGCGACTTCTGTAGTTGCGCGGCGTACAGAGGAGATGCTTCCGCGCTAATACCCCTTCCGCTTGTCCACCACATTCAGCAGCGGCAGCCCAGCGCCGAAGCGCCGAATGTTTTCCTGCACCGTGCCGAGCATGCGCCCGCGATCCTGATCGGAACGGCCGGCGATGTGCGGGGTGATGATGACGTTGTCGAACTCCCACAGGGCGCTATCGGAGGGCAGCGGCTCGGGGTCGGTCACGTCCACGCCGGCGCCTTTTAGGCGTCCGCTGTCGAGCGCCTTGATCAGCGCGTTCAGGTCGTAGGTCCGACCGCGGCTCACCGCGATGAACCACGCCCCGCGCTTCATCCGCTCGAACTGATCCGGCCCGAGCATCTTGTGGCTTTTCTCGGTATGCGGCGCCGACATGAACACCACGTCCGCTCGCGGCAGCACGGCATTGAGCTGGTCGGGCTTGACGACGCGGCGCACGAACGGCGAGAAGGGGATGTCCTCGGGATCGACGCCAATCACCGTCATGCCAAACGCCCAGGCGCGCTGGGAAATCTGCATCCCGATGCCGCCCACGCCGATCACCACCGCCGTCTTGCCGCGCAGCTCGTAGAGGTCGCGCGGCGTGCCCTGCCACTTCTTCTCGGCCTTGAGCGCTTGCCAGCGCGGCACGATCTCGCGCGTGAGCGAGAGCAGCAGCGCCAGCGCGTGGTCGGCGATCTCCGGGCCCTGCACGATCTGGTTGTTCGTCACGACGATGTCGCTGTCGCGCAGGGCGTTCGAGCCGGACATGTGCAGCACCTGCTCGACGCCGGCGCTGGTCACCTGCACCCATTCGAGGTTCTTGCCGGCGCGCACCCATTCCGGACGGATCGAGCCGACGAAGGCATCCGCGTCGGCGATCTCTTCGAGGATCTTGGCTTCATCGCGCCGATCGACGACGACGAGCTCGACTTTGTTCGACGCCTTGCGCCAATCGTCGAGGGCGTCGTCGTAGCTGCCCGCGACGACGACCTTCTTCTTGCCTTGTGCGCCGAGCGCAACCGCGCTCAGGGTGAGGACGACGAGTACTCGTTTCATAGTGGGGACCTCTCAGGCTGCGCAAGATTCTAGCGCATCACGGCGGCTGATGACCGCTTGACTCGCCGATTCGCCGCTGCGCACAATAGCCGACCGCAACCTCATGGCCTCTACCTTTCGCGAGCTGACGTCCAAGATGGACCAGCTCTACGAGTTCGACCGCGAGCCGGTAACTCCCGACAAGCTGCAATCGGCCGGCAAGTTCGCCGGTCTGTTCGCCGGCGAGCACGTCGCGGCGACCGAGTTCGTCATCGGCGCGTTCTTCGTGCTGCACGGCGTCTCGGCGGGCGATCTGATCGGAGGGCTGATCCTCGGCAACATCCTCGCGGTGCTCTCGTGGACCTTCATCTGCGCGCCCATCGCCACGAAGACGCGGTTGACGCTCTACTGGCAGTTGCGCGGCATCGGCGGCCCGGGGCTGATGGCGCTCTACAACGTGGTGAACGGCGTGCTGTTTTGCGGCATCGCCGGCGCGATGATCTCCGTCGCCGCCACCGCGGTGGGGCTCGGCCTGGGAATCCCGAGCCCCGAGCTCGACGCCATCCTGCCCGCCAGCCCAGGCTGGATCGCGCTCACGCTGCTGATCGGCGCCCTGATGACGCTGGTTGCCATCCTGGGCTTCGAGAAAGTCAGCCAGTTCGCCGAGATTTGCTCGCCCTGGATGTTCGTCGTGTTCATCGCCGGTGCGCTGGCAATGCTACCGGCGCTCGGCGTGCGCCCCGACTTTTCGAACTTCTGGGAGGTCGCGCAAACCAAGATCTGGACCGGCGTGCCGACAGAAGGGCAAGACAAGTACGGTTTTTGGCACATCGCCTTTTTCGCCTGGATCTGCAACGCGAGCTTCCATCTGGGGCTCACCGACATGGCCACGCTGCGCTACGCGCCGAGTTGGAAGTACGGGCTCTTCTCGGCCTTCGGCATGTTCCCAGGACATTTCCTGGCTTGGATTTGTTCGGGCGTCATGGTGGCGGCGGTGGGCCGCGAGATGAATCCGGGTCTGATGGCCTTCGAGGCCGCCGGCTTGGCGGGCGCGTTTGCCGTGCTGGTGGCCGGGTGGACGACGGCCAACCCCACTCTGTACCGCGCCGGGCTTGCGCTCCAGACCGTTACGCCCAACTGGCCGCGCTGGAAGGTCACGCTCATCGCGGGCGCCATCACCAGCGTCATCTCGTGCTTCCCCGTCATCTTCATGCGGCTGTTGGACTACATCGCGTGGTACGGGCTGATCTCGGTCCCGATCGGGTCGGTCGTCTTCAGCGAGTTGGTCGTGTTCCCGAGGTTGGGCATCCCGCAAGCGAAATCCGCGCTAGCCGGAGTCGCCATCAACAAGGCGGCGCTGCTGAGCTGGATCGTCGCCACGGCGCTCGTCATCGCCGCTCCGATGCACGCCTTCTACAAGCCGGCGCCGGCGTGGATCCTGGGCGTCGTGATCTATACTCTGCTGCGCAGGGCGGGGGTCGGAAGATGAAACGCATCTTGCAAGCGCTCGCGATCGCCTCGCTCGCCGCGTGCGTGCTCTTCGCGGTGCAGCGCTTCGCCGGCGAGCTGCCCGAGGAGGTCTACAAGTCGCGCTTCTTGTGGGCTTCGATCGGCTGGTTCGTCTTCCAGACGGCGGCCTTCTCGCTGGGGCCCAAGGCTTCGTAAGGGCGCGCGAAACAGGCCAGGCTTGAACCCCGCCGATCGGCCCCTGCGTAGACAATCTTCTACACTGACAGCCAGATGCGCCGACTCGTCCTGACGCTTGGCGTCTGTCTCGCGCTCGTCTGCTCGCTGCGCGCTCAGCAAGGCGACCAGCTCGACGCCGACATTCGCATGTTCACCGTGATGGCCGCCATCAACGCGGCCGGCTACGACGAAGGCGTCGGCGCGAGAGGCGACAGCCTGGTGCGCCAAGCCGTGCGGGTCCACCTGGAGGATTTTCAGGGAGAGGCTCGGACGCTGCTGGTGAACGCGTACGACGATCTCAAAGCAAGCGACCCGGAGGAAAACCTCTCGCAATGGGTCTCCTTCGCCCTGCTCTGCGAGCCGCCGCCGACCTTCGAGCTCCGCGCCAACCTGCCCACCGACCTGCCCTACGAAGTCCGCCGTCTGCGCGCCTTCTCGACGATCCTCGAGCGCTTTTACCACGAGGCGGAGATCGAGAGCTTGTGGCGCAAGTACCAGCCCGCCTACGCGCAGGAGCTCGACCGCGTGCAGGCCGCGCTCGCGCCGATGTTGTTCCGTACGGCCGGCTACCTGCGCATCTCGAACCAGAGCCCCGAGTTCGGCGCCTTCCGGGTCTGGGTGGATTTGCTGGCCGGGCCGGGTTCGGTCAACATGCGCCTGTGGGGCGGCAACATGCAGGTGGTCGCACACCCCGCCGAGCGGATCCGGCTGGACGAGATCCGCCACGCCTTCCTGCTGCATCTGCTCGACCGGCTCTCGATCCGTTACCGCAACGCCGTCGCGCAAAAGGAAGTGCTCTCGCGCTTCGCCATGTTCGCGCCGGCGCTGGACGAGGCTTACAAGACGGACTTCGAGCTGCTGGTAACCAAGTCGCTGGTCAAGGCGATCGAGGCGCGGCTGGACCGCATTCCGCCCGAGCAGAAGATTGAGCGCGTGAACCAGGCGATGCGGGAAGGCTATATCCTGGCGCCCTACTTCCTCGAAGAGCTGCCTGAGTTCGAGGCAGACGGCCGCGACATCAACAAGTACTACTCCGACATGGTCTCCAGGATCGACTTGAAGAAGGAGGCTGCTCGGCTGCAAAACGTGAAGTTCGCCGAGCCCGCCGCCAAGCCGCGCCGCGAAGCCCCGCCCGCACCGCAACTCTCCGCCCTCGACAAGACGCTCAAGCGGGGCGAATTCCTGATGAACGAGGAGATGTTCGACGACGCCCGCGAGGCCTTCGAGCAAGCCAAACAACAAGCCGGAGGGACGCACGCGCAGGCGAGCTACGGCCTCGCCCGCGTCGCGATCATGGAAGCTGAGCCGGACCTGGCCCGCGAGCACTTTCTCGAAGCGGCCGAGCTGGCCGAAGACCCGCACCTCGAGGCCATGGCGCACATCTACATTGCGCGGATCGAGGACGTGGTGGGCAACCGCGAGCAGGCGGTGGAGCACTACAAGCTGGCGCTGAACGCGGGCGATCCTTCCCCCCGTACGCGCCAATTGGCCGAACAGGGCATCGCCGCGCCGTTCCGGAGGCCGCAGCCGGAGGAGAGCGAGCAGTGAAACCCTGGCCCCCGGCGCCGCCGTCCAAAATCTGTAGAATGAAGAGAATCGACCGCGCCCCACGCACCTGTCCGGAGATCCCGATGAAACGCTTGCTCGTTACTCTGTCCCTCGCGGCGGCGATGGCTGTCAGCGCCTTCGCCCAACAAGCCCAGCCGCAGCCCAAGTCGCAAGAGGAGGTCGACGCCATCATGGCGGTACAGGGCGCGCAGGATCCCACCGCGCGTATCGCCGCGGCCGAGAAGCTGCTCAAGGACTTCAAGGACACCGAGTTCAAGGAGTTCGCCAACTACATGATGATGCTGTCCTACCAGCAGCTCAACGACTTCGAGAACATGCTGATCTTCGGCGACGAGACGCTCAAGCACAACGAGGACAACGTCGGCGTGCTTCTGCAGCTTTCGTTCGCGATTCCGACCCGCACGCGCGAGTTCGACTTGGACAAAGAGGAGAAGCTCTCCAAGGCCGAGGACTACGCTAAGCGCGCCATCACGCTGATCCCCAACCTGCCCAAGATGGACCCGAACCTTCCCGACGAAGAGTGGCTGGCCACCAAGAAGGACTTCATGTCGCAGGCCAACGAGTCGCTAGGGCTGATCGCGTTCAAACGCGAGAACTTCGACGGAGCCGTGGAGTCGCTCACCAAGGCGATCGAGCTTGCCGAGGCGCCGACCGGCTCGACGCTCTATCACCTCGCAAACGCCTACCACCGAGGCGGCGACGCCACAAAGGCGCTCGAGGCGGTCAACAAGTCAATCGCCGCAGGCGGCATGCAGATGACCGATGGCACAAACGCCGCCGAGGACCTCAAGAAGAAGATCGAGGCGGCGAACTAGTCCACGCCATGGATGCGGACCGCGTCGAGCGCGCCCTCGGCTACCCGTTCCGCAACCGCGACCTGCTCGTTCTCGCTCTAACGCATAGCTCATTCGCGCAGGAGCAGGCGCCGCCAATCGAGCACAACGAGCGACTCGAGTTTCTGGGCGATTCCGTGCTCGGGCTTTTGGCCGCCGAGCGGCTCTCGCAGTACTTTCCCGAGCACGATGAAGGACGGTTGACCAAGCTGAAGGCGGCGCTGGTGAACGCCCGCCATCTGACCGCGGCCGCGAACGCCATCGAGCTGGGCGCGGAGCTGCGTCTGGGCCGGGCCGAGCTCGAGACCGGCGGACGTTCGAAGCCCGGCGTGCTGGCGGACGCGCTCGAAGCCGTTCTGGCAGCGGTCTTCCTAGACGGCGGCCTCGAGGCCGCTCGCGGAGTCGCCGAACGGCTATTGCTGCGGGACGAGCAGATCGCGCACGCCGAAGAGCACCTCGAGCAGGCTAACGCCAAGTCGGCTCTGCAGGAGCTGCTGCAGGCGCGCAAGCTGCCGCCGCCGCGCTACGACCTGGTGGACGAAACGGGCCCGGCGCACGAACGCACGTTCTGCGTCGAGCTCGAATTGATAGGCGAATTCCGGACGCGAGCCGAAGGCCGCACCAAGCGCAGCGCCGAGCAGGCCGCGGCGCGCGACGCGCTCGAGCGCCGCGACGAATGGTTGGAAACGTAACGCCCGGCGCTCGGAAACCGTACAATACATGGGCGCAATGAAGACTCGAAAGATCCTCCCTATTCTGCTGTTATTCGCGGCGGCGCTCTCGCTCGGCGCCATGTCGATGCGGGAGAGTCAGGCGGCGTCGGAGAAGCTCGACCGCATCACCAACGACAAGCTCGAGCCCGGCGAGGTCGTGGAGCTGACCGACGAGGAGATCAACTCGTTCCTGCACTACGAATATGCCGAGGAGCTGCCGGACGGCATCCGCGGCCTACGCGTGAAGTTCGAGAAGGACATCGGCCTGGTGACCGGGACGGCCGACTTCTCGAAGCTGTCGGCAAGCTCGTCGGGGGCGGGCCGCTTCCTGCTGATGATGCTGCGCGGCGAGCGTCCCTTCCAAGCGCGAGTCCGCTACGTGGCTTCGGGAGGGGAGGCGCGCGTCGACGTCGAATCGTTCAAGATCAACGGCCGCGAGATGAAAGGCTTGATCCTGGACTGGGCGGTCAACACCTATGTCGCGCCCAACATGGAGGGCTTCGAGCTGGGGCGGCCCACGCCGCTGGGGCACAACCTGGACGCGGTGCAGCTCGAAACCGGCAGGGCAATCCTGACGGCCGTGGACTAGGCGCCACGGATCGCCGTCTCGAACGTGTCCCTGGAGACACACATTGTCAAATCTTTCTCATTGATTCCGCGAGACTTAATTTCGATAACGCGATTTGTCTATGATGTTTGGGAATGGACGTTCCCGAGCTGGAATCGACGATCGAGCGACCGGTTTCGTTGACGGGCGTCGGACTGCACCACGGCGTGGAAGCCACGATGACGCTCGCGCCCGCGCCAGCAGGCTCGGGGATCGTATTCCGCAGGACGGATCTGGACGGCTTTGCCATCCGCGCCAACTGGAAGCACGTGGCGCGAGTGAGCTACGCCACGAGCCTGATGCGTCAAGGCGTGCTGCTCTCGACCACCGAGCACGTGCTGAGCGTGTTGTACGCGATGCAGATCGACAACGCGACGATCGAGATCGACAATCTCGAAGCGCCCATCGCCGACGGCTCGAGCCTGCCGTTCGTCGAGATGCTCGAGCGCGCGGGGCGCAGGACGCAGCACCGGCCGCGCGAGTACCTGACGATCACGCGCGCAGTCGAGGTGGCGGAGGGGCTCAAGCGCATTCGCATCGAGCCTGCGGAGACGCTTTGGCTGCGCTGCGAGACGCATTTCGACCACCCGCTCGTGGGCGCCTCCGCAATGGAGCTCGAGCTGACGCCCGGGGCCTACGCGGCCCAGATCGCGCCTGCCCGCACATTCGGATTTGAGCGCGACTTGGAGCAGATGCGAGACATGGGCCTGATTCGCGGGGCGACGCTGGATTCGGCGGTATGCTTTGCGGACAGCGGGGTCCTGAATCCGGGCGGGCTGCGCTTCGAGGACGAGCCTTGCCGGCACAAAGTGCTCGATCTGATCGGCGACCTGGCGCTGATCGGCAGGCCTCTTCTGGGGCGTGTGACCGCGGAACGCGCCGGGCACGCCATGCACGCTGCGCTGGTGCGCAAGATCATGTCGGACCCCTCGTGCTACGAGTTGGTCAGCGGGGCTCGCGCCGCCGTGGGCGTCGCCTGACACTTCCGGACATTTCCTCCAACGCCGCGCTTTGCGGCACAATGGTTGCCCATGATCTCCGGCGTTGGGGCGCGGCTAGCCGCGATGATGTTTCTCGAATTCTTCGTCTGGGGGGCGTGGTACGTCACCGCGCCGCTCTACCTGGGCAAGATCGGTTTCTCCGGGGCGGACTTTGGGTTGACCTACTCGGTGGGGCCAATCGCGGCGATCCTCTCGCCGCTGTTCGTCGGCATGGTGGCGGACCGCTTCTTTCCAACGGAGAAGGTGTTGGGGGGGCTGCACATCCTGGGCGGGCTGATCATGTGGAGCTCGACGTTGTTGATGAACCCCGAAGCCCCGGGGTCGCCGACGACGATCAACCTGATCTTCTTCGCGCACACGCTGTGCTTCTTCCCCACGCTGGCGCTGACCAACTCGCTGGCGATGCACAACATCCAGGATTCGGAGAAAGAGTTCCCATTGATCCGCGTCTTCGGCACCATCGGCTGGATCATCGCAGGCGTGACGCTGACTTGGCTTGGCTGGGACGACAAGATCTGGATGTTCCATCTGACCGGGGCCGCGGGCGTGGCGCAAGGACTGTACTGCCTCACCCTGCCGCACACGCCGCCGCCGGCCAAGGGGCGAAAGGCTTCGGTGCGGGAGCTGCTCGGCGCCGACGCGATGGTGTTGTTCAAGAACCGCTCGTTCACGGCGTTTATCCTGGCCTCGTTCTTGATCTGCATTCCTCTGGCGTTCTACTACCAGATGGCGGCGAAGAGCCTGCAGCAGACGGGCGTGGAGGACGTGGCGTTCACGATGTCGTTCGGGCAGATGTCGGAAATCCTGTTCATGCTGCTGATGCCGCTGTTCTTCAAGCGGTTGGGCGTGAAGTGGATGCTCGCGATCGGCATGCTGGCCTGGGTGGCGCGTTACGCGCTGTTCGCGATGGGCGCGCCGAGCAGCGTGGCCTGGATGATGATCGGCGGCATTCTGCTGCACGGCATCTGCTACGACTTCTTCTTCGTGACCGGGCAGATCTACACCGATCAAGTGGCGCACAAGGAGATCCGCTCGCAAGCGCAGGGACTGCTGGCCATGCTCACCCTGGGGCTGGGAATGCTGATCGGCGCCCAAGCGGCGGGGCTGATCGAGGAAGCGTACACGCCTGAACAGTCGCGTGCGTTGAGCGCGGAGGTGCTTGAATTGGGGGCGCGGATCTCGCAATCCGGCGAAGGCTCACCCGAGGCCCAGGAGCTGCTGGCAGAGCAGAGCGAGAAAGCCTTGCGCGCGTTGCAACTGGTGGATTGGCGGATGATTTGGTTGATTCCGGCGGCGCTCGCCGGGGCGATTTTGCTAATGTTCATCGCGGTCTTCAAGAACCCGAAAGCGTCAGTCGGCTGACGGCTGGGCGCAAAGGACGGTTGTTAGACTGAAGGCTCGCCGCCGTCGATGGACTCCCCGCCGCCACCGTTTTCCGGACGCCCGCTCGGGTTCCCGCCGCGTCCGCCGATGCGCATTCCGGAGCCGAAGATCTGGCTCCACGTCCTGCTGTTCCTGGCGACGGTTTGCACGACTTGGTGGGCTTGGCACGTGCACACCACCGGCGGGCGGCTCAACCTGCCCCTACCCATCCTGTGGGCCTTCGCGAAATTGGCGGCGCAGTATTCGTTCTGGGTCATGGCGATCCTGACGGCGCACGAGCTGGGACACTATTTCGCGGCGCGCTACCACGGGGTGCCGGCGACGCTGCCGTTCTTCATCCCCATGCCGCTGCCGCCGTTGGGCACGATGGGCGCCGTGATCCGGATGTCGCCCTACATTCCGAACCGTCGGGCGTTGTTCGATATCGCAGTCGCGGGACCGCTCGCCGGCATGGTGGTGGCCATACCGGTGGTGTTCTATGGGATCAAGAGCGCGAGTTGGGCGCCGGCGCGGAGTCTGGGCGGTATCCAGTTCGGAGACCCGCCGCTGTTCTTGATCGCCGAGCGCCTGCTGCTGGGCGCGCGCCCGGAAGGCTACGAGATCGTCATCGGTCCCATGGCGTTTGCCGGCTGGGTGGGGCTGTTCGTCACCGCGCTCAACTTGTTGCCGATGTCGCAGTTGGACGGCGGCCATATCAGCTACGCCGTTTTCGGATGGCGGAGCCGCAAGGTCGCGATGGCGGTCTTTGCCGCGCTCGGCGCGATGGTGTTCTTCACCGGGCCGACGTTCTTGCTCTTCCTGGGCCTGGCCTGGTTCGTCGGCCTGGGGCACCCGCCGACCATGGACGACAGAATCGAGCTGGACGGCAAGCGGCGGGCGCTGGCCGTGCTAGCGCTGGTGATTTTCTTGGTGAGCTTTACGCCCCGTCCGGTCGACCTGACCTGGCAGACGTTCTTCACGCAGGTTCAAGATTCCTCTTAGCTCCGGGACCGGCTTAGAGAGCTCGCGTCGGCTTTCGGTTGCGGCGACCCGCGGCCCGGCAAGCGCGGCCGTTTGCGCCCCGGAGAGCCGCGCTATTCTATGCATAGGCGCCTGTATCCCTGGGCGGGGCTCGCGCGTCTAGACCTTCGAGAGAGGCTACCGGAATGAAACTGGCTCAGACGATCCTTCCCTTGGTTGCAGCGGGCGTTTTTGCGTTCGCGCCAGCGAGAGCCGCGGACGTCCCGCGCGAGGCCGGCCCGCTGTTGTTCAACACCTACCAGGGCAAGAAGGTCTCGCTCGCCGAGCAAAAGGGCAAAGTCGTGGCCGTGATGTTTTTCTCGACCGATTGCCCGCACTGCCAGACGACGGCGACGCTGCTGGCGCCGATCTATTCGCAGTACAAGGCGAAGGGCTTCGAGATCATGGCGCTAGCCGTGAACCCCAGCGCCGCGGCGAACATCGGCGAGTTCGCGAGCAAATACGGCGTGAAGTTTCCGGTCGGGCTGGCCACGCGCTCGCAATGGACGACCTTCTGCCGCCTGCCGGTGATGGGGACGAACAACTACGTGCCGCACATGGTGTTCGTCGACAAGAAGGGAGTGGTGCAGGAAGACCACCCTGGGCTCGACCGGGCCTTTTGGCAGGACCAGGAGAAGCTGATCCGCTCGGCCATCGAACGCCTGCTCGCCCAGTAGGCGGCCTGCTCTCCGGTGCCTGCATTCGACGCGGAGTCCGATCGGCTGCCCGATTGGGCGCGGCCCTATCGTCCGTACGCCGCGGGCGGCGATCTCCAGACCATCTTGGCGCGCTATTGGCCCGCGGGCGTGGACGAACGCCGCTGGCCGGCCGAGCAGCGCTATTTCGACACCGAGCCGGGCGTGCGCGTGCTGGCCAAGATCAACGACCAAGGCGGCGAGCGGACGCTGCTGTGCGTGCATGGGCTGACCGCATGCACCGAGGCGCGGTACATGCTCACGCTGGCGGCCTTGGCGCTCGAGCGGGGCTGGAACGTGGTGCGGCTGAACGTGCGGAATTGCGGCGGAACCGAGGCGCTGTGTCCAACGCTGTACCACTCCGGGCTGACCGCGGACCTGCACGACGTCGTCGAGCAACTTGCTCCGCAGCCGCTCTACCTAGCGGGGTTTTCGATGGGCGGCAACATGGCGTTGAAGTTGGCGGGCGAGTGGAGCGACGCGCCGCCGCCGCACGTGCGGGCGGTGTGCGGGATCTCGGTTCCGATCCGGTTGGCGGCTTGCTCGCGCCGCATCGGCGAGCGCCGGAACTTCATCTACGAGAAGCGCTTCCTGCGGCAGCTGCGGGCGACGCTGAGGCTCAAGAAGAAGCTGATGCCGGAGCGGTTCGCCTCGATCGACGGCGAGGGCGCAGCGTCGATTTGGGACTTCGATGACCAGGTCACCGCGCGGGCCTTCGGGTTTCGAGACGCGGCGCACTACTACGCCGAGGCTTCCGCGGCGAGCTACGTGGCGAAGGTGCGCACGCCGGCGCTGCTGATTCAGGCCGAAGACGACCCGTTTATCCCGTTTTCGGTGTACGAGGACCGCGAGCTAGAGAGAAACCCGCAGGTGACGCTGCTACGCAGCCGGACGGGCGGACACGTGGCCTTTCTGGCGCGCACGGGGCATCGATTTTGGGCGGAAGAGCAGGCGCTGGAGTTCTTCGAGGGACTGGATGACGGCGGCCGTCGCGGCGGGTAGGGCCTGGCCGGGCCGGAGTCTCGGGGAAGCGAGCCGTCGCGAAGACTCGCGACGCTGCAGGCCTGGCGGCCTACGCCACGGGGGATCCGAAGCGCCTTCCCTGGGCGACGGAGCGCAGCGCGGACTGCTAGACTTCGAGGAAAGGGGAGCGCGCGGAAATGGATCTCACCATTCAGCTTTCGCAGCAAAACGAGGCTCGCCTGCGCGAACAGGCCGACGCTGCTGGACTCAGCCTCAACGAGTACGCCAGCCGACTGCTGATGAGCTGTCTCGCCGCCCCCAATGGCGACGTCGCGCGAGGGGAGTCCGGCAGCAACCTCATCGGGCGTATCGCCGGCCGTTTCCGCGAGCTGCCCGGCCAGCCCTTCGATGAACCGCGAACGGACGGGGCGAGCCAGCACGACCACTACATCTACGGCGCGCCGAAGAACGAGAGCTCTTGAAGGCGGTATTCGCGGACACGTTCTTTTGGATTGCGATCACGGATCCGCGGGATTCCTCGCAACCGGCGGCGCTGCAGTTGATGGCGTCGGTCGGCGACTGCCTGATCGTGACGACCGACGAAGTGCTGACAGAGCTCCTCGCCTACTTCGCCAAGGCCAAACCCGGCTGGCGGGTTGAGGCGGGCAAGGCCGTTCGCGAGATCCTCGCCGACTCCTGGGTACGCGTCATTCCGCAGAGCCGCGAGTCCTTCCTCGCCGGCCTCGAACTGTACCTCGAGCGCCCGGACAAGGCCTACAGCCTGACCGACTGCATCTCGATGCAGACGATGCGCCGGGAGGGGCTTTCCGAGGCGCTGACCAACGATCGCCACTTCGAGCAGGAAGGCTTCCGGGCGCTTTTTCGTTCTTGAAAACAAAGGTGTTTTCCCGCCCGCGCGGCCCGTACAGGCTCGAGGACGGGGGAAGTCCGGCCGGGGAGCGCGCAGCGCTTGTACCCGTCGATTGCCGGGTGCTACGCTGTTGAGTTTGGGCGTGCTCACCGGCGCCTCCGGCCTCCCGTGAGGGGGCAGAGGGGATTTGCACATTTATGGATCGCATTGTCGACTTGGTTCGCAAGAAGCGTGACGGCGAGGAGCTCAACCTCGAAGAGCTGGAGCGCCTGGTCAACGGCTACACGCGCGGCGAGATTCCGGAATACCAGATGGCGGCGTTCCTGATGGCCGGCTGCTGCAACGAGCTCAACGAAGCAGAAGCGGCCTCGCTCACCTCCGCCATGTTGCGCTGCGGCCAACGCATCGCGCTCGACGACATCGACAAGCCGCTCGTCGACTGCCATTCGACCGGCGGGGTGGGCGACAAAGTCGGGCTGGTGGCGGCCGTCATCGCGGCGGCCTGCGGGCTGGCGGTGCCGCGCATCGTGGAACCGGGCATCGGCCACACCGGCGGATCGCTCGACAAGCTGCGGTCGATACCGGGTTTCCGCACCAGCCTGAGCAAGGACGAGCTGGAGGACTTGGTGCGGCGCCACGGCATCGCATTCGCCGAGCAGAGCAACGAGCTCGCGCCGGCCGACAAGAAGCTCTACTCGTTGCGCGACGCCACCGCGACAGTCGACTCGCTGGCGCTCATCGCCGCCTCGACGCTGTCGAAGAAGATGGCCGAGGGCATCGAAGCGCTGGTGCTCGACGTGAAGGTGGGCCGGGGCTCGCTGCTCTCCGGACGCACCGAGGCGCGCCGGCTGGCGCAGCTCATCATCACGATCGGGCGGCGCATGGATCTCAAGCTGCAAGCGCTGCTCACCGACATGGATCAGCCGCTGGGCTTCACCGTGGGCAATGCGCTCGAGATCATGGAGGCCTCGCAGACGTTGCAGAACCAGGGTCCGCCGGATCTGACCGGGTTGGCGGTGGAGATCGCCGCCCGCATGATCTACCTGGGCAAGGGCGACTTCTCGATCGAGCAGGCGCGGGGGCTGGCGCAACAAGTGCTGGGCGACGGCACGGCGTTCGCACTGCTGCAGACCGTCATCGGCGCGCAGGGCGGCGACGCGGACTGTTTGACCGACTTCTCACTGCTGCCCAACGCGAGCGGCGAGCGGCTGATCTCCTCGCCGCGGGAAGGCTATATCAGCCGCATCAACGCCGACGACATCGGCCGCGCGGCGGCGATGTTGGGTGCGGGCCGGGAGCGGATGGACCAGGAGATCGATCCGGCCGTGGGCATCATCTTGCAGGCGAAGGTGGGCGACATGGTGCAGGCCGGCCAGGGCTTGTGCGCGTTGTACTTCACCGACGACACGAATCTCGACGAGGCCGAACAACTCGTCGAGGACGCATTCCGGCTTTCGTCGAACGCCCCCGAGCAGCGCGATCTGGTGCTCGACTTGGTGCAGTAGGTCCGCGCGGCGATGGGCCTAGTCGGCATCGCCGCCATCTTGGGCGCGGCGGTTCTACTTTCGACCGACCGTAGCCGGATCCGCTATCCGATCCTCGCTTGGGGATTGGGTTTGCAGGTCACGCTTGCGGTTCTCATCCTCAAGACGCCGGTGGGCGGGGTCTTCACCTGGTTCGGCCTGGGCTTCAACCAGACGATGCACTACGCCGAGAGGGGCAGCAGCCTGGTCTTCGGCGAGCTCGGCTCTTCGCAAGGCCCGCAGGGGGTGGTGCTGGCGTTCCAGGTGTTGCCGCTGATCATCTTCATCGCTTCGCTGTTTGCCGTGCTCTACCACCTGGGCGCGATGCAGAGGCTGGTGGGAGCGATGGCGTGGGGCATGCAGCGCACGCTCGGGGTGAGCGGGGCGGAAGCGCTCAACGTGGCCGCTAACGTGTTCATGGGGCAGAACGAGGCGCCGCTGACGATCCGGCCGTATCTGGACAAGCTGACGCGGTCGGAGCTGATGACGGTGATGACCGGCGGCATGGCGACCATCTCGGGAGCGCTGATGGTGGCGTACAGCAAGATTGCCGACGTGCCGGTGGAGCACCTGCTGACCGCGGTGGTGATGACGGCGCCGGCGGCCATCATGCTCGCCAAGGTGCTCGCGCCGGAGACGGACCGGCCCGAGACGTTGGGCGCGATTCCCGAACAGGCGGGCGAGCGCGACGCGAACGTCATCGACGCCGCGGCCCGCGGGGCGGGCGAGGGACTGCACTTGGCGCTGGTGGTGGGCGCCATGCTGGTGGCCTTCGTGGGGCTGATCGCGCTGCTCAACGGTGTGTTGGGCGCGCTGAAAGACTGGATGGGGCTGGCGTGGTTTCCCGGCAGCCTCGAGACGGTGCTGGGGTGGGTGTTTGCGCCGGTCGCGTTCCTGCTGGGCGTTGCTTGGGAGGATGCGCTAGCGGTGGGCAACCTGCTCGGCACGCGGATGGCGCTGAACGAGTTCCTGGCGTACATCGAGTTGGGCAAGCTGCAATCGCAATTGCAGCCGCACTCGGCGACGATTGCGAGTTACGCGCTATGCGGGTTCGCCAACTTGGGCTCGATCGGCGTGCAAGTGGGCGGCATCGGGTCGCTCATCCCCGAGAGGCGCAGCGAGCTGGCGCGCTTGGGGTTGCGCGCGATGTTCGCCGGGACGCTGGCGAACTTCCTGACGGCGGCCATCGCCGGCTTGCTAATCTGACGCAGATCCCGTGCAGATGATCGATTCGACGATCGCCTTGGAGGCGTTGCTGTGTTTCGTTTGCGGCGCCATCCCGTTCGCGGTCGTCGCCATGTGGGGTTCCGGCGTCGACATCCGCAAGGTGGGCTCGGGCAACCCGGGGTTCAACAACGTGCTGCGGGTCAGCAAGCCGCGGGCGATCTTGACGCTCGCCGGCGACATGCTCAAGGGCTTTCTGCCGCTGTGGGCGTTCTGGGATCCGGCGACCGAGCCGCACTGGCAGGGTTGGTTGTACGCGTTCGCGGCGGTGTTCGGGCATTGCTATTCGCCGCTGCTCAAGCTCAATGGCGGCAAAGGCATCGCGACATCGGCGGGCGTAATGCTGCGTCTGTTCCCAAAGTGGGCGGTGGCGGGGTTGGCGTTCTTCGTGCTGCTGCGGCTGACGGGGAGCCGCAGGAAGTGGCCCGAGGCGGGCGCGCTGGCGTCGGTGCTGACCTGGGTGTTTTTCACCGCCGTGCTGTTTCTCTACGAAGGCCAGCCAGCGACGAAGTTCGCGGCCTTGATGACGCTGTTTCTGGCTTGGCGGCACAAGTCGAACGCGCGGCGGCTGCTGGGCGGCTGAGAGATGCGCGCGGCGTTCTACGACTTCGACGGCACGCTGGCTTCGAGCAACGTGGTCACGCGCTACTTCTTCTTCGCTAGGCGCGCGCCGGGATGGGCGGATCGAATCAGGCGCTCGGTGATCACGGTCGGCGGGGTCCCCTATTGGCTGTGGCTCGACCGCCGCTCGCGCCGGCTGTTCAATGAAGTGTTCTTCCGGCAGTTTCGGGGTTTGAGACTCGATTGGCTGGAATCGCGAACCAACGATCTCTACGAAAGCGAGATCCGGCCCAAGGTATACGCGGGATCGAAGAGCCTGGTTCAGCGTGATCGGGATGCGGGGTTGATGACGGTGCTGGTGAGCGGCGGCTTGGATTTCGAGCTGCGGCCGGCGGCGCATGATCTTGGCTTTGATCATCTGCTTGCCAACCGGATGTGTTTCGAGGACGGCGTCGCGACGGGCGAGATCGAGCCTCCGTTGCTCGCCGAGCAGGGCAAGATGGAGGCGATTGCGGACTTCTGCCGCCGTTATAATGTGGAGACGGCTGAGTCCAAGGCCTATTCCGACAGCTTGTCGGATGCGCCCATGCTCGAGGCCGTGGGCCATCCGACGGCTGTGAACCCGGATGGACAACTCGCAGCGCTGGCCGCCCGACGCGGCTGGCCGGTGCTCATAACGAAAGGCTGACATGGCCGCGACCCTGGTCCAACCGACCCCCGCACACCAGGAATACGAGTTCGGGGATCCCAAGCCGAATGCGGTCGGCCGCGGGGCGCTGGTCTCGCAAGCCCATTGCGTGGTCTACCTCGAAGGCGACTCGAAACCGAGACTGCTCTGGTCCGGTGAAGACTTGTTGCGTGTAAAGCTGCCCGCGGGCACGCGCGTGGTCTATCCCAAAGCCGCCATACCGGGATTGAAGAACCGCGAGGCGGCGATACGCCATGCTCTCGAGCACCCAGAAGACGCCGACCCATTGGTCGATCAACTGCGGCCCGGCATGAAGGTGACGGTGGCGATCGACGACATCTCGCTGCCGCTGCCCAAGATGAACCGGCCCGACCTTCGGCAATCGGTGCTCGAGATCGTGCTCGAGATGCTGGCGGCAAACGGCGTCACCGACGTACACATCATCATCGCCACGTCGTTCCATCGGCGGATGGAGCCGTTCGAGATCAAGTGGCAGATTGGCTCGAAGATCTTCGACGCCTACTATCCCGACAGGCTCTATTGCCACGACGGCGAAGCGCCGGACGGCATGGTCGAGCTGGGAGAAACCGAGCTCGGCGAGAAAGTGCGCATGAATCGCCGCGCGGCCGAGTCCGACCTGCTCATCTACGCCAACATCAACCTCGTGCCTATGGACGGAGGAGCGAAGTCGATCGCGATCGGGCTTTGCGACTACGCCGCGCTGCAAGCGCACCACAATCCCGAGACGATCCGGAAATCGGATTCCTACTTCGATCACACGCGATCGGCCCTAACCTCATCCGCCGACCGCCAAGCGAAGGTCATCAAGAAGAACGTCAACGTCTTTCACATCGAAACCGTGGTCAACAACCAAATGTTCGACCCGCGGATGACGTTTTTCCGCAAGAACGAGGATCACTGGAATTTCTTCGACCGGGCTGCATGCGGTATCGCCAAGACGGGCCTGTCCGCATTGCCGCGCAAGCTCAAGCGCGATCTGCTCTTCGCCATTCCCGCGCCCTACGACATGATCGCGGTCCACGCCGGCGAGACGTGGGCGACGCACCGGCATACGCTCGCCTACTGCTATCAACAGTACTGCGTGCCGATCGAGGGCCAAGCCGACGTGGCGATCTTCGGCGTTCCGTTCGTCTCGCCCTACAACGTCAATGCGCCGTTGAATCCGCTTCTGGTTCAAGTGATGGCGTTGGGCTATTTGTTCAACATGTACCGTGGCATGCCCGTTCTCAAAAAGAACGGCGTGATGATCGTCACGCACCCGCTCTACAACGAGTTCGAGAAGAAGCATCACCCTTCCTATCACGAGTTTTTTCACCGCGTCCTTCCCGAGACGACCGACGCCGTCGAGCTGCAAAGAAAGTACGAGGCGGAATTTGCGAGCCGGCCGGAGTATGTGGAACAGTATCGCCACGGCTTCGCCTATCACGGCGTACATCCCTTCTACATGTGGTATTGGGGCGAGAACGGGCGCGCGCACGTGGGCAAGGTCATCTGCGTTGGGGCCGAAGACCGGCGCGCGGCGGAGGTGATGGGGTGGGAGGCCGCCGGCACGATGGAGGAGGCGCTCGAGATGGCGCGCACCTACGTCGGCCGCGAGCCCTCGATTACGCACGTGCACATTCCGCCCATCAACATGGTCGACGTCTGCGGATCTCCGGAGTCGGTCGAGCCGCGGCATGAGGGATGAAGACGATCCTGATCACCGGTTCGACCGGGTTTCTGGGCAAACACCTGGCTGCGCACCTGCTCGAGGCCCAACCGGAGGCGCGGCTGCGCTTGCTGTGCCGCGGCGAGAGCCCCAAGCTCGACTCGGACCGGGCTGAGACCGTCGAGGGAGACATCCTGAAGCGGGAAGACGTGGTGCGCGCCGCCGACGGCGTGCAGCAAATCTATCACCTGGCCGGGCTGGTGGAGCGTGAGCCGGACGATCCCTGGCGGATGTTCAACCTGCACGTGGAGGGCGCGCGCAACGTTTGTGAGGCAATGCTCGCACAGCGCGTGCAGCGGGCGGTGTTCGCCTCGACCTCGGGCGTATGCGCAGTGGGACACGAGCCCGCCGAGCTCGATGAGACGGCGCCCTACGCACAGGACGTGGTCTGGGACTGGCCGTACTACACCAGCAAGATCTACGCCGAGAAGCTCGCTCTGTGGTACGTCGAGCATCGCCAACTCAACATCGTCCACGTCAACCCGAGCCTGCTGCTGGGGCCGGGCGACGACCGTCGCTCGTCGACGCGCGACGTCGAGATGTTTCTCGAGGGGCAGATCAAGGTCATCCCGCTGGGCGGCCTCAACTTGGTGGACGTGCGTGACGTGGCGCGCGGGTGTGCGCTCGCCATGGAGAAGGGCCGCGGGGGCGAGCGCTACCTGATGGGCGGACCGAACATGACCTTCTACGAGTGGATTCGGCGGGCGTCGCGCCTATCCGGAGTACGGGCTCCGAAAATGATGGTTCCGCTGCCAGTCTCATTGTGGGGGGCGCGGATTCTGCGCAAGGTGATGCCGTGGATCGGCAAGCGCTTCGAGCTCGACGACGCGAGCATTCGCATGTCGGCGGTCTATTGGTACTGCAACTCAGCCAAAGCGCGGGACGAGCTGGGCTTCACGACTCGCGACCCCGACCAGACGCTGCAAGAAACGATCGATTATCTGCGGGCTTCCGCGCGCGCCTGAGACGATGGCCTCAACCGCCGTTGCGATTCTCAATCCGCGCGCCGGCGGGGGCAGGACGGCGCGGCGCTGGCCGGCGTTCGCGCGAGCGATCGAAGCGCGCCTGGGAGCGCTGCGGACGCTCGAAACCGAGCGTCCCGGCCACGCGACCGAGCTGGCGCGGCAGGCCCTCGCGGACGGCGCCGCGTTGGTCGTCGCAGTAGGCGGCGACGGCACGGTCAACGAAGTCGTCAACGGCTTCTTCTTCGACAACCTGCCGGTGCGCGAGGATTCGCGGCTCGGCTACGTACCGATGGGCACCGGCGGCGACTTCCAGCGCACGGTCCAGTTACCCGCCGCACCTGCCGCGGCGGCGGACTGCCTGGCCGGCCCCCACGCCTGGGCGATCGACGTTGGGAAGATTCGTCTCGTCGGCCATGACGGCGCTCCACTCGAGCGCTACTTCGTCAACCTGGCGAGCTTCGGCATGGGCGGCGACGTCTCGATTCGGGCCAAGAACTGCTGGGCGACGAAGGTGAGCGGAAAGCTGGCTTTCCTGTGGGCGACGTTCGCCGTCTTCTTCGAGTACGGCGGCAAGACCGTGCGTCTGCGGCTCGACGATTCAGCCGAGGAGCGGACCTTCACGATCACGAACGTCGCGGTGGGCAACGGGCGCTACCACGGAGGCGGGATGCATCCATGTCCGCGCGCGGTGTTGGATGACGGCCTGCTGGAGGTGACGACGATCGACAAGCTGAGCTGGTTTGAGCTCATCCGCGATCTGCGTATCCTCTATTCGGATGATGTCTACGTGCATCCGAAGGCGCGGCATCATCGCACGCGGCGGGTCGTTGCGGAGTCGGACGAGGTGACCCGGATCGAGGTGGACGGCGAGGCGTTGGGAAGATTGCCTTTGGAGGCGACAGTGCTGCCTCGGGCGTTGAGGCTGGCGGTTCCCGGTAGAGCCGGGTGAGGGGCGGCGGGACCACAAGGTGCTAGCGCTCGGCTAGACGCCCGCGCAGGTATGCGGCCAACTCGTCCAGGCCGGCTGTGCGACGGCCGGTGGCGGCGCGCGCCTCGGCCGCTTGGAGGGCCAGGCGCAGCTCGGCCTGGGCGGCGTCTGTGGAGCCAGCGGCTTCGAGGATCTCGGCGCGATGGAGGCGGTAGCGCTCCTCGGGAGTCCATTTGCGGATCGTCTCGAGCCTGGACAGCGCGGCGTCGAATCGACGGGCGCCGAGCTCGAGCGCGATGCCGAAGCGCTGCAAGGTCACCAGCGGCCCCAGAGCCTCGACGCCCTCGTCCAAACCGGCGAGCGCAGCATCGAGGTCGCCGGCGGCCGCCCACGCGCGTGCGCGCTCCAAAAAGTACTCTGGAGTCGGATTCTTCGAGGCTCGAACGGCGGCCTCGTGTTCCAGGGCGGCGAGTCGCGGGCGGCCTGCGCCGGCGAGCGCCCGCGCTCGGACGAGCATGCCCTCACGATGCTCGGGCCGCAACTCGCGATAGCGGTCGAGATCCGCGAGCGCCTCAGAGGAGCGCCCAGACTCGTGGAGCGCCCTCCCGCGAGCCAGCACGGCAGCCGCGAGCGAAGGCTCGAGCTCGAGCGCGTGGTTGAAATCCGCCAGCGCGGCGTCCCAGTCGCGATGCACCCGGCGCAGCTCGCCGCGCTCGAGGTAGAGCTCGGCCCGTGCCGGGGCTGCGGCGATCTGTTGGTTGAGCGCCGCAATGCGCACCTCCAGCGCGGCGTGGGCGCCCGCCAACGCTGGAAAGAGCAAGGCTAGGAGCGCCGGCCTCATGGAATGGTCGCCGACCCGGAGCTCTCCACGTCGTCCGCCGGCGCATACGTCGCGCCGGCGAGCGAAACGCCTGTCACGACGAACTCGAAGTAGTCCGGGTTCGAACCCCGTTGCTTCGAGGAAGTGAGCGACGCCTCGCCGGAGCCATCCGTCGATCCGCTGGAGCTGCCGATCGGGTCGCCGGTGAGGTTCCAATCGCCGCTGACGTTGGCGCCCGCGACGGGCTGATCGTTCGCGTCGACGATCACGACGATTGCTTCCCCGCGCCAGCGATTACCGTTTTGTGGCGCCACGGTGACCGTAACCGACTGGACGTGAATCTCCGTCCCTGGCGGCGGAGGCGGCGGACACGGCCCGCCTCCGGACTGGATGCAACCTTCGAGCACCGACCCGGCGGCGTCGAAGGTCGCACCGGCGGCCGTCACGTCGTTGACGGTAAAGATGAACTGACCCGACTGGTTCTTGGGCACATTGGACGAGTTGACGGTCAACTGACCGGACGTGTTCGTCGAACCGGAGTCCGAATCCGAAGTCAGCCCGCTCCACTGCCCGCTCACGGTGGCGCCGCTCACCGGCGCGCCGTTCTCGTCCACCACCACGATCAGCGCTTCGCCGGAGCGCCACTTCTTGTTGCTGTTGGTGCTCATCGTGATCGAGTCGACGCGCACGGTCGACTGCACCGCAGGCTGCGTGGTCGCTTGGATGGTGTTGCTGGGGGCCGACTCGTTGGCGGCCGCGTCGCCGGCGGTAACCTCGTAGGAATAGGTCGTGTCGGGATTCAGGCCGGCGTCGGTGAAGCTCACGCCGACGGGCGAGCCGACCGCGGCGCCGTCGCGGTAGACGGTGTAGCCGGTGACGCCGACGTTATCGGTGGAGGCGTTCCAGCTCAGCGAGATCGTGGTATCGGTCTCGCCGGTCGAGGCCAGACCGGTGGGCGCGGTGGGCGCCTCGGTGTCGCCCGAGGAGGCTTCGTAGACGATGGTGAGCTTGGGCCGGCTGGCGGCCGTGCCATATTCGCTCGAGCGAGCGTCCATGCCGTCGGTCGAAGCAGAGTCGGCGAGGATCAACCCGAAGTTCGTGGCCGGGTCGTTGATCCACTGCTGGACGCGCGCGACGCCATCGGGGTTGAGGACGAAGCTCTGCAAGCCGCCGCCGGTAACCGTGCCAAGCGAGGCGGAGCCGCGGTCAGAGCCCCCGGAAGCGCCCGGTGAAGCCCAGCTCATGCCCGAAGACGCCTGGTTCCAGGTCGCCTCGTTCTCGTTCCAGTCGCGCTCGAGGCTGAAGATGCCGTAGCCCGTGCCGGTGGCGTTGAAGATGTCGAGCTGGAGCGAGACCGACTGCACCACCGAGCCCGCCGGAATCGAGCTGACGTCCCAGCGCAGCAGCGAGACCAGGTCGCGGCCCGTACCCGAGGGATCGTCGCCGTCGGCGAGGATCTCGGTCGAAGAGCCGAAGTTCGTCGCGGGCGAGTCTTCGGACAAGTAGGCGTCTGTCGTGCCGGAGTAGGACGACGAAGGCGATACGCCGTTCTGGAACGACTCTGTTGCGATGTTGGCGTACTGGAAGCTCTGCTGCGAGTTGGGCGCGATGACGTTGGCGCTCAGGTCGGTGACGTTGTTGACGGTGAGCGTGTAGGTGATGCCGGTGGTGAGCGCGCTGGTGGCGAGGGTGACGATGCGTCCGTCGGCTTCGAGCGTCGCGCCGGAGATGGTGACGCCGTTGTCGATGGCGTAGTTGCCGGTCGCCTCGGCGGAGGTTTGCTCGACCGCCTCGCTATAGAGCACGGAGACGGCGTTTGGGTCGCCCTCGGAGGTGACCGAGCTGAGGGCCGGCGGCGTGGTATCCGCGCCTTTCAAGATGGTGAAGTCGTCGACCACCGCCCCGATGTTGTCGATGTACTTACCGTCCAGCCGATCGCCGTTTACGTCGAGCACCATCGAGCCGAGCAGGTTGATGTTGACGACCATGGCGGGGTGATTCAGTGCGCCGCCGCTGATCTTGCCCGAAGCGCCGGCTACGGCATAGACCGCGCCCTCGTGGATCGCCGCGACGACATCAGGCTTCTGGTAAGCGCCGTCGCCGGTCTCGCTGCCATCGCCGGAATCCTTTTGATGGGCGGGGCTGAAGGTTCCCGATTGGCCGTAGTGGCCGTCAATGAGATAGGAGCGCTCGTAGGAGTGGCTGTGGCCGCCGAGCACCAGGTCGACGCCGTACTGCTCGAGGATGGGCAGCGCGTTCTGGCGCATGTCCATCAGCCGGCCCTCGGTGTCGGAGTCGTGCGAGCCCTTGGTGTAGGGCGGATGGTGCCAGAACGCCACCACCCAAGGCAGCGTGTTGGCCTGCAGGTCGGTTTCGAGCCAGGTCAGCATGGCGCCCGAGGTCGAGCGATCGGTCTCGTAGGATTCCAGGCAGACGAAGTGGATGTTGCCGTAGTCGAACGAATAGTAGGCCTCAGTGCCCGACGGAACGCCGCCAGCTTCGCCGTTGCGAGGAAAGTCGAAGATGTCGTAGTAGGGTCCGGACTCGCTGGCCGAATCCGCGGTGTGGCCGTCGTGATTGCCGAGCGTGGACCATAGCACGGTGTTGCGCAGCGTGTTGGGGTACATGTCGAACACGGCCGCCTGGTACTCGGAGTCGGTTCCGTCCGGGTAGGCGTTGTCGCCCAGCATGATGATCATTTCCTGGCCGCGCGCGCCGGTGTAGCCGACGTAGCCGTCGCGGACAGAAGCGGCGTTGGCATTCGCCGTGCCGCTGTCGCCGAGCACCCAGATGCGGGTGTTCTTCACCACGCCGGTCGTCGGCGCGGTGGCGAAGAAGTGGTTTGCGTCATCCCCGGCCAGCGTCTCGGTGGTGGAGCCCACCGAGTAGAAGTACTGCTGATCCGGGGAGAGGCCGGTCACAGTGACGGCATGCTCGGTGCGGCTGCCCGCGACCGAGGCGGTGGAGGTGAGCGAGCCCACGCTCGCGCCGTAGCGGACCACGCTGTCCGTGGCGACATCGGAGCGCCAACGCAGGGTCACGCTCTGCGGGGTCTGCGACTGCAAGTAGGGGCCGCGCGTCAACGTGGCGGCGGATAGAGTCAGGCCGAGGGCCAGAGCGGCGGCAAGGCCGCCGAAGCGAATCTTCGAGATTGTCATGGAAGGCCGATCTCCAGATGAATGTCTAATAAGCAGGTTGGGGGGGCGACGCTTCGACTCTACCCCGGCAGACCTTACAAGGCAATCGGGCCTTTACCCTAAGCCCCTAGGGCTCTAGATCCCCTGCCGCCGCCGGCAAATCGACCGCGTCGGCTAAGCCGCCTCCGCAAGTCGCCCTAAGGGGCTCGCTCAGTTCTCAACTGGGACTTTCGGGCGAATACTGATGATGTAGAGGTCCCGTCATGATGATCCGCACGCTTGTTGCTCTAACCCTGTTCACTGCTCCGCTGGCGGCGCAGTTCTCCTTCGAGAAAGTCGAGCTCCGCACCGGCTTCGGAGAGGCTCGCGAGGGCCAGAAAGGCCGGCTGCAGTTCTCCTCGGGCGAGATTCGTTTTCTCGATGAAGAGGGCGCGGAGAAGTTCTCGATCGCCGCGGACTCGGTGCAGAAGCTGTTCTACTCCTCGGTCGAGGGACGCCGCAGCGGCACGCCGCTCTCCAAGCCGTTCGACCTGCTCAGCGGCAAGAAGCACTTCCTGACCGCCTCGGTGCAACAGGGAGCGATGGTTGGAGCGGTGGAGTTCCGGCTGCACAAGAGCAACTACCAGAGCGTCGTGCGGAACTTCGAGCTGCTCACCGGCGTGAGCGTCGAGAAGGACGACGGCGAAGCGCAGAGCGTGGCCGCCGCCGAGCCGGAGCCCAAAGCCGAGCCCGCCGAGCCCGCGCTGCTCGATATTCGCTCGACCCCGCAAGGCGCCGAAGTCGAGATCGACAGCTCGTTCAATGGACTGACACCTCGGCGCAAGTCGGTCGAAGCGGGAGAGTACCGCATCGTGATTCGCAAGGACGGCTACGAGACCTTCGAGCGGAAGGTCTCGGTGGATGCGGGACAGACGCTCGAAGTGCACGGGGAGCTGCGCCGCCTCGAGGCGGCGGCGCGCTAGCCGCCTAGACCCGAGGGCGTCGGCGCGAGGCGCGGCCGTGCGCCATGTGAAGTCCGCCGAACCGCCGAACGATACACTAGGAACTTGGCCCGCGCAATTCCGGCTGCGGCGGCTCTGTTCGCCTTCACGTTCGCGCTCCAAGCCGCGCCAATCGAAGGCGACGGCTCGAACACCGTCCGGGAGATCAACATCCATGGGCTCGAGCATACGCTCGAGAGCGTCGTACGACAGCAGTTGACCTCCGCGGTCGGCGACCCCTACGACGAAGAGATCGTCGAGCTCGATCGTGAGCGCCTCGATCGTCTCGCCGTCTTCAGCGAGATCGAGATCGAGCCGACGATCGACGGCGATGACGTGGTCCTCGACATTCGGGTCGTCGAGACCGCGCGCTTCATTCCCTTTCCCGCGTTCTCTTTCGTCGAAGAGAATGGCGTCTCGGCCGGCGCCGGCGTCAAGGCGACGAGCTTGCTCGGGCGCGCCATCTCGGCTTCACTCGACATTCGACTCGGCGGACAGCAGGAGCTCGAGTTCCTGCTGGATTCCCCCTGGGGCATGCGCGATAAGACTTGGTACGGCGGCGAGATCCACGCCCGCAGCCGCACCAACGAGCTCGACCACTTTGGCGAAGACGCCATCGAGGGCGAGATCCGCGGGGGCCTGCAGTTCGGACCGAGCTTTCGCGTCGGGGGGCGCTTCGAGTTTCTCACCGTCAACGCGGACGTCCCCGAGGCGACGCTGACCGACGGCTCGACCGAGTCGACCCCGGGCGTCGGCCTCATCGCGGCCTACGATACGCGCGACTTGTGGTCGGACCCGCATCGCGGCTGGCAGAACATGTTTACCGTCACGCGTTTCGGCGGATTTCTCGGCGGAGCGGGCGACTTCACCAAGACCGTTCTCGATGTGGGTCGCTATCAACCGTTGGCGGAGAAACATACTCTCACGGTCTTCTCGTTCTCGACCTTTCACAGCGGCAAGGTTGGCGTCGACATCCCGGTCTACCGCGACATCCACCTCGGCGGAACGAACAGCATCCGAGGCTGGTCTGACCTGCGCGCTCGCGACGGCAAGAACCAGTTCATCAACACGCTCGAGTATCGCTACGACCTGGTCAAGCCGCGCTCGTTCCGGGTCTTCGGGGCGAACCTGTATGGCGGGCTCAAGCTCGCGGCATTTGGCGACATCGGAACGGTGTGGAATGAGCGCGAGCAGTTCTCGAAGAACTTCATCGGGGGCGTGGGCGTGGGCTTGCGGTTGATCGTGCCGTTTATCCAGATGATTCGGTTGGACCTGGCGTTCGGCCAGAGCGGTCAAGGGTTGGTTCCTCACTTCGGGATTCGCGAGAAGGCGTTCTATCACCGGCGGCGGGTGCGCTAGCGGCGTACACTGTCAGCATGGAAACCGCCGCACTGAAGACTCTCGTTCGCCACGAGGGCGAGGCGCTACGCGAACGCTCGACTTGCGGTTTTCGCGACCGGCTGATCAGCCGTGAGGACTCCGGCGTGACGGCCTGGGCGCATGCGGTGGACATCGACGGCGCCAAGCCGCACTACCACAAGGTTGCAACCGAGCTCTACTACGTACTCGAGGGAGAGGGAGCGGTCATCCTCGACGGCGAGGAGCACCCGGTGCGGAAGGGCTCGATCGTCCACATACCGCCGGGCGTCGTGCATGCGGCGAAGGGGCGCGTGCGCGTGTTGGTGGTCGGCATCCCCGACATGGCCGACGACGATCTATTCTTTCCCGTGGAGTAGCGCGATGGCGATGCGGCTCTACCGCGTGATTGTGCCGGTCAACGACATCGAACAGGCAGCCTCGTTCTACGGCGCATTGCTTGAAGCCGCTGGCGAGCGCGTCTCGCCCGGCCGCCACTATTTTTACTGCGGGGGAACGATCTTGGCGTGCTATGACCCCGCGGCCGACGGCGACGAGTTGGGCGAGGGCTGGCGGCATCACATCAACCAGTACATCTACTTCAGTGTGGAAGACCTCGAGGCGATCCACGCCCGCGCGCGAGAGCTCGACGCGCCAGCGTTGGACGCCATCGCGGAGATGCCTTGGGGCGAGAGGCTCTTCTACGCGCGAGATCCGTTTGGCAATCCGATCTGCTTCGTGGACGAGCGGACGCTGTTTACCGGCGCTCACTCGACCGGATAGGGGCCGTGGTCGAAGACCTCGTCGTGGTAGCCCTTCGAGCCGACGGCTCGGGCAAGCTCGCTCCAGACCGGCTCTCCGGCAGCCAGACGCGCCAGCGCTGTCGAGAAGTCGAGCCGCGGCGCCCATCCGAGGTCTCGCCTCGCCGCTTGGTTGACGTAGACGCGGTCGAGTCTTGGAAACATCCGCCAGCGCCGGCCGCGGTAGAGGTCCTCGTATTGCGGAAAGCAGCGTCGAACCACTGCGGGAGCGTCAGCGCCGAGCTCGTCGAGATCCTCCTTTGAAAACGGCGCGGTTGCGCTGACGATGTAGCGCCCGAACGAGATCTCTCGAGCCTTCTCGGCCGCCAGCATGTGCGCGGAGACGACATCGGCGACATCAACTCGGCGGTGGAGCAACTCGTTGACCTTGGCGTTCTCGCCTGCGTAGGCCTCGCGGACTCCCGCGTCGTCGTCCTCTTCGGGGAAGAAGCGGGAAGTGCGCAGGATGATGCACCGAAGGCCGTGCTTGCGATGGAACAGCCGGCACAGGTTCTCGGCGGCTTCTTTCGTGACGCCGTGGATGTTGGGCGGAACCGGCCGCACGTCCTCGGTCACCCAAACCGCGGGCGAGCCCGGCGGAGGCCGCAGCGCGTTTCCGAATACGCTGGTCGTGCTGGTGAAGACGAAGGCCTCGACGCCCTCGCGCACGGCCTCTTCGAGCAGTACGAGCGTGCCCCGCACGTTCGTTTCGACGAACGCCTCCATGGCGTGCGTCGCGACGTGGGGCTTGTGCAGGGTTGCGGTGTGATGGACCACAGTGGCGCCGCGTATGTGCTCCCGGACCAGCTCCCGATCGGTGATGGAGCCGGTGACGGAGGTGCAAGTCGAGGGCCTACGATCCAGGCCCACGGCGTCTTCGCGCGAGGCTCGAAAGGTTCGCATGAGCGCCTCGCCCAGATGGCCCGAGCTGCCGCTGACGAAGACGCTCATGCTACCGGCTCGGCGGCGTCCAGATCATCGCCGCAATGAATCGCTCGGGGTCCGGGCCTTCCAAGCTGAAGTAGTACAGCACGACCACTTTGCCATCGGGCCGTTGGACGATACGCGGGTAGCCGACATCGGTGGAGCCGCCGTCGCCGCGCAGCACGATGTCTTCGCTCCAGGTCCGCCCGTTGTCCGAGCTGAGCTTGGCGCGGATGCTGTAGGGCGCGGCGCGGTATCCGTAGACGAGGCAGACGCGGCCGTCGGCGAGCCGGATCATCGCGGGCGGATTGCCGGCGCCGGCGTCGTCGACCGGGTCGTCGAGGTATTCCCAGCTTTGGCCGTCGTCCTGGGAGAGATAGGCCGAGAGGAAGCGCTTGGGGCCCTCGCGGCGGCGCACCACGACCAGGATGTCGGTGTCGGAAAGCCGCACCGAAGCCGGCATGATCGCGAAGCCCTCGGGCTCGGGGCCGATCCAGGAGACGAAGCGCCAACTCTTGCCGCCATCGGTCGTGCGGACGCATAGCGGGCGGCCCTCCTCGCCGTTCTGCTTGGCCGCGGTGATGAACGCCATGCAGTCGTCGCGGCCGTTGACGAGGTAATCGGTGCGCGGTGCGATGCCGGGCGCGCCAAAGGAGGGCAGCCGGAAGGGGCCTTGCCAGTTGCGGCCGCGGTCGTAGGAGTAGAAGAAGCGGCCGACGCCGGCGTCGATGTCGTTGGTGCGCAGGGTGAGCGCAAAGTCGGGATGCGTGAAGTCTATGCCGCCTGGACTATCCCTGAGCGACGGGATCTCGACGCCAGGCCGGGCGACACCGTGCAAGAAGCCGCCTTCGGTGAGCAACTGCCCCTTGGCGCCGGGGTCTTCGATGGACCAGGTCTCGCCGCCGTCGAGGCTGCGCGCCAACATGTGCATCTCGGGTCTCTCGCGGTCGATGTGGTGGCGCTCGCCGAGATTCTTGTAGTAGCCCTTCGAAAAGCCGACGAGGATCTCGTCGCCCCAGCTCCAAACGCCGTGGTTGGCGGGCCAGCCGCCGAACATGCCCTTCTCGAAGTAGACGCGGACGTGGCGGATGGGCGGCTCGGCAGGATCGGGCGGAGCCGCGCAGCCTAGCAAGACGCCAACGAACACTACGAGAATCGAGGGCCGCATCATTGCCTGAAACGCCACTCTAGTGCACTCAGGGGCCGATTCGCTACCCAGTGAAGGCTGAAGCCAGCGCCAGGAATCCTCGGTCCATTTCCAGTAGTTTTTAGCGAATATTGACACGGAGTTATTGAATGCGGTCTCGCATTCAGATAGGATGACGCGGCGTCCAAGCTCCGACGGAGGGAACAATGAGACTACATTTTCGACTGGCAATCGCGGCCATACTCATGAGCGGCCTTGCTGCCAACGGCGGCGCGGCGCTGTTCGAGGACGACTTCGAAGGGAACCTTTCGGACTGGACCGGCCAGGGAGGGGGCGCACACAGCGGAACGATCGTGGCCGATCCGTTGAATCCGGGAAACCAAGTCCTTGCGTTCACGGCACTCGGCTCGGCTGGCGACATATTCACTTCCCAGCAGATCGTCCTTACACCCGGCGAAACCTATCAGATCGCCTTCGACTACCTTGGACTTCCGAGTCCGGCGGCAAACGCAGGCAACCTTGGCGGATTCGCTGGGCTATCTGAAGATCTGCCAGGTCGCCATCTGTGGTACTTCGCCACTTCGACGGCCAGCGGTGCGAGTGACGTTCTCGTCGATGACGGGCAGTGGGCAAGCTACGTCTATGAGTTCACGGCGCCGGTGACCTTCACGTTTTTTGGCGGGGGGACGGGCAATAGCGTTCATCTGATGTTCGAAGACTTTGGAGGCTCGGGCGGCGTAGCCGGAGACGTCTACTTCGACAACGTGCGCCTCTCCTCCGCCGTGCCGGAGCCAGCCTCTGGAGTGCTCCTCGGAGGTGCAATCCTGGCTTTGGTCGCGTTGCGGCGCCGCTTGGGACGACGCTGAACGGGCGACTCACCCCGGCTGCATCAAACACAGTCTCGAGGAAAAAGGGCGTTCGGCGCCCCACGGCGAATCGCCTACAATCCATGGGCGAACGCTGCAATGCCGGAGCAGACGAGCAGAGCTCGCGCCCGGGAGGCCGCGGCCAAGGCCATCGAAGACGGCGAGCCGTTACGCTGGTTCGAGGAGCTCTACGGGACCGGCGAGGCGACGTCGATCCCGTGGGCCGACATGGAGCCGAACCCCAACTTGGTGGAGTCGCTCGAGCGCCACGAACCGGCCGGGGCGGGCCTGCGGGCGCTCAAAGTCGGGTGCGGGCTCGGCGACGACGCCGAGGAGCTCGCGCGACGCGGGTTCGCGGTGACCGCGTTCGACATCGCGCCGGCCGCAATCGAGTGGGCCCGGAAGCGGTTCCCGAGCTCAGCGGTGGACTACCGAGTCGCGGATCTGCTCAATCCGCCGGCGGAGTGGAGACGAGCGTTCGACTTCGTGCTGGAGTCCTACACTTTGCAGGTGCTGCCGGCTTCGCTGCGGCGGGAAGCGATGACGCGGATCGCGAGCTTCGTCAAACCGGGGGGAACGCTACTGCTGATCGCGCGGGCGCGGAAGGCGCACGAGCCCATCGGCAACATGCCGTGGCCGCTCACGCGCGAGGAGCTGCGGTGGTTCGGACGCGTGGGGCTTCACGAGGAAAGCTTCGAGGAGTATTGGGACCAGGAGGACCCGCCGGTGCGGCGCTTCCGCATGGCCTATCGCATGCCCGAGTAGGGCTCAGCGATCTTCGTCCATGAAGCAGTAGCCGATCATGTGCAACACCATCATGTGGCCGTCTTCGCAGCGGCCCATGTGGTCGTCGGCGACGTGAATGTTGAGCTCGGCGATCTCGCCCAGCTTGCCGCCGGTGAACCCGGTGAGCGCGATCGTCTTGCAGCCGAGCTCGTTGCCGTACTCGATGGCGCGCACGACGTTCGGCGAGTTGCCGGAGCCGGAGACGGCCATCACCACGTCGCCGGGCTCGGCGAAGTTCTTGAGCTGCTCGACGAAGACGTGCTCGTAGCCCACGTCGTTCGAGTAAGCGGTCATGGTCGGGATCGACTCGGACAGCGCCATGATCTTGAAGCGCTTGTCGCGCTCGTAGCTCGCGCCCTTGACGATGTCGCAGGCGAAATGATTCGCCGAAGAAGCACTGCCGCCATTGCCGCAGATGAACACACGGCGGCCCTGGTCGCGGGCTTGCGCGAGCAGGTCGATGGCCTGGTCGACCTTGGAATAGTCGATCGTATCGAGAGCGCGAAAAAGCTTGGATTTGTAGTCGGTCGCGAAAGACATAGCGGCTTAGCTACCACTATACGACGCATCCGCCGCAGCCAAAACCTCCGCGGGGGTCGCTTCGCCGGTGCCGCGTTTCATCACGGTAACGCTCGAGACCATCACGCCGAAGCGCACGGCGTCGTCGATCGCAGCCCCGCGAGCAAGCGCCAGCGTCATTCCGGCGGCAAAGCTATCGCCGGCGCCGCAGATGTCGATCGGGTCGCCCACCGAGACCGCCGGGACATCCACTTCGTCCTTCGGGGTGATCAGCGAAACGCCCTCTCCGCCGCGTGTAACGACGAGCGGCTTGTCGCCGAGCGCCTGCCGCAAGCGTCGAAAGTCGACCTCGCCAAACAGCCGCTGGCTCGCCACCCGCGCCTCGGCTTGGTTGGGCTTGGCGATGCAGTTGCGAAACTCGTGGATGCGATTGCGCGAGTCGGCGACGATGACTCTGTCCGGGTCGCGTTCGGCCACGTCGGCAATGACCTCCCGCAGCGCCGGCGTGACGACTCCGCCGGCGTCGGTTTCGGCTTGGTCGGCCACTACGATCGCGTCGAAGCTCTCGTAGGAGCTCGAGAAGTTGACGATCAGTTGGTCTTCAACGTCGCTGGGCAGCGGACGCGTGTTGATGAAGTCGAAACGCGGTTTGTCTTCGATGTTGGTCTCCCTGCTGATGACCTTGGAGTAGGTAAAAGTCTGCATCTCGGGCGTCGCGACCAACAAGTGATAGTCGATGCCGCGACTGCTCAGGGCGCGTTCGAGCTCGAAGCCGAAGCCGTCTTGACCGATGGCGCCGAGCACGGCGACCTTGCCGGCCCCGAGCGAGGCCAAGTTGTTGGCCACGGTGCCGCCTGCTCCCGGCGTAACCGCGGTCTCGACCACGCCGATGCGGTTGATGCCGGTCTCCACCGACGGCAACGACTGGTGCGGATCGTAGCGGCACCAGCGGTCCAGGCAGATGTCGCCCACCACCAGCACCTTCGCCTTGCCGAAAGACCCGAGCAGTTCCGCCCAATCCATCATTCCACCGCCTGCAAGATCGCTTTGCGCAATGCCGGGAACGTCGCCCGGTGATCTCCTCGAATGTAGAAGCTTTCGCCGCCATCGGCAACGGTGCGGACGAGAATCGTCTTGTGCGGACGAAAATAGTAGCCTGGATCGGTCTTGGGAAGCTCCTTGTGGATGTCGCCGCCGATCGGAACCAGGTCGAACACCGCGGTGGTGAAATCGCTGATCGTGCGACCGCTCTGATGGGCGACATTGCGCGCCATCGATAGCGCCTTCAAGTAGACCTCGGGCCCCATGATCGCGGACCCGAAGTTGAGCATCACACCGCCCTCGAGGTTTTCCACGCCGGCGGTAAAGATCAAGAAGTCGGTATAGCTGGCCGCCCCCAGCGCGCCGCCGTCGCAGTTGGGGTGCTCGTGGATGATGTCGTACCCGATGCCGACGTGCGCGGTCACCGGCACGCCGGCCTCGTAGGCCGCGGCGAGGATGCTTATGTCGCGGTGCGGCAGCTCGTCTTCGAGGATGCGGCGCCCGACGTTCTCCGCCAGCCCCAGGCCCAACTCGGCCGCCTGCTTGGCGAGGTCGTTGAGCTCGCCCGTCTCGGTCCACAGCCCGAACTCGCCGGAGCGAATGTAGCGCGCCACGCTCTCGGTCGTCGAACCGATGCGGGCGAGCTCGTAGTCGTGAATGATGCCGGCGCCGTTGATGGCGACGTGAGTCAGCGCGCCGCGTCGAATCAGGTCGATGATGTGTCGCGACGCGCCCTGCTTGATGGCGTGTGCGCCGGTCATCAGAATGCGCGCCGCGCCGCGCTTCTTGGCCGCCGCGACGCGCGAGGCGACCGTCGGCAGGTCAGGGTGGTCGAACTCCGGCGCCTCGTCGAGTTGCAAGACGAAGCCGAGGTCCATGTCGTGGTCACGCTCGCCCAGCGGCCGCAGGCGCAGCGCGGAACGATCGAAAAGGGGATACTTGCTCGCCATCGAATCTCGCTAGCCGGCTGGGAACAGGGCCGCCATCAGCTCGTCGTGGGCTAAGAAATTCGGAATGATCCAGTCCGCTCCGACGCCGATCAAGCGTTCCCGTTTAACCGGGTCCGCAACGGCGCACTCCGGCTCGTCACTCGCCACGCCAACCCCGACGCCGCCCACTTCCTTGACGTTCTCGATCTCGACGAACCCGTCGCCAAACCCGATAAACTGCTCTCCCTCGAAGTCGCTCTCGCGGATGATCCTCTCGATCAGGATCTTCTTCGAGAACCTCTTGTAATCGTCCAGCGCACCGAAGACGTTGCCGTCGAAGTACTTCGCCACGTCGAGCAGCTCGGCTTCTTCGCGCATGTAGACCTGGTCGGTTCCACTGGCGAGGTAGAGCGTCAGGTCGCGGTCTTTGAGCGTCTCGAGCAGACGCCGGCCGCCGGGCAGGATCAGGTCGTCTGGCGGGATCCGGCCCGAGCGCAGCCCCTCGCGCTTGCCCTCGATCTTGACCATCAAGCGGTCGAGATACTCGTGCTTGTAGTCGAGCGGGTCCTTGGGGCTGCCGCCGCGCTTGCTGATCTGGTCAGCGAGCTCCATCATCTGATAGATGGTTTGACGACCGGTGAGGTGGCCGACGAAGCCCTCGACGATGCGGGTCAGCTCCTGCTCGCTCTCGCCCGAGTTGGTCGCGAGCAGGTACTCGACCATCATCGGAACCATGACGTGCTCCCAACCGGCGCGCACGAGCGAGAGCGTGCCGTCGAAATCGAACAGGGCTACCCGCGCGTTGCGGGCGTGCGCGCCGGGGTTTACGGTTTCGAGTCCGTTCGTCATCAAATGCGTCTTTCGGAGGAGCGCGGCCGGCTGCCGCCGCGCGCGGCTCGCCAGGGAGTGAGGGCGGGCGGGGCAGGCGCCTCGCCTTGGACCTTTGTACCAAACTCGTCTGAAGGAATTCCCGGAGACGTCTCCCGGGCGGCGCCTAGGGGATATCCCAGTCCGGGATGGGGCTAGGTCCCAATGCTCGGCGGTCGCGCTTCGGGTGGAACATGCCTTTGGGGGAGACAGGCGGTGGCGTCCGCGCGAGCTCACCCATTTTGCTATTCCCAGCGTAGCCCGCCACCGCCGCTCCTTCGGATGACGCCCCGCCCCCGGAGCGCCCGGTTGCTCGCAGAGTGGGCAGCGGCCTCTAGCCGAACAGCGCCGAGATTTCCTGGTTCGCCAGCAACTGCGTCGGCGAGAAGATCTCGATGTAGTAGAAATCCCGGCCCGAGGGCGTCCCCGAAACTTTCTTCGTCCAGTCGATGCCCATCGCCGAGTAGATCGTCGTCGCGATGTCTTCCATGTAGACCGAGCGCTTCTGACCCCAACCCGGCTCGACGATCTTCGCGCCTTGCTCGTCCGTCTTGCCGAGTACTTGGCCTGGCACGACGCCGCCGCCGGCGAACAACCCGGTCATGGCGTACTGGTAGTGGTCCCGGCCGGCGATGTTGGTCAGCTCGCCGGGCGTACGGCCGAACTCGCCCATGCAAATCACCAGCGTCTCGTCGAGCACGCTCGCGCCGTCGTCGCGCTTGGTTGCGGCCAGGTCGTCGAGCAGGTTGCTCAGCCCCGTGTCGAGCTCGCGTGAGCGCGCATAGAAGCTGTTGCGATCGTAGATGCGGCCGTGATGGTCCCAGTCGGCGTGGCTGAGGAAGATGAAGTGCGTGCCGGCGTCGGCGGTCACCAGGTTGCGCGCCAGGATGAACGAGTCGGCGACCTCGTCGCCGCCGTAGCGTTTGCGCTCCTGCTCGTCAATCTCGAAGATGTGGGCGGTTCGCGGGTCCGACATCAGCTTGACCGCGCCCTGGTAGTGGTCGTTGTAGTCTCGAAAAGCCTTCTTCTCTAGGGCGGAGTCGCTACGCAGGCGGGAGTCGAAGCGCTTGAGCAGGTCCCAGCGCCGGAGGAACTCTTTCTGCTCGTCCTCGGGCGGCGCAAGCGCCGTCAGGTCGGACTCGGTGTTGATGTGGAACGCGCCCAGGCTCGCCGGCAAGAAGCCCGGCCCAATCAAGCCCACCTGCGGAAACGTGTTGAACGCGACGTAGGGCGGCAGCGAGTCCGAGGGACGCCTGCGGGCGGCGTACTCCGAGGCGACGACCGTGCCCACCGGCGGCAGCTCCGGCGCGAGAGCTGGGTTGTGCTGATGCGCGGTCTGGACGTAGTACTGCCCGCGGCCGTGCTGGCTCTCCCAGGCTTCGATCGAGCGCAACAGCGTGAACTCGCCGGTCCGCTCGCCAAGCTTGGGGTAGAGCCCCATGGGCCACTTGCCCACGCCGGGGATCTGCTTCATCGCGAAGTCGTGCGGCGTCCAGGGGCCTTCCTTGAAGTCCCACGAATCGACGTGCGACTGGCCGCCCTGCAGCATGACGAAGATGCAGAACCGCGCCGAGCCGCGCGGCTTTGCCCCGCCGGCGGCCTTGACGTTCGGCGTGACGAGCGGCAAGAAGCTGACGCCGGTCATGGCGACGCCGCCGATCCGGAATAGATCGCGCCGAGTGAGGAAGAGATCTTCGTAGCGACGCATCGGTCAGTAGTTGAACAGGAACTCCACCTTGTTCATCAGCAGCCACTGCAGGTCTTCCGAGCCTGGGCCGCGTCCGCGCTCTCCGAGCAGGGTCAGAGACTGGTCCTTCTCCTCGGCGTCCGGCGGCCGAGTCAGGAAGCGCCAGAAGAGGCGGTCGACCAACTCGGGATCGCTGATCCCCGGCTGACGCAGCGTCCTGGCCAGAAAGCTCCCCGGCTTGGCCGCAACGCGATCCTTCACGACCGGCGAATTCATCATCAGAGCCGCCTGCACGATCGAGCCGTCCGTGCTCGGTTCGTTGAACTCGCGATTGGCTTGACCGAACGACTCGGTAAAGAACTGCAGATCCTTCTTGTATTTCGGGCTCAGAGTCGGCGTCCCGCGAATGTCGGCCGGCCCGCGCGTTTGCACCAAGTAGTCGACCGTATCGGCGAGCCGCGGAATCTGGATGCGCGCCCGCACCTCGGTCGCTTTGACGATCGAGTCGTAGACCTGTTCCGCGGACAGCCGCCGCACCAGCTTACGTGCGAAGTACTTCGCGTAACTCGCCTTCCACTCGCCGGGAAAACCCGACGAGAGCTGGTAGGCCGAGGACTTCGCGATCGTGCGGAACAGGTGCTGCAAGTCATATCCGCTGCGGATGAAGTCGTCTGTCAGCTCTTCAAGCAGCTCGGGATGGGACGGTTGCAACTCCCAGCCATCGGGCAGGTTGTCGGGCTCGAGCCGCGCCAAATCGAACTCGTCGACCGGGTCGACGATGCCGACTCCCATCAACTCCGCCCAGAAGCGATTGACGGTGGCTCGGGCGAACTGGCGATGCGAGGTGAAGACTCGCGCCAGCTCTTCGCGGCGGGGCTTGGCGGGATCGATCTCGGCCTCGGAGAAGATGAACGCAGGCTCGACCATGCCTTCGCCTTGACGCGCCACCCGGACCGTGGAGTGCGCCGCCGCGGAATACCCGTCGCGCGCCTTGTCTTCGATCAGGTACTCGTCCTGGGTGTTGCGCAGCTCCACGCGCCGCATCACCCGCGTGTGGCCGAAGAACGCCGCCTGCGCCCAGAGCTCTTCTCGCGTGCGCTGAGTGAGCCAGACGTTCAACTGCTCGAGATGATTCGCGCCGTCGTGGCAGGAGACGCACTGCAGGTTGACGCCCATGAAGTGCTTGAACAGCATCACGGTCATCTCGTCCGCGGTGTCCTCGTGCATGATCTCGGTGCAGTTGTCGCCGAACTGCGCCCAGCGGACCAGATAGCTCGAGGGCCCGACATACCAGTTCGAGCGCGCCGAGGCGGTGATCATCTCGCTGACGAGCTCGTCGAAGGGTTGGTTCAACTGGAGCGCATCGTAGATATAGGCGTGAAAGAGATTGCGTCCCGCCCAGCCAATGCGGTTCTGGCTCGCCCGCCACAGGTCGAGAAAGTAATAGGTCCACCGCTCGCGCCACTGTTCGGAGCCAACGAGCTCGTCGACGAGCTTGTCGCGTTTCTCAGGTGCGGGATCGGCCACGAATGCGCGAGCTTGGGAGTCTTCGGGGATGCGCCCGGTCAAGTCGAGATGGATGCGCCGGAAGAACGTGGCGTCATCGGCGAGAGGGGCGTGCGGCACGCGATCGCGCTCCATCTTCGAGAAAATGCGTCGATCGATGAAGTTTTTGCGTGGTACCGCGGCGGCGGAGTCGAGCAGCGGGCGGGCGATGGCCTCGGTCAGCTCGCCGAGCGTGGCGCGGCGGTCCCGGCTCTCGCGCTGATGATGCTCGTCCGCGGGCGCGGCGGGCGCCTGAGCCGCCAGCGGGGCGGCGCAGGCCAGCACGAACGCTCCGATCGCGATGGTTCTCATGTCCGACCGCCCTCTATGTTACTCCCCGAAAACCCGTTCGCCAAGCGCAGGCGCCCGTGCTCACGCGAGCGTCTCAGTCGCGAGAAGGCCAAAGCGCCGCCTCGTAGGCCGCCCCAGCGCTACGCGAGCGGCGGGAAACTCGGCGGCCGACGTTCCATGAAGCTCGCCGCGCCCTCCTTGACGTCGGGACGCGCCAACGCCTGCGCCATCTCCTCGCCCCCGCGGGCGTAGGCCGCCTCGAGCGAGGCTTCGAGGTCCTGGTAGACCTGACGCTTGATCACAGACATCGAGGTCGGCGAGCAGTTCTGCGCCAAGTCGCGCGCATAGTCCGTCGCCGTCGGGACCAACTCTTCGCCGGGAACGACGCGCTGGACGAAGCCAAGCTCACGGGCCTCTTCCGCCGTGACCGTGCGGCCCGAGAGCAGCAGATCGAGCGCATTCGCCATGCCGACCTGCCTAGGCAGCAGCCAAGTCAGGCCGTACTCGCCAATCAGGCCGCGCCGGGCGAACGCGGTGGTCATCTTCACGCCGGCGGCGGCGAAGCGCAAATCGCACGCGGCGGCATGCACCAACCCAAGGCCGGCGCAGGGCCCGTTGATGGCCGCGATCACCGGTTTGGGGATCCGCATGGCATGGGTGTGCGGCCGGTCGGTCGGCAACGAGCTGCGCGGGTTCGCGGGGTCGAGGTTGCGCAAAACCTCGATGTCCGCCCCTACGCAGAAGCTCTTCCCCGCCCCGGTGACCACGATGGCGCGCACCTGCTGGTCGGCGGCCGCTTCGTCGAGCGCATCGAAGTAGGCGCCGATCATCGACGAGGTGATGGCATTGTTGCGCTCGGGCCTGTGGAACTCGATCAGACAAACGCCGTCGTCGAGAGAGCTCAGGATTTCGTCAGCCATTTCGGGCCTATTGTAGGCATGTAGCAAGGGACGCGAGGGCGCCTAGAAAACCAGCTCGAGCCGCCAGCGGTGCTCGACCGACGCGATCCGGCCGTCGGAATCGAAACGAACGGCGAGCCCGAAGCGCGGGTCATCGGGGTCTTCGAGGATCGACTCGCGCAGATCGCGCCACAGCACGATGGCCTTGCCGTCGCCGTCAGGCTCGAGCACCGCGTAAGGGAACCGGCGTTTCGCCAGAAAGTCCGCCACGGCTGGGGCGGCCTTCGAGGCTTCGACCAGCGCCGAAGCGGCGGTCGAGACCTCGGCAACCAGTCGCAGCCCGTCTCCGCGGCTTGGCGCGACGCAGGCCGCTCGTAGCCGCGGGCCGGCCTTCGACAACGCCGACCACGGGCAGTCCGCCCTCGGGGTCGGGTAGATCGAGACCGCAGCGCCAAGCTGTTGGGCGGCCATGGCCCGCGCTGCCTCCCGGCTGTCGACCTTCGCAAGAATGACGGCGCCGAACGACAGCGCCGCGACCGCAGCGATGGTTCTCGGGCGTGCGACCAGAGCGGTCGCGGCGCAGGCCGCGGCCGCGAGCAGGAACGTCCAATCGCCCTCGTGGATCAGGTTCCAGCTCGCCCCGGCGCGGCTCGCCGGCCACCAAGGCGCGACGCCCCACGGGTTGAGCCCATCAGCCAGCGCGTGCAGACCCATCGCCGCAAATAGCGTGGCGAACAAGGCATGGAACGATGGCTCGACGGCGAGACGCGCCCGCGGCAAGCCCGCCCGCAAGCGCCGCCACAGCGTCAGCCCGATTGGCGTCATCACCGCGGCCTGTAGCAAGACGCCCGCCGGCGAATGGGTCGCCCCGCGATGGAACGTCACGCCTTCGTAGCCAACGAGCAGTCCCGGCGCGACGTCCCAGTCGGGGAACAGGCTCGCCGCCATGGCGGCGATGACTAGCGGATCGCGCCAGGGCTTCACGTCCTGGCCAGGCAGCGCTCCGCGCGCCATCCGGCCCAAGGCGAATCCAACGAGCAGATGGGTCGGGGGAATCAAGCGGCAAGCAGGCTCACGGAGCTCTCAACACGCGCACGCCGTCTGTGTCATCGAAGGCGAAGTGATCCTCGCCGAGAAACGCGACGCGGCTGCGTGTAAAACGCGGGTGCGAGCGCAGCCATTCGACTTCGCCATCGCCCGCCCGCAGCACATAGACCGCGTCGGCCATGTCGAAGTTGTACCGGCCCGAGACGCTGACCGCAATCCGTCGGCCCGCCGGGTCGAGCGCCGCCCCTCGTATGCGGTAGCCGCGGCGAGCGGTGTGCAAGCCCGCGCCTGGCGGCAGCGACCACTGGAGGCGGTACGGTTCGTCCTCCTGATAGGCGTCCCAGGCCGCCCAACCGCCGTCGAGGCGGCGCACGGTTCCGACCCAGGCTTCGACGTCGTCGGGACGCCATGGCTGCGCTTTCTCGCGGCCTTCCAGATCGAGCGTCAGGAACTCCTTCTCATTCCGCGCGACGACGAGCGTCTCGCTCTCCATGTCTAGAAAGTCCAATCGAAACGAGCCCGGGGCGTGGGCCTCCAGAGTGATCGAGCGCGCCTCGCCGCCGGAGACCGGCGTGAGCGCCACCCCTGGCGGCCGCACGACCCAGGCGATCCACGCCCCATCGGTCGAGAGAACCGGATCGGGGTGTTGCGCGCCGGCGGGCGCGGCGAGCTCGGCTGGATCCGCCTGCTCCCCCCGCGCAACGAACCACCGATTCTCCGGCCGGCTGAACAGTACCGTTCCCGATGCGCTGACGCCGTGGATGGCCGGGTCGGCGTTGCTCCAGCGCGCGCCCAACGGCTCGAGCCCGCAGCCTGGCGCTTCCAGCATCGCCATTTTCTGCGTGGCGGACTCCATCACGACCGCGCGCCCGGCGCGCTCGAGCGAGAGATCCGGCGGCGTGTCGACGTCGGGCAGCGCGTAGCCCTCGAGATAGCACTCCTCGGTCCAGTCCCCAACCTCCTGCCAGCCCGAGGAATCGGTTAGGAAGTACTTCGGAATCACACCCAGATAGGCCCAGTTGATCGCCGCGCACAACACAGCAAAGACGCCGATGTAGGTCAGCAGCTTCGCGCGCGACGGCTCGCGGAAATAGCGCCAGCCGGCGAAGAAGGCGATGTCTTGGGCAAACAGCCCGAGCATCGCCTCCGCGGCCATCCACAACGCCGGCCGGCCCTCCATCCAGCCCATCACCAGCGCCGTCCCGAACGGCAGCGTGAGGTGCGGCGTCACCAGAGGCAGCGCGTAGACGAGCAGCGAGCCCAACGCAGCCTTGAGTAGGGCGGAACCCATCGAGTCCTACCGCCGAGCGAGCGCCTGGCGTACCGAGCTGGCCACGCTCTCGGCCAACAACTCCGAGCCGGCGCGCGTGAAATGCACGTTGCCCGGGCCGACGAACAGCTCGGGGGGGAACTCCTTCGAAACCGTGTAGAGATCGTCGGTCGGGACGCCGCATCGGCGCATCACCGCGGCCGCGACGGCGTTGTACTTGGCGTCGTCGCCGACGAAGCGGCCCGCCTCGCCCTCGGGAACGACCGTCGTGGAGGCCCACACCAGCGCCGCCCCGGTCCGCTTCATGCGCGCGACCAACGTTTCGAGATTGCGCCGGTACTCGCCGGTCGAAACGGCTTGCCTGCCGTTGATCTTGTCGCGGTTGCCCTGTGTGGCCGACTCGGGGTTGCGGTAGCAGAGATCATGGAGCCCCCAGTTGAAGTGGATCACGTCCCACTGCGTCTCGCCCAGCCAGGCGTCGATGTTCTCGATGCCGCGCGGGGTGGGGCCGCAATTGGAGGGCCCGTCGCGCCGAGCGTTGAGCGGCCGCTGAACGTTGGCCTCGCCAGCCAGCAACCGTCGGACCGCGCGGGTGTAGCCGATCGAGATGGAATCGCCAAGGATCAGGACGTTCGGCAGGCCGGGATCGAGCGGAACGTCCCACGGCCCTTGCGGGTCAGCCTTCTTGCGCTGAGCGAGCAGCGGCCAAGCGGCGAGCAGCGAAAGCGCGGTGCGGCGATGCATCTGGGGGCAAGTCTAACATCGCCCGGAGGCCGTTAATCAGACGTCTCCGAGGAGCGCCCCCAGGTTGCGCGCTCCGTGCAGTACTCGCAGGATCTCCACGGGGGAGGTCTCAGGGTCATAGATCACCATGAAGGACCATACCGGCCAAAACCGAACGGCGGCCCGACTCAAGTCAGTGCGCGTGTGGCCTGCCCCCGGAAACTTGGAGGAAGACAAACGCATCGTACAGGCCTTCGCGGACGCGCTCGGCCGGCCCGTCGCCGCCCCGATCGGCGACGTACTCGAGGATCTCTTCTGTATCATTTGCAGCGGCGTGCGTCAGAGCGAACGCCGGTGTCATTGGTTGTGAGCAGGCTCCTTGGTCTTGGAGCGTCCGGGGCCCCGACCTCTGATCTCCGCGAAGAACGTCTCGCCGTCCACCAATTCCCCGCGGCCCGCCTGCTCCAACGCAACCTGAACCTCTCTCTCAATCCGGTCTCGCATCTTGCGGAGCAGCTCCGGTGGGGCCTGCGCCTCTTCTTCCGGGGTCAGGCCCTGGAGAAGCGCTCTCTCGAGTAGTCTGCGGCGCTCGGATATCTCGAGCAACCGCAAGCCCTCCCGAAGGACTTCGCTGGCCGACCCGTACCGGCCCGCGTGGACTAGGCCTCGGACGAACTGCTCGAGCTCCGGGGTCAGGGAGACGTTCATGGTCGAACGCTCGGGCACGCCTTGAGCCTAGACGAGCATGCGGTCTGTGTCAACTATTGCCACAGCACCCTAGGCTTGCGCGCCTCGCGCCTTCTCCGCCGGCGGCGCCAAGATGTGATCGGGCCGCCACAAGGCTTCGCTCCAGCGAAATCCATCGACGAACTCGATCGACAGTGCGAAATCGTTCTCGCGCTGGCGGCAGGTCTGGATGAAGCCGGGCGCGTCGAGTCCCTTGGCCTGCACCCTCACCTCGATCTGCGTGGGGTATTCGATCTGCGAGGCCACCAGCGCGCCGAACGCGTCGATCTCCTCGAGGTTGGCCCACTCGGGCTCGCGCGCCGACCCTTCCAGGCGCAGGCGCACCAGGTGCGAGCACAGGACTCGGCCGTGGCCGGACATCTCCGCCTCGAACTTAGCACGCTCCAGGGCCGCCTCTGCTACAAAAGAGCGGGATGTTTCGAACACTCGTGGTGCTGTCACTGCTCGCGGCCGCCGCGGCCCCGGGGCAATCGCGCCGGCAGATCCTCGACGGCATGCTGCGCGCGGCCGAGCTCTATCGTCAACGGGTTTCGACCGAAGGCGGCTACCACTTCCACTACGCCGCCGACTTGAGCTTCGGGCGCAGCGAGCAAGCCGAGGGCCCGACGCAGATTACCGTCCAGCGCGACGGCACGCCGCGGGTGGGCATGGCGTTCCTCGAAGCCTGGCGAGCTACTGGAGATCGATTCTATCTCGACGGTGCACGCGCCGCCGCGTTGGCGCTGGTTCGCGGTCAGCTGTGCGCGGGAGGATGGGACTACATCGTCGAATTCGACGAGTCGAAGCGGGCGCCCTACCGCTACCGCGCGGACGGCTGCGCGGGATCCGCCCGAGGCGCCAAGCCCGTCACGCTCGACGATAACGTGACCCAAGCCGCGGTTCGGCTGCTGATGCGGGTGGACCGCGCACTCGAGATGCGCGACGAGGGGATCCACTCCGCCGCGCTCTACGCCTTGCGAGCCCTCGAGCGAGCGCAGTACCCCAACGGCGCCTGGCCGCAACGCTTCTATGAACCGCCGGACCCGAGGGATTTCCCCGTCAAGCGCGCGAGCTATCCCAAGACCTGGTCCAGGACCTGGCCCGGCGAGGATTACCGCTCCCACTACACGCTCAACGACAACACGCTGGCCGACGTGATCGACATGTTCCTGGAGGCGGCGCGCATCTACGAGGAGCCGCGCTATCGGGAGGCGGCCAAGCGTGGCGGGGAGTTCTTGCTGCGCGCGCAAATGCCCGACCCGCAGCCGGCTTGGGCGCAGCAGTACGACCGTGACATGCATCCCGCGTGGGCGCGCGTCTTCGAGCCGCCCGCGGTCACCGGAGGCGAGTCGCAGAGCGCCATGCGGATCTTGCTCACGCTCTACCGCGAGACCGGCGAGCGGCGGTTTCTCGAGCCGATCCCGCGGGCCTTGGCCTATCTGCGCGCCTCGGGACTGCCGGCCGACCCGGACGCCTCCGAGCGCAAGCGGCGCGCCTGCCCGCCGGGAACGCTTTGCCTGGCGCGCTTCTACGAGCTCGAGACGAACCGCGGCTTGTTCATCTCCAAGGGCACGCAGATTCGTGTCCAGGGCGGCCCCTCGTTGCGGCCCGACGGCTATGAGCTGACCTACGACGACTCGGACACGATCCGCCATTACGGGATGTGGACCAGCGGCGCCGCGCTTGACGCGATCGAAGCCGAGTACGAGCGCTTGCGAACCGCCGACCCCGCCGCGATCCGGCGTCCCGACGTGCTCGGCGGCCTCTCGCCCTGGAGCGCTCGCGGAGATGCGCGCGGAGCGGACGCGGCAGGAATTCTCGCGGCCATGGACGAGCGCGGCGCATGGGTCGAGGATGGCGTCGCGGGCCGGGCCGATTCGGTGGCGCGGGTCTTCGCGGCCGAGCCGATGGTGGTGCGCGTCGGCGAGCGAACCATCCCTTTGCCCGAGAACGAAACGATCGAGGTGTTCCGCGGCTCGGCGCCGGTCGTCGAGCAGATGGTCTCCTCGGCGACGTTCGCACGCAATCTGGAAGCGCTGGCCACAGCGCTTGCGCGGTAGGGCCGCAAGCGGTGTTGAGACTAGTTGGTCCGGATGACGTAGACGCCGGCGGCGAGCAGCCCAAGGCCGAGGATGCGCATCGGGTTGACGCCGTGCTGCGAGAACCCGACCAGACCGAAGTGATCCAGCAGGACCGAGCACGTCAGTTGGCCGAGGATGATGCAGGCCACGAAGGTCGCGGCGCCAAGACGGTGGCTGAGCAGCACGCCGGTCAACACCAGACCCGCGCCCATCGCGCCGCCGATCCAGTTCCACCACGGCGCCTTTGCCGCTTCTGCGAGCGGCGGCAGAGGGGAGCGCGAGAGCGCGGCGAAGCTCGCGAGCAACAGCCAGCCCACGGCAAAGTTCGTCGCGGCGGCGTAAAGCGGACTGTTGAGGGTCAGCCGCAACGAGGCGTTGATTCCAGCCTGCAACGGGATCAGGGCGCCGGCGGCGATCACCGCCAGAATCAGCAACCAAGTCATGTCAGGGGAGGCCCTCCCGGAGCCTTACTTGTCGCGCAGGCGCGTCTTGAGGTTGACGGCCAGCTTGGCTGCGCCGCGGATCGCGCCGTGCTTGGCCGCCTGGATGTCTTCCTGGTGGTCGTGGAGGAACTGCTTGGCGCGCGGCTTGACTTCGTCGTCGAGCACCTGCTTGGCTCTGGCGCGCGCCTCGGGGTTCTGCGTCAGCTCGCGAGCCGCCCGCGAGAGCAATGTGCGAAACAGCGGCATGGCGCTCCCACAGTATAGCCGAGGCGGTTAGTCGGTCCGAAACGCGCGCAGCTCGTCGCGGGAGCGGCATTGCGAGGCGCGCGGCGAGCCGAGCGGATCTGGTTCGTCGCGAAAGATGGCGCGATGTTGATCGCGTTCGCGGATCGCCTGCTCGCGAGCGGGGAACTCGACGAGCTCGGCGGCGATCCAGGCCGGATCGATCCGCTCGGCGAGATCGGCGCCGGCCCCGTAGGCCGCGCCATGTTCGAGCATCAGCCACGCGGCGGGCAAGATTTGCGCGATATAGGGGCGGCGGCCGGCGTCGAGCTCGGCGAGGAGGAGGCGGTAGACTTGCTCGACCCGCTCCGCGTTGAGCTCGGCGGGAACGCACTGGTCGTATTGCGGCCGGCCACAGTACCACGGCTCATGCCAGACGAAGGCCGCGCGGCAGCCGTCCGGCCGCGCCGGGTAGACGCTGCATTTACGGTCTTCGAGAAAGACGCACGGGCCGAGATCGAGCAGAGCGTCGAGGGCGGCTTGGGGAGACGCCGGCAGTGCGCGCTCGAGCTCGGCGGCGCGCGCGGTGATTTTGGCGCGCAGGGCGTCGAAGTCGGGCCGGCGACGCAGCGCGTCCACCAATCGCGTGGCCTCGGCCGAGGTCATCAGCACGGACATCCGGCGGCAGCAGCGGTCGCAACCGGGACCGCACGACGGCTTGCCGAGCGCCGGTTTCCAGCCCTCGAGCAGGGCCCCGATTTGCATGTCAAAACCGGACAAAACGCGCTAACGAATCAGGACGATCTCGGCCAGGTCCCGATCGAGGTGGACGCAATACTTGCCGTCCTTGGGATGCACCCACATGCCCTTCTCGGCGCCGACAGCGGGGAATTCGGAGGGGCTCGCGACGAGCGTTCCGCTTTCGTCGGCGACCTCTGGGCTCAACGGCCCCATGTGGATGTGCGCGTGGCACTGGGTGCGGAAGAAGTGGCTGTTGTGCGCCAAGCCCCAACGCGCGCCAAACAGCTCCCGAGCTTTGGCGATCGCCGCGCTCCAGACGCGCTCCCGCTGCGCCGCCGGCAACTCGCCGACGGCTTGCAGGCCGTCGCCATGGACGCGCGGCAGGGCAAGGTAGCGGTTCGGCTTGCGCGGGTTGATGTCCTTGAGGAAGTAGACGTCGTCGGTCTGCCGCTCGGCGGTGCGACAGAGCGAGCAGACGCGCGGCTGCATGGTCTCAGGCGCGGCGTGGTCGCAGGGGCAGCCGACGACCGGCATGGGCGGGCTGGCGGCGATGACGAGCCCGCCTACGAGGAGGATCAAGAGCGCGCCGAGCCTGGCCAACATTCCTCCTAGTTTAGGAGACCGGCGTCGAGTATCTCCTGCTCCGCCCCGGGCGTTCCCGGCGCCGGCTCCTCGGGCGCAGGGAAGTTCGCCAGACGGGCCTTCTGTGTATCCGGCATGGCGTCGTAAGCCCGGTTGAGCGCGCCGAGCGAGATAGCGGCGCGCTCGTCCATCGCGCGATCGTACATCTCTTGCAAGGCGGTCCCGTATTCGGCGCCCATCGAGAACAGCGGCGGCTCGCCGAAGACGAACAGCTTGAGAGCGTCGGTGACGCGCTCGGCCCAGGTGCGCGCCACCCATTTGGAGTCCTGTTGGCCTGAGAGCGTGATGTCGCCTTGGCTGAGCTGCACCAGCACCCGACGGCCGGTTCCGTCGGGGTTGTCTTGCACGATGGCGGGCAACTCGGCGGACTCGAGATCGAGCGTGACGACGCGGCCCGGCTCGTCGACCAAGTCCTGGACGGCGCCTTCGAGCGCGGCGACGACTTCTTTGGCGCGCGTCGCGCTGCCGCCCTGCATCGGGTCGTCGATCTGGAAGACCGAGACCTGGTTGATCTTGATGGCGATGGGCACGCCGTCGGTCAGGCCTTGGTTGGGTAACAGCTCGTAGGTCACCTCCGGCGGCGGAAGCTCGACGTTGATGCTGCCGCGCTCGAGGTAATAGATCAAACCGATGACGCCGAGCCCAAGCAGGAAGGCCGCGATGAAGACCGGTTGTTTGAGGGTCGCCTTGAGGCCCTTGCCCTTGGCGCGATTCCCAAACTCGAGCTCCTCGGGAGCGGCGGGTTCGGAGGCCGGGCTGGCGGCGGGCGCTTGCGGTGAGCTCATAAAGCAGATTCCGACTCGAATTGTAGCGCGGGGACCCTTTCATCGAGGCCTCCCACACCGGTAGGGACGCTCCTAGAGGCCTGGGCGTTGCGTCCTACTGCGACGGATCGGAGCACAGCGCTCTCTCAGGTTTCCGATCTAAGCCTCCGTGCGGGAAACCTCTGAGGCGCAGGTAGGCAAAAGTTGCCTGGGAGAACCTAGCGATACCCGGTAGTGAGGCCCGCCGGCCGGCGGCATAATCACTCGTGTAGACGAAGGCGCCGCGTTCGGGCGGCGGGGGAAACATTGCTGTCGCAAAACCCAGGAACAGGCGTTGGAACGGCGATCGCGCCGGATGTAATTCTGCTCAAGAGGGCCGTGCTGGCTTTTCGGTCGGGAGACAAGGATGTCGCGCGCGAGCTGTTGGGCGAGGCCTCCGAGCACAATCCCGATAATGAGCTGGTTTGGCTGTGGCGGGCGTCCGCCGCGCGCACGCGCACCGAGGCGCTCACCGCGGTCGAGCGCGTGCTCGAGCTAAACCCTTCAAACGAAAAGGCTTTGAGTTGGATTCAGAAACTCCAGCCGGGCTACGTCCCCCAAGCTCCGCCCGAGTCCGGCGAGCAACCCGCCGAGGCGCTCAATGGCGCGCCGAGCGGCGTGGCCATCCAAGAAGCTGCCTGCCAAGAGCCTCTCGAAGAGGCGGAGACGGATCCCGCCCAGGTCGCGGAAGACGCCGTCTACGAGGAATCCGCCGCAAGCCAGGAGGACACGCACTACGAGTCCGAGGCGGAGGTCGCCGAGACGGCAGAGGCCGCCGCGGAGACCGTCGACGAGACGGAGGTCTTCGCGCAGCCCGAGGCCGCGATCGCGGACCAGGCCGGGCTCGACGAGGCAAGCTACTTCGAGCGTAAGGACCCGGTTCTCGACGAGCCGGTCGAGGAACAGCCGCAGCAAGTAGCGGAGCAGCAGGGCGAACCCGTCGCCGAACAAGCCGAGCGTGAGATTCCCTCCGACGCCGAGGAAAGGCTAGCGGCGCTCGAGGCCTACCTGCAACGCGGCGCCCGCGAAGAAGAAGACACGCTGCAACACAGCGACGAGGGCGGGTACGGCTGGGAACGGCCGCGCGACGACACGCAGCAGGAGCCGCCAGAAACGACGGAAACCAGTGTCGAGCCCGCGCATGAGGCCGCTGAGGTCGCCGACGAGCCCCGGGACGACGAGCCGGGCGGCGATCCGCTGATCGGGCTTCTCGACTCCGAAGAGCGAGCTTCGCTCGATGCCCCAGAGTCGGGCTATCAGGAAGCCGTGGACGGCGAACCCGCCACGACCTCCGAGCAGGACTACCAGGAGCAACTGGCTCAGCTCCAGCAGTCCAAGCCCGCCGAAGACGAAGACGTCTGGGGCTCGCTCGGCATGGCCAGCATGGAAGGTCCCGCCGAACAGGGCGCGCCCGCAGCCGAGAATCTCGCCGGCGAGCAACCCGAAGCACCCGCCGCCGAGCAGGCCGCGGGCATGGGCTTCGCCGAGATGGGCGTGAGCGCGAAAGCGGCCGAAGAGACCGCGCCGCCGGCCCAAGAGGCGCCCGAGGAAGAGCAAGGCTGCTTCATCTGCGAAAAGCTGGCGCCGGTGCAGGAAGGCGTGTGCTCGAGCTGCCGCTCGATCGTCGACCTGCGGCTGCATGAGCTAGCGCCGCGCCACGAGGGCGCCGATCGGCCCACCCTGACCAAGGCCCTCGAGCGGCTGCGCTCGAAGATCGAGAAAGGGCCGACCGCGGATCTTTGCATCAAGGCCGCGGTGACCAGCCTCAACCTGCGCCAGTCCAACCAAGCGCTCGCTTTCCTGCGCGAGGCTTGCCGCTTGCGGCCGCACGACCGCGAGCTGCTGGGATTCCATGACGAAGTCGAAAGCCGGCCGCTGATTCTCGCCGTGGACGACAGCAAGACCGTGCAGAAGATGATCTCAACCGTGCTCGAGAAAGAGGCTTACCGTGTGAGCGCGGCCGAAGACGGTCTCGCGGCGATCGCCAAGCTCGACGAAGAGATGCCGAAGCTCATCCTGCTCGACATCACGATGCCGCGCATGGACGGCTACCAGGTGTGCAAGGTGATCACCGGCAACGGCGCCACCAAGCACATCCCGGTGGTGATGCTCTCGGGCAAGGACGGCTTCTTCGACAAGGTCAAGGGCAAGATGGTCGGCGCCTCGAACTACATCACCAAGCCGTTCGACCCGAACGAGCTGACCCGCACGATCGCCAAGTTCCTCAAGAAGGACGACTAGTTTCCGACCCTTCCGCCCTCTCTCGGAGCCGCACGCACGCGAGTGTGTGAAACCCGTGCTGGGGGAGTTTCACGCCTGCGAGCTCCGTCTGAGCGCGCTGATTCCGTTGCGGCGCGAAATCGTGACAGTCCCGAGCGGCCGGCGTCCTTGCGCGGGAGGCGGCCTTTTCACGCATGCACGCCGGAGGAGCCGGCGGCCTGTACCGAGCTGCCGGTGGAGCCTCCCCCCAGGCGCATGCTCTCGATGGCTCGCCCGCGACTTCGCAATCGCCATTCACACTAGCGATCGAAGGTCGGTACTGGCGTCTGCTCGCCGCCCCGCATGGCTGACTCGCGTGCGACGATGCCGGGCGCGGTCATCGCCAGCGATTCGTAGACGTCGACCGCGGGCTCGCGATCCTCGACCAATGCGTTGATGAATTCGGCGGCCAGGAAGGTGTGGCTGCCGTCGTGACCGCTAGCATGCCGCATGGGCTCGGGTAGCATGTCGCTCTGCCAGTACTGCGGGATCTCGACCGGCTGCACTTTCTCGTGGCGGTCGAGCCGCGAAGAGCGCGGCAGCCAGGCGTCGCCGTAGAGATCGCCGACGGCCATGTAGAGCGCGCCCTTGTCGCCAAACCACCTAGCCCGCTCCCCATCGGCTGTAGCCAACCAAAAAATATTGCAGCGCACCATGTGCCCTCGGTCGGTCTGCATGAGCGCGGAGTGGTTCCAGTGCGGGTTGGAGTAGACGTTCTCGGTGAGCCAGGGGTGGTCGGTTCCCCAGCCCAAGCAGGAGACTTTGCGGATCCGCTCGCCGGTTACGCCGGTCAAGTGGCCGAGGCAGTGCGTGGGATAGAGCATGGGCGGCAGCCCCCAACGCCAGGAGCGGGAGCCGTCGGGCTCGTAGAATCGCGAGGTCTTGTCGGTCACGAGCGCGTCGAGGTCGCCACGGTCGTGGTAGTACTCGAGCTCGGAGTAGTAGAGCTCGCCGAAGCCGCCCTGCTGGAAGAGATTGCGGGCGTAGATATTGGGCTGACGGTAGTAGCTGGTCTCGGCCATCATGTAGCGCAGCCCGGTGCGCTCCTTGAGCTCGCGCAGCTTCTCGGCGTCTTCGAGCGACATCACCGCCGGCACGGCGGAGATGACGTGCAACCCGCGGTTCATCGCCATCTCGACATGCTCGTAGTGGTCCGGAGCGCCGCTAAAGACGGCGACGGCGTCGAGCCCGCGATGCTCGCGCAGCATGGCTTCGAGCGAGGGGTAGGCGGTGTCGCACCGGTAGACCTCTTGCAGCGTCTGGCGGCGGTCCGCACGCAGGTCGGTGACGGCGGCGACGGTGCAGTTGGGGTGCTCGTGCCAGTGGAACTGCGAGCCGAAGCGTCCGCCAACCACACCGATACGAATGGTCTTGGAAGAGTCAGCCGGAGCGGCTGAGCCGGCCGGGGCCGCGGCCGCGGAGGCGAGAGCAGCGGCGCTGAGGGCGGATTGGGTTAGGAAGGCGCGGCGGTTCATGACGGGGACTAGTCTAGCTGGCGAGCCGGACCGGGCCCTCGTGGTCCGGGTCGCGGTAGGGACGCCGGTCGCCCGGCGCCCCCCGCACAGATCCGTACGTGAGGTTCAACTCATACGGCTCCACGGCTGTCCGGTTATAAGTCGAACAGAATCAGTTGGTTAGGATTTACTAGTAACAAGTCTTGGGAGTCGGAGGGCTGAAGGGCCTGTGAAATGGGCGTTAGTGGGGTATCCACTTGACTCAGGTGACCCCAACATCTTGTGGTCGGCCTTACCCCGGTTCGGCGTCCCAATCGGCCACGATCGAGCGGTACGGCGTCGGCTCGACCGCGACAGCTTGCTGAACGAGGCGGTAGAACAGCTTGCCGCGGCTGCGTGAGCTGCGGCGGTTGAAGCGGAACACGAACTCATCGAGGTAGTAGTCGAGATGCTCGTGGCTGATCGCGCCTTGGTGGGTGCCGAGCATCCAACGCTTGAGCAGCGAGATCGCCTTGTGGACCCGCGGCAGCAGCTCCGACGCCTCCTTGCGCCGCCCCGACAAAAAGACGATGCGATGCCGGTAGCCCTTCTTCTCGAGCGGCTCGTAGCCCAGCCAGCCATCGCTGTGCAGCAGACTGCCCGGCTCGACCGACTCCTCCACGAAAGGGATCAGACTGGCCCCCGAGGCGTCGCGCACGCGACGCATGCGCAGGCGTCCCATCCCGGCGCCCTTCTCCTCCACGGCCACTGCAATCAGCGCTTTGCGCTCGGTCTGACGGCCGGAAACGCCTTCTTCCGGGCCGCCCCAATAGGTCTCGTCGACCTCCACCACGCCGCTGAGCCGCTCGCGTCCGGGCCGCACCATCGCCCGCCGCAGCTTGTGCAGCCACGTCCAGGCCGTCTGGTAGCTGCCGAGGCCGAGGACGCGTTGCAAGCCCAGCGCGCTCGCTCCGTTCTTCTGCGAAGTGATGTGCCACATCGCGCGGAACCACAGCCGCAGCGGCTTGCGCGTGTCCTGGAAGATCGTGCCGGCGGTCACCGAGGTCTGCCGGCCGCAACGGGCGCACTCCAGCCTAACTTTGCGCACCGGCCACGCCCGCCCATGGCCGCAAGCCGGGCAGCGAAACCCGTCGGGCCAACGCAGCCGCATCAGGTAGTGGCGGCACGCCTCCTCGGTCGCGAAACGGGCCTCGAACTCCACCAGATCACGCGGATAATCCTCCATAGCGCCGCATACTACATCTTGGGGTCACCTGAGTCAAGTGGATACCCCACTTGGGCGTTTTCTCGAACAGGGTAACGCTGAGAATCTGTAGGGGTGGGGTATCCACTTGACTCAGGTGGCCCCAACATCTTGTGGTCGGCCTTACCCCGGTTCGGCGTCCCAATCGGCCACGATCGAGCGGTACGGCGTCGGCTCGACCGCGACAGCTTGCTGAACGAGGCGGTAGAACAGCTTGCCGCGGCTGCGTGAGCTGCGGCGGTTGAAGCGGAACACGAATTCATCGAGGTAGTAGTCGAGATGCTCGCGGCTGATCGCGCCTTGGTGGGTGCCGAGCATCCAACGCTTGAGCAGCGAGATCGCCTTGTGGACCCGCGGCAGCAGCTCCGACGCCTCCTTGCGCCGCCCCGACAAAAAGACGATGCGATGCCGGTAGCCCTTCTTCTCGAGCGGCTCGTAGCCCAGCCAGCCATCGCTGTGCAGCAGGCTGCCCGGCTCGACCGACTCCTCCACGAAAGGGATCAGACTGGCCCCCGAGGCGTCGCGCACGCGACGCATGCGCAGGCGTCCCATCCCGGCGCCCTTCTCCTCCACGGCCACTGCAATCAGCGCTTTGCGCTCGGTCTGACGGCCGGAAACGCCTTCTTCCGGGCCGCCCCAATAGGTCTCGTCGACCTCCACCACGCCGCTGAGCCGCTCGCGTCCGGGACGCACCATCGCCCGGCGCAGCTTGTGCAGCCAAGTCCAGGCCGTCTGATAGCTGCCGAGGCCCAGCACGCGCTGCAACCCCAGCGCGCTCGTCCCGTTCTTCTGCGCCGTCACATGCCACATCGCCCGAAACCAAAGCCGTAGCGGTTTACGAGTGTCTTGAAAGATCGTGCCGGCGGTCGCCGAGGTCTGCCGTCCGCAACGGGCGCACTCCAGCCTAACTTTGCGCACCGGCCACGCCCGCCCATGGCCGCACGCCGGGCAGCGAAACCCGTCGGGCCAACGCAGCCGCATCAGGTAGTGGCGGCACGCCTCCTCGGTCGCGAAACGGGCCTCGAACTCCACCAGATCACGCGGATAATCCTCCACAGCGCCGCATACTACATCTTGAGGTCACCTGAGTCAAGTGGATACCCCACTTGCCGCGATTTGAACGACGGCGCTCAAGCGGCATCCGCGTTGAGCCGACAATCCCTCATGAATCAGGGCCGCACCGTCTTCTCCCAACTGATCGGCTTCCTTCCGGATCCCGATTAGGGGAAGCGCTCAAGAAGCTTCTCCCGCCCCGTAGGCTCGACCGGGAGCGCGAGGCATTCGCGATCTGCATGAACGTCTTGCTGGCAGACACGAGAGTACGCCCTTACCTTGACTGGCGAGGCAACCACTGGGAGATCCAGTTCGGGGGCGGTTGGGCTAGCTACTGCGGGTTGTTCGGAGCACTGGCGACTCAGTTGATGCTTGCCGCGACAGCCACGCATGGATGGTTCTTTTGCTCGAATTGTGGAGTGCCGTATGTGCCCGAGCGCAAGCCGAACGAGAATCGCCGTCACTACTGCAAGGGATGTCGCAAGGGGAAAGTCCCGCTGCGAGACGCCAAAAGGGATTCGCGCGCACGCCAGAAGAAGCGCTGAGGCGACTCGCTGTCGCTGCTCCCATCGCGTGATCGAAAACGTCGCCGTCGAGGTGCCGGACGGCGGAGGGAGTGGGGCCACGATCGCGCTCACTGTCACGCCGACGCCCTCGGGGTCGCCGGTCGTCATGGCAAGCGGAGCCACGATCCAGGTCGAGGCGACGGACGGCGAAGGTCAAACGTTGACTGGCGTTAGTTGGACGATCACTCCTCCAGGCACAGGCTTCTTCGACAATTCGTCCGGGAATTGTCATGGAAGCAACAGCTCCAGCACCTGCCGCAGCGTCGACGCCTCGGTGCCTTCGATGCGCACCCGGCCCCGCGCTAGCTCGATCTCGATCGCGCCGCAAGCCTGCGCGCTTGCCACCTCGCGCGGCTCCTCGGGCGCTACGTCGCTCAGCCGCACCGGCAGCCACTCGGCCGCAGGCTTCTCCGCGTCGTCGGCGAGCAACCCTTCGCGATACAGCTTGCGCCAGTGAAAGATCTGGTTGGCGTTGACCTGGTGCGCCCGCGCCAGCCGCGCCACCGACACGCCCGGACGCAAGCTCTCCTCGACGATCCGCCGCCGTTCTTGCTTCGATCTTCGCCGCCGCCCCGGCTTCTCCGCTGCCTTCTCCATCGCGCTCTCCCTCAGCGCCCTCCCGCGCCTCCGTCGAGCTTGCCTTACGCCACCTTCTCTGTCCACACGGTCCTCGCCGCACGCTTACAAGCAGGAAGAACCGTCTACTCCAAGAACGGCCGAACAACCGATCACGGCCATGCGTCGACTCAAAAGTAGGGCTAGTCTTTGGGCAAGGCGGGCGATAAGAAGGGGTACCACGCACGCGCTCGCGCACGACCTGCTCCCCGCTGACCCGATTCACGCCCCCAGTCGATGGCCCTCCAAACCCAACTAACAAGAGCTGCTGCACTGCTACTAGGCATCGTCGCGCCCTCAGTGCTGATACCCCAGTCGTTGACGACCTCAAGTTGCCAGGCGTCTGCGCTTCCGGTCGTGGTCCGGGCGGAGGGGAATGCCGAAGTTGTCGGGCCGATCTCAATCTCATGCGGCTCAGCCAGTTGGAGGGAGCCGCCAAGTACCGTCATTGTATCGCTAACCGCACCGCTGAATAGCCGCTATGAACCATCGATCAGCGTTCTTAGGCCACCTTCGTCGGACGGGGCCGTCCCAAAGCTATCCTATTCGGGACGCCTCAATACACTGAGATGGGATAACCTCTTACCCTCCCTCCACTCTCCAGCCGCCGTCGATACACGGATCGAGATCCGCAACATCGCCGTCTCGCCGGCATCGCTCACTGGCCAGATCGCCCTTAGAGTACTACGCATCATTCCCATCACCGCAACGGTTCATGTGCTAGATAAGAAGGGCCACTCCATCGGTGTATCGACCTTTCCCGTGGCCCACGTTGCACCGGCTATCACTCTAGACGTGCCGGAGTCACCCCTCGAAACCGCCTGTTCCGATGCCGTTGAAGTCCCGGTCGTGGTCGAGGAGTCGATAGCCAGTGCCTTCTCCGGTCCCATCGTGAGCACAGGTCCGAAGAGCAGAATTCCTCAGACCGACTCCGCACTAGCAATCGCGCTAGAAGTCAGGGCCGGCAACTCCGCACCCTTGGAGGTACTCTTCCCGTCAGCAACTACCGGGCCGAATGCGCGACTATCACTAATTCCGACAGATGATGTCACCTCGCACCGCAACACCAGGGCACTCTACGCTGTAAGAGATGATCCAATCGATGCAAGAACGCGCTACGCACTGCCGATCCTCGTTCGATATCAATCAACGCAGGCCAATTCTACCTTGCTCTCCCTCAGCATAACCGCCACGCTCGTGGCCTTGAAGGATTCAGGCGACGCTCCAGCAACAGAGCCGCTCTACAGCAGTGGTCCTCACGCGAGCGCCGTAGTCCGAATCGATCGACAGTGTCGGAACATGTTCACATTCCCTATCGTACGCAGCGACGACCTTCACGACACGGTCTTTACGGTTTCACAGACGCGACTACAGAATCGCCATGAGACGGCGCGTGCCATAAACTGTTCACTCGGTATCAAGAGCGCAACTGCTAGCTCCGAAGGGTCCGAGACAACCCCTGACAAAGAGGTCGTGCACTTCGCGGTTCAGCCGACCGAACCAACGACGATATCTACGGCATGGCCGATTGGATTGGGCCCATCCTTCAACCAACTGGAATTCAGCGGTCGGGGTGTGATGTTGTGCGAGACTGACGACATTCAGGGGACTGCGATAGTTCTAAGCCACGCAACTGATCCGGCATCTATAGAAAGCGTGTATTTCGCGGAACCAAGCGAGCCGACCGCCGGGCCGTCGGTTCACTCTGACCTGTCGAATTCCTCTCGCCAGGGCCGCTACATAACGAGCGCCGGCCATCTGTCGCAATCCGATCGAGCGATACCTCCCGAACCACGACTTGAGTTCTCAGGCCTGCGACCGGCCGCTCCAGCTACAACTGAAACCGAAAAAGAGACATCCGCCGCAGTGCCACCCCCGCCCCACGCGACAACACATGCGGAGGGGGGAGCGGACCCAATCACTCCGGATTCTATCGGCGCCATCTCAAACCACAATGCCACGATATCGAGCACAAACCCCTATCTGCCGGCGCTAAGGGTCATTGGGGCGAGTGACCAATCTGCCCCACTTCAAGCATGGAGAGACGGAGCCGGCGTTCTGGTTGCGAGCGTGACGCGCGACGGCGCCGGGTATTTTTCCGAACTGGGACTGGCCTCGCGGCCCGGATCAAGTCGGGTCAGCATGTTCTTTGAGCCGGCGGGAGCGCGCGAATTTGCTCTCTCGGCTACTCAGCAGCACCTCCAAATCTTATCATACGGACCTACAGGCGCCATCGATGGGGTTCCCTTCTCCCTTCGTGAAGACGGTCTCGTGTCCTTCACAGGTTCTGTCGAGATAGGCCAGGGTGCCCAGACCGTCCGAATAGGCGACGCCGCCATCGATCTCCCGTTTCGATCGCCGCCCCCACCCCCGCCCCCCGGATACGCGCGGGTCTATGCGGACATTTCAACTTCTACCCTCGGAGTAATCGCGAGCGACCCGGGACTGACCCTTGGCGAAGAGGTTGCGAACTCTCATCGTCCAGCTCGAAGCGCTGGGGTAGTGCCGGCACCTCAAGAACCGTCAGGCCTACAAGTACCTCTTTCCGATCGGGCTCCGAACGCAGACACGATAGGCCCTAGCACGATAGTTGAACAAACCACCATCACACCGCACGCCCCATCCCATGGATCAAACGGTCCCGACCCAGTCGATCCCGCAGCGATTGGCGGCGTTCCAATTCATCAAGCGGTCCTACAAAGTAGATCCGAGACCGAAAGCGCTCTGACAGTCGTCGCCCACGCAACTCAGTCCGCTGCGATGCAGACGTGGAAAGACGGAACTGGGTCCCTTGCCTCGCTCGTGACAAACCACGGCGCAGCCTACTTTCGCGAGATCGGTCTAGCGTCGTTCGGCCAGTCAGCATTGCATCTCGATCCGGTGGTTGGCACACAATTCATAATCCGTCCAACCGACGACACGCTCACAATCGCAAGTTACATAGCTGCCAAGAAATCGGACCTGTTTACGATCGGTCCCATGATTCCGGCGCAAGTGCCCACGGGTTTGCTCTTCCACGCCGAGTCCGGACTTTTTACGCACGGTCTTTTGGACGGGTACCTGGATATTCCCCTTCGTGAAGAATCCACTCCGTCTATCCCACCCTCCCCCAACGCGATACGACTTCTTGGCGCGCCACAGTCGAACGTGCTCGACTATCTCGCTCCGAATGGCATGGTGCGATCAATTGCGTTCGCGTCTTCACCAATGAGCGCGCCGAACCTCTGCGCCCATCTCACCGTAGCTCCGCGAAACGGCGTCAATCAGTTCCGCGCTCCCTGGACCACAGCAACAGGAAACATCGTATGCGACTCCCTTCCGGCACCAAGCAGACCCTGACAATGATATCAGTTGCGCTTTGGATGCCAATCGGCAACCTGAACGCGCAAACGCCAATGGCCGTAGAGTTTACTTCGACTCAGGACACACCTGGAGTCGTTTCCGCCCGTTGGAAGTGCTCAGGGCCGTGCGGCAGCCTGGGCCGCCTGCGGTACTGGTCTGGCGACCCGAGTACGAGCACCGCATTCATGAGCCGACCGATAGTAGGGGACCCCTCCGGATGGTACCAAGATATCGTCGTAGGGCTAGAACCGGGCACATACCTTATCGTGCCCTCTATAGCCGACTCGAGTACGTCTTTGTACTCGACAGTCGCCGACGCACAAAGTCTGTGCGAGAACGGAGTACCAAATCATCCGTCATATAGTTGTCGCCAAATTGATGGTGGCCAATATCTTCCGGAAGTAGCCGTCTACGCAAACCCGATGCCAACACCTGTACGCCCTCGAGCACCCCAAGCTGGTTTGCCGGATTCGCAACTTCTCTCTACACCTGCTATCACGGGAATCACACTGACGACCGATTCGACGTGCAGCGATCTAGACCATCTTCTCGTTGAGTGTTCTAACTACGCAACCAGCCATCCTGGGACGACCAATCAAGTCCTGATACCGTCGGGATCGATCTGCGAGACGCCCTCTCATGGTGTGTCAGCGTTCGTGGCTCCTGCGATCATAAATGAGTACTCTCGCTGCATCTTGCGGACTGATGCTGACGCTAAACATCTTCCGCCACCTGGTAGCCCGATCGGACCATACTACCCACACGGCCTGGCCACTCTGAGAGGACACTCAAACTATGCACGGAACACGAGAGCACCAATTCTTGAAGTCAATTCCGGGTGGTCCGTCGGACCAGGACTTGTTATTCGTCATGCCAATCCTGCGGAGATCGCGCAGTATCGTGTCGCAATCACGGGAATCAATGGGACCACGGTTACGGCGCCGAGCCATGGCTTCGCCGGTGGAGAAATCGTGAATATTTATGCCGAGGGAGTAGCTCCGCGAGACTGGCAAGAGGGCCAATGTCGAGTCATATTGCCGACCGCAAATAGCTTTCGGTGCGAAGGGTTCCAGCCTGTTGCCCATCCAATTTCAGGCGGGGTCGTAAGCACAGCGCCCGTGCATCCTATCGGCAGCTGTTCCTCAGGCGGACGCTGCTCTGTTTCGAATCACCCGTTTGTGAATCGTCCCAATCTGGCGATCTCCACTTGGATCGACAAAGACCTCGTGTTTACGCAGGATGTGAGTGGCTTTCTTAGGAAGGATGCGTCGTTAAAGATTACACAAATGCAGGGCGGATGCGGGGATCTGAACGTCGGAATTCGAGATATCAACGGAAGCACGGTCACGACAGACAGGACGAGTCCTGGGATCTGTACGGGCGGTCAAGGAGTAATGCTTCATCTTGTTGCGATTAAGGGAACAAATAATACCGCGGCCGACGGAGCGTACCTTGTGTCGTGGGAGGAGGACGCGATGGTAATCGAACACCCTGGATGGCCCGGAGCAACTGCTGGCGGCTTTGTCTCCCATGATCCACCTCAGATTAAGCATCCGCTTGTAGATGCCTCATTCTCTTCGCGCGTCATTATAGATCGAGTGTGGCTCGGCGGCAACGCTCTCGGGGGATTTCCCCATAACGTGGCCGTCGGAGTCAACCTTGTCGGATCAAATGACGCTGGCGTTGTAGGTATATACGATTCGGAGCTGACTAGCTGCATGCCAGTCGACCCACTCTCAGGTGTGGTATCCAAAACATTCGGCGGGTTTGTCGTAATTCACACTGCGATCGCGCACTCGGGATCGACAGGAACAAAAGTTCTACACTCTAAACTGGTGTCCGGCGGATTCCTCTCGTTTGCCGACAATAGCTCTGTCCAGCACAACACGAGAGACTTCACGATGGATGGTTTCGAGATCTCAACTCCTCAATTCGTGCCAAGCCCTAATAGTGAGCGAATGGCATGTATGCAGCGGCAGGGCGTTGAAGCCAAGGCGTATCGGCGAGCCTCGATAACGAACTTTGCTATCCATGGCGTTACAGCAGGAAACACTCCTGATGGTTCTGGCCTGTATTTCTTAGCTGCGGCTTACTCAGATACCGCCGAAACACCCCAAGAGGATCTTCTGATCCGTAGGGGATGGATCACTGCGGGGTCGGGCGTTTCGATAGCAGAAATCCCTGGAGCGGGAAAGCTACGGAGCCCGGCTCAGCGTATCGAGGTGTCTGATGTCCATGTGAGCGTCCGGCGCGATTTGTTCATGTCGGACTTGCATGGGCAGAATCTCGGGGCGGCTGGTCCGCCTGGCCAGTTCTATGGTCCCGGTATTCGTATCAGCGTACCAGTCACTAATATGACGATCACAAATAACTCGTTGATCCCACAGGGCAAAGGTCCCTGGGCGCTGTGGCTGCCACGGCGTGGTCGGTCGTGGCACGTACTTAACAACATACTTGGTGCGTCGTATAACGAGCATCCTGTTTTTGGCTTTGTACGGAGCATTGATACGGCCTGGTCCGATGCCGTGCCTAGCAGTACCGAGGAGGTGCCGGGATGGGCAGCGTGGAACGCAACATTCACCACCGCTACAGGTAATGAAGACGAAACGACGCAGTTTAATAACGCCGTCGTTGCTTGCACCACTGGATCTGACCAGTCTGATTGGTACTCAGTCGCGGGCAACACGAGGAGCAGGGTTGAAGATCAACTGAGCTCATGCGCAGCCGTCGGCTGCCCTCGGTTCTCCTTTCGGCTTTTTGGGCAAGACGGCAGTTCGTGCTCTCAAAATTTGGATTCGGTTTTCACTCCGGGATCATGGCGGCGGCGCGCTGGAGTTGCCGTGGGCGACGGTCCTGATTGGGAGGCCATTGAGAATGGCCTCGATCGCTTCGACGCGACCACACAACCTCTAGAGGGTGCGCTGGCGGTAGAATTTGATCCACCGAACCCAGGAGAGCCATGCTATGCCCAGCTCTACCCGAACGTTCTTGCGACCGAGGCAGGTGTTGTGCCCGACTTGGCGGAGGCATCCGACTGGGTACCGAGCGGAGTTGGGTCCGCCACCAGGTCGATCGTTCTGAACGACGTACCTTCCGGACTGACGGTTCACTGGAGTGCGGTTTGCGGCCTCTTCCGAGTGTGGGGAAGCGGGACAAGTTTGTGACTGCTAACGTAAGCGTGCGGCGAGGACCGTGTGGACAGAGAAGGTGGCGTAAGGCAAGCTCGACGGAGGCGCGGGAGGGCGCTGAGGGAGAGCGCGATGGAGAAGGCAGCGGAGAAGCCGGGGCGGCGGCGAAGATCGAAGCAAGAACGGCGGCGGATCGTCGAGGAGAGCTTGCGGCCGGGCGTGTCGGTGGCGCGGCTGGCGCGGGCGCACCAGGTCAACGCCAACCAGATCTTTCACTGGCGCAAGCTGTATCGCGAAGGGTTGCTCGCCGACGACGCGGAGAAGCCCGCGGCCGAGTGGCTGCCGGTGCGGCTGAGCGACGTAGCGCCCGAGGAGCCGCGCGAGGTGGCAAGCGCGCAGGCTTGCGGCGCGATCGAGATCGAGCTGGCGCGAGGCCGCGTGCGCATCGAAGGCGCCGAGGCGTCGACGCTGCGGCAGGTGCTGGAGCTGTTGCTCCCATGACCACACTGCCGGCGGGGGCGCGCATCTGGCTGTGCGCCGGGGTGACGGACATGCGGCGGGGCTTCACGGGGCTGAGCGCGCAGGTTGCGGACAAGCTTGGCCGAAATCCCTTCGGCGGGCATCTGTTCGTGTTTCGCGGGCGGAGGGGCGATCTGATCAAAGTGCTGTGGTGGGACGGCGACGGCTTGTGTCTGTTCGCCAAACGGCTGGAGCGCGGACGCTTCGTGTGGCCGCGGGCCGAGAACGGCGCGGTGTTGTTGACGCGGGCGCAGCTGTCGATGCTGCTCGAAGGCATCGACTGGCGACGGCCCGAGCGGACGGCGCAAGCCTTTGGGGAAGCGCCGCGGACGGCGGCGTAAGGAAAAAAGCATTTCGGACGAAGATATATCGAAATAAGTCACTACTATCTCTCTCTCGTTTGCTAAAATAGAGACATGGCCGATGCGCCTTTGCCGCCGCTGGATCTGGACTCTCTGGACCTCTCGGCGTTGAAGGCGCTGTGCCGGGCGCAGCACGCCGAGCTCGCTTCGCAGAAGATCGCGCTCGAATCGCACAAGGGCGAGATCGAGCGGATGAAGCTGCTGATCTTGAAGCTGAAGCGGCTGCAGTTCGGGCGCAAGTCGGAGAAGATCGACAGCCGCATCGAGCAGCTCGAGCTGCGGCTCGAAGAGCTCGAAGCCGCCGAGGCCGAAGCGGCGCCGGAGCCGGACAGCGCGCCCGAAGCCTTGCTGGAGGGGGTTCGGCGCAAGCCGGCGCGTCGCGAGCTGCCGCCGGAGCTGCCGCGCGAGACGATCACCGAGAATCCGAAACAGAAGAGTTGTCCCGACTGCGGCGGCGCTTTGCGCAAGCTCGGCGAGGACATCTCCGAGACGCTCGAGTACTCCCCGGCGCGCTTCAAAGTGATCCGGCGGGTGCGGCCGAAGCTGAGCTGCGGTTGTTGCGACCGCATCGTGCAGGCGCCGGCTCAGAGCCGTGCGATCGAGCGCGGGCTGGCCGGACCGGGCTTGTTGGCGCACGTATTAACGGCAAAATATGCACACCATTTACCGCTCTACCGGCAGGCGGAGATTTACGGACATCAAGGTGTGGAACTCGAGCGCTCGACGCTGGCGGGCTGGGTGGGCGGCGCCAGCCGGACGCTCGCGCCGCTGCTCGAGGCTCTGCGGCGGCACGTGCTCGCGGGGAGCCGCATCCACGGCGACGACACGCCGGTTCCCGTGCTCGATCCCGGGCGCGGCAAGACCAAGACGGGACGCTTGTGGGCTTACGTGCGCGACGAGCGGCCGACGGGCGGAGAGGCGCCGCCGGCGGCGTGGTACGCCTACTCGCCCGACCGCAAGGGCGAGCGGCCTGAGACGCACCTGGCCGGGTTCGAGGGGACGCTGCACGCCGACGCTTACGCCGGCTTCAACGGCGTGTATGAAAAGGGGCGTGTGCGCGAAGCGGCTTGCTGGGCGCACGTGCGGCGCAAGTTCTTCGACATCGAACAGGCGCATGCTTCGCAGCTTGCCGCGGAGGCGCTCGAGCGCATCGGGGCGTTGTACGGGATCGAGAAAGAGATCCGCGGCAGCCCGGCCGAGGTGCGCCGGCGCGAGCGGCAGGCGCGTGCGAAGCCTTTGCTGGAGGCGCTGCACGCGTGGTTCTACGACAATCTGATCGGATTATCGAAGAAGTCGGAGACGGCGAGGGCGATGCGCTACGCGCTGGGACGTTGGCCGGCGCTGGTGCGCTATCTCGACGACGGCGAGCTCGAGATCGACAACAACGCCGCCGAGCGAGCCTTGCGGGCGGTGGCTTTGGGGCGCAAGAACTATCTGTTCGCGGGTTCGGACGCCGGCGGCGAACGCGCGGCGGCGATGTATAGCTTGATCGGCACGGCCAAGCTCAACGGCGTCGACCCGCAAGCTTACCTGCGCCACGTGCTCGAACGCATCGCCGACCATCCGATCAACCGCATCGCGCAGCTGCTGCCCTGGAACGTCCGCCTGGACGCCGACGCGGCGCCTCCGCCAGCCTGAGGGCGACGTCGCCACTGCTACGTGTCCACATAAGCCTTGCGTGGACACTTACTTACTCGTTCAACCCTGTCGAGTCAAGACGGTCGTCACCGAACGCTTACGCCTCATCTAAGTCCTCAAACCTCTCTACTGTCCTGGAGGTCTTGGAGATGCGAAAGTCTCCCTGGTAGAAGAAGGTGCCTTGTGAGTAAATGTCGGGATCCCATTCAACCCAGCTTGTTCCGGACCATTTCGTCACTTTGAGGTTGCCCGATTGCTTGAGCCGGAGCACGCCGTCGACAACATCGCTATTGTCGGCATCCGAAACAAAACGGCGGACGCGATTCGCCAAGCCGCCAATGGACTCACTCAGACCATCGGGCCGAGAGTGGGCTGAGAGTCCTTTGAGCAGCGCCCACTCGATGCGTTGCGTTCGCTTCATCTATTCGATCACCCAACCAGATAGTACGCCATCGGGCTCGGTACGCCACGAATCGTCATCCTCCGGGGCTGCGGGGACCCCCGCGACCACCTTGCTCGCGTCGGTCGTCGGTTCCTTGGGAGTCGCCCCGATTCGCGCGCGCCGGAAGCCGTCAGGGTTCCGAGAGAGTGCGGAACGTCCGACAGGACCCACGCGCGGATCGGAACCCTGCGGGTTCCACCACTCGGCTCGGCGTGTCTCCCGTTGCGACGTCGAGGTGCACTCGCCGCATTTGTCGGGATCGTCGTCGGGCTCGGCGTCGTCGGCGCCGGGGCTTTGGCCCCTCCGCCGCCTTCGCCCTCAGTCTTCTCAGTCCTGTCGTCCTTCTCGCGTAGCCGAGGCGTTTCGACCTCACCAGCGCTCCGTAGGCCACGCCGTCGCTAGCGCGCAGCATGCCACGGTATCTACGCCCTCTCTCCTCCTCCCCATTCCTTTCTCTGGGATGGGGAGGGAGTGGGGAGATGTAAGTCATTGAAAGAGAGCTTGTTAAGGCCATATCTCCCCACTTCCCCAGCTCCCCGGCAGTAGAGAGGCCTCGCGTGAAAGCCTTGCCGCTGTCCCGCGTCTGTATGCGATTAGTCCCTCTATCCTCTGGGGAGGCGGGGAGATGGGGAGATTGCACCCTAACCGGCTTTGTATCAGTACGTTACGTCTCCCCAGCCTCGCCCCAGCGACTGGAGCGCAGTGGGGAACCGGAACTAGTCGAGTTCCTCCAGGATCTTGGAGCTTACGGCGTAAACCCGATGGCTCACGCCGTTGAAGCGCCGTTTGATGTCCTGTCGCTTGGCCTCGTGGAGCAGCAAAGCCCGGGCTTCGAGGGCTTTCAGCACTACGAGGTGGTCTAGCTCGCCGCAGACCTGCTGGCGAAAGTGCTCCTTAAGGAAGCAGAAGTGCGGCACGCCGTTCTCGGAGGTTCTGAAACCCGCGCGAGGAAAGGCCCGAGTCCCGAAGCGGCTGTCGCCATACTCCTCCAGATACCGCCGCACCGCCCGGATGCCGGCTTGGGCGTCATAGGAGCCGCTCCCACGGCTCTCCAGCCACGCCTCGTAGCAGGCGAGCGCCGCGATGGTTGATTTGCCTTCGTCCCATCCGGTGAGGCCGTAGACCGTCGCGCATTCGCCCACCGCCGCGACGAACGCGAAGCGACTACGGACGCGGTTGACTTCCTCGGAGTCCGACTCCGGCAGCACGTCGAGCGCTTTCTCGCGAAACGTTCGGATGACTTCCATCGCCACCTCTCGATCCATGGCGAGTTCCTCGACGAAGGCTCGCAGAGGGGCTCCGTAGTACGTCGCCGCTGCCTCAGCGAGCGTCTTCGCAAACTCCGCTGGGCTCGGCGCGTCGTGGATGTCCTCGAACAGGCCCATTTCGCAGCCGGCGTCGGCGGGGATCTCGATGAACCGGACGGCCTGTCCGCCTCGAATCTTGTCCGCAGCCTTGCCGGCGTGGTCGGCCAAGGAGATCTCGCCCGACGACAGGTAGAGCAAGCGCCAGGAGTACCCCCTGCGCGGGCCACCCTCGGCGGTCATGCGCATCTTGCCTTGGCCGTTGCCGAGTTCGTACACGACCGTGGCGGCCTCGCGCGGGTTCAGCTCTGCAAGCTCGTCGAGGCAGAGCAGCGCGTCGCTATGAGCCTCTGCGGCGATCTCGAGCGCGTTGCTCGTTGTACGCCACGTCCGCATGTAGCCGCGCTCGCCTCCGCCGCACACTGAGGCCGCGACACGAAGCGTGGTGGTTTTGCCGGTCGACGACAGCCCGATGAAATGAAAGCCGCCGGAGTCTTCGCCGAACAGTTCTAGCGCGGGAGCGGCGAAGGCGACGCTGACCGCGAGGACGAGCCGCGAGTTGCCGACGCATCTAGTGTAGTGCACCAGAAATAGTAACCTCTATAAACCGTTAGGCGCCTCTACAATCAGAGGTCGTCTGCATGCGTGTCGCCCCTGCCGTTCATCTGAATCCCGAACAAAGAGAACTTTTGCAGCAGCGCAGTCGTGCGCGTTCGCTGCCTGCGCGCGTGGTCGAACGCGCACGGATCGTGCTGCTCGCGGCCGAAGGGAAGCAGAACAAAGAGATCGCCAAAGAGCTCGGCGTCAGCGTCCAGAAGGCCGCGCGCTGGCGGGCGCGCTTTCTCGGGCTGGGCGTCGTTGGCCTCGACAAGGATGCGCCGCGGCCGGGCCGCACGCCGAAGATCACCAAGCAAACTATTGCGCGCGTCGTGCGCACGACCACGCAGGACAAGCCTCCCAACGCCACCCACTGGTCCACCCGCACGATGGCGAAAGCGGCGGGAATCAGTGCGGCCAGCGTCGGCCGGATCTGGCAACAGCACGGACTGAAGCCGCATCGCGTCGAGACCTTCAAGCTCAGTCGCGATCCCGAGTTCGCCGAGAAGCTCGAAGCAATCGTCGGGCTGTATTTGAACCCGCCCGAGCATGCGCTGGTATTGTGCTGCGACGAGAAGAGCCAGATGCAGGCGCTCGACCGCACCCAACCTTCGTTGCCGCTCAAGCGAGGCCGCGCCGGCACGATGACGCACGACTACAAGCGCAACGGCGTGGCGACCCTATTTGCGGCGCTCAATACTTTCGATGGTTCGGTGATCGGCTTTTGCCAGGAGCGCAACCGGCATCAGGAGTGGCTATTGTTTCTGCGCCATCTCGATGCGATGACGCCGCCGGACAAGGAGCTGCATCTGATCGTCGACAATGCCTCGACGCACAAGCATGAGAAAGTCGAGCGCTGGCGCAAGCGGCATCCGCGCTTCCACTTTCATTTCACGCCGACGAGCTCGTCGTGGCTCAACATGGTCGAGCGGTTCTTCCGCGACCTGACGCAGAACCGTCTCAAGCGCGGCGTCTTTCGCGACGTTCCCGAGTTGGTCGACGCGGTTGAAACTTACATCGAGAAGCACAACGAGGATCCCAAGCCCTTCATTTGGACTGCCAAAGCCTCCGACATCCTCGCCAAGGTCAAGCGCGCCCGCAAGGCTCTACATAATGCTCAAAGTGTGTGAGGCACTACACTAGCCGCTACGTGCTTCCGCCAATCGCCGATGCTCCCGGAGACTCGGAAGCGGTGCTCCGAAGCGTGCGGCGATTGGAAGATCACCGGCTCCTCTCCATCGGGGCCTATGGTGACGTCCGGCAGGACATAGCAGCCGCCCGGCGCCCAGCCGATCTTCGGGACGCAGCGCCAACGCTCTTTCGGCTTTTGGGCCTGTAGATACTCCTCAAGGATGTCGCGTTCCGCCCGGCCGGCGGGGACCACGCATCCATCCGAGAGCATCGGACCGATCCAGCCGCCGCGGTCAAACGCGCGGGCCGGAAGCGCCAGGGTGTGCTCCTTACTGTCGGGGTCTTTGAACTTGAGCACACGGCCCCAGTTCTCATCCTCGAAATCTCGCGTCAGCGCGATGACCTCAATGGGGTCGCAGAGACGAACGAACTCGCCTTTTTCGTCATCGTGGACATGCACGCCTTGCCTATCGAGCTTAAAGCGGTCATATTTAGACATAGGGAATCCCCTCCGCCCGCGCGAATGCCACTCTGGCGGGCCGATCTGGAAAGTTGAGAAAGTGAGACGGGCGCGACGGTTGAGAGCCGCCGCGCCCGTGTTCGTTATGGCTTAAGCTCGAATTCCGAACTTGCGTTGATGATTGTGTTGTGGATCACCGGAGCTTGATCACGGCGGTAGATCATTACCGTGCGTTCGTTGCTCTCCGGCGACTCGAAGGGCGAAGGGTAGTCGACGATGACGATGTTGTCGGCCATTTCGCTCCAGAGCGAGCAACCCGCGATCTGTGATCGAGGCGCCCCCCCCTTTCTTGCATCGAGGTGATGTACAAGAAAGACAGCTACGCCCCACCCTAAGTCATCGAGGCTTACAAGAAGCTCACCAACTTCCGTAGGATCGCTGGCGTTCAGGGAAGGCAGGAGCAGCTTCGACGGGTCGACAATCACGGTTTTGACATCGTGGTTGTAGACGTACTCGCCCACTTGGCGAACGAGCTGCGAAGCATGGCGCTTGCCGACCAGCTTAGGCCATTCCAGGTAAAGATTGCTGAATTCGAGGCCTTCATCGTCGGGGATTGGCCGGACGTACAGCGTCGGATGGGGCTTTATGGAGTGGCCGAGAAACTCGCCGCCTTCAGCAGATGTGACTGCGAACTGGCGACTGAGTAACGATGTTCCCACGCCGGGCAGGCCGGCGAGGATGTGGAGTCCGGGGCTAAACATCGCTTTGCCCCCGGGTCGTGTCCTGGGTTTGCTGTTCCAGGAATTCGGCTACGGAAATAGGCGAATAGCGGACTAGGCGCCCAACGCGGATGAAAGGAATTCCGCGTCGCTCGCGCCTCCAGCGGCGCAGCGCTGCTGGCGTCAGGCCCAGTTGGTCCGCCACTTCCGCCTCCGTTAGGAGTCGGTTCTTCACGGCTGCTCCTATTTTGTGCACGCTTCCGTTGCGGGAGAGCTGACCCCAATTCCTGCGGTCACACTCGCGTCGCAAAATCGGCGCGACCATTCTGACGGGAATGAGACCTAAACAAACCGTCTAAGCCTCTGGTCCTCAACTCCAAACCTGAAGTTTGAGGGGGCGCCAGCTCCCATGCCGGGACCTGACAGGTACAAACGCGTCCACATTGCCTGCCGCAGCGCTGTAACCTTGAACTGCATAGTAGCACGACGTTAGACCACGCGCAACACCAAATTCAGATTTGTTTGTCTCTTTTATGTCATAAGAGAAAACTCGCCGAGCGGAACGCTGAGACTACTGGCGATATCGCTCGATTGAGATCGTCACCTTCACCCCCGCGGGGACCCCTCGCCAACGAAAGGGGGCGTGGGGGCGTCAGCGGCGCAGGGCGCGCGTCTGTCGCGACGGGCCGCCTTGGCACCCTTCGCGCCGCGTCGCTTTTTCCCAGGCAAGAGGGAAGCTGACGGGCGTCGGGCCGCCGGCTTCGCGGGCCGCCTCCCGTCTCTTGCAACACAAGAGACGGCAGGCTCGCCGCTGCTCCGACGCCGAATCGGACCGCGATTCGGTGGAACGCGATGCGACGCGAGAGTACCGGGGCGCGGCGTCGTGGTGCTTGGGGTTGGTCGAAGTCGCTGAGCCAGTCACCCTCCGCCCCCTTGGGGACCCCGTCACCCTCCGCCCCCTTGGGGACCCCCGTCGGCGGAAAGGGGGCATGGGGGGCGCCGGGCGCCGGGGTCCGGGCGCTCTCGACCGCGCGGGGGCTCGGGCGAAACGTTTGTTCGTCGTCGCTCTCGTTCCTCGGTGTAGACTATTGGTTGTCCCCAACCTACGACCCGTGGACAGGGAGGGCCGGTCCGTTCGCGTTCCGCCTCCCTTCCATTGGCCCTCCTCTCGACATCGCCACCACCTGCCCGACGCCTCGCCCGAAGCGAGATCGATGCCCAGCTTGTTGGCTCCTGCGAGTTGCAAGGGGCGGCTGACGGAGGGAGCAGCGCTCAGCGCCGTCCCGGGAATCTCCGCCCGCTACTGATCCGCATCGATTCGAGACCGCGAACTCCTTATCACGACTCAAGCCGCAGACGTGCTTCTGGAGGGAACGTTTTGGGGGCATTCAGGCTATCAGGTGCTCCTGACTGTGCCCAATTTTGTGCCCACCCCTGGTTGCTACCTAGTGATACTCGGTGATACGCTCCTTCCTGTAAGCTGTTGAAAATACGGATCAGTAGCGCTCGGTAGCGCTGGGTGATGCTCAGCTTGCACGGATTTTAAGTCCCCTGCGTCTGCCAATTTCGCCACCCGGGCTCGGTTTTCGAGCGTTCCTCCGCTGAGTCGCGGCCGCGGCTCTCATTCTACCTCCGCGGCTTGCCGATTCCAGCCGCCGGCGTGCTACGGTACCCCTGGGATCGGGCCGGTACGGTTCCGGCCAGGAGAAACGAGGTGACGTTGATTCGATCTTTCCTGTGTGCGCTGTCGCTCGCGTCGCTTCTAGCGGCCGGAGATTCCTGGACTGCTTGGGGCGGGCCGAATCAGAACTTCACCCTCGACGACGTCTCCGGCCTCGCCGAGAGCTGGCCGGCCGAGGGGCCGCCCGTTCTGTGGAGCCGCGAGCTCGGCTCCGGCTATTCCGCAATCACCGTCGAGAACGACGTTCTCTATACCCAGTACCGCGGCGTCGACATGACCAACGAACACGACGTGTTCGATCAAGAGCACGTCATCGCGATGGATGCGAAGACGGGCGAGACGCTGTGGGACCTTGCCTACGACGCCCCCAACGAGCCGCGCGCGAAAGGCCCGCGCGGTGGCGCCGCTCGCGAGTTCATTCGCGAGACGCGCGGCCAGCCGCTATTCCTCGGACCCAATGCCACGCCGCTCGTTTACGGCGACCTCGTTTACGCCATTGGCGGGACTGCCAAGATGCACGCCCTCGACAAAAGGACCGGCAGAGTCGTCTGGAAGCGTGACTTCTACGAAGAGTTCGAAGCCCTCAGCGACATTCGCGGACGCTCGCCCAGCCCAATCGAGTACGACGGCAAGATCCTCATGGTGATCGGCGGCGAACAGGGCCGCGTGATGGCCTTTGATCCGCTCGACGGCCGCATCGTCTGGAAGAGCCCTCCCGGGGACGTGAGCCACGCGACGCCGATCGTTGCCAACGTTCATGGCGAGGATCAACTCGTATTCCTCACCGAGAGTTTCATCGTCGGCCTGGACGCCAAGACTGGCCAGGCGCGCTGGGAGCATCCTCATCCGAGCCGCGAACGCGTCAACATCCCCAACGTACTCTTCCTCGACGGGGAGTACTTCCTGGCGGGAGGCATCAATCTCAACGCCACCCGGCTGATCAAGGTCAGCAAGCAGGGCGACCGGTACTCGGCGGAGGATGTCTGGGCGGAGACCAATCGCGTAAAGACCTACCAGACGCCTGGGTTGCGCTTCGGCGAGCACGTCTACATGGGCGCGGAGTTGCTCTTCTACTGCTTCGAGTGGAAGACGGGCGAGATGGTGTGGCGGGTTCGGGGCTTCCCGCACGCGTACCTGCTCCACGCCGACGGCAAGACCATTCTGCTGGACGGGGAGGGGCAGCTAAATCTCGTGAATCTGACGCCTGAGGGAGTGGACGTCATCTCTTCGGCGCGGCTCTTTGACATGCGCTCATGGACGAACCCGACCTTGGTCGGAACGACGCTCTACGCACGAAGCCGTCGAGAGATCAAGGCAGTCGACTTGGGGGCGAAATGAGCCGCTTCATTCGCATCGCGCTCGCCTTCTCCCTCGCGACGGCCGCGTTCGCGCAAACCGCCGACCACATCCTGGTGAACGGCAAGATCGTCACGGTCGACGACCAGTTTCGAACTACGGAAGCCATCGCGATCCGCGGCGAGAGGATCGTTGCCGTCGGCGCCAACGACGAGGTCCGCGCCACGGCCGGCAGCCAAACGAAGGTCACCGACCTCGCCGGCAAGACCGTGATCCCGGGCCTGATCGACAACCACGTCCACTTCACCCGCGCCCTCCAACAGTGGCATCGCCAGGCGCGCATTGACGGCGTCCGCACGCGCGCCGAGGCCTTGGAGATCATCGCCCGCAAGGCCGCGAGCATGCCGCCCGGCGAGTGGATGATGGTGCAGGGCGGATGGTCGCAAGGGCAGTTCGCCGATAGGAAAGGCGGTTTCACGCTGCAGGAACTGGATGCGGCGGCGCCGAAGAACCCGCTCTACATCCAACAGACCTATCGCACCGTTTACGCCAACAGCCAAGCGCTCGAGGCAGCGGGCCTGTCACCCGCCGATGGCGCCGAGCACGTCGGCAGGCCCTCCATCGGACGGTTCGCGCGGAAGGCGCCGCGGCCCTCGCAACAACAAATCGAGGCCAACCTGATCGAGGTCGTGCGCGACTTCAATCGCGCCGGGCTGACGACGGTCTACGGCGTTGGCCGCCCGACCGAAGGCGATCCTGGCCTGCCTGCCAAGGTGTCGGCCGAGCGTCCGGTAACGCTGCGCTTCTTTCATACGCTGCGGTACCGGGCGGAAGACCCTGCCGGCGTCGACCAGGCGGTGGCGCTGATCCAGGCGAACGAACCCTTGACCCGCGATCATCAGTTCGGGCTGATCGGCCTGGGCGAGCACATCTATGGCCCCTTCAGCGACAACACCATGCGAACCGAACGCTGGCCGGCGGACATCGTGGAGCAGTTCGGGCGCATCGCGCGGGTCGCCGCTGAGGACGGTTGGCAGATTCACGAGCACACCATGGCAGACGCCTCGGTCCGCGATTTGCTGGATCTATTCGAAGCCATACACGAGCAACACCCGATCAACGAGCTTCGCTGGACGTTCGCGCACGTCGATACCATCACCCCGGAAAGCATCTTCCGGGCCAAGAAGCTCGGAATGGGGCTCGCCGTTCACGCGAAGTCGCTGCACCAGGCCTACGGATTGCGCCGCCGGCTCGGCGAGCGGGTCAAAGAGATCCCTCCGCTGAGCGACATGCAGCAGAGCGGCATCGTCTGGGGGTTCGGCACTGACGCGACCATCGTCGCCCACTACCAGCCATTCGTCACGCTCTACTGGGCGGTCACCGGCAAGGCTTTGGACGGAACGAAAGTATTGGACAAGACGGTGTCGCGCCAGGACGCTCTCATCGCCCACACGCGTTCGAACGCGCACCTGCTCTTCATGGAAGACGAGCTGGGCACGCTCGAACCAGGCAAGCTGGCCGATCTGGTGGTGCTCGATCGGGACTACCTGACCATCCCGGAGGACGAGATCATCGACGTGCAACCGGTGCTGACCATCATCGGAGGCAAGGTCGGCTTCGAGCAATGAGCCGGCGCTCTCTCACCTGACTCTCGGCGATGCCGAGCGGCCGCGCAGCCGCAGCAACCGGGCTCGCCCCAAGCTCGAGCCCTCGATAAAGGCGCTCCCAGCCAAATAGACCTCGGATTGGCCGTCTTGGTCGACATCAACGGCGGAGCCGCCAAGGGAAAATGCGAGCGGCAACTCAGCGGATTCGCCATCGTGGAAGACGACCCCGGAAGCGTTGAAGTTTCCCGGCGAATGGGAGCCTCCTGCGAGCAGGAGGTCGGCGCGGCCGTCGCCGTCGAAGTCGCCGGCCGCCACGTCCAGGATCCCTTGCATCGTGACCGCTCCGCCCCAGCTCGACTCCTCGAAGGACCCGTTGCCGGCGTTCAGAAAGAGGCGGAGCGTGGCCGGGCCCGCGCCTGGGGGGTCCGCCCACCCGATGTCGCTCAGGCCGTCTCGGTCGTAGTCGAAAACAACCGCGCCGTACCCGCGCCCACGCTGGCCTGCGAGCCCGGCCTGGTCGGTCACATCGGCGAAACTTTCGCCCTGCCCGTGCAAATAGAGACGAACGTTCTTCCGCCAGGGCCGGACGATGAGGTCGGCTCGTTGGTCACGGTCGAAATCCGCGACCCCGAAATCGAAGACGGCGCCGCCTGACGCGACGCCGAGCTTGCCCGAGGATTCGATCCAGGAGCCGCCGCCCCTGCGATACACGCGCAGGCCATCCGATCCGGACTCGATCAGCTCCGCCGCGCCGTCGCCATCGAGATCCGCGAAAGCGGCCGCGTAGGTCGAGCGGCTCCCTCCCAGACCGCTGTCGGCGGTAACGTCGACGAACGCGCCGTCTGTCTCGTTGCGCAAGAGCCGGTTCGCGCCCTGACCTCGAAGGCCCGATTGAACCACGTATAGATCGAGATCGCCATCCCCGTCGATGTCTCCCCAAGCGGCGTCCCACGAGTCCCGAGCAGCCTCGACCGCCTTCGCGGCGACGCGCTCGAAGCGTCCCTGCCTGTTGCGGAAAAGTCTTGCCGGACCGCGACCTAGGATCAACGCATCGACCCAGCCGTCGCCGTCGTAGTCGCCCCAGGCGATGCGGCCTCCATCGCGCGGCAGGCCCGCCTTGGCCGTCACATCGCGCCAGACCGCGCCGGGGGCGGCCCTGTCGAGTAGCTTCGCGGCCCGTGCGGCGGCGCTCTGCAGCGGACTGGCGGGGGCCCGGCCAGACTGCGGCCGGACGTCCCCTTCGGCCCTCTCGCCCCGAGCAGCCCGGGCGCGTTCGCGCTCCGCGGCCGCCCGCACCGCGCGGAAGCGCTCCTCCGCGTCCGCATCCTCTCCGCGGAGCAGAAGCGTGAGGCCGGCCATCAGATCTCCCTCGGCAGAGCCGAAACCCGCGGCGGTCTCGAATTGCTGGATCGCCGCCGTCGTATCGCCCTGCATGAGCGCAAGACGTCCCAAGCGAAGGTAGGGTCCGGAATGCTCGCGGTTGATCGCGATGCTACGCTCGAGCAGCTTGTGCGCCTCGGCGAAGTCCGGATTCGATCCCGGCGCGACCCTCGATTTGACGTCCGCCAGTTGAGTAACGGCGCGATTGCTCTCGGGGTTGAGCTCGAGGATGCGCCGGTAGGTCGCCTCGGCGCGCGCGTACTCTCCCGTTCCCTCGAGCGAAATGCCCAGGTAGTAGAGCGAATCCTCGTGCGAGGGGTCGATCTCGAGAGCCGCCTCGAACTGCTCGACGGCCGCTTCGAGATCGCCGGCCAGGCGCAGGCGGTTTGCCTCGCGGTTGAGCTGCCAGAAGCTCAATACCTTCCGTCGCTCGCCTTCCTCGCCGGTCGCGGCGCCATTCCCCTCCGGCGCCTCGACCCTGCAACCGGTGAGCAGCGCTGCCAGAGCGACGCTACTCGCCAATGCGCAACGTCTGATTCGTTTCCACATTCGTCCGGGTCCCCTGGGTCCCGCTGGGAAAGGCCACCCGCACCAGCGCAACGGACTCGGCGGCGCCAAGGCCAAAGACCGCTTCCGGCGCGTTCTGCGACAGGTATGAAGACTGCGCCCCAATTTCCCGCCGCTGACGCGCCCCGCCGGCCTCGATCTCCACCACCGCCCCCAAGCAGGGCAGGCCGCCGGCGCCGCACTCGGCGCGCACCTTCAGCCAGCGGTTCGGCGTCGCGCTGTCATTGCGCAGCAGCCAGGGCGCCTCCTGGTGGTTCATCACCAGCGCGTCGACATCGCCGTCTTCGTCGTAGTCGGCAAACGCCGCGCCCCGAGATACGCGCGGCTCGGCGAAAGCAGCTCCGCTCACTTGGCTCAGGTCGAAGAAGCCGTCCGCGTCTCCTCCTTGCCAGAACAGGCGCGACTGCATGGGGACCAACCGCGCAGGATCCTCTTCCCGCTGGAACGTGCTGCCGTTGGCGACCAGCAAGTCCAGCCGGCCGTCGAGGTCGAAGTCCTCAAACGACACGCCCCAGCCCACGTCGTTGAGCGAGAGCTGCCCCACGCCCATCATGTCGGCGACATCGATGAACTTCAACCCGCCCTCCGAGCGCGCGCCGTCAGCGCCGAGCGCCAGGTTCCACAGCAGAGCGTTTTCCTGCGCAATCCAGTGCGTGACGAATAGGTCGCTGTCGCCGTCGTTGTCGTAGTCGCCGACGGCCAGTCCCATGGCCCCGCGGTAGTCCGCCGCCCACGCCGAGTAAGAGACGTCTTCGAAAATCCCGTCGCCCTGGTTGCGAAACAAACCGTTGTCCGAGACGTCATTGGCGACATAGAGGTCCGGATATCCGTCGAGGTCGAGGTCCGCCCACGTTGCCGAGAGACTGCGCCCCTCGGCGTTCGCCACACCCGATTGCTCGGCGACTTCCTCGAAGCGGCCCCGTCCGAGATTGTGGAACAGCAAGTTGCGCTCCGGCTTGTAAGACGAGGGGTTGAGCGTGAACGGGATGACCTGGGCGTACTGCTTCGAGCCGCGCCCCAGATATTCCGCCCGAAAGTCGTAGCGCACGTAGCCGCACACGTAGAGATCGAGCCGTCCGTCGAGGTCGTAGTCCCTCCACGACAGCCCCGCCCAGAAGCCCTCGAAGCCCCCCAGGCCTGCTCGCGCCGCCATATCTTCGAACGTTCCATCGCCCCGGCTGCGATAGAGCGCCAAGCGGCCGTAGGCGCTAACGGCGAGGTCGAGCGAGCCGTCGGCGTCGTAGTCCGCCCAGGCCGCCGCCATCCCCAAGCCGCGGAAGCCGACGCCGGCCTCCGCGGTCACGTCGGTAAACCCGCCGTCGCCGTCGTTGCGATAGAGCCGGTTGCCGCCCGTAGCCGCTTCCGGATCCGCGCCGAGCGGATGCGCGATGTCGCACAGATACAGATCCCAATCTCCGTCGCCGTCATAGTCGCCCCAGGCCGCGCCCGAGCCCATGTCCTCGGGCAATTGCGTGCTCCGGGCTCCTGGAAAGTGCCGGAAGTCAATGCCGGCCGCTTGGGCCGCGTCGGTTAAGCGCAACTCCGGCCGATCCGCCGGCAAGTCGCGTCGCAGGTCGTTTGTCACGCCTTCCACCGCGCCGCCCGGCGTGTAGGTCTGCTCTTCGCCGCGATTGATGGCCAGCACCGCTGCGATCACGCCCGCCGCCAACACCACGCTCCACAGCAAGTAGCGTGCGATCAAGCGCCGTCGTCGCGAGTGTGGCTGGGTCCGGTTCATGGCGCGGCGATCAGTCTCCGCGCGAGGAAGAGCCCCGGCGGACCCGAATGCGGGCGGTCGCCTCGGCCAAGTCGGTGATCGGAGCCGTCAACCCGCTATCTTCGCCGAACATGAAGTTGAGCAGATACTGGCTCACCTTCCGATACCGCAGCCGGACTCTCACGTCGAGCCAACCCGACCCCGCACGCGGCGCCGAAACCCCGAACGCGATGTCTTCCTTCTCGAGGTTGCGCGCGTCCGGCCGAGCCGCCTCGGGACAGAAGAAGCTGAAGTCGACCGTGTCGGAGAAGCCGGGGAACAGCGCCCGCCGATGGCGCACGCCCACCATCTCCCACAAATTGTGGCGATCGATCAGGTTTCCCTGTTGGTCGACCGGTTCGGCCTTGAGCATGAACGTCCCCGCTTCGATGAACCCTTTCTCGTCGACGCGGCCGGTAGCGTAGGCTTCGCGCCCTTGGTCGTCGACGACTTGCATCTCGACCCAAGCCTGGATGATGTCGAGCGGACCGGTCGGGAAGTCATGCCCTACTTTGTTGGAGGTGATGACGAGCTTGATCTCCGCCTCATCCCCAGGCGCTACCTCGGGCGGGGCCAGGATCTCCACGCCCACCACCGGTCCTTGCGGCCATTTGTCGGCAATCTCGGGGATCCCGTAGCGCCCCTGCAGCCATTGCTCGGTGAGCTCCACCTGTCGCTCCGCGCCGGGGACGTCGAGCACAGTGGGCATGAATTGATTGCTCGCGAGGAAGCGGTGGCTGCGATGGCGGCCGTCCTCGGGGGAGCGGTTGTAGTCGTGGCGGTCTCCCGAGGCGGGGTCGTCCGAGGGACCCAGCGGCATGTGGCACTCCCTGCACTCGATCGTCTTCTCCGGGTCGCCCGGCTGGTTCCAGCGGCTCTGCTTCCAGTTGTCGTACTGATTCTGCAGTTGCACCCAGCCCACGCGGTTGATCTCTTGATCGATGAACTGCTTGTGGCAAGCCGCGCAGTACTCCGGCGCCTTGAACAGCGTCTTGCTCAAATCGTCCATGTGTTGTTTCGGATACGAGCGGATCAGGAAATCTCGAACGAGGCGCTTCGCCTCGCTGGGCTCCTGCGCGTACTCGATCTCATACAGGTATCGTTCGGGCGTTCCCACCACATAGTCGGCGTTGCCCTTGACGTCGACCTCGCGGATTGCGTGGCAGACCAAGCACGATATCCCTTCCTGGTAGCCGTTGAGCGAGGTCAGCTCGTCCTGCTCGACGAACAGGTTCTTAGCGCCGGAGAACAGCGAAATGGGGTCGTGGCAGCCGCCGCAGTAGCGCGTCGATTCCGGGCCGTTCTGCGTCGCCATGTTCATCTGGATCTTCTGAAAGCCGGCGTCCATGGCGGCCCAGCGGTGCGCGCTGGCCTGCCACTCCTCGACGATCTGCGTGTGGCAACCCGCGGTGCCGCAGGTCTCCGAGCCGGAGAGCACGCGCGGGTCGAGCGCGCCCCCGTCCTCGGTGCGGGCCAGGCTGGGCGCGAACGGACGATCCGGCCCGTAGGCGTAGGAGTAGTCTTCGGGCAGCTCGTTGTGCAGCTCGACCGAGTCGTAGACGACGGTGAGCAGCGCGACGACAACCGCGCCGGCAGCGGTGTAGCGCGCCGCGCCCAGTGCGTAGGCGCGTGCGCTATCTGCTTTCTCCGCCAATGCGCCAGCGAAGTCGCGCCGAAACAGCGGTGTAAGGTGGAACGCGATGAAGACCAGCGTGCCGAACGTCGACGCGATGTGCGTGGCGTCCCATCCGTAGCTGATGCGCACGCCCCAAATCGCCTGCGCCGTCAGCACGACGCCGGAGACCAGACACACCGCGCACGCCGCCAAACCGAGATAGCCGACCACCACGATGTGGCTGATGGGCTTGGAGAAGTACTGCGCCCAGTGCGTCGCCAGATAGAACGCGCAGGGAGCCAGAAAGACGAGCCCCAGCCCAGTGTGCGCCAGAACGGTGACCTGCGAGGCGACGGAGAACGGCGCGAAAAGGATGAAGAGCCCGGTCAGAGTCTCGAATGCCAGGTAGCCCGCGGCGAGAACGGCGATCCGCGACCGCCAACCGTCGCTTGCGTCTCGATCGATCTGCAAGCGTTACCCCCAGATGCGAATGCTCGATTCGCTTGCGCTGCTTGAAGCAAGGCGGATGCCAACGTCCCGCATTGCGACGCCGCTTGCAGGCGCCAACCGCTGACGGCGGCTTGAGCGTTATCAGCCGCGGCGCCGGGTTGGCGTGGGCGATATGGCCCACGGCGGAACATACTATACTCTTGGCTGCGCCGATGGGCGGCGCCGCCGCGGCGGGGACGTTTCCTTCCGCCTGCTGGCCTTCCCGCCTCTCAATGCACGCGATGCGCCAACTCTAGCCCGATGTCGAGGCGCGTTGGAGCTTGCCGTGCAAGCTGGCGGACGCCCGCCGGCGACCGTCGGCGCGGCGCCGGCCAACAGCGCAAGCGCCGGCCAACAGCAAGGAGACTGATTGATGAAAGCCACCTCCCAGCCAACGCGGAGGAAATTCCTCGCCGGGGCGGCCTCCACGACCCTCGGGTTCACCATCGTTCCCGCTTCGGTGTTGGCCAGTCCCGCCCCGAGCGATCGCCTGAATTTCGGCCACATCGGCATCGGCGGACGCGGACGCCGCTTCCTGCGCACCCAAGCGCAACTCAGCGAGCAAGTCGTGCCCTGGGAGAACCTCGGCGGCCAGGCTGATCGCTTCCAGCGCCCGGCGCTCTCGGTTGCCCTGTGCGACGTCGATTCGAGCCGGCTCGACATGGCCGCGACGGTCGTCGGCGGCCGGCCGCGGCTCTATAAGGACTTCCGCCGGCTGCTCGAGCAAAAGGATCTCGACGCCGTCTTCATCGCGTCGCCCGACCATTGGCACGCGCTGATGACCATCATGGCCTGCCAAGCCGGCAAGGACGTCTATGTCGAAAAACCGGCCGCCAAGACCGTGGAAGAGGGCCGCGCCATGGTCACCGCGGCCGAGCGCTACGGCCGCGTCGTGCAGGTGGGTTCGCAGGGCCGCTCGCAGGACCCGGCCTGGCACGCCAAAAAGTACATCAACAACGGCCAGATCGGCACGGTGCGCAAAGTATTGTGCTGGCACTACGAAAACCCGCGCGGCGACTGGGCGCCCGACGAGGCCGCGCCCGACCGGCTCGACTACGACAAGTGGATCGGCCCCGCCCGCTACGTGCCCTACAACGAGAAGCGCACGCATGGGCGTTTCCGCTGGATGCTCGATTTCGGCGGCGGCCAGATCCGCGACCGCGGCGCCCACGTGATGAGCGTGGCGCAGTGGGTGATGGACGCCGACTACACCGGCCCGGTCAGCGTGGAAGCGACCGGCGAGCCTCACCACGACGGCATGTACGACTCGCCGCAGGAGATGACCGTCACCTACGAGTTCAAAGACCCCGACTGGACGCTGGTCTGGGCGCAACCGGGCGTGCCTTCCCAAGAGATCGAGGCGCAGTACGGAGCGGTCTACTGGGGCGACAACGACCACTTGACCGTCACCTATGGAGACCGCCACACCACCGACACCGAGCAAAAGGCCAAGGACTACGAGGTCCCGCACGGCGGCGTCGACGTGTTCCGCAGCCCCGGCCACGGCGAGAACTTCGAAGACTGCATCCGCTCGCGCGAAAAGCCCATCATGCACATCGAGTCCGCGCACCGCGTCTCGACGTTGTGCATCCTGGGCAACCTCTCCTATCGCTTGCGCCGCAAGCTCGAATGGGATCCGATCAACGAGCGGGTCCGCAATGACGAAGAAGCCAATCGCCTGTTGAGCCGCCCCGGACGCGGCCCCTGGCACCTCTAGGAGCAAAGATGATGGCAGCCCAAGCAGCACTCGCAGAACGGGAAGGGAAGTTTCTCGCCGACATCCGCAGCGACGACGAAGACGTGCGCTACGCCGCCTGGTCGACGGCCGACCAGATGGCCCCGGCCGTGATCGGGAATCTGAGCAAGCTGTTGACCGCGGACAAGCCCGGCGTGCGCAAGGCCGCCGCCGAGGCGCTCGCGCACATCGTCCACGGCGTCGGCAAGCTGGTCAACGCAGAAGGCCTCAGCGCAAACGCCGGCCGCCCCGACGACCCTGGCGCACGCGACAAGCGCCAGCAGGTGGTCGCCCAGTTGGTCGCTCTGCTCGACGGCCGGCGCGCAAACATCGAGAAGGTCACCGCCCTGCGTCACCTCTCGCTCGTCGCGACCGTCGACGACGTGGCCGCGATCGCCAAGCTGATCGACGACGACGAGCTGTTCGAGGAGGCTGTCTTTTGTCTGGAGCGAATACCAGGCAAGACGTCGGAGGAAGCGCTGCTCGCCGCGCTGCCGCGCGCCTCCGATGAGCACAAGGCGCGCATTCTCGCCGCACTGGGCCATCGCCGCGCCGAAGAGGCGATGCCGGCCTGCCTCCAGGCGATGCGGTCGTCAAATCTCGACTTGGCCATGGCGGCCATGAAGGCGGCCGGCCGCATCGGCAGCCGCACCGGCGGAGAGCTGCATCTGCCCGACTACGACGCCCTCAGCGATTGGCAGAAGACCGAATACGTCGACAGCCTGCTGCGTTACGCCGACGCCCAGGTCGAGAGAGGCGCGCCGGATGAAGCCTGGCCGATCTACCGTGAAGCGCTCTCGCGCGAGGAAGGGCACCTGCAGTGCGCCGCGATCGTCGGCTTGGCCAAGATCGGCGCCGCCGAAGCAGCCGCGGCAATCTTCCCCAAGCTCTCGAGCGACGACAACACCGTCCGCATCACCGCACAGCAAGCCTGGCATCGCCTAGAAACCTGACGCGACACGTCCCAGCTCTGCCCCCCCTTTTTTTGTGGCGCACGGCTGCGCCGTGCACGCGAGGCTGCGCCTCGCTTCCGACGCTTGGCCATTCTCCAGACAGGTGGCGATAGGAAGCAGAGCGCTGAGACGGCAGAGACGACGAAAAGTCGGACGCCTGCCGCCGACACGCCTGCCGCCGACCTTGACAAAAACCAATCATGGATGTCCGATTGTCGGAGCGAGCACCTGGAAGGGCTGATCCTGCAGCTTGACGCGCACGGCCGTTGCGGCGCAGCTCGCCCGCCGCGAGGTCGGCCTCGAACACGCCGAAACGGACGATGTGACCTTGCTGCGGCACTTCTTCGAACCTCACTCTGCGTCCAGCCTGTCCATCATCCATATCGTGCCGGCTAGCATCCATATCGTGCCGGCTAGCTCGACCATGCCGAAGACGATCTTGTTTTGGGCCACGTCGAGTCCGTGTCGCGGCCCTAGCTCTCCCGTTGACATGTCGACGAAAGGAGGCTTCGCACCGACGGCGAACGTCTATGTCGACCGGGTGGGCGCGCGATCGCCGATGGTCGAAAAATACCGCCACGCGGTCCTTCCAGGCGCGCGTCTTGGCCGGGCCTAGGCAGCCGTGCTCGGATGTGGGTATCCTGTGGCGGATGAGATTCTCCGGACCGTACGTCATCGCGTGGGCGGCCGTTCTGGCGCTTTCCGCCTGTTCTCAGCCCGCTGCGCCGCCCGCTGGGCCCCACCAAGCCACCGGCGTGAAGGTCGTCGAGGCGACGCAGGATGCGGCAACCGTCTGGACGCGCACGACCGCCAACGCCGAGCGCGTGGGGGAAGAGGGCGGCATGCCGGTGATCCGCTACAAGCATTCCGATACGGGCGAGATCGTTGAGAACCCCTCCAGCGGCCGACGGCATGAGGCCCTCCCGCCCTATCCGACCGATGACGAGGTACAGAACCTCGAGGGAGGCGTAGCGGGAGCGGAGGGCGAGACGCGCGTACGCTATCGCGTGCAGGGGGCCGCGGAGTGGCGGGCGAGCGAGTGGGGCGCGGTGGATCCGGCGGCGGACTTCACCCGCCACGTCAAGCTCGGCGGGCTCGAGGCCGGGGCGCAGTACGAGATCGAGGTCGAAGCGCGGCCGGCGGGCTCGGACCAGGTCAGCTCGACGCTCAGCGGCGGATTCAAGACGGCGCCGGCGGCCGATGCGGAGGCGCGCGTGGTCTTCACGGTCACCACCGGCACCTCCTACAACGACACCGATGCGCCCGAAGGCGGCTTCAAGATGTACGCCCAGATGCTGAAGCTCGACCCCAGCTTTTTCGTCCACACCGGCGACATCGTCTACTATGACCGGCTTGCCAAGACCCAGGCGCTGGCGCGCTGGCACTGGCACCGGATGTACAGCCTGGCGACCAACGTCGCCTTCCACCGGCAAGTGTCGAGCTACTTCATCAAGGACGACCACGACACCTGGGTGAACGACTCGTGGCCGACGATGCAGACCAAGTTCATGGGCGAGTTTACCTTCGCGCAAGGCCAGCGCATCTTTCTGGAACAAACCGGCTCGGACGACCCGAACTACCGCACGGTGCGCTGGGGCAAGGACTTGCAGGTCTGGTTCCCCGAGGGACGGGACTTCCGCAGCGCGAACGACATGGAGGACGGGCCGGAGAAGACGATTTGGGGCGCCGAGCAGAAAGCCTGGCTCGAGCGCACGATGCGGGAGTCCGACGCGACCTTCAAGCTGGTGATCAGCGCGACGCCGATCGTGGGACCGGACCGCGGCAGCAAGCGCGACAATCACGCCAACGAGGGCTTCACCCACGAAGGCGACGAGGTGCGGCGGTTTCTCGCGGGTCTCGAGAACACCTACGTCGCCTGCGGGGACCGGCATTGGCAGTACGTCTCGCGAGATGCCGAAACGGGGCTGCGGGAGTATTCCTCCGGGCCGGGCAGCGACGAGCATGCGGGCGGCTTTAGCCAGGACCGGCGGACGGACGAGCACGTCTATCTGAACGTCATCGGCGGCTTCCTGGCCGGTACGGTGGAGCGCGTCGACGGCAAGCCGCGGCTGACGATGCGGCACTACTCGGTGGATGGCGCCGTGCTGAACGAAGAAGTTCGAGAGGCGGAGTAGGCGGGCGGGGCGTTGCGCAGCGACCACCAGCGGCGTTCGGCGAGTTGGCGGATGCGCAGCATCATTTGCCGCTCCATGATGAAGTGGGCGGGCTCCCAGAAGATCTTCTGCACGACGGGTCCGCCGCCGGGAGCATCGGCGCCGGTGCGCGTGCGCACGATCAGACGGCAGGAGTCTTCACCGGCGGGCTGGAGGACGAACGACCAGAGGCCGCCCTGGTGCTCGAAGACGAGCGCCCGGTTGGGCTCGGCGAGGGCGACTGTCATGCAAGCCTGGCCGCCGTAGCGGTGCGGCGCGGCGAGCCAGACCGTGTCGCCGGGTTCGCGGTCGGGCCATTCGGCGATGATCTGGTTGATGACGGGCATCTCACAGCCCACGAGGTTCTCGAGCGCGGCGTAGCTGTAGAAGCCGCCGCGGTCCTGGCCGATCTGCATCAGCCAAGGCCAGACCTGCTCGGCGGGAGCCAGGATCGTGACCGCGCGGGTGGCTTGCGAGTCGAAGGCGGGAAACAGGTCATCACCGGGTAGCTCGCGCGCTCCCTCTCGCTCGGTGGCGCCCCAGCGCAGCATGGCCGGGCGACCGGCTTTGGCGTAGAGCAGAGCGGCGGCGCCGCCGAAGCAGGCGCCGAGCAGCAGGCGCGTCCAAGAGGATCTCATCGAAGGCATGTGGATTCTACTAGGCTGAAAGAGGCGATGCCGAGTTTGCAAACCTCGTTGCGCGCGGCGCTGCAAGAGCTGGTGGGGGGGCTGCTGCCCGGTGCGACGCTCGACAGCGCGGTCCGGATGGGCGCGGACGAGACCGGCGAGCACGAAGGCACGGCCAAGGGCATCGGCTACGGCGTCTCGCTGCTGCTCGAGGCGACGTTGCCGGACGGCGAGGCCAGACGCTTGGTGTTTCGCACCAACAGGAGCGATGCATTCGGCCACGACCGGCGGGCGGACCGCGCGGCGAACGCTCTGCTGGCGTTCGATACGACCCAGGGCTTTCCGCGGCATGCGGAGGTGCTGGATGTCGGCGCGATCCGCGACGACGGGCGGCTCGAGTCGCTGGCGCACGACGGCGAGTTCTACTTCCTCACCGACTACGTAGAAGGCTCGCCGTACGCGGACGACCTGCGCCAGATCGGAGAGCGCGGCGAGCTGAGCGAGTTGGATCGCCGCCGTTGCTCCGCGCTCGCCGACTATCTGGCCGGGCTGCACGCCGAAAAGATCGATTCGCCGGCGGGTTACCGCAGGGCGATTCGCGACTTGATGGGGCACGGCGAGGGCCTGTTCGGGTTGGCGGATAGCTTTGCGGCGGACGCGCCCGGTGTAGAGCTGCAGCGGCTGAGGAAGCTCGAGGCGCAGGCGGTGGACTGGCGCTGGCGGTTGCGCGGCCGGGAAAGCCGGTTGAGCCGCACCCACGGTGACTTCCATCCCTTCAACATCTTGTTCGAACGGGGGGCGCAGCCGACGCTGCTGGATGCAAGCCGCGGCTGCGAGGGCGATCCGGCGGACGACGTGGTCTGTCTCGCGGTCAACTACTTGTTTTTCGCCTTAGAGCACGAGACGGCCAAGTATGCTTTCCTCGAGTTGTGGGACGCTTTCTGGAGAGAGTACCTAGACGCGACCGCGGACAATGGCCTGCTGGAGGCGGCGCCGCCGTACCTGGCGTGGCGCGTCCTGGTGTTGGTCAACCCCATGTGGTATCCGTTGGCGCATGAGCGGACGCGGCGTACGCTGCTGGACTTCGCGGAACGGTCGTTGGAAGCCGGACGAATCAATCCGGAATGGGTGAAGGAGCACTGTAGATGAAAGGCGTTGTTGCGTGGTTTACCGGTCTACCCGCGGCGGGAAAAACGGCGTTGGCCGAGGGCGTGAAGCAGCGGTTGACGGTCCAGGGGACGCCGTGCTGCATCCTCGACGGCGATACGGTGCGCGCGGCGCTTCGGCCGCCGATGGGCTACGAGCCGAAGGACCGCGAGAACTTCTACGCGACGCTCGGCGGAATTGCCGCGATTCTCGCGCAGGAAGGCATGGTGGTGCTGGTTTCCGCGACCGCGCCCATGCAGCGTCACCGCGACTATGGGCGGCGGGCGGCGCCGGCGTTCGTGGAGGTCTACATCGACACGCCGCTTGACGAGTGCGAGAAGAGGGATCCGAAGGGGCTCTACAAGAAGGCGCGCAAGGGCGATCTGCGATTCTTTCCCGGCGTGGGCGCCAAGTATGAACCGCCCAAGGCCCCGGACGTCGTCGCCCGCAACGGAGTGAGCGACGAGGCGATCGCGGCGGTGGGTTACGCGATCAAGACCAGCGGCGACGGCTAGCAGATCGGCGTCGAAAAACAGCAGTCGCCGCGAGTGATTTCGTACTGGGCCCAGGGTACCAATCATGTACCATTGCGCTGGGTCGATTTCTATTCCATACTACGCCTTCGGAGCGCCTGCGGCGATGTCGCGCCGGCTCAGGCTCGGCTCGGAACTTCTCTCATGAAGGGAACTTCTCTCATAAAGGTCGAGCCCGCGTCTACGGTCTCCATGCACATGCCGCCCTGGTGGATCTGACGAGGGCCAAACGCGGATGAGCAAAACAGTATGGACCATTCTTGGCATCGCACTCTTGTTGCGCATCGCCGCGGCGTTGTACCTCGGAAACGAGGTTAGCGGGCTCTCGGGGGCGCACGACGAGATCACCTACAGCATGCTGGGGCAGCGCTACGCCGAAGGGCATGGCCTGACATTTCCCGAGAACTGGTATCCCTGGATCAAAGCCGACACGCCGCAATCTTACTTTTCCGCGACAATGAGTCTCTCGCTCGCCGCAATCTACTCCGTGGTCGGGTACCAGCCCGTGGTCGCGCGGCTCGTCATGGCGTTTCTCAGCGTCGCGGTGCTGAGCATGATCTACCTGCTCAGCAGACGACTCTTCGGCGAGCGGGCTGCCATTGCCGCCATCGCCGCAGGGGCGGTCTATGCCTATTTCATCTTCTATGGCGTGGCGCTCGTGACGGAAACGCCCTTCATCCTGGCGCTGCTGGTCTCGATCTGGTTGGCCTACGAGCTTGTGGAGGAGCCATCGCCTGGAAAGTGGATCGCCCTCGGCGTCGCTCTAGCCGTCACGTTGTTGCTTCGGATGGCCGTTGTATTCTACGTGCCTGTGCTGATCGGGTGGATCCTGCTGCGTCGTCGAGAATGGACGAAATGGGCGGCCGTTCCGCTGGCCGTGATTGGGCTCGCCCTCACCCCATTCATCGTACGGAACTACCAGCTCTGGGGCGAGTTTGCGCTGTCGGAAACCCAATTCGGCCATGTCTTTTGGAACGGGAACCATCCCGGCCACAACGGAAACTTCCATCCTTTCAAGGTATTCCCGATACCCGAGGACGTACTGGCGCTCGACAACGATGTCTTGATTACCAAGAAGCTGCTGGCGATGGGCGTGGAGAGCGTTCTCGCTGACCCGCAGCATTTCTTGATGCTTACGCTCACCAGGCTCCGGGAGCTATTCGTATTCTGGCCGACCGAGGGCTCGGAGCCCCTAGCCAACGCGATGCGGGTGCTATCCTTCGGGCTATTGTGGCCTTTCGCATTGGCCGGGATCTATCTGATCCGGCATCGCTGGCTCGAGCTGGCGCCGCTGTTCTTGTTTGCGTTCATACACGTGGGCGTCTACGCCTCGATGTGGACGATGGTCCGGTATCGGATGCCCCTTGACGCAATGTTTCTATCGTTCGCTGGAGTGGCCTGTGTGGCCTTGGCGGATAAGCTGGGCATTCGCGGCCGCATACAAACCGAGACACCCCGAATTGCCTCGGTTCCTCAGAATTCAAATTAGTATGCCTTAGGTTGAGTTGCACATCGGTGGAGCGACTAAGATTGACGCGCCTGTGGTCGTGTGTGCGGGCGCGTGTTTGCGACTGCGTGAAATACTTCGGCAGCAACAATACTCATGTGAGACGTTTCAAGCTCGAGGTATGTAAATTTCTGTTCTGAAATCCTTTCTCAGGTACTTTACCACCGAGTCTAGTCCTATACTGGGATTCATCATGGCGCTGACTCCCGCAACATGGCGAACCGCGGCGCTGCGATTAGCCGCGCTCTTGATCGCGCTTGCGGCGGCCGGCGCCGCCAGGGCGGACTGGCCGATGCCAGGGCACGATCCACAGCGCACCTCGAGAAGCTCGGACAGGGTTCCGATACCGGCGCGTCCGATTTGGCATACGAAGATCGACGCGCTGATCCCTTCGCGGTCGCAGATCATCACGGTCGACGCCGGTTCCGGCCACGCCAGCACGCTGCTCGTTACCGCGGCCGACGGGATTCACGCGCTCGACCCGCAAACCGGCGCTGAGCGCTGGGTCTACGCCATGGACATGCCGCCCGGCGACGCTCCCACGGCCGAGGGCCGGGTGACCTACGTGCCCGGGACCGACGGCACGATTCACGCGATCCAAACCGGGACGGGCGCGCGCATCTGGCAGACGGCTCGGGCCGATGCGCCGTTCTACGCAAACCCGATAGCCGCCTTCGGGCGGGTTTGCGCCGGCGCGCGGGACGGCGTCTTCTATTGTTTTGATCGCGCAAACGGCGAACTGCTGTGGTTCAAACGCGTGGAGGCGCCGATCGCATACGGAGCCGCTTTCGCGACCTATCCCGACGAGCCCAACGGCGTTTACTACTTTGCCTCGCAGGACCGCTGCGCCTACGCGTTGCGCGGCGATACCGGGGAAGAGATCTGGCGATCCTGCGACCTGCCCGGCTCGACGTTCATCGCATACTGGCCGGTGATCACCGGGGATCGCGTGCTGTTTACCTCGGCGGCAAACTATCCCACCGACGATCACTATGACCTCGGCGCGCTGCAGCGCGAGGAGCTGTTGCCCGAGCGCGAAGAGCTACTCTCCAACCGGGACCAACTGGGGAGGCTGAAAGTGGACCAACACATCGCGTGGCTCGAGCAGCACCCAGGTCGCCGTTCGATCATCGTCTTGGACCGCAAGACCGGCGCGGACGCCGAGACGGCGCCGTTCTTGTGGTGGGGCAACCCGGGAGGCCAGCGCTTCCCTCCGGCGGTGGACGGAGACGGGCTCGTATGGGCGCTCTCGCCGTGGCTGAAGACCTGGTTTGGACAGGGACGATACTTGGGTTGGAGGATCGGAGAGACCGCTGCACGGATGGTTCCGGAGACCGAGGCGTTTTGGGAGTCGGCCGACGAGCCCGAATCTTACTCGATCATCAACGGAGACATTTACTTCAACAGCGGAGGCGATGGCGGCGATTTTGGCGGCGTGTTCGCACCGGACCGTGCGGCGTCGTGGGCGATCAACGTATTCTTTTCCGCCTTCGGCGACTACTGGGGACGATGGGACGAGAGGAAATATGGCAATCGTCTCTCGATCCGCGAGCCGACGAATCCGTTCAACAACGCCGTCGGCTGGCATGGACACCAGAACCCGCCCGTGCCGCTGGGCGACAAGGTCTATTTCCACCGCTCGAACGCGGTCATCTGCATGGGGAGGTAGTCATGGCGGCGATGACCCGAATGATTGGAGTATCGACCCTCGTCGCATTCGGCGCCGCCGTGTGTTGGGCGCAAGCTTCCGGCGAGCAAGTCGCGAGACTGCCCACGTACAGGACGGTCCAACAGCGGCTCGAGGTTGAGATTCGAAAGTTGATCGACGCAGGGCATCTCGCTCCCGGCCTCGCGACCTTCGAGCAACACTATCGCTACGAATCGCCGCTCAACTTGAGTTGGAAAATGGACGACTACTGGCACAACCCGGCCGAGCTCGTCTATACACTCACGCTTGCGATGCCGTTTCTTCCTCCCGGCCTGCAAGCCGAGGCCAAGGCCTACTTGAAGGCCGAGTTCGAGCTTTTTCCCTCGACCGATATCGTCCATATCGGACCCGAAGGCGCGCGAAGAGAATACTCCGATATACCCGAGGAGTACGCGGAAGGCTGGCCAGTGCGCTATGGACAACTCCCCGATGCGAGGGAGCGCGCCTATTGGGACGGTTGGGCGTTCAACCCCTTCAACATCTACGCCTGCGCCAAGTATGCGGAGGTCTTTCCATCCGAAGCTCGGTCGATCTTCGAGCGAATCCAGGGAAAGGTAGCGCCCCTGCCGAGCGACGCGGACTTCCTGCGGGAGCGTCCTCACGTCGTCAACGTCTACATCGCGGGATATTTCGGATATTTAGACCTTCAATCGCAGATCGGCCAGCAGGAGAGCGACCAGGTTCGTCAGTGGTTGAGAGACGCGCTGCAACTGCGGATCGAGCTGTTACGAGAAGGCACGGCGCACCTGAACGGAGCTGAAGCCGGCGGGTTCCTCTGGCTGACGCCCGAGCTAGGCGACTATCTCCACCAGAACGCCGCTAGCCTAGCGGAAAGAGCGGTCGAGGAATACGATTGGGCCGCGCCGTATTGGTTCGTGAGCAACGCTCAGGAGACGACGCGATACAGGGCCGGCGGCGGATTCATGGAGGGCTACCACGCGCACGTCTATGACGCGGTCTCGCAGTTTCAGGCTAGGGCGCTTGTGCTGAAGTATTCGCGGGCTCAGCTCGAGCCGATGCTCGACGCGTCTTCGGTGGCGCGCGGGGATCTCTACTACATCCAGAATCTGACGGCGACCTTGGCAGCGGACGGCGTACCGCCGCCTGCCCCCTCAGGGCCGGCGAGACCGGTCCGCAGCCGGCAAGAGGCTCGCTAGAGCGAGCCAAGTTAGCCGGGGTCAGGGTTTGTACCAGATTGGCGAGGACCAGGCGCGCTCCTGGATGGTCGCCGGCACGTCCCTGCGCGGCTCGACGCCCTGGCGCACGGCGTCCCATGTCGACCAGCGGCAGGTGGGGTTCTCGAGGACCCGCACGTAGTAGAACGCTCGTTGCGCGGCGTCGAAGAGCGGATCGACCCAGACGGCCTCGAGCTCGCTCGCTCCTTCGCCGGGCGAGGTCTCACACGTCGCCAGGTCCACGCGAGCGCCGTTGTCGGGACAGCGATGGGTTGCGGGGTCCGCGCCGGCGCCGCCCGAGCAGGCGACGTCATAGACTCTCTCGCGGACCTCGCCGCCTTCGCTCCAGCCCTTGATGATCTGGACGCGATCGAGCGGCGCGCCCTCGGGGTCCCGGAGCGCCCAGACAGCGAAGGTAGCCGGGCCGCCGCCCGCGGGATAGTCGCCGCCCATCGGCGCCGCGTTGGCGTAGGCCGATGCGAGGAATCCTTCGTCGCCGAGCTCGGCGTCGGCGAGGGCCGCGCCGCCGAAGAAGCGGACCCGCATGCGGGGTCCGGAGGTGGCGAAGGTCTCTTTGCGACGCATGGCGTCAAACAGCGCCTCGCGGGTGTTCTCCTCGGCCCAAACGCCGGCGAGCCCGGAGGCGCCCCAGGTGTGATAGTAGCTATCGCGGTAGGTGCGGCCGGAGCCGTCCTGCATGCGCAAGGCAGAGTCCGAGTCAGCCGTAGCCAACGGCTCCGCATCCGGCGACGGAACCGCGTTGCGGCGCTGCGGCGAGGCGTCGAGCAAGCCGACCTTCGACCAATAGTTATCTTCTTCGAACGAGCCGCCGGCCACGTGGGTGTCGCTCGAGCCGATCAAACCGAACTCGTAGGGGTTTCGGACGCCGCCGTCGGCGATCTCGAGGCCGCGCTTGTAGGCGTCGCGAACGTAGCTGCCCGCGGGCTGGCTGAGGATCGTGGTGGCGATCTTGTAGGGCATGATCTCGAACTCGGCCCACTCGTCATTGGGCGAGAGCGCGGGATGGGTATCGGAAGTTCCCTTGACTTGGGTCATCTCGACGATGGGCTCGTTGCGCATGCGCTGATTGGCGTAGGCGTCGTCGATCGCTCCGCCGTCGAAGTACTCCATCTCGAACATGCGCCCCCCGGAGCCGTTGGGGTTATGGGGGATGGCGAGCGCTTCGATGCCGTCGGCGCGCCAGCGGTCCATGGCGGCCCACAGGTCTTCGGGGTTGTGCGAGTCGAGCCGCGTGAACGGCGCCGGAGGATGCTCGGAGCCTCGAAAGATGACGTTGCGGTGGAGGTTGTTCCGCTCGCCGCCGCTGGAGGTGTATTCGTAGCCGATGAAGGCGGTGAAGCTGCCGGGGTCATCGTGCCGCTCGGCGGCGGCGATGATCTCGCCCCAGGCGCCGCGGACGACATCCATGTTCAAGTGCTCAGCCACCTCGGGGTCGCCGCGCAGGTAGGGAAACATGCCGCGGAACATGGCGCCTCGTTCCGCCGCGGTCTCCGCATTGCGCACGTTTTCGGCCTCGGGGTGGCCGTAGGCGGGCGAGCCGGGCTCGGTCATCGCGGCGACCATGCCGAGGTACATGCCGTGGTCGGTGACGGCTTGAAAATCGAGCGGGCGATCGAGCTGAAGCGCCATGCCGCCGGGATGCTGGATGGCTTCGCCCTTGGCGAAACGGTAGGCGTCGTTGGCGTCGGCGACCGTGCCGAAGATGAACGCGTCGAACGAGTAGCGGGTGTGAACGTGCAGGTCTCCGAAGTAGGCGTTGCGGAGGGGGTTGGGCGCGGGCCGCGCGGCGGCGGATTCGGATTCGGAGGAGGTCGTGGAATCGCTCGTGCAACCGGCGAGCAGCAGTCCGGCAAGGAACAGGAGCAGAGTCGATCGCATCATGGAGTCTCCGGAGCGGAGACATGATAGCAAGCGAGCCGCCTGGCTCTGGCCCGTTGCCTGCGACTCAGACGGCGCCGGATGCGAGCATGGCGTCGGCGACCTTGGTAAAGCCGCCGATATTGGCGCCTTTGACGTAGTCGATCCAACCGTCGGGCTCGGCGCCGAAGCGGGCGCACGTGGCGTGGATCTTCTTCATGATGTCTTCGAGGCGGCTCTCGACTTCGTCGTGGCTCCAGGAGATCCGCAGGGCATTCTGGCTTTGCTCGAGGCCGGAGACGGCGACGCCGCCGGCATTGGCGGCCTTGGCCGGGCCAAACAGGATCCTGGCCTCGAGGAAGCGACGCACGCCGTCGAGGTCGGTCGGCATGTTGGCGCCTTCGGCCACGCCAACCACGCCGTTGTCGAGCAGCGTCTTGGCGTCGTCGCCGAGGAGCTCGTTCTGCGTGGCGCAGGGGAAGGCGAGGTCGCAGGGCACGCCCCACGGCCTCGCGCCCTTGTGGTACTCGCAGCCGAACTTTTCGGCGTACTCGAGAATACGGCCGCGGCGCACTTCCTTGAGCTCTTTGAGCCAAGCCAGCTTCTCGTCGCGGATGCCGTCGGGGTCGTAGATGAAGCCGCCGGAATCGGACGCGGTGACGACCTTGGCGCCCAAGTGGTTGAGTTTTTCGATGGCGTAGAGCGCCACGTTGCCCGCGCCGGAAACGACCGCCGTCTTGCCCTGCACGCCCTCGCCTCGAGCGTTGAGCATCTCGCGCATGAAGTAGACGGCCCCGTAGCCGGTCGCCTCGGTGCGCACCAGGCTGCCGCCGAAGGCCACGCCCTTGCCGGTGAGGATGCCGTTGAAGCGGTTCGAAAGCCGCCGGTACATGCCGAATAGATAGCCGATCTCACGCGCACCGACGCCGATGTCGCCCGCGGGGACGTCGGTGTCTTCGCCGATGTGGCGGTGCAACTCGATCATCAGCGAGTGGCAGAAACGCATCACCTCGCGATCGCTCTTGCCCTTGGGATTGAAGTTCGAGCCGCCCTTGGCGCCGCCCATCGGCAGTGTGGTGAGGCTGTTCTTGAAGACCTGCTCGAAGCCGAGGAACTTGAGAATACTCTGGTTCACGCTGGGGTGGAAGCGGAGCCCGCCCTTGTAGGGCCCAATGGCATTGGAGAACTGCACGCGCCAGGCGCGGTTGACGCGCAGGTTGTGGTCATCGTCCTCCCAGGTCACGCGGAAGATGACGACGCGGTCGGGCTCGGCGAGGCGTTCCAGGATCTGATCCTGTCGATAGCCAGCGGCCTGGTGCGCGAACGGGATGATCGTCTCGGCGACCTCTTGCACGGCTTGGTGGAACTCTCGCTGGGCCGGGTTGCGGCGTCGCAGCCCTTTCATGAAGCGGTCGATCTCGTCGCGAATTTCGGCTTTCGCTGCGTTGGCCATTCGTGTGTTCTCCTCGTCTTCCTATGCGGACTATCGGCGAAACGGGGCGGAAAGTTCCGTCTGACAGACCCTTTGCGCGGCGGCAACTCCCCAGGCTACTCTGTAGCATCGACGATGGCTGACACCAAATACGTACTTTCGGAAGACCAGATTCCGCGGCGCTGGTACAACATCCAAGCACACATGCCGAACCCGGCGCCGCCGCCGCTGCACCCCGGGACGCTGCAGCCGATCGGCCCAGAAGCGCTGGCGCCTCTGTTCCCGATGGCGCTGATCGAGCAGGAGGTCTCGCGGGAGCCCTATGTCGCAGTCCCCGATGAAGTGCGTGAGAAGTATAAGCTCTGGCGGCCGACGCCGCTCTATCGAGCGCACAACCTCGAGAAGGCGCTCGACACCCCGGCCAAGATTTTCTACAAGTACGAGGGAGTGAGCCCGGCGGGCTCGCACAAGCCCAACACCGCTCTGCCGCAGGCCTGGTTCAACAAGCAGGAAGGCGTGCGCCGCATCTCGACCGAGACCGGCGCGGGGCAGTGGGGCAGCGCGCTCTCTCTCGCTTGCAGCATGTTCGGTCTCGAGTGTGAGGTCTACATGGTGCGCATCAGCTTCGACCAGAAGCCGTATCGCAAGTTGATGATGCAGAGCTGGGGCGCGGAGGTGATCCCCTCGCCAAGCGAGAAGACCGCGGCGGGCCGCCAGATTCTCGAGCGGGACCCGGACTCGCCGGGCAGCCTGGGCATCGCCATCTCCGAAGCCGTCGAGCGCGCGGCGGCCGACGAGCACACGAAGTATTCGCTCGGCAGCGTGCTCAACCACGTGCTGATGCATCAGACGGTGATTGGCGAAGAGTCGATCCTGCAGATGGAGCTTGCCGGCGAGCAGCCCGACGTAGTGATTGGGCCCTTCGGCGGCGGCTCGAACTTCGCCGGCTTGGCGTTTCCGTTTCTGCGGCTCAACCTGACCAAAGGCAACAACATTCGCTGCCTGGCGGTCGAGCCGGCTTCGTGCCCCAAGCTCACGCGCGGGGTGTATCGCTACGACTTCGGCGACACCGTCGGCATGACGCCGCTGCTGCCGATGTACACGCTCGGGCACGACTTCGTGCCGGCGAAGATCCATGCCGGCGGGCTGCGCTACCACGGCGCGGGCGTACTGGTGAGCCAACTACTGCGAGATGGGCTGATGGAAGCGATAGCGGTCGACCAGCTCGAGACGTTCGAGGCGGGGCTGTTGTTCGCGCGGACCGAGGCCATCATCCCGGCGCCGGAGGCCAATCACGGCATCGCCGCGGCGATCCGAGAGGCGAACGCGGCGAAGGAGGCGGGGGAGAGCCGCGTGATCCTGTTTAACCTTTGCGGCCATGGCCACTTCGACATGGCGGCCTACGAGGCGTACTTCGCAGGCAATCTCGAAAAGCACGAGCTATCGCAAGAGGAGATCGATCAGGCGATCGCGCACATCGACACGCCGGAAGTGGCGGTCTGAGCGGACGTAGGGGCTCGGCCCTGCCGACACCGGGCGCGCCCGGTGTCGCCCTCACCCACCGCGGCGCAAGCGGGCTCATTGGGCGCAGGGGCGATCGGGCGGCTCTTCGGTCTTCCAGCGCATCCTCGCGCCCCGGCGCACCAGGAACATGTCCCCGTGGATCACGAAGGAGCCTGAGCCCTTCTGCGACATCTGGTGCGCCGTTTCGTAGGTCCTGGCTCGAAGGGCCGACCGCGTCGGGATCACGCTGCCAGGGTCCAAGCGCCCCATCTGAGGGATGCTCTCGACCCGCTCGAGCGTCGCGGCGAGCGGCGCGCACTCGTCAGCCCAACGCACCTCGAGCACTTCCAGAGTCAGCGCGGCGATGCGGTCTACCCGGCCCTTGCCTGCGGCGCTCGGCGTCGTGTCGACAATTTTGAGTCGGCGGAGACGCGCCCGGATCTCGGCGTCTTCGGGTAGGATGATCCCGTCCGGTCCGTTCGCTTGTTGCAACAGGCGCATCTCGATCTCGTCGCCGGCTCGCGCATCGACGGAGTCGAGCTGAGAGATCAGCTCCGTTCGGAGACCGACTCCCGCCGGCACGCCCGCCACGGGCTTTGCGGCCGCAGCCGTCTGGTCAGCGTCGGCGGCAGTGAAGCGAATCGTCGACTCAGTCTGAAAAGCCCGGCAGCGCTGGAACCGCAATAGGTTCGTTAACCCCTCGCCCGAGGCGGCTTCGACCTCGATTCTGGCCTCGGCCGGCAACCACGTCGCGACACCGTTCACGTCCTGGACGCCGTAGCGAACCGTAGATCGGATGCTGGCAAGCCGGCTCCGCGGCGGAGGGCGCGGCACGCGGATATCGAACTGCAAGAGCTCAGCCGACTGCGCGTCGACCCAAAACTCGCCTTCGTAGGGCGCGACCACGCCGCCGCCTTTGGCCGCGACGACGTAGCGGCTGGCCTCGAGCGGGACGCGATATTGGTAGCCAACTCCTTCAGTCGCATCCTGTGACGCCTCGGGCAGGCGCTCAATGCGGCTGCGCTCTTCGAGGAACGCGGCTCGCCCGTGTACGGAAAACTCGCCGGTCGAGGAGAGACCGGGGCCGAGAAGCGCGTTCAGCGTCGGCTGCGTCGAAGCCTCGCCGGGCCAGCCGAACAGCTCGCGGCCGTCCGCAACGGCGACCTCGAGCCGAGACAGATCCTTCGAGCGATAGCGAGACCGAACGCCGGCATCGTAGACGAGGCGGTCGATCTCGAGCACACAGGCGTGGTTCGGCGTCGTCTCGAGCCGTTGCCGCATGGCTCGCTTGGCGCGCGCCAGCAGGTCATCGGGTTGTGCTCCGGCGGCCACAGCGAAGCCGGCGAGCAGGGCGATGCAGCGTGCATTCAGTGCGGTCATCGCAGAGCGCACGGCTCAGTCGGCGGCTGTTCGGTTTTCCAGCGCATCTTGGCGCCGGCGGGGATCGCATACAGCTCGCCCAAGACGACCCAGGCGCCCGACCCAGTCTTGGTCATCCGGGGTGAGGCTTGATAGCCCAGCGCCCTCTCGGACTTGAAGAAGGCCGGCGGCGGGCGTAGGCCGTCCGGGTTGACGCGCGCGAGCTTGGGCAGCTTGTCGATGCGCTGCAGCGTAGCGCGCAGCGGCGCGCAATGGCCTTGCCAGCGAGCCGCGGCCAGCTCGAGCGTAATCGGGGTGACGCGCCGTGCGCCGGGTCCGCGACCGGCGGCGGTCACCGCCAGACGCTTGACGCGGCCCGAGATTCTGGCCCCTTTCGGCAGCGGACCCGCCGCTTCGAGCAGTCTTCCGTGCACCGCATCGCCTGCTCGGGTCCGCTCGGAATCGAAGCCCGAGTCCAGCAAGATCGAGAGCTCCAGGGCGGCCGGAGCCTCGACATGTCGCACCGGGCCCGAAGCCTCGCTGGCGTCGAGTGATTCAGCGTCGAAACGAATCGTGGCCTCGGCCTGGAAGGCTCGACAGCCGGTGAAGCGAAGCTCGTTGCGGAACGCCTGACCGCCGGCGTTCTCGACGGTCACGCGAGCCCGCGCCGGCAGCCAAGCGTCCAACCCGCTCACCTTCACGCGCTCGTAGCGCACGAAGGAGTCGATCCGCCCGATGTTGCTCTGGGCCGGCGGCCGCTCCACCTGCACGGCGAAGCTCGCGAGCTGCGCGGTCGTTTCGTCGATCCATAGCTCGCCCTCATAGGGGGCGAAGGCCTGCGCTAGCCTGCCCGCGACGGCATAGCGGCTGGCGGCCAGGGGGACGCTGTAGGAGTACCCCGTGTGGCCGTCCCGGTCCTGGCGCGCATCGGGCAGCGGCTCGATCGAGCTGCGCGCATCCAGCAGCGTCGTGCGGCCGTGAGCCGAAAACTCGCCAGTCGACGATAGGCCCGGCCCGAGCATCTCCTCGAGCGATTCGCGCGTCCGCGCGGCGCCGGGCCAGGCGAAGTGCTCGCGCCCTCCGACTACCGAGACCTCGAGGCGAAAGAGCTCCTTCGAGCGGTAGCTTGCGGTTGCGCCGCCGGGATAGACCAGGCGGTCGAGCTCGAGCAGGCAGGTGTAGTTGGGCGTGTTCTCGAGCCGCTCGCGCATGGCCTGGCGGGCGCGCTCGAGCAGCGCGTCGGCCGACTGCGCCCGAGCCGCGGGCACACACAGGGCCGCCAGGATGGCCAGGCGCCGCACAGACTCATCTTATCGCCTGCCGAAATGCCAGCTCGGGCCCGATCCGCTAGACTCGGTCGCAGCTATGATTGCTCGTCTCATGTTCGCCATCCTGGTCGCGAGCTCGGCGAACGCGCAATCGTCTTGGGATGGCGTGTATCTCGCGGAACGCCCATCGTTCTCGCAGAAGCCGAACGCTTTTCTCGTTTCCGCGGTCGAGGGCGTAGAGCCCGGAGCCGCGCTGGATGTCGGGATGGGTCAGGGGCGCAACGCCCTCTTCTTGGCCGCACGAGGCTGGAGCGTCACCGGATTCGACGTCTCGGGGGAAGGAATTCGGCAGGCGCTTGCCTCGGCGAAAGCCAAAGGCCTCTCGATCGAAGCGACCGTCGAGCCCGCGCAACGCTTTGACTGGGGAGAGCAGCGCTGGGACCTGATCGTGCTGACCTACTTTCCCTTCACCCGTCAGATGGCCGGAAAGATCGAGCAAAGCCTAAAGACAGGCGGCCGGGTGCTGATCGAGGCCTACCACGCCGAAGGGAATGGGGCGGGTCCGGGCGTGTCTTTCGAGACCAACGAGCTGCTGAACCTGTTCGCTGACTACCGGATCCTCCACTACCAGGACGTGCGCGACACTGCGGATTGGGGGCTGCGGGAGCTGCGGTTGGTCAGAGTGCTGGCGCAGAAGAGGGAGTAGGGCGTGGACATTCTTGTCGGGCGTTTCGGCCCCGTCCAGAGCCGCGACTGCGAGGGAGCGGGCGTCTTCGTTGTAGACGCCGAGGCAGCTCAGCCCAGGCCCTTAGTAGCCGACTCGGTCGATCCTCTCAGCGCCGAATAGCGTCCAGCCCAGGTCGGGCTTGCCGGTGTCGAGAATTACCTCGTAGACCACCTCGGGCGGGTCGCTGCGGACGTACTCGCGTAGGCGCGTCCATTGGCTGAAGCCTAGACGGGAGCTCGATTCCCAGCTCGTCTTGCCGATCGAATCCGGGGTGAGCAACGCGCCGTAGGCGACCAGAATGTTCTCCGTCTCCGGCAACCAGTCCACGTCGCCCATGGCGATCGCGATCACGCGGTCCTCATCATTCTGCTCGGACTGCCATAGCTCGCGGACAGTCATCTTCTCCTCGTCGATGGCGTACTCCACCGCACGCGTGTAGGTCTCCGGAACGGGTGTAGCTTTGCGGAACGGCCGGGCCTGGTAGTTGCCGTTGTCGAAGATGAGCAGCGTGCCGTTGGGCGTGGGATTGGGCGAATGCTGGTGGTAGGGCCAGCGAACTTCGCCCTCGGCCGCGAGCACTTTGTCGGACAGGTCGCCCCAGCCGGTGGGCTCGCCGAAGATCCACTTGATCTCGCGAGCCTTGCGATCGATCTTCATTGCCGCGGCCTGATAGCGGAAGTTGACCACGATCGAATCGTCGGATTCGTCGTAGAGCAGATTGTTGGCATGGCTCCAGTCGACGGTGTCGGGGAAGCCGCGGCGGATCCAGTAGCTCGAGAAGGTCTCGTAGCCGATTCGGAACGGGTCCATGTGCTCGAATGCATGCCATTCCCAGACGACCTCGCCGCTGGAGCGGTCGAACTCGATGATGACGTCGCCCATCACCTTCTGCTTCTTGCGCGGCGCTCGGGCGTCGTACTCGTTGGTGTAGTAGTCGTCAATCTCCTTCCACTCGCTCGAGAGCACGAGGATGTTGCCGTTGGGCAACTCGTCGATCTCGTGGTGAAAGGTGAGCGTGTCGACCGCAACGCCGTCGCGCGGACCCAGCGGGCTATTCTTGGCGTACCACTGGTTAACCGTGTTGCCCAGCCAGTCGATCTCGACCAACCGGAAGTCGGCGGTGCAGTAGATGATGTTGCCGTTGCGCACTTTCTCGAAGTCGCTGACGCGGGAGTCGGAGCGGTAATACCAGACTGGCTCGCCGTCTGCGTCGAGCGCCATCAACATGCCGAAGTTGGCGTTGAAGTCGGCGATCTCCTGTCCGCGGCCGACCCGGCGGCGGCGGGGGTTGAACAGCGTCACGCCTTGTTCCATCTTCTCCGGCTTGCTGACGGCGACTTGGATGGGCGGGAACTCTACACCAACCTCGGGCAGCGGCGGAGTGGCGTGCTCGAAGGTCGCCGCCGGCGCCGCTTCGCCCGCCGCGTTGCGGACCGTCACGGTGATTTCGTGGCTGCGATCCGGGCGCATCCCCACGACCGCCAGACCGGCCTTCGGGTCGTGGGATTCGTCGTAGCGGAAGCTCCAGTCGTGCTCGCCGTCCGAGACGTGGATGTCGGTCGTGACCGGCTCGGCGGCCTCGAAGCGGACGATGGCCGCGAGCGGAACGGCGGGGTTCGGATTGGGCTCGACGGTGATCGGGGTAGCGAGGTCGGGGCCGGAAGAGCAGCCCAGAAGGGCGGCGAGGAAGCAGCCGGCGGCCAGGGGGAGCAGTCTCATGAGGGGTCAATCTAGCATTCGGTCGGGGAGAGGATCAATCCCGCGAGCCGAAGACCTGGGCGAGGCGCGCCTCGGAGGGACGGCGGCTAGGCGTCATGCGGCTGACGACGACGTAGACGACGAACGAGATCAGGAAGGCCGGGATGACCTCGTGCACGTCGGCCATTCCGGGAACGGTGAAGCGCACGCCGAACCGCCACGCCAGCGTCGCCGCCATGCCGACCAGCATCGACCAAAACGCGCCGTGGCCCGTCCCCCACCGCAAATACAATCCGCCGAAGAGCGCCGGGAAGAAGCCCGCCGAGAAGACCGCGCCGGAAAAGCTCGTCAGCTCGACGACTCCGGCCGGCGGGTAGAGCGTGATCAGGCAGACCAGCGCCGAATAGGCCACGATGGCGGCCTTGGTGCGGCTCACCACTTTCTGCTGCGGCATCGGACGCCACACGCTCCAAATATCCCCCACCGCCGCCGTGCCCACGATCAGCATCACCGACGCGAGTGACGACATGCCGGCGGCGAACAGGCCGGTGATGCAGATGGCGCTAACGGCTTGGTTGTCGAACTTGGCGAGCATGAAGCCGACCACCTCGTCGGTGTGATGGATGAGGTAGGCGGCCTCTTCCGGCGACGCCATGCCGTGAACCAGCGCGCCCAGGCCCATCACGCAAATCAGCGAGACGCCTAGAAAGATCGGCGTCCAAATCATGGCGAAGCGCATGCCTTCGGCATTGTCGACCGAGTAGAAGCGCACCAGACAGCGCGGCTCGGCGATCTGCTTCATCCCCACCGAGAGGCCGATGCCGAGGATGTAGGTGAACGAGACGAGGGAGCAGAAGGTCACTAGCCCGTCGCCCATCCGCAGGCCTTGCGCCGTCACGTGGTCGACCTCCGCGATGCGCGCCATCAACTCGCCCGCGCCGCCGGCGTAGAGGAATGGCACGGCGGCCATCAGCAGCGCGACGAAGAACATCATGATGCCCTGGACGGCGTCGGTCCACAGCACCGAGTACATGCCGCCCATCACCGTGTAGGCGCAGGTGAAGCCCACGATGGCCAGCACGCCCCAGGCGTAGGGCAGGCCCAGCACCGTGTCGAGCAGGTGGGCGCAACCCTTGGCGATGCCCGCCATGTACCACAGCGTCGCGAAGAGGATGACGAGAGCGGAGAGGATGCGAGTGGGTTTCGAGAGCGAGCTGTCGTAGCGGTAGTCGAAGTAGTCCGGCACCGTCACCGAGCGCAACCCGGCGGTCTGGTTGCGCAACCGCGGCCCGAGCAACAGCCACGAGATCATGCAAAACACGGTCCAGAACACCCCGACCCAGGCCCAGCTCAGGCCTGCGGCAAAGGCTTGGCCGGCTTGGCCGATGTAGGTGTTGGTGCTGGCGAAGGTGGAGAAGAAGGCCAGCGAGACGACCCAGCCGGGAATCGACCGCTTCGCGACGTAATAGTCCGAAACGCCCTGCGAGGCTTTGCGTTGGAAGTGCCAGCCGATACCCAGGCAACCCGCTAGGTAGATGGCGACGGCGATCAGAATCGGCCAATGCTCGGCTACGAAGCTCACGTCTCGTCGTCCTCGTCCCGGATGGTGAGCTCGCGACGGCTCACCAGCCAGGCGTTGAGCAGAGCCAGGAAGAGGATGGCGAAGTAGGCGGCCGCGGTTAGAAAGTCCATCTGCCTTACTTCGCCGCCAGCAGATGTTTCTGCACCTTGCCGAGCGCGTTCCGCGGGAGCGAATCGACCGTCACGAAAGCCTTGGGGACCTTGAACGAGGCGAGACCGTCGCGACAGGCCTGCTCGAGAGTCGCCGGGTCTCCTTCGGCGTCCAGGACCACGAACGCCAGCGGCCGCTCTCCCTTGAGCGCATCCGGCGAGCCGACGACGGCGGCTTCCCGCACGCCGGGCAGCTTGGCGAGGAACTCCTCCACCTCGCGCGGGTAGACGTTGAAGCCGCCGCAGATGATCAACTCCTTACCCCTGCCTTGCAAGGTAATGTAGCCATCGGGGGAGCGCATGCCGAGATCGCCCGAAAGGAAATACCCGTCGGCGGTAAAGGCTTCGCGGGTGGCCTCGGGGCGCCGCCAGTAGCCGGCGAAAACGTTGGGCCCCTTGATCTGCACCTCGCCGGTCTCGCCATCCGGAACGGGCTTACAGGAACCGGACTTGCAGATCCGAATCTCGACGCCGGGCAAGGGCGGCCCGACCGATCCGGGCCGGCGTTCGCCGTCGTAGGGATTCGACGTGTTCATCAGCGTCTCGCTCATGCCGTAGCGCTCGAGGATGTCGTGTCCGAATAGCACGCGAAACCTTTCGAGTGTTGCAGCCGGCAGCGGCGCCGATCCGGAGACGAACAGCCGCATCGAGGCGCCGATCTCGCGAGCGCGCTCGGCCGGCGTCTCGAGCAGCCGCTCATACATCGTGGGCACGCCGAAGAAGACCGTGGGGCGATAGTCAAGCAACTCGTCGACGATCGTCTCCTTGCGAAAGCGGTCGAGAAGACGCAACTCGTAACCGAGCGCGAGCCAAGTATGCAGACCGTTGCCGAGCCCGTGGACGTGGAACAGGGGCAGGCTGAGCAGTAGACGATCGTCGGCCGTCATGCGCCAAGCGTCGATCAGCCCGACCGCGTTGGCGGCGAAGTTGGCCTGCGTGAGCATGGCGCCTTTAGGCCGTCCGGTGGTGCCGGAGGTGTAGACCAGCGCCGCAACGTCGTCCGGGGCGGGCTCGGCGTCGAGCGCATCACCAGCGTATTGAGCCGACCAAGACGCCATCTGTTCGGCCCAGTGGACGGCCACTTCTCTGTGTCCCTCGAGCAGGGGCGTCAGGATGGCCTCGGATTCGCGTCCCGCGAACAGCGCCTTGGGCTCGGCGTCGGCGAGGATGTGGCCAATCTCGCCAGCGCGGTAGAGGATGTTGATCGGAGTGAAAACGAAGCCAGCCTTGGCACAGGCCAGATAGAGGACGATCAGCTCGGGGCGATTGGTCAGGTAGGCGGCGACGCGATCGCCAGGAGCGAGCCCAGCGTCGAAGAGCCCGCGCGCCAGGCTGTTCGACGCGGCGTCGAGCTCTCCGAACGTGCGAGCCTCGCCTTCGAATTCAAACCCCGAACGGTCGGCGCGGCCGACCAGCGCGGGGCGGAACAACGCAGCGAGACCGGGAACCGCCAAGCCGTCCATACTGCAACGGTTGCGGGGCCAGAAGCAAGCTGTCCGCAATCGCTGGTATGCCCGGCAACCGGTGCGGCCGTGTGACTTGACTGCGGGAACGGGTTTCACTACGCTTCGGAGGTCGCAGCGCGAGTCCGATCCTCGCACCTTGCGGCATCCGCCCACCAATGATAAAGAGCCTGGCATTGGGTTGCTCCCGAGACTCGGCGAAAGGCAAGGATTAGCCCCAGCCATGCTCGACCGCCGCCGATTCCTGGGACTCTCGGCCGCCGCGCTGGCGTCGCAAGCGTGCTCGCCGACGGAGGAGCCCGCGGCCGAGGCGGCTCCGCCGAACGTGCTCTTCCTGGCGGTCGACGACCTCAACTCTTGGCTGGGCTGCATGGGCGGCCACCCCCAGACGAAGACTCCCAACATCGATCGCCTTGCCGCCCGCTCGGTCGTTTTTCACAACGCCCACTGCCAAGCGCCGATCTGCGGACCTTCGCGGGCAAGTCTGATGTCGGGCTACCTGCCGTCGACGACGGGAATCTACGGTCAGATCCAAGACGAGGACCTACGGGAGGCTTCGCCTGAAACGGCCTCGACGCCGTTCCTGCCCGAGTGGTTCGGAGAGAACGGCTACCACACGATGGGCGTGGGCAAGCTCTTCCACCAGCACGCCCCGGAAGGCGCCTTCGCCGAGTCTGGAGGCCGGGTCGGCGGTTTCGGACCGCGCCCTCCGAAACGCCTGAAGTGGAATCGGCAGGGGACCAGCACCGACTGGGGGCCGTTTCCGGACACCGACGAGGAGATGCCGGACTTCGGTACGGCGAAGTGGGCGGTGGAGCGACTCCAGCGCGAGCACGACGAGCCGTTCTTTCTCGGCGCCGGGTTCCTGCGGCCGCATGTCCCCTGGCATGTGCCCCAGAAGTGGTTCGACATGTTCCCGGCCGCAGAGCTGGAGATGCCAGCCTACCGGCCGGGCGACCAGGACGACGTTCCGGAGATTTCGCGTCAACTCCATGCCCTGCCGATGATGCCGACGGCGGATTGGGCAATCGAGTCGGGTGAATGGAGGTACATCGTGCAAGCGTACCTGGCGTGCATCGCATTCGTCGATGCGCAGGTCGGCAAGGTGCTGGATGCGCTCGACGCCAGCCCTCACGCCGGCAACACCTACGTGGCGCTTTGGGGCGACCACGGCTACCACATCGGCGAGAAGAACCGCTTTGGAAAACACTCCGTTTGGGAGGAGGCGACGCGGACGCCGTTGATGATCGCCGGTCCGGGGATCGCGCCCGGCCAGACGCAGAAATCCGCGGGACTGATCGACCTCTACCCGACGCTGTTGGATCTGTGCGGCCTGCCCGCGAACCCGGGGAACGAAGGCCGCAGCCTGCGGCCCGTGCTGGACGATCCAGGCGGCGCCGACTGGCCGCACGTCGCCTTGACGACCTACGGGCGCAACAACCACGGGATCCGCGATGAGCGCTATCGCTACATCCGCTACGAAGACGGATCGGAAGAGCTCTACGACCACCACGACGACGCCCACGAGTGGAACAACGTCGCCGATGACGCGGCGCAAGATGAAACGAAGAAGCGCCTAGCCGGCCACCTGCCCCAGGTCAACGCGCCATGGTCGGAGAAGTCGGTCTACGACTACAACGAATACTTGACGGATCACCGCAAGCGGAATCTCTGAGCCTCTGATGAGTCGTAAGCGAATCCAACGCGCCTTTCCACTCGCCCTGGTCGCGGCGTTGTTTCTGCTGGTAGCGTGCGGCCCAAGGCCGGCGCTCGATTCAGAGAGCGCGGGGGAGACGAAGCCGAACGTCGTGTTCATCTTCATCGACGACATGGGCTACGGCGACATCGGTCCGTTCGGCTCGACGGTCAACAAGACGCCTCATCTCAATCGCATGGCGGCGGAAGGGCTCGTGCTCCGCCAGTTCTATGTCTCGAATACCAACTGCACGCCGTCGCGCGCGGCGCTGATGACCGGCGCGTACGCACATCGCATCGGCATGGACGGCGACGTGCTGTTTCCGGGCGAGCGCCGCGGCCTGCACCCCGACGAGACGACGATGGCGGAACTGATGAAGAGCGCGGGCTACGTCACCGGCGTGTTCGGTAAATGGCACCTGGGCGATCAGCCGGAGCACATGCCGCTCCAGCACGGCTTCGACGAGTACTTTGGAATCCCTTATTCGAACGACATGTGGCCCGGCAACCTGAGGGGTCACCGCCACACCAAGGAACCCTACACGCCGCTGCCCGTGGTGCAAGGTGACGAGGTGGTCGCCTACGTGGCGGACGGCACGGACCAGTCGCTGCTCGCCGAGGCCGTGACCGACGCCGCAGTCGAGTTCATCGAGGAGCACCGCGCCGAGCCGTTCTTTCTCTATCTGCCGCACGCCTACGTTCACAGGCCGCGATACGCGCGCCCGGAGATTGCGCAGAGAGCGGAAGGCGATGTGAACCGGGCGACGGTCGAGGAGGTGGACGACAGCGTCGGTCGCATTCTCGACGCCCTAAGGACGCTCGATCTCGCGGAGCAGACACTCGTCGTCTTTACCTCGGATAACGGCAGCGCCGCGGGGATGAGCATGGGACCGCTACGGGGCGGCAAGGGCGGGCCCAAGTACGAGGGCCACATGCGCGAGCCGGCGATCACGTGGTGGCCGGGGACGATCCCAGCGGGAGGAACGACGGACGAGATCGTCGCGACGATCGACATCCTGCCTTCGCTGGCGGCGCTAGTCGGAGCGGATCTTCCCTCCCTTCCGATCGATGGTGCGAATGCCCTCCACGTTCTGCTCGGCAAACCGAACGCGCGCTCGCCGCACGAGCTGCTGTTCTACGAAGACGACGGCGTGCGCCGCGGCGCTTGGAAGCTCGTACGAGGACGTTCAGGAGAATTCGAGCTCTACGACTTGGACGCGGACATCGGCGAGACGGAAGACTTGTCGGCCGCACGGCCGGAGATCGTCAACGAGTTGCGCGCACTGCTCGAGGAGCACGCGGCGGAGATCGCCGCCAACCCGCGGCCGGCTGGAGAAATCGGGGCGGCGCGGCCCTTCATTTCGGAGCCCGGAGATCTGCCCAAGCTGCGGGAGCTGATGGGCGTCGAGGACTTCGAGGCCGTGCCGGAGCTGCCGTGAAGGAACAGGAACTGATGCTGCAATCTGTTCAAGCGCGTATCCCGCTCTCGATCCGGGCGGTGGTCGCCCTAGCGGCGTTGTCGGTTCTGTGTCCGGCTCAACAGCAGCCGAACGTGATCGTCGTTCTGACTGACGACCAGGGCTACGGGGATCTCTCGGCACATGGGAACCCGATTCTCGAGACGCCGAACATGGACGCGCTGCACGCGCAGAGCGTGCGGTTCACCGACTTCCACGTCGCTCCGATGTGCACGCCCACCCGCGGCCAACTGCTCACCGGGCGCGACGCGATCGACAACGGAGCGTCGTTCGTCTGTATGGGCCGCTCACTGATCCGGGAAGAGCTGCCGACCATGGCGGGTATCTTCGAGAGCGCCGGTTATGCGACGGGGCACTTCGGCAAGTGGCACTTGGGCGACAACTACCCGTTTCGTCCGCAAGACCGCGGTTTTCAAGAGACGATCCACCACGGCGCCTGGGGCATTACCTCGCTCGCCGACTATTTCGGGAACGACTACTTCAACGACCACTACCGCCACAACGGACGCATCGAGCAGTACACGGGCTATTGCACCGATGTCTGGTTCCAGGAGGCCATGTCCTGGATTCGCCGGCAGTCGCAAGCCGACAAGCCCTTCCTGGTCTACTTGCCCACCAATGCGCCGCACGTACCGCTGTGGGCGCCGCAGAAGTATATCGATCCCTACCTTGGCAAAGTCGAATCGCGCGTCGCGAAGTTTTTTGGGATGATCGCCAACATCGACGAGAACATGGGCCGGCTGACGGCGCTTCTCGACGAGCTCGGTATCGCCGACGACACGATCTTCGTCTTTCTCGCCGACAACGGGACAGCGCAAGGCGAGAGCGTCTTCAACGCCGGGATGCGCGGCAAGAAGCGCTCTCTCTATGAAGGCGGCCATCGCGTGCCGCTGTTCGTGCGCTGGCCGGCGGGCGACATCGGCGCGCCCCGCGACATCGATGCCTTGACGCACGTGCAGGACGTCCTGCCGACGCTTCTGGATCTGGCCGACGTTCGCCCTCCGGCGCAGGCCGCCTTTGACGGCGTTAGCTTGGCGCCGATGTTGAGGGGTAGACAGCAGGATCTAAGCGAGCGCATGCTGGTCGTCCAGTACGGCGGAGTGTTCGAGAAGCATCGCGACGCTGCGGTGATGTGGAACAAGTGGAGGCTGGTCAACGGCAAGGAGCTCTATGACGTCGGCAAGGATCCCGGGCAGAAGACGGACGTGGCTGCGGACCACTCGGGCACGGTCGCCAAGATGCGAGCGCACTACGACGAGTGGTGGAGCGAGCTGATGCCGGCGGCGGAGGCCTATCAGCCAGTCGTGGTCGGCGCGCAAGCGGAGAATCCCGCGCGGCTGAGCGCTTCGGACTGGAACGGCGTCTACTGCGACAACCCGAGCTGCGTGCGAGGCGGCCATGAGCTCTCGGGCGCTTGGAAGATTCGGGTCGAGCGGGCTGGGCGCTACCGCATTTCGCTTCGCCGCTGGCCGCAGGAGTCCGGGCTCGGGCTGCGCGACCCCGCGGCGCCGCTGCGGGGCAAGTACGGCGACTTGATGGCCGGCAAGGCGTTGCCAGTCGCGCAGGCGCGGCTGCGCGTGGGGAATCAGGAACAGAGGAAGCGAGTCAACGCGGACGATCGTGAGGTCGTCTTCGAGGCCGAGCTCGCGCCCGGCGAGAGCCAACTCCAAAGCTGGTTTCTCGACGAAGCCGGCGATCTGCTCGCCGGCGCCTACTACGTGGAGGTGGAGCGGCTGGTTCAAGCCGATCGCGCGACGGACTCCGCCTCACTGTGTCCCCCGACCGACTCTTCCTGCGTCGACCAACAGAAGTAGACCGCCGGACGCAAAGCGCTCATGAATACAAACAGCAAGCTCTTCCTCTGGGCGATCACCTCCGCCATGGCCGGGTTCCTGTTCGGCTTCGACACGATCGTCATCTCCGGCGCCGAGCAGAGGATTCAGGAGATTTGGGATCTCTCGGCCTTCCGCCACGGGTTGAACATGAGCGCCGCGCTGTGGGGCACGGTCGTCGGCTCGCTGATCGGCGGCTGGCCGACGGAGCGGTTTGGGCGGCGCGCGACGCTGCTGTGGGTCGGCGTCCTGTACTTCGTCTCGGCGGTCGGCTCGGCGCTAGCGCCCAACGACGTCGTCTTCATGATCTCTCGCGCGATCGGAGGCCTCGGGGTGGGCGTCGCGACGGTCGTTTCGCCGCTCTACATCTCGGAGATCTCGCCGGCTGAGCGGCGCGGACGCTTGGCGGGCCTGTTCCAGTTCAACATCGTCTTCGGCATCCTCGTGGCGTTCTCGTCGAACTACCTGCTGGGCGCGTACGTCAACCCGGACGTCGCATGGCGTTGGATGCTGGGCGTCGAAGCGTTCCCGGCGCTGGCCTATTCGCTGATGTGCTTCTCGTTGCCGGAAAGCCCGCGCTGGCTGATTGCCCATGCCGGCAAGCGCGCGGAGGCGCTCGAGGTCTTTCGCAAGATCAACCCCGAGGGCACTCAGGACGAGCTCGAAGCGCTGGCCGACAGCGTGGAGGCCAGCGTCGGCGACCGCTCCAAGGCGGCAAAGTTCGCTACGAGGGAGTTGCGGATTCCGATCGCCCTGGCGTTCCTGGTTTCGTTCTTCAATCAGCTCTCGGGCATCAACGCGATTCTCTATTTCGCTCCGCGCATCTTCCAGTGGACCGGGCTGGGCGAGCAGGCGGCTCTGCTGCAGTCGGTAGGAATCGGGATCACGAACCTGATCTTCACCTATATCGGTCTGTGGCTGATCGATCGCGCCGGCCGCCGCACTCTGCTCTACATCGGATCGCTCGGGTACATTGCCTCGCTCGGGCTGTGCTCTTGGGCGTTCCACAACGAGTATTTTTCGATCGTTCCAGCCTGCATCTTCGGCTTCATCGCCGCACATGCGGTTGGCCAGGGCGCGGTGATCTGGGTGCTGCTCTCGGAGATCTTCCCCAACCTGCACCGCGCCGCCGGGCAAGCGTTCGGCAGCTTTACGCACTGGTTCTTCGCGGCCTCGCTGACGTTGGTCTTCCCCAAGATGGCGGAGGCGATGGCGCCGTCGGTGATCTTCGGATTCTTCTGCTTCATGATGGTGCTCCAGCTCATCTGGGTGAAGATGATGGTTCCCGAAACCAAAGGCGTGGCGCTGGAGGCGATGCAGGAGCGGCTGCGAGGGGCATGAACTATGGCAAGTCGAAGGATGAGTCCCCCGCGCATCGAGACTCTCGTTCTAATTCTGCTGGCGGCGAGAGCCTCGCGCCGATGCTGAAGAATCCGTCCGCGAAACGCTCGCGCCCGCCGGTGATGACCTGGCTGCGCGGCAATCATGCCGTCCGCACCGAGCGCTGGCGCTATATCCGCTATCACGACCGCAGCGAGAAGCTCTGCGACCACTCGAATGACCCGTGGGAGTGGGAGAACCTGGCCGGCGGCGAGGAGCACGCGTCGGTGATCGAAGAGCATCGGCGATGGCTGCCTGTCGACGAGGCGCCGCAATCTTCGAACTGAGTCGCAGGCGACCGAGGCTTCGATCCTCGTCAAAGAGCGACGTCGTAGCGAGCTTCGGTCGCCGCTCGCACCTGGGACTCGGCAACGCCCGGCATGAGCTTCACGAGCGTCATCCGGCGGTCGACGAATCGAAATACGGCTAGGTCGGTAATCAGCACGTCGATCACCTCCTTTGCCGTGAGGGGTAGGTTGCACCGCTCGACGACCTTCGACTTGCCGTGCTTGTCGGTGTGGGACATGGTAATGATCAGGCGCTTGGCGCCCGAGGCTAGATCCATAGCCCCGCCCACGCCCAATCCGGGATTTCCATTTTGGCCATCCCGACGCGTGTAGCGTAGTCGAGCACGCCGCTCCGGCGCAACGGTTTTCTGCCTTCTCCGGCACATTCGCCTCCTTCCTCCTTTGTCTGGCCGCGACTGGGAGCGTCGCGCGTCGCTTCACGGGCTCGGACGGCGCCCTTCGCCGACACCGCTCCGACCTCGCCTCTCGGCGACTCGTGTTCGGATGCTCCGAGCCTCGCCGCGTCAGCCTCCCGGCGCAGGCAGCGCCGCCAACCTCGCCAGCATCTCGCCGAACAGCTGGCGGTTGAGGCGCCCCTCGGCCAACAAGAGCCAGTAGTACCGCGCGTGCTTCACCAGCCGACCGCCGGTCTTCATCAGCCGCTGCTGCAAGCTCGTCAGCGACCAGCTCTTGATCCGGCTCGGCAGCCCCAGCCGCCGCCACAGGTTGCCCAGGTTGTAGGCCAGCACCGCGAGTTGCAGCCGCACTTCGTTCGCTCGGAAGCGCCGGCACGACAGCCGCGTCCAGCACGTCGCCTGCTTGCCTTCCTTGATCCACTGCTCCGCCGTGCCGCGCTTGTTGTAGAAGCGCACCACCGAGCGGCTCGGCAACGCCATGTTCGTGACGATGAAACCGACGCGCGGAAACAACTCGCCCGCGTGGTGCTCGACCTTGGCGACGACCCGCCGGGACTTCGACCAGCTCGCGGCCTGATAGCGGAAGCTCTTGTAGCGCACCAGCGGTTTGAGCGAGGGCCTGCCCGGCGCTCGGAATAGGATGTCTTCGATCTCCAGCTCCAGGTTCCTGTTGGCCGGAATGCGGATCACGTAGTTGACGCCGCGCTCTTCCAGCGCCTCGTAAATCTCCGGCTTGGCGAAGGCGGCGTCGGCGCGGAACGTGACTTCCTTGCCCTCGGCCTGTTGGCGCTCGATCTCGGGCAGCAACAGCTCGTCCCAGTCCTCGGCGCTGGAGACGTTGCCCGGCCGCAGCTTCGCGGATAAGCAGTCGCCGTGCTGGTTGAACAGCAACAGCGGGTGATAGCAGACCGACTCGTAGTGGCCGTTGTAGGCGCTGCCTTCCTGTTGGCCATGAACCGGGCTCTCGGTCGAGTCCATGTCGAGCACCACGCGCTCGCTGTCGTCGCCGGCCTCGGCTTGGCCGATCAGCTCGCGGTTCACCGCCATCAACCCGATCAGGTTCTCGTCGCCGGCGAGCATGCCGGTCTCGAAGCTCTGCAACCGCGAGGTCAGCGCCCCGCCGCGATCCCAGTTCTTCTTCGAGCCGAGCAGGCGAAACGTCGGATCGGCGGCCACCCGCACGGCGTCGTTGAGGTCTTCGTAGCCCGCCAACCGCGAGTAGACCGACTGCCGCACCAGATCCGCCAGCGGGAACTTCTTGTTCTCGCCCTGCCGCGTATCGCTGAGATGGTCGTCAATCAGCTTGCCGAGGCCGAGCCGTTCGTCTAGCTCTCGAACCAGCAGCAGGCCGCCGTCAGAGGTGACCCGCGAGCCCTGGAAATCGACCTTCACAAACCCGTTGAACGAGAACTGAAACGGCTTGCCATCCTTGTCACCCACTCGGTGTCGCCCTCCATGGCCCATCTGATGCGCTCAAACCCGCATCTACAGGGGCGCCGGGAGCATCGCGATGGTTAGCAGGCGAAGCTCAAATCGGAAATCCGGGTGTAGTTGATCCGGCGAGTAGCAACTCGAGATCATCCATCCCTAGCAGCCCGTGTCAAAACGGCCATTTTCCTGAGAACAACGAAACGAGCAGCGATTCCGAGCGCGGCCGGGTCGGACTCGATCCGGTCGACGGTATCGACCGACGGGGGCCGACGAAGCCGCTCGGATCGCTTTCAGGGCTTCCAACAGCGCCAAAATCAGCCCGCAAAGCGCCTTTTCCGCTTCCGCCAGGCCCCGCGGCGTTCCCGCGCCATGCTTCGTCCGCAGCAGCAGCGCCAAGTTGCACGCCGCCGCTTGCAGCAGCAGCTTCTTGTGAACTTCGTCGAGGCCCCGAACGTGCAGCCTGCGCATCGCGCCCGTCTCGAACTGATGCGCAAACGGCCGCTCCAGCTTCTCGCCCCGGCCGCGTAGCAGCCGCTTGCCGCGCTCGCCCTCGACCCGCCGCCGGTTCGCATACGTTGCCGCTTGCTCGGCCTTCTTGCCCTTCCATTTGCGGCGCTTGCGCTTCGGCTCCGAAACGTAGCTCCGCACCTCCCACTCCGCCAGCTGCCGCATCACCGCCGCGCTGTGATAGCCCTTGTCCGCCACCACTTCCGCGACGCCTTCGGGATGCACCGCCTCGTTCGTCGCGATCTGTTCGGCCACCGCTTCGCCCGCCTCCGGCAGCGTCTGCCGGATCGAGGTCGTGTCGCCCGTCGCGCCGGGATGCGTCGTCGTCGCTACGATCGCTCCGGTCTCGAGATCCACCGCCTGCTCGGCCTTGTAGGCCAGCCGCGTGCGGCCGTCCTTCATCTTCGTGATCTCGGCCTCGGGGTCGTGCGGATTCACCCAGTCTTTGTTCGACGCCTTCTTCTTGCGCTTGCGGTCCTGGCGCCGCACCGCCGCTGCATCGCTCGCTTCGCCGTTGGCCGCGGCCAGCTTCCGCAAGTACTCGCGATAGCTCTCGCCGGTGGCCCGCCGTATGATCGAGCGCATCGCGGCGTTGGCTTCCAGCGTCGTCGCGTCCACGCCGATCGTCTTGCCGCGCAGCAAGCCAGCCTCGCTCAGTTGCTCGAGCACCCAGCTGAACACGGCTTGATGCGTCTCGGCGTCGAGCAGCCGGCGAGTGCGCGACAGCGTCACGTGATCCGGTGTCGCCTCGTCGAGCCCGTAGCCGAGGAAGCGTCTGAGCGAGAGCGAATCGGCCACTCGCCAGGCGATGCCGCGCTCCGAGCCGACGCCCTCGAAGAAGCCGATCAACTGCAGCCGGAAGTACGCGCCGGGCGTCAGCGACGGCCGCCCAAGCTTCTCGTGATAGAACTGCCGGCAGCGCTGTTCGCAGAAGGCGTCGAAGCCGGCGGCGTCGAGCGCTTCGTTGAGCTTGCTGTAGAAAGGATGCCCAGGCGCTTCGGCCAGCTCAGCTGCGTAGAACAGCTCCTGCTGGCGTTGCCGCTTGCGGCGTGTTCCCATCGCCATGGCGCCAGTCTATCTCAGAACATCCCCAGACGGACATGGTTTTTAGACACGGGCTGCTAGACCGCTGCGAGCCCCGTGGCTCTCAGCGCCCAAAAAGCTTCACACCTTCCTGTCCCTAGTTTTTCTAGTTTTTCAGCTTTTCCGCGAGGAGCTTCTATTCCAACGTTCTGACGATACCTTTCGACGCGCCCTCCGGTGCTGTTGCGAGAAACGTCAGCAAAGCTTGGCGTTCTCTTTCCAGGTGAGCATCTGTCGTCGGCACGGCCTGAATTTCGATCCGGAACTGGATCAGCTCCGCTTCGGAGAAGAGGTCTGCTTCACTGCCGCCGAAGTATTGGAATGATCCGCCGCTAAGCTCCACCCCACCCTGAAACCGTTCGGCAACCCACACTGAGGTCCCGATCAGGCGCGCGGCCAGTTGGCCTCTCCCGAACTCAAACTGCAGCACGCCGCCATCGGCACCACGAGTTTTCACCAAAGCCTCGAGCACGAGCGATTGGGCCTTAGCCAGCATCGCCGCTCCGACATCTTCTTCTGTGGCACCGGGCCAGGCCTGAACGTGCGCCCGACCTTCGCGAAAGAAGTCCAACACCTCTTCGAAGTCTGGATCGGAGTATTCTGTCTCCCACTCGTCACCGTTCGTTCGAAACCGACTCGCAGCCTGCTCAATGAGGCGGATCACCGCGGAGGAGCTGCCAGTCCTTTCATATCGATCGAACACTGGTTCAGCCTCCGAACGATAAGCCGTGAGATCGATGCTGTAGAACGTGTAGTCGAGGCTCATGGCGCTTACGGGCGATCCTCGTCAGTCGCTTCTCTGGCTCGCTGAACAGCATCGGACAGCCTCTGAATAGCCTCCCGATTCAGGCCCGGCACTATAGATAGTTGACTCCTATCCCGACCCAGCAAGGTTGCAACAGCAGAAACCTGCGTCTTGAACGGCGCGGCAAGGAACGCACCCACATCAACTACCAGCGCACCATTTCCATTCGGGGCAGCGGCACGGCTATTCGCAGCGGTTTGCTCCAGCCCTCGGCCCAGAAGACCACCGCTAACGCCAGCCTTGACCTCCACCAACTGGAATCTCTGGTCCGAAGGTATTTCACTGTTTCCTAGACCAGGCATAGTCAGGCCGAGGGGCCCCTGTGTCGCACCCCGCTCCGAAAACTCAACTCGGATGTCGGGTCTGTTTGGATCCGCCGACCTGTCCTGGAACGATACACCTGCGACCCCCTCACTTCTTTGGATGGCGTCGAAGACAACTGCTTCACCCGCTGCGCCCAGGAACCTGGCGGGAGGCATTGCGTCTCCGAACTTGCCGGAATTCAAGGCGCTTTCGAAGTCTCTCGGACTCGTGTTGTTTGAAGCCACCAATGCTTGGTACAGGGTCGGATCGGCCTGTAGCGCGCTCGTGATCCTCGGGTCGTTCGCCGGTATGTCGGCCTCACCGTTGGGATCGATGAAGAACAGCGGATTGTTCTTGACATACGCATAAGCGTTCCAGCTCTGCGGGTTCGCCGCGGTTGCGCCTGCTCCTCCTGGATCAACGCTGCTAAACCGCCCGAGGCTGCTGCCGTAGTACCGGGCCCCGAAGTAGTCGAGGCCGGATTCGGCGTCGCGCTCCTTGCCGGTACTACGCGATCTTCTGCGTTCGTCGCACAAGCATCCCGATAACCCCGGTGCGATCATGGAGTTAGCGGAGGCCGGACCCCGATGCGAGGCCGGCGCAAAGCGCTCGACCCCCTGATGCGGTTTTTGGGCTACGAGAGAAGCGTGCGCGACGTGCGCGAAGGCGGGCAGGCAGACGCTCAGGAGGAGCGTTGGGAGCAGGAGCAGTCTGGCCGTGGTGTTCTTCACCGTCTCCTCGATTGTACGGCGTCGAGCGGTGGGCCGCGAAGCTGGCGCGCAACTACCCCTCGGTCTGCTGGTCGTCGATTTGAAAAACGTACTTCTGGCCGATCCTGTTCAAGGCGGACGCTATCTGTTTTCTCACTTCGTTGTCCTCTCCAGGGTCGAGTGGCGTTCCATCATCCCAGGACATGACCTCTGGTGTTGTGAGGACCAAAGCGTAGGTCGGGAGGATCAGCCAACTCCGGCCGAATTCGCGAGTCCCATCGACGAGATCCGCCGGTACGTAGATGCTCCGCCGGTCGCGCGTGTAGCGCAAGGTCTTCCAGGCATCACACAGCTTTACGGAATACCCTGGGCCTTGAACGACTTTGCCGGGCGCTCGATCAACTTCATCGTGAAAGACGGACATAGTCACTAAAGTTCGCTATCTGAAGGCTACGGTCGAAAGGCCGCCCGGTCTAGCGGCCAGTCTTGGCAACTCGGTGCCCACGAGATACGAGGCGGGTCGCGGGTTCCTAACAACAGCCTGAACTGGGCCCTGGGCGCCGCTCGCGAACAAACGCGATCCTACCCTGAGCGCGATGTTCCCAAGTGCTCTCGGAGCGCCGGCGGCAAAGCGAACGATCGCGCCGCCTACAGGTGTCTGATTGAATGTCCTTAGTCCTGTGCCTGTTGCCGCGACCGCCAAGGCTGCCTGTTCTGCCCCGACTCCACTGAAGAAGACTCGGCCAGTCGCAGGACCGAACGCCGCCACGTTGACCGCCTTGGATCCCGCGGCTATTGCATAAGCGCCGGCCCCTCCTACGACGGCTGCACCAGCAAACTCTGCAATGGCGCCCTTCGACTGGTCTGCTCGGCCTTCAAGGTCCTCGGCAACGGCTTGCCCCGCAGCAGACAGTTTGCCGTCGGGCCCCTGATAGACGAACGTGCCGATCTGCTGTCCTTGCGTGCCGTCTTCGTTGCGTACATAGATGTTCTGGTTGGCAACGATGTAGGAGCTGTCCTGCCTGACAGCATCAGCCGTGTCTTCCGCGACCATTGAGCAGTCGTCTTCACCGCCGAGCCCACAGATCTGGGTGACCTCTCCAGTGGGATCGACGAACAGCAGAGGGTTGTTGAAGACGTAGGAGTAGCCGTTCCAACTTTGAGGGTTCGACGGGGCCGCCCCAGCATTTGCAGGATCGACGCTGTTGAACCGCCCGAGGCTGCCGGAGTAGTACCGCGCGAGGAAGTAATCGAGCCCAGACTCTTGATCGCGTTCTTTGGCGGTAAACTTCTGCGCAAACGCATCCTCCGCCTCCGTCCCGCCGTAGCAGTCATCGCTGCGCCCGCCAACATTTTTGTCGATCCGCTCACCGAAGGGGAAGAAGTCGCGGCAGCCATACTCCGCCGCGACCGGGCCCGACTCGCCCTCATAGCTCACCAGCCGAGTCGAGCCCAGGTGGTCCGTCGTGCGGAAGAAGCGTCCAGCCTGGCCCCCGCGGCGCCGAACTCGAATACTCCGCCGCCAACTTCCCGAACGCGTCGAAGACGTACGTCGTCGTCTCGGTTCGCTCCGGCGTCGCGGCCGTGCTTTGCACTCTTTGCCCCAGCCCGTTGTACACATACGTCCCCGCGCCGGCCAGCTCCGAGTAGGTTCCCGTTCCGGTTTCGGGTCTTGCTTCACGCCGTCCCGATTTCCTCTCAGGCTTCTGTCTCACGAATGTCGTGGAGGCAAAAACGTTCTTGTGAGAAGATCTATCTGTTCCGAGTAGTGAGGCTCAATACCGTTGACAAAATCCAAGAAGTTCGCAAGATAGTCAATGAGATCTCTAGTGCATATCTCTTCGACCGACCAAAGTCCACAGATCACTGCACGAAGGCCGTTCAGGTCGGGATTCGAGTTATCGTGCTTGTTGACGGACTTGGTGTCGATGAGCGACCAGCACGCCGCTCTATGGGTTCTCAATGTCGAGGCGTCGGCACGGCCACTCAAGTAGCTCTTTAGCCCAGCATGTGCCTGTGTCGCCCGCGCAGGTAACCTTGTTGATACGAGGTCAAGGCAAGAGTCAACGAACTCAAGGCAACGGATATCGCATTTCGGACACGATGCGTCGATCTCCGATATGAGATATTCTAATTTTACCAAGTCATCCATCGCGTGCGGTATCGTTTGATATCTTCCGGTAAATCAAAGGCAACTACTCCACGACTGTGATGCCGAAAAACTCGAGTATTCTGCGGCAAGATTCGCAGGGTCCTATTAATGTGCCATGGTTAGGGTTGCCCGGCTTTCTAATTCTGACAGCCTCTATCGTACCACCTGCTGGATTCACACCCGCATCCATTGCCTGACTGATGCACGATGGCTCGGCACATTTGCCATGGAAGTCCGACCTGTTGGACGGCGGTACTGCATCGAGGGCTTCGCCAACTGCCGGGTTGAGCGCATCTTCCGGGACTTGTCGGCCGGGCACGCTGGTGCTAACATCGGAAAATGCATCTCCCCCAACCCGTAGTTCGGCGGCGACTCCTCTTGTTCCCCCCGCGGCTTGGGCTGAATCCGCTAGTCTACTTGCACCGCTGGAAGCTTTGCCGAACTTGGCCGCAGTTCCTGGGATCTTGGCGGCAGCCACGGGGCTCGGAGTGAACCCGAGCGGATCCATTGCCGTACTTGCAGCCCCTAGCGCAGTCAACGTAGCCCGGATGTACCGCCCTTCTCGATACAGTGCTCTGGCCGCTCTGAACTGCTCTGCGGCGTTGTCCGCCCCGCCACAGGTGCTCAAATCGCTAGGGTCTCCGCAAGGAACGGAGCGGCCGTCGGGATCTGTTAGAGCAAGCGGCCTGTTCAACGCGTATGCGTAGCCATTCCAGGATTGCGGGGCTCTTGTATTGCTACCCGCACTACCGGGATCGACGCTCGTGAACCGGCCCCCAGAGCTCGCGTAGTACCGAGCAAGGAAGTAGTCCAGCCCCGACTCGTCATCCCGTTCTTTGGCGGTGAACTGCTGCGGGGACCCGCACGACCTCGCGTACGCCGGCACGCCCGGCCGCGCTGCTCCGCTGCTACTGGGGGCCCACTGTTCCCAAGAACTTGGCGAAACCGGACTGCTCCGCTGCAGCAAGCTTCCTTCTCCAGCTTGCCCAACTGGCATCAGATCGCCCTTCGAAGAGCAGCAAAGCCTGCTGTCGAGGCCAATCAGACTCCAAGGGTTCAGGGTCGTCTGCCAAATCGGCGTTCCGCTGAAGAACTATAGTGCCCTCAGGAACCTCTGCTCGATAGTAGTTGCCACCACGGAATGAACTTGAATGTAGAGCGAAATCGACTCCAAGAATAACTCGGATCTCGGCAGCCGCTGCACTCAAGTCCTCTTGAACGAGTCCAAAAGCTAACATCGTCAGAATTCCCGGTACAGGTTCCCGCGCTGCTTCAACGCCTCTTCGGATTCGAAGATCATGAAATTCACCGGTCTTTTCGCTTGATTCGAAAGCTCCGTTGCAAGGTTGTCTAGGCCAAGGGCCTTGAGCTCATCTGGTTTGAGCGGGCCTGTCCGCGTCCCGCCTCCACGGAGTCCGATCCCCAGCCCTTTCGCAGCTTCGAGAAGCTTGCCGCCGGTGAGAGCAATGTCAAAGTCGCTCGTCCGGCCAGCATCAAAAGCAGCACCGGTCGTATATTTGGTGCCAGTGATGGCGCTTCCCGTAAGGAAGGCCCGCGCGCCATCAGCAACCTCACCCAGGCCAGCTCTGAGGGTGCTAGAAAATTCGTCAAGCTGCGCAACACTGCCGAAGCCGTGAGGCAGTCGCAGTCCCTGCACCCCGGGACCCTCTAGGCCGACTGCCGCCTCGCCAAGTCCTATTCCTATCTCCGTTGTTGCTACGGGGTTAGTCATGGCGTAGATCCAAGCGGACCTAGCTGCGTCTATTCCTAGCGGCCCCGTAAAGCCAATCACAGCCGCGGCACCGATGCCGATTGCTGCCCTTTCGAGATAGCTACTGATTTTTTCGTTGGCATCTTGCCGATTGAATTCGTACGCGAACCTCAGGCCACAGTTCGGACAGCGCCCATCGGGATCTGTCAGCGCTATCGGACGATTTAGGACGTATGCATACGAGTTCCAGCTCTGCGGATCCAGAAGTTCTGCACCGGCATTGGCTGGGTCAACACTGTTGAATCGTCCTAGGCTACCGGCGTAGTAGCGGGCGAGGAAATAGTCGAGCCCGGACTCGGAGTCGCGTTCTTTGGCGGTGAACTCCTGCTCGAAGGGGTCGGTGCCGGCGCCGCCGTAGCAGCTCGACCCGTCGCGGCCCGTGCTCGCCTGCTTCAGGATCCGCTCGCCGAAGGGGTAGAAGTCTTGCCAGACATGGCACGCGCCGTCCGCGTCGGTGACCAAGCGTGTCGAGCCCAGGTGGTCGGTGGAGCGGTAGAAGCGGCCGCCCGCGCTGGTCGGCGGCGCGGTCGAGTACTCCGCCGCCAGCTTGCCGAAGGCGTCGTAGACGTAGGTGATGGTGGTGGGGCTTGCGCTCGCGGGCGCGAGGATCTTTTGGACGCGGTTGCCCTGGCCGTCGTAGCGGTACTCGGCGTCGGCGTTGGCGAATCCGCAGCCGCTGGAGTCGTCTTTGCAGAACCAGCGCTGCTTGTTCTCGGCGTCGTAGGCCGCTGTCCAGTCGAAGGCGGCGTTGCCCGGGAACTTGAAGTGGTCGAGGTTGCCGGCCGGGTCGTAGCCGGCCCAGGCGGCGGTCAGGCGGTTGGTGGCGGCGTCGAAGTCGGCGAGCGACTGCGGCTGCTGGACGCCGACGCCCGCGCCGAGGCCGGTGAGCGACTGCCGTCCGTAGGCCGGCGCGGCCAGAGCGATGGCGACCAGCCAGGGAAGCAGCGATGCGAGGCGCGGGACGATGCCGCCGATCATACCGCGAGAGCAGGCGCGAGGTCGAGCGCTGAAGGCGAAGCACCTCCCAGGCCTCCACGAAGGGCCCAATCTGCCCTCTATGCTGTTGATTCCATGTGCTTTAGGGTACGAACTGTGACTATCGCTTTACCTGACTGTCACCGATTTCCCAACCTCTTCCTCCGGGATCGCGCCCGCCATGTCGGCAGTTAGTGCTCCCGAAACCATACCCGTCACCGTTTCGGACCGTTACGAGCGTTCCGAAGGAGACAAGGCGGATTGTAGCATGCGACAGCGGGCGGCGGACGACGCGCAGAACGGGTCGTAGCGTGCTCCTGTTCAAACGATATGACGGATCATATGGCCCAAACCGGACAAGCTGAAACCAGAGGACGCGTAGAAGTCTTGGGGAGCATCGCTCCCCCGTACGACGAGATACTGACGACCCCGGCGCTGGAATTCCTCGCGCGCCCTCGCGGAAGGTCGAGCCCGCACGGCAAGCCCTCTTGAGGCGTCGTCGGGAGCGCCAGGCTGTCCTCGATGCCGGGCGCCTGCCCGACTTCCCGCCCGAAACTCGAGAAATCCGCGAGAGCGCGTGGTCGAGCAACCTGGATGGCCAGCTGAACCTACGAGACGCCGTCCAACGCACGATCAGCTTCGATGCCCCCAACGGAAGAGAGTACCGTCTCAACGAGAAGCCCGCAGTGATGGTCGTCCGGCCGAGGGGCTGGTGTCCCGGTTCAGCCGGAAACGGAGAGCGAGCGTTCCGCGGTAGTGTAGCCACCGCCCTGCGGGCGGGGATCTTCTCGAGGCATGGGGGTCTATCAATCCGATGAGCTTGAGAGCGGGCGCGAGGAGGGTCCTCCGCGCCCGCCTCTCATCGTCTCGATGAGCCCGCCGGGCTATCCCTCGGCTCGAGGGGCGACTGGAGGCGCGCCTGTAGAACGAGGTCTTCAACTTCGCGCAGGACGAGCTCGGGATTCCGCGCGGCACAATCCGAGCGACCGTGCTCATCGAAACGATTCTGGCCGCCCTTGAGATGGATGAGATCCTCTGGGAGCTTCGCGAGCACCCCGCTGGGCTCAACTGCGGTCGGTGGGACTACATCTTTAACTTCATCAAGCGCCTTGGGGCCGACCGGGATTCGTTTTGCCGGACCGCGCCCTGGTGACGATGGATCGACCGTTCCTCGACAGCTACGTTCGCTTGCTCATCGAAACGTGCCACCGGCGAGGGATTCACGCCATGGGAGGCATGGCGGCTCAGATCCCGATTCGGAACGATCCAGAGGCCAACCAAACCGCGATGGAGAAGGTTCGGCGAGACAAGCTGCGCGAAGTCAAGGCGGGACATGACGGTACCTGGGTCGCCCGCCCTGGTCTTGTCAAGATCGCCCGGGATGTGTTCGACGAGCACATGGCGGGGGCCAACCAGATCGGAAGCGACAGGCTCGCAAGCGGCGTGACGGCTGGAGCCTTGCTCGCCGTCCCGGCCGGTGAGATCACCGAGGAAGGTCTGCGGCTCAACATAGACATCGGAATCCGATATTCGGAGGCCTGGCTGAGTGGCAACGGCTGTGTCCCTCTCGATTCCTTGATCGAAGATGCTGCAACGGCCGAGATCTCACGGACTCAGGTCTGGCAATGGATCCGGCACGGCAGCCGGACAAGCGGCGGAACGCAGGTGACGCCGAAGCTCATACGGCGTCGCGTCGAAGAACGCCTGCGGGCGATCCGGGCCGAAATCGGTCGCGACCGATACGACTCGAGCCGGTTCGGGCTGGCCGCGGAGCTATTCCTGGACCTCGCCATGCAAACCGAATGCCCGGAGTTCTTGACACTCGCGGCATACGAGCACCTTGATTGACCGTTCCGATCGAGGGGCTCGCATCCATCGTGAATGCCCCAAGAACGGTCTGGCAGGATGCTCCGCTCGGGACCGTTACGGACCGTTCGGACCCTTGTTTTCAAAGGCTTGAAGCCTTAGAACAATCAGAACGGACGGCTCGGCTGAGTCTCGATATGCGGTGATGAGTCGAACGTGATTTCAGGAGTCAGGAGGTTTTGAGGACGATGATGCAGCGCTTTACTGCTCTATTGATGGCCCTTTTGTTCGTAGCGGCGTCCGCCGAGGCCCAGTCAAGCGGCGCCAACATCCTCGGCACGGTCGCCGATGCCACGGGAGCCGTCGTACCCGGGGCTACGCTAACAGCCACGAACGTGGACACGAACTTCTCACGGTCCGCGCAGACCGACGGTACGGGCGACTACCTTCTTCAGTATCTGCCCGTCGGAACATATCGTTTGGAGGCCAAGGCGGAAGGCTTCAAGACCTTTACCCAGCGTGGAGTGGTGCTCGAGCTGGGCCGGAACGCCCGAATTGATCCACGGCTTGAGCTCGGATCGGTGACCGAGGTGATCGAGGTGACCTCTGATCCGCCGCTAGTTGAAACGACGAACGCCTCGCTCGGTCAGACGGTGAACAACCGAGACATCCTAAACCTCCCGCTCGTCAACCGCAACGTCTATGATCTGCTGAGCCTTACGGCGGGAGTCGACCAGACCAACGACGAGTTCACGTTCGGTCAGCCGGGCCAGTTGACGACCATCAACGGTTCCGCCAACAGCGGCGGCGGCGGCGTCAACTATACGTTGGACGGAGGCGGGAACGTGCAAGGGCTGCGCGGCACCGGCAACCCGGCTCCAAACCCCGATGCGGTGCAAGAGTTCCGTGTCACGACGAACAGCTTTAACGCCGAGCACGGCCGATTCGCCGGCGGCGTCGTTCAGGTGATCACTAAGTCGGGCACCAACGAGATCCACGGATCGTTGTTCGAGTTCCTCCGCAACGACACGCTGAACGCGAAGGAGTGGTCCGCCACGGAAAAGGCTCCGTTACGCCGCAACCAGTTCGGCGGCACGGTGGGCGGACCCATTGTCAAAAACAAGCTCTTCACCTTCGGAAGCTACGCCGGCTTGCGACAGCGGGAGTCCGCGTTCTTCAACGACGCGGTCGTGCCGACCCAACTGGAGCGGGGCGGGGATTTCTCGGCTTCCGCACCGACCTTGACAGATCCAAACACGGACGACCCATTCCCGGGCAACGTCATTCCTGCGACCCGCCTGGATCCTACGGCGCAGAACGTCATTCGAGATTGGATTCCCATGGCGAATCTGCCAAATCAGTTCTTCGAGCTGCAACAAGCCGTGCCGACCGACACCGACGAAGCGATCGGGAAGCTGGACTACTACGTTTCGGACAAGCATCAACTCGCGGGCACGTACTTTTACACCGACGGCCGCGTGATCGAGGCGATTCGCGGCAACCTACCGTGGAACCGCCGTCAGTTCTTGTGGACGCAGCACAACCTCAATCTCAGCGAGACCTGGACCGCAGGCCCTTCGACGGTCAACCAGTTCAACGCGACCTACGTGAGGCATTTCGGCGGCCGGCTCAACACGCCGCAGATCTCGATCGAGGACTTCGGCTCCAACTTCCGGGTTCAGGGACCGAAGGCTCTGCCGCTCATCGATGTAGACGACTACTTCGAGCTCGACACACCGATCGCTGGGCCAACGGCTGGCAGTAACTACTATCAGCTTCGTGATACCGTCACATGGCTTCGCGGAAAGCATGCGCTCAAGGTCGGCGGCGAAGTGTCGCTCGAAAAGATCATCCACGACACGACGCTCGATAACTACGGCGAGTTCCACTTTCGTGACATCAACACCGGAGACGCCTTGGGCGATTTCCTGATTGGCAACCCTCGAGAAATGCGCCAGGACGCGCCGATCCTCAAGACGGATGATGCCTGGTACACGGGTTTCTTCGTCCAGGACGACTGGAGAATGCACCCGCGATTCATGCTGAATCTTGGCTTACGCTACGAGATCCAGTTCCCGCCGGTCGACCCGCAAGATCGCAAGAACATCTTCATTCCAGGACGCCAATCGACGGTGATACCGAACGCGCCTCCCGGAATGCTGTTCCCCGGCGATCCTGGCATCACGCGCGGCGTCATCCCGAAAGACACCAACAACTTTAGCCCGCGGGTAGGTTTCGCCTGGGATCCGACGGGCGACGGGAAGACTTCCGTGCGCGGCGCGTTTGGCGTGTTCTACGGCAGCATCGGCGGCAACAACGCCAACGGAGCGGCCGACCGGCCGCCGTTCACCTTGCGAGAGCGGTATCGCAACGTCGATTCAATGACCAACCCATACCACAACTTCCAGACTCCGTTTCCTTACAGCTACAACCCCAGCAACCCGATCTTCGTCTTCCCAGTCAGGATGAAGTCCCGCGACCTCGATTTCCGGTGGCCGTACACCTACCAGATGAACTTCTCGGTGCAGCGGGAGCTCTTCAATGATTTCAGCGTTACAGCGGCGTATGTGAGCACCTTGACTCACAAGGTCCCGGTGACGATCGACGCCAACTACCCGATCATTACTCCCGACGCAACTGTCCCGGTTCAGCCGGAAATGGAGAGGGAGCGTTCCGCAGTAGTGTAGACCGCCCTGCGGGCGGGGATTTTGTCAAGGCATTGGGGTCTAACGATCCGATGGAGTTTGGAGCGGACGCGAGAGGGTTGCTCCGGGTCCGCCCTGCATCGTCTCGATGAGCCCGCCGGGCTATCCCTCGGCCAGGTTGCGTCCCCGCAGAGCCTGCCTCCGTTTCACCCGGCCTCAGGATTGTAGCGCGACCGCTTAAGCGGCGCGCGACCGCAACCGCCGCCGCTGGCGCGCCGTTTCGAGTTTGCGATCGCGCCTGGCCTGAATCATCTCGCGGCGGCCGGCCAACATGTCCGCCGGCGTCACGAAGCCGATCGCCGAATGCAGCCGCACCCTGTTGTAGTGCTCGACGTAACGGCCAATCAGCCGGCGCGCGTCGTCGAGCGTGAGCGGCACGCCCGGCCGAATGCATTCGTTCTTCAACGACTTGTGCCAGCGCTCCAGTTTGCCGTTCGACTGCGGATAGTAGGGCGACGTGCGCACGTGCGTCATCCCCGAGATGCGGATAAATTCCTTGAAGTCGGCGGCGATGAATTGCGGGCCGTTGTCGGAGATCACCCGCGGCCGTGCCCCGGGGTGTTTCTCCTTCGCCTTCTCTAATGAGATCTCGATATCGGATTCTTTCATCGACTCGCGCAGGCTCCATCCGACGATCGCCCGCGAATAGCCGTCCAGTACGCTCGCCAGATAGTAGAACGTGCCCGAGACGTTGATGTAAGAGACGTCGACATGCCAATGTTGATGGGGCTTTGCCGGCCCTTCGAAGCCGCGCCCCTTCGCCGACGGCTTGCGGCTCCACTTCCCCAGCAGCCCTTCGCGATTTAACACTCGCCATACACTCGTCGGCGAGACCGCCACGACGTCGGCGTCGAGCATCATATAGGTCAAGCGCCGATAGCCTTCCAGCGGATGCTCGCGATAGAACTCCACGATGGCTTGCTTTTCCCACTCTTCCAGCCAGAAATCCCGCGGAACCCAACCGTTGTGTGCATTCACCGCCCCGTAGCGTCGGCGCCAGGCGTAGAACTTGCTGGAGGCGATCCCCAGCCAGCCGAGGAATCGTGCGACGCTGATCCCGGTCTTGGACGACCAGCGCCGCACGAAATCGATCACCTCGTCGCGGACGTCGGGCTCGACCCAGCATCCCCTCAGATCTCCCCAAGGCTCTTTTTTAGCGCCACGTGCTCGGCCATCAGCTCGGCCAGCACCTCGTCCTTGGTCTGGATCTTGCGCTCCAGCCGCGCGATCCGCTTTTGCTCGGCTGGGGGCTGGCGGCGCGTCTTGGTCTCGAAGGCGGCAGCGCCGTTCTCAAACAGCTCCTTCTGCCAGCGATAGAACACCGTCGGCTGCAGCTCGAGCTCCTCGCAGATTGCCGAGACGGGCTCCTTCTCGATCAGATGCCGCCTCAAGATGGCGACCTTCTCCGCCGCCGTGTAGTGCTTGCGTGCTTTCCTCATGCGCTTCCTCCGCTAGCTTAGCGGCGAAACGCTCCCTCCTGTTCCAGCTGGGGCGGGACAGTTCTCGGCGTCGTAGGCCGCTGTCCAGTCGAAGGCGGCGTTGCCCGGGAACTTGAAGTGGTCGAGGTTGCCGGCCGGGTCGTAGCCGGCCCAGGCGGCGGTCAGGCAGTTGGTGGCGGCGTCGAAGTCGGCGAGCGACTGCGGCTGCTGGACGCCGACGCCCGCGCCGAGGCCGGTGAGCGACTGCCGTCCGTAGGCCGGCGCGGCCAGAGCGATGGCGACCAGCCAGGGAAGCAGCGATGCGAGGCGCGGGACGATGCCGCCGATCATACCGCGAGAGCAGGCGCGAGGTCGAGCGCTGAAGGCGAAGCACCTCCCAGGCCTCCACGAAGGCCCAATCTGCCCTCTATGCTGTTGATTCCATGTGCTTTAGGGTGCGAACTGTGACTATCGCTTTACCTGACTGTCACCGATTTCCCCACCACCACCACCCGGGCTTCGCGTGCCATCGGGGTGCGGCTAGCGTAGCACGTTTAGCTGACTGTCACCAGTTTCATAGCTGACTGTCAGGGTTTCGGTCACGGGCTTCGGACGGCTGCTGGCCGCCGGCATTGCTATCACGGGCTTCGCGTAAGAGCAGAGCATTTCTCGATGAATATTGGGTAGTCCGCGCACGACTCCCCTGCCAAATCGACAACCAGAAACAACCCCGCCGTCGTACAAACATGCAAAGTGCTAGAGGCGTAGGACTGAAGCTTGAGAGCCCCCCCCTTCCTAGGCCTTTCGCCTGAGCACAGCACGTAGGGTCTGCGCTCTAGAAACTCGCCTGCTCTGTTATATGTCGTACAACCGAAATCGCCAGCCTCAGAAGCATAATCGCAGGCAACCCAGAACCAGATTTCGGAATGCCCTACAGCGATTGCATGCGGGCTGACGTTTTCTGGGCGCTCAGGCGGCCATCGCCACCAACAACCGATCGCAGTCGCGATCAAACAGACTGCAAGGCGACTGAGCCAAAGCTCCTGATTCTCCAGCGCGGCGCTCATCGCACTCTGCACCCAGGAGCATTGGCTGACAGAATACAGATATAGTCGATGGAACTCGTGACCTTCTCGATCTTCTTAACGGACTCTCGAATCGACGCCTGGATGTCTTCGTACGCTTTGCCAAGGATTTGCAGGCCCTCGAACGAATCCGGCTGGGGTCCGAATGAGAAGTCGGCGCCACTCTGCACCTGCGTAAAGGCAACATTCGGTCGGATCTTCGAATTCGCGCCGCCGAGGAGATTGCCCAGGCCGGCTGCCGTGAAGCCGTCAGCGCAAAAACTGAGACAGTTGTAACCTACTAGAGCATACTTCGGGGGGTTTTGCTCCTGTCCCTTTGCCCAGCTGTCTAGAGCAAGTGCTTCCGCGTCCGTGGTCCTGAAGTAGGCCAAGCTGACCGTGTTCGCCGGGCGCTGAGTCTTCGCCGCAATGTCAGTCGCTAGCGCGGTGAGGTCTGGATCGCCCGAACTAGAAAACCTCACATTGTCGAGAGCTATTCGCTGTACCGAACCAGTCTGAAAGAATGGCCTACTCACAGATTCGAAATCGGCAAACCTCGCCTTGCCGTTGCTCTGAACCGATACAAAGCCGGAGTGGCCAAACCCGCCCGCCCCCGTTGAGAAATTTACCAGGACAACATCGCGACCATCCGGATCGACGTAGAGGTGCGGGTTGTTGACCGCATAGGCATAAAGGTTTAGCCGCTGAGGGTTCGCTACGCGCAAAGGTTGTAGGAACCGAGGATCCGCGCTTGCGAATCGTCCCATTGAGGCCACATGGTACCTGGCCCCGAAGTAGTCGAGGCCGGATTCATCATCACGCTCTTTGGCGGTTTTCTTGTCATGGGTATCACCGATCTCATGACGCTATTCTTCGTGGACCAAGTAGATGATCCGCCCGTCGCGCTTCGACAGCTCTACGAATACCGTGCCGCCGGAAACCCCAGGTGGCAACGTCCCCGTGACGATCCACACGTCATCTTCCAAGCTCGCCCGCCAGGGCTTTTCCGACTCGAGTTGCTTTGAACCATATATCGGTAGAAGCACGGCCTCAGCTATCCGCACTGCAGTTTCTTTATCTGGCACAAATCCGTCGTCAGGCACGTAAGACCAGCGCGATGTCAATCTCTGGGGGCGTGGGAGGACCTCTTCGATGACAGGAGGTTGGATCGGCTCCGGGCAGTCTCGGCCACACGATGACGAGCACAAAGCCAAGCCAACCAGCACGAATGTAGCGTAACGTGTAGTAGTCATTTTACATTTCCCGACACGTATCATGCACTCTACCTGCTTCGATTCCTCTGGCGGCTTGGAATAATCGACCGATAGGGTGGTGGGGACCCGACCACGAATTCGTTCCGCCGCGGTGCATGCTGGTATACCATGATCGCTCCATTGGGCGTGGCGACGAAGGTCGGCCCACCCCGCAGTCTGGCGTTGTTCGCGTCGCTCGTAGAGAACCCATATGGCTCGGATCCAGGTTGTGTCCCTGGGTGAGTGTGTACCTCGCCTGCGACCACGGCACCTGGAGGTATCCGAACGTTTCGGGTATCGACGGTTCCTTGATCATTGTCAGTGACGAAGGGAGTATAAGAGTGACGCCCGCTCTCCCCAGGGTACTTGAACAGCAAACCACCATATTCGACGCCCTCTCGCTTGGTCGGCTCGTTCGCGGCTTGCGCGCCAGCGATCCCAGCTTCGTCGACCGTCTCGAACGACGGGTTCGGGTTGGTGACAGCCGGTGCAGGACCCGGAGGAGGCGTCGTACCTGGCAGCGGCTGTGGCAAAGGCTCCAGGGGGATCTCCATGGCAGCTTGCTCACGAGCCTCTTCCTCACAGGTGTTTCCTAATCGTCCGAACCAGCAGAATTGTCCAGTCGGATCAGTATACACAAGTGGGTTGTTTCGTACGTAACCATAGAGATTCCAACTCTGCGGATTGGCTGGCGACTGATCGAGTAGAGGGACGTCGGGTCCGGTGAACCTACCGAGGCTGGCGGAGAAGTACCGCGCCCCGAAGTAATCGAGGTTGGACTCGTCATCGCGTTCTTTGGCGGTAAACTTCTGCGCAAACCCGTCCGCCGCGCCTGGCACATCGTCGTAGCAACCATCCGTACGCCCGCCGACATCCTTGTCAATGCGCTCGCCGAAGGGGAGGAAGTCGCGGCAGCCGTTGGGGCGGGTTTGGCCGGCGGCGTCGGTGACCAGGCGCGTCGACCCCAGATGGTCGCTCGTGCGGAACAGCCGCAGCGCCGCCGGCTCGCTCGAGGCCTTCGTCGAGTACTCCGCTGCCAGCTTCCCGAAGGCGTCGTAGACGTAGGTGGTGGTCTCCGTGCCCGTCGACGTCACCGCCGTGCGCTGGATGCGCTGGCCCTGCCCGTCGTAGACGTACGTGCCGGCGCCAGCATCGTTTTGGTCGGCGTTGTCGTACAAGAACCTAACCCTGATCGGCTTCAGCCCGGAATCGTGATCACCATGCCCCGGAATCCGCACGAGCTAGCGGTCGCCTGCATCAAGTCTTCGAGCCAACCGATCACCGAGTGATCTTAGGCGCTCAGCTGCCTTAGCTCGGCGTTGTCGGATTTTCGAGTAAAAAGCCTGGATAGCATCTTGCAGGTTTCCGGAGGGGCCCTCCGAGATCGCAAGTTCGGTCAGCACCTCTTCCACTGACATCCTCTCTCGCGGCAGAATCGCGAGACCATGGTCATACACTGCGCCGCTGCCGAGGCCGGCAAGAGAACACGCCAAAGCTACCGCGATGGGCCAAGCTTTCGCACATGTGATGTCAGAGAGAACGACGAGGACGTAGAACCCAGGTGGCGTGTCCTCCGATTCTTCTGGGTCAGCCGGGAAGGCCACCAGTAGCCGGCCATCCTCGGGCGTCGATACGATGAGGTCATCGTCAGCCCCAGAAGGGAACCGAGCCCCAGAGATCCCCGGAGACGAACCCCGCTCGATTCTCACGCCGAGGTCGGTAGTATCGTGCCGGTTCAGAATACGACCTAGCGAGACCTGAAGCTCTGAGCCAAGCTCGCGGAGTTTGGCGGCCTCTGCCATCGACACTGATAGGTTGACCATAGTTAACCATCTTCCACGATCCCATAAGGAGTTCTCTACTCTTCTTCGTCATCCAACTCGGTTGTGACTTCTCCGTTCTTGATCGTGATGATCCCGTCGGATGCAAAAATCCGAATCACGCTTACTATGGCATCGTCGCCGGCTGTTCGCTCAGCGACACTCGTTCCCGAGAGGCTTCCGAGAGCATCTTCGACGGTAAGGCCGGCCGCCGTCACCGCGAGTTCCGCCGCGAAGATTGATGCCTTCTGAAGAGAGACCTTGGCGTCTCGAATGATGCCTCCGAGGTTGCTGCCTTCGAGATCCTTGAAGGAGACTGGAACTCGTTCCTGTGTCAAGCCTCCTTCGACGATACGAAAGGCATCGACGCCTGGCGTCGAATCGCGGGTCAGCTGTACAACATCGCCGGTGATCTGAACCAGCATCTTTGCCTGCTCGAGTTCCACAGGATCGATCTTGGCCCCGTGTGACGCCGTGACCATCATCGCAGGAGCCAAGAGCGAAATCGATCTGTTCGCTGCTTTCACTCCCAACTTGGCAAGTTCCAGCGGGCCAAGTGCTCGTCCCGCTATCCGTCCCGCCGTTCTCGACACCGTTTTCCGCAGCACCTCAGCCTTCGCCCGCCTCTCGGCCTTCGTCGAGGCAAAGCCGTCGGGATCCACAAGGGCCAGAGGGTCGTTTCTGACATACGCGTATGCGTTCCAAGACTGAGGAATCGCAATCTGTGCGTCCGCACCACCCGGGTCAACGCTCGTAAACCTCCCAAGCGACGCCGACAGATAGCGAGCCCCGAAGTAATCCAGCCCGCTTTCCCCATCCCGCTCCTTGCCGGTAAACTTCTGCGCAAACCCGTCCCGCGCGCCCGGCGGGTCGCCGTAGCAGCCGTCGCTGCGCCCGCCGACATCCTTGTCGATGCGCTCGCCGAAGGGGAAGAAGTCGCGGCAGCCGTTGGGACGGGTTTGGCCAGTGGCGTCGGTGACCAGGCGCGTCGACCCCAGATGGTCGCTCGTACGGAACAGCCGCAGATCCGCCGGTTCGCTCGAGGCCTTCGTCGAGTACTCCGCCGCCAGCTTCCCGAAGGCGTCGTAGACGAAGGTGGTGGTCTCCGTGCCCGTCGACGTCACCGCCGTACGGTGGATGCGCTGGCCCTGCCCGTCGTAGACGTACGTGCCGGCGCCGGCATTGTTCTGGTCAGCGTTGTCGTACGAGACCATCTTGTTGTTCGCATCGTACGCCATCACGCCGATGTTGGCCAGCGAGAGCAGGTTGCCGGCCGGGTCGTACTGGCCGGCTGAGATGCGGTTGGTCGCAGCGTTGAACTCCGTCAGGTCGGTGGGCGTGGCCATCTTCAGCGTCGGCCCAGCCGAGCCGACCACGGCGCGGTTGCCGTAGGCGTCGTAGTCGTAGTCGCGACACCAAGCCGCGCCGGGAGGGCAGGCGGTGTCGGAGGAAGGCTGCGCACCCTCGGCGGCGATGGTGAGCCGGTTGACGCCGTCGTAGCGGTAGTACTGCGTCCCGATGGAGGCGCCACGGGTGATCGATTGCGAAAGCACGTTGCCGTTGTTGTCGTTGCTGGTGACGTCGCAGTTCACGTCATCGGTCGCGCCGTAGCGGAAGCGCAGCGAGAGAAGGCTGCTGGCGGCGATCGTGCACGGCTGCAGGCGGTTATTGTAGCTGATGGATTCGACAAGTCCGTTGCCGAGCGTCGTGGCCGATGGAGCCCCGTGGGCGGCGTAGGCGATGGACTGGACATACTGGGTCGCGCCGACTGTATCTAGCCCGCTCATCTCAGGACGGCCGGCGTAGTCGTAGCTGTGGGCGACAACCAGACCGGACGGATACTTTTGCGTTCTTAGCGTGCCATCAGGATTGTAGTCGTACTCGAAGGAAAACGGGTCGAGCGAGTCGACCGTCTGGACACTCTGCTTCACGCGGCCCATCGCGTCGTGGCAGGGAAACGCGGTGCTGGAGACGCCGGCGGTGACGACCGAGGTGAGGCGTCCTTCGTTGTAGCAGGTCTCGCCCATGGGGCCTGCGCCGTCGTAGCTGTAGGTCACCGGCGGCGTGCTGTCGCTATGGGTGGTGGTCTTGATGCGGTTGAGCGCATCGTAGGTGTTGTCGGTGACGGCGCCCGCCGGGATCGCGTTTGGATTGAGGCTCTTCTTGGTGAGGTTGCCGTTGTTGTCGTAGAGGTAGGTGATCAGGCCGCTCTCGGGATTCGTCGCGTCGGTGAGGCGGCTGAGGCCGTCGTAGAGGAAGGTGCGTTCCTGACCCACTCCGCTGGAGACACAGGCGGGGTCCCAGTCGTTGTTTTGGCACACGCCGATGAGGTTGTCGCGAGCGTCGTAGCGGTAGTTGGTCTGGTAGCTCAGGGATCCGGGCGCCTCGACGACGCGGGTGAGGCGTCCGAGGGCGTCGGTGAAGCTGTCGCGCGACTTGCCCGCTTCGTCGGTGACGGTCGTCTTGTTTCCTGTGTAGCTCATGTGACTATCGGCGCCATCGGGATTGGCCACCAAGATCGGCCGTCCGAGGAAATCGTAGTCGGTGGTGGTCCACTCCGCTGTGCATGCCCCGTCGCCTGGGTTCGAGGTCTGGCGGACCCGTCCCATCTCGTCGTACTCCGTACAGATGGCGGTGAAGTTGGAGGCGGAAGTGGTGTACTGGTGTGTCTCCTCTCCGCGGCCGAGGCCGTCGAAGAAGGTCTCGCTCACAAGGTTCAGGGGGCCAGCTGAGCGCGAGACCTTCGTGGTGATCGAGTAGTTGGTGGGCTGGTCGAAGTACTCGAACTTCGTGGTGAAGGCCTCTGACAGGCCGTTCGCCTGAACGACGTCCGTCAGCCGATCGAGAACATCGTTATAGGCGAAGCTTGTGGAGACGCCGTTCTCGTCGACAAACTCAATCATTTTCGCGATGTCGTAGTCGTAGTCGGCTTCGAACATCTTCTCCTCGGCCGTGCCCACGGCGCGCTTGACCTTGGTGGGGAAGGCGAAGGCGTTCTGGGTCCCGCTCGAGTCCGTGAAGTCGAACTCGGTGATCGCGCCGCGGGCGTCCGTGATCTCGACCAGGTTGCCGATGATGTCGTACCGAGCCTGAATAGTGGCGCTGCTCGATGAGTCGATCTTGCGATTGATCTGGGTCACGTTGCCGCGCTGCGTAAAGCCGGTCCCGTAGGCTGTGCTGTCGTGTCCGGACGCGCTCAGGAGCGACGTGCCGTCGATGATGGTGGCCGCGAGCGGGGTTGGGCCGTCGTAAAAGAAGTCGCTCTGGGCCTCAGCGCCTCCCGCTGTGCAAGGAGCCGCGCCCGCGCAGATGACGCGCTGGGTGACCAGGCGTCTAAGGTGCACGGGCGTGTTGATGTAGTTCGGATCGGTGCTGTAGGCGAAATGTGTGCTGCGAAGGGCCGTCACCCCGCCGTAGGCGAACTCCTCCAGGTCCGTCACGTTGTTGTAGCGGTCGTAGGAGAAGACAGTCTTGCTGGTCTGTCCGTCGTCGAGCGTCGTTTCAGTTTCGATGCGACGAACATCGTTGCCAGGCGCATTGTCCGCAGAGAGGGACCCGATTAGCGGCTCGCTCGACCACCACTCGCTCTCGTCAGGCTCGATCGGCCGCTGGACCCATTCCGTCGTCTCGGTTCTCAGCGCAACGCCGGAGGCGTTGAGTCGTTCCGTCTTGAACTCGCGGCCCGCCTTCCACGAACCATGGAGGAATGCGGCGCCAAAGGCTGTTATGAAGACGTTGTCCTCAGGGCGGCTGCAGTAGTGGTGACGTTCCCGTGCGAAGTCCGTTCCACCGGAATCTTCGTGCACCACCTCGACCATCACGCCGTTAAGCGAAGACACACCAATATCGCACGTTGACGTCGCGGTACGAATCATCCGCATTCTGCCTTCCACGGTCGATCCGTCTGCCATTACGTCACGCTGCGTTACGCCGCGCAATATCCGCTTGCCATCACCCGTCGTGCTGAAGATGCCATCGCCGCTAAAGCTGCCCGGCAGAGGCCCCCACGTGTAGCGCCTAGTTCCGCCGGTCGGCAGTTTGACTTCCGCCAACTCGCTGTACGTGTTGTACTTGAACTCATAGGTCTGAAGGTTAGGAAGTTCAACCTTCTCGATGACCTCAGGATCAAACGTGCCGGTCAGCTCCAGATCTAGACTTGTTGGAAACAGCTGCGGGTAGGTCTGTGGCGCTCCGCCTCCCAAGATGACCGTCGAGTCCAGTCGTTTCCTGTGGATCCGGATCGCTCTGCGGACAGAGCCGTTCAGATTCTTGATTCGGATCTCGTCGATCCGCGGGCTCCCGGGAGCCCCGTATACAACCTCGATCTCTCGTCCCAGCGAATCCGTTATGGTCTTGACTTTGTAGGTAAAGGTTGCATCGTAGGTAAAGGTCGTCTTGTTCCCGTTGCGGTCAATGATCTCCCTTATCGTACCCCCAACGACGACGTACTGTCGACCGCTCGGAAAGTAGAGTGTGCCGGATGCGCCGTAGCTCCCTGAATCGCTGATCGGCTCGCCCGCATTCGCGGCGCTAGTGTCGGGGAGGAAGTCAATAACGGTTGAATTGGGGACGAAGGTGACTGCTGAGCCATCTGTGCTGACAAAGTTGCCCGGACGCGACAGATCTACTGTGCACGACGAGCAAGAATTCCTTTCGCCGTTTGTACTCTTGTCGCGCAGTTCGATCTCACTACCGTCAGGCATCCTAAGAGTGAAGCGCGTCAACGTTTTGGCGCTTTGTACCGTTTCACCTGTTCCGGCAGTGCCCTCTGCCACCCAACGGGCCTCCAGATAGCCGGGTCCGTATCCCACGGAGTTGTCGGACCAACCGTCATGCTCGGGCTCGTGAAGCAGGTCGCCGTTCGAGCCCTCGTACTGATTCACCGTCCAATCCACGCTATTGCGAAGGGTGATCGTGTAACCCGCTTGGCCCCGGCCGCCGACATTCCACAGCGGTAGTGCAAAGTTGAGCTTACCGCTGAAGTGGTGAACAGAATCGAAGCCGTCGAGCAGGTAAGAACCAATTGGCGTGCCGGGCTCGATGCCGGGAGGCGTGAAACCGTCCACGATATCGGGAACCTCCTGACACTGCGCTGTGCCGGGCCCGTACGCTAGCACGGCTGCGAGCGCCGAGATCGCTGCTAAGGATGGTCGCCTGCCGAGAGTCCACATGTCAGTTCGCCGTCACGGTCACGTAGAGGATCCAGTCAGGGTGCCCCGGCACCGTGACTCGGTAGTTGCCGGGCGGCAGGTTTACGCGCTCCCGCCACCTTCGTTCAATCTTGCGATCGGTCTTGCGGGATCGTCCGCTTGCGAGGATTTCCGGCGCCTGTCCGGGAGCGCCGTCCCTCACGAGCATGAAGTCGACCTCTATTCCGGTCTTGTTTCGGATCGAGAGGACTGACTCTCCCTGGACGATCGTCACCTGCTGCGGCAGGAAACCGTATGGCCGAAGAACAGCGGCGACAGGTGCGACACGGCCTCGCGGCTGGTCCTGGGCCCATACGCTGGACCCCAGCGACGCAAGCGCAACCAAGGAACCGCATGCCACGGTGTGATAGAGGGTTCGCGTCATCGATTTTCTCCTCTGGCGCAGGCCCTATGGCCCGGCCTCCTCGGGCCCGGCAATGATGAAGGTTGCTGGGCTCATCTGGTTGTTGTACTCCGTGGCGATCCAGTCGGAGGATCGTCCGCCGGTCGAGATTCGCACCTCGTCCACGACTCCTTCGAAGAACTCCGTCGGGCTCGTGTCCGCAAAGCCGATCGTTAGGTCATCGGCGGCGTCACTGACGCCCTGACCTGTGGGACTACTGATCGCGATGACCGTGTCCTCGGATCCGTTGATGTACATGAAGGGTGGAATCACGGCTGATGAGCCGTTGACTAGAGTCACGAAGTACTTCTCGGTCGTGCTTTGTAACTGTGTGGTGGATGCGGCGATCTTGTGCGTATTCACGTAGAAGTCGCGGAAGCGGATTGCGAGCGGATTGCTCGAGGAGGCGCCGCGAAGTTCTATCTTCCAGGGTCCCTTGAAGAAGAGTGGCGAATCGCCGCTCGTGTTCTCTCTCGTGATCCATGCGGAGACCGTCCACGAATCGATGTTGTCGAGTGTAGAAGCGGAGCCGAGGTTGAGGTAGTCCGCATCTCCGCTCAGGTCCAGGGCGGAACCGATCTGACCAGAGGCCGACACGGTGTCTCCATCCGTGTCGACAAGAGTACCGTGATGGCCATAAGAGGTCGAATCTTTGTAGTATCCGGCCGAGGTGGAGTCGCCATCCGAAAGGTGCCAGACGCCCCGGTAGTTGGAGTCCCACACGGCCGTGGCATTCTCTTCGTTCGGCGCCGAAGCGTTGCCGTAGTAGAGGTAAATCGTTGTGTCGCTTGTCGCTGAGAGACTTGGCACTCGGACCCAGGCAACGATCTCGCCAGTCGAAGCGTTCCAAGACTCGATCTCGTGATCGAGCTTGACGCCACCATCCAACTCGAAGCGGATGTCTTGCCCGTTCGCTTGCTCGACATGCCCGCCGTTTGCGACTGTTCGGAGCTCGGGCCATGTCTCGGAAACGAGGACAGGGAAGTCGACGAGATCTGTGCCGCCGGAGACCTTGGATCCTTGGATCGCTATCGCCCTCCTGTAGGCGTAGTTGTTGGGGAACGGGACGCTTGGAGGCCCGTTCACGGTAATCGTTACGGCAGGAGTCGACACTGCGAACGCTCCGCCATTGTCGTAGGCCTTGGCTGTGACGCTGTAGGTGCCTTCAATGACGTTCCATGTCGTTTGGAAGGTGCTCGTGGCCGAGGTAGCAGCGCCGATCATTGTGCCATCGGCCCAGAACTCAACCAGGTCGACTGTGCCATCTGGATCGTTGGCGGTCGCGGTCAACACGATCGAGGCAGGAGCGGTGAACGGGTTGCCGGGCGGTTCGGCGAAGCTCACCGTCGGCGGCTGGTTCGGAGCTGGGGTATAGCCTTCGAGCTGTTCATTGCGGGCGCCGATGACGCCGCCGGCGTAGTTGAAGTTGTCGGTGATTTCCTGATCGCTGAGTTGATCGGTGTAGACCCAGAACAGGCTCGCGACCATGTTCTGCATCGGCCTGTACGCATTCGGTACGGTCGCGCCGATACGTAGCTCGGTCGTCGTCGAGGTCGTCGTTCCTATCGCAACGTTCTTCCAACTCGACTCCACCCCCTCGAATCGGTACTGACAGACGGTATCGAGGCATCGTACGACCGCCATCACGACCTTGTCATTCAGACTCGTGACGTAGTCCCAGTTGTAGTTGCCATTGTTGTGTATCAAGTAGGACACTTCATCACCCGTAGCGCTCGTGAGGTGGTCCCAGCTCGCCATGGTCGGTTGGCCAGAGGTGTCTTGCATGGCCCAGAGACGCTGATAGTTCGGATTCGGCGCTTCTGCGAATCTGCCCACCCAGATCACGGTGAAGTCGTCTCCGGCCGCAGCATCGAGCCGGTTTCCGGCGAAGTCGGCCACGCTCGTCGTCACATAGCCGCTAGTCACGCCGAGAGTCGTCCTCTGTGCGCCGCCTGCCAGCGTCCCCGCGTGCGCTCCGCCTGGAGAATGGTCCAGCACAGTCTGCCCCGACCCTTCATCGAACTTGTAGAACAGCTCCAACGCTCGCGTCGTGTAGTTGCTCGGCGGCGCTGGCGGTACGACCGTTATCGTGATCGCCGGGGTGGAGGCGACCACGGCCTGCTGATCGTCGAAAACACGAGCCTCCACAACGTATGTTCCAGTCTGAACCGAATTCCAATTGTGGCTGTACTGACCGCCACTGCCCGTCGAGTCCGTGCCGATGAGTGTGCCGTCCGCCCAAAACTCAACGCGATCAACGAAACCGTCGGGATCGCTTGCGGAGGCGGTGAGGGTAATCGATGCCGGGGCCGCAAACGGGTTTCCCGGGGGTGCGTTCATCGTCACGCTAGGAAGTTGGTTGACTGGTCCTGCATAGCCTTCGAGTTGTTCATTGCGAGCGCCGATGACGCCGCCGGCGTAGTTGAAGTTGTCGGTGATTTCCTGATCGCTGAGTTGATCGGTGTAGACCCAGAACAGGCTCGCGACCATGTTCTGCATCGGCCTGTACGCATTCGGTACGGTCGCGCCGATACGTAGCTCGGTCGTCGTCGAGGTCGTCGTTCCTATCGCAACGTTCTTCCAACTCGACTCCACCCCCTCGAATCGGTACTGACAGACGGTATCGAGGCATCGTACGACCGCCATCACGACCTTGTCATTCAGACTCGTGACGTAGTCCCAGTTGTAGTTGCCATTGTTGTGTATCAAGTAGGACACTTCATCACCCGTAGCGCTCGTGAGGTGGTCCCAGCTCGCCATGGTCGGTTGGCCAGAGGTGTCTTGCATGGCCCAGAGACGCTGATAGTTCGGATTCGGCGCTTCTGCGAATCTGCCCACCCAGATCACGGTGAAGTCGTCTCCGGCCGCAGCATCGAGCCGGTTTCCGGCGAAGTCGGCCACGCTCGTCGTCACATAGCCGCTAGTCACGCCGAGAGTCGTCCTCTGTGCGCCGCCTGCCAGCGTCCCCGCGTGCGCTCCGCCTGGAGAATGGTCCAGCACAGTCTGCCCCGACCTTCATCGAACTTGTAGAACAGCTCCAACGCTCGCGTCGTGTAGTTGCTCGAGGGGGCAGAGGCATCGTAGTCACCAAGAAGCACCGGTCCGGTAGAGCTGACGTTGTCGCTGTAGGCCACATAGACGTTCTTTTGCTGGCGATACGTGCCCGCGAACGTGACCGGGATGGAGACGCTCAGGGAGTTTCCGGCGCTCGTGAAGCTAACGTTGAATGTGTCGATCGAACATTGGGCATTTTGCAGCCCGACGGCCGACCCTCGCTGGACAGGCGCTGACGGAAGCCCTGCGTCGTCGAGGAGGTACAAGACGTCCGAGTGTGGCTCGTAGCTGACCCAGCAGTTCGCCGCTTCGAGCGAGTTGTCACCGACGATCAGCGTCGCCCATGTGATATCGTCGCTGCCGTTGCCGTCTGAGCCTGATATCGTGAAGGTCGTCGTTGGCCCCGAGCCGTTTGTCGGGCTCAGGCTATCGGCGGTCGGCGGAACAGCCGTCCCGACGATCCAGTTCCCCATATCCGCCCACTGCTGGGTTGAAGGAAGGCCAGCGAAGTCTCGAACCGATACGAAGATCTCCTTCTTACCGTCGAAGACGCTCGCAAAAGTCACCGACACCGAGACAGAGAGCTGGTTGCCGGTCGGGGTGACGCTGCTTCCCGATCCGTGGATCGTACACTGCGAGTTCGACGCCGTTCCGCCTCCACCTGGCGTTACCGATCCCGCAACGGCCGTGCCGCTGTCGTTGTAAAGCTCGATCGACGCGTTCGACGCATTGAATGCGACATAGCATCCGTCCGCCGCAAGAGCCATAGTGTTGAAGAGGAACTCGACGAATTCGATATCGGATGCACCGTTGGCGTCCGATGCGACGACCGTGAAGGTGGCGCTCAGGCCGCTGCCTGACGTCGGGTTCACGGACAGGACGGTCGGCTCGGCGAGCACTTGGATTGTGTCTTGGGCTACGTTGTTCTGTTCGTTGGTCTCAGGTACGAAGAATCCGCTGTCGAGAAAGACGCCTGCTTCGGAGGGCCCGGGCGGGGTTAGCGCTGGGATAGTCGCCGGTATCGGGCACGTGTTTTCGATCTTGGGATGAAACGCCCACGGGACTCCTGGCGCCATGCAGTTTGGATCCCAGAGTTTAACGTCACTGACTTCTATCAAGTCGTCCTCGGTGGAGATGTAGGCGCCGATCGGAAAATTGTAGAAGAAACTGTTCTGCGGGGTAAACGGCTCCGCCAAATTCGTGTATCCACCCGAAAACGAGAGCGCCTCGCCGGGTTCGACTAACAGCGGACTTATCGTGAGCTGGACTGTCTGGCCTTCCCAGTAAAGGTCGTGGAAGAACGATTGATCGATTACCGTCACCGAGCGGGCATCTTGATTATCGCCTTCGTTCGACTCGACGACTTCGTCAAGCGAGTCCAACTGGACGATAGCGAAGAACTGCCCAGTTGAGTCAGGTGCGAGAATGCATCCAAGAGTCTTGGTGGAGTTGGCCGCTATCCCGATCGTTTCGACACAGGTCTGCTCGTTGATCGCGTCTGCGGGGTCTGACGTTGGCGATAGCATGACCTTCATGGAGAAAGGGCCCGTCGCCTCACCGCCAACGTTTCGTGTGTCAACGGCGAAGCTCAGGGCGGAGAAGATCTCGACCGATGGAGGATTTAGACTGATGTCGTCGATAACGAGATCAGCGGGGTTTGCGGGCGGTGGACTCTGGACAGAGATCGTGAAACCAGAAGTCGAGTTGTTTGTCTCGTCGTCTTCGGCGACTTGGCTGAGATCGTCAACGATAGCGCCGAGATTGTACGCAGCGGTCGGCACGCCAGCCGTCGAGAGTGACGTCGAGCCGCCCTGAGATCCAGTCGCCAGCGACGGGAGATCGACGGTCCCGAGCAACGTGTCGCTCGTTGTGATTGTTGTGTCCGTTGAGAGGTAGAAGCCGATTCGGAAAGCACCAGCATTGGCACCCGAATTTTGTGCCGTGTAGGAGACACTGATGGAGTCACCAACCGTCACCGAGGACGGTCCCGTAACACCAAACACGGTAAGTTCGGGTTGACCGCCGCCGCCCCCCGTCGCCACCTTGAGGATCGTTAGGTCGGCGATCCCGGTGACCTGCGTGTTAGTCGTGCTGCGAGCGGTGATGACGATCGCAGTGTTGTCCGAAATCGTGCCCGGAGCCGGTGCGGTGTACACTCCCTCCGCCGAGATCTGACCGATCGTCGGCGAGTCCCACGTGACTGGCTCGTTGGCCGTAAAGGTGATCTGATCTCCCTCGTTGACCTGAGCCGGATTCGGCGTTACTACGATGCCGCCGCCACCAGACGGAGGCGCGGCCGGTATCTCCACGGAAACCAAGCGGTCTCCCGAGTAGATGTATTCACGGCTGAGGTTCGGCTGCTGTGCTGCCAAAAACACGGGGAAGAGCAACGGCAGGAGAACGGAACCGATGACCGCTCGATCTTGGCGCGACGTGGATAGCATGGTGGTCGTTCTCGTCCTCGCGTCAGTTGAAGAAGAATTCAATGATCAAGACTGGCGCCGTGTTGTCCTGCGCCTGTTGACGGTCCATGATTCTCCGGCCGATCCCATTGGGCATAAGTCCGGGGATCTGGCTGAGCCGGCCTCGACCGGCTTCGTTGAAGAGACCCGTAATCGCGAAAGCATCGCCGTTCTGGACCTCGACAGTCTCAGTCAAACTGCTCACGCTGACACCGGGAATGAAGTAGCCCTTGCGTACGGAGGCGTTTTCGAAATCCACGCCCCGAAACGTCGCCTTAACGGTGACTTCCAGCGTGTCTCCCTCCCGACGAGTTGGTTCAAAGTCGAGGCTCAGCCCGAAATCCCGTTCGAGGATCCGCGGCGGCGTCGGGGGCCCAGGATACTTGGCAATCGTCCCGTGGGCAACTGGGCGGTTTCGCATGCCGCCAACGGGACCGATCGGACGGAGAGGCTCAGGCTCGGGCGGAGCCGGCGCAAGCGGCACCGGCAATCTATTCCCAACGAGGAACCTCGCCCGGCGACCGACTGCGGCGCCGACAAGCAAGGTGCCTAGACTCTCGGATTCGCCCCGCGCACGTTCACGAGCCAGGAGCCCTGTGATGTTCGGGCCCCGCCGAAAGCGATGCAGCCGGGCGATCGAGGTGTCGCTGAAGTTGTCGTTCAAGTCCGGCTCCGGCCTCCCTGGCTGGACAGCGGTCCGCCGTCCGGCTAGCGCTTGTCGCGCGGGTTCCCGCATTTGATCCCACTGCAAGCGAACGGTGATTGGTTCGTCTGAGGTCTGGGCCATTCCGATGGCCACTAGAGCGAGTCCTGCACAGAACAGGATTGCCGCCCGAGGTGGGGCGAAAGTACGGCACGGTAAGCCTGAAATGACCATGTCACTTCGTAAATGTGACGAGGATTCGTTGAAACTCGGCATGTTGTGCAGGCAACTTGAAATTACGTTTTGGACGGTACCAGCTCTGGTAGGCGGCCTGCAATGCGTTTTACCGAGAAAAACGGCTCATACCGAAAATGATTACGGTATAACGTTCAGAACATGTTTCTTAATTGCTGTCCGCTGTATCTGTTGAGATACGCGCTGAACAGCTCTGAACCACAGAAAGGAGGTCCCCATGTAGAGGGGGTTTGCAGAGTCTCGGACGTGGACCTCTGGTCCGCTAGCTCCTATCGCGTGAACCTATTCAGTCACTTGCTATCGAGTGACGTGAGTTGGGGCGCCGCACTCTGCCTGTTGTTCGCCTGCGGATTTTATCCCGAAACATTCTTGAATTATTTCGTGTGTGCCCACCTGGTCTCGGGAGATGTGGGTCCGGGTCGGTCGAGTCGTCGCCGATGCTCTTCTGAAGCCGCCCGGACATGCGACCACGGGCAAGGTGCAAGCATGGCTCCCACCTTGACGCATAGAACTGCCATTGCCGTCGTTGCCGATTCAGAAGGCGCAGCGGCTGTCGACACAACGTTTCCTTGACCTGCCAGCGGGAATTTACCTAGAGTGCCGAGGTCATCGAGAGTGACCCCGTTTCACCCTCCCTGAACACTGCCACTCCGTTATCGTGCTCACATCGGATCGCCCCGCCGGCTCGGAAGGCTACCTTCCCGAGCTGGGCATTCGGGCCCTGTCTTTCCCGGACCAGCGGCCATGCGTGAGCCAGAGGGTCGCCGCCGCGCCTCATCAGAGATCACACCAGAGGAGCTCGCGCTCATTGCCAAGGTCGTCCGGGCCTTCCGGACGGCCGAGCGAGACGAGCTCCAGGCGGAGCTTGCGGCTCGGCTGCTCGACCTCAAGGCCAAGCGCCCGGAAGGCATCCGCGACTGGCGTGCCTACCTGACCAAGTTCCTCTACAACAAGGCCAATACTTGGATCGACAAGAAGCGCAGGCGCGAGAGCCGCTTTCCAACGCTGGAACAACGTGCTTCGCGGGAAGACGACGTCCCAACCAGTGAGCCACGAGAATTGAGCCCGGATTTCCGATTTGAGCTTCGCCTGCTAACCATCGCGATGCTCCCGGCGCCCCTGTAGATGCGGGTTTGAGCGCATCAGATGGGCCATGGAGGGCGACACCGAGTGGGTGACAAGGATGGCAAGCCGTTTCAGTTCTCGTTCAACGGGTTTGTGAAGGTCGATTTCCAGGGCTCGCGGGTCACCTCTGACGGCGGCCTGCTGCTGGTTCGAGAGCTAGACGAACGGCTCGGCCTCGGCAAGCTGATTGACGACCATCTCAGCGATACGCGGCAGGGCGAGAACAAGAAGTTCCCGCTGGCGGATCTGGTGCGGCAGTCGGTCTACTCGCGGTTGGCGGGCTACGAAGACCTCAACGACGCCGTGCGGGTGGCCGCCGATCCGACGTTTCGCCTGCTCGGCTCGAAGAAGAACTGGGATCGCGGCGGGGCGCTGACCTCGCGGTTGCAGAGCTTCGAGACCGGCATGCTCGCCGGCGACGAGAACCTGATCGGGTTGATGGCGGTGAACCGCGAGCTGATCGGCCAAGCCGAGGCCGGCGACGACAGCGAGCGCGTGGTGCTCGACATGGACTCGACCGAGAGCCCGGTTCATGGCCAACAGGAAGGCAGCGCCTACAACGGCCACTACGAGTCGGTCTGCTATCACCCGCTGTTGCTGTTCAACCAGCACGGCGACTGCTTATCCGCGAAGCTGCGGCCGGGCAACGTCTCCAGCGCCGAGGACTGGGACGAGCTGTTGCTGCCCGAGATCGAGCGCCAACAGGCCGAGGGCAAGGAAGTCACGTTCCGCGCCGACGCCGCCTTCGCCAAGCCGGAGATTTACGAGGCGCTGGAAGAGCGCGGCGTCAACTACGTGATCCGCATTCCGGCCAACAGGAACCTGGAGCTGGAGATCGAAGACATCCTATTCCGAGCGCCGGGCAGGCCCTCGCTCAAACCGCTGGTGCGCTACAAGAGCTTCCGCTATCAGGCCGCGAGCTGGTCGAAGTCCCGGCGGGTCGTCGCCAAGGTCGAGCACCACGCGGGCGAGTTGTTTCCGCGCGTCGGTTTCATCGTCACGAACATGGCGTTGCCGAGCCGCTCGGTGGTGCGCTTCTACAACAAGCGCGGCACGGCGGAGCAGTGGATCAAGGAAGGCAAGCAGGCGACGTGCTGGACGCGGCTGTCTTGCCGGCGCTTCCGAGCGAACGAAGTGCGGCTGCAACTCGCGGTGCTGGCCTACAACCTGGGCAACCTGTGGCGGCGGCTGGGGCTGCCGAGCCGGATCAAGAGCTGGTCGCTGACGAGCTTGCAGCAGCGGCTGATGAAGACCGGCGGTCGGCTGGTGAAGCACGCGCGGTACTACTGGCTCTTGTTGGCCGAGGGGCGCCTCAACCGCCAGCTGTTCGGCGAGATGCTGGCGAGGTTGGCGGCGCTGCCTGCGCCGGGAGGCTGACGCGGCGAGGCTCGGAGCATCCGAACACGAGTCGCCGAGAGGCGAGGTCGGAGCGGTGTCGGCGAAGGGCGCCGTCCGAGCCCGTGAAGCGACGCGCGACGCTCCCAGTCGCGGCCAGACAAAGGAGGAAGGAGGCGAATGTGCCGGAGAAGGCAGAAAACCGTTGCGCCGGAGCGGCGTGCTCGACTACGCTACACGCGTCGGGATGGTCAAAATGGAAATCCCGGTTGAGGGAGACGGACCCGAGCGCGACGCTCGCCCTGGCCGAAGCATGGACCGAGCTTGAGCCGGAGCTTCGGCGTTTCTGGGCGGTCCTTTTCGAGGAGAACGGGAACCAGGTCAAGGCCGCGGCACCACGCTCCGCCTGCGCCCGGACCGCATCTTGCTCGGCGAGGTCCGCGGCGGCGAAGCGTTCGACCTGCTGCAGGCGCTCAACACTGGTCACGACGGCTCGCTCTCGACGATCCATGCGAGCTCAGCCGAGGAAGCCCTCTCGCGCTTCACGAGCTGCGTCCTGCAATCCGGGATTCAGCTCCCCTACGCGGCCATCCGGTCGAACATCGCCCAAGGGTTGGACATGGTTGTGCAGATCACGCGGGAGGGCGGGCGGAGAGTCGTGTCGGAAGCGCTCGCCGTCAAGCGCTACCTCGTCGCCGACGACTGCTACGAGTTCGAGACGCTCTTCGAGCGAGGGAGATGCTGATGGACCGCGAGCTTGCTTCTCGTTACATCCGAGAAAACTTCGAGGAGTCGGACCGCTTGGCCGTCGTCCTGGTTGATGCGAAGAAGCGCGCGGCCACCCAGCGGATCGCCTCCGCCGAGCGCATCGCATCGGCCGACTTCCAGGCCTGGCTTCGTCACCGCAACGCTTCGGGCGAGGAGATCTACCTCTCCATGAACACGCTCCGTCCTGAGGCAAAGGGGCGGACCAAGGCCGACCTCGCCGCCGTTCGGCACATCTACCTCGACTTCGATGAGAACGGCACGGCGGCGGTCGAGCGACTGCTCGCCCGGCAGGATCTCCCTCAGCCCAACTACCGCGTCAGTAGCTCGCCCGGGCGCTGGCAGGTTGTATGGAAGGTGGAGGGGTTCGACGCGGGCCAAGCCGAGCGCCTGCAGCGGCATCTAACCCGCGAGACCGGCGCGGACCCGGCGGCCACCGACGCCGCCCGCGTCATGCGCCTTCCCGGGCTCTACAACCGCAAGCGCGAGACGCCGCACTTCGTCTCGGTTGAGAAGCTGAATGACAGGGTCAACCGGCCCGAGGATTTCCCTGTGCCCGACAAGGCCGACGCTCGCGCCTTCCATCGCACACGGCATCTTCATCCGACAGGGAAGGGCTCGCAATCCGAGCGTGACTGGGCGTTCGCCAAGCGAGCGCTCTCTCGGGGCGAATCCCCGGACGCCGTCACCGCGGCCATCGCCGCTTCACGAGCCAACGACAAAGCGAACCCGCAGTACTACGCTGAGCTAACCGTCCGCAAAGCATCGGAGGCGCTCACGAGAGATGCGGCGCGCAGCGTTCCAGACCTGGAAGGTCCTGCCCGCTAACTACCGTCCTCACTCGCGCCGATCTGGCTAGATCGCAGCTGGAATCATGACTCCCCTGCGACCGTCTCTCTATCCCGGGCCGGGCTTTCTCAAACCTACACGCGATTCTTTCGCGGGGCGCGGCTCCGTCAACGGCTCGGCCCGCTCCATTCGCCCCTAATGAGGGGCTCCCGTGTTGGCCGTTTCCCCTGCGGGTGACCGATCCGCTCCAGCCCCGCGCATTCTTCTTCGCGTGTTGAGAATTCCTCAGCCCCAAGGAGAACGAGACATGCAGAATCATTCGCGTCCGGATGTCTACAGCCGCATCACCCAGCAGATCGTCGCGCAACTGGAAAAGGGCGTCCGTCCCTGGGTCAAGCCCTGGAACGCCGAGCACGCCGCCGGACCCATCACGCGCCCGCTTCGGCACAACGGCCAGCCCTACTCCGGCATCAACGTGCTCTCACTCTGGGCGTCGGCGATGGCGCAAGGCTTCAGCGCTCCCATCTGGATGACGTTCCGTCAAGCCGCCGAGCTGGAAGCCCACGTGCGTAAGGGGGAGAAAGGTTCGCTCGTCGTCTACGCAAACAGCGTCACCCGCAGCGAGACCGACGAGGAGACGGGCGACGAAACCGAACGGGAGATCCACTTCTTACGCGGCTACACTGTCTTTAACGCGCAGCAGATCGACGGCCTACCCGACAGCTACTACGCCCTCGCTAAGCCCCAAACCGAACCAGCCGAGCGCATCGAACGAGCCGAGCGCTTCTTCGCCGCAATCGGCGCCGACATCCGGCACGGTGGCAACAGCGCGTACTACAACTCGACCCAGGACTACATCCAAATGCCGCCGTTCGCGTCGTTCCGAGACGCTGAATCATACTACGGGACCCTCGGCCATGAAGTAATCCACCATTCGGGCCATCCAAGCCGTCTCAACCGCGACTTCACCGGCAAACGCTTTGGCTCGGAAGCCTACGCTATCGAGGAACTAATCGCGGAACTGGGAGCAGCATTCCTATGCTCGGACCTCGAGTTGACACTGGAGTCTCGCGAGGACAACGTCGGCTATATCAGCCACTGGCTCAAGATTCTGAACAACGACACTCGTGCCGTCTTCACCGCCGCCGCGCACGCCGAACGGGCTGTACGACTCCTTCATGAGCATTAGCCTTCCGCGGCGGACTGAGATCCGTGCGATGGTAGCACCTCAGAATGACGGGCCCGCGCTTAGCGCGTGAACTACTTCTGGTTAAGCAAAACGGTGACCTCGCGCGGTCTGTTGGCCATGACCAGATCGGGGTTTCCGTCGACATCGATGTCGGCTACCGAAACCGAGATGGGTTCTCGCCCCGCGAAGAATCGGCCGCTCTCTTCGAACGTGCCATCGCCCGTTCCCAGCAGCACGGTCACATCGTTAGAATTCAGGCCCGTAGCCGCGATGTCGAGCAACCCATCGCCATCCAGGTCGGATAGCGTAACACGAGATGTTCCGGAGCCACCCGGAACGACCGAAGGAGGCTGGAATGTCCCATCTCCGTTGCCTAAGTGGATGGCGGCAAGTGACGACTGGAATCCGCCCAGGACGATATCGACATCCCCGTCTCCGTTCACGTCCCCTGCGACGGCGTTCGACGGCCGCATTCCCGCACCATATGTGACCGCCGGCAAGAACGTACCATCCCCATTGCCAAGAAAGACCGAGAACCGGCCATCGGCATCCACGCACACGATCTCCAGGTCGCGATCATCGTCCAGATCAACCGCTGTCACTTCGTTGCATTGCCTCGACACGGCGAGCTTCTGCGCTGCCTCGAAGCCCCCGTCTCCGCGACCGGGCAGCAACGAGAGCGGCGTCGTGGAATTGCGGACACCAACGACCGCATCGAGCGAGCCGTCCCGGTCGAAATCCGCCAGCGCGAAAGCGTTCACTGATCCGGATGTCGGATACGAGGTTGGCGCGAGAAGCGTGCCGTCCCCGACTCCTAGCATCACGTCGAGAGAATGGGTGAACTCGCTGCCGATCACGACATCGCTCCTGCCGTCGCGATTCAAATCTGTGATCGCCACATCCTGCGCATCTCGACCGGCCACGTAGACCTGCGCGCCGGCAAATGACCCAGAGCCATCGCTCAACAGGACTGACAACTGGCCCGAACCGCCGCGCCCAGAGGTCGCGACGACATCGGGAAATCCATCGTTGTTCAGATCGCCGACGGCTTCAGATGTGACCTCTCCGGTCGTCAAGCTACTGAATTTGCGGGCGGTAGGAAAGGTGCCGTCGTCGCGAATGAAAGCGAGTGTCAGGCTGGGTACAACACCACCCAGCAACAACTCTTGTCTTCCATCGTTGTCGAGATCCGCCGTTGCCACGTACTGTGGACTATTGGCGGCACTTGCTTCGCTGCTTGGCTGAAACGTGCCGTCGCCGTTCCCGAGGACTACTGAGGCATTGTTCGAGTTGACGTTGGCGGTCAAAACATCCAGCAATCCATCAGCGTTCACATCGGTCGCGATAATCTCGGCCGGGCGCTCTCCCACAGCAACCTCAAACTGTGCTTGGAACGTGCCGTCGCCATTGCCTAACAGGACCGAAAACGAGTCCGCAGCCCCATTCGACACAAGCACATCGCTCGTTCCATCGCTATCCATATCGGCAATCGCGATGGACCACGGCAGATTGCCTGTTGCGAACGTCTGTGCTGTTTGTAGGGTCCCGTCGCCATTCCCAAGCAACACGGAGATGTTGTTCGATTGCGAGTTTGACGCAACGACGTCCAAACTGCCATCTCCGTTGAGATCGGCAAGGCGCACATTGTAGGGGACTCGACCGACCGGGATTCGGTGCCCGGCCCGAAACGTTCCGTCGCCGTTACCAAAGACGATTGAAAGGTCGTTTGAAGTCGAGTTCGACGTCACTACGTCCAGGTGATTGTCGCCATCCAGATCCCCTACTTGTATCGAAACGGGACCCCGACCGAGCAAATCGAAGTCAGCTCCGGCCGCAAATGTCCCGTCGCCGTTGCCGAGTGCAACGCTCAAGCCCACGACTTCGCTGTTTGCGGACAGAATATCGAGCATTCCATCAGCATTGACGTCGGCGAGCTCGATCTGGTGATTGTAGGCCCCATTGCCGCCGAACCGCACGATTGAAGGCGCTTCGAAGGATCCGTCTCCCTTTCCCAGCAGGACAGCGACACTCGCTGGGCTGGTCACCAGAGCAACGACCGCATCCACGTTTCCATCGCTATTCAAGTCGGCCGTCTCGACCTCGAATGCGCGACGCCCTCCCGGAATGTGCGTCACTTCCACTGGGTAAAGCCTAGAAGGCGTCTCTGAGATCATGACATCGCCAACATCCGTGACGCCTCCTGGAACAGGATCACGCGGAACCGAACGACCTGACAGAGTCCCTTTTATAGCGGAAACCAAGATACTGCCGAGGATGGTCGGCACGTTCGAAATGACGAAGCTTCCATCCGGCCCCGACGTACTCCCTGGTGCGTCAAAGACCCCGACCGTCGCGGAGTCGACGCCCGCTCCGGCTTTGTCGACGACTCGCCCGATCACGGTCGTCAATGGATCGGGCGTGACTTCAACCGTGACCTGATCGGTCCCCGCATTCCCGCCAAAGTCTACCGCGAGTGCGTTGAGCGTGACCGTCCCCGGACTCGTCGGTCTGAAACTTGTCGCATACGGCGAGCTTGGGTCTGTCCCTATCGGTTGACCGTTGGCGAAGAAGCTCACAGCAGCCACGCCGACATCGTCCGTAGCAGACGCTCTGACGCCGACGATCGTTCCCTCGATCACCGTCTCACCATCCGGCGGCGCGGTGATCGTGACCTGAGGCGCTATCCCGAACGGGTCATCAATTGGCGAGTACTGTCCGATGTACAGGCGTGTGGAGGAATTCTTCGCTGCGGTTAGGTAGACGTAGCTCCTGTCGAGAGCCACACCTGTACCGTCATCGTCTCGGCCTCCTAGCATGAGGTCGAACCGGATAATCTGTCGAGCGACCGGTGCGGCTGGGTTTGAAACGTCAATCAGGGGAACGCCATTCACGAAGAAGATGTCGGCGCCCGTCGCCCGCGTGCCGGCCGTTGCGACATCTACCAGGAGTCCCGCGACGTCCCGATTGAGCGAACCCCCAACCACCGGAGCGCTGGGGTCCGTTAGATCCACCGTCGTAAAGCTTCGGCTGAGGTCAGCGAGGAACGCGACGTTGCCCTGCAGCACAACGTCGCGAACGTCTCCTCCCGCAAGATTCGCGAGCAGAGCCGGACTGGATGCATTCGCAACATCCACCACGTGCATCCCTTCGCTACTGGCAACGACTGCAATAGCGCGGTCGAGATCCGCCTCGACGCCCCGCGCCAGCCCTGGCATCGTAAGACTGCCTAGACGGAGCGGCGCCGACCGATTGGTCACATCGTAGATCTCCAACCCAGCCGCGCCAGCGGCGACGAATGCTAGATTGCCTCGTACAACCACATCCAACGCATTACCCGCCGTGCCTGCAGCACCGCTGCCGCTTGGGTTGAGCGGATCTGCGACATTGACGACACGAAGCCCTCCAGCGCCATCCGCCACGAAGGCATGGTCCCCGACAATCCTCACGTCGTTCGCGCTTCCCGGTGTATCGAATGACGCCACGATGCGGGGCGCGGCCCGGTCCGCGACATCGACCAACTGCAAACCGGCGGCCCCAGCCGCCACGAAGGCGTAGTTTCCGCTCACATCCACGTTGTTCGCGAAACCTGGGATATCGACGAAGCTAAGCGCGCCCGGAGTGAAGTTCCGAACCGTGCCAACCGCCTGAGCCGTCCAGCACCCTGAGTTCTCGACCGTGATCGTGCAGGCCCCTTGGTTGCCGGCAAAAATCAGGCCAGGTTCCGCGCCGAAGTTGCAGATGCTCAGATCGCTCGACGCATAGGTCGTCCGCCGGGACGTGGCGGCCAGATCCAAGGTCGTCTTGCCGTCGATCAGCTCGCCGCTGACGCTCAACTGCTGACTCACAACCGGGTTGGCCTCGTTGACCGCCAGCGTGAAGCTCTCCGGTGTGACCGAGAACGTCTCCACCGCTTGACACAGGTCGTAGCTCGTCGGGTCCGTCGGGTTCGACGCTGTTTGCACCTCGACGCCATCCGGTACTCCGTCGCCATCCGTATCCGGCAGCAGCGGATTTGTCAGACCCGCAACCTCGGTGCCATCGCCCAGCCCGTCCCCGTCCGTGTCCGCCTTCCGAATCTCCGTCCCCAGCGCGATCTCCGCGCTGTTCGTCAGATCGTCCCGGTCGAAATCCTCCTGCCCGTCGATTGGGTTGTTGGGATCGAGGCCCAAGCTGATCTCAATGTCGTCATCGATCCCGTCGCCGTCGGAATCCTGCGACAGGCTCACGCGCACGGTCGCAATCGCCCCCGCGCCGTCGTTGATCGCCTGAATCAGAACCGTCCCGCTCGAGACCGCCGTCACCAGGCCGTCCGCGCTGATCGAGGCGATCGCTGCATTGCTCGTTGTGTAGTTCGTGCCCGCGCCGGCTGGCGTCACGTCGGCCGTGGAGCCATCCGGGTAGGTCGCGGTCACGCTGAGTTGGATGGTCTGGCCGGCGGCGTTCAGGGTGGAAGGGTTGGGAGTGATTGCCAGGGACGAAGGAATCGGCGTCGCGGACCCGAGGTTGATCTCCGGCAGGTTGACCGCCTCGTTGGCGGGTACGGTGAAATACTCGGATTCGCCAAACGTCGTCATTCCGTTCTGCACGCACGTCGCCCGGGCCTTCACCTGCCCAAAGTTGGCCGGCACGTTCGGCAGCACCCACGAGCCATTCGCGCTCACCCGCACCGTCCGGTTGAGCACGCTCACCGTGCAGTTCTGGTTGAGCTGCGCCGGCACAGACGTCGTCGCCAGCATCGCGATCGCGAAGACTGCGCCGAACGGCCGAAGCTGGAATGGGACTCGCATCGACTGCCTCGGAACCTCTCAGCCGCTACGGCTTCGCCGCCAGCTCCTCCTCCACGTACTGCGTCAACACCCGCAGGTCCGGCACGCCATCGATGCGCCGGCCATTCACGAAGATCACCGGACTGCCGCGCACGCCCCGGCTCACGCCCGCCGCCAAGTCCGCGTCCACGCGCGGCGCGTAGCGGCGGTCGCGGACCATTTCGGCAAAGCTGTTCGCGTCCAATCCAAGCTCGCCGGCGTAGGCGAACAAATCCTGCTCGCGCAGCGAGTCCTGGTGCGCCAGGATGTAGGCGGCGAACTCCCAAAAGCGGCCATACCTGGCGGCAGTCATCGCCGCCGCGTGCGCCATCGGAGCGTCGCGGTGGAAGGCCAGGGGGAAGTTCCGAAACTGGACGCGCACCGCCCCGTGATACTTTGCGACCGCCCCATCCACCATCTGCATCGCCGGGATGCTCACCGGGCTCTGCAAGTCGGCGAAAAGCTCCAAGACGACGGGAGCGTCCGCGGGGCCCTTGCTCAGACGCTCGTCCGTAACCTCGGAGAGCGCCCATATGCGAGCCCGCTCGTCCTGCACGAGCTTTCTCAGCTCTTCCGTTGTTTTCGTGCCAGAATACATCCGGCCGTTTACCGAGAATGCCGGTGTGCCGCTGACTCCCCGAGCTTCGCCCTCCGCTTTGTCGGCGGCGATCCTCTGCGCGAGTTGCTCGCTTTCAAGATCTGCACGGAACCGCTCCGTGTCGAGCCCCAGGGTCTCCGCGTATCGCGTCAAGTCGTCCCGTTTCAAGGCCTGCTGATTGGCGAACAGCAGGTCGTGCATCTCCCAGAACTTGCCTTGCTTCTCGGCCGCAAGGGCGGTCCTTGCCGCCAACTCGGCGTCCGGGTGAAACGAAAGCGGGAAGTTCTTGAACACGACATCGAGGTCCACACGTTCCGCACCTTGCGCCTGTAGCGGTCGCAAGGACTCGGCGAAATGGCGGCAGAAGGGGCACTGGAAGTCCGAAAACAGCTCGATGGTCACCTTCTGCGGTAATGAGGTGGCCGTGCTCTCAGCCTCGGCCGCGCGAAGGACGAGTCCAAACGCCACCATCAGCGTACAGATCCCTAGGGCTCTCACGACCCCTTCTCCTCAGCTGGCGGCCACTCGCGCGCTTGGAAATTCTCGTCCACGATGCGGTCCTTCGTCCCGGGCGGTAGAACCTGGAGCGTCTTTACCGGGATTTCCATTTTGGCCATCCCGACGCGTGTAGCGTAGTCGAGCACGCCGCTCCGGCGCAACGGTTTTCTGCCTTCTCCGGCACATTCGCCTCCTTCCTCCTTTGTCTGGCCGCGACTGGGAGCGTCGCGCGTCGCTTCACGGGCTCGGACGGCGCCCTTCGCCGACACCGCTCCGACCTCGCCTCTCGGCGACTCGTGTTCGGATGCTCCGAGCCTCGCCGCGTCAGCCTCCCGGCGCAGGCAGCGCCGCCAACCTCGCCAGCATCTCGCCGAACAGCTGGCGGTTGAGGCGCCCCTCGGCCAACAAGAGCCAGTAGTACCGCGCGTGCTTCACCAGCCGACCGCCGGTCTTCATCAGCCGCTGCTGCAAGCTCGTCAGCGACCAGCTCTTGATCCGGCTCGGCAGCCCCAGCCGCCGCCACAGGTTGCCCAGGTTGTAGGCCAGCACCGCGAGTTGCAGCCGCACTTCGTTCGCTCGGAAGCGCCGGCAAGACAGCCGCGTCCAGCACGTCGCCTGCTTGCCTTCCTTGATCCACTGCTCCGCCGTGCCGCGCTTGTTGTAGAAGCGCACCACCGAGCGGCTCGGCAACGCCATGTTCGTGACGATGAAACCGACGCGCGGAAACAACTCGCCCGCGTGGTGCTCGACCTTGGCGACGACCCGCCGGGACTTCGACCAGCTCGCGGCCTGATAGCGGAAGCTCTTGTAGCGCACCAGCGGTTTGAGCGAGGGCCTGCCCGGCGCTCGGAATAGGATGTCTTCGATCTCCAGCTCCAGGTTCCTGTTGGCCGGAATGCGGATCACGTAGTTGACGCCGCGCTCTTCCAGCGCCTCGTAAATCTCCGGCTTGGCGAAGGCGGCGTCGGCGCGGAACGTGACTTCCTTGCCCTCGGCCTGTTGGCGCTCGATCTCGGGCAGCAACAGCTCGTCCCAGTCCTCGGCGCTGGAGACGTTGCCCGGCCGCAGCTTCGCGGATAAGCAGTCGCCGTGCTGGTTGAACAGCAACAGCGGGTGATAGCAGACCGACTCGTAGTGGCCGTTGTAGGCGCTGCCTTCCTGTTGGCCATGAACCGGGCTCTCGGTCGAGTCCATGTCGAGCACCACGCGCTCGCTGTCGTCGCCGGCCTCGGCTTGGCCGATCAGCTCGCGGTTCACCGCCATCAACCCGATCAGGTTCTCGTCGCCGGCGAGCATGCCGGTCTCGAAGCTCTGCAACCGCGAGGTCAGCGCCCCGCCGCGATCCCAGTTCTTCTTCGAGCCGAGCAGGCGAAACGTCGGATCGGCGGCCACCCGCACGGCGTCGTTGAGGTCTTCGTAGCCCGCCAACCGCGAGTAGACCGACTGCCGCACCAGATCCGCCAGCGGGAACTTCTTGTTCTCGCCCTGCCGCGTATCGCTGAGATGGTCGTCAATCAGCTTGCCGAGGCCGAGCCGTTCGTCTAGCTCTCGAACCAGCAGCAGGCCGCCGTCAGAGGTGACCCGCGAGCCCTGGAAATCGACCTTCACAAACCCGTTGAACGAGAACTGAAACGGCTTGCCATCCTTGTCACCCACTCGGTGTCGCCCTCCATGGCCCATCTGATGCGCTCAAACCCGCATCTACAGGGGCGCCGGGAGCATCGCGATGGTTAGCAGGCGAAGCTCAAATCGGAAATCCGGGCTTTAGGAACTCGACTAGGGAGTCTTTTTCGTACTCTGACAGCGCTTCGAAGGCAAGCCGCGAGTCGTTCGCCTCACCGTAGTGTGAGAGGATCGCGCGACGCATGGTGGTGAATAGCCCGTGATGGAAGTACGGCGGCTGGTTGGCTGCGCCCCAGAGGCGCTTCGTCAGGAATCTGCAGTTGCCCATCCTGAACTCGGGAGACCAAGGCGACTGATTCTGGTCGAGCGGCTCTTCGAACCCCGGTTCACAGATGTCGTGCAGCTTAAAATCTGTGTAGGCGTCCACCCAGACAATGCCGTTCCTGTCGGGCTTGAGGCGTGGCCCCGGAAGCTCGTCGCTCGTGAGGTCCACCTTGTAGTCCTCTATCTCACCACTGCGCAGGTTGCCGGGCGGGTTATAAGGGTTCGGCTCGACGTAGATCCAGCCGTCCGCGTCCAAGGGCAGCTTGGGAATGTGGCAGCCGGCGCATCCGATCCGCTCGAAAACATCCTCGCCCATCAGCACGGCGCCCTCAATCTCCGGGATGTGGGGGATCACACGGCCGGGAACTTGAAGAGTGGCTTGATAGACTGTCACGGCGGTCACCTCCCCTCGCGTCAGCTCATTCGTGAAACCGTCGCTGTCGAGATCCGTGTCGAGACCAAAACGCTCGATTGACTGCATGCCGTGATGCTGATTGAAGGCGGTGTTCGTAAACTCCCTAAGCGAGACGGCGTTTCCCGCCTGGTGCCACGGTCGAATAAGGAGACTCGGAGGCTCGTGTGCGCCTCTAGAGAGCAGGCTCTGCCGTGGTAGACCTTGGACCGCGGAAGCGTCCCAAAGGGCTCCATTCGTCAACTGAAGCGTTCCAAAGTCAATTCCCTTAGCCACAAGGTTCCTGGCCTCACCGGGCGACATGTTGTCTCGAATCTGCTGCAGCTCGGCCGAAATCTGACGCGAGAGCATCTCAAGATAGCCCGAACCAAACAGCCCTGTGGTCGCCCGGAGATTACCAACCGTCTGAAGTGATATCGCTACCCCATGCTCATCCACAGCGCTTGCCGTCGGCATGACTACTTCCTGATCGAAGGTAACCGAGTCGAACCGCTGGGCAAGCACGAATACACTAGTGGAGAAATCGCCCGCACCACCAGAGATCCCATACGGCAAGTTGTGGCACCCCGCACACGAATTAGCATCTGGACCGGAGACTCGGTTAAACGATCGGCCGCCGATGAGCGGCCGCGAACTGTCCCCTAGTGCCGCCCCCGTTCCTTTCGTCATTGGTCGCCCACCGCCCTCCTCGATAGTCCAAGACGCCCCGAAGATCATCTGCCCCCGAGCCACAACGTCTCTCTCCGACAAAGCCGAGAGCTCGAACCTACGAACCTGGCTCGGAACTGCCCTCTCTTCCCCGAGGGCACCAGCATTCTGAATCATAAACGGCCCTTCTTCGCCTTTCTGACCGTAAAGCGCTGACGCGACCATCAGAAGCACCGCGGCCTTGCCAGGCACTGACACAAATCGATTCCTCGAAGAAATCGGGCCCAGCAATCTCATCACGCGGCGAAAGGAATTACTTGACTTCGCTTCGATCTCGCGATTCGCACTCTTTCTGCAACCTACGGACAAAGTCGGCCTCCGTCTTTTCTGCCATGTTTGCAAGATTCAACCGCCGGAAGATCTTACATCTCTCCAACCCGCTCCTTTCGACGTCGAAATACCTCTTCACTGACCGAAGAGCGGACGCCGTATCGCCTCGCTGTAAGTAGATATCGAACAATAACAGATAAGCCTCTTGGTATAGCGGGTTTTCGTCAATCTGAAGATCCAACTCTTTTGCCGCTTCCTCAACCTGCCCTTCATGCAGAAAAGCAGCAGCCTTGTCACGATGTTCGGCTCTACTACAATACGGCGCTAAGCTTTGCAGCCTCGATCTGAACGCCTCGAAGTCCGAATATTTCTCGGGATGAAGACTCAGAAAGGCATAACATCTTTCGAACGCCGACTCGCCCAACATCCAGTCGAGGGTTTGGTTGTAGATTGAAACAGCCTCAGTTCTCAGACCCCGCTGTTCCAGATCGAGACCGAAACGGATTGCGCTGAATGCGTCCCCTCTTGTTCCATAGGGTACAGCCTGGACATGCGCCGTGAATTCGCGAAGTGCCTGACTGACCAAGTCCACTGCAAGAAGGGCTCGCGCAAGTTCGAAATGCGCCCTTTCGTGCTCCGGATCGAGGGAAATGGCCTTTGAAAGCAATTCGCGCTTTCGGGCAGGATCGTCGGTACTTATACTTAGGAGAAAGTATAGATCAGCATCGGAAGGATCTTCGGCGATACGCCTTTCGTAGTATTCGACAGCCGATTCATGATCCGCTCTAAGAGTTTGCTGAGCGGCTGTCGCACCGGAGAACCACGCAAGCAGAACGCCGTTGAGGAGGAAAGCCGCAACTTTCGCGCCGATACACCACCTCGATCTAATTCTGAATATGAACATGGTCGGCTCCGCTATGACTGCACTTTACGAATGTTGATCCCCCTATTTCAGTATAGGACATGTTCTCGCCGACCGCCAGGTCCCCTGCGCGCTCGATCATGCACATCAACTGAGAGGAAGACACTCCGGGAACTTGTAGAGTTCTCGGATCGATGTCGATGGCGCGACTCCTAACATGGCGACTATTTCTGGCACTCGAGCCAACATCCAGGTTTCGCTGGGGATTTCTGTAGGCACTGGTAACGATGAATCGCAAAGCCGGTATTGTAAGCGGCCGGTTGTTCGCGGTTGTCTCTGCACGATTGTTCTGTCCGGCAGTAATTGGCCCCAGGCATTCCTGCAAGACGTTTCGTTCCTGGCACACGTCATCCCCCTGTGGCTCGGTAAAGAACCCTGCAGATATAGAGGCTGATATGTCTGCGCCCGACGGGCAGTTTCTCGGGTCCCCATTCCCAGTTCGGGGTGTACAACGGCCAGACGTTGCAATATTTAAACCACGAAACACCACCGTGCAGTTGGGCTGATCCAGTGGGCACGTGGCTCCGGGCTGTCGGACTTGAACATCGGTGAAAAACGCCGTAGCAAAGTGTTCCTGAATCGACGCTGCTAGGCGAGTCAGATTATCCGTGGACAATTCGTCTGCCACCACCGCGTAATTGCCCGTATTGAACTCTCGGAATAGGGGCGTAACTACTTGAGCCCGGGCCGGTGTGAAGCACGCGGTGCAGCTGTGTGTACGATTGAAATCAAGATACTCCTGCCTTAGTGTGTCTACCTCATCTTGCCTGATGAAGGGTAGCGGCGGTGTTAGAGTGGCGTTTTGTTCTATGCCGTCAATCGTGATTGTAGCTGCGACCTCGTATTCTAGACGCTGATGGGGCAGGCGTCGACCTGTCGTTTCGGTGCCCCAGGGTCTCCCCTGTTGGTCTGTGGAGTTCAGCATGTTCGACTCGGCATAGAAGGTTAGTTCGGGCCCAACAGGAGTGACAGGGGTGGTCAGTCCTGTATAGTCACCGACAGGAGCCAAGAGCCAAACTATATTGCTCTCTACCGGGATTTCCATTTTGGCCATCCCGACGCGTGTAGCGTAGTCGAGCACGCCGCTCCGGCGCAACGGTTTTCTGCCTTCTCCGGCACATTCGCCTCCTTCCTCCTTTGTCTGGCCGCGACTGGGAGCGTCGCGCGTCGCTTCACGGGCTCGGACGGCGCCCTTCGCCGACACCGCTCCGACCTCGCCTCTCGGCGACTCGTGTTCGGATGCTCCGAGCCTCGCCGCGTCAGCCTCCCGGCGCAGGCAGCGCCGCCAACCTCGCCAGCATCTCGCCGAACAGCTGGCGGTTGAGGCGCCCCTCGGCCAACAAGAGCCAGTAGTACCGCGCGTGCTTCACCAGCCGACCGCCGGTCTTCATCAGCCGCTGCTGCAAGCTCGTCAGCGACCAGCTCTTGATCCGGCTCGGCAGCCCCAGCCGCCGCCACAGGTTGCCCAGGTTGTAGGCCAGCACCGCGAGTTGCAGCCGCACTTCGTTCGCTCGGAAGCGCCGGCAAGACAGCCGCGTCCAGCACGTCGCCTGCTTGCCTTCCTTGATCCACTGCTCCGCCGTGCCGCGCTTGTTGTAGAAGCGCACCACCGAGCGGCTCGGCAACGCCATGTTCGTGACGATGAAACCGACGCGCGGAAACAACTCGCCCGCGTGGTGCTCGACCTTGGCGACGACCCGCCGGGACTTCGACCAGCTCGCGGCCTGATAGCGGAAGCTCTTGTAGCGCACCAGCGGTTTGAGCGAGGGCCTGCCCGGCGCTCGGAATAGGATGTCTTCGATCTCCAGCTCCAGGTTCCTGTTGGCCGGAATGCGGATCACGTAGTTGACGCCGCGCTCTTCCAGCGCCTCGTAAATCTCCGGCTTGGCGAAGGCGGCGTCGGCGCGGAACGTGACTTCCTTGCCCTCGGCCTGTTGGCGCTCGATCTCGGGCAGCAACAGCTCGTCCCAGTCCTCGGCGCTGGAGACGTTGCCCGGCCGCAGCTTCGCGGATAAGCAGTCGCCGTGCTGGTTGAACAGCAACAGCGGGTGATAGCAGACCGACTCGTAGTGGCCGTTGTAGGCGCTGCCTTCCTGTTGGCCATGAACCGGGCTCTCGGTCGAGTCCATGTCGAGCACCACGCGCTCGCTGTCGTCGCCGGCCTCGGCTTGGCCGATCAGCTCGCGGTTCACCGCCATCAACCCGATCAGGTTCTCGTCGCCGGCGAGCATGCCGGTCTCGAAGCTCTGCAACCGCGAGGTCAGCGCCCCGCCGCGATCCCAGTTCTTCTTCGAGCCGAGCAGGCGAAACGTCGGATCGGCGGCCACCCGCACGGCGTCGTTGAGGTCTTCGTAGCCCGCCAACCGCGAGTAGACCGACTGCCGCACCAGATCCGCCAGCGGGAACTTCTTGTTCTCGCCCTGCCGCGTATCGCTGAGATGGTCGTCAATCAGCTTGCCGAGGCCGAGCCGTTCGTCTAGCTCTCGAACCAGCAGCAGGCCGCCGTCAGAGGTGACCCGCGAGCCCTGGAAATCGACCTTCACAAACCCGTTGAACGAGAACTGAAACGGCTTGCCATCCTTGTCACCCACTCGGTGTCGCCCTCCATGGCCCATCTGATGCGCTCAAACCCGCATCTACAGGGGCGCCGGGAGCATCGCGATGGTTAGCAGGCGAAGCTCAAATCGGAAATCCGGGCTCTAGGTGAGAAGCACCTTCAACGCGGGCCGAGATACGTATCTCGTCGGACGGGGCAACGAAAGAGCCATTGGCAGAGATCTGCACCGTGCCACTTGGGGTGCGTACTTGATATATCTGAAGTTGCTCTGGGGATCGACATGTTCCGTTCGTGCAGATGCCTCCGTCTGCGCAGGCGGTACCATTCGGGACGGGTACTCCGCCGGCGCACCCTCCGTCCGCCGTGCAGACGCTACCTGTCATGCAGGGCCCACAATCTGTTTCGGACGGTGTGCCACCGGAACATCTGCCGGCAGGGTCGCAGGTAGCGCCGGTGCGGCAAACTCCGCAGGGTGCACCAAAGGGCTGGCCCCTGCAGAAGTTGTCGTCTATGTCTTCGTGGTGGCAGGCACCGTTTGCGCAATAGTCGATAGTCGTAGGATTATTGTCATCGCAGTTGATGGGACACTGATCTCCTACGCCTGTGCATGTTCCATCGACACAGATAGCCTCTCTACTGCCTGCGCTATCGCAGGTTGAACCGTCCCGCTTGACGATACCGCCGATGCATTCGCCGGTTGGCCGAGTTCCGTCCAGACCACAAAGTCCTGTACCGTCCTCATAGCAATTGTTGAACCTGCTGTTGCATGTCTGGCCAGCTTGATCAGGATCTGGTATGCACGAGACCGAGGTATCTGTCGCACCCTGGCAATAGGTGCACGGAGGACAATCGGCAACTGTTCCTCGGGTCGCAGGATCGCCCCCACAGTGCCATCCCGCCTTCAGCACTCCGATGCCCGGATCTGACGACACAACCCGCCCGTCGTCGCTTACAGTTCCTGTGCCAATCGCAACAAACGAGCCGATGTCATGATCGAAGGAGTACATCTCCGTCACAGCCCTGGGCGCGAGACCATCGACATTCGGCAATGTCATCGGCGCTGGCGGACTGAAAACGGCGCCAGCCGGCTGAATCGTCACGATGAACCGCGGCTGCTGCCCAAACCCCGGCTCCATCGGCACCTTGTCGCTGTGGACGGCTGTCACGCTGATGCATCCGTCCTTCGAGCCGCCAGGGAAGGTCACCTGCCCCGGGCCAAACGTGAGCGAGAATCCCGGCACATCCGCCATCGTGAGCGTACCGCCGCCGCTTGTAGCCGTCACGCACAGCCCGTCTTGGCTCGTTAGAGGCAACAAGAAGATGGGCTGGGTGACGGTGTTGTTTTGGCCGGCTACGGTGACCAAGTCGTAGTCGAGCGTCGGGTAGGTCCCAGGCCGCTGGGCGGTCGAACCATCCACGAGAAGCTTCACGAAGCCAACCGGCGCTTCCGGAATCGTGAACTGCCCTTCCGCATCCGTCTGCACAACCGCCACGGACTGGATGATGTTGCTGTTCGAGGTCATCTGGTTCGTGAGAACCGCCCGCACCGTGACCCCAGGAATCGGCACATTGCTGTTGTCGAGAACCACACCAGAGATCGTCGTCCTTGCCGGGTCCCCGGGCGCGCGGCCCGAAGCCCGGAAGGCTGCGGGGAATCCTTGGTTTGACGGGAAGTTCGCCTCGACCAAGTTGTTCGCATCGCCCTCCTGGAAGCCCAGCGTCAGCGTCGCCGCCGCCCGGCCGTCCGAGTCTGTCACCGAGGTCACGCTAGCCGCTCCAGCGAAGCCTCCTCCCCCTTCCTTGACCGTGAACGTCACCGGCACGCCGGCGAGCCGGTTGTTCCCTTCGTCCACCACCACGGCGATGAAGGGCTTCGGCAGCGGCTTGTTGATCTCCCCAACCTGGTTGTTCCCGGTGTCGACAACGATCTTGCCCGCTGTGCCCTGCATGCCCGTCGCCGTGAAGATCGCCGTTCCGCCAAACCCAACCGAGTAGGCCTCGACGACGTTCCCGCCCGCTCCAGCCCGCATGCCAAGCGTCCAGCCCGCTTGCGCCTGTCCCTGGGCGTTCGTGTTCGCGATGACCGTCGCGGCCGGTTGGGCGCCGGCGCTCACCATCCCATTGTTCTGGGTCACCTTGAAGATGACCGGCCGATTCGCCGCCGGAGCTCCACCCGAATCCGTCAGCGCCACGACCAGCGGCAATGCCAACCCCGACCCAATCGTGGCCGTCTGATTATTCCCGGAGATCAACTGAATCCGAGACTCGGACGGTGCCGCCCTCGTCACCGTGATCTGAGTCGTCGCGGAATTCCCGACGCGGTCCCTGCCAACAGCCTGGATCACGTTTTCCCCAAGGCTCAGGGGAACGTCCATCGCGAGGAACGTGCGGTTCGCCACTTCGGCGTCCACACCGTTCACCCGAACCTGCGCCTGCTCCTCGTTCACCGTCCCCACGACGATGTCGTTGATATTCCCCACCACCGTGATGGTCGGCTCCGTCGTCACGAATCCGCCAGGCGGTGACGTGATCGTCACACGCGGGGGCGTGGTATCGAGCGTCACCTCAATGCTCGACGTCCCAACGGCGCCCGCAGGCGAGGTCGCGGTCGCCGTGACGATGTTCGGCCCTTCCCGCAAGGGTAGCGCCATGCTGAACCGCCCATTGGCGACTACGGCGGGAATCGAATTGACCGCGAGCGACTGTACCGGACCGTCTACAGTGCCGGTCACCGTCGTTGGGCTGATGTTCAGGTAGCTCAAGTGCGCCGGCTGGGAGAATGTGACCGTCGGCGCCGGAGCGTAGTTCAGCTCGAGCGCGACGACGCTGGAGTTGCCGGCCACATCCATCGCGCTGACGTTGACGGTGTTGAGCCCCTCGACGAGGCTCACCCCGCAAGAGAACGCCGAACCCACGACACTGGCTGGTACGCCATCACACGAAACTCCCGCGAGGCCAGACAGGCCGTCGATGGCCGCGCCCGTCATCGGAATAGGCGAGGACGAAACGATCGAGCCGCCCGCCGGGCTCGAAATGCTCAGACTCGGGGGCGTCTTATCGAGCCTGACGGTCACGGAGGCAGCAGCCGTGTTACCGGCAGCGTCTTGTGCGGTCCCTGAGACCACCAGTCCTGCCGTATCGGCGGAGACGATGACTGGCTCGCTGCAGAACTCGATCTTGCTGGTCGTGCTGGCACACTCGAATGAGACCGTCACGTCGCTGTTGTGCCACCCGGCTGCATTGGGCTCTGGAACAACCGACGTTTCGATCGTTGGCGGCACGGCCCCAATGCCAACCACCGCAACGGTCAGCCGCTCTCCTGGGCTTCCCCGCAACTCAACGCTCAGCTCGTTCTCGGGCGCAACCGTGATGGACTTCGCCAGTAAGCTGACGGTCGTGTTGAAGTCACCCAGGCCGAAAGCCTCTTCACCGTTGAGCGCGACCATGGCGCTCGATACACCACCGGTCTCGACCGCCATGCGGTACGGCAAAGTCTCATCGGCAACCGCGAAACCTGCGGTGACAGGGGCCGGAGCGCCGGCCCCGCGGGCGTACTCCTGGGGGCCGAAGACCAGGAAGGTGTTTGGATTGCCGCGCGCAATCGTCGTGAAGTCAATCCTCGCTCGGGACGGATTCCGGAACTGCAAAGTGACGCTCGCCTTCGCTCCGGGTGGCAACGCGCTCGTGACCTCGACGTAGGGGTCGCCCTCTTCCGTGGCACCGGTCGCGCTGGTCAAAGGGGTGTCGGCCGGGACGTTGCCCACCACCAGGCGGAGGTCCCCGATGTAACCCTCGGAGGCGTTCGTCACAGTCGCTGTGACGCGTCTGGTTCCGCTTCGTCGGTCATCGGTCACTTGGCCAAGTTCGACACTTACGCGGTCGTCGACGTTCTGCAACTGGGCGTAGCCCGACGGGACCATCAGCACCGAAGCCAGAATCGCCAATCTCAAGCGTCCATGCATACGCCCCAGCCTCCTGAGGGGGTTGGTCGGCCCTACCTAGCCGAATCGCTTGCCGCGGAAGAAACACGCCAGCAACGTTCCAGATGTAAAGAGGATCGCCGCTGGCGCCTCGGGCACGGGCTCCAAACGCACTTGAGCAACGGTTACTGTCGATGACAGTCCCGCATCACCGGGAAGCGCCGTGAGCTGGAACTGCAAGCCGAGGGTCATCCCGACAAGGGGGCTCAAATCGAAAGAAACCGTACCGTTCGACGTGGTTTGAGTGAAGAATTCGAACAAAGGCCCCGCACTCAGCCCCGTCGCTGCATCGACTACGAACGCACCGAATTCGTCGGCCTCACCCGCTCCCTCCGAGAAGTCGAAGTCGAAGAAGACGGCAACGCCTAACGCCGGAACGATGACGTTGGGGTCGCCCAGGCCCGGATCGTTCGCCAGCAGAACCGACCCGAGCCCAGGATCCTCTCCCAGGATGGCGGAAGACCCATCTGGTGCGACCGTCACCGTCGGATCGGCGAAAAAGTCGTTGAGATCGATTGGGGCTGCCGACAGTGGACATAGCACTGCAGCGACCAGGATAAGTCTCAAATTGGACCGCGTGAACATCGCCGTGCCGAGCGCTGATACCAGCGCGGTGCGTTCAAGGATACACGAAAGGCCAAGCGAGATGCGTGCGGATGAAATATGCGGGAAATGTATGGAATGTATGGATTGCACGGAGGCGGTCGAAGATACGAAAGCCACTTCTATTCCTGGCGCATTCTGTGCGACAATCCTCGCCTGCAAACGCGACAGGCGTGGAACCAGCGATGGCAATCGAGCAACACAACAGCGACACAGCGTTCTCTTTCGGCGAATTCACGCTTGACTTGACTCGAAAGCAGCTACGACGAGGTGACGCTATCGTGCCGTTAGAGCCCCAGCCGTTCCGCGTCCTTTCTCTCCTGGTGGCTCGGGCTGGCGAAGCGGTGAATCGTGACGACATCGCCAAAGCCCTGTGGAGCAAAGGAGGGGAGGGCACGGACTACCACGCCATCAGCCGTTCCGTCGCGGCGATACGATCAGCGCTGGGCGATGACGCGAAGCATCCTAGGTACATCGCCACTCTGCGAGGAGTTGGCTACGAATTCATCACGCCGGTCGAAGCCAAGCGGGTTGCATCCGTTGATACGCCTGATCCCGCAGACGGGGATGAGCGGATTCGTCATGACGCAGCTGTCTCGAGTCCTCGTTTGGTTGGCCGTCACGCCGAGCTACGTGCTCTCGGCGAGTGCCTCGACCTCGCGCGCAGCGGGCACGGGATTGTGGCCGCTGTAGTCGGTGAAGCCGGCTTCGGCAAGACCTCTTTGGTCGAGAAGTTTCTTGACGAGGCCCGGGCGGGAAGTCGTCGAACCACAACGGCGCGCGCCACCTGTGCGCAGCATACGCCCGGCACGGAGGCATATCTTCCCGCAGTCAATGCCTTGGGTTCCCTTGTGTCTGAAGATCCGGGCGGTAAGCTGCGCGACACTCTCGGCAGATCGGCTCCTATCTGGAGCGCTCAGCTGGCCCCATCGAACGCGGACGTGAAGAATGCTCCGCAAGAGCAAATCAAGCGACAGTTCGTCTCGTTCCTCAAGGCGACATCGGAGGATGCGCCCATCGTCCTCGGCTTGGACGACCTTCACTGGGCGGACCGTTCTACGACGGAGCTGCTCGCGTACCTCGCCACGGAGATTCGGCAGATGCGCGTCCTCGTCCTGCTGGCTTATCGGCCGTCACAGATGGCGCAGGGAAAACACGCGTTTCTGAGAGTCAGAAGCGAACTGCTCGGCCACCAGCTTTTCCGCGAGATCCCGGTCGGCCCTCTGCCACAGCAGGCAGTTGACGAGTACATCGAAGACCGGTTCCCTCAGAACCGCTTCCCGACATGGTTCCGTGCGCTGGTCTTTGCGAAGACGGAAGGACATCCGCTCTTCCTCGCCAATCTGATCCGAGATCTCATTGAGCGGCAGACCATCGTTCAAGACGATGACGGGTGGACCGTCACGGCGTCAATGTCCGAGATCGCGAGTCGCGTTCCTGACTCAGCTCATGCCCTCATCGCAGCCAGGGTCTCCAGATTGACCAACGAAGATAGGTCGCTCCTTGCCGCCGCTGCGGTCCAAGGAGTCGACTTCCACTCGACTGTCGTGTCGGATGCGCTCTCAACCCCGCAGGTCGAGGTTGAGGGAGATCTAGTGCGGCTTTGCGAAGCGGAGGCGCTCATCGACAGGCGAGGAGAAGTAGAGCTTCCAGACCGGACGCTTGGCGCGTCGTACCGGTTCAGCCATGCCCTCTATCGAATGGCTGCTCTTGAGGCGTTGCCACCAGCACGACGGGTCGAATTGAGTAGCGCTATTGCTCAGTCCCTGCTTGCCCGCTATGGCGAGCAGACCGCGCGGATTGCCCCTCAGCTTGCCGCCATTCTGACCGATGCGAGACGCTTCGAAGAGGCCGTTCCTTTCTGCATGATCGCTGCTCATGCTGCGGCCAAGATGTCAGCCTACTTTGAAGTCAACGAAAACGTCGATCGCGGCTTGGCCCTAGCTCGGCAGCTCGACGAGTCCGATGAGAGCATCGCGTGGGAGCTTCAGCTACTGACCCTGAAAGGCATTTCGGCGATGGCTTTGGAGGGCTTTTCGGCTTCCCAGCTGAAAGGCATCTACGAGCGGGGACAAGAGATCGCTCCCAGGGTGCCTGGCGATCCGAGACTCGGACCGATGCTCCACATGTTCTGGGCGCTCTCTTCCAGCAAAGGCAGGCTCGACCTAGCCCGAGTCGCTGCTCAGGACCTCGTGGATCTTGCGCGATCTACAGGTGATCCCGGTCTCTCGGTCAACGCGCATTTCGCTCTCGGCGTCGCCATGCTGCACCAGGGCGAGCCGGGCGAAGCTCGTGAACAACTCTCCCAGGCGCGATCTGCCTACGACCCTAACCTGCGAGAGCGCAACCCGTATTTCGAACATGTGGACCCGTGGGTTTCGTCACAATGCAACGACGCAAGGGCCGCATGTCTCTTGGGCCACTTAGATGAGGCATTGCGGCTCGCCCGCCAGGCCGTCGATTTCGCGGACCAGCTTGGACATCCCAAGACGGTCGCCTATTCGCGGGTCTTCTTAGCCGATGTACACCACTTCCGAGAAGAGGCCGACCAAGTGCTCGCTGCTAGCGCCCAAGCTCTCGCGCTAGCTGGAGAGCAGGGGCTTTTCCAGGAGTTCATTTGGGCCGCGGCTTTCCATGCCTGGGCGTTGAAGCAAAAGGGAGACCTCAACGCCTCTCTCGCGGGGTTCGAACCACACGTCGAATCCTACCGAGGACCGGCTGCGACCAAGTTCCTGTGCTTCCTCGCAGAAGCGCTCGCGACAGCCGGACAGTTCGAGCGGGCCGGCGCCACCATTGACACCGCGATTGACCTGGCTACCGGTACTGGAGAGACCTACTTCGAGGCAGAGTTGCATCGCGTCAAGGGCGAGATTCTCCTCAAGGCCCTCAGCGGCAGACAAGCGCGGGAGGCCGCTAAACGGCAATTCCGACGAGCGATCCAGGTCGCGGAGGCGCAAGGAGCCACTCTCCTGAAGGGGCGCGCCCGCAGCAGCTTGGACGAACTACTGTCCTGACACCGCCAGCTCCGTTCCGCTGCTTGCCGCTCCCTCACCCAACCCGGCTCAGCGACCATCTCGGCGCCTCTCCGCGCATGAGCCTGTGGAGTCCCTTCCACGCTCATGCCCTCCACTGCGTCCCCCAGCTCGACGAACGCATCCACGCGCGATCCGAGACGACCAGACATCCGTGCTATCGTGACCCGCGGAGCCGTCCCGCTCGAGCCGCTGTTGGGAGGACTCAACATGGCTCGAAGAAGAGGACAACTGCGAGGCCACGTGCACCGACAAGGCAACTCTTGGTACCTCGCTTATCGTGAAGACGCAATCGATGAAACGGGCGCGCTGGTGCGACTCCGGCGCAATCGTCGTATCGCCGATGCAAAGGAGGTGACGAAACGTGAAGCACAACGAATCGCCCGCGAGCTGCTGGGCGAGATCGACGCTCAGGCGCAGCAGCCGCTATCGCTGCTAACCGTCGAGCAGTTCGTGGAGTCTCGGTTCAAACCGGATGTGGTCTGGTCACTAAAGGAAGCCGGCCGGCGCCACTACATGCACATGCTGGATCGCCAAGTCGTTCCAGCCCTCGGCGGCATGCCGTTACGGCAGGTCACCAGCGATCACGTCCAGGACTTGGCAAGACAGAAGATCGAAGAGGGCTACTCAGTGCAAACGGCGCGCCACATCAAGAACGCTGTCAGCGCCATATTCAGGCACGCCAAGCTGAAGCGCGCGTACCAGGGTGACAATCCGGCAACAGGCGTTCGCCTGCCGGAGATGACGCGACGCGAGCCACATGCTCTCTCGTTCGAGCAAGCTCGCAAGCTCATCGCAAGACTGCCGAGCCCGTCGAAGGAGATGGCGATGCTGTCCATGATGACGAGCCTCAACGTCGCGGAGCTACTCGGGCTGAGATGGAAGCGCGTCAACCTGACCGTCGAGCACGTCCTGATGGGCGGCGAGGCTTTGCCGCCACACTCGTTAGCCGTCCGCGAGAACTACTACCGCGGTGTCTTCGGATCGGTGAAGGCCGCTTCGCGACGCCGTATCGTACCGTTAACGGAGGCGCTCTTAGAGGCCCTTCAACTTCACTCCAGCAAGGCAGACTTCAGCGGGCCGGAGGACCTCGTCTTCTGTACCGCCAACGGGAAGCCGCAAAACGAGAGGAACCTTCTACGACGACAACTGAAGCCTGCCGGCTCGGCCCTTGGGATGCCTTGGCTGAGTTGGCACGTCTTCCGGCGAACGCACGCCACATTCGGAGAGCAGATCGGTATGGCGCTCTCGGATCGCCAAGCCCAAATGGGGCACAGCGATCCGCGCATGACCATGCACTACACGCACTCCGATTTGGCCCGGAGGCGCGACTCTCTCGCTGCAATCGAGCGCCAGCTGATCGGCTCGAAGGCGGCCTGAAGGCGCGTTTTGACACTAGTTGACACTAAGATCAGCGCAACGCGGGTGGCTAAGTTGTTGAAAGGAATGGTCGGGGCGCCGAGATTCGAACTCGGGACCTCTTGCTCCCGAAGCAAGCGCGCTACCAGGCTGCGCTACGCCCCGAACCGCGGAGACACTAGGAGCAACTCATCTGAGAATAGCGTATGGCGGCGCGGCTCGTCATCTCCGCGTCATCTCCACGATGCGCCGCTCGCATCGAGGAAGCCGACGATCTGTTGATGGCCGGCGCGGGCAGCGAAGTCGAGGGCGCTGATGTGCTCTTGCGGATGTTTGAGATTGAGGTCCGCCCGGTGCTCGACCAACGCTTCGACCACGCCCAGATGGCCACGGTCCGCGGCCAACATCAGAGCGGTTGCGCCCTCGTACTGGCGCACGTCTGGGTCGGCGCCGGCCTCGAGCAGCGCGCGAGCCGCATCTTGGTGGCCGCCAGCCGCCGCCCAGGTCAAAGCGGTATCGTCGTTCCCGTCGCGGGCGTCGACCTTGGCGCCGCGGGCCAGCAGGGCGCGCAGGCGCTCGACGTCACCTGCCCTCGCAGCTTGGAACCAGGCCGGGTCGGAATAGCGCCCGGCCAGCTTCTTGACGAGTGTTCCCAGCCCCAATGCACAAGCGTACCAGGCGCTCTACAATGGTGCGAACGGGGCCATGCAACATTCCGAACGCTTCCTGCGGATCGTCGATGCGGCCAAGAGCCGTATTCGTGAGATCAGCGTCGAGCAGGTCCGCCAGGACCGCGAGGCGGGCGTCGATCACGTGCTGGTCGATACACGAGAGGAGTCGGAATGGGGCCGCGGCCGGGCCGCCGGCGCCATCCATCTCGGCAAGGGGATCCTCGAGCGCGACATCGAAGCCGCGATCCCCGAGCTGGACCGCAAGATCGTGCTCTACTGTGGCGGCGGCTACCGCTCGGCTCTCGCGGCCGACGCCCTACAGCAAATGGGGTACGCCAACGTGTTTTCGCTCGCTGGCGGATGGCGGGCCTGGAACCAAGCGCAGATGCCGGTCGAGACCGATGCATGAGCGCCTTCGAGAGGGGTTCGCAATGAGAAAAATGATCTTCGTTCCCATCGCCGCCGTCACCTGGCTGGCAGCTTGTGGCGAGTCGGCGCCCCCGCGGCTCGAGGGCGTCATCGCCTTCACGGGCGCGACGCTCTACGACGGAGCTGACAACACCATCCCCAATGCGACTCTGGTGGTGCGCGACGGCCGCGTGGACGCCGTGGGCGCCGGGGCGGTCGTCGAAGTTCCCGGAGGCGCGGAGACGGTCGACCTCTCGGGCAAGTTCGTTACTCCGGGGTGGATTGTCAGCCACGGGCACGTGGGCGGCGCGAAGGGGCTCGAGACCGGGCCGCAGATCTATACCACCGAGAATCTCGTGGAACAACTGAAGCTCTACGCCCGATACGGCGCCACGACGGTGCTGAGCCTGGGCGGCGACGGTCCCGAGGCGGTCGCGCTGCGCGACGCTCAGGACGCCGTCGGGCTCGACCGCGCGCGGCTCTACGTCGCCGGCGAGGTCGTGGTGGGCCCGACCGAGGACGAGGCCCGGGCACAAGTCGACGAGAATGCGGCGATGGGCGTCGACTACATCAAGATCCGCGTCGACGCGACGATGGGCGAGGTCGGCGAAATCTCGCCGGAGCTCTACACGGCCATCATCGAGCAGGCGCATAGACACGACATCCCCGTCGCCGCGCATCTCTACTACCTCGAAGACGCCAAAGGCCTGCTCGACGCCGGAGTCGACTTCATCGCCCACAGTGTGCGAGACGCCGAGGTCGACGACGAGCTGATCGCCAAACTGCGCGAGACCGGCGTCTGCGTCTGCCCGACGCTGACGCGCGAGGTTTCGACGTTCGTCTACGAATCTACGCCCGAGTTCTTCTCCGATCCGTTTTTCCTCAAAGCGGTGGATCGCCAAGTGCTCGAGCAGCTCGAGGACCCCGAACGGCAGAAGGGCGTGCGGGAGTCGGCAGGCAACGCTGGCAACAAGAAGAACCTCGCAGTGGCGTCAGAGAATCTGAAGAAGCTTGCCGACGCCGGCATCCCGATCGCCATGGGCACCGACAGCGGTCCGCCAGCGCGCTTCCAGGGCTACTTCGAGCACATGGAGCTCGAGCTGATGGAGAAGGCCGGCATGACGCCGCAGCAGGTGTTGCACGCATCCACCGGCGGTGCAGCCGATTGCCTGAAGCTCGACTCGCTCGGTGTTCTCGAACAGGGGCGTTGGGCGGACTTCAACGTCTTCGGCGAGGACCTGATGGCGGGCGTGACTGCGTCGAAGTCGCTCGAGGCGGTCTACATCGCGGGCGAGAAGCTGGAATAGTGCTCCGCTTCGGCGCCTCGAACACGTCGTCAGAGGTGATGTCGATCTCGTACTCGGCGATTTCGAGACGGTCGACGATTCTCAAATCCCGGCCGTCGAAACAGTACAACGCTCGCGTTGCCGGGTCGGCCAGCCAGATATGGCGGACGCCCCAGCGATGGAAATCCTCGAGTCTCCTCATGACGTTCGACCAGGCGTCATCGGGAGAAAGAACCTCGACGACGATGAGCGGCGGACTGGAGGGAATCCGCTCGGACGGCTCGTCGTCCGCAAACACGGCGACGTCGGGGATTCTTACGAGGTTGGGCCCGATCCGTAAATGAGTCTCGGTGCAAGGGAAGAGCGGGTGGCGGCGACCCGCATTCTGAAAGACCGCGGCGAAGCCGGCCTGGGTCTTTCCGTGCGCATAGCTCGGCAAGGCGCGCTGGACGATTGCTCCGTCGACGTATTCCGGCGACCGCTCGTCGTCCGCGCTCTCGAGGTACTGCTCGATCGCAATGTGTGCCGTGGCCGCCACAGGGCTCAGCGTATCACGAGCTCGGGGAAGGGGCTAGCCCGCTAGAGAACGTCCGCAAACCCGGGCTTGGTTTGCCGGAACAGCAGCCCGCCAATCAAAAAAGCTCCCACGCCGAACGCGGTCAGCACGGCTAGGTCCGACATCGCGGGAAGCTTGCCGCCCAGGATCGAATCCCGGTAGCCGCGGACGAAGTAGGTGAGCGGATTCCAGCTCACGACCCCTGGCAGCAGCTCGCTGAGCCGGCTCTCGGAGAGGAAGATCGGCGTCAGCCAGAACCATGCCTGCAACCCCACCGCAAGCACCTGTGCGGTGTCGCGCAGATAGACGTTGAGGGCGCCGAGAATCCACCCCAAGCCCAGGCTGAGCAGCCCCAGCAGCGCCAAGTAGAGCGGCAGCACCCACAAGGTCGCGCTCCACGCGCCGATCCATACCCCGGCGGCGACGATCAGCAACACGAGCGCCAACAGGTGACTCACCAGCCCGGAGAGAAAGATCCCCAACGCCACGACCTCGCTCGGGAAGACGCTCTTCTTGATGAGATTCGCGTACTCGGGCAGAGCCGTCGCGGCGCGCTGCAACGTCTCGGAGAACAGCATCCAGGGAAGCATGCCGCAGAAGAGGAACAACGGATAGTTGTCGGTCACCTCCTCGGGCGGCAGCTTGGCGCCGAATGCGTACTGGAAGACGAACGTGTAGATGACGAGCAGCGTGAGTGGATGAATGACGCCCCACAACCAGCCGACGATCGAGCCGACGTAGCGCTGTTCGAAGTCGCGCCGGACGAGCTGATAGATCAGGCTGCGGCCGCGCACGAGGTTCTGCAGGAAGAACGATCCCGGAAAACGGGGCATCGAAGCGAGGCTATCGGGCGGGTGGATGGGCTGTCAACCTGCGCAAAGCAAAACCGGCGCGGGTTGTGGGGCCCGCGCCGCAGTGTCTTGTCGGTTGTTGGAGAAGCGAAGGCAGCCTTGCCCTGTCGCCGGGGCGGGACTGCGTTCTATAGAGAAAGACGGCCGAAGCGGGCGGATTTTTGGCGCCCCCTAGTTTCAGGGGTACTAGAACGCACAAACGAGGGTAGGAGAGGTGCGCCGGGGGAAGGGTCGATGCTTGGAGCGCCCGGCGAGGGCAACTGGGGAGGGAATCGCCTGTCTCGCCGGGGCCCCAAAACAAAAGCGGCGAGAGGTGGGAGCTCTCGCCGCTATTTCTTGTGGGTTCGCAAGGAGAAGCAGATGGCAGATTCTTTCTTCTTTGCCTTCACTTGTTAAGACGCGCGAGAGGGGCGCTTTTTCGGCCGCCTTGAAAAAAAAGTTCGCCGCGGGCCCCACCCTACTAGTGAAGTGATTCAAAATGAAAGAGTTGTGCTGAACCCGGGCCCGCTGGGGAATCTTCCGCGCACGCCCGGTCGTCTTTTTCCCGTTCGCGCTCGTCTGTCTAAGTGGCGGGTAGGAGCCCGAGCTTGATCTTCCGAGAAGCCGAGGACAGGGACCTGATCCTGCGGTCCCGCCAGGGCGACGTGGACGCTTTCAACGTCCTGGTGTCTCGCTGGGAGAAGCGTGTGTTCACGTACCTGGTTCGCAATACCGGCGATCGCGAAGACGCTCTGGAGTTGACCCAGGACGCCTTCTTGAAGGCCTATCGGGGCTTGGCTGGCCTGGCCGACCTGGAACGTTTTCCGCAGTGGTTGTTTCGCATCGCGCACAACGAAGCGATCTCGTTGCACCGCCGGAAGCGTCTACCGATTGCCGAGGGCGAGGACCTGGAGCGAACCGACGCCGAGGCCAGCGGCCCGGCGCGCTCGCTCGGCAACCGGGTCGAGACCGCGTTGATGGTCGAGCAAGCTCTTGCGAGCCTGTCCGCCGAGCAGAGGGAGGCCGTGACGCTGAAGGTTTACCAAGGCTTCAAGTTCGATGAGATCGCCGAGATCGTCGACTGCCCGGTGTCGACGGTCAAGTCGCGCGTCTACGCGGGGCTCGAGGCGCTCAAGCAGACGCTGACGCCGATGGAAGACGGGAGGGAAGCGCATGCACAACGCACCCCATGATCTAAGAGACTACGTACTGGAGGAGTTGAGCCCCAGCCAACGGGTCGAGGTCGAGAGCTGGCTTGCCGCCTCCGCCGAAGGCCGTGCCGAGGTCGAGCGGCTGCGGATGACGTTCGGCGCGTTGCGGAGCCTGCCCGACGAGGAGCCGCCGCGGCGAATCGCCTTCGTCTCCGACAAGATTTTCGAGCCCTCGCCCTGGGCGCGGTTCGTACGCTGGTTCTGGGCGGAAGGTCCGCGCATGGCGCTAGGGACGGCGGCCGTTCTGGCGATGCTGTTCGTCGGCGCTTGGGCGACGCAGCCGAGCATCGAAGCCCGCGACGGCGGCTTCAAGTTGGCCTTCGGGCCACAGCAGGTCGAGCCGGCGCCGCTCGTCGACCCGCCCGCGGTGGACGAGGCGGCGCTCGAGGCCACAGTGCGGCAGGCCGTGGCCGCCGAGCGCGCGCGGATGCAAGCAGTGCTGGAGCAAACCGTTGCCGGGATGATCGACCGAAGGGCGCGGACGACCGAGGCCAGGTTCTCCGATGAGCTTCGAGGCACGCGCCAAGATCTCGAAAGCTCGCTCTACATCATCAACAGCAAGTACGACCAGCTGTATCGAGACTTGAGCGTCTCGGATGTGGCGGTGGCGCAATGAGGGCGCCCGCCTCTCGCCTGGCGCGCCTAGGCGCGCTGGCCTGCCTGTTTGTGGCGGCCCTCGCGCCTGTACGAGCCACCGAGATCTCGGCCCAGGCCGCCTCCATCCGCAAGCAGATCGTCGAGGTCGAGCGCTCGATCGACCGCCGCTTTCGCGATTTGCGCGACGCGCAACCGATGACGTTGCTGGGCTCGGCTCGCGGCGTCTACCTCGATGGCTATGGCGCTGTTTTCACCATCGAGGTCAACCTCTACCCGTCCGCCGCACTCAGCCCGTTCCGCCAGTCTTACAGCGAGGAAGAGAAGCGCCAGCTCAACGTCCGCAAGCGGCAGCGGCTCGAGAGCCTGGAGCAGAAGGCCAGAGAGATCCTGATTGAAGAGTCGGCCAAGCTCGTCAAGCTGCCCGAGGGCGAGAAAGTGGCGCTGGCGGTTTCGCTGTTCCACTTCGCCTGGGAGGACTTGACGGGGCTGCCGCGTCAATTGGTGATGGCGGCGGCGCGCAGCGTGCTGGCCGAGGCGCGCTCGGGCGCCCTGGCGACGACCGAGCTGCGGCAGCGACTCTCGCCGGAGTACTTCTAGTCTCGGCATGTCTTCGACCGCGCACTCCGAGACCGCAACCTCCGCCGGCCCCTCGAGCTCGAAGCGCCTGGGCGAGTTGCTCGTCGAGCGTGAGCTGCTCGATCCGGCGGACCTCGACAAAGCGCTCGAGCTGCAAAAGGAACGCGGCGACCGAATTGGGCGCATCCTGATCGATCTGGGCTTCTGCGCGCCACGCGACGTGCTCTCGACGCTCGCCGAGCAACTGCGGCTCACCCTCGTCGCCGCCGACGACTTTCCACAGACGCTGCCCGAGCTCGAGCGCATCCAGCCGCGCACCATGCGGCAGTTCAAGTTTCTGCCCTTGGCCCGCGAAGGCTCGACGCTGTGGGTCGCCATGGCCGATCCGCTCGATTTCGAAACCATCGCGACCATCCGGCGCTTCACCGGCTGCGATGTAGAGACCGCGCTGGCCGCCGAGACCGATCTGCTCGACGCCATCGACCGCTACTACGGGGCCGAGGAGGAGCGGAATGACGCCGACGCGTTCGTCGACGGCGACGATGCGGCCGAGATCGAGCACCTGCGCGACATGGCCAGCGAAGCGCCGGTCATTCGCCTGGTCAACGCCATGATCGCCCGCGCGCTCGAGATGCGCGCCTCGGACATCCACGTCGAGCCGTTCGAAAAGGAGTTTCGCATCCGCTTCCGCGTCGACGGCGTCTTGCAGGAGCAGGAGCCGCCGGCGCGCGAGCTGCGGGCGGCCGTGATCTCGCGCCTGAAGCTGATGGCGCGGCTCAACATCGCCGAGCGCCGCCTGCCCCAGGACGGCCGCATCAAGATCAAGGTGATGGGCCACGAGGTCGACCTGCGCGTCTCGACGCTGCCCACGCTCTACGGCGAGTCGGTCGTCATGCGTCTGCTCGACCGCTCCGCGACGGATTTCTACGCGCTCGACAAGCTTGGCTTCGACCAGCACATGCTCGAGCGAATGCAGTTCTACACCACGCTGCCGCACGGCATCTTCTTGGTCACAGGCCCCACCGGGTCGGGCAAGTCGACCACGCTGTACTCGGCCCTGAAGCTCATCAACACCACCGACAAGAAGATCATCACCATCGAGGACCCGGTCGAGTATCAGATGGACGGGATCAACCAGATCCACGTCAACTCGACCATCGGGCTGACTTTCGCCGCCGGTCTTCGCCACATCGTCCGCCAGGATCCCGACGTCATCATGGTCGGCGAGATCCGTGACCGCGAGACGGCCGACATCGCCATCCGCTCCGCCCTCACCGGCCACTTCGTCTACTCAACTCTGCATACCAACGACGCGCCCAGCGCGATGACGCGGCTGACCGACATGGGGGTTGAGAACTACTTGATCACCTCGTCGGTCGTAGGCGTGTTGGCGCAGCGGCTGGTGCGCAAGATCTGCGAGCGCTGCAAAGTCAGCGACGGAGATGTAGTCGATCCCGACGGCAAGCGCGTCCGGAGCTTCCGCGGCGCGGGATGTGCGGACTGCAACAACACGGGCTACCGAGGCCGCATGGGCATCTTCGAGCTGATGGAGCTCGACGAGAAGATGCGGCAGCTCATCATGCAGGACGCCGACGCCGGCGTGCTCACCGACGCCGCCCGCCGCCACGGCATGCGCAGCCTGCGCGAGGACGGCTGGCTGAAGATCGCGAACGGAATGACGACCCCGGAAGAGGTGATTCGGGTGACGCAGGAGTTTTGAGCATGTCTCCCCAAGCTGCGCGCGCGAGCAAGCTGGCCCGCTCCCTCACGAGTCTGTGTGAAAAGGCCGCTTCACACCCACGGCTGCCGGCCGCTGGGGACTGTCACGATTTCGCGCCGCAATGGAATCAACAAGTTGAGATGGAGCCCCAAGGCGCGAGACTCGCTGACTGTCCCCCGACCACGGTTTTCACACACACTCTCACGGTCGCGGCTCCGTCGTAGGCGGCGATCATGGCCAACTTTCACTACAAAGCGCTCGCCGCCGACGGCCGCACCATGGCCGGGGTGCTCACTGTCGAGGACGACCGCGCCGCGGCTCGCGAGCTCAAGCGCAAAGGCCTCACGCCAGTCTTCATCGGCGCCGAGAAGCCCGGCGGCTTCAGTCTGCCCGCCTTCCGGCGCAAGGCGCGGGCGGCGGACATCCTGCACTTCACCGAAGAGATCGCTACGCTGCTCAACGCCGGCGTGCCGCTCGACCGCGCACTCGAGATCGCCTCCGAGCTGACCGAGAAGGACCGCTTCCGCTCGATCGTCGTAGGCTTGCAACGTACGCTGCGCGGCGGCAAGAGCTTTGCCGACACCCTGGCCGCCCACCCCGAGGTCTTCTCCGACCTCTACGTCAACATGGTGCGCGCTGGCGAGATCTCCGGGTCGTTGCCGCTGGTGATGGACCGCCTCGCCGAGTTCGAGCGGCAGCGCGACGAGCTGCGCAGCTACATCCTCAGCTCGCTGACCTATCCGGCCCTGCTCGTCACCGTCGGCTCGGCGTCCATCTTCGTGCTGCTGCGCTACGTCATCCCGCGCTTTGCCGAGGCGTTTACCTCCTCGAACATCCCGATGCCGCTGCCGATGGAGATCCTGATGGGGATCAGCAACTTCGTCACCGCCTACGGCTGGTTCTTCATCGCCTTGGCCGCCCTCGGCGTCGTCGTAGTCCGCCAATGGACGCAGTCGGCAGACGGACGCCTGCAGTGGGACGCTTTCAAGCTGAAGATTCCGGTGCTCGGCCAGGCTTTGCTCAAAGCCGACGTGGCGCGGTTCGCGCGCGCGATGGGCACGCTGGTCTCCAATACCGTCCCGTTGGTCCAGTCGCTGGCGATCACCAAGGGAATCCTCTCGAACCGCGTGCTCTCGAATGCGCTCGAGCCGATATCGAAGGGCGTCAAGCGCGGCGAAGGCTTGGCTCGGCCGCTCGAAAAGACGAAAGTGTTCCCGCCTCTGGCCGGCCACCTGCTCACTGTCGGAGAGGAGACGGGTCAGCTCGACGAGATGTTCAACCGCATGGCGGACATCTACGACAAAGACACTCGCGAGGCGATCAAGCGCTTCACGGCGCTGTTCGAGCCGGCGGTCATCCTGTTCTTGGGCGTCGTCGTGGGCGCTATGATTTTGAGTGTCATGCTGGCGATCACCAGCATCAACCAAATGGGCATGTAGGGCTCTGAGAAAAAGCAGTCATGAAACGCAATCATCCACGCCAGCACCGGCGAGCCGGCATCACCTTGATCGAGATGCTCGTCGTCATCACGATCATCGCTTTGTTTTCGGCTGTAGCCTACCAACGTTTGGCGCCGGCCCTTGACCAGGGGCGCGTCGCGGCCGCCAAAACGCAGATCGAGCAACTCGCCGCGGCAGCGCAACGGTTCAACCTCGAGACCGGCCGGTTCCCCTCTCAGGAGGAAGGAATTGGCGTTTTGCGGAAGTACCTGACCAAGGAAATCGGCGCAGACCCTTGGAACAATTCCTACGTCTATATCTACCCCGGCGAGCACGGCCCCGAGCCGGACATCCTCAGCTACGGCGCCGACGGAGAGCCAGGCGGCGAGGAGACGGCGGCCGACATCGTGAGCTGGAAGTAGGGACCGGGCGGAGATGAGACGCCCAACCGCAGCGACCGCTGGCATCACGTTGATCGAGCTGCTGATCGTGATGGCCATCGCCGGCCTGGTGATGGGCGTGGCCTATCTCAATGTCAGCAGCGGGCTCGACGGCATCCGCCTGAAGACAATGGCGGACCGATCCGGCGCCTTCTGGAGCGCGGCGCGCCAGCGAGCCGATCGCTACCAGCAGGTCGTGCAAGTCGTCATCGATCCGAAGAAGGGCGAGCTGCGGGCCGCCTCGGTCGAGGGTGACTGGAAGGACGAGCTGGCCTTCGGCGACGCGCTACGCGTCGCACAGCCCGGCGAGCGAACCGCCTACATGCTCTACCCCGGCGCGCCGTCGCCCAAGTTCGAGATCTTGCTGGCGGCCAGCGACGAGGGCGCGACGGGCGTCCGCGTGAACGTGCTGACCGGCGTGCCGGAGCAGTGGACCCCCAGGGAGGCGCCATGAGGGGCTCGCGCGCCGGCTTCACCCTGCTCGAGGTCATCGTCGCCACCGCCATCATGGCGACGGCGATCATCGGCTTGTTCGCGCTCGTCACGCAATCACTCTCCAACGCCGCACTGGTGCGCGAGTACGACCGCGCGGCCATGCTCGCCCGCACGCAGATGAACGAGCTGATCGCGCTCGACAACCCGCCGCTTGGCCGCCGTCTCGAGGGGGAGATCGACGAAAACAGCGGCTGGGCAGCCGTGATCGAGCCGTGGGAGGTCTCTGCGAACGCAGGCTCGGGCTCGAGCTTCCTGGCGCGCATCGAGCTCGAGCTTTGGTGGCGTAGCGGCGAGACCCGCAGGGCGATCGAGCTGGAGGGATTCCGACGGGTGCGGGCGACCGAGGAGATGGACCTCTCGATCGTCGAGAGGCTCCCGGGACAACTGCTATGAGGACCGCTGTGTGTTGTGGCGCACGGCTGTGCCGTGCACGCGAGGCTGCGCCTCGCGCGGGCCGAAGGCCCGTCTGCACGGCACAGCCGTGCGGCACGGAGCGGCGCCCGCGTCTGCGCCCCGACGCCGGCCTCACGCTCGTCGAGATCCTCGTCGCCGTTACGCTGCTGGCGCTGCTCTCGGCCGGCATGATCGGAGCGTTGTCGATGAGCGCCGGCTCCTGGAGTCAGACCCGCGAACGGCTGACGCTCGACCGCCGCATCGCCACCGCCAACCAACTTCTCTATGCGCAGTTCGCCGCCGTCACGCCCGTGCTCACCCAACCCGCGCACCTCAGCGGCGCGCCGCCGGCGCCGTTCTTCCACGGCGAGCCCCAGCAGATGCGTTTCGTCAGCTCCTACTCGCTCGAGGCGGGAGCCCGCGGCGGTCTCTCGATCATCGAGCTCAACGTTCAACAGGCTTCGGAAGGGAAACGGCTCGTGCTCACACAGTCGCCCTACCGCGGACCGTTGAGCACCGGGCGCTTCGTCAGCGGGGTCGACCGCGGCGACCCCGACGGCTTGCGGATCCTGTTTCGGCCGGTTCAGCCGCGCGCGGACTCGCTGATCGTGGCCGACCAGCTCGCCGACTGCGCCTTCGAGTACCAGCGCGAGCCCCGCGGCCTGGGAGACGCCGCCGTTTGGCTGCCCGTGTGGGGCGATCCGCGGCAACTGCCCGCGGCCGTACGCGTGACGCTGACGCCGGCCAAGGCGGAACCGCGGCTACAACCAGTCTCGATCACCGCCGAGCTGCGCGCCCGCTACGCTCCGCCCTTTGCCCCGGGGCAGAGCGGCGAGCCGCGGCTGGCGCCGGGAACCGAAGAGATCCGCACGCCGACCGGCACGACCCTGCGCCTTCGACGACCATGAGAAGCTCTTCGCAACACGGCGGCGCCTTGCTGGCCGTCCTTTGGCTCTCGGTCGCGATGACCGCCATCGCGTTCGCGCTCTCGCGCGGCGTGCGTTCCGAGCTCGATCGCGCCTCGCTCAACGTCGACTCGACCAAGGCCTACTTCCTGGCCCAAGGGGCCATCGAGGCGACCATGCGCCGCATCGCGCGGCCCATCGACCGCGCGAATCCCGAGCGCAACTTCGAAGCCGGCCTGCGTTTTCTACGCTTCGATTTCTCGAGCGGAGCGGTCGAGGTGGAAATTGTCGGCGAGAGCGGCAAGCTCGACGTCAACCGGGCCCAAGCCGATGCGCTAGCACTGGCCTTCGACGCGGCTGGAATCGAGCCGGCGCGCGCGGTCGCTCTCGCCGCCGGCATCGCCGACTACCGCGAGCGGCTGCGACAAGGGCTGGTGAGCTACGGCCTCACCCTCGACGAGCTGATGGCCCAAGCGGGAAGTTCCGTCGACGAGTCGTCTTTTCGATCGCGGGTCGCGTCTATCCAAGAGTTGGAGGAGTTGTTGACCGTCCCCGGCATGCCCCCCGAGCTCTACTACGGCGGCTATCGCGAAGACGCCGACGGCGCGCTGGTGCGCGTGAGCGGCTTGCGTGAGCTGCTGACCGTACGCGGCGCCGCGGTGGTGGATGTGCGCTACGCGCCGGTCCCGCTGCTGCTCGCCGGAGGCCTCTCGGAGTCCGCCGTGGAGCAGGTCGAGGCGATTCGGCGAACTAGGCCGCTTGGACCGGACGACGCCGCGGCGCTAGGCCTGGCCGATCTGTCGAGCCCGGTGCGACTCGGCCTGGGCGGCGGCTCGCCCGCCTACACGTTGAGCGCGACGGCCGTGCTGAAGAACGGCCGTGCGAAGCGCAGCGTGGCGGCTTTGGTCGAGCGCGGCCCGGTCGCGGGCCCGGATCCGATTCGCGTGGTGCGCTGGTACGACTCCGCCTTCTAGACGCATGGGCGCTCTTGGCACATCGCTGGCCCGCCTCGGTTCGGGTCTGGGCATCGAGATTCGCGGGGAGGACTTGCGGGTCGTCGCCGTCAAATCGCGCCCGGGCGGCGTCACGGTGCTGGGCTCAACGACGGTCGAGGGGTTCACCGAACGCCCTGCCCCCGAGTGGGGCCGCGAGCTCGCCGCCTTCCTCAAGAACTGCGGCCTCTCGCACGCCGCCGCCACGGTGTGCCTGCCGCGGCGCGACGTCATCGTGCGGCAGATCCAGCTCCCGCCGATGCCCCAGAAGGACCGCCAGGCCGCGGTCAGCTACCAGATCGACGGCCTTCACCCTTTCGGTGACGACGAGATTTGCTGGGCGAGCGCCACGCTCGCGGAGAACACCGAGCAGGGCGCGCCCACCCCGGTCGCTGTCGTGATCGCCGAGCGCGAGCGCGTCGACGCCTACGCCAATCTGTTCGAGGAAGCCGGCCTGCCCGTCTCGGCGTTCACGGTGAGCGCCGCGGCGCTCTACGCCGCCCTGCGGGTGCGCTGGGACGAGCCGCCGAGGCCGTTCCTGGTGGCCGAGATCGAGGGCGACCTCATGGAGATCTATGGCGAGAGCGCGGGGCGGCCGTTGCTCTCCGCCGAAATGAACCTGCGCACGCTCGAGCCGGTCCGCGCGCTCGAGCTGGCCGCGGCGGACCTGCGGCTCGACGACGGCGCCAAGGCGTCGCTGGTGGTGACCGGCGCTGCGAGCGACGAAACGCCGGAGATTCCTAACCTCGAGTGGAAGTCCGCCGCCGAGCTCTTCCCCGCCCCGCTTGGCGCGATGTCAGGTTTTGACATGCGTCAAGACCTCACCGCTTTCGCCGCTGCAACCGAAAACGCCTGCCCCCGGCTGAGCTGGGGCGCCAACCTGCTGCCAGAGGAGCGACGCAAGTCCGACTCGCGCTGGCGCTACGTCCCCACGGCTGCGATCGCGGCCTTGTTGGGGATACTCGCTGCGGGCTTCATCATTCGACCCGCGATGCAGGATCGCGCCTACGCCGAAGCGCTGCAGCAGCGGATCGATCAGCTCGAGGCGGTCGCGACCGAAACCGAGGCCGCTGGCGAGGAAGCCGAGCGCGTCCGGCGCAGGTTCGAGATCTTGCGCTCGCTGCAGGCGCGCACGCAGGCCGACCTGCGCATCCTGAGCGACGTCTCGGCGATGACGCCCTACAGCGCCTGGCTGACCTCGTTCGAGGTTCGCGACGAAGGCGTGCGCCTAGCGGGCGAGGCTGACGCCGCGGCGCCTCTGCTGGAGGCCGTCAACCGGGTCCCGCTGCTGGGCGAGGCACAGTTCGCGACGTCGCTGCGCAAGCTCGAGGAAGGCGAGAGTTTCCAGATCGCCGCCAGGCGCGTCGAGCCGGCGCCCGAGGCGGAGAGCGAGGCGGTCGCGCTGGCCCCGGCGCAACTGCAACCCGCACCGGGAGCCGGAGGCGGGGCGCTGTCGACGATTGGGGCGACGATTGGGGAGGAGCAGCCCTGATGACGCAGCGAGACAAACGAGCGCTGCTGTTGCTGCTAGTTGCTCTGCCTGTGTTCGCCATGCTGGGCGTGTTCGACCCCTCCGCTTACTCGGACGCCGGCGGATCAGCGTCGGTCAGCGATGAGGTGGCAGTGCTGGAGCAAGGCCTCGAGCTCGCCAAAGACCGCGCCGCCCGCAAGCCGCTCACCCAAGCTGAGCTCGCCGCCGCCCGCACGCTGCTCGACAGCGTCGAGGGGCGCTTGTTGTCTTCGGAGACCCCGGCGTTGGCGCAAGCTGAGATGCGCTCGCTCGTCGGCGATCTGTTGACCGCCGAGGGCGTCGCGTTGGGCTCGTCGCAATTTGGCCAGGTCGAGTCCGAGCAGGACGAGTACGCCATGGTGCCGCTCTCGGTCGACTTTACCTGCAGCATCGAGCAGCTCATCAACCTGACCGCCTCCCTCGCCAACGCAGAGAAGCTGCTGACGACGCGGCTCATTCGCGTCCGGCCGGACAAGCCGGAGGTGAAGTCGATCCGAGTGCGCATGACGGTCGCCGGCTACTTGCCCATCGAGCGGGCCCCGGAGCTCGCCCCGAAGCCCGCCGGAGGAGAAGGGCTGTGAAGAACAAGCTGCTGTTGCTCAACGCCCTGCTGTTGGGAGTCTTCGTCCTCGGGGCCTCGGAGCTCTATCGCCAGTGGCTCGAAGCTGAAGCGCGGTATGCGCGCCTCGAAGAAGCCGAGCGCGTCGTGCCTTTGCCCGACTTCCCGACCCCGGCCGAGCGTGCACGCATCCGGCCGGCGAGCTACATGCCCGCGGTCGAGAGGATGCTCTTCACAAAGGACCGCAACCCCGTCGTCGAAGTCGTGGTCGAGGAGACGCCAGAGGTGGTGCGCCCCGAGCTCCCTCTACTCGCCGGTCTCGCCGACTTTGGCGACGGCCCGCGCGCGCTGATGGCCGCCGCGGCCAACGATACGCCGCAATGGCTCGAGGCCGGCGAGAAAGTCGGCGACTTCATTTTCGAGGGCCTGGAAGGCCAGAAGGTGAAGCTGAGCTGGCAGGGCGAGGAGCTCACCGTCGCCCAGGACCAGCTCGTGGGAGCGATGGCGCCTCGCGAGACCAGGACGAGCAAGACATCCCGGCCGCGCCTCCCAGCCGGCGGCGGCGCGCCGGCGCAGGCGCAACAGCCCGCGAACCTGGCAGAGAACGCCCCCAAGCCCGTGGGCGGGGAGTACAACATCGGCAAAGAGCTGCGCCCTGGCGTCTACGCCGTCGACTCCAGCGACAAATCGCCCCACGGAACCAGCTTCAAGCATTCCGATGGCAGCACCTACACCAAGACCGTGCGGCGTACGCCGTTCGGCTCCCAATCCTGGTGGGAAAAGAAGTAGCACTCGAGGAGAATTCGATGATTCGCCTATTGATGATGATCACCCTGACCGCCGCGCTCGCCCTCGGCGCCGAGCCCGAGAAGAAGTCCGCGGAGAACGACAGCGAGACTGTCCAGACGCCGTTCGGTCCCGCGAAGAAGCAGACCGCCACGCCGCAACCGCCGCCTCCGCCTTCGACGGCGAAGCCGCTGGTCGACGTCAAGCTCGACGGCGACACCTACACCTTCGCGCGCCAGACGCCGTTCGGCTCGCAAAGTTGGAAGCGCGCCAAAGCCGATCTCTCCGCCGACGAGAAGAAGCTCGTCCAGGCCCACGAGGCCTGGGAGAAACGCCAGAAATCCGAGCAAGCCAAGTCTGAGCCGGCCGACGCGGAGAAACCGCAAAGCTAGAACGCCCTCGCGTGAGGGTGCGGCATCGCGCGCCCTCCCTCTTGAAGGATCGACCCCATGCAACTGCGAACCCTGTCCCTCCGGCTCGTCCTGCTTGCCTTGCTCGCGGGCGGCGCCTCGGTCGTCTGCGCGCAGCCCCAGAACCAGCAGCAGCCGCAAGATCAGCAAGCCGAAGAGGACCGTCCGGTCTCTTTCCGGAATTTCCGCAACGCCAGCATGTTCGAGCTGGTCGATCTGATCGCCCAGCAGCTCGGCATCAACTACACCGTCGATCCCACCGTCCAAGACGGCTCGGTGACTATCAACACCTACGGCCAGCTCCGACGCAAAGACCTGTTTCCACTGCTCGAGTCGATCCTGCGGATGAACGGCGCGGCGATCGTCCAGGTCGACAACATCTACCGCATCGTGCCGCTGCCCGGCGTCGCCAACGAACCGCTGGCGCCGCTCACCAACCTCGAAGAGCTGCCCGAGGACGAGCGCATGGTGCTCAGCGTCGTGCGGGTCAGCTATATGACGGCGACGGACCTGGCCGAGGTGCTCTCGCCATTCTTCGGCCGTGGGGCGCAGTTCGCGGTGGTCTCGCAAGCCAACACGTTGCTCGTGCTCGACAACGCTCGCAACATGCGCCGCACAATGGAGCTCGTCGCGCTGTTCGATACGCCCGAGATGGCGAACCAGCGCATGCGCTTGTTCGAGATCGAGAACGGCTTGGCCGAGACGGTTGCGGATGAGCTCGAAGGGATCTACACCGCCGTGGGACGCAGCGAAGAGTCCGCAATGCAGTTCGTGCCTCTGAATCGCATCAACGCCGTGCTGGTGGTCAGCTCGAATGCGCGCGTGCTCGATGACGTCTCGAAATGGGTGGAGAAGCTCGACCAAGCTGCAACCGTGGGCGGCGTGCAGAACTTCGTCTATCGCGTGCAGTACGGCTTTGCGGCGAATCTGGCTGGGACGTTGTTGCAGCTCTACGGACTCCCGGGCGGTTTTGGCGGGTATGGAGGCGGGTTCGGCGGATTCGCCGCTTTCGGGGGATACGGCGGCGGATTCGGGGGAGGCTACCCGGGAAGCTTCGGAGGCTCCTTCGGGGGCGGCGGGCTCAGACCTGGGTTGGGCGGCGGCTACGGCGGGGGCTTTCCGGGCGGCGGCTACGGCGGTATGGGCGGCTACGGCGGCATGGGCGGAGGCTACGGCGGCATGGGCGGAGGTTTCATCCAGATTCCCGGCGTGAGCCGCGGGCCGGTGCTCGGCGCCACGCCCGGCGCCGAAGGCGGAGCGGCCGACCAGACCGGCTCCACCCTGGGCGAGGCGGCGGCGGCTCAAGGGGTGGTGGGCGGCATCCGCATCGTCCCGGATTTCGTCAACAACTTGATCGTCGTGCAGGCGACCAAGCAGGAATGGGAGGTCATCCGGCGTACTTTGCAGCAACTCGACTTCCCGCCGCGGCAAGTGCTGATCGACGCCAAGGTCTACGAAGTACGGCTGCAGGGCGCCCTCTCAGCGGGTGTTCGCGCCTTCCTGCGGAGCCGTGGCGGAACAGCCGTTGGTGGCGAGCGCAAGCTCACAGGATCATACAGTGAGGGAGGCGTGCGCCTCAACTTGGGGGCCCTCGTCGGGGCTACGCGTGCATTGAGGCTTGAGCTCGACGCCCTGCAGTCCCAAGGTCGCTCGAAAGTCATCTCCGCACCCTCGGTCGTCGCCACCGACAACATCCCAGCCTCGATCACCGTCGGCACGTCCGTTCCCGTACTCTCGTCACAGGCGGTTGCGGGCGGCGCGCAAGTCGGCGGCGACTCCCTGTTTACCAACACCATTGAGAACGTACAAACGGGCGTGACGCTCAGCATTACGCCCCGCATCAACGCGTCGGGCATCATCACCATGGAGGTCGATCAGGAGGTGAGTAGCGTGTCGCCGGAGACGGGACCGATCAATTCACCATCGATCGAACGCAGCAATGTGACGACGCAGATCACTGTCAACGATGGGGACACAGTCGCCATCGGGGGCATCATTCAAGAGAACAATCAGTACGAATCCGGCGGCGTACCCTTTCTGCACAAGGTCCCCGTCGTAGGCGCGGCGTTCGGGGCGAAGTCCGTGACGAATGCCAAGACTGAACTCGTCATTCTGCTCACGCCACGCGTAATCTATGACGAAAACGAGGTTGTGACGGTAACCGAGGAGCTCAAGAGCCGCATGCGCCGGCTCCAACGATTAATGAAGAACGATTGACGCCGAAGATCGCAGGCGACCGCCGCTACGCGAACAATCGCATTTTGGCATCGAACCTCGACTTCAGCTGGGAGCAGTACCCCGTTGTCCCTTTCCAGTGTGATTTACAGTACCAGACCCGGATGGTGACTGTCAATTTCTCTTGACTCCACGCCCCCCTTCATGGCACTATTTCTTTGTCGCGCCCGAAACGAACCTTAGTTTGACATCCTCGCCACATGAGGCGACGAAAGGAGAACTACGATGTCACACACATCCGCTCGGAAGCTAGCGACAATTTCCTTCCTCTTCCTTGGCATCACGTCATTCGCGCGAGCCCAGCAAGTCAATGGAGTATCGCGCAACAATAGTCCATCCAATCCGTTTTGGCAACAGTGGGCCTCGATCTACGGAACGAATCTTCAAGGAACGAACCCGTTCGTGTGGATGACGTATCCAGCAAGCGGCGCCACTGGCTTTATACGCGATCTGTCGATCATAGACGCAAACACATCTTACCAGACATACTGGTATGCGTCACCGTACCAAATAAACTTTTGGCCATACCCACAGAATATCTATAGCAATAGGGCCATCCCCGGCTGCGTGATAGAATTGGGTCAGGTCCAGTGCGTGCACATCCGCGTCTGTAGATCGGGGAGCTGTAGCGCTGTCTACGATCAGCGTTTCGAGGGCGTACCTAACAACACCCTAGGAAACTAAAGAACTTTCCGTCGCGCGTCATCTCGAGAACGAGCCAGCATCTCTGTCTGGCAAGCGGTTTACTTCGGCAATCTTGAAGAAGCCGACTCGAACCATCTGCAAATCCGTGTGGTTCGGGCGACCGCAACGGACGCCGTACGGTCAAGATGGCCCACCAGAGGAGTAATCATCAGATGTCGCCGAGTCGTTCGCAAATAGTAAAAGAACCCTGGGCCTGTCCGGGTGCCTTAGTCAGCGCAACCCGTCATCACCTGGCAAAGCTTCTGTTCTGTTCACTACTCCTACCGGGCACGGGCATGCGCGCTAGTCCACCACCCATTGTCGTTTCCGGCATCGTCGTCGATGAGATGGACTCACGACCGATTGAGGGAGCCTTTGTAGTACTCGAATCTCGAAGAGAGGCCGCTAACCACTGTGCGATTGTCGGCGCGCGAACCGCCCAGGACGGCCGGTTCGCGCTCCCGGCCGCGTCATGTTCGGAATTCGATCTCTTTGTCGAGAAGCCTGGATTCCTAAGTCTAACCCGACGATTCGGAGAGTCCGAGCCGGGAATGTCGGCCGCTGGTCGATTGCCGCTAAAGTCGAGTGAACAGCTGGATGACATCCGCCTCCATCTAATCCGACAGTCCACGGTTGCTGGCCGAGTTACGGATTCGGACAACCAGCCCCTAGTCGGTGCGGTAGTACAACTGAGCAAGGTCTACGCTCAAGGTTGGCGCTCCTATCTCTCAACGGTTACACAAGCCACAACTAACGATCTCGGCGAGTACCGGATTTTTGGGCTACGACCCGGACGGTACTACGTAGGAGCGTACTACCATGATCAGGGAAGTCGACTTGGATTAAGGAAACAGGCGCTTCAAGGGAATAGATCAGAGGCCTCAGAAGTTTATCCGAAGGATTATGCAGTCACATACTACCCGTGGGGCTCAGATCCGAAGAATGCGACGGTGTTGGCGTTGAGGCCAGGCGAAGTAGTCGGCAACATCGATATCCGCATCGAGATGGTGCGTTCGTATCCCGTCACGGGTCGAGTTGAGGGAAATCCGCCTGGCACGATGACCTCGCGCGTCTTTTTGGAGCCAGCTGAGATTGGCGGCCTGGGTCCGGTACGGTACAGCACGCCAACGCCGGGAACGGAGAGATTCGAGTTTGCATCGGTGGCTCCGGGGCACTACAGACTTAGATCGGAGACTATGATTGATGGCGAGATGTGGACGGCGCTCGAGAACTTAATAGTCGGATCGTCTCCTGTCGACGATGTTGTACTGAGCCTCCAACCATCCTTCTCGGTGGCTGGGTTCGTTTCAACCGATACGGGTGAAGCAATACCTTCAGGATTGCAACTGCGCCTACTTGGGCTCGGCAGGCCATTTATCTCTGAGATCAAGCCCGATACTAGTGGTCGGTTCGAAACTAGAGTTGTTGGGTCGGACCGCTACCTTATCGATGCGAATACCACAGATGGAACGACATACGTTAAATCCGTAACCTTAGACTCTCAACGGGTGGGCGTTGACGGGGTGATTATCGGGCACCCCAGGCAGATATTGCGAGTCGTCGTTAGCAACAAGGCCGGACAGATCGAGGGGAGGGTGGTAGACCCCGACCAGCGTCCGGTCACGAGCGGCCTGGTGGTCCTAGCACCTGCAAACTTCGCCGATCCTAGTGTCTATTCTACTCCAGTCCGTCCGGATGGGGGCTTTGAGATAGAGTCGTTGCCGCCGGGCAAATACCGCGTGAGTGCTTTTTCCGACCTTGGGGCGCTATCGGATGCAACGTGGGATATCCAAAAGAGGGTCAGAACATCGGGCCATCCGTTCGAAGTCTCAGAATCAGAGCGGAAGCAACTGAGCGTTGAGGCGACCCAAGCTGATCCATAGCTCGCTGAGTTTCGCCGGCTGACTACGAACGCTTGGATCCTACGGATCCGGATCGAGCAGCTTGGCATCGCCCGGCAGCCGGAAGATCTCGGGCTTGATCTCGGTGTTCACGAGCACTTCGCTCGCGAACTGCTCGAACACGGCCTCGCCGTCGCGCTCTCTGCGAATGTTCCACGGGATCGTCGCGCCGGTCTCGACGACCTTATACTTCGACCAGATCGATTTCTCTTCGTAGGGCGTACGCGTCTTGGGGTCGCGCCTGGTATAGAGCCCCATGTGCGGCAGCCCGTCGGACTGTTTGAGGTAGACGGTGATCGTCTCGCCCTCCGCATCCGAGATCTCGACCGCGTTCGTCGGCGTGTTGTCGACGATCTCCATTCCGGGGTTGTAGAAGTACAGCCCGTTCTCCTCGAGCCGGTAACGCAGGAAGTAGAAGAAATCGCGCCGCACGCCTAGCCGGTAGCGCTGCAGCATGTCCAGCGGCAGCGGCCGCGCGCCCTGGAAGGTGACCTCCCAGCCCTTGCCGTTGACGAACAGCGAGAAGAAGTCGCCCTTCTCGGTGTAGACCTCGCGGCGGGCCAAGGGCAGCCACTCGGCCGGCATGTTTGGCTGCATGTCGTCGAAGCGGTCATAGACGGTGATGCGGGCCAACCCGCGGACCCTGGAGTTGTAGAACGAGTACGCTCGTCCCGAAGCGATTTGGTTGCGGATGTCGAGGAACTTCTTCCCGCCCAGCGCGTCGAGCGCGTCGTGGACGTGCTGGCGACCCATTTCCTGTTTGGTTTGGCCGGTGAGGCGGCGAACGAACAGCAACGGGGCGGCGCCGAACAGCGCGCGGCCGAGCAGCGTGCGGCGGCTGAGGCCCGCTCCCTCATGGTCGGGGCTCTGGCCGGAGCCGCGCGCGTCAGCGAGCGGGCTAGGCGGCGCTGGCTCATTGCCCACAATGGAAGCGTCCGCTCCGTTGCGAGCCTGTGTGAAAACAGTGGTCGGGGGACAGTCAGCGAGTTTCGCGCCATGGAGCCCCATCTCAACTTGTTGATTCCATTGCGGCGCGAAATCGTGACAGTCCCCAGCGGCCAGACTGAAGCCCGCTCCCTTACGGTCGCGGGTCTGTTTTGGAGCGGTCTTCACAATAGTTTTCGACGAATCTCGAGCAAACAATGTTGCACTCTTCATCCCTTAACGCTCCTGTACACCTCGCCGGCCACGAGCAGGTCTTCGATGGCGAGCCCTTGCGATTCGAATAGCGTGATCTGCTCCTTGCCAGTTCTCCCGGGCAGCCGGCCCGAGACGACGCCCGAGAGCTCGACGACCCGGTCCCACTCGAGCCGGCCGGCATCCGCGGCTTGGATCAGATCGCCGGCCTCGATTCTGGCCTGCTCGACCGAGTCCGCCGCGATCAGGCTTGCGCGGGCGACCGCCTCGATGTCGATCTCGCGCCTTTTGGCGTGATTGCTGCCCGCCGCATTGATGTGGCAGCCATGGCTGAGCCACTCGCCCAGCACGACCGGCATCCTGGCGGAGGTGATCGTCACGACGATGTCGCTCTCCCGCACCGCCTCTTCCGCTGAGCCGACCGCCTCGACCCGGATGCCGAGCTTGGCCGCCATCGCGCGCGCGAAAGTCTCGCGCTTGTCCGGCCGGCGGCTGAAGATCTTCACCAAGCTCAGCTCTCGTACTTTGGCGCAGGCCTCGAGCTGCGTCTCAGCCTGCCACCCCGCGCCGATCATCCCCAGCACTTCTGCCTTTTGCTTCGCCAGAACTTTCGTCGCCACTCCGCTGGCGGCGCCGGTGCGGATGCGCCCCAGAGCGTCCGCCTCGATCACCGCCAAGGGTCGCGTCGTCTCGGCGTCGAACAGCGCGACCAGAAAGTGCGCGCCAACCCCGGGCCGGGTCGCGTAGAGCTTTGCGCCGAGCAGGCCGGACTCGTTGTCGCCCGCGTCCATCGCGTGTAGCATGGCGCCGTTCTCGAGCCGAATCCGCCGCCGCGGATGGTTGGCGGCGCGTCCGCTGTCGAGTCGTCGGAACGACTCTTCGACGAGCTCGATGGCCCGCTTCATCGGCAAAGCAGCCTCGGCCTGCGCCTCGGTGAGATGCAACATCGAGGTCCTATTTTGCCACGCCTATACTGGATGGATGGAAGCCGCCGACCCGAGCGAAAAGCTCATCGTCACCATCCAGCAGCACATCCTCACCCAACAGCAGGCGTTTCCAGAAGCCCACGGCACATTCTCTTGGCTGCTCTCCGGCATCACCCTGGCCGCGAAGATGATCCAGGCGAAGGTGCGGCGAGCAGGGTTGCTCGACATCCTCGGCGACGCGGGCGAGGTGAACGTCCAGGGCGAGACGCAACAGAAGCTGGACGTCTACGCCAATCAGGCCGTGCAACATTGCCTGGGCGTGCGGCAGAGCGTCGTCGAGCTCGTCTCGGAGGAAGACGACAAGGCCGTCACCTTCGACCGCGATGACGACGAAGCGAAATATATCGTCGTCTTCGATCCACTCGACGGCTCCTCGAACATCGACGTCAACGTTTCGGTCGGAACGACGTTCAGCGTGCTGCGCCGGCCGCGCGGCGCGAGATCGGGAGAGGGCGCGCTGCAGCCGGGGCGCCAGCAAGTCGCGGCCGGCTACGTGGTCTACGGCTCGTCGACCATCATGGTCTACACTGCCGGCCGCGGCGTGTACGGCTTTACGCTCGACCCGGCCGTCGGGGCGTTCGTGCTCAGCCACGACGACATGCGCATGCCCGAGCAAGGCGACATCTACTCGGTCAACGAAGCCTACGTCGACGAGTTCCCCGAGCACTACCGCCGCTACCTCGCCTCACTCCGCCGCGGGGACCACGGTCGACGCTACAAGTCGCGCTATATCGGCTCGATGGTCGCGGACTTCCACCGTACGCTGCTCAAGGGCGGTGTATTCCTCTACCCGCCCACCGTGGCGCAGCCCGAGGGCAAGCTGCGATTGCTCTACGAAGCCAATCCCATGGCCTTCGTCGCAGAGCAAGCCGGCGGCCGTGCACTCGACGGCGCGCTTCGCGTGCTCGACATCGAGCCGCAATCGATCCATCAGCGCACACCCTTGGTTTTGGGGGGCAAAGCCGAGATGGAAGCCTTCGAGGGTATGCTCTAGTTGCCTTCGTTGGAGGCAAAGGAGCCGGCGGCGCCCGGCCAGCCTGCTTACACGCGGATTTTGGCGGGAACCTTAGCGACGAAACCGCCGCGGCGCTGGTAGCATCTATCCAGACGACACACCCTGCGGATGACTCTACGAGCGCTCGGCGTTTTTGCGGCTCTCGTGTGCGCCCCCATGGCGCACGCGCTGGACGTTTATGTGGAGAACTACGCCGGCGACGTGGCGGTGGAGATCGCAACCTCGGGGAATTTCGGCGCCGAGCATACCTCGCCGGAGCGCGAAGCGCGCGAGGACGACTGCACCGCCAAGCATGTGCAGAATCGCTATGAGCTGATCTGCCAGCCGGCGGACGGCGAGCGCATCGACGTAAGCTTGCGCGTGCCTTTCGGCTGGCCGGTGAACGTGAAGACCGGGGGCGGCGCGATCTCGTTGCGGGGATTTCCGGCGGAGTTTACCGCGTCGACCGATACCGGCGAGGTGGAGCTGGCGTGTCCATGGAAGTCGACCAAATTCCTGTTGTTCGGCCTGCGCGAGCCGCGCCAGATGGAGTTGCCAAAGGGCTTCAAGTTCCGCAGCGAGCGCTCGGACGTGACGCCGGGCATCAACTGGATCATCGAAGACAAGCTGGACGCCGAGGTGGTGACCTACGGGCGGGTGCGCATCCGGGCCGAGCGGTCCGCCGCGCTGCGGCTGCGCAACATCGCAATCCCGGAGGACTCGCTGGTCAAGATGCACTGGCAGGCCGAGCCCATCGTGAAGGAGCTGATCCGGATCGGCAAGACGCCTCGTACGAAGCCAGCTCCAGCGGACAAGCCCGAGCCGAAGCGCAAGGTGGAGGTGCTGGCGCACGCAACGACGCTGGTCGACGGCGCGCCCGCGGTACACGGCGCCCCGACCAGCGTGGATCCGGTGGACGACGACGTGCTGCCGCCTCCGGCCCCGCCGCCGGCCGAGGAGGAGGGCGAGGAAGAGATTCCGCTATTCCGCTCGGACGTGCACATGGTGACGCTCTCGGCGGCGGTCTACGACTCCGAAGGCCGCCCACTGGTGGGGCTGACCAAAGACGACTTCAGAGTGGTGGAGGGCGGCAAGCTGCAGCGGATCGATTCGGCGCAATCCGAGGAGGCGCCGTTCAACTTGGTGATTCTGCTCGACCTGAGCGCGAGCACGCGGCGCGACCGTGAGGACATGAAGCGGATCGCCGAGGGGTTCGTGCGCATCACGCGTCCGCAGGACAAGGTTGCGGTTTACGCACTGTTCAACAACTGGTTCGGCGTGCTGACGCCGCTCACCTACGATGTCGGCGCGGCGCTGATGGAGATCGAGATGATCCCCAAGCTGACCGGGGCGACGCCGCTCTACGACGCGATCGTGCTGGCCTGGAACGAAGAGCTCTCGGGGCTCGAGGGCCAACGCAACGCCCTGATCGTAATCAGCGACGGGCAGGATAACCGCTTCGCCTCGACGGGGCTGCCGTCGAAGGTGAGCGACGACCAACTGGCCGAGGCGGCCAAATCGATGGATACGCTGATCTACCCGATTTTCCTGGGCGACCCGGTGGACTCTTACGAGAAGGGCAGTTGGGGGATGAAAGCTTACGAGAAGCTCAAGAAGATCGCCGCGGCCTCGGGCGGACGGGTATTCGAGATTGGGCTCGAGCAGGACCGCGTGATGCTCTACGGCCAGGTGGCGGATGAGCTGCGCAGCGTCTACTCGGTGGCGTTCTATCCCGAGGACCAGGGCTTTGACGGGGAATTCCGGCCCGTGGACATTCTGGTGGACCGCGTGGGAGCGAAGGTGCGGTCGCGCGAGGGCTACTACGCTCGGGAGTAGCGGGCTCGATCTCTTGAGCGTAAGAATTCGAAGAGCCTCGCCCCTCGACGCGGCCGGCGTCTCCTCCATCCTTGCCGCGATTGCACAGGAACGGGTCCACTCGGCAATTGACAAACCTTGGTCGGTAGAGCAGGAGCGGGCCTACCTGGAGTCCCTGTCCGCGCGGGAAGCGTTTCACGTCGCGGAGGACTCCGACGAGGGTTTGGTCGGGTTCCAGAGTCTCGACAGATGGTCGACCTCACTCGAATCGATGGCGCACGTCGGCCAGGTAGGGACCTTCGTCCTACGGAAATGGAGGGGCAACGGATTGGGACGGCTGCTGTGGCGCCGAACGCTCGCGTTCGCCCGCGACCACGGCTACGAAAAGCTCGTGATCCAGGTTAGGGCCTCGAACGAAGTGGCGCTAACCTTCTACAAGCAGCTCGGCTTCGGACAGTGCGGCCGGTTGAGGCGCCAGGTGAAGATCGACGGCCGGGAGGACGACGAGATCTTGATGGAGTTGTTCCTCTGATCGACTGGACAGGGGGCAAGGGACAAGGGGCAAGGGACAAGGGGCAGGGGACAAGGGGCAAGGGACAAGGGGCAGGGGACAAGGGGCAAGGGGCAAGGGACAAGGGACAAGGGGCAAGGGGCAAGGGGCAAGGGACAAGGGGCAAGGGGCAGGGGACAAGGGGCAAGGGACAAGGGGCAAGGGGCAAGGGGCAAGGGGCAAGCAAGAGTAAGGGCAAGGTCGCAGTGCTCTTGTACACTTGCAGGGATGTTGCTCGAGAACAAGTCCGCCATCGTGACCGGGTCGGGGCGCGGAATTGGCCGCGCTGTCGCCGAGCTATTTGCCGAGCATGGCGCCCGCGTGGTGGTGAATGACCTCGACGAGGGCCCGGCGCAGGAGACGGCAGAGATTCTTCGAGCCAAGGGCGCGGAGGTCGCCCTGTGCGCCGGCTCGGTGACTGACGACGGTTTCTCGGAGCGGCTCGTCGAGACCGCGCTCAGCTCGTTCGGCTCGATCGACGTCATCGTCAACAATGCCGGCTACACCTGGGACGGCGTAATCCACAAGATGAGCGACGAGCAGTTCGATGCCATGTTAGAGGTGCATCTCAGGGCGCCGTTCCGCATCGTGCGGGCTGCCGCGGACCACATTCGCGGCGAAGCGAAGAAGGCGATGGAGGCCGGCGAGCGGCCGCCGTGCCGCAAGATCGTCAACGTGAGCTCGACGACTGGGGTGGCGGGCAACGCCGGGCAGATCAACTATGCGGCGGGCAAGATGGGCATCGTGGGGATGACGAAGACCATCGCCAAGGAGTGGGGGCGATTCAACGTCTGCTGCAACGCCGTGGCGTACGGCTTCATCGAGACGCGGCTGACGCAGGCCAAAGAGAAGGGCGATGCGACCTCAACTGGGATCGCCTTGGGCATCCCGCAGGCGCAGCGCGACGCCGCGCCAAGCTACATCCCGCTCGGGCGGACCGGCACGCCGGAGGACGCCGCCGGGCCGGTGCTCTTCTTGGCCTCGCCGCTATCGGACTTCGTGACCGGCGCGGTGGTCCTGGTGACCGGCGGCATGGTGATGTGAGCCACCGGCTCGTTCATTCATCCTCCGACTCGATCCGGATCAGCTCCTTCGAGGTGCGGTGGTAGAGAGCCGGACCGATGTGGCTGATCGAGTTGAGGCTCCAGGTCTCGCCGGACGGGCCCAGGTCGTTGACGGCGACGAGGGCCGACGCATCCAGCACCGGCGCGTCGACAGCGATCACGTAAGTGACGCCGAGCATCGAGGTCTGGTAGAGGTTACCGTCGAGCACGACCGGGCTGCCCCAGAAGGCGGGGATCTGCCAACCGTCGTTGCGGGAGCGCTCCTCGGCGGCCACGTCCTGGCCCTTGCTGTTCAGGGTCTTCGTCTTGACTTCGACGCCGTAGACGAATTCGTCGGCTTTGCCCGGCTCGCGGATGACGCTGACCGGCAGCTCGAGGTACTCCACCTTGCCGGTCTCGATGTTCACCCGCCCGACGCAGTGCGAAGGGCCGGCCTTGCCTTTGGGCGGATGCCGGTTGCGGCGGTGGGCCGTGCCGGTGAAGAAGTAGTGGTAGCCGGCGGCGGTGATGTTCGAGTGCCACATCGGGTAAACGCGGATCACCTCGTCGGGCTGCTGATCGACACGGGGCGACCAGTCGCGAACCTCGCGCAGGTCCACGCCGGAGAGCAGATCGTGCGCGCCCGTTTTCGGATTCCAAGGGCGGTAGTCGACGTCGTGGATCAGCGACTGCTCGCGCAGCAGCTCGCCGGTCGCGGCGTCGAACACCAGGTGCGACTCCACGGGGTTGAGCTTCCACCAGTAGGCGTAGCGCTCGTCCCAGTGCTGCACCCACTGGGATTGCCAGGTCGGGGCTTGGAGCGTTCCGGGGACCTCCTGAGGATTGCCGTCGGCGTCGGTTGGGGCGGTCCAGCGCCAGATTGTCTTTCCTTCCCTGTCCGGCGCAAGGCTGACGAGGCTGACGCCCACCGGCGTCTCGGGGACTTGATGGTGACCGCCGCGCCCGCTGAAGACCGCGGGCTCGCCGGAGCCCGTGCGACCGAACACCGAGGTGGTGTAGGTGGTCGTGCCGTCCTCGGCGATCCAGAGCGTCTTGCCGGTGTAGAGATCGATGCCGCGTAGATAGTTCCAGCCGAACTTCTCCTCGGGAGCGCCGTCGGGCGGCTCGAGGTTGAGGATCTGGCCTTCGTGGAGGATTGGCTCGTGCTGCTTGTTGAAGGGGAACGGCTTGCCCCAGGGAGTCCACTCGCGACGCCAGAGCTCAGCGCCCGTGCGATCGAAAGCGGCCATCACGCCGCTGGCGTTGGTGAAGACGACGATCTCGTTCCACAAAATGGGCGTGGGCGAGGTGGAATCGGAGTAGGCGTACATCATGGGGCTCTTGGTCGAGCCGGGGAGGTCGACCGACCAGAGAATCTCGCCGCTGTCAGCGTCGATCGCGTGGCCCTGGATGGCGGCGGCGTACATGCGCTCGTCGCCGGCGCCGGGAGCAAACGTGGTGAGGAAGAGATGCGCGCCGTCGCCGACGATGCCGGATTGCCCGGCATTGGGCAGAGGCGTGCGCCAACGGATGTTCTCATCACGGACAACGCTCCAGGAGGTTGGCGCCCCAAAGCCGTCGATACTGCTTTGCTTCGTCCAGTCGCCGTTGGGCCCGGCGGCCTGGATCCAGAAGGTGTTGCGGGCGACATCGCCGAGCCCGGCCGGTTCGTAGTGGCACGCGCACAGGCACAGCAGAACGGCGTAGGGAATCAGGGTTCGCATCGGCGGTAGTTTCGCACAGGCCGGCGTGGTACGATCCGCTCTCATGCGTCGACTCCTGCCCTTCGTCCTTCTCCTCGCGGCCTGCGCACAGTTCGAACCCGAGCATCCGCCGAACTTCGTGGTGGTTCTGGCCGACGACCAGGGCTGGGGCGACTTGAGCGTGCAGGGCAACACGAATCTCTCGACCCCGAACATCGACTCGCTAGCCCGCGACGGGGCGCTGCTCGAGCGCTTCTTCGTCTGCCCGGTGTGCTCGCCGACCCGGGCGGAGTTTCTCACCGGACGCTACTATCCGCGGGGCGGCGTTTACGGCACCAGCGCCGGCTCGGAGCGGCTGAACTTGGACGAGAAGACGATTGCCGAAACGTTCAAGGCGGGCGGTTACGCCACCGGCGCGTTTGGCAAGTGGCACAACGGCAGCCAGGGGCCGTATCACCCCAACGAGCGCGGCTTCGACGAGTACTACGGATTCACCTCGGGCCATTGGGCGCACTATTACAGCCCGCCGCTGGACCACAACGGCGAGATGGTGCGCGGCGAGGGCTTCCTGATCGACGATCTCACCGACCACGCGCTGGAGTTCATCGACGAGAACCGCGAGCGGCCCTTCTTCGCCTACCTGCCCTTCAACACGCCGCACTCGCCGATGCAGGTCCCCGACGAGTACTGGGAACGCTTCCGGGACAAGGATCTCGAGCTGCGCAACCGCGAGCCGGAGAAAGAGAACGTGCCGCACACTCGCGCCGCGCTCGCGATGGTCGAGAACATCGACTGGAACGTGGGGCGGATCCTGGAGCGGCTCGATAAGCTCGGGCTGGCCGAGAACACGGTGGTGATCTACTTCAGCGACAACGGCCCCAACGGAGTCCGCTGGAACGGCGACATGAAGGGCCGCAAGGGCTCGATCGACGAGGGCGGCGTGCGTTCGCCGTTTTTGATCCGCTGGCCGGCGAAGATCGCGCCGGGCGGACGCTTCGAACAAATCGCCGGCGCAATCGATCTGCTGCCGACGCTGGCCGAGATGGCGGGCATTCCGGTGGTGAGCGAAAAGCCGCTGGACGGCAAGAGCGTCATGCCGATGCTCGTGGGCGAGCAACTCTCGCGGGCGGACCGGACGATCTTGTCGTTTCGCGTACGGGGCGGGGACGTGAGCGTGCGCAGTCAGCGTTTTCGCCTCGACGCCGAGGGCCAACTGTTCGACCTGGCCGCCGACCCGGGCCAACGCACCGATGTTGCGGAGCAGCACCCCGAGGTCGTGGCGAACCTCGAGGCGGAAGCGGCGCGCGGCGCGGAGATCCTGGCCAAGCGCGGCGAGGACAATCGTCCCTACCCGGTGGGCTATTCGGAACACACCTGGCTGCCAGCGCGCGACGCGATCGCCGAGGGCGGCCTCGAGCGCAGCAATCGCTTCCCCAACAGCTCATACTTCTTCAATTGGACGACGACCGAGGGCGCGCTGAGCTGGGACGTCGAGCTCGCCGAGGCGGGGGACTTCGACGTGGAGGTCTACTACGCCTGTCCGTCCGACGACGTGGGCGCGACGGTGGAGCTGAGCTTCCTCGAGCAGACGGTCGCGGCCCAAGTCGAACGGGCGCACGACCCGCCGCTGATTGGCGCCGAGCAAGACCGCACGCCGCGCCAGGAGTCCTATACGAAGGACTTCGAGCCGATGAGCCTGGGGGCGCTGCGAATGGAGAAGGGGCGCGGCAAGCTGACGCTGCGGGCGACCCGGATTCCGGGCAGGCAGGCGTGGGAAGTTGCAGCGGTGACTTTGCGGCGCAGGTGAGATGCCGAGGCGCATGCGCGAGCTTGCGATAGGGTCCAAGGCGGTAGCCCGGTCTACTCGAAGAACGGCACGCCCTCGACGGCGTACTTGCGCATGCCGTCCTCGTTGATCTCGACGCCGATGCCGGGCTTGTCCGAGAGCGTGATAAAGCCGTCTTCCACCATCGGCCCGTCGAAGTCGACGATCTGTTGATACATCTCGTCCTTGTGGAAGTAGATCTGCCACTCGAGAATCATGAAGTTCGGCACGGAAGCGCAGACGTGGCAGGCGGCCATCGCGCCGAGGTAGGACGCCACCATGTGCGGCGAGAACGGCACGTAGTAGAGGTTGGCCAAGTTGGCGATCCGCTGGCCTTCGCCCAACCCGCCGGCCTTCTGCAGGTCCGGCATGATGATGTCCACGCCGCCGATTTCGAGCAAGCGGCGGAAGCCGTGGGCTAGATAGATGTTCTCGCCGGCGCAAATCGGCGTGCTGGTCTGCTGGGCGATCAACCGGTAGGCCTCGACGTTCTCGGCCGGTATCGGTTCCTCGAGCCACATCAGCTTCAACGGCTCCATCGCTTTGGCGACGGCCTGCGCGGTGGGCAGGTCGTAACGGCCGTGCATGTCGGCGCAGATGTCCATGCGCGCGCCGACGGCTTCGCGCGCCGCGCTCATCTGGTCGATCATGCGCTGCAGCTCGCCGGGGCCGGCCGTCCAGTTGAAGCGGTCGTAGCGCGCTGGGTCGTTCGCCTGGTCGAGGTCGAACTTGACGGCGGTGAAACCCATCTGCTGGGCCTCGAGCGCGCTTTCGGCAAACTTTTCCGGCGAGGGCAGGCGGAACTGGTAGAGCGCGGTGTCGACGTAGACGCGAATCTTGTCGCGGAACTTGCCGCCAAGAAGCTGATAGACCGGCAGCCCAAGCGCCTTGCCGGCGAGATCCCACAGCGCGGTCTCGATGGCGGTGAGCACGGCGACGTACATGCCGGACTGCCCTCCGCCGAATACGCCCGCGCGGCGCATCTGCTCGAACAGGCGGTGCGGATTGAGCGGACTCTGTCCCTCGAGCCGGCGCGCAAAGCTCTTGACCAGGTGGTAGGTCCCCCTGGTTGCATCCACAGCCTCGCCGCAGCCCCAGATGCCTTGATTGGTGTGCACCTTGACGAACAGCCGATTGCCGCCGCTGATGTAGCCGCACCGGATGCCGGTAATCTTCAGGTCCGCCGGCATGGAAGCCTTGGGGGCGTCGCTGACGGCTTGCGCGAAAGCTTGGAGGGGGTGCGATGCGGCGGCGAGCGCGGCCGCGCTGAGAAACGAGCGACGTGTCGATCGCATCGAAGGTCTCCTTGCCAGCCTCCCGGGGTCGCATGGCGGGCCGCATGCGAGGCGACGGGACTCCGGCCGCCGACATTGTATCAACCGTGAGAGCGGCGCACCGACTACACTGTCGGGACGACCATGCCGCGCTCCTTGGCTTTCTCTATCCTCCTGCTTGCCGTGGTGGCCGCCATCCGCCTGCCTGCGCAGGATCCGATCGAGCGTGAGGGCGCGGTCTCGGTGCGCCTGATGTTCGGGCTGGATCGGCTAACGCCGGAGCGTTGGGACGGCTCGATCGCGGTCAGCGAAGGGCGTGTGCTGGGGCTCTCCGGCGTGCACTTCGAGGGACGCGACGCCATCACCGGTCCCGATAGCTGGCTGCTGACCAATCGCGTGACGCGCTACGTGGACTCGCGTACGCCGCGCGGCTACGACCCTGTTCATACGCGACTCTACGCCATGATCCCCAACGGCGTGGTCGCAACTCTCGACGCCTCCCCGGATGCGCGCGTCGAGGTCGACACCGTGATGGGGCGCTTCGAGTTTCGCCTCAGCAGTCTGCCGCTCGGCCGGCGGCTGCACTTTCTCGACCGAACCGTGAGCGCGGAGCGGATTCCCACGACGGTCGATCTGACCGGCGATCCGGCGTTCGACGACTATCCGGCGATCGCCTTTGACCGGGACGGGACGCTGTGGGCAAGCTGGATCTCCTACGCGGCCGAGCGGGACCGCGTGCTGGTCGCGCGGCGCACCGGCTCGGGCTGGTCCGAGCCTGAGCAGGTCAGCCCGGCGGGATATGGCGACAATTTTCGAACCGCCCTGGCGCGCGACCCGCGTGACCGCGTGTGCGCGGTGTGGTCAGGTAAGCGCGCCGGCGCGTGGGGGCTGTATTCTCGCTGCGCCGAGGGCGACGGCTGGTCCGCGGTCGAGACCCTCGCCGGCGAGGCCGGGCCGAATCTCTACCACGCCGTTGCGCGCGACGCTCGTGGCCGCATCCACGTCTCTTGGCAGGGTTTTCGCGATGGGGTCTCGGAGGTTCTCCATCGCCGCTGGGACGGAGAGGAGTGGTCCGCCGAGCGCGTGGTGAGCTCCGGATTGGCGGACAAGTGGTCGCCGGCGATCGCCGCCGATTCCTCCGGCGGGATCTGGATCGGCTGGGACGGCTATCAGGACGGCGACTTCAACGTGTACGTCCGGCGGATGGACGCCGAGGCGCGGCTGGAGAAGGCGATTCAGGTGACGCGCTCGCCCGCCTTCGACGCCAACGTATCGCTGGCCTGCGATCGTTCGGACCGGCTCTGGATCGGATGGGACTACGGCGAGGCGAACTGGGGCAAGGACTGGACCTCGCAACGCTTCAAGCCCGGCGGCGGAGCGGGGCTCTACCGCTCGAGACACGCCAAGATCGCGGTGCTCTCCGGCGGCGTGCTGCTGCAGCCGAAACAGCCCCTGATGGACGCAGTCCCGGAGCGCTACCGCGACTACGTGCAGCAGGCGCGGTTGATCGTGGACGACGACGGCGCGGTGTGGGCGATGATGCGCAGTTTGACCAGCGCCACCACGCGAGTCAACAACAACTGGGGCGCCGGGGGACGTTGGGAAGTTCTGCTCTCGCGGCTCGACGCCGGCGGCTGGACCGAGGCCGTGCGGCTGGATCGCACCTCGGGCCGCAATGACGTATGGGCGCGGGCTGCGGCCGCTGAGGACGGCTCGCTGTGGTTTGCGTGGTCGCGCGACGGCCGGCCGTTTGGCGCGGCCCGGCCGCACGAGCGCGGCACGCCGCCGCCGGGGGTCACCGAGGTCAGCTACACCCGCATCGATCCATCGCAGGCGGCTTGGGCTGGTGCGGGCTCGCCCGAGCTCGCCGGGTTCTCCGAGGCGCCCTTGCTTGCCTCGCCCGTCCATCCCAACGAGGCTTCCGACGTGGCGGCGATCAGGGCCTATCGCGTCGAGGCCGCCGGCCGCAAGTACCGCATCCTACGCGGAGACCTGCACCGCCACACCGACATCTCAAACGACGGCATCGGCGACGGCAGCTTGCGCGACTTCTACCGCTACGCCCTCACCGCCGGCCAGTACGACTTCATGATGGTCGCCGACCACCAGTACGGCGGTTCCGGCGCGGGCCTCGAGTACAACTGGTGGCGAACCGAGAAGTCCGAGGACATCTACCTCGTGAAGGACCGGTTTTGGCCGCTGTTCGGAACCGAGCGAAGCCTGAAGTATCCCAACGGCCACCGCAATACCGTGTTCGCCAAGCGCGGCGTGCGGGAGTTGCCGACCAGCGCCGACGAGCGGATGGGCCAGCTCAACACCGGCGCCGTGCTTTATCCTTACCTGCGCCAGAACGGCGGCATCGCCACTTCGCACACCTCGGGCACCAACCAAGGCACCGACTGGCGCGACTCCGATCCCGAGCTCGAGCCGATCGTCGAGATCTACCAAGGCCTGCACGCCTCCTACGAGTACATCGGTGCGCCCCGAGCCGAGACCGAAGACAAACGCTACTTCCACCACGACCCCGAGTGGCGTCCCAAGGGCTTCGTCTGGGAGGCCTGGAAGAAGGGCCTCAAGCTCGGCGTGCAGGCGAGCTCGGATCACATCGCCACCCACGACGCCTACGCCTGCGTGCTCGTCGAGGACGGGGACCGGATCGAACGTCAGGATCTGATCGACGCCATGAAGGCGCGCCACACCTACGCGGCGACCGATAACATCATCGTCGACTTCCGTATTGGCGATCACATCATGGGCGACGCGTTTCGCTCCGCCGAGGTCCCGCGGATCCGCGTACGCGCCGTCGGCACGCGCCCGCTCTCGCGCATCGTGCTCATCAAGAACAACGAGCTGATCTACACCCACGACGCCGACGCGGCCGAGGCGGAATTCGAGTACCGCGACCAAAGCGCGGAGCCAGGCGAGAGCTACTACTACGTGCGCGTCGAGCAGTCCGACGGCTCGCTCGCCTGGGCCAGCCCGATCTGGGTGGATTTCCGGCCGTGAGGGGCGGAACGCTCTTCTGCAAGGGGTTGGTGGCGCTATCGGCCGAGGGCGCAAGCAATCCTCGAGACCACTCGGTCGACATCTGCGTTGATGTCGCCTTCCCAGAACCGTAGAACCGTCCAGCCTAGTTGGCTTAGCTGCTCGGAGATCTCGGAATCTCGGCCCATGTTGCGCTCGATCTTTGCGATCCAGTAGCCGCTGTTGTGGCCACGAGCGAGCTTGGCCTTGCGGTGCGTCCAGTCCCGCCCGTGCCAAAAATCTCCGTCGCAAAACACGGCCACTTTGTTTCCCGGAAAGACCAGGTCGGGCTTGCCGGGAAGGCTCGATACCATGCGATAGCGCATCCCGGCGCTCCACAGGGCTCGTCGTAGCGCAATCTCGGGTTTCGTCCCCGCCTTGCGGCTCGCCCCTCGCGCCGACGCCGAGGCACGCGTCGAAGCGGGTCGCAGGGACGCGAAGCTAGGCGAGAGTCTGGCCAAGGTTGGTGTTGCCCGGGCCCGCGTCAGCCCGGTATCGTACATCTTAGAGTTTTCGCAGGCCTGAAGTGCCAACTCCAAAGATCATCAGCTTGTTCACGGGCGCAGGGGGCCTCGATGTTGGGCTGGAGGCTGCGGGGTTCGAGACCGCAGTAGCCGTCGAGAACGACGCCGATGCCGTCAAGACGCTGCGTCACAACCGAGAGTGGCCCGTCATCGACCGTGACATTCACCGCGTCCCTACCTTGGAGATCCTCGAAAACGCCCGCCTTCGAGAAGGGGATGCGGACCTACTTGTGGGCGGCCCGCCGTGCCAGCCGTTCAGCAAGTCCGGCTACTGGGCTCACGGCGACGCTCGACGCCTCGACGACCCCCGTGCCTCGACGCTCGAGGCCTATCTTCGAGTGCTAAGGGACGCGAAGCCCAAAGCGTTCTTGTTGGAGAACGTCTCCGGCTTGGCGTATCGCAGCAAATCGGAAGGCTTTGACTTGCTGCAGGCGACGGTCGAGAGCATCAACCGCGAGCTCAGCACGGGCTACACGTTCAGCTGGGCAGTGCTCAATGCGGCCGACTACGGCGTGCCACAGGAGCGGGAGCGGATATTCATCGTGGGTCACCGCGAGGGGAGAACGTTCGATTTTCCAAAGCCGACGCACTTCCGGCCAGAGGCGCAGAACGGGCAGCGCTCCCTAGGACTCTCGACTCTGGCTACCTACAAGACATCCTGGGATGCACTGGGAGATCTCGAAGACCCCAACGACCCCGAGCTCCGTCTCTCGGGGAAGTGGGCGGATCTGCTTACATCCATCCCTGAAGGCGGGAACTACCTGTACCACACCGATCGAGGAAAGGGATTGCCGCTGTTTGGCTGGCGGCGGCGGTACTGGAGCTTTCTGCTCAAGCTGTCCAAACGACTCCCTTCCTGGACGATCACAGCTCAACCGGGTTCCGCTATCGGTCCGTTCCATTGGCACAACCGCCGGTTGTCGATGCGCGAGCTCGCGCGCCTCCAGACCTTTCCAGACGACTTCAGCGTGCTCGGGCCTCGCGCTACGTACCACAGACAGATCGGAAACGCCGTGCCGTCTCTGCTGGCTGAGGTACTGGGCAATGCAATCGCAGATCAGCTCCTAGGGCTCGAGTCGAGCTCAAGATTGAAGTTGCTGCCTCCTGCTCGCCGTCCTGTCCCGCCGCCGAACCCCGTCCGGTCCGTGCCCGCGAAATATCTAGACTTGGTGGGTGAGCACAGCCCCCATCCAGGGACGGGCAAGGGTAGGGCCGCCGTCGCACGGGCAGAGGCGGCTCCATGACGGAAGACTCTTGGGAACGCTATCGAGTCCATCCGCGATCGAAGAAGCCAATCCTGGATCTTACGACCGCCGCACTGGAGCGATCAGGCGCGCGCATCCTCTCGGAGCCGTCGGCCGAATCCGCTCCCTTTCTCTACCACGTCCGTCTGCCCTCGGGCGAGGATCAGGCAATCCTTTGCTATGCATTCCTCGCAAACAAGTATGGCCAGCGGGGGAGGCCAACAGATGAGCACCGATTCCAAATCAAGTACGGAAGCGACTTCCAGCGTTACCACGAGATTTTCGTCGACCCAACCCGCAAGATCGTAACGCTTTTCTTCGGCGTGCATCTCGAGGAGGGCGTTTTTCTTGCCGTTGATCCGGCGATGCACAACCCAACTTGGTTCTCGAGCTCGGTCGAGATCAAGACCGGGCAACTCGAAGAAGCTCAGAGGCGCGGGTGGTTCGGATATGAGCGGGATCGCTCGCAGGGACGACGAAAAGCTGCTCCCCCGATGGCAAGCAATCAGGTGGAATCGGTTCTGGCGTTCACAGCACCCTACTTTCTTCGGTACCTCGAGCTGGAGCGGCTCGCAACTGGACTGGATGCCGGCGAGCGATTGCTGCTGATTGATCGGTTTTCGGGCCACTCGCCTGGAAGCCGGCATCCCCTCGAGGAGCAGTTCGGTTTATCAGCCAAAGAGGTTCTCGATGTGATTTGGGGCGCGTTCCGTCTCCAAACGGCCGTCCGAGGGGGAGTTGCCGAGCTTCACCTGCAGCGTCATTTGCAGGCTATCCCAGAGCTCTCGGAGGTGATTTCGCTGGACGAGGATGGACGTCCGGACTTCGTAGTTGGCTTTTCCGGCCGCATGCATACCGTCGAGTGCAAAAACACGCTGAGGCGGAAGACATCCCATGGGCCCCGCGTGGATTTCCAAAAGACTCGCGCTTCGAAGTCGGACCCCTGTTCACGCTATTACGAGCGAGACGCCTTCGACGTGCTCGCTGCTTGCCTGCATCCCGTCACGCAGCGCTGGGAGTTTCGCTTTTGCCGCACGGGTACTCTGGACCCTCACCGAACGTGCACAAACCGTCTCTCGCCACGTGTGCTCGTCATCGGCGAGAACTGGTTTCGTGACATTCGGGACGTGCTTCTTCCGTGACAGGCAAGCTCTGCGCGCGTCGAGCAGTCCGACGGCTCGCTCGCTTGGGCCAGCCCGATCTGGGTAGATTTCCGGCCGTGAGGGGCTGCGCTACCGCAGCTCGTTCTCGTACCAGACGACGTTCTTCGAATTCTGGCCGGCGATGAGTATGTCGAGGTCGCGATCGTTGTCCATGTCGACCAGCCGAATGTCGTAGACGGCCTGATCGTCATAGACCACGTGCTTGGTGAACCGCCCGCGGCCGTCGTTCTCGTACCAGGCGGCCACGTAGCTGTCCTTGCCGCAGGTTGCGGCGTCGATGTCTCCGTCGCCGTCGATGTCGCCGATTGCGAGGTCGTGCGGACCTTCTAGGTCGGGGTCGATCTCGTGCAGCTCGAAGCCCGGCGCGAGGCCTTCGAACCAAAGCACGCCCCTGCCGTGCCCGCGTGTGGCGAACAGGTCCATCGCGCCGTCGCCGTTGAGGTCTGCCGGCAAAATGTTCGTCGCCCCGAGCTGGTTGACGGCGATGGTGCGCTTGAGCCACGGGGTGGAGTGGTCCGCGGGCTGCTTCCACCAGGCGAACCAATTGCCGCCCGCCGGCGCGTCCTTGCCTGCCGCGGCTACATCGGTGACGCCGTCGCCGTCGATGTCTCCGATGCCCATATAGTGGCTCAGCCCGGGCGCGTCGCGCTCGGCCAGCACGTGGCGGCTCCATTCCGATGCCGCCTTGGGGTTGGCCGGGATGCTCCACCACACGATCGAGTTGGGGTAGTCGTCCTTGGGCTGTGCGCTGTTGCCGACCAGGTCGATCTTGCCGTCACCGTTGATGTCGCCCCGGATCAGCCCGTGCGTCCCGTTGACCTTCTCGTCCACGATCCGCAGCGGCCACGGCTCGCTCAGCGGTCGCGCGGGCTGCTCGAGCCAAAAGACCGGCCCGGGCGAGTAGACCGCGCCGATGTAGTCGGCGTCACCGTCGCCGTCGACATCGAGCGTCTCGCTGTGAATCGTGTCGCGCCCGCGGTCGAGCACGATCTCGCGCCAGTCCGGCGCCACGTAGAGGCGCGTCTCGCCGCGGGCGTCGGCGATGACGTCGACCCGACCGTCGCCGGTGAAGTCGGCCGCGATCGCGGTCTGCGAGACGAATCCTTCGGCGATGACGTGACGCGGCCATTCGGGATTCTGAGCTCCGGCGGGCGGTTCGGCCAAGAGCAGCGCGGGGAATATCAGCAGGGCTGCGACACGCATGGCGTGAGCCACCTTACCACAGCCTTTGCGCTACACCCGCAGCTTGATCGCCCACAGCACGACGACGACCAGGAGCCCGGCTGCGAAGTACAGGAAGAAGTCCGGACCGCGAAAAATATCATCGAGCATGCGAAGAGCCCTCCTGGAGGAATTGTAAGATCCCGCGCGTTGATTGCGCCAAATATTTTCTACTGCCGCCGGGATGTCCTATACTCGCTAGCCGGAGGTCCTTCTGATGCCCCGCAACAAAGCGAGCGATTACGATCCGCGCGTCCTCGAGCTATTCGATCAGTACGTCCACGGCGGTTTGAGCCGCAGACAGTTCCTCGACCGCGCCGCCGCCGTGGCTTCCGGGGGCGCCGCGGCCTCCACGCTGCTTGCCGACTACGCTCTCGCCCAGCAGGTTCCCGAAGGCGACCCGCGCATCCGCACCGAGCGGATCGAGTATCGCTCGCCGCAGGGCCACGGGACGGTGAAAGGGCTGCTGGCGAGGCCGGCGAACGCCTCGGGCAAGCTGGCTGGCGTGCTCGTGGTTCACGAGAACCGCGGGCTCAACCCCTACATCGAAGACGTGGCGCGACGGCTGGGCGCGGCGGGCTATCTGGCGCTCGCTCCCGACGGGCTCACCTCGCTGGGCGGCTATCCCGGCACGGACGACGAAGGCCGCGCCATGCAGCGCAAGCTCGACCGCAACGACCTGCTCGAAGACTTCGTTGCCGGCGTCGAGCACCTGCAATCCCACGCCGATTGCAGCGGCAAGGTGGGCGCAGTGGGCTTTTGCTTCGGCGGCGGCATCTGCAACGCCCTTGCGGTGCGCGTGCCGAGCCTGGCGGCCTCGGTCCCCTTCTACGGCAGCCAGCCGCCCGCGACTGAGGTGGCCAAGATCAACGCGCCGCTGCTGCTGCAGTACGCCGAGAACGACGGCCGTATCAACGCCGGCTGGCCGGCCTACGAGGCGGCGCTGAAAGCCAACGGCAAAAGCTACGAGGCGCACGTCTACCCCGGCACGAATCACGGCTTCCACAACGACACCACCCCGCGCTATGACGAGGCCGCCGCCAAGCTCGCCTGGGAGCGCACCTTGGCGTTCTTCAACAAGCACCTGAGCTGAGCGGGTCCGTCCAATCGGCGGCGCGGCTCACTACAATCGAGAGCTGGTGCCGTTCTCCGATTTCATCGGCAACGCGGGCGCGGCCGGATCGCTGCGGCGCATGCTGGCCGAGGACCGTCTGCCGCAGACGCTGCTCTTCGCCGGCCCGCGCGGCGTGGGCAAGGCCACGCTGGCGCGCTTCCTGGCCGCGGCGGCGAACTGCAAGTCGCTAGGCCCTGGGGACTTCTGCGCCGAGTGCTCCGCCTGCCGCCGCATCCTCGCCTCCGATCTCTCCGCGCCGCAGCACCGTGACCTGCTCGCCGAGCGCGAGAAGATGCCGGCCAACAAGCGCGCCGACGCCCCGCTCATCGTCTCGACCCATCCTGACTTCCTGATCTTTCCGCCCGACGGCCCGATGCGGATGATCGGCATCGAGCAGGCCCGCCAACTGCGCAACGCCGCCCAGTACAACGCTTCGGAGGGCGGGCGGCGCTTCTTCTTGATCGACGACGCCGAGCGCGCCAACGACGAAGCGGCCAACTCCCTGCTCAAGACGCTCGAGGAGCCCGGCCCGCAGCTCACCATCATCCTCACCGCGGAGAATCCCTACGAGCTGCTGGCGACCATCCGGTCGCGCTCGGTGCCCTTCTACTTCTCGCCGCTCACCCGCGAGCAGATGCACACGTTCTTCGAGCGCCGCGACGACCTGGCCGGCTCGGATCGCGATCGCCTGGCTAGCTGGGCCCAAGGCAGCCCCGGCCGAGCGCTCGAGATCGATCCCGAGCAGTACCTCGAACGCCGTCAAGCGCTGCTGGCGCTGCTGGCGACCTCGCTCGACGCCGCCGGCTTTGGCGCTGCGCTGGCGGGAACCGAGCTGGTCGGCCGCCGCCAAAAAGAGAAGCTCGAGGGGCTGGTGGAGGTCCTCTACGGCCTCATTGGAGATCTAGTTCGGCTGCGGCACGGCGCGGCTGAGATCGTCAACGAAGACCTGCGCGCCGATCTCGAGCCGCTCGCCGCCAAGGCTGGGCTCGACTGGATTTCGCAGGCGGCCGACGGACTCGACGAGCTCGAGGAGTATCGCCGGCGCAACGTCCAGAAGCAGATCGCCCTCGAAGCCTTTGCCATGCGGCTGCGGCAAGCCGCGCGGGCGAGCTGAGCCGGCTCGCATCGTTGCGGCGACGGCGATACGTATGTTAATCGTAGACCAATAAGCTGGAAATTGTTCGTTCGAGGCGCCGTATGCGGCGCCGCTCCCCGAAAACGCGAAACCTTCGAGGACGCTCGGCGGACTCGCCCCTCGATTTCCAGCCCGCGCACCGAAGGAGGCGCGTCAGCGCATGCAGAGCCACAAGCGATCCCCAAGGCCAAAAACCAAGCGCGCCGCCCCCCCGGACCAAACCCACGCCGAAGCTTTTTACTACGTAAAACAGATGCAGAACCGTACGCCCATGACGGTTGTGCTCAACGACGGCGAGGAGCTGCAAGGCGTCATCGAATGGTACGACCGCGCCTGCCTGAAGCTCACCCGGGAAGAGGGGCCGAATCTGCTGATCTACAAAGACGCGATCAAGTACCTCCACAAGAGCGAGGGCGAAGACGCGGACGACGACGACGCCTAGCCGGTCCTCGTGGCGCGCGGCTGCGCCTCGCACCGGAACGGCGGCGTGCTACAGTCGCGCCGGGAGGGCGATTTGCTGCGCTTGATTGGCTTGGCGTTGCTGCTGGCCGTCGCGGCCCAGGCCGCGGAGTGGCCGCGCGCCGACCCGGCCGACGCCGGGCTGGATCCGGCCTTTCTCGACGCCGCTCGTGACTACGCCCTCGCCGGCGAGGGATCAGGCGTCGTCATTCGCGGCGGCAAGCTGGTCTACGCTTGGGGCGACACCAAGCAGCGTTACGACCTCAAATCGACGACCAAGTCCATCGGCGCAACCGCGCTCGGCGTGGCTCTGCTCGACGGCGAGGTCACGCTCGACCAGCGTGCGGTGGACTGCTTGCCGGGCTTCGCCACGCCGCCGGCTCAGAACAGGCTCAACAGTTGGCTCGGCGAAGCCACCTTGTTCCATCTCGCCACCCACACGGCCGGGTTCGACAAGCCTGGCGGCTACGAGACGATCCGGACGCAACCCGGCGAAGAGTGGGCGTACTCGGACGGCGGCCCCAACTGGCTGGCCGATTGCCTGACCTACCGCTACCGCCGCGATCTCGAGGAGCTGATGTTCGAGCGCGTCTTCGGCCCCATCGGCATCGAGCGCGAAGACCTGCGCTGGCGCCAGCATCAGTACCGCACGCGCGAGCTCGAGGGCGTCGCCCGCCGCGAATTCGGATCCGGCGTGCACGCCAATGTCGAAGCGATGGCGCGCATCGGCTGGCTCTGGCGACAGGGCGGCGCCTGGGGGGGGCAGCGGTTGCTGCCTGGCGATTTCGTCGAACGGGCGTCACGCTCACAACCCGAGCTGGTCGGCTTGCCGGTGCGCGACCCCGAGCGCTACCCCGCCGCTTCTCGCCACTACGGCCTGCTGTGGTGGAACAACGGCGACGGCGCCATCAAGGGCGTGCCGCGCGACGCTTTCTGGTCATGGGGCTTGTTCGATTCGCTGATCCTGGTCGTGCCGAGCCTCGATCTGGTCGCGGCCCGCGCCGGCAAGAGCTTCAGCGGAGGCGGCTGGCGCGGCTCGGACTACGCGAAGCTGGCGCCGTTCTTTCGGCCGCTCGTCGAGGCGACCGGCGCGCCCTACCCGCAAAGCCCGGTGATCCGCGGCGTGCGGTGGGCGCCAGCGAGCACGATCGTGCGCAAGGCCGAGGGCGGCGACAACTGGCCATTGACTTGGACGAAGGATGGCGCGCTGTTCACCGCCTACGGGGACGGCTGGGGGTTCGAGCCGCACATCGAGCCCAAGCTCAGCCTCGGGTTCGCCCGTGTCACCGGCCCGCCCGGCGACTTCCGCGGCGTCAACATCCGCTCGCAGAGCGGCGAGCAAACCGGCCAAGGCCCCAAGGGCAAGAAGGCCAGCGGCATGCTCATGGTCGACGGCGTGCTCTATATGGCGGTCCGCAACGCCTCCAACTCGCAGCTCGCCTGGTCCACGGACGGCGGCCGCGCGTGGAGCTGGGCTGACTGGCGCATCGAGACGAGCTTCGGCGCGCCGAGCCTGCTGAACTTCGGAAAAGATTACGCCGGCGCCCGCGATGACTTCGTCTATCTCTATTCGCCCGACGCCGACAGCGCCTACGAGGGCGCGGACCGGCTCGTGCTGGCGCGGGCGCCCAAGCGTCGGTTGCGCGAAAAAGGGGCTTGGGAGTACTTCGCCGGGATCGACGACGGCCAGCCCGCCTGGTCGAGCGAGGTTTCCGAGAGGAGCGGCGTGATCGAGAATCCCGGACGCATCTATCGCTCGAGCGTCAGCTACAACCGCGGGCTCGGCCGTTATCTCGCCTGCGTGATTCTGCCCGGCGAAGACACGCGCTTCGAGGGCGGTCTGAGCATCTACGACGCTCCCGAGCCTTGGGGACCGTGGAGCACCGTCTACTACGCCGCCCAGTGGGACGTCGGCCCCGGCGAGACCTGCCATTTCCCCACAAAATGGATGAGCAAGGACGGCAAGACCCTACACATGGTCTTCTCCGGCGACGACCACTATTCGGTTCGCGAAGCGACGCTCGAGACCGAGCGCTGACGCCGATCGAACGCTAGACTGAAACGTTGCCCGCACTCGACAAGCACCGGCTCATCACGGGGATGCTTTCGCATTACCCGTTCATGCTCAAGAACTTCCGGGCTTATTTCGGCAACCTGTGGCGCCGCAAGGTTCTGCGCACCTCTCTCGTCACGCCCTATTCCGCCGTCTTCTACGCCACCCACAAATGCAATCTCGACTGTAGCTATTGCACCCAGAAGAATCCCGAGGTTTTTTCCGAAGAGCTCGATACCGCGGGCACGCTGCGAATCTTCGAGAACATTCGCAAGGATGTCGACACGCTGCTGATCACCGGCGGCGAGTGTTTGCTGCGACCCGACATCGAAGAGCTCGTCGAGCGCGCCAAGCAGGAGATCGGTTTTCGCTCGGTGCTGCTGGTCACCAACGGCGTCTTGCTCGACAAGCGCCGCGGCCTGCTGCCGCACCTCAACGGCCTGATCGTGAGCCTCGACGCCATGCGCCACGACCGCTCCGAGCCGATGTCGAAGTCGGCGCAGGTCCCGCGCGTCGTCGACAACCTCATGCTCGCCAAGCGGACGTTGCGCCCCGATGCGATCACCATCAGTTGCGTGCTCGATCTGTGGAACCTCGACGAAGCCGAGCGTATCCTCGAATTCTGCCGCGAGCACGGTTTCCAGTTTTCGGTCCAGTCTTCGCAGAACAACGGAAAGTTCCCCAACTTCGCGTTTCTCGAGGACCCGCGCTATCAGGCTTTCGTCGACAAGCTGATCGCCTTGCGCAAGGCCCGGGCTGCGCGCATCAACGGCACGCCGAAGTTGCTCCAGACGCTGCTGCGCTTCGAGGAGTTCAAGTGTTACCCGACGATGTTTCCGCGGGTCTACCCCAACGGCGACGTCTTCTACCCCTGCGAGGTGCTGCGCAAGATCGCCGGCAACATTCTCGAAGAGGGCTCGATCGCAAAGTGTTTCCAGCGGGGACGTAAGCTCTACGGCGAGACGCCGCAGTGCAAGAACAATTGCTTTCTGTTCGGCAACGTCCTCTCGTCCTACTACGTGGAAGATTTTTGGGGCTTCGCCGGCGACACCATCCGGCCCGGCTAGCCGGCGCCGTGCTACATCCGTCGCGTTCCCGCTAGAATAGGCCCCAACAGGAGCCCCCGATGACGCACGACGACCCCTCCCGCCGCAACTTCTTCCGCAACCTGTTCGGAGGCGCCGTGGCCGCGGCTGCCGCGCAACAGGCGCTCGCCCAGCAGAGCGGCGCCAACGGCCTGCCGACCCGGAAGCTCGGACGCACCAACGAGCAGGTCTCCATCCTCTGCCTAGGCGGCTGGCACATCGGCGCCGTGCCCAGCAAGAGCGACGCCATCAAGATCATGCACGCCGCCGTCGACGAAGGCATGACCTTCTTCGATACCTGCTGGGATTACCAGATGGGCGGCTCGGAGGAAGTCATCGGGCAAGCGCTCGCTCAGGGCGGCAAGCGCGACAAAGTCTTCCTGATGACCAAGAACTGCAACCGCGACTACGAAGGCTCGAAGAAGTGCCTCGACGACAGCCTGCGGCGCATGCGCACCGACCGGTTGGATCTGTGGCAGTTCCACGAGATGGTCTACGACAACGACCCCGACTGGGTCTTCGAGAAAGGCGGACTCAAAGCCGCGCTCGAAGCGCAGAAGGCGGGCAAGGTGCGCTACATCGGCTTCACCGGTCACAAGGATCCGCGCATCCACCTGAAGATGCTCGGCAAGCCGTACGACTGGGCGACGGCGCAGATGCCGATCAACGTCCACGACGCGCACTACCGCAGCTTCCAAAAAAACGTCGTGCCGGAGTGCCTCAACAAAAACGTGGGCGTCATCGGCATGAAGTCGCTCGGCGGCGGCGGGTCGCCGGGCGGCGGCCGCATCCCCGCGGCAACCGACCTGACCCACGAGCAGTGCCGCCGCTATGCGCTGAGCCTGCCCATCTCCTCGCTCGTCGTCGGGATCATGACGATGGACGAGCTGAAGGCCGAGATTGCCATCGCGCGCAACTTCAAGCCGCTCTCGGACGCGGACAAGGAGAAGCTCGTCTCGATGGCCGCGCCCAACGCCGGCGACGGGCGGCACGAGCTGTTCAAGTCGACGCAGACCTACGACGGGCCGTACCATCGCAAGCAGCACGGCTTCGCGGTGTAGATGTCTCCATCTTCCCCGCAACGCGAAGCGCTTGCCCAAGGCGCTAGCTCGACCGCCCCAGCTCAGCTAGGACGGCACCTCTGTACGACGTGGCCTGGTTGCAACGTGGACATGCTCGGTCACGGAATGGGGTTTCCCGAACCAACGATTCTCTTGGCAGCGGTTTCGAAGGCACACATCCGCCTAACACGGTCTCCTGTCTTCATTTCTCCGTGCAGTTTTCGTAATTCGTCCAGATCTGCATAGAACGTGTAGACCTTTTGGATTTCAGCTTCATCCAAGGCAGAAGGTACTAGCAGCCTTAGTTGATCCCAGGTTGAATGACCGGGAAACGACGAACGAGCCAAAGCATCCCGCCGCTGGGTCTCGCCAATCGGAGCCTCGGAAAAGGTTCCGGCATCCTCGGCCGATGACAACACGCTCTTGATGGCATCAAGATTGCCGTCGATTTCGATGCGCAGCATCGTACGTATGCGTTTCCTGGAGCGTTGGTCATTGCACCATGACCAAAGCAAATTCAAGGCCCCAACAACCAAACCACCAATCGCACCAATCCACGCGGCGGTGATGGTCGGATTCGTCATGTCAAGCACCGAAGTCAATTCAAGAATTCTAGGCCGGGACAACAGGCGGCTTCAACTTTGCCGGCGACCCTGTGGCCACGAGAGCCGCAGTTCGGTAGTGTCCGTCTGGATTGGGCTCGCCCCCCGGGTACGTGCCCAGGCTCAGCCCGCCTCCTCGTTCGCCCGCCGCAACATCGCGCGCATCATCGCGACGCAATACGCTGTTCCCGCGCGTCGAATCCCCTCGTCGCCGGCTAGCGCCGGCACGTGGTCCGGCATCACCGCGCCAGCGAACTTCACCCGCCGCAGCGCCTTCATCACCTGATACAGGTCCAGGTAGCCTTCCTCGGGAAACGTCTCGTAGAAGCTCGGCAGCGGCGAGCTGACGCCGCGAAAGTGGATCTCGCACAGCTTGCCGCGCCCGCCGAAGTCCTCGATCATCTCGAAGACATCCTTGCCCATCTGGTCGCCGCCTTCCGACCACGTGCCGACACAGAACGTCAGCCCCCAGTGCGGCGCGCCCTTGCCTTCGATCGCTTCGGCGATGCGTTCCGCCCGTGCGTAGCCGTCGTAGTGCACGAACATCTTGCCGACGCCGTTCATCATGGCCAGCGGCGGATCGTCCGGGTGCAACGACATGCGAACACCGGCCTCGCGCGCAACCGGAAGCGTTTGCTTCATGAAGTATTCGTAGTAGCCCCAGATCTCCTCGACCGGGTACTCACGGCCGCGCATGAGCGGCTTTTCGACCTCGTTGCGAAAATCGGCCAAGCGAAACTCGCGCGTCCGGTACCCCCGCGGCGCTTCGACGACGGCCGTCGTGTAGGTGTTCGCCGGATGGAAGTCGTAGCTCGCAACCGGGATCTCGAGCTTGCCGCAGTTGCGGAGGAACTCGTTGTAGGCCTCGATGTGCCGGTCGCGGCCAGGGCGGCCGAGCTGCACGTCGAGCTCGCGGTAGGCGTAGTGCACGCCAGAGTGGATGCGCATGCCGTACTCGCCGTAGCGCCTGACGGAGCGCTCCATGTCGGCGAACGCGCTCTTCTCTGGCGGGAAGCGCACGCGGACCCACTTGAGGCCGATCTGTCTGAGAAACAGCAGCTCGTCGTCTGTCAGCTCGGCCGGCAACCGGCGGCACAGCTTGATGTTCGAAGGGTCGTATTCGTCGAGCGGCGAGGCTGCGGAAGCGCCGGCGGCGAGCAGGGGGAGCTTGAAGAGATCACGACGGGAAGCGGGCATGGCGGCTTCATCATAGCGCCGTAGACGCCTTGATTTGTTCGTACCCCTCGAGCGCACGTTTGCGCGCCTCCGCATGATCGACGATCGGCGCGGGGTAGTCTTGGCCCAGCCTCACGCCGGCTCGCTCGAGCACGAGCGCCGGCGCCTGCCAGGGCTTTTGGATCCACTTCCGCGGCATCCTGGCGAGCTCGGGGACCCACTTCCGTACATAGTCGCCATCAGGGTCGTAGTTCTCGCCTTGACTAACGGGGTTGAATATCCGGAAGTAGGGCGCCGCATCGGCCCCGCACCCCGCCGTCCACTGCCAGCCGAGCGTATTGTTGGCAAGATCGGCGTCCACGAGCGTATCCCAGAACCACTTCGCGCCTTCCTGCCACGGAATCAGCAAATCCTTGACCAGGAACGAAGCGACGATCATCCGCACGCGATTGTGCATCCAGCCCGTCGCCCAGAGCTCGCGCATTCCCGCGTCGACGATCGGGTATCCAGTGCGGCCCCGGCGCCATCTGCGGAACGCCTCCGGGTCATCGGCCCACGGATAGTCGCGAAACTCTGGCCGAAGCGGCTCGCAGGGCGTCTCGGGAAAATGGTAGAGCAGGCTGTGGGCAAACTCCCGCCATCCAATCTGGCGCAGAAAGCTCCACGCGCTCTGGTGGTACGCTCTCTCGCCCGAGCCCGACGGTCCTCCAGCCAACGTTGCACGCCAAACTCTGCGCGGACTGATCTCTCCGAAGTGAAGATATGGCGACATCCGCGACGTGCCGTGGACAGCGGGGCGGTCCCTCAGGTCGTCGTAGCTCGCCGCGGCGTCCAGGAGAAACCGCTCGAGCTCGGCGTGCGCGCAGGCCTCCCCCGGACTCCACGTCGCGCGCAGGCCGCCAGCCCAGTCGGTCTCCGGCTCGAGCCCAAACGACGCCAGGTCCTCGGAAGCGATCGATTCGTCCACCGCCGGCAGCGCCGCGGGCGCGTCCTCGGGGTCGGGCGCAGCGAGCCTTCTGCGGCTGTTCCAGAATGGCGTGAATACCTTGTAGGGCTCGCCGTCGGCCCTGCGCGCCTCCCAGGGCTCCCAAATCAGAGCGCCATTGAAGCTCTTGCAATCGACGCCAAGCTCGCGGAGCGCCTCCTCCACCCCGGCGTCGCGCAGCACGATCGCGGGCTCGTATCGCCGATTCCAATAGACCGCCACCGCTCCGCTCTGCTCGATCAGCCGGCGCAGCTCGCCAATCGAGTCGCCCTGGCGGAGAATCAGCCGCGAGCCTTTCTCGGCCACGCTCGCCGCCAATCCTTCGATCGACCGTTGGAGCCACCACTTCGACGCTCCTCCCGGCGCCCAGTCGCCTTCCTCCTTCGGCGACCACACGTAAGCTGGGAAGACCCGGGCATGCCGCTCGAGCGCTCGCGAGAGGGCCGGGTTGTCGTCGAGCCTGAGATCCTGCCGGAACCAGACGATGGCTGTCGAGCTCATCCCCGCGTGCGCCAGTCCGCCACCCGAGCGCTTGCGAGAATCGTAGCAATCGAATAGCCGATGAGGATGCCTTGTCTAGGTTCCCGCGCGTCCTTGCCAACCAGGTCGCCTCATGCTTCAATCAGTACAAAAGTGAGACAGGAAGGAGACAAGCGTTGACGCCCAGCGGGCCCTACAAGATGCGCACCATTGCGCGCCTCACCAACTTCGCCCCGGCGCTGCTGCGCGCCTGGGAGCGGCGGCACCACTTGCTCGACCCGATGCGCAGCCCCGGCGGACACCGTCTCTACACCGAGCAGGACCTGCAAGTACTGCTGCGTGTGCGCGAGCTCATCCAGTCGGGTCGCTCGATCGGGGAAATCGCCGGCTTGGGCCGAGACGCGCTGCTGCGCCAGAGAGCGGAGCGCCTCGAACAGCAGCCCGCTGAACCGCCCGTCCCCGAGCCGCTTGGCCCCGACGCCCTCGAGGCGCTCAATCAACAGCGAGACCGCATCGTCGACGACGCGCTCCGCATGGACGCTCTCGCCATCAACCGCACGCTCGATCAGAGCTTCGCACGCGTATCGCCGGACTCGGTCATCTTCGAGGTCATCTTGCCCGCCACGCGGAAGATCGGCGACCTGTGGGCCGCCGGCCAGTGCAGTGTCGCGAGCGAGCACATCGCCAGCGGCGTCTTCGTCCACCGCATGTTCAAGCTCATCGAAGCCGCCGAGCCGTTGCGTTCGGAGTTACGGCCATTGGTCGTGGCCTGCTTCCCGGATGAGTACCACCAACTTGGCGCACTGATCGTGGCCTACCAGCTCTGTCGCCACGGCTTTCGCGCGCAGTTCCTTGGCGCGGCGTTGCCGTTTGAAGACCTCGAGAGCGCCTGCAACGTGCTTCGACCCTGCGCCGCGTTGCTCTCGGCGACGCGGCCGGAAGTCTTCGGGGTCCACAAGCGCGCGTTGCTCGATGTCGCCCGGCGCGGCCGCGACAAGCTCCAATTCTACGTCGGGGGTCAGGGCGCCCCGGCCGACGATGCTCAGCTTCGGCAGCTCGGCGTCCGCACCGTACCCGGCGTCGGCGACCCGCGGGAGTCGATCTCCCGGCTCGCCGAGCAGATCCGCAAATCCGCCGCCGAGGCGCACGCCTGAGCCCGAGCGCCCGCGCGCGTCAATCCTTCGAGGATGAGCCCTTTGAGGCGGGCTTCGACTCCGACTTTTTCTTCTCGGCCGGCTTCTTCTCCGCCGAGCCGCCGTCGCCTTCCTTTTTGGGTTTCTTACCGCCCTTGCCGTAGTCGTTTACATACCAGCCCGCGCCCTTGAACTGAATCGCCGGCGCCGAGAGCAGCTTCTTGGCCTCGCCCTCGCAATCGGCGTGCTCGTCGCAGTCGGGGCACTGGGTCAACGGCGCGTCGGAGAATTTCTGAATCGCCTCGAATCTCTTGCCCGTACGGGCGCACTCGTACTCGTAGAGCGGCATCTAGGAATGGACCTCGGAGGGCGGAATCCGGGGCGGATCCGCTACTGGAATTGTACCAGCCGTCGCCGAATGGCCGTCTCCTGCCCATGCTATGATGATCACTCCCGCACCGTCACCCCGCGGCGGCAATCCACCCGGTCCCATGTCACCCGCTGAGATCGAAGAGCTCGTCGAGCAAGTCGGCGACGAGATCCTCGATCGTCTCGGCCTGCCTTCGCCCGCTCCGGCTTCGTCGCCGGCGCCTACTCGGGCGTCGGCTTCGGCTTGGCCCCGGCCCGCGGAGGGCTACGCGTCGGCGCTCGAGCTGGTGTGCGCCTCGCCGCGGCAGTCCGCGGACGATGTCGCAGCCGCCTGCCGCCGCGCGGCCGATGCCGGTGCGCCAGTGGTCTGGGCGCCGGTTTCCCGCGCAGCCGTTTGCGGGGCCGCACTCGCCGGCGCCCCCACCAGCGCCGGCGCGCTCATCGACCACCCGTTCGGCGCCGCCTCCACGCCGGCCCGGCTGGCCGACATCGAGGTCGCGCTACGCCTTGGGGTCGACCTGGTCAATCTGACCCTCAACAGCGGAAACCTCGCGGCGATCGAGGGCGAGATTCACGCAGCGGCTGCACTCTGCTCCAGCGCGCACTGTGCCCTGGCCGTGACGCTCGACTCTTCGACGCTCTCGGAGGAGCAGCTCGCCGGGGCGGCCGTCGCGGCCGTCGGCGCTGGCGCGGACGCCGTCTGCTGCGCCAGCGGAGCGCTCTCCGACGACTACTCCTCCGCTACCTGCCTCGCCGCGCTGCACGCCGCCCTCGGCGGCCGCGCCGCCCTGGTCGCCGGCGGACGCATCGCCGGCTTCCCCCACGCCGCCGCGCTCATCGCCGCCGGCGCCGACCGCATCGCCCTTGCCGACCCCTGGTCTCTGCTCCAGGCGGCGCCGGCCGGCTGAAACCGCCATGGCCGATCAACTCCCCCCTCCGCACGCCCGCGAGGTCGACCCGTTTCAGATCCTCACCGAGGCTTCCGAGCTCGCCGCCGATCACCCGCTCAGCCTCGATGATCTGTTGCGTTCGCTCGCCAACCTCGTCCGCAAAGTCATCGACTACCAACTCTTCGCCGTACTGCTCGCCGACGCCGACGAGACGCTCAGCATCCGCTATTCCATCGGCTACCGGCCCGATTTGGTTCGCAACCTGCGCGTCAAACGCGGTCAGGGCATCACCGGCGACGCCGCCGAGCAGCGCCGCACCGTCGTCGTGGCCGATGTTCGCCAGGATCCGCGCTACCTGATGGCGATCGAGGCAGTGCGCTCGGAGATCGCCGTCCCGCTCGTCGCGCGCGGCAAGCTGGTCGGCGTGATTGACCTGCAGTCAACCGCCGCCCGTGCATTCGGCGACCGCCAGCGCAGCGTGCTCGAGCTCATCGCCTCGCGCTTCTCCCTCGCTATCGACGCCGCGCAACTCTATGAGCGCACCGTGCGGCAGAACGATACTCTGCGCACGCTCGGCGCCATCGCCCAAGAGCTCTCCTCCATCCTCGATCTCGAGGAGTTGCTCGGCCAGGTCTCTTCGCGCGTGCGCGAGCTGATCCGCTACGACGCCTTCAGCATCTACCTTGCCGAGGACGGCGAGCTCAAGCACTACTTCGGCGTGCGCTTCGACGAGCGCGTGCAATGGCAGACCATGCCGTTCGGCCAAGGCATTGTCGGCCACGCCGCTCTAGACCGCGAAGCGATCCTGGTGCGCAACACCGCCAAGGACCAGCGCTACGTCGCTGCCGTCGAAGGCATCCGCAGCGAGGTGGCCGTTCCGCTCATCCTCAAGGACCAAGTCATCGGCGTCCTCGACATCGAGTCCGAACGCGTGGGCGCCTTTACCGCGGACCACCTGCAAGCTCTCACCTTGCTTGCGCCGCAGATCGCCGCGGCCATCGAGAACGCCCGGCTCTATCAACAGGTCGCCCGCAACGAAGAGCGGCTTACCCGCGACCTGACAGCCGCCCGCCATCTGCAGCAACTGCTGCTGCCCAACGGCTTTCCTTCTTTCGAGGGCATCGAGATCGCGGCGCGTAACGTGCCGGCGGTCGAGGTATCGGGCGACCTCTACGACTTCTTTGCGCTCGAGGGCGAGCGTTTCGCGCTGATGAGCGCGGACGTGACTGGCAAGGGCGCCGCCGCCGCGCTCTACGGCTCGCTGGCCGCCGGGCTCATGCGCAGCCTGGCCGCCTCGCTGCCCCGGCCGTTGGACCTGCTCGAAGCCCTCAATCAAGGTCTGCTCGCGCGCCCGCTCGATGCGCGCTATCTGGCGGCGCTCTATGCTTGCTGGCTGCCCACTACGCGCGAGCTGATCGTGGCCAGCGCCGGCCAGCCGCGGCCCATCGTGCGACGCGGCGGCAAGACCGAGGTGCTCGACATGGGCGGCACCCCGCTCGGCATGATCAATCCGGGCGTCTACGACGAGCGGCGCATGCGGCTCGAGCCCGGCGACGTCTTCGTCACGGCTTCGGACGGCCTACAGGAGACCGAGAGCCCCTCGGGCGAGCAGTACGGCGACGAGCGTCTCTTCGAGCTGATCGATTCGAGCTCGGAGTCCTCGGCCCGCGAGTTGCTCGACGCCATCTTCGAGGACGCCCGCGCATTCAGCCGCCGCGCCCTCCCCCTCGACGACCGCACCGTCGTCGTGCTCCGCGCGACCTAGCGTGTTGTGGAGCGCGTCCAGCCGTCAACCAGACCCGCCGAGCCGCTCCAGGATCGCCGCCCAATCCTCATCCGGCTGGGGCCTCGCCGGCAGCAGCAGATTGCCGCCGCGACTCTCCACGGCCTCGCCTGCCACGCTCTCGCCCGTCCGCGGGTCCACCCATCGCAGCGAAAACGAGCCCTCGTCCACGATCTCGATCCGCCGGCCGCCGTTGCCGCGCGGCAGGTACGCCACGTGCAGCTCTCCGGGAATTCCGGCATGGGTTGGCGGCGCCAGGTCGGCGGCCGTGGGTTTGCCCGCGGGCGTTCCGTCGGCCAGCAGCGCCTCGCGTAGCGGTAACAGGCGATGCCACGGCAGCTCGCCCAACACTTTTCCCGCAATCCCAGCCTGACGCGAGCCTTCGAAATCGATCGCCTCCCGCCACTCGGCCGTGTGGGGGACCAGCTTGCCGGGCTCGGTGTGGGCCGAGTCCCGGAACTGCCACACTCCCTGAGCTCCGTAGCCGTAGCCGGCGCACCCGCTCAGCAACGCCGTCCAAGCCTGCCAGCGAGAGTGATACGGGCCTTCGGTGTCGTCGACCCGCTCGTAGTAGGCCTCCGAGCAGAACACCGGCCGCACCGGCTCGAGCCCCCGGTTCTCCGCCGCTCGCTCGACGATCCAGAACATCCGGTCGATGCTCTGGCCGGTTTGCAGCCAATGGTGATCCAGCCAGCTCGATGTTTGGAACGGCCGCGAGGACTGCACTCCGTGCGGCTCGCCCCAGCGCGTCTGCCCGCTCGGATGGATCGAGACCGGCCTGCGGTAGGGGCTGTGCCGCTGCACCGCCTCGCCCAGTGCGTCGATGTCCGCTTCGCTCCAGCCGCAATCGCGAAACGTGTACTGATACTCGCCCGATAGCGCCCAGAGGACGTTGAACGATCCGTAGCGCACCGCGAAGTATTCCGCCAGCCGGCGCGCCTGCGCGGCGTCGAAGATGCAATTGTCCGTTTTGCCCCACCACGCCAGCGGCGAGGCGATGGCGAGCCCGGCCGCATGCAGCGCACGCCAACGGCGATCCGTATACTCGAAGTACGCCGGATTCAGGCGTTCGAAGTCCCCGTCGAGCAGCACATGGCCGCCCTCGTTGGCGTGCCCCTGGGGCTCGTTCGGGTAGTCGCCCACGGCGTGCATGCCGCCCATCAGGACCGCGGTGAATCCCTTGGCCTTGCGATCGTCGATGTAGGCGAAGAACGGTCCGTCGTCGTTCTCGCCCAGCCCCGCCCGAGCCGTGTTGCCCGCCCAGAGGGTATCGGCTAGCAGCAAGAAGGGCGTGCCGTCGGCATGCTCGAAGTAGCGGCCGTCGGCGCTCGGCCGGATGGGGCCGCGCGCATTCGGGTTAGACTCGATCTCCGCTTCGGATGGTTCGCCGACGTCCAGCGCGCCCCGCAGCCCATCGAGCTGAGGATCTTCCGACTCGGTTTCGAATCTCCAAACCCCTGGACCCGGGGGAGCGAACCGGATCGTCCAGCGGTCGCCCTGCACCTGAAAGGCTTCCACCACGACCTGCTCGCCGGTCTCCTCGTGCGTCCACGTCGCGCGGACAGGGAACTCCCACCAGTCGTACCCCGGCGCGGCGCCGAGCACGACGTCCGTCTGCATCCAAAGGCGTCCCTGCACCGGAGCGGGCTCCGCGCCGCAACCGATCAGAGCCAATACGACAAACACGAGGAAGAAAGGCATCGAACCCCGCCCATGATAGCCCCCCGCGGGCGGGCAGGCTTGCGCCCGCGTCTCTGGTGGCGCCAAGGTGAACCCGTAACGGAGACGCGCGCGTGCCCGGCCCGCTATCGCGAGTTGCCGGGGAGCAGCCCTTCGAAGTCGGTCAACGGGCCGACCTCTTGACGCCGCGCCGGAGTTGCTCCGCAAGCTTCTCGAGCTTGACGAGCTCGCGCAGTCGCTCATCAGGGGTCTTGAGAAGTTGCTCCCTGAGCAACGTCCGGTCGACATCCTTCTTGTAGGCGTCGATGATGTCGTCTAGCGAAGACCGCGCCCGGGGCATGCCTTCATCAGCCTTCATCATACTGCCGCCGTGCGCTGTCAGCGCTGTTCTAGCGGCGCGAGCTCGATCCCGCCGGCCTCGACTAGGAGCGCATCGACGCGCTCGAGGCGTTTGCGCTGCGCAAGATTTTTCCCGGCCTCCGCGGCTCGGAGTCGCATGAGCAGCTCCGCCGCTTGCAAGAAGCCATACGAGCGCTGAGCCGCTCGTGCGAACCAAAGGGGAGTCGGGCCAAGGCGGTGCGCGCCATTGGGGTCGGCGCCCGCTTCCAACAGCACTGCCGCTCCGTCGACGTCTCCCGCGGAAGCCGCCGCCGTAAGAGCAGTCTCGCCGCGCTCGGTGTGGGCGTGGGGGTTGGCTCCCGCCTCCAGCAACAGTCGAAGGGATTCAGCTCGATCCGTCTGACGAGGCCACACCCCAATGGTCCCTTTGCGCATGAGGGGCGTGCTCTCGCTCGCGTCCCTCGCATTCGGGTCTGCTCCTCTCTCGAGGAGAGCTCGGACGGTATCGGGGCTCCAAGCCGCGTAGTGCAAAGGAGTCCGACCGTTCGCGTCGCGAATCGACACAGGCGAACCCGACCAGAGGAGGGCTAACACGATCTCCGGATGTCCCGCGGCCGCGGCCGCGTGCAAGGCAGTCTGGCGAACGGCATTGATACGTGCATGCGGGTCCGCGCCAGCCCGAAGGAGCGCTCTCACGATCTCGGACGATCCAGATACGGCCGCGCTGCTCAGCGGTGTGGGAATCAAGTCCTCGCCGAGGCGCGTGTTTGGATCCACACCCCTTCGGAGAAGGATCTCGACGCCTGCAGCGCATGTTGCACCGACGGCTGCATGCAAAGCTTGGCCCGCGGCAGCGTCCTTGCGACCCCGCCATTGGCGCCCCGGCCCGCTCGCAAAGGCCTCGAGCGCTGGCGCGTCGCATGCGAGTGCGGCGGATACGATGGGCGGGCGAGGTTCGGAAGCGGGACGGTCGCCCGTACACTGGCACAACAGTAGGGGGGCCATCCAGGAAACCACGAGGCTAGAGCTTGTTCTGAGCATCGGCGCACTACTGCTGACGTCATTGATGACACAGTTTTCCAGGGTGGGCAACTTTTTTCGTTGACATACTACATTTTTTCCTGTACGATTCGTTCCGCGCCGGCAATATCCGTGCCGACAATATCCGTGCCGCGCACACTAGTTGACGCCAACGTGGGTTACCTGAGCACCCGTGCTCGTAACCGCAGCGCCATTGCTGCGCCTAGGTCGAAGCGGAGGAACTCAGCAAGCGAAGGCCAACGACCTGGGAGCGAAAGGGAATGTTGGGGGAATTGGGGGAATCGCCAAGTATTGGCATGTTGATCTTCCGTTAGCTTCAACTTCGGATGTAGGTTAGCCCGTAAAGGGAAGAAGTCAACAGAAAAGTGGTGCGGGCGGAGAGGGCATGCGTGCGATTGCGCACAATGCGCTGGGGATTCAAACGGTAGGGCGTGGAAATGATCGCCCGATTGGCGGTGGGCTGGGGTGCGCATGGATTATGCTCATCGCCGGCATCGCCTCGCGGCCGCGCCGCTCGGACCACATTCTTGCGATTGCGGCTCGTTGAAGCGCCACTTCTTCCTACCCGCTCATCACCACCGTCGCCCCCGCGCCGGCGACGGCCGCCACGTTCTTCAAAGTTGACCCAGAAGTACGACCGCCCCTACCAACTGACCAATCCCCCCAACCCCCCGCTCCACGCTACGACGGCCCTCTTACCCCCACAGCGCGGTGGAAAGGGTCAACTCTCTGGCACCAAAACATTTCCCCAGGACGACGGAGCACCAGGACACACCATGGCGAAAACCATCTACGCCTTCGGCGGCGGAACCGCGGAAGGCAATCGCGACATGAAGGACACGCTCGGCGGCAAGGGCGCAATCTGGCCGCGATGAGCGCCGCCGGCCAACTGCCGCACCTCATCCTCCATGATGAGCTGCATCAGCTCGAGCCCGACTTGGCGCATCAGCGCGCCGACGCCGTCTTGCAGCGCGGCGGCGATCTCTTTGAGCGGCAGGTGCAGTTGAATGCCGCGCTCGCCGTGCGCGGCGCCCTCCTCAAAACGGCGGACCGCCCTCTCGCGGTCGATCTGATACCGTCTCTTCATAGCGACTCTCCTTTTTCGAAAACACACCCCGAGCCCACTCCAGCCTCGGGCGGAGAGTCGCTACTTTCTACGAACTATCGGGCATCCTCGTGGCAGATGTTTTGTATGCTTGATCCAGTTGGCTCATCTCGTGCTCCTTTGACTCCGGGCGCCTACTCCCCGCCGGCCAAGAGCTTCACCATGCGACCCCAGATGGCCGTTTGGCTGGTCGTGTCGTCGCTGCGGCCCCAGATGGCCGTCTCGCCGAAGAGAACGTCGCGGCCCCAGATGGCGGTGACGGCGCTGACCAGGAAGACCTCGCCGGTCGCTTCGTCGTAGGTTGCGGCCGGCGACTCGGCCGTGCCGTTCGTCGCAACCGCTGTGTTGTTGAGCGCGGCGGCGATGTCGAGGTAACCCGCCCCGATGGTGAAAATGTCGTACTGGCTGACGAACTCTTCGCCGGTGTTGCGATCGACCATGACGACGATGCCGGCGTCCCAGGCGCGCTGCGCGGCCTGACACAGCGGGTCGTCCTCGTAGCTGGTGTAGAAAGGCCGGCCAAGCGAGAGGTTGATCACGCGGATGTTGTTCTTCTCCGGGATGCCCGCCACGGGTTCGATGGCGTCGATCACGTCGCTCTCGCGCCCCGAGCCCTCCTGGGTGAGGACCTTGTAGCTGAAGATCTTCGCGCCCGGGGCGACGCCGCAGAAGCGCGCCGCGGGGTCGAGCAGCATGTGGTCTTGCCCGCTGTACTGGCCGGCGATGATACCGGCCGCGTACGTGCCGTGGCCGTAGGTGTCGCCGGCTTGTGCTTGATCGCCCGAGTCGGCGTCGGAGACGTCTTTTTCGTAGGCGAGGTTCCCTTGCAGGTCCGGGTGGCTCGAGACGCCGCTGTCGAGGACGGCGATGCCGACGCCCTCGCGGATGTAGCCGTACTGGTGGGCGATGTAGACGCCGACGGCATAGTTGGCGTTGAGCATCGTGCCGCGCACCTCGCCGTCGGGTGAGACGGCCTCGATGTCCTCATCCACGCGTAGCGAGTCGAGGCTCGCCGCGGGGTAGGAGACCAGCGCGCCGTCGATGATCTCGAGATCCTTCTTGAGCGCGCCGCACTGGGCGGCGATGCGGCCCAAGGGCCGCCTGCTTGCCGCTTTTCTTGAAGCGCGCGATGACGTCGACGGTCTCGGTCGTGACCGTCTCGGTCGTCGAAGTGGACGTGGAGGTCGAAGTGGTCGTCGTGTCGGTGGTCCGAGTGGACGACATTCGTGGGCTTGCTTTGGGCCTGCAACAACGGCGCGCCGCCGAGTAGGAACAGCGTGACGAGGACGATGGGTAGAGTGGCTCTCATGGCTTTCACCTGGATTCGCTCTTGCTCCTATCCGTTCTTCGCACTATTCCTCGCCCTGAACCAGCACGCTCTGGGAATGAACCTCGATGCCCTCGCCCTGCGAACCGCCGTCCTCCCAAGGGGAGGTGCGGCCCCAGATCAGGCTGGTGGCGCCGGGATCGCCGCTGCGGCCCCAGATGAGCGAGCGGCCCCACAGCAGCGAGCGGCCCCAGATCAACGACAGGTCTTCGAGGACCAGACTGCGACCCCAGATCAGAGAGGTGGCCCAGGGCGCCGAGCGGCCCCAGATCAGCGAGCGGCCCCACAGCAGGGATTCGTCGGTGATCATCGTGACCTCGCCGGTGTTCTCGTCGAACTCCACCATGGGCGAGTAGGCGGCGTAGCCGGCCGGCGCCGTCTCGGTGTCGTTGAGCGCCGCATAGACGTCTAGATAGCCGGCGCCGACCGCGAAGACGTCGTAGTCGGTCCCGTAGACTTGGCCGGTGACGTGGTCGGTGGCGCTGGTGGAGACGGGGAAGTCCTTCGAGGCCGTGCGCATCAAGCGGGCCTTGACTTGATCGGGCGTGAGGTACGGGTTCTGCTGCAGCAGCAGCGCCGCCGCGCCGGAGACCATGGGCGCCGCCATGGAGGTGCCGCTCAGGCGGTAGTAGTACGAACCCACTCGGTTCTGCGAGTAGGAGAGATCGAGGTGGCTGTAGAGATCGATCGTCGAGACGATGCGGTTGCCCGGCGCCACGATGTCCGGCTTGACGACGTGGTCGATCACCGTCGGGCCCTTGGCGCTGTAGCTGGCGATGGCGTCGTCGGCCTTGCTGCCGGTCGACTTCATGTTCATCGCGCCGACCGTGATCACCAGCGGGTGATTGCCGGGCGCGTTGATCGTGCCGTAGCCTTCGTTGCCGAAAGTGTTGTCGCGACCGTTGTTGCCGGCGGCGACGACGACGACGATGCCGGCGTCCCACGCCGCGGCGACGGCTTGGGCGAGCGGATCGAGCTCGAAGCTTTCGAAGACCGGACGCCCGAGCGACAGGTTCATCACGCGGATGTTGTAGTAGTTCTTCAGCTGGATGGCGCGCTGGATGCCGGCGATGACGCCGCTATCCGTGCCCCGGCCTTGCGTGTCCAGCACGCGCAGGCTGACCAGGTGCGCCGAGGGCGCGATGCCGACGTGCGTGCCATAGGAGTAGTAGCCGCTTCCCGCGAGGATGCCGGCGACGTGGGTGCCGTGGCCGTGGCCGTCGCGCTCGTAGGGCTGACCGGTGAAGTCCTCTTGACGTGCGACACGGTTGCCGATGTCGGAGCTCCGCGTTTCGACGCCGCTGTCGAGGAGCGCGATGCCGACGCCGTAGCCGTTCCAGCCGTAGTACCGCGCGATGTCGGCGCCAATAGTCGGCGCCGCGTCGTCGAGCGTGGCGCCGACCTTGCGGTCGGGCGAGACGTACTGGATGCGGGGGTTGTTCGCGAGGCCCTTGAGGGCTTTGACCGGCATTGAGAACAACGCCCCGTTGACGGCGGGAAGATTGCGTTTGAGCTGGCCGCGCACCGAGGCGAAGTCGCCGGCGCCTGGAGCGTCGACGAATTGGATGATGACGTCGACCTTCTCGGTTCCTTTGGCCGGAAGGTCCTTGGCGAGCTTCGGGGCTCCCAAGCACAGACCGACACTGAGGATGAAGACCGCCAGTCGAGAAATCGTGCGTTGCATGATGTTGGTTCTCCAGATTGCCCTGGTCGGGCGTCGCGCTCTTTTGTGCAGGAGGCGGGCCAAACTCGACTGAGCTGATAACCGGCTTGTTTTCTATGGAATGCGCGGCGTCCTAAGGCGGACCCCGCTGTGACGGCCTGGCGCAGCGAAGCTCGATCCGTGCGCCAAAGTGGCGCAGCCGGCGGCGAGCCCGATCCCTTCGACAAAACGGAGCCGGCTATCGCGACCGAGAGCTCATCTTGATGCTTGAGGCGTTCACGCTCGCCTCGGTGCGCCGCCGTCACGGCCGCGCATCCGCTGATTCGTCGAAACCGCCACTTCCTAGGATCGTCCTGGCCGCCATCGTCCCAGCGTGTGGAGCAATCGCTGAGGGTCGACGGGTCTGGTCAGGAAGTCGTCCATGCCCACGGCCAGGCATCGCTCGCGATGCTCCGTGAAGGCGTCGGCTGTAAGCGCGACGACGCGAACACGTCCGGTTTGTTCCGGCTATGCACGAATCGCGGCGGTGGCCTGGTAGCCGTCCATCACGGGCATCTGGCAGTCCAGAATCAGGTCGTAGCGATGCTCCTGAGCCATCCGGAGCGCCTCCTGGCCGTCGTTGGCGCTCGCGATCTCGCACTTGGTGAGCTTGCGGAGAAGGTGCTCGGTCAGTTTGCGGTTGACGGGGTTGTCCTCGACAACGAGCACGCGCCCGCGAACCGCATCGGGCTCGGCGCCAGACTGGACGGTTCGACCGCGTCTTGAATCGGGAACCTGAGCTCGAAAGCGAATCGACTCCCAACGTCTAACGTGGACTCGACCTCCAGCACGCCGCCCATGTGCGTCACCAGGTGGCGGCTGATGGAAAGGCCTAGGCCGGCGCCGCCGAAGCGGCGCGCGGTGGACCCTCGGTCTGCCCAAACGGCTGAAAGATCCTCTCGAGCGTGTCGTCGCCGATGCCAATGCCGGTATCGGCCGCCGGGAAGCGAAGCGCACGACCGCCGCTTCGGCGTCCAGCATCGTCACGTCGACCTAGAGGCGGATCACGCCCTGGCTCGTGAACTTGACGGCGTTGGCCAGCAGGTTGGTTAGGACTTGCTGCAGGCGCGTCGGGTCCCCCATCAGTTGATTGGGAAGACGAGAATCCACACGGCTCTCGAGCGACACGCCCTTCTTGCCCGCAGCCAACCAGTAGGGGCGTTCCAGGCTGCGAACAAGCTCCCTCGGCGCGAACGGTACGGACTCCAACTGCAGTTTCCCCGATTCGATCTTCGAAAAGTCGAGCACGTCGTTGACGATGCCGAGCAGACTGCCCGAGGGGCTCGGAATGGGCTCGGCGAGATCCTCCTGTTCCCTGCTGAGTCTCGTACCTTCCAGCAGGCGGGCCGCGCTCACGATAGCGTTCATCCGCGTGCGGATCTCGTGGCTCATGTTGGCCAGGAACGCCGCCGTCGCCCGCGCGGCGCTTTCAGCGGCCTCCTTCGCCTTGCGGAGCTGCTCGGCCTGTAGGCGCTGTTCATGGATGTCGACGTGGGCGCCCATGCCGTCTAGATTCGCCGTGGACAGCGGCGGGCAGTACTCGGCGGCGGCAGGCTACGGCTGGACTGCCGCCGCATCGGTTTGGCCGAGGGAACGGTCCGTGACAACGTCAGATCAGAAGCTAGAAACCCTGGCAAATTCCACGCATGCGAGCACATGGGGCTACGACCTCGCCGACGGTGACTACTCAGTCACCTTGAGGGCCGGAGATCCGCAGTTCTACCAGAGCGGGTTGTACGTCGAGGTCGAGGGCACGATCATCGCCAACAACATACCGAAGCCCGCCGGCCAGTACGTCGAGCTGAACGATGAGTTAAGTGGCGGTGGGCTGGGGTGCGCTTGGATTACGCTCATCGCCGGCATCGCCTCGCGGCCGCGCCGCTCGGACCGCAGTCGTGCGATTGCGGCTCGTTGAAGCGCCACTTCTCCCTACCCGCTGATCACCACCGCCGCCCCCACGCCGGTCACGGCCGCCACGAGCTCTTCAAGTCGACCCAGCACTACGACGGCCCCTACCGCCGCGCGCGGCACGGCTTCTCGGTCTAGGGGGGAACCAGTGTCGCAGCTGTACAGGTGCGGCACTGACCAATCCCCCCAACCCCCCGCTCCACGCTACAATGGCCCTCTTACCCCCACATCCCGGTGGACAGGCTCGAAGTGCCTGTCGCCAAAACATTTCCCTCGAACCACGGAGCATAGCGAAACACCATGGCGAAAACCATCTACGCCTTTGGCGGCGGAACGGCGGAAGGCAACCGCGACATGAAGGACACGCTCGGCGGCAAGGGCGCCAATCTCGCCGAGATGAGCGCCGCCGGCATTCCCGTACCCCCGGGCTTCACCATCGCCACCGAAGTCTGTAACCTCTACTTCGACAACGACAACCAGACTCCGTCCGCGGTCGACGCGGAGATGGTCGAGCACATCGCCCAGGTGGAAAAGCTCACCGGGCAGAAGCTCGGCAGCGTCGAGAACCCGCTGCTGCTTTCGGTCCGCTCCGGCGCTAAATTCTCCATGCCGGGCATGATGGACACCATCCTCAACCTGGGCCTGAACGACGAGACCGTCGAGGGCCTCTCGAAGCGCTCCGGCAACCCGCGATTCGCCTACGACTCCTACCGCCGCTTCATCCAAATGTTCGGCGACGTCGTGCTCGAGGTCTCCAAGCACGACTTCGAAGAGTTGCTCGACGGCATCAAGAAGCAGAAAGGCCGCGAGCTCGACACCGACATGACGGCCGAGGACTGGCAGGACGTCATCGCCGCCTACAAAAAGTTCGTCGCCGACCGCACCGGTAGCGGGTTCCCCGACGACGCGCTCGAGCAGCTCAAGATGAGCCGCGACGCCGTCTTCCGCTCCTGGGGCAACCCGCGCGCGATCCACTACCGCCGCATGAACGACATCCCGCACGACCTAGGCACGGCGGTGAACGTGCAGACGATGGTGTTCGGCAACTTGGGCGAAACCTCTGGCACCGGCGTCGGTTTCACGCGCGACCCCTCCACCGGCGAGAACGAGTTCTACGGCGAGTACCTGCTCAACGCCCAAGGCGAGGACGTGGTGGCCGGCATCCGCACGCCGCAGCCGATCTCGACGCTCAACGATCAGATGCCGGAGGTCTACAAGCAGCTCCGCGAGATCACCTCGAACCTCGAAAAGCACTACAAGGACGTGCAGGATTTCGAGTTCACCATCCAAGACAAGACGCTCTACATGTTGCAGACCCGCAACGGCAAGCGCACCGGCCCGGCGGCGGTGCGCATAGCGGTCGAGATGTGCGACGAAGGGCTGATCGATAAGCAGACGGCGGTGATGCGCGTGGAGCCGGGGCAGCTCGATCAACTGCTGCACCCAGTGCTCGACCCCTCCACCAAGGGCTCGCTGAACGTGCTGACGAAGGGCCTGCCGGCCTCCCCGGGCGCCGCCGTCGGCAAGATCGTCTTCACCGCCGACCACGCCGTGGAGGAGAACGCCAAGGGCGAGGCCGTCATCCTGGTGCGCGGCGAGACGACGCCGGACGACATCCACGGCATGGAGGTTGCCAAGGGCATTTTGACCTCGCGCGGCGGCATGACCTCGCACGCGGCGGTGGTCGCCCGCGGCATGGGCGCGCCTTGCGTCGCCGGCGCGGGCGAAGTGGCGGTCGACTACAAGGCAAAAAAGATCACCGTGAAGGGCGAGTCGCTCAACGAAGGCGACTGGATCTCGATCGACGGCTCAACCGGCGAGGTCTTCGCCGGTCAAGCCGCGACGATCGATCCGGACGTCGACTCAGGCCACTTGGCGAAGTTCATGGGCTGGGTGGACGAGTACCGCAAGATCGGCGTTCGCACCAACGCCGAGACGCCGCGAGACGCCGCGCAGGCGCGCAAGTTCGGCGCCGAGGGCATCGGCCTGGCGCGCACTGAGCACATGTTCTTCGAGGGCAACCGCATCAACCATGTCCAGAAGATGATTCTGGCGACCGACCCGGCCGTGCGACAAGAAGCGCTCGACGCGCTGCTGCCCCTGCAGCGCCAGGACTTCTACGAGGTGTTCAAGGTGATGGACGGCTACCCTGTCATCATCCGCACGCTCGACCCGCCGCTGCACGAGTTCCTGCCCAAGCGCGAGGAGCTGATGGTGCAGATCGCAGAGGGCAAGGCCAAGGGCGACGACATGAGCGAGAAGCAGAGCCTGCTCAACCGCGTGGAGGAGCTGCACGAGTTCAACCCGATGCTCGGTCACCGCGGCTGCCGGCTGGGCATCACCTTCCCGGAGATCACCAAGATGCAGGCGCAGGCCATCTTCGAGGCGGCCGTGCAGTGCGCCACCGAAGGCGTGAAGGTCATCCCCGAGGTGATGATCCCGCTGGTGGGCAACGTCAACGAGCTGGCTGATCAGAAGAAGATCGTCGTGGACGCGGCGAAGGAGGTCTTCGAGAAGGCCGGCAAGGAAGTCCACTACATGGTGGGCACCATGATCGAGGTGCCGCGCGGCGCGCTGACTGCCGACGAGGTGGCCAAGGAGGCCGAGTTCTTCTCGTTTGGCACGAACGACCTGACGCAGACGACCTTCGGCTTCTCGCGCGACGACTCGGGCGGCTTCATCTCGGCCTACATGGACAAGGGCATCCTCGAGGAGGATCCCTTCCAGGTGCTCGATCAGACCGGCGTGGGTCAACTGGTGCAGATTGCGGTGGAGAAAGGCCGCAAGACGAACCCGAAGCTCGAAGTGGGCATCTGCGGCGAGCACGGCGGCGAGCCGAAGTCGGTGAAGTTCTGCGCCAACAACGGCCTGAACTACGTGAGCTGCTCGCCGTATCGAGTGCCGATCGCCAGGCTGGCGGCAGCGCAGGCGGCGATCGAGGCCGAGTCCGGCGCCGACGAGGCTGGGCGGACACGGTAGGCGCGAGTCATCTCAATCAACAACGGCCGGCCCATCAGGGTCGGCCGGTCTCGCTCTTGGACCGGCGGTTGCTGAGGCGCGATAATCGGCCTGTGTGCGTGGCCTCCAAGCCGTTTCAGGTGGTGTCGGTTGATCCAGCCCTAGCGCACAGCCCAGAGGCACTAGGTACGAAAGAAAAGTTCTGGATCTTTGACCGCCAGTACGGCATGAGTTTGGTCAAGTATCCACGGCCGGGCTCGGGCGAAGATTGGTCTGAGAAGATCGCCAGCCATGTGGCGACTTGGCTTGGACTGCCCCATGCGACCTACGAGTTGGCTACGGTCGAAGGCCGTCCGGCAACAATTTCAAGGAGCTTCGTTCCAGATCGGGGGGCCCTTGTACATGGCAACGAGTTGCTCGTAAGCCTGCATCCGACGTACCCGTCGGGGCCGGCCCGCTATCGCGTATCCGCACATACCGTGGAGCTGGTAATGGGCATCATCGGTTCGGCTGCCGTAGAGATGCCGGCGGATTGGCAGCCCCTGGATCAGATCGGCACCGCAGCCGATGTGTTCGTCGGGTACCTGTTGTTGGATGCGCTTGTCGGCAATACGGACCGCCACCACGAGAACTGGGGGCTCATCGCCGTCCTCACGGAAGCGGGAAGTGAGATTCGGCTGGCGCACACGTTCGATCATGCGTCCAGCCTCGGATGTCACGAGACGAACGAAAAGAAATCGCGGCTGCTTGCGCGAAGCGACCGCCGAGCGACGGTCGAGAGCTACTGCGAAAAGGCCAGATCAGCGTTCTTTTTGAATGAGGCAGACCAACGGCCACTGACGACACTAGACGCGTTCATCGAGGCGGCCCGCGGTCGTCGCCCGGCCGCACTAGCGTGGATCGAGCGACTCGGCGCCGTTGCCGACCCACAGGTTGCTAACCTTATAGCTCGGGTGCCAACGGACCGGATGAGTCCGATCTCTCGCTCGTTTGCAGGTGAGATGATCCGAGTCAATAGACAGCGGCTACAAGCAGCCAGCACGCGACTTCTATGAGTACCGTCTTCCTTGCCTGGCAAGACCTTCGCACGCGTCGATGGTTCCCGATCGGACGCTTGACGGCGACGGATTCGGGCTACCGGTTCGTCTACGTCCGAGGCGTCGAGGACGCGACCGCCGAGGGCTTCTTGCCGCTACCGTCGTTCAAGGAGGTACCGCGAATCTACGAGGCTGAGCGGCTCTTCCCGTTGTTTGCCAATCGTCTGCTCAGCGCCACTCGACCCGACTACAAGGCATTCCTCCAGTGGCTGCGGGTCCCGGAGACGCCCGAGCCCGACCCGGTTGAACTGCTTGCCCGTAGCGGAGGGCAGCGGCTGACTGATCAGCTTGAAGTTTTTCCCATGCCTGAGCAGGTTGCTCCGAATGTCTACACTTCGCATTTCTTTGTGCATGGTTTGAGACACATGCCTCCCGAAGCTGTTAGTCGGGCGAGCGACCTGCACCCCGGCGATCGCCTGCGCATCATGCACGACTTTCAGAACGACAAGGATCAGCGAGCTCTGGTGCTTCGCAGCCCCGAGTCGTTCGATGGTGACATGCACCTGCTTGGATACTGCCCGCGCTACCTCTTTGCAGACACGTTCGATTCGATGACGCGAAACGAGGAATGGCCAAGAATTGCGGTTGAGCAAGTCAATCCGACTCCAGCCCCCATCCGTTTTCGGCTACTCTGCCGAGTTGAGATGCAGATGAATCCGGGGGTCGAGCCATTCTCCAGCGACCAGTTTCAGCCAGTCTCGACGAAGGTGGCAGCCTAGGCTACCGGTTCCCGATACAACCGAGGCCTCCCTGATTGCGCCCGCAGCCCGGCCGAGTATCATAGGCGCCATCGCTGATCCATCAGCCCGTCATGGCGAGCAGACATGGAGCCTGGAGATTCGCTCAGACAGAAAGGCTACTGCTGGAGTAGACGAGCCCTTGCTCCGGAGGCTATCGAGACCCTTTCGCGAGCCCTCGACCGCGATCTCGAGGGCAGTCTAGAGCACGCACCCGCGGGCGTCCGCAATCTCCTCGCCCAATCGCCAACGGTTCACGAGCTCGCGACCACAGGGTCTCTCGCCGCGATTGCCCGCCAACATCTCAACTCCGCCGCCTTCCCCGTCCGCGGTATTCTCTTCGACAAATCGCCCGGCGCCAATTGGGTCGTACCGTTTCACCAGGACGTTACGATCCCGGTCCGCCGGCGCCTGGACGCTCCGGGCTACGGTCCCTGGTCGGTCAAGCAGGGCGTTCCAGATGTTCAGCCGCCTCGGGACGTTCTAGAGAACATGGTCACGTTGCGCCTCCACCTCGACGACGTGGACGAGTCGAACGGCCCGCTACTGGTCTTCCCCGGCTCGGACGCCGGCGGAATCCTCGACGCGGCGCAACTCGCCTCCCTGCGACGGAGCTGCAGCCCTTTGCCCTGCCTCGCGCGTAGCGGCGACCTGCTGCTCATGCGTCCTCTGCTGGTTCACGGCTCGCATCGAGCAGTCAATCCGAGCCGGCGCCGTATCCTGCACATCGAATACGCCGCCTCTGCTTTGCCTGGGGGGCTCGAATGGGCGCCTTCGTAGCCGGGAAGCTAGAGCGGCCGAAGTACCGAAAGAGCTCGGCCTATTCGCCGTGACTATTCGGCCCGGTTCCGCGAAGACGACACATGTGTAGACGGCGCCTTCGACCGGTGAGGAGGGACTTCGATGGCACATCATTGGCAGACTCTAACGCCCGCGGCGCCCGGCGCGCTCGACGAGGCCCGCATGCAACTGCACTACGCGCCGCAGATTCCCTCAGCCCTGGGGCGCACCTGGTTGCCGCGCAAGGACGATGACAGCCACACGAACCTCGCCTGGTTGGATTCGATTCGCGGGCTGGCCGGAGACGCAGCGCCGCGCGAGCCCGCGCTGGCCGCCGGATTGGATCTCGAGAACTTGAGGTTGCTGTTGCTCTCGCCAGCAGGCGAAGTCGTGGCGCAACTCGAGCTCGCCGGTCGCACCATGGAGGAAGGCAACGCCTGGCTCGCGGAGCAGCTCGGCGAGCGCTGGGGGACTGAGGCGGGCGCTGTCGCACCGCTGCACCATGACATGCCGGACCATCCCCTGGGCCGCGGCGCGCGCTTCGAGGCGGATCCCGCGAGCGGCTGCCCCTCGAGGGCGACCGCAGCATCGGCGTCGGGCTGAGCCCGGGCGACCAATCCTACGACGAGCCCTATTGGTACGTCGCTCCCTGGCCGCATCCCTCGCCGGAGGCCTGGCCTGAGCTGCCGGCCGGCCATTGGCACACCGAGGGTTTCGTCGCGGCGGTCTTGCAAGGCTCGCGGATCACTGCGCACGCCGTCCCCGAAGGGTGCGTTCGGACGTTCCTCGATTCCGCCATCGATGCCAGCCGAGCGTTGTTGGCGACTGGATAGTTCCCCGGTTGGCGGCGAGAAGTCCTGCCATCCTACAATATCCGTCGCCCCACGCAGAGCAGGGCCCTTCCCGAATGAGATTGACATCACTCCTGACGCTGATCGCCCTGATCGGTTGCTCCAACCAGCCTGCCGAACAAGCCGTTCTAAACGGTCCGCCCAACATCGTGGTGATCCTGGCCGACGATCTTGGCTACGGCGATCTGTCGAGCTACGGACACCCGACGATTCGCACGCCCAACCTGGACCGGATCGCCGCGGAGGGGCAGCGCTGGACCAACTTCTACGCAGGCGCGGGCGTCTGCTCGCCGAGCCGCTCGGCCCTGCTCACCGGGAGGCTGCCCATCCGCAACGGCGTGCAACCGATCACGCGCTCCCGACGAGTCTTCTTCCCGGACTCCTTCGGCGGGCTACCCCTCGAAGAGGTCACCATCGCCGAGACCCTCGAACCGCAGGGCTACGCTGCCGCCGCGATCGGCAAGTGGCACCTCGGACACCTGCCCGAGTACCTGCCGATGCAGCAGGGCTTCGACAGCTACTTCGGCATCCCTTACAGCAACGATATGAACGCCGTCGGCGGCTGGCGGCTCGAGACGTTCTTCGCCGAGCCCAACATCGAGCACTGGGACGTCCCGCTCATGAGCAACGAGGAGGAGATCGAGCGTCCGGCAAACCAGCACACCATTACGAAACGCTACACCGAAGAGGCCCTCTCGTTCATTCGCGACAATGCCGGCTCGCCCTTTTTTCTCTACCTGGCGCACAGCATGCCGCACGTTCCTCTGTTCGCATCACCCGAGATGCTCGGCAAGAGCGCGCGCGGCTTCTACGGCGACGTGATCGAAGAGATCGATTGGAGCGTGGGCCAGGTCGCGAGCACGCTCGAGGAGCTGGGGATCGAGCGCAACACGCTGGTCGTGTTCACCTCCGACAACGGACCCTGGCTTAAGATGCTGCAACACGGCGGATCGAGCGGGTTGCTGCGCGACGGCAAGGCTACCACGTGGGAAGGCGGGATGCGCGTGCCGGGGATCTTCTGGATGCCCGGCACGATCGAACCCGGTGTGGTGGAGGGCATCGGCTCATCGCTCGACCTGCTACCGACGATCGCCGCCTTCACTGGCGCTTCACTCCCCGAGGGCGTCGTGCTGGACGGCGTCGACCTGAGCCCGACATTGAAGAGCGGCGAGCCCAGCCCCCGCGAAGAGATGATCTTCTACCGGCGCGATGAGCTCTTCGCGATTCGCAAAGGCCCGTACAAGGCGCACTTCGTTACCGAGACGTCGTATGTCGCCGACACCCAGTACACGCGGCACGACCCACCCCTACTCTTCCACCTCGACGAGGACCCGTCCGAGAGCTACAACATCGCCGCCCAGCATCCGGAGGTCATCGAAGAGATCTACGCCTTGGCGCGCGAGCACGACGCGGGTGTGAAGCAGCGCGAGCCGGAGCTCGAGAAGTATCCCAACAAAGAAGCGCCGACCGAGATGCGGAAAACAGATCGGCCCTGGCTGAGGTGACCGGGGCCGCGGCGTCGACCGGAACCGCAACCTTACGCCCCGCTACCGCTCCGCGAAGACCGGTTGCGTCCAGGCCGTCAGCCCGTTGGAGTCTCTCACGCGGGCGCGCGCGTAGGGCTCGCCAGGCTTCAGCTCGTACTCCGCCTTCAGGCCAAAGCTGCGGCTGAGCCTCTTGCCCGACGCCCCGATGAATTCGATCGTGTACTTGACGTTCTCGCGAGGCTCGATCTCGACCGCGAGGCGGCCGCCGCCGCGGGCCACATCGATGAGCTCGACGCCGGTCGACGCGTAGAAGCTCCCCGCTTCGAGCGCAAGCAGCAGCGCGGACTCCGAGAGCTCCGGCGCGCGGACCTGGATCCAGCCGCGCCCGGGGTTGGAGTGCCGCGGGGCCATCTCCTTGAACACGTGTGCGTCATCGACGGCGATGCCCCACATGCGCACCCCTGCGGTGAGCACGTGGTCCCAGCTCTCCTCCAGACTAGGCGCGCCGCCGCCGCCCGCGTCGTTCGTTCCCGGGTGACCGTTGTAGAGCTCGAACAGCCGTAGATCGCGAACCTTGGCCAACTCGGCTGGCGTGACGGCCCAGCCGAAGTTGGGATGATTGAGCGACGGTACGGCGCCGCGGCTCCGGATTGCGCTGACGTTCCGCTGGATGGTTTCGACCAGGCTGGGCCCGAAGGCGGGCGGGATTGTCTCCCGGAGACTGAAGGCGTTGACGTGGACGGGCTTGGACTCGAACCGCGAGGTCACCTCCTCGCCCGTAATCAGCACGAAACGATCCCGCGCGCCGAGGAAGGCGTTGAGGCCCTGCGGGTCGGTGAAGTAGTTGTGGTCCGTCAGCGCCAGGAAGTGATAGCGCCGCTCCTTGTACCAGCGGGCGACGACGTCCGGGGCGCTGTCGCCGTCGCTGTTGATGGTGTGCGTGTGGAGGTTGCCTTTGAACCAGCGCAGTTGGGCCGAAGGAATCGACTGCGCCGAGTACGCCAGCAGCCAAGCCCCACAGAGCGCGGCGACGAGACTCAGGCGGAGGACTGCGGTGCGTGGCATCGCTACGGTTCTAGCACACGAGCGGGTTTCGTGGTAGCCTGAGGTTTCCGGCGTCCGCCCGCCGCGCACGCCGGTTTTCGCGCACAGCCTCGATTCAGCGATGAGAATCGCGGGGGAGCTTGCGCGCTAGAGGTCGAACAGAGGCACCAGAGAAATGGCCAAGGTCTGCGCACTCACCGGAAAGCGCCCGATGTCGGGCAACAACGTCTCGCACGCCAACAACAAGACGCGTCGTCGGTTCGAGCCCAATCTGCAGTGGAAGCGGATTTGGCTGCCAAGTGAGAAGCGTTGGATCCGGCTGCGGCTGAGCGCCAAGGCCATGAAGATCATCAACAAGCGCGGCGTCGAGAGCGTGGTGGCCGAGATGCGCCGCAACGGCGTGAAGGTCTAGGCGCTCCGCAACCTGCGAGAACGAGAAGGGCGGCCCCGCGGGCCGCCCTTCGTTTCTCTCTCCATGATTCGCCGTGCGGCTACTTCGTCAGCCGCATCACCTCGCTGCGAACCTTGCTGAACGCGTCCTTGAGCTCGCCGATTGACGGAGCGTAGGTGTAGCTGCCCATCGGCTCATTCTGGTAGGTGGTCACCGTCACTCCGTAACTATCCGACGGATCGTTGACCATGGACTTCATCAGCGCCGTGTCCGCATCGTATCCGTGGCCGCCGAGGCCGATGGCGTGGATGTTGACGCCGCCGAGAGCCATATCCTGCCTGGCCGCCTGAGCGATGTTGAGCAACAGATTCTTCGATGCATTGTGGATATTCGTTCCCTTGAACGTTTGATCTGCTGTCGTACCGCCGGTCTGATACAGCCGGGAATCGGTACGGGAGTAGGTGAAGTTTCCTGCGTCTCCCTCACAAAGGCTCGCCCCAGGTTGAATGCAGAAGCTCTTCAATCCTCCGCTCGGATTCGCAACCCAGTACCGAGCCGGCCAAGGAATTGCCGAATTGAGCGCCAATTCCGCGTTCGTAGCCCAATCGTTCATGTTGTTGCAATCGTCGACGACTTCGTGATCGTAGTCCGTTGCGCCACCGCGCACGGGTGCGGGGCCGGCGTCCTTTTTCCACAAACCGGAGATGTCGTAGAACCTCGGGCTGTTCCAGATCGATGTATCTTGGTACGCGCCTATGACGGACTGGATTTCATCGAGGTTGCAGAACGGAGAGCCGCTGCTGACCGGCGCGAGCCTAGTCGGGAAGAAGCCAGGGAACGCCGATGGCTGACCATCGGTGAAGTAGACAATCGCATTGAGCGCGCTCGCATCGTTCACACGGAGCAGCTCGGAGTAGGCCAGCCATAGCCCGTAAGGAGCGTTCGTATAAGCCGACGCCGGAACGGTCTGCGCGAGGATTGCGTTCTTGGCCAAGTCGCCGGTCTTAAAACCGGTTGCCAGCGGTACGTCGATGTTACCGCCGGTGCCGAACGTGACCACCCCCACACGGTCGCGGTTGTTGTCAAACTGCTCGACGAACGTGATCGCGGCCCGTTGGACGTCGTCCCAGGCGCCAACGCTTGCGAGGGAAGCTGAGCGATCGAGGACGACCATCACGTTGACGTCGCGGCGCGCCGCGTATGCGCTCGCTTTGACCTGGATCGTGTCCCAGCCGAACATCCGCATGAAGAACGTCGGCGCTTCCGCCTCGGTAATGACGCGGACCTCACGCATGCCCGGGCTCAGGTTGGGATCCAACTCGAATGTGGACGGAGCCATGGGATCCATGGTCGCTCCCGCAACCTTGACCTGCTGCGCAAGCTGCCCTGTATTCCCTGTCAGTAGTAGACCGTCGGGGAAGTTCGCATCGAACAGCATGTCCGTCACGCGCTGAATCTCAGCCTCTTGATCGGCATAGCTCACGCCCCGCTCAAGTGCGCGAATGCCGCCCATGGCAGCCGAGTCCGCCGCGGTCGAGAGGTAGGTCTTGACGGCGTAAACCATCACGAGGTCTACCGACAAACCGGCAAGCCCGATCAGAAAGGTCGCGGCAAGCGCGATCAACAAGATGACTTGGCCTCGACGGCGCGTGCCGTTAGTACTAGTCCGACTTGGGATTTTCGTCATGGCTTCGTTATGCTCCGGGTGGATTGATCCACCTCCCAGCCTCAATAGTAGGTCTCGCGGGCGGTTCAGCTCAATGGACCGGCGGTACCGAATATCTTGAACCGCAAATACTGGCTGTGATCAGGTGTTTCCCCGGGTGTCTTATCTGTCGTTTGGTATATGTCGATCTGACAGATACCGTGGAAGAGATGCTCGAGCAGACGGGTCGACAAGCCGCCGACTAAGCAGGATTCCCTGGCGGACCCCAGGGAAAGTTGGCGTTCCGGGACCGAGTCGCCCGATAGCCGATCGCGAGTCCAGGAGGAAGACTGGGGTATGCCGAGGGCAGGCTGATATTTCGAAGATGGCATCGGTGCTGGAGCTATTCTTTAGCGGGCCGGCGGGCTGGGTCGGCCCGCTGCTCATGCTGACGGTGTGCCTTGCGCTCACCGAAGTCTTGTTTCGCTCGCGCCAAGCGTCCGCCACGGTTAGCACCGTTCTGCTCACTGTCTGGGCGCTGTTTTCGTGGCTCACCTACGGCTACGAGCTTGCCATATGGACCAGCGGATTCGCCTACCTCGCGCTGCTGGCGAGCTGGAAGATGCTGGACGCCCGCCGCGGCGAAAAGGATCTCGGCGCGGCGCCGGCGCTGCATGACATCAACAAGCCCGCCGCCAGCGAGGAGCTCCACACGCGCAGTGAAGAAGCTGTCGACGGCTCTAACATCGGCCGCTGGTATTGGGATCTCGAGGAACAGCGCCTCGAGTTCTCCGGCACGTGGCTCGGGCTCGCCGGCCTGAAGCCGGAGGAGGTCCGCGGAGCGCCGCAGGAATGGTACGACCGCGTCCATCCGAGCGACCTCGGCTCCTTCAAGGACGCCTTTTCCGCTCACCTCTACGGCAACTCCCCCATGCTCGACTGCGAGTACCGCTTTCGCGTCGGCGAAGGCTACCGCTGGATGCTCGTACGCGGCAAGGCCGGCCGCGACGCTGACGGCAGCCCGGTCTTCCTGGCCGGAACGCAGCTCGACGTCACTGAGCTGGTCGATGCCGACAAACGCAAGGATGATTCGCAGGCCGACCGCCTCACGGGCGTATTGAATCGGCATGCGCTGCTGCTTTTGCTCGATCGCGCCTGTCGTGACGCCATCGACCAGCCTGGATCGGTAGCGGTGCTCTCGATGGACCTCGATCGCTTCAAGCTCGTCAACGACAGCCTGGGGATGACGGTGGGCGACGACACACTGGCAGCGGCGGGCAAGAGACTACAGGCGCTGTGCGCCGATCGCGCGGCCTGCGGCCGCCAGGGCGGCGACGAGTTCGCGATCGTCCTGGAAAATGTGAAAGATCCGGCGGAAGCCGTCGAGCTGGCCAAGCGGCTGCACGCCGAGATGCGGCGACCGTTTCGCGTCGACCGGCATGAGATCCAGCTCAGCGCCAGCATCGGCGTGGCGCTCCACGGTCACGCCGGCGTATCGCCGGAAGAGCTGCTACGCAACGCCGAGCTAGCCTTGCAGCGTGCGAAATCCAGCCGCCAAGGCACGGCGTCGTTCGACGACGAGATGCGCGAGCGCGCCGTGCGCACGTACTCCCTTCGCAACGAGCTCACCCGCGCGGCCGAGCGCGCCGAGTTCGAGCTCTACTACCAGCCCATCTATCGCCTTTCAGACGGAGCCTTGGTCGAAGCGGAAGCCCTGCTGCGCTGGCAACGCAGCTCGGGCGAAGCCGTCAGCGCGTCGGAGTTCATCAGCCTGGCCGAGGACAGCGGCTTGATCGGAGAGCTCGGCGAGTGGGCGCTTCGCACCGCGTGCGTGGCCCGCAAGACTTGGTTCGACGAAGGCCAGGACGGATTCCGGATCGCAGTGAACGTCTCCGCGCTCCAACTTCTGCGCGAGGGCTTTCCGGGGCAGGTTCAGAGGATCCTTGGTCGTACCGGCGTGCCGCCCGAGCTCATCGAGATCGAGCTTACGGAATCGGCGCTCATCGACAACCTCGACGTTGCCTCCGAGGTCCTCTCCGCACTGGCCAATTCGGGTTTGCAGCTCTCGGTCGACGACTTCGGGACGGGCTATTCGTCGTTGAGCTACGTGACCCGGCTGCCGTTCTCGACCATCAAGATCGATCGCTCGCTGCTGACCGATATCGCCTCGGACGCCCGCGCGAGGGCGGTCCTGCAGGGGCTGATCTCGCTAGCCCACACGCTCGAGATGGAGGTAACCGCCGAGGGCGTCGAGACGGTCGGGCAACTGCACTGGTTGCTCTCACACCGCTGCGATAAGGCGCAGGGCTTCTACCTCGGGCGGCCAATGCCGACTTGGAGGTTCAGCGAGGGCCTGCGCACCGGCTCGCTGCTCCGCTACGAGCCGATCGCCGCCAATGTCGCCGCGACAGCGGCAGGCGATACCAGCGCCGCGTCCTGATCCTGCACGCTCGCCCGAGCCCTCCCCCGGCACTAGTAAGCTGGAGTCTCCGCGCCTGCATGAGCGATCGAGTTGAAACCGGACGCCCGCTCGAGCTGTTGAGCGCGTTGGCGGCGTTGGCTATCGGCCTGGCGCGCGGAGGCAATCAAGTCGCGATCAAGATGACCCTGTTCGGGCTGGCGCCGTTCGGCTCGGCGCTGGCGCGCATGGCGGTCAGCTCGCTCACGGTGTGGATCTGGTCGCGCACCAGGGGCTTGACCCTGTGGCCCCAGCCGGACGAGCGCAAACCTCTGGTTCTGCTGGGGCTGGTCTTCACCGTCCAGATCGCGATGCTGCACTGGGGCGCCGACCTTACCTCGCCCGCCTACGCCGTCACCATCGTCAACACCAACCCCATCTGGGCCAACCTCATCGCGCCGTTCTTCGTGCCCGAGGACCGGCTCACCCCGCGCCGCCTGCTCGGCCTAATCGTCGCCTTCGTGGGCGTCTCGAGCGTCGTGCTCGGCCGGCCGCAGCTCGAGATCGCGCCCAACCCGATTCTGGGCAACCTCATCATCCTCGCCTCGGCGGCGCTGGTGGGCGCGCGGACAGTCTTCATCCAACGTATCGTGCAGAGAACGAGCCCGGAGAAGGCCGTGCTGTGGCAAATGGGCCTGTCGCTGCCCCTGTTCGGGCTGGGCAGCGCTGTGTTCGACGACTGGGCCGCGCGCGGGCCCATAGACTGGCGCGTTGCGACGGCGATCGCCTACCAGGGCGTCGTGGTGGGCGGGCTGGCGCTCATCGCCTGGGTGGCCCTGCTGCGGCGGCACACGCCTGGCTCGATCTCGGTGTTCTCGTTCGTCACGCCCATGGCCGGTGTGGCCTTGTCGGCTTGGCTATTCGATGAGCCGCTGTCCCCGCGGCTGGTGTTTGGCTTGGCGGCCGTGCTGGCGGGCATCGCGCTGGCCTCGCGCTCGACGGCGCGGCCGCAACCCGGCTCAGGCCCAGCGGCCTAGCCAGGGCAGCCAACCTTTGCGCGCCAGTAGCTCCAGCAGGTTCAACAGGATCGCGAGCGCCAGCATCCCCGGCCAAAGCTGCCAGGTCGTCTCGACCGCCCGGTCGTCGTTGCGAAACACCTCGGCCGGCGAAGGATTCACGCGGCCGCCCGTCGCCCCAGCGATCGCTTCGAGCAACCCCGGGTTCGAGCCGTAGACGTCGAGCTCGACGTTTTCGCGGTAGTAGCCGCTCTCGGGGAATCGCTCCGGATCGCTCGAGGGGCTGAAGCGAAACAGGCCGTAGCGCTCGCCAACCCGCGCACGCGCCTCGTAGACGCCAGCCGCAATGCGCTCGAGCCCGGCGACGGTGCGAAAGCCGTCCGGGCCCAGCACGTAGATTTCCGGCAGCTCGTTCGCGCCCCGCGCATCGGCGCTGCGGTAGGAAACCACCACTTCGTCGGTCGCGCGGTCGAACCTCGTGCTCGCCTCCACCGCCGAAGAGCGCGGCAGCAGGTCGCGCGCGACGTTCGCCCAAAACCGGTCGAATCCGTCCCACGCAACCCAATTGGCGGCCCAACGGTTCTTTGCGTCGGAGGTGAAGACAGCGGCGCGGCCCAACCCGTATTGCCAACGCACCAGCAGCGGGTCCGCCTCGTCTACCTTCAGGATCGTCTCCGCCGCGGGCTTGGCTTCGAACTTGACCCACCCGAGCAGCGGACCGGCGTCGGCCATCTCGACGCCGTCGAGGATCTCCGCTTGGGTGACCACCTCGGGCCGGAACTCACGCTCGGTCACCGAAGAGCCGGTATGCTCGAGCACGTCGCGCAACACCACCTGCGCAAGCTGCGAGGGGTCGATGACGAAGTACGAGCGCCCTTCGGCCGTGGCGGCCACGCGCTCCAGATAGGCGCGGTTTACGTCCTGTCCCAGCCCGATTGTCGAGATCGTCACTTTCTCGCGCGCGGCTTCACGCGCGAGTTGCATGGAGTCGCCCTCTTCGGAAATACCGTCGGTGAGCAGCAGGATGTGCTTGTAGACGGCCTCTTGCGGCCGGATCTGGCGGTAGGCCTCGTGTAGCGCGGGCGCAATCTGCGTCCCGCCGTCCGCGATGATCCCGGAGATGAGTTGCTTCATCGCCGCGGGCTGATCGTTCGCGCTGATCGGGATGGCCCATTGATGCGAATTGTCGAAGGCCAACACGCCCAAGCGATCGATGGGACGCAGGTTCTCGACGACGCCTTGGGCGGATTGCCGCGCGAGCTGCATCTTCTTGCCTTCCATCGACGACGACTTGTCGAGCACCAGCACCACCGCCGTACCCTCGGGCGTGCGCGGCGGGGCCAGCGTGGCGGGCAGCATGCGATTGAAGGGGTCGAGCGGCGCGCCCCCTTCGCGCTCGACGTAGAGGTTATTCTCCCCGGCGACCAGCAGGAATCCCCCGCCTCGAGAGACGAATCCCGACAGGGTGGTCTTTAGCGCCGCGGGCCACGCCTCGAAGTCCTGGTTGTCCGCGACGATCAGCTCGAAGCGCTCGTTGGCGTCGCGCCCCACCCCGCCCGGCGTCAGACGCACCATCTCAGAGACCTCGAAACCCGCCGAGCGCAGCAACTGCCCCAGATGCCCCTGCTCGCCACCCCGCGCCGAAACCACGACCAACGCGCGCGGAGTCGCCAGGCTGACCACGCCGGAGAACGGCAGCTCGCCTAGCCCCGCCGCCAGCGCCTCGCCCTGGATCAGCGCAGCGCCCGGGGATTCCAGCCGCGCGCGCACCGTGACCAGGTTGCGACCCGGCCGCAGCGTGGCTTGCGAGACGCCCAATTCCGCTCCCTCGGCGCTCAACCGTATGCTCACCGGGGTCGCGGCTGGGCTCTCGATCGCAAGCTCGATGGGAAACCGCTCGCCGACGAAGGCCTGCGCCGGCATCGAGACGCCCGCCAGGCGCAGAGCAGGCGCCGCCCTTCCCGGCAGCGCGATCACATCCACGGGCACGCCGCGCTCGCGCGCCTGGTAGACGGCGCGCTCGACCGAGCCGTCGTTCTCCAATCCGTCACTGGCGAGCACGATGCGGCTCACGCGGTCCGACGGCAGGGCCGTGAGCGCTCCCCGGATGGCTTCCTCGAGATCGGTGCCGCGTGCGCCGCCGCCCCGGTTCCCCTCGCCTGCAAGGCCGCGGCGCGTGCGGTCGTTGAAGGCGATCGGCCTGACTGGATTGTCGCCGGCCGCGGCGCGAATCTCGCGCACCAGCGCGCGTGTCTGCTCCTGCTGTTCGGCGGGGACGCTACCGGACTCGTCAGCCAAAACCGCCACCGCGACCTGGCGCTCCCAGCTCGACCAGCGCGGCTCGGCCAGCGCCAGCAAGATGAGCGAAAAGACCGCGGCCTTGAGCAGCAGCCCAGCGCGACGATATGTCTTGCCCCACTCCCAAAACGTCCACGCAGCCGGCAGGGCGAGCAGTAGCAACAGCCACGGGTGCGCGAAGCTCACCGCAGCGCCTCCTCGGGCTCCCGCTCGCGCGTTCCCAGGTCCAGCGAGAGCCCGGCCGGGCCCGAGGTCTCCCGAACCGTCGAGAAGCTCGTCTGTGAACCGCGCCCGTACACGGTCCAGTCGTAGGCCAAGATCGCCAAAGCCAGCAGCGACAGCCAGGGCCACAGGCGTGCGCCCGCCGGCGAAAGGCCGGAGACCGCCGGCGGCACACCGCGCAGCGCCTCCGCTGGCGGCTGCCACCGCGCGACGGCCGTCTCGGGAAAGCTCATCGACAGCCGCACTTGGTCGAACGGCGTCTTGATCAGGTTGACGCTGGGCGCGCGGCTGAACAGCCGCACCCGACCCTCGCTCCAGACCCATGCCGGGCTGCGACCGTCCAGCGGTTCGACCTCCACCTGCTCCCGGAGCGCCGGCGAGACGTCGACTTCCGCCGATCCCGGCGAGACCGCGCGCAGCTCGGTGACCCGAAACACCTCGGGCGCGAACCAGCGCACGATGTTGGCGAACAACAGCGGCGTCGTCAGCCGGTTCGCCAGCGCCGGATCCAAGGGGTCGAAGCCCACCACCACGAACCGCTCGCCCCCCGAGCTGCGCGCCACCGCCACCGGTCCCTGTTCCACCGAGGCGATCACCACGTCGTCCGGCTTGGGTTCGAACACCAGCGTCTGTCTCAGCTCGACGTCCGCCTCCCGCAACCCGGCGCCGAGCGGATGAACGGTGTTCCAGGCCGTGATGCGCGCGCCCCGAACTACCCCGCCGACCGCCACCGGCGAGGCGCTCGCCGCGGGCGCAAAGTAGACGCCCGGCTGCACCGTCGACGTCCTGCCCACGGCGCGGTCGAGGATGCGCAGGCTATCGGCTGAGACGGCGCCTGAGGCCTGGGAGCGGGCGTCAAAGCGAGGGTCGAGCCGCGGCGTCGAGCGCAGCAGCGCAGCGAAGCCGTCGCGACGGTCGGTGTAGACTCGCACAGGGCGTCGCACCGCCGCCGGAAGCTCGAGCACGGCGCGGTCGTTCGCCGCGTGGTCGTCGTCGATCTCCAACCGCGCCTCGAGCGTGCCGGCCTGTTCGGTTCGGATACGGAACTCGAGCTCCGCCGGTCCGTTCGCGGGCGCATCCACTTGCCGGTCCCCAAGTCGGCGTCCCTCGAAAAAGAACGCGGCTTGGATGGCGCGGGGCGCCCCGGACTCGTTCCATAGCTCGGCGCGGATCTCCCAGCGCGAGGCGTCGTCCTGGGCGCGACGAGCCGAAAAGCGGCGAATCGCTGCATCGTCGGCGGGCGCTCCGGTATCGATGATGCGCGGCCGTGGAACGCCCGATACGCCCTGTTCGTCCGCCAGCCGGCCCGGCCCCACGTAGACGATCTCGCCGGCGCCCTCGAGGTCGTCGAGCGCGGCCTCGTCCGGCGCGTCGAGCGCCAGCTCGAGCGAGGTCCGCGCCAGCTCCAGAGCCGCATCGAGGTCGAGGGCCGTCCAGCCGGCGCGCGTCGCCTCGATGGCCTCTCGCAACTCGGTGCGATCCTCGGTAAAGGCCGACGCCGGCGTTGGCAGCCCCTCGGCGCGGATCAGCAGCACGCGATCGCCGGCCGGGATCGCACGCAAGTAGGCCAGAGCCCGCCTGCGCGCGGTCTCCATCCAACCCCCGTTGCCGCGGCCCATCACCGACGAGGAATCCAACACCAACACGTGATGGCGCCGCACTCCGCCCGAAATTCCAAAACGCAGGTCGGCGATGGCGAGCAGAAGCAGCAGCATCGCCAACAACTGCAGCAGCAGCGACAGCGGCTGCTGCAGCTTCTTGTGCCGGCGCGTCACCGGCGGCGCCGGCCTCTTGGGCCAGAACCGCAGCGTCGAGACCACCACGCGCCGCCGCGAGCGGTCATAGAAGTACAACGCGACCAGCATGCCGGCTAGCGGCAGGAAGATCGCCAGCAGTTGTCCCAACGTGAGATTGAGCAGGCCCATCTAGTGCAACGCCACCGCGCCGGTCGCCATCACCGCGCCGTAGAGCGCCTCCTCGAGCGGGACGTCGGTCGTCAGGTGTAGATAGCGCCCTTCGTTCTTCAGCGCCGCGTACTCGATACCGCGGCAGTACTCGTCGTAGGCTTCGGCGTACTCGAGCGCGCTGGCGCGGTCCATCTGCACGCGCCGCACCTCGCCCGACTCGGCGTCCATCAGCTCTAGCTCGCCGTCGAAGGGCGGCATCCGATCGTCGGGGCCGGCCAAGTGCACCAGGTGCAGCTCGTGGCGCTGGTCGGCTAGCTGCTGCAGCGCATCGGCGCAGTCAGACTCGTCGAGGAAGTCCGAGAGCACGATCGCCAGACCCGGCAGAGTGACGCCGGAACAAAACTGTCGCACGGCGGTGTGAAAGTCCGACCGACCGCCCGTCTCGAGATCGCCCAGAAACTGCGCGGCCCGGGCATAGCGATGGCGGCCTCCCTGGGCGCGAAAGCTTTCGTCGAGCGCCCCGGCAAACGGATGCAACACGATGGTTTCCAGCCGCACCAGCCCCACGTAGGTCAGCGCCGCCGCCAGCCGGCAGGCGTAGTGGAACTTCGCTTCGCCCGGCGCCGACTCGGACGCCCCGCAGACCATCGACTCGCTGGTATCGATCAGAATCCGCACCGGCGTGCGCGGTTCGGTTCGGAACATCTTCAAGAACAGACGTTCCAAGCGGAGGTACGCTCGCCAGTTGACCGAGCGCAAGTCGTCGCCCTGGTGGAACGGCCGATGATCGAGGAACTCGTGGCCCACTCCGGCGAAACGCGAGACGTTGTGACCGCCGAGCAGTCCCTGAAACGACTGCTGCCAGCGCAACGCCAGGCGCTCGAGCCGCTCGAGCGTCTCCCTGTTCAGCAGCGGATCCGGAGCGCGCACCCCATCACTGTATCAGCCCCCAAAACCGCGAGCCGCCCCGACCTACTTGACGAGCCGGAAGATCTCGCTGGCAACCTGGTTGAAGGCCTGCTGGAGCTGCGAGGGCGTTGGCGCATACCGGTAGAGCCCGCTCGGCAGGGTCGGGTCGTGGAAGGCGGACTCAGGATCGTTGGCGACTCGCTCGAGGAAGTCGGCGTCGGCGGGATAGCCCCAGCCGCCTAGCCCGATCGAGTAGACGCGAACCCCCTGGATCGCGGCCTCTCCCCGCGCGGAGTTGGCGATGTTCACCGAAAGATTCTTCGAGGCGTTGTGCACCTGCGTGCCGCGATAGGTGCGGTCCGGCCAGCTCGTGCTTGTGGACTTGAGCAAAGGGCTGCACTGGTTGACCGCGTACGGCCCCGTCGTGATCGAGATCGTGCGGGACAGCCCCGAGTGCGTTGCGTTCCAACTCGAGGGCAGGCACTGCGTCGGCTCGAAGAGCCGCTCGACGTTGCCTCCCCAGGGGCCGAAGTTCCCAGCCGGGTTATCGCACCCGGCCTTGGTGTGGTGATCGTAGGTGTAACCGTAAGAAGTTCCCAGAGTTACGGGCGTGGTTGGCGCCAGCGGCTCCCACCCGCCGCTAATGTCGTAGAAATCGCCGCTGAGCTGAGGCGAGGAAATCGCAATCTCTTGCGGCGACGAGGCGCAGTAGGGAACCGACGTGCTGGCGGTCGGCGCCGTCCGCACGGCAAAAGATGCCGTGTAGGACGTGGGCTGGCCGTCTGTAAAGAAGACGATCGTGTTGACGGGATTGGCGTCGTTGACCCGCAGCAGCTCGCCATAGGCCAGCCATAGCCCTTGCGGCGCGTTCGTGGCAGCCGACTGCGCCACCAACTGGTTTGCGATCGCGGTCGTCACCGCCGTCTTCGTGCCCGTGTTGAGCGGCACGTCGACCGCTGCGCTGGTGCCGAAGGTAACCAGGCCGATGCGATCGCGCGTGTCATCGAACTGCCCGACAAAGAAGGTCGACGCCGTCTGCACGTCATCCCAAGCATCGGCTTTGTCGGGATGCAAAGACCCGGAGCGGTCGAGCACCAACATGAGATTGACGTCCCGGCGCGCGGCCGCCGCTCCGGCCGAGATCGGCAATTCGTCGAAGCCCCAGATCCTCATGAAGAACGTCGGCGCGTCCGCGCTGCCGGTGAGTTGCACGCTGCGCACGCCCGGCGTGGGAGTCGCAATCGTCGGCGTGGCCAGCTGGACGTTGCTGGCAAGCAGGAAGCCGTCGGGAAAGTTCGAGTTGAAGACCATCCCGACGATGCGGTTCATGTCCGTGGCGCCGCGTCCGAGCGCACGAACCGCCGCCAACGAGGCCGCATCCACCGCGGTGGTCAACCGCGCTTTGATCACGTACGCCCAGGCGACGTCGATCGCCAGTCCCGCCAGAGAAAAGAAGAAGCTCGAGAGCAGCACGACGAACAGGATCGTCTGGCCGCCTCGGTGATCGCGATTTCGAGCCATGGAGGTGTTCCCGCGGCGCAGCGGCGCCTCTCCTCCATATCGGCCGCCCGGCTCAGCTTTTTGAGGCTTTGTATTCCGCCACGGCTTCCGACTCGATGCCGCCGCGAGGCGCGAACCGCCCGGTCACCCGCATCCAGACCGGCTTGGTCGCGGCCGCGAGGTCCGCCAACACGCGGTTGACGACGTTCTCGTAGAAGATGCCTAGGTCACGGTAGGCCAGCGTATACATCTTGAGCGACTTGAGCTCTATGCAGCGCTCGTCCGGCTCGTATTCCACCGTCAGCGTCCCAAAGTCGGGCAAGCCGGTCTTGGGGCACACCGAGGTGAACTCCGGGATCTCGATCTTGATGCGATAGCCCGCGTACTGGTTCGGCCAGGTCTCGAGCTCGGGCAGCTCAGCGTCGATCCCCGCGCGGGCGTGTTCGTCGCTGTAGTCAGACATGTAGAGACGCCTTCAGACCGCGAGGCCTAGAGTCTGTTCGATGTAGCGTTTGCTCTTGGCGGCGTCATCCATCGCCGTCGTCACGGCGCGATCGAGCTCGACGGTGAACCAACCCTTCCAGCCGATCGAGTCGAGATGGGCCAAGACGCCCGGGAAATCCACGCCGCCCTTCCCCAGCGAAAAGAAGATCAAGTCGTCCGGCCCGGTGTTGACCCGTCCGCGATCGAGCGCCGGTCCGCGATAGCCGCCGCGGTGCTCCGGCGCCACGTCCTTCAGGTGAAATTCCACGATGCGATGCTCGTAGGTTTTCGTCAGCGCGAGCGGGTCCATGCCGGCCATCGAGATGTGACCGGTATCGAGGATGAAGCCGACGTGCTCGGGGTCGGTGAGCTCGAAGATTCGTTCGACGTCCTGCGGCGTCTCGAATTGCGACCACAGATGGGCGTGGACGCCGAATCGCAGCCCCTCGTCGGAGATGCGCCGTCCGAGCTCATCGAAGGTCTTCGCCTGTTCGCGGTAGATCTCCGCAGTGTTGCCGCCCGGGTTTCGCGGTCCGCAATTGATCTTCAGATGATCGCGGCCCAGCGCCTTGATGAATCGCACCAGGCGCATGTGGTCGGCAATGACTTCCTTGCGCGCCGCCGGATCCTGAAAGCGCATGTTGAGCGGGCCGGAGTTGGAGACCGTTTCCATGCGCAGGCCCATCGTCGCCATCTTGTCCTCGAGTCGGGCCGGATCCTTCTCCCACGGCTCGAGATAGCTCCAGAAAGTCTCGATCCAGCGGTAGCCGAGCTTGGCGCACTCGCGCAATGAACGCTCGAAGCCGGCGGCTCCTTCCCACTCTGGACGCGTATTGGAGGTAATGCCGACGGTGATCTCGGCTTTGCGGGCGGCGGCCGGCAGCGCGGCGGCGGCTGAGGCCAGGAAGCAGCGGCGTGTCATCGCTTCGAATTCTACACGGACTCGTCTTCCGCGGCCGAAGAATTTCGCGCCGCCTGCGCCAACTCCTCGCGCACGATCGTTCGAATCGCCTCCGCCGAACCTTCGTCGAGGGTCACGGGAAAGGCCTTCGTACCCTCGCCCGTGTAGAGCGAGACGTGCGGGAACGGCATCTCGACTCCCTCGGCATCGAAGAGTCGTTTGAGCCGGCGATTGGCCTCGCGTCCGACCTTCCACTGCTCGCCGACCTTGGTCTCGACCTTCGCCTTCAGCATCACAGCCGAATCCGCAAACCGGTCGACGCCCAACACTTGAATCGGCTCGAGCATCAAAGGTCCGATCTCGGGATCTTGCTCGAGATCGGAGGAAACCCGTGCGATCAGCTCCGAGACGCAGTCCGTATCCTCCTTGTAGGCGACCCCGATGTCGAACACGTAGGAAGAGTGTTCCCGCGTGCGGTTCGACAGCGCCGTGATCGCTCCATTGGAGAAAATGTGGACCGTCCCCTCGAGGTCGCGCAGGACGATCGTCCGCAGATTGACCTCCTCGACCAGCCCGCCCTGGCCGTTGATCACCGCCACGTCGCCCACTCGAACTTGATTCTCGAGCAATAAGAACAGGCCGGTGATGACGTCGCGGACCAGATTCTGCGCCCCAAAGCCGATCGCCAAACCGGCCACGCCGGCGCCGGCGATCATGGGCCCCACGTCGTAGCCGATTTCGCGCAGAGCCATGATCACGGCCACCGCCCAGATGCCGATGTTGATGGTCAGCCGCAAGACCCGGCTGAGCGTTGCCACTCGCTTCTCACTCTCGCCGCTCGCGGGGTCGCCGTCTTCGTCGACGGCCTCTCGAAGGCGCTTGCCGAACTCTCGCACGGCGCGTCCGACGATCTTGGTCGCAACGAAGGCCGCGAGTAGAATCAGTACGGTGCGCGCCGAGCGGGCGCCGATGCCGATCAACAGCTCACTGGAAGGGACGTCAAAGGGAAGCTCGGGAAGAAGCTGCATAGAACTCGTATCTTCGCAGACGCCGCGCCCGCGTTCAGAGCCGCTCGGCGGCTTGGCGCAACCACTCCTCGGCCTCGGGCGCGAAATGCGCCAACCCTTCGAGCGCGCCCGCTGCGTAGTGACCGTTGAGGCCCAGGAATTCCCCTTTCGCCAGGTACAGCTCGTCGTCGTGGCCCGCCTCTCGCGCTTGCCTGATCGCTTGCTCGCGAACGCCGTCGCGAGCGTTGCGGACCAGCACCGCCGGAATCTCCGACGCCAGCACCGCCAAGTCGTTTCCGCTGTCGCCGGCAAACACCGTGCGGTCCAGCGGAACGCCCTCTGTTTCGAGCAGGAACCGGAGAGCGTGCAGCTTGTTCGCGCCCGCCGGCAGCACGTCGAGCAATCCAATCTCGTCCTGCTCGTCAAAGCTGGTGATCAAGCCGAAGCGAACGCCAAGCCCTTCCAGCCGGCGCTGAACTTCACCGGCAACCTCAGCCAGCTCGCGGCGCGGATCGACGTAGTAGCTGAGCTTGAAGCGGCCAAGCTTCTGCGGCGGCTGCACCTCCAACCCGGCGACGCCAGCCAGCGCGCGGGAGAGATCGTCGCGATCGGCGCCGGCCCAGTCCGGCTCTAGGGCCCTCTCCCACGCGTCGAGAGCGGTCCATCGTTCCCCGTCGACACGGTAGATCGTCGCGCCGACGTCGCCGACCGCAAAGTCTGGCCGCGGCAAGCCGTAGCTCTCGATCGCGCTCTCGATCAGCCGCCGGTCGCGCCCGCTGACGTAGGCCAGCGACAGCTCCGGCCGCGCGGCGACGGCCCGCAACAGCGGACGCGCCCGCGGCGACTCTGGCTGCGGTCCGTTGGGCAGCAGCGTACGATCGAGGTCGCAGCAAAGCAGCACGCGATCGGGCGGAGCGGACGACACTACTTCGATTCTTGCGCGGGCCGGGCCGTGTTTGTCCAATCCTCGACGCCGCCGAAGCGCCAATGGCGGAGTTGGCGGCCCAGCCGCAGCCACACCGCCACCGACCCGCTTCCAAGGCGCCGCACCACCAGTTGCCGTCCAAGCCGGGCTTGGATCCAGCCCTTTTCGTAGAGCAACGCCTGCCGTGCTTCACCGGTCAACTCGCTTGCCAGCCGATCAGCCAACGCCAGTGCATCGCGCTCGTGGCGCCTCGGCCCCCGCGAAGGGGTCGTCGCCGCATAGCGTCGAAACACCGTGTCGAAGCGCTCGCCCAGCAACAACGCGGTCCGCGGCAGCAACCTGCGCGCCTCGCCCAGCCTCTTGCTCACCAAACTGCGGGCGAACCGCGCCAGCCCGCCAACCCTACTCGCCAGCAGCTCGGCTTCATGCGGTGCGATGCCGAGACCCGCCGCAGCCGCCGAGGGTTCGGAGAGGAACTGCTCCAGCAGCTCGGCATCCACCGCCAAGCGCGCCAGCGCCGCTTGCCGCCGCGCTAGCTCCACCGGCCCGCCTCTCGTCCCATGCGCGCCGCGGTCTCGACCTCCTCGAGCAACTCGGAGAATGCCGGAAAGTCCTTGTCGCGCTCCAGAATGGCGGCCTTCACCGGCGCGCGTTCGAGAGCAGCGCCAAGCAGCTCCCAAACCTCGCCCGAGGTCGCCCGGCCATGCGAATCCACCCACTCCGCGCCCCGCCGCTCTGGTCCCACGAAGTGGAGCTGCACGACGCGTTCCAACGGCAGGGCGTCGAGGAAGGCGATCGGATCGTAGCCGATGCGCCGAGCGTTGAGCCACAGGTTCGTCACGTCGAGCAGCAAGCCGCAGCTCGACTCCCTGCATAGCGCGCCCAAGAGCTCGGCTTCGCTCATCTCGCCCTCGCCCCAGTCGAGCGTATAGGTGATGTTCTCCACGATGAGCGGCGGGTCGGGGATCACCCGCCGAACCTGCTCGATGTTGGCGCAGAGCGCATCGAGCGCTTCGCGGGTAAACGGTACGGGGGCGAGGTGCCCAAGCTCGACGCCCCCCGCGCGGGTAAACGCCACGTGCTCGCTCCACCATGGCGGACGCACCTTCTCGATCAAGCCAGCCAGCCGCTCGAGATGACGCGGGTCGAGCCCTTCGGCCGAGCCGAGCGAGAGATTCAGGCCGTGCGGAATCAGCGGGAAGTGCGCCCGCAGCAGCTCGAGCTCATCCTGCTTGGTCGCCCCTCCCTCCAAGTAGTGCTCGGCCGTGATCTCCAGCGCGCCAATCGCATCGCGATGCCGAAAGACTCCGGCGCGCAACGGTTCGCGGTAGCCCAACCCGGCGCCGAGAGCCGGCAAGTCCGACCAGACGCTCACGGAAGGCTCAGTCTCCGCAGCCGCCGCAACCGCTTCCGCAACCGCCTCCTCCGTCGCCGTCCCCACTGCATGAGGTCGAGCTGCCGCACCCCGATCCGCAGCCTGAATCGGAGTACCTACTCTTCGGATCGAGCCCCAGCATCGTCGCGTAGCCGGAAGCCGCCGTGCCAAACAGAATCGGCGCTCCGAACAGCCCCACGTGCAACAGCATCCGATTCGACTCCGTGCCGCCTGGGTCCAGCGTCGCGTCCGCCGTCTCGTAGCGAAACACGTCCTGCGTGCTGCGGAAGTACTTGTTCCCGCGCCAAGTCAACCGCGGGCTGACGGCGTGCCACAGCGCGATCAGCCCGAGAATCAGGAAAACGATCAAGAAGATGACGTTGGAGCGTCCTTCGAGCAGGGCATCCGCCAACTTGTAGCCGCCCAGCCCGGTTATCGCCACCGCGGCGAGAAACAACACTTTCGCCCGCTGAAAATCGCCCACGACTAAGCCTTCTTCCCGCAGTCGCGGCAAGAAGCCCGACGTAATCTCTTCGATCGCCGCCGCAAACGCCTTGTTCTTCATCAGCCTCGCCACTGGCTGATCTTGCCGGCCCACGAGCTCGAAGATCTGGCGGTGCGGCCCGGCGAGCTCATGTGTCTGCGGAGGATTCTCGGCCTGCCGCAAATAGGCCCTTCCGCCTCCGCCGGCGGAATCGGTGCGCTCCTCGATGTAGCCCCTGCGCGCCAGCTCGATCAGCACCAGCTTGCCGATCTCCCGCTCCCCGCCGCGCATGTAGGCCATCTCATAGGGATTGGGCAGAACCGGAACCATCGGATCGGCGCCGCCTCCGCCAAAGCTCGATCGAATCGCCAGGTAGGCGACGGCGAGTACGGCTAGGATGACGACCGCGTAGAAGCCCAAAAACGCGGGCCCCGGCATATTGGCGATCCATTCCATCGAGGGGATTGGTACTAGTATATAAGGCGCGGTTTCCGGTTCGCCGCAAGGAAAAATTCGTCAGACGGACGACGATTCGACCAACCGAATCAGCCCGGAAGAGCCTTGCCTCTCCCGTACCGTCCCGACCCTCGCGGCGGGGGCTCCGGCGGCATTGAGCGCCGCCAGCGCCGCCCCGCAGCACGACTCCGGCGCCGCCGCCAACAACCCCCCGGCCGTCTGCGGGTCGAATAGCAACGGGTAGGCCGGATGGTTCCCCCAGGAGCCCTCGTTGAGGAGCTCCGCGGCACGCAAGTTCTGCGGGTGCAGCGAGGAGAGATAACCGGCGGCGGCGGTTTCCGCGGCGCCGTCGAGCAGCGGAATCGCGTCGAGCACGAGCTCAGCCCCGGCGTCGGAGGCGCGCAACATCTCGATCAGATGGCCGACCAGGCCGAACCCGGTGACATCAGTGCACGCCGTGGCGCCGTGAGCAAGCAACGTCCGCGCCGCCGCGCCGTTGGAAACCGCCATCGAGCGCATTGCGGCGGCAATCCAGCGACCCTTCGCCTCGCCGCGCATCTCCGCCGCGAGTAACGAGCCCACGCCCAGCGGCTTGGTCAGCAACAGCGCGTCGCCGGGCTCGGCGCCGCCCTTGCGCATCAATCGCGCCGGATCCGCGATGCCCGTGACGCTCAAGCCCAATGCGAGCTCCGCGCCCTCGCTTGAGTGCCCCCCCAGCAACGCCGCGCCAGCTTCCCGCAACACTTCGTTAGCGCCATAGAGCATGTGATAGAGGGCTTCCTCCACCTTGGACTCGCGCGCGTAGGGAACCACCGCCACCGCCAGGGCGCTGTGCGGCTCGGCGCCTTTGGCGTGGAGGTCGCTCAGGGCGTGGTTGGCCGTGATGCGACCAAACAGGTAAGGGTCGTCGCAGAACGCCCGGAAGAAATCGACCGATTGCACCGCCGCCTTGCCGCAAGGAATCGAGATCGCCGCCACGTCGTCCGCTGCGCGCAACCCCAGCTCCACGCCCTCGCGCTCGAGCGGCTCAATGCGGCTCAGCGCCCGCTCGAGGGGCCCGGCGCCAACTTTGCCGCCGCAGCCGGCGCAGCGCATCTTGGCGGCGGCGGCGATGGCGCGCGCCTCCTCGTCGGTCTGCACCGGCGCCGCCGCTGCGTCCCCGGCGGCCCGCATCTCGGGCAGCTCCTCCCCGAACTTGCGCATGAACTTGCGGTCGATCCGGTCTTTCCAGCGCCACACCCAGTCGCCCTCGGCGGAGAGGGACCATCGCGAGGCCACCGCGTAACGGTCGCCCGTCGAAATCAGGCTCAGGAACTGCCGCTGCGGACGGAACTTCAACCCCGGCCGGCCGACAAGCGCACGGCGCAAGTTCTCTTCGAGCGGCGGTCCCTGTCGCACGGCGAACACGCCCGCTTTCTCGCGCGGATGGTTCACCATTTCCACTACGTCGCCGGCGGCGAACACGCCGGGATGCGAGACCGATTCGAGCGTGTCGCCCACGCGAATGAACCCGCCTTCCGCGACCGCGAGCCCGGCGCCGCCCGGCCACGACTGCGCCGCCGCCTGGGTCGTCCACAGGATCTCGTCCAGCGGGTGCTCGCGGCCCGCTTCGTCCCGCACGCCGGTCGGCAGCGCTTCGGCCACTCGGGTCGAGAGGTGCACATGCACGCCCCGCTCGGCCAATATTCGCTTGAACCGACGCCGCACTCCGGCGTTGTGCGTGGGCAGCACGTCCGGGGCCGACGAGAACAGATGAAACTCCGGCTCGGCCTCGTGTCCCGCCTCGCGTAGGAGATGGCGCAGACGGTACTGCATTGCCAGCGTCATCTCCGTGCCCGCCGCGCCGGCGCCGACTACGCCGATCTTCGCCGCCCCTTTCGCCTCGAGCACCCGCGCGGCCAACTCGTCCCACTTGGCCACCAGCTTGCTGATCGGCTTCACCGCCGTGGCGTAGCGATCGGCCCCGGGAACTTGGCCCTTGGCGGGCGACGACCCGATGTCGATCGAGAGCACGTCGTAGCCGACCGGAGGGCGGTCCCGGAACCTCAACGTACGCGCTTCGAGGTCGAGGCCCGTGACCTCGTCGTGCAGGAACCGCGCGCCTGCGAAACGCGCCAGCTTCTGCAGATCGATGTGGGCCTCGTCGTAGGTATAGTGGCCCGCGATGAGGCCCGGCAACATCCCGGAGTACGGCGTATGCACGTCCCGGCACACCAGCGTCAGCCGCACGCCGGGCAGCGCCGCCATCCCGAAACCCTTCAGCACGAAGACGTGACTGTGCCCGCCGCCGACGAGGACGAGGTCTTTGAGAATCGGCGTTGGCGCGGCCCGCATGCCTTCGGGCTTCATTGTCGCGAATCGCCGCGCACCCGCTATTGCAGGTTGTCTCGCAGAGTTGACGGCCCTTCGATCGACGGCGCCTGTACCGTTGCCAGGTTGCCCGTGATCGAGTAGGAACGCAAACGGCCCGTCTCGCTGAGGTTCTCCACCAGAATGCCCGCCTTGTCGACGCGCTCGGCCAACACGTCGCGAATCCGCAGGCCCCCGAGCACTTCGTTCGCTCGCACGCGGTAGGCGACACCCACGCCGGGCTGTCGCGCCCCGACGATGGCCACGTTGTCGATCAGCGCTCGATCCGCATCTTCGACGGCGACCGCCGGGCCCCCGCCGCCCGCCCCGCGAATCGTTACGTTGCGTAGGGCGACCTCATCGCTGTTCTCGATCAGCACCGTCGGGCCGTCGTCGACCCCCTCGAGCGAGACGTTCTCGATGACCAAGTTGCGCGTGTTCTTCACGTGCAGCGGGCGCCAGCGCTCGCTCGGCCGGAAACCGGATCCCGAGACATTGCGGATCACCAAGCCGTCGTGTCCGAAATCGTGGTTGGCGGTCCGGATCGCGGTGACGCAGTCGACCACCTGAACGCCGTCGATCACCACGTGGCGATTGACCATCCCCTCCCGTCCGTGGTCCTGCACGTCCGCTCCGTAGAAGCTCGACTCGGCGTAGACGTCGCGTACAGTGATGTGCTCGGAGCCGTCGGAGACCTCGACGGCGCCGCGCAGGCGCGATCCGTAGGCGCGTATGTTCTCGACGACCAGGTGACGGACGAACAGCCCCAAATCGCCCGCGCCGCTGATCGAGACGATGTCCCGAATCGTATCGCGCCCGGTGAGGTTGCGGATCACGCCGTGCTCGATGTCGCCGTACTCGGGCACGGGCGTGATCATCACGCCGTCCTTGGCGCTGTTGTTCGTCTCGCCGTTCTCCACCAGGAAGCGCCCGCGACGCAGCAGGATCAACGGCGCGCGATCCGCCTGCTCCACCGAATCTCCATTGCCCGTCAGCAGGAAGTCGCGGATCCGCACGCCCTCGGAGACGACTTCGAGAATCGGCGTCTTGCCCAGGCCGGGCTCGAGGCGAGCGTTCAAGCCGACCAGCGTGAGGGGTTTGTCGATCCGAACCGTCGCCGAGATCTCGACCTGATCGTTGCGATCGGCGATCAGCGTCGCGTGCGGCGGGGCTGCGTCGACGGCTCGTTGCAACGAGCGTGCATCCACCTCGATCACGCGCGGCCGATCGCCGGCGGCGAGCAGCAAGGGAACGACGGCGAAGAAGCAGCTTAGGCGGACAGTCACGTGCGGTATTCTACCCCGCGGCGCGGGCGCGCCGTTGTGCGACACTCTCTGCCTATGAGAGAAGCCGTCATCGTCGACAGTTGCCGTACCCCGCTCGCGAAATCGTTTCGGGGCTCGCTCAACCTCACCCGGCCCGACGACCAAGCCGCTCACTGCATCCGCACGCTTCTCGATCGCACGCCGCAGCTCGACGCGGCCGAGATCAGCGACGTGATTCTGGGCTGCGGCCAGCCCCACGGCGCCGCCGGCAGCAACGTGGCGCGCATCGCGGCGCTGCTCTCCGGGCTGCCGGTCACCGTGGCCGGCACGACGGTCAACCGCTTTTGCTCCTCGGGCTTGCAGGCGGTCGCGATCGCAGCCCATCAAGTGATGGCCGAGGGCGACGACGCCGCCATCGGCGGAGGCGTGGAATCGATCACCATGATGACGCGCGACGCCAAGCCCAATCCCAAGCTGCTCGAAGACAAGCCCGGCGTCTACATGGTGATGGGCGAAACCGCCGAGGTCGTCGCCAAGCGCTACCACGTCAGCCGAGAGGCGCAAGACGAGTACTCGCTGCAAAGCCAACACCGCACCGCGCGCGCCCAGCGTGAAGGCTTCTTCGCCGGCGAGCTCGCCCCCATGCCCGTGCGCCGCGGCGTCTGGAACAAGGCCGAGAAGAAGATTGACGGCGAGGAAGACCACGTGCTCGAAGCCGACGAGTGCAACCGCCCCGGCACGACTCTCGAAGGCCTGGCCGCTCTGCCGCCGCACTTCGACCGTGATAGCGGGGAAGGCTCGGTGACGGCCGGTAACTCCTCACAGCTCTCCGATGGCGCCTCGGCGACCCTGGTCATGTCGCGTGAGCGCGCCGACGCTCTCGCTATCCCCTACAAGCTCATCTTCCGCGGCTTCGTCGTCGCCGGTTGCGAACCCGACGAGATGGGCATCGGTCCGGTGTTCGCCGTGCCGAAGCTGTTGAGAAAACATGGCCTCACAGTCGACGACATCGACGTCTGGGAGCTCAACGAGGCCTTCGCCGTCCAAGTCGTCTATTGCCGCGACCGGCTCTGTATCCCCAACGACAAGCTCAACCCCAACGGCGGCTCCATCTCGATCGGCCACCCCTTCGGAATGACCGGTTCGCGCATGGTCGGCACGCTCGCCAATGAGATGCTGCGCCGCAAGGCCAAGTACGGCGTCGTCACCATGTGCGTCGGCGGCGGCCAAGGCGCGGCCGGGCTGTTCGAAGGAGCCTGGTAGCCGCCTCTAGCGGCCATTGCCGGCTCCTGGTGCGAAATGGCTGCTATACGCCCCGCGGAGTCGCCCAGTGCGTTCTGTACTTGCGTGAGACGTACAGATTCGCCTGCTCGTCGTCGACGATCGTCTCGGTCTCGGCGTCGAAGCGCAGCGTCCGGTTCACTCGAGCCACGATGTTCGCCAAGTGCGCGTGCAGCGTCGAGAGATGTCCCTCGCCAATGTCGCAGTTGGGCGGCTTGCGCGACTTGACGCAATCGAGGAAGTTCCGCATGTGCAGCGAGCCTTCGGCATCGCCAACCTCGCGATGCTCAACTTGCTTGCCTGCGCGGTCGAGCACCTTCACCGCTTCCCTGCGATTCCAGCGGCCGAAGATCATTGCGCCCTCATCGCCGTAGACGGCCATGCCGTTGTCCACGCCGCCCTCGATGCCGTAGGGGTTCCAGATGCGCATCTCCCACAGCAGCGTCTTGTCGCCATGGTCGAACGCCGCCGTCATGGTGTCCGGCGTTTGCTGATCGTCGTCGAAGTAGTACTTCTTCGCATGTCCGCCCACCGCCGACGGATGGCTCACGCCCAGCGCCCAACGCGCCAAATCCATGTGGTGGACTCCGTCGTTGCCCGCGTCCCCGGTCCCGAAGTGCCAGTGCCAATGCCACTTGTAGTGAAAGCGGTTCGGGTTGAACGGAATCCACGGCGCTGGTCCCAGCCAGGTTTCATAGTCGACGCCCTCCGGCACGGGCTGATCCTGCGCGCGCCCGATGTCGTCGCGCATCTGGCAGTTCCACGCCTTCGCGGCATGCACCCTGCCGAGCAGACCGTCCCGGACGTCCTGCATGGCCTTCTGCAGCGTTGGCATGGAGCGTCGCTGCACGCCCATCTGCACCACGCGGCCGTTGCGGCGAGCAGCGTCGATGAGCAGGCGTCCCTCGCGAATGTTGTGCGAGCAGGGCTTCTCCACGTAGACATCCTTGCCGGCGTCGCAGGCAAGAATGGCGGCCGGCGCGTGCCAATGGTCGGGCGTGGCGATGACCACGGCGTCGACGGACGGATCGTCGAAGACCCGCCGCATGTCATCGGTCGTCTTCGGTTGGGCGGCGCCGGCGTCGCGAATCAAGCTCTGCGCCCGCTCGAGCGAAGCTTGGTCGGCGTCGCAGATCCACCCGAGTTGCACCTCAGGCAGCCGCAGCAGCGAACCGGTCAGGCTGCGCCCGCGCCCGCCCACACCGACCACTCCTACCTGGACCCTCTCCTGGGCGGAAACCCGCTGCGCCGCGGCCGCGGCGGCGGCCGTCGAAACGAACGTGCGACGAGTCATTCGGAACGCCTCCTTCGTTGAGCAGACACCATTCTAGTCGCGCCTCCAGGTTCGCGTATACTAACGCCCATGCCGCAGCTGTTCGCCGGCACGTCCGGGTTCGCCTACCCGGCCTGGAAGCCTGACTTCTATCCCGCGAAAGTTCCCCAGACGCGCTTCCTCGAGCACTACGCCACGCGGCTCAACAGCGTCGAAATCAACTACACCTTCCGCCGCACGCCGCAGGCGTCGACGCTCGAGAAGTGGATCGCCGCCGTGCCGGAGAGCTTCCGCTTCAGCGTGAAGGCTCACCAGCGCATCACTCACTTCACGCGCCTCAAGCCGGAGTCGAAGGAGCCCGCGGACTTCTTCTTGCGCGCCATCGATCCGCTGCACGCCGCCGGCCGCCTCGGCGTCGTGCTGTTCCAGCTTCCGCCCAACTTCAAGCTCAACCTCGAACGCCTCGCCGGCTTTCTGCCTAATCTCCCCGACGACATGCGCTGTGCCTTCGAGTTCCGCCACGAGTCCTGGCACGACGACGCCGTCTACTCGCTGTTGCAGGACCACAACCGCTGCCTGTGCCTGGCCGAGTCCGACAAGCTCGAGACGCCGCCCGCGCTCACCGCCGACTTCGTCTACTTGCGCCTGCGCAAGTCCGACTACTCGCCAACGGAGCGCAATGAAATCCAAGCTTATGTCGATTCCTTGCTCGCCGGCGGCCGCAACGTGTACGTCTACTTCAAGCACGAAGACGATCCCGCCGGCGCCCTCTACGCCGAACAACTGTTGATGGGCGACTAGGCCGTGCGCGACTGTTGGCTTTCGGAAGACGACTGCAACCTCGACGACTTTCGCGCGCTCGTCGAGCGCACCGCCGACCCCGCCGACTACCCCCGGGCCCGGCGAATCGAGAGCAACGTGTTGCTCTATGACGGCGCGCGTCTCCTCGCCGCCCCGGATCGCCTAGGCGTCCAAGCTGAGCTCAACCGCGCCTTTTCCCGCGGCCCCGGCGTCGTCGTCATCGCCGGCGCGTTTGCAGACCTCGCCGTCGTCGACCGCGCGAGCGACGTCTTCCGCGCGCTGATCGCCGAGCAGCGCGCGGCCGGCGCCGGCCGCGGCGACCACTTCGCCAAGCCTGGCGCCAACGACCGCGTCTGGAACGCCCTCGAAAAGCTCGCCCTGCGCGCCCCGGACGTATTCTGCGATTACTACGCCAACAGCCTGCTCGCGCTCGTCGCCCAAGCCTGGCTCGGGCCTGGCTATCAGATCACCTCACAGGTCAACGTCGTCAATCCGGGCGGCCAGGCGCAGGCCCCCCACCGCGACTACCACCTGGGCTTCATGACCAACGAGCAGGCGACGGCCTTCCCCGCGCAGACGCACCGCCTCTCGCCGGCTCTCACGCTACAAGGCGCGGTCGCCCACTGCGACATGCCTCTCGAGGCCGGCCCGACGCTCTACCTGCCCTTCTCGCATCTCTACGAGCCGGGTTATCTCGCCTGGCGGCTTCCGGCCTTCCGCGCCTACTTCGAGCAGCACAGCGTCCAGTTGCCGCTCGCCGCCGGCGACGCCGTGTTCTTCAACCCGGCCGTCTTCCACGCCGCCGGCGCCAACCGCACCGAGCAGGTCCTGCGCATGGCCAACCTGCTGCAGATCTCCTCCCCGCTGGGCCGCGCCATGGAGACCGTCGATCGTGAGACCATGGCGAATTCGGTGTTCCCCGTGCTGCTGCAACGCAAGTCCGACGGCGCCTCCCAGAAGCAACTCCACAACGTGATCGCCGCCACGGCTGAGGGTAATCCCTTCCCGACCAACCTCGATCGCGACCCGCCCCTCGACGGCCTCGCGCCAGCCGGCCAGGCCGATCTGATGCGATGCGCGCTCGCCGAGAGCTGGACGGCGGAGGCGTTTCGCACAGCACTCGCAGCCGCGACCCGGCGCCGCCAGACCGCCTAGCGGCCCACGACCCGCCGAACCGATCATGCAACTGCTCAAGAACAAGATCCTCGTCATCCACGGCGGCACCCAAGGCATCGGCGGCGGCATCGCTCGCGCCGCGGTGCGCGAGGGCGCCAAGGTCATCGTCACCGGCCGCCGGCGCGAGCTCGGCGAGCGCTTCGCGGAGAGCGCCGGCGTCGCCTACCTCCCGGCCGACATTGCGGACCCAGCCCAAGCCCGCTCCGCCGTGGAGACCGCTGTCGCCCGGCACGGCCGCATCGATTGCCTGGTCAACGCCGCCGGGCTGACCACGCGAGGCTCGGTCACCGAGACCACTCCCGAGCTCTTCGACCAGCACGTCGCCATTAACCTCCGCGGGCCGTTCTTCGCCATGCAGGCCGCCATCGAGGACATGCTCGCGCGCAAGGCGGCCGGCACGATCGTCAACATCCTCACGACTTCGATGCACTGCGGCCAGCCGTTTCTCGCCGCCTACACCGCCACCAAAGCCGGGCTCGCCGCGGCCACCAAGAACGCCGCCAATACCCACCGCTTCGACCGCATCCGCATCAACGGCCTCAACATTGGTTGGGCCGAGACCGAGGGTGAAGACGCCATCCAACGCGAGTTCCACGGCGCCCAAGACGGCTGGGCTGAGCGAGCCGCCAAGAAGCTGCCCATGGGCAAGCTCAGCCAGCCGGACGAGATTGCCGACTTCGTCGTCTTTCTGCTCTCCGAGCGCAGCGGCGTCGTCACCGGATCCATCATCGACTGGGATCAAAACGTCATCGGCGCGGTCGATTGAGCGATCCTTTGGATGTGGCGCGCGGCGCAGCCTGACGCCACCGGATGAGGAACACACGATATGCGCATTGGAATCATCGGGCTCGGACGCATCGGCTCGCTGCACGCCGAGACTCTTGCCGGCCTCGACATCGTGGAGACCCTGCTCGCAACCGATCCCGCCCCGCAAGCCCGCGCAGTCGCGGATCGCTTCGGCGCCACGATGGTCGACTCGCCTGAAGCCCTGCTCGCCGCCGGAGTCGACGGCGTCGTCATCGCCTCCTCGACCCAGACCCACCCGGATCTGCTGCGCGCCGCCGTCCAGGCCGGCATCCCGGCATTGTGCGAAAAACCGGTGGCCGGCAAGCTCGAGGACGCCATCGCCGTCTACCGCGACATCGCCGGCTCCGGCGTCGCCGTCCAGGTCGGCTTCAACCGTCGATTCGACGCCGGCTTCCTCGCCGCGCGCGCCGCGGTCTCGAGCGGCGAGCTCGGGCTCATCCACACCGTGCGCTCGACCACCATGGACCCCGCTCCTCCGCCCGCCGAGTACGTCGCTGTCTCCGGCGGCATCTTCCGCGACTGTTCGGTCCACGACTTCGACACCGTGCGGTGGATGACCGGCCGCGAGGTCGTCGAGCTCTACGCCGCCGGCGGCAATCGCGGCGCCGACTACATCCAGGCCGCCGGCGATGTCGATACCGCCGCCTCCACGCTCACACTCGACGACGGCGCCCTCGCGCTCGTCTCCAACAGCCGCCACAACGGCCGCGGCTACGATACCCGCATGGAGATCCACGGCTTCGACGACTGTATCGCCGCCGGTCTCGAAGACAAGCTTCCGCTGCGCTCGACCGAGCCCGGCGCGACCTTCCCGGCCGGCAAGCCGCACCACTTCTTCATGGACCGCTTCACCAAGGCCTACCGCGCCGAGCTGAGCGCCTTCGCGGACATGGTCGCCGGCGAGCGCGAATCGCCCTGTACGGTCGCCGACGCCATCGAGGCTAGCCGCATCGCGGAAGCCTGCACGCTTTCTCTCCAGCAGCGCCGCGTCGTCAAGATGACCGAAATTCCCGGGATCGAATGAGCTCGCCCAATCGAGGCGCCGCTCACGCCCGCTTCTGCCGCAGCCGTTCGGCCACGTTGGGCGGCACCAGGTCCGAGACGTCGCCGCCGAGCCGGTTCACTTCTTTCACCAGCCTCGAGCTCAGGTAGCTGTAGCTCTCAGCCGCGGGAATGAAGACGGTTTCCAGCTCCGGATAAAGCTTCTGGTTCATCAGCGCCATCTGCAGCTCGTACTCGTAGTCGGAGATGGCCCGGATGCCGCGTAAGATCAGCCGCGCCTTGCGCTTGCGTGCGTAGTCCACCAGCAGCCCGTCGAAGCTGTCGAAGGAGACGTTCTCGAGCTCCTCGGCTGCTTCGCGCAACATCTCGAGCCGCTCCTCAACGCTAAACAGCGGCGACTTGCCTTCGTTGCGCAGCGCCGCGACCACCACGTGGGAGAACAGCCTCGACGCACGGCGAATCAGGTCCAAGTGGCCGTTGGTCGGAGGATCAAACGATCCCGGATAGATCACGAGGCTCTGGCTGGGCACGACCGCTAATTGTCGCTAATCCGAGCCGGATCCGCGCGCAGCCGCTTTCCGGGTGGTGCGGATGCGCAGCTCTGCCGGTAGAATCATCGTCCGCGGCGGCCCCTTGGGCTTCTCGATCCGGTCGAGCGCCAGCTCGGCCGCACGCACGCCCATCTCGAAGCTCGGTTGCTGCACGGTCGAGATCGGCGGATCGAACACGTCGAGCAGCGGGCTGTCGCTCCAGGTCATCAACTCGACGTCCTCGGGTACGCGAAGCCCTCGCGAGCGCAACGCGCCCAAACATCCAGTCACCATCAAGAACCCGGTCGCGAAGACCGCATCGGGCGGCTCGGCCAGCTCCAGGTAGGCCTCCATCGCCGCCACGCCCGACTCGGTCGTGTAGTCGCCCTCGGCAATCCAAGCTTCGGCGGGCTCGAGACCTCGTTCCCGGTAGGCCTGCCGCCAACCCTCGACTCGGTCCTGGCTCACGGCCAGGGTGCGGGGCCCGACGACCAGACCGACTCGCCGCCGGCCGGCGCTGAGCAGGTGGGAAACCGCGTCGCACGTCGCGCCCACGTTGTCCACCAGCACACAGTCGGCCTCGAAGCTCGGCCGCCTGGCGATGAACACCAGCGGCCTGTGCGCCGCGACCATCTCCGCCAGCTCTTCCTCGCCCTCGAATGCCAGCAGCGCCAACATGGCGTCGACTTGCTTGGATCGCAACAGCCGCAAGTAGCGAGACTGCTCCTCGCCCCGGTTGTGCGTCGAGGCGATCAGCAACGAATAGCCGGCCGCCTTCAGCGCCGATTCCACGCCCTTCACCATCACCGCGTACACCGGCTCGGCGATATCGGGCACGAGCATCCCGATCATATTCGTCTTGCGGATCTGCAGCCCCCGCGCGACGGCGTTGATGGTGTAGTCGAGCTCCTTGACCGCGTCGTTGACTCGCGCGGTGAGCTCAGGGCTGACGTAGGCCGTCCCGTTGAGCACCGCCGAGACGGTCGCGGTGGAGACACGCGCCCTCTTGGCGACGTCGTAGATCGTAGCCATCTCGAACCTAGTCTAGACCGGTTGGCGACGGCGCCGGGGGCGGCGGGTGGGGGGCGCGGACCGCGCTACTCGCTCATCGGAATCTGTGTTTCGATCTCGCGCCAGGCGCTGATCTTGAGTCGCCGGCAGACCCAGCACAGCCCTTCGGACTCGTCGCTGGCCGTAGGGTCGCCGCACACCCGGCAATCGTACGTCTTACGCGCCTTGGGCTCGAAGACGATGCGCTGCGCCTCCTCCGCGATCTTGGGGTCGACCACGGGGGCGGCGGGCGGGCTGTTGCGCTTTCTCATCAGGTGCTCTTTTCGGCTCGGATGCCTCTTACTATAGGCAGCGACCCCCAATCTGTCTACCGGGCAATAACCCGAGACCGCGATGGCCCTATGGTACGATAAGACCGGTTTCGGCGGCAGAATCTTGGAAGCCAATGCGTCAGTTCAGGGTCCGCTGCGCAAGCACGGCATCCGGCTCACTCGTCAGCGCGAGCTGCTCTTCGAGCTCATCCACAACTCCCACAAGCACCTCAACGCCGACCAACTCTACGAGCTCGCCAAGCAACGCGACCCCAAGATCAACCGCGTCACCGTCTACCGCACCCTCAAGATTCTCAAGCAGGAGAATCTGATCGACGAGCTCGACCTGCTGCACGTCGAAGGCGATCAGCACTACTACGAGACTCGCCTCAAGCGCGAGCACGCCCACGTCGTGTGCCTGCGCTGCGGTTGCGTCCAGGAGTACTTCGGCGAGCCTCTCGAGACGATGAAGGAGCAGGTCGCGCGCAACTTCGGCTTCCAGATCGAGCTCGCGCGCACCGAGATCGGCGGCTACTGCGCGGACTGCCAGAGCATTCTCGCGATGGAGAACGACCAGGCCGAACCGGTCTCCACCGGCTCGGCCCCGACTGACTAGTTGCGCGCCGGCGCGTTCGCCATGGCTTCGCCGGATTCGAAGACCGAACCGAAGAACCTGCCCTTGACCGTGGTCGGCCCTTCCGGCGAGCGCCGTCGCGTGTTGGTCGATCGCAGCCCCTTCCGCATCGGTCGCCTCCCGGACCGCGAGCTGACCCTCAAGGACGGCCGCATCTCGCGCGATCACGCGCAGATCCTGCTCGAAGACGGGCGCTACTTCATCGAGGATCTCGGCAGTCGTCACGGCCTGTTCGTCAACGGCCGCAAGACCTCGCGCGCCCAACTCGCCGAGCGGGACCGCATCGGCTTCGGCATCGAGGACTCCTATCAGGTCTACGTCGGCGACGCACCCGCCTATCAAGCGCCCCTGCTGCGCAAGGTCGCGGCCTTGCCCGGAACCCAGGAGTCCGCCGGCAACCTCTCGCGCCTCAGCGCCGTGCTCGACGTCGCCCGTACGCTCGAGTCCTCGGGCAGCGTGGATGACGTGCTCGCGGCCGCCGTCGACGCCGCCCTGTCGATCACCAAAGCCGAGCGCGGCTTCTTGATGCTCGCGGACGCCGACGGCGAGCTCGAGATTCGCATGGCGCGCGACGACGAAGGCCGCCCGCTCGCCGAGGACGAGCTGCGCGTGCCGCGCAACGTCATTGCCGAAGCGCTGCACGAACGCAACGACTTGTTCGCGATGTCGTTCGATTCCGGCGTGGGCCCGAGCCCGAGCCAAACCGTGCTGGCGCTCGATCTGCGCAGCGTCGTCTGCGTCCCCCTGCTCAAGATCCGCCTGGGCGAGGCCGCCGAGACGCGCGTGCTCTCGGCCAAGCAAGACACCATCGGCGTGCTCTACATGGACACGCGCCAGATCGGCGCCAACCTCGCCGAGGGCAACAACGAAGTGCTGCACACGCTCGCCATCGAAATCTCGAGCGTGCTCGAGAACGCCCGCCTGCTCGAGCAGGAGCGCAAGAAGCACCATCTCGAGCAGGAGCTCAACATCGCCCGCGAAATTCAGCAGGCGCTGCTGCCGCCCACATTGCCCTCCGACGGCTGGCTGGTCGCCTCTGGTTCGAGCCAAGCCTGCTTCCAAGTCGGCGGCGACTACTTCGACGTGGTCGAGATCGCTCCGGACCGCTGGGGCGCCGTGCTGGCCGACGTTTCCGGCAAGGGCGTTTCCGCCGCTCTGCTCACCTCACTGTTGCAAGGCGCCTTCTTCTCGGCCGCGGCAGGCTCGCAATCGCTCTCTGAAAGCGTCGCGCACATCAATCAGTACGTCTCGGGCCGCTCGCGCCACGCACGCTTCGCCACCGCCTTTTGCGCCGTGCTCGATCGCGGCGGCGGCGCCACGTGGATCAATGCCGGCCACTGCGCGGGCCTGCTCGCCAGGGCCTCCGGGGCGATCGAGTGGCTGCAACCCACCGCTTGCCCGATCGGCTTGTTCGAAGAGGCCGAGTTTCCCTCCGAGCAACTCAAGCTCGGCCGCGGCGACGTGCTCGTGCTCTACTCCGACGGGGTCAGCGAGGCCGCGACGTTCGCAAACGAGCGCTACGGAGAGGAACGCCTCGCCGCGTTCGTCCAAGCCAATCGCGCTCTCGAGCCGGCCGACCTGCACACGCGCCTGATCGAAGAAGTCGCCGCCTTCACCGAAGGCGCCGAGCAAGCCGACGACCTCACGTTGCTGATCCTCGGCTACCGGGGCTAGTCCCCCCGTTGTAGCGCACGGCCTGCTATGCTGCATAACCCCCGGGGCGGCACATTGAGCGTCTACCCAATCTTCGCCGAGGACGCGCTGGGCTTCTGGCGCCGTCCCCAACGCGGCCGCCGGGCCATTGCCGCGCTCCAGCACCGCCGGCTGCGCTGCCTCGTCGCGCACGCCGCGCGTGAGGTTCCGTTCTACCGCCGCTTGTTCGACGACGCGCGAGTCTCCCCCACGGATATCCGGCGACCGAGCGACCTGGCTCGCATCCCGCTCCCCTCGAAGCAGCAGTTGCGCGACGCTCCGCTCGAGCGCCGCGTCGCCCGCGGGCTCAATCCCGCCAAGCTGATCCGGCTGATGACGTCAGGCTCGACGGGCGAGCCGATGGCAGTGCTGCGGACCCGCGCCGAGGAGGCCCTGGTTCACGCCTATCAATTGCGCTCGCAGTTGATGTGCGGCGTTCCCCTGCGCGCGCGCCGGGCCAAGGTCGGCAAGAAGTTCGAGGCCGAAGCGCTGCACCGCTGGGGCGTGCTGCCCACCATCAGCATCGACCCGCTGCAGCGCGCCCCGGCCGAGATTCTCGACGCGCTCCGCGCCTGGCGCGCGGACTTGCTTGACCTGCGCCCCGGCGTGCTCGAGATCCTCGTCACCGAGGCCGAAAACCAACGGCGCCGCGAATGGCCCTGGCGCTGGTTGGTCTGCGGCGGCGAGATGCTCTACCCGGACCTGCGGCAGCGGGCCGAAGAGATCTTCGGCGCCGTGGCTTTGGAGCGCTACGGCGCGCACGAGACCGGGCAGATCGCCTGGCGCTGCCCCTCGTGCGGGCGCATGCACGTCAACGACGACAGCGTCGTGGTGGAAGTCCTGCGCGACGGCCGCCCAGCCAAGCCAGGCGAGAGCGGAGCGGTGTACGTCACCGGCCTGCTCTCGCACGCCATGCCGATTCTCCGCCACCCGCTCGACGATGTCGTCCGGCTGCCGCTCGCCGACGGCGGCGGCTGCCGCTTCGGCCTCTCCGCCCTCGAGGCCGTCGAGGGTCGTCGCTTGGACAACCTCCTCGCGCCGGACGGCCGCGCGATCCCGACCCACGGCCTGATGGCGGCGCTGCGGCAGACTACGAACCTGACCCGCTTTCTGGTCATCCAGGAAACTCTCGCCGAGATCCGGATCCGCTATGTCGCCGGCGCCGACGACGACCCCGCCTCCGAGCTCTACCGGCGCGCCAAGTGCGCCTTGCCTCACGACATCACAATTCGCGTGGAACGCGTCGAAGAGATCGCCGACGATGCTTCGGGCAAGCGCCGCTACATCCGCGGGATCGACGTCAACTCTTCGTCTTCGTCACGCTGACCGCCATGAAGCAGCACGAGAGCCAGCGCGTCGGCAGTCGTTCCAGCTCGTCGAACAGCTCGAGCGAGCGGGCGATCCACGGGTCGGCCCGCTCGCCCATCAGACGGCGCAACGCCATGAAGTATGCCGTCGACGCCAGGCGCGGGTTGTGCACGATCGGCCTCCAGCTCCGTGGTTCGAACCCGACCTTGCGTAGCACGCGCTCCAGACCCGCCCGCGACGCCGTGTGGCCCAACTCGAACGGCGCCCATGGCGTCGCGCAGAGCAGCCGCAGCACGGGGTAGACCGGGTTCCACGGATTGTCGAGCGTGAGCGCCATGCGGCCGCCCGGGCGCAGCACCCGGTGCAACTCCGCCAGAGCCCGCTCGAGGTCCGCGGCGCTATCCATGTGGTCTAGCGTCGAAGTGGAGATGATCAGATCGACGCTGCTGGAAGCCAAGGCCAGGCGCCGGGCGTCGGAGACGAACAGGGGTTGCCCGCGACGCGGCGCGCGGTCCGAAGCCTTCCCCGCCGTCGCCGAGCACATGTCAAACCCAGCGGCGACCGCCTGACCGAGGTCGAGGTCGAACAGCAACTGGTCATCGCCGTTGGCCTCTTCGAACAGATCGGTCTTGAGCACCACTCGCGGCGGCTCTTCCAGCCCCTCCACCGCCTGGCGGACGATTTCGAGATTCGTGCGTCTCTTCTGCGCCGCCGCCAGCGGATCGAGGTACCACGAGCTCGACTCGACGTCATCGCCGGCCGCGGCGACCTCGGCCCGCTCCAGGCTCTCGTGGATCAACGCACGTTGATTCATGCAGCTCGGCGCCTAGGGGAACTGGTGATAAGACCACCCCTGCCAGTCCCAAGGGTAGCGAATTATGTTCTCTTCGAGTCGTCTAGCGAATTCGCGGACCGCCTTTTCGGCGAAATCCTTGCGCGGAAGCGAACGCTCGAGAGGGATTTCCGGGTGAATCTCGACGCGGTACTCGAAGGGCGCTTCACGATGGGCGCTGACGGTAAGCAGGGCCGCCTGCTCGGACCACGCCAGCGACGGCGCCCCTGTCGCGAACGCGATCCGCGTGGTTACGACCGGCAACTCGACGTTGCGCCGCCCAGCATGCTCGCCGAAGATGGATACGCAGGCATTCTCGCGCAAGCGCCCGCGAAGCTTCTGTAGGTATCGGGGCGGGGCGTCGAGCGGGATCACCACCCGCTCGCGCAAGTAAGGGTTCTCGGCGCGGCAGTAGAGCGGAGCGGCCAGCCCGACGCCCAGCCGCGACGCGGTGGGCGAGCCGTGTTGGGCGCGGCTGAGGTGGACCAACGGATGCCCAGCCTGATAGAGCCCCTGCTTGATGGCGGTCGCGCTGGCCAGCCGCATGCCCCACAGAATGGCGCCCCGCCCGCGGCTCAGGGCGGCCTCGAGGCGCTCGAGGCCTTCGAGGCGCACCTGCGGACGCCAGGCGTAAGCGCGCATCCCTCTCATGCGGCCCCAGGTGTCTTCCAGCCGCATGCGCCAATGGGCGCGGGCGGCAGCGTCGGCGTCGAAGTCCGCTTCGGCGGGCAAGGCCTGTCTCATGCGGCGCCCAAGCCGCCGCAGCTCGCCGGCCTGGAGACTCCGCGTCGCGCGGTCGAGAAACGACGTCCAGGCGCGGTCGACCGATTGCGGGATGACCAGCGAGAGCGCCGCGCCGCCGGCGAGCCCCGCAACCCGCACGATGTCGGCGCCTGTCGCGAGCCGGCCCGAAGAATCGGCCTCGACTCTTGCCCGCCGCTCGGGGCGCGTCGCCGAATCGAGCGTGTTGGCCAGCGTCGGATCTCCGGCGACCAGGATAGCGAGAATGGCCGGCTAGCGCGCCCTCAACCCGCCAATGCCAACAGCGCCAGCGGCGTCGCGATGAGCGGATCGTCTTCCTTGACCAGCGGCTCGGGATTGGACCAGGAGCCGTCGGGCCGCTGCCGGGCGGCGAGCTCGTCGTGCAAGCCGGCTCGCTGCTCTGGCGACAAATAGGGCGCCACCGCGGCCGCGTAGTAGTAGTAGAGGCCTTGACGCCAACGCAGGTCCGGATGATGGTCGAAGCCGGGGACCTCGTGCGCCCTGTGGTTGCGCGCCAGCCAAGCCCGGCCGGCCTCGATTCGGCGCGGCGAGCCCTCGAGCGCCGCCAGCGTCCTGAGCCCGTCCGCGACCGCCGTGCCGTAGCTGCGGTAGCGGCCTTTCTCGGCGCCGGCCTTGTTGGCTTCGTCGACAACGGGGGAGAACGAAAAGCCGCCGTCATCCACGTTGTCGCAGCGGCCCAGGTAGGTCCACACGCGGGCCAGCGCCGGGTCGTGGGGCGGGATCCCCGCCGCCCTCAGCGCCTCCACGACGTGGCGCGTCATCGAGAGGTCCACATGGCCGGCGTTGGGCGGGCGGAGCGGAGTCCCGCCCATGCCCCATCCGCCATAGGGCGGATCCGCGGGCTTCCAACCGCCGCCCTCGCAAAACTGCTGACCGCGGAGCCAGCCGATCATACGTTCCGCTTCCCCGCGCCAACCCGGCGGCCTGACCTCGACCAGGGCCCGCAGGGCGAAGGCGGTGGAGTAGTTGGGATAGTCCGGCACGGAGGGGTCGGAGAGGCCGAGCGCTCCGCTCGGCTGCATGCGGCGACGCAGGTAGCCAAGGCCGGCCTCGACCGCGGCGCGGTCGGCGGCGCCGGGCTGCGGCAGGGTCAGCAGAGCGTGCAACGCAAGGCCGGTCAACGAGTCCCCGCCGCTGAGCAGCCCGTAGGTCGCGCTGCGCCAAGCTCCGTCCGCGCTCTGCCGCGAGCGCAGAAAAGCCGCGTCGCGGACCGCCGCGTCCGAGCTGCCCAAGACCGCGACGGCCGGGGAGCAGGCGGCGCCCGCCCCCGCGGCCGCGAGGGAGAGGAGGTCTCGCCGCGTCATGTCCGATCCGCCGCCAGAGTCAGCACGGCGGCGCCGGTGACCGCGACTCGGCCGGTGATGCAGTGATGGCCGGCCCAGCTACCGTCCTGGTTCTGGAGCTTCACCAGCTTGGATTGGATGTCGTGGTTCCACTTCTCCCACTCCTCGCCGCCGGTGCGTCGCAGGCTGTCACTGATGTTGAGGTAGGAGAAGAACTCTTCGCCGCCCATCGAGCCAAAGCCGGCTTGGAAGCGCGCATCGGAGAGCTTGCGGCGCACCTGCGCGATCTCCGCCGCGTTGGCCTCGCGGCTGCCTGCGCTGCGGCTGAGTTGTTCGAGCACCTGCGCGTCTTGGTACAACGCCACCCCGGCCGAAGCCGGCGCCTGGGCTTCGCCCTTCGCCACGCTCTTCGCGTACTCGGTTACCCGGCCCACCACCGCTTGGTCGACGACGACGCCTTTATCTTCGGCGAGCGCGAGACTCTGGGAGGCGAGCGAGGTGCCCAAAATCGGGGCCCAGCCGCCGGAGACGTTCCAGCTGCCGTCCTCGGCTTGGTTGGTCTCGATCTTGTCCACGCAGAACGACAGCGCATCTTGGACGCGCGCATCGAGCTTGGCGCCCCCGGTCTCGCCGGCCAGCTCGCCGAGCAGCTTCGAGGTCAGAAACGTGTCGATGTAGGGGCCGAGCTTGCGCTGGATCTGCGTACCTTCAATCGTCGCCAGCCCGAGACCGCGAGCATCGCTATGATCCACGTGACGCAAGACGAATTCGAGCCCCTTGCGGATGTGTTTCGCGTAAGGACCTTCGTGGGGAGTGCTGCCGGTTCGCAGCAACGCGAGCATTGCCACCGCGGTGTTGGCGAGGTCGTTGCCGGTGGTCTCCAGGCGTTCGCCTTTGCGTACGTAGGACGTTTCGCCGCCGTCCTGCCCCCAACCGCCGTCGGCGCCTTGTACCGAGGCTAGCCAAGCAGCGGCCAGGTCGATCGAAGCAGCGGGCGTGCGCGGCGGAGGCGCGTCGTCGGGCGGCGAGGGCGTAACCGGATCCGGGTGTTCAACTTCGATGGTTGCGCGCCGGTCGATGCCGGCGGACGGATCTTCTTTGGCTGCGTAGCCGAGCGTAAGAGCGAGCAGAAAGGCCGCAAGCAGGGCGGCGCCGAGCGATCTCATAGTCGATCTCCTTCCAATGAGCTCGAGATTTGTGGTCGGCGGCCGCCGTGTTTGTCAGCTCATAAGTTACAGACGCACCAGCTCGGAAAAATGTTGAGGGAAATCGCGAGAGAATGTGAAGCTCGATGCCCGGCGCGCGCCAGATTCGGGATGCCGTTGTCCGATATTACTCGGAGGCATCGCAAGACTACGAGGCTTGGAGCCGAAGCTTCAACATGCACTTCGGCTACTGGCGCGCCGGCCTGAACCCCCTCCGACTCGAGCCCATGCTGGACGAGATGACGCGCCAAGTCTTGTTGCGGCTGCGCGCGCCCGCCGGCCGCGCGGCGCGCTTGCTCGACATGGGCTCGGGGCTGGGCGGGCCGGCCCGACTGATCGAGCGCGAAACCCAGCAGTTGCTCGTCCATGCCGTGACGATCGTCGAATGGCAGGCCAGCCAGGCCCGCGAGCTAGCTCTTCAGGACGGCGCCAACACGCGCGTCCAGTTCGTTCAGGCCGACTACGCCAATACTCCGTTCCCGGACCAAGCCTACGATGGCGCTTATGCCATCGAGAGCGCCTGCCATGCAGATGGCGACGACAAACGGGCGGTCATCCGCGAAGCCGCGCGCGTGCTCGCCCCCGGCGCGCGCTTTGTCGTCGCGGACGGCTTCCTCAAGCACGGCCGGCCGATGTTTCCCTGGTTTCGCTGGTGCTATCGCAAGGTCTGCCGCAACTGGGCGGTGGAAGACTTCGCCCAATTGGACGCCTTTGTCGAGGCGATGCGGGAATCGGGCTTCGAGGACGTGCGCGTCGAGGAGATTTCCTACCGCATCGCGCCGTCGGTCATGCACGTGCCTTCGGTCACCGTGCGCTTCCTGGCGCGCGAGCTCTTCCGGAGCGGCTGGCGGCTGGGCTCGGTGCGCTGGGGCCACCTGCTGGCCTGCGTGCTCTCGCCCATCGTGGGCATGGCGCGCTCGCGCTTCGGCTACTACCTGATCAGCGCCGCGAAGCCCCCAAGCGGCTAGCGTATCCGGGGAGATCATTGCGCCGGTAGACGCCTGGCAGAAACTAGCCTCGGGCGCCGCGCCCGTGGGAATCGAATCCACGCCGCCCTTCCTGGCCCTGCAAGGGCCCGGCTATAAGCCGGTGAGGAAGCCCGCCTCTTCCGAGCCGGGCGCATCGGGGATGCGATCGAGGAACTGACGCACGCGCGGATGCTCGGCGTTCTCGAGCTCCTGTTTGGTTCCCACGGCGATGATCTTGCCGTGATGCAACATGCAGAGCCGGTCGGCGATGAGGAAGGCGCTGGCCATCTCGTGCGTCACGATCACGATGGTCATCTTGAACGCCTGCTTGAGATGCAGAATCAGCTCGTCAATGCCTGCGCCGATGATCGGGTCCAGGCCCGCCGAAGGTTCGTCGAAGACCAGGATCTCGGGGTCCATCGCCAGTGCGCGCGCAACCGATGCGCGCTTGCGCATGCCGCCGGAAAGCTGGGCGGGAAACAGATCCTCGGCGCCGGCCAAACCCACCTGCGCGAGCTTCATTTGGGTCATCAGCCGGATGGTGGGCTCGGCGAGCTTGGTGTGTTCGCGTAGCGGCAGCGCCACGTTGTCGCCGACCGTCATGGAGTTGAACATGGCGGCGCTCTGAAACGAGACGCCCATGATGCGACGGACTTGCCGCAGCTCGTCCGCGGTCGAGTTGGCGACATCGACGCCCTTGATGAAGATGTGTCCAGAGGTCGGTTTCTCGAGCGCTTCGATGCGTCGTAACAACGTGCTCTTGCCCGAGCCGGAAGCCCCGAGGATCACCATCGTCTCGCCGGGGTAGATGTCGAGGTTGACGCCCTTGAGCACTTCCTTCGATCCGTAGCGCACGATCAGGTCCTGCACCGAGATGATCGGCTCCACGCCGTCGCGGAGACGGTCTTGCAGCGCGGGATGGCCCTTGGCGGTCATTACCAGAACAAGTAGAAGAACGCGGTGAAGATCAGGTCGGCGAGGACAACCAGAAAGATCGACTTGACCACCGCCGCGGTGGTCGAGCGGCCGACGCCCACCGGTCCGCCCGAGACGTGAAAGCCTTCGAAGCAACCCACGTGGACGATGATCGTTCCGAAGCCGATCGCCTTGATCATGCTCGTGACGATGTCGCGCAGCACCAGCACCTCGAGGGTCGCGCGCAAGTAGACGCGGAGCGACATGTCGAGCGTGAAGTAGGTGAAGATGCCGCCGGCGAGAATGCCCGAGGTGACCGCCGCGATGGTCAGGCAAGGCAGCATCACCATCATGGCGACGTACTTGGGCGCCAGCAGGAATTCGACCGGCTCGATCGCCATCGTGCGCAGTGCATCGACCTCTTCGGTCACCACCATCGTGCCGATCTCGGCGGCGAACGAGGATCCGGAACGGCCGATGACGACGATGGCGGTCATCAGCGGCCCAAGCTCGCGCGTCATCGAGACGCCGACCAGGTTGATGACGAATTGCAGGGCGCCGAAGCGGCGCAGCTCGGCGCCGCCCTGGAACGCCATGATCAACCCGGTCGCACCGGAGATCAAACAAACTACCGGCAGCGCGCCAACCCCAACGACCGCCATGTGCGCCAGCGTCGACTTCCAGCGCAGGCGGTTGCCAGTGAGCGGATTCGCGCGCCAGCTCGACTTGAGCCCGCGCCAGAACTGAATGGTGAGCCCGCCGACGTACTCGACCTTTTCGATGGCGGAGCGGCCAATGGATTCGAGCAAGGTCATGGCCGGTCAGGGGCGAACAGTGAAGGCGACCGCATCCGCGCTCAGCCTACGGTTCCCGGGTCTCAGTCCTTCGCCGCCTCCTCTTCCGATTCGGCGACTTCGAATACGTTGAGCAGACGGGTGAGCTCGAGCACGTGGCGCGGCGCTTCGTTGAGGCCCACGAGGATGAACCGCGCTTCGAGCTTCTTCGACTCCTGCAAGCCTTCGACCAGGCTGGCGATCCCGGAGCTGTCGATGTAGTGGACCTCTTTCAAGTTGACGATCACGCGCTCCTGGCCGCGGTTGCGGAGCAGGTCGAGGACGGTCTTGCGCAGATCGGGCGAGGTGTAGAGATCGATGTCGCCGGAGACGTAGACGATCGAGCGGGCGCCGTCGCGCTTGACGTTGATATCCATGGCTCAGGGTCTGTTCAGGGCCGGAGAGGGAAGCAGCTTCCGCATCCGGACGAGGTTCGAGGCGCCTTCGCGAGTGTAGTCGATCTCATCCATGATGGCTTTCATCAAGTACAATCCGCGACCGCCGGCGCGCAGCTCGTCAGGGGGTGGTGACGCTTGCAGGTTCGGGTCGAACGGCTCGCCGTCATCGATCAGGCTGACCTCCAACGCGCTGGCGTCGGCCTTGCAGCGCAGGACGAACGATTTGTCCGTCCGTCCATGATAGGAATGCTTGATGATGTTGCCAACCGCCTCGCCGACCGCGAGTGTAATTGCTTCGGCGTCCTGGGCGTCGAACCCCGTCTCGAGGGCGTACTCGCGAACCACTTGGCGCACCAGGCGAAGCCAGCGCGGGTGGCTCGAGATGGTGATCTCCACTTCGTCGGCCATGTGGGAAAGCCGCCGGCCCGCGGGAAGCCCGGATTCCAAGCCGAGTATATCACGCGGCCCACGGGCTTCCCAGGGGCTCTGATAGGGTCGTGAGGATGTCCGCGTCGCCGGCCAGACGGGCTGCATACGCGATCCTGATGCGGGTCGAGCGCGACGGCGCGTATACCGACGAGCTGTTGCACCGAGGACGCTTGGACGCGCTGGACGAGCGTGACCGGGCGCTGGCGTCCGAGCTGGTGTTGGGCGTGCTGCGGCGGCGCGGAGCGTTGGACTGGATGCTCGAGAAGCCGGTCCGCAAAGCTGTCGCGGAGCTCGATCTGGAAGTGCGCACGGCGCTGCGGATGGGACTGTACCAACTGCGCTACCTCGAGCGGATTCCGGCGCACGCGGCGGTGGGCGAGAGCGTGGAGTTGGTCAAGCGCGGGCCGCGGGCCCAGGCGGCTGGCTTGGTCAACGCCGTGCTGCGGCGCGCCGGAGAGCGACCGGACGCGAGCATCGAAGCGGCACTGTGCCATCCGGCGTGGCTGGTCGAGCGCTGGAAGCGAAACTTGGGCGGCGCCGCGGCCGAGCGCTTGATGCTGGCCAACCTGGAGCGGCCCGCGACCTGGTTGCGCCTCAACGTGCGTTTCGACTTGGACGAAACGTTGGGCCTGCTCGAAGCCGAAGGCGTGGCGACGGCAGTCGGCGAGCGGCCGTGGACGCACAAGCTGCTGAGCGGTCGCCCGCAGGCGACCGCGGCTTGGCGAGCCGGCCGTTTGCGCATCCAGGACTCGGGCTCGCAGGCGATCGCGCCGCTGCTCGGGCTCGCGCCCGGGATGCGCTTGCTGGATGTGTGCGCCGCGCCTGGCGGCAAGACGCAGCATGCAATTGAGATTCTCGGGTCTGAAAAGGGCGTGACGGCCTGCGACCTGCACTCGGCGCGGCTGCGGCGCATGCGCGAGCTCGGGCCGGCGAGCGCAGACTTGGTCGCGCTCGACGCGGCGTGCACGCTGCCGTTTCGCGAACGGTTCGATCGCGTGCTCGTGGATGCGCCTTGTTCGGGGAGCGGCACGCTGAGCCGCAACCCGGATCTGAAATGGCGGCTCGAGCCGAACGACATCCCGCGACTGGCCGAGCTTCAAACGGCGATCCTCAGGCGCGCGCTCGACGTGGTTTCGCCGGGCGGGGCGCTGGTCTATGCGACGTGCTCGCTCGAGCCGGAAGAGAACGACGGCGTGGTCGAAGCGGCGCTCTCGGAGCGGCCGGGTTGGAAGGTCGAGGAGAGGCTAGCCAGAACGCCGGGACAAGATGCCGGGGACGGGTTTCGGGCGTTTCGGATCACGAAAAGCTGACATTTCCGGACATTTCCGGACAAAACACCGTGGGATTCGAAGCCGCATCGGGCGACGCCGTCCGGTCCATTCCCATGAAAAAAGGCCCGCCGCGGCCAGCCCCTTCTCGTTCCTAGGGTACACCCTCTGTCAAGCCCCCGAGGCTGGAGGCTGTACTTTACGAGCAGGCGGACTGGCTGGCAGCCTCAGCTACGACTGCATCGGCCATGCAACCTATTTTGACCCGTAGAGAGAGTATCCGAATTACCCGGGCCGTTGTTCGGCTGGGGGGGGCTGTTTCTCTTGTAGACAGTCTTGACGCTGTAGTGCAACAGCCGCGCTACGTCTTCTACCAGAGATTTCCATTTTGGCATCTCGACGCGTGTAGGGTAGCCGAGCTTGCACCCCCGGTGCAACGGTTTTCCGCCTTCTGGAGCACGTCTGACCTCTTTCCTCCTCTGTTGAGCCGCTCCCGGGCGTCCCGCACCGCGTCACGGCCCCGATTGTGCTTGGTGCGGCCCAATTCGGCGACACTTCTCCGACCCTGCCTCCCGGAAGTTAACGCTCTGACTTGTCGGAGGCTCACCGCGTTACCCTCCTGGTACAGGCAGGGCAGCGAGCCGGTTGAGCATCTCGCCGAACCACCTCCGGTTGAGGCGCCCCTCGGCCAACAACAGCCAGTAGTACCGGGCATGCTTGACCAACCTGCCGCCGGTCTTCCTCAGCCGATGCTGCAAGCTCGTCAGCGACCAGCTCTTGATCCGCCTCGGCAGTCCCAGCCTTCGCCACAGGTTGCCGACATTGTAGGCCAGGACGGCGAGCTGCAACCGCACTTCGTTCGACCGGAAGCGACGGCACGAGAGTCGCGTCCAACTCGTCGCCTGCTTGCCTTCCTTGATCCATTGCTCGGCCGCGCCGCGCTTGTTGTAGAAGCACACCACCGAGCGGCTCGGCAATGGCATGTTGGTCACGATGAAGCCGGGCCGCCCAAACAACTCGCCGGGATGTAGCTCGACCTTGGCCACGATCCGTCTCGGCCTGGACCAGCTCGCCGCTTGATACTGGAAGCTCTTGTAACGCACCAGCGGCTTCGTCCGACCGTGCGTCGCTGGATCATTTACGGCGGCCGACGAGCGACTCGCCGAAGAATGGCAGCGGCGCGGCGTCGGGCTCGAGCAGCTCGAGCGCGCCTACCTGCTCGGCTGCGCCCGCAAGTATGTCGCGCTGCTGAACCACCCTGGCGCGCCGCTGATCTCGAGCCTGCGCTACTTCGAGACGCTGCTCGGGGAAGTCTCCGAGCAACGCGTCTCGGCCGGCTACCGGCAGCACCTGGCCCGCCAAGTCGAAAAGCTCGAACGCCGCTGGCGCCAAAGCCTCGCCGCACAGCCGGCCGCGGTGAACCCACCAGCGTCGCTCCGCTCCGACCCCGATCGCCATCGTTCGGAATCACCGATCGGCTTCAGCGGAATCCGTACTTGTTGTTCGCGTCGTACGCCATCACGCCGATATTGGCCAGCGAGAGCAGGTTGCCGGCCTGCCCCTGATCCGTCGGTAAGGGGATAGGGGGCGCGAGGGGGAGGAGCATAGATGGGGCTGGGGGCGGGGTTGGGAAGCGATTGGGGTTGAGCGGGGGCGCGCACCGAGTGGGTGCGGGATTGCTAGGGTCTGGGCATGGCGCTGAGGAAGAACCAGCCGAGCCCGGCCGAAGGCGAGTTTCTGTTCGAGATCGACGAGACGCCGCTGGAAGAGACGCTGACCGCGTTCGGCGGCCTGGCGCTGTTTCTGCGCGCCGCGCGCAGCCTGGGCGTGGGCGCGGGTCGTACTGGCCAGCGGCGATGCGGTTGGGAAGCGTTGAACAGCCATGGTCCGGCGCGAGTCGCGTGTCCGTTGCGCGTCAGATAGATATGTAATGGGATCTTCCAGGGTCGCCCCATATTGCAGTAGGATTGTCCGCCTTCACCGCCGACCCTCGCAACCAATCTGCACAATGGACTCCTGAATCGTCTCAGCTATAGGCGAATGCTGGTCCGCAGCTATGGCCTCCGCGGCTGCAACCAAAGGCGCACAGGCCAAGGAGATCCTGAGACGCCCGACAAGTCGGGCAGCAAACGGCGATGGCGGCCTACTTGATAGTCCGTAGTCTTGCTCGAGGACTTCGATCGTGCGTGACGGAGCGGATGCCAAGAGCTCCTCCAAAGAGGAGTACAGCACCTCCTGAGAACGGCGGATCGGTCCGGCTGCTCTTTCCACCGCCTCATTGCTCATTCCGCTCCGTTCGTACACAGCAATCGTCTCGTCCTCTATATTGAGCTCTCCGCTGTGGATCCGACTCAAATAGGACAACACCCGCTGGGTGCATCGCATTGGGCACCCAAGAGCATGGAGTGCATTGGCCACAGCTAACCGAGTTACGATTGACTTCTCAGGGCGAAGGAGAGAAGCGAGGTCGTTGGAGACCTCGACGTCGTGGCGTGCTCCGAGAGCTCTTACCGCCTCGGCGGCGATCCGCTCATTCGAAAACTCGACATCCCCCAGGGCAATCATCAGGAGCAGTTCAGTTACCCGCTCGCCCTCCAGTGACGCAAGCTCCCGCACGGCGGCTTCCGCTTCTTTGCTACCGTTCCTCACTTGTGAAGCGCGACGAAATGCGTCGGTAGCGCGAGAACGTTCGGCCTGCTGCGGAGCAGATTCGTACACGAGGAACGCTAACCCCAGTGCTGCGATCACGCCAGCAAGTAGGCGGATCGGCTTCCGTGTCAGACGTCTCATCAACGACTTCTCATCAGTCGCAGTCTTCGCCCTGGCCGGTTGCGCATGCTTCGCGTAGCGCCTCCCGTCGGACTATCTCAAGCGCTACGGCACTTTCCAGTGCTTGACGGATCGTCGCATCCTCTATTCCGCCAACCCCGGTTTGCACCTGTGCGAGTTCGGCGTCGGTCAGTTGCCGCAACCGGTTCAAGTGGACTCTCACGTGCTGCACTCTCGGTCGATCAAAAGATCCAGCAGGACCACTCGCGAATTCTCCGCCTGTCTGCTTCCTTGGATCCGGGCCGATGACTGCATTTTCCGTTGGTGCAATATCGATTGATATCCCGTCCTCCCCTAAGTCAACCGTAGCGTTGATAACCTCCGTGCTAGTGCGAACATGCTCCACATCTTTGAATAGCGGTCCGAATATGCTGAGAAAGCTTCCGGACTCATCGTTGGAACGTTAGAGAAATTGACTGCCAGAGCCCCCTCGACGGTGCTGGTTCTTCGTTATGGCCGTAGAGCTAAAACGGTTCATAGTGAAGAGCGGATGCGAGACAGTCTGTATCGGCCGGAAGACCTGTCTGACTTGCGTAACTAGGACGACTTTTCTGCCGCCGTCAATGTCAATGAATAGCAGCGGCCTGTTGACGACATAGCCGTAAAGGTTCCAGCTCTGCGGGTCCGTCGGTGACTGATCGAGAAAAGGTACATCGGGTCCGGTGAATCGGCCGAGGCTCGCCGAGAAGTACCGCGCCCCGAAGTAATCCAGCCCGCTTTCCCCATCCCGCTCTTTGGCGGTAAACTCCTGCTCGAAGGGGTCGGTGCCGGCGCCGCCGTAGCAGGTCCAGCTCTCGCGGCCCGTGCTCGCGTTGCCCAGGATGCGCTCGCCGAAGGGGTAGAAGTCCTGCCAGACCTTGCACGTGCCATCCGCGCGGGTGACCAGGCGCGTCGAGCCCAGGTGGTCGGTCGTGCGGTAGTACGTGCCGCCCGCGCTGGTCGGCGGCGCGGTCGAGTACTCCGCCGCTAGCTTGCCGAAGGCGTCGTAGACATACGTCGTCGTCTCGGTACGCTCAGCCGTCGCGGCCGTGCGTTGCACTCTCTGCCCCAGCCCGTCGTACACATACGTCCCCGCGCCGGCCAGCCCCGAGACGCCGTTGTCAAACGCGGTCATCTTGTTGTTCGCGTCGTACGCCATCACGCCAACGTGAGCGAGCGCGGTCACGTTGCCCGCCTCATCATAACCACCCGCCGAGATACGGTTGTTTGAGACCGCAAACTGACCAAGCGCGGTGGGCGTGGCCATCTTCAACGCCTGCCCGGACGCGCCCACGATCGCACGATTGCCATAGGCGTCAAGATCGTAGTCGCGACACCAGGCCGCGCCCTGCGGACAAAGGTCATCCTGAGCCGGCGCAGCGCCCTCGGCTGCAATCGTCAAACGATTCACCCCGTCGTAACGGTAATGTTGCGCGCCAACCGACGCCCCGCGAGTAACGGACTGCGAAAGCACGTTGCCGTTATTGTTACCGCCTCCGTAGCCAAAGCTCAACGTGAGCAGCGAGCCAGCCTGAATCTGGAACGGTTGCAGCCGATCGTTGTACTGAATCGTCTCGACGAGGCAAGCGGTTGCCGCATCGCCAGACGCGGCGCGATACAGGCAAGGAAACGCACGTCTATCAGGCTTCGGCCGAGGATTGCCGGCAGTGTCCGGCGCGCAAGAAGTGTTGCCCGAAACTGAGCTTGAAGGACTATGGGCGCTCGGTATCGTTCACGCTCTACGACCCGGAGATCGAGCAGTTCGACGAGAAGATGGCGCGACCGGAGGCGCTCGAGATTTACAAGAAGCGGGCGCCGCTGGCGGAGTTTCCCAATGCCTGGATCAAAACGAAGCTCAAGCTGAGGCGGTTCGCGACGCGCGGTCTCGAGCGGGTGCAATGCGAGGCGACTTGGGCGGCGCTGACGTTCAACTTGCAGCGGATGTTCCAACTGGCGCCGGCCTGAGTGAGAAACGGGATGGGTATGAAGCCAAGCGGCCGCGAAGGACCGCAAGAAGCCCCGATCAGCGGCCCGCACAGCGGCGGTTCGACGAAAGCGGCCCGGTCTGCCGCGAATCCGCCGTCCAAGACTGCCTCGTTGGCTGCTACCGAACCCGTGGCTCTTAGAACGCGGAAAGCTTCACAGCTTCCTGTCACCAATTTTTAGTCACCAATTTTTACCAATTTTTCCCGTCACCAATTTTCCCCCAGAGAAGTTCGCACGGGGGAACCCTCATGAACGAGTGGCCCGGACGGGCGCTACGACGCAACATCGTCTTTTGAGTACATTGCGTGGCCGCTCAAGTACCAGATACCCCATTCCTCTGGGTCCCCGCTGATCGCATTGCGAATGTTGTCGACGAGTCGTGCGAAATCCGGCTCGCCATAGTCCTCCACCTCGATGATCGTGCCGCCTAGATCCTCAGCTACGTGCATACGGACTTGGCTATCCAGATCCTCTTCGTCGCGCGCCGTACAGCCGATCAGTTGGTAGTAGCCTATCGGTGTCGGGATGCCCCCCTCGACGACGAGCGTGTTTGGGTCCAGCTTGACCTGGACCCGCACCATCCGCTGCATCATGGCCGGGTCGCGCAGTCCTGCTGCTGTTGGCACGCTTGCTGCTGCTCTGTAGTCTGCTGGGCGCTACTCTCGGATTGATCTTGGGGGGGCGACGGTGGGCTCAGCAAGTATTCGTCAACGAAGCCGAAGATCGTCGGAATGACACTGGTCTCCATGATCTCGGCGACATCCTGTACTTCGGCCACCGGATTGAAAAAGTCCGCCGTAGCGCCTAGCAGGTTGTCTCCGAACAAGGCTGTACCTGCGGTAGCACCCGGGATCACCACTCTCTGACTTGCACTTCTTATGAACGCATGGCCGCTCTTCTTGTTAGTCGTGGACTTGCCGGTCCTCTGGTTCTTCTTAGTCACGGTTGGGTGAAGATGTGGCAGCGCATCGTCTCCAGCGGTCGCGGTATGCGCATCGTGGAAAACGGCATCTTGCCCAGTAGCCTTCTGGGCACCACCTCTACCCTCGAAGACCGCCTCTCCACCGGACTGGACGCGATCTCTTGCGTCTGGCAAGCTCAGCGATCGAGCCGGCTTGTCGTGCCGGACTGTGATCTGCCGAAACCCGACCTGCAGCTTCTTGATGACTGAAGCAAAGATCTTGGTCTTGGCCCTTCCCGTTGGATCAACGTAGGTGAGTGGGTTGTTGGTTGTATACGCGTACAGGTTCCAGCTCTGGGGATCTTGGACCTGCTGGTCCGCGAACGGAGCATCGGGCGATGTGAACCTACCAAGGCTTGATCCGAAGTAGCGCGCCCCGAAGTAGTCCAGTCCGGACTCGCCATCGCGCTCCTTGCCCGTAAACCTCTGCGCGAACACATCCTCCGCTTCCGTCCCGCCGTAGCAATCATCGCTGCGCCCGCCGACATCCTTGTCGATGCGCTCGCCGAAGGGCAGGAAGTCGCGGCAGCCGTTGGGACGGGTTTGGCCAGTGGCGTCGGTCACCAGGCGCGTCGACCCCAGATGGTCGCTCGTGCGGAACAGCCGCAGCGCCGCCGGCTCGGTCGAGGCCTTCGTCGAGTACTCCGCTGCCAGCTTGCCGAAGGCGTCGTAGACGTAGGTCGTGGTCTCGGTCCCCGTGGACGTCACCGCCGTGCGCTGGATGCGCTGGCCCTGCCCGTCGTAGGCGTACGTGCCGGCGCCGGCATTGTTCTGGTCAGCGTTGTCGTACGAGACCATCTTGTTGTCCGCATCGTACGCCATCACGCCGATGTTGGCCAGCGAGAGCAGGTTGCCGGCCGGGTCGTACTGGCCGGCTGAGATGCGGTTAGTCGCAGCGTTGAACTCCGTCAGGTCGGTGGGCGTGGCCATCTTCAGCGTCGGCCCAGCCGAGCCGACGACAGCGCGGTTGCCGTAGGCGTCGTAGTCGTAGTCGCGACACCAAGCCGCGCCGGGAGGGCAGGCGGTGTCGGAGGAAGGCTGCGCACCCTCGGCGGCGATGGTGAGCCGGTTGACGCCGTCGTAGCGGTAGTACTGCGTCCCGATGGAGGCGCCACGGGTGATCGATTGCGAAAGCACGTTGCCGTTGTTGTCGTTGCTGGTGACGTCGCAGTTCACGTCATCGGTCGCTCCGTAGCGGAAGCGCAGCGAGAGGAGGCTGCTGGCGGCAATCGTGCAGGGCTGCAGGCGGTTATTGTAGCTGATGGATTCGACAAGTCCGTTGCCGAGCGTCGTGGCCGATGGAGCCCCGTGGGCGGCGTAGGCGATGGACTGGACATACTGGGTCGCGCCGACTGTATCTAGCCCGCTCATCTCAGGACGGCCGGCGTAGTCGTAGCTGTGGGCGACAACCAGACCGGACGCAAGGGGCCAGCTGAGCGCGAGACCTTCGTGGTGATCGAGTAGTTGGTGGGCTGGTCGAAGTACTCGAACTTCGTGGTGAAGGCCTCTGACAGGCCGTTCGCCTGAACGACGTCCGTCAGCCGATCGAGAACATCGTTATAGGCGAAGATTGTGGAGACGCCGTTCTCGTCGACAAACTCAATCATTTTCGCGATGTCGTAGTCGTAGTCGGCTTGGAACATCTTCTCCTCGGCCGTGCCCACGGCGCGCTTGACCTTGGTCGGGAAGGCGAAGGCGTTCTGGGTCCCGTTCGAGTCCGTAAAGTCGAACTCGGTGATCGCGCCGCGGGCGTCCGTGATCTCGACCAGGTTGCCGATGATTCCTTCAAGCAGACAACGCTCTCGGTGCCGCCTATCCTCATCTGTCGTTCCCGCCGGCCCACCTCTCCGAGGTCAATGGCCTCCCAACGGCCATTATTGCGCTAGCAGTGTTTGAAGGCGGTATCGGGATACCCGGCGTGCATCCGTCGTTCCAATTCTACGCGAAGCCCGGAGGACAATGGGCGCTTCAGCAGGAGCTTGGAGATGAGTTTGAGGGCCATGCCTTCACGATGGCTCGTCTGCATTCTCCGATTCCAGGAGAAGTGCGATACCTGTTCTGGGGGGGGGCGTTATTGGGCACTCGAGGCCGCCCTGTCGCGTTCGGTTGTATGCATTCGATGGCTTCGAGGTTCGGACGCTGCGGGAGCGGGACGATTTGCATAGCGCTCGCCTGACGGTCGCGTCCGAGGACAAGATTCAGTTGGAACACTACGTCTATCCGCCCGAGGGAATCAGCGCCCCGCCAACCCACGTCGTCGAGCGCTGGCGCTCGAGTCCGGGCGGGTTGGTGCGGACTCAGTAGCTGTGTGCGGAACTTCGGGGGGAAGTCGGAGAGGAGCCGACCCTGCTGGTAGGATCACTGGGCCTTGAGCCAGCCACACATCGGCCCGGGGGCCGACGCTTCCCGCCGAACACGCTCGTGGCTCCGCCCCTCGTACGGCGTTCCGGTCAGCAACTGCGGCGCAGGCTCAGCGCCCAAGCCGCGGCTGGCAACGTCATTGCTAGCCCCACGGCGAGCGCACAAGTTCGCGCCTCGACGCCGTGGTCGATGGCGTAGCCCGTGAGGTAGCTCGCCAGCGACGCCGTCAGCATGAACAAACCAAAGTCCGCCGCGAAGACCCGGCCCCGGAAGCGGTCGTCGGTGTGCAAGTGGAGCAATGTTGTCGAGAAGACCCAGACGAGCGCGCCGCCGGCGTGCGCGAGCGTCATGCACAGGCCGGCGAGAGCCCAATGCGCGGTTTGGCTGAAGACGGTGTATCCGATCGCGGGCGCGCAATAGCCGATCAGCACCGCCCAGCGCATGCGGCGTTGGTCCTGCTTGACGAATGGGCCCACGATGAGCGGTCCGACCAATGATCCGATGCCTTGAAACATGTAGAGCATGCTCATGCCCAGTGCGGGCTGACCGAAAACCGCGAACTCGCGGCTGCCGAGCACGGCCACCAACACGACGCGGGCGCCCAAGATGCCCAACCCGAACTTGAGCGTGAGCAGCAGCGCCAGCCGCCAATGGCTCACCACATAGCCGAAGCCCTCGACGATCGGACCGATGCCCAACAGTTGCCGGAGGGTGACCGGCCCCAAGCCTTCGGCGTGCGTCTCGCGAAAGCGCGTCCGCCACACGAACCAGAACGAGACCAGGAAGGTCAGCGAGTTGATTACGAAGGCGGAGTCTCGACCCAGGAAGGAGACGGCCACGCCGCCGAGCGCCGCGCCCACGGTGACAGTGGTCGCCCAAGTGGTCGAGGAGAGCGCGTTGGCCGTCGGGATGTCGTCGTGCTCGACGATGGATGGCAACGCCGCGTTGCGCCCGGACTCGAAGAACGCGGCGGTGGCGATTTCAGCAGCGAGCAGAAGGTAGAGAAACGGGATGTGCTCGGCGGTCCGAATGAGCAACAAGCCCAGCACGAGCACGGCGCGAACGGCGTCGGCTACGAGCATCACACGGCGGCGCGAGAGACGGTCGTTGACGACGCCCGCGGTGGGTCCGGCGAGGAAGTTCGGTAGGATCTGCAGCACGACCGCGATGGCGACCGATTCCGCCGAGCCGGTCAACTCGAGCAGCAGGCTGTAGACGGCGACAGAGTAAAACCAATCGCCCGAGCCTGAGACGAGCTGCGCCAGCCAGAAGCGGCGAAAGTTCGCATTGCGTCGCAGGAGCTCGGCGTAGCCGCGTAGACTGATGGAGCCGCGCGAGGCGCTCACGCGCCGGCGCGCTCCCGGGCTCGCTCGGCTTCTTCGTCGGTGTAGAGGACCTTCGCCCTCGGAGCCGCGGCCGGGAAGGGATCGTCGAGCTCTTTGGCCCGTTTGAGCAGGCGGGAGTGCAGGCTCTTCTCGAGTGCGGCGTGCTCGCGTTTGCCGGCAAGGTTGACGAGCTCGCAGGGGTCCTTCTCCAGATCAAATAGCTTGGTGTTCTGACTGTTTCCGTAGACGGCGAGCTTGTGGGTCGGAGTGACGAGGGCGCGCCACTGTCCCTCGGCGCTGGTGGTCCTGCCCTGGGTGTAGACGGATTCGATTTGCGCATCGCGGCCTGCGAGCAGGTCCGACGCATGGTTGCGGCCCTCGCAGCGGCTCGGGACGTGCAGCCCGGCCATCGCGGTCAGCGTAGGCATCAGGTCGATCGAAGTCGTCAGCGTGTCGACCTTCGCCCCTGAGCGGATCTTGTTGGGCCAGCGTACGATCAGCGGGATATGCAGCGATTCCTCTTCCGGGCGGCCTTTGCGGGTGAAGTTGTGGCTACCGTGCATGTCGCCGTGGTCGGCGGTGAAGACGACGATGGTGTTCTCGGCTAGGCCCGACTCGTCGAGAAAGCGTAGGATGCGCCCCATCTCGTCGTCGAGCGCTTCGCATAGACCGTAGTAGCCGCCGAGCTCGCGGCGGCCGACCTGGCTTTCTCTCCAGTCCTTCGGGACGTTGTCGCGCCACTCGAGCTTGGCGCCGGGCTCAAGGTAGCGCCTGTAGCCCTGGGGCGGGCGGTAAGGCGTGTGCGGCGGGCCCCAGGAGAGATAGCAAAAGAAGGGCTTGTCGCGGCGCGCCTTCATGTACTGGATGGCCAAGTCGGCTTGGGCGACCGGCTCGAAGCCTTCGATGGGTAGCGGGTCGCCGTCGTTGGTGAAGGTCTTCGAGTCGTAGTAGAGGTGGCCCCGGTTGAAGCCCTCGAACGTTTCGAAGCCGCGGCGGCGCCAGCCTTGCGGGACGAAGCCGGGCTTGGCGTCGCCGTCCATGTGCCACTTGCCGATGTAGTGTGTGTCGTAGCCGCCGTCGTGGAAGACCTCGCCGAGGCACGGCGTGTTGTCGGGCGGCAGCATGATGTCGTTGCCGACCATGCGGTGCTGATGGCAGTAGCGGCTGGTGATGATGCAGGAGCGGTTCGGCGTGCAGACGGGATTGGTCGCATAGGCGCGCCGGAACAAGGCGCCCTGTGAAGCCAGCGCGTCGATGTGCGGCGTCTGCACGAGCGGGTCGGTCGAGTGGCTGAAGGCGGAGAAGCGCCACTGGTCGACCAGGACGAACAGGACGTTGGGCGGTCGCGAAGACTGGGCGGCGAGCGGCGCGGCGGTCGCGGAGGCGAGGAACTGGCGGCGATTCACGGTGAGACTAGTGTAGCGGCCGGCGAGTGGTCAGAAGACGGGGTTCTTGGATTGGTCGTGATACCAGAAGAACTCGCCGGCGACCTCCGGGTCGTCGTTGACGAAGTAGACCTCCTTGCGGCCGTTCGAGGTCTCGTAGATCCAAGTGACGAGTGTGTCACCCATCTCCATCCGGTCCCAAATGCCCTCTACCGGGCCGAAGATGTAAGGGACTTGCTTGATCAGCTCTTCAGTCTCGTCGGGCTCGCCGAGCAGCTCGCGGATCTCGGACCTCTGCATTCCCGTCAAAACGCGCTGATCGAGGCCGGGCTCGTGCGAGCAGGCAAACAGCAGAACGACCACTAGGAACGCTGCGAAACGGGGCACGTGGTTTATCTTACAGTCTGGGGTTGGACGAAAAATGCCGCTCAGGAAATGGCGAATTCGGGTTAGGATATTCGTACCTCCAATGCGGACTTTACTATTTCCCTCCATTGGAGCTTGTTTTCTCGCGGTGGCGGTCTCCGCGCAGGAGCCCGGGGCCTGCATTATTGAAACGATTGCCGGCGGCGGGACGACGGTCTTTGGCGACGGCGGGACGGCGCTGGAGGCCGAGCTGTTCGAGCCCGAAGAAACGGCGATCGGCCCCGACGGTTCGCTCTACATCGCGGACACGAAGCACGACGCGATCCGGCGCGTGGGCCCGGACGGCGTCATCCGGCCGGTCGCGGGTACGGGCGAACCCGGGTTTTCCGGCGACGGCGGGCCGGCGACCGACGCGCGGATCGATAGCCCCGGCTCCATGGCGTTTGGGCCGGACGGGAGCCTGTACTTTTCTGACAACGGGAACTGGCGCATTCGGCGGGTTCGCGGCGATGGAATCGTGGAGACCGTTGTCGGCAGCGGCCGCGTGTTGCGGTTCGATGAGGAGCTGGAAGACAACACGCCCGCCTTGGAAACTCCTCTGGGTTCAACCCACATCGCTTTCGATGGGGACGGAAACCTAGTCCTAAGCGTTGAATTCCAGCATCGTATCCGGAGGCTACGGGCAGACGGACGAGTCGAGACCATCGCCGGGACCGATCCGCCCTCGTCGCGCCGCGATCCCGGCGGCGATGGACTGCCGGCGGTCGAAGCGGTTCTGGATCGCCCGCTGGACATCGCTATCGGGCCTGACCATTCGATCGTGTTCGCAGACGATGCGGGCGGGTACGTGCGGAGGATTGCACCCGACGGGATCATCGGATCCTTCGCCGGGCGCCGCGGAGGCGAAAGCAATGACGGCACGCCACTCGACCAGGGTTCCGTGGGCTCGACGATCAGCTTAGTGTTCGATTCGGATGGGCGCTTTGTGTGGCGATCGCTCAGGCGGGGCGTCCGGCGAGTGACCTCCGATGGAGTTATCGAGACGCTGTTTGCTGAAGCGCTACATGGCATCTCGATCTCACCGGACGGGGCGATATTCGGCCTGTATCGCGAGAGGGCGCTTCGGTGGAACGGCGAGGAACTGACGCCGACGGCGGGCATAGGACGCACTGCCACCAGAGGGGATGGGGGCCAGGCCACCGCAGCGCACTTGAGCGACCCCCTTGTTACCGAGGCAGGTCTCTCGGGCGAAGTCTATATCCTAGACCGGCTCCTTAGTCGTGTTCGAGTGGTCGAAGCGGACGGCCGCATCCGGAATTTTGCCGGAACCGGAGAGTTTGGCCTGACCGGTAGCAGCGCCATCAACGCCCTGGAGGCCCCGCTAGCCAATCTTCAGGATCTCGCGATCGCTCCAGATGGCAGCTTGCTGATTGCCATGTCTTCCCAGGTTGCGCGCGTGACCCAATCCGGCGTGCTCACGTTGGTCGTCGACGGCGCTTCGCGGTCGGATTGCCGTGACCCTCGAAGCTGTGGAGATGGCGGCCCAGTGGCCGATGCGGACATCGGACGAATAACCAAGATCGAGGCCGACTCTAAAGGGAACGTCTATCTGCTCGAAAACATCGGCAGGGAGGGGCCGCCGCCGCTTTGGATTCGGCGCATCCGGCCGGACGGCATCATTGAGACACTACCTTTTCGGCTGCCCAATGACCGCGCGGCAAACTCGGTTGGCGCCATCGAAGTCGATGCCAATGATGATCTGCTGATCTCGACAGGCTTCTCGTCGACCAGCCGACTCTGGGTCCACAACCTCGAGACGGGTTGGAGCGGCTTGGAGCCAGCCCAAGGTTTCGTGCTAGCGCCGACGTCTATGGCTGCATCATCCGACGGCACGCTTATCTATTCTTCGGCCTCGCACCAGAGTCGCATTCGAGCCTACAGCCCCGACGGACGCGTCAACGCCATCGCCGGCAGGTATGAACTCCTACAGGGATTCAGTGGGGATGGGGGCCCTGCCCTCGAGGCGGCCTTGGGCGCCGTGAACGGTATCAGCCTCGACGAGCAAGGCAATATCTATTTTGCCGACCGATTCAACCATCGAGTACGGAGAATCTCTCGGGCACTCGACTGCCCCAGGCCGTCTCGTCCACTGTTGGCCATCGGCGGAGCCGTCAACTCGGCGTCGTACTCCACTTCCCTAGCGCCCGGAAGCATCTTCTCCCTCTTCGGCCGGGGAATGGGGCCCTCTGCGCTCACCGTAGCCGCGGTGGAGAATGGTTCCTTCCCGTCCTCCCTGGATGGAGTCCGGGTTCTCATCGACGGAGCGCCGGCGCCGTTGCTCTTCGTCTCGGACGGACAGGTCAGCGGCATCGTCCCGAATGCTACCCCGATCGGCGTCGAACGCAATGGCAACACGACGATCATCAGGAGCAGCTCGACGCTGGAGGTCGAGTACGATGCTGTACGATCCGAGCCGAACGCTGTTCAAATCGCCGCCGCCGCCCCCGCTATCTTTTCGCTCGATCAGAGCGGGGCCGGCCAGGGGGCGATCCTAAACGAAGACGGAACGGTCAACGGGCCGGACAACCCTGCGCGTCCCGGAAGCATCATCGTCATCTTCGGAACGGGCGGCGGATTGCTCGACCCGCCGGGTGAAGACGGGCGGCTCGCGACCGCGCCGTTCGGTCAAACCGTGTTTCCGGTCACGTTCCGGGCCGACCGCATCGAAGGCGAAGTGCTCTACGCCGGGGAGGCGCCGGGTCTCGTGTCGGGCGTGCTCCAGGTCAATGCACGACTGCCGGAGTCGCTCGCCCGTCGAGGAGCGGTAGAAATCGATCTCACCGCGGGCGGTTTTCGATCGCAGTTCAGTCTAACCGTCTTCGTCGGCGAGTAGCTATTTCTTCAGGCAGTAAACGACGCCGTCGCGTGATCCGATGATGAGCCGATCCCCGCTGATCGCCGGCTGGGCCACGATCGAGCCGCCGATGGTGAACTTCCAAAGCTCTTTGCCGGTCTTCAGCTCGAGCGCGTAGAGGTTGCCGTCGTTCGAGCCCACCCAGATCACCTCGCCCGCAAGCGTGGGCGAGGAGTCGACGCGGGAACGGGTTTGGAACTCCCAGAGGAGCTTGCCGGTATGCTCGTCGATGGCGTGGATGCGCTTGTCACGGCCGCCGATGATGACTTTTCCGTCCGAGATGACAGGCGAGGAGAGGAACTGGAAGTCCGTGGTCGGGTGGTGGTACCGCCACAGGATCTCGCCCTTGCGCCAATCGACCGCCAGCACTTCGTTGCCCATGGTGCCGACGTAAATGCGATCACCCGCCACCGCGGGCGTCGAGGCAATGTAGTCGGCGAGCTCGACGGCCGAGGTCTGCTCGCCCGTTTTGACGTCGATGATGCGCAGCATACCGTCGCAGCCGGTGACGAACGTCTTGCCGTCCTTGACGGCGGGGCTGCAATGGACGCGGTCTTCGGTCTGGAAGCTCCAGTTCTCCTTGCCGGTCTTGGGGTCGAGGCTGTAGAGGCTGGCATTGTAGGAGCCGAACAGTACGGCGCCGGGCAGGCAGTTGGGCGAGGAGAGAATCTCCGAATAGGTCTCGAAAGTCCATTTCGCCTTGCCTGTCGCGATGTCGACAGCGTGGAACATTCCTTCCTCGTCGCCAAAGAAGACCGCACCATCCTGGACGCAGCCCGAAGCCGGGACGCCGAGGCCGGCCTGGTAGACCCACTTTCCCTTGCCGGTCTCGAGATCGACAGCGTGGAACTTGCCGTTCATCTCTCCGAGGTAGACCGTGCCGTCGACGATGATGGCGGTGGAGTCGACGCCGTCGGGCGCCTCGTAGGTCCACTCGACCTCGAGCGGCGGCGGCAGCGGCGTTGGTGCGATGGAGTTGCGTTCCGCGTTGCCGAGGAACAGCGGCCAGTCGGCCCGCACGAAGCTGAACGCACCCGCCAGCACAGCCGCGATCGTAAGGGAGGGGGCCAGCCCGAGGGCGGTTCTCACCACACGCATCGATAAACCTCCTCGAGCGCGGCCGCGTCGACCGGGCGCGGGTTGAACTGCGCCGTCCATTGCGTGGCGGCCTCTTTGGCGAGTTGCGGCAGAGCTTCGAGCGGTACGCCATGCTGTTCGAGTCGGGTCGGCAGCCCGGCGTGGGCCAGCAAGCCCTCGACGGTGGCGGCGAGTTGCTCCGCGCCGCCGAGATCCTGATAGAGCGAGCTCGCGGCCTCGGCGTTGAAGCGGATCACCGACGGCAGCATGAGGCCCACGGCCGAGCCGTGGACGATGCCGTAGCGCGCGGTGAGCGGGTTGGCGCAGGAGTGCGCCGCGCCCAACATGGACGCCTCGATCGCCGCGCCCGCAAAGTGCGCTCCCAACTGCATGCCCGCACGCGCTTCCACATCATTTGGACTGTCGATCACCCTGCGGAAGTTTCGTACGATCAGCCTCCAAGCCTCGCGCGAGTAAGCTTCCGAGAGCGGGTTGCGCTTGTTGGTTACCCAGGTTTCCAGGGCGTGAGCGGCGGCGTCGATGCCGGTGTTGGCGGTCACCTCCTGGGGCTGCGAGACGGTGAGCTCGGGATCGAGGATGGAGATCGCGGGCGCGGCCTTGGGGTCGCCGCAAGCCATCTTGCGATGCGTCCCGATGTCTGAGATCAGCGCGAACGATTGCGCCTCGCTGCCTGTGCCGGCTGTGGTGGGGACCGCAATCAGCGGCAGCATCGGCTTGCTCGCCTTGCCGACGCCCCAGTAGTCTTCCATCTTGCCGCCGTTGCTGAACAGGAAGTTCACGCCCTTGGCGCAGTCCATCGAGGAGCCGCCGCCAAGGCCCACGATGAGGTCCACGCTCTTCTCCCGCGCCAGCGCCAGACCGGCGTTGACGTGCTCGGTGGTGGGATTCTCTTCAACGTCGCTGAACAGGTGCGCCTCGACCTCGTGCTCCATCAGCAGGCGCAGAGCGCGGTTGGTGTAGCCGGCGGCGACGATGCCGGGGTCGGAGACCAGAAGCACGCGCCGCCCGCCGAGCCCTTTGGCGAGCTCGCCCAAACGGTTGAGCGTACCCGCCCCAAAGACCACACGCGTACGGGGATGGAAATCGAAGGGAGTCATGGACGGCGGGAGATCGGCGCCTAGTAGACGCCGACTGTCACCTTACCGGTCTTGGCGGTCTGGTACGGCCGTACGTTACGGACGCCGTCCCAAGGGTAGGCCTCGCAAGGCGCCTCGCGCTCGCAGATGTCGCGCTCGGGGAAGCGCGGCATGAAGAACTCTTTGGTCAGCGAGGTGAGCAGCACGCGGCCTGTCTCGCCGTAGCCGACCTCCTCGTCCATGTCGTTCGGGTTGACGACCTGGGTCACGGCGCGCGGCAGCGGCGGGTAGTAGATGATGGCGTACTCGTCGGCGGGGTCGAATGGCTTGTGGCAGGCCAGGCCCATCAACGTGTTGCCGTAGGTCGCGGCGAAGTAGGCGCCTTCGAGCAGCTCCTCGACGGCGAAGCGGTGGAACTGCGGAGTCATCTCCGTGCCGCCGCAAAACACCCCCGTGATGCCGTGCTTCTTGAGCGAGATGCGGTCGCAGAGCGCTTCGAGCAGCTTGGGCGTGGTGAAGATGCACTGGACGCCCTCGTGGGCCCCGAGGATCGTCAAAGCTTGGTCGATGCAGTGCTTCTTGTAGCGCTCAGCCTCTTCGATCTCACCGCGCTTGAGCAGCTTGACGACCCAACGCGGATCGAGATCGATCGAGAAGCAGATGCCGCCGCGGTCTTGCGCCAAATGCTCGATGGCCAGACGCAAGCGCCGCGGGCCGCTCGGGCCTAGGTGGAGCCAGTCCGCGCCTCGCGGGAAGAACACCTCCGGCAGGGTCTTGGAAAACTCCGAGTAGTCGATGCGGAAGTCGTGCACGTTGATGCGCGACTTGGGCACTCCGGTCGTGCCGCCGGTCTCAAACACGTAGACCGGATCGTTCTCGTAGGCTTTGGGGACCCAGCGCCGCACCGGGCCGCCGCGCAACTGCTCGTCCTCGAAGAAGCCGAACTTCTTCAGGTCATCCAGGCTGTTGACTTCCTTGCGCGGATCCCAGCCAGCTTTCGAGGCCCAGTCGAGCCAGAACGGGCAACCTGTCTCGGGCGAGAAGTGCCACTGGACGATCTCGCGAACGTGGCTGTCCAGCCGCTCGCGGGCGGCGTCGATGGCGGGCTGAGAGGCTGTCGGCATGGGATTCCTATTTTTGCCTGACCCGGCCCTCGCGGGCGGGGTCGGGACCGGGTCTCGATACGGGAGAACGGCCTACTGCGCGATGGCGTAGACGTGGGAGCGGGTCATGATGAACAACGTCCCGTTTGCCACCACCGGGGTCGAATAGATGGTGTTGCCGAAGTTGATCTCCGAGAGCACTTCGAGCGTTGGGCCGGCTTGCAGTACGTCAACGTCGCCGTCTTCGTCGCCGATGATCACCTTGCCGTCGACGACGTAGGGCGAGCCCCACACGGCGGCCAGCATGTCGTGCTCCCAGAGCATCTTGCCGTCCTTGACGTCCAGCGCATGGAGGAAGCCCGAGAAGTTCGCCGCGTAGACGATGCCGTCGGCGATCGCCACCGTCGAGATGGTGCGGCGGAAGGGGTGATGCCACACCGCACCGTCCGCCGAGATGTCGCCTCGCTTGGTCGCATCCACGGCGTAGAGGCGCCCGACTCCCTCGCCATGTTCGGGGTCTTGGCCGACCGCCACGAACACCTGGTCGTCGAAGATCACCGGCGTGGCAATGATGTTGTTGCGGTCGCCGCGGCCTTGCTTCCATTCCGAGCCCTTCGGGTTGGCGTCGAACTCCCACAGGATCTCGCCGTCTTTCGGGTTGAATCCGCGCAACCAGCCGTCGCCGCCGGCGAAGATCACCTGGTCGACGCCGTCGATGGTCCCGTAAGCGGGCGAGGACCATTGCCCGTGCAGGATCTCCTCGCCTGGAGAGTTGTCCTCCCAGGCGATCTCGCCAGTCAGCCGGTTGACGGCCAGAAAGCTTGGGCTACGCGGCGAGGGGATGTTGACGTGCGTCTCATCGACGCCGTTCGAGGTGTTGACGAACAGCATGTCGCCGATGATGAGCGGGCTGGTGGCGGCCATGTTGTGCGGGAACACGCCGAGCTCGTTGAACAGGTCGAGGCTCCAGATGACATCGCCGTCGATCTCGGTCGTGTCCTCCTCATCGGTGAACGGGCCGTCGTTCTCGCCGTCGCGGAAGCCCTCGACATCAAGCGCGATCAGCTCGGCGCGATTCGAGAGGTAGTAGACGACCCCGTCGGCGACCGCCGGCGAGGAGCAGACGCCCTGCTCAGGCCAGTCGTTCACGCGGCCCGATTCGAGCTTGGGGTGGGCCATCTGCCACAGGAACTCGCCGGTCTTCTCGTCGAAGACCATCATTACGCCGTGGTCGCCCTTGAACTTCTCGTTGCGCTCGAGCTGGTTGTTGGTGCCCAGGAAGACCTTGCCTTCCGCGACGACCGGGTTGCCGTAGGACTGCGAGCCGATCTCGGCGACCCACTTGACGTTGGTCTTGTCCTTGATGTCCCAGGTGCGCGGAATGTTCTTCTCGCTCGACACCATGTTGCGCTGCGGGTTGCCGCCCCACATGGGCCAGTCGGCCGCGACGGCGGCGACGCCGAGCAGGGCGGTAAAGAGGGTAAGTTTGACTGCGGTATTCATCGTGGTGTTGCCGTTAGTTGAGAGGCGTGACCTTCAGGTTGTCGTAGTAGATGTCGGAAAGCGCATAGCCGTAGATGCCGGGGCTGCCGTGCGAGTTGCCGACCGGGTCCTCGGCTTCAATCGTCCACTCCTCCGGCTCGGCCTCGTCGCGCTTCCACACCTTGGCTTGGAGCTTCGTTGGCCCGTTCTCGGTCGAGGGCTCCACCCGGAAGCGCATGCGGTACCAGATGTCGGGGTCGAAGCGGAACTTGACGGTCTTGGCGAAGCGGTCGACCTCGGAGTTCCAGGTAATCAGCCCGAGCCGCTGCTTGTTGCCCTGGATATCGAGCGTGTAGCGGTGCGAGATCAACCCCGCGTCGGGCAGGCGGCGAGCCTTCTCCGTTCCGAGGATGTCGATCTGCATCTCGTAGCCCGAGGCGGCGGGATCGCCGAAGTAGACGCGCGTCTTGCGGCTGCGGAGATTAGCCGAGGTCTTGAACAGCACCTTCTCGCCTTCGCGCTCGGCCGCCTCGAAGCGGCCGCGGATGGCGGGGAAGCCCGCCGGATAGCCCTTCGCGTCGTAGGAGTTGAAGTCGTCTTCGTACGGTACGTCCGGCATTACGCGGACTTGCGACACAGCCTCCAAGCCAGCCGCCTTGGCGGTGATCGTGCCGCCCTGGGCGACGTTCTCGCTCGAGAGCTTCAGCGCGCCAGCCGCGGACACAGAGCCCCGCAGACCCTGGGCGGACCATTCGGCCTGTGTCTCGCCGATTTGCCGGCCCTTGGCGTCGAAGGTGCGCGCGACGAAAGTCTGACCGGCGCCCGGGCTCAGCGCAATCTCGGCGGGCACGATCTGCAAGTGCGTCGCCTTGGCGCCGGTCGGGGCCTTCTCGATGGCTGGGACGAGCGGCGCGACCGAGCCGGCCTTGCCCGCATCGACGCCGATGGCGTAGAGCGCGTTGTTGGTCGGCAGGTAGACGCGTCCGTTGGCGATCGCCGGCGAGCCGTTGATCTGCGTCATCGAGCCGTCTTCTTCCTTGAACTCGTCGAGGTCGAGCCGCTGCGGCGGCCGACGGCCGTTGAGCCGGTAGATGTGGAACTGGCCGTCGACGTCGCTGACGAACAGCTTGCCGTCCGCGATGACCGGCGAAGCTCGCTGTGCGATCCCGAGCTTCTCGCGCCACAGCTCTTCCCCGTCGTGGACGTCGAAGGCGGCCAAGTTGGTCGAGTTGTCGACCTGGTAGAGGATGTCGTCGTGGACGATGGGCGAGGCGTACCCTGCCGCGAAGCCGTCGACCATCCACTTGAGCGCGGGCTCGCCCTCGGCGACCTTGGTTGCGTCGAGCGCCACCACCCGGCCCATCGCCGTTGAGCCGTCGACGTTCTCCTCGCTGTGGGAGGCGAAGACGACGCCATCCCGCTCGACGACCGAAGAGTTCAAGCCGCGCTTGGAGAGCGAGAAGCCCCAGACCTTCTCGCCGGTGGCGACCTTCATGGCGTAGACGCCGCCGTCGCCATTGCCGGCAAGGAGTAGGCGCTGGCCGTCGATGACGGTCACGATTGGCGCGGAATAGGTCGTGTCGTAAGGCGCCTTGCCGGGCGTCGAAAGCCACACGGTCTCGCCGGTGTTCTTGTCGAGCGCGTAAAAGCGGTGGCGCGGGATGAAGTTTGGCCCGAAGCCGGCCGTCAGAAAGCAGACCACGACGAGGTCGCCGTCGAGAATCGGCGTGGTGGTGCGCCCGCCAAAGCCGGAGAAGCGCCCGATCTCCTCATCGAGCGAGCGCCGCCACAGGATCTTGCCGTCTTTTGCAAACCCGGTAATGACGCCCGAGATGCTGTGTGAGTAGACCGCGCCCGTCGCCGGATCGGCGACGAGTGAAGCCCAGCCGACCCGGTGATGCGGAATATCGGTCTGGAAGACGTTGTCGCGGTGCTCCCAGTTGACCTTGCCCGTTTTCTCGTCCAGGCAAACGATCTGCTCTTGCCATTTCGCGGGGGTCTCCGGCTCGGCCAGCCGAATGATGCAGACCTGGCCGTGCGCAACCACCGGCGTGGCGCGGCTGCCGAGCTCGGCCTTCCAGACCAAGTTTTCTCCCTCCGGCGACCAGCGGGAGGGCAATCCGGTGTCGGCCGAGACGCCGTCTTGGTTGACGCCTCGCCAGAAGGCCCAGTCGGATGCGGGGAGGCTCGCGGAGGCGAGCACGGCGAGGAAAACGATCTTGCGCATGGAGGGTGGGGACCCGGGCGTCCAACTCTGTCGGCCCCGGCGATCCGTCATTCTATCAAGACGAGCGCGGAGCAGCCTGGGGTTACGTTTGGGCTTCCGTGAGCCGGGCAGCCAACTGTCGGCCGCGGCTATACTCCATAGCTGATGGCGTCCTTGGCCGAGAGCCCGCACGAGGCCTTGTCGGGCCGGCGCTTCGCCTTCTTTCCGGCGATTCGCAACGTCGAGCACAACGAGTGGACGCTCGAAGGCGAGACCTGGTCGGAGATCCAGGCCAAGAACGTCGAAACCGGCCAGGAGCTTTGGATTCCGCGCAATCACCTCGACGAGGTCTCGAGCTCGGACTCGCCGGTGCTCATCGTGGGCCTCAAGCGCGAGCTCATCTACAAGGCGGGCTCGGTGGTTCCGTTCCGCAATTCGCTGGTCGAGATGCCGGGCAAGCTCGCGCCCAAGCCCGCGCCCGAAGGCGAGACGGAGCCCGAGCCGCCCCCGCCGACGCGAACCAGCTCGACCGAGGACCGCACGTTCTCGTTGATTGGCAAGGCCCTGCTAGTCGCTCTGGCGGCGGCGTTCCTGGCGGCGATCTTCCTTGCCGGAGGTCCTCGCAACCCGCTCACCAAGTGGTTCCAACCCGATGTCTCGACGGCCGACCAGCGCTACTTGTCTCTGGCCGCACGGGACGACTACCACGCCGTGGTCGCGAAGATGGGTCCGCCGGAAAGCGAGCAGTGGCTGACCAAGGACGACGCGGACTTGCAGTTCCAGGCCTTGTTCTACGCCTCGCGGCGTTACGTGGTGATTCTGATGGGCGGCGAGCGCGGCAACCAGCGCTACATCGGAGCGCTGCACGACCCGGAGCGAAAAATCCTGGACGCCGCGCGCCTCTCCGGCGGCGGCGACGCGTCGGCGATGATGCGGAACCTGCCGGAGTTCTGAGCGCCGCCCGAGACGGCCCCGTGGGAATAGGGACCCAGGGGCTCAACGGCGCCCGCTGAGCGCGTTCACGTCTAGGAAGGGCACCGCGCCGCCGGTAACCTCGGGCAGCTTGCCGTCCCACTTCTCGATCGCACGAAGCTGAATCAGCTCGGCCGTGATCGTCTCGCGCTGTACCCGCTGCGCCTCCGCTTCGGCCTTGGCTTCGGCCAGCTTCTGCTCGGCCTCGATCTTGACGCGCTCGAGGTCCTGACGCGCCTTCAGAGCCTGCTGCTCGGCCACCTGCTTGGCCTCGATCGACGCCGCGAAAACCTCGGAGAAGTCCAGGTCTGTGATGCTGAACTCATCCACGATGATGTTGCGCCGGCCCAGCCGGGCGGTGAGCGACTCCTTGATCCGCGAGGAGACCTCGTCGCGTTTGGTGATCAGCTCCTCGGCGGTGAACTGTGCGGTGACGGCCTTGAGCGACTCCTGCACCGCCGGCGCAATGATGCGCGCCTCGTAGGCCAGGCCCACGTCCTGATACACACGGTTCACCGCGGCCGGGTCGACGTGGTAGTTGAGCGCGATGACCGAGCTGACGATCTGCAAATCGCGCGAGGAAGCCGAGGCTTGCGTCTCGGACTTCTGGATCTTGACGTCGATCGGAACAACGGATTCCACAAAGGGCATCTTGAACTGCCAACCCTCGCTCAGCACGCGTTCCTGAACGCCGCCGAACTTGCTGAACACGACGCCGCGCTCGCCCGCGCCAATGGTGACGAAGCTGCCCCATAGCGTGGCCAGGACGAGGAATCCCAGAACCAACTTGAGAACCTGTCCTCCCGAGAGGTTCACGTTGACGTCTCGCGGCAGGTCGTTGCGGTCGAAAATCGGCATGCTGCTCTCCTCCAACTCGAGCTGTCTATGAGAGTCTACGGAATATCGCGGCCAATCCGTGCCAGAATCGGCGGGCTGGTGATGCGCGCGCCCTTACGAATCGGACCGGCCCCAGCGGTGTTGGGCGAGATCGACCTTGCGTCCGCGAAACTGAACGCCCTCCTGCTCGAGCTTGATTCTCTGGGTGAGCCCGCTGTCACCGGGCAGCGCGATGCGGCCGCCCGCGGCCAGGATCCGGTGCCAGGGCAGCCGCAGCCCCGGCGGGCTGCGGCGCAGCGCGAAACCGACCTGCCGCGGCGAACAGCCGGCCAGCTCGGCGATGTCGCCGTAGGTCGCGACCCGGCCTTTCGGCACCGTCGCGACCAAAGCCCAGACGTGTTCGAGCAGCCGGAGGCCGTTAGCCATCCTGGAAGACTACGGAAGTCCGCAACAGGGAGTCAATCAGGTTCTCGACATCGTCAGCGGTGAAGGGCTTGCGTAGCATCGCGCGGCCCTCGCCGGCGAAGATGTCGGGGTTCTGCGCCGAAGCCGCTTCGTCGGCGAGAAACACAAAGCGGTCGACGCGGTTGCGCAGCCGCTGCCACAGCTCGACGGCGCTCATCGGGTGCAACCGCAGGTCGCAGAAGACCCACTCGAAGCGGATGCGCTCGCTGATCTCGAGAGCCTCTTCGGCGGTCGAGACCGGGATGGCGCGGTAGCTCTGATCGGAGAGGTACTTGACGAGCGTCTGCTGAACGTTCGGGTCGGGGTCGACCACGAGGATCGTCATCGACCCGGCGCGCACGCTCGCCGGAGAGTCGTGCATCTCCGCGCTTTCGCCGGTTTGCCAAGGATCCTCGGCGAGCGGATACTCGACCTCGATTCGGAAGCCCAGGCTCGAGTTGCGGTCGATCTGCAGCGTCCCGCCGGCTCGCTCGATCAAGCTCTGGCACACCGATAGCCCCAGGCTGGATCCGCCCTCGGCTTGACCGTCGCGGCTGGCGAGGGTTGACTTGAGCGCTTGATCGGGCCGCACCAGCGGCGTCAGCGTGATGACTACCATGTGCTCGCGCCTGGTGGTGTTGATCTGCAACGACTTGCCGCCGATCTGGCCCAAGTAGTGCATCGCGTGCCGCAGCAGGATCTGGAACACCTGCTGAATATGCGTCGCGTCGCCGTAGATGAGCGGCGTGCGCTTGCTCAATCCGAGCTTGAGCTGAAGCTCGGCCGCCTCCCGCCGTTTGCGCAGGTCGCCGACCAAGCGTCGCAACAGGGCGTTGAGATCGATCTCCTCGTTTGATCCCTCGCTAGGCGTGGCAAAGCGAACCAGCTTTTCGACCGTCGCCGCGGCTCGATCGTTCAGGCGAGCGACATCGGCTAGACGGACGCTGAGCTCTCGCGCCGTCGCTTGGTAGGGAACGTTCTCCGAGCGCTCGCGGATCTCCTCGAACGGCTCCTCGAGCTCCTTGGAGATGGCCGAGGCGAGCTCGCTGATGGCGGAGAGCTTTTCCGAGCGATGCAGTTGCTCGGTCATCATGCGCTGATCGAGCATGCGCAGCCCAACGGCGGTCAACTGCGCGACGTGCTCGACGCGTGCGCGCTGCGCCGGTGTGAGCCCTCTGCGACGGTTGCGTTCCTCCACCTCGAGCACGCCGAGGCAGCTCTCGCCCGCCAGGATCGGGACGTAGTACACGGACTTCTGGCCCCGCCGGCGCACCAGGTCCTTGTCGAGGAAGGGGCAGGATTCCGCGTCCGGCGCCTCGGTGGTCTCGCGCGAGCGGAAGCAAGCGACGGCGCCGGAGATGGCGTTGATCGAAATCGGCGTTCGCGGGGGCGTCTCGGTTCCCCCGGCGTAGCTGAGTTGCCGCCCGGACTGGTCAATCAGCAGCACGAATGCATGCGACATCTCGCCCACGCGCGCCGCTGCGGCGGTCGCGCGCTCTAGCAATTCCGCGCGGTCGCTGGCGGCGAGAATGGCCTCGGAAACGTGGAAAAGCGTTTCGAGGTGCCGCCGCTGAGCCCCGGAAAGGCGGCCGTGGCGCCACTCCTGGAAGACGACCGCGCAGCCGACCGCAAGCAGGAACGCCAGCAGCCCCCAGGAGATCGAAGCCCGATCGAGCGACACGCCGGCCTCAGCCGCGGCGCGCAAGGGCAGCGGAATGAGCGCGATACACGCGAGTGCGGCTCGCCTTCCCCTCTTCGTTCCAACGATCAATCCGAACCAGGCCAGCGGCGCGAAGCCGCCAAACCTTCGCACTCAAAGTAGCGTCCCGCCCCAACCGGTGGCAATAGGGCGTTGCGAGCAGTTCGCCCTAACCCTTTTACCGTAGGGTCGAAAAAGCCCCACCGGCGTGGGCGATGATAGGCGAAGATGCTCTGCGCCCACTCGCTCGACATGGACTTCTTGACCGCTCTCGCGAGGCAGGCCGGCGAGGCGATTCTCGAGGTGTACCGCACCGACTTCGAGGTGGAATCGAAGAGCGACGACTCGCCGTTGACCGCGGCCGATCTGCGTTCGCACCGCATCATCACCCGCGGGCTTGGCGAGCGCTATCCGGACACGCCGGCGCTCTCCGAGGAGAGCGCCGAGCAAGCGGACTACGCGACGCGACGGAGCTGGTCGAGCTACTTCCTCATCGATCCGCTCGATGGCACCAAGGAGTTCGTCAAGCGCAACGGCCAGTTCACCGTCAACATCGCGCTGATCGAGGCCGGCCGGCCGAGCGCCGGCGTGGTCTATGCGCCGGAGCTGGACTGGCTCTACTACGGCGCCGCTGGACTCGGGGCCTACAAGCAAGAAGGAGGGGCGGAGCCGCGCAGGCTGGCGCCGCAGGGGCGCGCAGCCGAGGGCAAGCTCACCATCGTGGGGTCGCGCTCGCATCCCACGCCGGAGCTTGAAACCTACGTCGCCCAGCAGCGCCGCAGCCACGGCGAGGTCGAGTTCATCGCGATGGGCAGCTCGCTCAAGCTGTGTGTCGTGGCCGAGGGCAAGGCTGACATCTACCCGCGCTTCGGTCCCACCATGGAGTGGGACACCGCCGCCGCCGACGCCATTGTGCGAGCGGCGGGCCGTCGAGTCACCAAGCATGACTCCGACGAAGACCTGCCCTACAACAAGGAGAATCTGCTCAACGGCTGGTTCGTGGCGCGCTGAGGCCCTCCACCGGGTAGTCCGGGCTGGCCTGGTAGGCTTCCGCGATCAGCGCCTCCAGGCGCGCAACGACGCCGGGATTGTCCGCGGAGACGTCGCGTTGCTCGCCGGGGTCGGCCTCCAGGTCATAGAGCTCGACAGCAGCGTCCACCCCGTTCCGTACGGCCTTCCAGCGGCCCCAACGCACTGCCTGCTTGAACTCCCGGCGAACGTGTCCGTAGTCGAAGTAGAGGTAGTCGTGCTTGGGCTGGTCGCCCCCAAGTAGGGCGGGCGCGAACGAGACGCCGTCGGTGCGCGCGGGCGGCGGCAGCCCGGCCAACTCCGCCGCGGTCGGTAGAAAGTCCCAGAAGGCGCAGACATGATCGGAGGTTGATCCGGCGCCGATGCGGCCCGGCCAGCGAGCGATCAACGGGGCCCGGATCCCGCCCTCGTAGAGGTCGCGTTTGTAACCGCGCAGCCCGCCGCCGCTCTCGAAGAAGTCCGGATCGTGGCTGCGCTCGGCCGAGGGACCGTTGTCTGAGCTGAACAAGACCAGCGTGTTGGAGTCCAGGCCGAGCTCGCTGAGCTTGCGCATCACCTCCCCGACGTGGCGGTCCAGTCGCGTGACCATGGCCGCGTAGTTGCGCTCGACTTGCGGCCACGGCTCCTGGGTATAGGGCTCGTCGGAGGGGACGATCTGCGACTCGGGCGTATCGCGGGGATAGTCGGACCAATGCGGCAGGGTGTAGGCGAGATACAGGAAGAACGGCCGTTGGGCGTTGCGTTCGACGAAATCGAGCCCCCTCGCGGTGAACAGATCCGAGGTGTACTCCTGCTTCGCTTCGCCGCGATTGCCGCTCAACAGCACGACCTCATCGTTGTCCCAAAGGTAGTCCGGGTAGTAGAAGTGCGCCTGGTCCTGGTTGAGGTGGCCGTAGAACTCATCAAAGCCCTGCCAACGCGCTACTCCCCAGGAACCGGGGTTTCCCAAGCTCCATTTGCCGATGGCGCAGGTGCGGTAGCCGGCCTGTTTGAGCGTCTCGGCTACGGTCACGTCGTCAGGCTGGAGAAACACGCCGTGCGGAATGTTGTCGCGCACGCGGGTGTGGCCGCCGTGCAGGCCGGTCATCAAGCAGGAGCGCGAGGGCGCGCAGACCGTGGCGCCGGCGTAGGCCTGCGTGAAGCGCACGCCTTGGCGCGCGAGCGCGTCGATGTTGGGCGTGCGGATGCGGCGCTGCCCGTAGCAGCCGAGGTCTCCAATGCCGAGGTCGTCAGCGAGAATCAGGACGATGTTCGGTCGTTGCGGCGCCTGTGCGCCGAGCAGGCCGGCGGTCGAGGCCGAGAGAAAAGCGCGACGGGATACCCTCATGCGCGTTGCGCGTCGACCGGCTCAGCTCTTACGCGGGGGCGAAATCCCCCGACGCGGGCGGTTCGGCCTGGCGATCCGCGCGATAGAGCTTGGACCAGTCCTTGCTCATGCAGATGCGGATGTCTTTGTCGTCGCCCGGCGCGCTCAAGATGTCGCAAACGATGCCCGGCTCGAGCTCGAGTCGAGCCGGGTCTCCGAGCTCGACGAGCTTCTTCACGCGGGTGAGGCCGCGCCGGACGAACACCGCTTGCTCGGGCGAGATCGCCAGGTAGCCGCGGGCGAGCTTTGGCATGCCGGGGACGTTGCGCGCAAATCCGCGGAAGACGCGCCAGTTGGCCTCCGCCTTGTGGTCGGCGAGCTTGGTCTCGAGCCAGGGCGGTCGCGCCAGCCCGGTGCTGGGCTCGAGCTCGAATAGCGCGCCGAGGGCGCCGAAGAAGGTGCGCAAGACGAAGCGGATGGTACGAATCAGCAGCGGCGTGACGAAGGCCATCGCGACCAACAACACGCTCAGCACCGCCAGCGCGGCCCAGGGGTAGGTGTAGACCAGCGCCAACAATCCGACCACGCCGACGTCTTCGGCGATGCTGATCACCGAGTGCGTGGTGGGCTCGGGCGCGGTGTGCGCCAGCACCCGTGCGCTTGCCTTGGTCGAATGACTGCCCAGAGCCACCGCGCCGCCGATCAGGAATGCGGCGACCTGCCAGACCGGCCCAGCTTGCTCGGCCGCACCAAGCGCCAGCGCAGCGGCGCCGAGCGGTCGCACGAAGGTGTGAAAGCCGTCCCAGACGGTCGAGACGAAGGGAATCTTGTCCGCGAAGAACTCGAGCGCATAGAGCACGCCCGCGATTCCCAACACGATCGGATCGCCTAGCACGGCGAGCTCTTCAGGCAAAAACGGGAACCAGTTGAAGCGCTGCGCCAGGCCGACGACGAGAACGGTGGCGTAGAGGTTGATCCCCGAGGCGAACGAGAGCCCCAGTGTGCTGATCAAAGTTTCTAGTCCGCCCATCCGTTATCCTCCTGGCGCCGCTCCCTCTGTTCGGAGTCGCGGCCTGTGTTGTTCGCGGCGAAGCTCCGCTCAGAGCCCGCCAAACTGCCGCGTTTGAATGCCCTTGTCGACGAGCATCACTGGGATGTCGTCGTCGATCCGGTAGACCGTCTTGCCGTCGGTCGTGATCAGCGCTTCCTGCAGCGGCTTCTCGACTTTTTCGCCGCCAGCGTAGGCCGCTTCCCCCGCTTCCACGCGGGCGTTGAGCGTGGCCAACTTCTCGGCCGGCAGCATCTCCACCGGAACCTTGGATTCAGGACAGCAAAGAATTTCGAGCAAATCCGAGCTGATCGGCATGGTCTCCGGCGCACTCCTTTCTACGAAACGCAGGCGCGATTCGTTCCCCATGATATCGCCGGAGCAGGGCTCAGGGCTCGGGCAGCGCCCCGGTTTGGACCAAGATCTCGCGGATCGCCGTGCGGTCGTCCGCCGTCAAGTGACTGAATTCATTGGACTTATCTTGCCCCGAGAGGATTTCGCCAAGACGCCCTTTGACGTGCGCCCGAGTCCTCTCGGGCAGGGCGCGGAAGGCGTCGGAGTAGATCAAATAGGAGCACGGATAGCGCAACAACCGCTCGTCGAGGTCGAGCTGACGGAGCGAGCGGCCCTGGCTGTCGAACGGTCCGCGGGCCTGGAACTGCTCGGCAAACTCCGAGACCGGCTCGACCGGGCCGGGCAAGGCGCTCTCGCCGCTAAACAGCAGGTTGCGGACGATCTCCTCGGCGGGCCTCTGGATACGGCGAGCGACCGACTCGAGCAGGCTCTGGGAGGCCTCGCCGAACTGCTCGGTCATCTCGCGCTGATAGGCCAGGGCGCGGCGCGCCTCCACGCCTGCTCGCGCGATGGCGTTGTGCATCTGGACCTGGTGCGTCAGCAGCAGCAGCGCCACCGGGTCGGAGTGCGGCGAGAGATAGCGCTCCACGCTGAAGCGGTTGGCGAGCTCGACCTCGAGCGCCGCCGGGGCTTTCTCGTACGCCGCCACCGCGTCCATCGAGGCGAAGATCGAATTGCCGCGGTGCGCCGCGCCCATCGAGCCCGAGACGTACCAGCCGCCCCAGCGCTCCTCGAGCGGGGTCGTCTGATCGACGTTCGTCGTACCCGCGGAAAACAGCGGTTGGCCGTCGGCGGTCGGAAAGACCGAGCGGACGAGATGACCCGGGACGCTGCGAGTGCGCGTCGACTCGTGGCACTGCAAGCACTGGCCGCGGTCGGGTTGCAGCCGCGGCGGCTGGGTCGGATCCTGCGCGATCGTGTAGAACACGCCAGCGCCGGCCGGATCGGCGGCCGAGAGCTCCAGGATCGGACCGCCCGAGACCCACCCGACGTAGACGTCGTCGTTGAAGTAGATCGCCCTGGGGCTGCCGGGGTGGATCAGCCGAAACTGTGCGCTGGTTTTGGAGAAGACGAGCGTCTGCGACGATGCCGGCACGTCGAGCGCTTCCAGGACGGCGTCGAGGTATCCGCGCCCGTTCTCTCGCTCGAACGCCAGCTCGAGCTCGCCGGAAGCCAGCCGCCGGTCGAGCTCGCGCAACGGATCCTGTTGAGCGGCCAGCGAGCACGCGGCTAGCGCGGCAATCAGGGCGATGCGAGCCGAGAAGGGCACTCAAAAGAGGTATATCACACTCCAGTATTCGATCCGCGCGGACCCGCAAAAGAAAACGGCAAAGGGTCGCAAACCGAATCCCGACGACCGCGTCTACCCTAAGAGACAAAGGCAAACGGCGCCACGTGGAGTTGGCACAAACGGAACACCTTCGGTTGGGCGGCCCCCCGGAAGCGGGCGCCCTCAACGAGGCGGCGCTGATCCGCGCCGCGCAGAAGCGCGACCCCGACGCGTTCGAGCAACTCGTGCGTCTGCACGACCGCGCCGTGCTGCGTGTGACGATGAACCTGCTACGCTCGCCCGAGGACGCGCGCGACGCCTACCAGGAAGCCTTCCTGAAGGTCTACCGCAAGCTCGACACGTTCCGCTTCGATTGCAGCTTCTCGACTTGGCTCTACCGGATTGCGACGAATGTTTGTTATGACCACATGCGCCGCAGAGGCGTGCGCAAGGAACACGCGGTCGATGATCGCGACGAGGAAAGGGGCCTCAATCCGCTGGCGGCCGCGACCGACAAACGCCCCGAGGCCGACCCGGCGCGCGCGCTCGACGGGCGCGCCCTCGCCGACCGCATCGAGCTGGCCCTTCAAGACCTCTCGCCGCAGGAGCGCACCGTGTTCGAGCTGAGACACTACGAAGGTTTGAGGTTGCGCGCGATCGGCGAGATGATTGGCGTCAGCGAGGAAGCGGCGAAGAACTCTCTGTTCCGCGCGACCAGGAAGCTACGGGCCGAGTTGGAGGACGCGCGGTGAGCGAGCTGAGCCAGAGCATGCGCGACCGCATCAGCCTGTACCTCTACGGCGAGCTCGAGGGCGAGCAGCGCGAGGCCTTCGAAACCGAGATGGCGGCCTCGGCCGAGTTGCGCGAGGCGGTGACGCACGAAGAACGGTTCCTGCTCGAGCTGCATCAGCGACGCGGCGTCGAACCTTCGGAAGCCTTGCTGGCGCAGTGCCGGCAAGAGCTGATGCGGGAAGTCTACCGGGCCGAGCGGGCGACAGGGCCGTCGGCCTGGTTTGGCGGCTTCTGGCGTGGTCTCGCCGGCTGGCGCATGAGCTGGCAGCCGGCTCTTGCGTTGGCCTTGCTGGCTTTGGGCTTCTTCGGCGGCCGCGCGACGCAGAGCTTGTTCGAGAGCGGCGAGCCGGCCCGTCAGGCCGAGGACGGCGGCCAACTCGTGGCGCAGCAGCAGGGAGTGCTGGACGTCAGCCCGGTGTCGGTCGCGGACGTGCAGAGCTTTCCGGGCGCGCCGGCGGGAGGCGAGGTCGAGATCGTCGTCGAGCAGCGGCGTACGATTCGCGGCAACGCCAACGATCCGGCGATTCGGGGCTTGCTGCTCGACTCGGTGACCAGCGCGCACTCGGGCGCGCGCTTGGAGTCGCTCGAGGCCCTGGGCGCGAGCTTGGACAACAGCGAGATCCGCCAAGCGCTCATTCGCGCCATGGTCGAGGATCAAAACCCAGGCGTGCGCATCAAGGCGCTCGAAGCGCTCGCGCCGCACGCCAAGGACCCGGCCGTGCGGCAGGCGTTGGTGCGCGCCGTCCGCGGTGATGACAACTCGGGGATGCGCGTGATGGCGATCGATCTGCTGACGACCGAGCCTGACCGCGAGCTCGCCGGCGTGTTGCAAGAGCTGGTTGCGGCCGAGACGAACGACTATGTGCGAATGCGTTGCCAGCGCGCGCTGCTCGAGCTGAACGCTTCGGTGGATGTCTACTAGCCGCCGAACGAGGTGCAGGATGATGAGCTCGACAATCCCCTCGAACCCTTCGATGCTCGTTGGCGCCGCCTTGGCGGCGGCCCTGTCGCTACCGGGGCAGACGTTCGGACCGATCGCGCGGGACGGCCGCTACTGGGTCCAGCAGCAGACCGGCGAGATCGATCGCGGCAGCCGGTTGCGCGTGAGCGTGGTTGGCGCGGTGACGATCGATGGCCACGATGCTCCGCACTTCGAGTACCGTGTGACGCGCCGCGTCAAGGCGGAGCGGGAAGAGCAGGCGCGGGCAATCTTCGAGCGTGCGCGGCTGGTCGCGGCCCGGCAAGGACCGACCGCAACGTTGACGCTCGAAGACCCATCATGCGGACGTTGCGCCTTCGAGGCCGACCTCGAGGTGCGCGCCCCGCGCGGAATCCACGAGGCGATCGTCGGCACCCGCGGCGGCGAGGTGCGGATTCACGACGTCGCCGGACGCGTGATCGCCGATTCGGCGGGCGGCGGCATGGAGATCGGCGGCATCGGGGGAGCGCTGCGAGCCACCACCGCCGGCGGCTCGATCAGCCTGGGATCGATCGGCGGCGAGGTGCGCTGTGAGACCGCGGGCGGCACGATCACCGTGGACGACGCCCAACGCGACGCCACCTTGACCTCCAGCGGCGGCTCGATCAAGGTTGGCGTCATCGGAGGCTCGTTGCGCGCGGAGACCGCGGGCGGCGATGTGGCGGCGACGCGCGTCGGCGGCCGCGTCATCGCCGGCAGCTCCGGCGGCTCGATCTCGATTGGACAAGCCGGCGGGCCGGTCAACGCGGAGACCGCTGGCGGCTCGATCGAAGTGGCGTTCGCGCCCCAAGGCGTGCGCGCGGAAACCGCGGGCGGACGCATCCGGCTCCAAGACGTAGCCGGTCAGGTCCACGCCGCCAACGCGACCGGCGACATCCAAGCCGTATTCCTCGCCGGAGCGCCGTTGCGCGATTCGCTGCTGGAGGCCAACGTCGGCGCCATCGTCGTTTACCTGCCGCCCACCGTCGCCATGACCATCGAGGCGACTGTGGATTTCGCGAAGGGGCTCAACCGCATCGAAAGCGAGTTTGCCGACATCGAGGTCACCCAGGTAGGCGAGACCGCGGGGACGGCCGCTCTACGAGCAAGCGGCGCGCTCAACGGCGGCGGACCGGTGCTGCGGATCCGCAATACGAGCGGGCGCATCCAGATTCGCAAGCGGCGCTAGAGGGATCGATTCGATGTTCCGCACCACCGTATTCTCAACTTGCCTGGCAACGGCGCCGCTGTTGCTGGGGCAGACCTTGGACGTGCACGGCGGCAGTTATCTCGGCGTGGGCGTCATCGAAGTGGACGAAGCCGCGGCGCGACGCGCCGGCCTGCCGCAGGTACGCGGCGTGGAGGTAGCGCGAGTCGCGCAGGGCAGCCCCGCCGAGCGGGCCGGGCTCGAGCCCGGCGACGTAGTTACGCGCTTCCGCGACGAGGATATCGAGGGCGTGGAGCATTTCGTGCGGCTCGTCCGCGAGACGCCGATCGGGCGCCAGGTCGCCATCGAGATCGCTGCGTCGGGTGGGCGGCGAACCGCGACGGCGACGATCGGCGAGCGCCGCTCGACCTTTGCCCGCATGGCCGCCCCGCAAATGCGCCTGAGACTTCCAGGGCCGGTCGACGTCGACATTCCGCGACCCGCCATGCTGGTCCGTAGCGGCTCGCTCGGCGCGACGCTCGAGAGCGTCAGCGGCGAGTTCGCGCGCTTCTTCGGGGTCGGCGAAGGCGTGCTGGTGCGCGAGGTCGAGGCGGGCGGCGCGGCGGGACGAGCCGGGCTTCAAGCCGGCGACGTCGTCACCGCCGTCAATGGCAGTGCCGTTCGCTCGACCAGCGACATCCGGATGGAGCTGAGCCGGGCCGCGGGCGAGAAGGCTCGCGTCGAGGTGGTGCGTGCGAAAACCCGCCGCGAGCTCGAGCTCGAAACCGGCCGCAGAACGGTGACCCGGCCGCTACGCGGCGTGCGCCAAGTTTCGCAACCGAACTGAGCGCCGTCCCTCGGCTCAGCAGACGTAGTCGTAGCCCAGCCCGTGCAGGTAGGCGAAATCGGAGTCGAGCGCGGTGAACGAGCACGGCGCGCCCCCTGAAGCCTCGTACTCCTCGCGATTGCAGCGCACAGGATCGGTGCGTATCCGCCGAAAACCAGCGCGCTCGAGTGCGTCCAGCAGAGCGCCATCGCTGGTCCATGCGGTCAGCTCGGCCGAGCGCGGATCGTCCAGCGCCCGCTCGAGCGCCAGCGCAGCCAGAGCGTTCCAATCCGCCTCCGAGGGCTCGTCCAGGAGCCCGTAGTCGGCGATCCTCGCCTGCCCCGGACACCGAGCCAGACAGAAGTACCCGCGCGATTCGCCCCCGCGGCTCGCGTCGTAGAGCTCGAAGGGCGTGAGCGGGGAGGCCAGGATGTAGCGGTACCAGGAAGCGCTGCGCAGCGCGCGCGGCCCGGGCGCCGGATCCGCCCACCATCGCTGCGGCGCAGCGGCGGGATCGTCCACGCGCGTCGCCCGCCAACCGCGCTCGGGCTGGGATGCGCCGGAGCGGGCCCACAGCAGGTTCCGCGCCAGCCGCGCGGGAAGCTTCCAGTTGCGGCGCGGATGGGTCTTCGCTTGCACCAACGGCCTTAACGGCTTGGCTGCCAGGCAATGCTCGTGGATCTGTTGAAAGCCCAGGCGCGGAAGTACGGCCACGGTGTCTTCGGCCCCGCCGATGTTGTACATCCGCGGAACCTGGCGCAACAGCTTCTTCACCAAGATCAAGCCGGCGCCGGGAAAGCGGTCGAGCGCCGCCCAGTCGATCAAGTTGAAACCCGGGAGCGTTTTGCCATCGCGTCGCACGAAGACTGGCCAAGCGCAGCCGTGCGCGGCGATCTCGCCGTCCCTCTCGATCACGTATCCGCGCGAGCCGTCCCACCAGGGATGCTCCTGCCAGCACTTCCACGCCACTTGGTCGCGGTCGAGGAAAGGAGCGTCCGGGCCGACCCCCATTGCGGCGGCGCACAGCTCTACGATCGCTTCGTAGTCGTCCGGGGAGGTCCGGCGCAGCTCGAAAGGCATCGCGGTGGCTAGAACCAGTATCTGCCGCTGGCCGCGCCCGCGGCGAGTTGGAACCGAAAGCGATCGGGATCGAGCGAGACCACCGAGTGCCGCTGGACGTCGTAGGGGCGCGTGGCGCCGCGACGGTTGAAGCCGCCATAGAACGAAAACGCAACGTCGTACCCAGCCTGCCGCGCCGCGTCACGGCTGTGCCGGTTGAACGCCTCGCGAATTCCAACCGGTTACGCGATCGCACGCACCGGGCCCGGGAGGCGGCCTGCGAGCTCGCGCAGTTGCTGCTCGGCCGGCAGGTTGCTCAGGATCGGGTGCGAGACGGTGTGGGAGCCGATGTCCATACCGCCGGCCGCCATTTCGCGCGCTTCGTCCCAGTCGAGGAACCGACGCTCGGTCGGGGGCGGCGGGGCGCCGGCGGCCTCGCGGAGATCGGCCAGCAGGCGGTCGCTCTCCTCAGGCTTGGCGGCGCGGTAGAGCGCGAGGACGCGACTGCGCGAGCCCTCCACCGAGTCGCGTTCGAGGTCGATCTCGCTTCCGCCCAGCTCGAAGCGACGCCGCTTGGCCTGGCCCAGCGACCAGGCGATTTCGTCCCACCACTGCAGCTTGGCCGAGCCGACGAAGCCGCTGATCAAAAAGAAGGTCGCCGTGGCGCCATCGGCCTTCAGGATCGGAAACGCCGTCTCGTAGTTGTCGAGATAGCCGTCATCGAAGATGAGCAGAACGCGCGTTCCCCGGCCGGAGTCCCGGCCCGGCACGAAAGCGATCGCCTCGTCTAGGGTGACGATTGCGTGTCTGCGACGGATCCGGCGAATCTGCTCCGCGAAGCCGTCGGCGGTTGCCGAGAACACGCCGGGGTCGAGCTTCGTCCGCCGTGGATCTCCAATGCGGTGATAGTTGAGAACTAGTAGGCAGTCGCGGGCCGGGAGAGTTTCGAGCAGCGCGGTCAACCCGCTCCGGTTCGACAAACGCGCGACGCGGTCCCGCTTGGAAAGCGTCGGCATTCCGCCCGAATCGTAACACAGCGCCGGTGCTAAACTGCCTTGCTGGGGCAGGCGCGGAGACACCGGGCGGCCGCCGCCGCCTCCCTCCTGAGCAAAGCCATGAAGCTGAAATTCTACGAAAAGAAGACCTGCACGACCTGCCGCAAGGCCAAGGCGTTCCTGCTCGAGCGCGGAGCCGAGCTCGACATCGTCGACCTGAACCAGGGGCTGTCGGCAGAACAGATCGAGGCGCTGATCGGCGACCGCGATTACCGCAAGTTCCTCAATCCGCGGAACGTGCTCTATCGCGAGATGAAGATGAAGGATGGTCCGCCGCCACGCGCCGAGTCCGTGCGTCTGATGTCGGAGAACCCGAACCTCATCCGCCGGCCCGTTGTCGTACGCGGCAAGCGGGTCGTGGCGGGATTCGATTCCGAGGCGCTCGAAGGGATGGCCAAGTAGGCGTCCACAGCCCATCCACTCTCGATCCACAGGCTTTTCACCAAATTTCCACCGAGTCCTCCACAGTTTTTTCCACAAGCCCGCGGTCTCACGAACAATTGTCGATCGGCCGATGAGAAGTACAGGTGTCCACGTTCTTCTACGTCGTGTACTCGAGCGTCGCGGTCCGGCCGTTCTCGCCGGATGAGCTCGACGAGCTAGTGCGCAAGAGCCGCGACAACAACGACCGTCTAGGTGTCACCGGCATGCTGCTCTACAAGGAAGGGCGCTTCATGCAGGCGCTCGAGGGCGAGGAAGCCATCGTGCGGGCGCTGGTGCAGAAGATCACTGTCGACCCGCGTCACCACGAGTTGAGCTTGTTGGACGAGGGCTTCACCGACGAGCGCGAGTTTGAAGACACGCCGATGGGGTTCGAGTATCTGGGCGATCCAGACGGAGGCCGCGAGGTCAGCAGTCAGGGCGAGTCGCCGAAGGAATTTCTCGACGGCGGTCGCGCTTGGCGCTATCTCAAGCTGTTTCGCTTGGTCCGCACCTGAGCCGCGCTATGATGAGGCCGGTGATGACCCGCCGGCATTGGCTCACGCGCGCGTCGAACGGTTTTGGCGGACTGGCCCTGGCGACGATGCTCGCCGAGCAATCCCGGGGCGCGAGCTCCTCGCTCGATCGGCCCGCCGAGCCCCTCGCGGTGCGCCCCCCGCACTTCCCGGCCAAAGCGAAGAACGTCATCTTCCTGTTCATGGACGGCGGTCCCTCTCAGATCGACACCTTCGACCCGAAACCGCGGCTCGAGAAAGAGCATTGGCAGCCGATCCGCATGGACAACCTGCCGACGACGGTGTTCAACATCACCAACCGGGTGTTCGCTTCGCCGTTCGAGTTCCAGCGTCACGGCGAATCCGGGGCCTGGGTCAGCGAGCTGTTCCCACACCTGGCCGAGTGCGTCGACGACCTTTGCATCATCCGCTCAATGGTCGCCGATCACTCCGAGCACACCGCGGCGAACTATTTCATCCATACGGGCTCGGGCTTTCAAGGCCGTCCGTCGATGGGCGCGTGGGTGACCTACGGGCTGGGCTCGGAGTGCGAGAACCTGCCCGGCTTCGTGGTGCTCGATTCAGGGCTGATCCCGCCCGGCGGCATGGACTGTTTCGGAGCCGGATTCCTGCCGGCCTCCTACCAGGGCACGTTGTTCCGGCGCGGCGAGACGCCGATCGCCGACATCGAGCCTCGAGAGGCCGACCCGCGCCGCCAGGAAGGCAAGCTGGATCTGCTGCGCAAGCTCAACCAGGGCGTGCTCGAGCGCTTCGGCGCGGTGAGCGAGATCGAGGCCACCATCGCCAACTACGAGCTGGCCTATCGCATGCAGACGGCCACCCCCGATCTGCTCGACCTCACCGGCGAGAGCGAGGCGACCAAACGGCTCTACGGCCTCGACGAGCAGGACACCGAAGAGTTTGGCCGCCAGTGCCTGCTGGCGCGTCGGCTCGTCGAGCGCGGCGTACGTTTCATCGAGCTGCTCACGCCGGCGCGGAAGGGCCAGGACCGCTGGGACCAGCATCACAAGCTCGAAGAAGGCCACCGCATCAACTCGAAGGCGACCGACAAACCGATCGCGGGGCTGCTCAAGGACCTGGCGAGCCGCGGGCTGCTCGACGAGACGCTAGTAGTGTGGGGCGGCGAGTTCGGGCGGACCCCCACGGCGCAAACCAAGGAAACCGGCTACTCGAGCGGCGTCGGCCGCGATCACAACCCCTTCGGCTTCACCATGTGGATGGCCGGCGGGGGCGTCAGAGGCGGCGTCCAGTACGGCCAGACCGACGAGTACGGCTACTTCGCGGTCGAAAACAAGGTGCACTTGCACGACCTGCATGCAACGATGCTGCACCTGCTCGGCATGGACCACAAGCGGCTGACTTTCCCTTACTCAGGCCGGGACATGCGCCTGACCGACGTCCACGGCAACGTGATCCACGACATCCTAGCCTAGCCGCGAGCGGCCAGGATTCCCCTAGCCGACGCTAAGAGTCGAGCAGTCGCGGCCGATATGAGGGCCGGGACGCAAGTCCCCGGGTGCGCCGGAGAGCCCCTGCCTCTTTCGCTTCGCCGCCCGGCGCACCCAACCTCTCAGTCGACCTTACGGCGGAGCTCCTCGTAGGCGGCGCCCTCGCGGGGCTCTTTGCTGACCGGCAGCCCCCGCCGCGACCAGCCTTCATAGACAACTGTCCCGTCCGGTCCTAGCTCGCCGTCGAAGCCGCCGCGCATGTCGATGACCGCGGTGAAGCCGGCGGCGACGAGGATCTCAGCGGCGCGCAGCGAGCGGCCGCCGCGCAGGCAGCCGGTGATGATCTTCTGGTCCTTGGCGAAGTTGGCTTCGCAGACTGCAACGAGCTCGCCGTTGGGCGTCATGCCGGCCGGACCGCGGTGCAAGACGGGAACGTTGTGCGCTCCGTCGGGGTGGCCCGCCTCGTACTCGGCGACATCTCGCACGTCGATGTAGACGTAGCCCTCGTCGGAATCGAGCTTCTCTTTGGCTTGTTCTGGAGAGATCCGTTCGATCATGGACCTCTGAGGTTAGCAGCTATAGTGTGGGGCGATGCGGGCGTCACTGTTGCTGCTGTGGTGTTGCTGCGCCGCTCAGGCCGACATCCCGGGCTCGCACGGGCTGCCGATCGTCGACCTGGCGCGCGAGCGGCATCGCCAGGTCGAGGTGGATCGCGAGCCGGGCCAGTATCTCGGCCATCCCTCGACTCTGCTGTTGCCCGACAACCGCGCGATGCTGGCGGTCTACCCGAAGGGCCACGGGAAGGGCGGCATCGTGCTCAAGCGCAGCGAGGACGGCGGGCGCACCTGGAGTCCGCGGCTGCCCACTCCGGCCAACTGGGAGAGCTCGCGGGAGACGCCGACGCTGTACCGGCTGATCGACCCCGCCGGCCGGGCGCGCATCCTGCTGTTCTCGGGCGCGCCGGGGCGCATCCGCATCGCCTACTCCGAAGATGACGGACGAACCTGGTCGCCGCTGCGCGAAATGCAAGGGCCGACGCGATCTTTCGGCGGCATCGTGGCGATGAGCTCGGTGGTCGAGCTGCGCGACGGCGCCTACATGGCGCTGTTCCACGACGACGGGCGCTGGCTGCGCACGCCGCCCGAGCGCCCGCAAGGCAAGCGCTTCCGGGTCTACAAGACCGTGACTCGCGACGGTGGGCTGACGTGGTCCGATCCGGTGACGATCGCCGAGCACGAAGAGGCGCGCTTGTGCGAGCCCGGCGCGATTCGCTCGCCCGACGGCGCCGCGATCGCGGTGCTGCTCAGGGAGAACAGCCGCAAGAGTGGTTCGTTCCTCATCGTCTCCCGCGACGAGGGCGAAACTTGGAGCGCGCCGCGTGAGTTGCCGGCCGCTCTGACCGGCGACCGGCATGTCGGCCGGCACTCCCCCGATGGCCGACTTTTCCTGACATTTCGTGACAACGGCGTCGCCGCGAGCCCGACGCGCGGCGATTGGGTCGGCTGGGTCGGGAGCTGGGACGATTTGCTGCAAGGACGCGAGGGGCAGTACCGCGTCCGACTCATGGATAACACCAAAGGAGCCGACACGGCGTATCCAGGGCTCGAGCTGTTGCCCGACGGAACCTTCGTTGCGACCACCTACGGACACTGGACCGCGGGCGAGCAGCCCTACATCATGAGCGTCCGCTTGCGGCTCGACGAGATCGACGGCCGCGCCGCCTATGCCAAGCCGGGCGAGCTGACGAGCTTGGTCGTTGGTACGGACGAGACATTCCCCGCCCCCGAGCGTGCCCGTCCGAACGTCCTGTTCGTGGCCTTCGACGACCTCAATGATTGGGCTTTGGCCGAGGATTCGCCGCTCCACATGCCGCACCTGGAGTCGCTGGCGCGGAGGGGAGCGCGATTCACGCGCGCCTACACGCACTCGCCGGCCTGCAACCCTTCGCGGGCTGCCATCCTGCTCGGCAGAGCGACGGCGAAGACCGGCATCTATGACAACCGCGCGGACTGGCGCCGAGCGTTTCCCGATGCGGTCACCCTGCCGCGCTATTTCCTCGAGCACGGCTACGAGGTGAAGGGCGCCGGCAAGATCTTCCACCATCACCGCAACTCGGCCTACCACGACGACTGGGCTTTCCACGAGTTCCAGAAGATGCAGCTCGATCCGATGCCCGCGCGCAAGCTCAACGGCGTCCCCGAGGTCTCGAGCCGTAACTACGATTGGGGCCCATGGCCGCTCGACGAGACGCAGACGCCGGATGCGCGCGCGGCCGAGTACGCCGAGCGGTTCCTGCGCGAGGAGCACGAGCGGCCGTTCTTTCTAGCGATCGGGCTGTTTCGTCCGCACATGCCGTTTCACGCCCCGCCACGCTACTTCGCGCGCTATCCGCTCGAGAGCCTGCGGCTCCCGGCGCTGTTTGAGAACGACCTGGCGGACATACCCTCCGGCGGCTTGGCGCTGTGGCGCAAGGCGCGCCACTTTTGGGACGCGATGCAGGCCGGCGAGGGCCGGCGCCCCGGAACTTGGCGCGAATCGGTGCAAGCCTATCAAGCTTCCTGCACGTTTGCTGACCATCAGCTCGGCCGCGTGCTGACGGCGCTGGCGGAATCGCCCTACGCGGACGAGACGATCATCGTGGTCTGGTCCGATCACGGCTACCATCTTGGCGAGAAAGACCACTGGGAGAAGTTCGCCCTGTGGGAGAAAACAACGCACGTCCCGCTGGTGGTCGTCGCGCCCGGGGTGACCACGCCGGGCAGCCGCATCGGCCAGCCGGTCACGCTGCTCGACCTCTACCCGACTCTGTTGGAGCTCGCCGGTCTGCCCGCCCGCGGCGATCTGGACGGCGAGAGCCTGACGCCGCTTCTGCTCGACCCGCGAGCCAAGCGGGAGCGGCCTGCCGTGATGACCTATCTTGCCGGCAACCACGCGGTGCGCGCCGAGCGCTGGCGCTACATTCGCTACGCCGACGGGACCACCGAGCTCTACGATCACGAGCGGGATCCGAACGAGTGGCGCAATGTGGCGGCGCAGCATCCGGGCGTCGCCCGGGAGCTCGATCGCTGGCTGCCGGCGACCGACGCGCCGGCGGTGGGGCCGCGACAGTGAGGGCTCTCGAGAGATGGCCATGACGGCGAAGGACTTTCGAAGGATCGCCCTCAGCCTCGACGGCGCCGAGGAGAGCGCGCACCACGGCGCGGCGGACTTTCGTGTTGGCGGACGGATCTTCGCGACGCTCGCATCGATCGAGGAGGGGTACGGCAACCTGATGTTGTCGCCCGAGATCCAGGCGGAGTTTCTGGCCGATCGTCCCGAGTTGTTTCTGCCGATCAAGGGCGGCTGGGGACGGATGGGCATGACGCACATCCGACTGGCCGAAGCCGACGAAGAATCGTTGCGAGGAGCGCTCCAGACCGCGTGGCGGCTGCGGGTCGAGAAGAACGCGCGCTCGGGTCGACGCGTACGGCGCGGGTAGATGGTTGAAGATCAGACCGGAGCCGCATACAAGGGTGCGGTAGGCGTGAAGAGCGCAGGGAGTTGGAGGCGACCACAAGCTGGCGCATGTGGCTCTGAGAGTAGCAGCGCCGAGACCCCACGGGGATAATGAGGGGCGTGGTGCTCGCTCGCCCGTTTCTCGTAACGTGGTTCGTCGTTGCGTCGCTGCATGCCGCGAGCATGGACGGCGAGCTGACGATCGCCGTCCGCGACCCCGCGGGCCTGCCAGTTCGCGCCCAGGTAACGCTGCTGAGCCGCTCGTCGATATTCCGCGCCAGCCAGCGCGCTGACGCGGCCGGCGAGGTACGGTTCCGCCGCATCCCCACTGGCTCCTACGGGCTGGAAGCGAGCGCGCAAGGATTCGAGACGGCGGCGCTGCGGCTGGATGTGCTCTCGGAGATCCCGATGCGGACCGAGGTGACGCTGGAGCTGGCGTCGGTCTCCTCGAGCGTGACGGTGGAGGATGTCGCCCCGTTGCTCGATCCGGCCGAGCCGACGCAGATCCTGCGAGTTGGCGCCGAGCGGCTCAGCGGAACTTGGGCGACGCCGCTGGGACGCGGCGTGATCGACAACGTGACCGATCTGCCGGGCTGGCTGCTCGAAGCCAACGCCGTGCTGCACCCGCGGGGCTCGGAGTACGACACGCAATACGTTCTCGACGGCGTTCCGGTCTACGACAACCGCTCGATCGGTTTCGTGCCGGCGTTCGAGATCGACGAGCTCGAAGCGATCCAGGTCTCCACGGCGGGTGTTCCCGCCGAGCTCGGCCGGCGCCTCGGCGGCGTGATCGAGCTGTTTCCGCGGCGAACGCCGCAGCTTGGACGCCGCAGTGAAGCACGTTTCCGAGGCGGCGCGTTTGCCACAGTCACCGGCGCGGCCTCCACGCACTATCAAGCCGAGTCGTTCGCCTACTCGCTCGGCGTGCGCGCCGGACACACCGATCGCTACCTCGATCCGCCCTCGCTCGAGAACTTCACCAACAAGGCTTCTTCGGCAGGCTTCTATGCCCGCTGGGAACAGGACTTCGGCAACCGCGATCGGCTCAATCTGCACGCCCGCTCGAACCGCGTGGGCTTCCTGGTCCCCAACGATCTCGAGCAGCAAGCCGCCGGCCAGCGCCAAGACCGCCGTGGAGCGGAGACGACCGGCCAGGCGCACTATCAGCGCACCCTGTCGCCCGATTGGCTGCTCTCGGCGCGCGGCATGGCCCGCGACGTGGACGCGCGGCTGTGGAGCAATCCGCCGGCGACGCCGGTGTGGGTCGAGCAAGATCGCGGTATCCGGGAGGCTGTCGGATCCACGGCTTTGACCTGGCAAGGCGAGAGCCACACCGTCAAGGTCGGGGGCGACTTCCGGACGGCCAAGGTTCGGGAGCGATTCCGGTTTGCCGAAGCGGATGAGTTTCCCGAGATCGATGTCGACTTTCGAGCGCGAGCGCGCTCGACCGAAGGGTCCTTTTTCCTGCAGGATCAGGCGCGGCTCGGCCCCTTGAGCGTGAGCGCTGGCCTGCGCTTCGACGCTTATGACTTCCTGGTCTCCGAGACGGCCTGGAGTCCTCGGCTGGCCGCATCGTATTTCTGGGACGAAGCGGGGCTGCAACTGCGCGCGGCGTTTGACCGCATGTTCCAAACGCCGCCGCTCGAGAATCTGCTGTTGTCGAGCACGGCCGCCGCCTTACAGATCGAGGGCGTCGACGATGTGATCGCGGTTCCGCCCAGCCGTGCGAACTTCTTCGAGGTCGGAATCCGCAAGGCGTTCGGCGACGTCGTACGGCTCGACGTGACGCACTATTGGCGCGAGCTCGACGAGTACTTCGATGACGACGTCTTCCTCAACACCGGCATCGGGTTTCCCATCAGCTTCGCGGAGGCCTCGATCGAGGGTACGGAGGTTCGGCTCGAGGCGCCGCGTTGGGGAAGGCTTTCGAGTTACGCGAGCTGGTCGAACATGCGCGGCGTCGCGACCTCGCCGGTCACCGGCGGTCTGTTTGTCGAAGGCGGCGAGGCGGAAGAGCTGCGCGAGGTGACGACGGCGTTTCCGATCACGCAGGACCAACGCAACACCGCGAGCGCGATGCTGCGCTACCAATGGCATTCGCGTTTCGCAACTTCTTTGCGGGCGCGCTACGGCAGCGGCTTGCCCGTGGAGCTCGAAGACGACGACGCGGAGGAGGGGGACGACGACGCGGACGAGGAGGAGGCGCCGCCGATCCCGGATGAGATCCTGGGGCGCGTCAACTTCGCGCGCGGGCGCGTGCGTCCGAACTTCTCGCTCGACTTCTCGGCCGACGCCACATTGTGGCGCCGCGGCCCTCGCTCGCTGCGGCTCCAGCTCGATGTCGTCAACCTGACCGACCGCTTGAACGTGATCAACTTCTCGGGGCTGTTCTCGGGCACGGCGCTGGCGCCGACGAGGATGGTCAGCGTAGACTTGCGCGCGCGGTTCTGAGGGCGGCTGTTAGACTCGGTGGGCGATGGCCACTGAACAAGCGCTAGCCGCGGAGCTGATCCGCGCGTCGCGCCATGAGCTAAGGCTGAGTCTCGACAAGATTGGCAAGGCGCTCGCCGGGGTGAGCGCGGAGCAAGCTTGGCAGCGGGCCCATGAGAACGAGAACGCCATCGGCAACCTGCTGCTGCACCTGAGCGGCAACGTTCGCCAGTGGATCCTTTGCGGCCTGGGAGGCGCGGAGGACCGCCGCGATCGGCCGGCCGAGTTTGCGCAGCGCGCGCCCTTGCCGCTGGACGAGACGTTCGAGCAACTCCGCAAGACGGTCGAGCAGGCCGACACCGTGCTGGCCGCGCTGCCGCCCGCCGTGTTGCTCGAGAAACGGACGATCCAGGTGTACGAGGTCACCGGCGTCCACGCGATCTTGCACGTCATTACCCACTTCTCCGAGCACACCGGGCAGATTCTCTGGGCCGTCAAACGACTCACCGGAGAGGATCTCGGCTTCTACGCCAATCTCGACTAGCCGATGGATTTTCGTGGGACACGGCTCGCCGTGCGTTGGGGCCCATGCCCCCGGGCCGAGGCGCAGCCTCGCCTGCACGGCACAGCCGTGCGCTACAACCGCACGCGCGGGGCGGAACTTTTCGGACCGCATTCGCGAACGATCCCTGTGCGGGCCCCTTGTATACTGAGGGGCACGGCAGGAGATGCAATGAATCGTTCGATCCGCTGGAGCGTCGGGGCGTTGGTTTGCGCCCTCGTCCTCTCCGCTTGCACGACCGTGACGTTATCCGAAGGCGGAGGCGTCGCCGAGGCCGCGGCCGCCGAAGAGGCGCGGCCGGCGCCGGATTTCAGCCTCGAAGACGCGGACGGCAACCTCGTCAAGCTTTCCGACCTCGAGGGCAAGGTTGTGTTGCTCAACTTCTGGGCGACTTGGTGCGGTCCTTGCAAGATCGAGATGCCGTGGTTCGTCGACTTTCAGCGGAAATACAAGGATAGGGGCTTCTCGGTGGTAGCGGTGTCGCTCGATGAAGAGGGCTGGGACGTGGTGCGGCCCTATACCGAGGAGATGCAGTTCAATTTCCCGGTGGTGGTGGGCAACGACGAGATGGCCGCCGAGTTTGGAGACGTCTACGCGCTGCCGACGACGATGATCATCAACCGCAAAGGCGAGATCGTCAGCACGCACACCGGGTTGGCGGGTCGTGATGTCTACGAGGAAGAGATTGAATCGGTGTTGTGAGCCGGGCTGCGGCCTGCGGCGCACGTTCGTCGCCCTGCTGCTCGGGGCCGGCCTGCTCGGCGCACAGTTCCGGGGATTCCAGGCCGCTTCGGTCGCGCCGTCGGCGCCGGTCTCGGTCAAGCCCGGCGCGGAGGTTGAGATCCCGCTCACGGTACGGATCCGCTCGGGCTATCACATCAACTCCGATACGCCCGCCGAGGACTATTTGATCCCGACGCAGGTGGTGTGGGACGCCGCGCCTTTCCGGATCGTCCGAGTTGAATACCCCGACGCCGAAATCGTCCGCTACCCTTTCTCTGAGAAGCCGCTCTCGGTCTATTCCGGGGAGATCGAGATCGTCACTGTGCTCGAGGCGCCGGCCGGAGCCAAACCCGGCGAGACTCTTGCGGGCCGGCTGCACTACCAGGCATGCAACGACAAGGCGTGCCTGGCGCCGACCTCGATTGACATCTCCGTTCCGCTCCGGCGCTGACCTCCGGCCCGCTGTGGCGAGGAAGGGGCTTGACAGGGCCTTTGATTGCATATACAGTGATATGCAATGGACACGGAACGTGAGATCGCCGGAGCGTGCTTGGCCGTCCGCGTCCGGCGTTTGAATCGGCTCGTGACCAACCTCTATGACGAGGCGTTGCGGCCTCTCGGGCTCAAGGTGAGTCAGTTGAACATCCTCGTCGCCGCCGCCATGCACGAGCGTGTCAGACCCCTCGAGCTGTGCCGCCTGCTCGACCTCGATCCTTCGACGTTGAGCCGCAATCTGCGTATCCTCCACCGCCACGAGTGGATCGAGTACTTGGAGGATCAAGGTGACGCTCGAGCGCAGCCGTTTCGCGTGACCTCCGCAGGCCGCGAGCTGATCGAGCGGGTTCATCCGGCGTGGAGCGAAGCGCAACGGAGAGCCGAGGCGACGCTTGGGCCCGAAGCAGTGGCCGCACTACAGGCGTCTTGGCCGATGTCGTAGACCCTTTTTTGACCATATCGATGCATATACATTAAATTATGATGCCGACACTCCAAGATCACCCCACCGTTCGCGCCGTGTCCACGAGGACCGGACTTCCGGAGACCACTTGGGCTCCGCAGCGCCTGACGCAGCTCGCCCGCGACTGCGGCGCCGATGACGCCGGAGTCGTCGCGCTCGACCGCGCCGAGCTCGACGCAGACCGCGCCGACATCGAAGCCGCGCTGCCCGGCGCCAGGTCTGCGCTGGCGTTCGTCGTCCGAATGAATCGAGAACCGATCCGCTCGCCGGCGCGCTCGGTCGCCAATCTCGAGTTCCATCGCGCCGGCGACGAGGTGAACGAGGTCGCGCGCCGCGTCATCGCCAAGCTCGAGCAAACCGGCGTCCGCGCGCTCAATCCTGCGATGGGTTTCCCGATGGAGATGCAGAAGTTCCCGGGCAAGATCTGGGTGGTCTCTCACAAGAAGGTCGCCGAGGCGGCCGGGCTCGGCAAGATTGGGATTCACCGCAACCTCATCCACCCGCGCTTCGGCAACTTCATCCTGTTGGGTACTGTGCTGACCGACATCGAGCTCGAGCCTGGGGCGCAGAGCCGGCCGATTGCGTTCAACCCGTGCCTGGAGTGCAAGCTCTGCGTCGCCGCCTGTCCCGTCGGCGCCATCTCGCCCGAGGGCGAATTCAACTTTCAGTCCTGCTATACGCACAACTACCGCGAGTTCATGGGCGGCTTTACGGACTGGGTGGAGAGCGTGGCGGACTCGTCGGGTGCTCGGGACTACCGCCGCCGCGTCGACGACGACGAGTCGGCCTCGGTCTGGCAAAGCCTTTCGTTTGGCGCGAACTACAAGGCGGCCTACTGCATGGCGGTTTGCCCTGCGGGCGAAGACGTCATCTCGCCGTTTCTGGAAGACCGGCGGCAACACCTTGACCAAGTCGTCCGACCGCTGCAGCACAAGGTCGAGAGCGTGTACGTGGCGGCGGGCTCGGACGCCGAAGCGCACGCGGAGAAACGCTTCCCGCACAAGCGGCTCCGGAGCGTGGGCAGCGGTCTTCGCCCGACCTCGATTCGCGGGTTTCTTGACGGCATGTCGCTGACGTTCCAGCCGGGTCGCTCGCAGGGGCTCGCGGCGCGGTACCACTTCACGTTCACGGGAACGGAGCCAGCCACGGCGACGGTCGTGATCGAGAACCAGACGATCGCGGTCGAGGACGGACACGGGGGCGAAGCCGATCTGCACGTCACGGCGGACGGGCCGACCTGGCTCGGGTTCCTGCGCAAGGACCACGGGCTGGTTTGGGCGCTGCTGCGCCGCAAGATCCGGATCCACGGCGACCCTCGATTGCTATTGCGCTTTGGGCGCTGCTTCGCGGTGTAGGGCCGCGCCTAGATCGACATCCACGCGAGCGCCATCGACAGCACGACCATGGCCGCTACCGTTGTGTAGGCGATTGCGTTGAACAGTCGCGAATTCGTCCATTCGCCCATCAGGTCCGAGCGGTTGATCAGCATGAGCGTGAAGATCAGGATGACCGGCAGCAGCACGCCGTTGAGCACTTGCGACCACAGGATCATGCGAACCAGCGGGAAGCCCGGGATCAGCACCATCCCCGCGCCAACGACGATCAAGCCGGTGTAGAGCCAGTAGAACGCCGGGGCCTCGCGGAAGCGCCGATTGACTCCGGACTCGAAGCCCAGCCCCTCGCAGACGGTGTAGGCGGTCGAGAGCGGCAGGATGCTTGCCGCGAACAACGACGCAAACAGGAGCCCGGCCGAGAACAGCAGGTAGGCGTGCTCGCCCAACGGCCGCAGCGCCAACGCCGCTTCGGCGGCATCGTGGATCTCGCGCGGCTCCTGCTCCCAGATCGCGCCGGCGCTCGAGACGATGATGAAGAACGCGATCACCGACATCACCACGCAGCCGACGATGACTTCGACCCGCGACCCGCGGTACTGTCGCTCGCCGATGCCTTTTTCGACCACGGCCGCCTGCAGGTAGAACTGCATCCACGGCGCGACCGACGCGCCCACCAAGCCCACCAGCACCGCGATGTAGCCCGGATGGTTGATCAGCACCGGAGTCACCGTGGCCTGCATCGCGGCGCCCCAATCGGGCTGCACCATTAGAGCCGAGGCGATGTAAGCGAGGTAGAAGCTGCTCGCCACGAGGAAGACCTTCTCGACGCTGTTGTAGGTCCCCTTCACCACCAACGCCCATACCAACACGGCGCCGATGGGTACGGCGATGTAGCGGCTGACCGAGAAGAGCTCGAGCGATCCCGCGATGCCGGCGAAGTTCGCCGCCACGTTGGCCAAGTTCACGATGAACAAGGCGGCCATGACGAGGAACGTGGTGCGGAAGCCGAACTCTTCGCGAATCAGATCGGAGAGTCCTTTTCCGGTCACCGCGCCCATGCGCGAGCACATCTCCTGCGCGACGATGAGCGCCAGCGTGATCGGAATCAGCGTCCACAGCGGCGTATAGCCCCAGCGCGCGCCGGCCTCGGAGTAGGTGAAGATTCCGCCGGCGTCGTTGTCGACCATGGCGGTAATGAAGCCGGGCCCGAGCACGGCGAAGAACAGCGCGAGGCGGCGGCGCATGGAATCCGGCACGCTCATCGTCCTCTCGCCTCGCTAGCGCTGCAGCACGGCGATCACGTCGTCGGCCGTGACCACGCCCTTGAGCACGCCGAGCTCGTCGGTCACCGGAAGGCAGTAGCAGTTGTACTTATCGAACACCTCGATCACGCGCGCGCGCTCGGCGCCGAGGTCCACGCGCGGCGTCTCTCGAAAGGCGAGCGGGTGCAACGGCTGCTCGGGACCGGCCAGCAGTAGCCTGCCAATCGGAATGGCCGCGACCAGCCGCTCGGCGTCGTCGACGAGAAAGATGTGGGTCAACGACTTGACGAGGTCGTGGTGTTGCCGCATGGACAGGGTCGCCGCCTCGACGGTCGCATCCCGCGGCAGGGCGAGGAAGTAATTCGTCATCATGCCGCCGGCGGTGTCGTCCTCGTACTCGAGCAGCTCTTCCACGTCCGCCGCCGGCTCGTCTTCCATCTCCTCGAGGATCTCTTCGCTTTCGGCTTCTTCCAGCCCGCTCAGCACGTCTGCGGCGGCGTCGGGCTCCATCTCTTCGAGGATGTCGGCCACGCGCTCCTTCTCGAGCGAGTGCAGGATGCCGGCTTGCAGCTTGGGGTCGACCTCCTCGAGCGCTTGGGCGGCCACTTCCTCGTCGAGAGTCTCGAACAGCGCCTCGCGCTCGGCCGGTCCGAGCTCTTCGATGATGTCCGCTACGTCAGCGGGGTGCAGACGCCCGATGCGGTCGTGGGAGATCCGCAGCTTGAGGCGACGTTGGGGATCGGGCTCGACGATGTTGGTGTACTCCCAGGGAATCGAGCTCGGCTTGATCCTCGATTGGAGCTTTCGGATGAGCCCGTCCGGCAGCACGCCTTCGGTGAGGCGACGGAAGGCGCCCTGCAGGCCCACGCCCACCTCATGGACCCAAAGCTCGTCGTGGGCGTTGGCGCGCTCGATGCGCAGAGCGACGTCGTTGACGCGGACGACTTTACGGCCGTTGACGTCCACCACCTGTTGGTCGAGCATGTCCCGCGCCAGCAACAGGTGCGAGTCGTCCGCGTAGTAGGGAACGAAGCGATCGTCGGCTAGGACGATGCGATCGACGCTGATTTCGCGAATCTGATCGTGGCGGATCTGGAAGCGCGCCTTACCGTCGCCAAAGAGGTAGCGCGAGATGCGGCGCGGATGTTCGCGGGGCGCAAGAGCGGCTTCCCGAACGCGCCCCAGACGGGCGCCGTTCGGGCCCTCCAGGCGCAGCCCGGTGAGCTCGGTCAAATAGACCAACCGCTCCAAGCTGACTTTGGTCGTGGTCATCTCGCCAGACGGCGACCGGCACGGGCCCCGAGCGGGCCGGCGCGGTCGCGCGCTCCCGTATCGTGTACCGTCTACTGCCGGGGTCGTCTAACATCGCGAACATTTGGGGGGCTGCGCGCTTGGGCGCCTCCCGCCTCTCCTATCGTACACCGCGGCATGAGCCATGGGGCCCAGGCCGGTACAATACACAGCGTGCGAGCGATCCTAGCCCTGTCTCTGCTTCTGCCCGCGGCGCAGGCGCAACAGGTTTCCTACACCCGCGACGTGCGCCCGATCCTCTCAGACGCCTGCTACGCCTGCCACGGTCCGGACCAGGCGCAACGCAAGGCCGATCTGCGGCTCGACCGGCCCGCGGACGCCGCGCGCGTGCTGGCGCCGGGCGACGCCGCGGCCAGCCAGCTGTTCCAGCGCGTGAGCCACCAAGTCGAGGCGGCGCGGATGCCGCCGCCGGCGTTCCCGCGCAAGCTCACCGAAGAGCAGATCGAGACGCTGCGGCGCTGGATCGATCAGGGCGCGGAGTGGCAGACCCATTGGTCCTACCGCGCTCCCGAGCGCCCCGTCCCGCCCAGCGTGCTCGACCAGGACTGGGCTCGCAACCCGATCGACCGCTTCATCCTGGCGCGCCTGGAAGCCGAGGGCCTCGAGCCTTCCCCCGAGGCCGACAAGGCGACGCTGCTGCGCCGGCTGAGCTTTGACCTCACCGGCCTGCCGCCCACGCCGCAAGAGCTCAACGCCTTCCTAGCGGACGACGCGCCGGACGCCTACGAGCGCGCGGTCGACCGGCTGCTCCACTCGCCGCGCTACGGCGAGCGGATGGCGATGCGCTGGCTCGACCTGGCGCGCTACTCCGACACGCACGGCTACCACATCGACTCCCACCGCGACATGTGGCATTGGCGGGACTGGGTCATCGACGCCTACAACCGCAACCTACCCTACGACCGCTTTACCATCGAGCAGCTCGCGGGGGATTTGCTGCCTTCGCCGACCAGCGAACAGCTCATCGCCACCGGTTTTAACCGCAACCACATGATCAACTTCGAGGGCGGCGCCATTCCCGAGGAGTACCAGACCGAGTACGTCGTCGATCGCGTCGAAACCACCGCCACGGTCTGGATGGGCATGACGATGGGCTGCGCGCGCTGCCATGACCACAAGTACGACCCCATCGAACAGCGCGACTTCTACCGCTTCTTCGCTTTCTTCAACACCATCGACGAGCGCGGGCTCGACGGCCGTGAGGGCAACGCCGAGCCGGTTCTGCGGCTGCCAGGACCGGAGTATGAGCGTCGCCGCCATGCGCTCCAAGCCGAGCTTGCCGGCGCCCGAGAGCGGCTGCCCGAGCACGAAGCGACGCTCGACCAACTCAGGTGGGAGGAGACCGCCCTCGAGACCGTCCCCGCACCCGCGACGGACGGTTTGGTCGCGCGCTACAGCTTCGACGGCGACGTCGGCGCGGGCGAGGTTGCGCGCGGCGAAGTCTCATTCCCCAAGGGCAAGATCGGCAACCAGCTCTCGCTCGACGGCGAGCAGCACGTCGTGCTCGACGCCGCCGTTGCGCTCGAGCGCCCGTTCACCATCGCGTTTTGGGCCTCCACGGTGGCCCGCAAGGGCGTGACCTACCTGCAGCAGGGCCCGCTGGAGATTGCGCTCGGCAAGGTCACGAAGGTTCCCGGGGAGTACAAGACGCAGGGCCCGGTCGAGATCCGCTGGGGCGCGGGCGCTTGGCGCAGCGCGGAGCTGATCACCACCCGCGACTTCCACCACCTTGCCGTCGCGTTCGACGGCGAAGAGGTGGCGGTCTACGTCGACGGCCAGGCGCTGACGCTCCGCGCCTTCACGCCGAACCAGGCGCGGCCGGCGAACCGTCCGCTCGAGATTGGCGCCAAGAGCTCGCGTTACCAGGCCTTCGAAGGCGCCATCGACGAGTTGCGGCTCTACTCCCGGACGCTCGAGGCGACCGAGGCGTCGGCGCTCGCCGTGCACCACCCGTTTCGCGCCATCCTGGCCGAGCCTGACCCCGATTGTGACCAGCAGGACCGCCTGCGCGAATACTATCGCAACCGCTTCGCCCGCTCCGAGTATCGACAGGCGCATCGAGACATCCGCCGGCTCGAAGCCGCGTTGAAGCAGCTCGAGCGCGAGGTCCCGACCACGATGGTGATGTCGGAGATGAACGAGCCGCGCCAGAGCTACATGCTTGCGCGCGGCGACTATCGCGCCAAGGGTGAGCAGGTCGAGCCAGGCGTGCCCGCGGCGCTGCCGCCGCTGGCCTCCGGGGCTGAGCAGAACCGATTGGGGCTCGCGAAATGGCTGGTCTCGCCGCAGCATCCGCTCACCGCGCGGGTGGCGGTGAATCGCTACTGGGAGATGTATTTCGGCCAGGGCCTGGTGCGGACCACCGAGGACTTCGGCTCACAAGGCGAAGCCCCGACGCATCCCGAGCTGCTCGACTGGCTGGCGGTCGAGTTCATCGAATCAGGATGGGACGTTCGCGCGATGCAGCGCCTGATCGTGACTTCGGCCGCCTACCGGCAAGGCTCGCGGGTGAGCCCGCGGCTCGCCGAGCGCGATCCGGAGAACCAACTGCTCGCCCGCGGTCCGCGCTTCCGTCTGCCGGCGGAGATGGTGCGCGACAACGCACTCTACGTGAGCGGCCTGCTGCGCGAGAAGATCGGCGGCCCCAGCGTGAACCCCTACCAGCCGCCCGGAATCTGGGAGGACGTCAGCTACGGCGACCGCTTTACCGCCCAGAGCTACGAGCAGGATCACGGCGAGGCGCTCTACCGCCGCTCGATGTACACCTTCTGGAAGCGCACCGCGCCGCCGCCTTCGCTGACCGCCTTCGATGCGCCCGACCGCGAGAAGTGCACGGTGCGGCGCGCGCGCACCAACACGCCGCTGCAGGCGCTGACGCTGCTCAACGACCCGACCTACGTCGAGGCCTCGCGCGCGCTGGCCGCGCGGGCGCTGCACGAGGCGGAGCCTAGGGACGCGGCGCGTCTGGGGCGCGTGTTCGAGCTCGTTCTAGGTCGTGCGCCGTCTGCAGCCGAGCGCGACGTGCTGCTCACCTTGGTTGGCAAACAACGACAAGACTACCGCGCCGATCCGCGCGCGGCGAGCGAGCTGCTCGACGTGGGCGAGTCGGCCGCCGATCCAGGGCTCGACCGGGCGGAGCTCGCCGCCTGGACGCTGGCCGCCTCGACGGTGTTGAACCTCGACGAAGCCGTGACGAAGGAGTGAGGCGCGTCTTCTTGTGACCCACGACTGCGCCGTGCATCGGGGCCTGCGGCCCCGGGGCGAGGCGCAGCCTCGCCTGCACGGCATAGCCGTGCGCCACAAAAATCGACTACCTCAGCCCGCTAGTGCGTGGCCGCCGCTTCGGGTAGGAAGTAGAACACGATCCCCAGCACGATGTAGACCGCCAGCAGCAAGGCGCCCTCGAGCCAGTTCGATTCGCCGTCGGCGGCGATCTGGTAGGTGATGAACACGGCCATCACCACCGCCAACACCTCCGCCGGCGTGAACACCAAGTCCATCGGAGTTGGCGCCATGAAGTAGCTGGCGAACACCAGAACAGGCGCCACGAACAGCGCTACTTGCACGCTGGAGCCAATCGCGATCGAGAGGCTCAGATCCATCTTGTTCTGGAACGCCATCAAGATCGCCGTCGAGTGCTCGGCGGCGTTGCCGACAATCGCCACCACGATCACGCCCACGAACACGTTCGTCATGCCGAGGTCATGCGCGGCGTGCTCGACCGACCCCACCAGAATCTCGCTCACCCAAGCGACCAGCACGGTCGCGCCCACCAGCAGCCCCAGCGCTTTGGTGAGCGGCCAGGTCTTCTCGTCGCCGTGCCCGTGCCCGCCGGCGCCTTCGAAGAACTCCTTGTGGGTGTGCAGCGTGAACAGCAGCCCCAAGCCGTAGGAGATGAACAGCACGATGGCGATCTCGAGGCTCAGGTCCATCTCGACCGGCAAGCCCGCCGGTCCGGCCAGGTGGTGGAACGCGGCCGGCGCAATCAGCCCGACGGCCGCCAGGGTCAGCAGCGTCGACTGCATCCGCGCTCCCGAGGCGTTGAACGCTTGGTTCTTGAACTTCACCCCGCCGGCCACCAACGAAGCGCCCAACACGAGCAGGATATTGCCGATGATCGATCCGGTCAGCGACGCCTTCACCACGTCGATCATCCCGTCCTTGAGCGCGATCAGGGCGATGATCATCTCCGCGGCGTTGCCGAAGGTCGCGTTCAGCAGACCGCCAATGCCCTCGCCGGTGTGGGCGGCGATGTGCTCGGTCGCCTTGCCCATCCAGGCCGCCAGCGGCAAGATGGCCAGGCAGGCCAGACAGAACACCAACGTCGGCGAGGCGCCCATGTGCTCGGCGGCGATTGAGCCCGGCAGGAACACGAGCAGCCAATTCAAAGAAGGTTTGAGCAGGTCTTTCATGGCAGTCTAGGCGAGCGTGACCGCCTCGGTCGTCGAGTTGTCACGCCGGGCTTCCAGGCCCTTCAGCTCGGCCGCGCGGCCCGATTCAGGATCGCTGATTCGAACCGTATACTTTCCGGCCGCGAAGACGAACGGCTGCCAGCTCGGGCCCGGCGCACGCAGCGTGTAGACGACCTCGTCGTCCTTCTCCGAGACGACTTGAATCACCGGCTTCTGCGCGCCGCTGACCTCGAGCGTGGGCAGCAGCCCGGCGTGCGCGCCGCCGTAGCTGTCGAGCTGCGAGACCGTCACGGGCCAGGTCTCGAACTGGGCGCTCCGGTCGTCGGGGTCGGCGAGCAGCGGCCAGCATTCCACCGTCACCTCGCGGCGCTGCTTGTGGAAGCGCGCGACGCCAAAGCCCGCCGACTTGTCCGTCTCGCGGTCTAGCAGGTCGCGACGGAACTCGACCTTTGGGTTGGCGCAGGCCAGCACGCGCATCGGGTGGCCGAAGCTGTCGCGGAAGTCGCCTAGAAAGCTTGGCGCTCCGCCCGCGCGATTGTCCCCCGGCTGCTCCGGCTCGAACCAGCGCGGGTAGAGATTGTTGACCGCCGGACCAGCGAAAGCGACCGGGCCGTCGCCCTGTTCGTCGACGCCATAGTGGACGACCGCCGCCAAGTGCTGATCGCCGGCCAGGTGGAACGCGAAGGCCTTGCGCATCGCCCGTACAGCCTGGTTGCGCGCAGTCTGCGGCCAGCCATTGGCGTCGTAGTCCGCGACGAGCCGCATGCGGCCGCCGCCGTGGGTGGTCGCCATGGCGGTGAAGATCGTCTGCGAGATGACGGCCTTCATCTCCGCGCCCTCCCAGTCTCGAGCCCAACTCTCGAGGAAGCGAATCTGGCGCTCGCCGAGCAGGTCGAACTCGGGCTTGTCGACCTCGCGAGGATTGAAGCTCGAGTCCTTGACGTGATCGGCGCGCTCGCTGCCATAAGGCACGTTGCCCTCGGGCGCGGTCTTGAATTGCCGGTCGGCGAGGATCGCCCAGCTCACTCCGCCATAGACCATGTCGCCGAAGTAGACGCTGATGCCGCGCTTGCCCGGCTCGGGATCTGGGATGTCAGGATGGTGCGCGGTCTGGGTGCGATGCACGGCATTGACGAACCGCGGGCTCATCATGTAGCCCGCCGAAGCCATCGTCTGCTCCGGCGTGAGCTGCTCGCCGCCCTCGCCCCACAGGTTGCCGTGGAAGACGTCGTGATCGTCGGGTATCGAGACCGCCGGCCGGTCCCGCAGCAGCTCGCGCCAGGTCCAGCCGTGCTGATACCACTTGCGCAGCATGTCGAGAATCGCGCGGTCGCCCTCGACGAATCGCAGCGCGCCGTAGCCGCCGGTGCCCTCGTAGTACTGGTCGCCGGTGAAGCAGATCAAGTCCGGGTCGAGCTTTGCGACGCTGGCGGTGCATTCGGTGTTGGGAAAAGCGTAGTGCGCGTTGCAGGAGATGTCGGCGATGGTGATCTCGGGTTCGTCCGCCGGGTCGCGACGGACGGTTCCCTCGAAGGCGTGCTCGACGCGCTCGGCGGTGTCGGAGAGCGTGTAGACGAGGCGGTAGGGCGTATCCTTCGTGGCGTCCCAGTCGGTGATCCGGAAGGTGGCCGTGCGTGCATCCGGGTCGATCTTGGCTTCATCGAGGGGCTCCCAGGCGTCATCGCGACGAACGTCGAGGCGGACGGTCGGGTTGTCTCGGGCGCCGATCGGCGGCATCTGCGCCGTCATCTTCATTACGCCGCGCGAGAGCGTGTAGTGCGCGAAGAACACCGGCCCAAACGCCCGCTCGTCGAAGCGCTCGACCAGGTCGCCGGTAATGCGCCAATCGTCGAACCAGAACGCCCCGGCGTCCTCGGACTCTTGTTGGTTCGCCGGCCGCGCGTCCGGCGCTGGGACGTTCGCGACCAGGGCAACGCCGCCGCGCAGGGCGTCCGGGGGCAGGTCTTCGCGCGTGATCGAAGCCAGCATCTCGCCCGATTCGCCGTCGTGCGCCATCAGCGTGAGACTCACGTTGCTCTCGGTCGCCGTTGCGCTGAGGTGGAGCAGCACCGATTCGCGGTTGAGATCGATCCCGTCGGCCTGCACGCTGGTCACGTCGCCGGCGAACAAGCCGCCAGCCGCGGTCAGTCCGACATCGGTTCCGCGCCCGTGGACCAGCGCATGGCGGTAGTCTCCCAACCTTCCGCGGTTGCCGAGACGGAAGCCGATGGAACCCGCGCCGTTGCTCAGCGCGGTGCCGCCAAAGCGCCCCGCCTCGACGCTCATCTCGAGCGAACCGGCGCCGGCCTTGATCGAGCGCGTCAGCGAGTGCAACTGACGATTCATCGAAGCGAAATGGCATTCCACCCGCCCGTCGTGGACGCGCCAGTCCTGCAGCGGATTAGCCCAGTATTCGGGTCCGATCCAGACGCGGTCCGGCACGGCCGCCCAGGCCGATGCGAGCTCGGGGGCGACGCTCGGAGAGCCGCACCCAGCCTGAGATGCGAGCCCGGAGCCGAGTGCGGCGCCAGCGGCGAGCGAGGCGGAGCTGCGGAGGAAGCGGCGACGGTCGAGAGATTGCATGAGATCCTCGCCATTGTAATTCGGCTTGGAAGTTGGCCGCCGGATTTGCTCTAATCCAATCGTTGAGGCCAGTTGGCCGGGTGAGGAGAATTGTCGAGATGAAACGCATCGTCGTCTGTGCAGCATTTGCCGGGCTGGCCGCCCTGGGCTGGAATTGGAGCTCGGAAGCGGCCGAGATGGTCAGCGGTCAGGGCGAGCTGAAGTTCCGCGTCCTGCACACCTCGTCCATCCTGCCCGCCAAGGCGCAGGAGGTGCTCGAGAAGGCGCACGGCGGCTTTGCGGTGGACCGTCGCGATGGCCAGGGCGAGACTTACTTCGCGCTGCCCGGCGCCGGGATTCTTCGCATCGGCCAGGACCTGAAGACCGTCGACCTGCTCGACACCCATCCCAGCATGGCCGGGACGAACATGCACAACGCCACGATCTGGTTCGACCATCGCGGCGAGGGCTATCTCACCTTCCCGGGCAACCAGTCCAACCGGGTCTACACGACGACCCTCGACGGCAAGCTGCTGCACACCCTCGAGCCGCCGGAAGAAGACATCTCCGACCAGTCGGCGGTCAACGCCTACTTCCGGGGCGGCGGCGCGTTCGTGCCGACCGATGTGGAGTACCTCGACGGCTCGTTCTACATCGCCACGGGCTACTCCAAGCTCGACTACGTCCTCACGGCCCGCGTGAACCGGCTGTCGCCCTTCCGGGCGGCTTGGTCGAGGAAGTCCTTCGGGGGCAAGGGCGAGTCGGCGGGTATGTTCGGCACCGGCCACGGCATCACGGTTCCGCCGGGGCTCAAGCGCATCGACGTCGCCGACCGGCCCAACGCCGAGATCGACCGCTTTACTCCCGCGGGCCAGTTCGTCGACACCGTGCGCGTACCGACGGGCGCCTTCCCCTGCGACATCGACTACGAAGGCGACTACGCCGTCGTGGGCGCCCTGCATGGCCCGGATCGCTCCAAGGGCGCGCCGGTCTACGTGCTGAAGGGCGACAAGGTCGTCTCGACGATCATGCCGAAGGAGGAGCTAGGGCTCGAGAAGTTCCAGCACATCCACAACGCGACCATGCGTACGGTGGACGGCAAGATCTACCTGATTGTCCAGGCCTGGAACCCTGGGGACTTCGCGATTCTGGAGCAGGTGGGCGGGTAGGCAAAGCAGGCTTTCTAGCGGCAGCCGCGTGCGGTGATCCGGTGCGCGAGACAAGCCCTGGTCGAGAGCCCAGGCTAACGGGTGAGGAATTCGGTTCGTCCTTCCGAGTCGGTTCTCCACAAGCGATCTCGAGCCGAGCGGCCCTTCCCCGGCAGCGAGCTAGGCGTTAGCTCGAAGGCCGCTGAACGGTACAATCCGCCTTGTGAGCAATTCTCATGCGGCGATCCTGGGCCAGAGGGAGCGCGCCCTAGCCGAGTCTCAGCGCTCGCTTAAGCGCTCCAACGTCCACTACCGCTTCTGCTGGTTAGCTGTATCCGCCGCCTCGGTGCTGACAGTCGGATGGACGGTTTTCGCCATCAACTCGGGGGCCACAATTTGGCCCGCCGCAATCGCGGGCTCAGTCGCTCTGGGGCTTTCGATACTCACCTCTAGGTCGGCGACCGCAGTGCGAACGCATCGACGCCGTTCCGAATGGCTTGAAAGGAGCGTCGAGCGCCTGACGGAGCGATGGGTCGGCACGGGTGATCCCGGAGACGACTTCCGCAGCGCTGAACATCTGTATGCGGAAGATCTCGACCTATTCGGGGAAGGTTCCCTCTTTGAGCTGCTGGCGCCCTCGTCCGTCACTACCCTGGGCAGGTCCACGCTCGCGGGCTGGCTCCTGAACCCGTGCAGCACCGACGAGGTCGCGCAGCGGCAAGAAGCGGTTGAAGAGCTGCGTAGCAGGAACGACGTACAACTGCAGCTCTGCGGCGTCCCCGATGTTCTGACGCCGTCGTCCTCGGAGTCCGACGCGCTACAGGAATGGGCGAAGCAGAGGCCGGAAGATGTCCCAAGGTGGTATCGGCTCTGCCTGTTCGGACTAGCTGTCTGTGTGCTTGTGCTCGCTGCCTTGGCTGTGGGCCCAACAGCGCCGGTCCCTCACATGTGGGTCGCGTTCGCCGTGCTGGCTTCCTTGCAAGGCCTGATGTGTTTCAAGGTTCGCGAATCGATCGAGCGCACCGTCAGTTCCATCGCGTCGAATGCTCGCGTTCTACGGGAGCTTGAGAAGGGCGCACGGCTGCTGGAGCGAGAGACATTTCGCGCCCCGCTGTTGCGCTCGCTGCAAGAGAGCCTGTGCTCCGAGTCTGGACAATCTGCGTCGGTTCTACTGGCATCGCTCAATAGACGAGTTGGGTGGCTACAGGCTCGCAATTCCGACGCGCTTATCGCGGCTTCGTATCTTCTCGCCTGGGCCACGCAGTGGGGACTCAGCATCGAGTCGTGGCAGATCGCTCATGGTTCAGCGCTATCCCTATGGGCAGACGCGTTTGGCTCGTTCGAAGGTCTCTGTGCCGTCGCAGCCTTCGCAGGGGACCACCCACAAAGCGTCTTCCCGAGCTTTCGACAGGATTCCGGTGTTGCTTTGGTAGCGGACAAGATGGAGCATCCCTTGCTTCAACCGGGGCGCGCCGTCAGCGCCCCGGTGCGATTGGATGCCGGGAAAAAGGCGCTGGTGATCACCGGTTCCAACATGTCAGGCAAGAGCACGTATCTGCGAGCGGCGGGACTGAACTGCGTTCTGGCTCGAGCCGGGGCGCCGGTCCGCGCGGCACGTTTCGAACTGTCGGAATTCTCCCTCGTGGTTTCCGCGCGAATCGACGAGTCCGTTCACGAGCGGCGGTCAAGATTCCTGGTAGAGGCCTCAAAGCTTGCTGCGGCTCTCGAAACCGCCGCTTCGGGCGAGCCCGTGCTGCTGCTGGCGGACGAGATGCTGAGCGGGACAAACTCGGGAGATCGCCGGATCGGCGCCCGAGCCATCGTCGATCAGCTCATCGCCCGAGGGGGATCGGTGCTACTCACGACTCATGACGTCGAACTCGCAAAGACCCTCTTGGAAAGGCCGACGGCGGAGGCCGCGCACTTCCAAGACCAAGTAGTCGACGGCGAGCTAAGTTTCGACTACCACCTTCAGTCCGGCATAGTCAGTAGCAGCAACGCTATTGTTCTGCTGCGGGCGCTTCGCGTGGACGTCTGACCGTCGCCAAGATCGCAGACTGCGGTACGCCTCACCCCCCCTGTGCCGCGAAGCGCCAAGTCGGCGGCTTGATCCCGCTCAATCTCAAGTAGACGATCAACTGCCCTCGGTGATGCGCCGTGTGCAGGGCGCCGCGCAGCCACAGGTCCTGGGTGGTGTGCAGCTTGGGGATCCGTCCCATCTGCACGTCGCGCCGGAAGAACTCCGCCTCGCCCGCTTTCGTCAGCACATCCCGCACGTAGTCGAACGATTCCGCGACAAAGGCCTTCACTTCCGCCGGCGAAGCGCCCTGCTCGGGCGACTTGGGCGCATCGATCAAATTCAGCCGGGAGAAGTAGGCGACCTGCGCCCGCGCGAAGTGGACCGCCTGCTCGGCGAACGTCCGCACCTCCGGGCTGGGCTGGAAGCCGAATTGCTCCTCCGGCATGGCGTTGACGACGGCGACGGAGTATTCGCGCTCGCTTTGCCAGTGGCCGAGCAGGTCCTGCTTGAGCTGTTCGGCGAAGGCGTTCTTCCAGGCGGCGGAGGCAGCGGGAGCGGCCGCAAGCCCGCCGGCCGCGAGACGAGCAATCGCTTGGCGTCGGTGCATGGCCGCAGTGTAGCCTGTCTCGGTCGAGAAGGCACGCGTGCTCGCCGGTACGCCTTGGGGGGCGGTGCGGACGCCGTTATTGAAGGATCTGTTTGGCCTGTGCTCAGGTTTCAGGAGCCTGCCGCAGGTCAGCCCACCCAAAGGCAACAACGCCAGTAGATCTATTTGGCGACTGCCCTCATCCTTACGCCGCAGCCACCCGTCATCAGCCTGAGCTAGACATTAACGACCCAGCTAGGAGGAAGCACACTACAGAAGACCTCCAATCCCATCTTGAGAATTAGAGCACTGATCGAGATGGCGAGCGAGGCTAGAGCCAAGTCGATCCTCATGAGACACGTCAAGACTGCTGCGACAAGCATCTGCATCCGGGCAACTGCCAGCACACCCTTTTTGCACCAGACTTCGTATACGGCACTGCGTTCGTCGCACAACGATTTCCACACGACACGTTTAGTCGCCGATAGAACCCTTTCTCCCAGGGTTTCGCTAGTCCGTGCTACATCTGGACTCGGCAGGAGCTTTCGGTCAGCCGAGGGCAGTTCTTTTCGAGTGAACTCGAGCATTTCTAAGAAGCGCTCGCGCGCCTCAAATGGAACGGTGTTCCCGAGGTATTCCATGATCTCCCGTTCGTGCTTGGTCTGCACCAACTGGCCAGCTCGCGCCAAGATATCATCTACATCCAGAGGGTCACGGTAGCGCCCCCTGAGGTCAGAAATTAGCGATTCCTCCTGAAAGATACGCGCAAGCTCGCGACGTACTTCACCCCTCCTCTTCTGATCACCCGAGTAGCTCTTGTCTCGGAGTGCGGCTGAAATCAGCGGCATCGCAAGCTCAGTGCGCTTCTGCCGAATGTAGCAGACCGCTAGGAGGGCCGTGGCCTTCCGGTGAGTTAGGTTACGCTTCGGAACCTTCCCACGGATGCCGATAAAGCCTCGCTCCGCGTCCGATAGGTGTCCAGACTCCATCGCAGCTTCGAAGTACCAGACCTTGTTAGACATCAATCGGGTTTCATGGCCAGAACGCCTAAGGCACTTCTGGATGTTGGCCATCGCTCGTTTGGCCGTCTCCAGCTCTCCGGACTTGGCTGAATCACGAAGAATTGGCTCCCACTTTGCCAATAAGACTTTCTGGTCGGAAGTTAGCTTCGGTGGACGCGGCATGGCATTCGGCCTAGCAAGTATCAGTATAGGGCCACACGTCGTATCTGGCCATCTGAGTATCTGGCCATCTGAAAGGTCAAGCGAAAAAATGGGTCGGTTCGGAAACCCGAACCGACCCGGAAGGAGGGAACATTCGCCGAGGCGAACTCCGGGTCGTCCGCTCGACGGCGGACGAAAATTCCGTTACTCCGCTAACTGCACCCCGAGGTCGAGCCGCAGTTCTCGCACTTGTAGCAGGAGCCGTTGACCACCATCAGCGAGCCGCACTCGGCGCAAACCGGCGCATCGGCGGAGATTGGAATGAACGGCAGATCCTGCTGCGGATCCGGCTCTGTCGGCCGCAGATTAGGCGTCTCGCCGGCTTCGGTCTGGTTGAACTCCTCGGAGACGAACCGGCCGCCTAGCCAGCGGAAAATGTAGTCGGTCAGCGACTTCGCGTACGGAATGTCCTTGTTGTTCGTCCAGCCCGAAGGCTCGTAGCGCACGTGCTGGAACTTTTCGCACAGATCCTTCAACGGCACGCCGTACTGCAACGCGAGGGAAACCGCCGTAGCGAAGGAGTCCATCAGGCCCGAGATCGTCGAACCTTCCTTCGACATCTTGATGAAGACTTCGCCCGGCTGATTGTCCTCATAGAGGCCGACCGTCACGTAGCCTTCGTGCCCGCCCACCGAAAACTTGTGCGTCACCGAGCTGCGCTCGTCGGGCAAGCGCTTGCGCATCGGCTTGTAGACGACTTGCTCCTCCGCCTTCTTGGCGTCCTTGCCCGTGCTTAGCGGCTGCGCTTTCTTCGATCCGTCGCGGTAGATGGCCACGGCCTTCAGTCCTAGTCGCCACGACTCGAGATACGCCTCGGCGATGTCGTTGACCGTGGACTCCTCCGGCATGTTGATGGTCTTCGAGATGGCCCCGGAGGTGAACGGCTGGACCGCCGCCATCATCCGAATGTGGCCGCGGTACTGGATCGACCGCGTGCCGTTCTGCGCGGTGAAGCTGCAGTCGAACACCGCCAAGTGCTCGTTCTTGAGGTGCGGCGCGCCCTCGATCGTCCCGGTCGAGTCGATGTAGTTGACGATCTCGGAGACCTGCTCGGGCTTGTAGCCGAGTTGCAGCAAGGCCTCGGGCACGGTGTTGTTGACGATCTTGATGACGCCGCCGCCGACCAGCTTCTTGTACTTGACCAGCGCCAGCTCGGGCTCGATGCCCGTGGTGTCGCAGTCCATCATGAAGCCGATCGTGCCGGTCGGCGCGATCACCGTGGTCTGGGCGTTGCGGTAGCCGTACTTCTCGCCCGCCGTCACCGCTTCTTCCCACACCTTCTCGGCCGCGTCGCGCAGCATGGGGTCGTCATACTTGCGTCCCAGCTTGCGCGCCGCGTCGAGGTGCATCCGCATCACCCCGAGGAAGGGCTCGCGGTTTTGGTCGTATCCAGGGAACGGGCCGGTAGCGTCAGCGGAGATTCTCGCGCTCGTCAGGTAGGCCTGGCCGCACATCACGGCCGAGATCGCTCCCGCCAAGTCGCGTCCTTTGTCGGAATCGTAGGCCACGCCCATCGACATCAGCAGCGCGCCGAGGTTGGCGAAGCCGAGGCCCAACGGGCGGTAGTCGTAGGAGTTCTGCGCAATGCGCTCGGTGGGGTAGCTGGCCGAGCCGACGATGATCTCCTGCGCGATGATCAGCGTGTCGACCGCATGGCGAAAGCCCTCGACGTCGAACGAGCCGTCGCGCTCACGGAACTTCATCAGGTTCAGCGAGGCGAGATTGCAAGCCGAATCGTCGAGGAACATGTACTCCGAGCAGGGATTCGAGGCGTTGATGCGATCGGTGTTCTTGCAGGTGTGCCAGCGGTTGATCGTGGTGTCGAACTGCATGCCCGGGTCGCCGCACTGATGCGTGGCTTCGGCGATGGCGTCGAGCATCTTGCGGGCCTTCTTGCGATCCTTGGGCTGGTTGGTCAGCACCGAGCGCGTCCACCAATCCGAGTCGTCCGCGGCGGCGCGCATGAGCTCGTCGGTCGCCCGCACAGAGTGGTTGGCGTTTTGGAACGAGATGCTTCCGTAGGCCTCGCCGTCCAGCGCCGGATCGTAGCCGGCTTCAATCAGCGTCCAAGCCTTGCGCTCTTCCTTGGCCTTGCACCAGATGAAGTCTTCGATGTCGGGATGGTCTGCGTTGAGGATGACCATCTTCGCCGCGCGACGCGTTTTGCCCCCGGACTTGATCACGCCGGCAAACGCGTCAAAGCCCTTCATGAACGAGACCGGCCCCGAAGCGCGCCCGCCGCCGGCGAGCGAGGCGTCGTCCTCGCGGATCTTCGAGAGGTTCGAGCCCGCCCCCGAGCCCCACTTGAACAGCATGCCCTCGGTCTTGGCCAGGTTCATGATCGACTCGAGCGAGTCGTCGACCGAGTTGATGAAGCAAGCCGAGCACTGCGGCGTGTGGCGGTCCGGCCGGATGGTGGTCACCCGGCCCTTTTCCTTGTCATAGGTCCAGCCGTAGCCGCGCGTCTCCCGCACGCCCACGTTGAACCAGACCGGCGAGTTGAAGGCCGCCATCTGATTGACCATCAGGTGGGTGAGCTCGAGACGGAAGTTCTCGACATCGGACTTGTCGGCGAAATAGCCGCCCGCCGCGCCCCAGCCGGTGATGGTGTCGCACACCCGACCCACCAGCTCGCGCAAGCTGGTCTCGCGCTGCGGCGTCCCGAGCTGGCCGTGGAAGTATTTGCTCGCGACGATGTTGGTGGCCGTCTGCGACCATGCGCGCGGCACCTCGATGTCGTGTTGCTCGAAGACCGTTTCGCCCTGCGCGTCGGTGATCGAAGCGGTGCGCCTTTCCCATTCCAGCTCGTCGAAGGGCGTCTTGCCCGGCTCCAGCCCGCTGGTGAAATAGCGCGGGAACGGCAGTCCCTGCCGCTTGCCTCTCTCGAGCTCTGCTTCGCGCGTCGTCAAATCCACCTGAATCTCGCCCATATCGGTCCGCTTCTCCACAAGATCACTGCTAGTTCAAAGGGCAACCCGTGTACCTCGCGACGGCGCCGCCGAGCTGCTGCTCATCGCATTTATTGAGGCTGTCGCTCGTCGCGCATCCGACCAACGAGGGCGCGTTCTCCGCGCGAGCAACGTCACCTAGTGTACTCGATCTTGGGGGTGAGTCAACCGAAAAATCCATATCTTGGGGTTCTTTTCCCCATCGAATCAACACCTGCGGCTTATGTAGTACCGGGCGCGGCCCGCAAAGTGGCTGTCTTCAAGGACTTTCGGGCTCGGGCGCGAGCTCGGTCCCGGGGTCGAGAAAAATTCTACTACAACTGTCGCAATCCCAGGGTGGGGCTGAACAGACGGCGGGGCCCGCGTCGCGGGCCCCGCCTCGAGGTTCGGATCGCTGTTCGAGGGCTCAGCTCTCGGCCGGCGGACCAGCCTTGAACACCTTGTCGAGGGCGTCGAAAGCCTGGTCGACATGGCGCCGTTCGAGCACGTAGGGCGGTAAGAACCGCAAGACATTCCCCGCGGTGCAGTTGATGAGCAAGCCGCGCGCCTGCGCCGCCGGCACGACCCAGCCGCCCGGGATGCTGAGCTCGAGGCCGAGCATCAGCCCATTGCCGCGCGGTCCGACCACGAAGTCGTACTTCATGGCTAGCTCTTCGAGCCGGCGCCAGAAGTAGACGCCGTGCTCCTTGATCATCGGCAGCAGCTCGTCCATCACGTCGAGGAACTCGAGCGCAGCGCGGCTGGCGAGCGCGCCGCCGCCGAAGGTCGAGCCGTGCAAGCCCGGTCCGAGGATGTCCGACGCTTTGTCGTTGGTCAGAATAGCGCCCATCGGCAGGCCGCCTCCGAGCGGTTTGGCCACCGTCACCACGTCGGGCTGGATCGGCGTCGGGTTAGGGTCCTCTTCGGTCGGCCGGTTCCAGAGTTGGAAAGCGAAATAGGCGCCGGACCTTCCGAGCCCGCACTGGATCTCGTCGAGCACGAGCAAGGCGTCGTGGCGTTGTGCGAGCAGTTCGGCTTTGGCGGCGAACGAGCGTTCGACCTCCACGATGCCGCCCTCGCCCAGGATCGGCTCGAAGAAGATGGCGCAGGTGTCGTCGCCCACCGCCGCCTCCAGCGCCGCCTCGTCGTTGACCGCGATGAACTTGACGCCCGGGATCAGCGGCTCGAAGGGCTCGCGGAACTTCGTCTGGCCGGTGACCGAAACCGCGCCCAGCGTGCGGCCCGCAAACGAGCCCTCGAACGCGACGATCTCGTGCTTACCCGGGCGGATGCGACGGCCATGGCCCTTGGCAATCTTGAGCGCGCCTTCGACCGCCTCGGCGCCGCTATTGCAGAAGAATACTCGCTCCATCTCGCTCATCTGCGTCAACCGCTCGGCCAACGGTCCCTGAAAGCGGTGGTAGTAGAGGTTCGAGCAATGGATGAGCTGGCCGAGCTGGTCGCGGACGGCCTTGATCAGGCGCGGATGTCCGTGGCCCAGCGCGTTGACTCCGATCCCGGTGATGAAGTCCAGGTAGCGCTTGCGCTCGACGTCGTAGACGTAACAGCCCTTGCCGCGCTCGATCGAAAGATCGTAGCGGCCGTAGTTCTGCATCACGTGGCGCTGCTCGAGGGCCACGATCTCGTCATGTTCGTCGGGAAGCTTCACTGCTGGTGCTGACATGGTTCGCTCCAAAGACTACCAAGACGGCGAGCCCCTTTTCGACGCGGGCGGGGCGCGAGCTCGCCAACAATGCTACAGGACTAGGGCAGGACAGCCGGACGAGCCGGAGAGCCGCGTGCGTCAGACCGAGAAAAGGAAACCGGTCGTGCCGCCGCGACTCCACGTACGCAGCATTCGACGACCGAAGATGGTGGGTTTCGTGTTCACGATTGGCCCGCCTATGCCTATCCATTATAGGGGTCGCGCTCGGGGCCGGCCCGGCTGAGCGGTCTGCCGAGCTAGACGGACTTGCTTGGGACGAAACCAGCGAGGTCGAGCTGCAGCTCGTCGAGCATGTTTCGTGCGGCGGGATCGTTGATCCGGTTGTCGAGCTCATAGGGGTCGGTTTCCAGGTCGTAGAGCTCGTCCATGCCCTCGAGCTCGCGATAGCGGACGTACTTCCAGCGGGTGCTGCGCACCCCCTGGTATCCCATGCGGTCCATCCGCGGAAAGACCGTGTCGGAGTAGTACTCGATCAGGAAACGGTCGCGCCAGCCGGCGGATTCGCCGCGCCACGAAGCCGAGAGCGAAGCGCCTTCGACGTCGTCGGGGACGCGCTCGCCGGCGGCCTCGAGCACGGTCGGCGCGATGTCGATGCCGAGCACGAGGTCGTCGATCTTTACTCCGGCGGGAATCCGCGCCGGGTAGCGCATCAGCAGCGGCATGCGGATCGCTTCTTCGTAAGGGAGCCGTCGTTCGACGCTGAGGCCGTGCTCGCCGTAAAAGTAGCCGTTGTCGCCCGCGAAGATGAACAGCGTATTGTCGAGCTTGCCGATCCGGTCGAGCGATTCGAGCATGCGGCCGACCCCCTCTTCGACGGCGGCCAGCTCGCGCCAGCGGTTGAGGATCGTCTCGTCGTCGGTCACGGTTTCCGGTCCCAGCGGCGGCAGATCGCCGACTTGCCGCTCGAGAGCGGGCTTGCCCGCTGGCGGGCGGCCGTAGCTCGGCCGTCGCGGGACCTCGGCGCCCGCGTACAGCTCGGCGTGACGCTCGGCCGGGATGAAGGCGTGCGTGCCGGTGACGCTGCCGTCATCGGCCTGTTGCAGCTCCGGGTGCAGCGCCTTGTGGGCGAGGTAGAGGCAGAACGGCTTCTCGCGCGCTCGCTCGAGAAACTCGATCGCGTAGTCGGTAAAGATGTCCGTCGTGTAGCCCTCGACCGTCTGCAGCTCGCCGTTCTCGTTGATCGTCGGGTCATGGTAGGTTCCCTGGCCGGGAAAGCTCACCCAGTGGTCGAATCCGGGCCGCGGCGAGTCGTCGTTGCCCATATGCCATTTCCCGACATAGGCCGTCTCATAGCCCGCGTCGTGGAGCAGGCGGGGCCACGTTCGGAGCTGATGGCTCTGCGCATTGCGGGCGGTGTTGTCGGTGATGCCGTGCGTGTGGGCGTACTGCCCGGTGAGAAAGCAACCGCGGGCCGGCGAGCACAACGGCGTCGTGTGAAAGGCGTTGGCATATAGCGCGCCTTCCGCCGCGATGCGATCGATTGCCGGCGTCTTGACGACGGAATGCCCCATACAACCCAGCTCATCCCAGCGCAGGTCGTCCACCAGCACGAATACGATGTTCGAGCGCTCGTCGGGCGCCTTTGGAGCGGTGCAAGCCGCCGCCCCGCCCGCCGCGGCTGCGAGAAAGTCTCGACGTCGCATGGCGCCATCGTAGCGGATCCGGAATCGCCCGGCCCGCCCGGCTCAGGCGAATTCCTACTCGCCATCGCGGCGGACGCGCGCCATGATGAAGGTCATGACGCATCGGATCTCGCGCTGGTCGCCCGCGGCGCTGGTTTGGCTGGCCGCCGCGCTCAGCCTGCATGGGCAGCAGAAACTCCTGCTCTGGGAAGCAACCGGGGAGCAAGGCACAGCCTACCTATTCGGCTCGGTTCACACAGCCAAGCCTGAGATGTACCCGCTCAACCCCGCCATCGAGGACGCCTATGCGGCTTCGGATACGCTCGTCGTCGAAGTCGACATGAATGCGGTCGATCAACAAGCCCTCGGCCAGAAAACGATGGCTCTAGGCATGAACTTCGACGGCACGACTCTTGCCGATACGCTCGAGCCCGCAGACCTGGAAAAGCTCAAAGCCTTCTGCGCCGAGCGCGGCTTTCCGTTCGCCGGTCTCAACATCATGAAACCCTGGCTGGCGGCCATGACGCTCGCCATCATGGAATACCAACGCCAAGGCTATGACTTCGAGCTCGGTATCGACCGGCACTTCTTGAAACAGGCCGCCGAATCCGGCAAGACCGTCGTACAGCTCGAATCCGCCGAATTTCAGCTCGAGATGCTCTCCGGCTTCTCGGCCGAGATGCAGCAGAAGTTCATGGTCTATCAGATCCGCGACCTCGACAAGACTACGGATACAGTGGACGAGCTGATGACGGCTTGGCGAACCGGCGACGTCGAAGCCCTCGGGAAGCTCATGATCGACCTCGGCGACGGCGAGACCAACGAGCTGCAGCCCGTCTATGACGCGATGATCACCAAACGAAACTACGGCATGGCCGAAAAGGTCGCTGCCATGATCGACCAAGGCGGCGTACATTTCGTCGTCGTCGGCGCCGGGCATCTCATCGGCGAAGAGGGCTTGGTGAGACTCTTGGGAGATCAGGACCGATTCGAGGTCCGGCAGATCGAAGCCCGCTAGCGAGTCACTCCCGGCGAACGAGTATCGTGAACTCGTAGAGTCCGTAGTCATGCAGCAACGCGACCTGCTTGGAGAAGTTCCGCTTGCAGTGGTCGAATAGCTCGCAAGGATCGGCGTAGCTCAAATAGTCTTTCATCAGCGGCTCGTCCGAGTAGCTGGTGAGACTATTGAACGCCATCCCCTTCTTGCTCGCGGCCCACATGCGGCCGAGCGTCTCGAGAATATAGCCGCTCCACTCCAGCTTCGGCGTCTCCAGACGCACGTTGAATATTCCGCTCGCTACGACGTAGTCCGCCGTAGCCAGGCGCTCGTGCTCGCTCGCGAACGAAACCGTGGCGTTCGCTCCGAATCGCTCGCTCGCCGCTCGAATCATCTCGGTCGAGATGTCGAAGCCGGTGTACTCATAGCGAAACTCTCTCTGTTCGAGATACTCGACGAGCGCGCCATATCCGCAACCGTAGTCCAAGATCGAAAACGGCTCCGAACCGCCCCGGTGGAGCGATAGAAGTTGGTCGAACCTGACGAACTGCGACTCGCGCGAGCTCCAATCCACTCCCCTGTGGGTTTCTCCGTGCTCAGCCAGCTTGTCAGAGTAGTAGCGGCCGACTTGGCTGTGGATGCGATCGAGGTTCGGCATGCGTAGCGCTGTGTTCTCAGCCCGGGTCAGGAAACGAATTCTGCCGCACGATCTCGGCCGTCTCCGGGTCTGCGATCGTGCTAGTCGGGGCGAGCAACACGGCGCCCGCCGGCAGGTCTCGCGTGACCGCCGCCGCCATCGTCACGATCGCGTCGTCTCCGATCGTGCAATGGTCGCGCGCAACCGCGCAGAGACCGAAATACACCCGCAGCCCCAGACGACACGATCCCCCGAGCGCGACGTTGCTCGACAGCGACACGTGGTCTGCGATGACGCTTGCATGGCCGACGCCCACGCCCGTGCCGACGAGCACGTCATTGCCCAAGCGAACAGCCGGCTGCACCGCGGATTGCTCGAGGACCAGCGTATTCTCGCCATAGACGAGATCGGGAAACACCGACGCCTTCTCGGAGACGACCGACGCCAGAGTGTAGCCCGCCGCCTTGCACGCGTCGTACTTGCGCTGGCGGATCGAGTTCGCACGACCCCAAGCGACCGCGACATGCGCGTCATACTCGGCCGGGGGGAACCGCGTCGTCATCTCGCTAAACGGCGCGACTGGCAGCCCGTGGGCGGTGTCCTCCCGCAGGTACTCGTCGTCGACGACGAATGCAACGACCTTCCGCGCCCCGTCGCGCTCCAGGTAGTGGCGCGCAAGGCTAGCCGACTCGGCCGCACCGAAAATGACGATGTTCTTCAAAACAGAGCTGCGACCGCAAAACCAAACTGCACGTCAGATGTTTGTAACAAACGAAGTTTGAATTAGGTCTCCCTACTTAGGCGATCATATCCCAGCCCGCTCCCGACCCGCAATAGCTCTGGCGACCCGGCGGCGAACCAGTACGATAGTACTAATATTTGTACTATTTAACGCTGAGAAAGCCCGTGATAGGCTACTGCTATAAGCACTAGGACGCCACGATCGGCGGGTCGCAGTTTCAACGACTTGCTCCATCCCGGCCGCGGGCGTCGCTAGGTCGGGAGACGTGAATATGTATCGATGCTGGGTCGTCGGAGACGGCGCGCTCACGGTGCGCTGTGGCGATATCCTCATCCGTAACGGCAGAACGACGCTCGGCTGCGTCACCGCCAGCGACGTGGTGGCGGATTGGGCGCATCGCGAGGGGATTCCCGTGGTCGATCACGCCGGCATGGTCGAAGCGCTCGGGCGCGAGCCGTTCGACTATCTGCTCAGCATCGTCAATCTGCGAATCCTGCCCGAGGAAGTCCTGGCGCTGCCCGCCAAGGGCGCGATCAACTTCCACGACGGTCCGCTGCCGGAATACGCCGGAGTGCACTGCACCTCCTGGGCGATTCTCGAGGGCGCGGAGGAATACGGCGTCTCCTGGCACTGGGTGCGCGGAGGGGTCGACGAAGGTCCCGTGCTGGCCGAGGAGCGGTTCGCCGTCTCGCAACGCGAGACCGCCTACGCGCTCAACGCGAAGTGCTACGACGCCGGAGCGCGCACGTTCGAGCAGCTCGACGCGGCGCTGGCCTCAGGCGAGATTCCGGAGCGCGAGCAGGACCTCTCGAAACGCTCGTACTTCGGAATGTTCCAGCACCCCGCCCACGCCGGCGTGATGGATTTTGCTCAACCGACCGCAAAGCTGGACGCGCTGGTGCGCGCGGCAGAGTTTGGCGGACACCCCAATCTGCTTGGAACGGCCAAGGTGCGCACCGCGGCCGGATATTTGATCTGCCAGCGAGCGCTGCCGGCATCAGGAGCCGGGGCGGCTGGGGAGGTCCTGCAAGCCGGCGAAGGAAGCCTGACGGTGGCGACCGCCGACGCTGCGCTGCGGCTCGAGGGTTTGACGACTCTTGGCGGCCAAGCGGCGGATTTGCCGCAAGTGGGCGACCGATTGCCCGGCGTCGAGGACGCGACGGGGCTCGAGCGCCTGGTCGAGTCCTGCAGCCGGCGCGAAACCTTCTGGCGCAAGCGTTTCGCCGAGTATTCGCCGCGGGCCTTGCCGGGGACCAAGGACGCGCCTTCGGCCGAGGGCGGCGAGGCGAGAGTCGAGTGGAGCGCGCCGCGGGCCTGGCAATCGTATATCGAGGACCAAGGCGGGGACGCCGGCGCATGGTTACGGCTCGGCTTGGCGGGATTTCTGGCGCGTTTGGCAGGCGAAGCCAAGTTCGATGTCGCGTGGCGGCATCCCAGCTGGACCGCCCAGGCCGCGCAATGGACGCCCTTGTTTTTCGAAGCGCTGCCGTTTCGGATCAGACTGGACTTCGAGGCGCCCCTTGCCGCACAGCGCGAGGCTTGGGAACGGGCTGAGCAGAAGCGGGCGGCCAAGGGCCCCTGCTTGCGCGACCTGCCCTTGCGCTATCCCGAGCTCGAGACCTTGCGCCGGCGCGACTGGGTCGCCGAGTGCCCCATCGTCCTCGATGTGGTCGAGCCCGGCCAGTCCGCTCAATCCCGTGGGCTGCTGACTTGCGAGATCCGCACCGACGGCAAGGGCGGAGCGTGGGTGTTCGATGCGGCGCGCTTCTCCGAGGAGGCGGCCCGAGAGATGGTCGATCGGCTGACCGTTTTTCTCGAGGGCGTCACCGAAGAGCCCGAGCGAAAGCTCGCCTCAACGCCGATTCTGCCGGAGGAGCAGCTTCGTCTCCAGCTCGAGACCTGGAACCAGACCTTCGCGCCGCTGCCCGAAGGCGAGACCGTCGCGACCGCCTTTCGGCGCCAGGCCACCGCGACGCCCGATGCCACGGCCGTCGTCGCGGGCCCGGAATTTCTAAGCTACGCTGATCTGGCCGAGCGCGTCGACCGGCTTGCGAACCGGCTCCGCAGCCGCGGCGTGGGTCCCGACGTGGTCGTGGGCCTGTGCGTCGAGCGCGGCGCGGAGATGGTCGTGGGGATGCTCGGCATTCTCGAGGCCGGCGGGGCCTACCTGCCGCTCGATCCCAACTATCCGGCCGAGCGCGTCGCCTACATGCTCGAAGACGCCGAGGCCCCTGTGCTGGTGACCGAGCGTTCTCTCGAGAAGCGCTTCGCCGGCGGCTTGGCGGAGGCGCTGCTCGTCGACGGCCCGGCCGAGGCCGCGAGCAACGCCCCAGAGCCGGCGAGCGCGTCCAACCTCGCGTATGTGATCTACACCTCCGGCTCGACCGGCAAGCCCAAGGGCGTGATGGTGGAGCATCGCAACGCGATCAACTTCTTCGTCGCGATGGACGAGTACGTCGACAAGGGCGAGGACCCGACCTGGCTTGCCGTTACCAGCCTGTCGTTCGATATCTCCGTTCTCGAGATCCTCTACGCCCTCACGCGCGGCTTCAAGGTCGTGGTTCACGCGGGCGACGTGCTGCCCACAGCCGCCTACGCCGAGAGCGTGCGCGCCGCCCGGCCGCTCGACTTCAGCCTGTTCTACTTCTCGGCGGATCAGGGCGAGGATCCGCACGACAAGTACCGGCTGCTGATCGAGGGCGCCAAGTTCGCCGACCAGCACGGCTTTGCCGCCGTGTGGACGCCCGAGCGGCACTTCCACAACTTCGGCGGGCTCTACCCGAACCCGTCGATCACCAGTGCGGCGCTGGCCATGATCACCGAGAACGTGCAGTTGCGCTCGGGCAGCGTGGTAGCGCCGCTGCATAGCCCGGTCCGCATCGCCGAGGAGTGGTCCGTCGTCGACAATCTCTCCGACGGTCGTGCCGCCATCTCGTTCGCGTCCGGCTGGATGCCGGAAGACTTCGTCATCCGCCAGGATTCCTTTGCGGAGCGCAAGAAGTTGATGATGGAGTCGCTCGACCAGGTGCGCCGCTTGTGGCGCGGCGAGGCGGTCGACTTCCCCGGCCCGCTCGGCGAAGACGTGGCGGTGAAGACGTTGCCCAGACCCATTCAGGCCGAAGTGCCGGTTTGGATCACGACAGCGGGCAATCCGGAAACGTTCGCCATGGCCGGCCGGGCCGGCGCCTCGGTGCTCACCCACCTGCTCGGCCAGAGCCTTCAGGAGGTCGGCGAGAAAGTCGCGGCCTATCGCAAGGCCTGGAAGGAAGCCGGGCATCCAGGTCGCGGCTGGGTCAGTCTGATGCTGCACACCTTCGTGGCCGAGACCGAGGAAAACGCGCGGGCCGAGACCGAGCAGCCGCTCAAGAGCTACCTGCGCACCTCGGCGGACCTGCTCAAGAAGTATTCCTGGACGTTCCCAGCCTTCAAGCGCGCCTCCAAGGACGTCAGCTTCGGAGACCTCTCCGAGGATGAGATGGAAGCCGTGCTCGAGCACGCCTTCGATCGCTACTACCAAACCAGCGGCCTGTTCGGCACGCCGGAAGCCTGCCAAGGCATGGTCAACGGCCTCAAGGCGCACGACATCGACGAGGTCGCCTGCCTGATCGACTTCGGCATTGGCACCGACGCCGTGCTCGAGAGCCTGCCACAGCTCGAGAAGCTGCGCGCCGGGACGAGCCGTCCGCAGGTGGCCATCCCCGAAGATTCATCGGTTGCGGCGCTGATCCGCCAGCACGATGTGACCCATTTCCAGTGCACGCCCTCGATGGTGTCGATGCTGATGCAGTGCGACGCTTCACGCGAGGCGCTGCGCGGGCTGCGCCAATGGTTCATCGGCGGCGAAGCGTTCCCTGGCCACCTCGCCGAGAAACTCTGCGATGTCGTACCCGGCGGCGTGGTCAACATGTACGGGCCGACCGAGACCACGGTCTGGTCGACGGCGCACCGCGTCGGCCCGCGGGACGCAAAGACGCCCGTGGGACGACCGATCGCCAACAACACGATCTACATCTTGGATCCGCTGATGCAGCCGGCGCCGGTCGGCGCGCCGGGCGAGCTGTTCATCGGCGGCGACGGCGTTGTGCGGGGCTATTGGAAGCGTCCCGAGCTCACCGCCGAGCGCTTCGTCGGCAATCCGTTCGGCGAAGGCCGCATCTACCGTACGGGCGATCTGGCGCGCTACCGGCCCGACGGCACGATCGAGCTGCTCGGGCGCACCGACCATCAAGTCAAGATCCGCGGACACCGCATCGAGCTGCCCGAGATCGAGACCGTGTTGCGGCAACACGAAATGGTGGCGGACTGCGTGACCATCGCTCGCGAAGACACGCCTGGCGAGAAACGTCTGGCGGCCTACTGCATTCCCGCTCCCCGGCGGCGCATCAACCAATCCGAGCTGCTGCCCTACCTCAGCTCCCGCTTACCGGACTACATGCGCCCCTCGCGGATCGTCGAGCTGGATCGCTTCCCGCAGACGCCGAACGGCAAGATCGACCGCAAGGCGTTGCCGGCGCCCGATACCGAGCGGCCCGAGCTGCAAGGCGATTTCATGGCGCCGTCGAGCTCGGTGGAGCAGACGTTGGCGGAAGTTTGGCAGGAGGTTCTGGGGCTCGACCGGGTCGGCGTCGGAGACAACTTCTTCGACCTCGGCGGCGACTCGATCCTCGCGGTCCAGATCGTCTCGAAGGTCAACCAGCGCAAGCTCGAGATGACGGTTCGCCAGTTGCTCGAACACCAGACGATCGCCGAGCTTGCGCCCCGCATCTCGGTTGCGGGCGAGCAGCGGTTCGAGCAGGGAGCGGTGACCGGCGAGGCGGTGCTGACGCCGATCCAGCAATGGTTCCTCGAGCAGGATCCGCCCGACGCGCACTACTACAACCAGGCCATGCTGCTCGAGGTCCCGTCCGAGCTCGATCTCGACCGGATGCGGCGAGCCGTGGACGCCGCCGTAGCCCACCACGACGCTTTGCGGGCGCGCTTCTCGCGCCCCGGCGGCGCCTGGCGTCAGCTCTACGTTGAAACCGAGGACAACACAATCTTCGAGTCGGTTGATCTTTCGACCGCGCCTGAAGCCGAGCGCGCCGGGGCTCTGCAAGCCTCCATCGCCGAGGCGCAGGCGTCGTTCGACCTCGAAGAAGGCCCCATCCTTCGCGCGCTGCACTACCGGATGGGCGAGGACGCCCCGGGACGGCTGCTGCTCGCGGTCCACCACCTCTCGATGGACGGCGTCTCGTGGCGCATCCTGCTCGAAGACCTCGAGGCGGTCTATCGCCAACTCGAGCAAGCCGACGAGCCCAGCCTGCCCGCCAAGACGGCTTCGTTCCAGCGCTGGGCCAAGGGTCTGGCCGAGCACGCCAACGCGGAGCCGACCATCGCGGAGTTCGACTACTGGATGAGCCAGGGTCGCGGCGAGCTCCGTCCGCTGCCGGTCGACTTCGCCGGCGGCGAAAACTTGGAGAGCTCGACCGAGATCCACGTGACCAAGCTCGATGTCGAGCAGACGCGGCGCTTGTTGCAAGACGTGCCGGCGGCGTATGCGACGCAGATCAACGACGTGCTCTTGACCGCGCTGGCGCAAGGCGTCGCCGCCTGGAGCGGCTCGCCCGAGGCGCTGGTGGACCTCGAGGGCCACGGCCGCGAGGAGATTCTCGAGGGCGTCGACGTCTCGCGCACGCTGGGCTGGTTCACGTCGTTGTTCCCGGTGCGATTCGAGCTCGGCGCCGCGCTCGAGCAGGGCGCCGCGCTCAAGCAGGTCAAGGAGCAGCTACGCCGCATGCCGCGCCGCGGCATCGGATTCGGGCTGCTGCGCTATTTGTGCGAAGCGCCGCACATCGCCTCGGCGGTGCGCAGCTTGCCGCGGGCCGAGATCCAGTTCAACTACCTGGGGCAATTCCAGCAACTCTTCGCCGCGACGCCGCTGTTCACGCCGGCGCCGGAGCCTCCCGGCGCGTTCGCCCGCGTCGGCGCGCCTTCGCAGCGCCGGCCTTATCTGTTCGAGGTGATCGGCCTCGTCGCCGACGAGCGACTCGAGCTGATGTGGCATTACAGCCGCAATCTCCACCGCCGCGAAACAGTGGAAGAGCTCGCCGAGGAGTACATGAAGCGGCTGCGGAGCTTGATCGACCATTGCTGCTCGCGCAAGGGTCGCGAGTTTACGCCCTCCGATTTCCCGCTCGCCAAGCTCGATCAGCAAAAGCTGGACAAGCTCGCCGCCCGCTTGCAAGCGCGCTAGGGATCGAAACCGATGCAGAACGTCGAAGACATCTACAACCTCTCGCCTATCCAGAAAGGCGCCCTGCTGCACGGCCTCTCTTCCGCGAACGCGGCGGACCTCTACATCACCCAGCTCGTGGCCGAGCTAGGCGGCGATGTTGACTTGGAAGCCTTCGAGAGCGCCTGGCGACAGACCGTCGACCGCCACTCCATGTTGCGTACCGGGTTCTTCTGGGAAGACCTCGACGAACCCTTGCAAGTGGTGCGCGAGCGCTTGGATCTGCCCGTCACGCGCCTCGACTGGCGGGACGCCGCAACCGAGCAAGAAAGCAAGGAGCGGCTAGACCGCTTCCTCGCCCAGGACCGCGCCAAGGGCTTCGACATGAGCGAGGCGCCGCTGATGCGTCTGGCGACGATGGAGCTGCCCGGCGGGCGCGCGCAGTTCGTGCTGAGCTTCCACGTGCTGCTGCTCGACGGCTGGTCCAAGGGACTGGTCTTCAAGACGGTCTACGCGCTCTACACCGCACTGCGCGACGGCAAGACCCCGGCCGCGGCCCAGAGCACGCCATTCAAGAAATACATCGAGTGGACCGCCAGACAGGACGTATCGGGCTCGGAGAGTTTCTGGCGCTCGACCCTCGACGGCGCGGCGCCGACGCCGATCGGCGGGCGCACCGCCGCGGACGCATCCGGCTCGCTGCGCTTCGGCGAGGCTTCGGTCTACCTCAACGCCGATCAGCTCGAGCGGCTGCAAGCCTTCGCGCGCAGCCGCCGGCTCACCATGAACACGCTCATTCAAGCCGCCTGGGCGCTGCTGCTGGGGCGTTACTCTGGACGTACCGACGTGGTCTTCGGCGGCGCGGTCAACGGCCGAGCGCCCGATTTGACCGGCGGCGAGGACATCGTCGGCTTTCTGGTCAACACCGTACCCGTGCGCGCCCGGATCCCCGCCGACCGGTCCGTCGGCGAATGGCTCGAGGCCTTTCAAAACGAGCAGAACGAGCTGCGCACGCACGAGAACGTCCCGCTGGCCGCGATTCGCGATTGGAGCGACATCAAAGCCCCGGCGCCGCTGTTCGAGAGTGTGATCCTGTTCGAGAACTGGCCGGCCGTCGAAGCGCTTTCGCTCTACGAGAATCTGCGGCTCGTGCCCTTGGTTCGCACGATGTATCCGCTGACGCTGTGCGTATTCCCGCAGGGCGAGCGCTACCTGCTCTATATCGCCTACGATCGCAACCGGATCGCCGACCAGGACGCCCCGCGCGTGGTCGAAGACCTCGCGGCTCTGCTCGAGGGCTTGATCGAGGGCGTGGAGAAGCCAGCTGCCGAGCTGTTGCGCGCCGCACCCGGCTCCCCGGCGTTCGGAGCGGTCGGCGACGCGCCCGCCGCCGCGGCAGGTCGCCACTACGTCGAGCCCGCCACCGCGATGGAGAAGCAAGTCGCCGCGCATTGCGCGGAGATTCTCGGTCTCGAACGCATCGGTGCGGAGGACAACTTCTTCGACCTCGGCGGCCATTCGCTGTTCGCGGCCCAGCTTGGCGCTCGGTTGCGGGAGGCGTACGGCATCGAGCTGCCGTTGCACGCGGTCTTTGCCGAACCCACCGTCGCCGGGGTCGCCAAGGCAGCCGAGCAGTTGCGTGTCGAGACCCAGACGGCGGGCGGCTCGACGCGGCTTCCCCAGATCGTCGCGGACCCGGCGCGCCGCTTCGAGCCCTTCCGCATCACCGATACGCAGCAGGCCTACTGGGTGGGCCGCAGCAGCGCCTTGCAGACCGCCGGGCTGGTCTCGAACGTCTACCTCGAGGTGCAGTGCGAGGAGCTCGACATCCCGCGCTTCTGCCGCGCCTGGAATCAGCTCGTGGCGCGCCACGACATGCTACGCGCCGTCTTCAACGACGACGGCACGCAGCGGATTCTCCCCGGGACCCCCGACTACGAGCCGTCCCTCGAAGACCTCCGCGGCCTCGACGCCGAGCAGCGGCAGGCGCGGCTGCGCGGCCAAAAGAACGAGATGATGCGCGGCAGCCAGACGCCTTCGACCTGGCCGTTGTTCGACGTGCGTATCCTACGGCTCGACGAGCGGGATATCCGGCTGAGCTTCTGCTTCGACTTGCTCAACGTCGACGCCGGCAGCGTGGCGATTCTCTTTGGCGAGCTCGCAAAGGTCTACGACGACCTCGACGTCGCCCTTTCGCCGCTCGAGATCAGCTTCCGCGACTACGTGCTCGCCGAGGACGCCTTCACCACCTCGAACCTGTATCGTCGCGCCGAGGCTTACTGGAAGCAGAGGCTGGCCGACCTGCCTGCGCCGCCTGAGTTCCCGCTGGTCGCCGACCCGGCCTCACTCGAGCGCCTCGAGTTCAGGCGCTATAGCGGGCATCTCAGCCCCGAGGCCTGGTCGTCGCTCGAGGCCAAAGCCTCCCAGCACGGCCTCACCGGCTCGGGCGTGCTGTTGGCGGCCTTCGCGCAGGCGCTCACCACTTGGTCGCGCAACCCGCAGCTGCTCATCAACATCCCGCTGTTCAACCGCTTCGCAATGCACCCGCAAGTGGACGAGCTGGTGGGCGATTTCACCACCGTCAACCTGATGGCGGTGGACCACAGCCAGCCCGCAAGCTTCACCGCCCGCGCCCAGGCGCTGCAACAGCGGCTCTGGGAAGACCTCGACCACCGCCACATGAACGGCGTGCGGGTGATGCGCGAGCTCGCCGCCACTCAAGGCTGGACCGGCGCGCTCATGACGGTCGTCTTCACCAGCCTGCTCGACTTGAGCTACAGCGAAGGCATGGAGCGCTTCGGATCGCTGGTCGAAGGCGCCACCCAGACCGCGCAGGTCATTCTCGACCATCAAGTGCGCGAAGAAGCCGACGGTTCGCTGGACTTCCACTGGGACGCCGTCGTCGAGCTGTTCCCCGCCGGCTTCGTCGAGGCGATGTTCGGCGCCTATCAGCGCTTTCTCAACGAGCTTGCCGAAGCCGACTGGCACGGCGCCGAGCGAGCGCTGCTCACTCCACAGGACGCCGAGCTGGCGCGCGAGCTCAACGCCACCGACGCCGAGGTATCGGACGAGACGATCTACTCCGCGGTCGCGCGCATCGCCTCCGAGCAGCCCGGACATCCCGCCGTGATCACGTCCGACCGCACGTTGAGCTATCGCGAGCTCTGCGAGCAGGCCAATCGCGTGGGACGGCTGCTGCGCGCGAACGGCGCCGAGCCGGACAAGCCCGTGGCTGTGGTCATGGAGAAGGGCTGGGAGCAAGTCGTCGCCGCCTACGGCGCTTTCGCCGCCGGGGCGCCCTACCTTCCAATCGATCCCGAGTTCCCGGCCGAGCGCATCCAGCACTTGCTCGAGCACGGCGAGGTCAGCGCGGCGCTCACCCAGACGCGCATCGACTCACAACTTGATTGGCCAGCCGGCGTCAAGCGGATTCTCGTCGACTCCGCCGAGGTCGAAGCCGCCGATCCGGCGCCGCTCGAGCCAGCGCAAACGGCCGACGGCCTCGCCTACGTGCTCTACACCTCCGGTTCCACCGGAACGCCCAAGGGCGCGATGATCGAGCACCGCAGCGTGGTCAACCGCATGCGGGACGTCAACCGTCGCTTTGGCTTCGGCCCTGACGATCGCGCCATCGCCGTCACCTCGATGCAGCACGACCTCTCGGTGTTCGACATGTTCGGCATGCTGCTCGCCGGCGGAACGCTCGTGATGCCCGACGCCGCCCAGCGCCGGGATCCGGCTCACTGGGCCAAGCTCATCGTGCGCCACCGCGTGACGGTGTGGAACTCCGTGCCCGCCTTCATGGAGATGTATCTCGACTACATGGAATCGTCTCCGCTGGCCGACGCGCTCTATCCCGAGACTTTGCGCGCCGTGCTGCACTCCGGCGACTGGATTCCCGTCTCGCTTCCGGGCCGCATTCGCATCGCCGCCGGCAATGCGCGCGTCATCAGCTTGGGCGGGCCCACCGAGACGACCGTCTGGGACATCTGCCGCCCGATCGACGAGGTCGACCCGAGCTGGACAAGCATCCCCTACGGCCGCCCGATGACCAACGCCCGCTACTACGTGATGAACGAGGCTCTCGAGCAGCGCCCCGTCTCGGTGCCGGGAGAGCTCTACATCGCCGGGGTGGGGTTGGCGCGCGGCTACTGGCGGGACGAGGAAAGAACCCGCGAAAGCTTCCTCACGCACCCGGAGACCGGCGAGCGGCTCTACAAGAGCGGCGACCTGGGACGCCTGCTGCCCAGCGGGGAGATCGAGATTCTCGGCCGCGCGGATTTCCAGCTCAAGGTGCGCGGTTTCCGCATCGAGGCCGGCGAAGTCGAATCGGCCATCCGCCGACACCCCAAGATCAAAGACGCCGTCGTGGTTGCGGTCGGAGACGACGCCGCCAGCCGCCGCCTCGTCTCCTACGTCGTGCCGCGAGCCGCCGACGCTCAGCCGGACGCCCCGCAGCAGCCTCCCGCCTGCTACAACCCGCCCGAGGCCGCCGGCATGATGGAAGATCCGTTCGAGCGCATGGAGTTCAAGCTCGAGCACCGCAACATCCGCAAGGACGAAGGCGGCGGCATCGACATGCCGCGGCAAGACGCCCAAGGCGACAAGGAGCTCTACCTCTCGCGCCAGAGCTACCGCAGCTTCTCCTCCGACCCGGTCCCGTTCGACCGCTTCAGCCGCTTCCTGTCCTGCCTGAGCGCGCTGCCTGTCGAGGGTTCGCCGTTCTCGAAGTATCGCTACCCCTCCGCCGGCAGTCTCTACCCGGTCCAGACCTATCTGCACGTCAAGGGCGGCGCCGTGGAGGGCGTGCCGCCAGGGACTTACTACTATCACCCCGAGGAACACCGCCTCGTCCTGTTGACGCCCGACGCGGAGATCGACCGCAGCATCCACACGGCCAACAACCTCGACATCTTCGACGCCGCCGGCTTCTCGGTCTTTCTCGTCGCACAGGAGAGCGCGATCCGGCCCATGTATTCCGACTTGGCCCCCAGCTACTGTGTCCTCGAGGCTGGCTACATGAGCCAGCTCATGATGACGGCAGGGCAGCAAGAGCAGGTCGGCCTCTGCCCGGTGGGCGGGCTCGACTTCGAGCAAGTTCGCGGGCTGCTGAAGCTCGACGAAGGTCACGTCTTCGTTCACGGCTTGCTGGGCGGCGCGCTCGAGCCGGCGCAGACGCAAACATTCTCCTATCTGCAGGAGGGTCAGTCCGCCGCGTCGCCCGCGCCGCAATCCGACGCGGCGTTGGCCGGCGCCGGCGACCTCGATCGCGAGTTGCGCGAGCTGGTCTCCAGCGCTCTGCCGGACTACATGGTTCCGTCGATCTTCGTCGCGCTCGACAAGATTCCGCTGACGCCGAACGGCAAGCTCGACCGCAAGGCGCTGCCGGACCCGTCAGCGGCCGAAGCCCCGCGGCTCACCGCCTCCGCAGACAACGCCGACGCGGCCTGCAACAGCGAGATCCTCGCGGCGGTCGCCGAGATCACCTCGCTGCCCAACCTCGCCGGAGGAGACAACCTGCTGCAGCAAGGGGCCACCTCTCTCGACATCATCCGCGTGGTGAACATGCTCGATCAGCGCTTTGGCTTCCGCCCGCGCATCGACCGCTTCTACGCATCGCCAACCGTGGCGTTCCTCTCCGGGCTCTACGAGGAGCAGCGAACGGACAAGCCGGAGGCGGCGCCGGTTTCGTGAGCGCGGACGGCTACCCGAGTTGGATCGGCCCGGCCGAGCGTCGGCCGGCGGCGCGCTTGCGTCTGTTCTGCTTCCCCTATGCCGGCGGCGCGGCATCGGTGTTCCGCAACTGGCCGGCGCACCTGCCGGAATGGATCGAGGTCTGCCCAATCGAGCTGCCCGGGCGCGGCCTGCGCTTCGGGGAGCCGTTTGTGGAACGCTGGGAACCGCTGATCGAGGGACTCGTGGAAGCTCTCGATCCGCTTCTCGACAAGCCGTTCGCGCTCTACGGCCACAGCGTCGGCGCCTTCCTGGCATTCGAGCTCGCCAGAGCGCTCTCTCGAGACAAGGGCCTGCGCCCGGCCGCAATGACGGTCTCCGGCTGCGGCGCGCCGCACCGGCCGGCCCCGGGGCCGCTAGTGCATCAGTTGCCCGACGACGAGCTCTCTCAAAAGCTGAAAGCGCTCAACGGCACGCCGGCGGAGATCCTTGAAAGCCCCGAGCTGTGGCAGCTCATGCTGCCGATCGTGCGCGCCGACTACACCGTCCACGAGACCTACGTGTGCGCGCCCGGCGAGAAGCTAGCCTGCCCGCTGACGGCCTGCTGCGGCGAGCGCGATCCGCTGGTCTCCCGCGAACGCCTCGAAGCCTGGGCCGAGCTCGCCGCGGGCTCGTTCCGCACTCGCTGGTTCGACGGCGACCACTTCTTCCTCCACGAAAAGGAAGCCGAGCTGGCTGGCCTTGCGACCCAGGCTTGCGAGCTGGCGACGGCGAGCGAGCGTCGAACGTAGCCCCGAGGCGCTCGCGCTTCGCCGTCTACCTGCGCACTTCCGGCAACGGCTTGAAGATCGCAATGTGTTGCGTCGGCAAGAAGTCCATCAACTCGTGGAACTGAAAGCCGATCGGCTCGATTTCCTGCCGCATCTCGCCCACCGTCATCTTGTGCAACGGATGGATGGGCACGTCGGGGTCTTCCTTGCGGTACTCGATCAAGACGAGCCGCCCGCCAGGATTGAGCGCCTGGCGCACGTGCGCCATGGTTTGCTCGGGCTTCTGCAGCTCGTGGTAGACGTCCACCAACAGCACCAAGTCCACGCTGTTCGGCGGCAGCTTCGGATCCTCCTCCGAGCCCAACACCGGCTCCACGTTCGTGATGCCGCGCTCGGCCAGATTCTCGCGCAGCCGCTCGATCATCCCAGGTTGGATGTCCACCGCGATCACCGATCCCCGGGGGCCGACCGCTTCCGCCAGTCGCCAGGTGAAGTAGCCCACGCCCGCTCCCAGATCGGCGACCCGCGCGCCCGGCGCAATCGCGAGCTCGCGCACGACGCGATCGGGCTGCTCTTCAGCGTCGCGCTCGGGACGGGTGAGCCAGTCCGCATGCGCCACGCTCATCACCGGCGCGATCTGGCGCTTCTTGACGAGCTTGCCGATGCGCAGCGGCTGCCGGCCCTGCTCATCCACCGGCCCCACCGGCGGCTGGTCATCGCGCGCCTGGACAGAGCCCGAGCAGCCGGTTAGCGCGACCGCCAGCGCCAATGCAGCGAGCACCTTGCAGCGGCGCGGTATGCCGCGCGCGCTCACGCCGAGACCGAAGCGCCTTTCTTCAGCCCCGTCTTCTCGAGTAGCGCGTCCAGGTCCGCGCGGTCTTCCGCCGTCATCTCGATCAGCGGCGCCCGCACGCGGCCGCCCGGCAGCCCGCAAATCGCCATGGCGGTCTTGATCATCGAGCATTTGTACCCAGGCCTCCGATTGCGGATGGCGTAGAGCGGCGTCACGATCTCGTCGAGCAAGCGATTGACGCGCACCCAGTCGCCGGCCCGCGCGGCGTAACCCACGTCGAGCGAGACCTGCGGCATGAAGCAGGCTAGCCCGGAGGTGTAGGTCTCCACGCCAAGCTTCCAATAACTTGGGACGAACGGCTCGGCCATTCCGTTTACCCAGTAGAAGCGATCGCCGAAATTCGCCCGTACGTTGAGGTAGTGCCCCATGCTGCCGTTCTCGTCCTTGACCATGCAGATGTTTTCGACGTCAGTCAGCCTCTCGAGCAGCGTTAGCGGCAGCACCCCGCTCCACTTGGTCTGGTACAGGAAGATCGGAATCTCGGCCGCGCCCGCCACCCGGCGATAGTATTCGGCCAACCCTTCCTCACTCAGATCGTTCGAGTAGGGCGCGACGAGCAGAATCGCCTCGGCGCCGTTCTGCCGCGCGGCCCGTGCCATGTTGGAGGCCGTGTAGAGCGTCTGCCCCACGCCCATGATCAGCCCCTTCTTGCCGGCCACCATCTCGCCGGCCATGGCTGCCAAGCGCTCGTATTCGTCCAGCCGAAGCGAGGGCATTTCGCCATTCGAGCCGCAGAAAGCGAGCGCGCACAAGTCGGTCTCGAGCAGAAACTCCGTGTTGGTGCGCAGCGCGCTCTCGTCGAGCCGATCGTCGGAAGTGAACGGCGTCACCGGGAAGCCGATGCAGCCGGGAAAGCGGGTCAGAATCCGATTTTCCATGACGAATGACAGCGTATCACCTCGGGACCGGCTTGACCCGGGCGCCCGCCGCTCGCTAGCGTCAACTTCGATGCGTGCCGTTGTCTGTCTCCTCGCCGTCTCCCTCCCCGCGTTCTCGCAATTGCTCACCGAAGACAGCCACCTCATCGCTCAGGGGTTCGACGGCGCGCCAGGCGAGCGCGACCGCAGCGAGTTCTTTGGCGAGGAGATGGCCTCCGGCGACTTCAACGGCGACGGCTACGACGACCTCGCCGTGGCGGCCACCGGCGATCCCGACGGCCGCTTCCGCGGCGTCGTGACCGTCTTCCCCGGCGGCCCGTTCGGGCTCATCCCCGATCAAGCCGTCGACTACCGCCAAGGCGCCGGCGGCCTCGACGGAAACGACGAGAACAACGACACCTTCGGCAGCGCGCTGGCCGCGGGCGACTTCGACCGCGACGGCTACTGGGACCTCGCCGTCGGCGTCCCGCGCGAGGACGGCGCTCGCGGAGTGGTGCAAGTGCTCTACGGCACGCCCGACGGCCTCAACGGCGACCGCGACCAGGTTTGGGATCAGAACCAGCTCGAAGGCTCCGGTCGCGACGCCAACGACTTTTTTGGCAACGCGCTGACCGTTGGCGACTTCAACGACGACGGCTTTCATGACCTGGCCGTCGGATCGCCCGGCGAATCGAGTGCGGGCGGCGTCATCCACGTCATCTACGGGTCCAACACCGGGTTGACCGGCAACGGCAACCAGCGCTGGCGCCAGGACGCCGATGGCATCGAGGGTAACCGCGAGCAGTTCGACCTGTTCGGCAGCGCCCTCCAAGCCGGCGACTTCAACGGCGACGGCGCCGACGATCTTGCCGTCGGCGTCCCCGGCGAAGACGGGGGAGACGGCGGCTGCGCGGTCCTCTTCGGCAGCCGCGGCGGCGGCTTGCTCAGCGCCGGCAACCTCTTTTTCAAGCAAGGCGAGAACGGCCTGCCCGACGACGACGAGAACGAGGACGCCTTCGCCTCCATCCTCGGCGCCGGCGACTTCAACCGCGACGGCTTCGACGAGCTCGCGATCGTCTCGATCAACGAGGACAACGGCCGCGGCATCGTCGTCGTGCTGCCCGGCTCGAGCGGCGGCCCCTCCGGCAACGGAAGCGTCGCTTGGCGGCAAGGCGAAAACGGCTTGCAGGACCAACGCGAAAGCGGCGATCGTTTCGGCTCCGACCTCGTCACCGGCGACTTCGACGCCGACGGCTACCCCGATCTCGCCATCGGCGCCCGCGGCGAGGACGACAACCGCGGCATCGTCCAAGTGCTCTACGGCTCCCCCTCCGGGCTCAGCGCCGATGGCAACCAGCTCTTCCAGGAAGGCTTCGAAGGGCTAGCCGGCGACGCGCGTCCCAGCGACGACTTTGGATTCGCGCTCGCCGCCGGCAACTTCGGCTTCGACGCCGCGCAGGACCTCGCCGTCGGCGCCCCGAACGAAGAGAGCAACGAAGGCCGCGGCACCGCTTACCTCATCTACGGAGATGGATTGCTCGTCGTCAGCGCGGGCCTGAGCGATCCGTTCGTCACCGACGCCTCTTACAACTCCATCCTCTCCGCGTTCGGCCGCAATTTCGCGCCGGCCGGCACGCAAGCGTTTGGCCGCCTGGCGGACGGCCGCTTGGAAACCAACGTGGGCGGCGTTTGCGTCGAGATGGACGGCCAGCGCGCGCCGATCTTCGCTACCTTCGAAGGCCAGGTCAACTTCCAGGCCGCCGTCGCACCGGACCAGCAGAGCGTCGTCGTCACGATCATCTCCGGCTGCGATACGCCCAACGAGCGTCGCTCGCTGCCAATCCCGTTACAGTTAGCGCCCGCCGCGCCGGAGTTCTTCTTCTTCGTCCCGGAGCGCCCCGGCCCGGTCGCCGCCGTCGACGCGGTGACCTTCGAGCTCCTCGGCGCTCCCGGCCTCTTGCCCGGCGCGACGTTCCGGCGCGCCCGTCCCGGCGACGTCGTTACGGTCTTCGTCACCGGTTTGGGCGACACCGCCCCGCGGTTCGCCCCGGGCGAGTTGCCCGACCGCGCCGCAGCGGCGATCTTGCCGGTCACCATCGAGCTCGGCGGCATGACGATTCAGCCCTCCTACGCCGGCGTCGCGCCGGGCAACGCCGGGCTCTACCAGTTGAACTTCACCCTCCCGGCCGGCGCGGCTTCGGGCGACCTCGAGATCAGGGTTATCGTCGGAACCGGCGCGGGCGCAGACTCCACACCCTCCGGCGCCTTCCTCTCGGTCGAGTAGGGGATCGCTTTCTAGGAGCTTTCCCTGAGGTCGTCGCGCTCTACGCCCGCCTCCCCGGCCGTATTCCGCCTCACAGAGTAGACGACTCTCGCCAAAGCGGCGTACCTTCGGGGCAGAGGTCTCTCCGGACCGCCCGATCCCATGAAAGAGCTCATTTCCCTTTTGCGCGCCCTGCTGAGAACCGCCGGGGCGATGGCCGCCGCAATTCTGTTCTGCTTCGCCTTCCTCGGGACCGTCTACTTCCCCTACGCCACAGACGACCCCAACGAGCCGCCGCCGCCGCTCGAGATGGAAGAGTCCGAAGACTTCTACGAAGAGGTCTACACCGGCCTCTCCGACGGCGACACCGACGAAACCGAGGATCACGTCTACGTCGAAATGGGCCGCGAAGCCGGCGAGTCGCTCGAGGTCGACGACATCGTCGCCGATTTCGTCGACCGCCACGACCTTCACGCCGCCAGCGTCCTCGAGGTCGGCGCCGGCAGCGGCGGCTTGCAGGACATCGTCGAGGACTACACCGGCCTCGACATCGCCGCTAGCGCCGCCCGCTACTTCCACAAGCCCTTCGTTCACGGCTCTGCCACCGACTTGCCCTTCGAGGCCAACCAGTTCGACGTCATCTGGACCGTTTGGACCCTCGAGCACGTACCCAACCCCGAGCGAGCGTTACAGGAGATGCGGCGCGTGGTCAAGCCCGGCGGCTACCTGCTGCTGATTCCGGCCTGGAACAATGTCTCGTGGGCGGCCGAGGGCTACGAGGTCCGCCCCTATTCCGACTTCGGTTTGAAGGGCAAGATCGTCAAGGCGAGCTTGGTCGTCCGTGACCACGCCGTCTACCAGTACGCCTATCTGGTGGCCGCCCGCTCGATCCGCCGCGGCCTGTGGGCTCTGTTTGGCGGCGGCCCCACCGCGTTCCACTACCGTCGCGTAGAACCCAACTACGAGCGCTACTGGGTCGAGGACAGCGACGCCATCAACTCGCTCGACCCGCACGAGATGATGCTGTGGTACACCAGCCGCGGCGACTCCTGCCTCAACTGCCCCGAAGGCGCCTCCGAGCAGATCAAGATGGGCAATCAGCCGCTCACGATCCGCGTCCGCAAGACCGCTCCCGAGTCGGTCGCCAGCCTCGAGGACTAGCGGCCGCGCCCACGCGCGCGCCGTGCTAGCATACACCGAGTGTTCGGCCGTGCTTTGCTGTTGGCCTGCCTGGCCGCCCCGCTGGCCGCGCAAGCGCCCGAGGACCCCGTCGAAGACACCGGCTTCACGATCCGGACCGAATCGACCCTCGTCCTCACGCCTTTCTACGTCGTCCAGAAAAAGGACTACGTCGAAGGCCTCTCCCCCGACAACATCCAGATCCTCGAGGACGGCCGCCCGCAGCAGATCGCGCTGTTCGAAGGTCCCGGCGTCGGCGCCGCCGGCGAGGAGCGCCGCACCCCGGTCGAGATCCTGCTGCTGCTCGACGTCAGCCTCAGCGTCATGAACCGCAGCTTGCTCGACGTCTACACGCTCAAGGAAGAGTTGCTCGACGACCTGGGCGACAACGTCTCGATCGGCGTCTATGCCTTCGCCAACAGGCTCACTCGCCTCACGCGCCCCACCCGCGATCTCGACGCCCTACAGAAGGCGCTCGACAAGGCCTACGAGCTGGCTGACGGCGGCACGCGGCTCTACGAAGCCGTAATGCAGACCTGCCGGGACGCTTCCCAATCCGGCGGCCAAGCGAGCCGCTTCCTGCTGGTGCTCTCCGACGGCTTCCCCACCGGCAAGGCGCCGCCGGACTACGCCGTGCACGCCGCCCGCGCCTACGGCATCCCCGTCTACCCGGTGCTTCTGGGTCACAACCGGATCGTGCAGCAGGCCCAGGGCGGAGGAGGAGGCCAACCTCCGAACTTGCGCAATCGCACCTCGCCGGTTCGCCAGAGCCAGCAACGCAACAACCGGCTTGCCCGCGCCCGCGAGCAGGAATCGAAGATGGGTGTGTTCGCGGCTGTCGGCGCGGCGACCGGCGGCCAAGCCTTCGACCCGCCCCAGATCTCCAACAAGGCGCTGCGCAAAGTCTTCCAGGGCATCGCCGAGCAAGTCGCCGCCGAGTACCTCGTCGGCTACTACCCGGACTCGGTTGACGACGAGAGGACGCCCCACCAAGTCGAGATCCAGCTCTCCGAAGCCGTCCGCGCCAAGCTCTACGGCGGCTCCCGCGTCATCGTTCACTAGCCGTCCGCGGCCTGCAACGCCGTGACCGCGGCGGTGTAGTAGATCTCCTCGACTGACGACCCCCGCGAGAGATCGTTGCCAGGCTTCTGCAGCCCTTGCAGGAATGGTCCCAACGATCGCGCTCCGCCCATCCGCTCGGCCAACTTGTAGCCGATGTTGGCGGCATTGAGGTCGGGAAAGATCATCACGTTGGCGCGCCCGGCCACCGGCGAGCCCGGAGCTTTCGAGGCGCCGACCTCGGGCAACAACGCGGCGTCGGCTTGGAGCTCGCCGTCGACCTTGAGCTCCGGCGCACGCGCGTTGATGATGCGGACCGCTTCGAGCACCTCCTCCACCAGCGGGTGCGTCGCGCTGCCCTTGGTCGAGAACGACAGCATCGCCACACGCGGCTCGGTCCCCAAGAAGCGCCTCCCGTTCTCCGCCGCCGAGATCGCGATTTCTGCCAGTTCGCTCGGCGTCGGCTTCGGCACGACGGCCGGATCGGCGAAAATCAGCAGCCCGCCCTCGCCAAACTTCGGATCGGGCTGCTGCTGAATCATGAAGCTCGAGACCAGCCGCGCGCCGGCCTTCACGCCCACGCAATGGATCAGCGCCCGGACCGTTTCCGCGGTCGTGTTTTTCGCACCGCCAACCAGCCCGTCGGCGTCGCCGGCCGCCAGCGCCAGCGAGGCGAAAAAGATCGGAACGTGGGCGACCTCGCGCGCTTCCGCTTCGGTGATTCCCCTCGAGCGCCGTCGCTCGTGGTACAGCCGCCCGTACTTGTCGATGTTTTCCGATTGGCTCGGATCGATGCAGTTCACGCCCGGCGCGCACTGTGTGTTCGTGCTCACCACGATCGGCCGCACCACGCCGTCGGCGGCGAGCCGGGCGGTCGCCTCGCGCACGCGTGGGTCGTCCCCCTCGGGAAACACGATGCGTTGCTGCAATTTCTTCGCCCGCGCGAGGACGGAATCGAGGAACTCGGACATCGACGGATCGCGGCGCGGAGGCGCGCCCAAGCCAGACTGCTAGGGTACAACGCGCGATAGGATGAAAACACGATGCACCCCTACCTGCTCTACAACGACCGCATCTACCCTGCGGCCGAAGCGCTGTTGCGCCCGGGCCAGCTCGGGCTGCTGGCGGGTTGGGGCGTGTTCACCACGCTGCGGATCTACCGCGGCGTGCCGTTCGAATTCAATCGCCACTGGAAGCGCATGCAGAGCGACGCCGCCAAGATCAACGTCCCGATGCCGTTCGAGCGGGACGCGGTGCGCGCGCGTCTGCTCGAGCTCATCGAGCGCAACGGCTCCCATGAAGCGACCATGCGGGTCTGCGTGGTCCGTAGCCGGGGCGGCGTCTGGGAGGGGCCCGGCGTGGAGAGCGAAGCAGACTTGCTGGCCTTCTCCATTCCCGTCAAGAGCTTCAAGGAGCGCGTTGCGCTCGACGTCCGCGAGCAAGGCCGGCACGCCGCCTCGCCGTTCGCGGGGACGAAGACGCTGTCCTGGTCCCACAATCTCACAATGGCCGAAAACGCAGCGCGGGCCGGATTCGACGAGGCCATTCTGCTCAACGAGCGCGACGAAGTCGCCGAGTGCTCCTCCGCGAACATCTTCGCGGTCCGTGAGGGCGTTACGTTGACGCCGTCGCTGAGCTCAGGCCCGCTGCCCGGCGTCACGCGCGCGGTCATGCTCGAAGAGCTCGAGCTCGCCGACGCTCCGGTACGGGAGGCCGTTCTGCATCTCGAAGACCTGTTGCGCGCCGAGGAGGTCTTCATCACATCCTCGACGCGCGAGTTGATTGCGGTGGAACGGATACAGCAGACCCAGCTCGCAGCCACCCGATGGCCCGTGATGGAGCGTCTACGCGCGGGGCTCCGGGAGTACATCGAGCGATACACGGCGGCGCAGAGGGCGGCGGCTTAGGCAGAGGTTGGATGCTCGCGACGAAGCCTCTATTGGGTGGAGGGGCCGTGGCCGGGACGATTGGCGCTGGCGGCGCGCCCGCGGGGCGGCGATTGGCTGGAGGACGAGATTGCAGCTTGGCGGCACGAAGGAGTTGATGCGATTTGCAGTCTGCTGACTGCGCCAGAGGAGCGGGATCTTCAGCTCGAAGGCGAGGAAGCCGAAGCCGCCGCGCGCGGACTGGGATTTCACCGAATTCCGATCGAGGATCGGGAAACCCCGACCTCCAAGGCGGCGTTTGCCGCGGCCATCGAGGCGCTACTCGCGGAGCTGGTGTCGGATCGGAACTTGGTGCCGCACTGCCGTCAAGGGATCGGTCGAACGGGTTTGGTCGCTGCTTGCTTGTTGGTCGCGGCGGGGATCGATCCAGAGGCGGCGGTTGCGCGGCTCAGCGCGGCTCGTGGCCAAAGCGTTCCCGAAACGGACGAACAACAGCGTTGGATTGATAGGTTCGCGGCGCACCGAGCCACCTAGTCGTTGTCCTACATCACCCGCGGCGCCTCATCCCTCACCAGGCACGCCACCGCCTGCGCCTCCGCCGCCTCCCCGCGGCCGGTCGGCCCCACTCCTTCAGCCGTTTTCGCCTTCAAGCCCACCCGGTCTGGAGCTACGTTCAGTATCCGCGCCACGTTCTCGCGGATCTTCTGTCGATGCGGCAGCAGCTTCGGCCGCTCCAAGATCACGACCACGTCCACGTTCGCAATGCGGAAGCCGTAGCTTTCGATTAACTCCCGCGCATGCCGCAAGAACACCTCGCTGTCGCAGTCCTTCCACTGCGGATCCGACGGCGGGAACAGCTCGCCGATGTCGCTCTGGCCGGCCGCGCCAAGCAGCGCGTCGGTCAGGGCGTGCAGCACGATGTCCGCGTCCGAGTGGCCCGCCAAACCCTTCTCCGACGGGATCTCCACGCCGCCGAGAATCAGCTTGCGCCCCGCTTCCAAGCGGTGCAGATCGTAGCCGATCCCGCAGCGAAGCTCCTGCGCCATGCGAGCTATTGTCGCAACTCGTCGCTCGCTTCCGCACGGTCGAGCTCTTCGGCGTGCTCGAGATAGAATCGCGCCAGAATCAGGTCCTGCGGACGCGTGATCTTCAGGTTGCGCGCACTACCCATCATCACGTGCACGTCTTCGCCCAGGTGCTCGACCAAGCTGGCTTCATCGGTCCCCACGAAGCCGTCCCGGTTGGCGTGCTCGAACGCCCGGCGCAGCAGCGAAGTTTGAAACACCTGCGGGGTCTGCGCCAGCATGATCATCTCGCGCGGCAGCGTCGCGTGCACCACGCGTTGGTCCACCCGCTTGACCGTATCCACCGCCGGCACGCCCAGGATGACCGCCCCGTCGCCAGCGGCTTGCCGCACCGCCTTGTCGATCAGCTCGGACGGGATCAGCGGACGCACCGCGTCATGCACCGCCACCAGCTCGACGTCTTCGCCCACCAGCGCCAGACAGTTCTCGACCGACTCTTGACGATTGCGGCCGCCGGTCGCCACGCGCACCGGTTTCGAAAACCCCTGCTCTGAGAGCTCCGCGCTGAACGAGTCGCGATCGTCGTCGCGCACCGCCACCAGGATCTCGGTGACCGTCTCGGCGGAGACGAACTTGCCAATGGTGTGCAGCAGAACCGAGGAGTCTCCTAGACGCAGGAATTGTTTGCGTTCCGCGGCTGCGTCGCTGGAAACCTTCCCCATGCGAGTACCCAGCCCGGCGGCCGGGATGATGGCGGCGACTTTCATGCGTGCTGTCTAGTTTGACGGATCCGCGCCGCGCGCGGCATAGGCGCGCGTAGCCCCCGAGCTCCTCGCCGTCCGGCGCTGGGAGGACCCGCTCGAGGACTCTTCGCCGAAACGGCCGAAGATCATCTTGCCCGCGGTGGTCTGTAGCACGCTGGTCACCGCGATCTCGATCGTTTGGGAGATCTGATCGCGCGCGTTGTCCACCACCACCATCGTGCCGTCGTCGAGGTAGGCGACGCCCTGGTTGTACTCCTTGCCTTCCTTGATGATGAAGACCTTCATCGTCTCGCCAGGCAACACCACGGGCTTGATCGCGTTCGCCAGCTCGTTGATATTGAGCACGCGGACGCCCTGCAATTGCGCGAGCTTGTTCAAGTTGAAGTCGTTGGTCACGATCTTGCCGTCGATCTCCTTGGCCAACTCGATCAGCTTCTGGTCGACTTCCTTGAGGTCCGGGTAGTCGTTCTCGACGATCTCGACCTCGACCCTCCTCATCTTGTTGAGGCGCTCAAGCACGTCGAGACCGCGACGGCCGCGGTTTCGTTTCAGTGCATCGCCGGAATCGGCCACCATCTGCAACTCCCACAGCACGAACTGCGGGATGGTCAAAGAGCCGTCGAGAAAGCCCGTTTCGGCGACGTCGGCGATGCGGCCGTCGATGATCACGCTCGTGTCGAGGATCTTTGCCGCGCTCGTCGGCGCGGTTTCGGCCGAGAACACCCCGAGCGCTTCCAGGTTGAGCAGCTCGCCCTTCTCCGCTCCGAGAATCAACCCCAAGTAGGAGAGCGCGACCAGCAACGCCGCCTGCAAAGTCGCAGCGCCCGGCCCCAACGCGTAAGAGAGTACCGAAGACGCCAGCAGCGCCAGCGTCAGTCCCGCGGCCGCGCCAAAGCCCGCCCCCAACAAACGCTGCAGGCTAGCGTGACGCAGCCGCAATTCGGCAGCCACGATTGCCGCGCCCAACGCCGCGCCGATCGCAGCTCCGCGCGCAGGTCCGAGCCCGAAGGGTGGCAGATACGCCCCGAATCCCGCGGCGACGGCGACGACAGCGCCTCGGGGCAACCACTTCTCGACCACTGGTTTCGCTCCTCCGCCGCCTAGTTCCTCCCCAGGCTGAGCGTCGCGGCGATCCTTGTCCCGCTCGAGACCGGCCACAGTATATCACCGCAAGGTTACATCGCCAACTTGGTTTCCGGCGGCTTGGTTTCCGGCGGCGATCGTCGAGTCGCAACGCATACGTTTCATGTTGTCGCGCTTGACTCTGTTCGCGATTTCCGATAGTTTCGAGGGAAGCTTTCGGCGCCCTTGGAAAGGGCTGAAAAGGGAAGACCGGTGAGATTCCGGCGCGGTCCCGCCACTGTGAGCGGCAAGCGGTTCCTCGGCAAGCCACTGGGCTCATTCCACGAGTCTGGGAAGGCGAGGAGCAGCGTTGAAGGAGCAATCCTTCGGTAGCCGTAAGCCAGGAGACCTGCCTGAGGCGACATACGGATAAGAACCGCCCGCGGGGAACGGGAGGTCGCCGGTTTGTCGAACGCCTTTTGCAGTAGGCACGACCCCAGCGCCCTTGCTCGTCCGCGGACGTAGCGAGGGCGATTTGTTTACATCTTCAATGCTCCGCCGCGCGCGAGGACTGCGCGGCCGCGAGCGCTTCCTGATCATTGCTGTGTTTGCGTTCCTAGGCGGCTCGACCTTAGCGGCCGCGGCCGACCTCGAAGGCCGCGTGGCCGGCGCCGACGGAGCCGCCGTCGCCGGAGCGAAGCTGCGCCTGCACAGCCGCGCGTCCGGCGCCACGGTGCGCGCCGCTACCAATCAGACCGGGGGGTACCGCTTTCGAGCGATCGCCCCCGGCGAGTATCTGCTCGAAGCTGAATCCGCCGACGGCGCGCTCGGCGCCACCGCCAAGTTGAACGTCGCGGACGCTGATCGCAAGTTCGATCTGCAATTGATGCTGCGCGGCCCGCGGACCGATGTTCTCGTCACCGCTGCCGCGACGCCGCTGCCGCTGGATGAGATCGGCAAGGCTGCCGACGCCATCGACGAAGACGAGATTCGCCGCCGGAACGAGCGCGCCGTCAGCGAGGCGCTGCGCCCCACCCCGGGCTTGCGCGTCATCCAACACGGCGGCCCGGGCAGCTTGGTCATTCTGCGCTTCCGCGGCATGCGCGAGCAGGACACGGCCATCCTCGTCGACGGCTTCCGCTTCCGCGACGCGGCATCCATTCAGGGCGACGCGACCGCCTTCGCCTCCGACCTGCTCACCGTCAATAGCGAAACCGTCGAAGTCGTGCGCGGCTCCGGCTCGTCGCTCTACGGCTCGCATGCAATGGGCGGCGTCATCAACCTGCGCACCGCCACCGGAGGCGGCAAGCCCCACGGCGAGTTGCGCGCCGAAGGCGGCGGGCTGGGCTTGCTGCGCGGCGTCGCCCGCATCGGCGGCGGGCTGGCGGGAGACCGCTTGCTCTATTCCGGCGGCCTCGCGCACCTCAACGTCCGCGACGGCGTCGACGGGTCCGACCCGGCGCGCAACACCAGCGCACAGGCCTTTACCCGCTGGCGGTTCGGCCCGCAAACCACGCTCAGCGGACGCATCTACGCAGCGGACGCCTTCTCAGCCCTGAACGAGAGCCCCGTCACCGACCCTTCGCTCGACGTTCCAGCTCCAGCCTCCGAGCTGATCCGCGCCAGGGGCCTGAGCACGGGACAGCGCGAGCGCTACGAGCGCGGCCTGCCGTTTACCCCCGGAGACGCCACCTTCATCCAAGGTTTCAACGACCCGGACAATCGTCGTGAGGCGACCCTCCTCGCCGGCGCCGTCCGGCTGCGCCAGGAGATCTCGCCGCGCTCGGCCGTCGAGCTGAACTACAGCGGCGTCCGCACCCAGCGCGCCTTTCGCGACGGTCCTGGCGGCCTGGGCCCCGGGCGCTTCGACCCAGTCTTCAGCAACGCCAGCCTCATCGAAGGCGCCACCGACACGCTCGGCGCCGTCGGCCGCTTCGCCGCCGGACCCGCCAGCGTCCTGACGCTCGGCTACGAATTCGAGCGCGACCGCTACGACAGCTTCAACACCGACGAGAACCCCGATCCCGCGCTGCGCCCCAACGACCGCTCAATCGTCGGCCAGCGCATGCACGCCGTCTACCTGCAGGACCAGATCCGCGCGCTCGACCGGCGCTTGCAACTGCTCGTCTCCGCACGCGCCCAGTCCGCGCACTTGCGCGCGCCGCGCTTCCAGGGCGGCTCCACGCCCTATGACGGACGAGAATTCTCTCGTCCCAAGGGCGCGCTCACCGGCGACGCTGCGCTGTCCTACTTCCTGCGCTCGAGCGGCACGAAGCTGCGCGCCCACGTCGGCAACTCGTTCCGCAACCCGGCCGCATTCGAGCGTTTTGGGGCTTCCTTCTTCGCCGGCTCGTTCAGCGCCTGGGGAGACCCGCGACTGCGCCCCGAACGCTCAGTCAGCGTCGACGCCGGCCTCGACCGCTACTTCGCCGGGTCCCGAGCCCGCCTGAGCGCGACCTGGTTCTACACGAACCTCCAAGAGACGATCTTCTTCGACTTCTCCGGCGTCATCAACCCCGACAGCGACCCCTTCGGCCGCTTCGGCGGCTACCGCAACACCGGCGGCGGAATCTCGCGCGGCATCGAGCTCAGCGGCTCGCTCTCGGGCTGGTCGGGTTTTGACGCCACGGCCTCCTACACCTACACCAACGCCGAATCGCGCACCCCCGTCTTTGGCCAGGACTTCTTTCGCACGCTCGGCATTTCCGACCACATGGTCTCGTTCGTCGCCAACCAGCGCCTCGGCCGCCTGACGATGACGGCCGACTTTTTCGCGGCGTCCGAGTATCCGTTCGTCTTCTTCGGCGCGACCCGCCCCTACGGCTTCGCCGGCCCAGCCAAGGCCGACCTGGTGACGAGCTATGAGCTGCCCGCGGGCGAGGGCGTGACGCTGCGTCTCTATGGCAAGCTCGAGAACGTCTTCGACAATCGCTACTTCGAGAACGGCTTCCAAACCCCGGGCCGCTGGGGCGTCGGCGGGGTGGAGATTCTCTTCTGAAGCGGCGTGTGGCGCACGGCTCTAGCTCCAGCCGTGCGCCACGCCGGCCCTACTGATTCCGCACGTCCCGCGAGCTGCCCGCCATCGCACTTCGCTTCTCGATGAAAGCGTCGAACTTCTGGTTCTGCTCGGGCGTCAGAACCTTGCGGATCGCGGCGTCTTCGTTGTCCTTGATCTGCCGCATCTCGGCTTTGAGCTCGGCTGTGATCCCTTCTTGAACGGCGATCTGCTCGGAATCGTTTGCGATCTTCGCGCGGCGCAACTTGCGTGCTTCGGTGTTGTGCCGCCCGCGCGTGGCGGCGTACTGGCGGCGGGAGTCGCCTTGGATCTCGGCGACTTGCCGCGCTTGCTCGACATCGAGCTCCAGAACGGTCTTGAGCGGCGCGTCGGCAAGGCCGGCGCCGCTGAAAGCGGTCAGGCTTAGCAACAGGAATGAGAGGAATGACTTACGCATGGAAGGGGACCTCCTTCAACGTCCCGCCTAACAATGCGCAACCCCCTCCGAAAAGGCGACATCCATCCCCGCTTGTTCGCTACAACAAGCTCATCGGATCGACGTCGATCACCAACGCCGTCGGCGGCCAACCTTCCGACTGCGCGAAGGCCCGCGCTTGGCGCAGCGCCTGTCCCAGCCGCGCGCGATTCCCCGCCCTGAGCAAGAACTGGTAGCGGTACTCGGTCTTCAACTTGTGAACCGACGCCGCCGCCGGCCCCTTCATCTGCACGCCCTCGGGCCGGTCTTGCAAGTGACGGCCTAGCCGGCCGCTCCACGTCAGGGCTTCTTCGAGCTTCTGGCTGCGCACCAGCATCATCGCCAACGCCGCAAAGGGCGGATAGCTCATCTGCCGCCGAAAGTAGATCTCCTTGTCGTAGAACGCCTGATAGTCCTGCCGCCCCGCAAAGCGCACCGCGTAGTGGTCGGGGTCGTAGGTCTGCATCACCACCTTGCCCGGCAGCGCGCCGCGGCCGGCGCGCCCGGCGACCTGGGTCATCAATTGAAACGTTCGCTCTGCCGCGCGGAAATCCGGAATCCCGAGTCCAACATCCGCCGACACCACGCCCACCAGCGTGACGTTGGGGATGTCGTGCCCCTTGGCGATCATCTGCGTCCCGACCAGAATGTCGTAGCGGCGCTCGCGAAAGGCGTGCAGCACCGTCTCGTAGTGGTCGCGGCCTTTCACCGTGTCGCGGTCGAGTCGCGCGATACGGGCCTTGGGGAACAGCCGCCGCAACTCGTCCTCCACCTTCTCCGAGCCCGAGCCCTGGAAGTGCAGAAACTCGCTGCCGCAGGCGCCGCATTTGTCCGGGACCGGCGCCGCGAAGTCGCAGTAGTGGCACAGCAGCCGCCGCTCTCGCCTGTGGAAGGTCAGCGTCACCGAGCAGTTCTCGCACTCCACCCGCGCACCGCACTTGCGGCACATCACGTACATCGAAAAGCCGCGCCGGTTCAGCAGCACCATCGTCTGCTCGCCCGCGTCGAGCTTGCTCTGCAACTGCTCGAGAAGCGCACGCGAGAACATGTCGTTGCGCCGCGTCTCGAGGAACTCCCGCCGCATGTCGACCGTTTCGACCTGGGGCAGCGGACGCCGCTCGATGCGCTCGCGCATCTCGAGCAAGCGGTACTTGCCGCGCTCGACGTTGTAGCGCGACTCGAGACTCGGCGTCGCCGAACCCAGCAGCACCGTCGCGCCGTTCTCGGCCGCGCGCACCACCGCGACGTCGCGGCCGTGGTAACGCGGCGTCTCTTCCTGCTTGTAGCTCGACTCGTGCTCCTCATCCACGACCACGAGGCCGAGGTTCTCCACCGGCGAAAACACGGCTGAGCGCGTTCCCACGACCACGCGAGCCTCGCCGGCCCGGATGCGTCTCCATTGCTCGGAGCGCTGCCATCCCGTGAATGCGCTGTGGAGGATGGCGACGCGGTCTCCGAAGCGCGCGAAAAACTGCGCAGCCACCTGCGGCGTCAGCGCGATCTCCGGCACCAGCAGCAGCGCCGTCTTGCCGGCTTCCAGCGCCACGTCGATCGCCCGCAGGTAGACCTCGGTCTTGCCCGAGCCGGTCACGCCGTGCAACAAGAACCCCGCATACGCGCCCGAGCGGATCGACGCCGCGACCGCGTTGAACGCTTCCTGCTGGGCGGCGTTGAGCTCCACGGCGCGGTCGGCGATCTTCTTGGCCGCCGCTTCCCGCACCACCCGCATCTCCACCACCCCGGCCCGCGCCAGCTTCTTCGCCACTCGCGAAACGTCCTTGCGCTCCACCGCCAGCGATTCGATGTCGTGCTCGCCGGGATGGTTCTCGAGGTAGTCGAGCAGCCAGCGCTCTGCTTTGGTCGGCTTGGCCGGCGCCTTCCCGCTCTCGCCCGGGCGGACGACCAAACGGCCGTCGCGGGCCCGCAACGGGTCGCGCTCCCCCACCTCGCTCTCGATCTTCAGATAGCCTTTGCGCTCCAAGCTGCGCAACGTCGAGGCCGAATCGGGGAACTTGCGCTTGAAGTAGGGCAAGCTGAGCGGCCGCTTCTCGAGCGCCCGCAGAGCTTTGACCACTGGATCGTCCGCCGAGACCGCGGCGGAGAACTGCGCGGCGGCTTCAGCCCCGCGCGGCGTCAAACGCACAATCTTCGTGTGCTTCAGCTCCACGCCCAACGGCAGCATGGACTTGAGCGTCTCGCCGATCGGCGCGCAGTAATAATCCGAGACCCAACGCCCCAGCCGCAGCAACTCCGCCGAGAGCGCCGGCTCCTCGTCGACCAGCCGCAGGATCTCCCGCGCCGGCTGCTCGGGAGGCTCGTCGTGGCAGCGCACCACGATGCCGGTCAGCTTGCGCGGACCGAAAGGCGCCAGTACCCGCGCGCCAGGCTGCACGCGGCGGCGCAGACTCTCCACCAGCTCGTAGGTAAAGGTGCGGTCGAGCGGCGCTGGCAGCGCCACATCGCAAAACTGAGACATTCGACGGAAACGCTCGGGACGAGCCGAGCAGCGCTCTGCGCGGCTTCGCTAGTTTCTCACGTGCGCGCTGATTCCCTCGGCCAGCTCATCCAAGGCTTGCTGCGCCGCCTCGCTCATCCGGGAGACCACCTCGCCCACGTCCGATTGCGTCACCGCGCCCTGACCCGAGCCGGTCCCGGTCCACACCACCCGCGCCGTTTGCCCGTCGACGAGCTCCGCCGAGATCACCGCATACACCTTCACGCCTTGCTCGAAGTCCACTTCCTCGAGACGGTCGATGCGCGTGCGCAACTGGAAGTCCGCACGCGTGCGCCCGTCGAACGGGGCCACCGTCGCGAACGCTCCGGTCCGGCGCAACCGCGCCATCAGCGCCTTCTGGATCGAGCTCCGCGGATCTTCCGCCCAGCGGTGGTACTCGTAGTAGCCCACCTCTTGCCGCGTCGGCCGGTAGACGATGCGGTCTTGTTTGAGCATCTCGGTCGCGCCCATCGGCATCACCGCGACCGTGTGACGCAACGCGTCCTGCGGCGTCTGCTGCGGCGCGGCCGGCAGATCCAGCGCATAGTAGCGCGTGGTTGGTATCTTTCCCCCGCCGCAGGAGCTAAACAGGAGCAGACCGAGGGCTGTGAGCGGCAGGAGCTTGAACAAGGGCATCGGGTCGGCTAAGCTCGTCACCATTATGGCCAATGTCGTGTTCCGCTGCCATAGCTGCGGCGCCGCCATCCCGCTCGGACAGGGCGAGAAAATCGTGCGCCGCGACGAGTGCTCGAGCTGCAGCGCCGACTTGAAATGCTGCCGCAACTGCCGCAGCTTCGACCCCGGACGTCACAACCAATGCGCCGACTCGGCCGCCGAGTGGGTCTCCGACAAGGAATCGCGCAATTTCTGCGACGTCTTCGAGCCGCGCACCACCGTCGATCTCTCCGGCGGCAGCACGCAGAAATCTCCCGACGCCCGCAAAGCCTTCGACGACCTGTTTAAGTAGTTCGCCCGAGAGACGCTTAGAACCATGGGCAGGCATGATGTGCGAGGGAGCGGCCCGGCGCCGCTTGCCTGACGGGTGAGATGTCGGAGTGCCACCGAGTCTTGGAAGTCGACCCGGGCGCGTCGCTAGACGAAGTTCGCGAATCGTGGCGCGACCTGGTCCAGGTCTGGCACCCGGACCGCTTCCGCGGCAACGCGCGCCTTCGCAAGAAGGCCGAGGAACGCATCAAGCGCATCAACCTCGCCTACGAGACCATCAAGAACGGCGGCTCGCCCGACTTCCTCGATCCCGCCGGCGAGGACGCCGCCCCCGACTACGAGCCAGAAACGCACAGCCGCCGCAGCCAGGAGCCCAGCATCTGGGACGCGCTCGCCGAAGGTCCGCAGGCGTGGAACATGTTCCGTAAGAAGTGGTCCAACATCCGGCCGTCATTGTCCGGTCGCGACCTGCGCGGCCGCGCCTTCGAGGGCATCGATCTGCGCGAGTGCAACCTCGACGCCACCGACTTCTGCGGCGCCGATCTCTACAAGGCTAACCTCAGCTACGCCCGCGCCAACGGCGTCAAGCTGGCCGAGGCCGATCTCAACCGCGCCATCGCGCTCGAAACCGAGCTCGAAGGCGCCGACCTCACCGGCGCCAACATGGCCTCCTGCGACCTGCGCGGCGCGCGCCTGGTGCGCGCCGTCATGATCGACGCCAAGCTCACCGGCGCCCGCCTCGAAGGCGCCGACCTCACCGCCGCCCACGGCCTCACCTACGACCAAATCGAGCTCGCCGAAATCGACGCCTATACCAAGCTCCCCGTCAGCCTGTACTGACCGCGGCGGGCAGACGGCCAAACGCACGAGCCAAGCTTGCAGCCGCCCCCGGCCGCCCCGTACGGGCAGACAGGCGGACAGCTCGGCAGACGGAAAGGAGCCTGGCGCGGGGCTACAGCCGGCTCGACGACGCAGCGTGGGGGGGCAACGGCGGCCAGCCCAACGAGGAGCAGGAATGCGAACCGCGGGGTGCAGGTGCGTTTCGGGCTCTCGCGGTTTCGCCTGCCACTGCCCCGTCAGCAAACGATGGGGTCGCGCCCGCAGGGCGCGCCGCGCTTGCCGACCGGGACTGACCGAAAAAGGGGACACCCATCGACCGAAGCAGTTACAGAGAATCGGGCTGCCCTTCGAGACAGGAGGCGCGAACCCAAGCGTACGACGCAAACCACGTTTCTACAGCCGGTTGCGTCTAGACTCCCGAGACTGTCAGCCGAAATGAGCCTGTCACCGAACTCACCAATCTCGAAGCGCTCTTGTGACAGCATTTGACGGGCCCTTTGGATGAGCTTACGGCGCTTTCCTCTACGGTATTAGGCGCTCCCATCGGCGGCCGTAGAAAAACAGAGAGACTGCATAGCAGAAGGCGCAAGCCAGGGCCGCAGACGGCTCAATGCGGGAGGTGAGCATCCCGGCACTGATCGTAAGGACCGACTGAATCAATCCGAGCATGATCAGGCTGCCATTTGTGAAGCGCCAGCGCTTCTGGGGCAGCGGTCGCCGCACCGAGCGGTGATGGCCGACCGCGAGCGCAACCAGTCCGGCCGAGAGCGCGGCCAGCGGCGATAGCGGTAGCGTCAGGGCCAGCAGCAGCACGAGCCAGGCCGTGCCTTTGGCCGCGATGATCTGCCATCCGCTGAGCGGCAATAGCCGATAGCGGGTGAAGCCTGCCGCGCCATCGAGTCCGAAGAGGCATTGCGCCGATGTACCCATGATCATCGCGGCAAGCGACGAGATGACAGGTGCCGATTCGGGATCGGGAGCGTCCGCGGCGAAGCGGTAGATCGTCCCACCGAGACAGAAAACGAACGCCACCCAGAAATCCAGATAGCTCGTGATCTGGCGAATGTCCTTGCGGATCAACTCGCCCAGAGGACCTGGGATCGTCGGAGTCCAAAAGCGCAAGCTGGAACGATCCTCCCCTCGGCGGCGATGGAGAAGCCCGGCGGCGACTTGGAGCAGGACGACGCAGGCGAGAAGCAGAACCGCCATCAGACGGGTAGCCTGGATCAGCAGCAGCGGCAGCAGGACGAGCGGTGCGGGATTCAGTCCCAGCGCTAAGACTCGCAGCGTCGTTCTCTCTGTGTGGGATAGCGGCCACAAAGACAGTCGCTCAGACGGAACTCTGCTGAGCGGGTAGGCCGACATCGCGACCAGCAACAATCCTCCGAGTACGAGTAGCGGGAATCCAATCGCTGCTGACCCGGCCATGAAGAGTAGGAGCAGCAGCAGGTTGTTGCCGCTGATTGTGTGATCGCTGCTGATCTCGCGCCAACTCAGGCGCAACAACGCGCCTAGGATCGCGCGGACCCGAGCCACTCCAACGTCTCCGCTTGCCGTGGGTTGATCAGATCGAGATAGAGGTCCTCGAGTGACGAGGGCAATTCAGTCGGTGCTCCGCTCCACGCCAGCCGCCCCTCGCACAGCAGGAAGATGCGGTCAGCGATGCTTTCGGCCAGAGGCAGAATGTGTGAGGTCAAGAAGACCGTCACGCCTTGCTTTGCCAGGGAGACGAGAAGGTCGCGAATCGTCTTCGATGTCACCGGATCGATCGCCTCGAACGGCTCGTCGAGGAACAGCACCTCGACGTCGGGCAACAACGCCATCGCTAGCGCCGTCTTCTTGCGCATCCCGTGGGAGCAGTTCTCCGCCAACGTGCGGCGCCCGTGCTCCAGGTCGAGCAAGTCGAGCAGGCGGTCGATTCGGCGTTCGCAAGCGGCGCGGCCCAAACCGTAGACCGACCCAGTGAGTCGGAGGTGCTCTTCGACCGTCAGTGCGTTGAACAGGCCTAGGTCTTCCGGTACGACGCCTGCAAGCCGCTTGATCTCTTGCGACTGCTCAGCAACTTGGACGCCGCACACGACCGCGGAGCCGGAGGTCGGCGCGAGCAAGCCCGTCAGCATTTTGACTGTGGTGGACTTGCCGGCGCCATTGGGGCCGATCAACACGGCGACGTCGCCGGCGGCGACTTCGAACGATAAGCCGTCCACTGCCGTGTGGTCGTCGAAACGACGGGCGAGTTGTCGAACGGAGATCATCGCGAACGCTACTCCAGTCTAGTCGACGTTGGCTTTTGAGAATACGAGACCCTTTTTGCGGACCCCTAGTGTCCCATTTTCTATTTTCTGGAGGAAAACTAGGGACATCCTTGGGTTCCCTGATTACTTCTTCCCCTTGCGTCGAGCAGGAAGACGTCCTGGCGGTTGTTGCCGCGCTGGTTGAGCTGATGGGGACAGCCGAGAAGGACGATGCTAGGCTGGCGCGCCATGCGGGAAGCGTGGCCCGGAGGCCTGGCGGATGTCAACAGAAACCCCAAGGCTTCTGTTTTCTGGTTTCTCCAAGCGTCGAAGTCGGAATCGCGACACCTGGCCGCGCCTGCGGACAGAGGCCATCCCGCGCCGGCGCCGCGCCCTCGGCGGCAATGGTCAAACTCACCCGCGCCCGCCTCGAAGGCGCCGACCTCACCGCGGTCCACGGCCTCGCCTACGACCAAATCGAGCTCGCCGAAATCGACGCCTACACCAAGCTCCCCGTCAGCTTGTACTAGCCGCGGCGGGCAGACGGCCAAACCCACGAGCCAAGCTTGCAGCCGCCCCCGGCCGCCCCGTACAATTCTGTATGGTTACCTTGCCGATCCGGGAGGCGCTGACGTTTGACGATGTCTTGCTCCTGCCGGCCCTGAGCAGCGTCGTCCCCGCCGAGACCGACGCCCGCACCACCCTCACCCGTCGCATCTCGCTCAACATCCCCATCGTCAGCGCGGCGATGGATACCGTAACCGAAGCCAACCTCGCCATCGCGCTCGCCCGCCAAGGCGGACTCGGCTTCATCCACCGCAACATGTCCATCGAGCGGCAGGCCGAAGAGGTCGACCGCGTCAAGCGCTCGGAGAGCGGCATGATCGTCGACCCCATCACGATCGCGCCCTGGAACAAGATTCAGGAAGCCCTCGAGCTCATGGAGCGCTACCGCATCTCCGGCGTCCCGGTCACCGAAGACGGCAAGCTCGTCGGAATCCTCACCAACCGCGACTTGCGCTTCGAAACCGATTTCGACCAGCCCATCTCGAACGTGATGACGAAGGACCGCCTCGTCACCGTCAGCGTCGGCACCACGCTCGAAGACGCCGAGCGCATCCTGCACAAGCACCGCATCGAGAAACTCCCCGTCGTCGATGAGGAACGCCGCCTCAAAGGCTTGATCACCGTCAAGGACATCCAGAAGAAGCGCGACTACCCGCACGCCGCCAAGGACGAGCAGGGCCGCCTGCTTGCCGGCGCGGCCGTCGGCGCCACCGGCGACTTCCTCGAGCGCGCTCGAGAGCTCTACAAGCGCAACGTCGACGTCGTCGCCATCGACACCGCCCACGGCCACTCCCAACGCGTTCTCGACGCCGTCAAGGCGCTGCGCAAGGCGCTGCCCGACGCCCAAATCGTGGCCGGCAACGTCGCGACCGCCGACGCCACGCGCGATCTCATCGCTCTCGACGTCGACGCCGTCAAGGTCGGCATCGGTCCAGGCTCGATCTGCACCACCCGCATCGTTTCCGGCGCCGGCGTGCCGCAGATCACCGCCGTCGCCGACTGTTCCAAAGCCGCCGAAGGCACGGGCGTGCCCATCATCTCCGACGGCGGCATCAAGTTCTCCGGAGACCTCACCAAGGCCATCGCCGCCGGCGCCCACGTGGTAATGATCGGCAGCCTGCTCGCCGGCGCCGAGGAAGCCCCGGGCGAGCGCGTGCTCTACCAGGGCCGCACCTACAAGACCTACCGCGGCATGGGCTCGCTCGGCGCCATGTCCGAAGGCGGCGGCGCCGAGCGCTACGGCCAGAAGGCCTCCGACGGCGGCAAGCTCGTCCCCGAGGGCATCGAAGGCCGCGTCCCCTACAAGGGTCTGCTCGCCGACGTTATCCACCAGCTCGTGGGCGGCCTGCGCGCCGGCATGGGCTACTGTGGCTGCAATACCATCCAGCAGATGCGCGAGAACACCCGCTTCGTCAAGATCTCGCCGGCCGGCTTGCGCGAAGCCCACGTCCACGACGTGGTCATCTCCAAGGAAGCGCCCAACTACCAGATCGAGCGCTAACCGCCTGCCGCATCCGCAATTCCCCTCAGCCCGCGGACTTTTCCGCCTGTTTCGGGAAACTTCCCCTTTCCTCGTCGAAAACGGCGTGTTAAGCTCACCTTTCGGACGTCGGAATCCGAGGATCCCTTCCCCCGCGCCCTCGCATCCCTGCGATCCCGCTTTTCTTGGAGGATGCACCCCATGCGTCGCGCTGGAATCGTTTTTCTGTTCCTTGTTTTGATTTGCGCCCAGCCCGCGGCCCACGCCGTCGACTGGGCCCCGATTACCGAGCAAGACCTCAGCCTGAGCGCGCCCAAGCTCGACCCCGATGCCGACGCGGAAGCCTTGTTCTGGGACGTTTGGGTCGAGGACAAGAGCCAAGGCTCGATGCTGCAGAACGTCCGCACGCACTACGTGCGCGTCAAGGTCTTCACCGAACGGGGAGTCGAGCCGCAATCGACCGTCGATCTCACCGGCATCACCGGCATCTCGACGCGCATGCGCGTCAGCGACCTGAAAGGCCGCACCATCAAGCCGGACGGAACCATCCTCGAGCTCGAAAAGGCCGACGTCTTCGACCGCATCGTCGCCAAGGCCGGCGGCGTCAAGGTCAAGACGCGCTCGTTTTCCATGCCCAACGTCGAGGCCGGCGACATCGTCGAATACCAATATCGCGAAATCTACGACAACTCCTTCACCTCCTATGACCGGCTCTATTTCCAGCGCGAAATTCCCGTCTGGCGGGTGACCTACCACATCAAGCCGCACCCCTACGCCAGCCAAGCCGGGCTCACCATGCAAAGCCAGAGCTTCAACGTCGAGCACTCCGGCTTCCAGCGCGAGCCGTCCGGGTTCTGGAGCCTGGTGGTCGAGAATTCGCCTGCGTTCGAGGAAGAATCCTACATGCCGCCCGAAGATGAGGTCCGCTCCTGGGTGCTGCTCTTTTATGCCAAGCAGCACCGCGACCTCAACGCCGAGAAATTCTGGAAAGACTACGGCCAAAGCCTGCACAAGGAGTTCTCCCAACTCACCAAGCCCAACGGCCTGGTCAAGAGCAAGGCCGCCGAGCTCGCCGCCGGAGCCGCCAACGACGAGCAGAAGCTCGAGAAGATCCTCGAGTTCTGCCGCCGGGAAGTCCGCAACCCCTACCACGACCGCTTCGGCGTCAGCGCTGAAGAGCGCCAGAAGATCAAGGACAACAAGGGTCCCGGCGACACCCTCAAGAACATGCAGGGCTCCGGCTTCGACATCAACATGCTCTTCGCCTCGCTCGCCCAGGCCGCCGGGCTCGACGCCCGCCCGGTGATGACCTCGCGCCGCGACGGCCGCTTCTTCAACATCAACTTTCTCGACCCCTACTTCCTTCGAGACCGGGCCGTCGCGGTGAACATCGGCGACAAATGGCGCTTCTTCGACCTCAGCTACCCCTACGTCGAGCCCGGCATGCTCAGTTGGGCGCAGGAGGGCGTCGCCGCGCTCATCCCCGACTCCAAGCAGCCCGCCTGGGAGCAAACTCCAATGGCCGACCCCGAGAAGACGACTATCGAGCGGGTCGGCAAGTTCACACTGCTGCCCGACGGCTCGCTCGAGGGCAACGTGCGCATCGAGTACACCGGCCACCACGGCGCCCTCCGCAAGGCGATCTACGACGCACAAACCGAAGAAGAGCGCGTCGAAACGTTCACCGAGCGCATCACCAATCGCCTCTCCACCGCCGAGGTCTCCGAGATGAAGTTCGAGAACGTCGACCAGATCGACGGCCCGTTTGCGTATAGCTATGAGCTGCGCGTGCCCGGTTACGCCACCCCGACCGGCAAACGCCTGTTCCTGCAGCCGAACTTCTTCGAGCGCAACGTCGCCGCCGCCTTCACCACCAGTGAGCGCGCCCACGACATCTACTTCCGGCACGGTTGGCGCGAGCACGATTTCGTCACCATCAAGCTGCCCGACGGCTTCGAGCTCGAGAACGCCGAAGCGCCCGAGGGCACCAACATCCCCAAGGTCGGCCACTACAACGTCACGCTCGGCATCACGCCCGAGCGCGAGCTGGTCTACGAGCGCGACTTCGTGTTCGGCCAAAACGGCACGGTCCTGTTCCCCAAGACCTCCTACGGCCAGCTCAAAGGCCTGTTCGACTACCTCAAGAAACAAGACGACCACGTACTGACCCTGCACCAAGCCGAGACCGCCGCCCAGGCCCGCTAGCCATGCCACGCCGCATCTTCTTCGCCATCCTCGCCCTCGCGGCTCTACCTTTGTGCGCCGCGCCCAAGCCTCCGGGCTGGCTGACCGAGATGGCCACGCGCGCCATTCCCGACTACGAAGAGACGCCCAACTCCGTCGTGCTCTTCGAGGAGGAAACGGCAACTGTCGACCCCTCCGGCGTCGTCACCACCCGCGTGCGTAAGGCCGTCAAGATCCTCGGCCGCCGCGGTCGCGGCGCCGCCTCCGCCTCCGCGCTCTATCGCCGCGATACCGGCAAGGTGCGCAGCCTCGACGCCTGGCTCATCTACGCATCCGGCAAGCACAAGACCTACGGCAAGAAAGAAACCGCCGACATCGCGCTGGCCGCCAACGACGTCTATAACGAGTCGCGCCTCAAGATCATCCGCGCTTCCTCGGACGCCGATCCCGGCTCGGTCTTCGGTTACGAAGCCGTCTCGGAAGATCGCTCCATCTTCACCCAGTTCCTCTACCAGTTCCACAACGGCGGACCCAGCCTCACCTCGCGCTTCTCGCTCGAGCTGCCCGCCGGTTGGGAAGCCGAAGCCAAGGTCTTCAACCACGACCCGATCGAGCCTTTGGTTCAGGGCGCCCGCCGCACCTGGGAGCTGCGCGACCTGCGGCCCATCGGCGATGAGCCGGCTCGTCCTGGCAACGACGCCTTGGCGCCGCGGCTCGCGGTGAGCTACTACCCGCCCGCCAGCGCCTCGGGGCTCGGTCCGGCCTTCCGCGATTGGCCGGCCGTCGCCCATTGGCTCAACACGCTCAACGAGCCACAGTACAAACCCGACGCCGCCGTCAGTGCGAAGGCCGCCCAGCTCGCCGCCGGCGCCGTTGAGCCGATCGACAAGATCGCCGCGCTCGCTCGCTTCGCCCAGGACGTCAAGTACGTCTCGATCCAGACCGGCGTCGGCCGCGGCGGAGGCTACCGTCCCCACGCCGCTCCCGAGGTGTTGGCCAACAACTACGGCGACTGCAAGGATAAGGCCAACTTGCTGCGCTCCATGCTGCACACCCTCGGCGTCGCGTCCTATCCAGTTGCAATCTATGCCAGCGACCGCTCGTTCGTGCGCCAGGAGTGGGCCTCGCCGCAGCAGTTCAACCACGCCATCCTCGCCATCTCGGTTCCCGACGAGACCAACCTGCCCGCCGCGGCCGACTATGACGGCTTCGGGCGGCTGCTGTTCTTCGACCCGACCGACGAGCACACGCCTTTCGGCCAGATGCCCGAGGACGAGCAGGACGCCTGGGCCTTGCTCGTCGCGCCCCAGAACGGCGGCCTCGTCCGCACCCCGGCGACCTCGCCCGAGGACAACCTGCTCGAGCGCAACGTCGAGGCGACCCTCGCCGAGGACGGCGCCATCCGCGCCAGCCTGCGCGAGCAGTGCTCCGGCGACTCGGCAACCTACAATCGCGCGTTGCACCGCGAGCTCACCCCGGCCGATTACCGCAAGGTCATCGAGCGCTGGGTCTCGCGCGGCGCCCGCGCCGCGGCGGTCTCCAAGATCGATGTCGCCGACCAGGACGGCGCCTTTACCTTGGACGTCGAGTTCGAATCGGCGTCCTACGCCCAAAGCATGGGCGGTCGCCTGCTGGTCTTCAAGCCGGCGCTGGTCTCGCGGCGCAACTCCCACGCGCTGGTCGACGAAGAGCGCCGCTACCCCGTCGTGCTCGCCTCCAACGCCTACCGCGAAACCGTCCGTGTCGCTCTGCCCGCCGGCTTCCGGGTCGACGAAAAGCCGAGCGATGTCGACCTCGACACCGACTTCGGCCGTTACCAGGCGAGTTGGCAGGTCCAAGAAGGCGAGCTGCTGTTCTCCCGCGCGCTCGAGACCCGCGCCGGCGTCATCCCAGTCGAGGACTACACCGAAGTCCGCGATTTCTACAAAGCGGTCACCCGCGCCGAGCAATCCCCAGTCGTGCTCGTCAAAGACTAGCGGTCAACGGTCAACGGCCAGCGCTACCATGGTCTGCGACCATGCAGCTCGGATTCGTCAGCGCCATTCTCCCCGACCTCTCGCTCGAAGACGTTCTCGATTTTGCCGCCGCTGAAGGCTACGACTGTGTCGAGCTGATGTGCTGGCCGCCGGGCAAGGCCGAGCGGCGCTACGCCGGCGTTACGCACCTCGACGTCACCGCGCTCGATGTCGACCGCGTCCAGGCGCTCGTCGCCAAAACTGGCGTCGCAATCAGCGGCCTGGGCTACTACCCCAACCCATTGGCGCCGGACGAGGCCGAGGCGCGCGTCGCGGTCGAGCACATCCGGCGCGTCATCGCCGCCGCGGCAGAGCTCGGCATCGGCCGCATGAACACGTTCATCGGGCGAGACTGGCGCAAATCGGTCGACGAGAACTGGCCGCGCTTTCTCGAGACCTGGCGCCCGCTGGTCGCGCATGCCGAGGAGCGCGAGGTCAAGATCGGCATCGAAAACTGCCCCATGCTCTTCTCCGCCGACGAGTGGCCTGGGGGAAAGAACCTGGCTTGCTCGCCCGCCATCTGGCGCCGCATGTTCGAGGACATTCCCAGTCCCAACTTCGGGCTCAACTACGACCCCTCGCACCCGGCCTGGATGCAGATGGACCCCGTCGAGCCGCTGTGGGAATTCGCCGACCGCATCCACCACGCCCACGCCAAGGACGTGCGCGTGGACCGCCGCCGACTCAACGACGTCGGCGTGCTGGCCTATCCCCTGGCCTACCACACCCCCAAGCTGCCCGGCATGGGCGAGGTCGACTGGGGCCGCTTCTTCTCCGTGCTCACCGATGTCGGATACGACGGTCCGGTTTGCGTCGAAGTCGAAGATCGCGCCTACGAAGCCTCGCTCGAAGGCCGCAAAGCCTCGCTGCGCCAGAGCCGCCACTACCTGCGGCAGTTTATCCCCAAACCGCCCGCAAGCTCGCGGTAGCGTGCACATCGCAGGGCTCTCGACGCCACCGCAAGCTCGCGCATGCGGCTCGGAAAAGAAGGTCCGTCGGACCCGCGCCCGCGAGGGTGCGGTAAGGAACCCACCACGCCCCTACCCCGCCAGCTCGCGCAGCCGCGCCGCCGCCCGCTCGGCGGTGATGTCCCGCTGCGGCGAGCCGAGCATCTCGAACCCCACCATGAACTTGCGCACCTCCGCCGAGCGCAGCAACGGCGGATAGACATGAGTGTGAAAGACCCACTCGGGGTGCGGCTCGCCGTCGGCGGGCGCGGGGTGAAAGCCCATCGAATACGGGAACGAGGTTTCGAAGAGCTTGTCGTAGCGCACCGTCAAGCTGTGTAGGATGGCCGCCAGGCCGTCGCGCTCCTCCTGGCGCATCTGCCCCCAGCGGGCAAACGGCCGGCGCGGCAGCAGCAACGTCTCGAACGGCCAGACCGCCCAGAACGGCACGAGCGCCACGAACGTGTCGTTCGCGCACGCCACGCGCTCGCCGGCGCGCAGCTCCAGCTCGAGGTATTCGCTCAGCAGCGGCTTGCCCGTTCGCTCGAGGCGGCTTCGCTGCGCCGCCAGCTCCTTGGCCGGCTCCTGCGGAACCGTCTCGGTCGCCCAGATCTGCCCGTGCGGATGCGGATTGCTGCAGCCCATCATGGCGCCGCGGTTCTCGAAGATCTGCACGTACCCAATCTCGGCCCGCCCGCCGATCTCGCGGTCTTGCTCGACCCAGACGTCGACCACCCGGCGGATGGCGGCCGGGGCCATGCGCGCCAGCGTCAAGTCGTGCCGCGGCGAGAAACACACAACACGACAGAGCCCCCGCTCGGCCCGCGCCCGCAGCAGCCCGTCCCGATCGAGCGCTCCCGCCGGGCCTTCCTCGAGCAGCGCCGGAAAATCGTTGTCGAACACGAACGTTGACTCGTAGGCGGGATTCCGCGCACCGCCCGCACGCTCGTTGCCCGGGCAAAGGTAGCAGCCGGCGTCGTACCGCGGCAGACCGGCTGCGGCCGGACGATCCCGCTGCCCCTGCCAGGGCCGCTTGGTGCGCTGCGGCGAGACCAGAAGCCATTCGCCCGTCAAGGCGTTGAAGCGGCGATGCGGTTGCTCCTTGAGCGCGGGCGGAAACTCGAGATCGGACACGCGGCGTCGGCTCCCACTCCAGGATTGCACGCTCGACCCTGCACTCCAGCCCGCCTTCCGCCGATCTTTTCGCACAGAGATGTCCGCGCTGCTCGAAGGTGTGTTCCGGCGACTGATGTCGCGCCCCGCTCCGCGGATACCGCCGGCCGAGGCCGAGGTCGCGCCCGACACCGAAGGCCGCAGCGGCCCGCGCGAAGCGATCGCCGGCTCGGGCGTGCTCGAGTGGATTGACCAGGACGACCTCGAGCGCGCCCAGGCCGTCCATCTCATCGATCAGTCCGCCGACGGGTTGGGCGTGCGCTCGCCGGCGCCGCTCGAGCGCGGCTGGCCCGTTCTGCTGACCCCGCCCGAAGGCGCTCCGATCAAGGCCGTGGTGCGCAACAAACGCCGCGACTCCTCCGGTTGGATCCTCGGCCTGCAGTTGATCCGCCGCGAACGCCGTCGCTTCGACCGTCGCCCAATCGACCGCGATGTCGAGCTGGCCTGGCAAGGCGTCGACGGCCAGCGGCGCGAGGTCTCGGGCCGCGTGCGCGATGTCGGCGAGGGCGGATTGCAGTTGGTGTGTGAAGCCGATATCCCATTTCGCACCTCGATCCTGATGGTGATCGAGGGCTGGCAACGCTTTGGCGTCATCGTCCACATTCGTCCCGAGAAGAATCTCCGCCTCTACAGCGTAATGTTCTCGGGCCCGCCCATCCAGAGACAGAGCCCGGACTTCCAGGACTAGCCGCAAGGACGCGGGACCGGCGCCAACACGCAACCGCGCCAGAGATGCGCCCGTGAGAGCGCGCGCCCGAATCCGCAAGGAGGTCTCGAGCGCCGCGGCGTACAATGGGGCCGTGCGGAATTCCCGAACGGCGCTGGTGGCGGCGACGCTGCTCGTCTGTGCGGCGGCGCCCGCTCAGCTCGCCCTCCAAGAGCCCGCCAAGGGGCGCTTTCTCGTCGCACGCGAGGACCTTCGCGATCCGAACTTCTTCCGCACCGTCGTGCTCATGCTCGACTACGACGAAAAGGGTGCGATGGGCGTGATCGTCAACCGCCCGACCTCTGTACCGCTGAGCGACCTGCTCCCCCAGCTCGAGGCGCTCGAAGGTCGATCGGACAAGGTGTGCTTGGGCGGACCCGTCGAGCCGGAAGGCCTGATCCTAGTGGTTCGCAGCAAAGACGAGCCGGAAGGCTTCGTGCACGTGGCCGGCGAGCTCTACACCGGCGCGAGCGTGGAGGGCTTGGCGGCGCTGCTCGAAGCCGGCGCCGGGCCAAACCGGATTCGCGCCTACGCGGGATATTCCGGCTGGGGGCCGGGGCAGCTCGACCGCGAGCTCGAACAGGGTTCCTGGATCATCACGGCGGCCGCTCCCGGGCAAGTCTTCGACCCCAGCCCGCGGCGACTTTGGCGCAGTTTGATCGACAGTGCCAAGGTGCGCTTCGCGCGGCTCGCCGGCGACGCTCTGCTAAATTGACTTTGCAGCCCTCCGCCGATGCATCGTCTCCCCCGCCCTCTGTCAACGCTTTCAATCTTGATCTGCTGGGTTGCGATTGGCGGCGCCGCCGAGCTCGAGTTCTCGCATGAGCTGCACCTGGGCCGCGTGGGGTTGAGCTGTACGTTCTGCCACTCCTCAGCCGCCTCCAGCGAAGCGGCCGCGGATCACAATCTGCCCCAGCAGCAGCTTTGCTTGGCCTGCCACAACGGCGAGACCGCCCCGCGGGTCGACACCGAGCCGCTCGCCGAGCGCACGCCCGCCGAGCGCATCTTCTGGTTCGACCACAAGCGGCACCTCGAGCTCGGCAACCCGGCGCCGCGGATCGCCGAAGCCATCGACGACGGCGAGTATCTCGGCCACGTCGGCGAGATCCGGCCGCGGCTCGAGACCGAGGACGCCTGCAGGGCCTGCCACCGCGGGCTCGAGCAAGCCGCCGCAGTCGATTCGAAGATCCACTTGCCGCGCATGTCCGATTGCCTGGTCTGCCACGACCATGTCGACAACCCGTTTAGCTGCGAGCAATGCCACCCCGCCGACGCCGTCATCAAGCCCGCCGATCACACCCGCGACTTCATCGACCGCCACTCGAGCGGCAAAATGGGCTTCGACAAGATCTCCTGCCAACCCTGCCACGGCCGCAAATTCACCTGCATGGGCTGCCACTGAGGGGAGAGGAAAATGTGCGAAATCGCACATTCGAGTGAAGTCTTTGCAACCCCTCTCGAATGTGCAACTTCGCTTCTAAGCACCGCCGGAAATGTCCGGAAACGTCAGAGCATGAAGCCCATGTCCGAGCTCGGGAAATTGCCGATGTTGGGAAACACCGTCGGCAGGTCCGCCTCCGCCACGCCAAACCAGCGCGCCATCGTCGCGCCCATCTGGTCGAGCGCCGTCGTGGGAATCCAGCGCCCGCGGCCGTCGGTCGAGTCCGGTCCGTTTTTTTGCAGCGTCGGAAACTGCCCGTAGAGCCCGCCATTCACCGAGCCTCCCAGCACGAAGCAGCACTGCCCCCAGGCGTGGTCGGTGCCCGCATTGCTGTTGGTCTGGAAGGTCCGTCCGAAGTCGGATTCGGTGAACACGGTCACGTCCTGATCGGTGGTCTGAGCTTGCATCTCCTGGTAGAACGCGCTGATGGAGGCGTCGACGTCTGCCAGCATGCCGGCGTGCGCGGCCAACTGGTTCGAGTGCGTGTCGAAGCCTCCGCGCGAGACGAAGAAGACTTGGCGGCTCATGCCCAACGCGCCGCGAACCTTGATCAGCTTCGCGACCTCTTCGAGTTGGCGTCCAAGTGAAGACGTCGGGAAGCTCGTCGCCAACGGTCCGCTCGAGGCCAACGCGCTCTCGATCAGCCGGCCGACCTCCAGCGCGTCGCTGAGGGTATGGTTGGCGCGTTGGACCAGCGCGAAGCCGGTGTCGAAGTCCAACAGCTCCTGTACGGCTTGATCGCGCGCGATCTGCCGCGCCGACGTGCCCGAGCCGAGCAGCGAGAGCCGGTAGCCGGGGTTCAGCGTCGCTGGCTGGGTTTGATCCCCCGCCACCATCAGCGCCGAACCCGACAGCGACACGCCGGTCGGAAAGATCGACGGCGCATTCAGCGGCGCCATCAGATCAGCCAGTCTGCCCGCCCAACCGCTCGAAGACGGCGCAATCGGCCGTCCGCTCTGCATCTGGCCTTGCTGGTCCGAATGCGAGAACAGCCGCGTCGGCAGCGGAACCGAGCGCGCCTGATAGTCCGCCTTCGTCATCGGCTCGACCAGCGTGCCGACGTTGGCCAGGGTCGCCAGCCGGTCTTGTTGGGCCAACGCATGCAGCCCCGCCAAGCTCGGGTGCAAACCCCACGTCGCACTGCCGTAGGTTGGGTGCGTGGCCGAGCCAATCGGATGGAGGCTAGCGTCCACGGCCAGCGCGCCGCGCTCAGCGGTGTAGTCGGCCCCGGCGGCGCCGCCGATCGGGACGACGGTGTTGTCGCCGTCATTGCCGCCGAACAGGAACACGCACACCAGCGCCTTGTAGTCGCCGCTCTGTTGCGCCAGAGCGTTCATCATGCCGATCTTCGAGAGGCTGGCCGTCGCGCCCAGCGCGCCCAGCCGAAGGAATTGTCTACGGGTCTTGCTTCGCATCGTCGATGTCCTCCTTCCGTTAGTGCTGGACCTGGAAGCGCGTCGTCGCGACCAGGAAGATGGCGTACTCGACCCGTCTGGCCGAATCGGACGCCGAGACAGCGTTGACGGCGTCGAGCACGCTTTGGCGCTCGGCCGCGCTCAGGGCGCCTGAAGATACGAGCTTCGCGATCACGGCGTCGACCAGCGCTCCGGGGTCGCCGGCCAGCGGCAGCAGGTCGCTCAGATCAACAGATGCGCCGGTCCCAAGACTGTTGCGGCCGATGTGGTAGGCGAAGTCGGCGCGGCGCACCGAGTTGGACAGCGTGTGAATGCCAAACTCGGGTCCGTCCGCGTGGCTCGCGTGGTCGCCGTGGAACGTGCCGTGCGCGAGGTGGAAGTAGTTGAACACCGAAGGCGCTCGAAAGACTTCCTGCCCCATGTCCCGCGTCTTGCTACGGATCGGGTTGGACGCCTCGAGCGTTGCGCCGAAGGCTCGCAGCAGGGCGTTGGCGTAAAGGATCGGCTCACGCAGGTGACTGTTCAGCGGATCGGCTGACTCTGCGTCGGGATCGAGCAAGACGGCCTCGATGACCGCCCGCATGTCGCCACGCACGCCTTGGCCGTTGTCGTTGAACACTTGTGCAACCCGGCCGACGTAGGCTGGATCGGGATTGCTGGTGACGAAGTGCCGGATCATGCGGAACGCGACGAACGGCCCGACGTTGGGATGCTCGAAGATGTGGTCGAGCGCTAGGTCGAGCTCTTGCTCCGCGGTCAGCCCGGCGGGGATCGCGTATCCGTCCATCAGCGTCTTTGCATCGGCGTCGTGGCGACTTTGGCAAACCACGATCATCGGCCCGTCATAGTGGGAAGGGTTGCCGCAGCGAGGCGACCCGCCGGGGCGAGTCGGGTAGGTCCAGCCCGTAAACACGCGCGCCAAGTCCTGCACGGTCTCTTCGGTGTAAGACGGAACGGGAGCGCCCGAGCCGTCGGTCTGCGGCGAGCCGTCGAGGTTGAGCTTGATCGGCCCTACCGAGAACAGTTGCAGCAGCTCGCGCCCGTAGTTCTCGTTCGGGCTGATGCCGGTCTCCGGATTGGCCTTGCGGTTGTTCACCATGTCGAGGTAGCGACCCATCGTGGGGTTGAGCGTGACGTCGAGCATGATGTCCCGATAGTTGCCCAGTGCGTGCTGGTCCAGCGTGCGCAGGTAGGGGACCATCTGCTGGATCTGCCCGGTCGTGTTGGCCGAGACGACCCAGATTTGGCTCAAGAAGAAAGCCATCCGCTGCCGCAGTTGGTCGTCGCCGTGCACGGCGTTCTGGAAGAATTTGTCCTGCGCGGGGCGGAAGCTCGTCGACAGATCCGGGTCGGGCGGGTCCGGGTAGGTCGACGGCCTGGCCGCGAACTGCTCGTCGAGGAAGGCCTGCTTGCCAACATCCATCAGATGCGCAATGCTTTCCTCGGTCGGCCCCCAAGTGGACTGGTAGAGAAAGCGCATCGCCTGCTCGCGGGTCAGCGTCTCGCCGCCCCCGCCGCCTCCTCCTCCGCCGTTGCCGTTACCTTTGCCGCCGCCTTTGCCGCCGGTGTCGATCGCGACCGCCACGGTGTTTGATTGGGAGCCGTCGCCGTTGCGCACGAACAGGCTAGCGGCTGGCGCCCACTCTTCGGCAACGGTCGCGCTCGCGTCGAGCGAGCGAGCGGACTTGTAGGTCGTTGGGAGGGGTGATTCAGAGCCCTGCGGTCCAAAGTAGACCGTGGCGCCGGAGTCGAAGCCGGCGCCGCGGACGGTGAGTGTGACCTCGCCAGGGCTGATCTTGTTCGGGCGCACCGAGCGCACTAGCGGGGCGTCTTGGGCTAGTGCGGATGGGGGAATAGCGGCCATCGCGGCCGCGAGGAACCAGAATGCGGGACTGCTGCCCGCTCGATGTCGTCTCAAGTGTTGAAACCTCCGTTCCGAGTAGGAACTGAACGAAAAGGCGGGCCCGCACTCCCAACCTTATTAGGCCCGGCGCCTTAGCGATGTAGGAGGAACGTCCTGTTCACTATGGGGAATTGCCCTAGGCAGGCTAAGGTCGTCGCCTTAGCGGAATTTCCCAGGCGAAGGCTCGACGCGGCGGCCTGTGATAGCCTCAAGTCTTGGCTCTGCGCGCCCTCATCTCATTGCTGGCGTTAGGGTTGGCAGCCGTTGCGGCGCCGCCGCCCGAGGCCGCCGCCGCGACCGGGATTCTCTCCGCCATCGACCGTTCGTCGACGCTCGAGCCGGACCTGCGGCATCTCTGCGACGAGATCGGCCCGCGCCTGATCGGCACGCCGCAGATGGACGCCGCCGTCGAATGGGCGGCCGGGCGTTTCCGCGCAATCGGCGTGGACCGGGTCGCGACCGAGAGCTTCGAAGCGCCGCGCTCGTGGCGCGAAGGCGAGACCCGGGTCGAGGCGACAGGCCCGGTCCGCTTCCGACTCCAAGCCGCCGCCACGGCTTGGTCCCCGCCCACTCCGCGGGGAGGGCTCGAAGCCGAGGTTCTCGACGCCGGCGGCGGCTCGGCCGGCCGCATCCTGCGGATGCGCGAGGAGGCGCGCGGCAGGATCCTGCTCGTGCGCCTCGACGAAGTCTCGAGCTTTCTCGATCTCGGGATCGAGCAACGCGACGCCATCCAGGCCATCCGCGAGGCCGGTGAGGTCGGCGCGGCGGCGGTCATCTTCGCGTCGACCCGTCCCAACCGGCTGCTCTACCGCCACGTCCACACCGTCACCGCCGAGCTCGACGCAGTCCCAAGCGCCGTCGTCACACGCGAAGACGCCCTCCGCATCGGACGCCTGCTCGGTGCCGGACACCAGGTGCGCATGCGGCTCTCGATGCCCAACGAGGCCGGCGGCCCGGTCGGCTCGCAGAACGTGATCGCCGAGATCCGCGGCTCGGAGTTCCCCGAAGAGATCGTGCTGCTCGGAGCGCATCTCGATTCCTGGGACCTCGGCACCGGCTGCCTCGACAACGCCGTTAACGCCGTGCTGGTGCTCGAAGCCGCGCGCGCCATCATGCAAGCCGCCGAGCGGCCGCGCCGCACCATCCGGTTCGTCCTGTTCAGCGGAGAAGAGGCGGGTCTGTTCGGCTCGCTCGCATACGTGCGCCGCCGCCGCAACGAGCTCGACCGCTTTTCGGCGGTCGTCGTGCACGACATGGGCCTGGGCAAGATCTCCGGCTACGCCCTCAACGGCCGGCCGGAGCTCGAAGCGCCGCTGCGCGAGGCGATGCGGCCGCTCGGCTCGCGAGCCGCGAACCATACCCACGAGACCTTTTTCGGAAGCGACCACTTCGACTTCCTGCTCGAGGGCGTGCCCGCGCTGATCGCCATGCAGGACACCGAAGAGTACGCGGCCACCTATCACTCCGCGGCCGACACCTTCGACAAGGTCTCCATCGCGGACTTGCGCGACCGCGCGCAGATCGCCGCGCTCACCGTGCTCGGCATCGCCAACCTGCCCGAGAAGCTCGGCAAACGGCTTTCGCGCGAGGAAGTCGGCCACCTGCTCGAAGACACAGGAGTCGACGACCAGATGAAGTTCCTGCGGCTGTGGGAGCAGTGGGAGTCGGGCGCGCGCGGCCGGGAGTAGAGTAAGGCTGCCGCGGGCCGGCATGCTGATGCAGTCCGGCCCGCGAGCCGCCCCGATCTCGGCTGATTCGACTTCTATTTGATTCCCATGCAGTTGGCGTAGTAGGTAAGAGCCGCAGGCCAGTCCGAGAAGATTCCGAGCACTCCTACTTCTCTCGCGAGTACGTCGATCACCGTCATCATGTCGCCTTCGTTGTCGACCACATCGGTGATGGTCTGGTAGTAGAACGAGGACGGCGCGAGGTCCGAGAGTCGACCGGAACGCTCGAGCGTCCAGGTGATGATCTCCAGACCGGCGGCTTTGGCGTTGACGGCGTACTCGGAAGGAACGATTCGGCCGCCGTCGACCTCGAGCAGCGCAAAGGTCGGCGGCGCAATGATTCGCGCGCCCTTCGCGACGAGAGCCTGCATGCTCGCCAGATCCTTCACAGCGTCATAGCCGGGAGAGGTGTACACCCGGGCGTCGAGAAAGACCGCTTGCACGCCGAAGGCCGCCTCGTTTGCAATCCAGTACTCGACATCTTCGGTGAAGAACGACTGCAGCCAGACGTCACGCGGATCGATGCCGGCATCGATATACTCGTTGACGATCTTCTGCCGGATGTCGTCGTAGCTGTACCCCGCAGGAAGGTGTTTCACCTCCTTGAGCTCCGGGGTGAACTTCGCGCCCAACTCGTCGATGAGCTCGATGCTCTCCGCGTGGCTCATGATCTCGCCGCAGGTTCCGTACAGGTCGGTTCGCCAGCTCGGCGGATTCAAGCCGTCCATCAAGCCGCACACGCTCTTGATCTCGGCGAGCGTAAAATCGATGGTGCAGCAGGCCCCTTCCTGGGAACCGCCGCACCTTGCCGCGAGCAGCGGGCGGTCGAGCACATCGGTCGTCGTGTGGAGATCACACTGGTCGTGGCGGCATACCAGCTCGCCGTCGGCGGTAACGGCGACATCGCACTCCAGTATGCTGGCGCCCATGCGGGCCGCCGCTGTGTAGGATTCGCGGGTATGCTCGGGGAACTGCATCGCGGCGCCTCGGTGTCCAATCGAGAAGTCGCTCATCTTCATCGGCTGATGGGAACACTTGAGCAATTCGTCCTTGAGCGGACCCTCGTCCATGTCGTTGACGAGGTACTGGGCGCGAGGGCCGATCTGTACGGAATGGCCTTTGCCGCTACTGCCATTGCCGCTGTTGCCCTTACCGGCTGCCGACCCGACAATCGGAAACGAAGCGACGACCGCCAAGGCGGTCAGCATCGAAATAGAACGAGACATGAGTCCTTTTCTCCAGTAGTGCACGGCTTCGGAAGGAAGCCGATTGGCCATCGTACTTCCTCCCGCGGGCGCGTCGGTTTCGGTTTGGTCAGGCCAGCGTTAAGATTGGGCGAATCTGCATGAAAGGCGCCCTCGACGCCCCCTGACGCTGCCGCTGGGGAGACTTGCCACACCAGAATCGTCGTATGATGAGGCCGATGAAACACGCCATCCCCGTACTGCTCGCCGCCGGGTCCCTCGCCTTCGCCGGCGACCCGCTTCCCAACGATCAACAGATCGCTTCCGCCATCCAAGCCGCGCCCGAGGAGCTGCGCGACGGCGCGGGCGTGCTCGGCTGGACGGCCAAGGGCAAGGTCGTGCGCTTGCGCAAGGCGTCGAACGACTTGCTCTGCCTGGCCGACGATCCGCGCAACGACAACTTCTCGGTCGCCTGCTACCACAAAGACCTCGAGCCCTTCATGGCGCGCGGTCGCGCGCTCGCCGACCAAGGCCACAAGGGCAAAGAGCGGCACGAGATCCGCTGGAAGGACGTCGATGAGGGCCGCGTGAAGATGCCGCGCCAGCCGCGCATGCTCTACGTGATGACCGGCAAAGGCTTCGACGCCGCGACGGGCGAGATCGTCGAGCCCTACCTGCGCTGGGTCGTCTACACGCCCTACGCGACTCCGGAATCGACCGGGCTGCCCGTCGCGCCCGGCAACGAGCCCTGGTTGATGTACCCCGGCACCGCCGGCGCGCACATCATGATCAGCCCTCCCCGGCCCAAGAAGTAAGCCGTGCGTCTCGCGTTGATCTTGGCGTTCGCCGCCGTGTTGCCGGCGCAGTCGCTGCGGGTAATGACGTTCAACGTCCGCTACCCCAGCCCCAACGACGGCGACAACGTGTGGGAGAACCGCCGCGAGCTGCTCGTCGACACGATCCGCCGCTACGACCCTGACGTGCTCGGCACGCAGGAGCTGTTCTACTCCCAAGGCGCCTACATCGCCAAGAGCCTGCCGCGCTACGACTGGCTCGGCGTGAGCCGTCGCGGCAACCACGAGGACGAGCACATGGGCTTGTTCTACAAGCGCGGCAAGCTGTTCCCGATCGAGTCGGGAACGTTCTGGCTCTCCGAGACGCCCTCTGTCCCGGGCTCGATGTCCTGGGATGTGAGTCTGCCGCGCATCGCCACGTGGGCGCGCTTTCGCGAAGCCCGCGGCGGCGAGCTGTGGGTCTACAACACCCACTTTCCGCATCGCCGCGAGGACGCCGCGGCGCGGCTGGAGTGCGCCAAGGTGATCGCCGCCGACATCGAGCGAAGGGTCCCGTCGGGCGCGAGCCTGGTCTTGATGGGCGACTTCAATTCGGCGGCGGATAGCGACGTGCACGAGCTATTGACCCGGGCGCTCATCGATTCCCGTGCGACGGCGGTGGAGAAGATCGGCGTCGAAACCACCTCGAGCCGATGGACGGGCGAGAAGGCAGGCCGCCGCATCGACTGGATTCTCTACCGCGGCGGCGTGCGGCCGCTGCTCAACGAGACCGTCGAGCTCCACCGCGGGAAGCGCTACCCTTCCGACCACTACCCGGTCTTCGTCGAGTTCGTGCCGGAGTAGGGAGCTCGGCAAGCCGCGCCTTGCCCGCGTGCACGGCTCTGTCGCCGCGCCGCGCCCCGCCCTTTGCTCAGGCTTCGACGACCTCGGCCTCGGCCGGCTCGGCGGCTGAAGCCGTCTTGGTGAACTTCAGCCGGTCCTCGCCGTCCGCCTCCGCCCGCACCGTATCGCCCTCGCCAAACTCGCCTTCGAGCAAGCCCAGCGCCAGCGGATCTTGAATGAGCCGCTGGATCGCCCGCTTGAGGGGCCGTGCGCCGAACTGCTCGTCGTAGCCGTCGCGCAACAGGATCGTTTTGGCCGACTCGGTCACGTCGAGGGTGATCTTCTTCTCCTCGAGCCGCTTGCGCAGGTAGCCCAGTTGCAGCTCTACGATCTTGTCGAGGTGCGAGCGGTCGAGCCGGTTGAAGACCATGATGTCGTCGACGCGGTTGAGGAACTCGGGCCGGAAGTTGCGCTGCAGCTCTTCCATGAGCCGTTCGCGCATCTCGCGGTGGCCGTCCTCGCGAGAATGCGTCACCGAGAAGCCGATTTGGCCGTTCTTCTGGATGACCGCCGAGCCGATGTTCGACGTCATGATGATGACCGAGTTGGTGAAGTTCACCGTGCGGCCCTTGCCGTCGGTCAGCCGGCCGTCGTCGAGCACCTGGAGCAGGACGTTGAAGACCTCCGGGTGCGCCTTCTCGACCTCATCGAGCAGCACGACCGAGTACGGTTTGCGGCGGACGTGCTCGGTGAGCTGGCCGCCCTCCTCGTAGCCGACGTAGCCGGGAGGCGCGCCGATCATGCGCGAGACGGCGTGCTTCTCCATGTACTCGGACATGTCAATGCGCACCATGGCTTTCTCGTCGTCGAACATGAACTCGGCGAGCGCGCGGGCAAGCTCAGTCTTGCCGACGCCGGTCGGTCCGAGGAAGATGAACGAGCCGATCGGCTTGTCGGGGTCGCTTAGCCCGGCGCGGTTGCGGCGGATGGCGTTCGAGACGTGTCCCACCGCATCGTCTTGGCCGACCACGCGGTCCTTGAGCCGCTCTTCCATGTGGACCAGCTTCTCCACCTCGCCTTCGAGCATGCGGCTGACCGGGATGCCGGTCCATTTGGCGACGATGCGGGCGATGTCTTCCTCGGTCACCTCGCCGCGCAGCAAGCTCGAGCCCGCTTCGTCGGCCTCGAGCCGTTCCGTGGCGGCCGTGAGCTCCTGCTCGATACCGGGGAGCTGGCTGTAGCGGATCTCGGCGGCCTTGGTGTAGTCGCCGGAGACCTGCGCCTGCTCCATCTCCTTACGCAGCTTTTCCTGCTGCTCCTTGAGGTTCTTTAGCCGCGCCAGCAGACCGCGCTCGTTCTGCCACTTCTCGCGCAGCCCGGTCGCCTTCACGCGTAGCTCTTCGAGCTCGCTCTCGAGCGTATGCAGACGCTCCCTGGAGGCGCGATCGCCCTCCTTCTGCAGGGCTTGCTTCTCGATCTCGAGCTGCATCACCTTGCGCTCGAGCTGATCGACCTCCACCGGCGCCGAGTCGATCTGCATGCGCAGCGTGGCGCCGGCTTCGTCGACCAAATCGATGGCCTTGTCGGGCAGGAAGCGGTCGGCAATGTAGCGGTGAGAAAGCATCGCCGCGGCGACGAGCGAAGAGTCGCGATAGCGCACCGAGTGGTGGATTTCGTAGGTCTCGCGGATGCCGCGCAAGATCGCGATCGTGTCCTCGACCGAAGGCTGGTCGACGAGCACGGTCTGGAAGCGACGCTCGAGGGCGGCGTCCTTTTCGATGTACTTGCGGTACTCGTTGAGAGTCGTGGCGCCGATGCAGCGCATCAGCCCGCGCGCGAGCGCCGGCTTGAGCATGTTGGCCGCGTCGATCGCTCCCTCGGCGCCGCCCGCGCCGACGAGGGTGTGCAGCTCGTCGATGAAGCAGACGATCTCGCCGTCGGACTGCTCGATCTCCTTGAGCACGGCCTTGAGGCGGTCTTCGAACTCGCCGCGGAACTTCGTTCCGGCGACCATCGAGGCCAGGTCGAGCGAGACCAGCTTCTTGTTCTTGAGCGTCTCGGGCACGTCGCCGGCGATGATGCGCTGCGCCAGGCCCTCGGCGATGGCCGTCTTGCCGACGCCGGGCTCGCCAATCAGCACCGGGTTGTTCTTAGTGCGGCGCGAAAGCACCTGCACGACGCGGCGAATCTCCTCGTCGCGGCCGATCACCGGGTCGAGCTTGCCGGCCTTGGCCTGCTCGGTCAGGTCGAGGGCGTAGCGCTCGAGCGCCTGATACTTGGTCTCGGGGTTGGGGTCGGTGACGCGGTGCGAGCCGCGCACCGCTTGCAACGCATGCAGGATGGCGTCGTGGGTGGCGCCCATCTGGTTGAGCAGCCCGCCGGCCGGGTCGCCCTTGTTCTCTGCAATCGCGAGCAGCAGGTGCTCGGTCGAGACGTACTCGTCGGTGAAGCGCTCGGCTTCCTTCTGCGCTTTTTGGAACACCTCGGCGAGCTGCGGCGCGAGATGCGTGCCGCCCTGAGCGCCTTGCACTTGGGGAATCGAGGAGAGCAGCTTGCGGGCGTCTTCAGCAACTACGTTCGGGGCGATGCCGCACTTCTCGAACACCGAGCGCACCACGCCTTCCTGCTCAACAGCCAGCGCCGTGAGCAGGTGGGCCGGAAAGACCTGCTGGTGGTTGTGCTCGGCGGCGAGCGACTGGGCGCTCTGCACCGCCTCTTGCGCCTTCTGTGTGAACTTGTCGAATCGGATCATTTCACTGCTCTCCTCATGTCGCCAAACAGGGGCGCGGCGTGCCGCGCCCCTTGCACGAGCGGGGTTGGGTCAACCTCAATTGACCTTGATGGTGCGTGCGCTTTTGGGTTTCGCCGTCTTGGGCAGAGTGACCTTCAGCACGCCCTTGTCGTAGTTGGCTGCGATCTTCTCCGCCTCCACCGTCTCCGGCAGCGCGAAGGTGCGCAGGAAGGAGCCGTAGCGCCGCTCGACGCGGTGGTAGTTGTCCTTCTTCTCTTCATTCTCGAACTTCCGCTCGGCCTTGATGGTCATCTGCGCGTCTTCGACGCGAACGTCGATGTCCTCCTCCTCGACTTCGGGAAGATCAGCCTTGATGACGATCTCCTTCTCGTCTTCGTAGATGTCGACGGCCGGCGACCAGGCCTTCTCGTCGGTCGAGCGAAGCAGGCCGAAGCCGGGCTCGAGGTCCTCGAAGAAGCGGTCGAAATCGAACCAGGGCGTCATGCTCCTGGGGTTGTAGCGAATCAACGACATTGTCTTGCCCTCCTAGATGTTTCGTTTCGGTCGATCCTCACTGGATCGGAATCTTGCGGCTGCGGTCGAGCTTGGGGATGCGGATCTCGAGCACGCCGCGGTCGAGCTTGGCTTCGATCGCGTCGCGGTCGATCGCATCCGGGAGCCGGAAGTTGCGCTTCAAAGCGCCGGTCTTGCGCTCCCGCCGGGTCCAACGCAGCTCCGCAGCCTCATCGTGCGCCTCGCGCTCGCCCTCAATGCTGAGCAATCCGCCCTCCAACTCGACACGGACGCTGTTTTCGTCCACTCCGGGCGCGTCGAGCCGCAACAAGTACTCAGCGTCGGACTCGAGCACGTCGACCGGCGGCGACCAAGCGGCGGACGGGCGAGTGCGGACGGCGGGATCAGGGGTGTGCATCAATCGCATTTCTTGAAAGTTTCCTCCATCGGTATCTTCATTGTACACACGAATAAAATCGAAGTCAATACAATTCGTATTATCTGAGCAATATCTTATCATATAAAGTCACACGAGCGACTCACTAAAGGTTCTCGGCGCCCCCTGGCGCCAAAGGCGTATACTGGGCCCATGCGCTCCCTCATCTGCCTCTCCGCCCTTCTGCTGGCCTCTTGTGGCGGCGGCCCCGCCCCTTCGTCCACCACCGGCGGCGGCGTAGAGGCCGAGGTCGAATCTGCTGTACGGAAACACCTCTCCCGCCGCAGCGATCTCGACATGTCGTCGATGGATCTGACCATACGCCAGGTCGAGGTCGCGGGCGATACGGCCCAGGCCACGGTGGGCTTCGAGGTCAAGGGTAAGCCTGAGGCGGCGATGGCCATGCAGTACAGTCTGGCGAAGCAGAACGGCGAATGGGTGGTGCAGGCGCAACCCTCGGGCCACGGCGGCATGGCGCCGCAGAACGCCCCCAGCCAGGGCCTGCCGCCCGGACATCCGCCGGCCGGCGGCGGCTCGCAGACGCAGGAGCTTCCCCAGGGGCATCCGCCCGTCGCACAATAGGGACTCATGGAACACGGCCGCTCTCGCTCGCTGTTCGAAAAGGCGCAAAAGTCGATCCCCGGCGGGGTGAGCTCGCCGGCCAGGGCTTTCAACTCGGTCGGCGGCGATCCCGTCTTCATCGCGCAGGGCGACGGCGCACGCATGATCGACGCCGACGGCAACGCCTACCTCGACTACGTCGGCTCCTGGGGACCGCTGATCTTGGGCCACCGTCACCCAGCCGTGATCGAGGCGCTCGAGCAGACCCTCCGCATCGGAACCAGCTTTGGGGCGCCGACCGAGGGCGAGATCCAGATTGCGGAGCTGATCGCGAAGATCGTGCCTTCGATCGAGATGGTGCGCCTGGTCAACTCCGGCACCGAAGCGACGATGAGCGCGCTGCGCGTCGCCCGCGGCTTCACCGGCCGCGAGCTCGCGGTCAAGTTCATCGGCTGCTACCACGGCCACGTCGACTCGCTGCTGGTCAAGGCCGGCTCGGGGCTGGCGACGCTCGGCATCTCGGACTCGGGCGGCGTGCCGGGGGCGTTTGCGCAAACCACCATCGCACTGCCGTACAACTCGGTCGAGGCCGTCGAGCAGTGCTTCGCCGAGCACGGCGAGCGCATCGCGGCAGTCATCCTCGAGCCCGTCGTGGGCAACATGGGCTGCGTGCCGCCGCTGCCAGGGTTCTTGCAGGCGCTGCGCGAGATCACGGCCAAGCACGGCTCGGTCCTGATCTTCGACGAGGTGATGACGGGGTTTCGGGTGGCGCTGGGCGGCGCGCAACAACTCTACGGCGTCACGCCTGATCTAACAACGTTGGGCAAGATCATCGGCGGCGGCCTGCCGGTCGGCGCCTACGGCGGACGTCGCGACATCATGGGAACGGTCGCGCCGCTCGGGCCGGTCTACCAAGCCGGAACTCTCTCCGGCAATCCGCTCGCCGTCGCCGCCGGCTTGGGCGCCTTGCGGGTCCTCGAAGGCAACCCACAGATCTACTCCGACCTGGACAAGCGAGCCTCGCGGCTCGCCGAAGGCGTCGTCGAGGCCGCCAAGGCCGCCGGCGAGCCGTTGTGCGTGAATCGCGTTGGCTCGATGCTGACGTTCTTCTTCCAGCAAGGCCCCGTGACCGATTGGGACTCCTCGTCGGCCAGCGACACCGGACGATTCGCCAAGTTCTTCCGCGGCATGCTCGAGCGCGGGGTCTACCTGCCCTGCTCGCAGTTCGAGGCGGCGTTCCTCTCGGCGGCGTTGACCGACGAAGACATCGAGGCGACCATCGGCGCGGCCGCCAACGCCCTGCGCGATCTCGGGGAGTAATCCCGATGCAAGGCCGTCCGGTCCGCGATTCACAATCGACGCTCGCCGAGCTGGCGCTGCCCAACGACGCCAACGGGCTCGACACCTTGCTCGGCGGCAAGATCATGCACCTGGTCGACATCGCCGGCTCGATCGCGGCCAATCGCCACAGCCGCCAGTTCGTCGTGACCGCTTCGTTCGATCACATGGACTTCCTTCAGCCGGTGATGATCGGCCGACTCGTCACCCTGCACGCCTCGGTCAACCGCGCGTTTCGCACCTCGATGGAGGTGGGGGTAAAGGTCTTCGCCGAGGACCTGCGCACCGCCGAGACGACGCACGTCGCTTCGGCGTACTTGACCTTCGTCGCGCTCGACGGCGACCGCAACCCGTTGCCCGTACCGCCCGTCGTCCCCGAGTCCGAGGACGAGAAGCGCCGTTTCGAGGAGGCGGGCGAGCGCCGAAAGTACCGTCTGGCGTTGCTGCGCAAGCGTCGCGCGGGCGGCTAGTCGGTCAGGGCGCCGGCCGTTCCAGTGTCAAGCCGATCGAGCCGTTACCGGCCAATCGCAGCAACTCTTCACGGGTCAGCCGGTGTACCAGCCGCGTGTCCCAAGAGCCGCCTTCGCGGACATCGGAGTCGTAGATCGTGAGGCTCCGCGTCAGCTCAGGCTGAGAACCGCCGCGGTCCCCAAACTGAATCCGCCCTTCGGTGTCGGAAGGCCCCTCGATGAAGATCGGCGGACCGCATGTATTGAAGCTCTGGTCCCACGCGGCATACCAGCCCGAGATCGGCTGGCCGCTGGGATCGCTGAGCCGCACCTCGAGCCGGTCGACCGACTCCGGCCGTTCCCAACGCGTCTGGACCGTAACGTCACTGCCCGGCGGGATCTCGACGGCGTCCCGGTCCTCGCGAAGAGTCCCGCCGAATCCAGAGTCCACGACCGGGTAGTGCCGGCGGCGGAAGAAAAGCGGCGCGTCTGGGGCCCGCACGATGACCGTTCCGTGGTCATCCGTCGTGCGCGAGCCCAGTAGCCCCTCGGCGACGATTGGACGACCCAGCCCGACCGCGACGCCGCAGTGGTTCTGCCGCCAAACGTAGACGTCGATGTTCAGCCGCTCGCCGGCGAGCGGCGTGCCGTCTTCGTGCAGGAGCGTAATGCGGCGCTCTCCTTGCTTGGGCAGCACGAGGGTCTTCCCTCCGCTTCCCAGGGTCTGCAGTGCGCCCGTCTCCGCGATCAGCGAAGGGATCTCCTGGAGGACCATTTCGCGCGAAAAGCCCTCGGCGGGCGGGTCACGGCGCGCCGCGTGCATGGAGGAGGGGAACCACAAACCCTCGTCGGTCTCGAAGGCGGCCAGATACCCCCGATAGGGCTCGGGCGGCCAGTCGTCGGGAATGAGCGCAGGAGCAACCGCGATCCGCAAGTCGCCGCCTTCCACGCGCCCAAGCTCCACCCGGTTCAGCCAACCCCAGCCGCCGGCGTACAGCCACAAACGGCCTTCGACCGCCCTGGGAGCCTCCTCACCCTTCGCGAGCACGCGGTACTCGAGCGTTTGCGCACATAGACCCGCCGCCAGCCACAAGGCCGCAACCCAGGCGCCGATCAGCCGTCTCCGCACGATATAGTCAAGGTTACTCCTCCGCCCCCTCGAGTCAACCCATGCCGTTGCAAGGTTTCGCGCGCCGTTCGGGGCGCTTGTACTGCGAGGACGTCTCGCTCGAGCAGATCGCCGCAAGCGCCGGCGCGCCGACCTACGTCTACTCGGCAACCTCCATCCTGGACAACTACCGCGCCTACCAGGCCGCCCTCGACGGGCTCGACCACCACGTCTGCTACTCGGTCAAGGCCAACGGCTCGCTGGGCGTGCTGGCCAGGCTGGCGCGCGAGGGCGCCGGCTTCGACATCGTCTCCGGCGGCGAGCTCTACCGTGTGATCCAGGCCGGCGGCGACCCCCGTAAAGTCGTCTTTTCCGGCGTCGGCAAGACCGAGCCGGAGATGAAGTACGCACTCGAGTCCGGCGTGGGGTCGTTCAACTGCGAGTCCGCGGCCGAGCTGCGTCTGCTCTCGGCCGTTGCGGCGCGGCTAGGGGTCACGGCAAGCGTCTCGCTGCGCGTCAATCCGGACGTCAACGCCGAGACGCATCCCTATATCGCGACCGGGCTGCGCGAGCACAAGTTTGGCGTTGCGGCCGAGGAAGCCGAGGCGCTCTACCGCGAAGCGGCGGAGCTGCCGGGCCTGGCCGTCCGCGGCGTAAGCTGCCACATCGGCTCGCAGATCTTCAACCTGCAAGCGTTCGTCGACGCGCTAGAACGCGTGCTCGAGTTGGTCGAGAAGCTGCGCGAGGCGGGTCTCGAGATCGGCTCGCTCGACCTCGGCGGCGGCCTGGGCGTCTCCTATCGCGATGGCGAGCCCTCGGCCGCCATCGCGGAGTACGGCGGCCGGGTGAAGCAGGCGCTGCGGGGCCGCGACCTGACCTTGATGATCGAACCGGGCCGCTCGATCATCGGCCAGGCCGGCGTGCTGCTCACGCGCGCGCTCTACCGCAAGCGCTCGGGCGAAAAAGTCTTCATCGTGGTCGATGCGGCCATGAACGACCTGATCCGCCCGGCGCTCTACCAGTCCCATCACGAGATCTTGCCCGTGGTCGAGACCCAGCGGCCAACCATCACGGCCGATGTCGTCGGACCGGTCTGCGAGAGCGGCGACTTCCTGGCGCAGGACCGCGAGATGGCGGACGTCGAACCCGGCGAGCTGCTGGCGATCGCCACGGCGGGCGCGTACGGCTTCGTGCTCTCGTCGAACTACAACGCGCGCCCGCGCGGCGCCGAAGTATTGGTCGAGGGCGCGGAGTGGCGGATCATCCGGGAGCGAGAGAGCTACGCGGACCTGGTTCGCGGCGAGCGGCCCTGAGAGCCGCTGCGCGCGCTACTTCCAATCCGGGTTCGGCTTGGCCATCGGCGCGTCGATGGCCTCCAGGTGCGCCGCCAGCAGCTCTTCGAGCTCTTTCGCCTTATCAGGATTCTTGCGGCTCAGGTCGATCTCCTCGCCGATGTCGTCGCGCAGGTCGAACAGCTTGACCTCGCCCGTCTCATAGAACTTCGTCAGCTTCCAGGCGCCGAGCCGGACCGACGACATCGGCGCGTTGCCCTTGTCGACCTGGTAGTGCGGGAAGTGCCAGACGAGCTCCGGCCGCCAACGCCGCACCTCTCCCTTGCCGCCTTCGTAGAGCACGCCCGCAAAGCTGCCTCCCTCCAGGCCCGGCGGCAGGGGCTCGAACAGCTCGAGGAGCTCGCGGATGGTTGGAAACAGGTCGAGCCCGGTAACCGGCACTCGGCTGGTAACGCCCGGCGTTACGCCCGGGCCGCGCACGATCAGCGGCACCCGGATGCCGCCTTCCCAGGTCGAGGCCTTTTGGCCGGCCAGCGGGCGGTTGCTCGTCACGCGATCCGCGCCCCAGTCGAGATACGAACCGTTGTCGGAAGTGTAGATCACGTAAGTGTCGCCGCTGAGCTCGAGCCGGTCGAGCGCGTCGAGAATCATTCCGACGCCGGCGTCGAGATCGTCGGTCATCGCGGCGTGCCCGGCGTGCTTGTGGCGCTCGCCCGGATCGGCTTTCTCGTAGCGCGCGATGGAGCCGCCAAAGGCCCGGATTGGCAGATGCACGGCGAAATACGAGACCTGCACGAAGAACGGCTTCTCGCGGTTGCGCTCGAGAAACTCGATCGCGCGCGCGGTGACGAATGGCGTGCGCTTGGGATCGGGCGAGGGAGTGGAGCCCTCGGCGTTGGTCGTGGCGCCGTCGTGGAAGTCGTAGCCGTGCTCGCCGGGGCCGCCGCCGTCGAGGTGCCACTTGCCGTAGTGTCCGGTGACGTAGTCCGGATCGTGGGTCTTGATGAACTCTCCGATCGTCACCTCGCGATCTGGAATGGCGTTGATGTGCTCGGGCGGAATGAGCTTTTGTCCTTCGTAGAACGGCCCCGAGTTGCGCCCAATGATGTCGGTCATGCGCAGGTGCGCCGGGCTCTTGCCGGTCTGGATCGCCAGTCGCGTGGGCGAGCAGTTGGGGTGGGGCGCGTAGGCGTCGGAGAAGCGCATCCCGGCCTTGGCGAGCCGCTCGAGCGAGGGCGTGCGGTAGAAATCGCTTCTCGAGTCCCCGCGCCCGGGCATCATCTGGACCGAAGAGCCCGTCCAACCCTGATCATCGGCGAGGATCAGGACTACGTTGGGCCCGGCGGCAAGCAGCGAGACGGCGACTAGCGGCGAAAGCGCGGCGAGGCGAAGCGGCAGCACGCGCACCATTGTAGCTGCGCTCCGCCTGCTATCGCGTGACTTCCCAAACCAGGTGCGCCAGCTCGGGCGCAATCAGCTTCTCCCAGGCCAGCTCGACCGCCGCCGGCGAGCCCGGGGTCGAGATGACGATCGTGCCGCGGTAGACGCCGGCGCTGGCGCGCGACATCATCGCCGCCGCGCCGACCTGCTCCCAACTCAGCATGCGGAAGATTTCCCCGAAGCCCGGCAGAGTCTTCTCCAGCTTGCGATCGAGCACGTCGAAAGTGCGGTCGCGACGCGAGACGCCGGTGCCGCCGTTGAACAGGACCGCCTGCACGGCGTCGTCCGCGGCAAGCTCGTCCAGCGCGGCCTCGACTTCGGCGGGCTCGTCACGCACGATGCGGGTCGAGCACACGCTGTGGCCGGCGTCCTGTGCGGCCTGGCGGAGGTAGCGTCCGTTGACGTCGGTTTCCTCGCTGCGCGTGTCGCTCACGGTGACGACTGCCAGCGAAACGGGGCCGTGCTTGGCCGCCTTGCGCTTGTGCTGCTGGGAGCTATGCGAGCCCATCGCAGCCCCAGTGTAGTATGGAGCGCATGCCCAGTCCCGACCCCGAGTCCGAAGCCGTCGTCGCCCTGATGGACGGCTTCCGAGCCTCCAAGGCGTTGTTCACCGCCGTCGAGCTCGGAATCTTCGACCGGCTCCACGACGGCGCCGCCACCTGCGAAGCGCTCGCGGCGGAAACCGGCTGCGCGCCGCACGCACTCGAGCGACTGCTCGGCTTCTGCGCCGCCCGCGGTCTGCTGATCCGCGACGCTCAAGGCTTCTACCGCAACAGCGCCGCCGCCGAACGCTTCCTGCGCACCGGCAGCCCCGAGACGCTCAGCGGCTACATTCTCTACTCCAACCGCATCCTCTACCGCCTCTGGGGACGCCTCGAGGATGCGCTGCACGAAGGAACCAACCGCTGGACGCAGGAATTCGGCGCCAAGGACGACATCTTCGAGCACTTCTTCTCGAGCGACGAGGACAAGGAGGTCTTCCTCAAAGGCATGCACGGATTCGGGGTCGCGACCTCCCCGCGGATCGTCGAAGCGTTCGACCTCTCTGGCTTCGCGACGATGGCCGATCTAGGCGGTGGCACCGGTCATCTCGTGATTGCCGGCTGTCGACGCTATTCCGGGCTGCGCGGCGTGGTGTTCGATCTGCCAAAGGTGCGGCCGGTGGCCGAGCGGCATATCGAGGCGGCCGGGATAGCCGAGCGTATCGGCTTCGTCAGCGGAAACTTCTTCGAGGACGAGCTCCCGGCGGCCGACCTCTACGCGATGGGCCGCATCCTTCACGACTGGTCCGAAGAGAAGGTGCGCCTGCTCGTCCGCCGGTGCTACGAAGCGCTGCCCGCGGGCGGCGGATTGTTGCTCGCTGAGAAGCTGCTCTATCCGGCGAAGGACGGCCCAGCGACCGCGCAGTTGCAGTCGCTCAACATGCTGGTCTGCACCGAGGGCCGAGAGCGCTCGGCCGCGGAGTACGAGGCATTGGCGCGCGAGGCTGGCTTCAGGGAGGTGCGCTCGGCCCGTACCGGCGGGGCGGTCGACGCCGTTCTGGCTCGGAAATAGGCGCTTCGGCCCCTCTCTCTACCCCAGCTTCCAGGGCGCGCGGTACTCGTAGTGCAGCAGCGCATTCGCCGCCGGATCGCTGGGAAACGTCTCGCGCTCGGCGTCCCACGCGAGATGCTTGCGCAGCTTGTAGGCGATCGTCGCGATGTTGGCCGCGGTGGTCGAGCGGTGCGCGGTTTCTACGTCGCAGTTGGGTTTGTTGCGGGACTTGATGCAATCGAGAAAGTTGCGGATGTGCAGCCGCGGGTCGGCCGAGCCCGTCCCCGAGCGCGCCTTCATCGCGGGCGCCGTCGCCTCGCGGTAGCGTCGTCCAGCGTCGCGATCGAGCGGTCCCCGAGCGGGAAACGGCTCCGAGGAGATCTGCTCAGGCGCGACCTCCCACCCGTCGAAGAAGACGTTCATCGTGCCTTTGGTTCCGCGAAACTCGGCCAGCAGCGGCTTGGTGTTGCTGAACGGCGCCGCGTTGCAACTCGACTGGAAGAAGTGGACCATTGCGCCCGCGGGGTACTCCCATAGTGCCTGGAAGGTATCCGGAACCGTGCTGTTGTCGGCGAGCGCGTACTTGCCGCCCAGCGCGGTGACCGAGCCGGGCCTGTCTCGCCCCAGGCCCCAGTGGATGAGGTCGAGAAAGTGGACGCCGTTGTCGGTGAGCTGGCCGCCGGCGTAGTCGAAGAACCAACGGTAGAGGAACAGGTGGCGGTTCTCGTTGTAGTGCGCCTCCGGGGCCGGGCCCAGGTAGAGGTCCCAGTCGAGCCCCGGCGGCGGCGCGCCAACCGGCGGCCGGCCAATCCCGTGTGGCCACGTGTTGAGCGCAACGCCGCAGCGCGCCATCGTCACTTGCCCGATGCCGCCCGCCCGCACGATCTCGGCCGCCTCGCGGCAAAACGGCGACGAACGCCGGTGGATGCCGACCTGCACCACGCGCTTGGTCTCCGCGGCGACTTCCACCATCCGGCGCCCTTCGACCACGGTCAGCGACAAGGGCTTCTCGACGTAAACGTCTTTGCCGGCCTGCATGGCGGCGACCGCCATCAGGGCGTGCCAGTGGTCCGGCGTGGCGATTACGACGGCGTCGATGTCGCGGCGCTCGAACAGGCCCCGGAAGTCTCGATACCGGTCCGGGTTCGTCCCCGCGGCTTCGACAGCACGGTCGAGCAGCGGATCGAGCAGGTCGCAGACGGCGACGATCTGCTGGTCGCCGAACTCCTTGGTCGCCTCGAGCAAGTTGGAGCCGCGATTGCCGACCCCGATGAAGCCCAGGCGCACGCGGTCGTTGGAGCCCGCGACCTGTGCGGAGCTGGAGGCGGCAAGCGCGGCCCCTGCGAAGGCGCGGCGGGAGATCATGCCCGCGATGCTAGCAACTCCGTGATCCGCCTGGTAACCGGGGAACGGCGTTCCTCTTTTTCGAATCGACGAGACGTTTCGGCCGCCCGCGCGTCTGAGCTTGCTAGCCGGAGCAGCGCTCCGTGCCGCGACGCCCAGCCTGCTAACCCCAATACCCCAAAGACACCCCTGGGCGTCTGCTCCCTCCCAAGCCGCACCCCCGGCTCGGGAGGGTCTTTTTCTCACTTGGCGGCGAAACGCGTTGTCGGCGCGGCGGGTCTCACCAGCCATGCGACGCGTTCTCCTCCTCCTCCTGTTTGCCATGCCCCTCGCCGCGCAGTCGAACGAGATTGGCTTCCAGTTCGGCCGAACCGTTTCCGAAGGCCGCCGCTTCCAGCTCGACGGCTTCCCCAACAACGTCTTCAAAGAAGGCGCCGGCTATGCCGCTGGCTTTGCCTATAACCGCAGGCTCGCCGGCGGCGATGGTGCGGCGTTGAACTTCCATCTGCCGGTTTTTTTGTTCGAGAATCGGGCGCCAGAGGACGGCTTCAACAGCACCCGGTTCCGCGAAACCAGTAGCGCAACCGCGTTCGTCACCCCGGGCGTGCAGGTTCGCCTGCTGCAACCGTTCTTCCTGCAGCCCTACGTGTTCGCCGGCGTCGGCTACGCGCGAGTTGCGAGCCTGGCGCCGCGCAACGGCTCCGGCGACATCGACTTCGAGAACCGCGGCACATGGGGCGTGAGCGCCGGCGGCGGCGTGGACCTGCTGTTCGGACGCCGCTTCGGCATCCGCGGCGAGATCCGTAGCCTGACCGCCGGCGGCCGCGATCGCATCGTGCCCGGGCTGACGCTCGACGACCCCAGCACACGCTGGTCGGCGACGGCGGGCATTCTCTTCCGCTTCTAAGGATTTGCAAGCTCGTTGTGGCGCACGGCTGAGCCGTGCAGGCGAGGCTGCGCCTCGCCCCGGGGCCGCAGGCCTCGATGCACGGAATAGCTCCGGCGCCTCTGCTCAAGCCACGTTGCAGCTCTTCTCGCCCGGCAGCCGGTGGCGGTTTCGCGCAATGAGCTGATACACCGCCTCGCCGACGGGTCGGAACAACGGGAAATAGAGCGCCGCGGCCAGCGTCGCCACCCAAGCCCGAGCCCCAGGCGCGAACGCGCCGGAGAGGGCGAGCAGCAACGCTAGCAGAAAGTACGTCAGCGGGTTGAAGAGTGTAACCGCGCGGAACGCCCGAAAGCCCGCATGAATGCGCCCGTCGGCCACCACGTGCGCGGCCCGCTCGAGCGCGCCGACCGGGATGCCCCAGCGCTCGCCCGCGCCGCTCTGGAAGGGTTGCCACCGGTAGACGCCATCCAAGTCGAAGCGCTCGAACCAACGCCGCGTCGTCTCGCAGAATCCGCAGTCGCCGTCGTAGAGCACTGCCATCCGCTCCTCCGGCCAAGGCGCGAAAACCAGATAAGAGGCCGGCAGCACGTACCACAGCGCGTCGGGCGCTCCAACCCACAACGCCGCCACATGGACCAGAACGCCAGACCAGACGCCCGCCGGCCGCAGTGCGCCAAACAGCAGCGCCGCGCCCGTCACAGCGAGCAACGGCGGCGCCCACTCCGGCCACGCCCCAGGCTGGCTCCACAACACGATGGCCGCCGCCAAATGAGCCAGCGCGGTGAAGCGTTGCAGCCGCCGCCCAGCGCCGCCCTCGCCGCCGACTGCCACCAACACGAAAAATGCGCCCGCGAACAGCAGCCCGCTGTTGCCCGGACCCAGCGCCGCCGCCCCGAGCGCCGCCGCCCCCAACACCGCCGCCGCCGCCCGCGGCCCGCGGTTGAACAGCAACGCCGCCGCCCCCAAGAACACGACTCCGACTGCAACCCTGAACGGCGCGGCGAGGGCGAGCTTGCCATCGAGGCCCGCCAACAACAACCCCTGCGCCATCAGCTTGGCCGCCAGCAGCACATTCGGCGTCAAGGAAGTCCCCGCACAGCGAAAAGGATTCCACGAAGGACGCTGCTCGACCGGGCCAGCCACCTCAATTCCAGTCTACAAACTCGGGCCTGCAGGAAGGCGCGCCCTCAGCCCTTCACGCTGGCGAGGCGAAAGAACAGGTCGTTGAAAACCGCGTCGCGATCCACGTTGTTCGCAACGCGGATGTTGTGGCGGCCGGGAGCGCTATCCCAGCGCATCTCGTCGGTCAGCACCGGGCTCGGAACAATCTCCGAGGGAATCCACCTGGGATTGTTGAGCCACGCAACCGCCGAGATGTCCCAAATCACCTTCGACCACGGGTACCCTTGGCGGCGTCCCTTGGTGTGCGCGGCGTAGTACTCGAGGAACTGCCCGTAGAGATAGTCGCCGATGCGCGAACGGCCGCGCATGTGCTCCTCGAGCTCAGGGATCGTCGTCCGCAAGTGCTCGGCGACGTTCTTCGTTGGGATCTGCACCAGCGGCACGCCGGAGTCGAACAGCGCCTGCGAGGCCGGCACGTCCTGCCGCAGGTTGAACTCGCGCGCCGAAGGCCAGTAGTGCGTCGTTCCGCCGAGCCAGACGACCACGATCTTCTCCTTGATCTTCGGCTCCATCAAGATGGCCGAGGAGACGCTGACCGGGCAGCCGACGGTAAGCACGTAGAGCGGCTCGTCCCCGCCCTTCATCGCCTTGGCGATCAGATCGCGCGCGGCGGGGCTATCCACCGGCCGGCCCTTGGCTTCCATAAAGCGATCCGATCCCCGGAACACCGAGCCGGGCTCGAGGTAGCCAAGAAAATCGATTAGCCGCAGGATCTCCTCGTAGCTCTTCTCCATACCGTCGGCCGGGCTCGACGAGCGATCGTTGAGATAAGGCGCGGCATAGATCGCCTCGACCACCATGCGCTCATAGGAGAGCAGCGAGTAGGCAACCGCATACTGGTCGTCGATCTCGTTGTAGGTGTCGGTGTCGAGCACCACGCGGACTTTGCCAGGGCCTGGGATGGCGAGCCGGCGGTCGAGATTGGAAGTCTGGGCCGGCGCGGCGGCTGCGGCGAGCGCGCCGGCGGAGGCGGTTAGGAAGCGTCGGCGAGTGGTCATGGGTCTCGCCGCTATGGTACGTCAAGCGGCCTCGGAATGAGCCAGCCGCCGCGCGACCTTGGACCGCATCCTGCGATCACGCCGCCAGCCATCGACGGGTCCCGTCCTTACCGAGTCGGCAGGCGAAAATTCAGGCGAAACGAAACCGATCAGCGAGTCAATCGATTTGGACGAGGCCTATGTGCAAATCCAGCAGCGCAAATCCGCGTGGGCGGGCCGCCCGCGCCCGCCAGTCAAGAACTTATTGGATTGCTCCCCGGGTTGGGGCATAATTGGGCCCGTGCCCGGCCAAACCAGCCCGGTCATCCGTTTTGGCCCCTTCGAGGCCGACCCCGCCGCCCGCGAGCTGCGCAAGAACGGCGTGCGGCTCAAACTGCAGGACCAGCCCTTCCGCGTCTTGCAGATGCTGCTCGAAAAGCCTGGCGAGGTGGTCACCCGCGAAGAGCTGCAAGAGCGCATCTGGGGCGAAGACACATACGTCGATTTCGACAAGGGCCTGTCGACGGCGGTGAACAAGGTGCGACAAACGCTCGGGGACTCGCGTTCCCGGCCGCGCTTCATCGAGACCCTGCCGAAGGTTGGCTACCGGTTCATCGGCCAGATCTCGCCGGCCGAGAACGACCAAGGCCAACAAGAGCCGTCCGACGGCATTGGGCCGCAACCAGGGCGTTCGCCCGGGTCGGATCCTCCCGCGCACAAGCGGTGGAACCTTGCGCTGGCGCTTTCATTGTTTTCCGTTCTGGCGGCCGCTCCCGCGTTTTGGCTGTCAAGAGAGCCGGCAGACACCTGGGAGAATCCGCTCGAGGGCGCCCGTTTCACCCGGCTCACCGACTTTGCAGGCGTCGAACGGGACGCCGATATCTCGGCCGATGGCAAGTACTTCGTCTTTCTTTCCGATAAGGACGGGCCGTTCGACGCCTGGGTCGGACGGATCGACGGCGGGGAATTCGTCAACCTCACGAACGGACGCTTCCCGGAGCTATCGGGGCCGTGGGTCCGAAACGTCGGCTTTACCGGCGACGGCGGTCACGTCTGGCTTCGTGTTGCCGAACGTGACCCCGAATCGAATAGGATCTTACCGCCCAAGACCTGGCTCGCCCCAACGTTGGGCGGCGGCCAAGCTCGCCCGTTTCTGGAGTCGTCTACCAGCGTGGCGTGGTCCCCCGACGGTGCGAGAATCGCCTATCAGGAACGAGCCCCTGGCGACCCAATCGTCGTCGCCGATCCCTATGGAGGCAACCCCACGAGGCTTTTCGCTCGTGAACCGGGCGGGCATTGTCACTTTCCGGTTTGGTCGCCAGATGGACGTTTCATATATTTTTCCTCCGGGGTGTCAGGTGACGAGTGGGACATTTGGCGCGTACCGACGGCCGGAGGGCAGGCCGAGCGCATGACAAACCACAACTCGAGAGTCGGCTATCCGACGCCGATCGACAGTCGGACCCTTCTCTACATCGCCACGGCGGAGCACGGCGGCGGGTCGGTCTTGTACGCGATGGATGTAGAGCAGCGTCTTCCGCATCGCGTGAGCTCCGGGCTCGAGCAGTACACTTCGTTGGCCGCCGACGCGTCCAGTTCCGGGTCGTCCCGCAGGCTGGTAGCCGCTCTGTCCGAGCTCGTCGGGAGTCTATGGAGCATTCCAATCTCCGTCGACATCGTCGATGAGGAACAGGTCAGCCCGCTGCCTCCGCCGAATGTGCGCGCAACAGGCCCGAGGTTAGGTCCAGACTTTCTGTTGTATCTGTCCTCAACGGGGCCGGCGGACGGACTCTGGAAATACAGCGGCGACACAGCCGTCGAGTTATGGAAAGTCGAGGATGGAGGGTTGACCTTCCCGCCCGGATTGTCACCTGACGGCCGTCGGATCTGTTTTTCTTATCGAAAGCAGGACGCAGCTCTGCTCTACATGATGAGCGTAGATGGTACGAACGTGCGCTTGCTGACAGAGGCCTTTCAAGTTCGTTCACCTCCTTCTTGGTCGCCGGATGGGAAATGGATTGTCGTGAGCGGCGACGCAGGAAACGGTAGTTCGGTTTTCAAAGTTCGGGCGGACGATGGGACCGTCGTCCGGCTCGTCGATAGCCCTTCTCACTACCCTGTCTGGTCACCCGACGGAAATTTCATCCTTTACGCGGATGCGACGCCGGGCGGTCCTACTCGTCCCGTGAAAGCGATTACGCCCGACGGGCGCCCACTTGAGTTTCCCGAGCTGAGCGTGCTCAGAGGGAGCGAAAGATATCATTTTCTGCCTGACGGGAGTGGGCTGGTCGTGCTGCAAGGGTTCGTCGGAGCTCAGAACTTCTGGTTGTTTGATCTTGAAACAGGAAACCTCCGGCAGTTGACGGATCTGCGCAGCGCTGAAGCTATCAATAGTTTCGATGTTTCGCCCGACGGCGAGCGAATCGTGTTCGAGCGGGTTCGGGAAGAGTCGGATGTTGTATTGATCGAGTTGGCCGGGCGGTAGCAATCCCACCCTGCTCCCGGCGCCTCTGCGGAGGACGGCGCCGCGCAGACGACGCCGTCCCGTACAGCCGAGAAGATCGACCGTTCCAACTTGGCCTGCTAGGGAATGAAGAACGCCAGCCACCAAAACGGACCGCCCCCGATCGGCGTCTGCATCTGATCGGGCAACAGCTCTGGCTGCAGCATCCCGTGAGGCGCGACTGCTACGTGAACCTCCGCTCCAGTGGGGTTCTCGAGCGGCGCATGAGCCTCGCCTCCGAAGGGCGTGTCCCCCGTGGAAATGTGGCCCGTCAACTGAAGGTTGCCCCCTCCGGAAACGTGCCCGGCGAAGTTGTACGCACCGCCGCGAGCGGGCTTGTCCGCTCCGATGTCGTCGCTGTTGCACGCGCCGTCCGAGCACAAGTCCGGATAGTTGAATACAAACGCCCAGCCCGTGAAGACCTCCGGGGCCCCGACGATCACCGACGGCTGAAACCTGTTCGGATCCGGATAGGCGTAGCTGCCCGGAGGCGGCGTCGGCATGCTGAGCGAGATCGTGAGTCCGTTCTTCAAACGGATCAGCGTTGCGCCGTCAGCCGATACCACCGGTCCCGCCGGACCTTGACCAACCACATCGGCGGTCTCAATCGCCGACCCTTGGCCCATGACAGGCAAACTCGAGGGGAACAGCATGAGTGCCAATGCAAGACAGATTCCTACAATCTTCTTCATCTTCTGATTCCTCCAAACTATAGACGCGGTTGCACTCGGTGCGAGCTTCGCCCAGGCGCCGCGTCTCCTACCCCGTCCCGGCTCGAGCAAGAAACGCGATCCGGTTGGGAACGAACCATGCCACACCGCTGTCGCCCGATCACTCAAGCGCAGGCAATATGGCTTAAACGTGACGGCAGGCGAGCATTGGCCGCTTGGGACAAGAACTGGTCGCCTGCGTGCATTGATGGAGGATGCCTGATGTGGATCTGCCGATCAACCGACAGAGATCGGAATTTCATCCGATTCTAGTCCAACCGATAACTGTCTGATAAAAAGCAAGTTGGACGCTCGCGTGGCAAAACCGCGAGGAAATGCGAGCAAGCCGCTCACAAGGGGCGCGAAGCCAGCCGCCGCGCGACCTGCGCCTGCATCGCCCTCGCCTGGGGCTCGAAGAACGCCAGGCCTCCCTGCCCCGCCTTTTGCAGATGCCGTGCCTTGAAGCGCGCCGTCATGATGCCGCTCGCCGCGTGCGAGCTCTCGCCGAGCAACAAGTGGCCCAGCTCGTGCGCCATCATGTGGCCAAGCAGAACGGCCTCCGCCGCCTGGATCTTCCGGGCGTGGCGTTGCGTCCGCTCGGCGAAGACATAAGCCAGCGACCCCAATGCACCGGGCTTGCCCGGCAACGCCACGCCGAAGTTGTTCTCCGCCAACGGCAGCAGGCGGGCTTTCTCGTCGGAGATCAGCCGCATCCGCAGCGCCCACGGTCCGGGCCGAGCGCCGCACGCCGCCGGGCGCTCCGTCTTCCCATCCGGACACACAATCCATTCCGCAACCACCCCGGCCTCCGCCAGGATGCCGCGAGCGGTCTCGATCGCGCCCTCGATCACGAGCGGGTCCGTCCCCGCTAAGTCGCGGCGAGTGTTCATGGGTCTCGCCGCCATGGTACGTCAAGCCGGTTGCGCGAGGCGAGGCTCATGCTTCGGTCTGCGTTGTAGCTCAGGAGTGGCGGCTACTGCGCGACCGCCGCGGCTGAAACAGCTTCGGTCTCCTCGCCCGGGCTGGCGCCGCCAAGGAATTCGACGATCTCCTCGGCGGCTCTGGCCGCTCCATCGATCGGGTCCTGCAGCCGCTTGAGTCGCAACATGTCGTCCCGGCAGCTCCGGTCGCGCAGGAGCTTCTCCAGCGCCGCGGCTAGTTTGCGGCGGCTCAGGTCCAGCCTCGTGAGCATCACGCCGGCGCCTTGGCGCTCCACCAGCGAAATGTTGCACGCCTGCTCCATCTGGGCCGGGATCCCCACGAGCGGCGTTCCGGAGTGGATCGCGGTTTGGACCGTGCCCGCGCCCCCGTGGGTAATCGCGATGTCCGCTAAGGGATTGACCAAGTGCGCGGGCGCATGGGGAACCGTTAGCACGCGCTCGGAAGCCTTTACCGCAGAGTCTAAGATCGTGGTCGTGAGGACGACGGCTTGCAGGTCGAGATCGCTCACGATCTCGACGACAGACCGCAGCACCTCAGGCGAGCCGGAGACGCCCATTGCGCAGTAGAGCTTGGTCCGCGGCGTGTCGAGATGCCTTCGGACCGATTCGGGAACGTCCCCCGGAAGCTTGGCGAAGCATGGGCCGCCGTAGCGGTAGCGCGGCGGCCGGCGGAAGCGGCGCGGATGGCGTGGCTGGTAGCTCTCGAGCTCCTCGGGCGAGATGCCTAGGATTTGCGGCGCATCCATGACCAGGGTGAGATCGCCAGCCATGAAATCCAGGGTGCTCTTGTATTCCGGGAGACCGAGCTCGGATGCAAGCTGATTGAACGGATAGGTCCAGAAATTCATCCGCGGGGCAAACCAATTCATGAACCAGTCCATGGGCAAATGGCGCAGCCAGCCGATGAGCGAGGGCACGAAAACCCCCATACCCTTGTCGAAGAAGGGCGCGGTGAACGTCCCGGGTTGCTGGACGATGATCGGAATGTCCGCGAGCTGCACCGATAGGTACGACGGCAGGTTCCAGCCGATCAGGACGGCGTCGGCGCGCGCATTCTTGAGAGCAGCCGCCTCGTTCGGCACATGTTCCCTCAACTCCTCGTAGCTGAAGAAGCTGTCGCGAAGGGACTTGAAATCCTCCCCCCGGTTGAATCGCATGTACTGCTGAGCGCGCTCCGGCGACATTTGGGGTTCGACAGGAACGACCTCGAAACCCTCGTCCCGGGCCACCCATTCGTAGGGGCCGCCGTGGCTGAAGAACTCGACCTGCTGGCCGCGATGCCGCAGCGCCTTTGCGATTTCGACAAGCCTGGAGGCCTCGGAGAGATAGTAGAAATGCGGGAAGCAGACGATCCTCATCTTCCTCTCCTTTTTCGCGCTGGTCTTCGTTCTGATAGGAGGCAAGTTGCGTGCCAAAACCGCTGGCAAATCCACTCAGAACGCGCGCGAAGCCAGCCGCCGCGCGACCTGCGCCTGCATCGCCCTCGCCTGGGGCTCGAAGAACGCCAGGCCTCCCTGCCCCGCCTTTTGCAGATGCCGTGCCTTGAAGCGCGCCGTCATGATGCCGCTCGCCGCGTGCGAGCTCTCGCCGAGCAACAAGTGGCCCAGCTCGTGCGCCATCATGTGGCCAAGCAGAACGGCCTCCGCCGCCTGGATCTTCCGGGCGTGGCGTTGCGTCCGCTCGGCGAAGACATAAGCCAGCGACCCCAATGCACCGGGCTTGCCCGGCAACGCCACGCCGAAGTTGTTCTCCGCCAACGGCAGCAGGCGGGCTTTCTCGTCGGAGATCAGCCGCATCCGCAGCGCCCACGGTCCGGGCCGAGCGCCGCACGCCGCCGGGCGCTCCGTCTTCCCATCCGGACACACTATCCATTCCGCAACTACCCCGGCCTCCGCCAGGATGCCGCGAGCGGTCTCGATCGCGCCCTCGATCACGAGCGGATCCGTCCCCGCCAAGTCCTGGACCAAGATCGTCAAGCGCTCCGCCTGCATTGTTGCCTTCAGGGGAACAGCGGCCACGCTCACAGTCGCCAGTGCGATCAATCGAGCAGTTTGGGTCATCGGTCTTGCCTCCGCGCCGGTGTGGCAAGGCCGATATTGGGAGAGGTGAATTCGCCGATCGACCGTCTGCGGTCGAACTCCAGGCGAAACGAAATCTAACAGCTATTCAGTTGATACAAAGGGACTTGTGCACGATTCCAACAACGCGGACCCGTGTGTGACGGCCGCACGCGCCGGCCAGTTGGAAAGCGGTTGGATTGCTCGGCGCCCGGTTGGGGCATAATTGGGCCCGTGCGCGGCCAAACCAGCCCGGTTCTTCGCTTCGGCCCCTTCGGGGCCGACCTGGCCGCGCGCGAGCTGCGCAAGAACGGTGTGCGTCTCAAGCTCCAGGACCAGCCGTTTCGCGTCCTGCAAGCCCTGCTCGAAAAGCCCGGCGAGGTCGTCACCCGCGAAGAGCTTCAGGAGCGCATCTGGGGCGAGGATACCTACGTCGACTTCGACAAGAGCCTCTCGGCGGCGATCGGCAAAGTGCGCGAGGCGCTGGACGACTCGCGCACTCGGCCGCGCTACATCGAGACGATTCCCAAGGTCGGCTACCGCTTCATTCCCCCACCGGCGCCCGGGCCCTCGCAAGTCACCGAGCAGCCTCCTTCTCGCTTCCGCTATTGGCTGGCGGCGGCCGGTGCCGTCGCCGCCGTGGGCGGAATGATTTGGCTCCTGTGGCCGCCCGCGGACGCCTGGCTCGACCCTGCCCGCTTCCAACCCGTTCCGCTCACCGCCTCCGACGGCAGCGAAGCCTTTCCTTCCTTCTCGCCGGACGGCTCGCAGATCGTCTTCGCAACATCATCAGCCAGATCGACGAACACGGCGGCCCTCTTCCTCAAGTCTCTGGGGACCGAACAGCCGCGCGCGCTCACCGACGATTCCGGCTACTCGAATTTCCCGGCCTGGGCGCCCGACGGCAGCGCGATCGCCTATATCCGCAGAAGCGAGGACGGCTGCGAATTGCGCCTGATCCCTCCGGTCGGCGGCGGGTCGAGACTATTGAGGCAAATGACCTGCCCGATCGACTTCACGTTTCCCCACTTGGCCTGGTCGCAAGACAGTCGCCATATCGCCTACTCGGACAAGCCGAACCCCGAAGAGCCCTGGGCTTTGTTCTCCATCGAGGTTGCGACCCGGTCGGTCGAGAGGCTTACGCAACCGCCGGCCGGCATTCACGGCGACGATGCGCCAAGCTTCGCCTGGGAGAAGGATCAGCTCACGTTCATCCGCCGCTCGAGCGCGTTCCACTCCAGTGCGGTTCGTCAGCTCAGTCTTCGGGAAGGTGTGAGGCCGGCCGGCGAGTCGCGGCCGGTGTCGTTCGACCGCGCGAATCCCGGTCAGGCGGTGACCTCGGTGGTTTGGGACCGGGACGATGAGAGCCTGTTTTTCCTCTCCGGCGGGCTGTGGCGTGCGCCGAGTCGGGGAGGCAGAGCCGTCCGGTTGTTTACCACCTCGGCTCGCCTTCGGGCATTGACTCTATCGCAAGACGGCCGCAAGTTGGCTTTCTCGCAAGCCCAGGGGGACGCGGACATCTGGAGTTTCGACCGCCGAACCGGCTCGATGGAACCGCTCATCACGTCGACCTACCGCGACTGGTATCACTCCATCTCACCGGACGGTCGGCAGGTCGCCTGGAGCTCGGGGCGTTCGGGCGCCGTCCAGGTTTGGGTGTGCAACTTGGACGGCTCCAATCCGGTTCAACTCACCTCGCTCCCTACATCGAACGGGTCGCCAACATGGTCGCCCGGCGGCGAGACGCTCGCATTCGACACTCGGGTCAACGGGAAAGGCGATATCTACGTGATCGCCGCCGCCGGCGGCGTCCCCAGACCGCTCACCACGCATCCTGCCGACGATCTCATTCCGACGTGGTCGGCCGATGGCGCGACCGTCTACTTCGAGTCTCAACGGGATGGCGAGCTCGCGATCTGGGGCATTGACGTGGAAACCGGAGAAGCGGCGCGCGCAAGCAAAGCGCGCGGAAGCTGGCCCAAGGCCTCCCCGGATGGCCGCTTCCTTTACTTTCGCGGTGACATCGGCGATTTCCGTGTGTTCCGAAAGGATCTCGAGAGTGGCGAGGAGATCGTGGTCCTAGACAACGTCTATACCTTTGCTCCAACCGCGGGCGGCGTCTACTACGCGGAATGGGACTCCGGCGTCATCCGCTATCTCGATCTCGAGTTGGGCGAAGTCCAAGACGTGGTCGAAGCCAAGCCGCCGATCCACAGCATCGCGGTTTCGCCCGACGAGCAGACGATCCTGTTCAGCCAAGTCGCGTCCGGCCGGGCGGATATCATGCTGATCGACAACATCCGCTGATGTGCGATTGCGCACACTGGCCGAAAGACCGTCCACGCCTTTGCAATCAACCAGTTCCAGGCCTGGCTGGGCGGAGAGCTTGGTCGCCGGGTGTAAGCTCGAAGCGGGACCACGGTGTAGGCGCGCGCCGACGCGACTGTCAGTTCCTGCTTCCCCGGGGCCGCGGAGCGCGAAAATGTCACGGATTGTCCGGTTTTGTCAGGACTTCGGGGTCTACCGCCCGCGCTCGTGGGCTTCGAGCTGGGCGCGCGCTTGCGCCACCGCCGCCTGCGCCTGCTCGACGTGGTTGTCGCGGCGGCGTTCGGCAATCAGCTCCATCGCACGGTTGAGCTCCTCGCGCGCTTTCTCGACGTCAACCTCGTCCGCCCACGCCGCCGACGACGCCAACACGCGAACGCGGTCGGGCAACACTTCCATCACGCCATCGTGGATCGCCACGTAGCGCTCCTGGCCGTCTTGGGAAAACGCCAACACGCCCGAGCCCAACTGCGTGAGCAGCGGCGCGTGCCCGGGCAGCACGCCCATGTAGCCGTCCGCGGCTGGCGCCTGCACCTGATCGACGTCTTCGTCGAGGAGCTGACGGTCGGGCGCGGCGACTTCCAGGCGCAGCTTGGCGGCCATGGTCTAAGCGGCCTCCTGGAGCTTCTTGCCGTTCTCGACCGCTTCCTCGATCGAGCCGCACATGTAGAACGCCTGCTCGGGCAGCTCGTCGTGCTTGCCCTCGGCAATCTCGCGGAACGAGCGAATCGTATCGGCCACCGGCACGTACTTGCCGGGACGCCCGGTGAACTGCTCGGCCACGTGGAACGGTTGCGAGAGGAAGCGCTGAATCTTGCGCGCGCGCGAGACGGCCAGCTTGTCCTCTTCGGAGAGCTCGTCGACGCCCAGGATCGCGATGATGTCTTGCAGCTCCTTGTAGCGCTGCAGAATGCCCTTCACTTCCTGAGCGACGGCGTAATGCTCTTCGCCGACAACGTTGGGGTCGAGGATGCGCGAGGTCGACGCCAGCGGATCGACTGCCGGGTAGATTCCCATCTCGGAGATCGCGCGCGAGAGGTTCGTCGTCGCGTCCAGATGCGCAAACGTCGTCGCCGGCGCCGGATCGGTATAGTCGTCCGCCGGCACGTAGACGGCCTGCACGGAGGTGATCGAGCCGTTCTTGGTCGAGGTGATGCGCTCCTCGAGCGCGCCCATCTCCGAAGCTAAATTCGGCTGATAACCCACCGCCGAAGGCATGCGCCCCAACAGCGCCGACACCTCCGAGCCCGCCTGGGTAAAGCGGAAGATGTTGTCGACGAACAGCAGCGTGTCCTGGCCTTCTACGTCGCGGAAATACTCGGCGACGGTCAACCCGGTCAGCCCCACGCGCAGGCGCGCGCCGGGCGGCTCGGTCATCTGTCCATAGATCAGCGCTACCTTGGACTTCTGGTAGTCCTTCGGGTCGAGCACGCCCGACTCCTGCATCTCCATCCACAGATCGTTGCCCTCGCGGGTGCGCTCGCCCACGCCCGCGAACACCGACACGCCGCCATGCTTGAGAGCGATGTTGTTGATCAGCTCCATGATGATGACGGTCTTGCCGACGCCGGCGCCGCCAAACAAGCCGATCTTGCCGCCGCGCAAGAACGGCTGGATCAAGTCGATCACCTTGATCCCGGTCTCGAGCATATCCTGCGAAGTGGACTGGTCTTCGAGCGAGGGCGCGGGGCGGTGAATCGGGAACCGTTCCTTGGTGTCGACCGGGCCCATCTCGTCGACCGGCTCGCCGATGACGTTGAGCACGCGGCCGAGCACTTGCGGGCCGACCGGCACCGAGATCGGCTCGCCGGTGTCTTCGGCCTGCATGCCGCGCACCATGCCGTCGGTCGCCTCCATCGCGACGGTGCGCACGCGGCCTTCGCCCAAGTGCTGCTGCACCTCGCAGATGATCGAGATCGGCTCGGGAACGTCGAAGCCCTCGCTGGTAATGCGAACGGCGTTGTAGATCTCGGGCAAGTGGCCTTCGCCGAACTGTACGTCGACCGCCGGGCCGGCGACTTGGATGACTTTGCCAATCTTAGACATTGCGGTTATCCGTGGACTGCTGTCGGGTTGAGCGTTACTCTTGCGCCGCCGCGCCGCTGACCACCTCGATGATCTCGGTCGTGATCGCCGCCTGCCGCACGCGGTTGAGGTGCAGGGTGAGCTTGTCGATCACTTCGCCGGCGTTGCGCGTGGCGGCCTCCATGGCCGTCATGCGCGCGGCGTGCTCGGACGCCGCCGACTCGAGCATCGCCTGATAGATCTGGATCTCCACGTAGCGCGGCAGCAGCGAGCGGAACAGCTCCCCGGGCGGCTGCGCGTAGATATAGTCGGTCGCGGCCGCCTCGTCGGTCTCCGCCGGCGACTCGACCGGCAACAGCCGGCCCAGCACCGGCGTCTGCGAGAGCGCGCTCTTGAACTCGGAGTTGAGCAAATAGACGGCGTCGTACTTCGCCTCGCTGAACCCTTCGATCACACGCTTGGCGATTTGCTCGGCGGTCGAGAATTCGACCTTGCCGAACACGTTGATCCACTCGCCGGCGATCGGGTAGTCGCGCCGGGCGTAGAAGTCGCGGCCCTTCTTGCCGATCAGCTCGAGCTCCACGCGCGCGTCGCGTTTCGACTCGAGGAATAGCCGCGCTTCCTTGAGGATGTTCGCGTTGAACGCTCCGGCCAGCCCCTTGTCGCCCGAGAGCAACAGCAGCAGTACGTTGCGCTCCTCGCGTTGCGCCAGCAGCGGATGGCCGAGCGAGTCGGATTCGCCGGCCGCCTTGGCCAGCACGCTCGAAAGGATGTCCCGCAGCAGCCGCGAGTACGGGCGCGCTTCGACGACCGCCTGTTGGGCGCGACGCAACTTCGCCGCCGCGACCATCTTCATGGCCTTGGTGATCTGCTCGGTGTTCTTGACCGAGCGAATCCGGCGCCGCAGATCGATCAGGCTCGGCATCTCGGCCTAGAACGCCACCTTCTCGATGTTGTGCTTGGCGATGAAGTTCTCTTTGAGCTCGTCGAGCGCGCTCTCGAGTTCCGCAACCACGTCGTCGCCCAAATCCTTCGTCTCGCGGATCTTCGCCAGCACGCCCTCATCGCCTTGGCGCTCGAGCGTCTCGTAGAGCTCGCCCTCGAACTGCTGCACACGCTCGACCGGCAAATCGTCGAGGTAGCCGTTGGTCGCGGCGTAGAGCATCGCGACCTGTTTCTCGACCGGCAACGGCGCGTACTGTTTCTGCTTGAGCGACTCGACCAGGCGCTCGCCGCGGTGAAGCTGGCGTTGCGAAGCCTTGTCGAGCTCGGATCCGAACTGCGCGAAGGCTGCTAGGTTGCGGTACTGCGCAAGCTCGAGCCGGAGCGTGCCGGCGACCTTCTTCATGGCCTTGATCTGCGCCGAGCCGCCGACCCGGCTCACCGATAGGCCGACGTTGACCGCGGGCCGCACGTTGGCGTTGAACAGGTCGGCTTCGAGGTAGATCTGGCCGTCGGTGATCGAGATGACGTTGGTCGGAATGTAGGCTGAGACGTCACCCGCCTGCGTCTCGATGAACGGCAACGCCGTCAACGAGCCGCCGCCCATCTGATCGTTCACTTTGGCGGCGCGCTCGAGTAGCCGGCTATGCAGGTAGAACACGTCGCCCGGGTAGGCCTCGCGGCCAGGGGGACGGCGCAGCAGCAGCGAGATCTCGCGGTAGGCCGCGGCGTGCTTGGAAAGATCGTCGTAGATGCACAGCGCGTGCCCGGAGTTGTCGCGGAAGTACTCGCCCATCGCGCAACCCGCGTAGGGCGCCAGGTATTGCATCGGGGCGGGGTCGGAGGCCGAGGCAACCACGACGATCGAGTACTCCATCGCGCCGTGGTCTTCGAGCGTCTTGACGACCTGCGCGACCGTCGAGCGCTTCTGGCCGACGGCGACGTAGATGCAGACCATGTCGCCGCCCTTCTGGTTCAAGATGGCGTCGACGGCGATGGCGGTCTTGCCGGTCTGGCGATCGCCGATGATCAGCTCGCGCTGGCCGCGACCGATCGGAATCATGGCGTCGATCGCTTTGACCCCGGTCTGCATGGGCTCCTTGACCGACTTGCGGTAGACCACGCCGGGGGCGATGCGTTCGACGGGATAGAACGTGTCGGACTCGATCGGGCCCTTGCCGTCGAGCGGGCGGCCGAGAGCGTCGACCACGCGGCCGATCAGGCCCTTGCCCACCGGCGCCGAGATGATACGCCCGGAACGCTTGACCTCGTCGCCCTCGCGCAGCTTGGTGTAGTCGCCTAGCAGCACCGCGCCGACCTGGTCTTCCTCCAGGTTCATGGCGATGCCGGAGACGCCGTGCGGGAAGTCGAGCATCTCGCCGGCCATCACGTTGTCGAGACCGTGCAAGCGGGCGATGCCGTCGCCGAGTGCGATGATCGAGCCGACCTCGGAGACCTCGACGGCGCTCTCGTAGTTTTCGATCTGATCGCGAATCAGCTTGGAGATTTCGTCTGCGCTGATCTGGGCCATAGTTTTTGTCGTTTCGACTCCAGCGGATTAAGCTTCGCCCGCCATGGCGCGGTCGAGCGCGGCAAGCTGCGCGCGCAGCGAGCCGTCGTAGACCTTGCCTCCGACGCGGACCACCGAGCCCCCCAGCAAGGAGTCGTCGGTGTGGAACTCGGCTTCCACCGCGCTGCCGGTGATGCGGCGGAACTTCTCCACGATCTGGTCGCGCTGATCGTCCGGCATGCGCAGCGCGGAGGCGACGCGGATGCGCGCCACGCCGCGGCTCTGGTCGAGCGTGTCGGCGTAGGCGCCGACCACGTCAGCGAACACGCCCATCCGGCGGTGGTCGATCAAGATGTAGAGCAGGTTGCGAACCGCCTCGCCGACGCCGAGCCGCGCGCCGAGGGCGTCGGCGAGCTTGCGCTTCTGGGCGGCGGCGACCGCGGGCGAGGCAAACAGGTTGCGCAGCTCGCTCGACTCACGCAGCAGCGCGTCGAACGAGCGCAACTGCTCGAGCGCGCTCTGCGGCGTTTGGGCGGCGCCGGGCTTGGCGAGCACGTCAGCGATCGCGGCGGCGTAGCGATTGGCGATGGCGGACGCCATTTGTGATGCTCGAAACGGCGCGCCCCGGGCTCGTTCCCGTCCGCGCGCGGCCTGCAATCCGGGCAAGACCGCGACCTCGAAGGCCGCGGACCTCTACCGCTAGGAGAATGCTTGCAGGAACCAGGTTTTCGCGGAGACGGACGCCCTCAAGAGGCTGAAACCGTGAAGTTTCAAGCTATCACAGCCAGCCAGACGGGTCAACACGGCGCCCTGCCTTCGAAAACAAAACCGCCAAAAACCCGAAACCGGAAAGGATCCCATGACATACTTACAGAGTAGGTTGCCGCCATGGTTTTGTACCGCGAAGAGGGAGTCGAGCTCATTCAGGCCCGCGGGTCCGAGGGCCGGTTCACCTATCAGGGAGACTCGATGCGACTCGGCGCCTTCGCCGCCGGCGAGGTCTGGTACATCGGCGTGCATCGGTCTTCGGGAGGCGTCGTGGCGCGCCTGAGCTTGGAAGACGCACGCACTCTCAAGGAAGCCAAGGACATGCTCAAGTACGGCTTCTTCCTGCGTGTGGACGACAACCTCGATCTCATCACGCATCTCGAGCGCATCGGCTTACTCTCCGCGCCCGCGCTGGCGGAAAGCAACAACAACTAAGGCTGCGGCCCTTTTTCTGAGCCCCGGCAGCGATGCCGGGGTGCGATGCTCGGTGGCGCTTCGGGCGGCCGCACCCGGGCATTGCTGCCCGGGCTCGGAGTGGGTCGTCTTGTACCCCCCACCGACCGCTTGCAGGCCGTCTTAGGAACCGCTCGATCGCCGGCAGATGCCCCGCTTCGATCCCCGCACGAACGCCGCGAGGTTAGCGGCGTGGGGACCGTCGCACTCGCGCTCGATGCGCTCGAGCGCCTCATCCAACGCCAGACCGGAGCGGAACAGCAGCTTGTAGGCTCGCTTCAACACGGCGATCTCCGAGGAGGTCACACCCGCTCGTCGCAAGCCGACGGAGTTGACGCCGTGCGGCGTGACGTCGAAGCCCGAATAAAGGAAGTACGGCGGCACGTCCTTGTTGACGCGCGTGTTGCCGCCGATCATGGCCAGGTCGCCGATCTTGGAGAACTGATGGACGACGACTCCGCCGGAGACGAACGCACGATCCCCGATCTCCACGTATCCCGCGATGAGCGCGCACGAGGCCACCACGTTGTCCGAGCCAATGCGGCAGTTGTGGGCGATGTGGCCCGAGGTCATGATGTAGTTGCGATCGCCGATGACGGTCGTCGATTCAGGCTCGGTTCCGCGGCTGATGGTGTAGTGCTCGCGAATGGCGTTGTCGTCGCCGATCCGGAGGTAGCTGCGCTCGCCGCGGAAGTTCTTGTCCAGCGGATCGGTGCCGAGCACGGTCCCGGTCGAGACGACGTTTCCGGCGCCCATCGCGGTCCAGCGCTTGACGACCACGTGCGATTCGAGCCGGCAGCGGTCGCCGATGACGACCTCGTCCTCGACGATGGCGAATTCGCCGATCTCGACCTCGGCGCCGATCTCGGCGCCCGGCGCGACCTTGGCGCTCGCGGCAATGCGAGCCGAGGGGTGAGCGCTCATCCGACGGCCAAGGTAACACACCGAGAGACGGCGTCCGACGGGGCTGGTAGTCTCAAGGGATGGCGTCGGGTTGCAGTGCGGGCGAACAGGCGGCGTGCCTGGATTTACTGCGCTCTCGGGAGCTGTCCGGAGGAGGATTCGCCGAAGCGGCCGGCGGTGTGTTTCGACCGGACTCGACAGCCTGGGCAATCCTGGCGCTCGAGGCCGGCGGCGCCGATGCGCGGCAGCTCGAGCCCTCGCGGCGCAAGCTCGCCGAGCGGCAGAGCGAGGATGGCCGGGTGTGTCTGTCTCCCGAGCGGCCCCAGACCTATTGGCCCACCGCGCCGGCAGCGTTGGCCTGGAGCGGCTCCGGCGCCTTTGCCGGAGCGCGGGACAAGGCGGTGGGGTTTCTGCTCGAGGCCCAAGGAGAGCACTGGGCGCGCGACTCCAACGCGGGCGCGGGGCACGACACGGCGCTCCGCGGCTGGCCGTGGGTGGACGGAACGCACTCTTGGGTTGAGCCGACCTCGTTGGCGCTGCTGGCGCTGCGCATGGCTGGCAAGTCGGACCATGCGCGATACGTCGAGGGCTTCAACATGCTGCTCGATCGGCAGTTGCCAAGCGGCGGCTGGAACTACGGCAACACGATCGGCTTTGGTCAGGAGCTGCGCCCGATGGTGGACGCGACAGGGCTGGCGCTAACCGCCGTCGCGGGCGCGACCTCGCGGGACGACGTGGAGGCCAGCGTGGCTTATCTCGAGGGCCGCATCGAGAGCGTCTTAGCGCCGTTCTCGCTGGCCTGGGCGCTGCTGGGCTTGACGGCATGGGGAGCGCGGCCGGCGAACGCGGATGAGCGCTTGACGGCCAGCTTGCAGCGGCAGACCGTAACCGGCGAGTACGCTACCTCGGCCTTGGCCTTGGCGCTGCTTGCGCATTCGGATCAGCCGTCGTGGCGGAGGGAGGGAGCATGAGCCAAGCACGCGACGCGCGGGCGGGGATGACGCGGCGCGGCGCCCTGGCGGTTACCCTGGGCGGGGGCGCGGCGGGAGTTGGCGCCGGCCTGCTGCTGAACCACGGAGCGACGGGCGAAACCTTCATCGCCAAAACCCCCGGCTACGAAGGCGATCTCGTTGGCGTGCTCGCCTCCGGGTTGCGAGAGTTGGGGCTGGACGAGCAAGAGCTCCGCGGCCGGCGGGTGCTGCTCAAGCCCAACCTGGTCGAGGTGCTCGCCGGCGCCGAGCACATCAACACGCATCCGCTACTGGTTCGCGCCGCCGCGGAGACGTTCCTGAAGCTCGGCGCGGCGAGCGTGACGGTCGCCGAGGGTCAAGGCCACGTGCGCGATTCGCTGTTGGTGCTCGAAGAGTCCGGTCTGGCCGATGCGCTCCACCAAGATCGCATCCCGTTCATCGACCTCAACAACGACTCGTTCTACGAAACCGAGAATCTGGGGCAGGTCAGCCGCCTGGGTAAGCTCGCCTTTCCAAACACGGTGGGCGAGGCCGATCTGGTCGTCTCGCTGGCGAAGATGAAGACGCATCACTGGGCCGGCGTGACGCTGTCGATGAAGAATCTGTTCGGCGTGATGCCGGGCATCGTCTACGGCTGGCCCAAGAACGTGTTGCACATGGCCGGGCTGCTCGAGTCGATCCTCGACATCAACGCTACGTTGGCGCCGCAGCTTGCCATCGTCGACGGCATCGTGGGGATGGAAGGCGACGGACCGATCATGGGCGACCCCAAGCGAGCCGGCGTGATCGTGATGGGGCGCAACTCGGTCGCGGTAGACGCGACGGCGGCGCGGGTGATGGGCGTCGATCCGCTCGCGGTCCCGTACCTGGCCGCGGCGGAGAACTGGCTGGGGCCGGTGCGCGACGACGCCATCACGCAGCTTGGCGAGCCATGGACCGCGGTCCGCACCGACTTCGCGCTGCGGCCCGACATCGCAGCGCAACGCGCGATTCGACTGGTCTCCTAGATCACCTCAACCTTCCGAATCGGCGCGCCCGGGACTGCTAAGATGGGGAATCGAGCCCGTCCCGCCGCGTCCGATCTTTCCCAGGAAGGTTGCAGTTTCATGTTTCGACGAGTCCTCCCGCTGACAGGATTGATGGTCTTGGTCTGGACGGTTTCAGCCGTCGCGGCGCCACAGCTTCGGTTGCGCGTACCGGATGAGCTGGCGCGCCCGGTTTGGGTGACGCCCGGATCGAACGGCCCGACGACTCTGGTGTTCTTCGCGTTCAACGACGGCGACGGTGCGCTGAGCCTGGAAGCCGACGGCGGCCCACACGCCTGGCTGGGGGCGCAGATCGGATCGGCGGCGCCGTGCTCGTTCGATCTCGCCAAAAGCTGCACGCCGATCACGGTCGTGCTCACCACGGCCGCACTGCCTGCGGGCACCGTGACGGGCGCGATCACGGTACGCTCGCCCGGAGCGCTCGATGCACCGCAGAGCGTCTCGATCACGGTGCACGTGGGCGGCAACGCGCCTGCGAGCATCGCGTTCTACGTGCCGCCGCGCGAGGGCGCGGGCGATTCGCTCGACTTCCAGACGCCGCGCGGACCGGCGCCGTTCCTCACCGCCGCGGGATCGTTCCTGCGCGTCTCGTCGTCGAACCTGGGCTCGTTCCGCAATCTGCACGAGCATCGGGTGCAGGCGTTCTATCAAACCGGTTTGCCGAACGGGCCCAACAACGGCACAATCTTCATCGAGGGTTCGAGCTTCGCGCCGGACAATCGCGCCGTGCCGGTGACGATGAACGTCACCACGCAGCCGATCTCGGTGCTGAGCGCCTCGACGCTGACTATCCAGGCGACCCAGGGTCGCGCGCCGCTGCAGCAGAACGTCGTCGCATCGAATCGTGGCGATGGCACGCTTGCGGTGTCCGGCGCGGCCGCTTCGACCGACTCGGGAGGAGACTGGCTGCAGACCGAAGTCGTGGGCAATGTGGTCGTCGTCCGCGCAGCAAACCTGGACGGTGTGGCCGCCGGGCTGTATCGCGGTACGGTGCGGATCGATTCCAACGCGGCGAACTCGCCGCAGCAGGTCGTGGTGTTCTTGGACTTGCGAGTCGAGGGGCCGCCTCTCACCTTCTTCCGCAGCGCGGTCAATGGCGCGACGTTCAACGCGGGCACGCCGCTGGCGCCAGGCGCGATCGCGACCATCTTCGGCGAACAACTCTCGTTCGGCTTCGAGCAGGCGACGGTGCTGCCGTTGCCGCGCGAGATGGGCGGGGCGCGAATTGTGATCAGCAACCTCGACGGCAGCTCGCCGGTGGACGCGCCGCTGTTCTTCGTCTCGGCCGGGCAGTTGAACTTCCAGCTTCCCTACGAGGCCGGACCTGGGACGAAGAAGCTGCAGGTGATTCGCGACGGGCAAGCGGGCAACGAGATCACCATGCAGATCGATACGCGCTCGGCCGGGCTATTTCGTATCGGCATTGGCGAATACGGCGCCGTGGTGAACGCCACACGCAGCGGCGCGCTGGTGAGCTTGCCGATGCCTACGGGGACGGCCGTGCCCGGCTTCGACGTGCAGCCTGCGCGACCCGGCGACGTGTTGACGTTCTTCGCCACCGGCTTAGGCCCGATCACGCCGGCGGTGGCCACCGGGGAGGCGCCGACCGCCACCACCAATGCGGTCGACGTGCCGATCGTGAACTTCGGCCGCTCGCCCTTCGGGCCGCTGGCCGATCCGATCTTCGTCGGGCTCTCGCCTGGCTTCGTGGGGCTGTTTCAAGTCAACGTGCCGGTGCCGGTGGACTCGCCCACCGATCCGCGCACGCGGGTGACGCTGGAATACCCCGACGGACGGCGCAGCAACACGATCGAAGTCGCGGTGGAGCGTTAGGATCTCGACAACGACCGCCAGGGAGTGAACGCCTAAGACTTAGGTCTCAGTAGGCGGAATGCAGGCGTTTGCCTGACCGGCCCGCGCAGAGGCGGCGGCTATAATGAGGCTGCCCCGAGTGCGCCCGTGCGCCCGCGGGTCGGGAGACCCCATGGTCAAGTATTTCCTCGGCGTCGCAACCGGCATTTTTCTCATATTCTTTCTCTGTGTCGCGGCCTTGTTGGTCGCGATCATGGCCGGCGGCTCGGGGCCGACCGTCGCGGACGACGCAGTGCTCGAGCTCGACCTCTCCGGAGGCGTACGCGAGCATCTCTCTTCCGGCATCGAGCTCGAGTTCTTGCGCTCGGGGCCGCCGGCGACTCTGCTCGGGCTGCGCGCCACACTGCAGGACGCCGCGGAGGACGAGCGCATCAGCGCGCTGGCGCTGGACTGCGGCGGACTGGCGGTGGGCTGGGGCAAGGCGCAAGAGTTGCGCTGGCAGATCGAGAAGTTCAAGGCCTCGGGCAAGCCCGTGATGGCGTTCATGCAAGTGGCCGGGACGATGGACTACTTCGTGTGCTCGGCCGCGGACGAGATTTACATGGAGCCCGAGGGCATGCTCGACATGAAGGGTTTGCGCGCCGAGGTGACCTTCTACAAGGACACCTTCGAGAAGATCGGCGTTGACGTGGAGATGGAGCGCATCGGCAAGTACAAGAGCGCCGCCGAGCCCTACACGCAGACCGAGATGTCCGACGCCTACCGCGAGGTGACCAACTCGGTGCTCGACGAGATGCTCGAGCTGCTCTCAGAGACCGTCGCGCCCTCGCGCGGGATGACGGCCGAGCAGTTCCTGGCCGCGCTCGACGAGGGGCCGTTTCTGCCCGCCGGCGCCGCGCAGGCGGGGTTGATCGACGGGTTGCTCTACCGCGACCAGTTCAAGGACGCGCTCGAGGAGAAGATCGGCGTCGACGAGCTCGAGACGGTGAGCCGTGCAGCTTACGCGAAAGCGTCGGTCGATCCGTTCGACCTGGGCGGCAAGAAGCAGATCGCGGTGGTCTACGGCGTCGGCGCGATCCTGCGCGGCAACAGCGAGGTCGACCCGCTGCTGGGCGTGGAGACGTTGGGCGCGGACTCGCTCGCGGCCGCCATGAAGCAGGCCAGCGAGAACGACGATGTCGCCGCCATCATCCTGCGGATCGACTCGCCCGGCGGCGACGCGATCGCCTCGGACCAGATGTGGCGCGCGCTCGAGCTGGCGGCGAAGGAGAAGCCCGTCGTCGTCTCGATGTCGGACGTGGCGGCCTCGGGCGGCTACTACATGGCGATGGGCGAGGGCGTGCCCGTGCTGGCCTACCCGGGCTGCTACACCGGCTCGATCGGAGTGTTCTTCGGCAAGCTCAACATGCGCGGGCTCTACGAGAAGATCGGGCTAAAGAAGGAGATCCTCACGCGCGGACGCTTCGCGGCGATCGACACCGACTACCGGCCGCTGAGCGAGGCCGAACGGGCCAAGCTGCGCGAAGGCGTCGAAGCGGTTTACGATGCTTTCGTCCGAAAAGTGGCGGACGCCCGCGGCGTGGAGTGGGAAACGATCCACGAGGTGGCGCAGGGCCGCGTGTGGCTGGGTTCGCAGGCGCTCGAAGTGGGATTGGTGGATGAGCTGGGCGGCTTCGACCGGGCGATCGAGCTGGCGCGGCAGAAAGCCGAGCTCGGCGAGGACGAGGAGATTCAACTCATCGCCTACCCCAAGCCGAAGCAACTGCTGCAGGTGCTGCTCGAGCAGCAAGGCATGGCGCGTGGACCGGCGCTGCCGACCTTCCTGCGCGAGCGGCTCGAGTGGGCGCCGATGTGGCCCGCCCTGGCCGAGGGCGGGATGCTGGCGCTGAGCCCCTATACGTTGACGATCCAGTAGGGCGACCTGGTCCGCTTGCTTACGCGTGTGTGTGAAAAGCGTGGTCGGGGGACAGGAACGTGTGAAGAAATCGCTGGGACAGGCACTTGCGATGCAGACCACTGTTGATTCGAAGGAACTTGCTTCGAATCGCGTGAGCCAGTCCCGGATTTCTTCACACGTTCCAGTTCCCAGCGGCCAGCAGCCGTGGGTGTGAAGCGGCCTTTTCAAACGGACTCTTACGCGCGCGGTTCTGGCCAAACGGCGGCTGTTAGAAGGCGATTGCGGCGAAGACTCCGAGCGTGAAGCCGGAGACGCCGGCAAAGACCAGTACTCCGAGCAGGGCGAGTTGGGCGGAGCGGAAGGGCAGGTTGATTTTGTTGGGCATGGCGTTACATCTAGTAATCGCCACTTGCGGGATTCACGCAATGGACCGGTCGTTCCGTTTCTCACGACGCCCTTAGAGCAAATCTAAGGATTCCGCACGAGCCGGGGGATTCGACGCAGAGGCGCCGGAAAGCGTAGACTATCGCTTCGTCTCGCACCGAGGAGATACGCGCTCGTGAACCTGACTCGCACGCAATGGCTGATCTGTTTCGTCGCCGCCCTGGGCTTCGCCTTCGACATCTACGAGCTGCTGATGCTGCCGTTGATCGTTCGACCGGCGTTGCTCGAGCTCGCCGGCGCGGCGCCGGGCAGCCCGGAGTTCAATACCTGGGTCGGCCAGTTGTTCTTCCTGCCGGCGTTGGCGGGCGGCGTCTTCGGGTTGTTGGGCGGGTATCTGACCGACGTTCTAGGCCGCCGGCGTGTGCTGGTGTGGTCCATTCTGCTCTATGCCTTCTCGGCGATGGCCGCGGGCTTCGCGACTTCGCCGGAGTGGTTGCTGCTGTTCCGCTGTACGACGTTCATCGGCGTCTCGGTGGAGTTCGTCGCGGCAGTGGCTTGGCTGGCCGAGCTGTTCCCCGAACCCAAGCAGCGCGAGAGCGTGCTGGGCTATACGCAGGCGTTTTCATCGATTGGCGGTTTGCTCGTCACCGGCGCCTACGCGGCGGCGGTGGCGTTCGCGGATTCGCTGCCGGAGATCCGCGGCGGGCATGAAGCCTGGCGCTACACGCTGATCTCGGGCGTGATTCCGGCTTTGCCGCTGATGATCATTCGGCCGTTCCTGCCCGAGTCGCCCGAGTGGGCCAAGAAGAAGGCCGAGGGCACGCTGAAGCGGGCGAGCATCGGCGAGCTGTTCGCCCCGGAGTTCCGGCGCACGACGCTGGTGACGACGCTGATGTTCGCCTGCAGCTACGGCGCTGCGTTCGGCGCCATCCAGCACTTGCCGCGCATCGTGCCGGGGCTGGTGGCGGACCTGGACCGAACCGCGCAGGAGCTGGCGGTGAGCGGCGTCCAGGTCTTCCAAGAATTCGGCGGGCTGGCTGGGCGCTTCGTGCTGGCGTTGCTGGTGGTGCGCATTCTCAGCCGCAGGAATCTGATTCGCGTCTTCCAGATTCCCGGGCTCATCATCATGCCGCTGGTGTTCTTCTATGCATCGATGAACGACCTGACGCTGCTGAAGATTGGCGCCTTCTTGATCGGCTTGCTGACGGTCGCGCAGTTCAGCTTCTGGGGCAACTACCTGCCGGGGGCCTATCCGGTCTACCTGCGCGGCACCGGCGAAGGCTTCGCGGCCAACATCGGCGGACGCATGATCGGCACCTCCGCGGCTTGGATCACCACGACGCTGGCGACATCGATGCCGTTGGGCTCCACTCCGCCCGAGAAGCTCGCTTACGCCGCCGGGTTCGTGGGGCTGACGGTGTACGTGGTTGGATTCCTGGCAAGCTTCTGGCTGCCCGAGCCGACGCACGCGGAAAAGTAGGGCCGCGCCGGATGCTTCGCGACGAGTCGACCAGGCAGGCGGCGCCGGATCGCGAACCTGTTCGAATCGCATTGATTGGCGCCGGTTCGATTGGCCGCCGGCACATGGGTTTGATGGCGCGAGAGCCGCAGTGCCGCTTGGCGGCGGTCGTGGATCCGGCAGCGCCCGCCGGCAGCCTTAGCGCGCCGCACTATCGCTCCCGGGCCGAGATGTTCGACCAAGAGCGGCCCGACGGCGTCATCGTCGCCGCGCCGACACGGCTGCACGCGCCTATCGTGCTCGACTGCATCGAGCGAGGCTTGCCGACGATGGTGGAAAAGCCGTTCACCGACACGGTGAAATCGGGTCGAGAGCTCGCTGCGGCAGCCGAAGCCGCCGGAGTCCCCGTCGCGGTGGGGCATCATCGTCGATTCGATCCCGCGGTCAAGGCGGCTCGGAAGATTCTGCGGGACGGTGAGATCGGACGGCTCGTAGGAGTATCGGGAGTTTGGGCCCTGCGCAAACACGACGCCTACTACGATGTCGAGTGGCGCCGGGGGCCGGGCGGAGGGCCCGTGTTGACCAACCTGATCCACGACATCGACATGCTTCGCTACTGCTGCGGCGAGGTGGAGAGCGTCTACGCGGAGACGAGCTCGAAGGGCCGCAACTTGGAGGTCGAGGACAGCGGCGCCGTAGTGTTGCGCTTCGCCGGCGGGGCGCTGGCGACGATTACCTTCTCGGACAACGCGCCCTCGCCGTGGGGCTGGGAACGCGGTACGGCCGAGAATCCGCACACGCCGCCGTCGGGTGAGAATTGCTACCGCTTCTTCGGAACCGAGGGGTCGTTCGAGCTTCCGAGCATCGCTATGTGGCGCAACGAGCCGGGCGGCGAGCCGAGCTGGCTGCGCGCGATTCACGCTGAAGCTCGCGTGCTGCCGCCGCGCGCCGCGCTTGCCGAGCAACTCGCGAGCTTCTGCCGAGTCGTCCGCGGGGAGGAGGCGCCCGTCGTGAGCGCCACCGACGGCTTGGCGACCTTGGCGGCGACGACGGCGGTGCTGGAATCGTCTCGGACAGGGTTGCCGGTCGCGCCGGTCCTGTAGACGGCAAGGACGGCGGTTGATAGGATGACCGGGTCGGTCGCCGGCTCCAAGCTTGGCGCTGTCGGGCGGGAATGCTCGCTTCGCCTCTCCGGGGCTACCCCGGGGGACTTCGGCGTATTCCCATTGCATCGCGCGAGCGACGCCGCGCCCTACGCGGAACGGCTCGCGCAAGGTGAGACCGGTTGGGGCCGGCGGCCGATCTTCTGCGATGGAAAGCTCTACGGTCTTGGCGGTCTTGGCGCGTGCGTGTCTCGCGGGCGAGCGCGACGCCGCCTCGGTGACCGAGCGCTTCGTGCGAACGCTGGGCCGCCGCTGGAGGTGGATCACCCCGCTTGCTCGGCGCTACGCCACAGCGTTTGCTTCCGGTGTACGACCGCGCTTTACGGACGTGATGCGTTTCCTCGAGGCCGACCAGGGTCTCCGCAAGGCATTGCGGAATCACGGTTCGCGGCTGCGGATCGAAGGCTGGATCACCGAACCGGCTGCGATGCAGCCCGTCGACGCCGCGCTCGATTGGGGCTTGCCTAAGATCGCAACGTCGGGGGACCTGGCCGCCCGCTTGGGCCTCGATCCGGCCGACCTCGACTGGTTCGCCGACCTTTGCGGGTGGGGCGCCCGCCGGTCAAGCTCCAAGCTCGAGCACTACCGCTACCGCTCCGTCCTCAAGCGTTCCGGTCGACCGCGCCTCATCGAAGCGCCCAAGTCGCGACTCAAGCAGATTCAACGTCTCCTCGTCGCAGAGACGCTGGACCGGGTCCCGACGCATCCCGCAGTCCATGGCTTCGCTAAGGGCCGTTCGATCGTCACCTTCGCGACGCCCCACTGCGGCAAGAGAATGGTCCTTCGTATGGACTTGCGCGACTTCTTCCCCTCCGTTCGTGCGGCGCGCATCGAAGCCTTCTTTCGCACCGCCGGCTACCCGGGTCCGGTCGCCGCCGCACTGACCGGCCTCGTGACCAATGCCGCGCCGCGTCGGGTGTGGGCCAAGCTTCCTCGCGAGTATCCCTCGCTCGCGGCGGACCCGCGGCTGATCGAAAACGCGGCGGCGTTGTACGGCCGGCCTCATCTGCCCCAGGGCGCGCCAACATCTCCCGCTTTGGCCAACGTTTGCTTTCACCGCGCCGACCTTCGCCTTGACGCGCTGGCGCGCTCGGCCGGCGGCGTCTATTCGCGCTACGCCGATGATCTGGCCTTCTCCGGCAACGACGAATTCGCTCGAGGGGCGGCGCGCTTTGCCGTGCATGTCGCCGCGATCGTCTCCGAGGAGGGCTTCCGCGTCGAGCACCGCAAGACGAGGATCATGCCGGCTAGCGTTCGGCAGATACTAGCGGGCGTGGTCGTCAACCGGACCCCGAGCCTGGCCCGAGTCGAGATCGAGCGGCTGGAAGCCACACTGACCAACTGCCTGCGTCAGGGCCCCGAGACGCAGAATCGCGAAGGACGCTCGCGCTTTCGCGAGCATCTCGAAGGCCGCATCGCCTTTCTCGCGATGATCCATCCGCGCAAAGCCGAGCGCCTGAAGTCGATCTTCGAGCGGATCGCTTGGTCCCGCTGATCGTCTTCTGCCGGCTCAGTCGAAGAACGGGAACAGCTTCTTGAGGTCGTCGAGCGAGGCCTGGCTGCCGTACTCGCAGAGCTCGAAGGCCTCGGCGTACTTGATCGACTGGCCTTTGCGCCGGCCGTAGAGCTCGACAAGCCGGTCGCGATACCGCTCCGCTACTCCAGCGTCACGCCGCTGGAAGCGGCTCTTGATGTAGGCTTTGCGCGCGTCCTCTTGTTTCGGCACCTCGCTCAGATAGCCGTCCAGCCAGGCGTTCCACTCGGAGAACTGCGATTTCAACGCGCCCATGCAGGAGTACTTCTTGTCGCTCACCTCATCGATGCCGACGACCAGGTCCGCCTCGAACGGGTAGGGCTTTTGGAAACGGTCGGAGTAGTAGAGGAACACCGGGTTCTTGGCCACGCGGTCGGTGTCGGGCGTGAAGAACGGCACCGTCACCATGAAGGCGGCGTCCTGCACCAAGATCGCCGTATAGCGGTGATCGGGATGATAGTCGTTGGGCCGCGGCGAGAGCACGATGTCGGCCTGCCAGTCGCGAATCAGCCGCGCGATCTTCTTGCGATTCTCGAGTGTCGGCATCAGCTCGCCGTCGTGGTTGTCGAGCACCTCAGCCTCGATGCCCAGGATCTCCGCGCAAGCCTGGACCTCCGCCGTCCTGCGCCGGGCGAGCTCGCCGCCCGCCATCTGGTAGTGGCCGATGTCGCCGTTGGTCACCGAGACGAACTTGACTTTGTGCCCCTGCTCGACCCACTTCACCGCGACGCCGGAGGCTTTGAGCTCGCAGTCATCCGGGTGGGCGCCGAAAGCGATGATGCGCAGCTCGGCCGCGGCCGGCAGCGTGCAAGCGAGAGCGAGAAACGGGGCGAGGGTGCGCATGACGATCAGCTTATCGCGATTTCGCCGCGAAAACGCGGCGATGTATCGTAGGACAGAATATGGCGCTGTTCCCATGCTCGGAGTGCGGTCGATCGATCAGCGACAAAGCCTTCGCCTGTCCGCAGTGTGGTGCGCCGACGGGGAAGGGGTCCGTGGGGCCGGCCGGGTTCTACCGCGGCTACGAATGGAAGTCGCGGGCGACGTTGCTCGGCCTGCCGCTGGTGCACGTAGCGGGAGGATGGGATGAGCAGGGCCGTCGCCGGGTCGCCAAGGGGATCGTCGCGATCGGCGATATCGCGATGGGCGCGCTGGCGGTGGGAGGAGTGGCGCTGGGCGGGCTGACCATTGGCGGCGCCAGCGTCGGGCTCGTCTCCCTCGGCGGAGCAGCCGTCGGCATCCTGCTCGGCGCCGGCGGATTCGCAGTCGGCTACGTCGCTTTGGGGGGGCTGGCGATCGGCTACTACGCTCTGGGCGGGCTCGCGATCGGCGCCCACGCGCTGGGAGGCAACGTCCAGGACCCCCAAGCGATCGAGTTTTTCCAGCGATACTTGGGCACGATGCTCGACGAGGTCAACCGCCGTCCAGGCCGCTACTGAACCTCCACCAGCGCCTCGACCCATTCGCGCAACATGCGGCCCTCGATCTCCACGTCGGCGCTCACCACAGCTAGGCCGGTCGAGGCGGGAGTCAGGCGAATGGCGGCGCGGCCTTCCTCGAGCGGCGCCACCGTCAGCGTCACGGCCTCGGCCTGCCAGCCCTCCGGCGCGTGCGGCGTGAACCGAAACTCCCGCTCCTGGGCGGCGTGGTTGAACACTACCGCCCACAGCTCCAGCGGTTCGCCCGCACGCACGCGCTGCGTGTAGGGATACAGCCGCGCCCACTGCTCGTCGAGGCCGAAGTTGGGGTCCTCCCATGGAACGAGCGCCGCCACTGCCGCTCGCTTTTCGTCGAGCGTCCGCTGCATGAAGTCGAGCTGCTCGCTCGAGTAGCGAAACACCGGCTCGATGTGCTGGTTGACGAGCCAAAACGCGGGGTCGCTCTCGCGGATGATCCGCAAGCAGCGGTAGTGCCCCAGGTTCGGGTGCAGGAAGTGGCGATTGAGGATGCAGTAGTCATCCAGGCCCGTCGGGCTGAACGAGTCGCCCACGAAGAAATACTTCGCGCCATCGGAGCGCTCCATCTTCAACCCGCCGTGGTAGAGGGCTTGCCCTGGGAAGTACGTGTAGGTGAACCCGTACTCGCGCCAATCCAACCGTTCTCCTTCTCGTAGGGCTCGTACGTCGGCAATCGGAACGTCCGTCATCGCGGGCATGCGGTACGCCGCTGGTCGGCCGAGGATGTCGGCGACCTCGGGTCCGGAATAGACCGGGCAGTCGCACCGCTCGGCCATTGTTTGTACGCGGTCGGTGTGATCGTCGTGGAAGTGCGTTACGAAGATCCCCTCGATCTTCGAGAACACGCCGCGCGAGCGCAGATCTTCGATCTGCTGCATCACCTGATCCGAGCCGCAATCGATCAGGAACGCCGGGCCGTCGTCGGAGACGATCAGCCGCGAAGTGCCGAACTTGTGCATCCAGCGCGGGGGGATCTCTTCGAGCTCGTCAGCCATCGGCATCCAGTCCAGGGTCGCGTCGCTCAACACCCGGCTGGCGCGCAGCCGCAGGTTGTCGTCGCCCCAGTACCAGCGCAAAGCGTCGGTCTTGTAGTACGCCTGGAAGAGCTCTTGCAGTCGCGCGATGAGCTTCCCGATGGCTTCGTCGGGATTGGTGATGAGCGGACCGCGCGCCGGCAGCAGCAGATCCGGCTGCGCGGCCTGTAGCCTTCGCAGGCTCTCGATCACGTCGGCCGCCCGCGCGGCATATCCGTGATAGCCGCGGACGTTGGCCTCGGGGATGGCATCCTGCAAGCTGAACAGGTCGTGAATCTGTCCGTCGCCCCAGATGAGATCACCGGTCGCGGCGAGACGCTTGCCGCCAATCTCGAACAGATAGGTGAGAGAGCGCCGCGTGTAGCCGGGAGTCTCGAGGACCCGCACCGGCACGGCGCCATCGAACAAAGCGAAATCGCGCGCAATCTCTTGATCGACCTCGAGCGGACGCGCCAGCACGCGGCTCGACTGTTGCGCGTAGTCGTGGAACTGCCCGGCCTGGAAGTAGTCGCGCCAGTAGGCGTCGACGTCTTCGAGCAACGCCCGCTCACCGCCCGGCGCGTAGACCTTCGCGCCTTGCTCGGCAAACGCCCGCGCCGCCCAGACCACGTCGCGCCGGTGATGGGTCAGCAGCACGGCCTCGACGGGCTCCGGCTCAGGCCGCGGATCCCCGTAAATTGCAACCCGCCGGCCCTCGCGCTCCAGCAAGACGCCATTCACGGGCCCCTCGACAAAGCTCACGCCTGGCGGCAGAGGGCCCTGCGACGCGCAGGCCGCCAACAGCGCCCACGCCAGCGATGCGCCCGCGAGGGGGCGCGCCGGCGACCTCGACGACGAGCTCAAAACGGCAGCGCCGCCTCCTTTTTCGCGCCTTTGCCCTTCAGGAACGCAAAATCGCAACCTTCGTCGGCTTGCAGGATGTTCTCGAGGAACAGCTTCCCGTAGCCACGGTCATAGGCGGACTCTGGAGCTTCGAAGAGGCGGAGCCTGCGGTTCATTTCGTGCTCGTCGATCAGAAGCTCGAGTTTGCGGTTCTCGACATCCAGTCGAATCCGGTCGCCGTTCTGGACGGCAGCTAGCGGTCCGCCCACCGCGGACTCGGGCGAGATGTGCAGTACGACGGTCCCGTAGCTCGTCCCCGACATGCGCGCGTCCGAGATCCGCACCATGTCTGAAACGCCCTTGCGCGCCAACTTCGCGGGAATCGGCAGGTTGCCGATTTCGGGCATACCCGGCCCGCCGATCGGTCCGCCGTTCTTGAGCACCATCACACACGTGTCGTCGATGTCGAGCTCGTCTGAGTCGACGCGGGCGAGCAGGTCTTCGTGGTTCTCGAAGACCACCGCGCGGCCCTCGTGCTGCAGCAACTTCGCGTCTGCCGCGCTGGTTTTGAGCACGGCGCCGTTGGGGCACAGATTGCCGTGCAGGATGATCGTTCCGCCCGAAGCCTGGATCGCCTTGTCGCGGGTCCGGATGACGTCGCGGTTGTGGACCTTCGCATCCTGGACGTTCTCGGCGATGCTTTGGCCGGTGCAGGTCAGCGCGTCGCCGTCGAGCTGGTCGAGGATCTCGCGCATCACCGCCGGCACGCCGCCCGCATAGTAGACGTCCTCCATCAAGTACTGTCCCGAGGGCTTTACGTTGAGGATGACGGGCGTCTCGCGGGAGATCTCGTCGAAGCGGCTCAACGGCAGCTCGATGCCGGCGCGGCCGGCAATCGCCCGCAAGTGAATCACGGCATTGGTCGAGCCGCCGATCGCCATGTCGACTCGAATGGCGTTGTCCATCGCCTCCGGCGTGACGATCTTCGAGATCTTCAGGTCTTCTTGGACCATGGCTACGATCCGTTCGCCGGTGCGGTGGGCGATCTCGTAGCGCCGCGAGTCCGGCGCGGGGATGTTGGCGCATCCAGGCAGGGTCAGCCCCATGGCCTCGGTGAGCGAAGTCATCGTGGACGCCGTGCCCATCACCATGCAGTGGCCGGCCGAGCGAGACATGCAGGATTCGATTTCGACGAACTGCTCGTCGGTCATGCGGCCTGCGCGTCGCTCTTCGTCGAAGCGCCAAACGTCGGTGCCCGACCCGATCTCCTGCTGGCCCCAAAATCCCTTGAGCATCGGCCCGCCCGGCACCACGATGCTCGGCAAATCAGCCGAGACCGCCCCCATGAGCTGCGCCGGGGTCGTCTTGTCGCAGCCGCACAGCAGCACGACGCCGTCCACCGGATTGGCTCGGATCGACTCTTCGACGTCCATCGCCATCAGGTTGCGGAACATCATGGTCGTCGGCCGCATGAAGGGCTCGCCGAGGGAGATGGTGGGGAACTCGAGCGGAAAGCCGCCCGCCGCCCAGACGCCGCGCTTGACCGCTTCGGCCACCTGCCGCAGATGGACGTTGCAGTTGGTCAGCTCCGACCACGAGTTGCAGATGCCGATGACCGGTTTGCCCTGGAAGACTTCATGCGGAAAGCCCTCGGCCTTCATCCAAGAGCGGTGGATGAAGCCGAGCTTGTCCTTGCGGCCGAACCAGTCCTGAGAGCGGAGTTTCGTAGCCATGGGAATCCGCCATTATAGGCGCCCGATCGTCGCAAACGCCCAGCCTACCCCTCCGAACCGCTCACTCACTAGTGTGTGTGAAACCCGTGCTGGGGGGACAGTCCCCCCAGCGGCCCGCATCCTTGCGCGTGGAACTGCCTTCTCACACGGGCTCTCACGCACCCGGCCCGGTCAGCCCGACGACCTCCAAGAACGCTTGGGCGGCGTGCGAGAGCTGCCGCTTGGCCGGGTACACCAACCGGATCTGCCGTTCCATCTGCATCTCCTTGACGCCGACTTCCCGCAGCGCTCGCTGCTCAATCTCCCGCTGAACGCACATCCGCGGCAGGAAGGCCACCCCTAGGTTGCGCTCCACTAGCCTGCGAATGGTCTCAATCGTCGGCAACTCGATCTCCATGTTCAGCGGCACGTGATGCTGCTGAAAGGTCTCGATGACACGGCGACGGTAGGGGCCCGAGACGTTGTGCGCGATGAAGGTTTCTTCACCCAGCTCCTCGATGCCGAGCTGCTTACGGCGGGCAAACCGGTGTTTGGGCGAGACGACGAAGGCCAGATGGTCGTTGTAGATCTCGTGGACCGTCAGGCGCTCGTCGCCAGGGTCGTAGCTGATCGCGCCCATCTCGATGCGGCCGCGCAGCAGGGCCTCGGGAATGCGACTCGACAGGCTGCGCCGGACCTCGACGCGAACGCCGGGATGCCGGGCGCGGAAGGCGATCACGTGGTCGATCAGGTAGAGCGCGGTCGACTCGTTCGCGCCAATCGAGAGCTTGCCGGCCTCGAGGTTGCGCAGCTCGGCGAGCGCCATCCGCAGCTCGCGCTCGAGCCCTTCGAAGCGATCGCAATAGGCGAGCGCGAGCCGGCCGGCGTCGGTGAGCGCGAGCGCCTTGGAGCCGCGATCGATCAAGATCACGCCCAACTCGGCCTCCAGGCGTTTGAGTGCGAGCGAGACGGCCGGCTGCGTGCGTCCCACCTTCTCGCCGGCGCGGGAGAAGCTGCCTTCCTCGGCGATCGTACGGAAGGTATCGAGCAACGAAAGGTCCATGAGCTACCCTTATTCTCTCTCGAAGAATAATAAATTTGCATTATCGATCGCATCCTGGTTCCATGAGGGGCACAGCTGAAGGCGAGATCCCACATGCCCGATCGCGTATACATCTTCGACACGACCCTGCGGGACGGCGAACAGTCTCCCGGCTGCTCGATGAACACCGACGAGAAGCTCGTGATGGCGCGCAAGCTCGTCGACCTGGGCGTCGACATCCTCGAAGCCGGCTTTCCGATCGCCTCAGAGGGCGACTTCGACGCGGTGCGGCGCGTGGGGCGGGAGTTCCCCGAGGCGCGCGTGGCGGCGCTGGCCAGAACGGTGCCGGCGGATCTGGAGCGGGCCGCGCGCTCATTGGAAGGCGTAAAGAACCCGCGCATTCATTGCTTCATCGCGACGAGTGAAATTCACCTCAAGTACAAGTTCCAGAAGACGCAGGACGAGATCTTGGAGCAAGCTGTGCGGGGCGTCGAGCAGGCCAAGCAGTACGTCGACGACGTCGAATGGTCGGCCGAGGACGGCTCTCGGACCGAGATCGGCTACCTGCGGCGGATCTCGCGGGCGTGTGTCGACGCCGGCGCCACGACGATCAACATCCCGGACACGGTCGGCTACTGCACACCCGATCACTACGCCGAGATCATCAGTGCGATCGTGGACGAGGTAGGCGACCGGGCGATCGTGAGCGTGCACACCCACGACGACCTGGGCTTGGCGACGGCGAATGCGCTGGCGGCGTTCTATGCCGGGGCCCGTCAGGCCGAGGTTGCGATGAACGGAATCGGCGAGCGGGCCGGCAACTGCGCGCTCGAGGAGCTGGCGGCGATCTTGAAGGTGCGGAGCGACCGCGCTCCGTTCGAGACCAAGCTTCGCACCGAAGGGCTCTTCGACGCTTCACAAACGCTCGCGAGCCTGATCACGTTTGGGCCGCAGCCGAACAAGGCGATTGTCGGCCGCAACGCCTTCGCGCACGAAGCGGGCATCCACCAGGACGGCTACCTCAAGCACCGCTCCACCTACGAGATCATGGAGCCTGAGTCGGTGGGCGTGCCGGAGTCGAGCCTGGTGCTGGGCAAACATTCCGGCAGACACGCTTTGCACAAGCGGGTCGTCGATCTGGGCTACGGCGACTTGGGCAAAGAGGATACGCTGCGTGTCTACGAGGCCTTCACTGCCATGGCCGACACGCGCAAGGGCGTGCTCGACGAAGACATCGCAGGGCTGCTCGACGAGCTGGGCTACCAGAGGGTCGGCGAACCGGTCGGCGCGCGCTAGCGTGCTGTCGCTCGAGTCCGTGTGGTGTCGCTCGGCCCTTACCAGGGCCGAGCGCAGGGGCGCCGCCGCCTCGATTCCCCGGGCGGGGCGCCCGGGGCTGATTGCTGCCACGCGCCTACCGGCGCAAAAGACACTAGCGCGCGGCGGCGGGATGCGGTTCTGATTGGAGCGCGTTGAGCGCGTCGCGGGCCGCCTGGCGCACCGTCGGGTCTACGTCCGTATTGCGGAGAGACGCCAGTGCGGCTGCCGCGGCGCTGGCGCCGAGCCCGCCCAAGGCGCGCGCCGCACCTCGTCGCACGCGCGCCGATGGGTCTTCGAGCGCTCGCATCAAAGGCGGGATCGCGGCCTCGTCGCCGAGTTGCGAGAGCGACCATGCCGCGGCGGCCCGGATCCCGGGCATGCCGTTGGCGAGCGCGGAGACGAGCGCCGCCCGCGCCTCGGGGCTGCGCAGCCCGGTTCTGCCGATCGCCCAGGTCGCCGCCTCGCGCACGCGCTCGTGGAGATCTTCGAGGGCCGCGATGAGCTCGCGCGCGGCCGAAGCGGCGGCTTCACCGGCGTTGCCAAGCGCGCGTGCGGCGCACTCGCGGACGTGGGGGTCATCGTCGGTGAGCGCGGCGGCCAGGGCGCGCACCGCGGCGGCGTCATCGACGCGCAACCGCATCAGGGCATAGGCCGCCGCTTGCCGGACGCGCGTGTCATCTCGGTCGAGCAGAGCGGCCAGGGCGGGTCCGGCTTGCTTGGCGGCGCAGCCAATGTTGGCCAGCGCACGCGCGGCCGCGACGGCCAGCTCGTCGTCGTCCGTCTCGAGCAGCTCGGCCAGCGGAGCCGTCGCCGGCGCGGCCGTACATCCGATTTTGCCAAGCGCCTTGACCGCGGCCAACCGCGCCTCGGCGTCGTCGAGTAACTCGATGAGCACGGGGACAGCGGGGCCGGCGCTGACCTCGAGCGCCGCCAAAGCCTCGATCATCCGCAAGCGCGCCGGCGTCCTCTCGTCCGCAATCGCCTCGGCAAGGGCGTCGAGGGCGGAGGCGGCGCGAGGACCGAGCTTTTCCAGCCGCGCCGCGGCGTCCGAGCGCACCTGCTCGCTCGGATGTCGAAGCGCTTGGGCGAGAACCGGCGCCGCCGCGGCCCCGAGCTCCACGAGCAGATCGCCCGCCTGCGCTCTTGCCGCGGCGTCCTCTCCGCGGAAGGCGTCTCCAAGGCGCTCGAGCGTCGCCGCGTCGGGTCCGTCGGCGACGGCTGGCGGCGCGGTGCGCTCGTACATGTCGATGAGCGCTTCCACCTCGTCATGGGTGATGCCGGGTCGCGGATCGATGATGGAGAGCGCGCGTCCGGCGGAGTTGCGGATCCAGGTGTGCTCGGCGCGTAGCGCGCGTGCGAGGTCGGGGATGGCGACACGGGACTCGGGAGCCATCCGGCTGAGCGCCTCGGCCGCGGCGCCGCGCACGTAGAACTCGTTGTCGGGATCGTTGAGAGCGTCGACGAGCGCAGGGATCGCTCCGACCGCGTGGCGCCCCAAGGCGCCGAGAGCGTTTGCGGCGCTGCGGCGTACGAACGGCTCGGGGTCGCCGAGCAGCCCCATTAGCGGACCGACCGAGAGGCGGCCTTGGGGATCGAGCTTCGCCAGCGCGCCAGCGGCCGCGGCTCGCACCGTTTGTTCCGGATCGGCAACGGATTCGAGCAGCGCCGGGACGGCGCCGGGGCTGCCGGCTCCGATCTGGCTCAGCGCGTAGGCCGCGCTGCGGCGTACGAGCCTCGAGGCGTCCCGCAACAGCTGCACGAGCTTCGGAACCGCCTCGCGCGCGCTCGGCCCGATGGCGGCCAGAGCCCCCGCGGCCGACGAGCGGACGTTGGATTCGGGATCGTCGAGCAGCCGCATCAGCGCCGGCGCGGCGCGGCGGGCGTCCGCTCCGAGATGCGCGAGCGTGTTGGCGGCGTTCTGGCGAACCCTGCCGTCGGGATCCCCGAGGGCGTCGATGAGCGGATCGAGGACCACTTCTCCGAGCCCAAACTCCGCCAGCTTTCGCGCCGCCTCGGCGCGCGCCCGCGGATCCGGATCCCGCAAGGCCTGCAGGGCCGACTGCGCATCGGCCGCAAGAGCCGCCGTGCTCAACAGCGCGGTCGCCAGCAGGAGTCGAATCTTCACCTTGCTGCGACCTTAACCCCGCGAGAGCCGTGGAGGCAAGACGAGAATTACCCAGACCGCGCTGCTATCCTGCGGGCTCATGGCCCGCCGCACCAACGCTCTCATCCACGAAACCAGCCCATATCTGCTACAGCACGCGCACAATCCGGTGGACTGGATGCCGTGGGGGGAGGCGGCGTTGGCCAAGGCCCGGGAAGGGAATAAGCTGATCTTCCTCTCGATTGGCTATGCGGCTTGCCACTGGTGCCACGTCATGGAGCACGAGAGCTTCGAAGACGAGGAGGTCGCGGATCTGCTCAACCGCGACTTCGTGCCGGTGAAGGTCGATCGCGAGGAGCGGCCTGACCTCGACGAAATCTACATGACGGCGACGATGCTCTACAGCCAGGGACATGGCGGCTGGCCGATGAGCGTGTGGCTGGCGCCGGACCTGCGGCCGGTCTTCGCCGGGACGTACTTCCCGAAGCAGAACGCCTTCGGGCGGCCCGGGTTCAAGACGATCCTGGGCGTGCTGAGCGAGCGCTGGAAGAAGGCGCCCGAGTCACTGACCGCCGACTCGGACAGAGTGGTCGAGATCGTTCGGCAGAACCACGTTGCCGAGGGCGAGGGGGAGGCGCTAACGCCCGAACAAGTGCGGGCTGCGGCCGAGACCATCTTTCGGGCGTTCGATCAGTCGCTCGGCGGGCTCTCGAGCGGAGCGAACAAGTTTCCGCCCTCGATGGCGATGGAGCTGCTGCTGCGGGAGTGGCGACGCGGCGACGCACCGCACTTCCGAAATATCGTCGAGCTGACGCTCGAGAAGATGGGCGGCGGCGGAATCTACGACCATCTCGGCGGCGGGATCCACCGCTACTCGACTGACACGAAGTGGCTCGTGCCGCACTTCGAGAAGATGCTCTACGACCAGGCGCTGGTTGCGTCGATCTATGCGGACGCCTACCAGGCGAGCGAGGACGAGAGGCTACAGGCGCTGTTCGAGGAGCGCGCCCGCGGAATCTGCGACTACGTGCTCCGCGACCTGACCGGCCCCGAAGGCGAGCTCTATTCGAGCGAGGACGCCGATTCGGAGGGGATGGAAGGTAAGTTCTACGTCTGGACTCGTGACGAGATCTTCTCGATCCTCGGAGACGAGCAGGCCAAGCTGTTCTGCCAAGCCTACGACGTGTCGAACTACGGCAACTGGAACCACCCAGGCGATGCGCATGTGCCGGCCGGGCCGAAGAACGTGCTGGAGCTGATCCGGCCGGCGGAGACGATCGCGAAGCTAGAGAAGCGCGATGCGGGCGAGATCGAGGCGTCGCTCGAGAATAGCCGGGGGAAGCTGCTCGAGGCGCGCAACAAACGCGTGCGGCCGGGGCTCGACGACAAGGCGCTCTCGGGCTGGAACGGGCTGATGATCACCGCGCTGGCGCGTGTCGGGGCGGTGTTCGAGCGGCCGCGCTACATCGAGGCAGCGAACCGGGCCGCGGACTTCCTGCTTGAGAAGATGGTCGCAAGCGGCAGGCTGCTGGCGACCTACGGCAAGGGCCAGGCGCGCCTGACGGCCTACGCGAGCGACTACGCGTTCGTGATCGAGGGCCTGCTCGAGCTCTATCAGGCTAGCGGGGACTTCCGGCGGGTCGAGCGAGCGGGCGAGTTGATGGAGACGTCGATCGAGCATTACTGGGACGCCGAAGGCGGCGGGTTCTTCTTCACCGCCGACGATGCGGAGGAGCTGCTGGTGCGCTCGAAGACCGTGCAGGACGGCGCGACGCCGTCGGCCAACTCGACCATGTTGGGCGCGCTTGCCAAGCTCGGCGCGCTGCTCGACCGCGCCGACTATCGAGAGAAGGCGGAACGGATTCTGCGGGTCTTCGGAGGGGAGGCGGCCCAACGGCCCTTCCAAGCCGAGCGATTGCTGGCAAACTCGGAGGCGGCGACCGGGGGGCTGACCGAGATCGTCGTGGTCGGGCCGGTCGAGGACGCGCGGACGAAAGCGCTGCTGCGCGAGGTGTATCAGTCCTACCGGCCGAACAAGCTCGTCGCGCGCGTGGACCCGGCCGAGCCCTTGCCCGCTGGGGCGCTGTTCGAGGGGCGGGCAATAGTCGACGGCGAGCCGGCGGCGTATGTCTGCAAGAATTTTGTCTGCGAGGCGCCGGTGACCTCGCCGGACGCGCTGGCTCTCGCGCTCGAGCGGCGTTAGATGAGAAGAGGACCCAGCACGATTGGGCGCCAAACGGCGCCGGGCAGGAAGGCGGATTGTCCCGCGAGCGCTCTGCAAAAGGAAGCGGCTCGGTTGTAGCCAGGCCCTTGCCAGGGCCGAGCGATGGGGCGGCGGCGCTGGATTCCACGGGCGCGGCGCCCGTTGGCTGATTCCTGCCATGCGCCTGCCGGCGCAGAGTATCCTCGGTCGGCGCGTCCGAGCTCGCTGCTCTGCGTTGTCTACAATGGCGGCCATGCGTCGCCGCGAGTTTCTGCAGTCGACCGCCGGCGCGGCATTGGCCGCGTGCGCCCCTAGTACGAGGGCGAGGCCGACCAACGTCGTCTTCGTGCTGACCGACGATCAAGCGCCAAACACGCTCGGCGCCTACGGCAACCCCGAGATTCAGACACCCCACTGCGACCGGCTCGCTCGTGACGGCGCGCTGATGCAGAACAGCTTCTGCACGACGCCGGTGTGCTCGCCCTCGCGGATGACTTTGATGACCGGGCAGATCCCCTCGCAGCACGAGGTGCACGACTGGATCAACGCCGAGAACGAAGGCGCGGAGGCGCTGCAGTTTCTCGCCGGGGAGCCGACGCTCTCGGGCGAGCTCGCCAAGGCGGGTTACCGCTGCGGTCTCAGCGGCAAGTGGCACATGGGCGACAGCGCCACGCCGCAGGCCGGTTTCGACTACTGGTTCGCCATGCCCACCGGCGGCTCGCGGTATCAGGATCCCGAGATGTACTTCGAAGGCGAAAAAAGCGCCTACCCTGGCTATGCGACGGACGTGATCACCGACAAGGCGCTCGAGCTCATCGAGCAGTCCAAGGATGAGCCGTTCTTCGCTTTCGTCAGCTACAACGCACCCCACACGCCCTATGCGGGCACGCCGGAGGAGTACCTTGACCTCTACCGCGAGTCGGCCTTCGAGAGCTTTCCCGGCGAACCGCTCAACGAGCCCATCGCGCACAACCTCTCGAAGAACAACGTGGGCAACCGCGACTCGAAGATGCACTACTACGCGATGGTCAGCGCGATCGACGCCAACGTCGGCCGCCTTGCGCGCAAGATCGACGACCTGGGCTTGGCCGAGGACACGCTGATCGTCTATCTCTCCGACCACGGGTTTCTGCTCGAGCATCACGGGCTGTGGGGCAAGGGCAACACGTCGTGGCCCTACAACATGTATGAAGGGTCGATGCTCGTGCCAGCGGTGTTCCATCATCCCGGCCGGATTGTCGCCGGACAGCGGCCGGAGACGGCGACGAGCTTCTACGACTTCGCGCCCACGCTGCTCGACTACCTGGGCTTGCCGCCAATGGAGAGCGCCAAGCCGCTATCCGGCCGGTCCTATGCCCCCGTGTTGACCGGCGGCGCGCTGGAAGACTGGGACGAGACGGTCTATGGCGAGTATCAATACTGCCGTATGGTGCGGGAGCCGGAGTGGAAGTTGGTTCATCGCACCGAGGGCTTCTCCAGCGAATTGTACGACCTGGCAAGCGACCCAGGCGAGCGGCGAAACCTGATTGACGATCCCGCCCACGCCGGCGAGCGCACGCGGCTGGAAGCCAAGCTGAATGAGTGGTTTAGCGCACTAGGATGCGGCGATCGCGACATGTGGAAACACGCTAAGCAGCGGACGCTGCCCAGCTATCGCAGAGTGACGAACGCACCGCCGGCCTGAGCGCCCTCTCAGGTCTTTTCCCCAGCCTGGAGCTGGGCCGATCGCCCTCAGGTTTTGCGGCGATCCGCCGATGGTGGTCATACGACCAGGGGCGTAGGATCGTCGTATACCTCTCGGAGAAACGGATGATGCCGACGAAGCAAGAGTCTACTATTGCCAAACCTGCCGACGCGAAGAAGACGCGGGCGAGTAAGCCCCGCGCGACGGCGAGCTCGGCTTCGAAAGCGAAATCCAAGGCGGCGACGCCCGCCAAGAAGGCGGTGAAGAAGGCGGCCAAAAAGAAGGTCGCGACCCGCCGACGCTCCTCCGCCGCGGCATCGGCTTCGAAGTCAACGCGGAAGGCTCCGATGACTCCTCGGAAGAGGCCAGCCAAGGCTGCGACCGCAGCCAAGGCCAAGCCCAAGACCAATAAAGCTGCTATTGATCCTGTTCCCGTTCCCATGCTGCCTGTCTCTCCCCAGGAACCGGCGGCCGCCGACGCGTCCTCCGGCGCGCTGACCCCGGCGGCGCCGGTTCCGGATTTTGTGGACAACCACCGCAGTTGGGCGGGCGCGCCGATCGCAGCGACGGTCGCGTTCATGGCGACCCTGGGAGCCCTACTGCTGGGCTACTGGACCGGCTACGAGGTCGGGAGCGAGGCGATGGGCGATCGTTCGGCGACCGTCGCCGCGGCGGCGGAGAAGACGCCGACCGAGGCCCCGGCCGCCGAGGCCGAGGGTGAACAGGTTCTCGCAGCGCCCGGCTTGGAACCCACCCAGGCGCCCGCGGACCCAATGCCCGCAGCGCCAGTTGAACAAGTCGCGGAGCCGCAACCGGCCGCCGAGCCGGAGCCAGCCGCCCAGCCGCGCCACGAGCCTCTCGAGATCGCGGCGGCCCCGGCTGATGGCCTGCACTTGCAAGTTTCCGCTTTGCGCAACGAGCGCGCAGCGACTGCGCTGCAACGCCTGCTCGAGAGCAAAGGATTCCCGGTGCGGGTGGAAGCCCCGGCCGCCGACAATCTCGTGCGCGTTTACGTCGGTCCGCTCGAGAACGCCGACGACGCGGCCGCCCTGGCCGCCGAGCTGCGCAAGGGCGGGTTGCGGCCCTTCCCGAAACGCCTGTAGGCTCGCCGACTCACTGGGAAACGGTGATGCTCACGGTTTGCGGCTCGGGGCGCCCGAGCTCGTCGCCTTCCTCGGGGCTAGAAATCTGCGGATCGAGCTCGAGGTCAGGAGCCTCGACCGTCAAATCGGCATAGCCTATGGGGGTATGGAAGACGGCCACTGCTTCAGCGCCGTCCGCCCAGGCGGGCGCTTCGGGCGCGACGCGAGAGAGATCGGCGGTCCAGACCTCATCCCGCGCCCGGCATGGCTCCGCCGACCAATACCAAGATCGCTGCGAAGAAACCGCGTCCTTGCTCCTCCCTACGCAGCGGGATCGCCTCGCCTCTCGAGCGGTTCACGAGGTAGGCGAGCGGGCCGAGCTCAACACTACTCCGGGAACGGATCGAACGCACCCGGACGAGCAACTTCAAGTCGTCAAGCTCGCGGCGGACTTCGAGCACGCGCACTGCGAAACCGTCGCGGTGAGCCTCGGCGGCTGGCCGCAGGGGGACAGAGAGCTTCTTCGCTTCGAGAACCGAAGCTCGCGCCCCAGCATGGATGGCCCCGCGGCGGCCCAGCAGCGACTCGGCGGTCTCGCCGCCGCCGATGACCAAGTCTTGCCAGTCGGTGCGTGGGGCGACGGCCCAACGCAGATCCGGTTCTGGCTCGCGCTCTCCGAGCACAGACCACGCGCCTCCCACGTAGAAGGGGGAGGCGCTTCCGTCGAGCCACTCGACGTCCCCGTGGGCCTGGAAGTGGATGCGCCAGTCGGACGGCCCGTCGTCGAACCGCGGCGCCACGCGGATCGCCACTCTCTCGAAGGGCCCCTCCAACGAGGTCGTCACCGCGAGGCGCTCCCGGCCCGGGCCGGCGGTCAGCTCGACGTGCAAGGCTCCCAGCGCTTCGCCGACGCTGTCGTCGCGGTCAAACCGATAGTCGATCGGATAGATCCAGGCGAGTAGCGGAGCCGCCAGCCCGCAAAGTGCGACTCGCGCCCGTCGGCGGGTCCAGTAATGCGCGACGAGCAACACCGCCGCCGTCAGCCCGAGTGTGGAGACGAAGCCGGAAGGCATTTCTAGACTCGACTTCACTGCCGGGGCGGAAAGGACGGCGAAGAGCAAGCCGAGGAAGGCGCAGTGAAAGCCCGCCAATCCCTTCGTCAGCGACCCCAGCAGTGAGGCGACCGCCAGATACGCAGACCACGGTAGAGCTAAGTCTAGGAACTGCCAAGCCCAACGCTGCTGGGGATAGCCGTGGCTCGCCAGGGAAGCGACTTGGACCGAGACGACGGGCAAAAGCACGAACAAGCCGATGAACGCGAGCTTGGCCCCGAGCAGCGAGAGCGCCGGGATGGGCTGGGTCATCCAGAGCTCGCTCTGCCCGATCGGCGAGTCCTCCTGGATGACCAGCGCGGCGGCCAGCGCGGCCGCATGGGCGAGCATCAACGCCTGGGTCAGTCCTTGGTTGGGAAACGCATCCACTGCGTCCAGGGGATCCAGCCGGAGCGGTTGCGAGAGAAGGAGCAGCGCGGCAGCCCATAACAACAGCAACGGCCAGGCGCGGCGGAGGTCCTTTCGAAAGACGTGGAAGGCTTGGCGCATCGTGCTGGCCTTACCTCAGGTCCGAGACCACCGGGGGCCCGGGCGCCGGCTGGGCTCGAGGCGCAGGTCGGGGATTTCGATCTGCGCCCAGACCCGTCCCGAGGGCTCGTAGTCGAGGAACAACAGCTCGGCGCCGCTGAGCCAGTCGTCGCCGACCAGCGATGGCTGCGCGTCAAAGGATCGGAAGACCAGAGGGAACTCGGCAAAGGCGACATCCACGCGAACGCGGGGCCCGCCAAACAGACGTCCGAGATCGAACCCGTCGCGCCAGCGTTGCGCCCGCGAGGCGATCATCTGCCCGCGGGCCACGTTGACCAGCACTGCCTCGGGCGACTCGGCCGGCCAGATCGACGTCCGGACTCGGCGACGGCGGATCTCGACTCGCAGACGCTCGTCGTCCCGGTGGACATCCTCGACGACAACTGCCCAACCGGGTCCGGCCGCGCGCCCGCCCGCCGCCAGCGGCGCCCGCCCAGCCGCATCCAGCGTCCAGAGCCGTGCGGAGTTGCGCGCCGAGACGCGTCCCCGCAGGCCGAGAAAAGCCCCCAGCTCGCGCGAACCAGAAAGCTCCAATGGTTGGCCGAAGCGCAGCGGGCCGCGGCCTCCTAACCATTGGCGGCCGCCGGCGGCGACGCGAATCCCGCGTCGAGAGAACCAGCTCGAGGGCGAGGTGAACGGAGTGGGCGCTCGGTTGTCCCACTCGATGCGGCCGCGAAGATCGACGAGCTCGAGCTCGCTCCCGGCCGGCAACCCGAGCGGGTTCGCGATGGCCCAAAGCTCGACATGGCCCCGCGAATACGACCCGGCGTCCCGGGCGGAGAAGCGCTCGGCCCCTGGTCCGGGCGTCAACTCGACGCGCAACGGCTCGATCGACGCTTCACCCTCGATGGCGCGCTGAATCGCGGCGCCGGAGATGAGCAGCGGAACAGCGCCGGCAGCTACGATCGCCAACGCCCCCAGGGCCATTGATCGCCGCGTCCGCCGCGTCCGGTACTGGTGCAAGGCAACCGCCATTCCCAACGGCACGGCTGCCGCGCCACCGGCCAGCGTCCTCCAAAACAGGTCCTCCACGCTCGCCGGCGAGGTTGGGACCAATGCGCGGACGACCTCCATCACGAAAGCGAACGCAACCCAGACGCCGAGCAGGGTGAGCACGTAGGCCGGCGTGCTCGGAGTTAGGGTCGCGACTGCGAAGCCGGCGGACAACAGCGCCATCCACACCAGCGTGACCTCGAACAGACCCGCACCAACCTGTTCCAGAGGCGCTTTGAAGCGCAATAAGACCGCAAGCTGACAGAGCGCCGGCGGCAGAGCCAGAAAGACGAACACGAACGCCGCCTTCGCCGCGAACAGCGCGGCCGGGCGGATCGGCCGGCTCATCCAGAAAGCGCGGGCTCCCACGAGGGGCTCTTCGTGAACGATCAGGCTGACCGCAACTAGCCCGGCGAGAACGACCAGCAAGCTGAGGTTGATCGGCTGAACCAGCTCGTCCGCTTCCAACGGATCCGCCCAGCTCAGCGCCAACCAACCCAGCAGCAGCGCGGCCCAGAGCGCCAGCAACGGCCAGCCGCGGCGCAAGTCCTTGCGGAAGATGTGCAGGGCCTGGCTCATCGATCGCCCCTCCCGCGCGCCAGCGCGACGAAGATCTGGCGCAGGCTCATCGGCTGGGCGTCGAAGCCGGCCGCGGAGGGCAGGACCCGCGCCCAGTCCGCCTCCGATGTCCCTGGCTCGTACTTGCTCTCGATGAACCTGTATACGCCTCCATGGCGCTGCGTGCGCATCCACGACGCTGGCGCCTGGTGAGGAGCGGACGCGCCCTCCGGCAGGATGGCTTCGACTTCGCGGAAACGGGCAAGCAGGAAATCGAGCCGCTCGGAGGCGGTGATCCGGCCATGACGCAGAAAACCGACGTGATCGGCCAGGTTCTCGATCTCGCCGATGTCGTGGGAGCTGACGAGCGTCGTCATCCCCTGGTCGGTCGCGATCTCGATCAAGGCTTCGACTATCTGATCGCGCACGACCGGGTCGAGCCCGCTGAAGGGCTCGTCGAGCAAGAGGAGTTGCGGCCGATAGGCCAACGAGACGACCAGTGCGGCTTTCATCTTCATGCCCCGCGAGAATCCTCGCAGCTTGCGGTCGCGAGGCAGCTCGAGCAGCTCGACGAGCCGCTCGCCGAGCATCGTGTCCCAACTCGGATAGAGCGGACGGCAGTAGTCCACGAGCTGGTCGAGCGTCATCCAAAGCGGAAGCTTCTGGTTCTCGGAAACGTACCCGATACGCTCCTTGTCCTTGGCGCGCAACTTGCGTGAGTCGACGCCGAGCACCTCGGCCGAGCCGGCGCTGGGCCGCAGCAGGTTCAGCAGGATTTGCAGCGTCGTCGTCTTGCCCGCGCCGTTGGGGCCGAGCAGTGCGTAGATGGCACCGGCGGGGACCTCGAATGTGAGCCCGCTCAAGGCACGCACGCGGCGGAAGCTTTTGACCAACGAATGGGCGGCGACTGCGGCGCTCATCGTCTCCTCCTGCTTGGCGGGCCCGCGGCGACCAGTTGGGGCGAGAGGCGGCGCCAATGGTCCTCGAGAGCCGCCAGAACTTCGTCGAGCTCGAGTCCCAGGCGCTTGGCCTCCACCGTCAGGCGCTCGATGTCTCCCTCGAGCAGCGCGGCACGCTCGCGGGCGGTCGAGGGAGGGGCGGCGGCGACGAACGCTCCGACTCCGGGGCGCATCTCGAGCAAGCCGTCGCGGGCGAGCTCGGCGATCACTTTGTGGGCCGTATTGGGGTTGATCTTCAGCGCCTGGCTCAGCTCGCGGACAGAAGGAAAGCGATCGCCGGGCGCCAACGCGCCGCGCACCATGGCCTTGTGCGCCGCGAAGACGACTTGGCGATAAGCCGAGATCCCGGGCTCGAGTTGGACGCGGAAAGGTAACACGGGTGTACTAGATGAGATAGTACACCATGGATCGCCAGTGTCAAGCGCTAAGCTGACAGGGATGCGATTGTCGCTCGCCGCCCTGGCTCTGGTGCTCGTCGTGCCGCTCCGTGGCGCCGAGGACGACGGCCGGCGGCTCTATCTGAGCCAGTGCAGCGCTTGTCACGGCATGGACGGCGAGGGAGGGCGCGGGCCCAGCCTGAATCGTCCGCGTCTAGTGCAGGCGCCAGATGACGAAGCGCTCTATCGCGTGATCCGCTACGGCATCGAAGGCACGGAAATGCCCCGGACGTGGCTGAGCCCGGAGAAGATCCGCGCGGTCATGCGCCAGGTGCGGGGGCTAGGCCGGGTCGAGCAGCCGCCGCTGCCAGGCGACGCCCGGCGCGGCCGGGAGCTGTACTTCGGCGGCGGCTGCGACGCTTGCCATACCATCGCCGGCCGCGGCGGGTCGCTCGGACCCGATCTCGACACGATCGGCGCCAGTCGCAGCGCAGCTCATCTGAGGGAGTCGCTGCAATCGCCCCAAGCTCACATCACGCCAGGCTTCGCGGCGGTGCGCGCCGAGACGAAGCGTGGAGAGAGGATCGTGGGAGTCGTCGTCAATGCAAGCTCGTTCTCGGTGCAACTGCGCGACACCTCGGGGCGAGTTCACTCGTTTTGGAGGGATGCGCTGACGGCGCTAGAGCCGGTCGAGTCGCGCTCGCTGATGCCGGCGGTCACCGGCGAGTCTGTCGAGGATCTGGTGGCTTTCCTGGCCGCCTTGGGGACTGCGGAATGAGGCCCCGGGCGAACCTGGCCGGCGTTTTCGCGGTAGCCGTGGCCTGCTGTGGCGCGGCCTCCGCACAGGTCCCTTTCGAGCGCATCCGCGACGCCGCCTCGGAGCCAGGAAGTTGGCTCACCTACTCGGGCGACTACTCCGCTCAGCGCCATTCGGCGCTCGAGAGGATCCATCGCGACAACATCTCCCGGTTGCAGCCGGCTTGGATCTACCAGATCAACGCTCGTGACCCGTTCCAGGCAACACCGTTGGTCGCGGATGGAGTGCTGTATGTCTCCGAGCCGCCAAGCGACGTCACCGCGCTCGACCTCGAGACAGGCCGGCCGCTGTGGAGCTACCGGCGCTCGCTGCCGGAGGGGGTCATCACCTGCTGCGGTCGAGTCAACCGTGGCGTGGCGCTGCTGGACGACCAAGTCATCCTGGGTACGATCGACGCCCATCTGGTCGCCCTGGACGCGGCGACTGGACGCGTGCGCTGGGATGTCGAGGTGGCTGACTACCGGCAGGCGTATTCGATCACCGTGTCGCCTCTGGCGCTCGAGGACAAGGTGATCGTCGGCATTGCGGGGGGAGAGTTCGGCATCCGCGGATTCCTCGACGCTTACGACGCGGCGTCTGGCGAGCGGTTGTGGCGATTTTGGACCGTACCCGGGCCCGGCGAGCCGGGCAACGAAACCTGGGAGGGCGAGAGCTGGAGATCGGGCGCGGCAGCCACCTGGATCACCGGCGCCTACGACTCCGAGCTCGACCTGATCTATTGGGGTACGGGCAACCCCGGCCCCGACTTCCTGGGCGACAACCGCGAAGGCGACAACCTCTACTCCGACGCCGTGATCGCGCTCGACGCCGCCAGCGGCGAGCTGCGCTGGCATTTCCAGTTCACGCCGCACGACGTGCTCGACATGGACTCCTGCCAGGTTCCCGTCTTGCTCGACGCCGAGTTTCGAGGCGAGCCGCGCAAGCTGATGTTGTTTCCGAATCGAAACGGCTTTTACTACGTGCTGGATCGCGTCACCGGCGAGTTTCTGCTCGGGCGCGAATTCGCCAAGCAGAACTGGGCCTTGGGCCTGGGCGCCAACGGCCGCCCGCGCGTCAACCCCGCGGCCGTTCCCGACGAAGACGGGGCGCTGGCGTTCCCCGACGACGACGGCACGGCCAACTGGATGAGCCCGACCTACAGCCCGCAGACGGGTCTGATCTACGTCGCGGTCCGCGAGAGAGGCGCGTACTTCTTCAAAACCGAGGCCGAGTACGCGCCCGGTCGGTTGTTCATGGGCGCGAGCAAGCGGCTGCTCGAAGACCAGGAGCCGAAGGGCTACATCCGGGCGCTCGATGCGCTCAGCGGCGAGCGCGTCTGGGATTTCCGGCTACACTCGCCGCCGTGGGCCGGGCTGCTCTCCACCGCCGGGGGCGTGCTGTTTTCCGGCTCGGAGGAAGGGGAATTCTTCGCGCTCGATGCGCGGACCGGCGAGGGTCTCTGGAGCTTCCAGGCCGGCGGGCGCATCATTGCGGCGCCAATCACCTACCTGAGCGGGGGCGAGCAATATGTCGCCGTAGCGGCGGGCGGGGCGCTGCTGAGCTTCGCCTTGAAATGAGAGAGCGGCGCTGATTCGCGCCGCCCTTGATGTTTGATTCCGCTCTCGGCCCCTAGGCGTCCCAGAGCTCGTGGACCGGCGCGTAGGCGTCGTCGTCGGAAATCGGCACGTAGTAGAAGCCGCGGCCCAGCGGATCGTCGTGGCGCACGGTGGTCCAGTTGACGCCCATGGCCGAGTAGATCGTCGCCTCGATGTCCTCGGGACGCACGTCGCGGTTGCGCGACCAGCCGGTCTCGATGGTCACCGCGCCGGGTTGCAGTCGCCCGATGGTCTGGTCGTTGGTGGCGCCGACGATCTTGCCGCCCTGCACGCCGCCGCCGGCGAGCGCGTAGAACATCTGCAAGTAGTGGTCGCGGCCGTTGCGCACGTTGGAGAGACTACCGGTAGTTCGGCCGAACTCGCCGCACAGCACGATCAGCGTGTCGTCGAGCAGGCCGGCCGAGTCGAGGTCTTCGATCAGCGCGGCGTAGGCGGGGTCGAGCCGGCTGGTGGTGCCGTAGAGGCTGTTGTTGACCGCCGGGTCGTAGATGTTCGAGTGCTGATCCCAGCCGCGCAGCGTCACTTGGATGAAGCGCGTGCCTTGGTCGGCCTCGAGGATCTTCTTGGCGACCAGACAAGCGTCGCCGAAGGCGCTCTCGCCGTAACGCGCGCTCTCCTCCGGCGTGTAGCTGAAGGCCTGGCTCACCACGGGGTTGAACATCAGGTCGCGCGCGCCTTCGTAGAGCTTGCCCAAACCGGCGGCGTCCGCGCCGTACGGAGAACTCTCCGAGCGTAGCTCGCCATCGATCGAGTTGAGCAACTCCCAGCGATTGTTGAAGCGCTGTTGGCCGGCCGAGTGGGCGGTGTTGTTGAGCCCTTCGGGGTTGGGGTCGGTCTTGAACGGAGCGTACTGCTGGGAGAAATAGCCCGAGCCTGGCGTGGCGCCGGCGTTGAAGGCCACGAACGAAGGGAAGATCTGATCGGGCCGCCTCTCTGGTTCCTTCTCGATGGCGACGACGCTGCCGATATGCGGCGCGATGCGCCCCAGCGCCGAGGTCGGGTTACGGCCGATCTGCACCCAAGTTTGGGCCAGCGGATGCGCCAGCGCCCAGCTCTGGCCCGAACGCACGATCGCGATGCGGTCGAGCACTCGAGCGGTGTTGGGCATCAGCCCGACGGGAAAGCGAAGGCCGTTCACCGTCTCCGGCGCGAAGTTCGCCGGCGTCACGCCTGGATACTCCTTGAAGTCGAAGGTATCGACGTGGCTCGGGGCGCCGGACATGAACAAGAAGATGCAGTTCTTGGCTGTGTTCTTGGTCTCGACTTCCGCCGCCTTGGCGGCCTCGCCGCCGGCGAACTTGTCGAGCAAGAAGTAGCCGCCGAGCCCCGCCGCGGCGTTGCGGAAGAAGCGCCGCCGCGACAGATGCGGCCGGTTGTAGAAGCCAAAGTGCGGGTGGGGCCGCCGGGCGATGAGTTTTTCGAAGCGTTGTCTTTCGTTCATGGCTCGCGGCTCCTTAGTAGTTGAAGACGAAGTCGACCTTGTTGTAGAGCGTCCACATCAGGTCTTCGGCGCGTTCGCGGCGGTCGCCGCCGCGCAGGTAGGCGACCCCGGCGGCGAGCTCCTCGGGCGTCGCAAAGCGGCTGAGCACGGTGAGGTAAAGCCGCCCCACCACGGTGTCGTCGTTCTCCGGCAGAATCGCGGCGAGCGAGCCTCCGGACGCGCTTTGTTGGATGCGCGTGACGACAACCTGATTGTTCATCAGGTGCAGCGCTTGCAGGATGCTGACCTCGCTCGAACGCGCCGACTCCTCACGGTCGCCGCGGAAGAACGAATCGAGGAAACCTCGGATGGCGGCCAAGTCGGCCCGGTTGCGACTGACGGTCGGCGTGTTCTGCACGTCGGGTAATTGCAGCGCGAAGACCACCGGGCCGACGACGCTGCCGGTAGGCATGCTGATGGAGACGCCGCTCGAAACAGTGACCGAGTCGAGCAGCGCTTCCGCGCCGATTCGGTTGACCTGATGGCGCGCGAAGTAGCGATCCCAGCTCGGGCTCCAGGCGCCGTCGTAGCGGGAGGATAGCTGGTAAGCGCGCGAGCCGACGAGTTCGCGCACCAGCCACTTGAGATCGTAGCCGCTATTCTCGAAGCCTTCGGCGAGCCACTCGAGCAGCTCGGGGTGCGAGGGTTGCACCGACCAGGGCTCGGGCGGCGGCGTCGAGGAGAGCCGCATCAAGTCGAACTGGTTGGGCGGATCGACGATGCCGCGTCCGAAGAACTCGCGCCACACGTAGTTGACCGCCGCGCGCGCGAACTGGCGGTCGGCGGTGAGCAGGCGGCCCAGAGCGGCCCGCAGCGGCTCGCCGGGATTCGGCGTGCCGCCGCCGAAGGGATAGCGCGGCGTGACCCTGGCTTGTCCGCCGAACTGGTCCGGCGTGCGCGAGGGGCGGTTCCCGCCCTCGGTGTCGAGCGAGTACTCGCCAGCGACCAGATCGCCGTTGCGATTGCGAATCACGCGATCCTCAGGCAGCTCGACCACCAGATAGTACGGCGGACGAGGCCCCTGGGCTTGGCCGGCCCGCGGCGGTACGCGATAGCGCGGCCGCTGCAACTGCACTTTCTGGAAGAACGCCGCCAAGCCCCAGCCCTCGGAGCGCTTGGCGTCGACGCCCCACAAGTTGAGCGACTCGAGGTGTCCGACGCCGTCGTGGCACAAGATGCAGTCCATGTGCGAGATGCCGAGCAGGTCTCGCGCGGTCACCGTCGCCATGTTGTCGTAGCTGTCGTGAGCCGGTCCGCCGGTCATGCGGCCGCCGACGATGTAGCTGGCGCCGCTGGGCTGTGGCGGGTTGGAGCGCAAGAACGATTGATACTGATCGAATGTCGCGAACGGCGAGGTGGAGCCGGCCTGCGGCCACGGCCGCCCGTCGGCGTATCCGCCCGAGGCGAGCATCTCGCGCACCATCTGGTCGTAGCGCTTGTTGACGCGCAGCGAATCACGCAGGAAGAGGTGCAAGCCGTCGCGCCCGCCGGGGTAGCGATTGACCTGCGCGGTCAAGCGCGTGTTGCGATAGAGGTCGCCGAAGAACATCGCCCAGCGGTCAGCCCAGCGGGCGTCCTGCAGCAGGCGGTCGAGGGCGCGATCGCGTTTGTCGGCCGCGCCGTCGGTGAGGAATGCCAGAGTCTCGGCCTCGGTGGGGATACGGCCAACGACGTCGATGGTGGCGCGGCGCAAGAACTCGCTATCGGTGGTCGGCGGAGCGGGTGGAATGCCCTGGCGTTCGAGCTCGCCGAAGATGAAATCGTCGATAGAGTCGCCCGCGATCGGCCCCGACGGCGCCGCAACACGCGTCCCCGAGCGACTGCGCAACGGCAGCGCCCGGCCGGAGCTGAGCTGCGAGGTAACTGCCGCGGTGAGCTCGGAGCGCCGCGTGGCGGCGATCAGCTCGGCGCCGAGGCCCGACTGCATGTAGTCGTCGCGATGGGAGCCGAAAAACGAGCAATCGCCGTGCTGGACCCAGCCGCCGATGTCGATGTCGTCGACGATCGCCTCATCCGCAAAGACGCTCGCGCCCCCCGCGGCCCAAAATAGCGCCGCGGCAGCGCAGGCGGCGAGCGCCGCCCAATTCCGCCAGTTCTCTCTGGTCTTCATCTTCGTAATGACTCCTCAGCCTCGTGCGGCGGCGCCGCCGAAGCGCGACCTGATATTTCTAGCAAACCCGCGGCCGTTCGGGAAGTTGCGTTCGGGGGACGAAAAAGCAGTTCTGTCGGGAATGCGGTTGCAGTTCCCCCTCTAATCGGTCAGGATAACGGTCCAGGAGCGGTTTGCCTACCCTCCCCGCAACTTTTTCGCGCCCCCGGGATCTAGATGAAAATGAAGCGTCTTGTCTTGGCGGTTTTTGCCGCCGCTCTCCCCTCTCTGCTCTCCGCGCAAACTCTCGACAACAGTTCGCTCACCGGCCGCTACGGGGTGGTCCACTACTGGGTGGATGTAGACGCCAACGGATTCGGGAACAGCGCCCGCAATCTGGGCGGCGTCATGGTCTTCGACGGCAACGGCGGCTACAGCTTCCAGGGCCAACTCGGCGTCGGCGCCGCGCCCGGTTCGGCGGTATCGGGGTCAGGCTCCTACACGGTCTCCTCGAACGGGTTCCTCACGCTGAGCAACCCGATTGACGAGACGGTGATGATGAACGCGCGCGTCGGGGACCAGGCCGACGTGCTGCTGGGATCCTCGACGGAAGGTCCGGTCGCGGTCTACGACCTCTTCGTCGCGGTGCGGCTGGCCGCCGAAGGGCCGGGGAATGCGCTGCTCAGCGGGAACTACACGGCAGCTTCGCTTTGGTTGCCCAACGGCTCGGACGTGCAGGCCAAAACCGCGCTGGTGAGCATGAGCGCCGACGGCCAGGGCGGGTTCGGGTCGATGAGCGCCGACGGCCACGCCGCCGACCAAGGCGACGCGCCGTTGCTCGAGCCGATCGCGGGCTCGAGCTACTCCGTCGCCGCCGACGGCACGGGCGCGCTGAGCGTGGGCTCGGGATCGACGCTGTTTCAGGGACCCAAGACGATCTACGTGTCGACGACCGGCAACTACGTACTGGGGCACTCGACCGCCAGCGGCGTGCGCGACGTCTTCGTGGCGATCCGCAACCTCTCCGGAGGCGTGACGAACGGTTCGCTCTCGGGGGGCTACTGGGTGGCGGATCTGTTCGCCGATCTTGGCGGTAGCTTCTACAACGCGGCGGTCGGGGCGCTCAACAGCAACGGCGCCGGCACGGTCTCGCTGGCTCAGCGGCTCAAGATTGCCGACACGCTGCTGGACTTCTCCGGCGTCAACTCCTACGGGCTGGCCGCGAACGCCAACGGGTTCATGCGCGGGTTGCCGGCGCCGAACCTGACGAACTTTGCCGCGGGCGCAGGCGGCGGCCGCCCGGCTCTGAGCGAGCAGGGCGTGGAGCAAGCCGCGGCGGCCAACGGCTTCGTGCAGGCCGAGCTGTTCCAGACCGAGGCGGTGTACCGCGTACACGGCATCTCGGTGGGTGTGAGGATGCCTCTGCTTTCGGGAAGCGACGTGTTTCTCTCGCCGCTCGGCGTCGTCAACGCGGCCTCGTTCGCGCCGCCCACGCATCCCATCTCCGGCGGCGCGATGCTGTCGCTGTTCGGGACCGGGCTGGCCGACTCCACCGCCGCGCCCAGCGTGACTCCGCTGCCAACCCAGCTCAACGGAGTTTCGGTGACGATCAATGGAATCGCCGCGCCGCTGTTCTTCGTCTCGGCAGGGCAAATCAACCTACAGACGCCGTTCGCGGTGCAAGGCCAGACGGCGGACATCATCGTCACCAACAACGGACAGTCTTCTCCGCCCGTGCAGGTTCCGGTGGCCCCGACCAGCCCGGGCATCTTCTCGTTGCAGCAGACGGGCTTCGGGCCCGGCATCGTCACCCACGCGGACTTCTCGCTCGTCACCGCCCAGAACCCGGCGCGGCTGGGCGAAGTCGTCATCATCTTCCTGACGGGTATGGGCGCGGTAAATCCGTCCTTCCCCGACGGCGCGGCCGGACCGGTGAATCCGCTCAGTCGCACGACCGATCCAAATATTTCGGTGCTGTTCGGCGGCGAGACCGGCACGGTCTTCTTTTCCGGCGCAGCGCCGGGCTTCGTGGGCCTGTATCAGCTCAACGCCCGGATCCCCTCGACTGGCGTCACCGGTTCGGTCCCGGTCGCGATCCAGACCAGCAACGCCTTTACGGACTTCGTTGACATCGAGGTGGTTCCGTAGGCCGGGGGCGTCAGGGCCCCGCCCGAGAACCCTCTAGCGGATGAAGCGCTCGACGTAGTCCGAGCCCAAGCCGCAACCCCCATAGTGCTTGCGGCACATGTCGATCTTGGTGAACACGTCCTCGTAGCCGATGTTCTTGCCCCACGGGTCGACGTAGTTCATGATGCCGTTGACTTGGAACAGCGTGATCATCTCTTCGACGCCTTCGGGGACGTAGAGCGTGTGCGTTTCGCCCGGGGGCTCGTAGACGTAGCCGCCTTCCTCGGCCGTCCAGTCGTGCTCGAGGTAGCGCCATTTGCCTTTGAGCACATAGCCGTGGACGGGCTGCGGATGGCGGTGCCTGGCCAGGATGCCGGCCTTGCAGACCTTGAGCAGATTCACCCAGTAGCCCTGGCTGATCGAGAGGCACAGCGGCCGGAACCAAACCTGATCGGCCTGCGGAACCCAGACGCGCTCGTCCCCGGGCAACACCGAGCCGATGACGATCTCCGTCGCCGCGTCCTGCGGGAACGGAAGCTGGTACGGCATCATCCTTTCGTCTTGCTTGGGCTGTTCGTCGAGCGGCATAGCGCCAGCGTATCAGACCGGCGCAGGGGCCCCGCTGGCAGGCAACGCTGGCGCGCGATGCGGGTTTACGGGCCCCGGCAGGGTCCTCGGCGCAGGACGGCCAGAACTGGTTTCTGCGCTTGGTACTCTGGAGGTTCGTGCCGCCCTCGCCTTCCGACGGACTCATCGTCTTCGCGCACGGCTCGCGGGTAGCCGCGGCGAACCAGGCGGTCCGCCGTGTCGCGGGAGCCGCCGCGGCGCAGAGCGGGTTCAAGCTCTGGCAGGAGGCCTTCCTCGAGCTGGCCGAGCCCACGTTGGCGCAAGCCGTCGAGGCGTTGGCCAACGAGGGCGCCAAGCGCATCGTCGTGACACCGTATTTTCTGGTGATGGGCGTCCATCTGGAACGCGACCTGCCGCGGATGCTCAAAGACGCCGCGGCGGCGACGCCCGGGGTCAAGCTCGCCTCGACGCCGCCTCTGGACGGACACCCCGCGCTGGCCGGCATCCTGGCCGAGCGAGCTCGCGAAGCGTTGTCATGAGCCGCGACAGAACATTTCGAGCGCGGGTGGCCGAGGCGCGCTCGCTCGGAGACGGCGTGCGTCATCTGGCGCTGGAGGTCTGCGGCGTCGACCGCTTCGAGTTCGTCGCCGGCCAGCACGTAAGGCTTTCGATTCCTCTCGACGGCGGAGCCGAAGACCGCTACTACTCCATCGCCTCTCCGCCGCGGCGCGACAACCGCTTCGAGCTCTGTGTGGCGGCCGGCGAGAGCGCCGCTGGGCGCGTGCTGGCCGAGCTCGAGCCCGGCGCCGAGCTCGACTGCTCGGGCCCTAGCGGAGGCTTCGCCCTTCGCGATCCCGTGCGCGACTCGCTTTTCGTCGGGACCGGAACGGGGGTTGCGCCGCTGCGCTCGATGATCCTGTCGATTCTTGGCGAGGCCGGCGTTTCCGATCGGAGGATCGCCTTGCTGCTGGGCGCCCGGACTCCCGAGCGCCTGCTCTACCGGGACGAGATGGAGCGGCTTGCGAGTGAAGCGGAAAACTTCGACTTCTGGCCGACGCTGACCCGAGCCGATGGCGGCTGGCTCGGGCGGCGCGGGCGCGTGCTCGCGCATCTCGCCGACGCGCTCTCGGACCGCCACAACGAAACCGACGTCTACCTGTGCGGCCAGCGCGAGATGGTTTCCGACGTGCGAGAGCAACTTCTCGAGGCCGGGCTCGATGACGACGCCCTGATTTACGAAAAATACTAAGTTGGAAACAGGCCGCCGCCGGGCGGTCAAGACAGACTCATGCCGAACGTAACTCTGCCCGACGGCAGCGTCAAGCAAGTCGAGAGCGGCGCGACCCCGCTCGAAATCGCGGAATCGATCAGCCCGCGGCTAGCCAAGGCGGCGCTCGTCGCCGAGCTCGACGGCGCGCTCGTCGACTTGACGCAACCGATCACCGCCGACGCCAGCCTGCGGCTGCTGACCGAGCGAGACCCCGAGGCGCTGGAGGTCTTCCGGCACTCGAGCGCCCATCTGCTCGCCGCCGCCACCCTCGAGCTCTACCCGGAGACCAAGCTCGGCGTGGGCCCGCCCACCGATAGCGGGTTCTTCTACGACATGCAGCGGGAGCAGCCCTTCACGCCCGAGGACCTCGAGAAGATCGAGGCCAAGATGCAGGAGCTGGTCGACCAGGACCTACCGAACCGCCGCGTGTGGATGGACCGCGACGAAGCTCTGAAGCTTTACCAGCAGCAGGGCGACACGATGAAGTGCGAGCTGATCTCGGAGAAGACCGACGACCCGAAGGTGTCGATCTACAAGACCGGCGAGCAGTTCAACGACTTCTGCCGCGGGCCCCACATTCCTTCGATGGGGCGCGTCAAGGCCTTCAAGCTGCTCTCGGTTGCGGGCTCCTACTGGAAAGGCGACGAGAACAACCAACGCCTGCAACGCGTCTACGGCACCTCGTTCTACTCCAAGAAGGACCTCAAGGCCTATCTCACCCAGCTCGAGGAGGCTAAGAAGCGCGACCACCGCAAGCTCGGCAAGGAGCTGGATCTGTTCAGCGTGCAGGAGACCGCCGGTCCCGGGCTGATTTTCTGGCACCCCAAGGGTTCGCTTGTACGAAAGATCGTCGAGGACTGGCTACGCGAACAGTATCTGGCGCGCGGATATGGGTTGGTCTTCACGCCGCACGTGGCCAAGCGCGAGCTGTGGAAGATTTCCGGCCACGCCGACTTCTATTCCGACGACATGTTCAAGCCCATGGAGCTGGACAACATCGAGTACCAGCTCAAGCCGATGAACTGTCCGTTCCACATCCTGATCTACAAGGACAAGCTGCGCAGCTACCGCGATCTGCCCGTTCGGCTGGGCGAGCTCGGCACCGTCTATCGCTACGAACGCTCCGGAGTCATGCACGGACTGCTGCGCGTGCGCGGCTTCACCCAGGACGATGCGCATATCTTCTGCACGCCCGAGCAAGTCAAGGACGAAGTGGTCGGCTGCGTCGACTTCGCGATGGACGTGCTGAGGACCTTTGGCTTCTCCGACTACGAGGTCGAGCTCTCGACCTGGGACGGCGGCGCGAGCGGCAAGTACGCCGGCGATCCCGAGGAGTGGGAATTGGCCGAAAAGGGTCTACAGGCCGCATTGGCCGAGCGCGACATCGAGGCGAAGATGATGCCCGACGAGGCGGCGTTCTACGGCCCGAAGATCGACGTCAAGATGGTCGACGCCATCGGACGCTCATGGCAGCTCTCGACCGTGCAGTTCGACTTCAACCTCCCGCGCCGCTTCGAGCTCGAGTTCGTAGCCGAAGACGGCGCGAAACATCGACCTTACATGGTGCACCGCGCGCTGCTCGGCTCGGTGGAGCGTTTCATGGGCGTGCTGATCGAGCACTACGCCGGCGCGTTCCCGACTTGGCTGGCGCCGGTGCAAGTCAAGGTGCTGCCGATTACCGACGGCCAGATGGAGTACGCCCGTCAAGTCGAGCAGACGCTTTCACAGGCCGGCGTGCGCGTCGAGGTCGACGAACGGAACGAGAAGATCGGCTTCAAGATCCGCGAAGCGCAGCTGGAGAAGGTTCCCTATATGCTCGTGGTGGGACAGAAGGAGGTCGACGCCGGCAAAGTCGCCGTACGCGAGCGCAGGAAGGGCGACCAAGGGGCGCAGCCTCTCGAAGAGTTCATGCGGTTGATTGAGACGGAGATCGAGTCGAAAGCGATCTAGGACGCAGTGGAGCTGGCCGCGATCGCCTGCTCCCATGCGCGCTTCAGCTCGTCCTTGAGATGTTCGACGAACAGGGACCGCTGAATCTCGTCGTACGGATACGATCGGGAGTACCACGTCTCGCCCTCAGCCTCGCGGTCTCCGTTGCGACTCCAACTGAGCAAGTGTCCGCTGACGACGAGTCCTTTGGCGCCAGCCTCGGCGCTCACATCCACGCGGTAGGTGCGTTTCGAATCGCCGGTCGCATACCACAGCCACTGCCATCCGCCGCCCAGCACGCCCCCCAAAGGAGCAGGCATATCGTTTTCCTGCGAAGCTTGGACCAACGCTTCACGCAATTCGTCCATGGAAACCTCGAGTTCGGTGCGTAACCGGCGCGGCTGAGCTCCTGCTGACAATGATCGACCGCTCCCGATGCCTGCTGCAGGTATCATAGCTGGTTCGAGGATTGTCGCCCCATGGATTCCGGCAAAGCCACATCGGTTTTGAGCCGCCTTCGCGGTCGTCGCCACGACTTATCTCACGTTCTAGATCGCATACGGCTAGCCAACCGGTTCCCACCGAGGCCGGATCGTGCGCCATTCGAAATCCCCGAGGATGAGCGGCCACGCATATCCGGAGAGGAAATCGATAGCCTCGTAGGGCCGCTACTTCACTACACCACGGCGGCTGCAGTGCGAATGATTCGACAGAGCGGGCGAATCGGACTACCCGGATCTGGTGTGTGGCTGGCCTCAACCGCCTACGACGGCGACCGAGCGGCGGCAGCGCTTGGGCTGGACCGGCCGTGCGATGCCTGCCTGATCGTAGATGTGTCCGGGCTTCGAGACCTGGTCTTTTGGGGGCCGGCATTTGCGGATCCATCCGCAGCGTTCCCGCAGATATGGTCTGGAGGCGGGCTGGCGTTCTATCTGCCCCATTCGATCGATATTCGCCACGTGATCCAAGAGGTGGCGTGCGCACCCGTCCCAGCCCACCGCCTCGAGTGAACGAATCTACCGCGTGTGTCGTCGCTCCTCATTTGGTTTGCTAGTTTCCTGACTCTCGCCGGGGCTGCGTACTACGCCCTCGTCGTCCTGGCTTCGATTCGGCATCGGCGCCGTGAAGCCAAAGCGGCCAACGGCGAGCCGCCTTTCTTCAGCGTCCTCAAACCCCTCTCGGGGCTCGATCGAGGGTTGGCGGACAACCTCCGCTCCTACCTCGCGCTCGACTATCCCGACTACGAGGTTCTGTTTGCCGTTCGCAACCCGGACGAGCCGGCTTGGGAGGTTGCGCGCGAGGTGGTTGACGGGCGCGGCGCGAAAACGGCGAAGCTGATCGTCACCGGCGAGCCGCCCTCGATCGAGCGCTACCCCAACGCCAAGAACTGGAGCTTGCTCCGGCTAGCGGAGCAGGCTCGCGGCGAGATCCACGTGATTGCGGACTCCGACGTGCGTGCCGCGCCTTCCGACCTGCAAGCCCTCGCCGGCGACTTCGCCGACCCGCGCGTCGGCGTCGTCACCTGCCCGTATCGCGCCGTCGGCGGACCGAGCCTGTGGTCCAAGCTCGAGGCCATCGGCATGAACACCGAATTTTGGGGCGGGGCGTTGGTCGCTCAGATGCTCGCGCCGATGGACTTCGCGGTTGGACCGACAATGGCGATCCGCAAGAGTTGTCTGGACGACATCGGCGGCTTCGAGGCGACGCGCGAGTACCTGGCCGAAGACTTCCTGTTGGGCAAGTGGGCGCGGGAGAAGGACTGGGAGGTCAAGCTTTCGCGCTGCGTCGTCGAGCACCGCATCGGCTCGCAGAGCTTCGCGGACAACTTCCGGCACCGCTTGCGCTGGTATCGTTCGACGCGTTGCTCGCGGCCGGCGGGCTACCTCGCGCAGATCTGCACCTACCCGCTGCCCTTCGCGGCGGCGTTGCCCTGGCTTGCCGGCGGCGCGGGCTGGGCTTGGGGATTGCTCGCCGGCTGCCTGGCCTTGCGCTTGGCCGCCGCGCTCTCCACGGCGCGTATGCTCGGCGACCGGCTCGTCCCGGCCAACCTGCTCTGGCTGCTCGTGCAGGACGCGCTGAGCTTCGGCGTCTGGCTGCTGGCGCTGTTCGGCAACGAGGTGCGCTGGCGCGACCGCACGTTCCGGATCGGCAAGGACGGCCGCCTCACACCGGCCCGGTAGGTGTTTCCCGCTATAATCGAAACACCCTTTCTGGAGGAACTTGATTGATGAGAAAGATTCTTTGGCTCGTTGCCCTGAGCCTGACCGCCGCTGGCGTCGTCGTCGCCGGCGAGCACGCCTATTCGAAGATGGCCACCGCGCACGACGTGATGGAAGCGGTCGTGAAACCGAACATGGATAAGCTCGCGGCGCTGCGCAAGGCCGGCGGTCCCAAGGAGATGAAGGACTGGAAGCACGCCAACGCCTGGGCCTCGGTCGTCGGCGAAGCGAATCAGTTGATGCTGCTCGACGGTCGCATCAAGGATCAAGCCTGGGAGGACGGTGCAATGAAGGTCGTCGAAGCCGCCAAGAAGACCATGACCGCCGCGATGCGCCAGGACATGGACGGATTCAACGAGGGCCTCACGGGCATGAGCCAGGGCTGCCGCACCTGCCACAAGGTTCACAAGCCGAAGAAGAAGTAGCGGAACAGCTCAAGAACGATATCGGCCTCAAAACGACATCGGCCCGCCGGGAGATCCCCGACGGGCCGTTTCCGTTTCTCGAGCCCCGCGCTTCAGCTCTGGTAGTAGGCCGTGTTGCGCTCCTCGAAATCCGCCCACTTCTCCGGCAAGTCTTCGAGCGCGAAGATGGCGGACACCGGACACACCGGCACGCAGGCGCCGCAGTCGATGCATTCGTCCGGATCGATGTAGAGCATCTCTTCTTTTTCGAACTCGCCCTCGTCCGATTTCGGATGGATGCAGTCGACCGGGCAGGCGTCTACGCACGCCGTGTCCTTGGTGCCGATGCAGGGTTCTGCAATCACGTAGGCCATCTCGTCTGGTTTCCTCCTTGGCGGCCTGCCTGCCTCGCGGCTGCCTCCGCCGGTGAAGATGCGGATTATAACACGCACCCAGGCGGCGGCCTGCTCTCCCAAAGGTATCATGAGGGCCGGAAACACAACATGCTCCGCTCCCGCTTCGTCCGGATCCTGCTCCCCTCCATCGCCGCCTTTCCGCTGGCGGCCCAGGAGCCGACGCTACCCAAGCGACTGCCCGACGGCCGCTCGCGCGAGCTTGCCATCCTCAAAGACGACCACGAGAAGTCGCTCGACGACATCGCGAAGATTCTCGAGCTCGCCGCCGAGCTCGAAGAGGAGATGCGCGAGCAGACCGAGCACGTGACGAATCTCGAAAGCTTGCGCAAGGCCGAGAAGATCGAGAGTCTGGCAAAGAGTCTGCAGAGGCGCATGAAGCGCATGCCGTAGACTCGACGGCGAGCTCCGCCGCTAAGAAGACAGCATCAGACAGCCCAGGCCCGCGGCAAGCGCCGCCACTGCGCCGATGGCCCATGGCAGCAGCTTGCGCGCCGCGTCCTCCGGCTCGGGCGTCTCCGCCTCGTCGCTCTCGGCTGGCTCTGGCGGAGCGGCCGAGGCTTCCTGCGCCGGCTCGGTCTGCTTTTCCGGCGTATTCCCGTCCAGCGCGTCGATTCTCGTGCTGAGAAGCTGCGCGAGCTCATCCGGGTTACGCTGGAGCACGGGGCGAATCTCCTCGGGAGCGTCCGGCGCCATCTCCGCGGGCCGGCGCTGCGTCACGCCGCTGGTCACCCCAAAGCCGAGCGCATCGGCGAGCAGCACGGCGTATTGGATCACCGTCAGCAGGTCGAACTCGGCGGCGGCGGGTCGGTCGTGGTGTCGCCCCACGACGGCTTGAAGATCGACGGGAATCTCCCAACGCTCGGCCAGCCAGCGGCCGGCTTCGGTGTGGTCGAAACCGAACGCGTCCGCCTCCCGCTCTAGGAAGTACGACGAATCCTCGATAGCGCCCGCGTACTCCGCTTCCTGCAACAGCTCGGCGAAGCGCTCCGGACAAGCGGTCAGCAAACCGAGCCGGCCGATATCGTGCATCACGCCGGCGGTGTAGGCCCGCTCGGGCGTCACCTCCGTTCCCCGGGCGAGCTCCTCGGCGAGCAGCGCGACGGCGAGGGAATGGCGCCAGCATAGCCGCAGCTCCGGCGCCTGCATGGCCGGCCCGGCGTATCCGCGGGCAGCCGCGGCCATCGCAATTCGCCGCAGCTCGTCGAAGCCCAGCACCACCAATGCTTGTTGCAGCGTGTCGATGCGCGAAGCGAATCCGTAGGCGGGCGAGTTCGCTCGACGCAGCAGCTCGGCGGAGAAAGCGGCATCGGAGCGCAGCAGATCGACCACCTCTTCCACGCTCGCGTCTTCGCGACCAGCCAGCTCGGCCAACCGCATCGCGAGCGGCGGAAAAGAGGGCAGCTCTCCCAGAACCTTCTCGTACTGCTCCGCGTCAGCTGCGGGCGTTTCGGCGGCGAGCGGCTCGGCTTGCTCCATCGGTGAGTCCCTCGGCTCTCATCGGCCGCAGGGCGAAGAAGGTTGAAGAGGGCTTGGCTCCTATTCGCGCCGCAGGCTCGGCAACAGCGGTTGCCTCAGGCTCGCGCCCGCCGCGATGGCGCCCGCGGCCAGTCCCACCGCCAGGATCAGCGCCAGCGTCATCGCAAGCGAAGCCCAGGGAGGCTCGGCGAGCCCGCTCCACAGATGCGGCAAGCTCGCCAGAACCGCCGTTCCCGCGCCAATCAGCACGCCGAACAGGAGCACGAACGCATTCTCGGCCAGCACGATCTTCGAGATCGCGCCGCGCCCATACCCCACCGCCCGCAACAGCGCCAGCTCCGCGCGACGCTCGAGCACGTTGCGAACCATCACCACGGCCAGCCCCAGCGTTCCCAACAGCAGCCCCAATCCGCCGAGCGTAAGGAAGGTGCTCAGGTAGGTGTTCTCGACCACCAGGTAGCCGGCCAGCCGATCCGCCGCGGTCTGGGCGTCCAGCCCGTGCTCGGCGAAGCGCTCCTCGAGCGCCTGCCCGGCGCCGGCGTCAGCGCTGTCGAGCAGCAAGAGATTGAAGCCGCCGCGGTCGGGGAACAACTCGAGGAAGCTCTCCTCGGAGAGCAGCAGCTCGGATTGAAAGATGCTGCGGCTGAGCAGCCCCGCAATGATCAGCTTGCGCCGTCTTCCCGCCGAATCCTCAACCTCGAGCGTGTCGCCAAGCCCTAGATGCAGGATCCACATCACCGAATTCATGTCGCCGAACACCGGGACCGCGCCGTCGGGGAAATCTCTGTCGAGCAACAGCCAGGGATTCGCCTCTTCCTCGGGAGTTTCGGCCAGCGCGCCCTGGAACGCGAAGCCGCCGCGCTCGACCAGCGCCGGCGGCGCAGCAAGCAGAGTAGGCTCGGACGGCCGGTAGAGGTTCAGGCAACTGGCGTCCTCTCCCGGCTTGCGGCGGAAGGGGTAGACGCCGTCGAGGCCTTCGAGCTGGTCCTGGTGCAGCGGCAGGTCCGAGGTCGCCACGAAGCGGAAACCGCCGTCGCCGGAATCGAGCCGCGGCTCGCGCGAGCTCACGTCGTGCCGCATCAACGCCACGACCACGATGACGAAGGCCGCGCATGCCACCAGAGCCGCGGAGAGGACGCTACGGGTGGGAAAGCGTGCGCCGTTACGCACTCCCAAGCGCCACAGCGGCGCCTGCTCGCCGGCCAACGACGCGCGCGAGGGCGCCGCCAAGCTTGCCCGAAACCAAGCCAGCGCCGCGGTAAGCAACAGGGCTGCCGCGGCGAAGAAGCCGCCGGCCTGCGCCGCCGCCTGCGCTCGAAAGCTGATGGCAAGCAACACCAGGGCCCCCAGCAAGCAAACCACGGCGATGCGCTTCGCCCTCCGCCTGGCTTTCTGCGGCAGCAGGCTCTCTTGCGCCGCTTGCCCGGCCAACAGCGCCCGCGGGCTGAGCTTCGAGAGCCGGCGCAGCGTCAACCAGATCACCCCAATCATGATCAGCAGCGCCACGAGCGCTCCTGCGAGTAGGCTCGACGGCTCTACGGCGAGCTCCAGAAACGACCCGCCGACCGCCGCGCTCCACCAGGTCTTCAAGCCATACACCATCAGAGCGCCATAGGCCGCCGCCCCTGGCAACCCGAACAGGCAACCCAGCCCCGCAACCACCGCGCCCTCGGCCAGCAGCAGCTTGCGCACCTCTTGCGCGGTTTCTCCCGTGGCCAGCAGCAGGCCAACCTCGCGCGCACGCCGCTCGACTCCCAGCCGGAACAGCAGCGCGGTCAGCACGGCGGCGGAAGCGATCAGAAACATCGAGAAGCCGATGAAGAGGCCCGAGAAGTCCGTAGCGCCCGCGGAAGCTTCCAAGCTTTGCGCCTTGACGGGCTGAAATCCCAGCCCGAACGCAGCCGGATCGAGCTGACGCTTCAAAGCCTGCGCAAATTCCTGCGGCGCCTCGCCCGCCACCCGAATGGAGGTGAGCTGCCCGAACCGGCTCGTCCACAGCCGCTTGGCGGTCTCGAGCGCGACGAACGCCTTGGGCGCGCCGCGATGGCGCTCCCAGTAGTCTTCGTCGATCGCACGAATGCGTCGGAGGTCGAACGGAAACGGAGGATCCCAGTCGCCCATGCGCTCGACATCGCTCATGCCCTCGTAGGTCGGCGCCAAGTCTGCGTCGACGGCCAGGCCCTCCATCGCGACCACGCCGACCAGGGTAAAGTCGTGCGTCTCGGTCTGGAGCTCTCCCCCTGGACCGACCACAAAGTATTCGAGAGTGACCGAATAGCCAAGCTCGGCCTCCAGGTCCCGAGCCGCCCAATCGTCGAGCACGATCTCGTCGCCCGCCGGGACTGCCTTGCCGCGCAACGGTCTCAGGCCGGCCAACGCTGTTTCGCTCAGCGCCGAGACGGTGGAGTAGGGGAGCTCGCGGTCGCCTGCTCGCATCGTGTTTGCCAAATAGGTGAGCACCGGCGTGGCCGCCAGGCCTGCTTCCTCCGCGGCGCGCATCGCGGCGTCGGCGGCTACCGGCTCCAGCACGATACGGCCAGTCTGCAGCGCCGTCTCGCCGGTTGCCGGCCGCGCCTCGAGTGCAAGCTCGACGTCGACGAGTTGCGCCGCCTCGCGCAATTGCGCGGCAAGCTCTTCCGGCCCAGCGTCGGACGGCGTCAGCAGCGCGTTGACCTCGTCCTGCTGCTCGAGCGCGCGCTGCAGCGAGCCGAGGGCCAAGAAGGCGTTCAGCGGCAACTGTTGGCTCGGCGACAAACCAAACCGGCCGGGGCCGCGGTCCTCCAGAACTTCGGCGACGTTGAGCCGCAGCGTACGCACGTTCTCTGTCTTGCGGCCCATCACCGATTCCGAGGGAACCAGCGTGTCGGTCTGGAATCGCAGCAGCAGCGCCGAGCCGGTCTCGACCTGCAACTCGCGCGCCAGCGAAGCATTCACGGCAACATCGCGCAACCCGAGCGCGGGCGCCGGCGCCTCTGGGTAGAGCGCCCAAAACCGCTCGTCGACGCCGTGGAGGTTGACTTGCGACGCGCGCGCGCCGCTGTCCGCCGCCTCCGCGCCGCCCCGTATGAGAATCGTCGGAGCGGTCCCCTGCGGCATCTGCTCCGCAAGGGCTTCGCGGAAGTAGCGGTCCGCGACGAGCGCGTAGTCGATACGGCCTAGTCGATCGAGCGTGAGGTTACGCAGGCTCTGGCGCACCGAGTCGCCCACGATCAGCGCGCCGGCCAGCGTAGCCGCGCCCACGGCCACGCCGAGCGCGACGGCGAGATGGATCCCTTTGTGGTATTGCAGCGAGCGAAGCAGCAACTTGCGCGTCGTCATCGCATCACAGTTTAGCGTCCGCAACCGCCCGCTCTTCCCGGCCCGGGCAGCGGAGAACCGGCAGGTGCGGGTACTTGGGATAGGCGGGATCGCTGGTGGCCAAGCCGCAACGCAGGAACGTCGAGCCCCGGGCGGAGCGCACGACTATCGCGTGGCGGCAGCTCTCGCACAGGCCTGCTTCGCGTGGGGTCACAACCGCGTGCCAGGCGCACGCAGCTCGATGGTGACTTCGACCTCTCGGCCTTGCCGGATCACCTTGAGATCGACCGTATCCCCGACGCGCTTCAGCGCCATGGCTTGCGCCAGGGAGCGGTTCGAGGTGATGCGCCGGCCGTCGGCCTCGATCAAGTAGTCTCCGCCCCACGGCACCCGGTAGTTCCCCAGCAGGATCTCCCGCTCGGCGCCGCGCAGCCCGGCCGCGGCCGCGGCGGAACCGGGCGCGACCTCCACGATCAGGTAGCCCGAGGGCGGCAGCTCGAGCGCTCGCGCAAAGCGTGCATCCAGGAAGACCGACTGAATCCCCAGAGGCTCGGGCCGCATCTTCTCGCCGCCCGTCAACACGAACTCGAGCAACGTCTTCGCCCGGCTGATCGGCATGGCAAACCCGATGCCGATGTTGCCGCCGGGACCGTAGATCGCCGTGTTGACTCCGATGACCGCGCCGGAGGAGTCGAGCAGGGGGCCGCCCGAGTTGCCCGGGTTGATCGCCGCGTCGGTTTGGACCATCCCTTCGAGCAAACCGTCTTCGGATTGAATCGAGCGATCCGCCGAGCTGATCACCCCGGTGGTCAGCGAACCTGACAGCCCGAACGGATTGCCGATGGCGAGTACTTTCTGGCCAACTTGCAGATCGTCGGATTCGCCCAGCGGCAGGAACGGCAGAGGCTTGCCGGCTTCGATCTTGATCAAGGCTAGGTCGTTGATCTCGTCCGCCGCCAGCACCTCAGCCTCGAAGCGCAGGTCCTCGCCCTCATCGCCGGTCGAAGCGAGCGTCACCTCAATCCGCTGTGCATTGCCGCCGATGACGTGATGGTTGGTCAAGATGCGCCCCTCGGGGTCGATCAGAAAACCGGTTCCGGATTCGCGCTCGGGGAAGATCTCGAAGAACCAGTTCTGCCGCAGAATGGTCGAGGTGATCGAAACCGTCGCTGGTAACGCGCGGTTGTAGATCTCGATGTTGGACTGCTCGTCGGGCGTTAGGGTCGAGGTCTGCGCTTGAGTCCAAAACGGCGCGCCGCTCGAGAAGGGCGGCTCGACGTTGCGGAACCAGTCGGTGGACGTCGTGCCCAGTACGAACGCCGCCAGAAACAGCGCGGTCATCCACAGCAGGCGGTAGCGTTTGGAGCTCATGCGGACGAGGCGCGGGCCTCCTCCTTCAGTTTCTCCCATACGACTCGCGTATGCGAGACCGTCTCCTCCTTGGTCCCCGAGGTGTCGATCAAGAAGTCCGCGAACGGGATCTTCTGCGCCAAAGGCATCTGCCGCGCCATCCGCGCTCGCGCGTCGTCTTCAGTCGCGCCTTCGCGCGCGACAAAGCGCTCCACCTGCACCTCGGGAGGGCAAACCGCCAACACCAGCCGGTCGTACTTCTCATAGCTGCCGGTCTCAACCATGATGGCCGCTTCGACGACCACGATTCCGTCGGGATCTTCGCGCTCGACGTCCTGGAAGAACGCCTGCTGCCGAGCGAAGACGAGCGGATGAACCAGGGCGTTGAGAGTCTCGAGCTTGTCCGGGTCGGCGAACACCATCGCCCCGAGGGCTTTGCGGTCGATCGAGCCGTCGGCGCGCAGGATGGAGTCGCCGAGCTCTCGAACGACGTCTGCGTAGGCCTCGCCCTCTGGCTCGAGCACGGCGTGCCCGACCCGGTCGGCGTGCAGCACGTGGGCGCCCCAGCGCGCAAAGCAGTCCGCCACGAAGCTCTTGCCGCTGGCGAGCCCGCCGGTGAGGCCGACTTTCAGCACGCCCCAGGCGACCTCAAACGCCTCGCCGCAGCCGCGCTGCGCGCACGGTGTTCTTCATCAGCATCGCGATCGTCAGCGGCCCCACCCCGCCCGGCACCGGCGTGTAGGCGGAGGCCAGCTCGGCCATGTCGCCCGGGTGCACATCGCCGACCAGCACGGAGCCTTTCTCGCGGAACTTCGCGAGCTTCTCCGGGCTCGCGGCGAAGATCCGCTCGGCGTCGCCGGCGTCGGTGATGCGGCTGATGCCCACGTCCAGCACCACCACGCCCTCGCGGAGATACTCGCGCGTAATCATCGCCGGCCGGCCCAGCGCCGCCACCAGGATCTCCGCCTCGCGGGCGACCGCGGGCAGATCTCTTGTCCGAGAATGACAGAGGGTCACGGTAGCGTTCTCGGCCAGCAGCAGCAGCGCCGCGGGCTTGCCCACGATGTTGCTGCGGCCCAGCACCACCACCCGTTTCCCCGAGATCGGAATCTCGCTGCGTTTGAGGATCTCGATCAACCCGGCAGGCGTGCAGGAGACAAGCCGCGGCTGTCCGGTAGCCAGCATGCCCACGTTCATCGGATGGAAGCCGTCGACGTCCTTGGCTGGATCGATCGCCAGCAGCACGCGCTCGGTGTCGACCTGCTTGGGCAACGGGAGCTGGACCAGAATCCCGTCGACTTGCGGGTCGCGGTTGAGGTCGTCTACCTGCGCCAACAGCTCCTCGGTCGTGATGCTCTCGGGCGGGCGCAAAGTCTGGCTGCGGATGCCGACTTTGTCGCAGGCCTTCATCTTGTTGCGGACGTAGATCTGCGAGGCCGGATCCTCGCCCACGAGCACGGCAGTCAGTCCGGGCTGAGCGTCCTTGGCGGCCAGAGCCTCCGCCTCTTGCCGAACTTCTTCGAGGATTTCGTTGCGAATCTTGTTGCCGTTGAGAATGCGGCCGGGCAATGCTGCAGCGCCTCCGAAGGCCCGATGATAACATGCGGATCTTCGCAGGATTGCCGGATTGCGCCGCCGCGGCGACGCCCCGCTGCGGCCCGGCTATTCGCCGACTGGTACGCGCCGTGTCGCGGCCAATCGCCTCTCGGCTTTCGCGCGACACTCGTTCTCGGCTTCTTCCTGTTTGGCGCCCTTGGCGCGCGCCACCTGAGCGCCCGGCGAGACGTTGTCGATCTTACAGATCCACTCCTCGCCCAGCTTGTAGCTCACCAAGCGAACCGGCCAGCCGGCGAGCTCGAACTTCTCCTCGCGGTAGTGTTCTGGCTTCATCGCGTCACGCTCCTCGCTCCACCGGGGCGCCGACCAGGTTGCCCCACTCGGTCCACGAGCCGTCGTAGTTGGTCACGTTGTCGAGCCCCAGCAGGTAGTGGAGCACGAACCAGGAGTGACTCGAGCGTTCGCCAATGCGGCAGTAGGCGACCACGGGCTTCTCACCCGTGATACCCGCGCCCGAGTACAACGCTTGCAGCTCGTCACGGCTCTTGAACGTGCCGTCTTCGTTGCAAGCCTTCCCCCAGGGGATGTTCCTCGCCCCGGGCACGTGCCCGCCTCGCTGGCACGTCTCCGGCAGCCCGGGAGGCGCCAGGATCTCGCCGGAAAACTCCGCCGGGCTGCGCACGTCGACCAGCTCGATCGAGCCTTCCTCGACGCCTTTCCGCACCGCCGGCAGGTAGGAGCGAAGCGAGAAGTCCGGCTCGGCCGCCTGCTAAGACGTCGCCGCTGGCGCGGGCCGTTCGGTCGAGAGCTCGCGGCCTTCCGCGATCCACTTTTTTCGCCCGCCGTTCATGATGCGCACGTCTTTGTGGCCGTAGATCTTCATCTGCCACAGAGCCCACGCCGCAAACCAGTTGTTGTTGTCCCCGTAGACGATCACGGTCGTCTCGGGCGTTATCCCGGACTCGGACATCAGCGCCTCGAACTGCGCCTTGGGAATGATGTCGCGGCGCACCGTGTCGCAGAGCTGGTCGTTCCAATTCCAGCCGATCGCGCCGGGCGCGTGGCCTTCTTCGTAGGCGTTGGTGTCAACATCAATCTCGACGACCACGACGTTGTCGTCCCCGGCGTGGCTGGCGACCCATGCGGTGCTCACGACAGCTTCCGGGCGTGCGTACTCAGCCATGTCTGACCTCCTGGCGGTTCGCGGGCGCGAGCGCGCCACCTATTTTAGGTGCGCAGGGCGGGAAAGCAACCCGACATCCCGCGGAAGTTTACGACGCGGCGTCGAGGCAGCTCTCGAGCTGAGCGCGCGAGATGCCGCCTTCGCGGATGACCCTCCACTCCGGTTCGGTGATGTCGACCGTGGTCGCGCCCAAGGCGTCCACCTCGCCGCCGTCGAGGATCAAATCGATGCGGCCGTCCATCTCGCCCAACGCGTCGATGCCACTGCGACAGGTCGGCAGCCCGGAGCGGTTGGCGCTGGTGGCGATCACCGGCGTCCCAAGCCGCTCGATCAGCGCATTCGGTATCGCGGAGGGGCTGTGCCGCACTGCAAGTCGGCCCGTGTTGCCGGTGACCTTGAGCGGCAGCAGCGCCGAGGACGGCAGAATGATCGTCAGCGGCCCCGGCCAAAAGCGCCTCGCCAGCAGATAGAACCGCGGGCTCAGCGGCGGCAACGCGAAGTCTTCCGCCATGCTCAACGAGTCGACCAGAATCGGCAACGATCGTGTCAGCTCGCGCCCCTTCGCCCGGAACACCGCGGCAATCGCCTTGAGACTGAACGGGTCCGCCATCAAGACGTAGAGCGTATCCGATGGCGCTGCCACGACCTTTCCCGCTCGGATCGCCTCAGCCGCCAAGTCGAGGGCCTTCGGGTCGGGGTCGTTGGGGTCGATTTCGATGAGCTTGGTGTGCAAGATGGTCGGGCGGCTCAAAAAGCTCCGCACGATTGTAACGCAGGGCGCTGCACGAGCAGTCCGCCGGCGGTCCGGACCGGTACTACCACTCGCTGTAGGGCGAGCCGCCGAGCGATTCCTTGTCCGAACCGCTGCGCACGTCGAATACGCCGGACTGCCCGCTCGGCCCGGTCTCGGTGATGATCTCCCAGCTGTCCCGCGACTCGGTGAACGGGTCCATCGGGACCTCGCGGAGGTAGCCTTCGTTGACGAGGTCTTCAAGCGATTGCGGCGGCTCTTCCTTGTCGTAGGTGTACTGGTCGATCACCGAGCGTAGCGTGAAGAGGTTGCTCATCAGCACGGACTCTTTCGCGCGGGTGATCGCGGTCGAGTACTGCGGCACGGCAATCGCGAGAATCGTCACCAGGATCGCCATCACAACGGTGATCTCGACGAGCGTGAAGCCCCGGCGGTCGCGGCTTACCATTCGCTGTACCTCGTGCCGTCCAGCGCCGTGTCCATGCTCATCGAGAAGACGTCGAAGACGTTGCGGCCGCCCCAGCTCATCGAGTCGGGCGAGTCGCTGATCGAGCGCATGCCCCATTCGGTGCGACCGGTGATGGGATCGACGGGGATGCGTCGCAGGAAACGCATGGTTTGCGGGCCTTCCTCGTCGCCGCTGGGGTCGCCAAAGTCCGACATGCCCGAGCCCGAGGAGCCGAATCCGCCCGAGCGCTGGCCCCGGTTGGAACCGAGGCCGCCGGTTCCGCGGTTCGACCCAAAGCTCGACTGGCGGTTCGAGCCGAAGCCCGATTGCCGGTTCGAGCCAAACGACGACTGCCGGTTCGACCCGAACGAGCCCTGCATGCCGCCCGCGCCCATCCGCCCGCCCATGCCCATCTGTCCCGGCATGCCGCCCATTCCCATCTGGCCGCCCATGCCCATACCCATGCCGCCCATGCCTTGCTGCTGATTGATCTCGACGCCTTCGACAAGGATCTCGAGACTTTCGGGATAGCCGTGGTTGTCGGGATCCTGCTCGCCGAGCATCCCCTGGTCGGCGGCGTCCTTGTAGCGGTCGATCGCGGTTCGCATCTCTTCCAAAGCCTGGCGCAGGCGGCGTTCCTTCTCGCGCTGGACCCGGATGGTCATCAACGGCAGCGCCATCGTCGAGAGGATGAGCAGCACGGTGAAGGCAACGATGAGCTCGACCAGCGTCAGGCCGGCTTCGCGGCGGGTCATCGGAGCCCGGCCCGCTCCCTCACGGTCACGGCTTTGGGACGCCTGCTTCTGACTCCGGTCCAGCATCCTACTGTCCGACGGTCGCTCGGGCCTGCGCGGTTCCGAGCTGAAGCGTTTTCTGGTCCGCGGTTCGAGCCCCCGTGGGCGTCACGGCAATGGCCGATTCCCCTGGCGCGACGGCCTGGAACGTCAGCGTCACCAGCACCCCCGAGCCATCAGCGCCGCCTGTACCGGGGAATCGCGAGAGATTCACCGCGGCTTGGCCGGATTGGTTCCGTATGTTGCGGGAGAAGATGACATCGGTCAGCTCGGGGCCCGCCAGAAAGTCGCCCTTCGAGACGTCCGTCAGCGTCAGTACACGGTGGTCGTAGCGAATCCGGAGAGGGGTTGCAAAGAGCTGTTGCGCGTTGTCGATCAGCACGCTCAGCTTCACCTCTTGGCCGGGTGCGAGCGAGACCGCGTCGTTGTCGAAGCGCAGAGTCGGCGTCTCTCCGGCCGGCTCCGCCTCGCCCGGCTGCGCAGCCGGCGCCGTCGGTTGCGGCTGCGGAACGGCCCCGGGCAGCGCGGCCCCTCCGGGCTGCTGCAGCGGCGACGGAACGCTGCCAGCGGGCGTCGGCGTCGCCGGCTGGGCCGCGGCCGGCGGCGCCTTCTCCGCCGCATCGGCCACCTCGCGCTGCGCCTGCTCGCGCTGCGCCTTGGTGTCGATCGCTTGATCGGGCAACGCACCGTCGCCGTTGCCGTTCTCTTGATAGCGGACGGTGAAGATCTGGTCCGTGCCGGAGGCGATCGCCTTCAGGTTGGTCTCCTCGATCGTCGGCAGACGCACAATGTGCGGAACCAGCACGATCAGGATTTCGTTCTCGTTCTGCTCGACTTCGGTGACCGAGAATAGTCGCCCGAGCAGCGGAATCTCGCCCAAGAACGGCACGCCGGACTTCGTCTTGAAGACCTGCGACTGGTTCAGGCCGCCCAGGATGCTCGCTTCGCCCTCGACGATGCGGATGTCGTGCGTAATCGTCCGCTGGCCGATCACCGGCTGGGAGATGCCGCCCAGCTCGACGAACGAGCGCACGTTCGAGATCTCGATCTCGACGTGCATCGAGACCTCGCGGTCGTTGTGGACCTTGGGCTGAATGTCCACGTTCACGCCCACGTCGGTGAACTGGAACTGCGTGTTGACCAGCGGATTGATGCCCACGCCGCCCACGCCTGGCTGGAAGCTGCCGGTGGCGATGGGGATGCGGTCGCCGATGCGGAGGCTGGCTTGCATGTTGTCCGACGCCCGGATGCGCGGCGATTGCAACAGATTCGTATCCGAGCTGTTGAACAGCGCCGTGATCTGCGCGCCGGGCAACGTCGTCACCCAGTCGTTGCCGTTGATCGTGTTGAGATCCCCAAGCTGCACGCCCCCGCCGCTGCCTTCGCCGGAAGCGCCGCGCGTGAAGGTAACAGGCAGTGAAATGCCGTTGCCGCCGCCGCTGACGGGCGAGATCCCCAGCTCGCGCGTCCGCGACTTTGACGCCTCCAGCACGAGCACGTCGATGATCACCTCCGGGCGCGCCTTGTCGATGTCGAGGATGACCTTCTCGGCGAGCGCCAGCTTGGCTTCGGTGCCGCGCAGAATCAAGGCGTTCATCGACGAGACCGGAAACATGCGGCGAATGTCGGTCAGCCCGCGGATCGCCGTGACGATCTCCTGAAGCTCCTGCGGCGTGGCCACGTTGTTGAGGTAGATCGTCTTGACCACCTCTTCCTCGTACTCGCGCCGCTTGTTCGTGTTGTCGTTGGTGATGAAGATGGCGTTGTCGGAGATCGGCTTCCAGTAGGTCTTGGCGATCAGGCTCACGTAGTCGAGCGCTTCGGAGAGCGTCGCGCCGCGGATCTCGATGTCGATCTTCTTGTCCTGAAAATCGGGGTCGAAGAGCACGTTGACGCCCGCCAGCTTGGAGATCGTCTCGAAGACGATCTTGGTCTGCTCGCTCATCATCAGGTCGATGGGCTGGCTCGAGATGGGCTTGAGCAGTGGCGGCTCCCGGAGCGAGTCGACCATCGCCTCACGCTGTGCGCGGTCTTGGTCGAGCGCGCTGGCGAGCAATCCGTCCCCGCCCTCGGTCTTTTTATCGCGGCCTTCGCGTTTCTCGATCAGCTCGAGCGTGCGCTTGAGCTGTTGCGCGGCGACCGTGGATGCCGGGTCGAGCTCGACGGCGCGTTGGAACTCGTCGACGGCCTCTTTGAGCAGGCCCTCCTCGCGCAGACGCCGGCCGCGGTCTACGTGTGTCTGGGCGGCCATGAAGCGCAGACGCCTGACGGCGAGCTCGTAGCGGTGGTCGGAGGGATCCTCGGTCCAAGCCAGCTCGCAAAGCTCGAGGGCGGTGTCGTAGTCGCGTTGCAGCTCGGCCTTGCGGGCTTGGCTGTAGAGATCCTTGGCCTTGCCCTTGCCGGCCCAAGCGTCTTGGGGCAGCGCCAACGTCAATGCCATCAGCGCAACGTGGAACGCAATCGCGAAACGTGCCAATCTAGGTTTTGCAAGCATCAGAAGACCAACCGGGGGCGCAGGTCGTCCCTAGCAGGTTTGACGGGCCGGGCCGCCCGAGCGTGCAGACGAATGGCGAAGGACGAAGGAGTCAAGATTTTGGCGGACAACCGCAAGGCCCGCCACGACTACTTCTTCCTCGAGACATTCGAGTCCGGAATTGTCTTGACCGGCAACGAGGTCAAGTCCGCCAAAGCGGGCAAGGTGCAGCTCCGCGACGCCTACGCCGCAATCAAGAACAACGAGCTGTGGCTCTACAACGCCCACATCAGCCACTACGAGCAGGGCAACCGCTGGAACCGCGACCCGACGACGGTGCGCAAGCTGCTGGTGCACCGTCACGAGATCGACAAGCTCGTCGGCAAGACCCGCGAGAAGGGCCAGACGCTGGTGCCGACCAAGATGTACCTCAAGAACGGCCGCGTAAAGGTCGAGATCGCGCTAGCGAAGGGCAAGCAGAACTACGATAAGCGCGAGACGCTGCGGCGCAGAGAGGCCGACGCCGAAGCGAAAGCGGCGATGGCGCGAGCGCGACGCCGGTAGACCGGCCGATAAGCCTCCGCCGGAGTTGTGGTCGCGCAGCTCGTCTACACGATCCCGGCGAGCTCCTGCAGCAGGCGCCAGTTGTCGAGTCGATCCTGCTGGGCCGCCAGCAACGCCTCCGACGGATTCCCGTCTTTGTCGAAATGCTTCGAGAAGCGGCCTTCGTGTCGAGCGAAATAGCAGAAGTCGATCTGCTCCTCGGTCTTCGGGTGGACGTACCAGTCCGCCTTGACGTTCGGATTGCCAACCAGGCTCAGGCGCTCTTTGAAGCGCGAGCCCTTGCGCGGGTCGTAGATGAACATCGGGAACGAGCGCGAGTCGACGGCCAGCTTGGCCTGGTGATAGGCCTGCGAATCGCCTACGCCGTGCTCGGGCTGGCAAGTCGTGAAGGTATTGATCACCGCCGGCCCAGGGTACTCGTTGGCCTCCAAGATCGCCTTGTAGAGGTGATTCGCGTGAGCCGCCGTCGACTGTGCAACGTAGACGTCCTTGTGCATCATGCAGATGTTGGCCAGCTCCTTGCGCTGTTCTCTCTTGCCCTGCACCGCCTTGCCGTGTGTCGCCATCTTGGCGTTCTGGCCGTGGAACGAGCTGGTTGACGCTTGTCCGCCGGTGTTGGAGTAGACTTGCGTGTCGAGCACGAGCACTTTGATGTCCATGCCGGAAGCCAGCATCCTCGACAGCGATTGGAACCCGATGTCGAGCATCGCCCCGTCGCCGCCGATGACCCACAGACGCTTGTCCTGCCAGCCCAACTGATCCCAGCGCGCCCGCACGCCCATCGCATCCGCCGGCGCATTCTCGAACAGCGAGTTGGTCCACGAGGTCAGGTATGGGTTGTAAGGATACGTCGAGGTGTAGACCGTATTGCAGCCCGTCGCGGCCACGATGCCCATGTTCTTTTGGCCATGGACGAACCCGGTCGCGGCCATCAGCATGCGGAGCACGGTGGCTTCGCCGCAACCCATGCACGAGCCGGCGCCGCCGACATAGAGCAACGACTTTTCGACCAGCATCATGTCCGCGAGCGCTTTCTCGTTAACGAACTTGTCGGGAGTGTCGGGCGCGTCCTTGAAGAACGAGAATGCGTTGCGATACCAGCTCAGATTTTCCTCGTCCTTACGAATCATCTTGAGCGCCTCGTGCTTGCCGCAGGCCTCGACGCACTCCGCGCAGCCCTTGCACTTGGTCGGGTCGATGAAGATGCCGAACTTGCCGCCTCCGAGCCCCTTCTTCTCGCGCACGGCCCAGTACTTGTTGGTGTCGGTCCACTGCTCCCCTATGCTTTCGCGCTGAGAAGGGTCTTCGATCGCTCCGAGGCTGGTCTGGAGAGTCTCGGGCTCGATCACCTTGGCCAGAATCGCCGTGTCGGGGCACTGCGTGACGCAGTCCATGCATCCGACGCAGTTGTCCGGGAGAAACTCGGGGATCTCTGGCGCGATGTAGCTGAAGTCTCGCAGCGCGCCGGTTCCCGCGGGGATGACGCTGCGAGCGGTTTGGAGGTCGGCCTCGAGCCCCAGCTCGCCCTCTCCGCGATTGTAGGCGCCAACCACGCGGTCGTTGAAGTCGGCGATATCGACGATGTTGGCCTGGAAGTCGGCCGATTGGGTCAGCGGGCTCGTACTCATTGGATCACCTTCATCGCCGCCGCGGCGGCGTCCGCTTCCTCGGTCTGCAGAATGACGCTGCGGGGAACCTCGATCAGCTGCGAGTAGCCCCGCCGCACCGCCTCCAAGTTGTCCTTCACTACGCGTTCTCCACGCTTTCCGAAGTATTTCCGGAGGGACTTTTCGACTCCGGCGAAGAGCTCGTCGTCACCGATGCCGGAGCGTTCCCGGAACGGCGTCACCCTCAAGAAGACACCCAACAGCACGATGCCCTGCATGCGCTGCTGCAAGTCCGCCTCGCTCGCCGTCTCGCGAGCGATCGCGACCGTGTCGAGCCCGTAGAAGCGGGCCTCCTTGTCCCGGATGCGATTGCGCGCCCAGGCCGGCGCCGACATCCAGATCGGCATCGGCTCGGTGTGAGGACTCTGGGCGAACACGATGCCTCCATCCGCCAGCCCGGCCAGCGGATCTCCCATGTTGAGAGCGTTCATATCGTTCAAGGCGATGAACTCCACGTGGTGCAGCTCCGAATGCGTTCGGATGTGCTCCTTCGCCACCGTCAGATAGTAGGTCGTCGGGAGACCCTTTTTCTCCGATCCATACTTCGGATAAGCCTGGACGTCCATGCCGAATACTTCTCCGGCGATCGTCGCGATGACCTTGTTCGTGGTCACCGAGCCATAGCCGCCGACCGAGTGGCCGCGCATGGAGAACGAACCCGGGGAGCGCACATCGGGGTCGGAGTGCACTCGCAACGCCGTCTCGTGCTTCACTCCCAAGCTGAAGTATTGCCGCGGCTGCTTGCTGATCATGTTGTCGATGACAGCCAAGAAGTCGCCCGGTCGCACATCCCGGCTGCCTAGCCCAGCCGATCCGCCGCTGAACTGAGGTATCCGATCGATTCGGGGGTGATTCGGGGCCCCGCTGAACGCATCGGCGAACGACGCCTTCAACTCGCAAAGTTGCGGATTAGACTGCTGCAGCGGTATGTCCAGCCGCTCCAGCACCGAGACGGCTTTCACGTGACTGAGCGCCTCGACGATCTGGCGCGAAGGCCAGGGACGAAACATGGTGATGTGGAGCAAGCCGACGCGCACGCCCAGGTGCTCCCGCGCCCAGTCCACGGCCGCTTCCGCGGTCTCCATCATGCACCCCGACCCGACGATGGCGTACTCGGCGTCCTCGAGGCGATAGGACATCACCGGCGCGTAGTGGCGCCCGGTCAACTCCCCGAACTCCGTCATCGCCTTCGTGGTCGCCGAGAGCACGCCATCGTAGTACGCTCTCTGGGCGATCTTGCCCTTCATATACGAGTCTTGGTTCTGAACCACGCCCGACATCAACGGGATCTCGGGATCCATCAGATTGCGCAGCCGGCGATTCGGATCGCCCACGAAGACCTTCATCAGCTCGGGCTCGGGAAGCCGCACATTCTCGATGGTGTGGGTCGTCAGGAAGCCGTCCTGCACGTTGAGGAACGGAGTCGACGAGTCTTCCGCCGCTCGCCGGCAGATGAGTGCCAGATCACCGGCCTCTTGAGCGTTCCGCGCGTAGAGAATCGCCCAGCCGCAGTCCGCTACGCCCACCACGTCGTCATGGCCGGCATGTACGTTGAGCGAATGGGAGGTCAACGCGCGAGCGCCGATGTGGAATACGACCGGCAGCCGCTTTCCGGCGATCGTGTACAGCACCTCTTTCATCAGGATCAGGCCTTGGCCCGATGTGAAGTTCGAGACGCGCCCGCCCGCGACCGCGAATCCCTCGCAGGTCGTCGCGGAGCTGTGCTCGGACTCCAGCTCGATGAAGGCCAGGTCCTCTCCCCACAGATTCTTCTTGCCATTGGCGACGGCGTTCTCGAAACCGCCGCCCATAGTGGTGGAGGAGGTGATCGGGTAGGCGCAAGCCCCTTGGGCGATGTGGGTTTCCACCCAGACCACCGCCGCCGCGCCGTCGGCGGTGGTGGATATGCCCGGAAAAGGATACTTGCGCGGCCAGTTCCCCGCTTCAGCCTGAAGGCTTGGCGGACGCAATTCGACAGTGCTGCTCATACGCGCTCCTCTCCAGCGGGCAATTGGTTTCCGTTACTTCAAGACCACCATCCGGTGCTTCCTGCGGACGTCAGTGTAACGTCGAGAGCGGCAAAAGCCAAGCGGGAAAGGGGAGGCGAGAGCGGCCCGCATCGTGATTGGAGTCTAAGCGCTGTGTTTTGTGACTTTTGTGCAGGTGTGTGGCCGCGGACCCTGGATAACCAGCGGGTTAGCCTCCTGCCTCTGGATTGATCACCGGCACGCCCTCCCCTTCCGCCGCGGAGACCATCTGCCGATCCGAGCTCACCAGAGTCGTGGCGTTTGCTGATGTGCTCCGGACGATGCAGCCCGCCAGTTGTAACGCGTCGTAGGACCTCAGCGGGTGAAGATCAAGCAAGCGAACGGCCTGCTTGACCACGTCCGCATTCGACGGCTGGGATAGGAACACATCCTGGAGGTCCCGCTCCAACGAGGACAGGATGGAAGCGGCCGACTCTGCTGAGAGGTCGCCCAGCCGCTCACGCTTTCGAACTGCTGCTCGCGCTTCGACCGCGGTCAGGTCCAAGACGGCCGGAACTACCGCGTCTCGACCTCGGCCAGCCAATCCGGCGGCTTGATCACCTCGCGCGGCCTCGGCCCATTCGGCGGGCCGATGATGCCGTCCTTTTCCATCGCGTCGAGGATGCTGGCCGCCCGGCCGTAGCCGAGCCGCAACCGCCGTTGCAGCGTCGAGGTCGATGCCTTGCCGGCCTCCACTACGACACGCACGGCGTCCTGGTACACCGGGTCGTCGAAGCCTGGCGCGTCCTCGTCGGACTCTTCGGACTCATCCGCTGGGGCGGCGAGGTACTCGTAGTCGTAGCGCGGCTTGCCCTGCTCCTTCCAGCGCGCCACCACCGCCTCGATCTCCTCCTCGGTGACGAACGGCCCGTGCAGGCGCATCATGCGCGCGGTGCCTGGCGGCAGGAACAGCATGTCGCCCTTGCCGAGCAGCGCCTCGGCGCCCATGGTGTCGAGGATGGTGCGCGAGTCCACCCGCGTCGCGAGGCGGAAGCTGATCCGCGCCGGCACGTTGGCCTTGATCAGGCCGGTAATCACGTCCACGCTCGGCCGCTGCGTCGCGAGAACCAAGTGAATCCCCACCGCGCGCGCCATCTGCGCCAGGCGCGTGATCGATTCCTCCACCTGCCGGCCTTCGAGCATCATCAAGTCGGCGAGCTCGTCGATGATGATCACCAGATAGGGCATGCGCTTGAGCTCGGCGGCGAGCTCGGGGTTGCCTTCCCGCTCGAGCCGCTCCCTCATGCGCTCGATCTTCAGGTTGTACTGGTCGATGTTGCGGACTGCGTGCTCGGCCAGCAGCTTCAGGCGGCGCTCCATCTCGGTGGTGGCGTTCTTCAGCGCGTTGCTCGCCTTCTTCATGTCGGTGATCACCGGCGTCAGCAAGTGCGGGATCTCGTGGTAGAGCCCAAGCTCGACGGTCTTCGGATCGACCATGATGAAGCGCACCTCGTTCGGCGTGGCGCGCAGCAGGATCGACATGATGAAGGCATTGATCATCACCGATTTACCCGATCCTGTCGAGCCGGCGACGAGCAGGTGCGGCATCGTCGTCAGATCGGCGATCTTCATGCGTCCCGAGACGTCTTTGCCCAGCGCCACCGTCAGCGGCGATCGCGCATCGCGGAACTCACGCGATTCGATGACCTCCCGCAGGCTGATGAGCTCACGCCGCGTGTTCGGCGCCTCGATGCCCACGGTTGATTTCCCTGGGATACGCTCCACCAGGATCGACTCGCACTCGAGCGCCATGCAGAGGTCTTCAGAGAGATTGAGGATCTTCGAGACTTTGACGCCCGGGTCCGGCTTGAACTCGAAGGTCGTCACGATAGGCCCGGGGTTGATCTGCGTGACCGAGCCGCCGACCTTGAACTCCTCGAACTTGAGCTGAATCTTGCGCGCCAGCGCTTGCAGTTCTTCCGGGTCGTAGCCGCTGCGGCCATGCGGCGGGTGCAGCAGGGAGGTGGTGGGGACGCGATAGTCGACCTCTTCCTCTTCGTCTTCTTCCTCGACGTACTCGTCCTGCTCTTCCCAGGGCGGCTCGTCGCCGCGCTTGTCCACGATCGGGGCGCCCGCCTCGCGTTCTTCGATCTCCTGATCGAGCGCCGCCGATTGCAATTGCTCGCGAGAGGCCCCTTCCTCGCCCTCCTCGTAGGGCACGATCGGCGGGAAGCCGCCTTCGGCCTCCTCCTGGGCTTCTTCCGGAGTGCTCACCGGTCCGTCCGAATCACCCCTGCGCAGCTCGGCCTTGTCACTGGCGGATCTCTCGGACGCCTCCGCTTCCTTGCGCCGTAACAAAATCCTCACGTTGCGGCTGCCCAACCACGCTCGCGCCCGCCCTAGCCAGCCACGCTCCTTCTCGCTGGTCTCGGCGACGATGCCGCCCAGCTTCGCCATGCGGAACGACGTCATCAGATAGAGGGCCACGATCGCTCCGGCGCCGAGCGCCAGCGCGGCTCCGGTCGGGTTCAACAGCCGTATCAGGTTGTCGGCGAAGATCAGTCCCAACACACCGCCGGCTCGCACGGTGCCGCGCCACACGAACCATTCCGTCTCGAGGCCCAGCGCCGTGGCGCCGATCAGCAGCAGCAACGCGGCTCCGAGGACCCGCGTAAGCGGCCATGGCTGTTCGGATGAGCGCAGCCAAACCCAGCCCAAAGCCGTTAGATAGACCGGTAGCAGAAAAGCTGCAAGGCCCAGCCACTGCAACGTCAGGTCGCTGAACAGCGCCCCAGGCGCTCCTATCAGGTTGTGGACCTCGCCGCGTGCCGTTGCGACGTTGAGAGAGGGGTCGAGGGCTTGGTGTGAGACCAGGCTCAGCGCGGCGGCGATCGCCAAAATGAGCAAGACAAACCCTATCGGTTCGTTCAACCGAGGGTTAGCCGTGGGACTGAACATCATTCCGCCTCTCCTTGCCAAAACACACAAGAGCCGAGGCGAAAGGGGTTCCCGTCAGGAGTCAGGCCCCCGCGGGAAAGCGGTAGAAGTAAGCAAGAGCCAAAACCATTATGCCAAAACCGATGCGGTAGATCACGAAGACCTTCATGGTGGCGCGCTGCAGGAAGGCCAGGAATCCGGCGATCACCAGATAGCCCGCTATGGCGCTGACGATCATGCCGACCAGAAACGCCGCGCGTTGATCCGGCGGAATGCCGCCTTCGGAGAACGCGTCCCATGCGGCTTTCGCCGCCGCGCCCAGGATGATCGGCGTCGAGAGCAGAAAGGAAAAGCGCGCGGCCGCGTGGCGCGTCAGCCCCAACAGCATCGCCGTCGAGATCGTGATGCCGGAGCGCGAGGTTCCCGGGATGAGCGCGACGGCTTGGGCGCACCCGATCGTCATTGCGTCCCGCAGGCTGACTTGGTCGAGGTCGCGCGTGAAGCCGCCTCGCCGCTCCGCGTAGGCGATCAGCAGCGCGATCGCAATCAACATCGTCCCGATCACGAACGGGCTGCGCAGCGTCGTCTCGACGATGTCTTTTAGGGCCAGCCCGAGCACGCCGGCCGGCAGCGTCGCCGCCGCCAGGTACCAGAACAGTCGCGGGTTGTCAAAAAGCTCGTAATCCGGCTCGCCCGGATCGGGCGGCCAGATCCGCCTGCCCGCCGCCAACCCCGCCAGTCGCACCCAGCTCTTGAAGAAATACGCGATCACCGCGGCGACCGTGCCGGCGTGGAGAGCGATGTCGAAGAGCAACCCGTGGTCCGCCCAGCCCAGCAGCCATGGCACGAGCACCAGATGCGCCGAGCTTGAAACCGGAAGAAACTCGGTCAGCGCTTGAACCAGCGCCAGCACGACGGCGTGGAAGAGCGGCATCGGGGCGGCTAATGCGCGGCCAGCGCGGGCTCGAAGGCCGGCGCCAGATTGCCGTCGGTGTCGAAATCCATCTGCCGCGGCTCGCCCACGACTTCGATCTCAGGGCTCTGCTCGATCTCCGGCAGCAGGTTCTCGCTCACCATGCACTCGGCCAGGTCCATCGAGTTGGGAATCCAACAAATCGTGCAATTGCCAACGTCCAGGCGTCCGCAGGTCGGCAGGATGCGCTCGATGCACTCCTTGTCAGAGGCGAAATGCATGGGCGTGGCGCCGGGCTGCGTCGTCGAGGACGTCAGCCCGTTGATCCACGTCGCGTTGTAGTCGATCTTGCCGACGAGCCGGTCGCTGGTGATATCGGCAAAACCGATTCCAATGGCGTTGCCGTAGCTCATCTCCGAGATGTCGCGCACGAACAACCGGCCGACCTTCGGCACGCCCGCCCAACGATTTGGGCCGTCGACCGAGCGGTTCACCACCTTGGTATCCATGCCGGCGCCGGAGAAGTTCTTGCCCATCTCGTCCACGATCAGCAGATCGACGGCCTGCGCCGGGATGTTAGCCTTCCAGCTCTTGGCCTTCTCGAGCAGAGCTTCTTCCCGCGCCGCCATGCCCTCCGCGCCAAGCGCCTCCACCTCGGCGGTGTTGTGCCAAGCGTCTTCGAGGATCGCCAGGCCGCCAAGCATCTTGCCAGTGCCGAGCACGACCGCTCCGACCGAACGGATGACTTGCTCCATGCCGATCTCGAGCGCCCAGGTGTGGTAGCGTTTCGCGCCTTCCCACTTGCCCAACCCGATCGCCATCATCTTGTGCACGCCCGACTCCAGGCCGCCTTCGAAGTCGGTGTGCCACTTCACGCGGCTGCACAGCATGACTCCATCGGCCTCGAAGGCGTTGCGGTCCATCGAAACCTCGATGCCTTCCGAAGTCGAGCCGATCCCGACAACCTCGAGCGAGCTTGCGATCGGCGCGCCCATGCGCTGCTCGCTGATGCCGTAATGATGCAGCACTTCGGATTGGCCTTCGGCGGTCGCAGCGCCATGGCTGCCCATCACAGGGATGATGAACGGCTCGCAGTCGCGGCTCTTCCAGAAATCGACGACCGCTTTCACGATCACGTCGATGTTCTGGATGCCGCGCGAGCCCGCGCCAACCGCGATGCGGCTGCCGGGCTTGACGTCGCTCGTCCAGGAGGCGGCTTCGAGCGTTTGCCGCACCGCCCCAGCAACATCGGGCAGAGCCCGCTTCGGGAAGTTTTGACGGACGCGTACGAGGCGGTGCATGGCGGATCCGCTCCATTATCGCCTAGCCCGCTGGGCGCCTGCGGCTACCCGACGAGTTCGGCGTCTGGATGTTGATCGAACCCGAGGCGCTCGAGAGCTTCCCCCCGTCGGGGTATCGCTTCGCGGAAATGGCCTTGGAGGCAGATTCCCCAACAGCCTGCCTCGCGGCGTTGCCGCCGAGCTGACCGCAGCCGGCGTCTCGCTGTGGGCGCTGGCTGGCCTCGACGGGGGGTAGATTCTCGACCGCCGAAACACGCCGTGAGAGCCCTGTTTTGGGGTTTTCGCGCCCATACATTAGAAACTTACCTCCGGTGGATTGACAGCCGCTCGCGGCGGCTCCAGAATGAAAGTTGGCTCTCGTGCCGTAAGAACGCCCGCCTCAAACGTCTTACCCGCTTAAGGCGATGTGCGGCGCCGGAGCTGGAGTGCGCCTGTGGGTGACTTCGGCAAACAAGCGGACGCCGCGTGGGAAACCGAAGAGCTGTTCGCGGCAAACCGCGACGGCCTGATGCGTTACCTGCGCCGTCATCTAGACGATTCCTCGGCGGCGGAGGATATCGCACAGGAAAGCTTCATTCGGTTTTTCCAGGCGCGTAGCCAAGGCGAAGCGATTGAACAGCCTCGTGCTTGGCTCTACCGTGTCGCTCACAACTTGCTGGTCGACTACGGTCGCAAAAAGCGGCCCGACCTGCTGGATGAAGACGGTTGGCTGAAGATCGAGGGCGAGTCTGCGACGACGACAGACGGCGTTGAAGCCCGCGTCCAGATCGCAACGCTCCCTTGGCATCGGTTGACCACGGCTGAGATGGAATGTCTGCGCCTCCGCTCGGAGGGGTTGAAGTTCCGCGAGGTCGGGGCGGTTTTGGGGCTTTCTATTTCGACTGTGACGAGCTACATCGCGCGAGCGGTGAAAAAATTGCAAGACGCAGATTCGGGGCAACGTGGAACACCTCACGCAGGAAGAACTACTGCTGCTCGCTGACGGCGAGTTGGCGGACGAGCGGGCGGCCCATCTGGACGCGTGCACGGTCTGCTGCGCCGCCGCCGGCGAGATGCAGGGTCAGCTAACGGCGATCACCGCCCAGTTGCGCGCCGGCGCGCCGGTGGAGTCGCCGGAGAGTCACTCCGCCTCGTGGGTGCGTCTCGAAGACGCCATCCGCGGCGAGTCGGACGTGCTCTCGACTCACCTCTCGCCCGAGGAATTGCTGCTGCACCTCGACGAAGAGCTCGCGCCCGAGCGTGCGCTCCACGTGGAATCGTGCGAGGACTGCCACGATGAATGGCTGCGGGTGCAGGCTCTGATGTTCGACATCGAGCATGAGCTGCGCGCATTGATCCCGGCCGAGTCGCCACAACGGCGTATGGCCGCCGCCGCCGCTCTTGAACAGGCGCTCTATCCCGCGCGCGAGAAGGTCGTCAGCTTCCCGCTGCGTTGGGGCGCAGTCTACGCCGCGGCCGCCGCGCTTGTGTTTGCCGTGTTCGGCGGCCTTTGGCTCAACCAGAACGCCGCTCCCGTCGACGAGCCCGCTGTGGTGGCCGAGGCGACTCCTCCGGCTTCCATTCTGCCGGAGCTGCGCTTACCGCCCGTCGCCGCTCCCGCGCCTGCCTCTGAACGACCGCTTGTCCTGGGGTCGCAAGTCGTTGATGCGGATGCGCCCTCGCTCGAACGCTTCCAGCTCGCGGCCAAACAGCCAGCAGCAGCTCCGCAACTCGACGCCGTGGACTTCGAGAGCTCGCCGTCGATCAAGCCGTCGCCGGCCCGCTCGCTCACCCTCGCCTGGTCCGCGCCCGAGGTCCCGGCCTTCGAGCCAGCGCCCGAGCCCGCCGCGCCTCGCCCGCCCGCTGCAGACGATCCCGCGGCGCTGATTGCCGCGTTGAGCGCTGCGGTCCGCAGCGGCGCTTGGGAGCGGAACATCGCTGCCGAGTCGCGAGCCGGCCAGCTAGTCTTTGCAGGCGCGGTCGCCTCAGCGCGGGAACGCGAAACCTTGATCGCCGCCGTTCGACGAGAGCTTCCCGGCCGTGAGATCGCGTTCGACATCGCCGTTCGCCCGCGCCCCTCTGCTCCGCGGGCCCGAGCGGTCTACGCGGCGGGAGACCGCGCCGCTGGCGGCATGATGCGTAGCGCCCTGCTGACGCACTACGCCGACGCCGCCCGCCGCTCGTTCCAGCAGCCAACCCCCTCGGCTCTCGAGGCCGAGATCGCGCGCTTCGCGAGCGAGGTCTATCGCAGCCAGTCGACTCTGGTGCGCCACGCCCACGCGCTGAGCGCCGTGTTGGGCTCGGTCGAGGCCGAGTCGCTCTCGCCCGAGGCGGCCAACTCCCTCGCCGCTTTGGTGCGCTTCCATTCCAACGGCGTGGCCGAGAGCGAAGCGAAGATTTACGACCATCTCTCCGAGGCTCTCCCGCGCCGCTACTGGAACCATCGCGGCGATCGCGATGCGCCCGCCGAGGCTGACGCCGGGGCAGCGGCTCGAGGGCTCCTCTCCGACGCCCTGAAACTGGACGAAACGCTGACCGTGTTGTTGAGCTCGAGCGCGGGCTCGGTTGACGCGGCCGAGATCGGAACCTCACCCGGCGGGCTGCTCTACCGGATCCGCACGAGGGCGCGAAATCTCACATCCGCATTGGACAGCGCGCGCTAGTCCTGCCAGTCTAAGACTGGGTTCGTTTGCGAGCAAGCCGTGGCGCAAACGGCTAGGTTTGCCGGGGCGTGGGTCCTTGCGACCACTGGCCACTGGGGACGGTCACGATTTCGCGCCTCACTGGAATCAACGAGTTGAGATGGATCTCGCAGGCGCGAAACTCGCTGACTGTCCCCCCACTACGGTCTTCACACTCTCTCTGTCGCGGAGACTCGCGACGCCGCCGTCCTGACAGCCCTCCCCGCTTCCGGCCGAGTCTGCTGGCCTTGCTGGCGCTGCTATTTGCGCTCCCAGCCGCCGCCCAGCAGCCTGGCATCGGCGCCGCCGTCCAAGGCTTGGTCTCTGACGCAGCCGGGCAGCCGCTCGCCGGAGTCGAGGTCGAGTTGCTGAGCTTTGCGGACGGCCGCATGCGCACCACCCAAACCGACCTGGCCGGCCGCTACGCCTACGCGGAGCTGGCCTCGGGCCGCTACTCGCTCTCGTTCTTTCATGACGCCTATGCAGCCGTCAAGCTGGGGCCGTTCGAGCTGCTGCCCGGCTCTCCCCGCGAGCTCGACGCGCGGCTCGATCCCCTCGGTCCGCCGCTGGCCCGGCCAACCTCGGGATTGCAGACCATTGCGCTCGAGTACGGCCTGGCTCGCGAGCAGATCGCCGCCGCCCCGGTCTTGCTCGGCTCTCAGGGCCGCACCGCCGTCGACAAGCTAGCGCTGCTCGTGCCGGGCCTCACCCCCGTCGAGGCGCTCGAGGTCGACCCGTTTTCCGGGGTCGCGGCGGCCGCCTCGGCTAACGGCTCGCGCCGCTCGGCGATCAACTATCAGTTCGACGGCGCCGCCAACAACGCCCAGAATCGGCTCACCGGCGCGCAGGCCGCCACCTTCGCGCCAACGCCCGAGGCGGTCGAGAGCTTCCGCGCGGTTACCCACACCTATTCCGCACAGGACGGCCGCAACGCCGGCGCCGTTCTCTCGGCGGCTTCGCGCGCGGGGGCGCCAAGCTGGCACGGCCAACTCCGCGCGTTCGTGCGGCCTTTCCAAGATCCCATCGAGTCGTTCGACGGCTCCAACGACGCCCTGGGAGGCTGGGCCGCGGGAGGTCAGATCGGCGGTCCGCTGCTGGCCCGCCGCAAGCTCTATTTCTTCGCCGACGCCGAGGGCTGGACGACCGCTCACCGCCACACGCAAACGGCCGACGTGTTCAGCTTGGCCGAGCGCTCCGGCGATCTCTCCGCCGGCAGCGAGCCCGCAATCGATCCCCAAACCGGCGCGCCCTTTGCGGGGAACGTCATCCCGGCCGATCGTCTGGATCCGTTGGTGCAGCGCTACCTCGACGCCTTCGTACCCATGCCCAACGTCGGGCTCGATCAGGCGCGCTTTCGCGACGACCTCTCTTCGGACGGCAAGACCGCGCTGGCGCGTCTGGACTGGAAACCGGGCGAGTGGTCGATCAACGCCAGCCATCTGTTCTATCGGTCCGACGTGGAGACGCCCATCGGCGATCGCGTCTTGGCCCCCTCGCCCGGGGTCGCCGAATCGCGCCGCCAGCTCAGCAACAACCTGCAGGTCTCCGCATCTTGGAGCCCGACCGCCCGGTTCAGGCAAACCTCGCGCGCCGCCGGCCAGCGCCTCTCGACGGCACGCTGGCAGGGTCTTCCGGAGTTTCGCGGCGTGACCGCCGACGAATTCGGCTTTGATTTCGCGACCTTCGGGTTCGAGCCCGGGACCATTCCGGATGTCACGCTCTATGACGACCGGGGTTTCGTGCGAATGCACATCGCGCCGTTCCTGTTCTCGGAGAACTCGGTGCAGACGACGTACCAACTCAGCCACGACGTGGAGTACCAGGCCGGACGCAACATCTTCCGAGCGGGTGCGCTCTACCAGCGCGGCTTGTGGCCGTTCTCCAATACCGAGAACTTCGCCGGCAGCTTTCGATTTCCTCTGCCGCCCGAGCCGCCCATCCGCTCGCGACCGGACGGGTTGCGCGACCTTTTGTTGGGGTTGCCCGGACAGTACCGGCTCCGGACGCCTAGAGCGCAGAACCTGCGCTGGACCGAGGTCGCTCTTTACGGCGAAGCGGCGATGCAACCGCTGCGAACGTTGAGGATCACGCTGGGGTTGCGCGCGGAAGACCAACCGCCCGCCGTCGACAGCCTGGACCGGATCGGCGCCTTCCGAGCAGGAGTGAGAAGCACCCGTTTCCCGGGTGCTCCCGTAGGGCTAATCTTTCCAGGCGATCCGGACGGGGAACTGGGGCCGCTGCCTCGGGCCACGGTCGACGGCCGCGGTTTCAATATTGGCCCTCGCGCGGGAATCGCCTATTCGAGCGGTTCGGACAAACCCTTCGCGCGATGGCTTCTGGGCGAGTCGGGACGCTCGGTAGTCCGCGCCTCCTACGGGCTGTTTTACGATTTCGGCGCGTTCGCAGGCTCTAGCGCTGGCGCCTTGTTCCAGGCTAGGTATCCACCGTTCAGCACGGGCGACGACTACGATTTCTCCGATTTCCGGCGCTTCTCCGATACCTTCCGCAGCCCGGCTGCCTCGGTTCCGGACTTCCAGCAACCGGGGATCATACGGCCGGTCGTCCGACACCCGATCCTCGTGTTCGACCGCGACTTCCAGAACTCCCGCGCCCATCAGTGGAATCTCGGATTCCAGCGTGTGTTGCCGAACGGAGTATTCCTGAGCGCTCTCTACGTCGGATCGCGTTCGTTGCGGCTGCAACGCCAGCGCGAGCTCAACGAGTTCATCCGTAGTCCTTTGCGTCCGTTCACGTTCGTCCGTAACATGCGCCGCTTCTCGCTCTACGACGACATACGCCAGTTCGAGTCGACCGGCAGCGGACGCTACAACGCATTGCAACTGCGCGCCAATCGCTACCTGCGTCGCGGCCTCGCCTTCGACCTCGCATACACCTGGTCGCGCTCGGACGACAACAGCTCGCAACTGTTCGGCGGCGAGCTCGTCACCGAGCCCTGGACGGTTTCCAACTTCGATCGGCGGCAAAACCTGACCGCCGCTTGGACCTGGGAACCCCGCCCTCCCCGCTCGCTCACCGACCGCTATCCCTATCTCGGCGGCTGGACGCTGGCCGGCGTGCTGCGCATGCGCTCTGGGCTGCCCTTGGATGTGCGACAGAACGAAGATCCCACCTTCACCTTCGAGCAGGTGGGCCGACCAGACGTGCTAGCGCCTTTCCGTCGCCTCGATCCCGGCACGATCCGCACGTTCACGCTTGCCGACGGACGCACCGCCACCGGCAGGTTCGCCTTTGACCCCACCATCTTCCGCGCCGTCGAGCCGACCGACTTCGACGAGACTCGGCAGGGCAACGTCGGGCGAAACGCGTTTCGCATGCATGGCTACACCCAATGGGACCTGCGCGTCGCCCGCCCGTTTTCGCTCAGCGAGGACCTCTCGATGCAGCTCGGCTTCGACATGCTCAATCTTCTAGGCAGCCGCAACTGGGACGCGCCGTTCGCCAACATCAACCACCCGTTCTTCGGCGTCGTGCGTACCGAAGGCGTGCGACGGACCTTCCAAGCGGTCGTGCGCGTCGAGTTCTAGGTGTAGGAGGCCAGCAAGAACGAGGCGCCTCAGGCGGGTCCGCTATCGAACGGCCACGCTCGGCTCGTTCCTAGCTGCCCCGCCCATTGCCCGCTCGAGCGCGGTGTGGATCTGCGAAGCAGCGACCTCCGCGGCGCGCCGCTCACGCAAGTGTCCGGCGACCTTGACCTTGCGACCGGATTCGGTGATCAGGTTCACCGCGTAGTAATCGGTCGCGTCGAGCAATCCTGTGCGAAGCCCGTCCGTGGCCACCGAAACATCGACGATATCGGATGAACGAACCGTCTCGGCGCGCCGACCCCAAGGGCTGGTCCGGGTGACGTGCACCTCCTCGCCGGTAACGCGCGTCACGACGCTCGAGAACCACGGCGCCAACAGGGTTCCCAGGAAGAACAGCCCAACGGCGAACATCGTCCAGACCGCCCAGTCGAGCCCGCGACCGGTGGCGAGCCACATGAGCTGGAACCAGAACAGGAAGTACGCAGCCGTGATGATCTCGCTGGCGCGATTCCAGTTCCCCCTGAAGCGGAAGACCATCGCCTCCCCTTCGCGACGGCCGTAGATCGAGACCTCAGGCTCCTCGGCTCCCGGCATCGCCTCCGCGATCAACTCGTCGGGGGAGCGCCGCCGGGATTGGTCAACCACGGGCACTTCGAAGGCTGAGGCGTAGTCGGACTCGGGCAACTGGGCGCTAGCGCGCAGCGTCCAGGCGATACGCGCGCCATCGGCGCCAGCGCTTGCCAGCGCGGACTCCGGCAGCTCGAACCGCACCGGAATCGAGCTATTGGCCGCACCGCCACTGGGCAAATCGCCGCGCACGAGCTTGCGGAAGTGCCACAGAATCTCGCCGCTTGCCCGGCGCCCTTTCTCCTTCGTCTGCCGGATGCAACTCAGGTCGAGCTGATACCCCGACTCGGGGGCCACGCGCTGCGGGCAGCGAATGACGCCGAGCAGATCGCCGCCCACTGCGCCCGGGCCGTACGGCATCTCCAGCTCGCTCACACGGAATGCGCCGTGCGCCGTCGCCAGTCGCCCCGCCCACGCCAGCACGCCTAGGTCGAAGGTCAGGAACAGCGCCCGCGCCAGCGTTTCGCCCTGCGGGTCCACGCCATAGCCGACCCACAACGACTGCGCCGTGATGGTAAACACGAACGGCAGCACCGCGAAGACGAAGATCAGCGCCCGGTGATACATTGCGCCGAAGAACACCACCAAGCACAGAAACAGCCGCGGATACCACTCTTCGAGCTCGGTCGCGGGCGCGGTGTTGTAGAGGAAGATCAGCGCGAAGGCGACGCCGAGCCAGCCGAAAAGAATCTCCCAGACCGACATCGTCACGTCGGTGGTGACGTCTTGGACCGCGTCTTCGCGGGTGCTGAAGCGACGCTCCTGGCTCTTGCGGAAGCCCGCGAAGCCGTGCGCGCCCAGCAGCAACAGCGCGGCGGTAAGCAATTGGATGTACTGGTCTCCGGAGGAGGCTGCGACGTCCTGGGTCCAGGTCCGCCACATCACCACGCCCGCAAAGGCGTAGGCGACGACCAGCAGCGCGCCTCCGATTACCGGTGAGCCGACTCGCAGTGCCATGGCAGACCGAAGCTCGGCGCGAGCCCTCACTCGCGCCCTCCCACGAGGAAAATCGGCGTCCGCGCACTCCGCCTTTATCGCGGGCCGCGGACTCCTGCCTCGACTCTAGCCCCGCGCTCGGTGCAGGCGCATTCGGACAACGCCTCAGGCCCGCCCCGCAAATCCTCTCAAAACACTCGCCGCGGGGATCGGCGGCCTCGCAGCGTCCGAGCGGCCCGCCTCCAGCGCCCGCCCTAGTACCGATCGGGTCTTCACCTGATGACCCCGCCGCCGGGAGAGCAGACCAGCCAGGACGGAGCTGTTAGAATCGAGGGCCCCGGCTCGGGCGGATCTTTGCAGTGCGGTCGGCGCCGTCCAGTACCGGAACCCTGTTCGTTCGCGGCGCCCGCCAATTGCTCACCCTCCGCGGCCCGGTCCCGCGCCGCGGCTTGGCTTGCACGCAGCTTGGCCTGATTCGAGACGGATCGCTGCTGATCGAGGGCGGCCGGATTAGCGAAGTCGGCTCCACACGACGAATCGAGAACCTGCGCGACGCCCGCGGCGCACGCGTGCTCGACGTCCGCGGCAAGGTCGTCATCCCTGGCTTGGTGGACACTCACATGCGCGCTTCGAGCGCCCCGCCCGCGCTTCGCGCCTTCGAGCAGCGCATCGCAGGGCTGCCGGATCCTCCCGAGACGCCGCCTGAGCGCCCAACCGGCGCCGTGGCGGCGCGGCGGGAACGCGCGCAGCGCTGGCTGCGGTTGGCCGTTGTCGGGGGAGCGACGACGCTCGAGCTTCACTCCGGCGGTGACCTGGCGGCGATGGCCGAGCTGCGCGCCTTGCGGGCGCTCGCCAAGCAAGCCGGCCGCGCGGCCGAGCTATCAGTCGGGTTCAGCGCCACCCCGCCGCTCCAGCGCGAGATGCGTTCCGAGGCCAGGCTGGCCGTCCTCGCCCGCATCCGCGAGATCCTGGCGAAGGCCGCCGGCGCCTCGAGAATCGCAACCACATTCCACCTCGATTGCGGCGACGGCTGGTTCGACTGGGATACCGCCAAGGCCGCCATGCAATACGCCCGCGAGCTCGGCTATCGCCTCAAGGTGCGCGCCGGAGGAGGACGCGGAAACGCCGGCGCGCGCTTGGCCGTCCAGATCGGCGCCGCCAGCGCGGAGGGCCTCGAGGGCGCCGCCGATTCCGACATCGAGCTGCTGGCTTCCTCCTCCACCGTCGCGACTCTGATCCCCGCGCTCGCGGCCCACCTGAGCTCGCGACGCTTCGCCCCGGCTCGCCGGCTGCTCGACCGCGGCGCGGCGGTTTCGCTGGCAAGCGGCTTCAGCCCCGACCTCCATCCCGGCTTCGGCCTGCAAGCCGCCATGGCGATCGCGTGCCGCGAGCTCGAGATGATGCCCGAGGAGGCCATCGCCTGCTGCACGATCAATGCCGCCTTCGCGGCCGGCCGCGCCGAATTCGTCGGCTCGCTCGAGCCCGCCAAACACGCCGACCTCGCGATCTTCGATGTCGACGACTATCGGGAAGTTCCCTACTTCTTCGGCGTGAATCTCTGCTCGATGACCATCAAGCGCGGCCGCATCGTCCACAGCGCCCACCCGCTGCAGGCGACCTCCGGAGCCCGCCAGTGAAGGACTGGCTCGAATGCGTACCGAACTTCTCGGCTGGCCGCGATCCTGAGGTGGTCGCGGAGTTGCACCGCGCCATCGCCGGCGCCGAGGGCGTCCATCTGCTCGATCGCACCGCCGACACCGATCACAACCGCTCCGTGTTCACCTTCGCGGGCGAGCCCGCGGCGGTCAGCGGCGCGCTGTTCGCCGCCGCTCGCGTTGCGGTCGAGCGCATCGACCTGCGCCGCCACGCCGGCGTCCATCCGCGCATCGGGGCCCTCGACGTTGCTCCGTTCGTCCCCCTCGAGCAGACGCCGCGGGACGCCGCCATCGCCGCCGCGCACGCCTTCGGCGAGCGGCTCTGGCGCGAGCTCGCTGTCCCGGTCTACTTCTACGGCCGCGCGGCCCGCTCGCCCGCCCGGCAAGCGCTCGAGCGCGTTCGCCGGGGCGGCTTCGAGGGCCTGGCGGCCGCCGTCGCCAACGACCCGAGCCGCCGGCCCGACATCGGCGGGCCCGAGCTCCACCCCAGCGCCGGCGCGACCGCGGTCGGCGTCCGCCCGCTGCTGGTGGCCTTCAACGTCAACCTCGACACATCCGACCCCAGGCCGGCGCGCCGCATCGCCCGGCTCGTGCGGGAATCCTCCGGCGGCTACCCGGCTGTCAAAGCGCTCGGGCTCGAGCTCCAGCGCGCCGGCCTCACCCAGGTCTCGATGAACCTAGTCGACTACCGCATCACCTCGCCCTCAACCGTATTCGAGCGAATCGTCGAGGAAGCCCGCCGTGACGGCGTGCGAGTCTCCGGCAGCGAGCTCATCGGCCTGATTCCCGCCGCAGCCCTCGAGCCGCTCGGCCCCGACCGCCTGCGCATCGCCGGCTTCACCCCCGACCGCGTCCTCGAGAACCGCCTACGCGCGGTGCGAGGTCGATAGACTGGGGTTCGTGTCTTCCGCGTCCTCGGCCGGCGGTCCGAACCTCCACCACGACTCTGACATCGTGGCCTTCGCCGACGCCCTCGCCCATGAGCGCGACCCCTGTCCCGCGGCGCTGCTGCTCGCAGGGCGCCTCGGCGAAGGCCGGCGCTACTTCGCATTGCGGGCGGTCGAGCAACTGCGCTCCCGCGGCCTGACAGTCTTCTATATCCAGATCGACCTCGATGGCTATGAGCCGGACCAACCGGACCTGGCGGCGTATGCCGGTCACATCGCGGCCAAACGCGGCGAGCCCGCCGCAAGCCCCGGCCAGACCGCCCCGGCTGCAGCGCAACCCGCGCTGAACGACTTCCTCGCCGCGGCCATGATCGCCGCCTGCGACGCCCATCGCGACGACCTTGCCAAGCGGATCGCGGCGGCGTTCGAATCGCCCGAACCCTGGACGACCCTCGCCCAGAGCCTCGCCGACGACGAGCGGCTCGTGGCGCACGTCGTCGACACCGCCGAGCTGCCGTCCACCGCCCGCGAGCTCCTGCTCGAGCTCAGCGAGCAGTTCCCGCGCTGGAAGACCGTCATCTCGTGCTTGCCCGAAGACGGTCTGGGCAAGCTCGTGCGCGCCCGGGAGAACTTGCGCTTCGAGGTCATGCCGCTCGACCCCGGCGAGCTGCGGGGCCTGCTCGAACGGCGCTGCGCGGCGCCTGGGCTGCCCCAGAGCTTCCATGACGAGCTCTGGGAGCAAACCGGCGGCGTCCGCGGTCTCGTCGCCGCCGCCATCGAGAGCCGAATCGCGGACGGCGTTCTCGACCCAGCGGCCGCGGCCCCCAGCGTGCACCCCGAGCGTCTGCTCGAGCGAGCCGCCGAGAGCCTCGAGCCCGACGACGCCAAACGCCTCTCGAGCTTCGTCTCGCTGGCCGCCATGTGCGGAGACAACGTGCCCGTTGGTGATCTGCTCGAATATCTGGGCGTCGAGCCGGATGCCCTCGACGACTGGATCGACCGTCTCGATGAAACCGTCGGCGCCGACTCGGCTCACGCGATGTTCGCCGATCGCTTCCAGCACCCCTCGCTGCCCGGGCGCACCGTCTACGGCTTCTCGAGCGGCGCCTTCGCCTTGCGGCTTCGCAACAGCTTTTCACCCGAGGGCCGTCAGCGCTTGGCGCTCGAGCTGATGCGCTTCCTCGGCCAACGCCTGCCGGTCTCCTCGCGGGCCGCGGCGCGGTTCTACGCCGAGCTGGCACGCTGGGCGGACCTCGGCGAGCAGCGCCTCGAGCTCGAGCGCGAGCTCGCATGGTGGGTCGGCCCGGCCGAGCTCGAACGCATGAGTGCGATCATCTCCGCCGAGCTCGCTGACGGCCACCGCTCGGCCTCGACCGTCTGGACCACCGTGAACACCGTGCAGTTCGGCTGGCCGCCCCAGCGCACGCTCGCGCTGCTCGAAACCGTACGAGCCGAAGGCTTGCCGCCGCATCTGCGCGCCGCCCACGCGACGCTGCTCTCCGGCCTGCTCTTGCAGCTCGACAGGCCCGCCGAAGCGCTCGCCGCGGCCCAGACCGGCGTCGAGCAGAGCTCCGACGACCGGCTCCTCGAAAGCGCCCTGTGGGAGCGTGTTGGCCGCGCCCGCCTCGCCCTTGGTCAACAGCAGGAGGCGCAGGAGCCCTTCGCGCGAGCCGCCAAGTTGCAGGAACAGTTGCTCGACGAAGGCGACCGCCGCGTCGCGCCCCTGCTGCAAGCCTACGCGCAAGCCCTGCGCCAAGCCGGCCGCGCTCCCGACGCCGAGCGGCTCGAGGCCAAGCTCGCCGCCCTGGAAAAGTGAGCCGTCCCCGCCGAGCGCGCGGCCCTGGGCGACCCGCCGCTGCGCCGAGCACATAGCAGCGCCCATGCCCCACACTCCCCGCATCGGCGCTCATACCTCCACCGCCGGCTCGCTCGCCAACGCCGCTCGCGAGGCGGCCGAGCTCGGCTGCAACTGCTTGCAGATCTTCACGCGATCCCCCCGCATGTGGGCCGCCCCGGATCTCGTCCCCGCGCAGATCGACGAGCTCGCCAATCTGCGCGCTCGACACGACCTTTCTCCCTTGGCGGTGCATGGCAGCTATCTGCTGAACTTGGCCACGACCAACTCGCGAAACCGGGCCAACTCCGTCGCCGGCTTCCGCGACGAGGTCCAGCGGTGTATTGCCATTGGGGCCGACTACCTGGTCTTTCACCCCAGCAGCGCCAAGGACCACGACTCGACCGCAAGCGCCATCGCCGCCATCGGAGCCGCCTTTGCCGAGGCGACACGGGGAGTGCGTTGGCGCGGCCTCGAGGTCCTGCTCGAGAACACTGCCGGCGGAGGCGCCACGCTAGGCCGCGATCTCGCCGAGCTGGCCTCCATCCGGCGCGCGATCCTGCGCGCCAAACGCGGCGCGCCGATCGGTTACTGTCTCGATACGGCGCACCTCTACGCCTCCGGCTACGAAGTCTCCAGCCCTGAAGGCCTGCGTGAGACTCTCGCCGAGATCGACCGCCATCTCGGCTTCGAGCGCGTAAAGCTCATCCACGCCAACGATTCGAAGACCAAGCTCGGCTCCCGCGTCGACCGCCACGAGCACATCGGCCGAGGCTATATCGGCGCCGAGGCGTTTCGCCGGATTCTGCGCCATCCCAAGCTCCGCAACAAGCCCTTCATCCTCGAGACGCCCCACGGAGAGGACGGCACGCATCGCGCCAACGTCGCTAGGCTCCAGGCTCTCGCGCGCGGCTAGGCGGGCAGTGGGTCAGTTTGATCGGAGCGTGAAAAACAGCACAGAACCTAGACAAAATTCACTTGAAGCCCGACGGGCCGATTGGAGTCGAAACGGTGACAAGGACGACATGCCGTCTTTTGTACCATTTTGTGCACTCTAGGTTGACAACCAAGTGTCTAATGGAATCGGAGCACTTTTACCATAGAAGAGAATGCGTCTAAGCCTAGAAATCTCAGCAATTTAGCGTTCGCCATCGTGGCGGATGAGCGCTCCGAGAGCGAGCGCCTAGAGGCCAAGGCAAGAGCCCGGCGGAAGCTCGGCGCGGAAGGGTTGGCGGCCTAAATGGTGGCCGCGCTCGGGCCGAGAAGCTAGACAGCGAGAGGCGACGCGAGATCGCAAAGAGGGCCGCAGAGGCCCGCTGGAGGTGGCCCCATGGAGTTGACGTTAAACATTCTTTGCTATCCCGAGGATGGCGAGTGGGTCGCACTGGCGCTGGAAATGGATATCCGGGGTTACGGAGCGACCCCAGACGACGCATGGAGCGAGTTGCGTGGTCTCGTCGATGCTCAGATTGCATTTGCTAAGGAAAAGGGCGCGCCGGAATTGATCTGGTTTAGCGCAGAGGACCGGTACTGGGACATGTACCGAGAAGCGCAGCGACGAGAGATGGATGCTCGTCTCGCCGCCGGCACATTCTCGACGTGTGACGTTCGCACTGGAGGAATGCCCCTTCCTCCGGCGCACGTAGCCGATTCGCTGAGCCGAGTCAATGGCTAGGCGGCGTAAGTACCGCGATCTCATCAAGATCCTTCAGGAGCACGACCCCAGGTTCGAGGTTTCGAAATCTCGTGGCAAGGGCAGTGAACGGATAATATTCCATCCCGACGTGGGCGGCCAAAAACGCTCGTATCCAATCAAGTGCCACGGCGAAGGTTGTGAGCTTGGGAAGGGCACAATTTCTGCGCTCATCAGAAGGGTTTGAACTGCCGAAGGACCTGCTTTGAGATCGCGACAAAACTGACCGAAATGCTTGACCGCTAGGATGTTCTCAAGCATTTCAGATCTTGTTCAGGTTTTGGAGGACCGGGAGAGGAAGGGTCAGCCAAGCTGACCCACGACCAGCCGCCGCTAAGCGGTCCGCACTCTTGCGCATCGTGCGAAACTGTCCCTGCTCCCGCCATGACGAATCGCCGCCAATTCCTCCAAACTCTCTCCGCCTCCGCCGTCGCCCTCTCCGCGTGCGCGCCCCAGGCCGATCCCGAGCCGGAGGCGCCCGCCCGCCCCAACATCATCTTTCTGATGGCCGACGACATGGGCTACGGCGACCTCGGCTGCTACAACCCCGACTCGAAGATTCCCACTCCGAACCTCGACCGCCTGGCCGCCCAAGGCATGCGCTTCACCGATGCACATTCGGGCTCGGCCGTCTGCACCCCGACGCGCTACGGCGTCGTCACCGGACGGTACGCCTGGCGCAGCCCGTTGAAGCAAGGCGTCCTCTCCGGCTATTCGCCGGCGTTGATCGAGAAGGACCGCCTGACCGTCGCTTCCATGCTGCAATCCGCCGGCTACCGCACCGGCTGCGTCGGCAAGTGGCACCTCGGTTTGGACTGGGTCGCAACCGCCGAGCCCGACGGCTGGCGCGAAGCCTTCGCCGACACCTCGAACGCCTTCCAGGGCGCGCGCGAGTTCGCCAAGCCGGACGGCCTGGAGCTCGATTTCAGCCAGCCGGTCCGCCACGGCCCCAAAGACGTCGGGTTCGACTACTCCTACATCATCCCGGCTTCGCTCGACATGGCGCCGTACGTCTATCTCGAGAACAACGAAGCCGTCGCCGCGGTCGACCAACACGAGCCCGGCCGCAGCGACGACGAGATCTTCTGGCGTCCAGGCGAGGCGATGGCGGGGTTCGACTTCTACGACGTGCTGCCGAATCTAACGCGTCACGCCATCTCATTCCTCGATGAGCAAGCGTCCTCCGAGCAGCCCTTCTTTCTCTACTTCCCGCTGCCGGCGCCGCATTGGCCGTGGGTTCCCATCGAACCGCACATCGGCGCCAGCGAAGCCGGCCTCTACGGCGACTTCGTCCACCAGGTCGACGCGGTCGTGGGCGAGGTCCTGGCGACGCTCGAGAGCAACGGTCAGGCCGAGAATACGCTGTTCATCATCTCGAGCGACAACGGCGCCGAGTGGGATCCAAGCCACATCGAGCAGTTCAGCCACCGCGCCAATCACCCCGACCTGATCGGCAAGAAGCGCGACGCCTGGGAGGGCGGCCACCGCGAGCCCTTCATCGCCCACTGGCCCGCGCGCGTCGAAGCTGGCTCGACCAGCGACCAGACCATCTGCCTGACCGACCTGATGGCCACCGCCGCCGACATTGCCGACTACGCTCTGCCGGCCGACGCCGCCGAGGACAGCTACAGCATTCTGCCCGCCCTGCTTGGCGAAGCGAGCGGGCCCATCCGCGAGGCCACCGTGCATCACTCGGTGGAGGGCATGTTCGCCATCCGCCAAGGCGACTGGAAGCTCCTCGACGGCCAGGGCCCCGGCTCAAACCAATGGGACGGCCCCAACCCGGGCGACCCGCCCGGCCAGCTCTACAACCTGGCCGAGGACATCGGCGAGCAGAACAACCTCTACGAACAGCATCCGGAAACGGTCGAGCGGCTCGAGGCGCTGCTCGAGCGCTACAAGTCCGAAGGCCGCAGCAGACCGCTTTAGGTGCGCCGGCAGGCGCATGGCAGGAGTCAGCCACGGGCGCCGCGCCCGTGGAATCCAGCCGGCGTCGCACCTTCACTCGGCCCTGGCAAGGGCCTGGCTGCAACTGAGCTGCGCATAGCGCCAACACGCTAATAGTCCCGAAACGGTCCGCGCGGCTCGGCGGCCTCCATGCGTCCGAGCCAAGCGGCAAATCGCTCTTGCATCATCTGTAGGATCTCGGGGCGCGCGCCCGAGAGATCGTTCCGTTCGCCGATGTCGTTCGAGAGGTCGAACAGGCCGCCGCCATCGGGTTGCTCCACCCATTTCCAACTGCGGTAGCGTAGTCCCTTTCGGTCGCGGCGCTGCCAAGCCATCTCTTCTCGTTGCGACGGCGCCTTGCCCTGTAAGACAGGCAGCATGTCGAAGCCGTCATAGACAACCCCAGCCGGCAGCTCGGCCCCGGCCGCCTCCGCTAGCGTGGGAAAGACTTCCATGGCGGTCAGAAACTCTCCTGTCGTTGCGCCCGCCGGAATGCGGCCAGGCCAGCGAGCCAGGAAGGGAACGCGCACGCCGCCCTCCCAAGTCTGCCCCTTGCGGCCGCGCAGCGGAGTGTTGTCCGCGCGCCCGGAGCCGCCGTTGTCACTGAAGAAGATCACCAGCGTGTCGTCGAAGCGGCCTTGTTGCTCGAGCAAGGCGAACACGGCCCCGATCGCCTCGTCCATGGCGGTGATCGAGCCCAGGTAGTGTTCGCGCTTGCCGCCGGGGAGCTCGCCGTAGAGCTCGATGTGCTCGGGCTTGGCCTGCGGTCCGCTCTTGTCAAAGTTCGAGGCCCCATGCGGCGCGTTGAACGGCAGGTAGAGAAAGAATCGCTCCTGCTCGTGCTCGCGCAAGAAACGCAACGCTTCGCGTCCGAACAGATCGGTAATATAGCCCGGCTCGACGACCCGTTCGTTGTTGCGCCACATCGACGGAAACTCGTAGCGCTCGTGCGTCCAATAGTCGACGCCGGTGTTGCAGAAGCCGTAGAAGAAATCGAAGCCGCGCTGCGTCGGCCTGTAGCGTCGCTGGCGTCCCGAATCCCACTTGCCGACGACGCCGGTCGCGTAGCCGGCTTGCCGCAAGACCTCCGAGATGAGGATTTCGCGTTCGTCGAGCCCGAGGATGGCTTCGGGGGTCACAGCGTACTCCATCTCGGTGAAAGTGACTTTGAAGTCCACCACATCGTTGCGAACCATGTCGTAAAGGCCGTTACGCTGCGGGTAGCGGCCGGTCAGCAGCGCGCCGCGCGAGGGCGTGCAAGCCGGCCACGCGACGTAGAAGTCCGTCGCGCGCACGCCTTCGGCGGCGATCCGGTCCAGATGCGGAGAGACCAACTCAGGCCGGCCGCAACAGCCCAAGTCGGCGTATCCCTGATCGTCCGAGACGATCAGACCCGGATTTCCGATTTGAGGTTCGCCTGCTAACCATCGCGATGCTCCCGGCGCCCCTGTAGATGCGGGTTTGAGCGCATCAGATGGGCCATGGAGGGCGACACCGAGTGGGTGACAAGGATGGCAAGCCGTTTTGGTTCTCGTTCAACGGGTTTGTGAAGGTCGATTTCCAGGGCTCGCGGGTCACCTCTGACGGCGGCCTGCTGCTGGTTCGAGAGCTAGACGAACGGCTCGGCCTCGGCAAGCTGATTGACGACCATCTCAGCGATACGCGGCAGGGCGAGAACAAGAAGTTCCCGCTGGCGGATCTGGTGCGGCAGTCGGTCTACTCGCGGTTGGCGGGCTACGAAGACCTCAACGACGCCGTGCGGGTGGCCGCCGATCCGACGTTTCGCCTGCTCGGCTCGAAGAAGAACTGGGATCGCGGCGGGGCGCTGACCTCGCGGTTGCAGAGCTTCGAGACCGGCATGCTCGCCGGCGACGAGAACCTGATCGGGTTGATGGCGGTGAACCGCGAGCTGATCGGCCAAGCCGAGGCCGGCGACGACAGCGAGCGCGTGGTGCTCGACATGGACTCGACCGAGAGCCCGGTTCATGGCCAACAGGAAGGCAGCGCCTACAACGGCCACTACGAGTCGGTCTGCTATCACCCGCTGTTGCTGTTCAACCAGCACGGCGACTGCTTATCCGCGAAGCTGCGGCCGGGCAACGTCTCCAGCGCCGAGGACTGGGACGAGCTGTTGCTGCCCGAGATCGAGCGCCAACAGGCCGAGGGCAAGGAAGTCACGTTCCGCGCCGACGCCGCCTTCGCCAAGCCGGAGATTTACGAGGCGCTGGAAGAGCGCGGCGTCAACTACGTGATCCGCATTCCGGCCAACAGGAACCTGGAGCTGGAGATCGAAGACATCCTATTCCGAGCGCCGGGCAGGCCCTCGCTCAAACCGCTGGTGCGCTACAAGAGCTTCCGCTATCAGGCCGCGAGCTGGTCGAAGTCCCGGCGGGTCGTCGCCAAGGTCGAGCACCACGCGGGCGAGTTGTTTCCGCGCGTCGGTTTCATCGTCACGAACATGGCGTTGCCGAGCCGCTCGGTGGTGCGCTTCTACAACAAGCGCGGCACGGCGGAGCAGTGGATCAAGGAAGGCAAGCAGGCGACGTGCTGGACGCGGCTGTCTTGCCGGCGCTTCCGAGCGAACGAAGTGCGGCTGCAACTCGCGGTGCTGGCCTACAACCTGGGCAACCTGTGGCGGCGGCTGGGGCTGCCGAGCCGGATCAAGAGCTGGTCGCTGACGAGCTTGCAGCAGCGGCTGATGAAGACCGGCGGTCGGCTGGTGAAGCACGCGCGGTACTACTGGCTCTTGTTGGCCGAGGGGCGCCTCAACCGCCAGCTGTTCGGCGAGATGCTGGCGAGGTTGGCGGCGCTGCCTGCGCCGGGAGGCTGACGCGGCGAGGCTCGGAGCATCCGAACACGAGTCGCCGAGAGGCGAGGTCGGAGCGGTGTCGGCGAAGGGCGCCGTCCGAGCCCGTGAAGCGACGCGCGACGCTCCCAGTCGCGGCCAGACAAAGGAGGAAGGAGGCGAATGTGCCGGAGAAGGCAGAAAACCGTTGCGCCGGAGCGGCGTGCTCGACTACGCCACACGCGTCGGGATGGCCAAAATGGAAATCCCGGTCAGAAGGATGTTGGGCGGTTGCTGAGCTAGAGCGAATCCGGCCAGGATCACGGTTAGACTGATCAATCGCGACACGCTGGAAATGTATCACATACCCAGTGCGCATTCCGAAGCGGCCGCGTCATGGAATGTCGCGAAATGTCAGCGAGAATCGGGGGTCGACGCGCTCAGTCGATCGGCTCGTTCTGAGGCGTCTTGCGATGCGCCTTGCCGATGAGAAACAACCCCGCGAGGAACTGTCCATTCCAAGGCACGCAGTAGCGGATCGAACCCATGCACTCGACCGCCGCGCCAACCAGCCGAGCCACTTCGTTCTTGGGAACAGCTTCCTTACACGAAACTTGAACGCCGTCGGGAGAGATGTTGCGGATCTCGACTTCGAAGCTCAGCGACTCGCCGCGTGGCCCGCTCATCCGTAGCTCGCCTCCCCCAGCGACCGGCCGGCGATCCTCACGCCGCCGCTCGAGCGCGATGCGGGCAAAGCCAAGCACATAAGCGCCGTCCTGCTTGCGCACATGACGAACGACCGACTTGAGCGCCGGCGAGTTGGGGCGCGTAACCCAGACGGTCCGGTTCTCCCGCACATGCGACCGAGTCCGGATCGCGAAGCCCTGCTCTGAGACGTTTTCGATCATCCCTCGAGCCGCCCGAGATCGTCCGCGTCCGTCTTCCCAGTGCAAGTCGACCTCGATGTTCGACGCAGCTCTCTGGCCGTTTCGCCGTTCCTGGCGCTCGGCTGGCGGCGCGCCAGGCGGGCTAACGCCAAAGAAGCTTCCAATCAAACCGCGCCACGGACCATCCACGTCTTCGAGTATGTCGCGCTCGAGCGCAAGCGCCAATGGACCAAGGGCGCCGATTTCATTCCAGTACTGACGTACTAGAGCACGCTCGTGCGGTTCCCTTAAACCAGGCGTCCTCCTGGTCCGCCCGGCGGATTCGAGCAGCGTCCTCAGCGTTTTTTCCAGTCTGCCCGGGCCCCCGCCGAAGTTATACTGATGAAGCCTCGGTCGGCTTGACTTCGCCCGACCCGCCCATGCCGAGACCCGCGCAAAGGCCGTTGCTCGTCCTCGTTCTGATCGCCGCCTCGGCTTGGATCGGCGGGCGCTACGGCGACACGCTGGGTCGTCTCGGGCGAGTTGCGGGCCGGGCTCAGACCGCGGACCAGACCGAACGATTCAAGAGCGCCTTGCAGAGGGTCGAAGCTCGCCTGGCCGAGCGGCCCGACGTCGAAGAGGCGATCTACAAGGGCGCGATTCCCGGGATGCTCGCCCGCCTGGATCCGCACTCGCAGTTCTACGACCCGGAGCAGTTCGCCCGCCTGCTCGAAGAGCAGCAAGGCTCCTACGCCGGGGTCGGCATGCAGATTCGCGAGTTTCGCGAGCGCACCATCGTCGATTTCCCGTTTCCCGGGACTCCCGCGTTTCGAGCCGGGCTCAAGCCCGGAGACGTGATCGCGACCATCGACGGCGACTCGACCGACGACTACTCCGTCGAAGACGTGGCGCGCACGGTCCGCGGTCAACGAGGCACGACGGTGCAGCTCGGGTTGGAGCGGGGCGAGCGACGGTTCTCGGTCGACCTCCAGCGCGACAACATCCCGCGGCCAACCATCCCGCTCGCCTTCGAGCTGCAGCCGGGCATCGGGTACGTCAAGATCACCTCTTTTGGCGAGACCACCCCGGAAGAGCTCGATGCCGCTCTGGCAAAGCTCGACTCCCGCTCGCTGCGCGGGTTCATCCTCGATCTGCGCGACAACCACGGCGGCCTGCTCACCGCCGGAGTCCACGTCACCGGGCGCTTCTTGCCCAAAGGGACGACCGTCGTCTGGCATCAGGGCGTCAATTCGCCCAAGCGCACCTATCCGGTGCGCTACGGAGACGCCGGTCGCCAGTTCCCCATGACCGTGCTGGTCAACTGCCGCTCGGCGTCCGCTTCGGAGATCGTCGCCGGAGCGCTCCAGGACCACGACCGCGCGCTCGTCGTCGGCTCCAACACTTTCGGTAAAGGGCTTGTCCAAAGCGTCTATCCCACGCCGTCGGATACGGCCGTGGTGCTCACCACCGCGCGCTATTACACGCCTTCGGGCCGGCTCATCCAACGCGCCTACGACGGCGTCTCGGCTGAACAGTACTATGGCGACCCCTGCTCGGAGGACTTCGAGCCGAGCCGCTCCGATCTGCGGCTGACCGACGCCGGCAGGACGGTGTACGGCGGCGGGGGCATCACGCCCGACGTCCGGCTCGCCCGCGAGCCCTACGACCCGTTGCTGCGCAGGCTCGCCGCCGAGAGGAGCTTCGAGAGATTCGCAGCGACGCTGCCGCTCGACTCGATCAGCCGCGATTGGCGTCCGAGCGCCGAGACGATCGAGGAATTTCTCGCCTTCGCCGCAGCCGACGGCGTCGTCTTCGCCGACCAGCAGGAGATCGACTCGCGGCTGCCGGAGCTTCGGCGCAGGCTTCGAACGCACGTCTTCACCGCCGCGTTCGACGTGGACGCCGGCGCCCGCGTCCACGCCGAAGCCGACCCGCAAGTGCTCGCCGCCGCTTCGAAGATGAGCCTGGCGGCTGCCCTGCTCGAAGAGCCGAAGCCCGGCCCGGTCGCGCGCAACGAATCCGAGTCCGATGCGGCCCTGGCGCCTTGACGACTTGGCTCTCTCGAAATCTAATCAAACATTTAGACAGAAAACTGTTTCGCTCGTGCTAACATCGGTGGCCGAGGCGAAACAGTTTTCGATGACGGCCACACCTTCGATCCGACGCAGCCGACCCTTGCCTGAGCTCGAGCTCGAGGTGATGAAGATTCTCTGGCGCCTTGAAGACGCGACCGTGGGCGACGTTCAACAGGAGCTGCAACCGACGCGGCCGTTGGCCTACACGACCGTGATGACCGTGCTTGACCGGTTGGCCCGCAAACGGGCCGTCACGCGCCGTAAACAGGGGCGCGGATACCTCTACAAGCCAGCCTTGAGCCGCGAGGTCGCCCGCGAGCTGGCGCTGGATCGCCTCCTGAACGACTACTTCGGCGATTCGCCGGAGAACCTGCTCGCCTACGTGCGCCGGCGGCAAGGCGGGAGCTTCCCAGCCGCGGCCCGGTCGCAGTTCGGCGTCGTGGAGCAGCTCGACTCGTCGCTGTTGTAACCGAGGCGGCGAATCTGCTCCAATCTGCGGCGGAGGCCCTCCGCCATGCTCGATCGACGTCAGTTCCTCAAAGCGGCCGCCGGCGGCGCCGCGAGCCTGCTCCTTCCGGAAACGCTGCAGGTGGTCAAGGCCATGCCCTCGGCCGCGAGCCACCTCGGCAAGGTCAAGATCACCGGCGTCAAGACGGCGTCGGTCAACATCAAGTACCCGGCGCACTTGGTCAAGCTCGAGACCGACTCGGGTCTGTTCGGGATCGGCGAGGCGTTCAACCGCGACGGCATTCTCGATCATCTCAAGCACCTCGAGCCGATCGTCGTGGGGCAGGACCCGCTCGGCGTCGACGTGCTCTACAACCGCATGGTCGAGGCGAAGATGGGCCACGGCTCGTGGACGGGCACGCTGTCTTCGGCGATCTCCGGCATCGAGATGGCGCTGTGGGACCTGGCGGGCAAGATTCTCAACGCGCCGGTCTACACGCTGCTCGGCGGCGCCTATCGCGACAAGGTGCTCATCTACCACGACACGGGCTCGCCGCAGACGCCCGACCCGGGGCCGTGGGTCGACGAGGCTCGCAAGTCGGTGGAGTACGGCTTCCAGGCGACGAAGTTCGACATGGACTGGGAAGGCCGCGGGCAGTACATTGCGGGCCGGCCGTGGCAGTACCGACAGGAGCTCTGGAACCGCGGCATCACCTCGGTCGAGACGAAGCAATGGGTCAAAATCCTCGAGGAGATCCGCAAGTTCCTCGGCGACGACTATCCGCTGGGCATCGACCTGCACTTCAACTACAACTATGCCGATGCGCTGCGGTTCTCGAACATGACCAAGCATCTCGGCCTATGGTTCGTCGAGGACCCGATGCCGCCGCAGAACGCCGACGCCATGGCGCGCTTCACCATGGAGTGCGAGCCTCCGACCTGCACGGGCGAGAACCTCTACTCGCGGCACACCTTCCGCGACTTCATCGAGAAGCAGGCGATGGACATGATCCAGCCGGACCCGCAGAAGGTCGGCGGCCTGCTCGAGACGAAGAAGATTGCCGACTGGGCGGATCTGTATTACATCACCTTCGCTTGCCACAACATGTGCACCGCGATCGGCACGGTGGGCAACGCGCACCTGTGCGCGGCGGTCAAATCGTTCGTCGCTCTCGAGTCGGACTCGGTGGAGCTCGACTACTGGGACGACATGATCGTGCGCGACGCGCCGTTCTACCAGGACGGGTATTACGTGCTGACGGACAAGCCGGGCTTGGGCATCGAGCTGAACGAGAGCGTGGTGCGGAGTAGGTTGACGGGCGGGTCTGGGTATTTCTAGAGATCGCCGGCTCCCGAACCAGACCAGGCGGCTCAGTCGTAGTATTCCAGCCCCAAATGTGTGATCATCTCTTCGCCGGCCATCCAGCGCAGGGTGTTCTTCAGCTTCATGAGCTGGATGAAGATGTCGTGCTCGGGATACAGGCCGGGCTGCACCATCGGCGATTTGAAGTAGAACGACAGCCACTCCTGGACCCCCGACATGCCGGCTCGTTGCGCTAGGTCGAGGAAGAGCGCCAAGTCGAGGGCCAAGGGCGCCGCTAGGATCGAATCGCGACACAGGAAGTTGACTTTGAGCTGCATCGGATAGCCCAACCAACCGAACAGATCGACGTTGTCCCAGCCCTCCTTGTTGTCGCCCCGCGGCGGGTAGTAGTTGATGCGCACCATGTGATCGAAATGCCCGTAGAGATCCGGGTACTGTTCGGGCGGCAGAATCACCTCTAGGGCGCCCAGTTTGCTTTCTTCCTTGGTCTTGAACGATTCTGGCTCTTCTAGCACAGCGCCGTCCCGATTGCCCAAGATGTTGGTGGAGAACCACCCGTTGACTCCCAAGAGGCGAGTCTTGAGACCAGGCGCGATCAGGGTCTTGATGAAGGTCTGACCGGTCTTGTAGTCCTTACCGCAGATCGGCGTCTGCTGGTCGTTCGCAAGCTGCTGAATCGCCGGAATGTCGACGGTCAGATTCGGTGCGCCGTTGGCGAATGGGACCCCGCACTTGAGAGCCGCGTAGGCGTATATCTGCGACGGAGCGACGTCGGGATCATTGTTGAGAAGCCCATCTTCGAACTTGGCGAGCGAAGAATGACTGTCGGTGGCGCGCTGATGGATTTCGGTCGAGCCGCACCAAACCATCACGGCTCGCTCTAGACCGTTGTCGCGCTTGAAATCTTCGATGTCTCGGATCAGCGACTCGGCCAGAACCATCTTGTTCGCGCCTTCCTTGATGCGGGCGGCCTCGAGCCTCGGTACGTAGCGGCCCTCGAAAACGCCGGGCATCGGCCGAATCGCTCTCAGCTCGTTCTCGACCTCCCGCAAAGCCGACTCCCCGATGACGCCAGCCGTCTTGGCCGCCTCATAGCAATCGTCTTCGAAGATATCCCAGCCGCCGAAGACCAAGTCGTCAAGACCTGGGAGTGGTGTCAGCTCGTGAATCATGGGGTTGCGTTTGTCGGTTCGCTTGCCCAGCCTGATACGGCCCATCTGAGTCAGCGAGCCAATCGGCTTAGCCAGGCCCTTTCTCACGAGGGTGACGCCGCCAATGAGAGTCGTCGCGACAGCCCCCATCCCGGGAAGGAGCACGCCGAGCTTGCCCGTAGGGGGCGCGATCTCTGGAGGCGCCTTGCGGGAAAGGAACCGCTCCTTGAATCCAACCGCGCCCGGTACGGCCCGCCGGTTTCCGCTCAGCAGAGTCTCCTGACGACTGTCGGCGGTGAAGCGGCCTTTCTCGAGACAATCGCGAAACTCCTCGAGAGGCAGCCCGAGCACATCGGCCACTTGGACGGCGTCACCGAATTTCAACTCCCGCTTGCGTTGCACCAGGCCCAGGTACAACTGCTGATAGCCGATACGGGTGCGCTCAGCCAGCATCTTCAGGTTGATCGAGTAGGTTTGATTGATATCCAATGGTATATTATAGGACCATAAAATTATCTGACAGATAATATCTAGCGCGAGACCGGCTAGGAGCGGCGCGAGCGGGGGCGCAAGCAGCTCAAGGGCGAACGCGAACGACTGGAGCAACCGGCGAGGGGTGAGGGGGAAGGACTCGAGGAAGAGCTGAAGCGGTCCCGTGAGCGCCGCCGTCGAGGCCGCGACTGATGGCCGTTGACGTCCTACGGACCTGCCTTGGTTACACTGTGGGCGCGCCGCGGCCCAAAGAGCGATTGCGGCTCCAGGCGCACCAGTCCCCCGGCTCTGTCGGCTAACCTATGCGATGGCCTGAGGTGAATCGAGCTCGAATCGGCGACCCGAAACGGCTGGCCTCCGGGGTCCTTCTTGCCGGTCTGTTGTTGACTGTGGGCTCGAGCGCCGCCGAAGCCGATGGATTCAGGATGCACCGCGTCTCATCGGAATATCAATCCGGCGAGACTACGATTCGCGTCCTACTGCCGGATCGGATGGATCCGGCGAAGCTGTACCGCGTTCTCTATGTGCTGCCGGTCGTTGCCGGCGCGGAGCGCCGCTTCGGCGACGGCCTGCGCGAGGTCGAGAAGCTGGGCGTCCACAATGAGCATGGCCTCATCTGCGTGGCGCCGGAATTCACCGCGCCGCCTTGGTTCGCCGATCATGACCGAGATCTGAGTCGGCGCGACGAAAGCCACTTGCTGAAGGTCGTCCTGCCCTTGATCGAAGAGACCTACCCTGTGATGCGAAAGGCCGAGGGGCGGCTGCTGGTCGGGTTCAGCAAGTCCGGCTGGGGCGCGTTCTCGCTGCTGCTGAGGAATCCGCAAACGTTCCACAAGGCGGCTGGGTGGGACAGCGGCATCCGCATTGACACGGGGCCGATGGACGAGGCGGACCGGGCGAAGCGCATCGCTGAGCTGTTTGGCAGCGGAGAAAATTTCGAACGGTATCGACTCTCGACACTGTTGCGAGGGAGAGGCGCCGCGCTTGGGGGTGAGCCGAGGCTGTTCTACTACGGCACGGGAGGCGTTCGAGCGCCGGGCGGCGCGGCGCTCCACCGGCTGATGGTGGAGCTCAACATTCCGCACCGCTACGACTACGAGCCCAAACGGCCGCATCGCTGGGACAGCGGCTGGCTGTCCGAAGCAGTGCGATTCCTCGTCGAGTAGCCTTGGCGATTCGCGGCTCAGCGCACGGTGATCGGCTTGCTGTCGTGGTAGCCCAGCCGGACCGAGATCGCTCGTAGCGTCTTGCCCGCGGGTAGGTCCACCGGTTCGGAATAGACGAGCCAGCGCGGCTCGTTGCCCGCTTCGAGCGAATAGGCGATGGACGCCCCGTCGGGCGCGGTCAGCTTCACGCGCCCGCCGATGTTCTCGGCTTTCGGCGGCGCGGCCGTCACGCGCTCGCCTGTCGGATACATCGTACGCAACAGCTCGGGCTCGGGGATCAGGCCCTTGTCGTCGGTGCGGTGCATCCAGGTGACGAGCTGGCCGCGCATGGCTTCTAGTCGCCCGGCGTAGGCTGGGTCGCCGGCCAGGTTGTGCATCTCGTAGGGGTCGACGAGCAGGTCATAGAGCTCTTCGTAGGGCTTCGAGTCGCGCATGAACAGCCCGGTCAGCTCGTCGAGGCCGCCTTCGTCTTTGAGCCGCCCGAGCTCTTGGTAGGCCGGCCCTTGACTGGGCGTGCGCATGAACTGCACCCAGGGCTTGTGGGACTCGAAGTTGCGGATATACTTGTAGCGCTCGTCGCGCACCGCGCGGATCATGTCGAAGCGCTCGTCCATGCGGTCGCGGGCGTGGAACAGCCGCTCGGGCGCGGGCTCGGTGTTGGGGCCCAGGAAGATACGCCCTTGCATGTGGGATGGCTTGTCGCCGCCGGCCAGCACGACCATGGTGGGCGCGAGGTCGAGGAACTGCACCAAGTCGGTGCGCACCGAGCCGGGCTCGATCTCACCGGGCCAGCGCACGGTGATGGGGACCTTGACGCCCGAGTCATAGAGCCAACGCTTGCCGCGCGCCAGGCCGACGCCGTGGTCGCCCCAGAAAACCACGACGGTCGAATCGCGCAGCCCGGCGTCGTCGATCTCCTGCAGCAGCTCGCCGACGCGCTCATCGGTGCTGGTGATGATGTCATAGTAAGCGGCCCAGGCCTCGCGCATCTTGGGCGTGTCGGGGTAGTAGGGCGGCAGGATGAGCCTCTGGGCGTCGTGGATCTTGTTGGCGTCGTCGTCGATGCGGGCTTCGTACTGACGGCGGATGCGGCTCTCGTGAGTGGTGTTGAGGTTGAAGACGGCGAAGAAGGGTTGGTCTCGATCCGGACGGCTTTTCCAGTGGGCTGTCCGCGAGCTCTCGTCCCAGGCGGTGGTCGGCGAGGGGAAGTTGTAGTCGGTCTTCGAGTTGTTCGTCGTGTAGTAGCCTTGCCGGCGCAGGTACTCGGGGAAGGCCTTGACGTAGGCCGGCGGAACCATGTCCGAGCGCATGTGCTGCGTGCCCATCGAGGACGGGTACATGCCGGTAATGATGCCCGAGCGCGTGGGCGCGCAAACGGGCGAGTGCGAGAAGGCATTGAGGAAGGTTACGCCTTCGCGCGCCAGCCGGGCGATGTTGGGCGTGACGGCGAGCCGGTCGTAGGGCGCGACTTCCTGGCCGGTGTCTTCGATCGAGATCCAGACGATGTTGGGCCTGTCGGCGGCGAGCAGGGGCAGGGCGAGCAGGAACAGGGCCAGGCGCGGGAGCATCGGCAGTAGTCTACCAGCGCAGGCTGAACCCAAGCATTCTGGCTTCGCGTGGCGCCGGCGCGTTTGGCGCGCTGCGATAAGATGGAAAGTTCGGGCGTTTCCCCCCATATAGAGGCTTCAAGATTTGGCATCGACTGACGTCACTCGAGGCGAGCTCGAGATCTCCGTCCCGTGGGACGACGTGCGGAAGGAGAGCGACCGCGTGCTCCAGTCGTTCCGCAAGCAGGTGCGGGTGCCTGGTTTCCGGCCCGGCAAGGCGCCGGACTCGGTGATCCGCATGCGCTACGCGGAGGAGTTGCGCGCCGAGGTGCTCGACAAGCTGATCGGCAAGCATTTTTGGGCCGAGGCCGAGGAACAGGACTACCGCGTGATCGGCACGCCGAAGGTGCGCGACGTCAAGTTCGAAGACGACCAACCGCTCGAGTTCACCGCCGAGTTCGAGATGATTCCCGACTTCGAGCTCGCCGAGTACAAACGGTTGCAGGCGCCGTTCGCCGAGCCCGAGGTGAGCGATGAGGAGGTGGCGCGCGAGCTCGAGCAGTTGAGGGAACGCCACGCCTCCTATCGAAACCTCGACCCGCGGCCGCTCGAGGACGGCGACATCGCCGTCGTCTCGCTCAAGAGCGAAGAGGTGGAGGGCGCGCCCACGATCGACCAGAGCGAGACGACGATCGTGATCGGCGGCGAGGAGACGTTCGGGGACTTCACCAACGCGCTGAAGGGCAAGTCTCCCGGCGACACCGCGGACTTCGACGTCAACTACCCGGAGGATTTCGGCAACGAGCGCCTCGCGGGCAAGACCATCCCGTTCCACGCCGAGGTCAAGGGCATTCGGGTCAAGGAGCTACCCGAGCTCGACGACGATTTCGCGAACGAGGCGGGCGATTTCCAGAGTCTCGAAGAGCTCGAGAAGCGCATCCGGGAAGAGATCCACGGCCAAAAGCGCCGACAAGCCGAGGAGCAGGCCAAAGAAGCGCTGGTGGATCAGTTGGTGGAGAAGCATCCGTTTCCGGTGCCGGATCTGCTGGTCAACGAGCAGATTCGCAGCCGGCTCGAGCGCATGGCGCGCATGTTCGCCAATCAGGGGATCGATCTAGAGAATACGCCGATCAACTGGAAGGAGCTCGGCGAGGAGCAGCGCGAACGGGCGACGCGCGACGTCAAGGCCGGCCTGTTGCTCGAGCGGATTGGCGAGGTGGAGGCGATTGAGGTGGAGCAGCCGGCGATCGACGCCGAGGTGCAGATGTTCGCCCAGCGCAACCAGCTCACCCTCGCAGGCGCGCGCCGCCAACTCGCCGAGGACGGCACGCTGGATCAGATCGAATCGCACCTGAAGAACGAGAAGACGATGAGCTTCCTGTTTGACGAGGCCGAAAAGGTCGATCCTCCAGAAGAGCCGAAGGACGAAGCGGCGGGAGACGCCTCCGCGGACACCGAGGGCGCGGAAGGCGGTGAGGCCGCTGAGACGAGCGAAGGCGAATAAGCCGTTTGCGAGAATGGAGTTTGCAAGGAGCTGAGATGCCGGACTTTCCGATCCCGTTCAACCAACTCGTGCCGATGGTGGTCGAGCAGACCAGCCGCGGCGAGCGGGCCTACGACATCTACTCGCGGCTGCTGCGGGATAACATCATCTTCGTCGGGTACCCAATCGACGATACGATCGCCAACCTGATCACCGCGCAGTTGTTGTTCCTCGAAGCGGAGAACCCCGAGCGCGACATCTGGCTTTACATCAACTCGCCGGGAGGCTCGATCACCGCCGGCATGGCAATCTACGACACGATGCAGTTCGTGCGGCCCGACATCACCACGGTTTGCATCGGGCAAGCGGCCTCGATGGCGGCGGTGCTGATGGCGGCCGGGGCCAAGGGCAAGCGCTACGCGCTGCCGAACTCGCGCTTCCTGCTGCACCAGCCACACATGAGCGGACTGCAGGGCCAAGCGACCGACATCGAGATCCATGCAAAGGAGATCTTGCGCATGCGGGCGCGGCTCAACGAGATCCTCGCGGAGGCGACCGGACAGAAGCTCGAGACCATCAACACCGACGTCGAGCGAGACTTCATTCTCAACGCCGAACAAGCGAAGGAATACGGGGTGGTCGACGAGATCATCTACAAGAAGGAACAGAGCTGAGCTCGGCGGCGGTCTGCGGGATTCGGACGAGAATCCCGATGGGATGGATGTAGAGCGAACCGAGCGCGACCGGTAGGCGGCCGGGCGCGAGGCATCCGAGGCAAAACGACTCTTTCGCGCGGGGGCGGGAGGTTAGATGAACGGGTTGTCGAAAACCCTCTCGAGCACGGTCGGGACCAAGTTCATGGTCGGAGCGACGGGCGCGGTGTTGGCGCTGTTCGTGCTCGGCCACATGGCGGGGAATCTTCAGATCTTCCTCGGACCGGAGCCGTTCAACGCCTACGCGGCGGCGCTCAAGGGCATGCCGGGCCCGCTATGGGTGGCGCGGCTGGGTTTGTTGGCGGCGCTGGCGCTGCACATCGTCGGCAACTTCAAGCTCGAGAAACGCAATCGCGCGGCGCGACCGATAGCCTACGCCGGCCTCGAGCCGATCCAGTCGACGATGTACTCGCGGACGATGCTGCATAGCGGCGCAATCCTGCTGGCGTTCATCCTCTATCACCTGGCGCACTTCACGATTGGGATGGTCTATCCGGACTTCTACGGGTTGCGCGACGCCGAGGGCCGGCACGACGCGTTTTCGATGGTGGTTCTCGGCTTTCGCGAACCGCTGGTCGCGATCCCTTACTTGATCGCGATGGCGCTGCTGTTCTTACACCTCGCGCACGGGGCTGCGAGCTTGTTTCAGACCTTCGGGCTGCGAACGCCGACGTGGCGAGACGGGATGGACTTGGCCGGGCGACTGTTTGCGATCGTGGTGGTGGCGGGCAACGCGGCGATCGTGGTGGCTTGTTTGATTGGCGTGATCGAGCCGTTCCAGGAGGTGTTGTGATGGCTTCCGGGCTGATGGCGCTGCTCAGGCGGAGGGCGAATCGATGCGGTTAGACGCGCGCATCCCCTCCGGGCCGCTCGAGCAGAAGTGGGAGCGTCACCGGCGCGAGATGAAGCTGGTGAGCCCGGCGAACAAGCGCAAGTACCGCGTGCTGGTGGTGGGCAGCGGGCTCGCCGGCGCCTCGGCCGCGGCCACGCTTTCCGAGTTGGGGTACCAAGTCGACTGCTTCTGCTTTCAGGATTCGCCGCGACGCGCGCACTCGATCGCGGCGCAAGGCGGCATCAACGCAGCGAAGAATTACCAGAACGACGGCGACTCGGTGGGGCGGCTGTTCTACGACACGATCAAGGGCGGGGATTTTCGCAGCCGCGAGGCGAACGTGTATCGCCTGGCCGAGGTGGCGAACAACATCATCGACCAATGTGCGGCGCAAGGCGTGCCGTTCGCGCGGGAGTACGGCGGACTGCTGGCGAACCGTTCGTTCGGCGGGGCGCAGGTGTCGCGCACGTTCTACGCGCGCGGACAGACCGGGCAGCAGTTGTTGCTGGGGGCGTACCAGGCGCTCGAGAAGCAAGTCCACGCCGGCGGCGTGAAGATGCACCCGCGAACGGAGATGCTGGACCTGGTCGTCCAGAATGGCCGGGCGGCGGGGATCGTCACACGCGACTTGGTCTCGGGCAAGATCGAGCGGTGGGCCGGGCACGCGGTGGTGTTGGCGACCGGAGGCTACGGCAACGTCTTCTTCCTCTCGACCAATGCCAAGGGCTGCAACGTGACGGCGAGCTGGCGAGCGCACAAGCGCGGCGCGGCTTTCGCCAACCCCTGCTATACGCAGATTCATCCCACCTGCATTCCAGTTTCGGGCGACCACCAGTCGAAGCTGACGCTGATGTCGGAGTCGCTGCGGAACGACGGGCGTTGCTGGGTCCCGAAGAAGCAGGCCGACGGCCGGCCGCCCGGTCAGATTGGCGACGACGAACGCGATTACTACCTCGAGCGCAAGTATCCGAGCTTTGGCAACCTGGCTCCGCGGGACATCGCCTCGCGGGCGGCCAAGGAGGTCTGTGATGAGGGCCGCGGCGTAGGCCCGGGCGGCAAGGGGGTCTATCTGGACTTTTCCGATGCGATCAACCGCCTGGGTCAGGACGTCATCGAGCAGCGCTACGGCAACCTGTTCGAGATGTACGAGCGCATCACCGACGAGAACCCTTATGAGGTTCCCATGCGCATCTACCCGGCCGTGCACTACACGATGGGCGGCCTGTGGGTGGACTACAACCTGATGTCGACCGTTCCGGGGCTGCACGTGATTGGGGAGGCGAACTTCTCGGACCACGGGGCGAACCGGCTGGGGGCGAGCGCGCTGATGCAGGGGTTGGCCGACGGCTACTTCGTGCTGCCGTACACGATCGGCGACTACCTGGCGAGCGAGCGGCCGAAGCTGGCCGGAACCGACGAGGCGGAGTTCTCGGCAGTGGGAGAGACGGTGACGGCGAAGCTCGAGCGGCTGCTGGGGGCGGGCGGCCAGCGGACGCCGCAGTCGTTCCACAAAGAGCTCGGCAGGATCGTGTGGGAGGGCTGCGGCATGGCGCGCAACCGCGACGGGCTGCAACGAGCGCTCGAGAAGATTCCGGCGCTTCGCGAGGAGTTCTGGGCGGACGTGAAGGTGCCAGGAAACGGCGCCGAGCTGAATCAGTCGCTCGAGTACGCCGGCCGCGTGGCGGACTTTCTCGAGTTCGCAGAGCTGATGTGCCGCGACGCGCTCGAGCGCGAGGAGTCTTGCGGGGGCCACTTCCGCGAGGAATACCAGACGCCGGAGGGCGAAGCGAAACGAAACGACGACGAATACGCCTACGTGGCTGCTTGGGAGCATGCTGGCGACGGGGGCGCGCCCGTGCTGCACAAAGAGGCGTTGCACTTCGAGAACGTCCATCTGGCGACGCGGAGCTACAAGTGAGCCCGGAGAAGCGAAGCGCGATGCGATTGACGCTGAAAATCTGGCGACAGGCCGATGCGGACGATCCGGGCCGGTTCGTCGAGTACGAGGCGGAGGCGATCGCTGACATGAGCTTTCTCGAGATGCTCGACGAGCTCAACGAGAAGCTGATCGAGCGCGGCGAGGATCCGGTAGCGTTCGATCACGACTGCCGCGAGGGAATCTGCGGGATGTGCTCGCTGGTCATCAACGGGACGCCGCACGGGCCGGACCGGCTGACGACGGTTTGCCAGCTCCACATGCGGCGCTTCCGCGACGGCGACGAGATCACGATCGAGCCATGGCGGGCGTCGGCTTTTCCCGTGGTGAAGGATTTGACGGTCGACCGCAGCGCTTTCGACCGCATCATCGGCGCGGGAGGGTTCGTCTCGGTGAGTACGGGCGGCACGCCGGACGCCAACCTGATTGCAATCCCCAAGCCGGAGGCCGATACGGCGATGGATGCGGCGGCCTGCATCGGGTGCGGGGCGTGCGTGGCGGCCTGCAAGAATGCGTCGGCGTCGTTGTTCACCGCCGCCAAGATCGCCCACCTAGCGCACTTGCCGCAGGGCCAATCCGAGCGCTACCGGCGCGTGCAGAGCATGGTGGAGCAGATGGACGCCGAGGGCTTTGGGAGCTGCACCAACACCTACGACTGCGAGGCGGCCTGCCCAAAGGGCATCGGCGTGCGCTTTATCGCGGAGATGAACCGGGATTATCGCGTGGCTGTGGTGCGCGGTGAACGCTGAGCTGTGAGCGATGGGCCGGGGGCGAGCGACGACGGTTCCCCGTGTGCTCGTAGATTGGTACGGGCGCCATGCACGGGATCTGCCCTGGCGGCGCAGCCGCGACCCCTACCGCATCTGGGTTTCCGAGATCATGCTGCAGCAGACGCGCGTGGAGGCGGTGATCCCGTTCTACGAGCGCTTTCTCGCTCGCTTTCCGACAGTCGAGACGCTGGCGTCGGCGGCTGAGGCGGAGGCGCTGGACGCGTGGGCCGGCTTGGGCTACTACCGCCGGGCGCGGATGCTACAGGCGGCGGCGCGGAGGATGGTCGAGCAGCACGGCGGGCGGTTTCCGCGGCGCTACGAGGCGATTCGCGAGCTGCCCGGCGTTGGCGACTATACCGCGGGCGCGGTCGCTTCGATTGCGTTCGAGCTGCCGCACGCTGCGGTGGATGGAAACGTGCTGCGGGTGTTGGCGCGGCTGCTCGACGAAGACGGCGACATCGCGACGTCCAAGGTCCGCAAGCGTCTAGCGGAACGAGCCCAGGCTTGGATGGACGAGACGCGAGCGGGCGAGCGCGGTGCGCTTACCCAAGCGCTGATGGAGTTAGGGGCGACGATCTGCACGCCGAAAGCGCCCCGCTGCCGGCTCTGCCCGTTGCAACCGCGTTGCCGGGCGTATCGACTCGGCTTACAAGCCGAGCGGCCCGTCAAGAAACCCAACCAGAAGCTCGAACGCTACGAGCTCGCGGTCGCGTTGGTCGAGCGACGGGGTCGTTTGCTGATGCGCCGCCGGCCCGAGGACGCCGGCGTGATGCCGGGGTTTTGGGAAGCTCCCTACGCCGAAGGGCGAGGGCTTGGCCCCGATTGTCTCTCCGGCCTCGGCATCGAGCTTGGGGAGGCGCTTGGTAACTTTCGTCACGGAATCATGTTCCGGAGCTATGCCGGGGTGGTCTATCTAGCTAGACTATCGGGAAAGAAGCCGGAAGAGTACCGCTGGCTTACGGCCGCACAGCGTGCAGCGCTGCCTGTTTCGACGATCACGGACAAGGCGCTCGCCGCGGCTGGTCGAGAGAAGTCTCGGGGCCCGAGGGCGACTTTCGGCGCTGTAGCGGGTTGAAGTCTCGATAAGGGGTAACATCTTGAATCTCTCACGCGCAGCCGCGACCCTCGCGGCCTCCATCCTTCTTGCGTTTCCGCTGTGTCTGCATGCGGAGGAAACCGGCGCGGAAGCCGGCCGGACCGGCGGTCCGTTCCCCGGGGAGCGCTCGTGCGGCAGTAGCCGCTGCCACGACGTGACGCCGAACACAGGAGCGGGCCGGGTCACCATCACGGTAAACGGCGAGCCAGTGGAGCAGTACGCCTACAGGCCGGCCGAGACCGTGCCGGTGCAAGTCCGCGTCGAGGACCCCGACATCTCACAGGTGTTTTGGGGATTCCAGCTCACGGTACGCAACGCCGGAGACGGCTGCCAATCCGAGGGCTCGTTGGCTGCGGTTGACGACGACATCGTGGTCGACAGCGGCATCCCTGTCGACCCGTGCGCGGGGCCGGAGTTCGCCACGCACGAGTTTCGGCGGGTGGCCGAGGGCGGGCAGACGTTCCAGTTGAATTGGACTGCGCCGGCGAGCGACGTAGGGCCAGTGATCTTCGCCGCCGCCGGCAACGCGGCCAACGGCAATATGCAAGAGACGGGCGACCGCATCTACATCACCGACCAGACCGTGCAGCCGGCGGCGGGCGAGCCGACGCCGACGCCCTCGATCAGCGCCGGCGGCATCGTGTTGGCGACGCTCGTGCCGAGCGTGACGAGCGCGGCGCCGCGCTCGATCGTGAGCATCTTCGGAGAGGAGTTTGCACCAGCCGGGACGCTCAACGTGCAGCCCACGCTCGACGGCGATGGCAAGGTCTCGACCGAGATGTCGGGGGTGTGCGTCGAGATCGGCGGCCATCGCTCGCCGCTGTTCGCGGTGCTGCCGACTCAGCTCAACCTACAGGCTTCGGATCAGGTCGGGCTTGGGCCGCAGGCGGTGACAGTGATTCGCGCTTGCGGGCAGGCCGACGAGGCGCGCAGCGAACCGCAGATGGTGGAGATTGCCGAAGCCGCGCCGGGGTTCTTCGTCTTCACCAGTTTTGGCGGCGAGAATGGCGCGAACCCGATCGCGGCGCTGCACGGCGGCGGTCCCAACGTGGTGGCGCCGCCTGGGTTGTTCCAGGACAACGCGCAGCAGACGTTTTCGCCGGCGGCGGCGGGTGAGTTCATCAGCCTGTTCGCAACCGGGCTGGGCGCGCTGGTCGAGCCGGTGGCGGCGGGCGAGATTCCCAACCGGACCGTCGACTTGGCGCGGACGGCGAGGGTAACCATAGGAGGCATCGAGTTGCCGCCCGGCGACGTGTTCTATGTCGGCGTTGCGCCGTGCTGCGCGGGGCTGTATCAGCTCGTCGTCAAAGTGCCGGAGTCGCTCGGGCCTGGAAACCACGAGGCGACCGTGGCCATCGCCGGCTGGACATCGCCGGCTGGACCGTTCGTACCGGTGGAGTAGCGCCCGGGAGGCAGTCACGAAGCGTGACTGCCCCTACGCCTCGTCCCCTACCCCTCGCCCTTCTTCATCGCGGCGGCTAGCGCGTCGGAGCAGCGCCAGGCGTTGGCGAGGATCGTCAGGGTCGGGTTCTTCTCCGTTGGGGTTGGGAAGACGCTGCCGTCCATCACCCAGACGTTCCGCACTTCGTGCATGCGGCCGTCGCGGTTGACGGCGGAAAGCTTGGGGTCGTCGCCCATGCGGCAAGTGCCGTGCTCGTGGATGGCGGCGCCGAGCTGGTCGATGTCGCCGCGCTTGTAAGGCAGCGGCTCGGCCTTCATCTCGTGCAGCACTTCCTCGACGACGTCGTACATGCGATCCATCATCTTGTACTCGTTCTCGCCGAGCGAGTAGTCGATGTGCATCAGCGGAACGCCGAAGCGGTCTTTGCGGTCCCTGCGCACGGTGATGCGGTTGTGAGCGTAGGGCAGCGCCTCACCGTAAGGGTGCAGTGCGATCAGAGAGGGATAGCGGTCCTTGATGTCCTTTTTGAGGTCCTCGCCGAAACCCGGCCGCGACTTGGCCCACGGGACCGAGCTCTTGCAACCCGAGCCCCAGAACTGCATGCCCCAACCGCGCAAGTAGCCGCGTTTGGGGTCGGTGTCCTCGAAGCGCGGCAAGTAGATGTGCGCGCCGGAGATGCCGTCGTCATTGGTGGCCTTCGCGCCGAACAGCTGCGGCGCGTAGGCCTCGACGTGGAAGCGGAATTGCTCGACCAGATAGCGGCCAATGACGTCGGAGCCGTTGCCGAGCCCGTTGGGATGGCGGCGAGAGGCTGAGTTAAGCAGGATGCGCGTCGAGTCGACGGCCGAAGCCGCGACGATGACGCGCTTGGCCGGCACTTGCACCTCTCGCGCCGTAAGCCGGTCGAAATATTGAACGCGGTCGGCCACGCCTTCCTCGTTGGTGAGGATGCGCGAGACGATGGCGTTCTCGACGATCTCGAGGTTGCCGGTTTCGAGCGAATCGGCGAGCAGGTAGTCGTAGGAGTTGAAGAAAGCGCTGACGTCGCAACCCTGTCCGCAGGCGCCGCAGTAGTGACATGGCGCGCGGCCGTTGTGCTCTTTGGTGAGAACGGCGCGGCGGCCGTTGACCACCTTGTAGCCCTTGCGTGCGAAGGCCGAACGAACGATCTTCTCGCCGCAACGCAGGTTGGGCGGCGGAAGGTGATGCTTGGAGCCGGGCAGCCAGGGCTGGTCGTCGTCGCCGCCGTTGACGCCGATGAGCTTCTCGACGTTGTCGTAGTAGGGCGCGAGCTCGGAGTAGTGGATCGGCCAGGGGATCTCCCAGCCGTCCTTGGCCGGCTCCTGCATGTTGAGCTCGGAGAAGCGCAGCGAGACGCGGCCCCAAATGTTGGTCTTGCCGCCGACGCCCCAAACGCGCCTGAGCAGGAAGTCCTGCCCCGCGGCGTTGGTGAAGGGACTCTCGCGAAGAGGCAGGCCTTCGAAGTCCGGCGGACGCTCGCCGTTAGCGCGCCGCTTGTGAGCTTCCCACGGTTTGACGTGGGACCAGAAGTCGGCCTTGTCGAACTTCTCACCGGCTTCGAGCACCAGCACCTTGGCGCCTTTGCGCGCGAGATTCCAGGCAGCCATGCCGCCGCCGGCGCCGGATCCGATGACGACGACATCGACGTCTTCGTAAGCCATCTAGGCGTCCTCCCCGCCGTGCTCGGCGTGCTGGCAACCCGGGAAAGAAGCCAAATAGGTCTGACCCTTGTAGCCGAGCTCGTCGACCATGCCGGCTTCGGTCGCGTAGTAGCGGTCGATGGTGAGGTCCTTGATGGTTCGAAAAGCGGCGCCGCGTTTGCCTTTGTCGTTCATGTAGCGGGTCATCAGCGCGGTGCGCCCGCCCGGGTCCAGCTCGAGGAAGCCGTCCTTACGGAAGCGCCTCAGCGCGCCGTCGAGCCGAAGTCGTAGACTGCGGCTCCCTCGAGCGTCCTCATCGAGCATCCGCGGCACGCCCGCAGCGGCTGCGCCGGGCGAGTCGGTTTGCGGGATGATCGTCTCGGTGAGAGCGGCGAGCAACTCGAAGTCCCGAGCGTTGAGGGCCTTGGGCTGGTAGTCGTCGGCGAGGGCGGGCGTGGCGGCTCCCGCGCCAGCGATGGCGATGAGCGCCTGGCGGCGTGTGGCTGAAGGCATGAGCCTCTTGATTATACGGACTGAAGGATTAGGCTTGGGACCCGCTGGTGAGGCGGGTCAAAACACGCCATAGAGCGCCCGCGCACACCAGAAAAACAGCGGCGAGAACAGCTCTCCGAAGAACCGCCAGGCCAACACCAGGCCCAGGATCGAGAAGCCGGGTTGGCGGAAGAAGTCGAGTAGCTTGAGCGCGGCCTCGTCCGGCAGCAACAGCCCGATCGCCGTCGCGCCGTCGAGCGGCGGCACGGGGATCAGGTTGAAGGCCATCAACAGCAGGTTGAGAGAAAAGAGAATGCTCAGGAAGATGGCGCCGGCTTCGCCCAACTCGGTTGCTCCCGGAGCGACCACGTGGGTGAAGCTGAGCGTGTCGGGGTATTCGAACCACCCGAGCGCCAGGCCGGTGTGAATCAACAGCGCGGCCAGCAGCACCAGCGCCAGATTCGCCGCCGGGCCGGCGAGCGCCATCCACGCCGCACGCTTGGGATAGCGTTGTTGCCACAGCGGATTGTAGGGCGCGCTGGCCCACCCGATCATGAAGCCGCTGAGCGCGAATGAGAGGAACGGCACGATGACCGTGCCAAAGACTTCCCGGCGAATGTGGGGCGCGGGGTTGAGCGTGACCTGCCCGCCGATCGCGGCCGTCGGGTCTCCGAGCCGCTCCGCCGCCCAGGCGTGCGACGCCTCGTGGCAGGTGAGCGAGAGCAGGAACGCCACGTACCACAGCGGCGCCAAAGCAAGAACGTTCGCGTCGACGATGTCCACGGCGGACCGGTCCAAGTCTAGCAAGCGGGCGTCGAACCGCCGATCTTTGAGAACGGGCCCGGAGGGCTCGAGCGAGCCGAAGCGTCGCTGGGTCTTGACAGAAAATAAGATTTCATTAAGATCAGATTAAGGAACGATGAAGCACGCCGGGCGTCTTTTGGCCTCCGCGTTTGTGTTGGTCGGCATGACCTCCCAGGCGCTCGCCCTCAGCGTGTGCCTGGAAGACCGTGCGGAGATCGGCGTACCAGCCCGAGCAGGGCTGTTGCGGGAGCTCCACGCCCTATTGCCGGGAATCGAAGTTGAGCTCGGCCGCTGCAACGCTCTGGGCGACGCCGATGTGGCGCTTGCCGTGTTGCGCTCGCGGGAAGGCGTCCCCGTGGACGCACTGGGGCTGGCCTACCGGGCCGACGGCGCGATCCTGCCGAGGCTCGAGCTCTTCGTCGATCCGGTGATGCGCCTGACGCGGGCCGGCGACTGGGAGACTTTGGGGCGGGCGCTGGCGCGCGTGGCTGCGCACGAGCTACTGCACTACCGCCGACAGAGCGGCGACCACGACCCACACGGCCTGCTGCAAGCCAGGCTGAGCGCGGCCGAGTTGGTGAGCGAAGACCTTCGCCCGCGGCTCGTCGCGTCGCTCTATCACTAGCCCTAGCTGCGCCGAGAGTTGCCTCGATTCGGGGCGCTCAAGCCGCTGCCCGGCTGGCTCGCGATCGAAGGCGCTCGGCAACCCAGGCGCGAACCTGATTGGCGCTCTCCTCCTTGACGTCTTCGTAGCCGCGGATCTGCTCGGGCGCCTTGGCGATCTCGACGACATCTGGCAGGGTCGACGCGGTGAGGCCGTCGAGCAAGCCGTCCACCGTTTGGCAATACCAATCGACCAACTCACGCTCGAGGCGCCTGGAGGGCAGGTAGCCGAAGGGATCGTAAGCTGTCCCGCGCAGCGCTTTGAAGCTCGCGAGAAGCCGAAACAGGGGCTTCGCCCAAGACCCGAGCTCGAGCTTGCGCCGGACGCCGAGCCGACGAAGCAGAGGCGGGTGCAAGTGATAGACGATTCGCATCGGCCGCTCGAAGATGTCGGCGACGCGCGCCTCGAAGGCCGGGTCCGCCAGCAGCCGGGCGACCTCATACTCGTCCTTGTACGCCATCAGCTTGAACAGGTTCTCGGCGACGGCGCGAGTGAGCGAATTCGACTCGGGCGCCGCCTTTGCCTCAGTCCGCTGCACGCGCTCGAGGAACGCGCGGTAGTGTCCGGCGTAGTCGGCGTCCTGGTAGCGGGTCAGCTCTTCGGTGCGAGCGCGGATGAGCTCATCGAGCGTGGGCGGGTCGGCAGGCCGTTCGTCTTGCACGTGTCGGAGCGCCTGCTCGGGATCTTCGGCGCAGACGCGACCCCAGAACAGGGCGCTTAGGTTTTTCTCGACAGCGATGCCGTTGAGACGCACGGCCTGCTCGACTGCTTCGAGCGAGATCGGGATCAGGCCCCTCTGCCAGGCCGCCCCGACGAGGAAGATGTTGGTCTGCAGGTGGCTGCCGAAGAGGCGCTCGACGATGCGCGAGGCGTCGACGTAAAGGTTCTCCTCGGCGCGGGAGAAACGGTCGATCGCGCGGCGTAGCTCAGCTTCCGGCGAGATTACGGTCAGGCCGCGTCGAACGGACTCGCCGGTCGGCGTCTGATGCGAGTTGACGACGGCGACGGTGCGATCCGCGGCCGTGCGAACCAAATTCCTAGCATTCGCCGCGCCCACCACGTCGAAGCCGAGCAGGAGATCGGCTGCGCCGTAGCTGACGCGGTTCGCCGTTTCGAGCGGTCGGCGGCTCAGTGTCAGGTGCGCGACGACGGCGCCGCCTTTTTGCGCCAAGCCCGTCTGGTCGAGCGTGGAGACGCACAGGCCGTCGAGCAGGGCGGCGGTGGCGAGCAGCGCGTTGATCGTAACGACGCCCGTGCCTCCAATGCCGGGCATGAGGATGTGGTACGGCTCAGCCCATTCTCGCCTTGGCGGCGCCGGCGCGGTCGTCTTCGGGAGATCGGGCAGCGGGCGGCGCTTGCGGCCCGAGCCCTCCTCGATTTCGACGGTGACGAACGAGGGGCAGTCCCCAAGCAGGCACGAAGCATCAACGTTGCAGGAGGACTGGTGGATGCGGGTCTTGGGGCCGTATTCGGTCTCGACCGGCTCGAGCGAAACGCAGTTCGCCTGACGCACGCAGTCGCCGCAGCCCTCGCACACGCGCTGGTGGATCATGACGCGTTTCGTTGGCTGCGGCAGGATGCCGCGGCTGCGGCGCCGGCGCCTTTCCGCGGCGCACATCTGGTCGTAGAGCAGCACCGTCGCGCCGGGCTCGCGCTCGAGCTCGCGCAGCGTCAGCTCGAGATCTTCGCGAGGCCGGACGACGACGTTGGAGGCGAGGCCCGAGCGATCGCGGTATTTCTCGGGCTCGTCGGCGAGCAGGACGGTCTTACGGACGCCGGCGGCTTCGAGCTCGCGGGTGAGCTCGGGTACGCCGACCGAGCCCGCGGCGTCTTGTCCGCCGGTCATGGCGACGACGCCGTTGTGCAGGATCTTGAATGTAATGTTGACGCCGGCCTGCGCCGCCGCAAGCACGCCTTGGCGGCCGGAGTGGAAGTAGGTGCCGTCGCCTAGGTTCTGGAACAGATGCTTGTGCTTGGTAAACGGCGCCATGCCGATCCAGTGGCCGCCCTCCGAGCCCATGTGCGCGAGCCAGGCGATTCCGCGATTGGCGCGGGCGAGCCCGGCCGCCATGCCGTGGCAACCGATGCCGCCGCCGGCGATCTGCCCTTCGAGAAGCAGCGTCGAGCGATTGTGCGGGCATCCTGAGCAGTAGCCGGCCCTGCGAGCCGGAGCGGCCGAAGACGTCTCGAAGGCCGCTTCGATCTCGTCGAGTCGCCGCAGCCGCTCGCGTACGCCGGGGGCGTCGCCGAGGAACTGCGACAGCGCCCGCGTGAGAATCTCGGCATCCAGCTCGCCGTGGGCCGGCAGCAACGCGGCGCCGTCGGGGCCTTGCTTGCCATGGATCGCCGGCCGAGCGGCAGAGTTGTAGAGCAACTCGCGGAGCTGCAATTCGACGAAGCTGCGCTTCTCCTCGACCACCAAGAGAGTCTCGAGCCCGGGCAAGAACTCCTCGATGATCGTCGGCTCGATCGGGAAGGCCATGCCGAGCTTGAGGATGCGCACCCCAGCCTGGGCGAGTGCGTCCTCGTCGAGCGCCATGTTCCGCAAGGCCGATCGCAGGTCGTAGTAGGCCTTGCCGACCGCTACGATGCCGATGCGGTCGCTCGCGCCCCGATTGACGATCCGATTCAGGCCGTTTTCGCGCGCGAATGCGCGAGCGGCGGCGAGGCGCGTCGAGTAGAGCTCACGCTCGGCCTGGAGCGAGACGGGGACGATGAGCAGCGGATGCATGCGACGATCCGAGGCGAATCCCTCGGGCTCGACGATCGGCCAACGCTCCGGCGCAAACTCGACCACGCCTCCGCCGTCGCAGACATCGGTCGCGAGCTTGAGCCCGCACCACACGCCCGCAAAGCGTGACAGCGCAACGGCGTAGAGGCCGTAGTCGAGAATCTCCTGGGGCGTCCCGGGCGCAAGTACGGGGATGCCAACGTTGTAGAGCGAGAATTCGCTCTGGTGCGGGATGGTCGAGCTCTTTGAGACGTGATCGTCGCCGGCGAGGGCGAGCGCCCCGCCAAGCCGCGCCGTTCCGGCCAGGTTGGCGTGCCGCAGGGCGTCGCCGGAGCGGTCGACGCCGGGGCCTTTGCCGTACCAGATGCCGACGACCCCGTCGACCTGGGGCTCGGGCAGGGTCTCGAGCATCTGGCTGCCGGCGACCGAGGTTGCGGCGAGGTCTTCGTTGACTCCGGGGACGAAGCGCACGTTGTGCTCGGCGAGCAAGCCCGAGATCCGCTCGAGCGCCAAGTCGTAGCCGCCCAGGGGCGAGCCTTCATAGCCTGAGATGAGACAGCCGGTGTTGCGACCGGCGCGACGGTCCTGGCGCATCTGCTCGAGCGGCAGGCGAACTAGCGCCTGAATGCCGGTCATGTAAGCCGAGCCGGTTTCGAGCGAGTACTTGTCGGCGAGCGTGTAGTCCCGGCGCATGCCGACCCGTATTGTACGCGGGCCAAGTGCGCGGGGGCGCTGCGGAAGCTATTCGGCCAGATGCTTGCCCATCTCGTAGACGTAGATGCGGTGAGCGCGCGAGTCGCCGTCGAGCTCGATCGTCTTCGACGCTTTCCAGCCGCGGAACTGGAAGTCGTGGGAGACCACGCGCGCGCCCTCGGCGAGCTCCTTCTCGAACTTGGGCTTGAGCTGCTCGTTGGATGAGCTGAGCAGGTAGACGGTCACCACCGTGGCCGGGCTCAAGTCGGCTTCCATCAAGTGGGCTTGCTGCACGCTGACCAACTCGGCGAGCCCGAGCTCGTCGACGGTCTTGCGCGTTCGGGCGACCAGCGTGGGATTGATCTCGATGCCGACGGCTTTGGCTTTGAATTTCTGAGCGGCGGCGATGAGGATGCGACCGTCTCCCGAGCCGAGATCGTAGACGGTGTCGTTCTCGCTGGTCCCGGCGGCTTCGAGCATCTGCTCGACCACCAGCTCAGGAGTCGGCACGTAGGGGGCGAGGGTGCGCGGGTCGAGGATCTGGTTCTGGGCCGACAAGCTGCCGGCCGAGACGGCCGCGAGCACCGCCGGGGCCATGCGGCGGGTGAGCGAGCGGCGACGTGCGCCTAGTTTTGCGAGCATTTTTTTCGTTCTCCTGCTGTGGAAGAGGAGGTACACGGTCTCAACCTTCTAATCGACAGACGGCTGCCGGCTTGGTCTGGTGTACAGCAACTTCGGCGAACCGAATCAAACGCTGACGAGAGCCCCTGAAGCTCTCACTGATTCGTACTGTAACACGGGCGATTGAGAGTAAGCGGTTCGTTTTGATACGGTTGCGCCCATGAAGGCCGCACGGATCGCCGAACCTCGCGCAGAGCTGCGCATCGTGGACGCGCCGGGGCCCGTACCGGGCGAAGGCGAGGCCGTGGTACGGCTCGAGGCCTGCGGGCTGTGCCGCTCGGACTTGTTCATCCAATCGCTCGAAAGCTTGCCGCACGCGCCGCTGACCTTGGGTCATGAGGGGATCGGCGTGGTGGAGAAGCTCGGTCCGGGCGTAAAGGGGTTGGCGGCGGGCGACCGCGTGGGCCTGACCTACCTGTACTCGGGCTGCGGCGGTTGCGAGGCCTGCGCGGCCGGTCGGCCGGAGCTGTGCGCGCGGCAACGCAACCGGGGGTTTCATGTCGACGGCGCCTTTGCCGAGTTGGCGGTGGCGCGGGCGGACTGTGTGGTGCGCGTCCCGGCTGAGCTCGAGGCTGCGGTAGCCGCGCCGTTGAACTGTGCGGGATGGACGGCCTATCGCGCCGTGAAGACGGCGGCGCTCGCGCCACAGGAATGGCTGGCCGTCTGGGGCGCGGGCGGCCTGGGGCAGTTGGCGATCCAACTAGCGAGGCTGGAAGGTTGGCGCGTGGCCGCGGTCGACCCCAGCGCCGCCAACCTCGAGCTGGCCGCCGAGGCGGGCGCCGAGCTGAGGTTGAACCCAGACCAGGACGATCTACGCAAGGCGTTCAAGTCGATTGGCGGCGCTCATGGGGCGATCAACTTCGTCGGCAAGGCCGCGGCGGTGCGGAGCGCAGTGCGGGCGGTCCGCCGCGGCGGCTGCGTCGTGCTGGTGGGGCTTGCCCCGGAGACGATCGAGCTGCCGCTGCTCGACGTAGTGCTCAAGGGGCTGCGTGTAGAGGGCAGCTTCCTGGGCCGGCAAGCCGACCTCGACGCCGTGTTCGAGCTCGCGGTGCGGGGTCGAATTCGGCCGGCGGCGCAGACTTGCAGCCTCGACGACATTCCCGCCGCGCTCGAGCAGATGCGCGCCGACGCGCTTGCGGGGCGAATGGTCGCCATGCTCTAGCTGCAAACGTTTGGAAGAGGAAACCCGATAGAATAGGCAGAATCGGCGACCGCCGAGTCGCCCTGAGAGAGGCGTCCGCCTTTTTCGACCTCAACAACATCGCGGAGAACACCCCCCTATGCCTGTCGCGCTCAACAGAGAAGCTCTCGCCGGACTCCAGGACAAAGCTACCAAGATGCGCATCCACTCGGTGCGCTCTACCACGGCTGCCGGAAGCGGCCATCCCACGACTTGCGCTTCGGCGGCGGAGATCATGTCGGCGCTGTTCTTCTCAGTGATGCGCTACGACCCGAAGGACCCGGCGAATCCCGCAAACGACATCTTCATCCTCTCCAAGGGCCACGCAGCGCCTATCCTCTACGCAGCTTGGGCCGAAGCCGGCTACATCCCCGAGAAAGAGCTGCTCAATCTGCGCAAGATCTCCTCCGACCTGGAAGGCCATCCGCCCGTCACGCTGCCTTTCGTAGACGTCGCAACCGGCTCGCTCGGGCAGGGGCTATCGGTCGGCGTGGGCATGGCGGCGGCGGCGCAGCTCGACAAGCGCGACCAGCGCATTTTCGTGTTGATGGGCGACGGCGAAATCGCGGAGGGCTCGGTGTGGGAGGCCGCGGCGATGGCTTCCGAATACAAGCTCGGGAACCTGATCGCGACCGTCGACGTGAACCGGCTCGGGCAGAGCGAGCCAACGATGCTGGGGCACAACATGAACGCCTACAAACGGCGTTTTGCGGCGTTCGGTTGGAACGCGATCGTGGCGGACGGGCACGACGTGCGGGAGCTGTTGGAGGCCTACAAGTCGGCGCTCGGCAGTGACAAGCCGAGCGTCATCCTCGCAAAGACGTACAAGGGTCGCGGCATTCCCTTTGCGGAGAACGAAGACAACTGGCACGGCAAGGCCTTCCCGAAAGGCGAGACGGAGCGGGAGGCGCTTGCGGCGCTCGAGAGCCAGCTCACAGGCTCGAAGTGGAAGTGGAAGCCGAACAAGCCCAAGGCGCTGCGACGTAAGGCTGCAAAGGCGAAGCCGCTGTCGCCGCCGCCTTACGTCAAGGGCGGTGACAAAGTCGCTTCGCGGCGGGCGTTCGGTACGGCGCTGGCGGCGTTGGCGAAATCGGATCCTCGGGTGGTGACCTTCGACGGCGACGTCAAGAACTCGACCTACACGCAAGACTTCGAGAAGGCTGCGCCGGCGCGCTTCTTCCAGAGCTTCATCGCCGAGCAGACGATGGTTGGCGCGGCCATGGGCGCTGCCTGCCGCGGCAAGGTAGCCTTCGCGGCGAGCTTCGCTTGCTTCCTCACGCGCGCCTATGATTTCCTGCGCATGGCCTCGATCAGCAAGACCAACGTCAAGCTCGTCGGCACCCACGCGGGCATCTCGATTGGCGAGGACGGGCCTTCTCAAATGGGGCTCGAGGACTTGGCCATGACCTCGGCGCTGCCCGACTACACGGTCCTATACCCCAGCGACGCCACTAGCGCATGGCGGGCGATCGAGATCGTGGCGGAAACCCAAGGGCCAGCCTATGTGAGAACCAGCCGGCCCGCGACGCCGATCCTCTACGGTCCGAACGAAGAGTTCGCGCCGGGCAAGGCCAAGGTCGTGCGCAGGAGCGCGAAGGACCAGGCGACGGTGGTCGGTGCGGGCGTTACGCTGTTCGAGGCGCTCGAGGCCGCCGACAGGTTGGCGGAGGAAGGGATTGCCGTCCGCGTAATCGACCTGTTCAGCGTCAAGCCGGTGGACAAACGAACGCTCGTTGCGGCCGCGCGGGCAACCAACGGCCGCGTCGTGACGGTCGAAGATCATTTCGCCTCGGGCGGCGTGGGCGACGCGGTGCTCTCGGCGCTGGCCGAGGAGCCGGGCGTGCGCTTGCGCAAGCTCGCTGTGCGCGAGATCGCGCGCAGCGGCAAGCCGGCTCAGTTGCTCGACAAGTACGGCATCTCGGCCAAGCACGTGGTGCGGGCGGTGAAGGCGCTGCTGAAGTAGGGGTTCGGCCGCTGGACCCACGGCGCGCGCGGGCTAGGAGAGTTTGTAGGCATCCACCGCCGTGCCGCCGAGGATCCGTTCCTGGTCGCCTGTAGGCAGGTCCGCGATCCACTTGCGCACCAGCTCGGCCCAGCGCACATACTCCACCGCTACGATGCAGACCGGCCAGTCCGAGCCGAACATCAGCCGCTGCGGCCCAAAAGCGGACAAGACCGTATCGAAATACGGCTCGAGCTGCTCGGGCGTCCAATTCTGGTAGTCCGCTTCGGTCGCCATCCCGGAGACTTTGCAGTATACGTTCGGCCGGTGCGCTAGCTCGACGAGGCGGCTCTGCCAGGGCGCGAGCTCGTTGGCCTTGATGCGCGGCTTGGCGATGTGGTCGACGACGAAGACCTGATCCGGATGCCGGTCGACGAACTGGATCGTTTGCGGCAAGTGCTTTTCGAAGATCAGGATGTCGTAGACCAGGTCGAAGTCCTCGAGCAACGCGATCCCGCGATTGAAGTCGTCCCGCAGCATGTAACGCTCGTCGGCCTCGTCGTGCAGAACGTGGCGAACGGCTTTGAGCTTGGGCTGGCTGGCGAGCGTTTCGAGATGCTTGCCGACGCCGTCGTCGATGAGCGGGACCCAGCCGACGACGCCCTTGATGAAGTCGTTTCGGGCGGCGTGGCCGAGCAGGAAGTCGTTCTCCTCGAGCGTTTGTCTCGCTTGTACGCTGACCACGCCGTCGATGCCGGCGGCGGCGATCTCCCGCTCGAGATCGGCCGGGCCGAAGTCGCGCCGAATGGCCGCTTGGGCGTCGCTCATCCAGCCGTATTCCTCGGCGGAATATTTCCAGAAGTGGTGGTGCGCGTCGATCCGCATGCGTCCCCCGATTGTAGCCGGGCTACAATGCGGAACGATGAAACGCATCGTCCTGCTTCTGGCTATCGTCGCCCTGCCCGCCGCCGCCCAGATCAAGGTCGGCATCATCGGGCTCGACACCTCGCACGTCGTCGCCTTTACCAAGATCCTCAACGATCCGAAGAACCCCGACCACGTGCCGGGCGCCAAGGTCGTGGCGGGCTATCCCGGCGGCAGCCCCGACATCGCCTCGAGCCGTGACCGCCTCGCGGGATTCACCAAACAACTGCGCGAGGAGTGGGGCGTGGAGATCGTGCCGGACATCGAGACGTTGCTCGCGAAGGTGGACGTGGTATTGCTCGAATCGGTCGACGGCCGCAAGCATCTCGAGCAGGTCAAGCCGGTGTTCGCCGCGGGCAAGCGCGTATTCATCGACAAGCCGTTGGCGTCGACGCTCGACGACGCTCGCGAGATCGCGCGGTTGGGCGCCAAGCACGACACGCCGTGGTGGAGCGCGTCGAGCCTGCGCTACTCGAAGGCGGTGTCGGATGTGAAGGTCGACGGTCTGACGGGCGCGGTCTCGTGGGGGCCGGCGAGCTATGAGCCGACGCACGAGCTCGATCTATCTTGGTACGGCATCCACCCCGTCGAGTTGCTCTACTCGGTGATGGGGCCCGGCTGCAAGCGTGTGCGGCGGGACTACCACGAAGGGTGGGACGTCATCACCGGCGAGTGGGCCGACGGGCGGTTTGGCGTCGTTCGCACGATTCGCGAGGGCAAGAAGTCCTACGGCGTGACGGCGTTCGGCGCGAAGAACGTGAAGGTCTCGACCGACGCGGGCGGCGCTTACGGGCCGTTGCTCAGGAACGTCGTCGAGTTCTTCAAGACCGGGGTCCCGCCGGTGCCGAACGAGGTGACGCTCGAGATCTTCGCCTTCATGGACGCGGCGCAGCGCTCGAAGCGGCAGGGCGGGGCGCGAGTCGAATTGCGCTAGCCGAACCGCCGCTTCGCATCCATGGCCAGCACACGGGCCGCGCCTTTGCCGAAGCGCCCCTCGAACATCTTCGCGAGGCCGGTTTCGTCGTTCTGGGCGGCCAACCGTGCTAGCACTTTCTCCTGCTCCGCAAAGCCGGCGCGCGTGACAGCCTCGGCGTCGACCTGGGAGTCGAGAATCGCCCGCAGCTCACGCAAGACGCCCTGCGCCGCGGGGTCCAGGCTGCGGTCGTGCAGCTCCCCCGGGTCCTCATCTAAGTTGAAGAGCAGATCGTCGTACCAAGTGAAGTGGATGTATTTCCAGGGTCCCTTGCGGACCATGAACGAGCCGGTCGCGTTGCCCTCGGAATGACTCTCAGCGTAGGCCCAGCCGGGGTGCGGGCCGGACTCGCCCCGCATGAGCGGGAGCAGGGAATGGCCGCGCAGCTCGCCGCTCTCGCCGGCGCCGCTCCATTCGAGCAGGGACTGCACCAGGTCCACGTGGCTGACCGCGTCGGCCACGCGCCGGCCCTTCGGCACGCCGGGACCGGCAACCACCAGCGGCACGTGCGCGGCCGGCTCGAGCAGGTTGTTCTTGAGCCACAACCCGTGATCGCCCAGCGCCTCACCGTGGTCGGAGGTGTAGATAAAGATCGTGTTGTCGAGCTGGCCGCTCTCCTCGAGCGCCCTCCAGACCATGCCGATGTGGTCGTCGAGCTCGGTGATCAGGCCGTAGTAGCCAGCCCGCGCCCGCCGGATGCGCTGCTCGGGGATGGGCGTGGCGATGCGCTTGAAGTGGCGCAGCTCCTGGAACATCAGGTGCTGCGACTCGAGGTAATCCGCTGGCGCGTGCGGGAGATCGATCGCCTCGCGCGGGTACATGTCCCAGTAGTCCTGCCGCGCAACGAAGGCCGGGTGCGGTGCGGTAAAGCCGACGTAGTAGCACCAGGGCCGGTCGAGCCCTTTGGACTTGCCGCGCACGAACTCGGCGCAACGCTCGGCGCGCGCCTTGTCGCGGTGGTCCTCTTCGCGCGGGCGGCCGTCGATCTGCGGGCGCTCGTTCCAGCGGCAGGCTACAGGGCTACGGAAGAGCGAAGTGATGTCTGGGCCCTTGTGGTGGCCGTGGTTGGTCTGGCGCTCTTCGAAGCCGATCTCGAAGTCCGGGTTGAGGTCGAACTTGCCGGTGGCTTCGGTGTGGTAGCCGGCGTTGCGCAGACGGGTCCCCCACGTAGGCCGGCTGCCGTCCCAGACGGTCGAGTTGCAGTAGGACGAGGTCTCGTGCGGGTAGAGCCCGGTCATCATACAGGCGCGTCCGGGCGTACAGACCGGCGAGCCGCAATAGGCGTTCTCGAAGATGACGCCTTGGCGGGCGATGCGATCCAGGTTGGGCGTCTTGACCAGCGGATGGCCGGCGTAGCCGGTGTATTTGAAGCTGTGCTGGTCCGAGCAGATGAAGACGATGTTGGGGCGTTGGCGGGCCGATTGAGCGGAGGCGGCGGCCGCGGCGCCGAGGGCGGCCACGACCTCGCGGCGCGAGGGAGGACGTCTGGGCATCGGCTGCGAGGATAGCAGACCGCCGGGTGAGGCCGGAGCCGCCGCCGGGCTCACTCCACGAGCCTGCCCTGCTCGAGCGTGAGTAGGAAAGGTTGACGCCGCAAGCTGGTCGCCACGCCCTCGAAGGTGGCTAGCGTCCCGCGGGGCAGCGGACTGCGGCGACGGTTGGCCAGGCGCAGCAAGACCTCCGCTCTGCCGTCTTTCGTCGGCGCCAGACGCAACGCCAGCGGCCTCTCGGGAGGCTCGTTGGCCACGACATAGAGTCGCATGCGCGGCGTGCGCTTACCCTGCAGATCCGTCCATACGCCCTCTCCGTCGAGGCCTTCGCGTAGCCGTCGATAGGCGCACTCGAGCGGGCGCTGCTCGCAGAACGCTTCTTCTTCAATGGCCTTGCGCTGCTCTTCCGAGAGCACGCGGGGAGTCTCACGCGGCGGCAGCGCGTGCTCCGTCGCTAGCCGCTCGAAGTCCTGCAGACCGTCCAGGGTTCCCGCGTAGTCGCGGTAGACCTTGCGCAGGTAGGCGTGGATCTGCTCCCGGCTCGCTTCCGGTAGCTCCCCTGGCCCGGTGAGCACGGCCGCGCGGGCCAGAGAGAAGAAGGCGGCCTCGTTCTTCTCCGGATCGCGTTGAGCCATGATGCTCTGCGCCAACCAGTAGGAGGTCTGGGCCGATGCGGGCTCGACCCCAAGCGCATCGACGAGTCGCGCTTCCGCCGCGGCGTGCCGGCTGCGCTGCATGGCGACCCAGCCGAGCGTGCGCAGGCTGGCTGCGCGGGCTTGCCGCGCGGCGTTGTGCCAAGCTTCGGCGGAAACCTCGGGCGGACGGTTGTCCGCGTGGAAGCGGGCTTCGATACGACTCTCGAGCAGTGAGCGGGCGGCCTGCTCGGCGCGACGTAGCGCAGGCTCGTCGGCGGCGCCGGAGACCGGAGCGAGAGAAGCCAAGGCGTAGTGCGCCCCGAAGTCGTCGGGCTCGAGTGCAAGCACGCGCTCGGCAGCCCCGATTGCCCGCGGCGTATCGCTGGCTTCGCGGAAGGCGCGCAAGTAGAGCTGTGCGCGCAGGACCGCGAGGTCGGTGTGCGCGTATTCGTCCGTCCAGGCTCGGAGTGTTTCGAGACGCTTCGCCACATCCTTCTCGGCCAAGGCCCGTTGCACCAGGGCATACTCGCGTTCGTCCTTGGCCCGCGGCGGCTCGGCGGCGGCTACGGCAGCGATCGCAACACAGCACAGTAAGCAAAGTCGTCCAGGCACAGTTCCTCCTCGCCGCCACGGCGGCTTCGAATCGTGATAACGCGCCGGCGGCTACAGCTCCCGCAGGCTGAACATGCCGGCCAGATCGGGGGGCGGCGCTGGCTCGAGCGTCGGGGGCGGGGGCCCGGCCAAAACCACCAACGGAACCAGGTTCGGGCGATAGCGCGGCGGCTGAAACCTCTCGAGCGGCCTGACCACCGGCAGCCCGCCTAGCGCGTGTGCGGGCAAGCGCGCCACAGAAGCGTGCATGACGGGCGGCGCGCTTTCGGCGGCGGCCAGCGCCCGAGGCGGCGGCTGGACCGTCGCTGCGGACGGCATCGAAAAGCGCTCCGGCGCAGGTTGCCCCCGCCCCAGCAGAAGACCAGCAACGAGCGCCGCAGCGACTGCGCCCGCCGCCGCCGCACGAGTCGGCGTTCTAGCGGCGGCCGCCGCTAGAACGGCGCCGCAGTGAGGACAGGAAGCGGCGTGCCCGCGCTGGCGCCCGCCGAGCCGCTCCCGCGCAAGCGCGCCTAGCGGGGGACAGGCGGGAGCCCGTGAAGGATGCCGGGCGGGCGCGGCCGCCTCGCTTCGCCTGCGCATCCACTCGAGCTCCGCGGCCATGCGCTCGTTCGCCGTCATCGGTCGGCTCCCCGCGCGGCCGTCGCGGGCCGGAGCAACGGCTCGTCATCGGCCAGCAACCGGCGTAGGCGTTTGAGCGCCCGATCTCGGTGCGCGCCAACCGTGCCGCTGCGCAGCCCCAGAATCTCTGCCGTTTCCGCGTAGGTGAACCCCTCCCAGCAAGTCAGCAGAACGACGTCACGCTGGCGCTCGGTGAGCCGGCTGAGCGCGCCCGAGAGCCGCTCCTCGTGCAGCAGACGCTCCTCGGCGGAGGCGCGCGGGTCGACTGCCTCCTCGCTATCGTCGGCCTGCCAAAGCCTCTCGAGGCGACGCGCCCAGCTCCGAATCAGGTCATGTCGGAGATTCGTTGCAATGGCAAAAAGCCAAGGGCGAAAGGCGCCGCGCGCGGGGTCGAATCCCGCCGAATGCGCCGCGGCTTTGTAGAGGGCAGTCTCGGCCAAATCCTCAGCGGCGTTGCGCGCCTCGGGCGGCAACCGCAGACGCAGAAAGGCCGTCAGCTCGGGAAACCGGCGGGCATAGATCGTCTCGAACGCTCGGTCGTCGCCGTCGCGGTAGGCGACGAACAACTCCTCGTCAGACCGCACGCGCTTGGTTGATTCCGCCATTCGCCTTCACTGCTGACTACGTTTCTAGACGCCGCGAACTTTACTTCGCCCCGAAAAAAATCGCATCACGCTGCTCGCGGCGCGCTCGATGACGGGCCGAGGCGGGGCGCGGGTCGAGGCCATTCCGGTCGATCGCGTTCGAGAGCTGCTGCAGCGGCGCAACCGAGCGCTCGGGGAGACGGTTGACCGCAATCCTGCTCCCCGTTAGGCTAGGTGTGTACGTGGAAGTCTACCGACCAGCACGGCAGTATCTTCCGGCGTCGTTAACCGCCTTCGCCCTGGCGATGTTCTCGGCGTGGTGCGGCATCGAGTGGGCGATGGCGTTTCTGCCGGCCGGACTGTTCGTCCTCAGCGCCCTGCTGTTGGGCTACTTGGGAACGCGACCCCCCATCGAGATCAGCGAGGATGGGCTGCGGATCGGCGCCAGGATGCTGCGCTGGTCCGACATTCGCAGTATCGAATCGACGTCCTGGAATTCGCCGCTCGTTCTCAACCTCACGCTGTCGGGGGGCGAGAGCAGGCGGCTGGTCTACCCGGGCGATGTCGCCTCGGCGGACCGGCTCCTGCGGCAGTTCCGTCGATTGGCCCGAGGCACGGCGGTTGACGGCGTGGTGAGACCGCCGGCGCTACCGGAGACCGCCCCGATCCGCGTGGAGTCGCGAACCATTCACGCGCCGCGCCCTCGCCTGCTGCGGGCCGAAGACGAAGAGGACGTGCGACGGATCTATCGCAAGCTCAAGCGCGCGGGCCGCTCGGTGCACGGCGCCGACGAGCGCAGCGATGGCGGCCAGTGACGGCGCCTGAGCTCGCCTGTCTACAATGAAACTGAGGTCTGCTTCGGGCTTCTAGCCCGAGGATCTCCCTTCCCGCCAGCGAGCGCCCGCCGGCCGAGATGCTCTCGACGCTGCGTACCCTGCTGCCCTACCTGCTGCACTATCGCTGGCAGTACGCCGCTGGATTTGCGGCGCTAACCGCCCGCGTGGCGTTCGCCGCGTCGGTCCCGTTTACGCTCAAGTTTGTGATCGACGCTCTAGCCGCGCGAGCGACGACCGGGCTGCTGATGCGCTACGCGGGGTTGCTGCTCGCCTTGGCCTTCGGCCGGGCCGTGTTCCAGTACGCCACCAGACGGATTTTGATGGGTGTCTCGCGCGACATCGAGTACGAGCTGCGCAACGACTTCGCCGGACGCCTGCTCGAGATGCCTTTGCGGTTCTTCGGCTCGTTTTCGACGGGTGACCTGATGTCGCGCGCGGTGAACGACCTCAACGCCGTCCGGATGATGCTCGGCCAGGGTCTGATGTTCGCCTTGGAGACGAGCCTGATGTTCGTGGCGATTCTCGGGGTGATGAGCACGGTCGATTGGCAGCTAACGGCACTGGTGTTTCTGCCCGTGCCGTTGGTCACGCTCACTGTTAGCCACTACGGCCGCAAGACGCACGAACGCTTCCTCGAAGTCCAGCAGGGAATGGCCAGCCTGACCACGGCTGTCGAAGAATCGCTCACCGCGGCGCGCACTATTCGAGCCTACGCCCGGGGCGACTCCGAGCTGCGCCGTTTCGGCGCGCGCAACGACCGCCTCTTCGACCGCAACATGGCCTTGATCAAGGTGTGGCAGAGGATGTACCCGCAGATCGAGCTGCTCACTGGATTGACCTATGCCATCGTGCTTGGTTTCGGCGGCTGGCGCGCGATCGAGGGTGAGCTCACGGTGGGCGATTTCGTCATGTTCATGACTTATATGGGGATTCTGAGCTGGCCGATGATCAGCGTCGGGTGGGTGATCAATCTAGCGGAGCGCGCCAGCGCGTCGTTGAGCCGTATCAACGAGGTGCTGCTGCACCCGGTGGCGATCGCGGACGGCGAGCGGACCGACTACGCGATCGCCGGGATCCGGGGCGACCTCGAGGTTCGCAACGTGAGCGTGCTTTACCCCGGCGCGGCCGAGCCGGCGCTCGCGGATGTCTCGGCGGAAATCCCGGCCGGAACGACGGTGGCCGTCGTCGGCGCGGTAGGCTCCGGCAAGACCACGCTGCTGCGGCTGGTTGCGCGATTGCTGGATCCGACGACCGGAACCGTGTTGGTTGACGGCTTGGAGCAGAGGACCATCCCGCTCGGACTGCTGCGCGGCTCGATTGGCTGCGTCCCGCAAGACAGCGCGCTGTTCCACCGCTCGGTGCGAGAGAACCTGCTGTTGGGCAAGCCGGACGCCGCGGACTGGGAGATCGAGGAAGCTTGCGGCGTCGCGCATGTCTGGGACGAAATCCTCGCGCTTCCCCAGGGCTTGGACACACCGATCGGCGAACGGGGCGTGACGCTTTCGGGCGGCCAACGTCAGCGCCTGGCGCTGGCGCGGGCGCTGCTCCGCGATCCGCGCATTCTGATTCTCGATGACGCCCTCTCGCACGTCGATGCGGCGACCGAAGCGCAGATCCTGGACCGCCTGCGGGTCTATATGCGGAACCGCACCGCGCTGATCGTCTCGCATCGCCCCGCCGCGGCGGAGATGGCGGATCAAGTGCTGACGCTCGAGGGCGGCCGCATCGTCGAGCGCGGCTCGCACCAGCAGCTCCTCGGCATGGGGGGGCGATACGCCCAGATCTACCGCCGGCAGACGCTCGAGGAGGAGTTGACCCGCGATGGCGGCTGACAGCGCGGCCTCGCACGGCCAGATGCCCGATGGCGCGCTGGCGCGGCGCTTGTTGGCGTACCTGGCGCCGTACCGCTCCTGGGCTGTCGGCTCGGTCGTGCTGCTCGTCTGCCATTCTCTGTTGGGCGCCGTCGGGCCGGTGCTGACGAAGATGGCGGTCGACCATTCGCTGCGCCCATCGGGCCCTCGGATGTTTCCCGAAACGCTTCTGCCGGCGGACCGCGTCGAGGGGCTGCTCGCGATCACCGCCGTCTACGCCGGCGTCCTACTCATGATCTACCTGCTCCGGGCTTGGCAGATCGCGCTGATGAACCGTACCGGACAGCGGGTGATGCACGATTTGCGACGAGAGGTGTTCGCTCGGCTGCAACGGATGAGCATCCAGTCCTTCGATCGCGGCCGCGTCGGCCAGTTGGTGACGCGCACGACGACGGATGTAGGTGCGCTGAGCGAGATGTTTACCTCAGGCGTGGTCGCCGTCGCGGGCGACCTGCTGACGCTGGTCTTCATCACCGCCGCGATGCTGTGGCTGAGCCCAGCGCTCACCCTGGCCATGGGCGCGGTCGCTCCGGCCGTGCTCCTGATCACGGCCTGGTTTCGCCGCCGGACGCGACGGGACTACCGCGAAGTGCGCAGCGCGATCTCGCGCATCCACTCCTACTTTCAAGAGACCATCCCGGCCGTCTCGATTCTGCAATTGTTCAACCGCGAGCAGCACAGCTACACCGAGCTCGACGAGCTCAACGAAGAACACCGTCGAGCCAACTTGAGCGCGGTGCGAGCCCAGGCGCTATTCTTCCCCGCCGTCGAGCTGCTGGCGGTTTTCGCGGTGTGCTCGTTGCTGGTGGCCGGCGGATGGCTGATGGAGAATCAGGGCCTCTCGCTCGGCGTCGTCGTGGCGTTCTTGCAATACGGTTCGCGGGTGTTTCGGCCGCTGCGCGAGCTGAGCGAAAAGATCAATCTGTTCCAGTCGGCAATGGCGGCCGCCGAGCGCATCTTCGAGCTCCTCGATACGCCGCCCGACGAGCCGGAGGAAGGCGCCCCGCCGCCCGTTAAGCGGGTCGCGCAAAGCGTGGAGTTCGACCAGGTCTGGTTCGCCTATCGAGGGGAGGACTGGGTGCTGACCGACGTCAGCTTCGCGGTTGAGCCCGGGGAGATGGTGGCTCTGGTGGGTCACACCGGCTCCGGCAAGACCAGCCTGCTCAACCTGCTGCTGCGGTTCTACGAGCCGCAACGGGGACGGATCCTGGTCGGCGGGCGCGACATTCGCGAGTGGCCCAGGCAGCAGCTGCGCCGGCAGTTCGGCGTGGTGTTGCAGGACACCGCGCTGCTCTCGGGCACGATCGCGGAGAACATCCGTCTGGACGACGAGGCGATCAACCACGAGCGGGTCGTGGAAGCAGCGCTGAAGACGCGGCTCGATCAGATGGTGAGACGTTTGCCGGACGGCTACGAGTCCGAGACGGGCGAGCGCGGCGCGCAGCTCTCGGCCGGCGAACGTCAACTCGTGGGATTCACGCGGGCGCTGGCTCACAATCCCGCGTTCTTGTTGCTCGATGAGGCGACGTCGGCGATTGACCCCGAGACCGAGCGTCACATCCAGAGCGCCCTGGCGCGCGTGGTCGAAGGGCACGCCTCGATCGTGGTCGCTCATCGTCTTTCCACTATTCGCCGCGCAGACCGCATCGTGGTGATGCACAAGGGTCGCGTCCGCGAGGTTGGCAAGCATCAGGAGCTCTTCGACGCTGGAGGCCTCTACGCCAAGCTCTACCGGCTGCAATTCGCCGACCAAGAGTCGTCGCCGCAATAGCCGGCGGCGCGGAACTACCAATCCAGACGCGCGCCGACCTCGAGCCCCCTCCGCGCGGCCTCGCCGGCGGCCAGCTCCAGCACGTAGCGAGATGGTTCGGCGGGCCCGAATGAGGGGCAGATCTGGGTTTCGCACGGCGGCGTATCGGGGTGAATGAAGATGATCTCGCGCTCAGCGTTCATCCAGATGATGTCCAGAGGAGCAAGGGTGTTGAGCATCCAGAAACTGTAGACGCCGTCGCTCTCGAAAAGGAAGAGCATGCCCTTTTCTGGGGGGACGACGGGGCGGTGCATCAGACCGCGAGCGCGCTCGGAGGCCGTCACCGCGAGCTCGGCTTGAACGATCTCGCCCGATGGCAGTGTGACCGGCGTGGATGCGAGGTGAACGGGGCCGAGGTCGACCTCAACCTGGTCGTCACGGCGAAAGACGATCCAGCCGGCGGCCCCCTGGGTCGCGAGCTCCAGCGGCTCGTAGACGGCGTCGCTGAAAGTCAGCGAGACGCGTTGCGAAGGCACGTTCGCAAGGAAAGCTCGCGGGACGTGCAGCTCGGTCGCGTCGGCGCTCGAGCTACACAGGGCAAACTCGGGGCCGAGGCTCGAGGAACCGGTTCCGATGGAGGCCAGAATCCTGCGGCGCGCCCGCCCGTCGGCCTCGTAGGCGATCGTCAGACCGCTCTCGCGGGCGAGTGCGGGCAGCGCCTCGCGGTTGAAGAAGCGCGCCGGCAAGCCCGTCTCCAAGCGCCCGGAGAAGGCTGGAAAGCCATCAGCACCGGCCGACTCCACGGTATAGGGCCCTGGCTCGAGCAGCAGGTTCGATTCCGGAGTCGCGAGGTGGGTCGGCTGGCCGAGGGAGAAAGGAGGCTCGGCCCAACTCGGGTCCGCGGCGGGATTCACCGCGAGAGTCCCTTGGCCGATGGGCCCGCTCACCGCGATCGACTCGACGAACGCCATTCCAAACGGGTTCGAGGAGGTGACGATTGGCGGCGTCAGGCACGAGCCTGCCGGCGGCGTACGAGCGATGTCGTCGCGCCGCAGCGGAAGCTCCGGGGCGGCCGTCGATCGGGACGCCTGAATCAGCGTCGTCGCGCGCGCCTCCTCGATGACCGCGTCGAGCACGAAGGTGCGGTTGAGCTCGATCTCGGCAAGCTCGCCCATGAACGGCGCCAGCAAGCCGTCGTGGCTCTCTTCACACCCTTCGCCCGGCGCGGCGATGCCGACGGTGACCACATTGCTCACCAAGTCGTCGCCAATCTCCGCCCAAACCGGAACGAAGCACCCGAGCGACGCTTCGAGCGGGACGACGTAGTTGATCTGGTCCAACCCCACGCAGCACGGTGCGCGGCCGTGATAGAAGATATCCGCCTCTACGCCCGCGACGAACACTCGAGCACGCGCGGGCAGGTCGCCGGCGGGTGCGGGGAATAGGTCTCCCTCAGGCGCCGGGCCAAGACCGGTCGCCCACAGCGTCGCGGCGTCTCCGGGGTGGAGCGGGACGAGCGGGTCGGCGCCGGCGGGTCGGGCCCGGCCATAGGCCGCCTCCTGAGCCTCGAAGATGCCGACACTCGCCTGGACCACCTTGATCCACAGTTCATTCGAGGCGACCCCGTCGCGCACGATGCGCAGCCGGTGCAGACCAACCGGGACGGCGGACGGCAGGATGGCGTTGATCTGGTTGGCGCCGACGTAGAGCAGCGGCGCGAGCAACGTCTCGCCGCCCGCTGTCACGATCAGCGCCTGTACGCCGCCGAGGGCCGTCGGCAAGGGCAGCTCGCGAGCTTCGAGCCCGCGCGGGCCCAAGCTCTCACCGAAAACGGAAAAGATTGACCCGCGCGCTAGCGCGCCCCCGGGTACGGCGGGAGAGAGGTAGCTGGCGGCGTTGACCGCGCCGGAGGGGAAGATGCGCGGCTGCGCAACGAGGCCTGCGACCGTGATGAGGACCGCCAGGACGAGTCGCAGGGCCACTCTGTCAGTTTAGACGGCGAAGGTCGCGGCGCTCCTCGGCTCGGGCCTACTCGAGAACCAGGTAGGCGCTGTCCTGGTAGACGACCGTCTGCAGCCCGTGCTGCTCGGCGGCCGCACGCAAGGCTTCGCCGGTGGGACTGGTGGGGAGAACCAAGTATTCCGGGCCCGACGCCTGGATGACTCGGCCGATGAGCTCGGCCTTGGCGTCCGACATCGGCCCGCGAAGCTCGATGCAGCGAAATCGAAGCGGATCGCGAGCGTAGCCGAGCGCACAGTTGCCCACGGCCAGGGCGTCTTGCTCAGGCGCCATGCGGGCATTGAGAAACTCGACCGAGGCGTAGCCGGACAGCATGGCGCGCAGGTATTGATCGCGGTCGAGCTGACGCGCGAAATAGCGCAGTTGGATCGGGTTGATCTCGAGCAGCAGCGCGGGCAACGCGGCGAATGAGAAGCAATACGCAAAAGCCGCTACGGCGATGCGGCGCACCCAGCGATTGGCAGAGTCCGCGAGCGCCTCGACACGGTGCGCGGTCAACAGAGTCAACAGGAATAGCAGCGGACCGCCATAGCGCACCACGCCCCAGCTATAGATCCAATAGACGCCGAAGAGTGCGCAGAACACCAGGCAATCGCGCTCGTTCGCCGAACCCTCCCGGCGGCGCAGCAGCAGCCACGAGGCGGAGAAGAAGAGGAGGTAGAAGCCGAGCGGATTGTCCGACGGCCCCTCGTTGGTCAAGCGGCCGCGGAAGTGCGCGATCCACGGATAGCTAATCCGGTCGAGCCAAGGGGTGCGGCTCATGCCGCCCACCGCCGGCAGCGCTGTCGCCGCATACTCCACGCCAGCAGGGAATACCGGGTTGCCGGTGGCGAGCCAGGTCCTCAGGTGCCAACTGAAGCCGACCGCCAAGCACACCGCGGCCATCGCCGCCCCCAACCGCCAGCGCGCACGCTGGCGCCAGAGGCGCCCGAGGGCGAGCAGGCCCAGCGGAACAGCGCCGAACAGCGCAACGTGTTTCGTCCCGAAACAGAGCCCGAGAAAGAAAGCGGCAAGCAGCAGGCGGCGCCGCGGCTGGCCGTCGCGAGCGGCGATGACGCAGAGCAAGGTCGCGAGCTCGAAGTAGGTCAGCATGCTGTCGTTCTTGGCGATGGCGCCGCTCCAGCTCAGCACGGGAATCGTCATCCCGGCGGCTAATCCCGCCACGGCCGCCGTGCGGGAGAGACCGCAGCGGCGGCCGATGGCGAGCAGGGCGAGCCAGGCGAGCAGGGCGAACAGCGGTGAGATCAACTGGGCGGCCGGTTGGCCGGCCAGCGCCCAAACCGCCGTCAGCAACGCCTCGAACGACTGCGGATAGTAGAAGTAGGCGGCGGAATGCCCCAACGAGAACAGTCTGCGGCTGCCTTCCTGGTAGACCCCGGGCAGGATGGGCAGCGGCGTGAGCTCGCCGGTCGCCAAATAGTGGCGGGCCGCCGGCATGTGGAACGAGATCGGGTCGGTCGCGGTGGCCGGCGCCATCGCCGCCAGCCACATGGCCGCTAGAAACAGCGGAAGGAAAGCGACCAAGACCGCGATCAGCGGCGAAGATCCGCGTGCGACCTCGCCCCAAGCGCGATCGAGCCGGCGTAGGGCGCGCCAAGCTTCAGGGATGCGGCTGCGAAACGCCGCCAGGGCGCCAGCGATCAGAGCTGCGAACAGCCACGGGTCGAGCAACCCGGAGAGTCCGAGCGCGATGAGGGCCAGGATCCACAGCCCGATTCCAGTCCCGGTCGGCAGAGCCAGGCTCTCGGCAGCGGACGCCCCGCCAAGCCCGAGCCGGCGCAAGGCGGCCGACCCGGCGGCGTAGCAGGCCAGCGCCCACACGCCTACGACGATCAACGCTAACGGCTCCTGGACGAGCGTTACGACGACGGCGAGAGCAGCGGCGAGACGCAACTCGCGCCCGCGCCACGCCGGCGGGCAGAACCGATGGTAGAGCCAACCCGCCGCCGCGAGGCTGAGCAGGACCGCGACGATGGCCGGGCCGACCCCGGGTCCGGTATCTCGGAAGTACCCCAGGTGCCAGCCCAATGGCCCTAGCGTGAGCGCCAACCCGGCGCACGCCCAGGCGAGCCATAGCACGTGCACCGCGGCCCGGCCCAGCGGCGGACGCGGCTCGAGCTGCGATGGCGTCGCTGAGCTCAAGGCCCCAGCGTAGTGAAAACAACCCGGCGGGCGCTCAGATTCCCAGCCGGTCGAGCAGATCAGGCTCGAGCGGTTCCGCCTCGGCCAATTCCTCGCGCAACGCTTTCACCAGCCCCGCCATCTCCCCCCCAAAGCGCTCGCACCAGTCGCAGCCGCGAAGATGCGCTTCGAGGTTCTCGCGTGCGTCGGCGGCGAGCTCGTTGTCGAGATAGTCGGAGAGCCGCTCGAGCACTTCGAAGCAGAACAAGCCCGCGACTTTTCGTTGCTGCGGTTTCATGAGCGCCTCCCGGCTCGAACGGCGACGGCCAATCGCAAACGCGCCCGATGTAGCCGGCTCTTCATCGCCGCCTGGCTCAGCCCGAGCACAACGCACGTACGGTCGCCACGCATACCTTCCAAGTCGCGCAACAGCAGGATCTCACGGTCGTTGGGCCGCAGGGAATCGAGCGCTTGCCTTAGCCGGTCGCGATCTTCGGCTAACACGGCCAGCGACTCCGGGTCGTCCTCGCCCCAACCGGCGGCGCGGCCCAGAGCCTCTAGATCGCCGATCGGCTGCGGCGCGCGAGCCCGCCGGCTGTTGAGGCGATACGCCGCGTTCCTCAGGATCGTGAACAACCAGGTTTGGAGGGAAGCCTCGCCGCGGAAGCCGGACAGGGACTCGAGCGCCGCCACCAGAGCGTCCTGCAGAACGTCCTCGGCGTCTTCGCGGCGAGCGGTCAGAGTCCGAGCGTAACGGAACAGGCTGGGACCGTGACGCTCGGCAATCGCGCGAAAGGCCGCGCGATCGCCCCGGCGGGCTCTCTCGACTAGCTCTTCGTCGCCGTGGACTCCCGCAGCGGACAAGTGGACACTCCCAACAAGCTGTACAGCGGACAGCTCCCTAGAATACCCGTCGCCAAGGGAACGACGCCAATCCAGCCCCAGGGCGCCAGCGGCCCCATCGCGGCGCCGCCAATCAGGGCCGCTCCCGCGAGAACGCGGACCACGCGATCCGCTGCGCCTTCATTCTTCATTCCTAGCTTGGTCATCTTCGTTTCTCCTCGTTCGCGGCCCATCGCCGCTGTCTTCACAGGCGTAGAGTCACGAGGCCGCAAAAGGATTCACAGGGCGCGGAAGCTTTTTCGGCGCCTATCGACGACCCAACCAGGAGAGCGCCAGGGTGAGCAGCACGCTGAGCACGATGGAGGTGACGATGGGGAAGTAGACGGTGGTGTTTTTCCCACGCCAGACGACGTCGCCGGGAAGGTTGAACGGGCGGATCCCGAGCTTGGGGCCGATCAGCACGACTACGCCGAGCAGCGCCAAGCCGAGACCCAGAAAGATCAGAATCTTCCCGAGGTGCATCGGCATGCCATCTTACACCACCGGGGTGGCGCCGCTGCCGCTACGCCCTGGGGGCCTCGTAGACGACCTTCTCGGCGCGCGGGTCCCAGAACAGCACCTTGCCCTCGCGGAAGCTCTGCACGCCCATCGTGATGACGACTTGGGCGTGATATCCCGTGTTGGCGTCGAGATTGGGCTTCGTCCGGCTCTTGACGCAGTCGAGGAAGTTCTGCATGTGAGCGTCGACGGGCGTCTCCGCGACCGGGATATCCATCGACCGGTAGCCGAATTTCTTGATGAACTCGTCCTCGTGGATGCGCTCGGCCTTGACGGTGATGTGGTCCGTCTCGCCCTCGAAGCGCCCGTGGTCGACCATCGTGATCGTCCCCTTCTGTCCGCGGATGAGCCCCGGGATGTGAGTGGAGTTCGCCATTGACGAGCTGAGCACGAGCGAGTGGCCCTTGGGGAAGTCGGCCAGCAAGTTGAACGTGTCTGGCACTTCGCGATCGGGGAAAGCCCAGATGCCGCCGCTGGAGACGACGCGCCGGGGGAACTGCGGCTCGCCCCAGCAGATCTGAAGCGGCGCCACCACGTGATAGAACAGGTCAGTCGCCACGCCGCCCGAGTAGTCCCAGAACTTCCGGAACCGGAAGTAGCGCTGCGGGTCGAAGTCGCGCTTGCGAGCCGGCCCGAGCCACATGTCCCAGTCAATGTAGTCGACGCCCTTGCCGTCGGGACCCGCCTCGGGCTCGATGCGCCAACCGCGACCGTTGTTGCGCTCAGGCGTCGAATTCCATTCTCCGGCGAGCGAGTTGCGGTGATAAGAGCCCTGGCTCGAGATCAACTTGCCGATCATGCCGTCTTGGATGGCTTTGCGGGCCTTCCACCACTGATCGCGCGATGTCGTCTGCGAGCCGACTTGCAGGACTCGGCCTGTTTCCTCCACCACGCGGACGACCTGCTTGGCCTCCTCGATGGTGTGGGTCATGGGCTTCTCGAGGTAGACGTCCTTGCCCGCTCTCATCGCCTCGATCGCGATCGAGGCATGCCAGTGGTCAGGCGTGGCGACGATGACCGCATCGATGTCGTCGCGGCCGATGATCTCGCGATAGTCCAGGGTCGCGAATTCCGCTTTGGAGGTTTCCTGCGCAAGCCGCTTGCGCTTCTCGTAGACGTCGCAGACTGCCTGAATGTGGACGCCGGAGCCGCCCTCCTCCATGCCCAGCACCAGACGCATCAAGCTGGAGCCGCGCCCGCCGACGCCGATCATGCCGACTTGCACCGCTTCATTGGCGGTGCGTCGCTGCGGGGTCGCTTCCGCCGCCGAGACGCCAGCCGCGGAAGCTGCTACACCAAGGAATTGACGCCGATTCCAAACGTTGATCCGAGACACCTTCAGGAAACCCTCCGACGGCGATTCTACCAACCGCGGAGGCCGCAATGCCGCGAAGTAAAAAAAAATAGGCCGGTTCGACGCCCGAACCGGCCCATCGACAACGCTGAGCTCTGTCCCCCCGGTGAACCCAGCGTGTCGTCCCTGGTACACGAGAAGTTTGCCACGGGCCGGGAAAATCCCTCAATAGGCCGTTCGGTACAAATTGAGCATGGTACGAAAGTACCTAAGGTACTCTCGTCAATCCGCCTTGCGGGGGGCCGGGGTTCGGGAAGAGCGGGCCGAGTCTCTATTGCCGTCCGCGGCGGTTTTCCAGACGCCGCGGCGCGCCGGCAAGCGGCTGTACGCTGCCCTTGCCGCAAACCGCCACGCCGTTCTCCCGGAGCGCTGTCAGCAGGTTGTATAGCAACGCGTAAACGACTTGTTCGCTAAGGCTTTGCCGCCCCGGCAAGCGAAAGCCCGCGGGCAGCTCGGTCGACAGCGCAATGCGCATGCGATTCGAGATCGGTTTGCCGTCTTCGATGCAGTTGGCGACGGTGAGCGGGGTCTGGAGCACCGCGCCTGTGAGCCCGTCCACATAGAACTGGCAGCGGGAAAACCATCCCAGGTTCGAAGGTTGCGCAGCGTCGAAGAGCAGGAGCGAGTCGCCCTCGGTGGAGGGGGTCACTTCCAAGATGAGCAGGCGGGAGGTCTCCTCGATGGAGCAGTCGAAGCCAGCCTGCTGCACGAGGTTGCGGATCACGTCGTGATCCGGCTCGAGCGCGACGAGCTGCCGGCCTCCAGCCTGCAAGAACCGCATATGGGCTGATCATACCACCGTTCGGGGCGGGTCATTCCCCCCAGCGGCGCCGGCGGGCGATGCCGCGGCTGCGCGAGCAGGCGTCCCATTTTGGGACTTTCTTGGGCGGGAGCTGGCAGGCGCCTAGAAAGTCCGTATAATGGCCGCCTGACGTCGGCCCAGAGAGCCTGGGGCCGCCGGAGGCTACCGTGGCTGTCCTCGCGTGCGAGCACATCAAGAAGATGCGCGGCGGTTCGAGCGCGCACTTGTTGCTCGCCGAGGATGGCCGCTATTACGTGGTCAAGTTCCGCGACAATCCGCAGCACGCGCGCATCCTCGTCAACGAGCTGATTTGCTATGTACTGTTGGACTACCTCGGGCTGCCGACGCCGGAGTGGACGATCGTCGACGTTCCGGACTGGCTCGTCGAGGGCACGCCTGAGATGACGCTCGAGTTTGGCAGAGACTCGCGACCGTGCATGCCGGGGCTGCACTTCGGCTCACGCTACCCCGTGGATCCGGCGCGGCAGGCGGTCTACGACTACGTGCCGTTGAGCTTGCTGCGCTTGGTGGTCAACCGCGAAACATTCCTGGGCATGGTCGCTTTCGACAAGTGGGTCTCCAACGCAGACGGACGGCAGGCGATCTTCTTCCGCGCTCGCGCCGGAGAGTGGCTTTCGCCCGAGCGGCTCGAAGCGGACCCCGAACATGGACCAAGGTCTCTGGTTTACGTCGTCAACATGATCGACCACGGCTTCGCGTTCAATGCGCAGCATTGGGACTTTTCTGAGAATCCTGAGCAGGGCCTCTATACCAGGCGGGAGGTCTATGACGGCGTTCGGGGATACGACGATTTCGAGCCCTGGCTGAGCCGCATCCTCAACATGCCGCCGGCTGTGCTCGACGACGCTTTCAAGTACGTGCCGACGCAGTGGTATGAGCGCCAGTGGGATGAGCTCGAGTCGCTGTTGGAGCGGCTCTATGCGCGCCGGTCCGAGACGCCGGAGCTGATTCGCAAGAGCAAGCTCGCCGCGCGCGATCCGTTTCCTCAATGGCGGCTCGCAGCCGCTTCGAAGGGGGCGCGGTAGATGGCCGAGCTCAGCCGCTACTACTACCGTTTGCTGCGCTACGTCCCGCGCGCGGAGGCTGGCGAGCTCTACAACGTTGCGGTGCTCTGCTACGACGAACGAGGGCGCGTCGTCGACGCCCGCTTTACGCCCGATTTCGATCGCATGCGCTGCAACCCGGCCGCCGACCTGGAATTTCTCGGACGACTTCGCGGCGAGTTCGAAGACGCCCTGATCCTCGGGGAAGGCTTTACCGAGTACGCCACGGAGCTGACGGACCCAGAGCGGAATGATTTCGACGCGACCGAGCCGAAGGTTTTTGGGACGACCGATCTATCCTCATGGATCGTCGACTTCACCGCCCGCAAGTTGGCCACCCAGCCGCCCCTCGAAGACGGGCGGGCGGAGAGGAGCCGCGGCGTGGGCCGAAGCGCGGTGCGGCATCGCATGAGCGAGACCTTCGCGCAACACGGCCTTTTTCTCAACGGGCACGGTATGCAGCGTGATGTACACGTCAAGTACGGAGAGCCGGTCGATGAGTTCGTTTTTGACTTCGGCTATGCCAGCCAGACGAAAGAGCAGCACTTTTTGCAGGCGATGGGCCTGCGGGGCGCCAAGACCGAGGCTCGCAGCTTGATTCTGGTGCTGCAGGAGTGCGGCGGCGTCGGGGAGCTAACCGTCGTAGCCGACGACGCGCTGGGAGACGACGTCCGCAACATGCTCAGCGTGCGCGGCGTCGGGGCGGTCAACTTGTCCGCGATCGACACCTACGCCGGCACGATCCGCGAAAAGATGGGGCTGGGCCCGCGGTAGGGCATCCCAGGCTAAGGCGCGACGTTGCGGTGGCGCTCGACCTCCCGAACTCCCGAGGTGGAGACCACGGTCAACGTCGCCCTCACGTTGGGCGACTATCCAAACAGCTCGCGGAAGGCTGGAAACGAGTTGCGGAAGCCATCCTCGAACGTGCCGTCGTCGGGCCGGTACACGCTCTCGAACGAGACGACACCGGAGTAGCCGTCACGCTCGAGCGCGGCGGCTACCTCGCGGTAGTACGCGATCATCTCGCCTTCGCCGAAGCGGCGCTGATCGACCGTCGCCTTGGGGATGTCGACGGTCAAGTCCTTTACGTGCAGATGGCCGAGGAAGCCGCCTCGCAAAGCCGCGTAGCCGTCCGGGTAGGCGGGCTCGTTGCAGAACAGGCTGTTGCCGGGGTCCCACAGGATCTTCAGCCGGTCACTGCCCATCTCCTCGACGAGCTTACGCCCGAGCCAGGCGGAGTTGATGATGGCGTTGTTGCCGGTCTCGACAACCAGCGTGACGTCTCGGTCTTCGGCAAGCTGCACGGCCGGCGCGAGCAGCGCCCGGAGCTTCTCCCACGCGCCTCGAGAGACGACCCAGTGCTCGGAGCCGTTCGAGCCGAACAAGATCATCTCCTTGCGGAAGCTCATGATGCGCACCAAGCCACACTCGAGGGCCTTAGCGGTGTCGATGCAGCGGCCGAGCGCATCCATATGCCGCGAGTGGTTGGCGTCGCCCGCCTCGGTTTCGCCAACGAGCATGCCGACGAAGTTGTGTCGCGAGATGCAACAGACCTGCATGCCGCGCCGTTGAACGAGGTCCTGGACGCGGCCAATCTCGGCGTCGTCGAGGTCGCCGACTTCCTTGTCCCACAGAAACTGCAGCTCAGCCTGGCGCAGGCCATGCTCGCTCATCACGTCGAGCGCGTGCTCGAGCTCGCGGCTGATGCCGTCGGTGATGACTCCTAACTCCGCCATCGGATGTCCTCTCCTACCAGGTCGCCTCGGTTCCTGCGATCTCCTCGAGCCACTTGACGATCGACCAGTTGTCGCCTTCGGGGAAGCGCGAGACGCCGGCCTGGAACATCTCGTAGGCGGCGCTGGTGGCGAACATGGCCGCGCCAGCCTCCCGGGCGACGCTCATCGTGATGCCGAGGTCCTTGTACATGGTGCCGATGTGGCTGCCGGTGTTCTCGAATTTGCGGTCTAGGATCAGGCGCGCGCAGTTCTCGAACAGCGGGCTGCCAACAGCGCTCGACTGGATGACGTTGAACAGAGTCTCGCCCTTGACTCCGGCTTTGTGACCCATCACGAGCGTCTCGAAGGTGGCGGCGAAGGTGCAGCCGATCATCGCTTGCAGCGCGGCCTTGACGGTCTGGCCTTGGCCGATCTGCTCGCCGACGTGGAAGACGACCTTCGAGATCGCGTCGAATGCGTCACGGTTGGCTTCGAGCGCGTCCGGCGCGGCGGCGGTCATCAAAGTGAGGGCGCCGTTCTCCGCTCCGGGCTTGCCGCCCGATACAGGGGAGTCGATCAGCCTGACGCCACTGGCGGCCAGCGGCTCTTCGAGCGCGCGGACCTCCGAGGGCAAAATCGTAGCGGTGACGATGACGGTATTCCCCGACTCCAGACCTTCGAGCAGGCCGCCCGGGCCGAGCACGGCCTCGTGCGCCTGCTTCCCGTTGAGCACCATTACGAAAACGGTTTCGCACGCTGCGCCGAGCTCGGCGCAGCTCTCGGCGCGCTTGCCGCCCGACCCTTCGAGCATCGCCATCCGCTCGTCGCGCGGGTCGTAGCCGTGGACCGTGAAGCCGGCCCCAAGCAGATTGCGGGCGATGCCGATGCCCATGTCGCCTAGTCCGATGACTCCGAGTGATCTCATCCGATATATCCGTTCTCGCGGCGCGCGCGCGATGGCAAAGGGGCAGCATAGCGCATCCATGCGCCGCCGCTGCGCGGTTGCGAGCGGGGCGAGCCGCGGGCCACACTGAACGGGGCGTGCGGCGGCTGGTCGCGCGCGGAAAAACCAACCTGATGGCGCGCATCGTTCCAATCCTCGTTCTGTTTGCGGTGCTGCCGCTGACCGGCCAGCCGGCGCTGTGGTATGACGAGCCCGCCGCCGGATGGCTCGAAGCCTTGCCGGTCGGGAACGGACGGCTGGGCGGCATGGTGTTCGGACGTACCGAAAAGGAACGCATCCAGCTCAACGAGGATTCGCTCTGGGCAGGCTCGCCGATCGAGCGCGATCGCAAAGGCGCCTACGAGCATCTGCCCGAGATTCGGCGGCTGCTGTTCGCGGGCCGCTACGTCGAGGCCGAGCAGCTCGTCGAGCGGGAGATCATGGGCGAGCGCATCTATCCGCGGGGATACCAGACCCTTGGCGATCTGTGGATGGAGACGGATCCGGCGCAGAACGTGGCGAGCTACCGCCGCGAGCTCGATCTAGGCGCCGGCATCGCTCGTACCGAGTGGCGCGATCGCGGGATGCGTCTCGAGCGCGAGGTATTTGCCAGCGTGCCGGCGCAGGCGTTGGTGGTGCGCTACGGGAGTGATCAACCCGGGGGCGTTTCGGTGCGCTTGCGGCTGGACCGCGTGACCGACGCCGAGTCGTCGGCATCCGGCGATACGTTGATGCTGCGAGGGCGCGCGACCCATGATGGCGAGCATCCCGGGGTGCGCTTCGAAGCGCGCGCCCGCGCCGTCGTCGAGGGCGGCAGCGTCGTGGCGGAAGGCGACGCGTTGCGGGTGCGCGGCGCGGACGCGCTGACCGTTGTGTTGGTCGCGGCTACGAGCTATCGCGGCGAGCAGGCGTTGGCCGAGCTTGGCAAGCGGCTGGACGCCGTCTCGAAGCGAAGTTTCGACGATCTACACGCAGAGCACGTGGCCGACCACAGACGTCTATTCGACCGCGTCTCGCTCCAGCTCGGCGGCGAGGACCAGCGCGCGAAGCCGACCGACGACCGCTTGGCGGCGATGCGCGCCGGCGGCGACGACCCGGACCTGCTGGCGACTTACTTTCAGTACGGCCGCTACCTGCTGATGGGCTCTTCGCGGCCTGGCTCGCTACCGGCCAACCTGCAAGGGCTGTGGAGCCACCACATCGAAGCGCCGTGGAACGTCGACTACCACATCAACGTGAACGTGCAGATGAACTACTGGCCGGCCGAGGCGACGAACCTCTCCGAGCTGCACGAGCCGTTGTTCGATCTGATTGACAACCTGCGCCCGCGCGGGCGCAAGACGGCGCGAGACGTCTACAATGCGCGCGGTTTCGTGGCGCACCACACGACCGACGCATGGTGGTGGACGAGCCCAATCGGGCGCGCCCAATATGGCATGTGGCCTACCGGCGCAGCCTGGCTGGCGGCGCACCTGTGGGAGCGCTACCTGTTCACCGGCGACCGGGAGTTCTTGCGCAATCGCGCCTATCCGGCTCTCAGAGAAGCGTCCGAATTCTTTCTCGACTGGCTCGTCGAGAACCCCAAGACCGGCAAGCTCGTCAGCGGGCCCTCAACATCGCCCGAGAACCCGTTCAAGACGCCCGACGGGCTGGCGCGGCTGACCATGGGCCCGGCGATGGATCAGCAGATCATCCATCAACTGTTCTCGAATACGCTGAACTCGGCGGAGGTATTGGGCGTCAACGACGATTTCGTACGCGAGGTGCGCGAAAAACGGGAGCGGCTCGCGGGCCCGCGGATCGATGCGGCGGGCCGGTTGATGGAATGGCCGGAGCCGCTGGAGGCCGGAAATCCCGGACATCGGCACATCTCGCACGCCTACGCGCTGCACCCGGGATCGCAGATCACCTTGCGCGGCTCGCCCGAGCTCGCCGCTGCGATTCGCAAGACCATCGAGCACCGGCTGGCCAACGGGGGCGGCCACACCGGCTGGAGCCGCGCGTGGCTCATCAACTTGTGGGCGAGGCTGGAGGACGGCGAAAAGGCGCACGAGAATCTGCAGGCGCTTTTGCGCAAGTCGACGCTTTCGAACCTCTTTGACACCCACCCGCCGTTCCAGATCGACGGCAACTTCGGCGGCACGGCGGCCGTCGCCGAGATGTTGCTGCAGTCGCATGCCGACGAGCTACACCTGTTGGCGGCTCTGCCGCGGGCCTGGCCGAGCGGCTCGGTTCGCGGGCTGCGTGCGCGGGGCGGCTTCGAAGTCTCGATCGATTGGCGGGACGGCAAGCTGGCGCGCGCCGAGATCCGCTCGCTGCTCGGAGAGCGTTGCCGCCTGCGCGGTGCGCAGCGAGTGACGAGCGAAGGCCGGCCGGTCGCGGTCGAGCGGCGCTCGGACGGCGCGGTCGAATTTCCCACCGAGCGAGGCGCCGTCTACGTCGCCACGCGCTAGTGTAGAGCGGACGAGATGACCGGGGATCTCTTTGCGCCGGTAGGCGCATCGCAAGAAGCAGCCACGGGCGCCACGCCCGTGGCATCCAGTGGAGCCGCCCCTTCACTCGGCCCTGGCAAGGGCCTGGCTACAACCGAGCGGCGCCCCCTGAAGGGCGCTCCCGGAATATCAGCGCCTTCCCGGATCCACGGGTCTCACCCGAGGCTCTTTCCTGCCTGGCGCCTTTGGCGCCCAATCATACTGCGTCCGCTTCTGGCGCCTGCAGGGACTGCGGAGCCAGCACGCTAGCCCGCGATGAACCTGGGAATCGACAACGTCCTGGGCGCCGGCTTGCTCGTCGCCACGCTCTGCGGTTGTGCAGGGACGAGCCAAGACTTCCAGTTCCGCTACGCCCACGCGCAGCCCACCGGCCACCCGCGCAGTGTTTCGATGGAGCTCTTCGAGCGCGAGCTCGAGAGTCGCACCGGCGGACGCATTCAAGTGGAGAACTACTTCTCCGGCGTGCTGGGCGGTGAGCGCGACCTGATGGACATGGTGGCGACAGGCGTGTTGCAGGGCACCCGCGGCGGGCTGTTCGCCGACGCCAGCCCAAAGTACGCCCTGTTCCAGCTCCCTTTCTTGGTAGAGAACTGGGACCAGGCGCTGCGGCTGGTCTACAGCGACCTCGCCGACCGCATCAACCGCAGCGCCCGAGAGCACGGCTTCTACGTGCCCGCCTGCGGCATCTCGCAAGGCTTCCGCGCCCACACCAACAGCGTGCGCCCGATCCTCGGCCCCGAAGATCTCGCCGGGCTCAAGATGCGCGTGCCGCCGCAAGAGGTCTACGTGGAAACGGCGCGCGCCTTCGGCGCCAATCCCCAGGAGATCGCCTTTGTCGAGGTGTATCAGGCCATCCGCACCGGAGTGATCGACGGTCAAGACAATGCGCTGTCGAACATCTGGGATTTTCGGCTGCACGAGGTGCAGACCTACTTGACGATCACGAACTACTCCACCGGCCCCGACCCGTTCCTGATGAATCTCGAATGGCGCGAAGCGTTACCGCCGGATTTGCAGCAGACCCTCGACGAGGTCGCGCGCGAAACCATCCGCTACAGCGACCGGCTCAACCGCGAGACCGAGAGCGACTATCTCGAGAGGCTCTCGCGGGAGATGGAGATGGCTAAGATCGACGGCGAAGGGCTCGAGCGATTTCGGCAGAAGGCGCAGTCGGTCTACGAAACGTTCATCGCCAAGGGCTACTTTACGCGGGAAGAGGTCGAGGAGGCGCGGCGTATCGCGCGCGGAGAGCGATGACGCTCGATGCGATCGAGTCGAAATTGTCACGCGCGATCGAAGCGGTCGCGGCCGCTTGCCTGCTCGCGATTCTTGTGTTGATCGCCGCGCTGGTCCTGCTGCGCTACGTCTTCAACGCCGGAATCGTGGGGGCCAACGAGGCGTCGGTGATCCTGTTCGTCTACGCCAGCGCTCTAGGCGCCGCGGTCGAGGCGGGCAGGGGGCGGCACATCGCGATTGCGTTCGCGGTCGACAAGCTCGGCCCCGCGGGGCGACGTTGGGCGCGGGCGGCGGCGTTCTCGCTGGTCGCGCTGCTCAACGCCTGGATTGCGTGGCTTAGCTTGGGATGGATCGAGGCAACGGGCGAGTTTCTGATGCCCGCGACGCAACTGCCGCGCTTTGCGGTGCAGGCTGCAATTCCGCTCGGTTGCGGGCTAGCGACGCTCTACTGTCTGTTGGCCGTGCGGCGGGTCCTCGCCGGCGGGGACCCGGCGCGATGACGCTTCTACTGCTCGCCCTGGTCGCGCTGATCATCGCGGGCGCGCCCATCGCCTACGCCCTGGGGCTCTCGGCGTTGGCGTTTTTTCTCGTCGAAGACCCGGCGATGCTCCGGGTGCTGCCGCAGCGCCTGTTCGCCGGGCTCAATTCCTACGCGCTCCTCGCGCTGCCGCTGTTCATCTTGATGGGGCTGGTGATGAACGCGGCGCAGATCACCGGGCGGATCCTCGAGCTGAGCGCCCTCGTCGTGGGGAGGCTCAAGGGAGGGTTGGGGCTAGTCAACGTCGCCGCCAGCATGCTCTTCGGCGGCATCTCGGGCTCTTCGGCGTCCGACACGGCGTCCATCGGCGCCGTGTTGATTCCCGAAATGGAGAAGCGCGGGTATCCGCCGGCCTTCGCCGCCGGCGTCACCGTGGCCTCGTCAACCATGGGTATGATTATCCCGCCAAGCATTCCCATGGTGCTCTACGCTGTGGTCGCGCAGGAGTCGGTGGGACGCCTGTTCTTGGCGGGCGCAATTCCGGGGCTGCTGATCGGCCTGTTGCAACTCGTGATCGCGCTGGAGATCGCGCGGCGCCGCGACTATCCCGCCGAGGTTGTCACGCCCGGGTGGCGAACGGCTCTCGAGAACACGTTTCGCTCGACGCCGGTCCTGGCGATGCCGCTGGTCATCGTGGGAGCGGTCGTTTTCGGCGTCGCGACCGCGACCGAGAGCGCGGCGTTGGGGGTGATCTACGCCCTCGCCGTGGGGTTCTGGCTCACACGGGCAATGACGGCGGGCGCGTTGTGGGAGAGCTTGCGGCAGGCGGCGCGGACGAGCGCGAAGATCATGATGATCATCGCATTCTCGCAGGTCTACATCTGGATTTTGGCGCTCGAGCGCATCCCAGAATCGATCGCCGCGACGGTGACGGGGTTGGGGTTGGGACCGCTGGCCACGCTGCTGGTCGTGGACGCGATCATCCTCGTGGCGGGCACGGTGATCGACGTTAGCCCGGCGATCCTGTTGCTCACGCCGGTCTTTCTGCCCGCCCTGTCGGCGGCCGGCGTCTCGCCGGTTCAGTTCGGCGTCATCCTGGTTTCGGGCTTGGCGGTCGGAGCGTGCACGCCCCCGGTTGGCAACTGCTTGAACGTCTGCGCGGCGATTTCCCGCTTGGGGATTGGAGCGATCTTCCGGGGCGCGTCGCCGTTCTTGGCCGCCAACGTCGCTGTCATGCTGCTCTGCACGCTGTTCCCGCGGCTGGTGCTGTGGTTGCCTTCCGTTCTGATGGAGTAGCAGCGCCCCGATGGCCGCTTTTCGCTACTGCCAGCTCTCGTCGAAAAATCCCGCCTGGACAGCGGACCCGTCATCCGTCGCTAAGACCGCCCAGTCGCCGAGCCGCGGGTAGAGCAATGCGTTGGTGCCTCGGAACTCCGCTGCGTGGAAGGTGTGCCCGCTGTTGAGCACCACGTAGCGCTCCGGGTTGAGCGGATTGGGACGGATCAGCGCCGGCAGACGGGTCGCGGCGTCGAAGCGCCGACCGCCGAGCTCGAGCGCGCGCCTGTCCCAACTCAGCGGCAGCCCCTTGAGAATGCGGGCGATGAGGGCGTTGCTGCCCGGATCCCCAAACAAGATCAGGTTCTTGCCGGCAATGTCGTGCGGTGTGACTTCTCGATCGGTTTTGATCGGGACGTCGCCCCGAAGCCATTTGGGGAGCTCGCGTTGGAATCGCCGCAGCCGCGCGGTCGCGGCTCGGTGGGCGGCCTGGTTCCAAGGCCGGCCGCTGGGCGCAACCGCCAGGAACGGCGCCGTGAAGGCGTCGTCGATCGGTCCCGCCAGCCCGGGCCGCTTCACAGCAGAGGCGCCGCGCATGGCTTGCTCGGAGGGGTAGGCGCGCCACGCACCGCCCTTGCGCCCGAGATAGACCGTCGCCGTATGCTGCGGCGGCAGTCGCACCTCGGTCCCGTCGATGTCGACGGCGGCGACCGCGCCGGCATCCTCGAGCACCAGCCGGCTGACGTTCCCGGTAGTGACGCGGACCGTCGCGCCATCGCGCTCGGCGACGACCTCGGCATGCTCGTACATGCGCTCCAGCCCGTCGATCCGCACCCAGAACGCATGGGCGTAGCGGGTGGTGCGGGTGACGAAGCGAATGCGGTCCGGAACCCGCCGTCCACGCTCGACCGCCGCATCGAGAAAGGCGTTCGAGCGGCGCTTGCTCTCGGGGTGAAAGCGGTGGCCGGTCTTGGGCCCGACCAAGAAGATAGCCCGCAGCGAATCGGTTCCGAAGTCGAGGCCGTCGGGGTGGAACACGGCGCCGTCGCGCGCGAGCGCTTCGCGGATGTTGACCGATGCTTGCAGTTGCGCATCGTCCTCGCCGCCGTAACCGACCACGGCGAACAACCGGGCGTTGGGGGCGTAGTCTACGGCGTCGTAGATGTGCATCGCGCGCTTGTGCCGACCCGGCACGACCTCGGGCAAGCTCTTGCGTGCGTAGACCAAAGTGTCGGTAAAGCCCGCGCCGGCTTCGATCGCCGCCCAGCGATCCGGGTGGTGCAGGCCCAGATGCCACGCGCCGGCGCCGCCCATTGAGAAGCCGCGCAGCACAACCCGGTCGCGATCGACGCGGTAGGCGCGCTCGACCGCGGCCATGGCCTCGAACACGTCCCGCTCGCCCGCCCAGCGGTAGGCGTTGTTGGTGCGGCCGTAGACTTCGAGCTGCAAGTAGGCGGGCGATGGCGTCCCGGCCCGCGGCCGTGCCGCGCTGCTGAGAAAGCTCACTTCGTTGAGCCGGGAGTTGCGCCCGTGTAGGACGACGTCGAGCCGCATCGGTTCGCCGCGGTAACCGGGCGGGACGTGGATGATGTAGGGCTGTACGCTGCCGTCGAGGCCTGAGCGGTACCCGCGCACGATGCGGCCGGGCCGCCCCAACCAGGGGGTCTCGCCTCGACTCAATGCCTCGGCACGCTCGCGGCCTTCCGCCGCCGCGTTGAGAGCGTCGTGAATGTAGATCTTGCGGTGGTACTCCTCCGGGTAACGCAGCATCCAGACCAGCGCCTTGTGGAAGACCTCCACGTCGACGAGGATCTCATCGGGGACGCCCTGACGCCGCAGTTGCTCGACCTGCCGGCCGAGCGCCGCGGTCTGCTTCCCGAGCATCTCGAGCTCGACGCCAGTGGGACGGAAGGGCGGTTCGCCTTGCTGGCCAACCAGGACCGCCCCGGCGGCGAGCAGGCTCAACGATAACAGCGAGCGCTTCACGACTCGGATTGTCGCCGATCGCGACGCTTACTTCCAGCCGACGCGCCCGCGCCGCGCCACGGCGTAGTAAAAACCGAAGAACGCCGCCAAGTTGATCATGGTGAAGTAGTAGGGCAGCCGCAGGGCTCGCGCCCGCAGCCAGCCCAAAGCGCCGAGCGCGGCAAGCGCGTAGAAGCCCGTCTGGAGCGCGAGCGTCAGACGGTAGAAGGGCGATTCCAGCACAAACAGATTGGCGACGCAGGCGGCCAGCAGGGCGAACGGCGCAACCAGTCGGGCGGCCTTGTGCGAGAGGAAGAAGAACAGCGTGAGCCATTGCGAGGGCGGCCAGAACAGGCCCTTCATCTCGGCGAGCTGGGCGAAATTGCCGGCCATCAGGCGAACGCGCCGGCCGAATCCGCTCGAGTCCTGCGCCTCCTCCCAAGCCAGCGCCTCGGGCTCGTAGGCGGCGCGGTAGCCCTGCGCGACGATGCGCATTGGGATCACGAAATCGTCGTTGATGACGCTCGGGTCGGGGAAGGGATAGAGCGTACGGCGAATCGCGTAGAGTGCGCCGTGCGCGCCCAGGATCGAGCCCAGAGCCGCCTCGCGCTCCTTGAGGAAAGTCTCATAGCGCCAGTAGAAGTCCTCCTGCTTGCCCAGCGCCGCTCCGGCTTCGTTGCGAATCTTGTAGATGCCGCTGACTGCGCCGACCTTGGGATCGGCGAAGTTCGAGGCGAGCCGCCGTAGGGCGTCGGGCTCGGGCATGGTCGCGGCGTCTGAGAAGACGACGATCTCGGATTCCACCCGCCGCATCACGTCGTTGAGCATCGCGAGCTTGCCACGATTCTGCTCGAACGCCATGATGCGCACGCGCTCGTCGCTCTCGAACGCCCGCGCTCGCTCCACCGTGTCGTCTCGCGAGCCGTCGGAGGCGACGACGATCTCGAGCTTGTCAGCGGGATAGTCGAGCGCTAGACACGCTTCGAGCTTCTCGACGATGACATCCTGCTCGTCATAAGCGGGAATGACGAGCGAGATCGACGGCGTATGCGGGGCCTTGGCGACCTCTCGCCGATAGACCGCGGTCAAGGCCGCCAGGGCGGCGGGAAAGCCAACATAAACGTAACCAACCAGGGCCGCCGAAACCCAAAAGACCCACAGGGCGACCATCCCACCCGATTGTACACTGGGGTTAGAGGCCCGCTAAGTCCATGACGCGCTTGCACATCGCGGCCCTTGCGGCACTGCTTCTCGGCAGCGCCTTGGTCGCCCAGCAAGTCACCTTCCGCAGCGAGACCGTGCTGATGGAGGTCGAGGTGCGCGTGACCGGGCGCCGCGGCGCTCCCGTGCGCGACCTCGGCCCCGACGACTTCCGGCTCTACGAGAACGGCGAGCTGCAGCAGATCCGCGCTTTCGAGCGGGTGGACGCCGCCGGGCAGGGGCAGGCCTTCGTCCGCGCGGCGCCTCCACCGAGAGCACGGCCCGCCGACGGGTTGGCCCCGGAGACCCAGGCGGACCAGCTTCGCCGCAGCCTGTTTCTCTATATCGCCGCCCGCGGGCGCCAGATCGATCGCCAACCGATCGTCGACGCCATCCGGCGATTCCTCGACGATCAACTGCGCCCCGGCGTCTACGTTTCGATCGAGGGCCGACCGTTTACCTCCAATCGACGGCAGCTCGAGCGCGACCTCGAAGACATGGCCGGTGCGAACCTCTCGCTGGGCGGCGGCACGACTGACCGAATCTCGATGGCGCTCGAGGACGAGACCGACGCCATGGTCGAGGACATCGCCGAGCTCAACGCACAATTCGGGGCGGAAGAAGGGGGCGCGACGCCGGTCGAGGAGCTCTACGGGGCGCTCACCTTCTATCGCTACATCCGCCTGGCGCAGACGCTCGGCGCTTTCCCGGGCAAGAAGGCCGTGGTGCTGTTCTCGGCCGGCATGCGGATTGACGACGCCAACTTGGACCTGGTGAGCCGTTTCGCCGCCGAAGCCACTCGTGCACGCGTCAGCTTCTACACCGTCGACACGCGCCGCCTCATGGCCAGCCCGGAATACGACGCCGAGTCCGCGGCGGCGCCCTCGCGCCTGGCCGTGGAGGCCTTCCAGGACAACCAAGACGGCCTGTTCACCCTCGCGAAGAATTCCGGCGGCCGGGCAATCCAGAACACCAACCAGCTCGGCGAGATCTTCGACGTCGTACTCGAAGACTCGAGCGAGTACTACATCCTCGGCTACTATCCCGAAGACGTCTCGCAGCAGGGCCGCTTCCGCAAGATTCGCATCGAGGTCGACCGCGAGCGCGTGAAGCTGGACTACCGCAAGGGCTACTACGAGGAGAAGCAGTTCGAGCGCATGACCGACGCCGAGAAGCGGCTCCAGCTGCTGCAGGCGCTCGAGCTCGAAACGGCCTTTTCCGACGTGCCGCTCTCGGCCGGCTTCGAGTTCTTCCGCGGTGAGGCCGGGCGCACCGTGCTGGGCTATTCCGTCGGTCTGCACCCCAGCTCGATGCCGGCTGAGCGCAAGGGCAAGAACTGGGAGGTTGATTTCTCGATCGTGGCCCGCGCGATGCATCTCGACGGAGAGCAGCGGTCGGCGGTGGAGGAGCGCCGCCTGCGCGTGCGCGTGCCGGCCGAAGCCTACGAGCGCATGCAATCGGACCCTTCTGCGCGGCTGCAGTACGTCTCGACGATGCAGATTCCGGCCGGGCGCCATCAGTGGCGCGTCATCGTGCGAGACGAGACCAGCGGCAGGCTCGGCAGCTACAAGGCGATCGTGACCGCGCCGGACTTCGACGGCGGGCACCCGGCGAGCTCTCTGCTGGTAACCGGGCGCGTTCAAGACCGGCCCGAGCCCAAAAAGAAGAACAAGAAGGGCGAGCCGGAAGCCGCCGGGCCGTTCGACATCGGGAGCTACCGCCTCTCGCCCGACTCCGATCGCATCTTCCGGCAGGGAGACCCGCTCTACGCGCTCTACGATGTCTACGGCTACCGGCCGGTGGATCTTGCGCGGCCCGACAGCGCCAAGCTGGCGTTGTTTCGCGACCGCCAGCGCCTGGAGTCGATTCCGGTCACCGCCTACCGTGTCGCTGTCGACCGCCCGTCGAGCAGAGTCCGCTACCTCACCGTGCTGGACACGGCCAAGCTCAAGCCGGGCGACTACGTGCTCGGCGCCCTGGTGCCGACCGGCGCCAAGAACGAGTCGGGGCTGGTTTGGCGGCGGTTTCGCGTGACCGGCGACGAGCCCTAGTCTAGCGGGATACAATCGGGGGTTTCCCGATGTCCTCTGTCCTCCGTATTGGCCTCATCGGCGCCGGATCGGTCGCCAGCCGCGTGCATGCTCCCGGGCTACGTTTGTGCCCGGATGTCGAGATCGTCGCGGCCGCCGACCCCAACGCCGAGGCCGCGGCGGCGATCGGCGCCCAGCAGGTTTTCGACAGCCCGGCTCGACTGCTCGCCGACGCCGGTGTCGACGCCGTCGTGATCGCCATCCCCAACCACATGCATCACGACGTCGTGCTCGAAGCCGTCGCCGCCGGCAAGCACGTGCTCTGCGAAAAGCCGCTGGCCATGGGAGCGCCAGAGGCCGAGACCATGCTGGAAGCGGCGGAGCAGGCCGGCGTGGTTCACATGACGGCGTTCACCTACGCCTTCATGCCGGCCGCCCGCTATCTGACGCACCTGGTCGGCCAGGGCGAGCTCGGCGAGGTGCGCTCGGTGCGCTGCGCCTATCAGATGGCGCTCGCGGGCCACGTTCTCGGCTGGCGTTCGCAGTCCTCGCTGGCAGGCTCGGGCGTGCTGGGAGACCTGGGCAGCCACGTCATCCATATCGTGCTCGATCTCGCCGGCGAGCTCGAAGCGCTCAGCGGCTGGCAGAAGCGCTTCCGCGACGACCCCGGATCCGACGTCGAAGACTGGATCAGCTTCCTGGGCGAGTTCGCCTCGGGGGCGGTGGGGACGTTCGAGATCTCCCGCGTCTGCCCCGGGCGCGGCGCCGACGTGGGTGAGAACATGTTCATCGAGGTCTACGGCTCAAAGGGCGCCGCCGCACTGACGATGCAGGAGCCCCGCGCCCTACGCGTTGCGATCGGCGAGGCCGGCGCCGACCCAACGAAGCCGCTGGAGCGAATCCAGGTCCCGCCCGAGTATTGGAAGCTGTCCGGCGCGCCGCGCCAGCTCGACGGAGGCGACCCCCGCTGGAGCTATCGCTACGATCAAGCGTTCCGCTTCGTCTCGAACATCCGCGACGGCGAGGTGCGAGAGCCCTCGTTCCGAGCGGGCTTGCGGACGCAGCGTGTCCTGGATGCAGCGTTGCTTTCGGCGGCGACGCGCGAGTGGACTCGGATCTGCTAGGCGGGCGGATCCGTCGGAGTCGCATCCCGCGAGGGTGCGTTTGCGCGCGAACGCCGCAGAGCCTCCGACCGCAAGCATTTCCCCTACTCGTCGGACTCGCCGTCGAAGTCGCCCGCCGGCTCCTCAGGCTGGACCTCGGCCTCCGCGGCCGATTCTTCCTCCTCGGGCGAAGCGTCTTCGGGCCCCTCGGGCGGATCGGCCGAGTCTTCCCCGCTCGAGAGCCCGCCCGTCGCCTCCTCGTTGGAGGGGTTTGCGTCGAGTCGCAGGCGGAACGGCTCGCCGCCGCTCCAACGGTACCAGTCCGCGCACTCGAACTGTGCCTCGCGCTCCTCGGGCGGCTCGAAGCCGACCTCAGGCAGCCCGATCGAGACGTCGATCTGGCGTTCCAGGCAGGAGTTCTTGATTCTCCCCGCGACGACGTTGAGGATCTCCTGCAGGGCGTCCAGCGGCGGCTCCGATCCATCGTCTTCGCCCGGCTCCTCGCCCAACATCGCGGCCAACAGCCCGCGGGGCAGGTCGCGACCCGACTCGATGTCGAGTCGCATCTTGAACTCGCCGTTGTCCGCGGTGATCTCGATCCAACCATATGCGCCGCCTGGTCCCGATTCTGGCGGTTGCTCGACCTTTTCCGGCTCGACGCCGGTCAGCATCCCCAGCGCTTGGTAGGCCGCAGTCTTGATCTCGCCCTGCAGCGACGACGCCCATGCCAGCAAGCCGCGCTCGGGCGCTTCTCCGCCGCGCAGGACCGACAGCAGCTCCGAGCGCATCGTCTCGGGCACGAACGAGCGTGAGACCACGCCCTTGACGCCTTCCGCACTCGGCTCTCCCCCGCCCTCGCGCAGCTCATAGACCGCGGGCGGGTCTCCGCCGGGCAGTCGAGCGAGGCGGTCGATCAGAAACTCGGCGTTGAGGCCCGGCATGCCCGCATCGAACAGCAACAGGTCGGGTCGAAAACGCAAGGTCTTGACCAGCGTCTCGGCGACCGTGCGCGCGGTCTGAACCGCAAAGTCGGTCTCGAGCGTCGACTCGGCGAAGGCGCAGTAGTTCGGATCCGCGTCGGCGACCAGCACCCGCGTCCGCGAGTTGTCGCTGCTGTGCCCCATGGTCTGGCGGCGCTCGTAGATGCGTTCGGCGGCGCGCTTGAGACGTCCGATAACCCACTCGTACTGCAGAGGCTTGAGCAGGTAGTCCGAGACGCCCAGCTCGATCGCCTGCTTGACCTTTTCCTCGGCGGAGACCTGCGAGGCGATCAAGACCTCGAGCTTCTTGCGACCGGGGTCGGCCTGCAGCAGGCTGAGCATGTCGATTCCGTTGAGGACCGGCATGTTGATGTCGGAGACGATCATCTCGACGCCGCCTTGGGAGACCTGTTCGAGCGCCTGCAGCCCGTCGCTGGCCTCGCGCACCCTGGCGGTCATCGAGCGCTCGATCCAGCGTTTGAGCAGCAACCGCACCGACGGCTCGTCGTCCACGATCAGGATTTCGATCGGTTGCAGATCTGCGCTCATGCCCCGGACCGGCGCCGCACCAATAGCGGCCGGATCTCCCCTTGCTCTCTCATCGGCGCGATCGAGTCGCCGAGTTAGGCTCGGCCAGACGCACGAAGGGCGCCCCGCGGGGCGCCCTTCGCAGATGCCGGTTTGAGATGCCGGGCTAGAAGATGAACTTCAGCGCGAACTGGTTCGTCCGCATCGCGCGAGCCGTGGTGACGCGGCCGAAGTTGTTCGAGCCACGACCGGTACCCGGCGTGTTCCAGTTCGGATGGTTCGCGAAGTTGAACGACTCGAACCGGAACTGTAGGTTGTACCGCTCGGTGAAGCGGAAGTTCTTCATCATCGAGAAATCCCAGTTAATCACGCCGGGCGAGATCGCTGGGTTCCGGTTAACGTTGCCGGAACGCGCCGACAGCTGGTTGAACTCCTCGCCGTTGATCGAGATTGGTACATCGCAGGCGATAGCGGCGGAGTTGTGTCCGCCATTGTTGCTGGAGAAGTCCGCGTTGAAGAACTGAGCTGCCGTGCGCTCGCCACGCGGCAAGTTGTAGGACGGACCCGTGGCATCACCGCGATTCTGTTGGCGGTGCCCCGCGAGATCCCCGCAGTACCCGACTTCGCGGGGGGTTCCCGTCGAAAGGGTGATGATCGAACCTGCCTGCCAACCGCCGGCGACGGCTTCCATTATCCGGTTCTCGAACCGCAGCGGGATGTCATAGAGCAATGAACCCGTGAAACGGTGCGCCGTATGGAATTGCGACAAGCCACGTTCAAAGCTCAAGTCGTAGTTGTTCCGCGGGAACAGGTTGTCGCCCGACTGCGTCCGGATGGCCGAACCACGGTCGATCGCACGACTCCAGGTATAGCCCAGCAGGTAGGTGAACCCGCTGTCGTAGCGCTGGCGCGCTTTGAGGGCAAGCGCGTCGTAGTCCGAGTCCGACACATTGGCGATCGTCTGGATGCGGTTGAAGATATCACCGCCGAACGGCCGCCGCTGCGACTGGGTCGACAGGTCGGTCGGATCCGCGCGGAAGGTCGGCGTGTTAAACCCGTACATCCGCTGCAACTTGCGACCCTGGTTGCCGGCGTAGCCGACCTCCAGAAGGGTCGTGTCGTTGAGCTGATGCTGGACGTTGAACAGGTATTGGATCACGTACGGCGTGCGACGCCGGGCGTCGTTGGCAAATGTGTACAGACCCGAGACGCAGGGGCCGTCCCAGTCCGAGCACACGGCGCCGCCGCCCGGCTTGTTGCCCCACGGATCGTCGAGGTTTGTCGTTGGGATGACGTCGTTCGAGTTCGCCGTGTCGCGGAAGCCGAAGTTGCGGCCCATGTCGAAGACCGGGTTGCCTGTGTCTTGGGCGTAGAAGACGCCCACGCCTGTGCGGATCGTCGTCTTCTCGCTCATTTGGTAGGCGACGCCAACACGCGGCGCGAAGTCGTTGGTATCGAGCTGTTGCATCGCACAGTTGAACAGCACGTCGCAGCCGGTCGCCTTTGGAACGATGTCGGCCAAGTGCACGGCCAGACCCTCGTGGAAGTCGCCTTCACGGGGGCGCACCTGCACGGGTGTTTGGCAGCCCTCGTCGATACCAGTGTTGTCGACGCCCGGGCAGAACATCTGCACGCTCATGATGCCGCGATAGCGGTCCTTGAACGGAGGCGTCAGTTCGTAGCGTAGACCCAGGTTCAAGGTCAGCTTGGCGTTCACCTTCCAGGTGTCCTCGGCGTAGAGGGCGAACGAGTTCCGTCGGAACTGCGTGTTGGCGATACCGAGCGAGCGGGTCGCCTCCTGCATCCAGCCGAGCAGACCGCTCGCGAAGGCGTCGCCCGTGCCGGTGAGATCGGAGGGGTCGGCCGAGTAGCGGCTGTCAAAGTTCAGATTGCCGCGCGGAAACTGGTTGCCCACTTGGTTGAAGCGTGTATCGAGATACTCGCCGCCGAACTTGATTGTATGGTTGCCGCGCACCCAACTGACGTTGTCGGTGAGCTGGTAGGTGCGGTTGTGGTTCACGAATGGGCCACTGGTTGACTCGCCCCAGCCAGACACGAAGTTGTTTGCGCCGCTAAAGCCGACTTGGGGACTGCCCCAGGCAACCTCGATAGGCGGGACCAAGCCCGGAATACCGAGCTCGGAGGTAACGTCGCGGACGTTGTTGAAGAATGTGTTGACGCCGTTGTCGAAGATGTTCGCGCCCAGGCGCAGCTCGTTCACGATGGTCGGCGAGACCGTCCACACGTTGGAAAGCATGATCTGGTCGACCTGCGTGTTGATGAAGCGGTCCTGAATTTCGAAGGTGCCGCCCTGCGTGAAGACCTCATCACCCCAGGAGTAGCGTCCGAACCACTGCGAGTTCGAGCTCTGGTTGAAGTCGATGCGGGTGGTGAACTGGTCCCAGTCCAACGGCCGGCCGTTGTTGCGTGTGTAGTTGAAAGGCGAGCCCGGCGCATTCACGACCGCGCCTGGGACGTTCGGATCCGGAAGGAACTCGAACATCTGGACAAACGGCCGCTTGTGACGCGACGTCGGGACTTGCCTGTTCGGGAACGGATCGGCCGTGAACTGGCTGGTAGTCCCAATCTGGCGGATCGTATCCGGATCGTAGATGTCCTTCAGATTCGGATTCGAGAAGTCGCCATTGCGCATCGCCTGGTCGGCCACAGTTGCGGTTGCGAAACCCGAAACACGCTCGCGGAAACCCTCGTAGTTGGCCATGAAGAACAGCTTGTTCTTGATGATCGGTCCCGTGGCGGTAAAGCCGAACTGGTTGCGGCGGAAGGGATCCTTGTCCCCGTGCTGGTTCCAAGTGCGCGCCTGGATCTTGTCATTCCGCAGGAAGTGGAACACTGTGCCGTGGAACTCGTTGCCGCCGGCGCGGGTCGTCACGTTGATCTGCGAGGTCGACTTTCCGTACTGCGCCGAGTAGACGCCGGTCTGCACCTTGAACTCCTGCAGCGCGTCGACCGAGGGCCGCACGACGAAGGTGTTGAAGTTCGGGTCCGTATTCTCCACGCCGTCCAGCGTGAAGCGGTTGAACATCTGGCGCTGGCCTGCGATCGAGATCGACTGGTTGGCGCGCTGGCCGCCCTGGCGAGAGTTCGCCTGACCGCCCGAGCCCATCTCCGCTGTCACGTTGGTGGATAGCTTGACGAGGTTGAGGTAGTTGCGGCCGTTGATCGGCAGGTCGACGATGCGTTGCTGGTCGATGACCGTACCGAGCGAGGTGTCGGCCGTCTGGAGCATCTGGGCGCCGGCCTGAACCTCGATGACCTCGGTCACCGCGCCGATCTCCATGACGAAGTTGACTTGCTGGACGTCGCCGACCTCGACGATGCGGTCGCTGACGGTCGCGGTCTTGAATCCGTCGAGCTCGGCGGTCAGGTTGTAGACCCCGGGATTGAGGAAAGGCACCGAGAAGCTGCCGACCTCGTTCGTTTCGACCGAACGGCTGACGTTGGTCGCCGTGTTCGTGATGGTCACCTGGGCGCCGGCGATGACAGCGCCGGAAGGATCCGTAACGGTGCCGGCGATCTCGCCGAAGGTTTGCGCGCCGGCCGGCGAGACGGCCAGCACGAACGCTACGGCGATCGTGCAGAGGAACGCAAGCGGCGAACTGGGCCGCATTCGCGTGTCAGAAAGTTTCATTCGACTTGTCTCCCAAATCCCTGGAGTCGCTATTGTCGTGCGAAATTCGTGCCGGACCATTCGACTTCGCCGCCGCCGGTGCGACGGCCATGCGCGTTGGGCGGACCCCTTTTCGCCGTTGGCGCCAAGTCAAGACCAGCATCATCGGGCTCTCGGGCGGCGATCGCTCGTGATCGCCGCGTGCATCGTTATCGATCAGCTCATCCGCCGATCTCCATGACTTTTACCACGGCGTTTCATCGAGGCGCAACCGCACAACAGACTGCCACCTAGCCATTTAACAATTGGATCATCGTTGGCGCCACGTCGGCCAAGCACCTAACTTGTCAGCATAAAGTACTTGACAAACAACCACCCAAGCGCTACCCTCGTCCTCGGATGGCTTCGCCGAATCCGCTTCCGCCACGGCCCGAGCCGGTCGTGCTCCACGACCGCGCGATGGACAACCTGCAGTTCATCCGCGAGACGATGGAACGCTCGGCCGTCTTCACGGCTGTTCCAGGATGGGGCGCCGTTGGAGTCGGTTGCGTGGGCGGCGCGGCAGCGGCCTTTGGAGCCCGCCAGGCCACCCAGGAAGGTTGGCTGGCGGTTTGGCTGGCCGCCGCGGCGCTGGCTGCGGTGGCCGCCGGCCTGTCGATGAGCCGCAAGCTGGCTCGCAGCCCGCAGCCTTCGGCGCGCGCGCTGCGCAACTTCGCGCTCGGGCTGGTGCCGCCGGCCGCCGTGGGAGCGTTGCTGACCGTGGCGCTCTGGCGTGGCGGCGCCATCGAGCTGATCCCGGCGGTATGGCTGCTCACCTACGGCGCCGGCATCGTCACCGGCGGAGCGTTCTCGGTCAAGGCGGTGCCGATCATGGGCCTGACTTTCATGGTCCTCGGCGCGCTCGCGCTGTTCGCGCCCCCGAGCGCGCACCACCTGCTGCTCGGCGCCGGGTTCGGCTTGGCTCACGTCGTTTTCGGTCTGGTCATCGCGAGGAAATATGGCGGCTGAACCTCTACCTAAACCGGGCGAGCAAGCCCCTGCCGAGAGCAGCGGACCCGCGCCGCAGCCCGGCTCGAGCTCGCGCGCGCTGCGGCTCGATCGCGTCATCCACGAGCGCGCCCGGTTGGCGATCGTCAGCGCGCTGGCCGCCACCGACGCCCTCAGCTTCACCGAGCTCAAGGCCCTGCTCGAGGTCACTGACGGCAACCTCAGCGTCCACGCCCGCAAGCTCGAGGACGCCGGCTACATCAAGGCCGAGAAGAGCTTTCAGAACCGCATGCCACACACCGAGTTCCGCCTGACGCCGGAAGGTCGCAACGCGCTGGATCGCTACATCGCGCACATGGAAGCGCTGATCCAAGCCGCGAAGGCCGGTTAGGCCCCTTTTTTTGGAGGTTTACTTTACGATGCCAAGTACTTTTACACCGAATCACGTCGCGATCATCATGGACGGCAACGGCCGCTGGGCCGAGGCGCGCGGGCTGCCGCGCGCCCACGGTCACCTTGCTGGAGCCGACGCGGTGCGACGAACCGTCACAGCAGCCGTCGAGCGCGGCCTGCCTTATCTGACTCTCTACGCCTTCTCATGCGAGAACTGGCGCCGGCCGCGGGCGGAGGTCGAAGGGCTGATGGGCCTGTTCAGCCGCTATCTCGCCTCGGAGACGCGGCACTGCGCCGAGCAAGGCGTACGCCTCTCGGTCATCGGCCGCCGCGACCGCCTGCCTGAAGGGCTCGTCACCCAGATTCGAAGAGCCGAGCGCACCACTGCGGGTGCGAACAAGCTGAACCTGCGGATTGCGGTCGACTACTCCGCGCGGGACGCCGCGGTGCGGGCAGCGGCCGCCCTGCTGGTCTCGGCCTCTCAGCCGGCCGAGTGCTCGCTCGAGAGCTTCTCCCGGGCGCTGGCAACCCAAACCCACGCCGAGGCGGCAGCGCCGCCCATCGACCTGCTGATTCGCACCGGCGGCGAGCTGCGCTTGAGCGACCAGATGGCGTGGGAAGCGGCCTACGCCGAGCTGCTGTTCCTCGAGAAGATGTGGCCCGAGTGTGGGGCCGACGACCTGGCGGCGGCCTGCGAGGAATTCGCCGGCCGCGAGCGACGCTTCGGAGCCCTGGCCAAGGCCGGGTAGCGTGTTGCAACCGCGTCCGCAGATGGTAGGGGCACGGAGCCGCCGTGCCCGCTCCCGTTCATCCCAGTGGTTCTGGGAACTACCACTAGAGACGAGCCCGTAGGTTGTTGAGCTCGCGTAGCGCGGCCTCGGCGACCTTAGGGTTGGTATCGCGGGTCAGCCGCTCCAGGTGGGGTTCGCTTTCCCGCGTACCACTGCGGGCGACCACGTAGGCCAACTCGATCTTCTGCTGCTCGGTGCCGCTGGTCAGCGGACCGTAGAGCTTGGGCAGAACCTGCGGGTCGCGCGCCAACTCGGTCAGAAACGGCCGCGCCTCGAGCCGGTGGAACCGCGAATCCAGCCCGTCGATGAGGTAGCTCAACATGTTCAGATCGCCGAGGCTGGCGGCGGCAAACGCCAACGACTGGCGCACCGACTCGTTCTTCTCGGTCGCGAAAGATTCCTGAACCACCTCGAGGTCGGCCGGGTTTCCCGAGCGGCCCAGCCCTTCGGCGGCCGCGCCGCGCAGCCGATCGTCTTTGTCCCGCAGGTAGAGCAGGAAGACTTTGTCCTGGCCGTTGTCAGGAATCTTGGCGAGCGCGGTGAGCGCACTGCGCTGGACAGCCTTGTCGCGGTCTCCCCGGACCATCAGGTTGAGGGGCTCGACGGCCTCCCGGACGCGCAGTTGGCCGACGGCCTCGGCGGCCTCGCGCCGAATTCTCTTGCTCGGGTCTTCGAGCAGCGGCACCAGCGACCGGCCGGCGTCGAGATCGCCGATCTTCTCGATCGAACGAATCGACTCCACCGCGATGGTTTCGTCGCGCGACTGCAGCCCCTTTTCGAGATCAGAGATCGCCGGGCGAGCCCGCAGAATCCCCGCAGCACGGGCGGCGTTGGCGCGAGACTCCATGCTGCTGCCGCCGGAGATCAGCGGGACGATTGCGTCGATCGCCTCAGGCGCGACCCTTACCGAAGGCTCGACCTTGACAGGCTCCGGCTCGCGGAACCGATCCTTGAGCGCCTTGCCGAACGATTTGACCGAGCTCAGCCAGCCGAACTTGACATAGCCCGGCACGTAGAGGTCGACCAATCCGTCCACGGCAAGAGATTGGATCTCGGGCGCTGCATCGCGGGTCATTTCCACCAGGCCCGGCAAGCAATGCGGCGAGCCAATCTTGATCAAAGCGATCACCACGTCCTCACGAACTTCGGGGGCGGGGTCGCGCGTGACGGTCTTCAGAGCCGAGCAGGCGCTCTGGGCGTCAATCTGTTGTTTTCTGCCCTTTTCTCCGGTCTCGTTTACAGCCTTTTTCCGGACCTTGGCATCCGGATTGTCGATGTCGCCGAGCTGCGCCGGCAGGCTGGCGGGCACGCACGCGAGAGCGACGAGAGCGAGCAGGGGGTTTAGGCGTTGAAAGGTCATCGCCCTCATTATATGAGGGATTTGCCTTAGATGTGCTCCAACTCTACCCGGTTCGGAATCAGCCCGGCGGCGTAACCGGCGTCGAGGAGAAGCTGCGCCGACTCGAGCGTCTCAGGGCGCATTTCGGTCGTGAAATGATTGACGTACATTCCTACGAAGCGGTCCGCATCGCGCGAGGCGAGACCGCGCCCAAACTGCAGGGCGTACTCGAGCGCCTCGGAGCGATGATCGAGGGCGTACTGGATGCTCTCGCTCAAGCAGCGCCGGGATTCCGACTGCACCTCAGGCGGCAAGCTGCGTAGCATGGAGTTCGCGCCCAACGGCAGCGGCAGCCCATGCTTCTGCTTCCACCACACGCCCAGGTCGAGGATGCTTCGTAGCCCCGAGGAGCCCCAGGTGAGCTGGCCTTCGTGGATGATCAAACCGGCGTCGGCCTCGCCACGCTCGACCGCCGGCATGATCTCGTCGAAGGCGATCACCTTGGGCTCGAAGCTCGGCTCGAAGAGCTTGAGCGTCAGATAGGCGGTCGTCATCAACCCGGGGACGGCGATGGTCTTGCCGGCGAGCTCTCGCGGGTCCAGAGCTTCCCGCGCCACCACGATGGGGCCGTAGTTGTCGCCCACGCTCGAGCCGGCCGAGGTGAGGATGTATTTGTCGGCAACGTAGGGGTAGGCGTGATAGGAGATGGCCGTCATGGCGTAGCGGCCCTGCTGGGCGGCCACGTTGAGCGATTGGATGTCGCTCAAGATGTGCCGGAACTCGACCGTCTCGGAGCTGACGAAGCCCTTGGCCAGGGCGTAAAACATGAACGCGTCGTCGGAATCGGGGCTATGCGCGATCTCGACGACGAACTTGGAATCGGACATGGAAGGGAGCGGCGGAGCGGGCGAAGCCGCTCGCGACCCTCCACTGTAGCACCGGCGCTCTATTGCCAGCGCTCGGCGGTCTGCTCGCTGGTCACCAGGGAGTCGAAGATGGCCAATACCTGTTTGCGGTAGGCGTACATCTTCTGGACCTCTTCGCGAAATCGCGCGTCCCATTCTCGCGCTCGCATCCACTTGCGCACCAGGGTGGGCGGGATGTCGATCTCCTCGCGAATCGCCTCGGCGGAGTGGCCGCGCAGGAACAGGCCGTAGAACATGGCCGCTTCGCGCTGCGGCGAATAGAACTCGGTCTCGGCCTTGCTCGGCTTGCGGCTCTTGGGCGATGTTTTACCCATCGTTCCGTCCGGCTCGGGGAGCCGGAAAAGCTCAGTATAGTCGTGAGCCCGGATGCTGACAACCACCCTGGCGGCTAGAATTTGAGAGACATCGATGCGGGCGAAATGGGCGGTTGCGGGTCTGGGCGGAGCGGCTCTGGGAGCGGCGGGATTCGCCGCATACGCAGCGGCCTGCCCGCGCGCCAGAGCGTGGGCGCCTGGCTTTCATCGTGGGCCGCGCCAAGGACGCAATCTGGCGCTGACCTTCGATGACGGGCCGAGCAACGAGACGCCGCGGTTCCTCGACGCACTGAGCGAGCACGGGATGCGGGCCACGTTCTTCGTGTGCGGCGCCAACGTCGCGCGGCGGCCGGGCCTGGCGCGCCGGATCGTCGCTGAAGGCCATGAGATCGCCAACCACACGCAGAATCACCTCTGCCTGCCGGCGCTGCGGTCGGCGCGGGTGCGCGAGGAGGTGTGGCGCGCGCAGCGCACGATCGAAAACGCGACCGGCGTCTCGCCGCAATCGTTCCGGCCGCCGTTCGGTCTGCGCGCTCCGGCGTTGCGGCCGGCGCTCGAGGATCTAGGGCTCTTGGCGGTGCATTGGACCCTCATCGGCAACGACTGGAAGTGGCCGGCGGACCGCATCTACGAAAAGCTGGTGCGCGGCGTGGAGCCGGGCGGCGTGGTTTGCCTGCACGACGGCCACGAGACGCGACCGACGGCAAACCGAAGCGAAACGCTGAAGGCTCTGCGGGCGCTCGCGCCGCGCCTGCGCGAGCAGCAGTACCAGTTCGTGACGGCTCGCGAGATGGCTGGAATGCTAAAATTGCGCGCGGCATGATGCACCGCATAACCCTGCTCGTCCTGAGCTTCTCGGCGCTCTCCCCGGCGGCCGAGCTCGCCAGCGTCTATCTGGAGCTTGGCGTCGGCGCCAAACAGGCCGACAGTTGGGACGGATCGCTGTCGGTTTCCGGCGGCTCTGTCGAGGGGATCGAAAGCCGTCACTTCGACGGCGCCAGCGAGCTGACCGGCGAGAGCTCGTGGAAGGCAGCGGTGCGACGCAAGGCGATCGACGGCTTCCCGCGCGTGAACTATAACGAGATGAGCCCGGCGGAGCTGCCGCCAGCGGTGTTTGCCCCGATCGGCGTCTACGCCAGGATCCAGGCCGAGAGCTCGACGCGGGTGCGGGTCAAGACGGCGCAGGGGAACTTCGAGTTCCGCATCTCCGAGCTCTCGCTCGACGCCAAGCCGTTCCTCGATGGCCGCGCGCTCGTTTCGCTGGCTTCTCCGGTGCACAAGCTCAGCACAGCGGAGTACGAGGACGACGAGGCGGCGATCGCGACGTTGCCCAATGGCGATGTCGTCGTGGCTTGGGTTGCCTACCGCGATCGTGGCGACCGCGTGATGATGCGCACGCTCTCGGGCGGGAGTTGGTCTGCGGCGGAGGAAGTCTCGCCGGCGCCAGGCGACTTTTTCCGGGTCTCGCTGGGCGTCGACGCCGACGGCGGCGTGCTGGTTTTTTGGGCCGTCCGGGACATGACAAAATGGGACATTTTCAGCCGCCGCAAGGCTGCCGGCGGGTCCTGGTCGGCGGCGCAAAAGGTGAGCGCGGAGGGCTCCAATACGTTCCACCGGGCGGCGAGCTCGGGGCGCGGCGACGTGCTGGTGGTGTGGCAGAGTTTTCGCGGATCCGACTCCGACATCTGGGGTCGCCGTTGGTTCAACGGCCGCTGGAGCCAGCCGCGTCAAATCAGCGAATCGCCGGCGAACGACTGGGAGCCTTTCGTCGCCGCGGGCGCGGACGGCTCGGGCGTGATCGTTTGGGATAGCTATGACAAGGGCAACTACGACGTCTTCGTCCGAGCGTTCCGGCAGAACGGCATGGGCCCGATCCAGCAGCTCACCACCAGCCCGCGCTTCCAGGCGCACGCCACCGCCGCGATCGACCCCGAAGGCCGCGCCTGGGTCGCTTGGGACGAGTCGGGGGCAAATTGGGGAAAGGATCAGGGCTATCTGATCACGCCGCCGATGGGCGTGCCGCTGCACCAGGAGCGCAGCATGCGGGTCGCGGTTTGGGACGGCTCGAAGTGGCGCGAGCCCAAGAAAAAGCTCGATCCGTTCTATCCTTATCAGCTCTACCCCAACTTCGAGAATCCGCAGATCGCCTTCGACGGCGCGGGCGTGTTGAACGTCGTCTTCCGCCACTGGACCAAGCAGCAGGCGCACTCGATCGGCTCGAAGATGATGTGGGAGAACTTCGTGACACGCTTCGACGGGGAGCGTTGGACGCGTCCGCGTCCGCTGGCGCACTCGGCCGGCTCGATCGAGAAGCGCCCGGCGCTGGCGCGGGACGGCTCCGGCGCACTGCACACCGCCTGGATGACCGACGAGCGCCCGTTCGACGAGCTGATTCCGCAGAACGCCGAGATCTACTATGCGAAGCTCGGCTCGGCCGCGGCGCCGCCGGCCTACGGCGACGAGCAGTTCGCGCCGTTTTCCGAGCCCTTCGCCGAAGAGGTTCCGGTCCACCCGTTCGAGGCCGAAAACGTCAAGGCCATTCGGGACCACGTCGTCGAGGCGGGGTCGGAGCGGTACAAGATCTATCGCGGCGACATGCATCGCCACACCGACGTCTCACAGGACTTCAAGTACGACGGCTCGCTGCTCGAGGTCTACCGCTACGCGCTCGACGCGGCCGGCTTCGACTACATCGTGCCGACCGACCATCAGCTCGGCTACGACCAAGAGTTCACCTGGTGGCAGGACGAGAAACTGAAGGATCTATTCCACGTTCCCGGCCGGTTCGTGCCGCTGTTCGGCTACGAGCGCAGCGTCAATTTCCCCAACGGCCACCGCAACGTGATCTTCGCCAAGCGCGGCACGCGGACCCTGCCGGTGGATCCGGTGGAGCGGCGCGGCGACAAGCGCACCGGCCCGGTCCTGTTCCCCTACCTCCGGCGGAACGACGGCATCTCGATGCCGCACTCCTCCGGCACCGCCCAAGGCACCGACTTCGCCGACAATGACCCCGAGGTTGAGCCCCTGCTCGAGATTTTCCAAGGCTATCGCGCGAGCTACGAGTACATGGGCGCGCCGCTGGCCGCGAGCCCGCAGCGGCTCCGCGAGCAGCGTTCCGGATTCAACCCGCTGGGCTACTACTGGAACGCGCTGGCGAAGGGCTACAAGATGGGCGTGCAGGCCTCTTCGGACCACTGGTCGACGCACATCTCCTACGCCATGATCGTCGCCGAGGAGTTTACCCGCGAGTCGATGTTCGAAGCGCTCAAGAAACGGCACGCTTACGGCGCGACCGACAATATCATCCTCGACTTCCAAGCCGAGACCGCCGACGGCGAGCGCTACATCATGGGCGACATCATCGATTCGGATTCCGACCAAGCGCCGACGCTGGTGATCCATGCCGCTGGGACCGACCGCATCAAGCAGCTCATCATCGTGAAGAACCAGGAGATCATCTACGAGCGCCGGCCCAACGCCGACTCGACCACGATTCGCTACCGCGACGCAGACTTCGAGGCCGGATCGAACTACTACTACTACGTGCGCGTGCTGCAGAACAACGGCATGGTGGCGTGGAGCTCGCCGATCTGGGTGGAGTAGGATCAGCCATGTACCGCTATCTGCTCGCGTTCGCTCTTTCGTTGCTCGTTGGGACGTCTCAGGCGGCTCGCGCCGCGGACGCCGCGGACTTCGCCGCCACGGTCGCCGGCGGCTATCGTGTCGTACCCAACATCGTCTACGAGACCGCGAACGGATACGAGAACCGGCTCGACCTCTACCTGCCCAGGGGCGACGGCGGCCCGTATCCCACACTGGTCTACACCCACGGCGGCGGCTGGGTCGGCGGGACGAAGGAGGCGACGGTGCTCCAGATCATCCCCTACCTCGAGAAGGGTTTCGCCATCGTCAACGTGGAGTACCGGCTGGCGCGTCATTCGCTCGCGCCAGCGGCTATCGCCGACTGCCGCTGTGCGCTGAGGTGGGTCTATGCCAACGCGGACGAGCACGGGTTCGACACGTCGAAAATCGTGACGACCGGAGGTTCCGCCGGCGGCCATCTGTCATTGACCACCGGGACGATGCCCAAGTCAGCCGGGTTCGACTATGAGTGCACGACCGGCAGCCCGGACACCGAGCTCGACGTCGCGGCGGTGATCAATTGGTACGGCATCACCGACGTCGAGGATCTGCTTTCCGGGCCCAACCAGAAACGCTATGCCGTGCGCTGGCTCGGCAGCCTGCCGAACCGCGCGGAAGTCGCGCGCCGCGCCTCGCCGATCCGCTACGTACGCAGGGGATTGCCTCCAATCCTGACGATCCACGGCAATGCCGACCCAACGGTGCCGTATCAGCATGCGGTCGACTACCACCAGGCGCTCGCCAAGCACGGCGTGCCGAACCAACTCGTCACCGTGCCGGGCGGCAAGCACGGCGGCTTCTCGCCCAGCGAGTACCGCAAGCTCTACAGCGACATCTTCGCGTTCCTCGCCAAGTACGGCGTGCTCTGAGATGGGCCAGGCGGCGTCCAGCAGCGGCCCGTGTCTGGTATGCGGCGCCTCATCGAGCGGAGTTGGAGAAAAGTCCGGCTACCCTTTCTACCGCTGTCCCTCATGCGGGCTCCTGTTCGTCTGGCCTCTGCCGGTCAGACAACCTCGAGATCTACTCCGAGGACTATTTCGCTGGCGCACAACAAGGGTTCGGCTACGTGGACTACGACCAGGACAAGGCGAAGATGGCGTCGACGTTCGAGTCCTACCTCGATGTACTGACTACTGAGACGGGGGCCGTCGGCGACCTGTTGGACGTGGGCGCCGCGACTGGATTCTTTCTGGATCTTGCTCAGAACCGAGGTTGGCGGTGCGTGGGCGTGGAGCCTTCAGCCTTTGCCGTACGCGAGGCCGCGAGCAAGGGCCTGAACGTACGAGAAGGGGTCATCGAAGAGCTCGACGCACCGGATGGGAGCTTCGACGTCGTGACGATGTGGGACGTAGTCGAGCATGTCCGCGATCCCCGTGCGGCTCTCGGCGCCGCCCATCGTCTCCTGCGCCCTGGCGGCGTGCTCGCGATCAACACACCTGACTCGGGCAGTGTTCTGGCGCGCGTGTTGGGACTGCGATGGCACTTGGTCGTACCTCCAGAGCATCTCGTGCTGTTTCACCAAAAGTCGCTGCGTCTGCTACTCGACGAGCAGCATTTTCGAGTCTCTTCGATGAAGCGGATTGGGAAACGCTTTACCGTCCAGTACGTGCTTCAAACCCTGGCCCGGTGGCAAGGCCTGGGGCTGTGGTGGCGCGCGGCCGAGCTTTCCCGCCAAACCCGAGTGGGAGAGCTAGGCGTTTCGATCAATCTGCGCGACAACGTGTTCGTCCTGGCGCGCCGGCTCTAGCGGCCGCGCTGTCGTCCAAGACACTCGCTGACGCGGGAGCGGTGCGGGCGCCGCAGCACCGCGGCGGGCGGCCTGGAGCCGCCCGCTCTGGGAGGACTAAGGCAACGAGGGACTCGCCAAGATCGAGAAATTTGGTTAGAGTGTCAACAGAACTTAACCCAACCTTAACCTAGAGGCGGTTACATTACAGTTCGTTAGCTTGAGACTGTGAGTGGACCCTTGACCGAAGCGAGCCCTCCCCGATCGATCGGCCTGCTGGCGCTGGCGCTCCTTCTGGTCGGCTCACCGGTGTTGGCCGACGACGCGGATTCAGCGGCGGCTCCAGCCGAGATGGCCGCCGCGCGCGGCGCCTCGGCGAGCAATGCGCCCGCGGCGATCGGTCCGATCCTGGAGGGCGAAGAGCCGGCCGCAGAAGAGCGTCAGCCCGAGCGGGTCCGCTACTCGCGCAAGGGGCTCGAGATCGGTTCGGGCGAGAGCGCAGTCCGCGCCCGAATCAACGTGCGCTCGCAGTTGCGTTTCTCGAGCCCGTTCGCCAGCGCTCCGCGCAAGGAGACCCACTTCGAACGCGACTCCGACCCGGACCTTCGCTTCCGTCGAGCGCGGTTCAAGGCATCGGGCCACATCGGCGTTTCCTGGCTCAAGTACAAGTACGAGCACGACCTAATTGACGGCAGGCTGCTCGACGCCCGCTTTACGGTGGCCAAGTGGGAGTGGCTGCAATTCTCGGCCGGCCAGTGGAAGGCGGAGTTCAGCCGCGAACGAGTCGACTCCTCGGGCAACCAGCAGTTCGCCGAGCGCTCGATCACCAATCGCGCCTTCACGGTCGATCGCCAGAAAGGCGTGATGCTGCATGGCCGTGTGGGCAAGGGCCAGTGGTGGGACTCGCAGTACTTCTCGGGCCTATTTACCGGCAATGGTCGCGGCTTCTACCACCAGGGCTTTCAAGGCACGGACCACGACGACGGCGCCGGTCTGTGGATCAACCGCTACCAATGGAACGCTTCAGGCGGGGGCGTGGGCTTTTCCCAGAGCGACATCGGCCGAACGCAAACGCCGGCGCTGTCGCTGGCGGTGGCTTCGGCGCGCAATCGCAGCCGCTACACGCGCTTCTCGAGCTCGGGCGGCGGCCAACTCGACGGCTTCGAGGCGGGAGCGCCGGGGCAGTATTCGATTCATCAGGAGCTGATCGAAGCCGCGTTCAAGTATCGCGGTTTCTCGTCGCAAAACGAGTATCACTGGAAGCGCGTGCGCGACAACCTCTCGGGCCGGCGAGTCCCGATGCAGGGCATGGTGTTGCAGGCCGGCTACTTCTTCCACGAGCTTTGGCCCGCGATCCCTCGTCAGCTCGAGCTCGGCGTGCGAAAGGCGTTCGTGGACCCGGACACGCGCCATGTCGCCAATCGCCAGAGAGAGGTCGCGTTCGTCGTCAACTGGTTCTTCGAGAGCCACAACAACAAGCTGACGTTCGACACCTCGCGGTACGCGCTCGGCCGCACCGCGGGCGCGGATCTGCACGATACGCAGATCCGCACGCAGTGGGAATTCACCTTCTGACTAGTCCTGTTCACACTCTTGGGCGCCAAGGGCGCCCGGCAGGATAGAGCCACGGGTATAACCCGTGGAGCTGGGGAGGCCCCGCTTCTGCGGGCGCCCTGCAAGGGGCGCAGCTCAGCCGCAGCCAGGCCCTTGTCAGGGCCGATCCGGAGGGGCGCCATTCGATTCCCCGGGCGCGGCGCCCGAGGCTTCCATGAGGAGGTTCGGTGTTGTCAAGTCGAGGGTCTAGGCTGGGGTTGTTTTCCGTTGAGACGAGATCAGGCTTCCATCCGCACTCGGGTTGCGGCCGAATCGATGTGGGCCGCGGTGCTCGTTGTGGTCCGATTGACTCGTTCGTGGCGGCGCTGCTCGCTGTTTTTCGGCCTTGTTTTGGGGCCTGCCACGGGGGCGCAGTCGCCGCCGGACTCGTCTTCCAAGATCGATACCCTTTCCTCCGATTCCCTCTGTGTCGCCTCCGTCTCTGTTCCTCCTCCTTCTAAGAAATTCTTCTTGCCGCTCTCGCTTACGCCGCTTGCGCGAGCCCGATCGTCGGGTCGAAGTCCTCGTCGGTGCGCCACAGCGTGTGCAGCAGCACCGCCAGCTTGCGCGCCACCGCCACCGCCGCGCGCTTCTTGCCGCGCTTGCTCGTCCCGGCCAGCTTCAGCCCCCAACGCTTCAACGCGCAGTCGAGCCCATTCCGGCCCAGAACGTAGTGGGCGCACTGCACCAAGTAGCGCCGCAACATGCGGTTGCCCGTCTTGGTGATCCCCAGCTCCGGCTTGCTCTCGCCCGATTCCTTGCGGGAGGGACGAAGGCCGACCACCGCCCCAGCCGCCCGCGAGTTGCTCAATCTCGCCACGTCGCCGTCGAGCTCGAGCACGAACGTCAGCGCTGTCAGCGGCCCCACCCCACGCACGCTCAGCAGCCTCTTGGTCTGCTCTCGATAGCGCTCATGAGAGAGTTCGAGCACCTGTTTGTCGTAAACCCTGATCTGGGCGCTCATCTGCTCGATCACTCGCAGCATCGGCTCGAGTTGCTCGCGCAACTCGGCGGGAATCTTCTCCAGCACCCGCCGCACGAAGGCTTCGATTCCCGGCTTCGGCAGTCGCACGCCCAAGCTCTTGAGCACTCCGCGCACGTTGTTCATCAGCTTCACGCGCCCATCGACGAGGCATGCGCGGCTGCGCAGCATCGCGCGGTTGTGCTCGCTTTCGAGCGAGCGCGGCTTGACGGCATGTAGCAGCTCGGGCCAACGCAGCGCGATCGTGGCCAGAAACAGCGCATCGCGGCGGTCGTCCTTCGAGTGCGTGTCCCAGATCAACTTCAACCGCTTGGCGTTGGCCACCAACGCTTCGTGCCCCATCGCCGCGAGCCGCCGCCGCACCCAGTTGGTCTGCCCCCCGGTCTCGAGCGCGATGCGCATCGGCGGCAAGCCCCCCAAGAGCTTCTCCAGCGCCACACAGCTGGTTGGGATGCGTTGCCGCAACAGAACTTCGCCCTCCTCGTCGAGGATGCAGACCTCGCTAAGCTTGTCGCCCAAGTCGATCGCCGCCGCCGCGCCCGCGCCGGCTTCCAACGCCTTCCGCACGTCCTTGTCGCTGCTGCTAAACTTCTTCATGGTTCGTCCTCCGTTGCTTGCTTGGTTTTCGCTCGCGGTCGATCTTGCCTTTCAAGACCGCCCCGCGGTTGGCAGCTTACCGCTGCCGGGGACGAACCTCCTCATCACATCTGTCTTCTGCCACGCGCCTACCGGCGCAAGCGCTGACTCCGGTCACCTCCTTGGTCCTTGCGCCTGGAGCATAGTGTGAACACGCCCTAGTCCTGCCGCGCTCCGGCACGAGGCGCGGCCTCGCCTGCCCGGCATAGGCACGCCCGCAAGGGACAAGTTAATTCGAAGTTAAACCGGCGCGCGGCAGCCATCGGGCGGGTCCTCCGGATCATCGAACCAGGTGCAAGCAAAAGGAGGGCAAGGCCATGAAACGCACGATGATCTGGCTGGCGGCGACGGTTCTGGGGGCTGGGCTGGCGACGGCGCAAGTCCAAGACCAGACTACCGCCCAAGCGCAGGACCGCGCCAGGGCGCACAAGCCTGGCGGGGACAACCAACAGCTGAACAAACAGCAGAAGAAGGCTCAGAAGAAGGCGGCCAAAGAGGCCGCCAAAGCTGAGCGCAAGGCCCGCAAGCAGGCCAAGGCTGGCCCGGCGGACGGGACGGGCATGAAAGGGGCGAACCGCAAGGACGGCGCCGGTTGGGGCGCGAAGGGCGACGCCCGGACCTCTCCGCGCGTCGGCCAGGCGCCGGGCGGCCAGGGTGGTCGCGGCGGAGGAGGGGGCGGACGTCGCGGCGGCCGTTGAGCCGGCGGGGCGATTCGCGATGCGGACCGGAACTTTCTTCCGGTCCGCATCGAATTGTTCGGAGATGACGGCGCAACCTCCGCAGACCCTGGCGACCCCAGAGGCTCTTCGCGAGCATCTGCGCTTCTACTACGGCAAGCATCTCGAGCGCACCGGAGATCTCTCGCAAAAGGCCTGCTGTACGCTCGACACCTCCGAGCGCTACGAGGAGGTCTTCGAGCACATCCCGCAGGCGGTCGCCGAGCGCCACTACGGCTGCGGTTGTCCGATTCCGGAAGACGATCTGACGGGGTTGACCGTGCTCGACCTAGGCTCGGGAGCCGGCGTCGACGCTTTCGTGATGGCGCACCAGGTGGGTCCGACGGGTTTCGTACACGGCGTCGACATGACCGACGAGCAACTCGAGGTCGCGCGCGCTCATGCTCCGCAAGTCGCGCGCAACTTCGGCTACGACAAGCCCAACACCGCGTTCCACAAAGACTTCATCGAGGTCTGCGATTCGATCCCCGACGACTCGATCGATTTGGTGATCTCCGACTGTGTGCTCAACCTGTCGCCGCGCAAGGATCTGGTGTTTCAAACGATCGCGCGGGTGCTCAAGGAAGGCGGTGAATTCTACATCGCGGACATCGCGGCCGACCGGCGCGTTCCCGAGTCGGTCGCGAGCGACCCGGAGTTGATCGCCGAGTGCTTGGGAGGCGCGCTCTACGAGCACGATTGGTTCGACCTGATGAAGGACCACGGGTTCGCCGACCCGCGGACGATGAGCCGCAAGCTGGTGCAATCCGAGGCCAAGGGCGAGCCGGTGGCGTTTTGGTCGATGACCGTGCGGGCGTTTCGTTTCTCCGATCCGCTGGATCGCCGCTGCGAGGACTACGGCCAGTTCGCGACCTACGACGGGCAGTGCCCGGGGATGGAGGCGCGATTCGTATTCGACGACCATCACGTCTTCGAGGCGCAGCGGCCGACCGCAGTCTGCCGCAATACGGCGCGCATGCTCTCGGAGACGAGGCTGGGGCGCTACTTCGACATCAGTGCGCCCGTCAAGCATTTTGGACTGTTCCCGTGCGGGCCGACGCCGGGGGCGGCTCCGGAGCAGAGCGACGCGGCGGAAGCGTCCTGCTGCTAACTCGCGAACGTGCGGAGCTCGGCCGGCTGCGGGCGTTGGAGGCGTTCCCTGACGCTATGGATCGCGTGGGCGGCGGTCTCGGCGAGATGTTTGCAGAAGGGGCCGCGATAGCGGAACTGCACGACGTTTCCGTCATCGAAGACGATCGAGAGATCGGTGGTCGTGTCGCGGTCGACCGCGCTCTGCTTCACCGGCGGATCCTTCGCCTCGGAGACGTAGACGGGCGCGTAGGCCTTGCCGTCCACCTCGACGGCCGCGATCCGGCGGATGTCAAAGGCGGAATGAACCTCGCCGGCGCCGCGCTGGGGGACGACGAGCAGGCTGTGGTCGCGGAGGAGCACGAACAGTGGCGCCTCGGCGGGCAGCGGCTCGGAATTGGGCAGGCGGCCCGAGGCCAGAATGCCGCCGTTGAGCAGGTACTGGGCCCGATGACGCCGCTGCAGTCTGCGATGCCGATCGGGGTCGGCGAGGGGCCCGCAGACCGCGGCGAAGAGCAGGCCGGCGGCTCCGGCCGCCAGCCAGAGGGGCCCGGGCTGGGCTTGCAGCGCCCAGGCGAGCAGCGGAACCGCAGCGATCAGCGCCAGGGCCAGGCGCGCGCGGTTCCACCACGGCCTTCTCCTCCAACGCCGCACGAGCGGGATTGCCAGCAGAAACCAGAATGCGGCGTAGAGCAACGCTCCGGCCCAGCGCGGCAGCCCGAACGGGCGCAAGACGTCGCGCTCACGACCTTGTTCGAGCAACGGGTCGGCGGGCTTGGCGCCCTGACGATGGGGGCCGCGTGGCAACGCGTCAGGCTCCGATCTCGGCTTGGAAGACCTGGTGCAGCGACTCGCACAGCGCGTCGACGTCGGCTGTCTTCTCGGCTTCGACCATGATGCGCAGCAGCGGCTCGGTGCCGGAATAGCGCACTAGCACGCGGCCGGTGGAGCCCAGGCGCTCACCGGCGTCTTCGACGGCCTTGGCCAGCGGCGGCGTCTGCTCGATGGGCGGTTTGCTCGTCACGCGGACGTTGACGAGCTTCTGAGGAAAGACTTTCAGCTCGCGCCGCAGCTCGCTCAGGGGCCGGCCGGCGGCGCTGAGCATCTCGAGCATCATACGCGCAGTCAGTAGACCGTCGCCTGTATTCGCCCAGCGTTTGAAGATGATGTGGCCGGATTGCTCGCCGCCGAGCTCGGCGCCGGAGGCAACCATCTCTTCGAGGACGTACTTGTCTCCGACCGCGGTGCGCGTCATCGACATTCCGGCCTTGTCGAGCGCGACTTCCAGGCCCATGTTGGCCATTACGGTGGTGACGACGCGCGCGCCGGGCAACTGCTTGCGTGAGGAGAGGTAGCGTCCAGCGAGCAGCAGGATGACGTCGCCGTCGACGATCTCGCCGTCGTCGGCGACGAACAGCGCGCGGTCGGCGTCGCCGTCGAAGGCCACGCCCAGATCCGCGCCGTCATCGCGGACGCGTTTTTGCAGGCGGTCGAGGTGAAGCGAGCCGCACTCGAGGTTGATGTTGCGGCCGTCGGGCGCGTCCGCGAACACGCTCGCCCGCATCCCCAGGTCCTCGAAGAAGCGTGCGGCGAGGCGCGAAGCCGCTCCGTTGGCGCAATCGACGAGCAGGGTGCGCGGGCTGAGGTTGGACCGTTCGAGACCAGCGCCTAGCAGGTGGTCGAGGTAGCGGCTCTCGAGCTCCGGGGCGGTATCGAGCGAACGACGGCTTGCGGCCGGTTTGGACTCGAGCAGCGCGAAGATCGCCTCTTCCACCTCGTGCTCGACATCGTCGGGGAGCTTGTAGCCGTTCGAGCCGAAAACCTTGATGCCGTTGTCCTCGAAGGGATTGTGCGAAGCGGAGATCATGGCGCCGGCGGCAAATCCTCCCTCGACGGTGAGGTAGGAGACGGCGGCGGTGGGCAGCACGCCGGCCAGACGCGCAGCTACGCCGGCGTCGTGCAATCCGGCCGCCAGATGCTCGGCAATCTCCGGACCCGACTCGCGCGTGTCCATCCCGATCAGAACGCCGTTGCCGGGGGAGTCGGCCAGCCGGCGACCCAGCGCCAGGCCGGCCGCGTAGACGGTTGCCGGGTCGAGCGGGGGCTGGCCCGCCACGCCGCGAATCCCGTCGGTTCCGAAGAGTCGCTTCGCCATGGAACTACCAGGATCGCACGCCTCAGCGGACCTCGATGCGCTCGCCGTCGGTGAGCACGCTGACGCGGCCCTGGCGGTCGGTCCTGAGAATCAGCGTCGGGGCGCTGCGCAGCCGCTCGAGCGTCTCCGGGTGCGGGTGCCCGTAGAGGTTGCCCGCCCCGGCGGAGACCACCGCGGCCTCGGGGCGGAAGCGCTCGAGCAATCCCGGGGTCGACGAGGTTCGGCTGCCATGGTGGGCGACTTTGAGGATCTCGCCGTCAACGCCGCTCAGCCCGGCGTGCAAAAGGGCCTCGCCGGCGGCTTCGAGATCGCCGGCGAGCAGCATCTCGTGGCGGCCGTAGCGAGCGAGCAAGACGAGCGAGAGGTCGTTGCGCGAGAGCTCGAGCGTGCGGCCGGGATTGAGAGCTTCGAACCAGACGCCGCCCACCCTGCGCGCGTCGCCCGCGGCGAGGCGCACCACGTCCACCCCTTGACGCTTGGCCTCGGCGGTGAGCGCGGCGTACTCCTGATGAAAGGTTCCGCGCCCTAGCCAGAGCTCTTCGACGGCGAAGTTGCGGAGGATGGCCATGGCGCCGCCGATGTGGTCGGCGTCGGGGTGGGTGAGCGCGAGCGCGCGCAGCTTGCGGATCGACCGCGACCACAGGTAGGGCGCGACGACCTCCTCGCCCACGTCGAAGCTTGCGGCACGTCGCCGAAGTCGGCGAGCCCGCCTGCGTCGACGAGCATCGCGTCGCCCTGGGGCAACCCGAGCAGTAGCGCTTCGCCCTGGCCAACGTCGATGGCGGTAAGCTCGAGCTTGCCTGGCTCGAGCCGGGCCGGAAAAGGGTGAGCTGCGATCGCGACGAAGGCGCCGACCGCGCCGGCGGTCGCCGCCCAGGCCGCCCGGCCGCCCCGCGCCAGGCCGGCCGCCCAACCGGCCAAGCTGGCCGCCGCCAGTAGCGCCAGCCAGCCCGGCGGAGGCGGCACGCGCCAGTCCCGCGCGCCCCCCGCGGCGCCCCACTCGGCCGCTCGCTGCATTCCGCCAGCGGCCCAGGCCGCGATGCGCATGCCTTCGGGCCGGTTGGTCGCCAAGCCAGCCAGCCCGGCCGGCACGGCGATGCTGACCAACGGAATCGTGACGACGTTGGTGAGCGGGGACGACCCGGCGATCCGCTGGAAGTGCCAGGTTAGCGGGGCGGCCAGGGCGATCAACAGAACCGTGGAAACGACGACCAGCGCCACGACCGCCCACAGGGCGCGCAGACTGCGGGTGATCGCCCATGTTCCTGGCGCGCGCGGCAGCTTCAGGACTCCCACCAGCGGATCGAGCCACGCGCGGATCGCGACGCGGCGCTCGGCGTCTTCTACTGGCAGATGCAGGTCGCGGTCTGTGTTCCAGATGTCGAGCAAGGCGCGCCGGCGCGGCTCGGTCGTGCGCTCCAGGATCGGCAGCGCGATTCCGGCGATCGCGCCCACCGAGAGGAACGAGAGCTGGAAGCCGGCGTCGGCCAGCCAATGGGGTTTCCAGAGCAGGAAGCCCATGGCCACCGCGCAGATTACGTTGAGAGGCTGCCTCTGGCGGAACAGTAGAACGGTGGTCAGGTAGGCGGCCAGCATCCAGGCCGCCCGGCTCACCGGCGTCGCGCCCTCGAGCAGCAGGGCGTAGAGACCCGCGAACAGGGCCGCCGCCACAGCGCCGGGCCAGCGCGGACCGCCGAACAGCCCGCAGAGCCCGAAGATTCCCGCCGCCGCGACGCCTACGTGCAGGCCGGAGACGACGAGCGCGTGGTAGGTTCCGCTGCGCTCGAAAGCCGTCTTGACGGGTTCGCTCAGCCCGGAGCGGTCGCCCAACAGCATGGCGCGGAGCAAGGCGGCTCGGCCCAGCTCGACGCGGGCTCGTTCGAGGAGCCGATGCAGCCGCTCGCTCGCTGCTATTCGCAGGCGCCAGAGCTGATGCGGCAGCCAACCCGCTGCTCGATCCCCGCTTGGCAGGATGGGCGCGTAGCGGCGCATCGTCGCGGTCATCGCGATCCCCCGCTCGCGCAGCCAACCGACACGGTCGAAGGCGCCCGGGTTGCCATAGTTGCGAGGGAACCGCAAGCGCGCGAGCAGCTCGACACGCACACCATAGGGGATCTGGAGGGGCGGATCGTCCGGCTCGCGATGGACGCTGATGCGCACGCCGCCGCAGGCCGGCACGTCCTCGAGGGCCGCCTCGAGCTCGAGGTCGAAGCGGTCGGCGTCCGGCAGCGCCTCGGGAGGTCGACGCACCCAGCCACGCAGCCGAACCGGGTCGGCGAGATCGATCCCCGTGCGCTCGACGACGTCCTCAATCGCGCAAGCGCGCGTCTCGGAAGGGATATCGAGCAGCCAGGCCGAGCACAAGAACAGCCCCAACAGACAGGCCGCCTCACCGGCCGGGGCGCGGCGCGCGCCAAGCCCACAAGCCGCCAGCGCCGCGGCGCACAGCCCGAAGGCAAAGGTATCGAGGGTCGAGAAGTCGGCGAAGCGGGCCGCGAAAGCGCCGCCGGACACAGCCGCCAGCGGCGCCGCCAGGGGCGGACGCATGGAACGCGTCCATTATCCTCGATCGGCTTGGGTTGAGTTACGGGTTCGTGCTAGCGTGTCTGCCAGCCACCGACGATGCTTTCTCGCCGCGACGCCCTCAGACGCCTGCAGGCCTTGTTGGCCGCCTCGCCGCTGCTGGGCGCGCAGGCGCCACACTCGCCTGAGCGCATCGCGCCGCTCGCCGAGCTGCTCAACGCGCTCGAGCTCGAGGGCGCCGCCCGTCAAAAGCTGCCTAAACCGGTGTTCGACCACATTGCGGCCGGCGCCGGGGACGAGCGTACGTTGCGGCGCAACCGCGAGTTCTTCGAACGGATCACGTTTCGCCCGCGGATGTTAGTCGATGTCTCGAAACAGGACCTCTCGGTGGAGCTCTTTGGGGAGAGGCTATTCACGCCGCTGATTGCCGGACCGACCGCGCTGCAGGGGCGGGCGCACCCCGCGGGCGAGATCGCGATGCGCCACGGCGCCGCCGCCGGGCGCTCCTTGGCGGTAGTCAGCGAGCGATCGAGCGTTCCGCTGGCGGCGATCGCGGGCCTGACGGAGGCGCCGTGGTGGTATCAGCTCAGCCCGTCGCATGACCTAGACGCGCTCGAAACGCGCGCGGAGCGGGCCGAGAGGCTGGGAGCGAAGGCGCTGGTGTTGACCGTAGGGGCGGAGAGCGGTCCGCGGCCCGACGCGGACGTGCACAACCAGAAGGCTTCGGGAGCGCCCGCAGCGCCGGTCGCTCGGCCCGACGCGGCTGCGTGCTTGCGGCGCTTGAAGGATTCGAGCTCGTTGCCAGTGGTGGTCAAGGGCGTGTTGTCTCCGCTCGAGGCGCGTGCGGCGGTCGAGGCCGGTGCGGACGGAGTCTGTGTATCGAACCACGGCGGCCGGGTGGTCGACGGCGTCCCGGCGACGATCGAAGCCCTGCCCGCGGTGGCGGACGCCGTACCGACGGGAACGCCCGTGCTGATTGACGGCGGGTTTCGACGCGGCTCCGACGCGCTCAAGGCGCTGGCTTACGGCGCTCGCGGCGTACTGCTAGGGCGGCCCACCCTATGGGCGCTTGCGGCCTGGGGCGCGCCCGGTGTACAACGTCTGCTCGAGCTGATGCAGAGCGAGCTGGCGTTGGCGATGGGGTTGGCCGGCCAACCCAGCGTCGCCGGGCTCGATCGCAGCCTCGTCAAGCTTCACCGCTGGTAGCTCAGCGAGCGCCAAGCCCGGAGTAAACCTCCCGGAGCTTCTGGAGGTAGTCCTCCCCGGCGGCGGCCACGATGTCATTGTGACCCGCGCCCTCGAGCGTCCAGAGTTGTTTGGGCTCCGGCGCGGCGCCGAAGACCTCGAGCCCGAGCTCGTAGGGGATCACGCGGTCGGCCGCGCCATGGATCACCAGCACCGGGCACTCGACCTCCGCGATCTTCGTCGCAGTCTCGAACCCACGCGCCAGCAGCGGCCCCAGCAGCGGTACGACGCGAGCAGCCACCTTTGCACGAGAGGGAAACGGCGCCTCCAGCACGAGCGCTCCGCAGCCTTGCCGTGCGGCCAGGTGCGTGGCCGGGGCCGTGCCGAGCGACTCGCCGTGGATGACGATCCGCGCCGGGTCGCGTCCTTCGCCCAGCAGCCAGGCGTAGGCGGCCTCAGCGTCTTCATAGAGCGCCTGCTCCGAGGGCGCGCCTTCACTCTTGCCGTACCCGCGGTAGTCGATGATGAGCGTCTCGGAGCCGGCCCGCGCGAGCGCCGTCAGGTGATTGGCGCGGTGAGAAAGATTGCCCGCGTTGCCGTGCAGGTAGAGAGTCGTCGCCAAGCGCTCGCCCACGGCGGGGACGAGCCAACCGTGCACTAGCTCGCCCGCGGGCGAGCGCAGCTCGACATCGCGAGCGCCGAGCCGTTCCCGCAGCTCCCACATGCCCTGCGGGTAGCGCGAAGGGTAGAAGGTCATCGAATCGACGAGGTTCGACAGCATCAGACACGCCACGCCGGCGCCGACCAGCCCGGCAATCCAAGAACGGCCGCGAAGAGGCAAACGCCCCTATCGTAGCCGCGCGGACGCGAGACGGGTAACCGCCGCAGGGTCGCCGGCGGTCTTATATGATTGGGGTAATTTCGTGAGCGAGCAGAGCAACTCGACGACCGGCGGCGGCGAGACCGCCATCGGAACCTACTTCGTCTCGAACTATCCGCCCTACGCGTATTGGTCGCCGGAGTACGCGGACCAGGCCCGGGCGGCGCTCGAGCGCCCGCCGGCCCCCGGCGCCGACCTCGGCATCTACGTCCACATTCCCTTCTGCCGCAAGCGTTGCCGTTTTTGCTACTTCAAGGTCTACACCGACCAAGACTCGGCTGCGATCGGCCGCTATCTCGATGCGCTGATCACCGAGCTCGAGCTCTACGAGGGGCGCGCGTTCCTCGGGGACCGCAAACCGAGCTTCATCTACTTCGGCGGCGGGACGCCTTCGTTCCTCTCGACCACGCAGCTCAGCCGCCTGGTCGAGAAGATGCAGGAAGTCTTCGCCTGGAACGAAGCGCGCGAGATCGCCTTCGAGTGCGAGCCCGGCACGATTACCGAGCACAAGCTGAAGATCCTGCACGAGATGGGCGTGACGCGCCTGAGCCTGGGAGTCGAGAACTTCACGCAGGAGATCCTCGAGATCAATGGCCGCGCGCACGGGGCGGCGGAGATCGATCGCGCCTTCGGGCTGGCGCGCCAGGTGGGATTCCCGCAGATCAATATCGACTTAATCGCCGGCATGATCGGCGAGACCGACGAGAACTGGCGCGAAAACATCCGCAAGACGATCGCGCTCGACCCCGACAGCATCACCATCTACCAGATGGAGGTTCCGCCGAATACGCGCATCTCGAAGGAGATGCGCGGGGCGGGCGCGGACGTCGCGCCGGTGGCCGACTGGGCGACCAAGCGCCGCTGGGTCGACGAGGCGTTCAACGAGCTCGAGGGAGCGGGCTATGCGATCACCAGCGCCTACACGGCTGTCAAGGATCCCGCCCGGGCCAAGTTTCTCTACCGCGACTTGCTGTGGCGCGGGGCGGACATGATGGCGCTCGGCGTGGCTTCGTTCGGCCACATCAATGGCGTGCACTATCAGAATGAAACTGACCGCGAGCCCTACTACGCCAAGCTCGAGGCCGGCGAGCTTCCGCTCATGCGCGCCTGGGCCACCACGCAGGAGGAACGCGGGATTCGGGAATTCATTTTGCAGATGAAGCTGGGGCGCGTCGACCGGGCTTACTTCGAGCGCAAGTTTGGCGCGGAGCTTCTGGCGCGCTTCGCAGGCGAGCTCGGGGCCCTGCAAGCGGCCGGGCTGCTCGCAGCGGACGGCGACACGCTGCAACTGAGCCGCAAGGGCCTGCTGCAGGTCGACGAGCTGCTGCATCGGTTCTTCTTGCCCCAACATCGCGCCGCCGCCTAGAAGCTTCGACGCGCCGGCGCCGTTCCGTAGAATTCGAGCTAGCCGTGGAGAACACGCACGACGTCATCATCATCGGAGCCGGCCCGGCCGGTTCGACCGCGGCGGCGGTGCTGGCCGCGAAGGGCCGCCGAGTCATCGCGCTCGAGCGTGAGAAGTTTCCGCGCTACCACGTGGGTGAGTCGCTCATCCCCTACACCTACTTCCCGCTCGAGCGGATTGGGATGGTCGAGAAGTTGAAGGCCTCCAGCTTTACGCAGAAGCACAGCGTGCAGTTCGTCAGCCCGGACGGCCAGCTCTCGGCGCCGTTCTATTTCTTCAAGCACCTCGAGCACGACGCGGCTCGCACCTGGCAGGTCACGCGCGACGAGTTCGACTTGATGATGCTCGACAACGCTCGCGAGAAAGGCGCCGAGATTCGCGAGGAAACCAACGTCACTAAGCTGCTTGAGAATGGCGCCGTGCAGGGCGTGCGGGCGGTCGGCAAGGACGGGAAAGCGCTCGAGCTGCGGGCGCCGATCACGATCGACGCCACCGGTCGCGACGCTTTCGCGATGCTGCGCAACAAGTGGCGCGTCCGGGACCCTGAGCTGAACAAGATCGCGGTCTGGACCTACTACAAAGGCGCGCTGCGCGACCCCGGCATCGACGAGGGCGCCACGACAGTGGCGTATCTGCCGGAGAAAGGCTGGTTCTGGTACATCCCGCTCGCCGACGACATCGTCAGCGTTGGCATCGTGGCCGAGAAGAACTACCTCTACCGCGACACGCGTGATCTCGCCGAGATCTTCCAGCGCGAGGTGAGTAACAACGCCTGGATCGAGCGGCACCTCGCCGAGGGGGAGCAGTTCGGGCGGTACTGGGTGACCGGCGAGTTCTCCTATCGATCGAAGCACTGCGCCGCCGACGGGTTGGTCCTCATCGGCGATGCGTTCGCGTTTCTCGACCCGGTGTTTTCTTCGGGCGTGTTTCTGGCGCTGCGCAGCGGCGAGCTTGCCGCGAACGCGGTGGACGATGCGCTGGCGGCTGGCGACTATTCGGCCGCGCGCTTCAGCGCCTACGGGGACGAGATGCGGCGCGGGTTGGAAGCGATGCGGCGCCTTGTCTACTCGTTCTACGATCAGGGCTTCAGCTTTGGCGAGTTCGCCAAGCAGCACCCGAGCCTTCGCGGCGACTTGACCGACTGCCTGATCGGCAACCTGGAGCACGACTTCGAGCCCATGTTCAAGGCCATCAGCAAGTTCGCCGCGGTGCCCGCTCCGCTTGAGCATGGGCGTCCGCTGCTCGCGAGCTAGTTGCGGGAGTTGGCTCATCGATGTTCTCCGAACGCGAATCGCTCGAGCGTCTTCAAACCGAAAAGCTGCAAACGCTGCTCGAAGCCGTCTGGGAAGCGAACCCGTTCTACGCCGAGAAGCTTCGTCGCGCTGGCGCGGGGCCGGTCCCGCGGTCAATCGAAGCCTTCCGCGAGGCGGCGCCATTTACGTCGAAGGCCGAGCTCGCGGCGGACCAAGAAGCGAATCCGCCCTACGGCACGAACCTGACCTACGCGCCCGAGGCCTACAGCCGGTTTTGCCAGACCAGCGGCACGACGTCTCGCCCGCTGCGCTGGTTGGATACGCCGGAGAGCTGGAGCTGGATGCTCGATTGTTGGTCGCGGGTGCTGGAAGCGTCCGGGGTGAGCGCGGCCGACCGCGTGTTCTTCCCGTTCTCTTTCGGCCCGTTCCTGGGATTGTGGGCGGCCTTCGACGCGGCCGCGCGGATGGGCGCTTTGGCAATCCCCGGCGGCGGCATGCGCAGCGTCGCGCGGCTGAAGATGATCGAAGAGAACGGCGCGACGGCAGTCTGCGTAACCCCTACTTACGCCATCCACCTGGGTGAGGTCGCGCGCGCTGAGGGCATCGACCTCGCGGCCTGCCCGGTACGCAACATCGTGGTCGCCGGGGAACCCGGCGGCAGCATTCCCACGACGCGGGCGCGCATCGAAGGCCTGTGGCCGGGCGCGCGTGTGTGGGATCACCACGGGATGACCGAGATCGGCCCGGTGAGCTATGAATGCCCGCGGCGGCAGGGCGTACTCCACGTGCTCGAAGGCGAGTATCTGGCCGAGGTGGTCAACCCAGACTCTCTGCTGGCGGTGGAGCCCGAGGGTACTGGCGAGCTCGTCCTGACGAACCTGGGGCGCCGCGGCTCGCCTCTGTTGCGCTACCGAACCCGCGACATGGTGCGCTTGGGCGCCCAAGGCCGCTGCGCGTGCGGAACCGTCGAGATGGCGCTCGAGGGAGGCGTCCTGGGGCGCTCGGACGACATGGTCGTGATCCGCGGCGTCAACGTCTATCCAAGCGCAGTCGAGGAGATCATTCGCTCCGAGCCCGATGTCGTGGAGTTTCGAGTCGAGGTGTCGGCCAAGGGCGGGTTGGCGGAGATTCGCCTCGAAATCGAGCCGGCGCCGCACGTCGAAGACCCGGCGGCGATCGCGGCGCGCCTAGAAGACGCCATGCGCACGGCGTTCGCGCTGAGGGTCGACGTCGAGACGGTTGCGCCGGGCGCGCTGCCGCGCTTCGAGCTCAAGGCGAAACGCTGGATCAAGGTTTGAGGCGCGCTGGCCTCTAGCGGTGCGAGCACCTCTCGCACGAACGGCAAAAATGCAGGTTCGCCAGATGGGCGCCGGCGATGAGCCCGGCCCCGCCGGCCAACATCGCGGGTTCGAGCGGGTCGCCATGGAGCGCTAGCTTCGCCGTCAGGAGCGTCAGCACGCCCGCTGCGAACATCCACAGGCAGCTCTTGCGTCGATGCCTGTTTCGATAGCTCGGGATCAGGCTCGCCGCGGCGAGGGCGGCGGTGAGCAGCAGCAAGACCGCCTCACTCGCGCGCGAGAACGCCCACTCGAGCGGAAACGCCGCCAGCACGCCGGCCGCCAACGGGGCCAGCACGCAATGCACCCCGCAAGCCGCCGAGGCGACTACGCCGAGGCGGTCCAACGCTTCGCTGCGAACGATTGACTGCACGAGGAACCCGGGACGCCGAGCAGCGCCGGAACTATCTTTCACTATAGCTTGCGAATTATTCGGGTGGAAGAGGACACCCCGCAGTCCCGGCAATGCAGCCGGGAAGAGCGATCTCCGAAGCTATAATGACCTCGTGGACGAGTGGGCCGTACTATGGCTGCGCGTGGCCCTGCTGTTGTATTCGCTCGGCCTGTGGCATTCGTTCGTAACCGTCATCGAAGAAAAGCGGCAAGTCTTCCTCGCCGCGCTTACATCGATCTCGGTCGGCTTCGTCTTCCACGCGGTTTCGCTGGGCTTCGACGCTTGGGCGCTGGGCCGTCTGCCGGTGTCGTCGATCTACCAGATGGCGTCGATGTCGGCGTTCTTGATCACCGGCGTGTTCCTGTGGACGTATTGGCGGTACAAGTACGAGTCGCTCGCGGTTTTTGTCTTCCCAATCGTGTTTCTGCTGACGCTGACGGCGAGCCTGGGCAAGCCGCTCGAGCCGTGGATTCGCGACCAAGTCGGCGGCGGGTGGCTGGCGGTTCACGTCGGGCTGTTCCTTCTCGGATATGCGGCTCTGTTTTTGACGTTCATCGCCGGCGTGATGTATCTGATCCAAGAGCGTGAGCTGAAGTCGAAGCGGCCGCGGGCATTCTACTATCGTCTGCCGCCGCTCGAAAAGCTCGATCAGGTGGCGCACCAGACTTTGGCGTTCGGGTTCATTGCCGTGACGCTTGGACTGATTGTCGCGAGCGTCTACGCCTCGGCGCGCTGGGGCGCGAGTTGGATCGTCGACCCGACCATCGCACTGGCGTTCGCAACCTGGGTGATTTACGTGGCGATGGTGTTCAGCCGGATCGCCATCGGGTGGCGGGGGCGTAAGAGCGCGTACTTCGCGATCGCCGGCTTCTGTTGCGCGGCGTTGACGTGGATCGTCAACAACGGCGCGCACACCTTCATGCGGCAATGAGCGTACTCATCCTAGGGCTGAGCCACAAGACGGCGCCGGTGGAGGTGCGGGAGCGCTTTGCCGTCTCCCTCGACGGCGCGGATACGCTGCTGGGCTCCTTGCTGGAGCGCCCGGCGATCGACGAAGCCTGCATCCTCTCCACCTGCAACCGGGTCGAGTTCCTACTCCGCTCCGATCACGGCGACGGCGCCGAGACGCAGCTGCTCGAGGCGCTGGGCGCGTCGCGATTGGCTCCGCTCGAGGCAGCCGAACCGCACCTGTACCGCTATGCCGACCGCGAAGCGGTGCGCCACATCTTCCGCGTGGCCTCGAGTCTCGACTCGATGGTGGTGGGCGAGCCGCAGATCCTGGGACAGGTCAAGCAGGCCTACCAAGCGGCCAAGCGCGCGGGGGCGATCCGCGGCCCGCTGGACCAACTGATGACCGCGGCCTTCCGGGTCGCCCGCCGGGTGCGCAACGAGACCGGCATCGGGCAGATGGCGGTCTCGATCAGCTATGTCGCGGTCGAGCTGGCGAAGAAGATCTTTGGCGAGCTCGATGGGCTGTCGGTGCTCATCGTCGGCGCCGGAAAGATGTCGGAGGCGACCGCGCGCCATTTGCGCGGCGCGGGGGCGGCGAAGACCTACGTGGCCAACCGCACGCTCGAAAAGGCGCAGGAGCTCGCGCGCCTGTTCGACGGCGAAGCGGTGGCGTACGAACGGCTTCTCGAGCTGCTCGCAAAAGTTGACATCGTCATCAGCTCGACGGGGGCTCCCGGCTACGTTCTCAGCAAGGATGCCGCGAAGGGCGTCAGCGCGGCCCGTCGCGGACGGCCGCTGTTCCTGGTCGACATCGCGGTGCCGCGCGACATCGACCCCGCCATCAATTCCATCCACGAGATGTTCGTTTACGACATCGACGACCTGCAGCACGTCGCCGAGGCCAACCTCAAGAAGCGGCGCCGCGAAGCCGAGCACGCCGAGCAGATCGTCGAGGAAGAGGTCGGGAAGATGTTGCGGCGGTTGCGCGGCGCCCAGCTCGGGCCCACAATCACCTCGCTGCAGGGTCGGCTCGAGGAGGTGCGTCAGGGCGAGCTCGAGCGCTTCCGCGCGAAGCTTGGAGCCCTGACGCCCGAGCAGGAAAAGGCGCTCGAGGCGCTGACGCGCGGCATGATGAACAAGGTGGCGCACCACCCCATCGCCGAGATGAAGAAGATGGCCGGCCAGCCCGATGGCCGGCGCTACGTCGAGATCATCCGGCGCGTGTTCGACCTGCGACGTTCATGAAGCACTTCGCCATCGGCTCACGCGGCTCCAAGCTGGCGCTCTGGCAAGCTCGCTGGATCGAGGCGCGTCTGCGGGAAGCCGGCTACGAGACCGGTATCGAGATCATCAAGACGACGGGCGACATCATCCGGGACGCTCCTCTAGCGAAAGTGGGGGAGCAAGCCGACGCGAAGGGCGTGTTCACCAAGGAGATCGAGGAGGCGCTGCTCGACGGCAGGATCGACCTGGCGGTCCACAGCCTCAAAGACCTGCCCACCGAGCTGCCCTCCGGTCTCACGCTCGCCGCCGTACCCGAGCGCGCCGATCATCGGGACGCGCTGACCGGCTGCACCTTGGCCGAGCTGCCGCAGGGCGCTCGGGTCGGCACGAGCTCGCTGCGGCGCGGCGCTCAGCTTCGTGCGATCCGCCCCGACCTCGACTTGCAGGACATTCGCGGGAACGTGGAAACGCGGCTGCGCAAAGTGGACGAGGGCCGCTACAACGCGACGTTGCTGGCCTGCGCCGGGCTGCGCCGGCTCGGTCTGCAGGAACGCATCACCGAAGCGCTCGAGGCTGACGTGATGATGTCGGCGGTCGGGCAAGGGGCGCTCGGGATCGAGACGCGCGAGGGTGACGAGGCGACGATCAGAGCTCTGCGGGAGCTAGTCGAGGACGCGGAGACGCGCTGCGCGGTCGAGGCTGAGCGCGCCCTTCTCGCCGCGCTCGGCGGCGGTTGCCAGGTCCCGCTGGGGGCGCACGCGAGCACGGAGGGCGAGGAGCTGCGGCTCGTCGCAACCGTCGTCGCGCCCGACGGCTCGAAGCTGATCCGCGCCAAGCGTAGCGGCGCGGCGCAGGATCCGGTGGAGCTGGCCCGCCGCACCGCACACGCGCTCCTCGGCGATGGCGCCGCGGACCTGCTCGCCGCACCGGTTTCGAGCTGATGCAGAGCGCCTCGGCAGGAAAGGTGTATCTGGTCGGCGCCGGCCCCGGCGACCCTGGCCTGGTCACCGTGCGCGGCTTGGACCTGATCCGTTCCGCGGACGCAATCTTTTACGACAATCTAGCGACGCCAGCATTGCTCGCCCACGCCAAGCCCGGGGTGGAGACGCTCTACGTGGGCAAGAAGCGGGCCGAGCATCGCTACTCGCAGGACCAGATCAACGCCATGCTGCTCGAGCGAGCGCGCGCTGGCCAGAGCGTCGTACGGCTGAAGGGCGGCGACCCGTTCGTGTTTGGCCGGGGCGGCGAGGAAGCCGAAGCGCTTGCGGAGGCGGGCGTGCGGTTCGAGATCGTGCCGGGCGTCAGCTCGGCGCTGGGCGCGGCGGCCTACGCCGGCATTCCGCTCACCCATCGAGCGAAAACCTCCGCCGTCACCTTCGTAACCGGGCATGCCGCGGAGTCGATCGATTGGGACGAGATGGGTAAAGCCGACACGCTGGTCGTGTTCATGGGCTTGACCAGCTTCGGCGGTATCGCACAACGGCTGATCGACGCCGGCCGCGCTCCGTCGACGCCGGCCGCGGCCATCCGCTGGGCGACGCGCCCCGACCAGTCGACGGTGACAGGTACTCTGGCCGAGCTGGCCGCGCGTATCGAGGACGCCGGGCTCAAGCCGCCCGCGCTGGTCATCGTGGGAGACGTGGTCGCGTTGCGGGACCGCATCGACTGGTTCGAGCGGCTGCCGCTGTTTGGCCGGCGCATCGTCATCACCCGGCCTCGCGGGCAGTCCGCGGGTTTCGCCGAGAAGCTGCGGCGCCTGGGGGCGGATCCCATCGAGGCGCCGACGATCGCCATCGACCCGCCCTCGGACCCGCGACCGTTGGACGAGGCGATTGCTCGTCTGGAGGGCTACGATTGGCTCATCTTCACCAGCCGCAACGGTGTGGAGAAGTTTGTGGAGCGGCTCGACGCAAGCGATCGCGATTGGCGAGCGCTAAGCGCGAAGATTTGCGCCATCGGACCCGCCACGGAGTCCGCGCTCCGCGCGCTGCATTTGAAGGTGGATGTCGTCCCAGACGAGTATGTCGCCGAGGGGCTACTGGCTGCGCTCGAGCCGCACGGGCTCGCCGGCAAGCGCGTTCTAATCCCCCGCGCGCTCGTGGCGCGAGACCTATTGCCGGAGAAGCTCGGCGAGCGCGGCGCGCGGGTCGACGTGGTTGCGGCCTACCAGACCGTGACGCCCCCGGGCGCAGAGGCGAGTGCTCGCGAGCTGTTCTCCAGCGGCGAAGCGCCCGACTGGACGACCTTCACCAGTTCCTCCACGGCCGCCAATCTTGCCAAGATGGTGGGGGCGGAGGCGCTGCGCTCCACCCGGGCGGCCTCGATCGGGCCGGTGACGTCGGCCACTCTGCGGGAGATCGGAATCGAGCCCGCGGTCGAAGCGGCCGACTATACCGTCGATGGGTTGATTACCGCCATCGTCGCCAGCTCGCAGTAACTCGCATGGAGGATCGCGTTCAACAGCTTGGCCGCGGCGCCTGGCTCATCCGCTTGCCGCTGCCGTGGAAGCGCCTGCCAAGTGTCAACGCCTACCTGTTCCGGCAGGCCGACGGCTGGATGCTGGTGGATTGCGGGCTCAACGACGACGCGACGTTCGACGCCTTCGGGGAGGCCTTCGCCGCGGTTGGTCTGGATTGGACAGCGATTCGGCGGATCGTCGTCTCGCACATGCACCCCGACCACGTCGGCGGCGCCGCTCGGGCGCGCAGGCTCTCCGGCGCTCCGGTTTGGATGCATCCGGCCGAGGCGCGCTGGGTCAAGCCGCGGGATTCGACCGATGCGTTCTTCGAGAGGACGGCGAAGTTCCTGCTCCACCACGGCGTGCCTGCCGACACGGTCGACCAAATGAAGCAGCAGGCGCGCGGCATGGCCGACAGCATGGACCGCTTTCACGCCGACGAAGAGCTGGCCGAGGGCATGACGTTCGACTACGACGGCGGCCAGCTCGAGACGCTCTCCGCTCCGGGCCACTCGACCGCGCTGGCCTGCTTCCTTGACCAAGCCAACCGAACGCTGTATTCGACCGACGCGATCCTCGAGAAGATCACGCCGAACATCGGCGTCCACTCGTTCTCGTCCGCGAATCCGCTGGGCGAATACTTCGATTCACTCGCCAAGCTCGAGCAACTCGATGTCGACCGCGTGGTCCCCTCGCACGGTTCGCCCTTTAGCGGGCACCGGGAATGGATCGGCTCGACGCGCCGACACCACCGCGAGCGGTGCGACAAGCTGGCCGGCTTGATCGCCGAGCGCCCGCGGCATGGCTTCGACATCGCGCGCGAGCACTGGGGCCGGAGCCGCCCGGCGGCGCAGTTGCGTTTGGCGATGGCGGAGGCGCTGGCCCACTTGGAGTTCCTGGCGCGCTCGGGCCGGGCGGAGAAGTCCGAGGTTGACGGCGTGCTGCATTGGCGGGCAATCTAGGTCATTCCCGGTGGATCGCCGCCGGCAAAAAGAGTGAACAGTGCCTGAGAAACCTCGCGTCGTTGCCGACGGACCTCCTTTTGCCGATGCCGTGGTCGAGTTCCTCGGCGATCAGGTCGAGCTGCTGCCCTGGAGCTTGACCGAAGACGGGGCTAAAGGTGTGGACGGGGTTTACACCTACGGTCATCTCAGCGTGGACGGCGCGGTGATGGATCGCCTGCCCGGGATTCGCATCATCTCGAACTACGGCGTCGGCGTGGACCACATCGACGTGCAGGCCGCGGCCGAGCGCGGGATCCCGGTGGGCAACACGCCGAGCATCCTCGACGGAGCGACGGCCGACATGGGCATGGCGTTGTTGCTCGCGGCCGGCCGGCGGCTGGCCGAGGGCGAACGCTACGCCCGAGGTCCGGACTACTTGCACTACGACCCCGGCTACATGCTCGGACGCGAGGCGCACTCGACGACTCTCGGCGTCATCGGCTTGGGCGCCATTGGGCGTCAGGTGGCGCGGCGCGCCAAGGGCTTCGACATGCGGGTGCTCTACCACAACCGCCGGCGACGGCCGGAAATCGAGCAGGAGCTCGGCGTCGAGTATCGAACCCTCGACGAGCTGCTCGGCGAGTCCGACTACGTGATGCTGTGCTGTCCCCTGACCGAGCAGACGCGCAACCTGATCGATGCGGCGGCGCTCGCCAAGATGCAGCCGTCGGCGGTGCTGGTGAACATCGCCCGCGGCGGAGTCGTCGATACGCAGGCGCTGTACGAGGCGCTGCGGGACGAGCGGATCTACGCCGCCGGGCTCGACGTGACCGAGCCCGAGCCGTTGCCGCGGGATCACCCCATGCTCGCGCTCGACAACGTGACGATCATGCCGCACCTGGGCAGCGCGACCATCGAGACGCGGCTGGAGATGGCGCGCAACTCAGTGGAGAATCTGATGCGCGGGCTGCGGGGCGAAGAGTTGCTGAACCAAGTGGCGCCGTAGTCGGCTAGTCGCCATTTCTCGCCAGGCGGCGAGCGGAAGTGAGTGAGAGGCCCGTCAGGACGATGCGCGCGAAGCCCAGCGCGCACAGGCGTACTCGACAGTACGTCGAGCACGGTGGGCAAGCGCAACGACGCGATGGCGGGCCTATCGCGCGCTTCCGCCGGCTCCTGGCGGGAAATGGCGGCTAGATTCCCGCCAGGTTCGGTTGCAGCTTGGTGAAGCCGCGCTCGCTCGCCCACAGGTCGAGCGGCAGGGCGACGAGCTCGTCGATGTCGGCGATGGCGCCGGGCTCCTTCTCTTTGTCGAGCAGATGAACGTACTGGCGGCACTCGTCGCAGGTCATGACCTGGATGTGGGGGATCTGTTCGGCGCCGTAGTAGGCGAGTCGGCGGGTGTCGGTCTGCCCGCAGGCGATGCAGCGGTTGCGGGGGTAGTCCCACTCGAATAGGCAAAACGCGCAGCAGAGCCGGAGCGCCTTGCCGTGCGCGAGAGGCTCGAGCAAGCCGGCTTGCGCGACGTGCTCGCAAGCGGTGTCGCCGAAGCGCGCCGGCTGCAGCAGAGAACGCTCGAAGAAGGGGTGGTCTTCACCGGCTCGGGCGGCTAGAGCCGGCGGCCCGTAGGCTTGCGCCAGCCCGACCAATGCCGGGAGGGATTCCAGGGGGGCGTCGGGGTCGACGGTGACCTGAAAATCCGCCACGCGGGCGAGAAACTCGAGGACTTCCCGCGAAGCTGCAAAGCGGGCGCTCAGCTCGCGCGCCCTCTTGGCGCGGCGGCGCGTCAGCGCTTGGAAATCTCGCGCAACCACTTCGGATGATGCGCCGCCGCCCAGCCGCGCGTGACGTCTCCGCGGACCATGCCGCGCAACGCGCCCGGCACGGCGGCGAGGCCCATGTACACGTGCACGAGGATGCCGGCGATGGCGACGACGGCGGCGGCCGGGTGAATCAAGATCGCAACGGAGAGCAGGCCGCGCGGCATCTCCATCGGCCACCACAGGACGAAGCCGCTGGCGAGCAACACCAGGGCGCAGGCGGCCTGGACCCAGAACAGCATCTTCTGGCCGCCGTTGAAGCGGCCGGGCTCGGGCAGGCCCTCCTCGTCGTGGGTGGCGTACTTGTGGGAGCTCGCAAGCCAGTCGCGGTCAGCGGCGTCGAGGCGCATCTGTTTGGCCCAGCTCAGAAAGATGAAGGCCATCACGAGAGCGAAGACGATGCCGCCCCAAGGGTGGCCCCAGCGCACGGTCGAGCCGCCGCCGAAGACCGCGGCGAGCCAGTAGAGATGCTCGGACCACAGCGACAGGCCGGTGAGAGCGGCGTAGAGGAAGCTGATGGCGGCCATCCAGTGCGCGGCGCGCTCGGCAAAGCTGAAGCGCTCGACGAGGTTAGGCATCGGCCGGCTCCGTCTCCTCGGGTTTGGGGCCGAAACGCAGATAGTGGAACAAGGCGCCAAAGATCGTACCGGCAAAGGCCAGGTTGCCCAGCCACTTCAGCGGCCCCTGCCAGAGGGAGACCGCGACCGGAATGTGCGGATCCTTCGGCAGGCCGTATTCCTCCGGCCGGCTCGCGTCCCGCAGGACGTAGAGAACGTTCGTGCCGCCGACCCCCGCCGGGTTGTAGACTCCGGCGTCAGCATGGCCGTCCGAGCGCAGCGTCTCTGCGCGCGCGGCGGCGATCTGGACCAAGTCGGTGCGCGAGCCGTAGGAGAGGCAATTGGTCGGACAAGCCTTCACGCAGGCCGGCTCGAGACCGACGGCGGTGCGGTCCGAGCACAAGGTGCACTTGTAGACCTTCCGCGTGACGGGTGACAGCTTCGGGATGTCGAACGGGCAGCCGGTGATGCAGTAGCCGCAACCGATGCACCTGTCGTGGTCGAAGTCGACCGTGCCGTTGTTGTGGCGGAAGATGGCGCCGGGCGCGGGACACGCCGTCATGCAGCCGGCGTCGACACAGTGCATGCACTGGTACTTGGCCATGTTCCAGCCGACGTTGCCGTCGGGTCGTTCGAGCTCGTTGAACTTGATTAGATTCCAGAAGTCGTGGTCGAGCTCGGCGTGGGTCTGATAGCCGCCGGAGAACTCGGAGATGCGGAAGCCGTTGTCGTTCCACTCCTGGCAGGCGGCCTCGCAGGCCTTGCAGCCGATGCAGGTGGAGACGTCGATGAGCTTGGCGACGACAGGCATGGGCTAGGCTTTCTCCAAGTTCACGAGGAAGCCCTTGTACTCGGGCGTGCCGGAGTTGGGATCCATGACCGAGGGCGTGAGGTTGTTGACCAACGGACCTTTGACGCGGCCCACGAAGCCCCAGTGAATCGGCAAGCCGACCTGGTAGACCGTCTTGCCGGCAACCTCGAGCGGGCCCATGCGCTTGGTAACCAGCGCGAGGCCTTCCGCCGTTCCGCGCGCCGAGCTCACGCGCACTCGCTCGCCGGTGGCGATGCCCTTCTCTTTCGCGAGCTTCTCGGGAATCTCGACGAAGAAGTCCGCTTGCAACCCCGAGCTCGAGGCGACGTGCTTGGTCCAGTAGTGGTAGTGCTCGGTGAGCCGGTAGGTGATGGCAACGTAGGGGTACTCGGCGGCTGAGCCGAGCTTGTCGACGTCCTGGCCGTAGTAGATCGCCGCCGGGTTGGCGTTGACCCGCGGGTGGAGCGCATTCTCGACAGGTGACTCCGCCGGCTCGTAGTGCTCCGGGAAGGGGCCCTCGGCGAAATCCGCGGCGAAGAGCTTCGCGACGCCCTCGGCGAGCATGATGAAGCTCCCGTTGCGATCGGGCGGCGTGGTGGCGCCGTAGTCGGGCACGTCGCCGACCCAGCGACCGTCTTTCCACTGGATGGGGGCGCGCGTCGGGTCCCAGGGCTTGCCTTCGGCGTCGGCCGAGGCGCGGTTGTAGAGCACCCGCCGGTTCGCGGGCCAGCTCCAGGCGTAGTCGGCGTAGATGCCGAGACCGGTGGGGTCCTGTTGGCCCTGACGAGCCATCTGGTTGCCGGCCTCGGTCCAAGAGCCGGCATAGAGCCAGTTGCCGCAAACGGTCGAGCCGTCGTCCTGGAGCTCGCCGAAGCCCGAGACTTGCTTGCCGCCCTGGACGACTTGGCCATTGATCTCCTTGGCGACCTCTTCGAGCGAAGGCTTGGTCTGGTTGCCGTAGGGCCAGGCCATGGCGAGCAACGGCTCGGGCGCCGTTCCGCCCTCCTCGCGGTAGAGCCGCTGGATCTCGAGGAACAAGCGGGCGATGATCTCGTGGTCATCGCGGGCGTCGCCGGGAGCCCCGAGCGCGGCGTCCTTCCATTGCAGCCAGCGCGAGGAGTTCACGAACGCGCCGTCCTTCTCGGCGAAGCACGAAGCCGGCAGCAGGAAGACTTCGGTCTGGATCTCGCCCGGGTCGACGGCCTCGGGATAGTACTGCTCGGCGAGACCCTTGGCGTTCCAAAACGCGGCGGTCTCGGTCTCGAAGTTCTCCGCGACGATCAGCCACTCGAGCTTGCCCAAGGCGCCAATCATCTTCTTCGAGTTGGGCCCATTAGCCACCGGGTTCATCCCGAACGAGATCAAGCCCTCGATCTCTCCCTCGTACATCGAATCGAACAGCCGGCCCCAGCTATGGTCGGCCGCCTCGGCGGCTTTGGGCAGGTTGGGATAGCCGAGCTCGTTGCGGCCCGTGGCCGAGTCCCTGTAGTAGGCCTTCAGCAGGCTGGCCATGAACTTGGGCGTGTTGGCCCAGTAGTTGAGCGAGTTGGCGGCAAGCGGCGCGGGCGAGTACCCGCGGTTGTACGCGTCGAGGCTCGTGTGGTTGGCCCGAGGCAGCTTGAGGTAGCCCGGCAGCGCGTTCCAGGCCCCCATATCCGTCGCGCCTTGGATGTTCGAGTGGCCGCGCTGCGCGTTGATGCCGCCCCCCGGCATCCCGACATTGCCCAACAGCAGTTGGAGCATCGCGGCGGTGTGGATGAGCTGCACCGAATGGCTGTGCTGAGTCCAACCGAGGGCGTAAAGAATCGTCCCGGATCCGCCGGCGCGCCCGGTCGAGCAGATGACCTCGGCAGCGCGGGTAAACTCCTCCGGGGTGCAGCCGCAGATCTCTGCGACCTTCTCGGGCGTATAGCGCGCGTAGTGCGCCTTCAAGAGTTGGAAGACCGTACGCGGATTCTCGAGCGTGGGGTCGGTGCGGGCGTAGCCGCGGGAGTCCTTCGCGTATTGCCAGCTCGACTTGTCGTACTTCTTCGCCTCTTCGTCCCAACCGCTGAAGTAGCCGTCGGCGAACGAGAATTCGTCTTCGACCAGAAACGGGGCGTTGGTGTGTTGTTGGACGTAGTCCTGGTGGAACGAGCCGGTGGAAAGCGCGTGGTGGATCAACCCGCCCAGGAAGGCGATGTCGGAGCCGGCGCGGATTTGGACATAGTCATCGGAAACGGCGGCGGTGCGGTTGAAGCGCGGGTCCACGCAGACGAGCTTCGCCTTGCGATTCTTCTTGGCCTCCATCACGAAGCGGAAGCCGACGGGATGGTTCTCTGCCGGGTTGCCGCCCATCACCAGCACGACATCCGCGTTGGCCACATCGGTCCAACCATTCGTCATCGCGCCGCGACCGAACGTGGCGGCCAAACTGGCCACCGTGGGACCGTGTCAAAGACGAGCCTGATTCTCGTAGGTGAGCACGCCGAGGCTGAAGCGCAGGCGGCTGAGCAGGAAGTTGATCTCGTTTGTGTCGGTGCAGCCGCCGATGATGGCGGTGTTGGCCAGACGGTTGACGAGACGACCCTGCTGGTCGCGCTGCTCGAAGCCGCGATCGCGGGAATCCTTGATCCGTCGCGCCATCCGCGGGATCGCCTCGTCCCACTCGATCGCCTTCCACTCGGCCGTCCCAGGCTCGCGCACCAGCGGCTTGGTGAGTCGCCGCTCGTTGACCACGAATTCCCTAAGGGAGACGCCCTTGGGGCACAACGCGCCGCGATTGACCGGGCTGGTCGGGTCGCCCTCGATGTGGACGACCGTCGGTTTGACGTTTTTCGCCTGATCGCCCAGGGTATGGATGATGACCGAGCAGCCAACGGCGCAATAGGGGCAGATGCTATGGGTCTGAGTCGTGCGCGCGATCTTCAGCTCGCGGACGGCGGCCGCGGCGGGCCGCAGGTCGAAGCCGAAGGCCGTGGTCAGGACTCCAGCGCCGGTTTTGAGAACGGCGCGTCTGGTGACGGAGGTCATGCGTAAGGCGGCTGGCAGGCCGCCATTATACGCGATGGCCGCGGGGCGCCGCTGCTACTTCGCTTCGAAGATGAGCACGTACTGGTGCGGCAGGTGGTCGAAGTGGCGGATCAGCTCGAAGCCCGCACTCTCGATCTCCTTGGCGAAGCCGTCGCGGTCTTCGCGGATGTGGCCTTTGAGCCGCTCTTCGGACATGGTGGGATGCTTGCGGCTACGGTAGAAGTCGATCATCGCCAACCGTCCGCCTGGAGCGAGGCTCTGGCGCACCTTCTTCATCGTCTTCACCGGTTGTTCGAAGTGGTGATAGGCGTCGAGGATGAACGCAAGCTGGATCTCGCCCTTGGGCAGCTTCGGGTCAACTTGACCGCCCAAGATCGTCTCGACGTTCTTCCAGCCGTTCTCCTCGACCTTCGCCTCGACCTTGTCGAGAAAGTCCTGTTGGATGTCTTCAGCGTAAAGCTTGCCCAAGGGGCCGATCGCTTCGACGAAGTAGGGCTCCATGAAGCCCGGACCGCTGCCGATGTCGGCCACGGTCATGCCTTTCTCGACGCCGATCGAGACCAGCAGCTCGCGCGGCTTCTGTCGCTGTTCACGGTCGGCGGAGTCCAGCGTGCGCGCCACGCGGGCTCGGCCTTCTTCGCTGCGGTAGCGTTCGTTGGCTTCCCGGGAGAGCTGTGCGGACGCCGCAACGGCGCACAGCAGAGCGATTGGCGGTAGACGATTCATGGAACCTCGTTCAGTCCAGCACATAGACGGAGATCAACACAGCCAGAAGCAAAATGAGAATCAGGATGATCAAGATCCCGCCCAAGAATCCGCCGGCGACGTCTTCCTCGAGCTCGCGCGCCCGGGCGGCGAGCTCGGCCAAGGTTTCGTCGTCGAGCTGCGGAACGGCCTCTTGCACTTGTTGAGGGTCGATGCCGGCGGCCTCGGCGGCCTTGCGTACGTCTTCGTTTGCGATCAGCCGCTGCAGGTCGGCTTCGTTCTGGTTGCGGGCAGCCGCGGCCGTCTCGAGGGTCTGCTCTAGCTCGGCTTGGGGAACGACGTGCTCCCGGTCGGCCGTCTGTGCGCCGAGGGAGAACGCGAGCAGGAGCAACAGGACCGGGAGGCGATAGCGCATCGGCCTCAGCGTAGCATCCCTACTGGCTCAAGAAGGCGGCGTCCACGGCCCAGAAGAGGAAGAAGAGTACGCTGACGTACCCATTGACGGTAAAGAAGGCCGCGTCGACCTTGGAGAGATCGTCGGCCGAGACGAGCGAGTGTTCCCACACCAGCAGCGCCGCAACGGCTGCGACGCCGGCCAACCCCGCCCAACCCAGCGCCATCGCCAGCCAAAGCCAGACGAGCAGGCCGATCATGGCGACGTGCAGCAGACGCGCAAGCAGGAGCGCATTGCGAATTCCCGACCGCGCGGGGATGGAGTGCAACCCGGCGGCGCGGTCGAAATCGGAGTCCTGACACGAGTAGATGATGTCGAACCCGGCCACCCACAGCGTGACGGCCGCGGAAAGCAGCAGGATTACGGGGTCGAGCGAGCCGCGCACTGCGATCCAGGCCGCCATGGGCGCGATGCCGAGCGCGAGACCCAAGACCAGGTGCGCCAGCGAGGTGAAGCGCTTGGTGTAGGAGTAGCCCAACACCACCGCCAGCGCCACCGGGCTCAGCTTCAAGCACAGCGGGTTCAGCATCGCCGCCGCCGCAACGAAGACGGCCGACCAAAAGACGATGAAGCCCCAGGTAAACCCGCGGGAGAGCTGACCGGCCGGGATGGCGCGCGTCTTGGTGCGCGGATTGCGAGCGTCGATCTCGGCATCGACGACGCGATTGAACGCCATCGCGGCTGAGCGCGCCGCCACCATGGCGACCACGATCCAAGCGAGCTTCCACGCGATTTGCCCGGGGCTCAAATCGAGACCGCGAAGGGCGAGCAGGGCCGCGGTCAGAGCAAAGGGAAGTGCAAAGATCGAGTGCTCGAACTTGATCATCTCGAGCACCGTTCGGCTGTTGCGTAAGAAGCTCATGCACGAGCGCCGGCGCGCGGAGTCGGCGAGCTACTGCGGCGGGAAAAGCGAGCTCTGGCCGGAGATGACCAGAGCATCCTCCCAGTCTTCTTCCTCCGCCTCGCTGAGCTCCTCGAGGAAGCGTGGCGGATCGACGGCCGTATACCCGCCATGGTAGCCGCCGTCGCCGGGCAGGCCGCCGCCTTGCAGCAGCCAGATCAACGCCAACGGACGAAAGCGCCAAGCCCCGCCGAGGTCCGAGACGATGATGGCGCCTTCTTCGAAGGACCCAGGATCGGGGCGCTTGGGCATCTCCTCCGGCGGCTCGACGTCTCCCATCAGCAGCTCTTCGACGTGGGAGTTCGCCTCTTGGGCGCGCTCGAGCATGGCGGTTGCCGCCGCGAAATCCCGCTCGCAGTACAAGATCAGCGTCCGCGCCCACAGGTAGGCGGCGCCCTGCTCGCCAGCGTAGCGCTCGAAGGCAATGGCGCGAGCCTGTTCCAGGCAATCGGCCGCGAGCAGTATCCCGATCAGCGCATGGCCGCGATCGAGAAGGTCCAGATCGGCGAGCGCGACGATGCGTTGGATCACATCGAACCCTGCGGCAAAGTCGCCGGCCTCCAACTGGGCTTCGGCGAGCGCGAACAGCGCATAAATGTAGTGCGAGGTCTCAGGGCGCGCTCCGAAGCTGCCCTTCTCTTGCTCGAACGCCTCCGGGCCGACCCTGCGTTCCGCGATCTCGACCACGGCTTGCAGCAGGGTCGCGGCCGCGACCGGCGATTCGAACGAGCGCGCGATGGCAACCAGGGCGAGAGGGCAAGCCGGGTCGATCTGCAGCGCCTTCTCGAGGCCGCCGCGCCACCGCATTTCGCTCTTGGCGTCGACCGCCTTCCCCGCGCCCCGCGCCGCCCTGGCGATCGCTTTGGGATCGTCCGTTGCGGCGCGCGCGTCACCGGCTAGGCGATCGGCTTCCTGGGATTCTCCGACGAGGAGCTCGAGCGCCTCCCCGAGAATCGTTGGGTCGCTGGGGCTGTCGTCGTGGGCGGACATGGCTAGAGGTCTCCGGTTCGGTAAGGGCGGCAAAAGGCCCATGGTAGCGGCATCCGCGGCCCCGGCGCCGCAAATGCGGCGGGGCGGGCTTTTTGGCCCGATCCGATAACCTTCTCGCAAGGTTGTCGTCTTTATTTAGGGCTGCGGGATTGCCCGTTGCCGCTGCCACTGGATGAGCGCACAGCCCAACCTGACGCATCGCCCGGCGGCCGGCTCGCCGTTGCCGGCGCCGCAGCAGCCGCAACCCGGCCCCGTGCCAGTGGAAGAGCCGGCGCCGCCGCCCAAGAAGGGTCCAGGCGGTTGGTCGGCGTTGTTGCTCTTGCTGCTCGGCGCGGGCGCTGGGTGGTGGCTCTACAACGCCAGCGAAGGAGCGGGTGATTTGGCCGCCTCGACGGCCGGCGGCGGCCCCGGCGCGGCGATCCTGCGGACGGCGAAGGTGACGACCGGGAACCTCGAGTCGACGATCCGGCTCTCGGGGACGATTGCGGCGCGCTCGTTCGCGGCGATCCGTGCGCCTCGAATTCGCACCGGCTCGCGCGCGCTCGGGGGCGGCGGCGCCGCCGGCTTGGCGGGCGGCGGAGGCGGCGGCCGCGGCGGGGGCGGCGGCGGGGGCGGCCTGACGATTATCGAGATGGCGGAACCCGGAACCACCGTCGGGAGGGGTCAAGTCGTCGCCGAGTTCGACCGTCAAACCCAGCAGCAGGCGATCGACGACCAGGAGGCGATGGTCGTACAGGCTGGCGCGATCATCGAGAGCACGCGCGCCAAGCTGATGATCGAGATGGAGACCAAGCGCCAGGAGATGGTGACCGCCAAGGCCGAGTTCGAGAAGGCGAAGATGGACTTGCGCACCGCCGAGGTGCGCTCTGAGATCGAAGCGGAGATCCTGAAGAACCTGATGCAGCAGACCGAGGCGACTTACCGGCAACTCGAACAAGAGGTGAACCTGCTCGAGTCCGCGCACGCCGCCGCCATCCGGCAAGCCGAGATCGATAAACAACAAGAGGAGATCGACTTGCGGCGCGCCAAGTTGAACGCCGATTACCTGGTCGTGAAGACTCCGATCACCGGCGTGGTGGTGATGCAAACGATCTTTCGCGGCGGCACGTTCTCGCAAGTCGCGCTCGGCGACGAGGTGTTTCCCGGCGCATACTTCATGCAGGTGGTCGACCCCAGCTCGATGGTGCTCGCAGCCAAGGTCAACCAAGCCGATACACAACGGATCCGCGTCGGAGCGCCGGCCGAGGTTCGCCTCGACGCCTACCCCGACAAGGTCTGGCCCGGGCGCATCGGCTCCATCGCGGCCATGACCGGAGGCGACGGCGGCGGCCGCTCGCGCACCGGCGCCGGCAACTACGTCCGCGAGATCACCGTGACGGTCGAGATTCTCGAGAGAAGCGAGCTGATCATTCCCGACCTCTCGGCCAGCGCCGACGTTCGCGTCGGCGCGGTCGAGGACGCCGTGATCGCGCCGCGCGAGGCGCTCGAGCGCGAGGGCGAGGATTGGTTCGCACACGTAAGGGTGGGCGGCGACGAGGAGTTCGAGCGGCGCCAGATCGAGGTCGATGCGCTCACCGATACCCACGTCGCGGTCGCGGAGGGATTGCGCGAAGGCGAAACGGTCGCTCTGGAGCGCCCGCGACCCAAGCAGTAGAGAGGCACGGGGTCATGGCCAAGCAAGGAAACGTGAAATCGATCGTGCGCTGGGTATTGCTACTGGGCATCGGCGCGGCCGTCAGCTACGCGGCGCTGAAGCTCTACGAGCCTCCGCCGCCCGAGATTCCGACCGCACGCGTGGAGCGGCGCGACTTCATCACCACCGTCTCGAGCCGCGGCGAGCTCGAGAGCGCGAAGTCGGTCCAGATCGCCGCGCCGCAAACGCCCGATTTGAAGATCGTCCAGCTCGCCGAGAGCGGCAAGCCCATCAGCCGGGGCGAGGTGGTGGTGGCGTTCGACGCCGCCGCCCAGGAAGACCTCTATGTGGCGCGCGACACCAACGTCCGGCAGGTGGAGAGCGAAATCAAGCAGGCCGACGCCCAACACTCGATCGTCGACGAGCAGAACGAGCTGCTGGTCATGCAGTCGAAGTACAACTTGGAGCGCGCCGAGCTCGAGGCGAGCAAGCAGGAGATTCTGGCTGAGATCGAGGCCGAGAAAGCCAGAATCGACGTCGACATCATGGAAGGCGAGCTGCGGAAGGCCGAGACGACTTCCGAGGCGACCGACCTGTCGCAGAAGGCGGATCTGGCGCGCCTGGAAGAGCGATTGGACAAGGCCGTTCGCGATCGCGATCTCTCCAAGACCTACCTCGGCAGCATGGAGCTGCGCTCGCCGGTCAACGGCGTGGTGCAGATCATGAACAACAACCGCGCGCAAGGCTCGTTCGGCACCAGCCGGCCGCCGTTCCAGGAAGGCGACACGGTGTGGACCGGCGCCGTCATCGCCGAGATTCCCGACTTGGCCACGCTGCGGGTGAACTTCCGGCTCGAGGAGATCGACCGCGGGCGCGTGCGCGAAGGGCTGGACTGCCGCATTCGAGTCGACGCCGTGCCGGATGCGCAACTGCGCGGCAAGGTCGATTGGCTCAGCCCGATCGCGACGCTGGTTTTTCGGCGCATCCCGCCCGACAAGAACTTCCCGGCTCTGGCCTCGATCTCGAACCTCGACGGCCGCCTGCGTCCGGGAATGAGCGCGACGGTCGATGTCGTCGTCGAGCGACAGCCCAACGTGATCGTGATTCCGGTGAAGGCTAGTTTCCAGGTCGACGGCCAGCCGACCGTGTTCGTCAAAACGGCATCGGGTTTCCGTCCGCAGACCATCGCCGTAGCCTCGCGCAACTCCAACGAGATCGTCGTCTCGGCCGGGCTCGAGGAAGGCCAGGAGATTGCGCTACAGAACCCGGGGATGGGGGACGTCAGCCGCTAGGACGCGGGGGAGAAGAGGGCGATGCGAAAGCTGATTACGCGATTGTTCTTGCTGGCGATGGTTGCGGCGGTCGTCGCCGGGGCCTACTACCTCATCCAGCAGATCCCCTCAGACGACGGAGTGAACGAGCTCGCCCTCATCGAGGTCAAGCGCGGCGACCTGACGGTGAACACGCATCTGCGCGGCGAGCTGCGCGCGGTGCGTTCGCTCACGCTCACTGCCCCGAATCTGGGCTCGCAGTCCCAAGTCATCCAGCTCGCGCCTCCAGGGTCGCTGGCCCGCCGCGGCAGCCTGATCGTCGAGCTCGACGACTCCGAGCGCGTTGCCGCTCTCGAAGACGACCTGCTCTCGGTGCAGAAGATCGAAGAGCAGCTCAACCAGGCTGAGACCGAGCTCGAGATTCGCAAGACACAAGACGAGGTGGAGATCGTCAAGGCGGACTTCCAGGTGCGCCGCTTCGAGCTCGAGGTGCGCCGCAACGAGTTGCTCTCGGCGATCGACGCGCGCAAGAACGAGCTCAGCTTGGAAGAAGCCAAGGCTCGCAAGGCGAAGCTCGAGGAGGACATCAAGAACCGCTTGGTCCAACGCGAGGCCGAGCTGGCCGTACTGCGCGAGCAGCTCAACAAAGCGCAGCTCGACGTCGACCGAGAGCGCAACCGCATCGAGCAAGCGCGCGTACTGGCGCCGATCTCCGGGTTGGTCTCGATTCTCGAGAACCGCTCGGGCGGGCGTGGAGGATTCGGCACCACAACGCCGACCATTCGCGAAGGCGACCAGGTTCCGGCCGGCCTCTCGGTCGCGCAGTTGCTCGATCTCTCGGAGATGGAGCTGATCTCCAAGGTGGAGGAGGTCGAGCGCGCCAACCTGCGCGAGGGACAAGAAGCGATCATTCGTCTCGACGCGCTGCCGGGTAAGGAAGTCAAGGGGACCGTGAAACGGCTAGGCACGACGGCGTCGATGAACGTGTTCCGCGGCGAAGCGACAAAGAAGTTCGACGCCGTGTTGGGCATCGACATGCGGCAGCTTCTCGAGACCGTGGGCGCGAAGCAGGAGCAGATCGAACGGATCCTCGCGACGGCGCGGGTCAACGCCGCCCAAGGTTTCGGGGGCGGACGCGCCAGGGGTGGCGGAGGCGTTTCGCTGCCCGGCGGACCCCGTGCGGGCGCGAGCGGCGGCGGCGGCCAACGCGGGGGCGGAGCCGGAGCGGGCGGCGGCCAGAGAGCCGCCGGAGGCGGTCCCGGAGGCGCAGGCGGAGGCGCCGCCCGCGCCGGCGGAAGGCAAGGAGGCGGCGGCCAAGGCGGCCCCGGCGGCGGCGGGCGGCGCCAGATGTCCCCTGAGATGCAGGAGCGGTTGAAGCAGCTCTCGGGCGGCAAGGACGTCACCGAGCTGAGTCAGGAAGAACGACGCGCGCTGTTCCAAAGAATGCGATCTCAGATGGGCGCCGGCGGAGGCCCCGGCGGAGGCGGACCTGGTGGCGGCAATCGAGCTCCCGGCGGGAGTCCGCAGGCCGGCGGCCGGCAAGGCGGCGCCCCGGCCGGCGGCGGCGGAGCTTCCTCCGGCGCCTTCACCGCCGAGCAGCGCAAGGCGGCGATCCTGCCGCGACCGCCCGAAGAGGGCTCGGACGTCGAGATCCTGTTGCGCCCCGGCCTGCTGGCCGACGCCGAGATCATCGTCGACAAGATGACCGACGTGCTCTACATCCCCTATCAAGCGGTCTTTGAAGGGCCGCAGGGCCAACAGGTGGTCTACTTCTGGAACGGCTCTTCGCTCGAGGAGCGCAAGGTCAACCTCGGCCGGCGCTCCGAATCGCAGATCGTGGTGCTGGCCGGCCTCGAAGACGGTGACCAGATCTCGCTCGAGCCGCCGTCGGACGGACGCTCCGAGCGCGAATCGAAGACGCCGAAAAAGAAGGCGAGCCCAGCCGGCGGCGGGCGGCCGGGCGGCGGAGGCCCTGGAGGCAGGGGAGGCGGCGGCGGACGCCCCGGCGGGCGCGGAGGGATGCTCTAGGTGAACATCCCGATCCTCTCCGCCCTGCCCGAGCTCTGGATGGGGCTGGCCAGCTTGTGGGCGCACAAGCTGCGCTCGCTGTTGACGATGCTCGGCATGATCTTCGGCGTCGGCGCGGTCGTGGCTATGCTCTCGATCACCGAAGGCGCCAAGCAGGAGGTCATCCGCTACATCGACCTGCTCGGCGTGAACAACATCATCGTCGAAGCGCAAGAGGCGATCGACCGCGACACGCTGCTGGCCATGCGGCAAATCTCGCCCGGGCTAACCTTCCGCGACTATCGCGCGATCGGAGAGAACACGCCCAACATCGAGGCGCTCTCGCCGCGCAAGAGCTTTTCGCCCTCGAACGTGCTGCCGCGCACCGATCAAGACATTCCGCAAGTGATCGGCGTGCTGCCGAACTACACCGACATCTACTCGGTCAAGCTGCTCGAAGGCCGCTTCTTCGACGAAGAGGAGAACGTCCGCTCGGCCCCGGTCTGCGTGCTCGGCGAGGCCGCCAAGGTCTCTCTGCTGGGCTACGGCTCGGCAGTGGGGCGCTACGTGAAGGTGAACGAAGTTTGGCTGCGCGTCGTCGGCGTGATGGCGCCGGCGGCCACCGCCGAAGCCGACATCGAGGGCCTAGAGTCCGACGACCGCAACAACCTGATCGTGGCGCCGCTGAACTCGGTGATGCGCCGCTTCGAGGACAACAACAGCTACCTGCGCGACGAGATCGACGGCATCTTCGTCCGCGTCGCCTCCGATGCGGATCCGATCGAGACCGCCGACATCGTGCGCGCCATCCTCACCGCGACGCACAACGACGCCGGCGATTTCTCCATTACCGTGCCCGCCGGCCTGCTCGCGCAGCGTCGTCAGCAGCAGCGCTTGTTTGAGATCGTCATGATCGCCATCGCCTCGATCTCGCTCATCGTCGGCGGCATCGGCATCATGAACATCATGCTCGCCACCGTGCTCGAGCGGACGCGCGAGATCGGCATTCGGCGCGCCATCGGCGCTCGCCAACGCGACATCGTGCGCCAGTTCCTCATCGAGGCGGTACTGATCTCGATACTCGGCGGCCTGCTTGGCATTGCGGGCGGTTTTCTCGCCGCCGAAGGCATCTCTTACTGGGCGGACATGCCCACCGTCGTCACGCCGATCTCGATCGTCGTCGCCTTCGGCGTCTCGGTCGGGGTCGGTCTGTTGTTTGGAATCTATCCGGCCATGCAAGCCGCCAAGCTCGACCCCATCGAGGCAATTCGATACGAATAGCTCATCCCAGTCATACCCATGCTTCAGCGCTCCCTAGCACTCACGTTGACATTGGCTCTGATCGCCGGCACGGCGCCGGCGCAGTTCTCCGTATTCCCGGATAAGGACTACTGGAGAGAGCAATGGCAGGCGCCGCCGACCTCGGTCGAGATCGAGCCGGTCTCGCGCCTCGAGGAGTACGTCGTCGACGGCAAGGTCCAGCTCTCGATGAGGGCCTACGTCGAGCTGGTGATGGCGAACAGCCCCGATATCAACCTGCAGAAGCTCGCCGTCTATCAGCAGCAGAACGCCCTACAACGCGCTCTGAGCGCATTTGATCCGGCCTTCACTGCATCGTTCAACGCCAACCGCGCCCAAACACCCTCCAACGACTTGCTGCAGGGCGCCAACATCCGCAGCACGCTCAACCAAAACGGCCGGGCGAGCTACACCCAGACCTTCGATACCGGCACGCGCTTCACCACGAGCTACATCTCGAACCGGCGCTCGGACAACAGCTCGTTCGCTACCTTCAACCCGTCATTGACGCAGACGCTGCAGGTGCAGGTCAGCCAGCCGCTGCTCAGGGGGCGCGGGCGCGGCATCCAGCGCTTGCCCTTCCTGATCGCCGAGTCCCGCATGGACCTCACGACCGAGCAGGTGCGTCAGCAGGTCATCCAGCTTCTGTTCCAGGCCGAGACCGCCTACTGGGACGTCATCTCGCAACGCGAGAACTTGCAGGTCCGCGAGAACAACCTGGAGCTGGCGCGCGCCTTCCTCGAGCGCTCCCGCCGCGAGCTCGAGCTCGGCGCCATCTCGCCGCTCGACATCTACCAGCCCGAGCAGCAGTTCGCCACCGCGCAGGTCGGCGTCACCCAGGCGCGCTACCGCTTGCAGCAAGCCGAAGACGGCGTGCGTCGCTGGATCGGGGCCGACATGCACCCCGACATCCGCAACCTTCCCCTGGCCCTGACCGAGAGCGCCGAGCCGCCGACCGCGCCCCCGAGCTTCGAAGCCGAGGACTTAGTCCAGGTCGCGCTCGCCATGCGTCCCGAGCTAGCCCAACGCCGGCAGGCCCTCAAAGTCGACGACTTGCAGATCAAGCAGGCGACCAACCGGCTGCGGCCGGACCTCTCGATCACCGGAACCTACTCCTCCACCGGCCGCGGCGGAAATTTCTTCGATCGCTCGTTGATCGGCGGCGGCGGCAGCGCCATGGTCATTCCAGGCGGCCTCAACGACGCGCTGAGCCAGTTGTTCGGCTTCAACATTCCGACCTATCAGGTCGGGCTGACCTTGCAGCTTCCGTTGCGCAACCGCCGCGCCGCCGCGGACTTGGCCGACGCCTCGATTCAGAAGAAGCGGGACCTGTTCCAGCTTCGCTCGATCGAGCAAGACATCCGGCTCGACGTGCTGCAGGCGGTGGCGGGCGTCGAGCTCAGCAAAGCCGCGGTGCAACAAGCCGCCGTGGCGCAGGACTTCGCGCAAAAACGGCTCGACGCCGAACAACGCAAGTACGATCTCGGTGTCACTACGGCGTTCATCGTGCTGGATGCTCAGGACGACCTGGTGCGAGCCGAGGCGGACTTGATCGACCAGGCGATCGCCTATCGCCGGGCGCTGCTCACCCTCGACCGCGCCACCGGCGAGTTGCTCCAGAAGCGCGGCATCGAGCTCCGCTACTGATTTCTAATCAAGCGCTCAGCGCTCGTAGTCGGCCAGCCAGTTCAGCACCACCCGAATCGTCGGCGGGCGGGGTCTGCCGACCGGCTCGGCGAGTAGGACCGCGTCGCCGCTAGGCGAGACGTCATAGCCGGGGCGTCGGGGGCCGCTGGTCAGTAGCGGATGCTGGAACAGCTCTCGCGGCGCTCCGAAACGAAGCTGATCGCCTTCCTGAACGACATCCACAGCCATGAGCCGGCCATGGGACCGGTACACGATCTCGCGCCCATCGCGCGTCCACCGCGGCGCCTCGCCGCCGTCGGTCGTCACCTGCCAGCGGCCCTCGCCGGACGGGAACGACCGCACCACGACCTGCGACTCTTCGCCCATCCGCGAGTCGAACGCGACGAAATCGCCGTTGGGCGAGATGCGCGCTTCGTTGACGCCGACCTCGCCTTGCAGCACCGGCTGCGGGAGGAAGGTCCCGTCTGGTTGCGGCTCGAGCTCGACCAGAGCGCCCCGGCCAGGCCCTCTGCGTCGGGCAAGGATGCGCCCTTGGGGGCCCCAGTCGAGCGCAAATTGCGGATCGTCGCCGGCTTCCGCCGCCTGCGGTTGCCCGGGCCCGTCAGCGTTGCGCACGATCATGCGCGGCGGAGAACCGTCACTGGTCTCCGAGTACGCGATGCGGCGGCCGTCGGGCGACCACACCGCCGAGAGCTCCAGCGATTGAGGCGTGTTGGTGAACCGCGAGGTGGTTCCGCGCGCCCGGTCGTGGATCCAAAGGTCGCTCTCGCCAGCGAACAGGATTCGTTGGCCGTCAGGCGAGATCGCGGGGTCGCGCACCACGCTCTGCTGGGGGCCGAGCGTCTCCACCAACTCGCCGGCTGCCGAGCGCATCAGCAGCTGCATCGGGCCCGAGCGCCGGTCGGCCACGTAGACCAAGGTCCCGTCGCCGGAGACGCTCGCCAGCATGCCGCCCTGCGCGACCGGGAAGGGCTCTCCCTCGGCCTCCATCTTGTCGTCGTCAAAGGGCAGCGCCCAAACTTCCGAGTTGCCCCGGCCAACGTGGTAGACGATGTAGCCGCTCTTGCTCAGGAATGGCGCCGACCCTTCGGTCAACAGGATCGGCTCGCCTTCAGAGAGCTCGATCACCCCGACGTATTCCCCCTGCGGCGTCCGCCGCGAGAACAACAGCCCGTCCTCGCCGATCAAGCGCGGGTTCGAGGGAAATCCGCGGCGCCCCTCCCCGACCTGCTCCACGAGCAGCGACGTCGGCTGCCCGCCCCGCGCGGAAACCTCGTAGACCTGCATGGGAGGTCCCGAGGAAAAGACGATGCGCTCGCCGTCCTCGCTGAACGACGCGCCGCCGAAGAAGCGGCCGGGGATCGTGCACAGTACGCTGGAGGGCCCTCCGCCCACCGGCGCCAGCCTCAGCTCGCCGTCAGCGCGATAACCGATGCTCTGGCTGTCGGGCGACCAGAATACATCGCTCGCGCCGTCGGTGCCGTCCAACGCGTAGGCGGATGCTTGACTGAGGTCGCGCAGCCATAACCGGCGGCCTTCTCCGGAGACCGCGAACGCGACCCGGCGTCCGTCCGGCGAGATCTGCAGACTGCGCAGCTCCGCGCCGTCAGGCAGCGTGGCCGGCAGATTGATGTCGAAACGCAGCGCGGCCCGTTGCGGGGCTTCGTCGCCCGGCCCCAACAAGGCCAGCGTCACCACGGCCATGACCAGGGAAGCGGCGAGCGCTCCAAGGCCAAGCGCCAGGCGCCGCCAGCGTTTCGCCGCGCGATCGGCCTCGGCGGGCGCGGGCGGAGCGATCTGCTCGCCCTGCATGGCCGTCACCTGGGTGCGGTGAATCGACAGCCGCGGCGAGCTGAGCTTCTTCTCGAGAGTCGTCAGGTCGAGGATCAAGTCGTCCATCGACTGATAGCGCTCCTCCGGCTCCTTCGCCAAGCACTTGTCGACGATCCAATCTAGCTCCACAGGCAGCTTCGAGCGCACCGCGGTCAACGGCTGCGGCTCCTCGTTGAGAATCGAGTAGAGCGTCGCCTGATCGTAGTGGCCCTTGAAGGGTAGCTCGCCCGAGACCATCTCGTAGAGAACGACCCCGAGCGACCAGATGTCGGTCCGCAAGTCGACCTGGCCGCCCTGGGTCTGCTCCGGCGACATGTATGCGATGGTGCCCATCACGCTGTCGGCTTGCGTCAGCTTGGAGCGGCCGGCGAGCTGTGCCAGGCCGAAGTCGAGTAGCTTGACCTGGACGCGCCCGGAGTCTTCGCCGGTCAACATCAGGTTCGAGCTCTTGATGTCGCGATGGACCACGCCTTTGCCGTGCGCCGCTCGCAAGCCTTCAGCGGCCTGGCGCGCGAGGTCGAGCGCGTCGCGCAGCGGCAGCGGACCATCCTCGATGCGCTTCTCGAGCGAGCGGCCCTCGACATAGGCCATCGCCAGGAAGGGCCGCCCCTCCGCCTCGTCGATCCCGTAGATCGTGCAGATATTGGGATGGTCGAGCCCAGCCGCCGCCTGCGCCTCGCGCAAGAACCGCTCCCGGTCCTCGTCGGTCAGGGCCACGCGCTGGGGCAAGAACTTGAGCGCGACCGAGCGTTTGAGCCGCGTGTCCTCGGCCTTGTAGACGGCGCCCATGCCGCCTTCCCCAAGCTTCTCCAGGACCCGATAGTGCGAAATCGTCTGGCCGGTCATCCCTCGTTCCTGCCTTCCCGACGATCACCGGGGATCGTCTGTTACCGATGCTCGAGGAAACCGTACCAAGCTTAACGAAGATTTAGCGACGCGGACCGACCAGCCGACTTCGGGCCCGCCCGGCCCGCGACCGGCGACAGCACGTCCGCTATGGCGATTGACAGGAGTGGAACCATGTGCTACATTGTGTAGCGTTACGATGTATAGCAGTACTTCCAACCCTCCTCGCAAACCCCTTAGCTCGCTCGAGCGCACCGTCATGGAAAGGATATGGGCGAGCGGAGCCGCCACGGCGGACGACGTCCGCACAGCGCTTGCGAGCAGCCACCCCATGAAGGAGTCGACCGTCCGAACGGTCTTGCGGAGACTCGAATCCAAGGGCTATCTGAGCCACGACGTGGTTGGCAGGACCTATCACTACCGCCCGGCAGTCGCGAAGGAAAGCGTAGGCGCACGGGCTCTTCGTCAGATCGCCGACCGGTTCTTTGGAGGATCGGTTGAGCAGTTGGTAGTCGGAATGGTCGACAACGAGGTGATCGACCCGTCCGAGTTGGAGGCGCTTGCCAAGCGCATCGCAAAGGCCAAGCGCACAAGGGGGAGCCGGTAATGTTGGATTCTGTTGCCCTCATCCTCGCGGCCGTCTCGTGGAAGGCGCTGGGGATCGCCGGCCTGGCTTGGTTGGCCGGGCTCACGCTGTGGAACCGGCCGGCTTGGCGTCATGCGCTGTGGGCGGCCGCCGCCGCGGCGCTGCTTTGTCTGCCGGCTTTCGAGGTTCTCACTCAGGCGGCTCCGCCCGCTTCGCTGCGGGTGCATCTCGAGTTGGACGGCGCCGCGCCGGCTTCCTCGAGCGGGCGCGAGTCCGGGCGACCCTCATCCACCGAGGTTGGGTGGCCCGCGGCGCTCGCCGCTCTGTACCTGGGCGGCTTGGCCGTAGGCCTCGTCCGGTTGCGGCTGGGCTTGCTTGCGACGCGGGACCTTCTCGGAGCGGCGTCAACCGTAGAGGATCCGCGCGCCATCGAGATACTTGGCGGATTGACCGCCCGCTGCGATCTGGCGCCGCGGCCGCCGCTGCTCGAGTCCGGCAGCCTCGCCGCTCCCGTTACTGCCGGAGCGTTCGAGCCGAGCATCGTGCTGCCCAGCGATCACCGAAACTGGCCGCCCGAACGACTCGAAGCCGTCCTGGCCCACGAGCTGGCGCACGTGGCGCGGCACGACTCGCGCACCGCCTGGCTCCTTGCCCTAACCCGCACGCTCTACTGGTTCCACCCGGCCGTCTGGCCGCTTGGCCGTCACGCCGCACGCCTGATGGAACAGGCCTGCGACGACTTCGCGGTGCGCCTCACTGGCGACCGCCGCCAATACGCGGACGCCCTGCTCGCCACGGCTTCGCTGCAATTCAACCTCAACCGTCTTCGTCCAGGAGCGCTCGCTATGGCATCTCATCTCTCTTCTCGCATCGATCGAATACTTGCAGCCGCCTCGCCCGGTATGGGGGTCCTCCAAGGGAGAGCGCCAGCTCTGCTGGCGGCCTCGGCGATCGCGGTCGCGGTCGCCGCCGCGCTGCTCTCCCCGGCGCTCGCACAAACTTCCGGCGTCACGTTATCCGGCGTCGTCGCCGACGCCAGCGGAGCTCGCGTGCCGGCCGTGTCGGTCATCGTGGAGGACGCGTCGCAAGGCGTCACCGAAGCCACGGTCTCCCGCGCGGACGGGACCTTTGCCATCGCGGGCTTGCAACCCTCCGGCCACTACGAGCTGAAAGTGGAAGCGGGCGGCTTCGCGAGCTCTCGCCAGACCGTCTCGCTGTTTCACGACACACGAGTCGAGGTCGAGTTGCAGGTCGGCCGCATCCGGGAGGCGATCGTCGTCGAGGCCGATGCGCCCGAGCCAATCGACCGGGGCGCGGCCCAACCCCAGCGCATCCGGGTAGGCGGCAAGGTCCAGAAGGCGCGAATGGTCGAGCATGTGATGCCGGCATACCCCGAAGCAGCCCGCGCCGAAGGCATCGAAGGCACGGTTTTGTTGGAAGCTCTCATCAGCGCCTCAGGTCAGCCCGTCTCGCTCAGCACGCAGAACCAGCTCGTCGATAGTCGCCTGGTCGACGCGGCGACTGAAGCAGTGTCGCAGTGGCGCTACGAGCCAACGCGGCTCAACGGTCAGCCGGTGGAGGTGGCCACGACGGTGACGGTCGGGTTCCGGCTGAAGCGGTAGCCAGTGAGGACCGTTCGGAAGGGCGGTCCCGGTTGACTTTCAAGCCGGCAAAGCTGGCGTCAGCCCTACGGCGCCACGTACAACCGGAAGGCGCCGGACAATGGGCTCAACACATCCGAGTTAGCACCGGCCTTCCGGCGGATGAACGCCAAGCCGCCCTCGGGATCGGTCACGACTCCGCTCGGAATGACGAATCTCACCTCGGCCGCCCCCGCAACCTCGCCCGGTCGCGACCGTGCCCAAAGAGGCTGTACGACGATGTCTCCGGCATCGGAGTGGGCGGCTCTCATGGAGACCGACAATTCCTCCACAGGCCACCCGAGCCGGTGCTGAGAGACGAGCAGCGCGTAAGTCTCGACCTCCGGGCGGCCTAGACCCGAGACCACCAGCGAAACCTCGTCGCCAGCCGCCGCTGGCAGCTCCTTGCTGTTGGGCGCGCCATCGGCGTTGAGCACGGCAAACACGCCCGGCCGAGCCGCAGCCATCCGCAGCGGGTAATGCTCCGAGTCGACGCCGTCGACGGTGACCACGAGATCGACCTCACCGGCTTCGGGAAGGTCGAACGGCAACGCGAGGTTGAGCTGGCTGTCGAAGGCGAAGAGGACGCCGGAGGGTCGACCTCCGACGGTAGCGGAGACGCCGGCGAGCTCCGTGGGCAAGGCGCTGCGGCGGCGGTAGTCGGCAACGGCGCCTAGGACTGGGCCAAGGCGAACTCCATAGACGGACGCCAGCATGCCCGGAGCAGCGTCACGCCGGGTGGCGACGGGCGTAAGGGCAGCGGCGGGGACGGGGTCGAGGCGGGAGGCTGGCACGAAGTGGGGGTACAGTCCAGGGCCCTGAGCCGCGTTGTGCACGCCGAAGCTGTAGACCTGCGGCCGCACCGTCCGGTCGCAGGATTCCGGCTCGCGCAGCCGCAGCACAAGTCCGGCTGCCGAATCCGCAATGAACAGATCGCCGTTTGGAGCGAAAGCCAGCGCCTCAGGCCGAACCAACGGCGAGTCCGAACCGAGGCCGGCGACGGTGTTGAGGGTCCCTTCGGGAGTAAGCCGCAGCACACGCCCTTCTACCGCGAGGTACGTATCGCCATCCGCGTCCCGCACCCCATGGCGCACGCCGTCGCCCGTGAAGCCGGCCGAGCCTTCGATCTCTCGCCAGTCGCCGACGCCTACATCGAAACGGTAGATTCGGCTCCGGTCGATGTGCACGACCGTACCTAGCAGGTCCGCCCCGACATCGAGTCCGCCGAATCCCCGGATGAAGCCGAACAATGGACGCCAAGGACCGAACGGACGCGAGACCTCCCCTGACGGGGTTACACGGCGCAGACGCCGCGTGGAACCGGCGCCCCGCTCCGCGACCCAGAGGTCGCCGGTCGTCGCGACGGCGATACGGCCAAGCTCGACCTCAGCCCCGACCACGCCGACCGGAGTAAAGAGAACGCCGCACGACTCCCGGGGGCAAACGTCAGCCTCCGCGACGATTGTTTCCGCTCCCCCGGAATCCCTTTTCCGAACGGTTGGACCATCGGACATATAAAGGGAGCTGCCGTCCGCATCCGAGGCCAAGTAGGCGGCTGGGGCGGAGAAGTCCGAAGCTCGAATGGAGCCGTCTACGCCGATCACCCGAACGCGGTTCTCATCCCCAACATAAATCTCGCCGGTCGAGAGCATCGCGACGCTTCGGGGCGCACGCAGCCGCGCAAGCGTCGCCGGACCCTCGTCGCCCGAGGGGCCGTTCGCTCCGGCCCCTGCGAGGATCTCCATAGCTTGGGTGTTCAGCGACAGAGCGCCAATTTGGTCGAGCGAGCGTGAGGCGAGCAAGGCCCTTCCATCCGGCAGCCAACCGATCGAGGAGCCCCTGTCGAAGGCGGGACCGAGAATCGGTCGCCACTCGCCCGAAGATTCGTAGAAATAGACGGTTGTCTCCAAGCCCGCCGCAGGGCTGTCATCGCCGCTAATCAGACCGGGAATTCCCAAGAGACCAAGGATCGGCCGCAAGCCGGTTGTCGCGATGATCTCGCCGGTAGAGCTCACCGCGATTCTGGCGTTCGGGGGCTCGAAGGCGGAGTCGGAAGGCCAACCGGGAAACGGACGCAGGATGCCAAGCAGGTAGTTTGCGAAGTAGAGGCTCGGCGTGGGTACAGGCAGGGGCGCGAGCTCCTGGACGCTCCCGTCCGGCCAGACGCGCCAGATGAGGCTCGCGCCGGCATCCGCCACGTAGAGCGAGCCGTCGGGCCCCAGCGCAATGTCGGTTGGCGTGTCAATCTTCCCTCCTGCGCCATCCGCCAGCGTCTCCAACCGCCCGCTCCGCTCCAGCCGCAGCACGCGGTGGTTCTCCCCGTCGGCCAAATACAGCGACGGCCCCGGCCCGCCCTCGATCCCGACCTCCGCGCCGAGCCCCGCGTCCGCCAGCACAGTTCGCACCAGCCCATTCGTCAGCCGCCGGATGATCCGCCGTTGCGCCCGGTCGAACACGAACAGATGGCCCTCGCGGCTCACCGCGATCCGCGCAGGCTCGGGGCTCTGCAGAATCGTCGTGACGATCCCTTCGGGCGAGATCCGTCGCACGCGGCCGTTGCCGGTATCGGCCACGTAGATCGAGCCGTCGGGCCGCGCCACGGCGTCTTCGGGATGGTCGAATTCCGCCAGCTCCGCCGGCCCGCCGTCGCCCGAGAAGCTGCGTCCGCCTCCCGCGACGACTTCGAGCGTACAGCCAGGGACGTCCTCCGCGGCCAAGGGCGCCGCGAGGAGGAACACAACGGGGAGAATGGCGCGCATTTCCGCAGTAATTCTCTCATGGCGTCGAGAATAGTGGAAGCACGTCGCTGAATTTTCGGCCTGGAACGCGGGGGTTCGTCAGCGGTCTATGATAGAGGCGGCCATGCGTGCGTCAGCTCCGTCCATATTGCGCGTGCTCCTTCCGGTCGCCGCGCTCGCCGTCTTCTTCCTGATGGATTTCGCCCCTTCGGCCGAGGAGGATCGCCCGCCCAACGTCGTCCTGATCATCTCCGACGACCACGCTTGGACCGACTACTCGTTCCTGGGCCACGACGCGATTCGGACGCCTCATCTCGACGAATTGGCAGCGGAGAGCCTCGTCTATACCCGCGGCTACGTGCCGACCAGCCTGTGCCGGCCGAGCCTCGCCACCATGATGACCGGGCTCTACCCACACCAGCACCGCATCACCGGCAACGACCCCGACGGCGCCTCGCGCGACGCGGCCAACCGCCAGCGCATGGTGCAGGTCTTCCAAGAGTCGATGACCGTCGCCGGTCTTCTGCACGAGAAGAAAGGCTACGTCAGCCATCAATCCGGCAAGTGGTGGGAAGGTCAGTGCCAATGCGGCGGCTTCACCGAGTGCATGACCCATGGCGATGTCGAGCGCGGCGGGCGGCACGGCGACGAGGGGCTGAAGATCGGCCGCGAGTCGATGCGCCCGGTGTTCGACTTCATCGACCGCTCCGCCGACAAGCCGTTCTTCCTGTGGTACGCGCCGTTCCTGCCGCACACGCCGCACAATCCGCCCGAGCGGTTGCTCGCCAAGTACGTACAGCCCGGGCGTCCCGAGGCCGTTGCCAAATACTACGCCATGGTCGAGTGGCTCGACGAGACCGTCGGCCAACTGCTCGGCTATCTGGACGAGAAAGGGCTGACCGAGAACACGCTCGTTCTCTACGTCGCCGACAACGGCTGGGTGCAGACCGCCGACCCGCGCCGCTGGTTCCAAAGTCGCTCCAAGGTCTCGCCCTACGACGCCGGCCTGCGGACGCCGATCATGATCAAATCGCCCGGGCGAATCGCACCGGCTCGGGACGAGTCTTCGCTCGCCTCGAGCATCGACCTCGCCCCGACGATCTTACGGGCCGCCGGCATCGAGCCGCCCGCCCACATGCCGGGGCTCGACCTCGCCGACCGCTCCAAGCTCGTTGGCCGCGAGAAGATCTACGGAGCGTTGTTCGCGCACACCGCCGTCGACGTCCTCGACCCGGTCAAGAACCTCAAATACCGTTGGGTCGTGCGCAAGGACGGTTGGAAGCTCATCGAGCCCTACACGGCCAACGCCGAAATCGAGCTGATGAACCGGCCCTGGGAGGTGGAATGGCTCAGCCCCGACGCCGAGCTGTACAACGTCACCGAGGACCCTTCCGAAGAGGTCGACGAGGCCGGCGCGCGGCCCGAGTTGGTCGAGGCGCTGCGAGCCGACCTCGATCGGTGGTGGGACGTGCCGTAGGGCCGCCGAAGACTTCAGTCGGTCGGCAGCGGGAAGGACTTGGTCTCGCCGTTGCTCATCCCCAGCACCCAAAGCACGGCTTCGAGCCACATCTTCTGGATGTCCGGCCTGTCCCAGACTTCGTTGCGGTGGCCGAGCACGCTGGTGAAGACGCGGCCGGCGCCGAAGTTCCGCACCCACGTCATGGCGTAGTCGCCGTCGGTGCGCTCGACGTTCTTCTTGGTCATGTCGACCGTCGAGGTGTCGAGCCGCATCAGCACGCGCACTTTGTCGCGTGAGTAGCGGTTGAGCTGGTAGATCTCGTCGGTGAGCGTGATCGACGGCCCGAAGTGGCGCGTCGCAGGGAACTGCCGGTCGTCGACGATCACGCGCACCTCCTGGTGCCAGGGGTGATGGTTGAAGGCGCCGCCGACCATGTCGACGTACTCCGGCCAAGTCTCGCGGAAGGAATCGGTCCCCGAGTGCGCCGCCAGAATGCCTTTGCCGTCCTGCTTGACGAACGCCATCAGGTCGGCCTTCTGTTGCTCGCTCAGCGGCAGGTCGCCCTGGGTGTAGAACATCACGGCGTCGAACCAGTCCAAGTTTTTCTTGTTGCCCCTGAGTTTTTCCTTCGTCACGAGCTCTGTATCGGTATGGAAGCGGACGTCGAACACGCCCGACTCCTCGCCGAGCTTGGCGAGCGTGTGCATGGCGTGAGAAACCGAATCATGGGCAAAGCCCTGCGAGCCGCCCAGGAACAGGATGTGCTTCTTTTCAGGCTGTTGGCCGAAAGCGGCGGCGACGAAGAGGGCGAGCAGGACGAGCGTTCGCATAGCGCCCCGTATCATAGCCCAACGTCGCCGTTGGCGCCGTTTGTCAGGTTTCGTCAGTCGCAACGCCCGTCACTGGGCGGCCCGGGGTCTGAGGGGCCCTTGCCGCCGGCTCGATCCGAAGCTAAGATGTAAATGGCGAGCTAGACTCGGAACCGATCGGGGCCGAGGCGCGAACCATGTAACGTGGCCGCGGCGCGGACCGTCCGAAGAGGTGACGGCGAGCCGATGTCGTCAGATTCTCCGCCGAGCGGCGATGGGTGGCAGTGGAATGGATCCAATCAACACGGGAAACGGCGAGGAGCTCGGAACGCGCCAAACCTCCTTGGGCGGCCCGGAGCGCGAGCCTGAGCTTGGCTCGCTCGTCGTAGAGTCGCTGCACCGTCCCTGGTGGGCCTCCTTCTCCGAGGAGGTCGGCAACCTCTTCAAGAAGCAACCAGAGCTTCCGCCGCTGCCCGAGTATCGCGACCCGCTGCCTGGCGAAGATTCGCTCGACCTGACGCTGAGCACGGTGCGCGGATCCTGGTTCCAAAACATCCAGGAGTTCTTCCGCCTCGGCGAAGAAGAGAAAAAGCTGCCGCAGTTCCAGGGCACATCCAAGCCGGTTCCGGTCAAGAGCATTTGGGGCACCTACGACAACAAGGCCGCCGGCGGTTGGTCTTCGGTTCTGGTTCACATCGTCGCCGTCGTGCTGATCTTCACGGTGTTCCGCGGCGCCGGTCCGGTCGATCTCAAGTCGGGCTCGGTGACGCTGCTAATCCCGGTGGACATGAATCCATACCTGCTCGAGCTCGCCAAGCTGCAGGGCCGCGCGAAGGATTCCGGCGGCGGAGGCGGCGGAGGCCAGAACTCTCCGTTGCCGCCGAGCAAGGGCAAGCTGCCACGCTTCGACATGCAGCAGCTCGCTCCGCCGACGCCGGTGATTCGCAACCCCGACCCCGAGCTCGCCGTCGAGCCGACCGTCGTGGTTCAACCTGACGCGAACGTGCCGCAGATCGACATGGCGGTGTTCGGCGATCCGCTTGGCAAGATCGGCCCGCCCTCGGCCGGACCTGGTTCGGGCGGCGGAATCGGCACCGGCAAGGGCGGCGGCGTAGGTTCTGGATCCGGCGCGGGCGTGGGCCCGGGCCAAGGCGGCGGCTTTGGCGGCGGCGTCTACCGCGTGGGCGGCGGCGTCTCGGCGCCCAAGCTGACGCGCAAGGTCGACCCGGAGTACTCCGAGGAAGCCCGCAAAGCCAAGTATCAAGGCACCGTGCTGCTGCAGGTGGAAGTCTGGCCGGACGGCCGGGCCCACAACGTGCGGGTGATCCGCAGCCTTGGTCTTGGTCTCGACGAGAAGGCGATTGAAGCCGTTCAGAAGTGGGAGTTCGTGCCCGGCAAGAAGGACGGCCAGAGCGTGAAGGTCGCCGCCTCGGTCGAGGTCAACTTCCGACTGCTCTAGTTCCGAGGGCGCTTCTAACCGGCTCTCCGCTCCGCCCCCGGGGTCCCGACCGGCTCGACTTGTGGTCCTGCGCCGCTCGGCTCGGCGCTACGGCCGCTCAGCTCCCTCACAACGAGCTCGCCCAACTGCTCGAGTTGCTGGAACAGCGCCGTGTCGCGCGGCACCAGGCCGCCCCGCAGCGCCGCTTCGGTCACCGCGCGGTAGTCGTTGTCGAGCGCCCACTGCACCGGCAGTCCGGTGATCTTCTCAATCTGCTCGGCGCCTAGGCCGCGGTTCGAGCCGGCGCGGTTCAACAACAGCCGCAGCTTGTCGGTTGGGATCTCCAAGCTGCGCATGCGATCGATCTTGCGTTTGGCCAGGTGCAGCGAGGTGATCTCGGGCGTGCAGACCAGGTAGATCCGGTCGGCGGCCCGCAGGATGCCCGTCGTCGAGGAATAGATCGGCGCCGGCAAGTCGGCCACGACGAAGCGATACTCGTCTCTCGCGGCCTCGATCAACTCGTCCATGCGGTCCAACGGTCCGTCGAAGATGCGGTCGGGGTCGGCCGGTCCCACTAGCACGTCCAACTCGCCCCAACGCGAGCAGCAGGCGCGCGTATTCTCGCGTGTCGGCTCGTCGAGAGCGTTGAGCAGCGTGCGGCGCGGCTCGAGACCGAGCTGGAAGGCCGCCGTACCGGTGTGGAGATCGCAATCCACCAGCAGCGTCTCGCCGGGGCGGCCTACAGCGACCTTCTGCGCCACATGGAGGCAAACCGTCGAAGCGCCACTGCCGCCCTGCGCCGGCAGGAAGCCGACAAGCAAGCCCTTGCGCGGCGGCTCCGGCGGAGCAGGCGCCGAGAGGCCAAAGTGGTCCGCAAGCTGGCTCAGGTCGGAGGCGTCGGTCAAATAGCCCCACGCCCCGCCCTGTTTGGCTTTGACCAGCGACGAAAGCCGGCGCGAGCCGTTGAACATCACCGACAGCGTTTGCTTGCGCAGGCCGCCAATTTCGCGGAGGCAGCTCAGCGCCGGGCGTTCCTCGGAGTAGTCGAGCAAGACGACGTCCGCCGGTTCCTCGCCGCCGAGCAGCTCGGCGAGCTCGGTCCGCGTCGGGAACTTGCTCAGGATCTGGGCTTCGCGCTCGAAGCCGACAGTACGCACGCCGGCGGCCAGCTCATTAGCGGCCGCCGCGTCGGGCGAGACGATGACGATTCGAATCGGGTTCATCGGATTGAGGCTCGCCGGGCTAGCGAACGTTCTCTAAGCGTCTTGTTCGTTCTGCGGGGCCGATAGCGCGGCCGCCGCCGAGAGTGCGTCCTTGAGCGAGGCGGAGGCCTTCTCGAGCTCGGAGAGCGCCTTGGCGCGCTGCGTCTCTCGGAAGCGCAAGGCGTCGATTCGTTCGTGCTCCTCGCGCACCTTCTCCTGGACGCGGCCAACCTCTTCGGCCAGCCGGCTGAAGCCGTCGCGCAGGTCGACGGTCGTCGCCGATAACTGCTCGGCGTCCTGGCGAAACTCGGCCCGGGCGGCCTCGACCTCGCGCTTGGCCATCTGCTGCGCCTCGTCCGCTCGGGCGCTTGCCCCCGCGGCTTCATCTTTGAGCTTGGCGATCTCCACAAAGGCGTCGCCAAGCTTGCCGGAGAGCTCCTGAAGGGCGGCTTCGAGCTGCCGCTGCTTGGCTTCGCGGCGGGACTCGAGCCCGCGGATGGGCTCGGCGACCGCCTCGGAGATGCTCGCGGCCAGACCCTCGATGAGCTGTGAGCTGGACTCTTCGGATTCACCGCCGCCATTCGACGCGGGACCGACGCCCTCCGAGATGTCCCGGAGCTGGTCCCGGAGCCAACGTCCGGATACTTCCTCTAGTTGATCCGTCGCTTCTTCGTTTTCGTGCATGGTGGTCTCGCGTCGGCGCTCGCCGGACGGTCTTATGGTCGCGCGCCGGTCCTATACCTACCATTCGGTTGAAGTCCGTAGTTGGAGTAGGGAAATCCCTCAGGGGGCTCAGGTTCGCGCGTGTGCGATGCGCTAGACTGAGCCAGACGTGCCAGGGGTCGCCCATACACGCAGCTCGCTGATGCTGCTCACGGCGGGCGGGCTGCTTTTTGGCCTGGATCGCTGGACGAAAGCCCTGGTCGCCGAGGCGCTTCCGTTGCACTCGTCGCGGTCGGTGGTCGACGGTTTTTTTGACCTGGTGCACGCCCGGAACACCGGCATCGCTTTCAGCATTTTCCACGATGCATCTCCTTTCATCCGCGAGCTGCTGCTGCCGATTCTCTCCGCCGTCGCGGTCGTCGTCATCTTGGCGTTGTTCTGGAAGCAGGGCAAGGCGGCGAGCCGCATCCGCTGGGCCTTGGCGCTGATTTTGGCTGGCGCGGCGGGGAACCTCTACGATCGCCTCGCATACGGCTATGTCGTTGATTTTCTTGACTTCTACGTCGGGTCATGGCACTGGCCAGCTTTTAACGTCGCCGACAGTTGCATTACCGTCGGAGCGGCGTTGCTGATCTTGGACTCGCTCACCGCGCCGGCTGCGGCCTCTGGAGAGCAACCGGAGACGGCCTAGCCGCCTAGCCCATGTGTCCCCGCCTGTTTACGCTAGGGCCGGTTTCGCTGCCCACCTACGGAGTGTTCGTCGCGCTCGGATTTCTGCTTGGTTTGCAGATCGCCGGCCGCCTGGCCAAGCGCTCGGGCCTCGACCCCAACCACGTCACCAATCTCGGTTTCGGCATCGTGATCGCGGCTATCCTCGGCGCCAAGCTGTTCATGATCTTGAGCAAGGCCGACTACTACTTCTCTGATCTCGGGCGCTTGTTTTCGCTGAACACCTTGCAGGCCGGAGGCGTGTTCTATGGCGGCCTGCTGGCGGCGCTGGGGACGGCCTACTACTACGTCAACAAGCACGGTCTGCCGTGGCTGCCCACCGCGGACGCGCTGGCGCCGGCGGCGGCGGCCGGACACGCCGTAGGGCGGCTGGGCTGTTTCGCGGCGGGCTGTTGCTGGGGCAAGCCCTCGGACGCTCCCTGGGCCGTGATGTTCTCCGACCCGGTCGCGCACCAGTTCACCGGCGTGCCGCTGGGGATCCATCTGCACCCCACGCAGCTCTACGAGGCCCTGGGAACGGCCCTGGGCGCGGTCTGGCTCTACCGCCGCTTCCACAAGGCCCACGCGCCGGGCGTGATCTTTGGCTGGTACCTGGTGCTCTATTCGGCGTTCCGTTTCTGCGTCGAGTTCTTCCGCGACTACAACGCGCGGCCGATGGTCTTCGGCGCCGACGCGCTCAGCGCGACGCAGTACGTGGCGATCGGGCTGATCGTCGGCGGCGCCGTGCTGCTGTGGCGCGCCCGCTCGCAGCGAGCGGCTCTCGCTGAGTCTGGCGCGCATTGACGCGTGGCCAGAGGCCCGCTCTCAATTGGCTTCCGCGAGAATCGTGACCGTAGCACTCGCTCCAGCAGTGAGCGTTCCAAGGTTGCACACCACCCGTCTCCCCATCTGCCGGCAACTTCCTTGACTTGCGGCGATCGATGACACTCGCGCCTCACGCGGGACGCTGTCCTGCACGACCACGTTCGTTGCGTCCGACGGCCCGTTGTTGAGCGCGATGATCGTGTAGGCCACCGTAGCCGACAACGGAACCGCCGAAACGTTGGTTGCCACATTGTCGACGGTGACAGGATCGACCTGGTCGGCTTCGACCGAGGCGGTATTGGCAATGTCGACAGTGATTGGCGTGACGACGCTTGTCTTGGTGATCATGAGGTCGGCGCCCTCCACCACGTGAAAGATGCAGTCGAATGCACCCACGTTGCCGGAAGAATCGACCCCTCGTACACAAACCTCATGAACGCCGATCGGCTGCGGGGGAATCTGCGCCGCCACGGTCTCGACCGGCTGATCGAAGCTCCCGTCCGTCGCCTGCATGGCTGCGGGCGGCGACCCGCCGATCGTATACTCTGCTGAGGCGATCAGACTGCCGCCGGTTGCTGTGTCGTCTACGAGGGCCGTAACCGTAACGCTGGTCGCTTCTTGTGCGGGATTCGGGTCGGTGACGACGTTTGAGGTGATCGGCCCGATGACGTCCGAGGCTAGCCTGAGCAGGAAAATGTCCTGACCGCCAGCGCTGACCAGCGTAGTTTCGTTTGGCTCGCCCAGCCCGAAGGTATTCGCGCCGGAGAAGTTTCCCGCCACGTAGCTCACACCTCTTTCTGCGTCCATCGAGATGCTTTGGCCCTGGTGTGCGATAACTCCGCTACCGCCTGAACCAGCGCCCTGTCGCGCCCACAGCAAGTCGCCGGTGGCGGCGTACTGCGCAAAGAAGATCTCCTGCGATTCGCCGGTTGAGAGAGTGGTTTGATTGACCTCGCCTTGGCCGAACGTCACTGTGGAACCGAAGCGGCCAGTAATCTGGCTGGCGCCAGACGGGCTAGCAGAGATGCCGTTTGCCTGTTCATTCCCCAGGCCGGGAGCGTGCCTTGCCCATACTAGTGTAGTGCCTCACACACTTTGAACATTATGTAGAGCCTTGCGGGCGCGCTTGACCTTGGCGAGGAAGTCGGAGGCTTTGGCAGTCCAAATGAAGGGCTTGGGATCCTCGTTGTGCTTCTCGATGTAAGTTTCAACCGCGTCGACCAACTCGGGAACGTCGCGAAAGACGCCGCGCTTGAGACGGTTCTGCGTCAGGTCGCGGAAGAACCGCTCGACCATGTTGAGCCACGACGAGCTCGTCGGCGTGAAATGAAAGTGGAAGCGCGGATGCCGCTTGCGCCAGCGCTCGACTTTCTCATGCTTGTGCGTCGAGGCATTGTCGACGATCAGATGCAGCTCCTTGTCCGGCGGCGTCATCGCATCGAGATGGCGCAGAAACAATAGCCACTCCTGATGCCGGTTGCGCTCCTGGCAAAAGCCGATCACCGAACCATCGAAAGTATTGAGCGCCGCAAATAGGGTCGCCACGCCGTTGCGCTTGTAGTCGTGCGTCATCGTGCCGGCGCGGCCTCGCTTGAGCGGCAACGAAGGTTGGGTGCGGTCGAGCGCCTGCATCTGGCTCTTCTCGTCGCAGCACAATACCAGCGCATGCACGGGCGGGTTCAAATACAGCCCGACGATTGCTTCGAGCTTCTCGGCGAACTCGGGATCGCGACTGAGCTTGAAGGTCTCGACGCGATGCGGCTTCAGTCCGTGCTGTTGCCAGATCCGGCCGACGCTGGCCGCACTGATTCCCGCCGCTTTCGCCATCGTGCGGGTGGACCAGTGGGTGGCGTTGGGAGGCTTGTCCTGCGTGGTCGTGCGCACGACGCGCGCAATAGTTTGCTTGGTGATCTTCGGCGTGCGGCCCGGCCGCGGCGCATCCTTGTCGAGGCCAACGACGCCCAGCCCGAGAAAGCGCGCCCGCCAGCGCGCGGCCTTCTGGACGCTGACGCCGAGCTCTTTGGCGATCTCTTTGTTCTGCTTCCCTTCGGCCGCGAGCAGCACGATCCGTGCGCGTTCGACCACGCGCGCAGGCAGCGAACGCGCACGACTGCGCTGCTGCAAAAGTTCTCTTTGTTCGGGATTCAGATGAACGGCAGGGGCGACACGCATGCAGACGACCTCTGATTGTAGAGGCGCCTAACGGTTTATAGAGGTTACTATTTCTGGTGCACTACACTAGGCTTCGCCGCCACGTCGAACTCGTCCTTGAAGGCATGGACCGCACGAACGATGTCCGGATCCCCGATGGAAGCAACGAGCCGGATCTCTTCGGAGGTGTAGACCAAGCCGCGCCGTTCGCCGACCAAGCGCGCGTCCTCCTCGTCCGCGACCAGCCAAAGCGTCTGGTCCAGCTCGTTGCAGAACAGCCCGATCGCTTGGCCCTTCAGGATCTCTTCCAGCGTCCCGCTCGATCGCCTGACGGACGGCGGCTCCGGCCCCAACAGCTCGATGACCTCCGAGGCGTGGTCATGCACGACCGACAGCGCCTGCTCGACGTGCGGCGGCCTCTTCTTGGGCAATCGGAGGCGGATACGGTCTTCAGCGCGCTCGATCGCCCCGGCCGCCCTAAGCGTCGCGATTGCGTCTGTCAGCGTCACGCTTCAGCCCCTCCTCAAGCTCCTGTATTTTGAATTGCCGAATCGCCGTCCCCTAGGCTGCGGCAGTTCGGCGATTCACCTGAACGTCCAGTTCCTCGGTCTCGCAGATGACGTAATGGATCGCCGAGCCTCTACCTTTGCGCTTGGTCCATCTCCCGTTTGCCTCCCCAGCATCCAGGGCCTCCCGGACGGCTTCCCGAGGGATGCCACCCTCGTTCACATGTTTCTCGATCTCCGTCTTCTTGGCACCCGGATTGGACTCAAGGAACTCCGCGATCGCCTCGATGGCCCTCTCCAGTCTGGCCGCCGCCGCATGAGCCTCCGGGACGGTGGAGGCGACGAGTCCTTGGCCTTCGACAAAGCACATCCCGAGGTCCTGCCCGGGCTTCACGCGCCCTTTGAAGCAGGCGAGGGAGAGGCGATCCAGCGAGCCGTCCGGCTTTGGGTCGCCCCGCAGCTTGAAGGCCAGATCGACCGAGCCCTTGAAGTCCGACGAGCCCCGATACTGCTTGGAGGACTCCCCCTTGCCGGTGTGGTGCATCACGAGCACGGTCGCTCCAAGGTTGGCCAGCTTCCGGAACTTGTTCATGAACCGCCGAGTGTCGCCGGCATCCTGCTCGCTCCCGTCATGAAACGCGACCAGCGGATCGCAGATGATGAGGCCTTGCTTCTCTTTCGCGAAGCGAATGACCGGGTCCTCGCTAGGCCCTGTGGGTGGGGGATCGTTCCACCCGCCCCAGATCTTGACGCTATCGGTCTCTTGAATGCCCAACGCCAGCAGGCGCTCCTTCACCACGTACAGAGGGTTCTCGCCGTCCAGGTACAAGACCGGCATCTTGGCGGTTTCACGGTCTGCGAACGGACTCCCGTGGGCGACAGCGCCAGCGATGGCGTAGCCGACCCAGGACTTACCGGTCCCGCTCTCGGCCGTCATGAGCGTGACTCCTCCCCGCACGAGCAGGCCATCCACAGCCCACTCCAGATTCGCCTCGATGTCCCAGACGGAAGGCAGCTGACTGACATCGAAGACGACCCTCGGACCGTCGGCTGCTTCCGGAGCACTCCCCAAAAGCTCGTCTGGCTTCGCCAAGAGCGAAACTGCCGTCAGGGCCTCGGACGAGTCGATGAGCTGACGTAATTCTTCGATGCGGTGGCCTGCGTCCAGCCAATCGGAAACGTCCTCCTTCTCGCTGACGCCCGGTAGGTCCACGAGCTTCACCTCCACGGCGACCGGCAGCAGCGCCCGGCAGACCTGCAAAGCGTGCTTCTTCCCCGGGGCGTCGTTATCGTAGAGCACGATGACGGTCTTGCCCTCGAACTCCTGCGCGAACTCCGGCCGCCAGTCCGAGGCGGCACCCGCTGTGGTCGCCACGAATCCTGCTTCCCGCAGGCGCTTGGCGTCCTTCTCGCCTTCGCAGTAGACGACCGTCTCAGCGCTGATGACGTCGGGCAGGTTGTAGAGCACTCGCGTCACGCCCTTGAGGCCCGGTGTCCACTTACCGTCGGAGCCGAGCATCTCCCAGCGGAAGCTCTTCCCAGATCGGCGGACCTTGCGGTAGATTGGCGCGCCTGTCGAGTCCTGATAGCTGTATTGCATCGCGAGTTCTCCGTTGGCATCCGACGAGCGGCCGACTATGCGGCAGACGCTCTCTCTGGCTTCAGGGAACGACATCCCCGTCAGCGCCTTCTCCAGCTCGATCAGATCGCCTCCGCGTTGGCAGCCCGAATGGCAGCTCCACAGCCCCGTCTCCGGGTTGATTGAGAAGCTGGACTTCTTGCCGTGGTGAATCGGACAAGGGCCGCGCAGCTCAGCGCCGCTCTTCCGAAGCTTGGGGAGTCGAGACCCGATGTAGGCCACCGCCTCCACCGGGCTGAACTCGGGTTGGACGCTCATTCGGCCCCCCCGTTCTGTTCGGCCGTCAGGCGCTTGATCCAGCCATCGAGGGCGTCCGCAGGAAATCGAACGGATCTTCCGATGCGGATTGACGGGATGTCACCGCTCGCAGCCATTGCGTAGATGGCTTGACGACTGAGGCCTGTCAGTCGTGCCACCTCGATAGCCTTGTAGAGCAGCGGTTGGGTCGTCATTATGGAAACTCCGTGGAACTTGATGGGCTTGACGGCCCGGAACCACAAAGATTAGACTACTTAGTACATGTCCACATCACAAGAAAGACATGTTATGGACGCCGGTTTGGTCGGCTTCTGGTGGAAGTTTGATCGGTACGAGGTCTGCGACGGTTGGATCAGGCCAGCGGAAGGGGCGACGCTGGAGCGCTACGATCCGTGGGCGAACTATGCAAAGGCATGGGATACACCCAATGCAGCCGAGGTCGGCACGAAGAGACGCACCGTTGCCGCTTACCAAGAACTCATGGAACTCGTTAACTCCTTGAGCGCTGGAGCGGCTCTAGAGCCTACGCGGGAAGAGGAGGAGGCCGTGCTGAAGTGGTGTGCGAAACACGGACTTCTCGGTCTTCTATCGGACCGGCTCCACGGAGCAACCTTCGGAGCGTTCTGGGAGAAGGACGAGACCCTAAAGAAGGTGTCGCCATGTGTCCGCCGTTGGACTCGAAAGGCCACGGGCTGGGCCGATGCAACCAGACCGCAATGGCTGTTCGACGAGCACTTCGCCCTTTCAGGCAACCCAGGGGAGCCCGTCGGGCAAGCGATACCTGCATCGAGGTTTCCCCCTGCCGGGTGCGTCGCACGCGAAGGCCTAACATTCGACGTAACGATCAAGCCGCCAGAGGAATTCCTCAGAGGCTATTTCCCTCCCGATCACCCGGGGTTCGCGGACGTCCGCCAGTTCCCCATGCCGCTGTCCGACCGCTTCTGGCACGAGAGCGGGGAGCAGTTCGCTGACTGGGTTTCGACTGCCGCCATGTTTTCGAGATCGGTTCGGGTGTTGATCAACATGGACGAGGAACGGCCTGAGCTGATCGACACCTCCATCAAGACCCTGAACGTGCTGTCCTCGAATGCTCGCCAAGCGCTCGGGATTCTCAAGACGGGAGAGGTCGGACTCCGGTGGGTCTGCACCTCGCTCCTGTCCTCGTTGGCGATGATGGCCGTTCAAGACCTAGCTCGCCGCGCTGTCCGGCGGTGTGCCGAGTGCGGAAAGGCTTTCGCGTCGGAGGCCTATCAAGCGACCTATTGCTCCAGCCGTTGCAGGAACACGGCGACAAAGCGGAGCTACCGGGCTCGTAAGGCGAAGAGCGCGAAGAAGAGCACGAAGAAAAGGAGCTGAACAGAGACATGCCCAAGAAACGAGGTAACAACGAGGGCTCGATCTACAAGGACCAGGACGGGCGCTGGCGTGGCGCCATTCACCTTGGATACAAGCGCGGCAGGCGCGTCCGCAAGGTCGTCAGCGGCAAGACCCGCGCGGAGGTCGCCAAGAAGCTCCACGAGGCAATCCAGGCGCGCGACCAGGGCCTTCAGTTCTCGCCAGAGCGGCAGACGGTTGCAGACTACTTGACCCGTTGGCTATCCGACGTCGTCAAGCCTGGGACGCGGCCGAAGACGTACCGCACCTACAAGGATCTGGTCGAAGATCACATCCTGCCGATTCTCGGCAGGCGTCGGCTTGCGAAGCTCTCTCCGCAGGATGTCCGGGCCTTCATGCGTGAGAAGCTGGAGGAGGGACTGTCGCCGAAGACGGTGAAACACATCCGCGACACGCTGCGGAACGCGCTGAACGTCGCGATCAAGGACGGCCTGCTCGTTCGGAACGCTGCCGCCTTGGCCGATCCTCCACGGATCGAGCGGAATGAGATGCGCGCCTTCACGCCTGACGAAGCTCGGCGCTTCCTCCATGCGATCAAAGGACACCGGCTCGAAGCGTTGTTTTCCGTCGCGCTGAGCCTTGGGCTGCGGCAAGGGGAGATCCTGGGCCTCAGATGGCAGGACGTTGACCTTGAGGGCAAGCGGTTGCTTGTCCGCTTCCAACTCCAACGCATCGATGGACGGTTGCAGCTCGTCGAACCGAAGACACCCAAGAGCGTACGGACGCTGATGCTGCCTCAAGTGGCGGTGTCCGCTCTGGCTGAGCATCGCGCCCGGCAGGAGCAGGAACGGCAACTTGCCGGTGGGCGCTGGGTCGAGACCGGGATGGTGTTCACCACGACGATCGGGACCATGCTCGATCCGCGCAACCTGCTTAAGGCCTTCTACGCGATTCTCCAAACTTCCGACGTGCCCAAGGTTCGTTTTCACGATCTTCGGCATTCGGCGGCGACGCTGTTGCTCGCCCAAGGCGTTCACCCCCGCCTCGTGATGGACCTGTTGGGGCATTCCAGCATCGCCGTGACTCTCGACACGTACTCGCACGTGATCCCCGATTTGCAGCGCGAGTCCGCGAGTCAAATGGACGCCATCCTGGGTCGGAAGACTTTGGAAGAAGAGCATCAAGAAGCGATCCAGTAAGGACGGCTACAGCCCTCGGTGACAAACGACCTCACGGGAGCGCGAGACAAGCCCAATCAGGAGATGCTCCACCGTCGCTTGGAGTACGTGCCACTAGCGACATACTCAGGCGAATCCCCGGCAGCAGCCGTTATAAGACGGTGCCGTAGAATTTGGGCATGGCGGAAAGCGAACACGTCGAGCTGTTAAAACAGGGACCGGCAAGGTGGAACCAGTGGGTAGTTGAAAACCCAGACGTACGAATTGACCTCGCTGATGCCGATCTTCGCGCACTTGACCTGAGCGAATTGGACCTTCGTGACGCGGAGCTTTCCGGAGCCAATCTTGAGGGAGCTGACTTGCGTGCCGCGAATCTTGCAGGTGCTGACCTAATTGGAGCTAGGCTGGCGAACGCGAACCTCAGCGGCTGGACGGTGCACGCCGCGACGATACGGGAGCCTGGGAAAGCTGCGCGGTCGGAGACGTTGCTTCATGCGCGCCATAAGTTCCTGTTGCGGCACGTACCCCCGCTGGAATCGGACGTCTGCTTCGCCTATGGACTAGGAGCCAATCTAGCCGGTGCTGTGCTCACCGGAGCTGACTGGCATGAGGCGTTCGTAGGAGCGACCGTCTTCTCGGCGACCGTGCTCAAGGGGGCAAAAGGCCTTTCAACTTGCAGACACGTTCAACCCTCGTCACTGGACCTTCATACGCTGGCCGCCTCGCCAGACCTCCCAGTCCAGTTCATGCGCGGGACGGGGCTTCCGCACTCCATCGTCAATCAACTGTTGGACGTCCTCAGTACCCCGGAATTCCACTCGGTTTCATCAGCTACAGCCATGCCGACAAGGCATTCGCCCGGAAGGTCTACGAGGCGCTTAGAGCGGTCGGTGTTCGCTGCTGGCTCGATGAGAAGCAGCTCAAACCAGGAGATGATATCTACGACGAGGTCGACCGCAGCATTCGGCGCTGGGACAAGGTTCTCGTATGCTGCTCAAGGAATTCGCTCACAAGTTGGTGGGTGGATAACGAGATTCGGATCGCACTCGCGAAGGAGCGCGAGCCGAGCACCGAGGGAGGGGAACTGCTTCGCGCCATCATCCCGTTGAACCTCGACGGCTTTCTGTTCTCGGGCGATTGGAAAAGCGGCTATCGCGAGCAGCTGTTGTCGCGTCTGGCTGCCGACTTCACCGGATGGCAGACGAATCCAGAGGCATTTGAAACGGAAATAGCCAAGTTGCTACGAGCGCTTCAAGTCCGAAACCGGTCCGGCGTCAGCCAAAACTGAAATCTCCAACTGGGCCGCGCCCACCACACCCTTGCTCTTCCATCCGGTGCTCCTACGAGCTAGACTGACCGTACAAAGCGGCCCAATGTCATTTCCGAAAGCCATCGACAACGTCGACCTCAAGCCGGGTGACTCTGTCTGTCCAGCGTGCAACGGTGACGGCTACATCTTTCTTGGCGCACCCGCAGCAGACGGTTACCACCTTGCAGCCGGCGACTTTCAAGACTGCTCAACGTGCGGCGGGCTGGGATACGTCCTCACAAACGCTGAGAGGGCTGCACCCTCAACCAACACGGACGACACAGAGTAGGCCGGAAATCTCACGCGCGGCCTTTTGTGGGTTGGTGGCTTCCACCGTGGCTTCCAGCACCCCCGGAAGCCAACGCAGCGATGGCCTAAGCTGTTGGAAAGAAATGGCGCGCTCGGGAGGATTCGAACCCCCGGCCTTCTGGTCCGTAGCCAGACGCTCTATCCAGCTGAGCTACGAGCGCGCAATTGTGGTGAGCTTTCAGAATACCGAGACGCTCCTCGGCAGTCAATCGAGGAGGCGGGCTCTGTCGAGGAGGCGGGCTCGGTAGGCCTCAAGCATTCTGCTCGAGGAGAAGCGGTCGCGCACGCGCTCTCTGGCTCGTTGCCCGAGATCGGGATGGCGCTCCAGCTCGTTGAGAGCGGCGGCGAAGGCTTGCGGCGTTCGCTCACGCACCAGCAGTCCGGTTATTGCGTCCTCCACCGCCTCGTGGACCGCGCCCACATCCGCCGCGACGACAGGCTTGGCGAGGCTCATGGCTTCCAGGATGGTTAGCGGGCTGCCCTCGATGCGTGAGGTGAGCAGCAGGGCATCGGCTGCAGCGAGCAGCTCCGGCACGTGCGAGCTCATCCCCGTGATGCAGATTCGGGCTGATAGCCCGAGCTGGCGGATCCGCGCCTCGACGTGAAAACGCTCGGGACCGTCGCCGATCATCAGGCCGCGCGCTGCCGGGCGCCGGGCCACCGTCTCGACGAACAGGGCTGGGTCTTTTTCCTCGGAAAGACGGCCGACCCAGGCGAGGAGCTGCTCGCCTGCCGAGATGCCGAGCGAGGCGCGGATCTCGCGGCCTGCGTTGGCGAGCGGGTCCGGGTGGAAACGGCCGTCGCAGTCCACGCCGTTGGGGATGACGGTGATCTTGCGACTCGCCACGCCGGCTCGACGCAAGGCCGCAGCCTGCCATTCTCCAACGGCCACGTGATGGTCTAGAAAGCGATCGTAGCCGGCCGAGAGCGCGAGGCAGCCTTGCGGCGCGGCGTTGTGCACGATGTCGAGGACCTTAACGCCGGCGCCGATGGCCGGCAGGGATTCATAGGCCTGCGGGCACGACGAGATGAGGACGCGATGAACCGTGTTCTGGCTCAGGATCCGGCTCAATGCCGCGTCGTAGTTCCGCGGGGGATGATAGATCCACTTGGCGGCCGCCTGGAAAGCCGGATCGAGCGGGCCGTCGGCGCTGGCGGGCAGGATCGCGAAGTCGAAGTCGGCGTCGAGCCCGCGGACGATCTGCAGCACGACTCGCTCGGCGCCGCCGATCTCGAGCCACGGCATAACGCAGAGGACGAGCGGCTTAGTGGCCGGCAGCGGCGTCGGCGGCTCGGGCCAGCCGGGCGCGACGCGCGGCGGCGCGTGGGGCGGATCACGCAAGATGCGCCAGAGCGCCCCTGGCAGGCGCAGCAGACGAGCGGGCGAGCTCAGCGCGACGGCTACCGCATGTTGGGCGCGCCAGGTGCGCGACTGCAGAAGTTGATCGTGGCGGTGCTGCAGCTCGAGCCCTTGCGCGAGCAAGCTCAGCCGGGCCTCTTCTGCGAACGGAGGCTTCACGGCTTGGCGGAGGTCTGGATAGCGTTGAAGAGCAGCTTGAAGGTGTTGTCGGGCTGGGCGCGGAACTGCGGCCGGAAGCCGAACAGGATGACCCGGCCTCGGCGATAGCGCACCTCGGCGGCGGCGATGCGGTGTGCTAGACGTTGCTCTCCCCGCATCCAGCCGCTTTGGAGGATGCGATCGGCGGGGTAGCGCGCGATGACGCGCAGGTCGGTATAGCCGAAACCGGGCAGCGGCTCGAACGCGGCGTCGTTCTTGAAGACTGCGGTGGCCTCGGCGGGCATGCCGTAGCCGACCGGGTGGCTGGTATCGACAGAGAGCCGCAAGAAGGAACCCGGGCCATAGACCTCGCTGCGCGAGACGCCGGCCAAGGCGTCGCGCAGAGGCAGCTCGAAGGTGCGCGAGGCAAAGCCCACGGCATCGCCCCAAACCACCAGCGTGCCGCCGGCGGCGACGAAGCGGCGGACTTGCTTGCGGCCTTCTTCGCCCAAGCCGCCGCGAAACTCCGGCGGCGTCGACTTGCTGGAGGCGCCGTCGACCAAGCTGGCGTCGCTGCGGTCGCCGGGAAGCAACAGGACGTCCCAGCGCCGGCGCAGACCGGGCTGGCGGAGGTCGGTGTTGTGGAGCGGGCTGAAGGGGATTTCGTACTGCTCGAGCAGCCAGCGCGTCCAGCCCTCGTCCATGGAGGCGGTCCAGGGGCGGTAGAGCGCGACTCGAGGCTGGGTGTAGGTTTGGGCGCGCTCGGGAGCGGCGTCGAGCCGATGCGCCTCGAGGCCCAACTCGATCGCCCAGGCCTCGAGCTCGTCGAGCGGCAGGCCTTCGACCCACAGCGAGCCGTGCTCGGCCCGGGCGAGCTTGCCGCCGGCCTTCCAGACTCGGCTCGCAAGGGTGGCGGCGCGGTTGGACGCCGCGTTGACCAGCAAGCCGCCGGCGCCTTTTCCGCCGACGCGGCCGCGGGGCTGGGGGATTTCCTCGACCCTCTCGAGCTTGGCGTCGAAGCGGCTCTTGACGGCCTCGACGCGGACGCCCATCTGTAGCGGCAGGCTCCAGGTCGTCAAGTCGTAGGGCTGACCGCTCATCTTGCCCGGCGGCAGTTGGCTGGGGTCGGGGTGGTCTTGCGGCTCGAGCAGATCCTTGGCGTAGGCGCGAAAGGGTTGCGCCATGCGGATGACGTAGGCGCCGGCGTCGTACCGCTTGTCTTCGACTTGGAAGGCTTCGCGCGCCCGGTCCACCTCGACCCCGCAGAAGTGCAGCGCCTCGAGCAGCCGGTGGAGCGCGCCGGGGTCGTGCTGCGACTGGGGGAAGACGAACGCCCAAGGGTCGCCTTTGTCTCCTTCCACGATGGCGTCGAGGCCCATTTGCGCTTGCGTCTCGATGAGGCGGACCTTGTTATTGGCGGCGCCCTCGAGCAGGGCGTTGGTGAGGGCGAGCTCGGAGTCGATGATGTCGCGCAGCGTCCACTTGCCGCCGAGCCAGGGGCGCGGGTAGTCATAGCGCGGCATGGTGTCGGCGGGCGGCGGCATGGGGGCGGCGGGGTCCTTTGCGCGTTCTTCGATCCATTCGGAGCGGCTCTTCGTGTTACGCGTACGAACGCCGAGCTTGGCCTTCATCTGGTAGGTGGGGCTTGCGAGGTTGGCGCTGGCGACCTCGGTCAACATGCCGACCATGTTGTGGAACCAGGCTCCCCGCAGAAAGCCGCCCTGCCACCAGGCGGTGTAGCGCTGGTCGTAGCCGACTCCGCTGAAGCCGGCCTCGTGCAGCGCTTGGTACATCGAGAAGCCGATGCGTCCGGCGAGGGCCCACACCGAGGGGTGGACGTTGGGGTTGATGGGGTTGCGAAACGGCGGCACGAAGACGCGCATGCCGCTCTGGCCCTGCTGATGCTCGTCGAGGTAGACCTGCGGGAACCAGTCCTGGAAGAGGATGCGGTTCATGTAGCGGCTCTCGGGCTGGGTCATCATGTAGGCGTCGCGGTTGTTGTCGTGCCCGACGTAGGGATGGTAGAGCCAGGGCAGCGACGACCAGACGTGCTTGGTTCCGCGGACGCGGTTGTTCCAGTCGGTGACGATGATCTGGCCGTCGGGGTTGAGCGAGGGCACGAGCAGCAGCACGACGTTGTCGAGCACGTTGCGCATCCAGCGGGAGCCCTCGGCGGCCATGCGGTGGGCGAGCTCGACGGCCATCTGCGAGGAGGCGATCTCGGTGGCGTGGATGTTGCAGCTCACCGCGATGACGGCGGGAGAGGACCAGGCGAGGTCTTCGATCTCCTGTTCGGTTAAGCCAGCGGGGTGGGCGAGACGATGCTGGGTTTTCTGGATCGCGGGCAGGTTGTTCAGGTTCTTGGGCGAGGAAATGATGGCGAGCAGGAAGGGGTTGCCGTTGTGGGTCTTGCCGAGCTCGCGGACCTGGACGCGGTCGCTTTGCCGGTCGAGGATTTTGAAGTACTCGACGATGCGCTCCCAGCGCACGAGGTTGCCGTCGGAGCCGATAGGGAAGCCGGCGAAGTCGTCGGGGGTTGGGATGGCGGCGGAGGCGGCTGCGGCGAGGAGGAGGACGAGGGTCAGCAGGCGCGCCGGCATTCCCTAGATTATGGCGGACCGGGTGGCGGGGCCCGTCTGGGACGGTTCGCGATCGGTGGAGGGAGAAGACGTGCTTACCCGGGGTGCAGCCGGACGGTAGACTCAGATCGTGCGAGTCCTCGTTTGGCTTCTCGTTCTTTCAGCTCCGGTTCTCGCGAGCCCGGTCGCGGAGGTGCGCCTCGTTTTCTACACAGGCGCCGAGTACTTCGAGCCGCGCCCTGAGGAATGCAGCGTTGAGTTGTTGCGGAGCGGTCAAGACGTCGGGCTCGAGCTCGACTACGCCAAGCAAACGTTCAAGGCCCCCTACGGCCGCTATACATTGGTGGTCAAAGCTCCGGGTTTCCGTAACTACAGGCGCGAGGTCTTGATATCCCAATCGGTCGTTGATCTCCTCGTGGGCCTTCAACTGGGTGACATCGGCAATCACGCTCAACCCCCTCCTCCTACCGTCATCGAGGGCCGAGTCTCCGGGAAGAATCTAGACTACTCCACCCTCTGGCTGCGGGCGGCGCCAGTCTTCGGAGGCGGGAACGCTGTCTTCGACACTCGCCTTGACGAAAACGGACGGTTCACGATCACACCCTACAACGCCATCGATCCCGAATCACGCAAGTACATTATCCTCGTGCTTGCTCCAAAGCCGAGCGAAGAGCAATGGACCGATCTCGTTGTCGTCTCGACGAAGGAAGTCGACGTTCGTAACCACAAGACGACGCAGGTCGAGATCATCATCGAGTAGTCGGGCGCCGAATGCCCATGGTCAGCCTCCACGTCGGGAGTCGTCCGCCAGAGCGGTCCCCGCGGCTGTGATCGACTTCAGCAGGCCTGCCGCGCGCTCCTTCCAGATCCGCGCCCCCGGAAACAACTCCCGCAGCTCCTCCGTCGTCAGCAAATCGATGTCTCGCAGGAAGTCGTCGCAGCCCTCGGGCGTCGGATGGTGCAACAACCCCCACACCGTCCCATACCGCAGCAGCGGGCGCTGCCAGCGCTTGGGCAGGTAGTGGATGAAGGGCGTCATCAGGTGCGGCTCGATGGGGAAGAAGCGGTAGGGCGTCTGGACGTAGTAGCCCCGGCCGACGCGCACGATCTCGCGGGCGTAGGCGCGGCGGTTCTCCTCGCCGGGGATGTGCTCGACGACGGAGTTGGAGAAGGCGATCTCGAAGGCGCCGTCGCGGAAGGGCAGCTCGCGGGCGTCGGCAACGACCCAGGCGAAGCTAGGGTCGCGCTCGGCGGGCGGCTCGAGGTTGACGATCGTCACGCGCGGCGGCTCGTCGAACCAATCCCAGTAGTATGCGTAGCCGCCGACATCGAGCACGCTGGTACGCCCGTTGACGCGAAACTCCTCGACGAAGCGGCGGAGGCGCCGGCGGCGGAAGTAGCGCGCGAGGGGGGCGTGCAGGGTGGGAATGCTCAGCGGCAAGGCGTACCCCCTCGATTCTGCTAGATTTGGCCGAGGATGCGCTGGACGCCGCTCGCGATCGCCTTGCTCGTGCAAGCGGCGTTGCTGCTCTGGCGCCTCGACCGGCTACCGGTCTGGGGCGATGAGCAGTTTACCCTCGACGTGGTCGCGCTGCGGTGGAGTGAGATCGCCGCGGCGCTCGAGCGCGACATCCACCCGCCGCTCTATTTCGCCTTGGCCAAGCTGTGGGCGGCGTTGCCGCTGTGGGGCTCGGAGGTGGTGCGGCTGCGGGCGTTATCCGCGCTGACGATGCTCGGCGCGACCGTGGCGCTAGACCGGCTGATCCTAGCGGAGCGGCCGGAGACGGTCCGGCGCTGGACGCTAGCGTTGTGGGCGCTCTCGCCGCCGGTCGTGCTCTATGGGCGCATGGCGCGGTCGTATGCGTTGCAAACGTTGCTGGCGGTGTTGACGCTCTACGCGGCGATGCGACTGCTGGAGACTCCATCGAAGAGGCGGAGCCTCCTCGCCGGCCTGGCGCTGGCGGCGCTACTCTACACGCACTACCTGCCTGGGTTAGCGGTGGCGGCGGGGCTGGCTGCGGCGGCGCTGGGGATGCGGCGGGTTGCGCCGGCGGCGAAGGCGATTGGCGCGGCGGCGCTGCTGTATCTGCCGTGGGCCTTGGTGTTGGCCGAGGGTCTGGGGCGCGCGGCAGGCAAATCGCCGTACGCGATCACGGGCTCGTGGCTCGCGGAGCTGCCTGTGCGTGCGGGCTATGCGGCGCTAGGGCTGTTCGCGGGGGAAGCGCATACGGCGTTTACCTTTGGCTGGGGGCTGGTGTTGAGCGCGGCGCTGTGCATCGCGCTGGTGCGCGGCTGGTTGCGGGAGGGCGCGGGGCTGCGCGTGCTCGTCGCTGTGGCGGCGCTGGTCGGCTTCGCGGGCGCGGCGAAGTGGGTGTCGTTCCCGTTTATGCCGGCGCGGCTGCTGTGGTTGCTGCCGTGGCTGCTGGTGTTGGCGGTGGCGGGCGTCCAGACCCTCTCGCCCGAGCGGGCGCGGGTGTGGTTGGGCGTCTGGCTGGGGCTGGCGGGCGCCGGGCAGTTCTTTGCGGCGCAGCAAAAGGGCTACCTCAACAAAGGCTACTTGATTCGGTTCGACGAGATCGCGCGTCGGGCGTCGGCGGGACTCGTGCTCGCGGACGCGACTAGCTGCGATCCTTCACCGTTGCGCGCGGCGGTCGGCTCGGAGCGATTCCGCGCCATCGCGGCGCCCGGCGACGTGGACGCCGCGGTCGGCGCCGCGATGGCGGGCGGCGGGACGCTCTGGCGCGTTCGCGCTGCGCGGGACGTGACGCACGACGGCTTGCAAGACGAGCTCGACAGCCGGCTCGAGGCCGCCGGGTTCGACACGACCACGACGCCCTATCTGCCCTATTCCGAGCTCGACCGGATGCTGCTGCGGACGATGGACGTCAGCAATCCGCCCTCGCATCACTTGCTGTTGATCCGCTATGAGCGCGATGATCAGTAGCCGCCATGGAAAAGATCGCGATCGTCGTGTCGCGCCACTCAGCGTTCTACAGCCCGCTGATAGGCGCCATCGCGGGCGGCTTTCTCGCCGCCGAAGGTTTGGAGGGGACCTACGGCGTGCTCGAGCCGGGGCAGAGAAGCCCCCATCTGCTGGCTGCGGGCAAAGCGGATGTGATGCAATCCGCGGTCGGCTCGAACTGGGGCCCGATGGAGAAGAGCGAGACCGATCTGCCCGTCCACTTCGCGCAGATCAACACGCGCGACGGCTTCTTTTTGGCCTCGCGAACCGCTCGTCCCGATTTCTCCTGGAAGGACCTGGAAGGAGCGGAGCTGGTCGCGGATCACGGCGGTCAGCCGATGCTGATGCTGCGTTACGCAGCCAAGCAGCAGGGCGTCGACTGGGACAAGGTCGTGAGCCTCGACGAGGGCGCGGCGGACAAGATGGACACCGCCTTCCGCTCCGGAGCGGGCGAGCTGATTCACCAACAAGGCCCCGCGCCGCAGCAGCTTGCGCACGAGGGTTTGGCCCATGTCGTGGCCGCGGTGGGCGAGGCGATGCCGGAGGTCGCCTTTAGCAGCCTGAGCGCGACGCGCGCCTTCGTCGCGACCGAGCGAGCGCGGGCCTTCACTCGGGCCTACGCGAAGAGCCGCGAATGGGCGCGAACCGCGCCCGCGGCCCAGATCGCCGCCGCCGAACAATCCTTCTTCCCCGGCGTCGCAGCTGAAGCCCTAACGGCGGCAATCGTGCGCTACCAGAGGCTCGGCTGCTGGGCCGGCGGCCTGGAGATTCCCCGCGACCTCTACCAGCAAGCGTTGGAGGTGTTTCTCTCCGGCGGCGCGATCCGGAGTCGACTGCCCTACGAGGAGGTCGTTACGCCTCCGCCGATTTGATTGCCGTATAATCGAGGGGTCCGATTGGCGGCACTCTCTCGAGGGGCGCGTAGCTCAGTTGGTTAGAGCGCCTGCTTCACACGCAGGAGGTCCCCAGTTCGAGTCTGGGCGCGCCCACCATCTAAGTCCAATCTTCTCAACGATTCCAGCTCCCTGCGGGTTGAATCGAGCCGGCCAAGACCGGCAAAACGTACAAAAACCGTAGCGAAAGTCGCTCGGTGCGGCTACGCCGTAGCGAAAGTCCTCTCATGCTCATTCGCTTGGCGGTCGAGCTTCTGCAGCGCCTCCCGCATCATGCCGAGCTTGGCTTGGCTGTAGCGCTTGAAGACGGTCGAGTCACCTTGACGCAGCATCTGGGTTACGAAGTGGTCGGCCACGCCTCCGGCGCTAAGGCGCGTGGCGAAGGTGTGGCGCAGTTGGTAGAGCGGGAAGTGCTCGATGCCCGCCCGCTTGAGCGTCGACGCCCAAATCTTCTTAAGCGTCGTGAGATGGGGCTTCTTTGCTCCCGGCCGAGTCGAGGGGAACAGGAAGTCAGAATCCAGGCTTTCGCTCAACTGAGACTCGAAGGCCTGGTGAGCTCGCGCGCCGAGTGGATGCCCTTGGTGTACGCGTAGATCCAGACCGCGACGAGCAGTTGCGGCGAATGGGACGGCCGGCCGGCGACGCCTTCGAGGCGGGCGCCTCGGTCTCGAAGCGCAATAGCTCGAGCTGCTCGACGACGCGCCAGATCTTGCGCGCGGGGTGGCCGGAGCCGATCAAACGCTCGACGTCGAGGGTCTCGAGGCGGAGCTGGTTGCGATCAACGGGAATGTAGCGGGGAGCGGCTGAAGAGGGAGAATCTGACACTTTCCATTGCACTACAATACAAAGTACTGTGCACTATTATTTCACAGCTTCCTGTATCGAGTTCTGTAACCAGGCGCTGCAGGAGGCGGGAGTGCTTGATCGGGCTGGGTCTAGGGCATTTCTTATACCGAATATCTTCCAGTATTTCGCCCTATCTAGATCTGACGTCTCATTTAAGGGACGGACGGGAAAGCGCGAGATCAACCGGCAGCCAGTGAAGACGAAGGTGACCTCCAGTATCACCTTCTGCCCGGGTATTCCGGGATCTCAGTGGCCAGGGTTGCCGGGTGAGACAATGCTGGGATGCAAGATCGCGAGCTTTACCGGCAGATTCTGGGGATCGAGAGCCCTTGGTTGGTGGAGCGGGTCGAGCTGAAGCTGGCCGTGGGCGAGGTACACGTCTGGCTCGGGCATGAGGAACTGGCGAGTTGGCCGTGTCCGGAGTGCGGCGCCGCCTGCAAGCTGCACGACCACCAAGCCGAGCGGCGTTGGCGGCACCTCGATACCTGCCAGTACCAGACGATCCTGCACGCGCGACCGCCGCGCAGCGACTGCGCCGAGCACGGCGCGCGAGTCGTGAAGCTGCCCTGGGCTGAGCCTTCGAGCCGCTTCACGGCGCTGTTCGAGGCGCTGGCGATCGCGTGGCTCAAACACGCATCGCAGAGCGCGGTGGCGAAGCAGTTGGGGCTGAGCTGGGACGAGATCCACGGCATCATGGACCGCGCCGTGGCGCGCGGGTTGAAGCGGCGCGAGGCCGAGCCGGTGACGCGGCTGGGCGTCGACGAGAAGTCGTTTCGGCGCGGGCATCACTACTTCACGCTGGTCAACGACCTCGACCGAAGCCGCGTGCTGTACGTGGGAGAGCATCGCACGCAGGCGAGCCTGGACGGCTTCTGGGAAGGGCTTACGGCGCAGCAGTTGGAAGCGGTCGAGGCGGTGGCGATGGACATGTGGGACCCCTACGTAGCCTCGACGCGGGCGCATCTGGGAGAAGCGGAGAAAAAGATCGTTTATGACAAGTTCCACATCGCCAAGCACCTGGGCGAGGCGGTGGACCAAGTGCGGCGGCGCGAGAACAAGACGCTGCGGGCGGCCGGCGACGACCGCTTGACGGGGACGCGCTACGACTGGCTGCGGGGGCCGGCGCGCATGGAGCCGGGAGACCGCGAGCGCTTCGACGCGCTGCGCAAGAGCGGGCTGAAGACGGCGCGGGCCTGGGCGTTGCGGGAAGCGATGATGTCGTTCTTCGAGTACCGCTACGAGCGCCCGGCGCGGAAGCATTACCGCTGGTGGCATTCGTGGGCGATGCGCAGCCGGCTGGAGCCGATGAAGAAAGTGGCCAAGACGATCGCGCGGCGCTTCGAGAACATCGTGACCTACCTCCGCCACCGCATCACCAACGCGGCCAGCGAATCGATCAACGCCAAGGTGCAATGGGCGAACTACACGGCCCGCGGCTTCCGCAACAAGCGCAACTTCGTCACCGCCATCTACTTCCACTGCGGCGGCCTCGACCTCGCCCCCAGGCCACTATGATCCCGGAAGACGGAAGACTCTTGGCAGGCCAGAACCGATGGGACGTGCCAGAACCATGACAGGTGGGGTATCCACTTGACTCAGGTGGCCCCAACATCTTGTGGTCGGCCTTACCCCGGTTCGGCGTCCCAATCGGCCACGATCGAGCGGTACGGCGTCGGCTTGACCGCGACAGCTTGCTGAACGAGGCGGTAGAACAGCTTGCCGCGGCTGCGTGAGCTGCGACGGTTGAAGCGGAACACGAACTCATCGAGGTAGTAGTCGAGATGCTCGTGGCTGATCGCGCCTTGGTGGGTGCCGAGCATCCAACGCTTGAGCAGCGAGATCGCCTTGTGGACCCGCGGCAGCAGCTCCGACGCCTCCTTGCGCCGCCCCGACAAAAAGACGATGCGATGCCGGTAGCCCTTCTTCTCGAGCGGCTCGTAGCCCAGCCAGCCATCGCTGTGCAGCAGGCTGCCCGGCTCGACCGACTCCTCCACGAAAGGGATCAGACTGGCCGCCGAGGCGTCGCGCACGCGACGCATGCGCAGGCGTCCCATCCCGGCGCCCTTCTCCTCCACGGCCACTGCAATCAGCGCTTTGCGCTCGGTCTGACGGCCGGAAACGCCTTCTTCCGGGCCGCCCCAATAGGTCTCGTCGACCTCCACCACGCCGCTGAGCCGCTCGCGTCCGGGACGCACCATCGCCCGGCGCAGCTTGTGCAGCCAAGTCCAGGCCGTCTGATAGCTGCCGAGGCCCAGCACGCGCTGCAACCCCAGCGCGCTCGTCCCGTTCTTCTGCGCCGTCACATGCCACATCGCCCGAAACCAAAGCCGTAGCGGTTTACGAGTGTCTTGAAAGATCGTGCCGGCGGTCGCCGAGGTCTGCCGTCCGCAACGGGCGCACTCCAGCCTAACTTTGCGCACCGGCCACGCCCGCCCATGGCCGCACGCCGGGCAGCGAAACCCGTCGGGCCAACGCAGCCGCATCAGGTAGTGGCGGCACGCCTCCTCGGTCGCGAAACGGGCCTCGAACTCCACCAGATCACGCGGATAATCCTCCACAGCGCCGCATACTACATCTTGGGGTCACCTGAGTCAAGTGGATACCCCACTCCATGACAAAATACACTCCTATCCGAAGATTGGTGAACGAAAACACCTTCTCATCGCCCAGTCTCCGATCACCCAATTCCTCGAAAGCAGGTATGGAAAGCAGCTTCACCCATAATTCATCACTACCACGTGGGTCACCTATGACCTTTCCATGGATCTCGTATGGTCCGTATCCAGCGATCTTACCACTCAAGTCAGCCGGCGGTGTCACCCAAACATTCGTCATCCCGTCCGTAAGATGGACAACACGCCTCTTGATGTGGGATCGTCCCATCCGGATTTCCAGGTGATATCTTCCGAAGCCGAATATCGTCGGGAGTCGTTCGTTCTCGATCACTACCTCTCTTAGCCCCGCGGCAGTCTCTTCGAACGCGCGAACGGAGACGTCAGCGACCAGCGGTTTGCCAAACTCATTCGTTGCCAATAGTGCCACGTTACTTGAAGGCCTGTCCTGCGCGACCACGCCGGAAGTCCAGATCGCTGTGACAGCGAGCGCTCCGACCGCAGCAGTCAAAATGGTGGTGATATGATTACGTTTGGCCATCAGGGCCCTCCTGCCGGGATACAGTGTATCTCGAACCAACGCGTAGCCTGAGATGATCCACCTTCGGGATCGATGAAATCTCCGGAGGGCAAACTCGACAGACGGTCAAGGATCTGAGGATCAGTCAATGCGCCAATGCCAAAGTGAAGGGCTTCATGCATCACTGTTGCCACGATGAAGGTTAATTCGTGCTCGTACAGAACTGGCGTATTGAGATAGACCGTCGCCCGCCTATCTCCCGAGTTATCGTAAATTACGTGGGTGACACCTCGCGGCAGTCCGGGAATATTGTGGGTGGCATCGTATTCGAAAGCTTCTTCCAGAGTTGGGTCGAGACCAGCCACTGCAGCAGAGGTTGGATAGTCAAAGGCAGCCAGGGGTAAACCCGCCTCGCTAAGCGTCCTACTATTGTCACCAATCTTGAGGCTTGTCGCCGCTTCCTGTAGTTCCTCAAGTGAAATCCCTAGGGCGCCACTACTGTCCGGCTAACGGCTCGGCGATTGGACGCAACTCATAGACGGGCGGGGAGTTAGGGTCCATCTCCGGCGTTTTCGATTTGAATTGCCGTCGGTGCCGCTCCGGCCGGCGCGGTACGGCGCCCACAATGGCGCATGAACTCCGGCCGCGCCGTCTTCTCCCAGGTGATGGATCACCTTCCCGCCCACGAGTTTCATCGCTGTGTCCGCCGCTACGGCGGGAACCGGCATCATCGCGGCTTCTCCTGCATGGATCAGTTTCTGTGCATGGCCTTCGCACAGTTGACGGGCCGCGAAAGCCTGCGCGACATCGAGGTCTGCCTACGCTCGCTCGGACCTCGGCTCTACCATCTGGGATTCCGGGGCCGCATTTCGCGCTCGACCCTGGCCGACGCCAACGAGGCGCACGACTGGCGCATCTGGGCCGATCTGGCGCAGGCGCTCATCGCCATCGCCCGGCCGCTCTACGCCCGCGAGTCTCTCGACGCCGATCTCGAGGCTACCGTCTACGCCCTCGACTCCTCCACCATCGACCTGTGCCTGTCGCTGTTTCCCTGGGCCCGTTTCCAGCGCACCAAATCGGCGGTCAAACTGCATACTCTGCTCGACCTGCGCGGCTCCATCCCCACCTTCGTCCGCGTCACCGAGGGTCGCCGTCATGACGTCCACGTGCTCGACGATCTCGCGCCGGAGGCCGGCTCGTTCTACGTCATGGACCGCGGCTATCTCGACTTCGCCCGGCTCTACGTCTTCGTCCGCTGCTCGGCCTTCTACGTCGTGCGCTCGAAGAAGAACGTGCACCTGGACCGGCGCTACTCCCACCCCGCCGCCATCGCCGACGGCGTGCTCTCGGACCACACGGTCGTCCTGCGCACCCGCGACTCGGCGCGGGCCTATCCCGAAGCCTTGCGGCGTGTGCGTTTCCACGACTCGATCACCAACAAGCGACTCGTCCTGTTGACCAACAACTTCGAGCTGGAGGCGCTGACGATCGCGCGGCTCTACAAGTCCCGCTGGCGGGTCGAGCTGTTCTTCAAGTGGATCAAGCAGCACCTCCGCGTCAAGGCCTTCTACGGCCTCAGCGAGAACGCCGTGAAGACCCAGATCTGGATCGCCATCGCGACCTACTTGCTGGTCGCCATCCTCAAGAAACGGCTCGGCCTCGACATCAGTCTCTACAAACTCCTACAGGTTCTCAGCATCACCGTCCTCGAGAAAACCCCCGTCCTGCAGGCCTTTCAGCGCACCGTCTCCATTGTCGAAACACCCGCCCTTCCTAACCAACTGAAGTGGGGTATCCACCTGACTCAGGTGGCCCCAACATCTTGTGGTCGGCCTTACCCCGGTTCGGCGTCCCAATCGGCCACGATCGAGCGGTACGGCGTCGGCTCGACCGCGACAGCTTGCTGAACGAGGCGGTAGAACAGCTTGCCGCGGCTGCGTGAGCTGCGACGGTTGAAGCGGAACACGAATTCGTCGAGGTAGTAGTCGAGATGCTCGCGGCTGATCGCGCCTTGGTGGGTGCCGAGCATCCAACGCTTGAGCAGCGAGATCGCCTTGTGGACCCGCGGCAGCAGCTCCGACGCCTCCTTGCGCCGCCCCGACAAAAAGACGATGCGATGCCGGTAGCCCTTCTTCTCGAGCGGCTCGTAGCCCAGCCAGCCATCGCTGTGCAGCAGGCTGCCCGGCTCGACCGACTCCTCCACGAAAGGGATCAGACTGGCCGCCGAGGCGTCGCGCACGCGACGCATGCGCAGGCGTCCCATCCCGGCGCCCTTCTCCTCCACGGCCACTGCAATCAGCGCTTTGCGCTCGGTCTGACGGCCGGAAACGCCTTCTTCCGGGCCGCCCCAATAGGTCTCGTCGACCTCCACCACGCCGCTGAGCCGCTCGCGTCCTGGCCGCACCATCGCCCGCCGCAGCTTGTGCAGCCACGTCCAGGCCGTCTGGTAGCTGCCGAGGCCGAGGACGCGTTGCAAGCCCAGCGCGCTCGCTCCGTTCTTCTGCGAAGTGATGTGCCACATCGCGCGGAACCACAGCCGCAGCGGCTTGCGCGTGTCCTGGAAGATCGTGCCGGCGGTCACCGAGGTCTGCCGGCCGCAACGGGCGCACTCCAGCCTAACTTTGCGCACCGGCCACGCCCGCCCATGGCCGCAAGCCGGGCAGCGAAACCCGTCGGGCCAACGCAGCCGCATCAGGTAGTGGCGGCACGCCTCCTCGGTCGCGAAACGGGCCTCGAACTCCACCAGATCACGCGGATAATCCTCCATAGCGCCGCATACTACATCTTGGGGTCACCTGAGTTAAGTGGATACCCCACTGACGTCGATACTAACGTGTGGGGACAGGAAGCAGTGAAGCTTTTCAGGTTCTGAGCCCGGATTTCCGATTTGACTCCAGCCTGCTAACCATCGCGATGCTCCCGGCGCCCCTGTAGATGCGGGTTTGAGCGCATCAGATGGGCCATGGAGGGCGACACCGAGTGGGTGACAAGGATCGCGAGCCATTTCAGCTATCGTTCAACGGGTTTGTGAAGGTCGATTTCCAGGGCTCGCGGGTCACCTCTGACGGCGGGTTGCTGCTGGTGCGCGAGTTGGATGAGCGGCTCGGTCTTGGCAGACTGATTGACGACCATCTCAGCGACACGCGGCAGGGCGAGAACAAGAAGTTCCCGCTGGCCGATCTGGTGCGGCAGTCGGTCTACTCGCGGTTGGCGGGCTACGAAGACCTCAACGACGCCGTGCGGGTGGCCGCCGATCCGACGTTTCGCCTGCTCGGCTCGAAGAAGAACTGGGATCGCGGCGGGGCGCTGACCTCGCGGTTGCAGAGCTTCGAGACCGGCATGCTCGCCGGCGACGAGAACCTGATCGGGTTGATGGCGGTGAACCGCGAGCTGATCGGCCAAGCCGAGGCCGGCGACGACAGCGAGCGCGTGGTGCTGGACATGGACTCGACCGAGAGCCCCGTTCATGGCCAACAGGAAGGCAGCGCCTACAACGGCCACTACGAGTCGGTCTGCTATCACCCGCTGTTGCTGTTCAACCAGCACGGCGACTGTTTGACGGCAAAGCTGCGGCCGGGCAACGTCTCCAGCGCCGAGGACTGGGACGAGCTGTTGCTGCCCGAGATCGAGCGCCAACAGGCCGAGGGCAAGGAAGTCACGTTCCGCGCCGACGCCGCCTTCGCCAAGCCGGAGATTTACGAGGCGCTGGAAGAGCGCGGCGTCAACTACGTGATCCGCATTCCGGCCAACAGGAACCTGGAGCTGGAGATCGAAGACATCCTATTCCGAGCGCCGGGCAGGCCCTCGCTCAAACCGCTGGTGCGCTACAAGAGCTTCCGCTATCAGGCCGCGAGCTGGTCGAAGTCCCGGCGGGTCGTCGCCAAGGTCGAGCACCACGCGGGCGAGTTGTTTCCGCGCGTCGGTTTCATCGTCACGAACATGGCGTTGCCGAGCCGCTCGGTGGTGCGCTTCTACAACAAGCGCGGCACGGCGGAGCAGTGGATCAAGGAAGGCAAGCAGGCGACGTGCTGGACGCGGCTGTCTTGCCGGCGCTTCCGAGCGAACGAAGTGCGGCTGCAACTCGCGGTGCTGGCCTACAACCTGGGCAACCTGTGGCGGCGGCTGGGGCTGCCGAGCCGGATCAAGAGCTGGTCGCTGACGAGCTTGCAGCAGCGGCTGATGAAGACCGGCGGTCGGCTGGTGAAGCACGCGCGGTACTACTGGCTCTTGTTGGCCGAGGGGCGCCTCAACCGCCAGCTGTTCGGCGAGATGCTGGCGAGGTTGGCGGCGCTGCCTGCGCCGGGAGGCTGACGCGGCGAGGCTCGGAGCATCCGAACACGAGTCGCCGAGAGGCGAGGTCGGAGCGGTGTCGGCGAAGGGCGCCGTCCGAGCCCGTGAAGCGACGCGCGACGCTCCCAGTCGCGGCCAGACAAAGGAGGAAGGAGGCGAATGTGCCGGAGAAGGCAGAAAACCGTTGCGCCGGAGCGGCGTGCTCGACTACGCTACACGCGTCGGGATGGCCAAAATGGAAATCCCGGCTGAGAGCGATGGGGCTGGCAGCGGCCCAGGAGGCGGCCGTCGACGGCGGATGGGCGGCAAATTGGGGCGGTCGTGTTCGTCGAATCGCGCCTCGAGGCCGCCTGGTCGGGTCTTTCGCGGCCGTTTCGGCTTCATTCGCGCCGTTCCTCCTCACGCCGGAGCCAACTGGAACATGCGCTGCAAGTTGAATGTCAAAGCCGCCCAAGTGGCTTCGCATTGCACCCGCGCCAGCCCGCGCGTCGCGAAGCGTCTCAGCTTCAATTTCGTCTTGATCCAGGCGTTGGGAAACTCCGCCAGCGGCGCCCGTTTCTTGTAGATCGCCAACGCTTCCGGCTGCGCCATCTTCTCGTGGAAAGCTTCGATGACTGGATCGTGGATCGTGAACGACACCGACCGTCCGCCATTGTTCAAGCTCAACTTCGGACAACACTTCGAGCGCGCCGGGCACGGCCCGCAATCGGCGGCCGAGGCGCGGTAGAGGTGCAGCTCACAGCCCTTCCGCTCGGTCGAATAGCGATGCGGCAACCGCTTGCCCTCAGGACAAATCAGCTCGTTCGTCTTCTCGTCAAACTCGAAACAGTCACGGCGGTAATCCTCGTGCTGTTGCTTCACGCGGCCTGTTGCACCCTCGTTGCGGCCTGTCCAAGTCGAGTAATAATCGATCGCCCGCTCGTGCATATCGTCTCTTGCGACACAAGAGAGAGTAATTCGCCGCTGTTCCGACGCCGAATCGGATCGCGAGCACAGGAACGCGGTGTGACAGGAGACGGACGGGTCGCGGCACCGTGGTGCTTGGGGTTGGTCGCCTGCTTGGGAGGGTGTTGCCGGAACAGTGTTGCGGTCAACTTTCCACCCTCCGCCCCCTTGGGGACCCCCCGGCGGCGGAAAGGGGGCATGGGGGGCGCCGGGGCTCGGACGCTCCGGGCTGCGGGCTAGCGGCGACGCTTGTTCACGACGTTTGTTCGTCGTCGCTCTCGTTCCTCGGTGTAGTCTAGTCGTTACCCCCACCAACAGCCCTGAGACGAGGGGGGCCGGTTTCCGTCCTTCCCTCTCTTCTGGGCTCGACTCTCATTGCCACCACGCGCCCAAAGCCTCGCCCTTAACGAGGCCAGTGCCCAATCCCGTCGGCTCATCCGTAGCGCCGGCTGGCCGGAGCCTCCGCATCGTTGAGCCGTCGCGATGCCCGGCTTTTGGTTTATTGATGCCCCGAAATGGAGGCCCGATCAACGGCCTGGCCGCGTTCTGCCGGCGCTCAAAGAGCGGACGGGTCAGGAGCCGAAAACCGGCAGAATCGACGTCCATGTGGACATCGCCCCGGTGAGGGGAGAAGGGGAAGGGCTAAGTGACTGAAGGGAATGGTACCGGCGGATGGATTTGAACCATCGACCTCTTGATCCACAATCAAGCGCTCTAACCAACTGAGCTACGCCGGCTTGGAGGGGCTCGTTTCATCTCATCATCCCTTCAAGGCAAAGTCAACGCTGGCCTACAGCTTCGGAGACTTTCCGCCGATCGCCCGGGCGGAGGGTGCAACCATGCCGATCGACTTGTTGGGCGGGTTCTTTCCGCCGCCGGCTCGGCTCGATCCCGACCGTCCGCACCGTATAGAAAAGACGGACCGAGACGGCCGTCCAGGAGGGCGGGCCGAGCGTCGCGCCAAGCGTCGCCGAGCCGAGCCCGAGCTCGACGAAAGCGACGAAGACGAACACCGAATTTCGGTCGAAGCTTGATCTCCGGGGCTCCTCGGGCGCTGTGCTATCGTGGCGCGAGGAGCGAACGGATGAGCAGGGAAATACGGAAAGCCGCGGTGCTGGGCGCCGGCGCCATGGGGTCGCGGATTGCCGCCCATTTGGGCAACGCTGGCATCGAAACGCTGCTGCTGGACCTGCCTTCCGAAGGCGACGCCCCGGCCGCCCGCAATGCCATCGCGGCCAAAGCTCTCAAGGGCTTGGGCAAGTCGCGTCCGCCGGCGTTCTTTACTCAGGCGGCGGCGCGCAAGATCTCCATCGGCAACTTCGACGACGACATGGGCCGGCTCGCCGAGGCCGACTGGATCATCGAAGCCGTCATCGAGAAGTTTGACATTAAGCGCAGCCTGCTCGACAAAGTCAACGAAGTGCGGCGGCCGGGCAGCCTGGTCAGCTCGAATACTTCGGGGCTGCCGATCGCCAAGCTCGCCGAGGGCTATCCGGACGACTTTCGGCGCCATTGGTCGGGAACGCACTTCTTCAATCCGCCGCGGTACATGCGGCTGTTGGAGTTGATTCCCACGCCGGAGACCGACCCCGCCGTCACGGCTTTCCTCGAAGACTTCTGCGATCGACGCCTGGGCAAAGTTGTCGTCCGCGCGCACGACCGCCCGAACTTCATCGCCAACCGGGTCTTTCTGTTCGCGGTCATGCAGACGCTGAAGACGATGCGCGAGCAAGGGCTCTCGATCGAAGAGGTCGACGCATTGACCGGGCCGCTGATTGGGCGTCCGCGGATGGCGACGTTCCGGCTGGCGGACTTCACCGGCGTGGACATCTGCGTCTACGTCGCCGGCACTCTCTACGAGCTCGTGCCCGAGGACGAGCGCCGGGACGTGTACGCTCCGCCGGAGTTTCTCGAGCAGATGGTCGGCAAGGGACTGCTGGGCGACAAGGCCGGCGGCGGTTTCTACAAGAAGGACCGCAAGGCGCCGGGCGGCCGGCTGGTGCTCGACCTCGACTCGCTCGAATACCGCGAGGCGCAGAAGCCGCAGCTCGAGTCCGTCGGCGCGGCGATGAGGATCCCCGACCTCGGCGAGCGCGTCAAGGCGATATTCGCCAGCGACGACCGCGCCGGACGTTTCTTGTGGACGACGCTGAGCGAGCTGTTCCTCTACGCCGCGAACCGCATCCCGGAGGTGTGCGGCGACATCGTCTCGATGGACGCGGTGATGAAGGGCGGCTTCAACTGGGAGCGCGGCATCTTCGAGATTTGGAACGCGGCGGGCGTCGAGCCGACGGTGGAGCGGATGCGCGGCGAGGGCAAGCCGATTCCCGAGCTCGTCGAGCGCGTGCTGGCGTCGCCGAGCAAGTCCTTCTACGGCCAGGACCAGGGAAAACCGACGTACTTCGACCTGCAAGCCGGCGAGCAGCGCCCGGCGCCGGAGACCGAAGGCGTGCTGGAGCTGGCGCGGCTGCGGATGGCGGGCGCGCCGGTGAAGTCGAACCCGGGCGCCAGCCTGTGGGACCTCGGCGACGGCATTGCGCTGCTCGAGTTCCATTCCAAGGCGAATTCGCTGGACTCAGACGTGTTCGAGATGCTCGCCGCGGCGCTGGACGAGGTGGAGGCGAACTTCGACGCATTGGTGATCGGCAACCAGGGAGACAACTTCTCGGTTGGGGCGAACCTGCAAATGATCCTGGGGCTGATAGCCAGTGGCGACTGGAAGGAGCTCGAGGCGGCGGTCGCCCGCGTGCAAGGGCTGATCGTCTCGCTCGGCGCTTGCGCCAAGCCGGTCGTGTCGGCCGTGCATGGCCGCGCGCTGGGCGGCGGCTGCGAGATCGCGTTGCGCAGCAGCCACGTCCAAGCGGCCGCCGAGAGCTACATCGGGCTGGTGGAGGTCGGGGTCGGGCTGATTCCCGCCGCCGGCGGCTGCACCGAAATGATGCGTCGCGCCACCGCGGGGTTGGACGAAGGCGACGACCCGACCAAGCAGACGCTCGCGGTGTTCGAACGCATTGGCATGGCGAAGGTCGCCTCCTCGGCTGCCGAGGCTAAGGAATGGAACTATCTGCGGCGCGGCGACGACATCACCATGAACCGCGACCGGTTGCTGGACGAGGCCAAGAGGGCGGCGCAGGCTCTGGCGCTGGCCGGCTATGAGCCGCCGGAGCCCAGGCCGGTGCTGGTGGGCGGCCGCGGCGTGCGAGCGGCCCTCGAGCTGCGGTTGTGGATGATGAACCAGGCGCTGTGGGCCTCGGAATTCGACGTGGTCGTAGGCAAACGGCTGGCCAACGTGGTGGCGGGGGGCGACCTGACGCAAGCGAGCCTGGTGAGCGAGGAGTACATGCTGGGGCTCGAACGCGAGGCCTTCCTGGGGCTGTGCGGCGAACAGAAGACGACCGAGCGGATCGAACATCTGCTCAAGACAGGCAAGCCGCTGCGGAACTGAGTTTCAGGCGCCCGATCGGAGCCGCATCCGTAAGCGGTAAGCATGAAGAGCGCAGGGTCTTTGGACGATGCCGCAAGCTGGCGCGTGCGGCCCAGAAGGAAATCGGTTCCGAGCCGCGTCCCGCGCGTGTGGTAGGCGTGAAGTGCGCAGGGTCTGGACGCTCCCCTTCCTTGCCGATCCACCCAGACGCTAAACTGAGACCTTCTCATGCGCAAAAAACCTCGAGTTTGCGCGGTTAGCTACTTGAACACTTCGCCGTTGGTCTGGGGCCTGTTGCACGGTCCGGCGCAAGGCGTTTTTGAGCTCGAGCTCACCCTGCCCTCCGCCTGCGCGGATCGCTTACGCTCCGGCGCGGCGGACGTGGGCTTGGTTCCCGCCATCGAGCTTGCCCGTCAACGGGATCTGGTCGTGATCCCGGGCTCGAGCATCGCTTGCCGCGGTGCGGTTCGCAGCATTCTGTTGGTCTCGCGGAAACCGATGGAGGCGATCGAGACCTTCGCCGCGGACACCGGCTCGCGCAGCTCGGTCGTGCTGACGCAGCTCATCCTGGCGCGCAAACATGGCATCCGGCCGCGCGTGCGCCCCTATCCGCCGAAGCTCGACGAGATGCTCGAGCTGGCCGACGCGGCGCTGGTGATCGGCGACCCGGCGCTGCGCATCGACCCGGCGATGAGCCAGTGGCGCGGGCAAGCGGTGCGGGTCTACGATATGGGCGCGGAGTGGCTCGAGCTGACCGGGTTGCCAATGGTGTTCGCCGTGTGGGCCGCCAAGAACCTCATCGCCGACCCCTCGCTGGCAGCCGCGTTCGAGGAGTCGAAGCGCTACGGGCTGAGCCGCATCGACGAGCTGGTGCAACAGGAGAGCCTCCGAGTCGGACTGCCCGTGGAGCTGGTGCGCCGCTACCTGACCGAGCACATTCGTTTCGATCTCGGCGATGACGAGCGGCGCGCAATGAGCCTATATTTGAAGCTCGCCGCTGAGCTCGGGCTCGTCGAGGCCGGCGTGGAGCCGCGCTTCCTCGAATCGCATGCGACAGCCGGCGGACAGTAGGAATGGTTGCGTCATGAATCTCACTCGCGCGCAGGCGCTCGACTACTTTCGCAACGATGATCTGATCGGCCTCGGCATGGAAGCCGACGCCATGCGGGCGAAGCTGCACCCCGAGGGCGTGGCGAGCTACATCATCGACCGCAACATCAACCACACGAACTTCTGCACCGAGTACTGCACCTTCTGCGCCTTCTATCGGCCGATGGGCCACGAAGAGGGCTACGTGCTGTCGTTCGACCAGATCGCGGAAAAGATCCAAGAGACGATCGACCTCGGCGGCACCGGCGTTCTGATGCAAGGCGGCGTGAATCCGGAGCTGAAAATCGAGTACTTCGAAGTGCTCTTCTCGGGACTGAAGAAAAAGTTCCCGATCCACCTGCACTGCCTCTCCGCGCCGGAGATTCTCGAAATCGCCGAGGTGAGCGGGTTGACGATCCGCGACACGATCGCGCGGCTGCGCGACGCCGGGCTCGATTCGATCCCCGGCGCCGGCGCGGAAATTCTAGACGATGAAGTGCGCTTCAAGATCGCACGCCTGAAGTGCCGCAGCCAGGACTGGATCGACGTCCACCGCACTTGCCACGAGCTCGGCGTGCGGACGACCGCGACGATGATGTTCGGCTGCGGCGAGACGATCGAGCAGCGCGTCAATCACCTCGAGCTGGTTCGCAATCTCCAGGAAGAGACGGGCGGCTTCACGGCCTTTATCCCCTGGCCTTTCCAGCCGGAGAACAACCCGCTCGGCGCCAAGGTGCCCGAGGAGGCGACCGGGGTCGAGTTCCTGAAGACGTTGGCGATTTGCCGCTTGTATCTGGACAACATCGTCAACATCCAGACCTCTTGGGTGACGCAGGGGTTGAAGGTCTGCCAACTCGGCCTGCGGTTCGGCGGAAACGACGTGGGCAGCGTGATGCTCGAGGAGAACGTCGTCCGGCAGGCCGGCGCCCAGCATTCGGCGACCGAAGAGGACTTGCGCAGGATGATCCGCGACGCCGGCTTCATCCCCAAGCAGCGGGACACGCTCTACCGAACCTACTATTTGAACTGAGCTCGGCGGCGCGAAGCGATCATGCCGCGGATGCGCGCAGGTCGTAGCAGAGCAGCCGCGGCGGCTTACCCTGGTCGAAGCTGCGGGTGTTTTGCGAGACGTAGAGCAGGCCGCGGCTGACGATGGGCGGGCTCCACGTCTCGCGGGCGAAGAACAGCTTGGCGCGGGAGCGCATCTCGACGCCGTCGGGCGAGAGGTCGAGCCAGAGCAGATGGCCGAGCTCGCCGAGCGCCAGCCAGCGGCCGTCGATCGCGAGCAGCGAGCCGCGGAAGGGGCTCGCGGAAAGCGTCCGCCGCCGACCGTTGAGCTCGAGCGTCTCAGCCCATTCGAGGACTTCGCTCCACTGCGTCCGGCCGGTCTTGCCCTCGACGCAGCGGAGCACCGCATCCGGCTCGTTGCGGCCGGCGAAGGCGTAGTAGTAGCCGTCTTCTTCGATCGGCGTCGTCCAGTGCAAGTCCAGCTCGCTCGATTCCCAGGCCTTCTCGAAAGAGAAGTCCGGCTGGATACGCAGCAGGGCGGCGCCGGTGCGATAGGTCGCCGAGATCAAGACCTCGTTGCCGACGACGACTGGCGTGGCGGCATTGACCGACTCGTAGCTGCGGCTGCGCCAGGGGAACGAGAAATCGAGCTTGCCGGTCTCGGCGTCGATCATCAGCAGGCCGCCCGTCGGCGGCCGGCTCTCGCCGCCGGCGAAGACGAACACCTTACGACGTCCGTGGATGTCCGCCGCTACCGGAGAGGCGTAGCTTGGGCCCCACTCCTCGCCCGCGCCCCACAGCATGCTGCCGTCGAGCTTGTCGAAAGCCGCTACGCAAGGGCCGGCCGGCGCGCCGACATTGACGATGAGCGCATCGCCGTCGATCAGCGGCGTCGAGGCGGTTCCGAAGAAGTCCTGCGGCACGCGGAATTCCGAGGCGATGTCGCGGCGCCATAGCAGCGCGCCGTCGGCGAGTCGCAAGCAGTGCAGCCTGCCTTGCGCGCCGTAGGCGTAGACGCGCTCGCCGTCAATGGCGGCGCTGGCGCGCGGGCCGTCGTTGTAGCCGTAGCGGTCGCTGAAGTCGGTGGGATAGTCGAACGACCAGAACGACTCGCCGGTTTCCGGGTGCAAGCACTCGACGCGCTCTCGATCGGCGAGCCGATGCAAGTAGAGCAGCCGGCCGGCGGCGATCGTCGGCGAGCTGTAGCCCGTTCCCTTCTCGAATTCCCACAGCAGCGGCGGGCCGTCGGCCGGTAGATCTCGGAGCAGTCCCGTTTCGCCCGAAACCATGTTGCGCCGCGGCCCTAGGAACTGTGGCCACTCTTCCGTCTTGGCGCCGGGCGGCAACGGCTTCGGCTTGGAATGAAATGTGGTCGCGGGGTGCGGCTTGGGGGCGGGCGAGCGGGTGGGGCCAGGGTCGTGAAGCTGGGGCGGGTCGGGATCGGCAGGCTCGGCCGCGCTCGCACAGGCCGTGGTCGCCAGCGCGAGAAACGTTCTGCGATCGATCGCCGCCAGACGCATTTTCAGCCTCGCGGCTCGAGTCGCGAAATGTCCGCAAATGTCATGAGAAAACGACTAGCACGACAGAGCTTCTCGGCCGATCTCGAGACCGCGCAGATCGCCCAGCGCCGCCAACGCAATTCGCTCCTGGTCGAACCATTCATTCGCGAGCTCACGGATCTGAGGCGCCGTCACCTGCTCCACCGATTCCATGATCTCGTCGAGAGAGAACGTCCTGCCGAAATAGCTTTGTTGGCGAGCGATGTTCGACATGCGGCTCGAGGTCGTTTCCAAGCCGAGCACGATGCTGCCCTCGAGGTGATCTTTCGCGCGGCGCAGCTCTTCGTCTCCGACCAGATTGTCCTTGAGGTCTCGAAACTCCTCCATCGTGTAGGCGATGACCTTGGAGAGCGCATCGAGCGACGTACCGGCGTCGACGGTGAGCGCGCCGGCGTCGGAGAACAGGCTCAGGTCCGAGTAGACCGAATAGGCGAGCCCGGCGCGCTCGCGGATCTTCAGGAACAGCCGCGAGCTGAAGCCGCCGCCGAGGATCGTGCTCAGCACGTAGCCGACGTGGCGGCGCGGATCCGTCATGCCGTGGACAGGCACGCCGAGGCAGACGTGCACCTGCTCGAGCGATTCCTTGTTCCGCAACACGATCTCCGCGTCGGCGCGCGCCGGCGCGCTCTCGGCGTCGCTCCGTCGCGGCTCGAGCGAGCCGAAGCGCTCGGCAACCGCGCGCACGAACGGCTCGTGCTCGAGGCGGCCGGCCGCGGTCACCAGGATATTTGCAGGGTGGAAGGTGCGCGCGAAGAAATCCCGCAACTGATCCTGCGAGAAGCCCTGGATCGAGCGCTTCGTCCCGATGATTGAACGTCCCAGCCCTTGCCGCTTCCAAAAGCTCTGCGTGAACACTTCTTGGATGAGGTAGTCCGGATTGTCCTCGTCCATCTTGAGCTCTTCGAGCACCACGCCCTTCTCTCGCTCAATGTCGGGTTGACGGAAGGCCGGACGCAGTGTCATGTCGGCGAGTAGGTCGAGCGCGACCGGCAGGCGTTCGTCGAGCACCTTGGCGGTAAACGCGATGGCCTCACGGGTGGTGAAGGCGTCGAGATGGCCGCCGATGCCGTCGATCACGCCAGCGATCTGCTCGGCGGTCCTGGTTTCGGTTCCCTTGAAGACCATGTGCTCGGTGAAGTGGGAGATGCCATGATCGGTTTCGGGCTCGTGCCGGGAGCCGCGTTGGACCCAAACGCCGACCGCGACCGAGCGCACGTCAGGCATGCGCTCGGTGACGATGCCCAGGCCGTTAGGCAACGTCGTCTTGTGCACGTCGCGAGGAGTCGGATCAGTTCCGGGCGCCAAAGAGCCTCCAGTGTAGCAAGCGAGCCGGTGCGCTCGGCTACCATGAGAATGTGCTTCAAGCCCTTGTAGGACAGGAGCTTAGCGACCTTCAGGCGATTCTCGCCGAGCACGGCCAACCGGCCTATCGAGCTCGCCAGCTCTACCACGCGCTCTACCGCCAGCGTTGCGGCGAGATGGACGAGGCGACCACGCTGCCCGCGGCGCTGCGAGCCGAGCTCTGCGCCGAGCTGGGGTTTGGGCTGCCGCGCATCGAAGAGCGCGTGGAGGCGCGCGACGGGACGACCCGCTACCTGCTCGGCCTCGCCGACGCTAAATCGGTCGAGGCCGTCTTCATTCCCGAACGCGACCGTGACACGCTCTGCATCTCCTCGCAAGTCGGCTGCCCGGTCGACTGCAAGTTCTGTTTGACGGCGCTGATGGGTCTGGAGCGCCAGTTGAGCGCGGGCGAGATCGTGGGGCAAACGCTGGCGCTTTGCCGAGAGCACGCTCTCGAACCAACCAAGCGCCCGGTGAATGTGGTGATGATGGGCATGGGCGAACCGCTGCTCAACCTCGATAGCGTGCTCAAGGCGGTGCGGCTGATGAGCGATCCGGACGGCGTCGCGATTCCGCTGCGGCGGATCACGGTTTCGACCTCTGGCGTCATCCCGAAGATCGACGAGCTCGCCCGGGCCGCGGCGCGACCCAAGCTGGCGATCTCGCTCAACGCCTCGACCGAGGAGCAGCGGCGAAAGGTGATGCCATTGACCAAAAAGTATCACCTGGCCGAGCTGCTCGAAGCGTGCCGGCGCTATCCCCTGCGATCCTGGGAGCGGCTGACCTTCGAGTACGTCCTGCTCCGGGACTTCAACGACTCGGACGCGGACGCGCGGCGGGTAGCCGGGCTGCTCGGGCAGATGCGGTGCAAGGTGAACTTGATCGCCCTCAACCGGGGGCCGGGGATCGAGTTCGAGACGCCGCGGCCGGGACGCGTGCGCGCGTTTCAGCGGATCGTGGAGCGCAGCATCCCCTGTTTCGTCCGCCAGCCGCGGGGCCGCGAGATCTACGCCGCGTGCGGGCAGCTCAAGCGCACCACGGGCGCGCCCTGACTTCAGGCCAAGAATGGAAGCCGAATTGCCTTCCGTTAGCTGAATAAGCAGTTGCAGTCGTCGACTGCAAGGAGGGCTAGCGTGATGCGGATCTTGGTGTACGGAGCAGGCAACATTGGACGCCTCTACGCGGCCAGGTTGCAGCGCAGCGGCCACGAGGTTTCTCTGCTGGCTCGAGGGCGGCGGCTCGCCGAGCTCACAGAGCGGGGGATCGTGCTCGAGGAAGCGGCAAGCGGCGCGAGGACCGCGACGGCGGTCGAGTTGGTCGAGCGGCTCGAACCGGAAGACGTCTACGACCTGGTCCTCGTGGCGCTGCCCAAGAACCGCGTACCCGAGGTTCTCCCGGCGCTTGCGCGCAACGGGCGCATCGAGAGCTTTCTGTTCTTCTGCAACAACGCCGAGGGGCCCGGGCCCTTTGTGGACGCGCTGGGCCGCAACAGGGTGCTGCTGGGCTTTCCCGGCGCGGCGGGCGTGGAGCGGGGAGGCGCGATCCGCTTTCTGATTACGTCTCTGCGCGAGCAGCTCACGACGGTCGGAGAGCTCGACGGCCGGCGCTCGAACCGAATCGAGCGCATCGCGGAGGCGCTGCTCGGGGCGGGCTTCCCAACGGCGATTTGCCCCAACATGGACGCTTGGCTCAAGACCCATGCAGCAAAGATCGGCCCAACGGCGGGCGCGCTGTTCCTCGCTGGGGGAGATCGGTTGCGCTTGGCGGCGGATCGCGACACTCTGCGTTTGATGCTGCGTGGAATTCGCGAGGCGTTCCGGGTGCTGCACTCGCTCGACATCCCGATTACGCCAGGGTCGCACCGGATCTTCGAATGGCTGCCGGAGAGGCTGCTGCTGGCCATCGCGCGCAAACAGCTCGAAAGCGAGGAGGCCGCCATCAAGATTGGACATGCTCGCCAAGCGACGGCCGAGATGAAGTTGCTCGCCGACGAGTTTCGTGCGCTGGCGAGGCGATCCGACGAGCCGACGCCGGCTCTCGATCGCTTGTTCGAGGCCATCGCGGCAGCCGCTGAGCAGCCACAAAGCGAAGCTGAGACGCTGGTGGCGGCGGGAGTCTGATTGGCTTGAAAGCACTCGCTCTAGCGCCAACCCGGGCCGAGCAAGACGTCCCCGGGGCGGTCGCCGCTCATCCGGCCATCGTCTAGCACTACCGCGCCGTTGACGACGACGTAGGAGACGCCTTCGGAGTAGTGGTGCGGGTCGCCGAACCGCGCCTTGTCCGTGATCGTCTCCGGATCGAAGATCACCAGATCAGCCTTCATCCCCGGCCGCAACAGTCCGCGGTTCCACAGGCCCAGCCGTCCCGCCGGCAGGGAAGTCATCTTGCGGATCGCTTCCTCGAGCGAGAGCACGCCAAGCTCCCGCACGTAGCGGCCAAGCACGCGCGGAAACGTGCCATAGCTGCGAGGGTGAGGCACGTCCTCGCCGTAGGGCACGACGCCGCCGTCGGAGGCGACCATCGTCGCCGGATGGGCCATGATGCGCCGCACGTCTTGTTCGCTCATCGCGTGGTAGATCGCCCGGCAGCCGCCTTCTTCCTGAATCTCGATTGCGGTTTCGGCCGCGTTGGCGAAGGTCGGCTCGCGGCCGGCGCGGCGGGCGGCGTCGGCGAGCGTCTTGCCGTTGAGGGTCTCGTCGAATTCGCAGACGGCGAACTGGACGTTCTTGGGGTCGCCTCCGCCGCGGTCGAATTCAATGCGGGCGGCGATATCTCTGCGGGCGCGGGCGCGGAGCGTGGGGTCGGAGAGCCGCTCGAGCATCTTCTCGCGTCCGCCCTCCTGCAGCCAAGGCGGGAACAGCGCGGCCGTGCCGGTGTGCGAGGCGGTGTAGGGATACTGATCGATGGTCACGTCGACTCCGCGGGCGCGCGCTTGGTCGACCAGCGCGAGCGTTTGCTCGCTCATGCCCCATTGGCCTTTGCCGATCGCCTTGTGGTGGGTGAGCTGGGTCGGCAACCCGCCAAGCTCGCCGATGGCGATGGTCTCGCGGACCGAGTCGAGCAGGCCGGCGGCCTCGTCGCGCATGTGCGAGACGTGCATGCCGCCGTACTCGGCCGCGACCTCTCCCAGCGCCGCGACTTCCTCGGTCGAGGCGAACATGCCCGGCAGGTAGAACAGCCCTGAGCTGACGCCCCAAGCGCCGTCTTGCATGGCGCGCCGGGCGATAGCGCGCATTTGCTCGATCTCTTCGTCCGTCGCGGGACGGTCGACCGCGCCGATGACCTCTCTGCGAATGGAGCCGTGGCCGACGAAGGAGGCATAGTTGAGCGCGGGCCGCGCCTCGCGCACCTCGTCGAGATGCCGGCCAAGCGGCAGCGGCGAGGAGCCGTCGTTGCCTTCGACCAAGGTGGTGACGCCTTGGCGGATGTAGTTCTCCGAGGCGGGGTGCTCGAGGATATGGCGGCGGCTGTGGTTGTGAATGTCGACGAAGCCCGGGGCGAGCGCGAGGCCTGAGGCGTCGATCTCGCGTGCGGCCGCGGCCCGTTCCAGCCGCCCCATCGCGGCAATCTCGCCGTCTCGCACGGCCAGGTCGGCGCGATACCACGGTCCTCCCGCGCCGTCGTAGACGCGGGCGTTGCGGATGATCAAGTCGTAGCGCTGCGCCGGCGCCAGGGCGCAGCAGGCAAGCAGCAAGGCGAGAACACGCATGGTCGCCAGGCAGCATAGCCGATTGGGGGCTTAACGTGGCCGAAGGGTTCTGATAAGGTGTAACAGGATCGTCGTGCGTGTTTTCGGTAAGCTCTTCGTTCTTCAACTAGTTGCGCTCTCCGCTGCGAACGCGGCGCCGACCGCGGCCGACCTCGAATTTTTCGAGAAGCAAGTCCGGCCAGTGCTTGCCGAGAAGTGCTATTCGTGCCACAGCTCGGAGGCGCTGTCGGTATTCGCCAACCTGCGGCTCGACAGCCGCGCGGGCGTGCTGAAGGGCGGCGACCAAGGGCCCGTGGTCGCGCCCGGCAATCCGGCGGGCAGCAAGCTGACCCGGATGCTGCGCGGCGAGGGCGTGCAGATGCCGCCGACGGGCAAGCTCGCCGAAGAGAAGATCGCCGCGATCGAGCGCTGGATCGAGATCGGCCTGCCTTGGCCGGAAGAAGCGGCCGAGCCCGCGAACGATGCGGCCGCGCTGTTCGATGCGGAAGCGCGTCGCGATGAGCATTGGGCCTGGCAGCCGGTCCGCAAGACCGCGCCGCCCAAGGTGAACGACCCGGATTGGCCGCTCGGCGCGATCGACCGCTTCCTGCTTGCCGAGCTCGAGCAGGCCGGCCTGGAGCCGGCGGCGCAGGCCGACCGCCGCGCCTTCATCCGTCGCGCGAGCTTCGACTTGACCGGCCTGCCGCCGACGCCCGAGGAGATTCGAGCCTTCCTGCAAGATGAAACCTCGGGCGCCTACGAGAAGCTCGTCGACCGGCTGCTCGATTCGCCGCACTTCGGCGAGACCTGGGCGCGGCACTGGATGGACCTGATGCGCTACGCGGAGTCGCACGGCTCGGAAGGCGACCCCGACACGCCCTTCGCTTGGCGCTACCGAGACTACCTCGTTCGCGCCTTCAACGCGGACGTGCCCTACGATCAGCTCATAAGCGAACATCTGGCCGGCGACCTGCTGGCGCAGCCACGCATCAACGACGATCTCGAGATCAACGAGTCACTGTTGGGCTCGGCGCAGTTTCGCCTGGTCGAGCACGGCTTTCAACCGGTCGACCCGTGGGAAGATCGCGTGAAGTGGGCGGACAACCAGATCGACGTGTTCTCGAAGGCGTTCCAGGGGCTCACTATCTCCTGTGCGCGCTGCCACGACCACAAGTTCGACGCCATCAGCCAGAAGGACTATTACGCGCTGTTTGGCGTCTTCAAAGGCGCCCGCCCGACGCAGCGCGCAATCGACGCACCGCAGCGGCTGAACAAGCACCGCACGCGGCTGCTCGAGCTCAAAGCCGAGCTGCGCGAGACCCTCGCCGAGGCGTGGGCTGAGCGGGCGCGCGGATTCGGCAAGGCTCTGCTCGAGGGCAAGCTGACCCAGGCGGTGGAAGCAGCGCTCGAGGATCCGGGACATCCGCTTGCGCCTTGGGCCGTGCTGCGAAACAAGGGCGGACAAGATTTCCAGTCCTCGTGGCAGGCGCTGGAAAGACGCTGGCGGGACGAGATGGCCGCGCGGCGGGCGTACAACGGGAAGCACTTCGCGCAGCAATGGGACGCACGCGACCCGGAGGACTACGCGAGTTGGCTGCGGCACGGCACGGGGTTGCCCGATGCGCCGGTCCCGGCCGGGGAATTCGAAGTACCGCCGGACGGCAACCGCCTGCTCAGCCGCATCTACCCCGCAGGCGTCTACACCAATCTGCTCAGCCGCAAGCACAACGGCGTGTTGCAGTCGCCGCGCTTCGAGATCGACAGCGACTACATCAGCTTCGAGGTCTCCGGCGGCAACTTCGCTTTCGTGCAGCTCATCATCGAGAACTACGCCGCGCCGCGCGGGGGCATCTACCACCTGCGCTACAGCCCCAAGCGGGACGAGACGACCTGGGCGACCTGGAAGACCGAGTTCTGGAAGGGCTTCACAGGCTACATCGAGTACGCCACGCTCGACGACGCGACCCACTTCCTGCCCGACCAGGAGCACCAAGCCCAACGACCGCGGCCGCAACCGGCGCGTGACGGGCGGTCCTGGTTCGGAGGCGGGCGCGTGGCCTTCCATGACGAGGACCGCACGCCGCGCTCGCTCGAAGAGCCGGTCTTGACGGTCCTCGAGGGTGGCGCGCCGGCTTCAGCGGAGGATCTAGCACGGCGTTACTCCGCCGTGCTCTCGGCGGCGCTGGAGGCATGGCGAGAGGGCTCGATGACCGACGAGCAAGCCGGGCTGCTCGACTTCGCCGTGCGCAACGGACTGCTGCCGAATAGTCCCGCGCAGATCCCCGCGGCGAAGCCGCTGGTCGCCGAGTACCGCAAGCTCGAAAAGGAGATCCCGGTCGCGCGCAGGGCGCCGGGAGTGCTCGAAGAAGGCGGCCCCGACCAGCACTTGCTCATTCGCGGCAATCACAAGAGCCCGGGAGACGCCGTGCCGCGGCGGTATCTCTCCGCTCTCGACGGAGGGGACTACCCCGACCCGCGCAGCGCCCGGGTGCGGCTGGCCGAGGCGGTGGCCTCACCGGGCAATCCGCTGACCGCGCGCGTGGCGGTGAATCGGACCTGGAAATACCTGTTTGGCGACGGCATCACGCCGACTGAGGACAACTTCGGAAAGCTCGGCGAGCGGCCGACCCACCCGGAGCTGTTGGACTACCTGGCCGCTCGATTCGTGGAAGACGGCTGGTCGGTCAAGAAGCTGGTACGCTTGCTGGCGACCTCGCGAGCTTATCGCATGAACAGCCTGGCCTCGCCAGCCGCGCTCGAGCAGGATCCCGGCAATCGATTGCTCTCGCACATGCCCGTTCGGCGGCTCGAGGCGGAGGCGATCCGCGACGCGATCTTGGCGGTCTCGGGCGAGCTCGACCCCGAGATGTACGGCCCCTCGATTCCGGTCTACTACGCACACGACGTAGGCAAGACCAAAGGGGACAACCCCAAGGGACCGCTCGACGGCAACGGCCGCCGCGCGATCTACCAGGAAATCCGCCGCAATACGCACAACCCGTTTCTGGAGGTGTTCGATTTGCCGGCGCCGGCGTCGACGCGCGGAGAACGAGACGTGACGAACGTCCCGGTGCAGTCGTTGACCATGCTCAACAGCCCGTTCGTCATCCTCGAGGCGGAGAAGTGGGCCGAGAAGCTGACCAGGCGGAGAGATGAGACGCCGGCCGAGCGCGTGGAGGCGATGTTCGAGAAGGCGTTGGGACGCCGGCCTTCCGCCGAAGAGCGGGATCGGGCGCAGACCTATGTCGCCATGCTTGCGCGGGAGCATAGCGCCGAGGACCCGCTGGCGTCGAAGCCGGTCTGGCGCGACTTCGCGCAAACGCTGTTCAACTTGAAAGAGTTCCTGTACGTGCGGTGAAGCGGCGGCTAGCGGGGCGCTTCGCCTCCGACCCAGATCGGCGAGGACCAGGCGCGAGCGCCATTGAGCTGCGTGACCCGCACGTAGTAGTAGTCCCCCCAGGCCGGCTCCGATGTGTCGACGAGATCGAAGTCGTAGTCGAGCGGCGCGTCTTCTCCGATGAGCTCGAGCGCGACGGTGTCGAGGTCGGGACCGTCGCCGAACGGCATCCGCTCGACGGCGCGGCCCTGGCTGAGGCGAGAGAACGGAAAGCGCAGGGTTCGCGCCGGCATGGTCGCGCGCGGACGAATCATCACCGGCGAGCCGCCGACCTCGGTCGTCTGATCGAGACGGATGACAAGCTGTGTCGACGGCGACACGTCGTCGAGCTCGAGAAGCATCTTGTCGGCGCGGCCGCGCGTCTCGGTGTAGAAATGCACCTTGGCCGGATCGCGCTCGTCGATCTCCACCCGCTCCTTGTAGGGGTTGGTGAAGCTCAATGGGCGCGCTGCGACCAGCTTGGCGCCGCGCACCTCGAGCACGCCTTGCCAGGCGCGGTGCGCGCGGGGGTTGTCGCGACCAGTGGGCTCCGAGGATGACTCGAAGGCGACCTCGACGCTCACCTTCGACGCCATCGAGCCCGTCGATGGTCGCTTGGTGTAGATGATCTCGCCGTTCTTGACGATCGAGGCTTCGGTGATCGGCGCCGTGCCCATGATGCGGGCGCGCAGCCGTCGCTCGTCGGTCATCGGCAGGCGCGTTCCCATGCTCTGCCCGCCCATCTCGAGGTCGACGATGATGCGCTCGGCCGATGTGGCCGCGTAGGCGCTCCTGGCTCGTAGCGCGTCGAAGATCGAGTCGGTGGTCTTCTCTTCGGCCCAGACGGCGGCGAGCCCGCCGAATTGCACCAACGTCCCCGAAGAGCCCGGCGAGGCCAGCCCGGGGCGGGTCTTGTGATCGTCCGAGGCGGCGAGGAAGCCGACCATGTGGCCGTTGCGCAAGTAGTAGTTGCCGAACCACTCGAAGGTCCCGTGCATGGACTGGATCTCGATGAGCCGCTCCATCTCGGGATCGTTGAGGCGCCAGTCGCCGGCCTGGTGGGCGTGCGGAATGATCAGCACGTCGTTGGTGTCGTTGGCCTGCCGCAGCCCGGCGTAGAGACGCGTGAGGAACGGGTGTTTCTGGGTCGGGGTGCGCCGGCTGTCCGCGGATCGAAAGAAGACGTTGTGATGGCCGCCGGCGTTGCGGTTCTGGGTCCATTCGTAGCCGAGGTAGGCGACGAACTCGCCCGGCTTGGTGTAGTCGCGTACGGCGCGCTGCATGCGGGACCACTCGAGATCGTCGAGCCAGATGTCGTGCTCGGACAAGCCCAGGAAGTCGAGACGAGCCTCGTCCCGGCCGTAGCGATAGAAGCCCTCGATCGAGCCCTGCCCCTCGGCCATGCCGGTATGGGCGTGCGTTTCGCCCCAGTAGAGCCGGCGCGAAGGGTCGCGACGCACCCAGACCGGGTTGCTCGAGCCGCGAATCTTGCCGTCGGCCGAGCGGAAGCCGAACCGGTACACCCCGGGTTCGGCGATGCGGACGTCTCGGATCCTGGCGATCCCGTAGTCGCTCGCCGGCAACGGCTCGAGCGTCTTGCCGTTCAGCGTGACTTCGTAGGCCGGAATGGCGCCGCTGGCGCGGTTGTAGAAGCGATCCTCGGTCCGAACCGAGACGTCGAACGGCTCGTTCGGTTCGACGACCGAGGGTGCAATGCCGCGCACGCGGACCGGATCGTCCCGACCCTCGATCGCAAACGAAGCCCAGCCGGGCGTCACCATCAGTCCGTCGCCGTCGAGGTCGAGATAGACGGGCAGAATGGCCTTGTCGTTCATGAACGTCTGTACGCGGAAGCCCCGCGAACCGCCCGAGCGATCGCCGTAGACGAGCGTGATGGCGTCGCCCTCGCTGAGCTCGCCGCCCTCGACCCGGTAAGCCGGCATCGGAACCGCGCCGCGGAAGCCGCCGTGCATGCCGTAGAGGCCTTGGGTGGTCGGCTCGAAGCGTACGCCCGGCTTGGAAGAGTGAATCGAGACGTAGTTGTCGCCCGCTGGATCGGTCACTTGAATCAAGCCCTGGTCGGACTGCAGTTGCTTGCCGAGCACGACCATCCCGCCGCTGCGCACCGGCTTCTTCGCGACGGTGTAGGTTTGCTCGATGGTTTGCCAACTGCCGGCCTGGAAGGGCCCTTCGTCGGAGATCGTGACGCGGCCAATGGCGTCGGGCTGCTCGTCTTTGAGGATGTATTCCCGGATCGTGGGATCGAAGTAGGACGCAATGGTTCCGCGCTCGAGGTAGGCCGCGAACTCGGCATCGGTTCCTTGGAGCGCCGCGGCGTTGGTCCGTAGCCACAGCGTGGCGTTGACCGGTGTGGGATTGCCGGTGAGCGAGTAGGCGTTGATCCAGTCATACATGACCTTGGAGCGCTCGGCGAGGTTGGCGCGGTTGGTGGGCGTGCGTGTGAAGTCGGCCTTAAGCGCCTCAACGCGCGCGCGCAGCTCAGGGGAGAGGTAGTCTGTGCGGTTGCCGCGCTGGGCGGCGGCGGTGAAGACCAATGCGGCGAGCAGAAGGGCGGTGAGCGGCAGGGCGAGGCGGCGCAACATGGCGCCAAGAGTGTCGCGCACTGGCGGCCCAAGCGGCAATCCGGACCGAGCGGCTCGTCTCTAAAAACGAGAAGTGGCGAAGATATCTTTGCGCCGGCAGGCGCAAGGCAGGATTCAGCCTCGGGCGCCGCGCCCGGGGAAGCGAGTGGCGCCGCCCCCTTCGATGGGGCCTGGCAAGGGCCTGTTCTGTGACCGGGCTTCTCTAGAGCTGCATCACAGCTTGAACCCTGAACTTCTCGTAAAACTCTAGGACTCCGGAAGAAATGTTAGCCGTTCCCGTCGCGGCTGGACTATCCTTCTAGTGAACGATAGGTTCGAGCGTTGCTCCCCAAGCACCTTGTTTGAGTGTCGCATCAACCGAACATTGAGAGGACAAAACGATGAATAGATCATTAGTTTTCTTGTTCGTAGTCGCATCGGCGGTCGCCGTACCAGGCGATCTCGGCGCTCAGTTGCTCGACTGGGCGCACAGAGCCGGTGGACCAACTCTCGACAGGGGCGCATTCGGCGTTGGCCACGACTCCTCCGGCAACGTCTACGTGACTGGCCAATTTCAGGGAACGGCCACGTTTGGCCAGGGCCAGCCCAACGAAACGAGCTTGACCGAATCCGGCTCTGGGGATGTCTTTTTGGCGAAATACGACAACGCGGGCGATCTTCAATGGGCAGTCCAGGCCGGGGGCAGCGACCAAGACTTTGGCTACGCGATCGCCATCGCTGGCTCCGACGTCTACGTTGCAGGGAGATTTCGTTTTGGAATGACCTTCCACGATGGCACGTTTCTATCAGGAAACGCCGCTGGCGAGACCAGTATGTTTCTTGCAAAGTACGACAGCAACGGCAACTTTCAGTGGGCAAGAGGGGCTGATCCCGCACTCGCATGGGGGGTGGCGGCCGATTCTGGCGGAGCTTTTGTGGTCGGCCGAATGAAGAATATTGCCGATTTCGGATCTGGAGTCACGTTGACGAGCACGGTTGTCGGCGAGTTTGACGCGTTCTTGGTCCGATATGACTCCGGCGGCAACGCCCAGTGGGCGCAACAGGGCCGTGGTTCGAACCCTGGTGTCAGTACAGCCGTTGCTGCGGACTCGGGCGGAGCCTTCGTGATCGGCGATTTCGTAGACACCATCGCGTTTGACCTCGGTGGGCCAAACGAGACGACGCTGTCCGGGTCGCAGCAGTTCAGCGTTTTCGTCTCTAGGTTTGACGCTGCCGGAAACCTGGCGTGGGCCAAAGCCATCGGCGGCGATGGTCAAATCCAAGGGACGGGCATTGCGGTTGACCGCGACGGCAACTCGTATGTGACCGGCTACATTTCGGGTGAAGCCGTGTTCGGCTCCGGTGAGCCTGGCCAAACGACGCTTACCAGCCTCTCGGGAACGGACGCCTTCATTGCGAGCCTCGACGCGAGCGGGAGCCTAGTGTAGTGCACCAGAAATAGTAACCTCTATAAACCGTTAGGCGCCTCTACAATCAGAGGTCGTCTGCATGCGTGTCGCCCCTGCCGTTCATCTGAATCCCGAACAAAGAGAACTTTTGCAGCAGCGCAGTCGTGCGCGTTCGCTGCCTGCGCGCGTGGTCGAACGCGCACGGATCGTGCTGCTCGCGGCCGAAGGGAAGCAGAACAAAGAGATCGCCAAAGAGCTCGGCGTCAGCGTCCAGAAGGCCGCGCGCTGGCGGGCGCGCTTTCTCGGGCTGGGCGTCGTTGGCCTCGACAAGGATGCGCCGCGGCCGGGCCGCACGCCGAAGATCACCAAGCAAACTATTGCGCGCGTCGTGCGCACGACCACGCAGGACAAGCCTCCCAACGCCACCCACTGGTCCACCCGCACGATGGCGAAAGCGGCGGGAATCAGTGCGGCCAGCGTCGGCCGGATCTGGCAACAGCACGGACTGAAGCCGCATCGCGTCGAGACCTTCAAGCTCAGTCGCGATCCCGAGTTCGCCGAGAAGCTCGAAGCAATCGTCGGGCTGTATTTGAACCCGCCCGAGCATGCGCTGGTATTGTGCTGCGACGAGAAGAGCCAGATGCAGGCGCTCGACCGCACCCAACCTTCGTTGCCGCTCAAGCGAGGCCGCGCCGGCACGATGACGCACGACTACAAGCGCAACGGCGTGGCGACCCTATTTGCGGCGCTCAATACTTTCGATGGTTCGGTGATCGGCTTTTGCCAGGAGCGCAACCGGCATCAGGAGTGGCTATTGTTTCTGCGCCATCTCGATGCGATGACGCCGCCGGACAAGGAGCTGCATCTGATCGTCGACAATGCCTCGACGCACAAGCATGAGAAAGTCGAGCGCTGGCGCAAGCGGCATCCGCGCTTCCACTTTCATTTCACGCCGACGAGCTCGTCGTGGCTCAACATGGTCGAGCGGTTCTTCCGCGACCTGACGCAGAACCGTCTCAAGCGCGGCGTCTTTCGCGACGTTCCCGAGTTGGTCGACGCGGTTGAAACTTACATCGAGAAGCACAACGAGGATCCCAAGCCCTTCATTTGGACTGCCAAAGCCTCCGACTTCCTCGCCAAGGTCAAGCGCGCCCGCAAGGCTCTACATAATGTTCAAAGTGTGTGAGGCACTACACTAGCGACAATGGAACGGTGTAGGTGCACAGCGAAGCGGTAACCGGCAACACAACCGTTGATTGGTCTCCTTTGCCCAACCGCTTCGTAAGCGTTCGGTGACGACCGTCTTGACTCGACAGGGTTGAACGAGTAAGTAAGTGTCCACGCAAGGCTTATGTGGACACGTAGCAGTGGCGACGTCGCCCTCAGGCTGGCGGCGGCGCCGCGGCGGCGTCCAGGCCCACGTTCCAGGGCAGCAGCTGCGCGATGCGGTTGATCGGATGGTCGGCGATGCGGTCGAGCACGTGGCGCAGGTAAGCTTCCGGGTCGACGCCGTTGAGCTTGGCCGTGCCGATCAAACTATACATCGCCGCCGCGCGTTCGCCGCCGGCGTCCGAACCCGCGAACAGATAGTTCTTGCGCCCCAAAGCCACCGCCCGCAAGGCTCGCTCGGCGGCGTTATTGTCGATCTCGAGCTCGCCGTCGTCGAGGTAGCGCACCAGCGCCGGCCAACGTCCCAGCGCGTAGCGCATCGCCTTCGCCGTCTCCGACTTCTTCGATAATCCGACCAGATTGTCGTAAAACCACGCGTGCAGCGCCTCGAGCAAAGGCTTCGCCCGCGCCTGCCGCTCGCGCCGGCGCACCTCCGCCGGGCTGCCGCGGATCTCTTTCTCGATCTCGTACAACGCTCCAATGCGCTCGAGCGCCTCCGCGGCAAGCTGCGACGCGTGCGCCTGTTCGATGTCGAAAAACTTGCGCCGCACGTGCGCCCAGCAAGCCGCCTCGCGCACGCGCCCCTTTTCATACACGCCGTTGAAGCCGGCGTAAGCGTCGGCGTGCAGCGTCCCCTCGAACCCGGCCAAGTGCGTCTGGGGGCGCTCGCCCTTGCGGTCGGGCGAGTAGGCGTACCACGCCGCCGGCGGCGCCTCTCCGCCCGTCGGCCGCTCGTCGCGCACGTAAGCCCACAAGCGTCCCGTCTTGGTCTTGCCGCGGCCGGGATCGAGCACGGGAACCGGCGTGTCGTCGCCGTGGATGCGGCTCCCCGCGAGCACGTGCCGCCGCAGAGCCTCGAGCAGCGGCGCGAGCGTCCGGCTGGCGCCGCCCACCCAGCCCGCCAGCGTCGAGCGCTCGAGTTCCACACCTTGATGTCCGTAAATCTCCGCCTGCCGGTAGAGCGGTAAATGGTGTGCATATTTTGCCGTTAATACGTGCGCCAACAAGCCCGGTCCGGCCAACCCGCGCTCGATCGCCCGGCTCTGAGCCGGCGCTTGCACGATGCGGTCGCAACAACCGCAGCTCAGCTTCGGCCGCACCCGCCGGATCACTTTGAAGCGCGCCGGGGAGTACTCGAGCGTCTCGGAGATGTCCTCGCCAAGCTTGCGCAAAGCGCCGCCGCAGTCGGGACAACTCTTCTCGGCGGGTTGTTGAACGACGGTCTCGCGCGGCAGCTCCGGCGGCAGCTCGCGACGTCGAGGCTTGCGTCGAACCCCCTCCAGAAAGGCTTCGGGCGCGCTGTCCGGCTCCGGCGCCGCTTCGGCCTCGGCGGCTTCGAGCTCTTCGAGCCGCAGCTCGAGCTGCTCGATGCGGCTGTCGATCTTCTCTGACTTGCGCCCAAACTGCAGCCGCTTCAACTTCAAGATCAGCAGCTTCATCCGCTCGATCTCACTCTTGTGCGATTCGAGTGCGATCTTCTGCGAAGCGAGCTCGGCGTGCTGCGCCCGGCACAGCGCCCGCAACGTCTCCAGGTCCAGAGAGTCCAGATCCAGCGCGGGAGAAGGCGCTTCGGCCATGTCTCTATTTTCTCATATTCGAGAGGGAATGTGGTGACCTATTTCGATATATCTCCGTCCGAAATGCTTTTTTCCTTACGCCGCCGTCCGCGGCGCTTCCCCAAAGGCTTGCGCCGTCCGCTCGGGCCGTCGCCAGTCGATGCCTTCGAGCAGCATCGACAGCTGCGCCCGCGTCAACAACACCGCGCCGTTCTCGGCCCGCGGCCACACGAAGCGTCCGCGCTCGAGACGCTTGGCGAACAGACAGAGGCCGTCGCCGTCCCACCACAACACTTTGATCAGGTCGCCCCTCCGTCCGCGAAACACGAACAGATGCCCGTCGAAGGGATTTCGGTCAAGCTTGTCCGCAATCTGCGCGCTCAACCCCGTGAAGCCCCGCCGCATGTCCGTCACCCCGGCGCACAGCCAGATGCGCGCCCCCGCCGGCAGTGTGGTCATGGGAGCAACAGCTCCAGCACTTGCCGCAGCGTCGACGCCTCGGCGCCTTCGATGCGCACCCGGCCTCGCGGCAGCTCGATCTCGATCGCGCCGCAAGCCTGCCCGCTTGCCACCTCACGCGGCTCCTCGGGCGCTACGTCGCTCAGCCGCACCGGCAGCCACTCGGCCGCAGGCTTCTCCGCGTCGTCGGCGAGCAACCCTTCGCGATACAGCTTGCGCCAGTGAAAGATCTGGTTGGCGTTGACCTGGTGCGCCCGTGCCAGCCGCGCCACCGACACGCCTGACTCGAAGCTCTCCTCGACGATCCGCCGGCGTTCTTGCTTCGATCTCCGCCGCCGCCCCGGCTTCTCCGCTGCCTTCTCCATCGCGCTCTCCCTCAGCGCCCTCCCGCGCCTCCGTCGAGCTTGCCTTATCCCTTCGCTTCTGTCGAGACGGTCCTCGCCGCACGCTTACACCGCTTCGGCGTCCGGTCCTCTAGATTGAGAAGGTGAAGGTATCACCGGAACTTGAAAACATCCTACGCAAGGTCGTTGGCTATTTCGACTCTGACGTGCTGGCAGCGTACCGCGATCGACCTCACCAGTATGGAGTAGAGACGGACGACTTCTGGGGCAGGGTTGAAAACCGTGAAGCGTCCACGCCCGACGTCCCCTACGTGTGTGCCGAATTCGGTTTCCGGCTGCGACTCAACGGAGATTGGGCTCTCGCTGTTTGGCTACCCGATCTCAAAAAGTCCGATCCGGTGGTCATCGAGCGGTGGAGGTCGTTCGCCCTGCCAGAGTCGGAACTGACGCCACTCGAGGACGACATGCGGTTCGCACGCTGGGCGGAGAGATACGTGGAAGGAAGCTGGGCCGTACCGAACGGACCTCTGCAACGCATCCGTGAAACGTTAGGCGCAATCAACAACCTCTGCGTGGTCGGGGTTGGCAATCCTCTCTTCAAGAGCAAGGACGCCGTCGGCCTGGAGTTTCCCACCGGGCAGAACGACCATGTGTGAATGGCGCTGCAAAACTAGACCACGAGGCGGCGGTTTGAAGGCGAGCTGATGGCGCCGGGAAACTAGACCGCGGAGGTGGTCCGCGAGCATCGGAAGGGTGCGGTGTGGAACACCGGGAGGGATGTATCGCGTGGAGCGCGTGGAGTTGTACGCACAAGTCCGCCGCAGCGTCTTCGTCGAAGGGATCAGCGAGCGGGAGGCGGCGCGGCGCTTCGGGATCGCGCGCGAGACGGTGCGCAAGATGTTGCGCTACGCGACGCCGCCGGGCTACCAACGCTCGAAACCGGTCAGGCGGCCGAAGCTGGGGCCCTACACCGGGATCATCGACCAGATCCTCGAGGACGACCGCGAGCAGCCGCGCAAGCAGCGTCGCTTCAGACGATGCCGAGCGCGTGGTGCTCGACCTGGACTCGACCGAGAGCCCGGTGCACGGCCAACAGGAGGGCAGCGCCTACAACGGCCATTTCGAGACGGTCTGCTATCACCCGCTGCTGCTGTTCAACCAGCACGGCGACTGCTTGTCGGCAAAGCTGCGGCCGGGCAACGTCTCCAGCGCCGAAGACTGGGACGAGTTGCTGCTGCCCGAGATCGAGCGTCAGCAAGCGGATGGCAAGCGCGTCACGTTCCGCGCCGACGCCGCCTTCGCCAAGCCGGAGATTTACGAGGCGCTGGAAGAGCGCGGCGTGAGCTACGTGATCCGCATTCCAGCGAACAAGAACCTGGAGATGGAGGTCGCCGACCTCCTGTTCCGCTCGCCGGGACGGCCGAGCACGAAGCCGCTGGTGCGCTACAAGAGCTTCCAGTATCAAGCGGCGAGCTGGTCGAAACCGAGACGGATCGTGGCCAAGGTCGAACTGCATCCCGGCGAGTTGTTTGGGAGGCCCGGCTTCATCGTGACGAACATGGCATTGCCGAGCCGCTCGGTGGTGCGCTTGTACGACCAGCGCGGCACGGCGGAGCAGTGGATCAAGGAAGGCAAGCAGGCAACGAGTTGGACGCGGCTGTCGTGTCATCGCTTTCGGTCAAACGAGGTCCGGCTGCAACTCGCCGTGCTGGCCTACAACTTGGGCAACCTGTGGCGGCGGCTGGGGCTGCCGAGGCGGATCAAGAGCTGGTCGCTGACAAGCTTGCAGCACCGCCTGATGAAGACCGGCGGGCGGTTGGTCAAGCACGCGCGGTACTACTGGCTGTTGTTGGCCGAAGGGCATCTCAACCGGAGGTTGTTCGGCGAGATGCTGGCGAGGCTTGCCGCGCTGCCTGTGCCGGGAGGTTGATGGCGACGAGCCTCGGAGCAGCCGGAGCGGGTCCTTGCCGAGAGGCAAGCCGATCAACTGCAGCCGGAAGTAGGTTCCCGGCGTCAGCGACGGCCGCCCCAGCTTCTCGTGATAGAAGCGCTGGCAGCGCTCCTCGCAGAAGGCGTCGAAGCCGGCGGCGTCGAGCGCTTCGTTGAGCTTGGTGTAGAAAGGATGCCCAGGCGCTTCAGCCAGCTCAGCCGCGTAGAACAGGTCCTGTTGGCGCTGCCGCTTGCGGCGTGTTCCCATCGCCATGGCGCCAGTCTATCTCAGAACATCGCCAGGTCGACTTGGTTTTTAGACACGGGCTGCTGATCGCGTCGAGCCGCTCGTTGCGGACCGTCCGTCCTTTCGGCCCTTTCTCAGGCTGAGCCAGGAAGGCTTCCACTACGGCGTCGATTTCGTTCGGCGCATAGACCTGGTAGCCATCCAACGCTGCCTTCAGGTCGTGGAGCTTGTTGGGGTCGGTCTCCTCGCTCAGGACGGTCGTGCGGTAGTAGTCCGCAAACGACTCCCTGATTACGTCCACGTCGTTCATGAAGTCCAGCACGAACACGTCATGTTTCTCCGGGTGCGCCCGATTCAGCCGGGAGAGCGTCTGCACGGCCTTTACGTTGAATCGGGCCGACACAACAACACAACCAAAAGCACAAACAGACAACGATTAATCCTTGATTAGTCTGTACTACCGATCTATTCTAAGCGCGGTTCTCATGGACCAGAAGTAACCATAGGAGGTTCGATTATGCAAAGAATACGCGTTCTTCCGAGACTGTTTCCACCGCTACTCCTCGCAACAATCGTAGCGGCTACAGCACTCCAGCTGAGCGCCGATTGTCCGTACGTCTACGCGAGGGGCGAACCGCTGACGCCGCCGTGCGAGGAGATCGAGGCGTGCAGCGCAACAGAAGAGTGCTCAGTGACGTACTGCGCATCAATCTGGACGACCAGTACACGCATCGTTCATGGCCCCGGTAGCTGGAGTGTAACAGAAACGTTCACGAACGAATGGTGTCCAGGCCAGGACGGCCAGGAATGCCGCTTCTTCGGCTGCCAGGGCGCGCAAACCTGCGACTGGTGTTCATAACTCGAGCATGAGCCCGAGCAACAAGTACAACAGGAGGTAGAGACCATGGCACGCACAACCCGAATGGACAAGAAGGTGGCAGCAAGCCATCGGAATGTCATCCTGATAGCGCTCTCCGTCGGCGCCGTCGCGATCGCGCTAGTGTAGTGCACCAGAAATAGTAACCTCTATAAACCGTTAGGCGCCTCTACAATCAGAGGTCGTCTGCATGCGTGTCGCCCCTGCCGTTCATCTGTAAGCGTGCGGCGAGGACCGTCTCGACAGAAGCGAAGGGATAAGGCAAGCTCGACGGAGGCGCGGGAGGGCGCTGAGGGAGAGCGCGATGGAGAAGGCAGCGGAGAAGCCGGGGCGGCGGCGGAGATCGAAGCAAGAACGCCGGCGGATCGTCGAGGAGAGCTTCGAGTCAGGCGTGTCGGTGGCGCGGCTGGCACGGGCGCACCAGGTCAACGCCAACCAGATCTTTCACTGGCGCAAGCTGTATCGCGAAGGGTTGCTCGCCGACGACGCGGAGAAGCCTGCGGCCGAGTGGCTGCCGGTGCGGCTGAGCGACGTAGCGCCCGAGGAGCCGCGTGAGGTGGCAAGCGGGCAGGCTTGCGGCGCGATCGAGATCGAGCTGCCGCGAGGCCGGGTGCGCATCGAAGGCGCCGAGGCGTCGACGCTGCGGCAAGTGCTGGAGCTGTTGCTCCCATGACCACACTGCCGGCGGGGGCGCGCATCTGGCTGTGCGCCGGGGTGACGGACATGCGGCGGGGCTTCACGGGGTTGAGCGCGCAGATTGCGGACAAGCTTGACCGAAATCCCTTCGACGGGCATCTGTTCGTGTTTCGCGGACGGAGGGGCGACCTGATCAAAGTGTTGTGGTGGGACGGCGACGGCCTCTGTCTGTTCGCCAAGCGTCTCGAGCGCGGACGCTTCGTGTGGCCGCGGGCCGAGAACGGCGCGGTGTTGTTGACGCGGGCGCAGCTGTCGATGCTGCTCGAAGGCATCGACTGGCGACGGCCCGAGCGGACGGCGCAAGCCTTTGGGGAAGCGCCGCGGACGGCGGCGTAAGGAAAAAAGCATTTCGGACGGAGATATATCGAAATAGGTCACCACATTCCCTCTCGAATATGAGAAAATAGAGACATGGCCGAAGCGCCTTCTCCCGCGCTGGATCTGGACTCTCTGGACCTGGAGACGTTGCGGGCGCTGTGCCGGGCGCAGCACGCCGAGCTCGCTTCGCAGAAGATCGCACTCGAATCGCACAAGAGTGAGATCGAGCGGATGAAGCTGCTGATCTTGAAGTTGAAGCGGCTGCAGTTTGGGCGCAAGTCAGAGAAGATCGACAGCCGCATCGAGCAGCTCGAGCTGCGGCTCGAAGAGCTCGAAGCCGCCGAGGCCGAAGCGGCGCCGGAGCCGGACAGCGCGCCCGAAGCCTTTCTGGAGGGGGTTCGACGCAAGCCTCGACGTCGCGAGCTGCCGCCGGAGCTGCCGCGCGAGACCGTCGTTCAACAACCCGCCGAGAAGAGTTGTCCCGACTGCGGCGGCGCTTTGCGCAAGCTTGGCGAGGACATCTCCGAGACGCTCGAGTACTCCCCGGCGCGCTTCAAAGTGATCCGGCGGGTGCGGCCGAAGCTGAGCTGCGGTTGTTGCGACCGCATCGTGCAAGCGCCGGCTCAGAGCCGGGCGATCGAGCGCGGGTTGGCCGGACCGGGCTTGTTGGCGCACGTATTAACGGCAAAATATGCACACCATTTACCGCTCTACCGGCAGGCGGAGATTTACGGACATCAAGGTGTGGAACTCGAGCGCTCGACGCTGGCGGGCTGGGTGGGCGGCGCCAGCCGGACGCTCGCGCCGCTGCTCGAGGCTCTGCGGCGGCACGTGCTCGCGGGGAGCCGCATCCACGGCGACGACACGCCGGTTCCCGTGCTCGATCCCGGCCGCGGCAAGACCAAGACGGGACGCTTGTGGGCTTACGTGCGCGACGAGCGGCCGACGGGCGGAGAGGCGCCGCCGGCGGCGTGGTACGCCTACTCGCCCGACCGCAAGGGCGAGCGCCCCCAGACGCACTTGGCCGGGTTCGAGGGGACGCTGCACGCCGACGCTTACGCCGGCTTCAACGGCGTGTATGAAAAGGGGCGCGTGCGCGAGGCGGCTTGCTGGGCGCACGTGCGGCGCAAGTTTTTCGACATCGAACAGGCGCACGCGTCGCAGCTTGCCGCGGAGGCGCTCGAGCGCATTGGAGCGTTGTACGAGATCGAGAAAGAGATCCGCGGCAGCCCGGCGGAGGTGCGCCGGCGCGAGCGGCAGGCGCGGGCGAAGCCTTTGCTCGAGGCGCTGCACGCGTGGTTTTACGACAATCTGGTCGGATTATCGAAGAAGTCGGAGACGGCGAAGGCGATGCGCTACGCGCTGGGACGTTGGCCGGCGCTGGTGCGCTACCTCGACGACGGCGAGCTCGAGATCGACAATAACGCCGCCGAGCGAGCCTTGCGGGCGGTGGCTTTGGGGCGCAAGAACTATCTGTTCGCGGGTTCGGACGCCGGCGGCGAACGCGCGGCGGCGATGTATAGTTTGATCGGCACGGCCAAGCTCAACGGCGTCGACCCGGAAGCTTACCTGCGCCACGTGCTCGACCGCATCGCCGACCATCCGATCAACCGCATCGCGCAGCTGCTGCCCTGGAACGTGGGCCTGGACGCCGCCGCGGCGCCGCCGCCAGCCTGAGGGCGACGTCGCCACTGCTACGTGTCCACATAAGCCTTGCGTGGACACTTACTTACTCGTTCAACCCTGTCGAGTCAAGACGGTCGTCACCGAACGCTTACGGTGCGACCAACCTCCCGCGCCATCGTCCATAGAGCATCTCAATGGCTGTTGGAGCACCCCGCTACTCCGCAGTTCTTGTACATCCACGTGATCGACCCACATCATCCACATATTCCACCGGCCAGCGAGGGAGTTGGAAACCTTCACGAGAAATTGAAGAAGCAGCTGGCGATCGAGCGTTCACTGCAGGAATGTAGTCCCACTGGTTATCACACGAGCCGCCAGACCATCATCGATTGCGGTTTGGATCCGGACGTGCTCATGGCCCATCGCATCGAACGATATGTGATGGAGCTCCAGCAAGCCGATGCTGCTCTCGGAGAAGTGCTGAACTCTTTGGACCAATTTGGCACGTTGAGCAATACCGTAGTAGCGGTAACCTCTGACCACGGCGAAGAATTCTTGGACCACGGATGGACATATCATGCGCACTCACTATACGAAGAACTGGTGAGAGTTCCGCTCATCCTTTGGGCCCCCGGCCGGATTCAGCCTGCGCACTCAGTAGAGAAACGTGTGAGCCTCCTCGACCTAACCCCAACTCTCCTCTCTCTAGCCGCCGCTGATCCGCGTGAACTGGGTACGAAGACCCTGTTGAGCCCACGGGCCGATCAGCCGCCCGTTACAGCATCAGTGCTGCCGGCTCCACCGGGGTTTGTAGCGACGGGAATCGAGCATCTGTCTACACCGCGGATAGCGTGGTACGCGAATGATCGAAAGTACGTCTGTGTTCTGGCGGACGGCCGGTGTGAGTCTATTCAGAGGTCCTACCTATCACCGAGTGGAAAGGAGGAAACGAGCTTCCTCGTCGAGAGGCCAGAGAGCGAGGAAGTGGACGTGAGTATCTCGGGATGGATAGTCAAAGAGAACGCACGAGTACCGGAAAGCGGCCACGGTGATAAGCCACACGACAAGCCGTCCAAGATCGAACTGGAGAGGCTTAAGAGTCTCGGATACCTGTAGGAGGGAGACAGCATGAAAGCATATGACCGTATCGCCTGGAGTTCCGTGATAGCTGCCGCTGTCGGTGCAGTGCTGATCATTGCTGCCAGGCAGGCACGCAAGCCGTCGTGGCCCAGGGATGCCACGCTCTGGCGTGAAACCTTCGACGGGACGGAGGTGGTCCTGCGGCGGTCGACTACGAGTTCGCACCGCAACGGCATCGAGGTAAATCGGACAGAGATCGTGGTGCAGTCAAAAGACCGCATCGGAAACCCCACCATCGAGGTGTCGGTTCTCGACCCAGGAGCGGGAACGCTGACGCTCTATGATCCAGCTCTCAACGCCATCGCCACTCAACGAATTAGACCAAGCGAACGTCTGGACATGGTTCATCGAGTAGATCATCCAACACATTCGATGACCTGCCCACCTCCGGGTAGCGGCGAGCTGTTCACCGGAACGGATCTGATCGCTGCCGTCAAGGAAATAGTCCCCGGCCCGCTTGCACTCACGCGCACGACTGCAGAGGAGTCAAGCTGCGACGGTTGCCTGCGGTATGTCGACCGAGCATGGGCTGAGGCGCTCGGTTGCACTCCCGCGGTTGTGCGCGTGTCCATCTATGATCCGTCAACGAGGATTACGCGAGACGTTGTCGAGGAGCGAATCGTACGCTACGAAGAAGGGGCACAGCTACGGGCCGACATGATCCCGAAAAACGCGGTGGAGATGGCTCCTTCACAAGCGATTGCCCTGAGGGCCCAGGAGGACACGCGACTAGTTCTCTGACCGCCTGAAGATTTTACAAACAAACATGTTCGGGTCGAGTTGTTTTGGCGCATACTTGAGGTATGCCCCGTCCCGCCCTGCGCCTCGAGGTTTCCGCCAAAGATCAAGCGACTCTGAAGAAGATGCTCGCCGGCGGGGTCGAGCAAGTGCGGGTCGCGATGCGAGCGGTCGCTCTACAGCGGCTCGCAGAAGGCATGGGCGCGCCGCAGATCGCCGCCGTGTTGCCGCTGTCGAGGCAATCGGTCCGCAACATCGCCCGCCGCTATGAGCAGGGCGGGCTCGAGCGCGCGCTGTATGACAAGCAGCGGCCCGGCGCGCAGAGCTTGCTCGACGCCCGGCAACGCCAGCGCATCATCGCCATGGTCTGTTCCGATCCGCCCAAAGGGCGCGCTCGCTGGACCGTGCGGCTGGTGGCTGAAGAGGCCGTCAAGCGCCGACTGGTTCCGCAAGCCGGCCGGGAAACGATTCGCGTCCTGCTCGAAAGCCACGACCTCAAGCCGTGGCGGGAAAAACATGTGGTGCGTGGCGGATCTCGATGACGACTACATCGCTGCGATGGAAGATGTGCTGGAGACGTACGAAAGGCCTTACGATCCGGCGCATCCGGTCGTTTGCTTGGACGAGAAGCCGGTGACGCTGCACGCCGACGTGCGCGCCCCAAGGCCCGCAACTCCGGGATGCGAGGCGCGCTACGACGGCGAGTATCGGCGTCGTGGAACCGCCAACGTGTTCTGTGCGGTCGAGCCCAAGGCGGGCCGCCACTTCACCTTCGTGACGCCGAACCGCTCGGGCGTCGAGTTCGCCAAGGCGTTGTTCGAGTTGGCGCTGGCCTACCCCGAGGCGGAGACGATCCATCTGGTGATGGACAACCTCTCGACGCACACGCGCAAGTCACTGACCGATCTTTGCGGCGAGGAGTTTGGCGGCGAGATCTGGAGCTGTTTCACGCCGCACTACACGCCGAAGCACGGCAGTTGGTTGAATCAGGCGGAGATCGAGATCAGCCTGTTTTCGCGGCAGTGCTTGGGACGGCGGCGCATCCCGGACCTTGCCATGTTAAGACGAGAAGCGGCGGCCTGGAACCGTCGGGTCAATCGTGATCGAGTGAAGATCGACTGGCGATTCGACCGCAAGTCTGCCCGCCGCAAGTTCGCATATCAAAGACCACGTATCACGCGGTCAATGGACTAGCTGAGCTGTTGAAGGACCTACAGTTTCTCCAGAGTATTCAGAGAGCAGACCAAGCCTACCTTGAAGCCCGACCATAGGTCGCAGGAAGGTATAGGCTGGCTGCTGGAGGTGGTAGAATCAGGCCCGTTCGGAGGTCGCGAATCGAGATGCAACAATTGATTGATGGAATCGCCGCAGTCGCTATAGCTGGAGTCTCGGTTGGACTTTTGTCGGGTCAGGGTCGGCCGCCGAGAGCGATCGAAGACGCTGCACGTATCGTATCGGAGGTCATCCAACATGGCGAAGAGATTGTGCGTCAGACCCGCAACGTCGTGTGTGAGCAGGAGGTCGAGAGAATACGAAGTCGCATGGACGGGAGCGATTGCTATCAGGCGCTCGGCGATCGATTGCTCCTGGAGGGCGCTTTGAGCGAACTTCCGGGCCGGGTAGAGATCCATGATCGGGCTCGGATGCAGGTTGGATGGATCGAAGGGAAAGAACGATTCGGATGGCCGGGCTCCGATAGGCTATCGGCCGAATCACCGACGGAACTACTTGGAACTGGTGCTGCGTCGTCAGGCGAGTTCACGGGCCACCTTCAGGCAGTAATCCAGAACCTAAAATCAGTTGCTCCCCGAGAAGTTCATCTCGAGGCCTCAGGACTGGTTCGCATAGCATTCGACCAGCCGCGGCCCTCGTTATTTCGGGTAAGAACGCAGCGGGGCGTCAGTGACGTCGCGTACGAGGGCAGCCTGACGGCCAACAGTGAGTCCGGGGAGATTGCGTCGCTAGCGGTCTACGTAGATGAGGCGCCAGAAGGCCTCGGACTAGAACTGCTCGAATCAGTCACGGTGTTCTCGCGCCGCAAGGTAAGCGGAAAGGAGATGGTTCTCCCAAGCAGGGCAATGCTTCGATCAATCTATGAAGATGGCAGAGCGCTCACGAACAGCGTGTCGTTCAGGAATTGCAACCGGTTCGTGGCGTCCACGGAGATCTCATTCGACGTCGATCTCGAACCGACTGCCGATCACCCAAATCGATCTGACTCGCCAGCGATCACCATCCCCAACGATACGGTGTTTTCTGCGAGGCTTGTGTCCGACCTCGAATGGGGACGTTCTTTCGTTGGCGACGAGGTCGTGGCTGAGCTTGCTTCGCGAGTGAAGCTTGCCGGAGGTGACACTGCTGCGAAGGGGAGCGAACTCAAAGGTCGGCTGTTGGAGTTTCAAAAGCGATCCGCTCCAGAGCCGTTTTTCGTCGTCAGACTTGGCTTTGATCGTCTCAGCACCGAGAGAGGCTCCGTAGAGATGGCTGCAACACTGGACCGAGCGCCGAACATACCGGGTCTGGATGTCGTAATGCCCTCTGCCCAGTCGTCGATGAGTGCAGTTCGGGAAGAGGGCGGCTTTCGGGAGTCGACTTGGGATACCGGGAGTCGTCAGGACCCGGCAGCTGGAACGATGATCATGTTTGGAAAGACGTGCCGTATCCCACGTGGGACGCGTCTGTTCATCCGAAAGATAGACTGACGTTAGGAAGTGGTTGCGCGCCCGTAAGCCCCGAGGAGGTGGTAGGTGGGCGATCGTGACGCTGTTGTACTTGACCGCGATCGATGGCTTGCAGAAACGGTTGCTGAATTGTGCGGATCCGTACTTGATACCAGTGCATCCACGAGCTTGAGAGCCAAACCGCCGGGATGGCAGTTTGGCTCAAGAGTGATTGCAAAACGGGACGTCAGAATTGCCGAGCAGTTGCTCAAGGCGGTATCGGTGAGCGCAAGGAGCGGGCAGTTCACCGTGAAGAAGGTAACAGCATCGTCGGGCCTATCGAGATCCTATGTGAGCCGGGCGTTTTCACGTATTTTCCAAGTTCAGCTGCGCGTCTTCGTTGCAAGAGTTCGCGTGCTGTCCGGAGCTGCGCTTGTGCGCTCGACGAGCCTCAGCATCAAGCAAGTAGCACTGGACCTCGGATATTGCAGTAGTTCCGACTTTTGCCACGCGTTCCGGAGGTTGCTGGACTACAGCCCGACAGATCTCCGAACTCGCGAGGCACTCAAATCAGCTCAATTCCGCGCTGTTCCACGACGGCAATACTGACCTGCTCCCGGAGATTTGATCCACCTACGATGAGAGTCGAGGCGGGCAGCGAAGAGGAGCAGAGGGATGAAAGGCAAGCGCCATACCGAAGAGCAGATCATCGCGATCCTGAAGCAGTCCGAGGCGGGGATGAAGACCGCCGAGGTATGCCGGCAGGCCGGCATCAGCGAGCAGACGTTCTACCGCTGGAAAGCCAAGTACGGAGGGCTGGAAGCCTCGGACGCGAAGCGGTTGCGGCATCTCGAGGAAGAGAACCGGCGGCTCAAGCAGGTGGTCGCCGAGCTGACACCGTTCACGACTACTTGAAGCGGGCGGCTGAGGCCGGTCTGGAGTGGCCGCTGCCGGCCGAGTCTCGACGACTCGCAGCTCGAGGAGCGGCTGTTCGGCCGCCGCCCCGCGGACCGCTACCTGAAGGCGGAGCCGGACTTCGCCGCTGTTCACGAGCAGCTCGAAGCCCACAAGCACGTCACGCTGCAGCTGCTGTGGGAGGAGTACATCGAGCAGCATCCGGGCGGCTATCGCTACAGCCGCTTCTGCGAGCTGTACCAGCGTTGGCGGCGCAAGCTCGACGTCGTGCTGCGGCAACAACACCGCGCCGGCGAGAAGCTGTTCGTCGATTACGCCGGGGCGACGGTCCCCCTCGAGAACCCGCACAGCGGCGAGGTTCGCCAGGCGCAGATCTTCGTGGCGGTGTTGGGCGCCAGCTCCTACACCTACGCCGAAGCGACCTGGAGCCAGCAGCTGCCCGACTGGCTGGGCTCGCACGTGCGCGCGTTCGAGTTCTTCTCAGGCGCGCCGGAGATCGTCGTGCCCGACAACCTGCGCGCGGGCGTGAGTCGCGCCTGCCGCTACGAGCCCGATCTCAACCGCAGCTATCAAGAGATGGCGGCGCACTACGGCGTAGCGGTCGTGCCGGCGCGTCCGCGCAAGCCGCGTGACAAGGCCAAGGCCGCCTCGCGCAGGGCGTTGCACTTCAACGCCTGCTCCTATCAGAGCCTCAAGTCGATGCTGGCCAGCGGTCTGGACCAACAGCCGCTCGACGAGTCGCCGCCTGAGCGCGCGCCCGTCGAGCACCCCAACATCCGCGGCGCCGACTACTTCGATCCTCCCCAACTGCGCTTCGGGAAGTTCTCCTCGATTCCGTCTTCCTCGCGTCCGCCGAATGGCGGATTGGTGAGGACGATGTCCACGCGGTCCGACTGCGAGTAGCTCGTGTAGGGACGGGCAAGCGTGTTGTCGTGGCGCACGAAGGACGGGTCGGAGACGCCGTGAAGCAGCATGTTGGTGACGCACAGCATGTGCGGGAGCTGCTTCTTCTCCGTCGCGCGGAGAGCGCCGAACATCTTCCCTTCGTCCGAGGTCGTCCGGACGTACTTTTTGTCTTTCATGTGGTCGATGGCGGCCGTCAGGAATCCGCCCGTCCCGCAAGCCGGGTCGTACAGGATCTCTCCGGGCTTGGGGTCGATGCGGCCGGTCATGAACGACGTGACGGCGCGGGGCGTGTAGTACTCGCCCGCGTTGCCGGCGCTCTGGAGGTCGTTGAGGATCTGCTCGTAGATGTCGCCGAAGTGCTGCCGCTCTTTGAGGTTGTTGAAGTCAACGGTCTGGATCTTGTTGATGACCTGCCGCATGAGCTGGCCCGACTTCATGTAGTTGTAGGCGTCCTCGAAGACGTCACGGACGACCCGGCGCCGGCCATCCTGTCCGGCGGGCAGCTCTTTGAGCGAGGGGAATAGCTCCCCGTTGACGAAGTCGAGCAGCTCGTCTCCCGTGATGCCCTCGGGGTCGGCGGCCCAGGCGCGCCATTGGAGCTTCTTGGGGACGGGTGAGCGATAGCCGTTCTCGATGGTTTCCAGCTCCTGGTCCTGGTCGTCGAGGATCTTGAGGAAGAACATCCAGCAGAGCTGGGAGATGCGCTGGGCGTCGCCATCGACGCCGACGTCCTGGCGCATGGTCTGGTTGACGAGTACGTTGCGGTCGGCCTGGAATAGCACGCGCTTCATGCGGCCGGCCTTCCAGAGCCGCCAGATGATCTGGAAGGCTGTGTAGGTCTTGCCAGTGCCAGTGGCCATGACGAGCAGGATGCGGTCCTGGCCCTTCGCGATGGCCTCCACGGTTCGGTTGATGGCGACGCGCTGGTAGTAGCGCGGCTCCTTGCCGCTGCCGTCCTCGAAGTAGTCCTGGAGGACGGTCTGCTCCTGTTCGGGCGTTAGGCCCTTCCAGGCCTCGTATTCGGTCCACAGGCGCTGCGGCGAGGGGAAGGCGTTTAAGGCCAGCTCCGACTCAACGGGGGCGCTACGGCCGGTGCGGTCGTGAAAGGCGAAACCATCGCCGTTGGAGGAGAAGACGAAGGGAATGTCGAGAGCTTCGGCGTATTTGAGCGCCTGCTGCATCCCGCCTCCCACGGGATGGCTGTTGTCCTTCGCCTCGATGATGGCCAGCGGGATGTTGGGCTTGTAGAAGAGGACGTAGTCGGCGCGCTTGGCCTTGCCCCGGGTGACGAGCTTGCCCCGGACGATGATGCGGCCCTTGGTGAACGAGACCTCTTCGCGGATCTGGGCGTGGTTGTCCCACCCGGCGCCGAGCAGCGCGGGCGTGATGAACTTGGTGCAGATGTCACGCTCGCTGAGGTCGCGCTTGTTCATGGCGTCGAGTCCATCGCGTTCGGGTCCGTGGCCCTGATTCCATACCATGACGCGAAGGACCGTAGGGCTGCAATAGGTACCTTTGGTGTCTCGAAAACGATACACGGGGAGGTGGCGCCGTCGGCTAGACCGACTTGCGGGGTTGGACTAGCCTAGGAGCAGGGTCCGTTACGAAATGAGACAGAATGTGACACTCGACGAGGCCCAGTCGTCCGAGGTTGAGAGCGGGGCAGACGACTTCGAGGTCTACGGCCTCGATGGCATCGACTTCTTGGCCAACCTCAACGAGGCGGAGCGGATAGCGATTCGTGCGTTGCTCGCTGGTGCCACGAAGACTGAGGCAGCCAGGCAAGCTGGCGTGACGCGGCAGACGTTGTATCGGTGGCTCAAGGACGAGTACATCCAGGCAGCTCTCGATCGCGAGCGCCAGGAGACGGGGGAAGCTTTCCTGGAGGAGCTGCGCGATCTGCGTAGGGAGGCGTTCGGGGCGGTTCGCGATGTGCTCCGTGATCCGGGGTCGTCGCCTGACCTTCGGCTCAGGGCAGCCAAGGTGCTTCTGGGTACGATCGACCCTGCTGCCGGCATGTCGCACTGGAAGACGCCTGCGCTGCAACTGTTCGAGCTGAGGGCGCAACGCGCTACGGGCCGGCTTAGATCGCAGCCAGGGTAGGGGGGCCTCCAATCCCTAGGTTCTGTCGGTTGGAGACCGCGCCGAGCAGCGCGGGCGTGATGAACTTGGTGCAGATGTCACGCTCGCTGAGGTCGCGCTTGTTCATGGCGTCGAGTCCATCGCGTTCGGGTCCGTGGCCCTGATTCCATACCATGACGCGAAGGACCGTAGGGCTGCAATAGGTACCTTTGGTGTCTCGAAAACGATACACGGGGACGCCGTCGGCTAGACCGACTTGCGGGGTTGGACTAGCCTAGGAGCAGGGTCCGTTACGAAATGAGACAGAATGTGACACTCGACGAGGCCCAGTCGTCCGAGGTTGAGAGCGGGGCAGACGACTTCGAGGTCTACGGCCTCGATGGCATCGACTTCTTGGCCAACCTCAACGAGGCGGAGCGGATAGCGATTCGTGCGTTGCTCGCTGGTGCCACGAAGACTGAGGCAGCCAGGCAAGCTGGCGTGACGCGGCAGACGTTGTATCGGTGGCTCAAGGACGAGTACATCCAGGCAGCTCTCGATCGCGAGCGCCAGGAGACGGGGGAAGCTTTCCTGGAGGAGCTGCGCGATCTGCGTAGGGAGGCGTTCGGGGCGGTTCGCGATGTGCTCCGTGATCCGGGGTCGTCGCCTGACCTTCGGCTCAGGGCAGCCAAGGTGCTTCTGGGTACGATCGACCCTGCTGCCGGCATGTCGCACTGGAAGACGCCTGCGCTGCAACTGTTCGAGCTGAGGGCGCAACGCGCTACGGGCCGGCTTAGATCGCAGCCAGGGTAGGGGGGCCTCCAATCCCTAGGTTCTGTCGGTTGGAGACCGTGCGACCCACTTCTCTTACGCGCGTGCAGAATCAGATCGAGAACCGACCGACGGGCTCCGTTGTGGAAGCCACGCTGGTAGCCAAGACGACAGAACGCCATAGACGGAGCCGCACAATTGAGGGCCTGGAACCGCCGTAACCGTCCTCTTTTCAGACGCCACGGATAGCGATAGACAACCGCCATTGGAACTACGGACCAGAAGGCCGGGGGTTCGAATCCTCCCGAGCGCGCCATTTCTTTTCAACAGCTTAAGTCGTCGGGGAGTTTGGCTTTCGGAGGTCCCTGGAAGCTACGGGCCTCATTTCGCCTTGATCTGCCGGGTCGCCTGAGTCAAGTGGATACCCCACATGTCCGTTTATCAAGCTCGAGGTCGAATACACGCTTGATCCGGAGCGGCCAAAAGGACTAGGCTCCGCCAATGACGTGGTGGAGACGCTCTCTGCGCTGACGATCGACTACACCGTCACGGATTGATCGAGGCGTTGTCGCGCAACCGCATCCCGCCTGCCGTGGAGTCCGCGGGCGTCGGCAACGTCCCGATTTCGGTCGCTGCCCGTAGGGGCGCGGCATGTAGCGCACCCTACTTCGTAACGTCGAAGTAGATGCAGTCGGGGTGGTGGAACACCATTGCGCTCACCGACGCTTCGGGCTCCATCATCGAGCCGTCGGTCAGGCGCACCCCGATGTCTTCGGGCGCGAGCAGCTCGAAGATCTTCTGCTGGTCGTCGAGGTCCGGGCAGGCGGCGTAACCGGGCGAATAGCGGCGGCCGCGGTAGTCGTTCTTGAGGCGCTGCTGCATCGTCAGCTCGGGCGGGTCTGGGAAGCCCCAGTCCTCGCGAATGCGCCGATGCAACCATTCCGCGCACGCCTCGGCGGTCTCGAGCGCCAGCGCTTGAACCGAATGCATCTTGAGATACTCGCCGTCGTCCTTGTACTGCTCGGCCCTCTCGCGCACGCCTTCCCCGGCGGTCACCACGAATAGGGCGATCGAGTCGCGCCCACGGCCGTTGGACGGCATGACGTAGTCGGGCAGGCAAAGCCCGTCTTCGCGCCGCTGACGCGGGAAGGAGAGCTGCGCGGCCGCCTCGGCGCCGCCCGGCTCGAACAACCGCAGGCAGTTGCCGGAGGCCTCGGCTTCGAAGAAGCGCCACACCGCTCGCAGCTTCAAGAACTGCGCCGCCTCCTGCTTGATCTTCTCGATCGTCGCTTGCAGCTCGAGCGCCTTCTCATCGCGCTCGGCGAGCTTCTTCTGGAAGTTGCCCCGGAAACCGAGGTGATGCGTGTAGAGCATCGCGGGGTTGATGTAGCCCCAAATCTCTTGCAGATGCCCTACGTCGCGCACCATGCGCTGCGCATAGGGCGGCGGCAGCGCCGGGCAGTCCAAGCTGGCGCGCGAGCTGCGCCGGGTCGAGCGGTTGACCGGCGCTTCCTCGGCTGGCGCCGGCGCCTCCTCGGCCTCGAGCGAGGCGACCAGCTTGTTGCGCTCAGACGGGTCTTGCAAGCGGTTGAGCAGATCCAAGCCGGACATGGCGTCCTTGGCGTAGCAGGTGAGCGACCCGTAGGCCGGGCCGATCTTGCGGCGCGTGAACGAGTCGCTCAACGCCGCGCCGCCCACCAGCATCGGAACGGCGACTCCCGCTTGGCTCAAGTCGGTTGCGGTCGTCACCATTTGGTGCGCGCTCTTGACCAGCAGACCGGAGAGCCCGATGGCGTCGGGCTGGTGCTCGCGGAAGCCCTTGATCAGTTCTTCGGGCGGCACCTTGATGCCCAGGTTGACGACCTCGTAACCGTTGTTCGTGAGGATGATGTCGACGAGGTTCTTTCCAATGTCGTGGACGTCGCCCTTGACTGTCGCCAGCAGGATCTTGGCCTTGCTCGCGCCCTCTTGCTTCTCCATGTGCGGCTCGAGATGCGCGACGGCCGCCTTCATCGCCTCGGCGGATTGCAGCACCTCCGCCACGATCAGCTCGTTGGCGTTGAACAAGCGGCCGACCTCGCTCATGCCGTCCATCAGCGGGCCGTTGACGATGTCGAGCGGATCGGCGACCTCGGCGAGCTTGAGGTCCAAGTCGGCGAACAGGCCTTCCTTCGAGCCCTCGAGGATATAGTTGGCCAAGCGCTCGTCGAGCGGCAGATCCGCCGTCGACTTCTTCTCTTTCTTCCTTCCCGAAGCCGCGCGGTAGTGCTCGGTCACCCGCTCGATGTGCGCGTTGTTGATCTCGACGCGCTGCTCTGGGCTCTGCTCGCGGTAGTCCCGCGGAGCGTCCATGCCTTCGGGGGGTGCGTTCCACAACAGATCCTCGACGAGCCTTTTCTCTTCGTCGGGAATCCGGGCGTAGCGTTCGAGCTTCTCGGTGTTGACGATTGCCAGATCGAGCCCGGCCTTGGTGGCGTGATAGAGGAAGACCGAGTTGACGACCTCGCGCGCGGCGGGAGGCAGGCCGAAGCTGACGTTCGAGACGCCGAGCACGGTCTTGGTCTCCGGCATCCGCTCCTTGATCAGGCGCAGCGCCTCGATCGTCTCGACGGCTGAGCCGATGTAGTTCTCGTCTCCGGTCGCACAGGGGAACACCAGCGGATCGAAGACGATGTCCTCGCCCGGCACGCCCCATTTGCCCGTCACCAGGGCGTGGGCGCGCTCCGCGATCGCCAGCTTGCGCTCTCGCGTGATGGCTTGCGCCTGCTCGGGGTCTTCGTCGATCGAACCGATCACGATTGCGGCTCCGTACCTCTTGACGAGCGGCATCACGCTGTCGAAGCGCTCTTCGCCGTCCTCGAAGTTGATCGAGTTGATGATCGACTTGCCCATGCAGTAGGTCAACGCACGCTCCACCGCCGCCGAGCTGGTGGAGTCGATCATGAAGGGCGTCTTGACCTTGTGGATGACGTGGGCGTAGAAGCTGTCAATGTCGCTGAGCTCGTCGCGGTCCGGGTTCTCAAGATTGATGTCGATGACCTGCGCGCCGTTGCGGACCTGCCGGCGGGCGATCTCGGAGGCCTGCTCGAACTTCTCCTCGCTGATCATGCGCTTGAAGGCGCGGGAGCCGACCTCGTTGGTGCGCTCGCCCACCAGTAACGGACGGTTATCAGCGGCGGCTTCGACCAGCTCGATGCCGCTGTAGTAGCTGCGGCGCGGACTGCGGTGACGGCGCGGCTCACGGCCATCGACCATGGCCGCGATCGCCGCGATGTGCGTGGGCGTCGTGCCGCAGCAGCCGCCCACGATGTTGAGCCAGCCATTGCGCACGAAGCGCTCTAGCGAGGCCGCGAGCGTATCGGGCGTCTCGGGGAACTCGCCGGATTCCGGGTCTGGGATGCCGGCGTTGGGATGGCACGACACGAGCGAGCCGGCCATCTCGTGGATCGTGCGCAGATGGTCGGTCATGAACTCCGGACCGGTCGCACAATTCAGGCCGATCGAGAGCAGCCCGCCGTGCTCGAGCGACGCCGCCAGGGCGTCCGCCGCCTGGCCGGCCAGCATCGTGCCGTTGTCTTGGATCGTGCCCGAGACCATGATCGGCAGCCGGTAGCCGAGCTGCTCGAACGCTTCATTGACGCCGACCAAGCCCGCCTTGACGTTGCGCGTGTCGAGCGAGGTCTCGAGCAGGATCACGTCGCTTCCGCCCTCGGCGAGCGCCAAGGCCAAGCCACGGTAGTCGTCGACGAGCTCCTGGAAACGAACCCTGCTGTCGAGGTGGATGGAGCGCGTGGTCGGCCCCATCGACCCGGCCACAAAGCGCGGCTTGTGCGGCGTGGAGACCTCGTCGGCGGCTTCTCGCGCCAGTCGAGCCGCCGCCACGCCGATCTCGTGGGTCTTCTCCTCCAGCCCAAACGCTTCGAGATCGCGGGCCGTGCCGTTGAAGGTATTCGTCTCGACAATATCCGCGCCGGCAAGCAGATAGGCGCGGTGGATATCGCGGACGATGTCAGGCCGTGTCAGGTTCAGGTGCTCGTTGCTGTTGTCGTATTGGGGGCCGCCGAAATCCTCCGCAGTAGGGTTCCGATCGTGCAACTGCGTCCCCATCGCGCCGTCCAGCACGAGGATGCGGTTCTCCAAAGCCTCTTCGAGGAGGCGAATGCGGTCTTCACGCGCGCTCATGGGGGATTGCCGCAGGGAACCGGGCCCCGCCGCCTCTCTAATTATGGCTTACCAGCCCTTCCCCGGCGTCCGCAAGAGGGTTTCTGGCCCTAGCCCCGGCTTCATCCTAGGGATCCGGCTAGGGGAAGTTCCTAGGTAGAGTTGGGCCTCGGAGCGCGGGACACTTAGTACCTTCGAGCGATTGCAAAAAAAATCGTACTCGGGAAAAAATACCCCTAGCATCAGGTTGCCGGCGGAGGCCCGACAAACCGGCGCACTAAGGTGCTGCGAACGAAGAGCCGCGAAGGAGAGAGAGCGCTAGCGACTCGGAGGATATTGAATATGGCCTTGACCGACAGGCGACGCGCGACGGCCAGCGATCAGCACGGCAGATCGCGACAGGCCGCAGGCAGACGCGGCGCGATGATGCCAATTTTCGCCATGGCGTTTGCAATGTTGCTCGCATTTGCCGGGCTGACCTTAGACGGCGGCAACCTCTACTACGAGCGCCAACGGGCGCAAGCCGCTGCCGATGCCGGCGCCTACGCCGGCGCTCTCGAGCTGCGCCGCGGCGCGGCCGCCTGGGTCGTCCCCTCGGCGCGAGAGGACGCCAAGCTGAACGGATTCGACCACGCCGACACCGAGGTGACCGTCACGGTCAACAATCCGCCTGCAAGCGGCCCCCGCCTCGGCGACCCCGGATTCGTGGAGGTCATCGTGCAGAGCGTGGCGCCGACGACGCTGTTGCGCGTCGTCGGTCCGACCCTCGCCACCGTGCGCGCCCGCGCCGTGGCCGGCATTCAGGCCGACTACGGCGGCCCCTGCATCCTCGCGCTCAATACCAGCGAGGGCGGAGCGATTACCGTATCCGGCACGGCCGACCTGCGCGCGCCCAACTGCGACGTCGTCACGCGCTCGCTTGCCAACGACGCCATCGTCGCCAACGGCGGCGGCTGCATCGATGCGCAGACCATCGCCTACGCCACCGGCGCGGGCACCAGCGGCGGCTACACGGCGAACGGTCAAAACTGCCTCTCTCCCACGCCGATCGGCGCCATCCCTAGCGAAGATCCGTACGCTTCCCTGCCGACCCCGAGCCCAGGCGACTTCACGCAGCAGGCGACGCGCCGCACCAGCGTCACCGGCAACGCCAGCGACCCGCCCACCACGCTCTCGCCCGGCTACTACGAGGGCGGCATCAAGATCACCGGCGGCAACCTCGTGCTTTCTCCCGGCGTGTATCTCGTCGATGGCTTCGAAGCGTCGGGCAACGCATCGATCACCGGGCAAGGCGTCACGATCATCAACACCGGTAACGGCGGCCTGCGCAACATCTCGATCGCCGGCGGCGTCTACTCGGAGCTCTCGGCGACCAACGACACCTCATCGCCCTACAACAACATCCTGTTCTACGACGCCAATCCGACCAATTGCGGCAATCCCTGCGACGTCAGCATCAACGGCACGTCTCAATCGACTTTCGAAGGCGTGATGTATTTCCCGAACGTCCACCTGGACTACGCCGGAACCGAGGACCAGAGCGCCTTCTCGCAGATCATCGCAGACACCATTCGCTTTACCGGTACGTCGCTGGTGGAGCAAGACTGGGATGCCGGCTCGGGCCGGACGCCCACGACGACTCGAGTGTCGTTTACGGAGTAGGGGCAACAGACGACAATGCTGAAATTTCCAACATTGATCAGGGAGAACCGCGGCGGCGCCATGGTGGAGTTCGCGCTCACGACGCCGCTGCTGTTGATGCTCTGCGCCGGCGCCGGCGACTTCGCGCGGCTGTTCTTTAGCGCCATCTCGCTCAAGAGCGGCTCCGCGGTCGGCGCCGTCTACGGCTCCCAGGTGGCGGCCCGCTCGGGCGACGTCTACGGCATGACGACCCGTGCGCTGGCTGACGCCGACGACGCTTCCCGCTTCAACGCCGTCACCGCGACCGTGGGTCAGGTCTGCGTCTGCCCCGGACAGACCGCCTTCGCCTGCGGCGACTATCAAACCACCACTTGCCCGGCGGGCTACGGCGACGCCCGCGCCTACGTCCGCGTGACCACCGAGCAAGATTTCACGCCGCTCACGCCGTTCCCGGGAATCCCCGCGACGGTCAACATCGATCAAGGCACCTGGATGAGGGTACGCTGATGCGCAAGTCTCGCAACCAACAACGCCGCCCGGATCGGGGCGACAAACGCAAAGGCGCGACGCTGATCGAGTTCAGCCTGTCGTTCTTGCTCTTCGTCATCCTGATGGTCGGGCTTGTGGAGGCCTCGCGGCTGGTATGGGCCTACACGACCCTGGCGCACGCCGCGCGCCGCGGCGCACGCTTCGTGATGGTGCACAACGGCCGCAATCCCGCCACCGACGCTCAGGTCGAGACGGTCGTCAAAGCCTACACAGTCGGTCTCAACGACAATAGCGTGACCGTATCGTCGAACTACGACGACGCCAGCCGCTCAGGCGGAACCAATGCGCAGGTCGCGGTCACGTACCCGTTCCAGTTCATCGCCTCGCCGCTGATCTTCCACGACGGCAACCTGACGTTGACGGCGACGTCCACGACAAGCCTCGCCGAGTAGGCGCGCTCGCCTCACGCGGCCCACTGTTGCTAAGCTCTCCCCGGGGCTGCCGCGGCAGCTCCGTTCGCGGTGAACGCGCGCACCCGAGAGCGAATCGATCTCCTGGCGCCCCCGCTGGTCTTCCTGACGCTGGGATCGTTGTGGCTGGACTTGCCCGGCCCGGGGCCGGACGAAGCGCTTCTCGCCCAAGCTCTGTTCCCCTCGAGCCCCGGCGGTCCAGCCTGGAGCGCGAGCGTGCTCGGCCGAGACGTCCCAGTCATGCTCATGCCCTACCTGGGCGCGCTCGAGGCGTGGCTCTACGCGCCGATCGTCGCGCTATTCGGCACGGGACCCCACGCGCTGCGGCTGCCGACGTTGGCGCTCGGCGCGGCGACCATCGCGCTGTTCGCTTGGTTGACCAAGCGCTGGGCCGGCCCGCAAGCAGCGCGCTTGACGGCATGGCTGCTGGCGACGGACCCAACCTATCTGTGGACGGCCCGCTGCGACTGGGGACCAGTTACGCTCCAACGGTTCCTCAGCGTAGCCGGCTGCGCGCTGGTATGGAGTTGGTGGCGCAGCGGAAGGCAGAGCCATCTCTTTTACGGATTCGCACTCTTCGGGCTGGGCGTATTCGACAAGCTGACCTTCCAGTGGGTGCTGCTCGCCTATGCGTTCGCGGTTGCGGTCACGCTGCGTCGCCAGGTCCTCGAGAAGCTGCGCCCCGCCGCCGGCGGAGTCGCATTGGCCGGGCTGCTGCTGGGCGCGGCGCCTTACCTCGCCTATCGGCTCCAGGCCCCGACCCCGGGTCTCGATCTCGCCATCGAGACCGAGCCCGGACGCTATCTACAGAAGTGGGGAATGCTGCTCCAAGCCCTCGACGGCACGGTCGCGCGGGGCTTCATGCTCGCCTCCACGGCTCCACAACCAGGCCCCTCGCGCGGCCTGCTGGACGACGCGCTCGAAGCCGCCTTCGGGCCCGAGCTCTCCCAAGGAACCGCCGGCAGCCTGCTGCCCTGGGCGCTGCTCGCGGCCTTGGCGGCGCTGCCCTGGACCCGCGACCCTTCGACTCGCTTCGCGGCCGCGTTCAGCCCGGCGGGCGTTCTGCTGATGGCGCCGGTCCGCGACGCCGGCGCGGTGCACCACATCTCGCTGCTGTGGCCTTATCCCCAACTGCTGGTCGGCGCGTCGCTCGCGTGGTGGGCCGCCCGCCGCAGGCGCCTCTCGCAGGGACTGTTCGCCGTCTTCGTCGCTTCGAATCTAGTCACGATTGCCAGCCTCTACCGCGACGCCGCGCGCCTTGGCGGCGGTCCGCACTGGAGCGAAGCGGCCTACGCCTTGGCGGATGATCTGCGCCATCGCAACCCCCGCTTCGCCGTCTCGCTCGATTGGGGCGTCGACAACCCGCAGCGCTTCCTTCTCGCGCACGATCCGCCAGTCCAACCACTGGCCTTTCCCTGGGACTGGGCCGACCGCGGCACGGTGGAGAAGCTCCAAGCAGAGCTCCGCGCCGGCGGCGTAGTCTTCGTCGGGCGCGCCGACGGGGCCGATAGTCTCTACCCGGAAACCCGGGATAGCGCCCGAACGGCCGCCGCGGAAGCCGGCTTCCGGCTCGATCTCGCGCGCGTCATCCACGACCGCCAAGGCCGCGCTGTCTTCCACGTCCTCGAGCCCCGCCCGCTCGAGTAAAGAACCGCTACCATTGACCCTTGCCCGCGAAACTTCGAAAATCCAAGCTCCCCGTCACGAGCACGCTCGACAGTCGCGCCGGTTTCGTCGCTCTGCAGATGCTGCACTCGCCGGCCACTCCGCCCGAGGTCGATGCCGAGGACGGCGGCCCCTGCCATCTCTGCACCGCGAGCTGCTGCCGCTACTTCGCACTCGAGATCGACGAGCCGGAAGACAAAGACGACTACGACCACATTCGCTGGTACCTGATGCACGAGGGCGTCTGTGTCTGGGTGCAGGACGGCGACTGGTATCTGGAGGTGCGCACCACCTGCCGCCACCTGCGCCACGACAACACCTGCGGCGTCTACGAGACGCGCCCGCAAATCTGCCGCGACTACGGCTTGCCGGGCGAAGACCCCTGCGAATACTTCACCCAAGACCTCGAGTACGACCTGTTCTTCGCCAACGACGAAGACTTCGTGAATTGGCTCGGCGAGAAACGCAGAAAGCGCAAGAAGAAGCGGATGAAATAGGGCTCGACAGCCGCGGCCTGTCCCTACCGCCCCGCCTTTGCCAGCTCCCTCTCGATTACGGCCTCGAACTCCTCGTAAGGCTGTGCGCCCGACAGCAACACGCCGTTGATCAGGAACGCCGGCGTCCCGCTCAGCCCCAGCGATTCGGCTTCTTGCAGGTCCGCATGGACCGCCTCGGTGTAGGTGTCCGCGTCGAGGCACGCCGCGAACCGCCCGGCGTCGAGCCCCACCTCTTCGGCCGTTTGGTCGAAGACGCCGCGATCGATGCGGTTCAGAGCGAACATGGCTGCGCGGTACTCCCAAAACTTGCCTTGGTCGCCGGCGCAACGCGCGGCCTCGGCAGCCTTGACGGCATCGGGGTGGATGCTGATCAGGGGCAGGTCCTTGAACGACCAGCGCAGCTTGTCGCCATAGGTCTCCTGGAGCTTCGCAAGCGTCGGCTGCACGCGGCGGCAAAACGGGCACTGGAAGTCCGAGAACTCAATGATCGTAACCGGAGCGTCGTCGGGGCCGCGGAAGGGAGCGCCGGAGAGGTCGGCCGCCATCCGCGGCGGGTCGAGCAGGATCCTCACCTCGCCGCCGTCGCGTAGGCCTGCCACGAATTGCTGCCGGACTTCGCGCTCACGCAGCCCCCGCATCAGCTCGAAGACCTGATCCCGCACGTCTTCGAGCGGTTGCCGGATGCGCGCTTTCTGTTGCTCGTAGAAACCCTCCACCTCGAGCGGCGTGGGGTCGGTGACCTTGGAGCGGATCTCGGTCTCGACCAGCTCCTCCTTCGCTACTCCGCGCCGGGCGGCTTCGGCCTCGATCAACCGGTCGGCGATGACTTCCTCGAGCGCCTGCATGCGCAGATTGTAGGCCTGCTGTTCGAGTTGCAGCAGCTCGCCGCGGATGTCGAGGTCGGCGTCGCTGATGGGCTTGCCGCCGACTGTTGCCAGCGGCCCCGAACCACCCGACTGGGCGGGAGCCAAGCCGGGGTCTTGCCCCGTCGCCGAGCAGGCGGTCAGCAGCAGTGCGGCCGCCGCAAGGCGGTAGCGGGAGGACACAGACATGGTTTCTTCATTGTAGGGGCTGTTCGCAGCCGGTCCGAATTGGGGAATTGCCGCAGTTTCACTCCGGCGTTACAATGCTCTTGGGCCCACTCTTGGGCGCCTGAGCCATGCCGGAACACGCACGTTGGACCCGCAATCGCCGCGAATTCCTGACCGACGCCTTCTGTGGCTTCGGCTCGCTCGCCTTCACGCAGATGCTCGCGAGCGAGGCGCTGCGCGCCGCCCCGTCCAGCGATCCGCTCGCGCCAAGGCCGCCCCACCAGCAAGCCACCGCCAAGCGCGTCATCTTCCTGTTCATGGCCGGCGGCCCTTCGCACATCGAGACTTTCGACCCCAAGCCGCTGCTTAACGAGCTGCACGGCCAGCCGCGTCCCAAGGAGTTTGGCGAGGCGAAATATCAGTTCGTCAAGGATGACGCCAAGCTGCTCGGCACGAAGCGGACGTTCAACAAGTACGGTGAGGCCGGCATCGACGTCTCGGACTTGCTGCCGCACACCGCCCGCCACGTCGACAAGCTCGCCGTGCTGCGCTCGTGCCACGGCGACATGGTCGTGCATTCGGCGGCGCAGTACCAGCTCTTCTCCGGACGCATCGTCCCGGGCTTCCCCTCGATGGGCTCCTGGGTGGTCTACGGGCTGGGCTCCGAGGCGGAAAACCTGCCCTCCTACGTGGTGATGCCCGACCCCGACGGTGCGCTCGAAGCCGGCCAGCCGATGTACATGAATGGCTTTCTGCCGGCGGTCTACCAGCCGACGACGTTCCGGCCGGGCGACAACCCCGTACTCAACCTGGACCTGCCTCCGGGCGTCGAGCTGACGACTCGGCGCAAGACCGTCGACCTAATCAGGCAGCTCAACGAAGCCACCCTCGAGCCCGGCGACTACGAGCTCGACGCGCGCGTGCGCGCCCACGACCTGGCCTTCAAGATGCAGATGGAGGCGCCGGAGATCCTCGACGTCTCGAACGAGTCGCAAGACACGCTCAATCTTTACGGCGTGGGCGTGGAGCCCACCGACGACTACGGCCGTCGCTGCTTGCTGGCCCGCCGGTTGGTCGAGAACGGCACGCGTTTCGTGACCGTGGTCTCCGGCGGCGGCCCCGGCAACTTGCAGTGGGACGCCCACAAGGACATTGAGGAAAACCACTTGCGCATGGCCGCGCAAACCGACAAGCCTGTGGCGGGCCTGCTCGAGGATCTCGAGCGTCGCGGCCTTCTCGAAGATACGCTCGTCGTGTGGGGCGGCGAATTCGGCCGCTCGCCCGAGGCTCAGACCGACAAGGACGGCATCGCCGGCCGCGACCACCACAACCTAGGCTTCACTATGTGGATGGCGGGCGGCGGCGTCAAGGGCGGCCAAGTTGTCGGCGCCACTGACGCCATCGGCCTGCGCGCGGTCGAGAAGCCCTATCACTTCCGCGACATCCACACGACGATCCTGCACTTCCTCGGTCTCGACCAGGACCGTCTGAGCTACTTGCACCTGGGACGCAATGAGCGCCTGACACAGATCCACGGCCAAGTGATCGAGGAGATCGTCTAGGCAAGTCGGGAAGAAGTGTCTCCGGCATCCAGACCTCGCCGACCCTCGCTTTCCGCCCGAATTCGAACGGCATTTCTGACCCTCGGCCTAGTGGCCATCGCGTTGACCGGCTGGCAGAGCTATCGCATCGCCGACCAGGCGCTCGAGCAGGCTGCTTACGCTCGTCTCACCGCCATCCGCGAGACCAAGAAGCGACAAATCGAAACCTATCTCCGGCAAGTGGTCCGCACGGTCGAGAGCCTGGCGGCGGGGGAAGTCGCCGCGGACGCGCTTCTGGGCTTCGAGGCGGCGATGGCCGACCTCTCGGGCGAGGACTTCCGGGCCGTGGAAGCGCTCCATGGGGAGGCGCTCCGCGGCTACGTGGCGGCATTCGGGTTTGAAGACTTGCTGTTGGTCAGCGCGGAGGCCTCGGAGGTGGTCTACTCGGTAAGCGGATCGCCGCCGGCCGGCGCCTCGCTCGCCAACACCAGCTTGGGCTCGCTCGTCTCGGCCATCATCGCGGGCGGCGGCGCCGGTGCGCGGATTCAGGACTTCCTGCCTTACCCGGATGACGACGGATCCCCGGCCGCCTTCGCCGCCGCGGCGGTTCGCGACCGGGGCGGCGCCACCGGAGCGCTGGCCGTGCGGCTCTCCGCGGCCGCGATCGATCAAGTGATGACCGGCGGCGGCTCGTGGAGCGAGGAAGGCCTCGGCGACTCGGGCGAAACCTATCTGGTCGGCTCGGACGGGTGGATGCGCTCGGACTCCCGGTTCTACCTCGAAGATCCCCAGGGATACTACGAGCAACTGCGCTCGCAGGGCGCCGGCGAGGCCGATATCGAGCGCCTGCGCGGAGCGGGCACCACGGTTCTCGCCCAGCAGGTTCGCACCGAGGCCGTGCGGCGGGCGCTGGCGGGCGAAGCGGAGACCAGCCGCGTGCTCGACTATCGCGGTACGCCGGTGCTGAGCTCATTCACTCCGTTGGACCTGCCGGATCTCGTGTGGGTGCTGCTCTCGGAGATCGACGAGGAAGAGGTCTTCCGGCCGGTACGGCGCTTGAGGAATCGTCTGCTTGCGCTCGCCCTGGCCGTTTCCGCAGCGTTTCTGGGCGTGGGTTTTTGGTTCTCGCGCAGAACGACCGGCCCGCTACACGCCCTGGCGGCCGAGATCGACGAGCGGCGAAAGTCGGGCCTGGCTGGACAAGCGCGGCTGGCGACTTTCGAAAAAGCCGACGACGAGATCGCTAGGCTCGCCGAGAGCTTCCGGGAGCTGACTGGCCGATTGCGCGAAACGACCGTCTCCCGCGACTACCTGGACAACCTGTTGCGCTCAATGCTCAACGCCGTGTTCGTCGTCCACGAATCGCGGGCCCGGCCCATCATCCGGTCCGCCAACCGGGAGGCCTGCCGGTTGCTGCAAACCGAGGAAGAGGCCCTGCTGGGCAAGGGCCTCTCCGAAATCGTCGGCACCGGCTCGGAGCGGCCGGAATGGCTGCAGCGATTGCGGGACAACGGCGCGATCCCGGCGATCGAGAAGACTTTGGTGGACTCGGCCGGCCGGCGGATCCCGGTCTTGTTCACCGCGGCCCTGCTTCGCTCCCCCGGGGACGATCCGCCCGACGTGGTCTGCGTAGCGCAGGACATCACCGACCTGCGCGCCGCCGAGGAGCAACTGCGGGTGCTCGCCCGCCGCTTGCTCGCGGCTCAGGAAGAGGAACGAAGCCGGTTGGCGCGCGAGCTCCACGACGACATCACCCAGCGCTTGGGCCTGCTGGCCATCGACGCCGGCAAGCTGGAGCGCGCCGAGGGCCTTCGGGACGAGTCGCGGCAGAGCGCCGCCGACCTCAAGGAAGGCGCGATCCGGCTGAGCGAGGACGTGCAGCGTCTATCGCGAAGGCTGCATCCCGCCATCCTGCAAGACCTGGGGCTGACGGCCGCGCTACGCGCCGCGTGCACCGCACTGAGCGAGCGCCTCGGCCTGCCCGTGTCGTTCGCCGCCGAAGAGCCGCCGGCGTCGCTCGGGCCGGAAGGCCGCTTGGCGCTCTACCGCATCGCGCAGGAGGCGTTCCACAACATCGCTCGGCACGCGGCGGCGTCGGAGGTCAACGTCGAGCTCAGCGTGTGGGACGGCCGCGTCCGGCTCTCGATTCAGGACGATGGCCGGGGCTTCGCTCCAGCGGAGACGCGCGGGCACGGCGGGCTGGGCTTGGCCAGCATGGACGAGCGGGCCAAGCTCGCCGGCGGCTCGTTGTCGGTCGAATCCACGCCCGGCAGCGGTACCATGATTTCGGTCGAGATACCGGTGGAGGTCCCCAACTCTTGAGCCGCCCCAAGATCCTCGTCGCCGACGATCACCGCATCCTGGCGGAGGGTCTAAGGGGGCTGCTCGAGCCCGAGTACGATTTGGTGGAGATCGTCGAGGACGGACGCGCGCTGCTCGAAGCGCACGATCGAGTCCGCCCCGACGTCGTGGTCGCGGACGTCTCGATGCCCCTGCTCAACGGCATCGAGGCCGTACGCCAGTTGCGGCAGGCCGGCTCCCGGGCAAAGTTCGTCTTCTTGACGATGCACCCCGACGTCAGCTACGCCACCGAGGCGCTCGAAGCCGGCGCCTCCGGCTACGTGCTCAAGCACTCCGCCCCCGGCGAGCTCGTCACCGCGGTCCGCGAGGCCCTGGCGGGGCGAACCTACATCACGCCCCGCGTCGCTGGCGCCGTGATGGAAGCTTTGCGCTCCGGCGGTACGACCGGGGATCGGCTGACGAGCCGCCAGACCGAGGTGCTACAGCTCGTCGCCGAAGGCAAGTCGGCCAAGGAAATCGCCGGCCTGCTCGATCTCTCCCCCCGCACGGTCGAGTCCCACAAGTACGCCATCATGGACCAACTTGGCGTCAAGACCACCGCCGAGCTCGTCCAATACGCCGTCAAGAAGGGCCTCGTGCGTCCCTGACCCCCAGCCGCGCCGCCTCCGAAAACTCCGTTCCGCGATACCGAAATTTTTCGGATACCCCCCGCTCCGCCCGGGCATTACTCTGAGACCAGATCAAACAGGAGGCAGACCAATGTTGAAATCGAATAAGCTCACAGGGATCGCTCTCACAGCGGCTTTCTTCTTCTTGGTTCCCACGATCGGCGCCGCCGACAAGCGCGATCTGGACCCGAAACGCCTCGCCGCCCTTGCCGAATCCGCCGAGTCGGCGGAAGATCTGCAGCAAGTCGCGCGCCTGTACGAACAGCGCGCCGAGATGCTCGACGAGAAAGCTTTGCGTCACGTGCGATTGGAGCAGCGCTACGCCGCCGCGCCGAAATCGCTGATCGCCAAGCGCTCCCACGGCTGGAACACGCCGGCGCGACAACGCCAGTTAGCCGCTTCCGCGCGCAACGAGGCCGAGACGGCCCGGGAGCTGTCCCGGGTGCACCTCGCCAAGGCGGACTCGCGGGCCGCCGAGGTCGATTGACGTCTTGGTCGATTGAAGGTCTTGAAGAAGCGTCGGCGCCCGGCCGACGCTTCTTTCTGCAATCAGCCGTCCGCGCCGCCAACACTGGCCAGCACCTTGCGCAACAGCGCTAGAATCGCCAGCGACGCCGCCGCTAGCACCAGATAGATCGCCCAAGGCGCCCGCTCGGTTAGCGGCGCCTCCGGGGCTCGATAGGCGGGGTTGTCGCGATGCCCGGTTGGAAACGCCGGCAGCAGCCCCTCGGGCGGCGAGAGCGGCACCGTCGAGTCGAAATCGTAGCGCGGCGCCGACGCCTCCGAGTTGCCGTAGTAGAGCTCGAGAGGCAACGCCAGACCCTGTCCGTTGAAGAAAAGCTGCCGCGCGGCGCTAACCGCCGAACCGCCCTGAATGTAAAGCGGCGGATTGCGATCGTCGATCACCGTGAGCACCAGATACCGGGCGAACTGCTCGTCGAACCGCAACTTCACCTCCGACATGCCGCTGTCCGCACTCGAGCGCAACGTGCCCGAGTCGACCGGCGCGCCCCGGCCCTCGCCCACGTCGGTCTCCAACCGGTACGGCCGCGAAAACGGCGTCTGGCCGATCTGCAAGTCCAGCCCATGCAGCGGGACGCGGCCGTGCAGGTCGAGCCGGTAGATCGAAGCCGGGCGCCCCTGGTCGCGCCCGGCTTCGCGCAAGGGCGGGCCAAAGGCGTAGAACGCGTCCACGCCAGGCGAGCGGGTCAACCGCCGCACGGTGACCTCGCGAATCGTCGGCGCCCGCGACTCGATCTGCCGGTCCGCCTCGACGCGCACGCGCAGGTAGCGGTAGTCGCTCTGCGGATATTCGATTCGCTGCTGGTCGACGCCCCGCCCCTGCGAAGAGAAGCGAAAGATGAGCACGTTGCGCGCCAGCGTCGCCCAACCTTCGCCGTCGGTAGAGCCGTCTACGGTAACGCGGCGCCGAAATCCCCCGCCCGCGGTGTCGACCTCGATCTGGTTGTGCGCAGCTGGAGCCTTGCCCAAGTCCAGGGTGACCTCGGCCAGATCGCCGCGCTCGCCGCGGTTGATCTCGGCCGCGTCGAAAGCGTCGCTCTCATGAATCTCCCTCCGGATGCGCAGCGCATAGGGGACCTCGCGCCCGCTCGCGTCGTAGAGGCGCAGGTCGGCGTGATCGGGGCGCGCGCCGTCGAGCACGGCCAGCGGCGGCTCCAGCATCACCATCTCCAGATCCGGCGAACTCGAGATTTCTTGGTAGTACTTCCAAGCCGTTAACGACTCCGGCGCCTGCGCAACGAGCGACGCCGCCAAGATCAAGCTGAGGACTGCCGCACGCAGCGTCATGGGGTGGCCTCCGAGCTCTTTCGAATCTGCTGATAGCCCCAACCGGCCGCGAGCAGCAGCACGCCCAGAGCGATCAGCGCGCCCACGCGATAGACGCCTTCGAGCACCATGATGTCGACGAAGAACGCCTTCAGCACCGTCACGCCGAACAGCGCCAAGCCGGCCCAGCGCGCCGGCGCGAGCTTCATGCGCAGCCCTGCCGCTACCAGCACCGTTGCGTAGACCGCCCAGACGACCGACGCCGTCATGTGGCCGAACCATTCCAAGTTGCGACGCTCCTGGTAGTCCCCGGCGGCGATTTCGCTCTTGAGCGCGTCGACGTAGCTGTAGACCTCCGCCGTCGAAGCGAACCAGGTGACGAACACCGCCGCCAGCGCCAGCACGACCCTCTCGGTCGGGGCGCCCTCCTTGAGCAGCCAGGCGCCCGCTGCCAGCGCCGCCGCCAACCCCAACGCACTCAGGAAGTAGGCGTTGAACACCGGCGTGAACACAGCGCGGTAGTTCCACGGGGTATCGAGCATCAGGTGACGCCCAATCGCCAACGAAAACACCGCCAGCGAGCCCCAGCGCCAAGCCCGCGAGCCCAGGCGCTCGCTCATCCAAGCCAAGATGGCGCCTTGCACCGCCCAGGCCAGGGTGATCCAATGCGCCTCGAGCTGAATCGGAATCGCTAGTGTGACGAACAGCAGCGCTACACCGACTAGCGTCAACGTGACGCGTTGGTCCGAGCGTCGCGTGGCCGCCGTCTGAGCCAGCCAGGCGTACGCCGCGGCCAGCGCCAGCGCAAAGGCGCCGGTCCACGCCGAATTCTCGCGGTCGATCAGCACGTAGCCGGCCACGAAGAAGAGAAACGGATTGAGGAACATCCGAATCCAGTTCTCGAGCCGCAACCGCATGCCGCGCATCGCCGGCGCCAAGTCCGCCGCGGCGAACAGCGCAAACACCACGAGTTGGAAGCCCAACGCGGCCCAGAGCTTCTCAGGGTGGTAGTAGCTGTCGTACCAGTTCCAAAAGAGCAGGTGCGTAAACAGGAAGGACGCGGAAGCAACCCAACTCCAGTTCCGCAGGTAGCACACCAGCGCCGCGCCCGCGTCGAGCAGGGCAATGTAGGAGAACAGAATCCAGTACTGATCGCGACCCGTAGAGAGCAGCACGGGCGTGAGGAAGCCGCCGATCTGCCCCATCAGGGCAATCCCCGGCGCCTCATAGGCCGCGGCCAGGAAGTGCGTCTGAATGACGACCAGCACCAGGAACACAAACGCGGCCCAGGCCGGCACGAGCTCGTAGAAGCCGTAGGATGCGTAGATCGCCAAGTAGATCAGAGTCACGCCGCCGGCGGTGAAGACCTGCCCGAAAGTCCGCCAACCCGCCTTGTGTCGCCGCCAGCCGTAGTACAGGAAACCCAAGCCGGCGAAGACGCCGATCATCACGCGGCCAAGCTCGCCGATCCAACGGTTCTCGAAGGCGTATTTGAGCGCGAACGCCGCGCCGAACAGCAATACGGCGATGCCCACCCAGCCAAGCCACCGCTCGCCAATGATCTCCTCGAGCTGCGGGCCCTTCTTCGGCTCGACGGCGACCGGCTCGGCCGCGCGAGGCGGCGGTTGCTCGATGGCGCGCGACTCTGGCGCGGCAGCCTCGGGCTGCTCGGCGGGCGCTGGCTCGGCCGGACCCGCCGTGCGTTCCTGCATCACGCGCAGCAGCGCCGCTTCCAACCCGGCCACGCGCCGCTCGAGCGCGCCGATCTTGCGCGTGCGGAAGATCGCCACGACCGGCAGGAACAGCAGCAGCCCGAGGACCACGACCGCCGCCGAGATGAGAAGCTCTTCTTCCATGCGCCCGCCAGGAAGCGGTCCCGGCTATCTTACCTTGCGTAGTAACCCGGCCGCGCCCGGACATTGACCCTAGGCCGATCCACTTTGACTTCGACTTTTCGCCACTTCCCGTCGAAATTCTGATTCTGCGGATAGTAGGCCACGCCGTAGACGCTGCGCAGCTCCGCCTCGATCTCTGGAAACACGGGCTCGAGATCCGCCACCGAGAGTGCTGGAAACAGCTTGCCGCCCGACGCCCGTGCGAGCTTCTCCATGTTCTCTCGGGCCTGCCGGGCGAACTTCGGGTTGAAGCGCTCGGCCGAGCGCAAGAATACCGGATAGATCAGCGCGTTCATCTCCTCGGCGGCTTTGAGCAAGCGCGAAAACCTCACACTCGACGGCGCTTCCTGCTTGCTGACCTGGTTGTCGAGCCCGTCGCTGACGACGATCAGAGCGTTGCGCTCGCCCGGACGTCCCCACAGCTCCCGGGCGTAGGCCAGCGTCACGGCGTCGTAGAGCGGCGTGGCGCCGGCGATCTCCGGGAGCCGGCCGATGTCGGCGAGCAACTCTCGACGATCGCTGCTCAACGGCGACACCACGTGGAACAACCCGCTCGAGAGGGCGTAGATCGCCACCCGGTCGCGCTCACCGGCCAGCCGTACGAACTCTTCGGCCGCGGTCTGCAGATGCACCCGGTCCTGCCGCGCCGAGCCGCTCAAATCGAGCAGGACCGCCAAGTTGAAAGGCGTCTGCTCGGAGCCTGCGAATTCGACCTGCTGGGGGTCCCCTTCCTCCTTGACCGAGAAGTCCGCGCCGGTCAGCTCGGTCACCGGCCGGCCGGCCGCGTCGCTGACGGCCAAGATCAGATTGACCATCCGCACGTCCGAGCGAAACAGCACGTCCGAGCCGCCGGCCGCCCCCGGCTGCCCAGCGGCGCTGGGAGCCGCCGAGCGAGTAGCCGGCCCGCGACCCTCCAGCATGCGCTCGAGCAAGCCGACGGCCTCGGAGTGGAACTGAATCGGCCAATCCGCCGGGCGGTCGAACTCGCTCAGCTCGATCGCCTCGGGCCTTCGCGTGCGCACGCGGTAGCTGCCGTAGATGATCGCCCGTTCGGGCAGCGAGTCTCGCAGTCGCCACAGCGTGCGCCCGCCGCTGATGTCCACCACGCTCTGCAGAAACTTTCTGCCGCGCGGGAGCGTGACCTTGTCGGGCTTACGGTCGGCGTCGAGGGTAAAGCGGGCAACGGACCACGGAATCGAGATGCGAATCGACCCCGTTTCGGTGCTCAACCGCGCTCCGGGCAGCATGCCCGTCACCGCGATCTCGCCGCTGGTGGTCTCGGCCTCCAAGCGGTAGCCGATGGGCAAAGTGACTTCGAGGTCCATCGGCCCGCCGTCGTTCGGCGCAGCCCGCACAATCACACGCGACATCCGGCGGGTGAGCGATGCCGGACCGGTGGGGAATCGCTCGCCGTCGCGCACGCCGTAGACGGTGACCTGGTCCTGTTCGGCGACCGTGACGCGAATGGCGCCGTAGCGATTCTGAACGTCTACGGTGATGGCATGCACCGCCGCAGCGGCGCACGCGGCCAGAAACAGGACCCGGAACATGCCCTTACATGCTACGCAGTTCGCCGCGCCGCGGTTGCGGGCGCTGGTTGTGCACGACGGAAATGCCTACTCTTCTTCAATAACTTCGAGCTCGTCCGCGGCATAGGCGTCGGCGATTTCGGTGTCCGGCGCTACCGGCTCGCCACGATACTCAACGAGTTGAAAGCTCTCCCACGCCTCTTCCGCCGCGGCGAAGGCTTCGTGCAGCGTCGGCGCGTCGACCTCGCTGGCGGCATCTTCCTCATACCAGCGGTAGACGCCGTCGGAGTCCAGGAAGAGTTGCAGCAAGCGCGGATCGACGACCTCGTCCTCTTCCTCGGCGTCGATGTGGATCGCCTCGGCCTCCGCGATGGGGTCCTCGAGAGCGTGCGCGTAGCTCATCTTCCAAGAGAGTATACCGATCCGGCGAGCACCCCCGGCTCAAGAACGGAACGGCCCCTATACGATCTGCGCAGGGTTGCTGAGCTCGCCAATCTCGGGAATCGTGATCGTAGTCACGTCGCCGGGCCGCAGCGCCTGCTCTTCGGTCACGATGATCCCCGTCCCGGTCAACAGCGCCGCCGGCGTCGGCACGGAGTTCGAGCGCAGCAAATACTCCACCAGCTCCTCGAACTTCCTCCGCAATTTGTCGGTCGAGCAGGCCCCGGAGAACAGCTCTTCGCCGTCGCGCTCGATCGTGCAGCTCATCAGCAGGTCGTAGGGGTTTGCGATCTCGTCCGCCGTCACCACCACCGGGCCGAGCGCGCAACAGGCGTCGAAGATCTTCGACTGCGGCAGGTAGAGCGCGTTCTCGCGCTCGATGTCCCACGCCGAGACGTCGTTCGCGAGCGTATAGCCGTGAATCGTTCCGCTCGAGTCGACGATCAGCGCCAGCTCGGGCTCCGGGGCGGTGAACTTCGAGTCCCGCCGGATGCCGATCGGCTCGCCAGAGCCCACGCAAACGCGCGCGCCGCCCTTCTCGAACAACTCGGGCCGGTGATCGGTATTGTGCACGTAGGCGTACATGCCTTCCCGCGTCCCGAGCTCGGTGTCGCGGAACTCCGCCGACGGCGCGTAGGTGCAACCGCACGCCCAAACTTCCGCAGGGTGGATCGGAATCAGCGGCTCGGCGGCCACAGTGTCCGCGATCGCCAGCGCTCTGGCGACCTCCGCGAGCGGCTTACCCGAGGCTTCCGCCTGCACGACGAGGGACGCCGTGGTCTGATTCGGAACCGGGCGGTATTGGCCGCCCTCGACGATGGCGGCGACGATGGAGCCGTTGCGGCGGATCTGCGTGAGCTTCATGGCGCTTCGACGAGCCCTCAATACCCCAAATAGACCGTCTTGTAGTCGGTGTAGAAGTCCAGCGCCGCCGGGCCCTGCTCCTTTGGCCCGAAGCTCGAGCCCTTCGTTCCGCCGAAGGGCAACTGATACTCCACGCCCGCGCTCGGCAGATTAACCGTAACCAGCCCCGCCTCGATGCCCTTGACGAACTCGAATACACGCGAGACCTTCTGCGTCTGGATCGACGCTGAGAGCCCGAACTCGGTGTCGTTGGCGATCGAGAGCGCATCCTCGAAGTCCTTTGCCTTGATCAAGGCCGCCACCGGCCCGAAGACTTCCTCGCGAGCGATGCGCATGTCGTTCGTCACGTTGGTCACGACCGTCGGCTCGAAGAAGTAGCCCTTGTCGTAGTCGTCGCCGGTGAGAATGTTGCCGCCGCAAGCGATCGTCGCGCCTTCTTTCTCGGCGATCCGGCAGTAGTCGTTGTCGACCTCGAGCTGGCCTTTGTCGATCGCCGGGCCGATCTGCACGCCCTCTTCGAGCCCGTTGCCGACCTTCAAGGCCTTCGTCGCCGCGATGAACTTCTCGGCGAAAACGTCATAGACCGACTCTTCCACGATCACGCGGCTGGTCGCCGTGCACTTCTGCCCCGTGGAGAACATCGCCGCATTGAGCGCGCAGGCCACCGCCGAGTCTACGTTGGCGTCGCCCAGCACGATCGTCGGGTTCTTGCCGCCCATCTCGAGCTGAATGCGGATCCGCCGCGCCGAGGCCTGCGCGTGCAGCCCATTGCCGACATCGCAGGAACCGGTGAACGAGACCGCCTGGACGTGTTCGTTCTCGACCATCGCGTTGCCAACCACTCCACCCGAGCCGCAAAGGAAATTCACCACGCCCGCTGGAATGCCCGCCTCGTGGCAAGCCTCCACGATCCGCCATGAGGAGAGTGGCGCCGCCGAAGCGGGCTTGAGCAGGACTGTGTTACCGGCAACCAGCGCCGGCGCCAGCTTCCACGCCGGGATCGCCGAGGGGAAGTTCCACGGGTTGATCTGGCTCACCACGCCGATCGGCTTTCGCTCGGCCCACATGAAGACCCGCGGACGCTCCGACGGCACCAGATGTCCGCCCATACGCGAGCCCTCGCCGCCGAAGTAGCGAAAGATGTTGATCGACCGCATCGTCTCGCCGATCGCCTCGGGCTTCGTCTTGCCCTCTTCGCGCGTCATCTCCTCGCCGAGCTGGCCGAGCTTCTTCTCGAGGATGTCGGCGACTTTGAACAGGTACGACCCGCGCTTGGGCGCTTCCATGGCCGACCAGGAGGCGAAGGCGGCTTGTGCGGCGTCCGCCGCGGCCGAGACGTCGGCGGCCGAGGCTTTCGAGAAGACGCCGACGAGGTCGTCCGTGTTCGCCGGATTGCGGTTCTCGAGCGTATCGGAGCTTTCGACCCACTGGCCGTTGATGTAATTAGCGAACTTGGGAGCGCTCATGGGGGGAAATCCTCTTGAGATGGCAACGCGGCGCGAGCGCGCCGCGGAAAGATCCACGAGTATAGCAAGGGAGAAAGCGACCGTATGCACCAAGATCCGCACCGATTCTGAGGGAATCGCTGGGAGTTGCCGAGCGGTACCTTGAGGCGGAAGAGGGTCGCCGAGCAGTCCAGGAGCTGTTGTGGCTGCTAGAGACCATTTCGACCGCCTACCGTGGACAGGACTCGCAATCAGCTGGCACAAGGGGCAAGGTACTTCAACAAGATCGTCCGTGAACTGAGAAACCGCCATCGGGATTCGACGCTTGACTTCATTCTTGGCTTGGCAGAAAGCGTTCACGGCTTTCTCTCCTCTCCCAGCGGGGGAGGGGTGAGACACGGATTGGATCTGCGAGACGGCATCGAGATGTCGCCTTCAGAAGCACGCCTGTTCTGCAACCTTATCCGAAGCTATCTGAACTTTCTGCTTCACGAGCACACGACATTGATCGGTTCTGGTGAGATGTCGTCCGAGGCTGAAGGCGGAGGCTAGAGCCGTGGCCTTCACTGGACAATAGGCGGTCTTGCCGATTCGCGGGCCGTCAGAGCGGCAGCTTGCAGTCTTGCCGCTGCCTCTTCATCCATCCAGCGAGCAAGTGCGCGTCCGTGTCCAGCGTCAAGCCGACCTTGGAGCGCCCAACCGTTCCGAGATCACCTCGGGGCTGATTCCGGCCGTGAGAAGCTGGCTGGCGTGCGCGTGGCGCAACGCATGAAAGTTGACGTTGCGAACGTTCCGGCGCCGGAGCAGTGCGCGGTACGCGGACGTGAACGCGGACGGGGGCCAGATCGAGCCGTCCTCCCGGCGCAACAGACCAGATCGCCTTCCGCGTACGCTTCGCCTAGAAGCTCCCGCCGCCCTTGTTGCCCGGCAAGGTGCAGTTTCAGCGCATCGCAGACGAACGGTGGCAGAGCGAGCGCTCGGCGGCGAAGAAGCCCGTGGGACGCTTGAGTGCGAGCGGAGGTTGGTCTCCTCCTCGGCTGCCTTGCGGGCGCGCTTCTTGCGCAGCGATTCGCCTTTGAGCTCGATGCGGTGGGTGTTGTGCGCCAGCCGGTCGAGGATCGAGTCGGCGATGGTGGGATCGCCGATCTGAGCGTGCGACTTGGCCACCGGCAGCTGGCTGGTCAACACCGTCGAGCGGCGTTGATAGCGGTCGGTCAGCATGAAGGCTCCTGTCGGGCGGCCAGATCGAGGGTTGCGAGAAGTTGGGGAGAATCGTAGCGGTCGGCGCCGCGGATGTTGGGATGCTCGACGGGCGCGCGCTCAGGCGACGACTCGTCGAGCGGCTGCTGGTCCAGACCGCTGGCCAGCATCGACTTGAGGCTCTGATAGGATCAGGGGTCGAAGTGCAGCGCCCTTGACAGCGCACGCAACGGCGCTGCGAACGCGATCCGGGGTCATGGCGCATGAGGTTGGTCGATTGCGAATGGCCTCTAGGACGCCAAACGCGCTGCCTGAGACGCCAGCGAACAACTACGCTCTTCCAAGGAAAGAGAGGCGCGCCAAGGATCGCAGCGGGATGGACACGCTCAACCGCCCGTGAGGTGACGCGCCTCTACTTTCCCAATTCTGTCCGAATTCACGCTCGCTCTGGCTCCGTCTGGCTCGGCTTGTCCGCTCGCAAGCACCTTGTTTTCAGTCGGGTTCTTCGTCGCTCCGACTGCGGGACAGACTCACAATCCTTTGGTCGCAGGTTCGAATCCTGCAGGGCCCACCACCGCTGGACCGCTTCCCGCGCCTCCTCGTCGCCGCTACGTGCAGCCCGCGTTTGTCGTTCGATTCTAGCGGTGCGGGGACAGCTCGCGGATTCGAATGTTGCGAAACCATGCTGGCGAGCCGTGGTGCTGTAGCGCGATGTGGCCCGGCGCTCTGAGGCCGTAGCCTGGGACTTTGCGGAACTTCGTTTTCTCGACCTTGGCCAACAGCGCCGCGGAGCCGAGCTCGTATTCGAGCAGCTTGGCGCCATTGAGCCAGTGCTCCGCGCGGGCGCCCTGGACCAGAATGCGCACCGAGTTCCACTGGCCCGGCTCGTTGAGCTGCTTGTTCTCGGGGGCCTCGAGCAGATAGAGGGCGCCAGTGGCGGAGAGCTCCCAGCCGGGCTTGCGATGCATCGTCTCGTCGTCGTAGATCTGGAACTCGTAGCCGACCGCCGCGATCGCCTGGTTCGCCTTGAAGCGGGCGGGTGCGTCGGGCGCCCAGTGCGGGCTCAGCCACTCGTGCTGGACCCCGTATTTGACGCCGCTGTTGCCGCCCGGCGCGAGGCGATACTCGAAGACGAGCTCGAAGTTGTCGAAGGCGTCGGTGGTGACGACGTCGCCGTCGGAGCCGTCTTCGGTCGTCCGGATCATGCCGTCCTCGATGACCCAGCTCTTGGCTGGAAACGGCCGGCCTTTCATGCCGGTCCAGCCCACGCTGGTCTTGCCGTCAAACAGCGGCCGCCAACCGGCCTTGGACTGCTCGGCGCTCAAGACCGAATCGCCGGCCGTCGCGGAGATCGCCAGTCCGAGCGTAAGTAGGACGAGAGAGGATCGTTGTCCGAATATCCGCACACTGAGATTGTAGTTGGTAACGGGAACGATTGGCGGTCGCCGCTCGTATGATCAGCGAGCGCCCGCCTATGTCTTCCTACCCGTCCTCGTCCGACGAGACGCGCGTGGATGCGCGCGATTTGCGCGATCTGCTTGGCCGCATCTTCGAGGCCCGCGGAATGTCGCCGGTCGATGCAGCTTTGTTGAGCGACTCGCTGGCGGCTGCCGACCTGGGTGGAGTTCACTCTCACGGCGTTCTGCGCGTGCCCGAGTACGTCCGCAAGCTCGGCGGCGGCGTCAACCCGCGCGGCGTCCCCAAGCTGGCGCGAGACGCCGGCGCTGCGCTGGTGGTGGACGGGGACAACGCGATGGGGCAGGTCACAGCCTCGTTTGCGGTCCACAAAGCGATGGAGAGGGCGCGCGAGCTCGGCGTGGCGCTGGCCGCGGTGCGGAGCAGCAACCATTGCGGCGCCATGGCGTACTACGTGCGGGCCTGCGCGGCGGAGGGCCTGATCGGGATAGCCTCGACGAACGCGCTGCCGACGATGGCGCCGTGGGGCGGCGTGGACAAGATCCTCGGCATCAACCCGCTCGGCGTAGCAATACCGGCGGGCGAGGAGCCGGACGTCGTCTTCGACGCGGCCTTCTCGGGCTCGTCCCACGGCAAGATCCGGGTCTTCGCGCAGAAGGGCGCGGAGATTCCCGACACCTGGGCGTTCGACGCCGCGGGCAGACCCACCACCGATGCCGCAATCGCCATCGAAGGGCTGTTGCAACCCATAGGCGGCTACAAGGGCGTGGGCTTGGCCATGGTCTTTGGGATGTTGTCGTCGATGCTCTCCGGCGCGGCCTACGGCACGGAGCTCGGCGACATGGAGACGGGTCCCAAGCCCGGGTCGGACGGGCACTTTTTTTTGGCGATCGACGTGGCGGCGTTTGAAGATCCGGCGGCGTTCCGACGGCGGGTGGATGGCGCGATCCGTGAGCTGCGCTCGAGCCGTCGCGCCGAGGGAGTAGAGCGAATCTACGCGCCGGGCGAGCTCGAGGCCGAGACCACCGAGCGGTACGTCCGCGAGGGGATTCCCTTGGCGGAGGAAACCTTGGCCGGCGTGAGGCAGGCGGCCGCGGGCCTGGGCGTCGGCTGCACGCTCTGAGGGCGACGACTGCCCGCGGGTCAGGCCTGCGGGCTGTCCTTCGACATCAGCGATTTGAGCAGAGGCGGCGTGGCGAGGGTCGTGAGGATCACCATGACGACCATCGCCGAGAACGTCTCGGGGGAGAAGACCGGCTTGCCCCCGACGGCCAAGCCGGCGCCGATGCCGGCGAAGATCAGCCCCACCTCGCCGCGCGGAATCATACCCACGCCGACGGCGATGCGATTGAGGCCCTTCTCGAGAATCCCGAGCGAGCAGATCTGCTTGCCAATGATGGCGGCAATCGTCAGCCCGGCGGCGAACTGCAGCACCGAGGCCGAGGAGAAGGCGCGTAGGTCGACCCGCAGGCCCATCAGCACGAAGAAGACCGGCACATAGACCGCGCTGAGCGGGGCCAGCAGCTCCTCGATGTGGCGCGTGCGCCATTCCTTGTAGCCCTGGTAGTGCGCCTGGTCCAACACCAGGCCGGCCGCGAACGCGCCCACGATGGCGGCCAGGCCCATCGTCTCGGCTACGCCGGCCAGCAAGAAGCACCACGAGACCGAGAGCACGACGGGCATGCCGCCGACCTTCGCCATCGAGCCGATGTGCAGCACCCTGCCCGCCAGCAAGCGCCCCGCGATGACCGCGGCGCCGAGGAAGGCGACCGCCTTGCCGATGATCTTGAGGACCTCGACGATGTTGACTTCGCCTCCGCCGCCGGCGCCGATGGAGGTGACCAACCCGCTGACGACGGCGAGGATGATGAGGCCGAGCACGTCGTCGACGACGGCTGCGCCGAGAATGATCTTGGCCTCCTTGGTGTCCATCTTGCGCATGTCTTTGAGCACGCGCGCGGTGATGCCCACGCTGGTGGCGGCAAGGGTTGCGCCAACGAACAGGTGCACGTACCACTGCTCGGTAGGCAGGAAGAACAGCGAGACGCCGTAGCCGAGAAAGACCGGCGCAACCACGCCCAGCACCGCGACCAGCATGGCCGAGCTGCCGACCGCCATCAGCTCGTCGATGTTCGACTCGAGGCCGACTTCAAACAGCAGCAGGATGACGCCGATCTCGGCGGCGAGCGTGAGCATCTCGTCGGTTTTGAAGCCGGTCATGAACGTCAATCCGATGAGGTTCAAGTTGCCGAGCAGCATGCCGAAGACGAGCTCGCCGAGCACGGCCGGTTGACTCATGCGCTCGAAGAGCTCGCCGCCGACTTTGGCGGCGATCAGGATGGCGACGATCTCGAACAGGAACGTCGCCACGCCGTGGTGGCCGCCTTCGGCCGCGGTCTCGGCGCCTTCAGTCGCCGCGAGCATGGGGACGGCGGCAAGCAACCATCCGATCAGGCAGGTGAGGAGACACTTCATCGCGTTGGACATAACTGCTCCGCGCGGCGGATGCACGAGTCGTCTAGGCCCCTCGGCAAGACCGGCTGCGCGTCGATTCTAGAAGTTGGAATGGGAGCTTGCCTCGACTTCCGCCGAGAACCAGGCGTCTTTCTGTACAATATCACCCTCTCGCCGGCGGTCACAATGGGTGCGCCGGAGCAGCACTGGTGGCGCGCAAAACCCGCACACGCCCGCAACGGCGCCGGCAGCCCGACGCGTCGCCGACCGCTGCGCGGCGGCTGGCTAAGGGCCCGCTGGTCGCGCTCGCCGCCGGCCTCGTCCCGGCTCTGCTCGCGCTGGCTTACACGCCGGGGATCAACGGTCCGCCCTACTGGCCGTGGCGCTACGGCCACGCGCCTTTCGCTCCGATTGCAGCGCTCGCCGGCCTGGGTTTCGCGGCGGTATGGGCGGCGGCGGAAAGGTTCGCCTCGACCGGCAAGGCGCGGACGCCGTTGGCTGTGGTCGCTATCGTTCACGTCGCGTTGATCTTCTCGTTCGCGGCCCTCACCGACGAAGGGCTGGCGGTTGTCGGGAATCGCGTGCGGCATCCCGACATCACCTCCTACCACACCGAAGCGACGCGAATCGAAGACGTTGGGGCCTGGCTGGCCAGCTACCAGGAACGCTTGCCGGGCATGATCGGGCACGCCCAGACGCACCCGCCCGGGCCGATTCTCTACTACTGGTTCTGGAATCGGCTCTTTGGAGCGGAAACTGGAGCGGACGCCGGCGGACTTTTCCTAGGTCTGTTGGCCGGGGCGGCGATTCCCCTGCTCTATTCAGCCGGCAAGCGGGTCGCCGGAGATGCGCGGGCGGGCTTCTGGGCGTCGGCGGCCTGGACTCCTCTGCCGGCCGCAATCCTCATGGTCGGCTCGTTCGACGCGGTCTACCCCGTCTTGACGCTCGGGCTGATCGTGCTGTGGTCCCGGGCCGCGTGGGAGGGCGGCCGCGGCGCGGCTGCGGCGTTCGGCGCGCTGCTGGCCGTTGCGCTGTTCTTCACGCATAGCTTTCTGGTGCTTGGAGCGTTGTTCGCGCTGATGCTGGCGGCGTCGTTGCGCAGCCAGGGAGTCGCAGCGGTCGCCAAGGCTGCCGCGATTGGCGCGGGCGCTCTCGCGGCGGCCTTCGTGGCCGCGAAGCTCGTGTGGGGCTACGACCATCTGGCGGCGCTCGAGACCTCGATGCGGATCCAAGAAGGGCTGGCCGGGGCTTGGAACAGGCCCTGGCGGCTGACGGTCGTCTGGGACGTCTACGACTTCTTCCTGGCCTCGGGCTGGGCGCCGGCGGCGGTGTTGGCGTTGCTGTTGGCGCGCTGGGCCAAGGGCGGGCTGGCGGAGGCGCAACGGCTGAGGTGGTTTGCGGCGGCCGCTCTCGGGACGCTCGCGATCGTCGACGTCTCGGGGTTGCTGCGCGCCGAGACAGCGCGCGTCTGGCTGTTCCTGCAGCCGCTGGCTCTACTGCTCGTTGGCGCGGAGCTAAGCCGGTGGTCCGCGGGCTGGCGCGCCGCACTTTTGGGCGTGCAATTCTTCGTACTGGCCGCCATCCGGGCGCGCATCGTGTTTATTTGAACATCTGGGCTCAGGGTACGCGCGTCGGGATCCGCTGCCAACGCGTCCGGTGAGAGAAGCCGGTCACGAAGCTCAGAAGCGACTTGGGTGCGAGACGATCCAGCAAGACCTCGGTCGGCGCGTCGAACGACCAGTAGACCCAGAGCGGCTTGCCGTAGATAGTCTCCCTTGGGACCAGGCCCCAGAAGCGGCTATCGGAGGAGTGGTCGCGGTTGTCGCCGAGGACGAAGTAGCGACCGGGCGGGACGACGAGCTCGCCCGCCTCGACGTGCTCGTCCAGCATCCTTCGGGCTCGAGCATCGATCCAACCCGGGGCTTCGGCTGGGAAGTCGTCGCGGTAGGCCATGCGGCCGGCATCCACGAGCTGTAGGTAGGGCTCATCGAGAGGCAGGCTGTTGATGAAGACGCGTCTGTTCTCGATCCGCACGCGGTCGCCAGGCAGGCCGATGACGCGCTTTACGTAGCTCTCCTCGAGATTCAGCGGGTAGCGGAAGACGACGATCGCGCCGCGCTTCTCGCGGTGAGGCCGCGCTTCTCGCGGTGAGGAAGAGCTGTCCCGAGTACGGCGTCCGGCGGGGCGTAGGAGATCTTGTCGACGCTGAGATGATCGCCGACGAGCAGCGTTCCCTCCATCGACGGGGTCGGGATTCACATAGCCTTGGGCGATGCAGGTGGTGACGAAGGGGTAGAGCAGGCCGGTGACGGCGAGCTCTGCCAACGATTGCATGCGGCGGGTCATCTCTCGAGGGACGCGCCTCGGCCCCAATGGTGAGAAAGAGAGGCGCGACCCCGCTCCGCTGGGGGCTGCGTGAGGGAAGCGGGGAGCGGGGTCGCTACGCGATGCTCGCGGCGACGTCAGGCCTCCGCCGTGCGGCTCTCGGGTACGACGCGGGTCGTCGCCTGCGCTGGAGCGGCGCCGGTCACGATGCCCTGACCGCCGTGGACCTGAAAGTCCGGATAAGCGCTGTAGCCATGTTCGCCCAGATCGAGGCCTTGGCGCTCCTCGGCCTCTGACACCCGCAGCCCGACGATCGCATCGAGAACCTTGAATAGAGCGAAGGCCGTGCCGAAGGTCCACAGGAACGCCGCCACGACGCCGACGAGCTGCACCCACAGCGCGCTCATCAGGTTGTACTCGGGATCACCGGCGAACAGACTCTCATGGAACAACGCGGCGGCGATCGTGCCCCACGCGCCGCAAACGCCGTGGACCGAGATCGCGCCGACTGGATCGTCAATCTTGATCTTGTCGAAGAACAGGACGCTGTACATTACCAGCACGCCTGCAATGAGCCCAATCAGAATCGAGCCCGCCGGGGTCACCGTGGCGCACGGCGCGGTAATCCCCACCAGACCCGCAAGCACGCCATTGAGCGTCATGCCCACGTCGGGCTTTCTGAACTTCATCCAGGAGGCGACCATCGCCGAGACGCCGCCGGCGCAGGCGGCGAGGAAGGTATTGACCGCGATCCGCGCCACTGACCCGTCGGCCGTGGTCGTCGAGCCGGCGTTAAAGCCGAACCAACCCATGAATAGGATGAAGACGCCGAGGGCGGCCATCGGCATGTTGTGCCCCGGGATGGGCTTGACCTTGCCGTCCTTGGTGAACTTGCCCATCCGGGCGCCCACGCAGATGGCGCCGGCCAGCGCCGCCCAGCCGCCCACCGAATGCACCACGGTAGAGCCGGCGAAGTCGATGAAACCCATCTCAGCCAGCCAAGCGCCTCCGTTGTCTCCGATGAGCAGATTGCCCCAGGCCCAATGTCCGAAGACCGGATAGACGATCGCTGTGAGGCCCAGCGAGTAGAACAGATAAGCGGAGAACTTCGTTCGCTCGGCCATCGCCCCGGAGACGATCGTCGCCGCCGTCGCGGCGAAGACGACTTGGAACATCCAGAACGCGTACTCCCATTGCCCTTCCGCGGTCGACGCGTCGGGCGAGAGGAAGAAGTGGTCGCCGCCAATCAGCACGGCAGTGCTCGCGCCGAACATCAGGCCGAACCCGATCGCCCAGAACGACAGCGCGCCCATGCACATGTCGAGCAGGTTCTTCATCATGATGTGGGCGGCGCTCTTGGCGCGCGTGAAACCTGACTCGACGAACGCGAAACCCGCCTGCATCCAGAACACCAGGATCGCCGCCAGCAGAGTCCACAGAATGTTGGCGTGCGTTTGAACGTCTTCGGCGCTCGGCCCTTCCTGGGCCCAAGCGGCCGCGGCGCACGCCGTTAGCAACGTCGCAACCCGGGCGGCGCGCCGCAGCCCGCCGTTCCCGGTTCGCGTGGTTATGTCCCAATCGGTCTTCATCGTTCGCTCCTCGCGTGAGAGTACGAAGGTCCCCACACGGCGCGCCCGCCCCGCGGTAGACCCGCACGCACGAATCCCTCGGCAAGATGTTTAGTGAAAGCTTCCGACGGCTTGGTCAGAAGAAGGCCGCGCGCGAGCGTGACGCCCTGCAGCGACGGTAGGAGAGCCCCGCCCAGCTCGACGGTGAGCCGCAAGCCTCTCTCGAAACCCAATATACCCGCGAGCGGGCCGGGGGCGGAAGCGAATATTTTCTATCGGTCCCATAAACGGCCCTCCCCGGAGCGCTACGCTGAAGGTGAGGCAGCCGTGCAGGGTCGAAATCGCTTCAGGACCTACGCTTGGTTCTTCGTCGCCTACCTCATCGTCGTCATTCTCTTCGGCGCCTGGGTGCGCATCACTCACTCCGGGGCCGGCTGCGGCAGCCATTGGCCCACCTGCAACGGCGAGATCATCCCGCCAGAACCGACCCTCGAGACGATGATCGAGTACACGCATCGACTCACCAGCGGTTTGTGCGGCCTGCTCGGGCTGGTGCTGGTTTTCTGGGCGTGGAGGCGCTACGGAGCCGGCCAAGTCGTGTTTCGCGCCGCGCTTGCGACATTCGTTTTCCTCATGATCGAGGCCGGCATCGGAGCCGGCATCGTGTTGCGAGAGCTGGTCGCGGACAACGACTCGATGTCACGGGCGTTGGCGGTCTCGGTTCATCTCACTAATACGTTGTTGTTGACGGGAAGCGCGGCATTGACGGCTTGGATCGCCGGCGGCGGACGGAGCGGGTCCGCCCCATTGGGCCGCAGCCCGGCCGCCTGCGCGTTGGGGTTGGCCGCATTGGTCGCGATGAGCATGGCGGGAGCGGTGACGGCTCTGGGCGACACGCTGTTCCCGATCGAGCCCGCCTTCGGGCCGGGAATGTTCGCCAAGGTCACCGAGAATCTCTCGCCGACGAACCACTTCCTGGTGCGCCTGCGCGCTCTTCACCCGCTGATCGCGGTCGTAGGCTCGTTGTACCTGTCGTGGCTGTTCTGGCCAGGACGGCGAGCGGGCTGGGCGCGACTGGCGCTGTGGGCGGTGGTGGCGGAGCTGCTGCTGGGCGTGGCCAACATCGCACTGGCGGCGCCGGGCTGGATGCAGTTGGTGCACCTGGCCGCCGCGCATGCGGTGTGGATCGCGGCGCTGCTTGCCAGCGCGGAGGCCGTGCCGGTCGCGATGGCCCGCGCCGCGGCAACAAAGGGGCCGAACCGGGAGCTCGGACTGGGCGCGGTTGGTTTAGAATCGAAGTAGGCAGTCGAGGTTCGGGGCGTGGCGCAGTCTGGTAGCGCGCCTGCTTTGGGAGCAGGAAGCCGGGGGTTCGAATCCCTCCGCCCCGACCATCACCCTCTATAGTTTTCAGCGACTTACGAAGACCAACCGTTGCTGCGATTGTTGTTTCTGTTCCAGAACTGTTCCAAAAGTCGGTCAGTTCCTGGTTGCTGATCCAAAACTCTTGCCGTGCTCGTTCGCTTGGCGGTCGAGCCGGCCGAGCGCCTCGCGGAGCATCTGGAGCTTCGCTTGGCTGTAGCGTTTGAAGACGGCGGAGTCGTCTTGCCGCAGCGCCTGCGCGACGAAGTGATCCGCAACACCGCCGGCGCTGAGCCTCGTTGCGAACGTGTGCCGCAACTCGTAGAGCGAGAAGTGCGGGACCTTCGCCCGTCGCAGCGTGGCCGTCCACGCCTTGTTCACGTTGCGAAGGTGTGGCTTGCTCGACGCTGGGTTGAGCGCGGGGAAGAGGTAGGGCGAGCCGCCCGACTCCGCCCACTGCGCCTGGATCGCCTTCTTCGCCTCGAACGTGATCGGCATGTCCGCGATCCCGCCAGGGGTCTTCGAGTCCGGGATGTGCACCACGTCGTTGTCGAGATCGATCTGGCTCTTTTGCATGCACAAGAGTTCCTTGTACGGGCGCAATCCCATCTCGACCATGATGACGACGAGGTGCCGCAGGTAGCTGGGCGCGAGAAGCTCGATGCGCTCTTGCTCGCTCGCAGTCAGGTAGTGCGGCTTTCGCGTCGTGCCCGCGAGCCGGACCGGGAAGTCCACGCCCTGGCATGGGTTGCTCGCGAGCACCCGCTGCTGGACGGCGGCGTTCAGGATGCGACGAAGGACCCGGAAGTCCTTGTGCACCGTCGCCGGTTTGAGTGTGCCTAGCTCTCGGTATCCGTTGTGCGTCTTGACCCTCCTTCTCGTGGCGAGACGATCGCGCAGGAATGCTTCGATCGCCTCGGGTGTGATGTCCTGCAGACGCTGCCGCTCGAACGCAGGCCGCAGGTTCTTCAGGACTTCGAGATTGTCGTGGTGGGTCTTCTCGGAGCGATACGGCGGTTTGGATCGTCGCTCCAGGAACCAGTCCGCCCACGCGTCGAACGTCAACGCCTTGCCGGCCAGGATGGCCGAGAGCGTGCCGTCGTCGCGCGAGTCGAGCCGGTCGCGGAGAAAGCGCTCGGCCTCCTCGCGGTCTTCCGTCTTGGACGACTCCTTGCGTATGAGCCCTTGTCGATCGCGGTAGCGTACCCACCAGTATTTTGAGTTGCTGCGCTCGAAGACCGTTCCGAGCCTCTTGCGCGGCCTCCCTGTATTACTCATTCGATCCTCCATTTACATGAAATTGCTGGCGCCACTCGGCCAGTTCCGAGAGTCGGAACCGGATCGAGCGGCCCATCATGCGGAAATGGGGAATCTGCTTTCGCTCGACGTAAGCATACACGAGCGAAGGGCTGACGCCAAGAACCGGGCGGCGGCCTTGACGTTGATGGGGGTTTCGGTCGTTTCGATGTCCAGGGTTTGGCTCATAGGCGTCCGCGAAAGAGGAGCCAGCTTCGACCGAAAAGCTCACGGGAGGTGACGGAGCGCACGCTACGGTTTTGAGGTTTTCCGCTCTCGCGGACTCAGATGGAGACAAGATCGGTTTTCGGCCGGTTGCGCCCAATCCTGAACGCTGCTGGAGGGCCTTCATGCCTGCGAGTCGTCTGCGTGCTCTGCTTGTTGCTTGTTGTCTGCTTGGTGCGGGAGGGCGACCATCGCCAGCCCAGCTACCGGCCGGCAGAATCGCCGGGGAAGTTCGCGACCCGTCCGGCGCGGCTGTGAGCAGGGCCCGGGTCCTCGCTCGAAACACGGCGACCGCACTCGAACGGTCGGCGACTGGCGACGAGCAAGGAACTTTTGCCCTGCCGCTGGTGCCACCAGGCGTCTACGAGCTGAGCGTCGATGCGGAGGGCTTCCAAGACCCACGCAGGCGAGTCGTTGTTCAGACCGGCGCGACGACCTTCGTGGATGTCGAGCTCTCGGTCGACGTGCTCGAACAGGTGGTCGAGGCGTTGGGCTCGCTGCCCGAGTTGCGCTACGACTGGCACGGGGTCGACGGGGTCGTCTCGCGCTTCCAGATCGAGAATCTGCCGCTCAACGGCCGCGAGTTCTTCCAGTTGGCGATCCTCGAGCCCGGCGTGACGGCTGCACCAAGGGCCGGGTTCTTCACTCGGCAGTTCGACGTCTCGGTTATCGGAGCTTCAGCAAGCGCAACCCGCTACACGATGGACGGAAGCCCCGTCTTCAACCCGCTGACCGGCGGGACTCCGCAGAACTCCTCACAGGAGGTCGTTCAAGAGTTCCAAACCCAGACAGTCAACTTCGATTTGGCGACCGGCCTGACCGGGGCTGGCGCGGTGAACGTGGTCACGCGCTCAGGCGGCAACGAGCTTCATGGCAGCGGGTTCTTCTTCTTCCGCGATCACAATCTGTCCGCCTACCCTGCCTTGCGGCGAGAGCCCAGCAATCCCGATCCGTTCTTCGCGCGCCGCCAGTGGGGGTTCCAGGTCGGCGGACCGATCGTCAAGGATCGGCTTTTCTTCTTCACGAATTTCGAGGGGAACAATCAGGACGGCGTGTCGACAGTCCAGCCGCGGTCACCGGACTTCGTGAGCTTCGGCGGGATTTTCCCGAGCCCGTACGACAGCAACCACGTGAGTGCACGGTTCGACTTCCGCCTGAACGACCGCAACATGGCGTTCGTTCGCTATACGCACGACGGCAACGAGAGCTTCCTGCCGCCCAGCGGTCAGGGCAATCTGCCGTCGAACTGGAGCGCCAGCTCGAACTGGGTCGACCAGAGCGTCGGCTCGCTGTCGAGCGTGCTGCGGCCGAACCTCATCAACGAGCTGCGGTTCTCCTACTGGTACTGGCAGACGCGGAATCTGCCGCCGGATCGGTCGAACTGCCCTGGCGAGTGCGTCGGGTAGAGGATGCCGGAGATCAGCATCCTCGGAAGCGACTTCGTCGCCGGCAACTTCGTGCTCACGCCGCAGGGCGGCGACACACGCCGCTACCACTTGACCGACAACGTCTCCTGGCAGAAGGGTCGCCACGGGATGCGCTTCGGCTTCGAGTGGCAGTACGAGCGTAGCGCGGGGTTCCTGGAGTTCGTCGAGCCCGCCTCGATGGTGCTCTACTCGCCGGAGCTGGTGCGGGCCTTCAATGCCGATCCGCGCGTCCCGCCGCAAGCGCGCATCCCCTTGCCGGATTCCTTTCAGACGCTCGACTACATCCTGCAACTGCCGCTGGTCGGATTCTCGGTCGGATTCGGCGATCCGACGCTACCGCCTCAGTTCGCCTTCGACGATGCTCGACACGATCATCTGTGGCGGGCCTACTGGCAGGATTCGTGGCGGGTCCGGTCGCGCTTCACGCTGAACTACGGGCTGTCGTACTTCTACCACGCCGATCTCGCGAACCACGAACTGAGCAAGCCGGCGTTTCTCGAACCGCTGCTCGGCGCGCAAGGTTTGCCGCCGACGCGGCGGGACCGCAACAACTTCGGTCCGATGCTCGGCTTCGCCTGGAACGTGTCGCGCGACAACCGGACCGTCGTGCGGGCCGGCTCGGGCGTGTACTACGATCTCCCGCTCGACTCGCTGCGGCTGCGCGAGCTTTCGACGATCGGGCCGCGGGGCGCCGGGCGGTTCATCGTCGACGGTTCGATCATCCCCAACCCGATTCCCGGGATTCCGGGCGTACCGCCGGCGACGCCGCTCAACTTCCCGAGCGGCCCGACGAACTTCCGAGGCGCGCAAGTGGTTCACATCCTGCCGAACGTGAAGGCGCTGCTGGAGCGACAGCTCGGCGATCCGGGCAACACGGACTTGAGCGTCCGCAACATCGACGTCTTCAAGCAGGGCTCGGGACTGATCGCGCCGGACTTCGCGACTCCGTATTCGGTCCACCTCAACGCCGGCGTGCAGCGAGAGTTGGCGACGCGCTTGGTCGCCACGGCGGACTTCGTCTACCGGCGGTCCGTTCGCCAGAACATGGGGGATGTCGATCTGAATCGCTGGCTCGCTGTTCAAGGCCCGGTGATTCCTGCGTGCCGGGGACCCGCTGGTCCGGGCGCTATCAGATGCTCGGCTCGTATGCGCTGTCGAGCAATCGGGGCTTCAACGGCGTGATCAACAACAACGACTGGTTCGAGAGCTACGGGCCGCGCGACATGGATCGCCGGCACGTCTTCACGTTCTCCGGGATCGCTGATCTGCCTTGGGGGCTGCGGGTGTCGGCCGTGTCGAAGGTGCTTAGCGGGCCGCCGTTCCGCGCGCAGTTCTTCGGCCTGGATTTGAACGGCGACGGCACGATCAATGACCTGCTGCCGGGAACGAGCTGGAATGAGCTCGGTCGCCGGACGGACGCGGATGGGCTGCGAGAGATCGTCGAGCGGTTCAACTCCACCGTTGCGGGTGGGCTGACGCCCGCCGGAAGGCCGATCCCGCGAATGACGCCGCCCTCCAGCTTCAGGTTCGGCGACTCGGTGTTCTCGCAGGACCTCCGGGTCGCCAAGATCTTCCGGTTCTCGGACCGCTATGAGCTGAGCGTGTTTGGCGAGGTCTTCAACCTGTTCAACGTGGCGAATCTGGATGGCTATGGGGTCAACCTGCTGGAGCAGTCAACCTTCGGGCGGCCGAACCGCCGAGCGACTCAGGTCTTCGGTTCTGGCGGACCGAGAGCCCTTCAGTTCGGTGCTAGAATCGGCTTCTAGATTCGAGTGCGAACGTAAAGTCGCGTGGTGAGCTGCCCCGCGCCAATCCTCCTTTCGGCCGCATCGAAGCTTTCGTCGCAACAGACGCCGAAATGGCGCTGAGCGCTGGACGGACGACATTCGATCTGGACGGGTGACATGAGACGAGTTTATTTGGTTGCCGGCAGTTACGAAGCTGGCGTGCTGTGGAGGTTTCTAGACGGCGTGTCTACTGCTGTCTCCTCGCGGATGGTGCGCGGCTCTTCGCCAAATGAAGAGAATCTAACATTCCTCCTTTGCGAACTCCTCGATGCCAATACGACTTCCCTTCATGCCCTGTCGTATCCGCTATCCCAGGCCAAGAAGGACCTCGAAGCCTCTGACGCTGGTATCACTCTCGACGTTGAGTTCGAGACGCACGAGCACTCCAAATATGTGGAGTCTCGGTACTCTGGCGCCGACCTCGGGATCATCCTGACGGTCAATCATCCGAGGTTCGGCCACTCCCGTCGCGGCATTCTCGTTCAGGCGAAGCGGCTGTTCGGAACTGGCAAGAAGCGCGAGTACGCACTGTACTCTAGCTACAACAGCTTCGAAAGACAGCAAGCCGAATTCCTGAGAGCGGTTCAGCAGCGCTTCGGAGTCTACAACTCCGTTTACTACCTCTGGTACAACCCTCCTTCATCCGCCTTCCGAGATGACGACGCCAAAATTGTTAGGTCGTACGAGGCCACTGGTGCAAACGGTGGTCGGTATTGGGGGCGGGTACACCCTTTTCTGGACGAGCTGATCGAGATGGGCTTGGTCCGTGGGCTGTTTGTTGCCGGTATGGCGCGATTCCAGCCGAACTCTGAGCAAGAGGAGCAGGCGCGAGAGTGGCGGCAGACCCAGCCTGCCCTCCGTCTCTCTAGCCTCGATGTAGCCCTGTCGATCGCCGACACTGGCAAGCCGAGTCTCCAGGCTCTATACGATGCGACGCTAGAGTCAGGTTCCTCCCCGGCATTTTCACCATTTGCTGACTTCATGCTGCTGGCGTTGGCGAGTTCTCGATATGGCTCCGACAACGACGACTGGATTCGACTCACGGAAGGCCAGAGGATACCCATGCCCTCCGCCAAGAGCGCGAAGGAAAAGGCTAGCGAACTCGACGGAATGGACAGCCCGCCGATTCCCCGGCACACGTTGCGGCTGACTATTCGAAGCACATTGCCGAACGTTGGCTGACGAGTTGTCGAGGAGCGGCGCGACAGCCAGTTGTAGCGGCTGGTTTGCTGCGCTGTTGCCGCTGAATCGATGGGCTCTAGACCGCTCGAGTAGGGCGTGGACGCGATGAAGCCTGATGTCGCTTCGACGACCTCATCGCTCTAGCTCCACTCAAGCTGCACAGTTCCTGGATAGTATGTCGCCAAAGAACTGCATCCTGCTGCGTAACTTCCGACTCGAACTGCCCGGTACATGCAGCCGGGCGGCATTCCTGCTCCCCCAAGGGGGATGATGCAGCTCCTTGTCGTCGTCTATGAACAGCCGGGGCGGGATTTGGCCGGTGTTGTCGACAGCGGTACCCGGTCGTCGGTCCGTGGTGTTGAAAACCTCGCATTGAGATCCGAGACTTCCGACGCCTCTATATCGTTGAAGGGCTCAGGTCGGCCATGGCCGAGGAACGCGACCAGTCGAGGCGAAGGTATCCTCTTGTGGTGGAGCCACCGACAGGCGAGCCCCCGCTGTGGATCGACGAGCGGGACCGGAAAGGTCGGCCGGTCGAGCCGACCGTGAAAGAGGCCGCTGGGCGGATCTGGCGGCGCGTCCTATACTACGTGCGCAGAGAGCGCAACGACCATGCCGAAGCGGCTGAGGTCCTCGAAGAGGCCGTGTTCTCGGTCTCGGCGCGGCTCCAGAGCGAAGACGAGCTGGCGCCGATCCAGAACCTCGATTCCTACCTGTTCCACTCGTTCGTGCGCCGCTTCTCGAAGCGCGCGCAGCGCGAGGATCGCATCCAGTACTTCGAGTCGGCCGAGGCGTTGGACTCGCTCGGTGCGGGTTCGAAAGGCGACTGGGTGGCCGAGCTCGAGAACGAGATTCTGCTCAAGCAGGTGATCGGCGCGATGGAGCCGCGGGTGCGCGAGATGTTCGCGTTGCGGAGCGCCGGGCACTCGTGGAAGGAAGTGGGACGGCAGTTTGGGATCAGCGCGCACAACGCCGAGGTGCAGTTTGCGTACGGGCTGAAGAAGGCGAAAGCCCAGCTCGGATTGGATGAGGAGCCGCCGCAGTCGCGTCGAGGAACGAAATGAGGCCCGAACAGATTTCGAAGCAGGAGGCGCGGGCCGTGAAGCAGGCCGAAGAACGGCTGTTGGAGACGGCGCGGAAGGTTTTTGGGACGGCGTACCCGAATCCGGAGCGCGCGGCGCGCACGGACTCGGGCGCTCTGAAGGCTGCGGCCGCGCGGGCCCACAAGCAGCCGTTGTCGCCGGAGCTGTTGGACGAGCTGACGTGGTCGTCCGAGACGTTCGCCGAGTACCAGCGGTTTCTGCGGGAGGCGCGGTTCGGACGCCGCATGCGATGGTTGGCGGCCTGCGCGGCTGTTGTGGTTGTCCTGGGAGCGGCGCTGTGGTGGTCGCTGGCGCCGTCGGGACCGCTGCCGGAAGAGCCACCGGTCATCGTGCAGGATGAGCCGGCGTCGCAGGAAGCGCCGGCGCCCAGGGAGCCGGATGTGGCGCCGCAGCCTCAACCTGAATTCGCGGTAGCGGTTCTCGACCTGCGCGGCCAGTCGCGGGTGCGAGGCGAGACGGAGCCCGTGGAGTCTGGGTCCGAGTTGCCGGGGCTGCTAGCTCGGCGCGTGGACTTGACGGTATACCTGCCGGTTGGGAGCGAGGAAGGCGCGTATGAGCTGGTTCTGGCCCGGATAGCCGATGCTCCGTTGGCGACAGCACGCGGCGATGCAGTGCTCGTGGATCAAGACGTCGTGCTAACCGCCAGAATGGACTTGGACGCATTCGAGCCCGGCGTTTACCTGCTCGGCATGCGACGCGGGGAGTTCCGGTGGGCCTACTATCAGGTTCGCGTTGGATAGCGCGCGGGCGGACTACGCCAGCAGTCGAAGGGCCTCGTCGAGTTGCGGGTCCTGGCCGGCGGAGACGGCCTCATAGCTGAGATCGACGACCGTGTCCGGTTGGACGCCCTTTCCTTCCAGCGTCTGACCGCTCCAGGTCAAGTAAGCGCCGACGGGCAGGACAACGACGTAGCCGTCCGGAAGCTTGAAAGGGCGGCTGCCCACCAGGCGGCCGGGCGTCTTCACGCCAACGATGCGGGCCAGGTCATTCTCCTGCGCGAAGGCGGCGATCATCTCGGCGGCGCTTGCGCTGTGCTGGTTCACGAGAATAGCGATGTGTCCGTGAAACGGCTGTGGGCCGAGGCCCTCGGCGACGAGAACGATGGAGTGTGTCAAGGGCTCTCGATCCCCAGAATCTGCCGGTAAAGCTCGCGATCTTGCATCCCAGCATTGTCTCACCCGGCAACCCTGGCCACTGAGATCCCGGAATACCCAATTATTCTATGTCTTCAGGGGCTCGGCGAGGGTCACATTTCAGTCACCTTCCGTACGCGGTGACCGATTGTTGGTCGAGAGATAGAATCAGGATCCCTACCCCAGCCGCGCACCCACCGGCGCATTCTCGAGGAAGCTCACCAGGTGCGGCTGATGATCATCGCCCGAAGCGGCGATGATCATGCCTTGGCTCTCGATGCCGCGCATCTTGCGCGGCTTCAAGTTCGCCACGATGGCGACCTTGCGGCCGATGAGCTTCTCCGGCTCGTAGGCGCCGACGATGCCGGCGCAGATCGAGCGGGGCTCGGCCTCGCCGATGTCGATGGTGAGGTGCAGCAGCTTGTCCGCGTCGGGGTGCTTGCGGGCCTCTTTGACGACGCCAACCCGCATATCGACTTCGAAGAAGTCGTCGATCTGGATCTCGGGCGTATCGATGACGATCGGCTCAGCCTTCTCCTCGGCCCCGCCGTCAGGCGATGCCGCCTCGGGCGTCTTGCCCATGATCTCGGCTTGCTCTCTGAGCGCTTCTTCTTCCAACTTCTGCATCTCCTTCACGGCTTTTTCGACGTCGAGGCGCGGGAAGAGCGCCTCCGGCTCGCCGAGCTTCGTTCCCCGTTGCAGACCTCCCCAGGCTAGGTCGGCGAGCTGATAGTCGTCGAGCGCTCCGGGCTGGCCGAGCGTTTTCCAGATCTTGGGCGTGGAGACCGGCAGCACGGGGTAGGCCAACGCGCACGCGACGCGCAGCACTTCGGCCGAGTTGTAGAGCGTGGCGTCGAGCTTGGCTTGCGCCTCGTCGCCGTCGTCTTTCGCCAGCAGCCAAGGCTTCATCTCGACGATGTACTTGTCGACCGCGCCCAGCAGGCTCCACACCGCTTCGAGCGCCTTCGAGAACTCGAATTTCTCGTAGTGCGCGATGACTGCCGGTATCGTTTCCCGCGCCTTCTCCGGCAGGCCGCCGTCGTGCTCGGCAGGCGGCGCGGGAACGTGCGCGTCGCGGTACCTGTGGACCATCGTGACCGTGCGGCTGAGCAGGTTGCCGATGCCGTTCGCCAAGTCCGCGTTGTAGCGCCCGACCAGCGCTTCCCAGGAGAAGTTGCCGTCCTGGCCGAATACGATTTCGCGCAGCAAGTAGTAGCGCAGCCCCTCCACGCCGACGACCTTGTGGATCGGCAGGGCGCGGACGATGTTGCCCTTGGACTTGCTCATCTTGCCGCCCTGGAAGATTAGCCAGCCGTGGGCGTAGACTTGCTTCGGCAACGGCAGCCCGGCCGACATCAGGAACGCCGGCCAGTAGACCGCGTGGAAGCGGACGATCTCCTTGCCGACCAGATGCACATCCGCCGGCCAGAGCCGGTCCCACGTCTTGCGCGGCTCGCCCTCCTCGCCGTAGCCGATCGCCGACATATAGGTCGTGAGCGCATCGAACCAGACGTAGAAGACGTGCTCGGGGTCGTTCGGAAGCGGGATGCCCCACTTCAGTGTGGAGCGTGAGATCGAGAGGTCCTTCAGCCCTTCCTTGACGAACGAGACGACCTCGTTGCGTCGCGATTCCGGCTCGATGAAGTAAGGCGGCTCCGAATAGAGCTCGAGCAGCCTGTCCTGGAAGGCCGAGAGCCGGAAGAAGTAGTTCTCCTCGGTCAGCTCGATGATCTTGTCCGGGTCGGCTTGCGCGGCCTCCTCCTCGGTCACGAAAGCTTCGTCGGAGATGTGGTACTTGCCCGTGTAGGAGCTCTTGTAGATGTCGCCGGCGTCCTGGCAGCGCTTGAAAATCTCGTGGACCGCCATGGCGTGACGCGAATCGGTCGTGCGGCGAAAGAAATCGTAGTCGAAGCCGAGCTCATCCCACTCGCGCCGGAAGGCGTCGGAAACGCGGTCAGCGAACTTCTTGGGCTCCCAGCCGGCGTTGCGCGCCGAGCGTTCGACGTTGGTGCCGTGCTCGTCGGTCCCGGTGGTCAGGTAGGCCTCGTCCCCCATCATGCGGCGGAAGCGCTTGATCGCGTCGGCGGTGAGCGTCGTATAGGCGTGGCCGATGTGCGGCGAGGCGTTGACGTAGTAGATGGGAGTCGTGATGTAGTACTTGCTCATCGCTGTTCGCGCTCTTGCTCGCTCGAGCGCAGGTACTCGAAGTTGGCCTGCTGCCAGACCATCTTGAGCGGCACCTTCTTTTTCTCGGCGAGCTTCTTGCAGTCTTCGTACTCCGGGGCGAAGTTTCGAATGACGCCGCCTTCTGCCGCGACCTTGATCCGCACGTCGCCGTAGGCCGTCGAGACGGTCTTCCAGGAACGCTCGAGCACGCGCCTTTGCGCCGGGTAGTAGCGGATTCCGAGGGTGGTGGTCTCGGCGAGCAGCAGATCGCCTAGCGGGTCGCGGTCGTTGGGTTCGGTTAGGACTTGGATCTGGTAGCCCGGGCGGTCCTTCTTCATGTAGACCGGGGTCAGCGTCACGTCGAGCGCGCCTTGTTCGAGCAGTTGGCCGCGCACGTAGCCCGCCCACTCCGGGCTCATGTCATCGACATTGGCCTCGATCACGAAAATCTCGGCGGACTCGGAGGCGTTCGACGCCTCGCCAACCAGGAGACGCACCATGTTGGCGCGGTCGGGAAAATCCTTGTCGCCCGCGCCGTAGCCGACCGCGGCGATCGTCATCGCCGGCATCGGCCCGAGAGACTCGGCCAAGGTCGAGACGATGGCGGCGCCGGTGGGCGTTGTCAGCTCGACGGCGGGCCCGTCGGAATAGGTCGGCAGGCCCTGGACCAGCGCCGCCGTCGCGGGCGCCGGCACGGGCATCACGCCGTGCGCCGCCTCGACCGTACCCGAGCCCAGGTTCAACGCCGAGCAGTAGAGCTTCTCGACGCCCAGCAACTCGAACCCCACGCAGGCGCCGACGATGTCGACGATGGCGTCGACGGCGCCGACCTCGTGGAAGTGCACTTTTTCGATCGGGACGCCGTGGATGGCGGCTTCGGCCTCGCCAAGGCGGCGGAAGATCGCCTTGGCGCGTTCCTTGACCACGCCGGCGAGTCCGGACGCGTCCAGGATCTCGTCGATCGTCGACAGGTGGCGATGGGCGTGATCGTCGCCAGCCGCTACCTTGACGTCCGTTCCGCTGATCCCGCGCCGTACGCAGGGCTCGACCTGCAGCTCCACGCCCTCGAGCTCGAGCTTTGCGATCTCCGCGCGCAAAGCGTCCGCCGAGACCCCGGCGTCGATCAACGCGCCGAGCAGCATGTCGCCGGCGATGCCGGAATAGCAGTCGAGGTAGGCGATCTTCATGGCAGACCAGAGACTCGAACGTGTGGAGAAATCCGGAACTGGCTCACGCGATTCGAAGCAGGTTCCTTCGGGTCAACAGTGGTCTGCATCGCGAGCGCCTGTCCCAGCGATTTCTTCACACGTTCCTCTACCCATTCTGCCAGGAATGGTCGCGAGCCTCCGCCTTGGCTCTACCGTCCGTAGTCGACCCAGATCGGGCTCGACCACGCGAGGTTGCGGTCGCGTTGCTCGATGCGCACGTAGTAGTAGCTCTCGCCGCTCGGCGGCGGTTGGTTGTCGACGAACTCGAAATCCACCTCTGCGGTCCCCGGCTCGGCGTGATAGACGAACTGCTTGTCGCGGATGATGTCGATCTTCTGAATCGGGTCGGTTCCGATCACCTTGACGCGAATCTTCGGCGCTCGCGAGGACGCAAAGGCGTCGCCCATGAAATAGCGCTTGCCGTCGGCGGCTTCGGCCTGCACGTCGACGATGATGTTGTCTGTCGCGGCGTAGGCGTGGCGCGCGCGCATGCTCTCGAGCACGTCGGTGCGCTCGCGCGAGGGCGTATAGATGACCGTATAGGAGGCATGCGTCGAGATGTGGTCCGAGCTCGCCTGTACACCCAGGCGGCGGCCGTTCTCGAGGGCGTCCCACCAGTACCCGCCGGGCTCATAGCGGCCGTGCACCATCACTTGCAGGTCATCCGACTCGGCGCGCGGAGCGCCGGCGTACTCGTAGTTGGCGTGGTAGCCCTGGTAGAGCTCGACCAACGGCTCGAGCTCTTCGTCCCAGTCGCGGAAGTCTGTTCCTTGGCTGGTTGCGGTGGAGTGTGAAAAGCAGATGCCGTCGTGCTCTCGCAAGTAGGGGTAAACGATGGGGCCGCTTGGGATCCTGCCGGTGAACTCATCGCGCGAGATCGGCAGCGCGGGCACCCCCCGCTGGGCGAACACCATGTTGCGATGACCGTTGGGGTAGCCTGGCGAGCGCTCATAGCCGAACATCGGCGTGTAGCGGCCGGGGATCAGAAAGACATCGATCATCTTCTCGGTGCGCCACCAAGAGTACTCGTCGCCGTTGCCTTCGTTGTGATCGCCGACGATGCCGGTGTCCATCGCCGCGGCGTCGACCATGTAGCGGAAGTAATCTTCGATGGAGCCGTCGCCTGAGCCGTCGGTGGAGATCTCGGTGTGGCGGTGGAAGTCGCCGCGCAGGATCTGGTGCTGCTTGCCTCCAATGGTCGTGCGATAGCCCCGGATGCGGGCGAGCTCCGCGGTCTCGTCGGGATGGACGGAGATGACCGCGCCAAGCGGCGTTTCCGCGTAGTCGACGAGCGACGGGTCCTTGGGCCGGTCTGCTCGAGCAGCCTCGCCGGTCCAGACCTCGTAGCGGTTGGGGATCAAAGCGTAGAAGCCGGGAGCGCGAGCGGGACGATTGTCGTTCGCCCAAGCCAAACGCACGCCTTGGGGCGTTGCGTCCAGCGCCAGCGTCCCTTCCGGTCGCAGGCTCGACTCGGGCACGGGCGCGGCGTCGGCCCAGCGGTCACCCTCGAGCGAGGTCAGCAAGAACTCCCAACGTCCGTCGAAGGCCCAGAAGTCGTTGCGCTGGTGGCCGCTCGCAATGCGGGACTGCGCGCCGAGCCAGACGCGTCCCCGGCCGTCGATCGCCAGCCGCGGGTTCTGTACGTAACGCCAGTAGCGCTGCGGGAAGGCTTTCTGGGGGCTGACCGCGGGCTCCTTCCAGCTCGATCCGTCATAGACGGCGACGCGCGGGCGGCGGTAGGCATAGAGCACGGTCGAGCGAAAGGAGTCTTCGTGGGTCCAGTCCTTGCCCCACTGGGCGCCGGATTCGTGCCAGGCGAGCCAGACGCGATCCTGGGCGTCGATGGCGATGCTCGGGTGCGCCTGGAACAGATCGTTCTGGGTGACCTGCATCTCGGGCCCGAGCTCGCCTTCGGGCGAGATTCTTCGCAGGAAGATGTCGTAGTTGCCGTGGCGGTAGCTATCCCAGGCGACCCACAGGGCCCCGGTCGAGTCGGCGGAGGCTTCGGGGAACCAGGCGCTCGGCCCGCTCAACCGCGTAGCCGAGGACCAGCGCTCGCCCTCGAGCCGTGACCAGAACACGTAGGACTTGCCGTATTCGTGGCCGATCCAGACCAGGTGGAGGCGGCCGTCGGGCCCGCGCACGAGACGGTGGAAGACGTTGGGGAAGTGAGCGTCGGTGAGCTTGCGCCGAGCGCTCCAAGAGTCGCCCTGGAAGGCCCGGGCGTAGAGATGCCATTCCGCGCCCTGGCGCTCGGACCACACGGCCCAGGCCCGACCTTGGCCGTCGATCTCGACCGCGGTCCGTAGCACGTCGGTCTTGGCGTCGGTGAGCTTCCAGGTCTGGGACCATCCCGCGCTGGTGCGCCGGCGCGCGTAGACGTGGTCGCCTTGAGCCGCGTAGCCCTGCCAACTCATCCAAACGTCTCCATTGGCGGCGCGCGCCACGGCGGGATAGTCAAAGTGCTCCGCGTCGGAGAGCTCGTTCGCCCGCTCGGACGAGGGCGTTCGCTGCACCAGCACATCGCCCGAGAGGAAGCGCAGGGTTCGCCCGAGGGCCGCCTCGCGGAGGGCGAACGAGAAGTCGCCTTGCGCCGTCTCGACACGGATCGTCGCGGACCCCGCCGCGGTCACGACCGCGGTCACGCCGGCCGGCGGCACGTGCAACGTGCGTGCGTCCGCCATCATGTGGCGCGGGCTATCGGGTTGGTTCTCGAACGGAACGAGCTCCAAGGCGAGCTTCCACGAGGCGCCGTCGACCGAATCATCCTGCCCGAAGCGCCAGGGGCGAACCTGCTCGACGGATCCCTGCGAAACCGCAATGGCGCCCGAGTAGTCCTTCTCACGCTCTTGAAGCTCGCCGAAGGTGATCCGCAACGAGACCGCCGCGGACTGGGCGCAGAGCGGGGCGGCTAGGAGCAGCGATAGGAACGGAATGGAGCCGCGGCGCATAGAGAGGTGGCGCATCGAGAGGTAGTGTACCGTCCCAGACTCCGACGACCGGCCTCGGCGCTGATACAATGCGTCCGGATGCGTTTGCCGTGCTCCATCGCGATTCTCGGGATCTTGTCTGCGCCGGTCGCGTTCTCCCAAGCGAAGAAGGTCGTCTTCCTCGGCGACCCGAAGAACGAGCAGACGCGCAGCGCCATCGCAGCCGGGATCGACGAAGCCGAGCGGCAGGCGAAATTCCTCGGCATCGAATACCAGTTCGTCATCGCTCGCCCCGGCGAAGCCGCTGAGCACGACGACGCGGTGGCGGCGATCGTCGCGGGAACCCGCGCACAGGTCCTCTCGGCGGCAAAGGCTCTGGCCAAGGCGCGGACTCCCGTCCTCAACGTCTCCTCGGCCGACGACCGCCTGCGCAGGCAGTGCCGCGCGAACCTCTTCCACATCGCACCGAGCAAGAAGATGCTCGACGACGCCGCGGCGCAGTGGCGCAAGGCGAACCCGGACGCCGACGGCGTCGTCGCCCGAGCCTGGCACGAAGACTTCGTGAAGTTTTCCGCGCGCGAGCTCAATCGCCGCTGGAAAGAGACGACCGGGCGGCCGATGTCCGACGCCGATTGGGCGATTTGGGCCGCTTTCAAGCTCATCAGCGACGCCGTCGCCAACAATCCGGATGCGAGCAACGAAGAGCTGCTCGCCTATCTCCGCGAAGAGGCGGAGTTCGATGCGGTCAAGGGCGTCTACGCCACCTTCCGCGCGACCGGCCAGCTTCGCCAGCCACTACTGGTGGTTGTCGACGGCAAGCTTGCCGGGGAGGCGCCAGTCCGCGGAGTCGCCGCGTCCGACGACCTGGATACGCTCGGCCTGCAAAGTTGTCAGCCATGAGAATTCTTTGGATCTTCCTGTTCTCGCTCACCGCGCTCGCGGCGCGTGAGCCAACGCATCGCCTCTTCGTGACCAACGAGCGCGACGACACGGTGTCGGTCATCGACAGCCGTACCCATGAGCTGGTTGCGACCGTGGATGTCGGCGGCCGGCCGCGCGGCATCGGCTTCTCGCCGGATCGCACGAAGGTCTACGTCGCACTCGGCAACGACAACGCCATCGGCGTGCTCGACACGCAATCGCTGAAGGTCCTTAGGACGATTTCGGCCGGTTCGGATCCGGAGGCCTTCGACGTGCATCCCAACGGGCGCATCTATCTCTCGAACGAAGACGATGGCAAGGCCACCGTGCTCAATCCGGAGACGGGCGAGATCGAGGCCGAGGTCGAGGTGGGCATCGAGCCCGAAGGCGTGGCGGTGACGCCGGACGGCAAGAAGGTGATGGTGACGAGCGAGTCGACCAACATGGTCCACGTGATCGCCGTGCCCGAGCACGAGATCGTGGCCAACATCCTGGTCGGAGCGAGGCCGCGCGAGGTGGCGTTCAGCGAAGACGGCAAGTACGGCTACGTCACCTGCGAGGTTGGCGGCGAGATCGTCAAGTTCGATGTCGAGACGAACAAGATCGTCCAGCGCAAGAAGCTGCGGCGCGAGATTCGGCTGGTGAAGCCCAAAGGGATCCGGCGCGGCCCTGACGGGCGCTATTGGGTCGCGACCGGCCGCGGCGACCTGGTGGCGGTGCTCAACGCGGAGACCCTTGACCTCGAAAAGAAGATTCCGGTGGGCCGGCGCGTATGGGGCATGGCGTTCTCGAGCGACGGCAAGCGGCTGTACGTAACCAACAGCCTCGACGGGACGCTGTCGCTGATCGACGTAGCGAAGGCCGAGGAAATCAAGCGCATCGAGACGGGAGGCATGCCATGGGGCGTGATTCTCGACGACTAACGGCTTGCGCGGGCCTGATCCTGTTGGCCGCGGTGGTCGCTCCGGCACGGGCCGCCGGCCCCACCACCCACGAGGCCCTCGGCTGGAAGCTGTTCTTCGACCCGCTGCTGTCGCGTCCGCAGAACTTCTCCTGCGGCTCGTGCCACATTCCCTCCAAGGGCTTTGAGGGCGGCGAGGCGCTGAGCAAAGGAGCCCATGGCGACGTGCTTGGCCGCAACACGCCGACCACGGTCAATTTGGCTGACGCGGAGTTCTTCTTCTGGGACGGCCGTGCGGGTTCGCTCGAAGAGCAAGCCTTGGGCCCGATCCAGAACCCGAAGGAGATGGACCTGACGCTTCCCGAGTTGGTGGAGCGCGTCTCGGCGCAGCCGCACTACCGGCAAGCGTTCGGGAAAATTGGAGTGCAAGCGATCACCGCGAAAGCAATCGGGTCCGCCATCGCCGCCTTCGAGCGGAGGCTCGGCACCGGTCCCACGACCTTCGACCGCTGGATCAACGGCGACCGCTCGGCTTTGAACGAGCAGGAAGAGCGCGGGCGCATGATCTTCTTCACCAAGGGCGACTGCGCACTGTGCCACAACGGCTTGAACCTCACCGACGACGACTTCCACAACGTCGGCACCGGCACGGCCGACGACATGGGCCGCTTCGCAATCGACCCCGACCCCTACTTCAAGGGCGCGTTCAAGACGCCGGCCCTGCGCAACTGGAAGGGCCGCGAACCCTTCATGCACGATGGCCGGTTTGACACCTTGCGCGAAGTGCTCGAGTTCTACTCCGAGCCGCCGGAGACCAAGGTCGGCGAGCGTGAGATCGAAGCGAAGAACTTCACCTCGGACGAGATCGACGACCTGCTGGCGTTCTTCGAAACCTTGAACGGCGCCTGGCCGGATCTCAACCCTTTCGAGCAGGCTTGGAAGGACCTGGGCGTCGAGTGAGCGAGCCGCTGCTGCGCGTCGAGGGCTTGGCGAAGCGCTACCCTTCGGGCGCGGGGGTGTTGACGGTCTTCGAGGGCCTCTCCTTCGAGGCGCGCGGGGGCGAAAGCGTGGCGCTGGTGGGCGAGTCTGGGGCGGGCAAGTCGACTTTGCTGCACCTGATCGGCGCGCTCGACCAGCCAACCGAAGGCGAGATCTTCTTCGACGGCGCGGCGCTATCGAAAAAGAGCGAAACCGAGCTCGACGCCTACCGCAACCGCGAGCTGGGCTACGTCTGGCAGAGCTACCACCTCCTGCCGGAGTTCACCGCGCTCGAGAACGTGATCATGCCGCTGCTCATTGCCGGTGAAGACCGCGCCAAGGTGGAGCCGGCGGGCCGCCATTGGCTTGAGCGCGTGGGCCTGCGCGAGCGCACCACGCACCAGGCCGGCGAGCTCTCCGGCGGCGAGCAGCAGCGTGTGGCGCTGGCGCGCGCGCTGGTCCGCAAGCCGCGTGTGTTACTCGCGGACGAGCCCACGGGCAACCTGGACGAAGGCACCAGCTCGGCCATCATGGAGCAAATCTTCGGTCTGCCCAAGCAGGAAGGGCTGTGCTGCATCATCGCCACGCACAACTTGGGATTTGCCCGCCGCTGCGACCGCGTGCTGCGCATCTCCCACGGGAGCATCGAAGCGGAGTGACAGAGCCGCCTGCGCAAGCGGGCGGTCCGGCGCCTACTACTCGAACAACTTCTCGACCGCTAGCGAGAAGCCCTGCAGCACATCCCCGCCATCCAACGTCTCGCCTCTTACCAAGGTCACCGACTCCCCGTTCGCCGTCCGCACGGTCACACTCTCGTCCTCTGGGAGGATTAACCACGCCATCCCGCAGCCATTCGCGAAGTACTCGTCGATCTTGCGCAGGAGATGCGTCACCGTCTGATCGGGTGATCGCACCTCGACCGCTAGCAGTGGGGCGCCTTCCAGGTACCGGCTATCGCCGTCGGTGGGTCTACCTCGAACGACCCCTAGGTCCGGTTGCCGGAAACGGGGTTGGCTGCCGACAGTCAGGCGGCATCGCAGCTCGCTAGCCACCCACATCTCGCCACTGTCGCCGACATGGCGGTCGAGGTAACGAACGCAGAGGGTGTGGATTCTCGAATGCTTCTTGTTGCCCACACCTAGCTCCACCGCAATCCCGTCGACCCATTCGAAGCGCTCGAGCTCCGGGTCGCTCAAGTAGTCGTCGATCGTCAGTCTCCGGACCGTAGCCTGTGCGCTCATAGCCTGCGGTTAGTCTATCAGCCCTCCTCCAACTACAATACTCCTCGCCATGACCCGCCGCTCCTTCGTCTCCGCCTCCGCCGCAACCGCCCTCGCTCTGCCCCAAGCCCTCTCCGCCGCCGACCCCATCCGCGTCGGCATTATCGGCGTGGGCAACATCGGCACGCGCCACCTCGAGCGCCGCCTGCTGCCCATGGAGCGCCGCGACGGCATCCTCAAAATGACCGCCGCCTGCGACATCTACGACCGCGCCAAGTTCCGCGCCCAGGAGATGATCGGCCTCGCCAAAAGGGACGTCCACCACGACTACCGCGAGCTCGTCGGCCGCGACGACGTCGATGCCGTCGTCATCGCCACCCCCGAGCACTGGCACGCCCCCATGGCGCTCGCCGCCCTCGAGGCCGGCAAGGACGTCTACCTCGAAAAGCCCATGACGCGCACCATCGCCGAGGCCAAGCAGCTCGCCGAGGCCGTCGAGCGCACCGGGCGCGTGCTGCAGGTCGGCAGTCAGTGGGTCTCCGACCCGGCCTACCACGAGGCCAAACGCATTCTGGGCGAAGGCCTGATCGGCGACGTCGTCTGGATGCAGTCGAGCTATTCCTCCAACCACCCCGACGGCGTCTGGCAGTACTACGTCGACGAGGAAGCGAACCCCGACTCGGTCGACTGGCAGGCGTTCTTGGGCGAAGCTCCCGATCAACCCTTCTCCGGCGAACGCTTCTTCCGTTGGCGCAAGTACTGGGATTTTTCCGGCGGCATCGCCAGCGACTTTCTCTACCACCGCCTGAGCCCGCTGCTGTTCTCCGTCGGCCCGCGGTTCCCGACGCGCGTCACCGCCTCCGGAGGTTTGTGGCATTTTCACAACCGCCAGGTCCCGGATACCTACCAGACCTCGATCGAATTCGACCGCTTGGGCTGCGATCTGTTCGGGTCGTGCGCCTCGCAGGCTTCCAACCGCCTCCATGCGCCGACGATCTACGGCCGCAAGGGCTCGATCGAGATCCTTTCGGGTCAAGTTGTCGTCAAGCCCGAGAGGTTGTTCCTCGACGAATTCAAGAAAGCGGCCGGCAGCGACCGCGTAGTGCTGGAAGTCGATAACCGCGACCAACAGAAGGCCCGAACCGCCCACATGCTCAACTTCCTCGAGTGCGTCCGCACGCGGGAGAAGCCTGTTTTCGACGCCCGCTTCGGCTATCAGGTCATGGTCGCCATCAACCTCGGCGTCGACAGCTACCGCCAAGGCCGCGTCTTCGGCTTCGACCCTGCAAGCGAGCAGATCCTCGACCCGCCACCCGCGCGCCATGCCGGCTACGAAGGCGACGGCTCGAACGACCCCGACGCGCCCCCGCAGTACGGCAAGAGAGGCGTAGCCTAGTAGACTTGCTTGTAGCGCCCCAGCGAGGCGTTGCAGGAAACAGCCCCGGGCTTCTGCCCGGGGAACGGTGAACGACCCGCGCGCCCTCTATTCCCGCATTCCATGCGGGGCTGTTTCCTGCAGCGCCCCGTCAGGGGCGCAGGCTCCAGCAAGCGAGCGACAGAACCTCATGAGCCTCGAAGCATTCGAACGCGACGGCTACCTCGTCCAGCGCAGCCTGCTTAGCGGCGAAGAAGCTCAACTGCTCTCCGAGATCGGCCGCGTCGACCGCGACCTCGTCCAGCAAAAGCTCGTGCGCGCGGACGGCGAGGGAGGCGACACCGAGCTCACCGTGGTCAACTCGCTGGCCGAGGACTCCATCTACGGCGCCATCGTGCGCTCCGAGCGCATCGTCCGGCCCATGGAGCAATTCCTTGGCGGCGAGGTTTACCACTACCACCACAAGATGACCCTCAAGCAGAAGCGCACCGGCGGCGCCTGGGCCTGGCACCAGGACTACGGCTACTGGTACTCGAACGGCTGCTTGTTCCCGCTGATGGCGAGTTGCATGATCGCCGTCGACCGGGCGACGCGCGAGAACGGCTGCCTGCAAGTGCTCAAGGGCTCGCACCAGATGGGCCGCATCGACCATGTGACGGTCGGCGAGCAGACCGGCGCGGACCCGGAGCGGATGGAGCACGTCCTGCCCAAGTTCGAGCGTGTCTACGTGGAGCTCGAGCCGGGCGACGCGGTGTTCTTCCACTCCAACCTGCTGCATCGCTCGGACCAGAATACCTCCGAGCATCCTCGCTGGGCGTTCATCTGCTGCTACAACGCCGCCCGCAACAATCCGTACATGAAGCACCACCATCCCTGCTACGAGCCGCTCGCCGTTTGGCCGCACGAGAAGGTGGCCGAGGCGGGGCGAGCGCACAGAAAACGACTGCTGGAGTAGCGAGCGGCATACGAAATCTAGAGGCAACCCCGAAAGGCATACTGCATATAGTAGGACACTTGCGCTTGTCCCAAGGTTTTGACACAATACCTACGGTTGGTTTGTTGATCGCGTTATGACGATCCAATACTTCCCTTGCCGGGTGCTCCCGGGCTTGCTCGATTCGGAATACTACGTCATGCTGGACGACTCCAGCGCATACGTGCCCCGGTCGGCAGTGAGGGTTCGGGCAGAACCAACCGAATCCGAGGTTGAAGGGCAGTTGAAGGTTATCGTCGTCGAGCAGGATCCTGATCTCGCGCGCACCTTGATTGAGATGCCCGGCGAGGCCGTGATCGGCAACGCTCGCTCCTGGGTGCCCAGTAACTTGCTCACGGGAGTTGCGACAGCCTAGACGGCCAGGCTCATGATCCTCTGTAGCGATAGTATTCGCCAGGCGATCAAGGATGGCATCCCCGCCATAGAGCCGGAACCGACCAAAGAGCAATACACCACCTCGGCTGTAGATCTTCGGCTTGGAACCGATTTCAAAATCTGGGATCACGCCCTCCTCAGCGATCTTCCTGGCGCAAAGACCGAGCTGAATCTAGCGACCCACGATTTCCATAAGACGGCTCAGGCCTACTTGAAGCGTATGGAGATTGACCAGGACGGCTCGATCGTCTTCCCTCCCCATCGCGTTGCCAAGGGTCACATACTGGGTACGACGCTTGAGCGCGTCCACCTCAAACCTGGCTCGAAACTGGCAGCCCGAGTGGAGGGCAGAAGCTCGTTGGCACGGCTTGGGCTCATCGTTCACCTAACCGCTCCAACGATCCACCACGGATTCCAAGGAACCATCGCTCTCGAGACGATCAACTTCAGTGCTTTTCACCTGCGCCTTGTTCCAGAGAAGACGGTGATCTGCCAGTTGATCATCGAGATGCTCGATCGCGACCCGCAAAGCGGCGAGCCCAATACAGGCTTTCAGGGACAAGAGCTCGCATCCGGCGACCGCTAGGACCATAGCGAGACAAATTCCGCGTCCCATGCAGCCCATCCGCATCGCCATCCTCGGCTCCGGCTTCGTCGCTGACTTCTACATGCAAGGGCTGGCCAACGTTAACGGCCAACAAGTCGTCGTCAACTACTCTCGCTCGACCGGGCGCGCCGAAGCGTTCGCTAAGAACTGGTGCGTCCCGGAATCATCGACCGATCTAGGGCAGGTCGCAGCGCGCGATGACATCGATCTCTTCGTTATCGCCCTGCCCAACCAGGAGCACCTGCCCGTCGCCAAGCTGCTCGCCGAGTGCATGCGCAACCAAGTCTGCACCAAGCCGCTCGCCCGCAACCGTGAAGAAGCTCGCGCCATCTGGGAAGCGGCGAAGGCCTCCGGCGCCATGCACGGCTACGCTGAAACCGAGGTCTTCGCCCCCGCCGTCGTCAAGGCCCGCGAGATGGTCGAGTCCGGCGGCATCGGTCGCTTGCTCTGGGTGCGCTCGCGCGAGTCCCACTCCGGCCCCCACAGCCCGCACTTCTGGGACGTAGATAAAACCGGCGGCGGCGCCCTGAACGACCTCGGCTGCCACTGCATCTCCGCCGCGCGCTACTTCTTCGGCAAGGACCGCAAGATCACCCGCGTGATGGCTTGGGGCCAACGCCTCGTCCATCACGACAAAACCGAAGGCGAGGACAACGCCCTGCTCGTGCTCGAATTCGACGGCGGCGGCGTGGCCCACTGCGAGCTCTCCTGGACGACCAAAGGCGGGCTCGACCTGCGCAACGAAATCCATGGCGACGAAGGCTCGATCTTCACCGACGTCACCCGCGGCACGCCCATCCGCGCCTTCACGTCGAAGCCTTCCGGCTACGTCATCGAAAAGGCCGACCTCGACTTCGGCTGGACGCAGCCCTTGCCCGAAGAAGCCTTCACCTACGGCTACCAAGCCGAGATGCGCCACTTCGTCGAGTGCGTCCGAGAAGGCAAGACCCCGCGGGAGACCTACGAAGACGGCTACATCGTCAACTGTATTCTCGACGCCGGCTACCGCTCCATGCGCGAAGGGCGTTGGGTGCAGGTCGAAACCTAGGGCATCAGCTCGTGCGCGAAGTAGGCGTACTCGAGAGCGGTCCGCATGGCAAGCTGCTCCTGGTTCGCCGTCCCGCCGTGGCCGCCCTCGATGTTCTCGTAGTAGTAGAAGTCGTAGCCGAGCTCGGCCATGCGCGCCGCGGCCTTGCGGGCGTGACCAGGGTGAACACGGTCATCTTTGGTCGAGGTATAGAACAGGACTCTCGGATACGGCTGTCCCGAGCGCAGGTTCTGGTAGGGCGAATACTTCGAAATGTACTCCCAGTCGCTTGGAACGTCCGGGTTGCCGAACTCGCCCATCCAACTCGCGCCCGCGAGCAGCTTGTTGTAGCGCTTCATGTCGAACAGCGGCACGCCGCAGTCGATCGCTTTATACAGCTCGGGTCGCTGGGTGAGCGCGACCCCCATCAACAGACCGCCATTGGAGCGCCCGACGGCGCCGAGCTTCTCCGCTGTGGTCACCCCGCTGCCGATCAGGTCTTCCGAGATGGCGAAGAAGTCGTCGTAGGCGCCCTGGCGGTTCTCCTCGAGCACGGCCTCGTGCCAGCGCGGGCCATACTCGCCGCCGCCGCGGATGTTCGACAGTACGAGCACGCCTCCGCGCGAGACCCACAACTTGCCGGCCAGCGCGCCGTGCTGCGGCCGCGAGGGGTCTGCGTAATAGATGGGCAAGACTGGGATAAGAAAGCCGCCGTAGCCGTATTGCACCGTCGGGGCGTTTCCCTTCTCGAGCACGTCCCGCTTCGCCATCAAAAAGTAGGGGACTCGCGTTCCGTCCTTGCTCGTCGCGAAAAGCTGCTCGACGACGACATCGGAGGTATCGTAGAAGGCTGGCAGCGTCATCGAAACGGCCAGCTTGTCGTCGTCGGCGACGTGCAGCAAAGTTTGCGGGCTCGTGAGGCTTTCGTGGATGAGAAAGAAATCGTCTCGGTCTCCGCTCGACCCCGCTAGACGCACGACCCCGTTGGCCGGGACGTCAATCGTCGTGGCTGCGCCGGCGCGATAGCGCAGCGCCTTGCCGGCAACGTCTTCGAGCAGAGTGAGCACGATCGAGCTCTTCGTCGAGGCGACCCCGCTCAGTGCTTGGTTGGATTCGGGCTCGAAAATCAGCTCGGCGGAGAGGTCTGCAAAGCGCAACGAAACCAGGGCGCCCTGCGGGTACGACGCGCCCTGGTACTCCCAGTCCCGTTGCAGCCACACCAGCAAGCCGCCCTGGAACACGCCAGCGAGCCGGACGCGGTCCGGCAGCGGCAGGCGGAAGAGCTCGCCGTCGGGTCGCAGCCAGTGATACTCGCTGTCGTAGAAGGTGACGGCGCGCTCGAAGATCGGAAACGCATCTCCGGAGTGACGCAGGACCAAGGCGCTGACGGCGACATCCGACTTCTCGCCCGTGAACAATGTCTCAGCGGCCTCGAAGGGCTGGCCGCGGCGCCAGCGCTTGACGACCCGCGCGTACCCGGAATCGGTGCGGCCCTCGCCCCAGTCCGAGGAGACCAACAGCGTATCGGCGTCGAGCCAAGCCGCCCCGTTCTTGCCTTCCTGGACAAGGAAACCCTCGGGGACGAACGCCTTGTCGCCCAGCGAGAGCTCGCGCAGAACCGATGCGTCGGAGCCGCCGCGCGAGAGGTCGACCAGGCAGCGGACATAGTCGGGGCCAAGGCAGTCGTAGCCGTGCCAGATCCAATTCTCGTTCTCCGCCTCGGCCAGAGCGTCGATGTCGAGCAGCGTCTCCCATTCGGGGGCATTGGTTCGGTAGCCGTCGAGCGGCGCACGGCGCCAAATGCCCCGCACGTGCGTATCGTCCTGCCAGAAGTTGTAAACATGGCTGCCGTGGATCTCGACCTCGGGAATGCGCGCTTGCGAGGTCAGGATCGCGAGCGCCTCCTGCCGCATGGGCTCGTAGCGCGGGTCGGCCTGCAGCACCGCCAGGCTGCGAGCGTTCTCCTCGCGAACCCAGTCGAGCTGCTTCTCTCCCTCGATCTCCTCGAGCCAGAGGTGCGGGTCTGCGTCCGGCGTCCGCTCCGGTTGGGCGCCGCAGGCGGCGAAGAACACAGCGAGAGACAGGATGGTGCGCACGTCTACTATTGTGATAGTTCTTTCGCTAGGGGATTGAGCTTGACTCGCCGGAAATTGCTCGGATTGTTTGCGTTGACGGGAGGTCCGGCCTGCAAGCTGCGCCAACCGACCGAGTTTGCTCTGCCGGATGCGAATGGGGCGACGGTCCGGCTGTCCGACTACGAGGGCAAGATCGTATTGCTCAATTTCTGGGCGACCTGGTGCGGCTACTGTGTCGAAGAGATGCCTTGGCTGATGGAGTACGCCGAGGAGTTTCGGGCTCAAGGTTTCGAGGTGATCGGCGTGGCGCTCGACCAAGGAGGATGGGACGCGGTGCAGCCGTTTCTCCAAGAGAACCGGATCAACTATCCGGTCGTCGTCGGACATCGGGACCTCGCGTTCGCCTACAACGCGCTCGCCGTGCCGACCACTTGGCTAATTGACCGGGACGGCTCGACAGCCGGCTACTATCGCGGCTTGATCGATCGCGAGGAGATGCGCGCGGAGATCCAGGCCTTGTTGTAGGGCGCCGGCGCGGGCCGGAACTCACGCAGCCGTACGCAAGAAGTCGCTCGCATCTGGACGCGCAAGGCTCTCCGCGGCGCTAGAATCATCCTCGGGGCGGCGCGGAGGTTCGTGTGTTCGAGCGGTACAACGAGAAGGCGCGGCGGGCGATCTTCTTTGCCCGCTTCGAGGCGTCGGAGTACGGCGGCCCCTCTATCGAGGCGGAGCATCTGCTCTTGGGGGCCGTTCGCGCGGCGCCTGAGCTCCTGGCACAGCATCCGGGTCTGAACGCCTCCGTCGATCGGGTTCGTGAGACCTTGGCCGCCGCCGCGGGTAGCACGACGAAGGTCCCAACGTCGAACGACATGCCGCTCAGTCACGAATGTAGGCGTGCACTGATGTTCGCGGCGGAGGAGAGCACGCGCGCGGGGGCGCGGGAAATAGAGCCCGTCCACCTGCTGGCCGGGTTGCTTCGTATCGGGTCGGGGTTGGTAGTCGGCATACTCGCGGAGCACGTGCTCTCGGCCGCGAAGTGCCGCGAGGCGACGGTCCTCGTCCAAGCTGACCTGGCTGGCAGGGCCGAGGAGAGCCCGATGAATGCGGTGCGGAACGCTCTCCGATCCGCCCTTCAAGGCGAACGCGCGCACGCCGACTCGGCCGGTATCTTCGACGGGCTCAGCTTTGAGCTGGCGTCCAAACGAGCTGAGTCGACTCACACGATTTGCGAGCTCCTCGGCCATATGTGGTACTGGCAGGATCGGTGTATCGAGTATGTGCGCGATGGGAGCGCAGAGTGGCCGCAGAGCGCGGACTTTTCTTGGCCGGCGGGAGTGGCCAACGAGCCGGAGTGGCAAGCCGCGGTCGACCGCTACAAGCAGGGACTTGAGGTCTTGCTCGAGCTCGTTGGGAGCTGCGATCTAGCCGGCGAAGAAGGCCCGGTGACGAACTTGGCGGCGATCCAAGCGACGGCGCAGCACAACAGCTACCACGCGGGTCAGGTCGTCTTGGTGCGTCAGCAGCTGGGCGTCTGGCCGCCTCCCGGCGGCGGGCTCACCTGGTAACTCACAAGCTATGGCATTGCCGGCAGGCCGTGTCGCGATCATAGATCTGCAGCGCGTCCGCTGTGGAGCCGTGCGCGTTGTGGCACATCCCGCACTGCTCGAGCACGTGCTTGGGATGCGGGTGCTTCCCGGTGAACTGTTCGTCGGAGTGGCAGGCGAAGCAGTCGCCGCGAAAGCGAAACGTACCGCGACGGCTCAACGCGTGGCATTGCGTGCACTCCAGGCCCGCCGGGGGCGGATGCATCTGAAAAGGCGCGAAGCCCGGCGGCGGATTCTCGCCCACGAAGACTCGAACATCCTTTCGCCCGCTCGGCCAGATCAACGAGACGGTGTGCTCGCCGGGACCGGCGTCGATCCGTGCATGCAGCACGTTCTCGAAGGGCCGATCGGCTTCTACCGGCTTGCCGTCGAGCTCGATACGCCCGTCCGGCGCGGCCGCGGCCACGTCGATCGGCCCAGCGGGGAGCGCCGACCCGTCGCTGGGACGCATGATCTTTCCCTCGTCCGGACGAGCGGCGAAAGCAGCGACAGCAACCAGGACGGCGACCGCGGCCGCAGCCGGTCTAGACATGAATCCGGCAGATCCAGCCGGAATGCGGGCTCTTGTTGTTCTGGTGTCCCGGAGCGATGCCGGCGTCGCAGAACCAGAGGCCGCCATCCCAATAGGTCATCCCGTGCGGGTCGGGGTCGCTCGAGTCGAGTTGGATGGCTTCGAGGACGGCGCCGGTCTTGACGTCGAACTTCAGCACGCGAAAGTCGTTGGAGAACATGCACCAGATGTGCCCCGAGTCCCAACCCATGCCGTGGGCGCGGGTCAGCGGAATATCGAAGTCCGAGAAGACGTTCACGTTCGCGTCGCAGCGCAGGATCTTGTTGGGCCGGAACTGGGTGACCCACAGCGCCTCGTCGGCCCACAGCAGCCCGTGCAGCCCGCCGCCGCTCGGCGTCTGGTAGTTCTGGACGTGCCTGCCGCTGTTCGCGTCGAGCTTCACGATCCGGCCGCCTTTCTCGACGTCGGTCTTGCGCTTCTCACGCAGGTGCGCCGGACCGTTGGCCGCCATGAAGACGAAACCGCCGCCGGCCGCGATGCCGCTGGTATTGGACGACTGCGTGTCGTGGGAAATCAACGGCTTGCCGGTCTTCCAGTCGAGCAGGTGGGCGCGATCGGTGATCTGTTCGCCGACCCATAGCCCCTCGGGCGTCGCCTCGAGGCCGTTCGGGTTGCCCTCGGGCGACTTCCAGATCTTCTCGACCTTGGCGCGGCGGCGGAGGGGATAGTTCTGATGACGCGCCGCCGCGGCGACCGCGCCCGCCAGTGCGCCAAACGCTGTTCTGCGGGTGATTGGGAATCGCATGGGGCCGGAATCCTCCTCCCCGGCCTGGCCGGGTCGCCATCATCATAGCCCAACCCAGGCCCCGGAGCCGCTCGAAAACGAGTCCCTTAGCGGACTTAGAGGCCGGCTAAGCATTTTTTCGTTGACCTGCTACGAAAATCCGAGTACCATCTTTTCCCATAGTACTTCTAGTACTCATGGCTAGTACGGGAGAGCGATTCTGCGTCATCTCCGTTCATCCCCGCTCTCTCGGCTAGACCGCCTCGCGCCCGTCTGACTGTCCTTTTTGGAAGGAGGCCCTCAATGCAGCAGTTCGACGAGCTCGAGTCTCGACTCATCCGGGAGCTAGCGCAGTCCTCCCCCGCGCTGGCGCGTCTGGCAGAGAACGAAGACGCGCTGGCCCGTGCTCTCAAAGCCTACGAGGCGGGCGACCACCAGGCGGTCCGAGCGGTGCTCGACAGCCTCGCCGTGGCGCCATTCTGTGTCTTCATCTGCCGCTGGCTCTGCGTTTGGGAGTGCTTTCGCGTTTGCCGCATCGTGTGTCGCGAGCTTCCCGAGAAGGCGTTCGAGATCCCAGAGTTGCGGCGCCACGCCGCGGCCCTCGGCAAGCTCGCCGCGGACGAAAAGGCCGCGCGGCAGCTCTTCGACGCGGTCGAGAAACAAGACGCCGCCGCTTTTCGCAAGATCGCCGAAAAGTTCGAAATTGGCGGGTTTTGTCACCTCATCTGCTACTGGATCTGCACGCTCCGCTGCCGCTGGTTCTGCCGGCGGGTGTGCGCTCCAATCGAGGTCCCGGTCGACGGTCCGGCGCCGTTCGAGGAATTCCTGAGCGTGGCGAGCGCCGCGGGTCAGCTCGCTCAGGACGAAGCGCTATTCGTCCAAGCCCTGGAGGGCTATCAGGCGCACGACGCCAAAGCGGTCCGAGGCGTCTTCGAGCAACTCGAGCTGCTGCCGGTCTGCATCCTGGTGTGCCGCTGGCTGTGCGCGGCGCACTGCCATCGCATCTGCTTCCGTATCTGCCCGAAGATCCCGCGCCGCTTTGCCCCGGCGGAGATCCGCGAGATGGCGCTGCGTTGGCAAGAGCTGGCCGCCAACGAGAAGCAGCTCGACTGCTTGGTTGCTGCGTTTCGCAGCGGTGACGAGCAGGCGTTCAACGCTGTGCTCGAGGAGCACGGGCTCGGCCGGTTCTGCTACTTCCTCTGCCGCTGGCTCTGCCACTTGCACTGCGGCTGGTTCTGCAGGATCATCTGCCCGCCGTCGTTGGACTGCCGGCTGGACGAGCCGAAGGAGTGCGTGCCGGAAGAGGTCTCGCAGGACCTCAAAGCGCTCGTCGTCGCGGTGCGCGGAACGGCCTCGGGCGGCGACTTCAGCCACTACACGCTCGAGTGGTCCGCCGACAATACGAGCTGGCACAGCGACAACTTCCACTACCCGCCGATCCCGCCGGGAGGAGGCGCACAAGGGAACAGCCCGGTCGTCAACGGCCTGTTGGCGTACTTCGAGACCACCGCACTCGACGCCGGTCCCTATTTCTTGCGGCTCACCGTCCACTCCAACCGCGATTCAACGCGGGTCTGCACGACATCGTTCTCGCTGTTCAAACAGGATGTGCGCATTCTCGGCGCGAGCGGCTTTACCGACCTCGACAAGCCCGCGCTCGACCCCGACGCCCGCTTCGTCGAGACCTTCACCCAGAAGTGCTCGCTCGTCGGCTCGCAGGTCGAGGCGTCGTTCGCGCGTTGCGTCTCGCTGCAGGGTTCGGCATTCGTGGGCGGCTGCGACGAGAAGAAGATCAAGCGCTACTCCCTCAGCTATAAGCCGGGCCATCATATCGACTGCTCTGCGCCGGGATGGACGCAGTTCTGGAACGTCGAGTACACGACCGTGTGGCAATACCGCGAAATGAACATGCGGACCGATACGGACAACCTGACGGCGCGTTGGGTCTCTGATTGTGTTGCGCCGTGGCCTTTCCCGCCCTATTGCCTGAACACCCAACCCGAGGCGCGCTTGTCGCCCTCGTGCTGGCAGACCCGCACCTCGGGCTGCCAGATGAGCGGGCTCTACACGGTGAAGCTCGAGGTCGAGGACGTGGACGGCGGGCTCTACTGCGACGTTCAGCGCATTTGGCTCGACAACAAGCCGATTCACGCGGTGCTGCGCATCGACGCCGTACCGGCTTGCACGGATCTAAAGCTGAGCGACTTCGCCGACCCGCCCGATTGCAGCAATCCGTGGCGGCTGCCTTTGGTCGGCATCGCCTATGACGAATACATCGACGAGACGCTGCCGCTCAACCAGCGGCCGAACGACAACTTCGATCACTACTGGATCCGGGTCGCCAAGCAAGGCGGCGGAGAGGTGCAGATTCCCATCGATGCGCCGGACGGATCATGCTTCTACGGTCCTCGACGCGTTGGCGCGCCGGGCGACCGTTGCCAAAGCCCCGGCGGAACAGATGTGTTCGGCAAGCTGGCGGACTTCGACCTGCGGGCGGTCGACGCGGCTTGCAGCGCCGCGACTTCCTACGCCGGTTCGATCCCGGCCGGGTTCACGCTGCAGCGCGGCGAGTGCTGCGTCTATACCTTCAGAATGCGTGTGTTCGACACAACCAAGTTTTCCGGCGGACCGCACGTTGCGGAGGCTATCTGGCCGGTGAAGATCTGCAACGACCTGTAGCGTCCCGACTTTGGGGAGGAACGGGCGAGGATCGCCGCTGCGGCGGCGTCCTCGCCCGTCTTTTCGTATCGGGGCAGCGCGGGGAGACAGGCTGGAGCGCCTGGTGGAGCTGGCGGTCGCGGCTCGAGCAAGCGCTAGCCTAGGAAGCCCAGGTTCCTAGAGGCGAAGTTCCGCAGGTTTGGAAACACGGCGTCCAGGCCGGCCTCGTCCAGGCCGAACCAGCGAGCCAACGTTGCGGCGTACTCGTCGAGAGCGGTCGACGGAATCCAGCGGCCGCGGTCGTCGACATCGTCGGGTCCGCCGGGGCGCAGCTCGGCAAAGCGGCCGTAGAGCGAGCCGCCGCGCACCGCGCCGCCGACGACGAGCTGGTGCGTTCCCCAGGCGTGGTCGGTCCCCTGGCGGTTGTTCGGAGCGAACGTGCGGCCGAACTCGGACTCGGTAAACGTGGTGACCCGGTCGGCTACGCCGAGCTCTTCGGTCGAGCGGTAGAAAGCCGTCAAGGCCGCCCCTAGGCCGCTGAGCAGACCGGCGTGGCGACCGGCCTGGTCTGAATGGGTGTCATAGCCGCCGGTCGAACAGAAAAAGACCTGGCGGCGCATGCCGAGCTCGGTGCGGACCTTGATCAGGCGCGCGACCTGCTCGAGCTGGCGGCCGAGGCTGGAATCGGGGAACTCGGTCGCGAGCGGCGCCTGCTCGCCGATCGCTTCCTGGATGCGCCGGCCGACGTCGATGGCGTCGGAGAGAACTTGCTTGGCTTCTTGCACCAGGACGAATCCGGAGGGGAAGTCGAGTAGTTGCTGCACGGCCGCGGCGCGCGCCCGCCCGGACTCGGAATCGTCGCCGCCGGAGAGCACGCCCGAGCCCGCCGAGATCGCCGCGGGCTGCGTCTCACGGCCAACCAACAGCACGCTGTTGCCGGCGAGCGAAACCGCGGTGGGGAAGTCGCCGCCAACATTGAGCGAGGCTAAGCGGTCGGCGGTGCGACCGGCCCAACCGGTGCCGGGCAGGTCGTTGGGAGGGGCGGTTTGCCACTGTTCCTGCTGATCCGAGTGCGAGAACAGATTGCGCGGCAGCGGGTCGTTCCCGTTGCGAATCCCGTCCCGCGTCACCGGCCGGACGAGCAAGCCGACGTTGGTCGCCGCAGCGAGCCGGCCTTCGCCGTAGAGCGGATGCAAGCCGGCCATCGCGGGGTGCAAGCCAGCTTCGCCGCCAGCGAAGCCCAGCGACAGCAGCTCGGCGCGCGGAATGGCGAGATCGCCGCGCACCGAGGCGTATTGGTCGTACTGCGCGCTCACGGGAACGATCATGTTGTCCGAGTCGTTGCCGCCGAACAAGAAGACGCAGACCAGGGCGCGATAGTCCTCGCCCTGGGCTAGAGCGCTCATCTCGCCGAGCCGGCCTAGGCCGACGGCGGCGCAGGCCCGCAGGAAAGCTCGTCTTGTCGCGGTTTCGATCATGCCTTCGCCCCTCAATGTTGCACTTGGTACTCGGCCGAGCTCGCCGCGACGAACACGGCGTTGCGGACGCGGTCTCGAGCCGTCTCGCCGGCCTCGGCGGCTTGGCGCACGGCTTGACGCACCTGGTCGGTCATGCGGCCCTGGAACAGCGCGTCGTCGATGGCGTCGCAGAGCCGATCCAGGTCATCGCCCACCGCGACGAGGTCGGGCATCTCGACCGAGACGCCGCGACCCACTCGGTTTCGCACCACGCCGAAGACCCAGTCCGCCCGGGCCAAAGCGTTGGCCTTGGTGTGGATCTGAAACTCCGGCGCCAGCGCGCCAGAGCCGGGGATGCGGTAGCCCGGCGAGAAGTAGCTGAACACGCTCGGCGGATAGAAGACCCACTGGCCAAGGTCGCGACCGTGCTGGGAGAGACCGTTGTCCGGCGTGGCCAGCGCGCCTAGCCCGCGCAGCATCGCGAGTTGGTAGAGGATGGGCTCGCGCAGGTGTCCGCCGGCCGGCGAGCTCTGGCTGGCCTCGGGATCGAGCAGAATGGCACGGGCGACGGCTCGCAGGTCTCCCCTCTCGCCAGAGCCGTTGTCCGCAAACACTGCCGCCACGCGCCCGACGTAGGCCGGGCTGGGGTCGCTCGTGACGAGATGCTGGATCAGACGTTTGCTCAGGAACGGACCGATGTTGGGGTGCTCGAAAAGGTTGCGCAGCGCCGCCTCGAGGTCTTGCCGCGCGCTTTGCCCGGCGGGGAGCGTGACGCCGTTGAGCAGGAACTTTTCTCCGCGGTCATGCCGTTCTTCGTAGGGCTCCATCTCGCCGGCGTAGTTCTCTGAGTTTGGCCAGCGCAGCTCGCGATGGGACCGTGTTGGGTAAGTCCAGCCGGTGAGAGCGCGCGTAAACTGGCGGACCTGCTCCTCGGTATAGGCGGGAATGGGCTGGCCGTCGGGCCCGAGTTGCGGCGTGCCGTCGGCGTTGAGCAGCTCGGTGCCGACGGAGAAGAGCTGGAGCAGCTCGCGGGCGTAGTTCTCGTTGGGCGGAATCGGGTTCTCCTCGCTGAAGGCGGCGTTGTTGACCATGTCGAGGAACTCGCCCATGGTCGGGCTTAGCGTGACGTCGCGCATCAGGTCGAGCACGTTGCCGAAGGCGTGCCGGTTGAGCATCCGCAGATAGGGCACCATCTGGTCGCGACGGCCAACGGCGTTGGCCGAGACGACGAAGATCTTGCTGAGCGCGAACATCATGCGCTGGCGCAGTTGGTCCGGATTGTTGAGGGCGTGGGAGTAGAAGCGATCTTGCTCCTCGCGCAGGCCGCCGATGTCGTCCTCGGGATACTCGGACGGCGGGGCCGTGAACTGCTCGGTGAGGAACTCCTCGGGGCCGATCCGGATGAGGCGCTGGAGGTCCTCGCGCTTCGGCCCCCAGGTGGCCTGGTCCAGCAGCCGAGGCGCCCATTCGGGCGCGACGAGCACCTCGACGACGTCCCGCATGTTGAACTGGCCGTCCGAGGCGGCGAGCTCCAGGGTGTAGGCGCCCGGAGCGGAGAAACGCGCGGCTGGCCGCAACGCGGCGGCGTTCGAGAACGCGACATCCCCGGGCCCTTCCAACTTGGTCCACTGGTAGCTCATCGGCGCGGGCAGGCCGTCGTCGGACGCGTGCGCCCGGAGGACGACGCTATCCCGCGGCAGAGCAATCAAGCGATCGTCGCCGGCGAGGGCTTCGGGAGCTTGGTTGGCGACCGGAGCGCCGCCGTCCAGCAGCGACTCGGTGACCAGATAGTTGCGGCGAAGCTCAGGCGCGCTGAGGGCGCGGTTGTAGATGGCGGCCAAGTAGAGCTCGCCGTTCCACTCGCCTCCGCCGCGCAGCTCGCCGCCGAGCACCAGGGGCATCTCCGAGGACCAATTGCCGAGGTCGCCGGGGTGAAGCTCGTCGAGGACGACCTCGCCGTTGACCAGCATGCGCAGCCGTCCTTCCTCGAACGTGGCCGCTACCTGGACGGCGCCGTCCAGGAAAGCGCGCGGCGCGCGCCGGAACGGCCAGCCGTCCTCGTTGGTGCGGGTGGTGCGCAGGCGAACCTGCAAGCCTTCTCGATCCTGCGAAAGCGTAAAGTTGCGCTCGGTCCAACTCGCCTCGGAAAGCGTCAGCAAGCGCGCCGGGCCGTCTTGGATGGAGTCGTCGGGCCGCACCCACAGCTCGACGGTGAAGGCTTGGGTCGCCACGAGCGCGTTGCGCAGCGCCCCGGCCTGGGCCGGGCTCTGGAGGCGGGCGCCGTCAGCGAGCCGTACGCCGTTGCGTCCCTCGAGCCAGAGCGCGCCCTCGGCCAGCTCGAGGTCCGGGCCTGGGCCGCCAATCTGGTTGCGGGCGCGTATCCCAGCACCTTCGGAGAGCGGATAGAACGCCACGAGCCCGTCGCCAACTCGCTCGTTGCCGGCTACGCGAATGCGGACCGTATCGCTGCCGACCAGCTCGCCGTCGTTCGCGCTGAGCTCGAGCACGTAGTCCCCTGGCTGGGTGAAGTGCACGGCGGTGCGGGGACTGCCAGACTCGACGAAGATCGCCGCGCCAGGGCCGCTAAGCTGAGCCCAGCGGGTCGCCGGCTGCTGCGGAACGCCCTCGTCAGCAACAGCGCCCGATAACGTGACTGTATCAGCGGGGGCGACGATGGTCTGGTCCCGGCCGGCTTCGACGTCCGGCGCATGGTTGACGCTCGGTCCGGCCTGCGCCGGGTCGTCGCCGGCCAGAAAATTGCGGCGCACCTCGATCGCTTCGAGGGCGCGCGCGTAGACCGCGGCCACGTACATCTCGCCGCGCCAGGGCCGGTCGCCGGTGGCCTCGTTGCCGAGCACGAGAGCAAACGAGGAGTCCCAATTCGACAGATCGCCTCCGCGGGCGTCTTCGGCGACCAGTTCTCCGTTGCGATAGAACTTCGCGACGCCCTCGGCGAAGGTCACCACGTAGTGCTCGGGTTGGTCCGAGACCACGTCGTCGACCTCGAAGTACGGCCGTCCGTTCTCGTCGGTGGTCGTGGTGCGCAATCGAATCTGTAAGCCGCCGTTCTGGGCGCCGATCGTAAAGTTGCGATTCCACGGATCTGGCGAAAAGCTGATGAGCCGGGCCGGACCGTCCTGGTCAGCCGAGGCCGCCGTGACCCAAACCTCGAAGGAAAACTGCTGGGCGGCGACGATCGCCTCGCGCAGCGCGGAGGCGCTCTCGGCCTTCGCGGCGCCGTTTTCGGTGAAGAGCAGCCCGTTGCGGCCTTCGAGCCGTGCGGCGTCGCCGCCCAGCGCCAGGTCGAGGTTTGCTCCGGAATGGTCGGCGCCGCCCGGCTCTCCTACGAGCGGGTAATAGGCAGCCAAGCCGTCGCGGATCCGCCCGCCCCAGAACGGCGAGGCCGGCACGGCCTGGTCGACGGTCGGACGACGACTCCGCAGCGGCGCGGGGCTTTGCGCTGGAGCCGCGAAGCTAAGGCAAAGACAGTAGATGAGCGAAAGCGCCAGGGCGCGAGCGGCCATGAATCCTCCCAAGAAGGCTCCCAACTAGCGTTTGCGGCGCCAAACTTCCGTGGGTGGGGATTCGTACGCAATTGATGGGAAGAATTTACCAGTACTCTTCTTTTCCCGGGAAAAACTACACGAAGACCGCGTTCCAAAGGCATTCTTGGCTTGGCGCTAACAGGAATTCGGGCCTGAGTCCGTGAACGGCCTTGGGAAAGCTGCGACCCCCTGCGGGGGAAACAGTCACGACACGACGCGTTTCCATCTCGCTGCTAGTGGGCGCTCGCGTGCAGGCGGATCGTCAGGCTACGCGTCCGCCGTCGATGCGCACCGCGCCCCTGCGAAGGAGGGAGCACAGATGCATTCGGCTCAGCAACCGATTCGGGCCGGCGAGGCGGACGTCACCGCGCGGCCACGCCCTTTGAGGGGTCTCCGGCGCGGCCCGGCAGCACGGCTCGATCCCGCGCTGGGCCGCCCCGACTCCATCTTAGCGCGGCTGGCGAGGCTCGAACCCTGTGATCATAGGGAGGAAGGAGCCGCCCCGATGCGCACCCACGTGCGGGTCGATTTGCGACAGATCGCCACGAACTACGCCGCCGTCCTCTCGGCCTGCCCTGCAAGCTTCGAGCTGATGGCCGTTGTCAAGGCGAACGCCTATGGCCACGGCTCGGCGCCGGTCGCGCGCGCTCTGGCCGACGTCGGCTGCCAGCGGTTCGGCGTCTCGAGCCTGCGCGAAGGGGCGGACCTGCGCGAGAACGGCGTAGCCGGCGAGATCTTCGCGCTCAGCGGAGTGCTGCCCCACGAGGCCGACGAAGCGGCGCGGCTCGGGCTAACGCCCATGCTGCACTCGCGGGATGCGTACGCGGCGTGGCGCGCGGCGGCCGGCCGTGGCGCCATGGCCCTGCCCTGCCACTTGCACGTCGAAACGGGGATGAACCGGCTGGGCCTGGGGACCGAAGAAGCCGAAGCGATTGCGCGCGAGATTGACGGGGCGGACGAGCTGCGGCTGGAGGGCGTGTGCACGCACCTGGCTTCCGCGGAGGATTTCGACGACCCGCAGAGCTGCGCGCAGCTCGAGCGCTTCCAAGAGCTGCTCTCGAGGCTGAGCGCGGCGGGAATCGAGCCGCGGTGGAAGCACTTCGCCAACAGCGCCGGCTTGGCCTGGCGCGATCTTGACGATGCGACGATGGGGCGGCCCGGTCTGGCTCTCTTCGGCTGCCTGAACGGGGCTGCGGGGTCACCGGCGATGCGCTTCGAGGTCGAGCCGGCGCTCGAGTGGCGCGCGGCGGTGCTGGCCGTCAAGGAGGTGCCCACGGGAGCACGCATTGGCTACAGCGGCACGTTCACGGCGGAAAGCCCATTGCGAACGGCCGTGCTGGGGGTGGGCTACGGCGACGGCTACCGGCGGGAGCTCTCGAGTCGCGGGCGCGTTTGGCTCGCGGGCGGCTATCGACCGATCCTCGGTCGTGTGAGCATGGATCTGACCGTGGTCGACGTGACGGCGGCGCCCGGCGTGAAGGTCGGAGACGAGGCCGTGGTGCTGGGGGCGGAGGTGACGGCTCGGGAGATCGCCGAGCTGTGCGGCACGATTCCGTACGAGATCCTGTGCGGCATCTCGGCGCGGGCGCCGCGGGTGTATAGCTAGTCCTGGCCGATGAGTGGTCCGTGCGGCAATCGTTGTACGAAGCTCTCGAGGGCATGCGCGCCGTCGGGCATACCCCGGAAGACCGTCTGGTGGTCCGCTTGAGCGACGGCCGGTTACGGTTCTATCCACTCGAGAGCGCCGAGCGGCTCGAGAGCCTGCGCAACGAGCACGGTCCCGTCGAGGCCTACGCCGTGGCGTCAGGCGAGGTGCGTCAACTCAGGCCTGAGTCGAGAAACTCCGCGATCTTCGCGGCATCGTTGGGCATGACGACCGGCGGGTTGCCGGAGCTCGAGACGAGCCGCTCTCCCGAGGGCGTCGCGAGCTGAGCGGTGTGGTAGTGGTAGACGTAGTCGGGATCCTTGAGCAGGTGGCCGGTGAGGATTGCGACGACGTCGGCGTCGGCCTCGATCACGCCCGCCGCGACGAGCTTCTTCAAGCCCGCCAAGCTCGCCGCCGAAGCCGGCTCGCAGCCCATGCCGCAACGGCCAATCACGGCTTTCGCGTCGGCGATCTCCTGCTCGGTCACGCTCTCTACGACGCCGTTGGAAGCTTCGATCTCGTGCCGCGCCTTGGGCCAAGAGACCGGGTCCCCGATGCGGATCGCGGTGGCGAGCGTTTCGGGGGATTCGACCGCACGGAAGTCCGCTTGGAAGCCCGAGCGGAACAGCTCGTAGAAAGGCGCCGAGCCCACGGCCTGCACCACCGCAATGCGCGGCAGGCGGTCGATAACGCCGATCTGCTTGAGCTCGCGCAGGCCCTTGCCCAGGGCCGAGACGTTCCCGAGGTTGCCGCCTGGCAGAACAATCCAGTCCGGGGCCTTCCAGCCGCGCTGATCCATCAGCTCGATGCCGATCGACTTCTGCCCCTCGATGCGGAACGGGTTGATGGAGTTGAGCAGATAGATGCCGATCTCGTCGGCGAGCTTGCGGACTAGCGCGAGAATCTGGTCAAAGTTCGCCTCCACCTGGATGGTGGCCGCGCCGTACTCGAGAGCCTGGGCGAGCTTGCCGTAGGCGATCTTGCCGTGAGGCAGAAAGATGACGGCCTGCAGGCCGGCGGCGGCGGCGTAGGCGGCCATCGAGGCAGAGGTGTTGCCGGTGGAGACGCAAGCCACGCGCTGCATGCCGAGCTTCTTCGCCTGCGAGGCGCCGGCGGTCATGCCGTTGTCTTTGAACGAGGCGCTCGGGTTATAGCCTTGATGTTTGAGCTCGAGGCGGCCGAGCCCGGCGTAGGCCGCAGCCGTTGGAGCGTCGAACAGCGGCGTATTGCCCTCGCGCAAGGTGACGATGGAGTCCCGTGCGTCGGCGAACGGCAGCATCTCACGGAAACGCCACACGCCGGAGACGTCGAGCGGCTCGCGGCTCAGCCGGCGGCGATCCCACAATGCCTTCAGTTCCCCGGCGTCGAGGGTCGAGTAGTCTATCTCGACCTCGATCAGCCCGTCGCACTGCGGGCACTGGTACAACGGCTCGTCGAGCCCATAGCGGGCCCGGCAGGAGGAGTTGAAGCATACGAGAGCCGCGGACATCACCAGAAGTCCCATCGTAACGCGGCTCGGGAGTGCGACAATGAGCGCTGTTCGGAGGATCTGTAGAGATGACCCGCATCGCCGTTCTGCTGCTAATCGCGACCTTCGTCGCCGGTCCCTTGTTGGCCCAACGCTCCGGCCCGCGACCACGCTCGCTGGCCCCGGAGTGGGTCTCGCTGTTCAACGGCAAGGACTTGACCGGCTGGAACGAGGTTGGCAAAGAGCGCTGGACCGTGGTCAACGGCGCCATCTTCGGAGAAGGCGTCACGAAGGAGTACGGCTACCTCGCCACCGAGAAGACCTACCGCGACTTTCACCTCAAGCTCAGCTTCAAGTGCGAGGCGGACGGCAACTCCGGCGTCTACATCCACACGGCTTTCGAGCCCGGTGCGCCCAGAGTCGTCGCCGGCCGGCAGATCGAGATCGACCGCACGCTCAACCACCACACCGGCGGGGTCTACGGAGACGGAAAGGGCTGGGTGGCGTGGCCGCGTCCGGAAACAGAAACGATCGTGCGTCCGAACGACTGGAATGACATGCTGATCCAGGTGGAGGGCAACCACTACGTCGTCCACCTCAATGGCATCCAGATTCTCGACTTCACCTATCCTTCGCCGGGCGCCGAGGAGGGCGTCATCGCGCTGCAACTTCACTCGGGCGGCGAAGGCCGGATGCGTTTCAAGGACATCTACGTGCGGGATCTGGGTCGCCGCTAGGCATCGCTCGACAACTTCACGAAAGATCGCACCTCGGCATTCCTGCCGAGGCTCGGAAAGGCGACGCTAGCGTCGCCCGAAGATCAGGAAGTACTGGTGGGGAAGGAAGCCATGCTCGGCGGCGAGCTCGAAGCCGGCTTGCTCGAGCTCGGCGATCATCGCCGGCTTGGCGATCTTCATCGCGACGCCCGGCCCCACCGGAAGCTCACGCTTGTAGAAGTCCACGATGGCGATGCGACCGCCGGGCCGTAACGCCTTGGCTAGCTTAGTGTAGTAGGCCTGCCGATTTTCGATGTGGTGAACCACGTCGCAGATGAAGATGAGATCGACCGAGGCGGCGGCGAGCGCCGGGTCGTGCGGCGAGCCGAGCACGGGGGCGAGATTCGCTAGTCCCTGCTGTTTCGCGCGGCCGGCGAGGTGGTCGATCAAGTCCTGCTGGATGTCGACGGCGAAGACCTTTCCGTGCGGGCCGACCGCGCGCGCGAGTCGAACGGAGAAGTAGCCCGACCCGGCGCCGATGTCCGCCGCGCTCTGGCCGCTCTCGAGCCCGAGCGCACCGACGACTTCGTCCGGCTTCTGCCACTCGTCACGATCCTTGCGCTCGAGAATCTGGGCCCATTCCTCGGCGGAGCGCTCGCGGTGGCGGTGATGCCCGCCGGGCTCTTCGTGGTGCGGTTTCTGAGCCCAGGCCAGTGAGCCGAGCAGCGCGAGCAGGATCAGCCGGAACATGCTTGCATCATAGGCGAATCGGCGCCGCTCAGCGGATCAGGTCCATCCGGCGCATCCACGCTTCGAGCCGCTGTGGCCAACCCGATACCGGCAGACCCCGTTGTTGTAGCCCGAAACCGTGGCCGCCCTCGGAGTAGATGTGCAGCTCGGCCGGAATATCCGCCGCCTCGAGCGCCTGAAAATACTGCACGCTGAAGTTGGGGTCCACGCGATCGTCGGCGGCATGGACGAGGAAGGCGGGCGGGGTCTTGGGATGGGCCTCGATCTCTTCGAGCACGGCTGTATAGCCGAGGATGGTGAAGTTGGGCGCCAACAGATCGGTCTGCTCGTCGGGAATCCGCGTCGAAGCTCTGACCGCCAGGTCGCCGCCGGCGGAGAAGCCCATCACGCCGATCTTGTCGCGGTCCAGACCCCAGTCGTCGGCGCGCTCGCGAACCAGCCGGATCGCCTGGCGCATGTCATCGAGCGGCGTCTGCATGGAGTAGACGCCGCCAGCGGTCTTGGGCAGGCGGTACTTCAGCACGGCGCCGGTGACCCCGAGCGAGCGCAGCCACTTCGCCACGTCATGGCCTTCCTTGTCGATGGCGAGGTGATGGTAGCCGCCGCCCGGCGCGATCACCACGGCCGCGCCAAGCGACCTCTCGGGCGAAGCGCGATAGACCGTGATGGCCGGAACGTGCACGTTGAGCACGCTGCGGTCCACGTAGCCGCTCCCTCGCTCTTCCCAGACTTCTTCGCCAGGGTTGGCCGGAGCGTCCGGCGCGCCGTTGGGGTAGAGCTCGATCACCAGAGGCTGCGCGTGAAGCAACGCGGCCGAGAGTAGAGCGAGGAGGAATGGCCGGCCAATCATGTGCGCAAGAATGTAGCAGATCGATGACTCCAACCAGGCGCAACTTCCTGACGAGTTTGGCCGGCGGGCTGGCCTGCGCAAGCCGCGATGCGAGTCCCAACGTGCTGTTTCTCGCCGTGGACGACATGCGCGATTGGACGGGCTTCCTAGGCGGGTACGGCGGCGAGGTGCGCACGCCGAACCTCGACAGGCTGGCCGCGCGCGGCGTCGCCTTCACCAACGCCCACTGCGCTTCGCCGGTCTGCTGCCCTAGCCGCACGGCAATCCTCACCGGGCTGATGCCATCGTCGAGTGGCATCTACAACAACGGTCAGTGGTGGCGCCCGCACATGCCAGACGTGGTGACGATGCCGATGCAGTTCCGCCGCAACGGGTACGAAGCGGTCGGCGCGGGGAAGATCTTTCACCACACCGCGGGCAACAACCCGCTCTCGCAGTGGGATCGCTTCCAGCGCCTCGAGTTTCGCGACGATCCGTGGTTTCGCGGCTCGAAGTTGAACTATCCGTGGTCGGAATCGGGCCCCAACCCGCCAGGGTTTCCTTTCAGCACGGTCGAGGGATTGCCTCACGAGAACGATTGGGGATCGCCGCCGCGCGACGAGGCCTCGCTCGACGACATCCGGACTGTCGATTTCGCCGTCGACTACCTCGCGGAGCGGCATCAGAAGCCGTTCTTTCTAGCTTGCGGAGTCTTCCGGCCGCACCTGCCCTGGTACGTTCCGCGGCGGTTTTTCGAGCTGTACCCGCTCGAGAACATCGAGCTGCCGGAGGCCCCGGCGGGCGACCTCGACGATGTGCCCGAACCCGGACGCGCGCTCGCCGCCGCACGTCGCTCCGATCTCGAAACGATTCGCTCGGCGGGCGGGCAGCGCGAGGCCGTGCAGGCCTATCTAGCCAGCATCAGTTTTGCCGACGAGCAAATCGGCCGGGTGCTCGACGCCCTCGACGCCAGCGATGCGGCGAGCAACACCGTCATCGCGTTGTGGTCCGACCACGGCTGGCACCTCGGCGAGAAGCAGCATTGGCACAAGTCGACGCCGTGGCGGCAGGCGACGCGTGTGCCGCTGATCGTGGCCGGTCCCGGCATCGCGCCGGGCGAACGCTGCCGAGAAGCGGTGAGCCTGATCGACCTGTATCCGACCCTGAACGAGCTTTGCGCGTTCGAGCCGATCCCCGAGCACGACGGGCTGAGCCTGGCCCCCTTGCTGCGGGCCCCCGCGTCCCCGCGGGAACGCCCGGCGGTCGTCGAGCTCGATGGCAACCACCGAGCGGTCTGCGACGAGCGCTATCGCTACATTCGCTACGACGACGGCTCCGAGGAACTCTACGATCACTACGCCGATCCGAACGAGTGGGTAAACTTGGCCGGCGACCCCGCGCATGCCGCGGCAAAGGAGGCCCTCGCTGCTTGGGCGACCAGAGCCTGGGCCCCGCCGGCGCCGCGCAAGAGCGCGTACGACTTCGATCCAGAGACGTTCTCGTGGACGGTCAAGGCCACCGGACGCGTGATCTCCGCCGGGAGCTGACAACGGCTTGGCAGGGCGCGCTTAGCCCGCGATATCCCGGATGTCGAGCAGGTAGAGCTGCCTTCCGCCCGCGTGCGGGGAGTCGACGACGACTTTGGAGCCGTCGGGGCTGAAACGCGGATGGGTGTCGCAGCGCCACTCGCCCCTGTACTCCGGCGGCGAGTAGAGATCGGCGAGCGGGAAACGCTTGCCCGAAGAGACCTCGTAGAGGTAGACGTGCTGCTCCCGCTTGTCTCGATCCGGATAGGTGTCGTTGAGGATCCAGCGATTGCCTGGCAGATAGGTGCAGTGGCCGTTGCGCGGCATCACCTCAGGGCCGATGACCTCCAACTCCTCCGAGCGATCGCGGTAGAGGTAGAACTTCTCGCCGTGCGAAGGATGGTAGGCCCAGGCCAGCACCGTCTCGGGGTCGCGCCAGATGAAGTGGGAAGTCCTGCCGTGGGGGTCGAGCACGTAGGGATCGCCGCCATCGGAGCCGAGGGTGAACATGCGCGTGCCGAAAGAGCGGCCCGAGCCCGGCGGGAAGCGCCAGCGGTGCAGAAAGATCAACCTCGAGCCGTCGGTCGAGACGAGCAGGTGGTTGAAGTAGTGCTTCAGCCCCTCGGTGTCGTTGTGCGGATTGGGAATGGCGGCGGCCTGGGCAACCGAGAAGATCAACTCACTCTTACCGGTCTCGAGATCCATCTTCCTCACGCCCGCATCGTCGGGCGCAAGGGCTTCACCATTGGGGTCGGGAATACCGACGTAGCCGTAGCCGGGTCGTGTGTCGTTGAGGCGCCGGAAGTCAGCGGAGACGGCCCAGCGGCCATCGGGGCCGAGGGCATAGATCGGGTGGGGCAGAGTGCGGCTCCTGCCTGTCTTCACATCGAGCAGCCGGCTGACGTAGCGGCCCCCCTCGCGATCGTTCCAAATGACTTGCGAGGAGGAGCCAGGCAGCCACTGCAACATGCAGCCCTGTTGCCAGCACCAGGCCGATGAAGTTCCGATCTCGGTCCAACGGTCGCCGTCTTCGGTGTCGACCATGCCGATGCGAATAACGTCGTCGGCGCGCGGGGAGCGGTGCTCGAAGTCGACTTCCATGCCGAGCGCATAGCGGCTGGTCGCGTTGAACTGCCACTTGTCGTAGTAGCCGAACCAGTGTTGTTTGGGTCCCTTGGTAAGCGCGCGGATAGGAACAGCGGCTCGAACTCGCCCAGCCAGCGCCGCGGAGCCTAGAGCGGCGAGCAACTGACGGCGACTTACTGAGCGCATGGTCCTCTCACGCGACTATTCTAGTGAACTGGCATGGCCACGAGTCTCCCGAGCCCGGACGCCGAGCTGCATCTGCACTTGCGCGGCGCGATGCCGACCTCCTACTTCGGGCGGCTGCTCGCGAAGCGTTCCCCCGCCGAAGCCCTTGCAACCGCGCCCGCGCGCCACCTCGACTTCTTTCGCCGCAACGCCAACCTCCGAGTGTTCCTCGAGCCAGGCGCGAACCCGAAGCCCGAAACCCTCTTCGAGTTCGAGGGCTTCGAAGGGTTTCTCTCGGCGTATCTTCTCAGCGGCTACTTCATCCGCGACATCGAAGACTTCCGCGGGCTGCTAGCGGCCGTCCGGGAGCGGCTGCGGCTCGACGGGATCGCCTACTCCGAGATCACGGTCTCGATCCCCGAGTACCGCATGCACCAGATCCCGCTCGAGCCCCTCGTCGAAGCGCTGAGCGAGGAGGCCAGCCGCGAGCCGCCGCGTCTACGTTGGATCGTCGACCTGGTGCGCAACTTCGGACCCGAAGCGGCGGACGAGTTGCTGGGCGGGTTGCTCGCGTATCCGCCAGAAGGCTGGGTGGGGATTACGCTGGGCGGCTCGGAGCACCTGTTCCCGCCCGGGCCTTTCCGCGGCGTCTACGAGCGCGCAAGAGCAGCGGGGTTGAAGCTGACCGTCCACGCCGGCGAGGCCGCCGGCCCCGAGAGCGTCTGGGATGCGATCCGGCTGCTGGGGGTGGATCGCATCGGTCACGGCGTGCGCTCGATCGAAGACCCGCGGCTGGTCGACTATCTCGCCGATCATCGGATCCCGCTTGAGGTCTGCCTAACGGGCAACGTGCGCACTGGAGTGTATTCGCGCTACGCGGAGCATCCGCTGCAGCGGCTGGTCGAGGCGGGCGTGGCCGTTACCTTGAACACCGACGACCCGGAGTTTTTCGCCACCACCCTGGCGTCGGAATACGCCCACGCCTCCAGGCTCGGGCTCAGCCAAGCACGACTCGCGACCATCCAGGCGAACGCGCGGCGCTTTTCGTTCGACTAAGCCGCTTCGGCCTTCTTGCCCAGAAGGCGCTCGATGAAATGGGTGTCGTAACGCCCGCCCGCAAACTCGCGGTCGGCCAGGATGCGCTGATGCAGCGGAATCGACGTATAGATGCCTTCCACCACGAACATGCTCAGCGCTCGCTGCATCCGAGCAATGGCCGAATCGCGCGAAGGGCCGTGGACGAGCAGCTTCGCGATCAGCGAATCGTAGTAGGGCGGAACGAACCAGCCGGAGTAGGCGGCCGTGTCCACGCGTACGCCCGTCGAGCCCGGCGGGATGAATTTGGTAATCGTTCCGGCCGAGGGAGCGAAGGTGTCCGGGTTCTCCGCGTTGATGCGGCACTCGATGGCGTGTCCGCGGATCTCGATGCGATCGGGGACGATCTTGGAGAGATGCTCGCCCTCGGTAATGCGGATTTGCGCCCGCACCAGATCGACCCCGGTGACGAGCTCGGTGACCGGGTGCTCGACCTGGATCCGCGCGTTCATCTCGATGAAATGCAGCTTGCCGGCTTCGTCCATGAGGAACTCGACCGTACCGGCGTTGGAATAGCCGACACGAGCCAGAGCCTGCTCGATGAGCCGGCTGATGGAGGCGCGGGTATCGGCGTGGATACTGGGCGAAGGACCTTCCTCGAGCAATTTCTGGTGCCGACGTTGGACCGAGCACTCGCGCTCGCCGAGCGAGACCACCCGGCCGTGTCCGTCGCCCAGCACCTGAAATTCGATGTGGCGCGGACGGTCGATGAACTTTTCGAGGTAGACGTCGCCGCACTGGAAAGCCGCTTCGGCCTCCTGGCGCGCTTGCTGATAGGCGTGTTCGAGCTCGGAGGACGAGCGGACGATGCGCATGCCGCGGCCGCCGCCGCCGGCTGACGCCTTGAGGATGACCGGATAGCCGATCCTCTCGGCTTCCTTGCGCGCGGCTTCCGCGGTTGCCAGCGGCTCCTCGCTGCCGGGCAGGATGGGCACGCCCGCGGCCTTCATCGTGCTGCGAGCCTTGGCTTTGTCGCCCATCAGACGGATCGATTCCGGGCTCGGCCCGATGAAGGAGATCTGCGACTCCTCGCAGATCTCGGCGAACCGCGCATTCTCGGCCAGGAAGCCGTAACCGGGGTGGATGGCGTCGACTTGCGCAATCTCAGCGGCCGAGATCATCGCCGGGATGTGCAAGTAGCTGTCGGCGCTGCGGGGCGGCCCGATGCAGACGGCTTCATCCGCCAGCCGCACGTGCAGGGCGTTGCGGTCCGCCTCGGAATAGACCGCAACGGTGGGGATGCCGAGATCCTTGCATGCGGCGATGACGCGCAATGCGATTTCGCCGCGATTGGCGATGAGGACGCGATAGATCATGCCCACTCTCCGGCTGCGCGCTCAGCTTGGACGGATGGCGAACAGCGCTTCGCCGTATTCTACAGGCTGCGAGTTCTGAACGAAGCGCTTCGCGACGACGCCCGAGGTTTCCGCCTCGATCTCATTCATCAGCTTCATCGCTTCGATGATGCAGATCACCTGCCCAGCCTGGACCTCGTCGCCGATGTCGACGAACGCCGGGGCGCCCGGCGAGGGCGACTCGTAGTAGGTGCCGACGATGGGCGAGGTCACGATGACGAGCCCGTCGTCTTCCTGCGGCTCGGCGGGCGTTGCCGGCGTGGGTTGTACCGGAGCGGGCGGCTGCGGGGTGGCTGGCGGCGGCTCCGCCACCCGGGCGACCGGCTCCCCGCCGGGCAGCGGCGACGCGACCACGACGTAGGGCGCTTGCTGGCCTTCGGCGGGGCCTCTGCGAATACGGATCTTGGCCTCTTTCGTCTCGAGCTCGAGCTCGGTCACGTCGGTCTGGGTCACCGTCTCCAAGAGTTCTTTGATCTGGTCCAGTTTCATCGTCGGGCTCGGTCGCGGCGGACCGCACAGGTCCGCCGCCGGGGCGACTCGCCCAATTCTAGCAGCCCGTGTCGGCAGTCGCGTGGGCTGCGCGAGGGGGTCTTACGCCACCGCCCGATAAGCGCTGCTAGAGGATTCTGAGCTGTTTGGGCGTCGGCGTCAAGATCTCGCAGCCGGACCGGCCGACCACCACCATGTCTTCGACTCGAGCTCCCGCCAAGCCCTCGACGTAAGCTCCCGGCTCGATCGTGACGACCATGCCTTGCTGGAGGCGGGCATTCTCTTTCTTGCCAATCTTGGGTCGCTCATGGATCTCGAGGCCCAGGCCGTGCCCGGTGGAGTGCGGAAAGCAGTTGCCCAGACCGTGTCGCTCCAGGACCTTTCTCGCAGCGCGATCCACCAAGCGCACCGGTACGCCAGGCGCGACGGCCTCCACGGCCGCCGCCTGCGCCTGGAGAACTGCCTGAAAAATAGTTACTTGCTCGGCGGGCGGACGGCTGCGGGAGGCCATGCGCGTCATGTCGCTCGCGTAGCCTCCGAGCATGGCGCCGTGATCGAGCACGATCAGGCTCCGCTCGGGAGGGGCGGTCGAGCGCGGCGTCGCGTGCGGCAGGGCGCCATGCGAGCCGCCCGCGACGATGGTTTCGAAAGCCGGTCCTTCGCCGCCCTGCCGTCCGATCTCGTAGTCGATCTCCGCTGCGATGCGCCGTTCGGTCCAACGCGGGCGCCAGCGCGCCAGCACCGCCTCCAGGGCTTGGGAGTTAAGCTCGGCCGAGCGACGCAGCGCCGCGATCTCGGCTGCGGACTTGATCGCGCGGCGCTTCTCGATCCAGTCGAACACCGGCTTGATGCGGACTCGTGGCCTGGCCGCTCCGATCGCGCGGAAGGCGGCGAAGGAGAGCCGGTTGCCTTCGACGCCGATCGTTCGGATGCGTCGCGCCCGGAGCTGTTCGAGCATTTCGGCGAACGGCTGGCGGTCCGTGGTCACGACGATCTCCAGGCCGGTTGTCTGCTCCACAGCTTGCGCGCGGTAGCGGCCGTCGGTGAATAGCGTCGCCTGATGGGCGGTGACCAGCAGCTCGCCCGAGCTGCCGCTAAAACCGCTGAGGTACCGGACGTTGGCGCGAGCGCCGACGTGGAAAGCGTCGAAGGGCCGGCGGGCCAGCGCCCGCTGCAGCGAGCGTAGCCGCTCGGAGTGCTCGCTCATGGGCCGGGCGTGACGCGGATGCTCAGGCCGGCGGCGCTCGCCGAGGTCTGGATCGCAGGGAACTGAGGCGCGTCGAGCACCAGCCGGACCAGGGGCGGATCGAACTTGTTCTGCGCGATCCGGAGCCGACTGACCAGCGGGCTATCGACTGCTTGATTGCGCAACGAGTCGGGCACCAGCAGCAGCGCGCCGGGAATGTCGAACACGACACGGGGCGGGTTGTTGACGTTGAAACCGTCAACCCGCGTGGCGTCGGTCATCTCGAGGAAGATGTCGACGCGGTCTTGGAGCGGCGTAACCCGGATGGCGGTCAGGGACCGCCCCGTGGCGCCGGCCGAGCCGGTCGCCGCCGCCAACGGCGGGCTAGAGCGCGGCTGCCGCGGCGGCGGAGCCTGCTGAGCGGCGGCCTGGGGCTGGGCTGGCGCGGGCGTCGCCGCCGGCTCCGGTTGTGAGGGCGCTAGCGGTTCAGGCGCCGCGGGCTCCGGCTCTTCTGCCGGCACTGCCGCGGCTTGCGCCTCCGCGGCCGGGTCGGCCGACGCCTCCGCGACCGCGGTTTCTTCGCCGGGGTCTTCGTCGGTCGAGGCGAAGCGATAGGCCAGCACGCCCAGGATCACGACGGTCACCAGCAAGAACACGCCGCCCAAGATCGCCTCGCGGCCGGAGATGAACGTCGACGAGCCGCCAGGGCTAAGCAAGGCGTCGAGCCGTTCGGGCGACTTCGGACGGACCGCGAGGAGGTTGATCCGAATCATTCTTCTCCCAGGCCGGTCAAGGCCAGCCCCGCCGCCACCGCCAACGCCGAGCCATGCTCTTCCACGGTTTTCAGCAGACTCGGCGAGCCCGCATGAGCGATCTTGCGAAACGGGTCCAGATAGTCCACCTCGATGCCGGCTCGCTCGCCCAACGCCGCCCTGAGGCCCTCGGCGCGAGAGGCGCCGCCCGAGAGCAGGATGAGCTCGAGCTCATACGGCGCCACGCTTGCCGTGAGCGGGTCGAGATACGGCTCGATGGCGGCGATCACTCGCTGTGGCGTCTCGGCTTCCGGGAGCGAGCCTTGGCGGGAGAGCGAAAGATCCTTCGAGTAGGCCACCGCCCAGCCGCGCAACGACGCGGCGATCAAGCGGCGCGCCCCTACGTGCAGCAGCAGCACCGCATTTCGCCCCGAAGGATCGTAGCCGTGGGCGTAGATGTTGGCCAGCGCGCAGATCTGCGGCGCGATGAGCTTCGCGGACCGGCCGGCGAGCGAGGTCGTGGCGCGGGTCCAGTCGACCTGCTCGATCGGGGCCGCGGTCCACAGCACCGCGCCCTCGATCATCGATTCCACCGGCTGCCAGCCCAGGCAGGCGGCGTCGAGCGAGTAGAGGAGCTCGCCGGCCGCCGCGTCGCGCACGAAGGCTTCTAGATCGCTGCCGCGGGCCACGTCGGATTGGCAATAGACGCGATCTCCCGCAATGCCGACCGCAGCGGCCTTAGCGCCCACTTCATGCTCGCTCAGCATGGCCTTGAGGCCGCCGGCCACTGCAATCCCGTCGGTCAAGGCGCCCTCGGTCAGGGCGCCGGCCGGCGTACCGGCGACCGCAGCGGAGAGCAGCGAGACGCCGTCGCCGTTGCGCTCGAGCTCGACGATTTTCATCGCCGCCGTACCAAGGTCCAACCCGACGCAAGCACTCTTGTTTGACGGCCACCAGCCCGGCGCCACGAGTCGGCCCTCCTTTGGTACCGTTTCGACGCACCGCTGGCATTTTCGGGCGTCGTCCCTACTTTATCAGGAACGCTTTAGCGCGTATTTCTGACCAAGTCCTCCGCCAACAAGCGCGCCCGCTCGGAGAGATTGCGAGCGAGCGCCGCGTCAGTCTCGCGCGCCTCTCGCACCTGCCGCTGGAACTCGCGGATACGGCGGACTCCCTCGACCTGATCGGGGTTGAGGCTACGGGCGTTCAGAGTGTTGAGCGCGGCTTGGGTTTGGTCCAGATTGCGGTCGATCTCGCGCTGGTAGACCTGGCGCTGCTGCTCGGAGATGAGCGGTCCGAGTTGGGGGACCTCGGCGGGGGTCGTGGCCTCCGCGGGCGGCGGCTGGGGGGGGGCGGGATTCTCGGCGACGGTCTGGGGCGGCCGGCTGGCCTGCGGCGGGCGGGCCGGAGTCGCGGCGGGCTCTGACGCCTCGTAGGCAAACGGGCCGCGCTGCGCCGGCGCCGCGCCGTCGGGAACCGACTGAGGAGGCGGCAGGTCGGCTTGCGTTTGCGGTTCGGAGAGAGGCCCGGGAGGCGGTTGGGCGGGCGGCGCGGACCTCGACAAAGGCGCCGGCGGCGCGACCGGCGCCGCATCCGCGCGCCGCTTCGAGCAGCCGCTCAGGCCCGCTACTAGAGACGCAGCCGTCAGCGCGGAAAGCAACGCTCGCGCGTGGATGGACATTGCAGCTTCCAGGCGCTCGTTCAATCTGCGACCTCCGCGGCCGAGCTCCCGAGGACGGGCTCCGGAAGGGCCGCCAGCGCCGGAATTTGTAGACGAAACTCCGCGCCCTCTCCAGGCTCGCTAGCGAACTCGATTGTACCACCGTGCAACTGCACCACCCGAAACGTCATCGCTAGTCCAATGCCGCTTCCCTTGCCCTTGGTCGTGAAGTAGAGCTGAAAAATCTTGTCCCGCAGATCCGCCGGAATTCCCTCGCCCTCGTCGCGAATCGTTAGCAGCCAATCCGCGCCGGAACGCTCCAGCGCCAGTGTGAGCCTTCCGCCGTCCGGCATCGCCTGCACCCCGTTGATCATCACGTTCAGGATTGCCTGCTCGAGCAAATCGCGGTCGCCGCGCACCGGGGCGCTCTTCGGGCAACGTTCGAGCACGACCTCGCACCCCTGATTCTCGGCGTCGGGGCGGACCAGCGACGCCAATTCGTCCAAGAGCCCGGCCAGGTCGAAAGGATGCACCTCTAGCTCGACCGGGCGCGTGAAGTCGAGGAACGAGCGCACGACACGGTCCAGCCGCGTGATCTCGCGCGAGATCACGTCGATCTCTTCCATACCGAGCTCGGAGTCCTCGAGCTTGCCTTTGAGCAGCTCGACGTGCAGCGCGATGGAGTTGAGCGGGTTCTTGATCTCGTGCGCCGCGCCGGAGGTCAAACGGCTGATCGCGGCCAACCGCGTCGAAACGTCGATCTGGCTCTCGATCTGGCGCCTGGGCTCGGCCTCGCGCAGCGTCACCAACGTGCCGACGCGCTCGCGGCTGGGAAACTCCTCCACGGTTTCGACCGAGACGAGCAGTCGCAGCGGGTCACGGTCCGCGGCGTGGAGCTCGGCCGGATGGTCCTTCGCGTTCTTGCGCAGCGCGACCAGGCTCTCGAGCGTGGCGCCCAGCTCGCTCTCAGCCGGGAAGATCTCCGCCAAGGTGCGCCCCATCATCTCCCAGCGGCCGGCGCCGAGCAGGCGCTCGGCCGATCCGCCGGCCATCACCAGCCGGTCGTCGCGGCCGAATAGAAAAACCGCCTCCTCGAGACGGGTCAGCAGTTGGTCGATGTTGCTGCGCAGCTCGCGAGCGTCGGCTCGCGCGCCCCGGAACTGCTCACCCAGCAGATTGAGCTTCGATTCGACGACGGCGACCTCGCTGCCGGTTCCGCCGCCCTCGCCGAGCTGTCCGGAGTGCTCGCCGGCGGCGATCGAGTCGATCAGATCGCCAATGCGCGCCAGCGGACGCACGGCCAGCCGCGAGACGATCGCCGCGGCCACCATCGAGACGAGCATGGCGAGCAGCAACACCGAGCCCACCGGCTGCACGCTCTCCCCGATCGACTGTCGCAACAGCACCGTCGAGAGGACGACGTGGATGCGCAATACCCGGCGGCCTTCGAAACCGAGGTCCTGCACCACTTCGTAGTCCTGGTTCCCCGAGAAGACCCTGCCGAGCTTTCGGAGCAGCCCCATTCCCTCGAACTCTTCGTAGTGCGGCAGCTCGATAACCTTTTGGCCGCGCTTGTTCTCGATCGAGGCCGCGAGCACACGGTCGTCCGGTCCGGTCACGTAGCTCTCGACGATCACCGGAGAATCGCCGATCAGTTGCAGCAACTGCGCCGGCAACTCGAGGTCCTGCGCAACGATCTCAGCGTAGGCGCGGCTCACCGCGGCGAATCCCGCCGGCGACTCCTCGCGTTTGGCGAGCTCGGCCGGGGCGCGATTGTTGATGAACGCAACCACCTGCTTGGCGCTCATCTCGGCGATCGACTTGGAGACCCCGAAGGTGGCCTCGACCACCATCGCCAGATAGACCACCGACAAGACCGCTACCACGACGCAGACCAGCGCCACGATGGATGCTTGAAGCCGCGCTCTGAGCGACATGAGGGGCGGGTCGGAGCGACTCTACTGCTGTTGCTCCGCGTACTCCTTGAGCTTGTTGTGCAGCGTCTTGAGACTGATCTCGAGAATCTTGGCCGCCCGGGTCTTGTTGTTTTCGGTGTGCTCGAGAGTCTTGAGCAGCAGCGCCTTCTCGCCCTCGCGGACTGTGGTGCCCACCGGCAGCACGACGGCGTCGGGATCATCGGCAACCGCGACGGGACGGTTGCCGTCGCCGCCGAAACCCACCAGATGGGCGGGCAAGATCGTTCCCTCACCGGCCAGGATGACCGCGCGCTCGAGCACGTTGCGCAACTCGCGGACGTTGCCGGGCCAGGAGTGCAAGCGGAACTGCTCCAACACTTGCGGGTGCACGTCGACGACCTTGCAGCCGTGTTTCTTGTTGTGCGCCTGGATGAGCGCCTCGGAGATCGGCAGGATGTCTTGCTTGCGCTCGCGCAACGGCGGCAAGTGGATGTGGAAGACGTTGAGGCGGTAGTAGAGGTCCTCGCGCAGCTCCCCTTCCGATACGGCTTCTTCGATCTTCTTGTTCGTCGCCGCGATCAGGCGGACGTCAACGTCGATTTCCTTGTCGGCGCCGAGCCGGCGAACGCGGTTGTCCTCGAGCACGCGCAGCAGCTTGGCCTGCGTGCCGACGGGCATGTCGCCAATCTCGTCGAGCAGCAGCGTGCCGCCGTGGGCGAGCTCGAAACAGCCTTGGCGCCGCTGTAGCGCTCCGGTAAAAGCGCCCTTCTCGTGGCCGAACAGCTCGCTCTCCATCAGCGACTCGGGAAGAGCTGCACAGTTGATGGCAACGAACGCTCCCTTGCTGCGCGGGCTAAGCTCGTGGATGGCGCGCGCGACCAGCTCCTTGCCGGCGCCGCTCTCGCCGGTGATCAGCACGGCGGCCTTGCTCGGGGCGACCTGTCGGACGACCGAGAAGACCCCCTGCATGGGGGCCGACTGGCCGACCATCGACCCCAAGCGCCCGCGCGAGCTGAGCTCGGTATGGAGGATCTCGCGTTCTTCTTCGAGCAGCCCGCGGGCCACCGCGCGGCTCAGCAGCGTCCGCAGCGCTTCGCGGGTGATGGGCTTCTCCAAAAACCAAAACGCGCCGAGGTCGTGGACGGTTTTTATGGCGTTCTCCACTGTGCCGAAAGCGGTGAGAACGATGGTCGTCGGCGCCTTGCCCTCGAGAGACAGCCGGCGCAACAGCTCGAACCCGTCCATGCGCGGCATGTTGAGATCGGTGACCATCACGTGCGCGCGGAAGTCCTCGAGCACGTCGAGCGCTTCCTGCCCGTCGCCGGCCGTCTTGACCTGATGGCCTAGCGAGGCCACCAGGCTAGCCAGCGCGCTTCGCTGGTCCGCCTCGTCGTCGACGATCAGAACTCGCGCTTGGCGGCGCTCCGCGGCGGTTTCGTCCATCTGGCTCATTCTAGAGGAGCCCGTCGTTCAAAAACGGGCTAACCTTGGCGAGCAAAGCCGGCGACGCCGGCCGCGGGCGCGGGCTCGAACCCGAACATGGCGTCGGCGACGGACAGCCCGCGCACCTCGATGCGTTCCAGATCCGCCGACCCCGCTCCGTTCGCCTCGGCTAGCAGCATGGTGTTGTCGCAAGCGCGGAACGGGATCGTTCCGCGGGTCGCCCGCGGGTCGTAGCCCATCACGGCGGTCCCGACGGCGTCGGTGCAGACCGGGTTCAGGCCGGCGATGAGTAGGTTCGGCTTGCCGAGGCGCAGGTTCTGACTGCCGATCCAGGGCCCTTCGCCGCCGATCATGGTCTCGATCCCGTCGACGATCGAGATGTCGATGGGCCGGGCGAGGGCGAGATCCGCGACGATGCGCGGAACGCGGTAGCCGGAGTCGCGCGGGCTCGAAGGGTCGTTCTCCGGCGGCGCGATCTTCGATGGCTGCCGGTCGCCAAAATGCAACGGGGTACGGCCCTGGGTCGGCGATTCGTTGGGCTCGTCGACTCCGGCGTCGTCGCCGTAGATCGAAGAAGGCGTGATGCCGAAGCTGTTCTTGAGCGCCATCGTCACGCCACACGTGGCGTGGTTCTTCAGCTTTGCGATTGAGACGAACACGTCGGTCCGGTCATAGGCCTCGTTGAGCAGAAACTTCGGGAACATGTAGCCGCCGCCGGGGACGGAGAGCTCGACGTAGCGGCTGCCCGAGCCGATCGAGTTGGTGTTCTCGAGCTGGACGTTCTTCGCTGCGCCCTGGATCGCGCGCACGTTCCATCCGGACTCGAGCATGTACTCCTCGAGCGGCATGGCCGTGGCGAAACCGCTCTCGACTAGCTTGATCCGCCGCGCTCCAGCGGCATCGAGCAAGGCGCAGACGACTCCGACGAGATTCGGATGGCAGTAGTGCGTCGAGCCCAGCTGCCGGCCTTGGAAGCGCATGGCCGGGCTGCCGGTCATGTTGAGCTTGACGGTCACGGTCTTGCCTTTGACCAAGGCCTCGAGCCCGCCCAATTGCTCGAACAGCGTCTCCACCCGCGGCCGCAACAGCCGCGTGCGATAGCTTTCGCAGCGAGCCATGGCGACCGGCGCCACCGGCGCACGCGCCGCCTTTGCCGGATCGGGCCGGACAGCGGCCACAGCGGCCGCCGCGGCCGAGGCCTGTCGCAGCCATTGGCGGCGATTCCACTTTCGCTGCTGATAGACGCACATGCTCATGACGATTCCTCTGGAGCCTATTCGAACACCACGGCGCAGTAGCCCGGCGCCTCCGGGATCACGACCTCGCTGCCGCTCTCTGTCTGGTAGATCTCCAAGTCCTCTTCAGGGCCCTCGAGCGGAATGTAGCGCGCCTTTGTGACACGCCTGGGCAGCCGCACGGTGATGTTCTCGGTTGGATAGTCGCTGTACTCGGTCAGGTGCAGCACCGAGCGCCCGCTGCTCGCGTCGACCCCGTAGCGCGACATGATGGTGCCGACGTTGTAGATCTTCGGCGCCGCGCGCTTCTTCTCGATGCGGCTCCGCAAGTCGCGAGCGAACTTGTCTCCGTCGAGCTCCGGCGCCGGGTAAGCCACCTTCGTGCCCTTGCCTGGGATGACGCGCTTGAAGCCGTCGCCGGCGCTGTACTCGTGCAGAGCCCAAACCGGGCCGAACAGCAGCATGCCGCCGGAGTCGGCGAAGGCTTGCAGCGCACCGTGCTCGCCCTCGGACGGCGCCGCTTGATCGTAGGCGAGCACGGCAGCGTCGGCGGGCGTCTCGCCGGCTTCAAAGGCCGCTCGCGGCAGCACGCGGTAGGGAACGTGGCGTACAGCCAACATGTTCAGCACGTCCGGCGTCGTGAAGACGCTCTGCTCAGCGCGGTCAAGTACCAGCACCAGCGCCGGATGCGGCCGAAAATCGCTCCACTCCGGGCGAGCGTCGAAGAACCGAATCGTCTCGGCGAGTCGTTTCCAACCGGCCACTACCGCCGGATCGCCGGCCGCGAGCCCACTCTGCCAGCCGGCGTCGAGCGAGACGATCCAGCGGCCGCCCGCCATGGCGGCGTCGGCGACCGCCCGAACGTAGTCGCCCAGCTCAAAGGGTTGATCGCGGTAGCGGCGGGGGCGGTGACCGAGCCAGATCGGGCGCCCGGACGCCTCGGCCCGCAGCGCGTCGACGCGCCAGCCGTTCGAGAGCACCCACGGGTTCGAAGTGGGCGCGGAATTCCAGCCGGTCGCGTCGTCGTCCGCGCTCAGCATCCCAGGCCAATAGCCGTCGCCGGCGGCGATGACCGGAATGCGAGCGTCGAGCGGGGCGCGATGCCAGGGAAGCACCGGGACGACCGCGCCGCGGCCATCGAAGAGCTCGAGCGCTTCTGTAACGTCATCCGCCGAGAAGTCGCCCTCGAGCGTGACGCCGTCGAGCCCGCCTTCCGCCGCGGCTCGCGCCGCCGCGCGCCATTGCCCTCCGGCGTGGATGACGCCCAGCACGGCGATCCCGCGTTCGTGTGCCGCCGAGGCGAGCCCGAGGACGGCCTCGCGTTGGGCTACGTCGTTCTCGCTGGTCACACCCGTGCTCCAGGCGGCGAGCAGACAATTGAACGGCGTGTCGGTCAGTAGCTCGAGCCGCGCCGGATCGTACCAGTCGAGCAGGACTTCCCGGGGCGTCTGCTCGGCCGGATTCGGCTGCTCGGCTGCGGTGCGCCGCTCGATCTCGAGCGGTCCGCCCTCCCAGCGCAACGGGATCCAACCCGCGGGATCGGCCGCGGCTGTGGCTCCGCAGATCGTCAACAAGAATAGGGCCAGCCGCGCCATCGCGTGCTCTTAGTATGGGCCTGCTCGGCTAGGCGCGCCACTCGAGCCACAGCTCCTCGCGGCCTGAACCGCCGTGCGGACGGAGGCGCGCTCCGCTGGCTTCGAGCTCGACTTCCACCCAGCCCGTCGCGACCGAAGCCGGCAGAAACGAGAAACCAGCCGACGGCAGACCCGTCACGTGCAGTCGCCTGCGCCGCTCGGCGCGCCAAACGTGGTCGTGCGCCGTCAAGATCGCTTTCACCTGTGACCGCGGCTGAACGATTCGCAGCAACCGGTCGCCATCGAGCAACGCGCCGTCGTCTTCCCTGAGCGGATGGTGGACGACGAGAATCGTCGGCGCCGGGGTCTGGCTGTCGAGGAAACCACACAGCCAATCCCGCTGCGCCTGGCCAAGCAGCCCCGGCACGACATCGGTCCGGTAGAGCGAATCGAGCAACACGAACCGCGCGGCTGGGGCTTCGATGACGGTGATCAGCTTGGCGGGCTCGTTCAGGCTGAACGCTTCGGGATGAAACCGCGCCAGCGCGCGATCGCGGCGGTCATGGTTGCCCAAGGCGAAGGCCACCGGCCTGTCGCGAGCCAGCTCGGTGAAGGTCTCGGCGACGCGCTCGTAGTCGGCCGCCAGCCCCTCGGACCAGGCGAGGTCGCCGGCGACGATCACGCCGTCAGGGTTTGCCGCGGCGACATCTTGAAGCGCTCGGAGGACGTTGGGCAGCGTGGACTGGCCGTCGTATTCGGCCTCAGGGTCGGCTGAGAGGTGCGTATCGGCCAACAGCGCCCAGCGGCTGCCGTCGACGCGGATTCGCGCGACGCGGCCGTGCTCCCCACGCTCGATCTCAACCTCGTCGTCCCACTCGCTCGGCAGCAACAGCGGCATCGGGCCACCAGGATAATATGCAGGGAGGCCGCCGGCCTCCCTTCCGCTGATGCCCGCCCGCGAGAGCGAAGCGTTCATCCTCCGCACCTACCCGTTCGGGGAAGCTGACCTGATCGTCAGCTACTTCACCCGTGACATGGGCAAGTTGCGCGGAGTCGCCAAGAGCGTCCGGCGGCCCAAGAGCCGCTTCGGCGCCGCGTTGGAGCGGCTGGCGCACGTGCGGATCTTCTACTACCAGAAGCAGACCGTCGAGCTGACGCGCATCGACAAGGCCGAGCTCGCCGGCCCGTCGCTGACGATGCGCAGCGACTACCCGGTAAGCGTCGCGCTCGACTACATCGCCGAGGTCGCCGAAGAGACGCTACCGGCCCACGAGCCCGACGACCCGCATTTTCGGCTGCTGGCCCTGACCTGCGGCGAGATCGCCAAGGGCCTGCGAGGTTCCGAGAACGGTCAGGGCGTGCCCGGCTGGATGTGGCGAGCCTTGACCTATTTTTCTCTCTGGACAGTCCGGCTGGGCGGCTGGCTGCCGCCGCTCGATGTATGCCTCGAAACCGGCGCGGCGCTCGAGCCGAGCGAAACGGCCTGGTTCGACCGTTCCTACGACGGGCTGCTCTCAGCCGACGCGAAGACCGCGAACTCCTGGTCGCTCGAGCCGGAGTCGCGAGAGCTCGCCCGCGAAATGTTGCGTACGGCGCTGCCCGAGCTCCCCGGCGCCCCGTGGAGCCGCGACACGGCCCGCGACCTGAGGCGGTTCCTGGACCAGCGTCTCGAGGCTCACATCGAGAAGCGCTTGAAGTCGCTGCGGGTCCTCGAGCAGTTGTGAGGCAGCCGCTCTGATAGCCTAGGTGTCTCGGCTCTCGCGTCCGCCATGCAGACCTACCAGGACATCATTTCCAAGCTCAAGACCTATTGGGCGAAGAAGGGTTGCGTCATCCAGGAGCCGCTCGATGTCGAGGTCGGCGCCGGCACCATGTGTCCGGAAACGTTCCTGCGCGTGCTTGGCCCCGAGGACTACAACGTCGCCTACGTCCAGCCCAGCCGCCGCCCGGCCGACGGCCGCTATGGCGACAATCCCAACCGGCTCTACAAGCACATGCAGCTTCAGGTCATCCTGAAGCCCTCGCCGGCCGACATCATCGAGCTCTACATGCGGAGCTTGGAGGCGATAGGGATCGACCTGACAAAACATGACATCAAGCTCGAGGAGGACAACTGGGAATCGCCCACGCTCGGCGCCTGGGGAGTCGGATGGCAGGTGATGCTCGACGGGCTCGAGATCACCCAATTCACATACTTCCAGCAGTGCGGCGGCGTGGACCTCGAGGTCGTCCCGGTGGAGCTCACCTACGGGCTCGAGCGCCTGACGGCGTTCCTGCAAAACGTCGAGAGCGTCTACGACATTCAGTGGAACGACCGAGTGTCCTATCGTGACGTGCGCTTTGCCGACGAACGCCAGTATTCGGTCTACAACTTCGAGCTGGCTGACGTGGACATGGTGTGGAAGGAGCTCGAGCTGCACGAGGCCGAGAGCCGAAGGCTGGTGGAGCTGTTTAACGCGCTCGAGGATCCCGAGCAGATCGCGCGTTTTCCGTTGCTGGCCGCGCACGACCAGACGTTGAAGTGCTCGCACTTGTTCAACATCCTCGATGCGCGCGGGGCGATCAGCGTGACCGAGCGAGTGGGGGTAATCCAGCGCGTGCGCAACTTGGCCGTTGCCGTGGCGCAAGCCTGGATGAAGCAACAGCACAGCCCGGTGCCACAGGAGGCCGCCCAATGAGCGAGCTCCTGCTCGAAGTCGGGACCGAAGAGATTCCGGATTGGATGATCGAGGGCGCGCTCGCCGACCTCGACAAGCGTTTTCGCGACGCTCTCGAAAAGGCCGGGCTGAGCGAGGGCGTCTCGGTGCATACGGATGCAACGCCACGCCGGCTCACGCTCGTCGCCGAGGGCCTGGCGGAGGCGCAACCGGATCGCGACGAGGTCCTGCTGGGCCCGCCGAAGAAGATCGCCTACGACGCCGACGGCAATCTCACCAAGGCCGGCCTGGGCTTCGCGAAGCGCGCCGGCGTGGATGCCAGCGAGCTTCAGGCTGGCGACGACGGCAAGCTGCGGGTCGAGCGCAAAGTCAAAGGCCGGCTGACGGAGGACATCCTCGCCGAATCGCTCGCCGAGATCATCGTCGGCGTCTACTTTCCCAAGACGATGATTTGGGCCGGCAAAGCCGGGCCGCGGTTTATCCGGCCGATTCGCTGGCTGCTGGCGCTGTTCGATGGGCGGGTCGTGCCCTTCGAGATCGCCGGCGTCGCGTCGTCGAACAAGACCCATGGGCATCGCCGGCTCGGCAAAGCGGACATCGAGGTCTCCTCCGCGGAAGACTATCGGCGGAAGCTCGCGGCCAACGCTGTGGTGCTCGGATCGGCCGAGCGCCGCAAGCGCATCGAGGAGGGCTGCGAGCGCGAGCTCCCCGCCGGCGGCGCCGCGCGGGTGCGCGGCAACGAGAAGCTGCTGCGTACGCTCACCTACCTCACCGAGCTTCCAACGGTGATCCGCGGCGAATTCGCCGAGAGCTACCTCGAGCTGCCCGACGAGGTCTTGGAAACGGTGATGCTCGTTCACCAGAAATACTTTGCCGTCGCCGATGCGAACAGCGGCAAGCTGGTCAACAGCTTCATCGCGGTTGCGAATCTCGATGGCGACCCCGAAGGCGAGATCCGGCGGGGCAACGAACGGGTGCTGCGGGCGCGCTTCAACGACGCCCAATTCTTCTGGTCGACCGACCTCGAGCAGACCCTCGCCGACCGCGTCGAGGATCTCCGCGCCGTCACCTTCCAGGCGCAACTGGGCAGCTACTACGACAAAACCCAACGGATGCGCGCGCTGGTAGCGAAGCTCGCTGAAGCGGCTGGCGTCTCCGCCGCAACGGCCAAGGCCGCCGACCGCGCCGCCGAGCTCTCGAAGTGTGATCTGACCACAGGTATGGTCGGTGAGTTTCCCGAGCTGCAGGGCCAGATGGGCGGCCTCTACGCCGCCGCGCAGGGCGAGCCGCAAGAGGCGGCCGACGCCATCTACCACCACTACAAGCCCGCCGGCGCCGGCGACGAGATCCCGCCCACCGCGGCCGGCCGGCTGGTTTCGTTGGCGGACAAGCTGGATACGCTCGGCGGCATGTTCGGGCTGGGCGCTATCCCAACAAGCTCGAAGGATCCGTTCGCGCTGCGGCGCGCCGCGGCCGGCGTGGTGCGCATCGTACTCGAGGGCAAGCTGCCGTTGGGACTCGGCGCGCTGTCCGAGATGGCCGGGGCCGGCGAGAACGCCGCTGCGCTGCGCGCCTTCTTCGTCGACCGCCTGCGATTCGCGCTCGGCGAGCAAGGCGCCAAGTACGACGAGATCAACGCGGCGCTGGCCGCCGACGATGACGGACCGCTCGACGCGGCCGCGCGCTGCGAGGCGATCGCGCAAGTGCGACCGACTGAGAACTTCGAGCCCGTGGCGGTGAGCTTCAAAAGGATTCGCAATATCCTCGACAAGGCCGGCGGGGTCGAAGCGTACGCCGCAAAGCCGGTCGACGAGACTTTGCTCGAGCCCGGCGCCGAGCAAGAGCTGTTCCGCGCCTTCGCCGCGCTGAAGCCCGAGGCGACGCGCCTGGGGCGGGACCGCGCCTACGCCTCCGCGCTCGGGCAGATCGCTTCCTTGCGTCCCGCCATCGACAAGTTCTTCGACGACGTGCTGGTGATGGCCAACGACGAGAAGCTTCGGGAGAATCGGCTGGCTTTTCTGGGGCAGTTGCTGCGCGAGCTCTCCGCGGTCGCGGATTTCTCGGAGATCGTCACCGAGGGTTGAGCCAGGCGGCTGGCGCGGGGAGGCGGCGACGCGGTATGCTACGCGCTGCCCCGCCGGCGTGGCGGGCGCGGCGCATGTCGAAGCTGCGGCCAGTCAAATCCGGACTGCTGGCGAGCCAAGTGGCGGAATCGCTCCGTCGCGCGATTTTTTCGAGCCATTTCGGGCCCGGCGCACAGCTCCTAGAAGCTCACTTGGCGCGCGAGCTGCAAGTGAGCCAGACGACCGTGCGCGAGGCGCTGGTGCAGCTCGACAGGATCGGCCTGGTTGACCGCATTCCCAACAAGGGAACCTATGTGACCAACTTGCCGGACGCGGATGTCCGGGATCGGTTGGCGATACGCTGGCTGCTCGAAGGGCTCGCTTGGGTAGAGGCTTCGAAACGATTGAGCGACGAGGACTACGCCGAGCTCCAGCGCATCCTGGACGAGGAGCTGGCCTCGGCCGTGGGAGAGGAAGACTATCCGCGCGCCGCCGATGTGGAGTTGGGCTTTCACTCGTTCATCTGGGAGCGATCGGGGAATCCGACCCTCGCCGAAACGCTCTCGCACCTGACGCCGCCCTTGTTCGTCCACGCGACGCGGCAGCGCCGCGACCGAAACGTGAGCAACTCCGACTCGCGCGAACGGCACGTGGCGGTTCTAGACGTGCTGCGCACCAAGAGCCCGGAACGCATCCAGCAGGGGCTGAACCAGCACTTTGGCGCATTCCAATCGCTGTTCGAGCCGCCGGGAGAGGCGGTCGAGGCGCTGGCAAAAAGCTCGTTCTTGACCTCGCGTTGCTGAAGCGCCGCTGTGCTCGAGCCGCCTGGCCATGAGACCGACACACGACATTTTCGGCGCTTGCTCGCGCCTGGCTCGCACCGCGTGGGTTGCCGGCGTCGTTCTGTTGCTGGCGTGCGGCGATCCGCCCGAGACGGCGGAGAGCCTGCTCGAGGAGTCCCGCAAGCGGCTGGCGAAGGTCGAGGGCGAGATCGAGCTGCCGGAGCTCGAGGCCTCGGTGGAGATCGTCCGCGACGAATGGGGCGTGGCGCATATCTATGCCGAAAACCAGCACGACCTGTTCTTTGCCCAAGGCTACGTCGCCGCGCAGGACCGCCTCTACCAGATCGAGATCTGGCGCCGCACCGGCGCCGGTCAGCTCGCCGAGGTTTTCGGGCCCGACTACGTCGAGCGAGACCGCATCGCCAGGCTGGTGCGCTACCGCGGCGACATGGACGCGGAGTGGAGCAGCTATTCGCACGACACCAAGCAGATCGCCGAGGCCTTTACCCAGGGAATCAACGCCTTCGTAGAGCACAACCGCGACCGCTTGCCGATCGAAATCGAGCTGCTCGATTTCGAGCCTGGGCGCTGGGAGCCCGAGGACGTGCTGTTGCGGGTGGCCGGCTTGTTGATGGTGCGCAACGTGCGGCAGGAGCTCGCGCGCGCCGAGATGGTCGCCAAGCTGGGCGTCGACAAGACCCAGCAGTTCCTTCCGACCGACCCGCATGTCGAGCTGACGCCGGACCCCGATCTCGACCTCGCGGGCTTGGACGGTCGGGTCCTCGAGGCTTACCGGCGGGCGGTTTCGATCCCGAGGCTGCCCGACGAAGCGCAGGGCTCGAACAATTGGGTCGTCTCGGGCGAGTTGAGCGAAACGGGCAAGCCGCTGCTCGCCTCCGACCCGCATCGACCGGTCATCTTGCCGTCCCTACGCTATCTCGTCCACCTCAACGCGCCCGGCTGGAACGTGATCGGATCGGGCGAGCCGGCGCTTCCCGGGGTCGCCATCGGGCACAACGAGCGGATCGGCTGGGGCTTCACGATCGTGCAATACGATCTCGCGGACCTGTTCGTCGAGAAGATCAACCCGGACAACCCCGATCAGTACCTCTACGACGGCGTCTGGCTGGATATGGAGATCGAGCGCGAGATGGTCGACGTCAAGGGAGGCGCGGCGCGCGAGGTCGTGCTCGAGTACACGCGCCATGGGCCAGTCATCTGGCGCGATCCCGCCGGGGGGCGGGCGGTTGCTTTGCGGTGGGCCGGCCAAGAGCCAGGAACGGCTGGCTACCTGGGCTCGCTGGCGCTCGACCGGGCGCGCAACTGGGACGAGTTCGTCGAAGCGATGCGAGCCTGGAAGGTTCCTTCGGAGAACATCATCTACGCCGATGTCGACGGGGAGATTGGGTGGATTCCGGCCGGCCTCATGCCGATTCGCAAAGCGGGCCGCGGGCTGTTTCCCGCGCCCGGCTGGAAGCGGAACTACGGCTGGGCGGGCTTTCGCGACATCGCCGAGCTGCCGAGCCTCCGCAACCCGGGGCGCGGCTACATTGCGACAGCGAACCACAATATCCTCCCCGCCGGCTATCCGCACGACCTGGGCTTCGACTGGTCGGCGCCGTATCGCTTCCGGCGGATCGACGAAGCATTGTCCGGCGCTCGCAAGTTTGGCGTGGCGGACTTCCAGCGGCTACAGCACGACGAAGTTTCGCTGCCGGCGCGCGAGCTGGTCGCGATGCTCGGGCAGGCCCCGCGCGCGCCTACCGCCGAAGCCGCCGCGTTGCTCGCCGATTGGGATTTTGAGCTCGACAAAGACTCCGCCGCGGCGGCGTTGTTCGAGGTCTGGTTGAGAAAGCTGCCCGCAGAGTATGTCGGCTCGCAGGCGCCGCCGGCCGAACAGGCGTTGCTGGCGGCCAATCTGCAGACTCCAACGCTGGTGGCGGGCATTCGCGCACTTCCCGATGCGCAGCGCGCGCTGGTGCTGCACGAATCCCTCGCTGACGCCTGGGCCGAAGCCCGCGGGTTGCTGGGCGATGACCCGGCGCAGTGGCGCTGGGGCGATCTCCATCGCATCGTCTTCGAGCACTCGCTGGCGAGCACGGCCGCCCGGCGCGAGGCGTTCAACCTCGGGCCCATCGAGCGCGGAGGCGACTCGATGACCCCCAACGCCACCGGAGGCGCGGGGTTTTCCCAATCCTCCGGCGCCAGCTACCGGCATATCCTCGATCTCGCCGACTGGGACCGCTCGGTATTTACCTCGACGCCGGGACAATCCGGACAGCCCGGCTCGCCGCACTACGACGACCTGCTGCGGATGTGGGCCGGGCACGAGTACGCGCCGCTGGCCTACTCCCGCGAGGCCGTCGAGGCGCACGCCGAGCGCCGTCTGGTGCTGAAGCCCCGGTAAGAAAGAAGAAACTGGACGCGCGGGCGGGACATCCTGCATCGTTATGGGAATGAGATTGCTCGCCTTGCTGCTTTTCGCCTGCGGAGTCCAAGCTCAGCAGGCCGCGCTGGACGCGGTGCGATTCACGTCGATCGCAGCCGGCTTCAACCGGCCCACCGACATCGTCCATGCGGGCGACGGCTCCGACCGATTGTTCATCGTGGAGCAGGCCGGACGCATCTGGACGCTCGATCGGCAACGTTCGCGCGGCCAAGCGCCCTTTCTCGACATTCGGGCTCGCGTAGGAAGCTTTGCGAATGAGCAGGGCCTGCTGGGGCTGGCCTTCCATCCCGGTTACGCAACCAACGGCCGCTTCTTCGTCTACTACACGAACAGGGCGGGCAATACCGTGGTCTCGGAGTTTCGAGTCTCCGGCGATCCTGAAGTGGGCGACCCGGACAGCGAGACGATCTTCCTGACCGCCAACCAACCTTTTGGAAACCACAACGGCGGGCAGATCCACTTCGGCTCCGATGGCATGCTATACATCGGGACCGGCGACGGCGGCTCGGGCGGCGACCCCATGAACCTGGCGCAGAATCTGGGCTCGCTGCTGGGCAAGATTCTGCGCGTGGACGTGGACAACGGAGCGCCCGCGAAGGCCCCGCCGGACAACCCTTTCGTAGGCCGGCAAGGGGCGCGGCCGGAGATCTGGGCCTACGGGTTACGCAATCCGTGGCGCTGGAGCTTTGACCGGCAGACCGGCGATATGTGGATCTCCGATGTCGGCCAAGACCTCTGGGAAGAAGTCAATTTCGCGCCGGCAGGCTCGACCGGCGGACGCAATTACGGCTGGCGGCGCATGGAAGGCCGGCGCTGCTTCAATCCGGGCTCGGGATGCAACGACGGCTCGCTGACGCTGCCGGTGATCGACTACGGGCAGACGGGCGGCAACTGCTCGGTCACCGGCGGCTACCGCTACCGCGGCGCGGCCTACCCGAGCTTTGCGGGCGTTTACTTCTACGCGGATTTCTGCTCTGGGGCGTTCTACGCGGCCTCGCAGAGCGGCGCGGCCTCGTTCCGCACGGCCGGCCCGCGCGCGACGCCTTTCCGGGCCTCGACGTTTGGCGAGGACGAGGCCGGCGAGATCTACATGGCGGACTTCAACAGCGGCTCGATTCTGCTGCTCGAGGGTCCCCGCGCGAACCCGGCGATTTCCGAAGGCGGAGTGGTGAACGCGGCGAGCTTCGCGGCGGGCCAGGCGGTGGCGCCGGGGTCGATCGCGTCGGTGTTCGGCGCGGCGTTGGCGGGCTCCACCGCGTCGGCGAATGGTGTTCCGCTGCCAGCCGCGCTGGCGGGCGCGTCGCTTGCTGTGCGCTCGACCCCATCAGGGCCTAGCCAGGCGCTGCCTCTGTTTTTCGTCTCGCCGGGTCAGGCCAACGCGCAGGTTCCCTGGGAGCTCGAGGGTCAGAGCGGCGCGCTGCTCACCGCGAGCGCGGACGGGCAGAGCTCGCCGGACTTCAACCTCGAGCTCGCCAGGGTCTCGCCGGGGATCTTCACGATGGACCAGAGCGGCTCGGGCCAGGCGGCCGCGTTGATCTCGGGCGCGGGGCTGCTGGCGGCGTCGGCGGATCGCTTCCCCAATGCGCGGCCGGCCAGGCTAGGAGAGTTCCTCGAGGTCTTCGCGACCGGGCTTGGTCCGGTCAGCAACCGGCCCGCCTCGGGCGCGGCTTCGCCGTCGGATCCGCTGGCGCTCACGCAGCTCGAGGTGACCGCGCGGGTCGGCGGCGTCGAGCCGGTGGCGGTGCGCTTCGCCGGCCTCGCGCCGGGCTTCATCGGTTTGTATCAGGTCAACCTCGAGTTGGTGGGCGACCTGCCCTCGGGCGCTGAGGTCGAGCTGGTCTTGTTCGTCGACGGAGTGGCGTCGAATGCGGTGACGATCGCGATCGAGTGAAGGGCCAGGGGGCGAGCGTTCGTCCTCACGCGGCCGTGTCGGCGCGGAAGGTCTCGAGCCGGGTCGACCAGAAATAGGCCAGTACCACGCCTACGACAATGAGCCCGATCGAAAGCCCAGCCCAGATCCCGGGCGCGCCCCAGTCCATTCGAAAGCACAGCCACCAGCCGATGGGCAGTCCCAAGAACCAGTGGCCGACCAGGTTGGCCAGCATGGGCGTGCGGGTGTCGCCGGCGCCGCGCAGCGCGCCGGTCGCCACCACCTGGAACCCGTCGAAGAGTTGAAACAAGGCTGCCAAGTACAACAGCCGGACTCCAATTTCGCTGACTCTGGGGTCCTCGCTGAAGACCCGGACGATGGCTTCGGGGAAGACCAGGAAGCACAGCCCGGCGAAGGCCATGAACGCCCCTCCCAAGCCGAGGGCGGTCCAGCCGGAGAGGTGCGCCCACTCGGGATCCCGCCGTCCTAGCGCTTGCCCCACGCGCACCGCCGCGGCCGCGGAGATGCCCAGCGGCACCATGAACGTCACGCTGGCTGCGTTGAGCGCGACTTGATGCGCGGCGAGCGATTCGGCGTCCAGCGTGCCCACCAGCGTGGTGGCCAGCGCAAAGACTCCGATCTCAAGCCCGCGCTGGACGGCGGCCGGGAAACCAAGCGCGGACAGCTTGCCCAGCCGGGGCCAGTCGAGAGCGAAAGAGGTCCGAAACAGCCCCGTTCCCCGCCTGCGTGCATCCCAGAGCACGTAGCCGCCCAGGGCCAGGCACATGTAGATACGCGACGCACAGCTCGCCCAGCCCGCGCCCTCCACGCCGAAGGCCGGCATGCCCAGGTTGCCGAAGATGAACACCCAGTTCGCCGCCACGTTGACGAGGTTGGCCGAGATCAAGGTGAACGTGATGGCGCGAACGCGGTTCATCCCCTGCAGGTACTGGCGAAAGGTCATGAACAGCAGCAGGGGCACGGCGCTCCACAGCAGCGCGCGGGCATAGGGTTCGGAGAGGGCCGCCACCTCGGGCGTCAGGCCTGTCTGCGGCAGCGACGGCAAGAACAAGAACAGCGGGATCATCAGCGCCGGGCCGAGCACGAGCACGCCATAGATCGCCTGGATGAGCGAGTGGTGGCAGTCGTCGATGTCGCCCGCGCCGAACGACTGCGGCACCAGCGTGTCGAGACCCAGTAGCATGCCGGTTCCGAAGACGCCCACGGTGTAGAACAGCACGCCGCCGATCGACACCGCGCCGATCGCCTCCGGGCTGATCCGGCCGACCATGATGGTGTCCACGACGCTCATCGCCATCCAGCCGAGCTCGGCGATGACCACCGGCACGGCGAGATTGAGCATCGGGCCGAGCTCCTTGCGGAGCCCCGCTCGCATGGAAGCGAGAAGCGTCATGGGGAGCGGGCGAGACGAAACTGCCCCTCAAGCTCGATGATCCAACATCGGAGCGGTTCCCGTCAGCGCGACCCCGCGAACGGGCTGCGAAAGCCCCGACATCCGCCGGCGCCCTAGAGCCCGTCTAGGCGAGATCCCGTACCCGGCTTGGGGCGGGACTCCGGGGGGCGGGACTCTGGGGGGTATGCCATACTAGGCCCTTCGACCCGCTAGCCGATAAGGGTGAAAGTGGGAATTTCGATGCCTCAGGCCGCTCCGCAAGACATCACCGGCGTCCACCCCCTGCCGCCGCTGATCCTGCATCCGTTTACCGAAGCCGCTGCCACGGTGAGGATGCTCGAGAACGCGCGCATGTCGCTAGAGCTGATGCGCGACGGCCAGGAAGAAAAGGCGCTCGAGGATCAGGTGCTCGAGGGGCGCTTCACCGAGCTCCGCATGCTCTTCTACGTCGGCAAGGACGTCTGCCGCTGGCTCGACCAGTGCGCCGACTACTGCGCACGGGCCCCGGAGCTCGAGGGCGTCGAGCTGAGCCCGCAGAGCTTTGCCGAGCTGCTGATCGAGCAGACGCCCTCTGACGTTGCGGAGAAGCTGCGGCGTTGGGGCGTCGTCGAATACGCCCGCATCTTTTCGCGCTCGATCGGGCTGTTCAATCAGTTCCGTGAGCCGCCCGACGCAGGCATTCTGCAGCCGAGCTACCTGCGCTCCTACCATCGCTACGCTGACTTCGCCTACGCTGCTTGGCGCGACCTGAAGAACAGCGTGCCGCTACCTGTCGAGCAGTTCCCGTTTACCCTCTACGCCTCGGGCGAGTACGCCAAGATGCTCGAAGAGCAGTGGCGCGAGCGGTAGCCCGTCGACCTCGACGCCATCGCCGATTCCCCTGGGCTTCGCCGATACTAGAGGGGCGATGCGGCGAACCCTTCTTTTTGTTTCTCTCTGGGCGGCGGTCTTCTTCATTGGCGTACGCTCGGCGCCAAGCCTGCCAGCCGCCGAGTGGCGAAGCCTGTTCAACGGCAACGACCTCAGCGGCTGGGTGAACGTCAACACCGATCCGGACACCTGGAGCGTTCGTGACGGCCTGCTCGTCTGCAAGGGCCGGCCGATCGGCGTGATGCGCTCGGAGAGGCAATACGAGAACTTCATCCTGCACATCGAGTGGATGCACCTCGAGCCGGGCGGCAACTCCGGCGTGTTCATTTGGTCGAACGCCACGCCGCGCGAGAGCAATCGGTTGCCGGACGGCGTCGAGGTGCAGATGCTCGAGCTCGATTGGCCCAAGTTGCACGTGCGCAACGGCGTGACGCCCCCGGTCGCCTACGTCCATGGCGAGCTATTCGGCGTGGGCGGCGTCGAGACCGCGCCGGACAATCCGCGAGGCTCACGCAGCAAGTCGATCGAGAACCGCTGTTTGCCGCGAGGACAGTGGAATGTTTACGACGTCGTGGCGGCGGACGGCGTGGTGAAGCTGTCGGTCAACGGCAAGTTCGTCAACGGCGTGAGCAAGTCCACACAGAAGAAGGGCTATCTGTGTCTGGAATCCGAAGGCGCGGAGATTCATTTTCGCGACATCCGGATCCTGGAGCTGCCGCCCGGCGTCACGACTCCGGAGCAGACCGCCCCGCTGCTCTAGCTTGGTATTCTGTTCGCTTATGCGTTTGGTGACGTACTCGAGCGGATCGGGCCCCAAGGCCGGCGTGGTGGTGGACGGCGGTGTGGTCGATCTCGCCCAGGCCGGCTACGGCGATGTGGTCAGCTTCCTCGCCGGCGGCGAGAAAGCCAAGCAGGCGGTCGCGGGGCTGAGCGCGGACGCCGCCTCGCCCAAGCTCGACGACGTCAAGCTGCTGGCGCCGATCCCCAAGCCCGACAAGTTCATCTGTATCGGGCTCAACTACCGCGACCACGCCATCGAATCCGGCATGGCGATCCCGGAGCTGCCGACGGTCTTTACGAAGTACCCGAACGCGGTCTGCGGGCACGGCGACGACATCGTGCTGCCCTCGGCGTCCGATCAGGTGGACTACGAAGCCGAGCTTGCCTTCATCATTGGCAAACGCTGCCACAAGGTCGCCAAAGACGACTGGAAGGACGTCGTCTGGGGCTACACCTGCGTGCACGACGTCTCGGCGCGGGACTACCAGCTCGCCACCTCGCAGTGGACCATCGGCAAGACCTTCGACACGTTCGGGCCGATGGGGCCGACGCTGGTCTCGGCCGACGAGGTTGGCGACCCGCACGATCTGCGCATCAGTCTCGACGTCAACGGCGAGACCTTGCAGGACTCGAGCACCAAACAGCTCATCTTCGACGTGCCCTACCTGGTCGAGTACCTCTCGACGGTAATGACGCTCGAGCCCGGGGATGTCATCTCGACGGGCACCCCCCCTGGGGTCGGCTTCGCGCGCAAGCCGCCGATCTTCCTGAAGCCCGGCGACGAGTGCGTGGTGCGGATCGAAGGTGTTGGCGAGCTGCGCAATCGCTGTGTAGCGGATTCGTAGCGACTCTCGACCCCCGCGCGCGGCTCGCGATGGAGACGGACTTCTTGGTTATCGGCGCCGGCGTAGCTGGCTTGCGCGCCGCCATCGAGGTCGCCGAGGACGGCGGTCGCGTGCTGGCGCTGACCAAGGACCGGCTGACCGAGTCCGCCTCGGAGTACGCGCAGGGCGGCATCGCGGTCGCGCTGAGCGACGACGACGAGGTCAGCCTTCACGAGCAGGATACGCTGCAAGCCGGCGCCGGGCTGTGCAACCCTGACTCGGTCCGTATCCTCGTCGAAGAGGGTCCGCCCGAGATCCAACGCCTGATCGAGTGGGGCGTCGAGTTCGACAAGGAAGGCGGCCGGCTCGAGTTCACGCGCGAAGGCGCGCACAGTCGCAACCGCGTGCTGCACGCCCACGGCGATTCCACCGGCCGGGAGATCGCGCGGACGCTGTTTCACAAGGCGCGGACGCTGTCGAACATCCAGTACCGCAGCTTCTCCGCCGTCGTCGACCTGATCCTCGATGACGGTCGCGTCCGCGGCGCCTTGGCATGGGATGAGAAGGAACGGCGGATGACGCCGATCTACGCTCGCGCGGTGCTGCTGGCCAGCGGCGGCCTGGGCTGCGCCTATTGGGAGACGACGAACCCGGACGTCGCCACCGGAGACGGCGTCGCGATGGCCTACCGGGCCGGCGCCGAGATCGCGGATCTAGAGCTGGTGCAGTTCCACCCCACGGCGTTGTTTCTCGAAGGCGCGCCGCGTTTTCTGCTCTCGGAGGCGTTGCGAGGCGAGGGCGCCTACTTGCGCAACGTCCGCGGCGAGCGCTTCATGGAACGCTATGACGAGCGCCGAGAGCTCGCGCCCCGCGACGTGGTCTCACGGGCGATTGTGTCGGAGCTCCACCGGACCCAAGCCGGTCCGGTCTACCTCGACCTCACCCACCTCGATCCGGATTTCCCAGCCAAGCGCTTCCCGCGCATCTACGAGACCTGCCTGCACTTCGGCGTGGACCTCTCCAAACAGCCCGTTCCGGTGCACCCGGCGGCGCACTACGCCATGGGCGGCGTCCGCACCGACGAGCACGGCCGCACGACACTGCCGGGCCTTTATGCGGCGGGCGAAGCGGCCTGCAACGGCGTCCATGGCGCCAACCGGCTTGCGAGCAACTCGCTGCTGGAAGGGCTGGTCTACGGCGCGCGCGGAGGCGCCGCGATGCTCGATTGCTTGGCGGAGGCGATTCGCAAGCCCAAGCCGCCCGAGCGCAGCGCCGCGGCGCCGTTGCCGGGCAACGTGGCGTTCGAGTTGCGCCGGCTGGCCTGGCGGCGGGCGGGGATCGAGCGCTCCGGCGAGGGCTTGCGCGAGGGTCTCGACGAGCTCGAGCGGCTCCGTCCGATCTTCACGGAGTCGCTCGCCCGCAACAGCCGCTCAGGCTACGAGGCCGATAACCTGTACGCGGTGATTTCGCTGATCACACGCTGCGCCATGGCGCGAGAGGAGAGCCGCGGCGCCCACTATCGTTCGGACTTTCCCGAGCCCCGCGAAGAGCTCTGCAAGCACTCGATCGTGGCCAAGGGCCGCGAGATCGAGTTTGCGAATCTGTGAAGAGCCGCGGACAATGGAGCCGTGGTGCGGCTCATTCTGCTACTTCTCGGCGCGGGAGTTTCGCTTGCAGGTCAGAGCGCCCGACCCAACTTTGTCTTTCTGCTGGGCGAAGGGCAGGGCTGGAATTCGCTCTCGGTCGCGATGGATCCGGAAGTCCCGGAGTCGAAGAGCGCGACGTTCCGGACGCCCAACTTCGAGCGGCTCGCCGCCTCGGGCATGCGGTTCGCTCGCTACTATGCGCCGTCGCCGCGCTGCACGCCCTCCCGAGCGACCTACTTTACCGGCAAGAGCCCGGCGCAGTTGGACATGACTTTCGTGACGGTGCGCACCGGGCCGAACGTGCCACTGCTCTCCCCGGAGGCGTTGCTCGAGATGCCGGCCGAGGAGACGACGATCGCAGAGTTGCTCCAGAGCGCTGGTTACGCCACCGCGCACTTCGGCAAGTGGCACGTGGGCCGCCGGCTCGACCCGCGCGAGCACGGCTTCGACGAAAGCGACGGCGCCACCAACAACGGCGGGCCCGACAACGCCGTCCACCCGAACCCCGAGCAAGCCTACGGCATCGCCGAGCGCGGCATGGACTTCATGGAGCGTCAGGCGGAGGCCGGAAAGCCCTTCTACCTGCAGATGTCGCAGTACGGCGGACGTAGCTTCGAAGACGCGCGACCCGAAACGGTCGCCAAGGTCAAGAGCTGGGGGCCCGGTCTGAACGACCGCGACGCGGGCGCGGCGGCGGTGGCGCTCGATGTCGACATCACCGTCGGCAAGATCCTCGACAAGCTCGAAGAGCTCGGTATTGACGGCGACACCTATGTCTTCTACACGACCGACCACGGAAGCCCGGGCGCCCGCACCGGGCCGCTGACGCTGGGCAAGGGCACGGTCTGGGAAGGCGGTCTGCGGGTCCCGCTGCTGTTCGCCGGACCGGGAATCGAGGCCGGAGCGGTCTCTCGCGTCCGGGTTTGGGGCGCGGATCTGGTTCCGACGATCGCGGAGCTGGCCGGCGTCGAGGCTGAGCTGCCCGCCGGCGTGGAAGGCGGCAGCCTGGCCAACCTGCTGCACTCGGGCGCCGCGGGCGAAGTGCGGCGCCCGCGCGAGGAGATGGTCTTCCACTTTCCGCACTACGATTTCGATCCGCTCGGGCCGGCGTCGGCGATCATCCTGGGCTCCTACAAGCTGATCCGGTTCTATGAGGCGGACGAGCCCAGGCTGTTCGACCTCTCTAGGGACCCCAGCGAGCAGCGAGACTTGGCGGCGGCGATGCCGGCCAAGGCCACTGAGCTCGAGAGCCGGTTGACGGCCTACCTTGCCGAGATCGGTGGCAATCTGCCGGTTGCAAACGCCGACTTCGACCGCTCCCGGCCGGTTACGCGCCAGCGACCGGGCGGCGGCCGTCGCGACCGTGGAGACCGGCCGAGGCGCGAGCGCTAGGCCCGGCCCTTAACAGGCCGCGCCTTCAACGATATAATCCAAACTGTCGTGGTTTGCGCCCGTGTTCTCGGCTCAGTAGCCGTCGTCGCCTTGACGGCGCTGGTGGTCGCCTCCGCGCCCGCCGCCGAGGCCCCCGAGCGGTTCCTAGAGCACTACTGCCGAAGCTGCCACCAAGGAGATTCGCCGGCTGCTGGTTTTCGCGCCGCGGACTTCGAGACGATCGAGAGCTTCCGCAGCCGCCCGGCCGCCTGGACTAAGCTCACCGCCCGCGTGGCAAACTCCGAGATGCCGCCGCTCGGCTCGCCCGCGCCGACGCTCGATGAGCGCGAGGACTTCCTGCGCTGGGCCGACGCGACGTGGCGCGAGCAAGCGTGCTCGGCCGAGGTCGCGCCGGCGCCCAGCCTGTTGCGCCGGCTCAACCGCGACGAGTACGCCGCTACTATTCGAGACCTGCTCGACATCCAGCTCGACGTCTCTGCCGCCCTGCCCGCGGACGGGGCCGGCGGCGAGGGTTTCGACAACGCCGCGGAAACGCTGTTTCTCTCGCCGCTGCATTCGGAGAAGTATCTCGAGGCCGCCAGGTTCGCTCTCGACGCCGCGGGCAAGGAGTTCAAGTCGCGCCAGAGGATCTTCGTCGCACGGCCCGGGGCGGGCGTCAGTGAGAAAGAGGCCGCCGAGACGATCCTAGCCGCGTTTCTGCCGCGGGCTTTCCGCCGCCCCGTCGGTGCGGACGCCGTTGCGTCCTACCTCGCCCTCTTCGAGCGCGCTCGCGAGCACGATCTCGACTTCGAGCCCGCGATCCTGTTCGCGCTGCGCGGCGCCCTGCTCTCGCCGCGCTTCCTTTTCCACGTCGAGCCTCTCGCCGGCGACCCGGTCAGTCGCCAGTACGCGATCGCGTCCCGGCTCTCCTACTTCCTGTGGGGCGGCATGCCGGACGAGTTGCTGTTCGACGTCGCAGCGGCCGGCAAGATGGCCGATCCCGAGGTTCTCGCCAAGCTCGTGCCGCGCATGTTGCGCGATCCCCGGGCCTTGCAGTTCGCCAGTCGCTTCGTCGAGCAATGGCTGCGCACGCGCGAGCTCGACGGAGATAAGGCGCCAGACGCCGAGCTGTTCGCCGAGTACCACACGAACGAAGAGTTGCGTTCGGACATCCGGCTGCAGCCGGTGTTCTTCTTCCAGGAAGTCTTTCGGCGCAACCTCTCGCTGGAGAACTTTCTCGATTCGGAGAAGACAATCCTGACGCGCGACCTGGTGAAGTATTTCGGCTGGGAAAGGATCGAGGAAGCCAGCCGCAAGAACCCGGAGTGGGTCGCGCTGCCCGAGGGCTCGAACCGTGGTGGCTTGTTAGGCATGCCGGCGGTATTGGCCGTCTCGTCTTATCCCTACCGCACCTCGCCGGTGTTGCGCGGAGCCTGGATCCTCGATTCGATCCTGGGCGCGCCCGCGCCTCCGCCTCCGCCCGACGTGCCGGCGCTCGAGGAACGAAAAGCCGGCGGGGCGCCGAAGTCGATGCGGGAGTTGCTCGAGCAGCATCGTCAGAACGCCGTCTGCGCGAGCTGCCACGATCGCATCGACCCGCTGGGCTTCGCGCTCGAGAACTACGATGTCGTCGGCGGCTGGCGCGACCAAGAGGGCGGCAAGCCGGTTGACGCCGCCGCCAAGCTGCCCGACGGCACGGAAGTCGATGGCCCCGATGGCTTGAAGCGCGCGCTGCTCGAGCGGCGCGAGGATTTTCTTCGGAACCTCGCCAAGCGCATGTTAGGCTACGCTCTGGGTCGTGGTCTCACGCCCGCGGATGCGTGCGCGGTCGAGACGATCATGGACCGCGTCGAGGCCTCGGATGCGAAGGCGTGGACGCTGATCGAACAGGTCGTTACGAGCGATCCGTTCTCGTTTGCGGGAGCGCCTCCGTCATGAATCTACTACGGAAGAAGCCGATCTCGAGACGCGCCTTGCTCCGCGGCGCCGGCGTCGCCCTCGGTCTGCCGTGGCTCGAGGCGATGAGCCACGCCGCCGGTCGCGTCTCGACGAGCGGGAAGCCGCCGGTGCGCATGGCGGCGCTCTACATGCCCAACGGGGCCTACCCGGCGACCTGGACGCCCAAGGGCGAGGGCCGCGACTTCGAGCTGACCTATTCGCTCGATCCGCTCGAGAGTTTCCGGGACGAGATCCTGGTGCTGAGCAATCTGTGGAACGAGCAGTCGAAGGACGGCGACGGCCACTACGTCAAAGAGTCGGCGATCCTCACCTGTACACGCATCAAGAAGACCCAGGGTGCGGATCTCGAGAATGGGGTTTCCGTCGACCAGGTCGCCGCTAGGCGCGCCGGACGCCTCACGCCGCTGCCCTCGCTCGAGCTCGGGATCACGCCGGTAGCGGTGGGCAACGACGCGGTGGTGGGCTACACGCGCGTCTACGGCTCGCACATCTCTTGGTCGAGCCCCACCACGCCGCTGGCGCGCGAGCTCAACCCGCGCGCGGTCTACGAACGACTGTTCCGCGCCTCCACCGGGGGCGCCGCGGACGAAGCCAAGCTCGACGCGCTGCTGCTCGACCGCGTGCTCGGCGACGCCAAGCGTTTGCAAAGCGAAGTCGGCGCCGAAGATCGCCACCGTCTCGACGAATATCTCTCGGTGATGCGCTCACTCGAAGAGCGCATCGAGCGGGCGCAGAATCCGTCCGAGGACCCCTGGCAGCCGCTGGTTCCGCTCGACGCCGGGCGTGCGCCAGAAGGCCAACCGTCGAATCATCTCGATCACGTGCGTCTGATGCTCGACATGATCGCGGTTGCTTTCCAGAGCGACACGACGCGCATCTCGACGTTCATGTTTGGCAACGCGGTCTCGAATGTCAGCTTTCGGTGGCTCGAAGGGGTCTCGGCGGGGCACCACGACGTCTCACACCACCGCGACGAGCCGGAGAAGCTGGCGCAGTACCAGATCATCAATCGCTGGCACGTCGCGCAGTACGCCTATTTGCTGGGCCGGCTGCGCGACATGAAGGAAGGCGACTCGAACGTTCTCGACAATTCGATGATCCTGTTCGCCTCCGCGTTGAGCGACGGCAACAAGCACGACCCGCACAAGCTGCCCGTAGTGCTTGCGGGCGGGGGCGGCGGCCGCGTCGACTCGGGTCAACATTTGACCTACGCCGAGGACTCGCAGCTCTCGAACCTCTACGTCTCGATGCTCGATGCTTTCGGGACGCCCGTCGAGCGCTTCGCCGACAGCAACGGTCCGTTGCGAGGAGTCTTGAAGGGATAGATGCGCTTGCTGTGGGCCATCCTGCTGACTGCTCCGCTGCTCTCAGCGGCGGACCTGACCGGCACGTGGGTTGGCCTGATCGAGAACGAAGACCCGCGGCGCTCGCAGGACCTCGCCTTTCGGTTCGAGCAGAACGGCACGACGCTCAGCGGCAAGCAGTATGGCGATGAGGGCGGCAGCGCTTTCGACGGCGGTCGGGTCGCCGAGGACGGCACGGTGCGGTTTGAAGTGGTCATCCGTGAGCAGCAGGGCAACCAGGTCAATGAGGTGCTCTATGAGTACCAAGGCCGTGTCGAGGCCGGCGTCATCGAGCTGAGGCGCGAGAGAGCCAGCGCGAAGGACGCCGTCAGCGGCGCCGCCATTCCAGTTCGTCGCCCCAACGACACGGACGAGGAAGACCGCGCCCGGCGGTTCCACGCGTTTCGTCTGGAGAGGCTGTTTTGAGCAGCGTACGCGCAGCGGCGTGGGTCCTGATGCTGGCGACCGCCGTCTCGGCCCAGGACGCTCCTCACGTCGCCCTCGCCAACCAATACTGCATCGCCTGCCATCAGGGTGCGTCGCCCTCGGGCGGCGTCGCGCTCGATGCCGCTCTCGCAGACTCGATCGAGGACAACGCCCCAACTTGGGAGAAGGTCGCCCGCCAGCTCCGCGCTGGCCAGATGCCGCCGGCCGGCCTGCCGCGCCCGGACGCAGAAACGTACTCGGGCGTCCTCGCCCACCTAGAGAAAACTCTCGACCGCGCCGCCGAGGCCAAGCCCAACCCCGGCCGTACGGACACCTTCCGGAGACTCACACGCACCGAATATCAAAACGCCATTCGCGATCTGCTCGCGATCGAGATCGACGCCGCGGCCCTGCTGCCGGCCGACGAGGCCAGCCACGGCTTCGACAACATCACCGTCGGCGACCTCTCGCCCACGCTGCTCGATCGCTACATCAACGCCGCGGAGAAGATCGGTCGTCTGGCCGTCGGCCGTCCCTCTCGCGGCCCTTCGGGCGACACCATCCGCTTGCCGCCTGATTTGACCCAGGAGAAGCACGTCGAAGGGCTGCCCGTTGGCACCCGCGGCGGCGCGCTGATCCCCTATACGTTCCCGCTCGACGGCGAGTATGACATCAGCATCCGCCTGGCCCGCGACCGCAACGAGCACATCGAGGGCCTGCGCGGCCCCCACCAAGTCGAGCTGCTACTCGACGGCCGGCGGATCGAAGTCTTTACCGTGGCGCCGCCGGACGACAAGAATCATCGGCTCTTGGATGCGCACCTCGAGGCGCGCATCCCGGTCACGGCCGGCCGCCACGAGATCGGCGCGACGTTCATCAAGAAGCCCAATTCGCTGCTCGAGACAGCCCGCCAGCCCTACGAGGCGCACTTCAACTTCTACCGCCATCCGCGCGTCCAGCCAGCGGTGTTCTCGGTCTCGATCGTCGGCCCCTACGGCGAGGCCAAGCCGGGCGAGACTCCAAGCCGCGAGCGCATCTTCGTCTGCCATCCGTCGAAGTCGCTCGGTGAGGAGGATTGCGCCAAGCGGATCCTTTCGAATCTGATGCGGCTGGCTTACCGCCGGCCGGTTGGCGACGCCGACCTCGCCCGGCCGCTCGAGCTCTACCGCAAGACCCGCGCTCTCGAGGGTTTTGAGGCCGGCATCGAGATGGCGCTACGGGCCGTGCTGGTGAGCCCCCAATTCCTGTTCCGCATCGAGCGCCAACCGGCAGACATCGTCTCGGGCCAGGCTTACCCCCTCGACGGTTTTCAGCTCGCCTCGCGGCTGTCTTTCTTCCTGTGGAGCTCCCTCCCGGATAGCGAGTTGCTCTCGATCGCCGAGCGCGGCGAGTTGCGCGACCCCGAGGTTCTCCAAGCGCAGGTCCGCCGCTTGCTCGCCGACCCTCGCTCGCAAAGCCTGATCGACAATTTTGCCGCGCAGTGGCTCTACTTGCGCAACCTCGAATCGATCCGGCCGGACATGCGGTTGTTCCCCGACTTCGACGACAATCTGCGCCAAGCTTTCCGGCGCGAGACGGAGCTGTTCTTCGAGTCGGTGGTGCGCGAAGACCGGCCGGCGCTGGATTTGATCTCCGCCGACTACACCTTCTTGGATGAGCGGCTGGCGAAGCACTACGGCATTGGGAACATCTACGGCAGCCGCTTCCGCCGAGTCGAGCTCGACGAGGGGTCCCTGCGGGGCGGCCTGCTGCGACACGGCAGCGTGTTGACGGTGACGTCCTACGCGACCCGCACTTCGCCGGTGATCCGGGGAAAATGGCTGCTCGACAACATTCTCGGGACGCCGGCGCCTCCCCCTCCCCCCAACGTGCCGGCGCTCGAAGACAACAAGGTCAACGCCAACTTGCCGGTGCGCGAGCGGCTCATCGAGCACCGCCAGAACCCAGTCTGCGCCTCGTGTCATCAAAAGCTAGACCCGCTCGGTTTCGCCCTGGAGAGCTACGACGCCGTCGGACGTTTTCGAACGACGGACGCGGGAAAACCGGTGGACGACTCCGGCAGATTTCCCGACGGCACGCCGATCGACGGGGTCGCCGGCCTCGAGCAAGCGCTGGTCGAGAGGCCCGAGATCTTCGTCGGCGCGTTGACCGAAAAGCTCATGACCTACGCCCTCGGCCGGGGCGTGGAATCCTACGACGCGCCCGCGGTGCGGCGCATCCTGCGCGAGGCGAAGACTGACCAGTATCGCTTCTCGGCGCTCGTTACCGGCATCGCCCAAAGCACGCCCTTCCAGATGAGGACAGCTCCATGATCGTCACCAAGAAAGCTCTGCCAAGACGCACCTTCCTGCGCGGAATCGGCGCCTCGATGGCGCTGCCGCTGCTCGACGCGATGGTCCCCGCGATGACGGCGCGGGCCTCGACCGCGGCCAAGCCGGTGCGCCGCCTCGGCTACATCTACATGCCGATGGGCTCGGATATCACCCGCTGGACGCCCCACAGCGACCAGGACCTCGCCGAGCTTTCGCCGTCACTCGACTCGTTGCAAAGAGTCAAAGACCATCTGACCGTGTTCACCAACATGGAGCTCAAGAACTCCTACCCAGGCACCCACGCGACCTCGAACGCCGGGTTCTTGAGCGCCGCCAAGGCCAAGTGGACCGAGAGCACCGACTACTATCTCGGCACGACGGCGGACCAGATTGCCGCCCAGAACATCGGCCGGAGCTCGCAGCTCCCCTCGCTCGAGCTCGCCATGGACCTGATGTCGATGGTCGGCCAGTGCGACAACGGCTTCGCCTGCGTGTATCAGAACAACCTGTCGTGGTCCTCGCCCACGACGCCCTTGCCGTCGGAGGCCCATCCGCGGATCGTCTTCGAGCGGCTGTTCGGCGACGGCGGCACGCCGGAGCAGCGGCGCGCGGCGCTCGAGAAACGCGCCAGCCTGATCGACTGGGTCGCGGAAGACATCGCACGGCTCAAGAAGGAAGTTGGCCCCGGCGATCGCCATCGCATCGACCAGTACTTGACGACCATCCGCGAGGTCGAGCGGCGCATCCAGAAAGCCGAATCCGAAACGGCCGCCAATGAGCTGCCCGATCTCGATCGTCCCGTCGGCGTACCGGCGGCCTACTCCGACCACGCCCGGCTGATGTTCGACCTTCAAGTGCTGGCGTATCAGGGCGACGTCACGCGGGTCATCAGCTTCCAGCTTGCGCGCGAGACCTCCAACCGGACCTACAACGAGATCGGCGTCTCCGAGCCGCACCACCCGCTCACCCACCACGGCGGCGACGAGGAAAAGATCGCGAAGGTCGCCCAGATCAACGCCTTCCACGTCTCGCTGTTCGCCTACTATCTGGAAAGGCTCGCCGCAACGCCCGACGGCGACGGCAGCCTGCTCGACCACTCCTACGTGCTCTACGGCAGCGGCATGGGCAACCCCAACGTGCACGACCACACGAACCTCCCGATCCTGCTGGCCGGCGGTCCCAGCCGCGCTGGCGGGCGCCACGTTCGCTACCAGGAGCCCGAGCCGCTTGCCAACCTGCACCTGACGCTGCTCGACCGCGCCGGCGTTGAGATCGAGCGTTTCGGCGACTCCACCGGTAAGCTGGCGATCTAGGGCGATGAATCGGATGCATGCTCTTGCCGGCGTCACCGGAGCCACCCAGCGGCTGCACTGGGGCTTGGTGCTGTGCATGGCGGCGTCTCTCCAGGCCGCCTCGCAACCCGCCGCTCCGCTGGCCGACGCCGCGGAGGCGCGCAACCGCGCTCAGGTGCGCGCGCTCATCAACGGCGGCGCGAAGCTGAACGCCGCCCAAGTCGACGGCATGACCGCGCTGCATTGGGCGGCCTACCACGACGATGTCGAGATGGCGCGCCTGCTGCTCGACTCCGGCGCCGAGGCGGCGCCGCAAAACCGTTATGGCGTGACGCCTCTATCGATGGCCGTCGTCAACGGCTCCAGCGCGATCGTCGACATGCTGCTGGACAAAGGCGCCGACCCCAACACTGCCCTGCCCGGAGGCGAGACGGTTTTGATGACGGCGGCGCGCACGGGCAGGCTTGCGCCCGTACGCGCCCTGCTGGTCGCCGGCGCCGACGCTCGCGCGGCCGAGCGCAGCGGGCAGACGGCGCTGATGTGGGCGGCCGCCGAGGGTCACGCCGAGGTCGTCGAGCTGCTCATCGAGTACGGCGCGGACCCGCGACGCGAGCTGCCCTCGGGCTTCACTCCGCTGCTGTTCGCCGTACGCCAAGGCCACATCCCGGTCGTAGAGACGCTGCTCGAAGCCGGCGTGGACCTCGACGAGCCGCTCGACCCCGACAAACCCAATCGGAAAGCTCCGCGCACCGGCACGACGCCGTTGATGTTGGCGGTCCAGAACGCGCACTTCGAGCTTGCGGCATTCCTGCTCGCGCGCGGCGCAGACCCGAACGCCGCCGGTCCGGGCTACACGACGCTCCATCTCATACCGTCGGTGCGCAAGCCCGGCCTTGGCGACAACGACCCTCCGCCGCCAGGCTCGGGCTCGATCGATAGCCTCGAGATCGTCCGCCGCCTGGTCGCCGCCGGGGCCGACATTGACGCCCGCATGACGCGCCAGATCAACTTGGGCAACACCCGCCTGAACAAGCTCGGCGCGACGCCCTTCTTCCTCGCCGCGCAATCCGCCGACGCCGAGTTGCTCGGCTTGCTCGCCGACCTCGGCGCCGACACCGCCATCCCGAACGCCGAAGACAGCCCGCCGTTGATGGCCGCCGCCGGGCTCGGCACACGCTCGCCTGGCGAAGACGCCGGTACGTCGGAGGCGGTGGTCGAGGCGGTGGAACTGCTGCTCGAGCTCGGCGCCGACATCGACGCCGTGGACTCCAACGGCGAGACCGCCATGCACGGAGCCGCCTACAAGAACCTCCCCGCCGTCGTCGAGTTGCTCGCCGCATCAAGCGCGGACATCGAGGTCTGGAACAAGAAAAACGACCACGGCTGGACGCCGCTGACGATCGCCCGCGGCTACCGCTTCGGCAACTTCAAGCCCTCGGCGGTCACCGTGGAAGCGCTCATCGGCGTCATGCTGGCAGCCGGAGCCCCGATCCCGCCTGAGGCGAATCTGAAGAGTAGAGAGATCTACTGAGCGGCGACGCTGCTTGCGCGGAGCCTGCACCGGCCCGCTTGGAGCGAGCTTCTAGATCGGAGTCCCGCGGTAGACCAGGTGCAGGATGTTGTCGTCGCAATCGCGGAAGAACGCGAGCCGGTTCGTTCCCGCGGTGACCTCGCTGAAAATCTCGACCCCCCGCGACTGCAGCTCCTTGACGCCGGCGTCGTAGTCGTCGACTGTCACGGCCAAGTGGCGAATTCCGGGCGTCTTGATGCCGCTAACCGGACGCTCGCCCTCGGAGGGAATCAACTCCAGCATGGTACCGTCGGCTGCGCGCACGAAGACGTTGCCGTCGTAGCGGTGCACGATGGGGAAGTCGAGCTTCGCCGCGTACCATTGCCCGAGCGTCTCCGGGTCTGGCGATGCGATGGCGGTGTGTTCGATTCCTTTGAACATGGACGAGGACATGGTAACGCGTTCGGCTATTCGGACGGGGTTTCGGGGAGATTCGGACCCTGTTGCAGATAGGCGAACAGCGTCGCGATCTGGCGCGTGGAGTAGCCGTCGAGCAAGCCCGTCGGCATGATCGAGATGTCCGACTTCTCGATCTCGACCTTGGACTTCTCAAACGTCACCGGTCGCTCTTCTTCCGGCAGCAAGACCGTGACCGAGCTTTCGTCCTGGTCGGTGATGAGGCCTTCGAAGACCTCGAAGCCCATGCGGATGCGATAGGAGTCGTACTGGTCCGAGATGGTCTTGGAGGGGTAGAGCACGGCTTCGACCATGTCGCGCCGCTTGAAGCGGTTGTTGATCGTGGTCAGGTCCGGACCGTAGTCCTTGCCCGAGTCTCCGAAGCGATGGCACTTGGCGCACTGATCTTCGTAGATCTGCTTGCCGTCGCGCGGGTCGGCCTTCGTCGTCATCGGGTCGTACATCATGTACTCGAAGATCTCCTGCTCGCTGACGCCGCTCGAGCCTTGGCCCTTCTCGCGGGCGAACACGCTGGCTGGAGTGTAGTTGCCGCGCCGCCGCAGGCGCGCCAGCACCTCCGCGTCGGTGATCGGCGCGTACTCGGGGATGCGCTGGTAGGCCATCTGCTTTTCCTGCTCGGAGAAGAAGCTCAGCGAGGAGTCGAACAGGCGATTGATGAACCCCGGATAGCTGGCGCCGCCGCGCCACTCGCGCGCGGTCTCGAACCAGCCGATGAGCGTGTCCTTCTGCTCCGCCGTCCAGCCGCTGTCGATCTCACGCAGGCAATAGGCGTAGTGCACTTGGAGCTGCGTATTCTCGTCGCCCCCGGGCATCGCGGCGAGGATCTCCGCAATCGCCTCGGGTCTGCCCGAGTACGCCATCGTACGGGCGTACTCGCGGTTGAGGCGTTCGTCTTGGGCGGGGAACCGCGCGGCGACCACGTCGTAGACTTGGCTTCGGAGCGATTCCCGGCAGCCGTTCTCGAGCTCGATGCAGGCCAGATGGAACACGCGCAGCAGGCGCAGCTCGTCGTTGGCCGCGAGGCCGGATCGCTTGAGCATCGAGAGAGCGTTCTCGAACACCGGCTCGAGCTCGAGCGGGCTCGAGGCGGTGCGGGTGAGCGCGAGCAGGCCTTCCGGCGCGGCGGCCAGGCCGCTCTCGTTGGCGACCAGATCCTTCCACCCGTCGCGAGGCGTGTGCTCGAGGGCGACGCGGCCGGCCCAGCGCACGAAGCGGTCGTCGCTGCCGAGCAAGGCGTAGATGTCTTCGACGGGTGCGAAGGGCTCGGAGTCCCTCGAGAGCCCCATGCGCACCAGAGACTCCGCGCCGCGGCGCTGGACCAGTGGATGGGAGTCCCTGATGGATCGAGCAGCCAGCGCTTTGGCGCGATCGGAACCGTGCAGGCCCACCACGTAGGCCGCGGCCGCACGGACGCGGAAGTCCTCGTCGTCGAGCAACTTGCCCAGCAAGATGGCGTCGGGCCGCGGAGTGAAACGCTGCAACAAGTAGAGCGCGCTGACGCGATCGCGCCACTCCGCGGTCGCATCCAAGGCGAGCGCTTGCAGTTCCGCTCCCCAGACGTCGCCCATCTCCTCGCGCTTGCTCTCGAGCGCTGCGTGGCTCCAGGCTGAGAGCGGCTGCGGCTGGCGCGCCACCGCCAAGATCCCTTCCTTGGGCAAGGCGTCCCAGTTCGCCTGATGGCCCTTGTAGCTCACCCGGTAGAAGCCGCCTTGGGTGTCGCGGCCGCCCATGGTGAAGTACACCAGCCCGTCGGGGCCGACCTCCAGGTCGGTTACGTTGAGCGGCTCGCCGTAGACGAAGTCGAAAGGCTCCCCCTCGACCCGGTAGGTCGCGCCGTCGTGGACGAACTGCGAGAACACCACCCGCCCGCGCGACCAGTCGCCCTGCAAGAAGCCGTCGAGATACTGCTCGGGATAGGCGTAGTGCTGGTAGAACTCCACGCCTACCGGGCTGCCGCGGCCGAGGTCGTCAACCGGCGGCAGCGAGTCGAGGTAGTAGGCGGGGAATTTGCCCGATCCGGAGCGCCAGCCGTAGTCTCCGGCTTGAACTGCGTGCACCGAGCGCACCTCGCGGTACCAGGGCAGGTTGATGTCCCACTCCATATCGGAGTCGAAGGTAAACACCTCGCCCTCGATGTTGTAGGCGTGGTTGTAAGGGTTGCGGAAGCCGCCGAGCAGCAGAGTGAACATCTCGTTCTCGCGGTCGACCCGGAACAATGCGCCGCCCGGCGCCATCTTGCCGACGGCGTGGCCGCGGGCGTCCCAATAGCGCTCGAGCAGTTGGGCTTCGGCGTAGTCGTCGAGCGGCGAGTTGGCCTCGATCTGATCCTGCGGAACGAATGTGTGGTTGCCGAGCAGCACCGTCGGAACCCCGTCAGGGCCGCGCCGCATGTCGTGCGGGCCGTGCTCGCCCATCGGCCCGGTGAACAGCGCGAGGGTCTCGATCGAGTCCGCCACGCCGTCGCCGTCGGCGTCCTTCAACGCGTGCATCCCAGCTTCGCCCGCTAGGTTGTCGCCGATGCAGTAGAGAGTCGGCCCGTCATACCACAGCCCCTGGCAATTGTTGACTTGGTCGCTGACGGTCTTCTCGGTTTCGAACATTCCGTCGCCGTCGGAATCGATCAGCATCGTTGGGTGGGCGCGCTCCTTGGAGACGACCGGGCGTCCCTGGGCGTCGAACGCGACTTGGACGAGCGAGCCGACGAGCTCGACGTCAGCCGCCGGCTCGACGACGAAGCCCGCGGGAACCTGAAAGGGCCCCTCGAGCAGCGGTTCTTCCTTGGAGCCGCAGGCGAACAGGCCTGCGATGAGCATGGCGATGAAAAGACGATTCATGGGATGAGAAAGGGGTCTGCGGAGCCGCCGAGCGAGTGCTAGCGCGGACCGCGGACGAGCGTGTCGAGAACGACGCCCGCGGCGCGCGCGGCCTCGCGGCCGGTTCGCCCGTGCAGCTGTAAGAGCATAGTATAGCGGGGCTTATCCGCGGGGTAGAGCACGCAGCAGTAGCCGTCTCCGTTGGAGCCGCGATGCACGCAGGGCGCCGTACCGGTCTTGGCTAGTGCGTCGCCGCCCGTCGCCGCGGCCGTCCCGCTCGAGGCGGCGCGCTGCAAGCCTTTCAGAATCGGCCCCACGCCGGGATCTGCGCCGCGGCGCTGCAGCGCGCGGTAGGCGTGGAGCAGCCGGGCGGGAGCGACTCGCCACTCCGCTCCCAAGCCCCACAGCGAATCCGGCCCGGCGTCGAGAGGAGGAGGGGGCAAGCCCAACGCGACGGCCGTATGGGCCAACGCCGCCGGCGACACCGACCGCGCCAGCGCACGGAAGTAGACGTTGCAGGATCGCGCCAGGGCTTCGCTGAGGCGAAGCGACCCATGGCCAGCCGGCAGCCAGCAACCCTCGCCCGTACAGGTCGCCGCCGGGTAGCGATAGCCGTGGGTCTGCGCGTAGGCGAGGGCGGTGAAGGGCTTGAGAAGCGAGCCGGGCGGGATTGGCGCTTCCGCGTCCGCCCAGATCGCCCGCCGGGCCTGCGGCGGTCCGTCCAAGAGAAGCTGGATTGCCGCAGGGTCGAAACCGGCGTTGCGCCACGCCAGGTCCAGCGACGGGACCCGCGCCGCCAGCGGCTGCGCGAGCAGCGCGGCCAGCCACGCGCGCCGCGTCATGGCCGGCGCTCGTAGACGACGGTTTCGTCCACCCGCGCGCCTAAGTCACGACGTTCCAGCGTGACCTCGATGAAACGTTCGAGCGCGCGGCCGAGGCTGGCGACGTTCTCGGAAATCAGGTACGGCTCGCGATTGGGATCCTGACTAGGGGCGCCGTACTGGAGATGGTCGAGCCGCCGCATCGTGCGCTCGTAGAGCTCCGCGTGTCGTGCGTGCCGAAAGCCCGCGGCCAGAACCGCTTCCGCGGCGATTGGCGGCGCGGGCCGGTCCGCGAGGGCGGCAAGCAGCAGAACACGCGAGCTCGACAATGCGAGCTGCGCGCCGCCGGCCCAGCCGTGGAGCGGGCGCAGCCCGTCCAGGGCGAAGAGCTCGCCATCCTGTTCCCAGCTTGCACCCAGCCCTGCCGCGGTCCACAGGCCGGCGGAAGACGCCGAGACCGCCTGTAGAAAAGGCTCCAGCCCAGGCCCGCGCTCGAGCTCGACGAAGATACAGACGTCGCTGGTCGGCAGTGCGCCGTCGGGGCCGGGCCGTTGGGTCTGCAGCAGCAGGGCGCCGGTCACGCCAGCGCCGTCGAACAGCGCGGTCAGCGGCGCGGCGTCGAAGGTTTCGGCCAAGCGGCGCGGAGGCGCACGGTCGATGCGCGTTTCGAGCGCGGCCGCGCTGCCGACGTTCGCGGCCCTTGCAGGCGCCGCTGGCGCGAGGGCGTATGGGTTGTAACCGCCAGCGGGCCCAGGCTCGAGCAGCTTTCGTCTGAGCAGCGCGACCGCGTCTTGCGTCGTCGATGCACGCGCCCGGTAGAGCTCGACGTCGTCTGGGACCCGCGCTAGCAGCGCCGCGAGCGATCCGTCGGCGGCCTCGTGCGGCTCCGCGGTGGCGGCTCTGAGCAGCACGCGCTGCTCGCGGAAGCGCTCCGCCGATCGATTCAAATCGGACACGCCGGAGCGATAGACTCGGAGCCGGCTGGCGTTCTCTTGAATCCAGTACGAGCGGAAGTGCGGCGTCCGCAGCAGCGCCTGGATGTCGTAGACCAAGCGCAACTCGCCGCGGGGGCCGGCTTCGGCGGTCGCCGTCGTGTACCAGCTCTCGCCAGCCGTCGCTTCACCTCCGGCTTCTGCGAGGAGCGTGACCGCCCGAGCGGCCAGATCGGCGCCCGTCGCCAGCATGAGCCGGTCGCCCAGGACCGCAAACGCCGCCTCGCGCCCGGAATCAGGATCACGCCGAACGTAGAACGGCTTCTCCCCCACGGCTCGCGGCTCGAAGCTCGCGCGCGCCTGCCAAAGCGAGCTCTCCAGAGCGCGCGCGTTCGGCAACTCCGTCACGTAGACGAAGCGCAGCTCGCCGATGTCGTAGAGCCCCAGAGCCGACTCGCCGCCGGCGATGGCGTCTATCCAAGCCATCTCGAGCGGCACGCCGGCAGCCGCCGCAAACTCCTGGCGCGCCTCGTCGAGCCGGAAGAAGAGCTTAGAGCGCGAGAAGACCTGGTAGCTCGCGCTGGCGAGCCAGGCCTGCTTCTCCGGGGAACCGTTCCAGTCGGCGAGCAGACCCGCGAAGTCGCGCGTCTCGAGTGTGAGCATCGCTCCGGCCGGCAGCATGCGAGCGAGCGACGGGCGGTCGGGCGCCGGGGTCTGGACCCAGGCGACAGCGGCCGCCAACAACGCGGCGGCGGCCGCCGCCACGCGGAGCTTGAAGCGACGGGACGGGATCATGGCTGGGCCGCCTCCACCATCGGATGCACGGTTTCACTCTGTTCCAGCGCGTCGTGGATGGCGGGCCGGCGCCGAGCGTTCTCGGCCTGGCGCTCGAGCTCGGCGCGTACCTGGTCAAGCCTTCGCTGGATCTCGGGACTCGGCGCTAGTCGCGTTGCGACTTCGTAGAACGTTGCCGCCGGGCGGAGCCTTCCGGTTCGCTCGAGCGACTCAGCAAGGCTGGCTGCGGTCGACCGGCGCACCGCCTCGTTGCGGCCGGCGAGGAACTGGCCTGCCATCCACTCGTCCACGCGCTGTTCTGGAAGGTTAACGTCGAAGACGGACCTGCGCTGCTGCAGGATGTATTCGAGGCTGGACTGACGCAGCAGGGGTGCGAGCGCCGCCACGGCGCGGCGATGGTCTCCGCTCGCGCGAGCATCGTCGAAGACCGCCAGCCGCGCGTCTCCGGCTGCGCTATCGGGGCGATAAGACAGCACGCCCTCGAGCAAGCGCAAGCGCGTTGCCGGAGAGCTCTCGCCGTCCGCCGCCGCCAAGCGGGCGTGGACGTAGCCCGGCTGCTGCGCCTCCGCCTCGGTTGGCTTCCCGGCGCGGGCGATCAGCTCGAGCTCCGCCGAGCCTAGTGAGGCTTCCGCGCCTCCGGCTTGGCCAATCGCGAGCGCTGCCTGGACGCGCGTCTCGTAGTCGAGGCGCGGGTCGCGCGCGGCGGCGACCAAGGCGGCCCGCCAAGGCCCGGGATCGGCGCCGTTGCCTAGCTCGGCCTGAGCCAGCTTCACCCGGGCCTCGCCGTCCCAGGGGTAGGCGCGAGCTCGCTCGCCGAGCAGTTGCGCGGCCATTGCCGGCTGATCGTTGGCCAGCAGCAGCTTGGCCGCAGCCACGTGATGTTCGAAGGCGGCGCCCGAAAGCCGCTGCATACGCTGGATCAGATCTCGAGCCTCGGCTAAGCGCCCTTGCCGCAGTCGCAGCTCCGCCAAGCCGAGGAAATGGCCGACGGCGAAGTCGCGCTGCTCGAGACGGCGCTCGTAGAACAGCTCCAACAAGCGTTCCGCGGCAGCGTCGGCGCCTTCGGCTCGCAGCTTGGCAGCGGCGTTGCGCAAGGGTTCGTCCCCGGGCGTCAAGCGGCGCTCTTCGAGCCAACTCAGCGTCGACTCCAGCTCGCCCGAGACGGCGGCGGCGCGCAGCAACAGCGCCGGCTCGCGCGCGGCTAGCGCCACGCGGTCGTCTTCTGCGGCTCGATCCAGCAGCGCCGCGGCCCGTTGCGTCGCGCCGCCATCGAGCAGGAAGCGCAAGTAGGCGTTCCGCCGGCGGAAGACCCTTTCGGCTTGCTGATAATCGCTCTCTCGCGGCGCTCGGGCCAGCAAGGCCTCGGCCAGAGCCAAGGTTGCGCGCATGGCGCGGTCGCGCAGCGGGCGCGCCAGCCAAGGCGCCTCGGCGAGCGTGGAAGCGCAAGCAAACGCGTCGTCATCCTCCCTCGAGAGGATCCGCTCGAGCTCGGCCGCCGATTCAGAGGAGCCGGAGAGCCAAGCGCGCAGGATCTCCTCGATGCGGTAGATCCCGTTGCGCTCGAGGTAGGTCGCCAGCAACCCGTCGAGCGGCTCGCGCAAATCGTCGAGCACGCCTCGCCGCCCGAACGTCGCGACCAGATCCGAGACCTCGTCCCACCACCTCGGCCCGAAATCGTAGCGGTCGGCACGGGAGGCGTAGGTCTCGACAGCGCGGCGCCAGTGCTCGAGGGCCGCCGCTCGATCGCCGGTCTCCCAGGCCATGCCGCCGAGGCGCTCGTGGGCGCGGGCGTCGTCGGGGTCGAGCTCGAGCGTGCGTTCGTACTCGGCGGCCGCGGCGGCGGGACGTTGATGCTCGCGGAAGATTTCGGCCAGATCGAAGTAAGCGCTGGCGCGCGCCGGGGCGTCCTCTACTGCTGAACGCACGTAGTCGTCCGCGGCGGTGGGCTCGAACGCGGCCAGGTACTCGCCGAAACGCGCGCCGTACTCGAACCACACGTCGCCGGCCAGCCTTTGGTCGCGGTCGACGACGGCGCGAATCCGCTCGCCAATCGTGTCCTGCCCAAGCGCGTCTCGGAAGGCTCCCGCATGGCGCGCGTCTCCGGCTTGATGGAATAGGCCGACCAAGCCGGTATACGCCGGCGTCCAAACGGCCGGCCGGCGCGCGCCGTAGGCTTCGACCGCGCGGCGGGCTAGCTCGGCGTCCCCGCGGAAGACGGCGTAGTCCGCGGCTTGGCGCGCCCGGCCGCGGTTGCCGTCGCCGGCGAGCGCGATCAGGCGATCCGGATTGCGCGCGAGCAACAGCTCGAGGTAGCGCTCGGTGTGGCGGCCGAAGCCGCCGCGGCGCTCGAGCGCCGCGAGCTCAGCGTCCGCGTCGCCAGCGGTCCGGTAGGCGGCGGCGGCTTCGTCGAGAATATGGCCTTGCCGCACGCGGTCCGGATGCGCTTGCCAGATCTGCTCGAGCTGCGCGCCAAGCTCAGCATGCCGCAGACGCCGGCCTTGAAGCTCGATCAGGCGCTGGCGCTGCTGCTGGGCCGAGTCCGCGGCAGGGTTGGCCAGCACGGACTCGAACAGCCAGCGCGCTTCGACATCGGCGAAGCCGCCAGCCTGTAGCGCCGCCAGCAGCGCCTGCCGCGGGAACCGCGCGCCGCCCTGATTCCGCCAACCGTCGAGCGTGGCGACGTATTCCGCCCGATCTTCCGGCGAAAGGAAGCTGTCTGCGGCGGCCACGCTTTCGCGCAGGACCTTCTCTAAGCGATAGCGGTATCCGCTGTCCGGGGCCGCGGGCAGCAGATCGGCCATTGCCCGCGCTCGGCGCAAGCGGGTCAGCAAGCGCGCCTCCAGCAGCAGCCCACTCTCGAGCTCGTAGTCTTTCCACAGCCGCTCGCCCGCCGCTTCGATCCCCTCGCGCGCCATCGTCTCGGCTTGCTCGACCAGGCCCCAAGCTTCCAGCTCCCCGGCGGCGTCGAAGAAGCTCTGCGGTTTCGCCGGACGCCCGTCGATGTAGGCCTTGCGGATAGAGGCCGTCGCCGCCGACACGTCGCCCCGGCGCGCGGCGCTTCGGGCGATCTTCACCATCCAGCGAGGCTCTTCGTAGCTGAGCGCGTAGAGCTGTTCGTACTCCTGGTCAGCCTCGTCGAAGCGCAACTCCCGGAAGAGCAGCTCGGCGCGGGCTTCGTGCAGCGCCACACTGTCGGGGCGCACCGCCAGGGCGCGCTCGTAGGCCTCGATCGCGCCGGGATAGTCTTCGAGGCTGGTGCGCAGCCAGGCCAGCACGCGGTGGTAGCGCACGTCCTGGGGAGACTGCTCGGTCGTCCGCACGTAGAACTGCTCGAAGCGCTCCGCCTGGTCGTGCGCGGCGGCGTAGAGCGCCGCTTCCTCGGTCAAGGCGCGATCTTCGGGAAAGCGATTCACCAGCTCGACATACTGATCCGCCGCGGCGGCATGGTCGCCCAGGCGCGTGAGCGCGGGGATCAGCCCGCGCCGCAGCGAGGCGACGCTCGCGCGCTTAGCGGCCGACGGCAGGTCGCTGTCGCCGACCGCCGCCAACTTCTCCTCATAGAAGCCGCGCAGCTCGGCGTCTTGACCACGACGGGCATGGAGGTCGGCGCGGGCGGCCACGTAGCGAGCGTCGAAGGGTTTACCCTCGAGCAGCCCGTCGAGAAGCTCTTCAGCACGCTGGTAGAGCTCGGCCTCGGCGGCCTTGGAGGCGGCTTCGAAGCGGAGCTTCTCCGCCAGCTCGGGGTAGGCCGCCTCGGCGGCCTCGATGAGCGTGTCGACCGCGGCGGCTTGCTCGTTGCGCCTCCCCAGATAGTCCGTCCGGGCGCGCACGACGCCGAGGATGCGCGGGTTCTCCGCGTAGAGTGCGTCGACGACGCGACGCGCGGCGGCGAAGTCCCGCTGCGACTCGTGCAGCCGCATCAGCTCGAGGCGCAGCCGCATGGCCGTCACCGGGTCCTGCGTAAGCTCGATGCGACGTTCGAGAGTGCGGACGCGGACTAGCTCGAGGTCGCGGCCGGCGGCCAGAGCGTCGAGCTCGGCGAGTAGAGCGGTCGATTCGACGTCGCCCGCCAAGCGCAACAACAAGGCGCGTAGCTCGTCGCTGCGGTCCTGGCTGCGCAGCAACTCGGCGCGCAGCCTCAGCGCGGCGGCCGAGGGGCTACGGCCGGCGACCAGACGGCTGCTGGCCTGCTCGATGGCTTCGCGATAGGCGGAACGCCGCGCGAGGGCGGCTAGCCGACTCCGCGAGCCGTAGTCTCCCTCACCCTCCAGCGCGCCTTGCAAATACTGTTGAACGGCGCCGTCGGGGTCGTTCTTGCCTTCGTAGATCGCTCCCGCCTCGTAGGAGTAGAGCGCCGGTTGCGACAGGCGGCGACGGCCTTCCTCGAGCAGACGCAGCGCGTCGTCGAACAGATAGTAATCCCAGAACACCGTCGCCGCGTCGAGGTAGGAGTCTGCTTCGCCCGGGGCGGTCGCCGGCATGCGATCCCACTGGGTCCGGGCGCGCTCGAACAGCCGGCGATCAGCCAAGGCGTCGCCCGCGAGGGCCCAGCGCTGCCGATCGCCTGGAGCGTAGTTGGCTAGCCCTTCATAGAGCGCTGCGGCGACATCGCCTTGAAGCGGGTCTTGCGATGCCAGCGAGCGGTGCAACGCGGCTGTGCGGGGAACGAACGGGTCATCCACCGGAGCTTCGGTCGAGACGGCCAGCAGCTTCGGTGCGGCCTCTTCAAAATGGCAGCGCCAAGCCTCGGCCTCGCCCAAGGCGAGCGTCAATGCCGGATTCGACCGCGCTACTCGATTCCAGCGGCCCGCGCGGGCGTCCGCCGATTGCGCCTCGAGCGCGGCGATCTCTCGTTCCAGCCCGCCGGTGCGAACGAGGAAGGCGAAGAACCGCGCGCGCAGATCGTCGGCGTGGAACCAGTGCTCGCGCAACAGCTTCTCCCACGCCGCTGCGTCGCGCGTGCGTCGATCCGTGTAAGCCCGCAGCAGGTTGCGCACGAACACCAGGTCGTGGGGGAAGCGCTGGTGCGCGTAGAGGTTCAGCCGCAGGTACATCTGCGGATCAAAGGCGCCGATCGGGATCTGCTGGAAGTAGGTCTCGAGCTCGGATCCTGAGAACGCTTGCGTCACCTCGCGGGCGAGTTGCTCGAACTCAGCGCCGCGCTTGTGGCGGACATACCAGCGCGCAAGCTTGTGTTGCCACGAGCGGTCGTCGAAACGCCCGATGGCCTGGCGGTAGACGCCTTCGACGCGTTCGGCCAACCCGTTGGCGTCGAGGAACGAGGCGAAGCGCTCGTAGAGGCCGGGGTCGTCGGGGCTGCGCCCGATCTCGCGGACGAACACAGCAACGGCGTCGGGCAGGCGCTGCAGGGCGACGAGGCGAGCGATGGCGCGGTCGAGCACGCGCGCGTAGTCGTACGAGCGAACTTGGCCGGCGGATTGGCGCCGCGCCCCGACCCTGTTGGCGACCGCGCCGGGGCCGAGCGGCGCGCCGTCGGCCTTCGACGCGAGCTCTGAGAGCAAGGCGTCATAGAGCGCGAGCTCTTCCTCGATTCGCGCGGTGCGGGCGTAGGCCTCGGCGAGCAGCAGGCTGACCTGCGTGCGCTGGTAGGCGTCGGGGAAGGTTTCGAGAAAGCGGCTCGCCCGCGTGATGACGCCTTCGTCCGCCCCGTAGAGCGCGAACGATTCGATCACCTTGGCGTCGAGCGCCGTGCGGCGCGGCGAGTTGGGATACTCCCGGGCCAGCCGGTCGAGCAGCTCCGCGGCGGCGACCCGGTGATAGTAGGCGCGCGAGGCCTGCTCGCTGCTCGCGAACCGCCAACCCAGCCCCTGCTCGTTGAACAGCAGCGAGAGGACGCCGTTGAAGAAGCCGGGGCTCTCGTCGAGCTTGGCGATGTCTTTGTAGAACGAAAAGTCGTGCGCCCCGAACTGGATCTGCTGCTCCGGAGCAGTTAGCAGCAGGTCGGTCAGCTCGCCGAGAGCGAACTGCCGGTCCTCGTCGCCGGCGCCGGGCAAGCTGTAGAGCGCGTAGACGGTGCGGGCGGCGTCCTGGAACCGATTGGCCTGCCGATAGAGCCTGGCGAGGATGCGCAGATCCTGCCCGGCGAGGCTCTCGGCCTGGTGCGCTTGGCGGAACGCGTCGAGGGCCGCGACGGCGGCGGCGCGATCGCCTTGCCGCTGGTAGTAGTGGTATAGCCAAGCCGTCGAGCGCAGATCGCGCGGGTCGGCGCTGACGGCGGCGCGAGCTTGGTCTAGGCGCGCGCGGAGCTGGTCAGCGTCTTCCAGCGACTGCAGGTAGAGGCGAATGAGGACAGGGCTCCAGTCCGCCGAGAAGGCTTGCTCCATGGCGGCCTGCGCCGCTACGACGCCCTCCTCGGCGCGTGTCAGGCGGGCGCGCGCCTCGAACAGCGCGAACACGTCGCCCTCGAAGGCCTCCGCCATCTCCCCGACTAGCGCCCGCGCGGTGCGATAGTCTTCCTGCTCGATCAATGCATCGAGGTAGCGGGAGTATGGCTCGCGGCGAGCCGGGTAGCGGCCGATCCAGGCGCGGTACAGCTCGCTGTCGGATTCGGCCGGCAACAGATGGCGCGCCACGACCTGCTCGGCCTCGAGGAAGGCGCGCCAAGATCGTTGCTCGTTCTCGATGATGTAGCGTTCGCTCTCGGGAGCGGGTGAGCGGCCGATCTCGAGCAGCGCCGCGACCTGCTCGGCCGCGCGCAGCCGCCGCCCGTAGAAGTCGGCCAACGCCCGTTGCCCCTCTGCAGGGTCATCGACGCGTTCGGCGTAGCCCTTCCAGTCGGCCTCGGCGGCCACCATGTCGAGCGCGCGCTCGGCTTCCTGGGCGCGGAGGGCGTAGAGATCCGCCTGAGTGGGCTGCGAGGCGATCGCTTCGCTGAGTGCGTTCCGTGTTTCGGCGGGCCGGCGCTTGGAGGGAACCGCTCCGGAGGGCGTGGGGACGTCGCGGAAGAAGATCCGCTCGAGCAAGCTGCCGGACTCGGCATTCCCAAAGCGGTCCGGCAGAGCCGCGGACGCCGCGGCGCTCAGCGCCAACAGGGCGGCCAGCACCGACCCTCGGCTACGGAACCACGGCAAGCCGCACCTCCTCGACTCCGATGTTGTGCGCGAAGTCCTCCGCGGTCAGCCGCAGCGCGTACTCGCCCGCCGGCAGATCAGCCGGAATCACGAAGGCGCCCGTATTCAGGCCGGCCTGCTGGTTCCAGCGCAGCGACACGGGCGGGACGCCGTACATGCGAGCGGTGAGCGTGCGGGTGGTGCGCGTAGCGCTGACTTTGAGCTCCACGCGCTCGCCACGCCGGAAGGTGGTCTTGTCGAGCCGCGCCTTCACCGTCGGCGGCTTGCTCGCGATGAGGAAGCTCTTGCTCTCGCGGTAGGCGCGGCCCTGCTCGTCGCGCAGCACCAAGCGCACTTCGTGGCTGCCGTCGGGAGTGTCCTTCGGCGCGAGAAACCGCGTTTGCCAGATATCTTCTCCCGGCAGGTAGCGCAGTTGCTTCACCAGGCCGAAGGGAAACAGCGCCGTGACCGAGACGATCGATGGGTCCGTACGCACGCGCAAGACCGGGTCGCCCGGCCGGATCACGCGCGGGCGCAGCAGGGAACGCGGCGCCGCCAGAAAAGACGTATAGGGCGTAACGAACTTGAACTGCTTCGACCAGCGGATGATCTCCTCGATCGAGTCGCGGTCCTCGCCTTCGCGCTCGATCTTGGCCAGCAGCGCGTCGACGCGGGCTCGCGCCCACGAGCGCGCCACGTGCGGGTGTGAGCGGTCATTCTCGGGCAGCGGCAGCCGAGCCTCGGCTTCGATTGGACCTCCATCCCCTCGGCCTAGGACGCGAAAGACGGCCTCGGCGGCCGGCTCGAGATAGCGCCCGACCCAGCCTGCGATCGAACCCGAGAACGACACGGCTTCGAGCGGGTAGACCATGTCCAGGGTCCCGGACGGCTCGACTTCGAGCCGCAGATTCTCGATCGGACGGCGCCCGATCTTGCCGACGAACGCGCGCAGCTTGAAATCGATCGGCTCGGTCGAGCGCACGTGCTCGAAGACGCCCTCATGCTCGGCGAGCATACGCAACAGCGGCAGGTTCGCGTCATCGCCCACGCCAAAGACGTAGACTCTCGGCCTGCGGCCGGCCGGCAGCTCCTGGCGCAACGTTGCGAAACGCTCGGCCAGCCGCGAGTTGCGGATGGCGCCTTCGGTCGCCCCGCCGTCGCCCAGCAGGACTAGGTAGGGCTCGCCTCGGCCGTCGCGCAGATGCGGCAGCGCCGTCGCGAACGCCTTCTCCATGTTCGAGCCGCCGCGGATGCGCCCCTGCTTGACGAAGTCGAGCGCCCCTTCGAGCGCCTCCAGCGTCGCCGATTGCATGGCCGGGGCGAACTCGCGCGGCTCGCTGTCGAAGGTCGCCAGGCTGAAGCGGTCGATCGGCCGCAAGCTCAGCAGAATCGTCTCGAGCGCCTGATAGGAGCGGTCGAGCTTGTCCCACTGCATCGACAACGAGGTGTCGAACAGCGCTACGACGTCGCGCGCCGGGACGCCCTCGGCCGCCGCCGCGGGAACCTCGTCGAGCATCATGCGCGCCAGGAAATAGCCCGGGGGGTTGCCGTACTCAGGCAGCCGCATCATCGTGGGATGGGGCTGCGGCGGTTGCGGATCGCGATAGGTCAGCACCTGCAGCGGGTCGCCCGCCGGGCTCGTATAGCGAAACTCCCAAGCGAAATCTTCGGTGAACGAGACGTTGCGTCCTTCGAAGCGCGCCCGGATGCGGTTGGGCGTCTGCTCGGAGACCTGGAGCGGAAATCGCGAGCCGATCGCGCGAAAATCGGCGAGGGGGTGCGCCGAGTCGATCGCGAGGTCGATGGTGATCCGCTTTGCCGTCTGCGCTTGATAGGCCTCGGGCCGCAGAGGAATCGCGAAGTAGGCGCGCAGGTCCTCGACCGTGAGCGGCTCGTGGTACTCGACCTCGACCCGCTTGAAGCCGTAGCCGGGAATCGGGACGACCTTGGCCGAAAACACCGAGCTGCGGCGAGCTTCATCCGCGCCGTGGTCGCCCTGCTGCAGCAGCCCCGGGTCGATCGCCTGGGCTTTGAGGCTTTCGTAGATCTCCTCAGCGCGCCGCCGCTCGAGAATTACGCCGGGGATGCGCGTTACCCCATCCCAGACCGCGAAGTCGGAAACCGCCGCGCCGGCGGGCAGCGCGAAGACCCACTGGCCTTCCAAGATCCCGGAAGTATGGTTGGCGAAAATCTGCTCGATCTCGACGCGCGCCGTGCCGTTGTCCACGCGCACCTCGATGTGCATCTCTTCGAGCGACAGCTTGTCCGCATCCGGATGCTGGCCGCCCGAAGGAATCAAGACTCCGGCGTCTGGAAACACCAACGCGGGCAGTAAGAATAACAGCCCGGCCAGCCGACGCGGAAAAAACTCCATCATGGCAACGATAGACTCTCCTCGGCGATACGCGCCAGACCGTTGTCGGTTCCCACGTACAATGTCCCCTCCCCGTAGGCCAATGCGGTGACGTTGGGCGAGGGTAATCCCTGAGTTACGGTAGTCCACTGTTGCCGCTCGGGAGAGTAAACCAGCAATCCACGGTCCAAAGAGCCGGCATATACCCGAGTCTTGGAAACGGCCATGGCGTTGGGGTTGATCTCCAAGCCGGCCATGCTCTCGAAGCTCGTCCAATCCTCCTCTCCAGCCGACAGCTTCGCCACGCCTGCTCCATAGGTCCCGACATACCAATCGCCGCGGAACGCCTCGATCGCGGAAATCCAATTGTGGCCAAGTGAAGAATTTGCAGTTGTGAAGCTGCGGCGCACCACGCCGCCCTCGAGCAAAGAAAGCCCCCCGAGCGTGCCGGCCAGCAGAGTCTCGCCCCGCGCTGCGAGCGAATAGACGTGATTGTTGACCAGCCCGTGCAGCGCGTAGAGGCCGTGCAAACCGCCAATGTCCGAAAATGTCAGTCCAGTAGGGGCCGCCGCAGCCCAGCCGGCGCGCCCGAAAACGATGTCGGTGGTGTGGTCGGCCATCAGGCCGTCGGCGCGCCGCAGAGTCTGCCGCGGCTGGCCGGCCGCGTCCACGAAAACCAAACCGTTCGCGGTCGCCACCGCCATGACCTCCTCGTCCGGGTCCTCGACGATGCGGTTGACGCAGTAGAGCACGTCATCTTCGAGATGGGCTTCGCGGCTCGCGCCGTCGAGGATGTCCAAGCCACGGTCGAAGTAGCCGGCCCAGAGCCTGCCCAGGCGGTCGACTCGAAGCGCGGAGATGTTGCGATCCCGCAGGCCGACGTCAGGCGGCTCGACGGCCAGCCGCCAGGCGCCATCCCCGCTACGCCGCCACAGCGCATCAGCCGTCAGTGCATAGAGCTCGCCCTGCAACTCGAGAATGCGTCGCGCCCCCGAGGGACCTTCCGGAACCGATCCGCGAGCGACGGCGCTCCTGGAGCGGTTCAGGGGCACGTTGGCGACGCCTTCGTCGAGTGTCCCGATGCTCAGCTCGTCCCCGTCGCTCCACAGCGCCGCCGCGAAGAAGCCCTCGCCCAGCGTGCGGCGCGGCTCACCGTCGGCGAGCTCAGCGACGCCCACGGCTGTTCCCGCGAAAGTCGCGTTACCGACCGCTGCCAGCGAGAGCAGCCTACGGTCCGGCAGCCCTCGTTCCTCGTCAAAACGTTCGATCGAGCCGGCTTGGAAGCGAATCAGCCCATCGTCGAGCGTCGCAATCCAGATCTGCTCAGGCTCCCCCGCCAGGGCCACGATGTGGGAACCGGACAGATCCGGATGCAGCTCCGAGAGCCCACTGGCGTCGTAGACGAGCACGCCGGCCTGCTGTGTCCCCAGCAAGACGCGCCCGTCGGAGAGCGGCAGTACGGCCAGGATGTCGCGCGCCGCTTGTTCGCTGGCGCGCATTTGCTCAACGGCGCCGTCCTGGCGGATGACCAGCAGGCCCTCCCCGGCCGTGGCCGCGAACAAGGCTGGGGAGCTGTCCCGTGGATCCAGGCCGGAGGCGAGCGCCGTCAACGGCGCCGCGGGCAGCTCCGGTCCGACCAGCCATTGCCGCTTCAGTGCGCCCTGCGGGTCGTACTCGCTCAGCCCGCCGCGACCAGCGAGCCATAGCGAGCCGGCGAACCACGCCGCGTCCTCGAGGTCCTGCCGGGCCGGCGCAAGCTCGAAGCCGCCGTCGACGCCCTCGATCGCGCCGCGCGTGAAGGGAATTCGACCCTCCCGGGCGACCTGTTCGCGGCCGAGGTCGATCGCGCTCGAAGCCTTCCGCAGCGTCAGGCCAACCCAGACGGCCGCACCCGCCAGCGCTAGCGCCGCCGCGCTCGCCACAAGCTTGGCTTTCGTGCGCACGCGGTCTCTCCTAACTGTAGACGCAACGCGGCTATGCCGAGACGGCCGGCTCGGCGGCGACGCCTTGCGCCGGGGCCGGCTGGCGGGTCATCGCCCAGACCGACAACCCGAAGTAGGCGATCAGAGCGAGCGGCATGACGACTCTCCAAGGTGACTCGCTCAGCAGCATGAGGTAGATCGGCGGCCAGAGCAGCGCCATCGTCGCCGCCATGATCAACGGGCTCTTGTATCGCGTAAGAATCGTCAACGCCGCCGGGATCAGCAGAATGCAGTCGAGCGTGTAGGCGTGCGGGGTGATCAGCAAGCCGCTCATGAACACCAGCGCCATGCCGCCCACGAAGTCCGTCCGCTTCAGGCCGACCCAGGTCGCCGCCAACAGGGCGGCCGAGATGACCCACTCCAGCAGGGGACCGGCGCTGAGCGAGTAGAGCAGGCCGTGGAGGTTGGGCATCAGCGTCGGGGCCGGGTTGGTGCGATCCGAGGTCACCACGGCCCAGTAGTCGGCCATCCAGCCCCAGCCGCCGCCCAGGAACGATAGAGCCAACAACGCAACGGCGCCAGCGGAGAAACCCTTGACGATGTCCCAGCGCCGCTGCGCCACGAACAGCAACGGGAGCGGCAACAGCAGGTTGAACTTGATGGCGCAAAGGCTCAACGCCAGACCGGCGACCAGCGGCCGGCCATTGCGCTCCAGGGCGATTCCGGCAGCGGCAAAGAAGAGCACGAACGCGGAGTCTTGCCCGCACAAGATTCCCGTGGCGGCCGGAAGCGAGACCGCCGTGAACAGCAGCGCGTCGAGCCGGGAGGGCAGCCGCCACAGCAGCACGAAGCCGGCCAGGGCTCCCACGCGCAGCACGACCCAAATCAGATAGGCCGATTCGTAGGGCAACTGCGCGAGCGGCCAGAGCATCATGGCGTAGAACGGCGGCCGCACGAAGGTCAGCGCATCGTTGAACGCCCCAAACTGCTCCTGCATGAACTCGAAGTAAGGCATCGGCTGCCACAGCTCGGGCGTGCCAGCCAGCTTGCCGCCCATGTAGAACGCCGCGAAGTCGTTCTCGCCCCGCAGCGCCCACTCGAAGACGCCTCCCGAGAGGATCAAAACGAACGCCAAGCCCACCGCCGCCACCACGAGCTTGGCGGCCACATCTCCCTTGTTGGCGGGAACAGGCACCTAGCCAAGCTTATCGGCGCGGGGCGAGCCGAGCCATTGGGGTTTTCCCTATGATGGGGCCGGCGGCTTGGACCTGGCGGGATCTTGGGCCTCCTAGACGCCCCGGCGGTCTTCGAGAACTGTTTGCAGGATGAAAACCCGACCTGATTCTCGCCTGCGACCGCCGGATAATCCTGCTACAATTTGCTCCGAATCCCGCCGCGAGCGCGGGACCGATCCGTTCGCCTCGGGGGGAGCGCCTACATGAGCGCCAAAGAGAAAAAACAACCGCAGTCCTCGCATGATGCGACAACTCCGCTTGGAAGCGTCGACCAGATCCGAGACATCATCTTCGGCGCCCAAATGCGGGACTACGAGGAGCGATTTTCCGCGCTGGAGTCCAGACTGATGAATGAGGCGCGAACGTTGCGCGCGGATGTCCAGGACCGTTTCCAGGCCCTCGAAAGGAATCTCGGCGACGAGAAGGACGAGCGCGGGGCCGCGACCGAGAACTTGATCGCCGAGCTGCGCTCGACGGCGCGGTCGATCGAGGAGCGGTCGACCAACGACCTCGGCGAGATCCACAAGCAGCTTGCCGAGACGCGCGACGCCATCATGGCGCGCCTCGATTCCCTGCAGAACGCCAAAACGGACCGCGCCGCACTCTCCGGCTTGCTTCGCGAGATGGCGGCTGAGCTCGACAATGAATCGACCGCTGCAGCAGACGCTTCCGGCGAGAGCGGTTGAGCCCGAATCGGCCGCCGCCGCCGGCCCGGCCGGCGAGCCTGACGAGGAGTTGCGCAGGCTCAGAGAGATCCTGCTCACCTCCGAGCTCGATCAAATCACCGATCTCAAGCGCAGGCTCGACGACCCGGAGGTCCGGGCCGACGAAATCGCGCGGGTAGTGGCCGAGGCGGTTCGGCGCGCCTCGAAAGGGGACGCGCAACTCGCCGTCGCCCTGCGTCCGCTTGTCGAGTCCGGCTTGCAGGAGTCGATCCGCCGCAATCCGGCCGCCATCGTCGACACGATCTACCCGATCCTGGGCCCGGCGATTCGCAAGGCGGTGGCGAGCGCGGTGCGCGGCATGATGGAGTCGATGAACCGCGTCGCCGAGCACAGCTTCACCTGGCGCGGGCTGCGCTGGCGCATGGAGGCTTGGCGGACCGGCCAATCCGTCGCGGAAATCGCGCTGCGCAACAGCGTCGTCTACCGCGTCGAGCAAGTCTTGCTGATCCACCGCGAAACCGGGCTGCTGCTGCAAGCGGTGGGCGCGGACGCCGCGTCCCGGGACCAGGACTTGGTTTCGGGCATGCTGACGGCGATCCAGGACTTCGTCCACGACTCGTTCTCGGTTGAGCGGGATCAGAATCTCGACAGGCTGGAGGTGGGTGACTTCCAGGTGTGGATCGAGCGCGGCCCCCGGGCTGTGCTTGCAGCGGTGATCCGCGGTTCCGCGCCGCGGCGGCTGCGCGCGACGTTGAGCGACGCGGTGGCGAGCGTGCATCGCGACATGCGGTCGCGGCTGGAGAAGTTCGACGGCGATCCCGCCCCGTTCGAGGCGGTTCGCCCAGCGCTCGAGGAATGTCTCGAGCAGGAGTTCCGCGAAGAGCGCGCCGGTCCGTCCCCCGCTCTGCTGGCGGCCGCCGGCCTGCTGGTCGCCGCCCTCGTGGCATGGGCGTTCTTGTCGGGGCGTGATGCTCAGCGTTGGAGGCGTTTCGAGCAGGCTGTGCGGTCCGAGCCCGGGCTCGTGCTGGTCGAGCGGCAAGGCGGGAGCGCGGCCCTTTTGCGCGACCCGTTCGCGGCTGCGCCGCGAGCTCTGGCGGTTACGGCTGGATTTCCCGACGGCGAGCCTGAGCTCGAAGTGCGGCCGTACCTCTCGGTCGAATCACCCATCGTCTGGCAACGACTCGAGCGCATCCTCGATCCTCCTGACACGGCGCGGCTGGCCTACGACGCCGGTGTGCTGACCGTGACTGGCAAGGCTCCGACGGCGTGGGCCCGACGGCTCGAAGCGGCGACCCTGCCCGGGGTCGATCGTGTGGTGACGAGCGATCTGGTGATCGAGGAACGCGCTCGCCTGGAGGCGGCCGCGCGCCAGCTCGAGTCGATCCGCTTGTCCTACCAAGAGACCATCGTCGAGCCCGACCGGGCCCAAGCTTCTGTCGTCGACCAGCTAGCCGCGGAGCTCAACGCCTTGTTGGCCCAGGCGATGCAACTCGGGATTCCGATCGAGGTCGGCTTGGTGGGCCGCGCCGACCAAGGCGGGGCTGCGGAAGAGAACCGTCGTCTCGGTGAGGCGGGTGCGCTTGCGCTCCGGCGAGCTTTGGTGCGACGCGGCGTCGCCGCCCACGGCTTTGCTCTGCGCGGCGACCTGGCGCGCTCGGCCGAGCAACCCACAGCCGGCGTGGAGATCGCGGTCGGAGGCGGGCGGCGATGAGAAACGTCAAGGTGTGCCTCCTCGGCGCTTCAGCGGTGGGCAAGACGAGCCTCGTGAGGCGCTTCGTCCATGGCATGTTCGACGAGCGCTACCTCACCACCGTCGGCGTCAAGATCGACAAGCGGGCCGTCGAAGTCGGGGGCGAGCAGGTCAGCCTCATCGTGTGGGACCTCTCCGGCGAGGACGAGTTCGCCCAATTGCAGATGAGCTATCTGCGGGGGGCCGCCGGCTACCTGCTGGTCGCCGACGGGCTGCGCCCGGCAACGTTGGCAAAGGTGATCGAGCTCGAGCAGCGCGTGCGGGCGGAACAGGGGGAGCGCCCCTTCGTGCTCGCGCTCAACAAAGCGGACCAAGCGGGCCAATGGCAGCTCGACCAAGCCGAGATCCAGTCCCTCGAGGACAAGGGCTGGACCATCCTGCGTACGAGCGCGCTCTCCGGCGACGGCGTCGAGGACGCCTTCGCCAGGCTGAGCCGGGCGACGGTTTCGAACCTATGAAGCAGCCGTCGTCTTTGTTGACGGGGCTGCCCGCGGCTTTGGGGTGCGCTGTTTTCGCCGAAGAGGACGACGGCGCCTTTCGGCTGGTCGATACCCCTCCGGGTTGGTGCTTCGACTACCTTCTCCAAGAGCGCGAATCCGCCTTGAGGCTCGAAGAGGCCTTTCTGTTCCTGACGGCGTTCCTCGATGACGCGCGCCGATTCTGGGCCGCGGGCGAACCGGGCCGCTTGCGCTCGGGCCCGTGGACGGAGGCCGACCGCGCGGGCGTCGAACGGACCCTGCAAGCCTCTGCTGTTCTCCACCGGGACCGCAAGCTGCTGCTCATCGAGGCGCTCGGCGAGGAGTTTGCCGAGACGCAGCAGGTGTTGCAGCGGGCCCGTGAGATTACACTCGATCTCGAGCGCCTAGGCCGGGTGGCGTTGGCGCTGGACCGAGCCGCTCCGGGCGAGAGAGCGCTGCTCGAGGCCTCGCCGGACGACATGATGCTGCTGCGCCTCGACGGCTCCTACGTCGAGCTCAACCGAGGCGGGCAGGCGCGGGTTCGACGGCTCGACGAGCTGCTGCCGCCCGAAACCTGCGATGTGTTTCTGACTCGAACGCGGGCCGCGGTCGACGGTTTTGCGCCGCCCCCGGTTCGCTTCGAGCTGCAGTCGCAGAAAGGCCCCCGTCACTACGAAAGTCGCATCGCCCCATTCGACGACCAGCAAGCCCTGGCGGTCGTGCGCGACGTGACCGAGCTCGTCCGCGCCGAAGCCGAGCTCGAGCGACGGCTGACCAAGCTACGCCGCCGCCACGAGGACCTCGCGCTGGTGCTCGACGAGCTGGAGGTCGGCGCGATCTTCGTGGACGAGCGCGGCGAGGTCGCCCTGGCGAGCGACGCGGCGGCCCGCCTGCTGGGCTCGCAAGCCGAGGACTTGTTCGGGCGATTCTGGCTGGACGCGCTGAGCTCGCGGCCGGCCGAGCGAGCCGAGCTGGAATCGGCGCGCGAGACGAGTCGCTCCATGCGACGGCGGACGCCGATCCGCAACGCCCAAGCCCATCTGGAGGCCGATCTGCGCGACGATCCCCGCGACCCGCGCCGCTTGATCGTGTTCCTCTACGACGTCTCGGAAGTTCGAGCGCTGCGCCGCGAGGTCGCCGATCGAGCCTCGTTCGAAGAGATGGTGGGCGCCAGCGCGCCCATGCAGGAGGTCTACCGCTTGATCGAGGACCTGGGGCCAGTCGATACGACCGTGCTCATCGAGGGCGAATCCGGCGCCGGCAAGGAGTTGGTGGCGCGCGCGCTGCACCGGCGCAGCCGGCGCTCGGAGGGCCCGTTCATCGCGGTCAACTGTGCTGGGCTGCCCGAGTCGTTGGTCGCGAGCCAGCTCTTCGGCCACAAGCGCGGGGCCTTCACTGGCGCGGTGCAGGACCAGCGCGGTCTGTTCGAGGCCGCGCACGGCGGCACGCTGTTTCTCGACGAGATCGGCGACGTCCCGCCCGGCGTGCAAACCAGCTTGCTGCGTGTGCTGCAGGACAAGAATGTCACGCGGCTAGGGGATACCGCGCCGCGCAAGGTCGACGTTCGGGTGATCGTGGCCACCCACCGCGACCTCAACGAGGAGGTTTCCGAAGGTCGTTTCCGCGCGGATCTGCTCTACCGGATTCGCGTGGCTCGAGTGCGCCTCCCGCCTCTGCGCGAGCGCCGCAAGGACATTCCCTTGCTGGTCGAGCATTTCATCGCGGACCTGCGCGCGGAAATCGGCAAGCCCGTCCGTCACGTTTCCAACGCCGCGATGCGCGTGCTCACCGGCTACGGCTGGCCGGGAAACGTCCGCGAGCTCCGCAGCGCGCTCGAATTCGCCGTCATTCGCGCTCGAGGATCGAGCATCGAGCCGTCCGACTTGCCGCCGGAGCTCGAAGCGGCGCCCGCCGACTCCGAGGAAGCCGAGCGGCGGCGCTACGAAGACGCCCTGCAGAGCTCGGGAGGGAACCGCACCCGCGCCGCGGAGTTGCTGGGCGTCAGCCGCGCGACCTTCTACCGGCGGCTCTCGCAACTCAAGATGGACTAACCGCCACTTCTCATCAGGAGCCGGCGGAAGCGCGCGATAGGCCCGCCTTGGCTTCGTCTACGCGGCGCACCCGCGGTTTAGTTCAATAGAAGCCTCATGGCGGACACCCCTCCCTGCGATGTGCTGGTCTTCGCCGCGCATCCCGACGATGCGGAGCTTTGCTGCGGCGGTCTGCTCGCCAAGACCGCGCGGCAAGGCCGTCGCGCCGCCGTGGTCGACCTGACCCGCGGCGAGCTTGGCAGTTTGGGAACGCCGGAGATTCGCGCCCGCGAGGCAGCAGCAGCCGCGGATGTGCTGGGCCTGGCCGAGCGCCGCAACCTGGAGCTTCCCGACGGCGCCATCCGCGACACCGACGACTATCGCGGCCTAATTGTGCGAGCGGTACGCGAGCTGCGCCCGCGGGTCGTGATCTGTCCGCCGCTGCTCGACCATCATCCCGACCACATGGGCGTCTCGCAGCTGGTTCGGCAGAGCTTCTACCTCTGCGGCATCGGCAAGTACCTGCCCGAGCTGGCGCCGTGGAAGCCCAAGGCGTTGCTCTATCACTTCAGCAGCCGCGTCATCCCGCCCCAACTCGTCGTTGACATTACCGCAGTGTTCGAGCAGCGTATGGAGGCGGTGCGTTGCTACCAGTCGCAGTTCGCCGCGGGCCAGCCGAAGGACTTCCCGCTGCGGATCGCCGCCGCCGGCTTTCTCGAATCCATCGAAGCAACGCTGAAGTACTACGGATCGCTGATCGGCGTGGCCTACGGAGAGCCCTACACAAGCGAGCTGCCTCTGCCGGTGGATGATCTCGCCGGCTTGTTCGAGACCGAGCCATGGAAAGACCGCTGAATATCGCAATCATTTGCCATCCCACCATTGGCGGCAGCGGCGTGGTGGCGGCGGAGCTTGGCATCGCACTGGCCGAGCGCGGACACGAGGTTCACGTGGTAAGCTACGTGCGCCCGGTGCGGGTGAGCGAGACGCAGCCGAGTCTGCACTTCCACGAAGTCCCCATCACGCGCTATCCGCTGTTCAAGTACCCGCCCTATACCCTAGCCCTCGCCACCAAGCTCGCGGCGCTCGCCCGCGAGCGGCCGATCGACATTCTGCACGCGCACTACGCCATTCCGCACGCCATCAGCGCGTATTTGTGCAGGCAGATGCTCGGCGGCCAAGCGCCGAAGATCGTCACCACGCTGCACGGCACCGACATCACGTTGCTCGGCCTCGACGAGAGCTTCTACGAGATCACGCGCTTCAGCTTGCAGCAGAGCGATGGCGTGACGGCGGTGTCTTCTTATCTGGCCCACGAGACTCAGCAGCGCTTCTGCACCGATTGTCCCGCGGAGGTCATCTACAACTTCATCGATCTCGAGAAATTCTCTCCGGCGAGCGCCGACCTCGCGCTGCGCGCTCGGTACGGGTGCGGCGACGAAGCGCTCATCGGGCATCTCTCGAACTTTCGCTGGGTCAAGCGTCCGCAGGACGTCATCCGCACGTTTCACCGCGTCGCTCAACAGATTCGTGCGCGGCTGCTGATGATTGGCGACGGCCCCGACCGTGAGACCGCCGAGCGGCTGGCCGACGAGCTGGGCGTGGGCGAGCAGGTGCAGTTCGTCGGCTCGGATCTCGATGTGGAGACGGTATTGCCGCAGCTCGACCTCTTTCTGCTGCCGAGCGAACAGGAGTCCTTCGGCTTGGCGGCGCTGGAGGCGATGGCTTGCGGCGTGCCGGTGATCGCGACCGCAGTCGGCGGCCTGCCCGAGCTGGTCGAAGAGGGCAAGTCCGGCTACCTCTTCCCGCTACGCGATGTCGACGCGATGGCCGCCTGCGCCGTCGAGTTGCTCTCCGACCCGGCGCTCCTCGCCAAGCTCAAAACGGGCGCCCGCGCCCGCGCCGAGCAGTTCGACAGAGCGTCGACGATCGACCGCTACGAGGCCTACTACGGCCGCGTGCTGGACGGGCGGGCTGGGTAGAAGATGGCGTCCCCAGCGGGATTCGAACCCGCGTTGCCGCCGTGAAAGGGCGGTGTCCTAGGCCAGGCTAGACGATGGGGACACGTCGAGAACCGACACCTCCAGAATAGCTTCCGCCTCGGAGGGGCGTCAACGGCTCGCGGGTGCGGACTTGGTCGCCGGACCCGCGCGATACACTGGTCGATTCATGCTGGATTTGAACGCCGTGCGCCGCGATTTCGATGCGCTCAAGCAGCGGCTCCAAGACCGCGCGGCGCCGGAGTTGCTCGATGAGCTCGCCGCCGCCGACGTGAGCCGCCGGGCCGCGGTCACCGAGATCGAAGAGCTCAAGCGCGCCCGCAACGAGCTCTCCGCCCAAGTCGCTCGAGCCAAGAAGGCCGGCCAGGACGCTGCTGAGGCGATCACGAAGAGCAAGGAAGTCGGGGCGAAGATCAAGACCCTCGAGGATTCGGTGAAAGCCGCCGACGAGCGGCAACAGGATCTGCTTGCCCGCATCCCCAACGCCCCTCACGCCAGCGTGCCGCCCGGCAAAGATGAAACCGCGAATGTAGAACAGAAGCGCTGGGGCGAGCCTAGGCCGATGGACTTCGAGCCCAAAGCCCACTGGGACCTCGGGCCGCAGCTCGGAATTGTCGACTTCGAGCGCGCCGCCAAGATCACCGGCGCGCGCTTCGCGGTCTACTCCGGGCCCGGCGCCCGCCTCGAGCGCGCGCTGATCAACTTCATGCTCGACGTCCACACGCGCGAGCACGGCTACACCGAGGTCTTGCCGCCGTTCCTGGTCAACTCGGCGAGCCTGTTCGGCACCGGGCAGCTGCCGAAGTTCGCCGAGGATCTGTTTCACCTCGAGGGGACCGACTATTGGCTCATTCCGACTGCCGAGGTCCCGGTGACGAATCTGCACGGCGGCGAGACGCTCGATGCCGACCAACTCCCCGTACAGTACGCCGCCTACACGCCTTGCTTCCGCAGCGAGGCCGGCGCCCACGGCCGCGACACCCGCGGAATCATCCGCCAACACCAGTTCCAGAAGGTCGAGCTGGTCAAGCTCACCACGCCCGAGACGAGCTACGACGAGCTCGAGAAGCTGACCCGGGACGCCGAGGAGATCCTCGAACGCCTCGGCTTGCCCTACCGCCGCGTGCTGCTCTCGGCCGGCGATACCGGCTTCAGCTCGGCCAAGACCTACGACCTCGAGGTTTGGCTGCCGGGCCTGGGCGAGTTCAAGGAGATATCCTCCTGCTCAAACTTCGAGGACTTCCAAGCTCGCCGCGCGAAGATTCGCTACAAGGCTGCCGGAGAGAAGAAGGCGCGGCTGGCCCACACGCTCAACGGCAGCGGGCTGGCGGTCGGCCGCACCTGGGTTGCGATTCTCGAGAACTACCAGCAGGCGGACGGCTCGGTGGTGGCGCCGGAAGCTCTCCGACGCTACCTCGACGCCGAGCAAATCACGCCCGCCGGCCTCGTCTAGCGGCCACTCCGCTAGCTGCGAGGCGCGAAGTGCTCGAAGGTCCGCGGCTCGAGCCGTTGACGGATCCCGCTCTGCTCGAGCCATAGACCTTCGCCGGCTTTCACGCGGCCGATGCGCGTCAGCGGGACGCCCTCGACCTCGGCGGGGATCTCTACTGACGGCGCCGCGGCAAACAGCAACTCGTACTCCTCGCCGCCATGCAAAGCGCGCTCGAGGCCGGCGCCTGGGAATTGCGGAATCGTCTTCGCTTCGAGCACGACCGCGACGGCCGAAGCCTCGGCGAGCCGCAGTGCGTCCCTGGAGAGCCCGTCGCTGAGATCCAGCGCCGCCCGCACGCCGAGCTCCCGCAACTTTTGGCCAAGCGCCAGCCTCGCAACGGGGCTGGTGTGGCGCAGGACCGCAGGGTCGCGATGGTCCGCTCCCGCCGTCAGGCGCTCGAAGCCCAGCGCCGAGCCGCCCAACCGCCCCGAGACGAAGAGCTCGTCCCCCGGTCGAGCCGCCGAACGTAGCAGCGCCTCTCCCCTGGGCGCCGCGCCGCCGACCGTCACGCACGCTCCGAAGAAAGGCCCGCGGGCCACGTCTCCGCCGACTAGGGGAAACGCCTGTACTGCAAGTGTCGGCCTTACTGAAAACATTTCCGTCAAATACTGTTCCAACCACTCAAATTCGAGGTCTGCCGGGATCGAGAGGGACAGTGCGAACCAGGTTGGCCGACCGCCCATCGCGGCGATGTCGCTCAGCCCTCGCGTAATGGTCTTGCGTCCGAGCGGCCCCGGCGGGTGCACGTCTCTCCTAAAGTGCGTGTCCTCAATCACTTGGTCCGTCGTCACCAGCGCTTCCTCATCGTCGGAGCCGGCCAGCAGCACGGCGGCGTCGTCTCCGATTCCGACCCGCACGCCCGTTCGCCCCAACCCCTCGGCCAGGCCCAGAATCCGGTCGATGAGAGTGTTCTCCCGGGTTGGTAATGTTTTCGTCATTTTCTGCCTGCAAACGTTTTCAAGAATTGACACCTCTTCCGAAGGACTGATACAGTTCAGGGTCTGTCGACGGGAGCGTCAGGACGGCGCGCAGAGGCGTCAGACCAAGTGATGGAATCGGCGGCAACGAGCCGTCACTCGAGCACGGATGAAGCGTAACTACTTTGTTGTGGTCCTCGCGCACCCGGTATACGGGCGTTTGCGCAGACTTCATATCCCACATTATGTGCTGCACGTCGGTGTGAGCTTGGCGGTCCTGGCCGGCATTGCTGGTATCGGGTTCGTCTCGAGCTACTCGAGGATGCTGAGCAAGGTTTCCGAGTTCAACCAGCTCCGAACCGAAAACGCGGCGCTGCAGCAGCAGTACGACGCATTGCGCGCCCGCGTCGAAGAGAGCGACGTGCAACTTGCCTCGCTGGGCGATCTCGCCTCGGAGGTTTCGATCGCGTTCGGCATTCGCCGCGAGTTCGAGGGACCCGGCGGCGGCGCTGGCGACGCGGTTGAGGCCGACGAGGTCGACCCGCGGCGCCAGTACGATTTCCTCCGCGCGATTCGCACGCCGTCTCGTCAGGGCGCGGCGATGCTGAGCTGGCTGACCAACACGACGCCCTCGATTTGGCCGGTGCCTGGTCGCATCAACAGCTCCTTCGGGCGCCGCATCGATCCGTTCCACGGCGGCGGAAGCTTTCACCCAGGGATCGACCTCGAGGCTGATTCCGGCACGCCGGTGGTGGCGACCGCCGATGGCGTGGTCGTTGACGCCGGCTGGATGGGCGGCTATGGCAATCGCGTCGAGATCAGCCACGGCCGCAACGGCCTCTCGACGATGTACGCCCACCTGACCGAAGTCTTCGCCACGCCGGGCCAGGTGGTTCGCCGCGGCGAGGTGGTGGGCCGCGCCGGCCGCACGGGCCGGTCGACCGGCGCCCATCTGCACTACGAAGTGCGCTACCACGGCACGCAGGTCAACCCCTACAAGTACCTCCGCCAGGCCGACGTGCGGACTGCCGGACTTATCGCGTCGGACTAGCGTCCCAGCTCGAGCTCCACCGACTCTTCCAGCAAGGCTGCCGGCAACTGCCAGCTCGCAGCGGTCCGTGTTTGCTGGGGCTCAGCATGGAAGCCCTCCGCGAGCGCGTTGGCCCAGGCCCGGCTACGCTCGGATGCGCTCCGCCTGAGCGCGTGCGCGGCGAGGGCGCTGAGGCTCTCGAGCATGCGGGCGAGCTCGGCTGCGTCGGCCTCGGAGGCGCACTCCGCTCGCAGCGTCGCCGTCACGGCCCCGCCCTCGGGAGCGTCTTCGAGCTCCAGCGAGGCTTCCGAGGCGCTAAGCAGTGCGCGAGCCACGAGCGAGAGGTTCACCCAGCTGTCGGGCGGATCGCTCATCGTCTCGGCCAGCCTGCGCGGATCGATCTTCATCCACACCAGCGCTCCGCGGTCGAGCGCCGCTCGCGCAGCCTCGGCCAGCCCCGTGCCGTGCACCGACGCAGCGACCAGCCGGTCGGCGCTCGCCGGCCTCGGTCCGAGGGTCGCCCCCAGCAGGCCGTCGCCCAGCCCTCGAATCGACACGAGGCCGCCTGGAGTCGAGAGCGAGCAGGCGCGTTCGTCCAGGGCGGCCGGACAGCTCGCGCCGTTGTCTTCGAGGTAGCGGCGGACCAGGCCCAGGGGAAAGCGGCCCGCCGCCAGCCCCACGATCTCATCCGAGCCCAGCGCGACGGCGACAGCGTCCACGTCCGGCTCGACCAGCCGCAGCCCGGCCGAGGCCATCAAACGCTCCCGCACGAGGCGGCCTAGGACGTTGGAATCGCGCAGCAACTCGAGCTCGGCGTAGGCCACGATCGAGGCCTCCGCCGGCGCGTGGGAGAGGACGCACTGCTCGAGGGGCCCGCGCCGCTCGAGCAGGACCGCCGCTCCCAACCCCAGCAGGGCTGCCAGCAGGGTCCACAGCGCCCAGCGCGCCCTCGAGGACGTTTGACCCCGCACGAGCCCCAGTATACTGGTCCAGGGCGGGCGGGGGCCCGCGCTGGCCGCAATGCACCAGGCGGTGGTTTTCCACCGCTCGAATCGACGGCAAGCTACTGATTATGAAACCATTTAGCGCGTTTGCAACGTCTTTACAAACGGCCCTTCGATTGCACTTGTAAAGGGCCGGCGACACTATCGCTACGGAGGGAACGCGCAATGAAACGCACACTGGCAATCTTCACAGCAGCGCTGTTGGCCGGGCTCATCGCGACTCCCCCGTCGAGCGCGCAGTCTTCCGACTCCGGGCCCGCTCTGGGGGTGGCTCGTATCAGCCTCACCAACGGCGACGTGACGACCAAGAGAGGCGACTCAGGAGACTGGGTGGCGGCCTCGGTCAACACACCCGTGGTGGAAGGCGACATCATCGAGACCGGCCCCGGCTCTCGCGTCGAAATCCAACTCGACTACTCCAACCTGATCCGTCTCGACGGATCTTCGACGCTCGAGATCGCGCAACTGGGCGATCGCAACTTCCGGGTGCGGCTACTGGACGGCCGCGCCACCTACAGCGAGCTACGCAACGGCGAAGCTGACGTGGATGTCGAGACGCCATTCGTCGCGGTGCGCCCGCGCAAGAACGGCCGCTATGAAATCGAGACCCGCGCCGGCGAGACGATCGTCCAGGTGCGCCGCGGCGAGGCCGAAGTGGCTTCTCCCGACGGCATCAGACGAGTCGGCAAGGGCCGCATGCTTATCATCCGCGAAGGACCCAACGGGCTCGAGATGCGCGAAGAGCGCGACGAGCCTTCGGGCGAATGGGATGAGTGGAACAAGCTGCGTGACGAGCGGCTCAGCAAGTCCGAGTCCTACCGCTACGTTAGCCGCTCGGTCGTCGGCGCCGACGATCTCGACTACTACGGCGACTGGGCGTACGTTTCCGGCTACGGCCGCTGCTGGTACCCGCGCGTCAACGCGGGTTGGTCGCCCTACCGCTACGGGCGCTGGAACTGGATCGACTACTACGGTTGGTCCTGGGTCGGCTACGAACCCTGGGGCTGGGCGCCGTACCACTACGGACGCTGGTTCCATCATCCGGTTCGCGGCTGGGGTTGGTGGCCGGGCTACCGGCATCGCCTCTACTCCTGGCGACCGGCGCTGGTGGCCTTCTTCGGCTACTCCGGACGCAACTTCTCGCTCGGGGTCGGTTTCGGCTTCGGCAACGTCGGCTGGGTGCCGCTCGCGCCCTACGAAACCTTCAATCCCTGGTACGGCCGTGGAGGCTTCGGGTATGGTCGCTACGGCGGCTTCGGCAACCGTGTCAACAACACGATCATCGTCGACAACAGCGTCAACATCTACAACACCTACCGCAACGCACGGGTCAACAACGGCGTGACGGTGGTGGACGCTAACGGCTTCTCCCGCGGCCAGCTCAACAACCCGCGCAGCCTGCGCGGCTCCGAGCTGCAACGCGCCAGCCTGGTGCGCGGCCAGATCCCGGTGGTGCCGGAACGCGGCAGCCTCGGCCAGGTTGTCAACCGCTCCGCCCGCGGCAACGCGGCGGTGGCGGCCCGGGCATCCAGCGTGAGAACGTTCTCTCGCTCCGCCGGCGCTCGCACGACCCCTGCGCGGCCGGCCAGGACCAGCTTCGACCAGCAGCGCACGCAGATCGCGACCTCGGTGCGGGACTTCCGATCGAATCGCGGCTCGAGCGCCGGCGCTGTCAGCAACGGCAGCGTCCGATCGAGGACTCGCTCGACCGCGCGGGGCGGGGTCGCCTCCGGGGCGACTCGGCCGACGACCGGCAGCGTACGCTCGAGTACGGCGGACAGCGGGTTCAGGCGCGCGGGCCAACCGGCTCGCGGCAGCGCTGGCGCGGTTCGCACTCCCGGCACGACCTCGTCGCGGGTCGGCCGCACCGGCGATGTGCGCAGCTCCTCGCGGGGCAGCGTCGCCACGCCGGGCCGCTCGCGGACCTCGGCGACCCGCAGTCTGCCCGACCGCTCCAGCAGCCGGGTCGGCCACAGCGCGACCAGGCAGAGTAATGAGCGGCGGGCGACGGACCCGCTGATCCGCCCCGGCGCAAGCTCGCGGATCCCGTCCTCGAGCTCGAGTCGGGTCAACCGCAGCGGCAGTGGGTCGCGTACCCAGCCGGCGCGGGCCAGGACGAGCCCGAGCATCCCGTCGAGCTCGTCGAGCCGCGTCAACCGCACCTCGCCCAGCCGCAGCCGCAGCGGCTCGAGTGCGACGACCTCGCGCTTCCCGTCTTCGAGCTCGCGCAGCCGGGTCAACCGAACCTCGCCGAGCCGCAGCCGCAGCAGCTCGAGCGCCACGCGGTCCAAGCCGAGCTCCCCCTCCTCGAGCTCGCGCAGCCGGGTCAGCCGGCCCTCGCCGAGCTCGAGCCGCGGCGGATCGGTCTCCCGGTCGCGGCCCAGCATCTCGCCGTCGCGCTCCAGCGCTCCGAGCCGCTCGCGGGGCTCGATCAGCATGCCTTCGCGGTCTCGCTCCAGCTCACCGAGCGTGCGGTCGGCGCCGCGTCCGAGCTCGAGCCGGAGCGGCGGTTCGTTCTCACGATCGCGCTCAAGCGCGCCGAGCGTTCGTTCCGCCCCGTCCCGAGGCTCGTCGGGCGGCGTCAGATCCGCGCCTTCGCGCAGCCGCTCCAGCGGCGGCCGCAGGCGCTAACAGAGTCTCCTTCGGGAGCGCTTCCACCAACAACGGGCGCGGGCCCTTCAGCCGCGCCCGTTCTTTCTCGTGGCCGTCTGATAGGCTCGCTGTATGGTGCAGCCGGACGAAAGACCGCCCCGGATCCCCGACCCGTCTTTCCGCCGCGCGGTCCACCTGCTCGACGCCGGTGAGGTCGATCTGCTGCACGCCCAGCTCGAAGCCGAGCCGGCGCTGCTCTCCCAACGCGTCGAGATCGCCGAGTATGCCGGCGGCTACTTCGAGACGCCCTACCTGCTTTGGTTTACAGCCGAGAATCCGATCCGAAATGGCGTACTTCCGCGGAACATCGTGGACGTGGTCGAAGCGATTGTCAAGCTTGCGCGCCGTTTCGAGATCGAGAGCCTGAGCGAGCAACTCGACTACACACTGAGCCTGGTCTGTTCCGGCCGCGTCGTGCGAGAGTGCGGCCTGCAACTCCCCATGGTCGCCGCGCTCGTCGGGCGCGGCGCCTGCCCAGACTCGGGGATGGGCGCCGCCCTAAGCCATCGCGAGCTCGAAGCCGCTCGTGCGCTACTCGCACATGGAGCCGAAGCTGACCTGCCGGTGTGCTCCGCTCTCGGTCTCAAGGATGACTTGCAGTCGGCTCTCGACGCGGCCCCGAATGAAGAACGCTTCATCGCACTCGGCCTGGCGGCTTTCAACGGGCAGGCCGCAATCGTCGATCTTCTGCTGCGCAATGGCGTCGACCCCAATCGCTACAACCCGGAGGGCTTCCACGCCCACGCGACGCCACTCCACAACGCCGTTATCGCCGGTCAGATCGACGTTGTCCGCGTGCTGCTCGACCACGGCGCGGATGCGACGATCCGGGATCGCATCTTCAATGGCGACGCCTTCGGATGGGCGCGCCATGCTGAGCGGTACGACATTCTCGAGCTCCTCGAGGACGCGCGCTAGGTTGACCAACCTCGCCAGCGCCCGACCGAGCGCCGCCAGCGTCTCCTCGACATCCTCGTCGGCGGGCGCCGTCGAACCATAGGAGCTTACTCGAGCGCCAGAGTCAGGAGTCGCCGCAGCCTTTCCGCGTCAACGTCAGTGAGCCGCGCGCCCTCGCCGTCGTGGAAGAATAACGGTACGCGGAACTTCGCGCGGAACGCGCCCGAGACGCCCCGGCCACGAGCGCCTGCACACCCCAGCCCGGGCCCTGGCGCAACCGCGGCGGCTCAGCCAGGCTTGTTTATCAGGAATGTCGCCACGCCGTCGAAGAACTCGCGCAGCTCCTCGGCCGCATCCCCGGGCAGCTCGGCCTGGTCGATGGCGTTCGACATGAGCCGCACCCAGCGATCCCGGGCCGCTTGGTCGAGCGGGAAGCGCGCATGCCGCATGCGCAGCCTCGGATGCCCGCGCTCCATGATGTACTTCGGCGGCCCGCCGAAGCGGAACATGAGGAAGTCCCGTAGCCGCTCCTCGGCGCCGGGCAGGTCATCCGCCGGGTACATCGGTCCCAGGATGTCGTCCCCGGGCACTTGCTGGTAGAACGCCCGGATCAGCCGTCGGAAGCCGTCCTCGCCAATGCGGTCAAACAGAGAAACTTCCATCGTTCCCAACCGCCTATCGCACCACCCCTTCGAGCGGCGAGCTGGCAGAGGCGTAAAGCCGCTTCGGCATCCGTCCTGCCTCGAACGCCAGGCGCCCGGCCTGCACGGCCAGCTTCATGGCTTCGGCCATCTTCTCGGCTTCGGCGGCCTCGGCGATGGCGGTGTTCATCAACACGCCGTCAAAGCCGAGCTCCATGGCGATGGCGGCGTCGGAGGCCGTGCCGACCCCCGCATCGACGATCAGCGGGACCTCGTCGATCATCTCGCGCAGGATGCGCAGGTTGGAGGTGTTCTGAATCCCCAGGCCCGAGCCGATTGGCGCGCCGAGCGGCATCACCGCCGCCGCGCCGGCGTCGATCAGCTTGCGGGCGTTGATCAAATCGTCACTCGTGTAGGGCAGTACGACGAAGCCCTCCTTGGCGAGCACGCGGGTGGCTTCGAGCAGACCCTCGTTATCAGGAAACAGCGTCTGCTGGTCGCCGATGACCTCGAGCTTCACCCAATTCGATAGGCCGACTTCGCGCGCCAGCCGCGCCGTGCGGATCGCCTCGTCAGCGGTGTAGCAGGCGGCGGTGTTGGGCAGGATAAACATGCGCTCGCGGTCGATGTAGTCGATCAACGACTCTTTCGAGCGGTCGGTCAAGTTGACGCGCCGCACCGCGACGGTCACGCAATCCGCCTCGGAGATCTCGTGGCAGCGCTTCATCTCTTCGAAGCTGCGGTACTTGCCCGTGCCGACGATGAGGCGGGATTGGAACGTGCGGTCGGCGATGCGCAGGGCCATAAACCTTGATTGTAGACCTCGGGCGGAAGCCCGCGCGCCCTGCGCTACAATCGGCGGCTGATGCGCTGGAAACCTTTTGCATGCGCGGCTGTCCTAGCGCTTTGGGCCTGCGCGGGAGAAGCTCCCGAGCCTGAGTTCCAGGCGCCTCGGACGCCGCCCAACATCGTGCTGATCGTCGCGGACGACTTGGGCTACGGCGACGTCGGGGCTTATGGGCAGAAGCAGATCCAAACTCCGGTGCTCGACCAAATGGCCCGCGAGGGGCTGCGCTTCACCGACTTCTATGCAGGCTCGACGGTTTGCGCGCCGTCCCGCGCCGCTCTGATGACCGGCTTCCACATCGGGCACGCCGTCGTACGGGGCAACAAAGAGGTCAAGCCGATGGGACAGCACCCGTTGCCGCCCGAGACCCTCACCATCGCGGAGGTCCTCAAGAGCCGCGGCTACGCGACTGCGCTGATCGGCAAGTGGGGCTTGGGCGGCCCGGGCTCGACCGGCATCCCCAACCGCCAGGGCTTTGACTACTTCTGCGGCTACTTGGGTCAACGCCACGCGCACAACTCCTATCCCGAGTTCCTGTTCCGCAACGCCGATCGTTTTCCGCTTGCGAACCAGCTCCCCGAGCCCAAGCGCGAAGATGGCGCTGGAGTTGCGACCCAGAAGTACGAGCATTCGCACGACCTGCTCATGCACGAGGCCGTCGACTTCGTCGACCGCTCCGCCGGAGCCCCGTTCTTCCTGGCCTTCACGCCGACCATCCCGCATGCCAACAACGAAGGCGGCAAGGACGGGATGGAAGTCCCCGACCTCGGCCCCTACGCCGACCAGGATTGGCCGGAGCGCCAGAAACAACATGCGGCGATGATCACTCGACTCGACGAGGGCGTCGGGCGCCTGTTGCGCAAGCTCGGCGAGAAGGGCATTGCAGAGAACACGCTCGTGCTGTTCACCTCCGACAACGGCCCGCATCGCGAGGGCGGCAACGATCCGGACTTCAACGACTCGAACGGCCCGCTGCGCGGCATCAAGCGCGACCTCTATGAAGGCGGCATTCGCGTGCCGCTCATCGCCGTCTGGCCCGGGACGACGCCGGCGGGCGCAACGAGCGACCACGTCGGCGCTTTCTGGGACTTCTTCCCGACCTTCGCCGCGCTGGCCGGAGCCGACGCGCCAGCGGGGCTCGACGGCGTCTCGATGGCGCCCGTGCTGACCGGCAGCGAAGCCGATCAGCCCGAGCACGAGTTTCTGTACTGGGAGTTCCACGAGGGCGCCGGCTCGAAGCAGGCCGTGCGCATGGGTCGATGGAAGGCGGTCAGGCTTGCTCCTGGGGGCCCGCTCGAGCTCTACGATTTGACGGCCGACATCGGCGAGCAGAACGATGTTGCAGCCGAGCACACGGACGTCGTCGAGGAGATCGAGGACTACCTGCAAGGCGCACGCACCGAGTCCGAGCTCTGGCCGCTGAGAAACCCGGCCATGTAGCTATACCGGGAAGGCTGCGCGCCCACTTTCGAAGGGCCGCGAGCGGGGGGCGTTTCCTCACCGGACACGTCGGAAGCGGCCTTGTGTTGCAAGCGTCCTCAGTCGCAGCGTCGATCCCCCGACCTACGCCACCGTGAACTGCCCCATCATCCCCATGTCCTCATGCTCGAGGATGTGGCAGTGGTACATGTACGGCTTTTGGTCCGTGGCCTCGTAGTCGAATCGGACCATGAATTCTGTGCTGTCGTCGACCCAGACGGTGTCCTTCCAACCGGCGTCTTCCTCCGAAACCGATCTCCCATCGCGTGACAGCACCAGGAAGGAGCAGCCGTGGACATGGAACGGATGGTTGCCCTCATCGTTCTCGACGCGCCAGCGTTCCCAGACTCCCAACGGTACGCGTTCGTTGACAACGCTCATATCCATGCTCTGCCCGTTGATCGCCATGGACATGTGCTGGACGCCGTGGGCGCCTGACCTCTGCCGACGGGCTCGCTCCATATTCAGTACAAACGTTCGATCCGGCTGGCCCGTCCGCTGAGACGGTCTCTCGATCTTGTTCATGCTACCGGGCAGCTCGCCACGGAACGCAGGCAGCCGGGGATCCACCCGGACCTCCAGGATCTGAAACCCTTCATTCATGCCGCCCCGAAACCTCTCGTTCCTGCCGCCCGATCGGAACGCCCGGTCGCCTTCTCTGCCCTGACGCCTGTTGCGTTCTCTGTCCCGATCCCTGCGCCCGTCGAATGATTCCGTCGGACCGCTCACCAGCATCGCGGGCCGGCCGCTCGAGAAGTCAACGACGATCTCGTTGCGTTCGCCTGGCAGCATGATCAATTCGGTCAACGGAACCGGAGTTTCCAGAAAGCCGCCGTCGGTGGCGATCTTGTGGAACATCCGATCGTCATCGAAGCGGAACCGGTAGAACCGGGCGTTGGATCCGTTGAGGAGTCTCAGTCTGACGAGACCAGCAGGAACCTCGAGGAGAGGATCCGAGATGCCGTTCACCGTGATCGTCTCCCCCAGGAATCCGTTTTCTTGGTCAGCATTCTCGAGGGAGTACACGAGCCGCCCGCTCCCGTTCAGAACGCGGTCCTGGACGACCACCGGGATGTCGTCCACGCCATAGGTCGCAGGCAGCGGGAGATCGTCGCTGTTCTCGTCGTCGATGATCAGAAATCCCGCCAGGCCGTTGTAGACCTGCTTCCCGGTTCTGCCGTGCGTATGCGGGTGATACCAGGATGTGCAGGCTTGCTGCCGGATGGGAAGAACCGGAGACCAGGCTTCGCCAGGAGCGATTTCCTGCTGCGGGCCGCCGTCCACTTCCCCCGGCACGTGGAGCCCGTGACCGTGGACAGCGATGGATTCAGGCAAGTTGTTTCTGTAGACGAAAGGCACATCCTGCCCCGTCCGCATACGAACCGTCGGCCCCAGATACGGACCGTTGAAGCCCCAGGTCGGCGACTTGATTCCGGGCAGCATCTCCCATTGACCGGCCTGCATAGTGAGCTCCACCGGGCGGTCGCTCTCGAATTCTAGAGGCGGCGGAATCGGCAATGGCCTCTTGCGAGACCCATTGGCCGAAGCAGAGCGGCCATTCCGCAATAGGGGGTGTATGAGTCCCCCAGCGGCTAGCGTGCAAGTGCCAAGGCCCAGGGCGCGTTTCAGAAAGGCTCTTCTTTCCATCACGTCATCTCCGATTCCGGTGCTCGACGTTCTGGCGTCTCAGAGCGCCCCAGGTTAGCTGGAGCGAGCATTCCCTCGGTCGATCAACGTCGGAGCGACTGTCCGGCACCCGCACCGCGTTCAGCAGTGCCGAGCTATCCGCGAATGGAGATTGTCGAAGGCGTTTCTTCGAAGCCCTGGAATCAGGCTCCTTGCGGTATGGAACAAAGGGAACCTTTCGCCCACATGCCGAAGCGCTGCGAGCGGCGGCCGTTTCCGCGAACCGGAGGTGTCGGGAGTCGCCTACGCGACCGGACCCATCACGAAGATGGTGTTGCCAGACGGGTCGAGAAGGTCGAACGTACGTGCGCCCCAAGCCTCACTCTTGGGGGCGCGAAGGACTTTCACCTTCTCGCTCCACTCGCGGTAGTAGGCATCGGCGTCGTCCACATGAAGGGACACACAGGCATCGCGACCGTGGCCGTCCATCGGACTATCGATGGTCAGCTCGATTGACCCGCGCTTCAAGCCAATGAGCCCGGTTCGGCCGTCTTCAGACGCCTCAAAGGTCACGCGAAAGCCCAGCTTGTCCACGTAGAAGGCCTTCGCGTCAGCCAGGTTGTCGGCCGGGAGAATCGGGATTGCTCGTTCCATTGCCGGTACCGGCAGTATACGCTGGCCCACTCTCCCACAGCGATTCCTCGAAAGCGGCCAGGATGCGCTATCGTTCGACAGATGCCTGCCGATCCCACGCCACTCTCCGCCTTCGTCCGCGTGAACGACCAGCGCGTCGAGCGCTACCTCGAGCGCCAGAACACCGATCCGGAGAGCCGCTGGCGCGGCGCCCTCGCCGGCGCGACCGGCTTGCACGAGGTCGGCTCGGCCGGCGGCGTGCTGGCCGCGGGAACGGCCGCCTTCCACCACCCTGACTCGAAGTACCATCGCGACCCCACTCTGCGGAAGCGGCTGAAGCTCGCCGCCGACCACATCGCCCGCGTGCAGACTCCGGACGGCAATTTCGACCTGCTGGTCACCAACTTCAACTCGCCGCCCGACACGGCCTTCATCATGCGCAACGTCGGCACGGCGGCCTACCTGGCGCGCGAGCACGACGACCAAGAGCTGTTCGGCTGGATGGAGCCTGCGATGCAGAAGGGCGCCGAAGGCCTTCGCGTGGGCGGCATCCACACGCCGAACCATCGCTGGGTCGCCTGTGCGGCGCTGGCGCAACTACAAGAGGTCCTCGGACGCCCCGAGCTCGTCGAGCGGATCGACCAGTGGCTGATCGAGGGCGTCGACATCGACGAGGACGGCCAGTACAGCGAGCAGTCGACGACGGTCTACAACGCCCACGTCGATCACTGCCTGGTCACCGTCGCGCACAAGCTCGGGCGGCCGGAGCTGCTCGAGCCGGTGCGCCGCAATCTCGAGACGATGCTGCACTTGATGCACCCCGGTTACGAGGTCGTCACCGAGATCTCCCGACGCCAGGACCGCAACACCGTCGGCAACATGGGGCCGTACTGGTTCAGCTTGCGCTATCTGGCGCGTACCGACGATGACGGCCGCTTCGAGAGCGTGGCGCGGGCGTTCGAGCCCGAGCGCGGATCGCTCGCGTGGCTGATGGAGTACCCCGAGCTGTGGGCGCCCGGCCCGCAGCCGCAACCCCCGCCGGACGACTACGCGAAACACTTCGCGCACTCGAATCTCGTCCACATCCGGCGAGGCAAGACGAGCGCCTCGATCATCCCTCGCGACAACAGCCGTTTCTTCGCGGTACGACGCGGCGACGCCGTGGTGAGCGGCGTCCGTGTGGCGGCGGCATTCTTTGGCAAGGCGCAATTCGTCCCCTCTCAAGCGCAGCAGAGGGATGGCGTCTGGACGATGCAGCAGTCGCTCGAGGGCCCCTACTTCCAGCCCTTCGGCGATGGCCGCAAGCAGCCCTGGGGCGTCGAGCAGTGGTACGAGCTGCGCGCTGAGCGCGAGCGGACCGAGGTGGCCAAGTTCCACTACCGCGCGCAAGTCGAAGAGGTCGCCAACGGCTTCGACGTGCGGATCCGCGCGACGGGAACCGAGTGGGTTCCGCTGGCGGTGGAGGTCAACCTCAGGCCAGGCGGCGAGATCGAAGGAGTCGTCGCTGCCCCGGACGCGGAAGACGCATTCCTGCTCGAAGACGGCTTCGCAACCTTCCGCCGCGGCGGCGACGTGTTGCGCTTCGGGCCCGGCATCGCCGAGACGCGCTACACGCAGGTGCGCGGGGCCGAGCCCAAGCTGTCGGGACCAAGCGTCTACCTGACCGCCTACACGCCGTTCGACCGCACGCTGGAGTTTCGCTGGGGTTGAGCGTGTCCCGCTCTCAAGTTAAGGTAGATCGAGCCCAATCCTCTGGGCCACGCGCTCAGCAAGTGCACGAAAATCCTCGCCCGCGCTGCGCGAGGCGGTGAAGTGCGCGCCCGACGCCCCGTCGGCCGCCGTCAGCGAGAACATCGGCTTGCGCGCCTCCTGGGCCAGCGCCATCAGCGTCCGATAGTGCTTCAACAAGGCGAGTGCGAAGGGGTCGGTCTGAACCGTGAGCTCGGCGACTTCCGACTCTCCAAGAACGTCTCGATGATAGGTCGTGGGGATCAGCTCGATCCAACGGTCGTAGGCGCGAGTTGGACGGTCGAGGCGAATCGAATGCTGAAGAACGACGTAGCCGGCGGGCCTCATCTCGCCTGCGGGCAATTCCAAGTCGAGGGCCTTATCCTTGGCTGCTTGCAGGCACTGCTTCCATTCCGTGCGCCAGCGCTCGAGCGTGGGTCCAAGGTTGGTGAGCCCCTGCAGAGAGAACAAGTCTGGAGCCAGCGGAGTAACCACCCAGTCCGCCGCGAACAAGGCGGCTCGATTGAGCGAGCCCAAGTTTGGGCCCAGGTCGATCAAGATCAGGCTCGCATCGGCTTGGGAGGCAGCCGTGCGTAGGATCCGGGAGAAGGCGCTGGTGACCCGGAGCTGCGCCTCCTGACCCAACAGCGATCGCGGCCACGCCTCGGAGAGGTTGTCCTCGAAGCCCGCCAACAGAAGATCGCCCGCAAGCAACGAAAGGCCAGGTGCAATCGTTTGGAGCGACGGATCGGCGATGTCGCCCGTTCCTTTGACGATCGGCTCGAGCGCGCCGTAGACTGTGAGGCGCGGCGCCTTCGTGCTCCACAGCGATTGGATCTCGGACTCGTCGGAGAACGCCGCGGTGAGGTTGGCCTGCGGGTCGAGGTCGGCAGCTACTACGCGGACGCCGAGCTCCTCAAACATCCATGCCAAGTGGTAGACCAGCGAGGTCTTGCCGACGCCGCTCTTGTTGTTGAAGAACGCGACCGCGGGAACGCTCACGGGCGCCTCCGAACCGTTGCCAAGACGTGGGTTTCCTCGGCAATCAATTCCAGCGCAGGATTTCCGTTCCGCTCGAGCTCTCGACGAGCCGTCGGAATTCCGGCGCCGAACTTCTGCACGAAGCCAAGTGTCCTCATCGCCTCGGCGAGGTGGGGGTTGCGATAGTCCGTTACCCCGGGCTGCCCGAAGTTTTCTCGGTTGACTTGTCCGAACGGGCCGCCAGGGCTGTGAATCTCGACGCGGTCGGCGAACCAGTAGATTCGGACCGGCGCATTCGTGCCCTCGTAGGTCCGATGCATGACGGCATTGAAGGCGAGTTGTTGCAGGGCTGCAACGGGATAATCGGGGCGTCGGACCTCTGTGGCGCCAGAGGTGAGATCCACCGCGGTGGAGACGTTGATCTCCAGCGTCTCGCGGAGTCGCCTCAACAGCTCGGCGAGAGGGCCGGAGATGAGCTTCTCGTCAGCGATCGGATCTGCCAACTCGCCGCCGTCGATTCGCAGGAACTGCACGTAAGCGCACGGTAGATGGTTTCGCGGGTCGCCCGCCAAGACTAGGACCCCGAGGTTCGTCGGTTGACCGGATTCTGCCGAGGTCGCCAGCCGGAGCGCGGCCATTTGCTCCTCGGTCGTCCGCTGGTTCTGCTCGAGAACATCCCGCGCAACGGCCGCTGGGAGATACTCTTCGAGGAACCGTCTGGCGTCCAGGTCGGTGAGGCTCGCGCCGGACGCTTCTTGAACATCGAAAGGCAGATCCCGTCCCCTGGCTCGTTCGGCGAGCCGGCGCTCTTCCTCTACCGTCGCGACAGCCCGCCTTGGACCGACACGAATCCAAGTGCGTCCGCGATAGCGAACCGGCGGCCTCTCCGAAGGTTGTACGATGACGATCGCCATGTCGCAGCCGTTCAGCCTACGGCGCTGAACCTCGATACCAGGCGTTGGCAAGATGTTGCCATCAGATCGCAGCCCGCCCAGCGAGCGGAGCAATGCGTCGGTTACTTGCAGGCCCGCGCACTCTCCATCGTCCTGCACGCCCACGAAGACCACGCCGGCCTTGCGATGATTCGGCAGATCGTTGGCGAACGCACAGACAGCCTCAGCGACAGCGTCTTCCTTGGAGAACGACGCCTTCCGCTCGACACGGTCGCTCTCACCGTCGCGAAGAAGCTGGATGAGCTGCTCGTCCGTCATCGATCGATGTTCCAGGATACCGCTCTCCCTGCGACCGGAAGGAAACGAGCGGGTACAATAAGGCCCGATGTTTCGCCTGGATCACCAACGCGCCGTCGAGTTTTGCGATGGCTGGCGGCGGCGGGATTTCCTGCACGCTGGAGCGCTCGGGCTGACGGGCTTCGGGCTCGCTGACTTGTTTGGCCTCGAGGCGCGCGGGGCGGTCCGCGACAAAGACGTCAACGTCATCCAGCTCTTTCTCGTCGGGGGGCCCAGCCAACTCGATACCTGGGACATGAAGCCGGAGGCGCCGGCGGAGATTCGCGGTCCCTACAAGCCGATCAAGACCAACGTCGCAGGCGTCGAGATCTCCGAGATCTTTCCGCGAATGGCGCGCCACGCCGACAAATACGCCATCCTACGCACGCTCAACCACGCCGCCGCCGCGGTGCACGACTCGGGCCACCAGATGATGCAGACCGGGCGGCTGTTCTCGGGCGGCGTGCAGGATCCGCACTTCGGCTCCGTGCTTGGGCGCCTAAAGGGCCCCAGGGGCGACCTTCCGCCGTACGTCCTGCTCCCCAAACCCATCGGCAACACCGGCGGCAACATGCCGCACGGCCAGGACGCCGGCTATCTGGGCAAGCAGCACGACCCGTTCGTGCTCGACGCCGACCCTTCGAAGCCGGATTTCAGGGCTTCTGCCGCGCCGTCGCCGGACGCCCTCATCGCCAGGCGCGTCGGGGCCGGGCGCAACTGGCGCGATTTGATCGACGAGTCGGTGGCGCGCCTCGAGCAGACCCGAGACGCCAGACTGCTCGATCAGAGCGTCCATCAGGCCTATGCCCGGATCTCGAGCCGAAAAGCGCGCGAGGCCTTCGACTTGACGCGCGAGGCGGACCGGACGCGCGAGCGCTACGGGCGCAACCGTTTCGGACAGAGCTGTCTGCTGGCCAAGCGGCTGATCGACGCCGGCGTGCGCTACGTGACCGTCAACATGTTCGAGACGGTGTTCGACGAGATCACCTGGGACATTCACGGCTCGAGCCCGTTCAGCCCAATCGAGTGCTACTCGAACCTGGTCGGGCCGATGTTCGACAACGCCTTCAGCTCGTTGATCCAAGACCTCTCGCAAAGCGGTCAGCTCGACAATACGCTGATCATGGCGACCGGCGAGTTCGGGCGAACGCCGAAAGTCAACCCGGCGGGCGGGCGCGACCACTGGCCCCAATGCTGGTCGATGATCATGGCCGGCGGCGGCGTGCAGGGCGGTCGCGTGGTGGGCGAGTCGGACCAGACGGGGAGCGCGCCAAAGACGCGGCCGATCTCGCCGGCGGAGGTCGCGGCAACGGTCTACCATGCGATCGGCGTCGATCTCGACACCGAGCTGCCCGGCCCGGATGGACAGCCGGTTCGCGTGGTCGATCCCGGCGTCGAGCCGGTGATGGAGCTGTTCTCGTAGCGATGCGATCCGCGATCGCAATCTTCCTGCTGCTCGCCGGACCGCTGCAAGCGGCCGATCCCGCCCAGGCAAATGCTCCGACGCCGGAGCACGAGGCGTTGGCGGCCTCGTTCGCCGATACAGCCGAAGGCTGGACGGCCTTGTTCAACGGACGCGATCTCGACGGCTGGCATCCGCAGGACTATGGCGACCGCCCGGCAAAGCCCTTCGATTGGCGCGTCCCGATGGTGGTGATTCTCGATCCCGACGACGAGGGCAGGCTGACCGGCAAACCATTCGCGGGCGGAGCCGGGGCGTTGCCGGCCGTGCTGGCCAACAGGCAAGGCAAGTCGGCCAACCTGGTCACCGACGCTGAGCTGGGCGACGCGGAGATCTACATCGAGTTCCTGATCCCGCGCAAGACCAACGGCGGCGTCTGCGTGATGGGCAACTACGAAATCCAGCTCTACGACAGCGTCGGGGTCGCCAATGCGGAGTTGGGCGTCCGCGACAACGGCGCGATCTACGCGTTCAGAGGCGCTCGCGGTCGCTTCGGCGGCTCGCCGCCCCGCGTCAACTCCAGCCGCGAGCCGGGGGAGTGGCAGAGCCTGCACATCTGGTTTCGAGCTCCGCGGTTCGGCATTGACGGCAAGAAAGTCCAGAACGCCCGCTTCTTGCGCGTCGTGCTCAATGGCGTGGAGGTCCAGCGCGACTACGAGCTGATTCAGTCGGCGCGCGCGCGACCGCCCTGGCCCGAGCGCGCCAAGGCGCCGCTGCTGTTGCAAGGCGATCACGGCCCGATTGCCTACCGAGCAGCCTACGCCCGCGAGCTGCGAGAGCCGGACAAGCCCGCCGACGACGAATAGGCGCGGCGCTGGGGCGCTACGAGAACATCTCGATCTGGTCCACTTCCGCCTTCTTTGCGCGGCTGCGGCGGCGGTGCGCGGGCGAGCCAATCACCCCCATCACCTTCAGCTCCCGCAGCGCTTGGTTCGGCACGAAAACGCGTTGCGTGTTCGAGGTCGCGTCCGGCGGTGAAAACGTCACTCCGTGGTCGCCGAGCTGGAGCAGATCGTTAGCAATCACGCCCTCGAACACCTCGTTGTCGTGAAATGTCAGCCGCACCCACAGCCCGTCGAGCTTGGGCCGGGACTGGAAGACGCGCTTGTGGTCGGCGTCGGGCGGACCTTGGAACTCGCGTACGAAATAGACGGCGCGAATCTCGCGGTAGGGCACCAGTTCGACCTGAGCCGAGCGGTTGAGGATCTCGACGCCCTCGGGCCGCTGGTAGGTCTGCGGCGCAACGTACCCTTCGACGAACGAGCTGTCGAGCCGGCGGAGGTACACTTGTTTTGTCGTCGAACCGGACAAGGGTCTTTCTGTTTCGGATCCTATCGGCATCGTACACCGCGTCTTGGGAAGCGGTCAATCTGGTTGATTTCCATGGAGTTGACGCAATCGGAGGGCCTCCGGCGCGAATACCTCGATTTTTGCCGGGTGGAAAAGGGGCTGGCCGCCAACTCTCTGGCGGCCTACGGGCGAGACCTGAAACGGCTTGGCGACTTCCTCGCAGCCCGCAGCCTGACGCTCGAGCAAGCTCGTCCGGACGACCTGAGCGCTTTCGTCGATTCCCTCTTCGCCGCCGGTCTCGGCGGACGTTCGGTGGCGCGTCATCTCAGCGCCGTGCGTCGTTTCTATCTCTATTTGGTCGACCGCGGGCGCATCCGGGACGACCCGGCGGCTGACCTTTCTTCGCCAGGTCAGTGGAAGCAGTTGCCCAAGTTCCTCACGCTCGAGGAAGTGGATCGTCTACTCGCCGCTCCCGACCCCGACACGCCCCGAGGCGGACGCGATCGCGCGATGCTGCAACTGCTCTACGCCTCTGGTCTGCGCGTCTCCGAGCTGATCGCGGTCGAGCGCGCACGCCTCAATCTCGAGCTCGGGGTTCTGCGCACCCGAGGCAAGGGAGACAAGCAGCGCCTGGTTCCGGTGGGCAAAGAGGCGCTGGCGGCGATCGAACACTATCTCGAGCGCCATCGTCCGACGCTGCTCGGAAACGGCGCGTCGCCGGCTCTGTTCGTCACCCAGCGCGGCGGGCCGATGACCCGGCAAGGGTTCTGGAAGCTGCTCAAGCGCTACGGGCTGGGGGCGAAGATCCGCAAGAACCTCTCGCCACACGTGCTGCGCCACAGCTTCGCGACGCACCTGCTCGAACGCGGCGCGGACCTGCGCAGCGTGCAAACGATGCTGGGCCACGCCGACATCTCGAGCACGCAAATCTACACGCACGTGCTCCGCGAGCGGCTGCGCAAGGTCTACGATAGTCATCACCCCCGCAGTTAGGCCGTGCGATGAGCTTCTCGCTAGTTCAGTCCGACGACGAGCCGCCCCCGAGGCGTGCGTCCGTGCTGGCGCGCTGGCGCGGACATATCGCGTCGGTGGCGCGCTATTGGCTCGGGCTCGACAGCCACGTCTACGCGATGGCGATCTCGGTCAATGTGCTGTTCGGCTTCTTTCCGTTCATGCTGCTGATCCTGACGATCTCGCGGTACTACCTGGACTGGAGCGGCGCGGAGCGCGCGATCTACGTGGGGCTACGGGCCTTCCTGCCGGGCGATCCCGGGATGATCGAGTTCGTCGAGCGCAACCTGCGAGCTGCGGTGGCGGCGCGGGCTGCGCGGGTGCAGATCCTCTCGATGATCCTGTTGCTGTTCGCCTGCAACGGCGTGTTCATGCCGCTCGAGGTCGCGCTGAATCGTCTGTGGGGCTTTACCAAGAATCGTCCGTACTGGAAGAACCAATTGATGGCCGTGGGGATGGGCCTGGTGATGGGAATTGTGGCGCTGATCTCCGCGATGTTCGCCGGAGCGTGGTGGCGGCAGCTCGAGAGGGCCTCCGGCGGCTGGTTCCAAACCCCTGACGCGGCCATTCTCGCGCTGCTCAAGGTCGCCGAGATCCACGCCGTGTTTCTGGTCTTCCTGCTCATCTACTGGCTGCTGCCCAACGGGCCGGTGCCGCTGGGACGAGCCGCGATCACCGCGGCCGTGCTGGCCGTGCTCTACGAGTTGGGGCAGTTCCTCTACTCCTGGATCTGGCCGTCGCTCGACTTGCGCAGCGAATACGGCCCGTTCTTCATCTCGGTCACGCTGGTGCTGTGGGGCTTCTTCGTGGCCATGGTGGCGCTGGCGGCGGGCCGGCTCTACGCCTCGCGGCCCCAGGCGAAGTTGAGCAAGATCGTAGGGGCCGGCTAGACCCGCCGATGCCAACGACGCGCGAGCTCGACATTCCAGCCGCCTCGAGAGCGCCGGCGGCGGTGCGCCTCGAGACCTCATCGTCGGCGTCGATCAAGCCGAGATTCTCTACAGGGCGGTGCAGCGTTCCAAGAGCTCCATCTGGCTCGACCGGGCCGATCGTTTGCTATCGGCCCCCAATCTGGAGAAACCCGCATGCATGACTTCGACCGGCGCAGCCTGATCGTCCACGAGCAGCTGCGCGGCAAGATCGGCGTCCACTCCAAGGCGCCGGTGCGGAGCCGCGACGATCTCTCGCTCGTCTATACCCCTGGGGTCGCCGAGCCGTGCCGCGCCATCGCAGCCGATCCAGCCCTGGCGCGCCGTCTGACGATGAAGTCAAACGCGATCGCCGTGGTCAGCGACGGCTCGGCGGTGCTGGGCCTGGGCAACATCGGGCCGCTCGCCGCCATTCCCGTGATGGAGGGCAAGGCGCTGCTGTTCCGCGAGCTGGCCGGCATCGACGCTTGGCCGATCTGCCTCGATACCCAGGATGCCGACGAGATCGTGCGCACCGTCTCGTTGCTTGCTCCGGTGTTCGGCGGCGTCAATCTCGAGGACATCTCGGCGCCGCGCTGCTTCGAGGTGGAGCAACGGCTGCAGGAGCTGGGCATCCCCGTCTTCCACGACGACCAACACGGAACCGCGATCGTCATGCTGGCGGCTCTGCTCAACGCGGCGAAGCTCGTGGGCAAAGAGCTGACCGCGATGCGCGTGGTGCTCAACGGCGCCGGGGCGGCGGGGACGGCGATTGCGCGGCTGCTGAGTTGTGTGGGCCACTGGCCGGGCGTCTGCGAGCCGGTGGAAGACATCGTGGTGTGCGACTCGAAGGGCGCCATCCATGCCGGCCGCGAGAATCTCTCCGCCTACAAACGCGAGCTGCTTCGCTACAGCAACCGTCACGGCCGGACTGGAGCGCTCAGCGAGGTCGTCCAAGGCGCCGACGTCTTCATCGGCGTCAGCAAGGGCAACCTGCTCTCGGCGGACGATGTGCGCCGCATGGCCCCGGACCCAATCATCTTTGCATTGGCCAACCCCGAGCCCGAGATCATGCCCCAGGCGGCGATCGAAGCCGGGGCGGCGGTGGTGGGAACCGGCCGCAGCGACTTCCCCAACCAGATCAACAACGTGCTCGCATTCCCCGGCGTGTTCCGAGGCGCGCTCGACGCCGGCGCGCCCGGCATCACCGAGGAGATGAAGATCGCCGCAGCGCACGCCCTGGCCGCTTGCGTCTCGCAGCCGACCGCCGAGCGCATCCTGCCCGACCCGCTCGACCGCGACGTCGCGCCGCGCGTCGCCCGAGCCATCGAAGAGGCGGTTCACTTTGCGGAGACGCGGACATGAGCTCCTGCTGGCGCGAGACGCACCTCTCCCGTGCATGGCGGCGCCCAAATCTACGTTCGTCGCGGCGATCACCTTGCCCCCGAAATGGCGCGTGGCGGTTTCGCCCACTGGCTGAAAGCCGCGGGGCTTGACTACCCGCATGTCGCGGGAAATGTGATCGATGGCCAAACCGTGGAGCGCAAGCGCGCCGCCGCGGCCGAGCCGCGGATGATCTTTGTGATGGAATGTCGGAACGCCCTTCAAATCCGGAGGGATCACGGCGAAGGTATGCGCCGGATCCGGCGCTCGCGTCCCGAGACCGCGCACGACTCTTGCCATTCCCGCACGTGCCTGCCGTAGAAAAGGGGAGGCCGCCGCCTTTCCGTCGGCCGACTCGTCGACCGCCAAGCCCCGGACGAGCATGCGGTAGAGATGGTGTAGGGGCGCGTCCTAGCAGAGCCGCAGCCCTCAGCCGTCGCTTCTTCGCCCGCCGAGAGCTGCTCGCGCGGCTCGAAAACGATCTTCGAGCCTGAGGCGCTCAGGCGCGAATGGGTTGCAGTCGAGCGGGCGGGAGACGACTTCGAGGAATCCGTTCGTTATCCGAGAGCAGGTCAACCGCGAGAATAGCCCGCGAGAAAGGCCGGCCACGGCGGGCCGGCCTTCCTGAGAGCTCACATTCGTCGACGCCTCGGCTTACATCACCAGGTCTTCGCGCAGGGCGAAGGTTAGCAGCGTCTCCGAGGGAATCCGCACGTTGGAGCCGCGGGTGGCCGAGTAGACGGTGCCCGCGCCCGCGCCGACGCCCGCGCCAATCGCAGCGCCCTTGCCGCCGCCCGCGATCGCGCCGATGATGGCGCCCAGCGCAGCGCCGCCGCCGGCTGTCTTGGCCGTTTCCTTGGTCTTGCTCTTGCCCTCGACCTCGGCGTAGTTGGTGCTCACCGCGTACTCTTCGCCGTTGACGACCAAGCCCGCCAGCTCGACGGTGACCTCTTCGCGCCCGCGCACTTTGCCGGCTTGGTCGACCTTGGCCACCGTCACGATGGCGTCGGCGCCGCGCGGGGCAATCTCGCGGCCGTCGACCATGATGGCCTCGTCGAGGCTAGCGCGGAAGCGTTCGCCCACGCCGTTGATGTCGGAGTCGATCGCGTCGATCATCCGCACGGTGACGACCGTGCCGGAAGGAACCATCCTGCCCGCGGTGCGGCGACGGTTCGGCGAGGGGGCGCGCGGCGCTGCCGGCGCGGCGGTCGCCATCGCGGCGTCGCCGAAGCTGATGCCCATTACGTCGGCGACCGGGTAGTTCTTCACGCTGCCGTTCGAGCGCAAGAACTTGACTTCGCGGCTGTCGCCGCCCAGGAACGTTCCGTCTACCGTTTCGCCGCTCTTCAGGCGCAGCGTGTCCGCGCTCAGGGTGGCTAGGGCGAAACAGGCTAAAACGAAAATCGATGTAAATGTCCTCACGTTGATCCTCCTCTGTTTTCCGGCCGAATACCGGTTTCCATTCTCTGTCTTATTCGGGGCGCTGTTGGGTTGGACGCCGTGCGTTGGCGCCCGGTTTCGCGACGCGTACGAACGCTCTGGAGGTGGCCGCCGATGCAAGCGCCAACCCGATCGCACCGCCGCTGGCAAATCGAGCCGTTTGCGGCGCGGGCGCGCCCGCCAGGTGCTCGATCATCCATACCGCCGCCAGCGCCAAGACTCCCGCCGCGGCCATCCGCCGCGAGAACCCCAGTCCCGCCAGAGCCGCGATCGCGATGCCGCTATATACACCGTAGCAGCGAATGCAGAGCCCTGCGGATAAATCTCCGAAGCTCCAGGAGCGCTCGGCGAGCTGGTGGCAGAGCGGCTCGAGCGCCATGTAGAGGCCGACCGCCTCGGTGTGCCCGAGCGCAGCCACGACCGGCGCCGCCGTCGCGATCAGCAGCACGAGCGCGGCGAGCGCTCCGACCACGATTCTTGGCCAACCCACTTGGAACGGTTGCGTCAAGGGCTCCTCGGCGCCGACGTCGAAGCTCGGCTAATCTGGCCGTCCTTGCTGCTCGAGCGTCTCGCCCTTTTTCAGCAAAGTCGGTCGTTTGCTCTTCACCTCGGCTTCCTTGCGCGCCTGTTTCGCCTTGGCCTTCTCGACCTCCTCGCGCCGCGCGTCGCTGGTGGCCGCCTCGCGCGAAGCGCGCTCGGCGTCGTCGGCTTCGAGGATCGATCGCTTGCGATCCTTGGTGTCCTCGCGCGCCATCTCAAGGCTGTCGGCTGTGACCTCGATCGCGTCCTCGAGCACGAACTCGTAGCGCCACAGGTCTTCAGGCTCGGAGTCCTCGACCGCGCGCAGTCGTTTGAGGAACTCCGCCTCCTGGGTCAGCAGCGCGATGTAGGCCTTGTCGAGGTTGACGTCTTTGAGCAGCGCATCGTCGATGACGGCGTCGATCGCCTCGAGGATGCGGCCGTACTGCTCCAGGTTTTCGTGGACCTTGCCGCCGCGCCCCTCCTCCGCCTTGGCGAGCAACTGACTGACGAGCTCGAGCCTGAGCGCCGCGAAATGCAAGTACGTCTCGACACGCTCGTTGGGCTCTTGCGTCTCCCGGATGACGCCAACCTCATGCTGGGTGAGAAAGTCCTTCTGGCCGAGCCACTCCTGCGCCGAGGCGGCGAGCGTGAGCGCGATCCCGATGAGCGTCAATCGCATGGCGAGCCTCACTTCTTCTTACTCTCCATGATGCCGAAGAGCAGTTGCTGGTTGATCTGCTCGATCTTCGCGATGGCGGGCTCGAGGTCGGGCCGCTCCTCGAATGTCAGCTTGCGCTTGGCGGCCTCGAGGTCCCGCAGCAGGTTGCGCGTGTCGATCTCGGCGCGTTTGAAGTGTTTGGGCTTGCGGCGGGCGTGCTTGCCCGTTTCCACGAGCGCCTCGCGGGCGATCTCGGCTGCGCGCACGATCGAGCCGAGGATGTCCCGCGCCTTGCCCGGTTCTTCGTCCTCGTAGGCCCGGACCATGCGGCCGACGGCGGGTCGGGCATAGTCGAGCGCGAGGTCAGCGCGTTTCTCGAGATCGGGCTCGCGCAGGACCGCTTCGAGGGTCTGCGGCGCCTGCGCGGCGCCAACCAGCGCCACGAGCACAACCGCCGCCATTACTAGACGCAACCCGGACATCACTTCTTGGCCAAGATTTTCTCGATGGTCTTCAGCCGCTGCTCCGCCTTCCAGACTTCGTCCGGAAGGTCGGGCTGCTTGGCGAGAAACGCCTCGTAGCTCAGCTTGGCCTCTTCAAAAAGCTGCAGCTTATCTTCGACGACGGCGCGCAGGAAAAGGTTCCCCGGCTTGGGATCGCCGAGCTTTGCGGCCCGCTGCAAGGCGTCGAGCGCCGCCGGGAAGTTTTCGACTTTGTAGAAGCAGAACGCGAGGCCGTTCCAGGCCTCGGGGCGGCTTGGGGCGAGCTTGGTCGCTTGAAGATAGTGGCCGCCGGCGTGCTCGAACTGTTCCCGGTTGAGGAGCATGGTCGCATAGCGAATCCGCAGCTCGGCGTCGCCGGGAGCGGCTTCGAGAGCGCGGCCTAGAGCGGTCACGGCCTTGTCGGGCTGCTCGGTCTGCTGATAGGCGTGCGCGAGCGCGGCCCAGTTGGCTGCCGTGGGCTCGCCCGCGGTGACGGCTTCGAGCGGTGCGACGGCCTCGGCGGCCTTGCCCTGCTCGAGCAGCATCATGGCTACACGTTCGAGCACGGCCGGCTCGCTGGGATGGCGAGCCAGGTAGCTCTGGTAGAGAGCCAACGCTTTCGCCTCGTCGCCCGCGCGTTCCACCTGCTCGGCGAGCTGCAGCTCCATGGTTGCAAGCTCGGGGTCGAGCTCGCCCGCACGGCGATACTCCGCCGCAGCCTCGTCGATGGCCCCCGTCGCCGCCAGCGATTGCCCGAGCTCGAGGTGCAACATCGGGGAGCTCTCGCCCAACTCCCGCGCCTTGCGGAACGCCGGGATGGCCTTCTCCGGCTGCTCGCTCCGGAACCAGGAATGGGCCAGGTAGAACTGCGTCTGGCGGTCATCGGGACGGGTCGCGGCTAGCTTCTCGAGCTCGGGGGCGGCCTCGGTGAAGCGGTCGTTGCGCAGCAGAACCATCACTAGGTTCTGGCGCGCCTCGTCCAGCTCGGGCTTGGCGGCGAGAACTTTGCGGTACTGCTCGGCGGCGCGGTCGTCCTGCTGCAGCTGGGTGTACCCGAATGCGAGGTTGAAGCGCAGATCGACGTTGTCGGGGTCGTGTTCGAGGGCGATCTCGAGCAACGGCGCCGCCGTCGCGTAGTCTTCCTTCTCGAGAGCCGCCGCGGCGTCGCGCAAGGCGTCGTCCGCGTCCTGGGGCGCGGGCGAGGCCAACAGCAGCAGGCCGAATAGGGCCGCGAACATGGCCTCATTCTATCAGCGGGCGCCGCGAACGCCTCGATCACTGCGGGCTGTTACAATCCGGGCGTTGCCGTACAGCCGCAGTACTTTCGCGGTCCGATTTGCTCTTTCGGCGATGTTCGTGGGAGGGCTCGCGTGGGCTCAGTCGGCTGCGGTTCGCCCCGCGCACTCGGCCCGTTTGCGCGTGAGGGTGACACGAGCCGACACCGCAGAGCTCACTCCCGCTCGTGTCTACCTGTTCAAGGGCGATCGCCCGTTCCGGCTCAGCCCCGTGGACGCCCACCTGCCGCTGCGGCCGGATCTGTTCTACCGCGAGCGCTTGTGGAGGAGCGGGCGAGACGCCAAGACGCTGGAAGTCACCGCGCGCGACCAGTCCCATTTCATCCTGCTCAAGGGCGAGGGGGAGTACTTTCTACCGGCTTCGAAGGACTACCGCATCGAAGCCTACCGCGGATTCGCCTACGAGCCGGCAGCAGAGACGTTCGCACTCGAAGCCGACGCGGAGCACACCGTCGAGCTCGCGCTTGAGCCGGTCGAGGGCGCCCAGGGCTGGATTTCGGCGGACGACCACATCCACCTGGTGCGTGAACCCGAAGACGATGCACTCTTTCTCGAGTGGCTCGATGCCGAGGATCTGGCCGTCGGCAACTTCCTCGAGCTGCAGCGCCAGCAGCACGCCGCCATCCAGTACGGCTTCGGGGAGCGCGCCGAGGCGCGCGAGGAGGGTCGCTCGATTCGCTCCGGGCACGAGTCGCGCAGCCGCTTCTATGGGCACGTGCTCGCGTTAGGCCCGAGAGAGATGGTGCGACCGCTCTCGATCGGGCTCGAATACGCGAATTCCCCAGAAGCTTGGCCGTCGCCGGGGGTTCTGTTTGGGAGAATTCGTGCGTTGGGCGGGCTGGCCGGCTTCGCGCACTTCTACGGCAGCCAGCCGAGCTCGTCGCTACTGATGAATCTGGCTCACGACGAGCTGGATTTCATCGAGCTGTTCCAGTTCGGCGAGCTGAAGACCGAGCAGTGGTATGAGCTGCTCAACGCCGGCTTCCGCGTTACCGGCCTCGCGGGCAGCGACTTTCCCGCGAACATTGGCCGCTACGAGAGCTGGCCGAGGTCCATTCCGCTGCTCGGGCCCGAGCGAGCCCTCGTGCCGGGGGCGCCCGGCGAGTCCGCGTACGAGACCTGGTCCCGGGGCGTACGGCGCGGAGCAGTCACGCTGACGAACGGGCCGCTGCTCGAGCTCGCGTTCGAGGATGGGAGCGGACCAGGGGCCGTTGCCGAATGGAGCGGGGATGTCCGGGCGATTCGCGGGACCGCACTCGCGAGCTGGCATCGGCCCATCGAAGCAGTCGAGCTGGTCGTCAACGGCAACGTCGTCGCCCGCCAACAAGCGGAAGCCGGGGCGACGGAATTGGAGCTGCGGTTCCAAACGAGCATTGCGGGCAGCGTCTGGGTCGTCGCCCGCGCCCAAGCACCGAGCTTGCCGAACGAGCCGGAGATCCGGGCGCACACCAATCCGGCCTATTTCCTGCACGACGGCGAGCCGCCTTACCGACCCGAGACCCGGCGCGCGCTAGCCGAGCGCTGGGGCGCTGAAGCCCGCTATTATCGGGAGGCGCCGCTGGTCTTCTCCGCGCCGGAGCGCCGTCGTGCGCTGCTCGAGCGGGTGGCGGCGACCGAGCGGATTCTTGCCGGGCGGCCCCAGCCCTGGGCGAAGGACTAACCGATGCGCGTCATCCGAATCCTGATCGTCGCGGTCTGCACGGCTGCTCCTAGCCTCTCCCAACGCGGCGGCCCGCCGTCACCGACGATCGAGCTATGGCCTGAAGGCGCGCCGCTGGCGCGGGGCGTCGCGGATGAGGACAGGCCGACGCTGGCGATCTATCTTCCCGAGAGGCCGGTCGGCACGGCGGTCGTCGTCTGCCCCGGCGGCGGCTACCGCAACTTGGCGATGGATCATGAAGGCGACCAGATCGCGCGCTGGTACAACTCGCTAGGCGTCGCGGCGTTCGTGCTGAAGTACCGGCTGGGTCCGAAGTATCACCACCCCGTCCAGGTTTCCGACGTGCAGCGGGCGATCCGCATCGTGCGCGAGGGCGCTTGGCGCTACGGCGTGCGGCCCGACCGCATCGGCGTGATGGGCTTCTCCGCCGGCGGCCATCTGGCCTCGACCGCGGCGACACACTTCGACGCCGGGGATCCCGACGCCAACGATACGATCGACCGCGTCAGCTCGCGCCCGGACTTCGCCGTACTGTGTTATCCCGTCATCTCGTTGACCAGCGAGTACGCCCACCAGGGCTCGAAGAAGAATCTGCTGGGCGAGAATCCCGACGCGGCGTTGGCCGAGTCTCTCTCGAACGAGAACCAGATCACGCCCCAGACGCCGCCGACGTTCCTGTGGCACACGAGCGAAGACGCGGGCGTGCCAGCGGAGAACAGCGTGTTGTTCTACCTGGGATTGCGCAAGGCGGGCGTTCCAGCAGAGCTGCACATCTTTGAGCGCGGACGCCACGGTATGGGGCTGGCCTGGTCGGACCACGTCCTGGGGCAGTGGCCGGACCTGCTGGCGAATTGGCTGTACTCACGGGGACTGCTCACCGATTAGCAGCGTAGCCGCGAGCGCGGAACGAGCCTGTAACGTTAGGCCGTCGCCCGCGGGGTTCGCCTATACTTTGCAGCAATGTCGGACGCCATCAGCCGCCGCCGGTTTCTGCAGGCTTCGAGCGCCGCCGCGCTGTCGGCCTGTTCCCCGCAGACGCAGCAGTCGCCAGCGTTACCGCCGAACATCGTGATGATCATGGCGGACGACATGGGCTACTCCGACCTCGGCTGCTACGGCGGAGAGATTCCCACGCCCAACCTCGACCGCTTAGGCTTCGGCGGCATGCGGCTCACCAATTACCACACCAACAACATGTGCGTGCCGACGCGCGGTACGTTGATGACGGGGATCCAAAGCGATGTGGCGATCTGGAAGAAGCAAGGCGTTCTGCACCCGCGCGCCGCTACTGTCGCGCAGAGCCTGCGGGAGGCGGGCTATCACACGCTGATGTCCGGCAAGTGGCACCTCGCCAAGTCGCTCGAGGACGTCCCGAACATGCCGTGCCAGAAGGGGTTCGACCGCTACTTCGGCATGCTGTTCGGCTCGGCCGACTACTGGCAAGTCTACGGCTTGATGCGTGACAACGAGCACATCCCCCAGGAGTGCCGGCGCGACGACTTCTACCTAACCGACGCCATCAGCGACAACGCCGTCACGTTTCTCGAGGACGCCGAGACGCGGCAACAGCCCGTGTTTCTCTACGTGGCTTACACCGCCGCCCACTGGCCGCTGCACGCTTTTCCTGAGGACATCGAGCGCCACAAAGGCGAATACGCCGAAGGCTGGGACGTGCTGCGCGAGCGGCGCCATGCCCGCATGAAGCAGCTCGGCGTCGTTAACCCGGAGTGGCCCCTGTCGCGGCGCAACGAGCAAGTTCCGGCTTGGGAAGATGAGCCGCACAAGGAGTGGCAGCAACGGCGCATGGAGGTCTACGCCGCGCAGGTCGAGGCGATGGACCGGGGTATCGGGCGCATCCTCGATGAGCTCGAGCGCCAGGGCAAGTTGGACGATACGCTCGTTGTCTTCCAGATCGACAACGGGGGTTGCCACGTGGAGTACACGCCGGACCGCAAGGGCGCGTTCCTCTACGAGACCACCCGGGCCGGCCAGCCGATGCGTCCGGGCAACCTGCCCGAGATCATGCCCGGCCCCGAGGGCACGTTCCAGAGTTATGGCTACGGCTGGGCGAACGCCTCGAATACGCCGTTCCGGATGTACAAGCAGTTCGACCACGAAGGCGGCATCATGACTCCTCTGATTGCTCACTGGCCCGGCGTGATCGAGGCCGGCTCGACGAGCGACGCGCTCGCGCACGTCATCGATCTGGCGCCAACGTTTCTCGAGGCGGCCGGCGCCCCTGCTCTGACCCGAGCCGACGGCGGCCCGGCGTTGCCTTTCGATGGCCGAAGCCTGCTAGGCGTGCTCCAAGGCCGGACGCGCGAGCCTCCCGAGGCGCTGTTCTGGGAGTGGAATCATGGCCGCGCTTTCCGCAAGGGGAAATGGAAGATCGTCGCCTCGGACAAGAACCCGTGGGAGCTCTACGACGTGGAGGCCGATGGGACCGAGTTGCACGACCTTGCGGCAGAGATGCCGGACAAAGTCGCTGAGCTGGCCGCGGCCTGGGACGCCTGGAAGGCTCGCGGCGAGCGGCTATGAGGCCTGTCGCGCTCACGATTGCCGGCTCGGACCCCTCGGGCGGCGCCGGCTTGCAGGCCGATCTCAAGACCTTCCATCAATTCGGCGTCTACGGCATGAGCGTGGTGACGCTGCTGACGGTGCAGAATACGGTGACCGTCGAGTCGGTCGATCCGCTCGAGTCGGGCTACGTTCGTCGACAACTGGCGGCGGCGACCTCGGACATCCCGCCAGCCGCAGCCAAGACTGGCGCACTGGGCGACGAGGGAGTGATCGCGGCGGTCGCGGAGTGGGCCGCCGCTCGCGTTTGTCCGCTCGTCGTCGACCCGGCGATGGTCAGCACGCACGGCAAGCGGCTGCTGGCTAGGGAGGCGCGCCGGGCGCTGGTCGAGCGGCTGCTCCCCCTTGCCGCCCTGGTGACCCCGAATGTGCCCGAAGCCGCGGATCTCGCCGGGATCGAGATTCGCTCGCTCGACGACATGGCCGCAGCCGCGCGGCGCATACTCGCACTCGGGCCGACGGCCGTGCTCGTCAAAGGCGGTCACCTCGACGACGGCTCGACCCAGGCCGTCGATCTGCTGCTCGACGGCGACCGGGAGCAGCGGTTCGCCTCACAGCGCTACCGGACGCCGCACACCCACGGAGCCGGCTGCACCTACTCGGCCGCCATCACGGCCGGGCTCGCCATGGGCCTACCACTGCCCGAGGCTTTGGACGCGGCCAAGCGGTTCGTCTCCGAGGCCATCGCTACCGCGCCAGGGCTCGGCGCGGGCGCGGGCCCGCTGAACCACCACGCGGAGTAACACCTCCGTCTCCCGGCGGGCGGCAAACTTCTAGTACACAACGATCAGTACGAATCGAGCGCGCCTAGTTCATCGGCCGGGAAAGCTCCCAGGGGGGCTGGGCCGGGATCAAACGCTCTCCCCGTAACTTCACCTGATCTCGAGCCGTTTTCCACCAGCAGCATAGGCGACTGGTCAGAGGTCCGATACGACCCTGGTCGTATGACTCCCTGTTGTTTGACCTATGCCTCCACACCTAAGCGTCCGGGCATTCCCGTACCCCCTCGTACCGCTGCCAATTGAACCTGACTGACTATTGCGGCAAACCCCTTAGGACCGCAGAATTGAGGCCAGGAAGAGCGCGACGGTTGTTTCTCGAGTGCGATCTTCGCTGGAGTCTGCCGCACCCGCACTATGAGCATTAGCCCGTCCATCCAATCGATTCCGCTCGACGGCGGGCAGCGACGCGCGGGCTCGGCGCGCACGGCGCCATCGCTTGTGGGATCGCCGCCCGAGCTCATCGGCCGAGATCCGGCCATGCTCGAGCTCGTCGATCTCGCCAAGCAAGTCGCCGACACGGCGGCGACCGTTCTGATCACCGGAGAGAGCGGCTCGGGCAAGGAAGTTCTAGCCCAGATCATCCGTCGGCACAGCGGTCCGCGCTCGGAGCCGTTCGTCGCCGTCAACTGCGGCGCGATTCCAGAGCCGCTGCAAGAGTCGGAGTTCTTCGGACATGTGCGCGGCGCCTTTACCGGGGCTTCCGAGCGCAAGATGGGCAAGCTCGAGCGGGCCAACGGCGGCACCATCTTTCTCGACGAGATCGGCGAGATGAGCAAGTCGCTGCAAGCGGCGCTGTTGCGGACGTTGCAGTCGGGCGAGTACTCCCCGGTCGGCTCATCGGAGACCAAATTCTGTGACATCCGGGTGATCGCCGCCGCGAACCGCGACCTGACCGAGATGATGGACGCGGGCGCGTTTCGCCGCGATCTTTACTATCGCCTCAACATCATCCGCCTCGAGACGCCGCCGCTGCGCGAGCGCAAAGGCGACATTCCACTGTTGGCCGAGCACTTCGCCCGCACGCTTGGAGGGAAGTTCGGCAAACCCGCGCTGGGAATCAGCCACGAGGCGATCCGCGTGCTGTTGACCTATGACTTTCCCGGGAACGTACGCGAGCTCGAGAACTTCGTGGGCCGCGCGGCCATCATCTGTCGAGGCGACGTCATCGAGCCCGAGGATTTGCCGGCGGAGGTGACCGACCACAACCCGCAACGAGAGATTCTCGACGAGCTCGGGGATTTCCAGGCCGCGAAAGCCCACGCGGTCGAGAAGTTCGAGCGCGCCTATATTACGGCCGTGTTGCAGAAGTGCGGCGGCATCATCAGCCGCGCTTCGGCGTACTCCGGGCTCAGCGAGCGCAACTTCCACGAGAAGCTCAAGCGCTACGGCATCAATGCAAAGAGTTTTCGAGGTCCCGTAAGGGGCTGATCCGAGGCTGCGGCGTACCTTCTCTGCCCCTTCATCTCCGCCGCAGCTTCGGATCTTGGCCCGCCGGCAGACTCGCCGGCGCAAGAAGCCTAGCACAGCTCGGTAGCCGGGGGCGCCAAGCGCCGAACCCTAGAACAAGGCCCGCAGCTCGGCGAAGCGGTTGAGGATCCGGAAGCGGTCGGATTCGGGCGGCACGTCGGTCATCTCGAGCGCCCAGGTGCGCTCGTGCGGCACCAGCACCGCGCCGAGGCCCGCCTCGAGCGCGGGATGAATGTCCGACTTCGGGCTATTGCCGATCATCCAAGTCTGAGCGGGGTCCATGGCCTCGAGCTCCACGAGCTCGCTGTAGGCGCGAGCGGTCTTCTCGCGCACCACTCGCACGCCGTGGAAGTGCTCGCCCAGGGCGGAGCGGTTGAACTTGAGCAACTGTTCTTCGCTGTGGCCCTTGGTGAACAGCGTGAGGTGGTGGCGGGCGTTGAGGTACGCGAGCGTCTCGGCGACGCCCTCGATCACCTCGATCGGTCGGTGCAGGATTGCTTCTCCCATGGCGACCACGCGATCCAGGTCCGCCGGAGTGTAGTGTCGTTCGGCCAAATGCTCGAAGCATTGCCGCAAGTTGCGCGCGAAGTTCCTCGAACCGTAGCCGTGCTTCTCGATGTTACGCAGCTCGATTTCGTCGAGGACTTGGCGGACCTCGGGCGGCGTCAGCTCAGAGTGATCGAGGAACGAGGTGAATTCTTCGATGGCCTCCTCGAAGTAGACGGAGTTCTCCCACAGCGTGTCGTCAGCGTCGATCAGAAGCCACAGGTCATCCATCGCGCCGGCCGTCAGTATCGGATCTTGATGTCCGGATTGAGCCGGAAGGGGATGCGGACGAGCGTCTCGACCGCGATGGGCAGGCCTTGCTTGCGGGCAGGTTCGAACCTCCACTTCGAGAGGGCCTCGCGCGCCGAGGCGTCGAGTCGCCGGTCGAGGCTTTCGACGAGCGCCAGGTCGGTCATCTCTCCGGTTTCGCGGATCACGCAGTAGAGCACCACTTCTCCCTCGATCTCTTCGCGGACCGCGTCCGGGATGTACTTGGGGTCGACTTTGAGGACCGGATACGGGGGGGTAAGCGAATCGTCCTTCTTGGCAAGCCGAGCGGCGCGCTCCTCTGCGGTCTCCTGCTCTCTTTGGTCTTCGCTGAGCGCCTCGGCGAACTGGATGACCCAATCGCCGCGGTAGCTGGTGACGTTGGGCATGTTGATCGCGAGCGTATAGACCGGGCGGCCGACGAAGGGCATGTCGGGGTCGATTCTGGTCTTCTCGACGCGCGACTCGACCTTGGGCGCCTCCCCGGGCCGTAGCTGCTCGAAGCCTCCCGAGCGGGTGAGCCGCCGCAGCGCGTCGGCGCCGTCGCCGGGGACGTTGGAGCCGTTGGGAGGTCCTTGAATGGATAGGTTTGGAGCGCGAAGGCCGGAGGTTGCGCCGTTCGAGCCGACGCGTCCTCCGTTGGCGGTTGCGTTGGGCCCGGCGGAAAAGGCGCCGCTGCGGGAGCCGCGCGGGAGTTGGCGCGGAGCGCGATCAGCGGGGTTGATGCCGGCGACGACCATGTTGACTGATCCGCCGGTCCCGCCGGTTTGGTCCCCTCCCGGGGCGCCGAGGCTGGGCGGCGGGGCCCCGGGCAGGTCGAGCTTGGCGACCTGCTCCAGCGAGGCCGATCCGGACGAACCGCCGATGGCGGGTGCGTTGTCGCCGGCCACCTCTCCCACGGCGCGCGCCCGCGGAGAGGGGCCGGCGGCCCTTCCCGTCCCTCGCCCTTGGTAGCGCAGCTTCGGCAACTCCTGCAGCGCCGCGGACTCGAGCCCCGCCGCCGCGGAAGAGCCTCCACCGAGCTGCGGAGCCGGGGCGTCGGCGACGTCGCCGAGCGCTCGTGCAGACGGCGGCGAGGCGGCCTGTCCGCGATCGCCGGCTTGGTAGCGAAGCCGCGAGAGTTGTTGGAACTGCGAAGCGTCGAGCCCGGGCTGCCCCGGTGCGTCACGCAACACGGGAGCGCCCTCGGCGGAAAGCGTCTGGCGGCCGGGCGTTTGGCGCTGCTCGGCCTGGGTCCGTTGCTGGTAGCGTAGCCGGGAAAGCTGCTGGAGCTGTGAGGCGTCCACGCCAGGGGTCGCCCGGGCGGCGATTTCCGGCGCGTCGCCGCCTTCCAAGGCGCGTTCGGCGGGCCCTTGTCGTTGCTGGTTCTCACGCTGATAGCGCAGGCGAGATAGCCCGGGGAGCTGGTCCGCAGCGACTTCGGGGGCGGTCGGCGCGTTTGCGATCTCCGGCGCCTGGTCTGCTTCGAGAGCCGACTGCTCCGGCGCGGTCTGCTCCGGGTTGCGCGCGCGATAGCGCAGCCGTGCGATCTGCGAAAACTGGCTCATGTCGATGCCGCTGTTGGCCGCCTGCCGGATCCTGGGCGGCCGCGGCCGCTCGATCCTTTTTGGCTTGGGCGACCGGGACAACCGCGGCGCCTTGAGCTGAAACCGCGGCCTCTCCACCCTCGGCGCCTGCCAGGAGAGCATGTTCGGCAGCTCCTGATCTTGCTGGAACTCGATCTCCGGAGCATCGCTGACGATGAGCTGTTTGTCGCTGGCGGCGTTTGAGGCCGTAGCTTGGATCGGTTGCGGAGCTTTGTAGCGTGGCGTCTGGGCAGTGGCTTCTTCCGCGGGCGTCTCGACCGGGGCGACCGCCGGCATGGCGGTCTTGGGCGCGTACCAGGTGACCTGGCGGTCTTCGTTGACGAGGATCTCGGTGATGGTCGGCGCGCGAAATTCCCGTAGCGTCGTGTGAGGATTGATGGTCCAAATCGCCGCCACGGCGACCGCGTGGATGGCGAGCGAGGCAAGGAACGATCCGACCGCACGCTCGCGGCGCGGCTGCCAAGCGGAGAACTGGAATGCAGCCGGGGAGCCGGCCATAGGCTCTATTATGGCGGTTCGGCACGGCTCATCGACCGGCGTCTTCGAGCTCCTTCAGCAGGGCGGATGCTTCGTAAACACCCCTCAACATCTCGAGGATACCGCGTACGTCCACCGATACGGCCCGCGCCTGGCGGTCCGAGTAGAGGAAGTCGTTGGGCAGTGATTGGATGTTGCCATCGAAGATGAGGCCGACGACCTTGCCCTCTTGGCTGACGAGCGGGCTGCCGGAGTTGCCTCCGGTGATGTCGTTGGTCGAGACGAGATTGTAGGGAGTTTCGGCCTTCACCCCGTCCCGGGCGTCGACGATGGGCTTGGGCAAGGCGTAGGGCGGCTCGCCGGTAGCGCGCTCATAGAGGCCCTCCACAACGGTGAACGCTGGAACCCTCTGTCGCCCGTCGATGTAGGCCTTGACAGCGCCGAACGCGAGGCGCAGGGTGAAGGTCGCGTCCGGGTAGACTTTGTCGCCGTAGGCCCCGAATCGCGCCCGGGCGATCAGAGCGCCGTTGGCGTTTTCGACAGCTTCGACCTCGTCCTCATAGCGCTTGCGGAGGGCGCGCGCATCCTCGTCGAGGGCCGCGATCAGCCGGATCATCGGGTCGTCGGAGGTCTTGGCCGCGGCAGAGCTCTCCGCGCCGAGGAGCTTGCGAAACTCTACGTCCCCGAGGCGAGTCCCGCTGACGATCGCGGCCGCGACGTCCCCAGGCGTCCGCGAACCCAAGATCCGCTTGAGGGCGGGATGGTTGAGCCCGAGCCGGTCGCGCAGGAAGGTGAGCGCCCGCGTGAGCTTAACGGTCTCGACATCGGGGTATATAGGGGCGGGGGAATAGAGCCGTTGTTCGAGGGACTCGAGCGCGGTATCGCGATACTCAGGCAGCCGCTCGGTGTTGGGCTTGGGAAGCTCGTCGGCCATGCGGTAGAGGTGTCGCCCGATGGTGAAGTAGCGCGTGTAGAGCCCAAGCCCGTCGATCAGACGGTATTCCTCGTAGATCTCGCGCTTCACGCGCTGCGCTCGGGCGATCTGCTCCCAAGCTTGACCGTACTGATTCTCGAGCTGTTCGTCCGCGGCGATCTGATCGCGCAGACTCTTTTCGTCGGCCGCCTTGCGGTCGAACAGCTCGCGGTCGCGCAAGCCACCGAGTTGGCCCGTATAGGCCTTGATGGAGTTGCGGAACCCGAACAGCTCATCCCGCGCCCGACGGGTCGCGTCGCCGCCGCTGCGTCCGTAGGCTTCGAGAGCGCCGGCCATCGCGTGCAGCCACTCCAGCACGAACGGCATCCGGCGATCACGCTCGAAGCGTAGCTGTCCTTCGGTGAGCAGCCGTTTCGTCGAGCCGGGATGTCCAGAGACAATGGTTAGATCGCCCTCAGCGGCGCCGTCGGGGTCGAGCGGCAGCACGGCTGGCGACGCGATCGGCGCTCCTTTGTCGTAGACCCGCAGGAACGACACGTCGAGGCAGTAGCGCGGGAAGGTGAAGTTGTCCGGATCGCCGCCGAAATACGCAGCCGCGAACTGCGGGGCGAAGACCAGGCGCACGTCGGTGTAGCGCTTGTATTTGTAGAGGTCGAACACGCCGCCTTGGTAGAGGTTGACCACGTCGCAGCGCAGCAGGGTCGAGTCCCGGCAGTCTTTCTCGATCTGAGCCGAGGCGGCTTTCTGCGCCTCGAGGCGCTCGGCGTCGCTCATCTCGGGCGTGACCTTGCGGTTGACGCGGTCGGTCACCGTCTCGATCTCCATCAGTACATTGAGCTCGAGGTCAGGGCACTTCAGCTCACCTGCGCTGGAGGTCGCGTGGAAGCCGTCGGCGATATAGTCCTTCTCCTCCGAGCTGAGCTTGCGGATACAGTCCGAGGCGACATGGTGGTTGGTCATCACCAAGCCTCGCTTGGAGACGAACGAGCCGGAGCCCCCGTTGTTGAGTCGGACGGAGCCCTTCTGCAAACGCTCGAGCAGGTCGGGGCTGGGGTCGAAGGCGTACTTCGATTCGAGCTCGCCGAGCGGAAGGCGGTTGTAGGGCCACATGCCCTCATCGGCGACTGCGGGCAGTGCGAGAGCGAGAGCGAGGAGCAGACGCAGGGTGGACATCTTGACTAAATGAGTCTATCAGCGCTCCAGCGTCGGCGCCGCTGCTATTGGACCGTCTGCTCGTTCCGCCGCTCGAGCCCGTCGGCCAGGCTCCAAAGGAGCTCCCAGGTGTAGATCCCAGTCGAGTGGTTGTCGGACCAGTGGATCTGGATGGCATAGCGTCCGACTGGCTCGATCTTGGTCGGAAAGGTGAGCACGGGCAGAACGGAATCGCTGACCAGGCGCTTGCCGGTCATCTCGTCCTTGCAAGAAGCGCAGGGGCACTCGAGGCGCAGGAAGCGCGCCGGGTAGTGCGCGACGCGACCGGAGTCCCACACGATTTCGATGTCGTGGGCGCCGTGGCGATTGATCTTGGCGGGCCTGGGCATTCCAAACAACGGACGAGCCATTGTAGCCGGACCCGGGGGGCCTGCGGCGCGCCCCTACGCGCAGACCCCTGCGGGCCGTTCACGTTGACCGTACTCGCGGGATGCGGCTCCGAGCGAGGCTCAGAAGTTGATCTCGACTTGCGTCTCCTGCGCTGCTTGGTAGTTGCGCGCTGCGACCGCGGCGACGAATTGTTCGGAAGTCGCCACGAGAGCTTTCGCTGCTGGCGAATCGGGCTCGGCAAGCACGATGGGTCTTCCAGAGTCGGAGGTCTCGCGGAGGGTTGTCGCCAGTGGGATCTTGCCGAGAACCGGGGTTTTCCAGCGCTGGCCGAGAAGGTCCGCTCCGCCGGAGCCAAAGATGTACTCTCGCTCGCCGGTCTTCGAGGACTCGAAGTAGCTCATGTTCTCCACCACGCCGAGGATCGGCGTCTCGAGCTGCTGGAACATGATGATCGCCTTCTCGGCGATGTTGACCGCGACCGGCTGGGGCGTGGTGACGATGACGGCGCCGGTGAGGTTAATCCGCTGACATAGCGTCAATTGGACGTCGCCGGTGCCCGGCGGCAGATCGACGATCAAGTAGTCAAGCTCGCCCCACTCGACCCGGCGGAACAGCTCGTCGACCATCTTCGAAAGCATCGGACCACGCCAGATGACGGCTTGATCGGGTCGCAGGAAGAAGCCGGTGGAGATCATCGGCAGGCCGTGCGAGACGGCGGGCCGAAGGCGCTGGCCGACTTCCTCGGGCGGTTGATCGACGCCGAGGATGGTCGGCGCCGACGGCCCATAGACGTCCGCATCGAGCAGCGCTACGCGAGCGCCGGCGAGCTTGAGCGCCATCGCAAGGTTGACCGAGACGGTCGACTTGCCGACGCCGCCCTTGCCGGAGGCGACCGGGATGATGTTGCGGACGCCTTCGATGACGCCCTTGTCTTGGGCCGCGGTGGGATTGGAGCGGGCGCGCGTCGTCAAGCCCACCTCGACCGCCTCGGCGCCGGCGTCGCGTAATGCTTGCTCGGCTTGCTGCTGGAGCGCGAGCGCCGCGTCACTGGCTCGCGCCGTCTGGAGATCGAAGGCGACGCGGCCATCGGCGCATTTGAGCTCCCGCACGAAGCCGAGCGAGACGATGTCGCGACCGCCGAATGCCGGGTCGGTCACGGTCCGGAGGGCGTCGAGGGCTTGTTCTTGGGTAAGCATCTCAGGCTTGCGGATTGGGAGGCGAAGTAGCGGCGCTGCTGATGACCACCAGGTTGTCGACGAAACGGTCCATCTGCTCCTCGGTGCGGATCAGATCTTTGAGTGAGGTCGAGGTCAACACCTGGTCGACGACGGTCTGTACCGCCCTCCAGAGCGACCGGATCGAGCAGTTGAGGGTGTGGGCGCACTCATCTTCCTGGCCGGTGAATTTTTCACAGAACTGGCCTTCGTAAAAACGCCCGCCAAGCACGGCGAGCGCCTGCGCCGCGGAGACGTCTTCGGGTGGCCGCGAAAGTCGATACCCGCCGGATTGGCCGCGCTCGGCGACCACCAAGCCGCCCTCGCGCAACGCACGCAGCAACTTGGCGGCGTAGGCTTGCGAGACGCCTTCGGCTTGCGCGATCTCCGGAATGGTCATCGAAGCGTCTTCGCCGGCCGCCGCTAGCCGCAACAGACAGCGAAGCCCGTATTCTTCCTGCGAGGTAAATTGCATCGCCGTTACCCGTTATCCGTTGTCCGTTTGTGCGCTGGTCATAGGATGTTGAGGACCAGCTTGGCGGCGTCGTCCATCTTCTCTGGCGTCCAAGGAGGCTCGAAGACGATCTGGACCTCGGCCGAGCCCACGCCCTCGACCTCGGCCGTCTTGCTCTTGACCTCGGCGGGAAGCGATTGCGCCGCCGGGCAATTGGGCGAGGTCAACGTCATCGTAACCTTGACGTCGGCCTGATCGGAGACCTCGATGTCGTAAATCAGCCCGAGCTTATAGATGTCAACCGGAATCTCGGGGTCGTAGCAAGTCTGGATCGCTTCGACAATGTCTTCCTTGAGCGCGGCCCTCTGGTCGTCAGTCATCATTCGGTCTTTGCCGCCTCCTGCCGGTTCTCGAGAGCGTTTTTGAGGGTATGCCACGCAAGCGTCGCGCACTTGACGCGAGCGGGAAACTCGTTGACGCCGGCGAACACGGCCATCTTGCCCAAACCCAGCCCCGCGTCTCCCGGATCCATCTGGTCGGCGGGCCGCGTGACGAGTTGGTGGAAGGTCTCGAACAGGTCCTTGGCGCGCTCGACGCTTTGCCCTTTGAGCATCGAAGTCATGATGGAGGCCGACGCGGTCGAGATGGCGCATCCCGAGCCCTTGAAGGCGGCGTCCTGGATCACGTCGTTCTCATCAATGGTGAGGTAGAGTCGCAGCTTGTCGCCGCACAACGGGTTGAAGCCGTCGGCGGCGCGATTGGCCTCCGGCGCATCCCGGAAGTTGCGCGGGTTCTTCGAGTGATCGACGATCAGCTCTTGGTAGAGGTCGCGTAGGTCGGACATCAGCCGAACAGCTCCTGGACTCTCTCGAGCGCGGCGACGAGCTGGTCGACTTCCTCTCGCGTGTTGTAGAAGGCGAGCGACGCCCTTGTCGTCGCGGGAACGCCGTAGAAGTCCATCACCGGCTGCGCGCAATGGTGGCCGGCGCGCACAGCCACGCCCTCGCGGTCGAGGATGGTGCCGATGTCGTGCGGATGGACGCCCTCCATGACGAACGAGAGCACCGAGGCCTTGTTCCTAGCCGTCCCGATCAGCTCGACGCCCTTGACGGCGGAGACGGCTTGGGTGGCGTAGGCGAGCAGCTCCGATTCATACCTGGCGATGGCGTCCAAGCCGACGCCCTGAACGTAGTCGATCGCGGCCCCCAGCCCAATGGCGCCGGCGATGTTGGGCGTACCCGCCTCGAACTTGTAGGGCAACTCGTTGTAGACGGTCTTCTCGAACGTGACCGAGGCGATCATGTCGCCCCCGCCTTGGTATGGCGGCATCGCTTCTAACAGATCGCGCTTGCCATAGAGCGCGCCGATTCCCGTGGGGCCGAACGCCTTGTGTCCGGAGAAGGCGTAAAAGTCGGCGTCGAGAGCCCGCACATCCACGGGCATGTGCGGCGCCGCCTGGGCGCCGTCGACGACCGCCACGGCCCCGGCGGCGTGCGCCTTGGCGATCATCTCCGCGACCGGGTTCACCGTTCCGAGCGCGTTCGAGACGTGGTTGAATGCAACGACCTTCGTTCGCTTGCTCAGCAGCTCGTCGTATTCGTCGAGCAACAGCTCGCCGGCCCGGTTCATCGGAATCACACGCAGCTTCGCACCGGTCTCCTCGCACAGCATCTGCCAGGGCACGATGTTGGAGTGATGCTCGAGCGCCGAGATGAGGACCTCGTCGCCGGCCTCGAGGTTCCGGCGGCCCCAGGCCGAGGCGACCAAGTTGAGACTCTCGGTTGCGCCGCGCGTCCAGATGATCTCTTCGAAGGATGCGGCGTTGAGGAATCGTTGTACCTTCGCGCGAGCCTGGTCATACGCAACCGTGGCGCGTTGGCTCAGCTCGTGGACGCCCCGGTGCACGTTGGCGCGGTCGCGTCGATAGAAGTCCAGCATCGCATCGAGGACCGGTTGCGGCGTCTGGGCCGAGGCGGCGTTGTCGAGGTACGCCAACGGCTTGCCATGGACGCGCTGATCGAGAGCGGGGAAGTCCCGGCGCAGCGCCGCAACGTCGAAGGCGCGGCCGGGCTGGGTGAGAACGGTCATTGGGAGGCCTCCTCCGCATCGGGATCTTGCCCGAGCGTCTGCATCAGCAGTCGTTCAAAGTGCAGGCGCAACGGCTCGACGGTGATGCGTTCGAGCAGGTCCGCGGCGAAGGCGTAGACGAGCAGATTGCGGGCCTGCTGTCTAGGGATTCCGCGCGCGCGCAGGTAGAACAGCGCGTCCGCGTCGAGCTGGCCGATCGTTGCGCCGTGCGTGCAGCGGACGTCATTCGCATCGATTTCGAGCTGCGGCTTGGCGTCGATCTCAGCCTTGGTCGACAGCAGCAGGTTCTTGTTGTTCTGAATGGCGTCAGTCTTCTGCGCATCCTGCCGCACGACGATCTTGCCGTTGAACACGCCGTGAGATTCCCCGCCAAGGACGCCCTTGTACAGCTGGTGCGAGTTGCAGTGCGCCTTGGCGTGGTCGATCTGGGTATGGTGGTCGACGTGTTGCTTGCCGCTGACGACGAACAGACCGTCGAGAGCGCACTCGCAGCCCTCGTCGTCGAGCGTGATGTTGATGTCGTTGCGGGCGAGCGCCGCGCCCAGTGAGAGCGAGATCGTGCTGATGTAGCCGTTCCGCTCTTCGAGCATCTCGATGCGTCCGGTGTGGATGGCCTCGAGGGATTGTTGTTGGACTTTGAAGTGCTCCAGCCGTGCCGCTTCTTCCGAGACGATCTCGGTGACCGGGTTGGTCCAGTGGGCGCCGTCGGCCAGGCTGATATGCGTTTCGATGACCTGCGCCTGGGACTCCCGGCCGGCGTGGATCAGCGTACGAGGATGGGACACCGTTTCAGCTTCGCCGGTTGCGACCCACGCGATGTGCAGCGGCTGATCGAGCACCACCTTGTCCGCTACGTGGATGAAGACGCCGTCGGTGAACAGCGCCGTGTTCAGTGCGGTCGTGGCGTGAGCCTCGAAGTCTGCGTAGCGCGTCAGGTGGCCTTCGAGCGATGCCGGATCCGACGCAAGCAGCTCAGCCATGGAGGCTACGGCTAGCCCGTTCGGCAGCGCGGACAATTTCGAAAGCTCCGAGCGAAAGCGCCCGTCAACGAAGACCGCGCGAGGACCCTCGAGCCCTCGATAATCGGCCCCTTTCAACGCGCCGGCAGCGACCGGCGCTGAGCCGTCGGCATGGCGCCAGCTCGTCTTGTCGAGCTTGGCCAAGCTCGTGTACTTGTACTCCTCGTTCTTCGCCGTCGGGAAGCCCAGCAGCGAGAAGCGCTCGATGGCCACGCGGCGGCGCTCGGCGAGCCACGCGGGCCCGTCCCAGTGCTCCGCTTCGAACGCGGCGAGGAAGTTGGCGGTGGAGGTCGTCGTCTCAGCCATGGCGACTAAACCGTTGCAAGTGCACCGCCCTGGGCGAGATCTTCCACCCAGGCGTAGCCTTTCTCTTCCAGCTCGAGCGCGAGCTGTTTGTCGCCCGACTTGACGATCCTGCCGTGTGCAAGCACGTGGACCTTGTCCGGAACGATGTAGTCGAGTAACCGCTGATAGTGCGTGACGACGATCATCGCGCGGTCGGGCGAGCGCAGCGAGTTGACGCCCTCGGCCACCAGCTTGAGCGCGTCGATGTCGAGGCCGGAGTCCGTCTCGTCGAGGATGGCGAGCTTCGGCTCGAGCACAGCCATCTGGAAGATCTCGTTGCGTTTCTTCTCGCCGCCCGAAAAGCCCTCGTTGACGGCGCGCTTGAGCATCGCTTCGTCCATCTTGAGCTGCTTCATCTTTTCCTTGACGTAGGCGATGAATTCGACCGCGTCGAGCTCTTCCTTGCCCTGGTGCTTGCGCACGGCGTTGAGTGCGGCTCGCAGGAAATACATGTTCGAGACGCCGGGGATCTCGACTGGGTACTGGAAGGCGAGGAAGACGCCTTCGCGGGCGCGCTCGTCGGCTTCGAGCTCGAACAGGTCGGCTCCGTTGTATTCGACCGAGCCGCCGGCGACTTCGTAGCCTTCCCGACCCGCGAGCACCTGCGCGAAGGTGGATTTGCCGGAGCCGTTCGGGCCCATGATGGCGTGCACCTCCCCGGGTTTCACGGAGAGGCTGATGCCTTTGAGGATGTCTTTGTCCTCGACGCGGACCTTCAGGTTGTTGACGTTTAGCATGTCGGTTGTTCGTTCCTTGCGCTCCGATCAAATCACCCAGCTAGTCGACTAGTCCCAGCGCCAGCCGCTGATCTCTACTTCCGTGAATGACTCGCGAGATGACGACGCCCGTCTCGATCTCTCGGTAGTAGACAAGGTAGTTACCCAGCGGAAACGGCCGCGTACTCGGCAGGAGATCGTCACAGCGTCGGCCAATCTTGCGACTGTGAGCCAACAGTTCGGTAGCGCTTAAGATTCGTTCGAGGACCCTTGCCGCCTGCTCCTGACCCGCTTCCCGCTCCAGATACGAAGCGATCTCTTCGAGATCCACACCGGCGGGGCCCGAAATCCGTGCTCCAGGCAACGACTAGTCTCCGGAAACTGCCGCGTTGCGAGCGCTGGCACGCCGACTGATCTCAGCAGCGAAAGCCCGGTAGTCCTCCGAAGTTTTCAGTTCTGTGTATTCCCCGCGATCGACCGCGTCGAAGCCTTCCTGAACGGCTGCTCTAAGGTTCTCGAGGCCGGCCTCGCGTAGTCCAACCAGCAATTCGATCGCTTCTGCGACAACTTCCTCTCGCGACGAGAAGTTGCCTCGAGCGATCTCCTTTTCGATCAGTTGTTCATGCTCGGGCTTCAGCTTGATCTCCATCGTCGTCCTCCTAACCCACGCTCCCCTCCAAACTAATCCCCAGCAACTTCTGCGCCTCCACGGCAAACTCCATCGGCAGCTCCTTGAAGACCTCCTTGCAGAAGCCGTTCACGATCATGCCCACGGCGTCCTCTTCCGAGATTCCGCGCTGCTGGCAATAGAAGATCTGGTCCTCTCCGATCTTCGAGGTTGTCGCCTCGTGCTCGATCTGCGCGGTCGGATTCTTCACCTCCAAGTAGGGGAAGGTGTGCGCGCCGCAACGGTCGCCCATCAGCATCGAGTCGCACTGCGAGAAGTTGCGTGCATTCTCCGCTCCGGGCAGGATCTTCACCAGGCCGCGGTAGCTGTTGTTCGAGCGGCCCGCAGAGATTCCCTTCGAGATGATCGTCGAGCGCGTGTTCTTGCCGATGTGGACCATCTTGGTGCCCGTATCCGCCTGCTGCATATTGTTCGTCACCGCGACCGAGTAAAACTCGCCCACCGAGTTGTCGCCCTGCAGGATGCAGCTGGGGTACTTCCATGTAATCGCCGACCCGGTCTCGACCTGCGTCCAGGAGATCTTCGAATTAGCGCCGCGGCACGCTCCCCGCTTGGTCACGAAGTTGTAGATGCCGCCCTTGCCCTCCTTGTCGCCGGGGTACCAGTTCTGCACGGTCGAGTACTTGATCTGGGCGCCCTCGAGCGCGACGAGCTCGACCACCGCGGCGTGAAGCTGGTTCTCGTCGCGCATCGGCGCCGTGCAGCCTTCGAGGTAGCTCACGTAAGAGCCTTCGTCGGCAACGATCAATGTACGCTCGAACTGGCCCGTGTTGGCCGCGTTGATGCGGAAGTAGGTCGAGAGCTCCATGGGGCAGCGCACGCCCTTGGGGATGTAGCAGAACGACCCGTCGGTGAAAACCGCCGAGTTGAGAGCGGCGAAGAAATTGTCCGTCGTCGGCACGACTGAGCCCAAGAACTTGCGCACTAGCTCGGAGTGCTCCTGCACGGCCTCGGAGAACGAGCAGAAGAGGATTCCCTTCTCGGCAAGCTTGTCGCGGAACGTCGTCGCGACCGAGACCGAATCGAACACCGCGTCGACCGCTACGCCGGCGAGCTTTTCCTGCTCATCGAGCGGGATGCCGAGCTTTTCGTAGGTCTCGAGCAGCTCGGGGTCGACCTCGTCGAGGCTCTTCGGTCCGTCCTTCTTCTTCGGCGCAGAGTAGTAGGAAATCGCTTGGTAGTCGATCGGCGGGTAGGTTACGTTGGGCCAGGTCGGCTCCCTCATTTCGAGCCAGTGGCGGTAGGCCTTCAGTCGCCACTCGGTCAACCACTGGGGCTCGTTCTTCTTCTCACGCGAGATCCAGACGATGATCTCCTCGTCGAGCCCGGGAGGCGCCGAGTCCGTCTCGATCGCGGTCGTCCAACCGTACTTGTACTCTTGCGTTGCGAGGACCTCGAGGTCGGTCGTGGTGCTGGGAGAACTCATGTGTGGGAAACCGCCAGCGCGAATCTGTACCGCCGCGTACAGATTCGCGCAACCGTCAGGATAGCATACTATACTTGCTGGTATAGATTCTTCAGCGAGAAGCGGCCGCCCGTTTGGGCGGCCGCTGGTTTTCCCAGTCTGTCGAAGCGCGAGCCAGCTCGCTAGTTGAGCACGTGGCCGCCGGTCAAGGTCAGCTTGAAGGGATCCTTGGTCATGCTCGACGCTACGCCGTCGATCTGGACGAGCCTGCCCCGGGCCGGGCCCGCGCGTAGGCGATTCTCCAGGTTGAGCGTGACCTCGGCTTCGCCGTCCGGGGCGGTCGCCAGGCTCAGCCGCTGAGGACGCGCCGAGTCCATGCCGACGACGTAGAGCGCCATCTTGGGAGTGAGCTTGCCTTGCAACTCACCCCAGATCGCGTCGCCCCCGTCGGAGACCAAGTTGGCTTTGAGGTCTTTGTAAACCCACAGCAGCGGGTTCTCCTCACGAGACTTCTGCTCGGCCTTGAAGCGTCGCACCTCGGCGGATTCGATCTTCAGGTCGGCCGGCGGCAGCGGCTGGCTCTTAGCCTTTGCCTTCAGCTCATCCAGGCCGTCTTCGGTGCCCGTGTAGCGGGAGTACACTTTCCGGAGGTAGGCGTCGACTTGTTCGCGACCCTGTGCGTTGAGCGAGCCTTCGCCTTCGTAGACCGAAGCGCGGGCAAAGGAGAAGAGCGCCAGCTCATTCTTGTTGGGGTTGCCCTGTTTGAGGACCACGTCTCCGAGCCAGTAGGAGACCTGCGCGAGGTTCGGATTGACCTTCAGCGTCTCCTTGAACTCGTTCTCGGCGTCGACGTTCTCTTTCCGCTGCATGTGGATCCAGCCGAGCGTCTGGTGCGCGGTGGTCACCACCTGCTTCTGCACCTGCGCCCACTGCGCGTCCGCCAAGCTCGACGGTTTGCCTTTGAGTAAGGTTTTCGAGGACATGATCGCGTCGTCGAGCGCCTGGTCGCCCGGCGTGCCCAACGTCGGCACCAGGCTGATGATCGCGAAGTTCGACTCGAAGTCGTCCGGGGCGTCCTTCATGATCTCTTTCGCCTGGGCGATCGCTTCTTCCTTCTGTCCGGTCTGCTGGTAGCCGCGCAGATAGATCCGCGGCCAGTCTTCCTTGTAGGCGCTCTCGGGGTACTCTTTCTTCCATTCGTCGAGCCCCTCGAGCGCCGTCTGCCACTTGGCCTCCTGGACAGCGGTGAAGGTCTTGTTCGCAAGCTCGTACTCTTTCTGATCCTTTGGTCTCTTCTCGGTCGCCTCCTGCGGCGACGGCGTCGCCGCGCCTGCCACAAGCAGCAGCAGACAAGCGGTGACGGCGATGTTCGTCAAGTTCTTCAGCATCGGCGTTCTCTCCAAACAGTCTGGGAATTCTGGATATCTCTGGCGAGCCAGGGGCGCACCCTAAAGCGCCGGGTCCTCACCGAGGTCGCCCGTGGGCCAATCGCGGAGTATAGTCGAGATGCGCCGTATTGGCAACACCTTCGCTTGGCGCCGTTCTCGCCCCATTCGATCCTCGTTCACCCTATTTGCGCTCTTTGTTCACCTCCGGACCTGCCACTGTGTGGGACGTGGCGCGGCGCTGAAGTGTTACAATCCGGGGCCTCGTCTAGGAGCCTACCCTCTTGCCGGACCGAGCGCTCGACCTGGGCCTGATCGTCGTCTATCTTATCATCGTCACCTGGTTTGGGTCGCGGTTCGGCCGCAACCAACACACGCTCGAGGACTACTTCCTCGGCGGCCGCTCGGCGCCATGGTGGGCCATCGCGCTCTCCATCGTCGCCGCCGAAACCTCGACACTCACCATTATCGGCACGCCCGCGCTCGCCTTTGGAGGCGATTTGGGCTTTCTCCAGATCGCACTGGGCTACTTGCTGGCTCGCATCGTCATCAGCGCGATCTTCCTGCCGGCCTACTGGCGCGGGGAGATGTTCACCGCGTACGAGCTGATGCGCCGGCGTTTCGGCGAGGGGTTGCGCCGCATCACCGCGTCCACGTTCCTGGCGACGCGCTCGCTGGCCGAAGGCGTCCGCGTGTTCGCGATCTCGCTGGTGGTCTCGGTCGTCCTCGAGACCGGCGAGATGGCTTCGATCCTCCTCATCACGTTGCTGACGCTGTTCTACACCTTCCATGGCGGCATGTCCGCGGTCATCTGGACCGATGTCGTGCAGATGGTTCTCTATGTCTCCGGCGCGCTGCTAAGCTTCTGGATGATTCTCGAGCGTGTGCCCGGCGGCTGGGAGCAGGTCGCCGCGGTCGCGGCCGGCGAAAACAAGTTCCGCATCTTCCACTTCGGCTTCGAGCCCTCGATCGCCTTCTTCTCGCAGACCTACACGTTCTGGGCGGGTCTGCTGGGCGGCTGCTTTCTGACCACCGCTACGCACGGAACCGATCAGCTCGTCGTGCAGCGACTGCTCAGCGCGCGCAGCCACGCCGAGGCTCGCCTGGCTCTGTTGTCGAGCTGGGTGGTGATCTTCCTGCAGTTCGCACTGTTTCTTACGATCGGCGTCATGCTCTACGCCTACTACCAGTCCGCCGGCTTGAGCGCGCCCGATCCGCTCGACCGGCTCTACCCCGCTTTCATTTGGGAACAGTTGCCGCCGGTCGCCGCAGGCGTGGTCACCGCCGCCATCCTGGCCGCCGCCATGGCCAACATCGCCGCCGCGCTCAACTCGCTGGCCTCCACGACGATGATCGATCTCGCCCTGCCGCTGCTTGGCGACAAGCTCGAAGGAGACCAGATCCGGCTGCGGGCGTCGAAGTGGGCGACCCTGGCCTGGGGCGCCGTCTTGATGCTGATCGCGGTGGCGGCCCGCAACTGGGGGTCGGTGCTCGAGGCCGGGCTCGCGATCGCGTCGGTTCCTCTAGGGGCGCTGTTGGGCGTGTTCTCGCTCGGGGTGCTGACCAAAAAGGTGACCGAGCGCGGCGCCATCGCAGGCATGCTGGCGGGCCTGGCGGTGATCCTCTATGTGACGTTCGGTACGCCCATCGCCTGGACTTGGTACGTCGTCATCGGCGCGGCCACGACCTTCCTGGTCGGATCGCTCACCGCCCTGCTGCCGAGGCGCACGGCCGACTCGGCGCGGCCCCTCTAGCGAGGCTGGAATTTCCTCACAGCGTCCCCAAATCCGCTCGCGATCCAAAAAATGCGGCCCTGCTTCGAAAACCGTGCATAATAGGTGTGACTCGAATCCCGCGAAAATCGAGACGTGAAGCGGCAGTCGGCGGTGGTCGGCGGCCTGGCGGGCAGGGTAGGCGTTTCGACGGCAGGGTGAATCCGAAAGGATACACCTTGTTCGGAAAACGGAACGAAAACGATTGACGAGCCCGACTGGGCTCTGATATAACGTCTTTTCGGCCGCCGATTCGGCTTGCTTGTTCCGTTTTCGGAACACAACCTGGAGAAGCGGGATCGGCGTCGGGCGGCGCAAGCGATGATCCGACTCGAATTAGCACTGTAGTACGCGGAGGACAGCGAATGGATGTCAACAAGATTCTGACTGAGTTGCGTCAGGAGAGGGAGCAAATCGAGGATGCGATCATCTCGCTCGAGCGCTTGGCGCGGGGCCGCGGAAAGCGGCGTGGACGCCCGCCCGCCTGGATGAAGGAAGCCGAAGATCGCAAGCGCCAGCGCGCCGGAGAGTCCGCCAAGGGCAAAGACTAGCCCCGCCTTTCACTCTCGCTCGTAGAGCAGATAGCGGGCGCGTGTGGCTCGAAAGCCCCGCGCCTGCCGCTCCCAATCCCCCCACACAGCCTTTGTCGGCGCGTCGCTCTCGATCGAGACCGCGGCCTGCCGGTTTCCAAGCAGCCGAATCGTCTGCTCGAGGTCGATGGCCTCGGGATGGGTCCGGTGCAGCGCGGCGGCAAGCTCCAACCCGAAGCGCAAGCTCGAGAAGCGATCACGGTCGGTCACCAGAATCTGGAGACCGGGTATCTCTTCGCCTGCGAACCGCGAAGAAGCCGGAGCACGGCGGACCGGGTAGACTTGCACCCCTTCCAGCCCCGCGCCATTCAGCTCGGCGGCCATCCGCGGCGCGTCCATCCAACTCGCGCCCACGAACTCGAACGGGGTGTCGAGACCGCGTCCGACCGAATAGTTCTCGAGCCCCTCGAGAATGGCGACCCCGGGGTAGAGTAGCGCCTGGTTGAGCGTCCGAATGTTGGGAGAGGGGTCGACCCACGGCAGCCCGGTCTGGTCGAACCACATCGAGCGTCGCCAGCCCTCCATCGCCACCACGTGCAGCTCGGCGCCGATGCCGAGCTCTGCGTTGTACATCCGGGCGAGCTCGCCACTGGTCATGGCATGCCGCACCGGCATCGGGTAATAGCCGATGAACGAGCGCAGCCCGTCATCGAGCACGGGCCCCTCGGGACGGAGCCCGGTAATCGGGTTCGGCCGGTCGAGAACGTAGAACGGCAGCCCCGCTTTCGCCGCTTCCTCCATCGCATAGGCCATCGTCGTCGTGTAGGTGTAGAACCGCGCGCCGATGTCCTGGATGTCGAAGACCACGGCATCGAGCCCGGCGAACATCTGCGGGGTCGGCCGCCGGCGGTCGCCCTGGTAGAGGCTGTACACCGGCGTTCCGCCATAGGTCGAGTCATCGATCACACTCTGGTCGAGCGAGGCTTCGAGGCCGTGCTCGGGCGTCAGAATCGCCGCCAGGGTCACGTTGGGCGCCGCCAGGAACAAGTCGACGTTACGCCGGCCGCGCCGGTCGATGCCGGTTCGATTGGTGATGAGCCCGATCCTGCGGCCATCCAACCGCGCAAAGCCGTCGCGGAGCAGCACGTCGAGCCCGCTGAGCACCTCGCCAGCGCCCCCCCTCGGCTTGGCTGGCTTAGCCGCCGCCTGGGCGCCCGCCGGCGGATCGAGCGCCGCCGCCGTCGCCGAGGCCACCCGGCTGCGCAGGCTCACCACCGACGTCGAGACGCGAGGGTGGACGCGGTTGGTCATCAGCACCACATAGGCGCCGCTCGAAGGGTCGATCCACAACGAGGTCCCCGTGTAGCCGGTGTGTCCGAACGAGCTCCCGCGGGGAAACAGGTCGCCGCGACTGGACGAGTACGGAGAGTCGATGTCCCAGCCCAGCCCGCGCGCCGGCAACCCGGCCGGCTGTTGCTCGCTCGTCATCGCCCGCACGCCGAGCCGGCTCAGGATGCGCCGTCCGCCGTGGCGCCCGTCGTCGAGCAGCATGCGGCAATAGCGACCCAGGTCGGCCGCGGTCGAGAAGAGCCCGGCGTGTCCGGCGACGCCGCCCATATAGCGGGTCGTCGGATCGTGCACCACGCCGTGGAGCAGCGTTCCGTCGGCTAGCTTCTCGGTCGGGGCGATGCGGCCCAGCAGCGTCTTGGGCGGTTGGAACATCGATTCGCGCATGCCGAGCGGCTCGAAGATGCGTTCCCGGGCGAACTGATCGATCGGCTTGGCGCTGATGCGTCGGACGATCTCGGCGAGCAGGATGAAGTTGATGTCGCTATAGATGAAACGCTCGCCCGGCTTGGCCACCGGGACCTCGCGGTACGCCATCCCGACACCGGTCGCGTAGCCGCTCCAGACCGGCTCGAGATCGAGATCCGGCCGCAGCCCCGAGGAATGGGTGAGCAGGTGGCGGACGGTGATGCGCGAGGCGCCGCCGCGAAACTCCGGCAAGTATTTCGTGATGCGCTCGTCGAGCCGCACGCGGCCTTCCTCGACGAGCATCAAGATCGCCGGCGCGGTCACGGTCACCTTCGTCAGCGAAGCGCAGTCGAAGACGGTGTCGAGACGCATCGGAGTGCGCTTCGGCAGCAAGCTGCGACTGCCATAGGCGCGATGGTGCAGCACGCGGTCGCCCTGACCGACCAGCAGGACCGCGCCCGGCATCACCCCTTTGGCAATCTCGTCCTCGATCACGCGGTCGAGGATCGCCGATCCCCGCCAGTCCTCCGCCGGCAGGGCCAGCGCCGAGGACAGGGCCAAGGAAAGACAAAGGACCGCGCGGCTCACTGGAGTCGAGTCTAGCAAGCCGCGCCCAGCGCACTTCCGCTCGCCGTCTGGTCAGGCGGCGTTCTTCATGTGCACGTCCATCTGCGGGAACGGGATGCCGAGGCCGGCGTCGTCGAGCGCTTCTTTAGCGGCCTGGGTCACGCGCTCACGCACGTCCCAGTAGTGTTCGGGCTTCGCCCAAACTCGGAGCTGCCAATTGACCGACGAGTCGCCCAAATCCATCAAGTAGGCGTACGATTTGTCGCCATCGTCGCGCTGCGGATCGCCCTGGACCACGGTCTCGAGCACCTCTCGCGTCTTGCGCAGGTCTGCGGAATACTCGACTCCCACGTTGACGTCCACGCGGCGTAGCGGCTCGGCGGTGTAGTTTTCGATCACGCCTCCGGCGGCCTCGGCGTTGGGGATGATGACCTTGCGGTTGTCGAGCGTGTTGAGAGTCGTGGTGAACAACCCGATCTCGGTGACCTCGCCCTCCTGACCGGCGGCGACGATGTAGTCGCCCAGCTCGAAGGGACGGAACGTCAACAGCATCACTCCGGCGGAGAAGTTCGACAGCGTGCCTTGGAAGGCCAAGCCGATGGCGAAACCGGCGGCCGCAATCACCGCGGCGAAGCTCGTCGTCTCGACCCCGAAAACGCCCAGGCAGGCCAATACGGCCAAAACGAGGATGGCGTAGCGGGCCAGGTTGCCGAAGAACTTCGTCAGCGTACGGTCGAAATTCGCCCTTTCGAGGCCCTTGACCACGAGCCGGCTCACCCAGCCGGCCACGATGCGGGCCACGAACAGCAGTACGAGTACGCCGGCGATTCGCACCGCGTAGTCGGTCACTTGACTGAGCATCTCAGGGCTCAGCCATTCGTTCAGGTTTCCCATTCCATTTTCTCCTTACTTGCGACTGTCGGTTGAAGCCGCCGGTGGCAGCGGGTGCATACGATAGCACGGCCCTTGCCACTCGGGCGAACGCCCTAGCGGCGCGTGTTTGCCTGTCGCAGAGCGGTGCACGCGAGACACCCGGCCGTCTCAGCACCGTCTCAGCCGAGACAGCGAGCGCCAGGGGTGCGAGTACAATCGGTGGCGTGGATGACGTCGCACCGAGCCGCCGAGAGTTCCTGGCGGCGTCGGCGGGACTAGCCGGGGCGGCGTGCGGGAGCGGCCGGCGTCGGCTTGCGGTGCTGACCTTCGACGACGCGGTCAAGTCCCATCGCACGATCGTCGCGCCCTCGCTCGCCAACTACGGCTTCGGCGCCACATTCTTCGTTACCCATCGCTGGATGGACGACCAGCGCAACTTTCTCTCCTGGGAGGAAATTGCGGAGATCCACGCAATGGGCTTCGAGATCGGCAACCACTCTTGGACGCATCCCAACTTCTCGACACCGAAAGTCGCCGCCTGGCTCGAGGCCGAGCTCGCGCTGGTTCAGAATGCGCTTGGCAAGGTCGGCGTCCCCAAGCCAGTCAGCTTCGCTTGGTGCGGGAACGGGTTCGGACCCGAGGCGCACGCCCAGCTCGTCGACCTCGGCTATCGCTTCGCGCGTAGGGGCATGCAGCCGGAAGTTCCCTACGGCGAGACCGTCGTTGGCCCAGCCTACGACCCGGCTAAGCACGATCCACTGCTGATTCCCACCACCGGCGACGCCTACCCGGACTGGACCCACGAGCACTTCTCCCGCGTGCTGGACCGTTCCGAGGAAGGCATCGTCGTGCTGCAATTCCACGGCGTGCCCGATGTGGTTCATCCCTGGGTGCACACCCCGCCAGAGAGCTTTCGCCGCTACCTCGACGAGCTTGCCCGGCGGGACTTCGAGGTAATCGCATTGCGCGACCTCGAGAGCGTCATTGGCCCCGAGGCTCCCGAGGACCCGCTACGCACCGAGCGCCATCCCGAGCCCGAGGCCCCGCTCGAGTCCCCGACCGAGGTCGCCCAAACGCGGGCCGATTTGACCCGCTGGCTTACCCTCATGCGCCGCCACGGATACTCCCGCGAGGAAGCGCAAGCGACGGGGTGGCTGGATGCAACTGAGCTGGAGCGGTACGCCGCCGAAACCGCAACGCCTGGCGCCAGCGTGGTGGACGTCGCGCCCTACCCTGGCGGAGGCCGCCATCCACGCATTGGCTTCCTCGATGGCGCCATCGCACCCCTGCGCGGCACGAAGCTCTCCGTCTTCCTGCCGCGGGACCCCGCCAGCTACGTCGTCCTCGATCTTCCCGAGCTGATCACCAGCGCGGATGGACACCAGTTTCTTGCTCATACGCACGTCCCGACAATTTGGAATGATCGCAACGTCTGGATCGAGAACGTCGATTCGCGGCCGCGTCGCGGTGGAGGCCTCGAGCTCGAATGGGCGCTGCCGAACGGGCTGGTGTTCGGCTCCACCGCCTTGCCGGGCCGCGAGGACGTCGCGCTCGAGCTGTGGCTGCGGAACGGCACGGGCACAACGCTGGTCGGGTTGCGCACTCAGATCTGCGCGATGCTCAAAGGCGCCGCGGGCTTTGCGGCGCAGACGCGCGACAACAAGGTCTTCTCTCCTCCGGTCGCCGCCGTGCAGTCGCAGGACGGCGAACGTTGGATTCTAATCGCATGGGAACGCACCGGCCGAAGCTGGGGCAATCCGCGATGCCCCTGCTTCCACGCCGACCCAGTGTTCGAAGATTGCGCCCCGGGCCAAACGGTGCGCTTGCGCGGCCGGCTGTGGTTCTACCAGGGCCACTCGATCGACGAGGAGATCGCAGCGGCCCGCAAGCGTTTCTCCACGCTCCCCGGCGTGCGAGTCGGTTAGCAGGCTACATGAGATTGCTTGCGCATGCGCTTCGCGAGCTAGACTTGGACGCTGCCGCCGCGCCGCCAACCCTGTTAGAGTCACTGCGATGGTCATGACGTCCACGCGGCAAAGTCGCCGCACTTTCTTGAGCGCGCTCCTCTCCGCCGCTGCGTGCGCCCCGCGCGACGAGTCCGCGCCGCCCCGTAACGTGGTGCTAATTGGGGCCGACGACCTCAACAACACGCTGGGTTGCTATGGCCACCCGGTCGTGCAGACGCCCCATCTGGATCGGCTGGCCTCGCGCGGCGTGCTGTTCGAGCGCGCCTACTGCCAGTTTCCCTTCTGCGGGCCGAGCCGGGCCTCGCTGCTCACCGGCCTGCGCCCGGACTCGAGCGGCGTGCGCACCAACGCGAATGTCGACTTCCGCCAGACTCGACCCGACTGTGTGACGCTGCCGCAACTATTCAAGAACGCCGGGCGCCGTTCGCTGCGCGTCGGCAAGATTTTCCACATGGGGGTGCCGGGCGGCGTCGGCTCGGACGCCCATCAGGATCCCCCGTCCTGGGACGTCTCGATCAGCCCGCCTGGCCTCGAGGACGAAAGTCCCGGCGAGGGCGCCAACCTCACGCCGCACGTGCGCCGCGGTATTCGTATGGACTGGATCCGGACCGCGGACGGCTCCGGACAAGCCGACCAAGCTGCGGCGGACACCGCTATCGGGTTGCTCGAACAGCACGCCTCCGAGCCGTTCTTCCTGGGGCTGGGGTTCGTACGCCCGCACGTCCCGTTCGTCGCCCCGGGACGCTTCTTCGACCTGTACTCCGCAGACGATGTCCGCTCGGCGCAGAACCCGCCTGACGATCTCGACGACATCCCGGCGCCAGCGCGCAACCTACGACCTTTCCTGTGGAACCACATGGGCATGAGCGAGGCCCAGCAACGCGAGGCGCTGGTCGGCTACTACGCCTCGGTCAGCTTCATGGACGAGCAGGTCGGTCGCACGCTCGATGCCCTCGAGAGGCTGGGCTTGGCCGAGAACACCGTCGTCGCCTTCTTCGGCGATCACGGCTGGAGCCTCGGCGAGCACACCCATTGGCAAAAGATGGGCCTGATGGAAGAAGCCGTGCGCGCGCCGCTCATCGTCAGCGACCCAGCCCGTCAGGGCGCCAGCGGCCGCTCCCGCGCTTTGGTCGAGTTTGTCGACATCTACCCCACGCTCGCCGAGCTCGGCGGCTTGCAGCCCCCCGACGAGCTGGAAGGCTCGAGCTTCACGCCACTGCTCGATCTCCCCGATGCTCCCTGGAAGCGCGCAGCGTTCAGCCAAGTCGAGTGGGAAGACCGCATCTATGGCCGGACCGTACGCTCGGACCGTTATCGCTACATCAGCTGGGAAGGCGACGGTGGAGGCGAGGAGCTCTACGACCACGTCTCCGATCCCGGGGAGTTCCACAACCTGGCCGCCGATCCCGACCGCGCCGACGCGCTTGCCAGCCACCGCGCGCTGTTGGCCGCCGGCTGGCAGTCGGCGCGACCGCCGGCGTCCTGACGGCGAGCTCGAGGTCGATAGCTATCGAGGCCAAGCTTCTCCCGAGCCCTGGCGCAACTCGTTGACTCGCTCGACCTCCACGGCGAAACGCTCGCGACCGCCGCCTGGCCAAATCACTCCGACCCCTTCGACCTCCGACCCCGAGCCGAGCCCGAATGTGACCGTGAGCTCCGACGCGCTCAGGTAGCTGCCGTCAGAATGCACCCGCGCCCACCTCTCCGCTCCTGCCGGCAGCAGCAAAGCCAAGCGCGCCCCAATCGCGTCGCGATTGGCCTCCGTTCCTTCCAAGCGCACCCTCACCCAGCGGCCAGTCGAGTCGCTGAGCAACACCCTCGCCGGCCCGTTGTTGTTCGCGACCACGACGTCCAGGTCGCCGTCGAGGTCGAGGTCGCCGAATGCCGCTCCGCGGCTTACCTCGATCAGCTCGAGTGCCGCGCCGGCGGTCGCCGTCACGTCCTCGAATACGCCTGCATCGGCGAGCCGATACAACTGGTTGCGCTGCGCGAACGGATAAGCCTGCCCGCGCGCGTTCTCTTCGATCGTCACCGCCCCATTGGCGATGAACAAGTCGAGACCGCCGTCGAGGTCATAGTCAAGCCAGCGCATGCCGAAACCGGTGTAGGGCATGCTCGCCGCCCCTAGCCCGTAGCGGTTCGTTTCGTCGCGGAACTGACCGCGGCCGTTGTTGAGGTACAGCGTGTTGGTCTCCTGCGCAAGATGCGTCATGAAGACGTCATCGTCGCCGTCGGAGTCGAAGTCCGCGGCCGAGACGCCCATGCCGGCTTCGGCCGCGCCGTCGGCGTTGTAGGCCGCCCCGGCCATCAGCGCCTCTTCGCTGAACGTCCCGTCGCCGTTGTTCATCCAGAGCTGATTTGCCGTACCATCGTTGGCCACGTAGAGGTCGAGCCAACCATCGCCATTGAGATCGGCCGCCGTCACACCCAACCCGTTGCCGTAAGCCCGTCCCAGCCCGGCGGCTTCCGAGACGTCGGTGAAGCTCCCCTCATCGTTGCGAAACAGCTTGTCGGGCACGGGTCTGTAGACGGCCGGCGAGCAGTAGTCGCGTGCGCCAGTCCCGTCGAAGCATTCCTTGTTGTTGCGCAGCGTGAAGTCGACATAGTTCGTGAAGAACAGGTCCAGGTCGCCGTCATTGTCAAAGTCGAGCCACGAAGCCGAAGTCGACCAGCGGTCGTCGTCGAGTCCCCGAGTCGTCACATCTTCAAACGAGCCGTCGCCGCGATTGCGGTAGAGCGCGTTCGGGCCGAAGTTGGTGACGTAGAGGTCGGTCCGCCCGTCGTTGTCGTAGTCGCCCGCGGCGACGCCCATCCCGTAGCCGCCGTGGCCCAAACGGGCCGATTCGGTGACATCGGTGAATTTTAGCTCTCGGGTCGGCTCGAGCTCGTTGCGAAACAGCCGGTTCCCGCGTTGCGCCGGCGTCGGGAAGATCGAATCCTTCGTCTCGTCGAGCCGCGAGCCCTGCAGCAGGTAGACGTCGAGATCGCCGTCCTGGTCATAGTCGAGCAGTCCGACGCCCGAGCCCATGATCTCGGGCAAGAAGTAGTCTCCCGTGGCGCCGATAAAGTGCTGGAAATCGAGCCCGACCTCTTGCGCAACCTCGCGAAAGGCCGGCGGCGCGGGGGTCGCTTCGGGCGGTTGCGCTTCCTCACAGCCGAGCAACGCCAACAACGCGAAGGGCAGTGCACGCCTCATTGCAGCCGCGTTAGCTCCGCTTCGATCGCTTTGGCCAGATCCTGGCGGTCGTGACGAAGCGCGAAATCCCGCGCCGTCCCGGCCGCCCGTCTCGCTTCGTCGCTCCGCCCCAGTTGCGCGTAGGCGGCGAACAGGCCCATCCAAGCGTCGGGGGTCTGCGGGCCCTCCGACTCGACCGCCGCGCGGAACTGCTCGACGGCCTCGGCCGGCTTGCGCTGGCCCAGCAGCATCCGCCCCATGTGGAAGCGCGCCAGTGCGTAGTCCGGCCGGCTCTCCACGGCGCGGCGGTAGAGCTCGCTCGCCTCGTCGTAGCGCCGTCTCGCCTCGAGCACTTGGCCCAGGTTAGTGAGCGCCGCGGCGTAGCCGGGGTTGAGCTCGACCGCCTTTCGGAACGCGGCTTCGGCTTCGCGCAATCGCTTCTCAGAAATCTCCAGGACGCCCAGGTTGTAGTGCAGCTCCGCGCGGCTGGGATCGATCTCCAGCGCGCGCTCGGCGTGCTCGCGAGCTTTGTCCATGCGGTCCATGCGTCCGTAGAGGCTAATCAGATTGATGTGCGCCTGCGCCATCTCCGGCGCGTCCTCAATCGCCGCCAAGTGCTCGCGTAGCGCGCCTTCGAGATTGCCGCGGCGTTCCATCTCCGAGGCCCGGGCGAGCCGGGTCGTGGCATCGACGCGCAGGGCCTCCACCTGTGCGCGCAACGGGTCGGCCGGCGGCGCCCCGTTGCGATTCGCCTCGTACAGCGCCATCTCGCGCTGCGAGTCCCCGCTTCGGCCGAGGTCCCGGTAGGCCAGCGCGAGCTCGTAGTGCGCCGCGCCGTAGCCGGGCTCGAGCCGCACCGCCTGCTCGAGCATCTCCACCGCACCGGCGAAGTCGTCTACTTCCGATAGCATGCGAGCCAGCCCGAGCAGCGCATGCGGGTCGTCGGGATCCGCGCTCAAGACCGCCTCATAGGCTTCCCGACTCTCCCGGAACAGGTTGGCCTGGTAGAGCGTGTCACCCAGCGCCCGGCGAGCCGGCGTGAACCCCGGGTCGACCTCGAGCGCCTCGCGAAACGCCGCCGCTGCTCCCTCGAGCTCTCCTTGGGCCAGCCGCGCTGAGCCCAAGTAATAGCGCCAGCGCAGCGCGCCGGGCTCGAGGATGCGCGCTCGATCGTAGAGATCCACTGCGGCATCGGTGCGGCCGTATGCGTCGAGCAGCATGGCCAGGCGACCGTTGCGTTCCGCATCCCCGGGCGCGGCTCGCAACTCGGCTAGCGCCAACGCCGCGGACTCGGCCGCCGTACCGCTGAGCTCCGCGGTCGCCGCTTCCGGAATCGGAGGCAACTCGCCGCGCTCCACCGGCTGCTCGCAGCCCAGCGTGAGCGTTGCAGCCGCCAGCAGCGCGGCGACGACACCCCGCGCCCGGCGCGGTCGGCGATCAACTTCTGTCGTCCCGGATCGCAAGCCCTCATTCTCGCCTATGCTAGGAAAGCCATGAAGATCCTTCCGCTCGCTCTGCTGGCCAGCTCGGCGTTCGCCGCCGACGTCGATCCCACCTTCCTTTACCGGGCGCTGGCCAAAGCTGCGCACCGCCCGAGTGAGCTGACAACGCCGAGCTGCCGCTACCGTCCGCTGTTCGGCGCCGGAGACTCCCAGCCCTCGATCCTCAAAGGCGTGGCCCGCTTCGGAGAGCTCACCGTGGACGCGGGCGGTGAATGCAAGACGGTCTCTTACCCGCACGAGGAGCAGATCCACTACGTTCTCGAGGGTCGCGGCGAGATCCTCTATCGTGGCGAACCCACGCCGGTGCGCAAGGGCGACTTCGCCTACTTCGCGCCAACCTCCGAGCATGGCGCGGCGAACCACACTGCGGAGTCGCTGCGGGTGATCGTCATGGGCTTCAAGACGCCTGCCGAGCTCGAGCACGGCGTACCCGTCAAGCTGCCCATCGCCAACGAGTCCGAGGCGAAGAAGCAAGTCGTCGGCAACCATCCGCCGTCGACGCTCTACCAATTGCTGCTCGGCGACGTGCGCAGCCAACGCGACCTACTCGCCGTCGGCCACACCGTCACCAGCCTGTTCCTGATGGAGTTTGCACCCGGAGGCACCAATCACCCGCATCATCACGCCAACGCCGAGGAGATCTATCTGTTGCTCGAGGGCTCGGGAGAGATGGTCGCCGGCGGAGGCGTGGAAGGAGTGGAGAACAAGCGGCCAGCTAATCCCGGCGACGCCTACTTCTTTCGCCTCAACGCGACCGTGGGTTTCTACAACGACCCCGCTCCCGGCAGGCCCAAGGCACGCATTCTCGCGGTGCGATCGTTCCACCCCGCTCCGGGCCGTTAGCGAGCGGTGTCGTTCCGAGCCGCATGCTGTGACCTCGCGCTCGTTTCCGATGAGCGTGCGATGATTCGCGCTGACCGCCCCGCGCGCCGCAAGCGAAGCGCCTGTCGGTCGATACGGTCGTCTTCGTTCAACATCAGAGCCCTCCTCGGCCGCCGTCGCAAGCGCGCGCCTACGGCCGGATCACCGATCCGTCCCGCCTTCTGGTCGTGCCCCAGTTGTAGTCGAACGGCGTGTCATAACGCTCATCCACGTCGTATCTGGCCGCGAGCTCCTCGTCGATCTCCATGCCCCAGCCGGGAGCGTCGTTGGGCCAAAAGAATCCGTTTTCGAGCCGCGGGCAGCCACGGAAGACCTCCTGCGTCTCGTCGGAGAACTCGCGCGCCTCTTGGATGCCGAACGCGTAGCTGGTGACGTCGAGCGCGATGTTGGCCAGGTGGCCCACCGGCGAGACGTCTCCGGGGCCGTGCCAGGCCGTGCGCACGCCGAAGAACTCGCACAGATGCGCCAGCTTGATCGCCGGGGTCAGCCCGCCAATCTGCGAGACGTGCACGCGGATGAAGTCGATCAGCCGCTCCGAGATCAGCTCGACAAACTCATGCGGCGAGTTGAACAGCTCGCCCATCGCGATTGCAGTAGTGCACTGCGGCCGGAAGATGCGGAACCAGCCGATCTGCTCGGGGCTGACCGGGTCTTCGATGAAGAACGGCCGGTACTCCTCGAGGCGCTTGAGGATCCACATCGCCTGATCGTTCGAGATGCGCTCGTGGATGTCGTGCAGCAGCTCGATGTCCTCGCCGATGTTCTTGCGCATGTGCTCGAACAGCTTCGGCAGGCTGCGCAGGTAGGGGCCTGGCTCGTACATGCGCTCCTGGTGGTTGCCGCCCGAAGGCGCGCCCAGGAAGCCCGAGCCGCGGTTGCCCGCAAACTGGGCCCCATAGTTCGCATTGCCGGCAACGGCCATTTGGATCCGGACGTGACGCGCGCCCTGCTCCATGTAGCCGCGGACCGAGTCCTCGACCTCTTCCAGGCTCGAGCCCGAGGCGTGGCGGTAGACGTCGGCCGCCTGGCGCACCTTGCCGCCCAGTAGCTCATAGACCGGCATGTTCGCGCGGCGGCCCTTGATGTCCCATAGCGCCTGGTCGATCCCGCTCATGGCGTTGTAGAGGACCGGGCCGTTGCGCCAGTAGGAGCTGACGTACATCGTCTGCCAGATGTCCTCGATGGCGTCGGGGTTCTTGCCGATCAGGAACGGCCGCAGGAACTCGTCCACCGCCGTCACCACCGCTTTGGCGCGCTGGGTAAAGGTTGCGCAGCCCCAGCCGTAGAGCCCGGCCTGATCCGTCTCGACCTTCACGACGACGGTCCGCGGAAGCCCCGGAGGCGCGGTCAGCAGCGCCTTGACGTCGGTGATCTTGACCGCCGGCATGCCGCGCCGGGATTGGCGCTGCTGGGGGCTGGGCGCGGCGGCGGCGGGTTGCGCCATCAGCATGCCGGCCAGGTTGACGGCTGATCCGCCGGCCATCCAGCGCAGAGCGTCGCGTCGTTTCATGAGCTTGCGGGCCTCCTCGGGTAAGGGCAAACGACCCCCATCATTCCCCAAAAACCCGATGCGGCGCAAGGAATCGCCCTATGCCCCCCGAACGGTCTTGCTGGCCCGCCGAAGCTGGCCTACGATGGACCTTTGGAGGCTCCCTTGCGTATTGTCATTACCGGCGGCGCCGGTTTCGTAGGCTCACACTTGTGCGATCGTTGGCTCGCCGACGGACACGAGGTCGTCGCGGTCGACAATTTTCTGACCGGCCGACCCGAGAACGTCGGGCATCTCAAAGGGCGCCCGGACTTCCGTCTCCTCGAGCAGAACGTCTCGGAAGGCCTCACGGTGGACGGCAAGGTCGACTTCGTCTTTCACCTCGCCTCCCCGGCCAGCCCGGTCGACTATCTCGAGCACCCAATCGAGACCATGCTGGTCAGCTCGATCGGCACGAAGCACGCGCTCGACTTGGCGCGCGCCAACGACGCCGGCTTTCTGATCGCCTCCACTTCGGAATGCTACGGCGACCCGCTCGAGCACCCGCAGAAGGAAACCTACTGGGGCCACGTCAACCCGATCGGTCCCCGCGCGGTCTACGACGAAGCCAAGCGCTTCGGCGAGGCGATGACGATGTCGTACAATCGCGAGTTCGGCGTGAAGACGCACATCGTTCGCATCTTCAACACCTACGGTCCGCGGATGAAGCTCAACGACGGCCGCGTGGTGCCGAACTTCATCGACCAAGCGCTGCGCGGCAAGCCCATCACGATCTACGGCGAAGGCAAGCAGACGCGCAGTTTCTGTTACGTCTCCGACTTGGTGGATGGCATCACCCGGCTGGCTCTGAGCGACGAGCGCGAGCCGACCAACGTCGGTAATCCGACCGAGCTGACGATCCTCGAATTTGCCGAGGTGATCCAGAAGTTGGTGGGCTCGAAGTGCAAGCTCGAGTTCAAGCCCATGCCGCAGGACGACCCCAAGCAGCGCAAACCGGACATTTCCAAGGCCAAACGCCTGCTCGGCTGGGAGCCCAAGACCGGGCTCGAAGAAGGTCTGCGGCAGACGATCTCGTACTTCCAACAGCTAGCCGCGGCGTAGCGGCCGGCGAGGGCCTTGCGGCCCTATTCGAGCGCCTTCAACACGGCGCCCACGTCGTAGACGCAGCCGCCCCAGGGTCCGCCGCTGCGGGCCTGCAAGGCCGCCCACAGGCGGGTGTCGTCGGGTAAATCCGGATGCGGCGCCAGATCCGGCCTCGGCGGGCGCTGCGCGAGCGCTTCCGCGCCCTTTTCCGCGCCAAACTCTTCGCCGCCGCTCCCAACCAGGTCGAGCGAGCCGACCAGCCGGTTGCGATCGATGATGATGCGGACCGTGTCGCCTTCGACGAGCCGGCCGATTGGTCCGCCGGCGAGCGCCTCGGGCCCGACGTGGCCGATGCAAGCCCCGGTCGAGACGCCCGAGAAGCGCGCGTCGGTGATGACCGCCACCTGCTTGCCGAACGAGAGGTGCTTGAGCGCCGCGGTGATCTGGTAGATCTCCTCCATGCCCGAGCCCATTGGACCGCAGCAAGCGAGCACGATGATGTCGCCGGGGCGGATCGAGCCGTCCTTGATGGCCTCGATTACGTGCGACTCGCGGACGAACACCTTCGCCGGCCCGGTATTGCGGTAGACGCCGTCGGGGTCCACCACGCTCGGGTCGATGGCGGTGCTCTTGACCACCGAGCCCTCGGGAGCGAGGTTGCCGTGGCAAAAGGCGATCGTCGAGGTTAGCCCGCGCTCGCGCGCCTGGGGCGGGCTCATGATGACCTCGCCAGGCGAGACGCCGTCGCGCTGCTCGAGCAGTTCCCGCAAGCGCCGCCGCCGCTCCGAGCCCTCCCACCATTCGAGGTTCTCACCCACCGTCCGTCCGCTCACCGTCAGCGCGTCGAGCTTCAACTTGCCCAGCTCACGCAGGTGCAGCATGACCTCGGGCACGCCGCCGGCGAGGAAGGCCTGGACCGTCTTGAAATACTGCGGGCCGTTCGGCAGCACGTCGACGATGCGGGGAACCTCGCGGTTGACCCTCGACCACTCTTCCGCGCTCGGCCGCCGCAGACCAGCGGCGAACGCGATCGCCGGCAGGTGCAGGATGAGGTTCGTCGAGCCGCCGAAGGCCGCGTGGACTGCCATAGCGTTCTCGATGGCGGCTTCGGTGACGATGTCCTTGGTCGTCACGCCGCGCTTGCGCAGCTCCATCACCGCTCGGGCCGAGCGAACGGCCGTGTCGGTCCAAACCGGCTGCCCTGAAGGCGCCAGCGCAGCGTGCGGCAAGCTCAGTCCAAGCGCCTCCGCGACGACTTGGCTGGTCGCCGCCGTGCCCAAGAATTGGCACCCGCCGCCAGCGCTGCCGCAGGCCTTGCAGCCTGCGTGTTGGGCCTCCACGAGCGACATCTCGCCATGGGAGAAGCGCGCGCCGATCGACTGCACCTTGCCGGCGTCCTCGCCATCGGTCGAAGGCAGGGTGACGCCCCCGGGCACGAGGGCCGTCGGCAACTCGTGCATCGAAGCCAGCGCCAGCATCATGGCAGGGAGGCCTTTGTCGCAAGTGGCCACGCCGATCACCGCCTGGCGCGTGGGCAGCGAGCGGATGAGCCTCCGCAGCACCGTCGCGGCGTCGTTGCGGTAAGGCAGTGAATCCATCATGCCCACCGTGCCCTGAGTGCGTCCGTCGCAGGGGTCTGAGACGAAGCCGGCGAAGGGGATGGCGCCAATCTCGCGCAACTGCTCCGCCGCGGCGCGCATCAGCAGCCCGACCTCGAAGTGACCGGTGTGGTAGCCGAGGGCGATCGGCCTGCCGTCCTCGCCGCGGATGCCGCCCTGGGTCGAAAGGATGAGCGTTTCGGGGCGTCCGAGCTCGGCGGGATTCCAGCCCATGCCGGCGTCCTGCGTCCAGCCAAAAATGTCGCCGGAGGGGGCGCTGCGCAGCATCTCCGGCGTCAGCGGCAAGACCCCTTCCGGCCCGGGAGCTTTGGTGGTGAGCGAGTAGATTGAGTCGTCTCGAGAGTCGAGAATCGGAGTCATGGCGGAGCCCCCATCCTAGCGCTCCGAGGACGCTCGGGGCCCCGACCTCCGCCGGGAGCTCGTCAGGACGAGGTTCCGGTCGGCCGCTTCGCCAACAGCGTCGGCTGCCCCAGCTCGGCAGGCCGAGGCTCCCAGGGCAGCACGCCGTCGCAGCGCTCGCGGTAGAACGGCTCGAAGTCCGGCAGCTCGGCCACGACCTCTCCGGGAGTGCGTTGCATCACGCCGTTCTCCATCACCGAGAGCATCGCCGGACGGGTCTCGCCCAACTCATACCAGGGGTCCGGCCGGAGATCGAGGCCCGGCGCCTCGCCGTCCGGCAGCCCCATCTGGAAACTTTTCGGGTCGATGCGATTGCGGCGGCCCTGGAAGGTCCACATCTGAAAGACCAGGTCGGCGCCGGAACCGCCGGGCTTGGCGCGCAGGCTCGCCATGGGCAACTGCGCGAGCGACGTGCCGGTGGAGAAGCCATGAAACCCGCCGTCGGCGTAGACCAGCTCGCGTCCCAGTCGCTTGGCGCCTAGGCTGAAGTTGATCGGCGTCACCAAGACTTCCGGGACGCCCGCCTTGGAGGGGTAGCCGTAGACGTCACGGCCGAAGGTCAAGTCTCCGCCCGGGCCCACGATGTGCGAGACAGCATACCAGGCGGCGCGATTGGCTGTAATCGAAAAGGCGAACAGCCACAGCTCGGAGAACGGAACCGGCGACAGCGCGCTTTCACCCACACGCAGGCCCAGGAGCTTGATCATGGGGCGGCCGGCGCTTCGGCAGACCGGCGGCAGCAGCGCCTCGTGCGCCTCGCGCGCAATCATTGCGTCGATCTCGACAACCTCGATGGGGCCGAGCACGATTTCGCGCCGCGCCCGGTAGCGCTCAAGCTCGCCGCCATTCAGACGATACGCGCTCGCCTGCTCGCGCCAGCCAGCGGGCATCCAGAATCGCTCGCGCTCCACGGGCCGGTCGATGCGCAGCGGCGCCCAAGCCTCGAGAGCTTGGGCGTCGAGCTCGGCGAGCTTGGCCGGTTCGGAGTCGCGCGGATCCTCGACGAGCCAGGCGCCTAGGATCTCCTCCACCGGCAGCTCCGCAAGCGGGTCGCCCGGCGAGGCGAAAGGCAGATCGAGGGCGACATCGGCGACGACGCGGCTCGGCCCGCCGGTTGTTTCGATCTGCCAGAGCTCAGCCGAGCCTCGCTTGATGACGTCTTTGCGCCAATCCGGCGCCACCGAGAAAACCGGCGTGAGCAGCGGCGCCAGCTCGGCGGCATCGCTTTCCTCTGTCACGGTCGCGGTTGCGGAGAGCAGCGTCCGGCCGCGGCGAACAACCTTCGCGAGCAAGGCAGCGCCGTCGGTTTCGAGCTCGATCTCAGCGTCCTTGGCGGGCAGTCCGCGGCCCTCCCGCGCAACCAGCCGGGCGCGATCGTTGCCAGCGTAGACGCCCAGCGGCAGCCGACCGCGGGTCCGCTCGTGCTCGACCGCGACCGAGACGCGTGCGACGCCAAAGGGCTCCAGCGCCAGCAGGTCGGCTCTGGCAGGCTCGACCCAGTCGATCTCGACCTCGACGACCGCTGCTCCGCTTGGAACCAGCGGCGGCGGGACGACTCTGGCGACGCGCTCGCCCGAGGTTCGGTATCGCACGACCAGGCGCTTGCGGCTCGCGCCCGCTTGCGCGAGTGCGGGCAGCGGCCCCCAAGCCAGCGCCGCCGCGCCGAGCTCGAGCACGCTCCTGCGATCCAACAATCGGGCCATGCGAGTCGCCTCCATCGTATCAACGCACGCTCGCTTAGACGTGCTCGGGGGAGAAACGGTTGGCCCCTTTGGAGCGTCGGACAGCAAGGTCAGGACGTGGCTGACAGGCTCGAAACGCGACCCCGAAAGCCGCGGAAACCATCTGGTATCCTACCGTCTTAAGTCCCCGCCCCTCATGCCTCGTCGGACTCTGTTCCTCAACCCCCCCTCGTTTGAAGGCTTCGACGGAGGCGCGAGCTCTCGATGGCCCGCCACGCGCGAAATCGAGAGCTACTGGTATCCGATCTGGCTCTGCTACCCGGCCGGCATGTTGCCGGATTCGAAAGTCGTCGACGCGCCGCCGCATCACATCTCGCCGCGGCAGACGATCGAGATGGCCTCCGACTTCGAGCTACTGGTGCTTTTCACCTCGACGCCCGGGTTCGACAACGACGTCAAGCTCGCCGAGGCGATGAAGCAGGTCAACCCCGAGCTCGACGTCTGCTTCGTCGGACCCCACGTGACCGCCCTGCCGGAGGAGTCTTTGGCCGCGAGCGAGGCGATCGACTTCATCGTCCGCAAGGAGTTCGACTACCAAGTCGTCGACTACGCCAACGGCACCCCCTATCAGGAGCTGGCCGGCGTGAGCTTCCGCAACGGCGGCGTCCATCACAACCCAGAGGCGGCGCAGATCGAGGACCTCGACGCGCTGCCCTGGGTGACGAAGACCTACAAGCGCGATCTCGACATCTCGCGCTACAACGTTCCGTTCCTCAAGCAGCCCTACCTGTCGTTCTACACCGAGCGCGGCTGCCCGGCCTTGTGCACGTTCTGCCTGTGGCCGCAGACGCTCTCGGGTCATCGCTGGCGCACGCGCTCGGCCGACGACGTCGCGGCGGAGGTTCAGTACACGCTCGAGGAGTTCCCGGACCTGCAGGAGATCTTCTTCGACGACGACACGTTCAACATCCGCAAGTCGCGCGTGCTCGAGCTGTGCGAAAAGCTGGGGCCGCTGGACTTTACCTGGAGCTGCACCTCGCGCGTCAACGTCGACTGCGAGACCCTCCAGGCGATGAAGGACGCCGGCTGTCGCCTGCTGATCGTGGGCTACGAGTCCGGCGACTCGCAGATCCTCAAGAACATCAAGAAGGGAGCGACTCTCGAGCGCGCCCTCAAATTCACCGAGGACGCCCACAAAGCCGGCCTGGTCATCCATGCCGACTTCATCGTCGGGCTGCCAGGCGAGACGCGCCAGACCATCCGGCGCTCCATCGACTTCGCCAAGCGGCTCGATACCGAGACCATTCAGGTCTCGGTCGCGCATCCCTATCCCGGCACCGAATTCTACGACTACGTCACCCAGAACCGCTCGCTCGTCCCTGCCGACGCGATGACCGACGACGGCGGTCATCAGCTTCCCAACATCGAATACACCGATCTTGACCAGGCAGAGATCATGGAGTGGGTCGAGCGCTTCTATGACGAGTACTACTTCCGACCCAAGGCGGCGTGGCGGATCGTGCGCAAAGCCCTGTTCGACGGGCGCGAGCGGCAGCGGCTCTACAAGGAAGCGCGGGAGTTCCTCTCGTTGCGCTCGAAACGCCAGAGGTACATCCGTGAGAAGCGGGCGGCGTGAAGAATCGTGAACCGTTAGCCGCGATCCGTGAGCCGCGGCTGGCTGGCGCCGTTCTTCCGGCTCACGGCTTACGGTTCACGGCTCACGGATGAAAACCCGCATCTGCCTGACGATCATCGTCGTCGCGAACGCGCTGGGAAACCTGCTGCTCGGCTACGGGATGCGGCAGGTGGGCGACATCTCGTCGTACTCGCCCGTTGCGCTCGTCTCCTCGGGGTTAGCCGCGATGGCCAACCCCTGGGTGCTCGCCGGCGTCGCGCTGCTGGTCGTCTTCTTCGCGGCCCACGCGATCGTGCTGAGCTGGGCTGACCTGAGCTACGTACTGTTGGTGACGGCAATCGGCTACGGGCTGGTCGCGCTGCTGAGCTGGCTGGTGTTGGGCGAGCACGTCTCCGCAATGCGCTGGCTGGGCGTGGGGTTGATCACGTGGGGAGTGCTGCTGGTTGGCGCCACGCCGGTCTCCACCGTTGAGTCATGAGCTGGTTCCTGCTGGCGCTGGTAGTGGCGGGCACGGTCGCGGGCGACTTGCTCAAAGCCGTCGGCATGCGCAGGCTGGGCGAGATCGACGACTTCTCGGCGGCGGGGCTGAGCTCGACGGCCGCGAGAGCCGCCGCCCGCCCGGAGCTGTGGCTTTCCCTCATCGGCTACGCCGTTTCGTTCTTTGGCTTCATGGCGTTGGTGTCGAGTACGGACCTGAGCTTCGCCGTTCCCGCGACGGCGGCGGGGTACGTGGTCGAGACCCTGCTGGCGCAATTCGCTCTCGGAGAGACGGTGTCGGGAAGGCGCTGGGCCGGGGCTGCTCTCGTAGTGGCGGGCGTCGCCATGGTCGGCGGATGATAGAGCGGTGCATGGCGGCGCAATCTTGTGGCTTTTCGGGGCGCTTGCGGTCGCGGCCACGTGCTACTACCTCGCGGTTGTCGCTGCCTGTCTGAAGTTTCGATCGCGCACCCCGGCCCCCCTCGGCGATCCTCCGCCTGTCTCGATCCTCAAGCCCGCCCGCGGCCCGGATCCGGGCTTCGAGCAGAATCTGCGCGCGCACCGCGAGCAGGACTACCCCGAGCTCGAGGTCCTGGTAGGCGTGGCGGGCCCTGCCGACGCGGCCGCCTGGGCGGCGCAGCGCCTTGGCGTGCAGGTGGTGGTGTGCGGCGAGCCCGCCGGCGGCAACCGTAAAGTCGCCGCACTCGCCGCGCTTGCCTCGCAGGCTCGCCACGACCTGCTCGTCGTCGACGACGCCGACATTCGGCCTCCGCCCGGCTGGCTGGCCGAGACCGTCGCCGCGCTCGAGCAGCCGGGCGTCGGCCTCGCCACCTGCCTCTATCGCGCACATCCGGGTGCGACGCTGGGCTCGATGATCGATGCCGTGTGGCTCACGACCGACTTTGCCGGTCAGGCTCTCACCGGCGCCGAGCTCGCCGGGATGCCGTTCGCGCTGGGGGCCACGATGGCCTTGCGGCGCGAGGATCTGGACCGTATCGGCGGCTTCGCGGCGCTCGAGCAGTACTTGGCCGACGACTACCAGCTTGGCGTCCGGGTCGCCGCGCTGGGCAAGCGCACCGTCCTCGCGCCGGCCGTAGTGGAGACGATCCAGGGCGAAACGCGGCTAGGCGAGGCTTGGCGGCGGCATCTACGCTGGTCCCGTACCATTCGGCTGTCCCGTCCTGGCGGCCATCTTGGATTTGTCGTGACGTTCGGCTTGGTCTGGAGCGCGGCGCTGCTTCTCGCCGGCGGCCCCTTAGCACTCGCTGGCGCTTGCTTGGCGGCTCGCGCGCTCGCCGCGGGGACGGTCGCGCGTACTGTTCGCGCCCGGCTCGGCGCGGCTTGGCTGTTACTGCCCGCGGTCGATCTCTGGGCCTTTTCGGTTTGGTTCGCGAGCTTCTTCTCCAACACCGTGCAGTGGCGCGGGCGCACGCTCGCGCTCGATCGTCACGGCCGCATTCTCTCCGCCGATTGAGGGGCGGAGCAGCGGCCGCCCATTGTTATACTCGGACTTGATTCCCCTCGGCGTCCGGACCCGGGCGATAGGGGGAGATTCTTCTGACGTTCTGATGTCGATCCCGGCCTCCAGCGGCGCCGTCGAGCCAGACCTCGACAAAGTCGTCTATCTGCTCAAGCCGCGCGGCTTCTGCGCCGGCGTCGTGCGAGCGATCGATATCGTCGAATTAGCCCTGGAAGCCTACGGGCCGCCGATCTACGTAAGACGGGAGATCGTACACAACCGCCACGTCGTTGAAGACTTGGCCACGCGCGGCGCCATCTTCGTCGAGGAGCTCGACGAGGTCCCGCCCAAACAGCGCCTGGTCTATAGCGCCCACGGCGTCTCGCCCGAGGTGCGCGAGCGGGCCGCCGAGCGCGGCCTAACGGTCATCGACGCCACCTGCCCGCTAGTCACGAAAGTCCACGTCGAAGCGGTGAAGTTCGCCAAGAAGGGAGGCGCGATCCTGCTGATTGGCCATCGCGACCATGAGGAAGTGATTGGTACCAGCGGAGAGGCTCCCGAGCAAACCATCGTCGTCGCATCAGCCGAGGAGGCTGAGCGTGTCGAGGTGGCGGATCCCGACAACGTGTACTACCTGACACAGACGACGTTGAGCCTCGACGAGGCCGGCCAGATCATCGCGGTGCTCGAACGGCGTTTTCCCTCGATCCAGGGGCCGCCTGCTCAAGACATTTGCTACGCCACCGAGAACCGCCAGCAAGCAGTCAAGCGTCGCGCTCCCCAGAGCGACCTGCTGCTGGTCGTCGGCTCGCAGAACAGCTCGAACTCGCGACGCCTGGTCGAGGTTGGCGAGAATCTCGGCGTCCCCGGCCACTTGATCGACGACGAACGTAACATCGAGCCGCAGTGGCTCGACGGAGTCGCCAAAGTCACGATCACCGCCGGCGCCTCGGCGCCAGAGGTGCTCGTCGAGCGAGTCGTAGCCTTCTTGAGGGAACGGTTCGGCTTCGGACGCGTCGAAGAAGTCGAAGTCATCGAGGAGAACGTGAAGTTTCCTCTTCCGGGCGAGCTTGCGGCGCAGCAGCGCCGGCTCACGCAGATCGCAAGCCTATGACGCACGTCGAACGGAGCTCCTACGCCGCCGTCGCCACCGCGCCTGCTCCGATCCTGACTCTTTCCCGCATCGCGGCGTCGCTCGACAGCGCCACGCGCTTCCTTCTCGATTGCAGGAAAACCGAAGGCTACTGGGCCGGCGAGCTCGAGGCCGACACGACCCTCGAGGCCGACTACATCTTGTTGCAGCTTTGGCTGCAGCAGCCCGACGCCGCCGGCCGCTGGAGTCCTCCCAATCGCGAACGCCTGGAGAAGGCGGCGCGGTACATCCTGGGAAAGCAGACGCCCTCGGGCGGCTGGAACATCTATCGCCAAGGGCCGGACAACGTCTCGGCCTGCGTCAAAGCGTACTTCGCGCTGAAGCTCGTTGCGCTGCCCGGCTCCCAGCTGGCCTTGGCCCGCGCGCGGCGCCGCATTCTCGAGCTGGGCGGCGTGGAGGCGGCGAACAGCTACACCAAGATCTACCTCAGCTACTTCGGGTTGTTCGATCGCGAGAAGACGCCGACCATTCCCCCGGAAGTCTTTCTGCTGCGCGAGACCAGCAAGGTCAACATCTACGAGATCTCCTCCTGGAGCCGGGCGATCCTGGCGCCGCTCGCCATTCTCGGGGCCAAGCGCGCCGAGCGGCGTCCGCCGGCCGGGTTCGCGCTCGACGAAATCTTCTCCGGCGTCGAGCCGCCACGGCCGAATTTCGTCTCGTGGAAAGGGTTCTTCTTGTGGGCGGACTTCTCGCTCAAGATCTGGGAGAAGCTGGGCATCAACGGTCTGCGAGCCAAGGCGGTCGACGCCGCGGCGCAGTGGATGGTCGAGCGGCTCGAGGGCTCGGACGGATTGGCGGCGATCTTCCCCGCCATGATGAATTCCATCATGGCTCTCACCGAGCTCGGCTACGGCCGGGACCACCCGCTGCTGCAACGCGAGATCGAGCGCTTCGAAGGGTTGATCCTCGAAGACGACGAAACACTGCGGCTGCAACCCTGTCATTCCCCGGTCTGGGACACCGCCATCAGCGCGTTCGCCATCAGCCGTGCCAACCCGGCCCCCTCGCACGACGTTCGCGAGGCGTTGCGCCAAGCCGGCGACTGGCTGCTCTCGAAGGAAGTCAGCGAGCCGGGCGACTGGATCGTAAAGAACCCCGGCGTCGAGCCCGGCGGCTGGTTCTTCGAGTATGAAAACCAGTTCTACCCCGATTGCGACGATACGGCAAAGGTGCTGCTGGCTCTCGAGCACGCCAAGCCGAGCGATCAGCGGCGCTACCGAGCCGCTCGCGACCGCGCCATGGCCTGGCTCGCCTCGATGCAGTGCGCCGACGGAGGCTGGGCGGCGTTTGATCGAGACAACAACGCCGAGATCCTCACTCACGTCCCCTTCGCCGACCACAACGCCATGCTCGACCCTAGCTGCCCCGACATCACCGGGCGCGTCGTCGAAGCGCTCAGCGGCCGCGGCGGCGAGCGCTACCGTCTCAACGTGCTGCGCGGCATGGACTATCTGCGCTCGGCCCAGCTCGAAGACGGCAGCTGGTTCGGCCGTTGGGGAGTGAACTACATCTACGGCACATGCTTCGCCCTGCGCGGCCTGCGCGCCGCCGGCGAGGACCCGCGCGAAGCCCACATGATCCAAGCCGGCGAATGGCTGCGCTCGATCCAAGACGCCGATGGCGGTTGGGGCGAGAGCTGCAGCAGCTACGACGATCCGGGCGGGAAGATCGAAGGAGAGTCCACGCCCTCCCAGACCGCTTGGGCCCTGCTAGGGCTGCTCGCCGCCGGCGACCAAACCAGCGGCAGCGTCGAGGCCGGCGTGCGCTACCTGCTCGAGCGCCAAAACGAAGACGGCTCTTGGGACGAGGAGCTCTGGACCGGTACGGGCTTCCCCTGCGTGTTCTATCTGCGCTATCACCTCTACCGCCAGTACTTTCCGCTACTGGCCCTGGGCGAATACGCGCGGGCGGCGGTGCGCGACTGATTCGTCATGCGGTTCCCCATCGAGATGACCGCGCGCATGGGCGCTTACATCGCCCGCAACAAGCTCGCGCCCAATCCGGCCTGGCAGCGCGACCCCGCTCCGGCTAGCGCAAACCCTCTACCGATCCTCAACGGCTCCCCTCAGCAGCTGCGCACCGCGGTCGAGGCCCCTGGCGTTGACAAGAACCCCTTTCTCAAGAAGCGCTTTCCGCTGGTGCTCATGCTCGAGCCGCTGCACGCCTGCAACCTCACCTGCACCGGTTGCGGCCGCATCCGGGAGTACGAGTCGACGATCAGCGAACGCCTCTCGCTCGACGACTGCTTGGCCGCGGTCGACGAGTGCGGAGCGCCGGTGGTCTCCATCTGCGGCGGCGAGCCGCTCATGTACCCCGAGATTGGGCCGCTGGTCTCGCGGATCGTCGATCGCAGAAAAACGATCTACCTCTGCACCAACGGCATGTACCTGCCGAGGCGCCTCGCGGAGTTTCAGCCGAACAAGCGTTTCTTCTTCAACGTCCATCTCGACGGGTTGAAGCAGACCCACGACATGGCGGTCGAGCGTGAAGGCGTCTTCGAGGAGGCGATCGAGGGCATCCGCGCGGCCAAGGCGGCGGGCTTTTTGGTCTGCACCAATACGACGGTCTACCGCGAAACCGATATGCGCGAGATCGAGGAGCTGTTCGAGTATCTCGCCCGGCTCGACATCGACGGCCACATGCTCTCGCCCGCCTACCCCTATTCGGCGGTCGATACGACCGAGATCTTCCTCTCCCGCGCCGAGGTCCACGAGAAGTTCCGCGACATCGATAGGCTCTTCGCCAAGTTCAAGCTCAATTCGACTCCGGCCTATCTGAAGTTCCTCAAGGGCGAGCACGATCTGCCCTGTACGGCTTGGGGCAACCCGACCTACAACGTCCGCGGCTGGAAAGGCCCCTGCTATCTCATTACCGATGCGCACTGGGACAGCTTCGAGGAGCTGATGTCGCAGACGCGGTGGGAGCGGTATGGCGCCGGCAACGACCCGCGCTGCAACGACTGCATGGTGCATTGCGGTTTCGAGCCCTCGGCGGCGCTGGGCGTGAACGCCTCGTTGGGGGACAGCCTCGAGATGATCGCTTGGGCGCTGGGCTGATTCCGTGAACCGTGAACGGTAAGCCGTGAACCGAGGTTGCGGTCCGGCGGCTCACGACTTACGGCTTACGGCTCACGGACCGTGATACTCATCACCGGAGCTTCAGGATTCCTCGGCGGCCATCTCGCGCGGGCGGTGGCGGCCGCCGGCGAGCCCATCCGGCTGTTGCTGCGGTCCAACAGCGAGACACGCGGGATCGCCGACCTCGTCTACCAAGAGGCGGTCGGAGACCTGCGAGACCCAGAGTCACTTCGGCAGGCGGTCACGGGTTGCAATACGATCTATCACGTTGCGGCCGACTATCGCCTCTGGGCGCGCGACCCTGGCGAGCTCTATGCTTCAAATGTGGAGGGAACGCGGAACTTGCTCGAAGCAGCCGAGCGCCAAGGAGTCGATCGAGTGGTCTACACCAGCACGGTCGGAACGATTGGCGTCCCTCGCAACGAGTTGGGGAATGAATCGACGCCGGTCTCGGTCGAGCAGATGAGCGGTCACTACAAGCGTTCCAAGTTCCTCGCCGAACAGGCGGCTCTCGAAGCTGCACGACTGGGCCTACCCGTGGTCATCGTCAACCCGACGGCGCCCGTAGGCGAAGCCGACTTGAAGCCCACCCCGACCGGACGCATCATCTTGGACTTTCTGCTCGGCCGGACGCCCGCCTATGTCGACACCGGGCTCAACCTGGTCGACGTGCGGGACGTTGCCGCGGGTCACCTGCTGGCCGCCGAGCGCGGCCTCCCGGGCGAGCGCTACGTCTTGGGCGCGCGGAACATGACCCTGCACGAAATTCTCGACACCGTCGCCCGGCTCGCCGGCCGCCCCGCGCCCCGCATCCGGCTGCCCTACGCCGCGGCCTGGCTCTTCGGCGCCGCCGAGACCGGCCTGGCCTCGCTCACCGGACGTGAACCGCGCGCTCCGCTCGAAGCCGTCCGCATGGCGGCGACCAAGGCGTGGGTCAGCTCCGCCAAGGCCGAGCGCGAGCTCGGCTGGCGGCCCGGCCCCATCGAGCCGGCGCTTCAACGCGCCATCCAATGGTTTCGCGAGAACCAGTACTGCTAGCGGTCGCCGCCGACGCCCGCGAGCTCGCCGGCTTCACCCGCCGCGAGCCAGCCGATGTGGGGACCCGCTGGGGGTATTGGTCTCAATGGACCGGGGGAAAAGCCCTGATGGTCGCCGAGGGGATTGGCCAAGAGGCGGCTAAGAGGGCGGTCACGCAGGCTCTAGTACGAAACAATGTAAGTGCTTTTATATCTATTGGGTACGTCGGTTCACTGCGCCCTGGGTGGCAGGTCGGCGACGTGTTTTTGGCCAAGGAGACTCTTCTACTTGGCGACACAAAGTGCTACCCTGTAAACTTGCCGGTGTACGATGATGGGCCGGGGAGCGTTCGGCGCGGCCGTTTGCTCACCATCGACCACATCGCCGGCACGGTCGAGCAGAAGCGCCGCCTGGCTGCCAGCGGCGCGGACGCCGTCGACATGGAAGCGTATGCGGTCGCCGAACGAGCTGCGGAACTTGGGCTGCCGTTCTTCTGCGTCCGCGTGGTCAGCGACGATGCCGAAACCGACCTCGGGTTCGATTTCGAGCGCGCCCGGCGCGGCGACGGAAGCGTTTCCGGGTTGGCGGTGGCGGCGCAAGCCGGGCTCAGCCCGAAGCGTTGGCGCAGATTGATGGAGTTGAAGCGGCAAGCCGAGCTGGCCAGCCGCAACCTAGCGCACTTCTTGGAGCAATGCCGGTTTCCAGTGGAGTCGAGGCCCTGAGCGCGGACGTGATCGCCTCCGCCGATCCTATGCGGGCAGCCGTCTACCGAGGTTCGGGGCGCGTGGTGGTCGAGCCTACTCCCACCCCGCGGATCGGGCCCGGCGAGCTGCTGATCCGCGTGGAAGCTTGCGGGGTTTGTCACACCGATCTCAAGAAAATCGAGCACGACCTGCTTCCCCCGCCTCGCATCTACGGACACGAGACGGCCGGCGTGGTCGCCGCGACGGGCGATGGCGTCGAGGGGTACGCGCCCGGGGACCGCGTCTGCGTGTTCCATCACATTCCGTGCGGCGCCTGCTTCTACTGCTCCCATCGCGACTACGCCCAGTGCGCCGAGTACAAGAGAGTCGGCGTGACGGCCGGTTACGAGCCCGCCGGAGGCGGCTTCGCTGAGTACGTGCGCGTGATGGATTGGATCGTCGAGCGCGGCGTCGAACGGATCCCCGACGGGGTCAGCTTCGAGCGCGCGACTTTCGTCGAACCGGTCAATACTTGCTTGAAAGGCCTGGAGAAAGCGGCGGTTCGACCCGATGATACGGTCGTAGTGCTGGGCCAGGGGCCGATCGGGCTGCTCTTCACGATGTTGCTCTCTCGCCAGGGCGCGGCCGCGCTCTACGCCACCGACCCGCTGCCGTCTCGGCTCGAGAAGGCTCGCCGGCTCGGCGCCCGCGAGGCGTGGGATCCGAATCGGACCGACGTCAAGCGCGAGCTCGTCGCCAGAACCCAAGGCCGCGGCGCCGATGTCGTCATCGTCGCCGCCTCCGCGCCGGGGATCGTCGAGGAAGCGGTGCGCTATAGTCGCGCCGGAGCCCGCGTCATGCTTTTCGCTCAGACTTCTCCGCAAGAATCCTTCCGCTTAGATGGCGCTCAGGTGGGGAAAGGCGAGAGAATGGTATTCGGTTCGTATAGCGCCTCGGTCGATCTTCAGCGAGAATCGGCTGAGATCGTGTGGAGCGATTCCTTCCCGGTGGAGGAGCTCGTCTCGCACACGGTGCCGCTAGAGGAGCTCTCACGCGGCATCGAGCTTGCTCGGCGGCCGCGGGACGGCTCGTTGAAAGTGCTGGTACACCCGCAGAGGTAAGGAAGAACAGACGTGACCGACTCGATGACAGCGGCGGTGTTGCACGGCAAGGAGGACCTGCGCATCGAGCGGGTTCCAGTGCCCGACATCGGACCGCACGACATTCTGGTCCAGGTGAAGGCGGCGCTCACGTGCGGCACCGACCTCAAGGTCTTTCGCCGCGGCCACCACGCCCGCATGATCAAGCCTCCGGCCCTGTTCGGCCACGAGCTCGCCGGAGACATCGTCGCCGTGGGCTCGGAGGTCACGAAGTTCGAGGTTGGCCAGCGCGTGGTCGCCGCCAACTCGGCGCCTTGCGGCGAATGCTTCTTCTGCCGCCGGCAGAAAGAGAACCTGTGCGAAGACTTGCTGTTCAACAACGGCGCCTACGCGCAGTTCATGCGCATCCCCGCGCGCATTGTTGAAAAGAATTGCTACGAGATCCCCGACGGCGTCGGCTACCGCGAAGCGGCGATGGCCGAGCCGCTGGCGTGTGTGCTGCACGGCATCGAAGACATCGGCATCCGCGCGGGCGACTTCGTTACCGTGCTGGGGCTGGGCTCGATCGGGCTGATGTTCGTGCGCCTGGCGACGGTCGTCGGTGCGCGCGTAATCGCGGTGGGCCGGCGGTTGCAGCAGCTCGAGCGCGCCGCACGCATGGGGGCGCAGGAGCTCATCACCGCCCGCCCCGGCGGCGAGCCCATCCAGGAAGTGCGCGCGGCCACCGAAGGCGGTCGCGGCTCCGACGTGGTGATCGAAGCCGTCGGATCCCCGCACGTCTGGCGCGGCGCCGTCGAGATGGTCCGCTCCGGCGGCGCGGTGAATTTCTTCGGCGGCTGCCCCAAGGACACGCAGGTTTGCCTCGACACCTCGTTGCTGCACTACGCCGAGCTGACGCTCAAGGCGAGCTTCCACCACACGCCGCGCCACATCCGCTCAGCGCTCGACATCATCGCGCGCGGCAAGATCAACGTCGGCGAGTTCGTGATCGACGAGGCGCCGCTGTCGGACCTGCTGGGCGTGTTCCAGCACATGATGAGCCACAACGGTCATCTCAAGACGGCGATCCTGCCCAACCCCGAACCCGTCGCCGGCTAACCCGTTGCCCATTTGCGGGTTGAGCCTGGACCGTCCCGCCAGGCACGGACAACGGCCAACGGTCAACAGACGACGGCCAACCGCGAACCGATGCACCTGTTTCCCAAGGAGTTCCTCGAGCGCCACGGGACGGACTTCGAGCCCTGGTCGCTCGAGGATTCCCTAGCCTACACGCGCTGGATCTCCGGCGCGCACTACGAAAATTTTCACGTCGTCAGCCTGCTGTTGCCTAAGCGGCTGCACCAGGACTTCTTCAACGTCTACGCCTACTGCCGTTGGGCCGACGATCTCGGAGACGAGCTCTCGAGCCCCGATCACGCCTTGGAGATGCTCGCTTGGTGGCGGCGCGAGCTCGACGCGATGTTCGCGGGGCAGGTGCGCCACCCCGTGTTCGTCGCGTTGCAAGGGACGGTCGGCGAGCACGCGTTGCCGCGCGAGCCCTTCGAGCATCTGATCCGCGCTTTCGAGCTCGATCAGCGCAAGACCCGCTACGCCTCCTACGCCGAAGTGCTCAACTACTGCGTCTACTCGGCGAACCCGGTGGGGCGGCTGGTGCTCCTGTTGTGCGGCTACACCGACGAACCACGGCGGCGTCTCTCCGATGCGACCTGCACGGCTTTGCAGCTCACCAACCACTGGCAGGACGTCCGGCGCGACTATATCGACCGCGACCGCATCTACTTGCCCGCCGACCGCATGGCGGCGCATGGCTACGACTACGAATCGTTGGCCGAAGACTTGCGCCGCGGCGAAGCCCGGGCGGCGGCTCGCTCGCTCGTGCGCGAGCTCGTCGACCGCGCCGAGGGGCTCTTCGCCGAAGGCATGCCGCTGGTCGAGCAGGTCGACTCGCGGCTGGCGATCGATCTCGAGCTGTTCGGCCGCGGCGGACTCGCGGTGCTCGACAAGATTCGCAAGCAGGACTACGATCCGATCGCGCGACGCCCGAAGGTCGGCAAGCTCGAGCGCGTCGGGTTGTTGCTGCGCGTGGTTGCCGGCGTCCTCTGGCCGGGCCGCCGAAAGGCGGTTCGCCCGGCCGCTCAGGAGAGCTCGCGATGACGGCGCTCGAGGCGAGCTTCGAGCATTGCCGCCGCGTCGCCCGCGAACGCGCGCGCAACTTCTACTACTCGTTCTTGCTGTTGCCTAGAGAGCAGAAAGACGCCATGTGCGCGATCTACGCGTTCATGCGTTACTCCGACGACATCTCGGACGAGCTCGAGCCGCCGCTCGAGGCGCGGCGCGCCCAACTCGAGCAGTGGCGCGTCGCGCTTGCCGACGCACTCTCGGGCAAAGCCGGCGACGATCCCATCCTGCCCGCCTTCGCCGCCACGGTGGAGAAGTACGCCATCCCGCCCGACTACTTCGACGAGCTGATCCGCGGCGTGGAGAGCGATCTCGAACCGCAGCGCTACCAGACCTTCGACGAGCTCTACCGCTACTGCTACCGGGTCGCCTCGGTCGTCGGCCTCACCATCACGCACGTGTTTGGCTTCGAAGACCCGCGCGCGCTCGAGCTGGCCGAGAAATGCGGCATCGGCTTCCAGTTGACCAACATCCTTCGCGATATTCCCGAGGACGCCGGCATGGGCCGCGTCTACCTGCCCGAGGAGGACCTGCGGACCTTCGGCTTGACGCGCGAAGAGCTGCTGTCTGCAAGCGGCGCGCGCCCCGGCAACCCTGGTTTCCGGCGCCTGATGGAGTTCGAATGGACGCGCGCCAACTCCTACTACGAGGAGGCCGCGCCGTTGCTTGGGCTCGTGCGCCCAGCGAGCCGGCCGGCGCTGTGGGCGATGATCGCCATTTACTACGGCATCCTGCGCCGCATCCGCCAGCTCGAGTATGACGTCTACCGCACGCGCGCCCGGCTGTCGGGTTGGGAGAAGAGCCGGATCGTGCTGCGCGCGATGCGCACCCGCTGGCTGGGAGGAGCGCTCCCATACCCCGCGTAAAGATCGTCGGCGGCGGCTTGGCCGGCCTCTCCGCCGCCGCGGCGTTGCGCTCCGCTGGGTTCGACGTCGAGCTCCATGAGGCCAAGCCATTCTTGGGCGGCCGCGCCACTTCGTTTCCTCTCCACCCCTCCGAGCCCGACGGCGAGCGCATCGACAACTGCCAGCACGTGCTGCTGCGCTGCTGCGACAACCTTCTCGACTTCTACGCGCGCTGCGGCGTGGCCAAAAAGATCCGCTTCTACCGCGCGATCCATTTCGTCAGCCCCGGCGGAGCGGTCGACACGCTCGAGCGCGGGCCGCTGCCTAAGCCGCTGCACCTGGCGGGCTCATTCTTGCGGCTTGGATTTCTGAACTTCAGCGAAAAGCTGGCGCTAGTTCGCGATCTGCGGGCAATCGAGCGCGCCTTCCCCCGCCAGGATGATCTCGACTCGTTCACCTTCGGCGATTGGCTGCGCTCGCGCGGGGTGAGCGAGAACGCCTACAACCGCTTCTGGGCGCCAATCATCGTCAGCGCCCTCAACGAAGAGCCTGCCGCGGCGTCGGCGCAACCGGCTTTCCAAGTCTTCGCCGAGGGCCTGATGGGCTCGCGGACCTCCTACGAGATGGGCGTGCCGGCGATTCCGCTCGCCGACCTCTACGCCGCGGCCGGCGAAGGCGTCGAGGTGCGTATGCGCTCGAGCGTCGATCGCATCGACCCGGCCTCGCGTGAAGCCGACTACTACGTCTCGGCTGTGCCGTTCGAGCGCGTCCAAGCCCTGCTGCCCAGCCTCGAGGTGAACCTCGACCAGTTCACCCATTCCCCCATCACCGGCGTCCACCTCTGGTTTGACCGGGCCGTCACCGAACTGCCCCACGCCTCCCTGCTCGACCGCACCATGCAGTGGATGTTCCGGCGCGACGAGCGCTACGTGCAATGCGTGGTCAGCGCCTCGCGCAACTTGATCGGCATGAGCCGGGAGGAGATCGTCGAGCTCGCCGTCCGCGACCTGCGCGACTACTTCCCCGCCGCCGAGCGCGCCAAGCTCGAGCGAGCGCACGTGGTCAAGGAAGCCCGCGCAACCTACTCGGTCAAGCCCGGCCTGGCCGCTTCACGCCCAGGGCCCGCGACGAAACATCCCAACGTCTTCCTAGCCGGCGACTGGACCGCCACCGGCTGGCCGGCCACCATGGAAGGCGCCGTGCGCAGCGGCTACCTCGCGGCCGAGGCGGTGACCCGGGCCGCCGGCCGGCCGCGCGAGTTCCTCGTCGGTTCCAATAACCAGGGCTATATCGCTTGACAACGGCCGCCGCCGCATCCCATCATCGTGCCGGTCCGCTGGAGGGAAACCACGGTGAAGCGTCCTCTCGCCATCCTCGTCGCCGCCGTAGCCGTCTATCTGTGGGGCTTCGTGTTCTGGGGGGCGACCACGGTTCCCTATCAGGCCTGGAACCGCGCGGCAGACGATTCCGCCGCCCAGCAGGCGCTGCGAGAGCACTTCCCCCAGAACGGCGTCTACGGCGTGCCCAGTGTCATGCACGAGGCCGAGGAGCTCGAGCGTCTCTCGCAAGCCGGGCCGACCGGCTTCGTCTTCATCACCGCTGCCGGCGGCCGCCCAGCCATGGTCCCCTCCATCATGGCTTTCGGATTTCTCCATGGGCTCGTGGTCGCCGCGCTCGTTGCCGCGCTGTTGAGCTGGGCCGGCGCCGGGATGGCGTTCGCAGGCAAAGTCAAGCTGGCGCTGCTGGCAGGGGCGATCTCGGTCGTCATGACCCACTTCGGCGACGCGATCTGGTGGATGTCTCCTTGGCGATGGAAGCTCGTGACCGCGTTCTACGAGCTGATGTGCTTCTTGATCATGGGCCTGGTGTTGGGCAAAATGCCGCCACGGAGGGCCTAGGCCTTCGCCGAAGCACCGTAACCGCCGCAAATACGCCATCGTCCTTGTTCCAGGCGGGCTCCCGGGCCCGCCAATCGAATCGATTCCCCGATGAGCCTTCCCGCTCTCTCCATCAAGCGCCCCGTCACCGTGCTCATGGCCTGTCTGGTGGCCATGCTGCTCGGCGCCATCGCCTTCGTCGAGATTCCGGTCGACCTGATGCCGGAGACCGAGTACCCCACGCTGACCGTCAGCGCCAGTTACCCCGGCGTCGCGCCCGAGGAGATGGAAACGCTCGTCGCGCGGCCGATCGAAGAGGCCGTCGCCTCCGCGCCCGGCGTCGAAGAGATCACCTCCACCTCGAATGAAGGCCAAGCAAGCGTCCGCGTCAAGTTTGCTTACGGCTCCGATCTCGACGAGGCCGCCAATGAGCTGCGCGCCCGTATGGACCGCAACCGCGGCCGGCTGCCCGACGATCTCGAGCCGCCGATGCTTTTCAAGTACGACACTTCGCAGTTCCCCATCATGTTCATCACGGTTCGCGCCGAGGACATGGACCCCAAGCAACTGCGCCACTTCGCCGAGAAGAACATTCAGTACCGGCTCGAGCGGGCCCCAGGCGTCGCGCAAGCGCGCATCTCCGGCGGGTTGCGGCGTCAGATCCACGTCGAGCTCGACCTCAAGAAGCTGCGCGCGCTCAACCTCTCGGTCGCCGACGTCGTCGCCCGCCTGCGCCGCGAGAATCAGAACCGCCCGGTCGGTCCGGTCCACGAGGGCCGCTACGAGGTGCTGCTTCGAACTCAGGGAGAGTTCGAGAGTCTCGAGGACATCCTCGCCGTCGGCGTCGCCACCCGGCAGGGCGTCCCGGTCTATCTGCGCGACATCGCCACCGTCAGCGACTCCCACGAGGAGATTCGCTACATCGTCACCGTCAACGGCGAGCCCGCCGTCCGCATGTTCCTCTACAAGCAGTCTGGCGCGAATACGGTCGAGGTCTCCGACGCGATGTGGAGGGAGGCCGCGGAGATCCACCTCGACTACCCCGACGTGCGTCTGGAGGCGACCTGGGATTCAGCGAAGTTCATCCGCTCCTCCATCGACAACGTCAAGACCGCCGCGCTCGTCGGCGCCGGCCTCGCCGTCATCGTTCTGCTGTTCTTCCTCGGCAGTCTTTCTTCGACGCTGGTGATCGGCGTGGCCATCCCCATCTCGGTGATCGCCACCTTCGCGCTGATGTTCTTCAACGGCTTCACGCTCAACACGGTCAGCTTCGGCGGCCTCGCGTTGGGCGTGGGCATGCTGGTCGACAACTCGATCGTCGTGCTCGAGAACATCTTTCGTCACCGCGAAGACGGCCGGCCGATGATGGAAGCCGCGACAGTGGGCAGCGAGGAGGTCGCGATGGCGATCACGGCCTCCACGATGACGACCATCGCCGTCTTCGTTCCCGTGCTGTTCATCGGCGGCATGTCGGCCGAGACGTTCAAGCAGCTCGCCTACGTCGTCTCGTTCGCGCTGTTGTGCTCGCTGCTGGTCAGCATCACCGTCGTGCCCACGCTGTGCGCGCGGTTGCTGCGCGCTTCGGGAGTGGGCGGCCGGGCGAGCGGCGTCGGCGCCGTGCTCAACCGCTTCCAGGAGTGGATGGGCGAGCGCTACGCTGGCGCGCTCGACGTCGCCTTGAATCACCGCTTCATCATCGTCACGCTCGCGGTCGCGCTCTGCGCCGGCGCCTTTTACGTCATCCCGCTGATCGGCGTCGAGCTTGAGCCGCAAGTCGACGAAGGCATGATCTATGTCTCGGTCGAGCTCGAGCCGGGCACGCGCGTCGAGGTCACCGACGACGTCATGCAGCGCATGGCCGACATCGTGCGCGACCAGGCCCCCGAGGCCAAGTACATCATGACCGAGGCCGGCTCGAACTCCTCGTTCTACTACCGCGGCACCAACTCGGGACGTCTGCGCCTCGACCTCGTGCCGTCATCGGAACGGGAGCGCTCGGCCGCGGACGTGGCGAACGTGCTGCGCTCGCAGATGCAGCTCGAGCCCGGCATGCTGGTGCAAACCCGCGTCTCGAGCGGCACGTTCCGTCGCCGCGGCGACGACGAAGAGCGCTTGCAGGTCGAGATCCGCGGCCATAACCCCGAGATCATGGCCGACTTGGCGCAGCGCGTCCGCGACGCCATGCTCGCCGTCCCCGGCGTACCCTCGGCCATCATCAGCCGGCGGCCGGGCACGCCCGAGATGCTGGTCCGGGTCGACCGCGAGAAAGCCACCAGCATGGGGCTGTCGGTGGGCGCGGTCGCCGATACGCTCGAAACCGCCATTGGCGGCTCGCGCGCCTCGATGTTTCGCGAAGACGGCGACGAGTACGACATCCTCGTGCGGTTGCGCGAGGAGGACCGCTTGAACGTGGGTCAGGTCGGCGACGTGCCGGTGTACCTTCCAGACGGCTCCACCGTGCCGGCCGAAACGCTGGTGCGCCTGCGCCGCCAGGAAGGCCCGGTCGAGATTCGGCGCAAGGACCAGCAGCGCATCGTCATGGTAGGCGGCACGGTCGCCGACCGCGACATGGGCTCGGTGGTGGCCGACCTGCGCGAGAAGCTCCGCGAGATCGACAAGCCGCGGGGCTACGAGTTCGTCTTCGCCGGCGAATGGGAAGAGCAGGAGCAAGCCTTTCGCGACATGACCTTCGCGGCCATCCTCGCGCTCGTGTTGGTCTACATGGTCATGGCGGCGCAGTTTGAGTCGCTGCGCGACCCCTTCATCATCTTGTTCTCCATCCCGCTCGCCGCGGTCGGCGTCACGGCGATGTTGGTGCTCACCAAGACGACGTTCAACATGCAGGGCTTCCTCGGCATCATCGTGCTGGTGGGAATCGTGGTCAACAACGCCATCGTGCTCATCGACTACACGAACTTGCTGATTCGCGAACGAGGCATGGCGCTGCGCGAGGCGGTGGTCACCGCCGGGCGGCGACGCCTGCGCCCGATCTTGATGACCACCGCGACCACCGTGCTCGGCCTGTTGCCGATGTCGCTCGGTATCGGCGAGGGCGGGGAGTTGCAGGCGCCGCTGGCTCGCGTCGTCATCGGCGGGCTCACCAGCTCGACCGTCATCACGTTGATCATCATCCCGATCGTCTACTACACCGTGGAGGGCCGCAAGGAGCGCGCGCGCCCGGGCGAGGCTGCCCGGGACGGTGATCTGCAGCCGCTGCCATCAGGCGACTGAGCCGGTCTCGATGCGCTGCGGGAGGGTAACCTTGGCGCGCTCAACCCAGACTTAAATCCTTGGAGATTGCCCCATGGCGCTGCTCAACCGACGGGAATTCCTAGGCGCGTCCGCGCTTGCCGCCGCGGCCGCCCCGCTGGTCGCTCGCCCGCCCGCGCCCGAATCCTACGTCGCTCAGCTCTTTTCGTCCCTCGACGAAGAACAAAAGCGGCAGCTCGTGTTTCCCTTCGACCACCCTCTTCGCTCCAAGGTCGACAACAACTGGCACATCACCGATGCGCGCATCGGGCGCGTCTTCAACCCTGAGCAGCAAGCGCTGGTGCGCGAGATCTATCGCGGTCTGCACAACCCCGAGTTCGCCGGCCGGGCCGCCAAGCAACTCGACGACGACGCCGGCGGCATCGGCAACTACTCCGTCGCCCTGTTCGGCCGGCCCGGCTCGGGCAAGTTCGAGTTCGTGCTTACCGGTCGCCACCGCACCGTGCGCTGCGACGGCGACTCGGTTGACGGCGCGGCCTTTGGAGGGCCGATCTTCTACGGCCACCAGGGAATGACCTTCCGGGAGGCGCCGCACCACCCCAACAACGTCTTCTGGTTCCAAGCCAAGAAAGCGAACGAGGTGTTCGCCGCCCTAGACGGCAAACAGCGCGCGGCGGCCCTGGTTGGCTCGGCGCGCCGCGAGCGTGGCTCCCAAACCGTGGCCCTGCGCGGCGAGCCCGAAGGCTTGCCCGTATCGGAGATGAGCGCCGACCAGCGCGCCTTGGTCAGCCAGACGCTCAGCGGCCTGCTGATGCCGTTCCGGCGCAAGGATCGCGGCGAGTCCATGGCGCTCATCGCGCAGACCGGCGGCGTCGAGTCGCTCTCGATGGCGTTCTATAAGAATCACGATCTGGGCGGCGACGGCGTTTGGGATGTTTGGCAGCTCGAGAGCCCGACCATGGTCTGGCACTACCGCGGAGCGCCGCACGTGCACGTGTGGGTCAACATCCAGAAGAATCCCGGCTGGGCCCCTCCGGCTTAGTGAGTAAGGACCTGAGGCTTCGATGAGTCTTCCCGAGTTTTCAATCAAACGGCCCGTTACCGTCCTGATGGCATGCCTGGTCTGTATCCTGCTGGGCGGCATCTCGTTTCTGGAGATCCCGGTCGATCTGATGCCCGAGATCGACCAGCCGACGCTGAGCATCAACATCGACTACCCGGGCGTGGCGCCGGAAGAGGTCGAGACGCTCATCTCGCGACCGCTCGAACAGATCGTCAGCTCCGCCCCCGGCGTCGAGCGCGTCACCTCGACCTCGTCCGAGGGCCGCGCGTCGGTGCGCGTCGAGTTCATCTACGGCACCGACATCGATGTCGCGACCGACGAGGTCCGCTCGCGGCTGGACCGCGGCCGCCGCGCGCTGCCCGACGACATCGAGCCGCCGTTCATCTTCAAGTTCGACGTCTCGCAGTTCCCGATCATGTTCATCACCGCGGCCTCGCCCGACTACGGGCCGAAAGAGCTGCGGTCGTTCGTCGAGAAGAACGTGGTCTATCGCCTCGAGCGCGTGCCGGGCGTCGGGCAGGTCAACCTCAACGGCGGGCTGCGCCGCGAGATCCACGTGGACCTCGACCTCGACAAGCTGCGGGCGCTCAACCTCTCGGTCGACCAGGTCGTACAGCGGATTCGCAGCGAGAACCTGAACCGGCCAGTGGGTCCGGTCAAAGAGGGCCGCTTCGAGCTGCTGCTGAGGACTTCGGGCGAGTACGAAAGCCTGGAGCAGATCCTCGATGTCGCGCTGACCTCGCGCGACGGCGTACCCGTCTACGTGCGCGACATCGCTCGAGTCGAAGACTCGCATGAGGACATTCGCTACTACGTGGCGGTCAACGGCGTGGAAGGCTTGCGCTTGATCATCTCGAAGCAGTCCGGCGCAAACACCGTCAAAGTCTCCGAGGGCATCTGGGCCGAGATCGCCTCGATCGAGCGTGACTACTCGAACCTCCAGTTCGACAAGACGATGGACACGGCGGACTTCATCATGGTCGCCATCAACAACGTCAAGTCCGCTGCGATGGCCGGCGCCGTGCTTGCGGTCATCGTGCTGCTGGTCTTCCTGCGCAGCTTCTCGTCCACGCTCATCATCGGAGTCGCAATTCCCATCTCGGTGATCTCGACGTTCGCGCTGATGTACTTCAACAACTTCACGCTCAACACGGTCAGCTTCGGCGGCTTGGCGTTGGGCGTGGGCATGTTGGTCGACAACGCCATCGTGGTGCTCGAGAACATCTACCGCCACCGCGAAGGCGGCGCGCCATTGCAGGAAGCGGCCATCGTGGGCAGCAACGAGGTCGCGATGGCGATCACGGCTTCGACGCTGACGACGATCGCGGTGTTCGTGCCGGTCGTGTTCCTGGGCGGTTACTCGGCGCAGACCTTCCAGCAGTTGGCCTACGTCGTCTCGTTCTCGCTGCTCTGCTCGCTGGCGGCCGGGCTGACAGTAGTGCCCGCGCTGTGCTCGAAGTTGCTGCGTGGGACCAAGACCAAGTCGATGGGCAGCGAGGGCGGCATGCTGAGCGGTCTGAGCGAATGGTACGGCGGCGTGATCGGCTGGGCGCTCGACCATCGTTTGATCGTCACCGGCTGCGCGGTCGGCTTGTTCGCCTTCGCGATGTGGCTCATTCCGCTGCTGGGCGTCGAGTTACAGCCGCAGGTCGACGAGGGCCAGCTTCGCGTCAACGTCGAGCTCGAGTCGGGCACCAACGCGGCGACGACCAAGCAGGTCATCGATCGCATGTATCAGATCGTAACCGAGGAAGTGCCCGAAGCCGAGTACATCATGACCGAGGCCGGGCAGAACAGCCCCTTCCGCGGCGTCTCGCAGCACCTCGGCGAGTTGCGGATCACGCTGAATACCAGCACCGAGCGCGAGCGCTCGGCCGCCGACATCGCGAACACGATCCGGCCGCTGCTGATGCGCGTGGTGCCTGGCAGTCAAGTGCGGACGCGCGTCCAAGGCGGCAGCTTCGGGCGACGGCGGGGCGGCGGCGACGCCAGCGATCGGCTTTCGGTCGAGATTCGCGGTTATAACCAGGAGATCACCTCCGGGTTGGCCGAGCAGGTTCAGCAAACGATGTTGAGCGTACCGGGCATCGTCGAGGCGCAAGTCTCGCGCCAGCCCGGCCTGCCGGAGATGGTGGTGAAGATCGACCGCCTCAAGGCCGCCAGCATGGGCATGACGGTCGAGGGCGTGGCGGACACGCTCGAGACCGCGGTGGGCGGCCGTCGGGCGTCGTTCTACCGCGAAGAAGGCGACGAGTACGACATCGTCGTCCGCTTGGAGGAAGACGACCGGCTTTCGGCCAGCCAGATTGGCGACATTCCCCTGCGGGCGCCCAACGGCGAGCTGATCACGGCCGACCAGGTCGTCCGCATGCAGCGTCAAGAAGGCCCGACCCAGATCGACCGCATCGACCAGGAGCGCATCGTCTTCGTCTCCGGCGCGATCTCGGATCGCGACCTTGGCTCGATCGTGACCGACCTCGATGCGGCGTTGGGCGAGATCGCGCGGCCGGCCGGCTACGAGTTCAAGATGGGCGGCGAGTACGAAGAACAGGTCGAGGCGTTCAACGATCTGCTCTTCGCCTGCATCCTGGCGTTCATCTTGGTCTACATGGTGATGGCGGCGCAGTTCGAGTCGCTGCGCGACCCCTTCATCATCATCTTTTCGATTCCGCTGGCCGCGGTCGGCGTCGTAACGATTCTTTTGCTCACCAATACCACGTTCAACATGCAGGGCTTCCTGGGGGTGATCATCCTGGTGGGCATCGTGGTCAACAACGCCATCGTGCTGGTCGACTACGCCAATCAGTTGCGGCGTCAACACGGCTACTCCGTGCGAGACGCGGTGGTAACGGCCGGCAGTCGCCGGCTGCGGCCCATCCTGATGACCACTGCGACGACCGTGCTTGGCTTGGCCCCGATGGCGCTCGGCATCGGCGAAGGCTCGGAGCTTCAGGTGCCGATGGCGCGGGTGGTGATCGGCGGCCTAGTGACCTCGACGTTGATCACGCTGGTCTTCATCCCGGTGGTCTATTCGTTCCTCGAAGAGCTCAGCGAGGGCTCGGCGGCGCGCACCCAACCTGAAGCAGTGCAACCGGCGGCGGGCGATTGAGCCCGGCCGGTTTGGCAGGTTTTGTCACGTTCTGTCCTGGCGGAATACCGGTCGGCGAGCCAAGGAAGTGTTGCTCGATCGTACGACCAATCCCGCGCTGGCTCGGCTGTTGAGCCGTGAACCCGCCTGGGAGAAGTAGTGTCGTTTACGGCGCCGACTCTTCTGACGCGTGATCATGACATCGCGGAACTCCGCTGCGGGGAAGAGAGCCTGGATTCCTGGCTTCGGCCCTCGAGGTCGGTCTTCACGCGCGCTCGGAGGAAGTGGGCCCTCTGCGGTAGGTCAGCCCAGCTTCACCGCCGTACCCGAAGCGCTGACCATCAGCATGCCGTTGCCCTGGCCGAGCACTTCGTAGTCGAGGTCGACGCCCACCACGGCGTCCGCGCCCAGTTCCGCGGCGCGCTGTTGCAACTCCCCGATCGCGATCGTCCGCGCCTTCTCGAGCTCCTGCTCGTAGGCCGCCGAACGGCCGCCCACGATGTCGCGGATACCGGCGAAGAGGTCCTTGAACAGGTTCGCCCCGACGATCGCTTCGCCGACGACGATGCCGAGGTAGCCGCGAATCGCGCGGCCTTCGATGGAAGGGGTGGTTGTGGTAATCATTGGCTTCTCACTCTCTGCTACGAGCGCGACGAGCCGAATCGTTCCGCTTTTCCACGTTCCGCAGGGGAGCAGGCCCAGCCCCAGACTGGCGATATCCACCGACCTCCGCGCGCTGCGGCGTGACCGACGGCATCCCTGCCGCACCTAGTCCTAGGTGTGGCATAGTCAACGGCCCTCGATCGCTGCGTCACCGGTCTTTATCAATCAGCGTATGGCCGCTCAACGCTCGGCGTTCGTTGTCCGTGGTGATAGCCCACTTCCACTCGATCAACACGCAAGCAGGTTGGTCGAGGAACGACAGCTCGCAAGAGTTGATCTGGGGCCTGACAAGCACGAAGACGTCGAGAGCTACCTGGACCCCGGTGGCATGACGGGCTTCAGCGTCTTCCCGGACCTGGAAGGGCTCGCGCTCAAGCATTACGCCAAGATCGAGAGAACCGTTCGAGACTCGAAAATGCTGTTGGGAACCTGAGTCTGGCGCCAAGCCGTAGGGTTCGGTAGTATCTCGAAATTTCTAAAGATCTTTCTCGATCAGGGCTTCGCTGTCGCCCGTTCCGGTTACGCAGCCGGCGGCTGGGCGATCGCGGAGGTGGTCCAGGATACGGAAGCCCTGCGCCGACATTTCGTCATGCGTCACGGGCCGCCTGAGCGCACCTACACTACCGGCCACTCGATGGGCGCCAAGGACCGTGCGAGCTGAACGCCGCTCCCTCGGTAGGATCCAGCCTCACTCCTCGCGCGCGCATCTCCGCACTGCGCCGCCGCGAATGCCGCCACTGCTTCCAAATCGCAGACCGCAGCCTGCACCGGATCCACTCGCCAAGGCGCTCGAGCGCCAGAGGCGTCTCGCATTTCCCTAAATAGCGCAGCCAGCCGCCCAGGTACTGCCTCAGCTCGCCGCCATCCGTTCCATGCTCACGCCTCGATTCCGACCGTCAGCTCCCGCACCCGCCTCTGCAAACGGGCGATCGACTGCAGCGCCAACCGCCGCCTCGGCTCCCGCTCGTTCGTAATGCTTGCGAGACAAGACATTAGCGTGTCCGCATGCGAACTTCGACCGTTACCCTGGCATCGGAGGCGAATCGCAGATACGGATCCGCGACGAAAGCGGTGGTTTGGAAGCTGCGCGTCCCCACCTCGCCCTCCAGGCTAATGGGATCGGTCGAGACCTGCTCGACAAGCGCGACGCGGTCCTCCGGGCCGGCGATCGTCAGGCTGGGCGGGTTGACTCGATAGCCGTCGAGCACATACCCGGCCGGGATCTCCCCGACGAACTGCGGCGCCACCTCCACGAGCTTCTCGCTGCGCTGTTCCAAGGTGAACCGCAACTGCGAAGGGACCGACTTGACGAAGTCCACGCTGAGCGGAAGGCGCAGCGAGCCGGCGTCGATGTTCACCGTCCGCTCGCCTGGACCGTAGACCTCGCTGCAGTCGACCGCGACGACCAAGCCCGCCTCGCCCAGCGAGCGCAAGCGGTCCCGTCGTCCGCGCAGCAGTACCGAGATGGAGTCGATTTGGTCGGGGTTGACCTCCAGCCCCGGCGGCACGTTTTGAAACCGTACCGTCGCCGGCAACGCCTCCTGTCCGGCGCTTCCGAGGTTCGCGAGCCCCCACAGCGCCACCGCCCCCGCGACCGCGACGGCTTTCGCGCCAAGATTCCTCGTCAAGCTGGGCGGCAACGAACGCACGACTTTCAACCTTGGTCCGGCGACGCCACCGGCGTTGCCGGCGGCACGGCCGCGGGAGCGCTACGAGGGATCGCGGCGGCCGGGGACGGCGCTGGCCCCGGCGCGCCGCCTTCAGGCGGCGCCACCACCGAGCCGAAAGCCTCGATCAACCGCAGCCTCAGCCGCTCGACCGAGACGCCGCGCTCGATCGCGCCGCTCGAGGCGATCGAGATCCGGCCGTCGGTCTCGGAGACCACGATCGCCAGGCAGTCGCTCTCTTCGGTGACTCCGATGGCCGCCCGGTGTCGCGTGCCTAGCGATGAAACCAGGCCAGGGTTCGTCGTCAACGGCAGAAAGCACGCCGCGGCGGCAATCAGCCCCTTCTGGACGATCACGCCGCCGTCGTGCATTGGCGAGCTGCGTTGAAAAATGCTCACCAATAGATCCGAAGACAACTGCGCCTGCAGCGGCACTCCGCTTTGGATGAAAGTCTTCAAGCCGCTCTCGCGCTCGATCACGATCAAGGCGCCGACCTTGCTCGCCGAAAGTTGATTGACCGCGAAGACGATGTCCTCATACTCGAGCTTCTCGCCGCGCTTGCTCGCGCTGGGATTGAACTTCAGAGCCAACCCGCGCAACGCCGCGCGAATCTCGGTCTGGAAGACGACGATCAGCGCCAAGCCCGCATACGGCGCCAAGCTCTGCAGCACGCCCTGAATCGCGGTTAAGCCCGTGGCCGCCGCCAAGAAGTAGCCGACGACCAGAATCGCGAAACCGAACGCCACCGGCACCGCCCGGCTGCCCCGCATCACCCGGATCAACTGGTAGACGCAGTAGGCGAGAATGGCGATCTCGACCATCGACCGCAGGGCGAGAAACGGCCCTTGCCCGAAGATCGCTTCCATGAGCTGCACAAACATGCGAACGGCCGGAAATGCACACCCAGTTTAGCGGATGGGCCGTTGGAATCCTTCGGCCGAGAAAGCCGCCGCTGATAGAATGCGAACGGATGATCGGATCGGCTCGTTGGCTGCTGTGCACTGCGCTCGCCTGCATCGCGTTGGCGCCCGCGCCCGCGCAGCTCGTCCTCGACCGCAACGCCCCAGCGCCTTACCCCATGCCGCCGCCGAAGGTCGAGCCCGAGGAGGAAGCGGACGAGAACGATGGCCCTCCGGCCTACTCCGGCGAACGGATTCGACTCGAGCTCGACTGCGACTCCGATCGCTTACAGGCGGCGGGCGTGATCTGTACGCCGGCGAGCCCCTGTGAGGTCTGGCTCGAGCTCACCGCGGCGCGTCTGGCAGACGAGGCGGTCGTCGTAATCGGCGATCTCTACACCGCTGCGGCGAACCTCGAGGGTGTGGTGCTCCGCACCGTGGACGGCGGCTCGAGCTGGACCGAAGCCGCAGAGCGCTTGGCGGCGACCTCGCTCGACGAGCTGCACTTCGTCGACAAGGACCACGGTTGGGCGCTGGGCCGCGAAGGCGTGGGAGGAGGGCAGCGCCCCATCCTGCTCGCTACCGACGACGCCGGCCGCTCGTGGTCGCGCCGCTACATCGACGAAGACGGCGACTACCGCGGAGAGGTGCTGCAACTTCGGTTCGATTCGCCCGACCACGGATTCGCCATCGTCGAGCGAGCCGCCGGCGGCGGCGACCCCTACGAGATGCGCGAGACCTTCAATGGCGGCCGTTCCTGGAGCCTGCGCCAGGTCACTGCCGGGCGGCCAGCACTGCCCAGCTCGCGCCGCCGCATCCTCGAGCCCCGCGCCCGGGTGCGCGAGGACTCCGCGGACAACTCGCTCGCGATCGAGCGCCGTGAGGCCGACGAGTGGGTCGCGGCGGGCCTGTTCGAGGGCCTGGTCGGGGTCTGCGGGCCGTAGATGAAACTCCGTGCGCGGCTGGGCCGTCCAATGTCCGTATGGCGCCCATGAGAATCGTTCAGACCGGAATCTTGATCTGCCTGCTGGCGATCGCCGGCTTGTTGGTTGCGACCTACCGCCAGCAGGCTAGGCTCGAGGCCACGGCGGAAAGGGCCGTCGCCGCCGAGCGCACACGCGCTCTCGAGGCGATCCAGGCGCCGCGGTTGTCGACGATCGAGCCGCCGAAGCCGTCGCCGCGACCGGTGGAGCGCAGCAGGGTCGCAGCGCCCGCCCGTCTCGTACAGGCCGCCCCCGTTCGCGTTCCCGAACCGGCAAGCCAAGCTGTTGTCGCGGCCGAGCCGGCGCCGGAGCAAACCAAACCTTCGCCGGCGAGCATGGTCGAACCGGCGCCCGTCGCCGAGCTCGAGCCGAGCCTGCCCGAACCCGCGGAACCCGTCGCTTCCGCCGAGCTCGAGCCGCCAACCGCAGCCCTGGCCGAGCCGCTTCGCGAGGAGCCCGCGCCCGAGCCGCGCGTCGTGACGATCGAAGCCGGCGAGCGCTTGGCCGTGCGCATCGACAACACCTTGTCGACGTCGCGCCACCGCGTCGACGACACCTTCTTCGCGACCCTCGACGAGGCCCTCATCGTCGACGGGCTCATCATCGCCGACAAGGGCGCGCGACTGCAGGGACGAATCGTCGAGTCGCAACAGGCGGGCCGGCTCAAAGGCTTGGCGCGGTTAGCTTGCGAGCTGACGCACCTCGATACCGACGACGGACAGCGCGTTCCGATTCGTAGCTCGGTGTTCGCCCTCGACGGCCCCCGCACGCGTGGCAAGGACATGAAGCGGGTCGCCATCGGCGCTGGCGCCGGCGCCATCCTCGGCGCGATCTTCGGGGGCGGTAAGGGAGCTGCGATCGGCGCGGCCTCCGGCGCCGGGGCGGGAGCCGGTACGGCCGCGGCAACCCGCGGCGAGCCGGCGGTCATCGAGCCCGAGACCCGCCTGGATTTCCGTCTCACCGAAGGCGTAACCGTAACCGAGAAGCTCTAGAGCCTGGTTGGCGCCGACGCGAAAGCTCCGTAACATGACAGGTATGAGAATTGGCGTGATCGCCGCCCTGCTGGCCTGCGCCTGCCCCCTTGCGGCGCAGGACGACGGCATGTTGCCTCGTTGGGAGGTGACCGAGATCGCCGACCACATCGTCGAGCACGCCCAGTCGGTGCGGCAAATCCTCGAGCAGGTCCGGCCCAAAGAGTGGATCCAGGACGGCGCCCCGCAGGCCTACATCGGCCAACACGATACCCTCTCCGACGACGTGATCTACCTCGAGCGCTCGGCCCAAGCGCTGGCCCAGCGCCCCGACAAGCTTTCGACCGTCGTCGATACGTTCCTGTGGCTGGACCGCTCGCAATCGATGTTGCGCTCGCTCTCGGCCGGCGTCCGCAAGTACCAGAACGCGGCCATCGCCGACCTGCTCGACTCGGCCGGCGGTGTCAACGCCGGCGCGGTCGAAAAGCTCAAGGAGTACATGCGCGACCTGGCCGTCTCGGCGGAAGCGGAAATGGCGATCGCGCACGACGAGGCGCAGCGCTGCCGCGTCGAGCTGATGCGGGCGCCGGCGCGGTAGGATGCCCATGCCGCTCCCCGTTCTCCCAGACCAAGGGCAGGAGCTGAGCGCCGAGCCGGGCTTTCGCTGCCACATCTGCGGCGAGACTTCCGAGCGCATCTGCCCGCGCTGCACCCGCGATGCCTGCGAGAATCATCTATGCGAGCGCTGCCAGCACTGCAGCGACTGCTGCGAGTGCGAATAGCGCGCGCCCCAGGGGACGCCGTGGCTCAGTCCGGACCTGCGAGCCCCCAGTCATCCCCTCCCGACAGGCGGCCTAGCCGCCCGCCTTCACCGGCTTCCGCGGCGCCGGCGACGGGTTCAGGCTCCACAGCCGATCGTTCGACGGCGCTTTGTCCCACTCCGGCGTCGGCTCGAAGTACCCCGGCGTGTAGAGATGCTCTTGGACGACTTCGTCCACCAACTCGACGCCCAATCCCGGGCCGTCCTGCACTGGCGCGAAGCCGTCCTGGAACAGCGGCAAACCCGCCTTGCCTGTCGTCGTGACCATGTCCTCCCACCACGGCACGTCGACCGAGTGGTGCTCGAGCGCGAGGAAGTTCTCCGTCGCGGCGGCGCAATGTACGTTCGCCATGAACGACACCGGCGTGCCGGCGAAATGCATCGCCATCGCCACGCCGCCCTCCTGCGCGTAGTCGCCGATCTTCTTCGTCTCGAGCAACCCGCCCGAGCTCGCTAGATCCGGATGCACGATGTCGACCACGTGATCGTCGATCATCTTCATGAACTGCTCCTTCAGGAAGATGTCCTCGCCGGTCAGGATGGGGATGTCGACAGCGTCGGTGATCTGCTTCATCAAGTCCATGTGCTCCCACGGCACCATGTCCTCGAGCCAGGCCATGTTGTACTTCTCGAGCGCCTTGCCGAGCCGGATGCACGAATTCAGACCGATGTGGCCGAAATGATCGGCGGCCAGCGGCGTCTCCCAGCCGATGCGCTCGCGCACCACGCCGGCGTACTCCGCCAGGAAGTCGACGCCCGCCGGGGTCAGCTCCTCTCCGGTGAACGGATGCATCACGCGGCTGCGCTCCCATTGGCTGCGTCCCACCGGATGCGTCAGGTACTTCGTCGAGTTTTCCGGGAACAGGCGCGTGCCCATGTCCATCTTCAGGAATGTAAAACCCTTCTCCTCCTTGCGCCTTGCGAGCCGGTCGGCAAACACTTGCGGATCGCGGGAGATGTTCGTGTCTGCGTAGCAGCGCACGCTGTCGCGGAACTTGCCGCCGAGCATCTGGTAGGCCGGGATGCCGTACGCCTTGCCGGCGATGTCCCACAGCGCCATCTCGACTCCACACACGCCGCCGGCTTGCCGCGCGTGTCCGCCGAACTGCTTGATGCGGCGGAAGAGCTTGTCGACGTCGCAGGGGTTCTGGCCTAGCAGCCGAGGCTTGAGCATCAGCGCGTAGCGCGGGTCCGCGCCGTCGCGCACCTCGCCCAACCCCACGATGCCCTGGTTGGTGTAGAGCTTGAGCAGCGGACAGCGCATGGGCGCGTCCTTGACGTGCGCGATGCGCAGGTCGGTGACCTTCAGCTCCGAGGGCCGCGACATCTGCGGCGCGGCTTGCATGGCCGCCTCGAGGTCGCCTTCAGTGACGAAGCTGCCGGCGGTGACGGCCGCTCCAACGGCTGCCGAGCGCTTGAAGAACGAGCGTCGGTCCAAGAGGTTCGCGAGGGATTGCTTCATGATTTCCGGGCCTCCTTGTCGGCGCCCAGTGTACCGCTCCCGGGGTCTTTTGTGGCGCACGGCTGTGTGGTGCAGCGAGGTTGCGCTTCGGCCGGGCCGTTAGTGTACTGCGTCATCCAGAATGGACATCATAGCCGCCCCGGGCCTCCAGCCCGGGGTACCTGAACGTCCGGGCAGCCATGCCCGGGTGCGATCTCAACACCAGCACGAAACATAGCACCCCGGCATCGCTGTCGGGGCTCAGAAAGGGTACAGCCCGGGGTCGAGGGAGAAGCGCGGCGCCGCCCATTTCCCCGGGCCGTTTGGATTCTGACTGTGCTAGGTCCGCAGCCTCGCCTCCCGGAACGGCGCCAGGTCGTCGATCGCCTCGTCGCCGTACTTAGGCAGCCATTTGAAGCTCCGGACGGTCACGCCGCTGTCTTCGAAATCCACGATCAAGAAGCCGTTCTCCTCGATCGCCGGCTGCGGCGTCTCCACGCTGACGCGTGAGGAGATCTTGGGCGGCGTCTTGCGGAATCCCGAGGGCCAGCCGCCCGTCATAGTCGACATCGCGCCGCTCAAGAAGACGTTCACCGGGTTGGCGCTCAGGTCGACCTCTCCCGCGCGCAGAACGCGGGCCTGTCCGTGGGCGTGCATGTCGCCGCTGATCCACAGAGGAATCCGTTCGGGCTGCGCAGAGGTGGCCTTCATCAATCGGTCGTGCTGACGCGCCCAGCCTTCTTGCCAGTAGGGCTTTTCGACGTCCGCCGTCAGCTCGCCGTCGGGGCCGAGCACGTCCGGGCCCCAGTCGCCCCACTTGCCCGCGGTCCACACCGGCGGCATCGAAGGCAGGTTGACTAAGTTTCGGATTTCGGGGTCCGCCATTCGGTCCGTCAGCCACTGCTCGGTCTCCGGCGGTACGATCCAGGCGTTCGGCCCGGCGAGCGACAGGTAGCGCCGGCAGTCGAACAGCAGCACCTCGGCCAGCTTGCCATAGCGGATCGTGCCGTAGCTCTCGCCCGCGCCCGCAGGCGTATCCGGGGCGGATGCGCCCGGCAACCCGGACGGCCGGTTGGCGTCGGGCAGGAACTCGGGGAACCAAAGCCGCCGCACCCCGCGCCCGAGCTGCAACATCAGGTGGTTCGGCGGGAAGGTGACCATCTTGTCGTTGGCTTCGTCGTTCTCGAAGTAGTCGTGGTCGTCTTGGGTGATGAACATCGGCGTCGAGCGAAAGCGCGTGCCGTAGAGCTGCGCGATCTGCGCCTCGCCGACGCGCTTGAGCACGTCCTCGTTCGCCGTGCCGAGCACGGGCAGCGAGCGCTCGAAGACGCCGATCTCGCGCTTGAGCTCCTCGGTCTCGAAACGCGGCGGAAAGCCGGTCATGTAGAGGTCCCAGTAGATGTGGTCGCCGTTGCCGACCGCGGCATCGGGTTGAAACGAGAGCGCGCGGTCGAATAGACGTTGGCGGCGGGCGATGGAGAGGAAGCTCGGCGGACCGCTCGAGTGCAGCACGCGCTCATCCCCGCCGGCGCAGGTGTAGACCAGCAGACGAAAGCGCTTTGGCTCGGAGCCCGGCGCCGGGAAGGTCTTCAGCGGCCAGGGGTCGCATAGGCTCCGCCTGTTCGCATCGATCAGCTCGAGGCGGTGCTCTTCGCCCGGCGCGAGCCCGCCCGCGTCGAAACGCCAGTAGAAGCCGGCCGTGTCGGTGCGCTCTCCCGCGACCCGGCGGCGCTTGCCGATGCGCAGCGCCGGCGCTTGGGAGAGCGGCCTGCGGAACGAGGCCTTGAGCAGGATGCGGCTCTCGCTCGCCGTCGGCAGCAGGTGGGCGACCTCGCCGGCCTGCCAGGAGTCGGCGGCGTGCAGCGAGCTCACGAGCGCGAGGCCCGAAGATGCGGATAGGAAGTCGCGGCGAGTCATGACCGGACCTATCTTCCGGCGCCGGCCCGCGCGGAGGCAACCTCGCTACTCGACCTGGCCCTCGGCCGCGCGGAAGAGCCGGTCCCAAACCGCCAGCCCCAGGCCTTGGCGGGCCGGCTGCCGCGAGAGAATCACGTCGACGCCCAGCCCGTCGAGTCGGCGCAGCTCCGCGAACAGACGCTGAGCGGCTTCTTGCGGCGAGCCTTCCGGGCCGAGCGATCCGGTCTCGACCGGCAGGCCGTCCAGCGCCGCTCGGTCTTCGTCGGCCAGCAACGCCCCAACCTTCTCGCCGCGCGCCAAATGGCGGCCGGCCCGCGCTCGCAAGCCGTCCGCGCCGTGCTCGCAGAGAATCACACGCGCGCGCGGCGAGTAGTGCTTGAGCAACATGCCAGGGGCGGCTTGTGCTTCTTGCGGGTCCGCCTCGCGGGGCCGGTACTCGACCTCGCCAACCACCGCCGACAGCTCTTCGAGCGGCACCCCGCCAGGGCGCAGGATCGCGGGCGGCCGCGAGGTCAAGTCGAGAACGGTCGACTCCACGCCGACCGCGCTCGGTCCGCCGTCGAGGATCAAGTCGAGGCGCCCGTCGAGGTCTTCGAGCACGTGCTCGGCTCGAGTGGGGCTAGGACGCGAGAACAAGTTGGCGCTCGGCGCCGCGATGGGGACGCCGGCTTCTCGGATCAGGGCGAGCGCAACAGGGTGGCTCGGCACCCGTACCGCCACGGTGTCGCGCCCTGCCGAGACGGCCGGCGGAATCGCGTCTGCGCGGGGAACCACGAGCGTGAGGGGTCCGGGCCAGAACGCCCGCGCCAACGGTTCGACGGAGTCAGGGACCGAATCCGCGATGCGCTCGAGCTCACCGGCCTGCGCCACGTGGACGATCAGCGGGTCTGAGACGGGACGGCCTTTAGCCTTGAAAATCTTGGCGATGGCGGCCTGGCTGGTCGCGTCGGCGCCCAGCCCGTAGACCGTTTCGGTGGGAAACGCCACGAGCCCGCCGGAGCGGATGACCTCGGCCGCGCGCCGGACGGTTGTCTCGTCCGGGAACATCGGGTTGACCTGCAGCAGCGGAGTGCGGCTCACGAGCGATCTTCCCAGCTTAGCGCTCCCTTTTTTGGGCAACCACGCGGGCGGCGGGCGCCTCTATAGCCGTATGCGCAATCTGTTGCTCTCGGGTCTGCTCCTCACGGTCCCCGCGTTGGCCGAGACCAAGACGGGGCTGATCGCCTACGACCACTGCGCCGAGGACGGCAAGGTCACCGAAGCCGAGCACGCCAAATGCGCCGAAGGCAAGAACCGAGACGACCACGTGCTGGTCTTCGTCGACCAGGGCAACCCCAAGAAGCTCTTCGAGCTGTTCTTCGAAGAGCCGGCCGACCCCTTCGTCGGCAAGTGGGTCGAGGTGGAGTGCGTGGTCGACGAGAACTTCATCGAGATCCTCTCGATCGAAGCCGCGCCAGAGCCGCGCGGTAAGAAGTAGACGAGCCGGAGTTGCTCTAATAGGCGAGTGCGCATCGCCACCTGGAACGTCAACGGGCTGCGCGCCCGCATCGATTTCGTGCTGCACTGGCTTGCGGCTCGACAGCCGGACGTGGTCGGGATCCAGGAAGTCAAAGCGCCGGAGGACGAGTTTCCGCGCGAGCGGCTACGCGAGGCCGGCTACCGCGCCTGCACGCATCTGCAGAAGGCTTGGAACGGCGTCGCGATTCTAACTCAAGAGCCGGTTGACGCCGTGGTGCAGCAAGGCCTGCCGGGACAAGACGCCTTTGGCGCGCGGCTGCTGACGGCGGACGTCGGCGGCCTGCGGTTCACCACCGTCTATACGCCCAATGGCAAGACAGTCGAGCATGAGGACTATCCCCGCAAGCTCGAGTGGCTCGATGCGCTCGCGCGGCAGGCAAGCGCGGACTCGGGCGGCAAGCCGCAAGTGCTCTGCGGCGACTTCAACGTCGTGCCGGCGCCGATCGATTCCTGGGATGAGAAGCGGCACGCGGGAACGATCTTCCACACCCAAGCCGAGCGTGACCGCATTCAGGCGCTCTACGCGGCGGGCTTGACGGACCTGTTTCGCAGCAAGTATCCCGACGACCAAAAGTTCTCCTGGTGGGACTACCGCGGCGGCGCGTTCCATCGCAAGCAGGGTTTGCGGATCGACTTCCTGTTGGGGTCGGAGGCGCTGCTGCCGCGCCTGCGCGAGGTCACGATCGACCGCGAGTACCGCAAGAAGCAAGACGGGCTGACGCCCTCCGACCACGCGCCTGTCATCGCGGACTTGGACTAGGCGGGCTTGCGGACGCGGCCCAGAATCGAAGCGCCCAGACGGCGTTCCAGACCGCTCCAGCGGACGAAGCCGTACCACGCGCAGGCCATGGCGTAGGCGGGAGCGGCGAACTCGAGGTAGCCGCAGGGCTCGAGCTCGCGCGCCTCGAGTCGCCGGATTTCGAGACCGGCTCGTCGGATTTGCGCCGCGAGCGTCGCCGGTGTGTTCATGCGATAGTGCGTCTCGAACACGTCGTCTTCCGCGGTCCCGCGGGTGCGCTCGAGGATCCGGCGTTTCCAGCTCAAAGGCAGCGCCGATGAGGCCAGCATGGCGGGATGCAGCAGGTTGGGAGTGAGGAAGAGCAGCTCGCCGCCGGGGCGCAGCGCGCGCCGCGCCTCGGAGAAAAAGACCTGCGGGTCGGCAACGTGCTCGAGCACGTAACGCGCCAGCACCAAGTCCACGCAGCCCGCTTCGAGCGGCCAAGGCGCGGCCGGCTCGAGCAACCCGAATTGGTCGAGCGCGGGATTCCGAGCAGCGGCGGGGTCGACATCGAGCCCGACCAGCCGGAGGGTCGGATGCCGGCCCCACTCGAACGGCCGCACGTCGCCGTCGCCGCAGCCGACATCGACGACCGTCATATTGGCCTCGAGCTGCTGCTCGATCATTGCGTGATAGGCTTGCCAATCCGAGGGGCCGCGGGCGACGCGGCGGCGCAGGCCGGCGACGCTCCACGGCGGTGCGAGTACGCTCATCGAAGGGAGTTATCGTCAGGCGCGGGGGCGCGCGTTAGGACCCCTTGTCTTGCTGACGTTTCCCGACATTCCCCGACACTCGAAAACGGCAACTCCTTTTGGATCAGAAGTTTAACGAATGTACGAAAACGTACATTCGATTTAGCGGGGGACGTAGAATCGTGAGAGTGATGACACGTCGACATTTGCTGACCAGAGCCGCGGCCGGCATGCTCGCCGGGGCGCCGGCGCGCGGGGCGCCGGCCGCGCGAGCCTTGCCGATCTGCGCGTTCTCCAAGCACTTTCAGTGGATGGCGCCAGCCGAGGCGATCGAGACGATTGCCGATCTGGGCTACGACGGGGTGGACTTGACGGTTCGTCGACGCGGCCACGTGGATCCGGCGCGCGTGGCCGACGAGCTGCCGCGCTTCGTGGAGCGAATTCGCGCCGCCGGGCTGGAGATCCCGATGATCACCAGCGGGATCCGCGACATGGAGACGCCGCACGCCGAAGCCGTGATCCGGACGATCTCCGCGTTGGGGATTCGGCGCTACCGCTGGGGCGGGTTCCGCTACACCGAAGATCGCAGCATTCCGGACCAGCTCGCCGCCATCAGCCCGCGGATCCGGGACCTGGCCGCGGTCAACAAACAATACGGCGTCTGCGCCATGTATCACACCCATTCCGGCGCCGGCCAAGTGGGCGCGTCCTTCTGGGACCTCTATCAGTTGCTCGAGGATCACGACCCCGACCTGGTGTCGGTCAACTACGACGTCGGGCACGCCACGATCGAAGGCGGCCTAGGGGGATGGATCAACAGTGCGCGGCTGCTGGCGCCCTACATGCGCGGCATCGCGGTGAAAGACTTCAACTGGGAAAAGGATCAGGAAGGCCGCTGGCGGCCGCGCTGGCGGCCTCTGGGCGAGGGCATGGTCGATTTCCCGCGGTACTTCGCCATGCTGAAGGCGGCCCGATTCTCCGGGCCGGTGCAATTGCACATGGAGTACCACGAGCTGGGCGGGGCGGACAAAGGCCGGAGCCGGCTGACGGCTCCGAGGTCCCAGGTGCTGAAGCTGATGCGTCAGGACATCGAGACTCTCAAACGGATGTTGCGGGAAGCGGGGCTGTAGCGGCTCGGTCGGGGCGGCCGGCTGTGCCGTGCATCGGGGCCAGTGGCCCCGGGGCGAGGCGTAGACTTGCCTGCACGGGGTCTCCGGCGACGGCGTCATCGAGAGACGTTCTGCGGCGCGGCGGCGGTTTGCAGCGGGCGAGGCGCAGCCTCGCCTGCACGGCTGGAGCCGTGCGCCACACCGAGCCAAAAGGAAAGTGCGATTCTCTAGACTTCGCGGACGCGGGCGAGCAGGTTGGTCATCGAGAATTCGCTGGCCTTGGCTTTTGAGCCGTCGATGGTGAAGTGTGTCTCGAGCGAGAACGCTCCGGTGTAGCCGTCGTCGAGCAAGGCGCGCATCTGGCCCACGTGGTCGAACTCGCCTTGGCCGACGCCGCACCACTCCGCGCTGCCGTCCGGAGTACGCTTGTAGTCGCGTAGATGCAGGTGGAAGATGCGCGCGGGGTCGAGCCGCTCGTAGCCGGCCGGGAAGGGTTCCTCGTCGCCCATCTGCGCGGCGTTGTTGGGGTCCCAGGTTAGGCCCAGCGCGGGGTTGTTGACTGCCGCGAGCAGTTTTTCCGCGTCCATCGACGTGCCGACGTAGCTGCCGCCCACGTTCTCGAGCGCGAAACGGAAGCCGGCCGCCTGCGCCTTCTCGGCGGACTGCGCGACCAGGTCGTAGATGCGCGAGTAGTCGCCGCCGGCGGCGGAGCCGCCCTTGGGGTAGGTGAAGGCGAAGGTGCGAATGAGGTCCGTGCCGAGGATGTCGGCGTTGGTGAAGGCGCGGTCGAGCAGCGCCCATTGCTTCTCGAGCGCAACGTTGGTTTCGGGCAGCGGAACCTTGAAGAAGCCGGTGTCGAGGATGGCGAGCTTCACGCCGGCGTCGTCGAGCTGCCGGCGAGCTTCGCGGATGAGCGCCGGCGGCTGGGAGGTGTTGTATTTGCCGCCCAGGCGCCGAATCTCGGCCCACGCGAGCCCGTGCTTGGCGAGGAACTCGAGCGCGACGCCGAGTTCCTCGTCGACCTCGTCGGTGGTGATGGCGATCTTGAGCTTGGAGGGCTCGATGGCGCGGAGGAGAGGCGCGGCGGCGAGGGAAGCGAGCAGGCGGCGGCGGGGAAGGGTCATTGGAGGCATTATAAGGGGCCGAAGATGTGGAACGCGGCGTTAGGCGCCGTTGTTGAGATAGCACCCCGCCATCGCTGGCGGGGCTCAGAAAAAGAAGAAGACGGCGCTGTTCCCCGCGCTACGCTGGTAGTTCCATGAAAAAGCTCCTCGCAGCCAATCGCGGCGAGATCGCCATCCGCATCATGCGGGCCGCCACCGAGCTCGGTCTGCGCACGGCCACCATTTACTCCGAGGAAGACCGCCTCAGCCTGCACCGGTTCAAGGCGGACGAGGCCTACGTCGTCGGCCACGGCAAGGGGCCCGTCGCGGCTTATCTCGACATAGAAGGCATCGTGGGGACGGCGAAGGAGAACGGCGTCGATTTGATCCACCCGGGCTACGGGTTTCTCTCGGAGAACCGCGACTTCGCCGAAGCCTGCGACCGGGCCGGCATCACCTTCGTGGGCCCCAAGCCGCGTCTGTTGGAGCTGCTGGGAGACAAGATCGCCGCGCGCAAGTTGGCCGTCGAGGCCGGCGTGCGCATCGTGCCGGGAACCAACGATCCCGTCGAAGACCCGCACGACGCCCTCGAGACCGCCAAGCAGATCGGTCTGCCGGTGATCATCAAAGCCGCCTTCGGCGGCGGCGGGCGCGGCATGCGCGTGGTGACAGACGAAGCCGAGCTGGCGGCAAAGATCGAAGAGGCGCAGAAGGAAGCGCTGCTCGCCTTTGGCAACGGCGCGGTGTTCATCGAGCGCTTCGTCGGCAAGGCGCGCCACATCGAGGTGCAGATCCTCGCAGACACGCACGGCAACGTGATGCACCTGTGGGAGCGCGACTGCTCGGTGCAACGGCGCCACCAGAAGGTCGTCGAGGTCGCGCCCGCGTCGAATCTCTCCGCGAAGACCCGCGATGAGCTCTGCGAGGCCGCGGTGACCTTGGCCGAGGCGGCGGACTACGTCAACGCCGGCACGGTCGAGTTCCTGGTGGACGCGGAAACTGAGGAGTGGTACTTCATCGAGGTCAACCCGCGCGTGCAGGTCGAGCACACCGTGACCGAGATGATCACTGGAGTCGACATCGTTCGCTCGCAGATTCTCATCGCGCAGGGCGCCAAGCTGCATGAAGCGCCACTAGCGCTGCCCAGCCAGGAAGACGTTCCAATCCGCGGCCACGCCATCCAGTGCCGCATTACGACCGAAGACCCCGAAGACAACTTCTCGCCCGACTACGGAAGGATCCAGACCTATCGCTCGCCGGCTGGGTTCGGCGTTCGCCTCGACGGCGCCACGGCCTATTCCGGCGCACGGCTCGTGCCATTCTACGACTCGCTTCTGGTGAAGTTGACGGCCTGGGACAACACGTTGGCTGGGGCGTGCCGGCGAGCCGACCGCGCGCTGCGCGAGTTCCGGATTCGCGGGGTGAAGACGAACGTGTTGTTCCTGGAAAACGTGGTCAATCATCCGCAGTTTCAAGCCGGCGCGACCACGACCGGGTTTCTCGCCGACCATCCCGAGCTGTTCCACTTCGTCCGCCGGCGCGATCGCGCGACGCGTCTGTTGCGCTACATCGGCGACGTGATCGTCAACGGCAACCCGCACGTGGCCGGCAAGCAGCGGCCGGCGGTGTTCGAGCCGCCGTTCATGCCGCAGGTCGAGCTCGGCGCGGCGTCGCCGCCGGGCTCGCGGGACAAGCTGCTCGAGCTGGGACCGAAGAAGTTTGCGCAGTGGGCGCGCGACGAAAAGCGCCTGCTCATCACCGACACCACGTTTCGCGACGCCCACCAATCGCTGCTCGCGACGCGGGCGCGCACGACAGACCTGCTCGCGACGGCCGAGTTCGTCTCGCAGCGGCTCTCCAACTTGTTCAGCATCGAGATGTGGGGCGGCGCGACCTTCGACGCCTCGATGCGGTTTCTTCACGAGGACCCCTGGCAGCGCCTGCGGGAGCTGCGCGAGATCGTGCCGAACATCTGTTTTCAGATGCTGCTGCGGGCCTCCAACGCGGTTGGCTACACCAGCTACCCGGACAACGTGGTGCGCGAGTTTACGCTCGAGGCCGCGCGGCAAGGCATCGACGTCTTCCGCATCTTCGACTCGCTCAACGACCTCGACAACATGGAAGTCGCGGTGGCCGCGGTGCTCGAGAGCGAGACGGCAATCTGCGAGACGGCGATCTGCTACACCGGCGACATTCTCGACCCGGGCCGACCCAAGTACAAGCTCGAGTACTACGTCAAGCTGGCCAAGCGGCTCGAGAAGATGGGCGCGCACGTGTTGGCGATCAAGGACATGGCCGGGCTGTGCCGCCCCTACGCCGCCCAGCAGCTCGTCAAAGCGCTCAAGCAGGAGGTGGGGCTTCCGATCCACTTCCACACGCACGATTCTTCGGGGCTCAACGCCGCGACGTTGCTCGAGGCGGCCGAGGCGGGAGTGGACATCGTCGACGGGGCGGTCTCTTCGATGAGCGGGTCGACCTCGCAGCCGAATCTCAACTCGATGGTCGCTTCGTTGAACCACACCGAGCGCGATACGCAGCTCGATGAGCAGGCGCTCTCGGACTGTTCGCGCTACTGGGAAACGGTCCGCACCTACTATCTGCCCTTCGACAACGCTCCCAGCCACGGCTCGGCCGACATCTACTCGCACGAGATTCCCGGCGGACAGTTCACCAACTTGCAGCAACAGGCCAACGCCATGGGGTTGGGGCACCGCTGGCCGGAGGTGGAGAAGATGTACGCCGAGGTGAACCAACTCTTCGGCGACATCGTGAAGGTGACGCCGTCGAGCAAAGTGGTGGGCGACATGGCGCTGTTCCTGCTGAGCAAGGGGATGACGTGCGAAGAGGTGCGGGCGCTGCCGCCCGACCATGCCGTCGCGTTCCCGGACTCGGTCCGCGACATGATGGCCGGCGCGCTCGGGCAGCCTCCCGACGGCTGGCCATCGGAGGTGCAGGCCATCTTGCTGCGGGGCGAGGCGCCGCGCTCGGGCCGCTGGGGCGCGACGCTGGATCCGGTCGATCTCGACGCGGTCCGGGCGGAGCTCGAGCACAAGATCGGGCGCAAGCCGTCGCACGACGAAGCTCTCAGCTACGTGCTCTATCCGCAGGTCTTCCTCGACTATGCGGACAACCGGCGCTCCTACGCCGACGTCAGCGTACTTTCGACGCCGGTGTTTTTCTTCGGCATGCAAAAGCAGGAAGAGACGACTATCGAGATCGAGCGCGGCAAGAAGCTGATCGCGAAGTTCCTCACCCTCGGCGAGCCGCACCCCGACGGGATGCGCAACGTATTCTTCGAGCTCAACGGCCAGCCGCGGCAAGTGGCGGTGCGGGACGCGTCGCTGAAGTCCGAGGAGAAAGCGCGGCGCAAGGCCAGACCGGGCGAGGACGCCGAGGTGGGCGCGCCGACGCCGGGGCTGATCACGGGCCTGTTCGTGCAGCCCGGCGACGAGGTGGAGAAGAACGACAAGCTGCTGACGCTGGAAGCGATGAAGATGCAATCGACGATCTACGCGCCGCTGGGAGGCAAGGTCGCCGAGGTGCTGGCCGAGCCGGGCGATCAGGTCGAGGCGAAGGACCTGCTGGTGGTGTTGGAGTGAGAACGCCGCGGCGGCGCTTGTCGCGATTTGGTTGACGCTGTTTCCGGCCCGTCGCTATGATCGAAAGTGGCGCTCTATCGAGCGCCGGAGTAGACAATCAACCATGGGCCCGCTTGGCATTCCGGAGATGATCTTCATCTTCGTCTTCGCGCTGATCATTTTCGGTCCGAAGAAACTGCCTGAGCTCGGCCGTACCTTCGGCAAGGGCATGGCGGAGTTCCGCCGCGCCTCCAACGAGCTCAAATCCACCTTTCAGCGCGAGATGGACAACATCGAGCGCGAGACCAAGATGGATGAGGCTCGCAAAGCGGCCGACGATGCCAAGAAGGCATTGACGGACGCGACGTACTACGACGACGATCCGGACTACTACGACGCCTACGATTACGACGGCGTCAAGGGGTCCAACGGATCTTCGTCGGCCTCATCCAGTAGCGAGCCCGCCTCCAGCACGGGCGACTCCACAGACAGCGCCGATTCCGGCTCTGAAACCCCGAGCAAAGACAGCTCCAGCGACGGCGTGCAAACGGCCGAGGCGATGAAGCCCGAGACCGACGCCGGGAACACAGCGGAGACGGCCGCCGAGAAGGGCGCCGCGTAATTGCCGGGATATGAGCTCCGACGACAAGCCGCAGGGCGCTGAGCCCCGCGACGATAACACCGATTCCACCCAAGCGAACGAAACGCGGCCGGCGCCGGAAGGCTCGGTTGCGCGCGAGGAGGGGTCCGTTCCCGAGGGGGAGCAAACGCCGTCGGAGGACGAGCCGGCAACCAAGGCGACCTACTACGACGATCCGTACGACGAGTACGACTACGAGTACGACGAGCCGAAGAGGGAGGAGACGGCGGTTTCGAAGGCCGAACCCGAGCCGGCGACCACGCCGCCTCCTCCGCCTCCGCCCACCACAGACCTAGACGATGACGAGGACGAAGACGAAGAGGGTATGGCGCGGATGTCGTTCCTCGAGCATCTCGAGGAGCTGCGCACGCGCATCATTCGGGCCTTCATTGGGCTCGTGTTGGGCTATATGGCATGCTTCGCGTTCAACGGGCCGCTGTTCGAGCTCTTCAAAGCGCCGTTCGACCGGGCCGCGAGCAACTTGCCCTACGATCCTCCGCTGCAACTAACGCAGATCACGCCGACCGAGCAGTTCTACATCCAGTTCATCAAGCTGCCGCTGTTGGCCGCCATCTTCCTTGGCGCGCCGTGGCTGATGTTTCAAGCTTGGTCGTTCATCGCGCCAGGGCTCTACAAGCGCGAGCGCAAGTGGGCCGTGCCGTTCATCTTCTCGACGGCCGGGCTGTTCATCCTCGGCGGAGTGTTTTGCTACTTCATCGCGCTGCGGTTCGCGTTGGCGTTCCTGATTGGGATCGGGTTCGACGTCAACGTCCGCCCGATGATCCAGCTCACTTCCTACTACGACATGTTTTTCAACTTGCATGTCGGGCTGGGCATCGTGTTTCAGATGCCCATCGTGATCATCTTCTTCACGTTGCTGCGCATCACCACGCCAGGCTTCTTGCTCTCGAACGTGCGCTACGCGATCCTGTTGATCTTCATCTTGGCCGCCGTCATCACGCCCACCCCGGACGTGGCGACGATGCTGACCTTCGCGGCGCCGATGATTCTGTTGTTCTACGTCGGGATCGGCGGAAGCTACCTGATCGTGCTGCGGCGGGAGAAGAAGAAGTTTCCGTGGCTGCCGGTCTTGCTGGCGCTGCTGGGGGTCGCGGTGGTCGTGGCGGCGATCGTGGCGTTTCTGCACTTCCACTTCGACTACCAGATCCTCGACCATTGGCCGTATTTGGCGCCGCCGGAGCCGACGCCGATCAACGAGTAGCGGGCGGGTTAAGATGGCGGAGGTGGAGCCTCGTGGAGACCTCGGCCCGCCCCCGGAGGGCGTGCGCCTGGAGACGGCGGGCGGGACGACACGCATCGTTTTCGAGACTGGCGCGCCCGCGCTGTGGCGGCATGCGCTGTGGTGGGTCGCGCCGCCGCTGATCTTCGGGGCGATCGTCTATCGTTTCGACCCCTGGACGGGCTATCTCGCCGCTGGCTTGACGGTGCTGATCATGTGGACGGTCATGGGCGGGTCCAAGCGCGCGCGAGACCGAGAAGAGGTCGAGGATCCCGCGATCTGCCTGAGCGCGGAGCGCATTTGGATCGAGCGTCCGCGGCCGGCGCTCGGGGTTCGGACCGAAGGCGCGGCGCTATCGGGGGCCGGCGCTCCCGGCGCTCCGGGGGAGAGCCTGCCGCTCGATTCGATTCCCAGGCGCGCGGTCCGGTTTGTACGAGTGGAGGAGACGGCGTTCGACCCGCGCTTGGACGCTCCGCCGCGAGCCCGCCTGGTGGTGGGGGCCGCCGCGGGACGGCTCGAGTACGCGGTCACGCTCGCCGAGCGGCCCAAAGTCGAATGGGCCGGGGAGTACTTGCTCGGGGAGCTGGCTCGCGACGAAGAGGCCTGAGAGCGCTCAGAGCTGTCGCACCTCGATGCGCTCGCGCATCCGCTCCACATCCGCCATCGGTCCGGTTCCGAGACCTGGCAGCGCGGCGGCGACGGTCGCGGCGGCCACGCCCCACAGGAAGGCTTCGGGGAAGTCGTCGCCGCGCTCGAGCGCGCCCACGGTAATCGCCCCGAGCACGTCCCCGGCGCCGATCGGGCTGCCGGTTTGGACCTCGGGAGGCGCTGCGTGGATCCTTCCGCCGCTCCACACCGCGATGGCGCCGTGGCCGCCGAGCGAGAGAATGACGTGTTCGGGGCCGCGGCCTAGGATCTCGACGGCCGCCGCTAATGTGGCGCGCTCGCTCAGCAGACCGCGGTCGAGCAGCTTCTCGGCCTCCGGCCGGTTCGGCTTGGCCACGGTCGGACCGGCCGCGAGAGCTGGGGCCAAGGCCGCTCCGGAGGTGTCGAGCAGGGTGCGGACGCCGTGCTGGCTGGCCAGACGGATGAGCTTGGCGTAGTAGTCCTCTGGAACGCCAGGAGGCAGGCTGCCGTTGAGGGTGAGCCAACTCGCCTCGGGCAACTTGGCCAGCAGCGCCGCCTCGATGGCCTCGAGCTCGACGGCGGCGAGCGGGCTTCCGCGCTGATCGAGCTTCAACGTCAGACCCTCGTCGTCGACGACGGCGACGTTGCGGCGCGTCTCGCCCTGGACGGGAATCAGTGTGACGGGCAGTCCGCCTTCGCGCACGAGCTGCGCGAAGCGGTCGCCGTGGGCGCCGCCGTACGGCGCCACGGCCTCGACCGCCTCGACGCCAAAGTCCCGCAGCGCGCGCGCCGCGTTGACGCCTTTCCCGCCGGCCTGATGGGTCTCCGAGTCGATGTAGCTGCGATCGTCGTAGATGATGCGGTCGGTCCTCAGGGAGACGTCGACCGCGGGGTTCAGCGTAAGGGTGAGAACCATGTGGGGGGACGGCTGCCCTCTGACAGCCCCAGTCCTGAGGCTAGTGCGCGGCCTTGCGACCCTCTGCGACGGGCGGCGGCGTCTCCGCGGTGTGCGGCGGCAGCACGGGGTAGGCGACTTCGGGCTGCTCGCCGGTCAGCGTCTGGAGGAAGGCGACGATCGACCCGGTCTGCGAGTCGCTGAGCTCGGCGCCGAGCTGCGAAGAACCCATGATGGCGACGGCCTGCTCGAGGCTCCAGACCTTTCCCGAATGGAAGTAAGGGGCGGTCAGGGCGATGTTGCGCAGCGACGGCGACTTGAACTTGTACTCGTCCGATGCGGTGCTGGTGACGGTGAAGCGGCCTTTGTCTCCGGGAGGCAGGATCTCGGCCCCGGGCTTCTCCACGACTCCGAACGGGAAGTATCCCGTGCCGCCCATGTTCACACCCTGGTGGCAGTTGACGCAGCCCTTGTCCAGAAACAGCTCCAGACCTTTGCGCTCATCGCGGTTGAGCGCCTGCTCGTGGCCGCTGAGGAAGCGGTCGAACTTCGACCACGGGGTCAGCAGCGTGCTCTCGAAGGCCTCGATGGCGCGCGCCATGTTCTCGTAAGTCACCGGATCGCGCTCGCCGGGAAACGACGCTCTGAAGCGTGACACGTACTCGGGGATGCTCTCGAGCGTCTCGACGGTGCGCGCCGGCGTGGAGCTCATCTCGACCGCGGCCTGGATCGGGCCTTGTGCTTGTTCCATCAGATCCTTGGCGCGCCCGTCCCAGAACTGGGCGAGGTTGAAGACGGCGTTGAGCACCGTCGGGCTGTTGCGCGGGCCTTGCTGCCAGCCATGGCCGATGGAGGTCTCGAGCAGGTCCACGCCGCCGAGCGAGAGGTTGTGGCAGGTGTTGCAGGAGATGAGCCACGACTTCGACAACCGCGGGTCGAAGAAGAGCATCTTGCCGAGCTCGACCTTCTCCGGGCTGATGGGATTGCCTTCGAGCAGCGGCGGAGCCCCAGGGATAGGCTCGAAGCTGTTGCGGGCGCGCTCGAGCAAGGCGTCGGCGGCCAGGGCGCTAGCTGGAAGCAGAAAAACGAGTGCGATTGCAAGTTTCTTCACGAGGGGAATCTCTCCAATAATCAACAGTATAGCTATGCCTGTGGGACATGTGTAATGGTTGTGAAACTCGACACCACTTGACAGTGGGGCTCAACAGGGTACAATCGAGTCGAGGGGCCGTTCGAGCGCTCCCTTCCTGGTTATCCGGGCGATGTCGGCCCGGTCTTCCCGCTCGCGTGACTGCGGGACATTCCAAAGCAGTAGGTTCGAATTGGAGAGCCCGGCTCCGCCGAGGCTATAGGCGTCGTATCGGCGTCCAAGGAGAGGCTATCGTGAAGCGACATGGCTACTTGATCGACATGGACGGGGTGATCTATCGAGGTTCGGAGGCGATTCCCGGCGCCGCGGACTTCATCCGCTCTTTGAGCGAAGAGGAGGTCCCCTACCTTTTCCTGACCAACAACTCAGCTTATGCGCAACTCGACGTCGTCGCGAAGCTGAAGAAGCTTGGCATCCGGACGACGAACGAGCATGTCTACACCTCGGCCCTGGCCACGGCGGAGTTCGTGGCGCAACAGCGGCCTGGCGGAGCGGCGTTCGTCATTGGCGAGGGCGGACTGCTCAACGCGCTGAACCAGGTTGACTACGCGATCTCCGCGGATCAGGCCGACTACGTGATCGTGGGCGAGGGCCGCACGATGAACTTCGAGCTGATGGAGCGGGCGCACCGGCTGATCGAACAGGGCGCACAACTCGTTTCGACCAACGCCGACACTTGGTGTCCTACCGATTCGGGCCCTCGGCCCGGCTGTGGAGCGATCGTGGCGCTACTCGAGTCGGCGACCGGGCGAAAAGCCTATCATGTGGGCAAGCCGAACCCATTCATGATGCGGTTGGCGCGTAAAAAGATCGGCTTGCGAACCGACGAGGTCACGATGGTCGGCGACACGATGGAGACTGATATCCGAGGTGCGACCGACCTGGGTTTCCGGAGCATGCTGGTCCTTACCGGCTCCACCCGGCGGGAGGAATTGCGGAACTACCCGTACGCGCCGACGGTGGTGGCGGAGTCGATCGCAGAGCTCGCACCAGAGTATTCGCTCGCGGTGGCTTAGGGGATCGGCGAGGACGGCGCGCTCTAGAGCTCGAGCTCCCAGCCTTGGCGAAAGTCCGGCTTGACGTAGCGGTTGGCTTCCTCGCTGTTGGTAAAGCGCATGTTGGCGCTATCCCACTCGAGCTTCTTGCCGGGGACTCGGAAGGCGATGGCGCCGAGCACCACCCACTCGGTGTAGGGGCCGGAGACGCCGAAGTGCGAGCACGGCGCCTCGCCGCCCTTGCAGGCGCGCACCCAGTCCAGCATGTGGCCGGGCGAGCGGCTGAGCAACGGCGGCGGAAGCTCGTAGTCGGCCCAACGCTCCGACGGCAGCAAATGCACGCCCTCGCCGCGCTCGACGGTTGTCATCAGCCCTTTGGAGCCGACGAAAACGGCGCCGTTGCTCGACAGCACGCCGGGCTGGCGGCCCACGGTGCGGCGCTCCCAACCGAACACCTCGACGCCGGGGCCGCCCGCGCCGGTGGGCGGGCCGGACCGCGGCCGGCGGAAGCGGCGCTCGCGCGGCGCCGGGCCGCGGCCCTTGGCGTGCAGGTTGTTCGACCCGGGCAGGATCGTCTCCTCAGTCATGCCCGGCACGACGTAGGTTTCGTCCTCGCCGGGCAAGGCGGAGTCGTGCCAGTAGACCGAGACCGGCGGCATGGCGCCGCGCGCCGGGAAGTCGTACCGCAGCACGGCGCGCGTCGGGAACGTCAGATCGCTCGCGCCGGTCTGCTGCACCAGCTCGACGCTCAGGGGCGCGCCGAGTTGCAAGGCCAGATTGACCGGCCCCAACACGTGGATGCCCCAGTTGCCGAGCTGGCCCGTGCCGAAGTCGTAGTAGCCGCGCCAGTTGTAGGGCGTGTAGGTGGCGTTGTAGGAGCGCATGTCCGCTCCGCCCAACCACAAATCCCAATCGAGTTGCTCGGGCACGGAGGTCTCTCGAGGCAGTGACTTCAGAGCGACCGGGTGCGTGCCCGGAGACGACGAGGCGTGCACTTCGGTGACGTCGCCGATCTCGCCCGACCACAGGATCTCGCCCGCCACGCGGATCGCCTCATGCGAATAGCCTTGATTGCCCATCTGTGTCGCAACGCCGTACTTCTTCGCCGCGTCGGCCATCAGGCGGGCTTCCCAGGGCGTGCGGGTCAGCGGTTTCTCGAGGTAGACGTGCTTGCCGAGTTGCATACAGGCCAGCGCGACGGTGGCGTGCATGTGGTCGGGAATGCCGATGGTGACCGCATCGATGTCGCGCCACTGCTTGTCGAGCATCGCGCGGAAGTCTTTGTACTTGGGCTGGCTGGCGTACTGCTGATAGGCCCGCGCGGCGCGCTTCTCGTCAACATCGCACAACGCGACGATGTTCTCGGTCTTGGCCGCATCGTTGAGGATCTGTTCGCCGCGGCCGCCGCAGCCGACCGCCGCGACGTTGAGCTTGTCGTAGTAGGGCTTGTAGCCGAGCGCCTTGAGCGAAGGGAACGTACCATACCCTCCGGTGGGGACGGCGCCGGCCAACAGGGAACCGAAGAAGAAGTGTCGTCTTGTGATCGCCATTTTGCTGCGCCCCATTGTCGCATCGTAGTGGGCGCCCGCGCCGGTTGGGGGGCGGCCCAATCATAGCCCTGGGCGAAACCCGGAGAGGAACGCTCGCGCCGGGCCCCTCGACCCCGGGCTGGAAGCCCGGGGCTAGGATAACACCGCCCCTCTCCAGGGGCGCGCTACGCTCTCGCCTGCGGCGAATTGCTGCTGCCGGGGTCTACCCTCTCGTCTGACCGTCGCCATCAATCGTCGCCTGGGATGTAGATTCCGGTTCGTTCCGCGTACCGTCGCCACATTGCAGCCAGACGCTGGACTCGCTTAGGATAGCGGTCCGCGAGGTTGGTCGTCTCGCTGCGATCTTTCTTCAGGTTGTAGAGCTCCCACTGGATCTCCCAGGGCATGCGCTTGCCCCAGACGGCCTTCCAATCGCCGTCGATGACCGCGCGCGCCTCCTGATGCTCGAAGAAGATCGTGCGGGCGGGCAGGCGCTTGCCCGCGAGAGCGGGCAACAGGTTCACGCCCTCCTCGGGGAGAACGTCGCGGCCGGCGAAGTCAGGCGGGTAGGCGGCTCCGGCCAGCGCCCGCAGTGTCGGCATGACGTCGATGATGTGGCCGCGCTCGCGCACCCAGCCTCCGGTCTTGCGCAGGCCGCCCGGCCAATGCACGATGAACGGCGTCGAGGCGCCGCCCTCGCTGGTGAAGTGCTTGTAGAGGCGGAAGGGCGTGTTGCCCAGGTTCGCCCAGGCGCTGCCGTAAGAGTGGTAGGTGCCTGGACCGCCCATCTTGCGCAGCTCGTCGCCCCGGTGCAGGTTCGTCACGCCGGCGCGGCTGCGCTCGTCGAAGCCGTACGGGCCCCACTCGTAGCAAGCGCCGTTGTCGCTGAGCAGTATGATGACGGTGTTGTCGTACTCGCCGGTTCGTCTGAGGTGGTCGACGATCTTGCCAACGCCGCGGTCGACGTGCTCGACCATCGCGGCGAACAGCGCCATGCGGCGGGCCAAGTCGCGCTTGCGCGGCTCGTCGATCGAGTCCCAGGACGGGTTCTGCTTGCCGGGAAAGCCGTTGGCGATGTCGTCGCGATCGACCGGCACGATCGATCGCTCGGTGAACGACCAGCGCTTGGAGTCGATCAGGCCGAGCTTCTTCATGCGGGCGTAGCGCTCTTCGCGCAACACGTCCCAGCCGCGCATGTAGGTCTCGAAGTACTTGTCGGCGCTCTCGGCCGGCGCCTGGGCGGGGAAGTGCGGCGAGGAGTGGCCAAGGAAGAGGAACCACGGCTGGTCCTTCTTCTGCCCCTGCTTGATGAACTCGATAGCGTACTCGTTGAAGACGTCGGTCGCGTAGAACTCGCCCTGGGGCCGGTCGATCTCCTTGGCGCGTCCCTTGGGCAAGCGTTCGTAGTAGCCGGCGTCCCACTGGTCGTGGGAGTGATCGAAGGTGTAGCCGAAGAACTCCTCGAAGCCGCGCTGGATGGGCCCGGTCTCGTTGTGCAGGTGCCACTTGCCGACGTAGTAGCAGCTATAGCCGGACTTGCCCAGCACCTCGCCCAGGGTGACGCAGCGGTCGTTGAGCCTTCCGAGGTAGGCGGGACCTCGCGTGGGGTGCGGCTCGCGGGTGGTGAAGCTGGCGATGCCGGTCTGCGGCGGGTAGAGTCCGGTCATCAACGAGGCGCGGCTGGGGCAACAGCGCGCCGAATTGTAGAACGATTCGAAGCGAACGCCATTGTTCGCAAGCGCGTCGATGTTGGGCGTATCGATCTCGCCGCCATAGCAGCCGAGGTCGGAGTAGCCCAAGTCGTCAAAGAGCAGGACGATGATGTTGGGGCGCTCGGCCGCGGCGAGATGTACGGCCAGCAGGAGCGTCAGGAAGACCGGGCGAGCCATGGCCCGAAGGTTATCACGACCGGCGGCGCGGTCAGCTCCGGTCGATAGTCTTGCGGCCGGTGACCAGCTTTTCGATACCGACCAAGTCGGTGGGGTAGTCGCCGGTGTAGCAGGCGTAGCAGAGCTCGCCGGCGTTCGGGCCCACCGCGCTCTTGAGGCCGTGGAGGGAGAGATAGGCGAGCGAATCCGCCCCGGTGTATTCGCGGATCTGCTCGACGCTGTGCCGGGAGGCGATCAGCTCGTCGCGGTCCGGCGTGTCGACGCCGTAGTAGCAAGGAGAGATCGTTGGCGGACAGGAGATGCGCAGATGTACTTCCTTGGCGCCGAACTCGCGCATCAGGTCGACGATCTTCTTGCTGGTGGTGCCGCGCACGAGCGAGTCGTCGACGAGCACGACGCGCTGGTTCTCGATCAGCTTGCGGACGGGGTTGAGCTTGAGCTTGACGCCGAAGGAGCGAATCGATTGCTTGGGCTCGATGAACGTCCGGCCGACGTAGTGGTTGCGAATCAAGCCCTGGCGATAGGGTAAGCCGGACTCGGCGGAGTAGCCGAGGGCCGCGGAGACGCCGGAGTCGGGCACCGGCACGACGCAATCGGCCGGCACGGGGGCTTCGCGCGCCAGGATGCGGCCCATGCGCTGCCGCGTGGTCTCGACCGAGCGGCCGAACACGGTGGAGTCGGGCCTCGAGAAGTAGACGTGCTCGAAGACGCAGTGCGCGGCCGGCTGTGCTGGCGCGAAGGGCTCGCGTACCATCCCCTCGGCGTTGACGGTGACAAGCTCGCCGGGCTCGACGTCGCCGATGTGGCGCGCGCCGATCAGATCGAAGGCGCACGTCTCGGAGGCGAACACGTAGGCTTTGCCGCCAGGGCCCTCGGGCGAGTCCATCACTCCAATCGCCAGAGGCCTGAAGCCGCGTTGATCGCGTGCGACGATGATGCGATCCCGGGCGAGCAAGACCAACGAGAAGGCGCCTTCGAGACGCAGCAGCGACTCGCGCAGAGCGTGCCGCAGCAGGGTCTCGCGCGAACGGGCCATTAGATGCAGAATGACCTCGGTGTCGCTGGTGGCCTGGAAGATCGAGCCGGACATCTCGAGCTCGCGCCGCAGCTCGATGGCGTTGGTGAGATTGCCGTTGTGCGCGACCGCGAGCTGCCCTTTGCTGCATTCCACGTAGAACGGCTGTGCGTTGAGCGTGGCGCTCTGGCCGGCGGTGGAGTAACGCGTGTGTCCGATTGCGGCGTGACCGGGCAGGGCCTCGAGGACGTTTCTCTGGAAGATCTGCTGCACGAGCCCCATACCCTTGTGGGCGTGCAGCCTTTCGCCGTCGCTGGAGACGATGCCGGCGCTCTCTTGGCCGCGGTGCTGTAAGGCGTGCAAGGCCAGGTAGGCGTGGTTGGCGGCTTCGGGGTGGCCGTAGATGGCGACGACGCCGCACTCGTCGTGGAAGCTGTCGGCGGGGTCGTCGCGGTCGGTCCGGTAGGTCTCGGGCTCGGTGAGGCCGGCCAGCCGAAGCTCGCGGGCGAGGGTGCGGCGGGCGTCGGCGTCTCTCATTGCTCGAGCATCCTCTCGAGCGCCCCGTCCCAGGCGTGGAAGAGGTCGGAGACGGCGGTCGCGGCGAAGTCTTGGCCGTTCCAGCGCACTTCGAGGCGGTGGTCGGCGATGGTCCGCCCGATCGTGAGAGCGGGAACCTGGTGCGCGTCGGCGATCGCGCGCACGGCGTCGAGGCGAGCCGGATCGACCGAGAGCAACACGCGAGACGGAGCCTCATGAAATAAGACGTGGGCCGCGGCGTGGTCGGTTACCAGCTCGAGGCGGGCGCCGAGGCGTTTGGGGCCGAAGGCGGACTCGGCCACGGCGACGAGCAGGCCGCCGTCGCTCAAGTCGTGCAGCGACTCTGCCAGATCGTCGCGCGCGATCTGCCGGACGGCGTCTTGCACGCGCTTCTCGAAGTCGAGATCGAGCGCCGGCGGCAGGCCCCAGGTCTGCTCGAGCACGACCTTGGCGAACTGCGTGCTGCCGAAACGCCGCTCGAGCTGGTCGTCCGCACCGGGAAGCAGGCCGCCAAGCAGGACCAACGTGCGGCCCGCGTTCTGGAAGTCGATGCCGCGCGGCGGATCCATGCCCTGCCGCAGACCCACTACGCCGATCACCGGCGTAGGATCGATTCCTTGGCCGAGCGTCTCGTTGTAGAGGCTGACGTTGCCGCCGGTGATGGGCGCGCCGAAGTGCGCGCAGGCCTCGCCCAGGCCCTCGATGCCGGCGACGAGCTGCGCCATGATTTCCGGCCTCTCGGGATTGCCGTAGTTGAGGCAGTTGGTGGCGCCGAGCGGCTGAGCGCCGGTGACGGCGACGTTGCGGCAGGCCTCGGCGACTGCGAGCTTGGCGCCCTCGCGGGCGTCGAGCGAGCAGTAGCGGCCGTTGCCGTCGAGCGCCATGGCGAGGGAGACGCCGGCGTCCTTGACGCGCACCACCGCGGCGTCCGCGCCCGGGCCGGAGAGCGTATTGGTGCGCACCTGATAGTCGTACTGCTCCCAGATCCAACGCTTGGAGCACAGATCGGCCGAGCCGAGCAGCGCGCGAAGCGCCTGGTCGATGGCGGCGCCGTCGAGATCGGAGACGGGCGGGCCATCGAGCGGAGCGGAGCGATGCGGCTCGGTGAAGGGCCGCTTGTAGAGCGGAGCGTCGTCGGTGAGGAACGAGTTCTCGAGCTTGGCCACGGTCTCGCCGTGATTGTTGACCTCGAGCAGGCCGCCGTCGGTCACCGTGCCGACTTCCACCGCGTCGAGCCCCCACTTGTGAAAAACGTCGAAGACTTCCTGCTCGCGGCCGCGTTGGGCGACGAGCAGCATGCGCTCCTGCGACTCGGAGAGCATGATCTCGTAAGGCGTCATGCCTTGCTCGCGTTGCGGAACGAGCTTCAGGTCGATCTCGACGCCGGCGCCGGAGCGTCCGCCCATCTCGCAGGTCGAGCAGGTCAGCCCGGCGGCGCCCATGTCCTGGATTCCCAGCACGGCGCCGGTCTGCATGGCTTCGAGGCAGGCTTCGAGCAAGAGCTTCTCGAGGAAGGGGTCGCCCACCTGCACGTTGGGGCGCTTGGCTTCCGAGTCCTCACTAAACTCTTCGGACGCCATCGAGGCGCCTTTGATGCCGTCGCGGCCGGTCTTGGCGCCGACATAGATGACCGGATTGCCCACGCCTTCGGCGCGGCCAAAGAAGATCTCGTCGTGGCGGAACACGCCGAGGGCGAAGACGTTCACGAGTGGGTTGCCGCTATAGCCGGGCTCGAAGACGGTCTCGCCGCCGATGGTCGGCACGCCGAAGCAGTTGCCGTAGTGACTGATGCCGCCGATGACGCCCTTGACGATGTGGCGGTTGCGGGCGCCGTTCTCGGGGTCGTCGAGCGGTCCGAAGCGCAGCGAGTCCAGCACGGCGATCGGCCGTGCGCCCATGGTGAAGATGTCGCGCAAGATGCCGCCCACGCCGGTGGCCGCGCCTTGGAAGGGCTCGACGAAGCTCGGATGGTTGTGCGATTCGATCTTGAACGCCGCCGCCCAGCCGCCGCCGATGTCGACGATGCCGGCGTTCTCGCCCGGCCCGACCAGAATGCCGGGACCCTCGGTGGGCAGCTTCTTCAGGTGAGCGCGCGAGGACTTGTAGGAGCAGTGCTCGCTCCACATCACGCTGATGACGCCAAGCTCGGTCAGGGTCGGCTCGCGGCCCAGGCGGTCGACGATGCGCTCGTACTCCTCCGCGGTGACGCCATGTTCGCGGACGAGCTCGGGCGTGATGGCTGACATGACCTTAACGTGCGAGGCTCAGGGCCCCGATCATCGACTCGAAGACGAAGCGGCCGTCGGTGAGGCCGAGGGCCGGATCGGCGGCGCGCTCCGGGTGCGGCATCATGCCGAGCACGTTGCGGCCTTCGCTCAAGATCCCGGCGATGTTGCGGGCCGAGCCGTTGGGATTGGCCGCGTCGGTCGCCTTGCCCTCTGCGTCAACGTAGCGGAAGGCGACGCGGTCGTCGCGCTCGAGCAGATCGAGAGTGGCCTCGTCGGCGATGTAGTTGCCCTCGCCGTGCGCGACGGGGATCGCGATGGGTCGCTCGGGGCAGTTGGCGGTGAAGGGTGAGCTTCCGGTCGCAGCCTCCAGCAAGACTGTCTTGCAGACGAAGTGCAGCGAGCGGTTGCGCACCAGCGCTCCAGGCAGCAAACGAGACTCGGTTAGGACTTGAAACCCGTTGCAGACGCCGATGACGAGGCCGCCCGAATCGGCGAAGCGCTTGACGGCGTTCATCACGGGCGAAAAATGGGCGATCGCGCCGCAACGCAGGTAGTCGCCGTAGGAGAAGCCGCCCGGCAGGATGACGGCGTCCGCGCTCTGCAGGTCCTCGGATTGGTGCCAGATGGGGACGCTGGTCTGACCCAGATTGGAGGCGAGCGCGTAGAGCGCGTCGTGATCACAATTCGATCCGGGGAAGATGACGACGCCGAACTTCACTTGGCTGAAAGGGAGCCCGACTGCCGTCGGACTCTCATCTTAGCACTTCGATCGCGGCCTGCCCGGCCTGCTTGCGCCCGGCGCTTGCGCTGTCCAGAGCGGCGACCGTGTGAGTGCGCGAGCTCAGTCAGCGAGTTTCGCGCCTTGGAGCCGCATCTCAAGTTGGTGGTTCCATTGCGGCGCGAAATCGTGACAGGAACGTGTGAAGAAATCGCTGGGACAGGCACTCGCGATGCAGACCACTGTTGATTCGAAGGAACTTGCTTCGAATCGCGTAAGCCAGTCCCGGATTTCTTCACACGTTCCTGTACCCAGCGGCCAGCAGCCGTGCGGGTCATTCCCCGTCGCCTTTGCGGGTGAGGGCCATTTGCAGCTTCTCGCCGAAGTGGCTGCGCTGCTCGTCGCTGTCTAAGGGCAGGGCCGCGGCCGGGGTCGACACGGGCGGCTCGCTCGCCGGCAGCGGCGGCGGCGCGGGAGGCGGCGTGGCTAAGGCGGGCTGCTGCTGAGCCTCGCCGGTTTCGGCCGGGGCCTGTTGCCGGTCGAGATAGCGCGCGGGGTTGAGCACAGTCCGCTCGAGCGAGGGGTTGTAGCGGGTCCACTCGGAGTCGGTCGCCAGCTCGGCGTCCATGGCGGCTCGCATGCTCTCGAGCTTGGAGTCTAGATCGTCGATATAGCTCAGCGCGAGCGCCTCGGGGAAGGAGGGCAGCTTGGGCGAGCCGAATTCATAGCGTCCGTGGTGGCTGAGCACCATGTGCTCCACCAGCGCTTTGAGCCGCGGCGGAAAGTCCGGCAGCGCGGCGCACTTGCGCTCGATCATCTGGATGCACATGGTGATGTGCCCGAGCATCTGACCCTCGGAGCTGTAGCCGAAGGCGCGCTCGTAGGTCAGCTCGTCGATCTTGCCGATGTCGTGCAGCACCACCCCGGTCTGCAGCAGGTCGACATCGAGATAGTCGTAGTTCGAAGCCACCAAGCGGGCCAGGTTCATCAACGAGCAGACGTGCTCGAGCAGCCCGCCCACGAAAGCGTGATGCAGGGACTTCGCCGCCGGTGCGACGCGCAACCGCGACGCGATCTGCTCGTCGTCGAGAAAGGCCCGCACCAGTGCGCGCAGATGTGGGTTCTGGAATCCGTTCACCGCATCGCGCAGCTCCGTGAGCATCTCGTCGATGTCGCGGCGCGTGTGGGGCACGAAATCCGCCAGGTCGACCTCGGACTCCTCGGCGCGCCGCAGCCTCTGGATGATCATCTGCGGCTTTTCGCGGTAGAGCTGGATGTTGGCTTTGACCTTGATGATGTCGTCGCGGTCGAAGCCGTCGAGGATCTCCTCGACGCCGTCCCACATCTTGGCCTCGATCTGGCCGCTGCGATCGGAAAGGGTGAGCGAAAGGTACGGCTCGCCGCTGTTCTTCTTGAAGCGGACCTCTTTCGACTGGACGAGAAAGAAGGACGTCAACCGGTCGTTCGGCCGGCAGTCCTGAACGTAGTGATTCTTCACGGGACCCGCCCGAGTGTAGTGGCTACTCGTTGCCGCTTGCAACGTCGGAGGATTGATCGGAACCGCTGTCGGCGTCTTTGTTCTTCTTGCCGCCTAACGGGATCAGCCACAACAGCTTCTTCTTCTTGTTCTTGAGAACCTCTTCGCGCGTGGTGGTGACCGGCGCCAGCTTGGCCGGGTCTGTCCAGGAGGTGTCTTGGTTCGGCGCCGGCGCGGAGTCGACGTAGCCGGGGCGGATCTCGATGTAGGCTTGCTCGCGCAGCTCGGTGAGGTATTCGCGAATCGCCGGCGAGTAGCGCGGCGCGCTGAGCTTGTTGCGGATCTCGTCCTCGACCTCTTCCATCTCGGCGAGACCTTCGCGGTAGCGGTCGACGACCTTGAGCATCAGCCAACCGCGGGAGGTGGGAATCAGCTCGGTGATGAAGCCTGGGTTCTTGTCGAAGACCATGTCCTCGAGCTGTTTCTGCAGCGAGCCGCGGCGCCAGATGCCGATGTCGCCGCCGGCGTCCTTGGAGCTTTCGCTGTCGGAGAAGCGGCGCGCCATCTCGGCGAAGGGCTCGCCCTTCTGAACGCGCTCGTGCACCTCGCGCGCTTCTTTCTCGGCCTCGACGATCTGCTCGTCGGTCATGCCCTCTTTCGAGATGAGGATCTCAGCCAGCCGGACGCCCTCGTTGCGGACGAACTCGTCTTTGTGCTCGCCGTAGTACTGCTCGATCTCGGCGCGGGTGATCACGATGCGCGCGCCGACTTCCTGGCCGAGCACGGTTTGGGAGAGGAAGTTCTCGCGCATGCGCTCCATCAAGTCCTCTGCGGGCATGCCGGCCTTCTCGCTAGCCCAGTCCTCGAACTCGTCCACGCTGTCGAGGTTGTACTGCTTCATCAGCTCCTCGCGCTGGCGCAGCACTTGCGGCTCGACGTTGATGCCGATCTCCCTGCCCCTCTGGATGAGCAAGCGCTCGTCGATGAGGTCGCGCAAGGCGTGCTGCTCGCGGTCGGTGATGGCTTCCTGCTTCTGCTCGGGGCTGAGCTGGGCGTTGCGATCGACCTCGGCGCGCAACTCGCGCTGGATCTGGTCGTAGTCCGAACGCAGGATCACGTCGCCGTTGACCTTGACGATGATCTCTTCGACGACGGCGGCGCCGAGGAAGGACGCAGCCGGAATCAGCGCCGCGAGGGCGAGCAAGGCGGAAACTCTCATGAGGTGTATCTGGAGCGGGAGGGCCCGCTACTCATCATAGTGACTACGCGCGAGCAATACAAAGGGTTTAGGAGGCGGTTCAAGCCGCCACGGCGCGCAGGACGTCTCGGATCCCCGTCAACAGCGCCGCGGGATCTTTCGGCGCGCCGCGCCAGTGCAGCTCGCCGCTCGGCGCGAAGCTTGCGCCCGGCGTCTTGGTCACGAAGTCGAGCAATCGTCTCGGCTCGACTTTCGAGTCGTCGCGAAAACGCATCGTCACCTGCGGGCCGCGGCGCTCGATTGCGCCCACGCGGATCGTTTCGGCGAGACTCTTGAGCAACGCGTAGTCCATCAGGTTACGCACCGGCTCGGGCGGCGGGCCGTAGCGGTCGGCGAGCTCGGCTTCCAGGCGTGCGCGGTGTTCCTCGTCGGCGATCTCGGCCAATCGCTTGTAGGCGCGCAGCCGCTGGGTTTCGTCGGCGATGTAGTCGGTGGGAATGTGGATGTCGATCTGCAGGCGCAGGTTGGTGCGGACGAGCTCTTCCACCGTCTCGCCGCGCAACTGCCGCACCGTCTCTTCGAGCAGCCGGCAGTACGTCTCGAAGCCGACGGCGGCGATCTGGCCGCTCTGCTCGGCCCCGAGCAGGTTGCCGGCGCCGCGCAGCTCGAGATCCAGCGCCGCGATCTTGAACCCCGATCCGAGCTCGGAGAATTCTTTGAGCGCCGCCAAGCGCTTGCGCGCGACATCGGTCAGCTCCTTGTCTGGGGGGATGAGCAGGTAAGCGTAGGCGCGGCGGTTGGAGCGGCCCACGCGCCCGCGCAATTGGTAGAGCTCGGAAAGCCCGTAGTTCTGCGCCTGGTCGATCAGGATCGTGTTGGCGAGCGGGATGTCGAGGCCGTTCTCGACGATGGTCGTCGCCATGAGCATGTCGCACTCGTGGTTGACGAAACGGAACATCACCCGCTCGAGCTCCTTCTCCGGCATCTGGCCGTGGCCGACTGCGATGCGGATGCCGGGGACGAGCTCCTGGACGCGGGCCGCGAGCGGCCAGATCGACTCGACGCGGTTATGAATGAAGTAGACCTGGCCGCCGCGCGAAAGCTCTTGCTCGACGGCGGTGCGCACCAGGTGGTCCGAGAACGGCGCGACGACGGTCTGGATGGCCAGACGGTCCTTGGGCGGCGTCTGGATGATGGAGATGTCGCGCAGCCCGGCGAGCGACATGTGCAGCGTCCTGGGAATGGGAGTGGCGGACATGGTCAGCACGTCGACGTTGCGCCGCATCTGCTTGAGCCTCTCCTTGTGGCGCACGCCGAAGCGCTGCTCCTCGTCGACGACGAGCAGACCCAGATCGGCGAACTCGACGTCCTTCGAAAGCAGCCGATGGGTGCCCACCAGGATGTCGACCTTGCCGGCGGCGACGCGCTCGAGGATCTCCTTCTGCTGCTTGGTCGACCGAAACCGGTTGAGCATCTCGACGACGACGGGGAAGGAGGCAAAGCGCGACTTGAACGTCTCGAAGTGCTGGAAGCTCAGCACGGTCGTCGGCGCCAATACCGCGACTTGCTTGTCGTCGCCGAGCGCCTTGAAGGCGGCGCGCATCGCCACCTCGGTCTTGCCGAAACCGACGTCGCCGCAGATCAGGCGGTCCATGGCTTGGGGAGACTCCATGTCGCGCTTGACGTCGGCGGTGGCGCTGATCTGGTCCGGAGTGGGCGCGTAGCGAAACGAATCCTCGAGCTCGCGCTGGAAAGGTCCGTCGGGCGAGAAGCGAAAGCCCTTGGCGAGGCTGCGCTCGGCGTAGAGCTTCAGCAGCTCGTCGGCCATGTCGACGAGCTTGGCTTTGACCTTGGCCTTGGTCTTCTGCCAGGTCTGGCCGCCCATGCGGTCCAGCGCCGGCGGACGGCCCCCGGCGCCGTGATGCTTCTGGACGAGATCGAGCCGTGAGAGCGGCACGTAGAGCTTCGCTCTGTCGGCGTACTCGATCATCATCAGGTCTTCTTGGCGGGCGCCTTGCTCGACCTTGGTCATGCCGAGGTAGCGGCCCACGCCGTGCTCGGAGTGGACCACCAGGTCGCCGGCTTCGAGGTCTTGCAGGTCGGAGAGGAAGGTGGCCGCCGCGGACTTGCGCTTGCGGGGTTTGGCGACGTGCTCGGAGGCGGTGAAGATGTCCTCGCTGCCGTAGAGGATCAAGCCCGCTTCGGGGAACGCCACGCCTTCGCGGATGGTCGCTTCGGCCAGGGTGACGCCGGCTCCGGGTCCGCCTGCGAAGGCCTTCTGCTCGAGGAACGGGCTGACGCCCTTGCCGCTGCTCGAGAGCGCGAGCTGGTAGGCGATGGCGTACTCGCCGAAGATGTCGGTCAAGCGTTCGAGGTCGCCGAGCGAGCCGGCGCAAACCAACGCGCGCGCGCCGGCGTCGACCCGCGCTTTGAGCTCGCGGACGCCGTGGGCGATGTTGCCTTGGAAGCGCGGCGTGCGCTGGGTCGGCAGCGCCAGCGCATCCTGCTCGCCGGCCAGCCCGAGCTGGTCGAGCTCGATCTGATCGACCTCCGCCGCCGCGGCGCGCAGCTCGCGCCAACTCCAGTAGAACGTCTCCGGCGGGGGCGGATCTCCGCCGGCTTCGGCGCGCTCGGCGTCGAGCCGCGCGGCGAGCTTCTGCGCCCGGGCCTCGAGCGCAGCCGGCTCGCCCCAGATGACGATCGGCTGCGAAAGCAAGTCGAGCATCGAGCCGGTTCGAGCGGACGCGGCCTGCGCGGAGAACTCCCAGCCCGGCCCGGCTGGCGCGTCCTCGTCGCCCGAGGGGGCGGGGTACTCCGCTAGCGGCAACAGGACGGCTTCGTCGACGCGCTGGATCGATTTCTGTGTCTCCGGGTCATACTCGCGGATCGATTCCACGTCGTCGCCGAGCATTTCGATGCGCACCGGGCGGAGCGTCTCGGGCGAGAACACGTCGAGGATGCCGCCGCGGATCGAATACTGGCCAACCATCTCGACCGGCTCGTTGCGGACGTAGCCCACGCCGCGCAGCCCTTCTTCGAGGTCCTCGAGGAAGAACTCGTCGCCGATCTGGATCGTCCAGGCTAGATTGCGAAACAGCTCGGCCGACGCGGTCTTGAGCAGGGCGGCGGCGATCGGCGCAACCACGACCGAGGCCGATCCGTCGGCCATGCGCCACAGCGTGGCGCCGCGCTTCTCATGGATCTCGGCGTGCGGCGAGAGCCCGTCGTAGGGGGTGACGTCGTGGGCCGGCAGGGCCGACGGCGGGGCGGTCTTCGGGGCCTCCTCGAGCAGCTCGAAGACCGCGGACGCCGTCTCGGCCAGCGCTTCGGCCGCCTGGTTGGATTCGGTGATCAGCGCCACCGGACGTCCGCTGGCGCGATGCAGCAGCACCGCGGCGATCGCCTGCGCGGTGGTGTTGAGCCCGGTGATGCGCAGCGCGGCGGGCCCCGGCTTGCGCAGAGCGCGCACGGCTGCGGCGAGCGCGGGGCGTCGAGCTAGCTCCTCGAAGAACTCGCGAAGTGCGGGGAGAATCACGTGTATTTCAGCCGCGCCGCTCGAGGATGTTCTTCACCACGTCCGTCGTCGAGTAGCCCGGCTCCACCGGGATCGGGACGACCTTGCCGCCCGCGTCTTCGACGATCTCCCGGCCGGCGATCCAATGCGACCAGTCCGAGCCCTTCACCAGCACGTCGGGCAGCAGCTTCTCGAGCAGCGGACAGGGCGTCTCTTCGCCGAAGACCGTCACGGCGTCCACCGCGGCGAAGGAGGCGAGCACGGCGGCGCGCTCGTTCTCGGGCAAGATCGGCCGCGAGGGGCCCTTGAGGTCGCGCACGCTCTGATCGGAGTTGATCGCCACAACCAGAACATCGCCCAGCCCGCGGGCAGCCTCGAGCAGCCGCGCGTGCCCAGGATGCAACACATCGAAGCAGCCGTTGGTGAACACGACCTTGCGGCTCTGCTCGCGCCACACGCGCCGCAAATCCAACAGCTTGTCCCTCGAGACGACGACGCCCATACCTTTCGTTATCTTACGAAAGCTCTAGAGTCTAAGCCGCCTCGCGACCTCGCCCTCAGACGGATACCCGATAGTCCCTTTCCAAACCGCTTGTTAGTCTCGATGTTGGATGAGCGCGGCGAGCGTATTCGAAACCGCCAGTAGTCGCACCGGGGGTGGCGGCTCAGGACGATTCTTTCCCGAGATCCCCGAGCGGGTGGACGGACTCGGGGTTTCGCAGAACACCATCGTGAACTTGATGCTCAAGTTCACGCTGCTCGAGGGCGAGTCGTCGCTGAGCGACCTCGGACGGCGACTGCGCATCCACCCCGCGGTCGCCACCCAGGTCTTCTCGCACCTGCGCAAGGAGCAGTACGTCGAAGTCAAGGGGATGAGCGGCAACGACTACATCCTCACGCTCACCCAGAACGGGCGCCGCATCGCACAGGATCGTTACGCGATGAGCCAGTACGTCGGCCCGGTGCCCGTGCGGCTCGACGACTATTCCGACGCCGTAAGGCGCCAGACCGCCAAGCATAAGATCAACCGCGCTCGGCTGCGTGAGATCTTCTATGACCTGGTGTTGACCGACGACACGCTCGATCAGCTGGGCCCCGCCGTCCGCTCGAACTCGCAGATCTTCCTCTACGGCTCGACCGGCAACGGCAAGACCTCTATCGCCGAGCGCCTGGTGCGCGTGTTCAAAGACGAGGTGTTCCTGCCCTATGCCGTCGAGGTCGACGGGCAGATCATCAACATCTACGATTCGGTGGTCCACCACGCTCTCGAGACGCTCGAGGGCCAGGACCCGCGCTGGATCCGCTGCACCCGGCCCTGTATCGCGGTCGGCGGCGAGATGGTGCAGGAGATGCTCGAGCTGCAGTTCGAGTCCTCGCTGGGCTACTACACCGCCCCGCTGCAGATGAAGGCCAACAACGGCCTGTTCATCATCGACGACTTCGGCCGTCAGATGATCAACCCGCGCGACTTGCTCAACCGCTGGATCGTGCCTTTGGACCGCCGCGTGGACTTCCTCACGCTGCGGACCGGCATCAAGATTCCGGTGCCGTTCGAGACGCTGGTGGTCTTCTCCACCAACCTCGACCCGCGCCAATTGGCTGACGAAGCGTTCCTGCGCCGCATCCAGAACAAAGTCAAGATCGACGTGGTCAGCCCGCAAGTCTTCGACGACATCTTGCGCGCGGTCTGCACCAAGGAAGGCGTGCCGTGGACGCCGGAAGAGTCCGCGAACGTCCGCGCCAAGTGTCTGGCCGACGGCCGGACGCAGGTGCTGCGCGCCTGCTACCCGCGCGATGTCGTCTCGATCGTCAAGAACATCGCCGACTACGAAGGCGCGCCCGCACGGCTTACCGAAGAGAACATCGACCGGGCGGTTAATCTCTACTTCGCGCGGTAGAGCCTACTGGCTCCAATCACGCAGCACGAGTCATAGCAGGGCCCCTTGGCAGGGCCCATCGAAGGGATGGCGCCTTGCTTCCACGGGCGCGGCGCCCGAGGCTGTATCCTGCCATGCGCCTACCGGCGCAAAGAAACCCCCCGTCATTCCGTCCGCCCAGCCCTAGCGAAGGCCTCGCGACTCTTGGGGCATTTGCCTCGCCTCGGGGCTCTTTTGCCCCAACCCCCGCCATCTCAGCGCCCCCGCCGCCTTTCGCTAGCCTGGCGCCTTAGTTGCAACCGCTTACATCGCGTTACCTCGGTAACGCCGGGAGGAGAGGCCGATGGCAGCTCAGCCGGTTCTGTTGCGCTTCGCGCTCGTCGCGAGCCTGAGCTTCAGCGGCTGGGCCTGCGGCGGGCTCGCGGGCGAAGCGAGCTCGGACCCTGAGTTGCCGCCCGAGCTCGCCGAGCTGCTCGAAGCTCAGCAAGCTCTTCCCGGTGCGTCCGTGGCCGCGCTGCAGGATCTGCGGCTGGTCGCGGCGGTGCAACTGACCTACTTCACAGAGAAAGGACGCTACGAGACTCCGGAGAAGCTTCAGCAGGACGCGTACCTCGACCCCGAGTGGCCGCGCTCTCCCGCGGAATCCTACCGGGTCCACTGTGTGATCAAGCTCGAGGGCGCGGCATTCGTTTGCTTCGCCGACGCCCTCGAGCCCGAGCTCGACTGGTACATGACGGACTCCACCCAAGCGGTGCGCCGGGCCGCCGGCGCGCGGCCCACGGCCCAGAGTCCGGTGTTCGGGGTCGGCGAGGAGGAATGATGACTACCAAGATTTCGTACCGGAAGCTCGCGCTTCCGCTTTTGCTGGCCGCCTTGATCCTCGCGCCGCCCGTGATGCGAGGCGACATGGACGAGGCGCAGGTGGAGAAGATGATCTCCTACCTCGAGTCCTATTACGGCCCCGGCGTGATGCAGTCGCGCACCTTCGTCGGCTCCGAGATTTGCCTGGCGTGCCACAGCGACCAAGCGGGCTGGCGCACGTCGATGCACGCGACCGGGTTCAACACCGCATCGAACGACGCCTTCAGCCTGCAGGACAAGTTTGGCATCGTGGTCGACTACGATGGCAACGGCGTGGATGACTTCAAGCAGGGGCTCAACTTCAACGAGATTTCCGGCCCCTTCGACGCCTTCAAGCCGAACGCCCCGATCCTGGGCTACCAAGACGGTCAGGGCTACACCATCACGATCGGACAGCTCACCTACGTCGTCCGCTTCGCCTATGGCGGCAGCGGGCTTTACAAGCAGCGCTACGTGGTTAGAATCCCGCTCGCCGACGGCCCCGGCGGCCTCTCTCGAGCTCACTACGTCAGCCCGGTGCAGTACAACGAGACGGTCAACCAGTACACGACCTATCACCCCGAGGACTGGTGGAACGAAGACGGCTCGCCGATCTACACTCCGGTCTCGACGATGGCCGAGGCGGGACAGCGCAACCGCTCGTTCGACCGCCGCTGCTCGGGCTGCCACTTTACCGGGCTGGCGGTATCCCGCAGCCCCGAGGGCGAGTGGATGGCCACTGCTCCGCCGGCGATTGTGCCGGGGGGCAGCCCGCACTACTACGACATGAACGACGACGGGATCGCCGAGGAGATCAACACCGGCTGTGAACGCTGTCACGGTTCTGGCGTCGCGCACATTCTCGGTCGCGGCGATCCGGAGAAGATCATCAATCCGGCGACGGACTTCACGCCGAGCCAAGCCAACCAGCTCTGTGCGAGCTGCCACGGCCGCGGCACGAGCAAACCGGACGGCGTATTCGGCTTCCCCTACGACGAGGTCGCCCAGCAGGGCTACCAGTTCGGGCTCGGCGAGGAGCTGGCGGAGAGGTACTGGGACAGCAAGCCTGGCCAGTGGCCCGACGGCAAGCATTCCACCAAGCATCGCCAGCAGGGTCCCGAGTTTGAGCAGTCGTCCAAGCCGACATTCCAGTTCCGCATGGTGACCTGCTTCGAGTGCCATGACGTGCATACCGACAACGTGCACCACATCCGCACGATGATGGTCGAGGAAGGCTCGGACGGGCAGCCGATCGAGATCGCGACCAAGGTGGAGGACAACACGCAGTGTCTGGCGTGCCACGCCACCCACGGGCCCTTCGAGGCGCTGACGCCGGAGGACATTGCCGACGCCGAGGGGAACCGCGACAAGATCGCCGGCGTGGTCAGCGCGCACACCAACCACCCCTACGGTCCGGAACGTCTGCTGGGGCTGAGCCGCTGCACGACGTGCCACATGCCCAAAGTCGGCAAGTCGGCGGTGGCGTATGACATCGCTTCGCACACCTTCGAAGCGATCCCGCCCGGGAAGACGGTGCAATACAACGCGCAAGGCGGCATGCCCAACTCCTGCTCGGCCTGTCACCGCGATCTGGCGCGCCTGTTCGGTCAGCCGGTCGACACGAGCTTCACCGACTGGTCCGAGCCGGCCGATGTCGCGGTAGCGCAATGGCTCGAGACCTACTTCGGTCCGAACGGCATTTGGTGGGCGACCGGATCCGAGGGCGACGGCGAGGCCACGACGACCGAGCAGCCGGCGGAGACTCCGCCCGCGGCGCTGCGGCTGGCGCCGGCGAGGGCGCGGTCCTCGCAGTTGACCCAACGGTAGGGGCTCGGGGAAAAATGCGCCCCTAGCGGGGGAGCGGCGGCGCTCGGATACTCTGGGCGCCGCCGCTGTTGCATGTGAGGCTCGCGATGCGGCAGAGCACACGATGGAAGATACGCCGGCGGGCGGCGTTTGTCGGGCTGCTCGGGCTCGCCGCGGCGGCCGCGGCCGCGGGCCAGCAGGCGGCGCGGGGCCGAGCGCTGCTCGATGAGAAAGGCTGCCTGGCGTGCCACGCGTTGGTCGCCCCCGAAGCTGGGAAGGCGACGCATCTGGGTGAGGCGCCTCCCGAATTGCTCTCCCCGGCGCGCCTGGCGGCCGTGCTGTGGAATCACGACGTCTTCGCCCCTTCGTCTTCCGGGCCGACGCCGGCCGCCTTGACGTCGGGTCAACTCCGCGACCTCTACGCCTACTTCGACTCCCTACGCGCCTTCGATCCGCCAGGAGACGCGGTGCGAGGCAAGGCCGCCTTCGATGCACGCTGCAAGAGCTGTCACGACGGCTCGCCCGGCTCGGCGTCGCCGGCCCGGGAGTGGCCGCCGCTACCCGATCTCGCCGCGCTCGCCGAGAGGATCTGGAACGCCGCCGGGCCAATGCGGCTCGCGCTCGACAGCGCCGGCGAGCCCTGGCCGCGGCTCGGCGTCGAGGAGGCGGCGGATCTGACCGTCTATCTTCAAGGGCTGGCGGGTGGCGAGGCTGCTCCATCGGCGCCCCCAAGCCTGGCTGCCGGCGAGCGTGTATTCGACGAAGGCGGTTGCGCGGCCTGCCACGCGGTCGGCGCCTCGCAAGACGGGAGAATCGATCTCGGCCGGGTCTTGCAACAGCAGGCGACGAATGGCGGCGTCGCGGTCGCGCTCGCCAACCATCGCCCGGAGATGGAGCGAGGGGCGACCGAGCGGAGGATCCGGCTCGAGCCGATGCCGCCGGGAGGCCTGGCAAGCTTGCTGGAGTACCTACGTGCGCGCGGCGCCCGCGGCGTCGCCGGCAACAGGGCTCGGGGCGAGCAGACGTTTCGACTAGAGGGTTGCCTGGGCTGCCATGGAATACCTCGCAGCGGGGCTCCGGAGCTGAAGGGCCATGGCCGGTGGTACGATTCCTACAGCCTGGGCGGCGCCCTGTGGCGCCACGCCGAGCGCGCACGGTCGGTCCCTGCGCAACTCACCCCCACGACTGGCCGGCGCGAGCTCAACGCCCGCCAGATCGCCGACATCACGGCGTTCCTCAACGGCGAGTAGCCCAAGGGGCGGCCAGGGCCTACAATCTAGCCGTGACCCGCCGCGACCTGCTTGCTCTCACCGCCGCCCCCTTTGGTCTGGAACGCCTTGGCGCAGAAGACGCCCTGCCGCCTCTGAACCGCTTCCCGCGCATGGTGCAGGAGTACTTCGTCGATCGCGTCCGAGAAGCTCAGCGCGAGCGCCTGGAGCGGTTCGACAACGTCCGCACGAAGGCCGCCGCCCAAGCGTGGGTTCGCGACGTCCGGCGCCGCGCAGCCGAGTCGTTCGGCCCCATGCCGGCGAAGACGCCGCTCAACCCGCGCGTGACCGCGACGATCGAGCGCGACGCCTACCGCATCGAGAACGTGGTCTTCGAGAGCCGGCCGGAGTTTTGGGTCACGGCCAACTTGTACCTTCCCAAAGGCCCCTCGGGCAAGGCTCCCGCGGTGGTCGGTACGTGCGGGCACTCGACTAACGGCAAGGCTTCGGAGTTTTATCAGTCGTTCGCGCAGGGCTTGGCGCGCCAAGGCTATGTGGTGTTGCTCTACGACCCGATCGGCCAAGGCGAGCGCCTCCAGTACGACGGCCTATTGCGTCCGGGAACGCGCGAACATCTGATGGGGGGCAATCAACAGTTCCTCATCGGAGAGTTCTTCGGCGCTTGGCGCGCCTGGGACGGCATCCGCGCGCTCGACTACCTGCTCAGCCGCGACGAGGTCGACCCCGCGCAAGTTGGCGTGACCGGCAACTCCGGCGGCGGAACGATGACGACTTGGCTGTGCGGGCTCGACCAACGCTGGACCATGGCCGCGCCGAGCTGCTTTGTCACCACCTTCCGCCGCAACCTCGAAAACGAGCTACCGGCCGACACCGAGCAGTGTCCGCCGCGCGCCCTCGCGCTGGGGCTCGACCACGAAGACTTCATCGCCGCCATGGCGCCCAAGCCGGTCATCTTGCTCGGCAAGGAGAAGGACTACTTCGATGCGCGAGGGCTCGAGGAGGCCCACGGGCGGCTCAAGAGGCTCTACCGGTTGCTGGGCGCCGAGGAGAAGATCGGCCTGTTCATCGGCCCGAGCTACCACGGCTACAGCCAAGAGAACCGCGAAGCGATGTACGGCTGGTTCAACCGCTGGACCGGCGCCCGGGACGGCTCGTCCGAGCCCGAGATTACCATCGAGACGGACGAAACGCTCGCTGCGATGCCGGCTTCGGGGTTGCGCTCCAAGCCGATCTTCGCGTTCACCCGGGAAAGGGCGAGCGCTCAGATCGCGCGGCGCCCCAAGCGCTCGCGGGCGAAGCTGCGGCAGGCCGTGCGAGACGCGCTGCGCCTGCCCGAGCGCTCGGCGCCGCCCTACGCGCGCATCCTGCGCAACCTGCCCGAGCGTGGCTATCCCAAGCCGCACGCGGCGCACTACGCCCTCGAGACCGAGCCCGGGATTCAGGCGTTGGTCTACCGGCTGGGGGACGAGCGGCTGCTCTCGCGCCCGCCCCAGCCCGGCGGGCCGGCCATCGTCTATCTCGCGCACCACTCCGCGGACCGCGAGCTGCGGGAAGAAGCGCTGGCGAAGCGGCTGATCGAGGCGCAACCCGAGGCGGCGTTCTACGCGGTGGACGTGCGCGGCATCGGCGAGTCGCGGCCGGACACCGCGGGCGCGGACACCTTCCTGTCGCCCTACGGCTCGGACTATTTCCATGCCATCCACGCCCTGATGCTCGACCGCCCCTACGTGGGCGGCAAGACGCACGACGCGCTCCGCGTGCTCGATTGGCTGGCGGCCTACGGGCACAACCGCATCCACCTGGCCGCGACGGGCTGGGGAACCGTGCCGGCCACCTTCGCCGCCACGCTCAGCGACCGCGTCGGCCGGATCACGCTCGAGAATGCGCTGGTCTCCTACGAGTCGGTGGCGCGCTCGAAGACGTACGAATGGCCGCTTTCCTGCTTCGTGCCCGATGTGCTGAGACGCTTCGATTTGCCGGAGCTGCGCCGGGGGCTAGGCGATAGGCTCACGATGTTGTAGGCGAGGCTGGGCCGGCTTGGGCGCCCGTACGACGGTTGCTCTCCGCTTCAAAGGCGGTGGGTTTCGACCCGGCATGAATCCAAAAGCCGTAAAAAGGGCAAGCTCCAAACACGCAGGCAACCCACTAACTACTGAATCCCGCATAATAATCGGATTTCCGAAAGGCGTGAAGCGAGACTTCGCGGCGCTGGAAAAGCGGCGAATCGAAGCGGTGAGGCTGGTATTCGAGGAGGGCTTGAGCCAAGCCGAAGCGGCGCGGCGAGTGCATGCCGCGCAACAAAGCGTCAGCGGCTGGGTCAAGCGCTACCGCCAAGACGGCCAGGCCGGTTTGGCCAAGGCCGGACGCGCCGGCCGCAAGCCGCTGCTGGATCCGCAACAGCTCGCGCAACTGGAAACGATGCTGCTCGAAGGGCCCGAAGCTCACGGCTTTCGCACCCCGCTTTGGAGCTGTCCGCAGGTGGCGCGGCTGATTCGCGACCGCTACGGCGTGAGCTACCACGAGGGCCACGTTTGGAAGCTGCTGCGGACGCTCAACTGGAGCCCGCATCGGCCGGTGGGCAAAGCCCGCGAGCGCAATGAGAAGGCGATCCGCGAGTGGAAGCGCGTCACCTGGCCCGCCATTAAGAAAAAGCCCGAAAACAAGGCCGTACGATCGTCTTCGTCGACGAAAGCGGACTGAGCCTGAAGCCGCATCGTTGCCGCACCTGGGCGCCGCGCGGCCAGACGCCGGTGCTCGAGTTCAACTTCAACCGCCGAGAAGCTCTCAGCGGCGGCCGGCATCACCTTCCGCAACTTCTACTTCCGGCTCTACGAGAAAGCCATGGGCGGCCCGGAAGTCATCGACTTTCTCACGGCGTTGACGCGGCACATTCACGGTCCGTTGCTGATCGTGTGGGATCGCTTGCCGGCTCGGTGTCGATCCCGGTGTCTCTGGAGGTGGAAGCTGTACGGGAAGAAGTGACGGCAGGATTCGAATTCTGCAGGGCCCACCGACACCCAAGACAGTGGAATCAATCAGATCCGATTGGCGCCGAGCAGTGCGTTCGACCTCGGAATCCCCGGATTGTCCGAATCTTGTCGGAATTGAGCTTTCGAGCGAGAAGAGAGGAGGCAAGCGAGCTCACAGTGGAAGTCAAGGAGGCGGGCGTGCGGCGCCATCGCTCGCCCTGCCTACAGATCGAGGCCGTTCAAATACTCCCGGAATGCGCCGCCGAGGTCGGGTCGATCGAGGGCGAGCTCCACCGTTGCTTGCAAGAAGCCAAGCTTGTCTCCCGCGTCGTAGCGCCTCCCTTCGAAGCGGTAGGCGTAGACCGGCGAGCTCTTCATCAGGATCTTGATCGCGTCGGTGAGCTGGATCTCGCCGCCGCGCCCAGGCGGGGTCGCCTCCAGCGCCTTGAAGATGTTCGCCTCCAGCACGTAGCGGCCGATGATGGCGAGGTTGGACGGGGCTTTGTCCGCCGCGGGCTTCTCGACCAAGTCTTTGACTTTGAAGAGCCGATCGGTCGCGCCTGCGAACTCGACCGCCTCCGCGTCCACCACGCCGTACGCCGAGATGCGATCCGTCGGCACTTCCATCACCGCGACCACCGACCCGCCAAAGTAGTCGTGGATGTTCGTAAGCTGCTTGAGGCAGGGCACTTCCGAGCGGATCACGTCGTCGGCCAACACCACCGCGAACGGCCCTCCGGCCACCAGCTCGCGCGTCACGCCCACGGCATGGCCGAGCCCCAGCGGCTCCTTCTGCCGGATGTAGGACATGTGGACGAGATCCGATATACCCCGCACCATCTCGAGCTCGGCCGTCTTGCCTCGGGTTTCGAGCTCGTGCTCGAGCTCGAAGCTCTTGTCGAAGTGGTCCTCGATGGCGGCCTTGCCGCGGCCGGTCACCACGATCACGTTGTCGATGCCCGAATCGAGCGCCTCCTCGACGCCGTACTGGATGATCGGCTTGTCTACGAGCGGAAGCGTCTCTTTCGGCTGAGCTTTGGTCGCTGGCAGAAACCGCGTTCCCATGCCCGCCGCTGGAAAAACGGCCTTGCGTACCTTGGTCTGCATCTCCTTACCACTGTGAGGGAACGCGCTCGGGGATCGCAATGGACGAGCCAGGCGCCACGCACAACACGATCATACCGAGGACGAACCGCTGGCTCACTCGCCCGCCTGCTGCAGCAGCTTGGCCACCAGCCCGGTCCAGCCGGTTTGATGGCTCGCTCCGAGCCCCGCCCCGTTGTCGCCGTGGAAGTACTCGTAGAACAGCACGTAATCGCGCCAGTGGGGGTCGTTCTGGAAGATCTCTTCGCCGCCGTAGACGGGACGCCGACCGTTCTCGTCGCGCAGGAAGAGGCGGTTGAGCCGTCGAGAGAGATCCTGCGAGATCGCCCACAAGCTCTTTTGCTCGCCTGAGCCGGCCGGGCACTCCACTTCCCACTCGTCGCCCAAGTAGTGGTGGAACCGCTGCAGCGACTCGATGAGCAGAAAGTTGACGGGGAACCACACCGGACCACGCCAGTTCGAGTTGCCGCCGAAGAGGTAGGTTCGAGACTCCGCCGGCTCGTAACGCACGCTGTAGGTCGTGCCGTCGATGGCGACCTGGTAGGGATGCTCCTGGTGTCGCTTGGAGAGCGACCGCACGCCAAAGGGCGAGAGGAACTCCTGCTCGTCGAGCATGAACCGCAGCACGCGCGGCAGCCTCTCCGGGTTTACCACTGAGAGCAATCGGCGTTTGCGGCCGCGGCTGTCTTCGGTCGTGGTGACGTGCTGGCGGAACCAGGGCCGGTTCTCGATGAACCACTCGAGGCGGCGGCGGAAGCCGGGAAGCGCGTCGACCATCTCTGGCTCGAGAATCTCCACGGCGAACAGCGGGATCAGCCCGACGAGCGAACGTACTTTGAGCTTCTCGTGGTCCCCGTTACCCAGGTGCAGCACGTCGTAGTAGAAGCCGTCCTCGTCGTCCCACAGCTCGGCCTTGTCGCGGCCGAACCCGTGCATGGCGTCGACGATGTAGACGAAGTGCTCGAAGAACTTGGTGGCGACGTCGGAGTAGGCGGAGTTCTCCCGTGCGAGCTCGAGCGCGATGGCGAGCATGTTGAGGCAATACATCGCCATCCAACTGGTGGAATCGGATTGTTCGAGCTTGAGCCCGGGCGGGATGTTCGAGCGATCGAAGACTCCGATGTTGTCCAGGCCCAGGAAGCCGCCCTGGAAGACGTTGCGCCCGTCGGGGTCCTTGCGGTTGACCCACCAGGTGAAGTTGAGCAGCAGCTTGTGGAAGGCGCGCTCGAGAAACCGGCGGTCGTGCACGCCCCGCACGCGGCCTTCAATCTTGTACACGCGCCACACCGCCCAGGCGTGCACGGGCGGGTTGACGTCGGAGAACTTCCACTCGTAGGCGGGGATCTGTCCGTTAGGGTGCATGTACCACTCGCGCAATAGCAGCACGAGCTGATCCTTGGCGAAGTCCGGATCGGCGAGCGCGAGCGGCAGGCAGTGAAAGGCCAGGTCCCAAGCGGCGTACCAAGGGTACTCCCACTTGTCCGGCATCGAGATGATGTCGTCGTTGTAGAGATGCCGCCAGTCGACGTTGCGGTCTTTGGCGCGGTTGGGCGGCGGTTTGGGCTGGCCCGGGTCGCCGTCGATCCAGCGCGCGACGTCGTAGTGATAGAACTGCTTGGACCACATCAGCCCGGCGAAGGCTTGGCGCTGCACTCCAGCGCCGTCGGAGCTGTGGCTGCAGCGGCCGAGCAGATGCTCGTAGAACTCGTCGGCTTCGCGCTTGCGGTCGCGGAAGATCTGCTCCAGGTCGCCGATGGGTTCTTCGTCGGTCAGCCGCAGCCGCACTTCGAGCGCCTCGCCCGGCTCGAGGGTGCGGCGGTAGAGCGCCGCCGCTTTCGTGCCGCGCCGCTCCGGGTTCACCGCGGCCCGATCGCCACGGATGACGTAGTCGTGGAACGCGTCCTTGACGTACAGCGCGCGGTTCGGCGCTGAGTAGAGCTTGCGGCGGTTGGTCTCATTTTCGGTGAAAAGCAACTGCGGAGCGGCTTCGTAGTAGAGCCGGCGGCGGCCGTAGTACTCGTGCTCGAGCTCAACCGCCTCGGCGCCGGCGAGGTCGGACTCGACGCGCCGCAGCCGGGGCCGCGCGGCGTCGGCGTTCCAAGCCCAAGTGTTGCGAAACCAGACGGTGGGCAGCAGATGAAGCTCGGCCGGCTCTGGGCCGCGGTTGACGGCGCGGATGCGCACCAACAGCGTTTCGTGGGTCTGTTTGGCGCACTCGACGAAGACGTCGAAGTAGCGTCCGCCGTCGAACACGCCGGTCTGCCACAGCTCGAGCTCGGGATGGTTCTTGTTGCGACGCCGCGCCTCTCGCCGCAACCGCTCGTAGGGAAACTCCGCCTGCGGGTACTTGTAGAGGTAACGCATGTAGGAGTGCGTCGGCGTCGAATCGAGGTAGAAGTAGCACTCCTTGACATCCTCTCCGTGATTGCCCTCTTTGCCGCCGAGGCCGAACAGGCGCTCCTTGAGGATCGGGTCGCGCCCGTTCCACAGCGCAACCGAAAAGCAGATGAACTGACGGCGGTCGCTGATGCCGGCAATGCCGTCTTCACCCCAGCGGTAGGCGCGCAGATGGGAGTGCTCGAAGGGGAAGTAGTTCCAGGCCTCGCCGTCGGCTGAGTAGTCCTCGCGCACGGTTCCCCACTGCCGTTCGCTCAGGTACGGACCCCAGCGCTTCCAGTGGGTTTGCCGCGCGCGGCTTTCCGCGAGTCTCGAGTGTTCGGCTGTACCGGACATTGCGAACGTTTCGGTCTGATCGATCTATCGGACGTTGTAGCGCTCCCACGATAGCGAAGGCGAACGGATTGCGAGCCTCACCCGAGGACGTGGCGACGCGCCTCGAGCGACTCGATGTAGTCGAGATCGGGCTCGAAGCCCAGGCCCGGGCCAGTCGGCGCCTCGATCGTTCCGGCGGCCGAAACCGTCACCTCGGGCTCGATGATGTCGCGCTCCCAGTAGCGCTTGCTCGCCGAAACGTCGCCGGGGAGCGTGAAATTCGCGAGCGTCGACATTGCAATGTTGTGCGCCCGGCCAATGCCGGACTCGAGCATTCCGCCGCACCACACCGGCACGTCGTGCGCGCGCGCCACGTTGTGCACCACCAGCGCCTCGGAGAAGCCGCCCACGCGGCCTAGCTTGATGTTGACGATTTGGCAGGCGCCGGCTTCGATCGCCTGTTCAGCGTGGCGCGCCGAGCGGATCGACTCGTCCAAGCACAGTTTCGTCTCGAGGATCTGCTGCAGGCGGGCGTGGTCGAGGATGTCGTCGTGCGCCAGCGGTTGCTCGATCATCAGCAGGTCGAATTCATCGAGCTCCTCGAGCCGCGGAGCGTCGTTGAGCCGATAGGCCGAGTTCGCGTCGACCGAGAGCACGATGTCAGGGAAGCGCTGGCGGACCTGCTCGACCACCTCGGCGTCCCAGCCGGGTTTGATCTTGATCTTGATGCGCTGGTAGCCGGCGGCAAGCTCGGTCTCGATCTTGCCGATGAGATGCTCGACCGATGGTTGAATGCCAATCGAGACGCCGCAATCGATCGTCGGATTCGAGCCGCCGAGGTGCTGCCAGAGCGGCTCGTTCCTTTGTCTCGCCTCGAGGTCCCACACCGCCGTCTCGAGCGCGGCCCGCGTCATGCGATGGCCGCGAACGAAGCCCAACCGCTCGCTGACGTGCGAGGCGGACTCTACCGGCGTCTCGAGCACCTTGGGTCCCAGCAGGTCCCGCAGCAACGCCCACGAGCTCTCGACGAACTCCTCGTTGAACAGCGGCTGTTCCTTCACCGGGGCCTCGCCCCAGCCGGAGACGCCCTCGCTCTGCACCTCGACGAGCAGCACGCGCCGCTCACGCGTGACGCCGAAGCTCGTCTCGAACGGATGGAGCAACTGCATCCCGATCTCGCGAAGCACGATGCGATCGATCTTCATGGGTCCGCTACGCCTCCAAGGAGAGCTCGAATACGCCCCCGTCCTCGGTCAACCGGTAGCCGGTGACCACGAGCCCCTCCGCGAGGGCCTGTTGAAACTGCTCGCGAACCGCGGCCTGCATCTCGAGCGTCCGCGCAGGGTCGCTCGCGCGGAGGCGCGCAGCTTCGGCCGGGGCGGAGATCTCCCGCTCGGTTGCGTGGCCCGGCGAGCGCCCGTGCTCGACGGCAAAGCGCGCACGGTCGCTGTCGATCTCCCAATCCGCCACCAGCCGGTCGGTTGGGATCGAGCCGTGCAGCTTGCTCGAGGTGATGCCATAGCAGTTCGGCCGAAAGCGGCGCACGAGGGCGCCGAGCTTCTCGATGTTGAAATAGGCGTTGCGAACCTCGAGCGGATCGAAGGTCCATTCGATGAGCGAGTAGCCGTAGGCAAGGGCTTCGTCGCGCTGCCGCAGCTTGAGCCGACGCCCTAGCCCGCGCCCGCGGTACTCCGGCAGCAACCCAGTCATGTTGCTGTGCAGAAACGCGTCGCCGCTCTCGCGCAGCCCGGGCACGGCGAAGCTAAAGCCGACCATGCGCTCGCCGTCGAAGGCGCCCAGCGCCAGGCCGCCGACGTGCTCGTTGACGACGAACATACGAGGCGGTACGCAGTCGACCTCGGCGAACCCCCAGATCTCCTGTTGCAGCCGCGTCGTCTCGCGAAACTCGACCAGATCGGTCAGCACGCGAATCGCGACGCCGTCTACGCGCTCTTCGCCCTCTGCCATAGCGCTTCCATCTCTTCGAGCGATGACTCCTCGATCGTCCGCCCCTGGGCTTCGAGCGCGCGCTCGATGTAGCCAAAGCGTTCGCGGAACTTGCGGTTGGCTCGCTTAAGAGCGAGCTCGGGGTTGACCTTCAAGAAGCGCGCAATGTTGACCGCCATGAACAGCAGATCGCCGACCTCGTCTTCGAGCGCGTCGGAGTCCGCGGACGCGCGCGCCTCGGCCAGCTCTTCGGCCTCCTCGCGCAGCTTGGAGATCAGGTCCTCGTAGCGCTCCCAGTCGAAGCCGGTGCGCGCCGCGCGTTTGCCCATGTCGAAGGCTTCGAGCAAGGCTGCCTGGTGGCGCGGCGTCTGGTCGAGGATAGAGGTATCAGTCGCTTCCCCGCCCGCCTTCTCTTCGGCCTTGAGCTCCTCCCAGCGCCTGGCGACCCGGCCGGCGGTCTCGATCGACTCCTCGCCGAAGACGTGAGGATGGCGGCGAATGAGTTTTTGCGTGATCGCGTCGACGATGTCGTCGATCGTGAACAGCCCGGCCTCGCGGCCGATCTGAGCCTGGAAGACGATCTGCAAGAGGATGTCGCCTAGCTCTTCGGGCAGATGATCCCAGTCCTCGCGCTCGATCGCATCGAGCGCCTCGTAGGCCTCTTCGATGAGGTAGGGCCGTAGCGAGGCGAGGGTCTGCTCGCGGTCCCAGGGGCAGCCGCCGGGGGCGCGCAGCCGCGCCATGATCTCGAGCAGCCCTTCGAACTTTTCGCCGGACATGGCAGAATGGGCGAAGCGGAAAAGCCCACTTTAGCATGGGCTTTCGCACTCCCAATGCCCGAGCGATTGAAGGTCATCGGCGTCATCCCGGCGCGCTATCAGTCGTCTCGTCTGAACGGGAAGCCGCTCGCGCTCATCGGCGGGAGACCGATGATCGAGCACGTCTATCAGCGGGCGTCGGAGTCTAAGCTGCTCTCGGACCTGGTGGTCGCCACCGACGACGAGCGGATCTTCGGGGCCGTCGAGAGCTTTGGCGGCAAGGCGGCGATGACCTCGCCGAATCATCCCTCGGGAACAGACCGCGTGGCCGAGGTCGCGGCCGCATCTGACGCCAATGTGGTCGTCAATATCCAGGGGGACGAGCCGTTTTTGTCGCCGCGCGTGCTCGACCAACTCGTCGAGCCCTTCCAGGCTGACTCTGCGCTCGAGATGACCACGCTAGCCCGGCGCATCGACGATGCGCGGTCGCTCGAGGATCCCAACGTGGTGAAGGTGGCCTTCGACCGCCGCGGCGACGCACTCTACTTTTCGCGCTCACTCATCCCGCATCCGCGCCGGGGCGAGGGCCGGGCGGCCTACGAGCACATCGGCTTGTACGGCTTCCGGCGCGACTTCCTGCTGGCATACGCCAAGCTCGAACCGACGCCGCTCGAGCGCACCGAGGCGCTCGAGCAACTCCGCGCGCTCGAAAATGGTCACGCGATCCGCGTCGTCGTCACCGAAGACCACTTGGGTTTGAGCGTCGACACGCCGGCGGACTTGGCCCGCGCCGAAGCCTACCTTAGGGCACAATGAAGCTCGGGGCGCCCGTGATCCTCGTCATCGACAACTACGACTCGTTCACCTACAACCTCGTGCAGTACATGGGCGAGCTTGGTGCGGAGATGGAGGTCTGGCGCAACGACCAGATCACGCTCGACGAGATCGCGGCAAAAGCCCCCGAGCGCATCGTCATCTCGCCGGGGCCCTGTACGCCGACCGAAGCCGGCGTCTCGGTCGCCCTGGTGAAGCGATTCTTCGGGGAGGTTCCCATTCTCGGCGTCTGCCTGGGCCACCAGTCGATCGGTCAGGCCTTCGGCGGCGAGGTGGTGCGCGCGCCCTACCTGATGCATGGCAAGACCAGCCAGATCCACCACAACGAAGAAGGCGTCTTCCGCGGCTTGCCGCAGGGTTTCACCGCCACGCGCTATCACTCGCTGATCGTGAAGCGGGAGACGCTTCCGGAGGAGCTCCAGATCACCGCTGAAACAGAGGACGGGTTGATCATGGGCCTACGGCACAAGGTGCACCCAACCCTCGGCGTGCAGTTTCATCCCGAGTCGATCCTGACAGATGTGGGCAAGGGGTTGCTCGGGAACTTTTTGGACCGGGTGGATTGAGCCGTTCGGAGAGCGGCGTTACGAGTGCATTGGGTTGAGTACGTCCACGCCGGGAAAACCCTTCTCGTTCTCGGTAACCACGACGCAATCGTTTGCAAGCGCCACGGCGGCAATGATGGCATCGAATGCGCTCAGTGGACGCCCCATAGAGGCTCCCTCCGCCATCAGCCGCGCCCAGATCAGCCCGGCCTCGTCGTCGAAGGGCAACACACGCCCCGCAAACAGAGCCTGCGGGCCGGCGGGGCCCGCGAACCAGCTCTCGAGCTCGCGCCTCTGCTTCCCTTCCGGTTTTTCCAATACGCCGCGCCAGATCTCGGCGACCGTAAGCGAGGCGATGAATAGATCTTCATCCATCTGCGCAGCCATCCAGGCGGTCAGCGAGGCGGCCGGCTTGGGTTTCGTGACGTTGCTCAGGATATTGGCGTCGAGCACATAGCGGCTCATAGGTTCGCTTTTCGCCCCGACATCTTCTCTCGACCCAGTTCGAGCTCCGCCCCGACAAGGGGAGAGCGACGTAACGCTTCCAGTACGCCGCCCTTCTTGGGGGGCTCGCCGGCGAGAGTCCGAGCCACCAACGCCCGGATTCGCACCGATTCCTCGCCGTCTCGAGCCAAGCGCTTGGCGAGCTTGCGGATCAACTCACGATCTTCGCTCAAACCAAGGACCTCAAATCGCGCCATCCCCTTCTCGCTTAGCCGTTCCCGATACTTCTGAACTGCTCGTTTTTGCGCGGTCTTGTCCATGGCTTCCTCTATGCCCTGTAATATACCCAGTAATTCCCGCGTCGTCAACCCCCTATCCGGCCCCGCTGTGACAAGACGGTGATCGGCAACGTTAGACTAGCGTTAGGATTCCACGGTCATGACCCTCCAACAGCTCCAGGCCCTCGGCTCGCGCCGCTCCTTCCTGCGCACCGCGGCCAGCGGCGTCGGGATGTGGGCGCTCGGCGACTTGTTGGCCGCAGATGGGCTGACCGCCGCCTCGACCGACGGCGACGATCCGCTCGCCCCGCGTGCGCCGCACTTCGCGCCCAAGGCCAAGCACGTGATCTATATGTTCATGGAGGGCGGCCCGAGCCAATACGAGCTTTTCGATCCCAAGCCCGAGCTCGAGAAATGGGACGGCAAGTCGCTGCCGCCCGAGATGACCAAGGACCTCAAGCTCGCCTTCATCAAGCCGACCGCGAAGGTCATGGCGAGCCAGTATCGATTCGCGCCCCAGGGCCAATCCGGCATGATGCTTTCCGAGCTGTGGAAGCATCTGGGAGAAGTCGCTGACGACATTACGCTCGTCCGCTCGGTCCATACCGACGCCTTCAACCACCATCCGGGGCAGTTGCTGCTGTTCACAGGCTCGATCGTCCCGGGCCGCCCGACCTTCGGCGCCTGGTCGCTCTACGGGCTTGGCTCGGAGTCGAAGAACCTGCCGGGGTTCGTGGTGCTCTCCTCGGGCAAGGGCACCTCCGGAGGCGCCACCAACTTCTCCGCCGGCTTCCTGCCCTCACACTTCCAGGGCACGCAGTTCCGCAACCAGGGCGACCCGATCCTCTATCTGTCGAACCCCGACGGGGTCAGCCGCGAGAACCAGCGCGCCACGCTCGACTTCGTCAACGACATGAACCGGATGCGCCTGGAGGAGACCGGCGACTCCGAGATCGAATCGCGCATCAACAACTACGAGCTCGCCTTTCGCATGCAGATGGAAGCGCCCGAGCTGATGGACTTCTCCGACGAGAAGCCCGAGACGCTCGAGATGTACGGGCTGGACTCCGACAACGAGCATCGCAAGCAGTACGCGACGAACTGCTTGCTGGCCCGGCGGCTCGTCGAGCGCGGCGTGCGCTTCGTGCTGATGATGGACGCTTCCTGGGACGATCACACCTATCTCAATGACAAGATCCCCAAGCGCATGGACGAGGTCGACAAGCCGACGGCGGCGCTCGTCAAGGACTTGAAGCGGCTGGGGTTGCTCGATGAGACGCTGGTGGTCTGGGGCGGAGAGTTCGGCCGCACCCCCATGGTCGAGATTCGCAAGCCCGAGGAGGCCGCCAACGCCGGCCGCGACCACCATCCGCACGCCTTCTCGATGTGGATGGCCGGCGGCGGCCTGCAGGGCGGCCTGACCTACGGGGAGACGGACGACCTTTGCCTCCATGTGACGAAGGATCCGGTCCACGTGCATGATCTGCAAGCGACGTGGTTGCACCAGCTGGGCTTCGATCACGAGAAGCTGACCTACCGCTTCATGGGCCGCGACTTCCGCTTGACGGACGTGCATGGCCGGGTGGTCGACGAGTTGCTGGCGTAGGTCGCGATTTGGTTCCTGGTTGCTGGCGCAAGCTAATAGCACTTGTCTGCGCATTTCTTGCACTTTATGGCAAAACCCAGAACGCGATTGTTGCTATCCGAGTACCAGCTGTGCTACCAAAAGAGCCTCCGTCGCTGCCGAGGCGAGAAGGGTCGTCTCTCGGAGGAATTGGGCTTGTCAAATAAGGCTTCGATTGCACATCAATTACTCGTCTTTTCGTTCTTTTTGTTGGCAATTCGTTTGGCAACGAAGCCGACTAAAGCGCAGGTCATTTACTGCTTAAATGTCGCCAGGTCAGCTAATGTGAGCCTGCCCGAAGCCGATGCCGACAGGATCCTGGAGCAGGCGTCTCGGCGCCTTCGGGCTGGCGACTCTCCCGGCGATAGCAGATTTCTGGTAATCTACACACGGGACTTAAACAGGTGCGTGCGAGGCCTGTCAAGTCTTGGGATTATTCAGATTCCTTCGATTTTTGACGCGGTTAGACCTTCGGACTTCCGTAAGCGTGCGGCGAGGACCGTCTCGACAGAAGCGAAGGGATAAGGCAAGCTCGACGGAGGCGCGGGAGGGCGCTGAGGGAGAGCGCGATGGAGAAGGCAGCGGAGAAGCCGGGGCGGCGGCGGAGATCGAAGCAAGAACGCCGGCGGATCGTCGAGGAGAGCTTCGAGTCAGGCGTGTCGGTGGCGCGGCTGGCACGGGCGCACCAGGTCAACGCCAACCAGATCTTTCACTGGCGCAAGCTGTATCGCGAAGGGTTGCTCGCCGACGACGCGGAGAAGCCTGCGGCCGAGTGGCTGCCGGTGCGGCTGAGCGACGTAGCGCCCGAGGAGCCGCGTGAGGTGGCAAGCGGGCAGGCTTGCGGCGCGATCGAGATCGAGCTGCCGCGAGGCCGGGTGCGCATCGAAGGCGCCGAGGCGTCGACGCTGCGGCAAGTGCTGGAGCTGTTGCTCCCATGACCACACTGCCGGCGGGGGCGCGCATCTGGCTGTGCGCCGGGGTGACGGACATGCGGCGGGGCTTCACGGGGTTGAGCGCGCAGATTGCGGACAAGCTTGACCGAAATCCCTTCGACGGGCATCTGTTCGTGTTTCGCGGACGGAGGGGCGACCTGATCAAAGTGTTGTGGTGGGACGGCGACGGCCTCTGTCTGTTCGCCAAGCGTCTCGAGCGCGGACGCTTCGTGTGGCCGCGGGCCGAGAACGGCGCGGTGTTGTTGACGCGGGCGCAGCTGTCGATGCTGCTCGAAGGCATCGACTGGCGACGGCCCGAGCGGACGGCGCAAGCCTTTGGGGAAGCGCCGCGGACGGCGGCGTAAGGAAAAAAGCATTTCGGACGGAGATATATCGAAATAGGTCACCACATTCCCTCTCGAATATGAGAAAATAGAGACATGGCCGAAGCGCCTTCTCCCGCGCTGGATCTGGACTCTCTGGACCTGGAGACGTTGCGGGCGCTGTGCCGGGCGCAGCACGCCGAGCTCGCTTCGCAGAAGATCGCACTCGAATCGCACAAGAGTGAGATCGAGCGGATGAAGCTGCTGATCTTGAAGTTGAAGCGGCTGCAGTTTGGGCGCAAGTCAGAGAAGATCGACAGCCGCATCGAGCAGCTCGAGCTGCGGCTCGAAGAGCTCGAAGCCGCCGAGGCCGAAGCGGCGCCGGAGCCGGACAGCGCGCCCGAAGCCTTTCTGGAGGGGGTTCGACGCAAGCCTCGACGTCGCGAGCTGCCGCCGGAGCTGCCGCGCGAGACCGTCGTTCAACAACCCGCCGAGAAGAGTTGTCCCGACTGCGGCGGCGCTTTGCGCAAGCTTGGCGAGGACATCTCCGAGACGCTCGAGTACTCCCCGGCGCGCTTCAAAGTGATCCGGCGGGTGCGGCCGAAGCTGAGCTGCGGTTGTTGCGACCGCATCGTGCAAGCGCCGGCTCAGAGCCGGGCGATCGAGCGCGGGTTGGCCGGACCGGGCTTGTTGGCGCACGTATTAACGGCAAAATATGCACACCATTTACCGCTCTACCGGCAGGCGGAGATTTACGGACATCAAGGTGTGGAACTCGAGCGCTCGACGCTGGCGGGCTGGGTGGGCGGCGCCAGCCGGACGCTCGCGCCGCTGCTCGAGGCTCTGCGGCGGCACGTGCTCGCGGGGAGCCGCATCCACGGCGACGACACGCCGGTTCCCGTGCTCGATCCCGGCCGCGGCAAGACCAAGACGGGACGCTTGTGGGCTTACGTGCGCGACGAGCGGCCGACGGGCGGAGAGGCGCCGCCGGCGGCGTGGTACGCCTACTCGCCCGACCGCAAGGGCGAGCGCCCCCAGACGCACTTGGCCGGGTTCGAGGGGACGCTGCACGCCGACGCTTACGCCGGCTTCAACGGCGTGTATGAAAAGGGGCGCGTGCGCGAGGCGGCTTGCTGGGCGCACGTGCGGCGCAAGTTTTTCGACATCGAACAGGCGCACGCGTCGCAGCTTGCCGCGGAGGCGCTCGAGCGCATTGGAGCGTTGTACGAGATCGAGAAAGAGATCCGCGGCAGCCCGGCGGAGGTGCGCCGGCGCGAGCGGCAGGCGCGGGCGAAGCCTTTGCTCGAGGCGCTGCACGCGTGGTTTTACGACAATCTGGTCGGATTATCGAAGAAGTCGGAGACGGCGAAGGCGATGCGCTACGCGCTGGGACGTTGGCCGGCGCTGGTGCGCTACCTCGACGACGGCGAGCTCGAGATCGACAATAACGCCGCCGAGCGAGCCTTGCGGGCGGTGGCTTTGGGGCGCAAGAACTATCTGTTCGCGGGTTCGGACGCCGGCGGCGAACGCGCGGCGGCGATGTATAGTTTGATCGGCACGGCCAAGCTCAACGGCGTCGACCCGGAAGCTTACCTGCGCCACGTGCTCGACCGCATCGCCGACCATCCGATCAACCGCATCGCGCAGCTGCTGCCCTGGAACGTGGGCCTGGACGCCGCCGCGGCGCCGCCGCCAGCCTGAGGGCGACGTCGCCACTGCTACGTGTCCACATAAGCCTTGCGTGGACACTTACTTACTCGTTCAACCCTGTCGAGTCAAGACGGTCGTCACCGAACGCTTACGGACTTCCCCACGTTGCAGCGACTGAGCGGAGCGATAACGGTGGTCCGTGAGGTGTGGGACTGTGTGAACGCAGACGGACCTGGCCGCGTTGTGGCCGGCTGTGCTGATCCATCGCTAGGCATCGCAGTGACGTCCCGGTCGGTCCGTGCCCATCCAGCCCCCCCTGGCGGTACGGCAACTCGTGGCTCACAGAGACTCACTATTGAGCAGGAGTCCGCACTGTGGGCCCACGAACTTGGACACCTCCACGGCAACACGAATCGTTCGCAGTCGACGCAAGCGCTTCCCCAACGATCTGCCCATCGGGCAATAATGTATGGAGACATCTGCCACGTGCCCTGCCTTGACGAGGAATCAGCGGTCTTCAGAGACAAAGCACGAATGCTTGACCAGGTTTTGCAGGCACTGACAGCCGATCCATCAGATGAGAAACTTCGTGCGCGTTATGAGCGACTGAACGGGCGCCTACAGAACTTACAGAGTGGTCTGGCCCCATTGGCGGAATCGTTTAGGCTGTGCCTCCACTCGACGCTGGAGTTGACTCAGAGCGAGTGTCTGAATTTCGCCAGGCTGCCGGCTCAAAACTCCCCGACCCTCAAGAGCGACATCCTCAGGTCTGCCGCGAGCAAGCCTGGCGGGGCGTGCCCACAATAGGTGTCGCGGGCCGAACGTTCAGGATGCACTTCGCCAAGAGGATAAGGGAGTCGGCGCCCTTAGGCCACCCAGGGGCGCTTGGGAAAGCGGAAGCGTTCCAACGAAAGAATTGTGTAAATTCTTGGCGCGGATACAGCGCACAACCGCGACGGACTGTGCTATAATGGCCTCGCGCTTCGTCTTCGGCGTACTGGAATCGGTGCGCGCATCCACCAGGGTGATGTAAGAACAGATGCCTAAGCAAAGTCGTCTCATCAGGGTCTCGATCCTTGCCCTGTCATCCGCAATATGGCTGCAAGCCGACCCATTGAGCGATAGCCTACGACCACTGAAAGACTTCCTTCAAGGTCCTCACTCCCGGGGAGTGCCCATTGAACGTGCGATCGAACTAGGGAAGTTGCCCGGCGCGGTCGAATACTTGATCTCTATTATCGAAGGGCCTGACGCTTTTGGCGCTGAGGCCGCAACGATCGTACTCGGCCTCACCGGCGACCCGAGGGCTGTGACGCCGCTCATCAATTTCATCGAAGGGCCGGACCCCACAGGCTTTCCGATTTCGGAGTCCAGTTACTATGCTAGGAGTTCCGCGATTCTGGCGCTCGGTTGCTTCGCTCACCGCACGAATAACGATGCAGGACGCCAGAGAGTTTTGAAATACCTGAAGCAGGGACAACAAATTTTCTGCTGGGACGGTTTGGCCCGGTGGGAAAGCCCGGTTCACCGTGAACGCCTGGACCGCAACGTCCATCTGGCTCAACTCGCGATACAGTCGCTGGGCCTGACGGGCCTTGAGTCGGCATTGGACGAAAAGTCGTACGGACTGCTTTGGCTTACGAAGCATCTCGAAGCTCCCCAGCTCGCAGCTCAAGAAGATGAACGCATTGAAGGCTTGTGCCCACACAAGTGGGAAAAAGGTCAGCCCAGCCGACTTCTTGTAACAAGCTTGAAAAGGCTCGCGGAAAGTGCAGTACAGGCCAATAAGGAAATCCAGCGACTCGGCAGCATCGGTGCATACTACGATGCTCGAACCTTTTGACGCCTTGCCATCTGATTTACCTCCCTGCCTATTCGGACACCGGATAGACCCCGAAAGTTCCCGGTCAATGACGTGAACGCCCAACGTGAAGGCCCAGAAGCTCGTCGATCCAGCGCTATCCTGATACACTGATTGTCCGCTCGCGCTCGATGTCTTCGAACCAATTCTCGAGGGCGACCTGCATGCGGTGTACGCGGTCGGGCTCTTGGGCGGCGAGGTCGCTCTGCTCTCCTGGATCTTCGCGCAGGTTGTAGAGCTCGAGAGGCTCAGGCTCGAGCTTCTTGAGCCGGGGTACAGGCAACACGTCGGTCACCGACGCCGGGTCAGCTTTGTGGCGGATGTCCGCTTCGACGAACGCCTTGGTGCGCGCCTCGTCCTCTGGGCCTTCGCAAAGCTCCGGCCGGAAGAACCGTGATCCGGAAATCATCGGCCGCACGAGCTTCCAGTCGCCGTCACGCATGGCGGCGTTGTTGCCGACGTCGGGCATGTAGAAGTTCCATTGCCAAAACTGGCGGGGCGCGGACTGGAACACGTCTCCGCGTAGGAGCGGCGAGAGGTCGTGGCCGTCCAGCGCGGGGCCTCCGGGGCGCTCGACGCCTGCGAGGCCGAGCAGCGTGGGCAGCCAATCGGTAAAGTGGGCCAGGTCGTCGACTATGCGACCGCCATCGAACAGCCCGGGCGCCCGCGCCAGCATCGGGACCCGGATGCCGCCCTCCTGGATCCAGCCCTTGCTGCCGCGAAAACCCGCGTTGAAACGCTCGTTGAACGTGCTCTCACCTGGCTCGAGCATGTAGGGCGGATTGAAGAACGCCGGCCCATTGTCCGAGGTGAACAGGACGATCGTGTCCTGCGAGAGCCCCTCGTGGTCGAGCTTGTCGAGCACCTGGCCGATGCCCTCGTCCATGATCTCGATCATGGCGTAGGTGGTGGCGACGATGCGGTTGAAGCCTTTCTCGAGGTAAGGCTCGATTCGCTCACGGGGCGCTTGAAACGGCGAGTGCGGCGCGGAGTAGGCCAGCGTCAAAAAGAACGGCGCCTCTTTGTGGCGGTCGATGAAACCGAGGGCCTCCTCGGTCAGCAAGTCCGTCATGTAGGTCCCGTCGGAGTCGACCAGAGACTCATTGCGGCGCAGCCGGTAGTTGTAATAGTCGACCCAGCCGCCGCAGAAACCAGCGAACTCGTCGTAGCCGCGGGCGCTGGGCTCGTAGCGTCGATCGAAGGTTCCGTTGTGCCACTTGCCGACCAGGCCGGTGGCGTAGCCGGCATCGTGGAAGGCGTCGGCCATCGTCACCTCGCGCAAGGCGATCCGGTCGAGCCCGTGGATCTCGTGCTGAGTGATGGCGCCGGTCCGGTGCGGGTAGCGTCCGGTGTAGAGCGCCGCTCGCGCAGGTGCGCAGATTGGCGACGCAGAGTAGTGCTGCCGGAAGCAGACGCCCTCTCGAGTGAGGCGGTCGAGGCTGGGCGTCCTCACTACGCCGTCGTTGAAGCAGCCCAGGTCGCCGTAGCCCATGTCGTCGGCGAGGATGAGCACCACGTTCGGTCGGCGGGCCATAGATGCCAGAATACGAAACAGGAGCGCCGCCATCCTAGCTCTGGTCAAAAGCAAACGCGAGCCCGGCCTGTGGCTCGAAGAGGTTCCCAAGCCCGCGGTCGGCATCAACGACGTGCTGATCCAGGTAGACCGCACCGGCATTTGCGGCACCGATCTGCACATCTACAACTGGGACGACTGGGCGCAGCGCACGATACCTGAGAGGCTCGTGATCGGGCACGAGTTCGTCGGGGAAGTCGCCGAGGTCGGCTCGAACGTGCGGGGCTTCGAGCCCGGCGACTTGGTCAGCGGAGAAGGCCACGTCGTCTGCGGGTTGTGCCGCAACTGCATGGCGGGCAGGCGGCACCTGTGCGCGGACTCGAAAGGCATCGGCGTGGACCGCGACGGGGCGTTCGCCGAATACATCGCGCTGCCCATGACCAACGTATGGCATCACGACCCCGGAATCGACCGCGACGTCGCCGCCATCTTCGACCCGTTCGGCAACGCCGTCCACACGGCGCTCAAGTTTCCCGTGCTCGGTGAGGACGTGCTGATTACCGGCGCCGGACCGATCGGCTGCATGGCCGCCGCGGTGGTGCGGCACGCCGGGGCGCGCCACGTGGTCATCACCGACATCAACCCGTGGAGACTGGAGGTCGCCAAGCGCCTCGGCGCAACGCGAGCCGTCGATGTGCGGACCGAGAAGATCGAGGACGTGCAGGTCGAGCTGGGGATGCGCGAGGGCTTCGACGTCGGACTCGAGATGTCCGGCGTGACGAGCGCTTTTCGCGCGATGATCGCCAACATGAACCACGGCGGAAAGATCGCCATGCTGGGCATCCCGGCACAGCAGATGGCCATTGACTGGCGGACGGTCATCTTCAACATGCTCATTATCAGCGGCATCTACGGAAGGGAGATGTACGAGACCTGGTACAAGATGGCGGTCCTGGTTCGCGACGGCGTCGACATCCGCCCGGTGATCACGCACCGTTTTCATCACACCGAGTTCGAGCAGGGATTCGAGGCCCTCCGCTCGGGGGAGTCGGGCAAGGTGATCCTGACCTGGGGGAGCGAAGCGCGATGAGAGACGTCGACCGCCAACGCGTTCAGGCCGAGCTTGAACAGATCCGCGCCGCCGGGCTGTACAAGGCCGAACGCATCCTCGACTCGCCGCAGGAGCCGCACATACGCGTCTCGGGCCGAGAGGTCCTGAACCTATGCGCGAACAACTACCTCGGACTGTCGGATCATCCATCGATCGTCCAAGCCGCGCGGGACGCCCTGGATCGCTGGGGCTACGGGTTGTCGTCGGTGCGCTTCATCTGCGGGACGCAGTCGATTCACAAAGAGCTCGAGGCGCGGCTGAGCGAGTTTCTAGGAACCGAGGATACGATTCTCTACGGCTCCTGCTTCGATGCGAACGGCGGACTCTTCGAGACGCTGCTCGGACCCGAGGACGCAGTGGTCTCCGACGAGCTCAACCACGCTTCCATCATCGACGGCATCCGACTGTGCAAGGCGCAACGGTTTCGATACCGCAACTCCGACATGGGAGATCTAGAAGCAAAGCTCGAGGAAGCTGCGAGCGCGCGGACCCGGCTGATCGCCACCGACGGCGTGTTCTCGATGGATGGCTACATCGCGAAGTTGCCCGAGATCTGCGACCTCGCCGACAAGCACGGCGCCCTCGTGATGGTCGACGACTCGCACGCCGTCGGCTTTCTGGGCGAGAACGGGCGCGGCTCGCACGAATACACAGGGGTCGTCGGACGCGTCGACATCTTGACCGGGACGCTCGGCAAAGCGCTGGGCGGGGCGAGCGGCGGTTACACGAGCGGGCGCCAGGAAATCGTCGAGCTGCTTCGACAGCGTTCGCGGCCCTATCTGTTCTCGAACTCGGTCGCGCCGCCCATCGTGGGCGCCTCGATCGCGGCGTTAGATCTGCTGGAGGGATCTGGCGAGCTCCGCGAGAAGCTGCGCGAGAATACGCGGTTCTTCCGCGAAGGGATCACGCAACTGGGCTTCGAAGTGTTGCCGGGCGAGCACCCAATCATCCCCGTGATGACTGGTTCGGAGGACGCCGCCGCCGCGCGCATGGCGGACCGGCTGCTCGACAAGGGCGTCTACGTCGTCGGTTTCTCCTACCCGGTCGTGCCGAAGGGGGCTGCGCGCATCCGCACGCAGGTTTCAGCGGCGCATTCGCGGGAGAACTTGGCGTTTGCGCTGGAACAGTTCGGAAAGGTGCGCGGGTCGGAGTGAGACGAGAAAGCTCTTCGGCACGCCGCCGCAACGATCCGCGAGCGGTTAGCGAATGGGATCGCTCGAGCCGCCTGGGGTGATGTGCAGCAGGCTCTTGAGTTGTCGGCGCGCGATGCCGGCCCAGGGGCTGCCCGGGTCGAGCTTGAGGTAGGCCTGCCAATGGCGCACCGCGCGCATGTGCTCGTTGCGACGCTCGTAGACCAACGCCAGGTTGTAGTGCGCGTCGGCGTAAGACGGGTTGAGCTTTAGCGCGTGCTCGTAGCGCTCGCGCGCCTCCTCGAGCCGGCCCGATTCCTCACAGACGTTGCCGAGGTTGAAGTGCGCCAGCGCATACTCGTCGGAAACCTCGAGGGCGCGACGATAGAGCCGTTCCGCCTCCTCGAGGTCGCCTTCGCGATAGCGCAGCGTGCCTAGATTCACCCACGCCCCGGCAGCTCGGGGATTGAGCTCGAGCGAGCGCGTATAGGCCTTGACGGCCTCGGCCCCATCGCCATTGCGCTCCTCAATCTCGAGCCCGCGTTGGAACCAGCTCTCCGCCTCTTCCACGTGCCGGCTCGAAACGGGCGACTCGGGGCGCTCTACCACCGCGACTCGCTCCTCCGCCGCAACGGGCTCGAAGTCGAGCAAGAGCTGTCCGCTGATCGCCTCCATCTTGACGTTCGCCAGGTCGACGGTGACGACGCGGCCAGCCGGGGTGAGCTTGAGCTCGGAAAGAGGACGATCGACTCCGATTCGATCCTTGAGCGCCGCAAGCGAGGCGTGAATACGCTTCGGTGGAATTTGGCTTTCGCGCAGACGCTTGATGGTGCGCAGCGCGGCGAGGTCCGGAAAGGCGAAGCGGCCGGACGTTTCACAGAGTCCGTGACGCTCCCAGGAGCGCAGACTACTTTCAGGGATCTTGAGAATACGGCGGACGTCAGCGCGGCTGAAATCCTGCGTCGCCATGACCGTACTCACGTTCGCGATTGTAGCCCATCGCCATCGTTCAAGACCATGGAAAACGTAATCGAAACGCCCTTTTCGCGGGCGTTTCGAACATCGCACCAATCCGACGTTCGGCTATCCTGGCTTTTCATGCCGCAATCGCTTTCGCTCATTCCGCGCTCGGTTCTCTTCGGCAATCCCGAGCGCACCTCGCCGCGTCTGAGCCCGGGGGGCGGCAAGCTTGCTTGGATCGCTCCCGACGAAGGCGTGCTCAACGTTTGGGTCCGCACGATTGACGGCGAGGACGAGCGCGTCGTCACACGGGACCGCACGACTGGCATCCGGATGTTCTTCTGGAGCGAGGATGACCGGCACATTCTGTACTTACAGGACACCGATGGCGATGAGAACTTCCATCTCTACGCCGTCAATCTCGACTCGAACGAGAGTCGCGACCTCACACCGTTCGAAGGTGCAACCGTCGCGGACGTCATCACGGATCGTAACCATCCCGACGAGATCCTCGTTGCGGTGAACGATCGCGATCCGCGGGCGTTCGACTTGCATCGCATCCGGCTCTCGAGCGGAGAGGCGGAGCGGGAAGCGGAGAACCCGGGGCTCTACGTGGGTTGGCTAGCCGACAACGCATTCAACGTGCGCGGAGCGCAAGCCGCCCTGGAAGACGGCGGTTTCGCGTTGCTCGTCTCGCCCGAGCCCGGCGCCGAGCTCGAGCCGTTTCTCGAATGGGGCCCGGAAGACAACGGCGGGGCGACGGGGTTTACGCCGGATGATCGCGGACTCTACATCGAAGACAGCCTGGAGAGCGACACGACCGAGTTGTACGCGATCGATCTGTCGACGCGCGAGAAGACGACGCTCGCGCGGGACGAGCGAGTGGACGTGGGACCTGTCATGCGGCATCCCATCGAGCATCACGTGCAGGCGGTCGGCTTCGCGCTGCACAAACTCGAGTGGACGATCCTCGACGAGAGCATTCGCGGCGACTTCGAAGCGCTGGCCGCGGTCGACGACGGCGAGCTCAACATCGTTAGCCGCGATAGAGCGGACTCGAGCTGGCTCGTCGCCTTCACGCGCGACGCCGGCCCGGTGCGCTATTACGCCTGGGACCGCGCCGGGCGGAAGGCGACTTTTCTTTTCACGAGCCGACCCAACTTGGAGCAGCAGCCGCTGGCGCCGATGCAACCGGTGACGGTGCGGTCTCGAGACGGCCTCGAGCTCGTCTGTTACCTCACGACACCACAGGACGCCGAGCCTGAGGGCCTGCCGCTGGCGCTCAACGTGCATGGCGGCCCGTGGGCGCGCGACGAGTGGGGCTACGACGCCGAATCGCAATGGCTCGCCAACCGAGGCTACGCGGTTCTGCAGGTGAACTACCGCGGCTCGACCGGCTTCGGCAAAGCGTTTCTCAACGCCGGCAACCGTGAATGGGCGGGCCGCATGCATGACGATTTGCTCGACGCGGTGGCGTGGGCGGTGGAGCAAGGCATCGCGGATCCGAAGCGAGTCGCGATCTATGGCGGCAGCTACGGCGGCTACGCCGCATTGGTCGGCGCGGCTTTCACGCCGGAAGTATTCGCCTGCGCGGTCGACATCGTGGGGCCGTCGAACATCTGTACGTTGATCGAGTCGATCCCGCCCTACTGGGCGCCGCTGATGCATCAGTTCCGCCTGCGGGTGGGCGACATCGAAACCGAGCGAGAATTTCTCGAGTCGCGCTCGCCGCTGTTCAAGGCGGAAGAGATTCGCATTCCGATGCTGATCGTGCAAGGGGCGAACGACCCTCGCGTCAAGCAGGCCGAGAGCGACCAGATTGTCGAGGCTCTGCGCGCCAAAGGCAAGGATGTCGGCTACCTGCTCTATGCCGACGAAGGTCACGGGTTTTCACGGCCTGAGAACCGTATGGCGTTCTATGCCGAGGCCGAGCAGTTCCTGGCGCGCCACTTGGGCGGCCGAGTAGAGCCGCCGAGCGGGGACGAGAGCACGCTGCTCGAGAAGTTGCGTCAATGAAGACGGGCTCGCCGCCGTAGCGGCGAGCCCGTCGACCCCGGGGCGGTCCGCGACCTTCGGACACTAGCAAAGACACCGCCCCGGAAAGCGAAGTTCCTTACACTGGGCGCATGCTTCGCCTATCGTTCGCGCTCGTGCTCAGCGCCGGCGCCCTGGCTGCTCAGCAGCAGCTCGACTTTCTGCAAGGCCTCTCGGACCACCAGGAGGTCGACCGCATGCTCCCCGACGCATTCAACGCCCGGGCGTTTGCGCTGCTCGATGAGCGCGACGCGGAGATCGCCCGATTGCGCACGGCAAGGGATGTCGAACGGCGCGGTCGTAGGGTTCGCGAGACGATTCTCGAGATGATCGGCGGGCTGCCCGAGCGGACGCCGCTCAACGCGAGAGTCGTCGCTACGCTCGAACGTCCTGGTTTCGTCATCGAGAAGATCCTGTTCGAGAGCCGGCCCGGTTTCGTCGTGGCGGCGAACCTGTACCGGCCAGCGGAAGGAGACGGGCCGTTTCCGGCGGTTCTGTATCCGCTGGGCCATGAGCCCGGCGGCAAAGCCTACCCTCTGTGGCAACAGATGCTCGGAGCGCTTGCACAGAAGGGTTACGTCGCGCTGACCTGGGACCCGCTTGGTCAGGGCGAGCGCGTACAGTTCTGGGACGCCGATCTCGGACGCTCCAAGATCGGTTCGTCGACGACCGAGCACACCATCCTCGGTATTCAAGCGATGTTGTTGGGCGAGAACGTCGCTCAGTACACGATTTGGGACGGCATTCGCGCTCTGGACTACCTGCTATCGCGACCCGAGGTCGACTCCGAGCGCGTGGCGGTCACCGGCAACTCGGGCGGCGGCACGCATACGGCCTACCTGGCGGCGCTGGATCAACGCCTGGCCGTGGCGGCGCCATCGTGCTACATCACCTCCTGGCGACGGCTGCTCGCCACCATCGGACCGCAAGACGCCGAGCAGTGCTTTCTCCCGCTACTGGCGCATCGCCTCGATCATCCCGACTTCGCGTTGGCCTTCGCGCCAAAGCCTTTTCATATCCTTTCAGGCATTCGAGACTTCTTCTCGATCCAGGGCGCGCGCTCGAGCTACGCGGAGCTCAGGGAGGTGTTTGCGCGGATCGACCAGCAGCAGAAGATCGCGATGACCGAGGCCGATGACCGCCACGGCTACACCAAGCCGCGGCGGATGGCCGCTTACGCCTGGTTCGCGCGCTGGCTGAAAGGCGAGGAAGACGACGGCGTGGAACCGGACGTGCCGCTGTTGACCGAAGAGGAGCTGTGGGCCAGCGCGAAGGGGCAGGTCTCGGTCGCGCCGGGCTCGAAGGGCGTCTGGGACTTTCTGCAGGCAAGACTCGAGGCAATCCTGGCTGACGGCCGCGGGCTGCCGTTGGTGCGCTCGCGGGACGACCTCGCGGGCTATCGGGAGGCGGTCGCAAAGCGTGTGCGGGACGAGACCGCCTACCGCTCACCGCCCGGGCCGCCCCGCACGACCGCGTTCGGCCGGATCGAACGCAACGGCTACTCGATTGAGAAGCTGAGTTATGAAACGGACGAGAGTATCTACGTCCCCACTTTACTGTATGTCCCAGGCGAGGGCTCTGGGCCACGGCCCGCTTCGGTGGTGGTGCACGAGGGCGGAAAGTCCGCGGCGGAGGCGACGGCGGTGGAACTGGTCGGGCGAGGCCGCATCGTGGTTGCGATCGACGCTCGCGGGTGGGGCGAGACCGGCTATCGCGACACGCGCACCGGCTCCGCGTTCCAGACTTGGTTCGGCCCCTACGACACCGCCATGACCGCGTTTCTCATCGGCGACACGCTGGTCGGGTTGCGTGCGCGGGACATCGCCTACGCCCTCGAGCTGCTGCGCGCGCGGGCCGACGTCGACCCCGAGAAGGTTGCCGGCCTGGGCGTCGGTCGTGGAACCGTCCCGCTTCTGCATGCCGCGGTTCTTTCGAGCGGCTTCGTCTCCTTGCGCCTCGAGCGGCCTCTGATCTCCTACGAAGCGGTCGTGCGACGCCGAGCGCATCGGCAGATCCTCGAGAGCGTCGTGCCGGGAGCGCTCGAGTCCTACGATCTGCCGCAGCTTGCCGCCGCCCTGGCGCCCGCGCCGTTGGTCCTGATCGACCCGCTGAGCCCGACCGGCGAGCCGGCCTCGGTTCTGGAGGCCAAAGCTGCGTACCAGCACGCCGCCAAGGCCTACGAACGGGCCGGCGACGCCGCGGCCTTCGGAATCGAGCATGCTGCGCCGCCTAGGCCTGTGGGACAATGACGGGGTTCCCCGTGTAGGAGTGGTGTCTGTGAGCTCGGAGTTTCCGCCGCTTCCCAATGAAGCGCCCAAGGATTTGACCTCTTCGTCGGAGGCGAAGGCGCCGTTTCGGCCGGTGCAACCGCCGATTCCTGCCTCCAAAGAGGAGCCCGCCGCCGCCCCTGAGCCTGAGCCGGAGGCCGCGCCCCCCAAGCCGGCCCCGAAGCAAGCCGCGGCCAAGCCTCCCGCGGCGGCTCCGGCGCCCGTGGCGCCCGCCATTCCGGCCATGCCCGCCGCAGGCGACGAAGATGACGACGACGATCTGATCATCCCCGATGAAGAGGAGATCGAGCGTCTGGTGGATCAGCAAGAGCACGGCCTGCCGGCCGAAGAGACCAGGCCGCCGGCGGGTGCGCTGGAGGGCGTGATCGTGACCGTCCGCGACGACGGCGCTTTCGTCGACGTGGGCGAGAAGTCCGAGGCGTTCTTGCCAATTCCCAACGTACGCGGCGCAGAGAGGCCGGAATGGAAGGCGGGCGACAAGATCGAGGTGACCGTGACTGGCCGGTCGCCCGAGGGCTACCTGCTGCTTTCCGGGATGGAAGGCCAGCGACCCGCCGACTGGAGCCATCTCGAGAGCGCTCATGCGGCCGGCGCTAGCATCGTGGGCAAGGTCAGCGAAGTGGTCAAAGGGGGACTGGCGGTCGATGTCGGCGCGCGGGCGTTTCTACCCGCCTCACGCTCGGGCGAGCGCGACCAAGCGTCGCTCGAGGCGCTGGTAGGGCAGGAGATCCAAGCCAAGATCGTGCAGCTCGACGTGGCGGACCGCAACGTCGTGCTCGACCGCCGCGCGCTGCTCGAAGATGAGCGCCGGAAAGCGCGCCAGCAGGCGGTGGCCGGCTTGAGCGAAGGCGCGGTGGTGAGGGGCGTGGTGCGAAGCGTTCGCGACTTTGGCGCGTTCGTGGACCTGGGCGGCGTCGACGCTCTGCTGCACATCTCGGATCTGTCGTGGGGCCGCGTCAAGGATGTCGCATCGGTCGTCAACGAAGGCGACGAGCTCGACGTCAAGGTGCTGCGCGTCGACAAGAACGGCAAGCGTATCGCCGTTGGCAAGAAGCAGCTCGAGCCTGATCCGTGGACTACGCTGGCAAACGAGCTCGAGGTAGGCCAGCGCACCCGAGGCCGGGTTACCAGGCTGAAGGACTTCGGCGCATTCGTCGAGCTGTTCCCCGGCGCCGAGGGGCTCATCCACGTTTCGGAGATGAGCTGGGCGAAGCGCGTGCGCCATCCCAGCGATGTCGTCAAAGAAGGCGACGATGTCGAAGTCGTCGTCCTAGACATCAACTTGGCGCAGAAACGCGTCGCGTTGGGCCTCAAGCAGGCGCTCGGGGACCCGTGGGACCGTGTCGAAACCGAGCTCGCGCCGGGAACCGTCGTCGAGGGCGAGATTCGCAAGACGACCAACTTCGGCGCCTTCGTCGAGGTCATGGATGGCATCGAGGGCCTGCTGCACGTCTCCGACATCACCTCGGAGCGCAGGCTCAACCATCCCAACGAAGCCGTGAAGGTCGGCGCAAAGGTGCGTGTCAAGGTCCTCGAGATCGATCGAGAAAAGAGGAGGCTCAAGCTCGGAATGCGGCAACTCGAGCCGACCGAGCAGGACCGCTACCTCGAGTCGATCCAAGAAGGCGACACGGTCAGCGGCCGAATCGCGCGCGTTACCGACGGCAAGCTCGAGGTGGAGCTAGGCGAAGGCGTAAAGGGATTTTGCGCGATCTCGGAGGCGGCCTCCGAAGACGCGTCGCCGCAACAGGAATCCGCGGACGTCTCCTCGCTGGGCGCAAGGTTGGAGGCGGCCTGGAAAGGCGGCGGGAGCGAAGGGCCGGAGTCGGGCCAACTGCGCTCGTTCAAAGTCAAGAAGGTCGACCGGGAAGGCGGCTCGATCGAGCTCGAGTTGGCCTAGACGGGCGCGCCGCGATTGGGCTCGACGAATGTCTTGAGCCTGCGGCTGCGGCTGGGATGACGCAACTTGCGCAGCGCCTTCGCTTCGATCTGCCGGATCCGCTCGCGGGTGACTTCGAACTTTTGTCCGACCTCTTCCAAAGTGTGCTCGGAGCCGTCTTCGAGCCCGAAGCGCATTCGAATAACGCGCTCTTCGCGAGGCGATAGCGTCTTAAGCACTTGCGAGGTCTGCGCCCGCAAGTTCAGGTTGATCACGGCGTCGGCCGGGGAGGGCTGATCGGAATCCTCGATGAAGTCGCCGAGGTGGGAGTCGTCTTCCTCGCCCACCGGCGTTTCGATCGAGATCGGCTCCTGCGCAATCTTCATCACCTTGCGCACGCGCACGGTCGGCAGATCCATCGCCTCGCCGATCTCCTCGACCGTCGGTTCGCGGCCGTACTCCTGCACGAGTTGCCGCTGCGTGCGGATCAGCCTGTTGATGGTCTCGATCATATGCACAGGGATCCGGATCGTGCGGGCCTGATCGGCGATCGAGCGCGTAATCGCCTGGCGAATCCACCAGGTTGCGTAGGTCGAGAACTTGTATCCGCGCTGGTATTCGAACTTGTCGACGGCCTTCATCAGGCCGATGTTGCCTTCTTGGATCAGGTCCAAGAAGTGCATGCCGCGGTTGACGTAACGCTTGGCGATCGAAACCACTAACCGAAGGTTAGCCTCGACCAGCTCCTTGGTGGCGTGTCCAGCGATCGCGGTTCCCCGCCGCAAACGTTTGACGGCGGCGCGCATCTCGTCACACGTCGCGCCGTTGGCCAAGACCAGGGCGTCGAATCGCTTCTCGAGTTGCGCAACCTCTTCGCGTAGCTTCTTCGCTTCTTCGCTGCGGGATTTCGAGACGACCGAGGCCAGCGCAAGAGCCTCCGAAAGGCGGCGCTCGACTTGCTCGGCCTCGCGGCAGCGCGTGCAGAGCAAGCGGCTGAGCCGCTCGATCTCGTCATTGGTAAACGGAATCAGCGTCAGGGCTCGGATGACGTGGACGCGCAGGCGATTCGCATCCCACGTCAGCTCCCTCTGCTGCTTGGTCCGACGCTTCTTCTGCTGGGCGGAGTAGAGCTTGTCGCGGGCGGTTTCGACCTCGCTGACCAGACTCTCGACCTTCCGGAACTGGCTCAAGATCGTCTCGGCGGCCTTCGAGCCGTCACTCTCCTCGCCGTCGTCGACCAGACAGGCGTCGCGCAGCGGGCGCGCTCCTCGCGCGATCTGTTCTCCGACCTCGACGATCTCACGCAGCACGACGGGATTGCTAAACAGAGCCCGGCGGATCAGGCGCCGGCCGCGTTCAATGCGGCGTGCGATCTCCACCTCGCCTTCGCGCGTCAGCAGCGGCGCCGCGCCCATCTGACGCAGATAGGTGCGCACAGGGTCGCCGCCCCGATCATCGGGAGAGGCTTCGTACTCGACGGTCCGCGCTTCCGGCGCTTCTGCTTCCGAAGACTCCTCGGCGGCTTCCTCGGGAGTCTCCTCCACTTCGAAGTCTTTGCCGTCGAGATCCTTCAGGAACTGGTCGACCGCTCCCGCGCCTCGTTCTGTCTCGCGACTTTCAGTACTCACTTTCAGATTGACGCCCTTGTTTCGAACGATCTGCACGCTCGCCCAACCGCGAGCTTGGAAATCGATGTTCGGCGGAGGGTCTTCCGCCGTCGCGCGATCCCATTCTACACCAGCGAAAAAACCCTCGAGAGCGGGCCTACCTTTTTCTCATCGGCCGGAGCGGGCCCGCGCTAGTGTTTCCGTCTTAGCCGGAAACGCCGCGACCCATGCCCAGCTTGCGTTCGAGCGAAACCTTGCTTTGCAGCAAATCTAGGCACTTTTTTCGGTCGCCCAAGCGTTCCGCCTCAGCGATGTCGCGGCGTACCGCACGATACTCGCGCTCCCACCCGCGGCGCTCGAGCGCGCCGAGGGCCTGGCGGCCTTCTTGGATCGATACCGACCTGCGGTCGCGGTCGAAGACGATCGCGGAAACCGCATCGCGGTCTCGCGTCTCCAAGCGGCCGTCCAAGGCGGCGTACTCAAACGGCTCGCCGGATCGAAACACGGCGAGCATGGCGGAGAACACCGGCGAGCCGCTCGAGCCTTGTGCGATCGTCGCCTCGGCGGTGCGCTCGAGCATCTCGTCCCGCGCCTCGGCGGAGTCGAGAAACAGCTCGAGCAGCAGCCGCTCGCCGTGAGAGAAGGCGTGAGCGGTAACCGGCGCGGCGGGCCGCCGGTCGCGTCGGATCGCCGAGCGGCGAAACTCTTCGAGGATCAGCCCGGCGTCCACGCCCATGCGCTCGGCAATGTTTTGCGCGACCGCGGCGCGCTGGATCTTGTCCGGCAACAAGTGGATCGAAGGCTGCAAGTATTGGAACGCCTCGAAGCGTCCCTCGGGCGTGGCGAGGTCAAAGCGTTTGCGCGCCTGCTCAGCCAGCCAGACGAAGTAGCTCGGCGCATTGTCGAGCAGCACGCGGTAGCCCTCGGCGCCGTGCTCGCGGCAGTACTCATCGGGGTCTAGGCCGCCGGGAAGCTCGAGCACGCGGACAGCGAAGCCTTCTTCGAGCAGCGGCCCGACCGAGCGCTCGGCGGCCTCCACGCCGGCGCGGTCGGAGTCGAAGTTGACGACGATGTTGTCGACCAGCCGCCGCACCACTCGGACGTGGTCGGCCGTCAATCGCGTCCCGCAAGTGGCGACCATCTCGTCGACGCCAGCGCGCGCCACGCCGATCACGTCCATGTAGCCTTCCACCAGGACGACCCTGTTTGCCTTCCGCATCGCTGGCTTGGCGCGATGAAGGTTATAGAGCACGGCGCTCTTGTTGTAGATGGCGGTTTCCTTGGAGTTGAGGTACTTCGGCTGCTGATCGTCTCGCAACGCACGCCCGCCGAAGGCGATGACCTTGCCGGCCTGCGACGCGATGGGGAACGTCAGGCGGTCCCGGAAGAAGTCGTAGAGCTCGCCGCGCTCGGCCGAGCGGTCGATCAGGCCCGAAACGGCCATATGCTCGTCGGAGAACCCCTTCTTGCGCAGCAGCGCCAAGAGGCGGTTGCCGCCGGGTGCGTAGCCGAGACCGAATCTCTCCACCGTGTCGGCGTCGAGGCCCCGGCGCTCGAGATACTCACTGGCTTGATGGCCGGCGGGCGCGCGCAACTGCTCGACGTAGAAGCCTTGCGCCAACTCGTGCATGGCGTGCAAAGCTTCGCGCCGCTTGGCGTCTTCGTCGGCCCGGGGACCTTCGCGCCGGCGCGGAATCGGGATGCCGTGCTGCTCGGCGAGCATCGTGAGCGCTTCTTGGAAGCTCAAGCCCTGATGCTCCATCAAGAACGTGAAAACGTCGCCGCCCTTGCCGCAGCCGAAGCATTTGAAGATCTGCAGGCTGGACTGGACCGAGAACGAAGGCGTCTTCTCGGAGTGAAACGGGCACAAGCCCACCCAGCGCTCCGAGCCGCTCTTTTTCAGGCGCACATAATCGCCGACGACGCCGACGATGTCGACGGACGACTTGACGTGCTGCGCGAAATCCATCCCGGCGCCGCGGCCCGCGGTTGCGAGCTAGGACCGCCCTTGGGCGGCGTCGAGGGAGTACGGTCCGCTGCCGTTCCCCCACAAGAAGAAGAACACGAAGCAGTACAACGCAGCGAGCTCGCCGCCGTTGACGATTGGGAAGAAGGCCGTCGCGCCCTGCTCGGCGAAAGCGCGGGCGAAGTGAAACTGCCAATATGCGACAGCCATGGTGCCCGAGCACAGAAACGCGGCCCAGCGCGTCTGGAAGCCGATCACGATCAGCAATCCGCCGACGAGCTCGATGACGCCGCCGACTCCGACCTGGCTCGCCAGATTCACCGGGTCGCGGCCCCAAAGACCAAGAAACTTCTGCGCCCCGTGCAGCAGGAACATCAAGCCGGCCGCGATGCGCAGCAGAGCGTGGGAATAGCCTTTCCAGTCCATCGCAATCAACCGAGCCCCAGCAGGCTGTCCACGCGCTTGGCGACATCGGCGAGATAGGCCTGGTCGCCCCCTCTGAGCTCGACCGTCGCATGGCCTTCATAGCCGATCGCGTCGAAGGACTTGCGCACTTCCGGCCAATTCACGCCGCCCTCGCCCGAGTCGCCCAGGTTGACGAATCCGGCTTGCCGCGAGTAGTCCTTGAGATGCACCTTGACGATGCGCTTGCCCAAGTCCCGGATCCAGTGCTGCGGCACGGCGTAGTGCACCACGTTGCCGACGTCGAAGTAGGCCTGGACGAGCGGATGGTCGAGCTCGTCGATGTACTGGTTGAAGTCGCGCGCGGTAAGCAGGAACTTGTTCCAGACCTCTTCGATCGCCACGATGATCTCGTGTTCTTCGGCAACGGGCAGGATCCGCTCGCGGATGACTTTTTGCGAGCGCTCCCACGCTTCGGCGTAGCTGGTGTCGTGGCGCACCACCGCCGGCACCAGCAGCACGGCGTCGGCGCCGTAGAGCTTGGCCTGGCGCAGCGAAGCTTCCATACCGGCCACCGAGGCGTCGACATCGGCGGGGTCCGGGCTCGAGACCGGGTGGCGCCAGTGGGCCATGTTCATCACCGAGTGGATGCGCAGGCCCGTCTTCTCGGCGGCGGCGGCGATCTTTTCCGCCTCGGCGTCATCGTCGGTGGTCTGGGCTTCCATGGCGGGGAAGCCGGCGTCGAGGGCGAGCTGGAAGCGGTCCTCGTAGGGAAGCTCCTTGGGGAGCATCGAGATGAGCACAGACTTGGTGATGCGCGCGCCGGTCTGGGCCCGCGTGCCGGACTGCGTGCAGGCGGCGGCCGCGGCGGCCGTCGCGCCGAGGAAGAGATCGCGTCGCGAAACCATGACGAGTGTCAGTGTAGCGCGCGCGAGCGACCCGATGGCTCAGCCGGAGGGCTAGCCGCGCATTGTTTGCACGAAGGTCACCGACAGCCGGCCATTGGGCGTCGAGAACATCATCTTGCTCTCCTGGTTTGCGCCGACGACGGTGAGCGAGAAGTCCGAGCCCGCGAGCACGGCCGGCATCGACATCACGGCGCCGCCGGGCAGGGTCGACTTGAGGTTTCCGGCAATCATATTGACCACCTCTCCCACGGCGTCGACGACATCGGAATCGACTTGCTCGGGGGCGGGCGCGGACATCAGATGCGCGGTGATGTGATAGGCCAGGGCGGGTTCGAACCCAATCTGGACCGCGCCCTTCCAGGCGCCGGCGAAGAACACCGCGCCGAGGATTGGGTAGGGCTCGGTCTCGCTCGTCTGCTCATCGGGCCAAGCCTCCGAGCCGAGCATGGTCGAGAAGACATCCGCGATCAGGTGTGCCGCGAGCTCTTCCTGCCGGGTGGAATCGTTCATCAGTTCGGCGCTCATCATCTTGACTCCTGTGTCTGTGTTCTCTTCTCGCTGCTCACTCCGGGTTTTGGTACGCCACGCTGGGCCCGACCGACTTGCGAAGCAGCGTCTCGTCGAGGTTGAGCGTCGTCTCGCTGGCTCCCAGGAACAGGTAGGCGCCACGGTTCATGCGTCCGCGGATGCCGGCGATAATCCTCGCCTTCGTCTGTTGATCGAAATAGATCAACACGTTGCGGCAGAACACGAGGTCGAACGGGCCGAGCCGCCGCATATCGTCGAGCAGATTGAACTTCTCCCAACGGATGAGCTCGCGTACTTCGGGTTTGACGATCCAGTCCGCTTCCTCGCGCCCGAAGTACTTCACGAGGTACTTGGCGGGCAGGCCGCGGTTGACCTCCAGTTGAAGGTAACGCCCCGAGCGAGCCTTGGCGAGAATCTCGTCGGAGAGGTCCGTCGCGGTGATCTGGAGCGACCAGCCGGGCGGCGCCAGCTCGCGCCAGAGTATTCCGATGCTGTAGGGCTCCTGCCCAGAAGAACAGGCGGCGCACCAGATGCGCACCTTGCGCTCGGCGGCGCGACGTTCGAACAGCTCCGGGAAGATGACATCGCGAAGAGCGTCGAACGGCTTGACGTCGCGGAAGAACAACGTCTCGTTCGTCGTCATCGCCTCCACGACCCGCGCCCGCAGCTTCTTGCCCGAGACCGCCCGGATGAGGTTGCACAGGCTATCGAGGCCGTCGAGACCCTCGGTCCGCAGGACCGGCGTCAGGCGCGCCTCGATGAGGTAGTGTTTTGACTCGTCGAGCACAATGCCAGAATCCTCATAGATGGCGTCGCAAAGATACCGGAAATTCTCCGGCGTGATCTTGGCGCCGGCGGCGGCGGGTCGAGGAGGTACAGAGGTCATCGACATGGCGAAATCACTTTTTCACGAAGCGTAGGATCGCGGGCACGATGCGGTCCAGTGGCGCAACCTCATCGGCCAATCCGGCTTGCACGACGTGGCCGGGCATGCCCCACACCACGCTGGAGGCCTCGTCCTGCGCTAGCACTCCGGCGCCGGCCTCCTTGAGAATGCGTGCGCCGGCCAAGCCATCCTGGCCCATTCCGGTGAGCACAACCGCGAGACAGGCGCCTCCATAGAGCTCGGCGACCGAGCGCATCATCACGTCCGCGGCCGGCCGGCAGGAGTTCTCCGGAGGCGCCTGGTTGAGCCGAACGACGACGCCTGCGCCGCGGCGCGCCAGCGTCATGTGGTAGTCGCCCGGGGCGATGTACGCGGCGCCAGGCTCGATTTCCATGCCCTCGGCCGCTTCGCGCACGCGGAGCGGGCTCTGCGAGTCCAGCCGTTCGGCGAGCAGCCGTGTGAACATGGGCGGCATGTGCTGGGTGATGACGATGGGGCAGCGAAAATCGCGCGGAAAGGCGGGAAAGACCTCGGCGAGCGCATTGGGACCGCCGGTGGAAACTGCAACGGCGACGATCTCCACGCGCTTGGCCTGTCGGCGAACCGCCGGCGCGGGAGGCGGCTTTGGCGCCACCGGCCGCGGCGGGGCAGGCTTGTCAAGTGGAGCCGGTTTGGGCCGCCGCACCGCCGGGGCGGTTGACGTCTCGCCGAAAAACTGCTTGATCTTTGGGGCCAGCTCGCCGCGCAACGCGGCGAGCGAGGTGTCGAGCGAGCCGACGTTGGCGGCCTTGGTCACGTAGTCGTCCGCGCCGCGGCTCAGCGCCTCGAAGGTGTGCGCCGCCCCGCGCTGGGTCAGCGTCGAAAACATCACCACCCGGATGCGCGGGTAGTCCTTCTTGATGCGCTGTAGGGTCTCGAGACCGCCCATCTCCGGCATCTCGATGTCGAGCGTCACCACGTCGGGCTGAACCTGCGGGATCTTTTGCAGTGCGATCTTGCCGTTCGCTGCGATCCCGACGAGCTCGAAGACTGGATCCTCGCCCAGCGCGAGCGTCACAAGCCGCCGGATGACGACCGAGTCGTCGACGACCAGCACGCGGATGCGCTTGGGCGGCGAGGCCGCGTCTGTCGAAACTGCGCCCAGGCTCAAAGCCGTCCTCCCGGCGCCTTAGTTGACGATCCCCAGCAAGCGAAGCTTGTCGAGAATCGCCTCCTTGGAGAACGGTTTCATGATGTATTCGTCGGCTCCGGCCTCGAGCGCCTTAACCATCTGCTCGGCGGCGGTTTCGGTAGTGACCATCATGATCTTGGCTGAGTTGTAGCGACCCTGCGCTCGCAGAGCCGTCACGAGCTCGAGGCCGTTCATCTCCGGCATATTCCAGTCCACCAGGATCAACTGCGCCGGCTCGTTCATCTTTTCGAGGGCCTCGAGCGCTTCGCGGCCATTCTCCGCTTCGCTGACCTCGAAGCCCAACTCTCGGACGGTCGCGCCGAGGATGCGCCGAATGGCGCGGGAATCGTCGATAATGAGCGCTTTCTCCATGACGCGACTCGCATGTCTCCTATCGGCCTAAAACTCGAAACGCCCAACCATCTTCTGCAGCTCGTTGGCCATCTCGGCCAAGCCTTTGGCGGCCTGTAGAGTGTCCGACGCGCCCTGCGTGGTGCTGCCCGCGGCGGTGGCGACGCCGGTGACGTTCTCGGAGATCTCCGCCGACCCGCGAGCGGCCTCGGTGACGTTCCGCGTGATCTCGTTGGTGGTCGCCGTCTGCTCTTCGACCGAGCTTGCGATCGTGTTCGATATGTCGTTGATCTGGTTGATGATCGTGCCGACCTCGGCAATCGCCTCGACCGCTCCGGTCGAACCGGCCTGGATCGCCTCGATCTTCTGTGAGATGTCCTCTGTCGCCTGGGCGGTCTGCTTGGCCAGCTCCTTGACTTCGTTCGCGACTACCGCGAAGCCCTTGCCCGCTTCGCCCGCACGTGCGGCCTCGATGGTTGCGTTGAGCGCCAGCAGGTTTGTCTGTTGAGCGATTGAGGTGATCACCTTGATCACCTTGCCGATCTCGACGCTCGACTCGCCGAGCTCCTTGATCGTCGAATTCGCCGAATCGGCCACGTTGACGGCTTGCTTGGCGATGCGCGCCGCCTCTCCTGAGCTCTTGGCAATCTCCCGGATCGAAGCCGACATCTCCTCGCCGCCGGTCGCGGCGGTTTGGACGTTGCGCGTGACTTCTTCGCTTGCCGCCGAGACGACGCCGGCCTGCGTGGCGGTTTCCTCGGCGTTGCCCGCCATCTGCTGGCTGACCGCGGTGAGCTCCTCGGCGGACGAGGCGATCTGCTCGGAGCTGTTGGAGAAATGTCGCAACAGGTCCTTTTGCCCTGTGATGTCGGTGGCATACTTGACTACCTTGTAGGGTGCGCCACTCGGGTCGAAGATGGGGTTGTAGGAGGCCTGAATCCAGATCTGCTTGCCCCCTTTGCCGACGCGCTTGAACTCGCCGGCCTGGTATTCGCCGCGGTTGAGCGCCTCCCAGAACTGGCGGTATTCGCTGCTCTGTCCGTAGCTCTCCTCGACGAACATCCTATGGTGGCGGCCCTCGATCTCGGCCAGCGAATAGCCGACCGCGTTCAGGAAGTTCTCATTCGCTCGCAGGATCGTGCCGTCGAGCTCGAACTCGATCACCGCCTGCGACTTGCCGATCGCCTCGAGCTGCCCGGCCGAGTCGGCCGCGGTAAGCTTCTGCTCGGTGATGTCGCTCGCGTACTTGACCACCTTAAACGGCTTGCCGTCGGGGCCTAAGATGGGGTTGTAGGAGGCCTGAATCCAGATCTGCTTGCCCCCTTTGCCGACGCGCTTGAACTCGCCGGCCTGGTATTCGCCGCGGTTGAGCGCCTCCCAGAACTGGCGGTATTCGCTGCTCTGTCCGTAGCTCTCCTCGACGAACATCCTGTGGTGGCGGCCCTCGATCTCGGCCAGCGAATAGCCGACCGCGTTCAGGAAGTTCTCATTCGCTCGCAGGATCGTGCCGTCGAGCTCGAACTCGATCACCGCCTGCGACTTGCCGATCGCCTCGAGCTGCCCTCGGATATCGGCCTGCTCCCGAATCTCGTCAGTCACGAGGGACCACACCGCCACGGCGCCCGCGAAACGACCGTCGGAGTAGAACCCGCTAACAGCGAGGTCCAGCGTTTCGCCGCCCACCTGGATCTTCGCGCGGCGCGGCAGGTTCTTTTGCGGATCAGCGAACAGCCGGCGCTGGCGGGAGGGATCGCGGTGAAACTCATCAATCGACTTGCCGACGATTTGGTCGACTGGCATGGGCAGCTCGTTTTCGATGGAGAGCAGCTTTTCCCGCGAAACCGGGTTCATGTAGACGATGTTTAGGTCGGCGTCGGCGATCATCACGGGCGTCGTGAAACACTCGAGGACCGCGAGGGCGTCCAGGCCGGCGCCGGCGGACGGGGGGGCGTCGGCGATCGCGGCGCCGCTGGAGTGGGATCGGTTCGGCATGGCTCGTTTGGGCTCTCCTTGCAAGGTCTTGGCGAGGGTTGTGAGACTGCGACGATGGCCGGCAGTCGGGGGTTCATGGACTATTTGGTCGGCGAGCGGCGCGACGGCGTCGACGACGGCGTCGATCGCATCCCGCGGCGCCCCGAGATCAGCGAGAGCCGAGACCAAGTGTCCGGCGGTGCGCTCGAAGTCCTCCCGGGTGATCTCGAGGTGGACGTGTGCGGCCTCCATGTCGGGTCCGCGGTACTTGGCCGGCCCGCCAAGCGCTCGTGCCAGGAACGCACGTTGTTGGCGTTTGAGCCGGCCCATGTCGACATTCTCGAAAAAGCCCGCTAGAGCGCTATCGGCGAGCACCTTTTCGTAGAACAGCTCAACAGCCTTGGCTAGGCCGGCTGCGCCGCCGAGCCGTTTGTAGACGGTCGGCTGTTTCGCGCTCGCACGCTTGCGGGGACGTTTGCTCGTGGCGGGCATCTGGCGGCGGATCCGTTAGCTTCTCAGCGCTTTGTCGGCCGAGAGGACGAGCAATAGGCGATCCGAGAGCTTGTATACTCCTTCGATTACCTCGCGGGCTGCCTGCGAGATGGTCTCCGGCGGGGGCTCGAAGTCGTCATTGCCGACCTCGATCACGTCGCCGATCTCGTCCACCAGCAGGCTGACAGCGCCGTCGCCGTTGCGGACGACGACGTTCATCGGCGTACGGTCATCGGGCCGCTCGGGCAGACCCAGACGGCGCCGCATGTCGAAAGCCGTTACGATCTGGCCGCGCAGGTTGATCAGGCCCTCGATCACGCCGTCGGCGCGCGGCACCGGCGTCATTTGCTGGTAGCGCAGCACCTCCTGAACCTTCAGCACGTCGACCCCCAGGAAGAGGTCGTGGACGACGAAGGTGGCGTACTGGCGCGCGTCGCGCCGCAACTCTGCTTGCAGGTCCGCCTTCATGCGCCGCCTCCCGTCACGGCAGCCGGCTCGCCCTGGTCGACGGCGGCAGCCAGCTTCTCGACCGAATGCAGCATCGAGGCGCGGTCAAACTTGAGTTGATAGTCGTCGAACTGGATGTCCTCATCGGAATAGTGCGCGGGTTCCTCCGCCGAGCTCGACAACGCCAGTGCGGGAATAGTTGCCGACTCGGGCCGGTCGCGCAGTCTACGCAACAGGTCGAATGGTCCCGCGAGGTCGAGGCTGGTGACCAGCAGATCCGCACCCTCGCGCGTTACCCGCTCGTAGGCTTCGTCCGGATCGCCCGCCTCCACCACGCGGTAGCCCGCCATTTCGAGATAGTTGCGCATCAGCCCGCGCGTGAACGCCGACGGCTCGGCCACTAGGATGCGCGCTCCAGTTCTCGCATCAACTTTGCGGCCGAACCAACTCTTGTCGACTTCCTCGATGATCGTTTGCAGGTCGAGGAAGTCCGTCACGCGGCCGCCAACGACCGCCGAGCCCAGCACGCCGCGCCGGGACGACCGGGCCCGGACTTGAATCGACTCCTCCACGATGTCGACAATTTCGTCGACGACGATGCCGAGACGCTTGGCCCCCTCGGTAAATACGACCGCCTGCACCTTCTCGGGGAGCTCCTCGCCGCCGCCATGACCCAAGAACTCGGCCAACGAGAACAACGGCAGGATCTTCCCGCGGTACTGCACTACCGGCCGTCCGCCCGACATCTCGATGCGTTCGCGAGGGAACTCCTCCAGCCGGTCGACCAACGCAAGTGGTACGGCTACGCGGTCTTGACTGCCGGAGCGGAACAACAGCGCCGCCTGTTTCTCCCGGGAGGGGTCGGATTGCGTGTCGTGAGCCACTGGCCCGTGGGCTCGGGTTTCGCCGACGACGCCGCCGGTCTGGGCGATCCCGAGCACGTCGAGAATCAGCGCCACGCGGCCGTCGCCCATGATCGTCGCCCCCGCGTAGTAGGCCAGCGACTTGAGCAGCTTGCTCAGCGGCTTGACTACGATCTCGGCGGTATCCCGCACGCCGTCCACGACCAGCCCGAAGGTCTTTTCGTCAGCCTGCAACACGACGATGTTCACGGACTCGTCCTCGGATCTCTCGGAGGGAATCCGCAGCACGTCGTGCAGGTAGATCAGCGGCAACAGCTTGCCGCGAAGACGGTAGACCGGCGCGCCCTGGATGCGCTCGATCTGCATTTCCCGGTCTGGCTCGATGCGGACGAGCTCGAGCAGGCTGACCTGAGGAATGGCGAATCGCTCCCCGCCACAGGCCACCACCAGCGCTGGAATGATGGCGAGGGTGAGCGGAATCTTGATCTTGATCGTGGTGCCGCGTCCGACCGTACTCTGCAGGTCGATCGAGCCGCCGATCTTCTCGATGTTCGTGCGCACGACGTCCATGCCCACGCCGCGCCCGGACACGTTGGTGACCTTCGCCGCCGTCGACAGCCCCGCCATGAAGATCAGATCCAGCGCCTCGCGGTCGCTCATCCGCTCGGCTTGGTCGGCTGTGATCTGCCCTTTCTGCACCGCCTTCTGCTTGAGCTTCTGAGGGTCGATCCCGCCGCCGTCGTCGACGATCTCGATGTTGACCTGGCCGCCCTCGTGATAGGCGCGTAGCAGCAGGCGCCCCTTGGCGCTCTTGCCGTTGGCGACTCGCGTCTCGGGAGCTTCGATGCCGTGGTCGCAGGAGTTGCGAATGATGTGGGTGAGCGGATCCTTGATCGCCTCGATGATCGTCTTGTCGAGCTCGGTGTCCGCACCCTCCATCTGCAGATCGATCTGTTTGGAGAAGGCTTGCCCCAGATCCCGCACCACGCGTGGAAACTTGTTCCAGACAATGCGGATGGGCTGCATCCGCGTCTTCATGACGTTGGCCTGCAACTCGGTGGTGATGAGGTTGAGCCGCTGGCCGGCGCCGAGGAAGCCGGCGTCTTCCTGCGTCGCGGTGAACTGCAGGATCTGGTTGCGGGCCAGCACCAGCTCGCCGACGAGGTTCATCAGGCTGTCGAGCAGGCCCACGCTAACGCGGATGTTCGAGTCGGCGACGCCGAGCTTGACCGCTTGATGGGCCTCTTCCTCGGCGGGATGCGCCGCGGGCGCCGGCGCGTCGGTTCCTTGCGCCTGCTCAGCTTCCGGCTTCTGCTCGGCGACAGCCTGCTCGGTCGACTGCTCTTCCCCGTCGGGGGCCGCGTCCTGCACCGCCGCCGCGCCGCCAGCTTCGGGCTCAGCGCCGTCGCAGACCGCTTGCAGACGGTCTCGCAAGCCCTGGTAGGACTCTTCGCCCTCGACCCCGGTCTGCTCGATCGTCCCCAGGATGGCCTTAACGACGTCGACCGTCTCGAGCAGCAGCGTGGTGATGTGCGGCGTCAGCTGGCGCTCGCCCTCGCGGAGCTGGCTGAGGATGTTCTCGGCGCGATGCGTAACCCCCTCGAGCGTCGAGAAGCCCAGAAAACCGCAGGTGCCCTTGATCGTGTGGATCGTCCGGAAGATGCTCGATAGCAGGTCCCGGTCGCCGGGCGTCTGCTCGAGCTCGACGAAGTCGTGATCCAGTTGGTTGAGGTTCTCGGCGCTCTCGACGAGGAACTCTTTGATGATTTCTTGCTGTTCGTCCATCGAACCGACGGAGATGCCCGCCCAAGGACAATAATCGGCGGGCTCAGGCGCTGCTTTAGTGAACGATTGGTTTTTGTCCGCAGTCGAGCGCCTTGACCGCACGGCCCGGCAGGATGGATCTCGCAACTGCCAGCGAGCGCCAACCGCTAGCCGATACACGAACCAGAGCTACGGTCCCACCCTGCGCAGCCAAATCCGGTTCAGCGCCATCAACTCGCGACCCGGCGCCTCGACGACCTCGGCCTCGAGCTCCGCCGGACCGCGGCTGAGGCGTAGCCTTCCCAGAGTGCGGGTCTGGTAGACGTTGCGGCCGGGCGTAGCTTCCACGGTCGTCTCGATGCGCTGCCCGCCAACCGCGATACGCAACCGACCGCCGGCGTCAGCGGGATCGCAGCCGTAGGCCGCGATTGCTTCGTATTCGCCTGCCTCGGCGACATCAAGCCGCCAAACCACCGACTCGCCGGGCCGCGACCAGCCGTCGATCGTGTCCCAATCATAGCCGGCGAAGGTGTAGTTGACGCCGGACCTCTCCGACGGATCGCCCAGCGGATCCGGGCCCGCTGTCTGCCCGCCGCCGGGCGGCGACCAGGTCGTGTGGGTCCCGTTGAGGCGCGCCCAGCTCGCCTGGATCTCGACCGCCTCGCGGCCGCCGATCCGGATCGGCGCCGGTTCGAAGTCGAGGTCCGCGGTCGCCTCGGCCAACCACTCCCGGAAGGTCTCGCGGAGCCGCCGCACGATCGCGGGATGCTCGGCGGCGACGTCATGCTCCTCGCCGCGGTCGGCCTCGAGGTCGTAGAGCCCTTCGTAGGTGAGCTTCCAACGCGGCTCGGTCACCGACCAGCGAGCCTCGAGCGAAGGCCGGTGGCGATCCCACACATGAAAGAGCCTCTCGTGCGGACTCTCGCCCGCCCCCTTCGAGAGCAGCGGCCAGAGGCTCTTGCCGTCGATCGTGCGCCCGCGCGGAAGCTCGACGCCCAGGATCGAACAGATCGTGGGCAGGATGTCGAGATGCGAGGCCATCGCCGCAGCCGTCCTGCCGGCGGGAATCTTGCCCGGCCAGCGGAAGAATGCCGGTACGCGCAGTCCCCCCTCGAACGGCGTCCCCTTGCCGCCGCGGAGCCACAGTCGCGTGTGACGACTCACTCCGCCGTTGTCGCCGAGAAAGATGACCAACGTCCGCTCGCGCTGGCCGGCGGCGTCGACGGCGTCTAGCAAACGCGCGATGGCGCGATCCATGTGCGTGACGAGCCCGTAGATCCGCGCTTCGCGCAGCGCCAGCCCCTTGCCCAGGTAAGGCTCGATGTATTCGTCGCCAACGGAGAACGGCGAGTGCGGCGTGTTGAACGGGACGTAGGCGAAGAAGGGCTCGCCGCCGCTCGAGGAGAGGAACCTCGCGGCGGCGTCCGCGAACACGTCGGTGATATGGCCGCGCGAGGCCACTGGCTCGCCGTTGAGTCGAAGCTCGGGGTAGAAGTAGCGCTCGTGGTGGCCGTGCGTGAAGGTCAGCGCCGTGCCGAAACCGCGATTCTCGGGCCGGTAGGGCTCGTGTCCGCCCAAGTGCCACTTGCCGAATATGCCGGTGCGGTAGCCGGCCTCCTCTAGGATCTCGGCAAGGGTGACTTCAGACAGCCGCAGGCTGTCGCCGCCGAATCGCGTGTTGTAGACGCCGGTCCGCAGGGCATAGCGGCCGGTCATCAAGCCGGCCCGCGTCGGCGAGCACACCGGCGCGGCGTAGAACCGGGTCAAGTTCACGCCTTGACGCGCCAGCCTGTCCAGCGCCGGCGTCTCGATGTCGGGGTTCCCGTTGACGCCCACGTCCCAGAAGCCCTGGTCGTCGCTGACCATCAGCAGAATGTTGGGGTGCTCCGCTGCGGCCGCAGACGCCGCGGCAAGAGCTGCGAGGAGGAGGAGGTAGCGCATGGCGGTGCGAAGGGAATTATACCCGTCGCTCGCCGCCGCTCAGGGTCTGACCACCAGCGTCCCGGCGATCAAGTCGTGGAGCGTTTGCTTCCGCGCGGTGAAGGGTTGGATGAGATACCCCACGCTGAACGAAGCGTTCGAGACCAGCGTGCCAAAGAAGCGAAGCGATGCGCGCCAGAACGAGATGCGATTGCCGTCGAGATCGGTCACCTTCAACCCGAGCGCCATCTTGCCCAGCGTTCCTTGATACGCCGAGGAAGTCATCAGCGCGTGGTAGAGCCATAGGCCGACGTAGAAGATCAATGCGAGAAGCGGCCCGGCAAACACCGCGATGGCCCGCATCGTCTCCGCATCCGTGCTCGCCTTGGTGATGTCGAAGTCCTTGGCGAAGACCGCCACCGCGATGACGAGCGGGATGAACGTCGCGATGGCGATCACGGTCCCGTCGAGGAGGTGGGCTGTGAATCGCAACCAAAAGCCGGCATAGCGGGCGCCGCCTGGCGCGGGTAGAGACGGCGCCGGCTGGGCGGCGACCGGGGGCCGGGGCAATCCGCATAACGGGCAAAAGGCGGCTTCTGCCGGCGTTTCGAGCCCGCAAGCAGGGCAGTGCATCGTTTACCTCGACGGCTTGTGCACCACCAAAGTCCCGGCCATCATGTCATGCAGCGCCTGTTTGTTATTGGTGAACGGTTGCATGAAGAATCCGATCATGAGGATCAGACCGGACACGAGCTTCGAGAAGAAGCGCCCGGTAGCTCGGCCGAACGAGATGCGGTTGCCCTCCAGATCGGTCACGATCAGGCCCAATGCCATCTTGCCGAGGGTGCCCTGTCGCGAGGAAGCCGTCAGTAGCGCCTCATAGAGCCACTGCATCGAGATCGTGCCGGCATAGTAGAGCCCCATTAACGGAGCTTCGAGGCCTTCGAGGCTGAGGTTGAGGTCGCCGTCGGTCGCCGCCGCGGCGACGCCAAACACGATAGCAATCGGGATGAGCACCATGAACAGCACGATCGACATTACAATCGAGTCGATCATGTAGGCCAGGAAGCGCAACCAGAAACCGGCGTAGTCCGCGAGCGGCGACGCCAGCGCTTGCTCGCCGGCTTGGACGGGCTGGCCAGAGTAGACCGGCGGCGGCGCTGCAGCGGGCGCCGCCGGATCCGCCGTCGCCGTCTGTTGCAGCGGCGCTCCGCAGCGCATGCAGAAGACGCTTCCCGATGCGTTTTCGTTTCCACAGCTCGGACAGGTCACCGCAGCTCCTCCTTCATCACCACGAGCGTACCCGCCAGCAGGTCGTGCAGTGCTTGTTTCCGCGCTGTGAACGGCTGGATCAAGTAGCCGATCAACAGCAGGAAGAACGACAAATACTGCGCGAAGTGCCGCACCGTCGCGCGGCCGAACGAGACGCGGCGCGAGTCGAGATCGGTCACGATCACGCCTACGGCCATCTTCCCGAGGGTGGCTTGCTTGGATGAAGCCGTCAGCAGCGCCTCGTAGAGCCAGTTCAAGACGATCGAGAGCACCCAGTTCAACGCGGAGAGCGGGCCTTCGATGAGCGCCATCATCCCGGAAAAGTCGCCACTGGTCGACGCGCCCGCGAATCCGGCCAACCCGACCACGATTGCGATCGGAATGAACACGATCGTGCTGATCACGCTCAAGACGATGAAGTCGACGACGACAGCCAGGAACCTGCGCCAGAAACCGGAGTAGGTAAGGGCGGGGGCAATCGGCTCCGGCTGCGCGCCGAACGATGCCGGGGTCATCGTCGCCCCTTCGCCGCCTCCGCCCAGTTGCAGCTGCGCGCCGCAGCGCATGCAGAACACGCCGCCCGCGTCGTTCTCGTAGCCGCAACCGGAGCACGTCATAGCGTGGTCCTAGCCCTCCGCCTCGGCCTCAGTCGCTTTCCACTCGCCCGTTCGCGCCGACTCGAGCACGGCGTCGCACACTTTCTGCGTCTGCAGCGCGCTCCGGAAGTCCGGCTGGGTCGGCTTGCCCGATTCGATTCCCATCACGAAATCGGCCAGCGCGTTGAGAAAGGTGTGCTCGTAGCCGATGCAGGTCCCCGGCACCCAATAGCGGTCCATGTAGGGGTGCTCGGAGTTGGTAACGTGGATCTTGCGCCAGCCGGTCAGGTGATCTTCAACCTTCTGGCCCGACTGTTTCTGGAGGTATTCGAAGTACTGCAGGTACTCGGGTTCCTCGAGGTCGAAGTACACCGAGCCGTCGGCGCCGTTGAGCTCGAAGGTGTTGTAGTTCTTGCGCCCGCGAGCGTAGCGGGTCGACTCGAACGTGCCCATCGACCCGTTGGCGAACTCGGCCAGAAACATGCAGGCGTCGTCGATGCCGACCTTCTGCTTCTCGCCGCTCTCGGCGTGCACGCGCTCCTTGATGAAGGTTTCGGTCTTGGCGGTCACGCGCGCAATCGGCCCGTTGAGCCACATGGCGGTGTCGATGGAGTGCGCCAGCAGGTCGCCTGTCACGCCCGAGCCGGCCACGTCGGAGTCGAGCCGCCACAGCGCCGCTCCGCCTTGCGGCACCTCCGGGTTGATGGTCCAGTCCTGCAGGTAGGTCGCCCGGTAGTGGAACGGGCGGCCGATTCGCCCCTCGTCCACGATCTGCTTGGCGAGAGCGATCGAGGGTACCCGGCGGTAGTTGAACCACACCATGTTCGCCACCCCGGCCTTCTCGACGGCGGCGGTCATCTCTTCGGCTTCGGCCACCGTCATCGCCAGCGGCTTCTCGCAGACGATCATCTTGCCCGCCGACGCGGCCGCCAGCGCGATCTCCCGGTGCACGTGGTTCGGCGCGCCGATATCGATCAGGTCCACGTCGTCGGCCTCCACCAGCCGCCGCCAATCGGTCTCGACCCGCTCGTAGCCCCAGTTGTCGGCGAAGGCCTGCGCTTTGGCCCGGTTGCGGGCGGCGACCGCCTTGAGGACGGGACGATGCTCGACCGGGAAGAAATCGTTGAGTCGCTTGTAGGCGTTGGAATGGGCGCGACCCATGAAGCCGTAGCCGACCATGCCCACGCGGAGTTGTTTTGCCATGAGAATCAGTCCTTTAGCTCACCCGCCTTGCGCCGCTGGAGCGGGCCGGGGCGCAGTTAGTTGTACCCCAGTGACGGGAAAACACGCAACCGGGCAGCGCTGCGCCGCCGCCGCGTAAGCGCTTACTTTTCTCTTGATTTCGGCGTCGTCATGTTTCATACTGTTTTCAACGTCTGGCAGACGCAGCAACGAGCAAGCAGGCAACCACAAACTGGACGACTCCGGCCGCGGTCCAGCCCCACCCCACGGGGATTCAATCCTACCGATGACGCGGCGAGCGACGACGGACAGTTCCCGGATACGAAACGATCAAATGACCCGCCTGACGGCGGAGCGAACAGACTTGCGCACGGGCCGTTAGGGCCGGTGCGATGCGAGCGATTGTCCAGACGACAAGGCCGTTGCGGCGGCCGTGGGAGCATTCATGGACCATTTCGATGACCAAGCGTTCGAGGACTCGAAAGATCCTTTAGCCGTTGCACTGAAAGACGAATCCGCGAGCCAGGAGCCAGGCGCGGCGTTCTCCGACAGCGAGGCGGATTCCGCCAGCGACTCGGAATCTCAGCCCGCCGTAAGCGAGGATTCGCTCTACACCGACGACCCGGTGCGGGTGTATCTGCGCGAGATGGGCGCCGTGCCGCTACTTACGCGCGACGGCGAGGTCGACCTAGCGCGCCGCATGGAGCGCGGGAAGACGCAAATGCGCCGCGCCATCTCGCGCTCGCCGCTGGTGCGCGACCGCGCCGTCGCGCTCCACAAGCAGATCGCCGAAGACGAGATCGAGCTCGAGTCGTTGATTGAGTCGGGCGACGCGGAAGAGACCTCGGAAGCGCGCGCCAAGCGGATCGCGAAGATTCGCAGGGCGATCGGCGTGCTCGTCAAGCGGCTTGAGGAGCTCGAAGGGCTCGAGAAGAAGCTGCACTCGACGCCGAAGCGAAACACGAACGTCCTGCGCCGGCTCAACTATCAGCGGCGGCGCCTGATCGTCTCGCTCTCGATCGGCCTGCAGACCGTTCCGTTGCAGCAAGATCAGTGGACCCAGTTCCAGACCGAGCTGGCCGAGCGGCGACGCGAAGTCGATTCACTGGCTCGCCGGCTCAAGAAGCTCGGCGGCGGCAAGGCGCCCAAGAAGGGCTCCCCGCAGCACGCCGAGTGGAAGACCGTCCAAATGGAGCACAAGGCGAAGGTCGAAGAGCTCGGCATCCCGGTCGCGCACCTGCACCGCACGCTCCGCCGCGTGACCCTGGGCGAAATCGAGGCCGAGCGCGCGAAGAAGGCGCTGGTCGAGGCGAACCTGCGTCTGGTCGTCTCGGTCGCCAAGAAGTACGTCAACCGCGGACTGCACCTGCTGGATCTAATCCAGGAAGGCAACATCGGTTTGATGCGCGCCGCCGAGAAGTTCGAGTACCGCCGCGGCTACAAGTTCTCGACCTACGCAACCTGGTGGATCCGCCAGGCGATCACCCGCGCCATCGCGGACCAGTCGCGCACCATCCGCATTCCGGTGCACATGAACGAGTCGATGAACAAGTTCCTACGCGCCTCTCGCGAGCTCGAGAAGGAGCTTGGCCGCACGCCGAGCAACGACGAGATCGGAGAGCGCATGGAGATCTCGCCGGACAAGGTTCAAAAGCTCAAGACGATCTCGCGCGACCCGGTGTCGCTCGAGACGCCAGTAGGCCGCGACGGCGAATCCGCTCTGGGCGACCTGCTCGAGGATAAATGGGTCGGTTCGCCGATCGACGCCGTCATCGACTCCAACGTTCGCGAAGAGACTGCGGACGTGCTCAAGACCCTCTCGCCCAAGGAAGAGAAGGTCGTACGGATGCGCTTCGGAATCGGCTGCGATCGCGAGCACACGCTCGAAGAGATCGGCCAGGAGTTCGCGGTGACTCGCGAGCGGATCCGGCAGATCGAGGCCAAAGCGCTGCGGGCCCTGCGCGGGCCGGATCGCGCCCGGCGGTTGCGGGCCCTGATGGCCGCCAAACCGTAGCCCTCGCGTCTTGCGAGCGATACTGCGCCCGGCGAGCTGACCCCTCGCCGGGTTTCGTATTCCTCGGGTGTTTCGCCGGTTGCGGACGCTAATTGCGGGTGAGACACTCGGGAGGATGCCCGGCGCCCCCGGTCCGGACAGGAGCACGCCCATTGCCTCCGTTCATCTCGGTCGTCATCCCGGCCTACAACGAGGAAGCCCGCATTCCCCCCACTCTCGATCGAGTGGCCGCCTACTTCGGCGAGTTTGGCCGTCCGACCGAGGTCCTCGTGGTCAATGACGGGTCTACCGACCGTACGGCCGACGTCGTCCGCTCGATCGGCGAAGGCCTCGCGACCGAACGAGTACAGTTCCGCCTGCTCGACAATCCCGGCAATCAGGGCAAGGGCTACAGCGTCCGCCACGGAATGCTGGATGCGCGCGGCGAGTGGGCGCTGTTCAGCGACGCCGACCTCTCCGCGCCGATCGAAGAGCTCCCCAAGCTGCTCGATGCCGCCGAGCGGCCCGGCTTCGACGGCGCCATCGGCTCGCGCGCGGTGGACCGCTCCCTCGTCGGCGTCCACCAGTCGTTCTTCCGGGAGTTTGCCGGCCGCACTTTCAATCTCGGCGTCCGCTCGATCGCGGGTCTGCCGTTCAAGGATACCCAGTGCGGCTTCAAGCTCTTCCGGCGCGAGGCGTCGCAGGCGATCTTCAAGCGCCAGCAAATGACCCGCTTCGGCTTCGACGTCGAAATCCTCTATATCGCCAAGAAGCTGGGGCTGCGCATCGCCGAAGTCGGCGTGCGCTGGGACGACGTGGAAGGCACCAAGGTCAGCATGCTCGCCGGCGTGGACGCGTTCCTCGATCCGCTCAGGGTACGCTGGAACGACATCCGCGGCCTCTACCGTTGATGCGTTCCGGCGGCTTCACAGCGTGCGCGCGTTGCTCATCGCTCTGCCCCTCATCGCGCTCTACGTCGCGGCGGCGGCGCTGACCTTCGTCCCGCTCACCTGGATCCTGCGCGACATCCGCCCCATTTACTGGGTCGCCCGGCAAGGCTGCCGTCTGGCGTTGTGGCTCAGCGGCGTGCGCGTTCGCTACGTCCATTTCGAGCGGGCGCGCTGTCGCCCGGTGAGCATCTTCGTCTCGAACCACGTCTCGAACCTCGAGCCGCCGGCTCTGCTCGCGGTGCTGCCGCGCATTGCCTTCATCCTCAAGAAGGAGCTTCGAAACATCCCCCTGCTGGGCTACATCATGGAGCTCGGCAGCTTCATCTACGTGGACCGCGGGCGCAGCGATTCGCGACGCCACGCACTCGACCAAGCCAAGAAGACGCTCGCCGACGGCGTCTCACTGATGGTCTTCCCCGAAGGCACGCGCAGCCGGGACGGCAAGCTGCTGCCGTTTCGTCCCGGGCCGTTCACCATGGCGATCGAGTCCGGCGTACCGCTGACTCCGATTACCGTGCACGGCGCGGGCCGGTTGATGCCGCCTGGCGCCCTCCGGATCAGCCCCGGCGAGATGACGATCGTCTTTCACGAACCGATCGAGACCGCGGGTCTGAACGCGGAGAATCGCGGCGAGCTGATGGCCCGTGTTCGCGGAATCATAGAGGACGCCCTCGCCTCCGGCCCGCCCTGCTCTGGCGCTGATAGAATGCATCCATGACGGAGGTTCGTAACGTGCAGTTGCAGCACGGCGAAGTCCGGCGCGCGCAGGGCAAGCTTCCGATTCGGGTGCTGCTGAGCGATGTCTCCGATCCACTCAACGTCGGGGGAATCTTTCGTGTAGCCGACGCGCTGGGCGTCGAGAAGCTGCACCTAGCCGGCTCGACCCCCGCTCCGCCGGCGCAAAAAATCAAACGCACGGCGCGCGCGACGGAAAAGGCTGTCGCGTGGGAGCGCGACGAGGACGCGCTCGAGGTCGTTCGCCGCCTGGCCGCCCGCGGCTACGCCATCGTCAGCCTGGAGTCGACCACGCAAAGCCGCGACATTCGCACGATCGCCGCCGACCCGCCAGAGAAGATCTGTCTGGTCGCCGGAGCGGAGAACCAGGGGGTTCCTCAGGAAATTCTCGACTGCTCCGACCACACCGTCCACATCGCCATGCGGGGCCAGAACTCTTCGATGAACGTCGTCACCGCGTGTGCAATCGCGGTTTCCGAGCTAACACGGACCTGGACCTGATGCCGCGCCCGTCCACCCGCGAGCAGTACGAACGCGGAGCGGATACGCTCAACTTCGTGGTGTACCGCAGCACCGCGTTCCCGGGCGAAGACGAGGTGCTGCAGCACAAGCGTGGCGGCGTCGAGCTGGCGCACATCACGCTGCACCCCGACAGCACGGTGAACTTCCACGAGACCCGGCCGGGCCTTGGCAGACACCTGCGTCAGTTCGTCTCGAGCGGGCTTGCTGGCTTCTCGCCCGCTCCCTCGCGGCGGCTCGTTCGTTTCTTGGGGCGGATTAGGCCGAAGCTGCCTCGATAGACTGCCGGCCCTATTCCGCCCGAATCCGCAGGTTGCGGTACCACACCGGAGAGCCGTGGTGGGTGAGCACGATCGGACCAGCGCCTTTGATCCCGTACCCTGGCGCCTGCCGAAACTTGGTCTTCGCGACTTGTTCGAGCAGCTCGCGTGAGCCCATCTCGAACTCGAACAACTTCTGACCGTTGAGCCAATGCTCGCCGTGACTGCCGCGCACCACGATGCGCGACGTGTTCCACTCGCCAACCGGTTTGAGCGGCTTCTGCTCGACCCACTCGAGGAGATAGAGGGCGCCGGTCGCGGACTTGGCCCAGTCCTTTCGTGAGCGGTCCCAGCGCGCGTCGTCGGAGATCTGATACTCAAAGCCGATCGCGCCGCGCCGGGCGCGCTGCTTCCTCTCCTCGGACCAGTCGGGGCGGAACCCGAAGCTGATCCACTCCTCTTGCACGTTGTACTTGATGCCCGAGTTGCCCTTCTCGGAGATCTTCCACTCGAATCGAAAATCGAAATCGGCGTACTCGGCGACGGTGCGCAAGTCTCCGCCAGAGCCGTCCTTTCGAGTGCGTATCATGCCGTCTTCGACGGCCCAGCTTTGGGAAGGCAAAGGGTTGCCGCGCATACCGGTCCAGCCCGAGAGGGTCTTGCTGTCGAAGAGGGGCACGAAGCCGTCCTCGCCGGGGGCGGACAGGGCGACGGCGAGGAGGAGGATAGGAAGTGCGAGTTTGGTTCTCATGTCGGGATCATGCGGCCGGGGACGGTACGTAGCGCTCCACTTCGATCTCATCCTGATGCTTGCGGGCTTGCGCGAGATCGTAGGCGGCCTGGAGACGGAGCCAGTGGTCGGCGTTCGACCAGCCGGCCTTCTCCAAGCGGATCGCCATCTCGGGCGAGATTCCGCTCTGGCCATTCAGGACGCGCGAAAGGGTGTTGCGGGTTACGCCGAGGACCTTCGCCGCCTCGGTGACGTTCAGGCAGAGGGGCTCCAAGCAGGCGTCGCGGATAGAGCGGCCGGGGTAGGGCGGGTTCTTCATAGCGCCTCTAGCTTGTTGCGTCACCTTCATTTGAGCTAGCCTGCCGTGATTTGAAACGCTCGAACCGCTCCCGATAAACGACCACATACTCCAGCAGAGCAACCGTAAACTCCAATAGGTCCCGTGCATCCTCCCACGAAACTTCCGTCTCTACATCGTGGGCGGCCTTGTTTCCAGCAAGGCGGAGGTTGTCTGCCCACTCGTACAGACTCCCGTCGATGAGGTTGAGTTCCTGCATCTTCTTGAGTGAACTAGCCAAGCTGCGGCTCTTGATCTTGTTGGCGACACACAGCGTTTCGATTGCTCTCCGGCACATGATTGCCGTGGCCGTATAGGCCTTCGCTCGGTAGCAGCGTCTGGCTTCGTGAAGGGCAGACTGTAGATTTTCGGGCAACTCGGGGTTCGGCGCTTCACCGTCGCTTGGATAGACCGTCTCGGGCTTGTTCCAGGAGTTGAACCACACCTCTTGCTCACGAACTACGATTGCGTGGCCGCACCTGGAACATTTCAACAAGGTCACTCTCGTTGGAGGACCTTCGGCGGGATCGTGATACTGATGCTCGCCGACCGACGTTGCGTCTACCCTGCGATCGCAATCTGTGCAGAAGACAACCATGGGGATGGCACCGACAGAGATTCGCTCATCAAGAGTGCAAGACTGCCTGAAGGACTACCCCAGCACTTCCTCGATCACGTTCCCGTGCACATCCGTCAGCCGCATGTCCCGGCCGTTGTAGTGGTACGTCAAACGCTCGTGATCCAGGCCTAGCAAGTGCAGGATGGTGGCGTGGAAGTCGTAGACGGACTTGCGGTTCTCCACCGCCTTGTAGCCGAAGTGATCGGTCGCGCCAACCACCGTACCGCCCTTGACCCCGCCGCCGGCCATCCACACCGTAAAGCCGTAGGGGTTGTGGTCGCGGCCGTCGAGCCGCTGCGAGATCGGCATGCGACCGAACTCGCCGTGCCACAGGATCAACGTGTCCTCGAACAAGCCCCGCGACTTGAGATCCTTGATCAAGCCCGCGATCGGGATGTCGGTCTCGCCGGCGTGCTGGGTGTGGAACTTGTGCAGCGACCAGTGCTGATCCCAGGTCGGCTCGTGGTTGCCGCCGCCGGAGTAGAGTTGCACCATGCGCACGCCGCGCTCGACCAGGCGGCGCGCCATCAGAGCCTGACGTCCGAAATACTGGCAGCGCGGATCGTCGAGCCCATAAAGCCTACGCGTGGCTTCGCTCTCCTTCGAGATGTCGATCGCCTCGGTGGCGTGAACTTGCATGCGGTAGGCAAGCTCGTAGCTCTGGATGCGCGCCGATAGCTCGCTGTCCTCCGGGTTCTGTTCAAGATGCTCGCGGTTGAGGTTCTGCAGCAGGTCGAGCCACTTGCGCTGGCGCTCGCGGCCCATCTCCTTGGGCGGCCGAAGGTCGACGATGGGCTCGCCGGTCGAACGAAACTGCGTTCCCTGGTAGGCCGCCGGCATGAAGCCCGCACCCCAGTTGGGCTGGCCGTTGATCGGCCCCCCGCGATGGTCGGTGAAGACGATGAAGCCGGGCAGGTTCTCATTCTCGGTTCCCAACCCGTAGGTCAACCAACTGCCCACACTGGGGTGGCCGGCGAGCAGCGTGCCCGTGTTCATCTGGTAGAGCGCCGGACCGTGATCGTTCGAGATGGCGTACATCGAGCGAATCACCGCCAGGTCGTCGGCGTGCTCGCCCACGTTGGGGAACAGCTCGGAGACCTCCAGCCCGCTCTCGCCGTACTTGCGAAACTTCCAAGGCGAGGGCATCAGCCCGCCCGGGTTGCCTTGCGAGACGACCACGTCGCCTACGCCGGTCATCGCTTCGCCGGCGTATTTATCCAAGTCCGGCTTGGGATCGAAGGTGTCGATCTGGCTGGGGCCGCCGTAGCAGAAGATCGAGATGACGCGCTTGGCTTTGGGCTCGAAGTGCGGCTTTCCGAGCTCCGCCGTCCGCGCCGCGAGCAGGTTATCGCGAGCCAGCAGGGAGGCGAGCCCGAGGCCGCCCAGCCCGCCGCCGAGGGTCTGCAACAACTCCCGTCGGTTCAAAGCGACTCTCGGGGCATGCTCTTCCATAGTGCCCCTATTATAGAGTCCCTGTTAGTCCAGCCAGTCCGCTTCGACGCCGTGGATCCGGTCGTGAGGCTCCCGCGCGAACAGCATGCCGATACGGTAGCCGCCCTCCTGCTCGGCCCGGCAATGCCGCACCGCACAAAAGCACTCGAACTGCTCTCCGATGAGCTGGACGGATTGGCCTTGGTCGAGCTCCATCGGCGCCACCACGCCTACGCCGCTGTCGGAGAGATCGACCACGCGCACCAACGCCGATCGCGTCTGGCCCATCAGATTCGGCCATTTCAGCTCGGCGGCGCCGCGCACAGGCACGCGCCCGGTTCCCCTCAGGTCCCGATAGACCAACCGCACGCCGGTTTGCCAGTCGCCCATCTCGTGGTTGCGGCTGAAGCGTACCACGGCCTTGACCAGCTCGCCCGCGACGTCCCGCATCCAAACCATCGTGCCGACCGGCGTTCGCGTCTGCATCTTCAAACCCAAGCCGTGGTCGGAATGGTTCATCACGATTCCTTCGTGAGAGACGACCCGCCCGCGCGCATTGATCCAGGAGACCTCCACGCCGGCGCGCACCGGGAAGCGGCTCTCCAGACGCTTCTCTTCGATGCCCGGCGGCGGCTTGGGATGAATGGTCTTCGGCGCGGGCATGCGGTTTTCAGCTTAAGGCCCCCTAACCAGGGAGGCCATCAGGCGTTCGCCTGAAGGGGAAGCGGCCGACCGCACTCGTAGAATGGGAGCTTAGGCTTCCCCGCGTGCGCGAGCTGTTCCTCATCAACATTACCGGCCAAGACCGACCCGGGCTGACCTCCGAGCTCACCGGGATCCTCAGCGACTTCGGCGCCGAGATCCTCGATGTCGGCCAGGCCGTCATCCACGACCATCTCTCGCTCGGCCTCGTCGTCGCCATTCCTGGCGAGCGCAAGTCCTCGCCGGTGCTCAAGGAAATGCTCTACGCCGCTCACGGGCTCGGCGTCTTGGTCAACTTCGAGCCCATCGCGCCGCGGGAGTACGCCAACTGGGTCGGCGAGCAGGACAAGCAACGCCACATCATCACCTTGCTCAACAGGCGCCTTACGGCGGAGCAGATTGCAGCCGTGGCGGCGGCGTTGGCCGAGGAGGGGCTCAACATCGACCGCATTACGCGCCTCACCGGACGCACGCCACTGGAGACGCCCGCCGGCGCAGGCCGCGCTTGCGTGGAGCTCGATGTCTCGGGTCCGGTCGAGGATGAGCTCGCGCTGCGCACCAAGTTGCTCGAGATCGCCGACCGCACCGGCGTCGACGTGTCGTTCCAAGTCGATGACATGTACCGTCGCAGCCGCCGCCTGGTGGTCTTCGACATGGACTCGACCCTCATTCAGGCCGAGGTGATCGACGAGCTCGCCAAGGCCGCCGGGTCGGGCGAGGAAGTCGCCGCCGTCACCGCGGCCGCCATGCGCGGAGAGATCGACTTCCGGCAAAGCCTCGAACGCCGCGTGGCCACGCTGGCTGGCCTCGAGGAAAACGTGCTCGAGCAGGTCGCGGCGAGACTGCCGCTCACCGAGGGGGCCGAGCGGCTCGTCTCGACTCTCAAACGCTTGGGCTACAAGCTGGGGATTCTCTCTGGCGGCTTCGACTACTTTGGGCGCAAGCTACAAGAGCGCCTGGGCTTCGATCACGTCCACGCCAACAAGCTCGAGATCATCGACGGCAAGCTGACCGGACGCGTCGTCGGCGCCGTGGTAGACGGCCAGCGCAAGGCGGATCTGCTGCAAGCGATCGCTGACGCCGAAGGCATCGCCCTGCACCAGACGATCGCTGTGGGCGACGGCGCCAACGACCTCCCCATGCTCGCCGCGGCCGGGCTGGGCGTGGCCTTTCACCCCAAACCGATCGTGGCGCGGCAGGCCGAGCGCGCCATCTCGTCGATCGGCCTCGACGGGCTGCTCTATCTGATCGGCGTGCGCGACCGCGACATCCCCGAGTAGACCCATCTTCGCGACCCGCTTGACTCCGGCTGTCGCGGAGACCTATCGTGAACGGGCGATGACCCGCAAACAATTCCTCGCCACGCCCCTCGCCGCCGCGGCCGCGGCGAGCGCCGCCCCCGCCGCACCGGCTTCCTCGTGGAAGCCCAAGCGTGTCAACAAAGCCATCGAGCTGCTCGCCGACAAGCAGCCCATCTACTACACCGGAGGCCACGGCGGTTACGACGAAGGCAAGGCACTCGCGCAGACGCACGCCGACTACATCAACTACGAGATGGAGCACGGCGCCCTGGACTTCACCGCCCTGCGCGCCTTCATGAAGGGTTTGGTCGACGGCGGACCGACCAAGAGCGGCCACCGCACGCCAGCGGTCATCGCAACCTTGCCCGTCCTGGGCGTCAGCGCGGCTCACATGGAAGCGAATTTCTGGGTCGCACAGCAGGCGGTCGCCTGCGGCATCCACGGCATTCTGCTCTGCCACGCGCAGGACCCGGAAGCCATCAAGTGGTTGGTCAGGGCGTTGCGCTATCCCACCGCCAAGCCCTATTCGCCGGCGATCGGCGACGGCATGTTGGGCAACGGCAGCCAAAGCTACGCATCGGAGATCTGGGGCGTCTCCCGAGAAGAGTACATCAAGATCGCCGACCCTTGGCCGCTCAATTCCAACGGCGAGCTCATGTTGGGCCTCAAGATCGAGGACAAGTACGCGCTGGCCAACGCCGACTTCGTCGCCGCCGTGCCCGGCATCGCCTTCGCCGAATGGGGACCCGGCGACATGGGCCTCTCGCTCAATCTGCCCGACGGGCACGCGGCGAACCGCGACCTGCATCCGCAAATGCGCGCGGCGCGCGCCAAGGTACTCGCCGCCTGCAAGAAGAACAAGCTCGCCTTCCTGAACACGGTGCGTTCCAACGACATCGAGGAGATGATCGAGGAAGGCGTGATGATCGGCGCCGGCGCGAGCCCCGAGGTGGCTGAGAAAGGACGAAAGTTCACCAAGCGTCAGATGCCCTGGTAGGAGCGCGGCTTCCGCCCGCGTGAGATCGTTCGTCACGGCCCTACACTTGAGGTATGGCTCGTCGGCCGCCGCTGGGTCAGCATTTCCTGCGTGACGAGGGCGTGCTGGCGCGCATCGCCGCGACGCTTGAGCTCCGCCCCGCGGACCGCGTCGTCGAGATCGGCCCCGGCGAAGGGGTGCTCACGCGCCATCTACTTGCCGCCGGTGCGCGAGTAACCGCTATCGAAATTGATCCACAGCTCGCCGCCGGTCTGCGCGAGCGCTTCGATTCCAAGGCCAACTTCGAGCTCTTGGAGGGCGACGTGCTCGACACGGACCTGGAAGCGCTGCTCGCCGGCGAGCGCGCCGCGCTTGCGGGCAATTTGCCCTACCACATCACCTCGCCCATCGTGCGACGAGCGCTGGATCTGGCAGACCGCATCACCCGCGCCGTGTTCCTGGTGCAGAAGGAAGTTGGCCACAGGATCTGCGCCGGGCCCGGCTCGCGTGACTACGGCTATCTCAGCGTCCTGTGCCGCCTGCGCGCCGAGCCCGAATTGCTCTTCCGCGTAAGCCCCGGCTCGTTCCGTCCGCCGCCAAAGGTCGACTCGGCCGTCGTCCGCCTGACCCCGCTGGCCAAACCGGCCCCGGAGCCCGAGCTGGTGCGGTTCCTCGAGGCCGCCTTCCGGCAGCCGCGCAAGACCCTGCGCAACAACCTCGCCGCGCTCTACGGGAAGAAACGCCTGGATCAAACCCCGCAAGCCGCTCAGCGCGCCCAGCAACTCAGCGTCGAGCAGTTGCGGGCGCTCTTCGAGCAGCTCAGAGCTTCGGAAACAGCAGCCGAACCATGATGTAGACCAGCACGCAGATCCAGAAATCGACCGCGAGCCCGACGTCGATCGTCGAGGGCTGGTGACGCGCCCACTCGGGCAAGTAGTCGATCGAGGCGAAGTAGATCAGGTTGCCCAGCAGCACCGCGAGCAACGATCGCCGCCAGCCGTCCCCGGGCAGCTTCCAGTTCTTTCGTTCTGCGCCGTCGCGCGACACCGAATCGGTATCGTAGCGAATTCCCCCAGGCCGTCCGCTGCTTGGTCGAGTTGGCGCAGCATCAGTAGGGTTCGCATGACGTGAGATAAAGCTGCGCGAGCAGGTACGCCTGCCCTTGTTCGCGAGCATAAGCGAGAATCTGCCCTCGCACGTCGTCGAGCCGGGCCAGGTCGCCGCCGCCGATCTGTTCGATCGAGCTCGCGAGCGCCGCCCTCGCGGCCGGTGCGAGCTCACGCGAGACGAAACCCGCGGCATGGGCGAGAGCGTTGGCATGGCGCCCCGGCGTCGGCCCTTCGCCCATCGCCGCCAAGTATTCTCTCGCGTAATCCCCCTGGAAGCCCTCGCTCGCAAGCTCGGTCGCGACCAGCCGTCCCAGCTCGGTATAGGCTTGCGGACAGTGCGCCAGCAGCAGCAGCTTGCGACGGGAGTGGAACTCGACCGCCACGCCACGGGTCCAGTCCGCGCAAAAGAGCAGGCGCAGGTCGCGGTGGGCTCTCGCCAATCGCAGGAATCGCCTGCGGCCCCGTGCGGCCGCCGTCTCCTCCTCATCAGCTATTGGCAGCAGGGGAAGCCGCTCCCGCACCGCCGCCGCGAAGAGCCCGTCGCGGGTCTCTTCGTTGCCCCCGACGCGAGTCGAGCCCAGCCCGCAACTCGGCGAGCGCGCCTTGAAGATGTATCCGTCGAGGCCGTCCTCGGCCAGCTCCTCGGCCCGCGAGGACGCCCATTCGCGCATCGAAGCGGTCAGGTCCCGGCGGGTTTCGGCCGCGACCAGCCGCACGCCTCCTTCGTGAGCCTCGAGCTGAACGGGCTCGCGCGGGACCCCGAGGCCGAGCTCGACCTCGGGGCAAACCGGGACCCATTCGACCTTCTCGCCGAAGTCTTCCGCCAGCGCGGCCTGTAGCTTGTGCTCCCCGTCGTAGCGCACGCGCTCTCCCACCAGGCAAGCCGAGACGCCCACGCGAGGCTTGGTTGCATTCCGTTCCCCCACAGCTGGACCTAGTCCGCCGCTCATGGGCGGGCGCCGCGGATGTAAGCCAGCAAGTCCGCCATCTCCGCGACGCTGACTTGCTCTTCGAGATCCGCCGGCATCGCCGAGAGTTGCGCGGCCCTCATCTCGCGGATGCGGCCGCGCTCGATGACGTCCTGGTCGCCCGCTTCGCGCCGCAAGGTGACGAAGGTCGGACCTTGCGGGCCGATGACGCCCTCGTAGATCTCGCCGTCTCTCGTCTCGACGACGTAGGCTTCGTAGGTCTGCGCGATCGACTCGTTGGGCTGGAGAATATCGCTGAGGATCGCCGCCGCCGGGCGCGTGCGCACGGTAGCGAGGTCCGGACCCGCCACTTCGCCGTCCCCGTTGATCGCGTGGCACCTCTTGCAGACGCGCTCGAACACGGCGCGCCCTCGATCCGGGTCGCCCTCGAGCGCCAGCGCCGGGCGGTACTGGTCGAGCACGGCGCGCCGGTTGCCCTCGGCGGCGTCGAGCAGCTTGCGCGCCCGAGCGCGCAGCTCCGGGTCGCGGTGCATGATCAAGCGCCGCTTCTGCACGAACGAAAGCATCCATGGCTGGACGTCGCCGCGCTCGATCGCCTCGATCAGCGCGACGATGCGCTGGTCGTTGCGGTACATCGCCTCCGCGGCTTCGGTACGAGCTTCTGAAGCGAAGGAGCGGAATCTCGCCAACAGGTCGAGCACGACTTCGTCGGAGTCGATCCGGCCGTAGGCGCGCACGGCGGCGGTCTGCACCGGCCCCGGTTGCGTGGAATCGCTCAACCGGCGCAACAGAGCCAGCTCGCTGGCGGGATCCTCAAGCGCCAACACCCGCAGCGCCTCGGCCCGCCGTTCGGGAGGAACGTCGTCGCCGGCAGCCGTCGAGGCTTCGCGGCGCAACGCGAGCTCGCCGGCGCCGCCGGCGGGCAGGCCGATCTCTTCGAGCAGCACGATCGCCGCGCGGCGGACCTCGCCCGACTCGCTCCCTCGCAGCTCGTAGACCAAGCGACGCGCGGCGTCCGCCACCGCTTGGCGGGCGCCGCGCCCTTCGATGCCGTCCCGGAGGCCTTCGAGCGCGACCGCCTGGCGCCTCGGCGCAACGTCCCGGCGAACCGTTCGCAGCAGGGCAGCGATCGCGGTGCGCTCGCGGGCGCCGCCAATCATCTCCGCCAGGCGCCGGAACAAGCTCAGCTCAGCCTGAGTCGGCTCGGGCCCCGCCCTTTCCATTGCCTGCGAGAGAAGCGCTTGGGGTCGTGCATCCGGCCAGGTCAGCGCCGCGGCTTGCACCCATTCGTCCTCGATCCCGGCAAACAACAGATCGTCGCGCGCCGCGCGCGCTTCGGCGGAATCGAGCTCGCCCAGCGTCAGCAAGACCTGGAACCGGACGTGCGGATCCGGATCGCCGCCCAGCGCGAGCACGGCCGCGGCCAGCTCGGGCTCCGAGCCCAGGCGCGGCTCGGCCAACAGCACGCTGTTGCGGCGCACGCCCGCTTCCGCGTCGTCGAGCGCAGCCAGGATGTCCGCGGTTTCGAGCGCCCCGATCCCGGCGAGCGTCCACAGCGCATGCACGCCGCCCTGCTCGCGCAACAGCGGAATCGCCGCCGCGTCCTTGCCTGCGACCAGCAGCCGCTGCGCCGTCCGCCGCCGCCAAACGTTCTCGCTCGCGAGCTGACCGACCAGCTCTTCGGTCGGCATCGCGCGCATGTCGACCTTCGCAAACGCCAAACCGCCCTTCGGCGCCACGCGCCAGATCCGGCCGCGATCGTCGCCACGATAGAGAATCTCCGACTCGTAGGTCTCAGCCGAGGTCCACTCAGGATGCTCGATCACCTCGCGGTAGTAGTCGACGACATACAACGCGCCATCGGGGCCGATGGCGAAGTTGACTGGCCGGAACCAGGCGTCGCGCGAGGCTAGAAATTCCCCTTCGAGTTCCAGACTGCGTGCGAGGAACGTCGAGCCCTGGGCAAACCAACGGTCGGCGTGCACTAGGTTGTGCGTCGGCTCGGCAACGAAGGCCGTGTCTCCATAGCCGGCGAACGCGCCGCCCAGGTAGCGCGTCAGCCCACTCGCGGAAGTCATCTGCCCGACTCCGGAAAGCATCTCGAAACGCGGGTCGACCGTGATCGGGTAGACGGTCGCCGGGTTGCCCTCCTCGAACATGTCGTGGTGCGGCCGCGCGAGACGCAGGAGCGGATTGCGCTCGAGGTAACGCGCCGCGATCACCTCGTGCCGCACGTGGTTGGAGTTGTTGTGCGTGAAGACCGCCCCCCACTCGTCGAAGGCCATGCCGAACTGCGATGGCCCGCTCATCAGCTCCAGCTCGTGCGTGTCCGGCTTGAACCGCACGCTGCGACGGTCGACCGGAACGCGCGGCCCCTCGGCCAGATCGGGAAAGCGGATCTCCGATCCCGGGTCGCCAAACTCGTCCGAGAACACCACAGCCCGCGTGTAGCCTTCGTGCGAAAGGTAGATCCAGTTGTCGAGACCGTAGACCGGGCTCGAGACCGTGTGCTGCGGATTGGTGAAGGCAAAGCCCGTGAGCAGCGTCTCGCGAACGTCGGCCGCGCCATCGCCGTCGGAGTCTTCGAGGTAGAGTACGTCGGGAGCATCGGTGACGATCACGCCGTCCTTCCACGCCATCACGCCCGTTGGCATGGTCAGCCCGTCTGTGAACAGCGTGGTCTTGTCCGGCCGGCCGTCGCCGTCGGTGTCTTCGAGCAACTTCACGCGGCCGCGATGGCCGTCAACATCGAGCGGATATCCGGAATTTTCCGCCACCCACATGCGACCACGCTCGTCGAAGGCGATTGCAACCGGATCTTGGATGTCCGGCTCGGCCGCAAAGAGCTCGATCTCGAAGTCGCGGTGGATCTCGAACATCTCTAGCGCTTCCGGGGGAGCGTAGGGCGGTCCCGACGATGTCGAGCAGCCCAGCATGGCCAGACAGATCGCGACCGCGGCCAACCTCACGACGCGCTCCGGGAGCCCTTGCCCATAGCCAATGCATTGAGCTTGCGCATGCCTTTGAGCCAGCGCTCGTGGTCATCGCCACGCCGCCGAAGGTACTCGCCGACCTCGGGGTGGGGCAGAATCAAGAAACGCTCCTCCGCGATCCCTTCCACGACGGCCTCGGCCACTTCTTCCGGGCTCACCGCGCCGTCTCTGAGAAAACTCTCCCTCTCGCCGCCCTCGCCGAGCAGCATGCGCGTGCGCACGCCCTGCGGACAGACCGCGGAGACGCGGACGCCCTGGTCGCCATGCGTCATCGCAATCCACTCCGCCAAAGCCAACGCCGCGTGCTTGGTCACCGCATACGGGGCCGAGCCCGGCTGGCTCAGCAAGCCCGCGGCGGAGACCACCTGCACCAAGTAGCCCTCGCCGCGCTCGAGCATCGAAGGCAGCACGGCGCGCGCAGCGTAGAGGTGTGCGCGAAAGTTGATCGAGAGGATTCGCTCCCACTCCCGGTCGGCAACGTCCACGCCGCCGGGAACGAAGATGCCGGCGTTCGAGCAAAACAGATCGACCGGGCCGAAACGAGCCTCGGTCTCGGCGACCAACCGGCGAATGGCTTGTTCACTGGCGACATCTGTCTCCACGAACAATCCGCCAATTTCGTCCGCGGTCTTGCTAGCCGCCCCGGAGTCGAGGTCGGCCACGACCACCGCGCCGGCGCCTTCCTGCGCAAAGCGGCGGCAAAGCGCGCGGCCGATGCCATGGGCCCCGCCCGTAACGATGATCGTCTTTCCGCGCACCTGCATGAACTTGGACTCCCCGCGATTCCAAGCGCAGGGTAGCGCACTCGTGCGTCGCTCAGCGGGACTCGGGACCCGCGAGCTCGCTCGAGAGTCGCTCGGGTCTGGTTCGATGGCCTTCGAGATCCAGAATCCGGGCCGAGCCCGCTGTGTTTTCGACCAGCACGGGCAGCCCCGCAGTCCACTCCAGCCAACGCTCGCGCGCCATCGGCGCGAAGGCGTAGTCGTGGTCGGTCTGGATCGCGTAGCGAGCGCCGATCTCACGCGCCGTATCAGGCAACATCGCGAGCTGCGCTTCGAGGCGAGTCGCGTCTGGCAGAAAGCGAGATTCCGTTGTCAACGCCAGCGGCCACATGCCTTGGCGGCCGGTATGCAGGTAGAACAGACCTTCGTCGATGGCGACCAACCGATCGTCAGGCGCGGAGTGTTCGCGCAGCCAGGCAAACAGCTCGCGGTACTTGCCGTCGAAGTCTGCGATCTGCGCCGCCGCGGCCGCACGCTGCATCCGGACCGTTCGGGTTCCCATGAAAACCGCCAGACAGACGACCAGGCCAAGGCAAACCGCCGAGATCGCTCTCTCCGCCATCGGATGGCCCGCCTGCGCGACGCGCCAAAAGTTCCCAACCATGTGGCGCGCCTCGATGAGGAACCCCAGGGCGAACAGCATGGCGAAGGGCAGCAACAGACGGTCGGCGATCTCGTAGTTCCACAGCAAGGCCATCAGCCCGCTGAACCCGGCAGCCAAGTGGATGGCCCGCAGCCGATCTTGACGCGCCTGGCGCAGCAGCCCGGAGAGGATCGCGACCGAGACCGTTGCCCACAGGATCGTCCCGATTTGTCCGCCCGGCGACGCGCCGATGCTCAACAGGGCAGGCGCCTCGAGCAAACTGCCGAAGTTCTTGTACAGCATCGCGACCAGAGTCTCTGAATCCGGCACGCTCGCCTGCCAAAAGCCCGCATAGTCGGTGTAGTAGAGCCAGGTCTGGCGGAAGCCCGGCGCGCTTGCCGGCGGCGCCGTTTGCGACCCCAACTTGGAGAGCGCGCCCACGACCGCGAACGGGCTCACCACCGCCGCAAAGGCTGCAGCCGCACGGTATCGGCCTCCGAGCAAGCCATGCACGACGATGGCCGTTGCGATCGCCACGCCGGCGCTGCGCGTGAGCAGCGCCAGGCCCGTCAGCACCGCGGCGAAACCCAAGTCGAAGCGACTAGGGCTTTCGCGGTCGGCCAGGTAGAGCGCCGTCAAAGCGAGCGCCATGAACAGCGCGTCGCTAAGCAAGCTGCCGGCCAGCAGCGCGAAGGTGTCCTGCGCCGCCGCCAACGCCGTCGCGCCCGCCGCCAGAGGCCAGCCTACGCCGCGCCATCCGCTGAAGTACGAGAACGCGACCAGCAGAGCCCAGCAAGCGGCCGCGACGCTGAGCATCCATAGCCTCTCCGGCGCCGCACGGGCGTCGGGAACGATCCGCATACCGAGCGCCAGAAAGTAGGGAAATCCCGCCGGATACTTCGTCCCGGGCGGGCTGCCCGGTAAGGACGCCTGCAGGTAGCCTTCCCCGTCGGCAATCGAGCGCGCCGCGGCTGCATACAGCGCGTCATCGTGGTAAACGCCGAACCGCTCCGCCGGCGAGCGGAGCCAAACCAGCCAAACGAAAACGAGCAGGATCGCGGCAGGCGCAACCCACCTCGCTCGGCCCTGGATGTGTGGACGCAGCTCCACCTCTTCAGACCAGTCTGAACTGGCCCTGGGCGTACTAGCCGTCGCGATTTGTCTCTAGATTGGACCGGAATCCGCCTGATCCGCTCACACTAGCGATTCCAGAGCGGCGAACCGCGCCCGCATTCCCGGGCTGCGCAGCGCGTCGAGGGCACGGTTCTCGATCTGGCGGATGCGCTCGCGCGTCAGCCGAAACTCCTTGCCGATCTCCTGCAAGGTGTGCTCGCGGTCGCACCCGATGCCGAAGCGCAGTTGCAATACCCGCTGCTCGGTCGGCGACAGCGTTCCCAACAGCTCCGAGGCCTGCTGCCTCAGCTCGCGTTCGGCAAGCTCGTCGGCCGGGTTCGACGCGCGCTCGTCGGTGAGCACGTCCGCGATCGAGGATTCACCGTCGCGGCCCACCTTGAGGTCGAGCGAAACCGGGTCTCGCATCAACGCGCGGAGCTCGCGGACCTCCTCAATCTCGAGGTCCAGCGCTTCGGCCAGCTCGAGATCGGTAGGCGGGCGCTCGAGCTCGCTCTCCATCCGGCGATAGGCGCGCTTGAGCTTGGAGAGCAGCTCGTTGGTATGCACCGGGATGCGCACGGTCCGCGACTTGTCGGTCAGCGCGCGCGTCATCGATTGCTTGATCCACCAGTGTGCGTAGGTCGAGAACTTGAAGCCGCGCCGGTAGTCGAACTTGTCGACAGCGTGCATCAAGCCGATGTTGCCTTCCTGAATCAGGTCCAGAATCGGCAGGCCGCGGTTGACGTACTTCTTCGCGACCGAGACCACCAGTCGCAAGTTCGCCTCCACCAGTTGTTGCTTGGCGTTTTCGGCCTGCTGGCGACCGCGCAGCGCCAATCGATGGCAGCGCTTCACCGTTGCCGGCCCAAGCCCGTAGGCGGCGCCGTCTCCTCCGCCTTCCTTGACGAACTGCTCCGCCCAGCGCGTCCATAGCTCCAGTCGGAACCGCGTGCTCTGGATCACTCGAGACAACCGCACCACGTGACGCCCCAGCTCGACGCCCTTGGCCCCACGCGCAACCGCTTCCCGCAACTCGCGCTCGGCCACGATGAACGGCTCGAAGCGCTCGAGCCCTGCCGCCAAGCGCTTCGACCGCGTCAAATCCTTGCCGCCGCCGGCGGCTTCGAAGATGTCTCGGATCCTCTGCTTGCGGGCGGCCACCTGCGCACGCAGGTCCAGGATGCGCCGCCATAGCCAAGGGCTGCGCGAAAGGCTCCTGCGCACCGCGGTCGTGCCGCGATCCATCTCGTCGGCCAGACGGACTTCCTGCGAGCGGTCGAGCAACGCGTGGCGGCCCATCTCGCCCAGATACAGCCGCACGTTATCCTCGGCCGGAGAGGCGTCGAGGCGCCCATCCGCCAACCCGTGCTCGTCGAGCGCCTCGACGGATCGAAGTCCCAGCTCTTGCTTTCTGCGCATCTCCAAGCTCATCGCCTCTTCGCCACTCCTAATGGAACATACGTAGACGCCCGCAAAAGGATTCCTTCGCAGCGGAACGGCGTTTGGCGCCGGTCGCCTGGAATTTTTTTGACGCCCGCCGGACGGCTACTCTCGATCCTATCAGTATCCATACAAAACCTAGACAGGGACAGGGTCTGCCTCGGCGCCGCGCTACACTTGTCGCCGCCATGACTAGACGAGACTGGCTCCGGATCGCCGGCGGCTGCGCTCTCGCGTTGCCGGCCAGGGCCCAACGCAAGCAGGAGCCCGGCGGCTCCGCAATCGAAACCCTCGAGCTGTTCACGACGATGGTCGGGCCTCGCGCCTGGCTGGTCTTTCGCCTGCGAACCCGCGACGGGCTGACCGGCCTGGGCGACGCGACCCACTCCTCTGCCGATCCGAAGGTCTGCGCCCAAGCCGCCGCCAAGCTGCTCGAGGCTATGCGCGGCCGGAGGGTGTTCGAGATCGAGCGGCTCCGCCAAGCGGCCCTCCCGCTGGTCGCCGCCGCGCGCGGAGGCCGCAACCACCGGCCCATCGCTTGCGCCTTCGCCGGCCTCGAGCAGTGCATGTGGGACTTGCAGGGCAGGCTGCTCGGGCTGCCCGTCTCGGCTCTGTTCGGGGGCCGGCTGCGCGACGAGGTCCGCAACTACGCCAACATCAACCGCGCCACCCGCGGCGACGAGCGGACGCCCGCGGGCTTCGCCGCCAATGCGCGACGCGGCGTCGAGGCGGGCTTCGACGCCTTCAAGCTCGCCCCTTTTGACGGCATCCGGCGCGATCCAGCCGGCGGCGCCGAGTTTCGCAAAGGCGTCGACTACGGGATCGCCTGCGCCGAAGCCGTCCGCGAGGCCATCGGGCCCGGCCGCGATTTGCTCATCGACGGCCACTCCCGCTTCACGCGCGAGCAGGCCATCGAGACCGCTCGCCGCATGGCGCCGCTGGGTCTGTTCTGGTTCGAGGAAGCGGTGCGCGGGATAGAGAACCTGGCAGCTCTCAACCGCGTCGCGCCGATGCCGACCGCGGGCGGCGAGTCACTGTTCGGCATCGAAGCGTTCTATCCCTACGTCGCCGGCAAGGCGGTCGACATCGTCATGCCGGACATCAAGTTCTGCGGCGGGCTGCTCGAGCTCAAAAAGATCGCCGCCATGGCCGAGGGCGCTGGTATGCAGTGCGCGCCCCACGGCCCGGCCAGCCCCATCGGCAACATGGCGGCCGCGCAAGTCTGCGCCACGCTGCCCAACTTCGAGATCCTCGAATTCGCCCACGGCGAGGTGGAGTGGCGAGCCGAAACCGTCCTCCCGGCCGAGCCGATGCGCCAGGGTCGCCTCACCGTGCTCGATCGACCCGGGATCGGCTACGAGCTCAACGAGCGGCGCTGGACGCCCTACCCTATGCCCTAGCGGCCCCCTCAGGGAATCTTCCCGCTCGTCGACAGGCGAATCCGGTACAGTCCGGTCCGCGCCGTCATGTACAACGTCGAGCCGTTCTCGCCCCAGGCGACGTTTGCCGGGACCTCGTCGGGCTGGATCGTGCCCAAGTGCGTTCCCTCGGGGTCGTAGATCCACACTCCGCCCGGCCCGGTTGCGAACAGATTGCCCTGGTTGTCGAGCTTCAATCCGTCGGGGAGCCCTTCGGCGGTCTCGTAGGTGACGTCGGCGAAGGTTCGGCCGAGGCCGAGCGTACCGTCGTCGCGAACCTGATAGACCATCCAGATCTTCTTGTCCGGATCGGAATTGGCGACGTAGAGCTTCGTCTGGTCCGGCGAAAAGCCGATGCCGTTGGGCCGCGTCATCCGTTGGTCGAGAACCTCGAGCGTGTTGCCGTCGGGCGAAAGACGAAACACGCCGTTGAAGTCGAGCTCCTTGGCTTCGTCTTCGTCCTGTTGGCGCAAACCGTACGGCGGGTCGGTGAAGTAGAGCCAGCCGTTGGAGTGCCACGTGAGATCGTTGGGACTGTTGAGCCGCTTGCCCTCAAAGCGGTCGACCAGCACGCTCCACTCGCCATCCGGCGTCACCTTCGAGATGCGCCGGTTGCCGTGCTCGCAGACCAGCAGATTGCCATCGGCGTCCAAGATCAGCCCGTTCGAGCCGATTCCCGCGCCTTCGGCGTGCTCGCCCTCGAAAACCGGCTTCTTGAAGTCCGAGGTCTGATTCGACGCCGGATCCCACTTCGAGATCGCGTTGCCTCGCACGTCGCTGAACAACAGGAACGGTTGGCTCTCCCAGGCGCGGCTCACCCACAGCGGCCCTTCGGTGAAGATGTACCCGCCCGCGATCTTCTCGATCTCCGCCGTGGCCGGCACGAGCGCGTCTAGCCCGGCGTCGGCGCGAAAGACTTGGCCGGCGCCCGCCGCGCGAATCGGGCTGGCCTCGACCTCGGGCTCGGTTTGGCCGCCGCACCCGGTCATTCCGGCGGCGAGACACGCGGCGGCGAGAATGTGCGATACAGGTCTCGACAGCATGGCGGCCCCTAGCGTCGCACAGCAGCTTGACCATGTCCAGCTTGGAGCAAGGCTGAAGTTGAGCGAGGCAATCGAGCGGCCCGCGGGCGCGCCATGGCGCCGCGCTCGCTGGGGAGTCTCGGCGGTGTTCTTCGTCGCCGGCGCTGTGCTCGCCAGTTGGGTCCCCTACATTCCGCTCGTCCAGCGCCGGCTCGAGCTTACCGAGGGCGATCTGGGCACGGCGCTGCTGGCGATGACCGCAGGCGCGCTGCTGGGCGTAGTCTCGACCGGAGCGCTGATCGAGCGCTTCGGCTCCCGCGCCGTCGCCGCCGCCGCTGGCGTGGCGTTTTGTCTGCTGTTGCCCGCCCCGGTATTCGCGCCGAGCTTCGTGCTGCTCGCGATTGCGCTGCTCGGCTTTGGCGCGGTGTTCGGCTCGATGGACGTGGCGATGAACGCTCAGGCGGCGCTGGTCCAGCGGGCCGCGGACCGATCGCTGATGTCGAGCTTCCACGGTCTCTACAGCGTCGGCGGCATGGTGGGATCGGCGCTGGCGGGCCTGCTGTTTTCGGCCGAGATCGCGCCCCGATGGCACCTAGCCGGAGTGGTCGCGGCGATGGCCGCGCTCTGCGCCGCCGGGTCGCGGGGCATGCTCCCGGCTGGTGACGGCGAGCGGCGCGCCGGCCCTGCTCTAAGCCTGCCTCTCGGTTCGGTTGCCGGGCTCAGCGTGCTGGCGTTTCTCATCTTTGTCGGCGAGGGCGCCGTGATGGATTGGGCCACCGTCTACCTCGCCAACGTCGTCGAGGCCGACGCCGGGATGGCCGTCGCCGGCTTCACGGCCTTCTCGACCGCCATGGCCGCCGGCCGGTTCGTTGGCGACGCCGCCACGGCCCGCCTGGGCGCAACCCGTTTCGGCTTCGCGTCCGCGGCGCTGGCGGCCGCCGGTCTGGCGCTGGCGTTGGCGACGCCCTCGCTTTGGGTCGCCGTCGCCGGGTTCGCCCTGGCCGGTCTGGGTTTCGCCAACCTGATTCCCATCCTGTTCTCGAGGGCGGCCGAGGCCACGCCGGATGCGCCGCAAAAAGGCATCTCCGGCGTCGCCGGCGTCGGCTATTTCGGCTTGGTCGCCGGCCCGCCCGCAATCGGATACACCGCCGATGCGCTGGGGCTGCGCGGGGCGTTATGGTTCGTCGCCGGCGCGATGGCCCTCGTCGCGGCGGCCCTGCCGCGAGCGCTACGCTTGGAGCCATGAGCCTCCCCGAGCCCTGGCTGCGCGGTCCCCTCGACGGCGTTGAGCCGCTGGCGCAGCCCGTCCTGTTCAGCTTCGCCCAGGTGCGCGAAGACCTCGCCAAGCACACCGCCGGGCTGGGCGCCGACCAAGTCTGGCGCGGTGTCAACGATCTGCCGCCGCTCGGCTTCCACCTTCGACACATCGCCGGCAGCGTCGACCGCCTGACGACCTACCTGATGGGCGACCAACTCACGCCCGAGCAGATCGCCTTGCTCCGGCAGGAGGCCCAGCCCGGCGCCTCGCTCGACGACTTGCTGGCCGCCGTCGACGCCGCCCTCGCCGCCTCCGAGCAGCGCATCTGTACGATACAACCCTCCCAGCTACATCAGCCTCGCTCGATCGGCCGCGAGCAACTGCCCTCTACCGTGCTCGGCCTGCTCGTGCACCTCGCCGAGCACACCCAGCGCCACCTCGGGCAGGCCATCACCACCGCCAAGCTAGTCCGGTAGGGCGAACGACCAGTACCCCATCCCCGACGCAATCGCCACGTACTGTTTGCCGCCGACCATGTACGTCATAGGCGACGCCTTCCAGTCCTGGCTCGCCTGGAAGTGCCATAGAGGCTCGCCTGTCTTGGCGTCGAGCGCGGCGAACGAGCCGCTGTCTTCTCCGAAGAACACCAAACCGCCGCCGGTCGAAAGCACGCCCGAGTAAGTCTGCACCTTGCCGCTCTGCGCATACTCCCAGACCGTCTCGCCCGTCTCGATGTCGAGCGCCCGGATGTACTTGCGGTTCTCGTGGTCCTTCGAGAGCTTGAACGTCCCGGCCAGCCAGCCTTGACCCTGCTTCCAGGGCCGATCGGCCTTGGTGTAGAGATTGCACGACTCGTGCGCCAGCAGGTAGAACAGCCGCGTCCGCGGGCTGTAGGCCGTCGCCATCCAGTTGGTCGCGCCACGGATCGCCGGGCACGTCACGACCCCCTGCTCGGTGGGGTCGGAGCCAGGAATCACCAACGGCCGGCCGGTGTCGTCGAAGCCGCTCGCCCAAGTCTGTTTCGCGAAGGCCTCGCCCATGAGAAACTCTCCCGTCACCCGGTCGAGCACGTAGAGGAAACCGTTGCGGTTCGCCTGCACCAGCAACTTTCGCGGCCGGCCGCGCCAGCGTTCATCGAGCAACAGGAGCGGCTCCTGCGCATCCCAGTCATGCGTGTCGTGCGGCGTGAACTGGAAGTGCCACTGCAACTCGCCGGTTGCAGGGTCGAGTGCCACCACCGAATTCGTGTAGAGGTTGTCGCCCGGACGGCGATCACCCGCCAAATCCGGGCAGGGGTTCCCCGTGGGCCAGTAGAGCAGGTCGAGCTCGGGATCGTAGCTGCCGGTGAGCCAGGTCGCCCCGCAACCCTTCGCCATCACCTCTTCGTCGCCCCAAGTCTCCGAGCCGGGCTCGCCCGGCGCCGGGATGGTCCAGAAGCGCCAAGCGCGCTCACCGCTTTCGGGGCGGTAGGCGTCGAGGAAACCGCGCAGCCCCAAGTCGCCGCCCGAGACGCCCGCGATGACCAGATCGCCGACCACCAGCGGCGCCGCCGTCGCCCCGTAGTGCAGGCGGTAGTCCGCCATCTCCGCGTCCCAGAGCTCCCGCCCCGTCCAGCGGTCCAGAGCCACCAGATGTGCATGGTCGGTAACGGTAAACAGCCGGTCGCCACGCACCGCCACGCCGCGGTTGACGCCGATGCCGGCGTCCCCCATCACGCCCTCGGTGCGCGGTCGGGCCCAGCGCCAGATCTCGCGCCCGGTCTCGGCGTCCAAGGCGTAGACCTGGTTCGTCGACGTCACATACATCACGCCCGCGATCACCAGCGGCGTGCCCTCGATCATGCGCGCTCCCGTCACCGGATAGAACCACGCCGCGCGGAGCTCGCGCACGTTGTCGCGATCGATCTGATCGAGCTGGCTATGGCGGTTGGCCGTGTAGCTGCCGTGGTAGCTCGCCCAGTCCACGTAGGGCTCGAGCCGGGCCCGGCGATAGGAGCTGGGCTCGCCACGCAGCAGATGCAGCTTACCGTCGGCGGTGCGCATGGCCGCGTCGAAACCGCTCTGGTTCAAGATCAGCCCCTCGAGCTCGGATCCGTCAGCAAGCCGGAGGCTCCCGTAGCGCGGTCGAGGAGCGTTGCCGCCGCGCCCCAAGTAGTCGGCCGGCGCCTCGAGGGTCTTCACATAGGCGACCACCGCGTCGAGCTCGGCCGCCGGCATCTCGAACGCCGGCATGCCCTTGGCCGGCACGCCATCGCGAATCACCGCCGCGATCTGCTCGGGAGAATGCTGCTCGACGAACGCCTGGATCGACCCCGCGCGATCCGTCCCGGCGCCGTCGCCCGCGTGGCAGAGCACGCAGCGAGCCTCATAGGCCAACTTGCCGGCGTCGTCGCGCATCTGAGCGCCGACGGCCAGCGGCAGCAGAACGAAGCAAAGGAGTCGCAACGGCGGCAAGCCCTCATCGTCCCAGGCTTCGCGGCGAATCGGCTACCGATAGACGGAATTGGCTATTTTTTGAGCTACTGGCGGGAAGGGCTCACGCCTACCGCACCCTTGTGGATGCGGCTCCGACCAGACTCTCTTTCAGAGCCGCATGCGCCAGCTTGCGGTCACGTCCAATCCCCCTGCGCTCTTCACGCGCTCCTACTGAAGCAGCGTCCCCTGTCCGTTCGCGCCCTCGCCTTCCTCGTCGATGATCTCTTCTTCGCGCGGCGCCACCGCGGCGGCCGCCACCACATCGCCGTCTTCGAGGTTCACCAGCTTGACGCCCGAGGCCGAGCGGCCCGTCTTGCGAACCGTCGAGGGCTCGATCCGAATCAGCTTGCCTTGGCGCGTGATGAAAATGACGTCGTTGTCCTCGGTCACCTTCATCACCTTCACCACGTCGCCGGTGCGCTTGGTCGTCTTCATGTTGATGACGCCCTTGCCGCCGCGATTCGTCAGGCGATAGTTGTCCAGCGGCGTGCGCTTGCCGATCCCGTTCTCGGCGACCGAGAGCACCAGATGCTCGGGCTTGATGCACAGCAGGCCGATTACCCAGTCGTCCTCGTCGAGGCGGATGCCTCGCACGCCGGCGGCCGGCCGGCCCATTGCCCGCACGTCCCCGTGGTTGAAGCGGATCGCCTTGCCCTTGTGGGTGGCCAGCAAGATCTCGTTGGCGTCGCGCAACAACCGCGCCGACTCGAGCTCGTCGCCGTCCTTGAGCCCGATGGCGATGATGCCGCGCGAGAGCGGCCGGCTGAACACGTCGAGCGAGCACTTCTTGATCGTGCCGTTCTTCGTCGCCATCACGATGAATTGGTCCTCGGGGAATTCTTTCACCGGCAAGAACGCCTGCACGGTCTCGTCCGGCATCAGGTTAATCAAGTTCGCCACGTGGCGTCCCTTGCCGGCCGCTCCGGCGTCGGGAATGTTGTAGACCTTCAGCCAGTAAAGCCGCCCCAGGTTGGTGAACACCAGGATGTAGGAGTGCGTGGAGCCGATGAAGAGGTCTTCGATGAAGTCGTCGTCGCGCGTCCCCATCCCCATGCGGCCGCGGCCGCCGCGCCCCTGCTTGCGGTAGGTGTCTAGCGCCGTCCGCTTCAAATAGCCGTTGTGCGAGACGGTGACGACCATGTCCTCGTCGGCAATCAGGTCCTCGATGGAGATGTCGCCGACCGGCAGGCCGATCTCGGTGCGCCGCTCGTCGCCGAACTTCTTCTTGATCTCCTCGAACTCTCCAATCAGCACCTGGTTGAGGCGCTTGTCCGAGTTGAGAATCTCCAGGTAGCCCTCGATCTTCTTCTGAATCTCGCCGAGCTCGTCGAGGATCTTCTGCCGCTCCATGCCGGTCAGCCGCTGGAGTTGCAGCTCGATGATGGCTTGCGCCTGACGCTCGGTGAAATCGAACGGCGCGAAGGTCGCTTCCGCGTCCGCCCGCAGGAAGCGCTTGTAGTCGATCTCGACCAAACCCTGCAAGCCTTCGCGTGCGTGCGCCGGATTCTCCGAGGCGCGAATCAACGCGATCACCTCGTCGATGCGCTGCAAGGCCTTCTCGAAGCCGAGCAAGATGTGCTCGCGCTCGCGCGCCTTGCGCAGCAGGTACTGCGTGCGCCGCCGCACCACGTCGATGCGGTGGTCGAGGAAGAGCTTGAGGTACTGCAGCAGCCCCAGCTCGCGCGGCTGCCCATTGACGATCGCCAGCAGAATGATGCCCGAGCCCTGCTGCAGCTGCGTGTACTTGAACAGGTTGTTCAGCACTACCTCGGGCTCTTCGCCGCGCTTGAGCTCGAAGACCACTCGCACGCCGCGGCGGTCGCTCTCGTCGCGAATGTCGGAGACGCCCTCGAGCTTCTTGTCGTTCACCAACCCAGCCGCGTGTGCGATGAGCCGCGCTTTGTTGACCTGATAGGGAATCTCGGTGACGATGATCGCCTGGCGCCCCTTGCCGATGTCCTCGAAGTGCGTCTTGGCGCGCAGCGTCAAGTGACCGCGGCCCGTCTTGTAGGCCTCCATCACCTTCTCGACGCCGCACAGGATGCCGCCGGTGGGGAAATCGGGGCCTTTGACGATCTCGGTGACTTCCTCGAAGGTAGACTTCGGCTTGCGCAGCAGCAGAATCGCCGCGTCCAACATCTCGACCAGGTTGTGCGGCGGAATGTTGGTCGCCATGCCGACGGCGATGCCGTTGGCGCCGTTGACCAGCAGATTCGGCGCCACGCCCGGCAGACACTCCGGCTCTTCGCTCGTGTCGTCGTAGTTGGGCCGAAAATCGACCGTCTCTTTGTCGAGGTCGTCCAGCAACGCTTCGGCGTATTGCGCCAGCCGGGCCTCGGTGTAGCGCATCGCCGCCGGCGGATCGTTGTCCATCGACCCGAAGTTGCCTTGACCGTCGATCATGACGTAGCGCATCGAGAAAGGCTGCGCCATGCGGACCAACGTGTCGTAAATGGACGCATCGCCGTGGGGGTGATAGTTGCCCATCACATCGCCCACCGTCTTCGCCGACTTACGATGCGCTCGATTGGCGCGGTTGCCTGCCTCCAACATGCCGTAGAGGATGCGCCGCTGCACCGGCTTGAGCCCGTCGCGGACGTCGGGCAGCGCGCGCCCGACAATCACGCTCATCGCATAGTCCAGATACGACTTGCGCATCTCGACTTCGATGTCGATCGGGATCAGATTTTCCTGTGGGCCATCCCCGTCGCCAAGCGGCAGTTGGGAGGGATTGTTGGGGTCATCGGCCAAGGTGCGGGGGTCTCCTTACGAGGAACCGTAAACTGTTCATTGTAGCGAATTTGAAGCGATTTTTTTCGATCCCGCAGGGCCCTCGGCCGCTGCGCTAAGCTGGGCTTTCCCGCGATGCGGCGCCTGGAGTGGATCCTGTTGCTTTTGCTGGCGGTTTCGACCGGGCTGCTAGCCATGCTGCCCTGGTGGCTGATGAATCCGGCCCGCGCTCAATCCCCCGCGGACATCGACCTATCCTTCGCTCTGCGCGGCGGCTGGAACACGGTTTTCGCCTTCACTTCGTTCGCCGGCGCCGCCATGCTGGCCTTGCGCCGCTGGCTGCTGGGCCGCGGCGTCGAGAAGCTTGCCGCGGTCTTCAGCCTTTTCCTGATCGGGCTGAGCGCCGCGGTCGCGAACATCAACCTGATCGGCGAGGTCTTCCAGCCCATCCACGCCAGGAGCTACGTCCAGCCCGAAGCAGCCAACTTCTTGACTCCAGACGACTTGTTGCTTGCCTCCGAGCAAGGCGACCAAATCCGCGCCTACCCGCTGCGCCTGCTCGGATATCACCATCTCGTCGAAGATCAGGTTGGATCCCAGCGCATCCTCGCCACCTACGACGCCTTCACCCGCGGCGCCATCATCTGGAAGCCCCAGCTCGACGGTCAGCTCATGCAGTTCACCCTGGCTGGCATCGAGAACCAGAACTTCCTGATGCGCGACGAGCAGACCGGCTCCTGGTGGCGCCAGGCGACCGGCGAGGCCGTCGCAGGCTCGTTGCGCGGCCGGCGTCTCGAAGAGCTGCCCTCGCAAGTCGTCTCACTCGCCATCCTCCAGCGCGAACACCCCTACGCGGAGGTGCTGCAACCCGCCGACGGATCAGTGCTGCTGCCAAGCGACCCCGAGGCGCCCCGCCAGGGTCTGCCGCCGCCAGACGCCCCGCCTCCGCTCGATCCGCTGACACTCGTCGTCGGCGTTCGCAGCGCCGGTGACGCCGTGGCCGTGGCGGCTGAAGAAATTCAGCCAAGCGCGCCCTATCGAACCACTCTCGGGGGCAAGCCCGTCGTCATCCTGCGTGAAGGAAACGCCTATCGCGCCTACCCCGCCCGAGACGGCACAGAACCGGCCTTCGCCGCCGCGGACCCCGCACCGCTCGCAGTCCGAGCCGAGCTCTGGTTCGCATGGAAACGGGCCTTCCCGGAAACCCGCGCCGAGCCGTGACCGATCCCTACACCCGTGGCTTCCATGAGGAGGTTCGGTGTTGTCAAGTCGAGGGTCTAGGCTGGGGTTGTTTTCCGTTGAGACGAGATCAGGCTTCCATCCGCACTCGGGTTGCGGCCGAATCGATGTGGGCCGCGGTGCTCGTTGTGGTCCGATTGACTCGTTCGTGGCGGCGCTGCTCGCTGTTTTTCGGCCTTGTTTTGGGGCCTGCCACGGGGGCGCAGTCGCCGCCGGACTCGTCTTCCAAGATCGATACCCTTTCCTCCGATTCCCTCTGTGTCGCCTCCGTCTCTGTTCCTCCTCCTTCTAAGAAATTCTTACTTGCCGCTCTCGCTTACGCCGTTTGCGCGAGCCCGATCGTCGGGTCGAAGTCCTCGTCGGTGCGCCACAGCGTGTGCAGCAGCACCGCCAGCTTGCGCGCCACCGCCACCGCCGCGCGCTTCTTGCCGCGCTTGCTCGTCCCGGCCAGCTTCAGCCCCCAACGCTTCAACGCGCAGTCGAGCCCATTCCGGCCCAGAACGTAGTGGGCGCACTGCACCAAGTAGCGCCGCAACATGCGGTTGCCCGTCTTGGTGATCCCCAGCTCCGGCTTGCTCTCGCCCGATTCCTTGCGGGAGGGACGAAGGCCGACCACCGCCCCAGCCGCCCGCGAGTTGCTCAATCTCGCCACGTCGCCGTCGAGCTCGAGCACGAACGTCAGCGCTGTCAGCGGCCCCACCCCACGCACGCTCAGCAGCCTCTTGGTCTGCTCTCGATAGCGCTCATGAGAGAGTTCGAGCACCTGTTTGTCGTAAACCCTGATCTGGGCGCTCATCTGCTCGATCACTCGCAGCATCGGCTCGAGTTGCTCGCGCAACTCGGCGGGAATCTTCTCCAGCACCCGCCGCACGAAGGCTTCGATTCCCGGCTTCGGCAGTCGCACGCCCAAGCTCTTGAGCACTCCGCGCACGTTGTTCATCAGCTTCACGCGCCCATCGACGAGGCATGCGCGGCTGCGCAGCATCGCGCGGTTGTGCTCGCTTTCGAGCGAGCGCGGCTTGACGGCATGTAGCAGCTCGGGCCAACGCAGCGCGATCGTGGCCAGAAACAGCGCATCGCGGCGGTCGTCCTTCGAGTGCGTGTCCCAGATCAACTTCAACCGCTTGGCGTTGGCCACCAACGCTTCGTGCCCCATCGCCGCGAGCCGCCGCCGCACCCAGTTGGTCTGCCCCCCGGTCTCGAGCGCGATGCGCATCGGCGGCAAGCCCCCCGAAGAGCTTCTCCAGCGCCACACAGCTGGTTGGGATGCGTTGCCGCAACAGAACTTCGCCCTCCTCGTCGAGGATGCAGACCTCGCTAAGCTTGTCGCCCAAGTCGATCGCCGCCGCCGCGCCCGCGCCGGCTTCCAACGCCTTCCGCACGTCCTTGTCGCTGCTGCTAAACTTCTTCATGGTTCGTCCTCCGTTGCTTGCTTGGTTTTCGCTCGCGGTCGATCTTGCCTTTCAAGACCGCCCCGCGGTTGGCAGCTTACCGCTGCCGGGGACGAACCTCCTCATCACATCTGCTGGCCGCTGTGTCCCCGACCACGGGTTTCACACACACTCTACCTCGACTCGTCGCTCTGGCCCAGGATCCGGTCCTGCAAGCTGAGCCGAAGCCGACCGCGAGTCGCACCGCGGCTCAGCACCTCTGCCGGAATCCCCGCCTCGCCTAGGTACCCCTCCACCGCCGCCGATCCCTGGCCTTCCACCGTCCCGCGATAGCCGTGGTGCGCCAGCAGCACCCCTGCTAGCCGGCTGATCTTCTCTTTGTCGCTGGCCAGCCCGGCGGGCAGATCCACGGTCAGCGTCCAACCGTAGCGGGTGGTCGGCGCGATCGTCCCGAGCGCTCGTTCGAGCCGCGCCCACTCCTCCTCGCGCTTGCGGCGCTCCTGTTGCTCGCGCCTCCGCGCCTCCGCGGCCTTCTCCAGCGCCTTTCGTTCGAGCTGCTGCGCCTCGGCGCTCTGGGTCTCCGCCTCGAGTCGCTCCCGCTCGGCGACGACTGCGCCAGATGCAGCCAAGTCCAACCGAGACGAAGCGGCTTCCTGTAGCGTTCGAGCCTGCTCGATGCGCCCGTAGCTCTCGTCGATTCGGCTATTGGCGTCGCCGACGGCCGCGTCCAACTCCTCCACCCGCACGAGTTGGCGTCCCAGCGCCGTGTCGAGCCGATCGACCTGCCGACTCAACAAGAACCAGCCGCCGAGCAGCGCCGCGAGCGTCACGAGAGCCAAGCCAAAGCCGAGCTTGCCGCTCACGCCTCGGCCTCGAGCTTCGCTTGCAACTCCTCCCACTCGCGCTCATGCTCGGCGATGCGCTGCGTGTAGCCCTCCATCTCCGCCAGCAGTCGCGACTGCTCCTCGTAGGCGGCCGCCTTGCCAAGCTTCTCCTGCAAGGCCCGGCTCTTCTTCTCGAGCTTCGCCGTCGCGCTCTCGAGCTCGGCGGCGCGCTTGCGCAGCTTCTCGGCTTGGATCGGGTTCATGCGCTTGCGCGCCGGCCCGCCGCCGTTCTGAGCCGCCCTGGCTTCTTCCTTCGCCTTCTCCTGTTTCGCCGAGGCCATCGCCGCCAGCAGCTCGTCGCTCGGCCCGCCAGGCGACTCCGCCGCTTCCTCGCCTCCGCGCCTCTCTAGCGACCACAGATAGTCTTCGTAGTTGCCCGGGTAGATGTCGATCGCCCCGCCTCCGATCGCGAAGACCCTCGTTGCCAGCTTGTCGATGAAGTAGCGATCGTGCGAGACGAAGACCAACGTGCCCGTGAACCGCTCGAGAGCATCGAGCAACACGTCCTTGGCCCGCATGTCGAGGTGGTTCGTCGGCTCGTCGAGCAGCAGGAAGTTTCGCGGCTGCAGCAGCATCCGCGCCAGGGCGAAACGGTTGCGCTCGCCGCCCGAGAGCACCCCGACCGGCTTGAACACGTCGTCGCCCGAGAACAAGAAGCAGCCCAGCAGGGTGCGAATCTCGGTATCGCTCATCACCGGCGCTAGCCGTCCGATCTCGTCGAACATTACCGTGTCGGGATCGAGCTCCTTGTACTGGTCTTGCGCGAAATAGTCCGGCTCGACCTTGTGCCCGAGCTTCACCGCTCCGTTGGTGGGCGCCTCGCCGGCGAGCAGGCGAATGAGCGTCGACTTTCCCGCACCGTTGTGGCCGACCAGCGCGATACGGTCGCCCTTTTCGATGACCAACGAGACGTCCTCGAAGACCGTCTTCGGACCGTAGGATTTCGCTACGCCCTCGAGCTCACAAACGATCCGTCCGCTCGAAGGCGGCTGAGGAAACTTGAAGTGGATCGCCTTCTCGTCGGGCGGAATCTCGATGCGCTCGATCTTCTCGAGCTCCTTGACGCGGCTCTGCACCTGCTTCGCCTTCGTCGCCTGATAGCGGAAGCGGGTGATGAAGGCTTCGAGCTGTTCGATCCGGTCGCGCTGATTTTTGTAGGCGGCCTGGAGCAACTCGCGCCGTTGGACTTTCTGGGTCTGATACTTCGAGAAGTTGCCCTTGTAGAAGTGGACTTGCTTGTTCCAGATCTCGACCACGGTTTCGACCGTCACGTCGAGAAAGAAGCGGTCGTGCGAGATGAGCAGGTAAGCGCCGGGATAGCCCTTGAGATAGTCCTCGAGCCAGTTGCGAGCTTCGAGATCGAGGTGGTTGGTCGGCTCGTCGAGCAGCAGCAGGTTCGGCTTCTCGAGCAGCAGCTTCGCGAGCGCGATGCGCATCTGCCAGCCCCCGGAGAATTCGTCGGTACGCCGATGCCAATCTTCAGTCGGGAAGGCGAGGCCGCCAAGCACGGTTCCGACCTGCGCCTCCTTGGTATAGCCGTCGAGCGCGGTGTGGCGGTCGATCACCCAGGAGTAGCGCTCGACCACCTCGGCGTACTCCTCTGAAGAGGGGTCGAGCTCGCCCATCTCGTGCGCCAGCTCCTCCTGCTCCTTCTCGAGCGCAATTGCCTCGTCGAACACCGAGAGGCACTCCTCGAAGACCGTGCGGCCGGTGAAGGAAAGGCCGTCTTGGGGCAGATAGCCGATCCGGATGCCCTTTTGCTTGTTGACCTCGCCGGAATCGAACCGCTCCATCCCGCAGATGACCTTGAGCAGCGTGGACTTGCCAGTCCCGTTCGCGCCGACCACGCCGACGCGGTCGCCTGGCTGGATCAGCCAATCCAGCCCCGCGAACAGCGTCCGCGCGGCGTAGCGCATCGTGCCGCCTGCGATCTGCAGCATACGGTCTTAGGATACCGAGGGAGACGGCCCGCCGAACCCAGGAGCCTAGCCGCCGAGAGCGCTCAGGTACTCGAAGCTCTTGCGCACGCTCTCGAGAGGGTCGCCCGGCGTCTGGTCCTGCTCGACGAATAGCCGCTCGACGCCGGCCTCCTTTGCGGCCTCGAGGATGCCCGGCCAGTCGAGCGCGCCTGCGCCCACTTCCTTGAAGGCGTCGCGCGGCGCCGCGAAAGCCGTCTCGACCTTCGGCGTCCCGCTGGCCTTGTCCTTGAGATGCAGGCTCAATACGCGCCCGCTCGCCTGGCGGATGACCTCCGCCGGGTCGGCGCCGGCGATCGAGACCCAGAAGACGTCAATCTCGAAGCGTACCAGCCCGGGATCGAGCTCGACGAGCAACAGGTCGAGCGGTCGCTCTCCGGGAGCGCCCGCGAGCTCGTCCGCGTGGTTGTGGAAGTAGAACTGGAGACCCGCCGCCCGGCACGTCTCGCCCGCGCGGTTGCACTGCTCGGCGATGCGCTTCCAGCCGTCCGGCCCTTCACGCTCTTGCGGCAGCGTGTAGGAGACGCCCAAATTCTGCACGCCGTACTTCGCGGCCGTCTCGACGGTCGCATCGAGCGTGGTCCGCTCGAGCGGCTGACCAAACCGCGCCATCACCTGGTCCCAGATGTCCCAATTGCCGGTCACGAGCGGCGTGTCGACCATCCAGCTCACCCACGGCATGTCCAGCTCGGCCAGCAGCGGGAGATGACTCTCGACCTGCGCCAGCCGTCCTTCGAGGTAGCGGCATCCGATCGCGGCAAGCTCGCGCAGAACGCGCTCGGGCTCGGCGCTGAGCGGCTCGCGCACCGTGAAGAGATTCAGCCCAATCTCGGCGCGACCCTCCGTCGCACACCCGGCCGCCGCAGCCGCCCACAACGCCAACCACTCTCGCCGACTCAAATCACGCATCGCCCGCTATCGTAGCCGGATTCTCCTGGTTTGTCGTGCGCCCTGGTTTCGGGGAACTGCCGCTGCAAGCCGTGCGTAGATACGTCCATGCGCGTCATACGTCTCGTCGCCGTGCTCGCTCTGTGCGCCCAACTCGCCGCAGCCGACACGGCGCCCATCGAGCCGGCCGCCACGGAAAACCTCGTAGCCTACGCCAGGCTGCTCGGTTACGTGCGTCACTTCCATCCCAGCGACCAGGCGGCAAACCTGAACTGGGATCGCTTCACCGCCGATACCATCGAGCGAGTCGAGAGCTCACGCACGCCCGCCGAGCTCGCCTCGCGGCTCGAGACGATCTTCCGCCCCGTTGCACCACTCTCCGTGTCTTTCCGTCCGCCGAGGCCCGGCCTTCGCTCGACGATTGGAAACGTACGATCGATTCCGCGCCGACGCGCACAGCCTGGCTGCACCTAGGCGTCTCCCTGTCGGGGCGCTCGAACGTCTACAGCAGCCGCCGGCTCAATTTGCAACCCGAAGAGGTCTTTGGCAATGCGATGCGATTTCTTCCCGCGGGCCCTCTCAGGGGTAAGACCGTGCGCTTCCGCGCAGCGGTTCGAGTCGACGCCGAGCTCGACGCCAAAGCGCATCTCTGGCTCCGGGTAGACCGTCCCAATCGGCAGGCCGGATTCTTCGAGAACATGCGCGACCACCCGATCACCTCAGACCAGTGGCGGTCGTACGAGATCGTCGCTCCGATCGCCGCCGACGCCGAATCAGTCAATTTCGGCGTCTTGATGCCGGGCCAGGGTCGGATCTGGATTGACGAAGTTGAGCTGACGGTAGAGGGAGACACCGGCCCGGCCGTGTTCGCCGAAGACTTCGAGGAAGATCGAGCGGCCGGAGCCGGTTTGATGCATACCTCGCCGCCGGGCCTCTACGAGCTCGATCCAAAAGCGTCCGGCGCGTTGTCGGGAAGACATTGCGCGCTGCTGTCTTCGAAGACTGCTGGCGACGTCCCCGCCGAGCTGCTGCGGCCGGCCCCGATCCGGCTCGGCGCCGGCGTCTCCGCTCTGCTTCCTTTCGCTCTGGCAGTCGAAGCCGGGCGTACCCTCCCGCCTGGCCCGGCGCAGACGCCAACCAGCGAGGGCGCGCTATCCGCCAACGACCGTTCGACGCGTCTGGCCGCCGTCGCCCTGGCCTGGAACGTCTTCCAGCATTGCTACCCTTACTTCGACGTCGTCGAGACGAATTGGGACGAAGCTTTGCCCCAGGCGCTCACCCAGGCCGCGGTCGCCGACGGCGAGCTTGCCTTCCTCGGCGCCCTCCGGCAGCTCGTCGCCAAGCTGCAAGACGGGCACGGCAGAGTCAGCCACTCCAGCGAGTCGATCCGAAAGCCGCCCTTCTACTGGGAGTGGATCGAAGGACGGTTGGCCATCACGCACGTCATGGATGGCTGGGACGTCGATCTGGCTGTAGGTGACATCGTACGCGCAATCGACGGCAAGCCGGCGATCGAGGCCATCGGGGAGGCCGAGCAACTCGTATCCGCCTCCACCGATGCGCACCGCCGGTTGCGCACACTGCGCACGATGCTTTCCGGCGTCCCCGACTCCGCGCTCAGCTTGGAGGTAGAAGACGCGAACGGCGGGCGCAGGACCGTCTCGGTTGCCCGCTCCGTCCCGCCCAACCAGTACCGGGAGAAGGTCCCGCCGCCGAAATGGCGCGAGATCGAACCGGGCGCGTTCTACGTGGCGCTGTTCCGAATCACCCAGCAAGAGATGGAAGACCTCGTCCCGCGCCTTGCCTCCGCCGGGAAGGTCATCTTTGATCTCCGCGGATACCCCAGAGTCCGACCGTCGACGATCGGCCATCTCATCGACGAGCCCGTGACCTGCGCCCAGTGGCATGTTCCGCGGATCCAACGGCCTGATCGCGAACGGGTCGACTTCGATTTCTCGAACTGGACCGTGCAGCCACAGTCGCCGCGGCTCGAGGGACGAGTTGCGTTCCTCACCGACGAGCGAGCGATCAGCTACGCCGAAACCCACCTGGGCATCATCGAGCACTACGACCTCGCCGAGATCGTCGGTTCGCCGACCGCCGGCACGAACGGCAACGTCAATCCGTTCACACTGCCCGGCGGCTACCGCGTGAGCTGGACGGGCATGAAGGTGCTCAAACACGACGGCTCGCGTCACCACGGCGTCGGCATTCAGCCGACCGTGCGGGTTCGCCCGACTCTCGCGGGCGTCCGCGCCGGCCGCGACGAAGTGCTCGAGCGAGCCCTCGAGGTCTTGAGCCAATAGACGGCAACGGCCAACGGTCTACCGCTGATACACGATCTCGCCCTCGAGGATCGTCATGAGCGGCTCGATCTCGCGAATCTCCTCGGTCGGGCACGTCAAGTAGTCCCGGTCGATCACCACTAGGTCGGCCAGCTTGCCGACCTCGATCGTCCCTCGCTCATCTTCCGCGAACTGCTGCTCGGCCGCCCAGATGGTGTGCATCCGCAGCGCCTCTTCCCGCGTGGCGCCTTCCTCTTCGGCGAACAGCGGCTCGGCGCCGCGGGTGCGCGCGCGAGTGATCGCCATCCACATCTGGAAGAACGGGTTGTAAGGGTTGACCGCACGGTTCTTGTCGAACCCAACCATGTGGTCGCTGCCGCCGGCCGGCCGCACGCCGTTGTCGATGTAGGTGCGCAATGGAATGAAGTAGCGCATGCCGTCGGTTCCCATCACCTTCTCGAGCGCGGGACCGTCGAAGTAGAGCCAAGGCAACTGCACATCCGCGCTGACGCCCAGCCGCGCCATCTTGCGGATCGCCTCCGGGCTCTGAAAGCTGGCGTGCATCAGGTGGTGCCGCTCTTTGGCGATGGGGCGATCTTCGTTCATCTCCTCGAGCACGCTCAAGAACGTGTCGATCGCGCCGCCGCCTTGGGCATGCGAGGTGAGCTGCCAGCCCCGGTCTCGCGCCTTGCGGAAGATCGAGAGCAGCTTCTCCGGGCCTACGAAGCGCATGCCGCGATTGTCAGGATTTGTCATGCCATATAGCTGTCTGCCAAATTCGCCGTAAGGACGCCGCTGGAAGGCCGTGCCGATCGTCATGCCGCCGTCGAGGGTCACCTTGTAAGTGGCCAGCGCGAGCATGGCGTCTCCCTCGAGGAGCTCTTGCTCGCGCAGGTCTCGCAGAATCTCTCCGAACGGCGCTGAAGCCCCAGGGCGCCAAGTCATCACCACGCGCACCGGCAGCTTGCCCTGCTCGTGCAGCTCGCGGTAGAGCGCGATCGACTCGCCGTTGACCGCCCGGTCTCCCACCGCCGTCAGGCCCGCGGCGCGGTAGCGGTGCAGCATCTTTTCGAGCGCGTCGAGCTTCTCCTCGCGAGTGAGCTCCTCGGCGGCCTCGAGCCCTTCGAGCAGCCCTTGCGCGTTCTTGAGAATGCCGTTCGGCTCGCCGCTGTCGTCCACGACGATCTCACCGCCGGGCGGGTTGGCGGTGAACTTGGCGATCTTCGAAATCTCCAGGCCCTTCGAGTTGACGACTACGGTGTAGCTGGCGTCGAACATCACCGGGTGGTCCCGCGCGACGTCGAGCACGTCCTTGGTCGGCATGCGCATTTCGGCCAAACGGGTCGGAAACGTCCGCGGCACGACGATCCAGCGGCCCTTGGGCGTCTTCTTCGCACGTTGACGGATGTAGTCCTGGACCGCGGCGAAGCTGTCGAGCGGCGGCAGCGGCTCGCGGTACTCGCTCATCCCCGCCGAGAGCGCGTGGACGTGGTTGTCGACCAAACCGGGCAGGACCGTGCGGCCCTCGAGGTCGAGCATCGGCGTGCCTTGCCCCCGTGCGCGAGCCATCAGCGCCTCCGAGGCGCCGACCGCGCGGATACGGCCGCCTTCGATCAGCACCGCTTCGTGGAGCGTCATCTCCGGGTCGACGCTCACGATCTTGCCGTGATGCAGAAGCAGGTCTTGCGCGCTAGTAAGAACGGGAAGCAGCAGGAGGAGCAGGCGGCGCATCACCGCTGATTGTAGTGGACGTTAGCGCTCGTGATTGCAGTGGACGTTAGCTTAGCGCTCGCCCAGGATACGCTCGATCTCCTCCGGTTCGCGCGGCAAGGCGCTGCTGAGGACGCGCGCGCCGTCTTCGGTGATCAGCAGCATGTCCTCGATCCGTACGCCGATCCCTTCCTGCGGCAGATACAGCCCGGGTTCGATGGTGATTACCATGCCTGCGGCCAGCACCGCCCCCAGCGGGCCTGGGTCGTGGACATCGAGGCCCACGAAATGACCGGCTGCGTGCCGAAAGCGCTTGGCGAGACCGCGCTTGTTCGAGTCGAAGACATTCTCGATCCGCTCGGTCAGGCTGCCGGGGCCGACCAGCCGTGCGCCGGGGCGCGCGGCGGCGATCGCCTCCCGTTGGGCCTCCAACACCCACTCGTAAACCTCGCGTTGCCGCGGCGAGAAGCGGCCGTCGGCCGGCACGGTGCGCGTCAAGTCCGCTGCGTAGCCCTCGACTTCGCCGCCCACGTCCATCAACACCAATGCGCCCGGCTCGATCGAGCTGGTCAAGTCGACGTAGTGCAGGGTCGTGGCGTTGGCGCCAGAGGCGATGATCGGCGGGTAGGCCGGGCGCACGGCGCCGCCCAGGATCAGCGCCCGCGACATCGGCGCAAAGACCTCGTACTCCGCCAGGCCGGGGCGCAACGCCCTCCACGCCTCCAAGTGAGCGGCGACGCTGGCCTGCACCGCGCGCTCGATCCAGCGCACTTCGGCGTCGGATTTCACCAGCCGCATGCGCGCGATCGTAGAGCGCAGGTTGTAGGGCTCGGCCGTCACGCCGAGCGCAGCGAACCGCTCTTCGGCGTCCGGCGCGCGGGGCCGCCCGTAGACCTCCGGACCTTCGCCAAGCAGGGTGTAGACCCGCCCGTACCGTTTTCGCGCCGAGCGCAGCCGCCCGGCCAAGCGGCTCGAGTCGAGCACCTCGGCGAATCCGGTCTCCGCCGGCGCCAGTTCGCTAGAGGGGTCGATGCGGCGCCCGTTCCACTCCTGCTCCTCGCCAGTGGATTGGGTGAGGAACAGAGTCTCGCGGTAAGGTCGTCCGTCGGCGGCCGGCTCGATGAGCAGCGTCGCGTCCGGTTGGCGGCAACCGGAGAGGTAGTAGAAATTGCTCTCCTGGAGAAACGGTCCGGGGCTGATGCGACCCTGCTGTTCGTCCACGCCGAAGAGCACGAGCGCGCCTTGGGGACGCTCGGCGGCGATCGCACGGCGACGCTGCTGGTAGAGGTCCCAGCGATCGGGCTCGAGGCCCGAGACCGCCGCCAGGCAGGCCAGCGCCGCCGCGGCCAGCCGCAGCGCCGTGTACGCTCGGGTGCGCATTCGATCCTCAGTATAGATCCGCCCTCGTCCGGCCCCGGCGCCGCCCCGAGCCCATCGGATACAATCGTGGGTCGGCCCGCGGGCCGCAAGAGTTTTCTGCGATGGGTTTCATAGGCCGCATGCTCGGCTACCTGAGTGTTTTGGCAAACCTCGTTCTCGGAGTCGTGCTGCTGGGCATGGGGCTCATCGGACGGATCGCCGGCGGCGACATGCACGTCGATCTCATCCCCGTCTCCCCTGAGAACATGGCGATGACGCTGCTCGTGTGCGGACTGGTCGCGCTGGCCGCCGTGGCGCTGGCGCTGCGGCCTGGCAAGGGCCCGCGTACGCTGCTCGTGCTGTGGAGCCTGCTGGTGGCTTCGATGCCGATTTGCGCGCTGACGCGAGCCAGCTACCGCTTCGAAGGCATGGAACACTTCCGCGCTGGCGTGTGGGTGTTCCTCGGGACGCTGCTGCTGCTCGTCGGCGCAATCTACCACCGCAAAGCCGGCGGGCGCGCCACCGTGAGTAGTTAGCGCGAGCGCCAAGTGCTCGCCACGCGCTTGCCGAGGAAATCTCATACGGCGAGCGCGGAAGTGGGGTTCGACCCCGGTGGTAGACTGAGGCATCGTCGATGCTCGGGCGGGTCGAAGCGACCGATCTGGTCAAGGAGTTCCGCACCTTCCAGCGCCGTGAGGGCCTGTGGGGAGCCGTCCGGGACCTGTTCCAGCGCGAGCACTCCACGCTGCGCGCCGTCGACGGCGTTTCGTTCGCGATCGAGCCCGGCGAGACGGTCGGCTGCATCGGGCCCAACGGCGCCGGCAAGTCGACCTCGGTCAAGATGCTGACCGGCATCCTGGTCCCGACCTCGGGCCGGATCGTCGCCAACGGTTTCGTTCCCTACCAGAGCCGCATGGCTTATACGCGCACGATCGGCGCGGTGTTCGGCCAGCGCACGCAGCTGTGGTGGGACATCGCCGTGGTCGAATCGTTTCGCCTGTTGCAGAAGATCTACGAGGTCTCCGAAGCCGACTACAACAGCCGCATGGCGCGCTTCGACGACATCCTCGAGCTGGGCCGCTACCTGCACCAACCCGTCCGCAAGCTCAGCCTGGGCGAGCGCATGCGGTGCGACATGGCCGCCGCGCTGCTCCACAATCCGCCGCTCGTTTTCCTCGACGAGCCGACCATCGGCCTCGACCTGCTGGCCAAGGAGAACATTCGTCAGTTCCTCGCCGAGATCAACCGCGAGCTCGGGACGACCATGCTACTGACCACGCACGATCTCGCCGACATCGAGGCGCTGTGCCGGAGGCTGATGATCATCGACCATGGCCACATCCTCTTCGACGGGCCGCTCGAAGAGCTCAAGCGCATGCTCTGGCGGCATACCCGCATTCGCTTCGAGCTCAAGGATCCGCATAGCGGCGTGCCGCGCACGAGTCTTGGAAACGTTTCTCTGGAGGCGGTGGACGAGTTGACCTTGCAGGCGTCGTTTGACCGCGGCGACTATGCGACCGGCGAGGTGATTCGCGACGTCGTGGCCAAGATCGACGTGCGCGATATCGTGATCGAGGAAGAGTCGATTGAGGACATCGTACGCCGCGTCTACACCGGCGGCGCAACGGGCGAGCTGGCGCGACCGCGCGCCGGCGTGAGCCGGGCATGAGCGTCGCGGTTCTGCCGCGTCCGCTGCGGCACTACCTCGAGTTCGCCCGCATAGGCTTCGTCAACATCCTAGCCTTCCGGCTGCGCTACTACACAGGTATCGTCACCTACCTGATCAACGTCACCGTCTACTACTTCATCTGGAAGGCGCTCTACACTGCCGATCCGGAGTTCGCCAAAGGCTTCGACTTCGCCGAGATGACGACCTACGTGGCGGTCGGCTGGGTGATCCGCTCGGTCTACTTCAACAACGTCGACTCCGACATCGCCGCCGACGTGCAAAGCGGCAACGTGGTGATGTCGATGCTCAAGCCGACCGGCGTGCAGGTGCGCTACCTGGGGCAGGCGCTGGGCGAGGCGGCCTTCCGGCTGATCTTGCTGACCACGCCCGCGGCATTCATCATCAGCCTGATCTTTCCGGTGAAAGCGCCGGCGAGCGCGGCGCACTTCGCGGCGTTCTTCGCGGCGCTCGGCGGCAGCGTGATGCTCACAGGCTCGCTCAACTTCATCGTCGGCGCCCTGGCGCTGCGGCTAAAGGCGATTCTGGGGTTGCTGCGGGCGAAGTTCTATGTACAGGAGCTGCTCTCGGGTCTGCTCGTTCCCATCACGATGTTTCCGCCCACGCTGGCGGCCGCGATGGCCTGGCTGCCGTTCCAGCACATCGCTTACACGCCGCTGCGGATCTACCTGGGCAAGCTCGACGGGGCGGAGTTAGCAACAGCGTTGGCGGTGCAATGGGCGTGGGTGGCAATCCTGCTGGCGTTCGGCGCCTGGTTCTGGGAGCGAATGGCGCGCAAGGTGACCGTGCACGGGGGATAGAGCGCCGCGTGTAGCGGATGATTCAAGGGATCGCGCGCGCGACCGCCGCCTTCCACCCCGAATACAGCTCGTCCCGGCGCGACTCGCTCATGGCCGGTTCGAAGCGCCTGTCGACGCCCCAGAAGCTCTCGATCTCGTCGAGGTCTTTCCATACGCCGGCGGCTAGCCCGGCCAGGAAGGCCGCCCCTAGCGCGGTCGTCTCGACGTTGGAGGGGCGCACGACCGGCTTGCCCAGGATGTCGGCCTGGAACTGCATCAGAAAATCGTTCGCCGCGGCCCCGCCGTCGACGCGCAGCTCGGCGAGCTGTTCGCCCGAGTCGGCCTGCATGGCGTCGACGAGCTCGCGGGTTTGATAGGCGATCGACTCGAGCGTGGCGCGCACGATGTGGGCTTTGCCGGCGGCACGCGTCAGCCCGGTGATGAGCCCGCGGGCATCCGAGCTCCAATGCGGCGCGCCGAGCCCGACGAAGGCGGGCACCAGATAGACCCCGGCCGAGTCGGGGACCGAGGCGGCGAGCTGCTCCGACTCGGCGGCGGTTTCGATGAGGCCGAGAGAGTCGCGCAGCCACTGTACGGCCGCGCCCGCAACGAAGATGCTGCCCTCGAGCGCGAATTCGCGACGCCCGGCGACGCCGGCGGCCGCCGTGGCGAGCAGCTTGTTCTCTGAGACGGGCCGATGCTCGCCGGTGTTGAGCAATAGGAAGCAGCCCGTGCCGTAGGTGTTCTTGGAGAGGCCGGGCCGGAAGCACGCCTGCCCGAACAGCGCGGCTTGCTGGTCGCCGCCGATGCCCGCGATCGGGATCTCGGCTCCCAACACAGGGGCGTCGGTGTGCGCCATGACGCCGCTGGAGTCCACGATGCGGGGCAGCATCGCCGGCGGCACGCCGAGCAGGGAGAGCATCTCCGGATCCCAGGCGCCGGAGGAGAGGTTCATCAGCAGCGTTCGCGAGGCGTTGGTGCGGTCGATGAGATGCTCGCGACCGCCTGTCAGCTTCCAGATCAGCCAGGAGTCGACGGTTCCGAAAGCGAGCTCGCCGGCCTCAGCGCGAGCACGCGCATCGGGGACGTTGTCGAGGATCCAGCCGATCTTCGTGCCCGAAAAGTAGGCGTCGACGACGAGGCCGGTGGCGGCGGTGATGCTGTCGCCCTTGCCCTGCTCGATGAGCGCGGCGCAACGATCGGCGGTGCGGCGGCATTGCCAAACGATCGCGGGCGAGATGGCTTGCCCGGACTTGCGGTCCCACACGATGGTCGTCTCGCGTTGATTGGTGATGCCGAGGGCTGCGATGTCGCCGGTCGTGATGCCGGCCTTTGCGATTGCCTGTTTGGCAGAGGCGAGCTGCGCTTGCCAAACCTGTTCAGGATCTTGCTCGACCCAGCCGTCGTTGGGAAAGCTCGACTCTACGGCGATTTGGTCGACCCCGAGCGATCGGGCGCGTTCATCGAAGACGATCGTGCGGGCGCTGGTGGTGCCTTCGTCGAGTGCAAGTACGTACGGCATGAGCGACGAGGGCCATGATAGCGAACGGACGCGAGGCGCCTGGCGAGGGTTAGCGGACGCTAGAAGCTGATCTTCACGCCGGCGTTCGCCTGCCGGAACATGCCCGGCTGGATGCCCTGCGGGGCGCGCGAAGCGATGTAGAGCTGGTCGGTGAGGTTCTTGATCGTAAAGTAAGGCCGCACCTCGTAGCGCTCGCGCCGGACGGTGTAGTCGACCAGCAGGTTGACCACCTGATAGGCCGGCAACACGCCGACCGTGCCGTCGGCCGAGGGCGCAACGGTCTCACGGTTGTCGCCGAACTGATCCGCAACGTGGCTCATGTCGAGCTGGAAACCGAAGCCGCGACGCTGCCGCACGCCGACCAAGACCGAGAACGTATTCCTCGGGGCGTACGGCAGGCGGTTGTCTTGAAACAGCGCGTTGCGGCTGAAGCGAGCGACGCCGAGGTGCATCTGGCGCAGGTCCGTGTAGAGGTCCCAGCCGCGCAGCGCGGCCAGCTCGGACCAATTGACCCGCAGGCTCGACTCGAAGCCTTCGTGCAGAGTCTCGCCGCCGTTGACCAGCGTCGTGACTGCGCCGCCGGATTCGGCGCCGGGGATGATCTGGTTCTCGAAATCCATGCGGAACCAGGTAAGCTCCCCACGGACGGCGCGCGATCCGGTGAAGCGCACGCCGGCCTCGTAGTTCCAGCTCAGCTCGGCGTCGAGCTCGAGGTTGAAGCCGTCTCCGGTGATAGCGTCCTTTACGCGGGGCGGCGCAAAGCCGCGATGCACTCCGGCGAAGAATGAGATGCGATCGGTCGCCTTGAAAGCGGCGCCGAGGCCGGGGATCGCTTTTGTGACGATGTTTTCGTTGCGGCGGTTGACATCGGTCGGGATGCCGTTGACGCGCGTGCGCTGGATGTGGCGCTCGTAGCTGTAGCGCTCGAGACGCAACCCGGGCGTCACCGTCAGGCGCTCGCCCAGCCTGAAGCGATTCTGCACATAGGCGGAGAAGGCGCGACCGAAGCGGTCTTCGTCGTTGCGCAGCACGCCCGCGCGCGCGCGCAAACCGACGCCGTTGATGCGCCGGTCCTGCGCGTTCTCGTGAACGTACCGCAGGCCCGCGTCGAGCTTGTTGCGCACGCCGAACAGACCGTGCTCCGCGGCTAGCCCGGTCTGAACGCCTGCCACGGTGAACTCGCGATTGCGGTTGCCGGCGGAGTTGCGAATGAACACCGCGCCGCCGTCAATGGACGGGTCGCCGAAGATCGCTGCGTAGTCGCGGCCTCGATCAGAGCGGTCGAAGTCCGAGCGCCCCCAGTAACGGACGGTGTGATAGGCGAACCCCGAGCTCGACAGCACCGCGCTGGGGCTGAGCGTGACCGTGTGAGACAGAGATCCCGATTGCCGCTCGACTTTCAGGTCGTCGCCGGGAACCGCGTTCTGGTTCGGGTCTCGCTCGAACATTGGTTGCGTGAGCCCGAGATAGGTCGAGTTGGAGCGCTCATCGTAGGCGCCGAGCTTGAGGGCGAGCGTCTGACGGTCGTCGGGCTTCCAGGTGAGTTTGGTCTGGACGTCGTCGATATCGAAGACGAACTGTCGCCAACCGTCGCCCTGTTTGTGCAGATAGCTGGCAAGCCATCCAACCTTCTGACCTTTGGTGGAGCCGCCGACCTGGGCGCGTCCGGTGAAGAAGCCGCGCTGCCCGCTCTCGAGATCGAGGTCGCCGCCAAAGCGCTGCGGCGGCTCGGGGGTGACGAAGTTGATGACGCCGCCGACCGTCTGCGGTCCGTAGGCAATCTGGCCGCTGCCCTTGAGCACTTCGATGCGCTCCATACGGTCGATCGGCGGTGAGTAGTACATCTCAGGCTCGCCGTAGGGGGCAAGGGCCACCGGCAAGCCGTCCTCGAGCATGAGCACTTTGCGGCTGCGGTCGGGGTTGAGGCCGCGCATGGCGACGTTGAGCCGCATCGCGACCGGGCCGGAATCCTCTCGCAGAGTGACGCCGGGGATGCGGCGCATCACTTCGTTGGCGTCCATCGGACGGCTGGTTTGCAGCTCCTCCTTGCAGACCACGAAGGTCGAGCCGGGGATCTCGGCGACCACCTCCTCGGCGCGGGCGACGACCTCGACGCGGCTTGACACCGTCCGGAGCCGTTCGAAACGCACGTCGAGCCGGGTCGGACCCTGCTCGGCGACGGTTACGGTCCGCTCGAGCGGCTCGTAGGAGTCGTCGGTGAACTGCAAACGTAGCTCGCCGCTTGGCGCCTCTTGCAACGAATATTCACCTAGCGAATTGGTCCAGCCGACCCAGCCGAGGTCCGCCGCTTCGACCCTCACCGCTGGTACGGGAGCGCCGTCGGGCCCTTCCACGAGACCTTCAACAGATTGAGAAAACGATACTTGAGCGGCTAGTGCGCTCAAACCGACCAGAAGAAGCGCGCGGACCATTTCGCGATACCCCTTTTCGCATCAAGATGCAACTGTGTTGCAGAACGTCCGAACGCCACCAGGGTACGGCTAATTGCAACTGAATGTCAACAAGTGCTTGTCGACAGGCCGCAGCCGGTCGCTGGGCCGGGGTATGGAACAATACGAGCGACGTCTCATGCGGTTGGTCATGCGAAGCACGATGGCGGCCGCGGCGCTGGCGGCGACCCTCGCCGGGCAGCAAGCGATCTCGACGCGCGCGGGCTTGGTGCAGCGTGTCGAGGGCCACGCGCAGGTCTCGGACCTGGCGCCGGAAGACCTGCCTACCGATACGTTCGTCCACCTAAGACCGGGACAGCGCATGCGGACGCTGCGGGGCAGGGCCGAGGTGGTGCTGGCGCCCGGGGTCTATGCCCGTTTCAACGCCTACAGCGAGATCGAGCTGATCTCGCAAGAGCTCTCCGATGTGCGGATCCGGCTGGTCGAGGGGGCGCTCGTCATCGACGCCGTCGCGGGCAAGCCGGGACGGGACTACAACGTGGCGATCCACTATGGCGACTTGGTCATCCGGCCCGAGCGACGAGGCGAATACGAGCTGACCGCGCGCCGGGATGCCGCGGCGGAGCTGCGCGTGCACGACGGGCGGGCGATCGTCCAACGTGGAGTGCGGTGGGTCCGGGCGGCTCGGGGAAAGGAGCTGCCGCTGGATCGCGCCGGGTGGGGCGAGGAGCGGGAGCTGACGATGGACGAGGACGGCTTCCGGTTTCGGCTAATCGACTGGAGCCGGCGACGCCGCGCCGAGCTGGCGGCCGCGGAGCCCGAGGTGCCCCGCTGGACCCGGGAATTGCCGCTCGAAGAGCTCGGGTGGCCGCCGCCGGCGCCAACCGGACCGCCGGAGCCGTAGGACAGTCCACTCCCGAAAAAACCGTGATAGCCTAGCCCTTCGCGCGCAATCCCGGCAAGCGGATGCGGATCCTGTTTCTCAGCAATTTCTACCCGCCGTTCGAGATCGGCGGCTACGAGCAGTGGTGCCAAGAGGTGGCGGACGGCTTGCGGGCCCACGGCCACGAGGTCTCGATCTTGACGAGCCGGCACGGGGGACCCGCCGCGGAGGCGGCGAGCGAACCAAACATACGCCGGGAGCTACACCTGCAGGCCGACCTGAACTACTACCGGCCGCTCGACTTCTTCTTCAAGCGCCGTCGGCGCGAGCGGGAGAACATTGCGGCGCTTGAGCGCGCCATCGTGGAGCTCCAACCCGAGGCGCTAATGGTGTGGGGGATGTGGAATCTTTCTCACGACCTGCCCCGCCATGCCGAGCGCCGCTTGCCGGGCCGGGTCGCCTACTTCGTCTCGAACTACTGGCCGAGCGATACCGATCCGCACTCTATCTATTGGAGAGAGCCGGCTCGCCGGGGGGCGACCGAGCTGCTCAAGAAGGCTCTGCGGTGGATTGCGCTACGGCAGTTGAGCGGCGAGGCCCACTCGCCTCCGCTGCAGCTCCAGAACGCGGTCTGCTGTAGCGAGTACGTGCGCAGGAGCCTGATCGAGGATGGCAAGCTGCCGGAATCGGCCGGCGTCTTGCTTGGCGGGACCGACCCTCGGCCGTTTCTCGAACACTCGGCGCTCGAGCGGAGCGACGACGACGGTATCCTGCGCCTTCTCTACTTCGGACGCCTCATCCACGACAAGGGCGTGCACACGGCGGTCGAGGCGCTCGGCATGCTCGAGCGGGACGGAGCGGCGAACAACTTGAGCCTCACGATCCTCGGCAGCGGGCACCCCGACTACGAGGCGAAGTTGCGGGCTATGATCGCCGCGCGCGGGGTGGAGGGCCGCGTCGAGATGGTGCGGCAGGCGCCGCGCGAAGAGATTCCTCGCCGCTTGGGGCAAGCTGACGTGTTTCTGTTCACCTCGATCTGGCCTGAGCCGATGGCGCGCAGCGTGATGGAAGCCATGGCGGCAGGGCTGCTGGTGATCGGATCCGAGGTCGGCGGCCAGACCGAAATGTTACACGACAGCGAGAATGCCTTGACTTTTCAAGCCGAGGACGCGGTCAAGCTAGCGAAGCTGATTCGCCAAGCCTCCGAGGACCCGGCGGGCCGCCGACAGTTGGCCGCGGCCGGGCAGCGCATGGTGCTCGAGCGGTTCACGCTCGAACGGATGGTCGCCGACATCGAGCGTTTGCTGGGGGAAGTCGCGAACGAGGCCTCCGAGGGCTAGCCAAGCAAGCGCCTGGGACGTTCCCCTTAGGGCCAGTTATCCACAGTACTAAAACGGTCGTTTGCCAAACCGTGGGACCATTTTGGTTTTCGGTAATGGAGAACATAGTTCTCTAGACCCATTCCAAGTACCGATTTGTGGAAACACGATTGACAGACCCCGGTAGCTGGCCCAAACTTGCCTCAGGTCGGGTCTTTCACTGAGATCGGACCAGCAGTTTGAATTAGGCGGTTCTTCCGCCTGAAAAGGAATCCGGGGGAGGCGGATTCAACGGCGGTAGCATGGCCGAAACGGCCGATCAGCTACCGCAGCTCGTTGACTCTCCGAACCCCACACGAGCACGCGCCCACTATGCCAGTTGAATTTTCGAGTGACCACGATCCCTGGTTTGCATTGCAGATTCGCCCCGGCCGCGAGTCGTATGTCGCGAACCTGCTTGATTCCAAGGGGTTATCCGTCTATTGCCCGTTCGTCCGCCAGAACAAGGTAACGCCAAACGGCCTGCGCCGCAAGACCTCGGCCTTGTTTCCCGGCTATTTGTTCTGCCGTATCAACATGAATGACCGCATGCCAGTGCTCGGGACCACATGGGTGGAGTCGATCGTTGGCACCGGACGCACGCCGATCGAGGTGCCCGACGCCGAGGTCGAGGCGTTGCGGACGCTCGTCTCGAATGCGAGCGAGGTGCTGCCCCACGAGTATCTGAACGTGGGCCGGCGAGTACGGGTGCTGTCGGGTCCGCTGACGGGTCTGGAAGGCATCGTGAGCGACCTCAAGAACAGACGGCGGGTCGTTGTCTCGATCACCCTGCTGCAACGCTCGGTCGCGGCCGAGATCGACGCTCATACCGTCGAGCCGTTGCCGGATCCCGCCCGGGACAACGTGTTGCTTCAACGACGCGTGGCGTGAATTTGCCGCGAGCGGCTTCGGCGGCTCGCGAAGGAAGGATATCTGCCCGGCCCGCCGACTAGCGCGGGCGGGCGCTCGGTTCGGAGCTTAGTTCAACCTCCATGCACGACAATTTGCCAACGATGCTTCCTCCCGCGGGCCCGCCGCCGATGCGGTCGCGTCAAGTCGACGCGTTTCAGAAGCCCCAGGAGGATATTTTCGATCTGCGGAACTTCCTCAGCCGCTTGTGGGCGCAGAAGCGGCAGATCCTGCTGTGCGCGCTCGTCGCGGTCGCGGGAGCCGCCGTCTTGACTTATTTCGAGACGCCGCTCTATCGCTCGACCGCGATGCTGCAGATCAATCCGAAGGAGGTTCAGCCGCTGCCCTACAACGATCCGTTCGAGATGATGAACGGAGCGAGCAACTACGAGAGCTACTTGCGGACCCAGGAAGAGATCCTGCAGAGCCCGGGGCTGGCGAGCCGCGTCTACATGATCCTGGAGGCCAAGGGGGATCCCGAGCTCGACCAGGAGCTGGATCATCTACACGAACGCCTCCAGGTGGTGCGGGTCGAAGGCAGCCAACTGTTTCGCATCGGATATTTAGGGGAGTCTCCCGACGCCGCCGCAACCATCGTGAACATCTTCGCCGAGGAGCTGATCCGCGAGCAGCTCCGCGCCAGGCAGGAGGCGAGGAAGCGCGCGCGCGAGGGCCTCAAGCGCGAGTTGGCGGCGCTCGAAGACAAGCTGCAGTCCTCGGAATCGGAGCTGGTCAGCTACGCGGCTCGCAACGCGCTGACGAGCCTTTCGCCGGGCGAGGGCGAGCCGACGCACGTGCGCCTGACCGCCATTGAAGGTCGTCTCGCCGAGGCGGAGGCTGAGCGCGTCGCCGCAAAGTCGAGCCTGGACAGCCTCAAGAGCGTGGTCTCGAAGGGCTTTCCCGAGCGCTTCTCCAACAGCCTGATTCGCGACCTCTCGTCGCGGCTGCTGCAGCTCGAGAACGATCTGGCGCAACTCACGGTGACCTTCGGCGACAACTGGCCCGAAGTGAAGGCTCGCAAGGCCGAGATCGAGCTCATTCAAGAGCAGCTCGACCAAGAGAAGGCCTCCGCGGTGAGCCGGGCGCTGGATGACGCCGAGACGGAGTTCATGATCGCGGACTCCAGGTTCCAAATGATCGACGACATGCTCAGCGAGCAGCGCGGGGCGGTCTCGAACTATCAACGGGCGTCGATTCGGTACAACATCCTACGCCGCGAAGTCGACACCAACGAGAAGCTCTACGAGGGCCTGCTGGAGCGTTTGAAGGAAACCGGCGTGCTGGCCGGGTTCGACATCGCCAACATCCAGATCGTCGAGCAGGGCTTGCCGCAGGAGTTGCCCGAGACGCCAAACTTGCCGATCAACCTCGGCCTGGCGTCGCTGCTCGGTTTGGCCGTCGGCGTTTGCATCACGGTGATTGGCGACTACTGGAGCCGCTCGATCACGAGCATCGAAGAGGTCGAGGGCAAGCTGGGGCTGCCGGCGTTGGGTGCGATCCCGACGGCGAAGCGGAAAGGCTACGCGCGGCTGTTCGGCGGGCCCAACTTGGTGCGCATCGCGCCGCCGAGCCAACAAGACGGCTCCTCCGAGGCGCCGGCCGAGGGCGACACGAGCAGCCCGAGCGAATCCAACGGCTCGTGGGGCGGCGACGCTTCGGAGCAGTTGCGCGAGGAGGTCATCGCGATCTGCACGTCGATTCTCCTCTCACAAGCCGACTCGCCGTTGCGGGTAATCGCCGTGACCTCGGCGCTGCCCGGCGAGGGTAAGACGACGGTCGCCGCGCTGCTGGGTCGCGCGATGGCGGAGAACGGCTACAAGACGCTGATGGTCGATGCGGACCTGAGGCGTTCGACGCTGTCCACCAACTTGGGCGTCCACCTGGCCGGGGGCTTGAGCATGTTGCTGTCGGGCAACGTGGACGAGCCCGCGATTCGGGGCACCTTTGCCGAGAATCTCCACGTGCTCTCCTCTGGGCCGAAGCCGCCCAACTCGGTGGCGCTGTTGAGCTCGGAGAAGATGCGCACGTTCCTGCGCGAGGCGCGCTCGGACTACCAATGCATCATCCTCGATACGCCGCCGGTGCTCAGCGTGGCGGATGCGCGCGTGCTCGCACCGATTGCCGACGGCGTCCTGGTCGTCGCGCGGGCCGGCAAGACCAAGCGCGAGCTGATCTCGCGAACTTGGGCGCAGGTCGTCGGGGCCGGCGGACGCGGGCTCGGCATCGTGCTCAACGGCCACGAGCGCACCTACAACGACCTCTACCACTACGACTATCACGCCAAGGCGTAGTCGTCGTCGCGCACTGAAGTCGCCTTCCCCCACCGGGCCCGGCCGGGGCCCGACGCCCTTGCATTTATGCTGCGGGACGTATCACTGTACCTCTCTCGCCAGGCATCCTCGCCGTGGCGGTATCTCGTCGAGCAGTCGCTGTTCAGCCTGTTCGGTTGGGTTCCGACGATCGCGGGGATCGGCTTGCGGGCGCTGTTCTACCGGCTGGCGTTGCGCATGCGCGGCATGGCGGCCATCGAGTCGGGAGTACGCCTGCGCTTTGCGGACAACATCACGTTGGGCCGCGGCTGCTATCTCGATCAAGCGACGTACTTGCACGCTTGCGCGAACGGCATCGAGATCGGCGACAAGACGCTGGTCATGCACGGCTCGGTCCTGCACGTCTATAACTTCCGGTCGCTGCCGCAGGCGGGCATCTGGATTGGGACGGGCTCGCTGATCGGCGAATACAACGTAATACGCGGACAGGGCGGAGTGCGCATCGGCGACCGGGTCTACACCTCGCCGATGGTGCAGATCATCGCCGTCAACCACGTATTCGACGACCCTAGCCAGCCGATGGTCGAGCAGGGCATCACCGCTGAGGGAATCGTCATCGAGGACGACGTGTGGATTGGATCGGGCGCGGTCATCACCGACGGCGTCACGGTCGGCAAGGGCGCGGTGGTCGCCGCGGGGGCGGTGGTGACCAAGGATGTCGCGCCCCATAGCGTGGTTGGCGGCGTGCCGGCCAAGTTGATCCGGGAAGTCTCGGGTCCAAAAGATCGAACAAACGGAAAAGTATTCTTTGCGGAGGAAAAATATGGGTGAGACCACACAAACCGCGGCCGAGCTCGCGCGAGAGGAATCGAGCGCGGCGCCGGCGAGCCTCTCGGTCATCATTCCGGCCTTGAACGAGGAGGACGGGATCGAGGACATCGTCACTCGCATCCTCGATACACGGGAGAGCCTGCAAGAAGTCGGCGTGACCGATCTCGAGGTCGTCGTCGTCGATGACGGCTCGACCGACCGTACGCCGGAGATCGCCGGCGCCATTCCGGGCGTGGTGGTGGTTCGCCACGAGAAGAACCGCGGCTACGGCGCGGCGATCAAGACGGGCTTCCACGCCGGGCGAGGCGAGTATCTGGCCTTCCTCGACGCCGACAGCACGTATCCGCCCGAGCGATTCGCTCATCTTTGCCAAGTGGCTCGCGAGCAGGACGCCGACGTCGTGGTCGGGTCGCGACGCTCGGGCGAGAACAGCGACATGCCGGCGGTGCGGCGGCTGGGCAACCTGATCTGGTCCAACCTGCTCAGCGCGATCGGCAACCAGCGGATCGACGACCCGGCCAGCGGCATGCGCGTCGTCCACCGCCGCTGCCTGGAGCGCATCTATCCTCTGCCCGACGGGCTGAACTTCACCCCGGTGATGAGTACGCGCGCGCTGCACGAGGGCGTGCGTTACATCGAAATTCCGATTCCCTACGCCGAGCGCAGCGGACGCTCCAAGCTCAGCGTCGTCCGCGACGGCATCCGTTTCCTGAGCACGATCTTGTGGACCGCCGCGCAGTACAACCCAGCGCGCTTCCTCGAGGCGGGCGGCATCGCTTCGATTCTGGCCGCCGCTGTGATCTGGATCGGCCTGGTGGCGGCCCGCACCCAAGGCGTGACCGACATCGCCGCATGGGGCGTGGTGGCCGTCTACACCGGGCTCGTGCTCGCAGTCGGCGGGGTAAGCGTGCTGAGCCTGGGCATGGCGTTCAACGCGCTGGTGGCGCGGTCGCACCACCGCCCGATTCGGCAGGAGAGCCTGCTGGCGAAGCTTTTCGGTCCGTCGGTGGAACAACGCTTCGGGCTGATCGGCGGTCTGCTCGCCCTGGCGGGCCTCGTCGCCGGCGCGGTCAGCATCGCGCTCGGGCTGACCGGCTGGCCGATCGAAAGGCTCTGGCTGTGGATGCTGGGCAGCGCATCGTTGCTTCTGGTGGGCGTGCACCTGGTGCTGTTCTGGGGCCTGATGCGGGTGCTGGACACGCTCGACGACCGCGCACGCCGAGTCGGCAGCGATATGCGGGAGCCGAAGCAAGCGAAAACCGCGGCCGGCCGGCCGGCCTACCAGCCGGGCGGCGCTGCAGTGGCCTAGCTCGAAGCCTGGAGAGAGTCATCTGATGAGTTGTTCACCCAAACCTGCGCCGATCCCCGATCATCTTCGCGCCAATCTCGGCACCCGCGCGGTCAAGCCGGTTCGCCTGCCGGTGTTTCCCAACGCCGCGGGCGTGCTGCCGGAGCGCTCGCGTCCCGCGACCGCGGTGGACGTACTGCTGGTCAATCCGCCCTCGCCCGACGGAGGCGTCTGGATCCGCACGCAACATCGCGTCGGCCGGCGCAGCCGCGAAGAGATGGTCTGGCCGCAATGCTCGCTAGCGCAACTCGCGGCAATGGTCTCGCCCGACTACACGGTTGCCGTGATCGATGCGATCGCCGACCGCATGACCTGGGACGAGTTCGAGGCCAAGCTGCGGGAGTACGCGCCGAAATACTACCTGACGCAGGTGACGGCGCCGACGCTGACCAACGACATGCGCGGCGTGATGATGGCCAAGGCCGTTGGCGCTGTGACGATGGCGTTCGGTACGCACGTGACGCCGATGCCGATGGAGACGATGCGCGACTTCCCCGCGCTCGACTACATCTTGCGCGGCGAGCCGGAGCTGACCTTCCGCGAGCTGCTCGACGCGCTCGACGACGCAGGCGAGCGTCAGCCGGAGTGGGCGCAGGATCTCTTCCGCGCGGCCGACGCCGAGTGGAGCCCCGGCGGCACGGACCTGTCGACGATCAAGGGCCTGGTGTGGCGCTCGGAAGACGAGGCCCGGCAGAACCCGGACCGGCCGTTCGTCGCCGATCTCAACGCGCTGCCAATGCCGCTCTACGATATGCTGCCGCTCGACAGCTACCGCATGCCGCTGATGAAGGGCCCGTTCTGCTTCGTGGTCACCAGCCGCGGCTGCCCCGCGGGCTGCAAGTACTGCATCAAGCATGTGACCTACCAGTGGTCGGTGCGCCTACTCTCGCCCGAACGCATCTTCGAGGAGATCAAGGTTCTCTACGACCGCGGCACGCGCAACATCCACATGTACGCGGACCTGTTCACGGTCAATCGCGAACAGGTGATGGGCTTGTGCAAGTTGATCATCGACAGCGGCATCAAGATTCGCTGGACCTGCAACAGCCGCGTCGACTACGTGGACGAAGAGATGTTGACGATGATGGGGAAGGCCGGCTGCTGGATGATCTCGTGGGGCATCGAGAGCGGCAATGAGGCCGTGCTCAAGAAGGCCGCCAAGGGCGCCAATCCGGCGAAGGCCAAGAGGGCCTTGACGTGGGCGCGCAACGCCGGCATCAAGAACTGGGGCTACTTCATCATCGGCTTACCCGGCGAGACGGTCGCGACGATTCGCGAAACGATCACTCTGGCCAAGTCGTTGCCGCTTGAGCTGGCGCTGTTCCACGTCGCCGCGCCCTATCCGGGAACGCCCTTCTTCTTCGAGGTGGTCAAGAACGGCTGGTTCCGGCCGGGCACCAAGTGGGAAGAGGTGGACATGGACAAGGGCACGGTGCTCGAGTACGAGAACCTCTCGGCCGAGGACCTGCTCTACTGGCAGCGCCGTGCGTTCCGAGAGTGGGCGATGCGCCCGGGCCCGGCGGTGACCTATCTCAAGATGTTGCTCAGCGACCCGCAAACGTTCAAACGTACGCTTCGGGTCGGCGCCGAGCACTTCACCTGGGCGCTGGGTTCGTTCTCGGGCAAGCCCGATCGATCCTCGCCTCGCACGCCGGCCCAGGCTTCTACCTGAGTCGCTGAATTGTTCCGAACGCCTTCGTTATGGTGCGCTTGTTGCCAATCGGGATACTGACCGCGCTCGCGGTCGCGCTCATCACGCGGTCTGGAGCGATGGGGTACAACCTCACGCTGGCCGTTGCGGTGGCCGCGGTCGGCGGCGTGATCGTGCTGGCCTTCCAGATCCAGCGGCCCTTCGCGGGGATCGCGGCGCTGGTCGTCAGCGGGGCGGCGCTGCCGCTGCACGTTGCGGCGGATGGACAGGTCAACGCCCCGCTCGGCCTCGCAGCGCTGGTCTGCACAGCCTGGCTGGTGCGCGAGGTGCTGTTCATGCGAAAGCTCGACTTAGCGCCATCGCCGCTGGTCGGTACGGTGATTGCGCTGATGGTTTCGGCCGTGGCGTCGTTCTTCGCCGGTCAGATCGACTGGTACCAGGGCGCCGGGGCAGGGCCTTCGGCGCAGATAGGCGGCCTCGCTTTGTTTCTGCTCTCCGGCGGGCTGTTGCTCGCCGTCGCCCATCAGCTCCGAAGCGTAAACGAGCTGGCGACCCTGACCTACCTATTCCTGGCCGCCGGCAGCTTCGTTCCGTTCCTGATGCTATTTCCGCAGCTCGATCCGATCGCAGCGCCCACGGTCTCGCCCTCCACGGTGGGCAGCATGTTTTGGACCTGGCTCGTCGGCATGGGCGCGGCGCAGGCTTGGTTCAATCGTTCGCTCTCGCCCGGCGTGCGCCTCTGGCTGCTGGTTGTCGTATTCACGGCCCTGTTCCACGGCATCGTGCAACGCACCGACTGGGCGTCGGGGTGGGTTCCGCCGCTCATCGCGCTGGGCATCGTCGCCGCCCACCGGTTCCCGCGGACGACCATCTGCGCCGGTCTGGCGGGAAGCACGGCCGGGATCGTCGTGTTGAACCAGGTCTTCCAAGGTCTGCTCGCTCACGAGCAATACAGCCTGAGGACCCGCCTGGACGCCTGGGACACGTTGTGGGCGATCATCCAAAAGAGTCCGATCTTCGGAGTCGGCATCTCCCACTACTACCACTTCACCAAGCTCTACTCGACGACGGGTTGGTACGTGAGCTTCAGCTCGCACAACAACTACATCGACCTGGCGGCCCAGACCGGTTTGGTCGGCCTGACCTTGTTCCTCTGCCTCGGCGCGGCGGCTTTGACGTTAGTCTTCCGGCTTCGCGCTCGAGCGACGGGCGAGTTCGAGCGGGCGTTCGCGATCGGCTGCGTCGGTTGTGTGATCGCCGCCCTGGCCTCAGGCATGTTGGGCGATTGGATTCTGCCTTTCGTCTACAACGTCGGGTTGGCGGGGTTCCGTTCCAGCATGTTGTTCTGGGTGTTCCTCGGCGGGGCGCTCGCGTTGTGGAACATGGGCGACTCGCGCATCGCCGCCGCCGAGCCCGCCAGACAAACCGCTGAGGCGTTGCCCTCGCCGCTGCTCGTCGAGGGAGGCTACGGCCCGCTCGAGCTCGAACCGCCGCACTAGATTCCATGGGTGAGACTCACAACGAACGTCCGGTCGTGTCCATCGCGATCGTGAGCTGGAATACGCGGGAGCTGCTGCGGGATTGCCTTGCCTCGATCCAGGCCGCCGAGGGCGAAGTGCGCGGCCGAGTGGAAACGGTTGTCGTCGACAACCTCTCCTCGGACGGCAGCGCCGAGATGGTCGCCGCCGAGTTTCCCGGGGTGCAGCTGATCGCGAACCGGGAGAACCGCGGGTTCGCGGGCGGGACGAATCAGGCGGTCGAAGCGGCCGCGGGGAACCACGTGTTGCTGTTGAATCCGGACACGGTGGTCTCAAAATCGGCCTTGCGTGTAATGATCGAGACGCTCGAGTCGGACGCCTCCATCGGCGCCGTGGGACCGCGGATTTTCGGGGGCGACGGCAAGCTGCAGGCGAGCTGCTTCCCGCTGCCCACGCTGGCCCGCGAGCTGTGGCGGCTTCTGCACCTGGATCGCCTCGCCGCCTACTCGCAGTACCGCATGGACGAGTGGTCGATTGAGCATCGCCGCGAGATCGAGTCGGTCGAGGGATCCTGCATTCTGTTGCGTCGCGAGGCGCTCGATCAGGTAGGCTTGCTCGACGAGTCGTTCTTTATGTACAGCGAAGAGATCGACCTCTGCAGGCGCATCAGCGAGGCGGATTGGAAGTTGATCTGGGAGCCGCGCGCGGAGATCGTGCACTACGGCGGCGCCTCTACCCGCAAGGTGGCGCTCGAGATGTTCGTGCAACTCTACCGCGCCAAGACGCAGTATTTCCGTAAACACGGCGGCCGTTGGAGCGCCCGCCTCTACAAGGCGATCTTGCTCTCGACCTCGCTTCCGCGGATTGCGGCCGGGTTCCTGGCGCGCGCCTGGCGCTCGAGCCGCGGGGCGACTCTTCGCTCGATCGGCGGCAACTATACCGCTTTGGTGCGGGAGCTCGCCTCTCTCTAGCTCGTCAGAGCTTCGCCTGACACCGTGCGTATTCTCTTCCTCAGCCAGTTGCTGCCGCTGCCGCTCGACGCGGGACCGAAGTTCCGGTCCTACTACGTGTTGCGCTATCTGGCCGAGGCGGGCCACGACGTGACGTTGCTCTCGTTCACACGCCCCAGCGACAGCGAAGCCGACATCCAGGCGCTCAAAGCTTTCTGCAGCGAGATCCATACCGTGCCCATGGTGCGCTCGCGCTACAAGGACGCGCTGCACGGCGCCCGCAGCCTGATTACGCGCGAAAGCTTCCTGATGGTTCGGGACCGCGTGCCTGCAATGTTCGAGCGCGTCCGCGCCCTCGACGCCAAGCACGGCTTCGACGCCGTGCACGCCGACCAGCTCTGGATGGCGCCTTATGCATTGCGGACCTCGAGCGCGGGCAAGCGCGTTCTCGACCAGCACAACGCCGTCTTCAAGGCCGTCGAGCGCATGACCGACGGTTCGTCGAATCTGCTGAAGCGCGTGCTGCTGGGCTCGGAGTCCTCCAAGCTGCAGCGATTCGAGCAGCGCACGATCGGACTGTTCGACGACGTGGCATGGGTGACCGAGGAAGATCGAAACTGTTTCGAGCCGCGACCAACGTCGCATCGGGCTCGGGAACGGGTCATCCCGATCGCAACCGATCCGGCGACGCGCGCGCCGGCGCGACGAGAGCAGCCGTTTCGGGTCACGTTTCTCGGCGGAATGCACTGGCCGCCGAACGCCGAGGGCGTGCGTTGGTTCGCCAAGGAGAGTTGGCCGGCGATTGCGGCCCGGTCGCAGACGGCTGTCCTGACTGTGGTCGGCAAAGGAGCGCCTGCGGAGTTGCACTCCGGCCCCGCCGCCGATCGCATCGACGTCATGGGCTACGTGGAGAATCTCGACCGGGTGCTCGAGGAGACGGCGGTATTCGTCGTGCCGCTACTCTCCGGCGCCGGAATGCGGGTGAAGATCCTCGATGCGTGGTCAGCCGGCCTGCCGGTGGTTTCGACCACGGTCGGCGCCGAAGGGATGGCGTACCACGACGAGGAGAACCTGCTGATCGGCGATGACGAAGCGTCATTCGCCGACGCGGTGATCCGGATTCTCGAGAATCCGAAGCTGGCCAAGCGCGTCGGCGAAGCGGGGCGGAACACGGTCGAGCAGCTGTACGACTGGCGCAAGGTCTACCAGGCATGGGACGCGATCTACAACTGAGGGTGCTGTTCGTCTCGCCGTACGCGCCCAATCGCGTGCGTACGCGGCCGTTCCACCTCATCAAGGCGTTGGCGGCGTTGGGGCATCGCGTCACTTTGGCGACGGTATGCGCCAACCGGAGCGACCGGGCTGACGTCGACGTCTTGCGGCCGGAGCTGGACGGCGCGATCGTCGAAGACCTCACCACGGTCTCCTCGCTGGTGAACTGCCTGCGCGCGTTGCCTTCGGGCGAGCCGCTGCAGGCGCACTACTGTTGGAACGCTGAGTTGGCCCGGCGCGTCGTCGCCGCAGCGCGCGGCGGCGCGTTCGATGTCGTCCACGTGGAGCATCTACGCGGCGTAAAGTACGGTCTGGCCATCGCGGAGGCGTTGCGCTCGAGCCGTACTGCAGCGGCGCCGGTGATCTGGGATAGCGTCGACTGCATCAGCCTGCTCTTCGAACATGCCTCGGAGATGAGCCCGGCGCTGCGCACGCGGTTGGCCGCGCGACTCGAGTTGGGACGCACGCGCCGCTTCGAGGGCCGGCTAGCCTCGTCGTTCGCCGGCGTCGCCGTAACGTCGGAGCTCGACCGGGACGCCCTGCTCGAGCTCGATCGCAGGTGGCGCAATGACGCCGGACGAGCAGCGGCGAAGCGGCCCGCGCCGCACGTCCGGGTGGTGCCCAACGGCGTCGATCTGGAGTACTTTCGGCCCGTCGCCGCGGAATCGGAAAAGGCGGATGCCGTGGTGTTCTCGGGCAAGATGAGCTACCACGCCAACGCCGCGGCGGTGCGCCGGCTGGTCGACGGAGTGATGCCGAGAATCTGGGCCAAGCGCCCCTCCACCGAGCTGTGGATCGTCGGCAAGGACCCGGGACCGGAGATCCGCGCGCTCGGCGTGCCGTCTGAAGGCTGCGAGCCTTACCCAGGGCCGCGCGGCGACCGCCGCGTCAAGATCACCGGCACGGTCGAGGACATGCGCCCCTACTTGCAGCGAGCCGCGATTGCGGTCGCGCCGCTGCGCTACGCGGTTGGCATCCAGAATAAAGTGCTCGAGGCGATGGCCTGCGGCACGCCGGTCGTGGTCTCAGACGCGGCTGCTCGTTCGCTCGCCGCTCAGCCTCACCGTGAAATTTTCGTTGGCTCGAGCAACAGCGAGCTCGCCGGATACGCGCTTGCGCTGCTCGATAACGAAAGATTGCGCCGCCAGACAGCCGTCGACGGCCGCAGGTACGTCGAGAATCTCCACGATTGGCTGCGGATCGCCGGGGATCTGGAAGATCTCTACGGCTCGGTCCGCGAACGTGCGGTGGGCGCCGCCGCCTGACAAAAGCTGACAAAACCGCTCACGCCGCTCGGATCCAGATCCGGTGCATGAACGCGGGTCCGCGAGCCCGATATGCCGCCTAAAACACAAGAGCTTTCGATTGAGTCGTGGCCGCTGAGGCGACCCGCCCCGACCGGGCTGACGCTGGGCCGGCAGCGGGCCCTGCTGCGTCTGAGCCTGGTCTTCAATGACGCGTTGATGCTCATCGCGGCGTTCTACTGCGCCTATACGATTCGTTTCGATTTCGGCCTCACGCTGGCGCCCGAGGTGGTGCCCGAGACGAATTTCTACCCGCTGATCGCCGCCGTTCTCACTCCGCTCTACCTGGCGGTCTTCGTTCCGTACCGTCTCTACCACCCGCGCTACGTACTGGGCGGTGTGGCCGAGTACTCGCGCGTATTCAACGGCTGCACGAACGCCATGATGCTGGTCATCATCACGACGTTCGTCATTCCCGAATTCGTGATCTCCCGCATGTGGGTGGTGGCGTCCTGGGTGCTCTCGTTCACCTTCATCAGCTTCGGCCGCTTCTGGGTGCGGCGCGCTGTCTACGTACTGCGGAATCGCGGCTACCTGCTCACTCCGGCCGTCATCGTCGGCTCGAACGAGGAGGCGTTGGCCCTATCGCAAGACCTGGCCGACTGGAAAGCCTCGGGCGTGTTCGTGCACGGTTTCGTGCGGACGTCGGCGAACGCCCAAGCGATCGACGGCAGCCCAATGCCGGTGGTGGGCCGCATCGAGAACATCCGAGGGGTTATCGAGCAGCTCGACGTGGAGGATGTGATCGTCGCCGTCACCGCGCTCTCGCGCGGCGAGCTGCTGCGACTGTGCGAAGAGGTCAACCCGTGCAAGAAGGCGAACCTGCGCGTCTCCTCGGGCCTCTATGAGCTGCTCACCACGCGCGTCACCGTCACCACGCACGGCCCGGTGCCGCTGGTCGGCATCAACAAGCTGCGGCTGCAGCCGGACCAGATCCTGGTGAAATCGATCTTCGAGTACTCGCTGGCGCTGCTGTTGGTGGTGGCGCTCTCGCCGCTGCTGCTGTTCCTCACCGCCGCGGTGTGGCTCACTTCGCCGGGACCGATCATCCACCGCCGGCGCGTGCTGGGCGTCTCGGGCCACGAGTTCTCCGCATTCAAGTTTCGAACCATGTACGTCAACGGCGACGAGATTCTCGCCAGCCGTCCAGACCTGCAGGAAGAGCTGCGCAAGACGCACAAGCTCCGGGTGGACCCGCGCATTACGACGGTCGGCCGTTGGATGCGTCGCTATAGCCTCGACGAGCTACCGCAACTCTTCAACGTGCTGCTCGGCCAGATGGGCCTGGTCGGGCCGCGCATGATCAGCCCTGCCGAAGCCGAGAAATACGGCCGGCACAAGATGAACCTACTGACGGTCAAGCCCGGCATCACCGGTCTTTGGCAGGTCAGCGGCCGCTCGTCGCTCTCTTACGACGAGCGCATTCAACTCGACATGCTGTACATCCGCAACTACAGCATTCTGCTCGATCTCCAGATTCTGTTCGTCCAAACCCTCCCCGCAGTGCTCAGCGCACGAGGGGCCTACTGAGTAAGGCTCGACTACAACCATGAAAGTACTTGTCACCGGCGGCGCCGGCTTCATCGGATCCCACATCGCAGACGCCTATCTAGCGGCTGGCCACGAGGTCGTCATCGTCGACGATCTCTCGAGCGGGCGGCGGGAAAACGTTCCCGACGGCGCTCGCTTCTACGAATGCGACATTCGCAGCGAAGAGCTCGAACGCATCTTTTCGAGCGAGCGGCCTGACGCCGTCAACCACCAGGCGGCGAAAGCCAACGTGCGTGAATCGTTCGACGAACCCATACTCTACGCCGACGTCAACGTCGTGGGCTCGGTCAACGTCCTGGAGTGCTGCCGCAAGTACGAGGCGAAGCGCGTGATCTACGCCTCGACCGGCGGCGCGGTGTACGGCGAGCCGGAGTACTTGCCGGTGACCGAGGACCACGCCATCAACCCGCTCGACCCCTACGGCGCCAGCAAGCACCACGTCGAGCACTACCTCTCGCTCTACTTCCGCAACTTCGGAATCTCTTACGCGGCCCTGCGTTACCCCAACGTCTACGGTCCGCGCCAGAGCCCCGATGGCGAAGCCGGCGTGGTGGCGATCTTCGCGGCGAAGATGCTGCGCGAGGAGACGCCGATCGTCAACGGCGCCGGCGACCAGGAGCGTGATTTCGTGCACGTCTCCGACGTGGCTCGAGCGAGCGTGTTGGCGCTGGATCGCGACGACGGCCGCATCTTCAATCTCGGCAGCGGCGTCGGCACCTCGGTCAACACTGTCGTGAAGTCTTTGGTCAAGTCCAGCGGCTACCGTGGCCCGATCGAGCACGGCCCGGCCAAGCTCGGCGAGGTCTACCGCATCTTCCTCGAGTCCAGCCCGGCCGCCCAACTGCTTGGCTGGAAGCCGGAGATCGAGGTCGAAGCCGGCATCGAGTCGACCGTCGAGGATTTCCGCGCCCGTCTCGAGCTCGAAGACAAGGTCGCTGTCTCGGCTTCCTAGCCGATCCGCTTCCCCGTTCGCCTCTCGCGCAATCGATCGATGTTGTTCAACACGCCAGAATTCGTCGTGTTCCTGGTGGTGGTGCTGGGCCTGTACTATACGGTCTCGGCGCGCTACCAGAACACGTTGCTGGTCGCGGCAAGCCTGTTCTTCTACGGCTACTGGGACCCGCGCTTCGTGGCTTTGTTGCTCACCTCGGCGGGGGTGGACTACGTCGCGGCCCAACAGGTTGCAAAACGCCGCGGGAGGCCGGCCGCGAAGGCCTGGCTGGTGACGAGCCTGGCCGTCAACCTCGGGATCTTGGGCGTCTTCAAGTACTTCAACTTCTTCGTCGACAATGCGCACCGGGTCTTCGAGGCCCTCGGTCTTGCGGTTTCGACGCCGCTGTTGACGATCGTATTGCCGGTCGGCATCTCGTTCTACACCTTCCAGTCGATGAGCTACACCATCGACGTGTATCGCGGGAAGCTCGAGCCGGTGCGCGACCTGCTCGCGTTCGTCCTCTACGTGGCGTACTTCCCGCAACTGGTGGCCGGACCCATCGAGCGGGCGACGCATCTGCTGCCGGCGATCCTGAAGCGGCGGCGAGTCGACGAGGCGATGCTGCGCAGCGGCGTGATGCTGATTCTGGTCGGCCTGTTCCGCAAAGTGGTCATCGCGGACGGCATTGGGCAGACGGTCGATCTAGTCTTCGCCTCGCCGCAGACGCATTCGAGCGCCGAGTTGCTCGCGGCGGCCTACCTGTTCGCGCTGCAGATCTATTGCGACTTTGCCGGCTACTCCGACATCGCGCGCGGAACGAGCCGGCTGCTGGGCATCGATCTGATGATCAACTTCAACCAGCCCTACTTCGCGAGCTCGTTGCGAGAGTTTTGGCGGCGCTGGCACATCTCGCTCTCGACCTGGCTGCGCGACTACCTCTACATTCCGCTGGGCGGCAGCCGCGGCGGGCAGCTCGCAACGGTGCGCAACTTGATGATCACGATGCTGCTGGGCGGGCTGTGGCACGGCGCGGCCTGGAGCTTCGTGGCCTGGGGACTGCTGCACGGCCTCTACCTGACCGCCGAGCACCTGCTCGCGGGCAGGGCGGCCGGGCTGGCGGAACGGCTGCGAATTCCCGCCGCGGCGACGCGGGCGTTGGGCGTTTTCGCGACGTTCCACCTCGTCCTGTTGGCCTGGGTGTTCTTCCGCGCTGCGGGCTTCTCCTCGGCGCTGGGCTATCTGCAAGGCGTGGCCGGCGGGCTGGCGTGGGCGGATCTCCCGCTGGTGCTCGCTGCAATCGCTACTCCTTGGCTACTGGTGCTGGCGATTGATATTCCACAGCGGCTGGCAAAGAGCCACACGGTCTTTCTGGAGCTGCCGACCTGGCCGCGCGCCGCGGTCGCCTCGGCCATGCTCTTCCTCGTTTCGCTTGGGTTTGGTACGCGTGCCCCGTTCATCTACTTCCAGTTCTGAGACGCTGGTCGCGCGTCCTTGGCTGCCGCGCACCTTGCTGGCGCTAGCAGTCTGGCTGCTGGCGGCCGAGGGGATCTTACGCATCCCGGCGGTACGCAGCGCGCTACCCGAGCCCGAGCCCACGCTGTGGCATGCGCCGCTGGTCGAGGCCAAGATCCGCAACCTCAAGCAAGTGCAAGCCGCGCAAGGCATCGACGTGCTCTTCATCGGCAACTCGAGCGTGCAATCGGGCATCGACCCGACCGCGTTCGACCAGGCGCGCTGCGGAGAGCGTACCGCTGGCTGCACGTCGTTCAACGGCAGCATCGAGGGCTTGCCGCCCTACGGAGTGCGGCTGTTCCTCGAGATCTATCTGCGCTACAGCGACCCGCACACCGTGGTCTACGGATTGTTGCCGCAAGACCTCAACTCCGGCAGCCCCTGGGCGAGGGACGTGACCGACCGAGTGAAGCACAGCGTGATGGCGCAGGCCGAAGCCCGCCGGAGCTGGAAGGGCCGCCTGCTGGCCACCGCGCTGGAAGCCTCCGAGCTGTTCCGCTATCGATTCGTGCTGCACCGGCTGCTGCTGCTCGGCGACGCTGGCGACGACGCGGAGAACGCTCACTTCGACGAGCGCGGGTTTCATCCCATCCCGGTCGGACACGCCGACCAGAGCCAGCGCTTCGAGCGGCACCCTGGGCTGATCAATTTCTCGCTCGAGGGCACGCAGGCGCACGAGGTGGCCGCCATCGCGGATCTGTGCCAACAGCGCGGGATTCGGCTGATCCTCGCCGACATGCCGGTGAGCGCCGCCTACAGCGACTTCTTGCAAGACCCCGCCGACTATGCTCGCTACGCGGCGCGGGTGGAATCGATCGCCAGCTCCGCCGGGGTGCGGTTGTGGGACGCTTCCGCGCTCGAGCCGGCTGGGCTCGACCAGACCGACTTCTCCGATACCAGCCACCTCAACATCGTCGGCGCCCGCAAGCTGAGCTCGCGAATGGCCGGCCTGTACCAAGACGCCGTCGCCGCGCCGGGCGACATCGTCTCGCTCGGACGCTCGCACTAACCCGGGCGCTCTCAGCCAACCCCATGCACGTTCTCTTTCTCACGAACTACTACCCGCCCTCGGCCTTGGGCGGATACGAGATGTGGTGCCAGGAAGTCGCTCAACGGCTGGTCGAGCGAGGACACCGCATCACGGTCGTGACCTCGGATGACGGCCGCGCGTCGGCCATCGAGGACGGCGTGGAAGTCCGACGCGCGCTCGACCTCGAAGTGCGCGGCGGCGCGCTCAGTACCATCCGGCGCGTCTGGGACCGCAAGCGCCGGGCCGAAGACAATACGGCGGCCCTGCAGCGCATCGTCGAGGAGGCCAGCCCGGACGCCGCCTTGGCTTGGGGTATGTGGAACATGCCGCGCGAGACGCCGCAGGCGCTCGAGACGGCGCTGGGCTCGCGCGTCGCCTACTACTTCTGCGACTACTGGACCTCGTTGCCAAGCTCGTATCTTCAACAGCTCTCTAATCCGGCGCGTACACTCGCGGGCCGGTTGACCAAGGGCGTCGCCGCGCTACCCGCGCTGTGGTCCTTGCGCGCCGACGCTCCCGTCGAGCTCGCACTTGAGAACCCGATTTGTACAAGCCGCGCCGTCAAGCGAATCCTGTTGCAGAAGGGCGTGGAGATCGGGCACGCAAAAGTCGTCCACGGCGGCGTTTGCACCAAGCGATTTCAGCCGGCGCCGGACCGCGCCGCGGACTCCCGTCTGCGGTTGCTCTACCTCGGCCGGATCAACGCCGACAAGGGCGTGCCAACGGCGGTCGAAGCCATGCGGTTGGTCGCCGAGGCGGGCCGCGACGCGACGCTCGACCTCTACGGCCGCGGCGAAGCGGATTTCTTGGCGGCGCTGGAGGCGCAAGTCGCGCGCCACGGCCTCGGCAAGCATGTCCGCTTCCGCGGCGCGGTCACCGCAAGCTCCACGCCGGCGCTGTTGTCGAGCTATGACGGCCTCGTCTTCCCGTCCGAATGGGACGAGCCGTTCGCGCGCACCGTGCTCGAGGCGATGGCAAGCGGGCTGGCCGTCGTCGGAACGACCACCGGCGGAACCGGCGAGATTCTCGAGGACGGCCAAACAGGTTTGCGCTTCCAAGCCGGCGACGCTTCGTCGTTGGCGCGCGCCATCGGCCGGCTCGCCGGCGACCGTGACCTGGCAACCCGCCTAGGCGCGACGGCGCGCCAGGTCGTCGTGCAGCGCCACGACCTCTCCAGGATGGTCGACGAGCTCGAAGACGAGCTCCGCGCGATTTCGACCCTGCCTGCGCGCTCCTCCGCGCCGACGCGCCCCGAGGCCGCAGCCGTCGAGGCGCGCGGCGAGGTTCGCGTGGCGCACGGCTAGCACTTCCACAATCGAGGGAAACACCTTGAACAAAGATCACATTCTCGTAACCGGCGGCGCCGGATTCATCGGCTCCAACCTCTGCGCCCGGCTCATCCGGCAAGGCCACTCGGTCGTCGTGCTCGACAACCTCAGCCGGCCCGGCGCCGACCTCAATTTGCAGTGGCTGCAGCAGACCTTCGGCCCCGAGTCGTTCTCGTTCGTGCAAGCGGACGTGGCCGACTTCGACAAAGTGCTCGAAGCCGTCGCGGGCGTGCAGCGCATCTACCACCTCGCCGGCCAAGTCGCGGTGACGACCTCGGTGCGCAACCCGGTCAGGGACTTCGCCGATAACGCCCAGGGCACCTTCAACGTGCTCGAGGCCGCGCGCACCGCCGGCGACGATCCCATCGTGCTCTACTCGAGCACCAACAAGGTCTACGGCGGCATGGAGGCGCTCAACGTGCGTCAGACGCCGGAGCGCTACGAGTACGCCGATCTGCCGCACGGAATTCCAGAAACGCAGCCCCTCGACTTCCACTCGCCCTATGGCTGCTCCAAGGGCGCCGGCGACCAGTACACGCGCGATTACGCTCGCGTGTTCGGTCTGCGCTCGGTGGTCGTGCGCCAGAGCTGCATCTACGGCAAGCGTCAGTTCGGCATCGAAGACCAAGGCTGGATCGCGTGGTTCATGATCGCGGTGCTGCAGAAGCGTTCGATCGTCATCTACGGCAACGGCAAGCAGGTGCGCGATGCGCTCTACGTTGAAGACTTGCTCGACGCCTACGATGCAATCGTTTCCAACATCGACGCCGCCGCCGGGCAGATCTACAACATCGGCGGCGGGCCCGAGAACATCTTGAGTATCTGGTCCGACACCGGACGCATCCTACGCGAGCTCTACGGCCGGGAGATCCCGGTGAGCTACGACGATTGGCGTCCCGGCGACCAGCCCATCTACGTCAGCGACATCCGCAAGGCCCAGCGCGAGCTTGGCTGGACGCCCAAGACCGGCGTGCGCGAGGGACTCGAGGAGCTATGGAACTGGCTGCTCGAGAACCAGAGCACGCTGGGACGGCTGACCGCGGGCCGCGTCGAGCGCATCCAGCAAGCGGAGCTGACCGGAGCATAACAACATGGCTCGCGTTCTCGTCATTGGACCGCACCCGCCGCAAGCGCTCGCCGGAGCGAAGGTGGAGGCGGCGCACTACCGCACCTGGCAGTTTGTCGAGCCGCTGCTCGAAGACGGCCACGAAGTGCTGTTGTGCGCCGGCGAAAAAGGCTTGCCGGAAGAGCGGCTCGCGCTCGCAAGCGTCGAGGTGGGCTCGAAGACTCTGCCGCTGCGCGGGGTGAGCTTTGGCCGGCGCGGCTGGCGCCGCGAGCTGCAAGCCGCACACGACGAGTTTCGCCCCGACTGCGTGGTTGCGGTGAACTTCTCGCACAGCCTCTACGCCTCCCGGCTGCGCACCGACCGGCCGCTGTGGTGCGACATCTACGGCGACATGATCACGATTCATCAGGCGGCCTGCTATCGCGCCGGCTCGGATCGCGGGTTGCCGACCACCATCGGGTTCCTGGAACGGATTCTCGAAGCCGGCGACGTCTTCTCGGTTTGCGGCCAGCCGCAACGGCACATGACGGTGGGCGAGCTCGCCATGGCGGGACGGCTCAACGCCCGCACGTTCGGCTACGACTTCGTCAAGGTGGTGCTGCCTGGCGGGCCGTCGAGCTTGGCCGAAAGCGCCTCCCCAGGCCTGGCCGAGGAGTGGCGCGAGCGGCTGGGCAAGGACGCCTTCGTCGCCCTGTGGTGCGGCGGCTACAACACTTGGACCGACGTCGAGACGCTGTTCACCGGCCTCGACGCCGCGATGACGCAGAACCCGAACCTGCACTTCGTCTCGGTCGGCGCGTCGACCTACGACGCCCCCGACAACGTCTACGAGCGCTTCGGCAAGCTCATCGCCGAGTCTCCGCATCGCGAGCGCTTCCACCTGCTTGGTTGGCGGCCCTGGTCGGAGGTCGGCGAGTACTACCGGCTCGCAAATGTTGGGCTCAACCTCGACGCGATGCACTACGAGACCGAGTTCGGCACCCGGACCCGGTTGGTGGAGATGATGGCCGCTGGTCTGCCGGTTCTCACCACGCTGGGCTCGGAGCTCTCCGAGCTGCTCGATGGCTGGGGCGCGGCGTCCACTTTCGCGGTCGGCGACGCGGATGCGCTGCGCTGGCACTTGGTCTCGCTCTCCACCGAAGACGACTTGCTCGAGCGCATGCGGGCCGCGGCGCGCACGGCTATCACCAAGAAGCTGTCGTTCCACGCGACCACGGCTTCGCTGCGGCAGTGGGTGATCAGGCCGGCCAAAGCGCCTGACCGAGCCGCCGAGGGCGAGACTTCCGGCGCCGCCCGCAAGCACCGCGTCCGCGCCGCGTTTCGCCACATGCTGTGGGATCTAACCTGCTCGGAAGGTTAGGCCCTGCGATTTGACCCTACCCATGTCGAAGAATTCCCAATCTGAAAGCATCGTCCGCTTCAAGGACGTCTCGAAGGCCTACCGCCTCGGCATGTCCCGCACGAGCTTGCCGGAGATCGCCAAGCAGTTCGGCCGCAAGCTTTTCGGCGGACACGATCCCAAGGCCGAAGCCGAGACGCTCTGGGCCCTGCGGAACATCAACTTCGAGCTCAAGCGCGGCGAGAGCCTGGCGCTGGTCGGCTCCAACGGCGCCGGTAAATCGACGATCCTCAAGCTGCTGGCGAAGATCACTCAACCGACCAGCGGCAACGTCGAGGTTCGCGGCCGCCTGGGCGCATTGATCGAGCTCGGAGCCGGCTTCCATCCCGATCTCACCGGGCGCGAGAACATCTTCCTCAACGGCTCGATCCTCGGCATCAAGCGCAGCCGGATTCAAGAAAAATTTGACGAGATCGTCGCTTTCTCCGAGCTCGAGCGCTTCATCGACACGCCCGTCAAACGCTACTCCTCGGGCATGAGCGTGCGGCTGGGCTTTGCGGTCGCTTCCTGCCTGGAGCCGGACGTGCTGCTGGTCGACGAGGTGCTCGCGGTCGGCGACGCAACCTTCCGCCAAAAGTGTCTGGCGCGCATCAAGGAGCTCACCGCGGCCGGAACGAGCTTGCTCTTCGTCACGCACAACCTCTACATGGTGCAGGTGGTGTGCCAGAAAGCGCTCTACCTCCGCAAAGGCCAGGTGATGCAGATCGGCTCGCCGCAAGACATCATCAACGCCTACGAGCACGACGTACACAAGGAGCAGGCGGCCGCAGCCCGTGAACAGAACGCAGTCGCGCTCGCCAACAAGGCCGACGACGCCGGCGTCAAGATCACTTCGGTCGAGGTTGAGAGCCACGGCCGAGCGCACGAAGACGGTTCGTTCGACAACGCCCGCGGCGCCACCGTTCGCATCGCCTACGAAGCCGCGCGGGACGTGGGCCGCGTCCAAGTCTCGGCCTTCCTGCAACGCGCCGACGGGGTGACCTGCTGCATGCTGCGCAGCAAGCATGCCGGCGATCCCGTCGAGGTCCACCGCGGCCGCGGCGAGATCGTCATCCGCATCGAGCGGCTGATGCTGATCACCGGAGTCTACTGGATCGACGCCTTCCTGCTCGACGAGACCGACTCGATCGTTCTGACGCCGAGCGCGGTGCAATCGGATGAATTCTCCGTCCGCGGCGCCACGCAAGTGAGCACCGCCGAAGACAGCGGCATCTTCGAGCCGGTCGCCGAATGGGTCCATGAAACCGATTCGGTGCTCTCGCGCGCCGGCTGAGCTCGCGCTGCAACTGAGTAATCGAAATGTTTACCTTCCTACGCGAAATTCTCTCCGCGCGCGAGCTGATCGTGCAATTGACGTCGCGCAACCTGCGCGCGCGCTACCAACAGTCCTTGCTCGGCTGGTCATGGGCGATTCTTCTGCCGGCGGCTCAGGCGGCGATCCTCAGCGTGGTGTTCACCTACTTCGTGCCGGTCGACACCGGCGACGTGCCCTACGTGGTGTTCTGCTACATCGCGATGGTGCCGTGGACGTTCCTCGCCGCCTCGTTGCCGGACATGGCGAACTCGTTGGTCGAGAACATGGGGCTGGTCACCAAGATCTATTTCCCTAGGCAGGCACTGCCAATCGCCGCCATGCTGGCGCGTCTCGCCGACTTCTTCGTCGGCGCGGCCGTGTGCGTGGTCTTGATCGCCGTCTTTGCGCTCCCCGTGGAGCCGGCGGCGTTCATGATGCTGCCGGTGGTGTTGCTGGCTCAGGTCATGCTGGTAGCCGGCATCGGCATGCTGTGCGCGGCGGCGAACGTGTTCTTCCGGGATGTCCGCTCGCTGCTTGCGCTCGGTATTCAGCTCTGGCTCTACGCCTCGCCGGTGATCTACACCATCACCGTGGTTCCCGACAGGCTGTTGCCGTTCTACCGGCTCAACCCGATGGTGGGCATCCTCGAGTCCTATCGCGACATTCTCATCCGCGGAACGGCGCCGGGCATGAACCTGGCGGTTTCCCTCGGAGTCGCCGTCGCGTTCTGCCTGGCGTCCATGCTGGTGTTCCGCCGCTTGGAATCGCGCTTCGCCGACATCGTCTGAGCGCCGCCGAAGGATCGAGCGCCGCCGAAGGATCGATTTCTCCATGAGTCTCAGCATTCCGTTCAACAAACCGTCCGTCAGCGGCAACGAGCTGCGCTACATCGCGCAAGCCGTCGAGGGCGGGCACTCGGCCGGTGACGGTCCGTTCACCAAGAAGTGCCAGCGATTCCTCGAAGACAAGCTCGACGTGCGCAAGGCCCTGCTGACGACCTCGTGCACCGACGCACTCGAGATGTCGGCGATCCTGCTCGATCTCCAGCCGGGCGACGAGGTTATCGTGCCCTCGTTCACCTTCGTGAGCACGGCCAACGCCTTTGCCCTGCACGGCGCTCGCCCTGTCTTCGCCGACATTCGACCCGATACGCTGAACATTGACGAGAACAAGCTCGAGCAGCTCATCACGCCGCGCACGCGCGCCATCGTGGTGGTGCACTACGCAGGCGTGGCCTGCGAGATGGACGCCATCTGCGCCATCGCCGACAAGCACGGCTTGACCGTCATCGAGGACAACGCGCACGGCATCTTCGGTCGCTACAAAGGCCGCATGCTGGGCTCGATCGGCTCGATGGCCACGCTGAGCTTCCACGAGACCAAGAACATCGGTTGCGGCGAAGGCGGCGCGCTGCTACTCAACGATCCCGCCCTGATCGAGCGCGCCGAGACGATCTGGGAGAAAGGCACCAACCGCAAGAAGTTCCTACGCGGCCAAGTCGACAAGTACACCTGGGTCGATCTCGGGTCGAGCTTCCTGCCTAGCGACATCGTCGCCGCCTATCTGCTCGCGCAGCTCGAGAGCTGCGCCGAGATCCAACAGGATCGCGAGCGGGTGTGGACCGGATACAAAGACGGGCTCTCGGGCTGGGCCGGCGAGCACGGCGTGCAACTGCCGGTGATCCCCGCCGAGTGCGATCAGTCGTATCACATGTTCTACATGCTGATGCCGACGACCGAGGCTCGCCAGGATCTGATGGACTGGCTCAGCTCGCGCGGTATCCTGAGCGTTTTTCACTACATCCCGCTGCATTCCTCGCCACAGGGCCTCAAGCTGGGCGGAGTAAGCGCGCACTGCCCGGTCTCGGATTGGGCCAGCGAACGCCTGGTGAGGCTGCCGTTCTATCGCAGCCTCAGCGAAGGGGAGCAGGCGCACGTGCTGCACGCGGTCGGCCAAGTTTATACTCAGCTCGCCCAGGCCGCGGGTTAACCTCGGCCTAGAGCGCATCGCATCTCAACCTTTCCGCGGATGACCATTCGAGGCTCATGGACGGCCCTGCTGCTGGCGTCGCTCTTCGCGACGGCCGGCATTGCGCAGCGCGACGCCGCCCCGGCTCAAACGCTGGACCCCCAGAGCGAGCGCGTCCGCCCCATTCGCAGCCGCCGCCGCGCCGAGCCTGCAGCGAGCCTGCGCATTGAGGACCTGCGGCAGTCGAGCGTGCAAGTCGGCGCCTTCGAAACGCTCGAGATCAGCTTCGTGCTCGAGGGCGGCAGCGCCACGGTTCCGCTGTGGCCCTATGATCCGCAAGCGCCGAGCGGCGTGGCCGGCGAGGAAGGCGTGACCGCCTACGCGATCTTCCGCCACGAGAACGGCGGCGAATGGCGGCAGCCGGCGTTCTTGTTCCGCCCGTTCGTCCACGAGATGCGCCAGGGCCGCGATTGGATCTACCCGCGGGAGCAAACGCGCTGGACCGTGCGCTTCTCGCCTCATCTCACTGGTCGCTGGAGCTTTACCGTACACGCGGTCGAGCGCTCGGGTTCGGCGCAGACCTCGCCCGAGACGTTCGAGACGACCGCGTCGGACCACCCCGGATTCTTGCGGGTGAGCGCCCGCGATCCACGCTACTTCGAATACCAAGACGGTTCTGGCTTCTATCCGCTCGGGATGGAGCTCGGCGAGCACTTCGACGAGCCGAACGCCAAGGCGGCTCCGCTGTACGAAGAGCTCGCCGGCAGTGGGGCAAACATCGTGCGGATGTGGATCAGCTCGCTCTACGGCTCAGCTTGGACGCCCTACATCGGCGGCCGCAACCAGTACCGCGGCTACCTGCCCAACGCCGGGCTGGTGACCGTCGCCGCCGCGCCCGATCCGGAGCCGACGTTCGCGATGCTGCTCGACTGGGAGTCGCTCGGAGACACCGGATGGTTCGACGCGTGCCGCTTGCTCGGCCGCGACAGCCTCGACGCCGTGCTGCCCGACACCTCGTACTTGATCAGCGCCGAGTACGCCGCCTGGGGGGTGGCTGGACCGCGCGATCGGCGCGTGCTCGACCACGGTCTGGTCATCAAGACCGGCGACTACCAGGACCGCTGCTACGAACCGGGGACCGGGGTTCAGGTGACGACTTACGGCGGTTCGCGGGACGGCGTCTGGAGCAAGATTTCCGGCGTGTGGCAATCCGGCGACGCCGCGTTCCTGCCTACGGTGCAGATCGCCCTCGAGAACGTCACCGCGGGCTCGGTCTTCATCCGCTCCATCTCCGTTCGCGAACTGCGCGCCGACGGCTCGCTCGGCCCCGAAGTCCTCGGGCGGCCAAGCTTGGACTTCCGGTCCTACGTCAGCGACAAGCGCGCCTACCAGCTCGACCAGATCGTCGAGCTAGCGGCCGCCGCCGGCACGGCCCTGAAGCTGGTGCTCTCGGACAAGGACGACGAAATCTGGCTCAAGCTCGAGGACGATGGGTCGTTCGCCGACGGCCCGGACAATGCAGACGGTTACTTCGGCCTTGGCCGCGAGACGAACGCGACCCGCTGGTTACAGCGGGCATGGTGGCGCTATGCGCAGGCGCGCTGGGGGTACTCGCCCGCGATCCACTCCTGGGAGTTGCTCAACGAAGGCAATCCGGCCTCGCCGGCGCACTTCACGATGGCGGACGAGCTGGCGCGCTACATGAAGTACGGCGTGTTCGGGCAGACGCCCCCGGAGGCGCTCGCCGGCCCCGACCCGGATCTGCACCCCAACGCCCATCTGGTCACCACCTCCTTCTGGCATTCGTTTCCTTGCACCGAAATCTGGCGCAACGACGAATACCGCTTCCTCGACTACGCCGACTTGCACGCCTACGTCAGCACCAGCTACGCCGGGCTCGCTGATCGCGAACGGATGCAACACGACGCCGCGCTGTATCACTCCTGGCACAGCGCCGCCACCGCCGAGTGCGAGTGCGGGGCCGGCAAGCCGGTGATGCGCGGCGAAGCCGGCATGGACTCGCCCACGACCCAATCGGCGACTGCGCTTGGGCTCGACCGCGACGAGCAGAAGCTGTGGCTCCACAACTTCGTCTGGGCGACGATCGGCTCCGGCGCAATGGGCGAGATCTACTGGTGGACCTCGCATCTGCTGGGGCGGGACGGAATGGCGCTGGGCCCGTTCGGCGTGCGCGAGAGCTTCTTGGCCGACACCGAGCTCAACGCCGGCGGATACTCCGACTGGGCCGGCCAGGCCTCCGACGCCTCGCTCCGGGTGGCGGGCCAACGCAACGCCGCGGCCGGACGCGCTCACCTGTGGATCCAGAACCGTGACAGCACCTGGGCGCGCGCCGTCGCCGGCGAGCCCTCCTCGCCTGTCTCGGGCAACGTCGTCCTGGAGGGCTTCGACGCCGACATCGTGTTCCGCGTCGAATACTGGGACACGCGCAGCGGCGCCACGTCCTCGCACCGGATCCGCTCGACCCCGAGCGGATCGCTGATGATTCCGGTGGAAAACCTCGCGACCGACGTCGCGGTGAAAGTCTACCCGGAGTAACGCTCTCGTTCGCTTTTCGTTCTAGCGCCTTGCTTGTAATCTCCGTCCGGCCGCGATTTGGCTGGACGCCCGGCCCCCCGCTTCTCTCTAGATTTTCATTCCTTTCGAGGCCGACATATGATCGTCGTTCGTACACCCCTACGCATTAGCTTTCTCGGCGGCGGAACGGATTTCCCCGCCTACTACCGCGACCATGGCGGCCGCGTCATCACCTCCGCCATCGATCGCTACATTTTCGTGATCGTCAAGGACCGCTTTGACGACCAGATCCGGGTCGCCTACTCGAAGACCGAGATCGTCGAGGACATCGACGAGCTCGAGCACGAGTTGGTGCGCGAATGCCTGCGCAAGACCGGCGTGCGCTCGGGCGTCGAGGTCGCGACCATGGCGGATATCCCGTCGAGCGGATCCGGGCTCGGGTCTTCGAGCACCGTCACCGTCGGCATGCTCAACGCGCTCTACCAGTACACCGGGCGCCAGGTCCGCGCCGAGCAGCTTGCTCGCGAGGCGTGCGAGATCGAGATTGACATTCTAGGCAAGCCCATCGGCGTGCAGGACCAATACATCGCCGCCTATGGGGGCCAGCGCGCGGTCGAGTTTCGCCGCTCCGGCCAGGTGGACGTCGCGGACTTGTCGATGTGCCGGGAGACGAAACGCGAGCTCAGCAACCGGCTGCTGATGTTCTATACCAACAAGACCCGTAAAGCCGAGTCGGTATTGGCCGAACAGAGCAAGAACATAGAGTCGAAGCGGACCCACCTGGGCGGCCTCGGCGAGCTCGCCGCCGAATCGCGGATGCATCTCGAGAGCGGAAACCTAGACGAGTTCGGGCGTTGTCTGGACCGCGGCTGGCGCCTCAAGCGCGAGCTCGCCGCCGGCATCAGCAGCAGCGACATCGATCAGCTCTACGAGCGCGCGATCCAGGCCGGCGCGACCGGCGGCAAGATCGCCGGCGCCGGCGGCGGCGGGTTCCTGCTGCTCTATTGCCGCCAACGGCAGCAGGCCGCGGTGCGCGCCGCGATGAGCTCGCTCAAGGAGCTCGATTTCAACCTCGAGCCGGAAGGCTCGTCGGTGATCTACCACCACACCAGAGAGTCCGAGTACGCCGCGCCCGGGATCGCCTTCGGCGCGGCCGCCCATTCGATGGGGAACGGCAACGGGACGCCCCGCGCGGTGACTACCGTTCCAACCGCCGCCAACCGTCGACCTGCTTGATACAACCCCACACCCAGAAAGGCAACCAGCCATGCTCACCACACGTTTGATCCTTGCGGCTACCTTTTCGCTCATTGTCGTCGCGTCCGCTCGAAGCCAGGCCGCCTCCGACTATTTCGCCTACCCGGACCGCTACGCCGACGCCCAAAAGTTCATGAGAGACAGTCGCCAACTGTCCTTCAATCGCATGCCGGGGCTGTCGATGGACTACCGCATCGGCGCCGGCGACGTGATCATGATGGAGGTCGTCGGCCTCGCCGAGATGGACCACCGCGCGACGGTCGACAATCGCGGCTACATTCGCGTGCCTTCCCTCGGCGACATCGAGGTCGAAGGCCGGACGGCGGAGGACCTCGAAGGGACCCTGGGCACGATGTTCGTGGAGAAGAAGCTCATCCGGGAACCCGAGATCCTGGTGCACATCCTCGAATACTTCGCCAAGCCCTACTACGTCGTCGGCGAAATCGACCGGCCGGGCGAGTACACCATGACCCAGGCGGTTACGCTCATGGACGCCCTGCTGATTGCCGGCGGATTCGATTCCACAGCCGCCACCACTGGCTATCTCCACCGCCGAATCGAACCCGGCTCCCCGCCCGAAGCGGTCGACGAAACCGCGCTGCTCCGCCATCCGCAGCTCCCCCTCCAGGGCACGAAGGTGATTCCCTTCGACCTCAACGAGCTCAAGGTCGGCGGCGTGCTTGAGAACAATCCGGTCTTGCAGCGCAACGACGTCGTCGTCATTCCGCGTTCTCGCACCAACGTCTTCTACGTCGTCGGCGACGTCACCACGCCCGGCGCTTACGAGATCGAGGAAAACGCCGATCTTTCGGTCGGCCAGGCGATCGCCCAAGCCGGCGGACCGCTCAAGACCGCCAAGCGAAGTCAGGCCGTGTTGATCCGGAAGACCGACGAGGGCCAGCAGATCAACATCCCGATCGATTTCAAGGGCTTGCTGCTGGGCAGGGCCGACGATGTCGGGATACGCCGTAACGATGTCGTGTTCGTCCCCGGCAGCGCCACGCGCACGGTGGGGTATGGCATGCTCGGCCAACTCCCCGGCACCGCCCAGAGGTCGGTCACCAACCGGACCCGCACGATTACCGGCGGCCAGTAGCTCGACGCAGAATCGTCTTCCCACGCCGCACTGAGGAATAGTAGTATGAGCAAGAAGTTCAAGCAAACCCTCCTAGCGCTCGTCGTCGCCGCGCTCGCGGCGCCCGCGCCCGCCGAGAGCACCGACCTCGGCGCCCGCAAGAGTACGCTCGGCCCCGGCGACGTCATCAAGCTTGTCGTCGACGGAGTCGACGAGCTTTCTACCACTTGTCGTGTGAGCAACTCCGGCAAGATCCACGTTCCGCGGCTAGGCGTGATCCGGGTGGACGACCTCACCTTGGCCGAGCTCGGCCATAAGGTCGAGGAGCGTTACCGGGAGCGAGAGATCCTTCGAGAGCCGGTGGTCGTAGTCGAAATCCTACAAGCTCGAGCCCGGCCGGTCTACATCCTCGGGGAGGTGTTGATGCCGGGCCAGTTCGTCATCAACGATCGCATGACCGTGTTGGACTTGCTGACGCTCTCGATGGGGCTCAACGAGGTCGCAAGCGATGTCGGCTACCTCTACCGGCGTCGCGCTGACCAGTCCGCGAGCGCCCAGGCGGCGGCCGAGCCCGGAGCCGAAATGGTGGAGTCGACCGTGGACGAGGCGATCCCGGTCTTCTTCGACCGGCTCTACGAGAACGACGGCCTCGGCAACGTCGAGCTCGTCCCCGGCGACGTGCTTTACGTGCCGGTCCGGCGGCCGAAGTTCTTCTACGTCGTCGGCGACGTCAACGCCCCGGGTCAGATCGAGCTTCCGCAGGATGAGGAAGTTTCGGCCACACGCGCGATTGGCATGGCCAGCGGTCCGCTCAAGACCGCGAAATTGCGCAAGGCTATTCTGGCCTGGAAGTCCGAGGACGGCTCGTTTGAGCACCGCATGGTGGACCTGCGCGCAATCCTCGAGGGCAAGCAGGAAGATTTCCTGCTCGAAGAAGGCCACATCCTGTTCGTTCCGGGCAGCACCTCCAAGACGCTCGCGCTGGGCATGCTCAACGCGATTCCGGGCTTCGCCCTGCAGAACTAAGCGACACCGTCATGTTCCGCAAAGCGCTCTTACTCGCGGCCGGCATCGGCAGCCGGCTGCGACCGCTAACCGAAACGACGCCCAAGTGCCTGCTGCCGGTATGCGGCAAGCCGATCCTGGCCTGGTGGCTCGAGAATCTGCGGCGTCACGGCGTCGAGGAGACGATCGTGAACACCCACTATCTCGCGGACCAGGTCGGTCGTTTCCTGGCGGATTGGACCTCCGGCCCGGAGGTTCGGGCGAGCCACGAGCCGGAGCTGCTCGGCAGCGCCGGAACGCTTGCACAAAACTGGGACCGGCTGGCGAGCGATGGTCCGTTCTTCGTCTGCAACGCGGACACGTTGACCAACGTCGATCTGTCCGCGCTCGCCGCCGCGCACCGCCGCGGCGGCCATCCCATGAGCATTACCGTGTTCGAGTCCCCCCAACCCAGCTCGTGCGGCATCGTCGAGCTCGACGATGCCGGGACGGTCGTGCACTTCGAAGAGAAGCCCGAGCGTCCGCGCAGCAACTTGGCCAACGGCGGGGTCTACGCCCTTAGCCCGGAGATCGCTCCCGAGCTGCCGGCGCAGACGCCGGCCGACATCGGGTACCACTTGTTGCCGCGCCTGGTCGGCCGCATGTCCGCCTACCGCTGGCGGGGCGTGCTGCACGACATCGGCACGGTTGAATCCTACGAACAGGCAAGCGAGCTGTGGAGCTCGCGAGGTGAGGCGGCGGCATGACCGGAAATCTAAGAAGAGCCGTATTCCTGGACCGCGACGGCGTCTTGAACGACGTCCTGATGGAGAACGGACGCCCCCGCTCTCCGCGCAACCTCGAGGAGTTTCGCATCGTCGCCGGAGCTCGGCAGGCGCTCGACCAACTGCGCGCCGCCGGTTTCCGGCTGATCGTCGTCACGAACCAGCCGGAGGTGGTACGCGGCCTGCAGACCCGCAACACGGTCGAGATGATGCACCGCCAACTCGCCACGGCCCTGCCGGTGGACGAGATTCGCGTCTGCTTCCACGACGACCCGCACGCCTGCATGTGCCGAAAACCGCGGCCCGGCATGTTGCTGGAGGCGTCTCGGGCATGGAGGCTCAACCTAGCGGAGTGCTTCGTCATCGGCGACCGCGGCAAGGACGTCCTGGCAGGGCGCAACGCCGGCTGCCGCACTGTCTTGCTCGACCGCGACTACAACGCCTCCAATGACGGCGGGCCCGACATCAAGGTCACGACGCTTCGCCAGGCCGCCGAGGCGATTCTCGCCGCCGCCGAGGCTCCGATCCTGGAACCCTTGCCGGCGAGGGAGATCGCGGCACGCCGCGTCGCCTCGTAAAAGGCATGTCTGTCTCGGAAAACCAAACCATGAAGATTTGCGCCGTCGTCTACGAGCTCCAGCCGATGGGCGGGCTCGAGGAGTACGCCGTTGCCCTCGCGATCGCGCTGCGGCAAGAGGGGCACGACGTCAAAGTGGTCTCGACGGCGTGGATCTCGCCCGCCAACCAGTACATGGCGCGCTTGCGAGCCGCCGGGGTGAGCGTAGAACATCCGCCGCGGCTGCTCTCTCAATTCATGTCTGATTGGCCCACCAAGGACCGCCTCGTCCGCGGCGCGACCAAGCTGCTCACACCCGTGCTGGCCGCGCTCGCGTTGCCGCTCGGCCTGATGCGTCGCCAAGGCTTCGCGGCGGCGTTCGACAGCGTCAAAGGCAGGGTGCGGGGGATGCTCTCGAGCGTCATCCACCGCGATCTGCGCGCGCCCTACACGCGCCTCGCGCTCGAGGCGCTGCGACTACGCTGGAAACCGGACGTGCTGCACGTACAGGGCTACACGAGCAATCTGTTGTTCGTCAACGAGTGGGCCAGGCGGCGCGGAATCCCGGCCGTCTACGAAGAGCACCAGACGCCCGATCCGCAATTCGATTGGTGGAAGAGCTTTGCCGGCAGCGTGAATCAGGCTAGCCGCGTGATCGCCGTCTCGGAGACCAGCGCGCAGGCGTTGCGGGATGTCTGCGGCATCACTCGCCCGATCGTCGTGCGCAATCCGCTGTTGGCCGATCCGTTGCAGGGCGGCTGGAAACGCGGCGCGAGCGGCGACCCGCAGCGCATCCGCGTCACCACCGTCGCCCGGCTCTACGTGACCAAGGGTCTGGTCTATCTGCTCGACTCGATCGCGGAGATCCTCGAGCAGTTTCCCGGCGCCGAATTCCGCGTCTACGGCGACGGCGCCCTGCGTGAGGAACTGCTCGCCCACGCAGCCCAGCTCGGGCTGGACGGCGAGCGCATCTTCGTCGGAGCGTTCCGCCACGAGGACCTCGGCGCGATCATGGCCGACACCGACCTGTTCGTCATGCCGTCCATCCTCGAAGGTCAACCGCTGGCGCTGGTCGAAGCCATGGCCTACGGCTGCCCCATCGTCACCACCAGCGTGGGCGGAATTCCCGAGCTGATCCAGGACGGCGAGAACGGCTTGCTGTGCGAGCCCGCCAATGTGGACCAGCTCACCGCCGCCATGCGACGCATGATGGCCGACCCCGGGCTACGGCGGCGGCTCGGCGAGGCGGCTCGACGCTCCTACGAGCAAGGGCCGTATCAGCCCGCCGCCCTCTCGAAACACTTTGGCGAGATCTACCGCGAATCCATCGCCGAGGCCTGCCATCAGCCTGCCTGAACGCAGATGTCCGCAACTGCCCTCGAGATCCCGGCCGTGCAGCAAAGACCGGATTGGACCGCGCCGGACCCGCAGCGGCGACAGCTCCGTATCACCTTGTGTCCGAGCAAGTACGACCGGTTCGCGACCGCCATGCGCGACGGGCCGGCGGATGCGACCGACATCATCCAGCGCTATCTGGCCCGCTTCCTCGTCGCCCGCGGCCACGAGCTCACCTACCTGCTCGAGCGACCCGGCAGTCAACCGTCGGTCTGTACGGCCGATCTCGAACAACCAACCCCCGCCCAGGCGACTTGGACGGCCAGCAGGCCGTTTCGTCTTGCCGAGAATGCCTGTTGGCGCGCACAGCGCGCGCTCGGCGTTCCCTACCTCAATGTGTTCTCGCAATTGCGGCTCGCCGACGAGGCCGCCCAGGCGGTCCAAGGCTCCGATCTGGTCCTCGAGCGGAGTTGGCTCTACCGCGACGGCGTCTCGCGCGCTTGCAAGCGGACGAAGACGCCCTACGCGCTCTTCGTCGAGGCGGACGAGATCCTCGAGTACGATTACATGGGCAAGCCGCTCGAGGGCTTGCTGCTGGGCCGCGCCCGTCGCGCGTTCCAGCGCAATCTCGACGCGGCCGATTGCGTCCTCTGCGTCTCGGATCAACTCAGGCAGCACCTGGCCGAGAACTGGGGCGTGCCGCGCTCACGGATCGTCGTCTTCGAAAACGCGGTGGACGTGGAGCGCTTCCAAGCTACGCCGGAGGACGCGCGGTCGATTCGTCGCGCGCTCGGCGTGGGGGATGCGCCGCTGCTGGTCTTCGTCGGCAACTTCTACCGCTGGCACGACGTGCCGGCAGCGCTCGAAGCCTACCGCACGCTGCTGGAGACGCGGCCCGAGCTGCGGCTCGCTCTGGTGGGTGATGGGGCCGAACGCGCAGCCATGGAAGAGTTGGCGCGGACGCTGGGCGTCGCCGACCGCACGGTGTTCACCGGCCGCGTACCGCACCAAGACGTCCCGAAGTATTTCGCCGCCGCTGATGTGGCGCTGGCCCCCTACCCCGAGATGGACCACGCCATGTGGCTCTCTCCGCTGAAGGTCTACGAAGCCATGGCCGGAGGCGCGCCCGTGGTGACGTCCTCGATCGGCCAGCTCGAAAAGCTCGTCGAGGACGGACGCACCGGCCTGCTGACGCCGCCGGGTGATGTTCCCGCTCTTGCTAGCGCCGTCGAGCGCTTGCTCGCGGACCCCGCGCGACGCGAACGCATTGGACGGCAGGCGCGCGAGCACATCGTGGCGAACCATAGCTGGCGGCGCTACATCGAACGCCTCGAAGCGGTCCTCGAGGCCGTGGCCGACCGCCGCTCGCCGCAGGGCCGATAAGCGGTCCTAACGGGCCTTATTCCTCATGCACGCCGGACTCGTCAGCATCGTCATGCCGATCTTCAACGGCGAACGCTATCTCTCGGAGGCGATCCAGAGTGTGCTGGGGCAAGACTACGCCGACTGGGAGCTGCTGGCCGTCGACGACGGCTCGACCGACTCCTCGGCGGAGATCGTCTGCGGCTTCCGCGATGACCGTATCCGCCTCATCCAGCAAGAAAACAGGGGACAGGCCGCGGCGCTCAACACTGGCCTGGATCACGCCAGCGGCGAATACTACACCACCCTCGACGCCGACGATTGTTACACCGAAGACGGCTTGGCCGCCCGCGTCGAGCGGCTGGCCGCGGCGCCGCGAACCGCGGCAGTCTACGGAGACGGCTACTACTGCGAGCGGCCCGGCGTCACGATCAAGCACTTTCGCGACGTGCTGTCCGAGCGACCATCGGGCGACGTCTTCGGCGCGCTCGCGGCCAGCCCGTTCTTCGGCACCGGCGCAAACGTGCTCATCCGCCGCGCCGTTCTCGAACGCGAGGCGATCCGCTATGACGAGTCGATCCTGTGGTGCCAGGACCACGACTTGTTGTTGCGTCTCGCGGCGACCGCGCCGTTCGAGCGTGTGGATACGCCGACGGTTTGGTATCGCCAGCACGGCGAGAGCATGACCTCGCGGACCGGCGGCAAGCGCCTGGCTTCGGTGCTACGCATGAAGCGCAAGGTCATGGCCTCGCCAAGCTTCGAGAAGGCCGCGGTCCGGCATCGCCAGAGCTTCTTCTACGACCTGCTCATCGTCGACCTCGAAGGCGACAACGACGGACGCGCAGGCGTGCTCGCCCACAGCTCGTTCCAAGCCATGCCGGCGCGCAACCGTGCGCTGCTGCTCAGGCTCGCCGCCGCGCAGGCGCTGCTGCAGCCGGGCGGCGAAGCGCCCGCCCGCGCCTGGCTGCGCCGGTCGGTCGCGGCCAATCCCCTCGACCCCAAGACCTTGGCCTTGCTCACGATCGCCGCGGTGCACCCTGGCGCCGCTGCCCGCGCCGTACAAGGCCGGCGCTCGAGAAGCTCTCTGGCGGTTGGCTGAATCGTTCTCGTTATGTCCAAGCAAGCTCCCAAGATCAGCGTCATCATGCCGGTTTACAACGGCGCGGAGTACCTTGCTCGAGCGATCCGCAGTGTGTTGGAGCAGACCGTCGACGACCTCGAGTTGGTCATTGCCAACGATGGCTCGACCGATGATTCCGACGAGATCATCCGCGGGATCGACGACCCTCGCCTGAAGTACGTCGCCTTCGAGCGGAACCGGGGAGCGGACGCCGCCCGCAGAGCCGCGCTTCGCGAGTCGACCGCTCCCTTCGTCGCGCTGCTCGACCAAGACGACGAGTTCCACCCCCAGAAGCTCGAAGCTCACCTCGACTACGTCGAGCGCAATCCCAGCGCCGACATCCTCTACAACTCCCGCTACGATCTACTCTGCTCGGGCCGCGGCGTCGGGCAGATGTTCCGCCCGCCGGCCGAGGTAGGCCTGGCGGATTTCATCCTCGGCTTCCCGATCTCCCCCAGCGAGATGTCCGCCCGCCGGGAGATCGTGATGAGCACGATCGACAGCGACGACATACCCTTTCACGGCGGAGAGATCCTGTGGTACGGCAGGCAGCGCCTCGATGGAACACGATTCGGCTTCATCGACCGGCCGCTGAACTACCGTCGCCACCACCCGGGCCGGCGCTACCGCGATATCGAGGGCATTTGCACGCAGTACATCGAGTGCCAGAACACCATCCTCGACGATCCGCGTTGCCCTGAGCAGGTGCGCTCGATTCGCACCGAGGCGCATACCAATTCCTATGCGATCTGGGGCGTACACGCGCTCGCCCAGGGCGAGTCTGAGCTTGGCCAGCGGCTGCTGCGCGAAGCCATCAAGCTCACTCCAAGCCTGGTGCAGGGCCGTCCGTCCGCCCTCGCCCAGCGGCTTGCACAATTCGCCATTACCGACGACACGCGCGATCACGAAGCCCTGCTAGGGGAGCTGTTTGCCCGGCTCCCGGCTGAGGCGCAGGCGATAGGCGGCGAGCTCGACTGGGCCGTCCGCCAAGGCTTGCTGATCGACGCGACACTCGCCCTGCTGTGGGACCGGCCCGACGACGCGCGCGCGAAGCTCGACGAGGCGCGCCGTCGCGGCGCCCAGGTGGACGACGTCTTCATTGCGACCGCCGCCTACCACCTCAACCACTTCGAGTCGCACGCCGGCGGCGCCGAGGCGGACGCAGCCGCAGCGCGCCTCGCCGACGAGCTCGCAAAGCTTGGCGCCCGCACGGCGGGCCGCCGCCTGCGCGGATCGCTCAGCCTCGACCGCGCCTTCCGTGATTACCAGGCTGGCCGTCGTCGCGGCGTGCCCGCCAGCGTTCTGCAAGCCATGGCCGGCAATCCCGCGAGCTCGCTCAATCGCGGCGCCTGGTCCATCTTGGTGCGCTCGCTGCTCGAGCGCACCGCCTGAGCATTCGCTCTATCCGAACTGCCAGCCGCCCCTCGGGGCGGCTTTTTTCGTGCCGGAAGCCGTGTTACGCTCAGGCCAGCGCGCATGAGACGTACGATCCTGCTCGCCCTTGCAGCCTCGGCGCCTTCGCTCGCCGCGCCCGGCCTGGTTGCGACCTACTCCGACGGTGCGGTGACCCTGCGCGAAGTCGTCCCCAGCCCCAACTTCTATCTCGATGAGGGCGAAACGCTCCACCCGGCGCTCGGTGAGAGCTTCGGGGCGGCCTTTCGCGGCAGCCTCTCGGTGTTGCAGAACGGCCGCTATGAGTTCTTCGCGGGCGACGCCGAGCTCGAGATCGGCGACCGTCCGATCTCGGGCCCGATGTTTTTGGTCTCGGGCGACCACCCGATCCAATTGCGGTACTCTTCGGCGCCGGGCCGCCATGGCGTGCGCCTGGAGTGGCAAGGACCTGGGTTCGCCCGCGAGCCCGTTCCGGCGCGCCTGTTTCATCACGGCGACGCCGACGCCCCGAGGCCACGCGAGCGCCTGGCCGAAACCGGCCGCCGCCTGGCTTCCGAGCTTGGTTGCGCCAACTGCCACCTGGCCGCGCCGACGCTCTCCAAGCGCCCCGGCCCTCCGCTCGACGGCATCGGCTCGCGCACCAACGCAGCTTGGCTCAAACGCTGGCTCGAGAACCCGCAGGCCTTCCGCGCCTCGGCCACGATGCCGCGCGCGGCCCACCGCTCCGACGCCAACGACCTGGCGGAATACCTCGTCACACTGACCGAGCAGCCCCTCGCCGAACCCAGCCTGCGGCGCCAGGACGGCGAGACCGGATTCACCCTCTTCCAGAGCCTCGGCTGCATCGCCTGCCACGGCGAGAGGGGCGTCTCGCTCGATGGGCTCGGCTCGAAGACGACCGCGGCGCACCTGCAGCGCTACTTGCTCAACCCTCACCTGTGGGAGCCCTCGGGCCGCATGCCCTCGCTGGAGCTCAGCGATCAGCAGGCGCTCCAGCTCAGCGCCTATCTCGCCTCTTCCCGCAAGCCGGCCTTTGAGCGTCAACCACTGGGCGGAGACGCCAACCGCGGCAAGCAACGCTTCAAAAACGCCGGGTGCCTGGCCTGCCACCAGCTCCAGGGAGCGACCAACCAGCTGGTTTCACCAGCCATGGCCGAGCTGGACGCCGCTCGAGGCTGCCTGGCCGACGCGCCTTCCGCGCCTGCCCCGCTGTTCGCGCTCGAGCAGTCCGAGCGCGACGCGCTGCGCGCATTCGTGGCCTTCTACAAAGCCAATCCGGACCGCTCCCCCGCGCCGATTCACGCTTTCCGGGCGCGCCTCGAGCAACTACGCTGCAACGCTTGCCACGAAGTCGAAGGCCGCCCCGCGCGGGCAGCGCTCGCGGAACAGGCGCCGTCGCTCAACGGCCTTGGCGAGAAGATGCAAACCGCTTGGCTGCGCCGCGTGCTCAGCCAACCGACTGACACCTACGACTGGCTCGAGCTGCAGATGCCGCAGTACCACCCGCAACACGTCGGAGTCCTTGCTGAAGGTTTTGCCAAGGCCGCCGGCCTGGCGCCTGGGCCGGGACAAGCTCCGCCTCAGAGCAGCTCGGCGCGGCACGTCGCCGGTCGCGAAGCGCTCGGCGTGCTGCCCGGTCGCGGCGGCATGGGCTGCATCGGCTGCCACGGCTGGAGCGACCACGAGTCTCTCGGAGAGCGTGGGCCCAACCTAGCCGAAGCCTCCGAGCGACTGCGCTACGACTGGTACCTGCGTTGGATGCGAGATCCGGCGCGGATGTTCACGGGCACGTCCATGCCCAATTACTTTTCCGGACAATCGCCGCAGCAGGCGCAGCCGAAGCTCGAGCTGCTCTGGGCCGGCCTCATAGCGCCCTCCTCCGCCGGCTTGCCGCCGGGCTTCGAGCAGCAAGCCGGCGTGGAAGGCTCGGAAGAGCTCCCCCATCCAGTCGACGAAGCCGTCGTCGTGCGCTGGGACATGCCCGAGGCCACCCCCGCGGCCATCGCCGTCGGGTTGCCGGGCGAGGTCTCCTATTGCTTCGACGCCGGCGAGTCGCGCCTGCTCTACGCTTGGCGCGGAGGCTTCGTCGACCTCGGCCCGACGCTCTACCAGAAGCGCAACAAAGACACTGGCTTGACTGAGACCGCGCACCTGGTCGGTGATATCTTCTATCGGCAAACCGCGTTTCCGATTCGAGTCGAGGATCCGGATCGCATTCCGCAACGGCGGTTCCGAGGCTATCGTATCGTCGACGGCGCGCCGGAGATCCACTACCAGGCTGACGGCGTCGACGTCTTCGAGCGCACCATCCTGCGACGGGGCGAGCTGGTGCGGCAGTTCCGCCTCCCACGAGCTGACCGCCCGATGTGGTTGGTCCTCGCGGCCAATGAAGAGGCGCGGATCACGACCTCGCTCGGCTCTGGGCTCGAGCGCCTCCAACTCCCGCGCGGGCAAGACGTCCGCTTCGAGGTGCGCGTTGCGGTCCGGTAGCAGGGACGCGGCTCGCTGTTTGCTCTTCCTGCTGTTGGTCGCCCATGCAGACGCTCAAGTCCCCTCGGCCTCCTACCGCGTCGAAACCATCCCCGGGCCCAAGGGAGTCGAGCCGGAGATCAGCGCGGTCACCTTCGGCCCGGACGGCAAGCTCTACGCCACTTTCCGCCGCGGCTACATCTACGCTTTCGATCCCGAGACCGAGCGCTGGAACCGCTTCGCGCACGGCCTGCAAACGCCCATGGGCATCACGCCCGCCGAGCAGCCGGGCTCGTTCTACGTCACCCAGATCCCCGAGCTTACGCGCGTCTCCGACACCGACGGCGACGGCGTCGCGGACTCGTTCGAGACCATCTCCGACGGCTGGGGCCTCTCGGGCAACTATCACGAATTCATCGCCGGTCCGGTGCGCGACGCCGAGGGGAGCTTCTACATCTCGCTGGGTCTGGCCTCCGGCGGCGCCGAGCCTCGGCCGCCCACCCGCATGGAGCTGGTGTCGAAGCCACGTTCGGTTGAGAGCCCGATGGAAGGCAAGGTCAACCAGTTCGGCCACTACTCGCCTGTGCCCTACCGCGGTTGTGCGCTGAAGATCGCACCCGGCACCGGCGCGGTCGAGCTCTTCTCTTGCGGATTCCGCCAACCCAACGGCATCGGCGTCAGCCCCGAGGGCGAGATCTTCGTCGCGGACAACCAGGGCGATTGGGTGGGCACGTCGCCGCTGCATCACCTCACCAGAGGCGCCTTCCACGGGCACCCAGCGTCGTTGCATTGGCATCCGGAGTTCTTGGGCGTGAATCCGGTTGAAGCTGACGTCGCCGAGCTGGACGCCAAGCGCAAGAAGCCCGCCATCCTATTCCCGCAGAACGACATGGGCGGCTCGGTCGCTGAGCCGCTATGGGACACGACCGGCGGCGCTTTCGGTCCCTACGAAGGCCAAGTCCTGGTCGCCGAATGGACCTACCCGCGGGTGCTGCGCGCCGACCTGGAGCTGGTTGGCGGCGAGTACCAGGGCGCTGCATTCCTCTTCGTCGAAGGCAACGGCATGCGCATGGGCAACAACCGCATGGCGTTTTCGCCCGACGGCAAGGCGCTCTACATCGCGCAAACCTCGCGCATCTGGGGTTCGGTCGAAGGTCTGCAGCGAATCGTCTACCAGGAGAACGTCCCGTTCGACATCCTGCACATGCGCCTGATGAGGGATGGGTTCGAGCTCGAATTCACCAAGCCGGTCGACCGCGAGACCGCTTCACGTCCCGAAGCGTGGTCATTTACCCACTACTACTACCTCTACCACTCGACCTACGGCTCCCCGAAGACCGACGAAACGCCAGCCAAGGTCACCGGCGTCTCCGTGTCGGACGACGGATCAAAGGTGCGACTCACGCTCGACAGGCTCGTCCCCGGCCGCGTGTTCGACCTGCGCCCCAGCGGCGTGCTCTCGAGCGACGGGGAAGAGCTGTGCACCCGACAAGCAGCGTACACGCTGAACCGGCTGAGGTAGGCGCTCGGACAGCTACTTGCCGCCCCCCGCAGCATCTTGGCGGTCTCTTTCAGCGAAATCATGAGATCCATCGGATCGGTGGGCGAGGCGCGGAACCCATGCCGCGCATAGAAGCGCTTGGCGTCTTCGGAGAGCGCGTGCACTACCATCGCCCTCACGCCGATCGTGCTCGCCGCCGAAAGCGTACGAGTGTGCGTGAAAACCGTCGTCGGGGGACGGGAACGTGTGAAGAAATCCGGGACTGGCTCACGCGATTCGAAGCAAGTTCCTTCGAATCAACAATGGTCTGCATCGCGAGTGCCTGTTTCAGCGATTTCGTCACACGTTCCGGTCAGCGAGTTTCGCGCCTGCGAGCTCCATCTCGCCTCGTTGATACCATTACGGCGCGAAATCGTGAAACAGTCCCGAGCGACCATCGTAACAGTACCAGCCAGCCTTTTCTCACGCGCTCACGGTCGCTGCCTTGCTTGCAGGTCGGCGAGCCGATCGAGGTAGACGGAACGCGCCTCGTCGACCATCTTCTTCGCTCGCGCGCGGTTGGGATCGGGTCCGAAGTTGTCTCGCTCGACCAGGTTTGCCCAGAAACGGTCGGTCCAGCGGATGGCCGTCTCGAGGTCGCGGTCGACGAGCGTTGGCTCCCCGTCCATACTCACCCACACCGGGCTCGAGTGCGCGCGCGCCGGGCCGGTCAGCCCTCGGGCGGGCGGCCCGCTGACGCGCACGGCGAACCAGGAGCTTTCGGTGACCTCTGCATCGTGCTCGATGCGGAAGCTGCGTCGCCCGCCGTCGATCGTCTGGGTCTCGATCACTTCTCCGTTACGGATGATCTCGATCCTCTCGAGCGGCACGCGCGAGTGCGCCTCGGCCGCGATGCGGGCGCGGTAAGGCCGTCCGGCGGGCGCTCGGATCTCCTCTCCCATCCCGCGACCATTTACCTCAAGGCTCAGCAGCGGCCCGTTGGTGGCGAACGAGCGCGCCTCGCGGTAGCGCTCGATCCAGCGTTGCCAACTGAACGCGGTTCCGGTTTGAACGTATTGGCGGCTGCCGCCGGGGATGCGGTTGATGCCGCGGCGGTTGGCGAACGTATCCGTCCCGGCGCCGGCGGCGATCTTGAAACCGCAATTGAGCAATCCGTACCAGAGCTGATAGGCGGGCTCGCCGTAGGGCAGCAGGTCGAGCGTGTGCAGCGCCCCGTGGGCGGCGGTGATGACGGCTTCTTTGGCGCCGAGGTTGGTATCGAAGACATCGGTCGACCCGGAAAAGATCGGGTGCATGTAAGTCACCAGCCCCCCTTGGCTCGCGGCCTCGAGCGCGGCCATGGTGTTGAGCGGGAAGTCGTAGGGCGAGTCGCTGCCCGGCACGCTGGTAAAGAACGGCGGGACGAGCTTGCGGATGCCGGTGAAGCCCATGTGGCCCAGCGGGTCGGAGTTGCGATACTCCTGGCCCCACCACAGCAGTCTGCGTTCGTTTGAAACCGAGCTGAGCCCGCCGGTGAAGAACTCCTCGTCGTGGATGTAGGCGCCCTGGGCGTTGGCGACGATCATGTTGGCGGCATTGAGGTCCATCGCTTCCATCCACTCGAGCGAGTCGGCTGGGCGCTGGTAGTAGCTGCCGATGTAGTTGGCGTGGTAGTGGTTTTCGCCCGAGTACCACCCGCGTTGGTTCCAGTTCGTCCAGCGCTCGAGCGCAACGCGGACCTGCGCTTCTCGGCCCGGTCGCACGTCGACGGCGGCGTCGGCGATGCGGTACTCGAATCCTTTGACGGCGGTCAGCTCGAGGCGGCCGGCGGGCGCCTGGAAAGCAGCATCGCCGGAGGGAACGAAGAATCCCTCTGGCGCGCTGCCCGGCGTCAGAGGATAGAACCACAGCGGCTCGCCGGCGGGGCCGTAGGTTCGGCCGTCCGAGGCGGTCACGTAGAGCCGGACCGGCGTCGGCTCGCCGAGCTCGTCGACGACTGCGACGCGCACGCGACCGGCGGGCTGGCGGAATTCGAGCTCGTCGATGCGCAGGTGGCGCGCCTCGCCGCCGTCGATCCCGACGACGAACAGGTCCATGTTGCCGAGCCGATTGGAGGAGAAGGCTACGCGTGCGCCGTCGGGTGAAACGGCCGGCGTCAGCTCATGGCGAGGGTGCTCGAGGATCGGTTGCGGGTCGGCCCCGTCGGCGGCAAGGCGGTAGAGCTCGAAGTTTCCGACGGCGTTGATGACGTCGGCCGAGTAGACGATGCCGCCGTCGGGCAGCGCGGCGACGCCGTCGATGTTGACGATGTCGGTGGGCAGGTAGCGCGTCCAGGCTTTGTGGATGGCGAAGCCGCGCTCCTCGCCGGGCAACGACCAGACTTGCGGTTCGCCCTGACGCTCGCCGGAGTAGAAGATCGTCTCGCCGTCCGCGCTCCAAGCCGCTTCGCTCCAGCGCCCGATGCGGCGCAGCGAGCGCGCGGTCGTCATGGTCGGCGTGTTGCGCTGGAGGCGGCCCTCGAGGGGTTTGATGTCGCCTGAGTCGAGATCGATGAGGTGCAGAGTCGACTCGGCGCCGCCCAGGCCGACCGCGATCTTGGCGGAGTCCGGCGACCAGGCAGGCACGCCGGCGGTCGGGCGCGGTGTTGGGATTTCCCGCTCACGACCGCTGGCCAGATCGAGAATCATCAGCCGCCCTCGGACTTTTTGGAACGCTCCGCGCGGCGCGGCGCCGGCGATGTAGGCGATGCTCGCTCCATCAGGGGACCACCGCGGGTGGGCGTGGTAGCGCGGGGATATGGTCAACTGACTCGCCTTGCCCCCTTCGGCGGGCGCCCTCCAGATAGAGCCGTAGAGCGAGAAGGCAAGCTCGGAGCCGTCGGGCGACCAGGTCGGATCGGTGGCGCCGCGCGTGACGGTCTCGGAGTCCGCCGCCTCGGCCCGACGGCCGGTGTTGCGGACCGCGATGGCGGCCACGGCGATGCACATGAGTACGGAGACGAAGCTTGCTCGGGTTTGCACGTGAGCAAGTATAGTGCCCGGCTACGACTCTCCGCCAAGCCGAAGCGCTATCCGGGACTGTGGATCTTTGTGGAGTTTGGTATCGTCTCCAGATGCTTATTTTTCGAAATGCGTGCTACTTAACGATCCTCATGGTCGGTTGCGCGGCCGGATTGCAGGCCGTGATCATCGACGATTTCTCGGTTCCTCAGCCATTGGGGGTGACTACGGTCGACGATCCATCGATTCTGGGCGGCGAGCGGGATTTGACCGGCGGAGTCGTCGCAGGCGGAGTCTTGTCAGGGCCGGCCTTCAATCTCATCTACGACGGCAACGATGACAACGCCACGGAGTTTCCCGCGACGGCTCTGCTGGGAGTGGACCTGACCGACGGCGGCCTGAGCGACCGCTTTATCTTCGAATTTGTCTCGCCCTCGGACGGGATCGCGGTCGTCGACGCCTTCTCCGACGGTCCGCCGCCGGCCGGTATTTCGACCGGAGTGTTCTTTGTTGCGCCCGGCGTTTTCGAAGTCCCGTTCGCAACGATGGGAGGGATTGGCACGGACTTTACGAATGTCACCGGCGTGGCGTTCTTGTATTCAGGCCAGGCGGGGGCGTCGCTCTCGCTGATCTGCACCGGCAACGCGGCGGGCTGTGTCTCGGCGGTCCCCGAGCCGGGCTCGCTTTGGCTGTTTGGGGCGGGCGTGGCGCTGGCCGCCGGGTGGATGCGCCGGCAGTCCCGCGGCTGAGCTACTGGGTGGTCTCGGAAGCGGCGCTGAGCTGCACTTCGGCGAGCATGTCCTTGTCGTCGTGATAGTCGAGCCGGTGTAGCGGGTTGACCAAGCCGGAGAGGATGTTCATCGCGTGCGCCAGGGTACGCAAGTAGTACTGCGCGCCCAGCAAGTGCGAGGCCAGCCCCGGGTAGCTCGGTCCGGCGGCGATCTTTTGCAGATGCTTCTCGCAGCGTTCGGAGAGGCTGCGGCCCTGGCGCACCAGTTGCGCCGCGGCGGCCTGATCCGATTCGCCAAACACGCGCGCGAGCTCGTCGACGATGTCGCAGACCTCGTCGGCGATCGCGCGGAGGGCCGTCGGGTCAGCCTGTGCCGCGCCGCCGGCGAAACCGGTGAGCTCGGCCAGGTCCTCGGCGTAGTCGCCGATGCGCTCGGCGTCCTTGACGAGGCTCATCAACAGCAAACCGGTTGGCGCGTCGCGGCCGTCGGATTGGCCGGCTAGCAGGAACAGCACGCGTTTCCGAATCTTGCGTTCGAGCTTGTTGATCTTGACGTCGCGCGCGCGGAAGGCCTCGCGGTCGACCGTCGCGTCCAAGGCGCCGAAGTATACCTCGGTCGCCTCCCGCACGATCTGGGCGCTGAGGTCGAGCATGGTCGAGAATCCCTCGATCAGCGAGCCGAGCTCGTCCTTGGCCTTGAACGCTTGTAAGATTTCGCGAAGCATAGGCGCTCCTCGATTGTTACGATTCCGTAACAATCTTCCCCGTTCGCAAGTTTAGCGTACCTTCTGTCAGGCTGCGCTGGCTGGACGATGAGGCGCCGATCGCCCTACAATCGCCCACGTCATGCCCACACGTCGAGCCTTTTTGCAGTCCGCCGCGCCGGCCGCCTGGATGCTGGCCGCCGCCAATGGCTACGCCCAGGCCACGCGCGGACTTCCGCCGCTCAAAATCACCAACGTCAAGGTCATCGGCACGAGCCCGCGCCCCAACTACTCCTGGGTCTTCGTGAAGGTCGAGACCTCCGAGCCAGGGCTCTACGGCATCGGCTCGGCCAACGACCGCTATCTCTGCTGGGCCGTCAAGGCCGCGCTCGAAAAGCACTACGCTCCCTTCTGGACGGGCCAGGACGCCGACCGTATCGAGGACTTGTGGCAGTGGAGCTACCAACGCTCTTACTGGCGCAACGGACCGATCACGAACGTCTGCCAGGCCGCGCTCGACTCGGCGCTGTGGGACATCAAAGGCAAGCGCGCCGGCATGCCGGTCTACGAGCTGCTGGGCGGCAAGGCGCGCGATGCCGTCCCCTGCTACGCCCACGCTGGCGGCCCTTCGATGGCGGCCTGCGTGGAGAGCGCGCGGGAGTGGATGGAGAAGGGCTTCCGGCACGTGCGCGTGCAGATGGGCGGCTACGGCGGCGGCGGCTTCGTCGCCCCGGGCGAGGGCTCGCGGCCGGAGACGGGCTATTCAGGCAAAGCGTTTGACGAGGAGCTCTACGTCGACACTATCCCGGCCCTCTTCCAGCACTTGCGCGACACGCTGGGCTGGGAAGTGAAGCTCCTCCACGACGTCCATGAGCACCTATCCGGCGCTTCGGCGATGGAGCTGGCCAAGCGGCTCGAGGACGTCAAGATGTTCTTCGTCGAGGACATTCTGCCGCCTGAACAGATCGACTTCTACAAGCAGATCCGGCAACAGTGCACCACGCCGATGGCCATGGGCGAGCTGTTTACGCATCCGCACGAGTGGCGCCCGCTGATCGCCCAGCGGCTGATCGACTTCATCCGCTGCCGGGTGGGCATGATCGGCGGCATCACGCAGGCCAAGAAGATTGCGGCGCTGTGCGAGCAGTTCGGCTGCCGCACGGCTTGGCAGGAAGGTGGGGAGAACGACCCGATCAATCAGTTGATCGCCTACCACGTCGACATGTCGATCTCGAGCTTCGGAATTCAGGAAGAGAACGATTTCCCTGAGGAGGTGCGTGAGATGATGCCCGGCGCGGCCGAGCTGCGGGGCGGGTATCTGTATGGCTCGGGCAAGCCGGGCTTGGGGCTCGACCTCGATGAGAGAATCGCAGCAAAGTATCCGCTGGCGGACAACCATCACAACGCGGACTGGACGACCGTGCGCGGGATGGACGGGAGCCTGGTGCGGCCTTGAGCCCGCAGCTCAAATTCGGAGCGCCGTTCGGCATCTCGTTGGCGCTGACGCCCGTGTTCTTGTTGCTCGCCCTGGCCTCCGCGGGCGCAGGACACGGCGACTACTTTTGGGCCAAAGTTCTCGGGAACGACTTCCCCGTTCAGGCGCATTCCCTCGATGTGAAATTCGATCGCCTCGCGCCGAAGGCGCTGCGCCCTTTCAGGGCGGCAACAATGTCTATTCTGCGTGACGCAGTACACTGCCCGCGAAGCTCACCATCTGATCGCGAGCCTGTCGACCCGTTCGCCCGGGGAAAGCGTGTCGAGCAGCTCGGCGACAGTGCGCTCGTGCGAGGGGTGGCGCCAATCGGGTGCGATCTCGGCTAGCGGTTCGAGCACGAAGCGCCTGCGGTGCATGCGTGGATGCGGAATCGTGGGCCCCTGTCCTCGCACGAGCATCGATCCGTTCTCGCGCCAGAGCAAGATGTCGACGTCGATGGTGCGGGGGCCGTCGGGAATCTCGCGGACGCGCCCGAGCGCACGGTCGATGGCGTGGCAGGCGTCGAGGATCTGCTCCGGGCTGCGCTTTGTATCGAGCCAGGCGCAGGCGTTGTAAAAATCCCGCTGCGCGGTGTAGCCGACTGGGTCGGTTCGGTAGACCGAGGAGACGGAGACGAGCTCCCCGTATTCAGAAAGCAACTGCAGCGCCTGGCGTAGATTCTGCTCGCGGTCGCCCTGGTTCGAGCCCAACCCGAGCAGGACGTCAGCCATCGCCGCGCCGCTCAATCTCGACCGCGGCGTACGCGGCGCCGAAGGATTGCAGGGCGGAGGGCTTGCGGACGCGCACGCGCACGCTCACGACGGCGAAGCTCTCGAGAGTGGTCCGAGCGATGTCAGCCGCGAGTGTTTCAATCAGCTTGCGCGGACGGGCGGCGGCGGTGCGCTGGACTAGACCGCTGACGGCGGCATAGTCGACGGTTTTCTCGAAATCGTCGCCCGCCGCGGCGGCCCTCACGTCGAGGGCAAGCTCGAGGTCGACGCGCAGTTGCTGGTCTTCGGCGCGCTCCTGATGGGGAACGCCGACGCGACAGCTTACCGGCAAATCGGCGATAAGAATGCGGTCCATTCAACTTGTTTGCACCTGGTCGATCACTTCCAGGGCTCTCCTACACGCTTGCACATCGTGGACGCGAACGATCCGCGCGCCACGCATGGCGGCGGCGCAGCAGGCCGCAATCGTGCCTTCCAGGCGCTCGTTGGGCTCGAGCTGACTCGGCAGGCTGCCGAGGAAGGACTTGCGCGACGGGCCCACCAGGACGGGGTAGCCGGCGTCGGTCAGCTCGTCGAGACGGCGGAGGATCTCGAAGTTGTGGGCGGCGGTCTTGCCAAATCCCAGGCCCGGGTCGATGGCGATGTCGTCAATCCCGGCCGCGCGTGCTGCCTCGGCCTGTTGCAACAGATAGTCTCGAATCTCCGAGACGATGTCGGCGTACTCGGGCTGCTGCTGCATGGTCTTGGGCAGGCCGCGCATGTGCATGAGGACGACGGAGGCGCCGGAGGCGGCCGCGACCTCGCACATCTCTCGGCTCCGCAGCCCGGAGATGTCGTTGACGATCCGTGCGCCCAGACGCAGACACTCGCGTGCAACCGCCGGCTTGTAGGTGTCGATGGAAACGGGAACGGCGGCGTTGTTGACGAGCTCTTCGACGACCGGGGCGACGCGGTCGAGCTCTTCCTGCTCCGGCGTGGGGTCCGAGCCGGGCCGGCTGCTCTCGCCGCCAATGTCGAGAATGTCGGCGCCCTGCTCGACGAGCTCGAGAGCGTGGCCGACGGCACGGTCGAAGCGGAGAAAGCGTCCGCCGTCTGAGAACGAATCGGGCGTGACGTTGACCACGCCCATGACGTAGGTGCGGCCGTCGGGGGGGGTGAGTAGGGAGGGCGTCATCGAGCCGGCGGGCATCGTCGGAGCCTAGGCGCTGACGGCGACCAACTCGGGCAGTACCTCGCCAATCTCGCCGCCCAGTCGCGCATCGGCGATCTCATCGAGCGGGGTAGGCTCGCGGTTGACGATGACCAGCCGGGCGCCGGAGCGCTTGGCGATAACGGGCAGCATCGCGGCCGGGTGCACGACCAGCGACGAGCCGGCTGCGAGAAACAGGTCGCACTCGCGCGCCGCCGCTTCCGCCCCGGCGAGCACCTCGGCTTGCATGGACTGGCCGAAGGAGATGGTCGCCGGCTTGAGCAACCCGCCGCACTTGCGACACTGGGGCGCGAGCTCGCCGGAGGCGACGCGCTCGCAGGCCTCGTCCGAGCTGATCCTGTCTCCGCAAGAGAGACACGACGCCTCGAGCGTCGTGCCGTGAATCTCGTAGACCAGCGCGGCGGGCAGCCCGGCTTTTTGGTGCAGCCCGTCGATGTTTTGGGTAACCATGGCGGCGAGCTTGCCCTGGCGGTGCAGCTCGACGAAAGCGGCATGACCAGCGTTGGGCTGCGCGCGCTTGAGCTCGGGCCAGGTTTCGACTTTCTGGCGCCAGTACTCGATGCGGTCCTCGAGGTGGTCCACGAACTCCTGGAACTGGACGATGCGGTTCTTGCTCCAGTAGCCGTTGGGACTGCGGAAGTCGGGAATGCCGGATTCGGTGGAGACGCCCGCGCCGGTGAAGCCGACTACGCGCGAGCTTTCGGCGAGCCAACGCCGTGCGAGGTCCAGACCCATTCGCGGGTCATGCTAGCACGGCTGAGGACTACCGGCTCGGGCATGAGAAAAGCGCCTTGGCCCCCCAGCCAAGGCGCTTCTTCCGCTCCGCGCGCCCAGCTCTCTAGGGCGCGGCGTCGGTGATGCTTTGGAGCTTTGAAAAAATCTCGGAGATATCGTCCGAAACCGGCGGATAGGCCGCGCCTACCGCCACGGTGATGAAACCGGCCAGCAGGCCATATTCGACCAGGTCTTGACCTCGCTCGTCTTGCCAGATCTTGAGGCGCACGAGCGCTTTGAGTATTCCGTTGAGCATGATGTGTTCCCGCCGTCCTACTAGGATCCTACCGGTGAACGCCCTGGCTCGCAATTCAACAAGAGTTAGAACTCTACTACGTCTCCGGATATAGGCCCAAGTGGTAGGGCGCAGCCCTTAGAAGAGGCGCCTAGGGCCCGCGTTGCTATGATGGCGAGTCGCGGAACAACGCCATGACGGACGCTAAAGCCACGGACTTTCTAGAGCTTGACTCGCTGTTGAGCGAGGACGAACGCATGGTCCGCCGAACGGCGAGGGACTTCGTCGACGATCGTGTATTACCTGGCATCAGAAAACATTTTCGTGAGGGCACGTTTCCGATGAGCCTTGCCTCCGAGATGGCGGACCTGGGGTTCTTCGGGGCGAATCTAGAGGGTTATGGCTGTGCTGGCATGAGCGAGGTGGAATACGGGCTGTTGATGCAGGAGCTCGAGCGGGGGGATAGCGGCGTGCGCAGCTTCGTCTCGGTGCAGTCGAGCCTGACGATGTTCGCCATTTGGCGGTTTGGCTCGGAGGAACAGAAGCAGAAATGGCTGCCTCGGATGGCCAAGGGCGAGGCGCTGGGCTGCTTCGGGCTGACCGAGCCGAACTTCGGGTCGAACCCGGGCGGGATGACGACGAGGGTCGCGCTAAAGGGCGATGGGTTCGTGCTCAACGGCGAGAAGACTTGGATCACCAACGGCTCGCTCGCCGATGTGGCGGTGGTGTGGGCGAAGCACGGCGATACGGACGAGGTGCGCGGCTATCTGGTGGAGAAAGGGACGCCCGGGTTCACGACATCAGACCTTCACAACAAGATGTCGATGCGAGCCTCGGTGACCTCGAGCCTGGCGTTCAGCGACTGCGCGCTGGCGACCGAAGCGGCGCTGCCCGAGGCGATCGGGATGAAGGCGCCGCTGGCGTGCTTGAATAACGCGCGCCTGGGCATCGGTTGGGGAGCGATCGGCGCCGCCTCGGCATGCTATGAAGAGGCGCGACAGTATACCCTCGAGCGTACCCAGTTCGCGGGCAAGCCCATTGCGTCGCACCAGTTGGTGCAGAACGAGTTGGCCTGGATGGTGACGGAGATCTCGAAGGCGCAGTTGCTGGCGCTGCACGTCTCGCGGCTCAAGCAGCAGGGGCGGCTGCACCACACTCACGTCTCGATGCTCAAGCGCAACAACGTCTGGATGGCGCTCGAGTGCGCGCGGCGCTCGCGCGACCTGCTGGGCGCCAACGGCATCACCGACGAGTACTGCCCCTTCCGTCACATGGCGAACCTTGAGACCGTGAAGACCTACGAAGGCACGCACAACATCCACACGCTGGTCATTGGGCAGCGGGTGACGGGCTTGCCGGCGTTCGAGTAGGCGTTGGCGCGTCTTCACACCGCCAGACGGCGCACCGCCTCCGAGCGCAGAAACCCGCGCCGCAGCTTGGTATCGCGAATGGTGTCGGCGAGGCTCTCCGCCACCGCGACAGCCCGCGCGAGGACTTCGGCCGCTTCACCCGTCCTGCCGGCCTCCCGAAGGTGCGCGCCATAAGCCTGCAAGATCGGCCATTCCGCCGTTGGAATAGGTCGCTTCTTCAAGACGCGCAGCGCACGGCGATACGACTCGCCGGCGCGCTCGCCGTGTCCCTCGAGGCGTTCGATCTCGCCTAACAGCTTGTGTCCAAGCGCGATGTGCTTCGTCTTACGCGTAGACTTCGCGAGCTTTAGCAGAGACTCGGCGTGGGATCGCGCCGCCTTGACGTTGCCCTCGAGCAGCCGGCAACGGACCGCCTCGGTCTCATAACGGCACAGGTAGCCCCAGCGGAACCACTGATCCTTGTCAAGAAGCGGCTTGGCCTGAACGAGATGCGCCGAAGCCCGCTCGGCGTCGCCCAGCGTCGCATGGATCCCGGCGAGTTGGATGTGGGAGTTGGCCGTTCCCTCCGAGAATCCCATCTCGGCGGCCATGTTCACTCCTTCGGCGTTCAGCCGGATAGCGGTATCGAAGTCCTGCATCTCGCGATACAGCCAGCCACGCGTGTTCGGCAGGCGCGGCAACCAAAAACGCTCGTTGTTGAGCTCCGCCATGCGGACGGCTTCTTCCAAGCTCGTCAGGGCGCCGGACAGGTCCCCCGCCGTGCCGTAGCCGAGGCCCTGAATGAACAGGCAACAGACGATGTGAAAGCAAACTCCCCGGTCCTGCGCGCGATCCATAGCCCATTCCAGAGGGGGGACGGCGTGGGGGATATCGGCCTGCCAGCCGTAGTGGGCTGCGCAGTAGCTGACGCCCTCGATCACGTGGATCGGGGTCGGAACGCGGTCAACACGAATCAACACTGGCTGCGCCCTCTTGACCAGCTCGACCGCGGCGGTCGTGTCGCCCAAGCTCATGCGCTCCATTGCGAGCACGATTTCAGCGGACGCCACGCCGTACTCGGACTTCGTGCGGCGGGCCAGCTCGAGAGCCCGCTCGGCCATCGCCCGTGTTTCGTCGACGCGCTTACGGTTGAAGATCGCGAGGGCGGCGCCGCAGATCGCATCGATCTGATGCTCGGTATCTCCGAGAGCAATCGAAGCTTCCTCCGCAGCCAGGAAATCCGCCGCCGCGCCCTCGAAATCGCTCAGTGTCAGATGCAGTTGCGCGAGCTGAAACGCCGCCGCCTGCTCGCGCGGCAGGCGCTCGTGCGCGGGAAGGCGCGCCGCGTTCTGCACCGCCCGGCGGGACAGAGAGATCGCTTCGTCGTTCGCGTACACGGTAACCGCATTCCGGGCGGCGGCCAGGAAGAAGTCCGAGGCCTCTCGAAAGCGCCGGCTCTTCTCGAACAGCAGCGCCAACTCTGCCGCCACCGAGGCTGTGTCGGTGGCGAAGTGCGTCAGCAGAGCATCCGCCAAGCGTCCGCTCAGCTCCGCGACGCGTGCCGGCGGGAGCGAGTCGTACAAGACGCTCTGGTAGAGAGAATGCGCGAAACGGTAGCGCCTAGAAGCAGAGCCGTCGGGCAATTCGCCGTCGCCCACCAAGGTTAGAACACGGTGTACTTGCTGCAGCTCCGCCAGCGCGCTCTCGACTTCCGCACGGTCGACGTTGACCGTCGTCGCTAAGACCGTCGATTCGAGCTCATCACCCGCAACCGCGGTCACCGTCAGGAATCCGTACTCGCGCTCGCCGATCTGGCTCACCTTCTGCGAAATCAGCTCGCGGATCGAATCCGGCAGAGACTCTCGAGCTTCCTTCAGGCACCCAATACAAGCCCAGCGCCCGCCGCTCGACTCGAGGATGCCGCGGGACTCGAGGTCGCGCAAGAAGTCGGCCATGAACAACGGGTTGCCCTCCGAGCGCTCGAAGGTCATGCGAGCGAGCTCGTTCGGGAAGGAATGTCCGCCATACTGCAGGTCGATGTACTCGGCTGTTTGTTCGTTGGTGAGCGTCGAGACCTGGACTTCTCGCCAAACGCGGCGTGTTCGCAAACCCTGCATGACTTGGCGGAAACGATCGTTCGACAGCGTCATCTCGGTGGCGCGGTATGAGCCAACCACCAGGACGTGGTTCAAGCTCGGCTGGCCCAGCAGGTACGACAGCAGCTCGACGGTCGAATGGTCCGCCCAATGGAGATCGTCCAACAGGATCACCAACGGGCGAATCGAGGACAGCTCGCGCAAGAAGGCAAGCATCTCGAGCTTCATTCGGTTTCTGGAAGCGCCGCGCGCCTCGTCGGCGACCAAACGCCATTGGCCGGATGCGGCCTGCAAGGGAGCGATCCGGACATACCAAGTTGGGGCGACTAGCCGCAGCAGCGTCTCGACAGGACTGTCCGGTCCGCGCATCAATGCGTCCAGGACGTCGAGCACCGACAGATAAGCGTCGGACCCGGCAAGGCGCTCGGAGCAGCGGCCCGCCGCGACGACGACGTTGCCTTCCCGCGCCACGGCCTCGCGGAAGGCTTGCATGACAGTCGTCTTGCCGATGCCGGCCTCTCCCGTCAAGGAGATCATCAGGCTGCCGCTACGCCGTACGGACTCGAGACCGGCGGCCAGCTCGGCCAACTCAGGCTGCCGTCCAACGACCGGAAACGCCGATTCTCGGGCCGCCTCGGGCTGAAGCCTCGCGCCCCGCAGCCTTTCGCGCACAGCCTCGAGCTGCTGGCGCCACCCCGGCCCTGTGTGGCCAGTTTGCTCCTTGGGTTGCCCGGCGCTGGAGCGTCTTCGGAACCACTCTTCCACTTCCTCTGCGTGGGCGTACACCGTGCCGAGGCTCTCATGCTGCAACCGGTGGACACGCAGCCCCTCCTTGGCCTCCCAGCGCTGGACGGTCCGGACGGAGACATTGAGGTAGGCGGCGATCTCTGTCCAAGAATCCAGTCTGTTGCGCGGGGTCGATTGCTTGGAGCGTTCGCGTTCCATCGGCTTCTAGCCTAGAGCAGACAACCGACGATGCCCGAGAAAAACAGTCGCGATGAGGCGACAAAGCGCGTCAATCCGCGACAGACGGCGTCCGTCGCTTGCCTTCCGCCTGCCTCCGACGAATTCTGGAAGAGCGAACAGGAGGTTCCACATGCAGCTCACGAAAGAACGAAAGCTCTCTTTGGCAAACCCGGCTTGGCGGTCCGCCCTGATTGGCATCGCATGCCTGACGGTTGTCTTCGGCGCCCCACGAGAGCGCACGAAGAGCGAGAAAATCAAACAGGCCTTGCGCGCCGCGCCCGCCGGTCTTGCCCAGGAGGCGACAGTGAAGGATTGGATGGCTCGGTCTTGCGGCCCGGAACGAACGCCTGGACGTGCTACCCAGGCACGGAGGGCATGCTCAACAGTCCCATGTGCCTCGACTCCGTCTGGGCGAAGTGGGCCGTCGCTTGGGCAAGCAAGAAGCCGTTCGAGACCGATCAGGTCGGCTTGGCCTACATGTTGACGGGTGATGATGGCGTCAGTAACGTCGACCCATACGCCAAAAGCCCAACGCCGGACAACGAGTGGGTCGAGGAAGGACCGCACTTGATGCTCCTTGTCCCAAACTCGGCGCTGGTGAAATCGCTACCGGACGATCCCGACACTGGAGGACCTTACGTCATGTGGAAGGGGACGGAGTACGAACACGTCATGATCCCTGTGCACTGATCTCACCAAATCAGCGGGGTGACGGGGCTGCCGGCGTTCGAGTAGGCGTTGGCGGCGCTTGGGGCTCGGGCGGAAGGCCGATGACAACCGTGTCGGGCCGGAAGGCGAGCCAGGCAAAGGCGAAGAAGACGCCGTGGTCGAGCGGTTCGAGCCGCTCGCCTTGGAGTGGTCCGCTGACGGCTTCGCCGAGAATGTTCCACTCGCTGCCGGTCTCGCGATCGAAGACTTTGCCGCCGCGGTCGCGGAACCGCAGCTCACGGCCGTCGAGCGTCGGCGAGAACACACTAGCGGAGCCGACTTGGCGGGATCGCGCGATCTGGCGGGCGTCGAGCGCGCTCACCGCGGCGGGGTCGAAAAAGATCACGTAGCGTTGGCCGGCGAGCTTGCCGTCGGCAACCGTTCGGCGGGCCAAGACTTTGAGCGGATGGGCCCGCGCCTTGCCGCCGTGGCGGATGACGACCAGCCTGTCGAGCGGGTGGATGCGGTCGGCGTGACGGTAGCGGGCGGGAAACCGCGGGCCGCCGCCGAGCTCATACCCGACGTAGGGCGAGGATCCGTAGGGCCGGATCGCGCCGGTGCGGCGGCTGAGCACGCGGGCCTCGGGGCGATTCCGTTTGACGGCGCCAAAATCGGTTAGCCGGCTGGGAACGACCTCGAGGCGGGCGCCGGTGAGCTCGCCGACGATGGCCTCGCCGGTGAGCTGCTGCCACAAGCTGTCGGTGGTGCGGTCGTACATCACCATGTCGGAGTTGCGCAGCATGCCGCTGACGCCGAACTGGTAGAGCGTGCCGTCGACACGGCGGTCGAACACGATGGCGCTCTGGCACAGTGGACAGTAGCTGACCAGGATGGGCAGATCGCCGATGCGGTCGTTGACCAGCTCGTGAAACATCAGGATCTGCAGCGGGTAGACGCGCGTTTCGCCGCCATGCTCGAGCCACATCACCGGCTCGCGCTCATCGATCCAGGTGGCGGCTTCGCTGACGGAGACGAACTGCGGGTTGTCGATGGAAGGGATGCCGTCCTTGGGCGGCCCGCCGCTGAGCAGCTCGGAAAGCTCGATGGCGCGCTTCGTGAGGTCGGTCTTGAATTGGCCGCGCACCGGCAGCGACTGGCCGGCGACGGCAAGCGCAACGACCAACGACGCCAGAACTGCACGGAGGGATTGCATCTGGGCTACAGGGTTGGGTTCGGACGCGGAGCGAGCGGGGTTACGTCACGCCTGTTACGGGTCATCCGGTTTGGAGCGCCCGCGGGCGAGGCGTTCGTTGCGCCGGGGCCGCGAAGTAGAATGATGAGTTCGGCGACACGAAAGAAGGAGTAGCGCATGCGCAACGTGGTGATCATCGGTTCGGGCTGCGCGGGCAACACCGCGGCCATCTATGCTGCGCGGGCCAACTTGGACCCGCTGGTCGTCTCCGGGCTCGAAGCAGGCGGCCAACTCTCGCTGACGACCGATGTGGAGAACTTTCCGGGTTTCCCCGAGGGCGTGATGGGCCCCGAGCTCGTCGAGAACATGAAGAAGCAGGCGCAGCGCTTTGGCGCCGAGTACAAGGCCGACAACGTGACCAAGGTCGACCTCTCCGAGAGGCCCTTCAAGCTCTGGATTGGCGAGGAAGAGATCGCGACCAAGACGCTGATCGTCGCCTCCGGCGCCTCGGCGCGCTGGTTGGGCCTCGAGAACGAGCAGAAGCTCATCGGCCACGGGGTCAGCTCCTGCGCCACCTGCGACGGCTTCTTCTTCCGCGACGTGCCGGTGGCGGTGGTCGGCGGCGGCGACTCGGCGATGGAGGAGGCGACGTTCTTGACGAAGTTCGCCTCCGAAGTTGCGATCATTCATCGCCGCGAGGAGTTTCGAGCGTCGCACATCATGCTGGAGCGGGCCAAGAAGAATCCCAAGATCAAGTGGATTACCTCAGCGGTGGTCCGCGAAGTCCACGACCCAGCGAAGAACGAGGTGACCGGGCTGACGCTCGAGTCCACCGCCGACGGCAAGAGTTGGGAGCACGAGACGAAGGCGTTGTTCCTCGCCATCGGGCACATCCCCAACACGAAGTTCCTCGACGGCCAGGTGGAGGTCGACGGGGAAGGGTATCTCGTCTCGCACGGCGGCGCGCGCACCAGCGTCGAAGGGGTGTTCCATGCCGGCGACGTGCAGGACCGCGTGTATCGTCAGGCGATCACCGCCTCCGGGGCCGGCTGCATGGCCGCGATCGAGGCGGAGCGCTTTCTGGAGGCGGAGGAGTGAGCACATAGGGCATGGAGGGCACGGCATGTCGCGCCCTTGACACTCCGCCGGGACCTTGGCCAAACTCGAATGGTGACAACGCGACGGTCACTTTTTCCTGCTGGGGGCGCGGTACTCGCCGTGCTCCTGGGTTTCGTTCGCGTCCGTCGTCCGGTTCGCGAGGCCCGATTCCCCACCTTCTATGTGCCGCCGAGGACGCCGATGATAACGGCTGACCAGATCCAGCGATTCATCGACGAGGAAGGATATCTCTAGACGGGGTGTCATTACGGCGGATCGGGAGCGATTGCTTCAGCCTGCCGTCCTTGGAACCGCCTTTTAACCCTCGGTCACGCCTAGTGGCCAGCGCTCCGGGGCCCAGGGGTCATAATCCGGATCTTCGAACTCTACGCTCGACTCGCACAACAACTCGTATCGCGGGATCGGACCAAAAAGAACCAAATTGTGCCCCACCGCGTCCGGGTTGTTCTGGTGCGATGGCCTTGAGCTTGTCGTCGAGAATTCCGTGGAAGCCCTCAATTCAGGCCGCTCCTCGGGTTTGCGTTCTCTAGCGTCCGTAGCAGATCAACCACGGTGTCACCTACTTCTCGATCGAGAATGGAGACGTGGTTTGCAGCCTGGGGCCCGTCCAGGATCTGGACAGGCCCGACGGTAGCCGCGTATCCTTCAAGACCCAATTCGCTTGGCATCGCAACGTTTACCAATGCGGGACGGGAACGTGTGAAGAAGTCCGGGACTGGCTCATGCGATTCGAAGCAAGTTCGTTCGAATCAACAGTGGTCTGCATCGAGAGGGAAGAGTTGGGCCCGGCACAAAAAGGGAACGCCGGGAGGGGCGAGTCCAGGCCCGAATCCTCAAGATTCGGCGGACGGCCGGCTCGCACCGGCGGCTCCGTTGCGGGGCGGGCGGCGCTAGTCCGAGACGCCGAAGCTTCCGACTACCCGCTCAGCGTAGTAGTTGGTGATGTCGGCCCGGCTACGGAGCATCTCTAGATACGCCGTCTTGAGCAACTGGTCCTTACCGTTGGCCAGGGTCTCGCGGATCGTTTGTTGGACGCGCGGATCGGAGTAGTCGCGTTGGCCGGGCTGCTCTTTGTCGAGCATGCGGATGATGCGGTATTGGCCTTCGGTCTCGAGCACGGGCGAGTTTTCGCCGGGGCTCAGAGCGGCGACGGCGCGGCGCAAGGTGATGTCGGCCTTCTCGAGCGAAGATTGCGGGATGAAGCCGAGGTCTCCGCTGGTGGAGGCCGTCGAAGGATCTTCGGAATAATTCTGCGCGAGCGTCGAGAAGTCCTCGCCGTTCGCCAAGCGATCTTCGATCATCTGGATCTTGGTCTGGGCGGTCTCGTCGTCGACGGCGTCGTCGCTAAGCAGGTTGGGTACGGGCGTCTCGGGAACCGGCGTGACCACGATTTGAGCCAAATGCAGGCGCTGCTCGGCGAGAGCGAAGCTGGCCTTGTTCTCGTCGTAATACTGGCGCATCTCGGCGTCGGAGACTTCGACGCGAGAGCTGATCTCGCGGTTGAGCAGCTTCTCGATGGTGAGTGTGCGGCGAATCTCGGTGCGCAGGTCCTCGCGGTTGAGGCCCTGCTCCTCGAGCGAACGAAAGAACTCTTCGTCGGACTCGAACGGCGCGCGGTACTGCTGGTAGCGCGAGTCGACCTCATCGTCGTTGGCCATCAACCCGAGCGACTCGGCTTTCTGCAGCAGGACCTGGCGGTCGATGATTTCGTTGAGCAGGCTGAGGCGCATCATACGCGCCTGGTCTTCACTGGGCGGGCCGGCTTGTTCGCCAAGCTGGGTCTGGAAGTAGCGGTCGAGGTCGTCGAGGGTGATCTGGTAGCCGTCGACGACGGCGGCGAGGCCTTCGCCGGAGGGTTGCTGGCAGGCCGGGACGGCGAGGAGGAGAACGCAAGACAGCGCGGCGAGGAGCCGCGCTGTCGGGGTGAATTGGATGGTCATGGCAGTTCGGTCGCGAGGGCTCGCGACCCGGCAAGCGTGGCCGCTTGCGCCACGAGTTATTCCTCGTCTTCGACTTCTTCGCCGGCTTCTTGGGCTTGCTTCAGGCGCTCTTCGCGGCGTTTGCGGCGCTCTTCGGCCTTGCGTTTGATCTCGGAGCCAAGAAACTCGATCAGCGCCTGCTCGGCGCCGTCGCCCTTGCGCATGGCGCCGAGCTTGACGATGCGTGTATAGCCGCCGGGCCGCTCGGAGAAGCGCGGGCCGAGCTGCTCGAACAGCTTCTTGACCGCTTTGGGCTCGAGCAGATACGCAGCCGCTTGCCGACGCGCGTGCAGCGTGTCGCGCTTGGCCAGGGTGATCATCTTCTCGACCTGCGGGCGCACGGCCTTGGCCTTGGTCACCGTCGTCACGATCCGGTCTTCGAGGATGAGACTCGTGGTCAGCCCGCGCAACAGCGCGCGACGGGCCGACCCGTCCCGTCCCAGCTTGTATCCGCCTACTCTATGCCGCATGATGCACCTTCGTTGTAGAGATTCCTCTCGAGCAGCCCGCGCTCTAGGCCTCGGGCGGAATGAGCCGGCCTTGCTCGTCGAAGCGCATGCCCAGGCTCAAGCCCATGGTGTTGAGGATCTCCTTGATCTCGTTGAGCGACTTACGGCCGAAGTTCTTGGTCTTCAGCATGTCCGCTTCCGAGCGGACGACGAGGTCGCCGATGGTTTGGATGTTGGCGTTCTTCAAGCAATTGTAAGAACGCACCGACAGCTCGAGCTCTTCGACCGAGCGGTTGAGATGCTCGTTGAAGCGCTCGGTTTGGGCGTCGATCGGCGCTTCCTCGGCCGCGGTCTCTTCTTCGAAATTGATGAAGATCGACATGTGATCTTTGATCAGCTTCGCGGCCAGGCCGATGGAGTCCTGCGGCGTGATGGCGCCGTTGGTCCAGACCTCGAGGCCGAGCTTGTCGTAATCGGTCATCTGGCCCAAGCGCGCTTGGTCAACGGTGAAGTTGACCTTGCGCACCGGCGAGTGGACCGAGTCGATGGGGATGTAGCCCAGGGCGAGGTCCTCGTCGAAGTTGCGCTCGGCCGAGACGTAGCCGCGTCCCTGCTTGACCCGCATTTCGATGTCGAGCAGCCCGCCGTCGCTCACCGTTGCCAGGTAGACGTTTGGGTCGAGAATTTCGACCTCGGAGTCGGCCTCGATGCGGCCGGAGAAGACTTCGCCGGCGTCGGTGGCGCGCAGCCGGATGGTGCGCGGATTCTCGCTGTGCAGCTTGAGCGGAATCTGCTTGAGGTTGAGGATGATGTCGGTGGCGTCCTCGGTAACGCCGGGGATTGGGCTGAACTCGTGCGAGATGCCCTCGATGCGGACGGCGGTGATGGCCGCGCCCTCGATCGAGCTGAGCAGGGCGCGACGCAGCGAATTGCCGATGGTCGCGCCAAAGCCGCGCTCGAACGGCTGCGCGCTGAAGTGACCGTAGGTGTCGGTCAGAGAGTCCGGATCGACGGCCAGACGCTTCGGCTTTTGAAATCCTTTCCACATGGGCGTTCTTGGTCTCCTCAGCTAGTCCGCGTCTGCCGGCCCGGGCGCGGGCGCGGCAGGCATTCACAGCCCGTGCCCGAGCTATCTCGAATAGAGCTCGACGATGAGCTGGGCGTTGATTTGCGTCTGTTCGATATCGTGCCTCGAGGGGGTCCCGATGACGCGGCCTCGGAAGTTTTGCGGCTCGGCTTCGAGCCAGCTCGGCAACAGCGAGTGCGCCGGAGTCTCCAGGGCGAGTTGGATGCCGCCATGCTCGCGGCTCTTCTCGCGAATCTCGACCACGTCGCCGGGGCGCACCTGGTAGGACGGGATGTCGACCTTGCGTCCGTTGACGGCGATGTGGCCGTGGTTGACGACCTGCCGCGCCATGCGGCGAGTCATCGCGAAGCCGAGACGAAAGATGACGTTATCGAGCCGCTGCTCGAGCAAGCCCATCATGTTGTCGCCGACCACGCCTTTCATGTGCGTGGCCTTCTGGTAGTAGCGCCGGAACTGGCGCTCGAGCACGTCGTACATGAAGCGCGCTTTCTGCTTCTCCTGCAACTGCGTGCCGTAGTCGGACATCTTGCGCGGCCGGCGGCTCTTGCCGTGCTGGCCGGGCGGATAGGGTCGTTTGTCGAGCAGGCGCTCGGACTTGGGGTCGAGCGCGAGCCCCAGGCGACGCGACTTCCGAACGACGGGTCCTCGGTTTCTTGCCATGGTTTCCTAGTCTCCTGGGCCCCTCAGACGCGCCGCTTCTTGGGCGGGCGGCAGCCGTTGTGCGGAATCGGGGTGACGTCCTTGATGTGGCGGACCATGATGCCAGCCGTCGCCAAGGCGCGCACCGCGGATTCGCGTCCGCCGCCAGGCCCCTTCACGCGCACGCTCACCGTGCGCAGACCGTGCTCCTTGGCGGCGTTGGCCGCGGTCAAGCACGCCTGCTGCGCCGCGAACGGCGTCCCTTTTTGCGAGCCGCGAAAGCCCAACGATCCCGCCGAGGACCAACTGATCAGGTTGCCCTCCTGGTCGGTGATCGTGATGATCGTGTTGTTGAACGTCGCCTGTACGTGCACGATGCCGACAGGGATGTTCTTCTTGACGCGGCTCTTGAATTTCTTCTTGCCTTTGCCTTTCGCTTTTGCCATGTCTGGTTTCGATTCCTGTCGGGGCCCCTACTTGGCGGCCTTCTTCTTGTTGGCGATCTGACCGCGGCGCGGACCCTTGCGCGTGCGGGCGTTGGTATGCGTCCGCTGGCCGCGCACCGGCAAGCCCCGGCGGTGACGCAGGCCGCGATAGCAGCCGATTTCCATCAGCCGCCGGATGTTGAGCGCCACTTCCTTGCGGAGGTCGCCTTCGACCGCTCCCTCTTCCTCGAGCAACTTGCGCAGCGCGGTGATCTCGCTGTCGTCGAGATCGCCCATCGGCTTCTCGAACGGAATCCCGGCGCGATAGAGCAACGAGCGCGCCCGCGTGGGGCCGATACCATAGATATAGGTGAGCGAGATCTCGGCTCGCTTGTTGTTGGGCAAATCTACGCCTTCGAGTCGTGCCATATCGTCATCCCTGCCGCTGCTTGTGTTTGGGGTTCTTGCAGATGACGCGCACGACGCCGTGACGCCGGATCACCTTGCAATCCTTACAAAGCCGTTTGACCGAGGCTCTTACTTTCATTGTCGTACCCGCCGGAGGATTCGTCCACGCCGATCGTCGTAGGGCGAGATCCGAACCTCCACTCTGTCTCCGGGCAACAGCCGGAGAAAATCGTTCGCGCGCCGGTCGCTGACGTGGGCGAGCACCTCGGTGCGATCGGCCAGCGTCAAGCGAAACAACGCATTCGGCAATTCTTCCTCCACCACGGCTTCGACGAGCTTGCTCGTCTCTCCGCCCTCCTGCTTCACACCGTCGTCAGCACCCACGGACCGTTCTCGGTGACTGCTACGCAATGCTCGAAATGCGCCGCCGTCGAGCCGTCGGAGGTAACCGCCGTCCAGCGATCCGAGAGCACGCGCGTCTCGGGTTTGCCCGCGGTCACCATCGGCTCAATGGCGAATACCATGCCCTCGCGCACGCGAGGGTTTCTCACTTTCGCGTCCACGTAGTTGGGCACGTGCGGCTCCTCGTGCAGCTTCGCCCCAATGCCGTGACCCACAAACTCGCGCACCACCGAGAAGCCGTTGCCCTCGACGTGCTTCTGCACCGTGCCGCATATGTCGAACAGGCGATTGCCGTCGACGACCTTCTCGATCGCGAGCTCGAGCGACTCCTTGGTCACCCGCAGCAAGCGCTCGGTCTCGGAGTCGATCTCGCCCACTGGCACGGTGGTGGCCGAGTCTCCGAAATAGCCGTTCAACTGCACCCCGATGTCGATCTTGACGACGTCGCCCTTCCCGAGCACCCGCTTCTTCGACGGGATGCCGTGGATAACCTCTTCGTTGATCGACGTACACAACACGCACGGGAATCGCCGGCCCGCCGCCGGCACGTAGTAGCCTTTGAACGCCGCCCGCGCGCCAGCGTCGTTGACCATCTTCTCCGCCGCGGTCTCGAGATCGAGCGTGGTCACCCCGGGCGCGACCATTCCCCGCAGCTCATGCAGGATCTGCGCCACCAGCCGGCCCGAGGCCCGCATCTTTTCGAGCTCGGATGGACTCTTGCGAATGATCATCCCGGCTCGCCGCGCTAGTAGCTCCAAAACCACTTCACAAACCTTCCTCGCGCGCTTACGCGAACGAGCGGCGCCCCTTGATTCGTCCGGCTCGGGGCGTAAAGCCTTCGTAGTGGCGCATCACCAACTGCGCCTCGATCTGGTTGACGGTGTCCATCGCCACGCCGACGACGATCAGCAGCGATGTCCCGCCAAAGTAGAAGTTCACGTTGAGACCATCGAGGAACCAACGGGGCAGATTGGCGTCCGCCCAGTTGCCGATCAGCGGAACGTGATGCAGCTTCACGCCGGCGATCAGGAAGTCCGGAATGATCGAGATCAACGCCAAGTACAGCGCGCCGACCATCGTGATCCGGGTGAGAATCTCGTTGATGTGATCGGCGGTCGGCTTGCCCGAGCGAATCCCGGGGATGAAGCCGCCGTATTTGCGCATGTTGTCGGCCACCTCGTTCGGGTTGAAGATGATCGACACGTAGAAGAACGCGAAGAAGACGATGCCGGCCACGTAGAGCAGCTCGTAGAGCGGCTCCCCATAGGCAATCGTCGTGAGCAGGTTCGTCAGATAGGGGCTGTCCTTGACGATCAGCCCCAGGGTCTGCGGAAACGCCAGAATCGAGGACGCGAAGATGACCGGCATCACGCCGCCCGAGTTGACCTTGAGCGGCAAGTGCGTTTGCTGGCCGCCCATCTGCCGGCGGCCGACCACGCGACGCGCATACTGCACTGGGATGCGGCGCTCGCCGCGCTCGACCAGCACAATGAACGCCACCACCGCGATCATCCCGGCCAGAATCAGGAACAACTGGAACAGGTTCCACTGCTGGGTGACGAAGACGTTCTCGTAGAGATTCTGAATCGCGCCGGGCAAGCCCACCACGATGCCGGCGAAGATCAGCAAGCTCATGCCGTTGCCGATGCCGCGCTCGGTGATCTGCTCGCCCAGCCACATCACGAATGCCGTGCCGGTAGTCAGCGTCAGCACGGTCATCGCGGTGAACGCCGGCCCGGGGTTGTAGGCCAGATTCGACTGCTGCACCACGGTCGAGAAACCGATCGACTGTGCGATCGAGAGGCCGATGGTGAGGTAGCGCGTCCACTGGGTGATCTTGCGCCGGCCGAGCTCGCCTTCCTTCTGCAATTTCTCGAGCGTCGGGACGACGATGGTGAGCAACTGCAGGATGATCGACGCGGTGATGTAGGGCATGATGCCCAACGCGAAGATCGTCATCTGGCTCAACTGACCGCCCGAAAACAGATCGAGGAAGCCTAGCGCCGTGCCGGCGGCCTGTTCCATCAGCCGCTGCAGCTCGGCCGTGTTCACCCCGGGCGTGGGGATGTGGGCGCCGACGCGATACACCGCCAGCATGGCCAGCGTGAACAACACGCGGTTGCGCAGGTCCGGCACCCGGAACACGTTCAGGAAGGCTTCGAGAAACTTGTTCATTCTTCGCCTTCGTCCTTGGCCTTGCTCGCCTTCTTCTTCGCCGCCTTCTTAGGGGCCGCCTTGGCTTGCTTCGGCGCCTTCTCGGCCTCGGCTTCGCTCGCGGCCGCCTTCTTTGGAGCGGCCTTCTTCTTCGCGGCCTTCTTGGGGGCCGCCTTGGCCTCCGGCTTCTTCTCCGGCGCCGGTTCAGGCTTGGGCGCGGGCTTCGCCTTGGCCTCGGGCTCGCCGCCGATCACCACCGCTCTGCCGCCCGCCGCTTCGATCTTCTGTTTCGCCGAGGCGGTAAACTTGTGAGCCTCGACGGTAATGGCGCGCGCGATCTCACCGCCGCCCAGGATCTTCAGCCCGTCGCCGAGCTTGCGCACCACGCGCGCGGCAACCAGAGACTCCGCCGAGAAGCTGTCGCCTTCGAGCTCGTTGAGCCGGCCCACGTTCACCGTCGCGTACTCGGTGCGAAACAGGTTGTGGAACCCGCGCTTGGGCACGCGCCGGATCAGCGGCATCTGGCCGCCCTCGAAACCGAAAGCCCGGCTGTAGCCCGAGCGGGACTTCTGGCCCTTCTCGCCGCGACCCGCCGTCTTGCCGTGGCCCGAGCCCGGACCGCGGCCGATCCGCTTGCGCTTGCGGCGCGAGCCCTCGGCGGGCCGTAGATCGCTCAGATTCATTGTTGCACCTCGAGCAAGTGGGGCGCTTTGGCCACCATGCCGCGGATTCCCTCGTTGTCGGGCCGCTCGACAACTTGGTCGATCTTCCGCAGGCCCAGGCCCCACACCACTTTGCGTACCTTCGCCGGCACGCCGATCGTGCTGCGCTTGAGCCGGATCTTGATCGTTTTCGCCATCGTCGCTCTCTCGTCAGATGTTGGCCGCATCGATGCCGCGAATCTCTGCGATCTCGCCCTTGTCGCGCAGTTGCAGCAGCCCGTCGAAGGTGGCCTTGATGACGTTGTGCGGGTTCTTCGCTCCAATCGACTTCGTCAGCACGTTGTGGATGCCGGCGGCCTCGACCACGGCTCGCACCGCGCCTCCGGCGATCATGCCCTTACCTTCGCGGGCCGGCTTGAGCAGCACCTGGCCCGATCCGAAACGACCCAACACTTGATGCGGAATCGTGTAGTCGGCCACGTTCACCTGGATCAGGTTCTTCTTCGCCTTCTCGATCGCCTTGCGAATCGCCGAGGGCACCTCTTTGGCCTTCCCCTTGGCAAAGCCGACGATGTGACGGTCGGGGTCGCCGACGACGACCAAAGCCGCGAAGCTGAGGTTCTTGCCGCCCTTGACGACCTTCGTCACGCGGTTGATCGAGACGACCTGCTCTTTGAGGTTCAGGTCGGTCGGATCGATAATTTCGCGGTGTTGAATCATCGTGGGTAGTTCCCTGGGCCCGTCCTAGAATTTCAGTCCCGCTTCGCGCGCCGCGTCCGCTAGCGCCTTGACGCGGCCGTGGTAGCGGTGGCCGCCGCGATCGTAGACGACCACGCTGACGCCAGCGGCCTTGGCGCGCTCGGCGACCAAGGCGCCGATCTTCTTGGCCGCCTCGACGTTGCCGCCGTAGCTCTTGCTCGCGTCGGCGTCGCGCGTGCTCGCCGCGGCCAAGGTGCGCCCGGCGACATCGTCGATCACCTGGGCGTAGATGTGCTTGAGCGAGCGGCGTACGGCCAAGCGCGGACGCTCGGCGTCGCCCTGCAGGCTCTTGCGAATCCGTGCATGCACGTTTTGTCGGATCGTCTTTCGATTCGGCGGCGTGTACATGGGCTCAATCCTTTCGTAGGCCGTCCCGCCACTAGGCGGCGCCGGTCTTGCCTTCCTTCTTGCGCAACTGCTCGCCCGCATAGCGGACGCCTTTTTGCTTGTAGGGGTCGGGCGGACGCAACGAGCGGATCATGGCCGCCACCTGGCCCACGGCCTGCTTGTCCGCGCCCGAGACCTCGATCTTGGTGTTTTGCTCGATCTTGATCTCGACGCCTTCGGGCATCAGCACCTCGATTGGGTGCGAATAGCCGAGGTTGAAGATCGCCACCTTGCCGGCGACCGAGGCGCGGTAGCCGACGCCGACGATCTCGAGTTGCTTGGTGAACCCCGTCGTCGCCCCGGTTACCGCGTTCTGAACGAGCGCTCGCGCCAGCCCGTGCTTGGCAGCGTGCTGATCGCTCTGGCGCTCGAACACCAACTGCCCTTCTTCGAGCTTTGCCGTCACCCCTTCGGGGACCGGCGCACTCAACTCGCCCTTGGGCCCTTTGACCTTGATCACGTCGTCCGCCAGCTCGACCTTGGCGGCCGAGGGGATGGTGATCGGTGCGTTTCCGATTCTCGACATGAGGTTCGTTCCCTAGTAGATGCTGCAGAGCACTTCGCCGCCGACGCCGAGCGAGCGCGCCTGCTTGCCCGTCATCACGCCGCGCGAGGTGGTCAAAATGTTGATGCCCATGCCGCCGATCACCGACGGAATCTCTTTCGAGTTGACGTAGACGCGACACCCGGGCTTGGAGACGCGCTCGATCTTCGTCATCACCGGACGCCGGTCGGGGCGGTACTTGAGATAGACCTTGATCGTGCGCTTGCCCTCGTCCTCGGCCACGCGGTAGTTGGCCACGTATCCTTCTTCCTTGAGAATCCGCGCGAGCTCGACCTTGAGCTTGGACGCCGGAATGTCGACGCGCGGATGCCCCACGCTCATCGCGTTGCGAACGCGCGTGAGGAAATCGGCGATGGGATCGGTCAGCATATCTTCGTCGACTCCTAAATTCCTACCAACTCGACTTGACGACGCCCGGCAGCTCGCCCTGCAAGGCGAGCTCGCGCACGCAGATACGGCACATCTCGAACTTGCGGATGTAGCCGCGCGGCCGGCCGCAGCGGCGGCAGCGGTTGCGGTAGCGCACCTTGAACTTCAACTTCTTGCGCTCGCGCGCCATCTTGGCCTGTGTCGCCATATTCGAAATCCTCGAGAGAATCCTTCCTCTTCCGCGCCTCTATTGCCGGAACGGCATCCCCATCCCGCGCAGCAGGCTCAGCGCCTCGGGGTCCGTCTTCGCCGTCGTCACGAAGGTGACGTTCATGCCCTTGACCTTGTCGACCTTGGTGAAGTCGATCTCGGGGAAGATCACGTGCTCGCGTACGCCGAGCGTATAGTTGCCACGGCCATCGAACGCCTTGGGCGAGATGCCGCGAAAGTCGCGCACCCGCGGCAGAGCGATCGCGATCAACCGATCGAGAAACTCGTACATCCGCTCGCCGCGCAACGTCACGCACACCCCGATCGGCATGCCCTCGCGCAGCTTGAACTGCGCGATCGACTTGCGCGCTTTGGTCACGATCGGCTTCTGGCCGCTCAACGCCGCCAGCTCGGCCGTCGCCGAATCGATCAGCCGGCTGTTCTGGATCGCCTCGCCCATGCCCATGTTGAGCTTGATGTAGGCGATCTTGGGGATCGCCATGGGCGAGGAGTAACCGTACTCCTTCTGCAGCGCCGGGGCGACTTCATCCTGGTATTTCGTTCTAAGCCTTGCCGCCATGTCTGTTCCTACGCCGTCCGCTTCTTCTTCTCGAGCGGCTGCTCGCACTTGCGGCAGACGCGCGTCTTCGCGCCGCCGTCGCCGAGCTCCATCCCGATGCGCACCGGTCCGCACTGCGGGCAAACGATCATCACGTTCGAGATGTCGAAATACGCCTCGCGCTCGGCGATGCCGCCCTTGATCTGCCGTTGCGGGTTCGGCCGCACGTGCTTTTTGACAGTCATGGCGTGCTCGACGAGGATCTTGCCGCGCTTGCGGTCGATGTCGAGCACGCGTCCGCGCTTGCCCGCGTCCCTGCCGGCGATGACCTCGACGGTATCGTCGCGGACTAACCGGGTTCGTTGTCTGTATTCCGCCTGCATTGCAAATACTTCCCGATTCCCTGCCTCAGAGCACTTCCGGCGCCAGCGAGACGATCTTCATGAAGCGCTTGTCGCGTAGCTCGCGGGCTACCGGCCCGAATACGCGCGTACCGACGGGCTCGTTGACGTCGTTGACCAACACTGCCGCGTTCTGGTCGAAGCGAATGTAGGTGCCGTCACGGCGGCGGGTCTCCTTGCGCATCCGTACGATCACGGCCTTGACGACGGCGCCCTTTTTGACGTTGCCGTCCGGCGCGGCTTCCTTAACTGAAGCTGTCACGATGTCGCCCAAGCCGGCCTTGTCACCCACGTTGCCGCCCCGCGGCAGGATGCACTGCAACTTGCGAGCTCCAGAATTGTCGGCCACTTCCAGCCGGGTTTGCATTCCGATCATGACGCTTCGACTCCCTGCCCGCTTCCCGCCGCCCGCGCGGCTAGCCCGCCGGCGCCTCCTCGGCGCGCTTGGCTTCGATCACGATCGCATCGAGCGTCCAGCATTTCCGCTTCGACAACGGCCGGCACTCGATGATCCGCACGCGGTCGCCGATGTGCGCCTTGCCTTCCTCGTCGTGCGCCAGGAACTTCTTCTTGCGGCTGACGATGCGCCGATAGAGCGGATGCGGAACGCGACGGGTGACCTCGACCACGATGGTCTTGTCCATCTTGGTCGAGACGACTTCGCCGATCTTTTGATTCTTGTGCGCCTTGGGTTGTTCCGACATGGCTTAGTTGGCTCCTTGGAGCTCGGTCTGACGCCGAACCGTCAGCAACCGCGCGAGATCCTTACGCAGCGCGCGATACTTCTTGATGCCGTCGACCTGGCCCATCGAGATCTGGAACTTGAGGCGGAAGATCTGCTCGCGAATCTCGTTCTCCTTCGCCTGCATCTCGGCGGGATCGAGATCTTGAAACTCGACGGCCTTCACAACAAACCTCCCGACTCGCGGCTGACGAACTTGACCGGGATGGGCAGCTTGCGCGCGGCTAGATCCATCGCGCGCCGCGCCAAATCCTCCGGCACGCCCTCGAGCTCGAACATCACCTTGCCCGGCTTGACGACCGCCACCCAGCCTTCCGGCGCGCCTTTCCCCTTGCCCATCCTCACCTCGGCGGGCTTCTTGGTGATGGGCTTGTGCGGGAAGATGCGGATCCACAGCTTCGCGCCGCGCTTGACATGGCGGTTGATCGCCACGCGCGCCGCCTCGATCTGACGGTCGGTGATCCAAGCCGCCTCGAGCGCCTTCAAGCCGAAGTCGCCGAAATCGAGATTGGAGCCGCGCCAGGCCTTGCCGCGTCGGCGGCCGCGCTGCACCTTGCGGTGCTTGACTTTGCGTGGCATCAACATGGTTGTCGTCCTCTGTCGCTAAATCCTCGGCCCTCTCAACCCTGGCTCGGCTCTTCGCTGCCCTCGGGCTTGGGAACGATCGGCGGCTGAATCGGCGCAGCCGCGGGCGGTGCGGCAGCAGGCGGCGCCGCGGCGGGCGGTGCAGCGGCGGGCGACGCCTCAGGCGCGGCCGCGGGCGCCTGCTCGACCGGCGGCGTCGCGACGGGCTCGACCGCGACCGGCGGCGCGACAGCCGCGGTCTGCTCCGGCGCCGGGTCGCGGCGCGCCGCCGCGCGCTGACGCTCGCTGTGCGGCCGGCGACGCGCCGGCTCGGGATCGTCGCCGGAGCGGTCGCCGCGCTCGATGATCTCGCCCTTGTAGATCCAGCACTTCACGCCGATGACCCCGTAGGTCGTCATCGCTTCGGTGAACCCGTAGTCGATGTCGGCGCGCAAGGTCTGCAGCGGCAAGCGGCCCTGCAGATACCACTCCGAGCGCGCGATCTCGGCGCCGTTGAGCCGTCCTGAAACCCAGATCTTGATGCCCTTGCAACCAAAGCGCAGCGCCGAGTCGACCGCCTTGCGCATGGCGCGCCGGAACGCGACGCGCTTCTCGATCTGCATCGCCACCGACTCCGACACCAGTTGCGCGTCGAGCTCGGGGCGGTGCACTTCTTGAATGTCGATGTAGACTTCGCGCTTGGTGCGCTGTTGCAGCTCCGCCTTCAGCTTCTCGATCTCGGCGCCGCGGCGGCCGATGATGATGCCCGGGCGCGCGGTGCGAATCGTGATCCGCAGCTTGTTGCCGGGCCGGTCGAGCTCGATCGAGCTCAGACCCGCCGCCTTGAGCCGGCTGCGCAATTGGCTCTTGAGCTTGAGATCCTCGGCGACTAGATCCGCATAGCCCTGCTTGGCGAACCAGCGCGAGCGCCAGCCCTTGGTGTAGCCGAGCCGGAATCCGTAAGGATGTACTTTTTGACCCATCGATTTACTCTTCCGTCTCTTCGTCGAATTCGGCCTCGTCCGCTCCGTCCGACACCGTGATGACGATGTGGCTGAGCCGGTGGAAATAGCGGAATGCGCGCCCCATCGGCGCCGGGCGCAGCCGCTTGAGGCGCGGCCCTTCGTTGACGTAGGCCTGGCTGACGACGAGCTCGTCGACGTCGGCCCCTTTCTCTTCCGCGTTCGCCACCGCCGACTGCAGCAGCTTGGCCACCTTCGGCGCGATCGCCTTGTTGGTCATCTTCAGCGTCGTCAGCGCCCGCTCGGCCGGCAGACCGCGCACCAGATCGATCACCAGGCGGGCCTTCTGCGGCGAAACCCGCACGTAGTTCATCTTTGCCGTCGCCGTCATCGCTCTATCCCTTGCCCGACTTGCCGCCGGCGTGGCCGCGGAAGGTGCGCGTCGCGGCGAATTCGCCGAGCTTGTGACCGACCATGTTCTCGGTGATGAACACCGGGATGAACTTGCGGCCGTTGTGCACCGCAATGGTCTGGTTGACCCATTCGGGCAGAATCGTCGAGCGGCGCGACCAGGTCTTGATGACCTGCTTCTTGCCGCTCTCCGCCGCCGCGCGCACCTTGCGATCGAGATGCTCGTCGAAGAACGGTCCTTTTTTGAGTGAACGACCCATGAGCTCCTCGTCCTACTTCTTGTTCTTACGCCGCGTGACGATCAACCCGTCGGTGCGCGGGTTGTTGCGCGTCTTGAAGCCGCGCGTCGGCTGGCCCCAGGGCGTGACCGGGTTGCGGCCGCCCGAGGTGCGGCCCTCGCCGCCGCCGTGCGGGTGGTCGACCGGGTTCATCGTCACGCCGCGGTTGTGCGGCCGCCGGCCCAACCAGCGTTTGCGTCCGGCCTTGCCGAGCGAGACGTTCAAGTGGTCGACGTTGCCGACCCTCCCGATCGTCGCGGTGCAGTCGGCGAGCACCTTGCGAATCTCGCCCGAGGGCAGCCGCAACAACGCGTAGCCGGCTTCCTTGGCGACCAGCCGAATCTCCGCCCCGGCCGCGCGTCCCATCTGGCCGCCCTTGCCCGGCCGCAACTCCACGTTGTGCACCACCGTGCCCGGCGGAATGTTGTTGAGCGGCAAGCAATTGCCGACCAAGATGTCCGCCTCGGGGCCGGCCAGAACCGACATGCCGACCTTCAGGCCCACCGGCTGCAGGATGTAGCGCTTCTCGCCGTCTTCGTACTCGACCAGCGCGATGTTCGCCGAACGGTTCGGATCGTACTCGACCGACAGCACCGTCGCCGGCACGCCCACCTTGTCGCGCTTGAAATCGATGATCCGGTAGCGGCGCTTGTGGCCGCCGCCGCGGAAGCGAACCGTGATCCGCCCCGAGCTGTTGCGCCCGCCCGCCTTCGAGAGCCCTTCGGTCAGGCTCTTCTCCGGCTTGGCCCGCGTGATCTCGTCCTTGACCACCGTCGATTGAAAACGGCGGGTCGGAGTCGTGGGCCTGTAGGTTTTGATCGGCATCTCTCGTCAGCCCCCAGAATCAGAGGTCTCGTTCGCTCGCGCTCGCTTAGATCTGCGCGTACTCCACCATGCGTTGGCCTTCTTTGAGCTTGACGAACGCTTTCTTCCAACTCGCCCGGTAGCCGAAATAGCGACCGCGACGCTTCATCTTGCCCTTGTAGCTGGCCGTGCGTACCGAGTCCACCTCGACGTTGAAGACCTTGCGGACCGCGTTGCGGATGTCGGTCTTGGTCGCCGAGCGGTCCACCCGGAACGACAGCGTATGCTGCTCGGCGCGAATCGTCTCGCTCTTCTCGGTGACCAGCGGCCCTCGAATGACTTGATAGGGGTTCATCGCAACGCCTCGCTGCAAGACTCGGCCGTGGCCTGGGAGATCAAAATGCGCTCGTGGCCCAGCAGATGATACGGATGCATCTCGTGGCTCGACAGCAGCGTGAGCTTCGGAATGTTGCGGCTCGCCAGCTCGAGATTTCGCGCCTCGTCGTTATGCACCACCAACGTCTTGCCGGCGGCCTCCAACTGACCCAGAATCGTCGCCAAGTCCCGCGTCTTGTGGCTGTCGAGCTCAAAGCCCTCGACCACGGTGATCGCGCCGTCGGCCAGCTTCGCCGAAAGCGCCGAGCGCAACGCGCCGAGCTGCTCCTTCTTGTTGAGCTTGAAGGCGTAGCTGCGCGGCTTGGGGCCGTGCGCTGTTCCGCCGGCGCGCCAGATTGGAGAGCGAACCGAGCCCGCGCGCGCCCTGCCAGTGCCTTTCTGGCGCCACGGCTTGCGACCCGAACCCCTGACCTCCGAGCGCACCTTGGTGCTGTGCGTCCCGGCGCGCTTGGCGTTGAGGAAGTGCCGCACCGACTCGTGCAACAACGCCCGGTTGACCTCGACGCCAAACACCTCGTCGGCCAACTCCACCGAGCCGACGACCTTGTTGGAGAAATCGACTACGTCCACCGTCGGCATGGCTATCTGCTCGACCTCCTCACGACCACGTAGCTTCCGTTGGGCCCCGGCACCGCGCCGCGCACCAGGATCACGTTGTCCTCCGGGTGCACCTCGACGATCTCGAGACCGACCGTCGTCACGCGCTTGCCGCCCTGGCGGCCCGCCATCTTCACCCCACGCAACACCCGCGAGGGATAGGAGCTCTGCCCGATCGAGCCAGGCGCGCGGTGCGACATCGAGCCGTGCGTGTCCTTGCCGCCGGAGAAGTTGTGCCGCTTGATCACGCCGGCGAAACCCTTGCCCTTCGAGGTTCCGATCACGTCGACCCTCTGGTTCGGCTTGAACTCCTCGGCTAGAACGCGGTCCCCGGCCTTGAGCTCGGCGTCGGGCTGGCCGTCCAGGCGCAGCTCTCTGAGATAGCGCAGCGGCTCGACGCCGGCTTTCTTCAGCCGCCCCAACTGTGGCCTGTTCAGCCGGTTCTCTTTGACAAACTCGACCAGCCCGAGCTGCACGGCCTCGTAGCCGTCCTTCTCGCGCGTCTTGCGCTGGACCACCACGCACGGACCGGCTTGCAGCACCGTCACCGGCGCCACGCGCCCTTCGGCGTCGAAGACCTGCGTCATCCCAATCTTTTTGCCAAGAATGCCTGGGGCCATGACCGCTTTCCCTTCTCTTCGTGCGCTACGCCTACTTGCCGAAGGCTTTGATCTCGACGTCGACGCCGGCCGGCAAATCCAGCCGCATCAGCGCGTCGACGGTATCCTGCGTCGGCTCGAGGATATCGAGCAGGCGCTTGTGCGTCCGGATCTCGAACTGCTCACGCGAGCGCTTGTCGGTGTGCGGCGAGCGCAGCACGGTGTACTTGTTCTTCACCGTCGGCAACGGGATCGGGCCGGCGACTTGGGCGCCGGTCCGCCGCGCGGTGTCGACGATCTCGCCCGTCGACTGATCGAGCACGCGATAGTCGTAAGCTTTCAGGCGGATCCGGATACGTTCTTTCGGCATGAGGGTTCCGCTCTGCTACTCGACAATATCGGAGACCGTGCCGGCGCCGATGGTGCGGCCGCCTTCGCGAATCGCGAAGCGCAGCCCCTTCTCCATCGCGATCGGGCTGATCAGCTCGATCGACAACGTCACGTTGTCCCCCGGCATCACCATCTCGGTCCCTTCCGGCATGTTCGCCACGCCCGTCACGTCCGTCGTCCGGAAGTAGAACTGCGGCCGGTAGCCGTTGAAGAACGGCGTGTGCCGCCCTCCCTCGTCCTTCTTCAGCACGTACACCTCGCCCTTGAACTTGGTGTGCGGCGTGATCGACGCCGGCTTCGCCATCACCTGTCCCCGCTCCACCTCGTCCTTGTCGAGCCCGCGCACCAACAGTCCCACGTTGTCGCCCGCTTCGCCTCGGTCGAGCAGCTTCTTGAACATCTCGACCCCGGTCACCACCTTCTTCTGCGTCTCGCGGATCCCCACGATCTCCACTTCCTCGCCCACCTTGATCAGCCCGCGCTCGATTCGCCCGGTCACCACCGTGCCCCGGCCCGAGATCGAAAAAATGTCTTCCACCGGCATCAAGAACGGCTTGTCCACCTCCCGCTCCGGCGTTGGAATATAGTCGTCCACCGCTTCCATCAGCTCGTCGACCGACTTCTCCCACTTGTCCTCGCCGTTCAGCGCCCCCAACGCCGACACCTTCACCACCGGTATGTCGTCGCCGGGAAACTCGTACTCGGAGAGCAGCTCGCGCACCTCGAGCTCCACCAGCTCGAGCAGCTCTTCGTCATCCACCATGTCCACTTTGTTGAGCGCCACCACGATGTAGGGCACCCCCACCTGCCGCGCCAACAGGATATGCTCGCGCGTCTGCGGCATCGGCCCGTCGGTCGCCGCCACCACCAGAATCGCGCCGTCCATCTGCGCCGCCCCGGTGATCATGTTCTTGATGTAGTCGGCGTGTCCGGGACAGTCCACGTGCGCATAGTGCCGGTTCGCCGTCTGATACTCCACATGCGCGGTCGCGATCGTGATCCCCCGCGCCTTCTCTTCCGGCGCATTGTCGATCGAATCAAACGACCGCGTCTGATTCGACGGATCGTGCTTGGACAACACCGACGTGATCGCCGCCGTCAACGTCGTCTTGCCATGATCGATGTGCCCGATCGTCCCCACGTTTACGTGCGGCTTCGTCCGCTCGAATTTCTCTTTCGCCATCGCTGTAACCTACTCCCTTTCCAACAACCGTGAACCCTAGCTGACCACGCGCCCCTGCACGCGGCCAATCACTTCCTCGGCGACGTTCGCCGGCGCCTGCTCGTAGCCGTGCAGATGCATCGAATAGCTGCCGCGGCCCTGCGTCCGCGAACGCAGGTCGGTCGCGTAGCCGAACATCTCCGCCAACGGCACGTAGCCTTTGACGATCTGCGAGCCGCCGCGCATCTCCATGCCCTCGATGCGTCCGCGGCGCTGGTTGACGTCGGAGATCACGTCGCCCATGTACTCTTCCGGCACCACCACCTCGATCGCCATCACCGGCTCGAGCAGCACCGCCTTGGCCTTGCTGACCGCATCCTTGAATGCCATCGAGCCGGCCACCTTGAAGGCCACCTCGGAGCTGTCCACGTCGTGGAAGCTGCCGTCGTAGAGCTCGGCCTTGACGTTCACCATGGAAAAGCCGGCGATCACGCCGCCTTCCATGGCCTCCTTGATGCCCGCCGCTGTCGGATTGATGAACTCGCGCGGAATCGCGCCTCCGACGATCGAGTTGACGAACTCGAACCCGCCGTGGTCGCCGCCCGGCTCGAGCGGCTCGATGCGAATCTTGGCATGGCCGTACTGGCCGCGGCCGCCGGTTTGGCGCACGAAGCGCCCCTCGCCCTCGGCGCTGCGCGTGATCGTCTCGCGGTAGGCCACCTGTGGACGGCCTACGTTGGCCTCCACCTTGAACTCGCGCAAGAGACGATCGACGAGAATCTCGAGATGCAGCTCGCCCATGCCGGACAGGATCGTCTGGCCGGTCTCGGGATCGGTGACCACGCGGAAGGTCGGATCTTCCTGCGCCAGCTTGGCGAGCGCCATGCCGAGCTTCTGCTGATCGGCCTTCGTCTTGGGCTCGACGGCAAGCGAGATGACGGGCTCGGGGAACTCGATGGGCTCGAGGATGACCGGGCTGGCCTCGTCGCAGATCGTGTCGCCGGTCTGCACCGTCTTGAGGCCGACAACCGCCGCGATGTCGCCCGCGCGGACCTCTTGGATCTCCTCGCGCTTGTTGGCGTGCATCTGCAGCAGCCGGCCGATGCGCTCGTTGCGGCCCTTGGCCACGTTGTAGACCGAGTCGCCGGCCTTGAGCACGCCCGAGTAGACGCGCACAAAGACCAACTGGCCGATGTAGGGATCGGTGACGATCTTGAAGACCAGCGCCGAGAAGGGCTCGTCGTCCGATGCCTGACGAACCATCTCGACCTCACCCTCGAGATCGGAGCCTTCGACCGGCGGCACATCCAGCGGAGAGGGCAGGTAATCGACGACGGCGTCGAGCAACCGCTGCACGCCCTTGTACTTGAACGCCGAACCGCCCAGAACCGGCGTCACCTTCAGCGCGATGGTCGCGCGGCGGATGCCGGCCTTGAGCTCGTCGACCGAGATCTCCTCGCCCTCGACGTACTTCTCAAACAGTGCGTCGTCTTGCTCGGCGACCTTCTCGATCAGGTCGTGGCGCCGCGCCTCGGCCTCATCTTGGAGCTCGGCGGGAATGCCTTCGATCTCGTAGGTCTGTCCTTGCGTGTCGTCGTTCCAGACGATCGCCTTCATCTCGACCAAATCGACGACCCCCCGCAGCTTGTCTTCCGCGCCGATGGGCAACTGAATCGGAACCGGATTGGCCTTGAGCCGATCGACGATGGTCTGTACGGCGTTGTCGAAGTCCGCGCCGACCTTGTCCATCTTGTTGATGAAGGCGATGCGCGGCACGCGGTACTTGTCGGCTTGACGCCAGACGGTCTCCGATTGCGGCTGCACCCCCGCGACGGCGTCGAACAACGCAATGGCGCCATCGAGCACGCGCAGCGAGCGCTCCACCTCGGCCGTGAAGTCCACGTGACCGGGCGTGTCGATGATGTTGACCTGGCAATCCCTCCACTCGGCGTGGGTGGCGGCGGAGGTGATCGTGATGCCGCGCTCCTGCTCCTGCTCCATGTAGTCCATGGTTGCGGCGCCTTCGTGCACCTCGCCCATGCGATGGATCCGGCCGGTGTAGTAGAGAATGCGCTCGGTCGTGGTCGTCTTGCCGGCGTCGATGTGCGCGGCAATGCCGATGTTCCGGTACTTCTCGAGATTGACTTTACGAGCCATGGTAGTTACGCCTCAGGCGCTTCGCCTTGCAAACTTCTAGTCGAGCTGTCTCGCGGCCCCCTTTCGTTACTCCAAACTTCGCGGTTGACCTCGTGCGGCTCGGGCTTTCGATCGCCGGCCGCGGGGCCGGCTGCCCAACCGCGTCGCTTATGCCTCTACCACCGGTAGTGCGCGAAGGCCTTGTTGGCTTCCGCCATCCGGTGTACGTCCTCTTTTTTCTTCATGGCCGATCCGCGTCCGGCGGAGGCCTCCAAAATTTCAGCGGCCAGCCTCTCGGCCATGCCTTTCTCGCTGCGTCCGCGGGCGTAGCTGATCAGCCAGCGCAGCGCCAGCGCGGTGCGCCGGCTTTGCGGCACCTCGATCGGCACCTGATAGTTCGCGCCGCCCACTCGCCGGCTCTTGACCTCAACCACCGGCTTACAGTTCTCGACCGCCTTTTTGAACAGCTTCAGCGGCTCCTCGCCGTCTCCGCGCTCGGCGACTCTGCCCATCGCGTCATAGAAGATGCGCGCTGCCACGCTCTTCTTGCCCTCCCACATCATCGTGTTGATGAACTTGGAGACGAGCGTCGAGTTATAGACCGGATCGGCGGCCGGAATGCGTTGCGGAATCTCTCTCCTACGCGGCATGATGACTTCTCCAGGTCTCCGCTACTGCTTGGGCCGCTTGGCGCCGTACTTCGAGCGCGCCTGGCGACGGTCGGCCACGCCGGCGGCGTCGAGCGCTCCGCGCACGACGTGGTAACGCACGCCCGGCAAATCCTTCACGCGCCCGCCGCGCACCAGTACGATCGAGTGCTCCTGCAGGTTGTGGCCCACCCCAGGGATGTAGGTCGTCACCTCGATCTGATTCGTCAGACGGACGCGAGCCACCTTGCGCAACGCCGAGTTCGGCTTCTTCGGCGTGACCGTGTAGACGCGGGTGCAAACTCCGCGCCGCTGCGGACACGACTGCAAGGCCGGGCTCGCCGTTCCGAATTTGGGCGGCTTGCGCCCTTTGCGTACGAGTTGGTTGAACGTCGGCACGATTCGTATATATCCAGTCCCAAACAGCTATATCCAGTCCCAAACAGCGCTGCTCGCCCCGTCGCCGTACAGACCGCAATCGAGCTAGCCGCGCGGTCGACGCGGACGCATCTTCACCCAGATGTCTCTTCAGCGTTTGAACACTCCGCCGCCATAAACGATCCCGGTGCGGGATCTTATCGGCGACGACTTAGGAGCTTTCCTCTTTCCCCCGTGGGACTTACGCCCCGCGGACTCTCTTGCGCGACCCCTCTTGGACGACCCTGTCCGAAGACCGAACCGGCTGCCTTCTCGAGGCTCCACTCAGCGCACACCGCGCACGAAGGCAGCAGGGGGACGCGCCACGCTTCTACTGAAGATATCGAAGCCGGAGGAGGGCTGTCAACTGCAGGGTGGTGAAAAAAGGAGCTTTTCGCCGCCTGCGCCGGGGCCTACTCTTCGGAGTGGCCGTAGACGACGATGCCGACCACGTCGCCGGCCACCGGCAAGTCCAGAACCCAGTGCTCATAGTCATCCTGCCAGAGATTGGGGCCCTCGGAGCCTTCGGGCAGCACCACCCGCGCCACGGTGGGGTGCGGATTGCCGACTTTCTTGGTGAGTTCGACCATCCCGTCGAAGCTGTAGTTCTTGGCGAGATCGGTGTCGCCGTCGGCGGGCGTTACCACGGCGAAATCTCGGCTGGGCGCGACCCCCATGTGGTTGCCGTCCTCGGGATGCAGTACGTAGCGCAGCGTGTACCAACCTGAAGGAATGCCCTGCTCACGGAAATCGTGGCCTTCTTCGGTGAAGTGAACCAGCGCGATGACCGCGCCCTCGGGGATGTTGTCGTAGCGGATGCCGAAGCCGGCGGCCGGCTCGCCTTCGAAGGCTTCCTTGCGGCCCCAGTAGTGCGCGATCGCCTTGTCGCCGCTCTTGACGGTCACGCCCTCCTCGGCCACCAACGCGGCGAGCGCCTCGGAGACGCCTTCCGGCGCGGCGGCGGTCTCCATCGAGAAGCCGCTCCCGGCGACGAGCGGAGAGCAGAGGGCAAGAGCAAGAAGCGGTAGAAAGCGCATGTGTTTCATCGGTTTTGACGGTCCTCGACGCAGGCGGTTAGGCCCGCCTGCATGGAGTTCGACGGCTGTGAAAACAAAAGGGTTACGTTTCAATCGAATCAGGGGCGCGGCCGCCCGCGCCCCCGCCGATCCAAACGGCTGCGTCCACCGGACTCAGTCGCTGAGCTGCGCGCCGTTGAGGTTGAACGTGCCCAGGTAGACGCTCGACCGACGGTACTCGTCGAGGCGCACGTTCAGGCCTTCGCCGTGAAAGCTCTGCTGGATGGCGTGCGCGGCCATCGCATGGTCGAGCTCGACCATGGGCTGATAGTAGATGTTGTCGAGGTGGCACAACGAGTCGGTTTCCACGATCGCGCGCGTGGTGACCTTGACGACCTCGCCGGCCGTCAGCGTGGCGCGCTTTGCGTGCAGGTCGCCGTGGAAGTCGAGCTCGATCGGCTGCGCCTCGGTGCGCACGATCTCGCTGACGAGCTCGCCGGCGGAGCGGCGGACCAGCGTCTCGAGCGCGGCGCGCTGCTGTTGCGTCGCCTTCTCGTCCACGATGAGCATCGTCTTGGTCGGCAGCGGATTGGTGAACGGGTTGCCGATCGTCGAGCTAGCTTTGACCACCGCGACAACCCGCAAACCGTCTAGGCTCACACCTTCGACTTCACCTTGATCGACGCTCCAGGCCAGGATGGCCAAATCACCGCGAATCCCCGATTCGGAGTTCGCGAAGCAGTGCGACGCGTAGATCTCGGCGTTGCGAGTCTCGAGGTAGTGGCCGCGGACGTCAGCGAGCGCGGACGCGGCGAGAGTGAGGGCGGCGAGCGCCGCCAAGAAGGTCTTGCGCATGGCGATGGGGTTCCTCCCGGGGCTTGGTGTGCGTTATTCTACCAGACCGTTCGGCTTGTCAAGGGATTCCCGGATCAAAATCATGCAGATGAAAGCGACTTGTTTGGCGAGTGTTACGCTCCTGCTCGCGTGGGCTGGCTGCGCCAAAGCCCCTGACCAACCCGGCGAGGACGCGCCGGCGGCGGCCATCGCCGGGATCACCCACGGGCCGATGCTCGGGCGGGTCGAGGCGGACTCCGTGGCCGTTTGGGCGCGCACCGCCGCTCCCGGCGAGCTGCGGGTTTTCTACGGAACCTCGCCCGACTCGCTCGATCGAACCGCCGGCCCGGTCACGACCTCGCTCGAGGATGACAACACGGGCTGGATCGCCCTCGAGGGACTCGAGGCGCGTACGAAGTACTATTACGCGGTCTCGGCCGACGGCGAGATTCCCGCGGCCGATGATCGACACGGCCACTTCCACACCCTGCCCGCAACGGACTCGCTTGCCGACGCCGAGCACAACCCGCGCGGGCTGTTCAACTTCCGCTTCGAGTTCGGCTGCGGCAATCACCAGGACGTCGGCTACGGGACCGAGCTGCCGACCTACCGCACGATGCTCGAAGAGCTGATCCGCGAGGAGGAAAAGAGCCGCGTCGACTTCGCGATCTTGAACGGCGATTGGCTCTATGAGATTGCGCGGGAGTTTCCAGCGGAAGAGTGGCGCTCGGAGCTCGGCCTCAGCCAGGACGAGGCGCCGCGCACGATCGAGCTCATGCCGTGGGTGGCGGGTGTGTGGGAGAACTACAAGGTCTATCACGAGCGCGCGGGGAATCTGCGCGCCTGGCATCGCACCGTACCGTCGTACTTCACCTTCGACGACCACGAGATCCTGAACGACGTCTACGGCACGGGCGAGGTCGGGCGACGCAACTCGAAGGCGGTCTTCCGCGACTTGGCGCTGACGGCGTTCTACGACTACTTGGGTTGGGCAAACGAGGTTCCGCCGACACAGCCGATCCTGTTTGGCGAGGCGAGCTTGGAAGCCGGCTCGGACGTGTTGACCGACTCGGAGGCCGACTTCGCCAACTTGAACCTCGAGCAGTCGATGACGCTGCACGTGCACTGGGGCTCGGACCACGGAGCGGTCGTGCAGGACGCCCCGGATGCGACGGGCGACCCCAATGCGAACGTCTACGAGATCGTCGAAGTGCTGGATGCGAACCGGCTGCGGGTGCGACCGGCGGCGGTCGCGACGGGCAAGCAGACCTACTCGATCGGGCGGGTCTCCTACTGGAAGAAGCGCGTCTCGAACGTGGACTTCTTCTTCCTCGATACGCGCTCGATGCGGCAGATGCACGACGTGGAGGACCCGTTCAACCCGGAGAAGTCGATGATCGGGCAGCGCCAGAAGCAGTGGCTGAAGCGCGAGATGGCGGCCTCGGACGCCGACTTCACCTTCATCGTCTCGTCGGTGAACTTTGCCATTCCGCACGTGGGCAGCAACGTGGCCGGCCGCGAGGAAGTGGTCAACAAAGATGAGGCCTGGACGGTGTTCCGGGCAGACCGAAAGGAGCTGATCGAGTTCTGGGATTCGCTGGGCAAGCCGGTCTTCGTGCTGACGGGCGACCTGCACAACAGCTTCGCCGTCAAGGTCAGCGACACGGTGTGGGAGTTCGCCTCCGGACCGCACAACTCCGGGCAGCATCCGCTCTCGAGCGAAGGCGGGCGTCCGCCGAATGGGCGCTACGACTACCAGGGCGCGGAGGCGGAGATTCGCTGGTCGAGCTTCGCGCTGCCGGACACGCCTGGGCCGCTGCGCAACAAGATCATCTACGCGGTGGTGCAGCTCAACAACGTGTATCCGAACCCGGTGGAAGAGGGGCAGGAGCGCTGGGTGGCGTATCCGCGGCCGCAGATGGTTTTCCAGTACTACAACGGACTGAATGGGGAGCTGTTGTACGCGGAATCAGTGCTGGCGAGGGAGTAGCAGGCCGTTTTTCCTGACATTTTCGGACAAAACCGGACATTCGGCCGGGCGCGGCTTGCGTGGCGGACGCGCGAGGCATTCCCAGGATACACCCCGCCGACTTGTGCTGAGACGGGACGCGTCCGCAGGTCGTTGATTCTGTTGGTCCGAACGGCCGCGCGCGGAGTGTGCGGGAACGTACATCCGCGCGCGTTGCCAGCGGCGCCAGGCCCCTACAGGGCCAATCCGTGGGGGCGGCTTTGTCTCCCCCGGGCGCGGCGCCCGGGGCTTGCTGCCATGCGCCTACCGGCGCAAAGGCTCATTCCACCAGCTTGAACGTCATCACCGACGATCCCGCGATCACCGCGATGCGCTGCTTGCCCTCGAGCGTATAGGTGATCGGCGGCGCCGCCACGCGGTCGCCAGTCTGGAAACGCCACAACGGCTTGCCGGTCTCGGCGTGCAGGGCGAACAGGTAACCCTGCGGATCGCCTGAGAACACCAAGTCTCCGCCCGTCGCCAAGATGCCCGCCGAAGGCGGCGACACCAGCCCGAACCGCCAGCGAATCTCGCTCGTCGCCGGATCGATCGCCACGATCGAGCCCGTGTTGGGCCGCTCGGGCACGCCGCCTACCGTCGAGGCTTGGTACCACTGGCCCTCCAGATAGCCCTGGGTCGTCTTGTAGTAGATGTGGCAACCGTCGGTGGTTTGGAAGTAGTAGAGGCCCGTTTTGCGCGAATAGGCCGTCGCTTGCCAGTTGTGCCCCCCGCCCAGACCCGGGCAGGCCACGTTGCCCTCCGGCGTCGGATTCTTGCCGGAGATCAGGATTGGGCGGCCGGTGCGGTCGACGCCCTCGGCCCAGGTGATCTCGGTATAGCCCTTGGCTGAGAGAAACTCGCCCGTCGTCCGATCGAGGACGTAGAAGAAGCCGTTGCGATTGGCTTGGATGAGGGCCTTGACCTTGGCGCCGTCGATCTCGACATCGACCAACACCGGGTCGGCGATGGCGTCCCAATCGTGGACGTCGTGCGGCGTGAACTGGAAGTGCCAGCGCAACTCGCCCGTATCGGCGTCGAGCGCGATGACCGAGCAGGTGTAGAGATTGTCGCCGGGGCGGACGTCGCCGTCCATGTCGGGCCCGGGGTTGCCCGTGCCCCAGTAGATGAGGTTGAGCTCGGGATCGTAGGTTCCGGTGATCCACGTCGAGCCGCCGCCGCGTTTCCACGCATCGCCCGGGCCCCAGGTGTCGCCATGCTTCTCGCCCGGCTCGGGAATGGTCCAAAAGCGCCAGACGCGCTCGCCGGTCTCGGCGTCGTAGGCGTCGAGGAAGTCGCGCGTGCCGAACTCCGCCCCGGCGATGCCGGTGACGACGAGGTTCTTCACGATCAGCGGCGCATTGGTGGCCGAGTAGCCCTTGCGGTAATCGGCCATCTCGGTCTCCCACACCGTGCGGCCCGTTTTGATGTCCAGCGCGACGAGCGTCCCTTCGAAGTTCACCTTGAAGAGCTTGTCGCCCAGGATGGCGAAGCCGCGGTTGGGCTGGCCACAGCAGCCCTGGGCGCCGGCGGGGGCGCGCTGGGAGTATCTCCAGATCGGCTTGCCCGATTGGAGATCGAGCGCGACGGCGGTGTTGTTCGGCCCGGCCACGTACATCACGCCCTCGTGGACCAGCGGCGTGGCCTGCCCCTTGCCGCTCACCCCGGTCTGGTAGATCCACTCGGGCGCGAGCTTTGCGACATTGCCGGCGTGGATCTGGTCGAGTCCGCTGTAGCGCCAGCCTGCGTAGTTGCGGCCGTAGCCGAGCCAGGACGCGTCGTCGGCTTGCGCTTTCTCGAGCCTCTCGGAAGTGACTTGCGCGCTCGCCGCGGAGACGAGCGCCAAGGCTATGGCGGTCAAGCGAATCATTGGGCAGCCTCCTCGCCGCGCAGACCTGCCATGTAGGCGACGATGTCGTCGATCTCTCGCGCGCTCAGCGATTGCCCGTAGCTGGGCATCAGCGAGCGCGTGCTGCGCTGGGAGCGCTCGAGCCCGGACCGCTCGAAGGTGTGCAGCCGCTCGCCCGCTTCCATCAGCGTGACGTAGAAGTTGTCGAAGTTCTTCTCGATGCCGCGGATGACGCTGCCGTCGCGGGTTTCGACCTCGACCGACCCGTAGCCGGGCGTGAGCTCGGCATCGGGATCGACCAGCGCCCGGCGCAGATAGGCCAGGCTGCGAGCACGGCCAACGCGCGCGAGCTCGGGGCCCAACACTCCGCCCTGGCCGCCGATGCGGTGGCAGCCGGCGCAACCGCCTTTGCCGTCGTAGAGCGCCTTGCCGGCCGCGGCGTCGCCGGTCGGCTTGGCCTGGTCGGGCTTGGCGGCGGATCGGATGTAGGCGACGATACGCCAGATGGTGTCGCGCGTCATGCGCGCGCCGTAGCCTGGCATCTCGGTCCCGGGGGCGCCCTCGTCGATTACGCGATAGAGGTCGGCGTCAGTCTCCCCAACGGCGTAAACCCCGAGCGTGAGGTCCGGGCCGCGCCCGCCCTGCGCCTGGATGCCGTGGCAGGGCGAGCAGTAGATGCGGAAGGCCCCGCGGCCCACGTCGATATCCGCCGCGCGGCCGGCGAAGGGGTTGACTGCTTGCGCCGGCAGTAGAGCGCACGCCGCGGACAAAACCATCAGGACCCGAAAGGCCATACGGACGGCAGCTTACTCCTGGCGACACCGGGAGTCAACGGTAGTGGGTCAGTTTGACTGACCCTGCTTTTCCCAGTCCTCCAAAACCTGAACAATATCTGAAACGTCCCACAGGCGCGTGGTGACGCCAGCCGCCATGGCCGGAGTCGTGCGGAGCGTCTGATGGACCCGCACGAAGTTGTAGTGCATGAAGTGGAGCGAGACCGCCGCCGCCAAGTTCCCCACCTTCTTGGAGAACGCATTGGTCAGCCGGGTGAATCGCCGCATCGACATGCGCATGGTCAGGTTCTGACGCTCAGCATAGCTCGTCGAGACGTGCGCGGGGTCCGGGTTACCGATCTTGGGATCGCTCTTCGTGCCGATGCACTGCGCAGGGCTGTAGCGCGTTTCAGGCTCTTTCGTGTCGCGCCCGTAGAGCTTGACCAGCATCGCGTAGTCGATGTTCCCCCGGAAGGCTTCATCAACGGCGTCAAGATAGACCTTGTGGCCGTCCGTCGTGAGTTGTACGCGCTCGCTGAGACGTCCGGCTAGGTCCTGCATGAAAGCGTGGGCGCTGGCCGCTCCACGGTCAGCAACTAGCCAAGTAGGGATGATCTTGGTTTTGGCGCAGATGGCCGTCCAGGTCCAAACGTCACCGTAGCCGAACTCGCCCTGCTTCTCAGCAGGGACGTTCTTCTGCTTGGAATAGCAGAACGACCAAATCTCGTCGCACTGGAGCCGCTCACAGGGCAAGTTGCGCAGGTGCTCATCTTGGTAGGCAGAGCAGGCCGCACCAATGTCCACCAGCAGCTTGGTGACCGTGTTCTTGGAGACGCCCGTCATACGGACGGTCGCGCGGATCGAATTGCCCTCAACTAGGGCCGCGACGATCTGGGCGCGCTTCTCGCTGGACAGCCGGTTCATACTGACCATTATGCTTGACGCTCATACAGCTGTCAAGCATTTTGGTCAGTTAGAATTGGGTGCCAGGTGCTACAATGCCCACAGTACTGCAATTTGGTACTATTTCTGGCTGGACTTTCGCGAGTAACCAAAACTATACTTCTTGTGTCACACAAGTGACGGGGGGACAAAGCAATGGATCTCAACAAAACTGCGTTCTCCATCGTACAGCGATGTGTGAACGACGACGATGAAGAGCCTGCCCGACGACAAACAGCCCAACGGGCTGGTCGCGCTGGCGGGCGAGCCCGCGCCGCCGCCCTGAGCCCTGAAAGACGCCGAGAGATCGCCCGAAAGGCGAATGAAGCTCGGTGGCAAGCAAATCACTCTGGCGACTAGGGGAAACTCCTAGTGTTGCCATCTCGTCTAACCGATAGAAAACAGGAGTGGGTCCCTCTCATGGAGGAAGGCCGACGCGGGGCGTGTCCACGTTGGCGGAGAGGCCCAGCCCTAGTGAAAGGTACTCTGCCATGCCTACCGCAAAGAAGCCCGCACCCAAGAAAGGCCAAACGGGGAGCCAGGGAGACCCCGTCGCAGTCCACCTGCAATCTGAGGACGGAGTGGACAACATCATCGCGCTCGGCAACATCCGGGTCATCATTACTCGGGATGAAGATGCTTGGTTCGCACAGGGCCTAGAGCTCGACTACGCCGCCCAGGGAAACTCCATTGAGGATGTCAAGAAGGCGTTTGAGACCGGCCTTGAGGCGACAATTCAGGATCATCTTCAAATCCACGGATCAATCCGGGGCATGCTGAAGACTGCACCACCCGACGTATGGGCCGAGATGCTTTACGAGCCGTCAGCGCATCATAACCGATTCTCTCAGGTATCGATTCACGCGCTGTCGAGAGAAGGGTTTCCGTTCGCTGCCCTTGAGTTTAGGGAGCTGGTAGAGGCCTGAACCTGTCGTGCCCGAGTACCCATCATCGGGGACGGTCCCACGTCAGACAGCGCTTCTAGTGCTCAAGGGTCACGATGTAGTTGTCATCCCCAAAAAGGGCGAGTGCGGTGAGGATAAGACCCTCTACGCACTCGCCTCTGGCGACTGGATTGAGACCGTGGCTCTTGCGTCACAAGTCAGCCGCAAGATGGTCCGCTATCTCGCTCGCAAAGCGGACATTCCCATCCACCACTTCTACAATCCCATCCTCGTGCCCGGCTGGGCTGAAGGTGGCGTACACTAAATACGCGCGTCCACCTTCTGTTCACCTCTCCTCAAACTGACCCACTACCGAGTCAACTGCGCCCTGCGTCCGTTCTGCCGTTTCTGCGATGCTGTTCCGGTGATGCGGCTCTTAGCGCTCCTGGGATCCTTCGCGCTCGCGGCGTCCACGCAGCCGGTGGTGGTCCTCGAAGACCCGATGCCGCCGCCGGATTGGGCGCTCGCCGAGCGAGCCTTGCTCGAAGCCGCTTCCGACGGCGCCGAGGCTTTCACGAACAAGTACCTCGACGAGCAGAGCTTCCTGCGGTGCGTCGCGCGCTGGGGCGGCAACGACGGCCCCGACGACGCGATGGAGAACTTCACCGGTTGGACGCTGCTCTACGCGCTGGGCGGCGAGGACAAAGTCCTGGAGCTGTACAAACGGGCCTGGGAAGGCCACTTGCGCCAGTTCACCCAAGCCAAGGCGCCAGGCGTCGAGATGGCCGAGCACGGCATGTACTGGCGCGAGTTCGTCACCTCGTTCGATTGGGAGCATACCGGCGAAGCGCTCGGCGCCTTCCATCTCTACGGCCTCGCTCGGCCGGACGATCCGCTCCACCGTACCCGCGTGCGACGCTTCGCGCGCTTCTACACCGGCGACGATCCGCATGCCGACAACTACGACCGCAACCGCAGGCTCATCAAGTCGATCCACAACGGCAGCCGCGGCGCGAAGGTGACGCCGGCGAAGACGATCGACTGGGGCGGGCTGCCCGTCGAAGGCCATCCCGAACGGCTCGCGCGGTACGCCGAGGCGTCGAATATCAAGGGAGACCATCCGCTGAACCTGTGCACCACGGCGCTGGGGTACAACGCCTGGCTGCTGACCGGCGAGCAGCGCTACCGCGACTGGACGCTCGAGTACGCGGGCGCTTGGCGCGACCGGATCCTCGAGAACGACGGCAACATCCCGACCAACATCGGGCTCGACGGCAAGATTGGCGGCGATTGGGGCCACTGGTGGGGCGGCGTGTTTGGCTGGCACTTCGATCCCCAATCCGGCTCGCGCAACTACTTCATCCGAGGGCCGCGGATTGCGTTCGGCATCGCGGTCCTGCTCACCGCGGACGCCGGTTGGATGGAGCCGCTGCGCCGCCAGATCCAGAACCTCTATGCGGTCAAGAAGGTGGAGAACGGGCGCGTGCTGCTGCCGCGCAAGCACGGACCCGACGGCTGGTATGGCTTCAGCGGCAGCGAGCACCTCGACGTGCAGCGCGACATCTGGCTGTTCTCGTTCGACCGCACCGGCCTCGAAGGTCTCGAGCGCGACCCCTGGATCCGCTACCTCGAAGGCAACAATCCCGACTACCCGTTCGAAGCCCTGCAGCGTGAGCTCGAGACCGTCCGGAGCCGAGTCGCCGGCTTGCGGGCCGACGATCTGCCGGTCGATCAGCGCCCTTCCGACCACCCGCAGCGCTACAACCCCGCCCGCACCGAGGCGCTGGTCAACCTGGCGCTCGGAGGCAACCATCCCGGCTCGTCCGGCAACGTCCTGCATTCACGACTGCTCTACTTCGACCCGGAGCGCGGACGGGTGGGGCTGCCGGACGACGTCGCGGCGTTGGTGGAAGCGATTACGCCGCGAGGGTTGCGGCTGCAGCTGGTGAACGTGAACCAGCTCGAGCCGCGCACGGTGCTGGTGCAAGCCGGCGCCTACGGCGAACATCGCTTTGGGCGTGTGGGCGAGATGCAGGTCGACGGCAACGCCTTCGAGGCGCGGCTGGCCCCCGGCGGCGGCGGCGCGCTCGAGATCGAGCTCGAGCTGTGGAGCAACCCGCCGCGGTTCCGCCGCCCGTGAGAGGCGGCCAGAATCCACGACAGCACGAACGACCGCACCCCGGCAGAAAGAAGAAGCGCGCTTCTGAGCCCCGGCAGCAATGCCGGGGTGCGAATGGTACGCCTCTCAGTCCGAGAGAACCTCGCGGTAGACCGCGCGCGTCGAGCGCATCACGTGCTCGACTACTGCGGGCAGCGGCTGCGCGGCGGGCATGATGGGGCTCCAACGCTTCACCAGCTCCGCGATCGAGCCCTGCAACCCGGTGGCGGCCGGCAAGCCTCCGCTCGAGCGGCCGGTTGCAACGCGGATGGCGTGGTCGAGCGCACGAAAGAAGACCGCCGCGTCTTGTAAGAACTGCGCCTGCTTCTCGCTCAGCCCGCCGAGCTCGCGAACCGTCTGGATCCGTTTCGGGGTCGAGAGGAACTCGAAGAACAGCCCCGCCGACTTGAGCCGCAAATAGAGCAACGTGAAGTCGATGTCGTAGTAGCCGCCCGGTCCGGCTTTGAATGGCGTCGCGTCGCCTTGCTCGCTCTCGATCTTCGCGCGCATCTCGCGCAACAGCTTGGCGAGATCCTCCTTGGCGCCGAAGCGTTGCCAGCCAATCTCCTGGAGCTCCATGAGGAACTTGCGGCCGCGTTCGAGGTCGCCGGCCACCGTCCGCGCCTTCATGTAGGCGAGCGCTTCCCAGGCTTCGGCGCGCTCGGCGAAGTAGCGCTTCACCGCCGACTCGGTCTGCACGATGGCGCCGTCGCGTCCGCTGGGCCGCAGGCGCGCGTCGACGGCGAAGATCCGGCCTTCGCGGGTGTAGTTGGAGATGATCTCGATGAACCGCGCCACCAGCGCTCGCCAGTAGGCGGCGTCTTCAGCCGCTTCGTCTGGGATGACGAAGACGAGATCGGCGTCCGAGCCGAGATCGAGCTCGCGGATGCCGAGGCGTCCCAGGGCGATCACCTGGAGCGGCGCGGTGGGCTCGGCGCCGTCGTGCTCGTCCGACTGGGCCTGGCGCGCGATGCGGCAGGCCGCGCGGATGACCCACTCGGCGAGATCGCTCAATCGGCGCAGCGTATGGAAGACGGGCTGGCCTTCGTGGACGCTCTCCGCCAGCAGACGCAACTGGCGGCGGCGATAGAAGCGCCGCAGCAGCATGGACTTATCGTTGTAGGGCGCTGCCGGATCGAGCAGCGGCGCCAGCTCGGGCTCTCGATCGTAGTCCGCCGCCTCATCCCCGCTTGCGATTTCGCCCCCGCCGCCGATGCCGCCCAGGGCCGCGATGTCGTGCGGGTAGCGCGCCAGGTGCTCGCCCAGGTAGGGGCTGTGCTCGACGAGATCGCCGACGCAGGCCACCAGCGCGGGCGAGGCCTCCAGGGTTTTCGCAAGCTCGTCCGAGGCGGCGACCTTATCCAGCAAGTGCTCGAAGATCTGGCCTCCGCGGCGAATCTCGAGCCGCCCCAGCGACTCCGCCAGGGCCGGCGAGCGCATCTCGATCTGCAACAGTTGCCGCAACCACGTCTTATCGACCGGCGCCGGCCCGTCGACCTCGGACTCAGGCGCGGGCTGCGCGGCCGGGGCGGCGAGCCCGGTCTGGGCGTAGATCGTGCGTTCGTAAATCTTCGCCACCGAGCGGAAGTGCCGGTTCAAGTCCCCGACCAAATCAGCGGCGGACTCCGCCGAAGCCAGCGAGCGCGCCAGCGCGTTCTGCGCTTCCTCCTCGCTCGGCAGCTCGTGGGTCTGGCGGTCGTCGAGCAACTGAAGGCGATGCTCGACCGAGCGCAAGTACTGGTAGGCCGAGTTGAGGTCGGCGTAGTCGGGCAGCGTGAGGTAGTTCTTCTCGCGCAGCCGGTGCAGGGCGAACAGCGTGCCACCGCTGCGCACGAAAGGATCGCGACCGCCATGCAGTCGCTGCAAACACTGCACCAGGAACTCGATGTCGCGAATGCCGCCGCGCTCGAGCTTCACGTCGATCGCCGACTTGCCCGCGCGGCGACGTTGCTGCTGGATCCGGTCGCGCGATTCGCTGACGCGCTCGATGAGCGAGAAATCGGTCGTCGTGCGGTAGATCAGCGGACGCACGATCGTTAGCAGCGACTCGCCCATGCGCAGATCGCCGGCGGCGGCGCGCGCCTTGATCAGCATTTGCAGTTCCCAGTCGCGAGCGCGCTTGTTGTAGTAGCCGATCGCGCCCTCGAGCGGCGCGACGAGCTCGCCGGCCGAGCCTTCCGGCCTGAGCCGCAGGTCCACCCGGTAGGCGAACCCCTCCGGCGTCATGGCGCTGAGCAAATTCGTCAACCGCGTGGCGAGCTGCTGGTAGAAATCGTGATTGGAGATCCGCACCGGCCCCGAGGTCTGGCCGTGGCCGGTATGCAGATACATCAGATCGATGTCAGAGGAGTAGTTCAGCTCCCGGCCGCCCAGCTTACCCAGGGCGATCACGGCGAATCGCCCTTCGATCTGCACGTCGCCGGCCTGCACCAGCGGGCGGCCGAAGCGCGCGGCGAGGTCCGAGCGCACGTAGTCGTGCGCGCCTTCGAGCAGGGCGTCGGCCAAGTTCGAGAGCTCGAGCGTGATCTCGGCCAGCGGCGCGATGTGCAACAGATCGCGCAGCGCGATGCGCAAGATCTGCATGCGCCGGAAGCGCGCCAGCGTCGCCGACGCCTTGTCGTCGCCGAGGCCGGCCGGCAACACGCCCAGCGATGAGCGCAATTCTTGCGCGCTTGGCGCGGCGTAGCAGTTCTCCGGGTCCAACGCCCAACTCAGCAGCCCAGGCGTGCGCAGCAGCGTTTCGCAGAGGAAATTGCTGCTCGAGAAGACGATGAGGGCGGCTTGCAGGGCGCGCGGCGCTCCGCGAATTTCCGCCAGCGCCTCTTCGCCCGCCGCCGCGAAGCGCTCGAGCCGCTCGAGCGCTTTGTCGGGATCCGGCGCCTGCCGCAACAGACCGCACAAGGCGTCGAGGTCGGCCGGCTCCAGCAGGCCCGCCAGGGCCGTGAAGCTCTGCAGCGCACGCTGCGGCTGGCGAAACTCGACGCCGGGGGGCAGCGTGGGCGCCGCGGACATGCCCAGAAGATAGCAGGGTCGACGACAGCTCTCAGCGCCGGAAGTGCAAGTGCAGGCCCACTGGCCGGCCCGGCGCGTCCAGCAGCTCCTCGGCGTGCGCGAGGCAGAGGTCGCCGTTGAGACCCAACAGACCCGCCAGCGCCACCAGCTTGTCTTCGGCAAAGACCGTGGGCCGCTCGAGCGCGCCGCGGAACTGCTCCGCGGTGGCGTCTGAGGAGAGCAGTGGAAGCCACTCGTCGGGCTGACCCACCCCGTCGGGTCCGCGTGCGGTTAGAGCGCCGACGGCCGCGCCCAGACGATACAGCGCCAGCCGCATCGCGTCGCTCTGCTCAATCGAGGTGGACACGGTGTCGAGCCCGGTCTCCCGCGAGACCGCCAACGCCAACGCCTCGAGCTCGGCGGTTTCCGAATCGAACAGCGTCAGCCAGGGACCGCGCGAGGCCGGATGCAGGATGACCGTACGGTGCGCCTCGCGCGCCGTGCTCACCTCGCGGTAGCCCGAGGCGACCAACGCACGCCGCACGCCGACGGCGACCCGACGCTGGGCGTCAGGACCGCTGCCGGCGCGTACGTGCACGCTCGCTGCGTTGAGTCCCATCGGAGGCCTGCTCCTTCAAGATTGCCGCGCGCCGCCGCCGGCCAGGCATCGGGAGAAGCGAGCAAACCACCGGGGGTTTTCTCTGAGGCGGGCGTCAAGGACCGTATGCCCTATAGGGAGCCGAGTACCAGATCGTCGAAGCTGAAATCAGGCTCGCCTCGGTCTGTTTTGATCGTGTACCAGGAGAACGTCCGCTCCAGCGCCTCGTCGAAAGTCGTCTCCTCGAAGCCAAGCTCGGCTTGGATCCGCTCGGTGCGCATGGTGATGGGCGGCATGTCGTAGTACTGGCCGAAGTAGTAGGGCGGCCGGAATACATCGCCGCCCAGCGCCGCCAGCTTCTCGCGCGGGACCGTGACGATCTCGGGCTCGCGGCCGGCGGCGCGGCCAAGCGCCCTCACCAGCTCGAGCTGGGTGATCGGTCGCGCATGCGCGACGTTATAAGCGCGACCGATCGCGCGATCATTCTCCAACGCCAGCATGCAGGCCCGCGCGTAGTCGTCGCGGTAGGCGAACTGCATCAAGCGCGAGCCGTCGCCGGGTATCAGGATCGGTCGCCCGGCAAGCAACCGGTCGAAGAAAAACTGCTCGCGGTGGAAGGGATTTTCAGGTCCGTATATGTAGGGCGGGCGGAGGGTCGTCGCAGGCAACCCGATTTCGGCGTGCAGGCGGAACAACATGCGCTCGGTGTCGGCCTTGTTGCGGCAGTAGGCGTCGGAATCGTCCGGCGGCGCTAGCGCGTCGTCTTCGTCGTGGTCGAGCCCGCCGCCATAGGCCGCCACCGAAGAGGTGAACACGTAGCGACGAATTCGCTTGACCGCTCTGGCCGCCGCCTCGACCTGCGCCGCCGTCGTTCCACGCATCCAGTCGTAGACGTTGTCGATGACGGCGTCGAACGATCGCTCCGCGAGAGCCTCGGCGACGCCCGAGACATCGTTGCGATCGCAGCGAATCTCATCCGCGGCCCCGGCGAAGGGGTTGTGCTCACCGCGATGCAGGATCACGACCTCGCGGCCCCGCTCGAGCAGCCGGCGCACGATCTCGCGGCCGAGAAACAGCGTTCCCCCAATGACCAGGACCGGCTTCACGCCCTCCAGGGTAGCCAAGTCCGCCCCGAGCTCACTTGGCGCCAAACGCCCGCCGGAAGTAACGTCGCGCCGGCTCGCGGTAGGCCCAATCGTCGGTCAGCGCGAGGATGCGGCGGTAGCAGGCCTGCGCCGAGCGCCGGCGGCCCAGCTCGTCGTAGCACTTGCCGAGCGCGAGGTAGGCTTCGACGCGAGCCCGCTGGGTGAGATTCTCGCCCTCGAGCGCTTGCTCGAGCGTCGCGGCGGCCTCGCGAGCGCGGCCTCCGGCGCGTTCGGCGTCAGCGCGCCGGACCGCGCCCAGCATGGCGTCGTGCGTCGCGTCGTCCTGCATGGGCCGCGCCGCTAAACCTTGCGCGTCTTCCAATGCCCGCGCTGGAACACCAGCGCCCCCACCGCGGCCCAGGTCGCCATCGAGACCGTGATCGCGACCAACACGCCCTGCAACCCCCACCCGAGGGCGTGCGAGAGCCCGTAGGCCAGCGGAATCTGCAGGCACCAGCCCACCGCGAAGTTGATCTTGGTGGGCGTATCCGCATCGCCCGCCCCGTTGAACGCCTGCGAGAACACCATCGAATAGGCCGCAAAGCAGTACGCCAAGCTCGAGACTCGCAGAGTAAGCGCGGAGGCCTCCAGAGCGCCCGGCACGTCGGTGAAGATGGCCGACATCGGCCGTGCGAGGATCCAGAACGCCACCGCCAGCGAGCCCAGCACGTAGAGGTTGTAGCGGCCCGAGATCCACACCGCGCGCTCGGCCCGCTCCGGCTTGCCCGCGCCCAGGTTCTGTCCCACCATCGTCGACGCGGCGTTGCTCATGCCCCACGAGGGCAGAATGGCGAAGTGGATCAGCCGCAGCGCGATCGTGTAGCCGGCCAGAGTCACGTCGCCGAACATGGCGACGATGCGCATGATGCCCAGCCAACTCGCCGTCGCGACGAAAAACTGCAGCATGCCCGTGCCGGCGATCCGCATGAGATTGCCGAGAATGGCCCGCTCCCACCGCAAGTGGCGGCGCTCGATGTGCACCCGTCGTCCGCCCGAAGCGAGCGCCCAGAACTGGAATGCCACGCCGGCGCCGCGCCCAATCGTCGTCGCCACCGCGGCGCCGGCCAGGCCGAGCTCGGGGAACGGCCCCCAGCCGAAGATGAGGCAGGGGTCGAGGACCATGTTGAGCAGGTTTGCGAACCACAACGACCGCATCGCAATCGCGGCGTCTCCGGCGCCGCGAAAGATCGCGTTGTTCAAGAAGATCAGAAAGATCGTCGCCGAGCCGCCAAACAGAATCGCGGTGTAGGACTGGCCCGCAACCACCTCGGGCGAGCCGCCCATCCACTGGAGCAGCCGGGGCGCCAGCGCCCAACCCGCCAGGCTGACTGGAATCGAAAACGCGATCCCCGCGCCGATCGCCTGCGCCGCCGCGGTCGCGGCGCCTTCCCTGTCGCCCTCGCCCACCCGACGAGCCACCACCGCCGTCGCCGCGATGCTCAGCCCCATCGCGATGGCGAAGACCAGGATGATCAACGAGCCGGTGACCCCGACGGTCGCCACAGCCGCCGGCCCCAGCTTCGAGACGAAGAAGATGTCCACCAGCCCGAAGGTCGATTCCATCATCAGCTCGAGCCCCATCGGCACGGCCAGCAGCAGAATCGCTCGCTCGAGCGGCAATTGTGTATAGTCCTCGCCATGACCGCTCAGCGAGGCCTTGACGGCGCTCCACAGCGATGGAGAGGGCTGCGCCTCCGAAGAGGCGTTCGTCGCGAGGTTGGACATGGCGGGCCCCGGGGACGAGGAGGGCGAGAAGAGCGACCCGAGCGAACCCCTCCCTCGATCATGGCACGCCGCAGCTCGATAAGCGAAGGGAAGATTGTGGCACTCTGTAGCCTTCATGGCCGCTCGGCCCGCAGCCGGCTTCGCCCAGGCGCTGCCGCCGATCCTGTTTCTCGCCGCGCTCATCCTCTACGGGCTGGTCGCGCGGCCGCTGCTGTGGGGCGAGCCCGCGTTCCCGCTCGAAGTCATCTTCAGCCTCGCCGCCGGCTTCACCGTCGCCGAGCTGTTCTGGCTGGGCTACTCCTGGGACCGCATCCAAAGCTCGATCGTCGCCAAGCTCGCGCGCGCCATGCCGGCGTTCTTCATCCTGTTCGCCATCGGCGTGATCATCTCGTCCTGGATGGTCTGCGGCGCGTTGCCGATGCTGGTCTACTACGGGCTACGGCTGCTCAACCCGGACTACATCTACCTGGCCGCCTTTCTGGTACCGGCCGTCTTCTCCACGCTCACCGGCACCTCGTGGGGATCGGCGGGGACGGTCGGGGTGGTGGTCATCGGGATCGCCTCCGCGCTCGAGGCGGACTTGGGCGTAACGGCCGGAGCAGTCGTCGGCGGAGCCTTCTTCGGCGACAAGCTCTCACCGCTCTCCGATACGACGAACATGGCCGCGCTGGCCGCCGAGGCCGACCTGTTCGACCACATCCGCTCGATGCTGGTGACGACGCTGCCGTCGGCGTCGTTGGCCGCCGCCGCGTATCTGGCTCTGGGTTTCGCCAAGCCCGCCGGGGCGTTGCGGGGCGGGCTGGGCGAGGTAGAGCCGCTGCTGGCCTCGCTGCGCGCAATGTTTGCGTTCAGCCCCCTGCTGCTGCTGCCCCCGGCCATCGTGCTCTACGGCTCGCTGCGACGCTTGCCAACGATTCCAACCCTGCTCGCCTCGGTATTCGCCGCCGTGCTGCTGGCGCTGGGCTTGCAGCGTTTCGCGCTGGGCGACGTCTTGTTGGCGCTCACCCGCGGCTTCCGCGCCGAGATGGCGACCTGGATGTCCGAAACCCCGGCGCAGACCGCGGCGCTGGTCGACCGCGGCGGGCTCTATTCGATGAGCGAAGCGATCTTCGTCGCCTTCCTGGTGTTCTTCTTCATCGGCGCGCTCGACGTGATCGACGCCATGTCGACGGTCGTCAATCGCCTGTTCGCCTTTGCGTCGACGGCACGAGCGGCAGTGCTCTCGGCGCTCGCGGCGGCCGCGGTCACCAACGCGCTCACTTCCAATCAATACGCCACGAGCTTCATCGTCGGCGACGCCTTTCGCAAGCGGTTCGACGCGCTCGGAGTGGCGCCCAACGTCCTTTCACGCTCGATCGAGGACACCGGCACGATGATCGAAAGCGTGATCCCGTGGCACGCCACCTCGGTCTTCATGGTTGGCGCGCTTGGCGTGCCGTTCGCCTCCTACGCGCCGTGGCAACTACTCAGCTTGATCAACCTCGTGCTCGCGCCGGCGCTCGCCGTGCTCGGCGTCGGCATCTTCCGTACTCGCCAAGATGAACAAGAAACTGCAGCCTGAAACCCTGCTCGCGCATTTCGGCGAGCAGCGCCGCGAACACAAAGGGGCGGTCGTGCCGCCGCTCTACCAAAACTCGCTGTTCGTCTTCGAGGAGTGGGACGCGATCGAGAGGGCCTTCGAGGACCGCTACGAGCATCCCATCTACTCTCGGGGAACGAACCCGACCGTACGGCTCGTCGAGACCAAGCTCGCGGCGCTGGCCGGCGGCGAAGCCGCTCGCCTGTTCGGCTCCGGGATGGCCGCGGTCGCCGCCGCCGTGTTGCACTACGCAGACGCTGGCGACCACGTCGTCGCGGTCGAGAAGGTCTACGGCCCCACGAACCATCTGCTCAACCGCTACCTGCGCCGCAAGATGGGTCTCGAGACCACGTTCGTCTCGGGGCAGTCGGTCGCCGAGCTCGCCTCCGCGATCCGGCCCAACACGAAGCTGATCTACCTGGAAAGCCCCTCCTCGGCGGTTTTTGCCTTGCAGGACGTCGAGGCGATCGTGGAGCTAGCGCGCGAGAGAGGGGTCGCAACGGCGATCGACAACTCCTGGGCGACGCCCGTCTTCCAGAAGCCGCTCGAGATGGGCGTGGATCTCGAGATCCACTCGGCCTCGAAGTACCTGGGCGGGCACAGCGACCTGGTCGCCGGCGCGTTGATCGGCTCGAGGGAAACCATTCGCGAAATCGCGGTGAGCGAGGCCGAGCTGCTGGGGGGCAAGATGGCGCCGTTCGAGGCCTGGCTGCTGCTGCGCAGCTTGCGTACGCTGCCGATCCGCATGCGGCAGCACCAACACAGCGCCCTGGCCGTGGCGCGCTACCTGGAGCAGCATTCCGCTGTCCGGCGAGTGCGCTACCCGGGCCTCGAATCGCACCCGCAATACGAGCTCGCGAGGCGGCAGATGAGCGGTTTCAGCGGGCTGCTGAGCTTTGAGCTTGCCTTGGAGGACCTCGAACGGATCAAAGCCTTCGTCAACGCGCTCGAGATCTTCCAGCTCGGGGTGAGCTGGGGCGGCCACGAGAGCCTGGTCTACGCGCCCGCGATCAGCTACTCCAAGGAGCTGCCTCGGGAGCAGTTCGCAGCCATGGGAATCTCCGCCGGCGACATTCGGATCTCGGTTGGTTTGGAGGCCGCGGAGGACCTGGTTTCAGACCTCGAACAGGCGCTCGAGCGGCGGGTTTAGATGCGCTTCGCGTTTGCGGGGGCGGTGCGCAAAACCTATACTGGAAGGGTTACCCGCTGGGAGATAGTGTAATGGTAACACGCCAGATTCTGGTTCTGGTTATCGGGGTTCGAGTCCCTGTCTCCCAGCCAATTTACCCCTTCTAGGGCGCTGCCCGCCTTCTACCGAGCCCGGTTAGCCATGCCCGGGCGCGACCCTAGGACCACACGTTCGGCGGGGGCTGCCGAACACAGCCTGCTCTTCAGCGCGCTCGCCGTTTCTCGTGGTGGTAGAGCCGCTTGCCGTGCTCGTCGTAGTAGTCGAACGTGGCAACTGCTGTGTCGCCCTCCGGCCTGACGCCGATGATCAGGAATCCGCCGGTGTACTCGCGCGGGTGGTGCGGCTGGCGGATCCGGCCCTCGGGGTCTGTCGTCCCCTCTTCGCCTGGGAAGCTGCCGGGGATCGCGTTCTCGTCGATCAGCGCGCCGGAGGAGAATTCTTCGTAGCCGTCGGGGCGGATGGCGTGGTACTGCCAGTGGCGGTCGCCGCAGGCGGTGAAAAACTCATCCGGGCCGATGTCATTCTCAGCTAGCCACGTGAAGAAGGCGTCGCCCTCGTGGCGATAGCCGTTGAAGTCGGTGTGGTTGTCGCGCTTGGAGTCGCTGTCGGGGCCGACCATCGGAGTCGCCGAGATCAACAGCTTGAAGGTCGCGTCGCTGGCAAGCAGGGTGCGCTCGAGCCACGCTTTCTGCTCGGCGCCCCAGATGGTCTTCTCCGGCCCGTCGGGCATGTCGAGCGGGCTGCGGTAGTCGCGGCCCTCGACGAACCAGACTTGCAGGTCGCGGCTGACGCGGTGCGTGCGGTAGGTGACCGCACCGGGGTCCGAGGGGTCGACCACCGGCATCTGCTCGCGGAACATCCTCACGCCGAGCTCGTGTAGGGGCGCGAAACCCGAGCCGGATTCGCCCTCGAAGATGTTGGTCTTGGGATAGTACTGCTGCTGTTTGGGGGCGCGAATGCGTACCGGGTTGACGGCGTCGGAATCGTCGAAGCGGTGGTCGTGGTCGTCCTTCATCCAGTAGGTGGCGACGGAGCGAAACAGGTCGAGGAAGCGCGGCTGGGAGTACTGCTCGTGGTGCTTTTTGCGCATCTCGTGCTGAGTTTGGGCGCGTCCGCGGTGGCCGGGGTGGTCGTAGTAGACGTTGTCGCCGGTGCCGACGAAGAAGTCGGGAGCGAGCTCGAGAATGGAGGCGAGCGCCGGGTAGCCGAGCGCCTTGTCGGCGCCGGTGTAGGGACCCGTGCCGCGTCCCGGGTGGCCGGTGTAGTGAAAGAACGAGTAGTTCATGCCGGTGACGATGGCGAAGCGGTAGGCCTCATCCCCCTGAGGCCCGCCCAAGGTACGGAAGCTGGCGGCGTCAGAGGCGCGCAGCCTCGTCTTGGTCGGGCCGTAGTGCAGGCGGTAGTAGTGTTTGGCCCCTGGGCGCAGGTTGCCAACGAGGGTCTTGACGATAAAGTCCGTCGTGGGCCGGGCCCGGAGCCAGCCGGTGCGGCGCGAGCGCTCGAAGGCGGGGTTGTCGGCGATCTCGAAATGGGCCCAGCCGTCTTCGCCGCGAATGCCCTCCCAACGGGGGTCCTGATAGGGGTTGGAGGAGGTGAGCCGCGACTGTAGGATGGCCGACGCCTCGCCGACCTCGCCCGCCATCAAGCCTTGGCGAAGGTTGATGGGGAAGTCGGGCCGCTGGGCGAAGGCGAGGCTAGCGAGCAAGAGGAGCGGAAGCAGGCGCATGACGCGGGACAGGGTACCGCGTTTGGGCCTATTGCCCCCAGCCCCTGGCCGGTCGTGGGGCAAGGGCTAGCCACGGTGTGAGGCGCCCGCTGACCGCTGACGCGCACAATGCTCCGTGGAGTTGCTCCTTGCTACCATCCGCAGAATCATGAAGGCTTGGCAAGTGACGAAGCTCGGGACGCCCGAGGAGATGACCTTTGCGGAGGTCCCCGACCCGGCGCCGGGCCCTGGCCAGGTGCTGGTTGCCAACCGCGCCGCCGGCATAAACTTCTTCGACGTTCTGCAGATCGCGGGCAAGTATCAGGTGCGGCCGGAGTTTCCGTTCACCCCTGGCGGCGAGTTTGCCGGCGTGGTCGAGGCGATGGGCGAAGGCGTGACCGGGCTCGAGATTGGCGATCCGGTGATGGGCCCGCCGCTCGGCGGAGGCTATGCGGAGAAGAGCCTGGTGCAAGCGCACAAGGCTCTGCGGATCCCAGAAGGCATGAGCTTCGAGCAGGCGGCCGGCTTTCCAATCGTCTACCAAACCTCCTGGTTCGCTCTCAACGAGCGCGGCGAGTTGCAACCCGGCGAAACGTTGCTCGTGCTCGGCGGCGCGAGCGGAGTGGGTATAGCGGCAATCGAGATCGGCAAAGCGATGGGAGCGCGCGTGCTCGCCGCCGCGAGCAGCGCGGAGAAGCGCGCCCTTTGCGAGAAGCACGGCGCGGAAGCGGCCGTCGACTACACCCAAGACGAGTGGTTCAAGGAGGTGAAGCAGCTCACCGGCGGTCGCGGGGCGGACGCGATCTACGATCCGGTCGGCGGCGACGCCTTCGACCTGGCCACCAAATGCATCGCCCCCGACGGCCGCTTGCTGGTGGTCGGGTTCGCGTCGGGCCGCATTCCCTCGCTTGCGGCGAATCGACTCTTGCTCAAGAATTTCGCGGCCGTGGGGGTTTTTTGGGGGCGACACGCCGACGAGCATCCCGAATACGCACAACAGGCCCACGCCAAGCTGGCCGATCTATTCCGCAAAGGCAAGCTCGACCCGCCGGTCGACCGAACGTTTCCGCTCGAGCAAGCGCCCGCGGCTCTCCAAGAGATTTCCAACCGCCGGGTTGTGGGAAAGCTCGTACTGACGGTCTGACCGGGCTGGGTTAGCCTGGACGGAACCGATGTTTCACAAACCACCGACTCCCGAGGGCTCGCCGTACCCGTTGGGCGCGCGCTGGGACGGGGAAGGAGTCAACTTCGCCGTTTTCGCCGCCGGGGCCGAGGCCGTCGAGCTCTGTCTGTTCGATGCGCCCGATGACGAGATCGAGTCGCACCGGATCGAGCTCGAAGCGGTCACCAACGAGGTCTGGCACTGCCATGCGCCGGGGCTCGATCCTGGGCAGCTCTACGGCTACCGGGTCGCGGGACCGTTCGACCCGGCGCACGGGCTGCGGTTCAATCCCCACAAAGTGCTCTTCGACCCCTACGCGCGCGCCGTGGGCCGAACGTTGCGCTGGAACGATGCACTGTTCGGATTCCCGGCCGAGAACGGCCTGCCGCGTAGCGCCGCGGACACGAACCTGCTCGATGAGCGCGACAGCGCCGCGTTCGCACCGCTCGGGGCGGTCGTCGAGGGAGCGTTCGACTGGGGGGAGGACCGGCGACCCGCGACCGCGTGGACGGACACGGTGATCTACGAGCTCCACGTCAAGGGCTTCACCAAGCAGCACCCCGGCGTGCCGGCGGCTCTGCGCGGGACCTACCTCGGCCTCGCCTCGGAGCCGGCAATCGAGCACCTGCTGAGCTTGGGCGTCACCGCGGTCGAGCTGTTGCCCATCCATCACCACGTGGACGAAGCGCGGCTGGGGAGGCTGGGCCTGCGGAACTATTGGGGATACAACACCCTCGGCTTCTTCGCTCCCGAGCCCGCCTACGCCGCGGACCCTTCGCCGGAGGGCGCTGCGCGGGAGTTCAAGCAGATGGTGAGGGCTCTGCACGCCGCCGGCATCGAAGTGTTGCTCGACGTCGTCTACAACCACACCGCCGAAGGCAACGAGCGCGGCCCCACCCTAAACCTGCGCGGCTTTGCCAACCACCGCTACTACCGCCTGGAGAAAGACCGTCGCCGCTACCAGAACTTCACCGGCACCGGCAATACGCTCGACACGCGTGACCAGCGAGCCCTGCAGCTCGTCACCGACAGCCTCCGCTACTGGGTGGAGCAGATGCATGTCGACGGCTTCCGATTCGACCTGACCTCGGCGCTCGCGCGGGAGTCGGACGAGTTCGATGCGGGCAGCGGGTTCTTCGACGCGATCCAGCAGGACCCCGTGCTCTCACGCGTCAAGCTCATCGCCGAGCCTTGGGATGTCGACCCCAGCGGGTACGCGGTGGGCCGCTGCCCGACTGGGTGGTCGGAGTGGAACGGAAAATTTCGGGACGACGTGCGTCAGTTCTGGAAGGGCGACGCGGGCAAGACGGCGCGCGTCGCAACGCGCATCGCCGGCTCGAGCGACGACTACAACCGCGGCGGCAGGGCGCCGAGCGCGTCGGTCAATTTCATCACCGCGCACGATGGCTTCACTCTGCACGACCTGGTGAGCTACGAGCGCAAGCACAACATGGCCAACGGCGAGCACAACCGCGACGGCGACAACCACAACAACTCCCGCAACTACGGGGTGGAAGGGCCGAGCGAGGCGCCGGAGATCCGTGAGCTTCGATCCCGCCAGAAGCGGAACTTCTTCGCGACACTATTGCTCTCCGCCGGAACGCCCATGATCACCGCCGGCGACGAGCTCGGCAAGACCCAGCGCGGCAACAACAACGCCTACTGCCAGGACAACGAGATCAGTTGGTTGGACTGGCGTCTCGACGCGGAGCAACGAGGGCTCATGGCGTTCGTCGCCGAGCTGCTCCGGCTGCGCGCCGAGCACCCGTCGTTGCGGCGGAAGAGGTTCTTCTCGGGCAAGACTCGAGACGGCGTCGAGCTCGCCGACATCGCTTGGTACACGTCGGAAGGCCACGAGATGCTCGCGAAGCAGTGGCGCGAGAGTGAGCGCCGGTCGTTGGGCGCGCTGTTGGGCCCCGAGCGGGGATGCCCGCCCTTGCTGCTACTGCTCAACGCAGCGCCGCGCTCGATCGATTTCACCCTGCCCCCGGCTTTCGCCGGCGCCCACTGGGAGATCCTATTCGATACCGCCCACAGCGAGCCGCGGCGGGCCTGCTCGATGCGGAGCGTTCGCTACCGCGTGTTGGACTACAGCTTCGTCGCCCTGCGGATGTCGGAGGATCTGGCCTGAAGCCATGGCGGACCGCGAGCTCGACGATCTGCGGAAGCTGGCGCGGCTGCACGGCGTGCTGGCGGTCTACCGCGACGGGTTCAAGCGATTCCGAACCGCGTCGCCGGATACGCTGCTGGCCGTACTACGCGAGCTAGGCGTAGCGATCGAGCGCCCGGATGAAGCGGCGGATCGACTGCGGCTCGGACGCCTGGAGCGCTGGCGGAGGCGCGCGCCCCCGGCGTGCGTGGTCTGGCAGGGCGACCCGCTGCGGCTCGAGATGCGGCTGCCGGCCAGTGAGGTCCGGGGAGCCGCGGAGTGGGAGATGCGCACCGAGTCGGGCGAGAGGGCCAGCGGCGAGCTGCGCCTGGAGGAGCTGCGTGAGACTGGTCGCGTAACCCTCGACGGCGAGCAATACTGCGCGCTGCGGCTCGAGCTTCCCGAGCCTCCGCTGGGCCGGCATCTGCTGCGGATCGAGCTCGGCGGCGCGGCCGACGAGACCCATGTGATCGCGGCGCCGCTCCGCTGCCATCAGCCGGCGGGTGACCGCCACTGGGGCGTATTCCTGCCGCTCTATGCGTTGCGCACCGCGCGTGACTGGGGGGCCGGAGACCTGGCTGATCTCGAAGCGCTCTCGAGCTGGACGCGATCGCTCGGCGGCGCGATCGTCGGCACGTTGCCGCTGCTGGCGGCGTTCCTCGACGAACCCTTCGAGCACAGTCCCTACGTTCCGGCGAGCCGGCTGTTCTGGAACGAGCTCTATCTCGACGCCGGAGCCCCGCCGCCGGCCGCCTACGAGCTACGACAGACGTCGTTGGTCGACTACCGCGAGCTGATGGCGCTCAAGCGAGCGACCCTGGAAGCCCGGCTCGACAGCGCCGACCTCGACGCGCTGCGCCAAACCGCCGACGGGCGCCCCGAGCTGCGCTCCTACGCCGCCTTCCGAGCGCGCACCGAGACGCATGGGCGCTGGACGCAGTGGCCGCGGCGGCAGCGCAGCGGGTCGCTCGAGGCAGGCGACTATGACGAACGTCGTTTTCTCTATCACGTGCTCGTGCAAACGCTCGCCGAGGAGCAACTGGGGCGGCTAGCGGCCAACACCGGCGAGCCCGGGCTCTACCTCGATTTGCCGCTCGGCGTGCATCCGGCGGGATTCGACGTGTGGCGCGCGCCGGAATCGTTCGCCGCCGGTGTGGCGGGCGGGGCGCCGCCGGATCGCTTCTTCACCAAGGGCCAGAACTGGAACTTCTCGCCGCTGCATCCCGAGCACGTCCGGCGCGACGGGCTCGACTACTGGTTCCGCTGTCTGCGTCACCACCTGCGTCACGCCGGGGTGCTGCGGTTGGACCATTTCATGGGGCTGCACCGGCTCTATTGGATCCCGCGCGGGGCCGAGGCGAGCGAAGGGACCTACGTGCAGTATCCGGCCGAGGAGCTCTACGCAGCGGTGTGCTTGGAGTCGGTGCGCAACCGGGCGTGGATGATCGGCGAGGACTTGGGCACGGTTCCCGGCTACGTGCGGAAGCGGATGAGCCGCCACGGCATCGATCGCATGCACGTGGGGCAGTTCTCGGTCCGCGACGATGCGAGCAAGGCGCTGAAGGCGGCCCCAGCGAATGCCGTGGCGACCGTGAACACGCACGACACGCCGACATGGGCGGCCTTTTGGGCCGGCGACGACATCGACGATCAAGTCTCGATGGGCTTGTTGACCGAGGCCGAGGCCGAGGCCGCTCGCGAAGGGCGCGCCAAGGCGCGCTCGGCGCTGGCGGAGTTCCTCGACGTGGCCGAGACCGCCGATGCCGTCCTCGCAGCCGTGCTCGAGCGGATGGGCCGGGGCGATGCGCGGGCGGTGATCGTGACGCTCGAGGACCTATGGGGCGAAATCGCGCCGCAGAACACGCCAGGGACCGGCCGCGAACGCCCCAACTGGCGGCGCAAGGCGGGGTTGAGCTTGGAACAAATGCAGGCTTCGAGGAAGGTCGTGGAGAGCTTGCGCGCGCTGGCCGCGGCGCGCGCGGAGGGCGGCTAGCGCTCGGCCTCGGAGCGCGACGAGGTCGAAGCCAGCATGGCAAGCAGCGTGAGCGCCGCCAGTACCAGCGCCGGCGTGCGCAGCGGGCTGCGCACCCAACTGTGCACCCACACCACGGCGAGGGGCAGCACCAGGCTCGCCCATGTGCGCAGATCACGCTTGGCGCTGAGAAGAACGAGCCCGACGATCAGCAGTTGCATCGCGACGCCGGCTACGCCCAGCTCGACGGCAAGCTCGACCGGGTCGTTGTAGCCGTGCTCCCAGTGAAAGCCGTCCCGCCGCGGCGCGGCGGCGGCGAAGATGGCGCTGAACGCGCCCAATCCGTGGCCCAACGCGGGCTGTCGGCGAATCAGATCGAGGCTGGTGTCGAGCACGTCGGCGCGGGTGAGCACGATGACCCCGGGGGCTTCGAGCGGTTCGAGCCCCAAGCCGAGTCGCTCGCGAATCTCGTCGGCGCGAAAACCGACGAAGACGGCCACCACGACCGCCGCCGCGGCCACCGATGTGAGAAACGCCTGCTTGCCCCACCTCCGGCGGGTCCTCGAGCGGGCCGCAAGGTAGGTCGCGACGCCGAGGGCGATCAAAAACTCCAGGGCCACCGCCGCTTGGCTCAGCCCGGCGCCCGAGACCGCGATGCCAGCGATCATCAGGCCGCAACAACCCAGCAGGGCCAGGCGCCGGCCGCTGTCGCGCAACGCGAGCAGCAACGCGCCGGGAAACAGCAGCTCGATCAAGAATCCGAAGTCATCGGCGCTTGCAAACGGGCCGAAGATCGAGGAGCCCGGAGCGGCTCGAAAGCCGTAGGCGGCCTGTGGCGAGGCGATCCACTGGGCGATCCCCACGGCCGCTGCCGCGGCTCCGAGGTAGGCCAGCCGGCGCTCCATCCCGCGGCGCAGCGCAACGTCGTTCAGCACGTTGACCACGAGCACGAAAAAGACCAGATAGACCGTCCACCAAGCGAGCGCGCCGGCGGTGTGATAGGCGCTGGCGGTGCTATCCAGCAACAGCTGCGCCGCGCCGGCCGCTGGCGCCAGGGCCAGCGGCAGGTAGAACCAGGAAAACTCCACCTGGTAGGGATGGCGCACCATCCGCAACGCCCAGAATGCGCTCGCGACGAGCAAGCCGCCGGCGATGACCGGGAAAGCCCACGGGTCGGTCGCCCCAAAGGCGAACACGCCGAAGTAGAGCAGCGCCGTGAGCGCCAAAGCGGTGCGCCTCCGAAAGTTGAACAGCGTGGCGGCCATCTATTGCACGGGCCCTCGATCGCCGACCTGGCCGAGCGCGGCGTGCCGCATGACGTACCGCCCGCGGTGCCGGTTGGTATCAGGCGGCGTGGCGTAGCGAAACTCCAGCCGGAAGAAGTCCACGTCCTCGGGCGCGTCGAACAGGAAGCTGAGCGTGTTCCAGTAGTCCTCGGCGGCGTCGATATAGGGAGACTGCGCGAGCACGCGCTCGGTCTGGTTGTCGCGAACTACCCAGAACAAGCCCGTCAGACGCGGCAGCCCTTGGGTGGCGTACTCGTAGCGGAACAGATAGCGCCCCGGCGGCAGCGGAATGATTTGCGAAAGCAACACCGAGCGGTCGCTTTGCGCTCCGGTGAGCTCGACATCGAGCGTTCTGATTCCAAACCGGGGGGGTTGCTGCACGCGGTACACGCCCCGAGCCGACGGCGCCTTCCAATCGAAGCCCACGCCGGAGATGCGCGTGTTGAAATCGCCGTTGGTCAGGTAAGGACCCTCGGGATAGTTGAGCGGGGTGTAGGAGAGGTACTCCTCGCGGCAGAGAAGATTCCAGACCTCTACCGCAAGACCGGTCTGCTGGGCGAAGATCAGGCGGTCGAGGAACAGAGACGTCATCGGCACGTCGCGGCCCTCGAGGTTGGGCGCGAGCCGCGGCCACAACTCCGACAGCGCCTCCAGACGTTCCTGGCGCAACAAGTAGGCGAAGTAGCGCCGAATGACCTCGGGGTCGTCCGGCACGGCCTTGTCGAGGATGAGCGTGGAATCGCCAAAGGCTCTCCAGCAAAGACCCAGCACCATCGGAGCGGACTCGGGATAGGCGATCAGCGTCTCGCGAGCGGACTGCCAAAACTTCCCGATGTCGCCCTGCCGCAGGTAGAAGTTCGTCAAGCTCCAGCGCGGCCGGTAGCTGCGGTCGAGCTCGGCCGCCTCGAGCAGCGCCCGCTCGGCCTCGCCCTCGCGTCCCGAAGCCTGCAAAACTGCGGCGAGCTCGAGGCGGGAGGTCAGATCGAGCGGTGCGAGCCCGACGGCTTGTCGCAGCGGCGGCTCCGCCGCGGAGGGGTCTCCGCTGCGCTGGGAAGCCAAGAACGCCGCGCGGCGCTGCACGACCGGGTTGGGTGCGGTGAGACCGGCCGCCCTCGACAAGGCGCTCGAGGACGCCCACGACGCCCAATAGGCGCCGAGCGCTCGGCTCACCGCCGAGCGTACGCCGAACAACGCCAACGCCAGCAACAGGAAAACGAGCACGCGGCCCGCCACCGGGTTGGCCGCGCGGAGATCCGGAGCGGCGGGCTTGGGGCGCGGCGCGGCGATGCGCGCGCCCCGGAACGACGAGCCCGCCGAAGGATACTGCTCAACCTCGTTGGGCGGCTTCGCCGTGCTGCTCATGGTGGGTTGGGCGCGGTCCTGTGGGGGACGCGGACGAGCGCGCGGCCGGCGCTCGGTCGCCGGAAGCTCGTCCCATTATACCGTCGCCTTCCGCGCGCCTTGCCGCGCCTCAACGCTCGCCGCGCAGGCAGCGGAATATCTCGCGATAGAGCTCGGGATGCGACTCCCAGGTCTGCGCCGAGATGATGTGCGCATCGCGGGTGGCCTGCTCTTCCACGAAACTCCCGCCGGCGGCTTCGACCTCGGAGCGGACGTGCTCGTAGCAGGTCACCGCGCGTCCTTTGACCACCCCGGCCGCCACCAAGACTTGGATGCCGTGGCAGATCGAGAACAGCCACTTGCCCGCCGCGTCCATCTCACGCACGACGTCCAGCAAGCGGGCGTCGTGGCGCAGATACTCCGGCGCCCGGCCGCCTAGCAGCAGCAGCGCGTCCAGATCGGCTGCCTGTAGCTCGTCGATGGTCGCCGTCGCTTCCAGGCCGTAGCCGGGGCGCTCAACGTAGGTGTCCCAACCTGGCTCGAAGTCGTGCATCACCAAATGCAACCTGCGCTTGGAGGGCGCGGCGACAAAGGCGTCGTAGCCTTCTTCGAGAAAGCGGTGCCAAGCGTAGAGGGCTTCATAGCTTTCGCCGCCGTCTCCGGTGATGATTGCGATGCGTTGCGCCATGGGGTCTCCTTCGGATTCCCATGATGACAGCCGCGATCGCGGACCGGCTACGCTGGGAGCCGATGTCGTTTCGCACCGTGGTCTGCTACGGCGACTCCAACACCTGGGGCCGCGACCCTTTCTCGACCGACCGGCTGCCGCCGGAATCGCGTTGGCCCGAGGTCATGGCGGGGGAGCTCGGCGCGGAGGTGAGAGTCATCTCCGAGGCGCTCAACGGCCGGACGACGGTTTGGGACGACCCCATCGAGGAGCACCGCAACGGCAAGGCCTATCTGCCGCCGTGCCTGCTCTCGCACCATCCGCTCGACCTGGTGGTGCTGATGCTAGGGACGAACGACTGTAAGATGCGCTTCTCGGTCTCGGCGTTCGACATCGGGCGCAGCGTGGGACTGTTGGTTGACATGATCCTCGGCAGCGGCTGCGGGCCCGGCGGCGGCGCGCCGCAGGCGTTGCTGGTCTCGCCGCCCCCGTTCGGCGAGCTCACCGAGTTTGCCGAGATGTTCGACGGTGCGCACGCCAAGTGCGATGCATTGCCGCGCTACTACCGCACGCACGCCGAGCAGCGTGGTTGCCGGTTTTTCGAGAGCGGAACGGTGGCGCGAGCTGCGGCGGGAGACGGCGTGCACTTGACGGCCGAGAGCCAGATCCGACTTGGCGGCGCGCTTGCGAGCGTCGTTGGCGAGATGCTCGATGGCTAGCAGCGGCGAACGGCCCGGGCGCGGTGTGCTACCTTCGTCGGGTTGAAGGAGGAACTGTGAGCGCTTCACTGGAAGGACACGTCGCCGTGATCACCGGCGCGAGCAAGGGATTGGGCCGATCGATGGCGGAGGCGTTGGCGCGCAACGGCGCCGCGGTCGCGTTGGTCGCGCGAAATCAAGAGCTGCTCGAGGAGGTCGCCGAAGGCATACGATCGGCCGGCGGCAAGGCCGAAGTGGTCGTTGCCGACGTGACCGACGAGTCGGCCGTGGCCGAGGTGCAACGCACCGTCGACGAATCGTTGGGCGTCTGCGACATCCTTATCAACAACGCCGGCATCAACAACCGCAAGGCGATTGACGAGTTCACGCTCGACGAGTGGAACGAAATCCTGGGGGTGAACCTGACCGGACCGTTCTTGTGCTCGCGAGCTTTCGTGCCGGGGATGAAAGAGAAGAAGTGGGGCCGCATCCTCAACATGACCTCGATCATGTCCCACGTCTCGCTCGCCAACCGCACCGGCTACTCGACGACCAAAGCCGGCTTGATCGGCTTCACCAAGGCCCTGGCGCTCGAGCTCGCCTCCTACGGCGTGACCGTCAACGGCATCAGCCCGGGGCCGTTCGCGACCGAGATGAACAAGCCGCTGCTCGAGGACCCGGAGAAGAACAAGATGTTTCTCGAGCGCATCCCAGTGGGCCGCTGGGGCCAGGTCAGGGAGATCGGGGCGCTGGCGGCTTTCCTGTGCTCGGATGACGCCGGCTTCCTCACCGGGACCGACATCGTCATCGACGGCGGTTGGATCGCGCAATAGGCGCGGAGCTCGCTGGAGCCGCGTCGAACGCGCCCAATCCCGCACGGTCGCGGCTCTGGCAAGGACCGCGTGCGCTGCTGTAGGTCCATGCCGGCATAATGGAGGCTCGCATGGCTAAGAAAAAGGAGCAAGCCGAGGAGCCGCGGCATTCTTTTGAGGAATCTCTCGAGGAGCTCGAGTCGATCGTCGGCGAGCTGGAGGCCGGGGAGATGCCGCTCGAGCGCGCCCTCGAGCTGTTCGAGAAAGGCGTCGGGCTGAGCGAGTCCTGTCGCAAGCGGCTCGAAGAGGCGGAGACGAAAGTCGAGGTGCTGCTCAAGAAGGGCCGTTCGCTGGAAGCCGAGCCGTTCACGCTCGAGGACGAGGAGGGATGAGCCTCGACGACTACCTGGCCGCGCGGCGGGCCGAGATCGAGCGGGAGCTCGAGAGCCTGGTTCCGCCCGAGGACCAGCGCCCGTCGACGATCCATCGCGCGATGCGGCATTCGCTGTTTGCCGGGGGCAAGCGGGTGCGGCCGATTCTGTTCCTGGCGGCGGCCGAAGCCCTGGCTGGCGAGGCCGCGGGCGCAACCGCGCCGGCCTGCTCGCTCGAGCTGGTCCACACCTACTCGCTCATCCACGACGATCTGCCGGCGCTCGACGACGACGACTTTCGACGCGGCCGCCCCACTTGCCACAAGATCTTCGGCGAGGCGATGGCGATCCTCGCCGGGGATGCGCTGCTGACACGGGCTTTCCAAACGCTGGCCGAAGCCGATTCGCCTGCCGATCGACGCATCGCCCTGGTGGCCGAGCTCGCGCGCGCCGCCGGCACGGTGGGCGGGATGATCGGCGGGCAGGTGGAAGACCTGGAAGCCGAGGGCAAGCCCGTCACCGCCGATGCTCTCGGCTACATCCATCGCTCGAAGACCGGAGCCCTGCTGCGCGGCTCGGTGCGGATGGGCGCGATTTGGGCCGGCGCGGACGAGCAAACGCTGAACCACATGACCTCCTACGGGTCTCACGTCGGATTGGCGTTTCAAATCGTCGACGACGTGCTCGACGTCACCGCCGACTCGGCCGCTCTGGGCAAAACGGCCGGCAAGGACGCACAACAGAAAAAGGCTACCTTCCCCGCGCTCTACGGCCTGGAAGAATCGCGGCGAAAAGCCCTGGAGCACTACGATGCCGCGCTCGCCGCGCTCGAGCCGCTCGGCGAGGATGCGCCGCGGCTGCGGCAGATTGCCGAGCGCGTCGTGACCCGCTCGTCCTGAGGCCGGCTGGGCGCTTACGCTTGCGCCGGCCCTTGGGCCAGATGGCGGCCTCGCTCGCGCCTCTGGCACAATACCGGCTTATGGGCAAGGAAATTCTGCTCGTCGCCAACGGCGATCTTCGCCTGTCGGCCAACCGCAAATGTTGGCCCGCACAGAAGGAGACCGAAGAGAGACTGATCGCCGCCATCGCCAAGCTCGGCCACACGGTGACCCGCGCGCACGAGTACGACGCTCAAAAGGAGCACGGCTTCATCGACTCGCAAAAACGCGGCCTCGAGGTCTTCCGGTCGATTGATCCGAAGAAGCCGCTGGTCGTTTGCGAAGCGGTTTGGCAGTACTCCCAGCACATCTTGCCCGGGCTGTGGACGCACCAGGGGCCCATCTTGACCGTCGCGAACTGGAGCGGCGAGTGGCCAGGGCTGGTCGGCATGCTCAATCTCAACGGTTCGCTCGCCAAGGCCGGCGTCGCATACTCGACCCTGTGGAGCGAAGCTTTCGACGACGCCTACTTCCTCGACAAGCTCGGCGATTGGCTCGAGCGCGGCAGCGTTACGCACTCCGAAGTCCACGTCCGCGCGGCGAACGACTTCACGGCTCCGCACAAGGCGATGCTGCTCGCCGACGAGGTCGTGGCCGCTCTCAAGCGGGACAAGGCCATCCTGGGAGTCTTCGACGAAGGTTGCATGGGGATGTACAACGCCATCATCCCCGACGAGCTGATGGCCGAGGCGGGCGTCTTCAAGGAGCGGCTGAGCCAGTCGGCGCTCTACGCCGAGATGCGCAACGTTTCCGATGACGAGGCGGGGCAGGTGCGCGGCTGGCTCGATGCCAAGGGCATGCGCTTCGACACTGGCGCGGACGAGGGGACCGAGCTCACCGACGCTCAGGTTCTCGAGCAGTGCAAGATGTACGTCGCCGCGCTGCGCATCGCCGACGACTTCGGCTGTGACGCCGTCGGCATCCAGTACCAGCAGGGCCTCAAAGACATCTGTCCGGCATCGGATCTGGTGGAAGGCCTGCTCAACAACGTCGACCGGCCGCCGGTCGCCGCCCGCGACAACGGCCGCGTGCTCTACGAGGGCCAAGCGCTGCCGCACTTCAACGAAGTGGACGAGTGCGCCGGCCTGGACGCACTGATCACCAACCGCCTGTGGACCAAGATGGGCTTCCCGCCCGAAACCACGCTGCACGATGTGCGCTGGGGCGAGGAGTACGACGGACGCTTCGTGTGGGTATTCGAGATCTCGGGTTCGGTCCCGCCCGAGCATCTGATCGGCGGCTACGCGGGCGCGGTCAGCGAGCGCCAACCCCCGATGTACTTCCCGCTTGGCGGCGGCACGATCAAGGGCGTCTCCAAGCCGGGCTGGGTGATCTGGAGCCGCATCTTCGTCGCCGACGGCAAGATGAACGCCGACCTCGGCGTGGCCGAGGCGATCGAGCTGCCGCGGGAGGAGACCGAGCGCCGCTGGCAGGCGACGACGCCGCAATGGCCCGTGATGCACGCGGTGACCGTAGGCGTCGATCGGGACAAGATGATGGGCCGCCACAAGTCGAATCACATTCAGGTGGCTTACGTGCCGGAGAAGAAGGACGTCGGGTTTGCGTTGGGCGCGAAGTTGCACGCCTTCCGCAACTTGGGCATGGAGGTGTTCTTGTGCGGCGAAGGCCTCGATCTATGAGCATCCCGGCACAGCCGGGCGCCCCGCTCGCTCTCGCGATCCTGCTGTTCGGTTGCGCTCAGCCCGAGCCGCCGCCCGAGCCGCCGCGAGAGCCCGTGCTGCTCGTCTCGCAGAAGGCCGACAAGTCCGTCGCCTGGTACACGCTCAACGGCGCGTTGCTCGCCGAGGCCGCGGTCTCTGATCATCCCCACGAGATCGTCCGCTCACACGACGGTTCGCGCCTCTACGTCACCGACAACGGCGTGATGCAGATCGAGAACGCCGGCGAGGGCGGCAACAAGGTCTCCATCATCGATGTCGCCGCCCGCGAGAGAGTCGCCGAAGTCGACCTGGGCAAGTGGCATCGTCCGCACGGGATCGACTTGTGCGCCGACGGCGCTTTGCTGGTCACCACGGAAAATCCCGATCAGCTCCTCGTCATCGACCCCGCGGCGAAGATCATTGAGCACCAGTACCCAACCGGCGGCGAAACGCCTCATATCGTGCACTGCAGCCTGGACTCCTCCACCGCCTACGTCTCGAACGCCCGTTCCGGGACCGTCGCGAAGATCGACATCGCTTCTGGCCAGACGCAACTGATCGAGACCGGCGCGCGGCCGGAGGGCTCGACGCTGTCGGAGGACGGCTCGAAGCTCTACGTCGCCCACCGGGATGCTGACAAGATCGTCGTTCTCGACACCGTCGAATGGAAAGTGCTGGGAGAGATCGCGACCCCGGGAGCGCCCGTCCGCTGCGGCCTTGCCCTAGGCGAGACCGTGCTGGCCTACGGGCTGTTCGAGGGCGCGGCGATCGGCTTCGCGGACCTCGAGCAGATGGAAGAGGTCGCCCGGATCCCTCTGGCAGGCCCCGCGGTGTCGCTCGAGATGCACGGCGAGGAGACGGCGCTGACCTGCGCGCAAGCCGAGGGCGTCTGTTACGTGGTCTCGGCGACGGAGCGGAAGATCTTGCACACGATCAAGGTGAAGGACGGCGCCAACCCCGACCCGGCGCTGCTGCTGGAGGGACAATGAGCCGTCTCGCCGTCCTGGCGTGTCTTGCCGCGTGCGCTCTCTCCGCCCAGGAACCAGCGCTGGTCGTGGTTGAAAAAAAAGCTGGCGAGGTCGGTTTCTACACCTCCGCGGGGGAGCGCATCGCGGCCGTCGAGGTAGGCGAGACGCCGCACGAGATGGTCCTCGACCCCGATGGCCGCCATCTCTACGTCAGCGACAACGGCGTGCTGTGGATGGACTACGACGGCCCGGGCGGCAATACGATCTCGATCATCGACCTCCAGGCTCGCAAGCGCGTCGCCGTACTGCCGCTCGGCAAGTACCATCGCCCGCACGGCATGGCCTTCGATCCGGCGTCGCGGCGCATGGTCGTCACCAGCGAGAATCCCGATGGATTGGTCCTGGTCGACCCGGACTCGCTTGCCGTCATCGAGGCCTACGACAACGGCGGCAAAGCGCCGCACATGGTCACGCTCGACCGCGCCGGCGAATGGGCGTTCGCATCGAACACCAACAGCAACAACGTCGTCGCGGTACGCGTCGGAACGGGCGAGAAGCGCGCCATCGAAGGCTGCGGCGGCCCGCAGGGCGGCGTGCTCAGCCGCGACGGCTCGATCTACTACGTTACCTGCCGCGATAGCGCGACGATCCAGATCATCGATACCGCGACCAAGAAGGCCATGGGCGAGATCGAGACGGCGAACGGCGTCAACCGCATCAACCTGACGCCCGACGAGAAGACGCTCGTCTACTCGATCGGCGGCGAGAACGCCTGGGTTGGATTTGCCGACGTCGCCTCGCGCGAGGAGACCGGCCGCGTCAGCCTCGGCGGACCGCCGCTCTCCTGCACGCTCTCACGTGACGGACGCTACGCTTTCGCCGGCGTGCAGGATCGCGACGAGATCTACGTCGTCTCGGTCGCCGAGCGCAGGGTCGTGCAGGTGATCAAGACTCCCGCGGGGCACGGGCCCGACCCGGTGCTGGACCTTGGGACGTATCAGCAGCCCAAGTAGCGCGGCGCGCTCGCCAGCGTCTTGGTCGTCTGGTCGACCTTCCAGCTCTCGAGACGCTTGAAGTCGGCCTTGGCCCATTTGGCGCGAATCTTCTTTCGCTGGGCCTCGCTGAGACGCCTGTTGGCTTGCGCCACGGCGATGCGAACGTCAGCTTCGACCTGCTCGGGAGTCGTGCAGCCGAGAATCGCCGTCGAGATCGGCAACGACCACACGTAGCTGAGGCACTCCTCGAGCGAGGAGACGCCTTCGCCCGGCAGCACGCCCACGCCGGTGGTCTTCATGGCGATGATGCCGAGGCCCTTTTTCTTCGCCTGCGGCAGCAGGGTCTGCTCGAACGAGAAGCCTTTGTTGGCGCCGTCGGTGACGCTGAGCGGCATCAGGACCGTATCCCAGTCGTACATCGAGAGCATCTTGGAGAGCACGCGCGGATCCATGTGGCCGGTGAAGCCGACATAGCGGATCTTGCCGTCGCGCTTGGCCTTCTCGATCATCTCCATCAAGCCGTCGCGTGCGAAGACGGCGTCGATGTCGGCTTGATGCATGACGTTGTGGACTTGATAGAGATCGATGTAGTCGCGCTTGAGGTTGGCAAGCGACTGGTTGAGGTCGAGCTCGGAGTGCGCCCAGGTGCGGTGACGGGTCTTGGTGCCGAAGATGACGTTCTTGTTGACGTCGGCGAGCGCTCGGCCGTAGCGGGTCTGGCTGAGGCCGTAAGCGCCGGCCGCGGCGGTGTCGAAGTAGTTGACGCCGAGCTCGTAGCAGCGCCGCACCACCTCGATGGCGGGCTTCTCGTCCGGCAGGTTGCCGATGCGCGCCCCGCCCAGGCTCATGATCGTGACCTCGAGGTCCGTCTTGCCGAGCTTGCGCTTGGGGATGTCGCCGAGCTCGCCCGCGGCGGCGGAAGCGGCGGCCAGGCCTACCCCGGCCGCGGTCTTGACGAAGTCGCGTCTGCTGGATGCCATCCGTTGTACCCTCGTTTTCGTCCGCTATCGTAGCAGTTCGTCCAGGACGGTCAGCTCGCCGCCCTCTCGCAGGCGGTAGCGCCGGCTTGCCTCGACGTCTTCGAACGCCTGAGCCCTGCCGGAGGGCCAGCGCACCTCGAGGCGGTCGAGGGTTGTGGCGTCGCCCAATCCCCAGTGCAGCGCGAGGTCGCTCTGGGACATGTAGCCGCCGCCGCCGACTACGTCGCGGCTCAGGGGTTTGCCATCGACCTCGACGATCGCGCGGGCGCCGATTGCGCTGCGGTTGGATGCGACTCCCTCGAGCTCGAGCCAGAGCCACTGGCCGCGCGGGGACTCATCGCGCAGCACCGATGGCGCGTCGTTGACGTTGGCGATGACGACCTCGAGCCGGCCGTCGCCGGTCAGGTCGCCCACGGCCAGCCCGCGCGCGGGTCTAGCAAGTTGGAGCGCCGGACCGGCCGCGGCGGTTCGATCTTCGAAGCGCCCGTCACCCAAATTGCGGTAGAAGACCGTCTGCTGCCGGTAGGTCTCGCCGATGCCGGCGGTATCCACCTCAGGGTAGATGTGGCCGTGCGCCATCAGGATGTCCGGGAGGCCGTCTTCGTCGAAGTCTTCGAAGGCCACGCCCCAGCCGAGTAGCTTGTTGACCGCCAGCCCGGCCTCCATGGCCAGATCCTCGAAAAACACGCCGTCTTCGTTCACGTAGAACGACGGCAAATCTCCCTGGAAGTTGGTCTTGACGATGTCGAGAAAGCCGTTCCCGTCGTAGTCGGCGGCGGCGGCCCCCATGCCGGCCTGCAAGGCGCCGTCGAAGCTGTAGGCGACGCCGGCCTCCACGCCGCGCTCCTCGAACCCTCCGTCGCCGCGGTTCTCATACAGCAGGCTCGGCGATTGGTCGCAGGCGACGTAGATGTCCGTCCAGCCGTCGTTGTTGAAGTCGGCGGCCAGCACGCCCAGCGCGAAGCGCTCGCCGGGGGCGAGAATGCCCGCCGCGCCCGAGACGTCCTCGAAGCGCCCGTCGCCGACGTTGCGGTAGAGGATGTTGCGAGCCTTGGGCAGGCTGCGCGGCCCGCAAAATACCGGCAGGTTCTTCCAGTAGCAGCTCGGGCTGGATCCGGGCTCGGGCATCTGCTCGAGCGTCATCTCGACGTAGCGCGCGACGAATAGGTCGAGCCGGCCGTCGCGGTCGTAGTCGAGGAACGCGCAGCCGGACCCCCAACGCGCGCCTTTCGAGGTCACGCCCGAAGCCCGAGCCACTTCGGTAAACGCGCCGTCCCCGCTGTTGTGGTAGAGCGCGTCGGCGCCGTGGTAGGTGACCAGCAGATCCGGAAAGCCATCGTTGTCGTAGTCGCCCACGCAAGCGCCTTGGGCCCAGCCCACCCGCGTTAGGCCGGCTTCCGCGGCGACTTCGGTGAACCCGCCGTCGCCGTCATTGCGGTAGAGAAACGACTCCCGGCCCGGCAGCGGCTCGCGACCCTCCAACGGGATACCGTTGGGCAGAAACACGTCGCGGTCGCCGTCCTGGTCGTAGTCGAAGATCGCAACGCCCGTCCCGGTGGTTTCAAGGATGTAAAAGTTTCGCTCATCGTTGCCGTAGTCGATTGGGGCTCGAAGACCCCAGTTTTCCGCCAAATCGACGAAATGCGGGCCGGTCTCGGGGTCGGCGGCGGCGCTTGCCGATACCGCCAAAACGGCAATGTACAGGGCATTTTTCGCCGCGATCACAACTCAAAGCTAGCAAACCTCCTGCTCGAGGTTGATCCGCGGCCGCCAGCGAGCCGCTCGGCTGGCGAAGTTGAGCCGCCGACAGGCTTGGTTGAGGCGCTTGACAGCGCTTTCAGGGCTCTGTGACACTGGCCAGACGACTTGGCGCCGGCCGGATGGGGTTAGTCTCGTTCCGGCGGCGCTTGTGTACAAGATCACAGAGCTAAGAAAGAGTCGACAAGACTTGGAGGTGTTGACCATGCGCCTTGTTGCGCGTTTTTGCGGGGTTCTTCTCACACTCCTCGCCCTTTCCATCGCACCCCTATTCGCCCAGCGCGACATGGGAACGATCCTTGGTACGGTGACCGACAGCTCCGGCGCTGTCATTCCCGGCGCCACCATCTCGATCTCCGAGGACGCCACCGGCCTCGAGTATTCGTTGTCGTCGGACGAGGCTGGCAACTTCATCCGGCCGCTGCTCAAGCCGGGCTCCTACACGGTTGCGGTGGAAGCGGACGGCTTCAAGACCGCCATCCAAACCGGCATCATCGTGCAGTCCGCCAGCCGCGTGCAGGCGAATTTCCTGCTCGAGGTCGGCGCGGTAACCGAAACCATCGAGGTGACGGCGGTTCCGCCGGCGCTGCAAACCGAAACGACCACCATGGGCGGCACGCTCGAGGCGCGCCAGACCTCTGAGCTTCCGCTCGGCGGCCAACGCCGCTTCGCGTTCTTGGCGCGCACCATCCCGGGCGTCAACCCCGGCGAGCCCGGCGCGCGTGACGCGGCCGGCGGCGCCTTCTCGGCCAACGGCGTGCGCTCGAACGGACAGAACAACTTCCTGCTCAACGGCGTCGATAACAACGTCAACGTCATCGACTTCATCAACCAGACCGCTTACGTGGTCGGGCCCTCGGTCGAGGCCATCGGCGAGATGCAGATTCTCACCAACGGCTACAACGCCGAGTATGGCCGCGCAGCCGGCGGCGTCGTCAACGTGACGATCAAGTCCGGCACGAACGACCTGCACGGCACGCTGTTCGAGTTCTTGCAGAACGACAGCGCGAACGCCAACCGCTGGGAATCCAACCGCGCCGGCAATCCGCGCGGGCCGTTTAAACAGAATCAGTTCGGCGTCGCGATCGGCGGTCCGTTGATCAAGAACCGCACGTTCTGGTTCTTCGACTACCAGGGCACCCGCATCCGCGACGGCGGCGCGACCACGACACTGACGCTGCCGACCCCGGCCTACGCTGCGGGCGACTTCTCGGCGTTCCTCGACACCGGCAACCAAGTCGCGACGGACGCGGAGATGAACGCGGTCTATGCGGGCCAGATTTTCGATCCGACCACAGGTCGCTCGGTCTTCAACGCGGCGCGTGATCGCAACACCTTGGTACGCGATCCCTTCCCGAACAACACCATTCCGCAGTCGATGTTCGATCCCGTCTCGGCGAGGCTCGCGCAGCAGTTCCCCGCGCCGAACCAGAACTTCACCGCGGCTGGCAACCGGCCCGACAACAACTTCTTCAAGCAACGCAATCGGCCGGTGGACGTCGACCAGTACGACGCCCGCGTCGATCACCGCTTGAGCGACAAGGACAACGTCTTCTGGAGCCTGTCGTGGAGCGACGAGGACAAGATCAACGAAGCTCCCCTGCCGGGCGACCTCGGCGGCGGCGGCTTCGCCGGCCTCGAGGAGGAGAACAAGTCATTCAACACGATGGGAAGCTGGACGCGCGTCTGGAACCCGTCGCTGATCAGCGAGACCCGCTTCTCGTCGACGCGCCTCAACACGCGCCGGCTGCAGGCGAACTCGGACGTCAACAGCTTCGAGACGTTCGGCATCGCCGGCTTCAACCCCTTCGGCGCCGCCGGCGAGCGCCCCAACGGCGGCCTGCCACGCATCATGATCGACGGCTACGGCAACAACTTCGGCTCGGCCGAGTGGCTGCCGACGCAGGAGTTCAGCCGCGTTTGGGACTTCGTCCAGAACGTGTCCTGGAACAAGGGCTCGCACGCCATCAAGTTCGGCTTCGAATACCGGCCGATCGGCTTCCCGTTCTTCCAGGTGCCGTCTTCGCGCGGCCGTTTCCGGGCCCGCCGCAACCACTCCAACGCGTTCGACTCGCCGGGCAACACCGGCGACGGCTTCGCGTCGCTGCTGCTGGGCTACTTCGGCACCGGCTCGCGCATCTCCACCTCGAACTTCATCGAGTCCGAGCGCGACGCTTACTCGTTCTACATCCAGGACGATTGGAAGATCTCGAGCAAGTTCACGTTCAACTACGGCGTCCGCTACGAGCTGACCTCGCCGATCGGCGAAAAGCAAGGCCGCCAATCGAACTGGGACAACGACAACGCCACGCTGTTCGTTCCGGAGGGTCCCTTCCAGGATGAGCCGCTGCCGCCGAACATCCCTACTGACTTCCCGCTGCTGAACGTAGACCGCGGCAACGTGGACTACCGGCTAGTCGACTGGGACAAGTACAACATCGCGCCGCGCATCGGTTTCGCCTACGAGGCCATGGAGGGTACGGTGTTCCGCGCCGGTTACGGCATCTTCTACGGCGCCGAGGAGAACGAAGGCGGCTCGCCGAACCGCGGCGAGGGCGCGCCGTTCAACCAGACGGTCGACTTCACCATCGACGGCGAATTCGGCAGCTTCAACCTTCCCCAGGAAGGCGGCAGCCCGCTCAACCGCTTCTCCGACGGCTTCACCTCGAGTCCGTTCTCGCTGCCCGCGCCGATCGCTTTGCGCGGCTTGCAGCTCAACCATGACCAGCCGCTGGTCCACAAGTGGAACTTCAACATCCAGCGTGACATCGGCTTGGGCGGTACGGTCATGGAAGTCGGTTACATCGGCTCCCGCGGGCAGAAGTTGAAGACCAACTGGGGCCCCAACGCCGCAGTCTTCTCGCCCATCCAGGGCGCTCCGACGGCTCCTCGGCGCGTGAATCCGTGGCTGAACACAAACACGTCACAGACGGCCGCGTTCGGCATCTCGAACTACCACGCGCTCACGGCGAAGCTCGAAAAGCGCTTCTCGTCCGGCGTGCAGTACCTGATGTCGTACACCTGGTCGAATGCGCTGACCGACTCGAATCAGCCGCTCGCCGGCGGCCCGGGCCGGCGGGACCAACACAACCAGCGCCTGGACTATTCGAATGCCGCGTTCGACGTGCGCCAGCGTTGGGTGCTCTCCGGCTTGTGGGAGCTGCCCTTCGGGCGCGGAAAGAAGTACGGTTCGAACATGGGCCGGGCGGCGGACTTGCTGGTCGGCGGTTGGCAGCTCAACGGCATCACCCAACTCCAGACGGGGCAGCCGTTCAGCATCTCCACCAACACCGGCCAGTGCGGTTGTGCGGGCACGGTTCGGCCTGACATCCGGGCTGGAGCCGATCCGCACGCGGCGCCTGCGGGCGGCCGGACGCCTGATGAGTGGTTCGACACGACCAACTTCATCGCGGCCACTCCCGGCACCTGGGGCAGCCTGGGACACATGATGAACTTCCGCCCGCCGCTGCGGACCGTGGATCTGTCGCTGTTCAAGGACTTCCCCATCAGCGAGCGCTACCGGATCCAGTTCCGCGCTGAGGCCTTCAACCTCATGAACACCCCGCAGTTCAGCCAGCCTAACAATTCGCATGGTTCGGGCGCGTTCGGGCGGGTGAATTCGACGATCGCGACGCCGCGGCAGATGCAGTTCGCGCTGCGGTTCATGTTCTGAGTCGGCCCACGGTCGGAGAAAAAGCCCCCGCTTCCCTTAGAAGCGGGGGCTTTTCTGCCTCGCTTGTACTTTTTCGCACTTTCCCTGACATTTTTCCGTTGACTCGGGCTTTACGTCACGATAATCTATACACGCGCCCAAACGTTCGCTCTGCGGAGGTTAAAAGACCATGAAAAAGCTATACGCGATGGGTGCCGCGCTGGCACTCCTGATCTACGCTGGCGGGCCACTCGAAACCGTGGGTGCCAGTCATCCTTGTGGTGCCAGTTGGCCAGGCCAGTGCTCTTCCGATCAATCAAGTTGCGAATCCCAATGCTACTTGAACTATCTTGATCCCAGTTGGGAGCTGGACGACTGCCTGGATATGTGTTTCACAGACTACCAAGACTGCATGTACGGGGATCCCTCGTCAATCACCGTTGTCGAGCCGGGCCAAAACGGCGATTGCGCACTCAACGGGGGCATCTGCAACAATGGCTTTGTTCGCAAAGCTTACCGACCGCACGACTGGGAGCGCGTCTACCCCACAACTTACTATCCGAATCCATGTGGTCATGTCGTGACGGGATCAGCTACGTCATCGACGCCCACCAACTTCGGTAGCGTGTGCGCTGGATCGGCGATTGTCGGTACGGGTTGCTCGCCAAGTTCGGGTACACCCTGCGGAAGTCGCTGTCCTTCCTAATTCGATGGAGGGCGACCGATGCGGAAGGTGAAGACCTACCTAGAGATGGCGGCGATGGGTTCCTTCACCGTCGTTTGCCTAGCTTTTGCGTACAAGACACTGACTGACGTTGGGCCTGGGCTCTTAGAGCCGGCGTTGCCGCCGGGTCTTGTGCTGGCAGATCCTGGTTCAACCTTCGCCGATCTTGACGGTTTCTCGCCAGCTTCGGCGCAGCAGAGCCTTTTGATCGCTCTCAGCTCCCAGTGCCGGTTCTGTCAGGAAAGCGTGGACTTCTACCAGCGGCTGTCCAGCGAAGTAGAAGCACACACGCAACTCGTGGCGGTTTTTTCGGAACCTACTGAGTCGGCAGTGTCTTTCGTCGAGAAAGCGGGGATGCGTGCCAACATATTAGGGGGTGTCGACCTCCACGACTTGGGAATTGCCGGCACACCGACTCTTGTTTTGATCGACAGCGAAGGAGTTGTCACGGCCACGTGGCGCGGGCTCCTGAGTCCAGAGCAAGAAGAAGAGGTCATGGCACGGCTGAGGAGCTGACACCGGCCCTCGCCTACTCGGGCGGGGGCCATTGTCGTTCCCGCCTATAATGAGCGCAGTGGTGTGCAAGCGACGTACGGGGACGACACGTCGCGCCCGGACGCTCCTGGCCGGCATGCTGCTCACGTCTGTCGCCTTTGCCCAGTCCGCCGAGTCGCTCCTGCGTGACGGCCTGACGGCACTAGAGCGCGGCGACACCGATCAAGCGCTCGCCAACCTCGAATCTGCGGCTGAGCGGGGTCCCGATGACTTCCGCCCCTGGATGGGATTGGCGCAGGCGCGGCGGGTCTCCGGCGATCCCGGGGGTGCGGAAGACGCCATCAACCGCGCTCTCGAGGCGGCGCCGAAGACTCCCCAGATCGCGCACGCGTTCGCGATGTACTACGCCGAGGGAGGCGAATTCGATAAAGCCGCGGACCTCGAAGCCCGCTACGCCCGCAGCGTCCCCGACGACCGCGACGTCTACCTCCGGACAGCTACTTGGTATCTGCAAGCGGGACGCGCTGACCTGGCCGCCGAGTTCGCCCGCTCGGGTCTGGAGAAGGCCTCGCGCGCCGAGCTCTACGATGTTCTGGCCAAGGCTCTCGCCGAGCTAGGCCAGATCGAGGAAGCCGAGCGAGCCTTTCGCGCCGGCATCGAAGCGAAACCGTACGACGAGGACCTCCGCTATAACCTGGGCTATCTGTTTCTCCAGGCCGGCGAGCACGACAAGGCCGTGGAGGCCTTCGAACAGGCGCGTGCGGTCTTCGACAAGAGCCCGCGCATCGAGCTGGGGATCGGCGTGGCTCGCTATGGGCAACGGCGGTTCGGCGAGGCGATCGGGGCCTTCTTGCAGGTCTCGCGCCTGGCCCCGGCCTTCGAGCAGCCGCACTACTTTCTCGGCGTCTCACTCGAGCACGCCGCCGAACGGCTTCCCGAAGTGCGGGAGCGGCTCGAGGCCTTTGCCGAGGCTCGGCCCGGGCATTACCTTGGCCCGTTTCTGCTGGCCAAGGCCAAGCTAGCGCAGACCGGCCCGCGCGCCTCCCCCGAGGCGCTCGAGGAAGCCGCCGGCCTGTTGCGGACCTCGATCGAGCGTCAAGCGGAGTTTTGGGAGTCGCACTTCGAGCTCGGCGTCGTGCTGGAACGGATGCGGCGATATCAGCCAGCCCGCGAGAGCCTCGAGCGAGCGATCGAGCTCAGCCCCGCCTCCACGACTCCGCGCTACCGCCTGGCGCGAGTACTGACCAGGCTGGGCGAGCGAGACGCCGCCCGCGAGCAGCAAGCCAAGCACGACGAGCTCGTCTCGAGGCAGCGCGCCGAGCTCCTGGGCGGCATGGATTCCAACCCGCCCGCGAGCGCCCCAGCTCGCTAGCGGCCCCCCAAACCCAGGGGTTCCTCCGATTGACGACGATAACTCAGATATAGTATATCTGAGTTATACACAAATGATCTCGGGGACTTCTTTGTCGGCGTTGCGGGCCCTGGTGCATCTGGGGCAACAAGCGCCGGAGGTGTGGTCGCCGCGCCGAATCGCCGAAGCGCTCGGAGAATCGCCCTCCTACCTTTCCAAAATCACCACGCAGCTCGTCAAAGCTGGCGTGCTGCGAGCCGAGAAGGGAGTGAAAGGGGGCGTACAACTGGCGCGACCGCCCGCCGAGATCACGATGCTGGACATCGTTGAAGCCTGTCAGGGAACCGTCGTCGGCGCCTATTGCCGCGCGAGCTGTCGCCCGAGCGAGGTTTGCGCCTTCCACGAAGCCGCGCAGCAGCTCGAAACCGCGATCTGCGAGACGCTGCGGCGCTGGAGCCTGGCCGACTTGCTGCGCAAGCCCGATCGCCGGCAGCCGTTGGCCAACGGATTCGAGTGCGTGATGGTCTCTCCGCTTCTAGCGAGCCAGCCGACCAAGAAGGTCGGGGGAGATTTGAAGAAATGATCGTCAGAACGATCGTAGTATTGACCTTGGCTGCGGCATCCCTGGTCGCGCAACAGGCTCAGCGCGAGCCTATCGACGAAGGCCGTCCGATCTCACAGCTCAACCAGCAGACCCCGTCCTGGCTCAATCTCGGCGTGGCCTACCGCTTCCGCTTCGAAGGCCGCGCGGGCAACGGCTTCCGGCCCGACAGGGGCGAGGGCTACGGCCTCAACCGCGTGCTGGTCGACGTGGGCGTCAAGCCCAAGTCGTGGCTGCAGTTCCACTTCCAGGGCCAGGACGCCCGTGCGCCGGGCAAGGAGCCCGCACCGGGGCTTTTCCGCGACCCCTTCGACGTACGCCAGGCCTGGGTGCAGGTCGGCGACGCCGAAAAGGGGCTGGTGCACGCCCGCATCGGCCGGCAGCCGCTGCTCTACGGCAAGCAGCGTTTGGTGGGTCCGCTCGACTGGACCAACACCGCGCGGCAGTTCGACGCCGCCAAGCTCACCGTCGGCGAGAAGGACCTGCACCTGGACCTGTTCGCCGCCTCGGTCGTCGTCATTGACCCCGGAGACTTCAACGAGCGACGCGACGGCCGCAATCTCCACGGAGCCTATGCGACTCTGGACGGGCTGCTCGACAAGGGCTCGCTCGAAGTCTACACGTTGTGGAAGACCGATCCGCTGATCGTCGACGCGCTGGGTCGCGCCGGCGACCAGGACCTCTACACCAGCGGCTTTCGCTTCGACCGCCTGCTAGGCGCCGGATTCGACATGGAAACCGAATGGGCGCGCCAATACGGGCAGTTCGCGGGTGAAGACATCGCGGCCTGGGGCGCCTACGGCGTGCTGGGCTATACGCCGCCGGGCTGGCGTTGGAGCCCGCGCTTTTCCACCGAGTATCAGTACGGTTCCGGTGACGGCGACGCCGCCGACGGCACGCGCAAGACCTTCGATCAGCTGTTCCCCACCGGCCACCTCTACCAAGGCACGGCGGATCGCATCGGCTGGCAAAACGTGCGGGACGTGCGCGCCGGCGTCCAGCTGAAGCCGCACAGCAAGCTCGGTCTCACCTTCGACTACTTCAACTACTGGCTGGCGAACAAGCAAGACCATCTCTATGCCGTCAACGGCCGGATCTCGGTGCGTGCGCCCGAAGGCGGGGCCCGCAGCAGCCACGTCGGCCAGGAGGTCGACGCGCTGCTCGCCTGGAAGCCGGCGGCGCATGCCACCGTGGGCGGAGGCCTGGGCTACTTCTTCACCGGCGATTTCCTCAAAGAGACCACGCCCGGTCGTCGCCACGTGTTCACCTATCTGTTCTTGAATTACGTCCTGTGAGCTCACCTATGTCCGAGAACGAGACCCAGAGAAAACGGCGAGCCTTCCTCTGGACGGGGATGTTCGCCGCCTTGGCGGCCGCCTACGGCACGCTCACCAGCTATGCCTTGGGCTTCATCTTCCCGCGCCGTCGCGAAGGCCCCCCGCAGCGGCTCTTCATCGGCTTCACGCACGAGATTGACATTGGCGCGAGCAAATCGGTGCCGCTGCCCTCGGGCGATCAGTTGATCGTCTCCAACACGGGCTCGATCGACCCTGCGACGGGCAGCCCCTTCATCGGGTTTTCGAACCAGTGCCCGCACCTTGGCTGCAAGGTGCACTGGGAGGCGGGGAATCAGCGCTTCCTCTGCCCCTGCCATCAAGGAGTGTTTCGCGCGGATGGCGTGGCCCTGGAGGGTCCGCCCGCACAGGCCCATCAGCGCCTACGCGCCTACTCGATCGAGCTCGACGGCGATTCGATGTACGCCGTGGTGGAGGACGCCTGATGTCGGCTCCAGCCCGACCTCTCGACTGGCTGCGCGAACGCTTCCCCCTCGACGAGGACTTGCTGCGCGCTGCGGGTTCAGAGCCCATTCCCGGTCACCTCAAGCGCTGGTGGTGGTGCATCGGAGGCACGCCGGCCTACCTGTTCATCGTGCAGGTCATCAGCGGCATCCTGCTGACGTTCTACTACGTGCCCAGCCCCGAGCTGGCCTACGAGAGCGTCGAGGCGATCACCAACGACGTGAGCTTCGGCTGGTACATCCGCAGCATCCACCGCTGGTCGTCGCATCTGATGATCGTCACGCTGCTGTTGCACATGATGCGGGTGTTCTTCACCGGCGCGTATCGCAAGCCGCGCGAGCTCAACTGGGTCGTCGGCTGCATGCTGCTGCTCACCACGCTCGGCATGGGATTCACCGGGTACTCGCTGGTCTGGGAGCAGCTTTCGTTCTGGGGCGCGACCGTCGCCGCGAACATTCTCAACGCCACGCCCTTCATCGGCGAGCAGTTGGCGCACTTCCTGCGAGGCGGCCCGACGGTCGGCCAGAGTATGCTCACGCGCCTATTTGTGTTCCACATCGGCGCCTTGCCGACGATTCTGGTCGGCTGCATCGCGATGCATATCTACTTGATCCGCTCGCTCGGCGTCTCCGAGCTCGAGCCGTCGCGATCGCGCGGCGACAAGAAGTTTTCCTTCTTCCCGGACCACTTCCTCACCGAGGTCGCCCTGGCGCTCTCGCTGATGTTCCTGCTCACCTGCCTGGCGTTGATCTTCCCCGCCGGGCTGGACGACAAGGCCGACCCGCTCACGACGCCGGCGCACATCAAGCCCGAGTGGTACTTCTTCTGGGCGTTCCGCTGGCTGAAGTTGATGTCGGACAGCGCGGCGGTGATCACGCAGGGGATCTTCGTGGGGACCATCATCGCCTGGCCGTTCATCGACTCCTGGATTCGCAAGCGCAACCCCAACAGCGAAGCCAGCATCGCCTGGGGCGCGGCGGGCGTGACCCTGCTGCTGGTGCTGACCATCTGGGAAGCCTTCTATCTGATGCATTGACGGAGAGACAACAACCGTGACGCTCGACCAAAAACAGAAAATCATCATCGGCCTGGCCGGCTTCTTCTTCGTCGCCCTCCTGCTAGTCGCCTGGGTGGAAGGCGGCCGCTACCGCGTGCTCGACGCTCCCGACGCCGTCGTGACGGCGGAGAACGCCGACTGCGTGGACTGCCACCGCGTGAAGTCCCCCGGCATCGTCGGACAGTGGGAGATCAGCGAGCACGCCAAAAGCGGCATCGGCTGCCTGCAGTGCCACCAGGCGCAGGAAGGCGACCTCGACGGCTACGACCACGAGGGCTCGTTCATCGCCACCATCGTTTCGCCCAAGGATTGCGCCGAGTGCCACGAGCGCGAGACCGCCGAGTTCGAAGCCAGCCACCACGCCAACGGCGGCAGAATTCTAGGCAGCCTGGACAACGTGCTGGCCGAGGTCGTCGAGGGCTTCACGCGCTTCGACGCCCAGGGAAACAAGATCGAGACTTCGGCGGCGGCGGTGAGCGGCTGCCTGCAGTGCCATGGCTCGGAGATCAAGGTGCTCGAGGACGGCAAGCTCGACCCGGCGACTTGGCCCAACACCGGCATCGGCCGCATCAACCCCGACGGCTCGCGCGGATCCTGCTCGGCTTGCCACCTGCGGCACAGCTTCAGCCGCGCCCAGGCGCGCGCGCCGGAGAACTGCGGACGCTGCCACCTGGGTCCCGACCACCCGCAGCTCGAGGTCTTTCAGGAGTCCAAGCACGGCATCGCCTTTGAGGCCAACCGAGCCCGCTTCGAAACTCTCATGGAAGAGAAGGAGTGGGTTCCCGGCCACGACTTCGAGCAAGGCCCGACTTGCACGGTCTGCCACATGGGCGCCACCAAGAATCTGCCCGTCACCCACGACGTCGGCGAGCGCATCTCGTGGACGCTGCGGCCGCCCGTCTCGGAGAAGATCGACGCCGCCGCGATGAAGAAGGGCGAGGACGTGAAGAGCTGGCAGGACCGCCGCGCCGACATGCGCGACGTCTGCACGAGCTGCCACGCGCCGGAGTGGGTCGACAACTGGTACACGCAGTACGACAACCTCGTCAATCTCTACAACGACAAGTTTGGCCGCCCCTCGACCGAGCTCTATCAGCTGGCTCGCTCGACCGGGCTGCTCACCGCGGTGGAGTTCGACGAGCCGGTCGAGTTCACCTACTTCTTCCTGTGGCACCACGAAGGCCGCCGCGCCCGCCACGGCGCCGCCATGATGGGCCCCGACTACACCCAGTGGCACGGCATGTATGAGGTCGCGCACCGCTTCTACATGGAGTACGTGCCGGAGCTGCGCGAGCTGATCGACCACAACCGCTCGGGCTCGAAGGCCGGCGCCGCGCGGCAACTCGCGGCCAAGCTCGACGAGGTCCTCAACTCCGACCACCACAAGTGGTTCCTCGGCAAGATGAGCGCCGGCGAGCTGGCCGCGCGCAAGGCCGCCTCGGAAGAGTTCAAAAAGAGGTACGCACAGTAATGCCAATCTCGGGAATCGTATTGAGCTGTCTGCCCGATCGCCTCGACCAAGTCAGCCGCTCGATCGAGAGCCGCGCCAGCTCGGAAGTCCGCGAGCGCCGCGACGACATGTTGGTCGTGGTCACCGACACGCCGAGCCTCGAGGCGGACCGCGACGAAGTCGACGCACTGCTCCGGCTCGACGGGGTGGCCGCCTCGCACGTCGTGTTCTCCAATATCGAAGACGCCAAGGAGGTGTCGCTATGACCCCCAACCGCCGTGAATTTCTCAAGAACATGGCCGCCGCCTGGGGCGCGGCCGTCGCCGGTTCGTTGGCCGGCGCGGGCTGCGGCTCGGAAGAGACCGCCGGCGCCACCGCATCGCCCATCCTCGACGACGCCGGCGTGACCTGGACCAAAGCGCCTTGCCGCTTCTGCGGGACCGGCTGCGGCGTGATGGTCGGGGTCCGTGACGGCAAGGTCGTCGCGGTGGCTGGAGATCGTCAGAACCCCGTCAACCTCGGGCTGCTCTGCGTCAAGGGCTACCACCTGCCGGGCATCCTCTACGGCAAGGACCGGCTGACGAAGGCGCTCATCCGCGAGAACGGCTCGGAGAAGGAGGTCTCCATGTCGGAGGCTCTCGACTACGTCGCCGAGCGCTTCACGAAAATCGTCGAAGAAGACGGCAAGCAGGCGATCGGCGTCTACGGCTCGGGGCAGTGGACCATCCAGGATGGCTATGCCGCCTCGAAGTGGATGCGCGCCGGCGTGGGCAACAACAACGTCGAAGCCAACGCGCGGCTGTGCATGGCCAGCGCCGTCACCGGCTTCCTCACCTCGTTCGGCAAGGACGAGCCGATGGGCTGCTACGACGATTTCGAGCAGGGCGACGTGTTCGTATTCTGGGGCAACAACATGGCCGAGATGCACCCAGTACTGTTCAGCCGCATCACCGCGCGCAAGACGTCGGTGCCGCAGGTGCAGCTCGTCGACATCGGCACACGGCGCACCCGCACCACCGAGGCCTCGGACCACTACCTCGAGTTCGCGCCCCACTCCGACCTCGCCATCGCCAACGGGCTAGCGCGGGAGATCGTGCACAACGGCTGGGTCGACGAGGGCTTCGTCAGCAAACACTGCCTGTTCAAGGCCGCCTCCGAAGATATCGGCTACGGCATGCGCGAGGAGGGCCCCAAACAGAACCCCATGGCGGCCAGCCAAGTCAGCTTCGAGGCCTACAAGCGCTCGATCGAGAAATACACCCCGGAATACGTCGAAGAGATCTCAGGCGTGCCGGCGAGGCAGATCCGCGAGCTCGCCAGCCTCTACGGCGATCCGGCGAAGAAGGTCGTCAGCCTGTGGTGCATGGGCGCGAACCAACACACCCGCGGCACCTGGATCAACAACCTGATCTACAACTTGCACCTGCTCACCGGCAAGATCTCGCTGCCGGGCAACAGCCCCTTCTCGCTGACGGGTCAGCCTTCGGCGTGCGGCACCGTCCGCGAGGTCGGCACGCTCACGCAGGCGCTTCCCGGCGGCCGCCGCGTCGACAACCCCGAGCATCTCGCCTTCGCCGCCAAGATGTGGGACGTCCCGGTGGAGTCGCTGGCCAACAAGCCTTCGATGCACACCGTGGCGATGTTCCGCAACCTGGCGACGGGCAAGCTCAAGGGCGTGTTGATCCAGGTGACCAACCCGATGGTCACCCTGCCGGATCTGAACTGGTTCAAGCAGGGCATCGCCGAGCACGAGCCGTTCATCGTCGTCTGCGACGTCTACCCCACGCCAACCACCGAGATCGCGAGCGTGGTGCTGCCGGCGGCGATGTGGGTCGAGCGGGAAGGCTGCTTCGGCAACTCCGAGCGGCGGACGCAGCAGTGGGATCCGGCCGTGGATCCGCCCGGCGAGGCCATGGCCGACTCCTCGATCACCGTCGAGATCGCCAAACGCATGGGCTTCGGCGAGATGTTCCCCTGGGAGAGCGAAGCCGACCGCGCGCGAGGGCTCTACGAGGAGTATCGCCAGTTCACGCTCGGCGTCGGCAAGGACGTCGCGACCTACGACGACCTCAGGGCCTCGCGCGGTTTGCGCTGGCCGGTCGTCGACGGCAAGGAGACGCGTTGGCGCTACCGCGAAGGGACGGATCCGTACGTGCCCCGAGGCGCGGGCTTCGCCTTCTACGGCAATCATGCGCTGGGCGACCGGGCCGTGATCTGGGAGCGTCCCTACCAGCCGCCGCCGGAGTCGCCCGACGAGGAGTACCCAATGTGGTTGACCACCGGCCGCGTGCTCGAGCATTGGCACACCGGCTCGATGACTCGGCGCGTACCACAGTTGCATCGCGCCGTGCCGGAGGCTTTCGTGGAAGTCAACCCGGAGGACGCGCGTGAGATGGCGATCAGCGACGGCGCCATGGTCAAAGTCGTCTCGCGCCGCGGCGAGCTCGCGCTCAAAGCCTCGGTCCGCGGCCGCGGGGTGCCGCCGCGCGGCCGGCTGTTCATACCCTTCTTCGACGAGAGCAAGCTCGCCAACTTGATCACCCTCGACGCGCACTGTCCGATCTCGAAGCAGCCCGACTACAAGAAGTGCGCGGTGCGACTGGAGAAAGCGTGATGCGCCCCGCGACGATCCTCGCGGTCGCCGTCCTTGCCGGCTGCGGCGCCGAGACTTCGCGGCTCTACGACCCCGACGCCTGGGCGTCGAAGGCCGCATTGCTCGAGCAGCGCCGCTCGCTGCGCGCCTACGACGGGGCGCCGCCGGTGATTCCACACGAGGTCGCCGCGTTGGGACGCCGCGATTGCAACGGCTGCCATCTGCCCAATGCACCGGCCAACGGCGAGCGCATCGGCCCGCCGCGCTCCCACCCGGCCTGGGGCGACTGCCGCCAGTGTCACGTCGAGCAACCCGCCGCCGCTGATTTCCAAGCCTCGAACCTGGAGCCGTTGTGGTGGCCGGCGAGCGGGTCGCGGCTCTACGATTCCTCGCCTCCCACCATCCCGCACCACACTCACAACCGCGAGGACTGCGTCGTCTGCCACATCGGCCCGCAAGCGCCCGCCGCCTTGCGCGCCGCCCACGGCCTGCGCGACAACTGCCGCCAGTGCCATGCCGCCTCGCACTAGATCCGCCCGCGAGGAAAGATCCCTCCCCGCCGAACACCTCATTGACACCCGTGAAAAGCCGTCTGTACGCTGAAATCGTCCCCTCAAGGATGCCGGGGTAGCTCAGCTGGTTAGAGCGAGGGACTCATAACCCCTAGGCCGGCGGTTCAAGTCCGCCCCCCGGCACCATCTGACTGCGGCCCCATCCTACAGTCGAATGAGCTTGCCGGAGGCGGCCGACTCGTACGCGCCGAGCATGGCGTTGGTCGCCGCCGCGCCGTCTTGCACCCTCACCTCGCCGTCGCGGCCGGCTTCGAGCGCATCGAGGAACAGTCGCTGGTCCGAGAGCGGCTCGAGCGTCGGCGGCACGGCCCAGGCGGGCTTGGGCTGGACCTCGGCGCGCTCCTGAGTGCTCTTCCAAAACCCCATCGGGTCGAGCGGATCGCGCGGCGGCGCTTCCCAACAGGATCGCGCGCCGGCAACCTCCAAGCGCGGCCGGTGCGCATCGATCCAGACCGAGCCGCGATCACCGGCCAGCCGCGCCTGCACGGGCCCGTAGCTCGGATGGCTGCGCCAGCCGATGCGGCCGGCGGTCAGCGTAGCGGTCAACCCGCCCTCGAGCGTCAGCGTCAATGCGCCGAAGTCTTCCACGCCGGCTCGCTGGTGTTCCTCGAAGAAGAAGTTGCCGGTGGTCGCGTAGACGCTCTCGAACGGCCGGCCGGTTAACCAGCGGAAGAAGACCAGGGAATAGACGGCCGTCGTCCAGACCTCGCGCTTGACGTCGGGGAAGGTGAAGCGCGTCGGCGGGTAGGACTCCCGCCGAGGCTTGGCGAGATCAGCCGTGCCGCCGTGGCCCTTGGCGAACAGCAGGTCGCAATGCACGGCTTGCAACTCGCCAACCGCGCCGGCGCGCAGCGCCAGGCGCGCCCGTTGCGCCCACGGCCGCCCAATCTGGCTGAACATCTGGCTGTGCACGCCGGCGGCGCGCACCGCTTCGACGAGCGCCTCGGCGTCCTCTCGCGTGGTGGCCAGCGGCTTGTCGAAGTAGACGTGCTTGCCCGCCTCGGCGCAGCGCACGCCAACCGGCGCCCGGCGCTCGAACGAGACGCAATTCGAGACCAAGTCCACGTCGTCGCGGCCCAGGGCTTCGTCGAGGTCGGGAATGTAGGGCGCGCCCATCTGCTCGGCGAATGCGCGGTTGAGCCGGTGACGACGCGCGTCGACCTCGCGCTCGTCGGTGACCGCAACGATGCGCGCCCGCGCGTCGGCGGCAAAGCCCGGGCCGTAGTTTTCCTGGTGGCTCATGCCGCCGCCCGCCAGCAGCACGCCGTATTGGCCGTCCTTGGGCATCGCTAGGGTTCCACCGGGCCCTCGGTGCGTAACGATCGCTCGACGAGAGCGGTCTCGCGGGCCGCGTCGGGCGGGCGGAGGTCGACCGGCAGCCCGTCCGCTCCCGGCTCGTCCTCATGTGAAACTGTTCCCTTCTCGCCAAGCAGCACGACTTTCACGTCCCTGGGTTTTCCAGCTCGGACGAGCTCGGCGCTCAGCATCGCGATCCGCCCGTCGAAAGCCGCGTGAACCGAGATCTCTCCTCGTTCGGGCGAGCCCTGTGCGTGCAGCGCCTCGAGGGGCTGCCCGAGCAAGCGCCCGGCCATCGCTACCGCTGCGCCGGTCGTGCGCGCCAATTCACCGTGATCCTCGCCCAGGGCGAGGTAGGCGCGCACGGCCACGGGCTCGCCGATCGCGTCACGAGCCGCCGCATCCTGCAGGCTCTGCTCGAGCCATTCGAGGTAAGCCATCGCTGGCGCCATTATAGTGATGCTGGAACATCCTGGCGCTCGCGTCGTAGTTCACACCAGAGGGAATCGAGATGTCTGAGGAACGACAGCAAGGCGAACACCCGCAGGAGAGAGCCGCGGCGGAGACGCCGGCCGCAACGCTGCCGCCGGTTGACCAGGCTCCCGAGGTTGAGCCCGAAAAGGCGTACTGTCCGCAATGCGGAACGCCCATGCTCGCGACGGACCGCTACTGCAACGGCTGTGGCTGGGACGCCCAGACCCACGACCAGCGGCCGAGCGAGGGAGCGGGTCCGCGCCAGCCCCCGCCCACGCCGCGCCGCACCGCGCCGCCATCGGACTTCAACCGCCTGACGACCTTTCTGCTCTGCCTGCTGCTGGGTTTTCTCGGCGTGCACCGCTTCTACGTCGGTCGCGTAGGCAGCGGAATCGTGTGGCTGCTCACCGGAGGCGTCCTGGCCGTGGGCTGGATCTACGACCTGGTGATGATCGCCACCGGCGAGTTCCAGGACGAGCAAGGCAAGCGCGTCGTCTACTGGCAGTAGCTCACCGCCGGTTGGGGTGTTCGTCGTCGGCGCACATTGCGTCCCAGCGCCGACTGATGATGCGCACCCACAGCGCCGAAGCGCCCCAATAAGCCAGAGGGACGCCGACGAGGAGCACCACCAGAGCCGTAATCGCGAGGATCACGTCTAGGCCAACTTGCCGCTACGGCGCGCGTCGATGAAGCTCCTCACGCACAGGACGACGAAGATTAGGCAGAGCACAGCCATCGCCGACCGGCTGATCACCGCCGCCGGGCGCGCCGCCTCGCCGCCGAGGAGCGCCGGAAGCTCCACAAGACCCGAAGCCGAGCCTAGAAAGCCCAGCAGGCCCGCCATTGCCGCCCCGTGCATCGCGTGTTTACGGCGGCTCTCGTCGCGCGCAATCCAGCCGGCGATGGTCAGCAGGACGCCGAACACCGAGGGAATGAGGGCCGTAGGGCTCGCCATACCCGTTCCGACATAGCCCGCGATCCCAAGTGCGATCAACAGGCCTCCGAACAGCATTGCGGTGTTGGCCATAGATTTGATCCTAGCGCGCGGCTACTGCTCCCACCCGGCCTTGAGGAACTCCACGATGAAGCGGTCGCGGCGCTCGCTCACCTGCTCCCAATCCTTCTTTGACCAATCGTGGTAGCCCTTGCCCGATTTTTGGCCGAGCTCGCCGCGCTCGACCATCGCTTTGAGCGATTCGTGCGCCCGCGTATTGCGCGCCAGGTCTTGGCTGACGTAGTCCTGGATGGCGAGCACCAAGTCCAGCCCGACGCCGTCCTGATGCTCGAAGATTCCGTAGACCGGCAGCCGCAACCCAAAACCCGCCTTGGCCGCTAAGTCGACATCCTCGGCGCTCGCGATTCCCTCGGCAACGATGTGGATCGCCTCGCGCACCATGGCGTGCTGCAACCGGTTGCCGAGCTGCCCCGGACAATCCTTGTTCACCACGACCACCGCTTTGCCGCAAGCCGCGAGCAGCGCCTTGGTGCGCGCGATCGCCTCGTCCGATGTCCGCTCGCTGGGCACCAGCTCCACCAGCCGCATCAAGTGCGGCGGATTCCAAAAGTGCGCGGTGAGCACGCGGTCGGGCCGGGCGCAGCGCTCGCAGACCGAGTTGATGCTCAGCCCGGAGGTGTTCGTGGTCAGGATCGCTCCTGGTTTCGCGACGCGGTCGAGGCGCTCGAATAGCTCCTGCTTGAGCGCCAAGTCCTCCGGCGCGGACTCGCTGACGAAGTCGGCCGCGGCGACCGCGGCCTCGAGATCCGCCGTGCCAGCCAGCCTGTCGCGCGCCGCCGCCGCTTGGTCCGCCGAGCAAAGGCCGTTCCCCTCGAGCATCGCGATCTGGCCGCGAGCGGTCTCGAGGCCGCGCTCGGCGCCGTCGGCGGTACGGCTCACGATCGTTGTCTCGACGCCGCCCAGCGCGAGCGAAACCGCTACGCCCGGGCCCATCATGCCAGTCCCCAGCACCGCCGCGGTTCGGAAGTCGTCTACGGGCATAGCTGACCATTCTACGGGAGCCCCGCCGTCGTAGGGTCAAAACCTCGGCGGGCTATACGATTCGCCTCATTTGTCCAGGCCCGGGAGCAGGGATAGACTGAGGGCGACTATGCGGAATTGCGTCCTCGTGTTGCTGCTAGGCCTCTGCCCGGCTCTGCTCGCACAGACCGAATCGGCCGGCTCTCAGCCGCGAATCGAGAGGCTCGGCAACGTCATTGTGATCCGCGGCTCCTCCAAGCCGCCCACGCCCCCGGCCAAGCGGGACCGAGCCGCCGACGAGGCCGCCGCGCCGGCCGCCGGCGAGGAAACCGAAAAGCCCGAAGAGAAGGCCGAGCCCGAAGCCGAAAAGCCTCCCAAGAAGGTCGTCTCCGGCGTCGAGGCGAACCCCAATGCCGCCAGCGGCGACGCCAACATCACCGACACCGTGCGGCGCTCCGACGGCGTCATTGAGGCGCTCAAGACCCTGCGCAACATCAATGGCCGCGACGTGCCTTACCTCACCGACCGCGAGGCAACCGTCGAAAAGACCGACTCGGGCGAAGTGAAAGAGCGGCGCGTGCAGCGCTACGACGCCGCCGGCAACCCCACCCAGCAGGAGCTCACCAAGATCGAAACCCGCAAGCTCGCCGACGGCACGACCGTCACCACCGAGACGCTCTACCAGGAGACGCTCAACGGCCGCATGGAGCCCATCGAGCGCAAGACCACCAAGGAGTCCAAACGCGGCAACGTCACCACCACCAGCAGCGCCACGCAGACGCGCTCGGTCAACGGCGGCTACCAGACGATCCTCCAAGAAGAGTCCGTCCAGCGCAACATGGGCGAGAACCGCGCCGAGGTCGAGACGACCCGCAGCGCTCGCGTCGGCAGCGGACTCAGCGTCGTCGCGCGCGAGCAGAGCACGATGACCAAGTCCGGCTCGACGCAACGCACCGAGACCACCCTGTATGAGCGCAACGCCGGAACCAACAAGCTGACGTTCTCCCAGCGCAAGGTCGGCCAGCTCACCGAGCGCGCCGACGGCTCGCAGACCGAGAAGGTCGAGACCTACGGCCTCAAGACCGCTTCCGGCGCCACCAACATCAACGCTACCCGAGCCGTGCTGCAGGAAGTCACCAACCGCAGCACCCGGGTTGGCGCCGACGGCTCGGTGCGCGAGACCACCCGCGTGCAACAGCGCGCCAACGGCAACGCAGGCGGCCTCGTCTCCGGACCGACCACCGAGGTCGTCGTCCACCCGACCGAAGGCGGCGAAACGCGCCGTACCGAAGTCTACGAGCGGGGCGTGAACGGCCGTAGCAACTCGACCCGCGTGGTTCTCGAGAAGATCGACAAGTAGGGAAAATTCCCCGCGATCAGATAGGCTGTCCGGCAGATCCGGAGTCCCGACTCAGGAACGCAGATTGCGGCTACCGTGCAGGATACGATGGACTATTATTGTTTCCGTACGGTCCGATACTTCGTAAACCAAGATGATGCGAGGGAACGTCGGAACAGGAATGTTCCGGTATTCCCCGGCCCGGCGGCGATGCGTCTTGAGCCCGCCGAGCCTAGGGAAGCGCACCAGGGCTTGGGCCAACTCCCCGACCTTGTCGAAGAGTCTCCGTGCTGCCTCACGATTGTCGTTTGCGATCCACTCAGCTAGCGAATCGAGATCCTCTCGCGCCCGGAGAGTGATCTCGAGGCGGTAGATCATTTCACGGTTCTTGCGATCGACTCTTCGAGCTTGCGTCGACGCTCGGCCCAGAATTTGTCGTCGACAGGAATCGGCGGCCCGGACTCAAAGCTCTCGTCAAGCAGGCGCTCGAAAAGCTCCTGCTCTTCGCGCCGTGCCTGCTCGGCCTGAACAAGCTCTTCAACATACGCGGCCGGCGAGGGCTGAAGCCCCTGAGCCACGGCGTCGTCGATCACTTTCGCGGTCTGTTCCGATAGCTCGACAGTGTAGCGCGGCATGCCCTTATGATCCTGACGTGGCGCTGGGCTGTCAACGCCTCATCCCTCCCATCCAAGTTCCGATTCAGGCCGGCCGAGCCACCTTCGCGCTCGAACGCTATGCTTTGGACGTGTTGTTCATGGTCGTGGAAATCTTCAAGCGGGGAGCGAGTCCGGTTGGAGAGCGGTTCGCCGATCGAGGACGGATGCTCCCGGACGACGTGGCCTATCTGGGGAGCTGGGTAGAAGTCGGCGGCGACCGGTGCTTTCAGCTCGTGGACGCGCCGGCTCGCGAATCGCTGGGCGCGTGGATCGATGTATGGAGCGACTTGATCGACTTCGAGGTTCTGCCCGTCGAGACTTCGGCGGACTTCTGGAAGCGGTGAAAACTGCTATGTCTCGCCTCGGCTGGTTCAATCTGGCGAATCGCGCCAATTTCGACCTCCCGCGCCGGTTCGTTGACCAACCGACATTCGGGCGGATCCTCTCCGCCGGGGCGGCGCGGCAGTTTCAGTTGGGCTTGCGGATCGAGTTCTGAGAGCGGAATCCGGTTGCCATGGGACAGAAGACCATCTCTTGCGGGGCATGGGTCTTGCAGGTCGACCTGGAAGCGACCCGCGAGGCGTATCGGAAGGTGTCCCTCGGAGGGGCCGATGAGTGCCGGTGCGACGGATGCCAAAACTTCGTCCTAGTTCGAGACGAGGTCTACGACGAAGTCACGTTGAGCTTCTTTCTCGAGGCGGGGATCGATTATCGAAAGGAAGCCGAGGCGTACCATCTCGGCCGCGGCCCCTCGGGTAAGCAGCTCTACGGCGGATGGTTCTTCCTTGTTGGAAGGATTGAAGCCGCCCCAGAGCGAGGTGCAAAGAACGACTCCGGCCAGCTTGCCTTCCGTGCCGCCCGCCCCTCCTGGCCCGAGCCCTTCAAGGGGCTGCAGTGCGTGGACGTATCGTTCTCCGCAGAAGCCCCTTGGCGTCTCTATACGCCTGAACCAGACTTCTAAAGTATTTTCAGGCCAGCCGCAGACCGCTTCGTGCGCCGCAAGAGGGCGCCGGGGTGTCTGCCTCGTGCTCCGCGAGGGCGCCTCGACTGGGCGCCGAAGTGCCCTGTCATCGCCCGAGCTTCCGCACCGCCGCGTAGCGAAAACAGCTCGTCTCGTGGTCGTTCACCATCCCCGCCGCCTGCATGAATGCGTAGCAGATCGTCGAGCCCACGAAGTTGAATCCCCGCCTCTTCAGAGCCTTGCTCATCGCGTCCGACTCCGGCGTCTTGGCGGGAATCTCCTTCAGGCTCTTCCAACGATTCTGAACCGGCTTGCCGTCCACGAACGACCACAAGAACGCATCGAGCGATCCATCCTCGCGAATCACCTCGAGCGCCGCCTTTGCATTCCGCACCGCGGATTCCACCTTCAGCCGGTTGCGCACGATCCCGGGGTCGTCGAGCAGCTTCGCCTTCTTCTTGTCGCTGAAGCGCGCGACTTTCGCGATCTCGAAATTTGCGAACGCCTTCCTGTAGCTCTCGCGCTTGTTGAGGATCGTCGTCCAGCTCAAGCCCGCCTGCGCGCCTTCGAGAATCAGAAACTCGAACAGCAGCCGATCCTCGTGCAGCGGCACGCCCCACTCGCGGTCGTGGTAGTCGATGTCGATCGGGGCCCGCGCCCAGCCGCAACGGTGCATGCCAAGAGTTTTGCATCTTCGGGGCAGGGTGAGCGAAACTCGATGCGCCATGCGACGCCGCGCCTTTCTTCAGAGCTTGCTCGCCGCGAGCGGTCTTCGGGCCCTACCCGCGCAAGAGCGAGACCAAAAGACGTGGCTGTTCTGGGATCTATGGAAGCTGGATAGCTTCAACGGAGCACACTTGCGACAGGGGCGGCCTGAGTTTCGCCCGGAGCTGGCCTACGAAGATCCGCTGCTCGGCAGCTTGAGCAGTTGGCCATCCGTCCTGCGCGACCCAGAAAAGGGTCGATGGCGCATGTACTATGGCGCGGAATGGCGACCGATGACGCTGCTCGCTGCGGAGAGCGAGGACGGGCTTGCGTGGCGCCCGCTGGCTCGGCCGAGCTCGGAGTTCGCGTCCTCGCCCGCGGGCGAGCCCAAGCGGGCGGCGCATCACCTGTTTACGCTGCCTTCCGGCTCCGGCGGCAGCGTCTACCTCGACCCTGTCGCCGAGGACGGCTACCCCTACAAGGTCTTCGCCATCCAGACGCATGGCCCGGCCCGCGAGCGGGCCCTCGCCAACCCCGCCCACCCTTTCCACGATCTCGCCAACAAGCAGCCAAAGCCTTTGCGTTACTTTTCGGACCACCTCGTCGTGAAATCCCGCGACGGACTGCGCTGGGAGGCCGACTACGGCGCGGTTTGGAACAAGCCCGGCTGGACGCCCGAGCCCCCGGTCTACGCCTTCTACAACCGCCACAGGCGGCGCCACATGCTCACCAGTCGCCCCGGCCACGGCGACCGTCGGGTCGTGCTGCTTTCGAGCAAGGACGCCCGCTCTTGGGCCGATCCCGAGCTGCTGCTCCAACCCGACCCCTCAGACGAACCCTTGCTGCAGTTCTACGGAATGCCGGTCTTCCCTTACGGCGGGGCCTATGTCGGGCTCCTCTGGACCTTCCACCTCAACTCCACCGAGCCCGTCGGCAAGTACAACCGCTCGCTCGGCTGGATCGACTGCCAGCTCGCCTACAGCTATGACGGCTTGCGCTTCCAGCGCGGTCTACGCGAGCCGTTCCTTCCACGCAACGCGCCAGGCGAGTATGGCGGGGGGCACATCCAGCCGTCGTCTCTCGTCCTCGACCGCGACGAGATCCGCATCTACTCGACAGCCGGCAAGCACACCCACGGCATGGGCGCGCGGTACGCCGACCGCCCCGGGTCGGCTGCAATCACGGTGCATACGCTGCGCAAGGACGGCTTCCACTACCTCGAGTCCGGCGGAGCGTGGGCGCACATCCTGTCCAAGCCGCTCCAGCTCCGCGGCGACGAGATCTGGATGAACGCCGCCGCGCCGCAAGGCGAGATCCGCTACCAACTCACCTCCGTGGCCAGCGAACCTTTGCCAGGGTTCGAGTACGAGAATTGCGCGCCCCTGCATCGCGGCGATTCGACCGCATGGTCCTTGCGCTGGAAGGAGGCCGACCTGCGCTCGCTCACAGGCAGACCTATTCGTCTCGAAATCCGCTGGCTCAATGGACGCCTCTACGGCTTTCGCGGCCGGTGGCGCTTTCTCGACGCGCAGGACTGGGGCTTGCTGGAAGACGAACGCGAGCTCGACGCGCGCTGGTTTGACTATTAGTGGAACATCGCTGCCGTGCGGCCGTATCTACTGGACGAGCGCAACACGCTCGAGGAGACACCGAGATGCTTAGAACGAAGTCCGCCCTGGTCGTCGCCGCGCTTGGCCTGTGGCTCAGCACAACCGCGACAGCACTGGAGCAGCAAGCCGCCTGGATTCACGTCGAAGTCGTCGAGTCCGGCGACAAGGCGGAGAAGATCAACGTCAACCTGCCGCTCGCACTGGCCGAGGTGGCGCTCGAGGTGCTGCCCGATGAGGCGACCGCAAACGTCGCTGAGAAGTTCCACGAGCACGGCATGTCGCTCGCAGACCTGCGCAAGCTTTGGGCGGAGCTGAAGAGCGCCGGCGACGCCGAGCTGGTGACCGTCGAGTCGAATGACGAGAAGGTCCGCGTCGTCCGCGAGGACGATCTGATCCGCGTGCGCGTCGAGGACCGAGGCGGCGAGGCGCTCGAGCAGGTCCGCGTCGACATTCCGGTTCCGGTCGTCGACGCACTGCTGAGCGGCGAGGGCGAGGAGCTCAACCTGCGCGCCGCAATCCAGCAGCTCGAGAATCGCCGCGGGGACATCGTCACCGTCGACGACGGCGATAGCAAGGTCCGCGTCTGGATCAGCAGCGGCAGTTGAGGCCGCCATGCTCTCGCGCGTGCTGAAGGGATTGGCGATTGCCGCCGCGGCGGCTGTGATCCTCGCGCTCTCGATGACGTGGGTGGTCGTCTCGGTCGTCGTGCCCGAGGACGGCCTGCGACTATGGATCCCCGCCCCCGTCGTGCTGGCGCAAGGCGTCGCGGCGATCGCCAACCCGCCGGAGCTCCACGAGGCGATTCCCCTCGAGCCTGAGCACGCCCGGCTGGCGGCGACCGCTCTGCGCGAGCTGGAAGAGGTGCAGGACGCTGAGCTTGTCCGGGTAGAGTCCGCCGAGGAGACCGTCGTGGTCCGAGTCGCCGATGGCCGCGTCCACGTCGAGGTCGACACGCTCCGTGAGATGGTTCGCGTCCACGCGCCGATTCGGGAAGTGCGCGAGTTCCTCGAGAGTTTCGACGGTGGCGATGTCGTACCAGCCGATGCGTTTCGGCTGGCGCGGAGCCTGCCTTCGGGCCCGCTGGTCGAAGTCGACGCTCCCGACGCCGAAGTCTCCGTCCGCGTCTGGTAACTAGCGAAGGCTTGCAGAGGTGACGGCGCCCGGTATGGCCGGGTTGCTCAGCAGCGCTTCGATCTGCCGCATGTGGCGCTCGCGGTGATAGGCGATGTAGTAGAACCACTGCAAGCCGTTCAGCTCGCCGACCTTGTCGTTGGGATGCACGTAGACGTGCTGAGCCATCGGCTTTTCGCGACAGGATTCGAGCAGCCTCATCAGCTTGCGATTCGCCGCCGCGTAGAACTCGAGTAGCTCTTCGCGGTTGGCGATCTTGCCTTCGGAGTTGAACGACTCCGCAACCGCGTCCTCGCCGAGCAACACTTCTTCAACGACCTTTTCCTTGCCTCCCAGCCGCTCGACCGCCGCCGGTTGCTGGGGGCTGCGCAGCGAGCCCAGCACCACCTGTTGGAGGTCGTTCTCCGAGAGTGCGATGTGCTCGGCCTCTTCGCCGATGCTGTGCCGCGCGCCCGGCGCGCGCGCGTTCCACTGTTCGTCGGTGGTCCGCTCGATCAGCTCCAGGAAGCGCGCCTTGCCGTCCTCGAGAATCTTCTCGATCTTGTCGAAGTCCGCCTTGGTCTGCGCCCCGATCGGCGCGGCGAGCAGGCTGGCGAGCATGAGCGTGAGAGTGCAACGGAAAGGCATGGCGGTTTCGACGCGCGGAGACGTCTTCAAGTTAGCAGTTCGCCGCCGAGCGGCGTGCTAGAATCCGCTGCCATGCGTGCTCTGCTCTCCCTCTGCCTGCTCTCCGTTCTGGGCTGCTCGCCGTCCTCTCAGCCGGACCCAGCGCCGCAATCGGGCGACTCCGCTCCCGCAGTGGTCTACGCCGCCGATGTCGGCGCCTTCGCCGGCGCCAGCCGCATTGTCGACCTGACCGTGCTGATTGGCGAAGACCTGCCCGCGCACTGGGGCGCCAGCGCTCCGTTCGCGCGTTGGACGAACAACTGGTTCGCCAAGTCGAGAAACGCCTATGACACCACTGCGGTCAACAGCGTCGGGCCGTACTACTCGCAGCGCTACGTGATCGACGAGCATACCGGCACCCAGACCGACTTCCCCGCGCACTTCGTCCCGCCGCCCGACTCCGGCCTGCCGCACGCCGGCCCGCAAGGCGCGGTCACCGGCGACAAGTACCCGCTCGACCGGCTGATGGGCCCAGCCGTCGTCATCGACGTCACCGACATTCGCGATGCGGCCGAGCCAGGCTTCTCCGCGCCCATCACCCTCGAGCGTATCCAGGCTTGGGAGCGGGAGCATGGCGAGATCCAGCCCGGCGAGGTCGTGCTGTTCCACTCCGGCTACTCCAACGCCTACTACGAGCCGTTCCCCGCGGGCTCGCGGCTGACCTACGAGCCCGTTGTGCTCAAATCCGCTCCCGCCTGGCCCGCGCCCACGCCGGAAGCGGTGCGCTACCTGCATTCGAAAGGCGTCTGGCATCTGGGCACCGACGGCGCCTCGATGGGGCCGGTCGAGAACGGCCAAGCCACACACCTCGCCGGCCTCGAGCTCGGCATGAGCTGGGAGGAATTGCTCGTCAACCTGGGCGAGCTGCCGCCGCGCGGGGCCTACTACATGGCGCTGCCAATCAAGGTCGTCGACCAGTCCGGCAGCCCCACGCGCGCCATTGCCTTCGTCCCAAAGGCGGGGGAGAATGAGTAGAGCATGGTCACAGCAAACCAGGCGGTACGCAACGCAGTGCAGTTCCTCACCGAGATACCTGGGAACGCAGAGGTCTCATCCATCCGCGTTGAGGAGCTCGAGCTGGGCGCCGATGAGCTCGAATGGCGCGTGACGCTGAGCTACTTCCCCCCCAACGAGCCCGAGCCCGATCTTTCCGACCAGATGCAGAGCATCTTGGCGCCGGAACGTGTCTACAAGACCTTTGACATCACCACAAGTACGGGTAGAGTGCGCTCGATGAAAATTCGAGAGTTGCAATGAACCCCTACACGACCGCCCTTGCCAACAGGGGTGACAAGTCACTCGTCGTCGACACCAACTTGTTCTTGCTGTTCTTGGTCGGATCGTATTCGAGCCGTGCAATCCCGTCTTTCAAGCGGACGAGCCACTACTCCAGGGCCGACTTCAAGTCGCTCGTCCGAATTATCGACTCCTTTCTCCCGCACTCCCGCGTGTTGACGACGCCACATGTACTGACCGAGGTCAGCAATCTAGCGGGCCAGGCCTCGGGGCGCCTGCGAGCAGCGATATTCCAGGTCTTTGCCCGGCTGATCCCTCAGATTCGGGAGGAGACGTCACCCGGCGCGGATCTGGCGCGGCAACCCGAGTTCTCAAAGTTCGGAATCACCGATTGCGCCATTCTCGGCCTGGACCCATCATCCTCAATCGTACTCACCGACGACCTAGGCCTGGCAGCCAAGCTCGAATCGCTGGGAAGGCCGGTGATCAGCTTCGGCCACATCCGGGCCGAACGAAAGAGGCGGTCCTAGGCCCTCACCCCAACGCCCGATCCAGCGCCTCACAGAAAAAGTACTCGCCCCACATCACCGACTCACCCACGCCCAGCCCCTTGTCGAGGTGATAGATCCCTTCCTTGAGGATCCCCTCCCAGCCCGGCGTCTCCGATGCTAGATACGGCGGCGTCGCCAGCGTCGCCAGCATCCGCTTCGCCGCGTTATCATAGAGCGCCCGTTTGGCCAAATCCCGCGATGCCTCGCGCAGCCTGAGCAGCCCAGCCGCCACGATCGCCGCCGCCGAGGACTCCGGCCGCTGTTCGACCTCCGCCGGGAAGTCGTAGTCCATCAGCGGCACGCCGTTCTCCGGCGTGTTCAGGATGTAGTAGTCCGCGCACATCTCCGCCGTCTCGAGAAAGCGCGGATCGCTCGTCGCCTGATAGACCGAGGTGAAGCCATAGATCGCCCACGCCAGCCCGCGCGACCAGCACGAATCCGAGCGGTAGCCCTGCTGCGTCGACTGCCGCAGGAACTCGCCCGTCTCGAGGTCGAAGATGCCTTCGTGCGACGAGCTGCCGTCGCCGCGAATCAGCCGCCTGCGCGTCGTCAGGCAGTGCTTCATCGCGATTTCCATCAGCTCGTCGTCGCCCGTCTTCTGCGCCGCGTAGACGATGATCCCGACGTTGGCCATGATGTCGATGAAGATCGATTCCGGCCCCATGAACGACGACAAGTACTCGCCCTTCTCCTTGAAGCGCTTGGCCAGCGTTCGGCCCGCTTGGATGACGATGTCGTCGAGCTCCTGCTCGCCAGTCAGCGCGTGCCAGCGGTGGTAGGTCGAGAAGAAGATGAACCCCAGGTCGTGGACGTCGCGGTCCATCTTGCGCTCCTCGAGCGGCGTCGAGTAGCGCTTGGCCAGCTCGAACCACTCCTCCGAGCCGGTCCGCTTGGCGAAGATCCACATCATGCCGGGCAGGAAGCCGTCGCACCAGCGCGTCCAGGCCTCCTTGTTGTGGCGCCACTTGCCCTCCTCGCTATAGAGGGGGTAGAAGTCGGGGTCGCGCTCGACGAGGGCTCGGACTTGTTTCTGAGCGAAATCGAGCGCGGATTCGCAGGCCCCGCGCCAGTCGGCTTCGGGTACGAGTTGGATCATAGACGGCCAGTGTAGCAACGGCCGAGCGGCGCCCCAATTGCTTATCTACCGCAGCGGAAAAGGAGGGAGCCATGTTGGTGTCGAGACGAGGCCATACGCTCTGTTTCTGGGCGGTCACGATCGGGGCGGCGGCCATTGCCTGGGCAGCGCCTGCCTTCGGGCAGGCCGGCGACGCCGAGTACGGCAAAGACATGCTGCGCGCCCGCCGCTGCACCGTCTGTCACCCGGTCGCCGGCGAGGGCGGCGGGTCGGCGCCGGACCTCGGCAAGGCCCGCGAAGGGGAGTTTTCCCCCGACGCCCTCGCCGCGGCGATGTGGAACCACGCCCCCAGAATGTGGGTCGCCATGGAGGAGCGTCAAATGCCCCTGACCGGGCTGACGACAAGCGATATCGCCAACCTCTACGCGCACTTCTACGCCCTGCGCTACTTCGACCCGGACGGAGACCCTGGGAACGGCGAGAACGTCTTCTCGACCAAGGGTTGCGCGGAGTGCCACGCCGTCGACGATCAGCAAGCCCGCGAGCGCGCCGTCGAGAACATCCCGCCCATCGAGAGTTGGTCGACCATGCTCGATCCGGTCCTGTGGGTAGAGAGCATGTGGAACCACGGCGCCGCAATGGGCTCGCAGTTCGACTCCAAGGGGGTGGGCTGGCCGCAGTTCACGCTCCAGGAAATGGTTGACCTGCTGGCCTACGTCGAGAGCCTGCCGCCCCACGCCGGAAACCTGCCCTACCTGCGGCTGGGCGATTGGATGGAGGGCGCGCACGCATTCGGCGAGCTGGGTTGCTCGGGGTGCCACACCCTCGGCCGGAGCGCCGACGATAAGATCGACCTGCTCGACGCCGCCCGGCGCCAGCCGCTGCTGAGCGGGCTGGCCGTCGACATGTGGAACCACCGTCCCCAGATGGAAGCCCAAGCCAAGACCAAAGGCATCGAGCTCGAGCCCTTCGCCGCCGACCAGATGGCCAATGTGGCGGCCTACCTTTTCCGTCGCGGCTACTTCCAGGAGCAAGGAGAAGCGAGCCGCGGACGCGCCGCCTACCAGGCCAAGGGCTGCGCCTCGTGCCACGACGCCGGCGAAGCCGGCGCGCAGCCCATCGAGTCGCTCAGCGCCATGGACCTCGGGGCCGCCGTCTGGAACCATGGCCCCAACATGAAGGCCCAGATGGACTACCTCGAAAAGGAATGGCCTGAGCTGAGCGCGCGCGACGTCGCCGATCTGGTCGCCTACGTCGAGAGTCGGTAGCGGCGCCGGGCGGGCGGGGGGCGCTGTCGAGACGCCCCCGCGCTTCTGCTCGATCGATCTTACAGGGGAGCGCTGGCCAGCGGCCCCAGCCCTTTGGGAACCTCGATCTCGCGCTCGACTTGGCCGTCGAGCAGGTTGATGACCGAGAGGAAGTTGGAGAGCCGATTGGTCACGAACAAGCGCGTCGCGAGGGCGTCGAGCGCCAGGTACTCCGGCTTCTCGCCAACATCCCAGATCGCCAGCACCGTGTCCGTCCCGACATCGATCATCCGCACCGTGCCGGGACTGGAATGGCTCGTCACGTAGACGCGCGAACCAACCGGATCGAATGCGACGCCGTGGGGCGAGGGAACGGTCAGCGAGCGCAGCACCGTGCGCGTCCACACGTCGACGATCGAGAGCCGGTTGTCTTCCTCATTCGTCAAGTAGGCGAGCGTGCCGTCGGGGCTCAGCGCGACCTGCACCGGACGCCGCCCGACCCGGACGCTCTCGACGACGCTGAGTGAGGCCGTGTCGAGGATGTGTACGGACCCCGATGCTTCGTGGCCGCTCACCCAGGCTTCTGCGCCGTCCGGGGTGATCGCCACGTCGTAGGGCTCGGCGCCGTCGGGCAGACGGATGCGCATCGACTCGCTCAGCTCCAGGGTTTCCACCACCGAGACGTCGCCGCTGTCTTCGTTGGCGACGAAGAGCCGCGCGCCGTCGGGCGTCACCGCGATCCCGCGCGGCCGGCGACCGACCGCCGCCGCCCCCACAAGCGAGCGGCTCTCGGTGTCGATCGCCAACACCGTGTCGTCGACCGAGTTGGTGAGGTAGAGCATCCGCGGTCCGCTCGGGCCGCCAAGGCGTTCGGCCGCGCCGGTGAGCGGAGCAACCGCGATGCCGCCGCTGCGGATCTGCCCGATGCTCTGCGACGGCCCCGGATCGCCGCCATCAACCAGCGCGAACACGTCGAAGAGGAAATCGCAGAGCTGGCTGACGAACGCCAGGAAATCCGGATCCTCCGGCTCCTGGTCGACGGTTTCGATCGGCGGAGATTCCGGTGATGGTCGCTCGATCTCTCTTCCTTCGACCCCGTTGGCGACCACCATCGAGCTCAGTGCGTCGCCGAAACATTGCTCGCAGCCGACCTGCAATAGGATGTCCGCCGCGGTGAAGACAAACAGCAGCACCAGCAACACGCAGCCGGCAAGGCCAAGCAGGCTGGCGGGCAAGGCGCCGCGGAGGAGTCGTTTGGCGGTTCGCATCGTGCTCCTCCCTCCTTACTCAAAAACCACCGTCTTGGCGACGGCTGAGCGGGCGATGACGAACCCGGCGTCGAGCCCGGCGGCCTCGATGCGGGCCGCGGGCTCGCCGGCGTAGCTCCACAGCGCGACGACGCCGTGCGAGCCGAACAAGCGGTTGCTCGACGGGGGCAGGGCGGCGAGCACGTGCTCAGGCACGATGAACGACCCCTCCGCGCCGGTCGCGGCGCACACCGCCGCTCCAAGCGAGTCGCTCGCGAGCTCGTAGTTCGCCACGAGGATCAGCGCGCCCTGCTCGGCGCCGCTCCACGACAGCTCCAGGCCCCTGGCGCGCGAGACGACGCCGACGGCGTCGCGGTTGGTCCAGCTCAACGCCGCCGGCAGCTCGAAGCTCGCCTCGAAGCCGCCAACATCCGCGCCGCCCGTGCTCGAGACGGAGTGGGCGCCGGGGCGCAAGAATCGCCGCGGCGCCGAGCCGGGAAACGAGCCGCCCAGCCCGGCGAGATAGTTGACGACCAAGAGGTCCTGCAACCCGACGTTGCGCACTCCGCCGGGGCCGGAGACGCGCAGCGCGGCGCCGGCGTCGAGCGACCGGCCCGCCGGCGCCGAGCCCGCGATGTTGACTCCCCCTCGGTAGTCGCCCGAGCCGCCGTAGACGATGCAACTGCCCGGAGGCGGCAACGCGACGAAGGGGTTGAAGTAGAAAGCCCCGCCGCCGTCTTCTCTAAAGCTGCCCGCGAGCAGGTCCATCGTGGCCTCGGCCGGCGCCGGGAAATCCGCGGCGGCCTCGAGCTCGACGTGGCTGAGGAAGATTGCGCCGTAAGCGCCGGCCGTCCGCGCGGCCCGGCCCAGCGGGTTGTGGGGATCGCCGCACGATTGGCCTTCGGGCGCGATCGCCAGCGTGACGGTGTTGCTCACCACCCCGCCGGCTCGGATTTGCAGCGGCGCGTAGCAGCCCAAAGCCGGTGAGGCCGGTAGCCGAATGATGATCTGATCGACGCCCGCGCAGCATGGGCTGCGGCCTGAGTAGAGCACGTCGCTCGCGGCGATCGCCGCGCCCCCGATCCAAACCTCCACGGGCTCGCCGACGTTGCCCGGCGTCGGCGCCACGTTGTCGGGGAACGAGACCGCGCCGAGCCCAGTCGCCCAAATGGTCAACACCTGGCCGGGCGCGGCGGGTTGATCGAGCGAGTTGATCGGCAAGCTCGTCTGCGAGATGAAGTTCTGAACGATGCCCGGCCCGGCGCCCGAGCCGGTTGCGGTGAACACGCCCAGGCTCGCCGGGACGACTTCGACCGGCGCGGGGTTCGAGCGGCGGGCCCCGCTGCGCACCTCCACCGAGACGCGGCCCAGCGGGGCGTCCGACGGCATGATGGCGTTGACCTGGCCGGCGCTGACGAACAGCGGAATCGCCGCCACCGCGGTTTCCCCCTGGCGGACGCTGATGCGCACGCCGCCCAGCTCTTCACCCAGGGGAAATGCACGCACCGCCACGGCCGCGTCCGGGCCGATGCGCGAGCCGAAGATGGTGAAGATGGAGCCCTGGGCGATCTTGCCGTTCGGCAGGCCCGGGCGCGCAAAGCTCGCGGCGTTGACGACCGCTCGGGTCGGGATGCGCGCAAGTTGAGCGGGAAGCGTCGCGGCGAGGAGAAAAAGGAGTCCGGCTGTCTTGTTCACGAGTTGGGAGCGGGCGCGTGAGCGAAACGGGACTCCAACAGAATAGCCAAGGTCGCCCCTGCGGTCCTAGGATCCTAGGACTTGGGTCCTCTCCTGGGTATAATGGCCCACTAGCCTGCAAATCTGACCAGCGGGCGAGCGCAGGTTGCCTGCTTGCTCCGTCAGAGGTGAGCTTTGCAAGCTAGAGCCTGACGAGGAGGACTCCCATGTTTCCGATTTCCGCGCACTCCGCGCGATTGACGTCCGTCGCATTTGTGTCGATGCTGGCGCTTGTCTTGCTTGCCGGCTGCGCCGGAGGGGCGCCCGAGGAACCTGCAGCCGAGGCGGAGCCCGTCGAGGCGTGGCCGCCGCAACTGCCGGGTTACGCCGCCATGGAAACGCCCGCCGACAATCCGATGACCGAAGAGAAGGTCGAGCTGGGCAAGATGCTCTATTACGACAAGCGCCTCTCGGGAGACGGCAATCGCTCTTGCTACGGCTGCCACCTCGACGAGCACGGGCTGGCGACCGGCGACACGCTTGCGATCGGCGCCTTCGACAAGACGCTCACGCGCAACGTCCCGACGATGTGGAACGTGGGCTACCTCGACAAATGGTACTGGGACGGTCGCGCCACCGCGCTCGAAGCCCAAGTCAAGGGCGCTTGGTCGGGCGGCAACATGGGCGCATCCGGAAACGACGGCGTTCCCTCGATGGAGGACGTGTGCGCCACGCTGATGGAGATTCCCGGCTACGCCGAGCGGTTCCAGGCCGTGTTCGGCGGCCCCGCGACCCCGGACAACGTCGCGCAGGCCGTGGCGTCGTTCATGCGCACCATCGTCGCCACCGACTCGGCTTGGACGCGCTTCCGCAACGGCGACGAGTCGGCGCTGAGCGAGCAGGCCAAGCAAGGCTATGACCTGTTCGCCAACAAAGCCAAATGCACCAACTGCCACGACGGTCTGCTGATGACCGACATGCAGTTCCACAACGTCGGCATTGGCTGCGAAGGCGACAACTGCACCGATGTCGGGCGGGCGAAGGTCTCCAACGATGAGGCCGACACCGGCGCCTTCAAGACGCCGACGCTGATCGACGTCGCGCAGTCAGGCCCCTACTTCCACGACGGCTCGGTGGCGACGCTCGAAGAAGCCGTGCATCTGATGGTCGCGGGCGGCAACGCCAACAAGTGGCTCGATGAGAAGAATCTAGCCGACGCCAAAAACGCCGCCCTGAGCGAGGCGGAAGAAGCCGCGATCGTGACCTTCCTCCGCGAGATTGGAGCGGAGTACGACATCAGCGAACCGATGCTGCCTTAGATTCCTATTAACTTATTTGTTTTCAATAAGTTAATAGGAATTGAGCGGCGCGCGCGCGTCGTGGAATGTCCGGAAAAGTCAGTCAAAACGGGACCCTGGGCTCCCGCTACTCCAGCCCGGCCAGACCGGGCCGAACGTTGCGATAGGCGAACCGCTTCGGGTTAACCGCCGTCAGCCCGCCGGTGTCGACTTCGATGATCTTGGCAGCGATCGGCTCGTAGGCGGCGCGGAAAGCGACGGCCGCCTTGACGACCAGGATCTTCTGGCGCGCCGGGTCGACGCCGGCGCTGCTGAGCTGGCCCAGGCTGAACGGCGTGTGGCGCTTGGAATTGAGGATGATGACGTTGGGCTCGTCCTGCGTGGAGCCCTCGGCGTGGACCACCGCGGTGAGACCTTGGTCGAGATAGCGCCGGCCGCCATGCCGCACCGCCGGCTCGACATACTCTCCGTCGTAGAGCAGCTTGACCGTGCCGCGAACGCGGACGGGTTCGCCGTGCAGCTCATCGACCTTGCCGCCGACCGGCATGTCGAGCGGCCCGCCGACGCCGGCTTCGACCGCGGCCTGGACCGCCTCGCGGTCCCACATAGCAACAACCCAGCCTTGCGCCTCTTGCCGGACCAGCTCGCTCAAGATGAACGTCGAGTCGCCGGCCGAGCCGCCGCCGATGTTGTCGCCAAGCTCGACCAGCACTACGGGTCCTTCGCTCTGTTCCATCGCCTGCCGGACGGCCTCGGCAGGCTCGGGGAGCTCGAGCTGCATGAGTTTGCGATGCTCGTACATCTGGTCGGCTAGGCGTTTGGCCTCGCGACGCGCCAACGCGGGATCGCCGTCGGTGACCACGACGACGCTCGGGCCCATTTGCGGCGTATCGGCGTACTGGTAGCCGACTGGCACGCTGACGCCGAGAATCTTCGGGTTGTCGCGCTCGAGCTGCCGCGCTTGCTGGACCAGTGCGAGCATCGGCTCGCGTTTGGTGTTGTGCCAGAGGATGTTGTAGAGCATCGGCGGCTTCTCGATCGCCATCACCGGCTTGGCGCCGTCGCGCACGATGGCGTTCATCACGCGCGCCGCGTGCAACCCGCGCTCGTGCTGATCGATGTGCGGCACCTCCTTGTAGGTGAGCAGCGCGGTCGCCAGCTCGATCTCGACCGGGGCGACGTTGGCGTGCGCGTCGTGCGTGACGACGATCGGCAGCTCGTCGCCCAGGGCGGCGCGCAAGCGGCGCAGGACTTCCGCGTCGCCGTCGGGGTAGGACTCGACGACCATGGCGCCGTGTAGCGCAAGCAACAGTCCGTCGATCTTGCCGGCGTTCTTCAATCTCTCGATCAGCTCGGACGTAAGCCGGTCGAGCGCGCGGTCGGTAACGGGGCCGGCCGGCGTGGCGTTGCCGACGATCGTCGGCACGAGCTCGAAGCCGTAGGTCTCGGCGCCTTCGATGAAGCCGCCGACTTCGTGGGAGCTCGCGGCGAACTCCGCCACGATCTCCTCGCCGCGCGTGAGCGAGCGGCCTTCGAAGTCCGCGAGATCAGTCAGCTCCTTCGAGAACGTGTTGGACTCGTGCAGGATGCCGCCGATCGCAACGCGAGGTTTTGGGTCTTGGGCCATAGCAATTGTGGCAACGAGGAGCAGCAGTGCAAAGACTCGCATGGCGGGTAGTACAGTAGCGCCAATAGCCTGCCGCGCGCCACTCCTACAAACCCGACGCATAGGCGTGATCGAAGCGTCCGTTGAGCGCGCCTTCGAGGCTCATGGTGAGCGCGAAGCGGTCCGGCTTGCCGTAGAGCGCGAAGACGCCCTGCGCGACGCGGTAGGGTTCGGGGGCGCGGCTGTAGAAGGTTAGCCGGCGCGGCGCCATTAGCGCGGCGGCCTCGGGCAGATCAGTGTAGCGCAGTACGTTCAACAAGGTCGGCGCGTCAACGTGCGTCAGGGGCGGGTCAATCAAGATGACTTGTGTGATTCGCTCATCGAGGATTCCCGCGTATAGCGCCAACCCGGCCGAGACCCCGATGCCGCTGACGACGACTTCGGCAGCGGTCTTCTCGCGCAGCAGCTTGGCGGCTTGGAGCACGTCCCATAGCCGCATCGAGTCGACAGAGCGGCCGGTGTGCATGGCGTTGCGTTCCATGTCCTTGCGGGCTTTCTTGGGCCATGGGACCTCGCCCACGCCGCGCGGGCGAAGGATCATGACGGCGTTCGGCCCGCCGCCGCCAACCTGGCGCAGCGTGTCGCGGATCGCCACGTCATCCTCGCCGTCCGAGGCGACATACAGCAGCGACGGACCGGTCTGATTCTGCGGCGTGCGCAGCTGCGCTTCGACCTCGATGCCCGGCTCGGTAGTGATGGCGAGCGCTTCGAAGCCGCGCGCGGCGGGGCGCTGCGAGGGCTGAGCGCGCGGCTGCGCCCCGCTGGGAAACCAGCCGAACACACGAGTGCGCAGCGTGATCAGCAGGCTCGCCCGCCGGGCCTTCCAGTCGGCCAAGGTGGAGAACGAGGGCTCGGGCGGCGCGGGGATGAACAGCTCGTGCGCCCGGTAGTTGAGAGCGTCAGCCGGCGGCTTGCCGCCAAACACCGTCAGCTCCTCCGGCGGAACCTCCTCGAAGCTCACATCGATCTCGCGCGCGGGGACACGGGCTAGAAACTTGTCGAACCACTTCACCGCCTCGGCCCGCAGGAAGTCCGAGTCCTCGTGACCGGTGTCGACGACGATGTTGCGAAAACGCTCGTGGCGGCCGTAGCTGTCATAGAGCCGGCCCATCACCCGCTCGAACGCTTCGTAGCCCGGAACGGGAAAGAGCCGGTCCTTGCGGCCGTGCGCCATCAGCAGCGGACGCGGGGCGATCAGCGCGCCCTGGTGCAGCATGTCCTGCATCCAGGAGTTAATGGCGAACATGCAGTCGCAGTGCCGGATCTGGGTGTTCTCCTCGAGATTAGCCGCGTAGGTGGAGATGCCCATCACCGGCACGACCGCCTTGATGCGCTCGTCGACCGAGGCGGAGAACCAGCTCATCGCCGCGCCGCCCGAGCGGCCGGTGACGCCGAAGCGCTCCGGATCGACCTCGGGCCGGGTCTCGAGATAGTCCATGGCGCGGATCATGTTCCAGATCTCGAGCCCGGCGGGCGTGTAGCCGCGCGCGTACCACTCCTCCATCTCGTTGTTGAGCACGCCGTGGTGCAGCGCGAAGGTCTCGGCGATCTGGATGGGGTCGATGAGCATGGCCACGTAGCCGTGCTTGGCGAGCGTATGGCCGTGGCGCTGGTAGGAGGTCTTGGCGCCCTGGGGCGACATGGCGTGCCCGCAGACGTAGAGCACGGTCGGCTTGGGCCCCGGCGTCTTGGGGATGTAGAGGTTGGCGGTGACGTAGATCTTCGGCAGGCTCTCGAAAGCGATCTTCTCGATGACGTAGTCGCCGCGGTCGATGGTCCCGGTGACGACCGGGTTGAGAGCGGTCTTGGGCGGAGGCGGCTCAAGGCCGAGCATGTCGCGCATCTCGCGGCGGCGCACGGCGGCGACGGCTTCCCAGCTCCGGCGGTTGACGAGCTCGTCGCCAGCGCGATCGGTGACCTTGCGCGCCTCGGCCTTCAGGTAGCTCATCACCTGCGCCCGGCTCTCGAGCATGCGCTCGTAGGGGTTGGCTTGCGCCAGGGCGACCGCAGTCGCGAGGAGGAGGAGACCGGCGAGCTTCATCACGGGCCTCAGGATAGCTTGGATCCTGCCGCCGCTCGTGACAATCCCGCCCATCTCTCGTAAGATCAGCTTGAGAACACGAAACTGGACCACACTATGTCCGTGATCATTGAATTCGCTTCGCCCGAGGAAGAGGCCGCTATTGAAGCGCAGGCCGCCGCCGAAGGCCTGAGCGTCGCCGAGTGGTTGCGCCGCCTCGCTTCTGAGCGAGTCCGACCGGCCGCTGGCACGGACGAGGGCGACGACGAGGCGCAAACCTTCGAAGCTTGGATCGACGAGTTCCCCGAAACGCCGACCCTGTCCGACGAAGCGCTTGAACGCGAAAGCTTCTACCCAGGCCGCCCGTAGACGCGGATCTTGCTCGACACGAACGTCTTGCTCCGGGCTGCGATGCGGCGACATCCGGTTGTACAAGTCCCTTGATTCGAGTACTTTGCTAGCGGACGATGTGGCGGGTCACCCTCTCGGTCGGAATCTCCGCAGGTGATGCATTTGGCGCCAGTTGGTATACATGAGGGTAGAAACACGACGAAGAGTAAGGGTAGAATCGCGCCAAGACGGAGGGAACACATGCCGAAACCAGTTGAAAGTTCGTGCGAGCGCGAGGCCCGGCGCGTCTACGAAGAACTGGGCCTAGGGACTGCGCAGGAGCGCAACACGCTCTTGCGCGAGCTTGGAGCCGAGTTGACCGGTGAGGAACTAGTCGACTCCTGGTACCAGATTCGAACCTCTCCAGACTCCGAGTTTGAGAGCGAAGACGATGCCGAACTGGAACGAGCTTCTCAATGAAGGAAGAGCCGCGGGGAGCACCTTTGACGTCCTTCGTCGCAAGTATCTGAAGGCGCTGCATGAGCTGACGGACCGCAACGTCATCGTCTACTACTCGGGTTGGCTTCGAAAGGGCGGGATGCCGATACCCTTCCCCTGGGGTATAACATAACGGACGCCGACAAGAACGGCTTTATGGCGGCGATCCACAAGCTCGACCGCTCGAAGGGTCTTGATCTGGTTCTTCATACACCCGGTGGAGACCTCGCAGCTACCGAGGCCCTAGTGGACTACTTGCGCTCAATGTTCGGAACGAACATTCGAGCGGTAGTACCTCAGATCGCGATGTCGGCAGGGACGCTGATAACGCTGGCGTGCAAAGAGATCGTCATGGGAAAGCATTCGAGTCTTGGGCCGATCGATCCGCAAACGGGCGGACTGGCCGCGCACGGCATCATCGAAGAGTTCAAAAACGCTTCGAGCGACATCGCAGCCGGCAAGGGCGGTCAGTGGATGCCGATATTGGCAAAGTACAGCCCGACGCTAATCGGCGAGTGCAACAAGGCGATCAAGTGGACCGAGAAGTTGGCCAAGGATTGGCTGCTGAGTGGGATGTTCCGAGACCTGGACAAGCCCGAGGCTAACACTGCGGCTAAGAAGATCATCGGTAAGCTCGGCGACCACGCCCTAACGTTGTCACACGCCCGACACATCTCCGCCGACAGCGCGAAGAAGCTCGGGCTCGGGGTGGTCGAGCTCGAGGGAGACGACGCCCTTCAGGAAGCGATCCTTAGCGTCCACCATGCCTGCATCCAGACTCTTAGCGGGACGCCCGCCTGCAAGATCATCGAGAATCATCTCGGCATTGCTTTTTTTCAATCGGCTCCGGGAGGCATGCCAGGCGGAATCCGGGGAGGCGAGTGACACGGCTCGACGAATAGGCGCCGGCTTGCGCGCTCCCGTCTCGAGGCGCCCTCATCCCACCGTTTTCCCTTCCTCCCGCAGAAACTCCGCGAAGCGGTCCATCGCCTCCGGAAAGCCCGCGCCGCTCGCCGCGAAACCCAACCGAAAATGCGCGGGCTCGCCAAAGCAATCCCCGGGCACGACCAGGACGCCGCGTTGCGCAAGCCTGCGGCAGAAATCGCGCGTGTCTCGGCCATCCGCGAACCAGGGGAACGCCGTCATTCCCCCGCTGGGCCGCATCCAATGCAGAAAGGCCTTGTGTTCCGCGAGCACGCGGTCGAGCAACGCGAGATTCTGCGCGGACACGCGACGCGCATGCTCATAGAGGGCGTCGCAATGCTCCAGGGCGAGCGCCGCGAGCTTCTCGCCGAGAACGTTGCAGGTGATCGTGAAGTAGTTGCGCGCATCCCGATAGCGCTCCCGCCGAACAGGATCTCGGTCGACGATCCAGCCCACGCGCAACCCGCTCAGGCAAAGCGCTTTTGAGAAATCGCTGATCGCCGTGGCGTGGGGCAGCCGCGCCGCCGATCGCATCTCCGGACCATGGTAGATGGGGTGGTAGACCTCGTCCGAGACGAACTGAATGCTTCGCTCCCGGCAGAAGTCGTGAAGCGTCTGCATCTCGTCTTCACCCAGAACGCTGCCGGTGGGATTGTGCGGCGAGTTCACGAGCAGCAAGCGGGTGTTGCGGTCGGCAAGCCTGGCGATCTCGTCCGGGTCGACGCGAAACTCATTTTCGGCTTTGACCGCGTAGTAGCGGACTTCGATCCCGAAGGATTCTGCCAGCGCGGCGTTGGCAGGGAAGCCCGGATTCGGGAGAACCACGTTGGCGCCTGGCTCCGCCGCCAGGAAGAACAAGATCAGCAGCGCCTCGGAGGCGCCTGTCACGACTTGGATGTCGTCCGGCTCGACTCCCTGGTGAGCGGCTATGGTCTTCCGCAACTCGAGTCCACCCGCCGCTGCCGTGTACAACAGGCGAGTCTCCAGAAGCTCTCTTGAAACGCCCCCGCCTGAAAACGCCAGCAACTGCTCCAACGTCCAGACCGGACCGGTACTCGATGCCAAATCGTATTCGATCGGGGAGTCAGGGGCGGCCTTGTGTTCGATCCAACGATCGAGTAGAAACGGAGGAAGATTCACTTGTCCAGCCCTCTTACCAAGAGCGTACCGTTCCTCACCGGCGAGGCTTGCTCGGTAGAAACCGGCGGGAGAAACCGGGACCGGCCCGAAGGAGCGAGAGGGGTGCGGGACTGCGCGCTTGAGCCCGATGATCGCAAGGCCATCGGTACCGACATCAAAGACTACGAGACTCTCACGCGGCGTGGGGCCGTGCAAGGAGCCGGCGACCGGCGGCGTTCTGTCGCAGCGACAGGCGGCACGGCATGCGGGGCTTTGCGCCGCAGCCGGTCGCGGATGGCGGTCTTGCACTAGAATTGAAGCCGCCGCCCGAGCCCTATCCGGCAGAGGCGGCGGACAAGTGAGATGAAATTCGCGATCATGCACGAACGACTCCTTGCGGCCACCGTAGCGGCGGTGCTGCTCGCCGCCCTCGGCTGCTCGAACGCAAGTACGGGATTGGACCGCTACGGCGGCTGGAGGGGTATTCAGGGCGAGAAGACGGGCTTCTTTCACCTCGAGGAGATCGACGGTCGCAACTGGTTCATCACCCCGGAGGGCAACGTCTTCTTCCCCATCGGCCTCGGCCACATGCTCAGCGGAGAGAGTCGCACCGCCGCCGAGAAGCTCTTCGGAGACGACAAGGAAGCCTGGATCCGCGACTCGTTTGGCAAAGCCAGGGCCATGGGCTTCAACTGCGCGCTCGGCGGCGCGACGAGCCCGGAGCGCAATCTCAACGGCTTCGTCGATGTGGAGCTCGCCGAGAGCATCTTTCGCGAGGAGAGCTTCCCTTACGCCGCCGGCGTCATCCTGCTCAAGCATCCGTGGGAATTCGTGGAAGGCGAAACGCTGCCGGACATCTTCTCCGCCGAGTTTCGCCATCTGGTCGAGTCGCGCGCGGAGGCTGTTTGTCCAAAGGTCAAGGACGACCCGTTGGTGATTGGCTACTACTACGGGTTCGGGGCATTCAACCGCTCCGAGCAGTGGGTCAACAATCACCTGTCGCTGCCGCCGGGCAGCCCGGGGCGTGAGGCGTTGGTCGCCCTGTTCGTGGAGCGCTACGGCGGCGACGTAGAGAAGTTCAACCGCGTCTACGGGACGTCTTTCGAGCGCATCGAGGACCTGGCGGACAAAGAGACGATCGCCTACTCGGCCGACTTCTTCCGAGCCAACTACCCCGAGGTCGGCGCGACGCTCGACCCGGACCAGACCGCTGACTATCAGGCGATCCTCTCCTACATGGCGGTCACGCTCTACGACATGGCCCACACCGCGATCCGGCGCTGGGACACGAACCATCTCATCCTCGGCTCATTCATCAAGGAGTGGTCGCTGACGGGCGAATCCTGGAAGGCCGCCGCGCCTTACATCGACTTGATCGCCCCGCAACACGTCAACGAGCAGATCTCGGTCAACGCGTTGGCCGATGCGGCCGGGCTGCCGATGATCCTCTCCGATGAGGACGCCGGCTTCCACTACCCTGGCGGCACGGGGACGCTCTACAACGGCGTCGTCTCGCACGACGCGCGGGGCGAGATCTATCGCGCGAACCTGATGCGCCACTACAAGGACCCGCAAGTGGTCGGGGTCACCTACTGCGCCTGTATGTACGACCAAGACGGCGCCACGCTGGCCAAGAACAACCAAAATGGCTACATCGACATGGACGGCAACCCGCGAGACAACCTGATCGCGATGGTGACCCGGATCAACAGCGAGGTCTACGAGCATACGCCGCATCCCGGCGCGCCGGAGGAGATTCGCGAGCTCGAGCGCACGCTGTTCGAGACCTGGCGCGAGCACGACCAAAAGAGCTTCCTACGCCGAACGAGGGAAGGAGAGCGATGACGAGCCGCCGGATGCTGCTGCGGGCGGCGGCTGGCGTGGTTGCCGCCGCCGGTGTTCCTGCTAGAGCCGCCGGAACCGGCTATGTGCGCGTCGAGAAGATCGACGGCGTGTGGTGGTTCATTGGCCCTGGCGGCGAGCCGTTCGTAAGCCTAGGGGTGAACCACGTCGAGCCGCACCTCTGGCTGGCGCCCTACAACAGGCGGGCGACGCTCGAGCGCTACGGCGCCGACATGGTCGACGACGCGGGGCGCTTCAATCCGAACGGGGCGGGAGCTCGCCGGTGGATCAAGAGCCAGATCGGGACCTGCCGCGAGCTGGGCTTCAACAGCTTCGGAAAACACACGCATCCTTCGATTCCTCCCGCCCTTTACGGCGACCAGGTCTACCACGTCGCCTCACTCGAGACCGCGCCGCTGGCGGGCTGGCAAGAGCGCAAGGGCGAGGGTCCGCGGCCCGACCCGTTTTCTCCCGAGCTCGCGCGCTTCGTCGAGACTCGCGTCCGCGAGGCGTGCAAGGCGCGCGAGGGCAGCCGCAAGCTGCTGGGCTACCTCTACACCGACATTCCGAGCTGGCGACTGCGGCAGGGCGGCAAGAGGACGTATCCCTGGGTGGAAGCGATCCTGGGCCTGGGCGAGCACGCGGCCGGCAAACGGCGCTGGATCGAGCATCTGCAAGGCCGCTACGACGGCGCGGAGGCGTGTGCGCGCACGTGGGGACTCTCCGTCAGCCCGACCTACGGCATCTGGTGGGAGCGCATGGCGCGGTTGGTCAACTGGTCGCAGCCGGCCGATGCGGCGAGGACCGACGCGGATATGGTCTCGTTCCTCGCTGTGGTCGCCGACCGCTGGTACGGGCTCCATCGCGCGCTGATCAGGAAATACGATCCGAACCACCTGGTCCTCGGCGATAAAAATCTCATCCAGAACTACGACGGGTTCCTGGTCCCGGCGTTGAGGGAGCACGTCGACGTCATCGTCACGCAGTCCTACAATCGCTGGGCCGACGATGCGCCGCTGAACCGCTCGATCTACGAGCGCATCGGCAAGCCAATCGTCAACGGCGACGGCTCCCACGGCTACGTGCAGCCCAACCAGCGGGAGCGCGGGGCCAAGGGTTTCCGAACCGGCGCCAGCAGCTTCGAAGAGGTCGCGGCCCTCTATCGCGAAACGCTCGAAGGCATGATGCGGACGCCCTACATGATCGGGTGGCACCACTGCGGCTACTTGGAGCAATGGGACGAGGCCGAGCGCGGAGACTCGCCGCGGAACGAGAACGGCTTCCTCGATCCGTTCGAGCGCCGCCATACCGCCTGGACCGATGTCATTCGCAGATCCAACGCAGCGGCGGAACGGCTTCACAGGGCCGGGTAGGCCCGGCGTGCGCTTATAATCGTGCGCGACATGCGACTCGTCCTGCTGCTCGCCTTTGCCGCCATTTCGCTGCCTGCCGAGGTGGTCACCCACGGCCCCATGCTCGGCCGGCTCGCCTCGACCAGCGTCGCCGTCTGGGCGCGCACCGCTCGGCCGGCGGAGTTTCAGGTGCGCTACGGGACCAACCCGACCGACCTGGGCGAGACATCCGCCCCGGTGCGCACGCTGCTCGAGAACGACAACACCGGCTTCGTCGAGATCACCGGGCTCGAGCCGCACACGACCTACTACTACCAAGTCACGGGAGAGCGCGGCGAGAGGGGGCCGACGGCGCTGCAAGGGTCCTTCCGCACGCTGGCGGACGAGACGACGTTCCGCCACCCGCGCTACAACCCCGAGGGCCTGTACAACTTCTCTTTCGAGTTCGCCTGCGGCAACAACCAGCCGTCGAACCCCACGCTGCCGGCCTTCCGAACGATGCTCGATCGCATCGCCAAGAAGATAGACTTCGCGATCCTCGACGGCGATTGGCTCTACGAGGAGAAGCGCGAGTACCCGGCCTCGGACTGGCTGCGCCAAGTCGGCGCGCAGCGAGCGCCCCGCATCGTCGATCTGGCGCCGACCATCACCGGCGTCTGGGAGAACTACAAGCTCTACCTCACCCGCGGCAAGAACCTCGCCGACTGGCACAAAGAGGTGCCGAACTTCATCCTTTTCGACGACCACGAGATGCTCAACGACGTCAACGGCACGGGCACGCCGGGCCGTCGCGACCGCCGCGTGGCCTTCCGCGACATTGGGCTCGAGGCCTGGTACGACTACCTGGGCTGGACCGACCCGATCGACTGGAAGCAACGCATCGTCATGGGCCGCGGGCGCTTCGAGCAAGGCTCGGACATCCTGGTCGACGACGAAGCTGACTTTCGAGAGTTGAATCTCGACGAGGTCGGTACGCTGACGGTGCACTGGGGCACGCCGGACGCCGGCGTCAACCAGGTGCGGCTCGACTCGATCGGCGGCGACCCCAATGCCGGCGCTTACCGCGTCGTCGAGGCGCTGGACCGCAACCGCCTGCGTATCGAGCCCGCCGCGCGCGCCACGGGCGAGCAGACGTACTCGGTCGGCGCCTTCCACCACTTCAACATGAAGGTTTCGAACGCGGAATTCTTCTTCATCGACACACGTACGCACCGGCAGATGCACGACATCGACGACCCGATGCGCGAGGGCGTCTCCATCCTGGGCGCGCCGCAGAAAGCTTGGCTCAAAGCGGGGCTGCGCGCGAGCGACGCCGACTTCCTCTTCGTCGTCTCGTCGGTGAACCTGATGGTGCCGCACATCCGCGCCGGAGAGGTGAAGGGCAACAAGGACGAAGCGTGGACCGCGGTCGCCGCCGAGCGCAACGAGATGATCGACTTCTGGGACTCGCTCGGCAAGCCGGTGTTCGTGCTCACCGGCGATCTGCACAACTCGTTCGCGATCCAGATCACCGACAACGTGTGGGAGCTCGCCTCCGGGCCGCACAACTCGACGAACCACTTCCTCGAAGAGGAGGCCGGGCGGCCGACGAGCGGCAAGTTCGAATCGCGCGGCAAGGAGTGCGACATCCGCTGGTCGTCGTTCGTTCCCGACGGCGTCGGACGCAAGCGCCGGCCGGTCTACTGCGTGGTGCAGATCAACAATACGTTCCGTGTGCCGGGAAACAAGCCGGAGAGCGACGTGCAGGCGGCTTTCGACCGGCCGCAGGCGGTGTTTCAGTACTACGACGGGTTGACCGGAGATCTGCTCTACGCCGAATCGATCATCCCGGAGCGCTGAGGCGGCTTGGGGCGTACCGCCGCTCGTGCGATGGCGGCGCCGGCGAGGGCGCAGGCCAGCCCGGCGGCGATGTCGACCGCGTGGTGATAGCGCGTGTAGACGCAGGCCACGCTCATGCCGACGGCGAAGACGGCAAAAACAGATGCCGTGCGCCAGTGGTAGGGCCACAGGCCGAGCGTCATGCCCCACGAGCCGGCGACGTGGCCGCTGGGGAAGCAGCCGCCGGAGACCGCCCCGCCTGCGATGATGACCTCGATCAAGCGCTGGAACGAGAAGCCCTCGAAGGGCGGCAAGGTCGCCATGAGCTCGGGGTTCTCCCAGGGACCGCGCGCCGGCAGCCAGGGATACCACACGAAGGCGCACAGGAAGGCGGCGACCACCGCGGTCATGGCGTGGGCGTAACCAGGTCCCGGCGCCTTTCCGTTGCGCTTGTAGCCGATGATCCACGCCGCGCTAGCGCCTCCGATGACGATGTAGTAGTAGGTCGAGTAGAAGAAGTGCATCAACTCGTCGAGCCAGGGGCCCTGCCAGGCCGCAAGGCCAATTGCGGGCGTGGCGCCGAACAGCGCCCGGTCGGCGGCGTAGAGATGCGCCTCGAACCAGTAGCGCGAAGCCGGCCAGATGGCGTGGACGGTATGCTCGACCTCTTCGAAGAAGAAGATGATCAGCAACAGCGGGTAGCCGTAGCGGAGGAAGCGCAGGAGCTCGCGGGCCCCGAACAGCAGGGCCGGCTCGCCGGGCCTGGACTGCTCCCAGCGCGCGCCGCGCCGCGGCAGCACGAGCATGAACAGCAAGATTCCCACGTGGGCGGCGAGCAACGAACCGGCTTGGGGGATTGCGTGGGACCGAACGGCGATCAGCACGCCGGCGCCGATCGCGTACGCCGCGATGAGCCAATCGACGGCTTGCCATCGAGGGGCTGTTGGAGTGTCGTGGATGGTCAGTCGGCCTTTCCTCGCCCTGTTGTCGACGCGCCGGGTCGGGGGTCCGTTGCGCCGCCCCGGCCGAGTTGCTAGCTTCAAGGTCTGCGCCGCGACGTCTGAACCCGACCGCGCTCTCGAGCGTAATCCGATCTTGCATCTCCCGCCCATCCTGGCTTTCGCGGCGCTCGGTGCGGCCACGGCGTTCGCGGCCGAATGTCCGCAGCCGCCGCCGGCGACCGAGCCGGTCGACGGCGTGCTCATCAGCGCCTGTGAACAGTTGAGCGAGGGCGAGCTGCGGCGCGCTCGCGGAAACGTCCAAGTGCGCACCGGCTCGGTGATCGTCACCGCCGATGAGGCCGACTATGACGACGCGAGCGGCGATCTGGAGGTGCGCGGCAACGTGCACTACCGCTCGCTCGGCGGCGCCGAGGATCTCTACGCGTCCAAGGTGGCCTACAACACGCGCACCGAGCTGGGGACCTTCTACGAGGCGCATGGCACGGTCTCCTCGGCGTCCCAAGCCGGAGCGCGAATCTTGACCACCGACAACCCGTTCTATATCGACGGACCGGTCGTGCACAAAGCCAACGGCGAATACGTAGTGCTGGACGGCACGGTGACCAACTGCGACCCGGAGCACCCGTGGTGGACGATGAAGGCGCCGAAGACGCGCATCAAGCCCGGGGACTCGGCGACGATCCGCGGCGCGGTCTTGCGGCTCAAGGGCGCGCCGCTGCTCTATGCGCCAATCTTCAAGAAGTCGCTCGAGCGCGTGCCGCGCAAGAGCGGCTTCTTGACGCCGTCGATCGGCACCAGCTCGCGCTTCGGGCTGGTGCTGGCGGAGTCCTACTACTGGGCGATCAACCGCAGCTACGATGCGACCATCAATGGGACGTTCTACTCCTCGCGCGGGGCGGCGTCGCAGCTTTCGTTCCGCGGCCGCCCGACCAAGAGCTCGCACTTCGACGCCGTCTTTTTCGGCGTCAAGGACCGCGGCCAGAAGCTCGACGACGGCAGGCGTCTCAAACAGGGCGGCAGCTCGTTCACGATGCGCGGCGCGGCGGTGTTGCCCGGGGGGTTTCGCGGCGTGGCCGACGTGCGCTACCTGAGCTCGCTCGAGTTTCGGCAGGCGTTCACGCAGACCTACGAAGAGGCGGTGTTCTCGCAGGTGCGCTCGATCGGTTTCGTCTCGAAGAACTTCGCGACCTACTCGATCAACGCTTCGCTGCAGCGGGACGAGAACTTCCAATCGGTGGACCGCGGCGACACGGTGGTGATTCGCAAGCTGCCCAACGTGGAATTCAACTCGAGCGAGCGGCGCCTAGCGGGCGGACCGGCGCCGGTGTACTTTTCGTTCGACTCGGCGTTCGACTTGGTCAGCCGCACTCAGCCGGCGTTCCAGACGCGCCGCTACGTGCAGCGCGGCGACTTCTTTCCGCGCTTCACCGTTCCGCTTCGGCTCAAGGGCTTCAACGTAACTCCAACGTTGGGCGGACGCATCACCGGCTACGGCCAACAGCGCGACCAGGGCCGCATCGTCGGCTCGAACCTCTACCGCGCCTCGGGCGAGATTTCCCTCGACATCGTACCGCCGGCCGTGCAGCGCATCTACAACGGGCCGAAATGGTTGGGCGAGAAGGTCAAACACGTCATCGAACCGCGCTTTCGCTATCGCTACACGAAGGGCGTTGATGACTTCGAGCGCATCTTGCGCTTCGACTCGCGCGACATCCTCAACAACACCAACGAAGCCGAGGTTTCGCTGACGCAGCGGCTCTACGCCAAGAGCGCCGCTACGGGGCAGACTCGCGAGGTCTTAGCGCTCGAAGTCTGGCAACGACGCTACTTCGACCCCGACCTGGGCGGGGCGATCTCGCCTGGGGGGCGGAACGTGGTGCGCTCGTCGCTCGACCTCACGCCTTTCGCGTTCTTCGACCGGGCGCGCCACTACTCGCCCGTGGCGATGGCGTTGCGCACGCGACCCAGCTACAAGGCCGGCCTGGAGTGGCGAACCGATTACGATCCGCTGCGCGAAAAGGTCGTCAACTCGAGCGTGACGTTCGACTACCAAGTTTCCTCCCTCATCCGAACCGCGGTGGGTCACAACGCGGTGCGAGCGCCGACGACGCTCTCGCCCGCCTCGAATCAGATCACGGCGTTGCTTGGGTTCGGCGACTTCAATCGCCGCGGCTGGAACTTCGCGTTCAACAACATCTACGACTACCGCCAACGGATCTTTCTCTATACGCGCGGGCAGGTTTCCTACAACACCGACTGCTGTGGCTTCGGTTTCGAGTTCGGGCGTTTCGCTATCGGGCGGACTCGCAACGAGAACCAGTTCCGAATCAGCCTCTCGATCGCGAACGTCGGCTCGTTCGGGACGCTACGGCCGCAGGAGCGGCTGTTCTAGCTCGGGGCTCGCCATGCCTTTCCCGAAACGGTACGCCGAGCTTGCCGCCCGAACGCGAGTGCCCGCCGGGTTTCTGGCGATGGCGGCCTACCTATGGTTTGCGCGCCCCACAACGGCGACGGTGGCGGCGGGCGGGGCCGTGGCCGCTCTGGGCCTGGGACTGCGCGCCTGGGCGGCGGGGCACCTGGAAAAGAATCGCAGCCTGGCGACATCGGGCCCGTACGCGCACACGCGCAATCCGCTCTACGTCGGGACGTTGGTCGCCGGAGTCGGCTTCGCCATCGCCGGCGGCGAAGCCTGGATCGGCGCCGTGCTGGTGGGATTCTTCTTGCTGGGGTACTTGCCGGTGGTCGAGGAGGAGGAGAGCCACCTGGCCGAGATCCTGCCCGGGTATGAAGAGTACCGCCGGCGCGTGCCGCGGCTTTGGCCTTCGCTCGCGCCGCGGTACCGCGACGGAAAGTCCTTTCGCATCGCTCTTTACCGAAGAAATCGGGAGTATCAGGCATTGCTCGCGTTCCTCGTCGTGCTGACGCTTCTGATCGTCAAGACACTGTGGAAACCTGGTGTTTGAGGTTGGGCGCCGCGGCCGGGGAACGCGCTAGAATGGGGTTTCGCCGGCTTGAATTATCGAGATAAGGGCCTAGCCATTCTTGCGGCAACTTTCCTGCCGCCGCGAAAATCACACATCCGATCCGTGGGCCAAGGAGCTACGCCATGAAGAGTCTGTTCGCCTTTCGCACTTTTGCGCTCTGCGCAGTCCTGTTTGCGGCGACATCGCTTGCGGCCGACGTCGTGACGTTGAAGAACGGCGATCGCGTCACCGGGTCGGTCGTCTCTTCCGACGCCAAAGTGCTGATCATGAAGACGGAGTTCCTCGGCGACGTCGAGATCCAATGGGAAGCGGTCTCGAGCATCGATTCGCCCGAGAAGCTCTACGTGACCTCGGAAGACGGCCAGACGCTGGTTGGTCCGGTGAAGACCGACGAAGATGCGCTCGAGGTCGCCACCGCCGAATCGGGAGTGGTCGAAGCGCCGTTGGCCTCGGTGGCCGCGGTGCGCAACCAGGAGGCGCAGGACGCGTACATGGCCGAGATCGAGCGCCTACGCAATCCCAAGCTGACCGATTTCTGGCGCGGCTTCTTCGATTCCGGGCTGGCGCTCACCGCCGGCAACGCCGAGACGACGACCTTCTCCAACGCCGCCGGAGCGGTTCGCGAGACCACGCGCGACAAGATCAACCTGTACTTCACCTCGGTCTACGCCAAGGCCGAGACGTTCAACCCGACGACCGAGGAGACGCTCAGCGCCACCACCGCCAACGCCATCCGCGGCGGCACGCGCTACGAGGTCAACGTCAACGACAAGCTGTTCGCCTTCGGCTTCGTCGACTTGGAGTTCGACGAGTTCCAGGCCCTGGACCTACGCAACGTGATCGGCGGCGGCCCGGGATACCACGTCATCAAGAACGACCGCACGACGTTCGACGTCTTCAGCGGCGCGTCCTACAACCAGGAGTTCTTCCAGAACGACATCACACGCCGCTCGGCTGAGCTCCTGCTGGGCGAAACGCTGAGCTACGTGATTAGCGGGCGCACCTCGTTCAACGAGCGTTTCGCCTTCTACCCCAACATGTCGAACACCGGCGAGTACCGCATGCAGTTCGACGCCGGGCTGACCACCGACGTTTTCCGCTGGCTGGGCTGGAATCTGACCTTCAGCGATCGCTTCTTGAGCAACCCCGTACCTGGGCGTCAGAAAAACGACGTGCTGCTGACGACGGGCGTGCGCATGATCTTCGGCGACGAGAAGCTGCGTTAGCGCTGATTCGCCGCGAGCGCCTTGCAAGGGCGCAGCTCGGTCGTGACGAGGCCCTTGCAGGGCCGAGCGAAGGGGCGGCGCTACTGGATTCCAAGGGCGCGGCGCCCATGGCTTCCTGCCATGCGTCTGCCGGCGCAAGGACCTCGCCAGTCAGGATTCGGAGCAGCGACGCCGTCAGCTCCAGTAGCCGGCGTGGAGGCCGATCCCTACGCCGGCCAATCCTGCCGCCGCCGGTGAGGCCAGCAAGGTGAACACGAACCGCTTCAGGTAGGCTTCGCCCGGCCAGAACGCGACCAGCGTTTGCGCCACCATCGTGAATCCGAACGCGATCCCGCCGTAGGTCGGGTTGGTGCACCAGGGACAGTGCTTGACCCCGGCAGTATGGATGTTGCACTGCTCGGCCCCGCCCGCCCAGTAGAACGTGCAGCCGCACTGATAGATCAAATCACACCAGTTGATGGAGAACACCGCGGTGAACAGCACGCCCGCGGTGAGGATCATCATCTTGAAAGCGAGTCGTTTCCAGACCATGAAAAGGCGGCCCCGCTTGTTATAATCGCAGCTTCCGCCCGGCAGCGATGTCCACTCCCTTCCGCCTCGATGAGCGCCGCGCCTTGGTCACCGGCGGCGCCAGCGGCATTGGCGAGCACACCGTGCGGGTGCTGGCGGGCGCCGGTGCTTCGGTCGCCATCGCCGACCTCAACCTCGAAGCCGCGCGTGCGCTTGCGGCCGAGGTCGGAGGCGGCGCAAGGGCGCTCGAGATGGACGTCGCCGACTACGCCTCGGTCACCCGCGCCGTCGCGGAGTTGGATTCGCTCGACTACCTGGTGAACAACGCCGGAATCGGCCACGTTGGCTCGATCCAGGAATGTGAGCCGGAGGATTGGAGCCGGCTGATGCGCGTCAATGTGGACGGCGTCTACCACGTCAGCAAGGCCGCCCTTCCGCTCTTGCTCGACTCCGAGCGCGGCGCGATCGTCAACATCGCCTCGGTCGCCGGCCTAGTCGGCATCAAACGTCGCTTCGGATACTGCGCGACCAAGGGCGCGGTGGTGATGATCACGCGGCAGATGGCGGTGGAGTACGCTGGCCGCCTGCGGGTCAACGCCATTGCGCCGGGCACCGTCGACACGCCCTTCGTCGAGGCCTATCTCGAGAAGTATCACAAGCACGAGAAGGCGGAAATGCGGCGGCAGCTCGACGCGCGCCAGCCGATCGGCCGTCTGGGCAAGCCCGAGGAGATCGCCCACATGGCGCTCTACTTGCTCTCGGACGAAGCCGAGTTCTGCCACGGGTCGATCCAGACCATCGACGGCGGCTGGACGGCGCTCTGAGCGCCTCTACGCCAGCGCTTTCTCGATGATCTCTCCGTGTACGTCGGTGAGCCGGAAGTCGCGCCCCTGGTACCTGAAAGTCAGCTTCTCGTGGTCGATCCCGAGGCAATGTAGGATCGTCGCCTGCATGTCGTGCACGTGCACCGGCTCCGCGGTCACGTTGTAGGAGAACTCGTCGGTCTCGCCAATCGTCACCCCGGGCTTCACGCCTCCGCCAGCCATCCACATGGTGAAGCAGCGGGGATGATGATCGCGGCCATAGTCCTCCGAGGTCAGCCGGCCCTGGCAGTAGACGGTGCGCCCGAACTCGCCGCCCCAGACGACCAGCGTGTCTTCCAGCAGGCCGCGCTGGTCGAGATCCTGGATCAACGCCGCCGTGCCCTGATCGGTGGCTTCGCACTGCCGCGTAATGCCCTTGGGCAGACCGGTATGCTGGTCCCAACCGCGATGGTAGAGCTGGATGAACCGTACGCCGCGCTCGGCGAGCCGGCGCGCGAGCAGACAGTTCGCGGCGTAGGTCCCCGGCTTGCGGGCGTCCTCGCCGTAGAGCTCGAACGTCGCCTCGGGCTCGCTCGCTAGATCGGTCAGCTCCGGCACCGACGCTTGCATCTTGTAGGCCATCTCATACTGCGCGATCCGCGTCGCGATCTCGGGGTCGCCGAGCTCGTCGAGCTTGCGCCGGTTGAGCGTATTCAGCGTGTCGAGCCAGTCCCTGCGCTGAGAGCGCTCAAAGCCCTTGGGGTCGTTGAGCCACAGCACCGGGTCGCCCACCGAGCGGAACTTCACGCCCTGATAGCGAGTCGGCAGAAAGCCCGAGCCCCACAGCCGGTCGTAGATCGGCTGGCCGCCCGCGCCTTGGGTGATCAGGACGACGAAGCCCGGCAGGTCTTCGGACTCGCTGCCGAGGCCATAGGTCGCCCAAGCGCCCATGCTCGGCCGGCCCGCGATCTGCGATCCGGTTTGGAAGAACGTCACCGCGGGGTCGTGGTTGATCGCCTCGGTGTGCATCGAGCGGATGAAGCACAGCTTGTCGACGATCTTGGCAGTGTGGGGCAACAGCTCGCTCACCCAGCTTCCGGTCTGGCCGTGACGCGCGAACCCGAACTTCGAAGGCACGAGCGGAAAGCTCTTCTGCGTCGAGGTCATGCCGGTGAGCCGCTGCCCGTCCCGCACCGACTCCGGCAAGTCCTTGCCGGCGAGCTCGACCAGCGCGGGCTTATGATCGAACGTCTCCATCTGCGAAGGGCCGCCCGACATGAACAGGTAGATCACGCGCTTCGCCTTCGGCGCGAAGTGTGGCAGCCCCGTCAGCCCGCCCTGTTCGGCCTGCAACTCGCGCCCGAGCAGTTGCGAGAGGGCCGCGGCGCCGATGCCCGTTGCCGAGCGGCCGAAAAAGCTGCGCCGCGTCATCGTGAGGCCGGTTTCGTGCATGGTCATTCCTTGGTGATCGTCTCGTCCAGATTCAGCATCAAGCTCGCAACGCTCGCGAATGCTGCAAGCTCGGCCACGTCGGCGTCTTCATCGCGCTCCGACTCGCCTTGCGCCAAGTAGAGCTCGGCTTCGAACCGATCCGCCCGGAAGTCCTCGAGCAGCCGCGAATAGAGCGCCGTCAGAGCGCGCAGCTCGCCCTGGTCGGGCCGCCGCGCGGCGGTGAGCCGAAAGCCGCGCTCGATGCGTTGCTCGGCGGAGGGGCCGGCCTCGCCCATCATCCTTTCCGCCAACTTGCGCGCCGCCTCGAGATAGGTCACGTCGTTCATCAGGTTCAGCGCCTGCAGCGGCGTGTTGGTGCGGGTCTGCCGGACCGTGCACACCTCCCGGTCGCTCGCGTCGAAGGCGACCATGGCCGGCGGCGCCACCGTACGCTTCCAGTAGGTGTACAGGCTCCGCCGGTAGAGCTTTTCGCCGTTGTCCGGCTTGTAGCTCGAGGAGGAGAGCTCCTTCCACAGACCCGGCGGCTGATAGGGCTTGACCGGCGGTCCGCCGAGCTGTTCCTGCAGCAAGCCAGAGACGGCCAACGCCTGGTCGCGAATCGCCGGCGCTGGCAGCCGCACGCGCGGACCGCGCGCCAGCAGCGCGTTCTCCGGGTCTCGCTCGAGCAGCTCCGGCTCGATCCGCGAGGCTTGCCGGTAGGCGTGGCTCATGACCATCGTCTCGAGGAGGCGCTTGACGTCCCAGCCGCTTTCGACTAGCTCGGCGGCCAGCCAATCCAGCAGATCCGGGTGAGTCGGCCAAGCGCCTTGTGAGCCGAAGTCCTGCACGGTCTTGACGATCCCGCGGCCGAACAGCATCTGCCACAAGCGGTTCACCGTCACCCGCGCCGGCAGTGGATTGGCGGGGTCGACCAGCCAGCGCGCGAGCGCCAGCCGGTTGGGCTCGACGCCGGCGGGCAACGGCGGCAGCGCTGCGGGCGCGTCCGCCGTCACCGGCTCCCCGTGTGCGTCGTAGGCCCCGCGCTCGAGCACATACGCCTGCTTGGGCTCGGCGCCGTCCCGCATCACCATCACCGTCGGGATCGTCGCCTCGAACCTGGCGCGTTTGCGCTCCGCCTCTCGCGCCGCGAACCGGGCCCTGCGCAACTGCTCCGGCAGGGCCGTCTCCAGGAACGCCGTGCGCAGCTTCAACGTCTCTGCCGCGGAACGCTCGTTGGCTCGCGCGATCTCCGCCAGCGGTTTCCGTACGCCAAGCGCAACGATCTGCGCTGGGCTCAGCGTCCGGCCATAGAGCCGTAGCTCGTCGATCGCGCCTTCGAAGCGACGTCCGGCCGCGGCGCCGATCCGCAGCGGGTAGTTGCGATAGCCGATCGGCCACTTCAAATCGTCCCACTCGAGCTCGAACGGCCAGGCTTCGCCGTCCACCCAGATCGTCAGCCCCTGGTGGCTGGGCAGCTCGCCCGTGAACGTCAGCGCCAAGTGATGCCACTGTCCCGGGGCCAGCCGGCGCTTGGTCTCGACGCGCATCGAGTGGTCGGTGTGGCGCATGGTGAATTCCACCCGCACGCGCCCTTCGCGGAGCAGGATCCCCCAGCCCGAACCCTCGGCCACGTCGTGCATCCGCGAGACCACGCCGACGTCGTCGACCTTCTCGGGTTTGATCCACAACGACACGGTGAACTGGTCGTCGTACTGGAAGCCGCCCACCGCGCCGCCGTCGAGGAAGCGCGTTCCGTCGAAGCTCGCCGCCCGGCCGAACACACCCTCGCCGTACTCCGCACTCGCGGGGCTGGGCTCGAGGTCCTCGTCGGGGTCGTCCACGCCGGTGAATGCGTCCGGAGCCAGGCCTTCGCCCAGCGGGTAGCGCGCCAGCAGCCCCTCGCGGCTCGCTTCGTCACCGCCGGCGGTGACGAGCGTCTTCTCCCACTTGCGCTGTGCTTTGGCGAGCTTGGGCTCGAGCGCCGCCCAAGCCTCATGGGCCTTGCGCGCTTGTTGTGTGAGCCCTTCGAGCCGCTGCTCTTGCTGCGGGGTCGGCGCCGCGATTTGCGGTCCGTCGTTGCCGAAGTTGTAGACCAAGCCCCGCTCGGGCATGTTGTTGAAGAACGCAAACAGCTTGTAGTAGTCCTTCTGCGTGATCGGGTCGTACTTGTGGTCGTGGCAGCGGGCGCAACCAACCGTCAGCCCCAGCCAGACCGTGCCGGTGGTCTCGGCTCGATCGGCGGCGTACTCCGCCAGAAACTCCTCTTCGACGATGCCGCCCTCGCCGCTGGTGCGGTTGTTGCGATGGAAACCGGTGGCCAGCACCTGCTCGCGGGTGGCGTCGGGAAGCAGGTCTCCGGCGAGCTGCCAGATGGTGAACTGGTCGAACGGCAGGTTGGCGTTGAACGCGCGCACGACCCAGTCGCGCCAGGGCCACATCGAGCGCACGCCGTCGGTCTGGTAACCGTTGGTGTCCGCGTAGCGCGCCGCGTCGAGCCAGTCGAACGCCATCCGCTCGCCGTAGTGAGGCGAGGCCAGCAGCCGGTCGACCACACGCTGGTAGGCTTGCGGGGAGTCGTCGGCGAGGAAGGCGTCGACCTGCTCCGGGGTGGGCGGCAGACCGGTGAGATCCAAGCTGACGCGGCGAATCAACTGCGTCTTCCCGGCCTCGGGCGACGGCTCGAGCCCGGCCCGCCGCAGCCCGCGTTGCACGAAAGCATCGATGGGATTGCGGACCAGCTCGGCGTCCCCGAGCTCGGGAACCTCCGGACGCGTCGGCGGCGTAAACGCCCAGTGGCCCTCGAACTCGCCGCCCTGCTCGATCCAGCTCTCGAGCACCCCGATCTCTTCGTCTGTGAGCTTGTCGTGGCCCTCGTAGGCCGGCGGCATGCGGCGAATCGGATCGTCGATCTTCACCCGCTCGATGAGAGCGCTACCAGCCGGGTCGCCCGGCACGATCGCCGCGCCTCCGCCAATCAGCTCGACCGCGGCGCCCTCGGCGGTGTCCAGCCGCAGCGGAGTCTTGCGATTCTGAGCGTCAGGTCCGTGGCAGACGAAGCACTTGTCCGAGAGGATCGGCCGCACGTCGCGGTTGAATCGCACCTGTTGTGCAGAGGCCGCCGCCGCCAGTACAAGCAACGCGATCGAGCGCCAATTCGCCATCACGTCTGATTATAGAATCGCCCCCGCCCAAGGGGACCAGTCAGACTCGGATGCCGATGCGCCACATCAGGTAGCTCAGCGCCTCCCGCACGAAACGCTTGCGCCTGGTCCATTCGTCGCCGGCGGCGGTCTGGCGCGGCGAACCGTAGACGGTCAACCCGCGCTCCTCGAGCATCTTCTTGGCGCGGTGCATATGGTAGTCGTCGCTGACCACGATGCAGCTTTGCAGTTGCATGCGATCCATGATCTCGCCCACCACTGCGACGCTCTGCATGGTCGATTGGCCGGTGTTCTCGACGGTGATGAACTCCGCCGGCACGCCATTTTCCGAAAGATACTGGCGGCTGACCTCGCCTTCGGAAAATTTCGCGCCCAGACCCTGGCCGCCGGTGGCGATGATGCGCTGTGCGAGCTCGCGATCGTAGAGCTCGAGGGCGTGGTCGAGGCGGGCCTTGAGCACCGGCGAGGGCCTGCCGTTGTATTGCGCGGCGCCGAGCACCACGATGGCGTCGGCGCGACGGGCTTCGTCACGGTCGGCTTGGCGCGACACCTCGGAGTACACGTAGCCGAGTGCGATTAGGCTCGCCACGGTGAGCGCCGCCAAAGCTTGGATCAGCCGCCGCATGATTTTACGCCGCGACGGCATGGAAAGCGTGCGCATTCCATGCCGCACTCTGCATTCTATTACGCTGGGGCGATGGCCGTGGATTCGGAGCAGCGGCTCACCAGCCGGGCGAACCCCCTGCTCAAGGCCGTGCGCAAGGCTGCCCGGCGAGGCCGCGCGACCGAGGACGGGCTGTGGCTGGCCGAGTCGCCGCATCTACTCGACGAAGCGGTGCGGAGCGGCGTCGAGATCGCCTCGGTGCTGCTCGCCGATTCGGCAGCCGAGCCCGTAGGGGAGCTCGCGAAAGCAAGCGCCGCGCCGCTGCGCTGCGTCTCGGGAGAGCTCTTTGCCGAGATCGCAACCACCGACAATAGCCAGGGAGTGCTGGCCTTGGTGCGGCCGCGGCTGTGGAGAGCGGAGCAGGTCTTGGAGGCGGACGGGCCGGCGCTCATCCTCGATGGCGTGGCTGATCCAGGCAATGTCGGCGCGGCGGCGCGCTCGGCGGAGGCGTTCGGCGCCGCGGGCCTGCTGCTCACCCGCGGCTGCGCCTACCCGGAGAACCCCAAGACGCTACGCGCCTCAGCCGGAGCGCTGTTCCGGCTCCCCTTTGCGGCGGGCTTGCGGGCCGAAGCCATCGTCGAGGCCTGCGCGGCCGCCGGGCGCCCGCTGCTCGCCGCTTCCGCACGGCACGGCCGACCAATCGACCGCGCCCCGCTCACGGACGCGGCGATCGTCATCGGATCAGAGGCTCACGGAGTCGGTCCGGTTCTCGCCAGCGCGGCGGAAGCCATCCACATCCCTACCCGCCGCGTGGAGTCGCTCAATGCGGCCGCGGCCGCGGCGATCATCCTCTACCAGGCCTCCCGCTCAGCGCGAGACCAATAGACGCACATCACGGACGTTGTTACCGGTGGGGCCGGTGACCAGCGCGTCGCCCAAGGCGGCGAAGAAGGCGTAGGAGTCCGAGCGGCGGTAGAAGTCCGCCGGCTCCATGCCGCGCTCGCGGGCCCGGGCGAGGGTGGCGCCGTCGGCCAGCGCGCCCGCCGCCGGCGAGTTGCCGTCGATGCCGTCAGTGCCGGCGCTGACCACCGTAATCGGCCGCCCGGCAATCTTGGGAACGCAGTCGAGCACGAAGGCTTGGTTGCGGCCGCCGCGGCCGTCGCCGGTGACCGGGCTCGAGAGCTCGCCCCCAGTCAACACCGCAACCGTCTTGCGCGGGTTGGCCGCCCCGAGGCGCTCGAGGCGCTCGAGCAGGCGGTCGCTCGCCTCCGACACTGGCTTGTCGTCTACGGAAAGGTCGGTCTCGATCACCCAGCCCTCGGCCCGCGCCTGTCTCTCGACCGCCTCGAGCGCTGCGGCGTTGTCCAGCAGGCAATGCGAGGAAGCCCGCGCGAAAGCCTCGCTGCCAGGCTTGGGCGTCTCGGCGACCCGCCGCTCATCGAGCATGCGACGGATCGAGTCGGGCAGCCGGTCCCCAATGCCGAGCTCGTCGACCAGACGATAACAGTCCTCCACGCTCGACTCATCCGGCATGGTCGGCCCCGACGCCACGCTCGAAGGCTGCTCGGGCGGCACGTCGGAGACGTAGAGCGTCAGCAGACGCGCAGGTCGGGCTCGCTCGGCCAGCCGGCCGCCCTTGACCGCGGAAAAGTGTTTCCGCAGCACGTTCATGTCGACGATGTTCGCCCCGCAAGTCACGAGCGTCTGGTAGAACGCTCGCATGTCCTCGAGCGAGATTGCCGGATCGAGGGGCTTCTCGAAAATGGCCGAGCCGCCGCCGGAGAGTAGGCAGACGACCAGATGGTGTTCCGCAAGATCGCTCACCATGCCCAAAGCCACATCCGCTGCGTGCAGGCTGCCTTCATCCGGATAGGGGTGGCCGCCGACGTAGGTCAAGAAGTAGGGCGGCGGATCGTCGATATCGACCGAGCTGACGATCAGACCGGAGGCGCGCTTGGGCTGCACCGCCGCGACGAAGGCGCGCGCCATCGGAGCGGCCGCCTTGCCAATCGCAGCTACGAGCACCTTCTTGTAGTCGGCGAGGTCGATGCGCTCGCCGCCAACCTCGACCAGGCCGTCCGCGCAGCGCACGCGCTCCCGCATGACGCGCTCGAGCGAGAGCTCCTCAAGCAGATTGAGGAAGAGTTGGCGTAGTTGAGACTTCATCTGCTATCGCGGCAGGGCCTCGGGATTGACGGCGTTAGGCGGCGCTTCGCCGCGCAGGGCCGCGGCGCAGTTCTCCGCCGCCATGGTGCACATGCGGGTCCGGGTGGCCACCGAGGCGCTGCCGATGTGGGGCGCGAGCACGACGTTGGGAACCTCGAGCAGCTTGGAGTGTACCGTGGGCTCCTTCTCGAAGACGTCCAAACCCGCATACGCAATCGCGCCGTCCGCCAGGGCGTCGGCGAGCGCGGCCTCGTCCACCACCGGACCACGCGCGGTGTTCACCAGAGCAGCGGTGGTTTTCATCTTCGATAGCGCGGCGGCGTCGACGATGTGGCGCGTCTGCTCAGAGAGCGGTACGTGCACCGAGAGGTAGTCGGATCGGGCCAGCAGCTCGTCAAACGAGACCAGCTCGGCGCCCAGAGCACGTTCCTCATCCTCGGGCAGCCGCTTGCGGTTGTGGTAGAGCACGCGCATCTCGAAGCCGCGTGCGCGACGGGCGACGGCTTGCCCGATGCGGCCCATGCCCAGCAGGCCGAGCGTGGCCCCGTGGATGTCGAAGCCGGTGAGCAGGTCGATGTACCACTCGCCCCACTTACCCTCGCGGAGGAAGCGCTCGGATTCGGTGAGGCGGCGGCCGGCGGCCAGGATGAGGGCGAAGGCGAGATCGGCGGTGGTCTCGGTGAGCACGCCCGGCGTGTTGGTGACGACGATGCCGCGCGCGGTCGCCGCCCCGACATCGATGTTGTCGTAGCCGACGGCCACATTCGAGACGACCCGGAGCGCGGGGCAGGCGTCGAGCAGCTGCGGCGTAATCTTGTCGGTGAGTTGGCAGACCACGCCCTGCTTGCCCTCGATCCGAGCCCGCAGCTCGTCCGGCGCCATGCCGGCGCGAGAGTCGTTGTAGTCGAGCTCGACGGCGCTCTGGAGCAGCTCGATGGCCTCCGGGTAGACGTGCTTGGTGACGAGGACCGAGGGCCGCATGAACGCGCCATTGTCGCACACCGCCGCGGCCGAAAAAGCAGCGAGGCGACGGTTGCCCGTCGCCTCGCGAGGTCTCGTTTCTACGTGGCCGCGGTCTACGCCTTCTTGCGTCGCCGCAGGTAGGCCAAGCCGGCGACGCCCAGCCCGAACAGCGTCCACGTGGAGGGCTCGGGGATCTCACCGACAGTGATGTCGAGCACGATCTGGCTCACGCGGTAGTCGTCGTTGCCGTCGGAGTTGTCAAACGCGATGAAGCTCGTAAACGTGTCTGGGTCCCCGTTGGCTTGTGGATCCCAGAGGAACGTACCCGGGGCGCTGATGTCCTGGATGTGGTCCGGAGTATTCGAGAGTTGGTCCAAGAAGATCGCCGCCTCGTCGCCGCCTTGCGTCGCCTCGGTGTTCGTAAAGGTCACCGAATCGACCACGGCCGTGAAGGGTCCGCCCAAGTTGATCGGCGTGATTACGAGCGTCTCGGCGCGGGCGCCGCCTTCGATGTCGTCTTCTCCGGTGTTGCCCCCCCCTTGACCGTCATCGACGCCGGCGCCGAGGGGCGTCAGCACGGCGATGCTGGGGCTATTCTGTGATGTGGCTAATGCCGTAAGCTCGACTTGAACCAAGGGATCTTCGTTCGACGAAATGATGAACGAGCCGCCGGTCGTTGTCGCGATTCTGGTCGGGTTCGTCAAGTCGAACGTGTATAGCGCGCCGAACGCCGAGCTGACGCCAATGACGAGCAGCATAGCCGCCAGACGCGTCGCGCTCTTGAAAGCCTGCAACATACCAATTCCCTCCCCAGGGGGCCCCGCCGAATCTTTGAAGTCAAGACGACAGATCGGCCGGCGCGGAACCCAGACGCCGGCTCGACGGATAAACTCGGTTAGGATGGTACCCCACCCTTTGCCGGTTTGTCTAGGGGGTATAGGAATCGGCGGGAAAAAACTCAGGGCCCGGGTGAGCCGCCGGTCCCCCGGGGCGGGCGCGGTTTGGGTATCCTATTCGGAATCATGGCCGCACCCGTTGCCGCGCTGCGCAGCGCTCTTTCTTCCGGCGAAGGCGTTCTACGCCTGGCGCCGTGCTGGGTCCCCCGCTCGTTCCTGATGCCCGGAGGACGCCTAAAGCTCCACCCATCAGACCTTTACGCCTATGGCGCCCATCGCGGCGGCATCGACGAGCGCTGGTTCAGCTCGACCACCAAGGCCGCCAACGGCCCGCTCACCAACGATGACGAGGGGCTGAGCTATATCGTGCTCGACGACGGCTCGAAGACCCTGCTCAAGGACGCTGTGGACGAGATCGGCGACGAGCTGCTGGGCCCCGACGTGATGGCTGAGCACGGCGGCTGGAACATCCTCTGCAAGTTTTTCGACAATCTGGGCCCCATCCCGCACCACATGCACCAGATGGACGAGCACGCCCGCAAGGTCGACCAGAAGGGCAAGCCCGAGGCCTACTACTTCCCGCCGCAGTTCAACTACAAGGAGAACAACTTCGCCTACACGTTCATGGGCCTCGAGCCCGGCACGACTCAGGACGACGTTCGGCGCTGCTTGGAGCGGTGGAACGGGGGCGACAACGGGATCCTCTACCACTCGAAGGCCTACAAGCTCAAACCCGGCACGGGCTGGCACATCCCAGCGGGTGTGCTGCACGCGCCGGGCTCGGCGGTGACCTACGAGCCGCAGGTCAACTCCGACGTGTTCGGCATGTTCCAGTCGATGGTCGAGGGGCGCGCGGTGCCCTGGGACCTGCTCGTCAAGGACGTACCCGAAGCGAACCACCAGGATCTCGACTACATCATCGGGATGCTCGACTGGGAGAAGAACGTCGATCCTCACTTCATGGAGCATCGGTTCTTCGAGCCGAAGCCGGTGGGGGACCTCGGCGAGATGCGCGACGCCGGCTACGAGGAGAAGTGGGTGAGCTACTCGACCGACTACTTCTCGGCCAAGGAGCTGACCGTGCTGCCGGGCCGCACGGCGACGATCACCGACGCCCACGCATACGGGCTGATCCTGACCCAAGGCCGGGGGAAGATCGGCAACTGGGAGGTCCATACGCCAGCAATGATTCGCTTCGGCGAGCTGACCTCGGACGAGTACTTCGTCACGCGCAACGCCGCCGACGCGGGCGTCGAGATCGCCAACACGAGCCCGACCGAGAAGCTGGTGATGCTGAAGCACTTCGGCCCGGGCAACCCAGACGCCAAATCGCTGATTCGGCCGGAGTGAAGAGCGTGGGATTGGGCGATCTGCTCGGCCGCAAGGGCGGGCAAGGGCAAACCGAAGCGGGCCGCGTGGAGCGGCTGCCCCCCCGCCAGGCGCCTATCGACGAGTTGGCCGAGGCCGAGGCAGAGACCCGCCGGATGATGGAGGAAGCCGAACGGTCCACGCGCGAATTCGTCGGCGCCGAAGCTGGTTCCGGGCGCGGGGAGAGCTCGCCCGTAGTCGAGACGGCTTCGGACGCGGCCCGCAAGCCCTCTCAAATCGACCGCTTGCTGGCCGAGACCGAGCAGCGATCCAGCGAAGCCAAGCGCTTCGAGAGCCGTCTCAACGTCCTGATTGCGCTGGTGGTCGCGCTGATGCTGGCCGTCCTGTGGCTGGGTCTGCGGGAGGGCTGACTCGGACATTGCACCCCGGCAAGGGCGTCTGTTCCCCACCCGCGCCCGGGCAGCAATGCCCGGGCGCGATGTCTCGGCGCCGCTGAATATCCTGATTGCGTTGGTGGCGGCGTTGCTGATCCTGACGCTATGGCTGGGGACGCGGGAGAGCTAGTGTTTTTCCGAGCCCCGGCAGCAATGCCGGGGTGCGATGTCTCGGCGCCGCTGAATATCCTGATTGCGTTGGTGGCGGCGTTGCTGATCCTGACGCTATGGCTGGGGACGCGGGAGAGCTAGTGTTTTTCCGAGCCCCGGCAGCAATGCCGGGGTGCGATGTCGTGCAACTGTTGAGCGGTGCACCCCGGCATGGCTGCCGGGGCTCAGAAAGCTTATTGCTCCTTCAGGAGCGCCACGATTGACTGAATCTCGGCGTCCGAATAGACGGCCTCCCAACCATCGGGCATCGGCGAGCGGCCTTTGCGCGCGCGCACACGTCGGACTCGCGCCGACGGAACGGTGCGCAGCACCGGCGGCAGCGCCGACGTATCGTAGACGCGCACCTCGGCCGGTGTGCGCTCGGCCAGCGCGCCGCGAATCGTCTCTCCTGCGCGGGTTCGGACCTCGGTCAGCTCGAAGCCGAAGGCGCGGCGCCTGCCGGGGTCGCGGATGTCGCGCTCGAGCTCGGCGGCGGACTTGGCTCCGGCGGCCACGGCGAGGTTAGGGCCGACCGCCGTTCCCTTTCCGCGGACTTGGTGACACAGGCCGCAGCGCTTCTCGCGGGTCAGGTCGAAGAAGAGCTCCTCGCCGCGCTTGGCTTCGCCGGTCAGGGGTCTCCGACCCTCGCTTTCGGTTGCATCGAGAGGGATGACGGCGGCGGCCGGCGCCACGGGATTTTTCGCAAGCGTCATGATGTAGGCCGTCACGGCCCAGATGTCTTCCGCGGGCAGCACGTCCTTCCAAGCTGGCATGGACGTGCCGGGCAGACCGTCATGCGTCATACGATAGAAGACCCGCGGGTCCCATTCGCGGTCGCGCAGGGCAGGGCCGCGGGCGGAGCGGCCCTCCGAGCCATGGCAGTAGCCGACGGCGCAGTTTTTTTGGAAAAGGGCCGAGCCGTTGGCGATGACGGCTTGGTCGAGCAGGTTGACGGTGCGGTCTTGCGCGGCTGCGGAGCAGACGACGACCAGGATTGATAGACCCAATCGTCCGACACCCGCGAGCCAACGATGCTCCGCCCCTGCGGGGCTGAAGGGGGGTGCGGCGGCCTTCCGCGAACCCAGGATTTCATCCTGGGCTATACATTGCAGCGCCCCTCCGGGGCTAGAGGTGTTCACCATCACTCGCCCTCCGGCAGAGCGAAGACGAAGATGCTCGAGCCGCTTGGCAGGTCTGCCGTCTCCGGCCAAAGCTGCGTGGTCAGACCAGCCAGTGCGGAACCCCAGCCGCTGGGTGTGGCGATGTACTGCCGCCCGTCGACCGAATACGTCACGGCCGAACCGCGGTGGCCCGAGCCGGTGCGGAAGCTCCATAGCTCCTCGCCAGTCTTCGTGTCGAGCGCGAAGAACTTGCCGGTGGCGTCTCCTGTGAACAGCAGCCCGCCGGCGGTGGCGAGCTGCGAGGCCAGTAGCGGGTACTTGTGCTCGTACCGCCAGTGGCGCTCGCCGGTCACCGGGTCATAGGCGCCCAAGTGCGAGTAGGCCTTGCCGCCGGGCGGATGCGCCATTTGGAACTCGCCTCCGAAGAAGGCCATGCCCTCGCGCGGCTCCTCGGGCTTGACGGTGACGGTCTGGCACCACTCGAGGCCCGTCGAGTAGAACCAGCCGGTCTCGGGTGAATAGGCGCCGTGGTTCCAACTGCGTCCGCCGCCGATGGCCGGGCAAATCAGCGTCGGCCTGCCGACCGGCGGCTCGTTGCGGCCGATCAGCTCGCCGTCTTCGCCGACGCGCTCGATCCAGTTGGAATTCTCGACCAGGTTCCAGGCGCCGAGGAACTCGCCGTCGGTGCGGTCGAGCACCCAGACGTAGCCGCTCTTGTTCGGGTTGACGATGAGCTTGCGCTTCTCGCCTTTCACTTCCAGATCGAGCAACACCAGCTCGTAGGCCGAATCGTAGTCCCAGACGTCAAAGGGGATCTGCTGGTAGTGCCACTCGAGCTCGCCGGTGTTGGGGTCGAGCGCGACGACGGATTCGGTGTAGAGGTTGTCGCCCTTGCGGCCCTCGCCGTAGAAGTCCGCCGCCGGGTTGCCGACGCCCCAGTAGACGAGGTCGAGCTCGGGGTCGTAGGTTCCGGTGATCCAGGTGGAGCCGCCGCCGTACTTCCAGGAGTCGCCCTTCCAGGTTTCGTTGCCGGGCTCGCCCGGGCCGGGGATGGTCCAGAAGCGCCAGCGGTGGCGGCCGGTCTTGGCGTCAAAGGCGTTGAGGTAGCCGCGGTGCGCGGAGTCGCCGCCGGTGACTCCGGTGATGACCATGTCTTTGACCACCAGCGGCGCCGAGGTGATGTTGCAGCCGCACTGGGCGGCGTTTTCCACCTCGACCTTCCAGACTTCGCGGCCGGATTTGGCATCGATCGCGAGCAAATGATTGTCGAGCGTGCCGAGGTAGACCAGCCCGTAGGCCACGGCGACGCCGCGGTTCCAATTGCCGTAGACCGCCGGCAGCTCGGCGGGCAGCTCGTGATCGTAGCGCCAGATCTGCTCGCCCGTCGCCGCGTCGAGCGCGAAGACGTGGTTCTGCGCGGTCGACACATACATAACGCCGTCGACGACCAATGGCGCCGACTGCATGCCGCCGTCGTCGAACCCGGACTCGAAGGCCCAGACCGGCGCGAGATTCTCGACGCTCGAGCGATTGATCTGGTCGAGCGGGCTATAGCGCCAGGACTTGTAGGTCCCGTAGTAGCTGAGCCAGTTCTGGGGCTCGGACTCGGCTTGCTCGAGCCGGTCCGAGTCGACCTCAGCGGCGGAAAGCACGTGCAAGCCGACTGCCAACAGGAGTGCTAGACGCATCTGCCCGATTATAGGCGGCGCCGGCGAGCGCTCGGTCCTGAGCGCCGATGTTGAATGGGTAGAACCGGCTAGCGCGCTAACGCGCGCTGATCCAAAAGCGCGTAGGCGCCATGTGGATCCCGTGAGCGTGCCCGGGCCGGCCGCGAGCCAATGATACAATGACACCCTTCCCTTGGGCAGCCTGCCCGTTCCCGAATGCGTGTTCTGTTTTTCCAGTATGGGCTCGCAGTGCCTCCGCGCGCGGGGGCGGATTTGCACACGACGAAGGTGGCCGAGGAGCTGCAGAAACGAGGCCACGATGTGCGCTATCTCTGCTTCGAGCTCCAGCAGGAGGGCCCCCTCCCTTTTCCGGTCGAGGCCGTGTCGGTGACGGACGAGGCCGACGGCGGAGATCTTCGTCTCACCGCCACGTTCCGGAACCTGATGCGCTACTGGGCGACGAGCCCGGCGCGGTTGAGCAGTGCGCGTCGGGCCGTGGTCGAAGTTGGCTTCGACGTGTGCATCGCCACCGGCATTCATGGCTTGCTGCTGCTCCATCAGCTCGAGGATCGACAGACGATTTGGTATGCCGGCGACGAGTTGACCGTCGGGATACTCTCTCAGCTCGCGTGGGCCAATGGAGTTGGGCGGAATCGCAAACTCCTTGCGGAAGCCGCTCGCGTGCTGCTGTTTACGAGAATGTCTCGCGACGTTCCCAACGAGACTTGGGTTGTTGCGCGGAGAGACGCTAGATCGATGCGGAGGATCATGGGGCGGAGGAACGTCTCCGTCATCGAAAACGGCGTCGACACCGAACGCTACCGACCTATCGAAGGCGAGGTAGGGAAACGCTCAGCGATTTTCTGGGGTCGGCTGGACTTCGGACCAAACGAGCAAGCCGTGAGATTCCTCGTTCAGCGCGTGTGGCCGCTCGTAAGGGAGATCGAGCCCCAGGCTCGGTTGATTGTCATGGGGTTCGCCCCATCCAAGCGGGTTCTCGCTTTAGCCGCTCAACCGGGCGTGGAGCTGATTGCGAACGCGCCGGATATTCGGCCTCTGGTGTGCTCGGCGCCCATCGCTCTTTATCCGTTTTCGAGCGGCACCGGCATCAAGAACAAGTTGCTCGAGGGAGCGGCGATGGAGCGAGCCTTGCTGGTTTCACCGACGGCAGTCGACGGATTGTCGGCGCCGGAACCGAATCCTTGGCGGGTCTGCGGGGCTCCGCGCCAGTGGCGCGATGAGCTGATCAAACTCTGGGGAGCACCGGCGGAGGCGCGCGAGTTGGGACGAGCGGCAAGAGCCTGGGTCGCGGGATCCTACAGTTGGAGCCGAGCTGGAGCCCTAGCAGAGGCCAGCGTGCAGCGGGTCGTCGGGCAAGCTCGATGAACGAACGTCCGGGCCGGATCGTACCGCTGAGAGCGCTGGTCAGCGATTCTCTACTTTTCGGATTGGGCGGAGTGGCCGACCGCCTGATTGGGTTCCTGTTTCTGCCGATCACCTCGGCCATCCTGGGATCGGAGGGCTTCGGAGTCTACAACCTGTACGTGACGACGGCTGCGATCGTCTTTCTGTTCAGTTCGATCGGAATGCCGAACGCCTACTTTCGATTCGGGACGGACGCTACGGGCGACTGGAATAGTAGACAGGCTCTCGACACCGCCTTTTCCATCGTCCACCTCCTGGTAGCGCTTTGGCTCCCCATATTAGTTGGGTTCGCCTCTCCCGTTGCCAATCTGGCCATCGGCGTGGCGGCGCCTGCGTTCATCTACCTGCTTTGTGTTCGAACCTACTGCGACCTGCTAGGCAGCCTCGCCGATACGCGTCTCCAGGCCGAGGGGCGCATCCGACAGTATCTATTCCTTCGGCTGCCAGCAACGGTATTGACGCGAGCCCTCACGCTGGGCGCGCTCATTTGGCGCCGCTCGCCCCTAGCCATGGCCGCGGGCGAGGCGGTCGGCGCAACCGTCGGCGCCATCCTAGCCTACTTCCTGGTGCTGCGCGACGCTCGTTTCCGTTGGGACCGGCAACTGTGGCGCGCGATGTTCCGCTATGGGGTAGGGCTATCGCCGGGCATGTTGGCGAGTTGGTTGCTGGTGGCTGTCAACCGCTATTTGCTGAAGGCTCTAAGTCCGAGCGGGCTCACAGCTGTCGGCGTGTTTTCGGTCGCGGAGCGTTTCAGCTCGTTCATGCTGCTGATCAGTCAGGCGTCCGTGTTAGGTTGGAGGCGCTTCGCGTTTCACAACATCCATGTCGAGGAAGGGCCAACACTGCTCGCTCGCGGCTTTACGCTTCTGTTTGCCGCTTGCGGTCTCTGCGCCGTCGCGTTGTCGCTGTTCGGACCGGACGCGGTCGGCCTGCTTCTGAAATCGGAGTTCATCGATAGTATCCAGCTGATCCCGGTGCTGACGCTGGGTGCGCTGTGCGGTGCTTTGGCGAATTCGGTGCGCATCGGCCTGCTCAAGCAGTATCGAACCAACGTGCTGAGCGGCATTCTCGTGATTGCGGCAGCCGTGGCAATCGCCACCGCCGTAGTGCTGATCCCGCGCCACGGAGCGCTTGGCGCAGCCGCGGGCGCTCTGAGCGGGCAGGTGATCGCTCTTCTGCTGAACTGGCGATACTCCCAAAGTAGCTTCCACGTTCCCTTCGAATACGGCAAGCTAGGGGCCATTGGCGGATGGATGACTGCCGGTTTCCTGGGTGGATGGATCTTTGGCGGCGTTGGGACTGGCGGCGCGGCCATCGCCCACCTCGTACTGCTGTGCGCGTTGCCCGTCGCTCTCTATCGCTTCGTTCCCTGGTCGGACGAGGAGCGTACGGCGGTAGCCAATCTCGCGCGGCAGGCGGCCGGCCGCCTGGGTTTCGGCTCCAGCTAACTTCGCGCCGCATCCGCCTTGCCGCCTAACAGCCGCCGCTTGAACGCCCCAGCCGACCTCAAGACCGATTCCAGCACGGGCAGTCCCGCCATGCAAGCGACTCGGCAAACTCCCAGGGCCGGTTTCCAACCGGCGCCGCCGAAGCGCAACTCGTAGCCCTCCGAAGCGAGCCGTGCCCCGATGACCGACTCCAGAGCGAAAGTGCGGACGGCAGACAGCTCCCGCCGCCAGCGTCCAACGTCCTCCGGGCGTGGTTTGCGGAAGAGCTTCGTGTGGATCTTGATCTCCCGGTCGGGCACTTTGTCGCGAACCGAAGATTCCCAGGTGAGCATGGCGGGTTCGTACTGCTCGCCGAGAAACGCGCACAGCCTGCGGGCGACTCGCTCGGTGTCGAGCACGAGGTCCTCGTAGCGCACCTCGAACAAGCGCTCAGGACCCAACGACGCCCGGTGCCGTTGCATGGAGTCGATCACAGCGCACCACTGACGAGCGCTCCATACGAGCCAGCGACCAGACCACCCTTGCTCGTGGAACGACCTGGCGACATCGCGGCCGTCGCGAACGAGGTGGATGAATTGCGCGGATGGGTAGATCTCGGCAAGCTGTGGCACGATCTCGACGTAGGCTGGGGTCTTGTCGCCCCACCGCGGCCCGCCTTCTCGCTTGGCGACAGTGTGATAGACAATGTCCGCGATCGAGCGGATCGTTGGCGTTTCCGATTCGGAAGCTGCAGCCCGCAACTGTTCGGCGTCGATGTTCAGGTCGGGCCAGCGATAGTGGTTCGTGATGAGCTCTACGGCACGGTCGACTTGAATCGAGCTCAATTCGTCGTGAAGCGGCAGCTCGGACACCAGATCTAGGAGAAACCAGGTTTCGGGCGGGATTGAGATTCTGGAATGGCCGGACAGGACCATCCTCAGCAGAGTGGTTCCCGACCGTCCGGACCCAACGATGAAGAACGGACGTTCGTCGAAGCCAATCACGCCAACTCTCGCTTCGGAACCGTCACTGTCCTTTCCACCCGTCAACGAATTGCCGCGCTGGTTCGTCGGTGCGAGCGCAGGCGGACTGGAAGCATCCGAAACATCGCTACTTGGGCACGCAAAGCCAATTCCGAAACGCTTCCACAGGTTCGACCTCGCTCTTCGGCTCCAGCCCGCCGTCAGTCAGGTTGTAGAATTCGTAGCCATGCTCGGCCAGAATCTCGGTAAGTTCTCTAGCCGGTCCCCCCGGGTTGGCTTCGAGCACGATCCGCGGCCGAACCTGCGTCAACAGCTTCCTGCCGCCTCGGAGTACAGCGTGCTCAAAACCTTCAACATCGATCTTCAGGAAATCCGGCGCCACGTTCAGCTCCGCGACGACCGAGTCCAGAGTGCGGCATTCGACATCGATGATCTTACCTGTCGGCGGCCCCAGATCTTCGGAGTGAATGCTGCCCATCGTTGGATCTTCCGCTTCGTTGAATCTTACGACACCGTTCGAATCGCCCAGGGCTAGGTTCAGGATCGTCACTCTCGCGTCTAGACCGTTCCGGCTAACGTTGTTGATCAGAGTCTCGTGCACTCGCCTCACCGGCTCGACCGCGACAACCCGCAGGTTCGGATTGACCGTGCAACCCATGACGGTATAGATCCCGCTGTTCGCTCCAATGTCAACGAAGCAACGCGATGTTCGGAGATTGTCCAACATGATCGGAACAGTCTCTTTCTCGAATCCTCTGAGGCCGTGCCAGAACAAGGTCATACCGACCGTGTCTGACATCGTTGGATACCAGGGAAAACTCCATCCGTCCCCGTAGACCGTGAAGGGTTCCAGCACCCAGGTCCACGGAACGAATCGCCGCACTCTTGGCGTGAGGACTCCCCGTTGACACGCCCACGTAGCGAGTCCTCGAAAAGGGTGTAGGATGCGAGGTACGCCCAGGGCAATGGCGAGCTTGCGAACGCTCATTGAGACTCAGTCCCCGCCCTCGCCAGGCTTCGCAGCATCTCCTCGTATTTCTCAGTCACCGTCCCCCAATCGTAGCGCTCACGGGCGATGGTTTGCCCTCGGCGGCCCATCTCCGCGTGTTCGGCCGGCCCCAGAGCGCCGATGCGTTCGATCGCCTCGACCAGCGCCGTCGCATCCTTCGAATAGCCAATCCCCGCCGCGCCCGCGACCTCCTCGTTCTCCGGCGTCTTCAAGTACAAAACCGGCGCGGCGCGGCCCATCGCCTCGATCAGCGCCGGGTGCGTGCCGCCAACCTCGGTGGCGTGGATGTAGGCGAAGCACTGCGACTGCAGCTCGGTGTAACCCTGTCCATAGATCGCCCCGGGGAACAGGATCCTCGGATCCTGGGTCGCCTTGACCCGCTCGATGTAGTCCGCCGCGTATGGCGCATCCCCCACCATCACGAGCTTCCTGTCCGTCTCGACCCTTTCGAAGGCTTGGACGACCATCTCCGCGTTGTTCTCTGGCTCCATCCGGCTCACGTAGAGAAAGTACCCGCCGGGCTCGAGGCCGAGACGGTCGAGCGCTTCGCGCGTCTCGACACGCTCGACTTCGGCTCCGTAGGCGATGCAGTGCGAGCGCTTGCCGTAGGTCTCGAGATAGTACTGCTCGATCACGCGCGCGTCGGAGATCATCGCAGTCGGCATCCAAGTCGACCAACGCTCGGAGAGCCGGTACCAGCCGCGCGCCAGACGATTCCATTTCTTGCGCTGGCGTTCGAGCCCATCCACGTTCAGAGCCGTCGGGATGCCGGCTACCCGCGGCATCCAAGTAAAGATCGCGTTGGCGCCGTTGCAGTAGAGCGCAACGTCGGCTCGCCGCATCACCAGGTCCAGCGTCGCGAGGCCGGTGTGCGCCACCGTGTCGAGGTATTTGTGTGGAATCGTGGGCAGGTGGACCAGCCGGACATCCCGATACCGCCTCGCGCGCGTCTCGACGTTGTTCCGGCGGCAGTAGACAACCACTTCGTGCCCGCGGGCGGCAAGACGAGTCGCCAGCTCTTCGGCAAAGGTCTCGAATCCTCCGTAGTTGGCCGGAATGCCGCGAGTTCCCAGCAGGGCGATCTTCATCGCCCCGCGCTCAGGACCCGACCGCTTGGGCGGCCTTGGCCTTGCTGTCCACCGGCGCTTCGAGCGGCAGGCTAACGGGCGAAAAGCGAAACCACTGCTGCATGTAGGCGTCGTCGACGCGCCTGCGCGCCTGGATCAGGCGCCGCTTCGCCAGAGTCTTCTTGAAGTCGCGGCCCAGCATGAAGAACGCCTTCAGCGATGAACGCTCCACGACCAAACAGTAGCCCAGGATGCCCACGTCGCGGACCGTGATCGGGACGAAGTTGCGCATATAGACGCCCGCGGTGACGTTCTTGACGCGCATCAGGAAACGGTTCTTCACCGAGTGCATGTTGATCTCGGGCGAGAGGAACCGTCGCATCCCGGGCCGCAGCTTGCGTACGTGATAGCCGCACGCGGTCGGGTCGTAGACACACTTCCAGCCAAGCAACTGAGCGCGCCAAGCCACGTCCGCATCCTCGCGATAGGCGAAGAAGTCGGAGTCGAAGAACTCGCCGTCGACCGAGATGTCTTCGATCATCGAGCGGCGGTAGCAGGCCGCCGCCGCCGTCGCGCCGAACACGTACTCGTGCTTGCGGTAGTGGCCGTTGTAGGTCTCCAGGCAGCCGCGGTCGAAGTGCCGCAGCATCGGCGTGAAGTAGATGCCGGTGGAATCGACGACGCGCTGATCGGGGATCTCGAACGAGGCGTCGACCATCAGCAGCTTGCCGCACAGCGTGCCAACCTCGGGGTCGGCGCCGGCGGTCAGCATCAACTTCTCGATGAAGTCCGGCAGCAGCAGAACGTCTGGGTTCAGCGTCAGCACCCAGTCTCCGCGCGAGAGCGCGATGGCTTGATTCTGCGCGGCCGCGAAGCCGAGATTCTCCTCGTTGTAGACGATCTTGCAGCGATCCTCGAACCGCTCGAGAATGTCTTGAGTGCCATCGGTCGACGCGTTGTCGATGACGATGACTTCCATGTCCGGGTAGCGCTGCTCGAGCACCGTCTCCAGACATCGACGGATGAACCGTCCGCTATTGAAGGTCACCACCGTGACCGAAACAAAGTCTTTGCCGCTCATCAGAGTTCGACGTTCCGCTTCAAGCTGCCGGAGTTCGCCCGAGGTCTCCCCGAGTCGCTCCGATCGCAGCGCTCGGCCCGTACAGCGACCGAATCGTCTGCCAACATGCTCGTCCGTCTTCCCGCTGTCCCAATCCGCACATGCTCGCGCCTGCGCGCAGCGCCAAGCCCAGCAAGACCGCGACCCGCAGCGCCAGCGCCGCCGGCTTCGAGTAGTGCTTTCTCGAGTAGCGTAAGAGACTACGATACCAAGCGTTCTGGCGCGCCCGCGCGTCCATCGAACGCAGCGAGTGTGCGCCGGCGTGCCGCGCCGCCGGCTCGGGCTCATAACGAACCTCGAATCCGGCGTCGCGCGCGCGCCGGCAGAAATCCACATCTTCGAACCACAGCGGGAAGAACGACTCGTCCATCCCTCCCAGGCTCTCGAACGCCTCTCGGCGAAACATCCAATAAGCGCCCGCGGGCTGCTCGCAAGCATGGGGCTGAGCGGGATCGAATCCCGCTGCTCGCCAGCGCCGGCTCCAGGGGTTGCCAGGCCACAACCGGTTCAGCAGCAGGACCTCGGCCGCCAACATCGGCGGCGTCGGCAGAGCGCGCACGCCGAAGCCTCGTTGGAATCCCTCGTCGTCGTCGAGTCGGCCGCCGACAACGGCGACCTCGGGCCGCAGCGCGGTTTGCGCGATAGTCGAGTTCCCGTCGAGCGAGCCTGTGAGCTCGACATCGGGGTTGAGCAGGGCGATCAAGTCCGTGTTGCAAGCCCGCACACCCTGATTGACCGCCGCCGCGAAACCGCGGTTTTGCGCGTTGACGAGGATGCGCGCATCGGGCCGCGCCGCCCGCGCCCGCGCCACGGTCTCGTCCTTGGAGGCGTTGTCGACGACTACGATCTCGTCGACGCCCTCGAGCGAGCGCAGACAGCGGCCGATCTCCTCGGCCGAGTGGAAGGTCACGATCACCGCCGCTGTTTTCGCGCTCATGCCCTGCCCTCCGCGGGCGGCCAGGCCAGCCGGCAGTACCACTTCCAGTAGGAGTCCCAACCGGTGGCGCGTTGGATCTGCACGATCTCGCTCTCGGCGGCTTCGAGCGCTGCGGCGAGCCGGCCCGAAGCTTCCTCGCGGGGCGCCCGGAGGCGGGACCACCTACGCAGCCCGTCCCACAATCCTGCCGCCCACGAGCCGCCGCGACCGCGCGAGACCGCCATGGCCGCCCACAAGATCTGCGCCGCGAAGATCGGCCGGGCGTAGCGGCGCAAAAGCCGACCGGGATAGTGCTTGGCCAGCAACAGCAACTGATGCGCGGTCATCCAGCGCACCATCTGCGGGCTCCACGACACGCCCGTCGCGCTGCCGCGGTGATAGGCGCGCGCGGCCGGCTCGTAGACTCCCTCCAGCCCCGCGCTCGCGGCCCGCAACCCCATCTCCACATCCTCGAGATAGGCGAAGAAGGCTTCCTCGAAGCCGCCTTCGCGCTCGAACAGCTCGCGCCTGTACAACGTCGCGGTCGCCGAAGGGAAATAGGTACGTTTCCTCCGCTCGAACTCGGGACCGTCCAACCGACCGTGACCCAACCGCCAGGCCGCGCCGCCGCGACACACTGCGTCGCCGGCGCCGTCGATGCGCGAGCGGTCGTTCCAGTCGAGCGTCTTGCCCGCGGCGAACCAACAGTCAGGCTCGAGCGCGGCGAGCAGCAACTCGAGCCAATCTTCGGCCATCTCGACGTCGTTGTTGACCAGCGCCACGAGCTCGCCCTTCGCCGCGGCGATCCCGGTATTGAAGGCCCGGCTCACGCCAACATTCGCCTTCTGCCGCAGCACCCGCGCTCCGGCCGCTTCAGCGACCTCGGCGGAACCGTCGGTCGAGGCGTTGTCGACGACGAGAACCTCGATCGCGCAGCCGACGGGCCTCCGCAGCGCCTCGATAGAGCGCAGCGCCGCCGCGAGAAGCTCGCGTTGGTTCCAGTTTGGGACTACAAAAGAAACCGTCATGCTACGCTCGCAGAGCGTACCTGACGCGGACATTACGGGCGGGCATCTCCTAGATTACAATGCCATGACCTTGCAAGCAAGCGACTTATACTGGTCGCTTCGCCATGCCCTCGCTCGATCCAACTTGGATTCGCTCGCAATTCCCCGCCTTTTCGCTCGAGACGGCCGGCGGCCCTGCGGCCTACTTCGACGGACCCGGCGGCACGCAGGTTCCCCAGCACGTCATCGACGCCGTCTCCGAGACGCTCGCCCGCGCCAACGCCAACACCCACGGCGCCTTTGAGACCAGCCGCCGGGCCGACGCCGTCATTGCCCAAGCCCACGCCGCCGTCGCGGACTTGCTCGGCTGCGACGCCGCCGAGGTGGTCTTCGGGCCCAATATGACCACTCTGACATTTGCGCTGAGCCGCTCGATCGGGCGCGAGATCAGATCGGGCGACGAGATCGTGCTGACCACGCTCGATCATGACGCCAACTTCGCGCCCTGGAAGGCGCTCGAGGAGCACGGCGCCGTCATCCGCGTCGCGCGCTTCGACCCGCGCGACTGCACGCTCGACATCGACTCCTTGCTCGGTCTGATCCGTTCGAAGACCAAGCTGGTCGCCGTCGGCTACGCCTCCAACGCCGTCGGGACGATCAATCGGGTGCGCCGAATCGCCGAGGCGGCTCGCGCCGCCGGCGCCTGGAGCTTCGTCGACGCGGTGCACTACGCCCCGCACGGCCCGATCGACGTCCGCGCCCTCGGCTGCGACTTCCTGGCGTGCTCGGCCTACAAGTTCTTCGGACCTCACCAAGGCCTGCTTTATGGGAGGCGCGAGCTCCTCGAAGGCTTGCATCCCTACAAGGTGCGACCGGCCGAGGACCACAGCCCCGACCGCTGGGAGACCGGGACGCAGAACCACGAGGCGATGGCCGGGGTGACGGCCGCCATCGACTACCTAGCCGAGCTCGGCGAGCAGAGCGGCGCCAGGGGCTCGCGGCGGGACAAGCTCGTCGGCGGGATGCGGGCCATTCAGGCCTACGAGCGCGGACTTGCAGAGCGGCTCATTCGCGGGCTCGTCGAGATCGACGGGCTGAGCTTCTACGGCATCCGCGAGCCTGAGCGCTTCGGTGAGCGCGCCCCGACCGTCTCCGTCCGCTTATCGCACGAAACGCCGCGCCAGACCGCCGAACGTCTCGCCGCGCTGGGGCTGTTCGTCTGGGACGGCAACTACTACGCCCTGAACTGGTCTGAACAGCTCGGGCTCGAGCCCGAGGGCGCCGTGCGCATCGGTCTGGCGCACTACAACACCGAGGCTGAGGTCGACAGGCTACTGGAGGCGCTGGCGCCATGAGGGCGAGCGCTCGCCCGCCCCAGCATGACGGAACCATTCAGGGTCGGCGGCCCGATAGCTTGGCTGGGTCGTAGCCAGGGTTGCGAACCGGCTGCACTGCACCTGTGCGCTCGCGCCACGAGGCCAGCATTGCCCGCATCCGTTGCGCGCGCTCCGGCTCGAGCTCGGCCAGGTTGTACCTCTCAGCGATGTCGCGGCGCAAGTTGAACAGCTCGAGCCGCCCATCTTCGTACCACTCGATCAGCTTCCACTCGCCATCGCGAACGGCGCCTGACGGAGCACCGCCTTGGTTGCCGTAGTGAGGATAGTGCCAATAGAGCGGTCTGCGCGGGAGCGCCTCGCCGCCGAGCATCCCGGCCAAGCTGACTCCGTCGAGATGCTGGTGTGGCATGGCCGGCAGCCCGGCAAGCTCGAGCATCGTCGGGAAGAAGTCGACGCTCGTCACCGGCGTCGCCTCCACGCGACCGGGTCGCGTAACGCCGGGCGCGCGCACGATCATCGGCTCGCGAATCCCGCCTTCATAGACCCAACCCTTGCCGGCGCGCAGCGGAACGTTGGATGTGGGCGAACCCTCCGAGGTCGACAGCCCGCCGTTGTCCGACATCAGGATCACCACCGTCCGCTCGGCGGCGCCTGCCCGCTCGATTGCGCGGAGCACCGTCCCGACGGCTTGATCCATCGCCTCGACCATTCCGGCATAGACGGCGTGCTCTTGCCTCTGGCGGGCCTCGCGGGTCCCCTCCACCAGAAAGCTCGGCCCTCGGAAGCTCATCAGCCGCGCCTTGGCTCGGTACTTGCGCTCGAGGTCCGCGCGCGTCATCAGCGGCGTGTGCACCGAGTAGAACGACAGGTAGGCCAGAAAAGGCTGGTCGCGATGCTCCTCGATGAAGGCGGCCGTCTCGCGCCCCAGCCGGTCGGGCAAGTGCTCGCCCTCGGGTCCATCGGCGAGTCGCGGGTTGCCGTAGGGCGAGAAATAGCGTTTCCCGCCGTAGGGTCCGCCCTGTTCGATGCCGCCTCTGTTGAGGTCGAAGCCCTGATCCTCGGGATAGTAGCCCTCCGGCCCGAGGTGCCACTTGCCGGCAAAGAACGTCGCGTACCCGTGACCCTTGAAGGCCTCGGCGAGCGTGGTCTCCTCGAGCGCGAGCCGGTCCTGGTACGGCGCTGGGAGCAGCTCGGTGTTGCGGTTCCAGCTTGCAGGTTGATTGCGTCCGGCGGGGTTGATGTAGTCCGTTATGCCGACGCGCACCGGGTACTTGCCGGTCATGATGCTGGCCCGCGTTGGAGAGCACACCGGGCAAGCGGCGTAGGCGTTGGTAAAGCGCACGCCAGATGCGGCGAGAGCATCGATGTTCGGCGTCTCGTAGAACGGGCTTCCGTAGCAGCCGAGGTCCCGCCAGCCCAAATCGTCCACGAGAAAAAAGACGAAGTTGGCGCGTGGTTGGGCGGCGGCGCTCAGCACCAGCGTGAGAGCCAACGGGATTGGTCTGCCGCCCATGCTCTGCTCAGTCCCGCGCCGCCGCTTCGGCGTAGGGCTCGCGCGTCTCCTCGGTCTGCGGTTCGAACAACCCGCGCGGACCGCCGGGACCGCCAGGGCCTCCCGCGCCGCCAGGGCGTCTCGCGCCGGGTCCTCCCGGGCGCCCGCCACGACCTCCTCGGCCGGTCTGCGCCGCCACCGCCGCCGAGCCTGGGAAAGCGTCGATCTTCGCCGCCAGCCGTGCGGCCAACTCCGGCCGCTCAGCCTTCAAATCGGTCTTTTCGTGCGGATCGTTCTCGATGTCGAAGAGGTAGTCCTCGCCACGGTTGCGGACGAACTTCATGCCGTTCTCGAACACGGCGAAGTTCGCTTGGTGGCCGAGCAGAAACTCGTCGTTGTCGATCGTCTTGCCCCCGGCCAGCGCCGGCCACAGGTTCTTGCCGTAGAGCTCGCTCGCCCACGGAACCTCGATGCCCGCCGCGGCGGCGAGGGTCGGCAGCCAGTCGTGCATCGTCACGTATTGCTCGCTCGAGCCGCCGCCCTCGATGCGGCCCTTCATCCATGCCGCCGCCGGCACGCGAATGCCTCCCTCAAACGTCTGCGTCTTGCCGCCCCGCAGCGGCGTGTTGTCGCCGGCCCGCGAGCCGCCGTTGTCGGAGATGAACACGACGAGCGTATTGCCGTCCAGACCTTCGCTCTCGAGCGTATCGAGGATCCGGCCGACGCCGTCGTCCATCGCCAGCGCCATGGCGGCGTAGGTGCGCGGGGCGCCCTCGGGCAGATCCGCCACGCGGTCCATGTACTTGTCCGGCGCCTGCAGCGGCGTGTGGACGGCGTTGTAGGCCACGTAGAGCAGCAGCGGCTTGGAAGCGTCGCGCCCCTGGATCCGGCTGACGGCCTCTTGGGTGATCAGGTCGGTCGAATAGCCTTCTTCACGGACCGACTTGCCGTCACGCTGCCAGTCGAGCCCGCCGCGCGCGATATGGGTGAAGAAGTCGATGCCCGCGTTGGTGAACCCCAGAAAGCTGTCGAAGCCGCGATGGGTCGGAAAGTAGTTGACGTGCTGGTTGCCCAGATGCCACTTGCCGGTCATGTAGGTTTGATAGCCGGCTTCGCGGAACAGCTCGGGCATCGTGCCGAGCTCGAGCGGCAAGTGGCCGTTCGCCAGCCCGGCTTCCGCCGCCATCCCCTGGATCGCGACCGATGAGCGACCGGTGAGCAGCGCCCGCCGCGTCGGATTGCACATCGGGTAGGCGTAGAAGCGCTCGAGCTTCACGCCTTTCTCGGCCAGCGCATCGATGCGCGGCGTACGGTTCTGCGAGCCGTGATAGCCGACATCGTTCCAGCCCAGATCGTCGGCGACGATGAGCACGATGTTGGGCGGAGCGGAGAAGACCGGCAGCGCCAGCAGCGCCGCCAAGGCCAGGATGCGAGCGATTCTCATGGCAACGGCATCGTAGCAGACCGGGCCGGAGCCGTCCCCGCCAATGAGCTACACTCCCGACGGTGAGCCCCTGGATCCTCCTTTTGCGTCCCGCGCTCGTACTCGCGTCCGCGACGATCGTTCTCCTGGGCATGGCGACCGCAGCCGGGCTCGAGGAGGCCGGCCGGCCCGGTCCCTACGAATTCAAAACTCGACTCGGCGTTTGGATCGACGCCTCACGCGACGACCGCGACATTCCCTGGAAGCTCTTCCTGCCGGCGGATCTGGAGCGCTCTGTCCCCGTGGTGGTCTTCTCGCCCGGCGGCGGCGGCGCGCGTGATGACGCGGCCGGCTATCTCGGCGAACACTTGGCGAGCCACGGATTCGCCTCGTTCCACCTGCAACACCGCGGCAGCGACGCCGAAGCCTTGGAACGGCTCGGCGCGCCAGCGTTGTTCGAAGCGATTCGCAACTCCGAGCCGAGCTGGGCTGTTCTGCGGCAACAGGACATCCAGTCCGCAGCCAGCCAAATCGAGCGCATGGCTCGGACGGAGCTGCGCGGGAGGATCGACCCCCACCGCCTGGGAATGTCCGGGTTTTCCTTCGGCGGCGTGACGACCTTGATCGCCGCCGGCCAGAAGTTCCCCGGATACGGACAGGGGCTGGCCGAGCCGCGCTTTCGAGCGGCGTTCGCACTGAGCCCGTCACCGCGGCACGGCATTGCCGCGCCCGTGCTAACACGCATGGAAGCCGCCAAAATCTACAAGGCAATGCTCATGCCCGTGTTCCATCTGACCGGGACGCGCGACGCGACCGGCGGGCCTTCCCAGACCTCGCCCCGACAGCGTCGCATGCCGTTCGAGTTGATCGAGAACGTCGAGCAGTATCTGCTCGTGCTCGACGGCGCGGAGCACCGCACCTTCGGCGGCCGGCCGATGGAGCACCCCTTGGTCGAGCGTCACCGCGAGCTGATCAAGCTCGCCGCCGTCGTCTACTGGCGAGGCTATTTGCTGGATGATCCGGCCGCCCTCGCCTGGCTGCGAGACGGCGGCTGCGCGGACGCGGTCGGCGCAAACGGTGCGCTGGTCCGCAAAGCGCCCTAAGCGCGCTCGCTCTGCATCTTGCCGAGCCGTTCGTCGATCGGCACGAACTGGCGCTCGCCCGCGCCGAGGTAGAGCTGACGCGGCCTCGCGATGCGCTTCTCCGGGTCCTTCATCAGCTCCTCCCAGTGCGCCAGCCAGCCCACCGTCCGCCCAATTGCGAACAGCACCGTGAACATCTCCGGCTTGAAGCCCATCGCTTCGTAGATGATGCCGGAGTAGAAATCGACGTTCGGATAGAGCCGGCGCTTGATGAAGTAGTCGTCTTCGAGCGCGATCCGCTCGAGCTCCTTGGCCAGCTCGATCTTGGGATTCTTGCCGGTCACCTCGAAGACCTCGTCGGCAATCTGTTTGATGATGCGGGCGCGCGGGTCGTAGTTCTTGTAGACGCGGTGCCCGAAGCCCATCAGGCGCACCTCGCCCTCTTTGACCTCTTTGATGAACGCGGGAATGCGCTCGAGCGAGCCGATCTCGTCCAGCATATTGAGCACGGCCTCGTTCGCGCCGCCATGCAGCGGGCCGTAGAGCGCTCCGCACGCCGCCGAAAGCGAGATGTAGGGGTCGGCGTTCGAGCTGGAAACCGTCCGCATCGTCGAAGTCGAGCAGTTCTGCTCGTGGTCGGCGTGCAGGATGAACAGCACGTCCAGCGCCTTGGCGAGCGTCGGATCGGGCTCGAACTTCGGCTCGGTCCGCCGCCAGAGCATGTTCATGAAGTTCTCGGCGTAGTTGAGGTCGTTGTCCGGCTGCACGAACGGCAGACCCTGGCTGTGGCGGTAGGCGAACGCCGCCAAGGTGGGCATCTTGCCGAGCAGGCGCAACTGCTGCATGCGACGGTTCGTACGGCTCTCGATCTTCGCGGCCTCGGGATAGAACGTCGAGAGCGCCGCGACCGAGCTGACGAGCATGCCCATCGGGTGCGCGTCGTAGCGGAACCCGTCCATGAACTTCTTGAGGTTCTCGTGCACCATGGTGTGGCGCGCGATTTCCTGGTTCCAGTTGCCGAGCTCGGAGCTCGTCGGCAGCTCGCCGTACAACAGCAAATAGGCGACCTCGTTGTAGGTGCAGCTCTCGGCAAGCTGCTCGATCGGGTAGCCCCTGTAGCGCAGGATGCCTTTGTCTCCGTCGATGTAGGTGATGCGGCTGGTGCAGGACGCCGTGTTGGTGTATCCAGGGTCGTAGCTGAGCATCCCGAATTCGTCGGGGTCTTCCTTGATCGGGCGCAGCTCCAGAGCTTTGATCGAGGAGTCTGTGATAGGGAGCTCGTAGGATTTGTCTGTTCGCGAATCCGTGATTTTCAGCTTGGGTGCGTCCAAAAGGGCCTCCAGCGAGAGGAATGACAACGCCGCCGCCCGCGGTCAGAATCGGAAGTAGCAGTCTACCAGAAGCCGCCGCGGGCATACCCGGGCGCGCATGCGACATCGCAGCCCCGCAGCGCCCTACCGATCCATCGTCTGCGCGGCGCGCGAACGGCAGTCTCGCGACGCAAACTTGGGCCGTGACGCAGGCCCATCGCGCGCTTGCTATCCTTTCCCTGCCAATATGCCTACCGGTTCCGAGCTTTTCTCCTCCAGCCTGCGGCGCCTCGGCGCGAGCCACATCTTTACCCTCGTCGGCGACCACCTCAACGACCCGCTGCAGGCGCTCGACCGCGACGGCTTCACCATCGTCGATACGCGCCACGAATCCGCCGCGGTCCACATGGCTGACGGCTGGGCGCGCATGACGCGCACGCCCGGCGTTTCACTGGTGACCGGCGCGCCGGGTCACACCAACTCCATCACCGGCATCGCCACCGCTCACTACACCGGCTCCCCGCTGGTTGCGGTGAGCGGAATGTCGAGCTCGAGGGCTCGCGATCGAGGCGCGTTCCAAGACATGGACCAAGCTGCTCTGGTCGACGGGATCGTCAAGTACCGCGCCGTTCCCAGCGGCGCCGGCCAGATCCCTTTTCACCTGCGCAAGGCCTTTCAGGAGGCGATCTCGGGCCGGCCGGGCGCCACGCACTTGAGCGTGCCCGTCGACTGCTTTACCGCGCAAGCCGAAGGCGCCGCGCCGCTGCCCAACGGGCCCGTCAAGCTGGCGCGCCCGCGAGCCGAGTCCGCCGACCTCGACCGCGTCGTCGACCTGCTCGACCAAGCCGAGCGGCCCCTGGTCATCGCCGGCGCCGGCGCCTGGTGGGCGGACGCCGGCGACGAGCTTCAATCCTTCATCGAGCGAGCGCAGCTCCCGCTCTATACCATCACGCTTGCCCGCGGCGTTGTCTCCGACGACCATCCGCTCTGCTTTGGCTACGCCGACCCCACGCTCAACAAAGCCGCCGATACGATCCTGAAGCAAGCCGACCTGGTCGTCGTGCTCGGCAAGCGCATCGACTACCGCCTGCGCCTGGGCGGGCCAGCAGCGTTCTCGCCCCAAGCCAAGATCGTTCAAGTCGACCTCCATCAGCCCGAGCTCGGGATCAACCGGCGCATCGATGTCGGCCTCGCCGCTGACGTCAAGCTCGCCCTCGAAGACCTCAACCAGGCGCTTGAGGATCGCCCCGTCCCCGACCGCTCCGCGTGGATCGCCGCTTGCGAGAAGGCCCGCGACGACTACGCCCGCCACGTTTGGTCGATCGCCGACAAGCCGCTCGAGCCGATGCACTCGCTGCACTTCTACCGCGAGATGCGCAAATGGGTCCCCGAGGATTCGACCTTGTGCTGGGACGGCGGCGACTTCGTCCATTGGGGCCGCTACTGCATTCCGGCTCGCCGGCCCGGTCATTGGCTGCGCCTTGGCGCCTTGGCCGGCCTCGGCGTCGCCTTCCCGGTCTGCCTCGCCGCGCAGATCCTGCGCCCCAGCAGCCGCTCCATCCTGGTCACCGGCGACGGCTCACTCGGCTTCTATCTCGCTGAGATGGATACCGCGGTACGCTTTGGCCTGCCGGTCATCCTCATCGTCGGCAACGACGGCGGCTGGGGCATCGAGCGTGAGCTGCAAGCGGGGCAATACCCAGGCAATACCGTTGCCTGCGAGCTGCGCCGCACGCGCTACGACTTGGTGATGAAAGGCTTTGGCGGCGACGGCGAGCACGTCGAGCGCCCCGAACACATCCGCCCGGCGTTGGACCGCGCGTTGCGCAGCGACAAGCCCTTCCTCATCAACGTGGACATCAAAGGAACGGGTTCGCCGTTCACCTACTATCAGCTCGAGAATAAGAAGAAAAAGTGAGCGAGGAACGCTAAAGAATGGGAACGCCGCCGACGCGCGGTCCGTATAATCATCTTGGAGGTCGCTACCTGTGTTCTACTTCGATCCGGTCTATCTTCTGTTCCTGCTTCCCGGCATGGCCCTTTCGATGTGGGCCAGCTTCCGGGTCAAGACGGCCTTCAACAAGTACTCCAAGGTCCCGGTCTCGACTGGGCTGACCGGCGCTCAGGCGGCCCGCGCGATGCTCGACCGGGCCGGGTTGCACGACGTCAAGATCGGCCGTTCGCGCGGCTTCCTCTCCGACCACTACAACCCGGCGACCCGCAGCTTGGCGCTGTCGGGCCCCGTGCATGACTCGAATTCGATCGCAGCCGTCGGCGTCGCGACACACGAAGCCGGCCACGCCATCCAGCACGCCAAAGAGTACGGTCCGCTCGGGCTGCGCTCGATGCTGGTGCCGACGGCCAACATCGGCTCGTCGCTGGGCTACATCGTGATGATGGCCGGATTGTTTCTGGCCTCGCAGGGGATCTTCATGATCGGCGTCGCGCTGTTCTCGATGGTCATCCTGTTCCAGCTCGTCACCTTGCCGGTCGAGTTCGACGCCTCGAGCCGGGCGAAAGAGCTGGTGATTGCCAATGGCCTGGTGAGCCAGCATGAGCGCGAGGGAATGGATCGCGTCCTCAACGCCGCCGCACTCACCTACGTCGCCGCGGCGATCAGCTCGTTGCTCACGCTAGCCTACTTCCTCTTCCGCGCCGGCCTGCTCGGAGGCGGCCGCCGCGACTAGCCGCGGCTATCGCACGAACACGAACTCGGTCGAATTGAACAGGACGTGTGCGAGATCGGTCCATAGGCGCGGATCGTCCGCCGCGGCGGCGTCGTAGAGGTGGGCTTGCTCGTCGAGGAAGGCCTGCAGGTCGGCTTGCTCGTCCGCGCGCGGCGTTCGCCCGAACGCTCTGAGGAACATTTCGCGAATCCGCTCTTCCGCCGTGTCGCCCGCCTCGAGCTCGCGCTGCGCCCACTTGCGGGCTTGCTGGTGAACGAGCTCGTTGTTGAGCAACATCAACGCTTGCGGCGGCGCCGCGGAGACGCCGCGCCGCCCGATCGTTGCGAACGGCTGCGGATAGTCGAACGCCAGAAAGAAGGGGGTGAGGAAGTTGCGCCGCACCTGGATGTAGAGCGAGCGCCGGCCCTCTCCGTCGAGCGGGCCCGTCTTGGGCTTTCCGCGGCCGTCCTGAAATGCGCTGATGTGCGGCGGCACGCTCTCTCCGCCGAGGGCGAGATTCAGCGTGCCGGCCACCGCTAGCACTGAGTCGCGAATCGCCTCGGCTTCCAGGCGGCGCACCGGCATGTGCGAGAGCAGCTCGTTCGCCGGATCGATCTCGCCCGCCTGCTCGGTTTGGCGACTGTCCATGCGGTAGGCGCTCGAGAGCAGGATCTGACGGTGGAGGTCTTTCACCGACCAGCCGCTCTCGATGAATCGAGCCGCGAGCCAGTCCAGCAGCTCGGGGTGCGTCGGCGCGTCGCCGGTGTGGCCGAAGTTGTCCGGGGTGCGAACCAGCCCGGCGCCGAAGTGGTGCTTCCAAACGCGGTTCGCCATCACGCGCGCCGTCAGCGGGTTGTCGTCCCGCGCGGCCCACTCGGCAAGCTCGAGCCGTCCCGATCCCCGAGAGAACGGTTGCTGATCTTCACCGGCGACGATCGTGAGGAAACGCCTGGGGACCCGCTCGCCCAAGTTCTTGTGGTTGCCGCGCTGGTGGATGCGGACATCGTGGGGATTGTGGTCCATCGACGACATCGCGAACGCCGATTCGGGAACCGGTCCCGGCAACTCGATCGGCGCCGTCGGCGCCGCCGGGCCAGCGATGCCCAGCGCCAGCGCGCGGTCGCGCGTCCGCGCGGCCAGCCCCGAGTAGGCCTCCGCCAGCTCGCCAAGCGAGTTGATCGCGGGATCGTCGAGCGCCTCGAGCACGGCTGGATGGGGGGGGCCGGCGATCGGCGGCGGCTCCGCGGAGTCCGAGAAGACGATCTTGTCGACCCGGATGTGTCCCTCGCGGCTACGGTCGACGATTTGCAGATAGCCGACCCGGCCCTTCTCCTTGACCAACGGGATCGAGACCCATTCCATCAGCCTCGACTCGGGCGGGGTGCGGTTCTGGGAGGGGTGGTCGTCCGCCCATAGCGTGAAGCGCAACTTTGCCGTGCTGTTTGCGCGCCCGGGGACCTTCGAGCCGGCCATGCGGACGTGCGCGTGCGGTTTGGGAATCCGGAACTTCCGCGTCGAGAGCAGCCCCACGAACTCGTCGCGCCGCCCCGGATTGGAGCTGGCTACGCCCGCGCCGGGGGCGTCCCCGAACGCGGCGCCCTCGATGTCCCACTTGGCGAAGCCCTCCGAGAAGTCTTCCCACACCTGATCCCCGCGCTCTGCCTGGAGCGGGTGCGACGGAGAGGTCTTTGCCGTCCACTGTCGCATCTCCTCTCGCATCGCGCTCAGCCGCTCGGCGAACGGCGTCTCAGCCGATTGGGCGAGCTTGGCCAACGGATAGAGCGGATCGCTCGGTTCCCGAGCCGCATGGGCGCGACGCTCGGCCCAGGCCTCGGAGAGCAACTCGGCGCCAGTCACCCGCGGGATCGATTGCGCCGCCTCTTGCGCGGCCGCCGCGTCGCGTAGCCGCCGGATCGCGGCCGCGCGGTCGGGCGCATCGATGCAGCGTTCCCGCAGATGGGTCGAATGCATCACCCCGGCCAGCGCGTAGTAGTCGGCGGTCGGCAGCGGGTCGAACTTGTGGTCGTGGCAGCGGGCGCAGCCGAGCGCCATGCCGAAGAAGGTCTTGCCCAACACGTCGAGCTGGTTGTCGACTTGGTCCGCGCGCGCCTTTTCAGAATCGGTGGGAGAATTGAGCACTTCCCACAGCCAAAAAAAGCCGGCGCCGATGGGCGACTCGAGCCGCTCGCCGTCCGGCGTGAGCCGCGGGTCGGGCAGCAGGTCGCCAGCGATCTGCTCGGCGACGAAGCGGTTGTAGGGCGTGTCCTGGTTGAAGACGCGCACCACGTAGTCGCGATAGCGCCAGGCGTCGAGCTTGTCGTTGTCGAACTCGTGCCCGTTGGTCTCAGCGAAGCGCACCAGGTCGAGCCAGTGCCGCGCCCAGCGTTCGCCGTAGTGCGGCGAGGCCAACAGCCGCTCCACCAGCCGCTCCCAGGCGCCGGGCGAATCGTCAGCCAGAAAGTCGTCGATCTCCGCCGGTGTTGGCGGCAAGCCGGTCAGGTCGAACGTCGCGCGCCGGATGAGCGTGCGCTTGTCGGCCTCGGGAGCGGGCTCGAGGCCGGCTTCCTCGAGCTTCGCCAGCAAGAAGGCGTCCACGGGCGTCCGCACCCACTGCGGCCGCGAGACGGCGGGAGGCGCCGGCTGGGTAACCGGTCGAAATGACCAAAACTCCCGTTCCTGCTCGAAGTCATATTCCGCCGGCTCGGCTGCAGGCTTCGCGGGCGCGTCCTCGCGCGGATCCGGCGCGCCCATCTCGATCCAAAGCCGGAAGTCTGCAATCTGCTCGTCACTGAGCTTGCCCGCTGGCGGCATCTTCAGGTCGAGATTCCCGTACGAAATCGCCTCGAGCAGCAGACTGCCGTCGGGAGACCCCGGCGCAACGGCCGCTCCCCGGCTGCCGCCCTTGCGAATCGTCTCGCGCGTATCCACGCGCAGGCCGGCCGCCGCCATCGTCTCGCCGCTGTGGCACGCGTAGCAGTGCTCGGCCAGCACCGGCCGGATCTTCTTTTCGAACAGCTCGATCTGCTCGGGCGTGGGCTGCGCCAGCAGTGGCGCCGCCAAGATCAACAAGCCGCACGGGACACGCATGGATACGAGTCGTATGATACTCCCCTCGAGGTTTCCGCGGACCGGCCCGCGAGCGGCCTTGCCCGCGGGGCCTACCGCAGGATCTCCCGGCGCGGATTGCGCTGCCGGACCGGCGCATAGACGCCCTCGGCCTCGATGACCAGCGGCGGCCGCTCCGAGCCCACCACCTCGACCGTCACGGTATTGGCGCCCGGCTGGGTCGCGAGCGTCCAATCGAAGACCGCGAAGCCGAACTCGTCGGTCACCGTCTCGGCGGGCTCGACCGAGCCGTCGCCGCTGGGCGTGATCCTGATCGGCGCATCGGCGTAGAACAGATCGTTGTCGTCGATCGCTTGCACAAAGTAGGAGAACGGCATCGGGCGGCCCACGATGCCCGTCTTGAGCCTCTCGCTCGGGTCGCCGAAGAGCAGCTCGAGCAGCAGCAGCCGATCGGCCCTCAAGTTGCGCGCCCCAGGCTGCACTTGGATGAAGGAGCGCGCGGTCTCGAACTCCTCGCCGGCGTCGCCGACAATCTCAGTCACGCCGCCCTCGACGCCCTCCACGTCAAACGGCTCGAACAAGCTGCCCGCCGGCACCACGACCTCGTCGGGGATGCTCACTCCCGGGCCGGCTGAGAGCTTGACCGTGAGGTCATGATCGCGCGTCGAGCCCAGCAGCACGCCGCCGTCGACGCGCTCGCCCGCCAGCACGCCCGTCGCTGGCCAAGTCACGAAGGTCAGCTGCTTCTTCAGCTCGGTCTCGGCCTGCCAGCCGCCGCCGCTCGCCGCGCGCATCATCCGCTCGAAGTCCTCGCGGAAACGCTCCATCTTGGCGATCGACGCCTCCGACGGCTCGCTCCCCTCCTGAGTCAGCAGGATGAATGCGTAGCGATACTCCTTCTGCGCGATGGTGTGGTCGGGTTTGCGGCGACCCATCGCTTCGCGAATCTGGTCGATCGACACGTCCACGCGCTCGCCGCCAAAGAACACCCCGCCCAACGGGAAGTGCGCTTCAGAGAAATTCGCGCCGCCGATGGAGGGATCGCGCACGAAGAAGCTCGGCGGGACCGCCTCGGGTTCGACCAAGCCCAGCAAGTAGCGGTCAAGCATGCTGAAACCCTCGACCGTGTCGGTCGTCTCGAAGCGCACCGATCCGCCGCTGCCGTGGTCGACGATGCGATTGCCTTCCAGAAACGACGCCTCGGAGTTGAAGAAGTAGCTCCAGTGCGCGAGCTGCCGGCCGAGCAGGTCGAACGAGAACAGCCCGGAGGCGGGATCCGGCAGCAGCGGCGTCGCCAGGAACACGTGCCCAGCCTCGTGCGCCAGCACCGACGCCGCGGTGGCGCGATGTACGCCTTCTTCGCGATCGATCCGTTGACGCGGGTCGTCGGGGTACTTGTCGAGCGCGCCCATGAACATCAACCCCTGCAGCCGAAAGCCCGAGCCCAACACTTGGCCGAAATCGACCAAGTTGTTCTGCTCGAATCCAGCCGGCCACGGACCCACGCCTTGGGTGAAGTTCCGCACGGCGCGATAGAAGGCGAACGCTCCCGTCTCCGCCTCTAGCTCGTAGTCGTGGAAGATCACCAGGAAGTCGTAGGCGTCTTCGTGAGTCAAGTAGAACTTCCGCCCCAGCGTCGCTAGGTTCAGGTCGGCGGGGAAGAACAGCTCCACGAAGGCGGCAGTGAAGGGCTCCTCGCGCGCCGGCTCGGAGAAGTCGACCGCCAGCGACTCGAAGATGTCCTCGCCCGAGGCGACGCCGATGGTGCCCAGATCGATGGTGATCGACTGGTAGGCGAGCTCGATGCGGCCGTCGGCAAACAGCGTGGCTTGGAAGTTCTGGCGCAACCCGACCGCGCCCGGCGTCCATTCCGGCACGTTGATCCAGGTCACCGTCAGGCGGTTCCCGTCGCGCAGGTAGCGAACCGCCGCGCCCTCTCGCGAGGGATCGAGATCCCAAAAGAACGGCGCGATGCGGGGCGGGCCGCTGACCGCGCGTGCGGGGTCGCGCGCCGACTGCGCCACATCCGCCTCGCCGAAGGTCAAGTGCCCGTCGGAGTGAATGAAGACCTCCTCCCACTCGACGCCGAAGTAGGGAAAGGCGAAGCCCAGCGGCAGGAGCACGACGGCGTCGTCGCCTAGCGTGAGGAACTCTCCGGTCGCGGCTGCCTGCAGGTCGTAGCCACCCTCGCGTGCGCGGTAGGTGTAGGCGGCCGCGGTCTCATCGAGCGGCAGCACCTCGACCGTTTTACCGTTGAGGTCGAAGGGGAACGCCGGCAGCCCCACGCCGTCGCCGTCGTCGACGATGGCGATGTTGCCGCGATCTTCGAGAATCAGCTCGCGCTTGGGATCGAGGGCGTTGGACTTGGTGGAGATCGGATGCGACTGGACGTGGCGATCGACGAGCAGCGTCGTCAAAGGATGCGAGACGTCCTGCTCGCCCTCGGTCGCCGCCACCGCGCCGCCCGCGGTGAGCAACGCCAAACCCGCCGCCAAAGCCCAGCGCGCCATGCCCTGATTCTATACCCGGTTTCGCGGGCTGTCCTGGGGTACGCTGTCGGTGATGACCGCGAGGACTTGGGTTTTGGCCGGGGCTTTGACGGTGGGCTTGGGATGCAGCCAGGATACGGTCCAAGACCCTTCCGACCTCGAAGACCTCGCAGGCGAATACCTCGAAGACCTCCTACGCCACAATCCAGAGCTCGCAACCTATCTGGGCGATCATCGCTACGATGCCCAGCTTGGAGACTACTCGCTCGAAGGGATCCAGCGTTCTCTCGACCTGGAAGAGCGCTACCTCGCCCAGCTGGAGACCATAGACCCGACCTGGCTGGCCGGCGACCATTGGGTCGACTACCAAATCCTCCGTAACCGCCTCGAGTCCAGCATCTTCGAGCTGGAGCAGATCCGCGAGTACGAGTGGAACCCGCTGCTCTACAACGTCACCGGCTCGATCTACAGTCTGCTTGCCCGCGACTTCGCCCCGCTCGAAGAGCGACTCAAACGCGTCGCTGGACGCCTGGAGCAACTCCCGCGCGTGCTCGACTCCGCCCGCGCCAACCTCGGCGCCCCGCCCAAGGTCCACACCGAGACCGCCATTCTGCAGAACGCCGGGTCCATCAGCCTGATCCGCGACGACCTCGAGCGATTCCTCGAGCGGACCCCGAACATGCGCGAGCGACTGGCCGAGCCCCGCGCCAAAGCCATCGAAGCGCTCGAAGCTTACGGCAAATGGCTCGAGCAGGAGCTTCTCCCCCGCTCGACCGGCGATTTCCGCTTGGGGGAAGAAAAGTTTCGCAAGAAGCTTGCCTACACGTTGCACTCCGACCTCTCGATGGAGCAGATCCTGGCCCGCGCCGAGCAGGCTTTGGCGGAGACGCACGCGGCGCTCTACGAGACTGCCTTGCCGCTCCATCGCCGGTACTTTCCCGCCGCCACCGACGCCGAGCGCGAAGACCGCAAGGCTGTCATCAGGGCCGTGCTCACGCGCCTCGCCGACGACCACCCCACCAACGACTCCATCGTCGACGACGCCAAGCGCACGCTCGAACAAGCCACCGCCTTCGTCGCGGACGAGAAGCTCGTCAGCCTGCCCGAGGAGCCCCTCGAGATCATCGTGATGCCCGAGTTCCAGCGGGGCGTCTCCACCGCCTACTGCGACTCGCCCGGCCCGCTCGAGGAGAACGGCGAAACCTTCTACGCCATCTCCCCCACGCCCAAGGATTGGACCGAGACACGGGCCCTGTCGTTCTATCGCGAGTACAACGACTACATGCTCGAGGACCTCACCGTCCACGAGGCCATGCCAGGTCACTACCTTCAGCTCAGCCACTCCAACCGCTTCCGCGGTCCGACCTTGATGAGAGCCGTCTTCTATAGCGGGACGTTCGTCGAGGGCTGGGCCGTCTACGCCGAGCAGATCATGGTCGAGCACGGCTTCGGCGGGCCGGAGGTGAAGATGCAACAGCTCAAGATGCTCACCCGCGCCATCTTGAACGCCATCCTCGACCAGAAGATCCACGCCGGCTCGATGACCGAAGACGAGGCCATGCGGCTGATGACCGAGGAGGGTTTTCAAGAAGAGGGCGAGGCGGCCGGCAAGTGGCGCCGGGCGTGCCTGACTTCCACGCAGCTCTCAACCTACTTCGTGGGCGCGAGCGAGATCAACGACATCCGCAAGGACTACCAAGCGAAGTTCGGTCGGATCACCGACCGGCAAGCCTTTCACGACGAGATGCTCTCCTACGGTTCGCCGCCCGCCAAGTTCGTGCGGCTGATGATTGGACTCGAGCCGTGAAGCCAGCGCCGCGCTTCATCTTGCCGCGCGAGCACGGCTCCTGGGGCATGCTGCTGTTCCCGCTCGTCTCGGCGGCGATCCTGGCCAAGACCTGGACTTGGTGGACCGTGCCGGCCTTCGGCGTCGCCATGGCGGGTTTCTTGATCCGCGAGCCGCTGGCGGTGCTGCTGCGCCAGCGCTACGTCTGGAAGCAGCCGCGGCCCGAGACCGAGGCGGCCAAGCGCAGCCTGTGGCTGTTCGTCCCGATCTTCCTGGCATGCGGTCTGGCGTTGCTGGCGGTCGTTCCGTTGATCTGGCTGGGGGCGCTAGCGCTGATCGGCGCCGGTTTGACCGCCGCCTACCTCTACGCCGCGCTCCACAGCCTGCAACGCTCGACACTGCTGCAGCTCGCCGGCTCGTTCGGGCTGACCTCGGCCGCCGCGTTGCCTTGGCTCGCGGCGGGGCGGGAGGTCGACCGCACGCTGTTGCTATTGGCGCTCGTCCATGCCGTGCACTCTACCGGCGGCGTGCTCACCGTGCACGCGCGGCTCGAGGCTATGCAGGCCCATCGCGGCAAGACCGGCTCGCGCGCCTCGCGCACCGCGGCGTGGATCTGGCAGGCGGTGCAGGGCGCGGTCGCGGTCGCGGGAATCGGGCCGCTGCTCGCGATGGCTCTGGTGGCGCCGCTGCTGGCGCACATCGTCGACCTGCTGCGCTTTCGCGGCGAGGCGTTCTTGAAGACGCCGCTCAAGACGGTCGGCTTCCGGGAGCTCGGCCTCAGCATCGTCGTCAGCATCCTGGCGCTCGCCGCGCTGTGGTGATTTGCTGCGCGCATACGTCCGTGCGCGCGCCTGTGCTGTATTCCACAATAGGGCCTTATGGCCCACAACCACCTGCGCGCGTTCATCCAAGCGCTCGAGAGCGCCGGCGAGCTCCGACGCGTGCAGGACGAGGTCGACCCCGTCCTCGAGATCACCGAGATCGCCGATCGCTCGGTGAAGGGCGGCGGCCCGGCGCTGCTGTTCGAGAACCCCAAGGGCTCGTCCGTCCCCGTCCTGATCAACTCCATGGCCTCGATGAAGCGCATGGAGATCGCGCTCGGGGTCGACTCGGTCGAAGACGTCGCCGAGCGCATCGCCGAGATGATCCAGATGAAGACGCCACAGGGGCTAATGGGCAAGCTCAAGATGTTGCCCAAGCTCGCCGAGCTGGGATCCTTCTTTCCCAAGCAAGTCGGCTCGGGCCCCTGCCAGGAGGTCGTCAAGACCGAGGGCTTCTCGCTCCACGACTACCCCGTGCTCACCTGCTGGCCGCAGGACGGCGGGCCGTTCATCACGCTGCCACTGGTGTTCTCGCGCAACCCCGTCAGCGGCAAGCGCAACTGCGGCATGTATCGCCTGCAAGTCTTCGACGAGCGCACCACCGGCATGCACTGGCAGACCCACAAACAGGGCGCCGAGCACTACCGCCGCCTGCTCGCCGAGGGCAAGCAAGAGCGCATGGAAGTCGCGGTCGCCATCGGCTCGGACCCGGCCACGATGTTCTCCGCCATTCTGCCCTTGCCGCCGGATCTCGACGAGATGATGTTCGCCGGCTTCCTGCGCGGCAAGCCGGTCGAGATGGTCAAGTGCAAGACCGTCGACATCGAGGTTCCAGCCAACGCCGAGATCGTGCTCGAAGGCTACGTCACGCTCGGCGAGCTCCGCACCGAGGGTCCGTTTGGCGACCACACCGGCTTCTACTCGCTCCAAGACGACTACCCGGTCTTCCACCTCACCGCCATCACACAGCGCAAGCAGCCCGTCTACGCTACGACGATCGTCGGAATACCGCCCATGGAGGACTACTACATGGGTAAGACCATCGAGCGGGTCTTCCTGCCGTTGATGCGGATGCAGTTGCCGGAGGTGGTCGACATGGCGATGCCAGCCGAGGGCATCTTCCACAACTTGATGCTGGTCTCGATCCGCAAGTCCTTCCCCGGGCACGCACGGAAGGTGATGAACCAAGTCTGGGGCCTGGGCCAGGCGATGTTCACCAAGTGCATCGTGGTTGTCGACGAAGACGTCAACGTGCACGACTACTCCGAGGTGGCCTGGAAAGCGCTCAACAACATCGACCCCGAGCGCGATATCCAGTTCACGCTAGGGCCCACCGATTCACTCGACCATTCGAGCCGGCTGCCGAACTTCGGCTCGAAGATGGGCATTGACGCCACGAAGAAGTGGCCGACCGAGGGCTTCACGCGCCCGTGGCCGGACGTGATCGAGATGGACCCCGACGTGAAGAAGCGCGTCGAGCCGATCTGCAAGAAGCTGGGGATCGGATAGTCGTGTTGTTCGTGAGCACAGCGATTAGAACCGTCAATCGCTCAATCCTGACTTGATGCCGCGCCCTCCCTTGCCAAGATCTGCTTAATCGTCGTATCAAGTGTCAACGCGAGACCCCCTGCGCTCGCTTCCAAGGTAGGTTGTCCGACCTTCGGGCCATCGGTCACGTCTTCTCCGAATACTTCTTTAAGACGCTTCAGCGCCGCCGCCCTTTCCGGTTCACTTATCCAAGAGAATCCGTGTGTACCCAACGTGGCATCATCAGGTATGGGATCCGCGAATCCTACCAGGCTGTATGCCGCGGCACCGGTTGCCTGGACCAGAAACTTCCAGGTCCGATCTGAAGCAAGACTGTGTTCTGCTAGATTGCGTACGACTGATGTCGCATCGGCTTTTTCTATTATCCCAAGAAACTGCTTCTCAGACTCGGACAATTTCTCGAAGATCTTAGTGAGCACTTGAGCCGGGATCCGGATACTCTCCTCAACACGAACATCCCTGAAGGTGCGAAGGACGCGGGCGGAGCATGCAAAGCCAGACTCGGCGCCTTTGATTCCGCGTACGAAGTTGAAGTAACCGACCGAAGCGTCGCTGGCGCTTTCCGCACGAGCCATCGAGTCGTAGTGCTCTACGGCTTGGTCGTGAAGTCCCCGGGCTTCTTTCGCATACGCCAGGCTATCGATAGTTGCAGAGATGAAACGAAAATGTATTCGTCCCGAATCTGCAGACTCTCTTGGAGAGCACAGACTGGGTGACGGAATTGTACTTAATTCAGTCTGAGCAGGAGAATATTGGCTACAGACCAGAAAGACGAGGATGCTGTAAGCGGCGTTAAGGTACAGCCGAAGGGTCATCCGTCTTAACGTTATTCGGGTTTAGTGGTTACGATGGGCAGGGTTTTCCCTGAGGCCGCAGTTTCATAACCCCTACCAAAACGGGCTCACGCCGTGTCCTTGCCGAGTTCGCTCGGCAGAGAGTTCCTTGCTCTTGCGCTCAACCGCTGGTCCATGGTGGACGGGCGATAGCGGCGAAGTCGACAACCGGAACGAGACCGTTCGTCACGAGTGCGAACCTAGATAGGAAACCCGGCATCAGGATGCCCGGAGGATCTTGGCGACAGCAATCGGGTAAGCTTGAGAGGCCTATGATCCTCGTCACCGGCGGCGCCGGCTATATCGGCGGCATTTGCGCGGAGCGGCTGCTCGAGCTCGGCCATGAGGTCTGCGTGTTTGACAACCTAAGCCGCGGCTACCGTGAGGTCGTGCCGTCGAAGGCGGTGTTCGTCGAGGACGACTTGGCCGATCGCGAAGCGCTCGAGTGGACCTTTCGCGAATACCCGATCAAGGCGGTGATGCACTTCGCTGCGTACGCATTGGTCGGCGAGTCGATGGAGCAGCCGAACCTCTACTTCCGCAACAACTTCGTCCACGCGCTCAACCTGCTCGAAGCGGCCCAGGAGGCCGGCGTCGAGCGCTTCATCTTCTCTTCGACCTGCGCCATCTTCGGCGACAAAGTTGCGCCGCCGATCGCCGAGGATGCGCCCAAGGCGCCCATCAATCCCTACGGCGACTCGAAGCTGTGCTTCGAACACGCGCTCGAGTGGAACCAGCGTCTCAATGGCCTGCCTTACTTCGCGCTGCGCTACTTCAACGCTTGCGGCGCGACCGAGATGCGCGGCGAGCGCCATGAGCCCGAGACGCATCTGATTCCCGTCGTGCTCGACGCCGCCGCCGGCAAGCGGGAGCACATCAAGATTCTTGGCGACGACTACCCGACGCCAGACGGCACCTGCATTCGCGACTACGTCCACGTGCTCGACCTAGCCGACGCGCACATCGCCGCGCTCGAGGCCGCGCCGGAGCTCGGCGGCGGCTACAACGTCGGCGTCGGCCGCGGCGATTCGGTGCGTGAGGTGATCGATACGGCCCGCCGCGTCACCGGCCGGGAGATTCCCGTCGTCGTCGCGCCGCGAAGGCCGGGCGACCCGCCCGAGCTGGTAGCCGACTCGCGCAAGATTCAGGACAAGCTCGGCTGGAAGCCCAAGCTCACGCTCGAAGACGCCGTCCGTAGCGCCTGGGAGTTTCTCGAGCGGCAGGGATGACACCGGACACGACGGAAGCCGCCCGCGCCTTCTACGACGGCTACGTTGAAGAGCACGTCCCCCATCACCGCAGCCCGAAGGGTTTGAAAGGCTTTCTGCTTCGCTGGCTGCCCTACTGGTCCTACCAGGAGTGGCGCTTCTGGCGGCGGTGGATCCCCGAAGGCTGCCGGCTGCTCGATCTAGGGTCCGCGCGGGGCCGCGAGGTCTTCCGCGAGAAGGCGCGGTTCGCCGTCGGCGTCGACCTGGCGCACGCCGCTCTGCGCGACTGCGCGGAACACTACGACGGCGCGGCGCTGTCCGACCTCGGGCGGTTGCCGTTCCCGGACGAGTCGTTCGACTGCATCGTCTCTTCCCACGTGATGGGGCACGTGCCCGACTTCGCCAAGCCAGCCGTCACCGAGGAGATCGAGCGGCTGCTTCGCCCGGGCGGGCTGACCATCCACGTGATCGAGACCGACAGCGAACATCCGCTGATCGTGCGCGCCAAGGGCGAGGGCGATCTCTACGAGCGCCATCTCATCGAACCCGACGGACACGTCGGGCTCGAGCCAGCCGCGCGGGCCGTCGCGCGATTCGAAGCGCTCGGGCTAGAGCCCGTCCATGTCGAGCCGATGGAAACGGGACCGTTGCATCCGAGACTCCTCGTCAAATGGTTTGACAACGAGTACGCCGAGCGCGACGAGGTCTTTGCAGCGCACGTCTCGCGAGCCCGCCGCACGCTCGCGTCGCCGCTCCGGCTCGCTCTCGAGGAGATGCGCCTTGGCCTGCGACAGCGCCGCGCGGGCCGGCGCGAGAGCCTCGAGTTGGCCCAATTCGTGGCCCTGGTCTGCCGCAAGCGAACCCCCCGAGGGGGTTTGGTATCCTCGGGGAAATGACCCTGTCGGAGGTGCTGCGCGGGTTGGGGCAAGAGCGTTTCGAAGCCTTGCTCAAAGAGATCTCGATGGGCGCGCTGCGCACCTACAAGCTGGTCGACAACATCAAGGTTCGTGCGCGCCTGCCCAAGCTCAATCGCGACAAGCTGCGCCGGGCGGCGCCGAAGCTGTGGGAGCGCCTCGGCGACGGCGACGAGGATCTCGCGCGCGATCTCTCGCAGGGCATGTTGGTCTCGAATCTCGACCTCGTCGTCGAGGCGCTGGACCGGTTGGGCATCGAGCACGACGGCAGCGGCTTCTTCGACAAAGACGCGCAGGCGGACGACAAGCTGGCCGAGGGCTGGCGCGAGACACTGCTCGCCGAATTGCGGGAACGTTACGCGGAGCACCTGGTGTTGCTCTACATCAACCATCTCGACTGCGAGCTTGGCGACCCCGAGGAAGTCTTCGTCGGTTGAGCCTCAGGAAAGATCAAGGGAGATTGGAATGGCTGTCAAGAGAATCGGCATCCTGACCGGCGGCGGCGACGTCCCCGGACTCAACGCGGTGATCAAGTCGGTGGTCTACGGCTCGCTCGGCCACGGCATCGAAGTGGTCGGGATTCGCCGCGGATGGAAAGGCCTGGTGGCGCCGCGGTGGGACACCGGACGCGACGCGGACTACTTCCTTGATCTCGACCGCCGGAACACGCGGACGATCGATCGCACCGGCGGCACGTTCCTGCACACCTCGCGCACCAAGCCTTCGAAGACGAAGCGCGGGCAAGTTCCCGAGCATCTCAAGTCGCGGATCGGCGAATTCGAGGAGGTGGATGAAGGCGTGGTCGACCTGACGCCGGTGGTGCTCGAGAACCTCGACCGGCTCGGCGTCGACTACCTGGTTCCGATCGGCGGCGACGATACGCTCAGCTACGCCGACCGTCTGAACCGCGAAGGCTTCCCGATGGTCTGCGTGCCCAAGACCATGGACAACGACGTGCGCAACACCGAGTACTGCATCGGCTTCTCGACGGCGATCACGCGTGCGATCGACGCCATCGGCCGGCAGCGCACCACGATCGGCTCGCACGAGCGGGTGGGCGTGTTTCGCATCTTCGGGCGAGACGCCGGCTTTACGGCGCTCTATACGGCCTACGTGACGAATCTGCGCTGCGCGATCCCCGAGCACGAGTTCAACCTCGAGAAGATGATGGACCTGCTCATGACCGACAAGGCGAACAACCCGAGCAACTACTCCATCGTGATCCTCAGCGAAGGCGCGACTTGGGAAGGCCGCGAGATCGCCGAGTTCGGCGAGCCCGACGCCTACGGACATCGCAAGAAGGTCAACGTAGCCGAGCAGTTCTCGCAAGAGATCAAGCGGCAGCGTCTCGCCGAAACCGTCGTCAGCGACCTGACCTACGATCTTCGCGGCGGCGCGCCGGACTTCTTCGACAAGATGGTGGCGACCACTTTCGCGACGATGGCGGTGGAGGCGATCGCGGACGGCGACCGCGGCAAGATGACCGCCATCCAAAACGGCTGCTACACGCTGGCGCAACTGCCTGATGCGTCCAAGGGGCCGCGCAGCGTCGACACCAAAACGATGTACAACACCGACCGTTACCGGCCCGATTATCGGCGCAAAGACGGGCTGCCGGTGTTCCTCACCCGGGCCGACTGACACGAGCAGACATTTCCTGACATCGCGTTGCTGCGGAATCCTTGTAAGTCGCTCATTTTAAGCGATTTAACGGATATCTTCGAGTGTGCGATTTCGTACCTTCGATGGCGCTGACGACGGCGGTCGTGATCGCCCCGGCGACGAAGGGGATGAGCGGCCCGCCCCAGCCGCCGGCGAGCCGGATGCGCCCCAGGACGGCAAGCATCGCGGCGGCGACGCACGCGGCGGCGAAGAGCCCCGCCAACTCCGCCGTCTTGGACCGCGGCGCGTCGATTCCCAGGGTCACGGCGAGTCCCTTGCCGGCCACGACGCCCGCGAGGCCGCCGGCGGCAATTCCGGCGTACTCGAGCAGGAGCCAGGCGAAACCGGCGTCGTCCGACCAGGCGAAGGCCGCGAGGAAGCCGAACGCCGCGACCGAAGGGAGCGGCGCCGCCAGCCCGCGCAGGCCCTCGCCGATGGCCAGGGCGCCGATGCGGAGCAGCGGCAGCAGGGTCAGCGTCGCCACGAACCAGCGAGTCTCGCCGTAGGGAGACGGAGCGCCGGAGGCGATGTCATGCACCCGAGAAACCCAAGCTTGCAAGTGGCTGATAGAATGAGATCTTCCCTCGGGAAGGCTGGCTGCCGGGACCCCCGCTACGTGTCAACCCTTTGACGGAACCCGCATGGAGGTGACCACTACTGTCCGGCTAACGGCTCGGCGATTGGACGCAACTCATAGACAGACAGGGAGTTAAGGTCCATCTCCGGCGTTTTCGATTTGAATTGCCGTCGGCGCCATTCCGGCCGGCGCGGGTCGGCGCCCACAATGGCGCATGAACTCCGGCCGCGCCGTCTTCTCCCAGGTGATGGATCACCTTCCCGCCCACGAGTTTCATCGCTGTGTCCGCCGCTACGGCGGGAACCGGCGTCAGCGCGGCTTCTCCTGCATGGATCAGTTTCTGTGCATGGCCTTCGCCCAGTTGACGGGCCGCGAAAGCCTGCGCGACATCGAGGTCTGTCTGCGCTCGCTCGGACCCCGGCTCTACCATTTGGGGTTCCGGGGCCGCATTTCGCGCTCGACCCTGGCCGACGCCAACGAGGCGCACGACTGGCGCATCTGGGCCGATCTGGCGCAAGCGCTCATCGCCATCGCCCGGCCGCTCTACGCCCGCGAGTCTCTCGACGCCGATCTCGAGGCGACCGTCTACGCCCTCGACTCCTCGACCATCGACCTGTGCCTGGCGCTGTTTCCCTGGGCCCGCTTCCAGCGCACCAAATCGGCGGTCAAGCTGCATACTCTGCTCGACCTGCGCGGCTCCATCCCCGCCTTCGTCCGCGTCACCGAGGGTCGCCGTCATGACGTCCACGTGCTCGACGAGATCGTGCCGGAGGCCGGCTCGTTCTACGTCATGGACCGCGGCTATCTCGACTTCGCCCGGCTCTACCTCTTCGTCCGCTGCTCGGCTTTCTACGTCGTGCGCTCGAAGAAGAATGTGCACTTGAACCGGCGCTACTCCCACCCCGCCGCCATCGCCGACGGCGTGCTCTCGGACCACACGGTGGTCCTGCGCACCCGCGACTCGGCGCGGGCTTATCCCGAAGCTTTGCGGCGTGTGCGTTTCCACGACTCGATTACCGACAAGCGACTCGTCCTGTTGACGAACAACTTCGAGCTGGAGGCGTTGACGATCGCGCGGCTCTACAAGTCCCGTTGGCGGGTCGAGCTGTTCTTCAAATGGATCAAGCAACACCTCCGCGTCAAGGCCTTCTACGGCCTCAGCGAGAACGCCGTGAAGACCCAGATCTGGATCGCCATCGCCACGTATCTGTTGGTCGCCATCCTCAAGAAACGGCTCAGCCTCGACGTCAGTCTCTACAAACTCCTACAGGTTCTCAGCATCACCGTCCTCGAGAAAACCCCCGCCCTGCAGGCCTTGCAGCGCACCGTCTCCAATGTCCAAATACCCGCCCTTCCTAACCAACTGAATCTGCTCGACTTATAGCCGGACACTAGTGGGAGGTGACTATGAAGCTAGTTCTCAAGATCCGCCGCGAGCTTGTTGCTACTATCGTCGTCGTTGCTGGACTGCTCTTCGCGGGGCCCGGCCTCAGCCACTTTCGCGTTGCTCCCGGGTGACCCGTCCTGGGATGGCGAGGGGTTCAACTCTGGAAGTAGACGTTGAGGTAGACGGCGGCGCCAGCCGCCGCAGAGTCTTGCCAACTTGGTGAGGCGGCCCGGTCCACGCTGTTGGTAGACACCAGCGCCGAGGCCGCGGTTCCGCCCTAGTCCGTCCCGGCTCGCGCCTCCATTTGTCTCGCGACGTACTTGGCCAGGATGTCGACTTCGAGGTTGACCTGCTCGCCCGCGGCGCGCGAGCCGAGGTTGGTTTCCTCGAAGGTGTGCGGGATGATGGCGACCTCGATGACGTCGTCGACCAGCTTGGCGATCGTCAGCGAGACGCCGTCGATCGCGACCGAGCCCTTGTAGACCAAATACCGCAGCAGCTCGCGCGGCGCGCGCACGCGCAGCGTCCAGTTGTCATCGCCGGCCGGATCGAGGGCGAGAAACTCGCCGCGGCCGTCCACGTGGCCTTGCACGAAGTGGCCCGACAGCCGCGAGCTCGGCAGCAGCGGCCGCTCCAAGTTCACGCGCGATCCGACCTCGAGGGCGCCGAGGTTCGTCTTGTCGAGTGTCTCGGGGGAAAGATCCGCGGCGAAGCCCCCGGAGGAGATCTCCACCGCCGTCAGGCAGCAGCCGTTGACCGCGATCGAGCCGCCCAGCTCCAGATCGTCCAATACTTTCGCGGCCTTGATCTCGAGCCGCGCTCCGGCCTCGCCCCGCTCGAGGGCTTGGACCGCGCCGGCCTCTTCCACGATTCCGGTAAACATCGTTCTAAAGGTAAGCTTCCACGCAGAACTCGTCTGGGCCGACCATCTCGATCGAGAGGTTGCGGAGTTGGATCGCCCCCGAGCGGCTGCGTCGGCCGACGCCGCCGGCCAGAGGCAACGATTCCAAGCCGCCGAGGATCTTGGGCGCGTAGTAGATCAGCACCTTGTCGATCAGGCCTTCGTCGAGCGCGGCCCAGTTGAGCTTCGCTCCGCCCTCGATCATCAACGACAGCATCTCGCGCTTGCCCACCGCCTCGATCACCGCTCCCAGATCCACGCGACCCCGCGGCGAATCACAAACCCAAACCTCCACGCCATGCGCCTCGAGCGCCTCGCGACGTTCCGCGGGCGAGGCGGAGGTCGTCGCCACCGCCAAGTCGTTCGCGCAAGTTTCGACGAGCTTGGACTGCAATGGCAACCGGCACAGGGAATCGACGACGATCCGCAGCAGCGGTCGCCGACGGGGCGCCCCGGAGCGATCGGTCATGGCCGGGTCGTCTTCGAGCACGGTTCCGATGCCGGTCAGGATCGCGTCATGGCGGTGGCGCACCGTTTGCACGTGGCCGCGGGCGAGCTCGGAGGTAATCCAGCCGGTGTTGTCATCCGGGGCGGAAATCTTGCCGTCGAGCGTGACGGCGGCTTTGAGCGTGACGAGCGGCCTGGCGTTCTTGGCGTAGTGGAAGAAATCCTCGTTGAGGCGGCGCGCGAAGCCGGCGAGCTCGTCGACGAGCTCCACCTCGACGCCGGCTTCGCGCAACTTGGCAAAGCCGGCCCCGGAGACCTTGGGGCTCTCATCCTCGAGCGGGCAGACGACGCGGCGGACGCCGGCGCCGATCACCGCCTCGGAGCACGCGCCCGTGCGGCCGCGGTGGCAGCACGGCTCGAGGGTGACGTAGAGCGTCGCGCCCCTGGCGCGCTCGCCTGCCTGCTCGAGCGCCAGAGCCTCGGCGTGCTGGACGCCGTCATAGGCGTGGAAGCCCTCTCCCGCCTTCTCGCCCTGCGCGTCGACGACGACAGCGCCGACGAGCGGATTCGGGCTCGCCAACGCCGAGCCGCGGACGGCGAGCTCGAGCGCTTGGCGCATCCAGCCGCGATCGACTTCGGTAATCATGCAAGCTCGAACAGCGCGCGCACGAAGCTTTCCGGATCGAACTCCTCGAGATCGTCGACCTTCTCACCCACGCCGACGTAGCGAATGGGCAAGTCCAGCTCGCGGGCGATGGCCACCGCGATGCCGCCTTTCGCCGTGCCGTCGAGCTTCGTCAGCACCAGCCCGGTAACGCCCGCGACCGCGGTGAACTGCCGCGCCTGCTCGAGCCCGTTCTGCCCGGTGACCGCATCGAGCACCAACAGCGTCTCATGCGGGGCCCCCTCGACCAGACGGCCGGCGGTGCGTTTGATCTTTTCGAGCTCGGCCATCAAGCCAGCCTTGTTGTGCAGCCGGCCGGCGGTGTCGACGATGACGACGTCGGCGTTGCGCGATTTCGCCGATTCGAGCGCGTCATAGACGACCGCGCTGGGGTCCGCGCCGGCCTTCTGCTTGACGAGCGGCGCGCCGGTGCGCTCGCTCCAGACCTCGAGCTGTTCGATGGCGGCCGCGCGAAACGTGTCCGCGGCAGCCAGCATCACCTCCGCGCCGCCTTCCCGGAGCCGATGGGCGAGCTTGCCGATCGTGGTCGTCTTGCCCGTACCGTTGACGCCGACCACCAGGACCACGCTGGGCGGCCCCGCGGCCGCGGGCGCGGAATCGCCGGCCGCCTGCAGGATCTCCATCATGTGCTTGGCGATATGCTCCTTGAGCTCCTGCGGATCGGAGAGCTGGTTGCGGTCGAGCTTGTTGCGAATCTCCTCGAGAATCTCGTCGGTGGTGCGCACGCCCAAGTCGGCCGAGATCAGCGTCATCTCGAGCTCCTCGAGCAGCTCTTCGTCGATGACCTTCTTGCCCTGGAAGATGTCGTCGATCCGCTCGACCAGGTCGTCGCGGGTCTTCGAGACAGCGTCCTTGAAGCGTTCGTAGAGCGACGGCTTCGGCGGCGGCGCCGAAAACAGTGTCGTGATCATGCGGAGCGTCCTTGGGGCGGCGGATCGCCGCCCTACAGCGTGGCCTTTCCGCGATGGTAGCATGGGCGAAAACAGGGCCTGGTTTGCGGCGTGAGCGGCGAAAATCGCACGAACAATCGCTCCGCCGGACGTACATAAGCGTGAAGACGCCCATGACGAGGAGTGCAACGGGATACTCAATGGGCGTGAGGGCAGCGAAGAGTCTTCCGCCGACGATGAACTGAGCGGCCAGAATACAAAGAAAACCGGCGAACGTCAGGCCGAACCCTAGATAGCCAGCTTGTTCTCCGAAACGGAGAAATAGGTAGTCGGTCAGCGTTAAGAATTTGTGTTTTCCCGCCAGGCTGCGAGTTCTGCCCGCAACGAGACCAAGCACAGCCAGCGCCGCTCCATCGCCGAGACTACCCCAGAGGCCGCTGGCCCCGTACTGAAAGCTGAATTCAGCGTTCGCGGCAATCACCAGGGCCCCGGCCACAGACGTCAAGGAGGCTGTCGGCAGCAAGACGCCGGCGGAACGTCCGGCGATCAGAAAATCGCTGGCAGCCTCACGCCGTTTGGTCCACAAGCCGATGCCGACGACTGCGACCAGATAAGCGACGATTGTTGCGATCGCATACATGGCAGTCGAGCACAGGCCGGAGGGACCGATCCTCTCGCCATGTGGACTGCCGCGGCATCCGAATGGCATCGAGGCGCTCTACGAACTTTTTCGGTCGATCGTGGACCCGATCAAGGAGGTCCAATTCTAACCTACGGGCCACGCTTCACGGATACCTAGCGAAAACAAGCGCTTCGTTGAGAAGCGATTCGCTACGCGAGAGCACGCGTCACGCGGGGCCAGACCTCGTTCGCCATGAGTTCCATCGAGCGGCGCGCAAGGGTAGGGTCGGCCCAATCGTGGCCGGTGTAGAGAAGCGTACCGAAGGGCCCCAAGTCACGCCGAAGGGCTAGGATCTGCTCGGCAACGCTATCGGGAGTTCCCGCGATCACGAGTCGCTCAAAGGTTCGTTTGAGCGTGATCTCGGAGTCCGGCTGCTCGGGCTCATCGCGAAGCAAGTCCAGGCCTCCGAAGGCCGCGAGCTTGGTCATCATGACTCGGAAGTAGAAGCCGTGCGGACCCTCTTCTTGGTGGGCGTAGCCTTCAGCCGTCTCGGCATCGTCCGCAACGAAGATGCTGCGCGCAAGTCGCCATCCGGCAGGGTCGGGTGAGAGCCCAGCAGAGCACCTGCCTGCTACGTAGCTCTTCAGATGTGACTTCACTACGTGAGCGCCTACGTAGGTGGCTGAAATCCCGCTCCAACCGCGACGGCCAGCCAGAGACGGACCGCCCGAGTCGGGTCGGATGGAGGTGAGCACCACGGGAGGATGCGGCTGCTGCAGTGGCTTGATGACGACGCCTACGCCGATGTCGCGGTTCAGAGAGCGCTCGGTGGTCGTTCGATAGAACTCGCCCTCGATGCGGTAGGGCGGTTCCTCCGTCCAGAGGCGGAGAATGTGATCGATCGCCTCGACCAGCTTCTGCTTCCGATTCGTGCCCAGATCTCCAAGCGCTTCTGCGTCCGGGGGAACGCCGGGACCGATTCCCAGCAGCAGCCGTCCGTTCACAAGATGGTCGACCATCGCCACGTGGGCTGCGGCCATCACCGGGTGGTAGTTCGGCAGGGCGAGCACCCCCGTACCGAACACGATCGACGGACAGCGGTCCGCCAGGCTCGCGATGAACGCCAGACTCGACGAAATGGTTTCGGCCGAGTCTGCCAGGTGCTCGCCGATAAACGCTTCGGAGAATCCCAGGCTATCCGCCAACACGACGGCCTCACGATCCTCGCGGAGCACGTCGCCGTAGCACCGATTCGGCGGATGAACGGGCTGGGTGAAGAAGCCAAGCCTGAGCGGATGGGTCATGGCGTTCCGGCGGTGACTGATCGCGCGGCCGATCGCGACGCCCAGATTCTAGCTCTCCCGGAACGATTCGCAAACTACTGTTGGGAACAAGCGTTCGATTGAGGAACGCGCTCTTGCGGTCGGTCATCGCCTTCTGCTTGCTCGCTGAATGTCGTCCGAGGGGTCGGCGGGCGGCGATCCGGAACGCCTGTTGATGGCGAAAACGTTCTATCGCGGAAGTGCCTCCGCCAGGGTGAACGCTCTCTTCACAAAGTGTTCACCTCTACCAAGCGACCCGTTCCGCCCCGAATCCGACCATCCGGGCCCCATGCCCCTGAAAACGGTCCCTCGGAGACTGCGGGAGGCATTTCTGGGAGATCAATCACAGGGCGAAACGTTTTACGGGCGAACCCAGGTAGGCCATTTCGCGTCTACCGTTGAATGGTGCACGATTCCCGCCTGCGCGACCCGCGCGTGGAGCCGATCGACCCTGATCCGCCTTCGAGCAACGCTTACCTGCCTCGCGCGGCGCGAGTGGCCGTGCTGCTTGCCATTCCGGCCCTGACGCAGGCCGATGACTGGCCGCAGTTCCGCGGCCCGGCAGGCTCGGGCGTCAGCGTGGAGCGTGCGCTGCCTGGCGATGTCGACCTCGAGGCGAATCTAGCTTGGCGTCGCGCGACGCCGGCCGGCGTGTCGTCCCCGGTCGTGGTGGCGGGACGGGTGTTTCTGACCGGGGCCCAGGGAGGCGAGCTGGTGGTGCTGTGCCTCGACGGCGCTACGGGCGAGGAGCTGTGGCGCAGGTCGCCCCGGCGCATCCGCGAAGAGAAGTTTCACCCCCGACACGGGCCCGCGACACCGACGCCGGCTTCGGACGGCAGCGCCGTCTACGTGTTCCTTCCCGAGAGCGGCTTGCTCGCCTATTCGCTCGAGGGCGAGGAGCTGTGGCGGACTCCGCTGGGGCCGTTTACCAGCGTGCAGGGGCTGGCCTCCTCTCCCGTACACGCCGACGGCAAGGTGGTGCTGCTCGTGGACCAGACCGCCGAAGCCTTCGTCGCCGCTTTCGACACAAAGACGGGCGAAGAGCTGTGGCGGCGAGCGCGCCCGTCGAACTTTCTTGGCAGCTACTCGACGCCGCTGATCTACCGGCCCGCGGACGGGCCCGTGCAAGTGATCACCGCCGGCAGCATGGAGCTGACCGCCTATCAGCTCGAGACCGGCGAGCCGCTGTGGCGCAACGCAGGCTGGCTGGCGCCGGCGGCGTCGCCCTCGCTCGGCGACGGCGTGGTGCTTTCGAGCGAGCCGGTGAACCAGGCGCCGCCTCCGTTCTCCGGCATGGAGCCCATGGATGCGGACAAGGACGGCGCGCTGTCCCGCCAAGAGGCCGAAGCCGTCTCGGGGCTGGTTCACTTGGTCGACAAGGTCGACGGCGAGCACGGCAATGGCGACGGCAAGGTCGAGTCGAAGGAGTGGGCGCAAGCGTTCTCGGCGTTCAACGGTTTTGGCGGGCTGCGGGCAGTGAGACTCGACGGTTCGGGCGAAGCTGCGTGGCGGGCGGAGCGGGGCGTGCCGTCGTTGTCCTCGGTGCTGCTCTACGAAGGCGTTCTCTACGGGGTGAACGAGCGGGGCGTGGTTGCCACCTGGAACCCGGGCACGGGAGAGCTGCTCGGCCAGACGCGCCTGCGCGACGCGCTCGGCGACTACTCGGCCTCGCCGGTGGCCGGGGACGGCAAGATCTACTTCGCCAGCCGCGAGGGCAAGGTGAGCGTGGTGCGGGCGGGCGAGGATCCGAAAACGCTCTCGACGGTCGACCTTGGCGAGGACATCGAAGCGTCGCCGGCGCTCTCCGGCGGCAGGCTCTACGTGCGCACCGCCGCGGCGCTCTACTGCTTCGAGGAGCGCGGGTAGCGGCTACTCCTCGAAGAAGCCGCCCATGAGCCTGAACTTTCGGTAGCGGTCGGCGACGAGCTCAGGGCCCGAGAGCCGGACGAGCTCGGTGAGATTGAGCTCGAGGGCGTCGGCGAGCAGCTCGGCCGCCCGATCCCAATCCTGGTGAGCGCCGCCGTCGGGCTCGGGGACGATCTGGTCGACCAGGCCCAGCTCGAGCAGATCGGGCGCGGTGAGCTTGAGGGCCTCGGCGGCGAGCTCGGCCTTGGAGGAGTCGCGCCAGACGATGGCGGCGCAGCTCTCGGGCGAAATGACGCTATAGACGGCGTTCTCAAGCATGAGCACGCGGTTGCCCACCCCCATCGCCAACGCCCCGCCCGAGCCTCCCTCGCCGATGCAAACCACCACGACGGGGACCTCGAGTCGCGCCATCTCGTAGAGGTTGCGGGCGATCGCCTCGGCCTGGCCGCGCTCTTCGGCGTCGATGCCGGGATAGGCGCCGGGCGTATCGAGCAAGGTGAGAATCGGCCGCCTGAACTTGGCCGCGAGTTGCATGGCGCGCAGGGCCTTGCGATAGCCCTCCGGCTTGGGCATCCCGAAGTTGTGGGTCATGCGACCCTTGGTGTCGCGGCCCTTCTCTTGACCAACGACCATGACGGGCTTGCCCCGGAAAGAGGCGAAGCCGGCGAGGATCGAACGGTCGTCGCCAAAGCTGCGGTCGCCGTGGATCGGGTCGAAGGCGTCGAAGAGACGGCCGATGTAGTCGACCGCGTGGGGCCGGTCGGAGTGACGAGCCAGCAGGACGCGGTCCCAGGCTGGGCGGGCTGGGTCTGAAGGGCTTGGCGGTGCGAGGTCGGCGGGCGGCTCCGGTTTAGGGTCGGCGATCGGCTCGGGGTCGGGCGGATTCGCTTCGGCTGGTCCGATGAGCTCGGCGAGTTGGCGCTGCTGTTGTTCGAGTTTGTCGGCGTCAGCCATGCGCGCTCCCGCCGCGCGCGGGCTCAGCCCTGCGCGGTGATCTCGACCGAACCCCGGCCGCAGATCTTCTCGGCCGTCGCCCGGAACTCGCGATCGGCTCGGACTCGGTCCGCAAGATCATAGGATACAAGGAATTCCTTCTTGCGCAGCAGTCTGAGCCGGACGTCGGTGTCTCCCGGCTTGCGCTCGAACAGCTCGCGCAGCTTCTTTGCGATGTCCTCGCCCTCGCCCGCTCCGTTGCTGAGCTTGATGGTGACCGAGATCTGCAGCGGGATTTGAACGCGCGCGTTGTCGAGCGGGACGATCTCCTGCACCGAGAGCTTGGGCGGGGCGGCTTCGTCCACGCGCACCTGGCCGCGGATCAACACGGCGGCGTCGGGAACCAGGTCGGCGCCGAGGCTTTCGTACTGGTTTGCAAACACCAGCAGCTCGGTCGAGCCCTCGAGGTCTTCGAGGGTCGCGGCGGCCCACGGCCGGCCCTCGCGGTTGCGCTTGCGCTGGATGCCGGAGAGCACGCCGCACATCGCGACCGAGGCGTTGGGCTCGAAGCCGGCGAGCGTTGCCGAGCCGGCGGTCGAGAGCTCGGCGACCTTGTCGGCGTACTCCTCGAGCGGATGGCCGGTGACGTAGAAGCCCAGCGTCTCCTTTTCGCCGGCGAGCAGCTCGCGCTTGTGCAGGCGGGGCGCGCTGGGGAGCCGCTGCTCGGGCGCCTCGTCCTCGGGCATGGCCGCAAAGAGCCCGCCTTGGCCGACAGCGCGATCGCGCGCCTGCTTCTGGCCGGTCTCGATCGCGCTATCGAGGCCCGCGGCGAGTTGGGCGCGGTGACCACCCAGCGAATCGAGCGCGCCGGCCTTGATGGCGCTCTCGAGCATGCGTTTGTTGATCTTCTGCGGGTCGACCTCTTCGCAGAGCTCGAAAAGCGATTGGAATGGACGCTCGAGTCGCTCGCGGGCCTCCACCACGGCGTCCGCGGCGCCGCGGCCGACGTTCTTGATGGCGCCGAGGCCGAAGCGGATGGCGCTTTCGCCGGCGGGCGTGAAGTCCCAGTGCGACGAGCTAACGTCGGGCGGCAGGATCTCGATTCCCATGTCGCGACACTCGTTGATGTAGCGCACGATCTTGTCGGTGTTGCTGGCTTCGGAGCTGAGCAGCGCGGCCATGAAGTAGACCGGGTAGTGCGCCTTGAGGTAGGCGGTGCAGTAGGCGACGAAGCCGTAGGCGGCCGAGTGGGACTTGTTGAAGCCGTAACCGGCGAACTGCTCCATCAGGTCGAACAGCTTGGCGGCTCGCTTGCTGTCGAAGTTGCGCTCCTCGGCGCCTTTGAGGAACCGCGCGCGCTGCTCCTCCATGATTTCCTTTTTCTTTTTGCCCATGGCGCGGCGCAGCATGTCCGCTTCGCCGAGCGAATAGCCGGCCACCAGGTTGGCGATCTGCATCACCTGCTCCTGGTAGAGGATTACGCCGTAGGTCTCTTCGAGAATGGGCTCGAGCTGGGGAAAGATGTAGGTGACCGGCTTGCGACCGTGCTTGCGCTCGATGAAGTCGGTCACCATGCCGCCCTGGATCGGCCCGGGGCGGTAGAGCGCATTGAGCGCGCAGAGGTCCTCGAGACGCTCGGGGATGTAGCGCACCAGGATGTCGCGCATGCCCGGAGACTCGAACTGGAACACGCCCGAGGTCAAGCCTTTGGCGAGCAGCTCGTAGGTCTTGGCGTCGTCGAGCGGCAGGTCTTCGAGGTTGAGCTGCTCGTCGCGCTCCTTGTCGAGCCAACCCAGCGCGTTGTCGAGCACGGTGAGCGTCGTCAGCCCCAGAAAGTCCATCTTGAGCAGGCCCAGGTAGTCCAGGCCTTTCATGTCGTACTGGGTGACGATTTCGTCTTTGTTGGTCTTGTAGAGCGGGACGAGGTTCTTGAGCGGCTCGGGCGCGATCACCACTCCGGCGGCGTGGACTGAGGGATTGCGCGCCACGCCCTCGAGCCGGCGAGCGGTCTCGATGAGCTTGCGGACTTGGGGGTCGGCCTTCATCGCCTCGCCGAACTTCGGCTCCTGCTCGATCGCTTCGTCGAGCTTGATGTTGAGCACCGGCGGCACCATCTTGGTGAGCTTGTCGACGTCGCCGAAGGGCATGTCCATCACGCGGCCGACGTCCTTGATGGCGGCCTTGGTGGCCATGGTGTTGAAGGTGATGATCTGCGCCACCTGCTCGCGGCCGTAGCGCTCGGTGACGTACTGGATGACCTCGCCGCGGCGGTTCATGCAGAAGTCGATGTCTATGTCGGGCATCGAGACGCGCTCGGGGTTGAGAAAGCGCTCGAAGAGCAGGCTGTACTGCAGGGGATCGATGTCGGTGATCTCCATCGCGTAGGCGACCAGCGAGCCGGCGGCCGAACCGCGGCCCGGCCCGACGGGGATCTTCTTCGATTTGGCGTAACGGATGAAGTCCCACACGATCAAGAAGTAGCCGGAAAACTTCATCTGCTGGATCGTGCGAATCTCGTGATCCAGCCGCTCGTAGTACTCCTTGGGGTCGTGCCGCAGGAGGCCCTTCGAGGCCATGTGATCGAGGTGGGCGCGGCGCTTCTCGAGCCCCTGCCGGGCGACGTACTCGAAGTAGGTGTCGATGGTGTGCTCGGCCGGGACTTGGAACTCCGGAAAGGGGTTGCCGACCGGGTCGATGTTCAACTCACACTGCTCGGCGATCTCCCAAGTGCGGTTGAGCGGCGCTTCGTCTCCGCCGAGCACCTCGAGCATCTCGTCGCGCGTCTTGAGGTAGAACTGCGTCGTCTCGAACCGCATCCGGTTCGGGTCCGACAGCGTCTTGCCGGTCTGCACGCACAGCAACGCTTCGTGCGCCGGGGCGTCTTCCTTGGTCAGGTAGTGCGCATCGTTGGTCGCCACCAGCGGGATGCCGCTCTCGGCCGATAGGCGGTGCAGGGCGGGGATGAGCTGCTTGTCGAGATCGAGCCCGTGGTCCTGGATCTCGAGGAAGAAGTTGCCTTTGCCGAAGATGTCGAGATACTCGTAGGCGAGCTTCTTGCCAGCGTCGTAGTCCTCCTTTTCTACGATCGCCTCGGCCACGTCTCCGGCCAGGCAGGCGGAGGTGCAGATGAGCCCCTCCGAGTGTTTGGCGAGCAGGTCTTTGTCGACCCGCGGCTTGTAATAGAAGCCGTCGAGGTAGCCGGTGGAGACGAGCCGCATGAGGTTGCGGTAGCCGGTCTCGTTCTTGCACAGCAGCAGCAGGTGGTTGTAGCCGGCTTGCTCGGTCTTCTCGGTGTGACCGCCCTTGGCGACGTAGACCTCGCAGCCGATGATGGGCTTGACGCCGGCTTGGCGCGCGGCGTTGTAGAACTCGACCGCGCCGAAGAGATTGCCGTGATCGGTGATGGCCAGCGCCGGCCAATCCTGCCGCTCGGCCATCTTGATCATCTTGGAGATGTGGCACGCGCCGTCGAGCAGCGAGTAGTCGGTGTGGTTGTGCAGGTGGACGAACTTGGGACCGGCCATCGACGTTACCGCGGCAGCCGCGACGGGGCGTAAGCCGAGCGCGGCCGGGGGACCTGCCGCTCATTGTAGGGGCGCCGCGAATGCCGGAACAATGCGCCCTCGCTTTGGCGGGCGCGCCAGGAAATCGCCGGCCCGGTCGAGCGCCGAATGGCATGCTAGGATGCGGTTGCGATGCCGGTCCGAATCGCCGCCAAGCCCCTGTCGTCTCGGCAACTTGCCACGGCGCTCGGGGTCCCGGATTCTCGCTACCGGAAGATCGTCGAGATGGTGGACGCTCCGGGCTCAAAGGCCCAGCCGAAGCGGACCGTCAAGACCAAGATTCTCCGCGTTTCGCCATATTCCAAGGGTTGGAAGCTGAAGACGGCTGCGAACGGAACCAAGTCACAGGAATTCGCCACGAAAGCCGAGGCCGTTGCGGCCGCCAAGTCGCTTGCGCGAAGCGCCGGCGCCGCGCAGCTGATCATCCATCGACAGGACGGCGGCGTTCAGACCACCCTCCGGTACGGCTCGAAGACGAGATAGACGCCGCAGACGTCCGCACGTCTCCCGGCGCTGAGCGTCTTCCTCAATCTTCCGTATCAGAAATCCTACGAACCGCTGTTTCTTGCCTACATCGCGGGCCTAGCGGCGTTCGGCCTGCATCCCAGGGCTGCGTTGGAGATCCCTGGCGGGGGGCCTCGGCTGCAACTGATCTTTGACCTGCTGCGGGAGTGCCGATACTCCATCCATGATGTCTCCTGCGTTCAGCTCGACGCAAAAGCCCCGAAGACGCCGCGGTTCAACATGCCCTTCGAGCTTGGTCTCGCCGTGGCCTGGCAGATGCAGCGCCCGCTGAGCCATATGTGGTTTGCTTTCGAGCGCAAGCCGTTTCGCCTGAACAAATCGCTGAGCGATCTCAACGGATCCGACCACTTCGTCCACGACGGTTCGATCAGCGGAGTGTGGCGGGAGTTGCTCAACGCGTTCAGCCGCGCGGATCGCCAACCCACTGTGGATGAAATGCGGGGCGTCTACCGCACTTTGCTCAGCGCCAAGCCCAGTGTGCTGCGCGCTTCCGGATCAGACTCCGTGTTCAAGCCGCGTCCATTTCGCGAGTTGATCGTCGCAGCTCGCCGCGCCGCCGAACGCTAGGACCCGGCGGCGGGCAGCGGCTCGATCTCGAGCAGCTCCGCAACCGGCGCTGGATCGGCGAGCAGATCGGCGAGCGTTACGCCGTCCAGCACGCCGAAAAAGGCCTCCATGGCCTCGGCTAGAACCGGCCGCAGCCGGCAGACGGGCGTGATCGCACAGCGGTCGCGCTCGTGATCGAAGCATTCCACCAACGCCAAGTCGGCTTCCATGCGCCGGACCACCTCGCCGACCCGGATCCGCCCGGGGTCGCATGCCAGCTCGAGCCCGCCGTTGCGGCCGCGCACCGCGCGCACATAGCCGTAGCGCGTCAACCCCTGCGCAACCTTCACCATGTGGTTGGCCGAGACGCCGTAGGCGTCCGAGACTTCCTGCACGGTCGAGAGCCCCTCGCGCCGCGCGCCGAGGTACATCAGCAGCCGCAGGCCATAGTCGGCGTGGATGGTGAGGCGCATGGCGCTAGAAAACCGGTATCGATTGTACCGGTTTCAATGCCTCAACCCCGCCGCCCGCCGCCGGCGCACTCGACGCAGACCGGCGTTTCGGGCTTGACCTCGAGGCGGGGCGGGGCGATCTCCTCCTCGCAGCGCACGCAGAGCCCGTATGTTCCATCGTCGACCCGCTCCAATGCTCTGTCGATTTGTTCCAGACGCAGCTTGTTGCGGCGCGCGAGCTCGAGCGCCATCTGTTGGGCTTGCATGGCGTCCTGGCGGGTGAGCCGGCCGATCGCGCGGTCCGGCTCGACGGGGTCCGCGGCGTCGTTCCCGCCCTCGAGCGATCGGCGCAGTTGCTCGCGCAGCTCCTCCAGGAGACCTCGATAGCGCTCCAGCTCTTGTTCGTTCATCGCAACTCCATTCTGACCGACCGCTTGCGCCGGCCAGCCCGGAGCACTACCCTACGGCCGGTGGATCTCTCGCGCCGTAGCTTCGTCGCAGCCGCATCCGCGGCGGCCCTGCCTGGCGCCCGCGCCGCCGAGCGCAAGCTGCGGATCGGCGTGGTGGGCGGACGCTTCGGGTTGCAGTTCCAGTGGCATCTGCACCCCCGCAGCGAAGTGGCCGCCGTCTGCGATGTGAGGCCGGAGCGGCTGCGCAACCTGCAAGAGACCTACCGCTGCCCCAACGCCTACGCGGCGTACCGGGAGATGCTGCGCCATCAGGGGCTCGAGGCGGTCGCGGTGTTCACCCCCGCGCCGCTGCATGCCTGGATGGCGATTGAAGCCATGCGTGCGGGCAAGCACGTGGTCAGCGCTGTTCCCGCGGCCCTCACCCTGGAAGACCTGGAGCGTCTGATCGAGACCGTCAAAGAGACCGGGATGCGCTACGCCATGGCCGAGACCACCTACTACCGGCCTCAGATCATCACCTGCCGCCAATGGGCCGCGGAGGGGCGCTTCGGCGAGATCTTTCACTCCGAATCGGAGTATCACCACAACATCGGCGGGTTGATGTGGGACGATCGCGGCTTGCCGACTTGGCGGCATGGGTTTCCGCCGATGTTCTACATCACTCACCAGACCGGCGCGATCGTACCCGTCACCGGTGAGCGGCTCGCCGAGGTCTCGTGCACGGGCTGGGGCGACGGCCATGAAGTGCTGCGCACCAACCGCTACAACAACCCTTTTTGGAACGAGACAGCGTTCTTCCGCACCAGCGCGGGCCACTCGGCGCGCATCTCGGTGTGGTGGCGCACGCCAGCGGGCTTTGCGCAGCGGACCGAGTTCCACGGCTCCGAGCGCAGCTACGTGATGGGCCGGCGGCCGGAGGATCACCCCGACACCGCGATTCGTTGGGCGGACGGCGAGCCATCCGAGAAGACGGTCGCCGAGGCGCTCGAGGAGCCGCAGGAGAAGTACTGGGATCGGCTGCCCGAGGAGCTCCATGTTCAGACCGGGCACGAAGGCTCGCATACTCACATCACGCACGATTTCGTGCAGGCCGTGGTCGAGGATCGTCATCCGGAAGTCAACGCTTGGGAGGCCGCCGCATACACCGCGCCGGGACTGGCGGCGCACGAGTCGGCTCTGAAGGATGGAGAACGCACGCAGATACCGGACTTTGGGAGGGCTGAGTCTTGAATCGAATTCTCGCTTGCTTCGTGGCGCTTGCTCTGGCCGCTTCCGGCGATGTGATTGAAGAGGGGCCCGCCGACTCCGCGCCCTCGGGCCTGCGCGCCGGCGCGGCGCGGGTCGACATCACGCCTCCGGTCGGCATCGCACAGATGAACTGGGGCTCGCAGACCCACGTCACCGCCGAGGGGGCGGATCCGGCGCGCATGCTGGCGACGGCGCTGGTGCTCGAGTCGGGCGGCGAGAGATTTGCGATGGTCGACATCGACCGGCTGTTCGTCAGCGGCCTCGAAGACGCGATCGCGCGCGCGTCGAAGCTGACCGGCATTCCGGCCGCGCACATCCGCCTCGGCGCGACCCACACCCACGCCGGGGCCACGGTCAACCCCGCGAAGGGGCCGCCCGGCGTGGAGCTGCAGCCGCTGGTCGAGATGGTGGAGCGCTACCGGCTCTCGATCGTCGACCAGATCGTGGGCGCCATCGTCGCGGCGAACGAGGGGCTCGAGCCGGCGCACATCCACGGCGGACGCGGCGAGGGGACGATCAACATCAACCGCCGCTTCCGCGCGCACGAGGGCAATCCGCCCGCGGTCGGCCGCAACCCCGACGGCTACGTCGACCGCGACCTGATCGTGTTCCGCATCGACGACGGGCGCGGGGCGCCAATCGCGATCCTCGCCAACTTCCAGTGCCACGGCACGGTGCTGGCCTACGAGAACAAACACCTCTCGCCTGACTGGATCGGCATGACCCGCCGCGTCCTCGAGGACGCCTTCCCGGGCGCGCTCGCGCTGTACTTCCAGGGCGCCGCGGGCAACCAAGGCCCCATCGAAGGCTTTACGGGAGACCTTGGCGTGGCGCATCGTCTGGGCCGAACGTTGGGCCACCAAGCGGCCGCCGTCGCGCTACAGATCGAGACGGTGCGGCGCGAGCCCACGTTCGAGGGCTTCGTCGAATCCACCGCTTACCAGGCCAAGCAACATTGGCGTGTCCAGGGCGCCCGTGACGCGACTTTGCGTTTCGCTTCGACCATCGTGGAGGCGCCGCGCCGGCAATATTCGGGCAAAGAGGTCTCGGAGATGCGCGCCCGCGTCGAGCGCGCCCGCAGGCAGCTCGCCGAGGCCGAATCCTCAGGCGACGAGTGGAGGGTCTTCCAGGCCAGCGCGCGCGTCCGGCGCTTTGCGGATCTGTTCGCCGCGTGGACGGCGCCGCAGGCGCAGGGACCGGTCGAGGTGGAGGTGCAGGCGGTGCGGATCGGCGAGCTGGCAATCGTGGCCATGCCGGGCGAGCCTTTCGCGGAGATCGGCGCTGAGGTGCGCAAGCGCTCGCCGTTTGCGTTCACGATGTTCTGCGGCTACTCCGACGGCGTCGGCGGCGGCTACATGCCGACCGCCGAAGAGTACGGCCACGGAGGCTACGAGGTCGAGCGCTCGCCCTACGGGCCGGGCGCGGACCGGGCGGTCATCGAGGCGGCCTTGCGCCTGCTGGAGGGCCTCCGCTGAGCTTAGCCGGTGCGGATTTGGCTGGCCCAATCGCGGTTCTCGCGATACCACTCGACGGTCTTGGCGATGCCTTCCTCGTGCAGCGTCCGGGGCGCCCAGCCGAGCTTTTCGCGCGCTTTGGAGATGTCGGCCCAGGTGCGCGGCACGTCGGCGCGGTGCATGGGCTCATGGTCGAGAATCGCTTCCCGGCCAACGAGCTTCTCGACGAGCCGCAGCGCATCGATCAGCACGACCGGCTCGTCCGAGCCTAGGTTCACGATCTCGTAGCCGAGCGGCGTGAGCGCGGCGACGGTCCCGCGAGCAATGTCGTCGACGAAGGTGAAGTCCCGGGACTGTTTGCCGTCGCCGAAGACGGTGACCGGCCGCCCTTCGCTGATCCACTGGATGAACCGAAACAGGCTCATGTCCGGCCGGCCCGCGGGTCCGTAGACGGTGAAATAGCGGCAGATCGTCACGTCGATGCCGTAGAGGTAGTGATGCGTGTGGCACAACGCCTCGGCGGCCTTTTTCGACGCTGCGTAGGGCGAAAGCGGACGGTTGGTGTCGGCGTCCTCGCGGTAGGGCAGCGGGTTGTGGGCGCCGTAGAGGCTTGAGGTCGAGGCGAGGACGAACTTTTCGACGTCGTGCCGGCGGCAGAGCTCGAGCAGGTTGAGCGTGCCGGTGGTGTTGGTGTCGACGTAGACCCAGGGGTTCTCAACGCTCTGGCGGACGCCGGCGCGCGCAGCGAGATTGAGCACTCCGTCGAAGCGCCCGTGCTCTGTGAAGACTTGCGCCAATGAGTCGCGGTCGCAGATGTCGAGCTGGCGGAACTCGAAGCCCTGCCTGCCGGCGAGCAGATTCTCCAGCCGCCAGTGCTTGAGGCGGGGATCGTAGGCGTCGTTGAGATTGTCGATCCCGACGACAGTGTCGCCGCGCTCGAGCAGAATCGCCGCGACCCGCGATGCGATAAATCCGGCGGCGCCGGTGACTAGGTACTTTGCCATCTCGCTTTCAAAGAAAGTCGGACGATCCCGCGGTTTTCGATATGACTATGGGCGGATACGGCCTATCGTATCGCGCGCGCTTGCCGGCGTCCCCAACGCGCCGCCGCCCAAAGGGCGAGGACGACGACCGCGACCCAGGCGAGCGTCCACAACAGCGGAGCCGCCTCGTCCCAGCCAATCTGGTAGCGGCTGAGGACCTCCCAACGCTCGGTCATCCAGTGCCAGCCGGTATGGGCGACCAGAGCCGAGAGCAGGATGGTTCCAAGGCGCTCCTCAACCGCGAAGCGGAACAGCGCATCGAGCGCCGGAATCAGCAAGATGATCACCAGCAACTGCCCGAGCTCGACGCCGATGTTGAAAGCGAACAGCGAGCTGGCCACTTGCGCGCCGGCGAACTGCAGCGTCTCGCGCAACGCGAAGGCGAACCCAAAGCCGTGGATCAAGCCAAACCCGAAGGCGAACATCCAGCGTCGTCGAGAGCTGCCGGCGCCGACGATGTTTTCGAGCGCCATGTAGAGGACGGTCGCGGCGATGAGGGTTTCGACCAAGGGCGGAAACCAGAGCGCCTGCGGCGCCAGCCCAGCGGCGGCGGAGACGAGCGTGATCGAGTGCGCGATGGTGAAAGCGGTGACGATCCAGACGAGCGGGCGCAGCTCGCGAAACGGAATCACCAGGCAGAGCAGGAAGAGCAGATGGTCGGGCCCGTCGAGGATGTGGGCGAAGCCGAGCTGAACGAAGCGCCATGCCGCTTGGCTCCAGCTCGGGTCGAGCGGGACGCGGCCCTGGTCGCCGCGGAGCTGATAGGCGCGAATGGCGCCCTCGGGCGTCTCGAACGTGATTGTGGTGAGGACCTGCGCGGCCAGGTGCTCCAGGCGCGGCCGGATGGCGAAACGGGAGTCCGCCGAGCGGATGGCGTATTCGAGCAGAACGTCGAAATGGACCTGCTCGAGCACGAGGTTCTCCTCGTTGGCCGGCGGCGGCTCGCGTAGGTGCGCTAGCGCCTGGTCGACCGAGGAGTAGGAACGGTCGGCGAGAATCGAGACTTGCGTCGCGGCGACGCGCGGCTCGCCCAGCCGCCGGCCGTCTTCGTAGATCTCGACGAAGCTCGCGATCCAGACCGTCGCCAGGTCGGGCAACTGGGCTTCGAGCGTTTCGAGGTCGAGATAGCCCGCGGGCAGCAGCGGAAACTCGTGATCGCGCATCGAGCTCAGCGGCGCGCGCACCAGCAACTGGAAAGCTTCGCCGGAGGGCCGGGCCAGCAGGCGCACGGTCGCATCGGAGGGAATCTCATGCGCCCAGCCGGCGCCTAGGCTCAGGTGCGCGGCAGCAATCAGCGGCAGAAACACACTGGACGGCGTTGTTCTCATCGAACCGAACGAGTATGATAGCCAAGGCTGGAAACGCTATGTCCCTGAGAATTCGCTATTTCGCCCTATCGATCGCGCTCGCGGCGGGGCTCGCCTGCTCGCCGCAGTCCGCCGTTGAGCCGGCGCCGACCGCCGAGAGCGGGGGCGTGATGGCGCCGAAGTTCGAGGTCGACCCGATGTGGCCCAAACCCTTGCCCAACCACTGGGTGCTGGGCACGGTCATCGGGGTGGACGTCGACGCGGAGGACAACGTTTGGATCGTGCACCGCGGCGCTTCGCTCGAGCCCAAGGAGATCTACGCCACCTGGGACCCGCCGGCTTCGGATTGCTGCTACCCGGCGCCGCCCGTGCTCGCCTTCAACCCCGAGGGCGAGCTGATTGCGCATTGGGGCGGCCCTGGAGAAGGGTTCGATTGGCCGGCTTCGAACCACGGCATCGACGTCGACCACAAAGGGAATGTCTGGATCGGAGGCAACGGCCGCCGCCGCGCCAAGGGCCAGCTCGTGCAACCGCACGACGAGGACGCCATGGGGCAGGGCTTCGTGCACGACAGCATGGTGCTCAAGTTCACCAAGACCGGCGAGTTTCTGATGCAGATCGGCAAGCCGTTCGAGGGCAAGGGCAGCAACGATCTCGAGAACTTCAAGCTGCCGGCCAAGACCTTGGTCGACGCGGAAACGAACGAGCTCTACATCGCCGACGGCTACGGCAACCGGCGCGTGATCGTGCTCGACGCCGACACGGGCGAGTACAAGCGTCACTGGGGCGCCTACGGCAACGAGCCTGACGATACGCAACTCGGCCCCTATACGCCGGGCGAGACGCCGCCGCAACAGTTCCGCACGCCTGTCCATGCGGTCACGCTCTCCGACGACGGGCTGCTCTACGTCTGCGACCGCACCAACGACCGTATCCAAGTCTTCAAGACGGACGGGACCTATGTGCAGGAGACGTGGATCGAGCCGGACACCCTCGGCGACGGCTCGACGTTCGACGTGGCGCTCTCGCGAGACCCCGAGCAGAAATACGTCTACGTCGCCGACGGCGCAAACATGAAGGTGCACGTCCTCGACCGCCAGTCGTTGGAGACCCTGACCAGCTTCGGCGACGGCGGGCGCCAGCCAGGACAGTTCTACGCCGTTCACTCGATCGCGACGGATTCGAAGGGCAACATCTACACCACCGAGACCTACCACGGCCGGCGGCTACAGAAGTTCGTCTATCGCGGCGAAGCGCCCGTGCCGGCGAAGGATCAAGGGACGGTCTGGCCTAGCGAGTAATCGATGGACGTCTCCAGGCGGCGGCCTTAGAATCAGGGTCGATTGAGGAAGCTTCCATGACCGTGCCGAACTTCGAGCGTATTACCGTCGATCCGCAAAAGATGAACGGTCAGCCATGCGTACGCGGCCTGCGCCTGACGGTGCGGCGGGTCTTAGCGACTATGGCTCTGTACCCCGATCGCGCAGAGCTGTTCCGCGAGTACCCCGAGCTCGAGGAAGAGGACTTGAAGCAAGTCCTCGAGCTCGCGGCTGCGAATCTCGCCGACGAGTCTTTCGACATTCGAGTGGCGTGAGGGGCCTCCTCCTCGACCAGGGTCTGGCACGCTCGACTGTCAAGCGCCGTCCGATTCGGAAACAGCGCCGCTCGGGATCGAGGCAAATCCGAGTCACTGCCAGAAGCGCTCCCGCACCCGCATCAACTCCGAGTACTTCTCGTCGGTGTCGCCAACCTCCCGCTTTTGCTCGAGCAGCTCCCGCTTGAGGCGTGCCGTGACGTTGGCGTACTCGGCCTGCCCGTAGACGTTCCGCGTCTCGTTGGGGTCTTCCTTGAGGTCGTAGAGCTCCCAGCCGGGCTGCGAAGGCTTGTCGACGGCGCCCTCGGCGTCGAGCGGCAACCCGTAGAAGAAGATCAGCTTGTAGCGCTCGGTCCGCACGCCGTAGTGCGCCGGGTTGTCGTGGTGCGCCCAGTGCATCCAGTAGCGGTAGTAGACCGAGGTGCGCCAGTCCGCAGGCTGCTTGCCCTCGAGGAACGGAGCGAAGCTGCGGCCCTGCATGCTGTCCGGAGGAGTAACCCCGGCGAGCGAGAGGATCGTCGGCGCGAAGTCGACGTTGGCGATCAACGCATCGCTGCGAGCGCCCGCCCGGACTGTCTTGGGATAGCGGACCAGCAACGGGATGCGCATCGACTCTTCATACATCCAGCGCTTGTCGATGTAGTCGTGCTCGCCCAGCATGAAGCCCTGATCGGAGGTGTAGAAGATGATCGTGTTGTCGAGGTCCCCAGACTCCTCGAGATACCCCAGCAGGCGGCCAACGTTGTCGTCCACGCCGCGGACCGTGCGCAGGTACTTCTTCAGATAGCGTTGATAGGCGGTGCGCTTGTAGGCCCGGTCGTCGAGCTCGGGGTCGACGAACATGTGATGCCCCATGTTGCGACGCGTGTTTCGTTTGCCGATCGAGGTTCCGGTCCCCTTGGTTGCTTCCGAGCCATGGTTGGGCTCGCGCCATAGAGTCTCCGGGTCGGGGATGTCGACGCCTTGGTAGAGGAAGTCGTAGCGCTCGGCGTTCTCGAAGTTGTCGTGCGGCGCCTTGAAGTGGTGCATCAGGAAGAACGGCTTCGAGCGGTCGCGTTGTTCGAGCCATTCGAGCGAGAGATTGGTAATGACGTCGGAGGAATGGCTCGAATCGTAGCCCGAGAAGCGCCTCTCGGTGGGCCAAGCGGCGCCGAAGACCCGCAGCACAGGATTGAAGTACGAGCCCTGCCCGGGCAACACGGCGTAGTAGTCGAACGCCGGCTGCTGCTTGAGGTGCCACTTGCCGATCATCGCCGTTTGGTAGCCGGCGGCGCGCATGGCGTTGGCGAGAGTCTGGCGCCGCGGCGGCAAGCTGCCGTTGAGCGTGCGGACGCCGTTGACGTGGCTGTACTGGCCGGTGAGCAGCGTGGCGCGGCTGGGCGTGCAAATGGAGTTGGTCGCAAACGCGTTGCGGAACAGGGCGCCCTCGGCGGCGAGGCGGTCGATGTTCGGGGTGGGGTCGAGCTCGGCGAGACGACCGCCGTAGGCGCCGATGGCGTGCGCGGCGTGGTCGTCGGACATGATGAACAGGATGTTGGGCTGGGCGGCGCCGGCCGCGGCTGCGCTCGCCAGCAGGGCAACGATACGAAGGAGATGGACGGCTTGCATTGGACCTATTGTCCCGTTTGCGTGATCCAAATCGGCGAGGACCAGGCGATCTCCCCGTCCACCTGCTGCACCCGCACGTAGTAGTGATTTTCCCCGGAGCCCGGCGCGTTGTCGGTGAACTCGAGCGCGATGTCGCGTTGCCCGAAATTCTGGCGGTTCAGCACGAACTCTTGGTTCTTGATGATGTCGAGCTGCGCGATCGGCTCGGTCCCGATCACGCGCACCGAGAGCCGAAACGGGCCGGAGACCTCCGCCGCGTCGCCCTGGAGGTATTCCTTGCCGCCGGCCCTCATGCGGTAGTCGAGCACGATGTTGTCGGTCGCGCCGTAGGAGTGGCGCTTGCGCATAGCGTTGAGCAGGCCTTCGCGGCTGCCGTCCTCGGAAATCGTGCAGGCGAAGGAAATGTGCGTCGAGACGTGGTCCGAGGCCGCCTGCACGCCCAGCTTGTAGCCCTTGGCCCAGGCGTTCCATACCAGGCCCTTGGTCTGGAATCCGCCAGGGGCCGAGTTGGGGTTTCCGCTGATGGCGCCGCGGGGCGCGCCTTCGTACTCGGACGAGAAACGATCGCCCTGATAGATCTCGACCAGCGGCTCGACCTCGGGGTCGTTGTCGCGCCAGTCCGTGCCCATGGTCGTGGTGGACGAGGTGTGCGAGATCGCGATGCCGTCGTTCTCTTTGAGATAGGCGTAGAGGTCCTTCGTGCCCACCGGCTTTGGGTTCGCGAATTGGTCCGTCACCTCTTCGCTCGAGAATGGGAAGCCGCCGCCGAACTCCTCGCGCGAGATGGGCAGCGGCCGCACGCCGCGCTTGGCGAAGATCAGGTTGCGGTGGCCGTTGGGGTAGCGGATGCTGCGCTCGTAGGCGAACAAGGGGATGAAGCTGCCGGGCAGGTGGAAGTTGTCGACGAACTGTTGCAGCAGGAAGTCGTGATATTCGACGTCGGGTCCGCCAAGGTAGTTGTGCTCGGAGTTGGCGTAGAAGTCCAGGCCCGCGGCGTCGATGGCGTAGCGATAGGCGTGGAGCAGCGAACCGTCGTTGATGCCGTCCATCGAGAACTCAGTGTGGCGGTGGGTGTCGCCGCGGTAGATCTTGTAGGTCTTGCCTTCTGAGCGGATCTCATAGCCGCGAATCGTCTCGAGATCGCGCTCTTCATTCGGGTGAACGGGATAGACAGTGATCTCGGGCTGGACGCGGGGTTGCAGGCTCGGATTTCCGAGGCGCCCGACCGCGGGGACCTTTCCGACGTAGACGTCGGCGTGCTGGACGATCATGTGGTCGTAGTCGCGGTTGTCGGTCGGCCACGCCGCGACGATGGAGCCGTCGCTCGAGGTCGCAAAGCCACTGCGTACGTCGAGGCGTCCGGCGCTGTTGGGGAAGTAGACCGGCGCGCCCCAAGAACCGTTGGCGTAGGGCGCGCCCCACAGCTCCCACCTGGCGTAGAAGCTCCAGTGATCGGAGATGGCGTCCTGTACACGTGAGGTGCGGTGACGGAAGAAGACCCAGACGCCGCCGTTGCCGTCGACCTGAATGGTGGGAGAGTCGTTGCGGTCGCCGGCGAGGGCGGGCGGCAACGAGGCGTCGAGCGAGGCCGTGGGCTCGAGCCAGCGTCCGCCCTCGCGCACGGCGACGGGCATGGTGCGCCATTCGTAGAGCCGCGTGCCCTCTTGCTCGATGGCGAAACCGTTGTCCTTGCCCCACTCGGTTCCGCTTTCCGACCAGGTCGCCCACAGCCGGTCGTCGGCGTCGCAGGCGAGCGTGACGTGCGCCTCGAACTTGGGGCTGTCGGCGAGCGGAACGATCTGCTCCCAGTCCTCGCCGCTGAAGCGGCGGGTGAGGATGTCGTAGTCGCCCTTGTCGTAGCTGTCCCATGCGACCCAAGCGCCGCCTTTGCTGTCGGTCGCGATGGCCGGCTCCCAGTCGTTTGCCTTCGACGACGAGACTGTTTGCGGCGAAGACCAGGCCTCGCCGTCGTGGTAGCGGACGAAGATATCGGATTGACCATTGCGAAAGCCCTGCCAGACGACCCAAGGGCGGCCGCGCGAGTCGGCGGCGACGTTGTGATAGAGGTCCGGCTGCGGCGCGCTGGTCAGGCGCTCGACCGCCGACCATTCGCCGTCGGCCAAGCTGCGGGCGTAGAGGTCGCGATTGCCGTCGACTTGGTCGGACCACACGACCAGGATGCGACCATCGCCCGCCCGCACAACCTTGGCGAGGAAGACGTCGCCAGGGCTTTCGGTCACGGTTTGGGGCTTGCTCCAACGCTGGCCGTCGTAGTGGCGCAGCAGGACCTCGTTCGCAAAGTCGCGGTAGGCGACCCAGACCACCCAGACCTGACCGTTGGGCCCGGCGGCGACCGCGGCAAAGTCGTCCTCGTGGTCCGGACCGCTCAGGAGCTGTGTGGTGAGGGTTCGCTCGACCGTAGCGCGCCCGCCCAACAGCGGCTGGCGCGCGCCGGCTCGTAGTCGGCTCAGGTCTATTCGGAAGTCCCCCTGCTCGGTCTCGAAGCTCAGCCGCGTGCGGCCGCGCGCGGCCACGCGCACGATCAGCCCCGGGTTGAAGACGTTGACGGGCGAACCAGCGACCGGCTGCGGCTTCTCGGGCGGATGACCGAAGCTCGGGCTCTGCCACGTCGCGAGCTTCCACGAAGAATCCTCGACCGCGTCGCCCGGTCTGGGACGCAAGCTTTCGAGGCCGGCGAGCTTGCCGCCGGAGACCGTGACACGGCCGTCCCACACGCCCGACGACGACGCTCTGGCCTCGGGAAACCAACGTGTTCCCGGAGGCTGCTCGATTCTTGCCGGCGCCCGGTCGCCGACTCCCAACTCGACGCGCAAGGAGACCAGCGAGGGGTCGTCGAAAGGCTCCTGCGCGGGGAGCAAGCCGGCTAGGAGCAACAGGGGAAGCACAGCGCGCGGGGGGAACATCGCGCACGAGTATATCAGCGGGCGGTCGGGAGAGTCCGGCGCCTACAACGGCTCCCCTTCGAGCCCTCTCCCGCGGGGCCCCCAGCGGATCTTCAGCCCGCAAGCGTACCGATCTTCTCGGGCTCGTCGCGGTAGAACCAATAGTCGTTGAGGGCGACGTGGAAGTTGTAGGCTTCCCAGTGCTGGTAGCCGAGCCGGTTCGGACCTGGGGGCACGAGCTCGGGGTGCGGGTAGGGGTCGCCGGCGGCGTCGCGCTTGGCGAAGTCGCCTTCGTAAGGGTCGGCGTATAGGGCCGTCGTACTTGCTGCGGCCGGCGGTGAGATGCCATTTGCCGATGAAGCCGGTTTGGTAGCCCGCCTCGGCGAAGACGTGGGTGATGCAGCGGTCGTTGAGGCGCGGGTTGGTCTCGGTCCGATTGACCATCACGCCGGAATGCGCGGGGTAGCGGCCGGTCTGCAGCATGCCGCGGTAGGGCGTGCACAGCGGGTAGGTCGACCAACCGTTGGCGAACCGCGCGCCTTGGGCGGCGAGGCGGTCGATGTTGGGCGTGGCGATGTTGCGTCCGCCGTAGACGCCGCAGACATCGGCGCGAAGTTGGTCGTCGAAGATGAACAAGACGTTGGGGCGCTTCACGGGCGCGGGCGTCGAATCCGAGCATGCGCCCAGCGCGGCCGCAACCGCCGCGGAGAGGAGCTCGCGTCTTGTCGAGCCGGTCGGCATCGACGGCATTGTAACGGGCGCGGGCTTCTACCATGGGAGTGCGATGGAGCGATACGGAGTCAAGCGCGTGCTCAATGCGATGGGCGCGCCTACGATCCTCGGGGCGAACACCGTCTCCGAGCCGGTGCGGCGGGCGGTCGACGAGGCGCTGCAGCTCAGCGTGGAGATCGACGAGCTGCAGGCGGCGGCTTGCCGAGTGATTGCGCGGGCGACCGGCGCCGAAGCCGGCTGCGTGACCTCGTCGTGCGCGAGCGGATTGGCCGTGTCGGCGGCGGCCGCGATGACGGGCTCGGATTTGGCGAAGATCGCGCAACTTCCCCACGCGGCGGACATGCCCAACGAGGTCGTGCTTGCGTTGGGGCACGACATCAACTTCGGCGCTCCCATCTCGCAGATGATTCGCTTGAGCGGCGCCAAGGTCGTGCGGGCTGGAACGGCGAGCCACTGCGACCAGTTCCATCTGCGCGGGGCTCTGAGCGAGCGTACGGCGGCGCTGGTCTACGTGGATTCGGGCGACGTGAGCCCGGCCGGGAGCTTTCCGCTGCTGAGAGCGTTCGTGAAGATTGCGCACGAGCGCGGGTTGCCCTTGATCGTCGACACGGCGGCCGGAGATGACGTGCGCGGGTTCGTCGAAGCTGGCGCGGACTTGACGATCACCAGCGCTCACAAGAAGATGGGCGCGCCGACCTCGGGCATGATCTGCGGAAAGCTCGAGCTGGTGCGAGCGTGCTACCTGCAAAACTACGGCATCGGGCGCGCGATGAAGGTTGGCAAAGAGGGCGTCGCAGGCTGCATGGCCGCGGTGGAGGCTTGGTATGGGCGCGACCGCGACGCCGAGCAATCGAGATGGCGGAGGCTCGCGGACGTGCTGGCGCGGAGCGTCCCGCTACGTCCGGGTCCCGTGGCGGCCGTCGCGATTTGCCCAACGCCGGCGGGCGTTTCGGCGACAGCGCTGGCGAACCGCCTGAGAGAAGGTCCCCAGCCGGTGTGGGTCAAGCACGCTGACGACCAGGCGGGCGAGCTTCACCTCGATTTGAGCGTGATGACCCATACCGACGCCGAGCAGATCGGCGCGGCGTTGGCGCGCATGCTCGAGAGCCCCGAAGAGCCGGCCGAGGATGTCGCCTACCACGATCTGTATTGGTCCGAGCGGCGACTGCTGGCGTGGCCGCGCTGGGATTAGCCTTACAGGCTCCGCTCAGGCTAGGGTTCGACTACGACGAAGCGGGAGCCGCCGCGGCCATGGACGAGCAGCAGCGCCGCCTCGCCCTCGGCGAGCGAGCCGACGGCTTGGCGGAACTCGGCCAGCGAGCCGACCGGCTGCCGCGCCACTTCCCCAATCACGTCGCCGGGCCGGAGGCCTGCCTCGGCGGCCGGGCTATTGGGCCGGACCCGGGTCACGATCACGCCGCGGATGCCGGGATCGAGCCGCAACCTCTGGGAGACCTCCGGGCTCAGCTCGTCCACCGAGACGCCTGAGAGGGCGCCGTTCGGTCCGTCGTCGTCGCCGCCGCGCGCCATCTCCTCATCGCTGGGAAACTCCGTCAGCGTGACGCGGAGGGATTTGCCGGCCCCCTCGCGCAGCACCTCGACGTCGATCGTGTCGCCCGGCGCCTGGTTGGCGACGGCCAGTCGCAACTCGCCCACATCGCGGACCTTGCGGCCGTCGATCGAGCGAATGACGTCATAGCGCTCGAAGCCCGCCCGGTCGGCCGGGCCGCCGGGCTCGACTCGGGTGACGACGGCGCCCTTGGCGTCCGGCAAGCTCAGCGTCTTCGACATGGTCGGATCGATGTCTTGAATGCCCACGCCCATGTAGCCGCGCTGCACGCGCCCGTGCTCGACGAGCTGCTTGGTGACGTGGTGGGCCAGATTCACTGGCACGGCGAAGCCGACGCCCTGGTTCCCGCCAGAGCGCGACAGGATGGCCGTGTTGATACCTACGAGCTGGCCGCGCGTGTTGATGAGCGCGCCGCCGGAGTTGCCCGGATTGATCGCGGCGTCGGTCTGGATGAAGTCCTCGTAGCCGGCTTGGCGGGCCATGATGCCGAACTGGCGGCCGGTCGCGCCGACGATGCCCATCGTCACCGTCTGGCCGATGCCGAACGGGTTGCCGATGGCGAGCACGATGTCGCCGACCTCGACGCCTTCGGAGTTGCCCAGCGGCAGCACGGGCAAGCTCGAGCCGTCGATCTTCAAGACGGCGATGTCTGTCTTGGCGTCCGAGCCTACGACCTCGGCGTCGAGCTCGCGCTCGTCGAGAAGCTGGACGACGACTTCGTCGGCGTCTTCGATGACGTGGTGGTTGGTGAGGACGTAGCCGTCGGCGCTGACGATCACACCGGAGCCGATGCCGCGTTGACGCCGCTGCTGGGGCTCGGTTTCCGGACCCTGGGGACCGAAGAAGAACGGAAATGGAAGACCCTCGGGGATGCCGGGGGCGGTGGGGACTCTCGCGGTGCGCGTGGAGCGCACGCTCACCACCGCCGGCGCGGTCTTTTTGATAAGCGGAGCGAAGGCGCCGCTCGCCGGAAACTGCGCCGCGGCCATGTCGCGGTCCGGCGGCGGCAGGTCGGGGACCGCCGTCGCGGCATCGGCGCGGACCGAATCTACGCTGAGGTTGGCGCCGGCGAAGATCGCGAGCGCAAGGGCCAACAGTCCGATAGCGAACCGCTGTGCAAAGCGGGATGGCCTCCAAAAATCTCGTTGCATGGGTTGTCGCCTCCGAATGCTGGGAGATTCTCCTTCCAAGGGTGTCGATGCGGATCGCGACCGCGCCGTTTCAACGGCCTTCGGGACAGGCCGGGCGGGCGTGGAGCCGTCCGTTCTCTCGCGTTGGACGCGGACCGGCGGTCAATCGTTAGTCTTCGGGATCCGGAGGGGAAGCCGCGAAGCGCTCGAGCTCGGGAAAGAAGGCATGAAAGTCGTCCTCGAGCTCGGCGTAGTTGCTTCGCAGCGCCTGGCCTCCCTCGGCCATCGGGTTGGCGCGCTTCAGGCGCCGGCTGAGGCCGAGCAGCGCCCGGTCCACCGCTTCGAGGCGGCCGTAGGAGCTCAACCAGTCTTGGCGCGCCATCACCGGCAAGACCCGTTGGAAGCGGGCCGTGAGCGAGCCGTGGCGCCGCTGCAGCGCGTCGTAGACGGAGGCGCTGAAAGCAGGCAAGCCGCGCTCGGGGTGGTAGCGCTCCCAGTTGCAGGCCAGGAAGTGGTCGTAAAAGACGTCGACCATCACGCCGGAAACGAGCCGGAAGCGGTCGCCGAGCCGGCGCCGGCTGCGCAGGAACACCGGGTGCGCGTCGGTGAAGCGGTCGACGCGCTGATGCAGCTCCACGCCCTCGACAATGCGCGGCGGCAGGCGATCGCGCCAACCCGGCTCCAGGAAGTCGCCCAGCATCTGGCCCACGAGCAACTCCTCGTCGTGGCGGGAGAGGTGGAGGTGCGCGAGAAAGTTCAATTGCGCTCGAGCAGCGCCGGAGGAATCGGGTCCGGCGCCTTGGAGACCTCGCCGGAGTAGGCCTCGGCGATCGAGATGTTGTTCGATCTCAGCGTGCGACCGGTGACGCGCTCGAGGTTGATCTTGGCGCGCGTATAGGCGCTGGCGGCGTTGACCTCGGCGGTACGCGCGGTCGAGAGATCCCGTTGCGCTTGGATGATCTGGAAGATCGTCGACGAGCCCAAGGCGAAGCGCTTGCGCTCGGCCTCGGCCATCTGCTCGCGCAGCTCGCGAGCCTCGAGCGCAATGTGGTAGTTCTGGCGCTCCTGTTCGAGGGTCGCCACCGCGCGGGAAACCTCGAGCTTGATGGCGTTCTCCTGCTGGCGGAGCTGGATGTCTTGCTGGCGGCGGCGCAACAGCTCGCGCGACATGTCCGCCTGGGCTTGGCGGTTCTTGAGCGGCAGGTTGAGGCTCAGACGGACGCCGTAGTCGGGGAAGTTGCGCCGGAAGAGCTGTCCGAACACCGTCGAGAGGCCGCCGATGAAGAACTGGTCCGGATCGGGCGCGCCGGGGAGGTTGATGACGTCGGGATTGAGCGTGCCGGCCAAGCCGTTGTTGGTCGCAGTCGCCACCACGTCGAGAGACGGCTTGAGAGCGTTCTTGATGCCGCGCAAGTTGATGTCGGAATTCTCGAGGCCGATGCGCGTGCGAGACAGCGCGGGGCGCGAGCGCAAGGCGGCTTGGATGAGCGCCTCGAGCGGTTGATCGATCGGTTCGGCCGAGATGGCGAAGCGATCGGTGGGAACGACTTCGACGCCGGCCAGCGTGGCGCTGGTGGGACCGTGCTTGGTGAGCGCGTTCTTGAGGATCTCTTGCTGCTCTTTGACGAGCGTCTCGGCTTGCACGAGCTGTTGACGGTTGGTCGTCGCTTCGGCGCGCGAGCGGGTAACCTCGATTTGCGCTTGGAGGCCGAGCTCGGCCTGCTTGGCAGTGTCGGTGACGAGCTTCTCGGCGAGCTCGAGATCTTGACGCCGGGCCTCGGCTTGATCGCGCAGCGACACGAGGTCCCAGTAGAGTTGCTGGACGCCGCCGACGGTCGAGATCACCTGCTCCTCGAAGTTGAGATCCTCGATCTCTTGGTTGTTGCGGGCGATGCGGATGTTGCGGGTGTTGATCGAGCGGCCGAAGCCCTGGGTGAGCCGCTGGGTGATGGACGCGGTGACGTCGCCGGTGAGCGTGGGGTTGAAGCTGTTGCGGGTGTTGTTGTTGGCTTGGCGGAAGGTGGTCAGGCTCAGGTTGAACGTGGTGCCGCTGACGAAGCCTTGTTGATAGCCGACGTTGGTGAATCCGAAGTCGTTGATGAGCGTATTCTGGCCGCCGACAAAGCTCGAGATCTGGGGATTGCTGGTGCGATTGACGCCGACGGTGCTGCTGATCGTGGGATCGAGGTTGATGGTTTGCGTTCCGAAAAACGAGGCTGCGTTGCCCGTACCGCCGGCGGCGGTCTGGGCGGCTTGGCTGGCGCTCTGCGTGATGCCGGTCGCTTGGCCGCCCGGGCCCTGGCCGCCTCCTCCACCGCCGCCGCCGACGCTCTGGCCGGTCGAGAGCGTGCTGATCTGGGTTTGCACGCCGCTCAGGTTGGCGCCGGCTTTGGCGCGCAACAGGTCAGCCTGAGCCTCCAGCGGCGAGTAGCGGGCGACGGCGATGTCGAGGTTGTTTTCGAGCGCGAGGGCCAGCGCGTCGGCGAGCGAGAGGTAGAGCTTGCCGTCGCGGATAAGCCGGTCGAGCCGCGTGGAATCGGCCAGGTCCGCCTCGGGCACAGGCCGAGCCTTATAGATCCCAAGATCCCAGAAGCTGCCCTGCGAGAGGGAGAAGTCGAGGTCTTGCACCTTTTGCGCGGGCAGTGGACCGACGGCGAGCAGGGCCGCCAGGACGGCGGCGAGCGGTCGAGCTGGCATGGGGAACGTCTCCAGAAAGATCAAGGCGTTTACAAATTGACGAAAACGCGCGCGAAATGTCTCCGCCTTTCTTTCGCGCCGCGAGGGCCGGCGATAGCGGTCCAGGGGGACATAGACCATGGTACGGGCTCGCGAATGCGTTTGTTTCGGGGAAATCCCCTAAAGGGCCAGAGAGCTTCGGGCGACGCAGCCGGGGTGTTGTATGCTGTGGAGTCGTTCTCTATCGATCGAATCAGCGAGGCTTCCCATGTCTACCGATCCTTCCTTCGCGCCGTCCGAGGAATTCGTCCGCCGAGCCAACGTCTCGGGCATGGACGCCTACAACGCGCTCTATGACGCCGCGAAAGCCGACCCCGAAGGCTTCTGGGCCAAGCTGGCGGAAGAGAAGATCGACTGGTTCCGCAAGTGGGATCAGGTGCTCGACGCCAGCGGCGCGCCGTTCTACAAGTGGTTCGTCGGCGCCAAGACCAACATGGCGTACAACTGCCTGGACCGGCATTTGACGACATCCCGCAAGGACAAGGCCGCCATCATCTGGGAGGGCGAGCCGGGCGACCAACGGACGCTGACCTACCAGGAGCTCGCCGCCCGCGTGCAGCAGCTCGCCAACGGCTTGTTGAGGCTCGGCTACAAAACCGGCGACCGGGCGATCCTCTACATGCCGATGATTCCCGAGCTGCCGATCGCGATGTTGGCGTGCGCACGGCTGGGCATCACGCATTCGGTCGTCTTTGGCGGCTTCTCGGCCGAGGCGCTCAAGACGCGTATCCAGGACCTCGACGCCACGCTGGTGATCACGGCCGACGGCGGCTGGCGGCGCGGCAAGGTCGTTCCGCTCAAGCAGGCCGTGGACGAAGCGCTCGAAGACTGCCCGGGCGTGAAGCACTCGGTCGTCTACCGCAGGACGAACAACGAGATCACCATGACCGAAGGCCGCGACCGCGACTGGTCGGACGTGGTCGACGGCGTCTCGGAGAGCTGCCCGGCGGTCGAGCTCGACTCCGAGCATCCGCTCTACGTGCTCTATACCTCCGGCACCACCGGCAAGCCCAAGGGAATCGTCCACACGACCGGCGGCTACATGACGCAGGTCCGCATGACGATGGAGTGGGTGTTCGACATCAAGGAAGAAGACATCTACTGGTGCGCGGCCGATGTCGGCTGGGTTACCGGCCATAGCTACATCGTCTATGGACCGCTGCTGGCCGGCACGACGACGGTGATGTACGAGGGCGCTCCGGACTTTCCCGAGCCGGACCGCTTCTGGGCGATCACCGACAGGTACAAGGTCAACATCCTCTACACCTCGCCGACCGCGATTCGGGCTTTCATCAAGTTCGGCGACGAGTACCCCAAACGCCACGATCTCTCGAGCCTGCGGCTGCTGGGCTCGGTCGGCGAGCCGATCAATCCATCGGCCTGGTTGTGGTACCACGAGACCATCGGCGGCGGGCGCTGCCCCATCGTCGACACCTGGTGGCAAACCGAGACGGGCTCGATCATGATCTCGCCGCTGCCAGGAGCAACGCCGCTCAAGCCGGGTTCGGGGACCTTCCCGCTACCCGGCGTTCAGGCCGACGTGGTCGACATGGCGGGCAAGTCCGTTCCGCTCGGCGGCGAGGGCTATCTGGTGGTCCGTCACCCCTGGCCGTCGATGTTCCGGACCTTGCACGGCGACCCCGAGCGCTTCAAGGAGACCTACTGGAGCCAGATCGAGGGCTGCTACTTCGTGGGCGACGCGGCGCGGCGCGACGAGGACGGCTACTTCTGGGTGCTGGGCCGCGTGGACGACGTGATGAACGTCTCGGGCCACCGGCTCTCGACCGCCGAGCTCGAATCCTCGCTGGTGCGCCACGAATCGGTGGCCGAAGCGGCGGTGATTGGAAAGCCGGACGAGCTGACCGGCCAAGCCGTGGTGGCGTTCGTGACCCTGAAACAAGGCGTGGAAGCGGGCGATGAGCTGGCGGCGGAGCTGCGCGACTGGGTCGGCCAGGAAATCGGCAAGTTCGCCCGGCCAGCGCAGATCCGCTTCAGCGACGGGCTTCCCAAGACGCGTTCGGGCAAGATCATGCGACGGCTGTTGCGCGAGATCGTCACCACCGACAAGGTCAGCGGCGACATCACCACGCTCGAGGACCTCTCGGTGATCCACCGGCTCGCCGGCGCACAGGACGAGGATTAGGGCGGCCTATGAGCTCGTGTTGGAAGTTGTTGCCGATCTCGGAGCCCTCACGTCGGGAAGCGACTGCGGTTGCTCGGCTGAGCGCGGATGGCAGCCTCTAGCCGTTTCGCCAAGGTTGCAGCCAGGCCATCGCCAGGGCCGCTTTCGCCATCTATTGTGAACTTGCTCTAGAGACGAGGCCCTAGCCCGCCTTCCGCCCATAGAACAGGTCCCGTCCAGCCTCGAGCGCGGCCATCTTGCGGTCCGCCACGCTGCGCTGCAGCATCCAGAATCCGCAGTCGGGGTTGATGTACTTGATGCGCTCCTCACCGAGCGCCTCGCAGGCGCGCTCGATGCGCGAAGCGATCAAGTCCGCCGACTCGACTTCGTTGTCCTTGATGTCGACCACGCTCAGGCCCAGGCCGATCTTCGGGTCGAGCTCCTGGAATGCCGGCAGCTCGTCGTAGCCGCGGCGGGCGAACTCGAGCAGGTAGTGGTCCACGTGCAGAGCGTTCAGGAAACCCATCAAGCTCTTCCAAAAACCCTTCTGGATCGACTGGCCGCCGTAGTTGCCGAAACAGACGTGACAGCCTCGCACGCCCTGGATGCCGTCGAAGACGACGTTGAGCGCCGCGGCGGCCCATTCGGCGTCTTCGGGGTGGCCGGAGATGTTCGCCTCGTCGATCTGGATGATCGCGGCGTCGATGCGCGAGAGCTGGTCGCGCAGCACCTCGGCGATGGCCATCGCCACCTTGTCGTAGCCGCCGTAATGGCGGTCGGTGAGCGTCTTGGTCAGCATGTGCGGACCGGTGCAGGTGAATTTTAGAGGCTTCGCCGTGAGGGACTTCGTGAACTCGTAGTCAGACGGTAGGTTGAGAACGCCTTCGCCGATGTCGCCCGTCACCACGCCGGCCGGAGCGGCGCGGAAGCTCATGCCCTCGTCGGCGCGGAAGGCGTCGAGATCGCTGACCGAGTACTTGGTCTTGACGCCCGACATCTTCGAGACGAAGTAGTCGATCATGCCGTTGGTCTCGGGGTGGGAGGGGTCGAAGCGATTGAGCTCGCCGTCCGCCACTACGTCGATGCCGCACAGCTCTTGGGTCTTGAGCACGACAGCGACGGCGTCGCGCAGCGTCGTTTTCGACGAGTCGCCATAGAGCCAGCGCGGGATGGGGTAGGAGCCGACGACGGTTGTTTGGATGCTCATGAGAAACCCCATTCTAAGGGGTGGCTCTTACCGTCGGAGCCGCCGATGGAGTGTTAGGCTGAGTTTTTCGGGGCATGAGAATCATCGACATCCTGCGGGGCGGGAAACGGACGGTTTCGTTTGAGTTCTTCCCGCCAAAGACCGATGCCGGCTTCGAAGAGCTGTTTCGCACGATCGAAGCGCTCAAGCCGCTGAGCCCCGACTATGTCTCGGTCACCTATGGCGCCGGCGGTTCCACCCGGCGCAAGACGGTCGAGCTGGTCAAGCGCATCAAGAAGGAGATCGGCATCGAGCCGATGGCGCACTTGACCTGCGTCGGCTCGACCCGGGACGAGATCGCAGAGATCCTCGAAGACCTCCGCTCGGGAGGCATCGAGAACGTGTTGCCGCTGCGGGGCGACCCGCCCAAGGGCGAGACGGAGTTCCGGGCAGTCGAGGGCGGCTTTGGCTACGCCAATGAGCTCGTCTCGTTCATTCGCCCGAGCTACCCGTTTTGCCTGGCAGGGGCCTGCTATCCCGAGCGGCATCCCGAGGCGCCGAGCGTGGACGCCGATCTCGAGAACCTCAAGCGCAAAGTCGATGCGGGCGTGGACTTTCTGATCTCCAACCTCTTTTTCGACAACGGGGACTTCTATCGTTTTCGCGATCGTGCGGCCGCCGCCGGCATCGGCGTTCCCATCGCGGCCGGCATCATGCCGATTCGCAATGTGAAGCAGATCAAGCGAGTCACCGAGATGTGCGGAGCGTCGTTGCCCCAGGGGCTTCTGGCCAAGATCGAAGCGGTCGAAGACGACCCCGAGGCAGTCGCCCAAGTCGGGATGTACCACGCCTCGCGACAGTGCGAAGATCTGCTCGAGCACGGGGTGGCGGGGTTGCACTTCTACACGCTCAATCGCTCGACGCTGACGCGGGCGATTTTTCAAGAGATCAAGCACCTGCTTTGAGCCGCCGCTTCTCCCCGGCTAGTTTGTTTCTCTATCCGGCGGCCATTTCTGAGCACCATGACGAACTGCGAGCAGCAGGATCTCTTCATCTTGGATCTCGTAGAACGCCAGATAGGGGAGGCCCGGGAAGACCATTTCGCGAGTACCTGCTAACCGCCCCGGACGCCCCTTCCGCGGGAACTCCTGGAGCGCTTCCAGATCCCCATGGATGCGTCGTGCGATCCTCAGCGCGACAGCAGGCCCGGCCTGCTCTCGTAGATAGTCGCAGATAGCGGTGAGGTCGCGGACCGCAGGCTCAGTCCAGCGCAACCGCATCACTCAGACCGGTAGCGCTGCTCCAACGTGCGGCCAACATCCTGATGGTCGACGAGCTCGCGGCGCCGCGCGGCTTCGCGGCCCTCCTCCACGGCCTCCTCCAACCACCTCGCGTGATCGAGATAGGCCCCTAGCGCCTCATCTGCGAGCGAGGCTGGGTCCCGGCCTTGCCGCCGAGCCAAGTCGGCCAACTGCGCCTGGCGCTCCGCCGTGAGAGGAATCTCCATGCTCGCAGCCTACTCTCTCGAGGTCCCTGGGTCAACGCTACGGCGTCAGCGCGGTCCCGAAAGGGCGTCTCTCGCGCGTGCCAGACTGGAGTGCATGCGGCCCCTCGGCCTACTCCTGTTGCTCGCGGCGGCGCTGTGCGGCCAGCAGCGCGTCGGGCGGCTGCCCGATGGCGGCGCGATCCTGCCCAACGGCTGGCCGTTGACGCCCGCCGGCGAGCAGATCGAGCTGAGCACGCTGCCGATGTCGTTTCGCCTCGCGCCGGGCGGCGGCCACGCCATTGCGCTCAACGCGGGTTTCCTGCCGCCTAGCCTTTCCGTCGTTGACCTCTCCAAGGGAGAAGTCGTCCAGACGATCGGCCTGCGCAACGCCTGGTTGGGCCTGGAAGCAACCTCGAACGGCAGGGTTTTCTACGTCGGCGGCGGCGCCTCGGGCTCGGTCTACGAGCTCGAGTGGGCCGAGGGCGCGCTCGCGCCGCGCCGCGAGTTTCACGCGATCGACCCCGAGCGATTGACGCCGAAAGATCTCGTCGGCGACGTACGGCTTTCCGCCGACGGGCGGCTGCTCTATGCGGCCAACCTTCTGGGTGACGAGGTCGTGACGCTCAACGCGAGCTCGGGCATTCGCATCGGCGCGTTCGGCACGGCGGCGCGCCCTTATCGCATGCGGCTCGGGCTAGATCCCGACACGATGTGGATCAGCCATTGGGGCGCCTCTTCGGTGGGGTTGTACAGGATCTCGGAAGGCCGCATGCTCGACGCCGTACCGACCGGCGGGTTGCCTTCGGACATCCTGATCGTGCGCGGCGAGCTCGAGCCGGGGCCCGACGAGGAGGATCTGCCGCCGATCGTGGCGCGGCTGTTCATCGCAGCCGGCAACACCAATAGCGTCTGGGTCTATGGCTTGACCGCGGGCCAGAACGCACGGCTGCTCGAGCGCATCCAACTCGGCCCTTCGGCTGTGGCTCCGGCCGGGACGGCGCCGACTGCGTTGGCCGCGAGCCCGGACGGCAAGCGGCTCTACATCGTTTGCTCGGGCAACAACCTCATCGCCGTCGCTGACATCGAGGACACCAGGGCGCGCTTGGCGGGCGCGATCCCGACCGGCTGGTATCCCACAGCGGTCGCGGCCCATCCCGACGGACGGCTGCTCTACCTCAACGGCAAAGGCGGCGGCTCGCATCCGGCGCCGAGGGGTCCTGATCCGGCGCGCCGCGGAGAAGCGAGCGACTACGTGGCCGCGCTGGAGACTGGGTCGCTCGGGATCGTTCCGCAGCTTGACGAGACGGAGCTAGCGGCGACCACCGTTCGCGCGGCGCAAAACATCGCCTACGACGACGATCTCGCGTTGGTCTCCGGCGCACCGCAGGCCCATCCCGTTCCCGCCGAGCTCTCTCAGCCGTCCCCCATCGAGCACGTCATCTACGTGCTGGCCGAGAACCGCACCTACGATCAGATCCTGGGCGACATTGCCGAGGCCGAGGGCGACGCCGCGCTCGCCGCCTTCGGCGCCGCGGTCACGCCGAACTACCACCGGCTGGCGCGCCGCTTCGCCGTGCTCGACAACTTCTACGCGACCGGCTCCACCAGTGCGGACAGCGCCTTCTGGTCGCTGGCGGGTTTCGCCAACGATTTCGTCGAGAAGCTCTGGCCAGCGAAGGCGGCGGGCCGGCTGCGCGCCGAGCTGTTCGGCGGCTACGACGCAGCCTCGCTGCCGGCCGCCGGGTTCCTATGGTCCAACGCGTTGGCGGCCGGGCTCTCGGTGCGCAACTACGGCATCGAGATCGAGGACCCGGCCCTGGCGCCGCATACCCACCAGCCCTACCCCGGGTTCGACCTGACAATTCCGGACATTCGCAGAGTCGACGTCTTCCTCCAGGACTTCTCCGCACGAGCCGATGCCGGCGAGCTGCCGCGGTTGATGCTCGTCCACCTGCCCAACAGCCACACCGCCGGCCGCACCCAGGGTTTCCCGACCCCGCGGGCGATGATGGCCGAGCACGACTATGCGCTCGGACGGCTGGTCGAGGGCGTCAGCCGCAGCGACGCCTGGGCGAAGTCGCTCGTCGTGGTCGTGCAGGATGACGCGCAGGATGGTCCCGACCACGTCGACTCCCACCGCAGCGTCGTGCTGCTCGCCAGCCCTTGGGTGCGTCGCGGCGTCCGGGATCCCAATCTCTATACCAGCCTGTCGGCCTTGCGCACCATCGAGCTGATCCTAGGCCTGCGTCCGATGTCGCAGTTCGATGCTTCCGCTCGCTCTTTCTGGCGTTCGTTCACGACGGAGCCCGATATTGCGCCCTACGAGGCCGTGCGCCCCGAGCCCGCATTCGACGAGCCGAACGCGCCGGGGTCGGGCGGTCGCGTTCGCCGAGTCGCGGCGCCGGCGCGCGGCGGGGCTTCCTTATAATCGGAGAGCAGTGTCCCCCATCCGACTCGGCATCATCGGCCTCGGCAACGTTGGCGGCGGCGCCCTCGAGATCCTCTCCGACAACGCCGATCACATTCGTCGCAAGTTGGGCTACGAGCTCGAGGTCCGCTCCATCTGCTCCCGATCGCTGGCGCAGCAGCCGCCAGCCGCGGCCGATCGGTTTCCCGCGGCGAAGCGGGTGACGAACTGGCGCGAGGTCGTGGACGATCCCGAGGTTCAGGTCGTCGCCGAGCTCATCGGCGGGACCGATGTCGCCAAGCAAATCGTCGAAGCGGCGATCGCGCGCGGCAAGAGCGTCGTCACGGCCAACAAGGAATTGATGGCCTTGGAGGGTCCGCGCATCTGGGAACAAGCTCGCCAGGCCGGCGTGCAGCTCGCGATGGAGGCCAGCGTCGCCGGCGGCATCCCGATCCTCAGCGTGCTGCGCGAGGGCGTGGCGGGCGACCGCATTCAGTCGCTGCTCGGCATACTCAACGGCACCTGCAACTTCATCCTCACCGAGATGGAGAAGCGCGGCGATTCACTCGAAACCGTTCTGGCCGAAGCACAGCGGTTGGGCTACGCCGAGGCCGATCCGACCGCCGATGTGGAAGGGTACGACGCGCGCTCGAAGCTCGCCCTGTTGGCCGCGCTTGCTTTCGGCGCCCACGTACAGCCGGAGGAGATTCCCACCGAAGGGATTCTGCGGGTGCGCGACGTGGACTTTCTCTACGCGCGCCGGATCCAGCGGACGGTGCGTTTGATCGCGTCGGCCGAGCAGACCGAAAACGGCTTGTTGCTCGCGGTGCGTCCAGCGCTGGCGCCGGTTGCGGCGATCCTCTCGCACGTCTCCGGCTCCTACAACGCGGTCTGGGTCCGCGGCGCGCACGGCGCCGATACGTTTTACTACGGTCGCGGGGCCGGGCCCACGCCAACCGGCGTCGCCGTGGTCAGCGACATCATGAACGTGGCGCGGGAGATCGCCAACGGCGGTTCTTTGCGGGTGTCGCCGTTCGCTTACCAGGCGCTCCAGCGGGCGTCTCTGGCCGCTATTGACGAGGAGGTCCGGCCCTACTACCTGCGTTTTCGGGTACGGGACAGGCCGGGCATCATCGCCGATCTCGCCGGCATTCTCGCCGCCGCCGGAGTGAGCATCGACGCCGTTCTGCAGGAGCCCAGCGAGGACAAGGACGACTTGCCGTTCGTGATCACGCTCGAACCGGCGCCGCGGCGCGCGGTCCTGGAAGCCGTCGCGAACATGCGCGACCTCGACTACTTGGTGGAACCGCCCCTAGCCCTGCCGATGCTCGGGGGTCTGGAGGGCTGACGCTGCGTGAGCGGACCTCCGGGTCTTATAATCGTTCCCAAAGTATGTCACTCGGAAAAGCGCTCCGTCTCCGCCGGCTCAACCGGCGCGGCCGCACGGTGGTCGTCGCGGTCGACCACGGCAACGCCGCCGGTGTTGTGCCCGGCCTTGCCAATGGCCCCGAAATCGTAGGTATCTGCGCCGAGGCCGGCGCCGACGCCGTGTTGATCACCCCCGGGATGCTGGAGCTGTGCGCGGAACAGATCGGCGACCTCAGCGTCATCCTGCGAATCGACGGCGGCGTCACCACGTTCGGAAAAGGCGGCGCCATGCGCGTGTTCTGCGAAGTCGAGGAAGCGGTCGCGATGGGGGTGGACGCGGTGGTGCTCAACGCCACCGTGGGGGCGTCGTACGAGACCGACGAGCTCGAAAAGGTCGGACGCATCGCCAGCGACGGTCGTCGTTGGGGCATGCCGGTCGTCGCCGAAGTGCTCAGCCAAGGCATGATGGCCAACCACATGGACTTTCGAGGCGACCAAGATGACGAGCTGCCGCAGACCATGGCGCGCGAAGTCGCCGCTTGCTGCCGTCTGGGCGTCGAGCTTGGCGCGGACGCGATCAAGACCCGGTACGCCGGGGAAGTCGAGGCCTTCCGCCGGATCATCGCCTCCTGCGGCCGACCCGTGTTGGTCGCCGGCGGACCGCTGCGCGAGTCGGGCTTGAGAACGACTCTCGATCTCGTCAACGACGCGCTTCTCGCCGGCGCCTCCGGCGTCGTCTTTGGGCGTCAAATCTGGCAGCAGCCGGACCCAGGGGCGGCGTTGCAGGCCGTCTGCGCCATGGTCCATGAAGACGCGACGGTCGAAGAGGCGCTGGAAACCGCCGCCGTATAGGCGTATGCTCTGAGGCGAGATGTCCCGCCTCAACCGACGCGAGCTCGTCGCACTCATCGCCCGCGCTACCGGCGGAGCGTCGTTCGCGGCGCCAATGCTCGCCGCCGCGGCGGCCGCTCCGGCGTCGGCGCGGACCGCCAAGATCGTCTCGGCCGAGGTCATTCCGACGCGCGTGCCGATGCATGAGCGCGTCCGCGAGGCCTGGCAGCGCAGCTTCCGAATGCAGAATCGTTTTCAGACGCACTACGAGCCGGTGATCGTCAAGCTCGCCAGTGACGCAGGACTCATCGGCATCGGCGATGCGGACATGCCGGCCGGCCGCGCGAAAGCGATCGCGGAGAGCCTCGTCGGCCGCTCCCCTTGGGAACATCTGCTCGACGACTCCCTGGGCGGCATTCTGGTTGCCGTCTACGACCTGCTGGGCAAGACGGCCGGCCTGCCGGTCTCGCGGCTGTTCGCGATGAACCCGGCGGAGAGGATCGTCCAGACCTGGTGGAGCCAGTGCTTTCCGCCGGCGTTGATGGCCTCGGAAGCCAAGCTGGGCTACGATCTCGGCTACCGCGTGCACAAGGTGAAGGCGCGGCCGTGGGAAGATCCGCTCGAACAGGGCGAGGCCATTTGCGCGGCTGTCGGTCCGGACATGCGGGTCTGGGCCGACGCCAACTCTTGGTGGCGCTCGCTGGGGCGCACCAGACATTTCGTCGAGAAACTAGCGGAGCTCCCGAACTACTTCGCCATCGAGTCGCCGTTCGCTCGCGGCCAGATCGAGGACTACCGCGCGCTCAAGCGCGACTGCCCTCTCGCGGTGGCCGAGCACATGCCGGCGGATCCGATGCCGTTCGTGCGCGAGGGCCTGCTGTCGGCCTTCGTGGTTGGCAAGCCGATGGGGCGCGGCTTCGTGGGCCGCGCCTTGACGGCCCAGACGACCGGCATCCCGCTCTGGGTCGAGCACTCGATCTCGTCCGGCGTCAATCAAGTCTTTCAAGCGCACCAACACGCGGCGTTCCCCGGCGGCGTCGAGTACTCCATCTCGATCACCCACGTGCTCGAAGACGACTTGATGCTCGAGCCCTTTGAGGTGCGCGACGGCTTCTACCGGCCTCCCACGGCCCCGGGGCTGGGCGTGAGCCTGGATGAAGACGCCATCGACCGCTATCGCGTTTGACGAGCCGGGGCGGCGGCGTTTACGCTTCGCCGCTCCCGTATCCTCGAATCACCCGTCATAATCGGGAAGTAGCCATGCGCATTCTGCTCTTGCTCGCTGTGAGCGTCGTCTCTCTGTACGGTCAGAAGGTCGAGGCGACGGTCCACACGCTCGACAACGGCATGAAGTTTCTACTCGTGCCGCGCGAGGGCGACCCCAACGTCGCCGCCGGCTGGGTGGCTAAGGTCGGCTCGGTGAACGAGCGGCCCGGCGTCACCGGCGTCGCGCACCTGTTCGAGCACATGATGTTCAAAGGAACCCACGCCATCGGTACGGACGACATCGACCGCGATCTCGAAATCATCGGCGAGCTCGACCGCGTCCGCGGCGCCATCCGCGCCGAAGAGGAATCTCGCATCGAGGACCAGCGCCGCGGGCGCATTCCCGACGCCAAGGACCCGCAGTTTCGCTCGGACCGGCACAAGGCGCTGCTCGAGGAGTTTCAGGGTCTGCTCGAGACCCAGCGCGGGCTGATCGTCAAGGACGAATTCGACCGCATCTACACCGGCGCGGGCGCGTCGGGCATGAACGCCGGCACGACGAACGACATGACGATCTACTTCATCAACGTGCCCTCGAACAAGCTCGAGCTGTGGTTCTGGATGGAGTCCGACCGTCTGCTCAACCCGGTGTTTCGCGAGTTCTACTCCGAGCGCGACGTGGTGCACGAGGAGCGCCGCCTGCGCATCGATTCGACGCCGACCGGGCGCATCGAGGAACAGTTCGCGGCCATGTTCTGGCAGTCATCGCCTTACAGTTGGCCGGTGATCGGCTGGCCGAGCGACCTCGAGGGGTTGACGCGCGAAGAAGCGCTCGAGTTCTTCGACGTCTACTACGCGCCAAACAACTTGACCGCCGCGCTGGTGGGCGATTTCGACATCGAGCAAGCCAAGGCGCTCGCCGAGAAGTACTTCGGGCGACTCCAGCGCGGCGAGACGCCGGCGCCGCCGGTGCGCACCAACGAGGTGGAGCAGCTCGCCGAGAAGCGCCTGGTCGCCGAAGCCGAGACTCGCCCGATGGTGAAGATCCGCTATCACACCGTGCCCGACGCCCACCGCGACGAACCGCCGCTGCTGGTGCTCGCCGGCGTGTTGAACGGACGCACGGGCCGACTCTACAAATCGCTGGTGCTCGAGCAACAGGTGGCCGTGCAGGCCGGGGCCGGCGTCAACGGGCTCAAGTGGGACGGCTATTTCGAATTCGTCGGCGTGGCGCGTCCTCCCCACATGCCGGAAAAGGTGGAGGAGGCGCTGCTAGCGGAGATCAAAGTGCTGCAAGATACGCTGGCGGACGATCGCGAGATTCAGAAAGTCAAGAATCAGCAGATGGCCGGCGACTTCGCGCGCCTGGAGTCGAAGTTCAACCTGATGATGCAACTGCTCAGCTACGACGCGCTGGGCGAATGGGACAACATCAACAAGTTCTCAGACCGTATCCAGGCCGTCACCGCGGAAGACCTGCGACGCGTGGCGAGAGCGTACTTCAAACCGGAGAATCGGAACACCTTGATCTACTACACCGAAGGGCAAAGACCGGACGGCGCCGCCCAAGCCGCCTCGGCGGGAGGTCAGCAATGACGCGCCGCGATTGGCTGCGTATCGCCGCGGCAGGGTTGCCGGCCGCCGGGTGCGTCCACGATCCTCCCAGGGTCGCCACTCCGGCGGCTCCGGCTCCCAACGCGATCGCCGCCCGCCCTGAGGATCTCCAGTTCGAACCGTTGGCGTTTGATCCCCCCGACCCGGCCGGCTACCGCCACGAGCTGCCTAACGGCGCGGTGGCTTACATGGTGGAAGACCACCAGCTGCCGCTGGTGCGGCTCTCGGCCCGGATTCGCGGCGGCGGCTATCTGACCCCGCGCGAGTCCTGGGGCTTGGCCTCGATGACCGGCGCGCAGATGAGGGCCGGCGGGACGACGACGCTCTCGGCGCGAGAGCTCGACGAGGAGCTGGCGTTCCTGGCGAGCGAGGTTGGCACGAGCTTCGGCGACACGTCGGGATCGGCCGGCATGAGCTGCCTGACGGCCAACCTCGACCGCACCCTCGAGCTCTACTTCGACGTGCTCAAGAACCCCGGCTTCGACGAGCAACGCTTCCAGCTCTCGGTGGCGCAGAGCCTGCAGGGAATGGAACGCCGCAACGACGACACCAACGGCATCTCGCGCCGCGAGTACGCTCGTCTGATGCGCGGGGACGACCACTTCTCCTCCTGGCAGACCACCAAGCCTTCGATCGAGGCCGTCACGATCGACAAGATGCGGGAATTTCACCAGACCTACCTGCATCCGAGCTCGTTCATCTTCTCCGTCTCGGGCGACTTCGACACCGAACAGATGCTCGAACGCCTGGGTGAGGCGATGGAGGCGGCATGGCCGGCCAAGACCAAGCCGGACATTGCCGACATTCCAGCTCCCGAGCACCAGCCCAAGCCGGGCGTCTACATGGTGCAGAAAGGCGGCGTGAACCAGTCCCGCATCCAGCTTGGCCACCTCGGCATCGAGCGGTCCAACCCCGACCACATCGCCGTCAGCATCATGAACTACATCCTGGGCGGCGGCGGGTTCATCTCGCGGATCACACAGCGAGTCCGCTCGGACGAAGGTTTGGCCTACAGCGCCGGCTCGAGCTTCCAGGCCGGTACGTACTACCCGGGAACGTTCACCGCGGGGTTCCAATCGCAGAATCCGCGCTGCGCGCAGGCGACCGCGATCGTGCTCGAAGAGGTGCGAAGGATTCGCGAAGAGAAGGTCACCGAGCAGGAGCTCGACGTCGCCAAGAACTACGTCATCGAGATCTTTCCACGCTTCTTCGCGACCGCCGGACAGATCGCGGGCACTTTCGCGAGCGACGAGCTCACCAAGCGCGAGCCGGGCTACTGGCGCAAATACCGCGACCGCGTGGCGGCGGTGACCTCCGACGACATCCTGCGCGTCGCACAGACCTACCTCGAGCCCGACAAGCTGCTGATCTTGGGGGTTGGCGAGGTCAGCCAGATGTTGAACGGCAACCCGGATCTTCCGCAGTATCAGTTCTCCGAGCTTGCCGGCGAGGCTGGGATCGAGCGAATTTCGCTGCCCGATCCGCTGACGCTCGAGTATCCGGACGCCTAGAGAATCTGGCGATTTTTCGGCTGGCCGACTTGTGAAATCCTGACGAGCTTGTGCTACGATTCGGACGCGTAGCCGTCGGGCAGGCCGCTACGCGCCTCATACGGTATGGGTCTTGCAACCTTCGCTTCCCAAGCGCTCTCCGAATTCCAATCCACCGCCGCATTGACGCCAAGCTCTAGGTTTTTGGCCGAAGCGATGGTCCGGCCGCTGCCCATGGAGCGCGCCCGCACCGTCGTCGAGCTGGGGCCAGGGACCGGCGTGATGACCGAGGAATTGCTCGGGCAATTGCCGCCAGATGGCAAGCTACTTGCGTTCGAAATCAATCCTCGATTTGTCGAGTATCTCCAGACCAGGATTACCGATTCGCGTTTCGAGGTGATCCAGTGCGGCGCCGAGCGAGCGGACGTGGAGCTCGAACGTCGCGGCGTGGACGGGGTCGACGCGGTGCTGTCGTCGTTGGGGTTGAGCCTGTTGCCGGCATCGCTCTCGGAGGAGATCGTGGAGCGGATGCTGCCGAAGCTCGCCGCGGACGGCGTGTTCACGCAGTTCCAGTACGTTACGCGGGTGCGCGTGAATGACGGCAAGGCGGAGTACTTCGATGTCGGCCGCTTCCTGGGACGCTACTTCCCTCTCGTGCGTCGTCGCACGATCGTGCGGAACTTCCCGCCCGCCTTCGTCTACGACTGTCGCCTGCGCTGAGTAGCGCGCGGCCAATCCATGACCACGCAACCAGTCTAGATTGCCGCAATCAGCCGCGCGATGAGCGCGGCGCGGTCGGCGACCCGCTCGAGCAAGATGCTCTCGCGGGCCGAATGCGCACCTTCGCCCACCGCGCCGAGGCCGTCGAGGGTCGGCACGCCCATGGCGGCTGTGAAGTTGCCGTCCGAGCCGCCGCCAACGCTCGCCTCGTCGAGCTCCACGCCCCACTCTCCGCAGATCGCCCGGGCCCTCTCGAACAACTCGGCCGCGCCGGCGCTGCGTTCCATGGGAGGCCGGCGCAGGCCGCCCTCGAGCACGAGCTTGGTGCGCGGATCGAACGCCTCGAGAGAGGCGAACCGCTCTTCGAGCCGCCGCGCCTGCTCGGCGCGAGGCACGCGCACGTCGATCGTCGCTTCCGCGTTCGCGGCGACGACGTTTGAGCCCGTACCGCCTTGGATCACGCCGGGGTTGACGGTGATGCCGGCGTCGAGATCGGTCCAGCCGGCAATGCGGTCGATCTGGCGAGCCAGCTCGACCACCGCGCTCGCCCCGGACTCGAAGTCGAGGCCGGCGTGCGAGGCTTTGCCTTCGACGGCGAGTCGATACGTCCCGCCGCCCTTTCGCGCGGTCTTGACGCGGCCGTCGAGCCCGAACGACGGCTCGGCGACCAGCACGGCGGCGCTCTCCGCCGCCTCGGCCTCGGTTGAGCTGCGCGACGCCGGGCTGCCGATCTCCTCTTCGGGGTTGAGCTGGAGGACGAAGCCTCGCCGGACCGGGATCTCGAGCTCCCGCAACGCCCGTATGGCGAAAAGGAAGTAGGCGACGCCAGCCTTCATGTCGAAGACGCCCGGGCCCCACAGTCGTCCGTCGGCTTCTCGGCAGGGCATCGCCGCGAGGGCGCCCGCGGGATAGACCGTGTCTAGGTGGCCCAAGCCGAGGATCCGCCCGTCGTCGGCGCCGCGGAGCTCGGCCTCGAATCGCAACAGGTCGCCGTAGCCGTCGAGCGGTTTTCGCGACACCCGGCCCAGCCCGCCGGCCATCGCCTCCACGTAGTCGGCCGCACGGTTCAGCGCCGCCTCGTCCTTCGAGGGCGACTCGATCTCGACGAGCCCTCGGATCCAATCCAAGGTCTCGCCTTGGCGGGCCTGCATCCATGCTAGAACCGGGTCCGTAACCGTCATAACTCCTTGGTATACTATCCCTCTTTCCGCCCGCGCCCCCGGGGATCTCCTCCAAATGCTGGACATCAATCGGATCCGCGAGCTGCTGCCGCACCGCTATCCCATGCTCATGGTGGATCGCGTGCTGAAGCTGACCGACAACACCGCCTCGGGCATCAAGAACGTCACGGCCAACGAGCCGTTCTTCAACGGACATTTCCCGGAATATCCAGTGATGCCCGGCGTGCTCATCGCCGAAGCGCTGGCGCAGATGGGCGCCGTGTTGGTGATGAGCCAGATGCCGAATCCGGAGGAGAAGCTCATCCTGTTCGCTTCGATCGACAAGTGCAAGTTCCGGCGGCAGGTCGTGCCGGGAGATCAACTGCGGCTCGAGGTCGAGTTCCTGGTCAAGAAGACGTCGGTCTGCAAGATGGCCGGCCAAGCTTTCGTCGAAGACAAGCTCGTCGCCGAGGGCGTGATGATGTGCCAGATCGTGGACAAGCCCAAGGCGCGCTAGGCGTCGAGCGGTACGGGCTGATCGCCGGCGGCGGCCGCTTTCCGTTCATGGTGCTCGAAGCGGCGCGGGACGAGGGACGCTCGCTCGTCACCGTCGCCATCAAGGAAGAGGCCGACCCGGCCATCGAGCAAGAGGCCGACAGGCTGCACTGGATCTCGCTCGGCGAGCTCTCCAAGCTGATCGGGATCTTCAAGGACGAAGGCGTCGCGCGAGCAGTCATGGCGGGCCGCGTGCAGCACAGGCAGATCTTCTCGGCGATCCGGCCGGACTGGCGGCTGGTCAAGGTGCTGGCCGCGCTGCATCGCAAGAACACCGACTCGCTGATCGGCGCGGTCGCCCGGGTGCTCGAGGACGAGGGCGTCGAGCTGGTGGATTCGACGTTGTTCTTGAAGCCGTTCTTGGCCAAGCCCGGCGCGAACGGAAAGCGCGAGCCGACCGGCGAGGAGCTTGCCGATGTCGCCTACGGCCGGGAGGTGGCCGCGGCCGTGTCCGGTTTTGACATAGGCCAGAGCGTGGTCATCTGCGAGGGCGCCTGCGTCGCGGTGGAAGCCATGGAAGGCACTGACGAGGTCATCGAGCGCGCCGCGGGCTTGGCGCGGAACCGGCGGCTCGCCGTGGTCAAGCGCGCGAAACCACGGCAGGACATGCGATTCGACGTCCCAGTCGCGGGTCCGACAACCATCCGCAAGATGGTCGCGGCCGGCGCGACCATCTTGGCCGTCGAAGCCGGCAAGACCTTGCTGATCGACCGCGACGAGCTGTTGGCCGCGGCCGACGCGGCGAAGATATGCGTCTGGGGGTTCGAGTGAGCGCCGGGCCGCGGGCCCTTCGCGTGGCCGTGGTCGGCGTGGGCGCCTTTGGCGCTCACCACGCACGCGTCTACTCGCGGTTGGAGGGTGTCGAGCTGGTCGCCGTGGTCGACGCCGACTCCGACCGCGCCGAGCAGGTCGCCGCCCAGTACGGCTGCACAGCGCTTGCCGGCCACGAAGAGCTTGCCGGGCAAGTCGAGGCCGTTTCCATCGCCGCCCCAACGGCGAGCCATGAACAGATCGGCCTGGCGCTGCTCGAAGCCGGCGTCGACGTGCTGATCGAGAAGCCGCTGGCGCCCGATCTCGAGGCGGCTGACAGGCTGATCGCCGCCGCCGAGCGGCACGGGCGCATTCTCCAGGTGGGGCACCTGGAGCGCTTCAATCCGGCCGTCGAAGCGGCCTTCGAGGTCGCCGAGCTGCCGCTGTTCTTCGAGGTGCATCGGCTCTCGAGCTTCGCGCCGCGCTCGCTCGACATCGACGTCACGCTCGATTTGATGATCCACGACCTCGACATCCTGCTCGCGATGGTTTCGAGCCCGATCGAGCGCATCGAGGCGTCCGGCATCCCCATTCTCTCGGCGCAATCCGATATCGCTTCGGTGCGCATCGTCTTCGAGAACGGCTGCGTGGCCAACCTGACCGCCAGCCGCATCTCGACCGAAAAAGTACGGAAACTGCGCTACTTCCAGCCGCGTCAGTACGTCTCAGTCGACTACACCAAGCAGGAGGGGGTCCTGATCGGTCTCGACGACAGCGACCAACTGCTCTACCGGCCGCTGACGCCGGGGAAGGGCGAGCCGCTGGCGCGCCAGCTCGAGGCGTTCCTCGGCTGTGTGCGTACGCGCGCGGAACCGCTGGTATCGGGGCCCGCCGCCCGGCGAGCCTTGGAGGTCGCGCTTAGAATAAGGGCGGAGATGGAGCGGCACGCCGCTCTGGTCGGTCGAACTGTCTCCGCCCACAAGGCCAAGTGAACAGCCAACGGCAGCCGCAAACCTCGGCGCGCCCGGCTGCGGGAAGCTCTCCCGAGTCGGACGGCGCGGCGCCGTTGCGTCTGCTGCTCAAAGACTACCGCGCCCACGCCTTCGACGTCCCGGCGGCCTTGATGCGGCTCGACGCCGAGCCCAACGGTTCGTCGCTGCGCATCCTGGTCGAGGACTACGACCCAGCGGCGCGGCATCGCGAGCTGTTTCCTGACGGCTCGCCCGACTGGCCCTCGGAGACCGGGACCGTGCCAGACCTCCTGCTCGACTGGGCCGATCGCGCCGCCGACGCCCAACGCCGGACCAGCCGCGCCACTTCGTTCGGCGTGCATTCGGCCTGGATCGTCTTCCTGCTGCTGCAGCCCTACATCCCCAGGCCGACCGACTTTACCAAGCCCGAGCCCGACGGCGAGCGGACCGACATCACGCTGCTCGCCCCGAGCCGCGAGCTGTTGGCCGAGCTCACCCGCGACCCCGACCAGGCGGGCGAGACCAAGGTGTTCCGCGGCGACGCCGAGCAGCCCCGGCCCGCAGTGGCGATTCCCGACCCGGTCCCGACACAGCCCGTGCCGCCCCAGCCTGCGCCGCCGCAGCCGATCGTCCCCGAGCAGCCCGAGCCCGAGCCGGCGCCGCAGATCGTGGAAGAGCCGGCAAGCCCCGAACCCGAGCCGGAACCGGCGCAGGTCGCCAAGACGCAGACTCCGGATCCAGGCCCGTTCCAGCGCGGACGCCGCACCGGGCGCATCCAGGAGATCCCGATTCCGCCGTCCCAACAGAAGCCGCCGGAGAAGCCGGAGCTCATTCTCGAAGACCCGAAGGCGCGCATGGAAAGCCAGAAGGGGCCGATCGAGCTCGCCCGGCTCGGCATCGGTTCGCGGCCCGACCAGCTGGTCGAGAACGCCATCCAAGCCATGCAAGAGCACGGCGGCGGCCCGCAAGCGGTGGGCGACGGGGTGGGCGCGGCCGGCGGCGGGTATGCGCCTCCTTCGCCGGGCAATATCGGAAGCGGCTTGGAGCTGCTCAGCGACCCCAAGGGCGTGGATTTCCGGCCCTATCTGTTGCAGTTGCTCAACTCGGTGCGCCGGAACTGGTACGCCGTGATTCCCGAGAGCGCCCGGCTGGGCATGGAGCGCGGCCGCGTGGCGGTGCAGTTCGCGGTGGACCAGAACGGCGACGTGCCCAAGCTGGTCATTGCCAGCTCGTCCAACTCGCAGCCGCTCGACCGCGCGGCAGTCGCCGGCGTGAGCGCGTCGCTGCCGTTTCCGCCTCTGCCGCGGGACTTTACCGGAGACGAGATCCGGTTGCAGTTCGTGTTTCTCTACAACATCAAACGCTGAGGAGCGCGGCGTTCCACCTCTCGCGGGGCCGTCTGCTCCAATAGGCTCATGGCCAAAGGCGAGACGACGCCCAGCGGGCACTCCGTTACGCGCGATGAGCAGACTGGCGCCGTCGTCCGCCAGATCACCAGTCATCCTTCCATCAATCATCCGGCCTATTTCCTGACCAGCTCGTTCACGCCCGATCAGTCGCGGCTGCTCTTCACCTCCTATCGCGGCGGCGAAGCGCAACTGTTTGAAGCCGGCTACCCCGACGGCCCGATTCGCCAGCTCACCGACGGGCCGGCCATCCACCCGTTCTCAACCATCATCGGCAGCGGCGGCGAGGTCTTCTTCGTGCGTGGCGGTCAGGTTTGGGCGATCGCTCTCGATTCGCTCGAGGAACGGCTGGTGGCCGAGTACGAGGGACAGTTGGGGGAATGCAGCCTGAGCCACGGCGGCGAGTGGTTCGTGGCCGCCTGCCGCAAGCCCGATTCCTGGGGGCTGGCCGTCGGCCGCACCGACGGCGCCTCGGCGGACTTCTTCCCCTTCCCCCGCACGATCATCCACCCGCAGTTCTGCCCGGTGGATGCAGAACGGATCGAATTCGCCGCTGATCCCGCGCCGCGCATGCACCGCATCCGCCGGGACGGCTCGGCGCTCGAGTGCCTCTACGAGCATGACAACGACGAGTTTGTCGTCCACGAGACGTTTCTGGGCCGGAGCCGCGACCTCGTCTTCACGGTCTGGCCCAAGGCGCTCCGGACGATGGCGTGGGACACCGGCTCGATCCGCACCATCGCCGAATTCAACGCCTGGCATATCGCGCCCAACCGCGCCGGCACGAGGATCCTGTGCGATACCGTTCACCCCGACATCGGGCTGCAGCTCGTCGATGTCGGCACGGGCGAGCGCGCAACCCTGTGCTTCCCGCAAGCGTCTAGCCAGGGGACGCAGTGGCGCAAGTCCCGCTACGCCCTGGCCGAGGACTGGGCCGCGGCGCGCGCGACCGCAGAGAAGGAGAAGGCGTTGAGCTGGATGGAGATGGCGACCGATTCGGTTTACGGCCCGCAATGGACGCACCCGCATCCGTCGTTCTCGCCCGACGAGAAGCTGGTTGCCTTCGCGAGCGATCGCGGCGGCCACACACAGGTCTACGTCTGTGAGATTCCCGACGAGCTGTTGGCATGAGGATCGTCCTGCCGCTGTTGACGCTTGCTTGCGCCGCGGCTCTCGCCGCCGGCCAGGGCGCCATTGGCGTGTTGTTCATGAACGACCCCTCGCCTGGGGTGCTGGTCCATTTTGGCGGCGTCGAGGCGGGCGCGGTGGTGATGGACGCCCCCGAGAGCGGACCCGCTTTCAAAGCCGGGCTGCGCTTGGGAGACGTGGTGACGGCGATCGACGGTAAGCCCGTTACGGGTTTTGCGGAGTTGAGCGAGCTGTTGGGCGCGCTCGAGCCTGGCATGCGCGTCGCGGTCACCTTCCGCCGGCACAAAGATAAAGTCGAGGGCTACGACGAGGAGACCGTGCAGGTCGAGGTCGTTGACCGCGAGGTCTTCTGGAAGGCCGAGCTCGAGCGGCAACGCCTTGCCGACGAAGAGTCCGGCGCCAAGGAAAAACCCTAGGAACTTCTTACTCGTCGCGGAACGGCTGCAGGCAAGAATATCGGAAACCGCACTTAGGCTCGAGCAGGCGCCGAAACCCCGCGCCGTGCTCGAGGGGTCTAACCAGTAGGCGTTTCGACGCCTCGTGCGCGCCCGAGCACGGAACTGGCCTCTGGCGTGCATCGCGTGAAGACCTATGCGCCACTACGGTTTCTTGCTGCTGATTCTCGGGCTCGTCGCTCCAGCGGGGAGCGCTGAGCCCTTGGCCGTCCCGTTGCAGCTCGCGCCCGTGCCCGACAAGCTCGAAGACGTCGAATGTGCGTGGCGTCCGGATCAGGTCGATCTGCTGGAGAAGCTCAACCGCCGCGATCGCAGCTCGCTGTTCAGGCTCGACCGCATCGTCGAACCCGTACATTGGACTGGCGATGAGCTGGACTACGCACCGCTGCCGGCGCGGCTCGGGTGGGCGCGTGAGCTCGATCAGCTCATCGTGGTCCACAAGCCGCTGCAAGCCTTCGCGGCCTACGTGCATGGCGAGTTGGTGCGCTGGGGTCCGGTGTCGACCGGCAAAGACAGGAGCCCGACGCCGTCCGGGCTGTTCGCGCTCAACTGGCGCTCGAAGGGGCATCGCAGCTCGGTCAACCGCAACTGGTATCTGCCTTGGTACTTCAACTTCAGCGCCAAGACCGGCCACGCCTTCCATCAGTACGCCCTGCCCGGTTTGCCCGCGAGCCATGGCTGCGTCCGAATGCTCAAGCGCGACGCCCAATGGCTCTACGGTTGGGGCCAGCAATGGACGCTCGACAAGAAGGGCTGGACGGCGACCGAGAACGGCACGCCGGTGCTCATCATCGGCGAGTACCCCGAAGTCGACACGCCGCCATGGCTCGACGAGGACCTACTGGCTTCCGGCTTTTCGCTCTCGCGCCAAGGGTATTGGCTCGAGCACGCCGCCATGACGCTGATCGGCGACCGGCCGCAGCCGCTGGTGGGCGCCTCCGGCGACGCCGAGGCGTCCGCGGACGCCTCGCTAGAATAGGGGGTCGATGGTCGCCCGCGCCTTGCTGCTCGCCGTCGTGGCCGCTCCCGCGCTAGTCTTCGCGCAGGCCGACTTCCGGGTCTACATCGACCATCCCAGACTGTTCCTCGACCCCGACCGGCTGCGCCGCCTCGAGCGCGACGCCCAGCGCGAGACGGCGCGCTGGTTGCGCCTCAAAGAGATGCACGACCTTGGAGCTCCGCTGGAAGACAAGCCGGCGACCGAGGCGCTGCTGTGGCGGCTTGAGGGGAACGAAGCCGCCGCTGACGCGGCGATCGATTGGGCGCTCGAAGCCGCCCGCCGAGGCTTTGAGGCTCGGGGAGAGCTGCGGCAAGGGGCGCTGGTGTTCGACTGGCTGCAGCCGCGGCTGGACCCCGACCAACGCGCCGCGCTCATCGAGGGCTTGGCCGCCGGCGCCGAGCGCTCGACTGCGCTCGCCGGCAGCGATGTTGCCGGCGTGCGAGACGGGGTGTTGGCGGCAATCGCTTTAGCCGGTCACTGGGACGGCTCCGAGCCGACCCTCGGCGCTCTGCTGAGCAACCAGTGGGAACGCGAGATTGCCCCGCTGCTCAAGGCGGGACAGCTCACCGACAACGGCGAGGAGCTGGTGGCCGTGCTCGAGATCTGCCACGTGATCCGGCTCAATCTCGAGCGCGACCTGTGGCAGGAGACGCCCGCGGTCTTCCGTTCGTTGCCGATGGCCCGCATCCTGGCCTACTTGCCCGGGGCCGAGCTCTCCGACGAGGGCCGGTTGCGGCGCCGCGCCGTTGGCGAGAATTCGCACCGCGAGCTTGCGTTGGCGCGGATCGCCGAGATGCTGCTGGTGGCGTACGAGATCGGCCTGCGCGAGTTCCAGTTCTTGCAAGGCTGGTTGCGCAACGACTCCTATACCTTGACCGGCCCGCTCGGCGCCTTCTACGAGCTCGTCTGGGTCAACCCGTACATCCCCGGGCTGAGCCCCACCTCCGGGCCGGTCGCGGCGTACGACGCGGTCCGGGGCCGCGTTTTCGCGCGCCGGAGTTGGGACGACGGCGCGTTCTGGCTGGGCTGGTTCGACGGCCAGTTGAGGCTGCGCGAGAACGGAGAGAAACGCCCGATCGGGCCTGCCAAGAATCCCAAAGCCTTCCCGCTGCCCGGCTCCGCGGTCGTGCTCGGCGGCATGGAAGGCAAGACGGATTTGACGATCCCGCAGGGCGGCCTGCCCTCCAGCCCGCGCATCTGGATCGTAGGCTTGGTCGAAGGGATGCAATACCCGATCAAGGTCGGCAAGGGCGACTTCGAAATGTTCACCGCCCGGCGGGGGGGCATCGTGGAGCTGCGCAACCAGCCCGACGCCAGGAAGGCCACGCTCGAGTACGACAAGAAGATTCGGCTGCAACTGCGCGCCGGCTCTGCCGCGCCGAGCGGGCCGGCGCCGACCCTGGGGCCAAAGCGCTGACGCTATCCTGGTGAGACGGTCCCGTTGCATGTTTCTCAAAATCCTCGCGCACCCGATCTTCGTCAACTTGAACTTCCATATGCCGATGGTCGTGGACCTTTCGCATCCGCTGATCATGCTGGAGGGCGAGAACGGCTCGGGCAAATCGACTCTGCTGCAATCCATCCGCCTCGCCCTGCGCGGGGAGCAGGCTGACGGCTACACCTACACGCTCGACAAGCGAGAGGTCGAGATCGACCGCGTGCTGCTGTTCGACGCCGAGCAACACAACCCTCGCAACAACCCGGAGCTGTTCGAGGACGAGCAGATGCGCGAGTTTCTCTCCTCGGCGAGCCACGGACAAGTGATGTTGTCGCTATTTCGCGAGACCTTCCCCGCGCTGCCCGACGGCTCAGTGCTGCTGCTGGACGAGCCCGAGATGGCGCTGTCGCAATCCAATCAGCGGCGCGTGTTGAAGATGCTCATGGAGCTGGCGGACCAAAAGCGGTTCCGCATCATCGCGGCTACGCACTCACCGATCCTGCTCGCGGCGCCGGAGACCTACGTCATCAATCTCGACCGCCACGTCAACCGCAACGTCACCCAGGCGCCGATGGGCGAACAGGGCGCCAGCACGATTCAGTAGGGCGACAAGAAGCCGCGCACGCTATTGGCCTCGGATCGAGGCGTCCTGATTTTCAGGCAGACCCGACGCCCAGGCCGTGGCGGCGTAGGGCTCCAGAATCGAGCGCAGCTTGCGCAGCAGCGCCGGCGGGACCTCGACATCGAGCGCGGCGAGGTTCGACTGGAGCTGCTGACGGTTCGACATGCCGACCAGCGTGCTTGCGACATAAGGGTGATCGAGGCAGTAGCGCAGCGCGAGCTGCGCCAGGTCGACGCCTTCGGCCGCGCAGGCCTCGGCCGCCTTCGCGCAGGCCGCGAGCGTTGCCCCGGGCGCGGGATGCCAATCGGGCGGGCCGGCGTGGGTGAGCGCGCCCAGCAGCAGCGGCGAGCCGTTGATGAGGCCGATGCCTCTTTCCTCGCAAAACGGCCGCAACCCGGCCTCGAGGTCGCCGATCACCAGGTTGTAGCGGGCATAGGACAGAATCACGTCCACATCAGCTTCGCGCGCGACCGCTTCGAGCAACTCGAGCTGCAATCCCGTGACGCCGATGAATCGGACTTTTCCCTCCTGTTTCAGCCCCGCTAGAGCCGGCAGCGCTTCCCCGACGATTTGCCGGCGATCGACAAACTCGATGTCGTGGAGGTGGAGGATGTCGAGATGGTCGGTCCGCAGCCGCTCCAAGCTCTCGTCGAGGCTGGCGCGGATCCGCTCGGCGGAGAAGTCGAACCGATCAACGTCGTAGCGCCCGCATTTGGTCGCCAACACGACCTTGTCGCGTCGACCCTCTAGAGCCTGGCCCAGGCGAGTCTCGGACAGCGTGCGGCCGTAGTAGGGGGAGGTGTCGAAGAAGTTGACGCCAGCGTCGATGGCCGCATGTACGGCCCGCTCGCCCTCGGCCGCGTCGATCGAGCCGAACTCCTCGCCCAGCGGCGACGCGCCGAAGCCGAGGATCGAAACCTCTAAACCGGTGCGGCCGAGTTGGCGAAGACGCATGGAGCACCAGGGTAGCGAATCATCCGCCCGGACTAGAAGCCGGCGGCAGGATGTTCCGCGGCGGATGAGAATCGCAACGTCGTGAGCGTCTCGGTGCGCTTCGTAGCTGGCTCCTGGCGCCTCATCGAACCGAGGATCGCCTAGGCGGCCGGGAGGTCGCTACGCCCCATCAAGAACTCATCCACCGCGCGAGCGGCTTTGCGGCCTTCGCTGATTGCCCAGACCACCAGCGACTGGCCGCGTCGCGCGTCGCCAGCGGCGAAGACCTTGTCGACTGAGGTGCGGAACTCGCCGAGCTCCGCCTTCACGTTGCCGCGGCCGTCATAGTCCACGCCGAGCTGATTCAAAAAGCCCTCTTGCACCGGGTGGACGAATCCCATGGCGAGCAGGACCAGGTCGGCGTCGACCTCGAAGTCCGAGCCCTCGATGGGTTTGAAGCCGGCCCGCCGGCCGGTCTCCGGATCCGGCTCCTCCCAACGCAGCCGCACGCCCTTGAGCGACTTGACGTTGCCGTTGCCGTCTCCGACGAGCTCGGTGGTGTTGACGGCGTAGTCGCGCACGTCGCCCTCTTCGTGCGAGCTCTCCACCTTGAAGGTAAACGGCCACAGCGGCCAGGGCTGCGCGCCGGGCTCCTCGCGCGTCTGGGGCGGTTTGGGCAGCAGCTCAAACTGGCGGATCGACTTGGCGCCGTGGCGACGCGACGTCCCCAGGCAGTCGGCCCCCGTATCGCCGCCGCCGATGATGATGACGTGCTTGCCTTCGGCGGAGATGTCGAGGTCCGGGTCGACGGCCCGGCCGCCCACTCGCCGATTCTGTTGCGGCAAGAACTGCATCGCGAAATAGACGCCGTTGAGCTCTCGCCCGGGGATGTTGAGGTCCCGCGGCTTCTCCGAGCCCGTCGCGATTAGAATCGCGTCGAACTCGTCGTGGAGCTGCTTTGCCTCCACGTCCACGCCGACGTGGACGCCGCAGCGGAAGCTCACGCCCTCGGCTTCCATTTGCTCGACCCGGCGGGCGACCAGCGCCTTGCTCATCTTGAAGTCGGGGATGCCCAGCACGAGGAGGCCGCCCGGGACCTCGTTCTTTTCAAACACGGTTACCGCATGGCCGGCGCGGTTGAGCTGTTGCGCTGCCGCCAACCCCGCCGGTCCCGAGCCGACGACCGCAACCTTCTTGCTGCTACGCGACGGCGGCGGCTCGGGTTTGATCCAGCCCTCGGCCCAGCCCCGATCGACGATCGATTTCTCGATCGCCTTGATCGAAACCGGGTCGGCGTTGATGCCCAGCACGCAGGCGCTCTCGCAGGGCGCGGGGCAGATCCGGCCGGTAAACTCGGGGAAGTTGTTCGTGGCGTGGAGCTCGCGCAACGCGTCTCGCCAGCGGCCGCGGTAGACCAAGTCGTTCCAGTCGGGAATGATGTTGTTGAGCGGGCAGCCGGTGTGGCAGAACGGGATGCCGCAGTCCATGCAGCGGGCGCCCTGGGTCGCCAGTTCGGCCTCCGTCATCGGCTGGTAGACTTCGTTCCAGTCCTTGATGCGTACGAGCACCTCGCGCCCCTTCGGCGCTTGGCGCTCGTACTCCATGAATCCAGTCGGCTTGCCCATGCTGTTGTCTGCCCGCCTGTCGCGCACCGTCCCGCATCCGCTTGCCAGGAGCGGTCGAAATCCTACCGATGTCGGAGGGCCTCGGCGGTGCGCCGCGGCAGGTCTCATCAGAATACCAAACGCAAACGCGCCCATCCGAACATAAGCGTCTCTAATGGAAGCCGTTAGCCGCCCTCCACCCAGATCGGGCTAGACCAGGCTTGATGCCCGTTGGCTTGCGTCACCCGCGCGTAGTACCAATCGGTGTCGCCCTCCCGGCCTTTGTCCGAGAAGGCGCACTTGGCAGTGGAGAGGTCGGGAGGTACGAGCCGGTGCACCAGAAACGACTCGGTCGTGAACTGGCCGGTGAACTCGACTTCGTTCTCTTCGGCGAGCGAGCCCAGCGAATACTGGTGCGACGCGGCGACCGGCTTGCGCAGCTCGACCGTGAGCTTGGCGCTCGGCGGGCCGGCTAGACGCAAGATCAGCGATTTCGTCGCGGCGTCCTCGTAGGCTTGCAGCCGTGAGGTGTGGACCTGCAACGAGACTTTTGACTCGGTGCGTTCGGTGATGCGGTCGCGCCTGTCTTCCTCGAACGGACCCGATTGATAGCACGGCGTCGCGTCGAGGATCTCGCCGCCTTCGATCGTCGCGGTGAGGTCCCAATCGGCAACCCGCGCCATGTTGAGATCCGCCCATGGACCCCAGCCGAGCTCGATCCTGCACAGCGACTCCTCGGGCCAGCTTTGGCCCGGCTCGTAGTGGTCTTCGGGGAAGTAGCGGTAGACGACGCGGTTGTTGCGCAGGATGTCGATACGCTCGATCTCGTCCTTGCCTTCAGCTTCGACTTCGATGCGGCGGTCCTTGGCAAACGGGATCTCCGAGCCCATCCATTCGCCGTTGAGCGTGGCTTGCAGGCGGATACGGTCGCCGGTGGCGGCGATCGTCCGGCGCTTCCAAATAGCCTCGAGCACGGCCTCGCGGCTCAGCTCCTCGGCCCCCACGCCGGCCAAGCCCTCGCCATAGGCGCCGGGGTAACCCAGGTGGTCGTCCGAGCTGGCGATCACGCCGGCGCGAAAGCCGCGCTCGAGCGCGCGCTGGAGGGTATTGCGCGACCAACGCGGTCCGTTGGAGTGGCGGATGAAGGGCCGCGAGGCGCGGTCGTGCTCGGAGAGGCCGTGCTCGGAGAAGATCTCGAGCACGGGCTGACGCGCGTGTCGAGATGATTCCAGTTCGCCCCGCGCCAACCCTGCTTGTAGGCCAGGTGGTGCGGGATGATCATGGCCTTGGTCCCGCGGACGTAGTCCTGCAGGGCGTCGACGTGGTCGAAGTATTCGAGCGGCAGGTCGTCGCCGGGGTAGTACAGGCAGTAGTCGCCGAAGTAGCTCGAGTGCCACTCGTAGGCCAGCAGCGAGACGAAGCGGTTGGCGCGATTGGACTCTTTCGCCAGGCGTTGCACCTTGGTCCAGTTCTCTTCGAGCACCTTGAACCCGTTGACCCACTTCATGTGGGCGTCGTTGGGCATGTGCGGCATGTCGTGCCACTGCGCGTGCGGCGTGAAGGCGAGGAAGTCGAGATGCTCTTGCGCGATCTCGTAGGTGCGCTCGAGCGAGCCGCGGGCGTAGCCGACCGCGTTGTGGTTGTGCAGGTCGCCCCAATAGAGGTCGTAGTCCGGCATGGCGGTGCTCAGGATACCGGATCGGCCGACGCCTCATCGACGAGCTCGATGTCGCTGATCTTGCGCAGGTCGATGCCGACGACGCCGTTGCGCGGCGGGTCGTACATGTTGGCGAAGCGTGCGCCCCAGACGATTTGGCTGGCCTCGTAGGAAGCACGCGCATGAACCTGCTCGGAGTTTGCTTCGTCGACACCGCGGATGAGGATCAAGCACTCGACGTCGGCGGCCAAACAGCTCTCTTTGTCGATCTCCCACAAGGGGCTCTCCGGGGTGACCGGATGGACGACGACCCAATGCAGGGGCAGAAACATCACGCTCTCGCGTTCAAGCGTCAGCGGATAGAACCGCCGGCGGGCCTGCACGCTGTCGTCCCGGCGGCTGAGCACGACCGTCGCCTCGACGTCCAGCAACTGATTCTTCCTGGCGTTGGCGATGCGGAACATGAACGCCGTCCCCTCCATAAAGGGCGCGACGACCGCTCGATCGCTGAAGAGAATCTTCGCGGGCGGATGGGCGAACCGGGCGAATACGACGCCTGTGGCCAACGCAACGAAGAAGACCCCGACGATGGCCTCGGCGGTCACGATGGCGTGCGCTGGATCGCTCGCCGGAGCGTAGGCGCCGTAGCCGATGGTCGAAAACGTCTGGACGCTGAAGAAAAAGCACTCCTTGAAGCGCCCGAGCGCCGTCAAGCTCGAGAGCCCGCTGATCGCCCCGGGTCCGGCGAGAAAGAAGGCCGTCCCGAACAAGAGATTGACCGCCAGATAGCCGCTCGTCATCACCACGTAGAACCGCAGCCACGACATCCGGGTAAAGATCTGATAGAGGTGCAGCGACTGAAAGAAGGGCAGCCCGCGGCGCGCGACGTTGAACGAGCCGTCGGGGTTGAGCAGCCGTCCGAGCGAAGCCTCGGCTACGCGCTCGCCGACACCCAGCTCGTCCGATGGGGTCGTCCGGCTCATGTCCGCCTATGGTAGCCGCCGCCGGTGCTAAGCTGAACGGCGATGCGTTGTCTGGCTGTGTTGGCATTGTGCGCCGCTCCGGTCTTGGCGCCGGCGGCGGACTGGCGGGATCTGCTGGGCGGCAACTTGGACCAGTGGGAAATCCTGGGCGACGGGATCTGGAAGGTTCGCTCCGACGGCGTGCTCGTAGCCTATCGAACACCGGACGAAGGTCTCCTATTCGCCTCCCGCTCCAGCGTCACCAAGAAGCAGTTCCACAGCTGGGACATCGTCCAGTCGTGGATCTACACAAAGAAGGACTACGACGAGTACGATCTGCACCTCGACTACTGGGTGCGGACGCCGGGCAACAGCGGGGTTTCGATCCGCGATCCCTCGCGCGCCAAACACGGCTTGACGCACCCGCCGGATTTCTCGAGAACGCCGTCGAAGCTCGGCTACGAGATCCAGATCAACAGCAACTGGCCCGACCCTTGGCCGACCGGCAGCATCTACGGCCTCGCGCGGGCCAAGGCGGGTGTTCAGAAGGACGGCGAGTGGAATAGCCTGAACATCGTCTCACGCCGCGAGGGCCTGCGGGTCTACGTCAACGGCGAGCTCGTGGCCGAGCATCCCGGCGACCCCAAACGCCCCCGGACGGGACCCATCGGTTTGCAGTTGCACGATCAGTCGAGCTTTGTGATGTTCCGGAACATCTATCTGCTCGAACACGCGCCGAGCGAGAGTGAATGATGACACGACGACACTTCCTCAAAGCGCTGGCGGCGGCGCCGGCGGCCCGGGCGAATTGGCCGCAGTTCCGCGGGGAAGGCGCGCGCGGGGTCGCCAAAGACGACCCTCGCCTGCCCGAGAGCTGGAGCGCGACCGAGAATGTCTCCTGGCGGACGCCGCTGCCGGGAATGGCTTGGTCGGGGCCCATCGTTTGGGACGACCGCGTGCTGTTGACCAACTGCGTGGCCGCCGGCTCGGTCGAGGCGGTCAAGAAGGGGCTCTACTTCGGCGGCAACCGCCCCGAGCCTCCTAAGGACGTGCACACCTGGTCGGCGCTCGCGCTCGACCTCGAGACGGGCAAGCGGCTGTGGGAAAGCGAGGCCCATGCGGGGATCCCCGAGACGCCGCGCCACCTCAAGAACTCGTTCGCCTCCGAGACGCCCGCGACCGACGGCGAGCGCGTTTACGCACATTTCGGCCACCTGGGTACGTTCGCCTTTGATCTCGACGGCGAGCCGGTGTGGTCCAAACGCTGGCCGTCGCACCCGACTCGCCACGGCTGGGGAACCGCGGCTTCGCCGGCGCTGCACCAAGGACGGCTCTACATCGTCAACGACAACGACGCCGAATCCTCGCTCGCGGCTCTCGAGGCCTCGACCGGCAAGGAGATCTGGCGCGTCGAGCGCGATGAAAAGAGCAACTGGGCGACGCCGTTCATCTGGGAGCACGACGGCCGCACCGAGATCATCACGCCAGGGACCAACAAAGTGCGTTCCTACGACCTCGACGGCAAGCTGCTGTGGGAGCTCGGCGGCATGTCGTCGATCGTCATCCCCACGCCGTTCACGGCGCACGGGCTGCTCTACGTCACCTCTGGATACGTCGGCGACCAGACGCGCCCGGTGTTCGCCATTCGGCCCGGCGCGCGGGGCGACATCAGCCTCGCCGAAGGCGAAGACTCGAACGAAGCGATCGCCTGGAGCTTGCCGCAAGGCGGCCCGTACAATCCGTCGCCGCTGGTCTACGGGGATCTCTACTACACGCTGTATGACCGCGGCTTCTTGACCTGCCACGACGCGCGCAGCGGGGAAGAGGTCTACGGCAAACAGCGGATCGACCGCGAGGCGCGCGCCTTCACCGCCAGCCCGTGGGCTTACAACGGGCGCGTGTTCTGCCTGAGCGAGGACGGCGACTGCTTCGTGATCGAGGCGGGCGACCACTATCGTCTGGCCGGCAAGAACAGCTTGGGCGAGCTCACGATGGCGACGCCGGCGGTCGCCGACGGCGCGCTGATCATCCGCACCGCCGAGGCCGTCTACCGCATCGGGAACGGCGCGCGAGCGTGATACGCTAAGGGTCGAAAATTCGGAGGACTACGTCCATGGATCGTCGATCGTTCTTAAGGCATTCGCTGGCCGCCGCCGGCGCGCTGGCTTTCACGCGCACGCAGAGCCATGCCGCCCCGAAATCAGCATTCGATGACCCGATTCGTCAGTTCGCCAGCGACGTGGTCGAGCTCGGCCCCGCCAAGCTGCGCCCTTCGCGGTTGGCGATGGGCACGGGCACGAGCGGCGTGCGCGGCTCGTCGAATCAAACCCGTAAGCTGGGCGTGCGCGGCATCACCGCGCTCTACGAGTACGGCTTCGACAACGGACTGACATTCTGGGACACCGCCGACGGCTACGGCTCACACCCACACTTGGCGGCGGCCCTCAAACACATCCCGCGCGACAAGGTCACCATCATGACCAAGTCGCAGTCGAAAACGGCGGCCGAGATGCGCGCCGACATCGAGCGCTTCCGCAAGGAGCTCAACACCGACTACATCGACCTGCTGCTTTTACACGCGGTGCGCGAGGAAGATTGGCCAACGCAGCGCGCAGGAGCGATGGACGTCATCAACGAGTACAAGCAGAAGGGGATCATTCGCAGCCGCGGCATCTCGTGCCATTCGCTACCCGCGCTCAAGCAGGTCCACAAACAGGAGTTCATCGACGTTGACTTGGCTCGGATCAATCCGGTGGGCGCAAGGATGGACTCCGACCCGGCAACGGTGGTCGAGGAGCTCGCCAAAATCAAAGCCGCCGGCAAGGGCGTGATCGGCATGAAGATCCTGGGTGAAGGCGTGCTGCGGCATCGCGTCGACTACGCGTTGCAGCACGCGCTGGCGCTCAAGTACGTGGATTGCTTCACGATCGGCGCGGAAAGCCAGACGGAGCTCGCGGACTTGATCGCGCGGATCCCGCAGGCCTCGCAGCACGGCTGGCAGGCTTAGATCCTAAGGATGAAACTCGTGCGGCGTGTGGCAGTTCGCGCAGTCTAGCTGAAACTTTGTCTCCGCCGGCTCGGCCGCGCACGCCTCCGGCCGCTGCTGGTGGCAGTTTGTGCATCTGCGCTTCATCGCGAGGATGGGGCGCACGCGGTGGACGTCGTGGCAGGTCCCGCAATTCGGGCCGCGCTCCATCGCCTGGACCAGCTCGCCGTGACGGCTGGCCAGAAAGCCCTTGGCTTGCTCGGCGTGGCACATCCCGCACAGCTGGGCGAGTTGGTGCGGCGCTGAGACGCGGTCGACTTCGGTCGCGCCGCCGGCGTCGCGGTGGTCCTTGCTCTCGCCGTGGCACGTGGAACAATCAAGACCGGCGTCGAGATGCGCGTGAGAGCGAAAATCCTCGGCGACGGTCGTGTGGCAGTCGCCGCAAATTTGGTGTAGGGGCTTGTCTTGAGCCCACGAGGCGCTCGCGAACAACAGGAATAAGACCGCGCCAGGGAGGGTGCGGAGAGCAATCCAGCGAGCTTGTGTGAAAACCGTGGTCGGGGGGCGGTCAGCGAGTTTCGCGCCTGCAAGCGGCATCCGAGCTCGTTGATGCCGTTGCAGCGCGAAATCGTGACAGCCCCCACGGCGAGCCTCTGGGCTCACAGTCCGCATTGCGGGTTCCTCACGACTCTGCTGTCGACCTCCGCCGGCTTCGTCTTACCGGCCAGCGCCAGGGCCAGCTTGAATTCCGCCGCTAGCAGCTCCCAGACGCGCTGCACGCCGTCTTGTCCGAACGCCGCCAGCCCCCAAAGATACGGCCTGCCGATCTGGACAGCCGCCGCCCCTAGCGCGATGGCCTTGACGATGTCGGTCCCGCGGCGCACCCCGCCGTCCATCAGGATCGGAACGCGGCCGCCGACCGCCTGCGCGACGTCGGGCAGAGCGTCGATCGAGGCGATGGCGCTGCCAAGCTGTCTCGCCCCGTGGTTGGAGACGACGATCGCATCGGCGCCACGGTCGACGGCAAGCTCGGCGTCCCTGGGGTCGAGAACGCCCTTAATGATGATCGGCAGCTCGGTGCGTTGGCGCACCCACTCGATCCACTCCCAGGTGAGGTTCGGCGTGTGTTTGCGCCACATCGCCGCGACAGCCGGGTTGCGCGGGGGCCCTCCGCCAGCATCGCCTGGGACGCCGCTCGACATGTACCCGTAGTCGAAGCGATTGCGGTTGTTGCGGTCGCGGTTGGACTGGTACTGGTTGTCGACGGTGAGAATCAACCCCGACGAGCCTTGATCTTCCATCCGCAGGGCGTAGTTCTGCGCGGCCTCCTTGGAGGATTGGCCGATGGAGTTGCTCCAGAACGTCACCTCGACGCCTTCGTCGAGCAGCCGATCCATCGGTGCGCCGCCGACCGAGTAGATGCAGCCGACGTGGGCGGCGGCGCGCGCGGCGACCAAGTCGGCGCCGGGCAAGATGAGGTTCTTGCCGCCGGTTGGCGCAAGCAAGATCGGCGCGGGCAGCTTGGTCCCGAACAGCTCCACCGAGGGGTCGACCGCTGACACATCGGTCATCACACGCGGGACCAGGCGCAGACACTCGAAGCCGGCGCGGTTGGCGCGCAGCGTCACCTCGTCCTCCACGCCGCCGGCGATGAAGTCGTAGGCCATCTTGTGGAGCTTCCGCCTGGCGATCGGCTCGAACTCGTGCAGGTTTACCGGGCCCATGACTTCGTCGGAGTACTGCGGCGGGAAGACGGACTGCGCCCGGGCCAACTGGGCGAACACGGGCGAGGAGGCGACGAATCCCAACAGACGGCGGAGCGCGGCGCGGCGGTCGAGCGGCATTTCGTTGGCATTCTCGCACACGGGTATCCTGAGGGTGCGTTGCAAAGCTTGGAAGGCAAAGTCGTTCTCGTGACCGGCGCGGCGCGGCGCATCGGCCGCGCCATCGCGCTCGATCTCGGCTGCGCCGGCGCCCAGGTCGCCGTGCACTACCGCAGCTCGGCCGACGAGGCGCGCCGGACCGCGCACGACTGCGGCGGGCGAGTCTTCCAGGCGGACTTGGACGAGGTCGAGCAGATCCGGCGGCTGTTCGCCGAGGTTCGCCAAGCCTATGGCCGGCTCGATGGCTTGGTCAACAACGCCGGCCTGTACTACAAGACGCCCATCCTCGAGGCCGAGCCCGAGGATTGGGACCGCCTCCATGCGGCGAACCTGCGTGCGGTCTACTTCGGCTGCCAGGCGGCGGCGCGTATCATGCTCGAGCAACCCGAGGGCGGCCGGATCGTGAATCTCGCCTCGATGGGCGGCCTCCGCCCTTGGGCCGGATACGCGCCGTACAACGCCTCGAAAGCCGGCGTGCTCCATATGACGCGTTCACTCGCCAAGGAGCTGGCGCCGAGGATCAGCGTCAACGCGGTCGCGCCCGGCGTGGTCGAGTTCTCCGACAACCACGAGCCCGCCGTGCAGCGCATGATCGAAGCGACGCCGATGCAGCGCCACGGCACGGGCGAGGAGATCGCGGAGGCCGTGCAATTCTTCTTGACCTCGACGCCGTTCATCACCGGGCAGACCCTCGCCGTCGACGGCGGGCTGACGCTGCGAACCTGACGGGCTCGATATCCTGTAGGACGAACGTGCGCCGCGCCTCGAAATCGCTTCTGGTCGCCTTGTGGCTTGCCGCCGCGGCGTTGCCCGCACAGCAGAACCTCGAGCCAAGCGGCTTCATCAACGACTACGCCGGAGTGCTGAGCTCGCCGATGGAGGCCACGCTCGAAGCGCTGACGCAGGAGTTGCAGCAGAAGACCGGAGCGGAGATGGCGGTCGCGATCGTCGGCTCGCTCGAAGGCGAGTCCGTCGAGGGCTTCGCGAATCTACTAGGCGAGCGTTGGGGCGTCGGCGACCAGGATGATCGCGGCGCGCTGCTGTTGATCGCAATCGAAGACCGCCAGATGCGTCTAGAAGTCGGCTACGGGCTCGAGCCGATCCTCCCGGACGGGCGCGCCGGCCAAATCCTCGACGTGATGACCCCGCTGCTGCGCCAAGGCGACTACGATACTGCCGTAGCGCTTGGGGTCTCCGAGACGGCGCAAATCATCGGCGCCGACGCTGGAGTCACGCTGACCGGCATCCCCGAAAACGTCGTTGGCCGGCGGCGCAGAACCGGGCCCGGATTCTTCCCCTGGATCTGGCTCATTCTGATTCTCGTGCTCGCTCTGTGGCCTCGCCGCCGACGACGGGGCGCCTGGAATGACGACGCAGTCACCACAGCCTGGTGGCTGGGCAACATCGGCGGCCGAGGCGGAGGCGGCGGGGGAGGAGGCTGGAGCTCGGGCGGTGGTTTCGGCGGCTTCGGAGGCGGCGGCTTTGGCGGAGGAGGAGCATCGCGTGGCTGGTAAGACGACCGATGAGCTGTTGCAGGGGCTGACCGCACGCCTTTCGGCGGACTTGGGCGACACGCTGGTGAGCTTGGTCCTCTACGGCTCGGCGGCCGCCGGCGACTACGACGCCGACTGCTCGGACCTCAACGTTCTGGCCGTCCTGCGCAACGTCGGCTCGGCCGAGCTCGAGCAAGCCTACCAGACCGTCGACTGGTGGCTTCGCAAGAAGCAACCCGCCCCGGTGCTGCTCTCGGTCGACGAGATCGAGAACGGCGCCGACGCCTTTGCGATCGAGCTCTACGACATTCGCCACGCCTACCGCGTCCTCTACGGGGAGGACGTGGTCGAGACGATCGAGATCGACGCCAGCCATCATCGCCACCAGGTCGAGCATGAGCTGCGCTCGCGATTGGTGCGCCTGCGAGAGCGCTTCCTCGCCATGCAGAAGGACCGCAAGGCGCTGGTCGAGCTGCTCAGCGACTCGCTACCGAGTTTCGCTACACTGTTCCGGCACGCGGCGCTACTCGCCGGCGGAACACCCCACATGACCAAGCTCGAAGCGATCCGGGAGGCCTCGAAACGACTCGGCATCGAGGCCGCGCCCTTTGAGCAAATCATCACCGTGCGCAACGGAGAGAAGAGGCTGGCGGATGGCGAGATCACGCCCCTGTTCGAAGCCTACTTGCGCGAGATCGACAAGGCCGCCCGCTTCGTGGACCGCTTGGATCGGGAGCGCGGCTCATGAAGAAAGGGCTGCTCGCGATCGGCGTACTGCTCGGCATCGCTCTGCTCGCGGTGTTCGTGATCGGGAGTATGTACGTCCAGCGCCGCAACCAGATGGTGGCGATGAAGGAGTCGATTACCGGCGCCTGGGCGCAGGTCGATACCGTGATCCAGCGACGCGCGGACCTGGTCCCGAATCTCGTCGAGACAGTCAAGGGCTTCGCCGCCCAGGAACGCGAGGTATTCGCGAACATCGCCGAAGCGCGGGCCCGATTGGGCGGCGCACAGAGTCCATCGGACACGATCACGGCCAACGACGCGCTCAGCTCGGCGCTTTCGCGGCTGCTGGTGGTGGTAGAGAACTACCCCGAGCTGCGCTCGAACCAGAACTTCATCCGGCTGCAGGACGAGCTCGCCGGGACCGAGAACCGGATAGCGGTCGAGCGCAGGAAGTACAACCAAACGGTGCAGGACTACAACACCTACATCCAGCTCTTCCCGAACAACCTGGTCGCTTCCTTCGGCGGGTTTGAGCGCGAGGAAGCCTACTTCCGCACCACCGAGGAGGCGCGCCAGGCGCCGCCGGCGGTTAGCTTCAGTGAAGAGGCTCCCGCGGAAGCTCCAGCCCCGGCTCAGTAGAACACCCTACTGCTTCGTCAGAGACTGGATCATGCGGTCGAAATCCAGCGCGGCCGCGGCGGCGGTCTTCTCCGGAGCCGTCAGCTTGAAGAAGACCGGCGCGTCCTTGCCGGCGACGATCGCGGCCAGCATGCGGTAGCCTGGCTTCTCGGTCGCCTTGGGCGCCATGGGGAAGGGCTTGAACAAATAGGTCCCGGTCAGATCGAGCAGGGTGACCTCGATTCCGTTCACCGTCCGGTGCGAGCGCTTCGCCAGAGGGTCGGCGGGGCCGCCGTCGGGGGCCTGGAACTGCCCGACCCAACGCTTCACGTTGGCCTCCACGCCGCCGCCCTGGCCGGGGCCGAAATAGTAGACGACGCATTCTCCGCCCTCGGAATCGCCTCCCGCGGCCGAAATGGTATAAGTAGCAGCCCGCATGGGGCGTTGCGGCTGCACGGCCCAGCCATCGGGCGCTTCCCAGGAGACGCCCGAAACCGATCCAGCGACCGCCGCGGACGCCAAAACCAGGGAAGCCAGTACTCCGCAGGCTACGCAAACTCGTAGATTCATTGGTACTTCAGTCTAACAATCCGTGGGGAAACCCCGTATAGCGCGGCCCCCCAGACCCGGTGGTAATCTGAACACACGACAAGGGCATGAATTCCAACATCTACTCCGGATTGCGTTGGCTATTGGACTCGGGCATCCAGTCGGAGGGCGGCGGCGTCTACCGCGATTTCCGCTCCACCGACGGCGATTTCGGCCCGGTCTCGACCGAGGCGACCGCATGGTTCGTTCTGGCGCTGCTGAGCATCGGCGAGAAGGAGGGCGAACAGCTCGAGCGGGCCGAGCGGGCCGGTAAGTTCCTGATCGAGCAGGCCAGGGACATGACGACGGACCTGTTCTACTCCGAGGCCTGCGACGACGAGGACCACAACCGCAAAGTGGCCGAGTTTCTCGGTTCCGGCCTGGTCCTGCGGGCATTGCTCGCGCTGGCCCGCGCGACCGCCGACCGCAGCTACCTCGAGTGCGCCCAAAGTTGCGCCCGCGCGATGCAGAACCGCATGGCCCGCGTTGACGGCTCGTTCTTCGCCGAATACGACATCGCCCATCAGTCTCCAGTGATGGAGGTCGAAGGCGGCATCAACCAACTCAAGGTGGCGGCCTGCTTCCTCGATTTGGCCGAAGACGGCTACCACGAGTTCGAGCACCCGGCCGAGTTGCTCACCCGTTGGGCGTTGTCGCGCTGCGAGTCCTGGGATCCCTCGCTGGCCGATCCCGATGACCGCGCCCAGGCAATGAATGAGTACGGATTGTTCCTCGAGGGACTGCTGCCAACCGCCGCGCTGGACATGCAGACCAGCCAGGCGCTGCAGACCGGCCTGATTCGTCTCGAGCAGGCGGTAGTCCAGGCCAACGGGTCTTCGACGCCCGAAGGCTTGGCGCGGCTGCTGCGGCTGCGGCTCTACGCTGACGCGCTGGGCATGATGGAGCTCGACTACGGCCGCGCCAAGGCCGAAGCCGAGGAGCTCGCTGGTCGCCAGATGCAGTCGCTCGACCCGCAACTCGACGGCGCCTTCACCGTCAAGCCGGAAGAAGACCGCCCGCGCGAGCTGCGGCCCGAGACGACGGCCGTTGCGGTGCAAGCGCTCGAGATGTGGGAAGAAGTCGCCGACGGCGGATTCCGCGAGAGTTGGCGCGTGCTGATCTGATTTGCGCTTAGAATGAGCGCGTGCGGCATTTAGCAGGCCTGCTCGTGGCCGTTGCGCTGCTCGACGCGGCGCCGCGTCCCACCGCGGTCTACACCCTCGACCACCGGCGCGCCGAGTTTCGCGTCGACTCGCCACGGGACATCCCGAAAGATCTACGCGCCTGGGCCGCGGCATGCCGCATCGAGCCGCGCGATCCGCTGTTCCGGCTGGATTGCCCTGAGCTGAGGGAAGGCGACGGCGGTGAGGCCATGCCGGCCACGCTAGCTCTGGTCCGCGATCTCGACGAGACCGTTTACCTCGTTGGCTGTCCGCTGCTCGATGGCGAGCGGCTGCGGCGACTCGAACGCGCCTGGAGCCGGCCTGAGGACGAGCGCACTCCGAACCCGCAGCTCGAAGCCGATCTGCGCGATTGCAAAGACCTAGAGGCTGGCCGCACATTCAGCGCCGAGGTCGAGGGCGATGGGATGGGCATCGTCATTCGCGGCCGGCAACTACGCCTCCATGTCTTCCGCGTACGGGAAATGGAGCGCACGAGCTCGACGCCCTACGACCCGTCGCCGTCGCGCGGCTCGCTGGGCCATGCCGGGCCGTCGACCACTTCAGCGCCGGCGCCGCTCAACCCGGTTCTCGAGCCGAATTGGGCGCCGCCATCCGAACCCCGCAGCCTGACGCGCCCGCGCTCGGCGGAAGCGTCGCTGCGCGACCCCGGCCTGGCGCGAACATCACTGCGAGCGGGTCGCGTCCGGGTGAGTTGCCGGGGCGCCGACGCTGAGATCTGGATCGACGGAGCCTACATGGGCGCGGCGCCCATTGCGACTCCCCTGCCGGCGGGCCGCCACAGCGTGATTGCGGTTCGCGACGGTCGCGAGTGGACGGCGGAGCTCGAGCTCGAGGCCGGCGCAAGCGAGTCGATCGACCCCTGCAAGGGCCGCTGAGTCAGCGGATCGACATTACCACGCCGGGCTGGCTTTCGGCGCCGCCGATCGTAAGCGCCACCGCTGCACCATCGCCGCTCGCCGCCGTGGCCGGTACGCGCGCGTTGACTTGGAGCAGGCCCACCAGGCCCGGGGTCAAGCCTGCGAAGAAGACGTCGCCTGGTGGAACCTCCGCCCCGCCGATGCGGACCGCCACGCCGGCCGCACGGCTGAGCGGATCCAGCGGAGCCGGCGCGCCGCTGGCCAACGCGGGGTCGACCACGCCCTGTCCGGTGGCGAACAGCGTCACGACCTCCCCGTGGAACGCCGGCAGGTCCGGTCCGTTGAGGCTGCCGTCCTGGTTCAGCACAATGGCCCGCGCGCCGTCTGGAAAAGTGAACAATCCCGGCTGGGAGGCGACGACCGCCAGCGTGGTCTCCTCGCTGCCGGCCCCGTCGTGGCGAACGCGGATCGCAGTTTCATTCCGTCCAGCGGTTTCGAAGGGGACCTGTAGGTTGATCTGGCCGCCGGAGACGAAAAACAGCGGCGCCGGAACGCCGTCGAAAGTCACGCTCACCCGTGCGAGCTCGCTCGGCAGACGGCCTGTTGCGGGGTCGAACGCGCCGCTCTCGACTCCCGACGCCGGCCCCAACCCCGAACCGAAGATGGTGTAGATGCCCCCTGGCGCTACCCCGCCGGCGGCGAAGCTCGCCGCGTTCACGACTTGCTCCCGAGAGAACAGCGGCGACGGCTCGATGACGATCGCGCCGGTGAAGCTGTCCGCCGTACGGTTCTTTTGCACGATTACCGTCACCACCGCCCGGCGCAGCCGCGGATCCGTCTCGACGGTGAAGCGCAACACTGGCCCGCCCTCGAACCGGAACGTCGGGTCCACACGCAGCGAGCCTTCCACCACGCGCACTCCGGCGTCGAGGATGCGGATGCCCTCCGGAGCGACGCTACCGTTGATTCCAAGCCCGGCGAGCAGCACGTCGGCCGTGCTCCCGGCATTGATCTGGATAGGACCGCTGCCAAACCGCTGCGGCGGCCCCGAACCGCCCGCCTCGTCCAGCCCGATCCGCTCCAGGCGCAGCGCCGACGCCCCGGTCGTCACCGAGATGTCGGCTTTGCGCGCGCGCCCGGGCGGGATATCCAGCCGCGTTGGCGACGAATTGCCGCCGAAGAACTCAACCCGCACGTCGCCCCGAAAGCGGCTCAAATCGATCGTCTGAAAGTGCGATGGGATCGCCGGTCCGTCGAGCGACTCGGCGTAGACGAAGTAACGGCCGGTCGGCGTGGCGGGCACGGCCAGGCGGTAGGCGCCGTCGGCGAGGCTGGTCACCGCCTGGAGCGTCATCCCGGCCTCCACGTCCACCGCCGTCACGAGAACGCCGGTCAGCGCCTCGCCCGTCAGCGCTTCGCGCACCACGCCGAAGATCTCGCCGCGGCGCTCGGCGGCTCCGTCCGCTGGATAGACCTCGGCCAGGAACGCCTGGTCGTCGCTCGAGAGCCGACGGCGGAATCTTTGCGGAGTTTCCGCCACCGGGAACATCGCGGCGCCGATGACGCCGCTGGGGCCGGCGCCCAAAGCCCGCCCGAGCAGGTGCGCCGCCGTATCCTGCAGATCGATCGTGTTCAGGGCCTCGTTGGTGGAGAAAGGCGCTTGATTGTTGCCGATACGAAGGGCTGGGTTGAATACGATGTCGGCGTCGAGAAGGCGCCCCGAGGAGTCGGCGGTTACCACGGCCACCCCTGGCGAGCCGTCGGTGAGCGCACGCACGGCCGGGGTGTCGTCGAAGACCAGGACGTTGCGTCCGTCGAAGGCGTCCAAGCCGGCGGTCGTCGTCTCGAGCGAGCCCAGCCGCAGCGTCGAATCCACGCCCGCGCTCCAGGCGTCGAGGGCGGCCTGCAGAGCCTCGAGCGGATTGCTGGAGGGCGAGATCACGGGCCGGTTCTGGGCGTTGCGCAAATCCGGCCCGACGTCGTTCTGCACCAGGAAGCGAGGGGCCTGCTCCCAGCGCAGCGACGTTCCGCCCAACGAGCCTTCGAGGGTGGCCCGCGTGTAGCCGTAGCCGAGGCTCGCCGCGGCCAAGCCGGCGGCCAGCGCCATCCGCCCGATCACCGCTGGCTCCGGCGCTGGGAAGCGACAAGGGCCCGCACGCGCGCCAGAAACGCGGCCAGGTCCCTGCCGTCGTCCGGGCTAACAGCCCGCTCTCCCCCTGTCGAGAGGGTTCGGACGGTCAGGGGAGCGCGCTGCACGACCCGTCCGGAAGCTGCGCCGGCCGCGGGCAGAACCTGAAACTTCCCTTGACCCCAGCCGCACGTCCGCAGGTAGCCGATGGGCGTCTCGGCCGCGAACACCACGACCTCTTCGCCGATCTGGTAGCGCGGCGCGCCGGCGATCTGCATGTGCTTGCCATCGACTTCGCCTCCAGGCTCGCTGATGGTCAGGATCGACCCTGGACCGCCCTTGAGCGCAGCCCGGACCTGGATGTCGTAGTGTGTCCAGATCGCGACTCGCTCGGGGTCCCAGGAGGTTCGCGAGCCAACGACCTTGCCGTGAACGATCGCCGCCGAGCGAGCAACCACTTCGTCGAAGCTGAGCTCCTCGACGGTCGTAGCCCCTAGAGTCAGAGCGGCAACCGCCAGCCATGCGATCCAGAACGAGCAACGGGGCGCCATGAGACTGCCCCTACTTTACCAGCGAGGCTCAGGCTCCGACATAGCGCGCGTAGAGGCTGCGCGCGGCGCCCACATCGTCCACACCCTTGACGATGGCGCGCCCGTCCTGGAACACCGTGATCTCGTAGGGATCCTTGGTGAAGCGCAAGGCGTATTCGTTGCGACGCACCGCGCCCAGCGGCGCCAGCGTCGCGGCCAGCTCGGCTAGGTCGACTCCGCCGCCGCCGTAGACTTGCACTGCGTTGCGGCCACACAACAGCGCGCCGCGGCCCGGCGCTATCGCCGCGAGCCGGGAAAACTCCCGTCTGCCGCACACCGCGCAATCGGGATCAGGCTTTGTCGTGCGAATCGTGCGCGGCGCGCCTTTCCAAACGTCGATCCCAAGCAGTCGCGCCTCCACGGCGTCGAGGCGTCCGCTGAGAATCTTGAGGGCGTCCGCCGCTTGCAGAGCGGCGATGGCGGCCGCCGCCACGTTGAGAATGCCGGCCGTATCGCAAGTCGGCGCGCCCGCGCCCGGAGCCTCGGGGAACATGCACGCCAAGCAAGCCGTACGCCCCGGCAAGACCGGCATCGTCGCTCCGTAGGAGCCTACCGCGGCGCCGTAGATCCAGGGCAGCTCCTCACGCACCGCCAGCTCGTTGATGAGGTAGCGCGTCTCGAAGTTGTCGGTCCCGTCGAGAATCACCTCCGCGCCCGCCAGCAACTCGCCTGCGTTGCCGGCATGTAAGTCCGCAATGTGCGCCTCGGTCCGCACGCCGGAGTTGATCGCAGCCGCCTTGCGGGCCGCCGCCACGGCTTTTGGCAACCCCTCGGCCGCGTCCTGCTCGTCGAAGAGCCACTGGCGCTGCAGATTCGACTCTTCCACGTAGTCGCGATCGACGATCACGATCTCGCCCACGCCCGCTCGCGCCAGCGCGGCGACGTGAAACGAACCTAAGGCGCCGCAACCCACCACGGCCGCGCGCGCGGCGAGCAGCCGTCGTTGACCCTCCTCGCCCAGGGGCGCGAACAGGATTTGCCGTGAATAGCGCTCGATCTCAGCCGGCTTCATACGGGGCAGTGTGACGCTGCTCACCTGATGCTACCGCGAGGCGCAACGGCCGGCGTGGCGGCCCGCGTCCCTTATAATGCCGGGTGTAAAGCAGTGCGTGCCTTCTTGCCGAAAATGGCCCTGTCGCTGCTTTGCGTCGCGGCCTTGAACGCGTCCGATTTCCAAGAGACGCCGGTGGCCGATATTCGCTTTTCTCCGCGCACACAACCGCTCGATCCCGCCGAGATCGACGAGTTGCTCGCCGTCGAGCGCGGCAAGCCGCTCGCAATGGAGCAGGTGCGGCAATCGATCGTGCGTCTGTTCCAGACAGGCCGCTACGCCAATATCGAGGTCGAGGCCCTGGAAGAACCCGCGGGCCTCGCCCTGCTCTTTCGCACCGAAGCCAATCGCTTCATCGGCGATGTGGAAGTGGTCGGGACGCCGGCGCCGCCGCGCGCCAACCAGCTCGTCAACATCACCGGGTTGCGTTTGGGTCAGCCGTTCAGCGCCCAGGCGGTTGCAACGGCGCAACAGAACCTGCGGCGGCTGCTCGCGCAGAACGGCCTTCTTTCCCCGCTTATCGAGATCGAGGAAACTCCCGATCCTGAAACGCAGCAGGTGCACCTGACGTTCCGCATCGCCCATCCCGAGCGCGCTCGTATCGGCGAGGTGCTGGTCACCGGCGACGGTCCGCTGAGCGCGGAGGAGGTGCGCACGATCGCGAAATGGCGCCTTGACGACCCGTTCACCGAGCCGCTCGTCGAAGACGGGCTGTCGCGGGTGCGCGAGCAGCTCCACGCGCGCGACCTGTGGCAGTCGGAAGTCTCGATCGTCGGCCGGGACCACAACGCCGGCAGCAACCAGATCGACCTGGTGGTCCATGTCAGGTCCGGCCCCAGCCTAACGGTCCGGCTAGAGGGCCTGGAGCTGCCACGCAAACGCCTCGAGCGATTGCTGCCCATCTTCGAGGAGGGCGTCGCAGACGAAGACCTGCTGGCCGAAGGCGAGGGGAACCTGCGCGACTATCTCCAGGGACAGGGCTACTTCGACGCCCGCGTGGAGGCCGACCGCGAGCGCAACACCGAGGAGCGCGTCGAGGTGGTCTACCGCGTCGAACGCGGCCCGCGGCAAAAGCTTGTCTTCGTGGGACTGTCCGGCGCCCGCTTTTTCGACCTGCGAACTCTCCGGGAGCGCATGGCCATCGCGCCGAGCAGCTTCCAGTTCCGCCGCGGCCGGTTCTCTCAGAGCCTGCTGGAGCGGGATGTGGACTCCATCGAGAGCCTCTACCGCACCAACGGCTTCCGCGACGTGCAAGTGGAGGCGCGCCTGGAGTCCAACTTCCGCGGGAAGAAGGACGAGATGGCGGTGTTGCTCGAGATTGACGAGGGGACGCCGACGTTCGTCGAACGGCTCCGCGTCGAGGGTATGGACAATTTTCCCGGCCAGCAGTTCCGGTTTTCCGCCGAAGCCGGCCAGCCCTTCAGCGAGATCACCGTCGCGACCGACCGCGACCTGATCCTGGCCGAGTACTACGACGCCGGCTACCAGGACGCGACCTTTGATTGGGCCGTGCAACCGGGTTCGGACGAGCGTCACGTCGAGGTCGAGTACTTCATCCGAGAGGGCGAGCGGCTGTTCGTCAAGCGCCCCCTCATCTCAGGCCTCAATCACACCCTGCCCGAGCTGATTCGCAGCCAGGTCTTGCTGCTGCCCGACGCGCCGCTCTCGCAGACAGCCATGTTTGAGACCCAGCGCCGGCTCTACGATCTCGGCGTGTTCTCCAAGGTGGACGTCGCGCTGCAGAATCCCGACGGCTTGGAGCCCTCGAAGAACGTCCTCTTTGAGCTCGAGGAAGCCCGCCGCTGGACGTTCGGCTTTGGCGGCGGCGCTGAGTTCGCACGCATCGGCGGCGGCACGGCCGACATCAGCTCGCCTGTCGGCGATGCGACCTTTTCGCCGCGCGTCACCGTAGAGGTCACCCGCCTAAACGTTCGCGGCTTGGGCCACACCCTGAGCTTGCGCTCGCGAGTCTCCACGCTTCAACAGCGCGCTCTGCTCACCTACGAGAATCCGCGCTGGACCGGCTCGGAGAAGTGGAAGATGACGCTCAGCGGCCTCTATGACACCTCCCGGAACGTACGCACCTTCACCGGAGCGCGCGCCGAGGGCGCGTTCCAGCTCGAGCATCGCTTGAGCAAGGTCTCGACCGGCCTGTACCGCTACACCTATCGGCGCACCTCGATCGATAGCGACAGCCTGCAGATCCAGCCCGGGCTCATTCCTCTGGCCGCGCAGCCGGTCCGCGCGGCGCTGCTCTCCGGCACCTACATCCAGGACCGTCGCGACGATCCGACCGACGCCACCCGTGGAATCTTCAACACGGTCGACCTGAGCCTCGCGTCCGGCTACTGGGGCTCGCAACCGGATTTCGTGCGCTTCTTCGGCCAAAACAGCACCTATCACCGACTCTCTCGCAAAATGGTCCTGGCGCGCACGGCTCAGCTCGGCCTCATCGCGCCATGGGGCGATCTGGACCGTCTGGGCGACGCCGGCGCGGCCTCACAGAGCTTCTCGTCGCCGGACCCGCGCGTGCCGCTCTCCGAGCGCTTCTTCGCCGGCGGCGCCATCTCCCATCGCGGCTTTCCCTTCAACCAAGCCGGCCCGCGGGATTCCGTCACCGGTTTTCCTCTCGGCGGCGGCGCCCAGATGCTCAACAGCGTCGAGTTGCGTTTCCCGCTGGTGGGCGAGAACATCGGCGGCGTACTCTTCCACGACGCCGGCAACGTCTTCTCGCGCCCGCGGGACATCAGCTTACGCTTCACGCAGCGCAGCGCCGAGACAGCCGAAGGCGATCGCGAGTTCGACTACGATTACTTGGTGCAGGCCGTCGGCTTCGGGCTGCGTTATCGCACCCCAGTGGGGCCGGTGCGCGTCGACTTGGGCTACAGCATCAATCCGCCCCGATTCGTGGGCTTCACCGGGACGCGCGACCAGCTTCTTGCCGGTCAAGTCGAGGTCCGTCAGCAACGCATCTCGCACTTTCAGTTCCACTTCAGCTTGGGGCAAACGTTTTGAGACTCGCCGTCGCAGTCTTGGCCGTGTTCATGGCAACGGGGGCGACCGGCCAGATCCTGGACCGTACCGTGGCCGTCGTGGGAGCGCGCCCAATCACCGCGAGCGAGGTGGAGCTGCAGATCCGCCTGCAGGCCATGTTCAACGCGGTCGAGCTCGACCTTTCCGCGCCCGCGCGGAAGGCGGCGCTCGATCGTTTGGTCGAGCAGCGTCTGATCGAGTTCGACATGACGCAGGCCGGGGTTGTGCTGGTCGAGGCTGGCGAGCTCGACGAGGCCTTCCGCAACCTACGCTCGAGCGCCTTTGGCCGCCTCGATTTCGGCGCGGCGCTCGAGCGCTACGGGCTGAGCGTGCCTGACGTACGCGACTTCCTGCACCGGCAATTGCGATTTGCGCGCTACGTGGAGTTCCGCTTCCGCGCCGGCCTCCAAGCCGGGCCTGACGAGATTGAGCGCGCCTACCGCGAACGCTTCGAAGGCGCGCCGCCGCCGCAAGTCCTCGACGAGACCTTGCGAGAGGAGCTGCGGCGCCAAGCGCTCGACGCCCGAGCCGAGCGCATGCTCGATGAACGCATTCGCCAACTGCGCTCCGAGACCCGCGTGGCGTTTCTCGAGCCGATCAGGCCGGAGGGCCTGCAGTGAGGCTGCTGCGCGAGTGGAAGCGTCTGCTTGCGGTCGCGGCGGGCGGCCTGCTGGTGCTGTGGGGCGCCGCGGAGTGGATTCTGCTCAGCGATTGGTTCGAGCGAAGCCTGCGCGCCGAGGTGCAGAGTCGAGCGGAGCAGGCGTTCGGAGGCGAGGTCGAGATTGGCTCGCTCGAGTTCCAACGCTCGCGCTTCGGCATGAGAGTCCGCGATCTCGCCGTCACAGCCGAAGACGGTCAGGAGCCGTTCGTTCGGGTGCCGGAGATGAGGATTGGGTTGCGAGTCGAATCGCTGTGGAGCGCACAGTCCGGGCTCGAATCGATCGTCGTGGAGCGGCCCGAGATCCGTTTGCAAGGCGGCCCGGACGGGTTGGTCAACCTACCGGATCGGCCGGCAGGCTCGGCCGATCCGTTCGCGCTTGGCGTGCGCGTGGTCGACATTCGGGATGCGGTCGTGGTCTGGGACGGCCATGATGCGGCGTTTTCGGCCTACGCCGAGGATGTCGATCTGGTCGCCCGCCGCGAGCCGGGCGCCGAGTGCGTCGGGTTGCGATTGGCAGCCGCCGCGGCCGAGACCAGGACGGCCGCGAGGACGCTTGCCGCCGACACTCTCCAAGCAGTCGGGCGCCTCTGCGAGGACCGCGTTGAGATCGAGCAGGCGCGGCTGGGCGTTGGCGGGGCGGAGATTCGCCTCTCCGGCGAAGTTCCCGATCTGGCCGACCCGCGGGCCGATCTCGCAATCGAAGCGGCCGGCCCGTTGGCGGCGCTGCGGCCGTTCCTGCCGGCGGACGCCCAGCCGCGCGGCAGCTTCGCCTTCGATGGCCAGCTCGACTGGGGCGTGCTCGCGGGCGAGGCGAGCTACGCGGGCAACCTCACCGCCAGCGACGTTCGCTTGTCAGCTTTCGAACCGGATGCGCCCGCGGGCAGGCTCTCGGCGCGCATCGAAGGGGACCGCACCGCGATGCGATTCACCGGAATCCGAGCCGAGCTGTTCGGCGGCGCATTCCTGGGCGACGCCGCGGTCGGCGACCCGTTCGGCGTTCCGCGCGCGTCGCTTGCGGGCGAGGTGGAAGGATTCGCTCTGCGCCCACTGCTCGAAGCGGTAGCAGGGCAGGGCGGCCCCGACCTGCGCGCCGCGCCCTGGAACTCGCTGATCCGGGCGCGCCTGGAGGCCTCGGCCGAGCCGGACGGCGGCGTCCAGACGCGGCTCGGTCTCTCGCTCGAGCCGGCAGGCCCGCGGCCGCTGTGGGGCGAGATTCAGGCCCGCTACCTCTCCACCGAGCAGCGCTTGGAAATTGACGACCTCAGCCTGCGCACCGATCGCGCCGCGATCGGCGTCGACGGCGCTTGGACCGCTGCCGGCGCCGATCTCGACCTGCGTTGGGAGTCCCGGGACGCCTACGATCTCGAGCCGACGCTCAGCTTGCTCGGCATCGATCTCAACGCATTGCCCGTGGAGCTGCTCGCCGACGCCGACCTGAGAGGAACGCTCCAGGGCCGTATCGCCCCGCGCGCTCAGCGCGACTTTGTCTTCGACGGCAAGCTGCGTACCGGTGCGATTCGCCTGCTCAACTACCAATGGAGCTCTATCGAGACCGGCTTGGTGCTGCGCCATGACCTGCTACGGCTGGCCGACGCCACGCTGCGCGACGGCGCGGGTTCGGCCGAGCTCACCCTCGAAGCCGAGCTCGAGCCCGGCGTACCGCTCGAACGCAAACCGCTGCTGGGCTGGGTGCGGGCGCGCAACCTGCCCGCGGAGAAGGCGCTCGCTGCCGGGCGCCTGCCTGCCTTGCTCAGCGGGCTCACCGACGCGGACGCCGCGCTGTCGGGAACGGCCGCGAACCCTGACCTACGCGCCTCGGCCTCGATTCGCAACGGCGCTCTGGGCGATCAGCCCTTCGACCGCCTCAGCGTCGAGGTCGACTCCGCCGGCGCGGCGGTGCGCATCAACTCTCTCGAGCTCGCTCACGGTTCGGCGCTACTCTCCGGCGCCGGCGCCTACCGCCGCGACAACGGGGAGCTGAACGTCTCGGTTCGGGGCTCCCGTCTTCCGCTGGACGAGGTCGCCGGCGTGATGGAGAAGAATTGGCCCGTCTCGGGCACGGCCAATCTGGATCTGGACGTCGATGCTGTCGTTCGCGCCGGCGAGCGGCCCATCGAGAGTCTCCGCGCTGACGGGTCGTGGTCTGTTGCCGCTCTAGATTGGGGCGGCGTGCCGTTTGGCGACTTGGCGGGCGGCATCGCGACCGACGGCGACGCCGTTGCGCTCGATTGGAGCGGCGCGCCGCTGGGCGGCTCTTTGAACGGAGAGGCGAGGCTGCGCCTGGAAGCGGACGAGCTCGCCGGTTCGGCGGCGTTCGAGAACTTCGACGCCGTGCGCGTATTCCGTTTGGCCGGCGTTTCGCTCGATCGCGTCTCCGGCGCGCTCACCGGCGGCCTCAGCTTCCGGGGCGATCCCGCCGCGCTCGCTGAGCTCGAAGTCGAGGGCTCGATCGAGAAAGCCGTGCTAAGCGTCTCCGAGTTGCCCGGCGCCGCCGACGCCTACCAGCTCTACAACCCCTTTCCCATGCGTTGGGCCATCCGCGGCGGCGTGCTCGAGCTCGAGCACATGCGCTTGCTGGGCGACGGCGCCGACTTCGAGGTTGACGGCGACATCCGCCTCGCCGAAGCAGGAGACGTCGCCGTCAACGCCGAAGGCCGGCTCGACTTGGCCGTGCTCGAGGGCTTCGACTCCGACCTAGACGCCGAGGGCGCGGCCGTCGTCGACGCCGCCGTCACCGGGACCCTCGCCCAGCCGCTGGTCGACGGCAGCCTGCGCATCGAGAACGGCTCGATTCGCTCGTCGGACTTTCCCAACGGGCTCAGCGCGCTGAGCGGCGAGCTCACCTTCGCCGGCCGCGAGGTCCGCGTCGAGGAGCTCTCCGCGCTGAGCGGCGGCGGCCGGTTGGTGTTCAGCGGCAACGCCAGCTTCGCCGCCGAAGAACCCGAGTATCGCTTCAACATCGACGTCGACCGCGTTCGCCTGCGCTATCCCTCGAACATAAGCAGCCAGATCGACGGCCGCATCGTGCTCTCCGGCGCCGCCAACCGCGGCCTGCTCGGCGGCGAGGTGATCGTGCGTCGCGCCGGCGCCAACGCGCGGATCTCGCTCGGCGCCCTGCTCGCCGCGTTGCGCCAACCGACCCTGACGCCCGCCCGCAGCCCCTGGCTCGACGAGATTCAGCTCAACCTGCGCGTGTTTTCCGGACCCGACTTCGAGCTGGAAACCTCGCTGGTACGCAACATGGAGGCGGACTTGGATCTTCGCTTGGTCGGCGCCGCCATCAGCCCCTCGTTGCTCGGCCGGATGAACATCTCGCAAGGCGAGGTCAACTTCAACGGCACGCGCTATACCATCAACCGCGGCGAGATCGCTTTCGTCAACCCCTTCCGCATCGAGCCCGTGCTCGACTTCGAGCTCGAGACCCGCATCCGGAACATCGACATCGGCCTGATCCTCTCCGGACCCGCGCGGCGGCTCAACGTCAACCACCGCTCCGATCCGCCGCTCTCCATCCCGGACCTCGTCAACCTGCTGGCCGTGGGGCGCTCCCCAACGCTCGACCCGGTCTCGGCCTCGCAGCAGCGCCTGCGGCAGCAATCGCTGTTCCAGACCGGCGCCAACAACATCTTCGAGCAGGCGATCGAGAGGCCGGTCTCGCCTGGCCTGCAGCGCTTCTTCGGAGTCAGCCGGCTCAAGGTCGACCCGCAAGCCGGCGGCGCCGAAGCCAACCCCGCCGCCCGCATCTCGACCGAGCAGCAGATCACCAACGAGGTCACGCTGATCTACACTTACGACCTCTCCTCGGCGCAGCAGCAGACCTTCCGCCTCGAATACGCGCCCGACCGGCGGTGGACCTTCGTGCTCACACGCGACCAAAACGGCCTGGTCGGCTCGGACGTGCTCTACAAGACGCGTCTACCCTGACTCCTAGCCTGGCCTAAGGCATATGCCGGGAGTCGTAAGTCAGTTGCGCGACCTTCTCTAACTCAAGCGCTCCATTGTGCACGCGTCAGGCCGCCCCGATAATGAAGGACGCGCGGGCGCCCCGCCCCGGCGCCAAGCCAGGAGACCGTCCCCTTGCCCACGGAACAGTTCGTCGACTACTACGAGTTCCTCATGGTCAGCCCCACGGCGGACCGCGCGATGATCGAGTGGGCGGTGCGGCTGATGCTGACCCGCTACGGCAAGAAGAACGGCGAGCACGCCGATCCCGCCAAGTATCAGTTGGTCAAAGAGGCCTACCGCACGCTGGCCGACCCCAAGCGCCGCGAGCTCTACGACAGCTTGCGCAAGGATCAACTCGGCCCCGCTCCCGGCCCCGCCGAGACGAACGGGCAAGCCGTCGTGCCCGCCCGCAAGCAACGCGACCAGAAAGTCACCGTCGACTCGGTCCAGGTCGAGCAGACCGCGACTCTCGACGACGTGCGGCTGCAGAGGCGCATGCGCGAGGGCGTGATGTCGGCGCTCTACGACATCGTCGTGACGCGTCCGCGCAATCCAGAGCTCGGACGCGCCGAGATCGCCCGCGCCATGGGCGCCCGCATCGACGAGATCGAGTTCACCATCTGGTTCCTACGCGAGCACGGCCTGCTCAAAACCACCAACCAAGGCCTCTACGGCATCACAGCCGAGGGTGTGGAGTGGGTCGAGAACGGCGGCGTCGCCCACCTTACGCTGCCCGCCGAGGAGCCCCCATCGCCCGAACGCAAACCCGCGGCTTCGGCAGCCAACGGCGCCCCGCCCCCGGCTGACGCCCGGCCTCGCCGCGTAGGCTAGATCCAAACGCGGAAGCTTTAAATCCCGCAGCGCCTTACTCAGCGTGCAGGAATCTGAAGTCGCAGCCCTCGTGGGCCTGCGTCACCGTCTCGAGAAACAACTTGCCGTAGCCCCGCTTGTAGGGCGGCTGATAGGGCTCGCGGGCCGCTAGGCGACGCCCGATCTCGGCTCGCTCGACCAACAACTCGATCTTGCGCGCCGGCGCGTCGATCGCGATGCGGTCGCCGTTCTCGACCGCCGCCAACGGGCCGCCCGCTGCCGCCTCGGGCGAGACGTGCAGCACGTCCGCGCCGAAGCTCGTGCCGCTCATACGCGCATCGGAGATACGCAGCATGTCTTTGACACCCGCCTGCAACAGTTTTTTGGGGATGGGAAGATGCCCCCACTCGGGGAAACCCGGCCCGCCCAGCGGCCCAGCCCCTTTCATCACCAGCACCGAGCTCTCGTCGACCTCTAGATCCGGGTCGTCGATGCGGGCCAGCATCTCGGCGCGGCTCTCGAACACCACCGCCTTGCCCGTATGCTTCCACAGATGCGGCGCCGCAGCCGTCTGTTTGAACACCGCCCCGTTCGGGGCCAGGTTGCCGTAGAGGATCGCCGTACCGCCTTCGGCGTGCAACGGGTCTTCGAGCGGGCGCACCATGTTGGGGTCGGCGTCTTCAACTCCTTCCAGGTTCTCGGCCAGCGTCTTGCCCGTGGCCGTCAGGGCGTCGCCGTGCAGCAGCGGCAGCAAGGTCTTCATCACCGGCGGCAGCCCGCCCGCGTAGTAGAAGTCTTCCATCAAGTATTCGCCCGACGGCTTGACGTTCGCCAGGAAGGGCGTCTCGCGGCTGAGCCGGTCGAAGTCGTCGAGGGTCAGCTCGACGCCAGCCCGCCGCGCGATGGCGAGCAGGTGGACGACCGCGTTCGTCGACCCTCCGATCGCCATGTCGGTCCTGACGGCGTTCTCAAATGCCGCGCGCGTGAGGATGTCCGAGGGCCGCAGGCCGCTCCAGATCATCTCGACGATTCGACGTCCGCTGGCTTCGGCGAGCGCGTAGCGGCGCGCGTCCACCGCTGGGATCGCCGCCCCGCCAGGCAGTTGCAGCCCGAGCGCTTCCGACATCGACGCCATCGTCGAGGCCGTGCCCATCACCGTGCAGTGTCCGTTGCTGCGGGCGATGCAGCCCTCGACCTCCGCCCATTGCTCTTCGCCGATGCGGCCCGCTCGGAACTCCTGGAAGAGCCGCCGGCCGTCGGTGCCCGAGCCCAGTTGCTCGCCCCGCAGCCGTCCGCCCAACATGGGTCCGCCGGTGACCATGATGGCCGGCAGGTTCGCCGACGCGGCGCCCATCAGCTGCGCCGGCGTGGTCTTGTCGCAGCCGGCGAGCAACACCACCCCGTCCACCGGGTTGGCCACGATCGACTCCTCCACGTCCATCGCCATCAGGTTGCGGAACAACATCGTGGTGGGCTTCATGAACATCTCGCCCAGCGAGATTGTGGGAAACTCGAGCGGCAGCCCGCCGGCGGCGAGCACGCCGCGCTTCACGGCCGCCGCCACCTGCCGCAGGTGGATGTTGCAGTTGTTGAGCTCCGACCAGGAGTTGCAGATCCCCACGATCGGCTTGCCCTGGAAGATCTCCGGCCCGTACCCTTCCGAGCGCAACCAGGCGCGTCGGGCCAAGTGCTCATACTGGTCGCCCTGGAACCAAGCGTGAGAGCGAAGAGTCTTGGGATCGCGCATAACCCGCTAGCATAGCGCCCGCGGCCGCAGGCGGCTAGGGCAAGACCTTACGCCGGCGCCGGTCCGCCTTACACCCATCGCGTCCGAAGCTCGGGCTCCGAGCCGCATACGACCCCCGAATTGGCCTGAACGGTTGAAGTCTTTTCTGGTGAGCGACTTGCGGGTCGTACGACTAAGGCCGAAACCGTATGTCGGCCTATCGTCCGTACTATCACCGCCACGCCGCTGGTTTGCCCCCGAACCCGGGGATCTTCTAGTAGCGCTTGGTCTCTTCGGCGCCGCATCATCCTAATGAAAAGCCTTAGGAGCGCCTGATGCAAGAGTCCCAACAAAGCCGGACACACCTTCGACGCGGCGGCCGCAGCGGCCAGTCGATGGTGGAGTTCGCGCTCACCTTCCTTCTATTCATCAGCATGGTTCTCGGCTTCGGCCAGATGGGCCTGACCCTGTGGATCAAGACCACCTTGCATCACGCGGTGCGCGAGGGCGTCCGCTATGCCATTACCGGCGCGACCAAGGGCGCTCTTGGCCATGACGCCTCGATTCGCCAGAAAGTCGTCGTCGCCTCGGCCGGTTTGATTGACCCCACCGATGCCGACACGCTGATCAAGATCGAGTACTTCGACCAGAACGGCGCTCCGACGGCGGAGAACGCGGGCGGCAACACTCTCGTTCTGACCGTCCGCGACTATCCGATTCCGTGGCTGGTCGCCGCCCCGATCTCGCCCCTCGGGGACGGCATGACCCTTTCCGTAAACGCCGTCGACCGCCTGGAGAACTTCCGAACCGCGCCCCCCAGATAAGGAAACCGCCCCGAGCCCTAGGAGCCCTTTGATGAACAGCCGCCCGACAATCCGATCGCGCCGCAACGGCCGCCGCGGCAACGCCGTCGCCGAGCTTGCGATCACCATGCCCGTGCTCGTCCTCGCCCTCTTTGGAGTGGTCACCGGCGGGCTCGTCTTCGACCGCTACATGACCGTCGTCCAGCTCAGCCGCAACGCCGCCAGCATGTTCTCGCGGGGCGCGAACTTTGCTCTCGACGACAACAAGAATCTGCTGCTGTTCGGTCAGGAGCTCGACATCACGCTCAACGGCGGCGACGGCGTGATCTACCTCACGCGCGTCGTGCTCGCGCCCGTTGGCACCCCAAACGACGGCCAGCTCGTGATCGCCGAGCGCCACGTCATCGGCGACGCCAACTTCCACGCCAGCCACATCGGCGCGCCCAGCTCCAGTATCTGGCCCGACCCGGATAAGCCGCCGCCGACCGGCGACGTCAAGGACTACTTTCAGGACCCGTCCGCGGTGGCCAGCGTGCCTCCGGCGCTGATGACGCTGCCGCTCGGGGAGAGCATGTACATCGCCGAGGTCTACCATGCCGCCGACAAGCTCAACATCGGCGACTTCTGGGGCGACGCAAAGCGCATGTCGGCCATCGCCTACTTCTAAGAGACCGCCAGACTCGTGGAGATACGAAAGATGAAACGCAATCGCACCAAGCGCGGACAGATCATCCTGCTCTTCGCCCTGTTCATCGGTTTCCTGCTCGGCTTCGCCGCGCTGGCCTTCGACATGGCCTACGCCATGGTCGTGCGGGCGCAATTGGTGACCGCGCTCGACGCGGCTACGCTGTCGGCGATCCGCTACGCCGGCGACGGCCCAATCGCGATGAACGCCGCCGCCCAGCGCGCCTTTGCCGCAAACCTCCCCGCGGGCCGCTTGCTGGTCGAGAATCCCACCCTCTCGGTGCCCACGGTGACCCCGGACAATGGCACGACGCTAGTGAAGTTCACCGGCTCGGCAGAGATTCCCACCTTCTTCGCGCGCTGGTTCGGCACGACGGGCGTGACGATCAATGCCGAGACTGTTGCCGCGCGCCGCGACCGCAACATCATCTTGGTGCTCGACTATTCCGGGTCGGTGCAGCCGGTGTTCAACGACATCAAGGACGCGGCCAAGGCCTTCGTCAACTCGTTCTCCGAGACCACCGATCAGGTCGGGCTGGTCATTTTCAGCACCTCGGGGCGCATCGAGTTTCCCCCGCAGAAGCCCTTCAAGACCGCTCTGAACACGGCGATCGACAACATCTCGTCGGAGACCTACACCAACCACGCAACGGGCATGTACTACGCCTACCGTTCGCTGCTCGAGCTCAACGACCCCATCAAGGACCTCAAGCTCAACGAGATCGTTTTCTTCACCGACGGTCGCGCGAACTGGTTCCCGGGACGTTTCAACGTCCAGGTCGGGCCCTGCACCGTGTCGCCGGTTGACGGCGTCTACGGCATCGGCTCGGGAGGCCACTACGGCAACCGCGTACTGGCGCTGCAGGCGCCGCCCTCGCCCACGGCGCCGGACGTCGTTGCGGACTGCCCTGGCTGGGTCCCCGGCGTCAACGCCCTCAACTCGATTCAGCCGCTCTGGATCCCCCCGGTCTCTCCCACCGCCGGCGCGATCTTCCCGACCGGCATCGAGCTGGCCGGCTTCAAGAACCTGTTGCCGCCCTTGTTCGACAACAACATGTCATCGGCCGAGCGCGGAGAAGTTGCCGCCAACGTGGTCGACAACTTGGCGCGAGAAATCCGCAAGGACCAGTTCCTGCAACCGCGGATCCACGTCATCGGATACGAAGGCAACTCGCCGCTCGAGCAGTCGGTTCTGCAGCGGCTCTCCAACTGCGGCGGCTGCCCGCTGGCCGACCCTCTCGATCAGGCAGACGCCAATCAGGCCAAGGGCAAGATGGTCGTCGCGGCGAATCAGAACGAGCTGATGCAGGCTTTTCTCGAGATCGCCGGCTTCATCGGGCGCCTGACCCAGTAACGATCTCCTCAGGGAGCGGCGCGGCTGGGCTACAGTAGAGTTTCCCTTCAGGGAAGCTTGCCGTGGCCCAACCGCGTCCGCCATCGCTTCTCGTCTCGCTGGTCCCCGCCCTCGCGCTCATCATTCTGCTGTTCGTATCGATCGGGCTACTGGGCGGCTCGGGCCATATTCCGCTCATCGCCGCCGCCGCCATCGCGGCAGTACTCGCTTCCGCCGCGATGGGGCTCCGGTGGCGGCAGATCGAGAGCGGCTTGATCGAGAGCGTCTCGCACGCCCTGCCGGCGATCTTCATCCTGATGGCGGTCGGTCTGCTCATCGGCGTCTGGATCGCGTCGGGCGTTGTGCCGCTGCTGATCTACTACGGCCTGCAGATCCTGGCGCCGTCCTATTTTCTCGCTGCCGCGTGCGCCGCCTGTGCGGTCATTTCGCTTGCCACGGGCTCTTCGTGGTCGACCGCGGCGACAGCCGGGCTGGCCCTGATCGGCGTCGGCAGCGCTCTGGGAGTTTCCGAGGGGATGACCGCCGGCGCGGTGGTCTCCGGGGCCTACTTTGGAGACAAGCTCTCGCCGCTGTCGGATACGACGAACCTCGCCGCCGCCACCGCCGGCGCGGAGCTGTTCGAGCACATCCGCCACATGCTCTACACCACCGTTCCCGCACTTGCCCTCGCCATGACCGGCTACCTGGCGCTGGGTTGGGGGGTGAGCGACACCGGCTTCGAGCGGAGCGAGCGCTACCGCCAGATCACCGCGGCGCTCGAAACCGGCTTCGATCTCACGCCTTGGCTGCTGCTGGCGCCGCTGATCGTGCTCGGGCTCATCGCGCGCCGCACGCCTCCACTGCCCGCCCTGCTCGCCGGCACGGCGGCGGGCGTCGTGCTGCTGCTCGTCTTTCAGCCCCAGAACGCCCCCGACGGCATGGCCTCGGTGCTCTCGGCGCTCTACGACGGTTACCGCAGCGAGACCGGCGTCGCCGCCGCCGACGAGCTGCTTTCCCGCGGCGGTTTGACCAGCATGCTCGATACCATCGCGCTCATCCTCTGCGCCTTCGCCTTCGGGGGCGTAATGGAGTGCTCTGGCATGCTCGGGCGCTTGACGCAGGCGGTTCTGGCGGCCGCCCGCTCGGTCGCCTCTCTGGTGGCGGCGACGGTCCTCACCGGCGTCGGGCTCAACTTCTTGACGTCCGACCAATACCTCTCTGTCGTGCTGCCCGGCCGGATGTACCGCGACGCTTACGCCGCACGCGGCCTCCACGCCAAGAATCTCTCGCGCGCCATCGAGGATTCGGCGACGCTAACCTCGCCGCTGGTTCCCTGGAACACCTGTGGCGCCTACATGTCAGGCGTGCTCGGCGTCGCCACGCTCGCCTATGCCCCATTCGCTTTCCTGAACCTCGTTACGCCGCTGATCTCGATGGCCTACGGCGCCACCGGCTTCTCGCTTGCACCCGCCGACTCCGAGCCGGAATGAAGGATCTGGTGCGCATCGATCAATTGCTCGTCGAGCGCGAGCTCGCCGAGTCCCGCGCCAAGGCCCAAGCGCTCGTGCTCGCCGGCCAAGTTCTCGCCGACGAGCAGAAGGTGAACAAGCCCGGCCGGCGCCTACCCCGCGACTGCACACTGCGGTTGCTCGGCCAGCCCGCGCGCTACCTCAGCCGGGCCGGCTTCAAGCTCGAAGCCGCCTTGGGCGCCTTCAACGTCGACGTGGGCGACAAGACCTGCCTTGACGTCGGCGCCTCGACCGGGGGTTTCGCCGATTGCCTGCTGCAGCGCGGCGCCCGCAAGGTCTATGCAGTAGACGTGGGTACGAATCAGCTCCACTGGAAACTACGCCAGGACCCGCGCGTCGAGGTGCGCGAGAGGGTCAATGCCCGCTATCTTTCTAGAGAGCAGGTTCCCGAGCCCTGTGGGTTCGCCTGTATGGACGTGAGCTTCATCTCGGCCTCTCTCGTGTTGCCCGCCGTCGTCGCGCTGCTCGCCCCGGACGCCGAGATGGTCGTCCTGGCCAAACCTCAGTTTGAGGTCGGCAAGGGTGAAGTCGGCAAGGGCGGCATCGTGCGCGACCCCGCCCTGCGCGCCGCCGCCGTCGAGAGAGTGAGGGCGGCGCTGGCCGAAAACGGCTTCGCTCGGGTCGACGCCATGGAGTGTCCGCTGCCCGGGGCCGAAGGGAACGTCGAATACCTCCTCCACGCCTCGGGCTGGAGCCCGCAACCATGATTCACAAGATCGGAATCGTCTGCAAGCCCGGCCGAGCCGAGAGCCCGGAGCTGCTCGCCAAGCTGCTGCCCTGGCTGCAGCAGCGCGGCGTCTCCTATTCGCTCGACCGCGTCGCCGCCGGCTACTTGGACCGCGAGGACGGCTTCGACCGCGCGAACCTCGAGGAAGAGTTCGATCTGATGGTCGTGCTCGGCGGAGACGGCACCCTGCTCTCGGTGGCGCGCGGCGTGGGCAAGCGCGAGACGCCCCTGCTCGCCGTCAACATGGGCGGGCTCGGCTTCCTGATGACCACCGGCCCCGACGAGATCCTCGCGGTGCTCGAGGAAACCCTCGCGGGGCGCTTCGAGGTGCAATGCCGAACCGTCCTCGAGGCGAACGTGTTTCGAGGCGGCTCTTCTCCCATTGGCTCCTATCTGGCGCTCAACGACGTCGTCGTCAACAAGGCCGCCATCGCGCGTCTGCTGCAACTCGAGATCTTCATCGACGAAGAGTTCATGTGCACCTACCGCGCCGACGGCCTGATCGTCTCCACGCCGACCGGCTCGACGGCCTACTCGCTCGCCGCCGGCGGCCCGGTCATGCTGCCCTCGGTCGAGGCGCTATGCGTGGCGCCGATCTGCCCGCATACGCTCAGCAACCGTCCGGTGGTCGTGGCGGAGAACGCGCACATCCGGGTGGTCTTTCAAGGCGGCGACGAGACGACCTACATGACGGTCGACGGCCAGGTCGGCCTGAACCTGCAGATCGGCGATTGCATCGAGACACGCAAGGCCGACCACTGCGTGCGCATCGTGCAGCCGCAGAACGTGCGCTTCTTCGACGTGCTGCGCTCGAAGATGCACTGGGGCGATCGGTAGGCCGCGAAAGGTCTCACAAAGCGACCGCGATTCTAGAGGATGGGATTGGTGGACCTGGAGGGATTCGAACCCTCGACCTCTTCCATGCCATGGAAGCGCGCTCCCAACTGCGCCACAGGCCCCAGGGAAAACGTCATTTCCAGAGTATCACGCTTTCCCTACGGCGTCAGCCGCTTCCGCGGCCGATGCTTCGCGCGCCCGGGCCGACCTAGTCAAGATGGAGCGACCAACTCGAACTCGTAAGCATCGCGGGTTACGCTGACTGCGAAGGAAACCACAGCGGCGCGGAGCCGCATACGAAAGGAGTTGGCCGCCATGGCGAAGATACTCTACGTTGGAATGGATGTCGATCCCGAGACGATCGCGGCGGCGGTCGCCGAGCAGGACGGGGAGGTGCGCCGCCACGGCGTCATCCCGAGCCGTGTCGAATCAATCGCAAGCTGATCGGGAAGCTCGGGCCGGCCTTCGCTGCCGCGCCGTCCAAAGTCCTGTTTTCCTCGAATACCAGGGCCGGTCGCCCTCTTTCCAGAGATCGACCGGCCCTTTCAATTCCGCCAGCCCCAGTGGGGGTTGACTGGGTCGCTCCATTTCAGAAGACCGGCTCGGTGATCGCAAAGCTCACCGAGGCCGAGTAGGCTCTGCCCTCGGGTTGCGTCAGCCAGGCCACGAGCGTGTAGCGGCCAGGCTTCCACGGCTCGTCGCCGGTACCCAGCGGCACCTCAGTCTCGAAGACTCGGCGGCCGAGCTTCACCTCGGTGATGACCGCCGGGAAGAGCTTGGTCGCCGACCAGGTGTAGATCGTCTCTCCAGCGGCGTTGCGGATCGCTAGATCGAACAGTTGCGGCGAAGGAAAGGTCAGCATGATCGGGGTACCGCTCGAGTTGTCGACCATCGCCGTCGCCCGCAAGACCGGGATCGCGGTCGCAGGATCGACCGGCGGAAACAGGTTCGGAGAATAGGCGGGACGATCGATGCGCACCGCGAAGCTCAACCCGATCCCATCGATCGTTCTGCCGTTGACCCTCGCCCGGGCAAGGCTCATGGTGCGCGGCCCGGCGATGGTGATCTCGGTTCTGCGCAACAGACCCACGCCCGCGGCAAAGATGTCCTCGCTCACTCCGGCGTCGGCGCAGTCGCTGCGGCCGTAGCGGATGGTCGCCGTCTCGCGGAAGGTCCCCGCCGGTACGCTTGCCGGCTCGTTCCTCGCCGCCAACGTTGCTTGGCCGGTGCAGCCGCCGGGCAGCTCCGGCGCCCAAGTCCCGCCCACCGGGGCGCCAAAATCGAACCACAGCGCTTCGCGGCGCTGGTCCCGGCGGTACTCGACCAGCCGGCCTCGCGAATCATTGCGCAAGAGGAAGCTCGCGCCTCCAATGCCGCTCACCGCGAAATAGGTCACGCCGCCGATCTGGGTCGGCTCGCCCACCTCGATCGTCACGCCGTCCTCGGGACCCAGCCGGTCGACGCGGTAGGTCCAGGAATTTCCCGCCGCCAAAGGAAAATAGGCGCCGCGCGCGTCCAAGCTGATCGCAGTCGCGCTAGAGCGACTACGCGCGATCCGTTGGCCGGCCGCGGTCAACGAAAGAAGACTGAGCGCGAGGGAGAACGCCGCCGCGCGCTGGATCCAGGCAAGTCTCAACATGCCGCCTCCTAGAAAAGGAATGACTGTCGCGGACGGGCGTTTCCAATGGTACTCTACGCCCGCGCCCAGCGGCAGGGTTCGCCATTTCTCGGATCGAGCCGCCGCCAATCCTCTTCTCAAGGACTTGCGCGATCGCGCCGCGCCACCCGACAAGGACCCGCAAACGATCCTACAAACGTCGAGCGCGCGCTACAGACGTCGGACCCGATCTCGCCTCGCGAGACTCAGGAAAAACCCTAGGCACAACCTTAGGGTGGTGGCGATATCTCTACGGTTTTCTAGGGTATAAGGTTGCGCTCCCCGGGCGGCGGCGGGATAATGGGGCGAGCCCGCGTCCCCGCCATACCCGCAATGCCGTTGCCGCCTGCCCACGCCCGCACCTCCTGTGATCGAGCCTCGCTGGTCCAAGCGCTCAGTACAGTTTCAGGGATGGGTAGACGCCCGGCGGCGCAGCGTTTTCTCGAAGGGCTCTCCTCGGACGAGCTTCGTTATATCGCCGATTTCGTTGGCGCGAGCTGTTTGGATCCCGACCTCAAGCCCGGCCAGACCCGCGACCTGATGGCGAGCTGCATCGAGCGCTATCAAAGCCTCGCCGGCAAGCCGGGCGCGTGCTGCGACAAGATGATCCTGCTGCTCGAGTTCCTTTCGCTCAATACCGTGCGCGCAAGCTCGTTTCGAGCCCTGGGCGGAGTCGCCTGAGGGCGCTCTCCCCTGTGCTACTCTGACGGGGAAAGCCGGGCCCTTCCGGGTTGCCGGCTTTTTTCAATTCCGACCATGACTCGCTCTATTCGCGGCCGGCGGCCCGCCGTCGCCGAGTCGGCTTACATCGACCCGAGCGCACACGTCATCGGCCATGTGACGTTGGGCGAGCTCTCGAGCGTCTGGCCCAACGTGACCATTCGGGCGGACATCGCGCCGGTCTCCATCGGCAAGGGCTCGAACATCCAGGACAACTCCTGCCTGCACGTTGACTCCGACGCCCCGCTCGAGATCGGCGAATACGTCGTAGTGGGCCACGGTTGCACCGTGCACGGCTGCACCATCGGCGACGGCTGCCTGATCGGCATGGGCGCGATCATTTTGAGCGGGGCGAAGATCGGCGCGGGCTCCATCGTCGGCGCCGGCGCGCTCGTGCTCGAAGGGCAGGAGATTCCTCCCCGCAGCGTGGTGCTCGGGGCGCCAGGCAAGGTCCGCCGCGAGGTCAGCGACGAGCAGGCCGACGCCATCCGCGGCAACGCCGAGCGCTACGTGCGGCTAAGCCGCGAGTATCTTCAGGAACAGTAATGGCTGAGCAAACCGCCCCTCCCGTCGCCCTCGACTTTCTGGGCTCGCTCGAGCGCACCCACCGCTGCGGGGATCTCGGATCCTCCGACGTCGGCAACCGCGCGGTCCTGATGGGATGGGTGCATCGTCGCCGCGACCTCGGCGGGCTGATCTTCATCCACCTGCGCGATCGCAGCGGGATTTCGCAGATCGTCTTCAATCCCGAGCACGACGCCGAATCCCATGCCAAGGCGGAGCAGCTACGCTCGGAGTACGTGATTGCCGTCGAGGGCCCGGTCGTCAAGCGCGACGCCGACACGATCAACCCCAACCTCGCCACCGGCGAGGTCGAGGTGATGTGCGAGAAGATCCACGTCCTCAATACGTCCGCGACGCCGCCGTTCGTGCTCGACGAAGAGGAAGCGCCGGCCGTGGGCGAGGAGACGCGCCTCAAGTACCGCTACGTCGATCTGCGCCGGCCGCGCATGCAGCGCAATCTGATCCTGCGGCACAAGGTGAGCCAGGCGATCCGAAACTCGATGAGCGATCAGGGCTTCCTCGAGGTGGAGACCCCGTTTCTGACGCGCTCGACGCCGGAGGGCGCTCGCGACTACTTGGTGCCGAGCCGCATCCAGCAAGGGTCTTTCTATGCGCTGCCGCAGTCGCCGCAGCTCTTCAAGCAGTTGCTGATGGTCGGCGGCTACGATCGCTATTTCCAGATCGTGCGCTGCTTCCGCGACGAGGACTTGCGCGCAGACCGCCAGCCCGAGTTCACCCAGATCGATCTCGAGATGTCGTTCGTGCGCGAAGACGACGTGCTGGGCGCGCTCGAGCAGGTGGTCGCCGACGTGGTGGCCGCGGCGGAGCTGCCCGTGCCGGAGGCGCCGCTGCCCCGCCTCACCTACGCCGAAGCCATTGAGAGCTACGGCTCGGACAAGCCCGACCTGCGGTTGCCGGCTTTGACCCGCGTGAACGACCTGTTCGCCGATCTCGACTCCGGGATGCCGCTGGTAGCGGTGCGCATTCCCAGAGTCGGGCAGCTCTCCCGCAAAGAGCGCGAGCAGTTCCGGCCGTTCGGCATGGAGCGCAACCTCAAGATCTTCGACGACCCCAAAGGCCTCGAGAAAAAGTTCCCCGAAGGCATGGCGACGCTACGCGAGCGCATGGGTCTCGAAGAGGGCGACTTGGTGCTGCTGGCGACCTGCGTCGACAAACCCACCGGGCCAAAGCCCGAGGAAGAAGTGATGCACGCCGTCGGCGCGCTGCGGCTGGAAGCCGGCCGACGCTTCGCCGAACGTCACGGCCTGCTCGACCCCAAGGACCTGCGCTTCCTCTGGGTTACCGAGTTCCCCATGTTCGAGTGGGACGAGGGCGAGCGACGCTGGTTCGCCGCGCACCACCCCTTCACCTCGCCGCATGAAGACGACTTCGACAAGCTCGAATCCCATCCGCACGAATGCCGGTCGCGCGCCTACGATCTGGTGCTCAACGGCGTCGAGCTCGGTTCGGGCTCGATTCGTATTCACCGCCGCGATGTGCAGTCACGGGTGTTCGCTGCGCTGGGATTCTCCGAGGATGACGCCAAGCACCGCTTCGGCTTCTTTCTCGAGGCGCTCGAATACGGCACGCCGCCGCACGGCGGTTTCGCGTTCGGCTTGGATCGCTTCGTCATGTTGCTGGCCGGCGAGTCAACCATCCGCGACGTGATCGCCTTCCCCAAGACCGCCAAAGGCGCCGACCTGATGTGCGAGGCGCCCAACACCGTGCCCAACCGACAGCTCGCCGAGCTCGGCATCGCGCTGCGCCGCCCGCAATAGCGGGCGGGCGCCCAGGATCGCATACAAGAAGGCCGCCCCAACGGGGCGGCCTTCTCCGGTTACAGGGTTACAGGGTTGGGCCGGCTGCGCTAGAACTGAATGCGCAGGCCGACGTTGATGCGCCGCTGGCCGACTTGCGGGTTGCCCGCACGCCCGAAGTTGCCGCTCAACACCGAACCGTTCACGCGGAAGTTCGTCCGGTTGAAGATGTTGAACGCATCCGCGCGCGCGATGAAGCGCACCGGGTTATCCGAACGGTTCCAGAGGGTGAAGTTCTTCACCAGCGACAGATTCTCGTTGAAGACCGGCGTGTTGCGGAAGTTGACCTGACGCGGGGAAGCGTAGCCAAGCTCGAACTCGCCCGGAGCGACGAAAGCGCCCGGGTTGAAGTAGCGGATGCTCGAATCGTTGGGGTCGAGATCGCCGCGCGAAACGCCACTGCGCAGCGCGACCGAACCGGGGTTGGCGGACCGGCGGCCGTTGAACAGGATGTTCGACAGCGAATTCGGCGCACTGATCGTCAGCGGCAAGCCCGAACGGTACTGCATGATCAGGCCGACCTGCCAGCCGCCGAGCGCGAGATCCGCGGCACCGTTGGTGGACGAGAAGTAGCGCTTGCCGCGGCCGAACGGCAGGTCGAAGAAGCCCAGCATGTTGAACTGGTGCGGAATGTTGTACGGCGAAATAGTCTTCTCCGAGTCCAGGTTGTAGGAGTTCAGCGGCCTTCCCTGCGAGAAGATCTGCCTCAGGTGCAGCTTCGACAGCGACTTCGAATAGGTGTAGTTGGCGTTGATCTGCGTGCCGCCAAAACGCCGTTCGAGCTTAGCCTGGAAAGCGTCGTACCAAACCTTTCCGTCGCCGGTGTTGCGGCTGCGGACCTCGTTGATGTGCGGGAAGGGCCGCAGCGACTGCGCCAGCGAGCCGGTGAAGCCTTCATATGGCGTGGAGAATCCGGCCGCCTGGACGTCAGGGTCATCGATGCCCTTCGACAGCAACGGCCCCAGCGAGAGGTGCGCCGGATCGAGCTGGTTGAGGAGCGTAGTCGAGTTCAGCCCGTCACCACGATTGCCCAGGTAGGAGAGATCAACGAGGAACTTCTGAATCTGTTGCTGGATCGAGAAGCTCCAGTTGAGGTACTGCGGCGCCTGGCCGAAGTTCGGTCCTTGGTATTCGACGAATTGCCCGTTGGCGATGGTCGGGTCGATGAAAGGCGGCACGGTGAAGCCCGGGGGCCTCGGGATGCCGCCGTCCCACTGGATAGCCGGATTGAGGCCATCGGAGGTGACCTGAGCCGGCGGGCCGGAGAAGCCGAGCGTGCAGCCGCAGCCGCCGTTGCCGAGCGTCTGATAGTAGACGCCGAAGCCGCCGCGCACGACGGTCTTGTTGGCGGCCTTCCAGGAGAAGCCGGCGCGCGGACCCACCGAGCTGAAGTCGGTCGGGTAGAGCCGATCAGTGCCGGTGCGGCCTGCGCCGGGGCCGGGGAAGATCACTCCGCCAGGCAGCCCGCCGGCGGCGGCGTTCGGAATCGTCGGGTCAAACGAGGACGACTGGTGGTTGGCCATGTGCCAGCCGATCGGCACAGAGTAGCGTATGCCGAGGTTCAGCGTCAGGTTCGGCAGCACCTTCCAGTTGTCCTGGAAGTAGCCGGCATAGTAGCGGTAGCGGATCTGTACGTCGGGGACGGGCAGCGCCGTGGTCGAAGCGTTGTTGGGGAAACCGAGCAGGAAGCTGGCAAATGAGTGGCCGGTGCCATCGTTACCATCGAGGTCAGTGGGCAACGCAGTCTGCGCACGAGCATAGGTGAACAAACCGTTCGAGCCGGCCGCATCGTTGGCGTTGGTCTGCAGGTAGCGGATGTCGTAGCCCATCTTGAACTCGTGCTTGCTCCTGACGACCGAGAGCGATTGGCTGAAGTGGAACGTACGGTTCTTCTGGAAGCCGTTGTTCACCTTGCCGTCCTGGACGCCCCACGGCGTGAGTTGATCGTCGGTTTCGAACTGCACACGCGGCGTGGCGTCGGTGCTAACGGGCAGACCGATCTGCGAGGCGAAGCCGCGCTGATGGGCGTTGTCCCAGGACTGATCGCGGCGCGAGTAGCTATAGGTCGAGTGCAACAGCATCGACGGGCTGATAATCCAGTCCACGTTCCAACGCGGGTGCCATGTGGTTACACCCTGGTCCGTCAGGCCTTGGCTCAGCGGACCGGGCAGAGCGGTGAGCCGGTCGCGCGTGTTGTTCTCGTTGGTCTGGAAATAGGAGACCTTGAGGTCGTCGGTAATGTTGTGATCCAGCTTCAAGCTCCAGATGTAGTTCGACAGCACGTTCTGGTTGAGGAACGAGAAGTTGCTGCCGATCTGGTTGAACGACGGATCGGGGATGAATGGTAGGATGTTCCGCGAAACGCTGGAGAAGCGACTCTCCGGGATCGTATTGTTCGGGAATGGGTCGCGCAAATCGCCGGAAGTGGTCATCGGATCGTAGACGGTTTGACCCGAGCCGGCGAAGTTGCCCTGTTTCATCGCTGCAAGCGGAACGGAGCTCGTCGTTGCGGTCGGGTTGCTCGGCCGCTCGTCGCTCGAATAGGTGGTGTACCAAAACGTCTTGTTGCGTCCGTCGTAGACCTTCGGAATCCAGACAGGACCGCCGAGGGCGCCGCCGGCTTCGGTGAAGCGCTCCTTGGCCCGGAATCCCGCAGGGTTGCCCGGCCGCGCGTTGCTGATCCAGCCCGCGGCGTTGAAGATGTCTCGGCGCAAGTTGAGGAAAGCTGCTCCGTGCATGGCGTTTGCGCCCGATTTGGCGTTGTAGACCTCGACGCCGCCGCCGAAGCGCCCATGCTCGGCCGAGTAGGTGGAGGTGATCATCTTGACCTCGGAGAACATCTCCGCGGCCGGAAAGCTGAAGTCGATACCGCCGGATTCCGGGATCGTCAGCGAGCCGCCCTCAACCAGGATCTCCTTGGCGCGACCGCCTGATCCGTTGACCGAGACGAGATCGCCGCGGGCGGTGTTTACGCCGGGCATGTAGCGTGTGAAGGCGTTGCCGCGGCGGATTCCGCCGGTAAACAGCGGCAATGTAGCCATCATCTCGGTCGAGATGTTGTCGCCGCGCTGGCTCTCGATGGTCTCGAGCAGCGGCGCGGTCCCGGTGACCTCGACCGTCTCGGTGACGTCGCCGAGCTCGAGGTTCAAGTCCAGCGCCAAGCGGGTCGCAGTGCGGATGACGATCGGGCTCAGCGAGACCTTCTTGAACCCGGATGCCTCGGCAGTGACCTCATACTCGCCGGTGACCATGCTGGGAAAGACGTAGAGGCCCGCCGCCGTCGAGACGGTCTCGTAGGTCTGGCCGGTGGCCGCCTGCCTGGCGGTGATCGTAACCGCCGGGACGGCCGCGCCGGCCGGATCCAAGACGAGACCGCCGAGCGAACCGGTCGCGCCTTGGCCATTGAGGACAGGAAGACTAGCAAGCGCCAGAAGAACAGCGGCGGCGCCGAAACGGATGGATGCTCTCACGATATCTACCCCCGAAACTGGTTGACAGAGTCGTTGGAAGGCGTCAGCCGCTCAGCATCGTTCGATGTTCAGACCAAACGCCCTCGACCCCTCGGCAGCCAACACTGACTGCACATCAATCCGACTATAGGCCATCGAACGTGAATCATGCAAACGCTTTGTAAGGCGATAAGCGCGTCAACGAATGTAGTAGCCGGAAACCCGCCACACGCCGTCGGGGTCCTTCGTCGGCGTGATGGTTTCCACCGCGTTCTTCTTGTTGGCGTACGAGGCGTCGTACCGGATCACGACGTATTCGCCGTCCGGCGCCCCAGGCAGCTCACGGGCAAACTGCGCGCTGAGGAAGCTGCGGGATTTCAGTGCACCGAGAGGTTTGCGGGCCTGGGCCGCCAGCGCCTCCCAGCGCGCTCGCGGGACCTTTTTCTTGAATCCGGCGGCGGCCTGCTCCCAACTCTCGCCGTACTTGCCCTGGTCGACCAAAGCCAGCCAGGCCTCGGCGATCTTCTGGGCGTCCTGCTCCACGCTCCCGGCTTGGGCTGCCGCCGCTGCGGTAAAACCGAGAACGGTCCCCGCGAATGCTCTTCGTGTCATGGCCGTTTCCTCCTCAAACCTCTCCTACGAACGTTGGCACGCAATGTTTGGGAAAAACATTGGTAGAATCCCTACCGCCATGGCCATCGACCGCCGCCAGTTCCTCGCCGCTTCCACGGGCGCCGCGCTTGCAGCTTGCGCAGAGACCGCTCCCGAAAGAGCGCCGGAAGCCGCCGTCCCTTCCTTCCTTGCCGGCTACGAAGAGCTCTACCGCCAGGACCCCCGCGCGGCAACGAAGATGTGGTTCGACGAAGCCCGCTTCGGCCTGTTCATGCACTACGGCGTCTACTCTCAGCTCGCCCACGGCGAATGGGTGCAGCTCCGCGAAACCATCCCCGTCGCCGAGTACGCCAAGCTCAAGGGGGCCTTCGACCCGAAGAACTTCAACACCGACAAGATCTGCGACATGGCGATCGCCGCCGGCATGAAGTACGTCAACCTGACGGCGCGCCACCACGACAGCTTCTGCTTGTTCCGGACCAACGAGTCGGACTTCACCAGCCTCGACTCGCCCGCCCAGCGCGACCTCGTCGGCGAGCTCGCCGATTCCTGCGCGAAGAAGGGCCTCGGGCTGTGCCTCTACTACAGCTACGCGCTCGACTGGCGCCACCCGCACTTCTACTCCCGCGAAGCCTCGCAGGTCGGAGAGGTCCAGTGGGACAGCGCCCGCCCCGCCTACGAAGAGCCGCAGCCGGAGTACCTGTTCGCCAAGGACGAGGACTTCACCAACTACATCAACTTCGCCCACGCCCAAATGCGCGAGATCCTGCACCGCTACAAGCCGGCCGTGCTCTGGCTCGACCCGATCATGGGCTATTACTCGCGGCCGGACCTGTTCCCCGTCGAGCTGACCTACGAGATCATCCGGGAGGCCGACCCAGGCGTGTTGATCTGCTTCAAGCAAGGGGCCAACGGCGACGAGGACTTCGTCGCCCCCGAGCGCGAGCCCCGCGCCCACACCCGGGGCGGCAGCATTGCCCAAGCCGCCTGGGAGAAGAACGCAGGCAAGAAGATCGAGATTTGCGACACGCTGCAGCCGCGCGTGTGGGGCTACGACGAGCGCAACCAAGGCGAGCACCGCAACGCCGACGAGGTGATGGCGATGCTCGAGCACTGCGACAAGTACTCAGCCAACCTGCTGCTCAACACCGGCCCGCTGCCCGACGGCTCGATCCACCCGGATGACGAAGCGACGCTGCTGGAAGTTGGCAAGCGGCTGGCGGGTTGAGCCGAGACGCCATGGCTTTGAAAATCTACCTGGCGGGTCCGGACGTCTTCCTGCCCAACGCCAAGGAGGTCGGCGAAACCAAGTGCGCGATGTGCGCGGAATTTGGATACGAAGGCTTGTTCCCGCTCGACTCCGATGTCGATAGCGGAGATCCGGCGGCGATCTTTCGGGCGAACTGCGCCTCCATGCGCCGGGCGGACATCGGCCTGTTCAACCTAACTCCCTTCCGGGGACCAAGCGCGGACGTGGGGACGGCCTTCGAGCTCGGGTTCATGTTCTCCCAAGAGCCCCGGCCGAGACTGTTTGGCTACACCAACGAAGCGGCGAGCTACCGCGAGCGCGTCCGGGACGACGGCTTGGGGGTCGAGGACTTCGGTTTGTCAGACAACCTCATGCTCGTTTTGGCGTTGGAGAGCGTCGCCGCGCAGCCAGACCCTCGGTCCGAGGGCGTCGAGGCGCTCGGTGCATTTCGCGCATGCCTCGAGAACGTGCGAAGGGCGACGACGAACGCGTAGTCGGCCACCCGCCTACAAGTCCCGCCGATTCAGACAAAAGCTCTGCGCCGACGGCCCAGGCTCGGGACACGTCGCCAAGAACAGCGCCAACGGCGCGACGTCCTCCGGTTCTTTGATCCACTCCATCTTGTTGGAAAACGCGGTTTCCCCGCCCGACGCTCGCACCCGCTCTTCGACGCCCCGCGTCAGCTCGGTCCGCACCGGCCCCGGCGAGATCTCGTTGACGGCTATGCCGTGCTCAGCGAGCTCCTGCGCCGCCACTCGCGTCAGCATCCACATCCCGGCCTTGGCGGCCGCGTAGGAGGAGTTGCCCCTGGCGCCGCGATGACCCATCCCCGAGCCCATCATGATCACCTTGCCTCCGCCGCGCCGCTTCAGATGGGGGATCGCCGCGTACAAGGTGTAGTAGGCGCTCGTGAGGTTGAGCTCCACGGTCGCGACCCAGGCGGCCGGGTCGCCGGCCTCGAGCGGCATGCGGTCGTGGTTCCCGCCGGCGTTGGCCACTACGATGTCGACGCCGCCAAAGGCTTCGGCCGCACGCCTGAAGACCTCCTGCACTTCTTCGAGTTTGGTCACGTCCGCCGCGACGGCCAGCGCTTGCCCGCCCGCAGCTTCTATGGCGTCAACGCCAGCCTCGATCTGCTCTCGAGTGCGCGCCGTCAGCACGACCCGAGCTCCCTCCCGTGCGTAAGCTTCAGCGATCGCCCGCCCGATGCCCCGGCCCGCGCCGGTGACGATCGCTACCTTGTTCTCGAGTTTGCCCATGCGGCCCGCTAGGTTAGCGCAGCCGATGCTTGGCGAGCACTTTGCCGTCGAGCACCGCCACGGGTATGTCGTGGCCGTACTTGCGTTTCAGCTCGGGATCCTGGTCGATGTCGACTTCGTATACCTGGTAGCCGCGTCGCTCGAGCTCGGCCTTCATTTCGTTGCAGAGCCCGCAGCCGGGACGCGTGTAAAGTGTTACGGGAGACACCGCCATCTCCCATTATCGCGGCGATGAGCCTGGAACAGTCATGGCAAACGCTTTGGGGCTATCTGTTCCCCGGAGCAGCGGAGAGGGACCCCGGGTTCCGCGGCGAGGTCGACCGCGTGAGCCTGCGGGCGCTACGTACGATCGCATGGATCAACATGATCATGCCCGCGACCGGCGTGTTGGTCCACATCGCCGCCCAACTCATCGAGCCGGTCGAGCATCGCCAGGTCTACTCCTGGAACGTGCTGCTCTTTCTCTTGCTGGGCGGCGCCACGCTGTGGCTTTCGCGAACAGCGTGGGCCAAGCGGCGGGCGAGGACCCTCACGCTCGTCAACGGCTTTCTCGCGGGCTCCTTGCTGATCTGGGTCAGCCTCTACGCGAGCGGCCCCGGGGCGCAGGCCGAGATTGCGTCCCTGCTGAGCATCATCGTCGTCCTACTCGTCGGCGTCGCCCTGGTTCCGGCCCTGCCCTGGCAGATTCTGCTGCTGGGCGGCGCTCTGGGGTGGGTGCATTTCGTTTCGACCAGGCTCACAGCGCAGTGGGGCTGGACCGAGCCCGTCTCGTTGCACCACTACGCCGGGATCGACGTCGTCTTGGGCCTCTGCACCGCGCTGTCGGCAATCAACTACCGCAAGCTCTACCAGAACTACACCGCGCACCATAGCGAGATGGCAGCCCAGGAGCGCCTGCTGGTGAGCGAGAACGCAGCCATGCTCGGCAAGTTCGCCGCCACCATCAGCCACGAGCTCAACTCGCCGCTGGGCGCGGTGAGCAGCTCGCTCGAGTCTCTCGAGCGCCTGGAGCGGCGACGCCCGCGCGCCGAAGCGGAGGAAGACGCGCGCACGCGCGGGCTGCATGGAACGCTGGTCCGCACCGCGCGCACCTCCCTGGGAAAGATGAAAGAGGCCGTCGCCCGGATGCAGCGCTTCACCAACCTCGACCGCTCCGAGGCTCACCCAACCGATTTTGCGCAACTGCTCGAGGACGTCAAGACGCTGCTCGAGCCCGAGTGGGAAGGGCGTGTCGAGCTGGCGCTGAGCTGCCCCGAGCTGCCGCCGCTGACGATCCGGCCACAGCAGATCAGCGCCGTTCTGGCCAAGTTGCTGCGAAACGCGATCGAAGCCAGCCCGCCGCACGGACGCGTGGAGCTCGCCGCCCACTGCAGCAACGGGGCGGTCGAGGTCACCGTTCAGGACCAGGGGCCGGGCCTGCCTTCGGACGAGATCGAGCGACTGTTCCAACCCGGCTTCCGCGTGCGCGGGGGGCGCGTGCAGGCCGGGCACTGGGGACTATTCAGCTCGCGGCAGGCGCTGCGCGAGCACGGCGGCGATTTGGCCATCGAAAGCCGCCCGGGCGCGGGGGCGCTGGTCAAGATGACCCTGCCGCGCCACTCGCCGTTGGCCTCGGCCTAGCCGGGCCTAGCCTCAGAAATCCCAGGCTTGGCGCGAGCGCGCCCGGCGCCGTCGTGGCTTGCGCGGTTTGATCCAGATCAGCGCCGCCCCGGCGACGAAGCCGCCGATGTGCGCCCACCAGGCCACCCCGCCGCCGCTCTCTACACCCATCTCCGCCGCACCCGAGACGAACTGGATCAGAAACCAGTAGGCCAGCAGAGCCATCGCCGGCAACTCGACGGTCGTGAAGATCACGAACAACACGATCACGGTGGTAATGCGCGCGAACGGAAAGCGCATCATGTACGCGCCCATCACGCCGGAGATCGCTCCGCTCGCCCCCACCGTGGGGATCGTCGAGTACGGGTCGATCGCGAAGTGCGCCATGGCCGCCAACACGCCGCACGCCAGATAGAACAGCAAATACAACCCGTGTCCGAGCTCGTCCTCGACGTTGTCCCCAAAAATCCAGAGAAACCACATGTTCCCGGCCAGATGCATCAGGCCGCCGTGGAGGAACATCGAGGTCACCACCGGAGCCAGCCCTTCTGCAACGGAGTACCGCCCGTCGAGCGCCAAAGAGATCTTCGCTGGCACCGCGCCGAACGCCATCACGAAGGCCTCTTCGGCTTGGGGCGCGTCGAGAAAAAGCGTGAGCTGGTAGAGGAAGACCGCGACGTTGAGCCCGATCAAGCAAAAGGTGACCGTGGGAAACGCCGTCCGGGGCGCGTCGTCGCGAATGGGGAACATGGCGCCAGGTCGGGTTCTTCAGTGTAGCCGGGGGCGGCCTAACGGCCGCCGTTGGACCGGCTGTCGAACTCCGGGTGAACCCGCCGCTCGCCCGCTGCGATCAGCGCATCCGCGTCCCCGCGCCTGCGAATGCCCCCGCGAGCGCCCAACGCTTTGCAGTTCAGCGCCGCCATCGCGTTGGAGAAGTCCAGGATGCGGTCGAGGTCCCAACCCTGCAACACCGCATAGCCGAAGGCGCCGTGGAAGACGTCGCCGGCGCCGGTCGTGTCGACGCAGTTGACCACGAAGGCCGGCGAATAGTGGAACTTGCCCTCGCAGAGCGCGAGCGAGCCGTGCGAGCCCAGCGTCATCGCCGCGACCCGCATCCCGTACTCGCCTTGGATCAACTGTAGCGCCTTGAACGGGTCGCGCTCGTTGGTCCACTGCACCGGAAAGTTCGTGCTCGCGATCAAGTAGTCCACGTAGGGCAGCACTTGCTCGAAACCGTGATAGATGGTGTCGACGTCAACGGTGACCGGAATCTCGCGCTGGCGCGCGATCTGCGCCGCGCGGGCGACGGCCGGGGTGTCGTGGCCGTCGATGTGCAACAGCCGGGCGCAGGCAATCTTCTCTTCGGTGATCTCCTCGGGCTCGAGGCGCAGGCAGTCGTCACGGCGCCACAGCACGGTGCGCTCGCCGGTCGATTCGTCGATGAGAATGTAGGCCGACTGGTTGGCGCAGCCCTCGCGCACCTCCACGTCGTCGATGTTCACGCCCGACTCTTGCAGGCTCTCGAGCTGGACTCTGCCGCGGTAGTCGTCGCCGACGGTGCCGATGTACTTAGTGCGTAGCCCAAGCGCCTGGCACGCGACGACAGCGCTGGCGACCTGTCCGCCCACGCTGACGATCTCTTCCCGGAACGGCTCCTTGCCCCCGTAGGAGGGGAAGCGAGGCAGGATCAGCATCGTATCGGTCGCGTTGAGGCCGATCCCGACCACGTCGAACTGAGCGGACATAAACAGCCAACATAGCCCAGCCGCGCCGGGGGCGGCAATGCCAAAAACGGGTGTACAATCAGCACGGCGGACCACTTCTCATGCGCGAACTGACGATCCTTGCAGCGCTCGTTCTGGTCCTTGCGCCTGGCGCCGAGGCCCAGAACGCCATCCCTAGCCTTGGCGGCGGCCGCTCTGGCGCCCGTGCGCGGCCCGGGGGGCTGATCCAGGGAGGACCGGGGCGCATTACCTCGCCCGCGCCTGTTCGGCCCGCGCGGCCGCCATCCAGCGTACGGCCTGCCGTCCCGGATGCACGGCTCGGCGCCGGCCGGGTCAGCGCGCGCCCTGGAAACGTCGTCTACCCAGGCACGCCCAACACGCGCGGCTCCGGCAACATCCTCTCGCCAGGCTTGCCGACGGTGCAGCCGATCCCGCCCGTCCAACCGATTCCGCCGATCAACCAGCCGGCCCGCCCCTCGATCCAGGAAGTCGGCCCTTCGGAGGGCCGCCGCGGCGGCAGGCGCTTCACCGGGGCCTACCCGCTTTACGGCGTCTACGCCTATCCGCTAGTCCCCAACGTGATCGCGGTCACCGGCAGCGCGATTACACAATCCGGCGCGGGCTACGTGGTGACGGTGGGCGGCGAGCCGCCTCCGGGCTCCGCGGCCGAGCCCGCTCCGGAAGCGCCCATCAAGAGCAAGATCATCGAGCTGGACCCCGAGGGCGCTGAGCAGATCGAGCCCGAGTACTGGCTGATCGCACTGCAAGGCGGGCTGATCTATGCCGTCTCGGACTACGCCGTCGACGGTCGCGCTCTACGCTTTACCACTTTGCAGGGCGATGAGTACGTGGTCCCGCTCCTCGAGCTCGACGTGGACTTCACCACCAAGCTCAACCGGGATCGCGGCGTCGAAATCGAGTTGGAGTAGGCGGCCGAGCCGACCATCACGGCTGAACCGTGACGGGCGACTCGAGCTCGAACCAGATCAGCGACTCGGCCGGGATGACCGCCGGGTCGCCGCGCGTGGCGAGCACCGCGCCGGTCCCAGCGCCCGCGCCCACGCCCGCGCCTTTGGCCGCTCCTCCGCCTCCGCCCGCGATCGCGCCGATGGCCGCGCCCACCCCAGCGCCGACGCCGATCTTGGTGGCGTCCTTGCCGTATGTCTTGTTGGCGGCCACGACGTAGGACTTCGTCTCGACCGGGATGTCGCCGATTTCGGTGACCTTCGCGCCGAGCCGGGCGACTCCTTTCACGCGACCGCTGCGGTCGGCCAAGGAGACGACCCCGAGCACGCGGGCGCCTTTTGCAAACACGATGCGGCCGTCGGCCTCCACCGGCTCGGCGATGCTAGCGGCGAACGTTTCCCCTGCTTCGTTTGACTTGGTGGAAAGCGTCGTTGTCGTGCGCACGCGAATCCGCGTGCCGGCAGGTAGCGCCACCGGCGCCGGCGCCTCGGTAAAGCCGAGACGCGAGAGGAAGCCGCCGTTTTCGGTTTCGGCGCCGGACGGCTGCGGCGCGGCGATCTCATCGGCTTCGGTAGCGGCCGGCCCGCACGCAGTCAACAGCAACGCGCCCAACCCAAGCGCTAGCAGGGGCGCGGCAATGGTCAAGAACGGATTCGGACGTCTCATTGGGAATCTCCTTGTTTACCCCATCGAAGCAAGCTGCCTGCCAAAACGTTCAATTGGCATGTAAGTGACTCAATCGACGTCGGTTTGCAAAGGGCGACGGGGCGGCGGGACTCCGTCGGGGCTCCGAAAAAAATGCAGACCTTAGGAAGATCCTGCAATGCTTCCGGTCAGGCTCAGGCGGCCGGCCGCACGTCGGTGCTCGGCGACTGCGGCGCCGTGGGAGCGGCCGGGCCGTAGCGGGGCTTGAGAACGAGCGCACGCAAACCGCCCTTGCGGTTGACGAGCACGAAGATCGTGACCGAGAGCAGGATCGCCACCGTGGCCGCCACCAGCGCGTTGCCCACCAGGAAGGCCCAGCCGTAGTCGGTGATCGATTGCAGCAGCCCGGTCGCCTCGGCTTCCAGGCTTTCGGGGCTCAGCAGCGCTCCGCCCAGCCATGCGCTCAGCGGGTAGAGGATGGGCGCGGTGATCGGGTTCATCGCGATGACCGCGCCCGCCACCGCGGCGGCGCGGTTCAGCCCGACTCGCCCAGCCAAAAAAAAGGCCAGCGGGGCGCCGACCAGAAACGTTGGGAGGATGCCGATGAAGGCTCCGAGCGCCACCCCCAGGGCGGTGCGAACCGGCGTCGAGTTCTCCCGCAGCGAGCGCAACCCGTGCAGACGGACCCAGCGACCGAAGCGTACGGCCCTGCTCGATCTGTCGCGGTTGCTCATTGGATGCAGATCCCTTTGATCCGGAATCTCGGACTCGCCTTCCCTACTGGTATCGGACGCCGAAGCGGAAAGAATAGTTCCAAGACCCCGTGTCTCTATTCTATCCGCCCGCTCTTAGATTCGTATCCGGAAATCACCTGCTTCGCGCAGTTGAAACCTGCTTAGCGCCGCCGCGCTCGAGGAACAGCCGGAACTGCTCCTCGTCCTTGGTGCTGCCTTCGAAGCGCGCCAGCGTGTTCTCGCCGCCGTCTAGGATGGCGTAGAAGGGGATGGCGACGGTGCGAAAACGTTCCTGCTGCAGCCGCTGATTGGCGTCGGCGAGCTGCTCGTCGAGGGTGTCGGTGTAGAGCTCGAGCAGAACGAAGTCGTCGAGCCGCTCGGCGATCTCGGGACGCGGGAACATGTTCGTCTTCATCCACTTGCAGTTGGTGCAGGAGTAGCCGGTGAAGCTGACGAACAACGGTTTGCCCTCGGCGCGAGCCTGGGCGAGCGCGCCCGCGTAGTCGTCCTTGATCCAGTCCGGTTTGTCGGCCGCGGCCCCGCCCGCAAACTGGACGCCGGAGTACTCTACCGGCGGAACGTAGGCTTCGAGCTCACCGAGATGTCCGCCGAACATGCCGGGCAAGAGGCTGACCGCCAAGACCAGCATTGCTCCGCCCACTGCCAGGCGGCCGAGCGAGACTTTCTCCTCAGGTTCGTCTTCGAGTCGTAACAACGACAGCAGGTACAACCCGTCGAGCACCAGCAGACCGATCCAGATTGCGAGGAATCGCTCGCGGGTGAGCAGATGCCACTGGTAGAGCTGGTCGACCGTCGAGAGGTACTTGAAGCCGGCCGCGAGAATGAGGAACGCCATCGCGATCTTGACTCGCGTCATCCAGCCGCCGGCCTTGGGCATGCGACTGAGATAGGACGGGAACAGCGCCAGAAAGAAGAACGGCAGCGCCAGACCGGCCGAGAACATGAACATGCCGAAGATGGGCCAAGCCATGCTGCCGCCCGAGACCGAGCCGGCCAGCAGCGCCCCCACGAACGGCCCCGTGCAAGCGAACGACGCCAGAGCGAAGACCAAGCCCATCATCAGCGTCGAGATGATGCCGCCGCCGCGCGTCATCGAGTCGAGCTTGGTCATCGCACCACTGGGGATGGTGATCTCGAACGCCCCGAGCAGGCTGGCCCCGAAGGCGAAGAAGACCAGGGCGATGAACAGGTTCACCCAAACGTTGGCCCCGAGCTGTTGCATGCCGAACGGCCCCAGAATGACGGACACCAGCGCGCCGAGTCCGGTGAACAACGCGATGACGCCGACCACGAAGGTCGTCGCCTGGATCACCGACGCCTTCTTCTCGCCCGACTGGGTCGAGACGAAATAGGACATCGTGATCGGAATCATCGGAAAGACGCAGGGCGTGAAGATGGCCAGCAGCCCGAAGCCGAACGCGACGGCGGCGAAACGGACCAAGCCCTGATCGGCGGGTGAGGCCTGCTCGGCCGCTGGCGGCGCCGACGAAGTCGTGGCCGCGGGTTGAGCATCGGGGTCCGGCTGCATCGTCTCGTAGCCGGCAGGCCGGGTTGGGGCCACGCCCGCGGCTCCTGGATCGATCCTCAATGTCGCGGCGACGGTCTTGCGCTTGGGCGGCAGGCAGCGCTTGGCATCGCAGGCGCCGTAGCGCAACTTCATCTCCACGGGGACTTCGCCCGCCGCCGAGCCCGCCAGCGCCAGCTCGATCCACATGACCGCTTTGTGCTCGTACCACTGGCTCTCGACGCCGAACAGCTCGTCGAACTGGCGCTCGGGGGCCGGCTGGAAGCCCTCCCAAGAGGCGATGGCGGCTGATTCGGATATTGTCAGCTCGAGCGCGATCGGCTTGCCCTGGGGCGTCGTGGCCGCATAGAGGTGCCAGCCCTCCTCGATCGTCGCGGTGAGCTTGCCGACGACCGTCGAGCCCGGAGCAGCCGTCGCCGGGGCGAGCTCCAGCGAGAACTCCACCGGATCGAGCTGCGCCCACAGCGGCGCCGCGCTCAGCAACAGCAGCGGCAACAGAGATCTCACACGCATGACCAATTAACTAGGTTCGCGCCCGCCGCGCGATGGTTACCCTCATTGTGACTGCTCCGGCTCGAGGCTGCCGATTCGCCCGTTGAGGTTCTCGTCTGGCGATGGTCGGTCGCCGCCGCCGAACAAGATGCGCAGTCGGCCCTGGCCGATGAAGACCTCCGGATCGCACACCACGGCCGCGTTCCAGCTCTGGCGACCCTCGATGAGTCCAGGCCGGGAGACCTTGCGCCAGCTTACGCCGTCCCTAGACTGCGCCCAACCGAGCCGCCGCCTCTCCTCGGCGTCGCGCCCGGTATAGAGCATCCAGAACCAGCCCTCGGCGAAGAACACTGCCGGCTCGCCCAAGCCGCGCTCATCGAAGTCGCCGGCGCCTCCTGGCTCGAGCAGCGGGTTGGCGTGGGATTTCTGCCAGCGGACGCCGTCTCGCGAGCGCGCCACGCCCAGCCGCTGCGCGCCAAAGCGGTTCTGTCCGAGGTAGTAGAGGTAGATCCAATCGCCGCAGGCAAGTGTGAAGGGGTCGCCGAGCCCCGAATCGTCCCAAGCGCCGGCGGGGCCGTAGCGGAGCACGGGCTCGGAGAGATGCTCCCACGCAATGCCGTCCCTCGAATGCGCGAAACCGATCCGGGTCTGGTTCCGGGGCCCGGCTTGGTACCAGTGCAGGAGGTCGTCGCCGCGCACCAGCGTCGCGCCGTTGGCGGCGATATAGGAGCCCTCCCAGCGGCGGTCGGGGCCGAAGACCGGGTTGCCGGCGTGCTTCTCCCAAGACACGCCATCGTCGGAAGTCGCCAGCCCGGTCGACCACGTTCGGCCGTCGAAACCGGAGTAGAAGTTGAGATAACGCCCGCCGAACCGGACGACGCTCGGGTTGAGCACGTCGACTGAATCCCAGGCGCCGTCGGGGCCGGGCTCGAGCAGCGGTTCGGCCGCGGTCCGCCAAACCGAACCTTCGATTGCGGAGACCGCCAGAGCTTCGCAGGGGCCAACGGCGAACCGCGCCTGCACGGGTGGGTGAGACCCGCCACAACCTGACAAAAGCAGACAAAGCGCAACGACGACCCAGCCGCACCTCCGGCGCCTCGATCCCTCGATCCAGGCTTGCCGAGTCCGGTCGGTCATGTGGTCTCCGAGCAATCGTGAGCGCGACTCGCTCTAGCCCGGGTACAGCCCCGTGCGTTCCTTCGCCAGCTTGACCGTCTCTTCGGCGATGGGCGCGATCCGCTCCGCGCTGAGCTTGAGGATCTCGTGCAGCTCGGCCCGGTCGTCCATCAACTCTTGGTAGCGGGCCTGGATCGGTTCGAGCTTCGCGATCGTCATCTCGGCGACGCGCTTCTTGAGATCGCCGTAGCGTAGACCTTCGAAGTCGCGTTGGATCGCGTCGTCCGTCTCGCCCGAGAAGGCCTGGTAGATGTTGAGCAGGTTGCGCACGCCCTCGCCCATCTCCTCGAAGTCCACGCCCGGCTTCGAGTCGGTCACCGCGCGCGCGAGCTTCTTTTGGATGCGCTTGGGCTCATCGAGCATGCTGACGGCATGATTGGGGTTGGTCGAGGACTTCGACATCTTCTGCGTCGGGTCGTCAAGCCCCATGATGCGCGCCCCGGTGGCGGGCAGCCGCGTCTCCGGCACGACGAAGGTGTCTCCGTAGAGGTTGTTGAAGCGGGCGGCAATGTCGCGGGAGAGCTCGAGATGCTGCGACTGGTCCTCGCCGACGGGGACGATCTTGGCCTGATAGAGCAGAATGTCAGCCGCCATCAGGACCGGGTAGCAGAACAGCCCCGAGCCGATCGACTCTTCTTTCCTCGACTGCGTCTTGGCCTTGAACTGCGTCATGCGGCTGAGCCAGCCCATGGGAGTGACGCAGGTGAAGATCCAAGCCAACTCGACGTGACCCGGGATCTGCGATTGCACGAAGACCGCCGAGTGCAGCGGATCGATCCCTGCGGCCACGTAGAGAGCGGCTGTGCGCTCGATCGCCTCGCGCAACTCCTCCGGCTTCTGGTAGAGCGTAATGGCGTGCTGATCGACGACGCAGAAGATCGGCTCGTAGTCGTATTGGATCTCGGCCCAGTTGCGCAGCGCGCCGAGGTAGTTCCCGATGTGCAGCGTGCCGGTGGGCTGCATGCCGGAGAAGATGCGCGGTCTGGCGGTCGTCATCTCGAAAGGCCATTCTAGCTTGGGCGGCGACCCGGGCTAGAATGGCGGCGATGGAGCTCGAGGTTGCGGGCCGCAAGCTGGCGTTCGTGCAGGGAGATATCACCACGATTCCCGCCGACGCGATCGGGAACGCCGCGAACAGCGCATTGGCCGGCGGCGGCGGCGTTGACGGCGCGATTCACCGCGCGGGCGGCCCGGCGATCATGGACGAGCTCGCCGCCATCCGCGAGGAGATTGGCGGCTGCCCCCCTGGTCAGGCGGTGGCGACCAGCGCCGGGAACTTGCCGGCGAAGTGGGTGATCCACGCGGTCGGGCCGATCTACCGCGACGGCCAAAGCGGCGAGCCCGAACAGTTGGCATCTTGCTACGCAGTCTCGCTCGAGCTAGTTCAAGCCAAAGGGGCGCGCAGCGTTACGTTCCCCTCGATCAGCACCGGCGTCTATGGCTACCCCATGCGCGAAGCGGCGCGGGCGGCGATTTCGGCGGTCGTCGAGGCGCTGCGCGAGCCGAGCTGCGAGATCGAAGAGGTGACGTTCGTCTTGTTCGACCGGAAGGCCTACGAAACCCACGTCGCGGCGGCGGAGAGCCTGCTGCGGTGAGCGCGGAGCCGCTACCGGAGCTCGCGGTGATCGGGACGCGGCTGTGCGAGCCGCTCACCGGCGTCGGCCGCTATCTCGAGTGCTTGCTGCGATGGTGGAGCCGCATGGATTCGCCATTCGAGCGCGTGCGGTTGTACGCCCCTGGAGCGCCAAGGTTGCCCGCGGAGGCGCTGCGAAGGGTCGAGCTCGTGACGGCGCCCGCGCGCGGCAGCCTGCTCGCCTGGGAGCACCTGACTCTGCCCCGGCGGCTCCACGGGCGCGAGCTGCTGTTCGGGGCCTATACGCTTCCGTGGTTTTCGGCCCAGCGCGGCGTGGTATCGAACCTCGGCATCTACGAGTCGCGGCCACAAGACTTTCCGTGGCGGGCTAGAGCCGCGACGGTCCCGTTCTTCCGCCGCAGCGTCCGGCGGGCGCGCCGGGTAATCGCCAATTCGACCTCGACCAAAAACGACGTGGTGCGCTACCTGGGCGCCGAACCGGACAAGACGGAAGTGGTGCTGCTCGGCGCCGACGAGGCCCTCGCGCCGGCCGAAGAGAGCCCCGCTTCGCTGCCCGCCGAGCTGAGCCAGCGCTACGGCATCCCCGCCGGACGGTACTTTCTGTTCGTCGGGAAGCTCTCGAAGCGGCGTAACGTCCCGCTGCTGGTCGAAGCGTTCGCCGCTGGGCAGGCCGGAGGGGCGATGCGCGAGCGCCTGGTCATCATCGGACCCGACAATTGGGGCTTGCAGCCGCTGGAGCTCGCGCGGAAGGCGGGCGTGGCGGACAGGGTCTTCTGGGCCCCGCACGCGCCCATGGCGGACTTGGCGCACCTCTACCGCGGCGCGACGGCGCTGGTGTTGCCCACTGAGCATGAGGGCTTTTCGTTGACCGTGCCTGAAGCGATGGCCAGCGGGACGCCCGCGATCGTCTTCGACCACGCGGCGCTCGAAGGGGGCGTCCGCGAAGCCGCCTTGCTGGCGCGGCCCACGGCTGAAGGCCTCGCCGACGCGGTGGCGCAACTCGCACGCGACGACAGCCTCAGGCGCCGCCTGCGCGAGCGAGCGTTGGCGTGCGCGCAGCAATACAGTTGGGAGAGAACCGCGCGGTCGACCATGGCCATCTTGGCCCGAGCCGCGGGCTTGGCCTCGTAAAACCTCGTCGAACCAGGAAACTTTCCGGCCCCTGCTAGGCGTCCTACCGAGACAGTTGTATTGACGGCGGCTGATATACTAATCGCGTCGAGTTGCGCGCATCGGGCGTTGTACAAGGCGGCATTCAGCAAATGAACAAAAGTGGCGGCGTGTTCTGGATCCCAGCCCTCATCTTGGCGTCGGCTCTGTTGGGCGGACTGTTTAGCCCGCGGGTCGGCGTGGCAGCGGCGGCCTCCGATGATGAGATCAAGGAGAGCTTCCGCATCTTCAGCAAGGTGCTCGACAAGGTCGAGCAGAACTACGCCGAAGAGGTCGACGCCGAAGCCGCGATCTACCAGGGCGCCATCCCGCAGATGCTCGCCGTGCTCGACCCGCATTCGCAGTTCTTCGATCCAGAATCGTTCAAGCGGCTACGCGAAGACCAGCGCGGCAAGTACGCCGGCGTGGGGATGACGATCTCCACACGCAACAACCAGACCGTCGTCGTCCACCCGTTTCCCAAGACTCCGGCCTACCGCGCCGGACTGCGTCCCGGCGACATCATCGTCGAGGTGGATGGCGACAAGATGCACGGGCTGAGCACAACCGAGGTTGCGAACCGGCTGCGCGGCTCCGAGGGCACCCAAGTCGAGATCGCCTACGAGCGGCCCGGCGTGGAGGGGCTCACGCACGTCACCGTCACACGTGATACCATCCCGCGCCCCAGCGTTCCCGTGGCCTTTGAGATCCGGCCCAACATCGGATTCGTGAAGGTCGAGAGCTTCAACGAGACAACGGGAGAGGAGCTCGAGGGCGCCATCAAGAAGATGGGCGGCGACGATAGCCTCGAAGGGCTCATCCTGGACCTGCGCGACAATCGCGGCGGACTGCTCAGCCAGGGCGTGCGGGTCTCGGAGAAGTTCCTCGAGCGCGGTCAGCCGATCGTCTCGCACTACGGACGCGCCTCGAACCGACGCGAGTATGAAGCGCAGAGAGGGTCGAAGGGACCGAAGTATCCCGTGGTCGTGATGGTGAATTGCCACTCGGCATCGGCGTCGGAGATCGTGGCGGGCGCGCTACAGGACCATGACCGCGCGCTGATCATCGGCAATAACACCTTCGGCAAGGGGCTGGTGCAGACCGTAATCCCGGTCGGCGATGAAACCGCCCTCGCGTTGACCACCGCCCGCTACTACACCCCCAGCGGCCGATTGATCCAACGGCGCTATGACGGCGTGTCGATGGTGGAGTACTACAACGACCCCTGCAGCGATCACTACAAGCCGAATCACGACGAGGTCAAACAAACTGACAGCGGCCGTAAAGTCTTCGGCGGCGGCGGCATCGCGCCGGACATCGTGCTGAGCGAGCAGAAGCTCAACGACGTCCAAATCTTGCTGGCCCGGCGCCTCGCGTTCGAGAATTTCGCTCAGCAGTTCACGCTCGCCCGCCCGAACATGGCGCCGGGATGGGAGCCCGATGACGAAGCGATCGAGGCGTTTCGCGCGTTTCTCGACGAAGAGGAGATTGAGGTCAGCGACGAGGACCTCACCGCCAACCTCGATTTCGTGAAGCGCTTCCTCAAGCGCGCCGTCTACATCTCAGCCTACGACTTCGATGAAGGCGAAAAGGTCTACTACGAGCTCGACCCGGACGTGGACAAGGCGCTCGAGGCCCTGCCACAGGCCAAGGCGTTGCTCGAGGGCCGCGGCAGCGTGGTCGCACAGCGCCGCCGCTGAGCTTCCGGTCGCGGAGATCTGTGTACGGGCGCGGCTTCAGGTCGCGCCCGCTCGCGTTCGGGCTGTCACAAAACCGCGTCTAGCGGCGTTCTCTAAGTGAAGGCCATGGGGCTCACCGACGCCATTTCGCCGATCCGCGCCATGGGGAGCGATCCCGGTTCCGGCTGGGACGCGAGCGACTTCGAGGCGCTCTTCTTCGAGCACTATCCGAGCGTGGTTGCCACGATCCGCCGGGTGGCGGGGGATTCGGGCGTCGCCGAGGAGAAGGCCGGCGAGGTCTTTCTCAAGCTCTACGAGCGGCCTCAGTTGGGGCGAGATCGAGCCCATTTGCGCGCCTGGCTCTACCGTGTTGCGGTACGGGCCGGCTTGGACGCCCTCCGCGCCGATTCCCGCCGCAAACGCTACGAGCGCGAAGCCGCCGATGAATCCAGGTTGCAGGCGGCGCCGATCGAGGACCTGCTCGCGCACGAGCGCGCCGAGCGTGTGCGGTCGGCGCTGGCGCTGCTGGATCCCCGCAAAGCGCAGTTGCTGCTGTTGCGGCATTCCGGCTTTTCGTATCGCGAGGCGGCTCTGGCGCTCGATCTCAACCCGGCGTCGGTGGGAGCTCTGTTGGCCCGCGCGGAAGCCGAGCTCGCTCGACGCTATCGCGAGCTCTACCCCGAGGAGGACGATACGACATGCTGATCACGGATGGAGAGCTGAGGGCCTTTCTAGACGGCGAGGTCACCGAGGAGCGCCGTCAAGTCATCGAACGAGCCCTCCAAGACGAGCCCGCGTTGGCGCGGCGCCTCGAGACGATGCGGCGCTCGAGCGCCTGGGCGGCCGATACGCTGGAGGCGCTGGAGGAGACCGCGCCAACGGCTGACGCCCAAGCCGCGTTTGCCTCGCTGCAACTGGGCGGCCGATCGTCCGCGCGCCGGCTCCCAACCTGGGCCGCCATCGCCGCCAGCCTGCTGCTCTGCGCCGGCCTGATGACGTGGCAGCCGGCGCGGGCCATGGCTCAGCGGCTGCTGGGGTTCCTTCGCTTCGAGAGCGTCGCGGTGATCGAGATCGATCGCGGCATGATGCGGAATCGGCCTTCCGAGCAGCAAGCCCAGCTATTTGCACAGGCGCTCTCCGACAGCGTCGAGCAAATCAAAGAGCCCGGGCCGTCCCGGAGCGCCGCGACCCGAGAGCAGGCCGCCGAGTGGGCCAAGCTGGATCTTCGACTGCCTGCAGGCCGGGTGGAGCAACCGGTGCTCACGGTCACCGATTCCTCGGCCATGCAAATGGAAGTCGATCTGGTGCGCGTTGAGCGCATGATCGACGTCATCGGGGGCAGCGACATCGAGATCCCGCAGCGGCTCGACGGCGCAACCGTCCGGGTGGATATCTTCGAGGTCGCCAGCGCGTTCTACGGAGGTTGCTGGGGAGAGCGGCGAAAGAAGGAAGTTGGTTGCTTCCAACTCGTGCAGACCCGCTCTCCTTCAGTCGTTACCACCCCGGCGCTCGACCTCGGCGAGATCGCCCGGCTTGGGCTCGAGGTGGCTGGAATGAGCGGCGACGACGCCGCGGCCGTGACCGGCTCGATCGACTGGGCGTCGACCTTGGTCATTCCCGTGCCGAAAAACCACGTGCGGCAGCAGGAGATCGAAGTCGACGGCGTCGACGGCGTCTTGATGGTCGAGGACATCGCGCGCGACGGGCCGCAGGAGTACGCGATCCTGTGGGTCAAGAACGGTGTGGCTTACGGCCTGAACGGCTACGGCGATTGGGGCCTGGGCTTGCAGGCCGCCAACGATCTGGAATGAGCTCCGGATTGGCCATCCACACTCGCGGGCTGCGGAAAGTCTTTGGGGACAAAGTCGCCGTGGCTCGCCTGGACCTCGCCGTCGAACGCGGCGAGGTCTTCGGCTTTCTCGGCCCCAACGGAGCCGGCAAGAGCACGTCCGTCAAGATGCTGCTGGGATTGATCCGGCCCTCGCGCGGCGAGGCGAGCGTGCTGGGCGCTCCGGCTGGCGATCGCGAGACCCGCCGCCGGATCGGCTTTCTCCCGGAGCTGTTTCGCTTCCACGATTGGTTTTCCGGGGAGGAGATGCTGCTCGCTCACGGGCGGTTGTACGGATTGGAAGGTCCCGGGCTCGTGAGCCGCGTGGGCGAGCTCCTCGAGCGCGTCGGCATGGCGGAGCACCGCGGGCGCCGTGTGGGCGACTACTCGAAGGGCATGACGCAGCGTGTTGGCTTAGCCCAGGCGCTGCTGAGTCGCCCCGACCTGCTCTTCCTCGACGAGCCAACCTCCGGCCTCGACCCGGGAGGCTGGCGGATGGTTCGCGAGATCATTCGGTCGGAGCGCGAACGAGGCGCGACCGTCTTTCTCAACTCACACCTGTTGGGCGAGGTCGAGAAGACCTGCGACCGCGTCGCGTTCATGCGCGACGGCGAGGTGGTCGACGGGCTCGCCCTGCACGGTGATTCGGATACCGTCGTTCGAATCCGCACCACGCGTCTGCCCGCCGACATCAACGAGCGCTTGAGCGGAGTCGAAGTGGTCGACGATGGACTGCGGCTGACCCTTGCTTCAGAACAGGAAATTCCCTGCGCGGTCCAGGCGCTGGTCTCGATGGGGGCACGAATCTTTTCGGTGACCCAGGAGCGGCGCTCCCTCGAGCAGCGCTTTGTCGACATCGTCGGCGACGAGGAAGGCCTGTGAGCCCTGCGCGCGTGATCTTTCAGATGACGTTGCGGGAGGCGGTCCGTCGTCGCATGCTGGCGCTGGCTCTTGCCGTGGGCGCCGTGATGCTCGCCCTCTATTGGGTCTCGCTGTCGATCATCACCGACGACGTGCCTTCGAACGGGATCGCGAGGCAGCAGATCTTTCGCGTCATCACCAGCTTCGGAATGTATCCGGTCAACATGCTGATGGTCATGATGGCGGCCTTCGTATCCGCGGACACGCTTGCGGGCGAGATTCGCTCGGGCGTGATGCAAACCATCGCGTCAAAGCCCGTCCGGCGGGGCCAGATCGTCTGGGGCAAGTGGTGCGCCTACGCGGTGTTGGTGTTGGGGTACGTGGCGGTCTTGGGCGGCGGCGTGGTCGCGATCATCTACGGTCTGAGCGGGTATTACCCGAGGCATCTGCCGGAAGCGTTCGCGGCGATGGGGTTGGAGGGCTTGCTGTTGCTTTCCGTCACCATGTGGGCGAGCGCGCGGCTGTCGAGCCTGGCCGCCGGCGTAACCGCGATCGGCCTGCACGGGGTCGCCTTCCTGGGCGGCTGGATTGAGGAGATCGGGCGGGTGGCGCGCAGCCAGGCAGCGGAGCAGGTGGGCGTGTTCGCGAGCGTGCTGTTTCCAAGCGAAGCGCTGTGGAGGCGGGCCGCCTACGAGCTCCAGCGGCCTATCCTGGGTAGTTTCGGCGGCGGACCGTTCAGCGGCGCGGTGGTCCCGAGTGATTGGATGGTTCTCTACGGCGCCGTCTATACCGCGGTCGCGCTCGTCATGGCCGTGCGCACCTTCGCCCGCCGCGAGCTGTAGGTCAGCGGCTTCCGATGGTTGCGTTCGGGAAGTAGTGCTCGAGGATCTCGATTGCGCTCCAGCCTTTGTGCGCGAGCTCCGCGGCGCCAAACTGGCACAGCCCTACGCCGTGACCTTGGCCGCGACCTTGCAGGATGAGCTTCTCGCCCTCGACTCGTATGGCGTAGTCGTTGGAGGGTACGCTCGACCAGCCTAGCTTGCGCGCGACCGCCAAGCGGGCGTTCTCGTTTCCTGGACGCTTTAGCAATGGGGCTACGAGCGACGCAGTCAAGGTGCGCTCCCACGGCGACGGTTTGCGCCGGCAAGGCTCGCAGGCGACAGGGAAGTACGGATAGCGATCCGGCCTCAAGCCGACTTGGGCCAGCGTACGCGTCGTGCCGCCACAGCGACGCGTCGAGAGCGCTTCGATCAGCGCCCCGCCATGCCGCAGCACGAGCGAGCGCGTGCTCTCGGCCGCAGTGAGCGACTCTTCGCTCGCTTCGGTGAAGTACTGGCAGTGCGTCGTATCGCAGAGCTCGTAGCCGGCATGGCGACCCTTCGCCGCCAACACGAAGCTGCGACTGGCGATGGCTTGGGCCCGTAGCGCCTCGGGCAGTGCGGCCGGATTGGCCTCGCGCGCCACGATCGCCGCCACGGCCTCCTCGAGCGGCAACTCCACGACCAGCTTGATCTCCTCGCCGGCCGCCGTCAGCGTCAGCCGTCCGGGGAACCTGCGCCGGATCTCCTCCGCCGAGACGATGAGGGGGCCCTCGACCTCGATCCGCGACGAAGGCAGGGGTCGAAAACCCAAGTGCAGCAACAAGCGGCCCTCCGAGTGGACGACCTGAGCCATTCGGACGCCCTCGAGCGCGTGGGCTTCGGAGCCGGTGCGCAACAGGACGCGAGCTCCCGCCGGCGCTTCGAGCGTGACCGTCTGGGGGTGCAGCAACTCCAGCACGCGCACGCGGACCTGTTGCGCGAAGCACGCCGGCGCGAGCGCCAGCAACAACCAGGCCCAGCGATTCATTGCGCCAGGCGGTAGGCGGCCATCTCGGTTTGGTTGCGCACCAGAAGCTTGCCGTCAGCGTAGGCCGGTACGTTCCACGTCTTCCCCACGAGGGCGGAGAAGCTCGCAATCTGTTGGTGGGACTCCGGCGTCGCCTTCACCAGCACCAGCTCGCCTTTCTCGGTCAGCACGATCAGATGACCGTCCGCGAGGAGGAGTTGACCAAACCCGTAGCGGCCGCCCTTCCAATTGCGCTCGCCGTTCTCCAGGTTGATCGAAGCGAGGATGCCGTCGTCGAGACCGTAGACGTGCCCTTGGTAGAGAACCGAGGAGTTGAACTTGTTCTTCATCGAGTTCGTCTCCCACAGCTTCTTCGTCTCGAAGGCGTCGCCGGCGGCTCTGACCTCGAGCAACGCCGACCCATGGCCGTACCCCGAGGAAAACCATACGCGCGAGTCGGAGACTTGGATCGGCTGCGCGGAGTTGATGTCGTAGGAAGTCTTCCACGGCACTGCCCACAGCTCGCGCCCATCCGCGGGATCAAGAGAGACCATGCGGCTACCAGTGAAGACCAGCGCCTGCGGGGCGCCGGCCAGAGTCATCAACTGCGGGCTGGCGTAGCCGGCCTTGTCGTCGAGGCTCTGCCAGAGCAGCTTGCCGCTGGCGGCGTCGTAGGCCGCGACGGATTTGCCGCCCGAGCCGCCCGGGTTGACGATGATCTTGCCATCGACGGCCAGCGGCGCGCCCGCCATGCCCCATGTGATGTTCCCGGCCCCGGCGTCGGAGAGGATGTTGGTCTTCCAGAGCAGCTCGCCGTTGGAGGCCCGCAGCGCGCGCATGTCGCCCTCGGCCCCCAGCGCGAACACCGTGCCGTTCGCATAGGTCGGCGTGGCGCGCGGCCCCGGACCGCCCATCGATTCTTGAAAATGAGCGTCCCAGGGGTGAATCCAAACCTCATGGCCGCTCTCGAGCGCGTACGCGGCCAGAACCTCCTCGTCGCGGCGCTGCTCGATGGTGTAGACCATGCCCTCGGCGACCGCCATCGAGGCGTAGCCGCCGCCGACCTTGGTGCGCCACAACTCGTCGAGCGGCCAGTCGGTACGGATCGAGACCCCTTCGATCACCCCGTCGCGGTTGGGGCCGCGGTAGTCCGGCCACGGCGGGGGCTCGGCGGTTCTCGCCGGCGCCGCAGCCACTTGCGGCACGCTCGCGGCGAGGCCGGGATCGGTCTCCGCCCCCGATTCCGGCGAGGCGACGACCGGGGTTACGGGCTCGGGGACTGGAACCTCGGGCTGCGCCGCACGCTCGGCTTCGAGCGCGGCCATGTTCTCCTCGGGACTCGGCTCGAAGCTGATGATCGGCAGCATGCCCGTGCCGCCGGTCTCGATGCGCATGCCGAAAACGTCGCGCAGCAGGAAAAAGCCGGCCACGGCGACGATGATCAACACGACCGCCATCTTGAGCAGTGCGCCCAGCAGGCCGAAAGCGCCGCGAATCAGTCCCATGTCCGGTATTGTGACCGATGACGCCCCGCGCGGCCACCTCGCGTGCAAGACCGGCGAGGCAGGAAAAAGCGAATGGCCGTTTCGCTCAGGAGCGCGAGACGAACCGCCGAACGCAGCCGAACAGCACGGCGCCGGCTAGCAGTAGAGAGACGGTTGACGGCTCCGGAATCGGGGTCTGGTCGAACTCCACAACGTAGGCCCTCACCCGCAGCGGGTTGTCTGGCACGTCGTTCCAAACGCCCAGAGGGTTCCCCTGCGCCGGCGGGTTGATGATGGCGTAGTCCTCGCCCAAAGGGCTGGCCGGCCCCATGTCGTCGTTGGGTTCGCCGAACGCCCAGTTCGCAAACCCAAACGGGTCGCCGTTGATCCAGACGAACGTTCCTTCGAGACCTTCGTCCGTTGCGCCGATGTAGGCTTCCACGCCGCCGGTGAGCGCTGTGACGAAGTCGTTCTCCGCCGAGCTGGTGATGCTGGCCAGATAGCCGCCCGCCGCCTGTGCGGCAGCCTGTGACTCGTGCCAACTGATGACGTCGTCGCTCAGGATCAGGTCGTAGAAATGATCGTTGCCGCCCACAGCCGATGACCACTGAATCGGAACGGCGCCGGCCGTTGACAGGCCGAGGACCAAGAACAGCAGCGCCGCGCGGAGACAGCGGCGCCTGGAATGCAAATTAGAGTGCACCTCAGGTTTCCCTCCTAGTAATGTTTGGGCGAAGCCCGTACGAGCTGCCGCTCTCTTTCTCGGGCGGCTCGGGAGATGGTACCGCAAGTTCTAGCATTAAAACCCCATAGGTGGCTCAGTGTTTTGACCCGGGGGTCGTCGCGGGCGTTCGCAGCAATGTCGCTGTGCTAGCATTTTGCCCATGCCCAGCGGCGAGGACGCATCCACCGCCGCCCAGGCCAGCCGCTTCTTTCCCCCCTGGCAGAACGATTCGCTCCCCGACCCGCCCCGGCTGAGCCTGAGAAGCTGGACGCTGTTGATCGGACCAGGCCTGCTGATGGCCGGCAGCAACATCGGCGGCGGCGAATGGTTGTTCGGCCCCATCGTCACCGCGCGCTACGGCGCTTCGCTGATGTGGTTGGCGACGCTGTCGATCGCCTTCCAGGTCTTCTACAACCTGTCGGTGATGCGTTACACGCTCTACACCGGCGAACCGATCTTCGTGGGCTTCTTTCGCACCGCCCCGGGGCCGCGCTTCTGGACGTTCTTCTACCTGCTGGTCGACCTAGGAGGGATCTGGCCGTACTTGGCCTCGAACGCGGCGGTCCCGCTCGTCGCGGCGTTCTTGGGGCGGTTGCCGGGGCCGGAAGAGAGCGGGCTGCTGCGCACGGTCAGCTACTGCATCTTCCTGCTTGCTCTGATTCCGCTGATTTTCGGCGGCAAGGTTTACAACGCGGTCGAGCGAGTGATGGTGACGAAGATCGTGCTCGTGCTGGGCTATCTGCTCTTCGTGGGCGTGTTCCTGGTGAGTTGGGACACTTGGGCCGCGGTGTTCTCCGGATTCCTCAAGTTCGGCTCGCTGCCCGAGGGCGAGGTCGATTGGGCGACGCTGGCGGCCTTTGCGTCGATCGCCGGCGCCGGCGGCCTCTCCAACTTGAACTTTTCCAACTACGCCAGGGACAAGGGGTGGGGCATGGGGCCGCGCGTCGGAGCGATCCCGTCGCTGGTGGGCGGCCGCACGATCTCACTCGCCCACGTGGGCAAAGTGTTCGCCATCACGCCTGAGAACCTCGCCCGCTGGAAGGGCTGGACGCGCCACATCCTCCGCGACCAGCTTGCGGTGTGGTCGATCGGGTGCGTGCTCGGCATGGCGCTGCCGAGCCTGCTCTCGCTCGAGTTTATCCCCGGCGCCGAGGTCGAGGGACAGGCGGCCGCGGCGATGACCGCCCGCGGAATCGCCGACCGCTCGGGTGAGATCTTTTGGCTCCTGACACTGCTGTGCGGGTTCATCGTGCTCGCCCCGGGGCAGATCTCCGACGTGGACGGCATCATCCGCCGCTGGACCGACGTGATCTGGACGGGGCACAAGCGGGCGCGCACGCTCAAAGGCGGCCAAGTGCGCTACGTCTACTACGGGATCATGGCGGTCTACTGCGTGTGGGGACTGCTCGCACTGCGCTTGACCCCGGATCCGCTGGTGCTGGCCATCGTGACAGGGGTGCTGCGCAACATCGGGCTCGGCGCGACCTCGCTGCACGCCCTCTACATCAACCGAACCCTACTACCCGAACAGCTCCGTCCGCCGCTGCTGCTGCAGGCCGGGCTCGTGGGCTCGTTCGTATTCTTCATGGGCATCTCGGCTATCGTGTTGAACCAGCAGCTCGAGCGGCTGCTTGGAGGTTAGAACGAAGCCATGCTGACCAGGCGATCCCTTCTGACCGGCGCGGCGAGCTTGGCCGCTACCGCCGCCTCCGCACAAGTCCCGGGGCGGCGGCCTCGGCCGAACCCGGACGTGCGCGTGCTAAACCCGCGCGGGCGCGTTCCGGTATCAATCATCATCGACGACTCGACTTGTCTGGTGAACCTGAACCGCTTCGCCATTCCGCAGTTCGCGCGCGCCTGGGGCTACCGGCGCTACTTCCAGGACTGGCGCTCGATGCCGCACGAGATTCCGGACTCGTTTGTCCGGAAATTCGGCGAGTGGGCGGCGACGAACGGGGTCAAGGGCAAGTACTCGATCGTGCCCTACCCGGCATGCGTCGGACGCCTCGATCGCGAGCTGCCGGGCTGGAGCCGTCCCGAGCTCGAGGCGAGCCTCGCACTCGTTCAAGACCTGATGGTCCCCAATTGGGACATTCATCCGGAGATGGTGACCCACACGCGCGTGATCGATCTCAAAACCGGACACCCGTATCCGGAATGCGATCCCGAGCACATGGAGAACTGGAACTGGAGCGACAACCGCTCGGTCGACGAGCTCGCATCGTACTTCCGCTACGCCCTCGAGATTCTGCACAACCTCGAGCTGCCCTGCGAGGGCGTGACGACGCCCGGGGGCTTTGGCTCGCGAGCCCTGCCGCAACTCTCGCAGGCGACCCTGGAGGCCTGCCGGGACGTCTATCGCGCCGAGATTCCGCACTACTTCCGTCATCTCTACAGCCAGGGCGAGCAGAGCGTCGCGCCGCGGGTCGAGTACGCCTCGGGGCTCGACGGCGACGACCCGCGCTGCGCGGTCTCGATCATTGGCTGCACCGGCGATTGGACCGGGGGCTGGGATTGCTCGAGCCGCGGCGAGGTCGACCGATTCATCACGGCCGACCTCTCCTCGGGGCGCATGGTGGAGGTCATCGAGCGGGAAGAGCCGGCCTGCATGGTGTGTCACTGGACCGGCGTGCACTGGAATGGCCATGAGCTTGGCTTCAAGATCTTTCAGGAAGTCGTGCGGCGGCTCCACCAGCGCTACGACAACCTGTTGTGGATGAAGCTGGGCGAAATCGCACGCTACTGGGCGGCCAAGGAGCTCACCCAAATCGAGGACGCTCCCTTGGGCTTGCGGCTGCGGGCGCCGTTCGCGTGCCCTGGCTTTACGATTGAGGTTCAGGTCCGGCCGGGTCGCGACCCACTGCTCCGCGCCGACGACCGGCAGGTCCGGCTCGAGCGCGTCAGCGGCTCGCTCGCGCTGCGCAGCGGAACCTGGACCGATGCCGCGGGCCGCCCCCGGCTCTGCTTCGATCTGCCACGGGGAACATCCGAGATGGTTTGGTCCTGAAGCCGCGCGTATAATGAAGTCCGTGGCTGCCACGATCGAGGCCAAGCAAGAAGCGCTGTTCGCCATCCTGCGCGAAATGGGCGAGGCCATGGTGGCCTTCTCCGGCGGGACGGACTCGGCCTACCTCGCGTGGGCGGCGAACCACGAGCTCGGGCCGAACGCGATTGCGATCACCGCGGATTCCGCCTCGATACCCTCATCCCACAAGCAAGACGCCGAGGAGTTCGTGGCGCGCTTTGGCCTACGCCACGAGTACATCGAAACACACGAATTTGACAACCCGGACTACGTGCGCAACGACCAGAACCGCTGCTTCCACTGCAAGGACGAGCTGTTCACGCGGTTGGCGGAAGCCGGCCGGCGGTTGGGGCTGCGCCACATCGTCTATGGCGTCAACGTCGACGACCAGGGCGACTTTCGTCCCGGCCATCGGGCCGCCCGCGAGCACGGCGTCAGGGCGCCCCTGCTCGAAGCCGGGTTGACGAAGAACGAGATTCGCGAGCTCTCGCGCCGCGAAGGCCTCCCGACCTGGGACCGGCCCGCCGCTGCCTGCCTGAGCTCTCGCATTCCCTATGGGACCTCGGTCACGCCCGAGCGCATTCGCCAGATCGAACAGGGCGAAGAGGCGCTCCAGCGGCTGGGTTTCCGGGTCTTCCGCGTGCGCTACCACAACGAGCTCGTCCGCATCGAGCTCGGCGCCGACGAGCTGCCTCGCGCGCTCGATCCAGCCATGGCGGCTCGCTTCGCGGAGATCTTCAAGGGGCTCGGCTTCCAGTACGTCACGCTGGATCTCGAAGGCTACCGCCAAGGCTCGCTCAACGAGGTGCTGCCGGCGGCGCGGCAGCAGTCTATTTTGCCCATATTGTCCTAGGTGGAAATCGTCAAGCTTTCCTCGAACGGCAAGCCACATAACACGGATATCTTGTTGTAAACAAGATAGTTGGTGTTCGATTTTGTTAAGAAAGTTGTGTTTCATTCTAGTACTGATGTGCTAGACTGAAGCTCCTTCGCAGGGCGCTTGTCGCGAGGCGCTCTGTCACAGAAATACAATTTGCTGCAATGACGCCTGCGGCCCGCTCGGCGTGGAACGCCTCGAGCGGCTGCGGGGTTCGCTCGGCTTGGGGAGAAGTGGAGCATGTGGAACGCGATTCTATCGGAGCTGCGCACCGAAGTCAGCCCGGAGAGCTTTGAGACGTGGTTGGAGCCGATCCAAGAGGTGGGCCTGGAGGGTGACGGGGTCTTGCGCCTGGCCACGCCGAACGACAGCGTCGGCCGGATGCTCAGCGGAGAGTACCGCCAACGCATCCTCGACGTCGCGGCTCGGCTGTCGTTGCCAGTGCGCGAGATTGCGGCGGCGGTCGGCGACTCGCAGCCGCGGCTCGGCTCGACTCAGACGGTTCGCCAGCAGACCTTCGACTTCAAGGATCGCTCGAGCCGATTCCATCCCAGCTATTCGTTCGAGAGCTTCGTCGTAGGCTCGTGCAACGAGTTTGCGCACGCCGCCGCGCGCGCGGTCGCCGGCAATCCGGCCGGGGCCTACAACCCGCTCTACATCTACGGCGACGCTGGGATGGGCAAAACCCACCTGATGCACGCCATCGGTCAACAGCTCACGCAAAGCTTCGAGGGCATGCGCGTGGTCTATGTGACGAGCGAAGAGTTCATGAACGAGATGGTGCAATCGCTGCGCTACCAGACCATGGGCTCGTTCCGAGACCGCTTCCGAACCCCCGACGCGCTACTCATTGACGACATCCAGGTCTTGGGTTCCCGCGAGCGCACCCAGGAGGAGTTCTTCCATACCTTCAACGCGCTGCACAACCTCGGTAAGCAGATCGTCATCTCTTGCGACGTGCCGCCCAAGCAGGTCCCGGGATTGGTCGAGCGACTCAAGTCGCGCTTCGCTTGGGGACTGATGGCCGACATCCAGCCGCCGGACCTCGAGACCAAGATGGCGATCCTGGACCGCAAGGCTGATGAAGCCGGCCTTCAACTCAGCGATGAAGTGCGCAGTCTGCTCGCGGCCCAACTCAAGTCCAACATTCGGGAGCTCGAAGGCGTCCTCCTCCGGCTCACGGCCATTTCCTCCATGGCCTCTCGCGGCCTTCGAGCTCCCATTCCCGTGACCGCCGCGATGGCGAGGCAAGCGCTGCGCTCGATTGCGAGCGCGGAAGATCACGCCAGCCTGGCCAGCATCATGGCCGCGGTCGCCGCCGAGTTCGATTTGCAGCCTGAGCGCTTGCGCGAGAAGAGCAACACGAAGGCCATCGCGTATCCGCGCCAGATCGCGATGTACTTGTGCAAAGACATCCTCTCGATGTCGCTGCCAGAGATCGGCCGTGCTTTCGGAGGTAAGCACCACACAACAGTGCTGCACTCTGTCAACAAGATCGATCGCCTGCGACGCGAGGATCCGAAGCTCGATGACCTGCTCCACAGGCTAAATGACAGATTTAGTTAGGTATAATGAGCGATGGGCAGCGCCGCGTTGTGGATTGGCTGTGGGAAAATGCTCGGCTCGCCGCCACAGGCGAGCTCTCGCAACGCCGCCGGCCGTCCATCCACAGCCAAGGAAACCTGGAAGATCATCATTCTAAATGGGATAGACTGGTTTTCCACTTTTCCACAAGTTCTACGACTACGACTCTCTTCCTATGACTTGTCTCCTTAGGAGATAGATACAGACACCCGCCGCCGGGCTCGACCAGCGGCGCCAAGGAAAGCACGAACATGGAAATCACCGTTCGGACAGCGGATTTGGTCAAGGAGCTTGCCCTGGGGCAGGGCGTCGTCGAGAAAAAAACGACGATTCCCGTGCTCTCGAACGTTCTGCTCGAAGCCGAAGACGGCAAGCTCTCGTTCACCGCCACCGACCTCGAGCTTGGCATCCAAACCTCCTGCCCGGCCGCGGTCGCCAAGAGCGGTTCGACGACGCTGCCGGCGAAAAGGCTGCTCGACTATGTCCGGCTACTGCCCGAGGCCGAGCTTGCGCTCGCCATGGGAGACAACGAGGCGGCGTCGATCGTCTGCGGCCGCTCCAGGACGCGGCTGATGGGCATGTCCCGCGAGAATTACCCGGAGTTGCCGAACATGCCGGCGGCGGTGACGAAGATTCCGGCCAAGCAGCTCGTGAACGCCATCTCCAAGACGATCTTCGCGGTCGCGAACGAGGAGTCGCGCTATACGTTGATCGGCTGCCTGCTGGTGCTGCGCGAAGAGTCGTTCTTGACGGTGGCGACCGATGGTCACCGCCTAGCCTATGTCGAGACTCCGGTTCAACTGGAAGGCGTGAGCGGAGAGGTTCGCGGGCTAGTGCCGAAGAAGGCGATGGCGGAGCTGGTGAAGCTGGCCTCGGAGGGCGGCGACGCGTTGCAGATCGACTTCGCGACCGACGAGAACCATCTGTTCTTCCGCTGCGGGTCGCGTTTGCTGATTACACGCAAGCTAACCGGGCAGTTTCCCGACTACGAGCGCGTCCTGCCCAAAGAGAAGCACACTGTGATAACGCTGAACCGCGACGAGCTGATGGCGGCGGTCCGGCGGGTCTCGCAGTTTGCCGACGACCGCTCGCGCGCCGTTCGCTTCGAGCTCACCGACGGCGAGCTCAAGCTGGCCGCCTCGGGCACCGAGGCCGGCGAGAGCGAAGAGTCGATCCCGGTCGAGTATACCGGCGGCAAGATCAAGGTCGGTTTCAACGCGCAGTACGTGCTCGACTTTCTCAGCGCCGCCGAGACCGACGCAGTGGAGCTGCAGTTCAAGGATGAAGAGAGCGCTGGACAGCTCGAGCTGGCAGGTCAAGAGGGCTACGACTACAGATACGTCGTGATGCCCATGAGAATCTGATTCAAGCAAACCCCTCCAATCGCATGGCGAAAAAAGAAGAGAACGGCAAGAACAAGTCGGGCGGCTCCTACGACGCGAAGAGCATCCGGGTCCTCGAGGGGCTGGAGGGCGTGCGCAAGCGTCCCGCGATGTACATCGGCTCGACCGGCGAGCTCGGGCTGCACCACCTCGTCTACGAAGTTGTCGACAACTCGGTCGACGAGGCCCTCGCCGGCTATTGCGACACGATCGAGATCAACATCCACATGGATAACTCGATCACGGTGACCGACAACGGGCGCGGCATACCGGTCGCCATGCACGAGGAGGGCGTGCCAGCGGCGCAGGTCGTGATGACCAAGCTTCACGCCGGCGGAAAGTTCGATTCGAATTCCTACAAAGTGTCTGGCGGGCTGCACGGGGTGGGCGTGAGCTGTGTCAACGGGCTATCGGAAGAGCTCAAGCTCGAAATCTGGCGGGACGGCCACACCTGGGAGCAGGAGTACCGCCAGGGTCTGCCCCAAGGCCCGCTCGAAAAGAGTGGCAAGGCCGGCAAGAAGACCGGCACCAAGATCACCTTCAAGCCCGATTCGACGATCTTCACCACCACGGTCTTCAAGCACGACGTTCTCTCGACGCGCTTGCGCGAGATGGCCTTCCTCAACGCCGGGCTCAGGATCGTCTTCACCGATGAGCGGGAAGAGCGCGACCCGCAGGTGTTCCACTTTGAAGGCGGTATCGCCGAGTTCGTCAACTACCTCAACCGCGGCAAGGCGCCCTTGCATCCCGAGCCGATGCACTTCCAGGGCGAGAAGGAGCTCCCCGACGACGCCGGCACGCTCGCGATGGAGGTCGCGCTCCAGTACAACGACAGCTACCAAGAGACGATCTTCTCGTTCGCCAATACGATCAACACGATCGACGGCGGCACGCACCTGGCCGGCTTCCGTTCCGCGCTCACCCGCACGATCAACGCCTATGGCCAGCAGGCGGGCCTGTTCAAAAACGTCAAAGACAACCTCTCGGGCGACGATGTGCGAGAAGGTCTCACCGCGGTCATCAGCGTCAAGCTGCCGCAGCCGCAGTTCGAGGGCCAAACCAAGGGCAAGCTCAATAGCGACATCCAGGGCCAGGTCACCGCTTTCGTCAACGACCAGCTCGGCGCCCACTTCGAGCAGAACCCGGCGATCGCCAAGACCATCGTCGGCAAAGCGATCGAGGCCTCGCGAGCTCGCGAGGCCGCCCGCAAGGCGCGCGACCTGACCCGCCGCAAGGGCGCGCTCGACACGGCTGGGTTGCCGGGCAAGCTCGCCGACTGTCAGGAGCGCGACCCCTCGCGCGCCGAGCTGTTCATCGTCGAGGGCGAGTCAGCCGGCGGTACGGCCAAGCAGGGCCGTGATCGCAAGTACCAGGCGATCCTGCCGCTCAAGGGCAAGATCCTCAACGTCGAAAAAGCGCGCTACGACAAGATGCTCTCCCACGAGGAGATCCGGGCGATGATCACCGCGCTGGGCACCGGCATCGGCGTCGACGACTTCGACATCTCCAAGCTGCGCTATCACAAGATCATCCTGATGACGGACGCCGACGTGGACGGCTCCCACATCCGCACGCTGCTGCTGACCTTCTTCTTTCGGCAGATGCGCGAGCTCATCGACCGCGGCCACGTCTTCATCGCCCAGCCGCCGCTCTATCGCATCAAGCGCGGCAAGAGCGAGCGCTACATCAAGGACGAGCGAGCCTTTACGCGAGAGGTCATCAACATGGCCATCGACGGGCTCAGCGTCGAGGTCGGCCGCAACGGCAGCCCGGGCCGCGTGCTGGAGAACGAAGACCTCAAGGACTTTCTCGTCACACTGGATGACTACGCCGGGCTGTTCTACAAGCTCGAGCGGCGGCTGCGCAACCCCAAGCTGGTCGAGCTGCTCTCCGACGCCAGCATCGAGCTCGACGACCCCGCCCACTTCAAGGACAAGAAGCACCTCAAGTCGATCGTCAAGCTGATGCAAGACATCGGGCTCGATGTGCGCTTGATTCCCGACGAGTTGCACGAGGCGCACGGCATCTCCTACCGCGAAGGCGCCGAGGCCGAGCGCGTCATCGGCCTAGAACAGATCGCCTTGCCCGAGTACCGCCGCTTGCGCGCGGTCTCGAGAAAGCTCGCCGAGCACAACAAGCCGCCCTTCGTAGTGGTGGGCAAGAAGTCGACCGAGACGATCGAGAAGCCGCTCGAGCTCATCAACCATGTCAAGACGCAAGCCATGCGCGACGCTTCGATCCAACGCTACAAAGGGTTGGGCGAGATGAACTCCGAGCAGTTGTGGGAGACCACCATGGACGCCTCGAAGCGCAGCCTGCTCCAGGTGAAGATCGAAGACGTGGTGGAAAGCGAAGAGATCTTCTCGACGCTGATGGGCGAGAGCGTCGAGGCCCGCCGCAAGTTCATCGGCGACAACGCGCTGGACGTGAAGAACCTCGATATCTGAACCGACCGAGTCGCGGGACCCTTCTATAATCCGAGATCGTTCGTATCTCCGGAGGTCCCATGCTCGACGAAATCATCAGCCGCCTCGATGTCGAGGCGCTCGCAACCGAAATCACCACGTTCGTCATCGGCTTCATTCCCGACGCTGTCGTAGCCCTCGCCGTTCTGATCGCTTTCTGGATTCTCTACCGCATCACAGGCCTCGCGCTCCGCGGCCTGCTGCAACGCTCCGGCATCCACGAGACGCTGATCAACATGTTGATCGACAACGTCTATCGCTATGTCGTCTTGGGCTTCGGTGTCATCATGGCGGCGGACCAGGTCGGGGTCAACGTAGCGGCCGCGCTGGCCGGCATCGGCGTCGTCGGCATCGCCGTCGGTTTTGCCGCGCAGGACACACTCTCGAACATCATTGCCGGGTTCCTGATCTTTCTCGACAAGCCCTTCGCGGTGGGCGAATGGGTGGATGTCGCAGACCAGGTCGGCGAGGTCTCCGAGATCACCATGCGCACCACGCGCATCCGCACCAAGAACAACACCTGGGTCGTCATCCCCAACAAACGGATCATCGACGAAGTCTTGGTCAACCACTCCAAGCATGGAGAGACCCGCATCGACGTACCGATCGGCATCGCCTACAAGGAGAACATTCCGAAAGCGCGCGAGGTCCTGCTGGACGCCGTCACGAGCCTGGAGGGCGTGGCGAGCGACCGTGAGCCGGAGGTTGTCGTCTCCAACCTGGGCTCTTCAAGCGTGGACCTCGAGGTCCGGGTGTGGATCAAGACCGCGTCGGAAGAGCCGCCTATGTTTTCAACAATCACCGAGGTCTCGAAGCTCGCGCTGGACGGAGCGGGCATCGAGATTCCGTTCCCCCATCTCCAACTGTTCCTAGATGACGTGAGGCCGGCGGTGTGGAACGAGTATCGGCGGCCTGTGAGGGCGAGCTAGGCTAACCGCTCGCTGGAGCGTCGAATTGACCGCCAACCCCCGGTTCGATATCCTCAAAGTTTCCTAACTCGTTCTGCTTTCAGAGCTTTCCCGCAATGGATGTCTTCGAGATCACGCGCGCGCTGATCGACATCGAGTCGATCACGCCCAACGAGGAGAAGATCGGCGACTGGCTGTACGGCTATGTGCGCCCGCTCGCCGAGCGCCACGGGGGAAATGTCGAAAAGATCGAGGTCGAGCCCGGCCGGAACAACATCTGGGCTTGGTGGGGGACGCCGGAAGTCGTCTTTTCGACGCACATGGACACCGTGCCGCCGTTCATTCCTTCACGCGAGGACGACGAGTCCATCTACGGCCGGGGCGCTTGTGACACCCACGGGCTCTGCGCAGCGATGCTGGCAGCCCTCGAGGGGTTGCTCGAGGAAGGCGTGCGCGACCTGGGCCTGCTGCTGGTGGTGGGCGAGGAGGTCGACGGCCGCGGCGCACACTTCGCGAACCAGAGCCCGCCGGCTGGCGTGCGCTACTTGATCAACGGCGAGCCGACCTCCAACAAGCTGGCGCTGGGCTCCAAGGGTACGCTGCGGCTCGAGATCGAAGCCAAAGGCCAGGCGGCGCACTCGGCCTACCCCGAGCTGGGCGACTCCGCGGTCGAGAAGCTGCTGGACAACCTCGAGAGCCTGCGCAAGGTCGATTGGCCGACCCACCCGGTCTTGGGGCCGAGCACCCTCAATATCGGAGTGCTCGAGGCCGGCCCGGCAGCGAACATCATCTCCGATCACGCCATGGCTTCGGTCGTCATCCGGGTCGTGGACGATCTGGCCGAGCTCGAGAAGATTGCGCTGGGCGCGCTCGACGAGCGCGTGACGGCCACGATCACCACCGCGACGCCGGCCATCCACATGGAGCCGGTCGAGGGCTTCGAAACCTCGATCGTCAAGTACACGACCGACATCCCCAAGCTGACCAATTGGGGAAAACCGCTGCTGCTGGGCCCCGGTACGATCCACGTGGCCCATACGCTCGACGAGCGCGTGCCCAAGCAGGAAGTCGCTGACGCCGTCGGCCTTTACACGCGGCTGGCGAAGCAACTCAAATCGACCACGACTACGAGCTGACCGGACGTTCGTGCTCGCACGATGAGCATGGGCGTCCGAGGCTCAAACAGGGGACTTGTATGCCGAACAAGATCGAAGTAGGAGTACTGGGAGCGACTGGAATGGTCGGCCAGCAGTTCATCAACCAACTGCGCGGTCATCCTTGGTTCGAGCTGAGTTGGCTCGGCGCCAGCGAGCGCTCGGCGGGCAAGCCTTACGCCGCGGCCGCCAACTGGGTCCAGGACACGCCTCCCCCGGAGGCGATCGCCGGGATGACCGTGCGCGCGGCCGAACCGGGTCCGGACGCCCCCAAGCTGATGTTCTCCGCCATGGACGCTTCGGTCGCCGGCCCCATCGAGCAGGCCTTCGCGAAAGCCGGCCACTTCGTCGTCTCGAACTCGCGTAACCATCGCATGTGGCCCGACGTGCCTCTGATGGTTCCCGAGATCAACGCCGACCACCTCGGACTTATCGAAGCTCAACGCGGCAACCACGGCTTCCAGGGCGGCATCATCACGAACCCCAACTGCTCGACCATCGCACTGACGATGGGCCTGGCGCCGCTGAAGCGCTTTGGACTCGAGAAGGTTTTCGCCACGACTCTCCAGGCCATCTCCGGCGCCGGCTATCCCGGCTTGGCCTCGGTGGACATCGTTGCCAACGTCGTGCCGTATATCGGGAACGAAGAGGAGAAGATGGAGTCGGAGACGCTCAAGATCCTCGGCGAGTACTCCGACGGCGCGGTCGCGAACCATTCGGCCGTCGTCAGCGCGCAGTGCAATCGCGTGCAGGTGATAGACGGGCACACGGTCTGCGTCTCGGTCGAGCTCGCCCAGAAGCCTTCACTCGACGAGTTGCGCGCGGCGTTCAGCGAGTTCCGCGGCGCGCCTCAGGAAAAGAGCTTGCCGACCGCCCCCAGCCAGCCCGTCCATCTGTTGAGCGAGCCCAATCGACCTCAGCCGCGGCGTGACGCGTTGCGGGAGGGCGGCATGGCGGTTTCGGTGGGCCGCGTGCGCGAGTGTCCGCTGCTCGACTACAAGTTCGTTTGCCTGGGCCACAACACCATTCGCGGCGCTGCTGGGGCGGCCGTGCTCAACGCCGAGCTGCTGCAAAGCGAGGGTTGGCTGGACTAAGCAATAGGAGGATAGAGGATAATGGAGGCAGCCATGGCGCTGGTGATCGACAATCCAGAAACCGAGCGGCTGGTGGAAGAGCTGGCACGCAAGACGGGCCGCACTCCGGCCGAAATCGTTGCCGCGGCGATCCGTGAAGAGCTCCGCAAACCCGCAACCCCACAGCTTCCGCCTATCTCCGACGAGGAGCGTATTCGGATCGCGAAGCGGGACATTCGGGAAATGCAAGACCGCATCGCGGCGTCGGCCACCTTGGACATGCGGAGCGCCGATGAAATCCTCGGATACGATGAGTTTGGAGTCCCGCGCTAGCGCGTATGGTGGTGGACTCCTCGGCTCTTCTGGCGATCCTATTCCAGGAATCCGAGTCGGACCGTTTCGAGGATTCGATTCTTCGAGACCGCGCGAGCTCGATCTCGGTGATCTCGCGACTTGAGGTCGCGATGGTCCTGGAAGGTCGCCTTGGTCGTCCGAGCCCAGAACTTGATTCCGTGCGCGAGAGCCTCGGGCTAGAGACCGTCGGATTCGACGAGAATCAACTCGAGCTCGCCATCGACGCTTTTCGCCGCTACGGCAAGGGCCGTCACCCGGCCGCGCTCAACTTGGGCGACTGCTGCTCCTACGCCCTAGCCAAAGCCCTGGATCAACCGCTGTTGTTCAAAGGCAACGACTTCACACTGACCGACGTGGCGCCGGCGCTCGAGGAATCGGATTCAGCATGATCGTCATGAAATTCGGCGGCACCTCGGTCGAGAACGCCGCGGCCCTCGAGCGCATCTCTGGCATCGTCGCGTCCCGGTTGCCCCGCAAGCCCTTGGTCGTCGTCTCGGCCATGGGCGCGACGACGGATCGACTGCTCGCCATCGCCAAGGCCGCCGTCGAGGGAGACCGAGATCAAGCGCTCGATCTGCTCGAGCAGCTCCGCGCCTTCCACTTCGAGCACGGCCGCGCGGTTTGTCCAGACAAGAAACTAGGCGAGCTCAAGAGCTTCCTCGAGGAGCACTTCCAAGAGCTGGCCGCGTTGGTGAAGGGTCTGGCGGTGCTCGGGGAGTTGACGCCGCGCTCCAACGACGCAATCTCTTCGTTTGGCGAGCGCCTCTCGAGCTACATCGTCGCGCTGGCGCTGGAATCCCAAGGCATCGACAGCGTGCGTATCGATTCGCGCGAGGTCTTCATCACCGATGACCGCCACGACGGGGCCGTACCCGCCCCCGAGCTCACGCGCGAGCGGCTCGATCAGCACGTGGTCCCCCTCATGAGCGAGGGCAAGACCGTCGTGCTGGGCGGCTTCATCGCGGCGTCCGAACAAGGCGTGACGACCACGCTTGGCCGCGGTGGATCGGACTACACCGCCTCGCTCGCCGGAGCGCTGCTCGACGCCGACGAGGTCGAGGTCTGGACCGACGTCGACGGCGTGATGACCGCCGACCCCTCGATGCTCGCCGACGCACACCGCATTCGCGTGATGACGTTCGCCGAAGCCGCCGAGCTGGCCTACTTCGGAGGCCGCGTGCTGCATCCCTCCACGATGGTCCCCGCCATCGAGAAGAACATCCCGATCCGCGTGCTCAATTCGCGCCGGCCGGAGGTCGAGGGCACCGAGATCGTTCTCCAGCCGCAATCCTCGGAGACGGTCGTCAAGTCCATCGCCTATAAGGAGCGCATCACTGTCGTCGATATCCGCTCCACACGGATGCTCATGGCCCACGGTTTTCTCGCGCACATCTTCAACGTGTTTGAGAAGTACGAGACGGCCGTCGACATGGTCTCCACCTCCGAGGTCAGCGTTTCGCTCACCGTCGACCAATCCGACAATCTCGAGAAGATCGTTGCCGAGCTCGAGGACGTCGCAACGGTCGAGCGCCGCAACGGGCAGGCGATCGTATGCGTGGTCGGCGAGGGCATTCGCCATACGCGCGGGGTTTCCGCTAAGATTTTTTCTGCGCTGGAAGACGTACAGATCGGCATGATCTCGCTCGGGGCGTCGCGTTTGAACGTGAGCTTCGTCATCGACGAAGTCGACCTGGAGACCGTCGTACGGCGGCTGCACCGGACCTTTTTCGCGAGCATCGACCCGAACATCTTCGCCTGAGACGCCGCATGCCCGAACAGACCCTCAACTTGGCCCTGGTCGGATACGGCAAGATGGGCCGCGTCCTCGACGAGCTTGCCCCGGGCATGGGCTTCGAGGTCGTGCAACGGCTCGACGAGTTCAACAACGCCGATGGCGTAGGGTTGACCGAAGAGAGCTTGCAGGGCGTCGACGTGGCGATCGACTTTTCGATCCCGTCGGTGGTGGCCGACAACGCCGTACGATTGGCCGAGTTAGGAATCGACACTGTCGTTGGGACGACGGGATGGCTCGGCGAGATCGAGCGTGTGCGTTCCGCCGCCGAGCAAGCCGGCGTTGGCTTCGTCCACGGGGCGAATTTCTCCGTGGGCGTCAATGCGTTCTATCGCATCGTCTTCGCCGCATCGGAGATCTTTCGCCGCGCCGACGAGTACGATGCGGCAGCCTGGGAAGCGCACCACAAGATGAAGCAGGACGCCCCCTCGGGCACCATGCTGCGTCTTCTGGACGTGATGCGCGAGGCGGGTTTCGAGCGGCCCATCGACGTCGCCCACAATCGCGTTGGCTATGTGCCCGGAACCCATCAGATCAGCTTCGATTCCGAGGCGGACACGATCGAGTTGCGACACACCGCCCGCAGCCGCATGGGATTCGCCCGCGGGGCGTTGCGCGCGGCCCGCTGGGTCCACGGCCGCAAAGGCTTTTTTGAGTTCTCCGCCATCTGGGACCAAACCCTGGGAGGCGGGGTGTGATCGCCAAGGAGGCATGAGGTGACATTCCAAGGTTGCGGCACCGCGCTGGTGACGCCCTTCCACGCCGACGGCTCGCTCGACGAGGCGACGATGCGCAAGCTCGTCCGGCGTCAGATCGACGCCGGCATCCACTTCCTCGTACCCTGCGGCACCACTGGCGAGAGCCCCACGCTCACGCACGCCGAGCACCTGCGCGTCGTCCAGATCACCGTCGAGGAGTCTGCGGGCAAGGTTCCGGTCCTCGCCGGCTGCGGCGGCTACAACACCGCCGAGCTCGTCAGCCTCGCCAACGAGCTCGAAGACCTCGGCGCCAACGGCCTGCTTTCGGTCACGCCCTACTACAACAAGCCGACCTCGGAGGGTCTCTACCGCCACTACGAAGCGATCGCCGCAGCAACCAAGCTGCCGATCGTCGTCTACAGCGTTCAGCCCCGCACGGCGCGCAACGTGACGCCCGACGAGCTCGCGCGCCTGGCCGAGATCCCCACGATCGTCGCCGTCAAGGAAGCTTCGGGGCAGATCGGCCAAGTGGCGGAGATTTGCCAGCGGATGCCGGCGGACTTCGCCGTGCTCTCGGGTGACGACGCGGTCACCCTGCCGCTGATGGCGTTGGGCGGCGTCGGCGTCATCGCGGTCTGCTCGAACCAGATCCCAGGCGAGATGGCTAAGCTGTGCGAGCTCGCGCTCGCGGGCGATTTCGCGGGAGCGCGCGCGATCCACCGCAAGTACCATCCGCTGATGACGGTCAACTTCTGCGAGACCAGCCCAGGCCCGGTGAAGTACGCCATGGCGCGCATGGGGCTGCTTGAGGAGAGCTACCGGTTGCCGATGGTCCCCATCGCCTCCGAGAGCAAAGCCGAGGTCGATGCGGTCTTGGCCTCGAGAGGGCTGGCCTGATGCGGCTGGTTGCGGCGCTCCTCGCCTGCGCGGCTGTGACGTTTGCTCAGGGACGCAATGATTGGGCGCGCCCTTTCGAGGCTCACCGCATCATTGGCAACCTCTATTACGTCGGGACCTACGACCTTGCGGTTTTTCTAATCGCGGGAGACGAAGGCCACGTGCTCGTCAACACCGGCCTCGCAAGCTCCGCCCCCTTGATCCGCAGCAGCATCGAGGGCCTCGGTTTCCGCTACGAAGATCTGAAAATCCTGCTCAACATGCAGGCCCACTACGACCACGTTGCGGCCCTGGCGCAGATCCAGCGCGAAACCGGCGCCGAAGTCTGGTCGACCGCAGCCGACAAGCCCTTGCTCGAGAGCGGCGGCGAGACGGACTACTTGCCCGGCATTCAAGGCTTCGAACCCGTCGAGGTCGCGCGGACGATCGAGGACGGCGAAACGCTCGGGTTGGGCGACATCGAGCTGAAGGTCATCCTGATGCCCGGCCACACCCGCGGCAGCGTCGGCTACACAATGCAGGTTAGCGAAGGCGGCAAAACCTACGATGTCGCCATCGCGAACATGGCCTCGATCAACCCGGGAACGGTGATGACCGGCCCAGGTGCGAGCTACCCCGGCATCTCCGCCGACTACGCAAGAACGTTCGAGGTGCAGAAGGCGCTCGAGGTGGACGTCTGGGTCGCGGCGCACGCCTCGCAGTACGGCTTACACCGTAAGTTCCGCCCGGGCGACGGCTACGACCCCGAGCGCTTCGTCGACCCGCAGGGCTTTCGAAACAAGGTCGCCGGCTACGAACAGAGCTACAGGAAACAGCTCGCTGCGGAACACTAGCCCACGGCTAGGCCTCTTTGCGCGAAACTATCCCCTCATGCTCGCTTCTCGCATCGACGCCCTGTTCGGCAAGGCGCCCGAAACCTACGACCACACCGACCTCGAAGCTTTTCAGGAATTCAAGCAGGCGCTCAACGCAGGCGCAGCCCGCGCCGCCGAGCCCGATGCGTCCTCGCCGCTCGGCTGGCGCGTCAACGCCTGGGTCAAGCGTGGCATCTTGATCGGCATGCGTATGGGCAAGACCGTCGAGATGACCGATGACGGCGCCGTGCAGCAGTTCTTCGACAAGTCGACCTACCCGACCAAGCGCGTCTCGCTCGAGGACAGTGTGCGCGTCGTCCCTGGCGGCTCCTCGGTGCGCGACGGCGTCTACCTCGGCAAGTCCGTCACCTGCATGCCCCCGATGTACATCAACGTCGGCGCCTACGTTGGCGACGGCTCGATGGTCGACTCGCACGCCTTGGTCGGCTCGTGCGCACAAATAGGCGAGCGCTGTCACCTCTCCGCCGCGGCGCAGATCGGCGGCGTCCTCGAGCCCGTCGGCGCGCTGCCCGTCATCATCGAAGACGACGTGATGGTGGGCGGCAACTGCGGCGTCTATGAGGGGACGATCGTCAAGCGCCGCGCGGTGCTCGGCGCCGGAACCGTGCTGACCCGCTCGACCCCGGTCTACGACGTCGTCCGCGACACGATCCACCAAGCCCGAGACGACGCTCCACTCGTCATCCCCGAGGGCGCCGTCGTCGTCCCCGGCTCGCGGCCCATCCAGAAAGGCAAGGGCCAGGAGTGGGGACTGGCGCTCTACGCTCCGGTCATCGTCAAGTACCGCGACGAGAAGACGGATTCCCGTGTCGAGCTCGAGGAGCTGTTGCGCTGACCGCGTTCCGTGCTCATTTCCGCTTCTGTTCGCTCGCATCTGCACGCCCATGCCTGACTGGAACAATGACTCCGAGCTGTTCGCCCTCTGCCGGCGCGAGCTGTTCACAGCCGTCGTCGGCGACATCCTCGACAAGCTCGGCTTCCTGCGCCAGTTTCTACCGCCCCAGATTCGCCCGCTCGCGCCCGAAATGGTCGCCATCGGCCGCGCCATGACGGTCCTCGAAGCCGATTGCTTCACCGAGACCTCTCCCGGCCCCGGCCCGCTCATGCAAAAGCCTTTCGGGCTGATGCTCGAAGCGCTCGACGACTTGAAGCCGGACGAAGTCTACGTCTGCGGCGGCGCCTCGCCGCGCTATGCGCTGTGGGGCGAGCTGATGAGCACGCGGGCGCAGAAGCTGGGCGCCGCCGCCGCGGTTTGCGACGGCTACTCTCGCGACACGCCGGGCATCCTCGCGCTCGGCTTCCCCACCTTCTCCTACGGCCCTTACGCCCAGGACCAAGGCCCGCGCGGCAAAGTCATCGATTTCCGCTGCCCGCTCGAGATCGGCTCCGTCCGCATCGAGCCGGGCGACATCGTCTTTGGCGACGTTGACGGCGTGCTCGTCATCCCGCGCGAGGCCGAAGAAGAAGCCTTCTCTAGGGCTCTCGAGAAAGCCCGCGGCGAAAAAACCGTCCGCAAAGCCATCAAAGACGGCATGCCGGCGGCCGAGGCGTTCGCCAAATTCGGCATCATGTAGGCGCTTCCAGCGCTTTTGGGATCCGTCCTGGGAGCGCAGCAGGGCGCTTCGTTCCTCCAGGGATCTTCGTGAATTTCGGTACTTCCGTACTGCTAGACGTTCAGGCCCGATCGGCTGCATGCTTAGGGCATGAACCTTAGCATCATCGGCGCCGGGCACGTCGGCCTGGTTGCGGGCGCTTGCCTTGCAGAAATTGGTCACGACGTCGTCTGCATTGACAACGACGAGAAGAAGATTGCCGAGCTCGAAGCCGGGCGCACGCCTTTCTACGAGCCCTACTTGCCCCAATTGCTCGCCTCGAATGTCGAGCAGGGCCGGCTGCGGTTCAGCCTCGAGCTCGCCGACGCCGTCGACCACGGCGAAGTGATCTTTCTCTGCGTGGGGACCCCGCCGCTACCCGACGGTGAAGCGGATCTCTCCGCCGTCGAGCGCGTCACCCGCCAAATCGCCATGCTCTCCGACGGCTACCGGCTGATCGTCGAGAAGAGCACCGTGCCGGTGCTCACCGGCGAGCGCATCTACAACACCATGCGCATCTACCGCGCCTCGCACGGTCGCGGCGAATTCGACGTCGCCTCCAACCCCGAGTTTCTCGCCGAAGGCACCGCCGTCCGCGACTTCTTGTTCCCGGATCGGATCGTCCTCGGCGTCGAGACCGACCGCGCCGGCAAGCTGATGCAGGAGCTCTACGCCCCGATCATGGAGCGCGACTTCGATTGGCGTCCTGACTGCGGCGCGCCGCCCGAGGATCAGCTCCCCGAAATGGTCGTCTCCAACCGCAACACCGCGGAGATGATCAAGCACGCCTCGAATTCCTTCCTTTCGCTCAAGATCTCCTATGCCAACATGGTCGCCCGGCTGTGCGACTCCGTCGGCGCCAACATCGACCACGTCACGCGCGGTATGGGCCTCGACCAGCGCATCGGGCCGCAGTTCCTGCGCGCCGGCATCGGCTTTGGCGGCTTTTGCTTCCCCAAGGATTTGCAGGCCTTTGTCAGCATGGCCGAGCGCAACGGCGTGCAGTTCGATGTCCTGCGCGAGGTCGAGAAGCTCAACATCGACCAGCTCGACTACTTCGTCGCCAAGCTCAAACGCGACCTCTGGGTCCTCAAAGGCAAGAAGATCGCCGCCTGGGGACTGGCGTTCAAGGCGAATACCGACGACGTGCGCTTCTCGCCTGCCATCTACGTGATCGAGAAACTACTCGTAGAGGGCGTCGAGCTGACCGCCTTCGACCCGCAAGCGATCGATGAGGCCAAGCACGTGATGCCGGATCTCGACTACGCCGTCAGCGCCGAGGACGCCGCCAAAGATGCCGACGCCTTGGTCGTGCTCACCGAGTGGCCCGACTTCCGCAATGCGGATTTCGAGAGGATTCGCCAAAGCATGGCGCGTCCGCTGATCGTGGACGGACGCAACCTGCTCGATCCCTGCAAGCTGCGCGCCATGGGCTTCGAGTACGTCAGCATGGGCCGGCCCTAGCCACAGCAACTACCAGGAGCCGGCGCACAGAAAACTAGGAAAACCAGGAAGGAAAACCAGGAAAAACCAGGAGGCGCCCTCCCTAAAGATCGCGTGAAGACCGATGGGCTAGAAATCCGTTCTTTCAACACATTAGCCTTCGCCGAACCGAATCTTCAGCCGAAACTAGGAGGCGCCCTCCATGAAGATTTGGTAAAGGCCGCTGGCGGTGGCTAGCGGAAATCGCCCTCGACGACCATGAGGTCGGATTCGATGTTGATTTGGCCCGCTAGTGCGAATCGCCCATCGGGGGAGACGCTGAATCCCGGGGCGCCCGCTGTGGGATTCTGCGGCAGGCTGGCGAGCAGCTCACTGGCCTCGGCGTCAAAGCGGCGCAGGTAGACGCCCCAGCGCTCCACGCCTTCCTCTCCGGTCGGCGCGTCGTCGATGTAGTAGATGCCCTCCCCTCTCAGGACCCAGTTGCTCCAGCCCGAGCTCAAGTCCTCGAGGAAGGGCTCGTCGGCGCCGGTCAAGGGCGTCAGGCGCCAGATGGCAGTGTCGCGGCTGCGCGACTTGGCGTAGAAGAGTGAATCGCCGCCCCGGAATTCGGTCGCGTAAAGACCGCCGTCGCTGGTGACGAGGACGGCTTCGCCCGAGCCGTCGGAGCGGACTTTCCAGATCTGCGCCGAGCCGGTGCGGTCCGAGGCGAAGTACACCCATTCGCCATCCGCGGACCAAGTCGGGACGTAGTCAGAAGCCGGGTCGTCGGTGATGCGCAGCGGCTCGCCGCCGGCCGCGGGTACGACGTAGATGTTGCTGTCGCCGTCGACGGGGGAGTCGAAGGCGACGCGACGCCCGTCGGGCGACCAGCGCGGGCTGCCGGCAACCCCGAGGAATGTGAGCTGGCGCGGGTTCGAAGCGTCGGCTTCCGAGATCCAGATCTCGACCACGCCGGAGCGGCTCGAGGAAAAGACGATGCGGCTGCCGTCAGGCGAATACTGCGGGTTGCCGTCGAAACGGGTCGAAGCGATGAAGGGCGCGGCCGCGGGGGCGTCGCCGGAGAGCGCTGCGCGGTGGATGTCGTACTGGGAGACGCGCTTGGAGAAGACGAGCCGGCTGCCGTCGGGCGAGACGGCCGGTTCGGAAGCGTTCTCGCCCGCGGCAAGCTCGCGGGGTCGGCCCTCGAGCGGGGAGTGCCACATCGAGCGGCGAGCCTCGGGCGAGCTGCGGGCGTAGAGAATACCGCTGCCGCTCGGCAGCCAGGAGAGGCCTTCGGAGTAGCCCGCGGCGGTCTCGAGCGGGCGCGGCTCGCCGCCGGAAGCCGCGACGAGATAGGTGCGCACCAGCCACGTGCCGCGGACGACTTCGTAGGCGAGAGTTTGCGAGTCGGGGGAATAGGCCGGGAAGCGAATCTCCGCCGAGCCGGCGGGCGATTGGGCCAGAATGCGCTTCTCCCCGGACTCGGCGTCGACGAGAGCAAGCACGGGGTCGCCCGCCGGGTCGATGCGGTCTGGCGCTACGATGCCGTCGCCGTCAGGGGACCACGTCAAGCCGAATCGGGCGCCTGCGCCGAGAAATGCAATGCGCCGCTCGACGGCGCCCGCCAGATCGCGCACCCATAGCTCGGACTCGCTGTCGCTGATGGCGCGCAGGAAGGCGATGAATCGTCCGTTGGGCGACCACGCGGGGCTCGATTCCCACGCCGGGTGGTCGGTCAGCCGCCGAGGCGAGGTCGAGCCGATGCTCTGGACGTAAATGTCATAGTTGTCGAGCTCGGGGCCGTTCCACGAGAAAGCGACGCTGCGGCCGTCTGGCGAGAAGGCCGGGCGCTCTTCGCGGCCAGGCAGACTGGTGAGCGGCTTGGCCAAGGCCGGGTCGAGAGCCACGGTAGGCTCCGCGGGTCGCAGCCACAGGAAAGCCCCGATGGCGAGCAGCGCGACGGCGACGATTCCCAACCCCAGACCCAACCTTGAACCTGTCGGCGGGGCCTCGGCAACCCTTGGGCCGCTGCGCCGGCTGACCCCGAGCTCTTGCAGCAGCTCCGCGGCGGATTGGTAGCGCTTGCCGGGGTCCTTCTGCAACAGCTTCGCCACAACCTTCTTGGCGCGGGCTGGGACCGAGTCGGGGAGCGGCGCCGGCTCTTCGTGCGCGATGGCATAGAGCAGCGCCGCGTCTGTCTTCTCGGCGAAGGGCGGTCGCCCCGCGAGCATCTGGAACAGCGTGACGCCCACCGACCACAAATCGCTGCGGCCGTCCACGGACTTGCCCAGCGTCTGCTCGGGCGACATGTAGGAGAGCGTGCCGACCTGGGCTTCTGGATCGGTGAGCTCGTCGGCTTCACGCTTGGCAAGGCCGAAGTCGAGGATCTTGACCTCGTCGCGGCTGGTGAGCAAGACGTTGGAGGGCTTGACGTCGCGGTGAACGAAGCCGCTTGCATGGGCGTGATCAAGGCCGCGCAAGATGTCGGCGACGATCGCGAGAGCCTCTTCAGAGGGGATAGGGCCTTCGGCGATGCGGTCGGCGAGCGTGCGGCCTTCGTAAAAGGCCATGGCGACATAGAGCCGGTCGTCGTCAGTCTTTCCGATGTCGTAAACGGTGCAGATGTTGGGATGGTCGAGCGCCGAGGCGGCGCGCGCTTCGGCCAGCAGGCGTTGGCGCGCCTTCTCGTTGGAGGTCAGCGCCGGCGGCAGGAGCTTGAGCGCAACGTCGCGGCGCAGCCGCAGGTCGACTGCGCGGTAGACGACGCCCATGCCGCCGCGGCCGATCTCATTGCGCACGAGATAGGGGCCGACGCGGGCGCCGGATCCGGCATCGTCGCCGGCCGCCTCGCCTGGCCCCTCGAGGAAGTCAGCCGCCTGTTCGTGAGCCTGGAGCAGGGAGCGAGCTTCGGCGAGCAGCGCTTCGTCCCCGGCGCAGGCCGAGGCGATCCATGCGGCGCGCTCGCTCTGCGGGAGTTGTAGAGCTCTGTCGAGAATGGTGGACGCGCGCTGGGCCACGGGATCCTCCCCGTATCCCTTGGCAGGGAGTCCTCCCTAGCTTACAAGACTGATTTGTCGTCGTAGGCGGTTGATGACAGCGCCGTCCCCGCCCCGGCCGGAGCCGCGAAATACTACTCGAAGATCAGCCTCTGCACCACCCACCACGCGTTCGTCGGCATCCTGGCTTCGAGCCGTAGCTCTTGCACGTTGGGCGAGCGGTACTCGAAGTCGAATGTCTCGCCCACGGCGACGACCTGGACGGCCTCTTGCGCTTCGGCATTGTGCACCTCAGCCGCGTCCTTCGCGATCTGCCGCCATTCGACCGGTCCAGTCGGGCCGAGCAGCGAGATGCGTAGCTGATCCGCGGTCGGGGTGATGTTCATGAACCGGAAGCGGTAGCGGACGCCGGCTTTCAACCTCTGAGCTCTCGGCTGCGGACTGCCGTTCACCAGCAACACCGAGGCGCCAAAGGGTTCACGAGGCGACAGGCTGACCAGAAAGCTCTTGTCGGTCTCGGGATCGTACGCCTCGTCCGGCCCCAGCACGACCATCGGTCCGTGGACGCCGCCAGTGAGTTGGTCGTGGTCGTGCCAGTGTGTGTGGTAGATGAACGACCCCGCACGTTGCGGAATCATCTTCACGCGAAACTCGTGGCCGGTCTCGATTTCCGGGGCTCGTCTCTCTCCGATGCCGCTCCACCAAGGGACCCCGTCGTAGTAGCTCTCGATCTCGAGCCCGTGCCAATGGACGCTGGTCGGCGCCCGCGCGTGGTTCGCAACCGTGATCTCGGTATGCTCGCCCTGCCGCACCAGCAGCAGCGGTCCGGTCAACCCGCTGCTGTGCGCCGCGGGTTGGTCTGAGTCCAGGTCCTCGATTCCAATCTCATAGAGGTGTGTCGTCCCTTCCTTGTTGCCGATGTCCATCCGGAGGCGCCGCCGAGGGTTCCAGCCATTCTCGGTGTCGAGCCTGGATGGCCCCTTCACGGTGATCCCCAAGATCATGCCGCCCATCCCAGCGAAGCCGGACTCCCACTTCTCCATGCCTACGTGATCGGGGTTGTGCTCGGGAATCTCGGCGTAGCGAGTATCGATGGGCACGGGCATCCGCATGTGCGGCATGCGGTGGCAGTGGTAAAGCCAACGACCCGGTTCCCTGGGAACCCACGTAATCGCGAACGTTTCCATGATGTCGGCCGAGTGCGTGAACTCCTCGGGGCGCATCCCATAGTCGAACGTCCGGTAGCTCGCCCCGTCGCCCACGCCGTCGAGCCGGAAGTGGAAGCCGTGCAGGTGCATCGGATGGCTCAGGTCCGAGGCGTTGACCATCTTCCAGCGGACGGGCTTGCCAACTTCGGCTTCGAGCCTTTCGGTGAAGGGCCACGATTTGCCGTTGATCGCGGTCCGCATCGGGCCGTTCCAGCGCTCGAAGACGAAGATGCGGTCGGCTGTGGGGTCCTCGCCGGGCCGGTCGACGACCAAAGCGCCGCCAAGCAGGGCGTCGAGCACCCGGCCATGCTCGCTTGCGCCGTCCGGCGTTCGCGCCCAATACAGATACACACCCGGCGCTCCGGCATCGAAGCGAACCTCTCTCGTCTCGCCAGGCTCGACGACCAGCACGGCGGAATGATCGCCGGGTCGCTCATAGAAACCGTGGACGGTCGCCGGGACCTCGAGCGGATTGCGCAGCGAGATGTCGATCCTCGTCCCCTCGGGAACCCGGATCGTCGGGCCGGGGACTTGCAGCGGCTTGCCGGCTTCGGCGAACGCATAGGACGGGATGGCTTCCCCGCGTTCGGATTCGGGATACCAGAAGCCTTTGCGGATCTCGAGCTCGAGCCGCAGGACCCCGTCGCGGAGCTCGCCCGCGGGCGTCCGGTTGTCGTTGGCGCGAATCGTGGACAGTTCTTGGGCGGCGGCCGAGGGGCTGAGTAGCACCGCTGACAGGGCGACGAAGGCGCTGAGGTTTCCAAGGCGCATGCGGTTGGTTCCGCATTGTCTCAAAGCCGCACGAAGCGGCGGTGATGCGGTCGCGGCCGAGGAAAGCAACTCCTCGGCTCACTGGTAGAATGGGCGCTCATGGCGGCGTTTGAGATCCCCATTGCGGACCCGGAAACGGTGGCCAAGTACGAGCCGGTGATTGGGCTCGAAGTCCACGTTCAGCTCAAGACGAAGACGAAGATCTTCTCCGGCAGCTCGCATGAGTTCGGCAATCCGGCAAACACCCAGACCGACGCCGTGGTGTTGGGCTTGCCGGGCGCGCTGCCGGTGTTGAATCGTGCGGCGGTCGAGCAGGGCGTACGAGCGTCGCTCGCCATCAACTGCACCGTCAACGAGCGCTCGGTGTTCGCGCGCAAGAACTACTTCTACCCCGATTTGCCAAAGGGCTACCAGATCTCGCAGTTCGACAAGCCGCTGGCCGAGCACGGCTCGGTCGAGATCGAGCTCGAAGACGGCTCGGCGAAGACGATCGGCGTGACGCGGCTGCATCTCGAAGAAGACGCAGGCAAGACGATCCACGACGGCTTCCGGGACTCGAGCCAGTACAGCTACGTCGACCTGAATCGCGCCGGGGCCCCGCTGGCCGAGATCGTCTCCGAGCCCGACATGCGCTCGGCCGAGGAAGCGTTCGCATACCTGACCGAGCTCAAGCAGATCCTCGAGTTCGCCGGCGTGTCCGACTGCGACATGGAGAAGGGGCAATTGCGCTGCGACGCCAACGTCTCGGTGCGGCCCAAGGGCGAGCAGAAGCTCGGCACGAAGGCCGAGATCAAAAACGTCAATTCCTTCCGCTTCGCGCGCATGGCGATCGAATACGAAATCGCGCGCCAGGTGGCGGTGATCGAGTCGGGCGCCGAAGTCAAACAAGAAACGCGCCTGTTCAATGCCAACACCGGCGAGACCGCCTCGATGCGCTCGAAGGAGGAGGCGCACGATTACCGCTACTTCCCCGAGCCCGATCTGCCGCCGCTGATCGTCGACGCGGAGTGGCGCGAGCGGATCGAGGCGGCGATGCCGGAGATGCCTCGGGCCAAGCGAAAGCGTTTCGTCGACCGGTACGGCCTCTCCGACTACGACGCGCGCGTGCTCTCGGCCACCGGAGAGGTGGCCGCCTACTTCGAGCAGGTCGCCAACGCCTCGGGAGACGCCAAGGCGGCGGCGAACTGGGTGCAAGGCGAGTTGGCCGGCGCGCTCAAGGCCGCCGAGCTCGAGATCGGCGCCTCGCCGGTCTCGGCGGCAAACCTGGCCGAGCTCCTCAAGCTGATCGGCGACGGCACGCTCTCGTCCAAGCTTGGCAAGGAAGTCTTCGCCAAGATGTTCGAGTCGGACAAGTCGGCCGCCGAGATCGTCGAAGCCGAGGGGCTCGAGCAGATCTCCGACAGCGGCACCCTGGAGGCGATCGTCGATGAGGTCATCGCCAACAACGCAAAACAAGTCGAGATGTACCGCGGCGGCAAGACGACCATCATCGGCTACTTCGTCGGCCAAGTAATGAAGGCGACCAAAGGCCAGGCCAACCCGAAGATGGTCAACGAGCTGCTGCGAAACAAGCTGGCCGCTGAATAGACGACGGCGGACCGGCCGGAACCGCAGGCGCTAGAATGTCCCCATGTCGACGATGACGCGCCGTCAGATGCTTTCCGCCGGGGCGACCGCCGTGATGGCGAGCGCGGCGGCCAAAGCGGCCGCCGCCAAACCCACGCTCTGCCTGTTCTCCAAACACCTGCCTTGGATGGGTTACGCCGAGATGGCGAAATTCCTCAAGGGCATGGGCTTTGGCGGCGTCGATTTGACGGTCCGGCCCAAGGGCCACGTGCTGCCGCAGAACGTCGCGCGCGATCTACCCAAGGCGCACGAGGCGCTCATGGCCGAGGGCGTCGCGCTGCCCATGATCACCACCGGGCTGCTCTCGAGCTCCGACCCTGCCGCCCGGCCCACGCTCTACACCGCCGCCAGTCTCGGCGTGCCGTTCTTCAAGCTCGGCTACTACCGCTACGGCGACGTCTCCGAGCTCGAGGCTAAGCTAGCCGAAGTCAAACCGCAGGTCGACTCGCTCGCCGCGGTTGCCGCGCACGCCGGCATCACCGGCGGCTTCCACAACCACTCCGGCGCCTACGTCGGCAGCGCCGTGTGGGACTCCCACTCGCTGCTCGCGGATGTCGACCCCAGCGCGATCGGATTCTACTTCGACCCCTGCCACGCCACCATCGAGGGCGGCAAGGCGGGTTGGGAAATCAGCTTCCACCGCGCGGCCCCGCGGCTCGAGATGGTCGCCTGCAAGGACTTCTCTTGGGAGAAGCGCAAGGGCAAGTGGGAAGCGGTGATGTGTCCGCTGGGCCAGGGCATGGTCGACTACCCCAAGTTCTTCGCGAAGCTGGCGCAAGTCGGCTACACCGGTCCCGTTTCCCTCCACGTCGAGTACGAGATCGAGGCCCCGAACGAAGCCGCCAAGCGCGAAAAGGAGCTGGCCGCGATCGAGCGCGACTACGCCTACCTCCAACAGCAGTACGCAAAGGCCTTCGGCTGAGCGGTCCCTACCAGCGCGGCAGCTCGCGCTTCCAGCTCGGGTCGACGTGCTTGCGCATCTCCGCTTCATCGTCGCGCTTGCGATACGGGCAGGTCTCGTAGCGCTCTTTCAACCGCTCCAGCGCGTCGTAGTCGAGCTCCACGCCCAGCCCGCCGCGCTCGGGAATGCGAACCTTGCCGCCTTCGATCTTCACCCGCCCGCCATCGACGATCTCGTCCGACCATTGCCAGGGGTAGTGGGTGTCGCAAGCATAGGTCAGGTTCGGCGTCGCCGCCGCCACGTGCGCCATCGCCATCAAGCTGACGCCCAAATGCGAGTTCGAGTGCATCGACAACGCCAACCCGAACGTCTGGCAGAGCTTGCCGAGCTGCTGCACCTGCCGCATGCCGCCCCAGAAGTGGTGGTCGCACAGCACCACTTGCACGGCGTCGGTGCGGATCGCCTCCGGCATGTGCGCGAATGCGGTGACCGCCACGTTCGAAGCCAGCGGAGTCGTGACGCCGGTGGCCATCAGGCCCGCGCGCACCGCCGCCATGCCGTCGATCCCCGCCGCGGGGTCTTCGAGGTACCCGCCATCAGCCAGCTCTTCACGCAACTCTACGCCGACCCGGATCGAAGTCTCGACCGTCCAGGCGGAGTTGGGATCGATGCGCGCGGGGGAATCAGGAAAGGCTTCTCGCAGCGCCTTGATCGTCGCGATCTCCACGTCGGGTTCCAGCGCTCCGCCTTTGAACTTGATGTCGGTGAAGCCGTACTCGTCCTTCATCATCCCGACCTGCCGGACGATGGATTCGGGCGAAAGGCACTCGCCGTATTTGTCTTCGCGCGCGTCGCCGCCCTCGCCGCCGCCGCCGGCGTGCTTGAAGAACGGGTAGGCCGAGAACTCCACCGCGTCGCGGACTCGCGTGCCCAACAGATCGCAGACGGGGGCGCCAGTGGCCTTGCCGATCAGGTCCAGACAAGCCGTCTCGATTGCCGAATAGGTGCGCGGTCCGACGTCGAGCGGGTTCTCACCCGGGGCGTGCATCGTATGCGAGCGGTCCAGCCCAACCCCCTCGCCCTCCACCAGGTCCATCAGCAGCCCGGTCACGCGCCAGGCGTCCTGACCAATCACGCGATCCCGCACGTCGAGCAGCGCCTTCTTCGGCTCGTCGCCCCCGTAGGTCTCCGCGATGCCGATCAGCCCGTCCTCGCTCTCGATCTCGAGCACGTTGCGCAGTGCATAGGGCGCGTGCAGCCCGTAGGAAGAGCGCAGCGGCGGGTCCGCGATGGCGATCGAGTGGACGCGGAAATCGACGATACGCATGAGCACCCATTCTACGCCAGGCTTGACGCCGATCCGGTTGACGAGACACCCTCTTCGAAGAGGCAGCGCGCCCGATGATCCGCATCGCGTCCACCGTAGCGGCGACGCTCGTCGTCGTCTCTTCGCTTGCCGGCCAGGAGCTGGCGGGCCGCAACCCCCTGAGCCGCGAGTTGCCCGAGTGGCTCGAGCTGCGCGCCGAGTGGCGACTGCGCGCCGAGAGCCGTACGGGAGAAACCCTGACCGCGGGACTCGACGACGACTTCGGCCTGTCCCGCTTTCGCATCGGTTTGACCGGCAGGCCGACGCAGCACGTCCGCTTCTACGTCGAGGGCCAGGACTCGCGGCTCGGCTGGCGCGAACCGGACCGCACCATGAGCGACACCGAGGATCCGTTCGACTTGCGTCAAGGATGGGTCGAGATTGGTCCGGAGTCCGACGGTCCGGTGCGCCTGCGGTTGGGCCGCCAGATGATCCGGCTCGGCGGCGAGCGCCTGTTCGGCGAGCGTCGCTGGAGCAACATCAGCCCCACCTGGGACGCCGCGCGGCTGACCCTGGGGCGCGATCGCAACCGTCTCGACGTGCTCAGCATGGCGATGGTCGACCCCGATTTCGGCTGGAACCGGCCCTACCCCGAATCCGGCTCTGGCAACGTCCACGGCGCCTATGGCTCGCTGGGCTCGCTCATCCCCAAAGCCTCCGTCGAGCCTTATCTGTTCTTCGTCTCGCGGCCGCTCAACGGGCCCGAGCAGGATTTCGGGCCCGACGCGGGCGCTTGGTCCGGGGGCCTGCGCGTGGCCGGCGAGCTCGACGCCGGCTGGCGCTATGAAGCCGAATGGACCGGGCAGCGCGGCCGCGCTCGTGAGCGCGAGTTGCGAGGCGCGATGGCCGCCGCGCAGCTCAGCTACGGCTCGCCCGAGTGGCCCTGGCAGACGCGCATCCACGCCGAGCACGAGTACGCCTCCGGCGACCCCGAGCCCGGCGACGGGCGCATCTCGACTTACGACAGCTTGTTTACCGCCCGTCGCCTGCACCTCGGGCTGAATAACATCCTCGGCCGCCGCAACATCCGCGCTTGGGAGACTGGCTTTGAGACCCGCCCCGCCGGGAAGGTGCGGCTGCGCATGGAATTCCACAGCTTCTGGGTCGCCAGCCGCCGCGACGCCATCTACAACCCCGATGGAACTGTCGCCGTTGCGGCGCCCGGCGGCGGCGCCGCCAGCTCGCGCGCGGGGGACGAGATCGACTTCACGCTGTTGTGGGCGCCGGCCCGCTACTGGGAGCTCGACGCCGGCGCGATGCGCTTCTTCTCCAGGGACTTCGTGCGCGAATCGCGGGGAGAGGCCGTCAACGCCACCCTGCTCTACCTCGCCATGACGCTAAGGCTCTGAGCCTGCGGGCCTTTCCCCGGCCGCGGCCAAGGTAACCAACCCCTTCGAGTCGACGCCCTTGCCTTCGTCGGGCCGTTTCAGGCCCGTGTTCGAGGCCCGGCGCCGGATGCGCCGGCGGAGTCGAGTCTTTATCGTGTCGAAGTGGATCCTACGGTTGATCGCGATCGTCATCGGAGTCGGACTGGTCTATCTGGTCGGATCGCGCGTCTATGAGCTCAAGGAAGAGCAAGCCGGCCCCGCCGCCGGCGCCAAGAAGAAGGGCGGCGGCGGACGGGTCGTCAGCGTCGACTTGGCGTCGGCCGACATCGGCCAAGTGCGCGAGGTGTTGTTGCTCACCGGCGCGCTCAAGGCCAAGGAGTCGGTGGACGTGGTGGCCAAGGTCACCGGCCGGTTGGAAAAGATGTACTTCCAGGTCGGCGATCGCGTCACCAAAGGCGCATTGGTGGCCGAGCTCGAAGATGACGAGATCCAACAGCGCGTCCGCCGCGCCGAGGCCTCCATCGCGGTGAGCGCCGCCAACGTGACCCAGCGGCAGGCCGAGCTCTCCAACCTCAACGCCAACCTCGAGCGCGGCAAGCAGCTCTTCGACGAAGGCTTGCTCTCTCCGCAGGAATTCGATCAGCAGAAGACCAGCCTCGCCATGGTCGAAGCCCAGGTCCAGCTCGCCGAGGCGCAGATGCAGCAGTCGGAAGCCGAGTTGCGCGAGCTCAACATCCAGCTCGCCCAAACCAAGATCTATGCGCCTTTGTCCGGCGACGTCGCCGAGCGCTTTGTCGACGCCGGCGCCCTGCTCGGGCCGTCCACCCCCATCCTGCGCATCGTGAACCTGGCCACGATGGTCAGCCAAGGCAACGTGCCCGAGCGCAACGTGGGCAAGTTGCGCGTAGGGAACGAAGCCGAGGTGCGCGTCGATGCGCTGCCCGATCAGGTCTTCCGCGGACGCGTCGCGCGCATCGCGCCCGTTCTCGACGCCGCCACGCGCAGCGCGCTGATCGAGATCGACATCTTGAATCCGCGCCGTACCCTCAAGGCCGAGATGTTCGCCCGCATCAATCTCGACCTCGGCACCATGCGCGAGGCCACCCTCATTCCTCGCGACGGCCTGGTCTACCGCGGGACGCAGCCAGGCGTGTACGTTGTCGACGGCAATCAGCCCGACCGCCCGGTCTTCCGAGCGATCGAGACCGGCATGACCCGCGAGGACGAGGTGGAGGTGCTGGCGAATCTCGACCCAGGCACGAAGATCGTGGGCCGCGGCGCGACCATGCTGCGTGACGGCGACCGCATCGCCGTTGCCGGCGCGGGCGGAGGCGGCGGAAAGAAAGGTTCGGGATCCGGCGGCGGCGCGGGCGGCGGCGCCAAGACCGGCAAGAAGAGCTCCTGATCACGACGGCGGCGCCCATGAACCTACCGGAATTCTCGATCCGCCGCCCCGTCACGGTCCTGATGGCGTCTCTGATCGCCATCTTGCTCGGGGCCATCGCATTCGTCGAGATTCCCGTCGACCTCATGCCCGAGGTCGTCTACCCCACCATCAGCGTCCGTGCTGAGTACGCCGGCGTGGCTCCCGAGGAGATGGAGACGTTGGTCGTCCGCCCGCTCGAGGAGGCGTTCTCGGCCGCGCCGGGCGTCGAAGAGATCTCCTCCTCGGTCTACGAAGGCCGGTGCTATGTCTCGATCCGCTTCGAGTACGGCACGAACATGGACGAGGCCGCCAACGAGCTGCGCACGCGACTCGACCGCCGCCGACGCTATTTGCCCGAGGACATGGAACCGCCGACGATGTACAAGTACGACTCGGCGCAGTATCCGATCCTCTATCTCACCGTCTCGGCCAACGACATGGACGCCAAGCAACTGCGTCACTTCGTCGAGAAGCAGTTGCAATACCGTATGGAGCGCGCCCCGGGCGTGGCCGCGTTCTCCATTCGCGGCGGTCTTCGCCGCGAGATTCACGTCGACTTGGATCTCAAGAAGCTTCGCGCCCTCGACCTCTCGATCGCGAGCGTCGTGCAGATCGTTCGCCAGGAAAATATCAACCGCCCGGTCGGCCCCATGGACGAGGGTCGCTTCGAGGTGCTGCTGCGCACCATGGGCGAGTATCAGAACTTGGACCAGATTCGCGATCTGGTCGTGACCACGCGCAACAACGTTCCCGTCTATATGCGTGACATCGCGACCGTCGAGGACAGTCACGAAGAGGAAACCTATTTGGTCTCTGTCGACGGCGATCCGGCCGTGCGCATGTACGTCTACAAGCAGTCCGGCGCGAATACCGTCGAAGTCTCCGAGGCGCTCTGGGACGAGGTCGAAAGAATCCACAAGGACCACCCCAACATTTCGATCGAGAAGACCAAGGACTCGGCGGATTTCATCAAGGCGTCGATCTCCAACGTGCAGAACGCCACGCTGCAGGGGGCTGGCCTGGCCGTGCTGGTCCTGCTGTTCTTCTTGCGCAGCTTCTCGACCACCGCCATCATCGGCGTTGCGATCCCCATTTCGGTGATCTCGACATTCGCGTTGATGCACTTCAACGGCTTTACGCTCAACACGGTCAGCTTTGGCGGCCTGGCTCTGGGCGTGGGCATGTTGGTCGACAACGCCATCGTCGTTCTCGAGAATATCTACCGCCATCGCGAAGATGGCAAGGACCGCTTCCACGCCGCGCTCGCCGGAAGCAGCGAGGTCGCCACAGCCATCACCGCCTCCACGCTCACCACCATCGCCGTGTTCGTGCCGGTGCTGTTCATCGGCGGCATGTCGGCGGAGACGTTCAAGCAGCTCGCCTACGTGGTCAGCTTTGCGCTGCTGTGCTCGCTGGTGGTGGCGCTCACCGTGGCGCCCGCGCTGTGCTCGCGTTTCCTGGGCGGCAAGCCGGCCGACTCGGACGGCGGCTTCCAAGGTTGGCTTGCACGAGCTTACGGCTCGGTCATCGATTGGGCGTTGTCGCACCGCGCCGTCGTCGTCGTTTGCTCTTTCGCGCTGTTCGCCGGCGCGCTCTACATGATTCCGCTCATCGGCGTCGAGCTGCAGCCGGCCGTCGACGAGGGCGAGATCCGGATCAACGTCGAGCTCGAGCCTGGTACGCGCGTCGAAGTGACCGATGTGCTGATGAATCGGCTCTACAATCTCACCCGCGAGAACTTCTCCGAAATCAAAACGATTATGCTGACCGCCGGCGGCGGCAGCTCGGGGCGCAGCGGCAGCGGCGGCCACCTGGGCGAGATGCGCATCCAGCTCCAGGACCGCGCCAGCCGCCAGCGGACCGCGGCCGAGGTCGCCTCCGCGCTGCGCCCCATGCTGCAAGTCGAGCCCGGCATGATGGTCAAGACGCGCATCTCGAGCGGCATGTTCTCGCGCCGCGGCGGCGGCGATGACTCGGATCGCCTCTCCATCCAGATTCGCGGCCACGACATGGACGCCGGCATGGAGTACGCCAAGCAAGTGCGCGACGCCATGGGTCGCATCCCCGGCATCGCCGAACCGCAGATCAGCCAGCGCCCCGGCATGCCCGAGATGCTCATCCATGTCGACCGCCCGCTCGCGGCCAGCATGGGCTTGAACGTCTCCGAGATTGCCGACACGCTCGAGACCGCCATCGGCGGACGCCGCACCTCGATGTACCGCGAAGATGGCGACGAGTACAACATCCTCGTGCGACTGCGCGAGGAAGATCGCTTGAAGCTGCCGCAGATCGGCGCGGTGCCGCTGGCGACGCCGATCGGCCGAACGATTCCCGCAGAGAGCGTCGTGCAGCTCGAGCGTCAGGAAGGACCGACCTACATTAGCCGCATCGATCAGCAGCGCATCATCTCGGTGAACGGCTCGCTCGACGGAGACCGCGACCTCGGCTCGGTGGTCGCCGACATGGAAGCCTCCCTCCGCCAAGTCCCTCGCCCCGAAGGCTTCGACATCGTCTTCGGCGGCGAGTACGAAGAGCAACAAGAGGCCTTTCGCGAGCTCACCTTCGCCTCGCTGCTCGCCCTCGCGTTGGTCTACATGGTCATGGCTTCGCAGTTCGAATCCATGCGCGACCCCTTCATCATTCTCTTCTCGGTGCCGCTTGCGACGATTGGCGTCGTGCTGATGCTGCTGCTCACCGAGACTACCTTCAACATGCAGGCCTTCCTCGGCGTCATCGTCCTGGTCGGCATCGTGGTCAACAACGCCATCGTGTTGGTCGACTACATGAACCTGCTGCTGCGCGAGCACGGCCTCAGCCTGCGCGAAGCGGTCATCACCGCCGGCTCGCGCCGACTGCGGCCGATCCTGATGACCACCATCACGACCGTGCTCGGGCTGGGACCGATGGCGCTCGGCGTCGGCGAAGGCTCGGAGTTGCAAGCGCCGCTCGCACGTACGGTGATCGGCGGCCTCACCGCCTCCACCATGATCACCCTCGTGTTCATCCCGGTCGTCTACTACACGCTCGAGAGCTGGCGCCGGCGTCCCGCGGCCGAGCCCGGGCTCGCCGACCAGGCGCTAGCGCCCTCCGGCGATTAGATCCACGCCCTAACGCGAGCCTCGACGCCGGCGGATGACCCCCGACGCCGGCTCCTGATCTCCTCTCCGAAGCACAATCAGCTCGACCGCCGGCGCCACAAACCGGGCCAAGATTCGCGCCGTTCCCCCGCGCCCCGAACCCGTCTCGACGAGCTCCCCGCCGCTGCCAGCGTCGACCCGGTAGCGCTCGATGCGAAACGGCGACGCTCCCCAGGGAAGATGGTGGACATACAGCGCGTAGGTCGGCGGTCCAGACTCGCCGTCGCGCGACTCCGCTCGCGCGAGCAGCGCCTGTACGAGCTCGCCGTCAGACGATACCGCGGCGAGCCCGCGCGTCTGCCCGTCGCCCTCCACCTGGACCCGGACACGATGCCGCGTCTGCTCGAGGCGGCCGGCGAGCTCCAGCGCCAGCAGCGTCTGCGTCGGCTCTCCGCCCTCGAACCACGGCCGCCCACGACATCCGTAGTAGGCCGCCCCGCCGGCAACCTCCTGCAGCTGAATCGCCAGCGCCACGACCCGCGCCGCGGAAGCCTCGCCGGGCAAGCCCCAAACCACTCGGGGCCCCTCCTCCCCAGTACTACTACGAATGTCGGAGCACGGCGCCTCCTCCTCATCCTGCCAGACCCGCTCGAGCGCTCCCTCGAGCTCGTCTCGCAGCGCCGCCTCAGGGCCCAGCCGCACCTCGAGCGCCGTCCCGCGCTCGGCCAGCAGCCGCGCCGCCGCGATCCCCCGCGGCCCGTCGAGACCGAAGCTCGGCCGCACCACGCCCTCCGATACCGCGGCGTCGACGTGAATCTCGAATAGTTGGGCCCCAAGCGACGTTACGCTCAACAAGCCCGCCAGCATCAGCCGGTTCATGGCGAACCCGAGAGCGCGCTCGCCGCCGGGACCGGGGCCGCGCCCGGCGGCGTCATGACGACGTCTTCGAGGATCTCGTCGACGATGTTGCGGATATACGAGCTCGAAACCCCGAAGTTGTTCACGTAAGCCGAGAAGGCCAGCTCCGTGCCGTCAATTCGCGTCGCATAGCCCGACAGAGCCGTCACATGCGAAAGCGATCCCGTCTTGGCCCGGATCCTGCCTTTGGCCGGGCTGCGGGAGAAGCGCCAATCCAGCGTGCCGTCCTCGCCGCCCACCGGCAAGCTGTCCAAGTAGACGTCGCGGTGAGGCGAGGCCGACACCGCCCGCAACAGCTTGACGGTCGCCTCGGGAGAGACCAAGTTCTTGCGCGCCAACCCCGATCCGTCCCGGAGGAAAAACTCCCACGGGCTCAGCCCGATCTCTTCGAGATAGTCGCGCATCTCTTCGATCCCGGCCTCCACCGAGCCCACCCCGCGGCGCTGGTAGCCCGCCTCGCGCATCAGGATCTCCGCGTGCAGGTTCTGGCTGGCCTTGTTGACGATCGCTAGCGCGTCGCCGAGCGTCGGGGAGAGGATGACCGCGAGCGTCACCGGGTACTCAGGTTCGGGCTCGCGCAGGCCGTCCTTGAGGCTGGGGACTTCGTACGGCTCGGCGTGCTCGGCACGCGCCTCGCCCTCGACCGCTATCCCTAGCGCCTCGAGCTCGGCTTTGAGCGCCATCGCCGCGAACAGAGCCGGGTCGTCGATCGCCGGGTTCATCTCGCGACCGCCCGAGCGAATCGAGATTTCGCCCCACATCTCGAGCAGCCGCTGGCCCGGCCGCAGGCGCATCTCGAGACGTTTCGCTACCCGTCGCGTCGTCCGCGTCCGCGTCCGGTTCTCGATCTTGTAGTACGGAATGTCGGGCTTGATGCGCAATCGCGCCGCCGCGTTTGGCCCGCCTGGCCGCACCAGGATCTCCAGGCGGTTGTCGTTGACCGACAGCGCGCTCACCGGGGCCCCGTAGTCCCAATTCACATCATCGAGCGACCAGCCCGGCGGATAGGGGTCCCACACGTAGCGCCTGTCGTCCCCAATGACGTCGCCCTGGATCGAGGTGACTCCGGCTTCGGCGACCTGCCGCGCCAGCTCGCGGATCGGCTCCAGGCGATCGTCTCGAAACTCGATCTTGGGGTCATAGGGAATCACGCGCGCCGATAGGTTCGGGTCTCCGCCGCCAATCAGCCGCAGCGAGCCGCCCAACACGCCGTCGATCAGCGGCGCCTCCCCGACAACTCTGGTCTTGAAGCGATGGTCGGGGCCGAGGCGGTCGAGCGCCAGCGCGGTGGCGTAGAGCTTCACGTTCGACGCCGGCACGAACAACGTCTCGGAGTTGTGCTCGAAGACAACCGACCCGGAATCGATCTCGACGATCTGGAAGCCCCATACCGCGCGGCGCGCGGCAGGCGAGGTCAGCCGTTCGCGAATGCGCGCCGTCAGCCCCTGCGGCTGGTCCGCGCACACCGGCGGCGCGCCTAGCAGCCCCGCCAGGACCACCAGCAACGCCCCCTTCATCATCGAGCGCACGCGGCCCATACCCTTTGAGGTTCATCATAACCGCATCGCTTCGAATCGACTACCGGGTAAAGGATTTCTGTTTGGTATCCTTGAAGCGGCTGCATTCGCGGCTCGATGGCCCGCGCGGCCCTCAGGAAAACGCCATGTCCGGTCACTCCAAGTGGCACACCATCAAGCACAAGAAGGCGGCGCTGGACGCCAAGCGGGGCAAGCTCTTCACGCGCCTCCTGCGCGAGGTCCAGATGGCCGCGCGCGGCGGCGCCGACCCCGACGCCAACGCCCGGCTGCGTACCGCCATCACTGCCGCCAAGTCCAAGAGCGTACCCGCCGACAACATCGAGCGGGCCATCCAGCGCGGCAGCGGACAACTCGAAGGCGAGTCGCTCGAAGAGATCACCTTTGAGGGCTATGCCCCGGCCGGCGTGGCGGTCTACATCGAGACCGTCACCGACAACCGCAACCGCACCGTCAGCGAAGTTCGCCACCTGCTCAACAAGAACGGCGGAAACCTCGGCGAGAACGGCTGCGTCGGTTGGATATTCGACCTTCGCAGCCTCATCCAGGTCCCCAAGTCCGCCGTTTCCGAGGAAGCCTTGATGGAAGCCGCGCTAGGCGCCGGCGCGCTCGACATGGAAGACGAGGACGAGATGTGGTCGATCGTCTCCGAGGCGCCGAACCACGAAGCAGTTCTCGAGGCGGTGACAGGACTGGGCGTCGAACCCGAGTCCGCCGAGATCACCCGCATTCCCCAGAACTCGGTGAAGGTCGAAGGCAAGCAGGCTGCCTCGGTGCTCAAGCTGCTCGACCTGCTCGAGAACCACGACGACGTCCAGAACGTCTACGCAAACTTCGACATCGACGAGGCCGAGCTCGAAGCGCTCTCGGCCTGACGGCCATGCGAATCCTCGGCGTCGACTGCGGAACCGAGCGAACCGGCTATGGCGTAGTCGATTCCGACGGCCGCCGCCACACCCTCGTCACCGCCGGCGTCATCCGAACCAGCACGCGCGATCCCCTCGCGGTTCGGCTCGACGCGATTCACCGCGGGCTCGCGGCCGTCGTCTCCGAGCATGGTCCCGATCGCTTCGCCGTCGAAGCGGTGTTCCACGCCGTCAACGCCAAGTCGGCGCTCAAGTTGGCCCACGTGCGCGGAGTCGCGCTCCTCTCCGCCGCACAGTGCGGGCTCGCGGTCGGCGAGTACTCTCCGCTCGAGATCAAGGGCAGCGTGACCGGCTACGGCCGCGCCACGAAAGAACAAGTGCAGACCATGGTCGCCTCCTTGCTCGGCTTGCGCGAGGTTATCTCGCCGCACGACGCCTCCGACGCCCTGGCTGCGGCGATTTGCGATGCAACCCGCGCGAACACCCACAGGAGTGCGAAGAGTGCGTAGCCTGCTGTCCGCAATCGTTCTCGCGATCCTGTCGGCGCTAGGCGGCCACGCCGAAGAGGCGATCTTCTTCTCTCGCGACTTCCCCGGCAGCGGCCCGCCCTACTTCGAAGTTCGCATCGACTCCGCCGGTGAAGCCGTCTACCGCGAGGCGCCCGACGAGGAAGACCCCCTCAGCTTCCAGCTCAGCGCCGAGGACCGGGATTGGCTGTTCAGCCAGGCAGCCCAGCTCGACCGCTTCAAACGCAAGTTGGCGAGCAAGCGTAAGGTCGCCTTCACCGGAGACAAGATTCTGCGCTTCGAGGCTGAGGGCGAGACCGCCGGTGAAGCCAACTTCGTCTACACTGAGGACCCCGTCGCCGCCGAGTTGGTGTCGTGGTTCCTGCGGATCGCCGAGACCCAGCAATACTACATCGACCTCGAGCGGACCGTGCAGTTCGATCGACTTGGCGTCAACGACGTTCTCTTGGCGTTGCACTCGGCCTACGACAAAGGTCGTATCGTCGCGCCGGAGCAGTTCCTGCCGCTGCTCGAGAAGGTCGTGGCGCAGAAGAAAATCATGCACGTCGCCCGCGCCAGGGCGTCCGCGCTGATCGAGAGGATCAGCGGAGTGGTCGGTCCATAGCGGGAAAAAGAGACCGGAAACTACTCTTGTAGTAGATCGACTCTCAATCGCTTTCGCCGGTGAGGAGCTCGTAGATCCGCTCGAGCTCTTCGGGCGACTTGTACTCGATCTCGATGCGGCCTCTCCTTCTGCCGCGAGCGACCAAGCGAACCCGCGTCCCCAGCACGCGCTCCATCTCCTCCACCGCCGCCCGCACGTTGGGGTCTGGCGGAGACGGGGGCCGAGGGTCTGGCTTCGGATCGAGCATCTGCTTGATGAGCTGCTCGACCTGGCGTACGGACATGCCTTTCGTTGCGATCTGGCCCGCAAGCCGGAGTTGCTGGTCTTCTTCGTGCAGAGCGAGCAGGGCGCGAGCGTGGCCCATCGAGAGCTGTTTATCCGCGACCAGCGCTTGGATCTCGGCCGGCAGGCGCAGCAGCCGCAGCAGGTTCGTGATCGTGCTGCGGTCCTTGCCGGTGCGCTGCGCCAGCTCTTCGTGGCTCAACACCAGCGTCTGAGCCAGCCGCTGCAGCGCCACCGCGACCTCGATGGGGTTGAGGTCCTCGCGCTGGATGTTCTCGACCAGTGCGATTTCAAGCAGCTTGTCGTCGTCAATCTGGCGCACGACGGCGGGAACCGCTTTGAGCCCAGCGGCCTTGGCCGCGCGCATGCGCCTCTCGCCCGCCACGAGCATGTAGCGCGCCCCGTTCGGCCGAACCAGGATCGGTTGGATCACGCCGTCCGCCTGGATCGACCGCGCCAGCTCCTCTAGCGCCTCAGCCGAAAACTCGGTCCGCGGCTGGTGCGGATTGACGTCAATCTCGACGAGCGGGATCGATCGAATCTGGGCGTCGGCCGAGGAAGTCGCAGCCGCCGGCTGCCCTTCCTTTCCCTTCGCGCCGGCTGGCGGCTTGGAGCTCAGCAACGCGTTGAGGCCGCGGCCCAACGCCTTACGGCGGGCGGGATTTTCGCGATCGGGCTTCATCCCATGCTCTCTCCGGCCGCGGCCTGGCCGCCCTGCGCGCGGCGCGCAAGAAGTTCGCGCGCCAACTGAAGGTAGCTCTCCGCGCCCTTCGACCTCAGATCGTAGTGCAGCACCGGCCGCCCGTGGCTTGGCGCTTCGGCGAGGCGCACGTTCCGCGGGATCACGGTCTCGAATACGTCGCCCTCGAAGAACTCGCGCAGGTCCGAGGCGACTTGCTTCGCCAAGCTGGTCCTCTCATCGAACATGGTCAGCAGCACGCCTTCGATCTCGAGGGAGGGATTGAGCTCTTCGCGTAGTCGTTCGATGGTGTCCATCAGCGCCGAGATCCCCTCAAGAGCGAAGTATTCGCACTGGATCGGAATCATCACCGAATCGGCCGCGGTGAGAGCGTTAATGGTCAACAAGTCGAGCGCGGGCGGGCAGTCAAGGACGATATAGTCGTAGCTCTCGCGGAGCTTACCGAGCTGACCCCGCAGCCGCCTCTGACGATCGTCCGCGTCTGCAAGCTCGATGTTGGCGCCCGCCAGGTGCCGGCTGGTCGGCAGCAGGTCGAGCTGCGGAACCTCGGTTTGCACGACCAATCCCCCGGGCTCAACCTCGCCCATCAAGACTTCATACATCCCGCGGCGCTCTTCGCTTTGCGGAAAACCGAGCCCGGAGGTGGAGTTTGCCTGCGGATCGCAATCAGCGACGAGCACACGGCAGTCCGCCGCGGCCAGCGAGGCGGCCAGGTTGATGGCGGTCGTCGTCTTGCCGACGCCGCCTTTTTGATTCGCGATGGCGATGATGCGCCCCAAGGTCGCTCCTAGTTAGCCGACGCCCAATGTAGCACATAGCCGCCATGTTTCACGTGGAACCTGACCGGGGCGGTTCCACGTGAAACATGGGCTAGTAGGAGGGGTTCCGACGGCCCAGCAACAGCATGCGACGCTTGCCCCAGGGAAGCGGGACAGGCGGATCAAACTCGAACAAATCGGACTCGCAGGCCTCACGCGCGCCGCTCTCCCCGACCAAAATGGCAGCCCGGCCGGCAACCCGCGCCAAATCCGGAAGCGCCCGAACCGGAGCCACCGCCCGCATCAGCGCCGCGTCCCATTCCCCAGCCACGTCTTCGAGGCGCTCATTTCGTACCGCTACGTTGCTCCATCCACGCGACGCCTCTCGCAGAAAGACCGCCTTCTTCTCCACGGCCTCGAGCGCCGTCAGCTGCACGCCGGACCGCCATGCCGCTAACGGCAGGCCGGGAAAACCCGCGCCCGCGCCCACGTCGAGTACCGAGCCGCTCTCCATCGCGAGCGCTCGAGCCAAGAACAGAGATTCGCCAAAGTGCCGGGAGGCGACCGCCGCGGGTTCGCGAATCCGGGTCAGATTCATCCGCCGATTCCACCGCTCGAGCAGCCGGTAGTGCGCGAGCCACTTCTCCCAGCCGGCTGCGTCGACGGCAATCTGGAGCTCGCAAAGGACGCCCTCGAGGGCCTGAACGAATACGCCCTCGGCCTGCGCTTCAGGCCCCGCCACCAGCGCCAGACTCCAGGTGCATGTTGAGAATCGACAACGCCGCCGGCGTCATCCCGGGGATCCGGCCCGCCTGCCCCAGCGTCCGCGGGCGCACCCTCTCCATCTTCTCGACGACTTCGCGCGAGAGGCCCGGAAGGCCGGCGTAGGAGAAGCCGGCTGGAATCCGCCGCGCTTCGGCCTTGCGGAGCCGCTCGACGTGACGTGTTTGTTGCTCGAGATAGCCCGCGTACTTGAGCTCGGTCTCGAGAGCCTTCCACTCCGGCCGGCTCAGCTCGACGCCGGCGTGCCCGCGCGTCAGCTCGGCCATCAGCTCGATCCCCACCTCGGGACGCCGCAAATATCCCGCCAAGCTGTTGCGCTTCTCCGGCGGCCCGCCCATTGCTCCAAATAGCGCCGCCGCCGCTGGATCCGCCGGATCCGGCCAATGCGCCGCCAGGAATCCCGCGGCCGAGGTGCGGCGAGACTCGGATTCCTCAAACCTGGCCCAATCTTCGTCGTCGACCGCGCCCGCCCGCCGCCCCATGGGCGTGAGCCTGCAGTCCGCGTTGTCGATGCGCAGATGCAGCCGCAGCTCCGCGCGCGAGGTAAACATCCGGTAGGGCTCATCGGTTCCTTTCGTCACCAGATCGTCAATCATGATGCCGATATAGCCATCGGCCCGCGACAGCACCACCGGCTCACGACCCTGCACCGCAAGCGCTGCATTGACGCCCGCCATGATCCCCTGTCCGGCGGCTTCCTCGTAGCCGGTCGTCCCATTGATCTGCCCGGCGAGAAACAGCCCCCGGATGCGCTTGCTCTCGAGCGAGTGCTCGAGCTCGGTCGCATCGATTGCGTCGTACTCGATGGCGTACCCGGGACGAATCATCTCCGCGCCCTCGAGACCCGGAATCGACGCCACCATTGCGGTTTGCACCTCGATCGGCATGCTGGTGGAGAGCCCGTTCACGTAGACCTCATAGGTGTCGAGCCCTTCGGGCTCGAGAAAGAGCTGGTGGCGCGTTTTGTCAGGGAACTTGACCACCTTGTCCTCGATGGAAGGACAGTAGCGCGGACCGACGCCCTCGATCTGGCCGCTGTAGAGCGGCGAGCGCTCGATGTTGTCGGCGAGCAGCCGATGCGTCTGCTCGTTCGTGTAGGCGATGTGGCATGGAACCTGCTCGCGCTCGATCCTCGCCGTCTTGAACGAGAACGGCGTGGGCTCGGCGTCGCCGGGCTGGGGTTCGAGCTTCTCCCAGGCGATGGTGCGGCCGTCGAGCCGAGGCGGCGTGCCGGTCTTCAGGCGTCCGCAACGGAACCCCAGCGCGCGAAGCCGCTCACCGAGCGGAATCGAAGCCGGCTCGCCGGAGCGTCCGGCGGAGTACGTCGTCTTGCCGACGTGGACCAACCCGTTGAGAAACGTGCCGGTCGTAGTGATCACGGCGTCCGCCCGCAGCGAGCGCCCGTCAAGCAGCCGTAGCCCTCGGATCCGCTTCTCGGCCGCCCCCGGAATCTCCTCCAGGATGAAATCGACGACCTCGGCTTGCTTGATGACCAGTTTCGCCTGCCGCTCGAGCCGGCGTCGCATTTCGATCCGGTACAGCTTCTTGTCGCACTGCGCTCGCGGCGACCACACCGCCGGCCCGCGGCTGGTGTTGAGTAGCCGAAACTGGATGCCGACGGCGTCGGTCACCAAGCCCATCGCCCCGCCCAGCGCGTCCACCTCGCGCACCAGGTGGCCCTTGGCGATGCCGCCGACGGCCGGATTGCACGACATCTGCGCGATCAGGTCGAGATTCAGCGTCACCAGCGCGGTGCGCAGACCCATCCGGGCCGCCGCCAACGCGGCTTCGCAGCCGGCATGGCCGGCGCCCACCACCGCAACGTCATACCGTTCTGTCGCCGACTCCATCCACGAACCCCCGCGCCCGGGCGTTCTTGTTATTCTATGCGTTCGCGGGCGATCGGTCGTTCCCGCGCCAGCATCCATATGAAAGCTTTGGTGATCGGCGGCGGCGGGCGCGAGCACGCCCTGGCGTGGCGTTTGCAACAATCCCCTTCGATCGACCGTGTCTACTGCACGCCGGGCAATGCCGGCATCGCGATGGACGTCTCCTGCATCCCGGCCGACACCGGATCGGCCGACGAGCTCGCCGCGCTCGCCGAGACTCTTGGCGTCGACTTCACCGTCGTCGGGCCGGAGGCCCCGCTCGTCGCGGGCGTAGCCGATGTCTTCGCCGCCAAAGGACTGCCGATCGTTGGTCCGAGCAAAGGGGCGGCTCAACTCGAAGGCAGCAAGGTTTTCACCAAGCAGCTCCTCGAGCGATACGACATTCCAACCGCCAAGGCCGTGGCCGTCTCCACGCAGGCTGAGCTCGAAGCCAAGATCGGATCCTTCGGCTTCCCCGTGGCGCTGAAGGCGGACGGGTTGGCCGCGGGCAAAGGCGTCATCTTGGCGCAATCCCAAGCCGAAGCGCTCGAGGCCGGATGCAGCTTGCTCTCGGGCGAGGCCGTCGGCGACGCCGGCAAGCGGCTGCTCATCGAAGAGTTCTTGGTTGGCAGGGAAGTCAGCTTCATCGTGCTTACCGACGGCGAGCGCCTGTTCGAGTTCCGCGCAACCCAAGACCACAAGGCCGCGCTCGACGGAGACCAAGGACCCAACACCGGAGGCATGGGCGCCTACTGTGACGACTCCATCCTGGACGAGCCCTCTCGCCAGCAGATCCTCGATACGATCATCGGACCCACGCTGGCCGGCATGCGCGCCGACGGCCACGCCTTCCGCGGCTTTCTCTACTGCGGCCTCATGATGACCGCCGAGGGGCCCAAGGTCCTCGAGTACAACGTGCGCATGGGCGACCCGGAGGCCCAGCCGCTGCTCTATCGTCTGGACGGAGACTTCGGCGATCTGTTGGCTTCGGCCGCGCGCGGCGCCCTCGACGCGAGCGCGGTCTCGTGGCGGCCGGGCGCCACCGCCTGCGTCGTCATGGCCGCCCCAGGCTATCCGGGCAAGTACGAGAAGGGGATTGCGCTGGGCGGATTCGCTGCTGCGGAATCCGGCGGCGCGAAAGTCTTTCATGCCGGTACGCTTCTCGAGGGCGGCCGCGTGGTCAGCTCGGGCGGACGCGTGCTGGGCGTCACCGCCGCGGCGGACTCGCTCGCGCAGTCGCTCGAGCAGGCCTACGCAGCGGTCGGCAAGATCGAGTTCCCCGCAGCGCACTTCCGCCGCGACATTGGTCAGAAGGGGCTGGCGCGGCTTCGCCAATAAGAGAGAATAGGATATGAATATCGGACTTATCGGAACTGGGGCCATCGCCCACAAGCACGCCGAGTGCTACGCCGAGCTCGGCTACTCGCTGGTCGCCTGCTCGGACCGTTTTCCCGAGTACGGCCGTCCGTACGCGGAGAAGTATGGAGCGCAGTTCCACGAAGACTGGCGCGAGCTCGTCGCCCGAGCGGACCTGGGCTACGTCGATGTCTGCACCTACCCGGACTCCCACCTCGAGATCGTGCGCGAATGCGCCGCGCGCGGCCGCAACGTCCTGTTGCAGAAGCCGATGGACCTCACGCTCGAGAATTGCCGCGAGATGATCGATCTCGCCAAGAGCGCCAACATTCGCCTCGGCGTCGTCAGCCAGCATCGCTTTGACGACTCGACGATCTTTCTCAAGAAGGCGATCGGCGACGGCCGTCTAGGCAAGATTCTCGAGGTCGATGGATACGTCAAATGGCATCGGCCGCAGCCCTACTACGACAGGCCGGGCAAGGGCACCTGGGCGATGGAGGGCGGCGGCGCGCTGATCAACCAAGGCATTCACACCGTCGACGTGATCATGTACCTCGCCGGCCAGGTCAGCGAGATCAGCGCTAACTGGCAGCTCGGCGCGGCCCATGAGATGGAAGCCGAAGACATCGTCAACGCCATCCTTCGCTTCGAGAGCGGCGCCACCGGCGTCATCCAAGCCTCGACGGCCTTCCGGCCCGGGTTTACCGAGCGCACCGAAGTGCACGGCGCGAAAGGCTCGGCCATCATTACCGGTGACAAGCTCACCTCGTGGCAAGTCGAAGGCGACGACGGCTCCGACGCTCCGCTCGAGGCCGGCAGCGACGACTCCGGCGCCGCCGATCCGATGGCGATTCCCATCGAGAACCTCAAGCGCGGCTTCGCCGATTTTGCAGGCGCAGTCGAGCAGGGCGCGGACCCGCTCATCAGCGGCGAGGAAGGGTATCGGGCCTTGCAGATCGTGCTCGGCGTCTACGAGGCGGCTCGGGAAGGCCGGCCCGTCCGCCTCAGCTAGGGCGGCTTGGGGCCTCAGCTAGTCGCCCAACGGATTCGTCCGTCACCAGCCGGGTCGAGCCCAGGTGGTCCGTCGTGCGAAACTCGATGCCGCCCGTCCCGCTCGGCCCCGCCGTCGAGTACTCCGCCGCGAGTTGCCCGAGTGCGTCATAGACGTACGTCGTCGTCGACCCGGACAAGACTTTCTGCACGCGGTTGCCGTCGGCGTCGTAGTGGTACTTGGCGGCAGCGTTAGGCTCGGTGCAGGGGTCAGCAGGGCCATTGCAGAAAAGAGTCTGCTTGTTCTCGCCGTCGTATGCGGCGGACCATTGCCGCGTTCCGGTACCGATCGGGTCTTTGAACCATAGCAGGTTGCCGGACGCGTCGTACTGCGCCCATTCAGTCTTAAGTCGGTTTGCCGGGTCGTAAGCCGGCTGGTCGGCAATAGGCGCGGTTGGCGACGCGCTGCAACCTGCCGCCGTGCCGAGCGCGCATCTCGACGCTACGGCCGGCGATGGTGTATCGCCCTGCATCCCACGATTACCAAAAAACGTCGTAGTGGTACACGCGCGACCAGCCGCCCTCGCTCACCGACGTCAGCCGATTCACGCCATCGTAGCCGTAAACCTGCTGGACGTTCAGGCCGATGGGGGACGCGTTGATGGTTTGCGTACGCACGTTGCCATTGTTATCGGTGGTCCCGTAGGTCAAATCCAGAGTGAGCAGGCCGCCAGCTACGATCTTGGTCGGCTGCAGACGTGAGTTGTAGGCGGTGGTCTCGGTCAGGCCGTTGCCGAGGGGATAGCTGCTCGGCGCGCCGTGCGGGGCGTGGCGGTTATTGAGCCTGTCCCATTTTCCACATCATGGCTGCGGACGCCGCGGAGGCGAAGCCAGAAGCATCGCATGAGTTGGCGGCGCTACTACGAGCTCGAGAGACGCTTCTTGCCGCCGCCTCGTATCTCTCATCCGTTCCCGAGCGTACGGTTTGCAGCCAGATATCCGAGATAGGAGCCGTATGAGTTGAAGCTCACGTACGGATCTGTGCGGGGGGCGCCGGGCGACCGGCGTCCCTACCGCGACCGATTGGCACCGATTGGCAAATTCCCGGTTAGATCCGGCCTTTCCACCTGCCATCTGGACCGACTTCCTCGGGGTAGACCTCGCGAATCATTTCGATGCTCGTGTCGTACTCTGAAATCGGTACCAGAAGTCGATCATTACTTAGAAATACCCACATGTGTCGATTTAGACCACTATCAGTCGAAATCCCGTCAAGTTCAGACTGCGTTGGGGTTGGCCCGTCATCCAACGTCCTAAAGCGTTCGTCTCGATCAAGGTAACCGTCTATCCATATCTGACATCGGACATCCGGCCCCGAGCGCTTACATCTTTGATAGACTGGAAACTTTCCACCCAAAAAAACAGCATCAGAGGGGACCGCCGACACACTCTCGGACTGGCAGCCCGATGCACAAAGCAGTAGTGCAAAAAGACAATATTGGCGTGCTGAGTAGATCGACATATACGCGCACTACGGCTTGCAGGAACGCGTTTTGGGATCATAGCCGTTGGGGCAGAAGGTGATACTGGAGGTCACCTTCGTCTTCACTGGCTGCCGGTTGATCTCGCGCTTTCCCGTCCGTCCCTTAAATGAGACGTCAGATCTAGATAGGGCGAAATACTGGAAGATATTCGGTATAAGAAATGCCCTAGACCCAGCCCGATCAAGCACTCCCGCCTCCTGCAGCGCCTGGTTACAGAACTCGATACAGTCTCTAGCGCCGACCTGATAGCCAGGCGTTTGGCCGGCGCTCTCCCTTCTCCCAGCTTCGTCTAGAAAGGAATCGAGCCTCGCTGTCTCCCCGTCAGAAGTCTTGTAGTAGGCTATCGTGATGGTGTTCGGGTCTGCATGCAGGATCCGAGCGAGATCGGCATTCACCTTCGCCAATGATTTCTCTGTCGGATAACCATTCGAATCAAAAGACAGCTTCTCCCTCAGCAACGCAATCGTGACGCGACCCGGACCTCTTGGATTCCCACTCGTCCTCGGTCCGAAGTCTCCGTACTTGACACGGCCGGTCCGTGGGTTCACAGATGCAACGCCGCTATGGCCGAATCCACTGGCTGCTTGAGTTGTGTTTACCAGCATCGCATCTCGTCCGTCGGGATCAATGAAAAGGAGGGGGTTGTTTAACGCATAGGAGTACCTGTTCCAGCGTTGCGGGCTGACCCTTCGGAGGCTATTGTCAATGATAGGATCGCTTGTTCCAAACCTCCCTAGACTGGCCGATAAGTACCGCGCCCCAAAGTAGTCCAGCCCGCTCTCACCATCCCGCTCTTTGCCAGTGAACTGTTGCGCAAAACCGTTCGGCTCGTTGTACCTCGCCATCCCTGCCCGGTTGAACGACGCGTTGGCCGGAATCTCCTCGCCGAAAGGGAAGAAGTCCCGCCGCAGCACCACGTCATCCTCCGGCGTCGCTTCGTCGCCGAGCTGCTCGTCCGTCACCAGCCGGGTCGAGCCCAGATGGTCCGTCGTGCGGAACTCGATGCCGCCCGCCCCGCTCGGCCCCGCCGTCGAGTACTCCGCCGCCAGCCGCCCGAAGGCGTCGTACACGTACGTCGTCGTCGCGCCGCCCGACAGCACCTTCTGCACGCGATTGCCGTCGCCGTCGTAGGCGTAGGTCGCGATCGCGACGCGGTTGTTGACATCCGGGCAATCCGGCGTGCCCGTGGGATTGACGTTGACGGCCTGACCGAACGCTTTCATCTTGTTCTCGGCGTCGTATTCCGCGAAGCGTTGGTTGCAGGGTCCGACGGAGGGGTACTTGAAGTCGGTCTGGTTGCCCGACGCATCGTACTCCGCCCAGCTCCCGGTGAGCAGCCGGTTGTTGGCGCTATTGAATGCCGCCAGGCTCGAGGGCGTTCCCAGGCCGACAGCCGAGCCGCTGGCCGCCCGGTTTCCGAAGGCGTCGTAGGCATAGTCGCGACACCAGATGGCGCCGGCGGGGCAGACATCGTCCTGTGTGGGCTGCGCGCCCTCGGCGGCGATGGTGAGACGGTTGACGCCGTCGTAGCGGTAGTGCTGCGTGACGTTGAGGCCCACCGGCGCGGCGGCGATGGTCTGCGTGCGCACGTTGCCGTTATTGTCGGTGGTCCCGTAGGTGAAGTCCAGGGTGAGCAGGCCGCTTGTGACCATCTAGATGGGTTGCAGGCGGGAGTTGCAAGCGGTGGTCTCGGTCAAGCCGTTGCCGAGGGGATAGCTGGTTGGGAGCGCCTTGCGGGGCGTTCCGGTTATTGAGCCTGTCCCATTTCCCCCAATTTGCGCCCCAATGTCCCCCGCTTTTCACTCAACCAAGTACCCCTTAGTATTCTCAAAATCGCAGAGATCGGGAGGCCCATCCATCTTTACTCTAATCGATATACCCGAAAACTTCCACTCGCCCTTTTCTGAGACTACCTCAGTGTCAACCATCCAGCCTACCAATCGCCCACTATCAAGGAACTGCGCACATCCGCTGATTATCCATGTCCGAGTACCGAAAATGGACTTGTCGAATTCCTCGCACCCGGTGACTTTAAGCCCTTTAAGCATTGACTTCGAACCACCCTCCGCCTGAATACGATGGTCGATGTATTGCTTTCGACTCATGTTGTTCTTGTATGCCGCCGGAAGCAGGTCGTAGGAACGACCATAGTTAGCTTCTCGTTCCGCCTCCACGAGTTTTGAAAAGTGCGCTAGCATATCGCTCGGGGCTGACTGACAGGGTAAAGCCAGACAGAACAAAAATCCCGTGACTACCGCCCTTGCGACCGCACTCATCTTGCCACCACTCCAAAGAAACGTGGCGTTCGCACCACCGTTCCGGGCGCCATCCCCGCGGGACGATAGCTGATGTTCGGATAACGCCGCGCGATTTTCTTGTAAGGCCCTTTCGAAAGAGCGCGTTGAATGCCTTCGGGACTTCTGCCTCGCAATGACTTCAGGAGGCTGTTATCCTTGTCATTCACGGGGTAACTCACATTAAGCTGCGACAAAAACGCATTTACCTCATCTGTTATTTCGTAGATTGCTGGATGAGGGTGCCAATCGTTTCCTTCAGGATTGTTGTTGACGTAGGCTGTCTCTCCGCTGTCAAACTGGCGGCCATGCTCGAGTTCGTGTGCCAAGCGACCAAATATGTCCGATCTTTCTCCAGTCGCACCTCCGCGGTTCCTGACGCCTATCACTATATTTCCTTGGCCGTCTGGCCCTGTCGTTCCTTCTGTCGACTCTTTCGCGTAGTTTGTTGGAGTTGCATCGATCCTGTAGTTGATCTTTGACGCCTTCAGTTGATCGATAGTAGCGAGTTCCTTCTTGTATTTATCTGGATCCTTACTTAGTCTTTGCTCGTACTTATCGAAGAGATCCTTGGAGTAGCCATCCGCGTAGTCGATAGTTTGACCACTGGGGTCAACGAACATGAGAGGATTGCTTCGAGCATAGGCGTAGAGGCTCCAACTCTGTGGGTCAATTGGGTCTTGATCCAAGAACGGAGCATCGGGTGAGGCAAACCTGCCTAGGGTCGATCCAAAGTACCTAGCCCCGAAGTAGTCAAGATTCGACTCCTCATCCCGCTCCTGCCCCGTAAACTGCTGCGCGAACCCACTCGTCTGGTTGTACTCCGTGCCCACCCGGTTATACGTCGCGCTACCCGGGATCTCCTCGCCGAACGGGAAGAAGTCCCGCCACGTGATCGCCGCGCCCGCGCCGTCCGTCACCAGCCGCGTCGAGCCCAGGTGGTCCGTCGTGCGAAACTCGATGCCGCCCGTCCCGCTCGGCCCCGCCGTCGAGTACTCCGCCGCCAGCCGGCCGAAGGCGTCGTACACGTACGTCGTCGTCTCGCCGCCCACGACCTTCTGCACGCGGTTGCCGTCGCCGTCGTAGGCGTAGGTCGCGATCGCGACGCGGTTGTTGACATCCGGGCAATCCGGCGCGCCCGTGGGATTGACGTTGACGGCCTGACCGAACGCTTTCATCTTGTTTTCGGCGTCGTATTCCGCGAAGCGTTGGTTGCAGGGTCCGACGGAGGGGTACTTGAAGTCGGTCTGGTTGCCCGACGCATCGTACTCCGCCCAGCTCCCGGTGAGCAGCCGGTTGTTGGCGCTATTGAATGCCGCCAGGCTCGAGGGCGTTCCCAGGCCGACAGCCGAGCCGCTGGCCGCCCGGTTTCCGAAGGCGTCGTAGGCATAGTCGCGACACCAGATGGCGCCGGCTGGGCAGACATCGTCCTGCGTGGGCTGCGCGCCCTCGGCGGCGATGGTGAGACGGTTGACGCCGTCGTAGCGGTAGTGCTGCGTGACGTTGAGGCCCACCGGCGCGGCGGCGATGGTCTGCGTGCGCACGTTGCCGTTATTGTCGGTGGTCCCGTAGGTGAAGTCCAGGGTGAGCAGGCCGCCGGCGGCCATTTGGGTCGGTTGCAGACGCGAGTTGTAGGCGGTGGTCTCGGTCAGGCCGTTGCCGAGGGGATAGCTGCTGGGAGCGCCGTGCGGGGAGTACACGGCATTGGAGACATAACTCTGCGCTCCCGCTGCGGCGCTCTTGGGCCGGCCGGCCTCGTCGTAGACGAACGCGAGGGTCTTGTCGGACGGGTAGGTTTCCGTCGCGAGTGAGTCGTCGGCGTTGTAGGTGTAGGAGAAGTGGTAGGGGCCGGCGACGCCGGCGGTCAGGCGCCCCAGCGCGTCGAAGGTGCTGGTGTGGGCGACGCCGGCGTGGTCTGTGGTGCTCTGGCCGCCGCCGAAGGCCGTGTCCACAATCCCGGTGGAGGCTCCGCCAGCGCCCCGGGGACCGGGGGCGGAAGAGCCGGCGAAAGTTTCCGTGTCGGTGGCGCGGCCATTCTGGTCGGCGGTGATGTTGTTGCCGGAGAAGCGATAGCGGCGATCCACCTTGATGCCGGACGCGCCGTCGTCGACCAACAGGTTGGGCGAAGCGTCGCGCGACCGCTCGAGCCACAGACGGCCGAGTTGGTCGAAGTGGCGGGCTAGGGCCCCCGGGGCCCTCAACCCCGGCGACCTTTATGCCGATTTGATTTGCGCAAAACGCCACAGCGGCTGTAAACTACTGCCGCACCCACGAGGGAGGACGAGAATCGAGGCCGGGGTTGGTTCCGGCCGGACTGGCAACCACACCAACGAGGAGGGACACACATGGAAAAGATCCCAGTCGCCAAGGGCATCATGGCGACGAAGCTAACCACCCTGAGCCCGGAGACCAACGTCATCGACGGCGTCGCCCGGCTGCTCGAGCACCGCGTCACCGGCGCCCCGGTCGTCGATGACCGCTACGCCTACCAAGGCATCTTTTCTGAGAAGTGCTCGATGGACGTGCTCATCGGCGCCGCCCGCCTCTACGAAAAGCGCAATCGCGTTCTTCCAACCGTGAAGGCGCGCGACATCATGGAGACCGAGCTCGTCACGCTTTCCCCCGACGACGACGCTTTCGACGCCATTGGCGAGCTGCTCGATAGTCGAATCTCCGGCGCGCCGGTCCTCGACCAAAATGGCGCCTTCCTCGGCAGCTTCTCCGAGAAGACGAGCATGTCGGTGCTGCTTGGCGCAGCGTATGACCAGCTTCCGACCACCACGGTCCAGACGTTCATGAACGTCGACCCCGGCCGGGTGATCGAGGAAGGCCTCGATTGGATGTCGGTCGCAAAGATCTTCATCGAGACGCCCTACCGCCGGCTGGCGGTCGTGCGGGACGGCAAGCTGCTTGGCCAGATCAGCCGCCGCGATGTGCTGCGCTCGGCGCTGCACATGGCCAAACGAGCCCCGGAATACCTAGAACCGGTACGCAACCCGGAGAACACCCTTCTCGCCAACACGGTGGGCGAGGCGATGGACTCGACCGCGCGCACCATCGGCGCCAACGTCGACTTGCTGACGATCGCGACGATCTTCCGGGACTCGCCCTACCGCAGGCTCGCGGTGCTCGACGACGACAAGCTCGTGGGACTGGTCAGCCGGCGCGACCTGCTCGGCGCGGTCCGCGACATGCTGGCCACCGCCCCCAAGCCCGGCAAGGTCTTGCTCTACCTCAGCGCGGTGACCGACACCAAGCCTGCCGCGGTGACCCAGTAGCGGCGAGTCGCTCACTTGCCGGCTTCCAGCCCGCGAAAGTAGTCGCGCGCCGCGCGCATGGCGTGGGGCGAGAGCCACAGCGCCGAGGTCATCGTCGGGATCGCCATCAGGGCGAACATCGCGTCGGTTAGGTTGATCACCGAATCGATCGTGGTGACCGCGCCGACCAATATCGTCGCGATGTAGAAGTACTTGTAGAGCCCCTGTCGCTTCGCGCCGATCAGGAAGCCCAGCGACTTCGTGCCGTAGTAGGTGAAGGTGAACATCGTGCTGATGGCGAAGAAGAACACGCAGATCACCAGCAGGTAGGGGCCGAACTCCGGCAGAGACGCCCCGAACGCCTGCGCGGTCAACGTGACGCCGTTGGCGTCCGAGTCACGCCACACGCCCGAGCTCAGGATGATGAGCGCGGTGGCGGTGCAAACGATCAAGGTGTCGAGCAGCGGACCTAGCATGGCGACCAGGCCTTCGCGGACCGGTTCATTGGTCCTGGCCGCGCCATGCGCCATGGCTTCGGTTCCGACGCCGGCCTCGTTGGAAAACGCTGAGCGCCGGATTCCCGTGTAGATCACGCTGCCCACGGCGCCGCCTGCGGCGGCTTGGCCTGTAAATGCGTCCCGGACGATGAGGGCGAAGATCTCCGGGATCTCGCCCAAGTGCATGGCGAGGATCACCAGCGCGCAGCCGACGTAGAGCGCCACCATCGCCGGTACGATCCGCGCCGTCACCCGGCCGATCCGGTCGATGCCGCCGATCGCGACCAGGGAGACCAGCAGCGCGACGACGAGCCCGCAGCCCAAGTTGAGGGCGAAGGTCTCGCCGGGCCCTTCGAGCCAGCCGTTCGGGACCAGCACGACATCGCGCAAGGCTTGCACGAGCTGGTTGATCTGGAAGATCGGCAGGACGCCGAACATCGCGCAGAACGCAAACATCATGCCCAACGGACGCCACTGCGGCCCCAGGCCGTTGACGATGGTGTACATCGGGCCGCCCTGAATATGGCCGGTGCTGTCGGGTCCGCGAAACATCACCGCGAGCGTGCAAGTAAAGAACTTCGTCGCGATGCCGAGCAGCGCGCCCATCCACATCCAGAAGATGGCGCCGGGCCCGCCCATGTGGATCGCCACCGCCACGCCGCCGATGTTGCCCAGGCCGATCGTCCCGGCGAGCGCACTGGAAAGCGCCCGGAAGTGAGACAGGTCCCCGACCTCGTTTGGGTCGTCGTACTTGCCCCGCAGGATGTCCAGCGCGTGGAAGAAATAGCGGAAGGGCAGGAAGCGCGAGTAGGCGAAGAAGAATGCGCCGCCGCCCAACAACAGAACCAGCAACCAGGGCCCCCAGGCCCAGGTGGCGAAGGCGGCTAGGAAAGAGTCGATCGCTTGCACTTGACGCTTCGCCCCGCCCGGTTGGGGCGGGCGGCGGTATTGTCGTTGATTCTACTGCGGTAGCGAGTGCGAAACAGGCCGGTCGCGAACCAGGTCGAAAGATTGCACCCCGGCAGCGATGACGAGGTGCGATCTCGGGCGCGCTGAGCCTGGGCAGTCATGCCCGGGTGCGGTATCAACAACGGCGCGAACATCGCACACCGGCCAAGGCAGCCTGGCAGCATGCCGAGCCTCTAGAGCACTGGCCCGATCCGCCAGGGTACGAACTCGCGGTGGCCTAGCTCTTCGCTGAGCGTCTTTCGCCCCGACGCCACCTCGAGCACGAATTCGTACATCCGTTTGCCGAGCTCGGGAATCGTCTCCTCGCCGTCGGCCACCGTGCCGGCGTTGATATCCATATCCTCGGACATGAACTTCCCGGTCTGTGAGTTGGAGGCGATCTTGACGACTGGCGCGGTGGGGAAGCCAAAGCAGCTTCCGCGGCCGGTGGTGAACAGGCAGACGTTCGCTCCGCCCGCGACCATGCCCGCGACCGAAGGCGGGTCGTAGCCGGGCGTGTTCATGAAGACGAGCCCGCGCTCGGTGATGCGTTCCGCATAGTCGTAGACGCCGGTCAGGTTCGACGTGCCGCCCTTGGCGACCGCGCCGAGCGATTTCTCGGCGATGTTGGTGAGGCCGCCGGCCTTGTTGCCGGGCGAGGGATTGTTGTCGAACGAAGCAGCGCCTTCGAAGCCGGAGACATAGCCCTTGTACCACTCGAGCATCTCGAGTAGGCGCTCGCCCACATCGGGCCGGACGGCGCGGGCGGTCAGCAAGTGCTCGGCGCCCCAGATCTCGGTCGTCTCCGCTAGGCACACCGTGCCGCCCTGCTTGACGAGTAGGTCTGAGAAATAGCCGACGCCGGGGTTCGCGGTGATGCCGGAAAAAGCATCCGAGCCTCCGCACTCGAGCGCTGCGACCAAATGTTCCGCCGAGACCCGCTGACGCTCGAGCTTGCCGACCTCGTCGATCAGCTCGCGCACCGCCTTCACCGAGTCGGCGATGGCGCGCCGGGTGCCGCCGGATTCCTGGAGCGTGAAGCCGCGCAGCGCCGGGCCGCCGTTGCCGTGCGCCTCGGGCCGTGTGTAGTAGCTGACCTGGTTGACCTCGCAGCCGAGGCCGACCATCACCGCCGCGGCGACGTTGGGGTGGTCGGCCAAGCCTTCGAGCAAGCGTCGAAGTTGCCTGGCGTCCGGCCCTTCGGCCTTGCCGCAGCCGTCGTCCTGTGGAAAGCTGACGACGCCGTCGATGCCGCTTCCCTCGAACGACTCGCCGCGGAAAGCTTCTTCAACCTTTTGCACGGCAAACGCCGAGCAGTTGCTCGCGGCGATGACGGCGATGTAGTTGCGCGTGCCGACGCGGCCGTCAGCCCGCGGGAAGCCGAGAAAGCTGTTCTGCTCGAGCAGCGGGGTCTGCTCGAGATCGCTCAGCGCCGTTCCGAACTCGTAGACGCGATGGCCGATGTCGAACTCCAGGTTGTGCACGTGGACCAGCTCGCCGACCTCGATCGTGTCGCGCGCGACGCCGATGTTCTCGCCGTATTTGTGGACGACGTCGCCGTGCGGAATACGCTCGACGGCGACTTTGTGGCCCGCGCCCACAGCCTGCCGCAGCTTGATCTCGTCGCCTTCAAACTCCGCTTCGGCGTCCGCGGGCAATGGGACGCGCGCCACGACCACGTTGTCGCGCGGGTTGAGGCGGATGAACGGGTTCTCCGGGACGCCCCCGGGGCCTAAAGTGACGAGTGACATGGTCTGGTTGTTTTACGCTTCGGCGAGGGTGCGGCCCAACGCCATCAGCTCCTCGACCTCGGCTTGGGTGAAGGTGCGCTCGCGAACTGTGGCGATGCCGAGCGCGCCGACGGCCTCCTCGCCGCGCATCAGCGGAACGCAGATCGAGCCCTGGACGCCGGTCTCCTTGGCGCGCGGGCGGGCGTCGCCGCTGGCGTCGGTCTGCAAGTTGCACATGTCGACCGGGGCCTTGCGCTCGACCGCGAGCCCGGCGATGCCCTTGCCGACGGGGATCTTCTGGATCACCGGCAGGAGCGAATCGGGGATGTGGCCGGCGTGGGCTTCGAGGTGGAGCAAGCCGTCGGGGCCGAGGCGGTGGAGCGTGCCGGTATCGGCGTCGAAGCGTGCGAGGGCGAGGGTGATCACCTTCTTCGGATTCCCTGCAGCTTCGCGCACCGCGCGACGCAGTTTTTCACCGACACCCACGTGACTATTCTTTCACAAGGATGGACCATTTGTGAGACGGACCTGCAGCTTGGTCAACTTCTGTGTCGGGGCCGGAGCCGTGCGGGCGGCGTGGCCTATATTGTTAGTCACTTGACAACGCGATCGGCGTCGTGCAGGCTAGAGGGGCGTGCCAGAACAGCTTCAGCTCCTCCACCTTGACGCCGGAAAGTACTTTACACCAACCGCCCCGATTGACGAGAAAGCCCTGTTCGCAGGTCGACGCGGTCAGTTGCAGAGCGTCATCGACGTGGTGAATCAAAAGGGCCAGCATGCGGTGCTTTACGGCGAGCGTGGCGTCGGCAAGACCTCGCTTTCCTTCGTCATGTCGAAGTACCTAGGCGCCGAACCCGTCCTCTGTCCCCGAGCAAACTGTGATGGCATGGACACGTTCGAGACTGTTTGGCGAAAGATCTTCGGTGAAATCGACATGGTGGCTGAGCGCAGAGTAGCCGGGTTCAGCGATGCAGTGAGGACGGACCGTCATAGCGCATTGGAGTTGTTCGGCAGCGATGAAGGCCCCAACGGCGTGCGCAAGGTTCTCGGGCGTCTGGCAGAGAATGCCCTGCCGATCATAATCATTGACGAATTCGATGTCCTACCGCCGGAGACTAAGGGGATCTTCGCGGATCTAATAAAGGCGCTATCTGATCACGCGGTACCTGCCACGGTCGTATTGGTTGGGGTCGCGGACGGGGTCAGCGACCTCATTTCGGAACATCAGTCGGTCGAACGAGCCCTTGTTCAGATTCGGGTGCCACGGATGTCGCAGAGCGAGATCAGTGAGATCCTCGACAATGGACTCAGGAGCCTCGAGCTGCAGATGGAGCCCCCGGCCAAGAACAGGATTGTCAAGCTGGCGCAGGGCCTCCCACACTATGCGCACCTTCTGGGGTTGCATTCGGTTAGGGCCGCAGGCCAAAGGCGGTCGAGCGTCATCAACCTCCACGATGTCGATAAAGCTATCGGCGCAGGCCTGCAGAGCGCACAGCACAGCATCCAAAGTGCTTTCCACAAGGCGACGATCAGCCCCAGGCCTGACAACCTGTTCAAGCAGGTCCTTTGCGCCTGTGCAGTCGCGGACACCGACGAGTTCGGCTACTTTGCCGCCGCTGATGTCCGTTCGCCCATTCGTCGGATCACCGGTCGGGAGTATGACATTTCGGCGTTCGCCCGCCACCTAAACGAGTTTTGTTCCGAGAAGAGGGGCAGCATCCTTCACAGAATAGGCACGCCCCGCCGTTACAGGTTCAGGTTCACAAACCCGCTTCTGCAACCCTTCGCGATCATGAACGGGCTGAGCTCAGGAATGCTCGCCCCAGACATGCTGTGACAGCCATGCACCGCGCCGCCCTTCTGCTCCTCGCTCTGGCCCTACCCGCCTCCTCCGTCTGGAGGGCCGGCGCGGCCAAGCGCAACATCACGCCCTCCGAGCCGATCTGGATGAGCGGCTACGCTTCACGCGACAAGCCCTCGGAAGGCGTCTACGCTCCGATCTACGCCAAGGCGCTGGCGCTCGAGGACGCCTCCGGGACTGTGTCGGTGCTCGTCACCGCGGATCTGGTTGGATTCACGAAGGCCGTCAGCGACCCGATCTTCGATGCAGCCAGGAAGCGCTACGATCTCGACCGCGCGCGGCTCGTGCTCAATGCTTCGCACACACACTCGGGCCCGGTGACCGGGCAGCTCGGCCGGCCGACCTATCGCCTAGCGCCCGAGCACGCTGCGGTCGTCGAGCGCTACACCGAGGGCCTAGTCGAAGACGTGCTCGCGGTTATCGGCGAGGCAATCGACCGCCTTGCTCCGGCCGAGCTCGCCTTCGAGCAGGGTTACGCCGGCTTCGCCGTCAACCGCCGCCGTGTGGGACATCGCGAGTACCCCGGCCCGGTTGACCACGACGTCCCCACCATGACGATCCGCCGGCAAGACGGAGCGCTGGAGGCGCTGCTGTTCGGCTACTCCTGCCACGCCACAGTGATGAACCAGTTTGAGATCCACGGCGACTACCCTGGCTTTGCGCAAGCCGAGCTCGAGAAGCGCTACCCGGGCGCGGTCGCGCTCTTTCTCGCCGGCGCCGGCGCGGATCAGAATCCGCTTCCGCGCCGCCAGATGTGGCTCGCGCGCACCTACGGCGAGATCCTGGCCGAAGCCGTGGGCCAAGTCGTCGACCGCGAGATGGCGCCCGTCGGCGAAGGGCTCCTAGCCGCCTATCGCACGGTTGCGGTCGACTTCCAGCCCGCCCCATCGCGCGCTGAGCTCGAGCGCCGAGTACGCGGGGCGAGCCAGCGCGAGCAGACGCATGCACGCTTGCAGCTCGAAGAGCTCGATCGCGAAGGCAGGCTTCCGGCGGCCTACGACTATCCGGCTCGCGCTTGGCGGCTGGGCGATGATCTCACGATCGTCTTTCTGGCCGGCGAGCTCGTCGTCGACTACGCGCTCGAGATCCGCCAACAGCACGGCTGGGACCGGGTGTGGGTCTCGGGCTACAACGACGACGTCTTTGCCTACATCCCGACAGCGCGCATCATCCGAGAAGGCGGCTACGAGGGCGACACCTCGATGCTGGGGTACGGCTGGCCCGCACCGTGGGTGCCGTCGATCGAGCGGCGGATCCTGGGGACGGTCGATGCGCTGCTGGATACCTTGCGATAATCATCTCTTATCGTTATTGCAAAAAGTATCAATTTGCGTTATGACTCTCGCCCTCGGTATCCTGACCCTTTCGAGGGCATATTCCGTTGAGCAAACCCCGCACGCTATTCGAAAAGATCTGGGACGATCACGTCGTCGTCCATGAGGCGGGCTCGCCTGCCGTTCTCTACATCGATCTGCATCTCGTCCACGAAGTGACCTCCCCGCAGGCCTTCCAGGGCTTGCGCGACCGCGGCATCGGGGTCCGCCGGCCTGATCACGCCATGGCGACGATGGATCATTCCATCCCCACCTCGTCCGATCGCCTGCGCGTCATCCCCGACGAGATCGCGCGCAAGCAGGTCGAGCAGCTCCGCACCAACTGCCACGAGTTTGGCGTTCCGCTGGCCGACATGGGGACGAAGGACCAGGGCATCGTGCACGTGATCGGCCCCGAGCTCGGCCTGACGCAGCCGGGGCTGACGGTGGTCTGCGGCGACAGCCACACCTCGACGCACGGCGCCTTTGGCGCACTCGCCTTCGGCATCGGCACCACCGAAGTCGAGCACGTGCTCGCCACGCAGTGCCTGCTGCAGAACAAGCCCAAGACCTGCGAAGTGCGCTTCGAGGGCGCCGCGCCCAAGGGCGTTACCGCCAAGGACCTGATCCTCGCTCTGATCGCGCAGATCGGAGTGGGCGGCGGTACCGGCTACGTGCTCGAATACACTGGCGAGGCGATCCGGGCGCTCTCGATGGAAGGGCGCATGACGTTGTGCAACATGTCGATCGAGGGCGGCGCCCGAGCTGGCCTAGTGGCGCCGGACCAGACGACATTCGACTACTTGAAGGGCCGTCCACGGGCGCCGCAGGGGGCGGACTGGGACGCTGCGGTCGAGCGTTGGAAGGCCTTGCCGACCGACGAGGGCGCGACCTACGACAAGACCATTGCCGTCGACGTCGCGAAGATCGAGCCGATGATCACCTACGGCACCAACCCCGGCCACGGCGTCGGCGTCACCCAAGCCCTACCCGACCCCGCGGCCGTCCCCGACGCCAACCAGAAGACCGGCCTCGAGAAGGCGCTGGCCTACATGGGCCTCGAGCCCGGCAAGCCGCTGATCGGCAAGCCCATCGACGTGGTCTTCATCGGCAGTTGCACCAATTCCCGGATCAGCGATCTGCGCGACGCCGCTAGCGTTCTCAACGGCCGCAAAGTGGACCCCAAGGTTCGCGTGATGGTCGTTCCGGGCTCGGAGAAGATCAAGGCGCAAGCCGAAGCCGAAGGCTTGCCGGAGATCTTCACCGCCGCCGGAGCGGAGTGGCGCGAAGCCGGCTGCTCGATGTGCATCGCCATGAACGGCGACCAGCTCGCGCCCGGCCAATACAGCGTCTCGACCTCGAACCGCAACTTCGAAGGCCGGCAGGGCAAGGGCGGACGAACGTTTCTCGCCAGCCCTGTCACCGCGGCAGCTTCAGCCATCGAGGGCGCCGTCGCCGATCCGCGGAACTACTTGTAGTCGCGCACCCGGCGCCCCGTCAGAGAGGAACACCAGCATGGAACCGATCAAGAAATTCAGCGGCAAGCTCGTTCCGCTGCCCATACGGGACGTGGACACCGATCAGATCATTCCCGCCCGCTTCCTCAAGACGATCGAAAAGCAGGGCCTTGGAGTCAATCTGTTCAACGACTGGCGCTATCTAGCTTCGGGCGAGCCGAACCCGGACTTCATCCTCAACCAACCCCGGGCCGAGGGAGCGACCATTCTGTTGGCCGGGGACAACTTCGGTTGCGGCAGCTCGCGCGAGCACGCTCCCTGGGCGCTGATGGGCTTCGGATTTCGCGCCGTTATCTCTACCTCGTTCGCCGACATCTTTCGCGGCAACTGCCTCAAGAACGGGCTGCTGCCCATCGTCGTCGATGAGGCCGCCGAGCAGGAGCTCTTCGCCGCGGCGGACGCCGACGAGAATCTCGAGCTCACCGTCGATCTCGAGGGTCAGAGCATCACGCTGCCCTCGGGGCGCACGGTCGAGTTTCCCATTGACGAGTTCTCGAAGAAATGCTTGCTCGCCGGCGTCGATCAGCTCGGCTACATCCAGACGCAGCTGCCGGCGATCGAAGCCTACGAGAAACGCGTCGGCGACCGCGTGCTGTCGGCCCTAGCTTAGGGCCGCTGGAGCTCGTCCTCGGGGTTCCAAGCCGGCAAGCCGAGCAGGTCCGCAGCATTCAACAGTTCTTGGTCGGCCGCGGCGAGCACGACCTGGTCGTAGCCCTTGGGCCGCCGACGGATCAAGCCCTGCAGTGAAGCCAGATGGATGGCGTCGGCGCCGCGAAGGCCGAAGGCTACGGCTACGTTCCGCGCCGCCCTCACAATCGCATCGCTGACGCGGATCTGTAGGAAAGCGGCCCAATCTGCCTCAAGCTCCTGGAGCAGTATCTCGATTTCCGGCGCTGTCGCTGTGTTGCGGCTGCGCCGCGCGATCGCGGCCCCAGCCTCGACTACGCCCAGCGCGGAGCACGACAGCCCATCGGCGCCCTCGATCACTGCTCGGATTGCCTCGGAGCCTCGCTCGAGAGCGTAGCGCTTCACCCAAGCGCTCGTGTCCAGGTAGTACAAGGTACTCATCGCCGGTTCTCGATCACGTCTCGAGACAGCGGCCGGCCCTCGAGCTTGACCGGCTTAAAGCGCCTAACGCTCGTCCGCGGCGCGCTCGGCAGAATGAAATCCGGATCCCCTCGCAAGGATTCGAACGGGGAGGCGTCCGGCTCTTCCTGCAAGATCTCTTGGATGGCGGCGACGGCTCGCGGCATCTGTTCCTCGCCGAGCTGTTCGACCAAGCGCTGCAGCTCGGCGCGCCGCGGCGAAACCTCCGGTATCGCATCATCGCCACGGGCCGCGTCTGTAAGGGAAACGTGTGTTCGCCGCTCTCGAAAGATCGTGATCCGACCACGCCGCGGCGACTCCGCGTAGCCTTCATCGATGAGCAAACCGCCGATGTACACCGCCGGATTCATCGCGATCCCCTGATCCTGCTGGATCCACTCGCCAAGCGAGTCCGGACCGGGGTCGTCGAACTTCGAGCCGATGCGGATTTCACCCTTCTCTCCAAGACCGCTCAGCAACCGCTCGAAGAACGCCTGGTCGAACGTGAGCGGTTGCTTGGACCTGCCGACCCAGATCCGCGCTCCGTCGGCGACGCTCCCTGCCACCTGGAAGGTCGCGTTCCCACCTACAGTTTTGCACAGCCTAGCCAGATCCTTTCGAAATGTCAAAACTGGATAACCTCCTGTTTGTTACTCTACGCCCTCTCGCCGTTGTTTCTCAACTATCTGTTCCTATATTCAGTATCTTCGGAGCCGTGCTTACTGGGCCCCGTATGTCTCCGGTCCCCCCTCGTTAGGCCGTCAGTACCCCCCTCAAAATTGTGACCAAGGCGCCATTGGCGCCCTAAGGCGAATCCCTGAGAATAGGGTCGTATGGACGAGCCGAAAGCCGAGATCCACCAAGTGGGCGGTCAGATGATCCACTTGGTCCGCGAAAAGATCAACGCCTCGGACGAGTATCTCGGTTTGATCGAAGGCGGCGGCATCTGCCTGGCGAACTCGCTGCCGACAGCGCAAGAAGCCGATCAGTGGCTGCAGAACATGTTTGCGCGCCTCTACCCAGGCCACAACTGCGGCCTAGGCTGCATCAGTCTGCCGGGATCGAAATTCCTCGCCTCCGAAGCCGAGCTCGAGCGGCTGGTCACCCTCGAAGACGCGCACTTCTAGGGGCTACCCGGTACAGCAAGGGCGCGGCTCGCTGGGCCCTGGGCCCGCTGCGGCGCGCCCCTACGGTGTCATGGCGTCCCTTGCAGTAGCCGCCACGGCATCGATCGTGCGGTCGATGTCTGCCTGGGTGTGCGCCAAGCTCAGCGAGCATTGCTTGGTCGCCAGCGGAAAGAAGTAGACGCCGTGCTCGACCAGGCGGCGACGGAAAGCGTTGTCGAAGCTGAAATCATGGCGCTCCGCAAGGTCGTGCCAGTCGCGCGGGGCGCCGTCCATGAAGTAGACGACGAACGCCGAGCCTTGGCGCACGATCGTGGCCGGACGATCGAGCTGGTCCAGGGCCGCTCGTAGTCCTCTCTCCAGATCCCCGCCGAGTCGCTCGAGACGGTGGTACGCGTCGCCCTCATCCTCGGCGAGCGTTTCGATCGTTGCGATAGCGGCCGCTACCGGGACCGGGTGGGCGTTGTAGGTTCCCGCCAGCAGCACGCGCTTTGAGGGGTCGTCATGCGCGAAGTAGTCCATCAAGTCCGAGCGACCCGCGATTGCGGCGAGCGGGTAGCCGCTGGCGATGGCCTTGCCGTAGACGGCGAGATCGGGGTGCACGTCAGCGATGGCGGCGTAGCCGCCCAGCCCGTGGCGGAAGCCGGTCTTGATCTCGTCGAAGACCAGCAAGAAGCCCAACTCGGCGGCGAGTGACTGCAAGCCTTCGAGGTAGCCTGGCCGCGGCCGGATCAGGCCGACGTTCTGTAGGATGGGCTCGGTGAGGACCGCCGCGACCCGATAGCGCTCGCAGACCCAACGGATCGACGGCAGGTCGTTGAAGTTGACCGGATGGACCAAAGCGCGATGCGCCTCGGGGATGCCGGCGCTGATAGGAAGAAACGGGTACTCGCCGGGGGAGACACGCGGGCCGAGCGCCTCGAGCGGCGTCATCAAGTTGCAGGCGACATCGTTGTGCCAGCCGTTGTAGCCGCCCTGCATGACGATGATGTGATCGCGTCCAGTCGCCGCGCGAGCCAGCCGGATCGCTTGCGCGGTGGCCTCGCTGCCGGAGTTGAACAAGACGGCGCTCTCGGCCCAGCGCACGTGCTCGCAGATCAGCTCGGCGAGCCTCCCCTCCTGTTCGCTCGGGCCAGACCCGAACAGGTCGAGGCCTTGTTCGAGGCTCTTTTCGACGGCCGCGACCACGCGCGGGTGACCGTAGCCGAGGAACTGCGGCGCAAAGGCGCCGTGATAGTCGATGTACTCGTTGCCGTCGGCGTCCCACAGGCGCGAGCCCGCGCCGCGCCCGAAGGCGATCGGCGGCTCGACGAGACGGTTGAGCGAAGAGAGACCCCCGGGTATGAACCTGCGGTTCGTCTCCAGGATCGCTCGTGAGCGGTCGCGGCGAGGCATCGCGCAGATCATCGCATACAAGAGCCAGCCGGCAAGCCTCCCGGGCCGGTTGCTAAACTTCGGAGCGCCCGCCAATGCTCAAGTTTGTTCCGCTCGTTGGCAAGAACCTTCTCCGCAATCGCCGACGGACGATCCTGACCGTGCTCAGCGTGGCGGCGTCGTTGTTTCTGCTTGGCATCCTGCTGACCGTCTACGCCGCCTTCTTCCATCGCCCGACCGCGGACGACCAGGCCCGCCGGCTCATCACCCGCCACAAGGTCTCGCTCACGCAGATGCTGCCGGCCTACTACGGCGAGCGCATCGCGCAGCTCGACGGCGTCGAAGCGGTCGCTGGCATGAACTGGTTTGGCGGCGTCTACAAGGACAACAAGCCCGAGGAGTTCTTCGCCCGCTTCGCGGCCGAGCCCGAAGAGGTCTTCGAGGTCTACAGCGAGTTTCGAATGCCGCAGGACCAATACGAGGCCTTCCGAAGCGATCGCCAAGGACTCGCCGTCGGCCGCATGACCGCGGACCGCGTCGGCCTCGAGCTCGGCCAGCGCATCACGATCAGGGGCGACATCTTCCCGGTTGACCTCGAGCTCACCGTGCGCGCCATCTTCGACGGCCCCGACACCGACACGACCTACTTTCACCGCAAGTATCTGCAAGAGGGCTTGCCCGAGGACATACAGGACCTGACCGGCTTCTACACCATCCGCACCGCGGGCGTCGATGCCGTCGGCCCAGTGGCTCGCGCGGTCGACGAGATGTTCCGTAACGCCCCCGAGCCGACCAAGACCGAGACCGAAGCCGCGTTTCAGCTCGGCTTCATCAATCAGATGGGCAACATCAAGCTGTTCTTGCTCTCCATCGCCGGCGCGGTGGTGTTCACCATCATGCTGGTGTCCGCCAACACGATGGCGATGACGGTTCGCGAGCGGATTCGCGAGGTTGGCGTGCTCAAGACGCTCGGCTTCACCTCTACGGGCGTATTGGCGCTGATCTTGAGCGAGGCTGCGGTGACGGCATTGATCGGCGGCTGCCTCGGGGTCGCCGGCGCGATGCTGGCCTCGAGCTTCCTCGAAAAGGCTGCGGCGGGGTTCTTCAGCGGCTTCGTCATGCCGGCATGGGGCGCGCCGTTTTGTCTGGGGGTCGCGCTCGTCATCGGGATCGCCAGCTCGCTCGTGCCGGCTCTTTCCGCCTCTCACGCGCGGATTACCGAGGCTCTGCGCCATTCAGGCTAGTGCGATGGCGATTCCGCTCAGCTACAACATCCGCAACCTGCGCGTCCGGTTGACGACGACGGTCATGACCGCGCTGGGCGTGGCGCTCACCGTCGCCGTGCTGCTCGGCATCCTAGCCCTGGTCAACGGCCTGCGCGGCGCGCTTGCGGTGACGGGCCACCCGCGCCAGACGATCATTCTGCGGCAAGGCTCCACCGCGGAGCTCGTCAGCGTCGTCACCGCCGAGCAGTTTCGCAACCTGAGCCTGCTCGAGGGCATCGAGCGGCGCGACGGCGAGCCGATGGCGTCACACGAGGTCGTCTCGGTCGTCAGCTTGCGCCTGCGCAGCGATCCGGGCAACTCCGAGACCGAGGGCAACGTCAACATCCGCGGCGTCTCGCCGATGGGCCGCTATCTGCGCGACGAGCTGGAGGTCGTCGAAGGCCGTTGGTTTGAAACAGGCCGTCGCGAGCTCGTCGTCGGCTCCGGCGTCCACGCCATCCGCGCCGGGACCGATGTCGGCGACCTCATCCCCTTCGGGCGCGGCGATTGGCGGGTCGTCGGCATCTTTGGCGACGGCAGCTCCGCATACAACTCCGAGATTTGGTGCGACGGCAATCTGGCCACGCTCGAGCTCGGCCGCGGCGGCGCGCGCAGCTCCGCGCTCATCCGCGCCGTCGACGTCGCCGCGGCGGAGGCCCTCGCGGCGCGCGTCGAGGACGATCAGCGCTTGCTGCTCGAAGGCCGCCGCGAGCGCGCCTACTACGAAGCTCAGATGTCCTCGGCCGGCCCCGTCCAGGGCCTCGGCATCTTCGTCTCGATGATCATGGCGGTCGGATCGATGTTCGCCGCGATGAACACGATGTACACTGCGGTGGCGCGGCGTGCTCGCGAGGTCGGCACGCTGCGGTTGCTTGGCTTCTCTCGCGGCAGCATCATGCTCAGCTTCGTCATCGAGTCGCTGTTCCTCTCGCTTCTCGGCGGCGCGCTGGGCTGCTTGTTGGTGCTGCCGCTCGACGGGTTGCAGAGCCGCATCGGCAACCAGCTCACGTTCTCCGAAACCACGTTCTCGTTCCAGATCACGCCCGAGAGCGTCGCGATTGGCATGGCGTTTGCTGCTGTGATGGGCGTGCTAGGCGGCGTGTTGCCCGCGCGTTTGGCGGCGGGCCGCACGATTCTCGGCTCGCTCCGGGGAGTCTGACAACGATGGCTGACTCCGCCAATCTCTCGCGTGACTTGTCGAGCCTGAAGATCGACCGCAATCGCCGCCGCAGAGACAGCCCGGCCTGGTCGAAATGGTGGATCATTCTGGGTGTTCTCGCGCTGGTCGTCTTCGGCGTGTGGCGCATGCTCGGGGCCTCGGGCGCGGTGGAGGTCGAGACTTTGCGGGTCTCGCTGCAAACCTCGGGCTCGTCTTCGGGCCCGGTCGTGCTCAACGCCGCCGGCTACATCGTCGCCCACCACAAGATCGAGGTCGCCTCCAAGGTGCCGGGCCGAGTCTCCTGGATCGGCGTCGAGAAAGGCGACAAAGTCTCGAAGGGCGACGTGCTGGTGCGCCTGGAAGACGACGAGTTCCGGGCGCGAGTGCAACAGGCCGAAGGCAACCTCGCTGCGTTGCAGGCGCGCCTCGCCGAGCTCGAAGCCGGCTCGCGGCCCGAGGAGATTCGTCGCGCCGAGGCCAACCTCGCCGAAGCTCGCGCCGACCTCGCCAAGGCCAAGCTCGATCTCGACCGCGCTCGCGAGCTCTCCGGGGCCGGTGTGATCTCGCGCCAGGATTTCGACAATGCACGCGCGGCCTACGACGCCCAAGAGGCCCGTGTGAGCGCCACCGAGCGCACGCTCGAGTTGCTGCGAATCGGCCCGCGCAAAGAAGAGATCGACGCCGTACGCGGCCAGGTCCGCCAGGCCGAAGGGCAGCTCGCCTACGATCGCACGCTGCTCGACTCGACGCTCATTCGCGCGCCGGTGACCGGGGCGATCCTCGAGCGCAACGTGGAGGTCGGCGAGTTCGTCACCACGGGCTTCGTAGGCGAGCGCGGCGCCAAGGGGTATGTGGTTTCGCTCGCGGACTTGAACGACTTGCAAGTGGAGCTCGACATCAGCCAGGACGACTTCGCCAAGCTGCGCATGGGACACGCCGCCACGGTTTCGACCGACGCTTTTCGCGATCGCGAATACGACGGCGAGCTCGTCGAGATCTCGCCCGAGGCCGACCGCCAAAAGGCGACCGTTCAGGTGAAGGTCCAGGTCCTCGAGCCCGACGAGTACTTGCGGCCGGAGATGAATGCAAACGTCGCCTTCGTCGCCGAGGCGGCCTCGCAAGGTGCTTCCGCCGCCTCGCCCGCGCCCTCGATCGCGATTCCCGCCTCCGCCGTCCGTGACGGCCAGGTCTTCCTGCTCGCCGACGGTCATGCCGCGGCTCGCGAGGTGGAGGTCCGCCGCACGCGCTCGGGCGAGGCCGAAGTCGTCTCCGGGCTCTCCGGCGGAGAGCTGTTGATTCTCGCGCCTCCCGAGAGCTTGCAGGAGGGCGACGCCGTGCGCCAACGGGAACAGAGATGAATCCAGCCATCGCCCTGCGCAAGCTCACCAAGGAATTTCGCCGCGACGGCTTCAGCGTCACCGCGCTCAACGAGGTCGACCTCGACATCCCCGAAGGCCAGTTCTTCTGCTTGATGGGCCCCTCGGGCTCCGGCAAGTCGACGCTGTTGCACCTGGTCGCCGGCATCGACAAGCCCACCGCGGGCGACCTGTCGGTGCTCGGCGAAGATCCGACGAGCCTCTCGGACAAAGACGTCGCCGCGTGGCGCAGCGAGCACATCGGCTACGTCTTCCAGACGTTCAATCTGATTCCGGTCTTGACGGCGCTCGAGAACGTGGAGCTCCCGCTGCTGCTCACCAGCCTGAGCAAGGCCGAGCGCCGCCAGCATGCGCGCCTCGCCCTCGAAGTCGTCGGCTTATCGGACCGCCTGGAGCACTACCCGCGCCAGCTCTCCGGCGGCCAAGAGCAGCGGGTCGCGATCGCCCGCGCCATCGTCACCGACCCTTCGATCATCCTGGCTGACGAGCCCACCGGCGACCTCGACGCGGCGTCGGCGCAACACGTGCTAGAGATCCTGCGCAACCTCAACGAGCAGCAGGGCAAGACGATCGTGATGGTGACTCACGACCCGCAAGCGGCCAAGCACGCTCACCGCACGCGGCATCTCGAGAAAGGCGACCTGCTGCCCGAGTGAGCTAACGCACGACCGTTTTCGCCGCGGCGCCGTTCTCGCGTTCGTCCATCGCTCGCACCGCCACGACCGCCTCGGTTCCTCGCGGCGCCTCGAGCTCGACTGAGAACTGCGGCTCCCGCGAGTCGAACAGACCGTGCTCGGGCAGTACGGTTTTCCAGGGGCCGCCGTTGACCGACACCTCGGCGCGCTCGATGTTGGTCGCGGCGTCCGCGGCCTCGAAGCTCACCCGCAGGCGGTCGCCGTCCCGTTCGGCTTGCAGATCCGAGACCGTCGGCGCGGTGTTGTCAACTAGGAAAGGCTCGCTCACCCGCTGACGCGTCAGGCCTTCGCCCACAGGGTTTGCGAGGGCGTCGCTGGCTGTGATCCGCAGGCGGTAGAGCCCGTCGGCGAACGCCGTGGTGTCGAAGGAGAGCTCGCGCGCCTGAAGCTCGTCCTCGAGCTCGAACCAGGCCGACTCCCCTTCGCCGCGAATTTCGACGCGGTAGCGTAGCGCGTCGGCGTTGTCGTCCTTGGCGGTCCAACGGACGCCCTGGAAGCCCTGGCTGAACGCCAAGGTCTGGGCCCCGGTTTGGGCGGCGCCTCTCCGCGTGACCGTTGCGCCCAGCGGCGGCAGGCTCAAGGTCCGCACGCCGCCGCTGGCCGAGCGCCGAGGCGGGAAACGATAGTTCGCCTCGACGAGGTCGATCTCGGTGATCCGGGGCGCCACGTTGGCCGGCCGGTAGAACAGCGTCACCGAATCGAGCACGGGCGGGTCGCCCTCACCGCCGGTGAGCTTGGCGCGCCATTGGGCGTAGCGCGCGCCGGGTAGTCCCGTGGCGGCGCCGGCCGGCGTATCAGCCTCGGCCGACCAAGCGCTCCAGAAGCGCGGCGGCCGGTTGAGGTTGCCGCTGCGAGCCGCCACCGAGATCGATCCCTCGCCCGCATCGCCCGACCACTCCACGCGCCCCCAGCGCGCGAAGCGGTCTGCGTCCTCGGCCACCGACTCGAACGTCCCTTCGGCAGCCGGCCCCGGCCCCATCCGGTAGACCTTGCCGATGTTGCTCGCCGCCACCAGGATCGAGCCGTCCGCGGTTGGGTGCAGGGCCGTGGCCTGGTTCGAGGCCAGCGTAGCGAGCAGGGTGAAACGGTTCTCGGCGTCGAGCCGAAAAACACGCCCGCGCTCGCCGGTCGCAAGCACCGGCCGTCCCTCGCCGTCGAGCGCCAATGCGTACACCACCGCGGTCGAGTCCGAGAAGATCTCGCGCGGCTCGCCGTCCGGCGCGATCTTCACAACGGAGCTGCCGCCTCGCACCTGCGTCACGATCGTGGCCGGCGGAGGCGATTGCAGCGGTCGAGCCGACCCCGTGGTCGCCTGCCTGCTCGCGCCCGTCCTCTGGTTCGCGGCGGCGGGCGGTCGTTGCGGCTGCTGCGCGGCGGGCGCGGCGGTGCGCAGGCCTACTCCGGCGGCGTAGACCGTCCCGTCCGCGGCGGCGACCAGCGCTGTGATCTCCTTGCGCGGCGACTGGTAGAGCACGAACGCTTCCGGGCTCCCCTCGTCAGAGATCCGCAGGATCAAGCCGCCCGGATCGCCGCCCGCGATCAAGCGCCCCTCGCCGTCGAGGGCCAGCGAGCGGACGTGGGTTTCGCCGGTCTCGTAGTAAACCGCGCCTTCGCCGTTGGGCTTGACACGGTGAATCTTGCCCTCGTCTCCGGTCGCCACGAACAGGTCGCCGTCGGGACCAAAGACCATGTCCCAAACGTAGGCGGCCCGCGGATCGTAGAACAAGCTCGAGCGCCCCGACGGATCGATCCGGTAGATGCGCGACTGCGGCGCGGTCGCTGCGTAGACGTTCCCGGACGAGTCCACCGCCAGTGCGTGCACCTCGATGCCCTCGGTCTCGAAGAAGACGCTCTTGCGGGAGTCGGCCCCGATGCGGAAGACCTTCGCTTCCGGCCCGGCGGCGACGAAGACGTTGCCTTCGGCGTCCGATGCCAGGTCCCACAGGTACGACGCCGGCGCCTCGTAGAGCTCTTCGAGCCGCGGCCCCAAGCTCAGCTTACCGTCGCTCGAGATCGCCACGTTGTCCGCGCGCCCGCGGCGCAGCTCGTCGTAGGAGGACTGTGTCCAAGACTTCGTGGTTTCGGCCCCGGCCGCGGCCGCGAGGATGGCTAGGGCGGCCCCCGCCGCTGCGATCGAGGTTCTCATGAGGGTTTACTCGAGGGTCAGAGGAGCGGACTGCGTGCCGCTGACCACCGCGTCGAGCGGCAGCGACGTTTCGGCGAGCGGCGACTGCAGCTCGAGCGCCAGCCTCCCTTGCGCCGAGGAGCGCATCACGTTGAGCGCCGTCAAGGGAACGTTCGGCAACGCCGCGCCATCGAGGTGCGCCGTCGGGGCGCGGCTCAGCAGCGCGACATAAACGTGATCGTTGCGCAGCTCGCGATTGAGCATCGACACCGTCTCGGGAATGCTCATCGCACGACTCCGTTGATTTGCCCGTTCCCGCTTCTGGTTCAGCACGCCCGCTTCGGTGGCCGTCAACGTCAGGACGCCTTTGGGCGCGCCAGCGGGAATCTCGAGCGCGAAGTCGCGTTCGAAGGCTGAGCCGCGGTAGGGTTGCAGGATCACCTTGCCCCGCACCGTTTCTCCTGCTCTCACGCGACGCCGTTCGAGCCACACTTGTTCGATCTTGGCCGAGCGCCGCTCGGGCAGCAGGTCGATCACCGCCTCCACGCGCTCCATGATCGGCGTCTCGCGGGCGTTGGTGAACACCCGCTGCACGCGGCTGGCGAGCGAGCCGGCGACGAGCAACGGCGTCGGCGCAGGGCTGTTTGCGACGCCGGTCCGCATGGTGCGAAAGTCCAGCCGTTGTCCGCCGCCGAAATCGAGCTTGGCGTCGAGGCGAAACGTCGTCTCTTCGGCGAGCTCGTTCACTCCGAGCATCGAGTTGTAGACCGCCAACATCAGCAGTTGCGGCGTGAGCTTCTCGTTCCGCAGCACGTCGTAGCGAAACTGCTTGGAGGAGATCACCTCATCGCCCGCGCCCATCCGCCGTATCGTCACCTCCACCGGAGTCATCGCCGCCGACTCCCCCAGCACGCCTAGGATTCCCGAATGGCGGTCCTGCCGGAGCGCGCCGACGATCGCGGTCGCGTTGGCGATCTTCACCGGCGAGAGTTGCGAGGCGAGCACGTGCAGGACGTCGCCGGTCGCGATAGGGGTCGAGATCGGCCCGGAGTTGAACATCGCATGTCCAAAGCCGAGCACTTTGCGACCGTCGTTGTAGCTCACCGTTCCCAGCGCGTTCGCCGACATATCGCCCGAGAGCAGAACCGCGGCGATCGGCTCGCCAGGATGCAGGGAGTCGCTCGGGTCGCCTCGCTCGAGCCGGCCGGAAGAGGATGCCCCAGCCTGCATCACGCGCATGCCCCGTTGAAGGAAATATCCGCCGAACGTGTCGAGCACGCCGTCGTGCGCTCCCGAGATCATCAGCGGAGTCTCGATCGGCGCAGCGTCTTCGCGCGGCGCCGGCATCGTCGCGCCGCGGCTGTCCCACACCGCCTGCGCCAGGTCAGGCGCCCCAGCCTGGCGGCCGGCGGGCGAGAGGCTCGCAAGGGCCTCGCCGACGGGTCTCGAGCGGTCAATCTCATCGATCTCGAGCATCAGCTCGATGGGCGTGATGCCTGCGATCGCATCGGGCGAGAACGTGCTGAAGCGCAAGGCGATGGCGCCGAGCAGCTTGCCGTCATGGTAGACCGGGCTGCCGCTCATGCCGCCGGCGACGTTGGTGCGCTGCGCCGCGCCGCCGAGCTTCGCCAGGATCACATCCTGCCCCGGGCCCCAGGCGTTGTGCATCCGGCCGAGGATCTCGACCGGAACCGGCTCCGGGGTCGTGCCGCGGAACGTGGTCCACGCCACGGCCTCGAGTCCCGGCCGCACTTGGTCGAGCGGCAAAATCTCGACCGGCCCGGCTTTGGGAGCGGGACCGTGGCCAGCCTCTTGTGCGAACGCGAGCCGCCCCAGCGACAGCGCCGCCAGCGCGATCAGGAATGCGACCTCGCGCCCCCTACTCAAGACTCCCCCTAGCCCTCCTGCGAAACGAACGATGAGAAATTGCAGCTCTCAGCATAGCCCAAGGCCGCTCTCCCGGCTGTACGCGAATTGCCGTAGACCGCTCTCGGCCGCGCGCCACGGCGGGGGCCCCATGCCGCGACGCTAAGATAGAAAGCATGAGCGGCGGGGCTCGGGCCGCGCTGGCGCGATGAGCATCTCCGGGCCCATCACGATTACCGTTCTCGGATCGGGCACCAGCGTCGGAGTCCCCACGATCGGCTGCCCCTGCGCGGTGTGCCACTCCGACGATCCGCGCGACAAGCGCCTGCGCCCGTCGGTCCTAGTCAGCTTCGAGGCCGAAGGCAGGACGCGGAACGTGGTGATCGATACCACGCCGGACTTTCGCGTTCAAGCATTGCGGGCGGGCTTTACCTGGCTGGACGCGATCCTCTACACCCACGCCCACGCCGACCACATCATGGGCTTGGACGACATCCGCCCGTTCAACTATGGCCGGCCCGATCGCATTCCGGCCTATGGGTTGGCCGACACCCTGGAGCTGATCCGAACTGCGTTCCCCTACGCCTTCGTCGAGCGGGAGACGCACGCCGGCGGGCTGCCGCGCCTGGACGCCATTCCACTGGACTCCGAGCCGGCCGAGCTCTTCGGCGTCGCTTTCGCACCCGTGCCGGTCTGGCATGGCAAGCAGAGAATCCTCGGCTTCCGCTTCGGACGCGCGGCCTACCTCACCGACCAAAGCGACATCCCCGACGAGTCGCTGCCGCTGCTCGAAGACCTGGACGTCCTTTTTCTCGATGCGCTGCGGCGTATACCCCATCCGTCCCACTCGACCGTGGACCAGGCGCTGGGCTGGGTCGAGCGGCTGCGTCCCAAGCGAGCGTATCTGACGCACATCTGCCACGACCTCGCTCACGCCGAGACCAACGCCGAGCTGCCCAGCCGCGTCGAGCTTGCCTACGACGGCCTGATCATCGAAACTTCCGGGGACGCCGGCTGATGGCGCAGGTGTTCCGGAGCCTCGCCGATGCGGCCGCCGCGGAGCTTGGTCCGTGCGCGCTGACGATTGGGAACTTCGACGGCGTGCACCTGGGGCACCGCCGGATTCTCGAGACGGCCGTCGCTCGCGCCCGGCGGCACGATTGGCGGGCCGCGGCGCTGACCTTCGACCCTCATCCCGCCCGCGTGGTCGCGCCAGATCGTGCGCCGGAGCTGATGACGACGATCGAGCAACGGCTGGAGCTGTTCGCCGCGCTCGGCGTGGACGCGGTGGTGATCATGCCGTTCACGCCGGAGCTGGCCCGGCTCTCCCCAGAAGAGTTCGTCCGCGACGTGTTGGTCGAGAGACTTGGCGTGCGCCGGGTCGTGGTCGGCGCGAACTTCCGCTTCGGTCATCGCCACGCAGGCGACATCGACGCGATGGAGGCGTTGGGGCGCCGCTACGGCTTCTGTTGCGAAGCCGTCGAGCCGGTCCTGCGGGGCGGCGACGTGGTCAGCAGCAGCCGGGTACGGACCGCGCTGGCCGCCGGGCGATTGCGGGAGGCCCGCCGTCTGCTCGGCGGAGTCCCTCGAGTGCGGGGTCGCGTCGTTCCGGGTCGCGGCATCGGCGGACGCCAAACCGTACCCACGCTCAACGTGGAGCCCGACGCCGATCTCACCCTCGCCGACGGCGTCTACGTTTCGCAGACGCGCGACCTCGATAGCGATCGCTGTTGGCGCTCGGTGACGAACGTCGGAATCCGGCCGACCTTCGGCGGCGGCGCCCGCACGGTGGAAACGCATCTGCTCGACGAGCTCGAACGCGACACGCCCATACGAATCGAGGTATGCTTCCATCGCCGATTGCGAGCCGAGAAGACATTCCGCGCGGCGTCCGAGCTCAAGCGCCAGATTTTGGCCGACATCGATGCCGCGCAACGCTTCTTCCGCCTGCGGGCCCGTCTGACCCGGCAGGGCTCGGGATGAGAGTGAATGCATAGGGAGAAAATCCAGCGCCTGCAGGCCCTCGCCGACGACCGCGGCGTCATCGCGGCCCTCGCCGCCGGCCATCGCGGATCGTTGCGGCTTCAGATCGCCGAAGCGGCATCGATTCCCGAGGACGAGGTCGCCGATGGAATGCTGAGCGACTTCAAGGTAGTCGTCTCCGAGGAGCTGACGCCCCACGCGAGCGCGATCTTGCTCGATCCCGAAGTCGGCGCGCCGGCCGCCGAGGCGCGCGCCGACGGCACGGGCCTGCTGCTCTGCTACGCCCAGAGCGGATACGACAAAGACCGCCCCGGACGAATGCCCGACCTCGTGCCGGGCGCGTCGGTGCGCCGCCTCAAAGAGCTCGGAGCGGACGGCGTACGCGCACTGATCCACTACACGTCTTACGAAGAGCCGGAGAGGAACGACGCCAAGTTGGCCTTCGTCGAGCGCATCGGCTCGGAGTGCCAAGCCGAGGGCCTGCCCTTCCTGCTCGAGCTCATCGCCTACGACGAAGCGGACCGCGACCCGCAGGGTTTCGAGTTTGCCCAACGCAAGCCCCGCATCGTCACCGGCGCGGTGCGTGAGCTCTCCAAGGAGCGCTACGGCGTAGACCTGCTGGGCGTCGAGATCCCAATCAACCCGCGGTTCGCCCAAGGCTCCCGCTTTTTGGCGGGCGAGCCGGCCTATACCAAGGATCGCGCGCTCGAGTACTACCGCGAAGCCGCGGAAGCGGCCGAGCGTCCCATGCTGTACTCGAGCGGCGGCGCTCCCGCGGATCAACTGACAGAGTCGCTGCACTGGGCCGCCGAAGCCGGCGTGAACTTTGCCGGCGTGCTCTGCGGACGGGCGGCATGGGGCGGTGCGGCGGACGTATTCGCGGCGCGTGGCTCGGCGGACGCAACGAAATGGCTCGCTGGCCAGGGCGCCCGCAACCTCGACGCCGTCAACGCGGCGCTCGCTAACGCCGGCTCTTGGTATAGCTTCTACGGCGCCGACTCGGCGCAGACTCTCGCCGACTGACCTGCGCAAATGGATAGACGCCCGCTGCCTGACAACGTCTTTGTCGCCGAGAGCTCGATCCACGGGCGCGGTTGTTTCGCGCTGCGCGGACTCCTCCAAGGCGAATGGATCGGCGCCTACGAAGGAGAGCTTACCAGCGACGACGCCGAACACGTGCTGTGGGTCGATTTCGGATCGAACGGCCAACAGCAGTGGCGCGGCGTTGCCGGCCGCAACGACCTGCGATACGTCAACCACAGCTCCGCCGGCAATGCGCAGTTCGTCGGCGTGGATCTGTTCGCGCTCCGCGACATCGAGCCCGGCGAGGAGGTCACGGTCCACTACGGCGACGACTGGGATCACGTCGACTGAGCCGCGCGCGTCAGTAGGCGGTTACTCGTTCGGCCGAGCCGCATCCCGCGAGGGTGCGGTCGCGCGTGCGGCTTCGAACCTAATCGCTGCTGCCGAACATGTCGAGCACCGTGCCCAGGCCGTGGGCTTCGCCCCCGCCTTTCTGCCCGCCCAGGCCGCCGCCGAGCTCGCGACGCAATTTCGATAGCGTCATCGTTTGCACGATTGCGCGGCCCGGCCCTGTCAGCGTGGCCAGGAAGAGTCCCTCCCCGCCGAAGATGCTGGTCGCGATGCCGCCCGCGAACTGGACGTCGTAACTCACGCTCTCATCGAACGCAACGATGCATCCGGTATCGATCTGCAGCGTCTCGCCTTGTTTGAGCTCGAACGTCACGAAGTCGCCGCCGGCGTGTATGAACGCCGTGCCCGGCCCTGTCAGCTTCTGAAGAATAAAACCCTCGCCGCCAAATAGACCCGCGCCAAGTTTCTTGGTAAACGCTATATCGAGCTTTACCGACGCCTCGGCCACGATGAACCCGTCGCGCTGGCACAGCACGCTCTGGCCTTCTTTGAGATCGAACGCCTGGATACGTCCCGGGAAGTCCCCCGCGAAGCCGACCTCGCCGTTGCCGCCCGAGGTCTTGAAGTGCGTGACGAAGAGCGATTCGCCGGTGAGCTTACGCTTGAGCGCGCCGAAGAGCTTGTCGCCGATGCCCTTGCCCGACATCTGCGTCTGCCAATTCACGTTCGGCGTCTTATAGACCATCTTGCCCGCCTCTGCGATCAGCTCTTGGTTGGGCTGGAGGTGGACGCGGACGATCTCGAGGTTGTCGCCTTCGATGTCGTATTTGAGAGGCTCGGCGTGGACTGCCGGGGGCGCCCATTGCTGCTCCGCCGGAGCCGCGTCTCCAAGTTTCGTCCCGCAGTTGGAGCAGAACGCTACGCCATCGGCGAGCTGTGTGCCGCAGTTGGTGCAGAAGGCCATACCGAGGCCAGCATATCACGGCTTCCCGCGTCGACCATCCGTAGTTTTCGCTGAATATTCAACGCGCTTTAACCGAACCTTCATCGCCGGCTCGTTAGGTTGAGGGCTCAGAGCGGCAGATGCACAAGATCGCGCTGATCGAGGACGACGCCGACCTGCACGAGTTGCTCCTGCATACTCTGCGGCAGAACGGCTACGAGGCCGTGGGGCGGAAGAGCGGCGAGGGAGCGCTCACGTTTCTTCGCGACGAAAAACCCGACCTGCTGGTGCTAGACATCCTCTTGCCCGGCCAGGACGGGATCGAGATTTGCCGCCAGGCGCGCGCCGAACCGTCTCTCGAATCCATGCCCATCGTTTTCTTGAGCGCGCTGGGCGACGAAACCGACCGCGTGCTGGGTCTCGAGATCGGCGGCAACGACTATCTCGTCAAGCCGTTCTCGGTGCGAGAGTTGCTAGCCCGCATCAAGATCCACCTGCGGGCCGAGGCCGGCCCCCGCGACGTGCTCACCGGCGGCCCTATCGAGCTCAACCGGACCCAGTACATCGTCAGGCTGCGCGGCGAGCCCGTCTCGCTGACCGCGACCGAGTTTCGGCTCCTCGAGCATCTGATGCGGCGCCCCGGCCAGGTCTTCCGCCGCGATGCGTTGCTCGAGGCCGCTTGGGCGGACCGCACCGACGTGATGGAGCGCACCGTGGACGCCTACATCGTCCGGTTGCGGAACAAGCTCGAGGACAATCCGTCTAAGCCTCGCTACATCCGCTCGGTGCGGGGCGTCGGCTACACCTTCCGGGAGGCCGAATGATGCGGTCCCGCCCGACGCATAAACCAACTAGAGCCCCTTTTGCTCTAAAACTAGCGCATTCCCCTTGCTTTTCACTCGATCTTAATCAGAGTTTGACGGACGTGTCACCCGTCCAGTACCGCAGGGCCGGTACTGTGAAACTTCGACAGCTGAGCAGTTCCCTAGAAAACCCGAGTTCGATTCTGAACCTTCCCCTGAAGCAGGCTGCGGAAGTCGCGCGCTGGATTGGCGGGAAGAAACACAGGTGGCTTGTATGAAAAAAACCCTCAAGGCGCGCGTCGCCGTTTCTCTCCTCGCTCTCGCCGCACTGGCCTCGCCGGCCGCCGCGCAGGTCGCCGTCGTCAACGCCGCCGGCTTCCAGGCGAACGCCCCAGTCGCGCCCGGCTCGATTGCCTCCGCGTTCGGCGCGTTCACCGGCGCCACGTTCCAGGCAAACGAATCGCTGCCGCTGCCGACCATGCTGGGCGGTGCGCAATTACTGGTGGACGGCGCAGCCGCGCCGCTGTTCTTCGCCTCCGAGACCCAGATCAACTTCCAGGTCCCCTCGGCGCTTGCTGCGGGCCGGCATCAGATCTCGGTGACGGTCGGCGGTTCGGAGGTCGCCACAGGATTCCTCGACGTGGCCGAGTCGTTCCCCGGTATCTTCATCCTCGACCCGACGAACCCAGACGCCCCCGGCGCGGTGCTCAACCAGGACTTCTCGGTCAACGGCCCGAACAACCCGGCCGCCCGCGGTTCCGTGATCATCATTTTCGGCACCGGCCAAGGCCCGGTCGACAACGCCGTCGCCGACGGCGCGGCCGCTTCGGGCTCGCCGCTCTCGACCGCCACCCGGGCCACCGAAGCTTGGTTCGGCGGCATCGAAGGCGCGGTTGCGTTCAGCGGCTTGGCGCCCAACTTCGTTGGTCTCTGGCAGATCAACGCCACGATTCCCTCCAACTCGGTGACCGGCAAAGTTCCGGTGTTCCTAAAGATCAACAATGGCCTGACGTCCAACCACGTCAGCATCTGGGTGAGCGAATAGGCGATGGACGGCGGGCTCGGCGAACGGGTCCGCGGACACATGATCACCCTTTCCCCAGCGAGTCAGAGAGACGAGACGCGAATGAGCAGTATCCAATTCCGTATCGCCTTGGCGGTCAGCCTGCTAGTCGGCATGGCTTGGCCCGCCCCCGCCCAAAACTCGGGCACGATCATCGGCATCGTCTACGACGCCGCAACCGGCAACCCGCTGCCGCAGATCCAAGTCGAAATCGCTGGCCCAGCGACCTTCAACGTCGTCACCGACACCGACGGCAGCTTCACGCTCGACGCGCCGCCCGGAACCTACAAGATCAGCTACACCTCGGACCGCTTTCGGCCCTCCAGCATCGAGGGCCTGGAGGTCGTCGCCGGTGAAATCGCCGACGGCAGCACGGTCATGGCGGCTGAGGGCCAAGTCACCGAAGTCGACGTCGTCGAGTCCATCCTGCCACAAGTCGCCACTGCGGCCGTCATGCTCACCGAGCGCAAGCTCGCCGAAGCCGTTTCGGACTCGATCAGCGCCGAAGAGATCAAGGCCGGCACGGCTTCGGACGCCGCGGGCGCTCTCGAGAAGGTGACCGGCGTCTCGGTCGTCAACGACCGGCAGGTGTTCGTACGAGGCCTGAGCGAGCGCTACTCTGCGACCACTCTCAACAATGCGTTGCTGGCGACGACCGAGCCCGAGCGCCGCGTGGTGCCGCTCGACCTGTTCCCGGCCAACCTGATCGACAACATCAAGGTCCTCAAGACTTACACCCCGGATCTGCCCGGGGAGTTCTCGGCCGGGCTGGTCCAGATCGAGACCAGCGAGTTCCCGACTTCGCCGACGTTGAGCATCAGCTATTCGACAGGTTTCAACACGCGCACGCAGGGCAGCGACTTCCTGAGCTATCCGGGCGGCGGCCGGGACTTCTTCGGTTTCGACGACGGGGGACGCTCCCTGCCGAGCACGCTACCCGGCGACACGCGTATCGACCGCTTCAATTTCTCCGCCAACGAGCTCCAAAGCTTCGGCCAAGCCCTGAGCTCGAACTGGGAGCGGCGGCCCAGGCGCAACCTCTGGCGTCCCTCGCAAAGTTGGAACATCGTCGCCGGCAACTCCTATGGCAAGCTCGGGTTGGTCGGCGCGGTAACGTTCTCCAACGGCGTGCAGTCGATCTTCGACCAGGACCGTATCTTCTACCAGCCCAACCCGCAGGTTGCGACCGGGCAACTGCGACCAGATGAAGCGCCTCCGTTCCCGGAGAACATCTTCCGCTACGACCAATCGACCGAGTCGGTGCGCCTGGGCGCGGCCTTCAACGTCAGCTATCGCCTCAACGAGAGAAACAAGCTGACGGTCAAGAACTTCCTCTCGCGCGACACCGACGACGAAACCCGCTTCTACACGGGTTTCCACCAGGACTTCGGGACCGATGTCGAGAACCAACGCCTGCGTTTCATCGAGCGCCAGATCCTCTCGACCCAGGTCGAGGGCGAGCATCTGTTTCCCAGTTTTGGCAACAGCATCTTCACATGGCAGTACGGATACTCCAAAGCTTCGCGGGACGAGCCGGACCTGCGCGAAAGCCTGTATCTGTTCAATGACGTGCGCGAGAGGTTCGAGTTTTTCGACGACTCGCAGAGCGCCTTCCGGATGTTCAACAACCTCGACGAAAACATCCACAACCCCAAGATCGACTACATGGTTCCGTTCTACGGCTCGGGCTGGAGCGGTTCCATCAAGGTCGGAGGCAACTTCAGCTTCCGCGACCGCGACTTCCGTTCACGGCGGCTGCGTCTGGCCTTGCGCGGGCGGACCAACATCGACCCCACGTTGCCGCCCAACGAGCTCTTTGGCGCGGACAACATCCGGCCTAGCGGTTTCGAGATCAACGAGACGACTCGTGTAACCGACGCCTACGCGGGCGTGCGCGACATCTACGGCTACTACGCCATGTTGGATCTGAACCTGGCGCAGAAGTGGCGCATCGTCACCGGGCTGCGCGTCGAAGACGTCAACCAGGACGTCACGACGTTCGATCCGTTCAATCCCGAGCTGAACCGCCAACCCGCGCCGTTCAACAAGATCAACTATCTGCCATCTCTCAACGTCACGCACTTCCTGAGCCCGAAGCAGAACCTGCGCTTCGGCTTCAGCCAGACGGTCGCGCGCCCCGATTTCCGCGAGCTGGCGCTGTTCGACTTCCTCGACATCGTCGGCGGACGCCAGACCATCGGCAACCCGGCTCTGGTGCAGACCGAGATTCAGAACTACGACGTGCGCTGGGAGTATTTTCCAGGAAGCAACCAGCTCATCGCCGCCAGCTTCTTCTTCAAGAACTTCGACAATCCGATCGAACAGACCATCCGCGCCACCGTCGGCCTGTTGACGACCTTCGACAACGCCGATGCAGCGCGCAACTACGGCTTCGAGCTCGAGTTCCGCCGCGGGCTCGACTTCGCCAGCCAAAAACTTCGGCACTTCGCCGTTTCGTCCAACTTCACCTTTGTCGACTCGAACATCGACTTGAGCGAAGTGCAGGACATTGTGCTGACGAACCGCATCCGGCCGATGCAGGGCCAGTCGCGGTACGTGGGCAACTTCATAGCTGAGTGGGCTCGCCCGGACTGGCGCAGCACCGCCCGCTTCTACACCAACTACTTCTCGCGCCGCATTACCGATGTGGGCGTGCTTGGCCTTCCCGATGTCTACCAGGAAGGCGTGACCACCCTGGACTTTGTCTACGAGCTCAACCTGCGGGAGGACGGCAAATGGAAGGTCCGCTTCGACGCCGAAAACCTCTCCGACGCCGTGTGGGACTGGACTCAGGGCGGGTTGACCTTCCAGCGCTACACGCTGGGCCGGAGCTTCACGATCGGTACGAGCTATCAGATCTTTTAGCGTGCTTTCGCGCCGGCGTGGGCGAGAGCGCAAGTAACGAGCGAGTTTCGCTTTAGGAGAATCGAATGCAACGCTTTTTGACCAAACTGCTTCTCGGGGCGACCATCGGTCTCCTCGCCACTGCGGCGGCCCCCGCCGCGGACTCGGGTTCGCAAAAGCAGTTGGGCGACGTTCTGATCCAGAACACGCCGGCGACCCACTTCATCTGGACCGACAAGCTCTGGTACCAAGTCGGAGAGACGCAGACCCTCCGCTGGACCTTCGACCCCCAAGGCGAGGCCTACCCGTTCACGGTATTCGTCTACCGCGAGAACATCCTCACCGGCGACCGCATGTATGTCTCGAACGGTTCGCTCTCGTCCGACGTGCGCGACGTCTTCGGCAACGCCGCGGGTAGTTTCCAACCCATCCTTCCCGGCGCGACCCGCGCCCAGCAACTGATCTCGACCGGCGTCCCCGGCGCCGCGGGCAACTACCACTATGTGGCGGAGCTGCGCGACGTTACCGCGACGCAGATCGTCAAGCGGGCTTGGGCGAAGTTCAACGTCGTCGACAACATCGTCGTGCTCGGCGCGGACGGCAGCGACACCGAGCTCTCCTCGGACGCCACTTGGACCGCGACGACGCTCTACCGTATTCAGGGACAAGTTTTCGTCAACGACGGCGTCACGCTGACCATCGAGCCCGGCACGCTGGTCGTCGCTCAAGGCCAGAACGCGGTCATCGTCGTCGAGCAGGGCGGCAAGATCATGGCCGAAGGGCGCCGCGAGCTGCCGATCGTGATGACCTGCGACGCAGATCTCGGCCAGCGCATCTCCGGCTGCTGGGCGGGCCTGATCGTACTGGGCCGTGCGAGCACGAACTTCGACGGCGAGCCAATCGCCGAGGGCGTCATTCCCGCGACCCGACCGGTCTACGGCGGAACCGACGACGCGGACTCGAGCGGCGTCTACAAGTACGTGCGCGTCGAGTTCGCCGGCGTCGACTTCTCGAACGAGATTCAGCCCAACGCCTTTGGCTTCCACGGCGTTGGCAACGGCACGGTGATCTGCCACATCCAGGCCCACGAGGGCGAGGATGACGGCATCGAGTTCTTCGGCGGCACGGCCAACGTCAAGTACTTCGTCTCCGACGGCTCCAAGGACGACTCGCTCGACTCGGCTCTGGGCTGGCGCGGCATCGCCCAGTTCGGCCTGATCTTGCAAGACGACGTCAACAGCGACCGTGGCTATGAGGGCGACGGCAACGAAAACGGCTTCGGCAACAGCCCCTTCAACGATCCGCAAATCTGGAACGTGAGCTTCATCGGCCAACAGAGCGGCAGCCGCGGCCTGCAGCCGCGCCGCGGCCACAAGGGCGTGTTCAACAACAACATCATCATGAACTTCGGCAACGACGGCATCGAGCCCAACATCGACCAACCCGGAACCGATCCCGCGCTCAACGCCAACTTGTTTTGGCTCAACGCGGGCGGCCAAACCGGCTTGCTCGAGCAGAACGACGACATGGCCGCGGCCGCGCTGCAAGCCGGCGTCAAGAACATCGCCGCCAACCCGCGGCTGCGCAACGTCCGCTACGAGGGCAACCCCGATCCGCGTCCGCGCGACGGCTCCCCGGCGCTACTGATCGGCGCGGCGGTGACGCCGCCCTCGGCCGCCATCGGAGAGGGCTGTGGCTGCGAGGCCGCGTCGAGCCCGCAAGGCAGCTTCATTGGAGGCTTCAACGCCACCGACAACTGGCTCGAGGAGTGGACGTTCTTCGGTTCGGAAGACAACTACGACGCCGACCCGTCGAACGACACCATCACCCCCGACCCGAACGCAACCCCGATTGCGCCCTAGCGCAAGCGAGACTGCTCCACCGGCGCAGGGCCGGCTTCCTGGGGAGGAAAGCCGGCCCGTTCTTTCTTCAGGCCGCGCGTCTACTCGAATTGAAACGAACCGAGCCCCGCCAGCCATGGCGGGGTCCAGCCCGCCGCAGCGAACAGGACGCCTGTACCCTGGGCGATGCCGCCGGGTCTCGGTTGCACGGTTGCGGGATCCCGAATAGCCGCTATCATCGAATCACACGATGGAATCGCCGTTTCTAACCGACTTCGACCTGCATCTGCTGGGCGAAGGCGCCCACTACCGCAACTACGAAAAACTGGGCGCCCACCTCACCGAGCTCGAAGGCAAACCGGGCGTGCGCTTCGCCGTATGGGCTCCGAACGCCCGCGCGGTCTCGGTCGTCGGCGATTTCAATGGCTGGAATCGCGACTCCCATCCCATGAAGAGCCGGGGCGAATCCGGCATCTGGGAGGCCTTCGTCCCCGATATCGGCCAGGGCGAGAACTACAAGTACTTCATTCGCTCGAATCACGACGGCCACGAAGCGGAAAAGGCCGACCCGTACGCCTTCGCCGCCGAAGTCCGCCCCCGCACGGCCTCGAAAGTCTGGGACCTCGAGGGCTACGAGTGGCGGGACGAGGAGTGGATGGCAGGGCGCGGTAAGGAGAACACCCGCGAAGCGCCGATCTCGATCTACGAGGTCCACCTGGGCTCTTGGATGCGGACGCCGGAAGGCGGCTGGCTGACCTACGTCGACATAGCGTCTCGGCTGGCGGAGTACTGCCGCGAGATGGGCTTTACGCACGTCGAGCTGCTGCCGGTCACCGAGCATCCCTTTGACGGCTCCTGGGGCTATCAGACCGTCGGCTACTACGCCCCAACCTCGCGCTTCGGCACGCCGCAAGAGTTCATGTACCTGGTCGATACGCTGCACCGCGCCGGTGTGGGCGTGTTGATGGACTGGGTTCCCGCCCACTTCCCTCACGACCCGCACGGGCTGGTCTACTTCGACGGCACGCACCTCTACGAGCACGCTGACCCCCGCCAAGGCCGGCATCCGCACTGGGACACGATGGTGTTCAACTACGGCCGTCGCGAAGTGTCCAACTTCTTGATCGGGAACGCCCTGTTTTGGCTGGATCGCTACCACATCGACGGCCTGCGCGTCGACGCCGTCGCCTCGATGCTCTACCTCGACTACGGTCGCGAGGCGGGCGAATGGGTGCCCAACCAATACGGCGGCAAGGAGAACATCGAGGCCATCCACTTTCTAAGGCGCCTCAACGAGCGCGTCTACGCCGAGCACCCCGACACGATGATGTTCGCCGAGGAATCGACCTCCTGGGGCATGGTCTCGCACCCGACCTACTTGGGCGGCCTCGGTTTCGGTTTCAAGTGGAACATGGGCTGGATGAACGACATCCTGCGCTACTTCGCCAAGGAGCCGATCCATCGCCAGTATCACCAAAACGACATCACGTTCTCGATGCTCTACGCCTTCACCGAGAACTTCGTGCTGCCGTTCTCCCACGACGAGGTCGTACACGGCAAGGCGTCGATGATCTCCAAGATGCCCGGCGACGACTGGCAGAAATTCGCCAACTTACGGTCCCTTTATGCCTATATGTTCGGCCACCCCGGCAAGAAGCTGATGTTCCAGGGCTGCGAGTTCGGCCAATGGCGCGAGTGGACCCACGACGAGAGCCTGGACTGGCACCTCTGCGCCTACCCCGCCCATCAGGGGCTCAAACGGCTGGTGCAGGATCTCAACGGCTTGCTGCGCTCTGAGCCGGCAATGTCACATTTTGACTCGGATTGGCAGGGCTTCGAGTGGGTCGACTGCACCGACGCCCACGCAAACACGATCCTGTTTCTGCGGCGCAGCGAAGATCCGGCGGATACGCTGCTGTTCGCCTGCAACTTCTCGCCCGTGCCGCGCGAAGGCTATCGTGTGGGCGTCCCCGAAGGCGGCTGCTGGGAGGAGATTCTCAACACCGACGCGAGCCTCTACGGCGGTTCCAACTGCGGCAACTCAGGCGGCCTCGACGCGAAGGACTATTCGACCCACGGCCGGCCGGCGACGCTCGAGCTCACCCTGCCGCCGCTGGCGGTTGTGGTGTTGAAGCGGCAGTAGCGGCAGATCAGCCAAGCGATTCTTGGCTGGCCGGGGAGGATTCGAACCCCCATTCCATGGACCAAAACCACGTGTCCTACCCTTGGACGACCGGCCAGCACGCCCCCGCTTCCCCCAGCGTAACATGCGACCCGCGACCCCCCGACGGCTCGTCCGTTGTATGATTGGCGGGCTCAATTGGCCGCTATGCCGTCCCGTCTCGCGAATCCCTATGCACTGCCGCCCGAGGCCGTCGAAGAGCCTCCGCGCGGGCTCGGCGCGATGTTTCGGCGCATCGGCCCCGGGCTGATTCTGGCGGCCACCGTGGTCGGCTCCGGCGAGCTCGTCGCCACGACCGTGCTCGGCGCCGAGAGCGGCTACACGCTGCTGTGGCTCATCCTGCTGAGCTGCGCCGTCAAGGTCGTCGTGCAGCACGAGATTGGCCGCTACGCCATCGGCACGGGCGAGACGACGCTCGAAGCTTTTGACAAGGTCCCTGGGCCGCGCCTGCGGGTGAACTGGCTGATCTGGATGTGGTTGGTCATGGTCAGCTCGCTGTTCTTCTCGATCGGCGGCATGCTCGGCGCTTTGGGCGAGATCTTCTCGATGGCGCTGCCCAGCGTTCCGATCCACTTCTGGGTCCCCGGCGTCAGCGCGCTCACTCTCGCGTTGCTCTATTTCGGGCGCTACAGCCTGATCGAGAAGGCCTCCTTCGTGCTGGTCGGCCTGCTCACCGCGATGACGGTTGCGGGCGCTTTTCTGCTGCTCGAGCGACCGGATCTGTTCTCGTGGGCGGAGGTCAAAGAGGGGCTGCGCTTTCGTTTCCCCGATGGCGGTCTCTCCACCGCCCTGACCGTTTTCGGCGCCACCGGCGTCGGCGCGGCCGAGCTGGCGTCTTACCCCTACTGGTGTATCGAGAAGGGATACGCCCGCTTCGTGGGACCGCGCGATGACTCCCCGGCTTGGCGCGCCCGCGCCCAGGGTTGGCTGCGCGTGCTTTCGCTCGACGTCATCGCCTCGTTCGTCGTCTACACGTTCGCGACCGTGGCCTTCTTTCTGCTTGGCGCCGGCGTGTTGCATTCGCTTGGCCAGACGCCCTCGGGGCCAGAGACGATCCGAGCGCTCTCCCGCATGTACACCGACACGCTCGGTGCGTGGTCGCGCCCGGTCTTCCTGGCTGGCGCTATCGCCGTGCTCTACTCGACGGTCTTCGCCCTGACGGCGGCCTACTCCCGCCTTGTCGCCGACTTGCTGGGGATGCTCGGGCTCTACGACCGCGGCGACTATGCGAAACGCCTCGCCGCGACGCGCGCGATGACGGCTGTGTTCTTGATCGTCCCCTGCTTCACCTTCTATTTCGTCCGGGAGCCGGTGGTGATGGTCAAGGTTTCCGGCATCGCGCAGGCGATTCTGCTGCCCGCGATGGGCTTCGGGACGCTCTATCTGATCAGCCGCAAGCTGCCGGCGGTCATCGGTCCGCCGAGTTGGCTGCGGCGGGCCCTATGGGCGACCTCGGCGGTGATGCTCGTTCTGGTGGCTGTGTCCCTCACGCTGCAGGCGTTGCGGAGCTAACCAGCGAAGCAGGGCGGCTCAGTGCGCACCCGGCCCGATTGGGCTGTCGAGCGGCAGGCGAACGAGAATCCGAGTACCGCCGCTAGCGGCCCGTGTCGCCGAGATGTCGCCCCCGTGCTCCCGGGTCACCTGCCGCGCCGTGAAGAGCCCCCATTTCGAAGCCTCCACCCGGCCGTCCCGCGTCTTGAAACCCGGTTGGAACAGCTCGCTGAGCTCCTGGTTAGTCAGCCCCCGCCCGTGATCCTCGAAGGAGACGAGGATCTCATTGTCCTTCTGCTCCGCAACGACTTCGACGGGGCCGCGGCCAGCGCTGGCCTTGACCGCGTTGTGCATCAGCCGGGAGAAGACGCTACTGATCGCCTGCGGTTTCAGCTCGACCGGCGGTAGCGGCGGCGTCGTCAACCGGATCTCCGGCCCCGCTTCGTCCTCGGCGCGGACCATCTGCGCGACGTCCTGCAGCATCTCATCCACCTCCACCTCCGTCACTTCTGCCCGGTCGAGGTTCGTAAAGCGCTGGATGCGGTCGACGACGGCGCTGATTTTGTCGACGGCTTTCGCCGATCCGTCGAGCAGGTCTTCTTGGAGCCCCCGGATGCGCTCCTTGTTCGCGTCAGGTTCCTCGTGCCTGGCTGCGAGCGTCCCGAGCGAAGAAACGAAACTACGCAGCGCGCCCAAGGGAGAATTGAGCTCATGGCTGAGCGTGGCCGACAGACGAGCGAACGACAACGCTGTCTCGGAGTGCAACAGGCGGGATTGGGAGGCGAGCCGCTCGCGCTGCCCAAGGTAGCTGGTGTGGAGTAGCTGATAGGTCAGCCCGGACAAGGCGCCGCAGAGCACCGCAATCAGCAGTCCCCCCGAGTAGAACTGCGCGGGCGGCCTTTCGACCAAGCCTTGGCTAGCCGCTAGAGCAGCCAGTCCCAGGTCGATCGAGACGAGGGTCACTCCGAAGGCGAACATCTGCAGCGGCCTTGCCGGAATCGCGGCAAGCGCCACGATCAATACCACCATCACGTCGATCATCGAGCTCAGAACCGTGGTCGCGGCATCCCCTGGGTCTTCGAAGATGTTGGCCCAAGCGAGAATTCCCGTCACGCCAATCCCCATCGCGAATGCAAGCGGGCGAGCGTGGCGGCGTCCTCGCTGTGTGCGCGTCGCCGCCAGTCCGCATCCCGCCAGCGCCAGCAGGACCAGCCTCGAAGGCGAGGACGTCTGCGGCTCCGGATCGAACAGACTTGCCAAGCCATGAAGCAACAGAGCCAGAAACGGCATGAACGCGGTGACGCCGACGAGGATATAGACGCCTCGCAGCGAGCGCTGACGGATCTCATTGCGAAAGCCCGGGTCCGCCTCCGCGTCTCCCGGAAACAAAAACCCCGCCAAGGCGGATCCGCTGGCACGCAAGCGGCTGCCGAATTTGCTCGTGGAGGAGGCGGGTGACGACACGATAGAAGGGCTGCCGCCGATTGTAGACGACCCGCCTACCGCACCTGCGCGGCTCTGCCGGTTAGATGCATGTCGGCAAAGTCGAGGTAGCGCCGCCAATCCTCGAGCGTCACGTCGTGCTTGCCGTGGCGCTTGTGGTAGCCGATGTCGTGCATCACCGCCTTGCCGACCGGCGGCGGCTCGTCGAGGCCCAGCCCGCGCTTGCCCAGTAGCTCGTAGACCTCGCCGGCGTGCATGGCGGAGAGAAACTCGCCGCGCGGATCGGCCCACAGGTCCTCGGACGCGCTTGCGACGTAGAGCGGGCGCGGTGCGATCAGCGCCAGAAGCATGTGCTGGTCCAGCGGCAGCTCATCCTCGTTTCCGTTGTAGGCGACGAAGTTATCCGAGAACCAATGCGGAAACGAATTGTTGATGCGCCCGACCGTTTCGCCGAAACGACGCCGGCTCAACGCGGCTCCGCCGCAGCCGGAGTCGTTGGAGATGACCAAAGCGAAACGCTCGTCACGCGCGCCGGCCCATAGCGCCGTCTTGCCGAGGCGGGAGTGGCCGATCAGCGCGACCTTGGCGCCGTCCACCTTCGGATCGCTTTGAAGATAGTCCAGGACGCGGCTCAGCCCCCACGACCAGGCGCCGATCGAGGAAAAGTCGCCGTCCTGGTGATCAGGAAACAGGGCGTGGATCCCGTTGCGGAAGCCGTCGTCGAAGTCGGGGTCGATGTCTCCGTAGTAGGCGGTCGCGACGCCGTAGCCCCGGCCCAGGATCTCCTCGAGCGGCCAACGAGAGGAGGCCGCGCCGCTCCGGGCGGGATCGGCGCGGTTGCCGTGGTCGGCGCGATTGCGCATCCACGATGTCGTCACCGGTACCGCCGGGTCGGCGCTGATCGTGTAGTTGCCTCCGAAGTTCAACCCCACGAACAGCGGGACCGGGCCGTCGGACTCAACCGGTAGGTAGAGCAGCAAGTCCACCGAAAGGCTCTGGCCGCGATCGGCCGAAAAAGTGAGGCGCACCTGCTTGCGCCGCGCCTTGCCTCCCAGCGCATCGTCGGCCCGCTCGAGCTCGGCCGCGTGCATCTCGAGCTTGGTCTCCGGCGAGTGGCCGTAGACGTGATCCTCGAACAGCGCGAGGATCTCCCCGCGGCGAGACGCGCGCCACTGCTGCGCGGTCGCGACCCGCCCGCCATCCTCGGACACCAGCAGCGCGGGGAGAGTGTATGCGGGGATCGCGGCTTCGTCGTAGTTCGCATCTTTCGGTTGCGCGGACAACGACCAGGAGATGCAGAGGGCCAACAGGCAGCGACCAAGCATGCGCGTATTGTACGGCGAAACCGAGTTGAGCGAACAGCGCCTGCAGATGGGCCGGATTTCGCCGCGTTACACTGCTGGGGCGATGCGTTTCGCCAACGCGATCCTGTTGAGCCTGTTCTGCGCCGTCTGTGCCTCGGCGGCCCGCCCGCCCGACATCCTGTTCATCGCCATCGACGACCTCAACGATTGGGCCGGCCCCTTGAAGGGTCATCCCCAAGCGAAGACGCCCAACATCGACGCCCTCGCGCGCCAGGGCATGTTGTTCACCAACGCCCACACGGCGGCGCCCGGATGCAACCCCTCGCGCACGGCCTTGATGAGCGGGCTGCGGCCGTCGACCAGCGGCATCTACAACAACTTGCAGGACTGGCGGCTGTCGGAAGCGTTCGAAGGCATCGCTACCCTTCCGCGCTACTTTCGACAGCATGGCTACGACGTGCGCGGCGGCGGGAAGCTCTTCCACGGGCACTCGCTCACCCCGCTCGGTTTCGCGGGCTACAACGACACCAAGGCCTGGGACGAGTTCTACCCGTCGATCGAGCGCCAGATGCCCGCCGAGGTGCGGCCGAGCGGCTGGCCCATCAACGGCGCCAAGCAGTTCTACCGCGGGGCGTTCGATTGGGCCCCGGTCGAGGTCGAGGACTGGGCCATGGCCGATGCGCAGGTGGTGGCGTGGGCCGAGCGGCGACTGGCGCGCCGCAGCGCCAAGCCGCGCTTCCTCGCGGTTGGCCTCTATCGGCCGCACATCCCTTGGTATGCGCCGCGGAAATACTTCGACCTGCACCCGCTCGAGGACGTGCTGCTGCCCGAGGCGCCGGTGTCCGATCTCGACGACCTGCCGAGCGCCGGCAAGGCGCTGCTCAGGCGCGAGTGGCAGCAGTACATGATCGACAACGATCAGTGGAAGGCGGCGGTGCAAGGCTACTTGGCCGCCATGTCGTTCGCCGACGACATGGTGGGGCGGCTGCTGACGGCGCTACGACGCAGCGGGCGGGAGAAGAAGACGATCGTGGTGCTGTGGTCCGACCACGGCTATCACCTCGGCGTCAAACAGCACTGGGAGAAGTTCGCGCTCTGGGAACAGACGACGCGGGTGCCGCTCGTCGTGCGGGCGCCGCGCGTGACCGAAGCGGGAAGCGGCTCGGGCGAGCCGGTGTCGTTGCTCGATATCTACCCGACCCTGTGCGAGCTGGCCGATTTGCCGAAGCCGCCGCACCTCGAGGGCCGCAGCGTCGCGCCGTTGCTCGAGGACCCTTCGAATCAGTGGGATCACGTGGCGATCTCCACCCACGGGCCGAACAACCATGCCGTGAGGGATCGGCGCTATCGCTACATTCGCTACGCCGACGGATCCGAGGAGCTCTACGACCACGACGCCGATCCGCTCGAATGGCGCAACCTCGCCGCGGATCCCGCCCTGCGCACGGTGATCGAGCGACTGGCCGGTCTTTTGCCGAAGGAGAACGCGCCGCCGGCCCCGCGCGATCCCAAGCGAGGCCCGCCGCGCTAGCGGCCGTTCAGTCCATCAGCATGCCGCCGTTGATCTCGAGCGACTCGCCGACGATGTGGGACGCGGCCGGCGAGGCCAGGAAGGCGATCGCGCCGGCGCACTCCTCGGGCGTCCCCGCGCGCCCTTGCGGGATCTGGGACACCATCGCTTGCATGCGCTCCTCCGAGCTGAAGCGCTCATGGAAGGGCGTCAGGATCACCCCGGGGTTCACGGCGTTGACGCGGACGCCATGCGCGATGAGCTCCTTGGCCATGCCCTTGGTCATACAGGTAACCGCAGCCTTGGAGGTGGCATAGGGCATGGCGCCGGGGCCGCCGCCGTTGTGGCCGGCGATCGAGCCGAGGTTGATGATGACGCCGGAGCCGCGCTCGCTCATGTGGCGGGCCGCGGGTTGGCTCACCCACAACACCGAGGTGAGGTTGAGGTTCATGACTTGCTGCCAAAAAGCGTCATCGATCTCGAGAAACATCCGGCGATCGACCAGCGAGCCGGCGTTGTTGATGAGGATGTCGAGGCGGCCGTAGGCGGCGATCACCTGGCCGACCAGCGCTTTCGCGTCTTCGGCCTTCGAGACGTCGGCCTGGAACAGCTTCGCCTCGCCGCCCAGCTCGGCGATCCTGGCCGCGACGGCTTCGGCCGCCTCGCGGCTGGAGTTGTAGTGCACGGCGACGCGGGCGCCTTGTCGGGCAAGCTCGATTGCGGCCGCGGCGCCGATGCCGAGGCTCGCGCCGGTGACCAGCGCGACGTGGTCGTTTGAGAAGGTCGACATAGACCTTCGATGGTAGCGCGCTAGCCGGCGGCGACCGCAGCGACCTCGGCGGCGCGATGGTTGTGATAGACCGGCGCCATGTAGTCGTCCACCGCGCCCTGCTCGAGCGCGTCGGTGATCTCGCGCATGCCGTCGAGCAGAGTGACCGTCGAGCGGAACCCGAGCTTGCCGCGGATCTTCGAAAAGCTGACGCGGTAGTCGCGGACGTCCGGAGTCGACTCGCGCACCACCTCGGCGCTGCCGCGCAAGTGTTTGAGCGTGTCGCCAACCTCGTCGAGGCGATGGTTCATGCGGTCGTCGCCGACGTTGAAGATCTCCCCGCTCACAGCCCGCAGCGGCGCATACAACGCCGTCTCGAAGGCGCGCGCAATGTCTTCGACATGGATGAACGGTCGCCACTGCCGTCCGTTGTAGATCACCGCTTTGTTTTCGAAGTGGGCCTTGGCCGAGAGCAGATTGACGACCAAATCGAAGCGGGGCCGCCGCGACCAGCCGAAGGCGGTGCCGAGCCGCAGGATCACGGGGTGAAAGCCGGGCTCGCGGCGGGAGAGCAGCAGGTTCTCCGCGTCGATCTTCGTCGTTGCGTAGAGCGAGACTGGGTTGAGCCGCGACTGCTCGGTGACGATCTCGGGCGAGGCGCCGTAGACGCTGCAAGTGGAGGCGAACACGCAACGCGGGACGCTCATGCCGGCCGCAACGCGCGAGAGTGTGTCGACCGCGCGGTAGTTGACGTCGATCGTCTCGCGCTCGTCGAGCGCGCAGGCGCGGTCGCCGACCAGCGCGCCCAGGTGCACCACCGCGTCGGCGTCGCGCAGGGCGCGGACCAGCAGCCCGGGGTCGCGGAAGTCGCCCTCGATCAGCTCGCAGCCGGGATGCGACAGGTAAGGGCGCACGGCGCAGGCGCCGAAGTCGAGCCGGTCCAAAATGGCGACCCGCCGGCCGCTCTCGAGCAACCGCCGCACCAGAATGTTGCCGATATAGCCGGCGCCGCCGATCACCGCGATCCGGCGCGGGCCGGCTTGCGGCCCGTCCTTGCGCTTGCCTCGAATCTTCATGCCGCCGAAGAGCCCTCGCATTCGCCTCTACTCATGGGTTGGATCGACTCCAGGCGACATCGCCTTTAGCCGGCGGCGACGCGCGTGATGCGGTCGACCTCGCGGTAGAACGCCCGGCGGCGAGCGCGCAGCAGCGTCTCGTGGTACTCGCGGGCCTTGGCGAGGTTGCGCTCGGCTTGCAACGCCAGACGATGGGGGTCGGCCGCCGCGGCGAGGATTCGCAGCCGCAAGGCGTCGGCTTCGCCGGCTGGCGCGAGCCAATCGGTAGGCAGCAACTCCGCCATGCCGCCCACATCCGAGCCGATGCAGGCGAGCCCGCGCGCCATGGCCTCGATCATCGCCCGCGGCAAACCTTCCTGCCGCGAGGGCAGCACGAACAGATCGGCGCGGTCGAGCTCGGCGCGGACCGCGTCGCCCGCCGGCTTGGCGCCGCGAAACTCGACTCGTTCGGCGAGCCCGAGGCGCCGCGCCTGGGCCTCCAATCGCGGGCGATAGCGCCCATCGCCCACCAGCGTGAGCGTGACGGCGTCTCCGCAGCCTGCCAACGCTTCGAGCAGCACGTCCTGGGCCTTGTAGAGATGCTCCATCGAGCCCACCGAGATCAGTCGCAGCGTGGCCGCGGGCGTGCGTGGCGCGGCGGCGAAGGCCTCTTCGGGCAGCTCGACGCTGGAATAGTGCGTGGTGAGCGCCCCGTGAGCCGGCGGGTAACGGCGTTGGAGGGAGTGGGCGGTGACGTAGGCGGTGGCGCTGGCCTGGCCGCAGATGCGCCGCAGCGCTTGGGCGTGGCGTCGCCGCGCCAGGCCGCGCAGCGGATGCGAGACGGCGCCGGGGGCGAACGCGTCCCAGGGGTCGCCCACCACCTCGGCGGCGAACGGCGTCCGCGCGGCGGTCAGGCCAGCCAGGGCGAGGTTGCCGATCTCGGACGGGGCGCGCAGGATGACGGCCTGGCCTGGCTGGCGCACGGCCTCGAGCGCCGCTGCCCGCGTACGCCGGAGCGCCTTCGCGTACTGCCAAGCCCCGACGTAGTAAGGCACGCCGTGGAATCGGACGCCGGGGCCGTCTGCTCGCACCCAATCGGGTTGAGCCTGCGCGGCGGCGCGCACGCGCGCCACCGGCCTGACCTCGTCGTACACATCCAGGTAGCGTGTGAAGAAGCCGTAAGCGAATGGTCCGTCGGTCCAGACCGAACCGTCCGGCGTCTGCTCGAAGCGGTGCTCGAGGAGGACGGACGCGGTCATGCTTGGAGCCCGCGGTAGCCGCGCACCAGCTCGCGATCGCTCAGCTCGCCACGGCTCTTTGCGCCCAAGAAGTAGTAGGACGACGCGCAATCGAAGGCCGCCGGGCGGGTGCAGAGATGGCGGTCGAGCCACGTGAGCCAAAAGGCCGTCAGATGCGCAACGGCGGTCGCGGCGATGCGGCCTGCTCGGCCTCGGAACCAACTTTGCAGGAATCCTCGCCAAGCCCAGGCCAGCGCCATGCCGGGCCCGCAAGCCGCCCCGCTATCCATCTCGTCAAAACGCCGGAACAAGCGACGGTGACCCAGGTGCGTGTAGCGGGTGAAGTCACAGGCGCCGGCGTGGACCTGCTGAAGGAACGGCGTCTCGGAATACACCAGCCCGCGCGGCTTGAGCACGCGCCAGATCTCGTCCACGGCGCGGCCCGGGTCGGCCACATGCTCGAGCACGGCTTGGGCGACGACGCCGTCGAAGGTCTGGTCTTCGAAGGGGATCTGCTGCGCGTCGCAGAGCATAGCAGCCCGCTCGCCGGGTGCTACGTCAGTCTCGACCCACTCGATCCGCGGATGCGCGAATGCGCCGGCCATGCCTTGCCCCTCGCGACCGCCGCCGACCACCAGCACGCGGGGCTTGGAACATCGCGCCAGAAGCGACTGGACGAAGCGAGCGTAGTTGTGCGCCGAGACCGGGTTGGAGCTCAGACGAGGCAGCAGCCGCAGCGCCGCCGTCTTGAATCCGCCGGCGGCGGGGCGCCCGTCCGCCGCGGAGCACGAGTCGAACAGGCTGGCTTCGGGATCGATCAGAGCAGGCGCGCCGCCGTGGATGGGATAGAGCTTGCCACAAGCCCTGCAGCGCAGCTCGTGGCTCCGCTCCGCCAGCGCGCCGCGGCACGCCGGGCAACACACGCCGGGCCAGCGGGTGCATGCTCTGGTCTCGGCGGAAGGCTTTGCGACGGCCATACGCCGAGATCAATCGGCGGATTAGGCGCTCGGCTCTAGCGGGGCCCTGCTACCATACGGCAGCCTCGGAGACCTCCATGCCGCAAGACCCCGCCTCTCCCCTCAACCGCCGCACCTTCGTCAAGACCGCCGCTACGGCGCTGAGCGCGGCGCAATACAACCGCGTGCTCGGCGCCAACGAGCGCGTCGGCATGGGCTTCGTGGGCTACGGCCTGATCGGCGAGCGCCACGTGATCGACTTCAACGAGCGTGACGACGTCAACATGGTCGCCATGGCCGAGGCGCACGCGGGCCGACTCGACGAGGCGCAGAGCTACGTCGGCGGCAACTTCCGCGGCTACCGTGACTTCCGGCGCCTGTATGAGAACAAGGACGTCGACGCGGTCTGCATCTCGACAGCGGACCACTGGCACGCCCTGCTCGCCATGATGGCCATGGCCGCCGGCAAGGACGTCTATGTCGAAAAGCCGCTGACGCTGTTCGTGCGCGAGGGGCGCTGGATGCTCGACGTGCGCGACCGCTTCAAGCGCGTGGTCCAGGTCGGCACACAGCAGCGCTCCGGACCGCACTACAAGCGGGCCAAACAGCTCATCGAGAGCGGCCACCTCGGCGAGGTCTTCTCGGTCAAGGCCGGCTCCGCGCGCAACATCCTGCCCGGCTACGGCACGCCCGCCATGGCCGAGCCGCCGCCCTACCTCGACTGGGAAATGCTGGTCGGCCCCGCGCCGATGGTTCCCTACAATCCCAAACGCGCCATCTACCACTTCCGTTGGTTCTGGGACTACTCCGGCGGCCAGATGACCAACCTCGGCCAACACTCGTTCGACATCGCCTACTGGTTCCTCGGCGTCAAGGGACCGCGGGCGGTCACCAGCTTCGGCGGCCGCTGGAACCTCGATGACCTCGGCGATACGCCCGACGTGCAAGAGGCGCTTTGGGAATTCCCCGACCGCAAGCTCGTGATGACCTGGACCGACCGCGAAACCTCGCGCGGCGACGGCGGCGTCGGCTTGCGCTTCTACGGGACCAACGGCAGCCTCGCTATCAATCGCGGCGGCTTCCAGACTGACGCCGACGAGGTGATTCCCCCAGCCAACACCGTGCCCCAGTTCGCCTCCGGACAGCCCGCTGGCGGCGTGAACCGCGTCGAGGAAAGCGGCCCGCGCAAGCGCTGGACCCGGGACCTCGATGACAACACCGGCGATTCGCGGCAGCAGTTCAAACTACACGCTGAAGACTTCCTCGGCGCCGTACGTAGCCGCCGGCAGCCGGTCAGCGATCTCGAGAGCGGCCACCAGGTCGCCGTCCATTGCCACCTGGCCAACCTCTCGCTGCGGCTCAACCGTCGCCTCGAATACGACCCGGACCGCGAAGAGATCCTGGACGACTACGAGGCCTCGAGCATGCTCGTCCGCCCCTACCGGGCTCCGTGGGACCGCGAGCTGCGCGCGCTGGGGATCGGCGCCTAGGCGGGAGGCTGGCGATTCAACGCCGGGTCCCCACAACCTCGTTCTCGATCTCGAGCAACAGCTTTCCGCCGGTTACGTACAGCGTCTTCATCTCCGGCCCTCCAAAGGCGACGTTGGTGATCGTGTCCTCCCAAGTGTGGTAGAAGTCGATCTGCTCGCCGTTGGGGGCGAACACGTATACGCCCGGCTCGGTGTCGAGCGTTTCGCTGGTGCCGCGCCGGCGATTCAGGCCGGCCGCCACCCACAGGTTGCCCTCCGAATCGATCGTCATGCCGTCGCCGGATCGTCCCGGATAGAAGTCGTGGAAGACGCGCATGTTCGACACCGTGCCGTCCTCGGCCAGGTCGTAGGCGCGGATCATGCGGGCGCGACCCTCCTCCGGGTGGGTCTCGAGAAAGTAGAATGTCTTGTCGTCGGGAGAGATCACCAGCCCGTTGGGTTTGTCAATGTCGGGCTCGGCCAGGATCTGGTGCACCGAGCCGTCGGGGTCGATGCGGTAGATGGCGTGGACGCCGACCTGATCCGGCGCCACGTCACGATCCGGCCGGTCGGTGAAGTACAGCCGCCCTTTCGAGTCGAACGTCACGTCGTTGGGCCGATGGAAACGCTTGCCTTCGAAGGTCTCGGCCAGCACTTCGGTCTCGCCTGTTTCCACGTTCGTGCGCGTGATCCGCGGCGGGTCGGCCTCGCATGAGATCAGCCGCCACTCGGCGTCGAAGACCATCCCGTTGGTCCCGTGCGAGTCGGCGCGGAAGGTCTCGACGCGGCGCGTGTCCGGGTAGTAGCGCAGCGTGCGGCTCGAGCGCATCTCGCTGAAGAAGACCGAGCCGTCCTCATAGACCGTGGGGCCCTCGGTGAAGGCGATGTCGGCGACCTGCCGGATCCGTGGATCCGCCGTTCGCGGCGGTTCGGGCGCGGGGGGCTGCGGGGTGGAACAGGCGAGTAAGCAGGCGCAAAACAAAAGCGGAAACGCGCGCATGGCGGGTTTGAGTATACTCGCTTCCTATGCCTCAAAACGACAACCCGCTCGTGGGAATCCTGATGGGCTCGGCCTCGGACTGGCCGACGATGAAAGCCGCCTCGGACATGCTGGCCGACTTGGGGGTTCCGCATGAATGCCGTGCGCTCTCCGCCCATCGGACTCCAGCCGCCGTCATGGAGTTTTGCTCGACCGCCGAGCAACGCGGAATCAAGGTGCTCATCGGCGCCGCCGGGGGCGCGGCGCATCTGGCCGGCGTGATGGCAGCGCACACGTTGCTGCCCGTGCTTGGCGTTCCCATGCCGAGCGCGATCAATGGCGTCGATTCGCTGCTCTCCACCGTGCAGATGCCCGGAGGCATTCCCGTCGGGACGCTCGCCATCGGCAAGGCCGGCGCTAAGAACGCGGCGCTGCTTGCCGCCTCGATCATCGCCCTCGGCGACGCCGAGCTCAAAGCCAAGCTCGCCAAGTTCCGCGAGGACCAGGCCGCCAAAGTGCTCGCCTCCAAGCTCGAATAGCGCCGCCCGAAGCCGACCTGCTACGATTGCCGAGCCCAGCCGCAACTTCTCACCAGGCGGCGAGCGGGAGTGAGTGAGAGACGCGTCAGCACGAGGCGCGCGAAGCCCAGCGCGCACAGGCGTACTTCGACGGTACGTTGAGCACGGTGGGCAAGCGCAACGAAGTGATGGCGCGCCTATCGCGTGCTTACGCCGACTCCTGGTGAGAAGTTGCGGCTAGCGGAGAGGTTCGAACCATGGAGTTGCACCCGCTCGTCGTCCTGCTGATCGCAATCTGCGTCGTCTTCTTTCTCATCATCCGGCTCAAGATCAACGCCTTTTTGGCTCTCATCTGCGCGGCCATCACCGTGGGCGTGCTCTCCTCCCAGGTGGCCTTTGGCGAAGTGATGCCGGAGACGGCGGCGGCCTTCGGACGGGTTTGCGGCGGCATCGGCATCGTCATCGCCCTGGCGGCGCTGATCGGCCAATGCCTGATGGAGTCCGGCGCGGCGGACAAGATCGTCCGCGTGTTCGTGCGCGCGATCGGCGAGAAGAACGCCTCGCTGTCGCTGCTCACCTCCGGCTACGTCCTCTCGGTGCCGGTCTTCTTCGATACGGTGTTCTACCTGTTGGTGCCGCTGGCGCGTGCGATGCGCGTCCGTACCGGCAAGAACTACCTGTTCTTCCTGATGGCGATCTCCGCCGGAGGCGCGGTCACCCATTCGATGGTGCCGCCCACGCCGGGGCCGCTGGCCATGGCGGATACACTCAACATCGACCTGGGCACGATGATCCTGGTCGGCGCGATCGTCGCCGTCCCCATGTCGCTGGCCGGGTGGCTGTTCGCCCGCCTGCGCAATACCCAGATGGAGGTGCCGTTGCGCGAGACCGCCGGGCTGACCCTCGAAGAGCTCGAGGCGCTCGCGGCCAAGCAAGAAGAGCAACTGCCTAGCTTTGGCCTCTCGATGGCGCCGATCGTGCTGCCGGTGCTGATGATTACCGCCAATACGCTCTCGGGAGCGCTCGGCGTCACCGGCCCCATGGCCGATCTCGCCGCCTTCATCGGCAATCCCAACTTCGCGTTGCTGGTCTCCGCCGCCATCGCCATGTACTTGCTGATGCGGCAGAAGGGCTACTCGCTCACCGAGATGCAGGGGCCAGTCGAGACGGCGTTCGCCTCCGGCGGTTTGATCATCTTGATTACCGCGGCCGGCGGCTCGTTCGGGGGCATGTTGCAGAAGGCCGGCGTGGGCAAGGTTCTAGGCGACATGGCCTCGGAGTTCGGAATTCCGCTGCTGCTGCTAAGCTTCCTGCTCGGCTCGCTGCTGAAGGTCGCGCAGGGCTCGGGCACCGTGTCGATGATCACCGTCAGCGCCATCATGGCGCCGCTGGTGGTCGACAATCTAGGGTTCCACCCGGTCTACATCGCCTGCGCCATCGGCTCGGGTTCGCTGGTGGGCTCTTGGATGAACGACTCCGGCTTCTGGGTCTACACCAAGATGTCCGGGCTCACCGAGACCGAGTCGCTGCGCACCTGGACGCCGCTGCTCGCCGTGCTGGGCGTCACCGGCTACGTCGTCTCGCAGATCCTGGCGATCGTAATGCCCTTGAGGTAAGAACGCGCCGCCGCGGCGTTTGCTTGGAATCACAGGTTGAGGAGACCGCGGCGGCCGGAGGGGAGACTCCTCGAAGCTCACTCGGTGATCACTCGATGCCGAGCTTCTTCTTCTCCTTGGCCAGCCACTTCTCGTATTCCTCGATCAGCTTCGGGTCGGAGGGGCGCGGGTAGAGCTCGCTCGCCTTCCATTTCCCTGTCGAGAGCTTGCCCTTGGTCCAGATGTCGTGCAGCTCGGTGATCTTGGCCCTCTCGGCGGCCTCCTGGACCAGGTGAGGCGGGACGAAGGTCAATCCTTCCCGGTCGCCGACCACCAAGTCGCCCGGCATCACCGTCGTCTCACCGATGCGGATCGGGACGTTGATCCCCATCAGCATCACATCCCGGATCGCCGAGACGTGGAAGCCCCGTACGTAGACGGGGATGTTCTGGGGATGGATGCCGTCGAGGTCTCGCACTCCGCCGTCGATGACGAAGCCGTTCCCTGTCGCGCCGTGGATCGCCGCCGCCAAGTTGTCGCCGGCAAAGGTGCCGCCCTCGACCTTGCCAAATAGGTCGACGATGAGGACGTCGCCTGGCTGCAGCGCATCGATGACCCGCTGGTTGTTGTTCTTCCCCAACCCGCGCGTCTTGGCGTCCTCTTCGATCACCCCGTTAACGTCGGGTCGAATCGGCATGAACACCGCAGTGAAGACGCGGCCCACGAGCTTCTTCTCTGGGTGGACGATCTGCCATCCGCCCGACCATTGGTGGTGGAAATCCGCCGAGCGCAGCGGCCCCCAGAGCATCTCCGAGGACGCCCCTTTGAGCATCTCGATGTATTTGTCGGGGACCTTGGGCCGTCCGTCCGGGAAACGATCGAATGGGTTCTCCGCCGTGTACTTGATCAGCTCGTCCTTGCCAAACCCGTCGAGCTGAGCCCAACAGGGCAGGGAGCAGAGTAGAAGGCAAATCAACAGGCGTTGCATGGCGCAACAGATCGTAGCATAGCCGCCGGCGATGCTGGCCGGCGCCCGGGTAGTGGGGTCTTAGCGTGGAGATGGGGGCTAGGGCTTGCCTTCGCCCTCAGGTCGCGGATCTTCCTCGGCGGCCATCGGCACCCGAATAGGGCCTACGTTCTTGCCGTAGCCATCTAGGTGCTGGCCGAGAAGCACCAGCAGCGCGTAGGCGTGTTCGGCGCTCATGCCGACAGTGACGATATCGTCAACCGTAACCTCTTCTTCGTTTGCATCAACGACGTTCCCGAAAGTGATCTTGAAACCGAACGAACCCGCAGCCACGTTCGTGTGATCGGCGTAGATCGGAGCTTGGCCCTCCTTCCTATTGCGGCGGACCGTCGGCTTCTTGGGGGCTTCATTAGGCATACTGGCGAATCCTTTCCTGCCCCGTGTTTCCGGTACTGCGGTTCTGCCCGAAAACGCTGTTGCTGATTGGGACCACGGGAGTAGTGACGGATGGCACCTTAGCGGGCCTGTAGAAGACGCTCGTATCGGAAGCGGCTATCCCGCCACGAGCTTGCTCGCTCTCAGCGGCCAAGCGATCCTCTTCATCGCTAAAGCTTGGCATGTCGTAGTAGTCTGGACGCTGACTGGACAGTTCCCGAATCGCCTTCGAGAATGGTCGGAACTTAATCTCTAGATCGACATCGAATGCGTCGGCAACCTCAAGCAGCGTCGCTACCGTCACCTTCCCGTACTCGGGATCTTCAAGCTTCGAGATCCACGGCTGCGCTTTGCCCAGCAGCTTTCCAAGCTGGGTCTGCGTCATCTTATCGCGCTGCGTTCGTAGCGCTTGGATTTGCAGGGCGATTGACGCACGAACCCGCTCCGATACCAATTCGCGGCGGTATTCCTCATCGCGTAGTCCCTCAAACAAAGCGCGCTCACCCGAAGTCATGCGGAACTGCACGTGAGGGGTCGCCGTTGACGATTGCCATTCGTTCATTAGCTGAATCCAATAACCCTTTCGGGATTTTGCTGTCTTTTTCTATCGCTCCGATTAGGAGCGTGAACTGGCGCTGCTTCGGCCCGTAGAAGCCAAACGGGCGGAATGCCGCCCCCTTGTACGATATCCGCAGTTCGTAGAGGCCTGGATAGCCGCTGTAGGCGCTCAGCCAGCCCTCCGGGAACACCGGAAAGCCCTGAAGGGCGATCAAGCGCGCATTGATCTTGGCCTTCGCCTTCTTGGGGACGTCCTTCGAGTCCAACCAAGTGCGAATCTCGTTGTCGCCCCTGGCATTGACGTAGTCGAAGAACCTCCACAATGCCATTGTATAAGAAAAATCTTCTATTTTCAAGCTCGGGCCGCTTGACCAGCCATAAGAAAATTATTATACTATACGTATGATGATGAAAACAAAGGGCTGGCAACCCCGGACAGCCGCCAGCCCTTTGTTCGTTTTTCCTGGAGGGCGCGCTGCTGGCGCAGCTAGCCGCCTTATAAACGGCGAACGTCCTGGCACGGATTGCGGTTCGATTCCGCCGCCCTCCTCAACCTTTAGCCGCCCCGCGAGCAGCGCCAACTGCCCGCAGGGGCGCATCTTCAGGCCGAAGCCAGAAGACAGGGTTGGTACCCGCTGTCAGTTTGGCTCAACCGGCCTGGAAAGGCAAGGGCCAAAATGACCTGTCATTCCTGTTCGATTCAGTGCGTGAAGGCGGGCCGCTACGGTCCCAAGCGCATCCAGCGCTACAAGTGCCAGCAGTGCGGCAAGCGCTTCTCTGATCCCCAGGACCAGCCACTCGGCGACGTGCGCCTTCCCGATGAGAAGATCCGCATAATCCTTCATTGCCTAGTCGAGGGCAATTCGGTTCGCGGAACCGCACGGCTCTGCGAAGTGGAAAAGCGCACCGTTCTCCGCATCCTGAACCTCGCTGGTGAGAACTGCCAGCGGCTTCTGGAGCAGAAGGTCCGCAACGTTTCAGTTGAGGACGTGCAGCTCGACGAAGCGTGGACGTTCGTGGGGAAGAAAGAGCGCCGCAAGCGGGGCGACGAAAAGCTACGGTCGGACATCGGCGACCAGTACGTCTACATCGCCATTGAGCGCCACGCGAAGCTCCTACTGACGTGGCATCTCGGGCGTCGCGACAACCAGAACACCTGGGATTTCATCACCAAGCTCCGCGACGCAACCGCCCCCGGGCGCTTCCAGCTCAGCACTGATGCGTTTGCGCCATACCGTGGAGCCATCGACGCGGGCCTGCATGACCGCGCGGACTACGCGCAGATAATCAAGCTCTACGGCTCTCTTCCGGGCGGTCGCGACTACTACCGTCCCGCGAAAATTAAGGGCTCCATCTCCGCTCCGATAAGCGGACGGCCCGATCCTCGCCGGATATGCACCAGCCACGTAGAGCGCAAGAACGGGTCGCTACGGCAGTGGTGCAAGCGTCTAACGCGACTCACCTACGCCTTCAGCCGAAAGCTGGAGAACCTGCACGCCGCCTTGGCACTGCATTTCGCTTACTACGATTTTTGCCGGGTGCATTCGGCGCTGAGGGTCACGCCTGCGAGGGAAAGCGGCCTCACCGACCACATCTGGTCAATCGAGGAGCTGATTGCGGCATGACCACGCTAAGACCCCACTACCGGCGCCCGGGCCGCCCTGCTACGGCGCGGGATCGCCGTCCACTACCGGCCGCGGCCCGTAGAAGTAGCCCGGCCGGGCGCGCACGTCGGCGTTCGAGTACGGCACGGTGACTTTGACCTCGTGGTAGATGCCGCGGTCGTTCAAGTTGTTCGGCGAGTAGGTGAGCAGGTACTGGCTGCGCAGGTCCTCGCCGATCTTCACGATGGCGTTCTGCAAGCCTTCGTCGGTGATCGGCTTGAAGTTGCGACCGCCGGTGCCCACCGACAGCGCGGCCAAGGCGTCCCGAAAGATCAGATTCTTCACGCCCACCACCAAGTCGGCGATCAACGGAATCATGTTCGGCGTTGCGGCGTAGCGGGATTGCTGCATGGTCGTCGGCGTGTTCACCGTGCCGGGGGCCGCCGGCAGCGGGCTGATGCCGGGCGGATACGGACCGGCGGGCGGCTTCGGAGGATCCTTTAACCTCGACTTCAGCGTCGACAAGTAGATCGGGTAGACCTGAATCCCGTTGAGCTGCGCCGTGCGGATCGTCTCGCCCAGCCGGATCTGGCTGCCGTTGTCCTGGCCCTCGGAGATCACTACCACCACGCGCTTGTGATTCTCGGGCTGCTTGAGAAGCAGGCGAATCCCTTCGTAGACGGCGTCGGAGACCCGAATCCCGTTCGCGCCAACCCGTAGGTTGCTCAGCGTACGGTCAATCTTCTTCGCGTCGTTGGTGAACTCGCTGAGAATCTTGATGCGGCTGTCGAAGCCGATGATCGCCGTCTGTCCGAACTCGCCCAGTACGGCTTCGGTGAATAGGTAGGCCGTCTTCTCGAGCTGATCGAGCATGCTCTCGATGCGGTCGCTCGTCTGCACGCAGATCACCATAGAGATGGGCTGGAAGCTCACGTCGAAGTCGGTGATCTGTTGTGGCGCGTCGTTGTCGATGACGGTAAAGTCCGATTTCTCCAGCCCGTGGATGTAGACGCCCTTGGGTCCGGTGACGACGACGGGGATCGAGACCACGTTGATCTCGGTCGAGAAGGTGATCAGCTCGGGGTCCTCGACCGTCAACACCTCGCCCGTGTCCACGCCAAACTCCTGGGCGCCGGCCACGCCGTGCCCAAGGGCGACCGCAACAAACAGGGTCACGAGCTGTCGCATCGCTTTGAAGTGTCGCAAACCTTTTCGCCTCGTCAGGGTCAGATGCGCGCGGACGCCTCGGCGTTGCGTCGATAGTCGCCGCTCTTGCCACCGGTCTTCTCGAGCAGTCGTACGGCGGCAATCTCGATCGACTTGTCGAGCGCCTTACACATATCGTAGACGGTGAGCGCCGCCACCGAAGCCGCCGTCATGGCCTCCATCTCCACGCCGGTCTGTGCGGTCGTCGTCGCCGAGGCCACGATCTCGACGCCGTCGGCCCGCAACTCGATTCGCACGTCCGCATGGGTCAACGGCAGCGGATGGCACAACGGTATCAGCTCGCTGGTTCGCTTTCCCGCCTGAATTCCGGCGATGCGAGCGACCTCGAGCGGGTCTCCCTTGGGGTTGTCCGGCAACTTGCCCAGAACTTCCCTAGAGAGCTTTACGAACGCAGAAGCGGTCGCGGTTCGTCGAGTGGCGGCTTTCTCACTCACGTCGACCATGCGGGCCGCGCCCGAATCGTCGTAGTGGGATAGCTCGCCCATGGTCGTGCGCTCTAATGCGGCAGGACGTGGATGCGCTCGCCGGCGTCCCATGCTTCGCGGCTTTCCGGAGCCACCAGGAAGCAGTTGGCGCGCGCCGTCGAGGTTACGTCCCCGGACCCCTGCCATTGTATCGGCTCGACCACGGCCCGCGAGTAATCGCCGCGAACGCGCGCCGGCAGGAAGCGGGTTAGCACGGGCTTGTGACGGAAGGGTTTGCCGAGAGCGGCCGCGAGGAATGGCAACGGTGCGTCGCGACGCCCCGAGAGCCGTTCCAGCGCGGCGCGGGCGAAGAGCTCGAAGGTCACCATCGTCGAGATCGGGTTGCCGGGCAGCCCAAACATCGGTTTTCCGCCGGCCACCCCGAACACGAACGGCTTGCCCGGTTGGATCTTGACGCGGGTGATGAAGATCTCCGCGCCGAGCTCCTCGAGCGCCGCCTCGACTAAGTCGTGCTTGCCCATCGAGACGCCGCCCGAGAGCACGAGCATGTCAGCCTCGAGACCGTTGCGGATCAAGTCGCGCGTCTCCGGGAGCCGATCCGGCGCAATCGGCAGAATCAACGCCTCGCCGCCGCGTCGCCGCACCTGTGCGGCGACCGAATGTGCGTTGGAGTTGCGAATCTGAACCTGCTCGGGCGCCGCCTCGACGGGAACGACCTCGTCGCCGGTGGACAGGATCGCGACCCGAGGCCGGCGAAACACCGGTACGTGCGTACACCCGACGGTGGCCAGCACCGCGATCTGCGGGTAGTCGAGCCGCGTCCCGGCCTCGAGCACGACCGCGCCCTGCGCGGCCTCGCAGCCCAGGGGCACGATGTTGCGTCCCGCTTCGATGGACTGCTCGAGCACCACCGCGTCGCCCTCGGTGCGGGAGTACTCCACCATCACCACCGCGTCCGCGCCCTCCGGCGCCGGCGCGCCGGTCATGATCTCGACCGCCTCGCCCGGGCCGACACGGAACCGCGAAGGCTCCCCGGCTCGGGTCTGCCCCAGCACGCGCAGCTTGGCCGGCGGCGAAGCAACATCGGCCGCGCGCACGGCAAAGCCGTCGCGCGCCGAGCGCCGAAACGGCGGATAGTCGCGATCGGCCGCCACGTCTTGGGCGAGAGCCCGCCCCGCGGCCTCCGCCAAGGGGACGCTCTGGGAGACCGGCCGTCGAGCGATCTCAGACGTTTTCTCGAGTACGATCCCGCGAGCTTCGTCAAAGGTGAGCACGGCCATCGGTCCTTTTACGGCCTCGGCAGGCCGAGGCCCGCGCTCACCAGCCTACCCGATCAGCCGCTCGAGCTCCGAGCCGCCGCGGACGATCGTCTCGTCCCGCTCGGGTCCGGTCGAGATGCAGCCGATCTCGACCTCGAGGCGGTCCTCGAGGTATCCGATGTAATCCTTCGCCTTCGGCGGCAGCTTGGCGAAGTCGGTGATCCCAGCCGTGCTCGTCGCCCAGCCCGGCCGCTCTTCATAAACCGGCTCGACTTGCTCGTAGACCTCGGCCAGCGCCGGCATGCCCTGGATCAATTCGCCCTTGTAGCGGTAGCCGGTGCATACCGGGATGCTCTCGAGGTAATCCAGCACGTCGAGCTTGGTGACCACCAGCGAAGAGAGCGCATTCACCGCCGTTGCGTAACGGGCCAGCGGAATGTCGAACCAGCCGCAACGCCGCGGCCGGCCGGTGACCGTGCCGAACTCCGCGCCCGCCTTGCGCAACTCGTCGCCGGCCGCATCGTTCAGCTCAGTGGCGAACCCGCCGCCGCCTACGCGCGTCGCGTACGCCTTGGCGATCCCGATTACGCCGTCGATGTGACGCGGCGAGACCCCCGAGCCGGTGCACACGCCGCCCGCGGTCGCGTTCGACGAGGTCACGAACGGATAGCTGCCATGGTCGATGTCGAGCATCGTTCCTTGCGCGCCTTCGAACAGCACCTTCTTGCCGCCCCGAATCTCCCCGTTGAGCAACTCGATCGTGTCCGCCACGAACGGCCGCAACCGCTCGGCGTAGCCCTGGTACTCGGCGAGGATCTCGTCGATCTCCCAAGGCTCGTGAATGCCCAGCGCGGCCGCGATCGTATTCTTCTCCGCGGCGATCGCCCGGAAGCGCCTCGGGAAGCTCTCGACGTCGAGCAGCTCGGCCATGCGCATCCCGCGCCGCGCCGCTTTGTCCTCGTAGCTCGGGCCGATGCCGCGCGAGGTGGTGCCGATCTTGATCTTCCCGTCCGAGGCTTCCGAAGCGCGCTCCATCATGCGGTGGTAGGGAAAGATCACGTGGGCGCGATGACTCACCGATAGGTTGCCTCGCACCTCGACGCCTAAGCCTTCGAGGGTTTCGATCTCCTCGAGCAATGCGGCCGGGTCGATGACCACGCCGTTACCGATCACGCCCTTCTTGCCGCGCATCAGCCCGGATGGAATCAACGAAAGGATGAATGTCTTCTCGCCAATGCGCACGGTATGCCCGGCATTGTGTCCGCCGGTCGAGCGCGCTACGTAGTCGAAACGGTCCGCGATGAGGTCGACGATCTTACCCTTGCCTTCATCGCCCCACTGGATACCCAAAACCACCAAGTTGGCCATACGAATCCCTGCATTTCCCCAAGGAAACTTTGACAACTGTCGTCTCTTGTTCCGGAAGACGCCGGTCGAAACAGGAAGGGGGAAACAGATTTGCGTCTCCAACGATCATACCGGGTTGGAACGGCCAAGGGAAGAACTAGCGCGTCAGGAACGGCAGCGCGATCAGCAGCTCGTCCTCGGCCGCGAACGGCGCCCCGCAGTGCGGGCAAAACTTGAAGGGATAGCGGGTCGGTTGCTCGAGCTCGGCCCCGCACTCCCCGCACTGAATCTCATCGTTGCCGAAGCGGATGTCGAGGATGATCTTGCGCGACTCGTCGATGCGTTCCTCGCGCCCGCGGATCGCCAGATCGCACCAGGGGCAGAAGTCGTAGGATTCCCATTCGCCCTCCGGGTAGGGCAGCAGACACTGGCGGCAGCAGGCGGTGTCGTTCTCGGTCCGTCCAAGGTGTTGCAGGATCTCCGCGCGCAGCCTGAGCAGCGCCCGGCGGACCTTGGGAGGCAACTCCATCATCGCCTTTCCTGTTCATGCTAGCGGGCTGTCCTCGCAACCCGGACCACCATGTCCTCCACCGCTTCCCCCATATCTTTCGGCGAGGAGAAACGATACTCCTTGCCTCCCAGATCGTCGACGAAGTTCCCAATCACTCCACGCCAGGGAACACGCATCACCTGCAGCATGAAGACCGGCGCCCGCGGCCGCTCGAGCGCGAGCATGTTCTCCTTCCGCAGGCTGCGCCCGATCTCCGCGTCAGGCCCGATGAATACGTAGCCGTCGACCTCTTCCTCGCCCGGGAGATCCGTAGCCAGGGTCTCGGCGAAGAACTCACGCGGCTTTTCCCTACCCAACTGATCGATCGAGACGAACGCCGGCGAGAGGTTCTCCATCGCCTCTTCCACCTTGCTGAGCTCGATCCGGTCGTCGAGCTCCTGGCGGTGGTAGACCGTCTGCTCCTCGACGCTGTAGGCCACCAATGCAATTCGTCCCACCCGAGGGTGTCTCGCCACCGCGCGCAAGGCCGCCAACCGAGGCACGAACTCGAACAGTCGCACCCCGGCGCGCGTGCTGCGCCGGCGGCGTCCGCGCCAGGGGTCGAGGTTGAGGAACACCTTGATCGCCAGCGGCTCGCCGCCCTCGGCCTCAATCCGCTCGGGCCGAAAGACATAGACCCGCGATTCGCCCACCTCGCCCGGCGCGATCGAGAGCCGCAGGTCTCGCTCGCCGCGTCGACGCTTGGCCTCGATGCGCCAGCGCGCCTCGCAGTAGGCGCCAAGGCTGTCGTACATCTGCCACAGCACGTCGTAGCGCCCCTCCCCCACCACGAACGAGCCGCTCACCTCCACCGTCCGCCCCTTGAGGCGCTCGGGGATCGGCCCGGCCAGCTCGGAGCGCTGCAGCTTCACCGGCTCAACGTCTTCGAGGCCCGCCGCCGTGATGGTGACCTGCACGATCACCGGTCGCTGCGGACCGAGCATCTCGCGCGCCGGAATCGAGACCCGGTAGCCGGTAAAGAAGCGAAACTCGAAATCGAGGCGCGGTTGTGCGATGGCCGCCTTGCACTTGAGCATGCGTTGCGCCGCGGCCGGCGGGCACAGGCTCAAAAGCGCCGCGAAACACGGCGCCACCACCACCAGACGCGACCACGACGGCCTCAACAACCCGCCCTGAGTCTAACAAGCGCCGCATTTTGAACGCGTTGACGCTGCCCGGCGGGGCCGCTACAATCGAGGCTGTCAGGCCTTGCTCCCATGCGCCGTTTCGTTTCGCTCTTGCTCTGTTCGAGCCTGTTGGCTGCGCCGCTGGCCGCCGCTCCGGGGCCAGAATACCGGCCGATGGAGCGCAGCTACTGGGCCTTTCAGCAGCCCAATTCCCACGAGCCGCCGCGGCTCGACGGCTCGGACAGCGCTTGGGTGAGCACTCCAGTCGACGCCTTCGTCCTCGCCAAGCTCAACGAGGCCGGCCTGCGACCCGCGCCTCGGGCCGACCGCGCGACGCTCATCCGCCGCGCCTACTACAACCTCACCGGACTGCCTCCCTCGCCGGCCGAGGTCGCCGACTTCCTCTCTGATCGCTCCGCCGACGCCTGGGAGAAGGTCGTCGATCGCCTGCTCGCGAGCCCGCGCTACGGCGAGCGTTGGGGCCAGCACTGGCTCGATGTGGTCCGCTTCGCCGAGACCGAAGGCTTCGAGTACGACCGCTATCTACCCGGCTTGTGGCGCTATCGCGACTACGTGATTCGTTCGTTCAACTCCGACAAGCCCTACGACCAGTTCCTCCGCGAACAACTCGCCGGCGACGAGATGGTCGAAGGCGAGGAAACCAGCGAGCGCAACCAGGAGCTATTGATCGCCGCCGGGTTCCACCGCCTCGGGGCGGTTCGCCGCAACGCCGGCAATCAGGAAGTCGCCAGCTCGCGCAACGAAGTGCTCACCGAGCGCACCGATATCGTCGGCTCCGCATTTCTCGGGCTGACTGTCGGCTGCGCCCGTTGCCACGACCACAAGTTCGACCCCATCAAGCATCGCGACTACTACCAACTACAAGCCTTCCTCGCCGCAACCGAGGAGCGCGACCTTCCCCTCGGAGGCGCGATGACGCCGGCCGACTGGCGCGCCAAGACCAAAGAGCTGCGCGGCAAGCTCAAGAAGATGCGCGGCGACATGCAACTTCTCTCCGGCGACGAGCGGCTCGAGCTGGAAGCCGAGTACGCCAAGCTCGAAGCGGAGTTGCCGCCGCCGCCCGACAACATCACCACCATCGAGAACGACTACGAGAATCGCACCCAGATTCACGTCCTGGTGCGCGGCGAGCACGAGAACAAGGGCGAGCGGGTCGACATGCGCACTCCCGGCGTGCTGTTGCCCGAGGGCGCCGAAGCGATTCCGGCCGCAACCGAGAATCCGCGGCTCATCCTGGCGAACTGGTTCGCCGATCCCGACCACCCGCTAACTGCGCGGGTGATCGTCAATCGCATCTGGACCTTCCACTTCGGCAAAGGCATCGTCAACACGCCCAATGACTTCGGGTTCATGGGCGACCGCCCCAGCCACCCCGAGCTGCTGGACTACCTCGCCGAGCACCTCGAGCGCAACGGCTGGCGCATGAAGGCCATCCACAAGATGATCTTGATGTCGAGCGCCTTCCGGCAGGCCTCGAAGAACCCCGCCTTGGAGGAAGCCGGGATGAAGGCCGACTCCGACAATCGGCTCCTCTGGCATGCGCCCCTGCGCCGCCTCTCCGCCGAAGAGGTGCGCGATGCGATGCTGGCCGTCTCCGGCACGCTCAACACCAAGATGTACGGCGAGAGCGTGATCATTCCGGTCGACTCGGCCTTGGTCGATCTGCTCTATGACCCCACCCAGTGGGACGTGACCAACGACCCCCAGGAGCACTACCGCCGCTCCATCTACCTCATCGCCAAGCGCAATCTGCGGCTGCCGTTCATGGAGGTTTTCGACCAGCCGGCGGCGCAGACCACTTGCGCGCGGCGCGAATCCTCCACTCACGCGCCGCAGTCGCTCGAGCTGCTCAACGGCGCCATCTCCAACGAGCTCGCGCAGCACTTTGCCGACCGCATCGTGCGCGAGGTCGGGGAAGACCGCGTGCAACAGGTCGAGCGCGCCTACCTGCTCGCCGCCAACCGCATGCCCACCGCCGAGGAGACGAAGATCGCGCTCGAGTTCCTCGAACAGGCGCCGCTGCGCGAGTTTGCGCTGGCGGTCTTCAACCTCAACGCCTTTCTCTACGTGAGCTAGGGCGTGTTCACACTCTTGGGCGCCAAGGGCGCCCGGCAGGATAGAGCCACGGGTAACCCGTGGACCTGGGGAGGCCCCGCTTCTGCGGGCGCCCTGCAAGGGGCGCAGCTCAGCCGCAGCCAGGCCCTTGTCAGGGCCGATCCGGAGGGGCGCCATTCGATTCCCCGGGCGCGGCGCCCGAGGCTTTCTGCCACGCGCCTACCGGCGCAAGCGCTGACTCCAGTCACCTCCTCGGTCCTTGCGCCTGGAGCATAGTGGGAACACGCCCTAGTCCCGCGACAGAGCCGCGGTTGCGCGGGCGGCACAAAACCCCTCGTCGTGCTACTCTGCGCGCAGAGCGGTCCGCGGCAGCGCGCGCCCCGCTCCGAGACGCCATGACCCGACGCCAAGCCCTCGCCCTCTCCGCCGCCGCGCCCGCGGCTCTCTCCACCGCTTCGGCCGCGCCCCAGACGCAGTGCGGCGTGGGGACCGCCTCCTACTTCGTGCGCTCCGGTCACGAGCGCCGCCAGGGCAAGGCTCCGTTCACCCAGACGCTCGCTTTCCTCGACTACTGTCACGAGCTCGGCGCCGGCGGCATCCAGGCCGGTCTGAGCGAGCCCACCACCGCTTACGCCAAGAAGGTGCGCCGCAAGGCCGAGCAGTACGGCATGTACTACGAGTGCTCGGCGCGGCTGCCGCGAACCGAGGCCGACCTCGAGGAATTTCGCGATCTCGTCAAGGCCGCCCGCGAAGCCGGCGCCTCGGTCATCCGCACGGTGCTGTTCTCCGGGCGCCGCTATGAGACCGACTACACCCTCGAGAGCTTCCGCGAAGCCAAGCAGCAGGCTTGGCGAATGGTCGCGCGCGCCGAGCCGACTTTGCGCAAGCTGCGCATGAAGATCGCCATCGAGAACCACAAGAATCTGCGCATCCCCGACCTGCTCGACATCATGCGCCGTATCCAGAGCGAGCACGTCGGCGTCACCGTCGACTTCGGCAACAACTACGTTCTGATGGAAGACCCCGTCCAGATCGCCGAAGCCTTCGCGCCCTACGCGCTGACGACCCACATCAAGGACCACCAGCTCCGCGAGTACGAGGATGGCTTCCGCCTCTTCGACGCCCGCCTCGGTACGGGGATCATCGATCTGCCGAAGGTCGTCAGCATCCTGCGCAGCCGCCGGCCCGACATCAAGTTCATCCTCGAGACCATGACCCGCGACGCGCTCGACGTCCCCTACCTCAGGCAGAAGTACTGGGCCTCCTACGAGGAGAACGAGATGTCGGCCCAGGACCTGGCAATGACGCTTGCCACCATCCGGCGCCAAGGCGCGCAGCAGCCGTTCCCGACGATCAGCTCCATGCCGATCGAGAAGCAGATCGCGCTCGAAGACGAGAACAACCGCAAAGGCCTCGACTACGCCCGCGACGTGCTGGGGATCTGACGCGCGGCCAGGGTTCGCCTGGCGTGTCGCCCGCTTCGCTACACTGCCGGTTTGCGCCCCGCGCTCCTGTCGTTGACTCTGCTGATCGCCGGCTGCGCCTCCGCGCCGAGCCCCCCGCTTCGCGTTGCCGCCGCCTCGAGTCTGCGCTTCGCTCTCGAGGAGATCGCCGCGGAATTCCAGGCTGACCGTACCACCGCGCCGCTCGACATCGTCTACGGCTCTTCAGGCGCTTTGTACCAGCAGATCCGCAACGGCGCGCCCTTCGATCTGTTCTTGTTTGCCGACGCCGAGTATCCGAGCCGACTCGCCGCCGAAGGCTTCGTGCTGGAAGGCTCCCAGTTCGTCTACGCCGTGGGCCGGCTCGTGCTTTGGCGCCGCGGCGGGGAAGTCGACGAGCGCACCCTCGCCGACCCGACGCTGCGCAAAGTCGCGATCGCCAATCCCGCGCACGCGCCCTACGGCCAAGCCGCGGCCGCGGCGCTGCGTTCGCTCGGGGTCTACGACCGGCTCGAGGACAAGCTGGTGCTCGGCGACAACGTTGCGCAGGCGCTGCACTTCGTCCAATCCGGAGGCGCGGATCTCGGCGTGATCGCGCTGCCGCTGGCTCTCGCGCCCACGGTCGAAGGCCGCTACTGGGAGCTGCCGCGGACCGCTTTCCCTCGACTAGAGCAGCGCGGGGCGATCCTACGCGCCGCCCGCGATCCGGCCGCGGCGGCGGCCTTCCGGGACCACGCGCTCTCACCCCGCGGCCGGAGCATCCTCGACCGCTACGGCCTCACCCTTCCGGAGAGTGAGTAGATGGACTGGCAAGCGATCGCGGTGAGCCTACGGCTCTCCCTCTGGACCACGCTGATTCTGCTGCTGGTCGCCACGCCCATCGCCTACTGGGCCGCCTTCGCGCGTCATCGCTGGAAGTTCCTCGTCGAAGCCGTCGTGGCGTTACCCTTGGTCCTACCCCCCACCGTGCTCGGCTTCTACGTGCTGGTCGCCATCGGCCCGCGGAGTCCCTTCGGCGCCCTGTATGAGGCTCTCACTGGGGCGCTGCTGCCATTCTCCTTCCAAGGGCTGCTGCTGGCGTCGGTGCTCTACAGCTTGCCCTTTGCCGTGCAGCCGATGCGGGCCGGGTTCGCTGCGGTCGACCGCCGCCTGCTCGAAGCGTCGTGGTGCTTGGGCGAGTCGCGCCTGGCGACATTCTTCCGCGTCATCGCTCCGCTGTCGTGGCCCAGCGTGGCAACCGGGATGACGCTCGCCTTTGCCCACACCATGGGCGAGTTCGGCGTCGCGTTGATGGTGGGCGGCAACCTGCGCGGCGAGACGCGCACCGCGGCCATCGCGGTCTACGACCAAGTGCAGGCTCTCGACTACGCCTCGGCGGGCCAGACGGCCGCCGCGCTACTGGTCTTCTCCTTCATTGCGCTGGCTGCGGTCTATTCGCTCGAGCGCCAAGTGTGGGCGGCATGGCCGAAGACCTGATTGCAGAGATCAAGGTCTCGTATCCAGGCGGCCCGCGAGTCCAGGCGAACCTCCGCTGGGACTGCGCCGCGGCGCCGGTTCTGGTGCTGCTCGGTCCCTCCGGGTCGGGCAAGACGACCGTGCTGCGGGCTCTGGCTGGGCTCGTCGCGCCTGCGTCCGGCAGCATTCGTTTCCGCGGTGCGACGTGGTTTGACGGGAATCGCTCACTGCCGCCGCAGGGGCGTCGGGTCGGCTATCTGGTGCAAGACTACGCGTTGTTTCCGCACCTATCGGCGGCCGAGAACGTCGCCTACGGCCTGCGCCGCCGGCCAACGGCCGAGCGTGAGAGCCGCGTCGCGGAGTTGCTAACGATGTTCTCGATCGCCGGCCTCGTCGATCGCCGGCCGGCCGCTTTGTCTGGCGGCGAGCGTCAACGCGTCGCCTTGGCTCGCACACTCGCGCCGCGGCCGGACTTGTTGCTGCTCGACGAACCGCTTTCCTCACTCGACGCCCCCGCGCGCGAGCGACTCCGCGACGAGCTTCGCCGCTGTCTCGCTCAGACCGCTACGCCCGCCGTGGTGGTCACCCACGATCGCAACGAGGCGCTCGCTCTTGGGGATCTGGTGGGCGTGATGGTCGACGGCCGCTTGCAACAGGTTGGCCCCATCGAAGAGGTCTTCCAACGCCCGGCCAATGAGGCGGTGGCGCGGGCGGTCGGCGTGGACGCCGTGATCCCCGCGGTGGTGACCGAGGTCTCCGGCGGGCTCGCCCGCTTCCAAGCCGGCTCGGCCGAGCTCGTCGGGGTCGCACACGAAGCCGACGCGGGCGACGCGGGCTTTCTGTGCATCCGCGGCGAAGAAGTCGTGCTAACCGCGGACCGCCCCGGTCACGACAGCGCCAGGAATCACCTGCCGGCCACCGTGGTGGACACGCGCAACGAAGGGCCGCTCGTGCGCGTCCGCCTCGATTGCGGTTTTCCGCTGGCCGCCTGGATCACCCGCCGCTCGCTCGACGAGCTCGCTTTGGGTCCCGGCGTGCAAGTCTGGGCGCTCGTCAAGGCGCCGTCGGTGCGATTCGTGCGCTCCTCGAGCTGAGCTGGCCGAGTCGGGAAATGGCAGGGAATGTCAGGCCCTTGGGGGGATCGGTGCTACACTACGAGGAGCCGTCGCTAGGACGGCGTCCGCTCAACTCCCCGCATCGGGACATCGCATTGTGAGGTCGTGAGCGCGGCCGCGCGTTAAGCGCGGACGGGCGGATTCGAGGGAACAGCCGTGCCGAAGATGAAAACGCACAGCGGCGCCAAGAAGCGCTTCAAGCTCACCGCCAGCGGTCGGGTCAAGCGCTCGCATTCGCTGCACAATCATATCCTCACCAAGAAGTCCCCGAAACGGAAGCGCAATCTGCGCAAGTCGGTGGTCGTGAGCCCGGCGATGGAGAAGAACATCCGCCGCTTGCTCTCGAGTTAGCTTCTAGGTTGAGCGCGAGACCCGGTTGGAGTCTCGCAAGCGTGCGGACAGCGCCGCGGGCGCGCGCCTGAACCGCCGCAAGACCGGACGACGAGTCCGGTTTCATTCGACAAGATCAGGAGGTCAAGCGTGCCCCGCGTCAAACGAGGAAACAAGCGCCGTCTCAAGCGCAAAAGAATCCTTTCCCAAGCCAAAGGCTACTACCAAGGCAAGAGCAAGCTCTACCGCTACGCCAAGGAAGCGGTCGACCGCTCGCAGAAATTCGCCTACATTGGCCGCAAGCTCAAGAAGCGCGACTTCCGCTCGCTGTGGATCATCCGCATCAACGCGGCGGCCCGCATGCACGGGCTCTCCTATAGCAAGCTCATCCACGGGCTGAGCTTGGCCGGCATCGAGCTCAACCGCAAGATGCTCGCGGAGATGGCCGTGCGCGACCCGGGGAGCTTCGGCCAGATTGCCGCCAAAGCGCGCGAGGCGCTGGGCCAGCCGGCGCCAGCCAACGAACCCGCGCCGGCCGCGGTGGCCGAAGCCGTCGCCGAAGCCGAGGCCGCGGCGGAAGCTCAGCCGGCAGCCGAGAGCGAGGCCGAGCAGCCGGCCGCTAGCGAATAGGGCGGCGGGCATGAGCGCTACCGAGAAGGCCTCACGCCCCCTGTCGGAGCTTCTCGAGGCTGGCGACGACGTCGCCAGCCTCTACGCGTCCCTGCGCGAAGCCTTCGAAACCGAGCAGTCCGCGGTCGCCTCCGCCGAGCAGCTCAAGAGCCTGCGCGACCGCTGGCTCGGGCGCAAGAACGGCCTGCTGACCTTCGCCAACGACAATTGGCTCAAAGCGGCGCCGCGCGAGCTCAAGCCCGCGGTCGGCAAGCTTCAGAACCAGGCGCGAAAAGGCGTCGAGGCGGCGCTCGAGCAGGCTCAGCAGGTGCTCGCCGCGGCCGCGCACGAGCGCGAAGCCATCGACGTCACCCTACCCGGCCCTCGCCGCACGCTCGGCGCCAAGCATCCAGTGCGGCTGGTGCTCGAAGAGTGCATCGAGATTTTCAGCGAGCTCGGTTATTCGGTCGCCGAAGGCCCCGAGATCGAGACCTTCTTCTACAACTTCGAGGCGCTCAACTTTCCTCCCGACCACCCTGCGGTCGACGAGATGGACACGCTGTTCCTCGAGGACGAGACGTTGCTGCGGACGCACACCTCGCCCTGCCAGATCCGCATCATGGAGGCCTCCGAGCCGCCGCTGCGCTACGTCGTGCACGGCAAGGTCTACCGCAACGATGCGCCCGACGCCACGCACAGCCCGATGTTCCACCAACTCGAGGTCTTCGCGGTCGACGAGTCGATCACCCTCGGCGACCTGAAGGGAACGCTCGAACACTTCGCGCGGCGGTTCTTCGGCGAGCACACCAAGACGCGCTTTCGCCCCAGCTTCTTTCCCTTCACCGAGCCGAGCGCCGAGGTCGACGTGACGTGCCCGTTCTGCCAAGGGCTCGGGTGCCGCATCTGCAAGCAGACGGGCTGGATCGAGGTGCTCGGCTGCGGCATGATCGACCCCAACGTGCTCCGTGCCGCCAAGCTCGACCCAACCCGGCGCCAAGGTTTCGCCGCCGGCTTTGGGCTAGACCGCTTCGCGATGCTCAAGTACGACATCAACGACATCTCGTTGCTCTACAACGGCGACGTTCGCTTTCTGAGGCAATTCCGGTAGACCCATGCGCGCGCTGATCAGTTGGCTACGCGACTACGTCGACATCCCGGAGGCGCCGGAGGCGCTCGCCGAGCGGCTCACCCTCGCTGGGATGGCGGTCGACGGCGTCGAGGGCGAAGGCGACGAGGCCGTGCTCGAGCTCGACATCACCTCGAACCGGCCCGACGCGATGAACCACATCGGGCTGGCGCGCGAGATTGCGGCTATCTACGGGCGCGCGCTTCGCATCCCCGCAATCGAGATCGCCGAGGACGAGCGCGAGGCCTCGACGCAGGCCGCAATCGAGATCGAGGACGCCGACGGCTGTGGGCGCTACGTGGGCCGCGTGCTGCTGGGCGTCGAGGTCGGCCCCTCGCCGGACTGGCTCGCCAAACGCCTCGAGCTGTGCGGCATCCGCTCGATCAACAACATTGCCGACCTGACCAACTACGTGCTGCTCGAGTGCGGACATCCCACTCATGCGTTCGACCTCGAGACGTTGAGCCAACACAAGATCGTCGTGCGGCGCGCTCGCGCGGGCGAAGAGCTCAAGACGCTCGATGGCATGGAGCGGGAGCTCACCGCGGAAGACTTGGTGATCGCCGACAGCTACAAGCCGGTGGCGCTGGCCGGGGTCATGGGCGGCCTCGAAACCGAGATCTCCGACAGCACGCGGAACGTGCTCATCGAGGCGGCCTGGTTCCAACCGGGAACCATTCGGCGGACCTCGCGTCGATTTACGATGCACACCGAAGCGTCGCATCGCTTCGAGCGCGGCGCGGACATCGAGCGCGCCGGCTGGGCGGCGGATCGAATCGCGCAACTGCTTGGCCGGCTCAGCCCGGGCGTGGCGCTAAAGGGCCGTATCGACGCCTATCCCCGCCCGTGGCAAGCCGCTCCGGTAAGCCTGCGCCGCGAGCGCCTGGCCCGCGTCGTCGGCGCGGAGATTCCCGACGCCGACGTCGAGCGCATCCTGGCTGCGCTGGGCTTCGAAACCGAGCCCTCGGAGGAGGGTTGGACGACCCGCGTGCCGAGCTGGCGTCTGGATGTGGAACGCGAGATCGACTTGATCGAAGAGGCGGCGCGGGTTTGGGGCTACGACCGCATCCCGCCCACGCTTCCTTCGATCGGGGCGCCCTCCGAGCCCGCCACACATCAAGCCGAGGACGCCGCTGTGCGCGAGTTGGCGCGCGGCTTGGGCTACGACGAGACGATCGGCTACTCGTTCATCAGCGCGGAAGAGGCCGCGCGGTTTGGCTCGGAGCCGGCGCCGCCGTTGCGGAATCCGTTTTCCGAGCTGGCGGCGGTGATGCGCAACAGCTCAGCGCCCACGATGCTGGCGGCGCTGGCCCACAACGTTCATCGCAATGAACCCGACGTACGCCTGTTCGAGCGGGGCCGCCTCTACCGAAGCGAGAACGGAGCCTACAGCGAGCCGCCGGTGCTGACGCTCGGGGCGACCGGCGCCGCACGCCCGGCAAGCCTGCAGGAGCCGGCGCGGCCGATCGGATTCTTCGACTTGAAGTCGGACGTCGAAGCCATTCTGCGGCGCTTCGACCTGGCGCAGCTCAGCCTCGATGACCGCGAGACGCCGGGCTACTACGTCCAGGGCCGCGCCGCGCGGGCGGTTTGCGAGCGCGGCGTGCTGGCGTATCTCGGGGAAGTCGATCCGGCGATCTGCGAGCAACGCAAGATCCGGCAACCGGTCTTGCTGGCGGAGATCTTCCTCGAGACGCTCTATCCGGCGGGGCTGCGGCGACCGCAGCATCGCGAGCTCTCGCGCGTACCGGCGGTGGAACGCGATTTCTCGCTGCTGGTTCCCGAGGGTATCCCATTCGGCGAGATCCGCAACGCGATCGGAGCGATGGAGCACCTCGTGAAGGTCGAGCCGGTCGAGATCTTTCGAGGAAAGCAGGCGGCGAAGGGCTCGTACAGCTTGCTGCTACGGGCGATTTGGCAACGCAACGATACGAGCTTCACGAGCGAAGAGATCCACGGCTACTCCGAGCGGCTGGTCGGAGCGCTCGAGAAGAAGCTGCGGATTCAACTCAGGGGATAGCGGCCGGGCGGCGCACGTTACGTCTTGGGCCTGATCGGCGGCAAGTCGCGCGCTTCGCAGCTCGATTCGAACCCCTCTCGGTTGTGCGCCCCGTCACAGAACGGCTTGTTCGCCGAATGGCCGCAGCGGCACAAGCCGATCGCTTGGCGACCGCCGAGGCCGAACTCGCGGCCTTCGTGGTCGAGGATCCGCAGGTCGTCGCCCTCGATGCGTAGAGGGCCGTTGCTGAAAACTTTGATGGTTGCCATCTCGATGCCGTCCTGGCGCGGACGGAATCCCCGATTATACCTGCGCGGCTGGCCTATACTAAACAGTCGATGGACAGAAGAACTTTCGTAACGACGGCGGCGATGAGCGCGGCGGCGGCCCAACGCGTGATGGGCGCGAACGATCGACTCAGGCTGGCCCTGATCGGTTGCGGCGGGCGCGGCCGCAGCGTCGCCCGGCACATGGTCAAGAACCCCAACGTGGACTACACCGCGTTGTGTGACGTCTACCTGCCGCAGGCGCGCGAGGCCAATCAGGAGCTCAGCGGCGGCGACGGCAAGATCCATCAGGACTTTCGGCGCGTGCTCGACGACCCCGACATCGACGCGGTCCACATCGGCACGCCCGACCACTGGCACGCGATTCCCGCCGTGATGGCGCTGGCCGCGGGCAAGCACGTCTACTGCGAAAAGCCAATCGCGCACAACGTGCTCGAAGGCCGAGCCATCGTCGAAGCGGCGAAACGCCATTCGAGCCAAGTCTTCCTGACCGGGACGCAGCACCGCTCGGCGCCGCACCTGATGGAGGTGGAGCGCATGGTGCAGGGCGGGACCCTGCGGGACGTGCACTTCGTCAAGGTGTGGAACTACGTCAACCTGATGCCGTCCGGTCTGAGGGAAGCGCCGGACGAGCCCGCCCCCGATGAGCTCGACTGGGACATGTACCTGGGCCCGGCGCCGTACGTGCCGTTCAACCGTGCGCGGTTCTTGCGCAGCTATCGCGGCTTCTTCGACTACGCCGGCGGCTGGATCACCGACTTCGGCGTGCATCGTTTCGACACGATTCATCAGATCATGGGCGTGGAGAAGCCGCGCTCGGTCTCGGCGGCGGGCGGGCGATTCGCGGTGGGAGGCATGAGCGACCAGCCTGACGTCTTGCAGGTGAGCTACGAATATCCCGGCTTCGTGATGAGCTACGAGGCGATCAACACGAACGGCTTCGGAGCTTTTGCGCGAACCACCAAGGAGCGCAACCTGCATGGCGCGCGGAATCCGTTCGACCGGCCGAACGGGATGGCGTTCTATGGATCGAACGGACTGGTCGTGGCCGACCGGCTGGGGTATGAGGTCTTTCCCGAAGGCGTGCGGCGCGCCGGATCGCTGCAATCGGGCAAGCTGGACGCTCCCGAGCTGGAGTATCGCGCGGTCAACGGAAGCGAGCCTTCAGCGCTGCACGCCGCCCACTTCGTGCGCTGCGTGCGCGAGGGCGAGAAGCCGCGCACGGACGCGGTGACCGGTCACCGCGCCTCGCTGATCGCACATCTAGGCAACATCGCCCACAAAGTAGGCCGCAAGCTGTGGTGGGACGCCGAGCGCGAGGACTTCATCGACGACCGCGAAGCGTCGCTGCGGCTAGGGCGCAAGGCGCGGGCGCCGTGGGACATGATCAGCCTGTAGGGCTCGCGCGCCTACTCCACGGCGATCAACGCGATCGCGAGCTTCTCGTCGCTGGCGAAGTTCACGCCGACGGTGGTGCGCGCCGGCGGGTCCTCCGCAAAGACCTGCACGAAGACCTCGTTCATCGCGGCGAAGTCGCCAACGTCGGCCAGATAGACCTTTGCCTCAACGACGTTTCCGAAGCTCATGTTCGCCATCTTCAGTCGACCCTCATGTTCGGCTAGGATGGCTCGCATCTGCTCCTCGACCGTGGCGCCCGCGGCGGTCGCGGCGCTGAGGTAGAGCGTCCCGCCGGTGAGACTGGCGGGCGACTCGGTGGCGCCGGCTTGCTCACCGGGCGGGAACAGTCGCGTGATGTAGTCGTCGTCGGCAGCGATGAAGGTGATCTCGGTGTTGATCGTCCCGGGCAGCCCGGAGAGCTCGAAAGCGCCGCGGCTGGGAGCGCCGCCTTGCTGGAACCGCGCCATGTAGGATGCGTCGATGCCGGCCAGATTTTCAGCGCCGAGGTAGTAGACGTTGGCAAAGACGACGTTGTTGAAACCGAGGCCGCCGGCTTCGAGAATGGCGCCGATGGTCTCCATCGTCTGGGCGGCTTGATCCTCGGCGGCTGGCGGAACTTCGTTGGTCGCCGGGTTGCGACCGCCTTGGCCGGAGAGGTAAAGCATGGCGCCCGCCCGGACTCCGGGCGAATAGGGCCCCATGGCGGCGGGCGCGGAGCCCTCGGCGGGCCTCACGATCGAGGTCGCGCCAGCGTAGGCGATGCAGGTAATCTCGATTTCGTTGCCGCCGACCAGATCCGCCATCTCGAGGGTGGTGCGCGCCGGATACTTGCCTTCCTCGTAAAACGATCCGTACGCCTCGTTCATCGCGGCATAGTTGTCCATATCGGTGAGCTGCACGTGGCAACTGACCAGGTCGGAGTAGCTCAAGCCGGCTTCTTCGAGGATCAGCCCGACGTTCTGCATCGCGCGCCGGGTCTGATCGGCGATCGCCGCGGGCCGCTCGCCGCTCATCGGGTCCGCGCCCACCACGCCGGCCAGATAGAGCGTGTCGCCGGCCATCACGCCGGGCGTGAACGGCCGGCCTTCCTTAAAGGCCTCGGGGTAGAGAAACTCGCGGGCCTGTCGATGCTCGCCGGGCGCGGGAGCGGCTTCGGGCGGCGGGGCGTCCTCGGTTTGCGTCGAGCAGCCAAGCAGGACGAGCGGCAGGAGCGGCAAGATGCGTTTCATGGCGAATAGCATACAGCGCTTCGGCGCCGGGCGCCGGCTATTCGCCTTGCGCGAGCGAATAGCCGCGTTCGCCGTCGTACTCGTAGAGTTGAATGGCTTGGATGAAGTCGAAGCCATGATCGGCTAGTCGACCGAGCAGCTTGACGACATCGCGGTGGCTGATCGCGCGGCCGCGATCCGCGGCGACGAAGCGACAGCGGCAGTGATCAGTCTGCATCGTCTGCGGAGCGCCGTCGGGCCAGATCTTCAACCCGCGCGAGGCGATGGTCTCGAGCCGCAGCGGGCGCAGCGGCGCCTCGAGCAGGCCGGCGGCCAGCTCGTAGGGCTCGAACTGGTCCCATTCGACATGCAGGAAGACGTCGACGCCGACGAGCTTCTTGTCCGCCTTGGGGCCGCGGTGGACGCGCATCTTTTCCATGTCGACCGAGGGGTAGTGCGAGACCGGCAGGCGCTCGGGCTCGCGACCGAGCCGGTCGATGACAGAGGCCGCGAACTCCTGCGTTCCGACACGGCGCTCGCTCGTCTCGCCTGCATAGATGTCGCCGGTATGGATGCCTTCTTCGATTGTCTTGAGCCAAGCTTTCTGGACGGTGTCGGCGACATCGCTCTGGCCGATGTGCTCCAGCATCTTGACGGCGGCGAGCAGGAGGCCGGAGGGGTTCGCGACGCCCTTGCCGGCAATGTCAGGGGCGGAGCCATGAATTGCCTCGAACATGGCGGCGCTCTCGCCCACATTGGCCGAGCCGCCGACGCCGACCGAGCCGCAAACTTGGGCGGTGATATCGGAGAGGAAGTCGCCGTAGAGGTTGGGCGTGACGATGACGTCGAAGCGCTCGGGCGAAGCGGCGGCCAGCGCCAAGCCGATGTCGGGGATCAGGTGCTCTTGCTCGACGTCGGGGTACTCCTCGCCGACCTCTTCGAAGACCTTGTGGAACAGACCGTCGGTCATCTTCATGATGTTGTCCTTGGTCATGCAGGTGAGCTTCTTGCGCGGGCGTTGGCGAGCGTACTCGAGGGCGTAGCGGACGATGCGCTCGCAGCCGGGGCGGGAGTACAGCTTGAGGCACTGCACGACCTCGTCGGTCTGGCGATGCTCGATGCCGGTGTAGAGATCCTCCTCGTTCTCGCGAACGACGACCAGATCCGTTTCGGGATGGTCGGTGTGAATGTAGGGGTGGTAGGAGCGCGCCGGTCGCACGTTGGCGAACAGGCCGAGCGTTTTGCGGATGGTGACGTTGAGGCTCTTGACGCCGCCGCCCTCGGGAGTGGTGATGGGCGCCTTGAGCAAGACGCCGGTTCGCTCGAGCGAACGCCACGACTCCGGCTCGATGCCAGCTGAGAATCCTCGCTCATAGAGCTTCTCGCCCACGTCGATCCGCTCGATGTCGAGCTGCGCGCCGGCCGCGAGCAGGATGTCGAGCACGGCCCGCATGATCTCCGGGCCGATGCCATCGCCGTAGGCGACGGTGATGGGAGTCTTGGTGTCCGCCATGAAGCTTCCAGGCTACCAGCCCGCGACCTGACCGTCTTTGCGGGGGTCGGCGCCGCCAATCAGCACGCCGCGCGCTAAGTCGATCTCGATGGCCTGATAGCCGCCGAACACGCCCGGGCGCGTACGGATGTCGTGGCCGATCCGCGAGAGCTCTTGCACGACGGTTGGGTCGACGCCGGACTCGAGCGCGACGCCGTCGGCGGGGTTGTGGCGAAAGCGCACGGCTTCGCCGGCTTGCTGCACATCCATCCCAAATTCGAGCATGTTGAGCAGCACTTGCACTTGACCCTGCGGCTGCATGTCGCCTCCCATCACTCCGAAGCTCAGCCAGGGTTTGCCGTCGCGGTAGGCCATCGCCGGGATGATCGTGTGGTAAGGCCTCTTGCGTGGCGCGAGCCGGTTCGGATGCCCGTCCTCGAGAGTGAAGAGCGCGCCGCGGTTCTGCAGCACGACGCCCGTTCCAGGTACGACGACGCCGGAGCCGAAGTTGTGGAAGATCGAGTTGATGAACGAGACGACGTTGCGCTCTTCGTCGACGACAGTGAGGTAGACGGTATCGCTCGCCCCGTCGCCGATGCCGGACTCGTAACCAGGCGCGGCTTTGCTCGGATCGATACGAGCGCGTTGGCGCTCGGCGTAGTCCTTGGAGATGATCGTCTCCACCGGCAGGCGCGCCTTCTCGGGGTCGGCGTTCCAGGCCGTCAGGTCTGCGAAGGCCAGCTTCTTCGCTTCGATCAGCAGGTGCAGATACTGGGTCGAGTTGTGGCCGAGCTGGCGTAGCCCGAAGGGCTCGAGGATGTTCAGAATCTCGAGCGCGGCCATGCCCTGGCCGTTCGGCGGGAGCTCGAACACCTCCACGTCCTTGTACGAGGTCGAGATCGGCTCGACCCAATCGGAGTGTTGGAACGCGAGGTCGTCCAATGTAACGGGCCAGCCCAGGCGGGCGAGCTCTTCGACCATCGCCCGCGCGAAGGCGCCCTGATAGAACGCCTCGCGCCCGTCCCGGGCAATCTGCTTCAGGGTCTTGGCGAGATCGGGATTGCGGAACAGGTCGCCGTGACGATAAGGTGCGCCCGATTCCTTGAGAAAGACGCGGCGAAACTCGGCGTTATCGGCGTGAGGCGGGCCGCCGCGTTCCCAGTCGCCGCCGATGATCTCGCTGACGGCGAAACCTTCCTCGGCGTAGGCGATGGCGGGAGCGAGGACCTCGGCGAGCGTGAGCTTGCCATGCTTGTCGATAATCTCCGCCCAAGCGTCGACCGCGCCTGGGACGGTGATCGACAACGGACCGGTGACCGGGATGGCGTCGAGGCCGCGCTGCTCGAGCGGCCGCGGGCTGGCGGCGGCGGGAGAGAAGCCGCTGCCATTGAGCCCGAGTAGTCTGCCGCTGCCGGCGTCGTGCGCCAGCATGAACACGTCGCCGCCTGGGCCGGTCATCATCGGCTCGACGACAGCGAGCACGGCCGCGGTTGCCACGGCGGCGTCGTAGGCGTTGCCGCCCTGCTGCAAAATCCGCAGGCCCGCCTGCGCGGCTAGCGGCTGGCTGGTTGCGACCATTCCGTGCCTAGCCAGCACCGGCGAACGCCCCGCGCGGGCCTTGCCGAACGGCCGGTCGGCGGCCATGGCCGCTGCGCAACTCAGCAGCAACGACGACAAGGGTAACCAAGCGTCAGGCGACATCGAGACGATTCTACATGCTACGCTCGGCAGCGCTATGTTTCGACTCGCCGCCGCTCTCGCGCTTTCCTGCCTCGCCGCCTCGGGAGCTCCACTCGAGGAGGAGATCCGCGCAGTGCTCGAAGCGCAAGTCCAGGCTTGGAATCGCGGCGACCTCGAGGCCTTCATGACGGGATACGAGGATTCGCCCGAGACGACCTTCGTGGGCTCGGAGGTGCGCAAAGGCTATCAAAGCGTGCTCGAGCGCTATCGGCGCGACTATCCGGACCGGGCGCGCATGGGCGTAGCGAGCTTCTCCGACATCGAGGTCCGCATCGTGCGCGAGGACGTCGCAATCGTGATCGGGCGGTTCGCGCTCGAGCGGCCGGCCGAGCAGGGCGGCGCCGCGTCAGGGATCTTCACCTTGGTGTTCGCCAAGCGGGGGGAGGGGTGGCGGATCCTGTTGGATCATACGAGCTAGCTGGCTTGGCCCGACGCCGAGGACTCGATCGCGGCCGAAGCGCTGCTATCTAAGCAAGAACCGGATGAGACCCCAGGAAAGAGGTCACTTCCTCGACATCGGACTGGGTATATGCGGATATATAGATGTCCGTCAACCCCGAGCAGGCGCCGTCGTCGGCGGCAAGCACCCTTGCGATTCCGTCAATCATCGGGCCGAGCACTTCTGCTACGGAAGCGCCGCCTGATCCGGTGCCGAGCAACGGAAACACGACACTGCGGATGACAGAATCACCCGACTCCGCGCGCTTTTCCTGCTCGAGACGCTGTTCGGTCTGCGGCGGCGATATGATGCCTTTCGCGGCGTTGACTTGGCCAATTTTTGCCAGGATGGAGCGTGCGCAAGCCTCGATCTGGAATGCTTGTTTGAATGGAATGAGGCGGGCGTCTGCTGGCACCGCTTGAACGGCGGCCACGTGAAAGACGTACCGTGCCTGGTTGTCGCGCGCCAACAGACTCGTCGGTCCGCCGGCGCTGGTAGCGAAGACTTCTCCATACTGGACCGGCCGGCTTCTGTTGGCGAGCTCGAGATTGAGCTCCTCCTGGATCGTATCTTCGTACCGGCCATCTCGGATGCGTGAACCCATGCGTCTAAGGGTTGCCGAAACGGTCTTGCTCTCGAATACACGAGCCATTTGCATGTAGTCGTTTTCGGAGTTGACAAACACGTCAACGTCACGAATCCGGGCTATATCGCCGCTCGCGACATGAACTCTAGGCGGCTGTTTGCCGGATTTCAATTGAAAGCTCGCGGCGGATTGGTTGTCCTGCCCCTTCGGCTTGTGAACCGCCCGTCGGCGAAGCAAGCCTTTCAACGTCTGATCCTGCTGTGTCTTCGTACGCTCGGCCGAAGTCAAAAGGTCCCGGCGCAGTTCCGCCAACAGGGCGTCCTTCGCATTCCACTTCAGATTGTGAGTGACTCTCGCCTGCAAGTGGTCGATTTGCAGTCCTTTCAACTCCGAGACCATCTCGTCGCCTGTCATATCGCTTGCGAGAGGGAAAACAGAAATCCCAAGTGCGTTCGCGAGGGCGATCTCTCGTTGAACCCACTGGGACTTCGACGTGCCGCGTTCGATCAGAACCAGAAGTACATCGCTCAGCAGGATTCGATTGTAGATCTCCGTCTCCCAAGCCATGCCTGCTCCGAGCGCATCCTCATCGATCCAGGGCTCGTATTCCGGATCCTGAACCAGCAGGGCGTGCAGGAGCGTCGCCTTGGACTCTTTCTCAACTGTTCCGCCGTCGCGCTCGGTGATTAGCTTCTTCTTGTAACAGATGAAGAGATTCAAAGGCATGGGAGCGAATCGGCCTCCGTGCAATCTATCGAACCGCGCCGGGTCCCCAAAGCTCGTAGTCGCGGATGCGCACCAGCTTGCGGTCGATATCGCCGATCGACGCCACGCCGGCCATGCCCATGTCCAGCGCGAGCTCGGTGTAGAGCAACTCGAGCACGCGGTGCACGCCCTCGCGGCCGTAGAGCGTCAGGCCCCACAGATAGGGCCTGGCTACGCCAACTGCGTCCGCGCCCAGCGCCAGCGCCTTGAGCACGTCGGTACCGCGACGAAATCCGCCGTCGATCAACACGGCGATCTTGCCCGCCGCGGCTTCGACGCATTCGGGCAAAGCCTCGATCGGACCGCCGACGTGGTCGAGCTGGCGCGCTCCATGGCTCGACACCACCACGCCGTCCACCCCCACCTCGACCGCTTTCGCGGTGTCCTCCGCGGTAAGGATGCCCTTGAGAATGATCTTGAGATCGGTCATCTCGCGCAGCGTCTCGACGTCCTCCCAGGTGGCGGTGGGAAAGGCCAGCCGCGGGTAAACGCCCGTCGTCCAGGCGCGCTCGCCCTCGGAATAGATCAGGTTGCCTTGGTCGTCGCGTGGAACGCCCGTATCGCACCAGCGGCGCACGAATCTGTTGTGAATCGAGCGCTCGCGGTGCGAGACGTGCATGATGTCGACGGTAAAGCAGATGCCCGCCGCTCCCATATCCTCGAGCTTGATCACGAAGTCTTCCATCGAGCCTTCGTTGCGGAGGTGAGAGCCAGTGGTGAGCTGCCACCAGTTCTTCGGCGCTTCGCCGGAGGAGAGATAGTCGTCGATGCCTCCGTTCGCGATGTACATGCAGCCGAGCTCGGAGGCCGCGTGGGCGACCTCGAGCTCTCCGGCGGAGCGGAAGCAGTTCTTGCCGCCGGCCGGGTCGATGAAGATCGGGAAGGGTAGGTCCTGGCCTAGGACGTTGGTCTCGAGGTCGATCTGGTGGACGTCGGTGAGGAACCGCGGGCGGACGACGATGCGATTGAAAGCGCGGCGGGCGTCGTCGAGGGCGGCTTCGTCTTCCGAGCCCTCCGCCATGTAGTCCCAGGCGACCGGATCGAGGTAGGCCTTGGCGGCCTTGGCGAAATCGAAGGTGTTGAACAGGTCCTCCATCGGCGGCGGGGTCTGTCCGGGGCGTCCGGTTGCGGCGGCTTCAGCCACGTCACGGAAAATGGGCGAGGCCAACAGAAAGCCCGCCAGCCCGCGCAGTGCTGCGCGGCGGGAGGTCGGCGTCAGAGCCCAGGGGGCGGGAATGCGATCGTGCACGGTGATACCGCTGAGAACGGTAGCACGGAGGTCGATGCGGGTCAACGCAGCCGCCGTCCGCTGTGCTACGTTGGCGATGCCATGCGCGTGCTGTTCGCGGCTCTGTGCGTTTCGTGGTTGGCCGCAGCGGCCGAGCCGGAGATCGTCTCGGTCGAGAGAGTTTGGGACCGGGGCGACCACAACGCCTTCACGGACTTGATTCGTTTCGACAACCGCTGGTTCGTGACGTTTCGCGAAGCAGACGGTCATGTCCGCGGCGACGGCAAGATTCGCGTGCTGACGTCGGAGGACGGCGAGCGCTGGGCCTCCGCTGCGCTGATCGCCGAGGACGGCGTCGATCTGCGCGACCCCAAGCTGTCGGTGACGCCGGAGAACCGCCTGATGCTGCTGATCGGCGGGTCCCTTTACCGGGACGGGGCGTACCGGGGCCGCCAGCCGCGAGTCGCCTTTTCGCACGAGGGTCGGGACTGGACGGCGCCGCAGCGGATTCTCAACAAAGGCGACTGGCTGTGGCGGTTGAGCTGGCGGGACAGAACCGGATACGGAGTCTCCTACCACGGCGGCGGGGGGCCGGCCGGCGAGCGCGGCTGCACGCTCTACCAAACGCGGGACGGGCTGCACTACCGCGAGATCGTAGACTTCGAGATTGACGGCTGCTCGGAGACGACGCTGCGCTTCACCATCGACGGCTCGATGATCGCGATGGTGCGCGGCGAAGGGGATCCCAAGACCGGCTGGATCGGCCGCTCACGGCCGCCCTACACCGAATGGAAGTGGAGTGATGCGGGCCAGAGGTTTGGCGGACCGGACTTTATTGTCTTACCGAATGGCCAAATGTGGGCTGGCAGCCGGCGCTACGGCGACGGATCTACGACCGTGCTGGCCCGCATGGCGACGAGCTCGTACGCGCCCGTGTTGACGCTGCCATCCGGGGGCGACACGAGCTATCCCGGCTTCGTCTATCACGACGACCTGCTGTGGATGAGCTACTACTCCTCCCACGAGGGCAAGACCAGCGTGTACCTGGCCAAGATCCGGCTACGATAGCCGCATGGCCGAGAGCTTTCATTTAGTCGCGACGCCGATCGGCAATCTCGACGACATGACGTTCCGCGCCGTGCGGGTGCTGCGCGAGGCGGACGTCGTCGCTTGCGAAGACACGCGCAGGACGCGCGGGCTGCTTGCTCACTTCGAGATCCAAGGCAAGGCCTTGGTGAGTTGCCACGAGCACAACGAGCAGGCTCGGGCAACGGAGCTGGTTGCCCGAGTAGACGCCGGCGAAAAGGTGGCGTTGGTCAGCGACGCCGGCATGCCGGCCATCTCTGACCCGGGCTACCGGGTTGTGCGCGCGATGATCGCGGCGGGACATCGCGTCGAGCCGATTCCGGGAGCGTCGGCGGTCGAAACCGCGTTGGTCGCCTCGGGTCTGCCGACCGACTCGTACCGCTTCTGCGGCTTCCTGCCCGCGAGGCGAGGACAGCGGCAGCGGGCGCTCGAAGCCGTCCGCCAAGATGCCTCGACCCTGGTCTTCTTCGAAGCGCCCCACCGGATTCGCGCCGCCATGGCTGATCTGGTCAAGACGCTGGGCGACCGCGAGGTCGCAATCGCTCGTGAGTTGACGAAGATGCACGAAGAGGTTCTACGCGGACCGGCTTCGGAGCTGCAACGGCAGATCGAATCCTGCGGCGGGCTCAAGGGCGAGATCGTGGTTGTCGTCGCCGGCGCCGCCGACGCTCCCTCGGTGACCGACACGCCGGTCGAGCAACGGGTAGCCGAGCTGATGGCGGCTGGCGCGAGCCGCATGGAAGCGATCAAGGAGGCGGCTCGAGAGAGAGGCCTCCCGAAACGGGAGCTCTACCAACGACTCGAAGCGGCCAAGACGGGAAATGTATGATTTCGTACATTTACAAGTGCCTTGTTTTCAGTATTCCGGAGCTTCCGATCCCAATTCGGCGGTAGTTTCGAGTTGAGGCCGAAGTTGCGCGCCAAGGGTGCGCCTCCGCGGCCCCGCTCGCCCCACAGACGCTGATTCCGGTCGCCCGCGCCAGGCCTTGCCCGGCAAGCGGCGACCGATCTAGCGAACGAGTCGAGGCAGAGCATGAAACAGACAGCTCGAACGGGCCGGCGAGGCCGGCGCCATGCAGTGAGGCGGGCCGCGAGCGCGGTTTGGATTGCGATCGCGATCTACTGCGCTGGCGCGCCGGCGCTTGCGCTGTGCCCCCAGAACTTGAACCTGCAGGTCGGCGACAGGACGGTCGACTTCGAGTTCGATACCGACACGTCGGGCGCGCCGACGTTCTTCCGCGTGAAGTTCGGGCTCACGTCGGGAAGCTTGGGATTCCAGAGCCGGCAGATACGCGCCAACAACACCAGCCGCGACAGCCGGTTCGTCCCCCTCACAGGCTTGGCCCCGGCCACGACCTACTACTTCGACCCACAGGTTTCCGACCTGAACGGAATCAATTGGAGCGACGCAGCCTCATGTGAGAGCGAGCTCTGCCCGACCGTCGGCTCGCAGCCGGGAGGCTACGTATGCGAGGACGTCGGGGGCGGCGAGCTGCGACCCAAGCTCACCACGCTGGCGCTCGACGCACCCGCGCAGCGCACCCCGGCAGCCCCGTTGCACGACTTCGACCCAGCCGTCATCCCAGCCGTGACCGGGACGAGCTTTTCGGTCACGTTGGACAGCGAAGGTCTGTGCATGGACTTCCAGGCGCAGCTCAACGCCTGTGCGGCCGCGGATCCAAATCTCGTGCATGAGATTCTGATCCCGGCGGGCGCGGTTTGCAGGCCCGAGGCGGAGAGCCTGGAGGGTTACGTCGCGCCTACGAAGTCGGGCACGGGAACCTGCATCGTCAGGACGAGCGTCGACCCTTTGCTGCTGCCTCCTCCGGGAGTGCGGGCGGATCCGACGTTCCGCGCGCACATGGCCAGCATCGAAACCAATCGGGCGACGAGATCGATCAGTCACGCGCGCTTGCTCGCCGAGCCGTTTTGCGCGACGCCGCCCTGCACGCAGGGCTGGCGTTTCGAGGCGGTCGTGTTCCAGCACCCCGAGCATCGAGATTTGGCGCGCAACCGGCTCGACATCATCTCCGTAGACACTTCGACGGGGGTGATCACGGTCTCGGCGCCGCACAATCTTCAGTTCTTCGACGGCGTGCAGGTGAATGCGCCCGGTCTGCACGACCGCGAGTTTCACCGCTCCTGCCGCGTCGGCACCTTTCCCACGGCCGACACGTTTCGTTGTTTTACCAAGCAGGGGCCGATCAGCGGGTCTTATGCGGGCGGCGGCACGATCACCACGGCGGTCAGCGTGCCGCTCACCGGCTGCACGGCCGGCAGCCCGGTGGTCTGTACGACGGCCGAGCCGCATGGCTATGGGAACTTCCACAGCTTCTCGATCGCCTCCATTTCGAACGGAATGCTGACGACTTCGACCGCCCACACACTGCAGTCTCGCTCGGCCGTGATCATCGAAGGCACGCCCGGGGGCGCGTGGGACGGGATCTACGAGCTAGCTGGGCCAACTGGGACGACCGGCACGCTCAACGGAGCGCCGTCAGGCGTATGCAACCCCTGTAGCGGTACGGTCCGTCAGCTCGGCATGTTGACGGTCTTGGAGGTGCGCGGCGCCGAGGAAGAGAAGGTCAACCAGACGCACCTATTCTCGGTGATCGACGCGACGCGCGTCCAACTCGAGCAGTCGAGCGCGAGCGGAACGCTCGCGGGGGGATTCATCTCGTATGACCCGCCCGTCATGACGACTCTGATCGAGTTTCGGAACTCACAGCGCATCGTCTTCGACCGTTGTATCGTCGATCTGCGGGGAACGCCGTACCGCAACGGAGTGGGGTTCAACTGGGTGAGTACCGACTCGGCGCTGCGCACCTCGAGCGCCGTCATCGACAGTTGGATGCGAGGCGATTCCGCTTGGTACGGGGTGAACCCGATCTCACGCGTCGCGATCGACACCGGGCAATCGGTGTTCTCCGACACTGGGTTCTTCCACCAGCTCCACCGTACACGCGATTTCCAGCTTCGCAACAACATGCTCGAATCCAACGCCGGCATCGTGGTATTTGCGGACGCCAACGCGGAGAACCCTGAAGACCTCAGCTTCGTGCGCAACGTCTTCTGGACGCCGCTGCGGCTCGTCTCGGGCCGGGAACAGGCGCGGGGTCATTACTACACCTCTCGGCACCACCTCGAGCTCAAGGCCGCTCGGCGCGCGCTAGTCAGAGGGAACTTCTTTAGCGGAAACCCGGCCAACGGTTCGCCGTCCGGGGCGCCGCTGCTATTGAGCCTTTCCGGACCGGTATTCGGGGACGGCGTCGACCGCACTTTGCGGGACATCGAGATCATCCACAACGTGCTGCATCGCAACGGCGGGTTCATCGACTTGGGCGGCAGTCTCGATGCGACCTCGGATACCAAGAGCCCGCAGCGAATTCTGGTCACGCACAACCTGGGCGTCGAGGTCGATGCCGTGCGGAATCGAACGTTTCCGGCCGGGCAGGCGGGCCATCAGCCCAACGGCTGGCCGTTGACGGTATCCCCGTTCATCGGTCGCAGCTTCCTCTCGTACGCCGAGACCGAAGACCATCGGGTGGAGCACAACACGATTACGCCGACGTTCGGCCACGGGCCTTTCATCTGGCTCGCCTCCGGAGAAGCTTCCGGCGGAACGGTCGTGGACTCCAACATCGTTCCTCTTTCACGCTCGGCCATCTTTCAGTTCGGTTTGCAAGCCGACCTATCCGGCGCCAACTACCTGCCCGCTCCTTCGAGCAGCTCGGGCTACGACTTTTGGAAGACCCACTATCGACAGGGTCCCGGCGTGTCGGATCCGCTGGCGGTTTGGGACAACGTGGTGCTGCCTTGCACCGACTTCGCAGAAGACCTCGACCGCGAAGCGACGCTGCTGAAGACGAACACGATGGCCTCGTTTTCCGCCCAGCACTTCTCATGCACGGGAGGCTGTCCGGCGAACTTCTCGAATCAGATCGTCGCCTCGGACGGCCTACATTGCTTGGATCGAATGCAGGAGCTGTTCGGTTCCAGCACCGACTTTCGCCTTCCGCCGAGCTCGCCCTACACCGGCTACGGCGCGGACATTGATGCGATCCGGGTATCGCAGGGACGCGTGCGCGATGTCGCCTTCTCGGTCACGCCGATCTCTGCCACGCTGACCTACGAAGCTCCAGACGCCGACGCGTGCTTCGTGGACTTCGGAGAGGACAAGCACTTCTCCACGCCCGTGCACGCGCGCTTGAACGACGGAGGCGGCGCCGTGCAGCGCTCCGTGTTGCTGCCCAACCTCGAGACGCTGACCACCTACCACTTCCGTCTTTTGTGCCGATCCGATCAGCCGCGCGGGGTCTTCTTGACTCTGCCGGGCGGGCCGGGCTAGTACGACGAAACAAGGCTCGGCCGGGGCCGCATTTGCCCCGGCCGGCCTTGATACACTGGGGTCTCGCGACTCAAGGAAACCCCCGATGCGCAACGCCAAAGCCTGGATTCTGATCATCGCGCTGGTCGCCCTCGGAGCCGGATGCGGGTCCGACGCTCCGCCCGAGGACGTCACGCCCGAGCCCGAGCCCGTCGCCAAGACCGCCCCGATCGAGGAGCCGCCGGTCGCGGTCGAAGAACCGCCGGTCGATGAGCCCGAACCGCCCCCCGCGCCTGCCCCGAAACCTGCTCCCAAGCCTGCTCCGAAGAAGGCCGCACCCAAGGCTCCCGCCAATCCCGTAGTCGTGATGACGACCACGAAAGGGGTCATTCGGATCGAGCTAGACCCGGCCAAGGCGCCGCAGTCGGTCGAGAACTTTCTCGAGTACGTCGACACGAAGTACTATGACGGCACCATCTTCCATCGCGTCATCAAGGGCTTCATGATCCAAGGCGGCGGCTTGACGCCGGACATGGTCAAGAAACAGATGCGGGCGCCGATCCAGAATGAAGCCAAGAACGGGCTGCGCAATGCTCGCGGCACGATCGCGATGGCGCGCACTCCGAACCCGCACAGCGCCACCTCGCAGTTCTTCATCAATCACTCCGACAACGCGATGCTCGACCAGGCCAGCCAACCGCCGGGCGCCTGGGGCTATGCGGTGTTCGGCAGGGTGATCGAAGGCATGGACGTCGTCGACTCGATTGCCGCTACCCCTACCGGGGCCGCCGGTGGCATGAGCGACGTCCCCACCACGCAGATCGTGATCGAATCGGTCCGTCGCGCGCGCTAGGGAGCTCAACGAGATGTCAATGTCAGAAACCCAGAACCCCGCCATCGTGCTCGAGACCAGCGAGGGCTCGATTACGATCGAGCTCGATCCCGCCAAAGCGCCCAAGACGGTCGAGAACTTCCTCGGCTACGTCGATGCGGGCCACTACGACGGGACGATCTTCCACCGCGTGATCTCGAACTTCATGATCCAAGGCGGCGGGATGGACGCCCAGATGTCGGAAAAGGGGACGCGCGCGCCGATCGAGAACGAAGCCGCCAACGGGCTCAAGAACGAACGCGGCGCGATCGCGATGGCGCGAACCTCGGACCCGCATTCGGCAACCGCGCAGTTCTTCATCAACACGGTGGAGACGAACAGCTTTCTCGACCACACCGGCAAAACCGGCAACGGCTGGGGCTACTGCGTGTTCGGCCGCGTGACCGACGGGATGGAAGTCGTCGACAAGATCCGCAACGTCCCCACGGGAAATCGCGGCATGCACCAGGACGTGCCGCTCGAGCCAATCGTGATCCAAAAGGCGAATCGCGCCTAGCCGCCCCGCCTATTCGCCGTAGCGGTACCGCCGCGTCCGCTCTTCGCGTCGCCGCCGGCGCTCTTCGAGGATTCGCTCGTACTCGCGCCGCTGCGCCTTGGTCAACACGGCCATGATGCGCTCGGCGCGTTCCTGGCGGATCGCCTCGAACTCCGGCTCCATCGCGTCGCGGACCTGATACCAGCGATCGCCGATGTCGTCGAGGATCAGCAGGACCTCCGAGACTTGGTCATCGTCGAGGTTGAGCTGTTGGTCGAGTCCCGCGACGAGGTTCTTGCGGTACTCGGCGGCCGTCTCGACGGCGGCGGTTTCATCCGCGGTTGCGACGCGAGCGGCGTAGAATTGATTCGCCGAAAAGCCGAGCGCTACGCCGGCAGCGAAGACGAGTAGCAGGTAGAAGGCCGCGGCGGTTTTCGGGTGTCGCGTCATCTCTTGCCGGCCAGACGGTCGCCGGCCATGATCCAAAGCGCCTCGTCGTGCTCGTCGAGCGAATCCGCCGTGAGCGCTTCGACGTAGCTGCTCTCGAGCACGGCCTGCTGGCGCCGCTGCTGGTCGGGAATCCAAGCGGAAGCCGCCAGCAGCACCGCCGCCAGCGCGCCCGCGGCGGCGACCCGCGGCGCCCAATGCACGATCGCCGTCCAACTCGTGGGCCGGCTGTCTTCGATACGCCGCCAAACTTGGCTCAGGAACTCAGCCGACGGCTCGAGCTCGGGGATCGCGTCGCGATAGCGAGCGAGGAGCCGATCTAGTTCCTGTTCCGTTCCTCGGTGCATTGCCTTCTCGAACCGGACCGAAATGCTATCAGAGAGCCTTCCGCTTCTTCAATCTCTCATAAGCTCGCAGGGCTCGCTTGCGAGCCCGAAACAAGCGTACCTTCAAAGCATTCTCGTTCACGCCGTAGACCCTTGAGAGCTCCTTGAGCGAGAGCCCTTGCACTTCTTTGAGCGTGAGTAAGATCCGGTCCTCCTCGGAGATTTCGCCAAACAGCGTCTCCACCAATTCGCGCGTCTCGAGCGCCTCCCTCTCCTGCTCACTCCTGCGGCCGCTCTCGGCCGCGTCCGCAAACACAACCTGCTCCTCGCTCAAATCCGCCATCCGCACAGCGCTGACCCGCTTGCGACGCCGCAAGTAGTCGTACGCGGCGTTCGTCGTTAGGCGATAGAGCCAGGGTTCAAAGACCTCCGCCGAGCGAAGCTGATCGAGCGAGTAGTAGAGCCGGACGAATACGTCCTGTGCTACGTCCTCGACATCCTCCGCCCGCCCGATGAGGCGGTAGATCGCGCCGAGAATCCGCTTCCGGTAGGCCCGGACGATCTGGTTGAACGCCTCGACCTCGCCGGCCTGGGCGCTCACGATCACCTCGGGGTCAACCAGCATGCGACGGGTGGAAGATGCGTGATTTCAGCAAGATCCTCCGCGCCTCTGCCGGCGATACCGGCTGCGGACTCAACATCACGTCCGCCACAGGAGAAGGCGACCCCGCCAGGGTGCAGGTTACGGTGTTTTCTCGACGGGCGTCGGAGCAGCCGGGTCGGAGGGGGGCGGGCTCCGAAAGGCGGGCTCGCGCACCTGCACCCCGCCTCCGAAGGCACGGAACAGCACGCCGTCGTTGGCGCGGATCGCCCGGCCGGTCTGGCCGGCAAGGCAGATCAGCAGGGCGACGACGATCGCGCCCGCTCCCAGGCGGCGCGGCCCCGCACCGCCGCGGGCGCGCGCCAGCAAGTGTTGCGCCACGTGCGCAAGGCCCCACGCCACCAGGAACCAGGGCCAACGGTCGAGCGCCAGCGTCCACAACGATACGCCTGACCAAAGGTTGTGTACGAGTAGCGCCACGCCGGCGCCGATCAGCGCCAGCGGTCCGAACACCGACGCGCGAGGCGCGCTCACGGCGTCCTCGCGCGCCGGGCCCAAATCAGCAGCGCTCCCCAAAGGATGAGCAGGATCGGCCAAGTGCGCGGGAACGGCCAGCCGCCAAAGTCTTCGACGAGAAACAAGCCGCCGAGCGCAATGAGAAAGAGGGGTACGCGCAGCACGAAAGCCAACTGGGCCGGGGGCGCGGGCTGGCCGGCGAGGCTCATTCGCGCAGCCCGTCGGATGCTGCGGCTTCCGAATGCAGCTCGTCCCGCGGCCGCACGGCGGTGTAGAGCCAATAGGCGCCGAGCGCGATGATCAGCACCGGCCAGTACGGCATGACCTGCTCCACTCGAAACACGCCAAGGGAGAACAGCAACATCACGACGCCGACCGCGATGAGCGCCACGCCGGCCGCCGGCGACCGAGCTGTATCCCGAAACAGCACGCCGACGGCGCCGGAAAGCTCGTCGACCTTCTCGCCGCGACGCATGGCCTGAGCCGTGCGGACCGCTTCGACGGGCATGTAGAGGTAGAAGGCGATGATGAGTGGAACGAACAGCGGCTCGAGCCCGGAGGTGATGTTGCTCGCGATCGTCATCAGCAGCCCGAAAAGGATGACGTGGATGAGCCCCTTGACGTATTGGCCGTTATAGACCGCTCCCAGGCCTGGTACGAAGCCGAGCACGCCCGCGAGCACCGGATGCGGCGCGTCGTCCTGCGCCGCGACTCTGGGGCGCGGAGGCGGCGCCGGCAACGCCTTGGGCGGAGCGGCTTCCGCGGGGAGGCTTGCAAGCTCGCGAGCACAGTCGCCGCAGTGCGGCACGCCGTGCACGTCCTGGGCGCACTGCGCGCAGACGCCTTTGCCGCAGTGGCGGCAGAAGGCAGTCACCGTCGTCTCGATGCAGGTCGGGCACTGCACGCCTAGCGTTCTCCCTCGGTCGGCTCGGCCTCGTCTTCGACCACGACCGTGGCGCCGGTCTGGAGCTCATAAAGCTCGATCGCCGAGCTCGTCATTTCGCGAGCGCGTTCCCACAGCCCCAGCATCTGCCCGGAAAAGCCCTCGGCCAACGTTGCCGTCGGCGAAGGCCGCGGCTCGTTCCATTGGTCGATGGCGCGCTGGCCGTAGAAGGTAAACATCGAGAACGACAGCATCGTCATCGCCATGCCCATCACGAAGCGTGGCTGGCCGAACGGATGCAGCAGGGTTCCAAGGAAGCCCCAGCGACCGCCTCCAGCCGTCTCGAGCGTCCCCGTACCGACGCCGATCGTCTCGTGAATGATGTCGGCCATCAATTGCGGCGGGGGCTCGACGGGCGGAGTCTCGCGCATCACCGCGAAGACCAGCTCGGCGTCGGCAAGCTCGGCGCCGCAAGCCGTGCAGCCGGCGGCGTGGGCTTCCATCGCGCGCTCGTCTTCGACCCCGAGCGTACGGTCGAGGTAGTCACAGAGGCGCTGCTCGAATTCGCGGCACTTCATGCGGTCACCCCCATCGCGCGCAGCCGCCGGGCCAGCTCGCGGCGACCGCGGTTGATCCGCGACTTCACCGTGCCTTCGGGAATGTCGAGCGATTGACCGATCTCGCGGTACTCCATCTCCTGAAAGTCGCGCAGGATGACCGCCTCGCGCAGCTCGGGCGAGAGCTGGCTCAGCGCGGATTGTAGCGCGTCCTGGGCTTCGCGCCGACGCAACAGCCGATCGGCTTGTCCGCCAATGCCGGAGGTCTCTTCGAGCGCATAGAGTTGGTCGTCGATCGAGTCGACGGCCTGGTGCTTCTTGTTCTTGCGGTAGTGATCGATGAGCAAATTGCGCGTCAGCCGGACCAGCCAGGTGCGAAAAGCGCCGCTTTCAGGGTTGAAGGTGTGCAAGCGTCGAAACACGCGCAGGAAGACTTCTTGGGTGAGGTCGTGGGCTTCGTCGGCGCGGCCAGTGAAGCGGTAGCAGGCGCCGTAGACCAAGCGCGTGTGGGCGCGAACCAACTCTTCCCATGCTCCCCCGCCGCCGCTGAGGCAACGCTCGACCAACTCCGCGTCTTGATCCATCGAGCGGGCTCGGGCCTCCCGCGCCGGCTTCGATCCGGCGGCGCCGTTCCCCCAGGCGATGTCCCAGGGGCGTAGTGCGGCTTCGGTCGTCATTGTCTCGTAGTCCCGTTCCCTGCCTACTACAACGTAGCCGGCGGAGCGAATGTTCACAGCGGGGGCGAGTTTTTCTGCTCGCAGGCCAGCGGCCCCGGCCGGTTGGGTAGAATCAGGGGTAGATCCCCCCGGCCGCCACAATATGCTGTGCCCGTTCTGCGGCCACCTGGCCGACAAAGTTGTCGACTCGCGCGAGAGCAAAGAAGGCGATGCTATTCGCCGACGCCGCGAGTGCCTGGACTGCTCACGCCGATTCACCACCTACGAGCGGATCGACGAGATCCCCTACATGGTCGTCAAGAAGGACGGCCGCCGCGAGAAATTCGAGCGCCAGAAGGTCCTCAACGGCCTGTTGCGGGCGTGCGAGAAGCGCCCGGTGAGCATGATCGACATGGAGCGCATGGTGACCGCCGCCGAAGCGCTCGTCGCCGACTCCCCCGACCGTGAGTGCGAGACGCGCAGAATCGGCGAGCTGCTCATGGACCGCCTGCGCGAGATCGACAAGGTCGCCTACGTCCGCTTCGCCTCGGTCTACCGCGACTTCCAGGACGAACAGGAGTTCCTCAGCGAGCTGGCGGACCTGGTCGAAGCGGAGCGGAAAGCCTAGAGGCGTAGCGGGCTCGCCTCGACGGCGTCGCCTGGCCGAAAGACATGCACACCCATCCAAGCACCCGGCGAGACTTCATGCGGCGAGTCGGCGCGGCCGGCGCGGCCGCTTGCCTGCGGCCCGGCGCCGGCTCCGCTCAGAACGACCGGACGAGCAAGCCGAACGTCGTCATCCTGTTCATCGATGATCTGGGTTTTGGCGATCTCGGCTGCTTCGGGAATGAGCGAATCCCGACGCCGCACATCGACTCGCTGGCGGCCGCCGGCGCGCGGTGCACGATGTCCTACATCACCAATCCGCCGTGCTCGCCCAGCCGCTGCGCGTTGATGACCGGCATGTACGCCCAGCGTTTCGGCAAGTCGGGCATGGCGCGCGGGCTGCCGATCCCCGACGACCACCCCACGCTGGGCGAGCTGATGCGCGACGCCGGGTACGTGACCGGGCAGATTGGCAAGTGGGATATCGGCTCGGCCGAGCAAGGGCCGCTCAACCGCGGCTTCATGGAAGTGGCGCGACACGCCCCAGGCTTCCAGTATGACCGCAAGCGGCAAGACGGTTCTTCGGTCTACCTCACCGATCTGGTTGGCGACTACATGGCCGAGTTCGTCGAGAGAAACGCCGACAGGCCGTTCTTCCTCTACTTCTCGCCCTTTGCCGTTCACTCCAAAGTCGAGGGCGCGCCGCAGCACTATCGCGATCGCATCGAAGCCGGGGACGGGACCGCCTACGAGGGCGCCGTCGTGGCCGTGGACGATGCGGTTGGCAAGCTTCTGGCCATGCTCGAGAAGCATGACCTCGAACGGGATACGCTCATCTTGTTGACCGGCGACAACGGGGCCAACCTTACCGAAGGCGGGTCATCCGGCCCTTACCGCGGCGGCAAGGGCAAGTGGACGCAGATGGAAGGCTGGGTCCACACCCCGACCATCGTGTCCTGGCCAGGCGTTGTCCCCGCCGGCGTGACCTACGACGGGATCATGTGCACCTTGGACTTCTACGCCACCGCTGCCGCGGCGGCTGGACAGCCGCTGCCCGAGCGCTGCGACGGCGAGGACCTGCTGCCCTACCTGCAAGGCGCCAAGCAGGGCGACGTCCACGAGTTCCTGTTCTGGCACAACGCCGACCCGACCGACGCTCCCCGCCGCAACCTCTACGCTGTGCGATGGAGGAACTGGCGACTCGTCAAGCACCCCGACGGTTGGCGTCTGTTCGACCTGAAGAATGATCCGCAAGAACGCAAGGACGTTGCGGACGCCCACCCCGAAGAGGTGGACCGCATGCTCGAGCGGTACCGCGCGTTCGTCGCCACGCTTCCTCCCCTGAAGCCCAGCTCGGACTATAAGGGCGGCGGCGAAGTACCGCGGGGCTGGGGTTGGGCCTCGAGCAACGGCGATCAGCGCGTCAGCCGCACGACCGTCTCGAGATGATAGGTCTGCGGGAACAGATCGAGCATCGTGACCGACCCGATCCGGTAGCCGCCGTCGAGTAGCTTGCGCAGGTCGCGTGCAAGCGTCGACGGATCGCAAGAAACGAGCGAGAGCTGAGGAGCGCCGATACGCACCAGGTCGTCGACGACCTCCGCGCCCAGGCCCGCCCGCGGCGGATCCGCCACGATCAGGTCCACATTGCCTTCGAAGCTGCGCAAGTACTCGCTCACGTTCAGGTGCACCGACTTGACGCTCACGCCGGCGCGTTCCGCGTTGAACTGCAGACTGCGCATCGCCGCGCCGCTCGAGTCGATGCCAATGGTCTGCTCGAACGCTCGTGCGAGCGGCAGGGTCAGCAGTCCGACCCCGCAGTAGAGGTCCAGCGCCGTCTCGCCCGAGTAGCCCTCCACGGCGGCGCGGGCGACAGCGTCGGTCAAGAAGCGGTTGACTTGGAAGAAGGACCGGCTGCCGACGCGGAACAGGTCCTCGCCGGAGGGGTAGTCGAGGTATTCGCCGGGTAGCAGCCCCTCGATCTCGCGACCCAGCCATTCGAAGAATCGCCGCGAGAGCGGCTGTCGGGTCGCAACCACGTTGAGCTGAATGTCCCGCTCGTTGGTGAACAGCTCGAGCTCGTCGAGGAAAGCGGGAAAGCGCCGGTCGCGGACGAGCTCCCGCAGCCGGACGTGGGCTTCGTTGAGCTTGGGCGAGTTGATCGGGCAGTCCGATGCGGGCACGAGCCGGTGCGAGCCTGCTTGCAGAAAGCCCACCTCGGCGCGACGGCCGTGTTTGTGGATGCGCAACTGGGTGCGATTCCGGTAGCCCCAGGGCTCTGCCGAGACCGTCTCCACCGGGCCGTCCCACTCGATCTTGCCCAGCCGCGCCAAGGTCTCACGCAAAATCTCGACCTTGAGCTCTACTTGCGACTCACAAGGGACGTGTTGGTAGTGGCAGCCGCCGCAGTCGAGAAACACCGGGCACTTCGAAGGGACGCGGAGCCGGGATTGCTCTTGCCACGCCACCGGCCGCGCGTGCAGGACACGCGCGCGCTTGCGCACGACCTCGGCAGTGACCCTCTCGCCCGGCAGCACGTAGGGGACTAGCGCCGTCAGGCCGTCCAGCCGCGCCAAGCCTGCCCCGCCATAGACGAGCTTCTCGATCTCCACGTCGATGATAGACACGTTCCCCTTAAGACTAGCGAGCTTGCCGGCCCTGAACCAGGTCCCGCGCGGCGCGCAGCGGCCACAGCAGAGCGCGGCTGAGCCGAAACGCGACGGAGCTTTCCACCTGCGCCAGGAAGCCCCGGAACTCCCGCTCCTTCTCCCACAGGAAGCGCACTTGGCGGTCGCGGCGTTCGAGCAAGTGGCGAATCTGGCCGTAGTCGTCCTCGGTCAGCGTGCGGCCGGGCTTGATCTGCTCAGGCAGGGGCCGCGGGACGTAGTAGGTCGAGTGCTCCGGGCCGGTCTGCTCCGCAGGTCTGCGACGTGTGTAGTAGTAAACTGCGACCGAGCGGCGCGTGACCCCCTTCTTCTCCGGCGGGATGCGGATCTCGGGAAAGCCGTGCCAAGACGTTTCGGTCGTCTCAAAGAGCACGCAGCGATTGGCGAGCGGCGTGACGCTACGGATGTCGTCCTGCTCCGGTGGCAGCCAAGGGTCTTTGTGCAGTTGTAGCTCGCCGCCCCACCCGGCGCCCCACTCCGGGTTGACGAACAGGATCAGGTTGAGCCGCCGGTGCAGCCGGGTCTTGGGGTGAAAGTTAAAGTCGACGTGCGCGTCGAGCTCCTGACGATCGATGTTCTCGTGCGTCCCGCCGCCGAGGTAAGCGGGGTCGAAGAGCAGGTCCTCGATGTCGCTCACCCGCCCGATCCAACGCCGAAACTCGGCGGAGCGAAATAACGCGTCCAGCTGAGCGTAGGCGGGCCCGAGCTCGGCGAGCTTCTCGCGAACGGCCTTGCCGCCAACCTCGCCGTACTCGTTGATCGCGTGCTTGGCCTCGAACGCCGGGAACTGCTCGATCGCGCTGCGACAAACGTCGTCAAGCAGAAAGCCTTCGATGACGACATGGCGAAACGGCTCCGCGGCAAGGAACTGCGCGCGAAGAGCTTCGGCTCCGTCGCGGACTGCCGGATTCAGGATGTCGAGCATGACCCGATTGCCGCCGCCGGCGTGCGCGGAGGCTCGAGCGCGCCGCTCGAATCGAATTCGATTGCTCTAGCCGGGCCAACGATCTCCACGCCTTCACGGCCCTCGAGCTCGGCCAACAGTTCCTCGCTGACCAGCATCTCGTCGAGCTCCATCGTGTTCGTGATTCGGGCCAGCGAGCACTCGTAGGGGTCGAGCTTGCCGCACGTCACGATGATCCTCTCAATGCAGGTCCGGTCGTCGGGAAAGTGCGGCGGGCACATGCCGCCCATTGGGTTGGAAGCGGTCAGCACGTTGACCCACGTCGCGTGGAAGTCGACCTTGTCGTAGAGCCGGTCCGCAATCACGTCGCACAGGCCGATCCCCACGGCGTTCCCGCCGCTCTCCTCGGTGAGGTCGCGGGCGAAAATCCGTTGTATCTGCACGATGTTCGAGAGAGTGTTGCGGCCCAAGACGCCGCGGTTGATCACCTTGGTGTCCATCCCAGAGCCCGAGATGTTCTTGCCGATCTCGTCCACGATGAGCATGTCGAGCTCGCGGACGGGGATGCCCGCCTTCCACGAAGAGACGCGCTCGAACAGTTTCTCTTCGGCCGCGGCCATGCCGTCCGCTCCGAGCGCATGCACCTCGGCGGTGTTGTGATAGGCGTCCTCGAGAATCGCCAGCCCGCCTAGCACGCGGCCGGTGTCGAGCATCACCTCGCCGACCGAGCGGATCACCTGCTCCATGCCGAGCCGCAGGGCCCACGCGTGGTAGCGTTTGGCGCCCTCCCATTTGCCCAACCCGATGGCCATCATTTTGTGGACGCCCGACTCGAGCTTGCCCACGAAGCCGGTATGCCACTTTACGCGGCTGAGCAGCATGACGCCGTCGGACTCGTAGGCTTGGCGATCCATCGAGACGTCAATGCCCTCCGGGGTCGCGCCGATCGCCGCAACGTCGAGCGAGCTGACGACGGGCGCGCCCATCGTCGCCTCGGTGATGCGGTAGTGCGCCAGCACGTCGGCCTGGCCTTGAGCAGTTCCCGCGCCGTGGCTGCCCATCACGGGGATGAGGAACGGCTTGCAGCCGCGCCCTTTCCAGAACTCGACGACGGCCTTGGCGATCACGTCGATGTTCTGGATCCCGCGGGACCCGACGCCGATGGCAATCCGCGCGCCCGGCGCTAGGTCGCGAGTCCAGGCGGCGGCTTCCATCTCGTCGTGCACGGCCTGAGCGACATCGGGCAGCCGCCGGTCGGGGAACGACTGGCGGATCGGTGCGAGCTTTTGCAGACGCATGATCGGACCTATTCTATCCGAGGCGCCGCGCCCGCCTTGACCTCGCGGGCGGCGAGCAGCGTCACGGCCAGTGCGCCCGTCGAGCCGAGCGTCAGGATTAACCCAAAGGCCGCGGCGATCAGGGGAGCGATCCAGAGCAGCAACGAATCGTCCACGCGCGCGTCCGACGGCTGTTTCGGGTCGTAGAGGACGGGCACCGTGTCGCCCATGCCGTAGTCGCGCCAGGCGACGTAGAGGTCGGCGCGGAAGCGGCGCTCTTCGCCGCGCTGGGTCTCGAAGCGCACCACCGGCGCGGCTCGCGGCTCATCGCCGTCGCCGCGCTCGAACCCGACGACGACGCCAGGGGTGGGCCAGGCGCGCATGATGAACGCCTCGGTGCGCTGGTAGAAGACAAACGCCAGCAGCAGCAGCCCAGCCCCGACCAGATCGGCGAAGCCGACAGCCAGCAGGGCGCCGGTCATGTCGTTGCGCGAGCGCATCGAAAGCGGCGGCGGAGCCTAGCGGCCCGGCACGATCAATCCTCCGGCCGTGGCCGACGGCGCTTCCTTCTCCATATCGAACTGGCGAGCGAGCAAGTGTAGAAAGCTGCGTCCCTTCGCGCGCCCGTTGTCGCGGTCCTGCGCCATGCGCAACAAGAACACCAGAGCCTTGACGACGTCGCCGTCGCGCATGCGGCTCATGCCCAAGGTCTCGGTCTCCTCCTCCCGGAACGCCTCGACTCCGGCTTTGATCGCCTCGCTGATCGAGCGGGCGAAGGCCGAGTCGGGACGGGTCTCGTAGTAGATGCCGCCGGCGAGCGTCTTGTGGGTCCGAGTCTGCGCGTCGAGCGCGTCCCGCAGGTCCCGATCGAGCGCGCCGGGCGTGTCGAGCGAGCCCAGCAGCGCTGCTCGCGCGACCGCTTCGACCAACTTCTCGTGCTCGTCGAGAAACTGCCGCTCAATGCGCACATCGGGATGCGCGGCCTCCTCCGGCTCCAGCGCGCCCATCTCGCGCACGCGCGCATCTTGCAGATAAGAACAATCGAAGGGGCAGGAGATGCTCTCTTCGCGTTCGCGCCCGCAACATAACGAGCAGATCGGCTCGCCCTTGGCTGGGCAGGCGCGCTTAGCCTTGCGCTGCTGACAGATCGGGCAAGCCATGCCGCCATTATAGGGCGGCCTCAGGGCGTCGAGACGCGCTCGGCCGACTCGACGCGCAGCATGAGCGCGCCGCCCTCAACCTCGACGATTTCACCCGCGAGCCTGTAGGTCGGCCCTGCATCGAGTTGCACCGCCGCACTGGTCTCGAGCGCCAGCGCCTCGTTGGGACCGCTGACGCTGAGCAGCCATTCGCCGTTCTGCTCGAGCACGACCCCCTGTACGGTGACGCTCATGTCGAGAATCTTCGTCCCGTCTTGGGTTACCCGCAGGCGCAGCGGCGCGATGCGGGCTCGGTTCCCGGGCTCGAGCGTGAGCCGCACAAGGCTGCGTTCGAGATCGAGCTCGACGGTCTCCACGCCGCGAATGCGCCGGAGACGCGGCTCGAGCGATTCGGCGCACGAGGCGCAACCCGTGCCGCGAAAACGAATTTCGGCATCGAGCAGCTCGCCGGCCAAGGGCGCGGCGAGAAGGACCGAAAGCAACAGCGCGCGCATTGGCAGCATTAAAACAGATCGCCGACTCTGCGGCGAGGCAGAGCCGCCTGCTCACGCTAAACTAACCTCTTGCCGCATGGCTCTGCTCGACCGCCTCAACCCTCAACAAAAAGACGCCGTCTTGACCACCGAGGGCCCGCTGCTCATCCTCGCCGGGGCCGGCTCGGGCAAGACTCGCGTCATCATCTCGCGGATCGCCTATCTCATCCGCGAGCGGGGCGTCCCGCCGAGTGCCATCCTCGCCGTCACCTTCACGAACAAGGCCGCGGGGGAGATGCGCGAGCGCGTCGCCCAGACGTTGGCCTCCGAGGGGCTGGGGCCGTCCTCTACCCCCTTCGTCTCTACCTTCCACTCGTACTGTGTGCGCCTGTTGCGCATGCACGGCGACCCGCTCGCCGAGGTTCGTCCGGGCTTCACGCGCTCGTTCGCCATCTATGACGACTCTGACCAAGTAGCCGTCGTCAAAGGCGTATTCCGCGAGCTTGGCCTCGACGAGAAGGCCTTTATGAAGCCGCGCGCCGCCCTCTCGATCATCTCTCAGGCAAAGAACCAAGCGCGCACTCCCCAAGACTTCTACCGCGAGTCCACCTCGCCGCAGAGCGAGCGCCTCGCGGTGGTCTACGAGAAGTACCAAGACGCCTTGCAGAAGGCTAACGCGCTCGATTTCGACGACCTGTTGCTCGAAGCCGTTCGGCTACTGCGCCGCTCGCCCGAGACGCGCGAGCGCGTCGGCGGCCGCTACGAGTACGTGATGGTCGACGAGTATCAGGACACCAATCGGCCTCAATACGACCTGCTCCGGCTGCTCACCGAAGCGCACGACAACGTCTGCGTGGTTGGCGACGAGGACCAATCGATCTACTCCTGGCGCGGCGCCGAGATCCGCAACATTCTCGACTTCGAGCGCGACTTCCCCAACGCCAAGACCATCCGCCTGGAGCAGAACTACCGCTCGACGAAACGCATTCTCGAAGGCGCTGGAGCGGTGGTGGCCAACAACCTCGCGCGCAAAGGCAAGGAGCTGTGGACCGACGGCGACGACGGCGCGAAGATCGCCTTCTACCAGGGCGACGACGCCGAGGCCGAGGCGCTGTTCGTCGCTGACCAGATCAACCAATATCTCGACGAGAATACCGGCAGCCGCGCCGCGGTGCTCTACCGCACCAACTCACAGTCGCGCCAGATCGAAGAGGCCTTGCGCCGTTACGGCCGAAAGTATAACGTCGTCGGGGGCGTGAGCTTCTACCAGCGCGCCGAGGTCAAGGACCTGATCGCCTATCTCAAGACCGCTCAGACGCCCGAAGACGCTGTTTCGCTACAACGAATCATCAACACGCCGGCGCGCGGCATCGGCAAGACGACGCTCGAGGCGCTCCAGGCCGACGCCGCTCGCGACGGGGTCAGCCTCTGGGAGGCGATCTGCCGCAACGTCGAGGAGCGCCGTCTCGGCGCCCGCGCCCACGCTGCCCTCAAGGGCTTCTGGCAGCTCGTCAAACTGATGCAACAGAAGCTCGCCGACGAGCCGGTTGACGAGGCGCTGATCTGGATCTACGACGAGACCGGCTATCGTCGCATGCTCGAGAGCGACCCCTCGATCGAGGCCGAAGGGCGCCGCGACAACGTCAATGAGCTGCTCAACGCCGCCGCAGACGCCGCCCAGCGCGACGAGACCGTTCAGTCCTTCCTCGACCATGCCGCGCTCGTCGCCCAAACCGACGACATCGACTCGAGCTCGCAGGTCACGTTGATGACTCTGCACAACGCCAAGGGCCTCGAGTTCCCCTGGGTCGCCATGACCGGTATGGAGGAAGGCCTGTTCCCGCACAGCCGCTCGCTCGAGGACGAGACCGCGCTCGAGGAAGAACGGCGGCTGTGCTACGTCGGCATGACCCGCGCCGAGCGACAGCTCACCCTCACTTGCGCGCGCACCCGGCGGCGCTTCGGCGGAGGATCGCCGGACTGGCAAGCTCCGTCGCGCTTCCTCGGTGAGGTTCCCCCCCAGCTCATCGACGATCGCACCGTTGGCGGCTCGGAGCTGTTCGGGCTCAGGCCGACCCGTAGCGAGCGCTTCGCCGGGGGCGCCGACTACGACCTGCTCTCCGAGCGCGAGCAGGTCCGCACGATGGCCGAGAGCCGCCTGAAGGGTTCGAAAAAGAAGCTCGCCGGCAAGACCTACGACTCCGCCGACGCGGTCGCGGAGTTCTTTGAGAAGCGCGGCCTCGGCCCGGGCCAGTCGAAGCGGAAGCCTGGCCCAGGTAAGTCGCCCAACCGCGCCTACCCGCCCAGGAAGTCCAAGCCCACGCTAGCGGCTCGGGCGCCCGCCGGAGCTCGTCCGGGCGAGTTGCGCCGCGGCAACCGTGTGAAGCATTCCAAATACGGCGTGGGCGATGTCGTGCGCCGCGAAGGCGATGGCGAGGACGCCAAGGTCACCGTCATGTTCGACAAGCACGGCCTCAAGAAAATGGTCGTCAAGTACGCCGGCCTGCAAACGCTCTAGCCTAGGCCTACGTCTCCCCGCCGGCTTCGAGAAACAGACCCGCAATTGTCTTCTGGATCTTCTGCGCGGCCGCGCTCGGGTCGGGAGCGTTGCGGATCGGCCGCCCTACCACGATGTAGTCCGCTCCGCCACGGAAAGCCTGCGCAACGTCCACGACGCGCTTCTGGTCGTCCGCCGGACGGTTCTCCACTGGCCGGATGCCCGGCGTGACGACCATGAGCTTCGGCCCGAGCTCGGCGCGGATCTGTGGCGCTTCCAGGCCCGAGGAGACGATGCCGTCGCAGCCGACCTCTAGCGCTCGCCGAGCGCGCGAGAGCACCAACTGCTGCGGGTCGCACTGGAAACCCAGATCGTCCAGGTCGCCGCGGTCCAGGCTGGTTAGCACGGTCACGGCCAGCACCTTGACGTCCTCGCGCGCCTCGCACGCCGCTTTCACGATGCCGTCGTTGCCGTGCACGGTGCAAAAGGTCACGCCGCGCCCGTCTAGCCGGGCGACCGATCGGCCCACCGTGGCGGGTACGTCGAAGAACTTGAGATCGACGAAGACCTTGGCGCCGCGGGCGGAGATCCAATCGACCAGCTCCCAATAGCCGCCGGCCATGAACAACTCGAGCCCGATCTTGAAGAAGCGGACCGTGTCGCCAAGCCTCTCGACCAGCTCGCGCGCAGCGGCCGGAGTCTCGACATCGAGCGCAAAGATGAGTCGCTCGGCAGGGGGGATGGACTTGTCTGAGAGGTAGTTCTGGCTCATGGCGCGGTGTTGTGTCCGAGCTCCCGGCTCAGCGCTTCGTCCATTGTTTCGCTTCCAGGGTCGGTCTGTCGCGGGCGGCGGGGCTCGAAGGGCAGGATGCGGTGCCAGCCCACGCGCAGGCGGCTCGGCGGGGCGAGCGGCTCGGGGCGCAGTTGCTCGGCGACGAGCTTCTCGTTGAGCGTCAGTCCAGCGGCGCGGGCGTGGCCAAGCATCCAACCCAGCGGGACGTTGGCCAGCGCCGGGTTGCCGAATCCTCCGCAGACGTCGGCGTGGGCTCCGCGAAACCAACGCTGCTCGACGCTCGCGCCGGCTGGGAAGGGCGGCGTCCAGAGCGTTGGGCGAAAAGCGATCCGCTGCTCATGGTAGGCCAGCGCATGGCAGGCGCGACGCACCGTGGCTCCCAGGGCCCCGCCGCGCGGGCCGACCCGCGGGCTCGTCATCGAGCGCAGCGCAGCGACGGGCAGGCCCAGCGCCTCGACCGTATCCCAGGCTCCGAAGAAGTCGACCGGAGGGCGCACGGGGCCCGCGTCGGGCAGGTCCGCGTCGGCGAGCCAGGCTGCCCAAACGCGCTCCCACGGCCGCCCGTCTTGGTCGGAGACCAATCCGTATCTCCCAAGCAGCCGACTCAGCATGAGCGCCGCGAAAGCCCCGCGGCTGATGCCGAACAGCAATAGCGCGTCGCCCGGCCGGTAGCGCTCGGCGAGATATTCGTACGCCTCACGTACTTTGCCGTCCACGCCCCAGCCGACGTAGCCGCGCAGGTAGCGATCGAGGGGTCCGCGCGTGCCCAACCCCTCCTGGTAGAAAACCTCCTGCGGCCGGCCGTCGTCCCCCTTCGGCGCGACAAACCGCGCCGTCCAGGCCGCATTGCTCAGCTCGACTCCCGGACGCGGCGCGCCGCGGTTCCAGGTGCCGTCCAGGCACAAGACCCAGCGATGCGGCTCGCGGGCGCTCACGGTCTGCCGGCCGCGTCTCCCGCGCCGCGGCGACGCCACGCTTGCATCAAAGGCAGCGCCAGCGAGAGGACGGTGGCGACGAGGAAGAACAACATGATGGGGCGGGTGAGCGTACCTAGCCAATCTCCGCGGCTGAGAATGAGCGCGCGCCGCAGATTCGACTCGAGCATCGGCCCCAGGATCAGGCCCAACACCAAGGGCCCGAGCGGCACGTCGGCCTTCCTCATGAAGAATCCGACTACGCCCGCGGCGAACATCACCCACACGTCGACGACGGCGTTGTTGAGCGCGTACGAGCCAACCGTCCCGAACAGCGTGATGCCGGCCCACAACCAGGGCGAGGGAATGCGCAAAATCTTCGCCAGCGGACGCGCTCCGAGCAAGCCCAACAACATCGTCAGCAACGCCGCCGCCACCAGCAAGAACACGAGGGTGAACACGAACGGACGCTGGTTCTCGAACAGCAGCGGGCCCGGCTGGATGCCATGGATCAGCAACGCGCCGATCAAGATCGCCGAGACCGCGTCGCCGGGGATGCCGAGGGTGAGCATGGTCGTCATGGCGCCGCCAATGGCCGCATTGGCCGAAGCCACCGCGGCGCCAAGCCCTTCGAGCGCGCCCTTGCCGAACTCGGCCGGCTTGCGCGCCATGCGGCGCGCCTGTTCCCAAGCGATCACCGAGCCAATGTCGCCGCCGGCCGCCGGCACTGCGCCCACCAGTGCGCCGAGCGCTCCAGCCCCGGCGGCGGGGGCGGCCAGACGTCTCCACTCGGAGGCGGAAGGCGTCACGCGCCCCAGATCGCCCTCGATCTCCGCCTGTTGCGAACGCCCTTCTGAGACTTGCACCAGCACTTCTGCGAGGCCGAACAGGCCGATCATCACCGGCACGAATGAGATGCCGTCGAGAAACTCCGAGAAGCCGAGGTTGAAGCGCGGGTATGCCGTCATCGGATCCAGGCCGACCGTCGCTAGAGCGAGCCCAAGCAGCCCGGCGAGCAGCCCCTTTACGACTCGGCCTCCCGAGACGCCCGCCATCAAGCTGATCCCGAAGATCGCCAGCCCGGCGTACTCGGCCGGGCCGAACCGCAGCGCGAAGCTCGCAATGGGAAAAGCCGCCACGGCCAAGAACAGGATGCTGATGAGCTGTCCAACAGCCCCCATCAGCGCGTTGACGCCAAGCGCCAACCCGGCTTGCCCTTTGCGAACCAACGCATAGCCGTCCCACGATGTGGCAATCGAGGCAGGCGTACCGGGGACGTTGATCAGGATCGCCGGGACGCCGCCCGCCGGAATCGCGCCGCAATAGATGCCGAGCAACATCGCCAACCCCTGCTCGGCCGAGACCCAGAACGTCAGCGGCGTCAGCACTGCCACGCCCATGGTCGCCGTCAAGCCCGGCAACGCGCCAAAGACCGCACCCAGCACGACCCCGACGACCAGGAACAACAGAACCTGGAGCTCGAAGACCGCCGCCAGCCCCTGCAAGACGTCGCCGATCATTCGAGCGAAACCCTCAAGCCCATCTGAAACGCCGCGACCACCACCGCGGTCAGCGCGGCCGCCACCCCTACGCCAGTGCGCCAACTCTGGCCGGTCCCGCGCAGCAGCAGAGTGAGAAAGAGCAGAGTGCGCAGCGCAAACAAGCCCGTGCCCCACAGCAACAGATAAACGGACAGCAGCGCGATTACGCCCGCGGCCAGCCGCGACCGGGACCCCTCGAGGGCCGGCGGCGCCATTGGCGCCGTCTCCCGCTGCAACAGGAGCGCGAGCGCCAGCGCGGCCATCGCCGCCGAGATCGCCAGCGGAAAGAAGGCCGGGCCGGGAACCGCTCCGACGCCTTCGGGCAGCGCCCAGGATCCCGCCGCCAGCGCAGCCGCGAATGCCAAGAACCCGGCGGCTGCGATGCGGCTCGCGCTCACCGCTCCATCCTCAGCAACTCCGGGATGCGTGCGCCGAAGAGCTCCCCTTGCTCGACCGCGAAACCCTCGAACCCCGCTCGGTCCAAAAACAGCGGCGTCATGCCCCGCTCGCGGCACAGCGTCTTCCACTGCTCGGTCTCGAAAGCTTTGCCGAACGCGCCCGCGAGCTTGTCGAGAGCCGCCGGCGACATCCCCGGCGGCCCAAAGAAGCCGCTCCACGCCGGCGCTCCGATCGCGAACCCGAGCTCGTGCGTCGTCGGCGTCTCGGGGAATACGCCGGTACGCGTCTCGTCGAACACCGCCAGCGGCCGTAGCTTGCCGGCCTTGACGTGCGAGACGACCTCGCCGACGCCCGCGATCACGGCGTCAACGTGGCCGCCCAACAACGACACCAATGCGCCTGAGCTGCCCGAGTAGGGAATGTGCGTCACGCGCAAGCCGGCTTCCTTCTCGAGCAGCAGCGTGTTGAAGTGCCAAATCGAGCCGACGCCAGAGTTCGCCATGATCAGCCCGCCCGGCTGCTGCTTGGCCGCCCGCACGAAGGCCTCGAACGTCCGCCAGGGCGAGCCGCTGCGCACCACCAGCGCTGGCGGCGTCTTCGAGACCAGGCAGATCAAGCTCATCTGCTTGGGGCCGACATCGGCATATCCCAACGTGCGGACCATGGCGATTTCGACCGGGGCGTGCCCGATGGTGTAGCCGTCGGGCGGGCGGCGCACCACGAAGGAAAAGGCCAGCGCTCCCGAAGCGCCGGGCTTGTTCTCACAAACGATCGGAACGCCGAGGTCGCTCTCGGCCAGGCTCGCCATCACGCGCGAGACCGTATCGGAGGTCCCGCCGGGCGAGGCTTGCACGATGAGCTTGATCTCACGCGTGGGGAAGGGGCCATCCGACCCGGCGCAACCGAACAGCGCCCCGGCCGCACAGAGCGCCACTGCCCGCGCGAACATCCCGGTCAGGATACCCCGGCGGAGCCAACCGGCGCCTGCGTCGCTCGCGCGCGCTTCCCTAGTTGGCTCCCGGCTGCGAGACACTCATAGAGATGGAAACTCCCTGGGGCGACATCGAGGTTCACGACTCCCACGCGCACTTGTTCAGCTATGGCTTCTTCGAGGCCTTCCGGTGGCATCAGACTGAGCCGGATTCGAGCGTCGAAGCGATCGTCGAGCGGCTGGGCTGGCAAGCGCCTCCCCGGGACAACGCCGAGCTCGCCCAGGTCTGGGTCGAAGAGCTCGACCAGCACGGCGTGGCCTCGTCCGTGCTGATAGCCTCAGTCCCCAGCGACGAGCAATCAGCGGCGGATGTCGTCCGCTCGAGCCCCGGCCGCTTCCACGGCTACTTCATGTTCAACCCCTGCGAGCCCAAGGCCGCTGCACGCGCACAGCACGCCTTTGACGAGCTGGGCCTGCGCGGATTGTGCCTGTTTCCAGCGATGCACCGTTTCTCGATTCAGGACGAGATGCTGCGGCCGCTGTTCGAGATCTCCTCGCGCCGGCCCGGGACGGTCGTCTTTGTTCACTGCGGCGTGCTGAGCGTAGCGGTGCGCAACAAGCTCGGCCTGCCGTCGCGCTTCGATCTCAGCCGCTCGAATCCGCTCGATTTGCACCGCGTCGCGGTGGAGTTTCCGCAGGTCAACTTCATCGTGCCGCACTTCGGCGCCGGCCTGTTTCGCGAAGCGCTGATGATCGGCGACCTCTGCCCGAACGTCTACCTCGACACCTCGAGCAGCAACTCCTGGACCAAGTACCTCACGCCCGAGCCCTCGCTCGACGAGATCTTTCGCCAAGCGTTGGCGGTCTACGGTCCGGACCGCCTGCTGTTCGGAACCGACTCTTCCTTCTTCCCGCGCGGCTGGAATCGAGCGGTGTTCGACGCCCAAACGGCCGCGCTCGAGCGCATCGGAGTCACCGAGGAGGAAGCTCGGAAGATTTTGGGCGGGAATCTGTTGCGGCTGCTCGCACGGTGAGCCGGTACGCGATCAACGCCGAGACGACGTTGAGCAGAGCGTCCCACGGCGAAGGATGCCGGTTGGCGCCAAGGAATTGCAGGCACTCGGCGAAGACGCCAAGACCCACGCACCACGCCACCGCTCGCCGCGCCGACGCCACACCGGCGCCGCGAACGCCCAGCAACACGCCGAAAAACCCGAACAGCAGCACGTGGTAGCCCTTCTGGGCGATGAAATGCTTCCAGTCGACCGGTCCGGGATCGGGAGCGAACAACAGCGCGAAGAAGGAGTCGGCCAGCGTGCCGGCCAGCGCGGTCTGGGAGAAGAGAATCCAGCCCACCCAAAGCCGGAACAGCCAAGGACTGGCGAGCCGGGAGCGCAAGGCTCATCGTAGCGCGGCGATGCTAGACTAGGGCCCGCCGTGCACACCACTCGACGCTCATTCCTCTCGGCTGTCGCAGCTCCCGCTCTAGCCGCCGCGCAAGCCTCGCCGCCCCAAAAGATCGTCTCGGTCGAGGCGACGCCGGTCAACCTTTGGTCCCGCTCGACGCAAGGCAAGCTGCCGCGCTTCAACGGCCCGAACGACCCGCAGCGCTGGCGCTACAGCGGACCGTTCGCACAGCTCGCCTCCGCCCTGGTCGTGACCATCAATACCGACCAAGGGGTCGTCGGCTACGGACTGGGCGCGGGCGGCGCCGCCGGCGCGACGATCGTCGAGGGCCATCTGCGCAACCTGCTCGTCGGCATGAACCCGCTCGACATCGAGCTGCTTTGGGATCAGATGTACGCCTCGTCGGCGATGTACGGTCGCCGCGGCGTCTTCGCAATGGCGCTATCCGGGGTCGACAACGCGCTGTGGGATATCGCCGGCAAGACGATGAACCAACCCGTCTACCGTCTGCTCGGCGGGACGACGAAGGAGAAGATTCCCTCCTACTTCACCAGCGCCGACCCGGAAGTTGGCCTAAGGCTCGGCTTCGAGCACTTCAAGATCCCCATCCGCGACGGCGTCTTCGAAGGGCGCGCCGGCATGGAGCGTACCGAAGGCATTCTGCGCGAGGCCCGCCAGGCCATCGGGCCCGACCGCTCGCTGATGATCGATTGCGGCCTCAAATGGAACGATGTCGCCTACACCAAGCAGATGGCGCGGCGGCTAGAAGAGGTCCGGCTCTACTTCATCGAAGAACCGCTCTCGCCCGACGACGTGCTCGGCTACGCGGAGTTGGTGCGGGAGGTGGAGACCACCCTCATCGCCTCCGGCGAGCACGAGTACACCCAATACGGCTTCGAGATGCTCTTCCACCACGACGCCGTCGAAGTCGTGCAGCCCGACGTTACTTGGTGCGGCGGCGTCACCGCGGCGCGCAAGATCGCCGCCATGTGCAGCGCCAAGGGGCTGACCTTTCTGCCGCACCGCGGAGGCTCGCTGTTCGGCCTGCCGCTTGCTCTCTCGACGCCCCACTGCCCGCTCGCCGAGAGCTTCGGCACAGGCGACGCAGCCAGCGACCTGATGCTCGCCATGAGCGCCGAGTTCGACAAAGGCCACTACTTCCCGCCCGAAAAACCGGGCTTTGGGACGCAGATCACCGACGCGCTGATACGCAAGCACGCCAGGGAGTAGCTCCATGCACCGTCGACGATTTCTGCAGTCCCTTGCTTGCTTCGCGGCCGCCCCACAAGCGTACTCCGCTAAGATCGACCCCGCTCGTTTCCGCGGCGTCTTCCCCATCATGCAGACGCCCTACACCGACGCGGGCGCGCTCGACTTCGAAACCCTGGCCGACGAAACCAAGTGGCTCGACCGCACCGGTACGCACGGCATCGTCTGGCCGCAGCTCGCCAGCGAATACGCGCGCCTCAGCTACGACGAGCGCATCGAGGGCATGTCGACCATCGTCGAGGCCAACCGAGGCCTGCGCCCCAAGTGCGTGCTCGGCGTCCAGGCCGAAGACGCCCCGATGGCCGTCAGGTTCGCCCGCCACGCCGACAAGGTCCGCCCCGACGCCATCATCGCCATCCCGCCGCGCAAGGGCGACGAGCGCGAGTTCGACCTCGACATCATGCGCGACTACTACAAGGCCATCGGCAGGGCGACGGACTTGCCTCTATTCATCCAGGCCATCGGCAACGTCTCGGTCGAGTTTATCCTCGAGCTCATGCGCGAGATCCCCTCGTTGCACTTCGTCAAGGACGAAGCCGGTCACACGCTCTACCGCATCACCGAGTTCGCCCAAGTCGAAGCCAAACGCCGCCCGCTCGTCTTCACTGGCGGCCACGGCCAGACGCTGATCGATGAGATGGCGCGCGGCTCCGCGGGCAACATGCCGGCTGCATCGGTCGTCGACCTTTACGCCGACTGTTGGAACCTCTGGCACGCCGGACACAAGACGCAGGCCATCGACGTCTTCTCGAAGATCATGCTCTTCGTCACCCAGTTTCGCGCCTACGGGCTGGAGTCGCTCAGCTTCGTGTTGCATCTGCGTGGCGTCTTTCCCAACTGGAACGTCCGCAGCCCGCGGAAGAACCCGATGGACGCCGAAGCGATGGCCGCACTCGAGCGCAGCTGCGAGCTCGTCAAACCCTACCTGCGCGCCTGACTCAAAGAGACAGATTCTTGTCCTCGGCCAGGGATGCCACGAGCTTCTCGATCCGCCGTCGCCGAGTCTCGGGTCGCTTGGCGTCCTGAACGTAGGCGTGCATCATGCGCTGGTTGCGCTCTGTGAGCTTCTCGAAGCCCGCCTTGGCCGCGCTGTCCTTCTCCAGCGCCGCAAGCAACTCCGGGTCTGGCTTGGCGGCCCTGGGCCCTTCGTGGGCCGCCGCCCAGCGTCCGTCCGCCTTTGCCGCCCGGACCTCGCGCAACCCGCGCGGCTGCATACGCTTCTGCTTCGTCAGTCTGTTGACGATGCCGACGTTGCGCTTCGACCACCTGCTGCGCGGCCGTCGAGGCGTGAAGCGTTGCAGGAAGTATCGCTCGTCGAGGCTTCTCTTCAGGCCGTCGATCCAGCCGTAGCACAACGCAACCTCGAGCGCTTCGTCATAGGTCACCGACTCGATGCCCGACGCCTTCTTGGCGAACTGGATCCACAACCCCGGGGCAGCGCCGGCGTGGGCGCCCAGCCAGCTTTCCCATTCCTGCCGTGATCGGAATGGAAGGACCGGCAGATCGGTAGGCAAAGCGGGCATGGGTTGTGAGCCGTCGCCACACTGGCGTTCAAGCCGCCGTTGGCGTTCGGTAGCGTTTGACCTTGATCTGGTCTTCGCGTTTGCGTGCCTGGGCCAAGTCGCAGGAGGCTTGGCGGCGCAGCCAAACCTCGGCGTTGGACCAGCCGGCCTTTTCGAGGCGGATCGCCATCTCGGGCGAGATGGCGGCGTGACCGTTGAGGACGCGTGAGAGGGTGTGGCGGGCGACGCCAAGCGCCTTCGCCGCTGCCGAAACGCTCAGGTTGAGCGGTTCCAGGCAGTTGAGCTTTGTCGACGACCCCGGGTGGGTTGGATTTCTGCTAGGCATGGTGGCAACCTCAGTACCTCGCGAACGCCTGCTAGTCGGTAGCCGCCCGTCCCGCCTCGACCAGCTCTTCGCTCGAGATCGACGGCGCCCACCAGCGCTCGATGTGCTCGATGACGAGCTCGGTCCCCTCGGCGTGTGAGACGAACGGCTCGTCGCGCGGGTCGTACATCGAGTCGGTCAAGTCGCGCACCAGGGCGACGTTCATGCCCAGCCGCACTTGCTGCCGAATCCCGAACGGCCGGCCAAGCACGCACTTGTTCGCGTGCACGCCCATCAGCAACACGTTCCCGACGCCGTGGGCCTGGAAGTAGTTGAAGATCTCCTGGCCGTCGTCGGAGATCCCGTCCTCGGGCTCGATGCGGATCGCCGGGTGCTGCCGCGAGTACATGCGGATCTTCGCTCGCGGCACGGCGTCGTCGCACGGCTCTTCGTCCGCAATCGGCAGCGCGCTTTCGTCGTTCGGGTCGAGGTAGCACCAGCGCGCAATCTCGACCGGCGGCTTGGCGTAGGGGGCCTGCTGCATCCTCCGGCGCTGCGGGAAGTCGGCGTAGAAGTCCATCGTCGAGCTCGGCGCATGGATGACGTGGATTCCCAGCCGCCGCGCCGCTGCGAGCGTCTGGTTCATGCGCGGGAGCATCGCCACGAGCCGCCGTACCGAAGAGCGGCAATAGTGGTCGTCCCACATGTCGCAAACGATCACGGCGGTTTGGCGCGGCTCCCAGTGCAGCGTTGCCGCCTTCGGTCCGCCGGCGGTGCGCTTGCGGGCGTCGAGCGCAAGCCGGGTGTCGGCCTGAGCAGCGGCCAAAGCGGGGAAGGCGCCGAGCGCGGCGAGCAGACGACGACGAGTCATCGGCGCTTAGGCTAGCACGAGAAGCGACGCGCGGCAGCGATAACGAACATCGCATCAGAGCCGCGACCGCGAGGGAGCGGTAGCGTGAGAGACTTGTGGTAGCGTGAACAATCGCACGCCCGCCGGCAGCTCACCGCAGCACCGTATCGAGAAACTCCACCGCCGCCCCGGCGATTTTCTCGATCGCCCGGTCGCAATCCGCATCCGGAATCGGACCGCCGCTCGAGGCGCAACGCGCCCGTCCCAGCCCAAAGCGCCCATGCGGGGAGCTCGCATCCTCGAGGTAGAACAACGACTTCCGTCCCTCCGGTAGGCCCTCGAACGCCCGCACCCGGTTCTCCGCTCGCTCGCCCCCGGTCGTATCGCCCGCGCCCGTCCCAACCAGCACTGGCCGCGAGACATCCTTCCAAGACCCTTCGAAGAAGCCGTCTCGGCCCGGCCCCTGCGGAGAGAACGCCAGGAACGCCTTCGGCCGCGGGTCGGGGAACGCCTCGATTCGTCGGCCGTAGGCCCGCGAAGCCCCGGCGACCATCAGCGCCGCTCCGGCTCCCGCGGAATGCCCGCCCACGGCAATCCGCTCCGGATCGACGCGCCCGTCCCATTCGGCGAGCAGATGGTCGAGCACGGCGGAGAGATCGTGCGGCCGCTCCACGTTGAGCAGCTTCACCTGCCCTTGCCGAGCCTCGCCGCAATCGTCGGGGTAGGCGCGGCCCATCCATTCACACAGCGCCTCCGCTTGCGCAGGTTCTGGCCAAGGGTGGCCGATCGTCACCGACAGGTAGCAAGCTCGCGCGGTCACGCCGCGCCAAGCCGCCAGATTTCGAGGCGTCCCGCCGCCCGCGCCCCCGTGCATCCACACCACGGCGGGCAGCGGACCGTACACCCCCAACGGCTCCTCCACCACGATCCGAACCGTCCGCTCGAGCCCCGTCAACGGGTGCTTGTAGGCCACCGAGACCGGGACGCCGGCTTGGGTCCTGCAAGTCTTGGGCGGGCCATACGACTGGGCCGCCGCCGTTCCGAGACTCATCAGCGCCAGCAATGCCAGCCGCATCGCCCGCAGGCTAACAGGCCCGGCGTACCTTTGCATACCTCGCTCTCGTGAGCCCCCTGAGACAATCAGACCATGAGGCTTCAGCTCGGAAGTCTGCCAACCCTCTGCGCTTTCTTCGTGGTGTCGTCGCCCGCGCAGCCGGTCGAGGGCTTTACCGCGCTGCTCGGCGAGGGCGACGTTGCCACGATCCGCTCCGGCCCCGGCGGTTCGATCTACGTCCTTGGAGCCAGCGACTCCTCCGAGCTGCCAACCAGGCGCGCCTTTCAACCCGAGCTCGCGCCCGGCGACTGTGACGGCCGGCCGTTGTCGGAGGCCCCCTGTCCCGATCTCTTCCTCGCAAAGTTGGCCGGCGACGGCGAGCTTCTCTATCTCACCTATCTGGGCGGCTCGGGGCCTGAACGGGCGATCGACCTTCAGGTGGACGACGACGGTGCGGCATACGTGCTCGGCCGCACAGAGTCGGCGGACTTTCCCGAAACGGCCCGCGTCCGGCCGCCCCCCGAGTCCTTCGTCGGAGCTTTCCTGGCCAAGGTAGCTCCCGACGGGTCCGCGCTGCTCGAAGCGGTTCGCCTTCCGGGCGAGCCGGCAGCGCTCGCGCTGGCCGGTCAAGCGCCGGTTCTCGTGGGAGCGACCAACGATCCCGAGTTTCCTGTCGTGGGCGAGCCCCCCGCTGCGATTAGCGATTCGGCGCTGTTCGTTCGCTCGATCCCGGACGGCGAGGTCCTGGTGCGCAATGCTGGGCTGCGCGGCCCCGTCATCAAAGTCGCGGTGGGGGCAGACCGGGTGTTCGCGCTGGCCAACGATGTCTTTGTCTCGAGCGACAACGGCGCGAGCTGGACCGCCTCTGGCCACGAAGCAGCTGTGGATCAATCGGCGCTCGAGAGCATGCCTCGTCGCCGCATCGCGATTGCGCCCGACGACCTGCAAACTGTCTACGCCACGGCCCAGGGACGGCTCCTGCGAACACGCGACGGCGGCGCGAGTTGGACCGACGCCACTCCGCCCGCAATGGCAGAGGGATCCAGCTTTACGCCCGAGCCGGTTGGGGCCGGCGCCGGAGGGCGAGCTTACACTGCGGCCTATTTCGGGCGGATGGTTCGCAGCGACGACTTCGGCGACACCTGGGGGCCGATCGAGAATTCGAGCTACGTCATCCGGATACTCGTCGATTCCTCAAACCCGGATCTCGTCTACGCCCAACGCTCCGAGCCCCACTCATTCGGCGCCGGCCTGCGCTTCTCCGCCGATGGCGGCCAGACCTGGGAGGAGCGGACCTTTCCAACGCACTCGTTTGGCCGCCAGCTTGGCGCCAAAGCGTTGTTGCTCGACCCTGGCGATAGCGCTCACCTGTACGGTCTGTTCTCCGACCGGCTCCACGAGAGTATTGACGGCGGCGCGACATGGTCGGCGCTGGGCGTGCTCGGTCCGGACGCCCGCGCGGTCAGGCTGTCGGCGATGGAGCCTGGCGTCCTCCACGGGCTTGCGAGGAGCGGAGTGTTGCGCAGCGAGGACGGGGGCCGAACGTGGGAACGGGTCGAAGGATTCTTCCCGCGGGACTACACAGATATCGCGGTCGACCGCCGCGGGACATCGAGGCTGTACGTCAGCGCTCGCGGAAGCCGCGTGGACGGCTTCCTCATGGGCCTGAAGCCCGATCTCCGCTCCATTGCCTTCTCGACGAAGCTTGGCGGCTTCGGAGCCGACCGCCCGCAAAGCTTGTCGGTCGAGCCGACCGGAGACATTTTGATCGGCGGGGTGACCGACTCGGCCGACTTTCCATCCGCCGTGCCGTATGGCGGCGGGGAGACGGACTTCTTTCTCGCACGCCTTTCCCCTCCGGACTGGACGCTCAGCGCTTCAATGCTTCTCGGCGGCTCGCAAGCCGAACAAGGGCTGAAGCTGGCGCCGGGACCCGACGGTACGGTCTACTTCGCGGGGGCTTCCGCCTCGTCCGACTTCCCGGCCCTTCGAGCGGACAGCCGTCCGCCGACTGAAGCGGCCGACCCGCTGTTCGGCGCGGTCGACTCGGGGCTGGAACGGAGCCTCTTCGCGCGCCATTTCGATACGCCTTGGGGCGGTTGTTTCGAATCCATGGAAGTCGCGCCGGGCCGCCTCGAGCTCTCGGGCTCGGCGGGCGCGGACTGCGAAGGCAACCCCGCCTTCGGAGTCGGAACGACCTTCGTCGCGACGACTGACCTAGAGGGTGCGGCCGTGGAAAGCGCCATGGTTCCCTTTGAGTCGCTCGCGGCGGGCGTTGCTCGATTCGAGGGCGGATTCACTCTCGCGGGAGAACGCTGGCTCGGTCCTTCGACGGCTCTGTCGACCCCTGCGGGCCCCCCGGAGGGCGCGGTAGGCGCCTATGTGGTTCGCTTCGATGGAGGAGGACCCGTTTCAGAACCCCGCGTGGCGGCTGTCGTTGATGCGGCTGCCTACACGGGCGGACCGCTCGCCCCGGGGCTCATCGCCTCGCTGTTCGGAAGCAGCCTCGGGCCGGCGGAAGGCGCGACGTTCGGGCTTGTTGACGGCAAGCTGCCGACCGAGCTCGCCTCGACGCGCGTGCTCATCAACGGCCGTCCGGCAGCCATGCTGTTCGCTCGAGACGACCAGGTGAACTTCATCGCGAGCTTCGTGCTCGAGCCTCGCACGACGGCGAAGTTGGAAGTGGAGACGGCGACCGGCCGCTCAGAACGGTGGTACTTGCCGGTGAGCGTCTCGCACCTGGGGTTGTTCTCGTCGGAGGGTTTGGGTAGGGGATTCCTCGTTGCCATCAATCAGGACGGCTCCCTCAACACCGAGGAGAACCCGGCGGCGATCGGTTCCGTGGTTTCCGTGTTCGGGGTAGGGGCGGGCGCGATGAGCCCGCCCATGGAAGATGGCTCGATCGCGCCACTGGCGCTTCCGCTCCCCAAGCCCGCCCTCGACCTCTCCCTGACGGTCGGCGAGCGGCCGGCCGAAGTGCTCTACGCCGGCGCCGCCCCCGGGTTGGCGGCTGGAGTGATTCAGATCAACTTCCGCGTGGCGGATGGCCTTGGACCGTCCGGGGCTTTGCCGGTCGAGGTGCAAATCGGAGAGAAACGGTTTGGCCGCGGAAGCGGGCTCTATCTGCGCGTGCCGCGCGAGTTTTGATCAGCCGCCATTGGCGAGCGCGGAGTCTCAAATATTCAGCGAGCGCCCGTCCACGCCGAGCGCCGCTTCCTTGACCACCTCGGCCAGCGTCGGATGCGCATGGCTCGTCCGCGCCACGTCTTCGCTCGTCGCCCCGAACTCGATTGCCGCCGCGGCTTCGGCGATCAGGTCGCCCGCCCGCGGCCCAATGATGTGTATGCCCAGAATCCTGTCGGTCTGCTCGTGCGCAAGCATCTTGACGAAACCGTCTGTCTGGTTGAGCGCCTTCGCCCGCCCGTTCGCCATGAACGGGAACTTGCCCTTGCGGTAGGGGACGCCCTCCTCTTTGAGCTGCTCTTCGGTCTTGCCGACCGAGGCGATCTCGGGGTGCGTGTAGCAAACTCCGGGGATGGCGTCGTAGTTCACGTGACCGTAGCCGGTCGCGATGCGCTCGACGCAGGCGACGCCTTCCTCTTCGGCCTTGTGCGCGAGCATCGGCCCGCGAATCACGTCGCCGATCGCATAGAGCCCTTCCACGCCCGTCTCGAAATGGTCGTTCACCGGAATGCAACCCCGTCGATCGAGCTCGATCCCGACCGCTTCGAGGCCGAGCCCTACGGTGTTCGGCTTGCGTCCGACCGCGACGAGCACACGATCGCAGTCGATTGGGTCCTGGCCCTCGACCTCGACCTTCGCCTTGGTCTTGAGCGCCTTGACGCCGGTCACCTTCGCGCCGAGCCGAAACTCGAGCCCTTGCTTCTCGAACAGCTTCTGCGCGGCCTTGGCGACCTCGAGATCCATCCCCGGCAGGATGCGGTCGAGGTACTCGAGCACGAGCACTTCCGAGCCGAGCCTGCGCCAAACTGAGCCCAGCTCGAGGCCGATGTAGCCCGCGCCGATGACGACGAGCCTCTTCGGGACCTCTTCGTAGGCGATGGCTTCGGTACTCGAGCCCACGCGGTCGCCGTCGATCTCCACGCCCGGGATCGTCGCAGCCGAGCTGCCAGTGGCGATCAGGATGTGCTTGGCCTCGACTTCCTGCTCCGCATCCGCCGCCTGGATGACCACCTTGCCCTGGCCGGCCAACCGCGCATGGCCCTGGTAGCGCGCAATCTTGTTCTTCTTGAACAGCCCGGCGATGCCGGTGGTGAGCGACTTGACGACTTTGTCCTTGCGGGCCAGCATCTTCGCGAGGTCGAGCTTGACGCCCTCGATACGGAAGCCGTGCTTGGCGAGGCCCCCCTTCGCGGCTTCTTCGTAGAGCTCGCTCGACTCGAGCAGGGCTTTCGAGGGGATGCAGCCGACATTCAGACAAGTGCCGCCAAGCGTCGTGTCCTTCTCGACGCAAGCGACATCGAGCCCAAGTTGCGCCGCCCGCAACGCCGCGGTGTAGCCGCCGGGTCCGGCGCCGATGACGAGGAGGTCGTGGGTAGGCATTTTCCGTGAACCGTTCTCGGTGAGCCGTGAGCCGTGGTAGCAAACCGGGGCGGCGCCGGCTCACGGTTCACGGCTTACGGCTCACGATCAAATCTCCAGCAGCATCCGCTCGGGATTCTCGATCACGTCCTTGATCCGGCGCAGGAAGGTGACCGCTTCGCGCCCGTCGACCAAACGATGATCGTAGGTCAGTGCGACGTACATCATCGGCCGGATCACCACCTGGCCATCGACTGCCATTGGCCGTTGCTGGATGTTGTGCAACCCCAGGATGCCGCTCTGCGGCGGGTTGACGATCGGCGTCGAGAGCATCGAGCCGTAGATCCCGCCGTTGGAGATGGTGAACGTGCCGCCCTGTAGCTCGGAGAGCTCGATCTTGTTCTCCATCGCGCGCTTGGCGAAGTCCGCGATCGTCTTCTCGATCTCGGCGAAGCTCATTCGCTCGGCGTTGCGCAGGATCGGCACCACGAGCCCGCGTCCGCCCCCGACGGCGATGCCCACGTCGTAGTACTTGCGGTAGACGATGTGCGTGCCGTCGATGCGCGCGTTGACCTCGGGGCAGTCCTTGAGGGCCTCGACCGCCGCCTTGACGAAGAAGCTCATGAAGCCGAGCTTGACGCCGTGGCGCTCGATGAACGTCTCCTTGTAGCGTTTCCGCATCTCCATCACCGCGCCCATGTCGACTTCGTTGAACGTCGTCAGCAATGCGGCGGTCTGCTGGGCGTGAACCAGGTTCTTAGCGATGACCTTGCGCATCGGGGTCATCGGCTTGACTTCTTCCTCGCGGCCGGGCTCCTCGGAGCCGGCTGGCGGGGCGCTGGGCGCCGCGGGCGGAGGCGTGGGAGCCGGTCGCGCCTCGACGGGCGCGGGCGCGGCGGCGCGCTCGGCGTCTACCTTCGTAATCCGGCCGCCCGGGCCCCTGCCCTCGGCCGCGGACGCGGCCACTCCAGCCTGCGCGAGCACGCGCCTGGCCGAGGGCATCACGCGCGGCTCATCGGCCGGCGGCGGCGCGGCAGGCTTGGGCTCGGGCTCGGGCTGGGCGGGCTCGGCTGCCTTCTGCGCGGGCTTGGCGCCGTTCTGCGGCGCGGCGCTCTCCTTCATCGTGCCGATCACGTCGCCCACCGCGGCCTCTTCGCCGTCGTTCTTCAGGATTTTCTCGAGAATGCCCGAAACCGGCGCCGGCAGCTCGATGGCCGCCTTGTCGGTCTCGATCTCCACCAACACCTCGTCGGCTTCGACATAATCCCCCTCAGCCTTGCGCCACTGGCCGATCTGGACTTCGGTGATCGATTCGCCCGACTGCGGGACGGTGAGCTCAACAGGCATGGGGGGCTTCCGGGACTCTCGGGCGGCGGGACCGCGCCGCCAAGCCGTCATTGTCGCATTTCACTCCGCTCATTCCAGACCGGCAAAGGCCTGATCCACGAGCTGTTTTTGCTCCAGCTTGTGGCTCGAGGCCGACCCCGTCGCGGGGCTCGCCGAGGCCGGCCGCGTGACGCCTTCGAACGGGTGGCGGTCGAACAACCGGTTCAGGAACCGGAACCGCAGGAACGACCACGCTCCCATGTTCTCCGGCTCTTCCTGCACCCAGTAGACCGGAGTTCCCTCGGCGTAGGGCGCCAGTGCGGCCTCGAAGACTTCATCGGCGAGCGGATAGAGTTGCTCCATCCTCAAGATCGCCACTTGCTCTTCCAGCCCTCGTTCCTTGCGCGCCGCGACCAAGTCGAAGAACACCTTGCCGCTGCACAGCAGCACCCGCTTGGCGGCTTCTCCGGCGCCGCCCGGGTCGGGCAGGATGCGCTGGAACGCCCCGCCGGTGAAGGCCTCGAGGTCGGAGACGACCTCGGGATGGCGCAGCAGGCTCTTGGGCGTCATCACGATCAGCGGCTTGCGCCACGGCCGGATCACTTGGCGCCGCAGTGCGTGGTAGTACTGCGCCGGCGTCGTCGGGTTGATCACCTGCAAGTTGTCCTCGGCGCAGATCTGCAGGAACCGCTCGAGCCGCGCGCTGGAGTGCTCCGGACCTTGGCCTTCGAAGCCGTGCGGCAGCAGCATCACCAGCCCGCTCAGCCGTTTCCATTTGTCCTCGGCGCTCGAGACGAACTGGTCGATGATGACCTGTGCGGCGTTGACGAAGTCGCCGAACTGCGCCTCCCAGCAGACCAATCCGTCAGGCCAATCCATGCTGTAGCCGTACTCGAAGCCCAACACGCCGGCCTCGGAGAGCAGGCTGTTGTGGATCTCGAACGGGCCTTGACGTGGCGAGAGGTGTCGCAGCGGCACGTAGGAGTGGCCGAACTCGACGTCGCGCAGCACCGCGTGGCGGTGGCTGAAGGTGCCGCGCTCGCAGTCCTGGCCGGTCATGCGCACACGGTAGCCTTCGATCAGAATCGTGCCGAGCGCCAGCGCCTCGCCCGCCGCCCAGTCCACCGTCCGCTCGCCCGCGGCCATCTGGCGCCGCTGCCTGAGCAGCCGTGCGATGCGCGAGTCGGGATGGAATTCCTGCGGCGTTCGGCTGAGCTTCTCGAGGATCGCGGCCAACCGGTCCCGCTCCACTCCTGTCTCGCGGTCGGGAACGTGGCCCTCCTCGCCGCCGCGGTAGGCCGCCCAATGGCCGGTCATCTGGTCGTCCACGTGAATGTAGCTGTCGCTGCGGGCCGCCGAGAGCTCGTCCTCGAGATGTTGCCGCCGCTCTTCGGTGATGCGATCGGCCTCGGGTCGCGTCACCCCGCCTTGGGTGAGCAGGTGGTCGAGATAGGCCTCGCGCACGGTCTTGCGCTTGGCGATCGCCTTGTAGAGCAGAGGTTGGGTGAACGAAGGCTCGTCGCCTTCGTTGTGCCCCAGCCTGCGGTAACCGTACATGTCGATCACCACGTCGCGCTTGAAAGTGTTGCGGAAATCCATCGCCACGCGGATCACCTGGCCGACCGCTTCAGGGTCCTCGCCGTTGACGTGGAAGATCGGGATCTGCAGCATCTTGCCGATGCCCGAAGCGTAGATCGACGAGCGGCCTTGCTCGGGCGGCGTCGTGAACCCGATCTGGTTGTTGACGATGACGTGGATCGAGCCGCCGACCGTGTAGCCGGCCAGCTCGCTCATCTGCAGGATCTCCTGAACGACGCCTTCGCCCGCGAACGCCGCGTCGCCGTGGATGAGCACGGTCAAGCCGCGTCGGCGCTGCGTGTCGTGGTGCCGGTCCTGTTTGGCGCGCAGCCGGCCCAACGCCACCGGGTTGACGTACTCCAGATGGCTCGGGTTGAAGCACAGCGACAGATGCACGTTGTGCCCCCGCACGGTCTTCCAGTTCGAGGAGTAGCCCAGGTGATACTTCACGTCGCCGCGGCCGTGGTGCAGGTGCGGGTCGACGTCTTCGAACTCGCGGAAAATCTGCTGGGGATTCTTCCCCATGATGTTGGCCAGCACGTTGAGCCGGCCGCGGTGCGCCATGCCGATGACGACTTGATCGACCCCGTGGTCGCCCGCGCGCTCGATCGCCAGATCCAGCAGCGGAATCAAGCTCTCGCAACCTTCGAGCGAGAAGCTCTTCGCGCCGACGAACTTCTTGTGGATGAACTCCTCGAAGATCACCGCGTCGGTCAGGCGCTCGAGGATCATCCGCTGGCGTCCGGCGCTGAGCTGCAGCCGGTTGCCCGTGCCCTCCATCCGCTTCTGCAGCCACTCCCGCTCGGTCATGTCGTCGATGTGCATGAACTGCACGCCGATCGAACGGCAATAGGTCTCGCGCAGCCTCTCGAGCACGGCCCGCGGCGTGTCGGCGGAGCAGCCCGAGAGCGTGTTCGGCGAAATCTTCTTGTCGAAGTCGCTCTCCCACAGCCCGTAATAGGAGGGGTCGAGCTCGGGCGGCGAGGAGCGCGGCAAGCCCAGCGGATCCATCCGCGCGATCATGTGCGCACGCACGCGGTAGGCGCGCACGAGCTTGTCCACGCGATCTTGCAACCCGACCGCCGCCGCCACCTGGCCGTTGGCGTCCGGGGCGGGAGCCCGCACCGCCGCGGGTGGCGGAGCGGCCGAGGCGCCGTGTGAGAAGCCGTTCGTCCCGGCCCTAGCCTCCGGCGAGACTTGCTCGAAGTAACTCCGCCACTGGGCGGAAACCGATTCGGGATCGCGCAGGTAGTCGGCGTAGAGCCCCTCGACGAAGTCGAGGTTCATGTCCGCCGGCCACTCGAGATTATTCGCCATTCGTTGAAAGCCCGGCGAGCGCATTTGCGCGAGCCGCCGGGCCTCCTCGCCCTTAGATCTTCTCGTGCACCATCAGAGCATTGACCGCCCACAGGGTCAAGCCGTTCAATACCTTAGAGGCAGGAATGTGTGAAGAAATCCGGGACTGGCTCTCGCGATTCGTAGCAAGGTCCTGCGAATCCACAATGGCCGGCGTCGCGAGTGCCTGTCCCAGCGATTTCTTCACACGTTCCAGGGTCGCGGTTTCGAAGCGAACCGTTACCCTCACTTTGCCACATCGGCCAATCGCGCGCGGATCTGTCGCATCAACCCCGCAGATACGGATGCGTCTTCGCCTTCGGCAGCCGCTCGACGCGCTCGGCAAACTCGGTCTCGGTGATCCAGGCGGGCCAGTCGAGATTCAGCCTGATTGTCAGGACGCCCTCTCTTTGGTCGATCTTCACCGCCCCCAGCTCGATCAGTCCGTTGAGGTCCCGAATCTGTGTGCGTTTCGCCTTGGCCAGCCCGGCGTAGGCGTCGCGCGTTTGCCGGAGGAGCTCGTCCAGCGTCATGGACCCATGCGAGGATTTGAGCAACAACTTCAGGACGGCGAGCTGGCGGATCGCGATCACCCGCTTTCGCGGGCTCTCGAGGCCTTCGAATAGATCGAACATCGTGTTCCGGAACATCGTCTTTTGGATGCCGGTCTTGATGTCGCGCAGGAGCCGCCCACACTGCGTTGCCACGCCTCGGAGCGCGAAGACGGCGAACTTGGTGAGGTCGTGGTTCTCCGCCCTGACTGCCGAAAGCGAATCGAGATAGCCAATCTTCTCCTCGTAGTAATAGTTCGACATCGCGATGAAGGCCGTGTCTCGCAAGCCGGCCCGCTGGAGCAGGAGATCATATCATTGACAAAAAGTCTCTTAGGCATCCAGAACACTGTTTCATGTCCCGCTCATGTCCGGGTCATGTCCCCGCCGCGGCCAGCCGCCATGACCCCGCTGCCGCCCCTGCCGCTACGCTGGACGCATGCAGGACTTCTCCCTCGGCGACATCCAACTCGGAGCCTCAGCCCCTCTGTTCGCCATCTGCGGCCCCTGCGCGATCGAGTCCCAGCAGCACGCCGTCGAGACCGCGCTGGCGCTGCGCGAGATCGCCGCCGAAACCGGCGTCCCGCTCATCTTCAAGGCCTCCTACGACAAAGCCAATCGGACCAGCATCGCCTCCTACCGCGGACCCGGCCTCGACGACGGCCTCCGCATTCTCGCCGAAGTCAAGCAGCGCAGCCGCCTGCCCATGCTCACCGACATTCACGAGCCCGCCCACGCCGCGCCGGCGGCCGAGGTCTGCGACGTGCTCCAGATCCCCGCCTTCCTCTGCCGCCAAACCGATCTGCTCGTCGCCGCTGGTCGCACCGGCCGCGCGGTCAACATCAAGAAGGGCCAATTCCTCTCGCCCTGGGACGTGCGCCACGCCGCCGAGAAGGTCGCCTCCAGCGGCAACCCGCGCATCCTGCTCACCGAGCGCGGCGCGAGCTTCGGCTACAACAACTTGGTCGTCGACTTCCGCGGGTTGGGCGTCATGCGCGGCTTCGGCTACCCCGTCATCCTCGACGTAACCCACAGCCTGCAGTTGCCCGGTGCGGCCGCCGGCGTCAGCGGCGGGCAGCCCGAGCTCATCGAGCCGCTGGCGCGCGCCGGCGCGGCCGCCGGCGCCGATGGTCTTTTCTTCGAGGTCCACCAGCAACCCGAGAAAGCTCTCTCCGACGGCGCCAACGCCTTGCGCCTCGATCGCCTGCCGCCCCTGCTGCGCCGCCTGCGCGCCATCCACCGCCTCGTCCGCGAGCTCGACGAACCGGAGGTACAATAACAGCGGTTCCCGCCCGCTATGCGCACGCTGCTCGCCTTCCTTCTCTCCGCCGTTGCGCTCCTCGCCGCCGAGCCGGTCGAGTTCAACCGCGACATCCGCCCGATCCTCTCCGAGAACTGCTACCAGTGTCACGGCCCCGACGCCAACCAGCGCATGGCCGACCTGCGGCTCGACGAGCGCGCGGCCGCCATCGAAAAGGGCGCCATCCAACCCGGCGACGCCGCCGCCAGCAAGCTGATCTCCCGCATCCGCACCCACGAGGACGCCCTGCGCATGCCGCCGGCCTACAGCGACAAGCGCCTCACCCCCGAGCAGATCGCCATCCTCGAGCGTTGGGTCTCCGACGGCGCGGAATATCAGAGCCACTGGGCCTACGTGGCGCCCAAGCGGCCGCAGGCGCCCGAAGGTCCGGCCGCCATCGACCATCTCGTGAGTCGCAAGCTCGACGCGCAAGGCCTCGAGCCAGTCGGAGAAGCCGATCGCCGCACCCTCATCCGGCGCGTCAGCCTCGACCTGACCGGTCTGCCGCCCGAGCCCGCCGCCGTCGAGGCATTCCTCGAGGACCGCCGGCCCGACGCCTACCAGCGCCTCGTCGAGCGCTACCTCGCTTCGCCTCACTACGGCGAGCGCATGGCGGTCTACTGGCTCGACCTGGTCCGCTACGCCGATACGACCGGCTTCCACAACGACGTGCCCTTTGCGGTCCACCCCTACCGCGACTACGTCATCGAGGCCTTCAACGCCAACATGCCGTTCGACCGCTTTACGCGCGAACAGTTGGCCGGCGACCTGCTTCCCGACGCGACCGACGAGCAGAAGGTCGCCAGCGCCTACAACCGTCTCAACCGGCTCACCACCGAAGGCGGCGCTCAGGCCAAGGAGTACCTGGCGATCTACGCCGCCGACCGCGTCCGCACGACCGCCACCGTTTGGCTCGCCTCCACGCTGACTTGCGCGGAATGCCACGACCACAAGTTCGACCCTTTCCTCACCCGCGAGTTCTACGAGCTCGGCGCCTTCTTCGCCGACATCGAAGAAGACGGCGTGTTCGAGCGCGACGGCGAATACGGCCCGGTGATGCAAGTCCTGAGCCCGCAAGCCAAGGCTGAGATCGCCCGCATCGACGCCGAGCTCGGCGCGCTGCGAGCCGCCGGCGCCGCCAAGCTCGAGCCGTCGCGTAAGACGCTCGCCAGCTTCCGCAAGCATCTGCGGAAGACGGCCGAGTCCTGGGCTCCGCTCACACCCGCCGAAGCTCGCGAAGACTGCTCCAACCCCGACATCGACGGCTGCGACGACTTCGACCTTGCCGTCGCCAACGGCGGCTTCCTCGAGATCGAGCTCGTCGCCGACAAGAAGCCTCGCGAAGGCGAGCTCGTCGCCGACTACGAGCTCCCGGCCGGCAGGCCCGTCACGGCACTGCTCTATGAGGTCGAACAACGCGAGCGCTTCGAGGAGTTCCTGCTCAGCGAGATCCAAGTGGAGGTGCTGGGCCGAGGCGAGCGCCCGCTGGCAGTCCAGCTCGGCGCGCTGGTTCCCGACGAGGAGTCGGAGTCCAATCTGCTGCGCCGGGTCATCGACGGAAACGACGTGTCCGGCTGGGGCGGAAAGCTCGAGGACGGCCCGCGTCGCGCCATGTTCGCTTTGGCTGCCCCTTTGCGGCTACGCAAGGGCGAGCGCATGCGGGTGCGCTGGCTGCACAATGGCCGCGGCGACCGCACCATGCCCGGCCGCTTCCGCCTCTCGGCCAGCACGGCGCAAGATCCCGAGCCGCCCCTGCCGGCCGCTCTCGAGGGAGCGCTGGCCGCCAGCGGTCCCGCGGCGAACGAAACCCTCCGGACCGTCTTTGAGACGACGACCGAGGGCAACCCGAGCTGGCGCCGGATCCGCGCTCTCGAGCGTCGCCGCAAGACGCTCCAGGATCACGCCCCGCTCTGCCACATCGCCAGCGCCGTGGAGGATCCGCGCGAGATGCGCGTGTTGCCGCGCGGCAACTGGATGGACGACTCCGGCGCGGTCGTCGAGCCCAACACGCCGCGCTTCCTCAACACTTTAGACGTCGAGGACCGCCGCGCCACCCGCCTCGATCTCGCCAACTGGCTGGTCTCGCGCGACAACCCGCTCACCGCCCGCGTCTTCGTCAACCGCCTTTGGAAGATGTTCTTCGGCACGGGGCTGTCGAAAGTGCTCAACGACGTCGGCGCGCAAGGCGAGACGCCGGTCAATCTCGAGCTGCTCGACTGGCTTGCGGTGGACTTCATGGAATCGGGTTGGGACATCGAGCGTCTGGTCCGGACCGTCCTGCTCTCACAGACCTACCGGCGCTCGAGCAATCCCTCGCCCGAGCTCGCCGCGAAGGATCCGTTCAACCGCCTGCACGGCCGGCAATCGATGATCCGGCTCGACGCCGAGATGATCCGCGACGGCGCGCTGAAGGTGAGCGGCCTGCTCAACCCCCGCATCGGCGGCCCTAGCGTCAAGCCTTACCAGCCGGCCGGCTACTACCAGGAGCTCAACTTCCCCAAGCGGGAGTACGAGCCCGACTACGACCGGCGTCAGTTCCGCCGCGGGCTCTACACTCACTGGCAGCGCACCTTCCTGCATCCTTCGCTGATGGCGTTCGACGCGCCCTCGCGCGAGGAGTGCACCGCCGAGCGCACCGTCTCGAATACGCCGCTGCAATCGTTGGCGCTGCTCAACGATCCGACCTACGTCGAGGCGGCGCGCGCCTTCGCAGCCAACATTCTCGCGGCCAGGGGCGACAAGCTCGACTGGGCCTACCAGCGGGCCTTCGGGCGGCCGGCTAGCCCGCAAGAAAAGGCCGTGCTGGAGCGCCTGCTCGCAACTGCTCGCGCCGAGCTCGCCGCGGACCAAGTCGCGGCCGGCAGCCTGCTCGCGACCGGCATCACGCCCGCGCCCGCCAAGCTGGATCGCGTCGAGCTCGCCGCCTGGACCAGCGTCGCGCGGGCGCTGCTCAACAAGCACGAGCTGATGATGCGGTACTGACGAAGGAGAAGACCTCGCCTCGATCGCAAACGCCATGACCGCCCACCACGCAACCCGTCGCACTTTCCTCTCTCGCGCCTCGCTCGGGCTAGGCTCGCTGGCGCTCGGCCGGCTCGTCGATCCGTCGCTGCTCAGCGCCGCGACCTCCGGCATCGCCGGGCTGCCGCACCACCAACCGCGCATCGAGCGCGTCATCTTCCTGTGCATGGCCGGCGGCCCCTCCCACCTCGAGCTGTTCGATCACAAGCCCACACTCGAGAAGCGCGACGGCGAACCGATGCCCGAGTCGGTCACCAAGGGCCAACAGATCGCCCAGCTCCAGGGCAAGGAGCTGCGCATCCTGGGCCCGCAGCACCCCTTCAAACGCTACGGCGAGAGCGGACAGCACATGTCGACGCTGTTGCCGCATATCGGCTCCATCGCCGACGACATCTGCATCGTCCGCTCGATGGTGACCGAGCAGATCAACCACGACACCGCGCACACCTTCATGAACACCGGCTTTCGCGCCGCCGGTCGTCCGTCGATGGGCTCCTGGGCGCTCTACGGGTTGGGCAGCGAGTCTGAGGATCTGCCCGGGTTCATCGTGCTGACCTCGGAAGGCGGCGCGCAAGGCCAGCCCATCGCGGCGCGCCAGTGGTCGAGCGGCTTCCTGCCCAGCCGCTACCAGGGCGTCAAGTTCAACTCCGGAGGCGATCCGGTCAACTACGTTCGCAACCCCGCGGGCGTCAGCCGCAAGCTGCAGGGCGAGGTCATCGACGCGGTCGGCGAGCTCAACCGCCTGCAGGCCGAGCAGAACCACGATCCCGAAATCGACACCCGCATCGCGCAGTACGAGCTCGCCTTTCGCATGCAGCTCGCCGTTCCCGAGCTGACCGATTTCTCCAACGAGCCGGCTTCGGTCATCGAGTCCTACGGCGAGGGCCAGTTTGCAAAGAACTGCTTGCTCGCGCGGCGGCTGGCTGAGCGTGGCGTCCGCTTCATCCAGCTCTACCACCGCGGCTGGGACCACCACGGGACCATCAAGCGCGACATCCCAACCAGTTGCCAATTCGTCGACCAAGCCACCGCGGCGCTGGTGCGAGATCTCAAACAGCGCGGCCTGTTCGATTCCACCTTGATCATCTGGGGCGGCGAGTTCGGTCGCACGCCGATGTCGCAGGGCGACCGCGAGAGCGCTGGCCGCGATCACCACATCAAGGGCTTCTCGATGTGGTTGGCCGGAGGCGGCGTCCAAGGCGGCGTAACCTACGGCGCGACCGACGACCTAGGTTACTCAGCCGTCGATGACGTCGTGCCGGTCCACGACCTTCACGCGACCATGCTGCACCTGTTTGGCGTGGACCACAAGAGGCTCACCTACCGCTTCCAGGGCCGCGACTTCCGGCTGACCGACGTGGCCGGGCGCGTGGTGCAAGACATCCTGACCTAGCGGTCACTCTTGTGCTCCGGCCGGTCGCAGATCACCGCCTCCTCGCCCTCGCTTGCAATCCGGCGCTCGAGCAGCTCCACGATCACGTCGCGACGCGCCAGTAGGCCCTGCAACTCCCCCTTGAGCAGAATCCCGTCCATCGCGTCCTCGAGCTTCGCCTGGTCGAGCGCTTTCAACTTCTCCCACACGCCGCGGTCGACGACTCCCAGGTTCTTCTCCTTCTTCAGCTTTTTGTGCATGCGGAAGGCCCGCGTGAAGTCGATCAGCCAGATGTTCCAGCTCTTGTCGATGAGCACGTTCCCGAGATTGGGATCGGTGTTGTAGACGAGCTCGTTGAACAAGCGCGCCTGATACATCTGGTGGTTCCACGCGTCTTTGTCGGGCGGTTCGATCTTCTTCTTCCAACGCTCGAGCTCCATCATCAGCACGTCGTCGATCCACCACGTGAACGCTCCCGTCGAGCCCTTGTGCTTGCGCTCGATCGAAACCGAAGTCATTCCCAAGCCCAATAGGCGGTCGAGCCGGTAGGCCGCAATGTTGTAGCGGTAGCTGTCGCGAAACGACGCCTCGGCGCCGCCCGTTCCTTGGAAGAACGGCTTGAACTCGTCGATTTTTTGGAAGTGCGCGTCGTGGGTGAGCGCCCCGTCGGTCAGCGTCAAGCGTTGGGAAAGCGTGACGCCGACCGAGAGCTCCTTGGCCGAGACGACTTCCGCCTCGGAGAGAAACCCCTCCTTCTCGCGATCGGTCAGATCCGCCGCGACAACCACCGTGCTGGCGGCGAAAACTGTGACTAGGAATCGAAGCGCTGTCTTGGTCATTGCTCCCTCCTGGGAGGACGCGCGAATCGTCAGTTCGGCGCGGGCTCGAGCTCGCCCGCCAGCCGCGCCTCGACTTGCTCGATTCTGGGCGCCAGCGGAGACGGCTCAGGATCCAGCGCGGCCGCCTCCTGCAAATAGCGCAACAGCTCCTCGTCTCCGCCCAGCGGCAACCGCAATCGCTTGCCGCGATGAATCGAGAACATCTCGCCGTTCTCAACCAACAAGCACGCCTGCCTGCCGCCGTAGTAGGCGGCGAGGCCGACATCGATCTGGATGACTTTCCCGCCGAAACGCGGCAGCACCGCGCCTTCGGTAAACGTGTGACCAATGACGACGTGGTTGACGCCCTGGGCGGCAAGCACTGCTTCCACGCTTGCCCGCTCGGTCTGCTCAGGATGTTGCGCCATGCCGCGATACCACAGCGGGCCATCATCGTCGACCGCGGCGCTGCCGGCCAGCGGCGCCTTGCCCTGAAGCGGGTCTTGGACCGCCTCGTTAAGCGCCCCGAGCGACATGGCGGCGTACTGCGGGCTCAAGCCGCCGTGCAGAAACAGCATGTCATTGATCCGCACCACCGCGTCGTTGCGCACGATCCAGCGGCCGTATTTGCCGTCGGCTTGGAACGCCGTCCGGTGCTCGAAGTAGCCAGGCGGATGCTCGGCCATCCACTTCGCGCGGTGCGCGTCGTCGAATGCTGGGCGCTCCTGCTTCGGCAGCGTGGCCCGGAGCTGGTCGACCTCTTGCTTGTAGCTCTGCTCGCGGTAGTCGGCCGACTTCGACGTCTCGAAGGCGGCGAATTCCTCGGGGGTGACGTAACGCAGATCGCCGTAGACGTTCATCGCCTCGTGGTTGCCGATCAGCGCGTGGACCATGCCTTTGGCCTTCTTGGCTTGCTTCTCGAGCTTCTGGAGCAGGTCGAGGATCTTGCGCGTGTCTGGGCCGCGGTCGGGCACGTCGCCGGTTTGCACCAGGTGGGTCTTGCCCCCGGTCCAGTCGCCGTCGTCGTCGATCACGCCGGCCGAGCGCAGCACGGCGGCGAACTGCTCGTAGTCGCCATGGACGTCGCCGACGGCCACGATGCGCTCGACGCCCTCCCAGGCGTGGTCCGCGCCCCAAGCCGCGGCGCTCGCCGCCAACAGCAGCAGGATGGAGAATGGGTAGGTGCGGCGCCGGCTCATTGCGATTCTCGGTCCGACCGCCGCGGGCAAGAGCGCCCTGGCGATTCGGCTAGCCAAAGAGTTAGATGGCGAAATCATCAACTACGATTCGGTCCAAGTGTACAAAGGGTTCCAGATCGGATCCGCAAAGACGCCGCCGGCCGAGCGCGAAGGGATCCCGCATCACCTGCTCGACGTCTGCGATCCCGCCGAGGCGTTCAGCGCCGGAGACTTCGCCCGCCTGGCCCGGAAGGCCTGCGAGCAAGTGGCGCGTCGCGACCGCACGCCAATTCTGGCGGGAGGAACGGGCTTCTACCTGAGGGCGCTGCTCGACGGGCTCTTCGACGGTCCCTCGCGCGACGAGGCGCTGCGCGCGCGACTGAGAAAGCGCTCTGCGGGGAGACTGCACCGGCTCTTGAGAAGGCTCGATTCCGCGGCCGCCGCCCGGATTCACCCCAACGACGAACCCAAGCTCGTTCGGGCCTTGGAAGTGCGCCTGCTCGAAGGCCGACCGCTCTCGAGCGTGCTCTCGCGCGGGCTCGAGCCGCTAGAGGGCTTCCACACGACGAAGCTGCTGCTCGACCCGCCGCGAGAAGCCCTCTACGAGCGGATCGACCGCCGCGCGCGAGCGATGTTCGAGGCCGGTCTGATCGCCGAGACGGAAGGTTTGCTGGCGGCCGGCGCGCCGCGGCGGGCCTGGGCGTTTGGCGCGTTGGGCTACCGCCAAGCGCTGGCCGTGCTGGAGGAAACGATGAGCCGCGAGGCGGCGATCGAAGACACCGCGCGCGCGACGCGGAACTACGCCAAGCGACAGTTGACCTGGTTCCGCAACCAGGAACCAGGGGCGATAAGGCTGCGCGGATTTGGCGACGACGCCGCGATCCAGGACGAGGCGCTCGAAGCGCTCAGTAGGGAAAGAAGCCGATGATCCAAGTGCCGCTCTCGACCCAGAGATTGGGCTGCTTCGCGCCGTTGATCGTCACTTCTTGGATCACGCCGCCTTCTTGCGTGTAGGAGCGGCCGAGGCGGTAACTGTCGACCGCGCCAAGCGGGCTCTCGGGGCCCCAGTCCTCGAGGAAGGCTTCGTAGGAATAGAACTGGCACGGCTCGGCGAGCGTGCAGCCCCACGTCTCGTAAGCCTGCTCGTATTGCTGCGCCTGGACGAGGCCGAGGAACTCCTCGACCCGCGCTTCTTCGCGCCAGTTGCGGAAGAAGATCCAGTAGATGCAGTAGAGCGCGATGCCGGCCAGCATCGCGAACCCGATGCCCTTGGCCAGCTTCCCGAAAACCCAGGAGTTGCGCTCGTACTCTTCGAGGTAGCTGGTCATTGGGGCTACTCGGCCGCCCGCGCCGCCGCGGCTATTCGGCGACCGGGTGCTTGGCGTCGTAGGCGGCCGTGGCGTCCGAGGTCAAGTCGAGGGCGGTGTCGAACGAAAGCGTGCCCGAGACGTCGATGAGCAGGTCGAGCGCCTTGGAAGCGCGCAGCTCGTTGAGCACGGCGCGCATGCGGTCGGCGCCGCGGTTGAGAATCGCTTGACGATCGAAGTCGATGTCAGCTTGGAGGTCTTCGGTCATGCGCTGTGCTCTGCGCTGCTTCTCGGCGCCTTCCTGCTGCAGCCGCACCGCTTCCTCGCCCGTTGCCGTCTGGAGCTTGGCTTGGATCTGTTGCAGCTCGTCGGTCAAGGCTTGCAGACTATCTTGATCGGCCTTGTACTTCTGTTCGAGCCCGCTAGCCTGCTTCTGCATGTCGGCGGTGGCGAGCAGCGCTTGTTGGAAGTCGACGACGCCGACCTTGGTTTGCGCCCAGCCGGGCGCGGCGACCGCGAGCGCACAGACGGCGGCAAGCGCGATGGTGCGAAGGCTCTCGAAACGCATGTCTTTTCCTGCAGACTCCTCTTGTAGCGGGGATCGAACCGCTGCCCGGCGGGCCAAAGCGATAGGCTTCTTCATTGTGGCACGCGGGTTCGCCCCGAAACCATAGACGGTCTGGCCGCGGAAAAGTTGCGGACCGTGCGGAGGCTGACAATCCCGGACAAAACCCGACATCCGGCTCGGCAAAGACAAAGCGCTCCAGCCGGACCATCCGGCGGGAGCGCTCCCTCACTTGGAGTATACACCGGCTGTCAAGGAAGGCTGGCGCGTGAGCGTGATGGTGTACGATGCGCACAGCGAGATAGTCTCATGCGACAACAGCGCATGGGCTGGTCGGCTGCGCGGCGCTGTTCCGCCTAGAGCGGCCATCTCGGCTCAACGCAACGGCGACCCGTCGGGCGCCGCGGATCCGCTTGCCCAGAAAACCTAGGGGCAAGCAGCGGGATGGAGAGCCGAGCTTGGACGAGTTCGGCGCGCGATATCACTCTCGTGCTGGACCGATGACCGATTCACGCGTAGCTACAGCCGCCCTCTTTTCTGCCGGCTTGATCGCGACGTGCAACAACGTCGGAAGCGGTCAAACCGAAACGCACTTGCCCGAGGGAATTGAAACGTCAGCAGGGCGTATCGTTTCAACGCCTGAGGGGGAGAGAATCGTCGAACAACTTGCCAGCCGGAATGATGCGGAAAGTGAGGATGCCTTGCTAAGAATTGCGCTAGGCAAGGACCTCATGCCTTGGCCCAGTGTTCGGATAAAAGCCATCGAGGCGCTTGCTCAGCGGGATCGCATTGATGTCCCGAGCCGCCTGGCAAGACTTCTCGTGCCCCATGAAGGACTTCCCATCAGGCAGAGTGTTTCGGAAGCATTGGCTCGCTCAGGGTGCGACGCTGGATGCATGCGTTTTGTCCTGGCCTACTTGAATCGTGTCTACTTGGGGGAGTCGAATATCGAAGAGGTCCGGCGTCGCAAAGATCTCTCGCGGTACAGGCATGCGGCAGCGGAACTGGGGCTCAGCGCTGAAGTCTCAGAGCTTCAGCCATTTTACGCGGGGCTGTACAAGATCGTTGGTTCGAACGCAGGATCCAGTCTGAGAGTGCTCGTTGGCGAGTATGGTCTGGGGACGCGGCTTCCGTCGGCCTTCGGAATTGAGGTGCTGACGAAGACCTCAGTTGCTGGATCATGCGATCTCCTGGAGAAGTCGCTTCGGAACAACGACTGGTGGACGGATGATGAGCGCAGGTCGCTCGAGGGTGCGATCAGGAAGCAGGACTGCCAATCCAAGGGAATCAATTGATGTCCTCCGGGACCGAGACGTCGACCACGCCCAAGCCGCCGCCGCTGCGGGCCCCCCCGGAAAAGCCGTCTTCTCAAAACCGCTGCCGCGAGCGGTCAGCGTGAACATCGCAGGGTCGTGGAAGCGACCGCAAGCTGGCGCGTGCGGCTCGGAAGAACGAGCCCGGATGGCGTCTTCGCTAGGGCTCTTCCATCGCGCCCGTTAGGCTGAAATCCGTGTTCCGGCATCGGGCCCGGGCGGCGCAAGCATAGAAGCATGGCCGTGCGGTTGACCAACAAGAAGCTGATCGGCATGGGCGTGATCGTCTTGATCGTCATCGCCGCGCTGGCGTTCGTCAAGAGCATGCTCTCGGGGCTGATCGGGGCCATGTAGCCTGGGCCTGGAACCTCTATAATGGCGCGGGGTTCTCCATGTGCCAACTCAGCCGCCGTTCCTTCCTCGCTTCCGCCGCCGGGGCCGCCGCCGCGCCGGCCTTTCTCGCCGACTACAATCGCCTGGCCGCCGCCGAGCGCGGCAAGGTCAAGATCACCGGCGTCAAGACGATGATGCTGCAAGGGCCGCGGACCTACACGCTGGTGAAGGTCGAGACCGACGCCGGGCTCTACGGCACGGCGGAGGCCTACGGCTCGCCCGGCATCGGCGTGCGCGAGGCCGTCCACGAGATCGCGAACGATTTGGCCGGCCAAGATCCGCTCCAGATCGACAAGCTCTACACCGTCTACCGCTACACCGACGGCAGCGCGCATCACCAGCAGCGCGCGATGAGCGGCATCGAGATGGCGTTGTGGGACTTGGCCGGCAAGATCCTCGACGTCCCGACCTACAAGCTGCTCGGCGGCAGGTTCCGCGACAAGGTGCGGCTCTATGACCACTCCTCGCCGCGCGACTTCCTCGACAAGGCCGTGGTGCGCGACTGGGCTGACGAGGTCAAAGCGATGCCGAACGGCATCCAGCAGCACAAGTTCGGCCCGCTACGCAACCGGCCGGGCGAGGACCCGGGCCGCGATCCGGCGAACCGGCTGATGTCCTCCGCCGAGCTGCGCCGGCTCGTCCAAGGCTACGAGAACGTTCACGAAGCGCTGGGTTGGGACCACGAAATCCTGATCGGCTGCCACTGGGAGTTCGACCTGCGCTCGGCGATCGATATGGCGCGCGCGCTCGAGCCCATCAAGCCGCTGTTTCTCGAAGACCCGCTGCCGGTGGCCTACTCGGAGAGCTGGCGGCGCCTCGCCGACGCATCGCCCGTGCCAATCTGTACCGGAGAGAACTGGTTTCGACGAGCCGAGGCGTTGCCGTTCGTGGTCAACGCCGCCATCGACATCCTGCACCCGGACCTGCGCAACTCCGGCGGCTTTCTCGAGAACAAGCGCATGGCCGACCTGGCCGATCTCTACTTCCTGCCGATGGCGAACCACAACACCGGCAGCATCGTCAACGGCATGGCGACGGTGCATTGGGCGTCGACGGTGCGCGACTATTTGGCCTGCGAAACCGTGTTCTTCAAGCGCGACTGGATGGACGATGTGATCCTGCACGACGAGCCGCTGTGCGCGGGGGGCTTCGTGGAGGTCCCGGACGAGCCCGGGCTGGGGATCGAGCTCAACCGCGAGGTCGTGGAAGCGCATCTGGCCGAGGGTGAGCGCTGGTGGGGCTGAGCAAACAAAACCTGAATCCTCCACGAGCTTCGACGCATCCAATAAGAGGATGGATCTCGACCGCAGAACGATCCTGAAGGCGCCGTTGCTCGGCGGCGCCGCCGCGGGCGTGCTGGCGCGCTCACTCGAGGCCGCGGGCCGCGACCAGAAACCGCGCGCCGGCGCTGGGGCGCGGATGCGCTTCGGCGTGATGGGCGACGGCGGCTCGGGGGCCAAGGCGCAGATGCGCGTGGCGGCGCGGATGCGCGCCTGGAGACGCGAGCATCCCTGGGAGCTCGCGCTCTCGTTGGGCGACAACGTCTACGAGAACGGCGAGACGGAGTACTTCGATTCGAAGTTTCTCGACGTCTACGCGGACATGCTCGCCGATGGCGTCCGCATCCGCTCGACGCTCGGCAACCACGACGTCCGCAACCGCGACGGGCGCGAGATGGTTGCCGTCGACGGGTTCGGGTTCGTCGACAAGCAGGACGAGTATGAGATCGAAGCAGGGCCGACGCTCGCCGACGGCTCCCGGCTGGCGCGATTTATTTGCCTGAACTCGAACCGCTGGATCGAAGCGGTGGAGAAGCGCGACCGCGCCGCGCTCGAGAGGCTCAAGGCCGCGCTGCGCGAGCGGCTCGACCGGGCGGACCGCTACCGCTGGAACTTCGCGTTCTTCCACCACCCGATCCACTCGCACGTCAAGAAGTTCTTCTTCGGCATCGACAAGGGACACGGCTCGAGCGAAGAGCTGCAGCACGCGCTCGAGCCGGAGTTGCGCGACCGCGTGGAGGTAGTCTTCACCGGGCACGACCACTTTTTCCAGCAGGTCAAACCGGTCTACGGGATCCACCACATCGTCTCGGGCGGCGCGGGCAAGCTGCGCAAGGGCTCCCACCGCGGGCACCAACGCGTGGCGTTCGCCGCCGACGAGTATCACTTCCTGGATGTGAGCCTGAGCGAGAGCGAGCTGCGCTACCAGGCGATCGACGACGAAGGCAAGCTGTTCCGTACGGTCACGCTGCCCAAGCGGGGCTGGAAGCGCAGCGCGAGCGGCCTCTACGTGGCGGCCTGAGGCCGGTCCTCAGCCGGCTTTGAGAACTTCCAGCGCCTTCTCGAGGAAGGGGTCTTCGCCGCGCTCCTCACCCGCCGCGGGGTTGCGGAACTTGCGCAGCGCCGCTGGGTCGAGCATGTGCTCGGGGGTCACCCCGTTGTCGTGGATGGCCTCGCCCTCGGGCCGGTGGTACTTCGCGGTGGAGAGGATCAGCGCGGCGCCGTCCTCGAGCTCGATGGTGTCCTGGATCGCGGCCAACCCATAGGTGCGCTCGCCGATCACCTCGGCGCGCTCGGCGTCGAGCAGAGCCGCGGCGGCGATCTCCGCGCCGTTGGCGGTTGGCCGATCGACCAGCACGGCAAGGGGCAGCTCGGTGGCGGTCGCTTTCTCGGTGGCGTCGAAGGATCGCTCGGGAACCTTCTGCCCCTCGAGCGAAGCAATTCGCCCGGAGGAGAGGAACAGGTCGGCGAGCTTCAAGCCGTCGGCCGGCGCGCCGATCGAGGCGCCCCGCAGGTCCAGGATGAGGCTCTTGGCGCCTTGCTTGTCGAGGTTCTTGATCGCCTTGGCGACCTGAGAAACCGTGTCCTTAGTGAGCGCCCGGACGCGGATGTGGCCCACCGCGTCGGGGAACGTCTTCGACTCCACATCGGGCAACTGCACTTTGGTGCGCTCGAGGCGCTTCTCGACCGGATCGTCATACTCGCGCGAAGAGCGGATGAGCAGCTTGACTTCCGAGCCCGGCTCGCCGCTGAGACGAGCGTAGAGCAGCGCGGGCGGCATCATGCGGGTGGAGCGGTCATCGATGGCTTCGATCAGGTCGAGCGGCTCGATGCCGGCGCGGTCGGCCGCCGAGCCCGGCAGCACGCTGAGCACCGCGGTGTAGTTGCCGCGCTTGTGGACCACCATGCCAGTGGAGACGCCGGTGCCGCCGTCGGGAAGCTCCTTGCGCTCCAGGTACTCCTGGTACTGCTCGGCGGAGAGATAGCTCGACATCGGGTCGAGGTACTCGACCAAGCCCTGCAGGGCGCCGCGGGTGACCAGGTCGATGTCGGGGTCTTCGACGTAGTCGCTCTTGATCTTGGCCAGAACCTCGGTATAGACCGCCAGCGGGCGGTAAGCGCCGTCGCTCTCCTCGCCCTTGCCGAGCACGGCGCCGACGACGAGCAGAATGGTCAACAACATGGAGGTAAAAACAACCCCAACTTGGATGCGGGAGCTCATGAGCGTAAAGACCTCTCCAAGGGACGGATTCCGACCCATGCTCATCATACTACGTCGGATCGGCGGGCTTGGTTGCTCGAACCGGTCCGCCTCAGCATCCCGCGCCGGCGGCGTTGGCGGAGCGGCGGGCAAGCTCGAGCATCCAGCCTTCGCACTCGCCTGGGGCGTCGAGAGACTCCCGCCAGAAGCTCTCGAGCACCACTAGGCGACGCTGGAGCTCTTGATCGAGGTAGAGGCGCATCTCGTCGTCGGCCGCTAGATCCTTCGAGGCGCGGCAGTCGTTCACCTCGCCGAGCAAGTCCTGGAGCGTCTTGAGCTGATCGAGCCGCTCGACCAGCTCCGGGCCGTAGCAGGGGGCGAAGAGCTCGAGGGTGTAGCGGCGGCGCTTGACCTTCAGCCGCAGCGCGTGGAGCTTGGCGGGTTTCACCGGCTCTTCGAGCGCCCGGCGGCCCTGCTCGAACAGCCGGCGGAACAGCGCGGGAAGGCGTTCGACGGCGTTCTCGTTCGCCGGCGAAGCGGGCGACCAGCCCTTGGACGCGAGGCGGCGAGAGGCGCGCCGCAGCCGCACGGCCCGCTTCGCGGCGGACAGCGCTCTTCGGCGACGCTTCTTTCCCACCAGGCGTCGCAGTCGGCGGGCGGCTTTGCCTCGGTCGCTTTCGAGGGATTCGCGGGAACACTGAGCGGGGTCGGCCTGCGCGGAGAGCTCGAGCGCAATGTCGCGATCGCGCACCTCTCCAGCCGCCCTGAGCACGCGCTGGAGCCGCTTGCGGGCCGCCGCGACGCGCTTTCTGCAAAAGCAGCCCGGAAAGACCTGCAAGACGCTCGAGAAGCGCCGGATGGAGACCCGCAGGTCGTGCACGGCTTCAGCTTCGGGCTCGCGGCGGACGCGGCGCATGTTGCGCGCCACCTCGGCGTGCCGCTGCAAGGCCTGGGCCCGGGCGTATTTGGCGAGCGGCAGATCGGGGCGGATCGACATTTCCAGCGCGCGGGCTCGGCGTCGCGAGCTGGTCAAGAGCTTAGGTCACCCAGAGGCCGGAAGCAAGAAGAGCCGCACGAAGGCCCGGCTACAGGCGGATCTTGTAGACTCCGCCTCCGCCGTCTGCGTCGGAGTACCACATCTCGCCGCGCCAAATCGACATGCCGTGCGGGGTGGCCGAGCCGTCGGCGAGCTGGAGCTTCTCGCTCCAGGCGCCGGTGCGGGGGTCGAGCTTGTAGAAGGCCATGTGGTTGGACTCGGTGCACCACAGGGCGCCTCGATGGAAGCTGATGCCGTGCGGCCGCTCGCCCGGGGCGGGGATCTCGTGCTCGACGACGTGCTTGGCGGGGTCGATGCGGTAGATCTTCACCGCCGGCGGAACGGCGATCCACATCTTGCCGCCGCGGAACTCGATGCCATGGGCCCCGGTCTTGGGCTGGTTGGGATTGGTGGAGTGCTTGACCACGCCGGAGCCGGGCGTCTCGAATGCGCGGATCGTCTCGCCGGTGGCGGGGTCGAGCTCGAGGGTCTTGCGGTTGTAGGTGGAGGCGATCCAGAGATGCTTGCCGTCGAAGCCTATGCCGGAGCCGCGGTCGGACTCGGTTTCGAGCTCGCGCAGGAGCTTTCCGCCGTAGTCGACCAAGTAGGCCTTGTTGTCGCTCTGGTCGAGGATCCAGAGGCCGTCGCGGGTGGCTTGCAGGCCGTTGGGATGCCGGCCGCCGGGCGCGGTAAAGACCTTCTCGGCGGTCACGGTGCGCTCCTCAACCTTGGCGGCGGTTAGCAGGCCGGGGGCGGCGAGGGAGCTCAGCAGCAGGCGGCGACGCGTCATCACTCTTGGGGTCTCCGGCGTTCAGTATACGCCTGGGTACACTGAAAATCGAATGGAATTCGAGCTGCTGGTGTTTGATCTGGACGGGACGCTGATCGACTCGGCGCTCGATCTGGCGCTGGCGGTCAACGCCGTTCGGGCCGACGCCGGCATGGCGCCGCTGCCGCACCAGACCGTCTACGGCTACGTCGGCAACGGAGCGCCGATGCTGATTCAGCGCTCGCTCGAGTGTGCGGCGGACGATCCGCGGGCGCGGCGCGGGCTGCAGTTCTTCTACGAGTACTACCACGAGCACATGCTCGACAACACCGACCTCTACCCGGGGGTCCGGGAGTCGCTCGACAGCTGGCGCGCCGGAGGCGTCGAGATGGCGGTGCTGACGAACAAGCCGGTGCGCTTCAGCCGCCACATCCTAGCCGGGCTCGGGCTGAGCGAGCACTTCGGACGGGTGTACGGCGGCAACAGCTTTGCGACCAAGAAGCCGGACCCGGAAGGGCTCGAGACGATCGTGCGGGAGTTGGAGGGCGAGCGCGCGAAGACGCTGATGGTGGGCGACTCGTCGGTCGACATCCTCACGGCGCGCAACGCCGGGGTCGCATCGGCCGGGGTCACTTACGGGCTGCGCCCGGAGAGCTTGAAGGAGCATCCGCCGGACATCCTGGTCGACTCGATGGGGGAGTTGGCGGAGAGGTTGGTGAGATAAGATAGCCGCAGGGCAGTCTGAGCGATGACGGTAACTCTCCATTTCCCAGACGAACTAGAAGGAGTGCTGCAGGCGCGAGCGAAAGCCGCCGGTCTGAGCGTCGAGCGCTGGCTGGAGCGCCTCGCAACAGGGCGCGTGGGACCGGCCTCTGTCGCCCATCTTCAGCGCACCGACCCGGAGCTTTGGGCGGAACACCTGCGCTCCTGGTTGGAAGCCCCCCGTCCGCAAGCAGCGCAGATTTCCGACGAAGCCCTGATCCGGGCCGAGCTCTATCCGGATCGGTCCTGATCCGACGTGTTGGTCGACACCAATGTCCTGCTTCGGGCGCTCCAGCAGCGTCATCCACAGCACGCCGTTGCGTCAAGAGCTCTTCAGGCCCTCCCGGCTCGGGGGCGTGAGCTGGTACCGGCGCCGCAAAACCTAGTCGAGCTTTGGGTCGTAATGACCCGGCCCGCAGGCGAGAACGGATTGGGGTTGGACGCGGCCTCGGCCAGCGTGGAGCTCGAGCACTTCGAGCGCCTTTTCACCGTGTTGCCGGAGACGCCCGGCCTGTTCCCCATTTGGAAGCGCCTCGTCGTCGAGCACGGGATCTACGGCAAGCCGTCACACGATGCGCGCTTGGCGGCTTGGCTCGAGCTCCATGCCCAGACGGCGGTCTTGACGTTCGACCGGAGCGGATTCGCCAGATTCCATGGCATCGAAGTCGTGCATCCCGCTGACGTGGCGCCTTAGCTCGGCTCTCGACCCGCCTCGCTGGCCACGCCTCCCAGGTTCTGGATTGTCCCGATGATGTCGATGCCGGTCATGGCTTTGACGGTCTCGGGCAACTGAGCAATGGCGTTGGTGACGTCGCCGGTCACGCGAGCGGCCCCGGTCCCGGCGGAGGGGTCGCCGCCGTTGGAGATCACGACGATCTTCTCAGTCTTGGCGAGCGGCTCGGCGATGGCGCGGGCGAGCTCGGGGAGCGCCTGGAGCAACTGCTCGGCGAGCGCGGCTTGGCCGTACTGCTTCCAGGCCTCGGCCTTGAGCCGCATGGCCTCGGCTTCGGCGACGCCGCGGGCGCGGATGGCGTCGGCCTCGGCCTCGCCGCGGAGACGGATCTCGACAGCTTCGGCGTTGGCGTCGGCCTCGCCCTGCAAGCGGGTGGCTTGGGCGCGGGCCTCGGCTTCGGCGATGACTTGCGATTTGCGGCCTTGCGCTTCGGTCTCGAGGCGGAAGCGCTCCGCTTCGGCAGGCTTGCGCACCATGGCTTCGAGCTCGCGTTCCTTGACGCTGACTTGCTCTTGTTGGATCTCGATCTGGCGTTGACGCTCGATCAGCTCGACCTGCATCTCCTCCTGACGGATCTGCTGGCGCTGGCGAGCTTGCTCGAGCTCGAGCGCTGCGTCGGCGGCTGCCTTGGCGGCGTTGATTTCCTTTTGATAGGCGGCTTGGGCGAGCTCGAAGTCGCGCTGCGACTCGGCGACCTGTTGCTCGCTCTTCAGGCGCGCGGCCTCGGACTGGCGACGAGCTTCGGCTTGCTCGACGCTGGCTTCCTTTTGCGCCACCGCTTGCCCGATGGCGGCGTCGCGCTTGACTTGCGAGGTGCGCTTGATGCCGAGCGCGTCGAGGTAACCCTTCTCGTCGGAGATGTTGCGAATGGTGAAGCTGACGATCTCCATGCCCATGCGGGCCATGTCGACCGAGGCGACTTCGCGAACCTGCTTGGCAAACTGGTCGCGGTCTTTGTAGATCTCCTCGACGGTCATCGTGGCCATCATGGCGCGCTGGTGGCCCTCGAGGGTTTGCAGCGCGATTTGCGCAATCTCCGCGGCTCGTTTGCCGAGGAACTGCTGCGCGGCGGTGCGAATGGCTTCTTCGTTGCGGGCGACCTTGACTTGGGCGACGCCGTCGACCGAGAGCTCGACGCCTTCCTGGGTGTAGACGTTGGGCGTGCCGACCGTCAGCGTCATGACTTCGAGCGAGAGCACGTCGGCGCGCTGGATGAACGGGCTGATCCAGGTGCTCGAGCCCACCACGACGCGTGGTTTGGCGCTGCCGCCGGAGATGATCAAAGCTTCGTTGGGGCCAACTTTGCGGATGTAGAACACGGTTTCGTCCTCCTCTTAACCGACCTTTCTACGAGCGACATGGCCGGTTTGTTGCCGGAAATCGTGATCGGCCGGCCATGGCCGGGGGCGTCGCCCGAACGCAGGCGAAGGATGAATGTTTCGCGATTTTTCTGACATGACCTCGACGTTTTCGGTCTATCATCCGTCTTGGACCTACGGAATGAGAAAATCCTGCGTGGTTTTGGCGGCGTGCTTGGTCGCGGCCCTCGACTCCGCGGCGCAAGTACAGGTTTCAGGGTCGGTGGGCGAGCGCGACGACTCGGGTGAGCTGAAGCCGGTTGCGGAGGCCTACGTGCTGGCAAGGGCGGGCTCGCCGGAGGCCGTCGTCGCTGAAGCCGTTACCGACGCACGGGGGCGCTACCGGCTCGCCGGGTTGCCCCTCGGCCGGGTGGCGCTGGCGGTGGATGCGCAGGGCTACTACACCGTGCGCGCCGGCGAGCTCGATTCCGAGACGATCGCCCGCTCGTGCCGCCAAGAGGGCGACTGCGGGCAGACGGACTTCGAGTTGGCGCGGGCCGCGGTCGTCGAGGGCGAGCTGGCTGACGCATACGGCGATCCGGTGCAGGGCGTGGAGATTGCGCTTACGCCCGAGGGTGCGGCGGAGCGCGGCAGTCCCATGGCGCGAATGATGGGAGCGACTGGTGCGGTGAGCGATGACCGCGGTCGGTTCCGCGTTTGGGGAGTCAAGCCGGGCCGCTACGAGCTGACGGCGCTAAAGAGACCGTTCGGCCCGCCCGGAGGACCACCCGTCCAGACGCACAAGCAGACCATCGAGATCGGCCCGAGGCAGCAGCGATTCGAGACCCGCATCACGCTACGCGGCGACGGCGAGATCTTTCAGGTCAGAGGGACCCTTTCCGGCGTAGATCCAGACCAATTGCAGACTTCGGGGATCACCGTCCTTCCCATCGGGGAAAACGCGGACTACTGGATGCGGTATGAGAGAGTCCAAGACGGGAAGTTCTCGATCACGGGGCTCGGCAGAGGCGACTATGTGCTGCGACTTGCCGATGATTCGGCGGACGGCCGGCGCTGGATCTACCTTGACACCGTGCATGTCGATCGCGACATCACGGGTCTGGCGCTGAGCCCGCAGCCCCCGACCGGCGTTCGCGGCCGCATCGAATTCGTGGATTCGCCACCAGCGAACCAGTATCTCGCCTTCACCCGCTCCGACAGCCCCTTCAGCAGCCTGGACGGGATAGAGGTCACAGGCCCCGACTACGCCTTCGAGCACGCCGGGCTCGCCCCGGCCGAGTATGAGCTCGTAGTGCGGGACCAGGACTACTATCTCGTCGACAATCCGCGGTTGGCCATCACGTTCGGCAGGGTGCAGGAGTTGACCCTGCGCGTCTCCAACCAACGAAGCGCCGTGCGCGGCACGGTGCGTCTCGCTAGCGGCGAAACTCGGCAAGCGGCCGCGCACTTCACCGTGGGTCTGCGGGGCGAGCGCGGGCGCCACGGGGTGCAGAGCGACGACGCGGGCGCGTTCGTCTTCGAGAAACTCGTACCGGGCGAGTACGAGATCGCGGCTTGGGCCGCGCCGGACGCCGACGTCCACGACGACGAGCGGTGGCGTCGAGCCGGCGACGACGTCAAGCGCCTCGTGCTCGAGCCTGGATTCGAAACCGAGATTGATCTGACGGTGAGCCAATGAGGACGCTGTTGCTGCTGCTTGTCTGCGCCGTGCCGGCGCCGGCCCAAGCGCCGCCCGGGCCGCCTCCCGCCGACGGCCCCAAGCAAATGGTCTCCGGCCGCGTCGTCGACGCCGATTCGGGCCGGGTGGTGCGCGGCGCGCGTGTTTCGATCCTGCAGCGCAACAACGAGCTCGTCTCGGTCTACGCGGACCTCGAAGGCCGCTTCAACATCGAGGAAGCGCCCGTGGGCGACTGGACCGTGCGGATCGCCAAGTCGGGGTACCAACACGATGGCGCCGGGATCCGGATTCCGGCGGCGCAGCCGCTCACCGGCTTGGAAGTCCCGATCCGGCGGCACGGCGTGATCGCGGGCCGTGTGACCGACTCGAGGAATCGGCCTGTCGCGGGGGCGGAGGTCGCCGCCTATCGCTGGCGGAAGAGCTTCGAAGGCGTGGTGACGCTGCAGCAGGCGCTGAGCAGCTTCAGCCGTTTCCAGCAGAAGACCGACGATCGCGGCGAGTACCGATTGTGGGGACTGCAGGCGGGCACATACGTGGTGGCGGTGAATCCGCGTATGCTGCCGGCGGCCCAAGGCGCGATCCGCTTCGCCCGCCAGGGCGTGCTCTACCCCAATGCCGCCTCGGTCGCCGAAGCCGAGAAGATCCGCCTCGGTTGGGGGCAGGTGCGTGAAGGTTTCGATTTCCGGCTAGCGCCGAGCAGCGAAACGCGGGTCGAGGTTCAGGTGACTGGGGCGGCGATCGAGACGCCGTGCCGCACCTGCATGGCGACGCTCTATCGCGACGACCCCGAAGGGCTGATGCGGCTCACGGGCGCGCCGCTCGGCCCGACCAACGGCCTTGTGATCGAAGGCCTGCCCCCGGGCGCCTACGCGGCGCACATCCGCGGCATGGACATGGCGACCCGCCGGCAGTCCGGCGCGGTGGTGCGCCTCGAAGTTGCGGAAAATCGGCCGATCCGGATCCAGGCGACGCTGCTCGAGGAACGGCCCATTCGGGGCCGCATCGTCCTCGAAGATCGGCCCGACGCGACCCTCGACAAGCCCTGGAGCGGCGGCCTCCGTCTGACGCCGCCGCCTGGCGACGAGCGACTCGGGATGATGACCCGCGGCATGTTCGCGCGTCTGCAGGTACAGGGCGAAGAAGGCCGGTTCGAGATGTCGGCCATCCCGGGCGGGCTGGGTCTGCAGTTGCTGGGCGGGCCGCCGGCTTACCTCGCCGAGGTTTCCGTTGGAGGCCGTCGCGTCGAGGGCGGCCTGCTGACTCTCCCGCCGGAAGGCCTGGCCGAGGAGCTCGTCGCGAAGGTCCGCTTCGATACGGGCAGGTTGGAGGGTACGGTCGAGGACCCGCCGGCCGTTCAGTCTGGGCCTGGTCTGAAGCCGCCCGGAATCGTCGTCAACCTCTCGCCAGTCGCCGACTCCGCCGGAGCCCGCCGCCGCAACCTCGTCCGAGTCGGCCCGGACGGGCGCTTCGACCAAGCCGTGCCGCCGGGAACCTACGACGCAGTCGCGATCTTCTCCGGCACGGCGATGCGAGCGTTGGGCGACCCTGAATACGAGAAGACTCTGCGCAAGCACACGCGCCGGATCGTGATCCGAGCCAACGAATCGACCAACGTGACGCTGACGCTGGCCCCGGCGGCCTACTAGCGTGGTAAGGGGCGATGAGACCGCACGAACGCCTCTTGCCGAGCCCGGGCAGCCATGCCCGGGTGCGATGTTTCGAGCTGATACGAGCCACAGCACCCCGGCATTGCCGCCGGGGCTCAGAAAGGGTACGGCGGCGGCGTGACCTTTGTGCGCGGTGTATGTTCTGACGAACCCGAGCAGAGCCGCATGCGCCAGCTTGCGGTTTCCCTCGAGACCTCGCGGTTGGCCACGTGACCGCACTCTGGCGGGCGCCTTCGGCGTAGGCGGCCAGCCGGCGCCACGGAGGAGGACTCGCGACAAGACGTTCGGAAACTCGCATCCCGTGCGGTGTTGCAAGCATCACAGAGAAAGAATGCTGCGTGCCGCAACGGTTCTGACGATTCTGCTCACGGCGCCCTTGGCCGCTCAGTTCGAGTCCGAGACGTTCGTCTCGGCGGAGATCTGCTCGGACTGCCACTCCCGGCTCTATCCGCCGGGGGTCGAGGAGGATTGGGAAGGGCTGACGATGGTGCACGAAGGCGAGCCGGTTGCGCCGGTCGATCCCCGCTCGATTGCGCCGTTCGCGCTGTGGTCGGCTTCGATGATGGCGCATTCGGCGGTCGACCCCTACTGGCGCGCCAAGGTGCGCTATGAGACCGCGAAGACGCCCGCGGCCGCCGCGGTGATCGAGAACGCCTGCCTGAGCTGCCATTCGCCGATGCAGCAGTACGAGGCGCGCGCCCGCGGCGGATTGCGCTTCGACGCCATGGACGACGCCGGCAAGCAGGGCGTCAGCTGCACGGTCTGCCATCAGATCGACCCGGCAAACTTGGGGACCGCCGCGTCGTTCACGGCCGGCTTCGAGATCAACGCCGAAAAGCAGATCTACGGACCCCACGAATGGCCCTTCTTCATGCCCATGCGGATGCACACCGACCGCACGCCCACCTTCTCCTCCCATGTTCTCGAATCCGAGCTATGCGGAACGTGTCATACCGTCATCACGCCGACCCTCGACGCCGAGGGAAAAGTCACCGGCGAGTTTCTCGAGCAGGCGACCTACCTGGAATGGAAAGCGTCGAGCTACCCGGGCTCGGAGAAGAGTTGCCAGAGCTGTCACATGCCGCAACTCGAGGACGAGAGCGGCAAGCTGGTTCGGCAGTACATCGCGCACACGCCCCACGGTGGATACTTCGGTCCCATCCGGCCTCGCGAGCCGTTTGGACAACACAGCTTCGGCGGCGCCAACGTCCAGATGCTGAACGTGCTGGCGGACCTGTTTCCCGCCAAACGCGAGATCCTGGCGAAGGCGGCGTCGCGCGCCCGCCGCACGCTCGACGAAGGCCTGACCCTACGGCTCGACGCCCGGCGCCGGGGCGAGACGCTCGAAGCGCGAGTCCGGGTGGTCAACGCCGCCGGGCACAAATACCCAAGCGGGTTCCCCAGCCGGCGGCTGTGGTTGCACCTGACCGTCCGCCACGGCGCCGGCAAGCTCCGTTTCGAGTCCGGCGCGTGGAACCCGGAAACTGGGGAGATCCGCAGCCTCGAAGGCCGCCCGGGCGCGGTCGAGCCGCACCGGGACCGCATCACGAGTCCCGAGCAAACGCAGATCTACGAGCTCGAGATGGCGCGCCCGGACGGGAGCCGAACCATCTCGTTGATGCGCGCGGGAGCGGTGTTGAAGGACAACCGCCTGTTGCCGCTCGGGTTCGTCGAGGGCCGCGGCATGCCCGAAGGTCTCGAACAGCACTCGCTGGCGCCGGTCGGCTTGAACGCGGATGCGAATTTCGAGCCGGGCGTCGACACGGTGGTCTACCAAATCCCCGTGGCGGCCGGCTCGGGCCCCTGGCAGGTTGCCGTGGAGGCTCTCTATCAGAGCGTCAAGCCTGCGCACACCCGAGTGTTCGACGCTGGCCGAACCGCCGAGGAAGCGACCTTCCTCGAGGCCTTCACACGCGAGCGCCGGGCGCCGGTGCTGGTCGAGCGCCGCGAGTCGACGGTGAACTAGCCGTCGGCGGACGCGATGACCGGGGAGAACCTAGCTAGCGCCGGTAGGCGATTGGCAGAAAAGCCTCGGGCGCCGCGCCCGGGGAATCGAATGGCGCCGCCGCTTCGCTCGGCCCTGACAAGGGCCTGGCTACAACCAAGCTGCGCCCCTCGCAGGGCGCTCGCGCATCACCCATGGCTAACGAATGGCCTCGAGCTCAACCCTCGCATTCCCGCCGGGCTCGAGCTCGATCCGTTTCGAGTAGCTGGCGTAGCGGGACTGGACGGCCGGGTCGGAGAAGTCGAGATGCCGGGCGTTGCCAGAGATTGCGTAGAGCAGATAGGTTCCCGGTCGCAAGGCATTCGACTCGCCCGTGGCAAACTCGCCGTTCTCGCCCACCCGGATCAGCCGGTCCAGCCCGTAGCCGTCCGCCGGCTGGGCGATTGCCCGGACCGCCGGCGGGGGAAACGTGTCGGCGTCGCCCCCGGAGACCATGCCGGAAAGGTTCGCCGCGGCGAAACCCACGCGGATCAGAACGGGCGGCGTACGGCCCTGCGGGCTGGTCATCACGACCGGGCCGGGTTGCGGCCTGCCCAGAACCAGGATCTCCTCGATGTAAGCCGATCGCGGCAGCGGGTCGCGCGGGTAGATCTGCAGATACGATGCTCCCGGCGGCAATCCAACCTCTCCGCGCCCTCCGGTGTTCCCGCCGCGGATCGGCTGCGTGTTGCCGCTGACTCGAATCGGATAGACGCTGCCGAGCGGCGTGGCGCGCACTCCCAACTCCCACCTCGAATCCTGCGAACGAAGCTGTTCGGGAGGATCGACCAGCCGTACCTGCACCGTGGTCTTCTCAACCGCGTGGGCGACGACGTCGTAGCTGCGCATGCGGGCGTCCTCGACCACGACGTCCTGGTAGCCGGCAAAGCTCGTCGCCGCGATCCTAGTGGCGACCCCGACCCGGTAGGCGCCGGCTTGCAGGCCGCGGATCTCGACCCGGCCGCGAGTGTTGGATCGGCCGCGGGCGGTGACGCGCACCCAAGCGCCCTCGTGAGGAGCGAAGACGGCGAACGGACAGCCTCCGCACGCCCGGTGCGGCTCGCCGAAACGGGCGGTCGCCACGTTGAGCCGCAGGACGGTATCGGCCGGCGGCGGAACCTCGAAGTCCAGCGTCTCGAGCTCTACGCCGGCATCGGACTGAACCGGCCGTGTCTCGGCCGGAGACAGCGCGTTGGGGTGGAACAGCGGCGGGTGCGCAAGCCGGTAGCGCCCGGAGATGTCGGGCGGGTACGGTGGCCAAAGAACGAATAGATAGGGGCGCAGCGGGTTCAACCGCAACCGGTATTCTCCGCGATCGTCGGTCGGGTATCCGAGTGAGGATTGGCTGAAGACCCGCCGGCCGGCCCGCCAGCGAGCCGCGACCGCCGACACGGCCGCGCCCGCCACCGGCAGATCTTCGGCGTCCCGCACGCGACCCGCGGCCACGGTTGGAGCCAGCATGCGGAGGTCGACGCCCGACGCGTCTTCGCCTTGGCGGACGCTCGCCTGGCGAACGAGATCTCGCAAGCCCGGCTTGAACGCCGAAACGACGTAGCGATCCGGCGGCAGGTCTTCGATGTGGTAGTAGCCGTTCTCGCCGCTCCACGCCATTCCGACCAGGTTGTCCGCTCGCGACGCCGTCACCGCGGCGCCGCGCACCGGCCGGTCCTGCTCGCCCACCGTCACCCGGCCCGAGATCGACCCAGTCCGCGCGGGGTCGTCCTGCCCCACGACGGCCGCGCCAAGCGCCAAGCCGATCAGCAAACATCGCATCTCACCGCACCCTCAAGTCGAGCTCGATCTCGTCTCCCGGCTCGATCGCGAACGCGCGCTCGCTACCGGGCGCGCAGGGCTCACCGGCGACTGCCGCGCACAGCGTGTACTGCCCGGGAACGAGACCCTCGAAGGCGAATCTTCCGTCCGGCCCGGTAGTCGTGGCCTCTTCCGCCGTCGGGCCCGACAAGACCGCTCGCGCCGCTTTGGCGCCGCGCAGCACGCCATACACCCGCGCGAAGCGGGCCGAGACGACCAGCTCGACGCGCTCGCGCGCGCCGGCGACGAGCTGCAGCCTGGGCTCCTCGAGCAAGAAGCCGTCGTCGCCCTGGTACTCGATCACGTAGACCCCCGGCGGCGGCGACATTGACGAGAATCGCGGAGACTTCCTCGAGACGGCGAATCGTTGCCAGATCCACCCTTCCCCGGAACGCAGCACCAGACGGGCGACCTCTGGCGCGCCTTCTTCGAAGCTCGCCTCGCCGGCCAGCATGGGCGCTGCAATCGGCGTCAGGATCAATCCCCCGGCGTCTTGCTCCAACTGCACGCGGCCGAGCATGATGGGAGAGGCCCGCCGGCGATCCGCGCGCCAGAGCTGCAATACATAGTCGCCTTTGGGCAGGCTCGGCAGCTCGAGCTTCGGGCCGCTCTGGCGCGCGCTCGCGCCGTGCTGCCCGGCTAGGTCGCGAACCGTGAGCACGTATTCGCCGTCGCTGAAATCCACGCCTTCGATCAGCCCAGAGAGCGAGAAGCTCTCGAAGCCGCCGCGCTGCGCGTTGAGGTGAAGCGCGCCGTTCTCGCCCGATCGCAGCTCCGCCTCCACCGGCTCGAACCGGTAGACCCGGTTCAACTGGGGACTCGGGGCACGGTACGGAACGTCCACGCGGTAGCGGCCGGGCGCGAAGCCATGAAAACGCGCCACTCCGCGGTCATCGGCGCGGCCGTCTTGCACCTCCTCGTTCCGCGTCTCGAGCCTTGTCAACTTGACGTTCGCGTCGGCGAAAGGATCGCCCGAGGGATCCAGCAGCCAGACCTCGACCGCCGCGGTGCGCTCGAGCAGAAAGTCGACCTCGCCGCAATCGCCGTCCGCGGGACAGTTGCGGCGCAGCCGCGGGCGGTCGAGGCCGCCGGCCCGCGCGGCAACGTAGCCGGGTCTGTCGACGCCGAGCTCGAACAGCTCAGCGGGGACTTCGATCGCATACCGCCCCTCGCGATCACTGTGTGCGACCGCGACGGCGTCGGAGTCGACCCAGGCGCGAACCACGGCTTCGCGAACCCCAACTCGTTGCTCGTCCTCGATCGTCTCGACGACTCCTCGGATCAGCGCTTGCGGGCTTGCCGTTGCGGCGCAGAGAACAGCCAGCGCCGCCTGCCGTCCGAGCTCGTGAAGCGTGCGCATGAGGCTCTGCAACAGGGACGACCGCGGCGGCCCCAGCGTTCAGGCTATCTCGGCTATTGCACGCGCTTGGTGCGCGGCCGGTAGGCGTCGTACACCTTCTCGATGGCGCGCACGACGTCGAGGGTGTCGTCCTCGCTGCCCATCAGCACCCGCTGCGGAATCCAGAACGAGTCCTTCACCATCTGCTCGGCCACGGGGCAGTCGGTGCGGCGGCAGGGAGCTTCTTTGTAGAGCGGGTTGCGGTAGAGCGGGTGAGGATAGAACGGGCGGACCGGCACGCCTTCGGCTTGGAGCGCCCCAACGAGCTCGTCTCGCGAGGCGCCGAGCTCGTCCTCGTTCACCCAGCCGCAGAGCAGGTAGTGCGTGTGCACGGTCGCGCCTTCAGGCAGCGCTTGCAGCTGCACGCCCGGCGTGGCGAGCTTCTCCTGCAGCGCGGCGCGGTTGAGTTGGCGTACGCGGATCTGGTCCGGAAGCCGCTCGAGTTGTGCGGTGAGCACGGCTGCTTGGAAAGCGGTCAGACGTAGGTTGGTGGCGATCTCGAAGTGCTCGAACCAGTCGCGATCGGGCCGCCGCCCGCAGTTAATCTGCGAGCGCATCCGCTCGGCGAGCGAGTCGTCGCTGGTGATGATGATCCCGCCTTCGCCCGCGGTCATCGACTTGGAGTTCTGGAAGCTGAACGTCCCCACCCGGCCCACGCCGCCGGCGCGCATTCCCATCCACTCCGCGCCGTGTGCGTGCGCGGCGTCTTCGATCAGCTCGAGCCCGGTCTTCTCGAGCGTCTTGGCAAGCTTGTCCATGTCGACCATCAGCCCGCCGAAGTGGACCGCGATCGCCGCCTTCACGCTGGGTCCCATGGCGGCTTCCACCGCGCCGAGATCGATGTTGAACGTCTCGCGATCCACGTCGACGAATACCGGCTTGGCCCCCACCCGTGAAACCGCCGTTGCCGTCGTAACGAAGCTGTGCGCCGGCACGATCACTTCGTGCCCGGGACCGATGCCCATCGCGTGCAACGCCACCTCGAGCGCCACGCTGCCATTGGCCACCGCCACGCCCTGCGTTGCGTCGTGCAGGCGCGCGAACAGGTGCTCGAGCTCGCCCACCATGGGATGGTAGCCGCCCCACTGCTCGCTGAAGAGAACCTTGCGAATCAGCTCCTCCTCGCGCGGCCCCGAGACCGGCCAAGGCGGGTACGGCTCTTCGCGGACCGGGGCGCCGCCGTGCAGGGCAAGCTTGCTCACGCCCTCTAGGATATCGCCCATTCACGCCGCGCGGAGGGCGCCGCTTCGTTCTCTTTTCGGCCGCCGCGCGGAAGATTTGGCGCCAAGGATTCCCGTCGTCAATCCCGCCCGGTTCAGCCCGATGAGGGTGCTGTGATGCATCGCGCCTTCGCCCGGGCGACTCTGGCTTTGCTGGTCGCCGCTCCGCTCTTGCTGTGTCAAACCGAGCGAATCTCCCAACGAGCCCTTCTCTACGACCTCGACGGCGCGCTGACCGGCCCGTCGCGCCAGGACGCCGAGACCGTCGCCCGACGCTTTCTGCGCGAGCACGTCCGCGAGCCCGGCCTCACCTTCGAGCTCGAATCGCGCTCGAGCAGCTTCGACGGCGCGCTCGAGCATCTCGCCTTTGCGCCGCGCGTCGCCGGCATTCGCTTCTTTGCGGCTAGCGTGCGCATCCACGTCGACCGCCAGGGGCGAGTGGTGCGCTTCGACGCCCCGGAGCTGCCGGCCTCGCCCCGCGACCTGGCCTTCCCCGCGGGCGCCCGGCGCGTCGCCGAGATCGCGCTCGGTCGCATGCGCGTTCCGTCCCGGGGACCGTTGCGCACCGGACGCGTGGACAACGGCGCAGACGGGCGCACCGAGATTGAAGCCGACGGCCTGGCGCGACCGCTGGTCGCAATGCGCGCCTGGTTCGACGCCGGCGGAGAAGCGCGTCCGTCCTGGACCGTCTACGTCGACCCCGGCGACGCTCCGCCGCAGTTGCTGGTCGTCGACGCCGCCACCGAGCAAGTGCGCTACCAGCGGACGCTGGTCCAGCAAGCCGAGCCCGACGGCTACGTCTTCCCCGCGCCGCAGACCCAGAACCCCGACGCCGGCGCCTACCAGCTCGAGTACCTCAGCGGACGCTTCAGCGGCGCCGGCCCCTGCCCTGCTTCCATCTACCCGGGCTCGGCCGGCGCCGGCGGGCTGTGTTGGACCGACGGCGTGGCAACCGTCGGCAACAATGCCGACGTCTGCGCTGACCTCAACAACGACGACGTCTGCGACGGCCGCGCGCTGGGAACCGCCCAGCGCTTCCTGTTCCCCTTCACCAACGCCTACGACGCCACGCTCGACCCCAACGCCGACCTCAGCGCCGCCATCGTCAACGCCTTCTACTGGACCAACGTCGCCCACGACTGGCTCTACGGTCTCGGCTTCGATGAGGCCTCAGGCAACTTCCAGCAGGACAATTTCGGCCGCGGCGGCTGGGGCGGAGACGCCGTCTTTGTCGACGTGCACGACAGCGGCGCCACTAACAACGCTTGGTTCTCCACGCCGCCCGAGAGCGTCGCCCCGCGCATGGCGCTCGGCCTTTGGACCGGCGCGCGCCGCGATACCGCCTTCGACGGCGACGTCATCCTGCACGAGTACGTGCACGGGCTGACGAACCGCTTGGTGGGCGGGGCGTGGGACTCCGGCGCCCTGTTCGTTTGGCACAGCGGCGCCATGGGCGAAGGCTGGAGCGACGTGATGGCCGCATCGTTCACCAGCGACCCGGTCATTGGCGAGTACGTCACGCGCAACGCCGCGACGGGCGTACGCACGGTGCGCTATGACCAAAGCCCGTTGACCTTCGGGCAGTTCGGCGTCCGCCGCATGGCCGTGCTGCCCGGCACGACGACCCTGGCGGGTTTGCCCGCGGTGCACCGCGACGGAGAGATCTGGGCGTCCACGCTGTGGAGCGTGCGTGAAGCGATCGGCCAGAGCGCCTTCGAGCCGCTGGTGGTGGCGGCGCTCAAGCTCACCCCGCGGCGGCCGTCGATGTTAGACGCTCGCGACGCCGTGATCCAAGCCGCCGGCCTGCAGGGGCTCAACGCCACCCAGGTCTGTCAAGTCTGGCAAGCCTTCGCCGCGCGCGGCATGGGCGCCTCGGCGGCTTTGAATCCGGTCGGCCCGGGAGAGTGGTCCGATACGGCCATCAGCGTCTACGAGGCTTTCGATTCGCCAACCTCTTGCGGCGGCTCGCCGCCAAGCTGGGGCGCCGCCCTGCTCAGCGAAGGCGCCGAGTCCGCCAGCGGATGGACAGCCGACGGCTTGTGGCATCGCACGACTCGCCGAGCCGCGTCCGGCGCCTGGTCCTGGTGGTTCGGACAGGAAGCCACGAGCAACTACGACACCGGCGCTCGCGTCTCCGGCTCGCTCACTTCCCCCTCGATCAGCTTGGTCGGCCAGAGCGGAGCCTTGCTCGAGTGGAAGCAGTTCTTCCGCGGCGAAGGCTTCCTGCGAGCGATCAACGTGAGCAACGGCCTGGATCCCTATCTCAACCTCGACTCTGGTCGCGTCTGGATTTCCGCCGACGGCGGATCGAGCTGGAGCGTCGTCACGCACATCGCCCACGAGTCCGCCGGCTCCGGGTTCGTGCTCTATCGTGTCAACCTCGCGCCCTACGCCGGCCAGACTATTCGCGTGCGATTCGAATTCGACACCTTCACTGCATCGGACAACGCGCAGGAGGGCTGGTATCTCGACGACATCGCCGTTCGCGGCGGCGTGGGCGGCCCCGCGTTGCAGGTCTCGCCCGCGAGCCTCGCCTTTGCCGGCGCGCCGGGCCAGGCTCTCCCCGTGCAGACGCTCGACGTCTCCAATACCGGCGGCGGCTCGATGCCGTGGACCGCACAGACCAGCGGCGCCTCATGGCTGGCCGTCGCCCCCGGCTCCGGCACGGGCGACGGCGCGGTGCAGGTCTCGGTGAGCTCGGCCGGGCTCGCTCCCGGGGTCTATAACGCCTCGGTCGAGATCGACGCGGGAGCCGCGGGGACCGAGACCGTGCCGGTCACGCTGACCGTCACGGCGGCTACCCCGGTCGCCGCCTGGGCGTTCGAAGAAACCGCCGCCGGCCCTGGCGTCACCCTGGCCGATCAGACCGGCGGCGGCCGCAACCTGACCACCGCGGGTTCAGGGACCGCCGCGGCGGCCGGCGCCGCAGGCCGCGGACGCTTGCTCACCGGCGTGACCGGCTCGGCGGCGACGCCGGGCGAGGCGGCGTTGACTCCCGCCGTGTTCACCGCGCGCGTGTGGGTCAAGCTGCGAGCCGTCCCGTCGAGCTTTGGCGTGGTGATGGCGCAGTTCGGCGGCGCCAACGCCAAGGGCTGGTATCTAGCCGTTCACTCCACCGGAAAGGTCATCCTGATGGGCGCGACGCCGCCTTCGTCGACGCCCTGGCTGATGTCGAACGGAGCGCTCCAGCTCGGCCGCTGGCATCAGCTCGCCGTTACGCTCGATCGCGCCAGCGGCGACGGCAAGATCTACATCGACGGCGCCCTCGACCGTACCGGAACCTTCCCCGGCGTCACCGCCGACCCCGACGCGCCGCTGACCTTCGGCAAGGCCTCTTGGACCGACAACTACTACCTCGATGCGGTGCTCGACGAGGCGCGGATCGACCCGGTTCTCTGGAGCGACGCAGGGGTTGCGGCCGACTTTTCCTCCTTCACGCCGCCCGCGCCCACGGCCAACACCGCCGTCGCGGCCTCGTGGAGCTTCAACTCTTCGCTCGACGACGAATCAGGCAACTCGCACAATCCGACGGCCGGCGGCGGAGTCGAGCTCGCCGGGGTCATCGGCGACGGGCGGCGTTTGAACACGCTCGCGGACGCACTCGAGATCCCGCTCGCCGCCGAGCTCAACCCGTCTTCGTTCACCGTGCGAGCTTGGGTGCGCTTGCCTCAAGCGCCGGCCGCTTGGGGCGATCTGATCTCCAACTACGGCGCCGACTTCGCCGGCTGGCGCATCGGGGTGACCGCCGCCGGGGAACCGTTCTTCGCGGTCGCGTCCAAACCGAACCAACTCCCCTCGGTCGTCGCGCCCGCGCCGCTCGAGACCCACCGCTGGACCGCGCTCTCCGCCGTCTACGACGGCGCCCTGCGCCGCATGGCGCTCTACGTCGACGGCGCGTTGGCCGCCGAGCGCTACGGGACCGAGATGACGCCGCGCGCCGAAGGGCTGTTGACGCTGGGTCGCGCTTCGTGGATCGATGCGCACGCCGTGGTCGCCGACATCGACGAGATTCGCATCGAACCGCGCGCCTGGAGCGGCGCCGAAGTCTCGAGCGACTTCCAGTCCTTCCCAGCTCAGCCCGCGGTCGGGCCAGTGGCCATGTGGTCGTTCGAAGAAACCGGCGGCGGCAGCGGCTTCGCGATGGACGATAGCGCCGGCGGCGAGCACGACATCGTGCATTCCGGCTCGGGCCACTCTCCGCACTCCGGCCTCTCCGGCGCGGCGCGGTTCTTTGGCGGCTGGCCCGAGGTCGCCACCGTCAACGGCGGCGCGGACTTCGAGACCGACAGCTTCAGCTTCTCGGCCTGGGTGCGCCTGAATCATTTCCCCAGCAGTTGGGGCGAGCTGTTCGGCAACTACGACGGCGCTGCGGCGGGTTGGTATGCCGGCGTGTTCAACGACGGGCGCCTCATCCTCTCCGTCGCCGGCCCGACATCGAAGCCCTGGCTGCTCTCGACTCAGGCGCTTACCCTGGGGCGCTGGCATCACGTCGCGGTCACCTTCGACGGGCCGTCGCGGCGCGGCCGCATCTACCTCGACGGCGCGCTCTCGGCGTCCGCGGTCTTCCCCAGTTGGGCCGTCCCCTCCGGCACGACTCCGACGCTTGGCCGCGCCCCCTGGGCGCAGACCGGTTGGCTGGCGTTCTCGATGGACGAGGCGCGCTTTGATGGCGTCGAGCGCTCGCCCTCGGACATCGCCGCCGACCATGCCGCGCTCGCCTCCGCAGCCAATCCCGCGCCGCTTGCCGACTGGCGCTTCGACGACGACCCCAGCGCAGTCACATTGGTGGATTCGAGCTCAGGCGGACATCACGCCTCGGTCGACGATCCGGCGCCGGTGGCGGCCGGGGGCGCCTGGCAATTCAGCGGCCTCGGCGGGGCCGGGCTCAGCGCTCATTCAGACCTGGGCGGCGGCCTGCTCACTTTCCATGCCCGCATCTCGCTCGACGCGCTGCCTCCGAGTTGGGGCGTGCTCTACTCCTCGATGACCAACGACGCACGCGGCTGGTTCGTTGGCGTCGACCCGAGCGGAAGGGTCATCCTCTGCATCGCCGGACAGCCCGGCTCGACGCCCTGGCTGGTCTCGGCCGTCTCGATTTCCGCCGGATCCTGGACCGACCTCACCGTCACCTTCGACCCCGTCAACCGCCGCGCCGCCATCTACCTGGACGGCGCGCTCGACTCGACTGCCGTCTTCCCGGCGCACACACCGCAAAACGATTCGCCCGCGGCCATCGCACGCGCATCCTGGACCGCCGGACGCAATCTGCAAGTAACGATTGACCGCGCCCGGCTGTGGCGCAAGGAGTACTCGCTGCAAGAGATCCAAGATCTGCTCGGCCCTTAGGCTAGCTGCGTCGAGAGCTGCCGCTGCGGCGCAAACGAGGGCCGCGGGATGCTGGCCGCGACCCTCGCGCATACCCAAGCTAGCGAGGCTTGAACACCGCTATCTGCGGGTCGTAGCAAGGGAAGAGCTGGAACGCCGGGTCCGGGTCGATCGGATGCTCGATCGGCCCGGGAGGGTTGGTGCAGGCTCCGCCGATCGTTCCCACCTGCCGGTACAGTACCGCGTGGTTCGGGTTCGGGGCGCCGTGCGTCTTGATGATCACGTTGATTTGAGCGCCCAATGGGTTGAGCAATCCGCAGCCAAACAGCATCTTCGGGCCCACGAAAGGAACCGCGGGACAAGCTTCGTCCGGCGGATCTCCAACCAAGGTTTCCGCCTCCACCTGCATCTGGCCGTCCGCCCCGACGATGCCTCCCGCGGCCCAATACACCGAGAAGCCCGTAGCCGGATTGAACGCATCTTCAAAGAAGTCGCACTCTCCGACGCAGTTCTCCGGCGCGTTGTAGACTTCCCACCACAACGTGTAGGCGCCAGGCGGCAGGCTCCGTGTCCGCAATCTCAGCGAGACCGAGTTGGTTCGCCGTACGAGCTGGGCGTGCGAGCCTTCGATGACAGCTGGGTTGGGAATGAGTGTGTCTTGGGTATCTTGAAACTCCCGAGCTTGGACGTTCTGTACGATCTCGGCGCCGGCGGGCAGGCTCCATCCCATCCCGGCCGCCAGTAGAGCTGGTGCGGCCCAGTTGCTGATCCGATATTTGTTTCGATTCCGCATACATGATTCTCCTCGTGTTTTCTAGATCTTTGCGTGCGGGAGTCGCGGCTTTGCGAAGCTCCGGCCTGCACTCAGAGCTTCGCGCCGGCCGCACCTCCCAACAAGTGACAAGGGGTGACACGGGGGAGAACTGGGTTCAAATCAAAGGAGTTGTGGCGGCGTCGAGTTCGCCGTCCGCGAGCTTCGTGTCGGCGCGAGGGCTCGCTTGCGACGGCGCCGATTTCTTTGCTACGCTACCTCGCTCAGCCGGAATCGGCGTCCGGCAATCCTGACCCCACCGGCGTCCTTCCGCCTCCGGTCTGAGGGCTCTGGGACCGACACTCGACCTATCGACTTCGCGAGAGACAAATATGGGCGCAATCCGATCCAGAAAACTAGCTCCCGACGAAGTCGCGTGCCACCGAGCAATCACCGATGCGCTCCGCGAATTCGCCGGGAGCCGCGACCTCGACTACACGCCGTATTTCCACGATGAGCTGCTCTGGATCCTCAGTGATCGGCTGGTTCGAAAAGGGTTCGTCGCGAGATTGCAGGTCGGCCTGATCATGCTGGACGGCGCGGAGCGCCTTTCCTTCGTCGAATCGGTCAGCTACGTCGATCTGGATCGTCTGGTGTCGAAGGCGCCAAAACGCGGGACGGCGAGCCACCGGCCGCTCGATACCATCTACGAAGGCGACGACTTTCGGCAAGTCGACTTTCGCGAGTTCGTCGAACGACGATGGTCCTCGGTCGAGGCGCGGCGGAACCTCTGGCTGAAGGAACCTCCCAGCGAGGACGGCTGGGTCGAGGCCGCGCTGTCCGAACACGTCGCTTCCATGGATCTCGGGCAGGTCGGCTGACGAGCTCCCCGAGCGGGCGCGCCCCCCAAGACGCCCAGCCAAACCCCGGGTAGAATAGAAGACTCATGCCCGCGGGCCCTATCGCCGAGAGCGCCGTCGTCGAGAAGCTCGGCTCACTCGAATCCGCACTCTCCGCCGTCATCCGCGGTAAGGGCGAGGCTCTCAGGCTTGCCGTCGTCTGTCTGCTCTCGCGCGGCCATCTGCTCATCGAAGACGTGCCCGGCGTCGGCAAGACCACCCTGGCCCATGCCCTCGCCCGCGCCATCGACTGTCGCTTCCAGCGCATCCAGTTCACCTCGGACATGCTGCCCTCCGACGTGCTCGGCGTCACCGTCTACTCCGCCAGCCGCGAGGAGTTCGACTTCAAGCCCGGACCCGTCTTCGCCAACATCCTGCTCGCCGACGAGATCAACCGCACCACTCCCAAGACGCAGTCCGCGCTGCTCGAGGCCATGAACGAAGGCCAAATCTCGATCGAAGGCCGCTCCTATCCGCTGCCGCAGCCGTTCATGGTCATCGCGACGCAGAATCCGGTCGAGTACCACGGCACGTTCCCGCTGCCCGAGGCGCAGCTCGATCGCTTCCTGCTACGCATCCGCATGGGCTACCCCGACCCAGCCAGCGAGCGCGAGATCCTGCAGCTCAACGGCCAGCGCGAAAGCCCTGGCTCGGCTCCGCCGGTGCTCCACGCCGACGAAGTCGTCGAGCTCCAGCAGCTCGTCCACCAGGTGCGCGTCCACGAAGACGTCGTCGACTACATCATGCGCATCGTCGAAACCACGCGCGAGCACGCCCAGCTCGCGCTCGGCGTCAGCCCGCGCGGCTCCATCGCGCTCTACCGCGCCGCCCAGGCCCTGGCGCTAATCGAGGGCGTCGACTACGTCACGCCGCATCACGTCAAGTCGCTTGCCGCGCCCGTGTTCGGCCACCGCGTCATCCCCGATCGACGCTTCGGCGCCGAAGCCGGCTTCGGCGAGCGCTCCGAGCAGATCCTCGCCGAGATCCTCGACTCCGTCCAGCCTCCTGTCTAGTACGCTAGAGGGAGCTGAAGCCCCGACACCCGGCTCCCTAGCCCCTAGCCCCCAACACCTAGCCCCTAACACCCGGCCCCTAACACCTTGCGCACTGCAATCATCGGACTGCCGCAGGTCGGCAAGACCTCCCTGTTCACCATTCTCACCGGGGCCGCCAACGAGGGCAGAATCGGCTCGATGAAGGCCCAAGTCGGCGTCGCCAAGGTGCCCGACAAGCGCCTCGACGCTCTCTCCGAGCTCTTCGCGCCGCCCAAGACCGTTCACGCCACCGTCGAGTACGCCGACATGCCGGCGCTCTCGCGCGAAGCCCTCGCCGACCCCGCCTACATCGGATCGCTGCGCACCGTTGACGCCTTCGCCCAGGTGCTCCGTCTGTTCGAGGACGAGATGGTGCTGCACATCGAAGGCTCTCTCGACCCCAGGCGCGACTGGGACGCCATGGAGGCCGAGCTCATCCTAGCCGACCTCCAAGTCGTCGAGAATCGCCTCGAGCGCGTTGCCAAGGACGCCAAGAAGATCCGCAACCCCGACCTGCCCAAGGAGCAAGAGCTGCTCGAGCGCTGCCAACAGACTCTCGAATCCGAAACCCCGTTGCGTGAGCTCGAGCTCGCGCCCGAAGAGGCCAAACGCCTGCGCGGCTTCCAGTTCCTCTCCGAGAAGCCCATGCTGCTCGTGCTCAACGTCGGCGAAGATCAGGCGTCCGATATCCAGCAGATCGAACAGAGCTACCGCTCCCAGTGGCTCGCCGGCAAGCGCAACGTCGGCGTCACCGCCGTCTGCGGGTCCATCGAAGCCGAGATCGCCGAGCTCTCCGGTGACGACGCTCGCGAGTACATGGCGAGCTACGGGCTCGCCGAACCCGGCCTCGAGCGCATGATCGCCGCTACCTACGATCTGCTTGGGCTCATGTCGTTTCTCACCGCCGGCGACACCGAATGTCGCGCCTGGACCGTCCCCAAAGGTTCTACCGCCGTCAAGGCGGCTGGAGCGATCCACACCGACTTCGAGAAGAAGTTCATCCGCGCCGAGACCATCCAGTGGGATACGCTGCTCGAGCTTGGCGGCTACTCCGGCGCCAAAGACAAAGGCGTGCTGCGACTCGAAGGAAAGGACTATATTGTCCAGGACGGCGACGTGCTCGTCATCCGCCACGGCTAACCAGAGGCGCGCCGTCCCAGGAGGACGCTCGTATGACTCGCCTGCACGCCCCAACCCTCGCGCTCGCCGCCGCGCTTTGGGCCCCGGCCGCCCCCGCCGCGGACGGCCCGCTGCTGCACTGCTTCTACTTCACCCCCGTCGCCGAGGCGACCGCGGCCGACTGGGACGCTTTCTACGAGGCAACCCTGGAGTTGCCCTCCAAGATCGAGGGCCTCCGCCGCGTCTGGGCCGGCAAGTTGAGCGAGCGCGCCGCCGTCTCACAGCAGGTCAAGCTCGGCCGCGAATACGGCGTCTGTATGGAGATGGCCGATGAATCCGCGCTACAGCGATACGCCCAGCATCCCGCCCACGACTCTTGGCTCGAGCTTTACGAAAAGGTGCGCGTGCGCGGGACCACGACCTTCGACATTCTGAGTCGATGAACAACCCGGTTCACGCCGCCAACTCGCCGCCTTCCTCAAACCGAAACTGCTCGACGAACCAGGCAAAGTACCACCGGATGGCCCACGGCATCGTCACCAAAGGGATGATGAACAGAATGTAGAGCAGTGTGCGGCCCAAGAGCTGATGCCCCTTCGCCGCAAACGTGAATCGCCCCGGCGCGCCCTCGATGGTCCCCGTCAACCAGCGGTACATCGCGCACGCCGCCCAGGCCCAACCGATGATCGTCAGCACCGAAAGCATCACCAGCACCATCCAGCCGAAATACTTCGCCAACCCGGCCGTTAGCGTCAGGCGCTGACCGTCGAGGGCCGTGTTGCCGATGGTCCACCGGAACAGCAGCCAGCCCAGCACCACCGACGCCACGTTGTTGACCAACTGGTAGCCTCCCTCGGCCCAGGCGCTCGGCTCCTCCGCCGAGGCTTGCCAGGCGCTGAAAGCGAAGCTGCCGAGAAAGAGCACGCCGTAGAGCGTCGTCAGCACCCAAACGCCTCCCGGCGTCCCGTGGAAGCTGAGCTTGACCCCGTGACGGCCTTGGACCTTCTCGACCAGCCAGGTGTAGAACCAGCAAAGCGCCCACGGAGCAGGGACGATCAGCATCGCGGCGACGCCCATGGCGAGCATGCGCCCGAATAGACCCACGGCGCCGGCGGTGAGCTCGAAGTCCTTTCCAGACCAGGCGACCTCGCTCGCCGCTCGCCCCGCCACCGCTCCAGGCCGCGGCGCTCCGCAACGGGAACAGAACGCGGCATCGGAGTGGTATGCGGCGCCACAAGACGGACAGATGGGTTCGTTCATCTCTCTCGAGCCTCGTCAAACCGTCCAACGCGCTCGCAAGCGCTCACTCGCGCCGGAAGAACATCAAGTGCTGCCACGGCAGCCCATCATACTCCCGCTCGAGCTCGAAGCCGTTAGGTTCGTACTCGCGCAGGATCTGGCGCTTGCTCATCTTGTGCAGCAGCTTGATCGGGATCGACTCGTCCTCGAGCCGGTACTCGGCCAACGCGACTACGCCGTCTTCGCTCAACGCCGTCCGCATCCCGGCGAGCATCTGCTCGGGGTAGGCGAATTCGTGGTAGACGTCGACGAGCAGAATCAGATCAAGCGCTCCCGCGGGCAGCCTGGGGTCGGCCGGCGAGCCGAGCACCGGGACGATGTTGGCGATGCCGGCGGCCTTGGCGCGCTCGTCGAGCAGCGCCAGCATCTCCGGTTGGATGTCGACGGCATAGACCTTCCCTTCGGGGCCAACCTTCTTGGCCATCTGCAAAGTGTAAAAGCCGTTGCCGCAACCCACATCGGCGACTGTCTGCCCCGGCTCGAGCCGCAAAGCCTCGAGCAGAGCCGCGGGGTTCTCCTCCGCGTCCCGCTCAGCCCGAATCAACCACGGCGCCCCGTGGTGGCTCATCGTTTGCGCGACCCGGCGACCCGTGTAAGTCTCGAGCGGCGCCGGCAGCTCCTCGGCGAGAGCCAGCCCGGCCAGAAAAACAGCGAAGAATGCCAAGCCCCAGCGCCGCACGACCCTCGCAGTGTAGCGCCCAGCCACTTCCCTCGGCCGATCCGCGTTCTCTGCATGTCTTGGCGCTGGGGCTACGGCGTGGGGTAGGATCACGGTAGATTTCTACCAAGGGGCCCTGCCGTGAGCCTGAACATCAAGAACGAACAGACCCACCGCCGTGTACGGGAGCTGGCCAAGATGGCCGGCGAAACGATGACGGAGGCTGTGGACAAAGCCGTCACGGAGCGTCTCGAACGTCTGCGCCGGGCGGGCAACCAGGCGGGCCGCACCGAGCGCCTGCTCGAGATCGGTCGCGAGTGCGCGTCCCTGCCCGTCCTCGACGGCCGCGGCCCCGACGAAATGCTCTACGACGAGGCCGGGCTGCCACGATGATCGTCGTCGACAGCTCCGCTTTGATCGCCATCCTCGACGCCGAGCCCGACGCCGCGCGTTATGCGAGCGCGATCGCCGCGGTCGATGGCCCCCTTCTCTCCGTGGCCACGCTCGTCGAAACAGGTATCGTGATGCTGAACCGGCACGGACCGCGAGGCATGGACAAGGCTCAAATGCTCGTCCAGGAGGCGGGCTTCCAAGTGGAAACCGTCAGCTCCCATCACGCGCGACTCGCTCTCGAGGCCTACGCCCGATACGGCAAGGGACGTGGCGCGGGAGCGGGACTCAACTTCGGCGACTGCTTTTCCTACGCACTGGCGAAAGCCGCGCGCTTGCCGTTGCTCTACAAAGGCGACGACTTCTCGAAGACTGACGTCGAGCTCGCGCCGTAGGCGCCCAGCAGCAAACAGATGTGATGAGGAGGTTCGTCCCCGGCAGCGGTAAGCTGCCAACCGCGGGGCGGTCTTGAAAGGCAAGATCGACCGCGAGCGAAAACCAAGCAAGCAACGGAGGACGAACCATGAAGAAGTTTAGCAGCAGCGACAAGGACGTGCGGAAGGCGTTGGAAGCCGGCGCGGGCGCGGCGGCGGCGATCGACTTGGGCGACAAGCTTAGCGAGGTCTGCATCCTCGACGAGGAGGGCGAAGTTCTGTTGCGGCAACGCATCCCAACCAGCTGTGTGGCGCTGGAGAAGCTCTTGGGGGGCTTGCCGCCGATGCGCATCGCGCTCGAGACCGGGGGGCAGACCAACTGGGTGCGGCGGCGGCTCGCGGCGATGGGGCACGAAGCGTTGGTGGCCAACGCCAAGCGGTTGAAGTTGATCTGGGACACGCACTCGAAGGACGACCGCCGCGATGCGCTGTTTCTGGCCACGATCGCGCTGCGTTGGCCCGAGCTGCTACATGCCGTCAAGCCGCGCTCGCTCGAAAGCGAGCACAACCGCGCGATGCTGCGCAGCCGCGCATGCCTCGTCGATGGGCGCGTGAAGCTGATGAACAACGTGCGCGGAGTGCTCAAGAGCTTGGGCGTGCGACTGCCGAAGCCGGGAATCGAAGCCTTCGTGCGGCGGGTGCTGGAGAAGATTCCCGCCGAGTTGCGCGAGCAACTCGAGCCGATGCTGCGAGTGATCGAGCAGATGAGCGCCCAGATCAGGGTTTACGACAAACAGGTGCTCGAACTCTCTCATGAGCGCTATCGAGAGCAGACCAAGAGGCTGCTGAGCGTGCGTGGGGTGGGGCCGCTGACAGCGCTGACGTTCGTGCTCGAGCTCGACGGCGACGTGGCGAGATTGAGCAACTCGCGGGCGGCTGGGGCGGTGGTCGGCCTTCGTCCCTCCCGCAAGGAATCGGGCGAGAGCAAGCCGGAGCTGGGGATCACCAAGACGGGCAACCGCATGTTGCGGCGCTACTTGGTGCAGTGCGCCCACTACGTTCTGGGCCGGAATGGGCTCGACTGCGCGTTGAAGCGTTGGGGGCTGAAGCTGGCCGGGACGAGCAAGCGCGGCAAGAAGCGCGCGGCGGTGGCGGTGGCGCGCAAGCTGGCGGTGCTGCTGCACACGCTGTGGCGCACCGACGAGGACTTCGACCCGACGATCGGGCTCGCGCAAACGGCGTAAGCGAGAGCGGCAAGTAAGAATTTCTTAGAAGGAGGAGGAACAGAGACGGAGGCGACACAGAGGGAATCGGAGGAAAGGGTATCGATCTTGGAAGACGAGTCCGGCGGCGACTGCGCCCCCGTGGCAGGCCCCAAAACAAGGCCGAAAAACAGCGAGCAGCGCCGCCACGAACGAGTCAATCGGACCACAACGAGCACCGCGGCCCACATCGATTCGGCCGCAACCCGAGTGCGGATGGAAGCCTGATCTCGTCTCAACGGAAAACAACCCCAGCCTAGACCCTCGACTTGACAACACCGAACCTCCTCATGGAAGCCCCGGGCGCCGCGCCCGGGGAACGGAGGCCGCGACCCCCACGTTTCGGCCCTGCAAGGGCCCGGCGTCAAGAAGGCTGCGCCCCTGGCAGGGCGCGGAAGAGGGGGCGGCGCTCCTTCCCCGGAAACCACGGGTTTCACCCGAGGCTCTTTCCTGCCTGGCGCCTGCGGCGCCCAATCATGTTGCGAACTCGCCTCGTCTTCCTGGCTCAGGCCCCGAGCCCTAGCTCGTTGCGGCAGTAGGCCAGATCCCTCTCCACGTCGCCGCGCTCGAGGTCGCGCGCCCAGGCGCGATAGGCCGGCGAGTCCGCCGCGGCCCCGGTAGGCGGCGCGGGCGCTTGGTACGACTCGCCGCTCTCGGCCCGCCGCAAGAAGGTTGCGAACACCCATGCCGGAACGTCGCGGTACGACTCCCAAAACTCCGGCTTGGAGAAGGCGAACAACCGCGGCCGCGGAACGTTGATCATCTCGAGCGAAAACGGCAGATCCGGCCGCAGCTCGGCTAGCCGCTTCTGCCAGCGCGCGATGTCGACGTTGCCTTTGCCCAGCGGAACCCACATCACCGCCGCGCCGTCGTCTTCGAGCCAGATTCGAGAGTCCCGTACGCCCGTCGTCACCGCGATGGGCGCCAGGATCTCGAGCGTGTGGTGCGGGTCTTCGAGCGTCCAGGCCGCGTTGCCGGAGTCGAGCAAGGCGCCGACGTAATCGGCTCCAGCGCGCTCGATCAGGTCGCGCAGTTGCAGCGCTTGCAGATCGCCGGCGTGATTCTCGACCGCAATCTTGACGCCGGCGCGCAGAAAGTCTTCCCGCACGGCCTTGCAACTGGCGACCGTGTTGTCGACGTGCTGCTCGAGCGGGACCGCGCCGGAGCGCTCGTCCGCGCTGCCCAGATAGCAGCGCACGATGGGCGATCGCAGGGTCTTCGCCACGCCCAACATGCGGCGCAACTGCTCCGGCGCCGAGCCCTCGTCGGCGAGGAAGCGCGTGGAGCTCGGGCAGATCGAGCCGAAGCCCACTTCGATCTCGAGCCCAAGCTCGTCGGCGTGCGCGCGGACTTTGCCCAGGTGCGCTTGGTCGAGCGATCCCAGAAAGCGCGGCTCGGAGAAGTGCGCCACCTGCACGCCGTTCTTGCTGGCGAAGTCGAGCAGCTCGAAGGCCGACCAGCCCTGGCTGCGCAAGCTGAAGAAGTCGAGTCCGAGCTTGGGCTGCATGGCTTTGGCGGAGGCGGCCGCCGCGGCTAGCGAAGAGGCAAGAAAACCCCGCCGCGAGACGGTGTGCGACATCGACGCTGATGGTAGCAGAGACCTTTGCGCACGGCCGTGACGCTGTCTATGATAGGAGCCTGTCATGCGCGCCTTCTGTCGCTTCCTCCTCGCATTCGCGCTGCTCGCCTCGGCCGCGATGGCGGCCACGCGGCCGCTGGTGATGGGACGCAACGGGGTCGTGGTGTCGGGCCATCACCTGGCGAGCGACGCCGGGCTCGACATTCTCAAGAAGGGCGGCAACGCGGTCGACGCCGGGGTGGCGACGGTGTTCGCGCAGGCGGTCACCGAGTTCGACCGCTTCGGGCTCGGCGGCGAGGTTCCCATCCTGATCTACCTGGCCGATCAGGGCAAGGTCGTGGCCATCAACGGCAATGGGCCGGCGCCTCTGCGCGCCTCGATCGAATGGTTTCGCGAGCGTAACATCGAAGCCGTGCCGGGCGATTGCTTTCTGCCGGCGGTGGTTCCGGCCGTGGTCGATTCGCTGATCGTGGCGCTCGATGAGCACGGCACGATGACGTTGGGCGAGGTGCTGGCGCCGGCGATCGAGCTGGCAGAGAGCGGCTTTGGAGTCTATGAGCCGTTCCTGAGCCGCATCGAGGGCCTGGCGCCGCGATTCCAGGCCGAGTGGCCGAGCTCGGCAAAGATCTTCCTGCCGGGCGGAGCGCCCCCGCGCGTCGGCGATCTCTTCGTCCAGAAGGATCTCGCGCGCACGCTGCGCCGTCTGGTCGAGGCCGAGGCGGCGCGCAAGGCCGAAGCGCGTAAAGTCGGCTTGCGCGCCGCGCGCGACCTGTTCTATCGCGGCGACATCGCCAGGCAGATCATCGATTTCCAGAAGGGCTTCGAGTGCAGCGATCAAGTCGGCGTCACCTCCGCCGGGCTGCTCGAGCTCGAGGACCTCGAGCGCTACCGAGCCGTGGTCGAGGCGCCCGAGAAGACGACCTACCGGGGCGTCGAGGTCTACAAGGTCGGCTTCTGGTCGCAGGGCCCGGTGATGTTGCAAGCGCTGAACCTGCTCGAGGGCTACGACATCCGCAAGCTCGGGCACAATACGGCTGCCTACATCCACCTGCTTTCCGAGGCGATGAAGCTCGCCTACGCCGACCGCGAATGGTACTATGCCGACCCGCTGTTCGTGGGCGTGCCCGAGCAGGGCCTGCTCTCGAAGGCCTACGCCGCCGAGCGCCGGAAGCTGATCAGCCTGGAGGCGCCGTCGCTCGAGCTGCGGCCTGGCGATCCGTTTCCCTTCAACGGCGCTCAGACCGCGCACGCGCCCATCCCCGCAACCGTCGAGATGGGCCCGGATCGACCCGGCACCACCGGCACGCGCGTCGCCGACAAGCACGGAAACGTCTTCTCGGCAACGCCGAGCGGCGGCTGGTTCCCCACCTCGCCCATTCTCGAGGGATTGGGCTTCGTGCTCGGCACCCGCGGCCAAGCGTTCTTCCTCGACCCAGAGAAGGCCAACCGGCTCGAGCCCGGCAAGCAGCCGCGCACCACGCTCACGCCGTCGCTCGCGCTCAAAGACGGCAAGCCGTTCCTGGCCTGGGGCACCCCGGGCGGCGACGTGCAGGACCAGGTGAACCTGCAAGTGCTGCTGCGCGTGGTCGACTTCGGCATGGACATCCAGCAAGCCGTCGAGGAGCCCTTCTTTCAGATCCTCGACTTTCCGCCGTCGTTCTTCCCGCGGCGGGTCATGCCCGGCACGACGACCTACGAGCGGCGCATCCCGGCTGCGGTGATCGAGAGGCTCGAAGAGATGGGCCACTCGATGCGCCCGATCGGCGAATGGTCGATGGGCGACGCGACGGCGCTCGCGGTCGACCCCGAGCGCGGCGTGTTGTTCGGAGCCGCGGGGCCGCGACGGAACAAGTCGTACGCGGTGGCGTACTAGCGCGCCAACGGACCCCAAGTGCCGCGCCGGTCCGGAGTGCTGAACGCGCCGCCGTACCGTCGCTCGTCACATTCCGGGAACCTCTTGCGGAAGGCCTCGACGAGCCAATCGCCTGCAAGCGTGATTGAAGATTCGTGGGAGGCGTAAACCAGCCAGTCGAGACCCTCCGAGGTCCAGTATCCTTCCAGCCGTTATAGATCGGCAGGAAGAGGTCCAAGCTGAGCTCGAGCTCGCCCTGCCTCCCCTCTCGGAGCTCGAAGACCCGGGTTACACCAGCTCTTCCAGCGCTTGTATGAGGAAGTCGCCCGGGTCCTCGCGCTGAGGGTCGCCGTGAAAGAAGTAATCCGTGTGGAAAGCGAGCACACCCGGGGGCGTCGACTGGGAGTTCATCGGATACCAACCGCTCCCGTCGACCCTCCAGACGGTCTCGAGCGCGCGCCACAGCCGGGCGGAATCCTCCTTGGCGAGGGGACGCCAGACCTGTTCGTCATCGCTACAGCCCTCTTTTGCAGAGTCCGTCACGTAATCCATATAACCGCTAGGAGTCAAAGGGCCGAGCCTGGGCCCATGTTATACGCTGCGTAGCATATGGGATAGCCAAAGTCCCGTTATTCTACGCTGCGTAGCATATGGAGCGAACAGGGCTCCGTTATTCTACCCGCGAAATCACATGGAGGCGGGTCAGCGCCGCACGCGCGGCGCTGAAATCGGTCCCTAGAACGGCACGTCGTCGTCGTCCACGCCCATGCCGCCGCCGGCGTCCCCGCCCGCGGGCGCTCCGCCGCCGCCACCGCCGCTCGGCGCTCTGCGCGCCTGCGTGGGCCGCTGATCGAAGTCGCCGCCTCCGCCGCCTCCGCCGCGGCCGCCGAGCAGCATCAGGTCCATGCCGTTGACCACCACCTCGGTGCGATAGCGCTTCTGCCCGTTCTGGTCTTCCCAACTGCGTGTCTGCAGGCGTCCCTCGACAAAGACCTGCGTGCCCTTGGTCAGGTACTGCGACACGTTCTCGCCGCGCCACAGCACGATGTCGTGCCAGTCCGTCTCGTCGCGCCATTCGCCGCTTTGCGCATCCTTGGTGCGCCGGGCCGTGGCGATCGAGAAATTCGTGACCGCCGTTCCGCTTGGCGTGAACCGCGTTTCGGCGTCTTTGCCGAGATTGCCGATGAGCATGACCTTGTTGAGACCGCGAGCCATGGGTACAAGAGTACCGAGCGGCGCGGGCCGGGGCAAGCGTGGTATTCTCGCCAGCGATTATGGGCATCTCGCATCGCCGTCAAGCCGTTCTCGAAAACGACAAATTGCGTCTGGTCGTCCTTCCCGGCGGAGGGCACATCGCCGAGCTGACACTGCGCTCAAACCCCGTCAATCCCCTTTGGGATCCGCCCTGGGAGACCATCGAGCCGTCCCAATACGACGCCGCGAAACACGGCGAAACCTACGGAACCGACGTCGACGGCCGGCTGCTCGCCGGCATTGCCGGGCACAACCTCTGCTTCGACTTGTTCGGCGTGCCCACCGAGGAAGAGGCCGCGGCCGGGCTCGACGTCCATGGCGAGGCCAGCTCGGCCGACTGGGATGTCGAAGTCGACGGGCTCGAGATGAGCTGCCGCGCCGAATTTCCGCTCTGCAACATGGGCTTCGAGAGGAGCCTCCGGCTCACCGAAGGATCGAATGTCGTGGCTGTGCGAGAGACGGCGATCAACCGTAGCGGCGTCGATCGGCCCGTCGGCTGGACCCAGCACGTTACCCTCGGTCCGCCGTTTCTCGAGAAGGGCAAGACGCGCTTCCACATGCCGGCCGGAGCGTCGAAGGCCTTCGAAGGCGAGTTCGCCCCTGGCCATGACCGCTTTGCGCCGGGCGAAGAGTTTCAGTGGCCCTTTGCGCCGCGCGCCGACGGCGGCTTCGAGGATCTACAGACGCTGACCGCCGAGCCCGCCGGCGGCGCCTTCACCACCCACCGCATGGCGCCGGGCCGCGAACAAGCCTACTTCACCGCGTGGAGCCCGGGCTTCAGGCTCGCGCTCGGCTACCTCTGGCGACGCTCCGACTTTCCGTGGCTCGGCATCTGGGAGGAGAACGGCGGACGCACGCACGCTCCCTGGAGGGGCCGCACGCTGACCCGCGGCATGGAATTTGGCGCTTCTCCCTTCCCCGAGACCCGCCGCCAGGCGCTCGAGCGCGGCACGCTGTTCGGCCAGCCGGTCTGCCGCTGGATCCCCGCCATGGGCCAGGTCACCGTCGAGTACCGGATCTTCTTGACCGAAACCGAACGCGAGGTCGAAGCGGCCGAGTGGAAGGACGGCGTCTTGCGCGCGCCGGGTCAGTTCGAGCTCCCCGCGCCATGAGCGGCGTCGGGAGTGGCGGAAGCCAGTGGGAGTCGAACCCACCTTTGCCGCGGAGCGACAAACAGCGGTTTTGAAGACCGAGCCCGACGCCGGCCGAGATTGGCTTCCGTGGTAGGCATTGTAGCCAACCACGAATGACCACACTGGCTCAACGGAGCTCGGGTGTGAACCCGCGTCCACGAGCTGATTGCGCCATGGCGCGCAGCGCCGCGATAACATGAGATGGCGATGCGGCTCGCCGTTTGGATCCTGTTGGCGGCCGCCTCGGCCCATGCTCAGCGGAGCTCGGCAAGTTGGGTGCGCTGCATCTGGCAAGCGCCCTATCTGCTGCTCGAGCTGGGCCCGGGCGCGACCGGGCCGGCGGAGAGAGTCGAGCTCCGGCTTTCCAAGGCCGCGGCGCGCGGAGCCGTTCTCGAGTACGCTCCGCAGGGGTGGGCCGGCCGGGTCGACGGCGCCGCCCTACAGCTCGAAGGGCCGGGCCTACGCACTTTCCCCGCCCTGTACCGGATTCGCCTGGCGGCCGCGAAGCCGCCGCCGCTAGCCCGCCTCCGCGCCTTTATCGCCGGGGAGCGCGTGGCCGCTCGGGACGCGCCCGTCGAGCAAGCGCCGCCTCCGGCCGTCTCAGACTCTCTGGATGGGTTGCTCGCCTTGCCGGCCGTCGCGGCGACCGGCGAGACCGTCCTCGGGTTGGCTCTGATTCCGCAAGCGACCCCGCCGGTGGGGGCCTGGAGCTTCGATGGCGCGAACGCCGCGATCGAGGGCGCCAGGTTGCGCATTCACTTGCCCGAGGACGCCGCCGGCCCGACTCGCTTCGCCGTCGTGTATCGCGATCCGTGGAACCGCGTGACCGTGCGGGGCGAGTGGAATCTGAGGATCGAGCCGCATGCCGTGCGGACGCGCCGCCCGCGCGTGGACTCGATGCAGCCGGTCGCGCTGGTCGGTGAAGCGATCACCGTCTGCGGCTGGTTTCCGCGTGGTGCGATCTCTGGCCTGCTGCTCGACGGCAAGCCGCAGCTCGAGGCGGCTGGCGGCTCTTCGCGATCTCTAGTCCTGTCGCTGCCCGAGGCGCTGCCTCCCGGGCGGCACTTCATCAGCGGAGATCCCGAACGAGGATTCCCGGACCGCATCTTGCCTTTCCGCGCCATTCGCCTCGACACCACGGTGGATCGCGCGATGCAGCCTCCGCAGGTCCGCTTGAAGGCGGTCGGAACGGAGGCTCCCGTGCGGATTCGCGCCGTCAATCTCAATCCCTATGCGGCCGCGCTGATCGGCGGCGAATCGCAGATTGTCGAGACCGACGGAGGTCTCGAAAACATCGCCACGATCGGCTTGCGTCCAAGCGCGTTTCCGATCGCGCGGCCCGGAAATCTCAACGTCGTCTTCACTCTCGCTGAGGACCGCCTGGCGTGCGCGGAACCGGGTGTCTCCCCGACTTCCAGCTCGGGCGCTCGTGTGGCACACTAGTCTGGACCTCGGGCCGGTCGAGTCGGGAGCGCTGGGAATCGAGGCGCCACGACGTGACGCGTCAGGGGTCATCCAAGCGATGATCCGCTCCTATGGCATGTCTCACGTTGGTCGCGTCAGGACCAACAACGAAGACAGCTATGTGTCGCGCCCCGAGCTCAACCTGTTCGCCGTGGCCGACGGCATGGGAGGTGCTCAAGCCGGCGAGCGCGCTTCGCAGGTCACCATCCAGACCGTCATCGAAGTCGTGGAACACGCCGGCGCCTTCGCCGCCATGGACGATCTCGCCGACGCCGTGCTGGAAGCCAATCGGCGTGTCCGCGTCGAGTCCCGCGAGACGCCCGAGTTCGCGGGCATGGGCACCACCGTCGTCGCCGCGCTGGCGCAGCCCCACCGCATCCAGATCGTCAACGTCGGCGATAGCCGTGCGTACTTGCTCAGCGGCGGCGATCTCCGCTGCGTCACCACCGATCACAGTTGGGTCAACGAAGTCGGCCGCGGGTTGGGCCTCAGCGACGAGCAATTGCGGACCCACCCCTACCGCAACGTGCTCACCAAGGCCGTCGGCGCCGAGGATATGCTCGAGGTACAAAGGCTCGAGATCGATTTCCGGCTCGGCGACCTGCTGCTGCTTTGCTCGGACGGGCTGCACGGGGTCTCCGGCGATGGCGTCATCGAGGACGTTCTGCGGCGCGGCGGCGGTTTGCAGCAGCGTTGCGAAGCGCTGATCGACGCGACGCTGGACCGCGGCGCTCCCGACAACATCACCGCCGTGCTGATCGAAAGCGCCGCCGGCTAGCAGAATTCCCCAGCAAGGTCTACGACTTCCGCGTTGCTCCGCCGATTGAGGGGGAGACGGCGATGGACGAACCGGTACAAGCCCCGCCGCCCGCCGAAGGCAAGCCCGGCGGCGGCCCCAAGCCGAAGAACTATCGCGTTCGGCTGCTCTCGGCGGTCAATTCGATGCCGCCTCTTCCGCAGGCGCTTCGACGTCTGCTCGGGATGCTGCGGAGCGATTCGTTCTCGGTCTCGCACATCGCCGAGGTGATCGAAGGCGACAGCGTGCTCAGCGGCAGCGTGCTGCGTTGCGTCAACTCGGCCTATTACGGCATACCGCGCCGCGTTTCCTCGATCCGCCACGCCGTTACGCTATTGGGTTTTCACTCGGTGCGCAACCTCGCCTTCGCATTCTCGATGCGGCGCATGATGACCGGCAGCGCGGCTTCCCGCAAGCTTTACAGCACCTACTCCCGCCATGCCCTGGCGACGGCGCTGATGACCCAAGAGGCTGCATCGGCAACTCACACCTTCGACACCGAGACCGCCTTCGCCGCCGGGCTCTTCCACGACGTTGGCAAGCTGTTGATCTACACCGCCGCACCCGAGGCCGTCCCCGAGATCCTCGCGGCCTGGAACGAGAGCGGTTCGAGCTATGAAGAAGCCGAGCAGACCGTCATCGAAACGACCCACTCCGAGCTCTCCGCGATCGTGCTCGAGGGCTGGAAGTTGCCCCAGGCGATCTGCGGAGCCGCGCGCTACCACCACAACCTCGACGACGATCCTTCGGCGGAGCCCGGCGCACTATCCTTGGCTGCTTTGGTGCAAGCCGCCGACCTGATCGTCAACCTAGAAGGCCTCCGCACTCCCGAGAGCAACCGCGAGATCGGAATCGACCCGGCCGAAGCGCTCACGCGGCTCGGTTTTACCCAGAACCCCAAGTCTCTGCTCGAGAAATTTCGCGCCGAATTCGAGCATCTGCAGGAGATGTTTCACTAGGAAAAGCACCGGGCGGGAGGCCGCACTATCGAGCGATGAGCCAGACGTCATGGGAGGAATGGGCGCGGCGACTATGACTTCACCTAGGCGCCGCATAGCCGGACGGTACTGGTTCTTGCTAAGGGCATCGCCCTAGTGCTTTACTAAGGCCGAGCTCGTGGCGCAGCGCTATGTATCAGGCAGTGAGGAGTTTCAATCGATGAAGCTTTTGACCGATTTCGTCTATCTTCAGCTCCTGGACATCCTGACCACCCTTGCGTTCCTCATGCAGGGCGTCGCCGAGGCCAACCCCTTCGTGCGTTGGGCGATCGCGCAGGGCGAGAACCCGGTCCAAGCGTTGGTGCTGGTCAAAGCGTTTGCCGTGGCGCTGGCGGTCTACTGCGTCATCCGCGCCCGCCACCGCGTGCTGCGCATCGCCAACATCTTCTTCGCCGTCGTGGTCGCCTACAACCTGGTCATCATCATCATCTCCTCACCCGCCCTCCGCTAGCCCGCCTCCGATCTCTGTCTTCGAAAAAGTTTGCGTGCCGCGCCCGGCGGCGCTAGCATGGTGCCCAAGCGAGGAAACCGCCATGCGCACTTCCCGGAGACAGTGGATGAAACAGACCATCGCAACCGCCGCGCTGCCCTCGGCGTTGGCTGCCGCCGCGCATCACCAGAGCGGCTACGACGTCGACGAAATCGAGCGTCGACTTGCCAAGGGCAGGGGCGTCGAAGGCGTAACCAAGCACGACCTGCCAACCCCGTCGCTCATCCTCGACCTCGACGCCTGCGAATTCAACATCGCCGCCATGGCCCGCCACGCCCGCCAGAACGGCGTCGACTTGCGCCCTCACGCCAAGACCCACAAGACGCCCGAGGTCGCCAAGCGCCAACTCGCCGCCGGCGCGGTGGGCGTCTGCTGCGCCACCATCCGCGAAGCCGAGGCGATGTCGGCCGCCGGCGTGGGCGGCTTGCTCATCACCGGCGAGCTCGTCGGCCCCAACAAAATGGCGCGACTCGCCCGGCTCGCCAAGCAGCGGCCCGAGACCATGTCGACCGTCGACAGCGCCTGGCACGCCGAGCGCCTCAGCGAGGTCGCCACGGCCTCCAAGCTCACCCTCAACGTGATGATCGACGTCGACCCCACCGGCCGCCGCACCGGCATCGCACCGGGCAAGGGCGCCGTCGAGCTCGCCAAGAAAGTCGATAAGCTGCCCGGCCTCGCCCTCCGCGGCGTGCACGGCTACTCCGGAGCCTCCTCGCACGTCAACGGCTTCGCCGCGCGCAAGCAACACTCCGAGAAGTACATGGGGCCCGTCCTCGACTCCTTCCGGGCGATGCAAAAGGCCGGGTTGCCCGCCGAGATCATGTCCGGCACCTCCACCGGCACCTACAACATCGACTCCCAGATGAAGGGCATGACCGAGCTGCAAGTCGGCTCCTACGTCATCATGGACGTCGACTACCGCCGCATCGGCGGCAAGTCTGGCGACGTCTACAGCGACTTCAAGCCCGCACTCACCGTGCTCGCCACGGTGATGAGCAAGAACTACGACGACATCGCCACCATCGACGCCGGCCTCAAAGCCTTCGCCACCGATCGCAGCTTCGGCCCCGACCCGCTCATTCCCGGCGTCACCTACACCTTCAACGGCGACGAGCACGGCCGGCTCCATCTCGAAGACGCCGGGCGCGAAGTCAAGCTTGGCGACAAGGTCGAGCTCATCGTGCCGCACTGCGACCCTAACGTGAATCTCTACGACCGTATGTACGTCTGCAAAGGCGACGACGTAGTCGAAGTCTGGAAAGTCGCCGCCCGCGGCCACGTCTAGCCGAGGTCCGCTCGCGCAAGAGTCCGGTCGGAGCCGCATCCCGCCAGGGTGCGGTCACGCCTGAACGCCGCAAGATCCCCGCAGCCGTAACCCCCGCTGACGCCGCCAACCTCGCCAACCTAAAGATTCCATAAACGTGGTCCTTTCCCGGGGGATCGTGTGCGAGCCTGGAAAGCACATGCGCCCCTGGCGGATCTCCGCTGCGCGCATGAATCGCCGCCGCGCGATTCGCATCGGCCTCGCGGCGTCGGGGCTCGCGCTTCTCAACCCGTCTCTGAACGCAGGCGTTCCGTCGGAGAAGGCGGTCTACCGCGGCGGCACGCTCGTCCACCCCGAGCCCGCCGACGCCGGTCACCCTTCGACCAGAGGCGCGGAAGCCTTCACCTTCCGCTACGGGCAACGCGTGCTGCGCATCCCCTACGACCAAGTCAACCTACTCGAGTACGGGCAGAAGGCCGGGCGCCGCTTGGGGCTCGCCATCGTCGTCTCGCCGCTGTTCCTGCTCTCGAAGAAGCGTCGCCACTACCTCACCATCGGCTACGTCGATGAGCAGGGCGCGCAGCAAGCCGCGGTCTTCGAGCTCGGCAAGAAGATCGTCCGCTCGACGCTGATCGGCCTCGAGGCGCGCACCGGGTTGGCGGTCGACTACGAAAACGAGCAAGCTCGCCAGGCGGCCCGGCGATGAGAGCGCTCGGCCTGCTGCTCGTCCTCGCCGCCGCTGCGCCCGCGGGCGGCCCAGGCGGGCTCGCCGACGTCCGCAAAATCTACGTCGAAGACCTCGGCGGCGCCGAGGCCGGCGCGATCCGCGACATGATCATCGGCGCCATCCACCGCACCGGCCTGTTCGTGGTCACCGAGGACCTCGACGCCGCCGACGCCGTGCTGCGCGGCTCCGCCGAAGATCTGATCTATCAGGACTACCAGCGCTACCGCAACAGCATGACGGCGCGCGGGGCCGTCGGCTCGAGCAGTCGCGAGTCGGGCGAGTCGCGCTCGAGCCGCTCGAGCTTCGGCGTGGGTGACAACGAGGAAACCAGCCGCCGTGAACGCCAGCATGAGGCGTTGGCGGCGGTGCGCTTGGTGCTGCGGGATGGGACGGTCGTCTGGTCGACCACCCAGGAGAGCAACGGGGCCAAGTTCCGCGGGGCGGCGGCGGACGTGGCCGACCGCGTCGCGGGCGAGCTAGCCAAGGCCGTGCGCCAAACCCGAGCCGCGGATCTCGCTCCTAGTCCTGCGAAAAGCTCACCTCGACCCTAGCCGCCACCGTCACCGGCTTGCCGGCCTTCTTGCCCGGCTCGAACTCCCACTGCTCGATCGCCTGAACGGCTGCCTCATCGAGACCCGCGCCGAGACCGCGCTCGACCTGAACGTTGTAAGCCTTGCCGTCAGGGTGGACTTCGATCGAGAGAACGACCGTACCGTTCAAATCCGCTTCCCGCGCTTCGTCGGTGTACTCTGGCTCGACCTTGTGAAGCAGCCGCGGCGCCGTCACCCCGCCGCCCACTCTGTGGACCGTTCCCTCCGCGGCGCGCAGCGCGGCCGGAAAGGCGTCGCGCGCCCAGCGGCCTGCGACGGGTAGCAAGAACAAGACGGCCGCGAGGGCCAGGATTCGGCGAGATTCCGACATGGAATGTTCCTCCAGCAATGCGGCGACTCGCTGCTCGAGCGAGCGCGGTTCCAAGAACAAGGGCGCGACGAGCGCGTCCGCCTGAATCGGGCGCCGGGCGATCTCGACCAGCGCCTCGAGGTAGGAATCGGCGTCTCGTGTGGCTTCGAGCGCAGCCTCGTCGGTCGCCATCTCACGCGCCACGCGCATCTTTCGCAAGATGACGTGGATCGCCGGCGTGAACCAGGTGGCGCAGCGAAGCGCTTCTTCAAACAGCAGCTTGAGCCAGTCGCGACGGCGAACGTGCGTCAGCTCGTGCGCCAGGATGGCGATTCTCTGCCCTCGCGGCATCGCACCGAAGCCGGCGGGCAGCACGACCACCGGCTTGCGGTACCCGTAGACCAGCGGGCTCTCGACGGCTGCAGAAGCCCGGTAGTCCGCACGCGCGCCGACGCGCTCCTCCACGGCGGCGATATCGCTCGCAACAGTCGCATCTCTCGCCAGCGGTTGCGCCGCGGCGACATAGCGACCCAGACGCCACAGCCCGCACAGCCGCCAGCCAGCCAGCAGCAGTGCAATCACGACGACCGCCCCAAGGGCGCCGGCCTTGGCCTCGGCCGGGGCGGAGCGTCCTAGAGCCTCGACATTGAACACGACCAACGTGGCGGCCCTGGGTGCGTCGCCCCGCTCGATGAGCGCCAAACCAGCCGGCGCGAGGATCGCGGCGACCAGCGCGACCGCCCAAAGCAAGCGGCGAACCCGCGCCTGGCGCCCCACCAAGAAGCGCTCGATCGCCAAAGCGATCAGCGCCACGGCAGTCGATTGCAGTACGAACGCCGTCAGCGCCTCGAACGTCATCGCTTCCCTCGCTTCTTCTTCGCCTTACGAATCATCTCTTGGATCTCGTCGAGGTCTTTCTCGCTCAGCTTGCGGTCTTCGACGAGCTGAACCAGCAGCGGCCGCGCACTGCCGTCGAAGACCCGGCCAACGAACTCGCGCACCATCGACCGCATCGTCTTCTCACGCGTTTCCGTCGGCCGGTAGACAAAGGCGCGCTCGCCTTTCACCTTGGTGAGCCTGCCCTTGTCGACCAGCACGTTCAGCATGGTCATCACCGTCGTGTAGGCCACCTTGCGCCGCTCGCGCAGCGCTTCGTAGACGTCGCGTACCGTGGGATCGCCGAGCTCCCAGACCAGCTTCATCAACTCCAGCTCCTGCTTGGTCAGAGTCCCTGTCGGTCGCCTCACACTAAGAAATTAGTACGAATCTGTTCGGGTGTCAAGCGCATTCTGTCGGCGCGTACAATGAGGGGCGCTCATGACCGCCCCGGATTCCAAGGCCAACCTCGCTGAGCTGTCCGGCCGCGCCGTGCTGATCGGCATGCTGATCGGCCTGGTCATGACCGCCGCCAACACCTATCTCGGCCTCTACGCCGGCATGACGGTCTCGGCCTCGATTCCCGCCGCCATCGTCTCGATGGGCGTGTTGCGCGGCATCTTGAAGCGCGGCACCATCCTCGAGAACAACGTGGTGCAGACCATGGCCTCCTCGGGCGAGTCCGTCGCCGCCGGCATTATCTTCACCGTGCCGGCCCTGGTCATCGCCGGCGTCTGGCAGGAATTCGATTTCTGGCGCGTCACCCTCATCGGCCTGCTTGGCGGCACCCTCGGCGTGCTGTTCATGATTCCGCTGCGGCGGACTCTGATCGTCGAAGACGAAGACCTCGTCTACCCCGAGGGCGTCGCTTGCGCCAAGGTGCTCGAAGCGGGCCAGTCCGGCGGCAGCGACCTCACAGCCATCTTCGTTTCGATGGGCGGCGGGCTGCTGTTCAAAGCCGCCAGCGGCCTGATCGGGTTGATTCGGCCCACGCTCGAGGGTGCGTTGCAGGTCGGCCGCACGGTGATCCCGTTCGGCTCGGACATCTCCGTCGCACTGCTGGGCGTTGGCGTCATCGTCGGCCTCGAAGTCGGCTCGCAAGTGTTCGCCGGCGGCATGATCGGCTGGCTCATCGGAATCCCGCTCTACTACCTCAGCGCACCGCTGCCTGAAGGCGCGCCCATCGACGCGGCCTGGGAAGCTTGGAGCGATCAGATTCGCTACATGGGCGTGGGCGCGATGATCGTCGGCGGGCTGACCTCGATGTGGTCGATTCGCGCCGGAATCGCGAAGGGCCTCAGGCAGGCGCTAGGCGGTCGCAAGGCGCGTGGTGAGAACGTCGCCAGAACCCAGCGCGATCTCGCCAAGCCGACCATGATCGCGATCCTCGCCGCCGCCGCCGCCGCGACGATCGGGCTCTATTGGGCGCTCACCGCCGACTTCGCCGTTGCGTTGGTGAGCGGGCTGGTGATGGTCGTGGCATCGTTCTTCTTCGTCGCCGTGTCGAGCTACATCGTCGGCCTGGTCGGCAGCTCGAACAATCCGGTCTCGGGCATGACGATCTGCGCCCTGCTGTTCTCCGCTGCCGTGCTGCTGTTGCTAGGCATGACCGGCACACAAGGAGTGCTGGCCGCTTTGGGCGTGGCGGGGGTGGTCTGCTGCGCCGCGGCCACCGCCGGCGACACCTCGCAGGACCTCAAGACCGGCTTTCTGGTCCGCGCAACGCCTTGGCGGCAGCAAACCGCGCAGCTCATCGGCATCGCTCTTCCGACCATGCTCATCGCGCCGGTGCTCACGCTGCTGCACCACGCCTACGGGATCGGGACCGAAGGCGAACAGGCGTTGCGGGCCCCGCAAGCCACCCTGTTCGCCAACATCGCGCAGGCTCTGTTCGGCCAGGGCGAGATGCCCTGGAACATGGTGCTCATTGGCGCCGGCATCGCTGTCGGACTGCTGGTCTTGGACGGCATGCTCGTTCGCTCGGGCAGCCGCTTCCGCGCGCACGTCATGCCGGTGGCGGTCGGCATCTACCTGCCCTTGGGCCTCAGCGTGCCGATCTTTCTCGGCGGCTACTTGGGCCACTTGCTCGCCAAGCGCGGCGAGGCGGCCCAGAACCGCGGCATCTTGATCGGCTCGGGCCTGATCGCGGGCGAAGCGATGGCGGGCATCCTGATCGCGCTACTGATCTACGTGACGGCCAAGGCGTACCCGATTCCCGTGCTCGATAGCGGCCCACTCACGTTCCTCGTCTCGGCCGCCGTGGTCTGGCTGGTCTACCGGGCCGCCCGAAAAGGCTGAGGCCGGGGGTCCGTCGGCGCCATCCCGCCGACCTCTCAACAGAAAATTGGCCTCTTTCTCGGCCTTCCTGCGCCTTCCAATGCAGACGGCGCCCCGGGAGATCGGGGCGTCCCCGGATGCTCGCCGAAAACCGTCGGCGTCGGGAACGACCTCACCGGGGGCTCCTCCGGAGGCCCATGGATTCGGAAGTTTCAACCGCTCAAGAGCGGTGCGATGAACTACCTGAACGGCAACAACTCCTACCGGCTGTCGAATCGTCCAAAGGAGATGTACAGCCCCTATTTCAACAACAACGCCAAGAGCCTGATTCAGCTCCTCCTGGAGAAGTAGACTGGGACTATGTAGGAGATCGAAGTGTGGCCCTGGAGAGCTCAGTAAGCGTGCGGCGAGGACCGTCTCGACAGAAGCGAAGGGATAAGGCAAGCTCGACGGAGGCGCGGGAGGGCGCTGAGGGAGAGCGCGATGGAGAAGGCAGCGGAGAAGCCGGGGCGGCGGCGGAGATCGAAGCAAGAACGCCGGCGGATCGTCGAGGAGAGCTTCGAGTCAGGCGTGTCGGTGGCGCGGCTGGCACGGGCGCACCAGGTCAACGCCAACCAGATCTTTCACTGGCGCAAGCTGTATCGCGAAGGGTTGCTCGCCGACGACGCGGAGAAGCCTGCGGCCGAGTGGCTGCCGGTGCGGCTGAGCGACGTAGCGCCCGAGGAGCCGCGTGAGGTGGCAAGCGGGCAGGCTTGCGGCGCGATCGAGATCGAGCTGCCGCGAGGCCGGGTGCGCATCGAAGGCGCCGAGGCGTCGACGCTGCGGCAAGTGCTGGAGCTGTTGCTCCCATGACCACACTGCCGGCGGGGGCGCGCATCTGGCTGTGCGCCGGGGTGACGGACATGCGGCGGGGCTTCACGGGGTTGAGCGCGCAGATTGCGGACAAGCTTGACCGAAATCCCTTCGACGGGCATCTGTTCGTGTTTCGCGGACGGAGGGGCGACCTGATCAAAGTGTTGTGGTGGGACGGCGACGGCCTCTGTCTGTTCGCCAAGCGTCTCGAGCGCGGACGCTTCGTGTGGCCGCGGGCCGAGAACGGCGCGGTGTTGTTGACGCGGGCGCAGCTGTCGATGCTGCTCGAAGGCATCGACTGGCGACGGCCCGAGCGGACGGCGCAAGCCTTTGGGGAAGCGCCGCGGACGGCGGCGTAAGGAAAAAAGCATTTCGGACGGAGATATATCGAAATAGGTCACCACATTCCCTCTCGAATATGAGAAAATAGAGACATGGCCGAAGCGCCTTCTCCCGCGCTGGATCTGGACTCTCTGGACCTGGAGACGTTGCGGGCGCTGTGCCGGGCGCAGCACGCCGAGCTCGCTTCGCAGAAGATCGCACTCGAATCGCACAAGAGTGAGATCGAGCGGATGAAGCTGCTGATCTTGAAGTTGAAGCGGCTGCAGTTTGGGCGCAAGTCAGAGAAGATCGACAGCCGCATCGAGCAGCTCGAGCTGCGGCTCGAAGAGCTCGAAGCCGCCGAGGCCGAAGCGGCGCCGGAGCCGGACAGCGCGCCCGAAGCCTTTCTGGAGGGGGTTCGACGCAAGCCTCGACGTCGCGAGCTGCCGCCGGAGCTGCCGCGCGAGACCGTCGTTCAACAACCCGCCGAGAAGAGTTGTCCCGACTGCGGCGGCGCTTTGCGCAAGCTTGGCGAGGACATCTCCGAGACGCTCGAGTACTCCCCGGCGCGCTTCAAAGTGATCCGGCGGGTGCGGCCGAAGCTGAGCTGCGGTTGTTGCGACCGCATCGTGCAAGCGCCGGCTCAGAGCCGGGCGATCGAGCGCGGGTTGGCCGGACCGGGCTTGTTGGCGCACGTATTAACGGCAAAATATGCACACCATTTACCGCTCTACCGGCAGGCGGAGATTTACGGACATCAAGGTGTGGAACTCGAGCGCTCGACGCTGGCGGGCTGGGTGGGCGGCGCCAGCCGGACGCTCGCGCCGCTGCTCGAGGCTCTGCGGCGGCACGTGCTCGCGGGGAGCCGCATCCACGGCGACGACACGCCGGTTCCCGTGCTCGATCCCGGCCGCGGCAAGACCAAGACGGGACGCTTGTGGGCTTACGTGCGCGACGAGCGGCCGACGGGCGGAGAGGCGCCGCCGGCGGCGTGGTACGCCTACTCGCCCGACCGCAAGGGCGAGCGCCCCCAGACGCACTTGGCCGGGTTCGAGGGGACGCTGCACGCCGACGCTTACGCCGGCTTCAACGGCGTGTATGAAAAGGGGCGCGTGCGCGAGGCGGCTTGCTGGGCGCACGTGCGGCGCAAGTTTTTCGACATCGAACAGGCGCACGCGTCGCAGCTTGCCGCGGAGGCGCTCGAGCGCATTGGAGCGTTGTACGAGATCGAGAAAGAGATCCGCGGCAGCCCGGCGGAGGTGCGCCGGCGCGAGCGGCAGGCGCGGGCGAAGCCTTTGCTCGAGGCGCTGCACGCGTGGTTTTACGACAATCTGGTCGGATTATCGAAGAAGTCGGAGACGGCGAAGGCGATGCGCTACGCGCTGGGACGTTGGCCGGCGCTGGTGCGCTACCTCGACGACGGCGAGCTCGAGATCGACAATAACGCCGCCGAGCGAGCCTTGCGGGCGGTGGCTTTGGGGCGCAAGAACTATCTGTTCGCGGGTTCGGACGCCGGCGGCGAACGCGCGGCGGCGATGTATAGTTTGATCGGCACGGCCAAGCTCAACGGCGTCGACCCGGAAGCTTACCTGCGCCACGTGCTCGACCGCATCGCCGACCATCCGATCAACCGCATCGCGCAGCTGCTGCCCTGGAACGTGGGCCTGGACGCCGCCGCGGCGCCGCCGCCAGCCTGAGGGCGACGTCGCCACTGCTACGTGTCCACATAAGCCTTGCGTGGACACTTACTTACTCGTTCAACCCTGTCGAGTCAAGACGGTCGTCACCGAACGCTTACAGAGCTCAACGGGTGCCGTTCGGATTAGGCGCTGGCTAGTCGGCGTCGAGTTCGTGCACGAGTTCGTCCATTCTCGACTTCATTTCTTCGGCTTTCCTCGCCTTGCGAAATCCTCCTAGCGTCAGCGTCACCCAGAGGGCGGCGGTAAGAGCCCAGAGCCCGAAACCCGCCATGTGACCCCGCTCCTGGTAGGTCCAAAGCCCGATGAGCGCCGCGCCGACGAAGACCGGCGCTGACCAGAGTGAAGAGGTCCTGGCAAGGCGCGCCTGGCGAGCTAGAAGCGAAGCGGCCTTCTGGAGTTGCGATCGCGTGTCGATCGGTCCCGGCAATGCCTGACGAGACCAGCGTTTGAAGGAGCAGATCGCGGCGACCGCAGGCGCCACGCCGACAGCCATGAGGGCATAGCCGAGTTGAACCATAGGGGCGACGCCGGTGGCGGCGGCGGCGATGAGCAAAGGTAATAGGCCCACTATCACCAGTCCCCACCGGAAGTTGGCCTGACGTTCCTTGTTTCGGAGGGCTTGATCGTCTCGAAGTATCGATTCGGCTGAATGCATCACCATGTCCTTGTTGTTCGGTTCGTGAGCGACCCACAGCTCTTGTAATTGGTCTAACTTCATACCTCGACCTCACACGGGGCGAGTTGCTTGCGAATGCGGCTCAGTCGAACCGCAACTGTTCCTGCGCGGATGCCAGTGACCTCTTCGATTTCGGCCGCCGTGAGGCCTTCAAGCCACAGTAGCGTCAAGTTGCGATCGAACGGCTTCAGATCGGAAAGAATGCGTTCCAGGTCCAAGCGCCTCAGGTCTATGCCCTCAACTTTCGGCGTCGCAGCATCGTCCAAGGCGGTTTGGCGCGATCTGTGACGACGGTCGCGTGCTTGCCACGTCAACGCGGTGTTGTGAGCGATTCGGTAGAGCCAGGTTCGCTCGCTCGAGTCGCGCCGAAACACTGGCAATGCGCGCCAAACGCTCAGAAAGATCTCCTGAAAAAGATCCTCTCGATCCGAAGGAGACTGGCCACCTGGCCGAAGAGAAACAGCGCGGCCAGTGCGGCCACCAGGAGGCGGTCACTGCGGCTTCCATCGGTCGGCCTAGCGTACGATTCATTCGCTCCACTCTGCGGGCGGCTACCGCCACACCGGCCCCGGCGTGGGCCTTCCGTCTGCACCCAGCACCTGAAAATGATGTACCCCGAACGGCTTGCCGTCTCGGTAGGTCCACACGACTTGCTTGTCGCGCGTCACCTCGAACATCTTCACGCCCTCGGCGCCACCCTGATAGCTGGTGAAGACCGTGTTGCCGTTGGCAAGCCGCTGACAGCCGCACATGCCCTTCATCATCGGCTCGGGCAGGTCGTCGTTCGAGAGACGCCATACCGTGCGACCGTCGGCGTCCGCCTCCATCGCCGAGTGATCTTGCGTACACGAGGTCAACGTACGGCCATTCGGCAGCCGGATGGCGGTGAACGGCCAATGCGGCGTCGCGAAGCGCCAGACGATCTTGCCGTCGGACGCATACTCGCGGACCTCGCGCTCGCCCATCTGCGGGACGAGGTAGTTGCCGTTGGCCAGCTTGCGCGTCATGCGCGTTTGTAGATGGTGGTTGCCAGTCTGCGCGTCGATGCGCATCTCGTGCAAAATCGCGCCCGTGCGATCGATCTCGAGGACGACGGGCTCGTCGCCGGCTTCGGTCAGCAGGATGCGTCCGCGCGGCAACGGCTGCACGGTGTTGACCTCCGACTGCCGGCCATCGAAACGAAACACCTCCTTGCCCTCGCGGGTCGCCTCGACCACGCCGCCGCCGTAACCGGGTCGCCTGTTCACCGCCATCAGCACGTTGCCGTTGGGCAACGCCCAGGCGTCTCGCGAGCCCTCACTCCATTCCCAGATACGCTTGCCGGCGGCGTCGAGAATGTAGGTCTCCCGGCCCGTGCCCAAGAAGGCCGGGCGCCGCTGTTTGGCTGCCACGGCGCCAGCGGAGGCGGATGCCAGAAAAGCTCGTCGAGTCATCGCGCCTCATGGTAGACGGTCTTTGGCCAGACTTGACATCCGTCACCGGTTCGATAATAATTATCGTTTACTAGGACCTCGCGTTGGCGAAGAATTCCATGTTGGCGGACTTCCGCTGCCGTTGCGCGGCGGCGGGGCTGGCTGCGACGCATCAGCGCTACGTAATCTACCGCGTGCTGGCCGAGAGCCGCGACCATCCAAGCCCGGAGACGGTGGTCGAGCGGGTGCGCAGCCAGATCCCGTCGATCTCGCACGCAACGGTCTACAAGAACATCCATACCTTCGTCGAGATCGGACTTTTGAGAGAAGTCAACACGCTGCATCAGACCAGCCGGCTCGACGCCAACTTGGACCGTCACCATCATCTGGTCTGTGATAACTGCCAGAAGGTCGTCGACTTCTACGACGAGACTCTCGACGAGGCGCGCGCCGAGCAGGCCGCGCCGCAGGGGTTTCGGATCGAACGCTATCAGGTCGAAGCGCACGGGCTGTGCCCGCAGTGCCAGACCGCGGAGGCCGCGGCCTCCTAATCCCCACCACTGATAAGGAAAGGAAACACACACATCATGCTCGGAGTCGGACAAAAGTTCCCTGAATACTCTCTGTCGGCCTGCGTCGACACCGCCAAGGACATGGACAAGGCGTTCCAGACGATCTCGGACAAGGACTATGCCGGGAAGTGGAAGGTCTACTTCTTCTGGCCCATGGACTTCACCTTCGTCTGCCCCACCGAGATCGCCGCCTTCGGCAAGCTCAACGACGAGTTCGCTGATCGCGACACGCAGGTGCTGGGCGGCTCCACGGACTCGCAGTTCGTCCACCGCGCCTGGCGCAACGACCACGAGGACCTCGAGAGCCTGCCGTTCCCGATGCTCGCCGACGTCAAGAGCGAGCTCGCCGAAAAGCTCGGCGTGCTCCACGACGACGCGGGCGTCTATCTGCGCGCGACCTACATCGTCGACCCGGACGGCGTCATTCGCTTCGCCTCGGTGAACGATCTCTCGGTCGGTCGCAACCCGCAGGAGGTGCTGCGCGTGCTCGACGCACTGCAGACCGACGAGTTGTGCCCCTGCAACTGGGAGAAGGGCCAGGAGACGTTGAAGGTCTAACGACGCCCCCTCATGCTGGCGGAGGCGCGGGCGCGAGCCCGCGCCTCCCCGCGCCGGAGAAACCATGACCCTGGACGAACTACGAGACCGGCTGCCCGGCTACGCCAAAGATCTCAAGCTCAACCTCTCATCGGTGTTGCGCCAGCCCGAGCTGACCGAGCCGCAGACCTGGGGAACGGCGCTAGCGTGCGCGGCCGCGACGCAGAACGACGAGTTGCTCGAAGTCGTGGGCGCCGCGGCGCGCGAGCGTCTCGATGAAACCGCGTTTGACGCGGCGCTGGGGGCCGCGGCGGTGATGGGCATGAACAACGTCTACTACCGCTTCCTGCACTTGAGCTCGAACGAGAAGTACGCCACGATGCGCGCCGGGCTGCGCATGAACGTCATCCGCACGCACGGCTCGGACCCGGTCGATTTCGAGCTGTGGTGCTTGGCGGTGTCGGCGATCAACGGCTGCGGCGCGTGCGTGGATTCGCACGAGAAGGTCGTGCGCGAGAAGGGGTTGGGCGAAGAAACAGTGCTGGCGGCCGTACGCATCGCTTCGGTGATTCACGCGGTTGCGCGCGTGCTGGACGCGGACTCAGTGCTGGCGGCCTGAGACAATACTTCGATGGGGCGCATCCCCATCCTGTTGATGGCGCGGCAGCTCACCGAGGGGGGCTGCGAGCGCGATTTGACGCGGCTGGCGCTCGGCTTCCGAGAGAGCCGTTTCGACCCGCACGTGGCTTGTTTTCGTGCGGGGGGCATGCGCTACGAGGAGCTGCGGGCGGCCGGAATCGGGGTCTATCCGATCGAGCTGACCAGCCTCAAATCGCCCGGCGCGTTCGCGGCGGCCTGGCGGCTGGCGCGCTACGCGCGCCAGCATCGCATCCGGCTGCTGCACGCGATGGACGCGCCGGCGGCGTACTTCGCCACCCCAGTCTGCCGGCTCGCCGGGGTTCCGGCGATCCTGGCTTGCCAACTCAGTTACCGCTCGATGGTCGCGCCGTTCGAGCAACGCCTGCTCGGCTTGGCGGATCGTCTCGCTGACGGGGTCGTCTCGAACAGCCAAGCCGTGCTCGACGACCTGACCGCCAACTACGGTGTTGCTCGCGCCAAGACGGCTCTGATCTACAACGGCGTCGAGCTCGACCGCTTCCATCCGCCGGCCGGCGGCGGCCGCGACCGTTCGCCGCTGCCGGAGCGCTTCCGCGATGCGGCTATGGTGGTCGGCGCGGTGTGTGCATTGCGAGCCGAGAAGAAGCTCGACACGCTGATCGAGGCGTTCGCCAAGCTGGACCCAGCGAGCTCGGGCGTACGGCTGGCGATCGTCGGCAGCGGGAAGATGGAGTCGGCTTGGAAGCAGAGAGCGACGGCGCTTGGAGTGGGCGAGCACGTGCACTTCGAGCCGCGCACGCCCCATGTGGAGCAGTGGATGCGGGCGTTCGACGCCTTCGTGCTCAGCTCCAAGCTCGAGGCTTTCCCGAACGGTCTACTCGAAGCAATGGCATGCGGGTGCGCGCCGGTTGGCTCGCAGGTTGGCGGCGTACCCGAGATGCTCGGCTCGGACGGGTTGATGTTCCCGGTTGGCGACAGCGCCGCGCTCGCCGCGCGGCTCGCGGCGCTACTTTCCGATCCGCTTGAGCGCGCCCGGTTGGGCGCGGCCGCGGCTCGGCGGGCCGCGGAGCGGTTCTCGTTGCGGGAGAACCTGCGCCGCACCGCTGAGGTTTATACCGCGACGCTCGGGGAAAAGGGGGTTGAGGTCGAAACGGACGCCACGACACCCGCTCAGGCTCAGAAAACCTGACATTTCCTGCCGTTTCCGGACATTTTGCCCGGCTGGCCCGCAGCCTGCCTAGCGGCGGGCTCATTCCCATGGTAGATGCCCGTCGGGCCGCTGCGGCTCGGGCGCTGAGCTAAGTTGATGAGATTACGGGAGAAAGAAATCTCAAACCGTCGTGAAAGCCGGTTCCGGGCCTGGCTCAGTTGGGAGTTGGCGGCTCGGGCGGCAGGGCTTCCAAGTCATCGATCTCGTCAAAGGAGATGGTGGCGTCGGCGGTGAACTTGCGGTAGAGCCGGAACTCGACATCGTTGCGGCTCAGCTCGCGGCCAGCGCGCATGCGTACTTCGGCTTTGAGCGGCAACAAGTGCGGGATGTCGCTGATATCGATGTAGTCGTAGTCGAGCCGCGTGCCGGCTTGTTGGATGGGGAAGCTCGCGGGCACGTCGACCGCGTCCATCTTGATGCGCAGGGTCCGCTCGGTCTCTTTGTCGACGTATACCAGACCGCTGTAGGCGGTGATGATCTGGTCGGCGGGAGCTTCCTTCGTGGCGGTGAAGGTCAGGCGCCATTTCGAGCGTGACCGCGGGACTTGGAAGGCGAAGACGTAGACCGGCTTGCCGCGAAGCAGCGAGTGGCGCGCCCAATGGAATCGCGCCGCAGTGCGAGGCTCGAACAGCTCCTTGAGCAAGCTGCCGAACTCGCCGGTGCTGGTCGCGCCGCCGAGGTCCTCGAAGCTGCGCTCGCTGACCTGGTTGTTCACGCTGACCAGCTCATAGTTCTCGTGGCCTTCGACGTAGCTGACGCGAGCCTTGACCTCGTCGTATTGCAGCCAGTCCATCTCGAGGCCAGAGGGGTCGATGTAGCGGCGGGTGATTTGCAAGCAGAGGAAGTCTGGCAGGCCGGCGGTATATTCGAGCGCGTTGCGGCGCGCTTCGCCGAGGATGCGGTCCTGCTCTTCCCTGCTCGGCGGCGGCGGGCCTTGCGCTTGCTTGCCGGCGACGACCTCGGCGCTCGGCTCGGGCAGGCCGCGGCTGGCTTGCTGCAGCTCGCGCAGGGCTTCCAAGGTGCGCGGACCGGCTCCCATGCCCTGGAAGTCTTCGATGACGGCGTCGCTGAGCGCGAACGAGAGCTTCTGATTTCTGAGGTACTTAGCGACGTCCTTGTCGCGCAGTCCCTGGCTGATCGAGGAGCGGACGAGGTCGCGCAGTTGGTCGAAGCGCAACCCCGCCTGGCCCGGCGCCAGGCCGGCGAGGACGAATACAAGCGCGACGAGCCGCAGTCGCATCGGTCTCATTCTACCGGCATGCCCTTTGCCAGACGGGAAGCCGCTATGATTTAATTTGGCGGCGGGTCCGTCCCGCTTGGAGATCGCATCCCATGTCGAGAATCGTTCGCATCCGGATCGGCTTGGCCGTCCTTATTCTTGCAGCCGCCGCCGGCGCCTGGCACAAGTCGACCGAGCAAGCGATGGTCGAGGCCGCCAACCACTTCCTGCAGTCTTTGACGCCGGAGCAGGCTCGAGAGGTTCAATTTGCGTTCGACGCCCAGGAGCGAGAGCGCTGGCACTTCGTGCCGGACAACAACTACGAGACGGTCTACAAGCGCACCCGCCCTGGGTTGGTCTACGGCCATATGCAAGCCGAGCAGCGGCATCTGGCGGACGCTTTGGTCGCGACCGGGCTGAGCAAGGCGGGGTACATCAAGGCCAAGACGATCATGAGCCTCGAGGAGATCCTGCGAATCAAGGAAGGCGATCTGACCGGACGTCGCGATCCCTACAAGTATCACTTCTCGATCTACGGCAAGCCGTCGGCGGACGGCATGTGGGGATGGCGCGTCGAAGGCCATCACGTCTCGCTGCACTTCACGCTGAAGGGCGGCAAGCTGGTCTCGAGCTCGCCGACATTCTTTGGCGCCAATCCGCATGAGGTGCTCGAGGGGCCGCGCAAGGGCCTGCGCGCCCTGCCGCGCGAGGAAGACTTGGCCTTCGAGCTGGTGAGCTCGCTCAACGCCAGGCAGAAGGGCAAGGCCGTAGTCGACGAGAAGGCCTACCGCGACATTCTGACCTCGTTCGACATGCGCGCCAAGCTCGAGGATCAGCCGGCCGGGCTGCCGGCGTCCGAGCTCAATGCCAAACAGGCCGAGACGCTGATGGCGCTGATCGAAGAGTACGCGCGGAACATCCCATCGGAGTTCGCCGCCAAGCGCATCGAGGAGGCGAAGGCGACTCCCAAGGACAAGCTGCTGTTTGCCTGGGCCGGCTCGACTGAGCGTGACAAGGGCGAGTACTACCGGGTGCAGGCGCCGACATTCTTGATCGAGTACGACAACACGCAGAACGACGCGAACCACACACACACGGTGTGGCGGGACTACGACAACGATTTCGGGCGCGACGTGCTGGCGCTGCACCATCGGCAGTACGATCACGAGGTGGCGGCGGACGACTAGCCGCGGGGGGAATCCGATCGGAGCCGCATCCCGCCAGGGTGCGGTAGGCGTGAGGAGCGCAGGGATTGCGGGCGTTACCGCAAGCTGGCGCGTGCGGCTCGGAAAGAAAGGGTTCGTCGGAGGCGTGAAGAGCGCAGGGATTGCGGGCGCTACCGCAAGCTGGCGCGTGCGGCTTCCTGACGAGCGCGTGTGAAAAGCGTGCTGGGGGGACAGTCAGCGAGTTTCGCGCCTGGGAGTCGCATCGGAGCTCGTTGATTGCGGTGCGGCGCGAAATCGTGACAGTCCCCAGCGGGCAGCCCCGGCAAGCGGACGCCACACGGCGAGCTCGAGAACGCTCTAGAATGGCGATCTGGTGAGAATCCGCGCCATCCACAACGCCGTCGTCCCGATCGCTTCCGAGATTCGCAATGCCTATATCTCGTTTGCCAAGATGACCGTCTCGGTCGTTGCCGTGGTCTCCGATGTGGTGCGGAGGGGCCGGCCGCTGGTTGGCTACGGCTTCAACTCGAACGGTCGCTACGACCAACTGGGCCTGCTCAGCCGGAGATTCGTTCCGCGCCTGCTCGACGCGGATCCAACGCAACTGCTCGATGACGAGCGCGACAATCTGAGCCCGCAAAAAGCGTGGCGCGTGATGATGGCCGACGAGAAGCCGGGCGGCCACGGCGAGCGCTCGGTGGCGGTCGGCGTTCTCGACATGGCGTTGTGGGATCTCGCGGCCAAGATCGAAGACAAGCCGCTCTATGAGCTGCTGGCCGAGCGCTACCGCGGCGGCGAGGCCGACGATTCGGTTTGGGTCTACGCCGCGGGCGGTTACTACTACCCCGGCAAGGGCGTATCCCAGCTCGTCGAGGAGATGCGGCGCTACCTGGGCTTGGGCTACGAGTCGGTGAAGATCAAGATCGGCGGCGCGTCCCTGGCCGAGGATCTCGAGCGCATCGAAGCCGTGTTGGACGCCATCGGTCCCAACCGTAGGCTCGCCGTGGACGCGAACGGTCGCTTCGACCGCCAACAGGCCCTCGAGTACGCCGAGGCGCTGGCCGCCTATCCGTTGCTGTGGTACGAAGAACCGGGCGATCCGCTCGACTACGCGCTCAACGCGGAGGTCGCCGGGGCCTCGCGAGTTCCCGTGGCGACGGGGGAGAACCTGTTCTCCAGCCAGGACGCGCGGAACCTGCTGCGCTACGGCGGTATGAGGGGCGAGCGAGACTGGCTGCAGATGGACCCGGCATTGAGCTATGGCCTCACAGAGTACCTGCGTACGCTGGAGGCGCTTCGAGCCGAAGGTTGGTCGCCGCGGCGCTGCGTTCCCCACGGCGGGCACCAGTTCGCCCTGCACCTCGCCGCCGGGCTCGGGCTCGGGGGCAACGAGTCCTACCCTGGCGTGTTCGAGCCTTTCGGCGGATTTGCTGACGGCGCGCCGGTGGAGAATGGCCGGGTTGCGCTGCCCGACGCGCCCGGGATTGGCATCGAAGCGAAAGCGAATCTGCGCGCGGTGTACGAGGCGCTTTGATGTTGGCGCGTGCTCGCGAGAGCGCTACGACAACGCCTTCTTCATGTAGTCGAAACAGCGCGTGACTTCGGCGACCGTGTCCTCGCCCTTGTATTCGTACTCGATGTTCGCCGGGATGCGGTAGCGCTTGTCTCGAAGCAGGTGCAGGCATTCGACGATTGGCGTGTCGCCCTGGCCGAAGACTTTGTTGACGTCGTCCTTGCTCTTGTCCTTGACGTGCAGCGTCACGATGTCGTCGTGGCGCTTGCGCAGGTAGTCCACCGGGTCGAATCCAGCGCCGAAGAAATGGCCGATGTCGAGATTGACGGCGATGTACTTGGTGCCCTTCATCGCTCGCTCGAAATCGTCCGGAGTGGCGAACTCGTTGTCGCGAATGCGGGAATGGTTGTGCATGCCGACGCGGATCTTGTGCTTGCGCGCGACCTTGTCGATGCGCTTGGCGACCGAGACGTTCGAGGAAGCCGTGATGACTTGCGCGCCGAGGGCTTTGGCCATCTCGAATCCGCGTTCGATCTCGGCGTCGGTGAAGTCGTCGCGGATGCTGTAGTTGAAAGCGTAGAGATCGATGCCGGCTTCGTGAAACATCGCGCCGACCTTCTCGTACTCGGCGAGGTCGACGCCCAGGCGCCAGTCGCGAAGCTCTTCGCGCGGCATGCGCTTGCCGCCCGGTCGCTCCATGTGGCCGCTCCACATCTCGCACTCGCCCAAGCCAATCTCGCGCATGGCCTGGACGGCTTGGTCGACGGGGCGGTCGCGAAAGCTGTAGCTCTGGGCGCCGATCTGGACGCCCTGGAAGATCGAATGGATGCCGTCGTGCGCGAGGAGCGCGGAAGCGCTGGCGGACGCGGCGAGGAATTGACGGCGGTTGAGCGAGCTCATGGCTCCCGCCATTCTAGCGGACTAGGCTGCGCGGTGACGCGGCATGGGGCCGCCGAACTCCCGCTCGCGTTCTTCCTCGCAGGCAACGCAACGGCGCGCCCACGGCGCGGCTTCGAGGCGTCGCGGAGCGATGTCGTCGCCACAGTCCTCGCAGACGCCGTACTCGCCGTCTTCGAGGGCTCCGAGCGCCGACTCGATCTCTTGGCGGCGCCGCCAGAAGGTTTCCGCCGCGCCGACGGCGAGCGTCGCCTCCTGCATGGCCTGGCCCTGGTCGCCCTCGTCGCCGGTGGCTTCGGCGAGCCGCGGTCGTTCAATGCCGCTCTGGATGCGCTCGAGCTCCCCTTCGAGGCGTTCTTGCACGGCGCGTATTTGTTTCTGCGTCATCTGATCCTCCTTTCATCCCCCGGATGGATTGTGCATCGCGTCGCAGGGTGATGCAATAGGAAGTTCCACCGAGTACCTGCAGTACTCTGGTTGCCTGAAGACGTCGCGAGGCGTCGCGATGTTTCGTTACACTGGCCGAGATTTTTCACCATGCCAACAGGACCTTTCCGTCTATCGGTCTGCAACGAGCTCTACGAGCAGACGCCGTTTCGCGAGGCCTGCAGCTCGATCAAACACGCCGGATGGGACGGGATCGAGATTGCGCCTTTCACGCTCGAGACAGATGCAACTCGACTGCCAAAACAGCGCCGTAGCGAGGTTCGGAACATCATCATCGAGGAAGGTTTGGAGTTCGTCGGCTTGCACTGGTTGACGGTGGGGCCGGAAGGGCTGCACGTGACGACTCCTGACGAGGAGGTGCGACGCAGCAGTTGGGAGTACGTGCGCGGATTGGTCGAGCTTTGCGCGGACCTGCGGCCGCAGGAGGCGGGCTCGGGCGGAGTGATGGTGTTCGGCTCGCCCAACCAACGCAAGACCACCGGCGGAGCAACGCGCGAGCAAGCGACGCGGAACTTCGTCGACGGCGTACGTTCCATCACAACGGACCTGGAAGCCGCCGGAGTCACCCTACTCATCGAGGCCTTGCCTGTCGAGCAGTCCGACGTCATCCAGACGCTCGACGAGGCGGCTGCGCTCGCGGCCCAGATCGACAGCCCGATGGTGCAGACGATGTTCGACTCGCATAACGCGATCAACGAAGCGGACCCGCACGCCGAGATCGTGGAGCGCAACTGGGGGCGCATCCGCCACATCCACGTCAACGAGCTCGACGGCTCCTACCCGCGGCCCGGCGGCGGCTACGACTTCAAGCCGGTGCTGCAGGTTGCGAAGAACCGCTCGTTCCCCGGCTGGGTCTCGATGGAAGTGTTCGATTTCACACCGGGCTCGGAGCGGATCGTCAACGAGTCGATTGCGTACCTGCGGGATGAGATCGCGCAGTTGGACTGAGAGATGCGGCGCGTACTGGTAACGGGCGGCGCCGGATTCATCGGCTCCGCGCTGGTGAGGGGCTTGCTCGCCGAGCCGGCGGTCGACCGCGTAGTCGTGTTGGATGATCTGAGCTCGGGCCGGCGGGAGAACCTTGCCGAGATTGCGGAGCGGATCGAGCTCGTCGAGGGCGACGTCTGTGATCGCGCGCTGCTGCGCCAGACTTGCGAGGGAATCGACACGGTTTTTCATCTCGCGGCGATCGCTTCGGTGCCGGCGTCGATCGAGGAACCGGACCGCGCGCACGAGGTCAACCTGGACGCAACGTTCGGCGTGCTGAGGACCGCGGTCGAGGCGGGCGTCGACAGGGTGGTGTTCGCCGCCTCCGCCGCCGCCTATGGCAACGCGCCTGAGCTTCCCAAGCGGGAGGACATGGCGCCGGATCCGCAATCACCCTACGCGGTGCAGAAGCTGGCCTGCGAATCCTACCTGCGCGTCTTCCACGCCTGCTACGGCCTGGAGACGGCGGCGCTGCGGTTCTTCAACGTCTATGGGCCTCGCCAGGACCCGTCGTCGCCCTATTCCGGCGTGCTGTCGATCTTTGCCGACTGCGTCCTGGCGGGGCGCGCGCCGAAGGTCTACGGCAACGGCGAACAGTCCCGCGACTTCGTCTTCGTGACCGACGTAGTGCGCGCCATGCTGTTGGCCGCCGAGTCTGAGCAAGCGCCTGGCAAGGTCTACAACTGCGGGACGGGCAGCCGGACGAGCTTGAACGAGGTGTGGCGCACGATGCAGCGCATCGCCGGCGTGGAGCTGCCGGTCGAACATGCGCCCGAACGCGCCGGCGACGTGCGCAGCTCCGAGGCCGACATCACGCTGGCGCGGCGCGAGCTCGGCTTCGAGCCGCGCGTCTCGCTCGAGGACGGCTTGCGGGAGACGCTGGACTGGATTCGGGCCTCAAGAGCTCTCTAGCCGGGCGACCACGGTTTCGAGGCGGGCGGTGAGGGGATTCGCGGCGCCGCGCGCGAGGACGTCGACGACCGAGCGGTAGTACCACAGCGCTCGCTCGCGACCACGCACACGCTCCCAGACTGCAACGCCCTCGGTACGAAGCTCGTGCAGCGTGCACGTTGCGTTGTGGAGCTTGTCGGCGGTGACCACCAGCCGCACCGAGTTGTCCGCCGCGGCCAGCCTGGCGAGGAAGGCCTCTTTGCGCTCGCGCCAAGGGGGTTTGGGCGATCGGTCGGTATCGGTGCAGCCGTCGACGATCCCGGCGACGCGGTCGCCGAAGCGCTCAACGATCTGTGCGCGGACGCTGGCGCCGCCTTGGTCTTCGATCGTGTCGTGCAGCACGGCGGCGATCGCTTCGTCCTCGTCTCCGCCCGCTTCGAGGACCAGGGCCGTGACGGCGAGCAGGTGTGAGACATAGGGGATGGCGCCGCCCTTGCGCAGTTGCTCGCGATGGAGCCTCGAGGCCCAGGCGAGCGCGCGATCGAACCGGTCCGAGAGCACGCTCCAGCTTAACAGCCGGTCCGACACGGGCTGTTAACGCGCCACAGGGGAAAAGACGCCCTCGCGGCTCCAGCCAATGCGAGAGCGATCGACTCCGGGCCGCTCCGTTCATCGGCCGCCCGGCGCGGGCGGATTAGGGCCGCTCCTGGCCCGGCGGATACTCCACACTCATCAGGCATAGGCCCGCCGCCGGCGCCGTTGGGCCGGCGGCTTGGCGGTCGCGCGCTTCCAGGATTCCGGCGATGTCCCCTGGCTGCCGGCTGCCGCGGCCGATCTCGATCAGCAGGCCGACGATGTTGCGAACCATGTTGTAGAGGAAGCCCGATCCGCGCACCGAATAGACCAACTCTTGCTCGTCACGTTGCATCGTGGAGGAAAAGATCGTCCGAACGGTCGACTTCTTTTCCTCGCCGTCGCGCGTCGCCAGCGAGCGAAAGTCGCGCTCGCCCTCGAAGAGCCCGGCGGCGGCGATCATCGCCGCTTCGTCCAGGGGGTAGGGGAGGTGATGGACGTATCGGCGCCGGAACGGCGGGCAGATCTCGCCTCGCCAGATGCGGTACTGGTAGGTTTTGGCCACGGCCGCATAGCGAGCGTGGAACTCCATCGCGGCCTCCTCGACCGTGTAGATGCGAATGGCGGGCGGCAAGCGGTGGTTCAAGGCCAATCTGAGGTTGGCGCACGGCATCGGGTTGGCCAGTTGGAACGAAGCGACTTGTCCCAGGGCGTGGACGCCCGCGTCGGTCCGGCCAGAGCCGTGGACTTTGCCGGGCCCGCCCTCGAGCTCGGCCAGGGCTCGTTCGATCTCGCCTTGTATCGTCCGTCTACCTGGCTGGACTTGCCAGCCGTGGAAGTCCGAGCCCTCGTACGCGATGACGGCCTTGAAATTCCGCATCTGCGGCGAAACTCCTAGCTCGAGCGCCGCCCCGCGGCGTCCAACCGGCCCGGCTGGGTAACCCTGTTTCCCCTGGCGACGCCAATTCGCTTCTGAGCAGTATTTTGCCCGCTCACCGGCGACGAACCGTCAGCAAACGCTACATGACCGTCCAACAGCTCCTCTCCCTCCTGCTCTGCGCGATCTTGCTGCAGCCAAATGTCGCCGTAGCCCAGCAGCTGCGCAGCACTCCGGTGGACTACAGCCAAGGGCCCGACACTTGGCCGAAGCTGTGGAACGCCTTCGAAGTTCCCGACGTTCCGCTGGTGAGCCTAGCAAACTCCTCGCGGCTGGATCAGCTACTCGTCGACGGCAAGCTCTACCTCTCTCTCAAGGACGCCCTGGCGCTGGCGATCGAGAACAATCTCGACCTCGCCGTGGCGCGCTACAACCCGCTGGTGGCGCAGACCGACGTGCTGCGCGCCAAGTCGGGTCAGCAGCTGCGCGGAGTCCAGACGCAGATTTCCACCTTGTCGACGGGCCAGACCCAGGGCGCGGGCGCCGGCGCCCGCGGGCAGAACGCGACAGGGATCACCGGGCGCGCGGGCGGCGGCGGCGTTGGCGGCGCGGGCGCGGCCGGCGGCGGGGGAACCGGGGACGCCTCGAGCTTCTTCGGCACGCAGGCGGTCAACCTCGACCCATTGATGTTCGCCGGAATCGACTGGGGGCACTTCTCGAACCCGCAAACCTCCGACTTCGTCACCGGCACCAACAGTTTCATCACCGAGCGCAGCAACTCGCGAGTCGGGGTGCGGCAAGGCTTTCTCAGCGGCGCCACCGCCACGCTGTTGTGGGCGAACACGCAACAGAACACCAACTCGCGCCGCAACAACTTCAACCCTTCGCTGCGCAGCAACGTGACCTTGCAGGTGCGCCAACCGCTGCTGCGGGGGTTCGGTCTGGCAGTCAACCGCCGCAACATCGTGGTCGCCAAGCGCAACCAGCAAGTCACCGACCTGGCGTTCAAGCAGCAAGTCATCACCGTCGTGGTGCGGGTGCAGCAACTCTACTGGGACCTCGTCAGCCTGCGCTCCAACGCCCAGGCCACCCAAGAGGCTCTCGAGCTGGCCGAAACGCTGTTCCAGGACAACAAGCGGCGGGTCGAGATCGGCACGCTAGCGCCGATCGAGATCGTGCGCGCCGAAGCCGAGGTCGCCGCCCGGCAAGAAGACCTGACCATCGCCGAGACCCAAGTCCGGCTGCAGGAGACCCTGCTCAAGAACGCAATCAGCATCAACGGCGTCTCTTCGCCGTCGCTGATCCATGCCGAAATCGTGCCGACCGACCGCATCGAAGTGCCGCAGAGCGCGCCGCTCGATCCGGTCGAAGAGTTGATGACGCACGCGCTCGCCGAGCGTCCCGACCTCGAGCAGGCCCGGATCCGGTTGGGTAACACCGACATCAACCTCAAGGCCATCCGAAACGCGCGGCTGCCCCAGGTGGCCGTATCGTTCGATCTAACCAACAACGGCTTGGCGGGCCAGGTGAACGACCTGTTCATTCCGCAGCCTGGTCAGTCCGGCCCCAACCCGTTCTTCCTCGGCGGGCTGCCCAACTCGCTGGGCCAAATCTTCCGGCGCAACTTCCCCGACTATCAGGTCTCGCTCGACGTCACGATTCCCCTTCGCAATCGCCAGGCTCAAGCGGACCTGACGGCGACGCTGCTCGAGCGCCGGCAGTCGGAGATTCAATTGCGGCAGACCGAGAACGCGATCCGGGTTGAGGTGCAGAACGCCGTGATCGGCGTCGAGCAGGCTCGCGCCCGCTATGACGCCGCCATCAAAGGCCTGGTCTTGCAGGAACAGACGCTCGAAGCCGAGCAAAAGAAGTTCGACCTCGGCGCCTCGACGATCTTCTTGGTGGTCCAGGCGCAACGCGACGTGGCCCTGGCGCGCTCCCAGGAGATTGCGGCGATGAACAACTACGCCATCGCCAAGATCGATCTCGACAACGCTCTTGGCCGTACGCTCGAGGCGAACGGCATCACGCTGGCAGAAGCCTTCGACGGCGTCGTCGGCCGTCCCGCCGACGCCGTGCCGGCGGCGCGGCCATAGCCTGGACTCTTTGTCGGCGCCGCATGGGCGAGCTTGCGGTCGTGCTAGGGGGACAGTCAGCGAGTTTCGCGCCGTCGAGCTCCATCTGAGCTCGCTGACTCCATTGCGGCGCGAAATCGTGACAGGAACGTGTGAACAAATCGCTGGGACAGGCACTCGCGACCTTGGCCGCCGTTGATTCGCAAGCACTTGTGGCGAGTCGCGAGAGCCAGTCCCGGATTTCTTCACACGTTCCTGTCCCCAGCGGCCACCCTTGCGGGATGCGGCTCTGACCGGGCTCTTTGAGGGCTGTCGGTCTCAGGGAAAATCGGTTCGGATCAGCGAGCGGTCGATCGCGGCGATGCTCGAGACGCCGCAGCCCGACATTGCCAACCGCAGCTCAGCTTGTAGAATCTCCAGCACGCGCTGCGCGCCCGCCGCGCCGAATCCGCCCAGGCCCCACAATGGGGGCCGGCCCACCAGCACCGCGTCGGCGCCCAGCGCCAGCGCTTTCAAGATGTCGCTGCCGCGCCGGAAGCCGCCGTCGACCAACACGGGGATTTTGCCGGCAACGGCGTCGACCATCTCCGGCAGAACCTCGAACGTCGAGGGACAGTGGGAGAGATAGCGCGCGCCGTGGTTGGAGACGACGATGCCGTCGGCGCCGTGCTCGACCGCGAGCTTGGCGTCTTCGGCGGTGAGCAGGCCCTTGACCAACACTGGAAGATCGCTCCACGACTGCATTGTCGTCAGGAACTCCCAGCCCTGGTCGGGCGACTCCGGGTTGATGCGGTAGGGGCTTTCGGGGGCGCTTCGTCGGCCGCGGCGGCGGCGCGCCCTGGCGCTCTGTTCGCGGGCCGAGCCGCTTCGGGCCCCTAGGTTCGCGTCGTGCCGCAACCGCTCCCGCAGCGAGCTGTACTGCGCGTCGACGGTCCACAGCACGGCTTTGTAGCCGAGAGCCGCGGCTTGGTCGACGCGCTCGCGCGCCCGCGCGGGGTTGAGATGAATGTAGATCTGTTGCCAGAGCGGCCCGGGCGCGGCGCTCGCGATCTCTTCGGGGGGAAACGTCGCCACGAAGCTGACGCCCATGGTGCAACCGGCAGGCGAGGCGCCTCGGTGCATCTCGACATCGCCCTGCGGGTGGACTCCGACCTGGCCGCCGGTCGGCGCCACGACGATGGGGCACTCCAGGCGCTTTCCGAGCACGGTGGTCGAGAGGTCGACATGCTCGACCGCACGCATCGCGCGCGGCAGCAGCGTCGCCCAGTCGAAGGCTCGGCGGTTGCGCCGCAGGGTCACCTCGTCTTCCACGCCGCCGGCGACGTAGTCGTAGTTGAGCCGTTGCAGCTTGGCTTGGGCGATCGGCTCGAACTCGAACACGTTCGCCAGCTCCTCGAGCGAGGGAACGCGGGGATGTCCTTCGCGCGGGGAGTACTGCCCCTCGAGAAGCGGCGTGCCGGCGAGGAAGAGTCCGAGATTGCGCAGGGCGTCGCGGCGGGTCATTGCGGTATTCCCGTCCCTCTGGGCTCGTGGCAGTAGTCGCACTCGAGCGAAGCCCGGGTCGCCCGATGGCAGCCCATGCAGGCCGCCATCGAGATGTCGCGCTCCTTGGCGACCACATCCATGGCGGCCACATCGCCGTGGCAGTCGGTGCAGCTTGCGCCCGCCGCCGCGTGCTCGCGGTGGCTGAAGTAGACGTAGTCGGCCACCAGGTAGACCGGCTCCCAGGGGACCGGCTCGGCGCGAGAATGGAGCGCGACGAGCTTGCGGATCGCCGGGCTGTCGATCTTGATGGAGATGTGGCACTCCATGCACGTTTCCGTGCCGACGATCTCGGCGAAGTCGCCGGGGTCGGGCGTCGGGTGGCACTTCTGGCATGCAACGCCTTGGGCGGCGTGACGCGGATGCGGGAAGGGAATGGGCTGCTCGGGGCCGGGATAGACCTTCGGCAGCTTGGGAAGCTGCTGCGCGCTTGCGAGCGCGGCGAGAAGGATCAACGGGAGCCAACGCACTCGGCCGGGATTTTAGCACTACGGCCGGGCCGCGGCGACGGACTGGTAGACCTCGAGGACTTCCTTCGCCGAGCGATCCCAACTGAAGCGCTTGACCTGCTCGAAGCCCCGCCGCCGCAACTCGGCGCGGTACTCGTCGTCGAGCAGCACCTTGCGCAGACCGCGTGCAATGTCGAAGACGTTCTCCGGGTTGACCAGCTCGGCCGCGTCGTCGACCGCCTCGGGCAGCGACGAGGCTGCCGAGGTTACGACCGGCGTGCCGTGCACCATCGCTTCGAGCGGCGGCATACCGAAGCCCTCGTAGAGCGAGGGGAACAGGAACGCGGTCGCCTGGTCGTAGAAGACGCGCAGCGTCTCGAGCGGAACGAAGCCGAGAAAGCGGATGGAGTCCTGCGCGCGGGTGCGCATCATCGCGTGGCGCACGCCGGGGAAGCGGTTGATGTCGTCGCCGATGACGATCAGCTTGAGGTTGTGATATTTCCAATGGTTCTCGAGCTGCGCCTTGAGGTAAGCGAAGGCTTCGATGAGCCGCGGGACGTTCTTGTGGGTTTGGATGCGGCCGGCGTAGAAGACGAACGGCTCGTTGATCGAGTAGCGCTGCAGGGTTTCCCGGCGTTGCTCTTCGGTCACCGGCTGCGCGATGTTCTCGTCGACGGCGTCGTAGATGACGCGGATCTTCTCCTCAGGCAGCGCGAGGTGGCGCACCGCGTCGCGCTTGGTGGCATGGGAGACCGCGATGATCTTGGAGGCCCTGAGCAGGCCGCGCCGCAGCGCCCAGTAGCGGGCCCTCTCGACTGGCTTATCGCCCTCTTCGGGTGGGTAGAGAACGTAGTCGAGATCGTGCAGCGTGACGACGAACGGGCGCGGCGTGGTGAGCGGCGCCCAGCGGTGCGGCATGTGGAAGACATCGAGCCCGAGCCGTCGCATTTGCAGGCCGTAGCTGAGGTGACTGCGCAACGAGTCGTAGCGCCTCTCATAGGGCTCGAGGGTGAAGTTGGGGCCGAGCTCGCCGAGGTGCTCGAGATTCTCCGGCGCGCCGACCAGGATGTAGCGATGCCGCGGACCCACGCGCGCTAGGCTCTGCACCAGATTCTTGGTGTAGATGCCCACGCCGAAGCCGCCGGCGCGGCGGATGTCGACGCCGATCAGCAACGGACGTCCCTCCGTGGCCGGGGCGTGAGGCAGCGGGCCGGCGTCGGCGACTCGGGAGGCGGTATCCAAGGGAAGGCCGGCGACCGAGCGCGCCGCCGTGAGGGCATTCTAGCATGCTAAAATCAACGGTTTCCGGACCCCGTCCGGATCCCCACGCCAGCCTAAAACCCCATGCGTTGGAGTCGCCTGTTCATCCCGACGCTCCGTGAGGCGCCTGCCGAAGCGGAGGTCGCAAGTCACCGCCTGTTGCTGCGCGCCGGCTACGTCCGGCAGCTCTCCGCCGGCTTCTATTGCTACCTCTATCTCGCCAAGCGCTCGCTCAACAAGATCGAACGCATCGTGCGGGAGGAGATGGATGCGATCGGCGCGCAGGAGATGTATACGCCGGAGGTGCACCCGGCCGAGCTGTGGCGCCAGAGCGGGCGCTGGGACGCGATCGGAGACGACATGTTCCGGCTCAAGGATCGCAACGGGCGCGAGCTGTGCCTGGGCATGACCGAGGAAGAGGTGATGACGTGGATTGCGCAGGGCGAGCTGCGCTCCTACAAGCAGTTGCCCCAGATCTGGTACCAGATCCAGGCGAAGTTTCGCGATGAGCCGCGCCCCAAATCGGGGCTCATGCGCGTGCGGCGCTTCACGATGAAGGACTCCTACACCTTCGACATCGACGCCGCCGGCCTGGACGTCGCCTACCGCAAACACTACGAGGCGTACTGCAACATCTTTTCGCGTTGCGGGCTGGACTACCGCGCCGTCGAGGCGCACTCGGGCGCGATGGGCGGCAGCGAGTCACATGAGTTCGTGGCCCCGTCCGACGCCGGCGAGGACATCGTGGTCGAGTGCGAGGCGTCGGGGTACGCGGCCAATCTCGAGAAGGCGGTCGCGGGGCCCAAGCCGCCGGCCGAGCCCGACCCGCCGGGCGACGCGGCCCCGCGGCGCTTCGAGACGCCCGGCCGCAAGACCATCGCCGAGGTGAGCGAGCTCGACGGCCGTGCCGCCTCCGCGCACATCAAGACGCTGGTGATGGTCGCCGACGGCAAGCCGCTGATGGCGCTGTTGCGCGGCGACCACACGCTCAACGAAACCAAGCTCGCCTCGGTCGCCGGCGCCGTCGAGCTGCGCCCGGCCCATCCCGAGGAGCTGCGCGCCTGGCTGGGCGCCGACGCCGGCTCGCTCGGCCCGGTCGGGGTCAAGACCGAGATGGACATCCTAGCCGACGAAGCGCTCCAGGGCCGGCGCAACATGGTGTGCGGCGCCAACGAGGACGGCTTCCACCTCGACAACGTCACCCCGGGCGAGGACTTCCAGGCTCGCTTCGTCGATCTGCGCGAAGTCGAGGACGGCGACCTCGACGTCGCCTCCGGCGAGCCGGTGCGACGGCGCAAGTGCATCGAAGTCGGGCACATCTTCAAGCTCGGCTACAAGTACTCCGAGTCGATGAACCTGCGCGTGCTCGACGAGAACGGCAAGGAGGTCACGCCCATCATGGGCTCCTACGGCATCGGCCTCGAACGCATCCTCACCGCGGCGATCGAGCAGCGTTGCGATGAAGCCGGGATGGCGCTGCCGGTCGCGATCGCGCCGTTCGAGGCGGTGGTGACTCCGGTCAACCTCAAGAACGACCAGCAGCGGGAAGCCGCGGAGAAACTCTACGCTGAGCTCACCGAGGCCGGGGTGGACGCGCTCTACGACGAGCGCGCCGAGCGCGCCGGGGTGAAGTTCAACGACGCGGACTTGATCGGAATCCCGTTCCGGATCGTCGTCGGGAAGAAGATTTCCGATGGTTCGGTTGAGCTCGTCGAGCGTTCGACACGTCAGTCCGTCGATGCTAAACTCGAAAACGTCGTAGCCGCCCTGCGGGAAAAGCTCTCGTAATCGGCTGATAAATCGACGTTGTCGCCCGGGCGCGCTCGTCGTATGGACAGGGCCGGAGAGTCGGGAGGCCGGTCCGCAGGTTGAGCTCATGAGCAAACGCTCCTCCGCAAAACGGTCGAAAGGCGGGTCGTTCTCGTCCCGGCTGCTGAATCGCATCGTCAGCCTCGCCGCCAGCCCGGCCGGGATGGTCGTCTCGGGCCTGTTCCTACTGGTCGTGCTCGCGGCCGGCGTCGCTTTCGGCCACTATTGGTGGAAGTACTCCCGAATCGTGGATGCGCGCCTGGCGGGCGGGCCGTTCAATCGCGCGTCGAAAGTACTGGCGGCCCCCGATCCAATCTTCGTCGGCCAAGAGCTCGGCGCCGAAGACATCCTGAACCGGCTGCGCGAGGCCGGCTATACCGACTCGCAGCACAGCGCCGTGGGTCACTACATCGTCAAGGAAGGCGCGGTCGAGATCTACCCGGGCCCGCTGTCCTACTTCGCGCAAGAGCCGGCCGTGCTCTACTTCGAAGATGGCGAGATTGCGCGGGTCGTCTCGCTCAACGACAACACGCCGCAGACCGCCTACGAGCTCGAGCCGGAGCTGGTCACGCACCTGTTCGACGACAACCGCTCCAAACGGCGGATTTTCAAGTTCGAAGATTTCCCGCAGGTGCTCATCGACGCCGTGGTTGCGATCGAGGACCATCGCTTTTACAGCCACCACGGCATCGATATCATCCGCTTCAGCAAGGCCTGCTTTGACGGCTTGGTCGAGTGGCGGCAACCGCGTGGCACGTCGACGCTGACGCAGCAGCTCGCGCGCAACTTCTTTCTCACGCCCGAGCAGACGCCCCAGCGCAAAGCCGCGGAGATGTTGATCGCGTTTCAACTCGAGTTCCGGCTCGAGAAGAACGAGATCTTCGAGCACTACGCCAACCAGATCTTCATGGGCCGCAGCGGCAGCTTCAACGTCATGGGCATGGGCGAGGCCGCCCGCGCCTACTTCGACAAGGACGTTCGCGACGTCACGCTGGCCGAAGCCGCGCTGCTGGCCGGCTTGCCGCAAGGACCAAGCTGGCTCAACCCCTACCGCCACCCCGAACGCGCCACCAATCGCCGCTCGCAAGTGCTGCGCGCGATGCTGCGCGAGGAGCTCATCACGCAGCCGCAGTTCAACCAGGCCAATGCCGAAGAGCTGCACCTGGCTCGCGGCCACATCGAGTCGTCGGCCGCGCCCTACTACGTCGACCTGGTCAACTCCGCGTTGCGCGAGCACTTCGAGTCCGAGGAGCTCATCTCGTCTGACTACTGGGTCTACACCACGCTCGACAAGAACCTGCAGAGAGCCGCCGTCGAAGCTGTGCGGATCGGCATGGAGCAAGTCGACGAGGCCATCGCGAAACAACGCCGTTGGAGAGACCAGGAGCCGCCGCGCGCCCAAGCCGCGCTCGTCGCGCTGGATCCCCACACCGGCGAGGTCAAGGCCGTCGTCGGCGGACGCGACTACGGCAAGAGCCAACTCAACCGCGCGCTCGCCAAGCGTCAGCCGGGCTCGGTGTTCAAGCCGTACGTCTACGCCGCCGCCATCGATACCGGGCTCGACGCCGAGCGCGCTCGCTACCGGCCGGTGGACTCGGACCCCGACCGCGACGGCGTACAGGACGAGCGCGGCTGGACGGTCTATCCTCCCGGCGAGGTCTATACGCCGGCTTCGCTCGTCGACGACGTTCCGACCACGTTCTGGTACAAGGACGAGCCCTACGAACCGGCCAATCACCTCAACCGCATCTACGGGCTGATCAGCTTCCGCGAGGCGCTGCGCAAGTCGATCAACATCGCCACCGTCAAGGTCGCCGAGATGGCCGGCTTCCGGCGAGTCTACGAGATGGCCGAGAGGGCGAGCTTGGGCGATGGCCTCAAGCCCACGCCGTCGCTGGCGCTGGGCTCCTACGAAGCCACGCCGCTGCAGGTCGCCGGCGCTTACACCACGTTCGTCAACGGCGGCGCGATGAAGAAGCCCTACTTCGTGCGCTTGGTGCGCGACGCTCAGGGCCGCGAGCTGTTGCGGCGCGAGCCAGAGGACGTCGAGGTCATGGACCCCCGCGTCGCCTACATCGTCACCAACATGCTCGAGGACGTGATGTTGCGCGGAACCGCGGCCGGCGCGCGCTACCGTCACAAGTTCACCGAACCGGCCGCGGGCAAGACCGGAACCGATGACGACGGTTGGTTCGCCGGCTTTACCGACAACCTGCTGTGCGTGGTTTGGGTCGGCTTCGACGACAACACGGATCTCTCGCTAGAGGGCGCCAGGTCCGCGCTTCCGATCTGGGCCGAGTTCATGAAGCGGGCCCACGCGCAGCGGCCCTATCGCAATCCCGCGCCGTTCCAGCCCGTCGAAGGCGTCGTCCGGGTCAGCATCGACCCCGACACCTATGAGCTCGCCACCAACGCTTGCCCCAAGCCCGTGGGCGAGTACTTCCTGGCCGGGGCCGAGCCGACACGGTTCTGCACCTTCCACGGCGGCGGCGGGTTGACGCTGGCGACCAGCGTCGCCGGCTGGGACCCGGAGCCGACAGCGCTGGGCGGCATTCCGGTTGACCGGCCGATGGTAACCGCCGCGGAGGGCGTCGGCGTGGCGCCCAACATCTCCCCCACGGCCGCGCCCGCGGTTGGCGGAGGGGGACCCATCGCCGTGCCCTTGCCCGACTCCGCCGCCCAGCCGGCGGCGCAGGGCGACGACCCCGACGCGGACAAGAAAAACGGCGTACTGCGCAAAGTCTTCGGGATTTTCAAGAAGAATTAGCCTCCCCCGCTTTCGCCGCGCCGGAAGGTGGTGTAGGGTGAGTATGGATACAGGTCTGCAAACTCGCCTCGTCGCGAGGCGCCAGGAGGGAAAATCATGTCTGCCTCGGTTCTCGCCGTCTTGATGCTGTTCCCGCAGCTCGTCGACAGCACGGACCGCCTCGAGCAGGCGTCGACGGCGCAATCGAGCGAGCTGACCCCGGAGAGGCGCGGCGACATCCTGATGGCCAGGAAGATGTACCGCGAGGCGGTGGACGCCTATCGCGAGGCGCTCGACGGCCAACCCCGCAGCGCGCGGCTCTACAACAAGCTCGGCATCTCGTTTCACCACCAATTGAACTTTGGCGAGGCTCGGCGCCACTACGAGCGCGCCTCGAAGCTCGACGAGAAGTACGCTCAGGCGATCAACAACCTGGGCACGGTTCACTACGCCCAGCACAACTATCGCAGGGCGCAGAAGACCTACGAGAAGGCCCTGAAGATCACGCCTAACTCGGCCTCCATCCACAGCAATCTCGGCACGGCGTTCTTTGCCCGCAAGAAGTACAAGAAGGCCTCCGCGGCGTACCTGCACGCGCTCGAGCTCGACCCCAACGTCTTCGAACACCGCAACGAGCTCGGCACGCTGCTACAGGAGCGCTCGGTCGCCGACCTGGGCAAGTACCACTACTTCATGGCGGAATCCTATGCTCGCGTGGGCTCCTTCGAGCGCGCGCTGCTCTACTTGCGGCGCTCGATGGAAGAGGGCTACGCCAAGCCAGGCCGCATCCTCAAAGAGCAACTCTTCGAGCCGATGCACGAGATGCCGGAGTTCCAACGCTTGGTGATGGGCGAAGTGCAGACCGCGCAGGCCGGGCAAGAGTAGACGCCGCCGCCTGTTACGCTGGGCGCTTGCGGCGCCTCATCGTCAATGCCGACGATTTCGGGCTCAACCGGGACGTCAACGACGGCGTCGTCGAGGCCTTTGAGCGGGGCATTCTGCGGGCCGCTTCGCTGATGGCCAACGGGGCCGGATTCGAGCATGCCGTCGAAGCGGCGCGGGCCCGTCCGGGGCTCGACGTCGGTTGCCATCTCACTCTGGTCCAGGGTCGCTCGGTCGCCGATCCCGCCAAGCGTCTGCCATCCTCGCTTGCTCGGATGCTGCTCTCCGGCGTTGGCGGCTGGGCCGAGGAAGAGTGTTGCGCCCAAGTCGAGCGAATCCGCGCGGCGGGGGTCGCGATCAGCCACCTCGACACCCACAAGCACGCCCACCTGTTTCCGCCGGTTCTCGAGGCGGTCGCGAAGGTCGCCGCCCGCTACCGAATTCGGTGGGTGCGGCGGCCATTCGACGTTCCGTTGACGGCCGCCTCGGTTCGCTCGCCATGGAAGCGGCGCCTCGTCAGCCGGCTGCTGGCAGGCGCGGCGGCCGGCTTCGACCGCCGCATGGCCGCGGCTGGCCTGCGCTCGACCGATGCTTTCGCGGGGTTCCAACTCACCGGCCTGTACCGCGCCGAGCAGCTCGCCGAGCTCATCCGCGCATTGCCCGAAGGCGTCACGGAATTCATGTGCCATCCCGGCTTCTGCGGGCCCGAGCTGCAAGCGGCCCCGACGCGGCTCAAACAGAGTCGTGAGCGTGAGCTCGAGGCGTTGACTTCCGAGCTGGTGCGGCGGACGGCGGATCAAGCCGGCGTCGAGATTACGAGCTTTCACGCGCTCGGCGCCGCTCGCGCGCCTGGTCGATGAAGGCGAAATAGCGCCGCAGATGCGGCTCGGGCGTCCACTTCTCGAGGAAAGATCGGCGACCCCGTTCGCCCAGCCGCCTGCGCAGCTCGGGATCCTGGTACAGCTCGTCCAAGCGCTTCCGCAGCTCGGCCTGGTCCCGAAACACCACTCCGCCGCCGCCGTCCTCGACGATTTCCGGCAGCGGGCCCAGATCCCGTACGATCACCGGCACGCCGCGAGCGTTGGCCTCGATCACGATGATTCCGAAGGTCTCATAGGTCACCGACGGCACGACCACCGAAAGCGCATGGCTGTAGTAGGGACCGATGCGCTCCTGGCTGACCCAGCCCGCGAACCGGATGCGCTCGCAGCCCGCGGCTCGAGTCTCGAGCTGCTCCTGGTAGGTTCCCGACCCGACCACGACCAGGTCGTGGTCGCCGGGTCCGCGGAACGCCTCGATCAGCTCCTGCACGCCCTTGTATTTCTCCAGCCGTCCGACGAAGAGGTGATAGGGCCGGGCGTGCGGCCGAGGCGAGTCGTCCTTGCCGAGCTCGGCCGCGGGGTCGAGAAAGTAATTCAGCACGGCGAGCTCGCGAGAGAACCCGCGGCGGCGGTGCATCTCGGCGCTGAAGCGGCTGGGGGAAAGGAACAGATCCACGTGCGAGGCCGCCCGCTCGAGCAGCGCAGAGTAGCGCCACAACTGCGGCGGCCGGCCCGAGCGCAGCGTGCAGCTGAGGCAATCGGGGCGGTCGCACGCACGGCTACGACTCTTCCACAGCACGCTCATTGGGCACACCAGCCAGTGGTCGTGCGCGGTGTAGAGCTTGACCGCATCGTAGCCGGGGTCGATCTCGAGGACTGCCGGGCCGAACAACGAAATGTTGTGGTAGTGGATGACGTCGAACCGCCCGCCGCGGAGAATCTCCCGGATCTTGGCGCCGGTCAGCGCCGGTCGCCCGGTCTGATGGGAGAGCAGCGGCGCGAGCCCGCGGAAACCGCTCTCGAGCTTGTGCACCCGGATCCCTTCGCTCTTGGGAAAGGCGGCCGGGTCGACGTGAGCCTGAAACAGATGGAACGAATCCGCACAATGGATCACATCCACCCGGTGGCCCTGGCGAACGAGCGCGGTTGCGAGGCGGTAGAGATAGATCGAATCCCCGCCGAAGCTGTAGGGCGGGTAGAAGATCGTGACCATGCAGAAGTTCAGGGACGAACCTCCGGAAAATCGCCCTTAGTCCTGGGCATTCCGCATGGTACCTTAGAGCCTATCGGGAGACTGTCTACAGTCGTAGTAGGAATGGGGAGGAACTTCCGATGAAAGAGCTATCCGTGGTGATCGCCGCCCGATCCGGGCGGGCGCGGATGAAGCGCTGCCTACAGTCCCTCGAGGAAGCCGGCGCGAGAGAGCGCTGCGAGGTAATCGTCGTCTCGCCGCGGCTGGTCAAGGCGCCGGAATGGGTGCGGTTTCTGGCGGCTCCGCCGAAAGCGCCCTACTCGTCGCTGCGCGCCGCCGGGCTCTCGGCCGCGAGCGCGCCGTTGGCCGCGGTGCTGAGCGAGGACTACACCGTCGACGCCGCCTGGATCGACCACGCTCTTCAAGCCGGCGGCGCCGACGTGACGGCCGGCCTCACCTTGCCCCCGGCGGGAGGCGGCCTGGCCGCCCGCGCGGCCTGGCTGTGGGAATACGCCCATCTTGCCTCGCCCATGCAAGCCGGTCCGCTCGAGCGCAGCGAGGCGGCGCTGATTCCGGCCGGCAACGTTATCTACCGCCGCGACAAAGTCGACCCGGAGTCGCTCTCGGACGCAGACACCGAGATGGACTACCACCGGCGCATGTTCGACTCCGGCCTTTCGTTCGCTCGCGATCCGGGTTTGACCGCGGAGTACGGCCCTCCGCCGTTGCGCCGCTTCGTGCGTCACCGTGCGCGCTGGTCCGAAGCCTGGGCGCGCGCGCGTGCGGTTCACATGGCGCCGCGCGAGCGTTGGACCTCGGCCGCCAGCCGGTTGCTGCTGCCGCCGGTGCTGCTGGCGCGGTTTGCCGGACGGATCGCGACCAAGCCTCGCTATTGGTTCACGTCGCTGGCGGCGTCGCCGCTGTTCGTCGCCTTTGCGTGCGCGCAGGCTTACGGCGAAGCCCGCGCCTACCTCGAGGATGGCTGACCGGGCGGCGCCGCATCTGTCGGTCGTGATCACCTCCTACGATTCGCCGCTCGTGTTGCGGGCTTGTCTCGAATCGCTCATCGCCCAGCCCGAGGTCGCGGAGGTCGTCGTCTCAGACTGCTCTCCCGAGGATCCCGCCCGGGATCTCGCCGCAGACTTCCCAGCGGTCCGCTTTCTCCATTCCGCCTCCCGCAAGCGCGTGCCCGAGCTGCGCTGGCAGGCGCTCCAGCATGTCACCGGCGACTTGGTTGGCGCCCTCGAGGCGCGCGTGGTCCCCAGGCCGGATTGGGCGCGGAGCATGGCGTCGGCGCACGCTCGCCACGCACGCTCCCCAGTGGCGGGCGGGCCGGTCTCGATTGCGCCGACGGCTTCGGCCTTCGAGCTGGGTTTGTACCTGTGCGAGTATGGCGCGTTCGCTCCTCCGGTGCGGCAGGGCCCCGCGGAGGCGCTCTCCGGCGCCAATCTGTGCTACAAGCGAGCTGCGCTGGAGGCCGAACCCGAGCTGCTCGAAGCTGGCGCCTGGGAGACGTTTCTCCACCAACGCTGGCGTGCGCAGGGGCTCGAGCTGGCGGTGTGCGACGCCGAGGTCGTCTTCCACAACACCATGTCGCCCTCGGTTGCGCTGCGCCAGCGTTTCCACTACGGTCGCGGGTACGCCGCCGAGCGGGTTGAGCGCGAGGTTGGCCGGCTGCGTTGGATCTATGCCGCACTGAGCCCGGCGCTGCCGCTGTTGCTCAGTTGGCGCGCCGCGCGTCAGGCTTTCGCCAAGCGTCTAGCGAGCGGCTTGCCCGGCGCCGCGGGCTGGCTGCTATTGCTCAACGTCTCGTGGTCGGCGGGCGAGGCGGTGGGATACCTGCTCGGCGCCGACCGCGAGCCTCGGATCTTCTGATGCGGATAGGCGTCGACGGCGTGTGCTGGACGAACCGCCGCGGCTACGGCCGTTTCCTCCGCGAGCTCGTGGCCGCCCTAGCGCGGGTCGACCGTGAGAACCGCTACGTGCTCTTCCTCGACTCCGGAGCGGACCGCAACCAAAGTTGGCCGCCGCCCTTCGAGCCGCGCTACGTCGCGACCGGCGTCTCAACCGCGGAGGCCGCGCGAGCCGACGGCCGGCGCTCGATCGCCGACCTGCTGCGAATGAGCCTTGCCGCCGCCGGCGAGAGCTTCGACGCGTTCTTCTTTCCCTCGGTCTACTCCTACTTTCCGCTGATTCGCCCGGTGCGCGCGCTGGTAGGCGTCCATGACACCATTGCCGAACGGCGCCCTCGCCAGACATTCGCCTCGCCCGCCCAGGAACGCGCCTGGAGATGGAAGGTGCGACTGGCGCTCCGGCAAGCGACTCGCTGCCTGACGGTCTCGGAATACTCCAAGGGCTGCATCCGTCGCCACTACCGCTTCCCCAGCGAGCGCATTGACGTCGTCCCCGAAGCCGCGGCCCGCATCTTCCAACCTGGGGACGAGCCCCGCGACGACTTCGTTCTCTACGCTGGCGGCATTAGCCCGACCAAGAACCTCCATACCCTGATCGACGCGTTCGCACGGCTGCGGAATCGCGGCCGGGCCGAGCGGCTCGTGCTCGTGGGCGACTACGAGGGCGACCGCTTCCAGACTTGCTACTCCGAGCTTCGCAGCCAGATCGGCGCGCTGGGGCTCGACGGCGCCGTCGAGCTTCCTGGCTACCTGCCGGATGAGGAGCTGGCCCAGCTCTACCGCCGCGCGCGTCTGTTCGTGATGCCGTCGCTCGACGAGGGCTTCGGGTTGCCGGCGATCGAGGCGATGGCGTGCGGCGCCCCGGTGGTGGTGAGCAGCGGCAACGCCCTCGAAGAAGTCGTAGGGGAAGCGGGCCTGTGCGTCGCGCCGGACGACGTGGAAGGGCTGCGGCTGGCGATGGACCGCGTCCTCGGCGACCCCGAGTTGGCCGCGCGGCTAGCGGCCCGCGGGATCGAGCGCGCCCGGGCGTTCTCCTGGGAGTCGACTGCTCGCGGAGTCCTCCGCTCGCTCCAAGCGACTGTGCTAGCGTAGGCAAGCTTCTCGAGGAGGCAGCCGGGATGCAGGAGCTCAAAGGCAAGACGGCGGTGGTCACCGGAGCCGCGGCAGGAATCGGCAGAGCGATGGCCGAGGCGTTCGCCCGCAAGGGCATGCGCCTGGTACTGGCCGACCGCGACGCCGAAGGATTGCTCGGCGCCGCCGAGGCCGTCAGCGGGCTCGGGGCTCGCGCGCTCTCGGTGCCGACCGATGTGACCAAAGCCGCCGACGTCGCCAAGCTCGCCGCTTCAGCGTTCGACGAGATGGGCGCGGTGCACTTGCTCTGCAACAACGCCGGCGTGTTGGGGCGCATCCTGCCGAGCTGGCAGCAGCCGCTCGAGAACTGGCGCTGGGTGTTCGACGTCAACGTCCAAGGCGTCGTCAACGGGATCCATGCCTTCCTGCCGCGCATGATCGAGCAGGGCGAGGAAGGATACGTCCTCAACACCGGGTCGATCGCCGGCTTGATCACCGGCCCCTTCTTCGCGCCCTACAATGCCAGCAAGCACGCCGTGGTCGCCCTCTCGGAATGCCTGCACCACGAGCTCCGGGCGCTGGGTTCGCGAATCGAGGTGGGCGTGCTGTGCCCGGGCTGGGTCAACACCGGACTGGCGGAAATCGAGCGGAAGCTCCCCCAGGAGCTACGCGCCCTCAACGCCGAAGAAGAAGCCGCCGAAGCGGTGGCGGCGCGCGATGCGAGCGTGCGCGAGATGATCGCCGACTCGGTATCGCCGACCGATATCGCCGCGGGAGTCGTCGACGCCGTCGAGCAGGGCCGCTTCTACGTCTTTCCGCACCCCGAGCGCCTGGCCGACGTCGAGTCGCGCATGCGAGACATCGTCGCGGCGCGCGATCCGGCGTTCCCTCCGCGCCCGCCGGAATAGGCGATTTGCCCTGTTAGATTTCGTCCGCCGGACGCGGCGCCAGCGTACCCAGCCGACGCTCCCGCGCTGCATTGACCTCGCAGCCCAACAACACGATCACGCTCACCAAGTAGGTCCAAATCAGCAGCACCACCACGGTCGAGACGTTGCCGTAGAATTCGCGGTAGCGCGCGATCCGTTGCACGTAAAAGGTGAACAACCCGGTAACAGGCGCAAGCAGCAGCGCGCCCAATATCGCGCCAGGAACCACGTTTCGCCAGCGCTGCTCGCGATTGGGCGCGATGTAGTAGAGAGCGCTGAGAATGATGGTGAACGTCGCCAGCGCGATCGACCACCACGCCAGGCGCGACGAAGCGGGCAGCCAAGCGCCTTCCCCGAACGTACGCCCGGCCCAGGCCTGGATCTGGCGCGACAAGATCAGGGCCGCGTTGGCCGCCGTCAAGGGAATGAAGGTGAGGAACACCAGCAGAATCGCTACACGGTAGTCCTGCCAAAGCGTCGGGCGCCGCGGCAAGCGGTAGGCGGCTCGGAAACCCTCCATCAGGCTGCTCATCAAGTCCGATGCAAAGATCACCGCCGCAATTGCCGCCACCGCAAGGATGAGCGGGGAGCGCTCGCCCGATCCGGTCAAGTAGTCCGCCAGCATCCGCTGTACGCCCGGCGGCAGAACCTGCCCCATCGACACCGTCAGGTCTTCCAGCGCCCGCTCGGCGTGGCCCCGCAGCAACAGCTCCGCCAGCACGATCAGCCCTGGAAACAACGAAAGCGCGGCGGAATACGACGCTGCCTTGGCCAGGATGAAGCAGTTGTCGTGGACGGCGCAGTGGACGCTTTCCGCCAGCACGGCAGGGATTTCCCGCGGCCGCAGCACTTGGCCTTAGGATCGCACGGCGCCGCGCGGTCTGCAGGGTGATGTGCAAATCCCCCCAATCTCTAGTAGATTGGTAGAGAATCTGATGGAGGTCTCCGTCAAAGGCGAATATGCGCTGCGCGCCGTCTTCGATCTGTCTTGCCACGAAGGCGAATCGCCGATCAAGATCGCGAAGATCGCCGAGCGGCAGCAGATCCCGCAGAAGTTCCTGGAATTGATCCTCTCGCAACTCAAGCAGGGGGGCTACCTTGGCTCGCGACGCGGCGCTGATGGCGGCTACTTCCTAGCGCGACCCGCCGACCAGATCACTGTCGGAGACATCTTGCGGCATATCGACGGCCCCATCGCGCCCTCGCGACGCTTGCAGCAGGGCGAGGCGGCCGCGGACTCTCCTTTTCCCGAGCTGTGGGAGAAGGTCGAGCGGGCGCTGTCGAGCGTGGTCGACCGCACGACCTTCGCCGACATGGTCGTGCGCTGGAAGGAAAAGCGCGCCAAACGGGTTGTAAACTGGCAGATCTAAGAGCCATGGCCCGTATCTACGACGACAATTCGCTCAGCATCGGCGGCACGCCGTTGGTGCGTCTCAACCGCGTCACCGACGGCGCCAAGGCAACCGTGTTGGCCAAAATCGAGGGCCGCAATCCAGCCTACTCGGTCAAGTGCCGCATCGGCGCCTCGATGATCTGGGACGCCGAGGAGCGCGGTCTGCTCACCCCGGGCAAGGAGATCGTCGAGCCGACCAGCGGCAACACCGGCATCGCGCTGGCTTTCGTCGGCGCCGCGCGCGGCTATTCGGTCACCTTGACCATGCCGGTCACGATGAGCATCGAGCGCCGCCGGGTCCTCAAGATGCTGGGCGCGAAGCTCGAGCTCACGCCGGGCGAGGAAGGCATGTACGGTTCGATCCAGCGGGCGGAGCAACTCGTGAAGTCCGACCCGGACAAGTACGTCATGCTGCACCAGTTCAAGAACCCGGCCAACCCCAAGATCCACTACGAGACCACCGGGCCGGAGATTTGGGACGACACCGACGGCGCAATCGACGTCTTCGTCGCCGGAGTTGGCACCGGCGGAACGATCACCGGCGTCTCGCGCTTCATCAAGGAGAAGAAGGCCATCCTCTCGGTTGCCGTCGAGCCGGCCCGCAGCCCCGTGCTGGCGCAGCATCGCGACGGCCGCAAGACCCGCCCCGGATACACCGCGATCCAAGGCATCGGCGCGGGCTTCGTGCCCGAGGTGCTCGAGATGGATCTGGTCGATCGTATCGAGCCGATCGAAGACGAGGTCGCCATCGAATTCGCACATCGGCTGGCTCGAGAAGAGGGGATCTTGTGCGGCATCTCCTGCGGCGCGGCGGCGGCGGTGGCCTGCCGACTGGCGAAGGAGCCGGAGATGGAAGGCAAGACGATCGTGGTCGTGCTGCCCGACGCCGGCGAGCGGTACCTCTCGAGCGCGTTGTTCGACGGCGTCGGCTAGCGTTCGCGGGGGTGGGCCTTTGGGCCCGCCAGCGCACTCTTAGGAGTGTAGTGCGTCGCAAATAGCGGTCAGAAACCAAACGGCGCTCTCGCGCCAAAGGCGCTGCGCCCTTTCAGGGCGGCAAGAATGTTCATTCTGGGTGAAGCAGTACTCTAGGAGCAGGGAAATCCGGCGGCGGTCACCGTTTCGGGCGCGCCGCGCGGTGAATCACGCAATCGCACCCGCAGCAGCGAAACGTCCGCCCCGCCCTGCACGATGGCGTGCTCGGCCTCTCCGTGGTCGTCGCGCTGGTAGAGCAGCGAGGTCTTGGCGGGATCGAGCTGGCCTTCGGCGACCTTGCGCAGAAACTCGAGCGCCGCGACATGGCTCGAGCGGTCGGAAATTCGGGCCGGGTCGAGCATGACGACGTGCCCCAAGGCCTCGCGCCGGAAACGCCGGTATTGGGCCAGCACTCCGGCCGGCAGGCTCGCACCCACCACCTGTATCCGTTGCGCCTTGAGCACCCGTAGAGCGGGCAGCAACACGCCTTCGAAATCGATGTCGGAGCGTACGGCGCTGTCGGACCACATCTCGATCGCACGCGAGGTCGGCTCGCGCAATCGCTTCCTGTCGTCTTCGGCGCTGCAAGCGCTGGCGGCGAGGGAGGCGAAGTGCGAGCTCAAACCCCACAGGTCGTGGATGACGCTGGCTTCGGCGAAATCGAGCTGCAGGCGCGCGATGTCATCCTGCGCGGCGGCAAGCTCGAGCTTGGTTTGCTCGAGCTCGCGCGCGGCGGCGGAGACATCCAGCCAGAACATCCAGCCCAGAATTCCGGCGGCCGCGGCGAGCGAGCCGGCTACGAGCGGGAGGGTGAAACGTCGCTGCGGGAGACCCGGCGGGCCGTCCTCGGCGACTTCGTCGTCGGGAATCGTACGCCGCGCGGCGTACGATTCGTTGGAAGGAGGTTGTCGGAGGGCGCGCAGGCGTTCGATCGAAACTGGCTCAGGGGACACAGCCTACCTCTCTGACACGTCATAGAGGGGCGCGCACGACTCAGGGTAACAGACGCTTACTCCGCGAGCAGCGCGGCGAGGGGCGGCGCGAGCTCGGCCGCGGCGAGGCGGTGGCCTTCCGCCGTCATGTGCGCGTCGGGCGAATAGAACAGCGGCGCGCCCTGGTGGGCTCGGAAAGCCGGCAACAGGTCCACGAAGGCGACGTTGTGGTCCGCCGCCCAGCTGGCGAGGATGCGCTGTGGCCGGTCGATGTCGAGATCTGCGGAGCGCCATCCCAAACCCGCCAGCATCCGTTCGCGCTCGGGCCCGGCGAGCTGAAAGCTGCGTGGGGCTACGACGAACAGCAGGCGGCTCCGCGAGCGCCGGCAATGCGCGAGCATCGCGTCCAGCGCTTCCAGGCCGGCGCGCACCGCACGCTCGCTGCGCGGCGGCGGGTCGGAGAGGTGAATCTCCGCGTACTCCCGCATCCACTCGTCCCAACGCCGCTCGGGATCAGCCGCGATGCTGAGACGGAACTGGGCCGCGCGCAGCAGTTGCAGCAGCCGGGACCGGATGGCGAGGCGCCGCAGGTTGCCGGAGGAGGAACCGGCATGCGCCAGAAAGCCGTCCGAGACCTCATACTGCGCCGAGCCGCCTCGTGCACAATCGACGAAATCGTTGCCGACGAAGAAGGTGAGCAGGACCAGCTTAGGACGATGAGACGTCAGCAGGCGCTCGAGGAGGCGGGCTTGATCGGATGTTCCCGTCCCCGGCACGGCGGCCGCGAGGATCCCCACGCCGAGCTCCGCCTCAATTCGTGCGTAGAGCGTTTGCTCGAGCTCCACGCCCCAACCAAAGGCCTGCGAGTCGCCCAGGCCAATCACAATGGGCGCCGATTCTACATCCCGGCCGGCGAAGTCGCGCCAACCATCTGCGTTGGTCTGAATCGTCACGTCCCACAGCGGCGTGAGGTGGCGGCGCACGAGGTTGGGCCTGAGCAACAGCAACCCGTCCTCGATGCGGTAAAGATCCGGCTCGACGACCAGGCCGGACGGGAGCGTTCGCAACAGCGCTTCGGCGACGACCAAGGTAGTCGCGACCGCGACGGCCGCGACGGCGATCCGGTTCCGGAGGCGGATCGGGTTGGGGTTCGGCACGCGGGCTAAGGCAAGTCCACCGGCTCCGGCATCGGCAGCACCGGCTCCACGGTTTCTCCGGGTTGGCATAGCACGCAGCCGGGCGGCGGCGGCGGAAAACCGCCGGCCCAACCGAAAAAGCGATTGCGCCAGCGCGGCGGCTCCGCCGCGGCGCATTCCGGATCCCCGCAACCGGCTTCGTCGAGGCCTTCCTGATTGAGCCGGAAATGGACCTCGCGCGCCGCCACGATCAACGCCTCCGGGTCCACCGCCGGCAGCCCCGTGGGGATCTCGGCGGACTGGACCAGGTCCAGCTCTCTTTCTCGTGGTTCGAGCAGGCCCCCCGAGGCTTCTGACAGAATCTTGACCATGGCGTCCCTGCGCGGGCCGATCCCGGGGACGAATTCCTCGAGCACGCCCAACATCTCGAGCTGCCGCATGCAGATTCTCGCGATCTCGAGCGCGGCGCGGTTCTCTTGGATGCGGATCTCGCCGGGGCCGCGCGCGAAGGTCGCCGAAGCGCCCGCTGGGATCCTTCGCAGCGCTCTTCCGGCGGCGGTGGTCACGTCGACGCTGCCCTTGGACACCATGATCGAAACCACCGACGGGCGGTCGGTGAAGATCGAGACGCGAGCGTCGTCCGACGCTGGGTCCACAAGCAGACCGCCCGCCTCGAGCGAGACCGCCGGGTCGCCGAAGCGCAGCATCTCGAGCGATACGCCGCTGAGCTCAACCCGGTCTGCGCGAACGACGACTTGCGAGCCGACGCCGACGATCCCGAATCCGCCGTTGCTGAGGTAGATCCGAGCCGGGGCGACATTGGTCGACACCGCCTCGCCGTCGAGCAGCACGGCGTCGCCGCGAATCGAGTCCGTCTCGACCAAATAAGCGGCGTCGCCGAAAGCGAAGCCGACGGGACGACGCAGCAGTTCCTGCGGCCGCGCCGCCGCACAGCAGATCAGCAGTAGGATCGCCACTGGGCGCACTTTTCCGACGGTACCACGCCCAAGCTTCGCCAACCGGCCTCGCGGGAATGTCCCCGACAGGCCTGGGTCGTCAGGATTTCCGGCTTTCTGTCGAAGTGTATCGACAGGGGCTCGACCCCGGAGACTTTGCGCCAGCATGTTGGACCAAGAACAACGACCGCGCCTGAGCACGCACCAAAAAGCGCTCAAGATCAACCTAGACCCGACGCGTTACGGAACGTTCGCCGAGATCGGGGCCGGCCAGGAGGTCGCCCGCTGGTTCTTCAAGGTGGGCGCGGCGGCCGGCACGATCTCCAAGACCATGTCGGCGTACGATATGGCCGTCTCGGATGCGATCTACGGCAAATGCGACCGCTACGTGTCCCGGGCGCGGCTGCAGTCGATGCTCGACTACGAGCACGACCTGAACCTCGAACGCCTACGCAACAGCCGCGGCGACTCGACGGCGTTCTTCGTCTTCGCCGACACCGTGTCGGCGCGCAACTTCAGGGGCACCAACGAATGCCACGGCTGGTTGGGCGTGAAGTATCAGGCTCATCCCCGCGACGAGGACAGCCAGATCACCATTCACGTGCGCATGCTCGACCACGAGAACGCCCTGCAGCAAGAAGCGCTCGGAATCGTCGGCGTCAACCTGCTCTACGGAGCGTTCTTCCTCCACCACAAGCCGGAGTTTCTGGTCGAGTCGCTACTCGACAACCTCAGCATCGACCGGCTCGAGATCGACATGATCGAGTTTTCCGGCATCGAGTTCCGCCACGTCGACAACCGCGTGATGAGCTTGAAGTTGGTGCAACTCGGGCTCTCGGGCGCGGCGATGTTCGGCCCCTCGGGGGAGGTCCTGCAACCGTCCGAGGTGTTGCGCAAGCGGCCTATCCTGGTGGAGCGCGGCAGCTTCCGACCGGTGACCCGCGTGAACATCGACATGGTCGAGAGCGCGAAGGCGCAGTTCAGCGACGAGCTCGGTCCGGATTCGCGTCCAGTGGCCGAGGTGATGGAGATCACCATGCGCAACCTGCTCTCCGACGGCGCCATCGACCTGCGCGACTTCCTCGCTCGCGCCGACGTGCTCGCCGCGGTCGGCAAGACCGTGCTGATCTCCGACTACTTCGAGTACTACCGGCTGGCGGCTTATCTGACGCGCTACACCAACGAGCCCATCGGCATCACGCTCGGGGTTGGGAGCTTGCGCGATCTCTTCAACGAGCAATACTACTCCGGGCTCGAAGGCGGCATCCTCGAAGCGTTCGGCAAGCTGTTCACCAAGGACTTGCGCATCTATGTCTATCCCTTGCGGGACGCCGAAACGGGCGAGCTGACCACGGTCGAGAACGTGGATCTGCCCGTCGAGAGTCGCAGCTTGTACTCGCACCTTGCCGATCACGGCCGGGTTCGGCAACTCGAGCGCTTCAACGAGGGCGTGCTGCACATCTTCTCGCGCGACGTGCTGCGACGCATCAAGTCGGGCGATGAAAGCTGGGAAGCGATGGTGCCGGAAGAGGTCGCGAAGCTCATCCAAAGCAAGGGCTTCTTTGGGTATCAGCCGCCGGTCGAATCCGACGAGCCTGTCTCGGTGTAGCTTCGATTCTCGAGTCTGAGGGGGCGAAGCGCTCACGGCCGCTGGGGCCTTCCTATCGCTGAGCCGGCCGTTGCCACGGGCTCCCAGACCGCTGGGTCGTGGTTGTCGGAGCATCTCCGCCGCTGGGCGGCGTCGGTGTTGGAGTCCATCCGGGCGGACGAACCGGCCGCATGTTGAACGCGTAGTACTTCATGTCCGGCGCATAGAGCATTCGGATCGAATGGAGACCCTGTAGCTGGGATAGCAGCTCCGCGAGCACGTGACCTGCCGGCTGGCGATCGGCGTCGAGGGAGACCTTCGTCCATGCCAGCGGACCGAACGGGAGCATGCCCATCTTGATCGTCTTTCCAGAGACCTCGGAGACTCGCTTCAAGACCAATTTCAGCGCTTCCACACCGGACATGGCGTTGATCGAAACGCTGATTGGCGTCCCAAGGACCGCAAAGCTCGGGCGTTGCACACCGTCTCTAGCCCTCATCGCGGAAGGCAGTATGAATAGATCTGCCTTCCCGGAGCGCTCGTAACGGGCGAGCTCGAATCGGCCCGGCAGATCGGCGGCGGCCGCGGCCGCTATCAGCGAGGCCGCCGCGCGTTCTAACGCTGGCGTATCTCCCAGGCGTCCATCGTCGCCAATGCCGACCGTGAATGACAACGAACGGCTCTTCGGAACGATGACTCGCCGTCGCTGTTCGACCGGGGTCTGGTTATCCGGGTTCCAAACTCGATCTGAAACGTCTTCCACATCGTCTGGATGGTCGTAGCGCACGTCCTCGTAGTGCACCGGGATGCCGGACATCCGCTCAAACTGGTCGAGGGCTTCCGCGACCGGCCGGCCCGAGACCTCGACTCGGAGGGACTGTTGGCTGAGCAGCGGAGCTGCCAGCAAGGCAAACATGGCAATCGTTCTCATCGCTTTTTCCTCCTTGGCGATCAGGGGTATGTCCGCCAGGCTTGCACTCCGTTTCTCGCTACGCCAACCAAGTATTGTCCGGCAGGTTGGCAGGGAAGTGTGCGAAATCCACCGATATCTATCGAGTCTCCGTCGGCTGACGGACGCTGGTCGGCCCCCAAGACGGCGGGCGCGGGGTTTTGGGGGCCGCGACCGGGTCGCGTGGCTTAACCTGGACGGCAGCCTGCCGCCGAGCTGATATCATGCGCGCATGACGATGAGACTGGCCGCCCTCGGTCTCGCTCTGGCTGTTCTGCTTCCTGCCCAGAACTGGCCGCGGTGGCGCGGGCCCAACGGCGACGGAACCAGCCCAGCGAAGAACCTCCCGGTCGCCTGGAGCGAGACCGAGAACGTCGCTTGGCGCGTCGAGCTGCCGAGTTGGGCGGCCGCCACGCCGGTCGTCTGGGGCGAGACCGTCTTCGTGACCTCCGCTCAAAAGGGCTTTGCCGGGCACAAGGGCTCGGGCCAAGCCGGAGAGGGCGATAAGGACGAGCTGTTGCTCATCGCCGTCAATCGCAAGGACGGCTCCGAGCGCTGGCGACGCGTGATGGGCGAAGGCAACCGCATCGGCAACAAGCAGAACATGGCCAGCCCCACCCCGGTCACCGACGGCAAGCACGTCTGGACGATGACCGGCAACGGCCGCATGGCCAAGTGGGACTTCGACGGCCGAAAAATCTGGGAGCGCGACCTCGAAGCCGACTACGGCAAGTTCGGCTTGCAGTTCGGCTACGGCTCTTCGCCCGTGCTCGACGCGGGCCGGCTCTACCTGCAGGTGCTGCACGGCTTTCACACCGACGAGCCTTGCTACCTGCTCGCCCTCGACGCCGCCACCGGCAAGACCATCTGGAAGGTCGACCGCCCCACCGACGCCATCCACGAGTCGCCCGACTCCTATTCGACGCCGACGCTCGCCACGGTGAACGGCCGCAAGCAGCTCATCGTCTCCGGCGCGGACTACGTGACAGGCCACGACCTGGCGACGGGCAAAGAGCTCTGGCGCGAAGGCGGCCTCAACCCGCAGAAGGCGCGCAACTACCGCACCATCGCCTCGCCGCTGGTGGTTGGCGACATGCTGTTCGCGCCGAGCCGCCGCCGGCCCTTCATCGCCTTCAAGCTCGGGCGTGCGCCCGAGCGCATGTGGACGACCGACTACGGCCCCGACGTGCCCACCCCGGCGAGTGATGGCGAGCGGCTCTACATCATTGATGACAAAGGCATCGCGCTGTGCCTGCGCGTCCGCGACGGCGCGACCGTCTACGACCGCACCCGCATCGAGCCCGGCACGTATTCCTCTTCGCCGGTGCTCGCGGACGGCAAGATCTACGCCACCTCCGAGGACGGCACGACCAGCGTGCTCGCCGCGGGGCCTGAATTCGAGGTCCTCAGCGTGAACAAGCTCAACGACTACACCCTCGCCACGCCCGCGGTCTCCGACGGACAGATCTTCATCCGCACCTCGCAGTACCTCTACTGCATCGGCGACCGCCGCGGGCGGGCGGACTGATGCTGCGCCGGGCGGCGCTCAGCCTGCTCGCCGCCGGCGCCGCCCATGCCGCGGATTGGCCGCACTGGCGCGGCCCCGCGGCCAACGGCGTCGCCCCGGAAGGCGAGGCCCTGCCGCTCGAATGGGGCCCGGGCAACAACATCCTCTGGCGCGCGGAGTTGCCGAGTTGGTCCGCCGCCACGCCCATCGTCAGCGGCGACACCGTCTTCGTCACCTCCGCGGAAGAGGGCTTCTCCGCGACTGGAGGCGGGGGCTTGGGCCGCCACGCCATCCGCCAACTGCTCAACAAGCTCGACTTCGATGACGCCATCCTGCTGCTCGCCTTCGACGCACGCACGGGCGAGGAGCGCTGGCGGCAAGAGATCGGCGAAGGCAATCGGATCTACCTCAAGCACAACCAGGCGTCGCCTTCGCCGGTCACCGACGGCCGACGCGTCTGGGTGATCACCGGAACCGGCCGCCTGAGCTCGTTCGACTTCGCCGGCAAGCTCGATTGGAGCCGCGACCTCGCCGCCGATTACGGCCCGTTCGGGCTGCAGTGGGGCTATGGCTCCTCGCCCGTGCTCGACCGCGGCCGGCTCTACGTCCAAGTGCTGCAGGGCTACGAGACCGACGAGCCCGGCTATGTCCTTAGCCTCGACGCGGCGAGCGGCAAGACGCTCTGGCGCCACGAGCGGCCCACCGATGCGCTGGCCGAGTCGCCCGACGCTTACACCACGCCGCTCATCGCCGAAGTCGCCGGCGGCCGCTGGCTCGCGGTCAGCGGCGCCGGGTATGTGACCCTGCACGAGCTCGACTCGGGGCGCGAGGCCGCCCGCATCGGAGGGCTTATTCCGGCGGAGAACCTCGACTACCGCAACGTCGCCTCGGCGACGCTGGCTGGCGACGTGCTGCTCGTGCCGACTCGGCGAACGCCCTTCAACGCCTTCCGCATCCTCGCCGGACCCAAGCTCGAGCATCTGTGGTCGAACGATCGCGGCCCCGACGTGCCCACGCCGGTCTCGGACGGCGAGCGCGTCTGGCTGGTCGACGACAAGGGCGTGATGCAATGCCTGCGCGTCGCCGACGGCGAGCCGCTGTGGGGTCGCCGCCGTATCGAGCCGGGGATCTACAGCTCGTCGCTCGTGCTCGCCGACGGCCGGGTCTACGCCACCAACGAGGAGTGCACGACGACGGTGCTGGCGGCGGGGGACGACTTCCGGGCGCTCGCGACGAATCGGCTCGGCGGACACATCCTGGCTTCGCCCGCGGTGGCCGGCGGCCGCATCTTCTTTCGAACTGCCGAGCATCTCTACTGTGTTGGCTCGGACGAGATTGGCTCGGCCTGAAAAAAAGTTCACCCTGCCGCTGAGCTCGCGATCCAAACCACAGTCCTGATTTCGTACTTCCAAGCGGCGGACAGAACGCGGGACCCGCTTCCCATGCGCGCCGCACGTACACTAGGACTTGTCCTCCAGTATCGGCTTCGAGGTGGACGCGGAGTGTCCGCACACCCGCGCCCGCGCTGGCGTGCTGCACACCGCACACGGCTCGATCGAGACGCCGGTATTCATGCCGGTCGGCACCTACGGTGCGGTCAAGGCCCTCACTCCGCGGATGCTGGCCGACGAGCTCGGCGCCCAGGTCGTCCTCGCCAACACCTATCACCTCTACCTGCGCCCCGGGCAGGATACGGTTGCCCGCCTCGGCGGGCTGCACGGCTTCATGCAGTGGCCCGGCGCGGTGCTGACCGATTCCGGCGGCTTCCAGGTTTTTTCACTCGAGGGCTTTCGCAAGATTCGCGAGGAGGGCGTCGAGTTCCAGTCGCATCTCGACGGCTCGCGTCATCTATTCACGCCCGAGTCCACCGTCGACGTCCAACGGGCGCTGGGTTCGGACGTCATGATGGCGCTCGACGAGTGCACCTCCTATCCCGCCGAGCCCGGCTACGCCCGCTCGTCGATGGAGCGCACCGTACGCTGGGCTGAGCGCGCCTTCGAGCACTGGCGCAATCCCGCTCCCCTGGGCCCGAATCCGGATCAGGCGCTGTTCCCGATCGTGCAGGGCGCCATGGACGCCGGGTTGCGGCGCGAATGCGCCCGCCGTCTGCTCGAGCTCGACGCCCCTGGCTACGCCATCGGCGGCCTCTCGGTCGGCGAGCCGCGCCCGCAGAGCTTCGAAATGGTTGAAGCCACGGAAGATATCCTGCCCCGCGAGCGGCCGCGCTACGTCATGGGAGTCGGCATGCTCCATGAGCTGGGCGAGTACGTCGCGCGCGGGGCTGACATGATGGACTGCGTGCTGCCCACCCGCAACGCCCGCAACGGCTTCTTTTTCACACACGGCGGACGCATCATGATCAAGAACGCCCGCTACGCCGACGATCCCGCCCCGATCGACGCCGAATGCCCCTGCTATTGCTGTAGAAGCTTCTCCCGCGCGTACCTTAGGCACCTGTTCCTCACCGGCGAGATGCTCTTTAGTACCCTGGCCACGCTCCACAACCTTTTCACTTACCTTGACACCATGAAACGGATTCGGCAGGCTATAGTGATTGGAAACCTGCCCGGTTTTCTAGACCGCATCCGCGCCGCGGAGCTCCGTTCCTAGAGCGGGGCTAGGGGAAACGCCGCAGTCGCCCTAGGCGGACGCGGCGTCGGGGCGTATCAAGACGATCAGGAGAATGCCGCGGACGAGCCCGCGCAAGCCGTACGAGCATGAGCGAGATTGCGCCCAGTTTCGGGTTGCTGCTTCTGCAGGCCTCGCCGGCCTCGGCGCCGAACCCGTTGATCCCGGTCATCTTGATGATCGTGGTCTTCTACCTGGTGCTGTTCCTGCCCATGCGGCGGCGCCAGAAGAAGCACGACGAGCTGCTGGCAAACCTCTCGAGCGGCGACAAAGTCGTCACCAATGGCGGCATGATCGGCGTGATCACCGGGCTAAGCGACAAGACGGTTACGGTGAAGCTCAAGCCCGACAACGTCAAGATCGAATTCGCTCGCTCGGCCATCAGCGGACTGGCCGAGAAGGGGTCGAAAGACTGAGCGCGCTCCTGCTTGTAAGGACCAAGAGGGATACTCCCAATGACCAGCACACTTTGGCGCAACTTGGCAATCGCCGTCGCCGTTACGCTGATCTGCCTCTACGGCGTATTCGGCCTGCCGACCTCGAAGCAGGACGTCGAGGATCACATGGCCGAGCGCATCAAGCTGGGGCTCGACCTCAAGGGCGGCACGCACTTGATTCTCCAAGTCCAGGTGCAGGACGCGGCCCGCGCCGAGGCCGACACGGCGATTTCCCGGCTGCAATCGGACCTGCGCGCGCGCAACATCCCCTTCGGCTCGATCGGCCGCAACGATCCGCAGACCATCGAAGAGACCGACGACATTACCATCACCGCCACCGGCATCCCCGTGGATAGGGCGTCCGACTTCAAGGAGGCGGTGGAGAACCTGCTGGGCGGCTGGGGCTACAGCTCGACCGCGTCCGACTCCTGGGAGCTGAAGATGACGCCCTCGGCGCTGGTCGAGCTCAAGTCGAAGACGCTGACGCAGTCGATGGCGACGATCGAGAACCGCGTCAACGGCCTGGGCTTGACCGAGCCGGTGATCCAGCAGCACGGCCGCGCCGACGCCGAGCACGAGATCCTGGTGCAGCTCCCGGGCGTGAGCGATCCGGCGCGCGTGATGGAGCTGCTCAAGATGTCCGCGCAGCTCGAGATTCAGGAAGTGCTCGACGGCCCGCACGCCTCGCGCCAAGCCGCCATCGCCGCCCACAACGGCGTGCTGCCGCCCAACAGTGAAGTGCTGCCCTACGGGCAGCGAGGCCCCGACGGGGTGATGGTCGAGAGCTGGTATCTGCTCAATCGTACGCCCATCGTCACCGGGCGCGACCTGCGTGACGCGCTGCCGCAACGCGATACCCAGACTCAGGGTTGGCAGGCCGCCTTCCAGCTTTCGCGTGAGGCCGGGGTCCGCTTCGGCCAGTTCACCGGCGCGAACGTCGGGAAACCGCTCTCAGTCGTACTGGACAATCGCATCAAGAACGTCGCCGAGATCCAGAGTCGCATCGAAGACCAGGGCGTCATCCAAGGTCTGAGCGGCGAGCAGGAGGCGAGCGATCTCTCGCTGGTGCTGCGCGCGGGCTCGCTGCCGGCGTCGGTGCAATATCTGGAAGAGCGCACCGTGGGCGCCTCGCTGGGCGCGGATTCGATCCAGCAGGGCGTCAACAGCGCGATCTACGGTTTGGCGCTGGTCATCATCTTGATGCTGCTCTACTACAAGGGCGCGGGCGTCAACGCGGTGGTGGCGCTGGTTCTGAACCTGATCATTCTGGTCGCCTGCCTGAGCTACTTCGGCTTCACGCTGACGCTGCCCGGCATCGCCGGCATCATCTTGACGATCGGCATGGCGGTCGACGCCAACGTGCTGGTGTTCGAGCGCATCCGCGAGGAGCTCAGGGCCGGCAAGGCGGTCGTCGGGGCGCTCAACGCCGGGTTCGGCAAGGCCATCCTGACCATTATCGATACGAACTTGACGACGATCATCGCCGCCGGCTTCCTGTTCCTGTTTGGGAGCGGCCCGGTGAAGGGATTCGCCATCACGCTGGCGATCGGCTTGATCGCGAACCTGTTCACGTCCGTGTTCGTCTCGAGGCTGATCTTCGATATCGGCCTGGCCGGCAAGAAGCAGGTGAAAACGTTGAGCATTTGATTTCGTTGACCGTTGACCGTTGACCGTTGGCGCGGCCCGCTCGGTCAACGGAGAACGGCCAACGGAAAACGGTCAACCGACCGGGAACTTTTTGAGGAGCGCCGGTGTCTACAGCAGACGGACCCGGCGACATGAAACGTCAATGGAACTGTTCGGCGAAACCAACATCGACTTCCTCGGTCGAAGGCGCATCTTCTTCGTGCTGTCGCTGGTCCTCATCCTCGCCGGGGTGGCGAGCTTGATGATGAAAGGCGGACCCAAGCTCGGGATCGATTTCAAGGGCGGGACCTTGGTGTACGCCAAGTTCAAGGAGGCCCCCGATCTCGACGCCATCCGCAGCGCTCTGACCGCCAAGGGCCTCGAAGTCGCCACCCTGCAGCCCTTCCAGGACGGCGAGGACGACCACGAGCTCAAAATCGACCTCAACCTCGACGGCGACGTGGTGGCGACCTCGGGCAAGGAGCAGCTCATCGAGACGCTCCGCGCGCTCTATCCGGGCGACGCCGCGAAGCTGGACCTCAACAACGCCGGCGTCGAGAACCTCGCCGATCGTCTACGCCGCAACCCCGGGGTGGCCAACTCCCCGTTGAGCTCGGCGGAGGTGATGGAGGTCGCCGAGGCGATCCTGGCTGAGCGGGATCAACCGCCCCATTCGGGTCTTTTCAAGGATTTTTCCCAGGTGTCTTCCGTAGAGGGGGTTACGCCTGATATCATGTCTGGGCTCCAGGCGGAAACCTACCTGGGCGCGTTCGCGATTCGTGGCGTGGAAGTGGTCGGCCCCAAGGTCGGAAGGGATCTCCAGTGGCAAGCCTTCAAGGCGACGATGGCGGCTCTGGGCGGAATGCTGGTGTACATCGCATTCCGCTTCGAGTGGATATACGGAGTCGCAGCGGTGTTGGCGGTTTTCCACGACGTGCTGGTGACCATCGGGTTCTTCTCGCTGTTCGACCGCGAGATCGAGCTCACGGTGATCGCGGCGCTGCTCACGCTCGTTGGCTACTCGATGAATGACACGATCGTGATCTTCGACCGCGTACGCGAAAATCGCAAGCTCACCAGGAAGCTGGGCTTGAAGGAGTTGCTCAACCGCAGCGTAAACCAGACGTTGAGCCGTACGGTACTAACGTCCGGGTTGACGTTTATCGCGGTGTTGTGTTTGTTTATCTTCGGTGGCGAGGTTCTGCGAGGGTTCTCCTTCGCGCTCGTCGTCGGGATCATCGTCGGGTCCTACTCGTCGATCTTCGTTGCGAGCCCGCTGCTGCTGTGGTGGCAGAGCCGGCGGGAAGCGGCAAGAGGAGCCGTCGCGGCGCGAGCGCGCTAGCGGCGTGGGAGAGAAGACGGGAGAAGACGCATGACCAACGTCACCGGACACGACAGTATCGACCAGCGGGAAGCCGCTGAAGGGGTGTGAAGAGATGTTTGAAGAAAGCTTGATGGAGAACAACGTCTCGGGTAAGCGCGGGCTGTCGGTGATGATTTCCTTCGCCTTGCAGGTCCTGCTCATCATCGGCGCGTTGTTGTTCCCGCTGCTGAACTACTACGATATACCGATCGCGGAGCTGACCACGTTCTTGGTGGCGCCTCCGCCTCCGCCTCCGCCTCCGCCGCCTCCGGCCGCAGTGGTGAAGCCGAAGAAGATCATCCCCAAGGAGTTCGACGCGGGTAAGCTGACGCAGCCGAAGAAGATCCCGGATCAGGTTGCGATCATCGAAGAGGATCAGGCGCCGCCGCCGTCGGGCATCGTCGGCGTGGTGGGCGGCGTCCAAGGCGGGTCCGCCGGCGGCCAGATTGGCGGCGTGTTGGGAGGCATCATCTCCAACACTCCCTCGGTCGCGCCTCCGCCCCCGCCGCCGCCAGTGAAGAAGGAGCCGCCCCCGACGCCGAAGCGCATCAACGTCGGCGGCGCGGTGCAGAAAGCTCGCCTGCTGCGGCAGGTGCAGCCGCAGTATCCGCCGCTGGCGCGCCAAGCGCGCATCCAGGGTACGGTCAAGCTGACCGCGGTCATCGCCAAGGACGGTTCGATCCAGGAGCTCGAGGTCATCAACGGCCACCCGCTGCTGATCCCCTCCGCGATGCAGGCCGTGAAGCAGTGGCGCTACAAGCCGACGCTGCTCAACGGCCAGGCGGTCGAGGTGGTTACGCAGATCGACGTGAACTTCACCCTCAGCGGGTGAGTCGGCGGTCGATCTCGGCGAAGTCAAAGAAGGTTTTCAAGGATTTCGCCCGTTTCGAGCGGGCTCAGGGGCGGCTCGTCGCCGCTCCCGCCCCGCCGGCCACGGGCGGATTGGTCTGCGACCAGTAACAGTCTTACAGGAGGAAGAAGACTCTCATGTTCACTCAGTTCTCTCTATACGGTTTCCTGCTGCTGCAGCAGGAAGTCGGATTCGACATGGTTTCGATGTGGAACCAAATGGGCTTCGCGGCCCGCGCCGTCGTCATCATCATGTTCCTGATGTCGGCATGGTCGATCGGCGTGATGATCGACCGCTGGCTGGCCTATTCGGCGGCCAAGAAGCAGTCGCGGCAGTTCGCCCCGGCGGTGGCCGGAGCGTTGCGCGACGGTAAGCTCGACGAAGCGATCAAGCTGGCCGAGCGCTACAAGAAGAGCCACCTGGCGAAAGTCGTCGTAGCGGGATTGCAGGAGTTTCAGGCTCACAGCTCGGGCGCGGACATTCCTGGTTCGACCATCGAGTCGTCCAAGCGCGCTCTCGACCGCGCCCAGGCGATCGTCCACGCGGAGCTCAAGCGCGGCCTCAGCGGCTTGGCCACCATCGGCTCCACCGCTCCGTTCGTCGGCTTGTTCGGCACCGTGGTCGGCATCATCAACGCCTTCCAAGGCATCTCGCAGGAGAAGTCGACGGGTCTCGGCGCGGTCGCCGGCGGCATCTCCGAGGCGCTGGTCGCCACCGCCATCGGCCTCTTCGTCGCCCTGCCCGCGGTCTGGATGTTCAACTACTTCAACTCGCAGGTCGAGGCGTTCGACGTCGAGATGGACAACTCCAGCTCCGAGCTGATCGACTACTTCCTCAAGAGATCCGGGAAGGCCGCCGCGAAGTAAGACGCTTCGGGTTCGCAGACCAATCGCGCGGGGGCGGCTCGTCCAGAGCCGTCCCCCGCCAAACCGAATCGGAGGAAATCCACACATGGCGAAGAAGAAAGGCGGCGGAGATGGTTCCATCAACGAGATCAACGTGACCCCGATGGTCGACGTGATGCTCGTTCTTCTGATCATCTTCATGGTCATCACGCCGATGCTCTCCAAGGGCGTCAGCGTCGACTTGGTGCGCACCCGCAACCCCATCGCGATGGACGAGGCCGACAAGGAGGACGCGGTCCTGGTCGCGGTCACCCGCGACGGACAGGCCTTCCTGGGCACCAAGAAAGTCTCGAACGAAGAGCTCCAGTCGCAAGTCAGCGACCAGGTCAGCAATCGCATCGACAAGACGGTTTACTTGAAGTGCGACGCCCGCTCGAAATACGAGCGCGTCGTCGAGGTCGTCAACCTCATCCGCACCTCCGGCGTCGACAACGTCGGCCTGTTGACCGAGAAAGAGGATACCGGCGGCGCCGTGCCGATCATGTAGACTGGATCGCGCACCGGTCCCACAGGAGGATTACGACTTATGAGTATGTCACTAGGCGGCTCCGATTCCGGGCCAAAAAATGACATCAACATGACCCCGCTCATCGACGTGCTGCTGGTGTTGTTGATCATCTTCATGGTCATCACGCCGCTCACGCCCAAGGGTCTCGAAGCGCTGGTGCCGCAGCCGGACGAAAATGCGAATCCGGAAGACGAGCCCAACCAACGGACTGTCGTGGTGTCGGTGGCGCCGGACCGCAGCGTGATGATCAACCGCGACCCCTCGAACTTCGACGTGCTGCAGGATCACTTGACCGAGATCTTCAAGGCGCGCGCAGAACGCGTGATGTTCGTACGCGGCCATCCCGATCTCGACTTCCGCGACGTCGCGCGCGTGATCGACATCGGCAAGGGCGCCGGCGTCGACAAGATCGGCCTCATCACGGAGCAGCTCGACGCAGACTGGTAGCGGTCGGCGGACGCCTTCCCTTCTCACACCCCGGGGAAGGCGTCCTCCCGCTCTCGGAGGGATACCACGAATGAATACGACCGCAAGACGACTCGCGACCCTGACCGTAGCCGCGACCGCGATGCTCTCGCTCGGCTGCGAGAAGCAGATCAACTTCTTCAAGGCGCGCAACGAGCTCAACCACGGCGTGCGCTCGTTCGCGGCGGCCGATTATGCCGCGGCGGCCCAGCGCTTTGAGGCCGCGCTCGAGCTCGACCCCACGCTCAACGACGCCAAGACCTACGGCGCCTACGCCTACATGATGCAGTTCATCCCCGGCGGCACCTCGCCCGAGAACATGGCCATGGCCGACAAGGCCATCACCGGGTTCAACGAAGTGCTCGACGAGAAGCCGAACGACGAGCTCGCGACCACCTTGCTTGCTTCGCTCTACTTCAACATGAAGGACTTCAAGAAAGCCGAGGACTGGCATCGCAAGCGCATCAAGATTCTCGAGGACAAGGCCGCCAGCCCCGACGTAGAGCTCGATCCGGCCGCCGCCGAGTCCTACTACACCATTGGCGTCATCAAGTGGACGCAGTCCTACGAGCCGCGCCTGAAGGCCCGCGCCGACCTCGGCATGAAGCCCGAGGATCCGGGTCCGATCAGCGACGAAGAGATCCGCCAGGAGCTCGCCCAGATGGCGGTGCCGGACATCAACTCTGGTCTCGACGCCCTCGAACGGGCGCTCGAGATCAACCCCGACTACGCCGACGCCATGGCCTACCTCAACTTGCTCCACCGCGAGCGGGCTGACTTCCAGGACACCAGCGAGGCCTACGAAGCCGAGCTTGCCAAGGCCGACGATTGGGTGCAGAAGAGTCTCGCCACTCGCAAGCGTCTGGCCGAGGAGAGCACCGTCGATCAGTTCCGCGAAGGCGAATAGGCTAGAACAGAACGACCTTATAATGAGCCCTGAGGCGGCGTCCCCGCCTCAGGGCCTTTCGCTTCTAGCCCGAAGATGTCTAGCCAGCCCATCTCCGCGGGCTCTTCCGCGTCGCTCCCCGCGGCCATCGTCGAACGTTTCGACGAGCTGTTGACCAAGCTCCGCCTGCGCGCCCCCGAGGAGTCTCTCGAGCCCATCGAGCAGGCTTTCGCCTTCGCCGCCAAGCATCACAGCACCCAGGTCCGCAAGTCCGGCGAACCCTACCTCGCGCATCCGCTCGAGGTCGCCCACCTGCTCGCCGACATGCAGCTCGACTCCATCTGCATCGTCACCGGCCTGCTGCACGACACCTTGGAGGACACCTCGGCCACTTTGGAGGAGCTCGAGCGCCGCTTCGGCCGCGATGTCGCCCGTTGCGTCGACGGCGTCACCAAGCTCGGCCGCATTGGACTCAAATCCGCCCAGGACCGCCAGGCCGAGAGCTACCGCAAGATGCTGCTGGCGATGGTCCAGGACATCCGCGTGATCCTGGTCAAGCTAGCCGACCGGCTGCACAACATGCGCACGCTGCGTCATCTGGACCGCGATCGCCAGCGCCGCATCTCGCTCGAGACGCGCGAGATCTACGCCCCCATCGCGTTGCGCCTGGGGATGGGCAAAGTCCGCAGCGAGCTCGAAGACCTCGCCTTCGCCTACCTCGAGCCCGAAGGCTATCAGCAGGTGACGCACCATATCGAGACGCGTCGCGAAGCCAGCGAAGAGTTCCTCGAGCACACCCAGAAGCAGCTCGCGGGCTACCTGGCCGAAAACGACGTGCCGGCGCGCATCGAGGGTCGCATCAAGCGGCCCTACTCGATTTTCGTCAAGCTCGAGCGCCAACAGATCGAGCTCGACCAGGTGTATGATCTGCTCGCGTTGCGCGTGATCACCGATTCCAAGAAGAACTGCTACGCCGCCCTCGGCGCTGTTCACCAGCACTGGCGGCCGCTACCGGATCGCTTCAAGGACTTCATCGCCATTCCGCGGCCCAATCTCTACCAGTCTCTACACACTTCCGTCATCACCGAGCAAGGGCAGCGGTTCGAGGTGCAGATTCGAACCGACGAGATGCACCGTATGGCCGAGGAAGGCATTTGCGCGCACTGGAAGTACAAGGAGGGCCACGCCGGTCCGGCCGCCGACGACCGCCGCGTCTCGTGGCTGCGTCAGCTCGTCGAGTGGCAGCGCGACCTCAAAGACCCCTCGGACTTTCTCTCCACGCTCAAGATCGACCTCTACCCCGAGGAAGTCTACGTCTTCACTCCGCAGGGCAAGCTCATCGAGCTGCCTCGCGGCGCCACCCCGCTCGACTTCGCCTACGCCATCCACACCGAGGTCGGCCACACCTGCGTGGGGGCGAAGGTCGACGGCCGCATCGTACCGCTCAAGTACCGGCTCAACAACGGCGATCAGGTCGAGATCATCACGCAGAAAGGCCGCCAGCCCAGCGCCGATTGGCTCGGCTTCGTCGCTACTTCGCGGGCCCGCCACAAGATCAAGGCCTACCTCAACGCCCGTCGCCGCGAGCGAGCGGAGGAGATCGGGGCCAAGCTGCTCGAGAAGGAGGCCCGGCGGCTGAAGATTCCCTCCTCCATGCTCGCCTCCGAGGCCATGGTGGAGATCGCGCACCATTACGGTTGCGCCCACCTGGCGGACTTGCACGCCCAGCTCGGCTATGGCCGCTACTCGGCTCGCCAGATCGTCTCGCGTCTCGAGCCGTCCCAGCCGGAGGCCGAACACGCGCCGCCTCCGACCGCCCCCCCTCGGCGAGTTTCCTACGGCGAGGCGCCGCTGATCGTACGCGGCGCCGACGACGTGATGACCTACCGCGCCCGCTGCTGCAACCCCATCAGCGGCGAGCCCATCGTCGGCTACATCACGCGCGGCAAGGGCGTCGCCGTCCACTCGCGCGACTGCCCCAACGTGCGCAATCTGATGTATGAAGCCGAGCGGCGCATCGATGTCGAGTGGGCGCCCCAAGCCGAGGCCACGTTTCAGACGCGGCTCGCCATCTACGTTGACGACCGTCCGAACATCCTGCACGACATCACCAACATCCTCAAGGACGAGAACGTCAACATCGTCGCGCTCGAATCCCGCTCCGGCAAGGGCCCCGACGCCCCGGCGGTCGTCAACCTCACCGCCGAGCTCACCGATGTCGAGCAGCTCCATCGCATCATGCAGCAGATCAAGCGCCTCAGCTACGTGCGCGACGTCAGCCGCACCTCCCGCGTCGGCTGAGCTGGCTCACGTCCGAGAGGTCGCCTGCGGTCGATTTTTCGCCGAATCGCCGAAAATTCCCGCCGAGGATTTGGAGCCCCCAGGTATCCTATAAGCGCCATGAGTCTCTGGGGCCCTCTACAATCCCGTTTCGAAGATCCTGACCGCACCCACCGCATGCTCTCGCTCGACGGCGGCGGCATCCGTGGCGTGCTCACCCTCGGCATCCTCGAGCAGATCGAGAAGCAACTCGCCAAGCGCACCCGCAAGGGGGCGGCCTTCCGGCTCTGCGACTACTTCGACTACATCGCTGGGACGTCCACCGGCGCCATCATCGCCGCCGGCCTCGCGCGCGGCATGTCCATCGCCGATCTGCTCGGCTTCTATCGCGAGAAAGGCGAGGCAATGTTCGACAAAACCGCCATCTGGAAGCGTTGGCGGACGCTTTATGAAGACGAAGCCTTGGCGCGCCAGCTCAAGAAGACCTTCAAGCCGCGCTCGACGCTCGAGCCCGAGCACCTGCAGTGCTTGCTGCTGTTGATGACCCGCAACGCCACTACCGACTCGCCGTGGCCCATCAGCAGCAACCCGCTGGCAAAGTACAACGACCCCAGCCGCGGCGACTGCAACTTGCGACTGCCCCTGTGGCAAATCATTCGCGCTAGCACGGCCGCGCCCGTCTATTTTCCGCCCGAGCGCGTGAAATTAGGCCGCCAAACCTTCGTATTCGTGGACGGCGGCGTGACGCCCTACAACAATCCGGCCTTTTGCCTCTACCGCATGGCGACTCTGCCCGAATACAAGCTCGAATGGCCCTCGGGAGAAGACAAGCTGATGCTCGTCTCAGTCGGCACCGGCGCGGCGGCCTCGGAGGGGCCCGACGCTGACTCTGGCGACGGGAACCTGCTCGGCGCCGCCGCCAAGCTGCCCAGCGCGCTCATGTACGCCGCCCAGGTCGACCAGGACGTCAACTGCCGCACCGTCGGTCGCTGCGTCGCCGGCGCCTCCATCGATCGGGAGGTCGGCGATCTGATCCCCCGCGACAAGCGCGGACGCAAGATCCCGTTGAGCCAGGACTTGGGACGCGCCTTCCTTTACGCGCGCTACAATGCGGACCTCAGCCGCGACGGCCTCGACAAGCTCGGCTTACAGCATATCGAGCCCGCGGAGGTGCAGAAGATGGACTCGGTCGAGTTCATAAACGAGCTGCTCGAAGTCGGCCGCACGGCCAGTAAGCAGGTCGATTTGTCCGCCTTCGGCGCGCTGCTGTAGGATTCTCAGCGCTGCCGCGGACGTCATGCCCAACCACCGAGCTCTAGTTTTCACCGGTCACCGCGTCGACGCTCCGGACCGTCCGAGGCCGCGCTTCCCGTCGGCCGCCGAGCCGCAGGCTCGAGGGATGATTCACACCGCCGTGGCGGCCGAGGCCGGCAAGCCCGGTCCGCCGCTGGTTGGGATCTCCGGCGCCGCTTCCGGGGGCGACATTCTCTTTCACGAAGTCTGCGACGAGCTCGGCATCGCGACCGAAGTTCACCTCGCTAAGCCGCCCGAGGACTACGTGGAAGCCTCGGTCGCCGACGGCGGTCCGGACTGGATCGCCCGCTTCGCCGCCGTCACCGCCTCGCGCCCCGTCCACGTTCTTCCCGACGGCCGCGGCGACCCCGATCTGACCATCTGGGATCGCAGCAACCTCGAGATGCTAGAAGCCGCCGCCGAGAAGGCCGGCGAGAGCGTAACGCTGATCGCTCTGTGGAACGGCGAGGGCGGGGACGGCCCCGGCGGTACGGCCGACATGGTCAAGCGCGTGCGCGAAGCCGGCGGCGCCGCGGTGGTTCTGGACGCCAAACGACTCCTGTGACAAAATCGCAGCGACCGGCCGCAGGCGAGAGCACAATCCGCCCTTTCCTCGATCAGCCCGCCGTCGCCGTTGGAATGTCGAAGACGTGGATCGACTGATCCTTCTCGGAGGCCTTCCCCTTGCGCTTGCCCTTCATCCGGTCTGAGACGCACACCAGCCGGCTGTCGCTCAGCCACGAGACGCCCTCCACGTTCCCGTATCCCTTGCTCGGAAACGCGTAGACTTCTCCCTCGTCGCGAAACCCTTTCCAGGACTCGTCGAGCTCGCCGAGCCACAACCGGCGCGACTCTTGCGAAACCACCGCGACACGCTTGCCGCGCAGCGCGATGCCGGCGTAGTCGCGGAACGATGCGCTCGCCGGCAGCGTCACGTAACGGGCAAACTCCCAGCGGCCTTGCGCCGCGCGGGCGTAAACGTGGATGCGCCCGAACCCCTTCTTCGACTTGCGGCAGTCATTGCCCTCGCACAGCGCCCAAAGCTGCTCGCTCCCTTCGCGGCGCACATGCGCCAGGCCCTCGAAGCCCTTGTTGTCGCCCGCGAACGCTGTTTCCAGGCGAAAACAGGCCTGGAACACGAAGTTGCGGTCGTACTCGGAGACCAAACCGCGGTACTTCCCGTCGACATCCTTGATCGCCTCCACCAACAAGAAGAACCGGGCGTTCTCGGGGTCATAGGCGATCGACTCGAAGCCCTCGGTTGGGCTGAGCACGGTCTTCATCTGGTGGTTCGCCCAGGTCTCGAGCGAGAGGTCGATCAAGGCTACCTGCGCCTCGTTGTCGAAGGCGACGACGCAGTTCGAGTCGTCGAGGACGAAGACGCCGCTCGCTTCGAGCCGAGACTTCTTGTTTTCTCCGATGAGCAGTTTGTGAAGCTTGGCCTCGCGTACGAGCTCGAGCTTTGTCGCCTTTGCCATTCTGAGACAAGTGTAAGGCAGCTTGCGGTTGCCTTCGGGGAGCTGGCGATTGGCGGCATGACCGCACCCTGGCGGGATGCGGCTCCGACCAGAGAGCTTCGTCCTACGCGCCGGGCTTAGACCCGCGCCCACTTGGCGATCTCGGGGTGCTCGAAGATCATCGTCTCCTGCACGTCGAGTTGCTTGCCCGCCCCGGCTTCGGTCGCCCGCTCGAACATCGCGTGCGCGATCGCCACGTCCAGGTAGGAGAGTCCCACGGCGTCGAAGTAGATTCGCTCATCGGGCGACTCGCGACCAGCCTTGTCGCCCAGCACGATCTCGTCGAGGTCGCCATGGATGTCGGCGTCGGTCAGCTCGCCGTCCTTGTACATGCGGCTGACGGTCTGCGTGCGGTGCTTGACCGTCTCCCAGGAGTCGCAGACGATCTTGTCGGATTGTTTGGCGACGGCGTACTCGTCCTCCCAGCCGCCGATGTGGCTGTAGAACGAGCCGGGCTTGACCCAGGCGGCTTTGAGCAGCGGCGCCTGGGCGCTGGTGCCGGTCACGAGAATGTCGGCCCCGTCCATTGCCTTTTCCAGATTCGTTTCGGCGGCCACGAAGCGCATGTCCGGCAGGATCGGCTGCATCTGCTGTACGAAGTCGTCTTCCTCTTCGCGCGTCTTCGCCGCCACTCGACACTCGCTCAGGCTTGGCCGCACGGTCTTCATGGCGAGCAAGTGCATCTTGGACTGCTCGCCGCTGCCGATGAAGCCGATAACCTCGGGCCGCTCGGGCGCGAGGTACTTCGCCGCCGTCGCGCCCACCGCGCCGACGCGAATGTTCGAGGCGAGCGTGCCCTCCATCAACGCGACCGGGAAGCCCTTGTCGATCTCGGAGAGGATGAACATCGCCGTCAGGTTCTGCAAGCCGAATTTCGGCACGTTGGGCGGAAACACCGAGACCCATTTGACGCCGCAAATCTTCTTGTCGAGCAACGTCGCGGGCAGGCAGTTGATGCGTTCTTGCGTCTCTTCGTTGAAGATTTGGACAATCTTGTCCGGAAACATCACCGAGCCGCGCCGGTGAGCGCCAAAGACGTTCTCGACGGCGTTGATGGCGAGGCGAAAGTCGAGGCATCCAGCCTCGAGCAGGTCTTCTTGCGAGAGGTAGGTGCAGGCGATGCGATGGTCGACGGACATAGCAGGATAAACTGCCAGAATAGCCGAGACGGCCTGTTGAGCGCCACAAACGCCGCGAGACGGTCGCCAAGGGTCTCGCTACCTGACAAATGTCGGGAAATGTCAGCCCCTGAGCGGTTTTTTCGGGTCGAAACGGGTCGATCCCCCACTCCGATCCGCCTCGATCCGCGCTAGGTTGAAGAACGTGGACTCGATCACCAAAGCCGTGACGCTGGCCGCCGGCCGCGGCACACGCATGCAAGGGCTGACCGAAGACTGCCCCAAACCGATGCTGCCGATCGGGGATCGGCCGATGCTGGCGCACCAGATCGAGCGCCTCGAGCAAGCCGGCGTTCGCGACATCCTCGTCATCGTTGGCTACAAGGCCGAGATGGTGCGCGACTACTTCGCCGCCCATCCTCCCGCCGTAGCCAAGCTCAGCTACGTCGTGCAGCAGAAGCAGGACGGCACCGGCTCGGCCGCCATGCTGGCGCGCGCGTTCGCCGGCTCGGACCCGTTCCTGATGACCTATGGCGACAACATCGTGTCATCGGAAGTCTACGCCGGCCTGCTCGCCGCGGCCGAAGGCGCGGAGATGGCGCTCTCGGTCAAACATGTCGACGATCCCTACCAGGGCGGCGCGGTCTACACCGAGGGCGATCGCGTGACCAAGATCATCGAGAAGCCGCCCAAGGGAACCTCGACGACGAACTGGAACAACGCCGGCATCTACGTCTTCGGTCCTTCCATCTTCGAGGCCCTCGATCGCATCGAGCTTTCGCCCCGCGGCGAGTACGAGCTCACCGACGCCGTGCACGCAATCGTCAACGCCGGCAAGCGCGTCGCATGGTATGAGATCCGCGGATTCTGGCGCGACATCGGCCGTCCCGAAGACCTGCCCGAAGCCGCGCGACGCCTCGCCGAGATCTAGCCGCAGTTGCAGTCCGCCGCTCCCGTTGTTAGATTCAGTCGAAGCAATGTCGGCCCACGCGGCGCGCCAGCAGACGCTGCTCTATTGGCTCGCCCTGCATTTGACTCCCGGCCTCGGAGCGCAACGAGCATTACGTTTGGTCAAGATCTTCGGTCATCCCGAGAGGATCTTTCACGCCTCGCTGAGCGAGCTTGAAGCCGCTATGCCCCAACTGCCCAAAGCCACCGCGGAATCGATCCATGCCGGCATCGCTTTCGAAGAAGCCGCCGACGAGCAACGCAAAGCCGATGGCGCCGGCGTCGCCGTCGTGCCCTACCAGGACCCGCGCTACCCGGCGAGGCTCAAGCAGATCTACGATCCGCCGATCTTGCTCTACGTCAAGGGTCGCGCAGAGCTGCTCGAGAGTCACACGCTCGCCGTGGTTGGCACGCGGCGTCCGACGCCTTACGGCAAGTCGATCGCCGAGAAGCTTTCGCGCGAGATGGCGCGCATGGGTTTGACGCACGTCAGCGGCATGGCGCGCGGCATTGACGCCGCCTCGCACAAGGGCGCGCTCGCAGGCGGAGGCGCGAGCGTCGCCGTGCTCGGCACCGGAGTCGATACGCCGTATCCCAAGGAGAACCGGAAACTCTACGACGAGATCGTTCGTCATGGATGCGTGGTCTCGGAGTTCCCGCTTGGCACCACGCCGTTCCCGCAGAACTTCCCGCTGCGCAACCGCATCATCAGCGGCATGAGCCTGGGCGTGATGGTTGTCGAGGGAGCGCAGTACTCGGGTTCGCTGATCACGGCCCGACTGGCGCTCGAGCACGACAGGGAGGTCTTCGCCGTGCCGGGCAACGTCGTCTCGAAACAAAGCTGGGGGCCGAACCTGCTCATCAAGGACGGAGCCAAGCTGGTCCAGGAGGTCTCCGACATCGTCGAGGAGCTGCCGCTCGAGGTGCGCGCCGAGCTCTCCGAGCGCGAACAGCGCAAGCGCGAAGAAGCCGCCGCGGACGCGTCTTCGAGCGTCGATCCGGCGCTGCTGAGCCCGGACGCCCGACGCGTGCTCACGACCCTGCGACTTGACGAAGCGCGTCACGTTGACGACATCATTCGGGAGTGCGGGGATCTTGCCCCGCCGCGGACGTTGGCGGCGCTGAGCGAGCTCGAGCTCGTGGGCGCGGCGCGACAACTGCCCGGAAAAACTTTCATGCGGGCCTACCCCGACGGGCCAGGTCCGGCGTTCAATTGAGGATTCTATGGCGAAGGAAGAGCGCGACTCCGCACTCGTGATCGTCGAGTCGCCGACCAAGGCGCGGACGATCGAGAAGTTTCTCGGCAAGGGCTACGTCGTGAAGGCCTCCAACGGCCACATTCGAGACCTGCCCAGCAGCCAGTCCGAGGTGCCGGAGAAGTACAAGAAGGCGCCGTGGCGCGACATCGGCGTCGACATCGACTCGAACTTTCAACCGCTCTACGTGGTGCCGGAGAGTAAGAAGCAGAACGTGCGCGAGCTGCGCAAGCTCGTCAAGGACGCCTCGGAGATCTACCTCGCCACCGATGAAGATCGCGAAGGCGAGTCGATCAGTTGGCACCTGCTCGAGACGCTCAAGCCGAAGGTTCCCGTCAAGCGACTGGTCTTTCACGAGATCACCAAGGACGCCATCCAGAACGCGCTCGACAACGCCCGCGAGATCGACATGGCTCTGGTCGAGGCGCAGGAGACGCGCCGCATCGTCGACCGGCTCTACGGCTACCGCGTCAGCCCGTTGCTGTGGAAGAAGATGGCGCGAGGCCTGAGCGCGGGCCGCGTGCAGAGCGTGGCGGTTCGCTTGCTCGTCGAGCGCGAGCGCGATCGGATCAAGTTTCATTCGGCGAGCTTCTGGGGCATGAAAGGGCAGTTCGCAAAGCCGGGCGTCGAGCAGACCTTCGAAGCTGAGCTGACCCACGTCGACGGCCAACGCATCGCCGTCGGCCGCGACTTCGATCCCGACAGCGGCAAGCTCAAGCAGGGCTCGAACGTCCTGCTGCTCGACCAGGCCGCCGCCCAGACGCTGCTCGCCGAGGTCGAACAGGCTCAGGCGCGCGTTGAGTCGGTCGAAGAGACGCCGTTCACGCGCGCACCGCAAGCGCCGTATGTGACCAGCACACTGCAGCAGGACGGCAACCGCAAGCTACGGCTCTCGGCCCGGCGCACGATGAGCGTCGCGCAACAGCTCTACGAAAACGGCTTCATCACCTACATGCGCACCGACTCGACGACGCTCTCCGACGAAGCGCTCGCCGGCTCGCGTCGCTACATCGAATCGAAGTTCGGCGCCGAGTATCTGCCCGCCGAGGCGAGGCGCTACCAGACCAAAGTGAAGAATGCGCAGGAGGCGCACGAGGCCATCCGCCCGGCTGGCGAGACCTTCACCGATCCCGATGAGGTCCGCCGCTCGCTCGGTGAAGAAGCGACTCGACTCTATGAGATGATTCTGCGCCGCACGGTCGCGAGCCAGATGCCCGACGCGCGCGGCACCAACGTCGCCGTCGTTGTGGCGGCTGCCCGCGCTCGCTTCCGCGCCAGCGGCAAGACCGTCGAGGCGCCGGGCTTTCTGCGCGCCTATGGCGTGGGAGAGGACGTCAGCGCCGAGCTCGACGGGCAGGAGAAGGTTCTGCCGAAGGTCGCCGCCAACGATGGTCTCGAGACGCGCTCGGCCGACTCGCACGAGCGCTCGACGCAACCGCCGGCGCGCTTCACCGAAGGCAGCTTGATCCGCGAGCTCGAAAAGCTCGGCATCGGCCGGCCCTCGACTTGGGCCACCATCGTGGACTTGGTGTTGCAGCGCTCCTACGCGTTCAAGAAGGGCTCGGCGTTGGTGCCGACCTTCACCGCGATGGCGGTCGTTGCGTTGCTCGAGGAACACTTCGGGAACCTGTGCGACTACGAGTTCACCGCCCGGCTCGAAGACGAGCTCGACGCGATCTCGCGGGGCGAGGCGGACCGCGACGCCTACCTGCAGCGATTCTATTTCGGAAACGGCCATCCCGGGCTGAACGCGCTGGTCGAGCAGGGCGAGGTCTCGATCGATCCGCGCAAGGTGTGCGGCATCCCGCTCGGCGAGACCGAAGAAGGGACCGAGGTCGAGGTGCGGATCGGGCGCTACGGCCCGTTTCTCTCCAACGGCGAGCAACGCGCGAGCGTGCCCGACGAGCAGCCGCCCGACGAGCTCACCGTGCCGCGGGCGCTCGAGTTGCTCGACGCCGCCTCGCGCGAGCCCGAGGCGCTGGGCGAGGATCCGGCGAGCGGGCTGCCGGTGTTCCTCAAGACCGGGCGCTTCGGGCCCTACGTGCAACTAGGCGCCGGCGGCGAGGGCGAGAAGCCCAAGATGGCGTCGCTGCTGCCCGGCATGGGGACCGACGAGGTGAAGCTGGAGCTCGCGCTAGCGTTGCTGGCGCTGCCGCGCGAGATCGGCAAGCATCCCGAGACGGGCGAGCCGGTGTTGGCCGCGAACGGACGCTTCGGGCCATTCGTCAAGAGCGGCGACGAGATCCGCTCGATCCCGCCGGAGACGGCGACGCCGCTCAACATCGGGCTCGAGCAGGCCGTCGAGCTGCTCAAACAGCCCAAGGGCCGGCGGCGCGCGGCCAAGCCCGAGCCGCTACGCGAGCTCGGCGAGCACCCCGCCAGCGGCAAGGCGCTCAAGGTGCTCTCGGGCCGCTACGGGCCCTACGTGACCGACGGCGAGATCAACGCTTCGCTGCCGCGCGGCGTCAAGCCCGAAGAGCTCGCCGTCGAGCAGGCGGTCGAGCTGCTCGAGGCGCGCGCTCGCCGCATCGCCGAGGGCGGCGGCAAGCCGCGCCGTAAGGCCGCCAAGAAGAAGGCCGCGAAGAAAAAGTCGGCGAAGAAGAAGGCGACGCGCAAGAAGGCGAGCAAGAAGGGTTGACCCCAAGCTTGCCCGCTCGCCTGCTGTTTTGCTAAACTACATCCAGGCGACGGCGCGGCTTGGCCGCGCTCCGAGCGCAGAACAAATCGGCTCCGGCGAAAAAAAGTCGCCGCAGCGCTTGCAACGGAGCTGGAAGCTTGATAGATTGGTGATTGCGCTATCGCAGCGCCTAGGGCTGGTTCGGCCCGAAGCGGGTTCGTCTCGAGCGGCGGTGCGAGCGACATCAACAAGCCTCCCGGATCCCGGGAGAGTTTGAAAAGTTCAGACCAAGGGCAGGCCCAAGCGCTTCGCGCGAGTGAAGCCAAAGGCCGCGCGCGGTCAAGGCGATTTTGGATCGGTCCCTCCAAGGATGTCCGGCCTCGAGATGGGCGGACAGGCGATCTGGCGGGTCACGGATCTTTGAAAGTTTGGTTGGACGCGCAGAGGCAAACGCGCAATTCTGGGTTTAGGTCGGGCGACCAACTCACGAGTTTGTCTGGGGCGGTTCTGAGGTCTTCGGGCTTCGGGGCGTTTCAGGCTCACAATCTATTACTCGAGAGTTTGATCCCGGCTCAGAATCAACGCTGGCGGCGCGCTTAACACATGCAAGTCGAACGAGAAAGGGTCCTTCGGGATCTGAGTAAAGTGGCGGACGGGTGAGTAACACGTGGGTTACCTGCCCTCGAGTGGGGAATAACTCCGGGAAACTGGAGCTAATACCGCATACGACCCTTCGGGGTGAAAGGCTTCGGTCGCTCGAGGATGGGCCCGCGGTCGATTAGCTTGTTGGTAGGGTAACGGCCTACCAAGGCTTCGATCGATAGCCGGCCTGAGAGGGCACACGGCCACACTGGCACTGAGACACGGGCCAGACTCCTACGGGAGGCAGCAGTGGGGAATCTTGGACAATGGGGGAAACCCTGATCCAGCGACGCCGCGTGACCGATGAAGGCCCTCGGGTCGTAAAGGTCTTTCGACGGGGACAATAGTGATGGTACCCGTATAAGAAGGAGCGGCTAACTACGTGCCAGCAGCCGCGGTAATACGTAGGCTCCAAGCGTTGTTCGGAATTACTGGGCGTAAAGCGAGTGTAGGCGGTCCGTCAAGTTGGTTGTGAAATCTCCCGGCTCAACTGGGAGGGTGCGACCAAAACTGACGGACTAGAGTCCGGGAGAGGAGAGTGGAATTCCTGGTGTAGCGGTGAAATGCGTAGATATCAGGAGGAACACCGGTGGTGAAGACGGCTCTCTGGACCGGTACTGACGCTGAGACTCGAAAGCGTGGGGAGCAAACAGGATTAGATACCCTGGTAGTCCACGCCCTAAACGATGCGTACTTGGTGTAGGCTCTTCACTGAGTCTGTGCCGGAGTTAACACGTTAAGTACGCCGCCTGGGGAGTACGGTCGCAAGGCTGAAACTCAAAGGAATTGACGGGGGCCCGCACAAGCGGTGGAGCATGTGGTTTAATTCGACGCAACGCGAAGAACCTTACCTGGGCTTGAACTGCAGTGGCCGCCCCTAGAAACAGGGGCTTCCCTTCGGGGACTGCTGTAGAGGTGCTGCACGGCTGTCGTCAGCTCGTGTCGTGAGATGTTGGGTTAAGTCCCGCAACGAGCGCAACCCTCGTCCTGTGTTACCAAAAATTGGGACTCGCAGGAGACCGCCAGCGACAAGCTGGAGGAAGGTGGGGACGACGTCAAGTCATCGTGGCCTTTATGTCCAGGGCTACACACGTGCTACAATGGGCGGTACAGCGGGTTGCGAAGTCGCAAGGCGGAGCTAATCCCTAAAAGCCGTCCTCAGTTCGGATTGCAGGCTGCAACTCGCCTGCATGAAGTTGGAATCGCTAGTAATGGCGTATCAGAATGACGCCGTGAATACGTTCCCGGGCCTTGTACACACCGCCCGTCACATCACGAAAGTGGATTGTACTAGAAGTCCGTAAGCTGACCTTCGGGAGGCAGCGGCCCACGGTATGATCCATGATTGGGGTGAAGTCGTAACAAGGTAGCCGTAGGAGAACCTGCGGCTGGATCACCTCCTTTATAAAGAGAAAAGCCGAATCGCGAGCCCATCGGTCTCCGGACCGTGTGAGTGGCGAGTGGTTCCAGGTTGACTCGACCTCTCTTTCCCGGAACTGCAACCGTGTCTCTCTTGCCCGCGCTCGCGTAGCGAGCGCGGGGCGCGTCCAGCCAGCCTCTTTATCTGACTCGAATAATCTGACTCGAACGAAGGCTCAGGGGCTGTAGCTCAGCTGGGAGAGCGCCTGATTTGCATTCAGGAGGTCGTCGGTTCGATCCCGATCAGCTCCACCAGTTCCAACCCGGCAACCGCCAAGGGCGACCCGGCAAGGGGCGTGTAGCTCAGTTGGTTAGAGCGCATCCCTGATAAGGATGAGGTCGGAGGTTCAAATCCTCCCACGCCCACCACCGGCCTTTTGGCGAGCTCGCAAGTGCGGGTCTAATTCATGCTCCGGGTCTTCCATGCATCCAGGTCTGCGGCTTCGAGCCGAAGCTGCAGACCTGGGCTCATGGCGCGATGCGCGGAGTCTCGAGAGGTCTTTGAAAACTGAATATCGAAGGGCACAAAACGATAGAGATATCGTCGGGCGTCGTCGTCGCATCTATTCCGTTCGAGGGATCTAGCCGGTCCCGCGGTGCGGTTCCGTCTGCGACGGCGACCCTTGAGAGCGCCAATAGAAAGCTTATAGCCCGGAGTCAAGCGAGGGCGGTTCTGCCGAGCCGGTTTCGTTCCGGGTAAATTTTATGGTCAAGCTACTAAGGGCGTACGGGGGATGCCTAGGCGAGAGCAGGCGATGAAGGACGCGGCTACCTGCGATAAGCTCCGGCTAGCTGGAAGCAAGCAACGAACCGGA
>OZ244172.1:2857500-6927955 GCA_965216545.1 Bryobacterales bacterium
ACGCGCCTGCTGAGCAGAACGCACAGCTCATGCTCCCGCTCGTCGAGCTCGTCGAACAATGCCGCGGAGCCGTCGACGAAGTCATCGATGTCGCTGGTCTAGCGACCATTCAACCCGTGCCGGAGCTCTCGGCGCGGCAAGTGACCGAAGGCGAGCTGTCGCAGCCTGGCAAACAGCGCGGCGGCGACGTCGTTCGTTGGGGTCGGCAGCCAGGCCGCGTGAAGCTTTGCGATCGCAAACTGCCAGTCAACAAGCCGCGGCCGCGAAAGCGTACCGGCGGCGAAGTCGACGTGCCGGCCTGCGAAGCGATGCAGGACAAATCTCGAGCATGCGTGCGCCGAGTCCCTCGACGGATTGCGAAGGAAACCAGCACGTGCGGGGTTTGCAGCACGCGAAGGCGTCGAGGAATGCTTCACGATCAACCGCCTGGGCTCCGTGCCGTTTCCGCTATCGGATGGCGACCGTCACGTCTCTCCAAGATTTCTGGAACATACCGATAGCAGTCGCCTTGTAGGTCACTTGCCCGCACCTCGAGCCTTGCCTTCGACGCCGCCCATGATATCCTCGAACCGGACAACGAAGCTGGCCCGGAGCCGGGCTAGACCCGGCTCGTCCGTGGCGTTGGCGCAACGGGCTGCGAATGTGTTCGGAGCCGAGCTGTAACACCATTTCTCGCAGGATTTTGTCGGAATTTGTCCGGTTCTGTCAGTCTCCGGACCCCATGTCGAGGCTTCCAGTCAGCTCGCGCGCCCCCCGCACGCCGACCGCGCGCAGGAAGCGGTCGAGCTCGCGGGGCAGCTTGGCGGTCTTCGCCGGATCCCAGAAGCTCGCGGTCCCCGCTTGGACCGCCGTCGCTCCGGCGATCAAGTACTCGGCTACGTCCTCGCCGGTCGCGATCCCGCCTAGCCCGACTACGGGAATCTCGACCGCCTTCGCTGCTTGGTAGACCATCCGCAATGCGATGGGCTTGATGGCCGGTCCAGACAAACCGCCGAATCCCGCGCCGATCCTCGGCGTGCGCCTGAGCGCATCCACGGCGAGCGCTTGGAATGTGTTGACCAGTGAGACCGCATCCGCACCGGCGGTCTCGGCGGCGCGCGCCATCACGGCGATGTCTCCCACGTTGGGTGAGAGCTTCACCATCAAGGGCCGCTTCGAGCTCACGGCTTTGCGGCACAGCTCGACGACCTCGCTCAGCAGCGCCGGGTCGGCGCCGAACTGCAGGCCGCCTCGCTTGGTGTTCGGGCAGGATACGTTGAGCTCGTAGCCGGTGAGCCCGGCAGCGTCTTCAAGGCGCTCCAGCACGGCCGCGTAGTCCTCCGGCTCGTAGCCGAACACGTTGGCGAACACGGCCGTCTCGAGCCCCGCGAGCCGAGGCAGCTTGTCGCGGACGAACGCTTCGACGCCGACGTTCTGCAGGCCGATCGAGTTGATCATCCCCGCAGCGGTTTCGACGATGCGGGGCGGCGGGTTGCCGGCGATCGGCGCGCGCGAAAGGCCCTTGGTCACGAAGCCGCCCAGGGCGGTCAAGTCGAGGATCGATTCGAGCTCGAGGCCGTAGCCAAACGTGCCGCTCGCGGCGAGGATCGGGTTCTTCAGCCGCAGACCGCAGAGCTGGACTTCCAGGTCAGCCACGTCAATCGATGGGCGGCTTGGGCGGGCCGACCGCGGGCGTGGACGGCGGCAGCAGCAACTCCGAAAGCGGCTTGCCCGAGGACACGCTGGGAGCGGAGATGTCGAGCAACGCCGCCAGCGTCGGCGCCACGCTGCGCGGGTCGACGATGCGGTCCCGCGAGCCGGGCCGAATGCGCGGGCCATAGAGGATCAACGGCACGTCGGTGTCGTAGCGGTAAGGCGAGCCGGAGGTCACGCCGCGGCCATCGCCGAACGCTTCCATCCAACCGGGTTCGTAGACGAGCATCAGATCGCCGGAGCGCCCTGGAAAAAACGCCGCCTCGCAAGCCTCACGCACCACGCCCGTCAACGACGATGACTCGGGCGCATACCAACCAGCCACACCGGGGACCTGCATCGCCGCCTTGCCCGCCGTCTCGAGGATCCGGCGCCTCCGCTCGAAGCCGCCCTGGCGCGCGGCGTCGCTCAAGTACAGGAACGGGTAGACGTACTTCCACACGTCCATGCCGGCGCCGAATTCGCGGGCAAGCGCGTCGTCGGCGCGGCGCGCCACCTCGTCGCCCGACACTGCGCCGGTATGCAGCCCGGCGCGCTCTCGTTCCTGGCGTTGGTGCGGAATTCCGTGCAAGCCCGTAAACACGACCAGCGATTCCTCTAGGCCGGCCGAAGCGTCGATCTCTTCGAGCAGCGCGGCCAAGGCGCGGTCGATGCGCAGGACGAGGTCGCGCATCAGCGGCGAATCGGCGCCGGTCTCGAGCGCGAGTCGCGCGGGCTCTTCGAGCACGACGACGAGCATGTCGGAGTAGTCGCGCTGGCCGAGTCGCTCGCCGGCCAGCGCCGCGCCCGCGAAGCCGAGCATGTCTTCCACGCCAAAGGGCGAGGAACGGTAGAGCGAAAGAAACTGATCAGTATCGAGCACGCGCAGCGGCGGTACGCCGTCTTTCGAGTCGATGGCCGTCCACGTCCGGCGCCCGAGCGGCGAGAGCGGGTTATCGGCCTGATGCTGCTCGAGCCAGTTGGGCGCTCCGGTCGCGTAGTAGGAACCGGTGACGAGCGAACCCTCGGCGCCTCTCCAGAACACGCCGCGGGGGCGCCTGCCGGCTAGCATTGCCGCCGCGGTTGGATTGCCGCCAACCGCGACCACGCGGGCGCGTCCTCGAGAGCGCAAGCTCAGCTCGTCGGCGAGGGTGGATCCGACCAGGCGCTCGGGATAGACGCCGGCTGCGCCTTGGGCGGCGCGCACGACTTGCATCGCCGCGGCGTCGAACCAAGCATCGGCCACGATGCCGTGCTCGGACGGCAACGCGCCGGTGGCAAGCGTGGCCGCCGCCGGCGCCGAGAACGTCGTCGAGGCCGAGAATCGCGCCTTGCGGTAGTACGCGCCGCCGTCGGTGAGTCGCCGGAATCCGCCCTCGATGAATCCATCGGCATAGAGGTCGAGGTAGTCGGCTCGAAACTGCTCGGCGACGACGAGCACCACCAGCCGCGGCGCGGCCGCCGAGACCGGGGCGGGCATCGTCGCCAGCATGGCGAAAGCGACGGCCGCCAGCCGGACGCTATTCTGGAGGGGCCTTGCCGTTCGGCTTTGATCTCTAGTCAAGCTTGAGCTCACCCTACGACATCATTATCGTTGGCGGCGGCATCAACGGTTGTGCGCTCGCACGCCATGCGACTTTGGCCGGCTTGCAGGTCGCGCTGGTCGAGAAGAACGACTTCGGCGCCGGAGTCACCAGTCGTGCCACTCGCCTGATCCACGGAGGCTTGCGCTACCTCGAGAGCTTCCAGCTCGGCCTGGTGCGCGAATCGCTCCGCGACCGCCGGCTCTGGATCGACGAGTTTCCCGGGCAGGCGGCGCCGCTGCGGTTCGTCATCCCAGTGTACGCCGACGACAGCCGTCCGGCGTGGTATATCCGCACCGGGCTGGCGATGTACGGCATGCTCTCGCGCGACCCGCGCCTCTCCGAGCACCGCGCGTTCTCCGCGCAGGACGCTCTGGGTTTCGAGCCCGCGCTCGACGGCGAAGACTTGCGCGCTGCGTTTCTCTACTGGGACGGGCAGTCGAGTTGGCCCGAGCGGGTCTCGCTCGAGATGGCGCTGCAGGCCGAGCAAGCCGGGGCGACGATCCGCAATCACTTCCCGGTGGAGGAGCTATTGCGGACGGGCGATCGCATCGTGGGTGTGCGGTCGGGCAACGAGGAGCTCCGCGGGCGTCTGGTGATCAACGCCGCCGGCGCCTGGATCGACAACGTGCGGGCGCTGCTCGGCGGTGCGCGCCGGCCGCTGCTGACGCGGTTGAACGGGGCGCACATCGTGGTAAAGCCCTTCGAGGGCGCGCCGCGCTCGGCCGTCTACCACGAGGCGCGCTCCGACGGACGACCGTTCTTCAGCGTGCCTTGGAATGACCTGCTGCTGATCGGCACCACAGAGACGCCTTACGACGGCGACCCAGACCGGGTGCTGCCGCTCGAGAGCGAGATCGACTATCTGCTCAGCGAAGCGAATCTCCTCTTCCCGCGGGCGGGGGTCACGATCGACGACGTTGCGTACGCCTATGCTGGGTCGCGGCCGCTGGTGCGCGCCGATGGGCCCAACATGAACGCCGCCTCGCGCGATCACCAGATCCACGACCACGCCGCCAGCGACGGGGTGGAAGGATTGCTGACGTTGGTCGGCGGCAAGCTGACCACGGCGCCGTCGTCTGCGGCCGAGGCGGTCCGCGCGGCCGCGGCGAAGCTGGGACTGACGCCCCGGCGCATCGAGTCGACGCCCGCGCCGGACGGGTACGTGAGGGCCGAACCGCGGCTGGCTCGCCTCTATGGTCCGCGCACGCCAGAGCTGTTGGCGTACTTGGAGTCGCATCCCGATCTCGACCGGCCGGCGGTTGCGGGCGCCCAGACCACGCTAGGCGAGATCCGTTTTGCGCTCGAGCGAGAAAAGGCCGCGACGCTCGGCGACGTCCTGTTGCGACGGACGATGCTGGCGTTTCACTCGGGCTACCGGGCGGGATGGGCCGAAGCGGTCAGCCGAATCGTCGCGGATGTGTTGGGTTGGGACGAGTCGAAACGAAGCGATCAACTCGCCGCATTCGAGCAAGAGCTTTCCTCGACGTTGGCCCGGTTCTAGCGGCGGTCGCCCTCTTCAGTATCCGGCGGAAGGGTGAAAGCGTCCGCAGTCAAGAGCCGCAAGCACAAACATCCCTACGACCCGCGCATGGTTAGTTTGCGGTCTCAAACAACCGTATCTCAGCGGGCGGCCATAAGGACGGCTTACGACGCGAACAAAAAGATGACCGCGTACGACAATGTCGTCTCGGAGCCGGGCGGCTAGAAGGGAGGCGCGGGCACGCGTGCTCACGCACGCGTCTCCGGAGCGCGAAGACGTACCGGCATCGCGCCCCCAGACGCCTCAACCTGGTTCGTCGGTCGCTTCGAAGGCGGCTTGTTCGACTTGGTGCACGATGGCGGCCCAGCGGCCCATGATGCGGGCGTAGAGCGATTCGAAGTTCTGGTAGGCGGGGACGCCGACGTTGAGCGCGGCGTTGAAGTCGCCTGGCTCGACTTGTCCCGGCAACAGAAAATCCTCGAGCGACTGTTTGCCTTGGGCGCGCTCGAAGGGGTAGCCGGCGGCGGCGAGCTTGGGCCGCATCTCCCGGATGGCGGCGGCGCAGGCCGAAGCCATGTTGCGCAGGGCTTCGACTTGTTCCTCGTTCAGCTCTTGCTCGCCGACGTTGTTGGCCACCGCTTGCAAGCCGAGCGCGGAGGACTTGAGGCGCCGATAAGCGGGGGCGGCTTCGCGCAGGGCAGCGAGCGCAGGGCGCAGCCTCTCGGCGCGCTCGCGCGGTTGCTCCACCTCGAGCCACGACGCGCCGGAGTAGACGAGGTCCTGCGCGGCGGCCAGGCGGTTCTCGAACGCACGGTCGAGCTCGCCGAAACGCCCAGACAGGTTGTCATACTCACGCTCGGTCGCTTGGATGTGCTCGTCGACGACCTCGGGCGCGGAAAGCGGCACGCCAAACGTGTTGGCGTCGATACGGAAGCCAGTGCGCAGCAGCCCGTCCGCCTGCCGCAGCGTCGCAAGCTTTTCATCCGCCTTGGCGCTCAGGTGCAGGGAGTCGGCGAGGTCGTCGATCAGTCGCTCGCACTCTTGCTTGGCGGCGCGCAGTTTCTCGACGGACTCGCCGACGGGCCGCTCGGCGGGCTCGGCGACGTGCAGCGGCGCGTCGGAGCGCAGGGCGCCGCCAAAGACCGCCGCCGAGGCGCGGGCTTCCAGGTCGGCGTCACCGGCTTGGCGCCGGAACTCCGCGAGCGGGATGAGCTGGTTGCGTTCGAGGTCGAGCTGCTGCTCGGCGCTGTAGAAGCGACGCGTGACACTCCGGCTCAGCTCATCGAAGTCGCGGAAGAGCACGGTGGCGGGCGAGGTCTGGTGGAAGACGCCGTCGCGGTTGGCCGCCTCGGCGGCGGCGATGCGGTCGCGCGTGGCGGGGTGAGTGTCGAAGGCGCTGGTTTCGGCGTCCTCGAGCGCGGCGCGGATGTTTTGTGGCGCATCCGCCGACAAGGTCGAGCGCCGCCAGGCTACGAGGCCGGCGTGGTCGTCGACGAGCCGATCGTCCTGAATGGTCTGGCTGAGATCCTGGATGGCCCGTTGGGAGGCCAGGCCGAGGAGCTCGATCTCCACCGACGTTTCGCCGAAGGTCTTCGAGCCGACGAGCTGCGCCTCGTAGGCGTCAGCGTCGAATTCCATCTGGCGCAGCAGGAATGAGCTGATTCCGTGACCGGCTGTCATCAGCGCCCACAGGATCTTGCGGCTGACCCAGACGCCGAGCTTGGCGAGCCACAGAACCACGGCGAGGCGGAAGTCGAGCTCCTGGGACCAGCGGTCGAGCCGCACGTCCCATTCGTCCCGCTGATAGACGACGCGCGCGAACCAGAAGTTAACGCGCCGTACGACGTAGCTCAGCCGCATTCCGGCGCCTTGGGCGAAGTGGCCGAACTCGTGCGCGATGACGCCGGCAAGCTGATCGGTGCGCAAGCCGGCGACCAGCGGCAGACCGAGCGTGAGGACGAGGTCGTTGCCGAACAGGCTCAGGAAGCCGCGCCGAAAGCTGGCCGATGCATTGACCTGGCTGTCGACGCGAATCTCGACCGGCTTGGGCGCGCCGACGAGCTCGCAAATCTTGTAGACGAAGGCGAACAGCAGCGGCTCGTCGTCCTCGTCGAGCTTGGTCTGTTCGGGCTCTTCGGCGGGCTTGGCAAACAGCGGCTTGACCATGAACAGCGCCAGGATGCCGCCGGCCACGATTGGCGCCGCGTAGGCGATCAGGCGGTAGAACGTGCGACCGCCGCTGAGGATGGCGACGTTGTGGACGGCGTGCAGGTACACCAGCCAGCCGACGCCGACGATGAGGGCGACGTAGAGCAGCGGCAGCAGCACCATGGCGGCCGCGGCCGCGGCGAGGCCGAGTTGGTAGAGAAACGGGACTTCGACCGGCTCGAGCGAGCCCTTGAAAGCGGCAAGAACGTCGGGCTTTTTCGCCGAAGCGGGCGCGCTCATTCTGCGTCTCCTGTTTTCCGTCGGGGGAGTGAATAGAATACCCCAGGTTTTTTCAAAAGCAAATGCCGGTATAGTGGCGCTCTTTCGCTTTGGTCAGGCGTTCGCCGGAGTACGTCTCGGCCGATTTTGGGCTATCGTGGGGCCGATGCGCGTCCTCCCCTCCGTGCTCGTGCTGTTGGTGTGCACTGGTTGCGACTCAGGGCCGCCGAGCGAGGGCGCGCCGATCCAGGAGCTCGTCACCGAAGCGACGCGGCCCGACGGGACGTTCATCTCATGGGAAGAGCACCGCATCGACGACGAGGCCGCGGCCGGCATTGCGATCCGCGGCGGCGACGGACTGGCAATGGGCGATCTAGATGAGGACGGGTTCGAGGACGTGGTCTCGGCTCAGGAAGATTCGAGCCACATCCGCGTCGCCTATGGCGGCGAAGGCGAGAATGACTGGTTCCGGCTGAGCCTGGCCGAGGGCGCCGAGGCGGCCGGGGTGGAGGACGTCAACCTCGGGGATCTGAACGGCGATGGACGGCTCGACGTCATCGCGGCATGCGAGAAGGGTCATCTGCTCTATCTGCAGAACCCGGCGTCGAAGCACCGCGGTCTGCGCTGGGGCCGGATTGCGCCCGAGATCACACGCAACCGCGGCTCGTGGATCAAGGCCTATTTCGCGGACTTCGACGGCGATGGTCGCGCGGAGGTCGTCGCGGCGAACAAGGGCTCGGAGTCGTTCGGCTCGGGCGGGCCGGCGACCGCGATTTCGTGGTTCTCGATCGACGGCGACCCGCTGGAGCAGGCAAGCTGGAGCGAGAACGAGCTTACACGTGTCCAGGCGCCGGTGAACGCGATGCCGGTGGATCTCGATGGCGACGGCGACCTGGACGTCTTCGGCGGCTCGATGGACGAGACGCGGGTGTTCTGGTTCGAGAACGTGACCGAAGAGGGCGGCGAGATTGCGTTCGAGGAGCGGCCGATTGCGCTACAAACCCCGGCGGGCGAGCCGCGCAAGGCCACGGCGTTCAACGTGGAGCTGGCGGACCTCGACGGCGACGGGCGGCTCGATGCGGTTTTGGCGACGCGTCCGGGCGTGCTGTCGTGGGCGGCTCAGCCCGAGGGCGCGGACAGCGTGTGGAGTGTGCATGACATCGGCTCGTTCGCGCCCGATGACATGACCGGATTTTTGCCGGCCGATATCGACGGCGACGGCGACCTGGACGTGATGGCGGGGAGCTACAGCCGCGGCCCGCGGCAGCGGGACGGCGAAGAAGTAACGGCGCAGGACCCGCTCGGGCGCATCGCGTGGTTCCAGAACTCCGGCGACGCGGCAGGCCAGTGGACGCGTCACGACATCGTGCGGCGCAAGCGCGGGATGTTCGACCGCTTCATCGTGCGTGATGTCGGAGAAGACGGAGACCTGGATTTCTTCGCCACGCGCGGCAACAGCGGCGACAACGACGGCGTGTTTTGGCTCGAGCAGTTGAGCTCGGAGGCGGCCGCGGTGCGCTTCAAGCCGGCGCGCAAAGAGGGCGACAGCCAAGCGATGGCGCTGCCTGACGGCGAGTAGAGACTGCCGAGGCGGCGGTATACTACCCGAGGATTGACGGCGACGTGCAGACTCGCTTCCTGCGCTAGCGTGCTGCTGCTGGCGGCAGCGCCCGCGGCGGCAGCGGAGCGCGAGGAGACGGCCGCACGGGCGGTGCTCGAGACCAAGTGCCTGGGCTGCCACGGCGAGGCGCAAATGTCCGGTTTGGACCTGCGCACGCGCGAGGCGATGCTGCGCGGCGGCAAGCGCGGACCGGCGCTCGAGCCAAGCGATGCCGGGCGAAGCCTGCTGCTGCGGGCTGTCGTCGGCGAGGGCGAGCTGCGGATGCCGCCCGGGAATCAACTGCTGGCCGCCGGCGAGGTTGCCGCCTTACGGAAGTGGATCGAGGCCGGCGCGCCGTGGGACGCAAAGGCCGAGACGCAGCGCTCGAGGTGGTGGTCGTTCGCGCCGCCGGTGCGCCCGGACATCCCCGAGCCCGACCACCCGTCCTGGGCGCGGACGCCGATCGACGCGTTCGTGTTGGCAAAGCTGGAAGAGCGAGGGCTCGAGCCGGCGCCGGAGGCCGACCGCCGTACGCTGGTTCGCCGCGCCTACTTCGATTTGCACGGGTTGCCGCCCACGCCCGAACAGCTCGAAGCCTTCGTGCAGGACGATTCGCCCGATGCGTGGGAGAAGCTCATCGGCCGGCTGCTCGCATCGCCGCGCTACGGCGAGCGCTGGGGCCGCTATTGGTTGGATCTGGTGCGCTATGCCGACACGTCCGGCTTCGAGACGGATCACTTCTACACCACGGCTTGGCGCTACCGCGACTACGTCATCGAATCGTTCAACCAAGACAAGCCGTACGACGTGTTCGTCAAAGAGCAGATCGCCGCGGATGAGATCTGGTCGACGAACATGGAGCTCGAGGGGACCGACAAGCTGCCCGAGGAGAAGAAGCGCAACGTCGAGCGGCGCATCGGCACGAGCTTGTTCACCCTCGGAGCTTTTCCGATCGAGTACACGTTCTACGGCGAGCAGTATCGAGCGGAGTGGCAGGCCGAAGCGGTGGACTTGGTTGGCGCCGCCTTTCTCGGGTTGACGATCGAGTGCGCGCGCTGCCACGACCACAAGTTCGACCCGGTCAGCCAGCGGGACTACTACCGGCTGGCGGCGCTGTTCGCGGGCAGCGTGGAGGCTGAGATCCCGCTAGTCAGCTTGTTCGACGTGCAGACGAGCACGCGCTCGTTTCCGCTCAGCGAGCAGGCGCGCATCCTCAAGCGCATGGCCAAGGCGGCCAAGGGCGAGACGCCGCAGCAACGCGCCGAGCGCATGCGGCGGCTCGGCGAAGCTTACATGAAGGCCGGCGACGGCTACAAGAGCGCGAAGGTGTTGGGGCACGAGGAGGTCGTACCCGCGACCCACGTGCTCGACAAGGGCGACTTCAAGCAACCGGGGGAGCGGGTCGAGCCGGGCTTTCCGGCGGCGATCTTGCCTGGGCCGCGGATCGAGGAGCCCGAGGACGCGCTGTTCGTGCCGCGGCGGCGCAAGGCGCTGGCAGAATGGCTGACCTCGCCGGATCAACCGCTGCTTGCGCGCGTGATGGCGAATCGCCTCTGGCAGGGCCACTTCGGCCACGGGCTGGTGCGAACGCCGAACGATTTTGGGCGTCAGGGCGAGGCGCCCACCCATCCGCGGCTGCTGGACTGGCTCGCGGTAGAGCTCGCCGCGGACGGCTGGAGCCTCAAGCGCATGCACCGCCGGATCATGCTCTCGAGCGCCTACCGCATGTCGAGCGTGGCCTCGCAAGCCAGCCTCGACAACGACCCGGACAACCTCTCACTGAGCCGCATGAACCGCCGCCGGCTCGACGCGGATTCGATTCGCGACACGATGTTGGCCGTCTCGGGCGCGTTGAACCTGGAGATGGGCGGCGTGGGCGTCATCCCGCCGCTGAGCGACGAAGAGATCCTGGCGGCCCGCATGCCGCATCTGTGGCCCGAGAACCCCGATCCGGCGCAACATGCCCGGCGGACCGTCTATATGCAAATCAAGCGCTCGATGTCGCTGCCGCTGCTGCAGATCTTCGACGCGCCAAACAACGCGACGAGCTGTGCGCGGCGCGAGGTTTCGACGGTGGCCCCGCAAGCGTTGACGTTGATGAACAGCCTCTTCAGCGCGGAGCAGTCCGCGCGGTTTGCCGAGCGGCTGCGGGAGCAGGCGGGCGAGTCGGCCGCGGCGCAGGTGGAGGCCGGCTGGCGCCTCGCTCTCTCTCGCGCGCCCTCCGAGCAAGAGCGGCGCATCGCGCTCGAGTACCTGCGGCGCAATACTCTCGAGGCGTTTTGCCTGCTGCTGTTCAACATGAATGAGTTTCTCTATGTGGACTGAGCTGAGCCGGCGAGGGTTCTTGCAGAGCGCCGGCTTGGGGCTGGGCTGGATGGCGGCGCTCGATCTGTTACGAGCCGGCGAGCAGCGCAACTTGTTGGCGCCGCGCGCCCCGCACTCGCCAGCCAAGGCCAAGGCGGTCATCCACTTGTTCATGCAGGGCGGCCCGAGCCAGATGGACACGTTCGACCCCAAGCCGCTGCTCAACCGGATGGACGGCGAGCATCCGCCGAAGAGCTTCGGGAACGCGGACTTCCAGAACGGGCAGTTTCGCGACTCGCTCATCTTGGGTTCGAAGCGCAAGTTCGCTCCGTGTGGCGAGTCCGGGCTGGTGGTCTCGGACCTGTTTCCGCACGTGGCGCGCCGGGCGGACGACCTGGCCGTGATCCGGTCCTGTTTCCACGAGGGGTTCACGCACTCGCAGGCGCAGTTCCTCATCCACAACGGCTGGCCGCGAATCGGGCGGCCGAGCTTGGGCTCGTGGGTGCTTTACGGGTTGGGCTCGGAGAACGAGAACTTGCCGGGCTTCGTGGTGCTGCTCGAAGGCGGTGTGCGATCGGGCCCGGAGGTCTACGGAGAGGGCTTTCTGCCGGCTGTCTATCAAGGGACCTCGTTTCGGCCAGGTAACAGCCCGATCCTGAATCTGCGTCCGCCCGACGGCATGGATGCCGCCGCTCAGAAGGACTTGCTCGATACGCTGGGCGCGCTCAACCGGCGTCACCTCGAAACGCGCAATCGCGACTCCGAGCTCGAGGCGCGGCTCGAGAGCTATGAGCTGGCGTTTCGCATGCAGATGGCGGCCCCGGAGGCGACCGACATCTCTGGCGAGAGCGAGGCGACGAAGAAGCTCTACGGGTTGGACGATCCGGTGAGCGCGGATTTCGGAGGGCGCTGTCTGTTGGCGCGGCGTCTGGTGGAGCGCGGCGTACGCTTCGTGCAAGTGTGGTCGGGCAACGGGCAGAACAAGGACGACTGGGACGGCCACATCGCCTGCGACGAGAACCACCTGGCGCGCGCGGCGCAGACCGACAAGGCTGTGGCGGGTCTGTTGGGCGACCTGGATGCCCGCGGTCTGTTGGATGAGACGCTGGTGATTTGGGGCGGTGAGTTCGGCCGCACGCCCACCTCGGACGGCAATCGACAAGGGCAGCAGGGGCGCGACCACAACCCTTACGGCTTCTCGCTGTGGATGGCGGGAGGCGGCGTGCGGGGCGGGCAGGCGATCGGCGCGACCGACGAGCTGGGGCTGCGCGCCGCCGAGGACCCGGTTCATCTCAACGATTTGCACGCGACGATCCTGGGCTTGCTGGGGCTCGACCACGAGCGGCTGACCTATCCGCACTTGGGACGGGATTTCCGCTTGACCGACGTGGGCGGGAAGACGGACCTGTTACGCAAGCTCGTGTAAGGCGCTCCCGCGCAAGCACCGGAGCCCACCGTGGAGCGGACCGCAAGACTGAGCGAGCGCTTGCCCGCGGTGAGGCGGCTCGGGCTGGCCACGCGCGGCGGCTCGCAGCTCGAGGCGGAAGATGTCGCTTGGGCGGTTGAGCGCGGCGTCCGCTACTTGAACTGGTGCGGTCACCCTGACGGGCTCTCGCGCTATCTCGCCCAAGCCGACCGGTCGGGGCTGGTCGTGGCTGCGCAGCTCCAGGCGCGCTCGGCCGAGGCGGCGGCGCGCGAGCTGGACGAGATGGCGGAAGCGCTGGGAGGCCCGCCCGACATCGCCACGCTCTACTACATCGAGTCCGAGCAAGAGTGGGCCGAGGTCTGCTCGGCGGCGGGCGCTTGGGAGGAGCTGACGCGCCGGCGGGCCGCGGGCTCGCTCGGCCTGATCGGGTTGACGACGCATCAGCGCAAGCTCGGCGCGCGCTGGGCGCAAGAGTCTTCGCCGGAGGGCGAGCGACGACTGGACCTGTTGATGATCCGCTACAACGCGGCTCACCGTGGCGCCGAACGTGAGGTTTTTCCGATCACACAGCAACTCGGGATCCCGGCGGTTTGTTTCACCGCCCTACGCTGGCGCGCCTTGCTGCGGGAGAACCCTGAGCGCGCCGGCGGCTGGCGGGCGCCGACGGCGGCGGATTGCTACCGCTTCTGCTTGTCGCACCCGGCGGCGGCCATCGTGCTGACCGCGCCCACGACGCGCGCGCAGCTCGAGGGGAATCTGACGCTGCTGGACGACTGGCGCGCGACGAGCGCGGAAGAGCGCGAGAGGATCGAGGCGCACGGAGATTGGGTGCGGGCGACGGCTGGGGAGTCTTGGTGAGGAGGACGGGCGAGGCTCTTGCGACGAAGTGCGCCAGTGCGCGGCTAGCGGCCGCACGGTCCGAATTGCGTGGGGAAGCCTAGTCGAGCTCAACCATCACGATGTCGGCGTTGTTTTCCGACTGCGTGACTAGCAGAGTCTTTCCATCCGGCGAGCAAGTCATGTCGACCCAGCGGGCGGCTCTTAGAGTGATCAGGTCTCGGTCTTGGCCCGTCTTGAGATCGCGAGAGCGAAGCGTAGCGGCCCCGTTCGCGTCTGGCGGCGTGGCGTAATAGACGGTTTCGTCGGTCACTGCGAATGCGACGCCTTGAAAGACCGCCTCGACTACGGTTTCCTCTTCACCGCCCCTGGTCGGAACGCGTTTCAACGGGATTCCATAGCCGCGTTTAGGTGTGAAGTACACAAACCGTCCGTCGGGCGATTCCACTGGGTTGGCCCCGCCATCTATCGTGACTTGCTCCGGCCGGCCGCCCATCTCCTGGATCCGGAAGATCTGGCTAGCCTCTTCCCCAGCGGCCGTATCGAAATAGATGCCGTGGCCGCGCCGGGACCAGAAGGGGCTGTTGCCTGCAGGCGAACCGTTCGGAAACTCCCGCACACGCGCGCCCGCCTGGGCCTCTGCGAGCATAATGTAACTGCGATCTGGAGACCGCCGCGGGATTGCAATCTGCCGTCCATCCGGCGACCACGAGAAGTCAAACGAGCCGTCTGCCACGGCAAATTCCTCGCCCGTTGCAAGATCGTGAATCCAGAGCTCGGGCTTGCCTCCGCGACGCGAGATGAAGGCGATGCGCGAACCGTCGGGAGAGTACTGAGGCCAAAACTCGCCAAGCGTGGATGTGAGGATGGGCTCGAGCTCGATGCGGGCCGCGGCTAGATCTAGCGCATAGATGTGGTTGATTGGCGAGCCCAGAGTGAAGAGCATGCGAGCGCCGTCTTGCGAGACTGCCGGGGATTGAACGCGGATCGCTGGGAAAGGCGTCGAGTGCATCGACTCGGTGTCCAGAGCAAAGATGCGCGAAGAGTTGTGGAACCCAAAGAATTCCGATCCGCTGAACACCAGGGCTTTTGAGTCTGGAAGCCAATCCGGGGCGTGGTTCCGGGGCATGCCGGTCTCGATTTCGCGCAGCTCCCGGACGGAGCCGTCGCGCGGGTCGAGCTCCGCGACGTTCATCTCAACGTAGGTCAGCTCCCCTACCCGAGAGAACGCGAGCCGCAGTCCGTCCGGCGACAGCGCCGGGCCGGTATCTCCAATCCATTCGTCCTGCGGCTCCGTGAGGATCTGCTTCTCGCCGGTCTCCACCGCAACCCGCGTCAGGTGGAAGGGTGCGTTCGTCGACGTCCGGTCGACTACGACGATAGAACGGGAGTCCGGCGCCCAATCCAGATACGGCCCCGTGCCGAGATAAGGATCGCGGGGAGCCAGGGTCTTGGCGATCGAACGCGGCGGACCGCCTCGTGGCGAGACGCTCATGAGCTCTCCCGAGCCGTCAGGGTAAATCCGCAGAAAGGCGATCGCGGAGCCATTGGGCGACCACTTCGGGCTGGTGTCCTCGGCGGGATGAGTGGTCAGTCGCTGCGGAGGCCGGTCGTCGCCAATGACTTTGGCGTAGATGTCCACGTTCAACTGGTCGGGGCCATTCCACGAGAACGTAATCTGGCTGTTGTCAGGCGAGAAAGACGCATACCGCTCCAAACCTGGGTAGGAGGTCAGGGGAATGGCGGCGCTAGATTTGGAGGGCTCCGTCAGTGCCAGCGGTCCGAAGCGTTTCAGACCGGCGAATCCAAGTAGTGCGAGGACGGCGGCCGCGGCGATCCAGGGCCAGCGCTTCTTGCGGCCCGCACCCGCGGAATCCCGAGTTGCGGTCTCCTCGACCGTAGCCACGAACCGATACCCCCTCCGCGGCAAAGTCTCGATGAACTTAGGCTCCGTCGCTGAATCGTCTAGTGCCCGGCGGATTCGCTGTACGGCAGTGTTGACGCCATGGTCGAAGTCGGTGAAGGTGTCTTCCTTCCACAGCGCTTCCTTGAGCTCGTCGCGGGTGACGAGATCGCCGGCGCGCTGGACTAGCAGCGTCAGCACTTCGATCGGCTGCCCGCCCAGGCGCACGCGCACGCCGGACTTGCGCAGCTCGCCGGTCCGCGCGTTTAGCTCGTAGGGCCCGAAGCGGTAGGTCACGGCTGGTCTCCTGTCGGTTCGAGTAGCCAGACGTTCCCGCGCCTCTCCGAGGCGTCGAACAAGATGAAGTCAGGCCCGACAGCCATCTTGGGCAAGCCAGTGCCGCTGATAACGTGGGAGACGAACGCTGGCTGTCCCGGGGATCCTTGATAGACCAGAGCCGGCTCTCCCACTGGTCTGCCGGCGCCTGCGTCCATGCGCTGTGCCCAGATTCCGTACGGCCCGCCTTGGTTCGAGAAATAGTAAATCAACCGCCCGTCAGGCGACCATTCCGCTCGGAATGAAATGTCCTCGAGCCTCGTAATCGCGATCCAATCTCCGTAGGAACAGGTCTTTTCCAGGTTCATGGGCGCAACGAAGACCTGGCGGAATGTGGCGCCGCTGGTCAACACGTGAAAGAGCAGTTGGGCGCCATCGGGCGAGACTTTGGCTTCCTGGAAAACGTAACGCTCATGCTCCGCCAGGACGGCATGTTTGCCGCTCTTCGTATCGAAGGCCACGATCTGGTTTCCGTGTTCTCCCCTATGTAGGATGAGCTGTTCGGGCTCGAACCAAGTCAACAACTGCCCGCAGTCCGAGCAAACCTTGCGAGGCACGCCTTCCGTCGTCGAGGCCGAATACACTGTGCTGCCCACGCTGTAGACGACTTCCGAACCGTTGTCTCCGAGACCGAAGCGGCGGCCAACGCCTCCCTGGTCGCCTAGCCGCGCCGCCTCGAATGGCTCGACTTGGCCGAAGTGGAGGCGCGCGCGGAAAGGGTTGCTCGAGGAGGGAGAGACGAGGTATCCGACTTCGGTTCCATCGGCTGAGAGCGTCGGCGCGTACTCGGCGCCTGGAGCCGTGGTCAGCCGGACAGGCGGCCCCTCCGCGCTCATGCGGTCCGGCGCCAAGGGCAGCCGCCAAAGGTCGATATTCTGTTCTTGGCTCGAATAGACGATACGCCCGTCCGCTGAGACACCGGCATCGAACTCGATAGCGCCGCCGCTCGTCAGCTTGGTCGGCGGTCCGGTGACTTTGCCGCGTTCGAGCGAAAACGGCTGCAGCCAGAGATCGATCGAATCGCCTTGCCGAGCGGAGAATAGGACGGCCTGCTCAGGCTCTAGCCAATCGATTGGCGCAAAAGGGGGCGGGCGGCTGACGGCTAGGTCGTCGCCCGACGCCACTTCCGCCGGCTCGATCGAAGCGCCATCGGCCGTCAATACGAACCAATCGCCTTTCGCTAGATCGGCTGTTCTGTTTCCACCCGTGATCAAACGGCCGTCCGGGAGCCATGCCACCCCTACGCCCAGAAACCGCATCCCGTAGTTGATGACCTCGGCAGCGGAGCCGTCTGCATTGGCCAGTACCAGGTTCGCCGCAGAGCCTACGCCTTGCCTCCCGATCGTGTAGGCGAGCCTATTGCCGTCGGGGGAGAACTTTGGATTTCGGCCTTCTGGAGCGAAACGTTCGGGAGTTCCTCCCAGCGTCGAAACGACATAGAGACCGCTGTCTCGCTGGGAGTGATAGACGATCCGCGTACCGTCGGGTGAGAATCGCGGCTGGATCTCGTCCCCGGGCTCGTCCGTCAGTTGGGTCGATTCGTCCGTTTCGATGTGGTGGAGCCAGATGTCGGTATCCGGGCCGCCGTCGCGATCCGAGGCATAGGCGACGAGTTGACCATCCGGCGTGATATCGGGCCAAGCTGTGAGGCCGATGTCGGAGGTGAGCTGGCGTGCTACGCGGGAAACAGAGTTGCTGTTGTAGTCGTACTTCGAGTCGGGCCAAAAGAGGGCTATTGCGACCAAGAGACAGGCGGCGCCGGCGCCGTATGCCCACTTCGGAGGTTGGTGCGGAGCATGCGCTTGGGGTGTTGTGTCGACCCCCGCGACAAAGCGATACCCCTTACGCGGCAGCGTCTCGATGAACTTGGGCTCGGTCGCCGAATCATCCAACGCGCGGCGGATACGCTGGACGGCAGTATTAACGCCGTGATCGAAGTCCGTGAAGGTGTCTTCCTTCCACAGCGCCTCTTTGAGCTGGTCGCGGGTGACGAGATCGCCGGCGCGCTGGACTAGCAGCGTCAGCACTTCGATCGGCTGCCCGCCCAGGCGCACGCGCACGCCGGACTTGCGCAGCTCGCCGGTCTGCGCGTTCAGCTCGTAGGGGCCGAAGCGGTAGGTCATCCCCCTATGACCCGGGCGGGCGCCTGCCCGCCCGCGGCCAGTATAGCGGGACTTTGGGCGCGATCCAAGCGATAACTTCCCCTCCATGAACGACTTGGACATCTAGATTCTTTCGAGGCAGCATCGAGCGTCCGTCTATCGACGCGCCTAACTTTGCAGGCGACAAAGGGACCTGAACGGGGCCGCTGCCGGTCCCTGCGAACGGGTCGTTGTGCGGACGTTGCGGTCAGAGGCGTGCGAGCGGGCGTTGCGGCAACAGTTTCTGGTCGCGCTGGAGGAGCATGCGCCGCGGATCGTCGGTGAGCTGGCGGCGATCAACGGGAACGGAAGGCCTACCCGGGGATGCGTGGCGGAGTGGGCCGAGCGGCACGGCCTGGCGTCGCCGGGTGGTCGGCCGGCGTGGCTGATCGCGGCGGCTGAGCGGGCCGTGCGGCTCGGGATTCGGGCAGGGAATGGCAAGCCCGGTCCGAGTCTGCTGGCGTGGGCGGCCGTCCATTCGGATGGCGCGTCCGGCCAGGGGCAACTTGTGTTTCGGGACTGGGCATGGGATCCGCAAGCCGAACCGCGCGCGGTATTCGAAGCGCGGGTCCGCCGCCTGTTCGAAGCGGCCATGGAGCGCCACGTCCAGGCGGCCGCGCGCGGTCTGAGTGAGCCGGGCAACGGCGCCAAGCCCAGAACCTATCCGCAACGCTACTTCGAGTGGCTGGTGCGAAGCCAGGCGCTCGGCGAATCGTATGAGCGGATTGCCGACTCCCACACCGGCCCGGCCAAGCCGAGCCGCTACGCCGTCCGCAATCGCGTGCAGGAGCTTCGAGAAGCGCTCGGGTTGCCCGAGATCCGCAGCGGAAGACGGCGGGCGGCGCATCGATGACGCCTCGTAAACCTATACTTTTGAACAATATGTGGGTCTAGATCGTTTCTGGGATTCTTCGAGGCCGCGTCTATCGACGTTGCCTGATTTCCGCCGCAGACTCGCCCTCAACGCGCACCCGCGCGGGAGGCGAGTCCAATGTCCCGAACCGTTTTTCTCCTACTGCTTACAGCCGTGGCCGGCTCTCAGGCCGAAGCAAAGCACACCCAGTCGCATTTGTTCCAGGTCCGCATCCAGGACTACGCCGGGCTGCCGAGGGGTCTGCGGAAGATCGCGACCGCGACGGCAAGCCGAGTCTTCCGCCGCGCCGGGGTCTCGATCGATTGGCTGGACTGCACGCCATCCAGCTCCAAGCGCGACGACCGCTGCGCGGCGGAGATGCCGCCGGAGACACGTGTGCTGCGCATCCTGCCGCCTGAGATGACCGCCCGTATGCCGGCCTCCGGCATCGAGCTCGGCCGCGCGCAGCTCACCCCGGACGGCGCACGCGGCACGTACGCCAGCGTCTACTGGGGTCGCGTGCAGGCGCTCGCCCGCGACGCCGCGCGATCGGTCGCCTTACGCCGAGACGACACCTCCATTCGCTACAAGGAAGGCCGCATCCTCGGCTACGTTCTGGCCCACGAGCTCGGGCATCTGTTCGGCGTGCATCACGGCAAGGCGGGCGTCATGCACGGCCCCTGGAGCCCCAGCGAGCTTGGGGAGCTGCTGCTCGGCGTTTTGCGCTTCCAAAAGACGGAGGAGGAAGACATTCGAGCTGCTCTGGCGGCTACTGCCGGCTGATCAATCCGGCCGCGGATGGATCGAGCCGCTCCCACGGGGCGCCGGGCCTGGCGAGGCGAGCCTAGCTCTCGGGTTTTGCTGGAAGGATTTCCAGCTTGCCTTCCATGCGCACGTAGAGGATGCAGTCTTCTCCCGCTTGGCAGGCGAGCTGATGGGCGGCCTTCCCGGTAGAGCTGAAGTAGGAGCCCGGCTCGGCGATCTTCGCGTCAGGGCGACCCGCCGCCCGAAGGATTGGGCGCCCTCGTATCACCACGGCTCCGAAGGTGGAGCCGCTGACGCCCAAGCTCGCGGTAAGCCCTGAGGGCAGCTTGACGAAGGTCCCATTCATTTCGCCGTCTTGCGGCTTGCCCCAGAGGTAAGCGAGTTTCGCTCCGTTCACAGAAGCCGGCTGCCCGGGCGGATCGACCCAGACCAGGTTCGACTGGTGCACGTTGATCGGAGTCTCTTCCGCGGAAGACTCCTCCTCGGGGGGATAGACGAGGTAGGGGCCTTCTTCGATCTCGATATACGCCAGGGTGTCGCTGCCCTTCGCGGCGGTGATGTGCACAGCTCCTTTCGGCTGCGTCCAGAATGAAGCCGCCGGCATCCACATCTGCTCGGCGTCAGGATCGTCGTTGTGGATGAGGCCGCGAATGACGACTCCGCGATAGGAGACGTTGTGGACGTGAGGCGGCGACTCGAAACCGTCCGCGGCCGTGAACAAATAGCCCGTCGCCGTTGGGCCTTTGCGGTCGCCCCAAAGGTCGGCCGCGCCCGGACTCGCGTCGCCGCGAGCGGGGTTGAGCTGCTGCCAATCGACCTCGGAAGCCAGGACGACCCTCGATCTCGAGGGCGCCTGGGTCGCCGACTCAGCAGGCGGGGAGTGGGACGGGGCTATCGTGCTCGTGCAGGCGGACGCGCCGAGCGCAAATGCGAGCGAAAGAGAGGGTCTCATTGGAATGACTCGACAGAAGCCCTGAACAGCATCTTCTCACCCCGCTCCCGCCGCGGGCTACAATCGGGCGGTCGCCGGGCCTCGAAGGGCCCGTCTTCCACGCGAGCACCCCAGGGCGTGCCGAACGCCTATTTCTCTTCGTCACGCGCTGTGTGCAGGCGGAAACCGTGGAAGCGCGCGCGGTGGAAGCGGAACAGCAGCGCCAGCGCGATGGGGTAAGCGAATAGGACTTGGATCGCCGGCGCAATTGCGAAGTTCATGGTCGCGTCCCCGACCAACGCTCCAACCGCGAGCTGGATGGGAATGAGCAGGATCAACAGCAGAATCGAGCCGACGATCCACAGCATCAACGCTGGTGCGATGCATTCGGTGAGCGTCAGATCCTCGTGGTGAGAGTCGGGACGAAGAGCCTCGATGCGGAAGCCTCGATATTCCTTGTTGATGGCCATGAAGAACAGGATTGGCTGCACGACGGCGGGGACGACGAGAACCGGAATGAACGAGACGGCCAGCAGAACGGCTTCGCGCGGAACCCCGATCGTGGTCAGCACCCCGACCAGGCCGAGCGAGATGACAGGCATCGCCAGCGTCGAGACGAGGATGATAATCACGGTTTGCCGCCACGCAATCAGCCACGCGACGCGTACGCTTTCGTCATAGCGAAGCGGAGAAATCGCGGGAGCAGGTTCGGAATGTTCCAAGGGAGGCGAATTTTAGCATGCCTAATGGCAGAAAGCCGTTATGCCGCGGCCCGAGGCCGGTTATGTTCAACGCATCGGGGCGGCCAAATGGAAGTCCCAATGATAGGAGGTCGTCCGAAATGCGGATATCACGTTCTCGATTGTTGGCGGGTTCGATGGCGGTTGTCCTCTTGCTGTTCGCGCACGGGACGCGCGGGGCCTTCCCGGTCTCTGCGCAGACCGGGGAAGAGGAGATTCACGAGCTCGACGAGGATATGGAGTCGCCGAGGTTGCTTAGGGAAGTCAGGCCCAAGTACACCGACGAAGCCGAAGGGGCGGGGCTCGAGGGGACGGTCGTTCTCGAGGTCGTGGTGCGCAGCGACGGCCGAGCGTACGACTTCCAGGTTGAGCGGGGACTCGGCATGGGCCTCGACGAGGAGGCCGTCGCGGCGGTCAAGCAATGGCGCTTCCGTCCCGCGATGAGAGACGGCGAGCCGGTGGCGATTCGAGGCACGGTTGAAGTGAGCTTCGGGAGAATGCCCGGCCCTAGCAGCTTCTTTCCCAGGCGGTAGCCATTGCCTCAGGGAGCCACGGCGATCGTCACCGGGTTCGAGCCGAATCCGGCGACTTCGATGAGCACCTCGACCGCATCTCCGGTCGGAACCGCATCGGTGATCTGTACGTTCACCTGATACAGCCCGACTAGGTTCGGCGCCAACCCGCTGAACTGTACCGGGACCTCCACGCCGCCGATCGTCACCCGCGGCGCCGTCTTCGTCTCGCTCAGCGGACCCGCTGGCGACAGCCCGCCCGTCGGCGGCAGATTCGTCGCTGGCCCCAGACCCAGCGCGAAGATGGAGATGAATTCGCCCCTTCGCACCGGCCTTGCGCCAGGAATCGAGCCCTCCGGAGCCGGCACGGACGCCGTCCCGGTGATCAGGATGGACCCCTGGCCGGTCCCGCTCTGGTTGAGAGAGAAGATCGCCGGATCGGCCAGCACCGAGAACACGCGCTCGGGCCGCGAGAGCTCGCCGTTGCGGCTCACGACGACCTCGACGACGTCCTCTCCCATGACGCCCCACGGCGCCTGAAAGACAATCTGGTTCGGCGAGACGAAGAACAACGGGACGGCGCGGCCGTCCACCAACACCACCGTCCCGTCCAGTTCGAGCGGGAAGGGGAATCCGCCGACGATCAGCTCGTCCGCCAGGTTCGTCCCGAACAGCGCCGCCCACATCCCCGGTTTCAGACCTCGTCGTCCGAACTTGGCGGCGTCCACTACGCCGTTGGGGTTGATCGCGACCGAAGGCTCTGGAGCGCCGGGCACGCCCAGAACGTCGAGGCTGGTGACATCGTTGGCGTCCGCCTCCGCCCCGGGAGCTTCGATCCGCGCGTCGAACGTAAACAGCGCCGGCAGATCGTCGGTGCAAAACTCGAACGGGAAGCTCGCGACTTCGCCCGCGCTCAGTCCCTCGACGGCGCAGCGAATCTCGTTCCCCTCAGGCGCGCAGCCCGGCGGAGAGGAAGCCAGGTCAGGCAACGTCCGGCCTGCATGGCTGATCACCAACGTGCCGGCGGTCGCGCTTGCGCCCTCGGGTTGCGCGACGACCTCCAAGCCCCTGCAAACCGTTGTCCCGCTTCCTTGCGATGGACCTCGAAGCTGTCCGCTTGCGGCCGACTCTCTGCCGTTCGCCCCGATCTCCCAACTGCTCAACCGCGGCGTCTCTGGTACGGCGGCACAGTCCCGGCTCGGAAGCTCGTTTTGCTGAACCATCGCGAGATTGGCGCAAAAGCCCCGGTCGCGCGTCAGGTCAGGCAAGTCGAGCCGCCATATTTCGCCGGGCGCGAGCGCCTGCCTGGTGCAGATCGTCTCAACGATGATTCGAGCGCCCACGAACTGGCTGGCGTTGCGCACTGCCCTCACGCACTCCGCAGGAATACTGGAGGGCGCGCCCTCGACCCGAACCTCCAGCGACGTCGCAGTGGACTCGCCCTCGTTCTCCAACCGAACGACGCCGCTTAGGCGTCCGCCCTCAACAACGCCGGCTGCGCGGACGCGGACGCGCACGCGGTCGGTAACGCGCAGGTTGGCGACATCGTAATCCTCGGGAGACTCTCGTGAGCTCGCTTCCGCGAGCACGAACGTGTCCTGCGGCGAGGCGGGCGTCACCTGGAAAGTGACTCCCTTTCGCTGCCTAGGCGCGAGCTCTCCGAAGTCGCACGTCAGGTCCGACCCCGACCGGTTGCAGTCTCCCGGCAGCGGGCCCGTTATGGGCGCCTCCGACGAAGCATGAGCAATCGCTATCACGTTCGTCAGGGTTCGAACGGCGTCGGCGTTGCGCACAACCATGCGCACCGGTTTCGGATTGCCTACGGTTCCCTGGTCGCCCGTAAAGGAGAAATCGATCGTCACCTCCAATCGCGGCCGCTTCGGCTCGAGCCCGAACGCGAACAGGAACAGATCGACGCCCCCCGGATCGTACCCCCCCTCCACATCCCCGTCGGGCGATCCGGTCGACCCCGGATTCTGACCGGCGATCGCCAACACGCCCGAGCCCGTCGCGACCTCCGCGCCTGAGCGCCCCTCGTCGCACTGCGGCTCGCTGATCGGCGTGCCGTCGAACGCAAAGGCCTGGATGAACCGCACCAGCGACGTCGTCCACGTCCCCTCACAGTTGGACGTCGACGTCGCTCCTCCAAGGACGACGTCGGTTGCCACTGCGATAATCTGGTCGGCCAGCGCGCGCACCTCCACACCGGTGTTCGAGTGCTCGTTTCCGAATCGCGTCACAACAGGCTCCGGCGCCCCCACGGCGATCGCCGTGGGTCCCGGGAAACGGGCCAGAAACGCGTCTCGCGCTCCCAATGGGTCAGGGTACATCGCGCCCGGCGTCGCCGGAAAATCGTCGGAGTCCGTCCGTCCAACCAGCCATCCGAATCCGAACGGATCGAACTCGATGCCCCAGGCGCGCTCGTTGTCCGAGCCGCCCAAGTAGCTCGCGTAGTGCACCGGGCTGAACGGATTCACCAAGTCGAAGAAGATCGTGAAGGCGTCGATCAGCGCGCCCTTCTCGGCCTGGTAAGCCGCCGTGGTGGTCGGCAGGCCTGCGCTATCCGTGCTCATCGACACGCCCAGCAGCCCATGCTGATACGAGATCCGCAAGTCCGACAGCTCGTCGCGGCCGTCACCGCCGAGATAGGTCGCGTAGCTCAGGTCGAAGTCCTCGTCGATCATCAGGACCACGCCGTCGGAGAACCCGCCGCCGTACATGGTCTGGAACGCCCCGTCGGTCGTCGGGAAGTCCGCGCCGCGCGAAATCCCGCCTATGCCGAGCATGTTGTCCGGCGACAGATCCAGCGACACCGCCGTATCCACCTCCGACGAACCGAACCGCGCCGCGTCCAGGACCTCCCCGCCGTCGCGCCGGATCTTCGCCAAGAAGATATCCCGCGCGACGCACGGACCGAACACCTTGTCCGTCCCCAAGAAGTCCCCGTTGCTGGTCGTCCCCACGACGTACACAGAGCCGTCGGGCGCCACCTTGATTCCCGACGCGCTGTCGCTCTCCGGCCCGCCCAAATACGTCATCCAGACTAGATCCTTGCCGTCCGGGCTGATCTTGCCGATGTACGCGTCTGGCAGGCGCTCGCCGCCCTTCTGCCCCTGCAGCGGATTCATCAACGGCACGTCCATTCCCTCCGCCAGCCCCGCCACGTAGATGAAGCCCCGGGGACCAACGTCCACCGCCAAGAAACGATCGTCGCTGCTCGAGTTCTCCATGCTTCCGAACACGCGCCGCCAGGTGAAAAGCGGATCGATCACCAGCTCGCGCTCGCGGTCGTAGTCGCCGAGATCGAGTCCGTAGCTGCCGTCCTCGAGGCGCACATAGCCGACCTCGATCGCCTCGCGAGCTCCGTCGCGCATCTGGAATGCGATCGGTCTGTGCTGCAAGAACGTCTTGCCGCCGGACGTGGCGCGAAGCGTTCCCGCGTCGCCGACCCGCACCTCGTCGAAACCCTTGAACGACATCCGAATCACGGAGGGATCGATGCCCGGTTGCACCAGAAAGTCGTACTCCACGCCGTCGGCGTCCCCGTAGTAGGCGACGTCGATTCCCGGATAGACCTCGCGATACGTAACGCGCCCGTAGCGCCGCCCGTCGCGGATGGAATCCGCGCCCTTGAGGACGTGTACGCGCGTGGCGTCCGCAGCCGTTCCCTCCGCTTGGGCGGCAGGATTCGCGTCCAGAAACTCGACGTAAAGCGGCTTCCAACGCGCCGATTTTCGCCATGGATCCTTGCCGGCCGGAACGTCGGCCCATGGATCCCCGCCGTCATTCTCGTCCTCGACGCGCACGCCTAGCGTGAATCCCGAGGGTTCGAGCCGAAGCGTATAGCCCGGTCCCCTAGCGAAAAAGACGTGCTCGTCCCTTTCGCGACTCGGCAAGAAGTACAGCGACGTTTCGACGGCCTCCAGGTCGGCCGCACGCGGCGCGGGCGCGGCGATGCCGGACGGCGCGACAAGTAACAAGACGAACCAAGGGAGAAGAGGGGATCGTACGAACATCGTAGACCGAGCTTAGCCCGATACGCCGTTGCTCGCAAGACCCGCCAGGGTTATCTACGACCTCGGCGTGAATTTCGAGAGAAGGATTAACCCGCAGAGATGAGCTCGATTGTGCGTTCACGCTCGCCGGCGTGGGCCAGGCGAATTTCCATGCGCCGGCTGGGTAATTGATCGGCGAACTTCTCACCCCACTCGATCAACACGATCGCTTGCTGCTCCCAAAGCTCGTCGAGGCCCAAGGTCTCGAGCTCGGGGAGCCGATCGAGCCGGTAGAGATCGATGTGGTAGACCTTTGGCGAGCCGTCGTACTCGTGCACGAGTGAAAAGGTGGGGCTGACGACGTCATCGGGCTCGGCGACGCCCAGGGCAGCGATCAGACCCTTTGCGAGCGTGGTCTTGCCGGCGCCGAGATCGCCCGCAAGCAGGACGAGGGCCGGCGCTCGCAACATGGCGGCCACTTCGCGGCCGATCGCCTCGGTCTGCTCCGGCGAGCGGCTGACCCAGCGCCGACTCATGCGATCTCGGTAATCGCGGCGGGCAGCGCGTCGAGGAGGTCGGTGGCCAACAGCGGTTTCTCGCCCCACCGCTGCGCGGCGATCTCGCCGGCTCGTCCATGGAGCCAGACCGCGGCGGCGGCAACGAGCTCGGGCGGCTCGCCCGGGAACTGCGCCAGCAGGCCGGCCGTCAACCCGGTCAATACGTCGCCGGAGCCGCCGGTCGCCATGGCGGGCGAGCCGGTGGGGTTGATGAGGACGCGGCCGTCGGGGCAGGCGATCACAGTGCGCGCTCCCTTGAGCACGGTGGTGGCGCCGTGCTTGGCGGCATAAGCGCGGGCCGCTTCAATGCGGTCCGCCTGGACCTCGGTCGCCGAGAGTCCGGTGATGCGCGCCATCTCACCGGGGTGCGGCGTGACGACGACCGCGGCGCTGGGCGAGCTCCAGTCTTCGCCCATCACCCCTAGGGCGTCGGCGTCGACGACGATCGGCGCCTCGACGGTGGAGAGAATCTTCCGCGCCAGCTCCAGGTTGGCGGCGCCCGCTCCCAAGCCCGGACCGATCGCGACGACGTCCTTGCCGGTGAGCAGAGACGCGTCGAAGTCTCCCATCGTGCCGTCGTCGAGCTCCTCGACGGGCTCGGTCATCAGCTCCGGCGTGAGTCCCACAATGGCAGCGGCTCCGCCCGCCGCGGTAACGACGGTGCAGAGGCCGGCGCCGGCTCGCAAGGCGGCGGTCCCCGCCATAGCCGCGGCGCCCGGCTTCGATCGGGATCCGCCAACTACCGCGACGTGGCCGAACGAGCCCTTGTGCGAGGCCGGATCGCGGGGTTGGAACAGGGCGCGGAAGTCGGCGGGCTCGGTCAGCATCAGGCGGGCGCCGTCGATGCCGTCGAGGATCTCCGGCGACGTGCCGATGGGCGCGACCCGCAAGCGGCCCATGCGCGCGGCGTTGGGCAGCAGGACCTGCGCGATCTTCGGGGCGGTGAAGGTGACGGTCTGGTCGGCGCGCATCCAGACGCCTTCCGCGTCGGCGCTGTCGGAAGGCATACCCGAAGGCATGTCCACCGCGACGATGCGGGCGTGTCGCCAGCGTTCCCTCAAGTCGGCGATGAGTTGGGAGAGGAGGCCGCGCGCGGGACCGCGCAGACCCGTGCCCAGCAGAGCGTCAATCACCAGCGTGGCCGGCAGCGTGCGGTCGCGCAGGGAGATCCACTCCTCGAACGAGGAGACGAGAACCGCTTCGCCGCCCGCGCCGCGCAGCATCGTCAACTGCGCCGCCGCGTCGGCGGACAGCTCCGACTCGTCGGCGGCGACCACGGTCAACGGACGGCCAAGCCCGCGCACCAACAGTTGCCGGGCAATGACCAATCCGTCGCCGCCGTTGTTCCCCTTGCCGCACAGGATCAAGATGCGCTGCTCGCTCAGCGGCGCCGGCCCGTCGAGCAGCGCCTCGACCACGCGAGCGCCAGCATTCTCCATCAGGATCAGGCCGGGGATGCCGGCTTGCTCGACCGTGATCCGATCGGCTTCGCGCATCTGAGCTGCGGTGAGAACGCGTTGCACGCGGTGTTGCCTCTATCGTTCGATCTCGCGTTCCAGCAGGTTCAGCTTCGAGCGTTCGCCCATCACGATCAGCACGTCCGAAGGATGGATTCTAGTTTGCCCGGCGGGATTGAACGACATCTCACCATCATGTTGCATGATCGCGAGAACGATCACGCCGAAGCGCTGCCGGAGCTTGGATTCCTCGAGCGTCTGCTCGGCGACCGAGCTCTCCGCCGAAACTCGTATTTGCTCGAGGTCGAGGTCCAGGTGCGTACCTTTGAAGGCGGAGGCGACATCGAGAAAGCTAAGTACGTGCGGGCGAAGAATGGCCTGGGCGAGGCGATGGCCGATGAAGGTGTAGGGGGTAAAAACGGTCGCCGCCCCGGCGCGCTTGAGCTTGTCCTCGGCCTGCTCGTCGGTCGCCCGCGCGACGATGAGCAGCTTGGGATTGAGCCCGCGAGCGGTCAAGGTGACGTAGACGTTTTCTGCGTCGCTTCCGATGGCGGCCACCAGGCCTTTCGCTCGCTCGATGCCGGCCTCGATGAGCGTTTGATCGAGAGTGGCGTCGGCGATGAGCGTGGGAATGCCGAGCTCTTCGGCCCACCGCGCGCGCTCCTCCTTCGAATCGATCAACGCGATCGCCGCATCGCTGCGCTGCAGCTCGCGAATCACGCCGCGGCCCACGCGTCCGGCGCCGCAGACGATGTAGTGGTTGTGGAGTTTGTTGAGCATGCGTTGGGTCCGTTTTCGTCCGAAGAAGTTTTCGAGCTCGAGTTGCAGCACCAAGTCGCTCATGATGCCGATCAGCGCGAACACCACGGTCACGCCCACCATCAGCAAGATCGAGGTGAAGGTGCGCTCGGCTTGAGTGAGCTCCCACACCTCGCCGTAGCCGACGGTCGTCAGCGAGATGAGCGCCATGTAGAAGCTGTCGAACCAGGGGCGCCCTTCGATCAAACGGTAGCCGAAGGTGCCCAGACCCAGCACGCCGCTCGAGAGGCCGCCTATGAGCAGGAGCCGCCGGAAAGGGCCGCTCATGCGACTCTTCTCGCAACGAGGATCGTCATGTCATCTTGCTGTTCGGACGCGGCGCCAGCCCAGTGGTCAACCTCGGCGATCACCGATTCGACCAACTCCTGCAAAGGAAGATCGGCGGAGCGGACCAAGGTTTCCATCAGGCGCTCCTCCCCGAACTGCTCCTCATAGGGATTCTCCGGCTCGGTGAGCCCGTCTGTAAAGGCTACCAGGAGGTCGCCGGGCTCGAGCGCGATCGCGCTGGCCTGGTAGGGGGCGGTAGGGAAAGCCCCGACAACCATGCCGGTGACCTCGAGACGTTCGGCGCGGCCGTCGCGGACCAGCACGGGGGGCAGATGGCCGGCGTTGACGTAGGCGAGCGAGCTGTGTTGCTCGTCGTAGGCGCCGAAGAAGAGCGTGGCGAACTTGTCCGAGGCCGTTCCGGCGCAGAGTTGGCGATTGGTCTCGGTGACCAGGCGTGCAGCGGCTTCGGCTAGATTAGCCTCGCCGGCGTGCGGGCCCAGCAACGCAAGTTGCGTCCGTAGCGTGGAGTGGACCGCCGCCATGACCAGAGCGGCGGAAATGCCCTTGCCGGCAACGTCGCCGAACGAGATGGCCAAGCGCTGATCGGAGATTCGCAGGTAGTCGTAGAAATCCCCCGAGACCGCCCTGGCGGGCCGACAGACCCCCAACGCCTCCAGAGTCGACAGCCGCGGCGCCTCCCTGGGAAACAACTGCGCCTGCACCTCCTGGGCGATGGCCAGCTCGGACTCGAGCCTCTCACGCTCCTTGGAATCCTCGATGAGACGCTCGATGGATGCCGTCATCGTGTTGAACGAGCGGGCCAGCTCGGTGAGCTGGCTGTAGCCTTGCTGCGGAATGCGGTGCGAGAAATCGCCGCGGTCGACTTGCCGGGTCCCCATGTAGAGATCGTGGATGGCGCTGGTGGCGGTGCGAGTTAGAGAGACGGCGACGAGCGTCGAGACGATCAGCGCGACCGCGAACAGCACCGCGAGCGCCAACCCAACGTTGCGAGCCAGAGCGTTGACCTCGGCGGACTGCTGCGAGAAGATCAGCCGCAACACCGCCGAGGGGCGCGACTGCAGCACGAATAGGTTTACCAAGCTCTGTCGCCCCGAGCTCCAGTCGAGCACGGTCGCCGGCGCGGTCCACCACAGGGGCCAGTCGAGGGGATGGGCGGGCGGAGGAAGCATCGCCTGTGGGGGCGGCGGGGGTAAATCGCCGGGACGACGACGCTGACCGGTGCGGTTGGCCAGCCGGAACGGCCGCGGCTGGCCCTCGGTCATCTCGAGCAGCTCGACGCGGCCCAGGCCGGGGAGCAGGTCGGCAAGGTAGTCGGGACCGAGCGGAACCATCACCAACAACGAAGGCGAGCCCGGCTCGAACTGCGCGTATGCGGCAAGGTAGTAGCGGCCGTCACGGCTCACGACGCCGCGATAATCTTCGAGCTCGAGCGGCAGATCGCCCTGCAGCGTGTCGGCGGGAAACGTCAGCGGCCCCCCGGGGGTCTCGAAGCGGGCTTGCAGGCCAGGGTAGCGCCGCCGAGCATCTTGCAGGAAGGCGCGGCCCTCCTCACGCCGACGAGCCTCGTCGGAGGCGCGCAGCTCCCACGCGAGCGAATCCGCGGTGGCGTAGAGCGCCGCCGCCCGCTCCTCGATCTCGGCGCGAACCAGATACGCGGCGACCGGCATGAACACCAGCACGGCGCCCACGGCGGCGAGCAGCAGCCCGAGCGCGAGCGGCGCGACGCCGACGAAGAAGTACGCCACGAGCATCCGATGCCGGACTCGCCAAAGGAAGCGGCGCACGAGCAACCGCCCAAGCCGGAAGGCCAACCGCGCGAGCACCAGCGAACCGACGACGTAGAGCAGAACCTGCAGCACGACGCGCGCCGTGTACACGCCGCCCGACGACGATTCGAGAGGCCACAAGGCAAGATAGGCGCCGAGTAGAATCAGCAGCGCCTGATTCCAGCGCCCAAGACTGCTCCAGCGTCGGTCCATGTCGAGGCGGGCCCGGCCCGCTTCCCTCAAAAAGGATCGCTCAAAACGACCGGCGAGCGGGAGGCGGAGCTGCTGCGGACCGCATGCGCGATCTCAACCGCTCGATAGCCGTCGAAGCCGCTCGCCGCGGGCGTGGCCGCGCCCTCGACGCGCCGCACGAAGTCCGCCAGCTCGGCTGTGAATGATTCGATGACGGTCGCTTTCCAGCCGCCGAGCTTGGCGCGGATGTTGGCGGCAGGGAAGAAGGCGCGCTCGCGCCGCCGCAATCGCCCGCGCTGGTCGACCTCGGCAAGCTCGGCATAGAGCGGCCCGTACCATGCGCGGACCGAACCTTGGTCGCCGTAGACCTGCACCCAGAAACGGTAGCCGCGCCACTCGGTCCAACTCGCGTGCAGCGAAGCCCAACGCCCATCGGTCGCGGTGAGCAAAGCGACGCCGTTATCTTCGGCGCCGTCGATCTTCCACATCGCCTCGGAGGCGAATCCGCTCGCTCGGTCGAAATCGCCGGCCAGGTAGCGCACGTGGTCGATCAGGTGGATGCCGTTGTCCATCAGAGCTCCGCCGCCGATCACGGCCGGGTCGTGCTCGGCGGCGTCGCCGAATTCCGCTAGCCCGCTGTGGCCGGCGTAGGCCCTGACGTGGAGTACGCGACCGATGCGGCCTCGTTCCACCAAAGCCTTGACCCACCGCAGGTTGGGGAAGTAGCGCTGGTTGAAGCCGGTCGCCAACGTCCGTCCGCACCTGGAAGCCGCTTCGGCCATACCGCGGGCGTCTTCGGGGCTCGAGGCGAGCGGCTTTTCGCACAGCACGTGCTTGCCGGACTCGAGGGCGGCGAGGGCGTAGCGGGCGTGGGAATCGGGCGGCGCGCAGATGAGCACCGCGTCGATGTCGGCGCGCTCGAGCACCCGGGCGGCGTCCGTGGCGCCTTCGGGCGCCAGCGAGGCTGCACGGACTGGATCCTGATCCGCCGCGATCACCAGCGAGGAGCCTGGCAGGCGCTCGATCGCCTTCGCTCGCAACGCCCCGATCCGGCCGGCGCCGATCAGCCCAAAGCGCATCGGCTAGCCCGGATCGTGGCAGAAATCGCAGTCGTTCGGCGCGTTGTGCTCGGCGTGGCACTCCATGCAACTGATCATGTTGGTGGCCTTTTCCTTGAAGAGCACTTCGCGCTCGCTGACCTTGCCGTGGCAAGTCGCGCAGTCGATGCCGGCTTCGGAGTGCGAAGCGTGCGCAAACCAGACGAATGGCGGCACCTGATAGATCTGCACCCAAGGCACGTCTTCGCCCTTGGCGTTGAGGGCCGTGAGCTTCTGGATGTGCGGGCTCTCGGTCTTGATGGCCGTGTGACAGGACATGCACTTGTCCGTCGCGGGGTACTGCATCAGGAAGCCTTCGTCATCGGTCTGATGGCACTGGGCGCACTCGAGGCCGAGCGTCCCCACGTGGTGCTTGTGGCTGTAGGGGATAGGCTGCTCGATGGGCGGGCCGGGGATCTCCTCGGCCGGCGAGACGTAGCCGGCGCGCTGGGCGACCAGCGCCAGCGAGCAGATGAAGGCGAGGGAAATCGTCAAGGATGCGTTGCGCTTCACGGGTTCCTATTCATCTTGACGCATTTGGTGACACAGATTTGGACTCTCAGCCTGTTCCGGCCGAGCGGCTTGCTACCACTCCAGCTACCACCGTCCCCGCGTGTCACCGGCCCGGGTGGAGCATTCACGCAGGCCGTAAGGCGGCTTTTGAGAACAAAAGGGCGCTCAAACGTTTCATCGAGGTGGCGGAGGACAGTCTTTATTGAAAATTGATTTGGGTCGTGCTATGAAGGGATTTGGGCAAACTGCTAGGCATTTGTTGGAGGTTCCGGTCAGGGCACATACGATATGTGGGGGGCCTGTTTCCAGATTTGCTTTGGCTCCGGCGGGGGACCAGAATCAGCTGAGGGGCGTCGCTTGACGCCGAAAGGATCAAATGATACAATCCGACCAGAATGCGCCGACAAACAAGATTCTGGCTCGGGCTCGGCGAACGCTTAGGGCCCCTACGGATTTCGCATTTGGCAACCCTCTGAAGTGCGAAAGCGAGTTCTGTGCCCTGCAACTCTTCACTGCCAAGGAGAGATTCGATGCACTACAGAAGGCGCTGGACGAGATCAGCGCTAGGGATCGCAAAGGCCCCAACCCACCCAACAACGTGGCGTCCCATCCCCCTCACAAGGGTGTGCGCCTGTATGCTTTCCGATGGGAGTCCAAGTCCTTCGGATGTGAGATGTACCTCAAGTTTGGATTGACTCCACGGAACAATCCCACGAAACTAGTCCTCTACTCGCTTCATCAAACAGATTAGGAGGCGTTTTCAATTGGAGGGTGGAGAAATGAACTGCTTCGTGTGTGCAGTCGGAAAGCTTGAGCCCGCTCAGGTGGCGCTCGCTGGCGAGCGGTGCGGAGAGCGATTCGTTGTGCAGACGGCTGGTCTCCGCTGCGCGATTTGCGGGTTCGAAACGGTAGATGGTGACCAGAGCGCCGACTTTACCCGGCTGATTTCGGATGCCTATCGGAGGGAGAAAGGGCTTCTCACGAGCGACGAGATTCGCGGCGCGAGAAAGAGACTGGGCATGACCCAGTCAGAATTTGCCGATTACGTCCATGTCGGTGTCGCGAGCGTTAAGCGCTGGGAGTCCGGTCAGATCCAGGACAAGGCAATGGATCGCCTACTCCGCCTGAGCATAGAACCCCGATTCGCGAAGCTGAACGCGGAGTTGGTTGCGCAGCGTTCAGTGGATCGTGGCTGGGGCTTCTCGATGGTCGACATCGACTACGGCAATGAGTTGCCGTCGATGACGATTGAAACCGGGGAGAGGTTCGCGGTCGAAGGCGCGCTCGGCGATCTCGCTGCATAAGTCTATGAAGATCTCTCAGACCCCAGAGCAGCTAAGGGCGCTTTCAGCTCTACAGGCCCAGTGCGAGCTCTTGGATGTTTCGCTCCTATCCTGCTCCGCGACTAGGGCCAAAGCTGGCAGCAGCTTTGTGGCGCCTTTCAAGATTCGACCGACCCTGAGCAATGTAGAGCCCAGGCTCACAAGCGGTCAGCTCGTTGCCGAGATCTCGTTTGAGTACAGTGCCTGGGACTCGTCTGATCCCGCTGATCGCATGTTCTGCGTCCTCTGCACGTTTGAAGTTGTCTACTCCGTTGGGGAGGGGTTCGTGCCAACGGAAGAGCAGATATCGAGCTTCAGTCGCGGGACGGCGGTGTTCAACTGCTGGCCGTACGCCCGGGAGTTCTTCAGAGACATCGGATCTCGCCTGGGACATCAAGCGCCGCCATTGCCACTCTTACGCATCGTTCCAAAGGGATCGGAGGCTGATGCTAGCTCGAAGGTCGGGGAGCTGGCAGATGCTTCCCACGATGAGACGAGGGCACTAGCAGGAGTCGAAGAGTCAGATTTCTGAGGCCAAGCTTAGCGGACTGCATCGCGGCCCTTCACTCTTGCTCACAGCGAGAAGCACACGTACTCATCCCCCGAGGGCGAGTCGCCCTTGCCGCCGCCGGCGGCGATCACGACGTACTGCTTGCCGTCCACCTCGTAGGTGCATGGCGTGGCGAATCCACCCGCTTGCAGCTCGTGCTCCCAGAGAGTTTCGCCGGTGTCGGCGTCGAAGGCGCGGAACTTGCGGTCGAACGTGCCGGCGAAGAACACCAGCCCGCCCTTGGTCGCGATCGAGCCGCCGTGGGACGGGGTGCCAGTCTTGGGGATGCCTTCGGCGCTCAGCTCGGGATATTCGCCGTTGACGACGCGCCACTTGAAGTCTCCCGTCTCGAGATCGATCGCGGTGACGTAGCCCCACGGCGGCTTGACGATCGGATAGCCCTCGTCGTCGCGCACCTTCCAGCGCTCGGTCAGCTTCCACTCGAACGGCTCGCCGGCGTCGGCGGGCGAGAGGGTGATGCGGTTGGTGTTCTCGTCCGAGCTGGCAAAGAGCAAGTTGCGGCCGGGATCGTGGCAGCAGCCGCCCCACAGCGAGCCGCCGCGGAAGCCGGGATGGACGAAGGCGCCGCGGGTCGACGGCGGCTCGTAGATGAGCCCGGCGTCGGTCTGCTCGAGCAGCGCGGTGAACTTCTGGTGCGCCTCGGGCGAGATGTTGGTGATCTGCTCGGCGTCGAAGCGAATGCGGCTCAGCGGCGGCGGCTTGACCGGAAACGGCTGCGTCGGCCACAGCTCCTCGCCGGGAACCTTCGAGGGCGGAATCGGCCGCTCCTCGACTGGGAAGATCGGTTCGCCAGTCTCGCGATCGAAGAAGAAGACGAAACTCTGCTTGGTGACCTGGACGACGGCGTCGATCGTGCGTCCGCCGTGGCGCATGGTAATCAGCGCCGGCTGGGCGGGCAGGTCGTAATCCCAGACGTCGTGGTGAACGATTTGGAAGTGCCACTGCCGCTTGCCGGTCAGGGCGTCGAGCGCGAGCACGCAATTGCCGAACAGGTTCTGTCCTTTACGGTCGCCGCCCCAGTAGTCGAACGCGGGCGAGCCGGTGGAGGCGAACAGCCAACCGCGCTGCTGATCGAGGCTCATGCCGGACCAATCGTTCGTGCCCCCGACGCGTTTCCAGGCGTCGGTCGGCCAAGTGTCGTAGCCAAACTCGCCAGGCCGCGGAGTGGTGTGGAAGATCCAGCGCCGCTTGCCGGTCCGTACGTCGTAGCCGCGGATGTGCCCGGGCGCGGCCGGATACGGTCCCTCGCCCCCGCCGCCGCCAACCATCACGATGTCCTCGTAGACCACGGGAGGACTGGTGAGACGATAGGTCACCCCTTCCATGTCGTGGTCGAAGTTCTGGCTCAAATCGACCCGTCCGCCGTCCCCGAACGCTGGGTCGAGCTCGCCCGTCTCGGCGTCGATCGAGTAGAGGATGTCGCGCACCGGCGAGAGGATGCGCTTCTGTTCGCCGTCCTCGCTCTGCCAATAGCAAACGCCCCGGCTCACCCCTGGCGAACGGCGGCTGCGGCTGCCGGCCAGAGGATCGAATTCCCACTTCACCGCGCCGGTCGCCGCGTCGAGAGCGCGCACCTTCAGCTTGGGAGTGAGCAGGTAGAGTACGCCGTCGACGACGATGGGCGTCGACTCGATGGTGGTCTGAGGACGATTGCTGGAGTCGCCGCACTCGTGCACCCAAGCCACTTTGAGCCGCGAGACGTTGGACTTGTCGATCTGGTCGAGCGGGGCGTAGCGGCCCGCGCCGGCGTCGCCGCCGTAGTGCTCCCATTGCCAATCTTTACCGGCGGACCAGCGGGCGGCTGGGGCGGCGCCCGGGGCTAGCGAAGCAGCGGCGAGGGAAGCGAGGAAGCGGCGGCGGTCTAGGTTCTGCATGGTCTTGTCCTACCGGGCTCAGCGCCAAGTCTTGTCGTCGAGACGGCTCATGTCGACATCGTCGCCGAGCACGCCCAGCGTGAGGATCGCAAAGGTGAAGACGTGCGTTCCGGGCTCGAGGTGTCCCCCGAATGCGGTCTCGCCGTCGGTAAGGGTGAGGTGCGGGTGCAGACGGCCGTCGAAGACGTAGCCGTTGACGCTGATCAGGTCCGCGGGCGTCGACTTGTCTTCGATGAAAACATTCTTCGACGGGAAATCGCGGTTGGAGACCGAGTGGACCTGGTAGTTGCGCACCGAGCCGATGCCGGAGAGGATGACGGCGTTGCGGATGCCTTCCTGCTCGATCAGCTCCTGGATGCCGGCCAGCAAGTCCGTCTTGTGCTTGAAGCGAAACACGACCACGCGCTCGAACTGGGTCGAGATGGCGACGCCGGAGGGGACGCCGGGACTGTTCGCCTTGGAGTCGTCCTCGGGCGTGGTGGGCTTGACGATCTCGCGGCGGGTCTTCTGGGCCGGCAGGGCGGATGTCATTGCCAGGGAGAGTGCAGCGGCGAGCAGGATCCTCATGGCGATGGATTGTACCGAACCTGCCGAGCGCACTCCGCCCCGGCGCGACGTGGGACGTAGAATAGTCGCTGATGCGCACACCGCCGATCCTGCTCTTCGTGTTCGCGCTATGCGGATGCGCCCCGACGCCGGAAAGAGGGCCGGAGGCGGCCGCGTCCCCCAACATCGTCTACATCCAGAGCGATACCCACCGTTGGGGCGCGATGTCGTTCACGCAGACGCCCGATGTGGTCACGCCCAACATGGCGAAGCTGCGCGCGCAGGGCGTCTCGCTCGACCGCTACTACGTCAACCTGCCGATCTGCACGCCCTACCGCGCCATCATGATGACGGGACGCTGGCCCTACCAGCAGGGTCTGATGGCCAACCACATGAGCCTCGGCGAGCGTGTGGACATGCCGGAAGGAAAGAAGACCCGCGGGACCATCGCCTGGACGTTCAAGGACGCGGGCTATGCGACCGGCCACTTCGGCAAGTGGCACCTTGGGGGTCGCGATGCGCGGCCTTTCGGCTTCGACCGCTCGATCGTGTGGAACGGCACCAACAATCACCGCAAGAACACCTATAACGTGGACGGCGGCGAGCCCCAGACTTGGGAGGGCCAGTCCAACGCAACCGCGACCACGCAGCAAGCGCTCGACTGGATTACGGAGCAGGCCGCCGGCGAGAAGCCCTTCTTTGCCGTCATCTCGCTCAATCCGCCCCACGGGCCTTTCCACGATGCGCCGGAGGCCAAGAAGGCCCTTTATCCAGGCGAGGAGGCGCTGCCGTTTCATCCCCAAGACGAGATCCGCGACTTCGAGCAGCACCGTGACTACCACGCGCTGACCAGCGGCATCGACGACGATCTTGGCAGGGTGATGGAGCGACTCGATGAGCTGGCGTTGGCCGAGAACACGATCCTGGTCTACACCTCCGACCATGGAGCGATGACCGGGATCGACGGCGTCGCCTACGGGCAGAAGCGCCATCCGAACGACGAGTCGGCGCGCGTGCCGTTTCTGGTGCGGTGGCCGGAGCGTATTCCAGCCGGCCGCGACCTGGAGACGCTCGCCTCAACGATGGACGTGCTGCCGACGCTGGCGGCGCTGGCCGGCGTCGCCCCTAAGCTCGAGGGGACGGAGTCGGGCGCCTATCTCGCGACGCTCGAGGGGACGAACCTGGCGCCGTTCCTGCTCGGCGAGGCGGCTGGCGCGGCGGAGCCCGAGGCGGTCTTTCTCTCGCACCCCTCCAACATGAACAACCGCGGCAGCCGCCACGAGATCGTCTGGCGCGCGATCGTCACCGCCGAGTACACCTACGCCGTGACCGAGGACGGCGAGCATCGGCTGTGGAAGAACACCGAAGGCTACCAGGCGCCGAACTTGCTCGACGACCCGGCCTACCGCGAGACGCGCATCGAGCTGTGGAACGAGCTCGACGCACTGATGGACCGGGCCGAGCGGCCTTACTACGACCAGTGGTTCGCCAACGCCGCCGAACGCGAGGTCGAGGCTTGGAACGCCGAGCACGGCTTGGGCGACGACAACCCGGACCGGGAGGCGGGTCGCCAGGCAGTGTTCGACTTGTCGAAATCCAAGCCGGCTGCGGGCGTCAGCGATTAGCCTGGGCTCAATCGGACTCCACGTGTTCCCGAAGAAACGCCGCATAACCAGCCTCGTCCATGCTGCCGGAGGCGAGCGCGAGCACGGCTTGGGTCGCCGACTCTTCCGACGCTGTGAAACGGTAGCCGTTGGTCTCCAGAAATAGCACGCCGGCGACGAAGCCCGTCCGTTTGTTGCCGTCAACAAAGGGGTGGTTCTGCACGATGCCCGCCGTGTAGGCCGCCGCCAGTGCGACCAGGCTGGGGTTGTCCGAGTACGCGAAGATCTGCCGAGGCCGGGCCAACGCGGATTCGAGCAAGCCCGCATCTCGTAGCCCATCGCCGCCCCCGTGCAGCGCGAGCAGCCGCCCATGCAAAACGATCGCGTCGAGTTGCTCGATCCAAGTCGGCTCGATCATTTCGAGAGTGTGTGCAGGGTATTGCGATAGCGTCCGATGATGTCCTCAGCCTTCGCCATCTTCCCTTCGAAGGCCGGGTCGTACGCGGTGAGCCTGTATCCCCCGTCGGGCGCTTCGACGAGAAAGATCCGGTCGCCTTCCGCCGCATTCAGGCGGCTGACGACTTCCTTCGGAATCACAACACCGAGCGAGTTGCCGAACTTGCGAATCTTGAGCGCGACCATGTAATTACAATTGTAATAACATCGGCCGCCGATTGCTAGGCTGCCGGCGCTTCCTTTTCGCGCTTTTTCGCCGCAGGCTCGAGCGCGGCCTTGATGACTTCGTCGATCACCTTGACGTAGCGCACTTTCAAGTCGCCAAGCTGTTCCTCGCTGAGGTCCTCCCGCACGTTGACCTCGTTCTCTTTCGGCAGGATGACCTCGAGCACGCCGGCGCGGCGCGCGGCCAGCACTTTCTCCTTGATGCCGCCCACGGCGAGCACCTGCCCGCTCAGGGTGATCTCGCCTGTCATCGCGACGAAGGGCCGCAGCTTGCGCCCGGTGATGAGCGAGACCAGCGCGGTGGTCACGGTCACCCCTGCGGATGGGCCGTCCTTGGGAATCGCGCCGGAGGGCACGTGGACGTGGATTTCGTTCTGCTTGAAGAACTCCCCGTCCACCCCCAGCGAGGACGCGTTCGAGCGCACCCAGCTCAGAGCGGCTTGCATGGACTCCTGCATGACCTTGCCAAGTTGGCCGGTCAACTGTAGGCCGCGCCCTTCGCCGGGCATGCGCGCGGCCTCGATGAAGAGCACGTCTCCGCCCACCGGCGTCCAGGCCAGCCCAACGGCGACGCCCGGCCGTTGGGTTCGTTGCTCGATCTCGGCGTCTTCGCGGAAGCGGGGCGCCTTCAGCATTTCCTCGACGCGCTTGGGCGTCACGCGCAACTTCTTGCGCTTCGACTCCTCGCCCCTCTTCGAGCGCGCCTCGGCGATCCTGCGGGCCTGCTTGCGGCAAATCGTGCCGATCTCGCGCTCGAGGTTGCGGACCCCGGCTTCGCGCGTGTAGCGGCGTATGATGAAGCGCAGCGCGTCGAGCGTGAAGGCGATATCTTCGCTCTCGAGCCCGTTCTCCTCGACCTGCCGCGGGATCAGGTAGTTCCGGGCGATCTGCACCTTCTCGTGTTCGGTGTAGCCCTGCAGCTCGAGCACCTCCATGCGATCGCGGAGAGGCCCGGGGATGGTGTCGAGCACGTTTGCGGTGGTCAGGAACAGGACTTTCGACAGATCGAACGGTACGTCGAGGTAGTGGTCGCGGAAGGTGGAGTTCTGGGCCGGATCGAGCACTTCGAGCAAGGCTGAAGCGGGGTCGCCGCGGAAATCGCGTCCGAGCTTGTCGATCTCGTCGAGGATGAACACCGGATCGTTCGTGCCCGCGCGCCGGATGCCTTGGATGATCTGACCGGGCAGAGCGCCGATGTAGGTGCGGCGATGCCCGCGGATTTCCGCCTCGTCGTGGACGCCGCCGAGCGACAGGCGCACGAACTCGCGGCCCAGCGCACGTGCGACCGACTTGCCCAGCGAGGTCTTGCCGACTCCGGGCGGCCCGGCCAGGCAGAGAATCGGGCCCTTGAGCTCGGGCTTGAGCTGCAGCACGGCCAGATAGTCGAGGATGCGCTCCTTGACCTTCTCGAGGTCGTAGTGGTCCTCGTCGAGCACCTTGGCAGCCTTGGCGACATCGACTTCCTTGCCCGAGGACTTCCGCCACGGCAGAACCGCCAGCCAATCGAGGTAGGTTCGCGTAACGGTGTAGTCGGCCGCGGCGGGGTTCATGCGCGAGAGGCGCTTGAGCTCGCGCAACGCCTCTTTCATCGCCTCTTCGGGCATCCCCGACTCTCTGATCTGCTTTTCGAGCTCCTCGGTCTCGGCTTGGTCGCTGTCTTCGCCGAGCTCTTTCTGAATCGCCTTCAGCTGCTCGCGGAGGTAGAACTCGCGCTGCGTCTGCGAGAGCTGGTCCTGCACTTGCGCTTCGATCTTGGAGCGCAGTTGCAGGACTTCGCGCTCTTTGGAGAGCAACCGCAGCAGCAGCTCGTAGCGGCTGCGCACGTCGAGCTCTTCGAGCACTTTCTGTTTCTCGGCCGAGCCCAACCCGGGCACGGTCGCAGCGATGAAGTCAGCGAGCCGGCCGGGCTCCTCGATGTTGCGGACCATCGCGACGGCTTCTTCCGAGAGCGAAGGCGAGAGCCCGACGATGTCCTCGAAAACGCCGATCGCGTTCTGACGCAACGCCTCGAGCACCGAGCCTACTTCGGGTTCGGATTCTTCGATCGCCTCATAGCGGGCGCGCAGAAACGGCGATCGTTCGAGGTATTCTTCGATGCGGATGCGGTTGATGCCCTCACAGAAGATGAGCAAGCTGCGATTGGGCATCCGCACGACCTTGTGGATCAAGCCCAGAGCGCCGATGCTGTAGAGCTCGTCGGGGCCGGGGTCGTCGGTGCGGGGATCCTTCTGGGTGACGACGCCGATCTGTTTGGCCTCGCCGAGCGAGGTCACGAGCTCGATCGACGACTCCCGCCCGATGTTGAGCGGCATCACGGCGCGGGGAAACAAGACGGTATCGCGTACGGGCAACAAAGGCAGCCCTTCGTCGCGCACGATCAGCGCGCTCGGAGACTCCTCGCCATGAACGTCGGGGATGTGCTCGACTTTTTCTTCCTGTTCCGGCATGTTCGTCGGTTTCGCCTCTCAGGCCGCCTGCCGGTAGGTTCCCAGCACGGCCAGCAGCTCGGTGGTTTCGGCCAACTGCCTCAAGGCGTTGGCGCAACGCTCCTCTCGCGGATCGCCGATCAGGTCGACGTAAAACAGATACTCCCAGGGGCGGCTTCGCATTGGGCGGGACTCAATTTTCATCAGGTTGATGTCGCGCAGGCCGAACGCCGCCATGCACTTGAATAGCGCGCCCGGTTCGTGGTGGGTCGCGAAGCAGATGGAGGTCTTCAACGGGCTCGGCCCCTCGGGGGGAGCTTCAGGCGCTCCGCGGGCCAGCAGGAAGAAGCGCGTATAGTTCTCGCGATGGTCTTCGATGCCGGCCTGCAGGATCTTCGCTCCGTAGAAGTCGGCCGCAGCGCTGGAGGCGATCGCCGCAGTGGAGGGGTCGTCGCCTTCCATCACTGTCTTGACGCTGCCTCCGGTGTCGTAGTGCGACTCGGCGCGGATGCCGGGGTGTTCCTTGAAGAAACGGATGCACTGGCCCAGCGCGACGGGGTGTGAAATCGCCCGCTTGACTTGCGCCATTTCGGCCTCGGGCCGACCGATCAGGTTGTGGACGATGCGCACCCGCGTCTCGGCCACGATCGGCAGCTCGTATTCGAGCAAATGGTCGTAATTCTCGTGGACCGAGCCGGCCAAAGTGTTCTCGATCGGAACGACCGAGTGGTCGACTTCTCCACTCTTCAGAGCCTCGAAAATCTCGACGAAACGCTCGCACGGACGCAGCTCGAGGTCGAGACCGAGCAGTTGCCTGCAGGCCTGCTCGCTGAACGCGCCCCGCGCGCCCTGGAAGGCGACTCTGATCGGTTGGCCCAATGAGGCAGCTCTCCTCGGGCCCATTATACGGAGAGACCTTCAGCGCTTTTTCCGGCTCAGCCGGTTCTTGATCCGGATCGGCGCGCCCTCGAAGCGGAACCGCTCGCGTAACTGGTTGAGCAGAAAGCGCTCGAAGGAGAAATGGAACGGTTCGTCGCGATTGGTGAAGAAGACGAAGGTCGGCGGCGCCGTCCGGGCCTGCGTCACGTAGTAGATCCTCGGCTTGTTGAATCCCTTCACCGTGGCGCGATCGAAATCGACCGATTCGACGAAGCGATTGAGCTCGCCCGTGGCGACGCGCTTGTGAGATTCCCGGTACACCTTGCGGATGAGCGGAAACAACGAGTCGGTCTTCGAGCCTGTGAGGGCTGAGATGAAGATCACCGGAGCGTAGTCGAGATACTTGAGCGCCCCTCGGACCTCACGGCGGAAGCCGGCTTGGTCCCGGCCGCGGACTTGATCCCACTTGTTGACCACTAGCACGATGCCGCGGCCGGCCTCCTCGGCATACCCGGCTATGGCGGCGTCGACCTGGGTGACTCCTTCGCGGGCGTCGAGCAGCATCAGCGCGACATCGGCCATGCGCAGATGACGCTGCGCCATTACGACCGAAAGCTTCTCGGTCATGGCCTTGGTCTTGCCCTTGCGCCGGATGCCAGCGGTGTCGACGAACTGGAACGCGACGCCGTCGCGCTCCACCGTCACATCGACGGCGTCGCGGGTCGTACCGGCGATGGGCGAAACGATGGCGTGCTCTTGGCCGGTGAGGCGGTTGAGCAGAGTCGACTTACCGGCGTTGGGGCGACCGATGATGGCGGTCCGGATCAGGCGCGGCGGCGCCTCCGGCGTGTCGTCTCCGTTCTGCGCCTCCGCCGCGCCGCCCGGGAAACCCTCTAGCGCTCGGTCCAGCAACCGCGCGACGTTGCGGTCGTGCTCGGCGGAGATTGGCACGGGATCGCCGAGGCCGAGCTCGTAGAAGGCGGCGGCCAGCGAATCGCGCTGCGGGACGTCGCACTTGTTGACGGCGACAGTCACCGGACGGCCGGTCTTACGCAAGTACTGCGCCACATCACGGTCCGCCGCGGTGATCTCGGCGCGCCCGTCCACCACCAGCAGCACGTGGGTAGCCTGCTCGACGGCCTTACGCACCTGCTCGTTAGTGAGCACGGGGAATGGCTCGTCAACGCCAAAGGTCATGCCGCCCGTATCGATGAGCTCGAAGCGCTTGTCGCGCCATTGCGCCTCCATCCGGATCCGATCGCGCGTGATGCCTGGCTCGTCGCCAACGATCGCGCGGCGGCTCTTGGTGATGCGGTTGAACAGCGTGGATTTCCCGACGTTCGGCCGTCCCACGACGACCAACGTCGGGCGTTCTGGCGGATCTTCCGGAGCGGACGGCAAGCGCCTCCATGATAACTTGGGGTCAGGATGCGGCTGCGCGCGGCAAAGGACCGCCTCAAGGTCGAGCACTCGATCATCGAGGGCCTGCGGCCGGTACTCGAGCGCCTGCTCGAAGACAACCCGCAGATCGCGTCCATCATCCCCGGGGAGATACGCAGGGTCCGCAATGCACGCGGCGCGGTAAAGATTCGCGTCACCGTGCCCACGCGCACCGGTTGGAAGGCGATTGCGCTCAGCCAGGGGGCCCGTCAGGAGCTGTTCATCAGCACCAAGCTCTCCCGCGAGATGCTGGAATCGGCGATGGCTTGGGCGATCGAGCGCTCGTGAGGCCGGGGAGCGCGAGGCGCAACCTGGCGCTGCGGATCAAGCGGGAACGGTTGCGATGAGCGGCCGGCCTTCCATCGACTCGGGCACCGGAACGTCGAGCAGCCGCAGCACGGTGGGGGCGATGTCCTTGCCGGTGGGCTCGGCGGATTCGAAGTCGAGCTCGAGCCCCGGCCCGCTGGCCGCCAGGAAACCGTAGGCCGCGTGGCCGCCGGTGCGAAGATCCTGGTGCGCCCCCGAGACCGTGCCGTAACCAGGTGATTGCACCTCGGAAATGAACGCTTCGTCGCTCCAGAACGCCGTCAGGTCGGGGAGCGTATCCAGGTAGGGACCCTCGTAGCTGTCGTGAAGCCGGGAAACCTTGCGAATCGCCGGGCGTCCGGTCGAGGTGTTGACGAGCTCCTGCAGCCGCACGCTGAGGAAATCCAGGAGTTGATCGTACTCCTCGCCAGGCTGGACTGTTCCGTGCGGATCGCGTCCACGGAGGTTGACGCGAAATGCCGGGTTCAAATCGTTGTTGGGAACGTAGTTGAGACGGGCCTCGGGGTTGAGCTTCTTCGATCCCATCACGCGGCAGATGATGGCGTCGCCGAGGCGCTTCGGCATCACGCTCTTCACCGCGTACTGCAACCCGATGGGCACGGTCTCCTTGAGCGCTTGCACCAATCCGCGCTCGATGTGATAGCGGCGTTCCGCCGCGGGGTCGGGCGGAGCGTTTCGCGGCCTGTCCAGGCCCCAGATGTGCAGCAGGGTCGGTAACAGATCGCGACCGTGGTATTGGGCCGCCATGCCGTGGCCGGAGAAGACGACGACGTTGCGGTCGCCGCCGGCGGCCTCGAGCAGCGAGCCCGCTTCGGCGTCGATCGCTGCATAGATGTCCTCCATCGCCGAGCCGAGGCCGTGCGGATCGGCCGTGTCATAGGCTGGGTGGTTGGGGTCTTGCAGGTGCCAGAACTGGTGGCCGGCGCAATGCGACTCGGCGAAGCCCGCGAAGAACAGATCCCAGTCCTCGCGGGCCATCACGTCCCTGAGTAGCTCACCGCGTTTGCGAACGCCCTGGATCAACCTGTCGCGGACCCTGATGTACTCGGCGGGCGAGCGGCCGTGGTTGTCGCAGGAATGCAGCGGATAGTCGCCGTAGCGGCGCTCGAGCTCGCCGAGAACCTCAGGCGGGTGCGACGACGACTCGCAACGCGTGGCGTGGGCGCCCCAGTTTGCCACCTGGATGCCGTTGACCTTGCCGAGCAGCGCCGTCTTGGGAGCGTCTATAACGGCGCAACGCCGGCCAGCTTCCGAGGCGATCGTCCAGAACTGCTCGCCGTGGTGGGTGTCATCGAGCAGCTCGAGGCTCTCCGAGCCCGGGCGCGGCTGGATGTAGTAGTACTTGCCGAACCGGGCCGAGTTCTGGCTCGCGTAGATGGAGGGCCAGACTTCGTCAGGAAACTCCTCGGCCGGCGAGCGCAGCCGCGTCCACGCACCGCTCCCCATCAACCGGGCCAGGTTGGGCATGCTTCCGGCGGCGGCCCATTTTTCGATGCACGAAGGTTCCGCCGCGTCCAGGCCGAGCAGCAGCACTTTGGGGGCGCGAGCCATGGCGCTATGAGCCCTTGAGCGCGACCGCCCGGGAGTCCACCGTCGACTCTTGGTTCTCGACGTAACGGTACCGCGGAACGGCGGCCCGCTCGCGCGGATAGGGCGGCATCAAATGCGCCGCGGCGTATCCCGCCCCACAAATGGTGAAGTGCATTACCAGCGCCGCCAGCGACCTCAGGATGAACCAAGAGCCTCGGCTCGCGCTGATGAACCCGAGCAGACCCCGACTATGCCAGGCGACGGCGGTGAGCGCGATGACGGCGGCCGCAACCCATGCCGAGGACAAGAAAGCCGCGGCCACGCTGAACCAAAACGCGCCGGTCCAGGCCGTGGCCCATACTCCGTCCCGTGCCGTGTTGAGCTTGCCCAGCTCGGAACGCCCCGCGCGGATCAAGCGCGTCCACGGGATGGCCCTGGCGCGGAAGTCCGACCGGATCAAGCCCGCGAGCGAGTACACCTTGAGGTGCTCCACCTGCATCGCCTTGATGAGCCGCACTTCGTAGCCGGCCTGCGTGAGAGCCCAGCCGAACTCGATGTCCTCGCAGGCTTGAAGCGTGACGTCGAAGCCGGCGATGCGCTCGAAGGCTTCGCGCCGAATCGCGCCGCATCCGCTCCAAAAACTCGTCTGCACCGGCCGCCCTTTCTGATGCGTGTAGTGATGCTGGCAATTCTTGAACTGCGCCAGGAAGCCGCGCGCCGAGGTCTCCGGCGTGTAAGACCCGAACATGACTTGCACGCCATCGGAGACGGCCTCGAGCCCCAGCGCCAGCGTATCGGGCTGGACGACGCAGTCCGCGTCGATGAAGAAGAACAGCTCGCCGTGGGCGGCACGGGCGCCGACATTACGGGCGTAAGAGGCGCCTTGTTGCTCCTGGTTGTGCAGCACGCGGACGCCGTGCCGCCGGGCAATGTCGTCTGTTCCGTCGGTGCAGCCGTCGCAGATGACCAGGACCTCGAGAGGCTGAATTGTCGACCGCTCGATCCCTTGCAAGCAAGCTTCCAGGGTGGATTCCGCGTTGTGGGCGGGAATGATGACCGAGACGAGCGGGCCCTGAGGGGCTTGCGGCATGGGGCGATCCGTCTGGACGACGGCCTGTAAGCCGCTAGTGTAACATTCCACAGCCTTTTCGGTTGCAGGGCGCGGCTGGGAAAAGTCTAGATTCTAGCGCCGCGCCGGGCACGAGATGAGCCGCGAATCGGGCGCCGCATTACAGGCCCTACAGATCCACTTCGTCCCAGGTGACGAAGCGCTGTTCGTCGATCGCCTTGCGGCCCATGATCGCGGCCAGGGTGGCGTACTTGCCGTAGGTCGCATTGTTGAGCGGCTCGGAGTCGTCGCGGATGTGACCAAAGAACGCATCGACCGCGCGTTGCGTCATGTTTCCGCGATCGCCCTCGAACAGCTTTCTCGGCTCGACGAGGGGTTCGCCTCGATCGGTGCGCGTGTAGAAGGTTCCCGAGGGCAAATCGACCGCCCCGTCCGAGCCCCAGATGCGTTCATTGATACCGGTGAAGCCCCGCGGGTCGATGTAGAGATGCGTGAAACAGAGCCGGACCTGGCGGGGGTACTCGAAGATCACCGCATAGTTGTCGTAGATCGTACGGCCCTCGGGTACGTTCTCGAAGACGCTGACTCCGCCCGAGCCCATCGCGCGAACCGGGTGCGTTCGCATCGCCCAGTTCATCAAGTCGAGGATGTGAACCGCCTGCTCGACGATGATGTTGCCCGAGCGCGAGGCGTCGAACAGCCACGGCTTGTCGCGCGGCAGGTCGCCGCCGTGGCGATTGCCCTGCATATAGGCGATCTGGCCGACGCCGCCTTGATGAACGTGCTCGATGGCGGCGACGCGCGGCGGGTCGTAGCGGAGCTGAAAACCGAGCTGCAAGATCCCTTTGGCGTGCCGGGCGGCTTCCATCACGGCCTTGACGTCTTGCTCGGTGCGGCCCATCGGCTTTTCGAGATAAACGTTCAGACCGGCTTCGAGCGCAGCCACGGCCATCTCGGCATGCAGGTCCACCGGCGTCGCGATGACGACGGCGTCGATGTCGTTGCGATCGAGCAGGCGGCGGTAGTCGTCGAGCAGCTCGGGGCCGTGGTCCTTGCCGATCGTCGCTCCCCGGTCGCGCGCTTCCGGGTCGATGTCGCAGACGGCGACGAGCTCGACTCCGGGCGAGACCACGACGCTCGAGAGCACGCCCGAGCCGCGGCCGCCTACGCCGATGATCGAGGCGCGCACGCGGTCGCTCGGGGTCTGAGCCGAGAGGAATGCGGGAGCGGCTAGACTTGCCGCGAGCGCTTGACGGCGGGTGGGCATGGCGCGGTCATTCTAGCAGCCCGCGCGCGAAATCGAGGAAGCGCGCCACATCGCGGTAGTTGCTCGCCAATCCGACCGAGACTCGTACCGCGCCGGTGCTCTTGCCATCGACGCACAGCCGGAAATCGTCAATCGTAAAGGGGCCGTTCTTGACTTCTTCGGTCGAGCGAAAGCAACCGATCAGCTCGGTCTTCGACAGCTCCAGCGCCACCTCGCCGCCGCCTGGATTGCAGAAGCACCCCGTCCGCAGCGAGATGTTCGCCCTAGACGCCAGGTTTTCGATCTCGAGGTGCGAGATCACCGTGTTGTCGGGCGCATAGAAATTCATCGTCGCCGCTCCGCCGCGGCGCTCGGTCGACGCCGTGCCGTAGAGCCGGACTAGCGCGCGACCATTGGCGTGACGCAGCGACGTGAGCTCGGAGATCAGCCAGCCAGTCAGACAGCGGCAGCGCTGGTGGATCAGCTCGACGCCGATCGAGTCGAGGTGATCGAGACCAAGGCCGACCGCGGGGATGTTGAGGTAGTCGAGGGTGCCGTCCTCGAACGCCTCGGCGCCCTCGGAGAACCAGTAGCGGTCGCCCTGCACCGACGCCACGGTGATCGTCCCGCCGGCGAACCACGGGCGGTGCAACTTGTTGAGCTTGTCCCGGCGCGCGATCAAGCAGCCGATTCCAGTCGGGTAGCCGAACATCTTGTAGAACGAGACCGGGACGAAGTCCGGCTTCCAGCGGCCGATGTCGAGACGATTCGTGGGTACGAAGGCCGCGGCGTCGACGAGCACGTCCCAGCCCAAGCCGTGTGCGCGCGCGATCCACTCGAGCGGATGCTGCACGCCGGAGAAGTTCGATTGGGCCGGAAAGGCGAACAGGTTGGCGTCGCCGGCGCGTCCCTGCTCGAGGAGCCCGTCGAGCCGCTCTTCGTCCACGCGCAAATCCGGCAAGACCAGCGGCGCGTAGTGGATCTCCGCCGCTTTCGCGCGCGCGAACTCGCGGATACCGTTGACCGAATTGTGGTTGTCGAAGGTCAGCAGGTAGCGGCCGTCCTGGCCGAACGGGTAGGACTCGCCGACGAGCTTGAGCGCGTGCGAGGCGTTGGCAGTAAAGATCGCGACGTACTCGCGCTGGGGCGCGTTGAAGTAGTCGAGCACGCGGCGGCGGGTTCGCTCAACCAGCTCGGTCATCGCAGAGGAAGTGGGGTTGTGAGAGTGGGGGTTGCCGAACACGCCGCCTTCGAGCAGCTCGACGTGCCGCCTGAGTTGAGAGACGGCGTAGAGGCCGCCGCCGGTGTAGTCGAGGTAGACGTGGTCGGCGTCGTCGAGGCGGGCGTAGTCGCTCGACCGTAGCTGGTCGAGCGCGAAGGTGTGCTCGTAATCGGGGTAGAGCTCTCGAAAGCGAGATTCGGCCGCGCTCGCTTCTGCCACGTCCACACTGGTCAGTCTAGCGGCCCCGAGCGCCGCGGTTGCGGCGCGCGAGCCGGAAGACTTATCCTGTGCGCCTATATGGCGAGCTTCGACGTCCCGTTGACCGAACGGGGCTTTGGGCAAACTACGCGCAAAGATGCGTGGTGGGTCCAGCCCCTTCTTGTCTTTCTTGGCTTTTCCGCTTTCATCGTCTATTCCACGTGGGCCGCGTTCCAGGGCGTGCACTACACCCATGGGCCCTACCTGTCGCCGTTCTACTCGCCGGAGATCTTCGGCGACTCCCCACACTCGTGGTTCGGCCCCAAGCCCGGCTGGTGGCCGGCGCTGCTGCCGTTCTCGCCCGCGCTGCTGATTCTGTGGGCGCCGGGCGGTTTCCGGTTCACGTGCTACTACTACCGCGGCGCCTACTACAAGGCTTTCTGGATGGATCCGCCCTCGTGCTCGGTCGGCGAGCCGCGCAACGCCTACCGAGGCGAGAAGAAGCTTCCGCTGGTGATGCAGAACTTCCACCGCTATTTCCTTTACCTGGCGCTGGCGTTTCTGCTGATCCTGGCCTGGGACGCCTGGAAGGCCATGTGGTTCGAGAACCCCCAATCCGGGGCCGCGGAATTCGGCGTCGGCGTCGGGACTCTGGTGCTCATCATCAACCTGCTGTTGCTGGGCAGCTACACCTTCGGCTGCCATTCGCTGCGGCACCTGGTCGGAGGCCGCTGCGACATCCTCTCCGAGCGACCGCTAGCGCTGAAGCTGTGGCAGAAGGTCACCTGGTTCAATCAGCGCCACATGCGGTTCGCCTGGTTCAGCTTGTTCTGGGTCGGCTTCTCCGACCTCTACGTCCGGCTCTGCTCGATGGGAATCTGGACCGATTGGAGGATTCTCTAAACCGCCATGCCGGACCACGAGACCTTTTCCTACGACGTGCTGGTGATCGGCGCCGGCGGCGCTGGTCTGCGCGCGGCCATCGAGGCTTCGAACCAAGGCGCCAAGGTGGGCGTGATCTGCAAGTCGCTGCTCGGCAAGGCGCACACGGTGATGGCCGAAGGCGGCATGGCGGCTTCGATGGGCAACGTGGACGACCGCGACAACTGGCGGGTTCACTTCGCCGACACCATGCGGGGCGGCCAGTATCTGAACAACTGGCGGATGGCCGAGCTCCACGCCAAGGAGGCGCCTGAGCGGGTCAAGGAGATGGAAGCTTGGGGCGCGCTGTTCGACCGTACCGGCGACGGGCGCATCCTGCAGCGCAACTTCGGCGGACACCGCTATCCGCGCCTGGCGCACGTGGGCGACCGCACCGGCCTCGAGCTCATCCGCACGCTCCAGGACCACAGCATCCACCAGGGCATGGACGTCCACATGGAGCACACGGTGGTGGAGCTGCTCCTCGACTCAGGCCGCGTGGCCGGCGTCTTCGCCTACGACCGGGAGCTGGGCCGCTTCAAGGTCGTACAGGCCAAGGCGGTCGTGCTCGCCACCGGCGGGATCGGGCGCTCGTTCCGCACCACGTCGAACTCCTGGGAGTACACCGGCGACGGACACTCGCTGGCCTACCGCGCCGGCGCCGTGCTCAAAGACATGGAGTTCGTTCAATTCCACCCCACCGGCATGGTCTGGCCGCCCTCGGTGGCCGGCATCCTCGTCACCGAAGGCGTGCGCGGCGAGGGCGGGATCTTGAAGAATTCCGAGGGCCGGCGGTTCATGTTCGACGACATTCCGGACCTCTACAAGCACCAGACGGCCGATAGTCCCGAGGAGGGCTGGCGTTACGTCACCGGCGACAAGGACGCTCGCCGGCCGCCCGAGCTGCTCACTCGCGACCACGTCGCCCGCTGCATCGTCAAACAAATCAAAGCCGGCAAGGGCAGCCCGCACGGCGGCGTCTTCTTGGACATCGCTTGGATCAAGGAGAAGCTTCCCGACGCCGAAGCGCACATCAAGAAGAAGCTGCCGAGCATGTACCACCAGTTCAAGCAACTGGCGGGCATCGACATCACCAAGGAACCGATGGAGGTCGGCCCCACGACGCACTACGTAATGGGCGGCGTGGAGGTGGACGGCGATACGCAGATGTCGTCGGTCCCGGGGCTGTTCGCGGCCGGCGAGTGCGCCTCCGGGCTGCACGGGGCGAACCGGCTGGGGGGCAACTCGCTGTCGGACTTGCTGGTGTTTGGCAAGCGCGCCGGCGAGCACGCGGCCGCCTTCGCCGCCGAATATGGCGCGGCCACGCTGGACCCCGAGCAAGTCGCGGCGGCTGAGAGCATGGCGCTCGAGCCGCTCGAGCGCAACGCCGAAGGCGAAAACCCGTTTGCGATTCAACATGAGCTGCAGGAGTTCATGCAGCATGACGTCGGCATCGTGCGCGTCGAGGACGAGATGGCGGGCGCGCTCGAGAAGATCGCCAAACTGCGCGAGCGCGCCGGCCGCGTCGCGCCGCCGGGCAACCGCGAATACAACCCTGGCTGGCACACGGCGCTCGATCTGCGCAACCTGCTGACGGTGGCCGAAGCCATCACCCGTTCGGCGATCTCGCGCAAGGAGAGCCGCGGCGCCCACGCCCGCAACGACTTCCCCGACAAGGTGGCGGAAGCCGGCAAGGTCAACACGGCGATTCGCCGCGGCCCCGACGGCGAGATGCAGCTCGAGCAACACCCCGTCAAGCCGATTCGCGAAGATCTGCAAGCCATCATCGACGAGCAGCAGCAGGCCTAGAACACGAGGATTTCCCGGATATGCCAAACGCAACTTTCGAGATCTGGCGAGGGGACTCGCAATCGGGCGCGCTGCAGCAGTACTCGAGCGAGTACGACCCCGGCATGGTCGTCCTCGACGTGGTGCACAAGATCCAAGCCGAGCAGGCCCCGGATTTAGCCTGCCGCTGGAACTGCAAAGCCGGCAAGTGCGGCTCGTGCTCGGCGGAGATCAACGGCAAGCCTAGGCTAATGTGCATGACCCGGATGTCCGATCTCGATACCGCGGAGCCGGTGACCGTCGAGCCCATGCGGACCTTCCCGCTGTTGCGCGACCTGGTCACCGACGTGTCGTGGAACTATCGCGTCAAACAGGAGATTCAGAAGTTCCAACCGCGTAGCCCGGATGCAGAGGACGGGACCTGGCGGATGCAGCAGGCCGACGTCGAGCGCCCGCAGGAATTTCGCAAATGCATCGAGTGCTACCTCTGCCAGGACGTCTGCCACGTGTTGCGCGAGCACAAGCTGCACGAAGAGTTCATCGGGCCGCGGTTTCTGATCTATTCGGCGCAGCTCGAAATGAACCCGCTCGACGAGGCCGACCGGGTGAAGGATCTCAAAGACGAGCACGGCATCGGGTACTGCAACATCACGAAATGCTGTACGACGGTGTGCCCCGAGGAGATCACGATCACCGATAATGCGATCATCCCGCTCAAAGAGCGCGTGGTCGACCGTTTCTTCGATCCTCTGAAGATGCTCTTCGGAGGCAAATAGGGAGCGCGGCAAGGCGCGCCCCAGGGTGTGAGAAGAAGCCGCGCGCGCAAGCGAGCGAACGCCGAGGAGGAGGCCGGCGCCATGTCCGAGCTCAAACCCGTCAAGCCCGAGCTGATCCCGCGAGCTCTCGAGAAAGCTGAGCGCTATCGCCTGCTGAACGAGCCGGCCGAATCGGAGAGCATCTGCCGCGACGTGCTCGTCGCCGATCCAGGCAACCAGCGCGCGCGGGTGTGGCTGTTGCTCTCGCTGACCGACCAGATTGCCTTTGGCAGGCCGGGCGCGGCGCAAGAGGCGCGCGGCCTTCTGCCCGAGCTCGAAGCCGAGTTCGACCGCAAGTACTACGCCGGGGTCATTGCCGAGCGGGAGGCCAAGGCTCGGCTGCGCTCGGACCGGCCGCGATCGGGCTTCCACGCCTACGAGTTGCTGCAGCGGGCGATGCAGCACTTCGAAGAAGCGGACGCGATCAGCGCGGAGGACAACGACGACGCCATCTTGCGCTACAACTCCTGCGTGCGCATGCTCGAAGCTCACCCCGAGCTTCGGCCCGAGCCGGTCGACGAGTACGAGGCGCACCTGTTGGAGTAGCAGGTGGGCGTTTTCATCTCCCTGTTTCGCGGCATCAACGTCGGCGGTCGCCATCCGGTCAAGATGGACGCATTGCGCCGGCTGCACGAGTCCTTGGGTTTCCGCGATGTGGTCAGCTTGCTGCAGAGCGGGAATGTGGTCTTTCGCGCCGATGCCGTTGACGCTCCGCAGATCGAAGAAGCCTTCGAGCGGGAGCTCGGGTTTCGCTCGGCGGTCATCCTGCGCTCGCTCGACGAGTTGCGGAGCGCCGCGCGGGCCTGTCCGTTTCGAGTGCAGGACGGCTACAAGCCCAACTGGATCGCGATCGCCTTCTTCGGCGGCGAGGTCGAGGACCGCGCCGTCGCATCGCTGCAGACCTACCAGGGCCCCGAGCTGCATGAAATCGCCAAGCGAGAGATCTACCTCTACTACGCCGCCGGCATGGCACGCTCCAAGCTGCCGCTCCACGGGGAGGCTACGGTACGGAACTGGAACACCGTGAGCAAGCTGCTGGACCGAGCCGAGGCTCTCGGGGCGGCCTGAGCCCGTCACTACCGGCGCGGCGGCCCTATTCGTGGCGGAGCACTTCCAGCGGCTTTTGGCCGAGGATTCGAAAGCTCGCCAGCCAACCGGCGGCGTTCGCCAGCAGCGCTGTCGCTGCGATGGCCGCCAGATTCGGCGCCAGCGCCGGCTCGTAGCGGGCGTCGAGAACGCGCTCGAGCAGCAGCGCGGAGAAACCCGAAGCCAGTAGCGAGCCCATCACGCCGGCCGCCAGGCCGAGCACCAGAAACTCGACCGAGAAGATTCGCGCTACCTTGGAGCGCGTCGCGCCCAGCGTCTTGAGAATCGCCGTCTCACGCACGCGGCGAAAACGCGTCGCCACCACGCTCGAGGCGAGGATGATGACGCCGCCCAGAATGGCGAAGGCGGAGACGAACTGCACCACGATCGCGATTTGATCGACGACTTCCTGCACGATCCGGATGACGTCGGCGGCATTGATGACCAGCACCGTTGGAAAGCGCTCGAAGGCGTCGCGTTGCAGCTCGACAGCGCGCTCGGGCGCGACCCGCACGCCGCCGTAGTAGACCGCCGGGGCGTCTTCGAGCGCTGCCTTGTTGAGCACGAAGTTGTTCGACGAGTTAGGCCGGATGCTCTCGGCGCGGAAGACGGCCGCAACCTGCGCACCCACCTTTCGGCGGCCGACGAGCCATTCGAGACGAGATCCCACGTCGACGCCGAGATCTTCGGCGACGTCTTCGCGGACCGCCGCCAGCGATTCCTGCCCGTCGCCGCTCCACCACGAACCGCGCAGCACCTCGATCTCCTCCGGGCGCTGGTCGAGCCAGGAGATGCCGCGTGTCTGGCCGTATCGCCGCGCCCGCTCGCCGAGCTCCAGGTCGGCGAGCGGGCTGCCGTCGACCGTTGCCAGGCGCGCGGCGATCGACGGCGTAAGCTCGACGTCTTCCACGCCGGGATAGGCTTCGAGGAACCCTGCCAGCCCGTCACGCTCGGCGCCGGTGACGTTGACCAAGAAGACGTTCGGCATGTCCGGCGGCGCGCTGCGGACCATCTGATCGAGCACGGAGGTTTGAATCAAGTAGACCGAGAGCGTGAAGGTGACGCCAATGCCGAGCGCGGTCAGTACGGCTTCGGCGTGTACGCCCGGGCGGTGCAAGTTGGCCAGCCCGTGGCGCAGAGCGGTCGGCATGCGGAACGGCGCCCAATCCGGCAGCTTCCTCAAGACGCCCAACAACGCCCAAGCAAAGGCGCCGAGCGCCAAAAAGCTCGCCAACAGACCGCCGGCGAACCACAACCCGAGCTCCGCCGACCCGCCCAGCCATGTCGCCGCCGCACCCAAGCCGCCAATCACCAGGCCGCCGGCAAGCGCCGAGGCGCGCCACTCGGCTACTCGCTCGGAGAGCTTCTTGCGCCGTTCCATGTCGCGGCGGAAGATGAGCGCCGGCCGGATACGCCGGACCCTTAGCAGCGTCGGCAGACTGAACAGTAACGTCGTCAGCACTCCGATGAGCAAAGCCTGCAGCGCCGCCTCGGGTTGCAACTCGAAGTCTGGCGCGGTCGTGAAATACTGCGCGAGAAAGCGCGGCGCCCACACCTGCACGCCGTAGCCGATGAGGATGCCCAACACGCTGCCGGCTATGCCCAAGGCCAGCGTCTGCAAGGTGTAGATGCGGACGATCTGCGCCGAGCGAGCGCCGATGCACTTGAGGATGGCGATTGTGTCGAGCCGCTGCTGCAGGTGCGAGTGCATCGCCATCGCCACGCCCAGCGCTCCCACGATCATCGCCACCAGGCTGACCAAGCTCAGGAAGTTCGTGGCGCGGTCGAGGCCGCGCCGAATCGTGGGATGCGTCTCGCGGTAGTCGGCGATCCAGTAAGGCCGAAAGACCCCTTCGAGCCGTTCGCGCGCCATTGCAATATCGACGCGGCCATCGGCTGGCATCTTGAACAGATAGCGCTGAGACGCTCTGCTGCCGCGCCGAATCAGGCCGCTGCGCTCCAAGCTCGCCCGGCTCAACAGCAAGCGCGGGCCGACGTTGAAGCTGCCGGTCATGCGGTCCGGCTCCACCGTAACCACCGCCGCGACCCGAAACGTCTCGTCGCCAACCCGCACGCCCTCTCCCATCTCGATCCCGAGCCGCAGCAGCAAGTCGTCGGTCACCGCGACGCCCTCCTGGAGCGCTTCGGGCAGCGACGGCGCGCCGCGCAGCTCGACCTCGCCGTAGTAGGGATAGACCCGCGGGTCGACCGCTTTGACCGCGACCAGCAGCGGCGCTGGCGACGCTTCCGAGGAGACCATCGAGACCGTCTCGGTGATCCAGGTCCGCTCGGCGCCGAGCGCCACGATGTCGTCGAGTGCGGCCATCTGGCGCTCGTCCGGCTCGTGAAACGTCTTCACTGCCAAGTCGGCGGCCATCAGGGTACGCGCATCGCGCAGCAGCATGCTCCGAAACGCGCCGGAGAAGCCGCGTACGCCGCTGAGCGCGCCGACGCCGGCCGCGACGGCCAGGACGACGAAGACGAACTTACCCCATGCCGCGCGCGATTCCCGCCAGGCGATCTTCGCGGCCGTCTTCCAGCCCGTCTGCGGCGCGGCATTCATGGCCGGGTCTCAACCTCGGTCGCCGCCGGCTCGACGGCCACCACGCGACCGTCCTGCAGGGTGATGATGCGATCCGCATGGGCGGCCAGGTCCGCGTCGTGGGTCACCAGCACCAGAGTCGCTCCTTCGCGGCGGTTGAGCTCGCGGAGCATCTCGAGCACCATCGCCCCGTTTGCGGTGTCGAGGTTGCCGGTCGGCTCATCGGCGAGGATCAGAGGCGGGCGCCCCACGAACGCCCGCGCCAGCGCAACCCTTTGCTGCTCGCCGCCGGAGAGCTGCACCGGGTAGTGGTCGTACCGCTCGCTCAGGCCGACTTGATCGAGCAACGCGCGCGCTCGCGCCATGCCTTCGCGGTCGCCTTCGCCGATGAGATCCAGCGGCAGCAGCACGTTCTCCTCCGTCGTCAGCGTGGGTACGAGCTGATAAGACTGGAACACGAAGCCGATCTTGCGCGCCCGCAACACCGCCAGCTCGTCCTCGCCGAGCCCGGTGATGTCGTCGCCGTCGATCAGCACGGCGCCTTCGCTTGGCGCGTCGAGGCCGGCCATCAGCCCCAGCAGCGTGCTCTTGCCCGAACCGGACGCACCGCGAATGGCCAGCAACTCGCCGCGCGGTACCGCGAAGTCGATCCCACGTAGGATCTCGACTTCGTGCGTGCCGGAATGAATGCGTTTGTAGAGGCCGCGGACTTCCAAGATCGGCGCGGGATTCGACATACGATGCGAAAAGGCTAGTATTGCATTTAGTGCGTTATCTGCTTGGATTCGTTACGCTTTTGTGCCTCGGCGCATGTGCTTCGCCGGCGCCGCCCGAAGACGTCCGCCGGGACGAGCCGCCGGTCGCCGCGAAGACCGAGCCGCAGCCGCCCCCCGAAGGCCCGGTGATCGTCGCCTTCGGCGACAGCCTGACCGCCGGCTATGGCGTCGCCGAGGGCGAGAGCTATCCGTACTACCTACAGCGAGAGTTGGCCGAGCGCGGCTTTCGCCACCGGGTCGTCAATGAGGGCGTCAGCGGCGATACGACCGCCGCGGCTCTACAGCGCATCGACTCAGCCATCGCCGCCCAACCCGCGGTCGTCGTGCTCGCCCTGGGCGGCAACGACGGCTTGCGCGGACTGCCCGCCGACGCCATGGCGGCGAATTTGCGCGAGATGGTCGAGCGCTTCCAAACCGCCGGCGCCGAGGTCGTGCTCGCGGGCATGACCCTGCCGCCCAACTTCGGCGCCGACTACATCGAAAGCTTCGAAGCCGCCTTCCCCGCGGTCGCCGCCGATACTGGAGCGAAGATCATTCCCTTCCTGCTCGAAGGCGTCGCGGCCGATCGCGCCCTCAACCAGGAAGACGGGATTCATCCCACCGCGGAGGGCAACCGCGTGGTGGCGCGCACCGTGGCGGATTTCCTCGAGCCTATGCTCGAGCGCGACGCCGGGTCGTGAGGCGCTGGATGCAGGTCCCGTTCTGGCTAGTCCTCGCGGCGATCCTAGGCCTGGCGCTCTACGCCGGCGTGAAGGGGCGCAAGCAGGCGTGGGCGCTGTTCTATGGGCCCCTCGTGCGCGAGGCTGTCGACTTCGAAACGCTCGAGCTCGGCCCCAAACCCAACCAATACCTGGTCTGCCCATCCGGTTTGTGCGGCAACGCCGCGCCGCACGCCCCGGCGCCGGTCTTCGACCTCACTCCCGGCCAGCTACGCGAACGCTGGATGGAGCGTATCGCGGCGCTCCCGCGCGTCGAGTTGCTCGAAGCGAGGTCCGATACGCTGAGCTTCGAAGTCCTGACCCCGCTGATGGGCTTCCCGGATACGGTCGACGTGCGGATTCTGCCCGCTGGCGACGCCCGCAGCACGCTCGCCATCTACAGCCGCTCGCACTACGGCTACTCCGATCTCGGCGCCAACGAGAAGCGAATTAAAGACTGGCTCGAACGCCTGGGGCGCTGAACCGGCGAGAATGAAGGTCGCCTCCGCGCGGCCATGGCTGGACTTGGCGGCAATCTCTCGCTGGCGCTCGAGTCGTTTCGCAGCGCACGCTTACGCACGTTCCTGACCGTGCTGGGCCTGACCATGGGCGTCGCCACGCTCATCGGCGTGGTCACCATCATTCGAGGCGCCAACGCTTTCGTCGCGGACAAGGTCGCCAACCTCGGCGCCGGCGTGTTCCGAGTCGCCAAGCAGTCGTTCGACATCACCAACCTCGAAGAGTACTACCGCTCACAGAGCAACCCGGACTTCACCCTCGAAGACCTCGAAGCCGTACGACAGCGGTGTGTGGACTGCGGCCGGGTCGGCGCGTCGATCACCGCGCGCGCGCGCGCCGCGCGGCGCGGAGTCGAGGTTTCCGACGTCACGCTCGAAGGCCAGACGGCCTCGATGGCCGAGATCTCGAACCGCGACCTCGCCCGCGGCCGCTACTTCAACCAGGCCGAGCAGTCGCATGCGGCTTCGGTCTGCCTGCTGGGACATGAGGTGGCGCAGCGGCTGTTTCCGGCCCTGGATCCGCTGGGGCGTTCGGTTCGAGTGGGCGGCGAAGCGCTCGAGGTTATCGGCGTATTCGAGGCGGTGGGGTCGGTGTTCGGGCAGAATCAGGACCTCTTTGTCGTGATTCCGCTCGACACGTTTCGGCGCATGCACGGCCTGCGGTCCTCCATCACGCTCGAGGTCGAGGCGGGCGAAGGTCCGCGCTTCGCCCGCGCGCAGGACCAAGTCCGCACGATCTTGCGCGCGCGACGCGACATCGGCCCGCGTGAAGATGAAAACTTCTACCTCGGCGCCGCGGCGAGCTACATCGCGCTGTGGGAGACCATCAGCGCCTCGTTCCTCATCGTCTTCACCGGCGTGTCCTCGATCGCTGCTCTAGTCGGCGGCATCGTGATCATGAACATCATGTTGGTCTCGGTGGCGCAGCGCACGCCCGAGATTGGCGTGCGGCGAGCCTGCGGGGCCCGCCGGCGTGACATTCTCGGACAATTCCTGACAGAAAGCGTGTTGCAGTGCCTGGCCGGCGGCGTGCTCGGGGTGGCGCTGGGCCTCGTCGCGGCGCTGCTGCTGAGGGAGGGCGCGGACTTCCCCGCACAGCTCGAGTGGCGGACCGCATTGCTGGGCGTCGGGTTTGCCGCATGTGTCGGCCTGTTTTTTGGCATCTATCCGGCGATGCGCGCCGCTGACCTCGACCCGGTCGAGGCGCTGAGGAAGGAACGATGAGGAGCGAACAGCTTCGCGAGAACTTCTCGGAAGCGCTCGACGCCCTGCGCGCGCAGAAGGGCCGCACGTTTCTTACCGTGTTGGGCATCGTCATCGGCGTCGCTTCGGTCATCACCGTCGCCGCCTTGATCGAAGGCCTCAACCGCGACGTCGTCAGCCGCGTGCAGCAGCTCGGCTCCAAGGTCTTCTTCGTCGGGACGCTGCCTGCCGGCATGGCGCCGGACCGCGCCCCGGAGCGGATCCGCCGGCGCCAGGACATCACCTTCGACTACGGACGCATCGTCTTGGAGAGCTCCCCGACCGTCGACTTCGTAACCGTCTTCGCCGACCGATCGTTCTTCTTCGGCTACAACAACGAGATTCGCTACCGCGACCAGAGTGCGACGAGCTTCTTTCTGCGGGCGGTCGACGAACATTTCGATGACGCCTTTCCGATGGCTTCGGTACAGGCGGGCCGATTCATCTCCAGCGGCGACCAGCGTCGCGCCCGGCCGGTCCTGGTTATCGGTCTCGCAGTGGCCGATTCGTTGTTTCCGAATCTGGATCCGATCGGGAGGACCGTGCGGCTCAACGGCCTGCCCTACGAGGTCGTCGGGCTGCTGCAGAAGGACGAGGGCTTGTTCGGCGGGCCGGGCCTCGACGACTTCGTGCTGATGCCCTACTCGCGGTTCCACAAGCTGTACCCGGAGGTGACCATGCACTTTCTCGCGGCGTCGGTGGCGGACACCGCCGAGTTGCCGCGCGCGGTTGACGAGGTCGTCACGACGTTGCGCCGGATTCGCGGCGTACGGGCCAACGAAGACAATGACTTCGAGGTTACCCTCCCGGACTTCCTCGAGAAGCTGTGGTCGCAGCTCACCGGCGCGCTGTTCATCCTCACCTTCGCCGTTAGCTCGATCGCGCTCGCGGTGGGCGGCATCGGGGTGATGAACATCATGCTGGTGTCGGTGACTGAGCGGACCAGGGAGATCGGGGTGCGGAAGGCCGTCGGCGCGACCCGAGGCGACATCCGCACGCAATTCCTGATCGAGGCTCTGCTGCTCACCGCCGCCGGAGGCGCGTTGGGTATTGCCGCGGGCGCGATGGTGGGTTGGCTGATCTCGCTGGCGTTTCCAAACTTCTCGCCCTACCTGTCGATGATGTGGGTCGTCATCGGCGCCGGCGCATCAGCGGCGGTCGGCCTGTTCTTCGGGTACTACCCGGCAAAGCGAGCCTCCGAGCTCGACCCGATCGAATGCCTGCGCTACGGATAGCGCGTCAACGTGCGGTCTCGAAGCGGGCCGGCAGGTCCACGCAGGTCCCCCAAGCCAGCCCGAGGCCATCATCGGCCGTCCGCGTCACGGTCACGCGGCCCCAGTAGCGGGATCCGGCGACTTCGCCGGCGCAAGCATGCGGGCCATTCTGCTGGACCCAGGTCGCCTTGGCAACGCCGCCCTCGATCCAGCCGCTCATCCGGCCGAACTCGCCGTCACGCTCGAAGAAGCCTTCGACCCGGCCAAGATCGTCGACCGAAACGACGAGGTAACCGCCGCCTTCGAGGAGATACTTGCCGGTGAGATCCGGCGCGTCCCGATCCGGCTGGCGCGCAAACGAGGCAACCGCCAGGGCCCCGACCAAAGCTGTCCAAAGCAATATGCGCGCAATCGGCGAGCGTGACATGGTGCGATCCCTCTAATGGAGGAAACGCGGGAGCCGGGGGCTGGGTTTCACGCTAGTCGGCCTGAAAACCGCCCGCGGAGTGGCTGCCGTCGCAATACGGTTTGTTCTCAGACAGGCCGCAGCGGCACAACGCGGCCTTGCGCGTGGATACCGAGGCGTCCGCGCCGCGGATCTCCGCGGGACCGTCGAGCAGCAGCGGCCCGTTGGGCGCGGTCGAGATGGTCAGCTCGCCCGGCTCCGCGTCGCCGCCGTCCGCCGCCAGGCTGCCGAGCGAAGCATCGGCCTGAAACCCCGCCTTCTGGTGTGCGTTGTCGCACAAAGGCTTGTTCTCCGACGCGCCGCAACGGCACAGCGCCAGCCGGTCGGCCTCGAGCAACGTCTCGCCCGCCAGCGTCTTTACGCACGTCTTGCCGCGCAGGTAGAGCGGGCCGTCGGGTTGCACTTCGATCACGTTGTCCGCGGCCGGAGCCCCCGCGGGCTCGACCGCCAGGGCGCCGCTGGGACATTGCGCCACGACCTGCCGCAACTCCTCTTCGGAGGCTTTGTCGGGCTGCACCCACGGCTTGGCGTCGATGTCGAACACACTCGGAAGCCCCTGCACGCAGCGGCCGGCGTGGATGCATCGCGCCAGGTCGAAGGCGACCTTGACGTCTTTGCCTTGGTACTCGTGAATCTTGCTCTTCATAGCTCCGGCCAGCAAGGTAGCGCGCGGTCGAGCGGTTGTCAATCCAGGCCCAGCGCGCGCCGCGCGCGGCGCAAACCGAGCTCCGGGCTCGCCAGAATCGGCTTGACCCGATCCTCGGCGGGCAGCGATTCCACTACCCGCGCCATCGAGGCCTGCGCCAGCACGATGACGTCGACCTGCCGCGCCAACTCGCGCAACCCCTCCCGGACTAGCCGGTCGTGCTCGGCGCCCTGGCCTCGCGATACCGCGTCAAAAGCGCCTTCGCAGAGCTTTTCGACGATCTGACGCTCGAGCCCGCGCCCCGGGGCGCGCTTGCGGATCAGCGTTGCGGTGGGCTCGAGCGTCGTCGGCAGCGTCGCGCAGACTCCGATGCTCTCGCCCCGCTCGACCGCCTCGTCCGCCATCGCCTCGTCGATGCGCAGCACCGGCGCATCGACCATCTCCGCCGCCAGCTCGGCGGCGCGACCCACAGACGAGCAGGTAACCATCACGGCGTCGGCGCCGGCTTCCACCGCGCCTTGCGCCATCGAGGTCAGGCGCCGGATCGAGGCCTTCTCGAGGCGCCCTGCCTTGATGGTGTTCTTGATCAGCGCCTCGTCAACCAGGTGGACGACTTCGGCCTCGGGCAGGATCTCTGCCGCCAGCTTCGCCAGAGGTCCCACGACGACCGGCGCGGTGTGCAAGAGCGCTAGCCGCATCACAAGTCCTCGTCCCCGACCTCGATCACGGCCTTGACCAAACCGGGGATCTCCCGCAGCCCGGCGAATCCGTCCGCGACCTCGGAGAGCTTAAGGCGATGGTTCACCCAGGGATCGGTGTCGATGACGCCCTGCTCGATCATCGTGATGATCTTCGGGAACGCGTGGGCGCTGTTACGGCTGGACTTGAGTGTCAGCTCCTTGCGGTGGAAGCTCGGATCGTGGAACGAGATCGTATCCTGCACCAGTCCCACCAAGATCAGCGTCGCGCCGTGCGCACAGTAGTCGAACGCCTTCTCCATGGACGCCTTCGCCCCGGTGGCGTCGAAGACGTAGTCGAAGCGACGGTCGCCGACCTCGCCCACCGCCTCGACGCCGCGTTGCTCGATGAAGCGGCGACGCGCCGAGCTGATGTCGAGCACGGTCACGTCCGCTCCGAGCGCCCTGGCGAACTCGACCACGCCGAGCCCGATCGGCCCCGCGCCAATTACCAACGCCTGAGCGCCCGCGCCCAGCTGACTGCGCTCGACCGCATGAAAACCGATGCCGAGCGTCTCCACCAAGGCCAACTGGTCGTAGCTCAACTGGTCCGACTTGTGCAGCAGGCGCACCGGGACGGCGAAGAGCCCGCTCATACCGCCGTCGACGTGCACGCCCAGAACTTGCAGGTCTTCGCAGCAGTTGGTCTTACCCAGGCGGCTGGCGTGGCTCTCGGGGTTGTTCACGTACGGCTCGATCGAGCAGCGGTCGCCGGCCTCGATGCCGCGCTCGTTATCGGGGATCGAAAGGATCTCCACCCCAAGTTCGTGGCCAAGCACGCGCGGGTAGGTGAAGAAAGGCTGCCGCCCGGCGAAAGCGTGCAGATCGGTGCCGCACACGCCGATGCTACGGACCCGCACCAGCGCCTCACCAGGGCCCGGAGAAGGCGAAGGGGTCGACCCGTCGGCAAACTCGCCTGGACGGTTCAGTGTGACCTGGCGCATATCTGGGCCAGGATACCGAACCGCCCGGCGAGCCGACAAACAAGGAACTGGGAGCCCAAGCCGCCCCGCGGGAAGGGCGGCTTGGGCCCGGAGCTACACGCCGGCGGCCTTCGGCCGCGCCGAAGCCCACTCGAGAACGCGAATCATCCGCTCGACCTGCGCGAGCTCGCTCTTGAGCTCCGCCAGAGCGGTACGGACGGAAACCTCGCGCGGACCCGACCGCAGTCGAGCTGCGGACCGGACCGGACGAAGGCGGGGGGAAGTTGCCAAATCATGAGAAGCCATGAACCGATCTCCTTCGGACGGAGCGCACGGCCGTGCGGGCCGTGCGCTCGGAATCGCCCGCGCCAAGCGCGGACTGTTCGCGGATGAGGCGGCCCCTCCTGCATGTGTCAAGTTATTGCTCAACGGTTCACAGTACTAGTTCAGTGCCAGTACTTTGGTACTATCGTACAGCACGAAAAGGGCTCGATCAATCCAACTCAAGTCATATATCGCACTAGGCAATGTGCGATTTAGAACAGTATGGCCACGGCAGTGCCGAGGATGCCGTCGTCGTTGTGGTACGGATAGTACGCGATGTTCACCGTCCAACCCTTTGCATTGCAAGGGATTTCGGTCCAATCCTTCATCGGCGAGTGGAACAGTTTCGCCGGCTTGCCCTTGCGCTCGCGGATGCGCGGCGTCCGCAACGGGTGGCGCAAGACGATGATCTTCTCTGCTCCACTGCAGTCGACGTAGTCGATGCGACCCGCCAGGATCGTCGCGCCGGGCGGCGGCCAGCGCAGGGGCGGCGGGGGAGCGGGTTTGGGAGGCTTGGGGACCTCGGCGATCTCGAGCGGCCGGGTCTGTTCGATCGGCGGCCGGGGTGCGGGCGCGAGTCGAGGCTTCGGCAGGGCGGCCAGCGCCTGCTGGCGCCGCCGCTCGAGCTCTTCCATCTCGCGTTCGGCCCGCTCGCGCCAGAGCGGATAGCGGGTCAACCGGTTGAGCTCCCGCGCCGAGGCATCCCACTGCTGGTCCACCATCAACGCTTGGGCGAGCGTGAGCCGGTATTCGAGAGCGTCGGGATAGCCCTCGAGGGCCAGCATGATCTGTTCGGCGGCCAGTCGCGCTCGCTCACGCGTACGCTCGCCGGCAGGGCGCAGCAGCATCAGCGCCAGGCGGTAGCGCGTTCTCGCGGTCGGCGCCGGCCCGGCAGCCGCCGCGTCTAGCAAGGTTTCGGCCTCGTCGAAGCGGCCGCGGTCCATGGCGAGCGCGCCGCGGACGGCTGCAATGGAGGGCTCGCCGGGCCGCTCTTGGTCCAGCCGCCCGAGCATCTCGGCGGCGCGTTCGAATCGGCCCAGCTCGCGGTCGATGTCGCTCAGAGCCAGTCGCACCCGCCAACTCTCGTCGCCGTTCTCCTCGGCCAAGGCCGCGGGCGCGGCGCCGGTTTCCCAAAGCGTCACATCCAGTCCGTCGAAATGGGCCCGCAGAGCCGCGTCGAGGCCGCTGGGGCCAAGCTCTTTTCGGGCCGCGTCGAGGTCCAAAGGCCGCAACCGGGCGGGCGCGACGCCTCGCGAGGCCAACCAGTGGACGAGCAGCCACGACTGGGCGTAGAAAGTGGGCGCCTGGAAGGCGGCCGAGCCGCGCGCGGCGCTCAGCAGCTTGTCGGCGGAGAGCCAAGGCGAGTCGCGTAGCCGCACCAGGTGGCGGGCCGGCGCCGCCGGGCGCAGGCGACCGCTCGGGGCCGGCTCGAAGTACGACAAGTACTCCGCCAGACCTTCGCGAAACCACGCCGGGGCGTCTTCGAGCGGGTCCACCAGATGTGCGTACTCGTGCGCGGTGGCGCGCTCGGCGTTGCCCGGCGCCGCCCAGGCCATCACGATCGAGTTGTGGTCGTCGCCCGCGAAAGAGAACGCGCGGCTGCGGCGTGCGCCGGCGCCCAGGTAAGGGGCTAGCTCGACTACGGTAGGCAGCAAGACGATGCGCACTGGCAGATGCGGCTTGCGCAGCGCGAAACCCAGCTCGGCGTAGGCCTGGCGCGCCTCGACGACGGCCTCGAGAACGCTGCTCTCGACATCGTTCCCGAGCGCGGAGACGATCTCGATTCGCGGCGGCGCCGATTGCGCGAACGCCGCCGTCGTCATACACGCCAGCAGGCTCCAAACCCGCATTCCGAGCTTAGTTTCGCGCATCCCGGTCGCGCTTGACGAAACCCGGCCGGTGCGCTTCAATGGGACAAGCGCGGCGGATTGGCCGCGCTTCTCTACATTTCGATCGCGAGCGCAAGTGGCGGAATTGGCAGACGCGCTAGGTTCAGGTCCTAGTGGGATTTAAATCCCGTGGAGGTTCAAGTCCTCTCTTGCGCACCACCTTTCGAATCGCGAACAGGCCGCCGAACACCCGGCGGCCTTCCCGCTTTTCGGCTCTAACCCATTGATCTTCAAGCTCCCGTGGACTAGAATACGCGGGTGGAATCATCCACTCGAGAGGCGCCAAACGATGGCTAGCGACGCTCCCTTACAACACACTCCCGACACCGACGAGAAACCGGCCGTGAACCGGCGCGATTTCGTCAAAGCGGCCGGCGCCGCAACCGCCGCCGCGGCAGCGGTGTCGAGCCACGGCCCGCTGGTGCGCCGCGCCAAAGGCGCCGAGACCAAGATCAAGTATGGCTGGATCGGCCCCGGCAGTCGCGGATACCGCCTGCTCGAGCGTCACGCACAGCACATCGAGATCGGCGAGTGCGTCGCCATCTGCGACATCTACGAGCCCAACCTCAACCAGGCCATCGAGCTCTTTGACGGCAAGCCGACGCCCTATACCGACTACCGCAAGCTGCTCGAGAACCCCGAAGTCGAAGCCGTCTTCATCACCGTGCCGCTGTATGTGCACTATCCGGTGATGAAGGCCGCGCTCGAAGCCGGCAAGCACGTCTTCTGCGAGAAGTCGCTAGTCTTCAAGCCCGAGGAGGTTCACGGGCTCCGTGCGCTGCACGACGCCAACCCGAACCTCGTCATCCAGGTCGGGCTCCAGCGGCGTTACAGCGAGTTCTACCGGGCCGCTAAGAAGCTCATCGACGACGGCGCGATTGGCGACCTCACCCATATCCAAGCGCAGTGGCATCGCAACACGAGTTGGCGCCGCAAGGCGACCGAGGAGATGGAGGAGCAGATCAATTGGCGCCTCTATCGCAAGTACTCCGGCGGATTGTGCGCTGAGCTGATGTCCCATCAGGTCGATGTTGCCGACTGGTTCTTTGATTCCCACCCGGTGAGTGTGATGGGCGTGGGCGGCATCGACTACTGGAAGGACGGCCGCGACATCTACGACAACATCCAGCTCATCTTCGAGTACCCCGGCGGCCAGAAGCTGCAGTACAGCTCGGTCACCACCAACCGCCACATCGAAGGCCGGCGCATTCCCGGCGACGGCTGCCGCGAGATCGTGATGGGCACCGACGGCGCCGTCGAGACCACGCTCATCCCCTACGGCGAAGGCATGTGGTTCGTCGACCCGATGAAACAGCACATGGGCGAGCAAAAGGCTGCCGCGGCGGGCGAGACTTGGAGGGCCGGCGCCACGGTCGGAACCGACACACTCGAGCAAGGCGAAGGGCTGCCGATCATCCCCGGCATCCGCGACCTAAACGCCTCCGACGTGAGCTTCATCGACAAGGAGATCGAGTTCGCCAAGCGCTGGATGTACCGCAAGGGCATCATGATGCCGAAGGAAGAGCGCGACCCCGAGTACGTCGAGATCGAGAGCTTCCTCCGCGACGTGCTCGACGGCGGTCGGCCAGCGTCGGACATCGAGGTCGGGCTGCAGGACTCGGTCGCGGTCATGCTGGCCAACCTGGCCATGGACGAGGAGCGTAAGGTCTACTTCTCCGAGATCGAACAAATGGGTTTGGACGGCTCGAACCTCTCCGAGAGCGGCACGCCGGTCCAGGCCGGCGGCGGCGCCTAGAGAGTAGGGCGCGCCATCGCGTACGGAGCTTCCGAGGCTACCGCAAGCTGGCGCGTGCGGCTCTGAAGGATCCTAGAACGTGAGCAGGCCGACCCCAGCGGGTCGGCCCGTTTCCCTTTGGCGGGTCGTTCGAGCGGACGCCTAGACGGCCTTCGCCGCGGTCCCTCCCGAGGCCGCGCGGATCGGTCCTTTCTTGTCGGACTTCTTCGTCGAACCGGAAATTCTTACCGAACCCTCGAAACGCGCGCCTTCTTCAATCTTGATCCGCTTCGTGGTCACCTCGCCCTCGACCGATCCGGTCTGGGCGACTTCGATCCGCTCCCGCGCCGACGCCGCGCCCGCGAGCGAACCCATCACGCGAATCTCTCCCGCGCGGACTTCCGCCTTGACGACGCCTGCTTCGCCCACCGTCACCCGGCGGTCACCGAGCTCGACCGCGCCGTCGAGCGCGCCGTCGATGTAGAGATCTCCAGACCCGGTGACGGTTCCGGTGACCTTGAGCGAGCGGCTGATGTAGCCGCCCCCTTGGGTGGCGTTGGGGAGGTCTTTGGTTGGGGTAGGCATGAGCGTGCCGACGTATTGTTGCAAAGTTGAGGCCAAAGTTGAAACCCCATGTTTTGGGGTCGATCCGCTCCGGCTTCCCGCTCGGCGGGTTGAGTCGCCCCCAGAGGACATACAATGGGGCCTCATGACCGCCTTCCCGACCTTCGGCAAGCTGATTCCCGAAGACCCCGCCTTCGAGGATTTGATCGCGCCCGACGCAAAGCTCGAGAAGCTCGCCCGCGGCCTGACCTGGTCGGAAGGTCCGGTTTGGTCGACGGCTGAGAGCGCCCTGTACTTCTCCGACATCCCGCGCAACGCCATCCTGCGATGGACCGAGGCCGAGGGTCTGCGCATCTGGATGCAGCCCTCGGGCTACACCGGCGTACGCTGGTACAGCGATGAGCCGGGCTCGAACGCTTTGACCTTCGACAGCGAAGGCCGCATGGCGATGTGCGAGCACGGCGACCGCCGCATCTCGCGCATCGAGCATTCCGGCGGCAAGGCCACGCTGGCCGACTCCTACGACGGCAAGCGGCTCAACAGCCCCAATGACCTGGTCTACGGCCCCGACGGCTCACTCTACTTCACCGATCCCGCCTACGGCTTGCCGGATCGCTACGACGACGCCGTGAACCGCGAGCTACCGTTCTGCGGCGTGTTTCGGCTGACCTTCCCCAGCCGCAAGCTCACGCTGCTCACCGACGAATTCGAGAACCCCAACGGACTAGCGTTCTCGCCCGACGGCTCGCTGCTCTACGTCGGCCACTCCAGCCGCCAATCGCCCGTCATCAAGGCCTACCCGGTCAAAGCGGACGGGACGCTCGGCGCGGGCGAGGTGGTGTGCGACTTCTCGGACCTGGTCGGCAAGCTGCCCGGCATCGTCGACGGTTTCAAGCTCGACGCGCAAGGCAACATCTTCTCGAGCGGGCCGGGGGGCGTGTGGGTGTTCTCCAAGGACGGCAAACGCCTGGGGCGCATCGAAACCGGCGAGCGCACCTCCAACATCGCCTGGGGCGACGACGGCTCGACGCTCTACATCACCATGCACGCGTTTCTGTGCCGGATTCGCACCCGCACGCGCGCGGCCGTGATGCCCGGCAAGCTGCCGTCGTCGGATTAGGCCGCCAGCGCGGTCTGCGCCGTGGGCGCGTTGTCGGCGAAGACGCGGCGGTGCGCCTCCAAAGCGCGCTTGCGGGCTCGAAACAACCGCACCTTGAGCGCGCTTTCGTTCGCCGCGTAGACGCGCTTGAGCTCTTTGAGCGAGAGGCCTTCGATCTCTTTGAGCTCGAGCAACCTACGGTCTTCGGGCGAGATCTCCCCGAGCAGCACCTCGAGGTGCTCGTGGTTGTGTTTCTGCCGCATGTGGATCGACTCTTGCCGTGCGCCGGCGGCCGCATCAGCGCTGAGCAACTGCTCTTCGGAGAGATCACACATCGGCACGTCGGTCATGCGCCGCTTGCGCCGCAGGTAGTCATAGACGGTGTTGAGCGTGAGGCGGTAGAGCCAGGTGTCGAAGACTTCCGGATCACGCAGTTGGCGCACCGATTGGTAGATCCGCAGGAACACGTCTTGGCCGATGTCCTCGACCTCCTGGCCGCGGCCGATCAGGCGGTAGATCGTACCGAAGACGCGTTGGCGGTAGGTCTGGACGACCAGGGCGAAGGCGTCGCCGTCGCCGGCTTGGACTTGGCGAATAACATCAGCGGATACAGACATGGCTCTCTCGTCAGTTCAAGACGCTTCATGTTGCCATGGCGGTTATGGAGGTTACAGTTAAATCCAAGTTAAATCAATGGTTTACATCGATTTAACAATCCACCGACGAGCTTGCTAGACTCTTGAGGCCATGCTCGTTCGCACCCTGCTCGCGCTCGTTCTCTCGGCGCCATTGTTGGCGCAGACGCGACCCAATTTCGTCGTGATCTTTGCCGACGATCTCGGCTACGGAGACCTCTCCTCTTACGGCGCGACCGCCCACCGGACGCCGCATTTGGACCGCATGGCCCGCGAGGGCGTCCGCCTGACCGATTTCTACGTCCCGATGCCGTTTTGCGGGCCGTCGCGGGCGACCATCCTCACCGGCCGCTACCCCTTCCGCCACACCCTTGTCGACAACCCGTCGCCGGACGCGGGCAAGAACGACGTTGGGCTGCCGACCCGGGAGGTCACCATAGCGGAAGCGCTCAAGCCGCTCGGCTACGCCACCGCGGCCATCGGCAAATGGCACCTCGGTCACGTCGCACGTTACCTGCCCCGCAACCAGGGCTTCGACTCCTACTACGGGATTCTCTACTCAAATGACATGCGGCCGGTGCAGCTCGTCGAGAACGAGCGGGTCGTTGAGTATCCGGTGGTGCAGTCCAAGCTCACCAAGGAGTACACGCAACGCGCGCTCGCGTTCATCGAGCGGAACCGTGAGCGGCCATTCTTCCTCTATCTGCCGCACGCGATGCCCCACAAGCCGCTGGCGGCTAGCGACGCCTTCTACACGCCCGACACACCCGAGGATCTCTATTCAGACGCCGTGCGTGAGCTCGACTGGTCCGTTGGCCGGATCCTGAGCCGGCTGCGCGAGCTTAGGCTCGATCGCAATACGCTGGTGCTGTTCACCTCGGACAACGGCCCGACCTTTGGCGGTTCCACTGCCGGGTTGCGTGGTATGAAAGGCTCGACCTACGACGGCGGCATCCGCGTTCCAGCCATCGCCTGGTGGCCGGGGCGCATCCCGGCCGGCCGCGTGACGGGCGAGATCGCCGCCACGGTCGACGTGCTGCCGACCATCGTTGAGACCGCGGGCGGCGAGCTGCCGGCGGGCAGAAAGATCGACGGCGAGAATCTGTTGCCGCTGCTCACCGGCCAGACCAACCACTCGCCGCACGAGGCGGTCTTCGCGATGGGCGGCGATCAGCTCCGAGTGGTGCGCTCGGGACGCTGGAAGCTACATGCGCGGCTGCCGCGGCCGGGCTTCCGGTGCCAGAGTGATGAAGAAGCGGCGAGCTGGGTCGACCCGCGCGGTCCCGACGGGGTGACCATCGTGGCCCAGCACGAGCAGGCTCGCCCGAACCAGTGTCCGGGCGTCGTAACGGGACCCGAACCCGCGGCAGGCCAGCTCTTCGACCTCGCCAACGACCGCGCGGAGCAGATCGACGTGGCCGCGCAGCATCCCGAGGTCGTCGCGCGCCTGATGGACCTGTTCCAGACCCTCGACGCCGAAGCGCCCCAGCGCGAGCAGCGCCCGCGTCCGCGGTCCCGGCTGCTGCGCCTCCAGGGTGGGGAGTTGCGCTACGATCGCGAGATCGAGCCTATCGGCCAACGCTAACCCGCAAGGCTGCTTCGAGCAAGCCCTGGGGCCCCACTACGCCGCCGGCTTTCGGAAACTTTCCTCCGGGCGCCCAGCTCGCGCCCTGAGTCATCTCACCCCGTCGCGCGAAGCCCCGGAAGCCCGTCCAGGCTCTCGCGGTTCTTCTCCGCCTTGTAGGCCTCGACGCCCTCGCGGCCCTTCTTCTCGGCCCAATCGGTGAGCGCCGAGCGATCGCCTTCGTAGCGGTAGCGCGGTACGCCGAAGCCGCAGGAGCTCGAGACGCGCTCGAGGCGCACGCGGATGATCGAGCGCGCGCCGGGCATCTCGGGGAAGCGGGCGCGCAACGCGTCCCACTCGGCGTCGCCGGGCTCGACCGCCTCCCCCGCGCCGTAGAGTCGGAGGATGTTGGGCGCTCCGTCGAAAGCGCAGAACATCAACGTGATGCGCCCGTTCTGGCGCAGGTGCGCAACGGTTTCGATTCCGCTGCCGGCCAAGTCGAGGTAGGCCACGGTTCGATCGTCGAGGACAGCGAAGGTGTCGAGCCCTTTGGGAGAGAGGTTGACCCGTCCCGCCCCTCCTGAAGGCGCGGTCGCAACGAAGAACACGTGCTGCCGGCGGACAAACTCGATCGTGCGCTCATCGAGGCTTTCGGAGGTACGACCCATGACGTGATCTTACCGGGTCGAGGGCCAGAAGCCGCATGCGCCAGCGTCTCGTCACCAAGTCTGTCTGCAAAACCTGGCGCGGGCGGCCGGGATGACCAGGGGTTTCTCTGCGCCGGTAGGCGCATGGCAGGAATTGGCCTCGGGCGCCGCGCCCGTGGAATCGGGTGGCGCCGCCCCAGCGCCCCGCCCTGACAGGGGCCTGGCTAGAACCGCGCTACGCCCCTCGCAGGGCGCTTGCGGGAAGTCATAGGGCGTGGCGTGCCCCCTAGCCGAGCAACAGCGGCCGCAGGTGCCGCTCGAACAGGTTCTCGGTTACGTTGCGCGCGATGGAGTCGCGGCACTCGACCAGCATCGCGGCGTAGCGCTCACCCATCTGAGCAGCGACCTTGAAGCCGACGTGCAGGAGTTGGCGAAAATGCTGGTTGTACGCCGGGCTGCTCGGGTCGTGCCGCAAGGCGCCAGTGTAGTCCTCGGCGCTCCATCCCGCCACCGCGCCCGGCGAGGGCAGCTTGGATTCGTCCACGTCAATCACCGCCGCGTAGGGAGCACAGAGCGCTTCCCGCTTCTGGTAGGCGGCGGCGTAGACCTCTTTGGCGAGGGCGAGTCCGTCGCCCCCGGCTTCGGCAAGCCCGATCAGCTCTTCGAGCCAGGTCGTGCCGGCGGTCTTCAGGTGCACGCCGGCGCCGGTCTGCGCCAGCGCCCGCCGGATCGGCGAGTAGATCGAGAACTTGTCCGAACCCGAATGCACGCTCAACTTGAGGTTCTCGGGCAGCCCGTAAGCCTTCACCGCGTGCGCGATGACGGCCAGGTCTTCGTGAAACTCCCTCTCGAACTGCGCGAGGTCGCCTACGTAGTCGACCCCCTTGTTGAAGCGGCCGGTGAACTTGGGGGCGATAGTCTGTAGCGGCACCCTCTCGTCGGCGAGCGCGGCGAGGATGATCAACAGCTCCGGCGGCGTCTGCGGCAAGTCGGTCTCGTCCATCGAGACTTCCGTAACGAAGCTCCCGAGCTGTTTGGCCGCTTCGATGCGACGGTAGATGCGGCCCGCTTCGGCCACCGCCGCGAGGTACTTCGCGGCCACCTCGCGCACACTGCTCGTGGTGGTCTCGATGGCGCGCTCGACGCCCGGAATCTCGAGCGCGCCGATGAGCTCGTCGTGTTTCGAGACGAAAGCGTCGAGCGCAGCGGCCTCCGGCGGCTGGCCGATGGAGTCGGCGACGTCGATGGTGAAGAAGTCGGCCGAGTCGAGGTAGGCGTCGACGGTGTCGAGATTGATGTGATCGGCGTCGACGTAGTGCGAGCCGGCCCAGCCGAGCTCGGCGACCGCCGCGTCGGCGGCGTCGCGCACGCTCTGGGGCGCCGAGCCCACGATGTTGTGCTCGCGGTTGGACTTATTCCACACCGGCGCGACATCGGCGCCCTGCTCGCGAGCCAGCATACAAGCTCGAAGCTGCGGTGCGGCCTGGTGCGCAAAGCGGTCGCCGACGCCGAACGAAAACCTCTCGAGTCGCATAGCGTTGAAACTCCCGATTGTACACTGAAGGTTCCGGCCTTCTAATGCCCGTCGAACAAACCGATGCGACCGCCGCGCCCGAGCAGATCCGCCGCATCATTCGCGAGGAGCTGCGCCCGCACTTCGGGGAGTTGGCGCAACTGGGATCGACCTCGGAGTTGCTGGCGCACCCGCTGTATCGACGGTTGCGGCCGCACGCGGACAAAGCCCTCGGCACGCCGGAGGTCGGCGCGTTCGGTCCCGCAAGCTCGCCTAGCAAGGACGCCTACCGCATCGTCGGCTGGAACCTCGAGCGGGGCATCCACTACGACGGTCAGCTCGACGCGCTTCGCAATCACGCTCACATGCGCGACGCCGACGTCTTGCTACTCACCGAGACCGACGTCGGAATGGCGCGCTCGGGCAACCGCAACATCGCTCGCGAGCTCGCCGCCGAGCTCGGCATGTACTACGCCTTCTCGCCCTGCTACCTGAACTTGGCCAAGGGCTCCGGCGTCGAGTACGACGTCGAGGGCGAGAACGACCTCGGGCTCCACGGCAACGCAATCCTGAGCCGCTACCCCATGCGCAACGTCCGCCCGGTCGCGCTCGAGAACGGCAAGGACAAGATGAAGGGCCGCGAGAAGCGCCTCGGCCGGCAAACGGCCGTGGTCGCCGAGGTGGAGCTGCCACAGGGCCCCGTAACGTTCGCCTCGGTCCACCTCGACGCCAACTCGACCCAGCGCCATCGCCGCAACCAGATGCGCGACGTGCTCGACGGCATCGGGCCCGGCGAACCGGCGGTAGTCGGAGGCGATTGGAACACGACGACCTACGACTCCTCGAGCGCCGCGCGCGCCATCCTGGGCTTTTGGGTGCGTGTGTTCATGGGTCCGGACAACGTGATCCGCAACCACTACCTGCACCCCTACAACAGGTTCGAGAAAGAGCTGTTCGCTCTGCTCGAAGAGCGGGGCTTCGACTACCGCGGCGCAAACGCGATCGGCGAGCGCACCACCTCCTACGACGTAGACGACGCCAAGACCCACAAGAACCTGCGCGAGTGGGTGCCGGCTTGGTGCTTCGCGTTCATCCGCTGGGCGCTGCGCAACCACGACGGCAAATGCCCGTTGAAGATCGACTGGTTCGCGGTGCGCGGTCTGCGCCCCTTCGACCCGCGCGTGTTTCACGAATTCCGCGAGGGCCGCCGGCCACCGCTATCCGACCACGACCCGATTGCGGTGGACGTCGCCTTCGGTTAGTCGAGGAGAAGGGGGCGCAGCACGTTTGGGCGCTGAAGGCGCCAGGCAAATCGGAATAGGCGGGAGTCGTGAGGCTCCCCCTATCCCGATCTGCCGCGCCCTTTTCAGGCGAGGTCACCCGCGCGGATGGCACGTGCAAGGTCTGGCAGGACTTACCCCTTCGGCGAACGCATCCTGGAGAATGCCAGCACAGGGCGGCTGAATCTGACCTGCTACGGCGACGCCAGCACGGACCTCTTCGAGCGTTGGGTAGCTGCTCAAATTGTTCAAGGTTCATCGATCCCTTCTTTGTTGGAATCTCGAGCTTGCGGTGAAGAATAATCACCTCGAAGCCCTTTACGAGCACGAGCAAGCGAAAGAGGGTTTCGAAACAGTCGATGTATAGTTGACGCAGTTCGTTGAAACGCTTGTCGGACAGGGTTGTAGTAGAGTCGGCGGCCATACCATCCAAGTGTCACCCGTTCGTGGAACGAGAGAGCCTGCGGTCCGTCCTCCTGTCTCTCCTCTCCAGCTACCAGGGGTATGGCATCGTAGTTCTCCTACTCCCGCACAATGAATTCGTCGAGGTTCATCAGGCCGCGGGCGACGCTGGTCCAGGCGGCTAGGTCGGTGCCGTCGAGGCCGGGGGGCGTGAGCGGGGCGAGGTGCTTCGCGGCGTCGGGCTCCCTTGCGAAGATGCCCTTTTGCAGCTCGAAGTAGGTCGCGAGACGATCCTTCTCCGCGGCTTCGGGCTTGCGGCTGAGGGCTAGCTCGAACATGCGGTCGAGGCGGCCGGGGAAGTCTTGCCGCTCTTGGTTGACGCGCAGCGCCAACGCCTGCGCCGACTCCAAAAACACCGGGTCGTTGAGCATGTTGAGCGCCTGCAAGGGCGTGTTCGAGCGTTGGCGGCTGACTTGGGTGGTGAGCGTGTCCGGGGCGTCGAAGGTGATGAGGAAGGGGTAGGGCGTGGTGCGGCGGATGTCGATGTACATGCCGCGGCGGTAGCGGTTCGGTCCCTTGTCCTCGGGCCAGGCCTTCTTCGAGTAGCCCAGCTCCTCGACGCCGGCCGGTTGCGGCGGGTGGACGCTCTTGCCGCCGATGGATGGATTGAGCAGGCCGGAGACGGCGAGGGCGTTGTCGCGGATGAGCTCGGCGGGCAAGCGGACGCGGTTCTGGCGGGCCAGCCAGTCGTTGTTCGGGTCGCGCTCGGCGAGCTCGGGGCGGTCGCGCGAGGCCTGGCGATACGTGGCCGAGGTGACGAGCAGGCGCAGCATCGCCTTCTGGCTCCAGCCGCGGGCGACAAACTCGGCCGCGAGCCAGTCGAGCAGCTCGGGGTGCGTCGGCTTCTCGCCCTGTACGCCGAAGTCGTTGGCTGTGCGCACCAGGCCCTTGCCGAAGAGCTGCTGCCACATGCGGTTCATCGTCACGCGCGCGGGCAGCGGGTTTTTCGGATCGACGAGCCAGCGGGCGAAGCGCAGCCGGACGGGCTCGTCGACTGCAGGCAGCTCGGGCAACACAGCGGGCGCAAGCGGCTCGACCTCGAGCCCCGGGGCGCGCCAGTCGCCGCGCAGGGCGATGTGGGTGGCGACCGGCTGATTGCGCTCGATCATGGTGTAGGCGAGGTTGCGCACGGGAAACGATTCCGCGGCGAGCGTGTCGAGCTGCTCGCGGAGCGCCTTGAGGCTCTCGGAGAGCTCTTCGTTCTTGCCGATGTCGGGGCCGAGGCGGCGCAGGAAGCCGTCGATGCGTTTGTCGACCTCGAGCTGGGTCATCTCAGACTCGGGCGCGCGCATGAGCCAGTCGGAACGATCCATCGAGGCGCGCCATTCGGTGACGGAATGGTCCCAGTCGGTGCGGACGCCGGGCTCGTCCATGGCGCGGATCATGTCCTGCCGCCACTGCTCGTAGTGCGGGCGGTAGCCGGACTCGGCGAGGAGGCGGTCGCGCTCGTCGCGGTACTGCGGGTAGGCCAACATGAACGTCCCGAATTCGCCGGGCAGCGGGGCGTCGATGTCGCGCTCGACGGCGTTGCTGAAGATGGCGTAGAGCTGATAGAACTCCTTCTGCGAGATGGGGTCGTATTTGTGGTCGTGGCACTGGGCGCAGCCGACGGTGAGGCCGAGCCAGACCGTGCCGACGGTCGTCATGCGGTCGATGGTTTCTTCGAAGCGCTTCTCCTGGTTCTTGACGCCGGCTTCACGATTCTTGATGCCGTTGCGGAGGAAGCCGGTGGCGACGCGCTGGTCGAGCGAGGCGTTGGGCAGCAGGTCGCCGGCGATCTGCTCGACGGTGAACTGGTCGAAGGGCGTGTCGGCGTTGAGGGCGTCGATGACCCAGTGGCGCCAGCGCCAGGCGTGGGGGCGAAGCGGGTCGCGCTCGTAGCCGTCAGAGTCGGCGTAGCGCGCGGCGTCGAGCCATTCCAGAGCTTGGCGTTCGCCGTAGTGGGGCGAGCGCAGCAGCTCGTCGACGTAGCGCTCGTAGGCGCCGGGCTCCTCGTCGGCGAGGAATCTTTCGATCCGCGCGGGCTCGGGCGGCAGGCCAATCAAGTCGAACGACGCGCGCCGGGCGAGCGTAATGCGATCGGCTTGGGGCGAAGGCTGGACGCCCTCGCCCTCGAGCCTAGCCAAGATGAACCGGTCGACGGGATTCCGCACCCATGCGTCGTCGTCGACCTCAGGCGGCTCGGGCCGCACGATAGGTTGGAAGGACCAAAACAAGGCCTTCTGCTCCTCGGTCAGCGACGGGGCGAGAGACCGCTGCGGCCAATCGGCGCCGGCGTCGATCCAGGCCTCGATCGCGGCCGCCTGGCCGGGACTTAGCGGCGGTCCGGCCGGCGGCATCTTGAAACCCTCCTTGTCGGAGCGAATCCTGGCGACGAGCTTGCTTGCCGCAGCGTCGCCGGGCGCGATCACCGCTCCGGAATAGCCGCCCTTGAGCGCGGCGTCTCGCTGGTCCAGGCGCAGGCCGCTCATCTGATTCGACGGGCCGTGGCACATGTAGCAGCGCTGGTGGAAGATGGGCTCGACATCGGCCTGGAAATCCGCCGCCATGGCGGGCAGGGCGAGGAAACTTGCGGCAACGAGCGCGAGCGGACGCATGCTTGCCGTCATTATACGAGCGCATGGGCGCGTCTCGATGCCGACACAGTAGACTTTCCAGCAATGGACGCGCTCGCCATCGCGGCTCTGCTGCTCCTTCCCGGGGCCTGGATCGCGTTCGCGCTGCGCGACGGCTCGATGAGCTTCGCTGCGCGTTTGGCCTGGTCGGCGGCATTGTCTCCGCTGGTGGTCGCCGGCGAGCTCTTTTTGGCGCAGCGCGCAGCCGGCTCGTTCACGCAGGCGGCCTGGTTGGTTGCGGCGTTGAACGTCCCGGCCACGATCTTGATGTGGAAGCGTTGGCGTACGCGGAGGGCGCCGCCAGGAGAGAGAACGGAGTGGGAGATGTGGCGGGGAGTGGTGGTCTATGCCGCCGTCGCGGCGTCCGTCTCGCTGCCCTGGTATCGGGACCCGGCCTTTCGGGTGTATTCCGAGCACAGCTTGCTACAGCTCGACGTGATCTACGGCATCGCGTCCTCAGGCGCGCCGTGGGAGGCGGAGCTCGCTGGCGCCGGGCTGCGCTACCCCTGGGCGCCGCACGCCTCTTGGGCGCTCGAGGCCGCGGCGGCGCAGCGCAGCCCCACCGTGCTCTACCCGGTCAACAATCTGTTGTTGCTCGCCGCCTGCGGACTCTTGGCCTACGCATTGGCGCGAGCGCTGGGCGGCTCGAGATCATCGGCGACGGCAATTGTTGCGCTGACGGCACTGGCGGCTGATTTGCCCGGGCTGCTGCTGCGACAGACGCCGCTACTGGCCCGTTTTGCGTCGTTCGACGCTGCCGGCCTCGGGGTCGCTCTGCTGCTGGGCGTCGCGCTCTCCGCAATTCACCTGCTCAGGAGGCCGCGCAGCCAACAGATGCTGCTGCTCGCCGCGGGGCTAGCCGGCCTAGCGGCGCTCTACCCCAGCTTCCTACCGGCCGGCGCGGGGCTGGCCCTGGGCTCGGCGGCGGTCGTGGGCGCGAGGGCCCGGCGAGAGGAACGGCTGCGTACGCCGGCCGTGGACATGGCGGGCTGCACGGCGGCCGGGCTGGCCGGCGCCTACTTCGTTCTCGACGGCTATGGATTGCCGCTGACGGCTCGTCCGGCGGCGGAGCTGGCTGGCGCGAGCTTCGAGGCCGTCCTCGCGCTGGCGCCGCTCGCGGCCGGCTGCTGGCTGTACGCCAAACAAAGGTCCGAGAACCGCGACGAGGCCGTGGCGCTCGCCGCGGGCGCGGGCGCCGCGACGGTGGCCGGGTTGGCGCTGCGCATCGGCGGCGAGGTCGCTCCGCCGTGGGCCGCGGCCGGCCTGTTGCTGCTGCCGCCGGCTCTGCTCGGCGCCTCGATGAGGTTCACGGCCCTGCGCGGTCGCTTGGGCTGGTTGACGCCGATCGCGCTGGTCGCGGCGGGCCTCGCGATGCTGTCGTACTCGAGCGATCGCCGCGGAACCGCGCCGGCGGTGGACGAACGCTCGTTCTTCGTCTCTCTAGCGCCTCGAAACCGCGAAGGGCGCTGGATGGCGGCCGTCCGTGTGAAGTCCGACCCCGGCGACGTGCTGGTGGTCTACCGGCCGCGGATCCACGTCAGCACGTTCTCGGCGAGGCGGCTGCTGGTGGGCTCGGATCGGGGGACGCCGCACTCCGGCTGCGCGCTTTCAACGCGCTTCAACCTGGTGGAGCTCAGGGGCCACGACCCGGACCTGGTCGACCGGCGGCTGGCGCTGCTCGAACGAATCTACCGTCCCGCGCGAGCACGGACGCGGAGCGAGAACGACGAGTTGCTCGAGGCCGTCGCCGCCGAGGCCGGACCGAATCTGCTGTTCGCCTTCCTGCCCGGAGACGACCGCTCGTTCCTGGACTACCTGCGCAACCAGCGCCATGCCCGCGTGATCTACGACGACGGCGAACGCACGGTCGCCGCGCCCTGAAGCCGTTTCTCGCCGGTCACGATCAGAATGCCCACGGCCACCAGCGCAACGCCGGCGCCCAGGCTCGGGCTGACCCTCTCGGAGAAAACCAGGGCGCTGAACAGCACGCCGAACAACGGCATGGGGAAGACGAACACCGAGAGCAGCCCGGGCGGATAGCGTTCCAGCAGCCGCACCCAGACGATGAATGCAACGCCAACGACTCCGAAGCTGCAGTAGGCCATCGCGCCCGCGGTGCGTAGCGTCAGAGGGCCGCTGAGGGGCTGCTCGGAGGCCAGCGCGCAGACGAGAAACAGCGGCAGTGCAAAGACGACTTGCCAAAAGATCGTGCGGGTAGACTGGATCGCCTGCACCAGGCGCTGGGTGTAGACCATGCGGGCGGCAATGGCGACGGCGGTGGCCACGGCCAGGGCGTTCCCCAGCAGCGGCGCCGTAGCCAGGCGCTCGTCCGGGCGGCTGAGCAGGACGGCCGAGACGCCGCCGAAAGCCAGCGCCAAACCGACGATCCGCAACTTCGAGAGGCGATCGCCAGGCACGACGAAGTGTGCGATCCAGTTGGTAAAGATCGGCGCCGCGTTGACCAGCACCGCCGAGTAGGCCGCCGAGGTTAGGTGTACGCTCCAGTTCAACAGCATGATCTGAAACCCGAACACGGCGCCGAGGATCATCAGCGGCCGCCATTCGCCCCGGCCCGGCCGTAGCTCCACGCCGCCCAGCCGCGCCCACATCCAGAGAATGGGCAACCCGAGCGACATGCGCCAAAACGCGCACCAGACGGGTGGAAACGTCTCCAAAGTGACCTTGATCCCGACGACGTTGCCGCCCCACATCGCCGACAGCAGGAGGCCGGTCGCGACCACGCCGGCGGTCAGCGGTGGTACGGGACGCTCGGTCACCGCGTCGCCCCTTCGGGTCGCGTGGCCGCGGCGGGCGCTTTGGCGCGTCGCGTCACGATGACGATCCCGAGCGTAACCAACGCCACGCCGAGCAGCAGGTTGAGTTGCACAGCCTCGCCAAAGACGAGCGCGCTCAGAGCCACCCCGAAAATCGGCACGCTAAAGCCGAACATCGACAAATTGGCCGCGCTGTGCCGGCGCAGCAGGGTCGTCCACACCATGAAGCAGAAGCCCGCGATCAGCACGCCTTGGTAGAGAATCGCTGCTACCGGCGCCCACGTCACCGGCCCCAGCGCGGGCGGCTCGAGCCAGACGGCCAAGGCCAGGAAGATCGGCAGCGACCAGGCCATCTGCCAGATCACCGGCCGCTCCGGATCAGCCGACTGCACAAGCCTCCGCGTGTAGATCACCCGGATGGCCAGCAGATTGGCCGAGAACACCATCAGCGCATTCCCCCAATAGGGCCTCGGAGCGAGCGCGGCCTCGGGGCGGCCCAGCACGACCCAGGCGATCCCGGCGAAGGCCAGCACCAGACCAAACAGGCGCCGCGTGGTGAGCTTGTCTTCGGAATCGATGAAGTGGCCGTACAGATTGGTGAACACAGGGTGCGCGTTGAGCAGCACGACCGCGTAGCCGGGCGACGTCCAGTCCGTACCGATGTTCAGGCCCGCGATCTGCAGCGTAAACATCGCGCCCAAGGCGGCGAATGGTCCCCATTCGCCCGGCTTGGGCAACAGACGCACGCGCCGCAGCACGGCCCACGCAAGCACCGCCGCAACAGCCGCGAACATCCGCCAGAACGCGCTCCAGAATGGCGGAAACGTCGCCAACCCGTACTTGAGCGCAACGACGTTGCCGCCCCACAAGATGGAGACGAACAAGGCCAGGGAGGCGCTCGCGGCGGTTAGAGGTTTGGCGTTCATCGACGAAGGACGATCATCGGACCAGGACCCGGCAGCGGAAACGCGAGGGCCTCCCTGCTTCGCGCCGGCTCGCTTCTGCTAACGGACGGCGTCGCGCAAGATCTCGATTGCGTGACGCGGCTTGCGCTTGGTGAAGTGGCCGATCTGTTGCCGGCACGAGACGCCGGTGACGGCGATCTCAGTGTCGGTGTCAGCCGCTTCGACGGCCGGAAACAGACGCTCGCGCCCGATCTTCTCCGAGATCTCGTAGTGCTCTTTCTCGAAGCCGAACGAGCCGGCCATGCCGCAACACCCGGAGTTGACTTCGGAAACCTCGCAGCCGGGAATCATCTCGAGAGCGGCAAGGGTGGCCGAGGTTCCAGTGTGCGCCTTCTGGTGGCAATGGCCATGCACCAGCACCTTCTTCGGACCGCCTTCGAGGTTCAGCTTCAGCTCGCCCGCGGCCGCGCGTTGGACCAGCAGCTCGTCGAGCAGGAAAGCGTTGGCGGCAACCTTCTCGACCGCCTCGCCTTGGACTAGATCGGCGTACTCGTCGCGCAGCGTGAGCAGGCAGCTCGGCTCGCAGCCAACGACGGGGATTCCTTCCTCGGCGTACCGCTCGAGCGAGCGCACGTTCCGCTCAGCCTTCTCGCGGGCGTCTTCGAGCAAGCCCTTCGAGATCGCCGGCCGGCCGCAGCAAGTCTTCTCGGCAAGGACGACCTCGAAACCCGCCGCTTCGAGCAGCTCGACCGCGGCGCGGCCCACCTGCGGATAGTTCCACTCGAGGAAGCAGTCGGCGAACAGCGCCACTTGGCCGGCGGGGCGTGTCCGCGGCTCGGCGCCGCGCCCGAGGAACCAGGCGCTGAAGGTCTGGGAAACGAACGGCGGAAGCTCGCGGCGAGCGTCAACGCCCAGCAGGGCCTCGTTGAGCTTACGGACCGGCCTCAGCCCGGCGAGCCAGTTTGACAACGGTGCAAACGCCGAGCCGAGCTTGTTGAGCCGCTCGGCGTTGGAGAAGAGCCTGGCGCGCAGCGGCGTTCCGTTCTTTTCGTAGTAGTGCGCTAGGAACTCGTACTTGATCTTCGCCAGGTCGACGTTCGACGGGCACTCGCGCTTGCAGCCCTTGCACTCCAGGCACAGGTCCAGCGCTTCGAACATGCGTTGCGAGGCAAATTCCTCGGGCGGCAGCTTGCCCGAGAGCGCCGCGCGCAGCAGGTTCGCCCGCCCTCGCGTGGAGTGTTCCTCGTCGAGCGTCGCGTGGTAGGACGGGCACATCGTGCCGACCATGCGCTTGCGGCACACGCCGGCGCCGTTGCACATCTCGATGGCGCGGTCGAAGCCGCCCTCGCGCGAGAAGTCCAGGTGCGTTTGGATCTGCACCATTTGGTGGTCGGCGCCCCAGCGCAGGTTCTCGGTCAGCTCCGGCGCGTTGACGACCTTTCCCGGGTTGAGGATGTTGTCGGGATCCCACAGATTCTTGAGCTCGAGGAAGCCTTTGTAGATCTCCTCGCCGAACAGCCACTTGTTGTACTTCGAGCGCGCGATGCCGTCGCCGTGCTCGCCGCTCATCGAGCCGCGATGTTGCATGACGAGCTCGAAAACCTCGTTGGCGATGGCGGCCATCTTGTCCACGCCTTCGGCGTTCTTCAAGTTCACCATGGGGCGAACGTGCAAGCAGCCGACCGAGGCGTGCCCGTAGTAGCCGCCGTGGGCGTCGTGCTTGTCGAGAACCTGCTGGAATCCGCGCAAGAATTGCGGCATCTCGTCGAGCGGAACGGCGGGGTCCTCGACGAAGGCGATCGGCTTGTGGTCGCCCTTGACGCTCATCATGATCCCGAGCGCTTCTTTACGCGTCTGCCAGATATTGGCTTGCAACGCCGGATCGTTCACCTCGACGTAGCCGAAGCCGAGTTGCTTGCGTTCGAGGATCCGCTTCAGCTCGGAGACCTTCGAGGCGACCTCGCGCTCGGAGTCGCCGTAGTACTCGACGACCATCAGCGCGTCGGCCGCTGGATCGACGAAAGAAATCTTGTCGCGGAAGTCCTCCAGCCGGCGCGCGCTCGAGAGGATGAAGTCGTCAATCAGCTCGGCCGCCGCCGGCCGCGTCTCGACGACGGTCTCGGTCGAGTCGACCGCGTCGAACAACGACTTGAAGTGGATCAGCAGGATCGACTTGTGCCGCGGCAGCGGAACGACGTTGAGCTTGGCCTCCACGACGACGCCCAGCGTGCCCTCGCTGCCGATCACCACGCGGGCAAGGTTCAGCGGGCCGGGCGTGGACGAATACCCCGCGCCGAAGACGCCGTCGCGCGCGATGAGCTCGTCGAGGTTGTAGCCCGAGACCCGCCGCAAGATGCGCGGAAACTTCTCGAGCACCTTCGGTTGATATCTCGCGCCTAGTTGCAGGCTCTCGCGGTAGAGCTTGGCCTCGAGCGAATCGCCTCGAGTCAGCCCGTCCAGCCGGCCATTGTCGACGGGACGGAACCGGGCCACCGAGCCGTCGGCGAGCACGACCTCGAGCTCGAGGACGTGGTCCATCGTCTTGCCCCACAGAATGGAGTGCGAGCCGGCGGAGTTGTTGCCGATCATGCCGCCCAGAGTTGCGCGGCTGGCCGAAGAGGTCGCCGGGCCGAACTGCAGCCCGTGCGGTTTGAGATAGCGCGAGAGTTGATCCTGCACCACCCCAGGCTGCACCCGCACCCAACCCTCCTCGGCGTTGAGCTCGAGGACTCGGTTCATGTACTTGGCGAAGTCGATGTGGACGGCCTCGCCGACGGTTTGCCCCGACAGGCTCGTGGCGCCGCCCCGCGGCAGCACCGGCACGCGATGGCGCGCCGCGAGCTTGACCGTCTCCGCCACATCGCCGGCGTGCTTGGGGATCACCGCGCCGATCGGCTCGATCTGCCAGACGCTGGCGTCGGTCGAGTAGAGCACGCGCGAGTAGCGGTCGAAGCGGACTTCGCCCTCGACGGCCTTGGCGAAGGCGCCGGCCAGCTCTGTGGAAGGATGCGGCATCGAGATCGGGCGGTCAGCCCCGGGCGGCCGCCACCAAGCGGCTCAGCTTCTCGAGGCCAATCTCTATATTCTCGTCTGTCACGTTCGAATAGGAAAGCCGCAGGCTGTTCGCGCCCGAGCCGTCGACGAAGAAGGGCTGGCCGGGGATGAAGGCCACGCGCTCAGCTTCGACGGCTTGACGCAGCAGCGGAAGGGCGTCGACGCTCGCGTCGAGCAGATCGACCCAGAGAAACAACCCGCCTCGCGGCCGATTCCATTTGGCCAACGACTTGAAATGGCGCTCCAAGCCGGCCTGCATGCGCTTCGCCTTCGACTCGTAGAAGCTCCTCGTCTCAGCAAGATGCGGCTCGAGCCTGTCCTGGCCGAGGTAGGCCAGGATCAGCTTTTGGCTCAGTGTGGAGGTGCACAGGTCGCCGGTCTCTTTGGCCAGCTCGATGCGACGGACGACCGGCGCCGGCCCATGGATCCAGGCTACGCGCAACCCGGCGGCCAGAATCTTCGAGAAGGTCGACATGTAGAGGACGCCGTCGTCGGCGTCGCGCGACTTGATGGAACGCAACTCGGCCGGGTCGACGCCGGAGAAGTAGAGCTCGCCGTAGGCGTCGTCCTCGAAGATGAGCACGTTCTCCTCGCGAGCCAGCTCGAGCAGCTCGTCGCGTCGCTGCTGGGACCAGACCGCACCGCTGGGGTTCTGGAAGTTCGGGATCACGTAGACGAGCTTGGGACGATTGCCCGCGGCGCGCGCCTCGGCGATCTTCGCGCGCAAGTCTTCGAGGTCGATGCCTTGCTCGTCCCTGCGCACGCCGAACATCCGTGCACGGAAATTCTCGAAGGCGGCGGTGGCTCCGATAAAGTTTGGCAGCTCGACGAAGACCGAGTCGCCGGGATCGAGCAGTACGCGTCCCACGAAGTCGAGCCCTTGCTGGGAACCCGAGACCAGGATCGTCTCTTCGCTCGAAGCTTCGACGCCGTGGACCCGCGCCGAGCGCTCGCGCACCGCCTCGATCAGCTCCGGCGCTCCGCGGGTGACCGAGTATTGGAAGAGTCGGCCCTTCTCGCGTTCGACGAGCTCGAGGTAGAGCTCGGTGAGCTCACGATGAGGATAGGTCGCAGCCGACGGCGAGCCCGCGGCGAAGCTAATGACGTCGGGCTGATTGACCAGCCCGGTCAACTGCCGAATCAGCGACGAGCGCATCACGCGTGCGTCGGCGGAGAACAGAGCCTCGCAGTCCATCGCACCATTCTAGAGGGCCCGAACGCGCGACGAGACGCCACGACGTTGCCGTGGAGGGTTCTCTGACGCTCGCGGCGCTAGAACCGGAACGTGTACTGGATCTTCGTGGCGATCCGGCTGTCCCGCTGGCGAAAATCGTAGCCGCCGGTGATGTCCTGGACCCAGCCTTGGCCAAAGATGAAGAACAAGTCGTTGCCCGGCTCGAGCGTCCAGCGGACTCGACTCTGGAGACCGAGATTGCCCGATCGATTGTCGAACTGGATGAGGTTGGCGAAGGAAAGGAACGGCGAGACGGAGTAGTTGATGTTGGTGCTGAAGATGCGGGCTATGAAGTTGCCTTGGGGCAGGCGGGCGAAAGTCTGGTTCGTGTTGAAGCTGATGGTGAAGACCGGCGGGGCCTGGTAGCGGAGGCCCGTGCGTATGCTCTTGGCCGTTCCGGTCCAGAAGTTGCCTACGGTCGCCCCGATGCTCCCTTGCCAGCGGCGTTTTTGAGCGGAGGTAAAGAAGAAACCCACGGGCGTGAAGCGGTATTCGCCCGGCGGCAGGATGACCCCGGGAGAGATCTCGAAAGGCTCGAACAGGCGTTCGTAGGTGGGGCTGAGATCAAACAGAGAGTGGATGGAGTCGCCGGAGTCGAGATGCCAATCGAACATCGTGATGTGGAACTTCTCGGTCTCGACCAGCTTGTTGTCGAGACGGGTGAAGCGCGTGTAGAAGACATCGTGGAAGATCTGCTGCACCCCGAAGCCGCGTTTGGGGCGGGGGTTGAAGCTGCCGCCAAGGCGCAACATGCGGACGTTGCTCCGTTGGACGAAGCCGATGGCGGGGTCGAAGTTCTCCTGGATTTCGCGCCACTGGATCTGCGCCTGGAAACGGTCGTTGGGGTAGGCGGCGCCGAACCCGTAAGAGGCGTCCTTACCCTCGACGCCTTCGTTGTTGGTTTTTAGGCCCCAAGCGTTGAAGATGAAGTTGCGGTTCTTTCCGAGGAAGTCGGCGGTGGCTAGCCGCAGGTCCACGCCCATCGTGTTTGCGTCCTCGGGCCTGGCTTGGTCGCCGGCGGTGACCAGGGCGCCGACGTAGGACTGGCGCCAGAAGTTTTGGCGGACCCGGGCGACGATCATGTTGGCGGCGTCAATGGGGCCGTTCTCGCGCGTCCCGACGTTGAGGACGCCCACCTCGGTGCGGCCGACTCGACCGGTGAGCTTGACGCCGTAGTCGATGGGGACTTCTTGCCCGCGGATGAGGCCGATGCGCCGGCTGAAGAAGGGAAAGATCTCGGCGCCGGTCGAGGGGACGCCGCCGGGTTGATCGATGCCCGTGGTGGCGAAGTTGAACACGCCCGCGTCTTGGAGGAAGAAGGACCGCTTCTCCGGGAAGAAGATCGAGAAACGGGTCAGGTTGATCTGGCGGTCGTCGACCTCGGTCTCGCCAAAGTCGGTGTTGAGCGTCGTGGTGAGGCGAAGGCTGGGGGTGACGTTGTAGAAGGCGTCGAGGCCTGGCTTGCCTCGCAGAACATGGTTGCCGTCGGGGGCGGTATAGATCCAGCGTTGCGCAACGAAGGGGCGCACGTCGAGACCCACGCCTTGCTCGGCGCCGTCTAGTCCCGAGATCTCGCCGGCTTCGGAGACCTGGACGAACTGGGTCTGGAACTGCGCGCCGGTCCAGCGGGACTCCTCGAGCTTGCGTTGGACGGTGCGGGCGATGTTGAAGCCCCACACCGTTTCGCCTGCCGGGAACGAGAGGCTCTTGAAGGGGATGGCAAACTCGGCGCTCCAGCCTTGGGAGGTGAGCTGCGTCTTGGCGATCCAGATCGCGTCCCAATCCTCGTTGGTTTCGCCGTTGGCGAAGACCAGACCGTCGACGAGGGCTCCGTTGGGGTTGGTGGCGAAGTAGAAGGCGTTGGTCTTGTCGTGGAACGTGTCGAGGATGATCTCGAGACGGTCGTCGGGGTTGAGCTGAGCGTCGCGCGCCATCTGTGAACGCAGGATGCGGTCGGGCTCGGAGTCGTAGCACATGACGCCGATGTAGAGGTTGTCTTTGTCGCGGAGGAGCGTGACTTCGGTGCGCTCGGACGGTCGCGCCCCGGCGACGGGGATACGCTGGACGAGGTCGCCGAGCTTGGGCGACCGGCCCCAAGCGGGCTCATCGAGAGCGCCGTCGATCGAGATCGTCTCGCCGACCGCTGTGACGAGCGCGGTGCGCCCCCCGGAAGGTTGGGTCGGGTTCCCCTGGGCGAGCAGGAGAGAGGGCAGCAACGTGGAGGCGAGGAGGAGGAGCCTCGAGAGAAGAGCAAATCGCAAGGTACCGGGGGTGCGCGCTCGGGCGAACGTCCAGAAAAATTCCATAGTGCAGGTCGCAGCTCGCGCAGCAAACGTTACAGGCCTCGACGGCCGGCAAAAACGAAATCCGGTCAGCGATGGCCGGGTGCGCTGGGGCTCATCAACAGCGCGAAACATCGCACCTCGGGATCGCTGCCGAGCCTCAGAAACGCGCGTCCTAGCTTGGCCAAGCGAACCACCTCGCACGGCGTCCGCCGTCCCTATCGGGATCGCGCCGTGGGAGACGCCACACTACGCTCAGGCAGACCGGCTGGCCATCGCCGCGCAGAAGCTCTCGGGCGCAACGCTATGGACGCCGCGTAAGGCGCAAGCTCATCTCGAAAGGAAGTAACTCGTTGACAGGGTGGTGAGACGGCTGGGACTCGAACCTAGGTCGCTTGCTGAGCCGCCGTAAGTTATTGATTCCATTAAACGCCAGAAACGCTGAAACCAGCTACGGTCGGTGCTGGCCACCCTCAAGTACACCGACGGCACGCCTGTGCCCGAGGCTGACGCAATCGCTCACAGCATGGGCGGCCTAATCGTTCGCGCCTACTTGTCCGGCAAGCAGGAGCCGCGTTCGGCGTTTTCTTCACGTTTTCACCCCCGACCCAGACACGCATCCGCAAGGCGATCTTCATCGGCACGCCCCACTTTGGCTCGGGCCTCGCTGGCTTAGGACTCGGCGACCAGATTCCGGACATGCAACTTGGCAGCCGGTTCCTCTGGGACCTTGCCCGATGGCGCCAGGGCCTCGATGGCCTTCGGGAGGTTGGTGCGATCGCCGTGGCCGGATCCGACGGAATCGTCGGCGGACAACGAGGGCTAGGGGACGGCGTGGTGGCGCTGACCAGCGCTTCGCTGGCGTTCACCCGAGCGCCGGAGCGGACTCGGATCGTGCCGTACTGCCACTCCGGCTACGGACTCATCCGCATCCCCCTGCCCTGTAACAGCGCTCCTGGGATCGCTGATATCGACTCAAGCCTGCATTCGACTTGGAGAATCATCCAGTCGTTTCTCAGGGGGACGGATGACCGGCGGCAGATCGGCATCAGCCCGGCGGAACCCCCTGTGCTCCAACAGTGGGCGGCCTCGCCTTTGCGCTGCTTGACTCATTCGGTAATATCGTCAAGGACGTCCAGAGTGTTCACTACTCGAATGCGAGCGGCAACTCCTTCGGGCTCTCTCGGCAAGCCGGCGGTGTCTATTACTCAGCGTGGGCGCGGCGGCCCCGGAACTCATTGACTTTCTCAAGGCGTTGACGCGGCACATTCGCGGCCCGTTGCTGATTTTGTGGGATCGTTTGCCGGCGCACAGGAGCCGACTCGTGCAAGAGTTCATCGGCTACTCCGAGGGCCACATCGAAACTCACTAGTGTCCGGCTATAAGTCGAGCAGATTCAGTTGGTTAGGAAGGGCGGGTATTTGGACATTGGAGACGGTGCGCTGCAAGGCCTGCAGGGCGGGGGTTTTCTCGAGGACGGTGATGCTGAGAACCTGTAGGAGTTTGTAGAGACTGACGTCGAGGCTGAGCCGTTTCTTGAGGATGGCAACCAACAGATACGTGGCGATGGCGATCCAGATCTGGGTCTTCACGGCGTTCTCGCTGAGGCCGTAGAAGGCCTTGACGCGGAGGTGTTGCTTGATCCATTTGAAGAACAGCTCGACCCGCCAGCGGGACTTGTAGAGCCGCGCGATCGTCAACGCCTCCAGCTCGAAGTTGTTCGTCAACAGGACGAGTCGCTTGTCGGTAATCGAGTCGTGGAAACGCACACGCCGCAAAGCTTCGGGATAAGCCCGCGCCGAGTCGCGGGTGCGCAGGACCACCGTGTGGTCCGAGAGCACGCCGTCGGCGATGGCGGCGGGGTGGGAGTAGCGCCGGTTCAAGTGCACATTCTTCTTCGAGCGCACGACGTAGAAAGCCGAGCAGCGGACGAAGAGGTAGAGCCGGGCGAAGTCGAGATAGCCGCGGTCCATGACGTAGAACGAGCCGGCCTCCGGCACGATCTCGTCGAGCACGTGGACGTCATGACGGCGACCCTCGGTGACGCGGACGAAGGCGGGGATGGAGCCGCGCAGGTCGAGCAGAGTATGCAGCTTGACCGCCGATTTGGTGCGCTGGAAGCGGGCCCAGGGAAACAGCGCCAGGCACAGGTCGATGGTCGAGGAGTCGAGGGCGTAGACGGTCGCCTCGAGATCGGCGTCGAGAGACTCGCGGGCGTAGAGCGGCCGGGCAATGCAGATGAGCGCTTGCGCCAAATCGGCCAGATGCGCCAGTCGTGCGCCTCGTTGGCGTCGGCCAGGGTCGAGCGCGAAATGCGGCCCCGGAACCCCAAATGGTAGAGCCGGGGTCCGAGCGAGCGCAGACAGACCTCGATGTCGCGCAGGCTTTCGCGGCCCGTCAACTGGGCGAAGGCCATGCACAGAAACTGATCCATGCAGGAGAAGCCGCGCTGACGCCGGTTCCCGCCGTAGCGGCGGACACAGCGATGAAACTCGTGGGCGGGAAGGTGATCCATCACCTGGGAGAAGACGGCGCGGCCGGAGTTCATGCGCCATTGTGGGCGCCGACCCGCGCCGGCCGGAATGGCGCCGACGGCAATTCAAATCGAAAACGCCGGAGATGGACCTTAACTCCCTGTCTGTCTATGAGTTGCGCCCACTCGCCGAGCCGTTAGCCGGACAGTAGTGATCGAAACCGAGTACTTGCCCGGCTACGCGCCCGAGCTCAACCCGGTGGAATACATCTGGTCCTATTGGAAGCAGCACGAGTTGCCCAACGTCTGTCCGAAGGACTACTGGGAGCTCGACGCCCGCGCCCGCAAAGCACCGCGGCGCATGCGCCGCAAACCCACCCTCGTCGCCGCCTTCTGGAAGCAATCTTCTTTGTGTCTAGAGTAAATGAATATCATGCGGGACTCAGTAAGCTAAAGCTACAGAACGAAAAACAGCCTGAAACGAAGAGACTCGCCGAAGCGGGCCTTCTCTCGCCAACTCAGAACGTTACCCGCAGCCCCATCTGCATGCTGCGCGGTCCGCTGAGCGTCCGAATCTCGCCGGTCGTGTTGTTGTTGATGTTGTTTCCCGGCTGATTCAGATTCGCGTGGTTGAAAGCGTTGAACATCTCCCAGCGGTACTGGATCTTCACGCGTTCGGTCGCCTGGAAGTTCTTGAAGAGCCCCAGGTCCATGTTCCAGTCGCTCGGACCGATGATGAAGTTCCTCCCAGCCGTACCGAAGAAGCCGCGCTCGGGATTGGCGAACGCGTCCGGGTTGTACCAAAGCCCGCCGTTGATGATTGCTTGGCGGTCGCGGTTCACGCCGGCCAGTGGATCGCCGATCAAGTCCGGCCGCTGCCCGCCCCCCTGACCCGTGCCGGCGTTGTCGCGGCCCGCAATCACGTTCACCGGGGCGCCGGATTGGATCGAGTAGATACCATTCGCCTGCCAGCCATTGACCAACCACTTGCCGACACCTCCGTTGAACGGTGATGGCAAGTCCCACACGAACGACGCCACGGCGCGATGCTTGCGGTGGAAGTTCGCCAGCGCCTTCTCGGCCGCCAAGTTGTTCACGTTCTGCGCGCTGAACTCGCCGTTGTCGGCGAAGATGTCCATCGTCTTCGCCCAGGTGTAGTGCGCCAGGACCGAAAACCCCCGGCTCATCCGCTTGTTGATCGTCGTCTGAAAGGCGTTGTAGCTGCCGAAGGCCCGCGACTGATACTCGTTGATCGTCGAGAATTGCGGATATGGCCGCACGTTTGGCAACCCGGTGCTGCGCGCCGGCCGCGTGTTGACGTTGAGCACCAGTGGCAGCGCCGACGACTTCGAGCCAATGTAGGCCCCGGTCCACACCACGTCGAACGGCAACTCCTGCTGGATGTTGAAGTTCCACTGCTGGTTATAGCCGGCGACGAGGTCTTGGGCCGCCGAGCGTCCGAAGAACACCGGCGACGGGAAGTCAAACGCCTGCCGCTCCTGGTCGGTCTGAGGCGGCAAGAACGGGAAGGGATTCGTGCGTCCCCGGAAGGGCTCCGACATGGTCGCGTTGTTCTCGTTGAGATCCGCCTGTCTGCGGTCGAACTGCAACGAGAACGGCGGGTTGTTGACGAACTGGCTCAGCGAATGGAACGGCGGCATGTCATAGAAGATGCCGTATGCCATTCGGACCGAAGTCTTCGAGTGCCCGAACGGCTGCCAAGCCAGCCCCACGCGCGGCGCAAAGTTGTTCCAGTCCGTCGGCGCAGCCAGCCGCTCCGGCACACCCGGGTCGCCGATGTAGGTCAGCCCCTGCGGCGCCTGCGGGTAGAGGCTCGACTGCACGCCCGGTTGGAAGACAGACAGCTCGTCATCCGCCGAGTAGAAGGAATAGTAAGGCTCGTAGCGAACGCCGAGGTTCAGCGTCAGGTTCGGCATGACCTTCCAGTCGTCCTGCACATAGAAGTTCGTACCGAAGTTCCGAATACGGTTTACCCGCAGCGATCCCATGCGGAAGCGCGACGGAAAACCCAGGAAGAAGTCGCCCAGGGGAGCATCCGAGCGGTTGCCGTTGAAGGTGAACTGCGGATCCACGCGGTTATTCGTCAGCCGGTCGGACTTGGCCCAGCGGTATTGGCCGCCGAACTTGATCATGTGGGCGCCGCGCGTCCACGACATGTCGTAGACCGCCTCGTAGGTCTGCCGCTCGGTCTCGAGCACGTTGTTCTGGTTCATATTCCAGAAGCCGCTTACCGAGCCGCGCCACGTAACCGGCTGTTCTTCCGGCGAATCGGTGACCGCGCGCGGAGCGTTGACGCCGAGCGTCTCGTAAGTCGCAATCTGACCGTCGAACATCACCGGGTTGCCGGCGCGGCCTTGGTCGACTTCGTTCCAAGTGAAGCGCCCCACGCCCAGCAAAGTCGGGCTAAAGGTCCAGGTATGCGAGCCCTGGATATTCCAGTTGTCGAAGCGTGCGTTCTGAGTCAGCGTCGGAACGTTGGCCGTGAAGAACTGGTCGTCGATGTTGTGAAAGATGCGAAAAGTCGCGCGCTGATTGTCGGTGATCTGGTGATCGAGACGCCCGATGTGCTGGTCCCGATCGGGATTGTTCGGACTGTTGAAGGCGATGCGCCCGAAGACCGTACCGTCGCCGCGGGTGTTGATCAGGTTTGCCCTTGGGATGAGCGCCTCGAGGTAGTTCGGGGCCACGGGGTCCCAGCGGCTCTGCGGGATGACATTGTTTGGGAACGGGTCGCCCGTATCCGGATCGTCCGGCTTGCGCTGCGACATTGAGAAGTCGGCGTTGCGCTCGAGGTCCGTCGCCACATTATGGAAGCGTGCGGCCGCGCGGCGCTCTCGCGTTCCCTCGAACGAGTAAAAGAAGAACGTCCGATTCTTGATGAACGGGCCCCCGAACGTTGCGCCGAACTGGTTGCGGCGCAGCTTGCCTTTGGTCACCGTGCCGCCGGCCCGGTTTGCATCAAAGCTGACGGCGTCCAGTGCATCGTTGCGCAGGAAGTTGAACGCCGTGCCATGGAACTCGTTGGCGCCGGACTTTGTCACCGCGTTGATCACGCCGCCCATTGCACCGCCGTGCTCGGCGCCGAAGTTGTTGGTCTGGATCGAGAACTCCTGCAGGGAATCCGGGTTGGGCACGATCGCCGGCGCCCCGCCCTGCTGATCGTTGTTGTCGCCGCCGTCGAGCATATAGTGGTTCGAGATGGCGCGCGAACCGTTCACCGAAAAGGCGCCGAATTGCGAAATCACACCGCCCGGTCCGTTGTTGACGCCCGGCACGAGCTTGACGAGCTCGATCGGATTGCGGCCGTTGAGCGGAAGCTCGGTGATACGCCGCTCATCGACGATCTCGCTCAACGTCGCACTCTCGGTATCCACGCGTGCGACCGCGCCTTCCACCGTGATGACCTCCGTGACTTGGCCGACGGCGAGCACCGCGGTCACCCTGCGGTTCTGATCTGCCTCCAACCGGAATATTTCCGACACGAACGTGCTAAAACCGTCCGCCCGGACCTCCACCTGGTAGTTGCCGAGCTGCGTTCTGGGAAAGCTGAAGCGGCCCTGCGCGTCGCTCTGGGCCGTGCTTTCGATGCCGGTCTGGACATTGACCGCCTTTACCTCGGCCCCGGGAACGACGGCGCCGGAGCCGTCTTGCACGACTCCGACGATTAGGCCGGTAGCCTGAGCCAAGATCGACGAGGGAGAAACGAGAACTAGCAAAGCTAGCAAGTAACCGAGGCTTCGAATTCGCACGAGGAACCCTCCTGGAGTGACAGTCCCCTGACTTGGGATTTCCGTTTCGGCCTTGTGGCCATGATCAGACTAGCCGATCTACGGCTGCGCTGCAAAGATTTTCGGGGTGTCCACCTTGCTTTCTCTTTCCTCTGGAATAGTATTTAGTTGCGAAAGTAGAGCATAGAATGCTACGAAATGCTACGCTTGGACATCCCAGGCAAGCGACGGCGATCTTGCTCAGCCCCGAGGAGCGCGAGACGCTCGAGCGCTGGGTGCGTAGCCACAAGACCGAGCGCCGCCTGCTCGAACGAGCCCGCATCATCCTGTACGCGGCCGGTGGCGAGCGCACCGACGCGATCGCCGCGCGTCTCGACACCACGCCCTCGCGAGTGTCGAAGTGGCGCACGCGCTTTGCCGCGGGACGCCTCGCCGCCTTGAGCGACCGGCCGCGTTCGGGCGCGCCCGGGCAGTACGGCGATCAAACGCGCAAGCGCATTCTCGCCTTACTCGACGAGCCGCCGCCCGACGGACACGCTACCTGGAGCGGCGAGTTGCTGGCCGCAGCGCTCGGCGGCGTCAGCAAACATCAGGTCTGGCGCGTGCTGCGTACGCATCAGATCAGCTTGCGGCGGCGGCGCGGTTGGTGCGTCTCGACCGATCCGGAGCTCGCCCGCAAAGCCGCCGACATCGTCGGGCTGTATCTGGATCCGCCCGAGAATGCGGTGGTGCTCTCAGTTGACGAGAAGCCGCGCATCCAGGCGCTCGAACGCGCCCAGGGGTGGTTGCGGCTGCCCGGCGGCAAGGCCCTGACGGGCTTCTCGCACGGCTACAGTCGCCACGGCGCGACGACGCTGTTCGCCGCGCTCGAAGTCGCCACGGGCCAGGTCGTCGCCGGCCACTATTGGCGCGCCGCCGGTCGCGTCGCCGTGACTAGCCACAGCGGCGTGCGCCGCAACACCGGCAAGCGCTCGTAGTCTTCGCGGATTTCTTGGAAAAGCGCGCCCGTCGCCAGGTTTCAGCTGCGTAGCACGCCGAATCGGCTCGGCTCTTGGCTCGGCACGGCTTACTATTGCTTTGGCTTCGGATTTCGGCTGTTCTCTCCCCGGCGGATCGCATTTCGTATGTGGCGACCACTGGTATCGGCCGGCACGTCCGTTTTTCTGGAAATCTTGTAAACAGGCTTTGCTCTCTATGGTTTTTTCTCGTTCGATTTCTGATTTCCGAATCCCTGCGTGTACGCTCGTTCTTGAGTCGCGGACTCCTGGAGGCCGCTCTTGGTCTTGCGATCGTCGTCGCAAGCGCTAGCGGCCAAGGCCTCAAGTTCCTCGTCATCGACGACGAAAGCATCAAGAAGGATGAAGCGCCCAATTTCTTCACAGAAGAGGACGTCAACGGGGATGTGAAAGAGATCGGTCAGCGGATGCAGCTGCGGTACTTTGCCGCCCACGTCGGCGACACGATCACGCTGCGGACGGGCCAGCAGGGCGATGAGGGTTGGTTTTCGCTTGAGACCGTACCCTCGTCATGGGTTGCGGCGGGACCCACAAGCGATGGACTCAGGAACTTTTTCGGCGATCCTGGCGCTCCGCCGGACTACGCCGTGGGTCCTGGTCTCGGTACGCCTGACGCGAACGGAGATCGGGAAGCGCTGCTGGACGAGATTCCGGACGTCACTCCGCTTCACACCGCGGGATTGCAGGCCTTGATCGGCCAACGCGCGTGCGCTGTTGTATTCGATAGCGACATCAGCATCAACACGAGCCCGCTTACCGGCAGCCTCAAGGGATCGAATCTCGGGACAGTGGCGTTCGAGGTCGTGGCAGTCGGCTCTCCGAGCGGATCGGAGCTTCCCGATGTGGACATCGAGATTCTTGATGCGGAGACCTTGTGCACCGACACGACAGATCCAACAATCAGCGCAATCGTCGATCCCCCGCCGAACCAGGCGGGCGTCCACACTTCGCCGCCAACGGTGTCGTTCGATTGTCAGGATACGGGCAGTGGCATCGATTTCTGTACTGCGCCGGTGACGGTCACGGCGGAGGGCGAAACGACGGTCGTCGGTACGGCAATCGACCTGGCGGGCAACTCCGCGAGTGTCAATGTGACGATCTTCCTCGAACCACCCGACTCGACTCCTCCAACGATCTCCGCCGTTATCGATCCGCCGGCCAATGCTGCTGGATGGCACAACACAGGGGCCGTTGTCTCGTTCGATTGTTCGGACGCGCAGACGGGCATCGTCTTTTGCACAGACCCGTTGACTGTGACGGCGTTGGGCGAAACCGCCATCACCGGTCTCGCGCAGGACGGTAACTTCAACGTAGCCGAGGTGCAGGTCACCCTGAGAATAGACACGATCGCACCTGTCGTCCAAGCTGTCCTCAGCCCAGAACCTAACCAGGCCGGTTGGAACAACTCGGACGTCACGGTGACGTTTCAGGCCGACGATCCCATCTCCGGCATCGCGTCCGTCTCACCACCTGAGACGGTCTCGACCGAGGGCGCGGCCCAACCCGTTTCGGGGACGGCAACCGACATCGCCGGGAATACCGGTAGCGGCGCAGCGTCAGTTAATCTTGACAAGACGCCGCCCGATCTCACCCTGATCGGTCCGGAGACAGGCTCGACACTGCTGGAACCTTTGCTGACCCTGTCCGGTGACGTTTCGGACTCCCTATCCGGTCCCGCATCGGTACAGTGCGGAGCGGAGAGTTCCGTGCTTTCCGCCTCAGCCTACACTTGCGCTGTGGAGCTAGCCTCCGGGCTCAACACTATCGACGTAGTCGCCACGGACGTTGCAGGCAACATTGCCACGCAGACGCTTGAAGTCACATTCGCGCCGCCGCCATCCATCAGCATCACATCGCCGACCGAGTTCGCGAGCTTCAGTGCGGGGCCGGTTGTGGTGACGGGTGCGACAGCCGCCGACGTAGTGCAGGTGTTCGTCAACGGTGTGCCGGCCCAACTGAGCGGCGGTAGTTTCTCTGCTTCCGTACCGCTCAACACCGGTTTGAACACGATCACCGCGGTCGCAACGAACGCCGCGGACAACAGCGGTATTGCGACGGTCCACCTGACTCTCGATGACGAATCTCCCTTCGCCACGATCGACACCCCGGTTGACGGCGCGATCGTCAACCTACCTTCGATTAGCGTCTCCGGCCAAGTCCGCGACACGGTGGCTCCGAGTGACGGCACAGGAGCGCTCACGGTCACCGTCAACGGCGTCCCAGCAGCAGTTTCGAACGGCCGCTATCTCGCCTCGGGAATCGCACTCTCGCCCGGCCCGAACGTGCTGGCCACACAGGCGACTGATGCCGCGGGCAACAGCTTCACAGCCACCGCCACAGTCGAGTTTCAAGACCTATCTGGTCAGCCTCGCATCGAGGTCGTGTCCGGGGATCTTCAGCAGGCGACGGTTTCCACCGCGCTCGCCCAGCCGTTAGTCGTGCGCTCGGTTGACGCCGCAGGGGCTCCAGTGGCGGGCACGAGCGTTACCTTCCGAATCACACGGGGCGACGGCGCCCTCGCTGCCGACACCGAAACCGGGCGCATTCTCACTTTGCAGACCGGCGCGGACGGCACCGCTGAAGTTGACTTCACGGTCGGCGCCCGGGCAGGCGAGGGCGGCAACTCGGTCGAAGCGACCGCCGCGGGCTTCCAGGGCGTGGCGCGATTCTCGGCGGCAGGTACCCCGGGAACAAGCGTACACCTGCACCACGATGCCGGAGACAACCAAGCGGGTATCGTGGGCCAGCCCCTGCCGTTTCCCCTAGTTGTCATCGCGACCGATTCGGGCCACAATCGCCTCGGCGGCGTGCCGGTCACCTTCACCGTGGTCGAGGGCGGCGGGAACTTCGAAGGTCAATCGAGCGTCACCATCAACACTGGCCCGGACGGCGTCGCGAGGGCGACCTTCACCCTCGGCGCTGAAGAGGCCATCGCCGGCCACTCGGTGGTGGCGGACACGGTCGGCAACACCGGCCCGACGGTGAGCTTCACGGCCACCGCGCAGGTTCCGGGCGACCCAGCCGAGACGAGCGTGAGCGGCGTGGTGCTCGACAATACGAACAACCCGGTGCCCGGAGTCACGGTCTCAATCGTCGAGACGGGGCTGGCTGTGCAGACGACCGCGCAGGGCCAGTTCTCGCTGCAGCCGGCGCCGGTGGGCGAGATGCACTTGCACGTGGACGGCACGACGGCGACGCGGCCCGGCTCCTGGGCTTCGCTCGAGTTCCAAATGGTGACCGTGCCCGGGCGCGACAACACGCTTGGGATGCCGGTCTACGTGCTGCCGCTGGACTGGCCGAACGGCATCCACGTCACAGAGACGTTGGGCGGGACTCTGACGATCCCGGGCATGCCGGGCTTTTCGCTCGAGGTGGCGCCAGGGTCGGCGACCTTCCCGGACGGCTCGCGCGAGGGCGACGTCTCGGTGACCCTAGTGCACGCGGACAAGGTACCAATGACCCCGAACTTCGGGCAGCAGCCGCGTATGGTAATCACGGTGCAGCCGCCGGGCGTACATTTCGATCCGCCAGCGAAGGTGACCTACCCGAACCTGGATGGCAACCGCGTGGGCGAGACGGTCGAGTTGTATTCGTTTGACCACGACATGGAGCGCTTCGTGACGAGCGGCACGGCGGCGGTCAGCGAGGACGGGCTCCTCGTTACGGCGGATGCTGGCTCGGGAATTCGGAAGGGGGGCTGGCAGTGCGCAGGAGCGGGGCAGCCGCCGCCGACTGGCCAGTGTGAGAATGTAAATGTTCGAATTGTTAAGCCCACCGACGCAGTATTCATAGGTGACGGCAGCACCGTCCAGGTAGAAGCTGACGGAGGGCCTGAGGAAAGCATCTACACTTGGACGGCGGCTGGGCAGGGGCTGAGCATCGTCGGACCATCGTCAGGGACAGACCTGAAAATGATAACCTTAATGAAAACAGCTCAACCGTCAACCTCTCCTCTATCAGCTGAGTTCCTACCGAGGGCACAGCAATCTACGCCCACTATTACCGTTCAAGTCACGAAGGACCAACAATCCGCATCAGCGAGCCTGCCTGTTGCCGCCCTGGAGATCGTCGCGCCTATCGAAGTCAGCGAATCGGAGATTCAGGATTCAGATGTTCTCTTCATCACGGACTCGGACTCAACGCGCATGCCTTTGATAGAGCTGAAGGCCGATATACCCAATGTAAATCCCGCAAAGTGGGAAACAAGATTATTCACCTGGACCATCAAGTCTCTCGAGCTGGAAGCGGGTGCTTGCGGTAGAACAAACCACCCCAGTGGCTCGGGGCCGGAGGAAACACTTACTTCGCCTGATTTCTTGAAAGTAATCACGGCGATCGGCGGAAAGACGAGTTTTCGACCGGAGACGCTCTGGGGCGGAGTGATGGAAATCGATCACGGCTGTCCGGTTATAAGTCGAACAGAATCAGTTGGTTAGGATTTACTAGTAACAAGTCTTGGGAGTCGGAGGGCTGAAGGGCCTGTGAAATGGGCGTTTTCTCGAACAGGGTGACGCTGAGAACCTGTAGGATTTGGTAGAGACTCGTCTCCAGCCCCAGGCGCTTGCGCACGATCGCCACCAGCACGTAGACCGCCACGGCGATCCAGATCTGCGTCTTCACCGCGTTCTCGCTGACGCCGTAGAACTTCTTGATGCGCAGGTTCTGTTTGATCCAGCGGAAGAATAGCTCCACTTGCCAGCGCGAGCGGTCGATCTCGGCGATCGTCAGCGCCGGCAGGGTGAAGTTGTTGGTGAGAAACCGCAAGCGCTTGTTCGTCTTGGCGTCGAAGTAGGAGACGCGCCGCAGGGGATCTGGATAAACCTTCGCCGATTCCAGCGCCGCCAGAATGACGGTCTGATCCGAACGCACGCCCGTGGAGCGGTCGACCGGATGCGAGTAGCGCCGTTGGAGCACGACGTTCTTCTTGGTGCGTACGACGAAGAAGGCGGAGCAGAGGGTGAACACGAACAGGCGCTCGAAGTCGAGGTAGGCGCGGTCCATCACATAGAAAGCGCCGGACTCGGGCAGGAACTGGTCGAGAATGTTGACGTCGTGCGTTTTGCCGTTGGTAATGCGGATGAAGGCGGGAATGGAGCCCCGCAGCTCGAGCAGCGTATGCACCTTGACGGCGGCCTTGCGCTGGCGAAAACTGGCCCACGGAAACAGCGATAGGCACAAGTCGATGGTGGTCGAGTCCAGCGCGTAGAGGCTTTGGTCGAGATCCACGGCGAGGGGATCGCGGGCGTAGAGAGGACGCGCGACGCCGATCAAGTGCTGGGCGAAATCGGCGTAGATGCGCCAGTCGCGCCGCTCGTTGGCGTCCGCCAGGGTGGAGCGCGCGCAGGCACGCCTCAATGTCGCGGAGGCCTTCGCGGTAGGTCAACTGGGCGAAGGCCATCGCGAGAAACTGCTCCCAGCACGAGAGGCTGCGAACCCGGCGGTCGCCGTCGTAGCGCAGGACGCAACGGCGGAACTCACGATCCGGAAGATGGCTGATCAACTGCGACAAGACGGTGCGCCCAAGGTTCATGCACCATTGTTGGCCGCGCCCAAAGCGCCTACAACCGCCATCCGCCGTTCAAATCGCGGCAAGCCAGATCCGGCCCTAACCGATTCCAAAGTAACGACTTGTAGCAGCTTGGCTCGTCCTTAACCGGACGCTAGTGGAAATCGATCTAGTCGTCGTCGTTGACGGCCAGGTGCTCAGAGCTGAGACCTTCCTAAGAATTGGAGGCGAGACGCCTGACCGACAGCTGGTGGGGGACGCACTAAACAGTGACGTATTGACCAAGATTGCGTGTCACGAATCCAGGGGAATACATCAATTTGTACCGAGGTGGGGTATCCACTTGACTCAGGTGACCCCAAGATGTAGTATGCGGCGCTGTGGAGGATTATCCGCGTGATCTGGTGGAGTTCGAGGCCCGTTTCGCGACCGAGGAGGCGTGCCGCCACTACCTGGTGAGGCTGCGTTGGCCCGACGGGTTTCGCTGCCCGGCTTGCGGCCATGGGCGGGCGTGGCCGGTGCGCAAAGTTAGGCTGGAGTGCGCCCGTTGCGGACGGCAGACCTCGGCGACCGCCGGCACGATCTTTCAAGACACTCGTAAACCGCTACGGCTTTGGTTTCGGGCGATGTGGCATGTGACGGCGCAGAAGAACGGGACGAGCGCGCTGGGGTTGCAGCGCGTGCTGGGCCTCGGCAGCTATCAGACGGCCTGGACTTGGCTGCACAAGCTGCGCCGGGCGATGGTGCGTCCCGGACGCGAGCGGCTCAGCGGCGTGGTGGAGGTCGACGAGACCTATTGGGGCGGCCCGGAAGAAGGCGTTTCCGGCCGTCAGACCGAGCGCAAAGCGCTGATTGCAGTGGCCGTGGAGGAGAAGGGCGCCGGGATGGGACGCCTGCGCATGCGTCGCGTGCGCGACGCCTCGGGGGCCAGTCTGATCCCTTTCGTGGAGGAGTCGGTCGAGCCGGGCAGCCTGCTGCACAGCGATGGCTGGCTGGGCTACGAGCCGCTCGAGAAGAAGGGCTACCGGCATCGCATCGTCTTTTTGTCGGGGCGGCGCAAGGAGGCGTCGGAGCTGCTGCCGCGGGTCCACAAGGCGATCTCGCTGCTCAAGCGTTGGATGCTCGGCACCCACCAAGGCGCGATCAGCCACGAGCATCTCGACTACTACCTCGATGAGTTCGTGTTCCGCTTCAACCGCCGCAGCTCACGCAGCCGCGGCAAGCTGTTCTACCGCCTCGTTCAGCAAGCTGTCGCGGTCGAGCCGACGCCGTACCGCTCGATCGTGGCCGATTGGGACGCCGAACCGGGGTAAGGCCGACCACAAGATGTTGGGGTCACCTGAGTCAAGTGGATACCCCACTTGGCCTCAATCCCAACGACCCGTCCGATGCCGGGCTCGATCCTGACGGCGACGGGCTGACGAACCTCCAGGAGTCACAGCTTGGCAGCGACCCCTTCAATCCCGACATCACGCCGCCTGCCGTCTCCCAAGTTGATCCCGCCGATGGGGCGACCGACTTTCAGCTTAACCACGCAATCATCGTTCGCTTCACCGAGCCGATGTCCGAGGAATCGATCGTCGATGGCGTCGTTCAACTCTTCCAGGGCGGATCGGAGATCCCAGGGACGCTTGCCTTGTCCGATGACGGCCTCAGCTTGAGCTTCCGCCCAAGTGCACAGTTGACCGCCCTGACTTCCTACTCCTTGACCGTGCAGAACGTCCGCGATGTGGCCGGCAATCTGCTGCCCCAGCCCGTCACCAGTGGATTCACCACGGGCAACACGGTGGACTGTAGACCTTACGGACGCGACGGGCGGCGGCGTCGTAGGTCGTCGCCACCGCCACCCCCCGTAGCCGCGAACGCCGTCATCTTGTTGTTCGCGTCATACGCCATCGAGCCCGAGCCGGTCGTAATATGCGGATGCGCCGTCAGGTTCCCCGCGTTGTCGTACACAATCCCCGCCCCGGTCAGCCGGTTCGTCGATGCCTGGATGGCCGATTGCGAGGTCGGCGTGGCCATGTGCAGCGTGTGGCCGGTCGCGCCCGAGATCCAGCGGTTGCCGAAGTGGTCGTAGCTGTAGCTGCGCGTCCACTGCGTGACGCCCGAGAGTTTTTCAGCGGCGCTGGCCAGGCGGTTCACTTGATCGTAAGTATAGTCCTGCGTCACCTGCCAGGCCTGCCCCGAACCGTTGTCCGGCGCCCAGATGGTCTGCTGCAGCATGTTGCCGTTGTTGGTCGTCGAGGCGCCATAGTCGAAGCCCAGGTGCAGCAGATCGGTGGAAGTCTGGATGGCGCAACTGCTTGAGGTTGCGTTTCCAAGTCGGCGATCGGTGGGCTGCAGCAAGTCGTTGTAGCAGGTCTGCTCGACGAGCAAGTTACCGAGCTGCATGTTGTCGATCGCGCCGTGCGCCGTGTAGGCGACAGAGTTGAGGTACGACGGCCCTCCCGAGGGCTCCTGCACGCTCGATGGCCGCCCCGAGCCGTCGTAGGTGAAGTCGACGACGCGCCCGGAGGGATAAGTCTGAGACTTCAGCGACCCGTTGAGATTGTAGGCGTAAGCGAACGTGTAGGTCTGGTAGGCTGAGCCGTCGTGGGTCTTCTGTTCAGAAGCCAACACGCGCCCAAGCGGATCGAAGCTGGTGAAGTTGGTTGCACTGACGCCCTGGGCGCCCTGACCGGTTAGCCGGCCCTCGGCGTAGGGAATCGCCGATCCGGGGGTGACGCACAGGCTCGAGCCGGTGTCATAGACTTGGCCGTTATAGCCGATCTATTCAAGGATGTTTCGATGCATGGGTAATGAGCAAGCAGAGTCCTCCTGGCGGGAGTAAAATGTCGGGCCCGCGCCCTGGAAGGAAGCGGCCCGGAACCCGGGCCCAGGAGGACTCGCAAATGCACTATATCGGACTGGACGTACACAAGCAAAGCGTCGCGTTTTGTATCAAAGTGGGGTATCCACTTGACTCAGGTGACCCCAAGATGTAGTATGCGGCGCTATGGAGGATTATCCGCGTGATCTGGTGGAGTTCGAGGCCCGTTTCGCGACCGAGGAGGCGTGCCGCCACTACCTGATGCGGCTGCGTTGGCCCGACGGGTTTCGCTGCCCGGCTTGCGGCCATGGGCGGGCGTGGCCGGTGCGCAAAGTTAGGCTGGAGTGCGCCCGTTGCGGCCGGCAGACCTCGGTGACCGCCGGCACGATCTTCCAGGACACGCGCAAGCCGCTGCGGCTGTGGTTCCGCGCGATGTGGCACATCACTTCGCAGAAGAACGGAGCGAGCGCGCTGGGCTTGCAACGCGTCCTCGGCCTCGGCAGCTACCAGACGGCCTGGACGTGGCTGCACAAGCTGCGGCGGGCGATGGTGCGGCCCGGACGCGAGCGGCTCAGCGGCGTGGTGGAGGTCGACGAGACCTATTGGGGCGGCCCGGAAGAAGGCGTTTCCGGCCGTCAGACCGAGCGCAAAGCGCTGATTGCAGTGGCCGTGGAGGAGAAGGGCGCCGGGATGGGACGCCTGCGCATGCGTCGCGTGCGCGACGCCTCGGGGGCCAGTCTGATCCCTTTCGTGGAGGAGTCGGTCGAGCCGGGCAGTCTGCTGCACAGCGATGGCTGGCTGGGCTACGAGCCGCTCGAGAAGAAGGGCTACCGGCATCGCATCGTCTTTTTGTCGGGGCGGCGCAAGGAGGCGTCGGAGCTGCTGCCGCGGGTCCACAAGGCGATCTCGCTGCTCAAGCGTTGGATGCTCGGCACCCACCAAGGCGCGATCAGCCACGAGCATCTCGACTACTACCTCGATGAGTTCGTGTTCCGCTTCAACCGCCGCAGCTCACGCAGCCGCGGCAAGCTGTTCTACCGCCTCGTTCAGCAAGCTGTCGCGGTCGAGCCGACGCCGTACCGCTCGATCGTGGCCGATTGGGACGCCGAACCGGGGTAAGGCCGACCACAAGATGTTGGGGTCACCTGAGTCAAGTGGATACCCCACTTGTATCAAAAAGGCCGACGGAAGGCTGGTCGATCGCGGGACGCTCGAAGCCAACCGGCCGGCGCTCGAAGAGTGGGCGGCCGAGCTGCCGCAGCCCTGGCAAGGAGCCATGGAAGCCACCCAGTTCAGCGGCTGGATCTACGACACGCTCGCGCCCTACGCCGACGACCTGGCCGTGGCGCATCCGGCGGACCTGGAAGCGATCACCAAGGCGAAGAAGAAGAGCGACGCGCTCGACGCCGACAAGGTGACCGATCTACTGCGCGTGGATCTGTTGCCGCGAGTGTGGATGCCGCCGCGCGAGTGGCGCGAGTTGCGGCGTCTGCTGCGCTTTCGCAACCGGCTGGTCGAGCAGGCGGTGTGGCACAAGAATCGCATTGCGACGGCGCTGATGAAGCTCGGCGAGCCGTACGTGAAGTCGAAGATTCATACCAAGCGCTACTTTTATCCGTTTCTCGACGAGCTCGAGACGAGCGAAGAAGACGCCCTGTTGCTGTGCGCGAGCCGCGACCGGCTGGAAGAAACCGAGCGACTGGCGCGGAGCATCGAGAAGAAGCTGCTCGGACATCGGTTGCTCGAGCGGCGGGTGGGGTTGTTGAGGACGATTCCCGGCGTGGGCGCGATCACGGCGCTAACGTGGGCGCTCGAGATCGGCGAGGTGGAACGCTTCGCAACGTTGGCGCAGACGGTGAGCTACTGCGGGCTGTGTGCGCGGCTGCGAGAATCGGCGGGCAAGGCCAAGCGCGGCCCGTTGTCGAAGCAGCGCAACCCGCACCTGCAGCGTGTGCTGATCGAGGCGGCGAAGCTGGCGCCGCGGTGGAATCCTGAGTTGGCAGCGTTGTACGCACGGCAGTGCGAGCGTGGACACCGCAACCGCGCGACGGTGGAGGTGGCGCGAGCGTTGGCGGCGCGTCTGCGGGCGGTGGACCGCCGCGGCACGCCCTACGAGAAGCGTTGAGGAGTTTTTGACGACAGCGTCCCGCCGGGCCTCGCGGAACAAAGGGATTGCGTGAAGGCCTCGCTCGCGAGGTTGGAGACGCCACGAAGGCTGTTTCGAGGCCGGCGGGATTCAAAGTGGACCTTGACTGAAACATCCGCGACGGCGCGCTGGTTGGCGCGCTCGAGGCGGCTCATGGATGTCTGGTCGCGTTCGGAGAACGGCGACGCTGGGTGAAAGGCAAGGCGCTGTCGGTGAGTTGGGGAACGCTCGTGCGGCGAAGACCGCCGCCTTCGCCCGCGGAGGATCGTCGTACGCGCTGGAGCGGAACCCGTCAACCGTTCGCTGCGCCGCGTCCGCAGACGGACGCGCAGTTGACCGAACCCGCTCCAGCGCGGCAGAATGCTGTTCAAGCGGGCGAAGCCAGCTGGCGCGAGAGTCTCAAGAAAACGCACGCCTGCCGCCGTCCGGGCTTGACAAGAACCCATCATGGATGTCCCTCGTTTTCCCCAAGCCTGTCCCTCGTTTTCCCCCACATCATGGATGTCCGTGGTTTCCTTCCGTCATCATCTCGTGATCCAGCTGGAACAAACATGAAGGGGCAAGTCCGGGCCCGCATCGGCCCACCACATCTTGGCCCCACTCTTGTCGATGTATCCGTAGCCCGTCAAATCCTGCACAAGGGCGTGACCGCACCTAAACATTCCGGCCGGCTTGAATGCCGGTTGAACGACCCAGCTTCCCGTGCAATCAATATAGCCATCCGCAGCAAGAGGGTCGCCACCAACGGATGCGGCACACAATCCCTCCGAAAAACATCGCATTCCTCCGATCGTTAGCCCCAAATCCACCTGAACGCGACCCGCCTCGTCAAATAAAGCCGACGTACCGTCGGCCCACTGAAACCACCCGAGACCCTCTCGAAATGGCATAAAGCTCTGAAACTGGAGTGCGAGAAGAAATGCCCCTTCGCGATCAAGGACCCCAATCACCCCATTATCGGACACAATGCCCAAAAACGCCCCCGATCCCGTAGAAATCGCAAGGTCATATCTGGCGTCCACAATGAGACTCCCAGATATATCGATAAACCCCCATTTCCCGGCGACGCTCGCAGGTGCGACACCATTCTTAAAGTTCCCAACGGGCCCAAACCGCGGCTCTATCACAAGCTCGCCGTTGCGATCGACAAACGCACTTCGCTCATCACGGGATCTAACCCAAGCCAGGCCTTCACTAAAGCCTCCGACAAGGTAATAGTCAATCTCGAACACCTGTTCTCCAGACCGATCAATAACGCTCCACTGCCGTGCGATTGGGTCGGAAAGGCAAACAGCCAGGCCCTCTGAGAATCTTGCGTGCGTAGCAAATTGGGGCTCTACCACGACGGATCCGGTTGTATCGATAAAGCCCCATTTCCCGTCGATCGAGACCGCTGCTCGCCCGTCAAAAAACCAGTCGACGGAATCAAATATCGGAGGTATTGCAAAACTCCCCGTATCCGAGATAAAGCCCGCCTTTGCGGCTGATCGAGTGCCGTGGTCGAATACGAACACCGGATAGAATTCACCATGCGATTCATCGGCGCACGGGAGTAGACGATCGCTAGTAGATGACATCGTCGCATTGACTACTGGTGGAGCAGACGTCGTACGTGGCTGGATCCACGACAATGAAAATAAACGATAAGACTCGGGCTGTTCTAACGGCGGCCCTAGATCCGAGCTCACCGGCTTGAGTAAGAAGCGTAGAATTGTATATCTGAACGACAATATCGTTAGCGATAGTTCGCATCAGTTGTATTCCTTGCTGCCTCGTAAGTTCATGCAGGGCGGGGTTTCCCGGAAGCCTTGCGAGGAAATTCTCCACTATCGCCGTCACGCGAGCGTTGTATAGTCGATGCAGTCTGTCGTATCTGTGCGGCTGCTGCAGAGGCCCAGACACCCATCGATTAAATAAGCGGTACAACTCAGGATTGCTCTGTTGTATCGGACCAAATATCTGCCGTGGCAAGAAATGGTGCCCGCCGAGTATCGCCAACAGCGCGTTGTCGTCAATATAATCATCATCGTCGGCATCGCCGTCATCATCATCATCGTCGTCTTCATTTATTCCACATTCGGGGGCGAATGGCTCACTCTCACAGATATCTTCGTCCTCGGTTGGGTCTCCATCATTTCCATCATCGTTGTAGGTGAACATGCCTGTCGGGTCTATCCACCGGAGCGGATTGTTTCGAACATACCCGAAAGCATTCCAGCTTTCAGGAGACCGAAGCTGGGCGTCCCTCATACCTGGATCGACAGAAAGGAATCGCCCTATTGGCGGATGGTAGTTTCTGGCCCAAAAGTAGTCGAGCCGGGTTTCTTGGCCTCGTTGTTGCCCAGTGAACAACTGTTGCATCCCTGGGCGGGTTCCATACGATGCAAGGGACATGTCCAAGACGGAGCTACGTCCGGATAGGTTCGAGTCGATCCGCTCGCCGAAGGGGAAGAAGTCGCGGCGGGCCACCACATCTCCAACAGCGTCGGTGGTCAGCCGTGTCGAGCCCAGATGATCTGTCGTGCGGAAGTAGGTCGCGACGTCGGTATGCGATTCGGTCGTATACTCCGCCGCCAACTTGCCGAACGCGTCGTAGACCCAGACGGTCGTTTCCGAGTTGTAGACCTTGCGGACGCGACGGGCGGCGGCGTCATAGGTCGTCGTCACAGCCACCCCCGTCGCCGTGAACGACTTCATCTTGTTGTTCGCGTCATACACCATCGAGCCCGAGCCGGTCGTGATATGCGGATGCGCCGTCAAGTTCCCTGCATTGTCATAGGTGATCCCTGTTCCGATCAGCCGGTTCGTCGACGCCTGGATAGCCGATTGCGACGTCGGCGTGGCCATATGCAGCGTGTGTCCCCAGTTCCCGCTGATCCACCGATTGCCGAAGTGGTCATAGGCGTAGTCCCGCGACCACTGGAGAACGCCGCCAAGCTTCTCTTCCGATTTCTCGATCCGGTTCACTTGATCATAAGTATAGTCCTGCGTCACCTGCCACGGGGAGCCCGAGCCGTTGTCGGGCGCCCAGATGGTCTGCTGCAGCATATTGCCGTTGTTGGTCGTCGATGCGCCATAGTCGAAGCCCAGGTGCAGTAGATCGGTGGAAGTCTGGATGGCGCAATTGCTCGAGGTTGCGTTTCCAAGGCGGCGATCGGTGGGCTGCAGCAAGTCGTTGTAGCAGGTCTGCTCGACGAGCAGGTTGCCGAGCTGCATGTTGTCGATCGCGCCGTGCGCCGTGTAGGCCACAGAGTTGAGGTACGACGGACCGCCCGAGGGCTCCTGCACGCTCGATGGCCGCCCCGAGCCATCGTAGGTGAAGTCGGCGACGCGGCCTGAGGGGTAGGTCTACGACTTCAGCGACCCGTTGAGATTGTAGGCGTAAGCGAACGCGTAGGTCTGGTAAGCCGAGCCGTCGTGGGTCTTCTGTTCGGAAGCCAACACGCGCCCGAGCTGATCGAAGCTGGTGAAATTGGTCGCACTGACGCCCTGGGCGCCCTGTCCGGTTAGCCGGCCCTCGGCGTAGGGAATCGCCGATCCGGGGTGACGCACAGACTCGACCCGGTGTCATAGACTTGGCCGTCATGGCAGAAGCGCTTCCGCGGCCGTTCCATCGCCGATTTATTCAAGGATGTCCCTCGTTTTCCTCCACTCGTTTTCCTCCAGCCCAATCGGTCCAGCCCAAGTCACCCGTCAAATGAAAAGGGGGGGATCGGCAGCGCCAGTGGAGTTTCAGTGTCGGAAGAACCAGTCAGCTCGTTGGCTTCAAACAGAAGTCCTAGACTGCCTTCGTCGTTGACCAAGACATAGTTTAAGCCAAATGCCTGAAAAATGGATCGATCGGGAATTTCGATGTGATTTGTAATTGAGATCCGCAAACCTCCTAATTCGTTTCTTATATAGTCGCGGGTCGATAAAGGCGCCAGACTCCCTTCGGACCCCAAGCCATATGGATACAGGCGAATCGCGCACAAGTTTCCAGATTCGTCAATGAGCCAATCATAAAAGTCAGTGGCAGGCAGATCGGAGACTGACCATCTCCCTACAAACGCCCCAGGTGATGGGGCCACCGCTAGCCAAGCAACCCCCCCACGTAAGGCCCGTCCCGGCTCTAGCAGGAGGCAAGGGAACGGAGACACTTCAGACTCGACACTCATAGGGCCTCGCATCACGCGCTCCGCCAGTTTCTAAATAAACCCTCCCGCAATCAGTTCATCGATAATCTGAACCCTCAGGTTCTGGAGAATCCGGCCATGAGTGCCACCAACCCCCTGCTGGACCACTCTCTGAGCCAGGGCGCGATATACTTCAGCACCTTCACGAGTCAGAGTTCCTACGTCCATCGTGATATTCCCGCCGCTTCGAAGCCTAGCAAGTATTGAGCGCGCCCCAGAAATATTATTACCTAGAGCCCGCCTAAGTGCATCATTCTGGCCAAGCGATTGGCGCAGCGCGTTCAACTCATCCCGCGTCATTAGTTTTAACCCCGAACGCGCGAATCGGGGAGCACGCTTGATGAAGTCTGCACCGTGCCTTTTTATTAGCTGCAACGCGACCCGTGCGGATGCTCTTACGAGAGCGCTGAGGCCGAATCCGGCTTCCAGCACCGGTTCCGGATCCTCTAGCTCATCGAAGCCAACATCGAGACGGGAAAGCGGACCACCATATTCAGGGTCTTCGGGTTGAGGTTCCAATTCTGCACAATCTGGATTCGACGGATCGATTTCGCATACTTGAATAAGCGGGTGTTGAAATATCTGGCCCTGCCGAAACCGAAGAAAGAACGAGTCGCAATAGCGGTTGGTAGTTCTTCCAGTTTCGATGTCTACGTTGCAGTTGATGATGTCTCGGCCATCAGGATCAATATTGTGGATGGGCCGATTTGCGACGTAGGCGAACGCATTCCACCGCTGAGGGTCTGCACCGCGTGCACCCGCGCCCTCGGGGTCGATTGATAGAAAACGGCCAACCGCCGAGTTGTAGTTCCGAGCCCAAAAATAGTCTAATCCGGTTTCCGCGTCCTGTTGCTGGCCGGTGAACTCCTGGCGCATTCCGGGGCCCGAACTAAACGATAGGAGTGCGCCATCAAGCACGGAATTCCGACCCGAAAGGTTCGAGTCGATGCGCTCGCCGAAGGGGAAGAAGTCGCGGCGGGCCACCACATCCCCGACGGCGTCGGTGGTCAGGCGCGTCGAGCCCAGATGGTCGGTCGTGCGGAAGTAGGTCGCTACGTCGGTAAGCGACTCGGTCGTATACTCCGCCGCCAGCTTGCCGAACGCGTCGTAGACCCAGACGGTCGTTTCCGAGTTGTAGACCTTGCGGACGCGACGGGCGGCAGCGTCATAGGTCGTCGTCACAGCCACACCCGTCGCCGTAAACGACTTCATCTTGTTGTTCGCGTCATACGCCATCGAGCCCGAGCCGGTCGTAATATGCGGATGCGCCGTCAAGTTCCCTGCATTGTCATAGGTGATCCCCGCGCCGGTCAGCCGATTCGTTGAAGTCTGGATAGCCGATTGTGATTTGGGTGTGGCCATGTGCAGCGTGTGTCCCCAGTTCCCGCTTATCCAGCGATTGCCGAAGTGGTCGTACGCGTAGTCCCGCGACCACTGGAGAACGCCGCCAAGCTTCTCTTCCGCTTTCTCGATCCGGTTCACTTGATCATAAGTATAGTCCTGCGTCACCTGCCATGGGGAGCCCGTGCCGTTATCGGGCGCCCAGATGGTCTGCTGCAGCATGTTGCCGTTGTTGGTCGTCGAGGCGCCATAGTCGAAGCCCAGGTGCAACAGATCGGTCGAAGTCTGGATGGCGCAATTGCTCGAGGTTGCGTTTCCAAGGCGGCGGTCGGTGGGCTGCAGCAAGTCGTTGTAGCAGGTCTGCTCGACGAGCAAGTTACCGAGCTGCATGTTGTCGATCGCGCCGTGCGCCGTGTAGGCGACAGAGTTGAGGTACGACGGCCCTCCCGAGGGCTCCTGCACGCTCGATGGCCGCCCCGAGCCATCGTAGGTGAAGTCAACGACGCGCCCGGAGGGATAAGTCTGAGACTTCAGCGACCCGTTGAGATTGTAGGCGTAAGCGAACGCGTAGGTCTGGTAAGCCGAGCCGTCGTGGATCTTCTGCTCGGAAGCCAGCACGCGCCCGAGCTGATCGAAGCTGGTGAAGTTGGTCGCGCTGACGCCCTGGGCGCCCTGACCGGTTAGCCGGCCCTCGGCGTAGGGAATCGCCGATCCGGGGGTGACGCACAGGCTCGAGCCGGTGTCATAGACTTGGCCGTCATAGCAGAAGCGCGTTTGGCGGGCGGCGAGTTCGTGTCCGCTGCGGTCGCCTGAGGGCCACCCCAACCCCTCAGGCTTGACTTCTCCTTTGGCTGACTGTCACCGATTTCCCATTTCCCCGATTTCCCCTCCCTGCCACCTCCTGCGTCCCGGGCTTCCCCGGACCGACAGACGATCCGTAAATATCGAGGTCCAAATCTATACCCAGTGAGACGAGTTGCGCCATCAGGTCGACGTCGACGGTAAACCCCTTGTTGGCGTCTATGAACATCCCCACAAAAAACTCCAGAGACCCGCCGGTCGATCGAAATGTCTCGATAAATTCCCGCCGGTCGCTGAGGTTCATAAGGGTTCTTGCCAGCGTATCAGCCAAAAGCTCCTCGCCTTCGCGGGGAATGCCAAAAACCACGTATGATTGTTTGTATATGCCTCGTAGGGGCTGCCCATCGAAGCTTACCCGTGGCATGCCAATCGACTGAGACGTTTTTGGCGGCATTCCGAACCCCTGTACTATTTGCTCGGCTGGCATGCGATCATGACGAACCCTGAGGGACAACGAAAATCGCAAATCGGCAAAAGGCATATCTGTCATTAGTGTCGTTCCTTTCAGTGCAAGAACTGAGGGCTACGGCAATACCGGGCCTTCGTATACCGTATTACCAGTTCTTGGATCTGTGGTTATGATTTGGCCATCAGACGTAACTCCGGTCCAGGAGTCGCTCGGGATACCGTACTCAAGCTTGTTGCGATGAAGCTGATCGGAGGGAAGTACCTTGTCGATACTCTTAGCACCACGTGGTTTGTCTTTAGGAGGACTCTTTCGCCGCTTCTCTTCTGCATCTTTCTGCTTCTTCTTGTGCTTTGCAAGGGCCTCATAGACTTGATAGCTGACGTAGAGTACGACTGCCCCTCCTACACCAATCGCACATGGTATCGGGTAGACCGTGCATATCGCGGTGATAGTACCGGCACCGGCCGGCGCAGTCGGAGGTGGTGCCAAGCCGAGATCCGCCACGAGCTGCAGGAAGTCTTCCTCTGGTATTGAGACGCGCATCTCGTTGCACATTGAGTCAATACAATCGTATCCCCACCCGTTCGGAAGGTAGAGGTCCCCCAGCAAGATGTAGGGAGCGTCATCGACGCCACCTTCTCCAAGCGGCGGTCGCCCATCGAACGTTAAGCCATATTCAACGCCGAACGGCTCCGCCGGGCCGTAGATAATCGTATCTCGGAGGCTGAAGTTAAATGAGTCGTTGTCCGGGATAAAGAGGGCTAGCCCGCGTGGATCAATCGCGATGGTCGAGCGATTCTCGACATATGAGTAGGCGTTCCAGCTCTGCGGTACCGGTAGCCTTGCCCCGGCGTTGTTCGGGTCCGTCGATAGGAATCTACCCAAGACAGCCGATGAATGTCGTGCCCAGAAGTAGTCCAGGCCCGTCTCTTCGTCCCGCTGCTGGCCGGTAAACTCCTGCCTCATCCCCGGGCTCGAGTTGAACGAGACGAGCGTACCGTCCAAGACGGAGCCACGTCCGGAAAGGCTCGAGTCGATCCGCTCGCCGAAGGGGAAGAAGTCGCGGCGGGCCACCACATCGCCGACGGCGTCGGTGGTCAGCCGTGTCGAGCCCAGATGGTCGGTCGTGCGGAAGTAGGTCGCTACGTCGGTAAGCGACTCGGTCGTATACTCCGCCGCCAGCTTGCCGAACGCGTCGTAGACCCAGACGGTCGTTTCCGAGTTGTAGACCTTGCGGACGCGGCGTGCAGCAGCGTCATAGGTCGTCGTCACCGATACCCCCGTCGCCGTGAACGACTTCATCTTGTTGTTCGCGTCGTACGCCATCGAGCCCGAGCCGGTCGTAATATGCGGATGCGCCGTCAAGTTCCCTGCATTGTCATAGGTGATCCCTGTTCCGGTCAGCCGGTTCGTCGACGCCTGGATAGCCGATTGCGACGTCGGCGTGGCCATATGCAGCGTGTGACCCCAGTTCCCGCTGATCCACCGATTGCCGAAGTGGTCATAGGCGTAGTCCCGCGACCACTGGAGAACGCCGCCAAGCTTCTCTTCCGCTTTCTCGATCCGGTTCACTTGATCATAAGTATAGTCCTGCGTCACCTGCCATGGGGAGCCCGTGCCGTTGTCCGGCGCCCAGATCGTCTGCTGCAGCATGTTGCCGTTGTTGGTCGTCGAGGCGCCATAGTCGAAGCCCAGGTGCAGCAGATCGGTGGAGGTTTGGATGGCGCAGTTGCTCGAGGTTGCGTTGCCAAGGCGGCGATCGGTGGGCTGCAGCAGGTCGTTGTAGCAGGTCTGCTCGACGAGCAGGTTGCCGAGCTGCATGTTGTCAATCGCGCCGTGCGCCGTGTAGGCGACAGAGTTGAGGTACGACGGACCGCCCGAGGGCTCCTGCACGCTCGATGGCCGCCCCGAGCCGTCGTAGGTGAAGTCAACGACGCGCCCGGAGGGATAAGTCTGCGACTTGAGGGAGCCGTTTAGGTTGTAGGCGTAAGCGAATGTGTAGGTCTGGTAAGCCGAGCCGTCGTGGGTCTTCTGTTCGGAAGCCAACACGCGCCCGAGCTGATCGAAGCTCGTGAAATTGGTCGCACTGACGCCCTGGGCGCCCTGGCCGGTCAGCCGGCCCTCGGCGTAGGGAATCGCCGATCCGGGGGTGACGCACAGGCTCGACCCGGTGTCATAGACTTGCCCGTCATAGCAAAAGCGCTCCGTGGGCGTGGCGTCTGAGTAGCTCTTGGTGCTGACGCGGTTCAGCCCGTCGTAGGTCAGCGTTGTCGATACGCTGCGGGCGTCGGTCTTGGACGTCAGGTTGCCGTTGTCGTCGTAGGCGTAGCTGATGAGCCCGGTATCCTCGGGGTTGTCGGCCGAGAGCAGACGGCCGAGCGAGTCGTAGGTAAAGGTGCGCGTCTGCTGCGTTCCCGTTCCTCCGGTCCCCTTCTGGGTGACCTTGGTCAGCTTGTTGACCGTGTTGTACTCGTACTCGGTAACGTAGTTGAGCGAACCGATGGGATCCTCGACGACCTTGATGAGCCGGCCGAGCGCATCGTAGTAGAGATCCCGTCGCTTGTTGGCTTCGTCTTCCAGGCGAACCTTGTCTCCTGTATAGATCCAGTCGCTATCGGCGTCGCCGGGACGCCGGACTTCCACGGTCCGGCCGGCGTAGTCGTAGTCCATCGTGGTGAGGGGCTGGCTCGGCGAAAGCTGATTGTAGGGATGACAGCTGCCCGGATTAGCGGTCACAAGGATCTCGGGGTTCGAGACCGTATCGGGTCGGCCCGCACCGTCGTACGTGGTCACTGAAGTTGAGCAATCATCGCCTTGGGAGGCAACCCTGCGGCCAAGCTCGTCGTAGAACGTTCGCGAGTACAAACCACCGTCGGCAAAGGTGTTGAGGTCTCTGCGCACTTCGATGTTCGGGTACGCTCCGCTGAGCAGGTAGTCGATCTTCGTCCGCCGCTTGACGGCGGCGTGGTTGTTGGCTTCGATCGCCTCGTTCATGCGGTCGAAATCGTCGTCAAACTCGTAGGACGTCTCGACGCCATTGAGGTTCGTGACCGTCGTCGGCCGCCCCAGGTAGTAGTCGATCTCCGTGGAGACGCTCTGGCTCAAGGCGTTCGTTGCGGTCGTCGCGAACGCATACGTCGACTCGCTGCCCAACTCAGGCGTGGAGGAGTTCGAGAAGCTGTCGGTATAGGTGAGCGTCGTCGTGTTGTTCAGCGCGTCGGTGGCTTCGACCGGGTTGCCGAGGATGTCGTACTTGACGACGGTCTCGATCCACTTGCCCGATGGCAGGTTGCGCCAGCGTCGCACCTTGGTCAGCAAGCCGCGCGCGGTGTGACCCGTACCGAAGCCGGTCGTGTCGTGGCCGCTGGCGCCGCTTCGACTTGTCAGGGTCTCTCCGTCGAAGACATATTCGGTCTTCGCAACCGCCGCCGACTCGAGACAATCGCCGCTTCCGGACCCGCAAACCCACTGCTTGAGCGGCAGCGAGCGCAAATGGACGGGCGCATTGACGTACGATGCGCCGGTTTCGTAGACGATATGCGTACGTCGAACCGGAGTGCTCCCGTTCCAGTCGTACTGGAAGGTATCGGTCGGGTTGTTGTACTGGTCGTACTTGAAGGTCCGCTTCGCGACGAGGTTGAGCGACACTTCGAGGTTTGTCGTCTCGACGGTGTCCACGCGGGGACGCTCGACTGGCGCTGCATCCGCCTCGTGATCGCCCGACCACCACTTGAGCGAGCCGGTGAGCGGGTACTGCGTCCAGGTGACCAGTTGACGCTGCCTGACGGTCGATCCGTCGAGCACTTCGGTCTTGTAGCTGCGGCCATTCTTCCAAGACGGATAGTCGTAAGGGCCGACGTAGCCGTTGCTGCCGGGCGTTCCGCAATAGAACGTTGACGATTTGCCGGCAACGGCCGCGCCGTCCCATTGCGTGACGGTTGCCTTCCAGCCCCCCACGGTGCTCAGCGGCTGGCAGTTCGCTTGGGTCTCGTAGGCGTAGGTGGCCTTGCCCTCGACGGTCGAGGTGGTCGAGTCGAGGTAGGTGCGCCGCTCGGTCACACGGCGCATGATCACCTCGTCGGTCGTGTTCGCACCGCCGCCCGTGCCCGTGCCGCTCGTCCAGTCCCACTCGATCCTGGCGCCGGTGGGCAGAATCGCCTTGGTTACCTCGCCGTAGTTGTTGTAGAAAAACTCGTAGTAGCGGTCGTCAGGCAAGACGACTCGCCAGACCGCCCGCGGCACGGTGAAGTTGCCAAGGCCGGTGCTCGTGCTGAGGTCGGGGAACAAGCCAGCGTAGGAGGTGATCGAGTAGCCGGTGTCGAGCACGTCGTCGAGGGTGTCATACCAGACCTCCGCGGTGCGCGTCTGCCCGTCGTAGCCCTTCCAGGTGACCACGTCGCAGTCATAGATCGAGTAGCAGGTCTGATCGTAGGTGATGATCGTCTCGCGGTTGAGCGAGTCGGTGACCTTGATGAGCCGGCCGGAGGTGTAAGTGAAGACGGTCTCGTTGCCGTTGCGATCGACGATCTTCTGAAAGACGCCGCCGACTATACGGATCCGCCGGCCGTTCGGGTAGTAAAGCCAGCCGTTCGGCTTGATCTCGGCTATGGGATCCCTGGTGTCGAAGATCTCCGTATCGGAGACGAAGGTGATCCCGGAGCCGTCCGCGGCGATGAACTCATAGCCGCGCGAGTAGTTGACGTAGTTGTCGTAGCACGTGCCCTGGCCTTGCTGTGTACCGAGTACCTGCGTCTCTCCGTTCGTCAGCTTGTCGCGGAGCGTAACGCCCCCGTTGAGCGTGAAGCGCGTGAGGGTCCGCTGGATGACGCGAGTGTAGCCGCCATTGCACCCAGCATAGTCCCACTCGACTGCCAGGCGCCCAACGAGCGTGCCCGGGTGAATGGCCCCCGCGAGGATATTCGGGTCCTGATGCAGAGGGTCGTCGTAGACATCGGGGTTCGAGCAGTTCTCGTCCCAGCTTGGGCAGCTATTGCTCTGGTCGACTGTCCAGGTGTAGCCCGCCGGTACGACTAAGGTGTGGGAGCCTTCGCCCCGGCCCGCGACGGTGCGGATTGGAATGGCAATCGACGCTCGGCCGCTGTAGAGATTCATCGAATCGAGGCCGCCGAGAGGGAAGCCCCCGAGTATGCCGCCGGCCGTGATCTCGGGCGGCGTGAAGCCGTCGGTGAGATCCGGCTGGTCGATCGCCTTTGCGGTCAGACCGAAGATCGAAAGCAAGATCGCGGCGGAGAATGCTCTGTGCAATGGCATTTGTCTGAAAGCTCCACAAAGTCCCGAGGGTTGCATCGTGCGTGGACCAACTAGCGCTTGATCTGCGGCTCAGCGAGAACGTGGACGTCGAGCGACCAGAGCGGCCGATCCTCGACCCGAAGCCGGTACTCGCCCTGGGGCAGCTCGGCGTCGCCGTACCACTTTTGACTGTCCTTGCCGGTGCGCTCGCTCCGGAGAACGTCTTGCGGGCGTGGCGAGTCGGATTTGCGCTCTAGGATGAGTGGCAGATCCTCGACCCCGGAGCGGTTGTGGACGTGCATGTTGACGAGGCCAGCGGTGAAAGTCACCTCCTTGGGGTGGAACCCCTGCGGGTAGAGGAAGACCTTCGCGGACTCCATCTTAGGGCGCTCGTAGTTTGGGTCGCCGCGGCGGAACTTCGATTCGTCGATGGCGACCACCTCGCCCCCTCGCTGGGCGAGCGCGACCGAGGAGAGCACACATGCGAGGACGAAGGCGAAGTGAAGTCTGTTAGTGCGGATCATAGCTCCTCCCGTTCGAAGTGCTACTGCAGGGTTCCGCCGCGGGCGGTGATCTCGGCGTCGGCCCAGTCGTAGTTGGCTTGGATCTCTGCGTCGGTAAGGTCGTCGGAGTAGACCCACACGAGACTCTCGGTGAGGGTCGTGCTGGTGTATGCGCCGTTGTAGTCGATGCCGAATCGCATGCCCTGAACCGGGTTATTCCAAGGCCCAATCGAGCTCAAGGTCTGCCAGGAGCCCGTGCCGATTCGCCCTTGAACCGTCGTACCCCCGTTGGAGCTGCGCACGGTCAGCATGATCGTCTTGTCGAGGTAGGCGGAGTAGGAGATATAGTTGCTGTAGCCGTTCACATAGATTCGGAAGTTGTGGTTCGGCCCGCCTTCGGCGTAGACCAGCGAGTTGAGGCCCATCGACCAAAGCGTCTGATACGCGCCGGGCGACGCGACCTTGCCGACCCAGATCACGGTGTAGTCCTGGCCGCTGGTTGCGCTGAGCTGGTTGCCGCTTGCGCCAAAGGAGGTCGCCCCGGTGTCAGCGTTGCTTGCGTACAGGCCAGTTGGATCGGTCGTCCAGTCGGGCGTGCCCGAGATCGTGCCGTTGTACGTACCTGCACTGTCGTTGAGCGTCGTACCCGAGCCCTCGTCGAACTTCCAGAACGCTTCGAGGTGATCTGTCGTGTAGGCCGGTCCGCCCGTGTAGCCTTCGAGCGATCCGCCTCTAGCAGCAATCTCTGCTCCAGCCCAGTTGAAGTTGGCGGCAACTTCGGCGTCGGTCAGGTCGTCGGAGTGGACCCACATGAGACTCTCGGTGAGGGTCGTGCTGGTGTATGCGCCGTTGTAGTCGATGCCGAATCGCATGCCCTGAACCGGGTTATTCCAAGGCCCAATCGAGCTCAAGGTCTGCCAGGAGCCCGTGCCGATTCGCCCTTGAACCGTCGTACCCCCGTTGGAGCTGCGCACGGTCAGCATGATCGTCTTGTCGAGGTAGGCGGAGTAGGAGATATAGTTGCTGTAGCCGTTCACATAGATTCGGAAGTTGTGGTTCGGCCCGCCTTCGGCGTAGACCAGCGAGTTGAGGCCCATCGACCAAAGCGTCTGATACGCGCCGGGCGAAGCGACCTTGCCGACCCAGATCACGGTGTAGTCCTGGCCGCTGGTCGCGCTGAGCTGGTTGCCGCTTGCGCCAAAGGAAGTCGCCCCGGTGTCGGCGCTGCTTGCGTACAGGCCAGTTGGATCGGTCGTCCAGTCGGGCGTGCCCGAGATCGTGCCGTTGTACGTACCTGCACTGTCGTTGAGCGTCGTACCCGAGCCCTCGTCGAACTTCCAGAACGCTTCGAGGTGATCTGTCGTGTAGGCCGGTCCGCCCGTGTAGCCTTCGAGCGATCCGCCTCTAGCAGCAATCTCTGCTCCAGCCCAGTTGAAGTTGGCGGCAACTTCGGCGTCGGTCAGGTCGTCGGAGTAGACCCACATGAGACTCTCGGTGAGGGTCGTGCTGGTGTATGCGCCGTTGTAGTCGATGCCGAATCGCATGCCCTGAACCGGGTTATTCCAAGGCCCAATCGAGCTCAAGGTCTGCCAGGAGCCCGTGCCGATTCGCCCTTGAACCGTCGTACCCCCGTTGGAGCTGCGCACGGTCAGCATGATCGTCTTGTCGAGGTAGGCGGAGTAGGAGATGTAGTTGCTGTAGCCGTTCACATAGATTCGGAAGTTGTGGTTCGGCCCGCCTTCGGCGTAGACCAGCGAGTTGAGGCCCATCGACCAAACGGTCTGGTACGCGCCGGGCGACGCGACCTTGCCGACCCAGATCACGGTGTAGTCCTGGCCGCTGGTCGCGCTGAGCTGGTTGCCGCTTGCGCCAAAGGAGGTCGCCCCGGTGTCAGCGTTGCTTGCGTACAGGCCAGTTGGATCGGTCGTCCAGTCGGGCGTGCCCGAGATCGTGCCGTTGTACGTACCTGCACTGTCGTTGAGCGTCGTACCCGAGCCCTCGTCGAACTTCCAGAACGCTTCGAGGTGATCTGTCGTGTAGGCCGGTCCGCCCGTGTAGCCTTCGAGCGATCCGCCTCTAGCAGCAATCTCTGCTCCAGCCCAGTTGACCCGGATTTCCGATTTGAGGTTCGCCTGCTAACCATCGCGATGCTCCCGGCGCCCCTGTAGATGCGGGTTTGAGCGCATCAGATGGGCCATGGAGGGCGACACCGAGTGGGTGACAAGGATGGCAAGCCGTTTTGGTTCTCGTTCAACGGGTTTGTGAAGGTCGATTTCCAGGGCTCGCGGGTCACCTCTGACGGCGGCCTGCTGCTGGTTCGAGAGCTAGACGAACGGCTCGGCCTCGGCAAGCTGATTGACGACCATCTCAGCGATACGCGGCAGGGCGAGAACAAGAAGTTCCCGCTGGCGGATCTGGTGCGGCAGTCGGTCTACTCGCGGTTGGCGGGCTACGAAGACCTCAACGACGCCGTGCGGGTGGCCGCCGATCCGACGTTTCGCCTGCTCGGCTCGAAGAAGAACTGGGATCGCGGCGGGGCGCTGACCTCGCGGTTGCAGAGCTTCGAGACCGGCATGCTCGCCGGCGACGAGAACCTGATCGGGTTGATGGCGGTGAACCGCGAGCTGATCGGCCAAGCCGAGGCCGGCGACGACAGCGAGCGCGTGGTGCTCGACATGGACTCGACCGAGAGCCCGGTTCATGGCCAACAGGAAGGCAGCGCCTACAACGGCCACTACGAGTCGGTCTGCTATCACCCGCTGTTGCTGTTCAACCAGCACGGCGACTGCTTATCCGCGAAGCTGCGGCCGGGCAACGTCTCCAGCGCCGAGGACTGGGACGAGCTGTTGCTGCCCGAGATCGAGCGCCAACAGGCCGAGGGCAAGGAAGTCACGTTCCGCGCCGACGCCGCCTTCGCCAAGCCGGAGATTTACGAGGCGCTGGAAGAGCGCGGCGTCAACTACGTGATCCGCATTCCGGCCAACAGGAACCTGGAGCTGGAGATCGAAGACATCCTATTCCGAGCGCCGGGCAGGCCCTCGCTCAAACCGCTGGTGCGCTACAAGAGCTTCCGCTATCAGGCCGCGAGCTGGTCGAAGTCCCGGCGGGTCGTCGCCAAGGTCGAGCACCACGCGGGCGAGTTGTTTCCGCGCGTCGGTTTCATCGTCACGAACATGGCGTTGCCGAGCCGCTCGGTGGTGCGCTTCTACAACAAGCGCGGCACGGCGGAGCAGTGGATCAAGGAAGGCAAGCAGGCGACGTGCTGGACGCGGCTGTCTTGCCGGCGCTTCCGAGCGAACGAAGTGCGGCTGCAACTCGCGGTGCTGGCCTACAACCTGGGCAACCTGTGGCGGCGGCTGGGGCTGCCGAGCCGGATCAAGAGCTGGTCGCTGACGAGCTTGCAGCAGCGGCTGATGAAGACCGGCGGTCGGCTGGTGAAGCACGCGCGGTACTACTGGCTCTTGTTGGCCGAGGGGCGCCTCAACCGCCAGCTGTTCGGCGAGATGCTGGCGAGGTTGGCGGCGCTGCCTGCGCCGGGAGGCTGACGCGGCGAGGCTCGGAGCATCCGAACACGAGTCGCCGAGAGGCGAGGTCGGAGCGGTGTCGGCGAAGGGCGCCGTCCGAGCCCGTGAAGCGACGCGCGACGCTCCCAGTCGCGGCCAGACAAAGGAGGAAGGAGGCGAATGTGCCGGAGAAGGCAGAAAACCGTTGCGCCGGAGCGGCGTGCTCGACTACGCCACACGCGTCGGGATGGCCAAAATGGAAATCCCGGGTTGAAGTTGGCGGCAACTTCGGCGTCGGTAAGGTCGTCGGAGTAGACCCACATGAGACTCTCGGTGAGGGTCGTGCTGGTGTATGCGCCGTTGTAGTCGATGCCGAATCGCATGCCCTGAACCGGGTTATTCCAAGGCCCAATCGAGCTCAAGGTCTGCCAGGAGCCCGTGCCGATTCGCCCTTGAACCGTCGTACCCCCGTTGGAGCTGCGCACGGTCAGCATGATCGTCTTGTCGAGGTAGGCGGAGTAGGAGATGTAGTTGCTGTAGCCGTTCACATAGATTCGGAAGTTGTGGTTCGGCCCGCCTTCGGCGTAGACCAGCGAGTTGAGGCCCATCGACCAAACGGTCTGGTACGCGCCGGGCGACGCGACCTTGCCGACCCAGATCACGGTGTAGTCCTGGCCGCTGGTCGCGCTGAGCTGGTTGCCGCTTGCGCCAAAGGAGGTCGCCCCGGTGTCAGCGTTGCTTGCGTACAGGCCAGTTGGATCGGTCGTCCAGTCGGGCGTGCCCGAGATCGTGCCGTTGTACGTACCTGCACTGTCGTTGAGCGTCGTACCCGAGCCCTCATCGAACTTCCAGAACGCTTCGAGGTGATCTGTCGTGTAGGAGCCGCCTCCTCCTCCGCCACCGCCCGTGTTGTCCTGGGCGACCACCGCGAGCAGCCTGCCGCCGGAATAGATGTACTCCTTGGCCGGCATCGAGGCGTCGAGGCTCTGGGCGAGCAGAGGCGGAGCGGCACAGAGTGCGGCTAAAACAACCGTGGAAAAGATCGGTTTGGTCGTGCACATGGGGGGCCTTCTGGCAGTGTTTACTACGAAAGTACGACAAAGCCGAGGCTATCCCCGTGTAACGCGCAAAGTCAACAAGAAAAACGTGATGCGATGATGTTGATCCTGTTCTGATTCCGGAACAGAACGGCGCTCTCCGCGTGCATCGTGTCTCCCACCGTTCAGGCCGAATAGGCGCACAATATTGAAGAATCATCCCGGCTTGGTCCGGCAGCCCGAGTAGCGACAAGCGTTCTCAAGCGTCAGCAAATCAGCGATCTAGTCGATCAGGCGAGAAAGCCCGGACTTCGGTATTCATTGGATCGTTTCGTTTTCACTAGGAGGCGCTGCTCAGCCCGGCCAGGATGGCTGGCGTGCACGCCCGAAGGCCGGGCAGCCGCCCCCGTTCCCCTCGCCCGTCAGAGCGCGCCTAAGGCATCCGCGTGCCCCAGCGGGCCGGAAGGGCCATCCGAACGCCACAGGCAATTAGTGCACTTTTGTATGACCCGGAATGGGCATTACTGCGAGCGGGGCAAGGCCTCTTGCCGGATCAGGTGTCACGTAGGCTGCTGGCTCGGCTCCGCGTACCGCTTCAGCAGCGCCCTCACCTTGGCGTAACCGCTGCTCTCGACCTCTATCGGCGCGCCGCCGGAACCGGACAGCTCCACTTTCTCGCGCTCAAGCCCGGGCAGCTTAGCGCGCCGCTCGCCAATCCGCACGGCGCGGTCTACCGCGCCAAGCTGCCCCGCCATCGCTTGGTCCCATACGGCGGCTTGTAGTGCGTCCAGCCGCTCGACTTCAAGCCGAACCAGCTCGCGGGCGGACTCGGCGTTTTCCTCGGCGACTCGATCAAGGTAGGCGGTTACGTCGCGATGGGACGAGCCACAGCCGAGCTTGCGACCGATCTCCGAGTAGGAATGCCCCGCCCTGCGCAGTTCGAGGGCGCGTCGCTCCCGATCACATGCACTCAGCCTCGGCGGGCCGGTCTTGCTCTTCGCCCTCATCCCAGCTCCAACATCCCAAAAATGCGGACCCACGGCAAGGCTGCGTCCAAACTGCGTCCAAAACCGCGCGCAAAAGGCCCAATTCTGCGCCTACTGACTGATGCGGAAAGACCGTAAGTTGTTGAAAATATGGTGAGGCGGCTGGGACTCGAACCCAGGACCCACGGCTTAAAAGGAAGCTGCCCGCTTTACACGGTTTTCATCTGCTCCCAGTCTTTTCACCGACTTACGCGGATTCAGGGCGTCTGCTTTCGCTCCGTAGACTAAGCCCTTTGCGGTCACTCACATAGAGTTTCGTGACAGTTTCCGTACAGCGACGATGCCTTCAGACTCGGGGCGTCACCCTGCACCATGATCGACGTGCGACGGTGCAACACAATATCTCTTGTATCCATACGGCATTCTAGGCTTCCCGTGCTCCGCAACTCAGAGGATCACGAAAAGCTCGGGCGGCCTTCGCTGACGCCCAGCACGTATTGTCGGCTGCAGTTGATCGGGTTCTTCGAAGGCGTCTGCTCGGAGCACGGCATCGCTTGGCGGCTGGCCGATTCGCTGTCACTGCGACGCTTCCTCGGCTACGGGCTCGACGAGGCGACGCCAGATCACGTGACGCTGTCGCGCACCCGCCGGCCGCTCGACGCCGAGACGCATCAAGCCGTGTTCAGCAGGGGCTCGAGCTGCGCGAGGCCGGTCTGTTGCGCGGTAAGACGATCGTCGTGGACGCGACAACGGCTGGAGGCCAATGCGGCGATGCGTTCCATCGTGCGGCGAGCCACCGGCGAGAAGTAACGCGAGTACTTGCGGAAGCTCGCAGAGGCCAGTGGTGAAGCGACCGACGCAGCGCCAGTGCGGTGCCGGGACCGCAAGCGCAAGAAGAAGGCGTTGAACAAAGACTGGGAATCCGCACGACCCCGAGGCGCAGATCACGAAGATGAAAGGCGGCCGCACGCGGCTGGCCCACAAGGCCGAGCAGGCGGTTGATCTGGAGACGGGAGCGATCGTGGCGACGACGACGCATCCCGGCGTGACGAGCGGCACCGTGACGGTGAGCGAAGACGGGCTGCTGGTAACGGCGGATGCGGGGTCGGGGATTCGGAGGGGCGGGTGGCAGTGTGCGGGCGAGAATCTGGAGCGGCCGTTCGCGCATCAGCTCGAGACGGCCGCGATGCGCAGATGGTACGTCCGGGGCCTCGACGACTCCACAAGAAGCTGCTGCTACAGGCGGCGGCGTGCAACGTAGCGTTGCTGCTGCGGAGCAAGCATGGCGCGGGAACGCCGCGCGGGCTGGCGGAGGCGGAGCAGGCGCTTTGGCCCCTAATTCTGGCGCTGTTGAAGACCCTCAATGGGCTCGGAGCAGCCTCACCGACTCACATCGATCGACGGCGTCGCCCAGATCGAATCCGATCCCGCCCCGCTCGGAATCGCTGCGCGCCACACCGTTTCCGCAAAAACGCCTTTTTGACGCGGGCTGCTAACCGTCGTGCTACGACGCTTTGGCCCTGGCGCCAGCTCCAAGGTAAGAGGGTCAGACATTCGGGTGAACGCGAGCGCCCGCCAAGGATCATGGTTGCGTGAGCTAGAATAGCGGACAGTGTCCAAGCCAACACTGGATGGTCGGCATGATACAGACGAAACTAACGCCACAGTTACCACTCATCGCGGCAATACTCCTTGCGTCTGGCAGTCAGGCTTGGGCAGACGACGAGAGCATCCCCTGCATTTCCGGACCAGGGGCTATGTTTCTCAACTACGGCGATGTCGTGAACGACCCGAGCGGTGGGAACTGCCAAATATCTCCTGCAGGCGACCTCGACACCTTTGAGTTTACCGGCGTTGCTGGGGAGGTCGTCCGGCTTACGGTTTCCGATGTCGGTGGTGGCCCGGTATTCAATTCGGTCGTAGTCGAGCTACGCAACCAAGGCAATGACGTCCTGGAATCCATTCAAACGTCCGTTAACGGCGGAGGCGCGCAATTGGACGTGACTTTGCCTACAACAGGACTTTTTCGGCTTTTCGTTTCGGAACTGAATGACGACGAGACGGTTGCATATCAGTTGGGTCTGAACCGGCTCTTCCCCATCCTAGGCCAGCAGATCAGGTTTGACGACGTCTTGACGGATATGATCAATCCCGCCGCTGACGTCGACCAATTCTTTTTCGAAGTCGCTGCAAGAAAAGCGGTGCTGATCACCTTGGTGGACGTTGGCGGGGGCTCGACGTTCAACTCAGTGATGGTGGAGGTTCAAGATCCTAACGGAACTCCCCTGGGATCTACCCGGACTTCGGTCAACGGCGGGGGCACAAGCCTCGAGCTGACGACGTCAACTGAAGGCGTTCATAGCTTGGTTGTGACTGAACTTGGCAACGACCAACCTATTAATTACAACCTCGGCCTGGTATGCCTTACTCCGCCTTGCCCACCGCAACCCCCAGGGCGATGCAATATTGGCTCATCGACATCGATTGAGTTCGGGAGCTTGACGTCTTGCGAGGCTCCTGTAGACGCGAGTCGCCAGACGTTCTTGGCGCCGGCACGCCAGGGCGTGCAAGAGGTCACGATACAGGCGGCATTCATGCCGGGTCAGGCGGGCGGGTCGGAGCAGCTATGTCTAAACATCCGAGAGCCGGGATCTCGGGTTGATCTGCTGCCGCGAGACGAATGCTCCACGAGCGGATTGGTCAAGCTCGACTCAAGTTGGGGCGTCCCCGAAGGGCAGTACCAAGTACTCGTTAGCTCTCGGCAGGCAACGCAGCCAGTCGCTTACAACCTCAGTGTCGAGCAGATGTGGCCGCCCTTGGCTACAACCCTATCGCTTGAGCGCGGTCAGACTTTCGATGATGAGATATCGCCTTACGGTGACGTCGATACGTTCCTCGTCACAACGAACCAAGAGCAGTGCGCCACGCTGCTTCGGAAAGAGGGCGGCCAGCCACGCCTGGAGCGGTGGGACCAACGCGGGCAGCTGCAGCCGGTGAGAGAAGATCCCGTCTGTGCGCAGCTTCCGCTACCAGTCGAAGGTCCGGCCGCAACAATCCGAGCAACAGCGCGCGTTGAGGGTGGCATCCAGGCGATGCCCTATACGCTGACTCTTTCTGACGGTTCTTGTAATCCAGATGATTGCGGCGCTCCACCGCCGCCGTGCATGATTTCAACCGATGTCGACTCGCTCACGTTTCGAGTCAGCGGCGACACGGTACAACCCCCATTCCACGAGATCGGAATCTCTTCCTCGCCCGCCTGTCCCAGCATTCAGTGGACGGCGCGTCCGAGCGTTCAGGATCTGTCGCTACCCGCTCAAACAGGCGTTACGCCTGAGGTGCTGTCGGTATCGCTTATCTCTCCGACGGTTGCCAGACGGCAAGTTGAGATCAGCTCGCCGTCGGCATCGAACACCGTCACGATTCCGGTCTTTACGGAGGTTTCTCCGCCACCACCTCCTCTTTCGGACAACCGCAAGGCTCAAGCGATTCCCGAGATCCTGAACTTCCCGAACGGCACTCTCCAGGAGGGTGAGGAGTTCGGCGTTGTGCTGCTGACGAACTCAGGGGATCAACCCTTGCGTTATAGCGTTGAGGTCAGCGAGGGAGAGGATTGGCTTTCGGCGACAGATGGCGACGGCGGCGACGCGGCGCCTTTCGAGCGAACGCTCCAGCCAGGACCGGGCGTGGAGATCATCGTTCGCACGGACGTACTCGCGATTGGGAATCAACCTCGCACCGGCACGATCACGTTTCGGCATGGCTCGGACCTGGAGTTCAGCACCGAAGTCAACGTGCATGCTGTGCCGTCTGACGCGCCGAGCATTCTTCTCTCCCGAACAGCAATCGAGTTCTTGGTTTCTCGAAGCCAGTTTGGGGATCCCGAGAACCAAGGGGATGTCGTTGAGGACAAGTTCTACATACTGAACGTCGGGTCCGAACCGCTCGACTGGGAAGTCGATGCGGGGTCTCTGAGCTGGCTGTCGGTAGATCAAGCCAGACCGATTTCCGATGAGGAACCGTTGGCTTCAGTTTCCGATCCAGCTAATGCCGAGATTCCCGCCAAGCCGATTCGATTGTTTATTGACCTCGATAACCTCCGTCGAACTGAGGCCAGCGGCAGACTCGAGAATCTTCGAGATTCCTATCATGGCATCATCGTCGTTCGCGATTCCACCATCGCGGAAGTCGAGCAACAAAAGATCTCGATCACGGTTCGGATCTTGCCGGAGGCTACTATCGCGTTGACGAAAACCTCGCCGTCGGGTTTTCTCTTCCGTGGCGAAAGCAACGAAGACATCGAAGGTCAAACACTTACCGTCATCAGTAAAGGAATCGCCCCTAATAATTCTGAAGGGAAGCTTCAGTTCCAGCTTCAACCGTCCGAACGCTTCAGAAGGATTTTCGATGTCGGTTGCGACGGCGATCCGAGATGCGTTTTCGATCTGACTCGACGCGCCCGTCGGCAAGAGATTACGATTACTCCCCGCGCCCTGCCTGAAGACGATGTCGAGGTGCTTACTCCTGCTCCGGCCGCGATGAACGTCAACTTCGACGTGGATCCAAAGTACGCGGTCCCAGGCGACCAAGGGCGGCAATGGGAGATCGAAGCCCTGGTCGTGAGAAAACCGGATGCAACGTCGCAATCGACGACGACTGTGTCGCAAGACATTTCATGCGATCCGGACGACTTGCGCATCCTCTTTACCTCGCTTTCGCGAGGCTTCCGAGTCGCGGCGACAACAATCGTCGGACTCGACCTGCGCATCGCCAATGAGTGCGGCGACTTCCTCAACTCCGGCAGCGTGATCGCAGTTCCTTCAAACGGCGATCGCCCAATCCGCTTTCGCCCCTCGGGCAACGGAGACTGGCACGGGATCTGGCAACCGAGCGCCCTTACTCGGGGCGGTGGCGAGTCCGTGCGGCTGGAGGTCATCGCTTTCGACGGGTCGACCGCAAGAGGCGGCAAGACGTTGACAGGGCGCCTCGTACCTCCTGCGGTATCGGCTCCGACGATTTCGTTGGTCGCCAATAGCGCAGCACCGCTGAATCACCAAAATACGATCAGCCCTGGCATGATCATCTCGCTCTTTGGCACTGAGTTCTTGCGTGCGACTGGCGACTTGTCGGCGGCCCAGTTTCCACTACCTGCCGAGCTCGGCGGAGTGGTTGTACGCCTCAATGAAGAACCTGTTCCTCTTTTGTTCGCTGGTCGAAGAACAGACCCGACGACGGGCGGAGTTTTCGATCAGATCAACGCGCTGGTCCCCTACGACGTGACCCCCAACAGCCTGGCGACGGTCTCGGTCGAACGCGACGGTCTCTTCTCGGCTCCAGCGCAGGTCGTGGTCGCCAAAGCGCGTCCGATGTTGTATGTCGCCGAGGGCATCGCTGCCGCCCTCGACGCAGACAACCAGCTAATCACGATAGGGAATCCTGTCGCCCCGGGAGAAATCGTCCGCTTCTTTGGCACTGGCCTCGGACAGGTCGACAACCCTCCGGCTTTCGCTGAGCCTGCCAGAGCCGATCCTCTTGCTCGCGTCATCGCGCCGGTCCAAGTCCTGTTCGACGGACGTCCTGCCACGATCCTCTTTGCAGGTCTCACGCCGACCTTCTCCGGGCTCTATCAAATTGACGTTCGCGCACCGGACAGCCTGAACCCCGCGAACGCATCCGCCCAAGTGACGGTTACTGTCGACGACGTCCCCAGCCCTCCAGTCCCCATACCCGTTCAACGCTAGAAACGCACGAATAACGTTAAACCTGCACGATCAAAAGTAGCGTTCGGGCGCAGGACTACCAACGAGACATTGAGCGACTGCTGCCGATGGATCGGAAAATACACCTTGTAGAAGGCGCTCGCCCCCCAGTGGCTATCCGGGTCGGGAACATACCGCACGCCGATGCCGGCGACGGCCGAGACGACCGTGAAATCTAACCGGTCCGGGGCAAAGTCTTCTGACTCTTCAGTTCCGCTTCCCCAAGATCGAGCAATGCCGAAAACGAGAAAAGGCGACGTCGATTTTTGCAGCCTGAACTGAGTGTTTGCTCCAACTTCCCAAAACAATTGATGGTGCTCAGACGACCTGCCAACTTCAGAGTCGTTCAGCGATCCGTCAAAACGTCCACCGCTTGCCGCTACAGCCAATCGATTTGTAAGCGAGTACGTGACCTCACCCGAGGCTTGAAACCCTCGAGATAGGGCCACAGGTCGAGCTCCGGTCGCCAACCCAACCCCCAGAGTCAAGTCCCTTTCGATCAGTGCCTGAGACGGAGCGGGGGTCTGTATCACGATCATCCCTAGCAGAATGGCTCGAACTATCATCGGCAGCTTCCCTACGGGTGTCTCAGCGAATAACACATCGAACACCAACTGTTCCCCGACGTGCACCAGCACGAACCGGGTTCCTTGACAAGTCTTCGATGGGAGTATTGAAAGCGCCACCCGCGACGCTCAGGTTGGTTGAGGACGCACCGGGGCGAACCCACTCCCAAAGGTTCCCACGGAAATCATAGAGTCCAAGGCCGTTCGGCTGAGTCCTCCTCACGGGGAGTATTCTGGCAGACGGGCAATTCGAAGCCCCACTCAAGTTAGCCATACAAGTGGCTAGCCCTGTCGGCGTGAAGCGTAGGCCCAGTTCATCTATCGCGATCCATTCGGCCTGCAGGGGGACTTCGGCGCCCAGCCACTTGCAAAATTCGCCCGCAGCCTTCGCCGAAATCGCAGCCGGGACCTCGCTCGCGGAAAAGCCAGATTTCACTTCTTCAGTACAAGCACCAGCGTTGTAGCAACTTCGGTACTCGCTGCGTGTCGCCTCGGAGACCATCACCCACAACCGCTCAGAACTCAACGTGACTGAAGTAAACTCGACCCCTCTCGATGCAAATCGAGGCGAGACGCTGAACAGCTCCTGGGCAGATGAATAGTCGATGTCCGTCAATTTTGAGCCGAGTTCGGACGCTGGCCTCAAGCTTGCCAGTAAGGCGTTGATTTCCATCGCCCAAGTGATCCCAACCAAGCCTCTCGGCTCAGCGTCAGGCCCTCGCTCTCGGCGACCGCCATCAACCATTCCCACGACCTCAGAGTCCTGATTCATCAGCGGAGCCCCTGAATCGCCCTGGGCTACACTCGCTCCGACGGCGATGACTGTTGCCTTTCCAGATATTCCCAGCTCTTTGAGGACGCTTCCAGGCAGCCCTAACTGGTCGAGTTCGGTGGTCGGGTTTTGCCTTCTCCTGAACAGGAAGACAGGTCGTCGGAGTTGCTGCGTCGAAACCGGATAGCCGATCACGTAAAGGGTCTCCTCGGCCTGCGGATTCACCTTTCCCGCTTGCGGCACACCAGATTCTTCCGAGAGTGCCGGCAGGGAGGAACAGTCAGATTCTGACCTCGCTAGGACTGCGGCGTCGTACTGCGGAGATGCGGCGCAAAGAAACAGAGGTGCCTCCGAATTGTCGCTAGGGTGATCCGGAATTGCTCTAATCCTACGACACTGGTTTACAACATGCAGAGCCGTCAGAATTCCCGCCTCGCCAGCCACCCTGAATCCTGTGCCTTCTCGACCGCCGTCGCCGCAGCCCGTGGCGAGTATCCTATATATGCCGCGATGAGGCTCAGGCGTAGCGATCCCGCCGGCCAGAATCACAAGCAACAGCAATCTAGTCTTCAGTTCCATCGGCTGACGGAGGCTTTAGCAGTGCCTTGACTACCTGTCGAAGAGTTTCTTCGTCTGAAATCTCGTCGTAGAGCTGAGCTAGCAACGCATGCTCATGGCCCTCCGCCGTCCCTGGATTCCGGTCGAACTTGTCGTACTGATCCTGGGTCAGGGGTCGCGTCGAGCACTCGAAAGCCTGAATCAAAGCAAGTAGATCGTCTTTCGATAGATTGGCGGGTAATTGTGCAAAACGCTCTCCACGAGCCCTAAGTCGGTCGTAGAGGGCGTCGACGGTCACCTCATCCGTCACAGGTGCGCAAGGCTTAGAACTACTCGCGAAGAATCCAGGGAACGCTGCCTCTTTCGCTGGGTCTCGAACACCAGCGCCCTGCCCAGACTCATCACGCCTAGGAACCGCGTTCTGCCCCGGCACTCCCAGGCCCGCCGCCTGCTTGCTCGATGTTGGCGAAAAAACGGCATGCGTACGCATCAAGATTCCCGCGGCACCCCCAACGACGATTCCGACGACCAGAAAAGCGACCTCTGCTGTAACGGGATCTGAGAACTCGACATCGATTGATCGGGTCTCTGATGAGCCCGAACTCGGCCAAAGCTTTACCTTGAGCTTGTTTCCGATCGTCACCAATCCCATGCTCACCGCCATCAGAGCGGAGATGACTATCCCAATCACTGGCGAGATCGAAAGCCCGGCCAGAATGCCGATTCCGAGCCCCGAGGCGTAAATAGCCACTTTGTCCCGCCTGTTCGTCTTCGGAATGACGGCAGCGAGGAATGCGAGAAACGCCACATAGGCCACGAGGGCCGGAACGCTAGACCACACGCGGTTATTGTATACGACGCTGCCGCAGAATGCACCGAGAGAACCCTTCGGTCGAACTACCAGCGTGTTAAAGACGCCGAAACGGTAGTGTGAGCGACGAAGGCGACGAAGCGGACGTTCGACGGGCGGCGGGCGTTCGCTCGCCGAGTGCCGGGCGAGCAAGAGTCGATCGCGGCGCGCCGTCAGGCGGCTGCTCGCCGCTCTCGCCCAAATATGGCGCGCGCTGCCGGCCAGGGACCGTGGTTCCGCTCAGACAGCAGGGTCCCTAGAGCGAAAGCGCTTGTCTTCGACGCCCAGACACGGAGCTGGGTCGGCCTGGCGGACTCGTCGCGTTCGGGGATACCGTGCGCCTCGTCCCAACTCAGCCCGAGCAACTCCCGTAAAGCCGCTACATGGCCTCGCATACCAAGCGCTTCGAACAACCCGGTAAAGCTACTGCCGTGCTCTGGGTAGTCGCCGCCTGGCTTCACTCCTGAAGGATGGTGCTCGGCTGGCGGCGTGTCACGCCGCCGCCAGCGGCGCTCCGGCTGTTCACCGGAAAGCGAGCAGACGCACCCGGATTACGGGCTGGCCCAGCGGGCCTGCTCGTCATGCTCGAGGTACGTCCGACCTTCCGGCCTCGCCCACCACGATCTCGGAAGAGACACTCGCGATCGTGGACCGATGGCTGTGGCGGCACCCCGTTTCTGCTTGCTCTCCGCGTTCACGGAGCCCCCCATGGCTCAACGCAGTCGAGCGCTTCCCGCACAACTTGCCGCGAAATCGCCTGCGGCTCCGCACCATCTTGGCCGCGGCTCCCTCCAGCCCCTCCGACCTCTGGCAGGCGCGACGATTTGTGACTTGCTCTCGAACACAAAAGGCATTAGTATCAATATATCGCGTCTGGATCGATCCGCAGTTCTTTGATTCAGGTGCCAGCGGTACGTTTTCGGAAGAAAGCCGCTTGCTTCGCCGCTCTTTCCGGCGTTTGATCAGGAATCATCCGCCTCAGCCTGTACATAATAATGATTTACGATAGACGGATCTCGCGGCCCCTACGGCTATTTGCCTTGGGAGTCGCCGTGCTAATAGCCCCTCCGGGATGGGCTCAAGTTACCGGCACCCCTGTTTTCCCTCGGGAGGACTCTCCAGTTCAGCTCGATTGTCTGAATGACGGGCCAAACGCAGTGGCAGCCGGGACCCGACTCCACTGCGCCTTTTCTTTTGAAGCCGAAGACCCGGTCGAACATGAATTCCTTTTTCGTGGTCGTGAAGCGGACCTCTTCGTGGCCCATGCTCAGAGCTTGTCGCCGATCCATTACTGTACTGAAATCTGGGAATCCAACCTGCTGGTTAGCACCGATTGTCACGAGCAGAGACTGAGAAAGGGCTACACACCGGAGCGCGCCTTCATTCGCGCCCCGAGGGAAACAGATTACACTGTGATTGTCAATAACCGTGGATTGGGAGGCGAGTATATACTTAGTTTAGATCGTCTATTCACCAATCGGGAAGCCACCACTGACTGGAAAATACCTCTGGAGTCTGAGGTTGAAGGCGACCTTGAATTCCCCGCAGATGCCAAGCTGTACTGGTTCGAAGTATCCGGTAGCGACCGTCCAATTACTGTTTCCGTTAGCGCAGAACTCGGCGGACAGCCGTGTTTGGAACTGTACAGCACGGAGACGCTCCTTGGTCGAGACTGTAACGACAGGAGGCTTGCAAGTGTCTCCCGGCTCCTCGATGAAGGAATGTATACCGTTCGTGTAACCGAAGCTACTTGGGATACTAGTGAAGAGCGGAGAATTGGAGACCTTCCCGAACGTCTACGCTTTCGGGTGAGAGTCTGTAGTTCCTGCCCTCCGGTGGCTCCGGTGATAACCGACGCTATTCCAAGGTCGGTGCCTGTGGACACTGCAAGGGTCTTAACGATTATCGGCGATAATCTCAGGCCTGGGTCTAAGGCTTTCTGGAATCGTGACGGTGCACTTGGCGTTGAGTTGCTCACTTCTAACGAGAGCGGGACTCTCCGAATAAGTCTGCCCAAGGCCGCACTCCAGATGCCCGGCAGATATCACATCACGGTTAAGAATCGAGATGGGATCCAATCCAACAGTTTCCCCATTGAGGTCAAGCCAAAGGTCTCGTCTCGGCCAGCCCCAATTCAGTGTGGGCCGGATCCGGTCGTATCGGTGCACGTCGGACAAATTGCGAAGTGCAGTTTGACGCCCGAGGTCTCGTTTAGGCAGTTCAGGTTTGACGGTCGGCGAGGCGACCGGTTAGTTGCTTATGCGGTTTCAGAGTCGGGTCAACGCTTGTGTGCCCGGTTCGACGGCATCAGCATGGACTGTGGCTACCGCAGCCCCTTCGCGCCACAGCGGGCATTGGCCTCTCTCCCGTCGACTGGGACACACAGCGTGACAGTTTCTTCCCAGGAAGGCGCTCAGTTTACAGGGAACTTCGCGCTGCAGTTAGAGCGTCTATGGCCCCCGTCGCGATACGCGACCGAAATAGCTCCGGACGCTATGATCGATTCACCTCTTTCACCCAATGCGCCTGGAGACTTTTACATTTTCCATGGCACTGAGGGAGCGATGGTGACCATCGATGTTTCGCCCCGAAGCGCCTCGGAACCTACCATAGAAATTTTCGACTCGATTCAACTTATTGGGCCGCTAGACTCTGCATGTGGGGCACTGGGAACTTCTTGTCCTGTTAACCTTGACGAAACTGGTCCCCATCTCATCCGTGTGGCGCAGAGAGCGCAAAACGACGAGCTGAATTACGAGTTCGTACTTAAGTGCCCCGAGTGCCAGGTTATACCAACGCAGGGGTCCGCATGCACCGTTGGCTCGGCGACATCGATTGATTTCGGGAGCTTGACGTCTTGCGAGGCTCCTGTAGACGCGAGTCGCCAGACGTTCTTGGCGCCGGCGCGTCAGGGCGTACAAGAGGTCACGATACAGGCGGCATTCATGCCGGGTCAGGCGGGCGGGTCGGAGCAGCTATGTCTAAACATCCGAGAGCCGGGATCTCGGGTTGATCTGCTGCCGCGAGACGAATGCTCCACGAGCGGATTGGTCAAGCTCGACTCAAGTTGGGGCGTCCCCGAAGGGCAGTACCAAGTACTCGTTAGCTCTCGGCAGGCAACGCAGCCAGTCGCTTACAACCTCAGTGTCGAGCAGATGTGGCCGCCCTTGGCTACAACCCTATCGCTTGAGCGCGGTCAGACTTTCGATGATGAGATATCGCCTTACGGTGACGTCGATACGTTCCTCGTCACAACGAACCAAGAGCAGTGCGCCACGCTGCTTCGGAAAGAGGGCGGCCAGCCACGCCTGGAGCGGTGGGACCAACGCGGGCAGCTGCAGCCGGTGAGAGAAGATCCCGTCTGTGCGCAGCTTCCGCTACCAGTCGAAGGTCCGGCCGCAACAATCCGAGCAACAGCGCGCGTTGAGGGTGGCATCCAGGCGATGCCCTATACGCTGACTCTTTCTGACGGTTCTTGTAATCCAGATGATTGCGGCGCTCCACCGCCGCCGTGCATGATTTCAACCGATGTCGACTCGCTCACGTTTCGAGTCAGCGGCGACACGGTACAACCCCCATTCCACGAGATCGGAATCTCTTCCTCGCCCGCCTGTCCCAGCATTCAGTGGACGGCGCGTCCGAGCGTTCAGGATCTGTCGCTACCCGCTCAAACAGGCGTTACGCCTGAGGTGCTGTCGGTATCGCTTATCTCTCCGACGGTTGCCAGACGGCAAGTTGAGATCAGCTCGCCGTCGGCATCGAACACCGTCACGATTCCGGTCTTTACGGAGGTTTCTCCGCCACCACCTCCTCTTTCGGACAACCGCAAGGCTCAAGCGATTCCCGAGATCCTGAACTTCCCGAACGGCACTCTCCAGGAGGGTGAGGAGTTCGGCGTTGTGCTGCTGACGAACTCAGGGGATCAACCCTTGCGTTATAGCGTTGAGGTCAGCGAGGGAGAGGATTGGCTTTCGGCGACAGATGGCGACGGCGGCGACGCGGCGCCTTTCGAGCGAACGCTCCAGCCAGGACCGGGCGTGGAGATCATCGTTCGCACGGACGTACTCGCGATTGGGAATCAACCTCGCACCGGCACGATCACGTTTCGGCATGGCTCGGACCTGGAGTTCAGCACCGAAGTCAACGTGCATGCTGTGCCGTCTGACGCGCCGAGCATTCTTCTCTCCCGAACAGCAATCGAGTTCTTGGTTTCTCGAAGCCAGTTTGGGGATCCCGAGAACCAAGGGGATGTCGTTGAGGACAAGTTCTACATACTGAACGTCGGGTCCGAACCGCTCGACTGGGAAGTCGATGCGGGGTCTCTGAGCTGGCTGTCGGTAGATCAAGCCAGACCGATTTCCGATGAGGAACCGTTGGCTTCAGTTTCCGATCCAGCTAATGCCGAGATTCCCGCCAAGCCGATTCGATTGTTTATTGACCTCGATAACCTCCGTCGAACTGAGGCCAGCGGCAGACTCGAGAATCTTCGAGATTCCTATCATGGCATCATCGTCGTTCGCGATTCCACCATCGCGGAAGTCGAGCAACAAAAGATCTCGATCACGGTTCGGATCTTGCCGGAGGCTACTATCGCGTTGACGAAAACCTCGCCGTCGGGTTTTCTCTTCCGTGGCGAAAGCAACGAAGACATCGAAGGTCAAACACTTACCGTCATCAGTAAAGGAATCGCCCCTAATAATTCTGAAGGGAAGCTTCAGTTCCAGCTTCAACCGTCCGAACGCTTCAGAAGGATTTTCGATGTCGGTTGCGACGGCGATCCGAGATGCGTTTTCGATCTGACTCGACGCGCCCGTCGGCAAGAGATTACGATTACTCCCCGCGCCCTGCCTGAAGACGATGTCGAGGTGCTTACTCCTGCTCCGGCCGCGATGAACGTCAACTTCGACGTGGATCCAAAGTACGCGGTCCCAGGCGACCAAGGGCGGCAATGGGAGATCGAAGCCCTGGTCGTGAGAAAACCGGATGCAACGTCGCAATCGACGACGACTGTGTCGCAAGACATTTCATGCGATCCGGACGACTTGCGCATCCTCTTTACCTCGCTTTCGCGAGGCTTCCGAGTCGCGGCGACAACAATCGTCGGACTCGACCTGCGCATCGCCAATGAGTGCGGCGACTTCCTCAACTCCGGCAGCGTGATCGCAGTTCCTTCAAACGGCGATCGCCCAATCCGCTTTCGCCCCTCGGGCAACGGAGACTGGCACGGGATCTGGCAACCGAGCGCCCTTACTCGGGGCGGTGGCGAGTCCGTGCGGCTGGAGGTCATCGCTTTCGACGGGTCGACCGCAAGAGGCGGCAAGACGTTGACAGGGCGCCTCGTACCTCCTGCGGTATCGGCTCCGACGATTTCGTTGGTCGCCAATAGCGCAGCACCGCTGAATCACCAAAATACGATCAGCCCTGGCATGATCATCTCGCTCTTTGGCACTGAGTTCTTGCGTGCGACTGGCGACTTGTCGGCGGCCCAGTTTCCACTACCTGCCGAGCTCGGCGGAGTGGTTGTACGCCTCAATGAAGAACCTGTTCCTCTTTTGTTCGCTGGTCGAAGAACAGACCCGACGACGGGCGGAGTTTTCGATCAGATCAACGCGCTGGTCCCCTACGACGTGACCCCCAACAGCCTGGCGACGGTCTCGGTCGAACGCGACGGTCTCTTCTCGGCTCCAGCGCAGGTCGTGGTCGCCAAAGCGCGTCCGATGTTGTATGTCGCCGAGGGCATCGCTGCCGCCCTCGACGCAGACAACCAGCTAATCACGATAGGGAATCCTGTCGCCCCGGGAGAAATCGTCCGCTTCTTTGGCACTGGCCTCGGACAGGTCGACAACCCTCCGGCTTTCGCTGAGCCTGCCAGAGCCGATCCTCTTGCTCGCGTCATCGCGCCGGTCCAAGTCCTGTTCGACGGACGTCCTGCCACGATCCTCTTTGCAGGTCTCACGCCGACCTTCTCCGGGCTCTATCAAATTGACGTTCGCGCACCGGACAGCCTGAACCCCGCGAACGCATCCGCCCAAGTGACGGTCACTGTCGACGACGTCTCCAGCCCTCCAGTCCCGATACCCGTTCAACGCTAAGTCTACGATCAGCCGCACTCTACCGCCGCCAAACGGCTCTCCCGCTCCGTCTCGCCCATGCGGATAACCGTCCTGGTCGCACGATGAGGAGTCCATCTACTGCCTCCCCCGGCCAACGCCGGGGGTTGGAAGAGGACTTGGTCAGTGGAGAGGTGACGCCTTTCGTGGCACGCTACGGCAAAAGCCTGAATGGCGGAGTCGCCGGACGAAAAACTGCTGTACTTCATCAACAATCGCTCCTTGAAGCGGGTCCCATCCAGAATGGTGAACCTCAGGGCGAGCCTAAGGCGATCACGGAGCAGCTCGTCGCCCTTCCGCCCGCCCGGCGCGGCATCTGTCCGAGAGAACTCCGGAGCGATTCGTTTCCTCACACACGAGAAGGTCGAACCGCGCGATATGGCGCAGGTCCGCGCCGATGATCCAGCTTCCAAGAGCGGCATCGCTGTCGCGCTTGGCGAACGTTGGCTGTTCTGAGCGGATCCCGAGCCGTGCGAGCGCGACCTCAAGCTTCTTTGAGAGCGTCGACTGAGCGAGTCCGCCACACTCCCACACCTCCGATCACCATCCTCCGTCGCAGCCGAGCGGAATGAGTTTCTAGAGCCTCGGAAGCTCCTCTCTCCGTAGGGCGGGGCTAGCCAGCGCATAGGAAATCGTTCCATCCAACCTGGATCGCCTCGGCCTCGCCCTCCCCTGATTCAGCAAAAAGGAGGATTCTTCATGCACACACAGCGGGAACTACCCGGGGCGAGGCGCTGCCGCGCTGCCCTGCGGGCCCTTCGGCAGATCGTAGGGGGCTTGATCTTCCTGGCCGCTTCGACCACGACGCTGCTCGCGCAGTCCCCTTGGGAGAACGCCGTCAACGTCCTACAGATCAGCTTCACCGGGCCGATCGCTCGCGGCCTCAGCCTCGTCGCAATCGTGGTGGGCGGACTGCTCTTCGCCTTCGGAGAAGGTCAGAGCAAGCGCGCAATGGCCGGAATCGTCTTCGGCGTCGGCATGGCCATCGGCGCTGTCAATTTCATGGCCTGGCTCTTTCCGTAGACGCCGAGGAGTCGCGATGAAAGAGCCGGTGTTCCACCCCGTCTACCGATCCCTCAACCGTCCGCTGACCATCCTCGGCGCCGAGCGCCGGCTCTTCTTCCTTGCGCTGGCGATAGGCGGCGGCGCGTTCAACCTGTTCGGCAGCTTGCTGACCGGCCTGCTCATGTTCGCCGTCCTCTACGCCTTCGGACGCTGGGCGACGGTTGCTGATCCGCGCATCTTGCGCATCCTGCTCAACTCGTCGAAATTTCGCGCGCGCTACGACCCCGCGAAGGTGCCATGACAAAACTCAGCCGAATCCGCGCAGATCACCGCGACGCCGGCGCGCTCCACGAACTGGTCAATCTGTTCGGCTTCGTCGACGAGCAGACGTTCCTGGCCAAGAGCGGCGACCTCGGCATCGTCATCCGAATTCGAGGCGTCGACGACGAATGCCTCGACCCCGAACAGATCGACCGGATCGCCCGGCGCTTCGAGGCCACGCTAAAGGTCTTCGACGAACGATTTCGCGTTTACCAGTACCTGCTCAAACGCGACGACCCCGAGGTCCCTCACCGCGACTACCAGGACAACCCAGTCCTGCATCAGGCGGTCACAGCGAGGATGGCCTACCTCCAGAGCAAGGTCCGACGACTCTATTCGCTCGACACGTACTTCGTCATCCTGTACCAGCGCTCGCCCGACGAGCGCGGCGTCGGCGAGCACCTCGCGAAGCTCGCTCGGAACCCGATCGCGTCAGTCCGCGAGGCCTTCGGCTCCGGGCGCCGTGTCACAGCCATCGAAACGGAGATCGAAGACGCCCGCGAGACCCTGTCCAATAGGGTCGCCAGCTTCCTCATCCAGCTTCGCGATCTAGTCGAAGCTCGCCTCCTGGACAAGCGCGAATCGTTCCGCTTCTTCCGGCGACTCCTCAACTACACCCCTCACAAGGCCGACGGCGTGGCCCTCAAGTACGACGTCTTCCTCGACTACTTCGCCTGCGACGAGACCCTGGAGTGCCACCGCGACCACCTGCGTCTCGACGACTGGCACGTCAAGGTGCTCACGCTCAAGGAGCCGCCCGCGCAGACCTTCGCGAACCTGCTCAGCGGGCTCCAGGACATCTCGAGCAACTTCATCCTGGCCACCGAGTGGGTTCGCGCGGACAACCACGCCACCCGTCGCGCCATCCAATCCGCGCGCCGCCACCACCACAACAGCAAGTACTCGCTGCTCAACTACGTTCTCTCGCCGTCGGACCGCACGCCGCCTCACCCTTCGCAAATGCTGCTCGACGACTCGGCCGAGGCGCTCGTCAGCGACCTCGGCTCCGGCCTCAAGGAGATGGAGATCGAGGGCCGCCACTTCGGCCGCTTCTCGCTGACCGTCGTCCTCTACGACCGCGACCGCGCCGCGCTCGAAGCGGCCGTCGCCGAGTGCTTCAAGGTCTTCTCGACGCACGACGCGACGCTCATCGAGGAGCGCTACAACCTCATCAACGCCTGGATCGCCGTCCTTCCCGGCAACCACGTCCACAACCTGCGTCAGCTCTACCTGACCAACACCAACTACGCCGACCTCGCCTTCCTGTTCGCCCCGCACACCGGCGAGGTCCGCAACGCGCACCTAGGCGCCGAGTACCTCGCGGTGCTCGAAACCGAGCGCCGAACGCCCTACTTCCTCAACTTCCACCTCCGCGACATCGCTCACACGCTCATCCTCGGCGCCACCGGCAGCGGCAAGTCCTTTCTGCTGAACTTCCTTCTGACGAACGCCCAGAAGTACGATCCGCTGACGTTCATCTTCGACCTCGGCGGCAGCTACGAGCACGTCGCCCGGCTCTTCGGCGGCTCCTACTTGCCGATCGGCGTCGAGCGCCAAGCCTTCACGATCAACCCGTTCTGCCTGCCGCCCACACCTGATAACCTCCAGTTCCTCTTCTCATTCGTCAGCGTGCTCATCCAGGCCGGCGGCTATCGCATGACCTACTCGGACGAGAAGGACCTCTTCCAGCAGATCGAGAGTCTCTACGAGGTCGCGCCCGAGCAGCGCCGCCTCTTCACGCTCGCCAACATCGTCAACCGCGATCTGCGCGAGCGGCTGCAGCGTTGGGTCCAAGGCGGCCAGTACGCCGCGCTCTTCGACAACGTCGAGGACAATCTGACCCTCTCCAGCTTCCAGGCGTTCGAGTTTGAGGGCCTCGACCAGTGCCCGCAGGTCCTGGAGCCGCTGCTGTTCTACGTCCTGCACCGCGCCGGCGCGGCGATCCACGATCCCGCGTCCTCCACGCGCTTCAAGCTCTTCGTCATGGACGAGGCTTGGCGGTTCCTGCGCGATCCGGCCATCAAGCTCTACATCACCGAGGCGCTCAAGACCTGGCGCAAGCGCAACGCCGCCATGGTCCTCGCCACGCAGTCGAGCGACGACATCGCCCGCGGCGACATGATGCACGTCGTCGCCGAGAGCTGCCCGACCAAGATGTTCCTGTCCAATCCCGGGATGGACCGCGAGCTCTACCGCGAGCTGTTCCATCTCAACGAGACGGAAGCGCGCCTCATCGAGGCACTGACGCCCAAGCGCCAGATCCTCGTCAAGCGTCCGGACGCCGCCAAGGTCCTCAACCTCGACGTCGACCCGGCCAGCTACTGGCTCTACACCAACGATCCGTTCGACAACCAACGCCGCCGTGAGGCCCTCCAGCAGTTCGGCTTCGAGGAAGGTCTCCGGCGGCTCGCCCAGCAACACCCCACCAGGAGCACCCTATGAATCGACCGCTGCCCCGCTTCGCACTCTTCCTTTATCTCTGTGGTTCCTTGGTTCCGCTCACCGGCCAGGAGCCCGCCGAGCCCCCGGCCGCATCGGAGACGCCGCACTCGCGCGTGGTCAAGTACGCCGACCGCGATGTGGTGCCCGTCAACGCCAAGATCCGCTACACAACGCTCATCATCCTGCCCGAGGACGAGCGGATTCTCGATTTCACCTGCGGGGACAAGGACTACTGGATCGTCGACGGCAACGAAAACTTCGCCTTCGTCAAGCCCGCCAAGGCGGGCGCCGCGACCAACGTCAACCTCGTCACGGCCGCCGGTAACGTCTACTCGTTCGTTCTGTCGGAGGTTTCGGACAGCGCTGGCGAGCCCGACCTGAAGGTCTTCATCGAGCCGACCGACGCTTCGATGCTCTCGGCCGCGGCCGGAGAACCGCGCTTTGTGCCGTCCTCACAGATCGAGGACTACCGCCAGCAGATCGAGTTGGCCAAGACCGAAGCCCGGCAGGCGAAGGAGCAGGCGCAGCAGCTCATCGACAGGCAGATCAGCGAGTTCCGCTTGAGCTACCCGGCGGCCCTCCAGTTCGGCTACAAGTTCCAGCGCGGGCGCAAGCCCTTCTTCGTCGATGCGATCTACCACGACGGCCGATTCACATACATCAAGGCTTCGCCACACGAGACGCCTGCGCTTTACGAGCTCAAGGACGGCAAACCGAATCTCGTTAACTTCGAGTTCCGGGGCAGAGCGTTCGTTGTGCCGAGGTTGCTTGAAACCGGATACCTGGCCATAGGCAAGCAGAAGATGAGCTTCGTGTTGAAGAACCAATGATCGCCGAATGCGGCCATTCTTCCATATAGGCGCTCAGGAGAGCGTGCCAATTCGACTCTAGCCCAGATCCAGCCTAGCGGAGAGGGCTGATCCCTTCCCAATTCATTCTATTGCCTCGACTTGACCGCGTTGGGAAAAAGCCGGCCAAGCATTTCTTGCACGTAGCGGTCGAACCGTTCAAGCATCTTGCCGTTCTTCCTAGCCTTCCCGTCAAGCATGGGAAGCATGGGCGTAAGAAACACGGCACTCTTGTCAGTCCTCAACCGCATTAGGAAGGATTCAAGAAATGGCGACAAAGGGCTGGTCTCAAGATAGCCCTCAAGCTCCTCCAATTCCGTGATAGGCATCAAAACGACCGGCGTTACTGTGAAGCGCTTCACCCGCCCCAAGCCCTTAAAGCGTACACTCATATAGTGCGGTATCCCGGGAGTTCGTAGCGTGTTATCCAAATGGACCAGCACAGGTATGATCTTTTGAATATCCTTTGGATGTATTTGTGTACCAGACTCGGTGTCCCGTATTGTATGTCCATCAGCGAATCGTTTGATCGCGTGCGACAGCTGAGCGAGCCCCTTCCGGCCATGCCCATCGCCTTGCACGAATCTCGACTCCAGCACTCGCTCTAGCGCTGCGGGGTCGTCAGCATACTTGATTGCGCTGCTGATTGTGCTCGCCTTGTACTCAAGCAAGATGAGCGTCCTGCCTTCCCGAACTGCGCCGTCCGACGCTTCGGCGTCGTCGGCAAATCGTGGCCTGGCGAGGAACGTGCAATCCTGGGTCAGCGAGCTTGCTAGAAGCGTGCTTACGTAAAGATCGAACAGCTCTCCCCAGTGCTGCAGCAACGTCTCGCGCTCGGTGCTCGGGCAACTCTTCAGCGCCGTCCAGAAGAGACTCCTGCCGGCTTTGTCCAGCACAAAGCCAAGATCCAAGGGAACAAATTCGGCCCCCCGACGGAGAAAAGGCCGGTCCCGAAACAATGTAAAGTCAGAGGCGTGCTCCCCGCTAGCCGCAGCCATGCGCTGAACATCCTGCTCTCGTACCGCGATCGAGTCCAAGAACTGTTCGGCTTTAGCAGGCGCAATGCTGGTGGTCGTAAAATTCTGTGGAGCGACCGCCACCACGCGGTAGTGCTCGATCGCTTCTGTGTCAGCATCTATGGGCTTCATCGCGCTGGCGAATGCGAGGTCGCAGTACTCCGTAACACTGTGCCCGAGTAGATCCTGAAGCCTCGCTGAAAATGCCGGGAGTGGTGTGCCTTCTGCATTAGGAGCAAGGTTCGTCAACAGATACTGTGTGCGTGCCATGTCGCGGTCATAGTCCTCTTGAGAGCAGTATTCCGTTTGGGGTAGGATGTTTGCCGCAATAGCCAGGTCGGTTGGAAGCGGCTTCGGGGACGGGAAAGCCGATAGGTCATTTGCGATCAGGCAAGCCTCGCCAAAAACCTTCAGGCGCTCGAAGGTATCGACGCGTGGGCCATTGGCCGGGCAATTGGAGAACACCTTGCGTAGCAACCACAGCAGAGAGTATCGCGAGAAGAGGAACCCTTCGCCGAATTTCGTAGTCCATTTCTCAAATACGGCGTTCCAAAATGGGAACAGCCAAGCCCGGACTCGCTTGTCGAGTGTATTATCCGGTACTCGAGCCCATGAGCGTGTAACAGCCGAACACCATGCTATCAAGAGGATCGCATCTGAACGGTTTAGGGCACCGAGGCGTTCCTCCAAGTCTTCCATTCTCGGCCAACGGCCAAAAACGGCATCGTAGCTAATCACAATTCCGTAACGCTGAAGCTTTTTCGGCGGCTTTCGTCGCGCTTTCATACCGATCGTGACCCTAACGAAGGCCCGCCAGGAGTTTGCACTTTGTGATTATACAGTTCGGAAGACCTAGCGTAGAGGTACTCCGTTGGACACAGGCCCGAAGTCGGCTTCGGGGACTGCGCGTTGCCGTGGGCCTCGGAGAGGACCACGTCCGATTCAGAGGACGAACTTGCTCATCCGTAGCTGTCTCCCCACGGTCTCCACTTGTCGCGTTGGATCTCTTCCTCCGCTATACACCAAACGGTTCACTGAGTTTTGTGGGCCATTGTTCCCGCTAATCACGACCGGCGCTCGGGGGTAGGGTGTCGCCGCAGAAAGGCGGATGTTTAATCCGCCACGACCGCGTCTTATGGGTTCGTCCCGAAGTCGACCGACCAGTTCAAGAAAGCTCTCTTCGAAGCGATCGGGATCGCGAAAATCGATCCAGTTTCTGACTCGAAGGCTTGGTGGTAGGTCAACATTCTCAATAAGCAAAGGGAGGACGCGTCCCAATCTACCACTAGGATCGGACCAGACGGCGATTGTCCGTTCCATTGTTGGCCACTCGGCGGCGAGCATCGCTTTGCTTACGATGACCCCGATGAATCGACACTCATCTATCGCTTCATCGATCTCGAGTACGATGTTCTTGCCTTTGTCGAAGTCCCACTTGTCAAATACGACACCGAGATGTCGGCCTTTGTAAGGAACGCTTTCGATACGCTCAGCGAGCTCTTCGACCCAGACCTTGTCGGCACCGGTGTGGCAGAGGAAGATGTCTCTGCCTCGGAGGAGTGCCCCTAGGTGCGACTGCGTCGGCATTTGCCCGTTACTCGACTTTCGCGAACGTTTTCTCTCCTGATTGTCGCAGATTCCATAGCGACAGCCGGGGATCGGCAAGCTCGTTTCCGTGGTTCGTGTATCGGCTTTGAGTGCACGTGTGGTTTTCGATCCAATCAGAATGTGGCTCTAACGCCAATCTGGAACGCCCTCGGGCCTCCTGAGCCGAATACTTGTGTAGCCCGTTGGCTAGGCAGCCCGAATGCCGCCGGCTGCAGCACGTTGGTGCCGTAACCGCGGAGATTTGCAGCGTTGAACAGGTTGAAGATCTCACCGAAGACGTTCAACTGGTACCGATCCGTGAACCGCAATGCCTTGGCAATGCGCAGGTCATGGGATAAGAAGGAGTCGCTAAGCGCGAGGCCGGAGCGGAGCGTTAGGCGAGGGACCAACTGGCCGGTCGACGTTTGTCGACCGGCAACGTCTCTGTTGAACTCATGGATAGTTTCGCTTAGCTCGGCTCGGTCTGCACCTCGACCGAGCTCGTTCCAGCTCGTCCCCGGCAGCAGGTCATTGATCGTCCCATCCCCATCGAGGTCAACGCCAAACAACTGCGCCCGAAACGGCGGCCCGGTCAGCATCTTGGAGACGCCCGACAGCCGCAGCCCCCACGGAAGATCGACCACCCCAGACAGTGCGAAGACATGCCGTCGATCCGAATCGCGCGGGCCGTAGCTGGCGAACCAGTCGTCCTTGTCGATGATCCCGTTGAAGCCTCGATTGCTCGACAGCGCATACGAGCCGCGGAACATGTAGCGCCCCGCCCAGCGTTTGTCAAGCTTGACCAGCAAACCCTGATACGTCGCGAGCCCGCCACTGACCTGCGCCGTAATCTCCCCGCTCGAACACGCCGCCGTCTCATCCAGCACCTCCAGCCCCTGACAAGCCCGGATGACCGGCCCCTGCACGCTGCCCCAGTGGTTCAGGTCGATGTCGCCCATGTTCTCATGCACCGACCGCCGGAACACGTAGTCCGCCGACACCACCAACTGCGTCGCCAGCTCCCGCTGCACGCCCGCGTTCAGATGAACCGTGTACGGCGACACGAAGTCCCGCGCGATCAGCCCCGACCCTTGCTTGAACACCTCGATATTCCGAACCGACGGGTCGGTGCCGCCGCCAAGCTGACTCTCCAACAGCGCCTTCACCTCCGGGAGGATCTGCATCACGTGCGAGCCCCGGAAGTTCGTCGGGCCGTTCGGGAAGTTGAGCGGCGTGAACAGCGGGACGCCCGGCACGCCCCGAACCGGGTTCGGCAGAATCGACCCATCGACGATGAACCTCCCGGCGCCACGCGGTCCGATCGTCGAAAGCTCGCGTAGCCGCAGCGAGTCCAGCGGCAGCTCGTAGTAGATGCCCGAGCCCGCCCGCACGACCGTCCGGTTGTCGCGCGAGACGTTCCAGGCAAAGCCCAGCATCGGCCCGAAGTTATTGCGGTCCCGCCGCGTGGGCCGCGGCCCGTCGGCGCCCAACAGCGGCTCGAGATACGCCGGCTTGCTCAGCGTGTGATTCGCCAAGTCTGGGTGGTAGAAATACGACAGCCCATAGTTCAGCGTGAACCGCGACCGCATCCGCCAGGAATCCTGCCAGTACGCCCGCCACATGTGGTCATGCCGAGCCTCGTCGAAGGCGTACCGCGGTGGCAGCGACGGATCGCCGAACCCGACCGAGAAGCCGACCAGCGGCAATTGCAGTACGTCATCCAGCGTCCGGAACGACTCGGGCAGCGGAATCCGCGACTCCGCCGGGACCCTGGGATCGGCGTTGTGCGCCCGCACGATCTCTGGCGAGTACAGCACCATCGACGCCGGCTCGACGAACTCGAGGAATCCCGCGCCGCGCTCGTACTGCCACTCAAAGCCGAAGCGCATGCTGTGCCGCCCCTTCTGCCAGGAGACGTTGTCGGTGAGGTGATAACGGCGCGTGTCGCCCCCTTGCGGCGTCAGCACGAATTTGCCAGCCACGAAGTCGCTCCCAAGCACGCTGATCTCCGGCATTCCGAGCCCCACGCACTCGCCCGGACAGCTCGACCGGTCAGGAGGCAGGTTGCGCGTCTGCCAGTACCAGTAGGAGAAACGCAGCTCGTTGATCAGGTTCGGCCGCCACGCGCTCGATAACGAGCCAACGCTTTGGTCGGCCCAGTTCGTGCTAGCGGACCAGTTCGACGGCAAGTTGCCGCCCTGGCCGCTCGGCGGCGCGAATCCGTCGCTCCCGAAGTGCGAGAAGCGCAGAAAAGCCATGTTCTTGTCGTCCAGCCGCAGATCGAACCGCGCGCTCACCTGTGTGCTGTCGAACGGGCTCGGGAAGATGCCTCCGAATCCCGCGAAGTCCGGCGAGCGCGGCTGGACCGTGACGACGCCGTCCTGGTTGTTCTGCTCCAGGTTGGTGAAGAAGAACAGGCGGTCCTTCACGACGGGCCCGCCCACGTGAAAGCCCCACTGCCGTCGCGCGAAGAACGGATCGGGGTTCGCCGGCTCTCGCCGCAGCGCCGGGTAGGCGGCCATGTTGTGATCGCGAAAGAAGAAGAACCCGCTGCCGTGCAGCTCGTTCCCGCCGGAGCGCGTCACCACGTTGACCGCCCCGGCGCCCGTCAGCCCGGTCGCCAGGTCGAAGTTCACCGACTGCACCTGGAACTCCTGGACAACCTCCTGCGAGGCGTTCTGAGGCGTGCCGCCAGTCAGCGGGTTGTGGACTGGACTGCCGTCGAGCGTGTAGCGCGTGTCATTCGGCGAACCGCCCAGCACCGAGACATCGAACTGCCGCGTGAAGAACCCAGCCCGAGGTGCAGCCGTAATCCCTGGCTCCAGAACCGCAAGCTGAAGGAACTCACGCCCGTTCAGCGGCAAGTTCTCGATCTCAAATCGAGACACGACGCCATCGACGCCGTGCCAGTCGTACCGCAGCTGAGGCAGAGCATCGAGCGCTTCGACGACTTGCTCCAGCACATCGACGGCCAGCTCGATCTCAACCCGAGTCCTCGCCCCCGTTTGGACCACAACCCGCTTCCGAGGATTCGCGAACCCTTCGGCCTCAACGTCTACCTCGTAGACGCCCGGCGGCAACAGCGCGAACGAAAAGGAGCCTCGCTCGTCGGCCTGAGCGGAGCGCACCAGCCCCGTGACGTCGCTTCGCACGACAACATGGACCTGCGGCACGACAGCGCCGCTGGGGTCTGAGATCGACCCAGCGATCCCACCGCTAGGAAGCTGTCCGAAAGCAGGGGAACAAATCAGAACGAAGAAAAGCAGCGCAGCACGCAGACAACACGTAGGCATGATGGCCCTCCGTACGCATCTCTGAGCGGGCGCGACAGGCCGAAATGCAGCCTTGCCCTTGGAGAGCCCTCGGGAGCCGAAAAGCTCAAAACGAAAACGTACTGCCCCTGACGCGTCGTGAGTTTTGCTACGGGCCTCGGCTCCCTATCTCGGGATGCCCATGCCACTGACCCTCGAACCCGCGAAAGCGGACCCGCCAGTCACCGTCAAAACGGCCGCCCAGTTCTTGGGCGTCAGCCCCTCGCTCGTGTATGCTTGGGTCGAGCGAAAGCAGATTCCCCATTACCGCATGATGGGCCGTTCCATCCGGTTCCGACTCTCGGAACTGGCCGAGTGGCGCCAGCAGTTTCACGTGAATGGAGGAATCGATGAGTAGAAGAGGAAGACCTCGCAATCCCAACGGTAGCCTCTACCGCCGGAAGGAATCCGGCTTCTGGTGGATGCGCTACTGGGACCAAGAAAGGAGGCCACAGCAGAAGTCGACAGGTACGAAGGACAGGGCGGAAGCCGAGAAGGTTCTTCGCAAGTTGCTGGTAGCCCGCGACGAGGGCTTGCTGCCGAGCACGACGCAGATCGGCATGATGACGTTCAACGAGTGGGCGGACTGGTTCCTGGAGAACCGTTCCAAACCTCCGACGAAGGCGGAGAAGACCCACCTGGAGAACCTCAACGCTCTCAAGTTCCTCAGGCCTCGGTTCGGCGACCTGCGGCTCATAGAAATCACACCAGACGCAATCGAAGCGTACCTCCGTCACCGACTGAATTCGGGGCGGCGCGTACACACCAAGTTCGGGGTCCAGCATCGAGGCAAACTCAAGCCAGTGACCGTACACAGGGAGTTCCGGATTCTGAGGCGAATACTCAACGTAGCCGTCAAGAAGGGGCAGCTCGCGACCAATCCGTGCGCTGCCGTGGAGTTTCCTGTTCGCATCGCCGGTACGACCCGAAAGCCGCACTACGTGACGGCCTCCGAACAGTCCAAGATCGAGGCTGCGGCCCCGAGCTACCTGCGCAACATCATCGTCATCATGGTCGAGATGGGCCTTCGGCCCTATCGAGAGCTCACGCGGATGCGCAAGAGCCAAATCGACCTCGTCAACGGCTTGGTCCACCTGCCCGACTCCAAGACGCCGAACGGCATTGCGGACATGCCCATGACGGCAAGAGCCCGAGAAGCGTTCCAAGCCCAGATCCGGGAGAGCGGAGATTCCGAATACCTCTTCCCAACCCCAAAGGAAGGGGCGTCCAAGCCCCACCTGACAACCGTGAAGAAAAGCTGGGCGTTGAGCCTCACACGGGCCGGCATCCCGCACTTCACGCTCTACGAGCTTCGTCACACGTTCGCGACCCGCCTGAGCGCGGGCGGCGTGGCGGACCACTTCGTCACCCAGATGCTGCGGCAGGGCGACGCGGCTGTCTTCAAGCGCTACAGCCAGGCGAAGCTCAACATGATGCGCGAGGCGCTCGACAAGCTCGACCGCAACGCCAACGAACGACCCAGGAGTTTCGTTACGCTGTTGGCCAGCTAGCGGAGTTTCTATACAGTTTCTTTACGTTTTGGAGGAACGAACCGCCAAACGCGCGTACGGGAAGGCCGGGAGATGACTGAAACCAAAGGAGTTGAAGTGGTGAGGCGGCTGGGACTCGAACCCAGGACCCACGGCTTAAAAGGCCGTTGCTCTACCAACTGAGCTACCGCCCCAACTGTCGAGGAATGAGCGAGCTGTAGACCACACTTCGGCGCTGCGCGAGTGCGGAAGCGCCGTTCCGCCATCGCGCGGCTCATTTGTCCCATCATAGCCGACGTAGTCGATCTGGGCGAAGCGCCCCTTCGACGGGGCCGGTTGGGGAATCCGGTATCACCGCGATTCGCAAGCTTTTTCGCGTTGATGGCAAAAGCTTTGTACCGCCGCAGCCGCGAGAAGCTGGGCGGAGCGGGTTAAGATCGAAGTAGCCGCGGGTCGCCGCACGAGGCGCTGCCGACGATTCCAGGCACTCATCGTGCACGCCGACAGATGTCGGGAAACGTCCGAGAACGTCAGTCGATCGGCCCCCTCCAGGTCGACGTCTGGGAAGTCTCTCTCGACGACCCCGGTTTGACGGACCGAGCCGCCGTCCTCACCGCCGAGGAGCGCGAACGGGCGGAGCGATTCCATCAGGCGGTCCATCGCAGGCGCTTCCTGGCCCGCCGCGTCGTGCTGCGACTCCGGCTGGCCGAGTACCTCGACCGCGAACCTTCTCGCATCGAGCTGGCCTTTGGCCCGAAAGGCAAACCCTATCTCCCGGGCGGCGAGCTCGAGCTCAATCTCTCCCACTCCTTCGACCGCGCGCTGATTGGCTTCTCGAGGCAGCCGCTCGGCGTCGACATCGAGGGGAATCCGGGTCGCGGTAGGGACGCCGGTCGCCCGGCGCCCCCCGCACAGATCCGTACGTGAGCTTCAACTCATACGGCTCCTATCTCGGTGAACCCCAGAAAGTCGAACGTGTCGGGTTTCCCCGCCCCACGTTTGCGCCGCTCGACTATCGCCCAGCGGCCAAACTCGATCAACCGCGTCTTGTCCGGATGCGGCTCGAGCCCGAACTTCCCCAGCCGCTCTCGAAGCTCCTCGAGAAACCGCTCGGCGTCGTCCCGCCGCTCGAATCCCAGCACGAAGTCGTCGGCGTAGCGCACCACGATCACGCGGCCCGCCGCCTCCTTGTTGCGCCAGGATTGCACCCATAAATCGAAGACGTAATGAAGATATACGTTCGCCAGCAGCGGCGATATCACCGCCCCTTGCGGCGTCCCCTTCGTTGTCTTCGACCACTCGCCGTCCTCCGACACGCCCGCCTTCAACCATTTCAGGATCAAGCGCAGCATGCGCCGGTCGGCAATCTCGTGTTCCAGAAACTTGCGCAGCCATTCGTGATCGAGGTTGTCGAAAAACCCCTGGATGTCCGCATCAAGAATCCATCTCGTCCGTTGCGTGTTGATGCCGACCGTCAACGCATCGAGCGCGTCATGCGCCGAGCGTCCCGGCCGAAATCCGTACGAAAACCCCAAAAATCGCTCCTCGTAGATACAGTTGAGGATCGTCGCCACGGCTTGTTGGACGATCTTGTCCTCCAAGGCCGTGACGCCCAACGGACGCTGCCGCCCGTCGGGTTTGGGCATGTACACGCGTCGCGAAGGCTGGGCGCGATAAGCGCCCCGCTGTACCCGGTCATGAAGATCGAGAATCCGATCCGTTAGTCCGGTTTCGTACCCACGCCAGCTCACGCCATCCACTCCCACAGCCGCTTGCTTCCTCAAGGCGAAGAAGCTCGACCGCAGCAGCTCCGGCGTGATGTGATGCAACAGCGAAGTCAACTTCCCTGTCGTCTTCCGTCGCGCGGCTTGCGCCTTCCCCCGCCGACCTGCGCTTCGCCGCAGGCGTCGCTGAGGCCTCCCGGTTCTCGTGCAGGGAGTTTCCTGACGTGCACGGGTTCTTCCGACCGCGCCGGGCTCGTCCGCCGCTCGCGTTTGCGCGGCGCTCGATGTGGCCTTCCCCTTCTGTCCACAGGGTCGGCGCCCGGAACTCAGTCTTTCGCGGCTCACTAGCCGGCCCGCCAGTGCCTCTGTCAACGCTTCAGCCGCACTCAGTTGCAGGCTTTTGTCGTGGCCCGGCATGGCTGCCGCGGCTCGGAAATGCACGTGAACCGCCTGCTTGTGCGCTCACGGAGCCCCAGCGAGAGTCTCGCATCGCGGGAAGTGGCGGCTAGACGCGGTTGATCAGCGTCGCCACGTAGGCGGCGCCGAAACCGTTGTCGATGTTGACGCAGGTGACGTTGGAGGAGCAGGAGTTGAGCATGCCGAGCAAGGCGGCGAGGCCGTTGAAACTGGCGCCGTAGCCGACGCTGGTGGGCACGGCGATGACCGGGCAGGAGACCAGGCCGCCGACCGCGCTCGGCAACGCGCCCTCCATGCCGGCGCAGCAGATGATGACGCGCGCCTGCTCGAGGCGGTCGAGGTTGTGCAACAAGCGATGGATGCCGGCCACGCCGACGTCATAGATCTCCTCGACCTCGTTGCCCATCACCTCGCAGGTCACGCGCGCCTCCTCGGCAACGGGCAGATCGGAGGTTCCGGCGCAGATGACGGCGATCTTGGCCCGACCGTGCACGGTGCGGTCGCGCCAAACGCGCAGCGCCGCGGAGCGCGGAAGATACTCGGCGGAGGCGTCGAGCTCACGCACGGCTTCGAACATCTCTTCGTCGGCGCGCGTCACCAGCAGGTTCTTGGATCGCTCCAGCAAGGTCTTGGCGATGGCGCGTACCTCGGCGGGAGTCTTGCCGCGGCCGAGGATGACCTCGGGCATGCCGTGGCGGATGGCGCGATGATGGTCGACCTTGGCGAAGCCGAGATCCTCGAACGGCATGTGCTGGAGCTGGCCGAGCGCGTCGTCGGGCGAGACGCCGCCGTCGCGGACTTGTTCGAGGAGCGAGCGGAGTTTTTGGGAGTCCATGGCAGAGCTCAGAACTGGAGTTGGTCGCCTTGCTTCAACCCGAGCCGGATGACCTGACCGGCGGCGAGCTCGAGGGTATAGAGCGAGGAGGCGACTCCGCCGGTGGTGGGGCATTCGCGGGCGTCGAGCGAGGGACAAGGCTGGACGTTCTCGGCGATCTCGACGATGCGCTTGTTCTCGTCCATCCAGATGATGTCGAGAGGATGCAAAGTACGGTACATCCAGAAGGCGCGCGGCTCGAGCTTGTCGAAGATGAAGAGCATGCCGTAGCCGGGGGGAAGCTGCGGGCGGAACATCATGCCGGTCTGCAGCTCTTCGAGCGTCTGGCGCAGCTCGGCTTGGATCACCTCCCCGCTGGGCATGGTGACCGGACGCATCGGGCCTTCGTTGTCCCAGGTTGCGGCGGCAGGCTCGGGCTGCGCAGTGGGGCTGCACGAGGCGGCGAACAGCGCGAGAGTCAAGTAGAGAAGGCGGATCGGCATCGCGAGCGGATCCTCCATTCTAGCCGCCAATTCTCAACAGCGGCGGCTAGACGCGGCAGAGGTAGAGAGTGACCAGGCCCCAAACCAGGCCCAAGGTCAGGATCGCTCCGCCGAGCACGCGCTCATCGTGGTGCAAGAACCAGAGATAGACGCCCGTGCCGCCGAGCAAAACCAAACCGAGCGAGGCGAGAAAGGTCAGCAGCGACCAGACCTGGGCGGGCCAATAGTCGTGCCAGAGGCCGTGGTTGACGTGGAGTTGCACGAGCGCCTGAAAGAAGTCATGGCGGCGATGCTTGACGACGGCTTGGCCGGTCGCCGGGGTATAGACGGCTTGGAGCTCGGTTCCGGGACGCACGATGCGGATCTCGACCGCGTCGTCGTTCTGCTCGGTGCGGCGAAGCTCGCCGGCAAAATCGAGCGCGGACATCAGCTCGCGGGCGAGCGCTCGCGGGGTCGAAGCCTTGGCGGGATCGACTTCCACGATCTGCTCCTGTTCGACGGGGCCGCCGGGAAACCAGTCCCGGTAGACGAACTTGAGCGAGCTGACAGCAAACATCAGCGAAAAGAGCACGAAGACGAGCCCGAGCACGAGATGGGTGTTGCGCATCAACTGGAACACGGCTTCACCTCGTGACGAACCACAGGCCGACGAAGAGCAGGACTCCTACGGCGGCCAACGCCTGCGCCCAGCGCAGCCAGGGGCGTGTATCGAGCCAAAGGTAGACGCCGGAGAGCGTCATGAAGGTGAAGGCCCACAACGAGACCTCGTTGTAGAGGCCCCAAGCGCGAGCAGCCAGATCGGGCGGGGTGCGCCGGGTGCTGCCGGCGTGCATGCCGGCCAGGTAGCCCCACAGCGAGCTGCGGCGGAACTCCACGCGAATCTTCGCCTCACGCTCGAGAAAGGTCACCTCGGTGCGGCCGTTGGGAGAGTAGTAGCGATAGAAGAGGTCGCGCTCGGGGGTGCGGGAGATCTGCACCGGGTTGCCGACGATGGGCAGGTCGAGCGCTTGGTCGATGCGGGCGACGAGCGCCTTGTCGTCGAGGTCGCCGGGGGCTTCGAAGGGGACTTCGAGCGTGCGCGCGACCTCGGGAGGGCTGAACTCTCCCGGGGCAGGCAGGAACATCGAGTGCAATCCGGTCACGCCCCACACGATCAAGGCCGTAAAGGCGAAGAGCCCGGCGTACATGTGAATCTTCTTGGTCCAGCGATACATCGGGTGCGGCTATGTTATCAACTTCCCAGGCCGAGCTTTTCGGCCAGGCCGATGCGTTGGAGCTTGCCGGTCGGGCCTTTGGGGATTTCGTCGAGCAGCAGCACCTTGCGCGGCGCCTTGAAGTCGGCGAGCTTGGCGGCGGCGAAGTCGCGAATCTCCTTCTCGGTGGCCGCGGCGCCGGGCTGCAGGACGACGGCGGCCGCGACTTCTTCGCCGAGCTTGGCGTGCGGTATGGCGAAGGTGACGGCTTGGGCGACGGCGGGGTGGTCGAGCAGCACCTCGTCGACCTCGCGGGGCGAGATCTTCTCGCCGCCGCGGTTGATGATCTCCTTGAGGCGGCCGGTAATGGAGAGATAGCCGTCGGAGTCGAGCACGCCCTGGTCGCCGGTGCGAAACCAGCCGTCGGTAAAGGCTTTGGCGTTGGCTTCGGGGTTGCGATCGTAGCCGGCGGTGACGTTGCGGCCGCGGATGACGACCTCGCCGGTCTGGCCGGCGTCGAGCAGCTTGCCGGCGTCGTCCATGACGGCGATCTCCGGGCCGGCCGCCGGACCGACCGAGCCCGGTTTGCGGACCCCGGGCGGCAGCGGGTTCGACGCCATCTGATGGGCGGCTTCGGTCATGCCGTAGGACTCGAGGACGGGGCAGCCGAAGGTCTGCTCGAGCTCGGCGAGCACCCGCGGCGGCAGCGCGGCGGAAGAGGAGCGGATCAGGCGCAAGCCGGCGTTGGCGACCGAAGCGGGGTTGCGAGGGGCGCGGGCGAGGATGGCCTGATGCATGGTGGGCACCGCGCTGTACCAGCTCGGCTGGAGCTCGTCGAGCCAGCCGAAGAACCGCATCACGTTGAATCCGGGCGTGCAGACGAGCTCGGCGCCGGCGGCCAGCGACGACATCGTGGCGCCGATGAGCCCGTGGATGTGAAACAGCGGCATGATGTTGAGGCAGCGGTCGCGGGGCTCGAGGCGCAGCGTGCGGGCGATCGCCTCCGCCGAGGCGCACACGTTGCGGTGGGTGAGGGGGACGATCTTGGGCCGGGCGGTAGTGCCGGAGGTGTGGAGCACGAGCGCTACGTCGTCGGGCTCGGCGAGGCCGCCCTTGTCCGTGCCGACTTGGTCCGTCCCCTCGAGGGCGAACCAGCCGGCGGGCCGCGAGTCTTCGGTCTTGAGCCGGAGCACGGGCACGCCCAACTTGTCCGCCGCAGCGATCGCGGGCGAGTCGTCGTCCATGGCGACGATCAGGGCGCGGGCGCCGAGATCGCTCAGGTAGAATTCGAACTCCGTTTGGCGGTAGGCGGGGTTGAGCGGCGCGCACGTGGCGGCGCAGGCGACCGAGACGAAGGCCGAGGCCATCTCGGGGCCGTTGGGCAGGACGACGGCGATGCGGTCGTTGCGGCCGACGCCGAACAGATTCAGCGCCTGCGCGACGGTCTGCGCCTGGTGGCGGAGCGCGGCGTAAGTCAGCGGCGGCCGGGCGGGCGCCAGCAGCGCCGGGGCTGCGGGCGTCCGCACGGCGTGGTCGCGCAGCAGCTCCGGGATCGAGTCGAAACGCATTCCGCTGATTTTCGCATGGGCGTGTTCGGTTACGATTGCGGGGATGAGATTGCTCCTCAGTGTGGTTTTGTCGTTCGCAGCGGTCGTGATGGCTTCGGCCGCACAACCGCTCTTCGAGAAGGTTGACCTGTTCGAGGCCGAGAAGGGCGGCTACGCGCACTACCGCATCCCGGCCATCGCGGTGACCGCCAAAGGGACCGTGCTCGCGTTCACCGAGGCACGCAAGAACCCCGGCGGCGATTGGGGGCCGATCGACATCCTGATGCGGCGCTCGCACGACGGCGGCAAGACCTGGGACGCGCCGCGCAAGGTCGCCCGCGACGAGGGGCCGATCCAACAGAACGAAGTTGCGTTCGCGCAAGGGCTGGCCAAGCCGGGGGAGGTGACCTACAACAACGCCGTGCCGATCGTGGACCGCGAGACCGGCGCGGTACATTTGCTGTTCTGCGTGGAGTACGCGCGGGCCTACTACATGCGCAGCGACGACGACGGCAAGACATTCTCGAAGCCGGTGGACATCACCGCGACCCTCGAGCGCTTCAAGAAGGACTACCCCTGGCGCGTGATCGCGACTGGGCCCGGCCACGGAATCCAACTTCAGAATGGCCGATTGCTCGTCCCGGTTTGGCTCTCCGACGGTACGGGCGGGCACGCGCATCGCCCGTCGATCGTCTCGGTGATCTACTCCGACGACCATGGCAAGAGCTGGGAGCGCGGCGATGTGGCGGCCGCGCACCCGTACCTGAAGAATCCGAGCGAGACGCTGGCGCTCGAGCTGGCGGACGGGCGAGTGATGTTGAACATTCGCCATGAGCTGGCCGCCCATCGGCGAGCCTACGTGTACTCGCACGACGGCGCGCACGACTGGACGACCCCGCTGCTGCATCCGCAGTTACTCGAGCCGGTTTGCATGGGGTCGACGATTCGGCTGTCCTCAAAGCTAGGCGGCTCGAACCGCAATCGCATTCTGTTCGCGAACCCCTACAGCGAGACGCCGCGTGACCCGAGCAAGCCCGAGGGGAACCACGTGCGGCAGAACGTTTCGGTTTACCTCAGCTACGACGAGGGCGACACCTGGCCGGTGATCAAGACGGTGGAGGCTGGCATCAGCGGATATTCGGACCTGGCGGTGCTGGAAGACGGCACGGCGCTGTTGTTCTACGAGCGGGGCAGCCCCACGGGGAAGGGGACGCACGTGCAGTTTCTGACGGTGGCGCGTTTCAACGTGGAATGGTTGACCGATGGGCGGGACTCGCTGGGGCGCTAGGGCGAGTCGCCTGTCTGCGGCCTCTGCCGAGAATTGCGAATGCTCGGCGCAGTGCGCTTTGATAGTCGACATGCTAGATCGTCGTGGCTTCCTCGGCGCAATGGGCGCCGCGTCGCTGGGCGCGTGCGGAGCCGAACAACCCGCGGCCGATGCGCCGGCCGAGCCCGCCTATGATCACCTGGTCTACTTTGGGACCTACACGCGCGACGGCTCGAGCCGGGGGATTTACGTCAGCCGCTTCGCTTCGACGACCGGCGAGCTCAGCGACCCCGCCCTCGCCGCCGAGCTCGAGAACCCGTCGTTCGTCGCGCTACACCCCAACGGCCAGAACCTCTACGCCGTGCGCGAGACCGACGACGGCTCGGTGCATGCGTACCGGATCGATCGCGAGTCGGGCAAGCTGACCGAGCTCAATTCGCAGCCCACCCAGGGCGGCGCACCGTGCGACCTCGAGCTCGACCGCAGCGGGCAAATGCTCGCCGTTGCGAACTACAGCGGCGGCTCGACGATCGCGTACAGAGTTGGAGCGGATGGGTCGCTCGGCGCGGCGTCGCAGTTCCTCCAGCACGAAGGCTCGAGCGTCCACGAGCGACAGCAGGCGCCGCACGCGCATTCGGTCGACTATTCGCCGGACAACCGCTTCCTGATCGTGTGCGATTTGGGCAAGGATCAGGTGCTGCGGTACTCAATCGACGCGACCGAGGCGACGTTTGCCCCATCGGGCGCCGCCGATCTTCCGCCGGGCAGCGGGCCGCGTCACTTCGCGTTTCATCCCTCGGGCGAGCTGTGCTTCACCGTCAACGAGCTGGCGTCGACCGTCTCGTCGTTCCGCTACGACGCGGCATCGGGCGAGATGACGCTGATTGGGACCGTCTCCACGCTGCCAGCGGATTTCGAGGGACGCAACTCGACGGCGGAGATCCGGGTGCACCCCAACGGGCGGTATCTCTACGCTTCGAACCGAGGCCATCATTCGCTGGCGCTGTTTTCGATCGACGCCGCCGCAGGCGCGATCGAGCGCAAGGCGAACTTCTCGACCCAGGGCGAGACGCCGCGCTGCTTCGCGATCGCGCCGGGCGGGCGCTATCTGCTGGCGGCGAACCAGGGGACGAATGATGTCGTGGCGTTCGAGATCGATGGGCCGAGCGGTGAGCTCGCGGCGACTGGGCGGACGTTGAGCGTCGGCATGCCGGTTTGCGTGGAGTACCTGGCGGTCTAGAGGCCGCTACTCCGGATCGCCCTCGCTCCCGCCGACGCTCTCTTCGGCCGGCTCGACCGCCAGCACGTCCTCGAGAGCGCGGCCGATCTCCTCCGCCGGCGCTTTCTCGACTTCGTAGACCGTGCCCTCGCCGGCGCGAGCGGCGTAGACGCGCGTTTGCGAGGGGTCGGAGACGACGACCCGCTCGGGGGCGGCGCCCTCTTCGCCCTCCTGAACCTCGGCCGTGATCGACGGCGCGCTCAGCCCGTAGCGGCCATGCTCCGAGGCCGATTCGGACGGAAACGCGATGGCGGTGAGGTTCCGCAAGGAATCGATGAGCGTCTGGACTTTTTCCGAGTCCAACTCGCGGTCGCCGTCGGAGCTCAGAACCCACTTGTCATCTTGCTTGGCGATCGCGGCGGAGCTCCCGGACGTCTCGAGCTGGATGCGCGAGATCGCCGCGAAACCGAAATCGAAGAGCTTCTTGTCGCGCAAGTCTTCGATCTTCTTGTCGAGGCTCTCGGCGGTGGTCGAGGAGATCTCGTAGACGCCCGGCTGGTCGCTGCTCGTGGCGTAGTAGGATTCGCCAAGCTTGCCGATCGTCAGCGAGTGGGCGCCCTTGCCGTCGACGACCTCGGCGGTTGCGTAGGGCGTGTCGAACGCCCCCGGCGGCGCGTCGCCGTCGGAGACCACCGAGGTCATCTCCGCGCCCTGGATGGCGCGCGCCAGGTCGCCGACCGAGAAGTTGTCGGCGCGCATCGGCCCGGGCTCGAGGATCTGCCAGTCGCCGTCGCCGCCCTTGCCGAGCTCGAAAGCGCTGTCACCGACATTCAGCTTGACGCGCGAGACCGATCCCTCGTCGACCAGCAGCAGATCCTTGTCTCGCCAATCGAACACGGTCTTGTCGAACGTGCTCTTGACGTAGTTAAACGCGGTGTAGAGCTTGGGATCGCCTTCGACGCGCGCGAACACGTTGGAGCCGGTGGGGCTCTGGCCGCCGAAGATGAGCTTTTTCGGCTCGCCCTCTTTGAATTTGACGTCGACGGCGAGCTCGCCATCGCCGACCAGGCCGTAAGGCGTCCAATCGTCGACTTGGTCCTGGACGACACGGTCGGCGTCCATCGAAGCGAGGTTGGTGATCATCAACCCGATCGAGGAATCGTCGGCGGGGATCGAGAGCCCGCCGCCGAACCTCCACTTTCCGTCGTCGCCGCGCACGACCGTGATTGGATCGGCGCCGGCCTTGCGCACGGTGACCTCGACGACGTCCTCCTCTTCCACATCGACGAGGGCCGGCTTGGCCTCGTCGTCCTCGGGCGGGTTCTCCATCGTGTAGTAGACGGCGCCGCCCAAAACGGCGAGAACCAGGATGGCAACGAGAAGAGGATTGGCTTTCATGGCATTGTCCTCCGCTGGGCTCTTGCCCGCTCCCTCACGGTCGCGGCTCCGTCAACAGGCGCCGGCGGGCTGCCGTTTCAACGGCGCACCCACCAGGTGCGGATGCCGGCAATGATGATGACGAGCGGCAGCCCGAGCACGAGGCCGAAGAAGAGCCAGCGCATCTGGGACTGCGTGATATCCATGGGGGTATTGGCCGGATCTTTGGGACGGATCGAGATCAGATCTTCGTCCGAGCTCAGCCAACTCAGCATGTTGAGGAACAGGTCTGCGTTGCCGCCGCGGCCGAGGAAGCCGTTGCGGGCAAAGCGCGAGCTGCCAACGACGACGACGCGGGCCTGCCGGTCGTCGTCCCCGTCGATGCCGGGGATCTCGTCGCCCGCATCGGCTTCCGCATCGGCGGAGTCGTCTCCGACGGCCTCGATGTCCATCGTGGCGGCTACGGCTACGTTGATGGGGCCGTCGGTCTCCGCGCCGGGCTTGCGGACGAGCTCGCCTTCGGCGATCTCGAAGTCCACGGTGGCGAAGCTGGCGGAGGTCGTCTTCAGCAGCTCGGTCACGCTCCAGGCGCCGGTCGACTCGCCTTGTTTGACAGTGCGCGCCATGGGGAACAGCGAGGCGACGTTGCCCATGACCTTGGTGATCGCGTGCAGCGAATCGTAGTCGGAGATCATGGGCGTCAGCGGGCCGCCGCCAAAGAGCTGGCCCACCGGCGAAAGGTCGATGATGACGTCGTTGGCGACCTCGACGCCCCACTCGGCGGCGAGCGCCCCAAGCGCGCCGTTGGGGTCGTCTTCGACGGTGGCGTCGAGCATGAGCAGCAGCCGCCCGCCGGCCGCGACGAAGTTTCGCAGCGCGGCGACCTCGGGCTCGAAGTATCCGGCGGAGGGGCCCGCGACGACGACAACGGTGCAGCCGGCGGGCACGGCGCCGGTCTCGGCCAGCGAGATGGTCTCGGTGTCGTAGTTGGCGTTCTCGATCTCGGATTGTGTCGCGGAGAAGCCCTCGCGGTCGGAATCCGATGCGTCGGCCTCGCCGTGGCCGGTGACCAAGCAGGCCTTCTTCTCGCCGCCCTTGAGTAGCTTGATGATGGCGTTGGTGAGGTCTTCTTCCTCGAAGGTCGACGCCTCTTCCCGATTGCCGGCGAGCTCGACGAGCACAGTACCGAAGTTGCGCACGTTCATCGCCTGCGCCGTTCCGATGTCCGCGTCGGGGTCGATGTACTCCACCGTTACCCGGTTCGAGGCGTTCTCGTAACGGACGAGGCTGTTGGCGGCCTGCGGGAAGCGCATCTTCTGATCGAAGAAGTAGATCGTGACGTCCTGCTCGAGGTTGTCGAGGATGCGGTGCGTCTGGTCGGAGAGCGAGTAGAGCTTGTCTTCGGTGGCGTCGAAGGTCTTGTTGTACTGGTTCGCGAGATAGTTGATCGCCGCCAGAATCGCAACGAACACCACGACGTAGGCGACGGAGTAGCCGCCGGCGCGAACTTGTCGGGATTGCATCCAATTCGACATTGCCGTCGTTCCTCCTCTCGGTTAGGCCTTCCACCGGATCGACTCGAGCGAGCGTTTGGTGAGGAACAGGCCCAGCACGATGACGCTGGAGTAGTAGACCACGTCCTTGAGCTCGAGCACGCCCTTGGTGAACTGCTGCAGATGCGGCGGAAAAGCGATGTAGGAGCAGACCTTGCCAATGGTCGAGGTCGAGTACTGGTTGACCCAGTCGAGCACCCACAGCAGCAAGAAGACGCCAAAGGTGAGCGCGCCGGCGACGATCTGATTCTTAGTGAGGCTGGAGAGGAACGCCCCGACCGCCAGCAGCGCGCCGCCCACCAGCAAGACTCCCAGGTAGCCCACCGCCAAAGCTTTCCAGTCCGGCGTGGTGAAGTAGAACAACACCGCGAAATTGAGGAAGGAGACGGCCAACATGCAGGCGTAGAGCAGCATCGCCCCGAGCCACTTGCCGAGGATGATCTCGTAGTCGGTGACGGGCGAGGTGAGCAGCAGCTCGATCGTCCCTTGGCGCTGCTCTTCGGCGAACAGACGCATGGTGATCATGGGCGCGAGGAAGAGCAGGATGATGGTGAAGTTGCCGAGCGTGGGCTCGATGATGAACTGGTTGACGTTGAGCGGAGGCGCCATGCCGGGGTTGGCCGCGGCTTGAGCCGAGAACGTTCCGAAGAACGCCACGGCGCTGTAGAAGAAGAAACCGAAGATCACCGCAAACATGGCCAACACGATGTAGGCGATGGGCGAGCTGAAGTACACGTTGAGCTCGCGGCGTGCGATGGTCAGGACGTTACCGATCACTGCTCGCCTCCTTTTTGTTCGGAAGAGTCGTCCGCCTCGGTCGCTTCTTCCTCGGCGGTGGCTTGGAACTGATGCTCGTGGGCGAGCGCCTCGGCTTCTTGCAGGTTCTCGTGGTCCTCGGTGGTGAGCCGGAGGAAGATGTCTTCGAGCGACATGCCGACCGATCGCATGCCGTGCAAGTCCCAGCCGGCCTGGACGACTTCGCGGGCAAGCTGCGCGCGCAGCGCGCGACCGCCCACCGCGTCGACGGTGAAGACGGGATGGCCGTTGGAGTCGGCGCGGCGGGTGACGCGCTCGACGCCCTCGATTGCGGCTAACCGGCTCTCGACGTCGTCCGCCGGACCGTCGATCTCGAGCTGCGTCGATTCCCCGCCTTGCATGCGGGCGGTCAGATTGGCCGGCGTGTCGCTGGCTTCGATCTCGCCCTCGTTGATGATAATGATGCGGCTGCAGGTGGACGCCACCTCGCTTAGGATGTGGGTCGAGAGGATGATGGTGTGCTCGCCGGCGAGCGACTTGATTAGCTCGCGGACCTCGATGATCTGCTTGGGATCGAGGCCGACGGTCGGCTCGTCGAGGATGAGGACGTCGGGCGAATGGATCAGCGCTTGCGCCAGGCCCACGCGCTGGCGGTAGCCCTTGGAGAGCTTGCCGATCAACTTGGAGCGCACGTGCGCGATCGAGACCCGCTCGAGCACCGCATCCATCTTCTGAGGAATCTCGCTGCCGGGAATGCCCTTGAGCCGCGCAACGAACGTCAAGTAACCCTCGACGTCCATTTCCGGGTAGACGGGCGGGCTTTCCGGCAGGTATCCGATGCGCTTCTTGACCTCCAGCGGCTGCTCGACGATGTTGTAGCCGGCGACCGACGCCTTGCCTTCGGTTGGAGGCAGGAAGCCGGTCAAGATCCGCATGGTGGTGGTCTTGCCGGCGCCGTTGGGGCCGAGGAAGCCGACGATCTCGCCGCGCTCAACCTCGAAGGAGATGTTGCGCACGGCTCTGGTAGAGCCGTAACGTTTGCTGACGCCTTCGACTTTGATCATGGCTTGTCTTCAGGACATGGCCGCGACCACGGAGGTCGCATCTTCAGGGGTGTCTGGCCGGGAATCGCACCCAACCGAATCCTACATTGTGCTTCAGGGCGCGGCCGGGTTGCAATGGATGGCGGCAGTCGAGTTTCCCGTGGGACGTCGATCTGCGCGATTCGTGAGGCTTCCCGGTACACTGTTCGGCATGTGGAGATCCGCTCTCGCCGGGCCTGCGCTCGTACTGTGGCTCGGCGCCTGCGGGGGCGCAGCTCCCGAGGCGCAGCAGCCGGCGGCCGACCCGCTCGCGCCCCTGAGCGAGGCGTTGACCTTTCACGCCTCGTTCGAGGACGGCATGGACGCCGCCTTCGCGCTCGGCGACCGGAGAATCTACTCGGCGCCGTCCTACAAGGAGCTCGACCAGCGCAGCCCGGGTTACTGGGGCGAAGAGATCGAGATCGCCTACGACGAGGGCAAGCTCGGCAATGCGCTGCGGTTCAACGTCAAGAACACCAAAGCGCTGTTCTACACCGCCGAAGACAACGTCGCCTTCTCCGAGGACGGCTGGGCTGGAACGATCTCGTTCTGGCTGAGCCTGGATCCTGCGACGGACCTCGAGCCGGGCTTCTGCGACCCGATCCAGGTGACCGACAAGGCATACAACGACGCGGCGATCTGGGTCGATTTCACCAAGGACAACCCCCGCAACTTCCGGATGGGGGTCTTTGGCGATCTAGAGGCTTGGAACCCCGAGGGCAAGCCCAACGAGGAGGCGGGCTTCGACGCGCGGCTCGTCGCGGTCGACCAGCCGCCCTTTGGCGCCGGCCGCTGGACCCATGTCGCGATCGTGCACGAAGGGTTGGGGACGCCTGGCGGGAAGGCGACGCTCTACCTGGACGCCCAGCCGCAGGGAACGGCCGAGGGGATCCGCGAGGCCTTCAGTTGGGACATGGCGACGGCGACGATCCGGCTGGGCGTCAACTACGTCGGTTTGTGGGACGAGCTCGCGATCTTCAGCCGCGCCCTGACGGCGGACGAGGTCGCGACGCTGCACGAGCTGCCGGGCGGCGCCGCGGAGTTGCGATGACAAGCCTAGTAGAGCGCTTGGTCCCGGGAGAAGCAGCCATGAGAAGCCTTCTCGCTCTCGGCCTTTTGCTGGGCGCCCTCGCCTGCGACGCTCCCTCGGAGGCGCCCGCGCCCGAGGCGAAAGCCGCCGCGGCCAAACCCAAGCCGCCCGATGAGAGCCGCCGGTTCTCCACCGAGAACAGGGTCTCGATGGAGCTGGTCGACGATAACCTGCTCGGCAAGGACTACTTGCCCGGCGGCAACCTGGCAACCTACGAGGCCGACGGCAAGACTTATCAGCTCTTCCTCGCCGTGCTGCCCAACGCCGAGGAGTCGTCCTTCGCCTTGCTCGACGCGCAGGAATCGCTGCGCGACGCCGAGTTCGTCGCCAGCTTCGGCGGCTACTACGGCCTCGACGGCGACACGCCTTGGTTCGTCTTTGGCAAGGGCAAGCACTTTGCCGGCGTGGTAGGGCTGCCGCAGGAGGAGGCGGACTTGGTTGCACGCGATTTTGCCGCCCGGATTCCCGCCCAATGACAAGACGCGATCTCATGAAAGGCGCCGCCGTCTCGGCCGCCCTGCCTTCGTCCGCCCAGGCCCAATCCGCGGGACGTCCTTCCGAAGCCTACCGCAACTATTTCGGAGACCTGCACAATCACAACGATGTCGGATACGCCCAAGGGTCGCTGTCGCGCTCGTTCGAGGTCGCGCGGAACCATTTGGACTTCTACGCGTTCACGCCGCACTCCTATTGGCCCGACGTGGGCGAGTACGACGGCAAAATCCAGAACAAGTGGAAGCACGGGTTCGCGGTGGCGAAGCACCGCTGGCCGGACGTGGTCGAGCTCGCGCGCCGGTATGACGAGCCCGGCGATTTCGTCACGATCCTCGGCTACGAAAGGCACGGGGCCGCGGAGGGCGACTATCACATCCTCTTCCCCGACCTCGCAGGCGACTACGAGCTGATCGAGGACTTAGGCGAGCTGCAGGCCTTCGCCAAGCGGCGCGGCTGCATCCTGGTTCCGCACCATCCGGCCAATCGTCTGGGGCATCGCGGGATCTCGTCAGCGAACATCGACGCCGCGGTTTCACCCGTGCTCGAGATCCATTCGGAATGGGGTTGCGCCGAGCACGACCGCGCGCCGCACCCCTACAAGCGCCATACCGAGGGCGGACGCTGGACCAAGCACACGCTGCACGCTTATCTCGAGCAAGGCCACCGCCTCGGCGTGATCGCTTCCACCGACGACCACCTCGGCTATCCGGGCGGGTACCGCGAAGGGTTGGCGGTCATCAAGGCAAGGGAGCTGACGCGCGAGGCGGTTTTCGACGCACTGCGGGCTCGCCGCTGCTACGGCGTCACAGGCGACCGCATCGCGCTCGACTTCGAGCTCAACGGCCGGATGATGGGCCAGGAGCTGCCCTATGCGCGCGAACGGCGAATGCGCGTGGCGGCGCGCGGCTGGGATCAGGTCGACCGCGTCGAGATTCTCGAGAACAATCGCGTCATCCACCGCGAGTTCCCCATGGACCGCGTCCCCGACGCCGGGAGCTGGCGCAAGCCGGTGATCGTGCGCTTCGAGTACGGCTGGGGCCCCTGGCCAGCGCTGGGCTGGGGCGGAACGGCGGATTGGGACTTCACGCTCTCGGTCGAGGGCGGCCGGATCGTCGACTCCGCGCCTTGTTTTTGCTCGGGGCCGCTGGACGAGTTTCGGCGGGACCGCATTTTTGAGCAGACCGAGCACGGCATCCGCGTGCAATCCTATACCGCGCTCAAGCAGCAGGTCGACGATTGGTCGCAAAAGGCGGTCGTGTTGCGCGTAGAAGGCGATGCGGACACGCGGGTGAGCGTCGCCTGCACCAAGCCAGCCCGGAGCTCGCTGACGCAGAGCTTTCGCGAGTTGGCCGAGTCGAACGAGATGCTGTTCACGCGGCCGTTCCCGTGGGAGTCGGCGATGCTGCATCGCCTGACTTTCGCCGAGAACTACGAGACGGAATTCAATGTGGATCTCGAGCGCGAAGGCGAGCGGGTGAACTGGTACTACGCCCGCGTCGTGCAGGCGAACGGCGAGCTGGCGTGGTCCAGCCCCATCTGGGTCGATCCCAACCGATAGCTCGATGCAACCGGAAAAACACTCCCAAGTCCAAGCGCTGGCGGCGCAGGCTGCGGCGGCGCGCAAGGAGAACCGACTCCAGGACGCGTTGCGAGACATGACCCAGGTCGTCTCGATCTGTCGCGAGGAAGGCGACGAAGCGTTGCTTGCGCGGGCGCTCCCGGGGCTCGGACAGATCGAGCGCGATCTCGAGGACACCGGGAACGCTCTCGCCCATTATTCCGAGGCCGCCGAGCTGCATCGCGCACAAGGCAACTCGCGGCGCCTGGCGCACACGGTGCGGCATATCGCGGACATCCACCTTGACGCGGGCGAGCTGGAGCAGGCGGGGCCGCTCTATGAAGAGGCGCTCGAGATCTACACGAACGATCCAGCAGCTCAGCCGCTGGACTTCGCCAACTGCATTCGGGGCTTCGCGATCTTCAACGAGAAGTCGGGCTCGAAAGAAAAGGCGCTGTTGCTCTGGAAAGAGGCGCAGGGGCTCTACGAGGCGGTCGGGGTGGAGGCCGGAGTCCAGGAGAGCGCCCAACGGGCGGCGGCGCTGGCGGAAGGGCTATGAGCGCGGGAACGCCCTGCCTGAGCCCGGGCAGCTGCCCGGGTGCGCAAATCAACAGCGGCACGGAACGCCCCTGCCGAGCCTGGCGCCTTCAGTCCCGCGGCATGGGGTCGGGGAGGTCCGGATCGTCGGGGCGGGTCGGCTGGGCCGAAGACGCTGGGCCGCCGCTGGCGCCGCCGGAGTTGATGTTCACCATCGTGCCGACCACGGCCACGCCCGCCGGCGAAGCGGCGACGAACTGACCCGAGCCAATCAAGCTGGCGTTCATGCCGCCCTCCACGATGACCTTCATGCCGCCCTTGAGGTGGATCTCCATACCGGCTTCGATCACGATCTTGCCGCCGGCTTTGATGTGCAGGTCGCCGCCGACATCGAGCGAGTCTTTTCCACCGACGGCGGTGTTTCTCGATCCGTCCACGCCGAGGTGATGGTTCCCGCCCTGCTGTTCGGTGTGGTTGCCTCCGATGAGCTCGGTGCGATTGCCATCGACCTTCTCGTTGCGGTTGCGCTCGACGCTCACGTCCATGTCGCGCTCGGCGTGCATCAGCAGCAACTCATCGCCGGCTTTGTCCTCGAGTCGCAGCTCGTTGAAGTTTTCCGCGCCGCCGCCCTTTGACGAGCGAGTCTTGACGCCCATGCGGGTCTGGTTGCCGGGCAGCTCGTAGGGCGGCGGGCTGTCTTCGTTGTAGAGCCCGCCAACGATGAACGGGCGGTCCGGATCGCCCTCGAAGAACCCGACGACGACTTCCTGGCCAATACGCGGAATCCACACCTGACCCCAGTTGGCGCCGGCCCAAGGCTGCATCACGCGCATCCAACAGGAGGTGTTCTCGTCGTAGGCTCCTTCTCGGTCCCAGTTGAACTGGACCTTCACGCGCCCGTAGTTGTCGCAATAGATCTCCTCTCCGCCGGGCCCGGTGACGATCGCCGACTGCATGCCGCGCATCTGGTGCTTGGGCGTGGTGCGCTTGGGGCGATATTGCGTCTCGGCCGGGATGCAGCGGAAGAAGTTTCCGTAAGTCGCGCCGCCGTGCGGGTCGCCGACGTAGAGCGAGCCTTCGTGGGCGGAGTGGTTGACGTAGGTCAGCAGGTAGGAGTCGTTCTCCTCGTCGCGGTTGTGCTTGGTGAGCTTGAACTTGTAACCGGGCGTGAGGGCGCGGCAGTTGCTGTCGGCTTCGATCTGGTGCTGATCGGCCTCGAGCTCCTCCTGGCGATAGCCGCCGTACTCCTCGCCCTCGCCGCGATCCTCGAACTCGCCAGGGAAATCGTAGACCTCGAAACGCTTGTCCGCACCGGCGCTCTTTGATGTTTCGGCTGTCACGCGCAGCAGGTCTTTGCCGCGCGGCTTCGGTTTCTGAAAGTGATACTCGTCGTGGGTAAACTTGCCTGGCCGGACGACTTTGCGAGGCGTCCAATCCCAGATGCTATCCGCCGAATGCAGCGCCCCGACCCCCTCGGAGCGCTCGTAGCGCATCTCGGACTGATAGGGCAGGTCCTGGTGCGCGCTCTTGCTGTCGCCGAGCATTAGGACGTGGCGGTCCTGTTCATGCTTGAACCAGTAGTAGATCCCCTCCATCTCGAGCAAACGGGAGATGAAGTCGAACGAGCTCTCGCGATACTGCGTGCAGTAGTCCCACTGGGCGTGGTTGAGGTGCAGCCCCGAGAGATCGTAGTCGTTGAAGCCGTAGCGATCGAAGATGCTCTGGACGACCTGCGGAACGGTCTTGTCCTGGTAGATGCGGCAGTCTCTGTCGAGGGTGAGAAACCAGAACCACGGAATCACGGTGGCGCGGTAGAGGAAGTAACGCTCCTCGGGCTCGTCTTGCCAGAACTCGGAGACGTAACCGTTGATGTAGCGGAACGATGAGCCGTCGCTGTGCCGGACTCCGATGCAGACTTGTTTGTTGATGACGTCGTCCGGGTTGATGTTCTCTTCGGTCGAGATCAACTGCGCCTGGACGCGGAAGAGCTTCGAGATCGCCTCCTCGGCCTCGATGCCGCGCACCAGCAGCGCGTCCGGCGGCAGCGGAGACTGAAAGCTGAACAGGCGATCGTTCTGCGAAAGAGTCCAAGACATGGCTCGCCTCCCTAGGCGGCGGCGTCAGGCAAGCGTGAACTCGCCCTTGTCGCCAATGCCGATGGAGACGCGTTCCACCTTCGCGCCCTCGGCCATCTGACCGAGCAGCTTGCGCGAGAGCATCGGCAGCAGCGTGTTGGTGAGGATGTTGTCGATGTTGCGGGCGCCGGATTCGACCTCGGTGCAGCGCTCGGCCACCGTGTCTACGAGGCTCTCGTCGAACGCCAGCTCGATGCGGTGATTCTCGTTCATGCGGCGCACGATCTTGCCCATCTTGAGGCGAATGATCTGTTTGAGCGCTTCGTCGCGAACCGGGAAATAGGGCACGATGACGAGGCGGCCGAGAAAGGCCGGCTTGAAGACCTTGTCGAGCTCGGGCTTGATGGCTTTGACGAGCCCTTCGGAGGCCGGCATGGTTTCTGGGTCCGCGGTCAGGCGCATCATCTCGTCCGTCGCGGCGTTTGAGGTCAGGATGATGACGGTGTTCTTGAAGTCGATCTCGCGACCCTCGCCGTCCTCCATCATGCCTTTGTCGAACACCTGGTAGAAGAGCTCGAGGACGTCGGGATGCGCCTTTTCGACCTCGTCGAGCAGCACGACCGAGTAAGGACGGCGGCGCACGGCCTCGGTCAGCACGCCGCCCTCGCCATAGCCGACGTAGCCGGGAGGCGAGCCCTTGAGGGTCGAGACGGTGTGGGACTCCTGGAACTCGGACATATTGATCGTGATCAGGTTCCGCTCGCCGCCATAGAGCAGGTCCGAGAGCGCCAGGGCGGACTCGGTCTTGCCGACGCCGCTGGGCCCGACCAACAGGAACACGCCCACGGGTCGATTGGGGTCGTCGAGTGAAGCGCGCGAGGTCTGAATGCGCTGCGCGAGCGCCTCCATGGCGTGGTCCTGACCGATGACGCGCCTCTTGAGGTGTCCGGTGAGATCGAGGATGGTTTGCAGCTCATCCTCGAGCATCTTGCCGACCGGGATGCCGGTCCAGCCGGCGAGCACCTCGCCGATGACGTGCTCGTCAACGCAGACGCGCATCAGCGGATTCTCGCCTTGCAGGCGCGTCAGCTCTTCGTCGACCTTGCGCAGCTCTTCGCGCAGGGCGGCCGGCTCGGACTTCTCCTTGCCTTCGGGGGGCTCGCCGCTCTCGAGCTCTTCGCGAAGCTCGCGGACGCGCTCGACGAGGCCCTTCTCGGTCTCGAAGCGTTTCTGAAGCTCGTCGAGCGTGGCGCGTTCCTTCTCGAGCGCGGCGCCAATCTGCGTTAGCCGTTCAGCGTGGTCGGCGCCGGTCGATTGCTCACGCTCGAGCACGCGCTGTTGGACCTCGAGGTCGTCGATGATCCGAGTGGAGTCTTCGATCGGCCCCGGAGTGGCGTGTTGACCCAGGGCGACCCGGGCGCTGGCGGTATCGAGGATGCTGACCGCCTTATCGGGCAATTGCCGGCCGGCGAGGTAGCGCTGCGAGAGCTTGACCGCCGCGGTCACGGCCGAGTCGAGGATGCGCACGCCGTGATGGCGCTCCATGTGCGGCGTGATGCCGCGCATCATCACCAGACAGCCCGCTACGTCGGGCTCCTCGACCTTGACGACCTGGAAGCGGCGCGACAGCGCTGGATCCTTTTCGAAGTACTTCTTGTACTCCGACCAGGTGGTCGCGGCCACGGTCCGGAGCTCGCCGCGGGCGAGCGCCGGTTTGAGCAGATTTGCGGCGTCGCCCTGGCCTTCGGCGCCGCCGGCGCCGATGAGCGTATGCGCCTCGTCGATGAACAGGATGATCGGCGTTTCCGAAGCCTTGACCTCTTCGATCAGCCCTTTTAGCCGGTTCTCGAATTCGCCTTTGACGCCAGCGCCGGCTTGCAGCAGCGCCAGATCGAGAGAGCGCAGCGAGACGTTCTGAAGTGGCGGCGGAACGTCGCCCTTGGCAATACGCAGCGCGAAGCCTTCGACCACGGCCGTCTTGCCGACGCCGGCCTCGCCAGTGAGGATGGGATTGTTCTGCCGCCGTCGCATCAGGATGTCGACGATCTGACGAATCTCGGGATCGCGTCCCAGCACGGGATCGATCTTGCCGGCGCGAGCGGCCTCGGTGAGATCGACGGTGAACTGGTCGAGATTCTCTCCCGCTTGCGCACGCGCGGAAGTCGCCTCTCCGTCCGCCGCGGCCCCGGCCGCGCCGCTCGCTGTCTCGTAGGAGTCGGCGACGATGTCGCCGAACTGGGCGGCGAGCTCGGTCGCCTTGACGCGTAACAGCTCCGGGCAGGACGACTCGATCAGTCGCGTCAGCTCTTTCGATTCGAGCAAGGCCAGCACGCAGTGGCCCGAGCGCACCTGACCGACCTCGAAGCTAAGTGAGGCGATCATCCAGGCCTGGCTGAACATGTCGACGACCGAAGGGCTGAACGCGGGCGTGCGGGCGTTGCCGGTCTTGAGGCCGTCGAGGGTGTGGGTCAGCTTCTTCGATAGCCGCGAGGCGTCGATCTCGAAGTGCTCGAGGATGCGGGCGAGGTCGCCGGCGGAGTCGTCGAGCAGCTTGACCAGGACGTGCTCGACCTCGATGTCGTAGTGAGTCCTCGAGACGCACAGACCGGCGGCGGCCTCGAGCGCCTTGCGGGTAGGGTCGTTCAGGCGTCCGATCAACGATTTCAGGTTTACGCTCATTGGATTCTAGTCCTTCGATTCCCAGAGTCTGAGCACGGTCTCGTCCGGATCGCGGTCGAGAGGATGGGCGAACATCCACGAGACCCAGCCGAGCTGCGGGCTAGCCCCGGCTTCGGTGTCGAGGCCGGCGCGCGGAGTCTCCTCGCGCCTCAGCACGAGTTGCACCTCAGCGTCGAGGTCTTCCCCGCAGAAAAACTTCACGAGCGACCGCAGCGGCGCGTAGGCGCTCCGCCCGGGCAGAAATTCGAGGTATTGGCGGAGCGGCAGCGGGCCCAGGCGCAACCGAATCACCGACTGTTGATCCCAGACCTCGTCGCCCACCACGGCGCCGCGCCCTAGGCATTCCGAGTCGCGCGCGCGGTCCTCGAACCTGGTCTGAGCTGGGCGCTCGATCGGCCGCCAAGCGCCGGCGAACGGGATGACCTCGCAGTCGGCGTCAAAGTATTCGCTCACGATCTGTTCGAGCGCGGAGCTTGAGCGGGGCGCCTGCGAGAGCAGGCCGGCGTAGTAGACCAAGGCCTGGTCGCTGATTGCCTGCCGTCCAGAAAGCCCGGACGTCCCCAGGCCGACCAGCGATATGAGGATGCGCTGAAACGGATCCTCGACGCCGCGCTCGAAGCCGACTCCGGGGCGTGACCGCTCCCAAGCCCGCACGAACAACGAGAGCAGGCGGTGGTGGAACAGGCCGAGGAACTCGCCGAGCGCGTGGTCGCCGTTGCGCTCCCGCTCGCGCACCATCTCGGTGTATTGCGTGGGCAGGACGCCCAAAGCGCCGATCAAGCCGAAGAAGTGCACCGCCAGGCGCGGCGGGCCGTCCGCATCCAACTCCAGCGAGCGCACCTCGGTCGGGGGAAACGAAAGCGTGGGCTCGGCGGCGAAGCGCGCGGTTTCCTCGGCGGGATCGGCGAAGCGCCCCACCGGCTCGCGATCGGGCTGCAGGCGCGTCATCAGCCGCACGAGCTGGAAGAACTCGAAGTCCGACGGCTGCTCGCTGATGCGAGGCCCGAGTTGGCGGGCCGTCACAGCAGGATTCGGTGTCCGGCTCGCGGCGCCCATTCGCGCAAGGCCTCCTTTCGCTGCCGCGTGGCGACGCGGAGCTGGCTGAAGCTGTTCAGGGTCACGTAGTGGCCCAGGAACTGCTCGATTATACTGGCAAACAAATAGACGCCCCCGCCGACGAACTGCTCCTCGTCGAGTTCCATGTCCACGCGCACGCCCCGCACATAGCTGATTCCGTTCTCGGAGATGACGCGCGAGAACTTGCGCGCCGAGCTCAAGCCCACGATGCCGTCGATCTGGCGCGCGGCGTCGACCGTGCCGGGGAAATCGTAGAGTCGCAGAATCTCCTGCAACGCCCCGCGGCCTTCCTCCACGAGCGACAGGTAGTTCAAAGAGAGATGCGAGATCAGCCGCCACAGCACATCCTGGCCCAGCGGCGGGCGGACGGTACGGGTCGGCTTGCGCAAGGCGACGATGCACGGGGCCGCGGCGGCGCCCTCGGCGTCGAAGTCGCCCTTCTCGTCGCCGAACGGCAGCTTGGACGGCAAATCGCCGTTGGTGCACGTGCAGCGCACGGTCAACACCTCGAAGTCGCCCGCCCTGGGACGTCCCGAATCGTTGACCAGCGTGAGATGGACCTCGTCGGTGGAGGTGCGGGCGCCGAGCGGCGCGCGGCGCGCAATCTGCCAATAGACCGTCTCCCCGCGCTCGGCCGCCCCGTGACGGAAGGAGTAGAACGGCTCGAGGTCGGTCGTCGAGCCGCCGCCGGGCTCGCCGGCGGTCACCCGATCGACCGAGAAGACCTCTACGTCGTCCCGCCGGCGGCGGTTGGGAATGACTTGATGCTCGTAGTGCGTCTGGTCGAGCGCAATCGGCTCGGCGGTCTGCTCGAACAGGTTGACCGCGGGGGAGCAGGCCAGCCTGAGGTTCGACGCCGAGACGCCGCTCTCGAGCGTTTCCTGCCGGTCGGTCCGCTCATAGGCGGAGAACAGGAAGACGAGCTCGACGCGCGGGCCGAACTCCGCCTCCGCAATCGCCGCGAGATCGCCGACCTCGAAGAAGAAGAACTTTGCCGGGAAAGCGAAGTACTCCTGCAGCAGCCGGTAGGCGGCGAATGAGCGCTTGGGGTAGGGTGTGAGCGCCTGATCGGACTCGAAGCCGACGGCGGCGACCGCCGAGGCTGGCAGCGCAATCGGCCGTTGCTTGGACTTCGGATCCGGATCGCGCAACAACACCTCGACCGTATTGTTGAGCAGCAGCTCGTAGAGCCCGTGGCCCACCACGCCCTCGGCGTCGATGTGAAAGCGCAGCTTGTCGAGACCCATGCCGTCCCACGCGACGCCGCCCTGAGCGGCCAACTCCACCCGCAGCGCGGCGACGGCGTCGTTGGACTTGACCGGAGGATCGAGCCGGTCGGGCGGCAGCAAGCGCGCGTCGGCGATGTCGATGGGCCAGACGACGGTGTCGTAGACTGTGCGGAACTTGCAAGGCGCCCCCGCGACAGGCTTCGAGTAGAGCATCGTCCCGCTCGGGATGGTGACGCCGGAGGTGAGCTTGCCCTGCTTGGCGTCGCGCCGGAACTGCACGACGGTGGCGGAAGGGATGGGCCGCAGGAAGTGCGGAAATAGCAGGTTCAACAGCGCCTGCGAGATCTCCGGAAACTCGTCGTCCATCTTGAGATGGACCCGGGCGGCGAGCAAGGCGAACGACTCGATCAGGCGCTCGACATGGGGATCCTCGCAGCGGCCCGGCTCGAGCAGCAGGCGCGAGGCGATCTTGGGATACTTTTCCGCAAACTCCGCCCCCAGCCGACGTACGTACGTCAGCTCCCGCTCGTAGTAAGAGAGCAGCTCATCCCGCACCGCGCTCTCCTGCGACCTCGTATTCGCCGCTGGTCAGCTCGAGCGTCGTATCGAAGGTCACTCGCTCGGGCGCGGGATCGACACGGAACAAGCCCTCGATTTGGAAGCGCATGGTCTGCGTCTTCTGGTTGACCGGCTGCAGCGTCACGCGCACTCCGGTGAGGCGGGGCTCGAAAGCGGCGACGGCGGACTCGATCATGCGCGTGAGCAGGCGTTGATCCTCGCCCGAGCTCAGCGCTAGGCTCGAGATGTCCGGCAAACCGAAGTAGTACACCGAGCGCTCCAGCTCGTCCGCGCCGGCGGGCAGGTCGACCGGCGGCCGACGGGCGTTGAGCAGCCACTCCAGATCGCGGCGCAGGCCGGCCTTGAGCTGCCGCAGCGACTGCGCCGGCTGCGGCCGGATGTCGCGATTGCGCGGCTCGAGGTCGATCAAGCGATCGAGCAGCGAGGGAGTGTTCTCGCCTTGTTGGTCGTTCGCGGCCATCGCCTCCTCTCGACTCTAGCGCGCCAAGCGCATCGCGCGAAGCGGGTCCAAGCGGCACAACTGGTCGTAAATTTTGCTTAGACGCTCGTCATCGGGGCGCACCTTGGCCAGGCAGCGGTGCAGCAGCTCGAGCGGCTCGCCAACCATCTCGGCGTCCTCCCACTCGGTCAAACCGTGGCGGTCGATCTCGGCGGCAAGGTCTTCGAGGATGGGCAGCGCGACGGCCTCGCTCTTCGACGACAGACAGATTCTCGCCATCTGAACCTGTCGTTCGAAGCGCGCCCGTTCGGAGGTCTCGCGCCCGGCTTGTCGCCGCAGGATGGCGAGGGCCTCGTCGGCGCGACCGCGCTGCTGCTCGCGCTGGGCGGTCTGCCAGGCGTCCGGCTCGTCTTCCTCGTCCTCATCCGCCGCAACCGCTTTGGGCGGAACGGGCAACCCGCTCTCGCCGAGGCTGCGGACCCATGCGAGCGTGGCGGCGTTGGCGGCGGGAGTGTCGTCGTCGAGCGTTCGCTCCGGCAGGTCGGGGAAGTCGTTGAGCAGCAACCAAAGTTGGGTGCGGACGGCTTGGGAGACGCGATCGAAGTCCTCGCCGAGGGCTTCGCAGGCCTCAACCGTATAGCGCTGGATGTCGAGCCAGCCCCGCCCGCAGGGCTTCGCCATCGCTTCCTCGGCCCTCGCCAGCACCTCGGTCCAGCTCTGCTCTCGCGACAGACGCTTGAGCGCGACGCGAGTCTCGCGCGGCGGGGCCTCGAGAAGTAGCTCGTCGATCTCGTCCGCCCCAGCGCGCAGCTCGCCCCAGCGCAGGCCGCGCAGGGCCAAATAGGCGGCAGGGTTGGTCGGATCCTGCTCGCGCAGCGCTAGGGCCCCGGCCGCCATGGCGCCGACCGGGTCGCCGGGCGGGGGAGCGGCAAAGCCGGACGCCGAGACCGGCGCGGCAGGCGCGGAGGCGAAGGGGTCGGCGAAGGGATCGCCCGCGTCAAACGGGTCGCCCGTGGGCGCCGCGGGCGCCGAGTCGGCATCCGGCTCGGACGGAGCCGCAAAGGGGTCGGCTTGCGGCTGCTGCGCCGCCGGAGTTGCGTCGTTGCCGCCGAACGGGTCCGACGCTGGCGCTGAGGCCGCATCGTCGGCGCCAAACGGATCCGCGGCAGGCGTTGCATCGGCGAAGGGGTCAGACGCCGGGGCGGGGGCGCTCGAGCCGAAAGGATCGTCCGACGCCGGCGCCGGCGCTGAGGGCGCGGCCGAAGGCTGCCCGGCGACCGCCGTCTTGCGCTCGGAGAGGATCTTCGCCGACGAGACCACGTCTTCGATGGCCACTTCGAGCGGGTGGAAGTTCGGCGACACGTCGGCGAACTTCTCGTCACAGTATGCGGCAAGCTCCTTGACCGCCTCGAGCGTCGCCTGGCCTTGTTCGACGACCTCGGCCAGGTGCTCCGCCGGCGTTGCCCTCAGCGCGTCATCGAGCTCCTCGGGGGGCAGCTTGCCATCCTCGATCGCCTGGCTGCGGATGACGCCCTTCTTGTCACGGTCGCGATTGGCCTCCTCTTCGGTGGGGATGCGGATGGAGTCCTGATAGGCGTACCAGTTCACCCCGCTCGAGGTCAGCTCGTAGGCGCGTACGGCTGGCTCCCAGCGGCTGGCTACGATGCCGAGCGGCGTAGCGCGGAACTCCAGGTCGCCGTCCTCAATCTCCGGATACAGCGTTTCCCAGAAGTTGTCGAGCAGCCCGCGCAGCAGCTCGACGCCCCGCTGGATGCCGTCGTAGCCATCCTGCCGCGCCCAGGCGTCGCAGAGGAACCCTGCGATGAACAGGTCCTTGCCCTTCTCGAGCAGGGCCTTCGTCGCGAGCTTGATGACCTTCTTGTGGTCGGCTTGCTTGACGTCGCGCTTCCAGACGCCTTGGGCCAAGTCGTCTTCCTGGCGAGCCGCTTCTTCGATCTCCTTTTTGAGCGGTGAATAGTAGAGGTTTTCGCCCGCGGGGTTGTCGCCGGCGATGGGTTGGAGCAGCTCCTCGACGCTGGCCATACCGGACGTCAGCCCTCGGCGGCGGCCCCGGCGGCGTCGATGCGCAGCTCGCGCAGGTCGAGCAACGGCGTCTCGACGCCGTCGACCAGCAGCAGCTTCAGGCCGTAGGGCGCCTCCACGCCGTCCTCGTCGCGCGCCCAAACGCTCATGCGGCCGAGCTTGACCTCATTCTCGGGGTGGCGAAACGACTGCGGCGCAAGCGCCGGCAGCAGCACCTCGCCAAGATCCTGACCGCGGAACGCCGGCCCGGTCTGCAGAGTAGCCGGCGCCCAATAGAGGTCTCGCAGCCGGCGCGGCGCAACCATGTCGATCGACTCGATGTGCTCGAACGGCGCCCAGAGGTAGTCGAGGCCGGCAATCACCTCGAGTTGGGCGCCGATGCGAGGATCGGCGTCCGCAATGGTGTCGAAGGGCTTGCCATTGAACGTTCCCTTCACCGCAGCCGACGCGGCCTTATCGGCGCTGGGCGCTGGGGAGTCCTCGAGATTGCCCTCGAACAGATCCTGCCGGGTCCGCTCGGCCTGCAGGGCCGCGTGGTAGAGCAAGCCGCCGGTCTTGGTTTCCTTGCTGTCGTGCGCGACCATCTCGAGGTGCTTGTTTGCGCGCTCGAAATCGCCCGCGAAACACAGCAACTCAAAGAGAAAGGTGCGCGCCTGGCGATCGGCGGGGTCCTGGCGCAAGTCGGCCGAGAGCTCGTCGATCGCCTCGCTCAGGCGCGCACGTTTGAGAAGATCCGCGGCGGCCATCAGCCGACGACGTTGGTCTTCGAATTGAACATCGCGGACTTCCAGCCCGAAGAGGTGCCGTCCGCGTTCATCTGGTCGTGCTCGATCTTGATCTCTTCGAACGAGATCGCCAACTGCTCGACCGGCAGCCCCCCGCCTTCGCCTCCGCCGATGTTGAATCCGGTCACGACGAGGTTGTTGAAGGTGTACTTGGCGAACTCTTCGAGCTCGCCCGAGGAGCGGCCTTGTTTGCGCGCGATGCAGATTGCGCTCGGGATGTGCTTGCCGGTTGCGCAGGCCTCGAAGAGCTTGATCGACGCCTTGTCGGTGTTCTTGGTGCAGGTGAATGTGCCGAGCGTGGCCTTGCCCATCGCCATGCCGGAGCCGGTCTGAGCGGTGCCGAACATGGTCACCTCCCAGCCCCAATTGTCGATCTCCATGTGGCCCCGGTAGTTCGCGTCAGGGGACTCGCCCTCCATCTCGTCGATCTTCAACAGAAAGTACGATTTGCCGTTTGCCATGGTTTTTCCTCGCTGTGCTCTCGCGCTACATCTTCTGGTTCTTCTGCAGGTCGTAGCCGGCCGAGATGGCGCCCTCTGGCTGGCCATCCTTGATCTGGCGATAGTGCACCTTGCAGCCCGAGGCGCTGAAGGAGATCGATTCGTCGGGGATCGCGGAACCGCCGCCGCCCATGCAGGAGAAGTTGGTCACCTGCAACCCGGTGAACTCGAACATGAGATAGTCGACCGGCTGATTGCCGGTCGCCGTCGCGCCGCCTTCGCCAGGCCGGCGGAAGTACAGCTTGGCTTCGTCGATCCGAGCGCCGGCCACGCAGTGCTGGAACAGCTTGAGGCTCGACGAGTCGAGCTGCTTCTGCACGGTGAACTCGTCGAAGCTCGCGCCGCCGGCAACCAGCCCGGCGCCGGCCTGCATCGCGGTCTCCTGCGCAACTCCGAAGTTGCACGATTGCACTTCGATCGCGCCCGGGTGCTTGTCGTCGCGGCTTTCGCCTTCGATCTTCGGCGAGACAATCTCCAACAGAATGTCAGATGGCATTGGGATGCTTCCTCCTCATGGGATTCGGACGGGTCATCAACGCGCGGATTCGGGCAAATCCGCAACTAGCCGCAACGAGACGGAGAGCTCATCGAGCTGAAAGTGAGGTCGCAGAAACGCCACCGAGCGATACACTCCGGGCTTGCCTGGGACTTCTTGGACTTCCACGCGCGCCTCGCGCAACGGATACTGGGCCTTGACCGAGGGCGACGCCGTGTCATCGGGCGTCACGTAGTTCATGATCCAGCGGTTGAGGAAGACTTCCACGTCTTTCCGCGACGCGAAGCTTCCGATCTTGTCGCGCATCATCGCTTTGAGATAGTGCGCGAAGCGGCAGACCGCCATCATGTACTGCATCTGCGCCGACAAGCGCGCGTTGGCGTTCGCGGCTTCGTCGTCGTAGCGCTTCGGCTTGTTGGCCGTTTGGATGCTGAAGAACGCCGCGTAGTCGGTGCCCTTGCAGTGCACCAGCGGCACGAAACCGAGATCGGCGAGCTCTTTCTCCCGGCGATCGGTGATGATCGTCTCGGTCGGGCACTTCATGGCGATGTCGCCGTCGTCGGTGCGGAACACATGCGACGGCAGCGAATCCACCAACCCGCCGCCCTCTACGCCGCGGATGGCCGCGCACCAGCCGTAGCGCGCGAAGGCGTTGGTCATGCGCGTCGCCAAGGCGTAGGCCGCGTTGCCCCACAGGTAGGACTCGTGATCGTCGCCGTGCACCGCCTCCTCGAAGTTGAAGGCGTCGATCTGCTTGGTGTCCTTGCCGTAGGGTACGCGCACCACTACGCGCGGCATCGTCAGCGCCACGTAGCGCGAATCCTCGCTGGCGCGGAAGCCTTTCCAGCGAGCGTATTCGGTGGTGTCGAACACCTTCGCCAGGTCGCGCGGCGCATCGAGCTGGGTGTAGCTCTCGAGGTTGAACATGTCCGGCTGTGTCGCCGTGAGGAAGGGCGCATGGGCGGCAGCGGCGACTTGTGACATGCGCTCGAGCAGCTCGATGTCCTCCGGCCCCTTGCCGAAGTAATAGTCGCCCAGCAGCGCCGCGAACGGCTCGCCGCCGAAGACGCCGAACTCCTCCTCGTAGATCTTCTTGAACGTCCCGCTTTGATCGAACTCGGGCACGCGCTGGAGATCCCGCAGCAACTCCTTCTTCTTGACGTTGAGGACCTTGATCTTGAGGTTGGTCCCTGTCTCGGAGTTCTCGATCATGTAGCGGATGCCGCGCCAAGTCGATTCGAGCTGTTGGAACTGCGGGTGGTGCATCACCTCGCTGAGCTGCAGCGACAGCAGGTGGTCGATTTGCGCGATGCGCTGGTTCACCATCGACTCGATGTCGGGCGAGACCGTCATCTGCCCGTCGAGCACCTGGCGTACAAATTCCGAGACCAGGTTCTTGCCGCGCTCCTTGGCGGCTGGGTCGCGCGCCAAGCGCCCTTGCTCGACGATCTCGTCCAGCAGGCTCGGCGCCGCCTCGGTTGTGGCGGCCTTGGCGGCCTTGGCTGCAGCTTTTTTAGCCATCGGAGCCTCCATCCTTCGCCTGCTTGTCAAGCTCGGCCCGCAGTTGCTTGAGCTTGTCTTCGTCGCCGGCGAGCTCGTGCAGCAGGCTCTCGAGCTTCTCGTTGCCTTGCAGGCTGCCAACCAGATCGGAGAGTCGCGTGCGTAGGTCGAGCAGCTCGCGCATCGGCTTGACCTGGCGGGCGACGTTCTCGGGGTCGAAATCGTCGATCGACTTGAAGTTGAGCTCGACGCCGATCTTGCCCGCGTCGGGGTCGTCGCTGAGCTTGTTCTCGACCGTGTAGGCCACGCGCGGATTCATCTTGGCGAGCACGTCGTCGAAATTGTCGGGCGTGATCTCGATGAACCGCCGCTCCTTGAGCCGGGGCAGCGGCTCTTCGGGCATGCCGCTGAGGTCCGCCAGCACCCCCATCACAAAGGGGATCTCCTTCATCTCGATCGCGTCTCCCACTTCCACGTCGTAGGTTACGTGGACGCGTGGGGCGCGCACTCGTTCTAGCTTTTTGTGAACGCTTTCGCGGGCCATGTTTGCGCCTCCAGAAGGTGGAGTTGACGGACCGAGACGGCGCTGCGAGAGACCTCACGGCCGCTCGGTCCCCAACCCAATCCTGTGATCAACTTTTCCGTACCTTTTAACAGGCCGCCGGCGCGGCCAAGGGACCGGTCCATTATTGGCTCTCGAAGCTAAGCTGTCAAGAGCATTTTCGCGAGGGGTCGTTCCGGTTCGATTTCGGGTTTTGCGATCGGATTCCGTTATGCGAACCTCTTGCTGAGCCCGCAGCGGCTTCACCGGCCGACGCTGTACGGCCGGTTTGCGCGATGAACGCGGAGAACGACCGGGGAGCTTGCACATGGCAGACAGGACCGTTTTCGCCGACGCCTCGCTGAATGTCGAGCCGCATTCGCGGCGGGCGAGGCCCCAGATCGATGCTGAAACCCCGTTTCGGATCCTACTGTTGGGCGACTTTCGGGGACGGGCCGCCCAGGGTCTGCGCTACGGCACGAGCCGTTTGGAAGGTTGCCGGCCGGTCGGCGTGGACAAGGACGATTTCCAGCAGGCGCTCGCGCGCCTAGCGCCTTCGTTGCGGACCCCGGCCGGACCGCTCGAGTTTCGGGACCTCGACGACTTCCATCCTGACGCGCTATTCGCCGATGCGCCGGTCTTTGTCGAGCTGCGTCGGCTGCGAAAGCTGCTGCGCGACCCCGATAGGTTCTCGGCCGCCGCCCGTGAGCTTGCCGCGGCGGCTCCGAGCCCGAAGGCCGCGCCCGCGCACGGTCCGTCCGCGGCGCCGGCCGAGGGCGGAGACGTGCTCGACGCCATTCTGAGCGGCGGCGCAGGCGGTGAGTTGCCCGCGGGCCGGGCGCCCGCTCCTCGGCCGGCCGCGCCAGCGAGCGATCAAGACTGGAAGGCGCTACTACGCAGTATCGTGGCGCCGCATCTGGTCCCCCGCGCCGACCCGCGGCAGGAAGAGTTGCTCGCGCAGCTCGACGAAGCCGTGGCCGAGCAGATGCGCGCTACGCTGCACGATCCAGCGTTTCAGGCGCTCGAAGCCGCCTGGCGCAGCGTCTTCTTACTGTTGGATCGGCTCGAAACTGGCGTCGAGCTGAAGATCGACCTGCTGGACCTCTGCAAGGACGAGCTGCTCGCCGACCTCTCCGACGCGGAAGCGGTGGAGGGCTCGGGTCTGCATCGGGTGCTGGTTGACGACGCCGCCGCGCAGCCGGGCGAGCAGGGGTGGAGCGTGATCGCCTGCCTGCACAGCTTCGGCGCTTCGGAGCCTGAGCTGCGGGCGTTGGCCGCCGCCGCCGGCGTGGCCGCGCGCGCCGGCGCTCCGTTCGTCGCCGGCGCAGCCCCGGAGCTGGTTGGCTGCGAACTGTTCGACCGCTGTTCCGAGGCCTCGCGGTGGAGCTTGCGCATCGCGGACGACGAGGCCGAGGCAGCCTGGAACGCCCTGCGCGTCCAGCCCGACGCCGAGTGGCTCGCCCTTGCCCTGCCGCGCTTCCTGCTGCGCTCGCCCTACGGCGAGCAAGGCTTCTCGACTGACTTGCCCGGCTTCGAAGAGCTCGACGACGACCCCGCGCACCAGAGCTTCCTTTGGGGACCGGCGGCGGCGGCCTGCGCCTGCCTGTTGGGCGAAAGCTTCATGCGCCAAGGCTGGTCGTTGCGCCCCGGAGCGATCGGCATGCTCGATCGCAGGCCGGTGTGGCACGTCGGCGCGGGCTCGGACCGCGAGGCCGTCCCCTCCGCGGAGACCTGGCTTACCGACGCCGCGGCCGAGGGACTGCTCGAGCGCGGCCTGACACCGCTGGTCTCGATCAAGGGCCGGGACGCGGTGGCCGTGGCAAGGCTTCAGTCGATCGCGCACCCCGGTAAGCCGCTGCGCGGCCCCTGGAGTGAAGGCTAGCCTAAGGCTTGCCTTCGGGTGTGTGATAGCGTGGACCGGAGATGCGCATCCTCCAGCCGGTGATCTGGGCCAAGGGGGCGTTCCTGACGCCGCAGCATCTACAGGTCCAGGACCGGTTCGTCGAGAGCGTCCTGCAATTCCGGCTCGAAGCGCTCAACTTCCGCCCTTGGGGCTTCTCCGAGCTCGAGATCGACCACGAAGCACTGGCCTCGGGCCGTTTCGCGCTCCACTGCGCCACCGGGCTGATGCCGGACGGCCTGCCCTTCGAGATCCCCGCGGTCGACGAAGCGCCGCCGGCCAAGGCTTTGGCCGACTACTTCGGACCGGATCAAAAGGAGCTCGACGTCTACCTCGCCATCCCGAGCTACCGGCCCGCCGGCGTCAACGTCTCCGCCCCGGACCGCGGGCTCGATACGCGCTACGTCTCAGTCGTCAAGACGATGCGGGACGAGAATTCTGGACAGGCCGAGAAGCCGGTCCAGATGGCCAAGAAGAACTTTCAGATCTTGGCCGCGGGAGATCCGCTGCGCGGCCGCACGTCCTTGCGCGTCGCACGCGTGCTCAAGTCCGGCGATCAACTCGAGCTCGACCCCCGCTTCGCGCCTCCCCTGTTGCGTTACGCGGCCAGCCCGCTGCTGACCTCGATCGTCCGCAGGTTGATCGAGATCCTATCGGCGAAGAGCGCCATGCTGTCCGGCATGCGCCGGCAGAAGAACCAAAGCCTGGCCGAGTTCACCGTCGCCGATATTGCAAACTTCTGGCTGCTCTACACCATCAACCAGCATTTCCCGCGCCTGCGGCATCTGTTCGAGGCCAAGCACGGCCGCCCCGAGGAGCTCTACGCACTGCTCTCCTCGTTGGCTTCGACGCTCACCACCTTCTCGCTGACCATCCAACCCAAGGACCTGCCCGAGTACGACCACGACGCGCTGGGAGACTGCTTCAGCGATCTCGACGAGAAGCTGCGCAACCTGCTCGAGACCGTCGTGCCCAGCAATTTCGTCTCGCTGCCGCTACGGCCCACGCGCCCCTCGATCTTCGCCGCGCCGATCTTCGAGGACAAATACCTCCAGAACACCAAGATGTATCTGGCGATCAAGGCCGAGATGGACGAGGCAGAGCTGATACAGAGAGTCCCGGCGCTGGTCAAGATCTGCTCGGCGACGCACGTCGACCACTTGATCCGGCAGGCTTTGCCTGGGGTGCCTCTGCGGCATGCGCCCTCGCCGCCGAGCTCCATCCCGATCAAGCTCGACCACCAGTACTTCAGCCTGAGCCAAAGCGGGCTGGCGTGGGAGGCCATCGGACGAGCCCGCAACTTGGCGGCCTACATCCCGGGAGACTTCCCCGAGCCGCACGCCGAGATCATCGTGCTGCTGCCCGAAGGCGGCTAGCCAGCTAAGATGGACTTTGCTCAATCCGCCAGCAGCTTCTTGATACCCCGGCAGGCCTGGCGTAGCCGGTGGTCGTTCTCAATGAAACTGAACCGCACGTAACCCTCTCCTTGCTCGCCGAAACCGATGCCCGGCGAGACGGCCACCAGCGCCTTTTCGAGCGTTAGCTTCGCGAACTCGAGCGAACCGGCCCAGGCGTAGCGGTCGGGGATCTTCGCCCACAGGAACATCGTCGCCTTGGGCGGCTCGACCATCCAACCGGCGCGGTGAAGGCCCTGGACGAGCACGTCACGGCGGTGCTTGTAGCCGTCACAGATCCGCTTGACGTCCTCTTCGCACTCTCGCAGCGCGATGATTGAAGCGATCTGGATCGGCTGGAAGACGCCGTAGTCGAGATAGGACTTGATGCGCGCCAGCGCGTGGATCATCTTCGGGTTGCCCAGGCAGTAGCCTACCCGCCAGCCGGCCATGTTGTAGGACTTCGACATCGAGTAGATCTCGACGGCGACGTCCTTCGCGCCGGGAATCTCGAGAATCGACGGGGCGCGGTAGCCGTCGAAGCACAGGTCGGCATAGGCGAAGTCGTGCACGATCATCGTGCCGTGCTGGTGGGCCCAGCCGACCAGCGTCTCGAAAAACTCCCGGTCAACCACCTGCGTCGTCGGGTTGTGGGGGAACGAAACGAGGATCATCTTCGGGGGCGTGCCGCCCTTGCGAAATTGGTCCTCGAGGCGGTTGAGGAACTCGTCGGGCGAGGGCATTGGCAATGCGCGCTGCTCGCCTTCCGCCATCGACGCGCCCCACTGGTGGATGGGGTAGGCCGGATCGGGCATCACCACCGGGTCGCCCGGGCCAATGACAGCAAAGAGCAAGTGTGCGAGCGAGTCTTTCGCGCCCATCGTCACGATCGCCTCGGTCTCGGGATCCAGCTCCACTCCGTAGTTGGCGCGGTAGCGCTTGACGATCTCCTCCCGCAGCCGTGGGATGCCCTTGGAGACCGAGTAACGGTGGTTGCGCTTGTCCTTGGCCGCTTCAGCAAGCTTCTCGATGACAGTCCTCGGCGTCGCGCCGTCGGGGTTGCCCATGCCCAGGTCGATCACGTCCAGGCCTGCTTGGCGCGCCTTGTGCCGCATCTCGTTGATGACGGCGAAGACGTAGGGCGGCAACTTGCCGATGCGGTAGAACGGCTTGTCGTCGAAGATGCCGCCACTGTCGCTCTGGTGCTCCGAGCCGGAGTGCTCGCGGTGAGTCATGCGTTCCTCTCCTCGCCCGTTCACCGGACGCGTGATGCGCTCGAGCGCCTCGATGTCATCGGGGTGGCAAAGGCGCATCTTGCGCCCTAGGTCGGCCCGCCGAAACGACGCGGTGCGGATCGTGAGCACGCGCCGCACACGGCCGCCATGCCAAGGACCGTCGCCGATGTTGGCCGAGCCCTCGAGTCGGAAGCTGTCCGGCTGAACATCGAGCACCGCCCAGCGGGCGTTGAGCGCGGCGTCGCCCGAGCCGTCGCGGCTCACGCCTTCGACCTCGACCTGATCGCGCTCGCGAAAGCCGTGGCCGCGCACGAACACACGTACGCCGTCGGGCTCGCTCAACGCATTGTCGAGCGACTTCCACTCCTCGTGGTAGCCGTTGCGGATGCGCTCGTTGACCGTTTTCGAGGTCACGCCGAGCTTGCGCGCGGCCTCCTCGACCGAGAGGCCTCGCTGCTGCCAAGATAAGCTCACGTTTGCGAGCGTATCACACTTTCGAACGGTTCGGAACCGTTTAAGATGTCCGCCCTAGTTCTGCCGGAAGCTCAGGTTGTAGCCGTTGCGGAACACGCGCGAGCCGCCCTGCACCGAGACCTGCTCGATGTGTCCGTCGTTGTCGACGAGAACGTAGCCGCGGCCGGCGCTGGGCACGCCTTCGCCCGGCTGGATGGCCAGGTTGAACCGTTGCAACCCGCGGGTCTTACCGCCGTCGGTCCAGCGGCCCGCGAAGGCCGTCTGGCCGCCCGCCCCGAAGGTCTTCAGCCGCACTCTCCCGTCGGGTTCGAGAAAGACCTCCATGGCGTCGACCTCGCTGCGCTCGTTGCGTCCCTGGATCAGGCTGCCCACGCCTTTCACGGTGATCTTGGGCAACTCGAGAGCCGGGGCGGCAGGCGCCGCGGGGGCGGCGGGCGCTGCCGGAGCGCGAGGAGGCGCAGGCGCGGTCGGGGCTTCGACTCCGCCGGGGGCGCGGCCCGGTCGCGGGGCCTGTGTGGGTCGCGGCGCGACCGGCGCCCGAATCACCTCCGCCGGTGCGGCCCGAGCGGTGAAGTCCTTGTAGGCGCCGGTGACCACGAAGTCCGCGTGGAAGGTGCGGTCGGCGGAGTCGAGGGAAAGCGTGCGAAAACGGCTACCGCGCAGGCGCAGCTCGCCAGACCCGGACGCGGTGGCGCCTTGAGCTTCCTTGACGGTCAAACGGATTCGGCTGCCTTCCTCGCGCCACTCGCCTCGAAACGCGTACCGCTGGTCGCCGTGCAACGACAAGACGAAGCGCCCGCCGGGCATGAGGCTGACCTCGGCCCGAGCGACGGGTAAGGATTGGCCTTGAATCGAAATGGCGCCGCGCCCTTCCGCCGCTGCGCTCATCTCGTCGAGCGCGGAGGCGTGAGGCAAGCAAACCATCGCAATCGCGAAGGCGAGGACGAAAAGCGGGAGTCTCATGTCTATTTTCTCCAGTTTGACAGCGGTCTATTCTAGCCGAAATTGCAGCCGCGCCAAGCTCAGCTTAGCATGCTCGTCGCGCGGGTGAACGAGTCGCGGTAGGCGCGCGCTTGGGCGACCACCAGCGGCGGTGCGACCGGGGGACTCGCCCCATTGAGAGCGTCGGCTGTCAGCTCGCCAGAGGTCTGTGGCCGATGATCCGCCTCGACCAGCCAGCGGATCGCCGGTTCACCGTCCCCAGCCCCCGGCGCGATCGCGAAACGCACGGCGTCTCCCGCGCCGGGCCGAAAGCGCGGGCAGCGGCCCGCCGCGTAGCCCATGTTGCAGCAGTCGCGCAGGGCATCGGGCGTGGGATGGACGGGCTCGTCTCCGGCTCGGCAGACGCCGTCGTAGGGCTCGCCCAGCGGCGGGCGCAGCCGGGCTTGCCAGTACGCCCAATCGAGCGGAGAAACAGGGTCGAAAAACGGGCAAGCCATCGCGGATTCGACTGCTATGATAGGTGCGACCGCGATGGAGAACAAGCGAGCCGAGAAGCTGCAACAGTTCCTCGAGGCCAATCCGAACGACTGTTTCGTCCGCTACGGGCTAGCGCAGGAGTACGTCAAGAGCGGAGAGCTCGAACGCGCGATTGACGAATACGCTCGAATCTTCCAAATCAATCCGGACTACCAGGCCGCCTACTATCACGCCGGCCAAGCCTATCAGAAGCTTGGCAAGAACGAGGACGCGCGCGAGGCCTACCAAAAGGGCATCGAAACGTCGCTGCGGACTGGCGACCTGCACGCCAGAAGCGAGCTCGAAGCGGCCCTCTCCGAGCTAGGCGAATGATTCACCCGCGATTCCGGAGCCAGTTGTTGCAAGTCCTTCGAGCGCGCTCGGTGCTGCGGGGCGATTTCGTACTTGCCTCGGGCAAGCGCAGCAACGTCTACGTCGATGCGCGGTTGACGACCTTGCACGCCGAGGCGATGCCCCTGATCGGCCGTACGTTCCTGGGAAAGATGATGGAGCGGGGCTGGATGGCCGACGCCGCGGGCGGCTTGACGATGGGCGCCGATCCGATCGTGGTCGCCGTCGCTCGCGAGAGCTTGGAATATGGCTATTCGATTGACGGTTTTCTGATCCGCAAGGAAGCCAAGGGCCACGGTCGCGGCCGCTTCGTCGAAGGACTGCCCAGCGGAGACGGCAAAACAGCCGTCATCGTGGAGGATACCTCGACCACGGGAGGCTCGACGGTCAGGGCAATCGAGCGCGCCCGCGAGTTTGGCTTCGAGGTGAAAGCCGCTATCAGCCTGGTCGATCGCGAAGAGGGCGCGAGAGAGACGATCGAGGCGGCCGGATCAGGGTTCGATCGGATCTTCACCTTGGACGAGTTGCTCGCCGAGGACTGAAGTCGATGCTCGACCAAGGCGAGCTGAACCCCCGCGAGCGCGTCGAGCAGGCGCTATCACGAATCGCAGCCCGCGAACAGGACATTCAGGCCTGGGCCTGCCTCGACGCCGACGGCGCCCGCGCGCAGGCGGATGCCTTGACGGCCGAGCTCGAGCAATCGGGGCCGCGCGGGCCTCTGCACGGGCTGCCCTGCGGCGTCAAGGACATTTTCGATGTCGCCGGCGTGCCGTGCGAGTGGGGCTCGGCAGTGATGCGGGGTCGCCGGCCCGACCGCGACTGCGCGCTCGTGGCTGAGCTGAGGCTGGCCGGCGCGGTGGTCCTCGGCAAGACCGTGACGACGGCGTTTGCCTACTTCGATCCGGGACCCACTCGCAATCCGTACGCGCTCGAGCACACGCCCGGCGGCTCGTCGAGCGGCTCCGCCGCGGCGGTGGCCGCCGGGATGGTCCCATTTGCGGTCGGCAGCCAGACGATGGGCTCTGTCCTGCGGCCGGCTTCGTTCTGCGGGGTCGTCGGCTTCAAGCCGAGCTTCGGCGCATTGCCGCTCGAAGGCGCCATGGCGTTTGCGCCGTCGCTCGACCATGCCGGGCTGTTCACACGCTCAGTCGAGGACATGGTGCAGCTTTGGAGCGCTCTTCGCCCGCTCGCGAAAGCGCGTCCGCTACGACGCATCGCCTCGCTCGCCTGGCCGCCCGAGGACGAGCTCGAGCCGGAGATGGCGATCGGCTACGCGGCTGCGCTCGAGCGGCTGCGCGAGTCGGGGATCGAGGTGGTGGAATACGATGCGCCGGCCGCCTTCGGCATGTTGTGGGGCGTCATCCCTGCGCTGATGGCTCGGGAAGCCGCCAACCTCCACGGCGAGCTGCTGGACCGGCACGGCCCCGCCATGGGCGCGAAGCTCGCCGAGCTCCTCGAAGGCGGCCGCAAGATCGACGCCGCGCAGTACCTGTCGTTCGTCGGAGTGCTGGACATGGCGCGCGGCGCCTACGAGTCGTTGGTCGCCGAGCACCCGGTGATCGCGAGCCCGTCGGCGTTGGGACCGGCTCCGCACGGGCTGGCCTCCACCGGCAGCCCGCAGTGCAACGCCCCGTGGACCGCGCTCGGCGCGCCGGCTGTGAGCCTGCCGTTCACGCCCGCCGGCGCCGGCCTGCCGATGGGCCTGCAACTGATCGCGGCGCGCGAAAACGAGTCGACCTTGCTGTCGACCGCGGCGCGCATCGAGCAGATCCTGCAGCCTCGAGCCGCTGTGATAGGCTCAGACTAAAAGACCCTCTTAGTAGCGCTGATGCGGATTCTCATCGCAGGGGGCGGCCAGAGCGCGGCCCTCATCGCCGCCCGTCTCATCCGAGAGGGCAACCAAGTCACGATCGTGGATAAGAGCCGCGAGCGTTGCGAACAACTCGACGAGCAGCTCGACGCCAAGGTCGTCTTCGGCAGCGCCGCCAGCATCCGCACGCTCCATAAAGCCGGCCTGCGCAACGCCGAGATGCTCATCGCGGTCACCGATTCGGACGAGATCAACCTGCTGGCTTGCCTCATCGCTCAATCGGACTCGGACGTCAAGGTTAAAGTCGCGCGCGTGCGCACCCACGAGTTCGAGCAATGGCGCCGCGTCGCCGACCGCACCGGGATGAGCGTCGACCTGATGATTCACCCCGAGACCGACGTGCTCGACCGCATCCTGCGCGTCATCCGCGTCCCCGGCGTCTCCGACATCATCGACTTCGCCGAGGGCCGCGTGAAGCTGTTCGGCATGAACGTCGAGCACGACAGTTGGTTTGCGGGCAAGACCGTCGTGGAGCTCGACGAGGCCGGGCCGCCGGAGAACTCGCTGATCGCGATGATCTTTCGCGGACAACAGGTCATCATTCCCCACGGCGCCCAAACGCTTTTGCCGGGCGACCACATTTATATCTGCGCCACGGCGGACAACCTGGATGCAGTGCTCGCCTTTATGGGCATCCAACGCCAAGAGAAGGTGCACCGCGCGTTCATCGTGGGCGGCAAGCAGATCGGGATCGGCGCGGCGCTGGCGCTCGAAAAGCAAGGCGTCCACGTGAAGCTGATCGAGCAGGATGTCGGGCGATGCCAGAAGATCGCCGGCATCGTCTCCAAGACGGTCGTCGTCCACGGCGATGGCACCGATCAGACCACCTTAGAGGAAGAGAACATCGAAGGCGTCGACGTCTTCCTCGCCCTGACCAACCACGACGAGGACAACATCATCGCGTCGCTGCTGGCGAGACGGCTCGGCGCGAAGAAGGTCGTGGCGCTGATCAACCGGCTGAACTATCTGCCGATGGTGCAGCGGCTGGGCGTCAACACGTCGGTAAGCATGCGCTTGGCCACGGTGGATCGCGTCCTGCAGTTTGTACGCAAGGGCGCCGTGCTCTCGGTCACCACGTTCCGCGAGGAAGAGGCGGAAGCGATCGAGATTCTTGCCGAAGAGGGTTCGCGCTACGTTGGCAAGCGGCTGCGCGAGATGAAGTTTCCGCGGGGCGCGATCGTCGGCGCCATCGCTAAGCCCGGCGGCGAGGTCCTGGTTCCGCGGGGCGACAAGACGATCGAAGCCGGCGACCGCGTGATCTTCTTTACTCTCGAAAGCGTCGTGCCCGAGCTCGAGTCCGGGTTCATCACGACCACGCGGCGAAAGGGCGTCGCGTGATTCGGCTGCACGCGCTCGGGTACGTCCTGGGGCAGTTCCTGATCATCTTTTCGCTGACGATGACCGCGCCGTTGGCGTACGGCTGGGCCACCGACGACGAGCAGGTTGGCGCGGTCCTTTGGGCGCTGCTGGTCACCGCCGGCGCCGGCGCCGCGCTGCTGGCGCTCTGCAAGCGACCACGGAAGGAGCTCACGCAGCGGGAGGGGCTGCTGTTGGTGGTCGCGACCTGGTCGGCGATCACCTTCTTCGGCTCGCTGCCGTTCGTGTTTTCCGGGGAGTTCCCCACGTTCACCGATGCGATCTTCGAGTCGGTCTCGGGATTCACCACGACCGGCGCGACGATCCTCTCCGACGTGGAGGCGCTAACCCCGGCGGTGCAGTTCTGGCGCTGTTTTACGCACTGGCTTGGCGGGCTCGGGATCGTGTTGTTGGGCGTGGCTATCCTGCCGCTGGTCGGCCACGGCGGCATGTATCTGTACCGAGCGGAGTTCTCCGGCGCCAAGTCCGAGAAGCTCAAGCCGCGCATCACCGAGACAGCGCTAGCGCTGTGGCGAATCTACTTCGCCATGACGGCGTTGCTCTACGGCCTGCTGCGCTGGGCCGGCATGAGCAATTTCGATGCGTTGTGCCACACCTTCTCGACGCTCGGCACGGGTGGGTTCTCGACCCGAGCCGCCAGTATCGCAGCCTTCGATGATCCGCTGATTCACTACATTCTGATCGTATTCATGCTGCTGGCCGGAGTCAGCTTCGTGCAACACTACCGTTTCTTCGTGGAGCTGAAGCCGGGACAGGTGCTGCGCGACATCGAGATCCAAGGCTACCTCGCGCTGGCCGCGGCGGCCTCGCTCATCATCGCCGCCGTGTTGGTCCTCCAGCAGGGATACGAGCTCGAGCCGGGTTTCCGACACGCGCTGTTTCAGGTGACTGCGATTCTCACAACGACCGGCTTCGCGACCGATGACTTCGAGCTCTGGCGGCCGTTGCCTCAACTGCTGCTGTTGACGATCATGTTCGTGGGCGGTTGCACCGGCTCGACCGCCGGCGGGCTGAAGGTCTCGAGGATTCTCCTGCTGGTTCAGGTCGTGGACCGCGAATTCAAGCGCATGGTGGAGCGGCGCGGAGTCTTCGCGGTGCGCTTGGGCGGGACGGTGGTGCCGGAGAACACCGTGCAGAGCTTGCTGAACCTCGTCTACCTCGCCTTCGTCGTCAACTTCGTCTCGTGCTTGCTGTTGGCGGCGATGGGCGTCGATGTATTGACTTCGATCGCCGCGGTGGCGGCTTCGATGTTCAACATCGGTCCCGGGCTAGGCGAGGTTGGGCCAGTGGACAACTACGGTCATCTGCCGGCGTTGGCCAAGTGGGTGCTGTGCGGAGACATGATCGCCGGCCGGCTGGAGTTCTACACCGTCATCGTCATCCTGACGCCGGCGTTCTGGAGACGATGAGCGACCAGCGCAGCGACGAAGCTCCGAGCCGCGCCGGCGCCTGGCAGGCGATCGACTCGCGTCGAGAGGCGCTGGCTTGGTTGCTCGCCGCACTGCTGCTCTATCTGGTCTACAGGGTCTCGCAACCGTTTCTCGAGCCGCTTGTTTGGGCGGCCATCCTCGGAACGTTTTTCTACCCCGCGCACCGGCGGTTGCTCCGGCGGATGGCGCGGCCCACTCTGGCGGCGCTGCTGAGCACCGCAGCAGTGGCCTTGCTGCTCATCGCGCCGATGGTCTGGCTAGGTTGGTCGTTCGTCGCCGAAGCCGTAGAGGTCATCCGCGAGCTGCCCCGCGCCGAGATCGCCGAAAAGATCCAGAGCGGCTTGGACTTCATCTCGGCCCGGGCGCCGGAGTCGTTCGGCAGGGTCGAAGATCGATTGGCTGAGTGGGCGCAGGCGGCCAGCGAGCGACTCTTAGGGCTGAGCGCGAAGCTCCCGGCGAACATCGCCGGCTTCGTGCTCGACTTCGTCGTGCTGCTGCTTGCGCTGTTCTACCTCTTCCGCGATGGACCCCGGCTACTGCATCTGCTGCGCGACGTCTCGCCGTTTGGCGGCGAGCGGCACGACATCATGGTCAAGCAGACCATCGACATGATCTCGGTGACGATCACGAGCGGCTTCATCGTTGCCTTCGTGCAAGGCGCGCTGGGCGGCCTGAGCTTCATGCTGGTCAACCTCGGCTCGCCGGTGCTGTGGGGCGTGATGATGGCTTTGGCGTCGTTCGTGCCGGTTCTGGGCGCTTGGATGGTCTGGTTGCCGGCGGCGATCGGATTGTTGATCGGCGGCGAGATCGGCCGCGGCATCGCGCTGCTGATGTTGGGAGGGCTGCTGATCAGCGCCGTCGACAACGTCTTGCGTCCGGTGTTGATCGCTGACCGCTCTCAGCTCAACGGCCTGCTGGTCTTCATTAGCGTCCTTGGCGGCCTCGGCGCGTTCGGGTTGGTGGGGGTGGTTCTGGGTCCGCTGGTGGTGGCCACGGCGGCGGGTTTGGTGACCGGTTACCGGGAAAGTCTCGCCGAGGAAGCGGAATCGCGAGGCGAAACGGGTTTGACAGTCTGAAATTCTCTCCGGTATAGTAACGCGCTAGGCAGGGCAGGTTAGCCACGCCTTACCCGAGGCCGCCGTCCACCGGCGGCTTCGTTCATTTGGATTAGAACGCGGCCGTCCGCGACTCGCAGCTCTAGTTGCGCGAGCTCGCCCTCGGTTGCACGGGGAGAATCGCCATGACGGGGAATCCGGAAGAGCTCCGAGCCGAGACGAGCGAGGAGAAGCGCCCGGACGGAGAACCCGAACAGCCGCCGCCCGCGGTTGCCGAGGAGGAGCCTGAGGCGTCGGCAGAGCCGACCGAAGCGCCCCCCGAGGCCCCGAGCGCGGTGGAAGACGAGCCGGTGCAGGAGGAGCCCGCGGCCCCCGCTCCGGCGGCGATCCCGTCCGCCGCGCCATCTCCCGCTCCGATCCCGACCGGCCCTCCTCCATCGCTGCCGAACCCGAGCGTGGACATGCCGCTGGTCGCCCCGCCAAGCGAGGAACCGAGCGCGCCGCCGGCCGCCCCCCAGCTCGCCGCCACCCCAGTCTCCCCGCCGCTCGCTCGGGATCCTGGGCCGCAGCCCGCCGCGCCTCCTCCTGCTCCCGCCCCAGCCCCGCCGCCGCCCGTTAGCTCGGTCCCCGGGCTGCCCGCCATGCCCGCCGCGGGCGAGGCGCCCGACGACGAGGAGGACATCCCGGCCGCGGCGCAGGAGATGTTCCAGGAAGCGCTGCTCGAGCTTGGGGCCGAGGTTCCCGAGCTGTGCGAAGGCGACCGCCGCAAGGGCGTCGTCGTCAGCGTCGCCGAGGACGGCGTGGTCGTCGACATTGGCGCCAAGACCGAGGGTTTCCTCTCGACGCGCAACGGCGATCCCACCGAAGCGCTCGCGGCGTTGGCGTCGGGCCAGGAGATCGAGGTGATCGTCACTCGACTGGCCGAACCGGGCGAGTACGTCCAGTTGGCGGTCGCCTTACCCGAGAACCGCGAGGAATGGGAGCGGCTCGAGGTCGCCTTCCGGGACCGGGTCCCGGTCACGGGCAAGGTGCTCGAGCGCGTTAAGGGCGGTCTGAGCGTCGATGTCGGCCTGCCCGCCTTCATGCCGGGCTCCCAGGCCGACTTGCGCTCGCAGCACGACCTCGACGCCTGGATCGGCCAGGACATCGAGGTTCGCATCGTCAAGCTGAGCCGCCGCCGTGGCAACATTGTCGTCTCGCGCCGCGAGCTGCTCGAGGAAGAGCTCAATGCGGTCAAGCGCGAGACCTTGTCGAAGATCACGCTCGGCGCGGTCGTCACCGGCGCTGTCAAAAACGTCACCTCCTACGGCGCCTTCGTGGACTTGGGCGGGATCGACGGGCTGATCCACGTCACCGACATCTCCTATGGACGCATCAAGGATCCCGCCGCCGCGCTGACGCCCGGGCAAGAGGTCACCGCCAAGATCATCCGCTTCGACGCCGATCGAGAGCGAGTCTCGCTCAGCCTCAAGGACATGCAGCCCGACCCGTGGAAGACGGTGAACGAGCGCTTCCGGCAGGGCGAGACGGTGAAAGGGAAGGTTGCCAGCGTTACCGACTACGGCGCCTTCGTCGAGCTCGAGGAGGGCGTCGAGGGGCTGATCCACATCAGCGAGATGACCTGGTCGAAGCGCCTGAAACACCCTTCGAAGGTCGTCTCGGAAGGCCAAGAGGTCGAAGCGGCCATCTTGAAGGTCCAAACCGAGCAGCGCAGAATCTCGCTGAGCCTCAGGCAGCTCGAAAGCGACCCATGGGAGAGCGTCGGCGAGCGCTACGCCCTGGGCTCGATCGTCGAGGGCCGCGTCCGCAATGTCGCGAGCTACGGCGTCTTCATCGAGCTCGAGGAAGGCGTGGACGGGCTGGTGCACATCTCGGATCTGTCCTGGGACAGCCGCGTGCGCAGCCCGAAGGACTTGGTCAAAAAGGGGCAGAACCTGCGCGCCGTCGTGCTCAACGTTGACCACGAGAACCGCCGCATGTCGCTCGGCGTCAAGCAATTGGAGCCGGATGTCTGGGAGACCTACTTCTCGACCCACGCCGTTGGCGATACCGTCTTGGGACGCGTCACGCGTCAGGTCAAGTTCGGCGCCTTCGTCGAGCTGGCGACTGGAGTCGAGGGCCTGTGCCACAACTCCGAGATGCCAACGCGAGCCCGCGGTCGACGTGGCGGGCTCCGCCCCGGATCACGCTACGAGTTCGAGATCGTCAAGATGGACGAGCTCGACCGCCGCATCGGCCTGAGCTGCCACAGCGTGGAGCCGATTCCGGAGGCTGACGCCGCCGACGCCGCGCCGCCAAGCGGCAACGAAGGTTGAGATGCGCGCACCAGAGTGCGCGGGAAAACCGTGCGCAGGGGACAGACCGCGCTTTTCGCGCCTGCGGGCGGCATCTCGACTCGTAGATTGCATTGCCGCTCCAGCCAGGCGCGCCCGTGGTAACATCCTCGATAGGTCCCGCCATCAAGGCCTCGCTCCGGCGCGCGTTCGCCCTTCTTGGAGCGCCTCGGGTTTTCCCACAATGACGAAAGCTGATTTGATTGAAGAAGTATCGCGTGTCGTCGAGTTGACGCGCAAAGAATCCGAGGTGATTGTCGAAACGATCTTTGACAGCGTCGTAACCTCGCTTCGTTCGGGCGACAAGGTTGAAATCCGCGGATTCGGCAGCTTCCGCACGCGCGAGCGAAAGGGCCGCATTGGGCGCAATCCCAAGTCGGGCGAGAAGGTCGAAGTGCCGCCGAAGACCATCCCGTTCTTCAAGCCGAGCAAAGAGTTGCGCGATGTGGTCAACGGCGGGCCGCCGCCGGCGGCGATGCCGGTGAAGCGGGACTGAGGCGTCGTCTGTCCGCCGCATGGACCACCTGTTTAGCCCCTGGCGCTACCAGTACCTCCGCTCTTCCTCCAAGCCCTCCTCGGATGGTTGTGTGTTCTGCCGGGTCGCTCAGTCCGAGGACGACGAGGCCGAGCTGGTCGTCCATCGCGGCGAGCTCAACTTCGTCGTGCTGAATCGCTATCCGTATACCAACGGCCACGCGATGGTCATCCCTTACCAACACGTCTCGACTCTCGAGGACGCGAGTGCAGACGAAGTCGAGGAGATGATGCGGCTCACGCGGCGTCTCGAAGCCGCGCTGCGCAAGCTCTACGAGCCCGATGGCGTCAACATCGGGATGAACATCGGCAGGGCGGCCGGGGCTGGGGTGGCCGGCCACATCCACATGCACGCGCTGCCGCGCTGGTTCGCCGATGCGAACTTCGTTACCGTGATTGGCGAGACCCGCATTCTTCCTGAGGAGCTCGGCGTATCCTGGAAGCGTCTGCGCGAGGAGCTGACCGGCCTGGGATAGACGCGACGTGCTCGACCACCTGATCACCGAGCAAAGCAATCCGGCAACGGACGGCATCGACGCCGTCTCGACCGCCGAGATGTTGACGATGATCAACGATCAGGATCACACCCCGGCCGAGGCGGTTCGCGAACAGATTCCTGTGATCGCCGAGGCGGTGGAGCGGATCTACGAACGCATGCGAGCCGGCGGCCGGGTCTTCTACGCGGGCGCGGGGACCAGCGGACGCCTGGGCGTGCTCGACGCCGCCGAAGTTCCGCCCACCTACGGCGCCGATCCGGAGCTGTTCCAGGCCTTGATCGCTGGCGGCCGGGAGGCGCTGTGGCGCTCGATCGAGGGCGCCGAGGACGACCCCGAGCAGGGCGCTCGCGACCTCGATAATGCCGGCTTCAGCTCGAGTGACACGCTGATCGGCATCGCCGCCAGCGGCCGCACGCCGTACGTCATCGGGGCGATGAAGCGCGCTCGGTCGCTCAGCGGCCTCGTGGTCGCGCTTACCACCAACCCGGAGGCGGAGATGGCCTCGCACGCCCAGCTGACCATCGCGCCGGCAGTGGGCCCCGAGGCCATCGCCGGTTCGACGCGCATGAAGAGCGGGACGGCGCAGAAGCTCGTCCTCAACATGCTCTCGACCGCGCTGATGGTCAAGCGCGGACACGTTTACGGAAACCGCATGGTGCGCTTGAAGCTCGCAAACGAAAAGCTTTGGCAGCGGGCGCGCCGGCTGGTCGAGGAGATCGCCGGCTGCGAGCCCGGCGTCGCACGCAGCGCCCTCGAAGCCACGCGCGACGTCCGCGCCGCCGTTCTTGTCGCGCGGCGCGGCCTCGAGCCGCGAGCGGCTTGGCAACGCCTCGAAGCCGCCGGCGGCTCGCTACGCGCCGCGCTCGAGAACGGAGAATAGGGCGATGCAGAAGCTGCGCATTCAGGGCGGGCGGCGGCTCTCGGGCGTAATTCCGATCGCCGGCGCGAAGAACGCCGCGCTGCCCGCGTTGGCCGCCACGCTGCTGACCTCGGATACGGTCACGCTCGAGCGGATCCCGGCCGTGGTGGACATCCGCACGATGATCGGCCTGCTGGAATCGATCGGCGCTCAGGCGACGCGGGAAAACGGCCGCACGCGCGTCCAAGCGGCCTCGATCGAAGCGCCCGAGGCGCCCTACGAGCTGGTCAAGACGATGCGCGCTTCGAGCCTCGTGCTGGGGCCGCTAGTCGCTCGCGCCGGCCGCGCGCGCGTGTCGATGCCAGGCGGCTGCGCCATCGGCGCTCGACCGATCAACCTGCACGTCGGCGGGCTCGAAGCGCTCGGCGCCAAGATCCGCCAGGAAGCCGGCTACGTCGAGGCGGTCGCGCCGGACGGGCTGCGAGGCGCGCACTACGTCTTCCCGCGCATCACCGTCACCGGAACCGAGGACTTGATGATGGCCGCGACCCTGGCCCGGGGCGAGACGGTGCTCGAGAACTGCGCCCGCGAGCCGGAGACGGCCGACCTCGCCGCCTTGCTCAACAAGATGGGCGCCAGGGTCGGAGGAGCGGGGACCTCACGCATCGTCATCGAGGGCGTGGAAGAGCTGCACGGCGCCGAGCACGCCATCATCGCCGACCGGATCTCGACTGGTACGTACCTGATCGCCGGCGCGCTGGCGGGCGAGCGGCTGACGTTGACCGGCGCCCAACCCGAGCATCTCGAGGCCGTGCTCGAAAAGCTGGGCCAAGCCGGCGTCGAGATCGCTTCGCCCGGTGAAGGCCGGCTCGAGCTGAGCGCGCCGGACGAGCTGCGGCCGGTCGACGTGACCACTGCGGAACACCCCGGCTTCCCGACCGACATGCAAGCGCAGTGGATGGCGCTGATGGCCTTCGCCGGCGGCGTCTCTCACGTTACCGAGACGATTTTCGAGAACCGCTTCATGCACGTGGCCGAGCTGCTGCGCATGGGCGCCGACATCGAGCTTGACGGCAACCGGGCGACCATCCGCGGCAAGCCGTCGCTCTCGGGCGCGGCGGTGATGGCCTCAGACCTGCGCGCTAGCGCCTGCCTGGTGTTGGCCGCCCTGGCCGCCGAGGGCGAGACCGTCATCCACCGCATCTACCACCTGGACCGCGGCTACGAACGGTTTGCGGAGAAGCTGGCGGCGGCAGGCGCGCAGGTGGAGCGGCTGAAAGGGTAACATCGAGGGCGTTCGAGTAACCTGGGCGTATCGTTGAGCGCCCGAAGTCCAGAGCTTGCCAGCTCACCTCCCGGAGGAGTCTCCATGAAACGGAACATCTTGTTGCTGTTGGCCTTGGCGCTCGTCGCCGCTCCGCTGTTCGCCGCTTCGGCGGTCAGCAGTCTCTCCCCAGGCAAAGCGGCCATCGCGTCCGCCGGCCCGCTCGCGTTCGGCCCCGACGCCGTGCTCTTTGTCGGCGATTCGACCTCGGCCGCAATCTTCGCTCTCGATACCGGCGACCGCACCCCGGGCTCGGGCAAGGTCAACGTCGCCGATGTCGACGCCAAGATTGCCGCCATGCTCGGCGTCGAGGCGAATCAGATTCTCGTCAATGACATGGCAATCAATCCCATCTCGAAGAAGGCCTATCTTTCGGTTTCGCGCGGCAAGGGCCCCGACGCCATCCCGGTCATCGTGCGCATCGACTCGAACGGCGCGATCACCGAGCTCGATCTCGCCAACATCCCGCACGCGCGCGCCAGTCTGCCCAACCCGGTCGGCGCCGAGGCCAAGGACCGTCGCGGCCGCCCGCTGCGCAACCAGGCCATCACCGATCTCGGCTACCTCGACGGCAAGGTCTTCGTCGCCGGCCTCTCGAACGAGGAGTTCGCTTCGAATCTGCGAGCAGTCGATTTTCCGTTCACCGGCGTTAGCGGCGGAACCAGCGTCGAGATCTACCACGGCAACCACGCCCAGTGGGAGACCCGCTCGCCGGTCCGGACGTTCATCCCTTACGAGATCCAGGCCGAGCCGCATCTGCTCGCGGCTTACACCTGCACACCGCTGGTGAAGTTCCCCGTCAAGGACCTCGCGCCGAAGACCAAGGTCGTCGGCACGACGATCGCCGAGCTCGGCAACCGCAACCGCCCGCTCGACATGATTCGCTACCGCAAGGCTGGCGCGGAGTACATCCTGATGGCCAACTCCAGCCGCGGCGTGATGAAGATGGCGACCAAAGGCATCGAGCAGTACGACCCGATCACCTCGCCGGTCGAGGACAAGGCCGGTTTGCCTTACGAGACGATCGAGTCTCTCCAAGGGGTCGAGCAACTCGACAAGCTTGACGACCATCACGCAGTGATCCTGGCGCGCAACGGCGACGGGCCGGCGCGACTCGAGACGATCGCGCTGCCTTGAGCGAGGCGAGCATAGCGGCGGGGACGCGCGCGGTCTTCCCGTGGTTGCGGCTGGCCATTGCCGGCTGCGCCGTCGCGCTGGTTTGCGCCGCCCAGCCGGCGCAGATCACTCAAGACGCGGTGCGCGTTCGCGGGCCCTCCGCCTCCATCCGGGTGTTCGTAGACGCCGAGGGGGATCTGCCTCCGCTGAGCGGCCAGACCGAGCGCACCGCCGACGGTCTGGTCTTTCGGCCGCGCTACCCGTTTCGCCCCGGCGTACGCTACCGCGCCGTCATCGAGCCGAGCGACGGCGGCGACGCGGAGATCGTGCCGTTCTCGATTCCTCGGCAGGCGCGGCCGGCCGCGCGCCTGCTCGCCGTCTACCCCAGCTCCCAGACGCTGCCGGAGAACCAGTTGCGGTTCTATCTGCGGTTCTCCGCGCCGATGAGCCGCGGCGAGGCTTATGACCGAATCCGGCTGCTAGACGAGCGCGGCGTACCGGTCGAGCTGCCCTTCCTCGAGCTCGAACAGGAGCTCTGGGACCCCTCGGGCCGCTGGCTCACGCTGTTGTTCGACCCGGGCCGGGTCAAGCGCGGGCTCGTGCCAAACATCGAAGAGGGCGAGCCCATTCGCGAAGGACGCACCTACCGCTTGACGATTGACCCCAAGTGGCTCGACGCCGGCGGCCTGCCGCTGGCCGCGAGCGGCGAGAAGCGCTTCGTCGTCGGTCCCCCGGATCATGCGACCCCAAAGCCGGACCAGTGGCGCCTGCTCACGCCAAGAGCCGGATCGAAAGACCCGCTGATCGTCGAGCTCGGTGAGCCGCTCGACCGCCGCCTCGCCGAGCGCCTGATTGCGGTGATGACGACCGAGCGCCGCATCGTCAACGGCCGCGTCCGCGTCGAACGCAACGAAACGCGCTGGTCGCTCCAGCCGGCCCGCCGCTGGGCGGCCGGCGACTACATGCTGCAGGTCGAAGGCGTGTTGGAGGACTTGGCCGGCAACTCCGTGGGCAGGCCCTTCGAGACGGTCCCGGGCCGCGAGCAGGACCCGCCGCCGCCCGAGGTCGTCTACCGCAAATTCCGCATCGACTGAAGTCGCTGGAGCGCGGGCGGCGTCAGCGAGCGGGTAGAATCAACAAAACCGTGCTCACCCGTCGATCCTTCCTCGCCGCCGCCGCGGCGCTTCCGCTTCACGCGCAACGGCGCAAGCCCAACATCATCTTCATCCTGGCCGACGACCTCGGCTACGGCGACCTGGGCTGCTACGGCCAGACCCGTATCTCGACCCCAATCCTCGACCGCATTGCCCGCGAGGGCATGCGCTTCACACAAGCCTACGCCGGCTCGACGGTCTGCGCGCCCTCGCGTTGTTGCCTTATGACCGGCTTGCACACCGGCCACGCGCGCGTCCGCGGCAACTCCACGCCCAGCGGCCCGCGGCCCCCGCTGGCGCCAGAGGACGTCACCGTCGCGGAAGCGCTCCACAGCGCTGGCTACAAGACCGCCTGTTTCGGCAAGTGGGCGCTGGGCGAGGCGCACTCGACCGGCCGGCCGACCCTGCAAGGGTTCGATCGCTTCTACGGCTACTTGAGCCAAACGAACGCCCACGACTACTACCCGATCCACCTTTGGGAGGACGACCGGTACACGCTCATCCGCGAGAACCGGGGCGCCCAGCGCAGCGGCTATTCCCACGACCTGATTGCGCAGAAATGCCTCGACTGGGTTGAGGAGGTTGCCGCCGATCCCTTCTTCCTCTACCTGGCGTTTACGACGCCGCACGCCGACAACGAGCTCGGGGCCGATACCGGCGACGGCATGCCCGTACCCGACTACGGCGAGTATGCCGACAAGCCTTGGCCCAACACCGAGAAGGGCTTCGCCGCCATGATCACGCGCATGGATCGCGACATCGGACGCCTGCTGAGGCTGCTCGAGCGCAAAGGCGTTGCCGACGACACTCTCATCGTGTTCAGCTCCGACAACGGACCCCACCGCGAAGGCGGCCACGACCCGAGCTACTTCGAGAGCCAGGGCGGGCTACGCGGCATCAAGCGCGACATGTACGAGGGCGGCATTCGCGTGCCGGCGTTGGCGCGCTGGCCGGCGCGCATCGAGGCGGGCGCGGTTAGCGATCAAGTGTGGGCGTTTTGGGATTTCCTGCCCACCGCCTGCGATCTCGCCGGCGTCTCGCCTCCCCGCGGCCTCGACGGAGTCTCGATCCTGCCGGCGCTCGAGGGCCACCCGCTCGCCAAGAGGCCGCCGCTCTACTGGGAGTTCCACGAGCGCCGCAACACCGCCGTCGCCGCCAGAGACGGCGACTGGAAGGCCGTCCGCAAGACGCCGTCCTCCCCGGTCGAGCTCTACGACCTCAGCCGCGACGTCTCAGAACGCAGCGACGTAGCGGCTGCCAACCCGCGAGTCGCCCAGAGGATGGCGGCCCTGCTCGAGTCCTCGCGTTCGGACTCGCCCGCCTTCCCGATACGCGACGGGAGTTAAATAGTCCGGTCGGAGCCGCATCCCGCCAGGGTGCGGTCGCGTGAACTTCGCACGGTCTTGCACGCGACCGCAAGCTCGCGAGCCCGTGTGAAAAGGCAGTCCCACGCGCAAGGATGCTGGCTGCTGGGGACTGGAACGTGTGAAGAAATCCGGGACTGGCTCTCGCGACTCGCCACAAGTGCTTGCGAATCAACGGCGGCCAAGGTCGCGAGTGCCTGTCGGGGTGATTTCCTCACACGTTCCTGTCACGATTTCGCGCCGCAATGGAGTCAACGAGCTCAGATGGAGCCCGCGGGCGCGAAACTCGCCGACTGTCCCTCCCAGCACGGTTTTCACGCACACTCTCGCGCGCGCGGCTCCGACTCGACCAGCGATCTACTTCAACGGCTTGACGCGGATGTTCTTGTAGTACACCGTCGAGCCCGGATCGTGCCCTTGCAGGGCGAACGTCGATCCGGCTCGAATGACGCGACCGGCCATGTTTTGCGGCGGCGTCCAATCGCCGGGCTGGGTCCAATCGACGAGCTTCTTGCCGTCGATGAAGATCTGAACGCGCTTTCCCTTCACGATGATGTGCTCGGTGAACCACTTGCCGTCGGTCGACGGCGGATTCTTGACGTCGTCCACTGCATACAAGCCGCCGGAGCGACGCCAATCCTTGTGCGAGTTGTTGACTTGCACTTCGAACCCATTCGCCGGCCAACCCTCATCTTGATAGGCGGTGTGAAAATAGACCCCGCCGTTGGAGTTGGGCTTGGTCATCACGTCGATCTTCAGCTCGAAGTCAGTGAACTTGCCGCCGTTGACCTCGCCGGCGTAGTAGAGATGGCAGCGCGGTCCGTTGGCGACGATCTTGCCGTCCTCGATGCGGAACGTGCCGGGGTTGTCGGTCGACTTCCTCCAGCCGTCGAACGTCTTGCCGTCCCACAGCGAGATAAAGCCTTCCTCGTGATGAGCCGCGAACACCGGCAAGACGAGTGAGAGCGCCAGCGCGCACAAACCGATTCGAATCATGGAAAGTCCTCTCCAGCCGCGCGGAACGACGGCCAGTCGCAGGATACCAGGGAGGCGTTGGAAGGTCCAGCCAACCTAGGGCGAGACCACCTCGGCTTCTTCGTGCTGCGCTACTATTACGGCGCGTCTCCGGCGCTCCAAGGAATGTCCGCGCCACCTCAAACCGAGAGTCCAGCGACCACAGACCAAGCTGCCGACACAGGGCAGCACAAGAGCCCCGGCTCAGATGACGCCACCCTGATTTGGACCCCGCCGCTGCGAAAAGCCTTCGGTCTGGCTGCTGGAGGCGGGCTAGTCGGTATAGGCCTGAGCAGCATCCACCTCTCGCCGGAGTTGGGCTTTCTCAACCCGCCGAGCGATTGGGCGAAGATCATCTTCACAGCATCGGTGGGATTGATCTTCACCGGCTTCTTGGCGCCGATCGTCAGGATATTGGTGGATGAGCACACACGCCTGATAGGGAGGAGAGCCTTCCGAGTGACTTTCATCGGAAACGTGCTTGACGACCTGAAGGAGGTCTCTGACCGTGTCGAGCGGTCGCGGATCGTGATTGCAGCTCACAGGTCGGCCAAAACCTACGGCGACGAGATGAGAGCGCTCATTGGTTCGCGCGTCCAGTTGAAGAACGTCGTGCGGGCCGTTGAAAACCAAACGGACCTCATTCCCGATACGCGTCGAACGCTAACACGTTGCGTCCGGTTGATGGACGGCTACCTTGGGCTGCTCATCACGTCTTTCGAGAAGATCTACTTCGATTCCTCTCTGCAGCAGTCCGCGTACGAAGCCGACAAAAGGAGAATGCTCGAGAAGAGCCTGTCGCTGAGGGGCCTCGAGGACCTCGAGAACAGAGCCTGGGACACCATAAGAAAGATGCTTCATGAGGAAGGCTTCCTCAAACTCCTAGACGACGACAAGCCGTTCTCGGAAACGACGTACAATCGGCTGTTCGAGAAACCGCTCGACATGGCGACGCTGCTGTTGCGGAGCGAGTTGTCGGCGTCTTGGGAGCCGAGCGAAAGCCGCGAACCGCGCTCACAGACTCGCCCCAAGCTCGAGGCGGCCGAGAAGGAACTTGAGACGCTCGAGAAGGAACTCAAGGCGCTCAAGGAGGAGCGCACTGATGAAACCTCGAGCTAGGCGGCGTCCTTAGGGCTCGGAGTAGGAGAACGGGCTAGGCTTCTTACCCGGCTCGGCCAACCCGCCCCGCTTCCAGCGCCGCTGCCTCGCGGTGGGTTTGGCGCTCAACGTCGCCACACGCCGGCCGCTGCCGAGCTCGACGACCTCGACCTGCACGCGCGCTCGCCCCGCGTCGAGGAAACCAAGCTCCTCGGCCGCCGCGCTGGTGACCACGATCAACTCGTTCGTCTTCGGCCCGGGCCGATCGGTCACGCGCACCACCACGCTTTCGTCCGTGTCGAGGTTGGTGACCCGCAGCTTGGTGTCAAAGGGATGATGGGAGAACGACGCCGTCAGCGCGCCCTGGTCCACCCGCTCTCCGTTCGCCATCGTCTTGCCGACGAACCAGTCGCTGTAGTAACCGGCCAAGCCCGCCTGCGCGGCAAGCAGCGACGGCCACAGGCACGCAGCCCCGAACAACACCGAAATGGAGGCGAATTTCATTGCAAAAAGGGCTGTCGCACGGCGGCGACAATACAAGACCTTAGCGCGCGGCTGGGTTTTCCGTCAACGCAATTTCGCGGGAAATTCCAGCTACGACGTGGCCCCAGCCAGCACCGCGGCCGTCTCGCGAGCCACCACGATCTCCTCGTTCGTCGCCAGCACCGCCGCCTTGACCGGTGCGTCGTCGTAGCAGATCAGACGATCGCCGCTGCCGCCCACGTTTGCCGCCGGGTCGATGCGCACGCCCAGGAAGTCCAGATCCCGCGTTGCCTGCGCGCGGATCGTCGCCGAGTTCTCGCCAATGCCGCCGGTGAACGTCAGCGCGTCGAGGCCGCCCATCGCGGCTGCGTACGCGCCGATCGTCTTGCGAATCTGGTAGCAGAACAGATCCAGAGCCAGCCGCGCGCGCCTCTCGCCGCCATTCGCCGCGCGCTCCACGTCGCGGACGTCCCCGCCCTCCACGCCCGAGACGCCGGCCAGCCCGCCCCGGCTCAGCAACTGCTCGCGAGCCTCGGCCGTCGACCAGCCTTCGCGATCCATCAGAAACAACACCGCAAAGGCGTCGAGCTCGCCGTGGCGCGTCGCGTTCTCCAACCCGGATTGCGGCGAGAACCCCATCGTCGTATCGACCGAGCGGCCGCGGTCGATGGCGGTCATCGACGAGCTGCCGCCTAGATGGCACGAGACCAAGCGCAGTTCCTCGGGCTCCACGCCCAGAAACTCCGGCGTGCGTCGGCTGATGAAGCGATGCGAAGCCCCGTGGAAGCCATAGCGCCGAATGCCGTGCGTGTCGGCCCACTCCGGCGGGAGGCCGTAGCTCGTCGCATGGTCCGGCATCGTGCTGTGGAAGCCGGGCTCCATCACCGCGACCAGAGGCAGCTCTGGTCGCAGCTCGCGGAACGTGCGGATGCCGCCAAGGTAGATGCCGTTGTGCAAAGGCGCGGCGGGCTCGTACTCCTCGAGCGCCGCGAGCAGTGCGTCATCCACCCGAAACGAGCCGCGATAGCGCGGACCGGCGTGGACCGCCTTGAACCCGACCGCATCCACCTGCCCGCACTCGCCCAGCACGCCCTCGATGGCGGTGCGATAGTCCGGCGCGTCTCCGCCGGGCCGCCCGATGCGCTCCAGCCGGCCGCGCGCCTCCACCCGTTCGGAAGGAAACTCGATGAGCTGATACTTGAACGACGTCGAACCGAGGTTCGGTACGAGGACCCGCATCGGTCCGCGACCCGCCCTACCGCGCTGCGTTGATCTTCTTCAGCGCCGCGGCCGCCTGGCCTTTGAACTGGCCGTCGGTGCTCGCCGCCTGCCCCATCCAATAGGCCGCCTGCTTGATGTTGTCGCCCTGAATGTCGAGCTGCACGTAGCAGACGCCCAGATAGTAGGAAAGGATGTGATAACGCTGTCCGCCCTCGGCCTTGAGCGCGTCCCTGGTCTTGAGCAGGTACGACCTCGCCGTCCGGTAGGCCGGCTTGGTGTTCTTGGGCATGTAGACGCGTCCGAGCAGGAAGTTCGTGTAGGCCCCGATCTTCTCCTTGTGCGCCGTCCACTGCTCCCCCGCCGCGCCCTCTGGCACGGGCTTGGCTTCGAGGATCTCGAGGGTCTTTTCGGCGTAGCCGATGGCCGCTTCCTCGTCGCCCTTCGCCAGCGCATCCTCCGCGAGCGTATAGATATAGGTTTCGTCCTGCGAGCCCGCCTCGACGGCTTTCTTCATCCAGGCGATCATGTTCTCTTGGTCGCCCATCTGCTGGTAGGCCATCACGTATTGCGTCTCGAGGTTTTGGGCGAACTCGCTCTCGGGGTAGTTCTCGGTCAGCCGATTCATCCACTCGACCTTCGCTTTCGGATCGGTCTGCTGCACCGTTGCGGTGTTGGTCGCCCATTCGAGCCATTGCACGACTCCGTCGGCGTAGTCCTTCTGGGCTTTCCAGGCCGCTACTTCTTCCTCGTCGCCGGAGGGTTGCGGCGTCGCCGCCTGCTCCTCGGCAATGGGACGCGCCTCGATGAGCAGCGGGTAGAGGTCCTCCCATTGCTGCAGCTGCACCAGCGCCTGGTTCACGTTGTGCCGGATCTCGAGATCATCGGGAACGATGCCCATCAGCTCTTCGCCGACCTCCACAACCTTTGCGTGCTGTTGCGTCTCGACGTACGCCCGCTGAGCCTGGTAGAGCCCGTACCCGCGCAGCTCGCCCTCGGGGAACTCCTGCAGGTAGCCCTCGAGGATCGGAACCCGCTCCTCCACCGACTCCGCCAATCCGGCCGCCACCAGCGGCTTGCCCTCGGGCGACTCGGTGTTGATCGTGGGATTTCGGATGTTCGGGCCGTCTTGTGCGAGCGCGGCGCCGGCCAAACCCAAGGCGAGCATCAAGGACAAACAGGTGCGGGTCATCGCAGTCTTTCTCTCCGTGCCCGGGGACGAATCGCCCCGGTCAGGCGTCATGCTAAGCGATACGAGCCTGAGATTCAAGCCGACTGGAGCGGCTATTTGTGCTGGGTCTCCCAGTCGTAGGCGATGCCGGGGTCGTCGTAGGGGATGCGACCCTCGTCGTTGGGATCGTACTGGCGGCTGGTGACGTAGACCAACAGCGCGGGGTCGACTCCCACCACTTTGTACCCGTGGCCCACGCCGGGCGGAATCAGAATTCGCCAGGAGCGCATCGTCCCGATGTAGAGCGTATTGCGCTCGCCGAATGTCGGCGAATCGTCACGCAGGTCCACCAACGCAACCTGGAACATGCCCGCGGCAACCGACCAGTAGTCGGTCTGGTGCAAATGGTAGTGGAACGCCTTGATCGTGCCGGGATAGCTCATCGCGGCCGAAATTTGCGCCTGTGCCGGATCGAAGCCCCCGATCATGCCCTGTCCCATGCGCCCCACTTCCAGGAAGTAACCGCGATCGTCGGGCCACAGCGGGAACGGCTCGATCTCGACGCCTTGAATCCGACCCTCGGCCTCCGGCTTGGCGATCAGCCGCCCCACGCCCTTCTCGCAACTCGGCGTGGCGAGCGAGAGCACGCCGTTGCCTTCCACAATGCGCCGATTGATCGTCATTTCCAGAATCCGCGACGGGAGATCTCCAGCATACCAGCCCGCTCGTTCGCGCAGCCCGGGCGCAAGCTTGCCTCGACGCTACGGCGATTCCCCATTTGCGGCCTCCGCCAGCCGCGGACCACAATAGCCCTACCAACCATGGAAACGCCGATTCGGGGTCCGCTCGCCGCCCTGCTCACTCCTCGCAGCCCTTCGGGAGAAGTCGACTTCGACGCGCTCGAACGCAACATCGAGCTCGTGCTCGACAAGGGCGGCACGGGCCTCGTGCTCACCGGCGGAACCGGGGAGTACTTCGACCTCGGCCTGGAGCAGCGTAAGGCCGTGCTCGAGCGCGCCGCCGCGGTCAACGCAAGCCGCGGCGTGCTGATTGCGAGCATCGGAGCCGCGCGGCTCGACGATGTCCGCAGCCTCGCCGGCCACGCGTTCGGCGCCGGCGCCGATGTCGTCCTGCTGCCGGCCCCGCACTTCTACCGTTATCCGCAAACCGATCTCGAAGCGTTCTACCGCGCCGCCGCCGCGGCCATCGACGGGCCCGCGCTGATCTACAACCTCGCCGCCTTCGTCAGCCCGCTCGAAGCCGACACCATCGTACGCCTGATTGAGACCGTCCCCAACCTGGTCGGCGTGAAGGATTCCAGCGGCAGCCTGGAGGCTCTCGAGAAGCTCAGCGCCGCCGCCTTTCCCGCCTGCCGCATCCTGGGCAACGATACCGTGCTGGTCGAGGCCCTGCGCCGCAATCTGATCGACGCGGTGATCTCGGGGCCGACCAGCGTCGTGCCCGAGGCCGCCGCGGGGCTGTTCGAGGCCTCCGCAGCGGGCGACGACGAGCGCTTCGATCGCCAGGCCGCTCTGTTTGACGAAGCGATCGGGCAATTCGAGCGGCTGCCCTACCCCTGGGCGCTCAAGACCGTCGCCGAAGCTCGCGGGCTGTTTCCCGCCCGACTCCCGTTCCCGCCCGCGCCGGATCGCCAGGCGCAGCTCTCCGAGCTCCGCACTTGGCTCGAAGGCTGGCTGCCGCGACTGGCCCGACTCGGATAGCCTGTCTGCATGCACCGCCGAGCCTTCCTGGCTTCTTCCGCTGCTTCTCTACTCGCGCCGTCCGGGGCGCTCCCAGCCGCTCCACGAGACTGGGAGTGGCGTTACTACGGCGCCGACCAGGGAGCGACGCGTTTTGCGCCGCTCGATCAGATCACGCCCGCCAACGCTGGCGAGCTCGAGGTCGCCTGGACGCACCATACCGGCGACGCCAGGCAGCGTCCCCAGACCACCATCGAAACCACGCCGATCGTCGTCGACGGCGTGCTCTACCTGACGACCGCGCAGGTCAAAACCCAGGCCCTCGACGCCGCGACAGGCCAGCTGCTGTGGAGCTTCGATCCCTTCGCCGGCTCGTCCAGCCGGCGCTCGCGAGGCGTCAGCCGCGGCGTCGCGTATTGGAAGAGCGGAGACGCGATCCGCATCTTCACCACCGCAACCGAGAAGCTCTACTGCCTCGACGGCGGCAACGGCGAGTTGGTCGAGAGCTTCGCCGAGGGCGGCGTGCTCGATCTCTCCACGCAGCTCGACGCCAGTGTCAGCGGGGGCTTCAAGCACACCAGCCCGGTCGTCGTGTGGGGCGATCTCGTCCTCACCGGCGGGGGAGGAGGCGAAGGCCCAGCTCCGGCGGCGCCCGGCCACATTCGCGCCTGGGATGTCCACAGCGGCAAGCGCAAGTGGATCTTCCACACCATCCCGCATCCGGGCGAGTACGGCTACGACACCTGGCCACAGGACGCCTGGCGTCACGCCGGCGGCACGAACAACTGGGCGGGCATGAGCCTCGACGAGCGCCGCGGCCGCCTGTTCGTCTCCCTCGGCTCGCCGGCGTTCGACTTCTATGGCGGCGACCGCCGCGGCCAGAACCTGTTCGGCAACTCCGTCGTGGCGCTCGACGCCGACTCGGGCGAGCGGTTGTGGCACTTCCAAACCGTTCACCACGACCTTTGGGACTACGATCTGCCCGCGCAGCCGATGTTGTGCGACCTCGAGAAAGGGGGGAGTCGCATCGAGGCCTTGGTGCAACTGACCAAGACCGGCTTGACCTTCGTCTTCGATCGGCAGACCGGCCAGCCGCTGTTCGGAGTGGAGGAGCGCCAAGTTCCGTCCTCCGATGTTCCCGGCGAGCAGGCCTGGCCGACGCAACCGTTCCCCATCAAGCCGCCCCCGCTGAGCGGCTTGACTTTCGAGGATTCCGAGGCAACCGACGTCTCGCCGCAATCGGCCGCCTACGCCGCGGAGATCCTGGGCAACAATCGCCACGGGCCGATCTACACTCCGCCCAGCCTCGAGGGGACGATCGTTCGCCCCGGCTTCCTCGGCGGCGCCTTGTGGGGCGGCGGCTCGTTCGACCCGCGCAGCGGCTATCTCTACGTCAACACCAGCGAGACAGCGAACATCATGCAACTCGTCGAGGCCGGCCCCGGGAAGAGCTACCGCTACGGCCACGCCGGCTACATCCGCTTCTATGACCACGAGCTGCGGGCGCCCATGAAGCCGCCATGGGGCTACCTCACCTGCATCGACCTCCACAGCGGCGAATTCGTCTGGCGCGAGGTGCTGGGCGAAGACGCCAAGTACGGCAAGACCGGCACGCGCCAGATCGGCGGCTCGCTGGCCACCGCCGGCGGGCTGGTCTTCATCGCAGCGACGCTCGACGAGCGCTTCCGCGCCTTCGAGTCGAGCAGCGGCCGAGAGGTCTGGTCGACCAAGCTCAATGCCGGTGGCTACGCCACGCCGTGCTCCTACTCGGTCGACGGGCGGCAGTTTGTCGTGATCGCCGCCGGGGGCGGCGGCAAACAAAGGACCAAAGCCGGCGACGAGATCGTCGCCTTCGCGCTGCCTGGGTAGATAGGCGCGGAATCTCTGGAACCTGCCGCCGGCAATCGGTGTCTACCTACCGATGGTGCGCGCGACCTTGGCGTTGCTGGTCTGCGTGGTCCCGCTGCAAGCGGCGCCCGTCATTGCGAACCATTCGCTCTTCGTGCTGGCTGAAGCCGACGCGCTGGTCGTCGGCCGGGTGCTTCGCATCAGCGTGGGCCTGGAGCTTCCGCCTCCCGACGGCCGTCAGTGACAGCACCCCGTCTTCGAGCATGTCGCTGTGGTTGAGCCCTTGCGGTTCCGAGCGGAAGACCACTCGTTTCACGACCAGCTCGCAGGCGCTCACACGCTCGAGATCGCCTATCGAGGTGAAGATCCTCCAGGTCAGGGCGGGGTTTTCTCCGGGCCGTTGTGGCCCGAGATTCGCGTGGACGACGTCCGGATCTTCGCTCTCCGCTATCGAGAGGACGGAACGCTGGGGCTCTGGTTCGAGTCCGGCCAGGGCGCCGTGCCGCCGGCGCATTCCTCCCTCGCCAAGGAACTGCACGCGGCGGATGCGGTCGAGTTCCTCGAGCGCGAGGTCGCCAACGCCTTCGCCTCGGGAGACGCCGCGACTGTGCACGCGATGGGCCGCTACGCGACCCTTGGCCTCCTCCATCCGCGGCATCCCGATCAGATGCGACCTACATTACTAACGTTCCTAGCCGAGCTCCTCGGCTCGGATCTGGCGCGCACGCGAACGGCGGCCGCCGCCATGCTAGCGTCGCAAGGAATTCCGCGCGCGTCATGGCCGGACTTTCTCGCGGGCCGCGGCGTCGAGGGCCATGCTCCCAGCGCCATCCTAGAGCTCCAGCGCTGGGTCGTATTGCGCCTGCCCGAGGGGGATCGCGAGCGCCTTCTTATCGAGACTCTGTTGGGCGATCTGCCTGTCTATTCGTGGGGTGCGGCCATGACGTTGGCGGAATTCGCCGATCATCCCGCGCTCGAAGCTCCGCTCGCCGCTGCCATCGAGCGCCAACCCGGGGGCATCCTGTTCGTCCTCGCGACGCTGATCCGAAACGGTCGCAGGGACTTGGCGCCGTCCGCGCTCGACATCGTGCGCGAGCTGCTGGATCACCCTGAGGTCCCTTTGGGCCGATGGCGAGTCGCCGCCCGTCTACTGTGGGACCACGGCGACGGCGAAGACCTCGAGCGGTTCTTGTTGCTGGTCCGCCGCAGCCGGCAGCACGATGCGGACCTCTACAGTACGTTGTGGAGCGCGGCCTCGGACCATGAGTCCGCCCCGCGCCTTCCCATGCTCCGCTTCTTGGCGATCTACCTCCGCGACAGCCGCGCAATGACGACCGGGGCGCGCTACAGCGATCTCGCCGCAGGCCGACTCGCGGAGTTGAGCGGCGACCGCTTCGGGCTTCCGGAGAACAAGTGGTTCGGCGAGATCTCAGTTGCCGTGCGGGACGCCGCAATCGAGCGGGCCTCGGAATGGCTAGCCGCCGAGCTTGCGGGCGCGCCCCGGTAGTGCACCGCGTCGCCTGGGGCGCCTTACCGCAGCCAATCCGCGCGCTGGGCGAACAGCCAGTCCACCAGCTCGGGCTCGGCCAGCGCCTCGCGAATGATGAAGTGGCCTTTGCCGGGGTACTCGGTATAGCGTGGCTTGGCGCCGGCCTTGCGCAACGCCTGCACCATCGTTCGCGTGCGGCTGACCGGCACGATCGAGTCCCGGGCGCCGTGGAAGGCCCACACCGCGCTCTTGGCGCCGGTGACGTGAGCCGGATCGCCGCCGCCGGCCACCGGCGCCGCCGCCGCGAACTTCTCCGGATGACGACTGATCGCGATCCACGACCCGAATCCGCCCATCGAGAAGCCGGTAACGTAGACCCGCGCCGGGTCGACCGGCAGCCGGCGTTGCAGCCTCTCGAGCAGCTCGATGGCGAGCTCGAGCGGTTCGGCGCGGTCGGGCCCGTCTCGCGGATCCTTGCGCCACAGCCTCACCCAGGTCGGGGCCAGCTTGGGGTCGGCTTGCGGGATGAGCACGAAGGCTGGATGGCGGCTCTGCACCCGCTCGGACGTCCAGAACCCGGCGCCCCAGCGCCGGCTGCCGTTCACTTGCGTCTCGTTGTCGGCGCCTTGTCCGCTGGTGCTGTGCAAGTAGAGCACCAGCGGACAAGGCCGCTCGCAAACCGCCGGCATAAACACGCGATAGGGCAGCTTCAAGCCGGCCGCGTTGCGGTAGACGCCTTTCTCGAAATGGCCGTCCGGCCAAGACGCGGAAGTCGGATCGACCCCAGGGAAGGGAGAGGGGCGTCTCGCCTCCGCCGGCCTGGCCAGCTCGGGGCTCAACGACTCCAAGTTTGGCGCGTCGGCCCGAGGTCGCCCGGTCCCGACGACGGGCGCGGGCTCGGATCGGGCCGCGGGCGCCGAAGGCATCGGCGCTCGGCGCACCTGGGCCCGCCTGCCGCACGACGAACAGACGAGCAGGCTGGCCGCTAGCGCCAAATGCGCGAGGCGGACCCGACTGAGCGAGCGCTTCCCAAACATTCCAGCTCGACCTTGATTATTCTCGCTGATTCCGCCGTCGTTGCGCCGTCTGCGAGAATCGAGCTCTGAGGCTGATCGTGTTCTTGCTCACCAATGACGATGGCATCGACGCGCCGGGGCTCGAAGCGCTGGCGCGGTCCATGGAGGGCTTCGGCGAGCTGGTCGTCATCGCGCCGCGCGAGGAGCAGTCGGGCTGCAGCCACGCCGCGACTACGAGCTCGCCGCTCGGTCTCGAGGAACGCGGCCCCAACCGTTACGCCCTCAACGGCACGCCCGCCGACTGTGTGCGCGTCGCATTGCACCGCTTCGGAGACCAGTTGGGACGCGTGGTGGCCGGCATCAACAGCGGCGGCAACCTCGGCGTCGACGTCTTCCATTCCGGGACCGTCGCGGCCGTGCGCGAGGGGTTGATCCACGGGCTGCCAGGCATCGCCGTCTCGCGCTACCGCAGCCGAGCGCTCGAGGCGGCCGATTGGCGGCGCGCGGCCGAGTGGGCGCGGCCCGTTCTCGAGGAGCTGCTCGGCGAGCCGCCGGACCCGAACGCGATGTGGAACGTCAACCTGCCGTGCCTGCCCGCCGCCGCCGCGCCCAAGGCGCAGCGCTGCGCCCTCGATCTCTCGCCGCTGGGCGTCGAGTTCCGGGAAGAGGACGGGCTGCTGCACTACGCCGGCGAGTACCGCAAGCGGCCGCGCGAAGCCGACCGCGACGTCGACGTCTGCTTCGGCGGCCGTATCTCGGTTACCCGCCTCTCGCTGGCGCCGTAGCCCGGCGAGGTGGAATAATTCCTGGAGCAGGTGATTTGCCGATGCCCCGATTCTTCGTTCACGTCTTTGCCCTCTCGCTGATCGTCGGCTGTTTCGCTGGTTTGCAGGCGCAGGGAAAGAAATATCCAACCGGCTACAGCGATACGCCCTACATTCCCGGACAGGACTACCGCATCCACGACGACACCCGCCCGCGTCCGCCGGTCGTCACGCCGGGGACCTTCCCTAGCGCAGCGACACCCGGCAAGCCGCCATCGGACGCGATCGTCCTATTCAACGGCAAGGACCTCTCGGGCTGGCGGCGCTGGGACGGCCCGCTCGGCTACGACTACGCCAAGGGCGACCGAGGGGGCAAGATCGGGCCGCCGGCCTGGAACGTCGCCGACGGCGTGATCGAAGTGACCAAGGACGGACATCTGATGACCGAGCAGAAGTTCTCCGATGTGCAGTTGCACATCGAGTGGGCTTCGCCGTCCGAGGTCGTCGCGGCAAGTCAGGGCAGAGGCAATAGCGGCATCCTGCTCATGGGCGCCTACGAGATCCAGGTGCTCGACTCCTACGACAACAAGTCTTACGCTGACGGTCAGGCCGGCTCGATCTACGCGCAGTATCCGCCGCTGGTCAACGCCTCGCGGCGACCCGGCGAGTGGCAAGCTTACGACATCATCTTCGAGGCGCCGCGCTTCAAGCACGGCAAGCTCGTCAAGCCAGCCTACGCCACCGTCATCCACAACGGCGTCTTGTTGCATCACCGCCAGGAGATGCTGGGGCCGATGCGCCACAAGAAGGTGACGCAGTATGAGCCCCACGCCGCCGAAGCGCCGCTGATCCTGCAAATGCATTCCAACCCGGTGCGCTACCGCAACATCTGGGTGCGCCGCCTCGATCTGGACGCGAACAAGCGTTGACTCTCCGGCCTCGTCCGCAGCCTTGGGCCCACCGCGCGATCGATCGTGCGGCCGCCGTGCGCGCCGAAGCCATCGCCGAACGGCTGGCGCCGTGGTTGCCTCGCGGGCCGTTGCTCGACGTGGGCTCGGGCACGGGCCACAACGCCGCCGCCATCCGCTCGCTCACCGGCGCGGAGGTGACCGAAGCCGACGTAGTCGCCTTCCCGCGCTGCGGCTCGGCGCCGAGGCTGTTCGACGGCCGGCGTCTGCCGTTCGAGACCGGCGCGTTCTCGGCCACGCTCGCGCTGCACGTGCTGCAGTATCCGGCCGACCCAGCGGAATTGCTTCGCGAGATGGCGCGCGTGGGCTCGCGACGCGTCCTCGTGCTGCAAACGGTCGGCGCCCGGCCCGCGATCGCGGTCAACGAGTGGGTATTTACACCTGGCGCGTTTCTGGCGGCGCGCTCGATTGGCTACATCCCGCCGAGGCCGTGCCCGGTGTGGCCGCGTCGGTTGTTCACCCCTGGCGAGCTTGTGCGTTTCGCTCGACGGTGCGGCTTCGAGGCGCGACTGCTCGAAGCGGGCGAGACGTGGGGCATGCGCGACGACCTCTATGCGTTGGAGGTCCGCGATTGAGAGCGAGCACCGTCTCGGTCGTCATTCCCGCCTACAACGAGGAGCGCGAGATTGGCGCTACGCTGCGCTCAGTCCTGCGCGCCTGCGACCGTTTGCGCCGGCACGGGGCGAGAGCCGAGGTGCTCGTGGTCGACAACGATAGCTCCGATGGCACACGCGCCGCGGTCGAGGCGTTCGATGCGCGGGTGCGCTGGCTGTATTGCTCCGATCGCGGCGCCGCCCGAGCCCGCAACCGCGGCGCGCGCGCCGCATCGGGAGAAGTGCTCGTCTTCCTCGACGCCGACAGTCGTTTGCCCGAAAATGCTCTCTCACGCGTGCTGGCGCACTGCCGCCGCCGCCGCATCGCGGGCATCTCCGGGCTGGGCAGGCTCGACGGCGGTCTGCGCGCGCATTGCTGGTGGTTCTTCTGGGGGCAAGTGCGGCGGCTTCCACTGGCCCGCGCCAAGGCGATGCCCGCGTTCATGTTCTGTACCCGGGAGACCTTCGAGCGAACAGGCGGCTTCGACGAACGGGTCGCCATCGGCGAGGAGTGGCCGATCCTCGCCGAGACTTGGCGCAGCGACCGCCGCCGCTTCGTCTACGATCGCCGCCTGGTGGTGCGAACCTCGAGCCGCCGCATGGAACGGCAGCCGCTCGGCTACGCCCGCACGTTCGCGAAATACGTCTGGGCAATCCTGTTTTTCGCCGGCCGTGTGCGCTACACCGATCGCATCCGGTAGCAGCCCGTGTCGGAAGTCCCGTAGGCCGCGTTGCGCGCGCCGCGGGGCGAGATGCGAGGCGTTCGCGGGGATGTCCCGCATCAACACCCTCGTCGCTCCTCGCCGAACACACCCAAGACCCTCTCGCGCGGCCCACGCGACTTCCGACACGGGCTGCTAGACTCAGCTTTCGGAGTTTCCGCATGAACCGCATCCTGCTTTGCTTGCTCCTGATGGCCGCGCCGCTGGCGGCCGCAGACGAGACCTTGGACATCTACTGGATTGACGTGGAGGGCGGCGCCGCCACCCTGATCGTCACCCCTCGAGGCGAGACCGCGTTGATGGACGCCGGCTGGCCCGGTTTCGACGACCGCGACCCCAAGCGCATCGTCAACGTGCTCAAGTACGTCGCCGGTAAAGACCGCCTCAACTACTTCATCACCTCGCACTTTCACCTCGACCACGTGGGCGGGCTGCCCTCGCTCGCCAAGATGGTGACCATCGAGAAGTTCGTCGACCACGGCGACTCGGTGGAGAAGGACACCGAGCGCGGCAAGCCGCTGTGGGAGAGCTATCTCGCCGCGGCCCAGGGGCGGCGGATGCGGGTAGGGCCGGGCGACGAGCTGCCGCTCGAGGGCGTCGACTTTCGCTTCGTCGCCGCGCGCAGCAAGTTTGTCTCGAAGCCGCTGGGCCGCAAGAAGAAAAATCCGCTGTGCGCGGATGCGGAGCAGAAGGAGCCCGACCCGAACGAAAACGGCAAGAGCGTCGGCTTCATGATCAAAGTCGGCAAGTTTGAGTTCCTCGATTTGGGAGACCTGAGCTGGAACTACGAGCTCGAGCTCGCCTGCCCCGTCAACCTGCTCGGCGAGGTCGATCTCTACCAGGTCACCCACCACGGCATGCACATGTCCGGACCGCCGGCGCACGTCCACGCCATCAACCCGCAGGTCGCGGTGATGAACAACGGCCACCGTAAGGGCGGCCGTCCCGAGACCTACCAGACGCTCGCCTCCGCGCCCGGGCTGGTCGACTTGTGGCAGGTCCACAAGGCGCTCACGCCCGAAGGCGCGCCCAACACCGAGGAGCAGATGATCGCCAATCTCGCCGCGACCGACGAGGGCGACAAGGGCCACTGGATCCGAGCTTCGGTGAACAAGAAGGGCGAGTTCACCATCACCAACAGCCGCAACAACTACTCCAAGACCTACAAACCGCGCTAGCGGCCGCACCCCCGATTTTGCATGACAAAAAGCGACAAACCGCGACTCGCCAGTTTCCCCCGCTGGCGCTCTACGGGACGCTGATGCGGGGTTGCGGCGGCGATCGCCGCGCGGGCGTCGAGGGCGCGTTGCGCTTTCTCGAGCCGTGCCGCATTCCCGGTGCGCTGTGGGATCTGGGCGAGTATCCGGGCTTGGTCGAGGGCGGCGGCGAAGTCCGCGGCGAGCTCTACGAAGTCGAGCTTGCAACGCTCGCGGCGCTCGACGCCTACGAGGAAGAGGGCTCGCTCTACCTGCGCAAGCGCGTCGCCCTCAACGAGCCTCGACTCGAGGCTTGGGTCTACCTCTACAACGGCTCGCTCGACCGCGCCCGACCGATCCCCGGCGGCTGCTGGCGCACGCACTGCTCTAGGAGCGGCGGATCGCGATCAGGCTGACGTCGTCGGGCCAGCTCTCGCCAGCGCGAAACCGCGTCGCTTCTTCGACCAGCCCGTGCACCAAGCCCTGCGCTGAATGGGCCGCGAGGCGCTCGAGCGCGGGTCGCAGCGGCCCATCCTGGAAGAAGCCTCCGCCGGCGTCGCGCACCTCGCCGAGCCCGTCGCTCGCCAACAGCAACGTCTCACGCGGCGCGAGCTCGATCTCGCGCATCTCGTAGGGGCGGACTTCGCTGTCGGCGAACATGCCGAGCGGCAGACCGGCCAGCGGCAGCTCGTCGATGCGCTCGCCCCCGCGCAACACGAACGGGTAGGGCAGCCCGGCGTTGCCGAGGCACAAACCTTCCGGGCGAATCCACACCGCGGCCGCGCAAGCGAACATCTCGCTCGGAAGGTAGCGGTAGAGCCGCTGATTCATTTGCTCGAGCAGCTCGACCGGGGTCGGGGCGATCCGAACGCACTCATGGAACACCGCCTTGAGCAGCATCGAGGTCAGCGCCGCGTGGGCGCCGTGGCCGGAGACGTCGGCGAGTAACGCCACCAAGCCGTCGTCGGTGGTCGCGGCGTCATAGAAGTCGCCGCCGAGCCACTGGCTGGGCTGGAACGCCGCGGCGAGCTCGAAGCCCTCCAGCGGCGGCAGGGTCTGGGGCATCAGTCCGCGCTGAACCGTCGCGGCCCGCTCGAGCTCGCGCTCGACCGATTCGTGCCGGTCGCTCAACCGCATGTGGCGTTCGACCAACTTGTCGAGCTCGTGCACCTTGTCTGAAAGCTGCCGGCGTAGGTTGCGCTCAGAGAGCGCATTGCGAACCAGCAGCAACAAGTCGTCGTTGTCCCACGGCTTCTCGATGTATTGGTAGAGCGCAACCTCGTTGATGGCGCGGATGGCGTTCTCTTTGTCGGCAAAGCCGGTGAGCAGGATGCGCACCGCTTCGGGCTGCTGGGCGCGAATGCGCTTGAGCAGCTCCACGCCGTTGAGGCCGGGCATCAGGAAGTCCGAGATGACGACGTCGATCGGTCGGCGCTCGGCCAGCTCGGCGGCGGCCACGGGATCGTTGAAGACCAGCACCTCGTAGTCGGTCTCGAGGGTGAACAGCCCTTGCAATGAGGAGGTAATGAGGGCGTCGTCGTCAACGAGCAGGATCGTCGCTTGGGATTCGCGGCGGGCCATCGAGAGAATCTCGATTCTAGCAGCAGGGCCGCGAGCCCGCGCCCGTGTTGCGACGCACGACGCGGTCGTGCGGCAAGCCGAAGCCTACCCTGCCTTTGCGGACTGGAAGGTGTGAAGCAATCGCTGGGACAGGCGCTCACGATGCCGAGCATCGTTGATACGAAGGAACTTGCTTCGAATCGCGTGAGCCAGTCCCGGATTTCTTCACACGTCCTGATGGCGAACGCGGGCTACAGCGCCTTTTGCAGCGCCTCGCCCAGCGTGCCGACTTGCTCGCCTTTTTCGCCCTTGCCCTTGCGAGGGTCGCCGTCGGCGCGCCGGCGCGCGCGACGCTGCGCCCGTGAAGGCGGTTTCTCGCCCTTGGGGTGCGCGGCTTTGGCTCGGAGGAGCTTCCCGTCGATGGGAGCCCTGTTGAAGCGGCGAATGATCGCCTGCATCTCTTCTTCGTTGGGCGCCTCTACGAAGGCGTAGCCCTTGGATTCCTGTGTCTCGAAATCGCGGATCACGCGAATCGCGTCCGCTACCAAGTCGCTCGAATCGAGCCAAGACTTGAGGTCGTCAGCGGTAACCCACTCGGGCAGGTTACCGAAGTAAATGTTGTAGCCCATTCCTTACGAGGGACTTCCTATTTTTTGGATTGGCGCTTTTGCCTGCCTGCGTCCGGCCGTCCCGCGACTAGGCCGCTCCCGACGAGAAGAGGAAGGTTCAAAAGACTTCCGTAGGATAGCACAACCCAGCGCCCGCGCCTCAACCCCGCTCGAGACGCGCTCGAATCTGCTGCGCCAGCCACTCCGCCTCGCGTTGGTTGCGAAGATTCTGAACGATCCGGAAGTCGCGGCCTCCGGTCTTGCGCACGGCCTTGATGTTCCACCAAGCTTTCGACGCTTGGGTCATGCTCTCGCTCTGGGTGGAACCGACGTCGGTCTTGATGCGGGCGATCTCACCGAAGCGAATCGTGCGCATCTTGCCGCGGCCGATGATCCGGTGCACGGCGTGGATTTGATCGCCTTCGATGCGAACGGTGGCGCTGCCGAGCCAGGCGTCGAGCGCGGCCAGCAGAATCAGCAGCGCGAACAGCCCCCAAACGATCTGAAAGACGAAGAACAGGTCGAAGTAAATCATCACGCCGAGTATGGCCAGCCAGATCGCCAGAAAGATCGTCGTGGCCCCGGCGCCGCGCTTCTGCGAGCGAGGCGGGAAGTAGTACTCGACGCCCCCGAGCGGGCTCGGGCGCTCGACGAAGGTCGCATCCCGGGGGTCGAATTCCGGCTTGCGGTCGGAGGCGAAGGTGACGGCCGGGGCCGAGGTCTCGCTGCCGGCCGCGGCGCTTTCGGCGGTGCGGAACACCGGCGCCTCGAAGCGTGCATGGAAGTCGACCCCGGCGAGATCGGCGGCGGCGGAGAGTCGCCAGAAGACGGCGCGGCCCTCACGCGAAGTCTCCTGCGCATCGGACGGGATCTGGAACTCGACCGGAATCGAGACGCCCTGCCAACCGCGGCTCAGCCTTGATGCCGGCACGTGTTTGTCGGTCTTCCAGAGCAACTGTTCGCGGCTGTGCTTGCCGGAGCGCACGATGCGAACACTGTCGAGGTTGAGCGAGACGCCGTCGTTCGGCGGCCCCGGCAGCCTGGTGTGGATGCGTCCCGCCAGCCGGCCGCCGATGACTCCGGGCCGCGTCGAGAGCTCGAGCTGCGAGGAGCCGAACTTACGATGGCGCAACGTGGCCGTCGTCGCCCAGGCCAGCAAGCCCAAACCCACCAGCGGGAACAGGGCGACAAGCAGCATCTTTGGATCGGCGAGGTCCATCTCGTCGAGAGCCGCGACGAGCGTGGTCCACGAGATGATGTTCCAGATTGCGGCAAAGGCCCAGGAGAAGTACATCCCGGCGCGGGAGTCCGATTCGACGCGGCCGCGCGCCCAGTCCGCTCGCCACATCCAAGGCTGATCCGGGTGTTGTTGTTTGAGCTCGGCCTCCTCGATCGCCTTGCGGCGGCCATGCACGCCGGCCCACATGATGGCCGCGCCCACGAGCGTGAACAGCCCGCCGGCAGCCAGCGCGACCCACCAGTTCTCATCGGGGTCGCCCGAGCTCCAATCGCGCAACGCGGCCCAAAGCGAGGCAAGACCGGCGAGCAGGAAAGGCGCCCCGAACAGGATCAGACAGCCCATCCCGCTATTCGCCGACCGAACGTCTGTTCGAGATGCGGTCGCGCCCGTCATACTCCGAGCCGAACGTACCATGCTCCCTGCTCCGCCAACAAATCAGGTGGACGCTTGTTTAAGACGAGCGACGCGGTTTGTGCGGCTCTCCGGCGGTGTGCTACCTTCAGCTTTACCGCAAGCGAGGGAACTTCACACATGCGCGCGCTGGGAATGATTGAAACCAAGGGGCTTACGAGCGCCATCGAGGCTGCTGACGCGATGGTCAAGGCCGCTAACGTCACGCTCGAAGGCAAGGAATACGTTGGCGCGGCGCTGGTCTTGGTAACCTGTCGCGGCGACGTGGGCGCGGTGAAGGCCGCGACAGACGCCGGCGCCGCGGCGGCGCGGCGGGTGGGCGAGCTCGTCAGCGTCCACGTGATCCCGGGGCCGACCGACGACACCGAGCTCGTCACGCCCAAGAACGTCGAGGCCTGAGCGCCGGAGCCCTAGCATCCGATGCTCGAAGACAAGGATCTTCGCTCTCTCCAAGAAGTCCGGCAAAAAGTCCAGGCGGCCTACGACGCCTTCGGGCAATACCGCGACTACTCCCAGGAGCAAGTCGACGCCATCGTCGACCGCGTCGCTCAGGTCGCGCGCGCGAACGCGGTGTCGCTCGCGCAACTCGCGGTCGAGGAAACCGGCTACGGTAACGTCCGCGACAAGATCGCCAAGAACCTGCTCAACTCCGATACGCTGCACCGGCACATCCAGCCGATGCAGACGGCCGGCATCATTCGCGAGGACGACGAGCAGGGGCTCATCGAGGTGGCCGAGCCGATGGGCGTGGTCGCGGCCATCCTGCCCACCACCAACCCTACTTCGACGGTCTTCTACAAAGTCTTGATTGCGCTGAAGTCGCGCAACGCCATCGTCATCAGCCCGCATCCGCGCGCCCGGCGCTGTACGTGCGAAGCCGCCGCGCTGCTGGCCGAGGCGGCGACCCAAGCCGGCGCGCCCGAGGGCGTGGTGCAGTGCGTGAACGAAGCCACGATCGACGGCACCAACGAGCTGATGCGGCACCGTCGTACGGCGATCGTGCTCTCCACCGGAGGCTCGGGCGTGGTGCGCGCGGCGTACTCGAGCGGCAAGCCCGCGCTCGGCGTCGGCCCGGGGAACGTGCCGGTGCTGATCGACTCTACGGCAAACGTCGAGGACGCCATCCGGCAAGTGGTCGACGGCAAGAGCTTTGACTTCGGCACGGTGTGCTCGTCCGAGCAGACCGTGGTGGTCGAGGAGCGCCATCGCGAAGAGGTTTGGCGTGCGCTTGCCGCCGACGGCGCCTATCTCTGCGACGCCGAGGAAGGCAAGGCGTTGCAACGGCTGCTCATCACCGACAAGTTTGGGATCAACCCGGACTGCGTGGGGCAGGCGCCGCAGAAGATCGCCCAGATGGCGGGCTTCTCGATTCCAGAGTCCGAGCGCATCCTGGCGGTGGAGATCCACGGCGTCGGCCGCGAGCATCCGATGTCGGCCGAGAAGCTTTCGCCGGTGCTCTCGGTGCTGTTCGTGCCGAGCTTCGAGGCCGGGATCGAAGCGTGCGCGGGCATTCTGAACTTTGGCGGACGCGGCCATACTTGCGTGATCTACTCGAGCTCGCGCGAGAACGTGAAGAAGTACGGCTTGCGCATGCCGGCCTACCGCGTGCTGGTCAACACGCCGGCGCCGCAAGGCTCGGTCGGCATCACCACCAACGTGGCGCCGGCGATGACGTTGGGATGCGGCGCGGTCGCCGGCAACTCCACCTCGGACAACGTCGGGCCGCTGCACTTGATCAACATCAAGCGCATCGCGTTCAAGGTGCGCGAAGCCGACGAGGCGTTCACCAGCCCCGAGGGGCTGGCCTTCCAGCGCGGCGAGAACATCCCGGCAGCGGCTCCGGTCGCGGCCGCGGCGACAGGCGGGCAATCGCCGTCGAGAACCGAGATCTCAGCGGCGGTCGACCGCTACCTCTCCAAGCGACCCGGCGCCGCAGCCACGAAGACGAGTGTGCGGGAAGCAGCGACGCAGGCGGTGGATCGCTTCCTGGCGGGCGGCGCGACGGCGACCGCCGCCCCCGCCTGCGCTTGCGGAACCACGCCATCGAGCACGCCGGCGTCCGCGCCGGCCGCATCGCCGACCGCGGAGGAGCCCAAGCCCGAGGCCCCCGAGGTCGAGGTGGCCGAGTTCGTCTCCGAAGACGACGCGCGAAGGGCGCGCACGCTGGGCAACAAGATCTACGTCAACCGCAAGACGATCATCACCCCGGCCGCGCGCGACTTCGACGCCGACGGGGCCATTCTCGTGATGACCGAGTGATGCAACGGCGCTGGATCAGCCGCGGCTACGACTCCGAGGCGGCCGAGGCGATCCGCGCCGAGCTTTCCATTCCCGCCATCACCGCGCGCTTGCTCACCCAGCGGGGCGTCCGCGATCCCGCCGCCGCCGCGGCGTTTCTCGAGCCCTCGCTCGACCAACTGCTCGACCCGTTCGGGTTGCGCGGCATGCGCGAGGCGGTGGAGCGCATTCGAGCCGCCATCGCCGCGCGAGAAAAGACTCTCGTCTACGGCGACTACGATGTCGACGGCACGACGTCGACGGTGCTGCTGCTCAAGACCTTCGCCATGCTCGGAGCAGAGGCGGACTTCCACGTGCCGCACCGCATGCGCGAGGGCTACGGCATGCGCGCGGAAGTGATCGAGCAGGCGGCGCAAGGGGGCGTCAAGCTGCTGATCAGCGTCGACACGGGGATTCGCGAGAGCGAGGTGGTGGAGCGCGCGCGCGAGCTGGGGATCGACTCGATCATCACCGATCACCACTTGCCCGAGCGAGCCGTTCCCGACGCGCTGGCGGTGGTCAACCCCAACCAACCAGGCTGCAGCTACGCGAACAAGAACCTGTGCGGCGTCGGGCTGGCCTTCAAGTTGGCGCAGGCGCTGCTCACCGAAGTCGATTGGCCCGCGGAGAAGACGCGGCGCGTGCTGGCTTCGATGCTGAAGATCGTCGCCATCGGCACGGTCGCGGATCTCGTCCCGCTCACGGGCGAGAACCGGGTGTTCGTAAAGATCGGCTTGGAGGGCTTGCGCCACCCGTACAACCCGGGCCTGGAAGCGCTGTTGCAGGTGGCGGGCCTGCGTGAGAAGGGCTTTATCACCGCAGGCGACGTGGGGTTTCGCCTCGGCCCGCGCATCAACGCAGCCGGTCGCATGGATACCGCTCGGGAGGTGGTCGAGCTGTTCACGACGCCTGACCCGGCTCGCGCCGAGGCGCTGGCGTCCAAGCTCGATCGGCTCAACGCGGAGCGGCAAGCGGCCGAGGAAGCGGTGGTCGAGAAGATCGTCGAGAAGCTCGGACGCGTCCCGCCGCCGGACGTGTTGCCGTTCTTGGTCGTCGAGGGCGAGGGCTGGCATCCGGGAGTGATCGGGATTTGCGCGAGCCGCATCGTGGAGCGCTTCCACCGGCCGACTTTGGTGTTGAGCGTCGACCCGCGGACGGGCCTGGCGACCGGCTCGGGCCGCAGCATCCCGGCCTTTCACATGGTGGAGGCGCTCGAAGCCATGGCGCCGATCTTCGAGCGTTTCGGCGGGCACGAGATGGCGGCCGGCTGTACGCTGCGAGCCGAGCGCGTGCCGGAGCTGCGGGAGGGGTTGAACGATCACGCGCTGAACGTGCTGGGTCCGGACGACTTCGTGCCCGAGCTGAAGGTGGACGAAGAGCTCGAGCTGGCCGCGATTGGCGACGAGCTGATGGAGTCGCTGGCGAGGCTGGCTCCGCACGGCATGGGCAATCCGACGCCGGTGTTCGCGACGGCGGGCGTGCGGTTGGCCGCCGCGCCCCGGGTGCTCAAGGACAAGCACCTGAAGCTGCGGCTCGACCAGAACGGCGCGGACTTGTGGGCGATGGGCTGGCGGATGGCGGCGCAGCATCCCTCGCTGACGGCGGGGGCGGCGCTGGATGCGGCCTACGCGGTGGAGGCGGACGACTACTGGGGCGGATGGCGGCTCAATCTCAAGGATCTGCGCGAAACCAGCCAGGCGACGGCCGCCGTTGCGCTCGACGAGCGGGGATCCGCCTGAGAGGCTGGAGCCCTATGGCTCGGCATAGCTGTAGCACTCTTCGAGGCCGAGCGCCGGGACAATAGGAGGACTCGATGGAGAACCGATTGGACGAGCGGAAACGGGACGCGAAGGCTTTCTACGGGATGATGTTCAACGAGTGTCGCCCCGCCGAAGCGGTCGAGCGCTACGTCGGGGAGACCTACACGCAGCACAACCCCGGCGTCGGCGACGGCAAGCAGGCGTTCATCGACTACTTCGAGAAGATGGCGGCGGAGTATCCGGGCAAGCGGGTCGAGTTCAAGCGCGCAATCGCAGAGGGCGACTTGGTGGTCCTACATTGCTACCAGCATTGGCCGGGCGACCATGACTACGCTGGAATCGACATCTTCCGCTTCGACGACACCGGGAAGATCGTCGAGCACTGGGACGTGCTGCAGGTCATTCCTGGCGAGGCCGCGAACGACAACGGCATGTTCTAGCGCCTAAGGGGCTTCGGGCGATGAATCACAGCGACGCTTTGATCTTCTTGACGATCGCCGCCTCGTCGCGGCCTCGGTAGTACGGATCCAGCGGATAGCAGCCGGACACGAGACCGTTGCGAGGCCCGGTGGTGCAGTCAGAGAACGTGCGGCAGATCCGTTTGACGTTCAGCTTGCCGTCGCGCAGGGTGTCTGCCGGGAGCTCGGGGTAGGAGAGCACCATGCGACCCAGGCCGACGGCGTCGACTTTGCCGTTGCGGACCGCCCACTGCGCGACGTGCGGCAGGAACTCCTGCAAGTAGGTGTAGCCGGTGCCGACCAAGATGAGGTTGGGGAACTTCGCCTTGAGCTTAGCGGCGGCCTCGATCTGGCGAGCGGCGCCGACGAGGGGGTCTTCCGGCGGTTGGTAGCCGTCCGATGGCGGGAACATGGCCGGCCGCTGGATGTGGGGATTGTAGTAGGGGCTGCCGGCGGAGATGTTGACCATGCGGATGTCGAGCGACTCGAGCAAGCGCAGAAACTCCTCGGGCTCGGCGAGGTCGTAGCGAGTGGGATTCTGGCGGTCGACGCCGAAACCCCACAGGTAGGGCGTCGCGGCTTGCTCGGGGATGCCGGGGCCGAGCTTCGAGCCTTCGCTTTGGTCTGGATCGGGCTTGAAGGCGATGAAGTCGAACGCGCTGAGCCGAACACCGATATCGAGCTTGGTCGCGCCGCGCACGCCCTGGACGAGCTCGCGCAAGAAGCGGGTGCGGTTCTCAAAGGCGCCGCCGTAGGGGCCGCGCCGGGTGCGGGCGCTCAAGAACTCGTGGCCGAGGTAGCCGTGGCAGTGTTTGAGGTCGACGAACTGTGCTCCGCAGGCTTCGGCGAGCTTGGCGGCGTCGACGAAGCGCTCGATCAGGGCGCGGATCTCGTCGTCGCTCATCACGGGATAGTCGGCGTCGAGGCCGAGCTTACGGTCGAGAATCGGATGGCGATAGAGAATTTTGGGCTCGGGCTTGTCCGATTGAGACGGGCGGCAAAAGCGGCCGGAGTGCGTGAGCTGGAAGCCGACGAGCAAGTCGTCGGTGGAGCCGAAAGCCTCGCGGTGGGCGTCGAGGAGGCCGTCGAGCAGCTCAGCGAATTCGCGGCGGTGGGCTTGGTCGAGCACGAGTTGGCTTGGGTTGGCGCGGCCGGCAGGCTCGACCGCCATCGCCTCCCCGCCCCAAATCCACTTGGCGCCGCTGAGCCCGAAGTTGCGCCAACGGCGGCGGACGAGCTCACTGGGTCTGCCGTCGGGCTCGGCGTCCCAACCCTCCATGGGATGGATGACGAAGCGGTTGCCGACGCTGTGGCCACTGATCTCGAGCGGCTGTGCGAGCGGGGATTGAGGGGCTTTCTCGATCGAGTCCTCGGCGTCGATGGGCAGAGCGAGCTCGGCGAGCCTCTCACGGAAGCGTCCGGCGGTCTTGAGGGAGGCGATGCGAGGGTAGGCCATGGGCGGAGCTTTCCAGTATAGGAGGAATTTGGCGCATCGATTCGCGAGCGCCGGCCGGCAAAACGTTCGTCGCAGAAGCCTGGAAACGCCAGGAAGAACAAACTAGGAGGCGCCCACCATAAAGAGATCGTGAAGAACCTCGTGTCTACGGGTCGAAAATCCCGACTGGCACGGTGGAGAACGAGAAAACCAAGAAAACTAGGAGGCGCCCTCCATGAAGATTCTGTATAGGCGGGGTGGTGCGGGCGGGGCTGGATCGCAGTCAGTTTGCGGTCGGGGAGTCCAGCGGCGGGAAGGGGAACATCGTGCTGGGTTCGTGCTCGCGCTGCATGATCTCGCGAATCTCGTCGACGACCGCTGGGTGGTTGGCCGCGACGTCGGTGGTCTCGCCGATATCCTCGGCCAGGTTGTAGAGCTCGATCCGCAGCGGGTCCGGATTGCCGTCTCGCAACATGTTCTGGCGGACGCCTTTCCACTCGCCCATGCGCACGACTTGCTGGCCGCCGTAGGCAGGAAACTCCCAGTAGAGAAACTCGTGCTCGCCCTGGTCGCCGAGCTGGCCTAGCAGCGTGGGCGCGAAGCTGACGCCGTCGAGCGCCTCCGGCGCCTCGACGCCGACGATCTCGGCGAGCGTCGGGAGAACGTCCCAGAACGCGGCGATGTGGTCGGTGGTCGTTCCCGGCTCGATCTTCCCCGGCCATTTGGCCACCAGCGGCACGCGGATGCCGCCTTCGTAGAGGCTGCCCTTGAGCCCGCGAAACGGGCCGGCGGAGTCGAAGAAGTCCGAATCGGAGCCGCCGAGTCGATCGTAGGTCGGGCCGTTGTCGGAGGTGAACATCACAAGCGTGTTCTCACTCAAGCCGAGCTCGTCGACGAGTGAGAGAATCTGGCCGATGTCGCGGTCGAGGTGGCTGATCATCGCCGCATAGCCGGCGCGCGGGTAGGGGTGCTCGAGGTAACCCCGGTGGACGTACTCTTGCTCGGGAATCTCGTCCTTGTACTGTGCGAGCGACTCCTCGGGGACCTGGATCGAGAGGTGTGGAATGGTGAACGGCATGTAGAGGAAGAACGGGCCGTCCTGGTGCTCGCGGATGAACGCCAGCGCTTCCTCGCGGAAGCGGTCCTGTGAAAAGGTCTCGCCATTGAGAGTGCGATCGTTGCCCGGCAGAACTTCCTTCTTGCCGTTGCGCCAGAGGAACTTTGGGTAGTGGTTGTGGGCGTGAACTTGACAGTTGAAGCCGTAGAAGAGGTCGAAGCCCTGTTTGTTGGGGTCGCCGGTGGTGCCGAAGTGGCCGAGGCCCCATTTGCCCATCGCGCCGGTGGCGTAGCCGTTGTCCTGAAGAATCTCGGCGATGGTGACCTCGGAGGGCGCCAGCGGGAACTGGCCCGGAAACTCCCAGCCGTACTCGGCGCGCAGGTCGATCATGCCGTCCGGGTTGCCGTTGTTGCGGATGTAGGCATGGCCCATGTGCTTGCCCGTCATCAGGGCGGCGCGCGAGGGGGCGCAGACGGCTTGTCCGGAATAGAACTGGGTGAACTTGATGCCGTCGCGGGCGATGGAGTCGATGTACGGCGTCTCGATGTAGTGCTGGCCGTAGCTGCCGAGCTCGTTGTAGCCGAGGTCGTCGGCGAGCAGGAAGATGATGTTGGGCGGGGCGGCCGGGGGCTCCGGAGGCGGCGCGGCGCAGGCGGCGAGCAGGCTCGCGAGAATCACGATTGCGGACTGTTTCATCTTATTTGGCTTCTTCGTAGGTGACGATGGTATCGACGATGCCGATCTCGACGCGACGGTTGCGCTGGCGCGCTTCGGCGGAGGTCCCCTTCACCCGCGGGTCTTTCTCGCCCAGGCCCTCGGACTCCATGATGCTCTCGGAGATGCCGGCGGCGGCGAAGTAGGCGCGGACCGCCTCGGCACGGCGGGCCGAGAGTTGGATGTTGTACGCAGCGGGCCCTTGGTCGTCGGTGTGGCCGTAGACGTAGAGGCGGTAGCCGCGCGAGGCCAGCAGCACGCCGGCGATGCGGCTGAGCAGCTCCTTGTCCTCGTCGCGAACTCTGGCTTTGTCGAAGTCGAATTGCAGGCGGTCTTCGCCCAGGCGCATGACCATGCCGAGGGGAGTGCGCTCGGTCTCGACGATCTCGGCGAGGGCGTCGGCCATGCGGTCGAGCTCGCGCGCACGTGCGTCGCGGAGCCGGGCGAGGCGCTGGTGCGAGTCAGCGGCGTCGGCTTCGGCGGCTTCTAGGGCGGCGCGGGCGCGCTCGGCTTGCTGACGGGCGCGCTCGCGCTCCCATTCGGCTTCACCTTGGGCGCGAGCGGCTTCGAGGGCTTCACGCTCGGCGGTCGCGGCGGCGGCTTCTTGCTGCTCGGCTCGTTCGGCGAGCCGCAACGCCTCGCGGGATTGCTCGGCGTCGCGGGCTTCGAGCAACGCTTCGCGGCGCTCGGCCTGAGCCAGGCGCTCTTCAATCTCGTTGGAGCGCTGCCAAGTCCGCGCCAGCAGCAGGATCGCCAACAGCCCCAGCACGGCGATGACGCCCCAGAGCAGGTTGTTGCGCTCCATGGGTCTTCATTGTAGGGCTTCGATGCGGTAGAGATGGGTCTCCGAGCGCAGCAGCAGAGAGTCGCCTTCCACCGCCGGGGAGGCGAGCGTGGCGCCGGCAAGGCGGTTCTTGGCGAGCACTCGAAACTCGCGTCCGGCCTCCACCACGCTGGTTTCGCCGGTCTCATTGGTGAAGTAGATGCGGTCCCCGGAAGCGATGGGAGAGGCCGAGAACGAGCCGCCCAGCCGGCCCTGCCACCAGCGGCGCCCGGTCTTGGCGTCGAGTGCGCTGGCAACGCCGTTGTCGCTGGTCATGTAGAGGTCGTCGCCGACCACGATGGGCGAAGGCGTGAGCGGCGCGCCGCGCCGCACACGCCAAGCGATGTGGGTGCTGGTGACGTCGCCTTGACCGTCGGGGCGGATGGCGAGCACGGTTGGCGTATAGAAGCCGGTGACGATGTAGACCAGACCGTGTGCAAAGACCGGCCGCGGCACCACGGAGAAGCCGTCGTAGGTCACCCGCCAGATCTCGCGGCCGGTGGCGGGGTCGTAGGCGGCGGTCAGGTCGCCGCCAGGGCAGACGAGTTGGGCGCCGCCGCCGGCGTCGATGGCGAGCGGCGTGGCGAAGGACATGCGCGCCGCGCCGCGATCGGCCGTCCAACGGGTCTCGCCGGTGTTCTTGTCGAGCGCGGCGACGTACTGGCGGTCGGCGCCGTCGCAGGTGAAGATCAGCAGATCTTGCCACAGGCATGGGGAGCCGCCCGAGCCGTGGACGTGCTGGAACTGGTGGTCGCGATTGGTCCACAGGATCTTGCCGCCGGTCTCGAGCGCGGCCGTGCCCTGGACGCCGAAGTGCACGTAGACGCGATCGTCCTCGAGCACCGGAGTCGGGGAGGCGTGGCTATTCTTGCGGTGCATCCCGGGGACGGCGCCGGGGGCGAAGACTTCGATGTCGCGCTGGATTTCGCCCGAGTCGAAGGCGACCGAGAAGGCGCGGAGAGAGCGGCCGCCATCCGCCGAGGCGGTCATCCAGATCGTGTCGCCGTCGAGGGTGACGGGCGAAGACCAACCGCGGCCGGGGAGCGCGGTCTTCCACACCAAGTTGCGCTGCTCGGACCACTCGAGCGGCAGGCCGGCGGCTTCGGCTTGGCCCTGGCCGTCGGGGCCGCGAAACTGGGGCCAGGCAGCCCCCAGCCCCGCGGGCGCGGCAAGCAGGGCTAGCGCGCGGCGCCGGGTCGGGCGGAATCGGGAAGCGGCCATGGGCTCAGTTTGGGCGATGGTTCCGGCTGTGGACAAGCGCGCAGGCGGCGACGCAAGGCAAGCGCGGCGCCGGCGACCGCCACGGCCCAGGAGGCGGCCAGGGCGCCCGCGGCGCCTTCGAGGCCCCAGAGGGGGGTCGCGACCACGCTCGCGCCAAGCGCAATGACGGCCGAAAAGCCAAAGATGCGGAGCTGCGCGCGCCGCTCGCCGGCGGCGACCAGGGCATAGCCCAGAACCGCTGTCAGGTAGGTCAGCGCCGCCGCCGCCATCAGGTAGACTAGCGTGGGGGCGTGGGCGGCGTGCTCGGGGCGGTAGAGCAGCGCGAGCGCTTGCGGACCAAGCGTGATCGCCAGGGCCAGGCCGCCGACGCCGGCCGCGGCGGCGAACGCCAACAGCTCGGCGACGCACCGCACGAACGCTCGCCGGTCGCCGTGGAAGGCCGCGCCAAGCGGCGTGACCGCGGCCTGCCCCACCGCCTGCACCGCCACGTTGCCCAGCAGCGCCAGTTGCGCCAGCGCCGTGTAGACGCCCACCGCCTCCAGGCCCAGGAAGCGCTCGACGGCGTAGCGCGGCAGGTAGGCGTTGAGGCTGACCAGCGCCGCGGCGCCGCCCAGCGCGGCGTGGGCACGGACTGCGCCGAGCGCTTCGCGCCACGGGAGTCGCTCGAGCGGAACGACGCCCGAGCGAACCGCGCGCCAGTCGTGGAAGAAGGTGACCGCAACCTGCCATCCCAGCACGGCGGCTAGGGCCGCCCGTAGCTCGCCGAAGGAGAGCAACGAGAGCCCCAGCACGGTCGCTCCGCCGAGGCCGCGCAGCGCGAGGGAGAGCGCGATGGCCGGCCACCTGCCGGCGCGCTGGGCGACGCCTAGCAGAAGGTCGCCGGCATCCTCGGCGGCGCGGATCAGCGCCACCAACACGAGAGTCCAGGCGGTGGCGGGCGTGGCGGCGAGCAGAGCGGCCGACGACAGGACGGCCAGCATGGCCCCCGCGCTGATCAGGCGGGCGCGCGCGGCCAGGCCGAACGGCAGCGCGCCGGATGCGTCCGCGGCGAGCACGTAACGCATCTGCATGCGCGCGGCGAGCATGGCGGGCGTAGCCCACGCAATCGCGAGCGCAAATCGGCCCAGATCTTCGGCCGCGCACAGCTTGGCGACCAGGACGAAGTACAGCAGTTGGCCGGCGCCGTAGCCGGCGGCGCCCGCCGCCGCCCACGCGCTGGCGCCACGAGATCCCTGCAGCCGAGGCACACGAGTAAGATCGACCGGGTCGGCCGGCGGGAGTAGCCGCCCTGGGTTATGCTGGCGATAAAAAGCATTGATTGGACGCGGGCGGTTGCGCAGTCCTAGCGTAGGAAGATGACCGCTGAACCCTCCGCTCCTTCACTGCCCGGTCAGCCCGTCGAGCCGACCCAGGCGGTCGATTTCCTGCATGAGATCGGCGGCCGTCTGGCGGCGGCTGAACCCTTCCAGGCCGTGCTGGAGCGGGTCGTCGACTTTCTGCTCGACGAGATCGGCCCCGATTCGGTGTTCATCTACGTGCTCGACGGCGACGAGCTGGTTCTCAACGCTTCGAAGAACCCTCATCCTGAGGCGCTGAACCGCCTGAAAATGCGGCTGGGGGAGGGCATTACGGGCTGGGTGGCCGAGCATCGCAAGCCCGCTGCGATTGCACGAAACGCCATGCGCGACCCACGTTTCCTGGCATTCACCGAGCTGCCGGAGGACCAGTTCGAAGCCTTCCTCTCGGTGCCGCTGGTCAGCCGCGGGAAGCTTGTCGGGGTCATCAACCTCCAGCATCGACTGCCGCACATGCACACGCGGCGCGAGATCGCGTTGGTGACGACGATCGGCTATCTGGTGGGCTCGGAGATCGAGCTGGCGCGCATGGAGGATCAGGTGACGGCGCTGGCGCAGCAGCTCGAGACGCGCAAGCTGGTCGAGCGGGCCAAGGGGCTGTTGCAGCGGGAAATGGCGCTATCGGAGGAAGAGGCGTACCTGACGCTGCAGCGTCAGGCGCGGCAGCGGCGCCTGACGATGAAGCAGGTTGCCGAGGCAATCGTGCTCTCCGACGACGTTAAACAACGCTCGGCGAGCGGGGCGACGAGCTCCCCCGGGGAATAGCGGGCAAGGGCGCTGCTCGATGAGGCCTCGTCCGCTTGGACGACGCCTCGAGCCTCGTATGTCGGGCGCCACCTAGATGGTGGCGTAGTTGCGGCCGCTCTTCTTGCCGAAATCGTTGCGAATGGAATTGAGCAACGATCGGTGGAAGTTGCACAGCTTGCCGTCGGGGGCGGGGTGGCCGCATTTCTGGCACACGCTGGCCGCGGCCGGCGGTTGCGGCTGGGAGCCGCGATTGCCGTTGGCTTGCGCGACGTTTCCGTTCGCGTTGCCGCGGTTGAAGTTCTTTCGATTCTTCTTGCGTGCGCCCTTTCCAGACTTGCCCGGCTTGCGCCGCTGCATCTGATCGCGTGACTGCGAAGAGCCTTCTCTCATGCGTATTGGATGGTCCTCTGCGGCGGTACGGACCGCCGCCTGCTTTAGGTTTGGGATCCCGCCGGGGGGATCTGGGAGCCCAAGGTTGGGCCTTCAAATCGGGTCTTGATCCGGGAGGAACGGACTGCCAGTTGAAGCCCGAGAACTAAAGGATGAGCATACCTCAGCTCCGGGAAAACTTCAAGACGGTCGATCCATGTTTCTTTCGACGAAGCGGCTCCGCCCGTGCGGGCCGCCTCTGTATGGGTAAGGACGCGCCTGGCCGCTGGTGCGTTCCAATGTCGGCCAATTCGGCTGGATCCCGCAACTTCGATCGACGCATCACACGCCAAGCTGTACCCTAAAGAGCCGGCTTGGAGCGGCGGAGATGGGCAAAGACGTGGCAATCGTGGAGACGGGCCGGAAATCGGGGTTGGACCGGCTGCTGGCGGTGTTTGCCGAGGTGCGTCCCGGCGAGGGCGTCTCGGCTGTGCTGCTGGCGGCGAACGTGTTCGTGCTGCTAGCTTCCTACTACGTGCTCAAGACGGTCCGTGAGCCGCTGATCTTGACGCTGGGCGGGGCGGAGCTCAAAAGCTATGCGGCGGCGCTGCAAGCGGGCCTGTTGTTCCTGGTGGTGGGCGCTTACAGTCGTTTCGCGGCCCGATTCGACCGTATTCGCCTGATCACCGGCGTCACGATCTTCTTCATCGTGAACCTTGCCGCGTTCTACGGCCTGGGGATCATGGGAGCGCCGGTCGGCTTCGCGTTCTTCGTATGGGTCGGCATCTTCAGCGTCTTCGTGGTGGCGCAGTTCTGGGGCTTCGCCAACGACGTCTACAGCGAGGAACAGGGCAAGCGGCTGTTGCCGGTGGTCGGCGTGGGCTCTTCGCTGGGGGCCTGGGCGGGATCGCTCTACGCCGAGAGGCTGTTCGAGACCCTCGATCCCCAGCGCGGCCCCTACACCATGATGCTAATCGCCTCGGCGGGGCTTGCCGGCTGTATCGCTCTGAGCTGGTTCGTTCACCGTCGCGAGGGCGTAGGGGGACAGGCCAGGACCGAGGAGTCCGAAAAGCCGATCGGGGGCGAGGGCGCGTTCAAGCTGATCTTCGGCCAGCGCTACTTGCTGCTGATCGCGCTGCTGTTGCTGCTGCTCAACGTCGTCAACACGCTCGGCGAGTTCCTGCTCGGCAAAGTCGTCACGGCCGATGTGGCGGCCCGGACCGGGGGCGACACGGCGGCGATGACGGCCGAGATCGGAGCCTTCTACGGCGACTTCTTCAGTTGGGTCAACCTGATCAGCTTCTTGTTCCAGGCGTTCCTGGTCTCGCGGCTGTTCAAGTGGATCGGCGTGCGCGGCGCGCTGTTCATCCTGCCGGTGATCGCGATGGGCGGCTACAGTCTGATGGTCGCCATGCCGGTGCTGGCGTTCGTGCGCGCCGCCAAGCTGCTCGAGAACAGCGTCGACTACTCCATCCAACAGACCACGCGGCACGCCTTGTTCCTGCCCACTAGCCGGGAGGCGAAGTACAAGGCCAAGGCGGCGATCGATTCGTTCTTCTGGCGCATGGGCGACATGCTGCAGGCGGGCGTGGTGTTCGTCGGCACTCAACTGGCGTTCGGCGTGCGGGAGTTCGCGACGTTCAACGTGGCGATGACGCTCGTCTGGCTGGGGTTGGTGTGGATGATCGCCCGCGAGCACCGCCGGCTGACCGAAGCTGGACCGCCGGCCGGGGCCGAGGCGGCTCAGCCCGCTGCGTGACGATTTCCGGGGGCGCCTTGCGAGCTACTGGGCTGGCTTCGCGGCGGCATCGTCGCCCGCGGGAGCGGCTGCGGCGCTGGTCTGCGCGTCGTAGGCCTCGATCACGGCGTTGGTGATGTTGACCTCGTTGACGGCGTAGAGCACGGGGCTGGCCTGGGACGAGATGTCGAGCACGATGGAGTATCCGTTCTCCTGCGCCTGCTTGTCGATGACGGCCATGATCTTGCCGCCAACTTGGTTGAGGATCTCCTGCTGCTCTTGGTTGAACTGGCCGCTGGCGTCCTCGACGGCGCGCTGCTGATCGCGCTCCTTCTGCTGGATGCGCCGCGCCAAATCGCGCTTGGCGTCGTCGGCCATCGTGTTCTGGCCCTTGTTGAGCTGGGCGCGCAGCTCGTTGATCTCGTTGGCGAGGCCCTCGAGCTCCTGGCGCTTGGGCTGGTACTTGTCCTGGAGCTCCTTGATGCGTTTTTGACCGTCCTGTGACCTGGTGATCGCATCCTGAATGTTGATGATGGCGACCTTGGTCTGCGCAAAGGCGGGAACGCAAGAAATGGCAAGCGCGCACAGGGTCGCGCGGAGCAGAGAAGCACGTGTCATCGAGAGACCTTCCTCGGAAGCGAAATCGTTCCTTTTACTGGCTTTAGTCTAACACAGCGGGCCAAAATGGCTGGCCTGGAACGGCCGCGCACGGACCCAGGGCTCTTGGACGCGGCCGCGGGCGGTTGGTTTGCTCAGAACGTCCGGCTGATGGTGAAGCGAAACGTGGATTTGTCCTCGAGGAACGGCAGCGGAGAGCCGAACGGCCGCACGGCCTCGACGAAGCTGGTGGAGTTGGGGAACAGCGAGCGGTCGGCGACGATAGGCGGCTGCAGAACCTCACGCACGCGGTGAGGGTTGTAGGCCCAGTAGAAGCGGAACGGCGCGTTGACCACCGGCATCATCACCTGCAACTCGAGGCCGGTGGAGGAGCGAAGCTTCTCGGTGGCGGCGATCTGCAGCACCAGCTCGTCGAACCCGGCTTGCGGAAACGACTCGTTGAGGCCGTCCACGCGGCCGGGATTGAGCCGGACCTGATCGTTGTAGATGTTGCGGTTGAAACCGATGTCGAAGAACGGCGCCAGCACGACCGGGCCAAAGAGCTTGATGCGGTACTCGAAATTGTAGACCAGGCGCGTGTCGCCGCCGGGAAACACGAGTCGATAAATGGGCGCCTGCGTCGTGACCGGGACGACCTGCTCGACGCCCTCCACGACCTGGACCTGCGTGCGCGCCACGCCGTTGTCGTTGAACAGCGGAACGGCCGCCTCGTCGGGAATCCAGGCCATCGGCGACACCGACCACAAGCGGAACCCGCGGATGTCGTTCTCGCCGCCCATGAAGTTGCGGCGGAACGGCGGCGGAACGCTTCCGCCATAGCCGGTGAGCGTCGAGAAAATCGCCCGCATCGCGATGGTGTTGCCGCGGTGCGGCTTGAAGTACTTCGCCTCGACGGTCGGCTGCAGGAACTTCGTGTTGCCGCCAATGCCGGCGAACCCAAAGCTCGCGAACAGGCTCTTGCCGCGCGAGGGGGTGATCGGGTGATCGACCGTGTTGTAAAAGAAGGTCGGTGTAATCTCGCTGGTGCGGATGCCTTCGAGCGAGTTCGGACCGGTTACGCCCTCGAAGTTCAGGAACGTGAACAGATTGTTCGCCGCGGCGGAGAACGTGGTGACGTCCGAGGTCTGATAGCTGTAGGTCAGCCCGAGCCGGGCGAAGCTCAACTTCCGCATCGGGTAGCTGAGAAACGTGGTAAAGCCGGACGAGTTCTGGCGATAGTCGAGCAAGTTGTCCCGGCCGAGTTGGTCGAACAGCGGGATCAGGTTGGCTCCGGAGAAGATCGACGCCTCACGCGCTTGGTTGAAGCTGAAGCGGCGCGTGAAGACCGTAAAGCCGGCCTGGATCGGGCGGTCGAACAAGTACGGCTCGGTAAAGCCGAACATCAGCACGCGTTCGCGGCTGCCAAGCTGCGTCTCGAACGAGAGCGTCTCGCCGAGGCCGAGAAAGTTGTTCGTCGAATAGCCGAAACCGATGAAGCTGCCGGCGAAGCCGGAGACGCCGCCGTTGAGGTTGACGGTGTTCTTGCCGCGCTCCTTGACGTCGAGCGTCAAGTCGACCAGCCCGTTGCGCGTATCGCGCCGGATGTCGGTCGACTCGTCCTCTTTGAGGGGTTCGAAGTAGCCGAGCTGATTGAGCCGCAGGATCGAGAGGTCCCACAGCCGCGTGTTGAACATGTCGCCTTCGTCGAGCAACAGCTCGCGGCGAATGACCTTGTCGCGCGTTGTGTCGTTTCCGGAGAAGTTGATGCGCCGGACGAAGAACTGACGACCCTCGTCGACCGTGAGGTTGAGGTCGATCAGCGCCGGGTCCTCGGCGTCGCGGAACTCGAACGACGGCTCGCCGACGAAGTCGATATAGCCGAACTCGCCGTAGAGCTTCTTGAGGTTCTCGAGGCCCTTACGCAGCTTCTCCACGTCGAAGACGTCGCCGGACTGCATCTGGAAGACAGGAGCGAGCACGTTCTCGGGCGTGCGGAACAGCTCGACGTCGGTGAAGCTGAGGCGGCCGAGGTTGTACAGGCGGCCCTCCTCGATGTTCATCGTGACGTCGGCGCGCTTCTTGGTCTTCTTGAACAGAAACGGCACCGGGAAGAGCGAGCGCCCGACTTTGTCGCGGATCTCGAGATCGTGGGTGGGCACCGAGGCGCGGAAGAAGCCGCGCTGCTGGTACTCGTTACGTACCAGCTCTTTGTCAGCCTCGAGCTTGCGCACGTCGAAGGTCTTCGAGAACAGGCTCTCGAAGAGCATGCTCTTGGGAATGCCGATTGGCTTGAGCGCCTTCATGGAGCGCTTGAGCGAACGGTCAGAGAGCACCGTGTTGCCCGAGAATCCGATCTTGCCGGTCTTGACCTTGGGGCCTTCCTCGATGTTGAAGACGATCTCGACCGAGGAGGGCGGGATCTGGCGCACCTGCGGATCGATCTTGGCGTACTGGCGGCCGCGCTCGCCCAGCAGCTCCTGAAGCACGAGGGTTGCGCGCTGGACCGTGGTCGGGTCGTAGCGACTCTCGACCGAAAGACCGACCTTGCGCTCGGAGAAGCGCTCGAGGATGTCGGAGACCGTGGCCGATTTGTTGCCTTCGTAACGAATCGTACGCACCACGCGGCGCTCGACGACGACGAAGCGTACGATCTTGCCCTGCTCGCCGTCCTCGACCTCGAGGCGCAGATCGTCGAAGTAGCCGGAGTTCCACAGCACCATGAAGTCCCGACGCAACGCTTCTTCGTCGTAGGTGTCGCCCTTCTTTGAAAAGATGCGGGCGGCTAGCGAGTCGCGGGGGATGCGACGGGCGCCGCGGAACTCGATCTCTTCGATGAAGTCGCCCGCGGCCCGGCCCGGCGCTTCCCGCACGTCTTCGAACGGCGAGGTCTGCTGCTCGGTGGTCGGGATCTCCTCGAACGGGTTCGCCGGTTGCTGCGCCTCGGCTTCGGGAACTTCTTCGAACGGGCTCGCCTGTTGAGGCCGTTGCGCTTGCGCGAGCACCAGGACCCGCGCGCCGGTGTCCTCGGACGCCGCGATCCGCCGGACGAGCTCGATCTCGCCCGCCTCGCCGGCGGCGGCGGGGGGCGCCAGGCCGAGCGAGGCCGTAACCAGGAAAAGAATCAACAGAACGGGCATGGGTGAATCTACGGCGTCGCGGCGGGTTGGATTTGGGCGAATCTCTGAGAGTCGACGCGTCTCTCGGGCTTGATACGCACCGCCCCGCAAGGCGGTTTCACGGCGCGTCCGCGCCAGCCTGGACCGCAACACGCTCATTCTGAGAGGGAAACCTTATTCTACCGAACGCCGCCGCCTGAGAGCGCGGCATGGTTGTCAAATCTACCCCAGGCGCCGGCTCGAGCTACTGCTTCTCGAACTGGTGCTGAAACTCCCCGTGCACACCATCGTAGTAAAAAACGATGCGCTTGAGCTTGTTCTTGGGATCGACCTGAAAGTAGAGGTAGCCCCGGATGTCCTCCTCGGTGGGGTCGAAGGGCAGCTCGAGACGGGCCAGCCGGCCCTCGAGAGTCTCGGGCTGCTTGGACTCGGTCTGACGGACGCTGACCTCGGTCCCGCCGCCGACAGTCCCGCCGATGCGGGGCGAGACGCCGTCGATGCGGCGAGGCTGCCCGCTCGTGCCAGGTGCGCCGCCGATGATGAGCGGATCCTGGGACTGCGCGAAAACCCCGCCGCCGCCCCTGCGCTTCTGCTCGAGAGAGAACACGGCCGAGCCGGCGATGCGGGAAGGCGACTGTGCTTTGGAGCTCTCGTTGTCCGCTCGGGAGCGCAGGGTGAAGTGGGTGCGCTCGAGCGTGAGCTCGCGGCCGTAGTAGGGCTTGATCTCGATCTCGACGAGCATGAACTCCTTGTCGAGCGGATCGCCGAGCAGCGCCTCGATTTGCGATACGTCCTGGATGAGGCGGGCCTTGACCTCGATGTCTTCGAGCCGCGTAACGACCCACTGGGTCTGTGCGGGCAGCGCAGTGGCGGCGAGCGCGGCCGCCGCGATGTAGAGCGCGAGTCGAGCGAGCATGCGAGACCCTCCTTTCCCGGTTGAGTATGACAGACGCAGAGCCGGAGCTTGCGATACGATCGGACGCGGGAGCGCGCGGCTTGGACACCCCGACGAAGGCGAGGCTCGGCGCCGGCGCGGTTTTGGATCTCGCCGGGATGACGCTTGTGGTCGCGGCGATCCCCGAGGCCGGATGGAAGCTGGCCGCGGGGTTGGCGATGCTGCTCGCCGGGACGCTGTTGATCTCACGCAGCTTGCGCGGCGCGCGGCCCGCGCCGGCCGCGCCCGAGCAACTCGAGCAAGCCCGCAAGGGCTGGCAGCCCGAACCGGAGTTGAGGCAGGATCCGCCGCGACCCGTGCGGCTCAGCGTGACGGCGAAGATCGTCGCGATGGCCTGGCTGTTGATGCTGGCGGCGGCGGGGGCGTACGCCCACTTGGAGGTGTTCTCGCGCAACCCGGGGCCGCCCTCACGCGGGCTCATCGACTCCCAGGGCGCCCGGACGGAGGCGACGGTGCACCGCCGCGAGGTTCGCGAGAACGCCGCCGGCGAGCCGCGCTACAGCCTCTACTACAACTTCGCCGACGCCGCCGGTGCAGCGGTGCGGTCGTCCACCGTGGTCTCCAAGCTGCTGTTCGAGCAGCACGAGGAAGGCGCGGGGCTCGAGGTCGTCTACTTGCCCGGGGATCCGCTGGCGCACTACCTGCCGGCGCTTACCCGGCCTGCGTTCGCCGAGCGAGGACTGCTGATGGCGGTCGTCGTCGCGGCGTTCCTGATCTACCTGCTCGAAACGCGCCGGCTGCGGCACCGCCGGCTGGTGCGCCAGGGGACGCCGGTGGCGGGCGTGGCGGAGAATGTGAGGCGGCGCGGCGGGGCGCGGGCGTTCGATGTGTGCTACCGCGCAGACGGTCGTGAGCGAAAGCTGCGCGCGAGCGAGCGCAATCCGGCGCGGCGAGACGGAGACGCAGTCACGGTGCTGTGCGACGCGGGCGAGGCCGAGCTCTACAGTCAGTGCCTCTATCGCGCCCGGCTGTGAGGTGCGCACTGGCCGCTAGGTTTTCGGGGCTTCGACTTCCGCCGCCTTGGCCTCGAGAGTCTTGCGAACGGCGTCGAGGACGCCGTTGAGGAACCCCGCTGACTGCTCGCCGGAAAACCTGCGTCCGAGCTCGAGCGCCTCGTTGATGGCGATGGCCGGGGGCGTTGCGCCGCTGCGCATCTCGTAGATCGCCATGCGCAGGATGTTGCGGTCGACCGCGGCCATCCGCTCCAGACGCCAATTGGAAGCGTGCTGGCGAATGAGGGCGTCGATTTCAGTCGACTGGCGCGCCACTCCCGCCAGCAGATCGTTTGCAAAGGCGTCCTCGGACGGCGGCGCCTCGTCAATCTCGGCGGCGAGCCCGCCCCAGAACGACGAAGCGACCCGCTCGGGCGACTCCTGGCTTGCTTCCCACTGGAAGATCATCTGCAGGGCGCGCTCGCGGGCTCGGTGGCGGGAAGGCATGGGATTCTAGCCGATACGCTGGAACAGAGCCGCGACCCAGAGGGAGCGGGCGAAACGCGTGGTGGGGGTACAGTCAGCGAGTTTCGCGCCTTGGAGCGGCTTCTGAGCTCGCTGACTGCATTGCGGCGCGAAATCGTGACAGTCCCTAGCGGCCATCATTTCGCTCGGTCCGACCCCAACTTCTTCACCAAGCTCGCCATCTCGATCGCCGCCATCGCGGCGGAGAAGCCGGTATTGCCGCTCTTGGCGCCGGCGCGGTTGATCGCTTGCTCGAGCGTGTCGCAGGTCAGCACGCCGAAGATCGTCGGCACGCCGGTTGCCGGTCCGATGGCTGCGACGCCGCTCGCCGCCGCGCCGGCCACGTGGTCGTAGTGGTCGGTCTCGCCGCGGACGACCGCGCCGAGGCAGATGACGGCCGCGTAGCGCCCGCTCTCCGCCATCGCTTTCGCGGCCGTGGCCAACTCGACCGAGCCGGGCACGCGCGCGACGTCCACCTTGGAGACGTCGCCGCCGGTCCGGCGGATCGCGTCGAGCGCGCCTTCGAGCAGCTTATCGGTGATGAAGCTGTTGAAGCGGCTCGCCACGATGGCGAAGCTAGCCCCGGCGGAGCTCAGCTCGCCCTCGAGCGTTCGATAGGATTTCTCAGCCATGTTCCCTCAGCGGCCCGTGAACTTTGGCTCGCGCTTCTCCAAGAATGCGCGCGTGCCTTCTTTGATGTCTTCGGTCGCGCAGCTGAGCCCGAACTGCGAAGCCTCCCATTCGAGGGCCTGCGGCAGGGGCATCTCTAAGCCGCGGTTGACGGCCTGCAGGATGAGCGCGACGGCGACGGGTCCGTTCTTTAGTATCTTACCCGCAATCTCGCGGGCCTTTTCCATCAGCTCGGCCGCCGGGACGACGTGGTTGACCAGTCCGATGCGAAGCGCCTCGGCGGCGTCGATGGGATCGCCGGTGAGCAGCATCTCGATGGCGCGGCCGCGGCCGATGATCCGGGCGAGCCGCTGCGTGCCGCCGTAGCCGGGCACGATTCCCAACTTGACCTCGGGTTGGCCCATCCGGGCGGTCTGCGCCGCAATGCGGATGTGGCAAGCCATGGCGAGCTCGAGCCCGCCGCCCAGCGCCCAGCCGTTGATGGCGGCGATGACGGGTTTCTCCATGGCTTCGACGCGGTTGAACACCTCCTGCCCGACGAGGCCCCATTCGCGCCCGCCCATGGCGTCGAGAGCGGTCACTTGATTGAGATCGGCGCCGGCGACGAAAGCCTTCTCCCCGGCGCCGGTCACGATCACGGCCTTGACGGCGTCGTTGGCTGCGAGGTCGCCGAAGCAGGCGTCGATTGCGGCCACGGTCTCGCGATTGAGCGGATTGCGCTTCTCAGGGCGGTTGACGGTGATGGTTGCGACGCCGCCGTCGGCGATGTCGCACAGGAGATTTTCGTAGGGCATGGCGGTTCCCATTGTCGCCGCTTGCCGACGCCTCAGTGGCAAGTCCAGCTCTCCCGGCCCGTGCTGACGACGCTTAAGATGCGCTCGCCGAAGGGGACACTATTTCCGGTTTTGCGCGCTTCGGTCAGACGGGAAAGGAACAGGGCTGGGGACGTAGCTCTTGACACCGAATCCGCGCCAAGCCACAGTGGCCTGATGGCCAAGGCGACCTCGGAAAGCATCATCCGGGCGGAACGCATCGCCGCGCATATCTACCTGGTGCGCGGCAAGAGCGTCATGCTCGATTCCGACCTGGCCGCGCTCTATGAGGTCCCAGCCAGGGCTCTAAACCAGGCTGTTTCGCGCAACGAAAAGCGGTTCCCTGAGGATTTCTGCTTCCGACTCTCGTGGGAGGAGTACGACGCTCTAAGGTCACAGATTGTGACCTTAGAGAGCGGTGGCCGGGGCCGGCGCCGTAAGTATCCGCCGCGCGCCTTCACCCGGGAACGCGTCGCGTTGCTGTCTTCAGTGCTGCGCAGCGATCGCGCAGCCGAGGTCAATATCGGCATCATGCGCACCTTCGTCAAGCTGCGCGAGATGCTGGCCACAAACGAAGAGCTGGCGCGCAAGGTGGCTCAGCACGACCAGGAAATCGCCATCCTTTTCGAGCACATCCAAGGGCTGCTGGAGCCGCCCGACCCGCCGAAAAGGCGGCGGATCGGGTTCGCCGTCAGCGATTGGGAGCAAGAAGACTAGGACTCTGGTGACGTGCTGGAATCTAGCCTTCGATCACCCCTCTCACGCCGCCCTGAAGGGCAACCTCGCATCCAAGCCGGCGCAGGCGTCAACAAAGTCCCCCACAATATTCAAAGCGTGTGACCGAGACCACGCGCAACGTCAAGATGCCTCTCCTCTCCGACTTCATTGGCTCCGCGCCGGAGCTCTTCGTCGACAAGCGGCGCATCGCCCGGATGGATGGCGTGGAGCTGCGGCTGCACCGCCCCCGGCTCGCCGAGGTCGCCGTGCGGTTCGACCGGCCCTGGGAGGGGCCGTTGTCGGCCTACGTGACGGTCTTCGAGGACGACGATCGCTACCGGATGTACTACCGCGGCTGGGCCGAAGCCGAGGGGCGCGACTACACCTGTTACGCGGAAAGCCGCGACGGCATCGTCTGGTCGAAGCCGGAGCTCGGGCTGGTCGAATACCGCGGATCGAGGGCGAACAACATCGTCTGGGCCGGCGTGGGCGTGCATAACTTCACGCCGTTTCGCGACGCCAATCCAGCGGCGCCAGCTGCGGAGCGCTACAAAGCCGTCGGTCGCGGCAACGTCCAAAAGCAGTCGCTGCACGCCTTTGCCTCGCCCGACGGGATTCACTGGAAGTCCATTTCCGACAAGCCGGTATTTTTAGACGGTAAGTTCGATTCGCAGAACCTGGCTTTCTGGGACACCGTGCGGCAGCGCTATCGCTGCTACTTCCGCACGCCGTACCAGGGAGTACGCGGGATCGGCCTGGCCGAGTCGGAGGACTTTCGGAGCTGGTCGGAGCCGCGCCTGATCGCGCTCGATCCGCCGGCGCCGGAGCACTTCTACACCAACGCGATCGCGCCGTACTTCCGCAACCCGGGCTACTACTTCGGCTTCCCCAAGCGATTCCACCCCGAGCGCAAGAAGCTCGTCGAGCATGAAACCGAAGGGATCTCCGAGGCGGTGTTCCTGTCGAGCCGCGACGGCTACGCGTTCGACCGCATCTTCATGCAGGCCTTTTTGCCGCCAGGACCCGACCGCCTGAACTGGGGTGATCGCAGCACGATGCCGGCTTGGGGGCTGGTCCGGACCGGCGCCGAGATGTCGCTTTTTGTCAGTCAACACTACCGCTTCCCAACCGCGCACCTGAGGCGCGCCGTGCTGCGTCTCGACGGCATCGCCTCGGCCCGTGCCGGCTACCGCGGCGGCGAGCTGATCACCAAGCCGGTTCGGTTTCAGGGGCGCAAGCTCCTGCTCAACTACGCGACTGGCGCGGGCGGCTCGGTGAGGGTCGAGATCCGCAATCGCTTCGGTCAAGCTCTTCCGGGCTTCGGGCTGGACGCAGCGCCGGAGCTGTACGGGGACTCGGTCGAGGAAGAGTACCGCTGGAAGTCGGGCATGGAGATTGGCTCCGCGGAAGGCGAGCCGGTGTCGCTGCGCTTCATGCTCGAGGACGCGGACCTGTACTCCTACCGCTTCGCGTAGCGGCCTTGCGCGGGGCGGGCTCGGCAGGCCGAGCCCCTGACGTTCGAGAGGCTGCTACTATAGCGCGCGGAGGTCGACCCATGCTCCGCACAGCCCTGCCGATCGCTCTTGCCCTCGCCGCCGTTTCGTTGCCTGCCCAGCACGGTGTCGAGGGACTCTCCAACCCCTACAACTCCCCCGAAGACGCCGCGGCCGGCGGGCGCATCTTTCGCTCCCATTGCGCGGTTTGCCACGGGCCGGAAGGCTCGGGCGGCAAAGCCACCGATTTGACGCTGGGACGCTTTCGCCACGGCTCGTCCGACACCGAGCTCTACAGGACGATCTCCGAGGGCATCCCCGGCACCGAGATGCCGGGCATCTTCTTCAACGGCAAACAGATGTGGCAGATCGTCGCCTACGTGCGCTCGCTGAGCGAGGGCCGCGCCGCCGAGCAAGCCGAGGGCGACATCGCCGCCGGCAAGGCGGTGTTCACGAGCAAGGGTTGCGCCAATTGTCATCGCGTCAACGGCGCGGGCTCGCGGACTGGCCCGGACCTGAGCGACATCGGCGCGATGCGTTCGCTAGCGCACCTCGAGGCGGCGGTGATGGAGCCCAATCAGCAGGTGCTGCCGCAGCACTGGTACGTCAATGCGGTGACCAAGACCGGCGCCACCGTCCGCGGCCGGCGGCTCAACGAGGACACCTATTCGGTGCAACTGCTCGGCGTTGACCAGAAGCTGACGTCGCTGCGCAAAGACGACTTGCGGGACTACAAGATCGTCAAAACGTCAACGATGCCGTCCTACGAGGGCAAGTTGTCGGACGCCGAGTTCAAGAACCTGGTCGCCTACATGGCGTCGCTGCGCCTGTCGCACTAGCCCGCAGAAGGAGCCCTCAAGCCATGAAGCGCATTGCAATCCCGCTCGTCTTTTTCGCGGTTGCCGGCCCGGCCCAGCAGGTCAGCTCGACCGATCTGGTCAACGCCAGCGACAACCCGGAGAACTGGTTGACCTACAACGGCGCCTATGACAGCGTCCACTACCGCAAGCTCGATCAGGTCAAGACCTCGAACGTCTCGAACCTCGAGCTGAAGTGGGTCTGGCAGGCGCGCTCGCTCGAGAAGTTCGAGTCGTGCCCGTTGGTGGTCGACGGCGTGATGTACGTGGTGCAGATGCCGAACGACGTCGTCGCGCTCGACGCGCGTACCGGGCGCGAGTTCTGGCGCTACGAGCACGTGATGCGGGGCAAACAGAACGTCTGCTGCGGCCGCGTCAACCGCGGGTTGGCGATCTCGGGCGAGAGGCTGTTCATGGGCGCCATCGACGGCAAGCTCATCGCTCTCGACGCCAAGACCGGGGCGCTCGAGTGGGAGAAGCAGGTTGTCGATCCCGAGGGCGGCTATTCGCTCACCACCGCGCCGCTGGTCGTCAAGGACAAGGTCGTGGTGGGGACCGCGGGCGGCGAGTACGGCATCCGCGGCTGGATTGGCGCCTTCTCGCCCGAGGACGGCGAAGAGCTATGGCGCTTCTGGACGATTCCCGGCCCGGGAGAGCCCGGGCACGAGACTTGGGGCGGCGATTCCTGGAAGCGCGGCGGCGGCTCGATTTGGCTGACTGGCTCTTACGATCCCGAGCTCGACCTGATGTACTGGGGCACCGGCAACCCCGCGCCAGACTGGAACGGCGATGTTCGGCCGGGCGACAACCTCTATACCGACTCAGTCGTCGCGCTCGATCCCGATGACGGCAAGCTGAAGTGGCATTTCCAGTTCACCCCGCACGACGTGTGGGACTACGACTCGGTGCAGATCCCCGTGCTGGTCGACCGCCCTTGGAAGGGCCGCCAGCGCAAGCTCATGCTGTGGGGCAACCGCAACGGATTCTTCTACGTGCTCGACCGCGCGACGGGCGAGTTCTTGCTCGGGAAATCGTTCGCGAAGGTGACCTGGGCGTCGGGGCTGGACGAGAAGGGGCGGCCGCTCCGCACCGAGGGCGCCGAGCCCAGCCGTGGCGGCGTCCGCACCTGGCCGAGCGTGCAGGGCGCGACCAACTGGTATGCGCCGACCTACAACCCCGAGACCGATCTGTTCGCCATGTCGACCTGGGAGTACGCCAGCGTCTACCACAAGGGCGACCCGACCTACTCGCGCGGCAACCGCTATGTCGGCAGCCTGCCGCGCGGCGTCTGGCCCGACGTGCGCAAGGACGAGAACCCGGGCTACGGCGAGATCCAGGCGCTCGACCCGGACACGGGCGAAGCCAAGTGGCGCTACCGCATGACCGGCATCTCCGAGTCCGGCTTGCTGAGCACTTCGGGCGGGCTGATCTTCTCGGGCAGCCTGGAGGGCCACTTCTTTGCGTTGGATGCGACCAACGGCGAGCTGTTGTGGCGGGCGAATTTGGGCGGGCGGATGGCGAACACGCCAATCACCTTTACCGCCGAGGGCGAGCAGTTGGTGACGGTCGCCGCCGGCAATTCGCTGTTTACCTTCGGGCTGCGCGATTGATTGAGGGGCGGCTTCGCCAGCGCGGGCGGCGACCTCGCCGTGCGCGCGTAACTAGCTAACTATGGCTAGGCAAGTGACTCCCACTCGTCGAGGTCGATGTGGGATTGGTTCAGGATGCTCCGGAGCGTCCCAACCGGCGCCTCTGATTTCTTGGGTACGATTGTGATGATCACCTGCTCGCCCTGGCGCCGGACGAACTTGACGTGGCTCCCTCTTTGGCCGGCCTCGGCGAAACCGGCGGCTTCCAGCCGGCGCTTGATTTCGCGGAACGGCTGCGGACTAAGCCGCGCCAACCTCAACCTCGACCGTACGAACCCTAGGCGGCCGTGTTGCCCGAGGAGGCTCGAAATAGAGCTCGAGGGCTTCTTTGAGATTTTCGAGCGCCTCGTCTTCCGTCTTTCCCTGGCTGGCTACGTCGACTTCGAGGCATTGCGAGACGTACCAGTCTCCTTCGAGCCAGACGGTCGCCGCGAACGGTCGCTTCATGCCTGCATTCTTTCACAATGACGTACGAGACGCTTGCGGCCGCCGGCTCCAGAAGCGGCGCCTAACCCTTACGCAACAGATAGACCGCCGAATCCGCCAACAGACTGGGCCGCAGGGCCACTTGGCGATCGCCGCGCAGAAAGTACGACTTCTCGATGGTCAAACCCTCTTTGCGCGCCAACTCCTCGAAGTCGGGGATCGTGACGAAGTGGATGTTCGGCGTGTTGTACCACTCGTAGGGCAGGTGGCGGGTCTTGGGAGCGCGGCCGGTGGTCAGCAGCGCCAGCCGCGAGGACCAGTGCCCGAAGTTCGGGAAGGCGACTACGGCGCGGCGGCCCACTCGCACCATCTCGAGCAAGACTTCGCGCGGGTCGTGCGTCTCCTGGAGCGTCTGGCTGAGCACCACGTAGTCGAAGGCGGCGTCAGGATAGTCAGCCAGGCCCTGGTTGATGTCGCCCTGGTAGACCGAGAGGCCGTTGGCGACGGCTTGGCGGACGCGCTTGGGCGAAATCTCCACCCCGCGCGTGTGGCAGCCCTTGGCCTGCTCGAGCCAGCCCATCAGCAGACCTTCGCCGCAGCCGAGGTCGAGCACCTTGGCGCCGGAATCGATCATCTCGCCGATGATCTGGTAGTCCCCCCGCGCCAGCACGTCCGAGATGAACGCCTGCGACACGGTGGGGGTCTCGGCTGCGGCGGTGACTCCCATCGACTCTCCTGATTATAGGGTCGCTTTCGCGGAACCAGGCTCTAGAGCCGCTTGAAGGTGGAATCGACGAATCCGCGGATGATGTCGGTCTGCTCGCCGGCTTCGACCAAGAAGGCGTCGTGACCGTAGTTCGAGGGCAGCTCGACGTAGGCGACATCCTTGTCGCGACCCCGCAGGGCGCGTACGACGGTTTGCGACTGGTAGCTGGGGTAGAGCCAGTCGGAGGTGAAGCTGATGACCAGGAAGCGCGCCTTACAGGGCTCGAGCAGCGCGCCGAGCTCACGCGGCTCCTCTGGCAGGTCGAAGGTGTCCATTGCCCTCGAGATGGTGATGTAGGAGTTGGCGTCGAAGCGTGAGACGAATTGCCCGCCGCGGTAGCGCAGGTAGCTCTCGACCTCGAAGATCGACTCCGTTCCGCTTTCGGTTTCACGGCGACGCCTGCCGAACTTCTCGCGCATCGAGTCATCGGACATGTAGGTGATGTGGCCGACCATACGGGCGACGGCCAATCCGCGCGCCGGCCCGGGGCCGTCATAGTAGTGGCCGCCGTGGAAGTCCGGGTCGGCCACGATCGCTTGACGCCCGACCTCGTTGAAGGCGATCTGCTGCGCGGAGTGGCGCTGGGTGGAGGCGATCGGAATGACCGAAGCGCAGCTCTCCGGGTAGGCGACCGCCCACTGCAAAGCCTGCATGCCGCCCATCGAGCCGCCCACCACAGCCAGCAAGCGCTCGATGCCCAAGTGCTCGCAAAGCCGCTTCTGCAAGCGCACCATGTCGCCGACGGTGACGAAGGGGAACGACGAGCCGTAGGGCTTGCCGATGGAGGGGTCGATGCTGCTGGGCCCGGTCGAGCCCGCGCAGCCGCCCAGCACGTTCGAGCAAAAGACGAAGTACTTGTCGGTGTCGAAGGCCTTGCCGGGTCCGACCATCGGCTCCCACCAGCCCGGCTTGCCGTCGACGTCGATGCCGGCGACATGGGCGTCCATCGTAAACGCGTGTGTGAGCAGGATGGCGTTCGAGCGGGCCTCGTTGAGCGCGCCGTAGGACTCGTACGCGATCGAAACCGGCGCGATCTTCTCGCCTGAGTCGAGCGTCAGCGTATCAAATTCTACGCACTGGCGATGGACGATCATGGGCGCCACTTTGCGCTGCGAACGCGTCGGCCGGGCTAGCTCTCGCGTTCGACGACGAGGTCCAGAATGGAGACCAGGGCGGCCTTGTGGGGCGTATGGGGCAGCATGGCGAGCCGTTCGGCTGCGATGCCGGTGTACTCCACGGCCCGGCGCCGCACCGCGTCGAGAGCTCCGTGTCGGCGCAGGATGTCCTGGACCTCGAAGTGCGGCACGCCGTCGTAGTCGCCATCGCGCATCACGGTCTCGATCTTTTCGCGCTCTTCGGCCGAGCAGCGGTCCAGCGCCAGAATGACCGGCAGCGTCGCCTTGCCTTCGCGCAGGTCGTTCCCGACGGGCTTGCCCAGCGCTTCCTCGGTCGCCGAGAGATCCAGCACGTCATCGATGAGCTGGAAGGCCATGCCGAGGTTCCAACCGTAATCGCCCAGCCGCCGCTCGGTTTCCTCGTCGACGCCGGCGAGCAACGCGCCGAACCGTGCGCAGACGGAGAACAGGCACGCGGTCTTGCGCTGGATCAGGCCAAGGTGGTCGTCCTCGGTGATGTCCGTGCGGCCGACCATATCCGCCTGCAACAACTCGCCCTCGACCATGGTTTGCGTGAGCTCGATGAGCAGGTCGAGCATCTTGAAGTTGCGCTCACGCAGGGTCAAATTGAACGCCTGCATGTAGAGCCAGTCGCCGGCCAGCACGGAGGTGTGATTGCCCCAGCGCTGGTTGGTCGAGGGGCGTCCACGGCGAACTTTGGCTTCGTCGATGACGTCGTCGTGGACGAGCGTGGCGGCGTGCACGATCTCGGTGACAGCGCCGAGACGCACCGCGCCCTCTCCCTGGTAGCCGCAAGCCCGGGCGGTGAGCAGCACCAGCGTGGGGCGCAGACGCTTGCCGCCGCTAAGCTGCAGGTGCTGCGAGATGGCGGTGACGGCGTCGACCGAACAGACGGTGTCCAGCTCGATGGCGCGCTCGACCTTGGCCAAGTCGGCCGCGACGAGGCTCTGGATCTCCACCCGAGACATCGGAGCGGTTCGGGCGGTTTGCGCGGGTGCGGACACGGAGAATTCCTCAGTGTATCCGGTTCTTACAGACGCGGCAAACCGAACAAGCTGCGGAAGTTGCGGGTCGTCTGGGCTGCGAGGTCCTCGTAGGGCAGGCTCCGGACCTCGGCCAAACAGCGGGCGGTCTCGACGACGAAGCGCGGCTCGTTGCGGCGGATCTTGCGGTGGGGCGCGGGCGTGAGGTAGGGCGAATCGGTCTCGACGAGCAGACGGTCGGCGGGCTGCGCGGCGGCGACTTCGCGCAACTCGGCGGATCGCCCGAAGGTCAGAATGCCCGCGAACGAGATGTGGAAGCCCATCTCCAGGCCGGCTCGAGCCTGCTCGAGATTGCCGGAGAAGCAGTGCAGGATGCCGCCGAGATCGGTGGAAGCCCAGTTGGAGCGCAGCAGGTCGAGCGTATCGTCCCAGGCCTCGCGGGTGTGGATGATGATCGGCTTTTCACGTGCGGCCGCCACGCCCATCTGCTCGACGAAGACGCGCTTCTGGAGGTCGCGAGGGGAGTGGTCGTAGTGGTAGTCGAGGCCGATCTCGCCGACGGCGAGCACCTTTGGGTGGTCGCAGAGTTGGTCGAGCTTCTTGAGCGTTTCCAGGTCGGATTTGGCGGCGTCGTGGGGGTGGACGCCGGCTGTGGCGTAGACATCCGGGTAGCGGTCGGCGAGCCGGACGGCGCAGTCGAGGTCGGCGGGGCCGTCGCCAGTTCCGATGGTGAGGAAGGCCTCGACGCCGGCTTCGCGGGCGCGGTCGAGCACAGCGTCGCGGTCGGCTTCGAAGCGCGGGCCGTCGAGGTGGCAGTGGGAGTCGACGAGCAAGTCTCATGGGAGCACAACGGGGTTGTCAGACAAGGCTGATAGAATGTCAGACATGACAAAGCGCGTGACTGTTCGGGTTGACGAGGAGCTCGAGCGCAAGCTGATGAAACGAGCACGAGCGGCTGGCGTCTCTCAATCTGAGGCGCTTCGCCTGGCAATCCGAGCCTGGGCGGAAGCCCAGGAGGAGTCCGAGAAGCTGACCTATGGCGAAAAGCTGCGCCGAAGCGGCCTGATCGGCTTCATCAAGGATGCGCCGCCGGACTTAAGCACCGACCCTCGGCACATGGAAGGATTTGGCGAGTGAGCGCCGAGTCGACACCGGACCTCTAGTGGCCTTATTCTCGGCCCGCGATCCGCATCACCAGGCGTGCTCGGAAGCGCTGCAGTCATTGCGCCGCGCTCCACTGACCTGCTGGCCCGTTGTCACCGAAGCGGCCTGGCTTCTTCGACATCGACCGGACTCGGTTGCAGGTTTTCTTTCTGGGATCGAGCAAGGTTTGATCGAGATGTGCGTGCTGGACGCAAATGACATGATCGGAGTACGAGACCGCATAGCGCAGTACGAATCCCTAAACCCCCACACCGTCGACGGGCACAGGTAGAATAGCCCTTTGAGCCATCCCGGATTCTTCCTCAGCTTCGAGGGCGTCGACGGCTGCGGCAAGACGACGCAGCTCGAGCGTTTCGCCGCGCGGATGCAAGCTGAGGGCTACGATGTCGTACGCGCCCAGGAGCCCGGCGGTACGCGCATCGGTCTCGAGATCCGCAAGCTGCTGCTCGACGCCCGCAATGCCGACCTGCGCCCGGTTCCCGAGCTGCTGCTCTATTTCGCCTCACGCGCCCAGAACATCGCCGAGGTGATCCAGCCGGCGCTCGAAGCGGGTAAGCTCGTCGTGGCGGATCGGTTCACCGACGCCACCGTCGCCTACCAGGGCTGGGGCCGCGAGCTCGGCGCGGACGCGGTGCTCAGCATCGACGCGGTCGCCTGCCGCGGCCTCGAGCCCGACCTCACGCTCTGGCTCGACCTCGATCCCGCCTTGGCCGTCGAGCGGGCGCTCGAGCGTCAAGGGGCCGCGCAGGGCGGAGACGAATCCCGCATGGAGCGCGAAAGCGATGCGTTTCGGGAGCGCGTCCGTGCGGGCTATCATGCCTTGTGGCGAGCCCAGCCGGAACGCATCCGTCGCATCGACGCCGCCGGCTCGATCGACGCCGTCGAACAAGCCGTCGCCGAAGCCGCCCTAGCTCCCATCCGCGCCCGGGTGAAACGCTAGCCGCGCGCCGCGGTGGCGTAGGCGTTGAAGATGTACTGCAGCAACATGCGCTGCGTGTTGAAGAACGAGCCGTTGAGCGCGATCGCGCTGCGCATCACGTTTGCGTAGCCGTCGGGATCATCGTAGAACAGCGGCAAGATGACCCGCTCGAGCTTGTCGTAGAGCGACGCTGCTTCTTCTTCGTCGCCGCCGCCTCCATCGTCGATCGACCAGCCTGTCAGGCCTTCGATGTGCCCTTCGATCCACCAGCCGTCGAGGGTCGACAAGCTCGGAATGCCATTGAGAGCGCACTTCATGCCGCTGGTGCCCGAGGCTTCGCGCGTCTTGATGGGCGTATTGAGCCACAGGTCCACGCCGGAGGTGATCAGCGAGCCCCAGCGCCAGTTGTAGTTGGGCACGTAGATCACCTTGACGTCGGCGCCCAGTTTCTCCGCCGCCTCGAAGATCTCGCGGATGTTGCGCTTGCCGCCTTCGTCGCGGGGATGCGCCTTGCCGCCATAGACCACCTGCAGCGCGCCCGCCTGCTTGGCCATGCGCGCCAGCCGGGCGGGGTCGCTCATGAACAACGGCGCCCGCTTGTAGCCGGTGGCGCGGCGTGCGAACCCAACTGTGAACACCTCGGGATCGAGCGTTACGCCCGTGATCGCCCGCACTTCGTTGACCAGCGCGCTCTTGGCGTCCTGATGCGCCTTGCGGACCTCCTCGAGCGGAATGTTGATCGCATAGCGCAGGTACATGTTGTCGTGGCGCCACTCCGGCACCTCGCGGTCGAACAGCTCCTGCATGCTTGGCGCCGTCCAGGTTCCGGCATGCACGCCGTTGGTCAGCGCCTTGACCCGGTAGTTGGGGAACATCTCGCGCGACACCTCCCCGTGCTTCATCGCTACGCCGTTGACGTAGTTGGAGTGATGCAGCGCGAGGTGGGTCATGTTGAGGTGGTCGTGGCCGGTGAACCCGGTGGAGAATAGCAGCGTCGCGCGCGTCTTGCCGAGTACCTGGCGCACCAGCGCTCCGGGGAACTCGTCGTGACCCGCGGGTACCGGCGTGTGCGTGGTGAACACGCATTGCCGGCGGATGGCCGCGACATCGGTGCTTGAGGGGAACTGCGCCTCGGTCTTGGCCAGCCGCCGCTCGGCCAGGCGCAGCACCAGCAACGCCGAGTGTCCCTCGTTCATGTGATAGGTCTCGATGTCCATGTGGCCGATCTTCGAGAGCATCTCCACGCCGCCGACGCCGAGGATGAGCTCCTGGCAGAGGCGGTAGTGCTCCTCGCCGCCGTAGAGGTGATCGGTCAGCGTCTGGTCCCACTCCGAGTTCGTCTTCACGCTGGCGTCGAGCAGGTAGACGGGGACGACGTGTCCGGTCACGCCCACGATCTTGTACCGCCAGCAGCGCAGATTCACCGGGCGGCCCTCGATGGTGATGCTCGCGATCGGCTCGAGCATGTCCAGGTGATCCGCCGGATCCCACTCCACCGGATGCTCGGTCTGCGCGCCGTCGGCGTCGAGCTCCTGGCGGAAGTAGCCCTTGCGGTACATCAGCGTCACGCCGACCATCGGCACGCCCAGGTCGGCCGCCGAGCGCAACGTGTCTCCGGCCAGCACGCCCAGGCCGCCGCTGTAGGTCGGGATCTGCGGCGCCAGCGCCACTTCCATGCTGAAGTAGGCGACCTTGGGCGGTCGCAGCGAACCAGGCGGTTTATCCAAAACATCCCCTTCGACGCCGGGCCGTCCGGCGACAGTCATGCGGTTACCCATGTCTGGTGAATCCCCTACTTGTCATCCTACTCCCAAAAGCTCGAATCCGCGATAGGGTCTCGCCCGGTTTGTTCGCGGGCCGATCGAGGCTGAACTAGAATGGAGAGCCATGCCTGAGACGCCCAGCGAGCAGAGTCTGGCGGGCCGCGTCGCCTTGGTGACCGGCGGCTCGCGCGGAATCGGCCGCGCCATCGCCCTCGAGTTGGCGCAATGCGGCGCCGCCGTCGCCGTCAACTATCGCTCGAGATCGGATGCGGCGGACGCCGTCGTGCGACGAATTCGGGAGATGGGCGTTCGCTCTGTTGCCCTGGCCGCGGACGTGGCGAATCGACAACAGGTCGAACAAATGGCTTCGCGATGCGTCTCCGAGCTCGGCGCGATCGACATCCTGGTCAACAACGCCGGCCTGCTGCACCCTGGTCGCCTGCTGGACCACCAGGAATCCGAATTCGATCAGATGTGGCGAATCAATGTCAAGGGCGTCGTCTACGCGACCGCCGCCGTCGCGCCCGGCATGGTCGAGCGCGGCTGGGGCCGCATCGTCAACCTCTCTTCGAACGCCGCCATCGGGACGGCCATGCCCAGTACCACCATGTATGCGGCGACCAAAGGCGCGGTGCTTTCGTTGACCAAGCGCTTCGCCTTCGAGCTGGGCGAACACGGCATTACCGTCAATGCCGTGCTGCCCGGCTTCACTAAGACCGACATGGTGCTCGCGGACAAGGACGACGAGCAGGCTCGCGAGGTGATCGACCGCGTCGCGGGACGTTCGATGCTGGGCCGGGTGGGCGAGCCCGAGGACATCGCCCGCGTCGTCCGCTTCCTCTGTACGCAGGATTCGGACTTCATCACCGGTCAGTACCTGCTGGCCGACGGCGGTCGCATGGACTATCTCGCGCATAGTTGAGCCCTCGAATGCCGGAGCAAGTCGTCAAGCAAAAAGTCCGCGGGTTCATCTGCATCAACGCGCATCCTGGCGGTTGCGCCCAAGGGGTGGACGACCAGATCGCCCGGGTCAGCCAAGCCCGCCCCGAGGGGGCGAACGGGCCCCAGTCGGCGCTCGTCATCGGCGCTTCCACCGGCTACGGGCTGGCTTCTCGCATTGCGCTCGCCCACGGGTTCGGCGCCAAGACGCTCGGCGTGTTCTTCGAGAAGCCGCCCTCGGGCAAGCGCACCGCGACGGCCGGCTGGTACAACACCGCCGCCTTCGAGCGACGCGCGCGCGAGGCCGGGCTCTACGCTGCATCGCTCAACGGCGACGCCTTCTCCGACGAGCTCAAGCAGGCGGTTGCGGACCGGATTCGCAGCGAGATGGGCGCGGTCGATACCGTCATCTACAGCCTCGCCTCTCCCCGCCGCGCCAATCCGCGCTCGGGCGATACCTTCGTCTCCACGCTCAAGCCGATCGGGGAGCCCTACTCCGGCAAGACGATCGAGCTGGGATCCGGCAAGGTCACAACCGCCTCGGTCGAGCCGGCCGACGAGGACGAGATTCGCCAGACCGTGGCCGTGATGGGCGGCGAGGACTGGCGCTGGTGGATCGAGGCGCTGCTCGAGCGCGACCTGCTCGCCCCAGGCGCTCGCACGCTGGCCTACTCCTACATCGGCCCCGAGCTGACTTGGCCGATCTATCGTGACGGCACGATTGGCCGCGCCAAGCAGGATCTGGCGAGCACGGCGAATCGTCTCGACGCCTTGCTGCGCGAAGCGGTCGGCGGCGGCGCCTGGGTCTCGGTCAACAAAGCGGTCGTGACGCAGGCCTCGGCGGCGATTCCCGTCGTCCCGCTTTACATCAGCCTGCTCTTCCGCGTGATGAAGCAGAAAGGCCTTCACGAAGGCTGCATCGAACAGATGGCGCGTCTCTGCTTCGATCACCTCGCTGCGGGCAAGGCTCCGGCGGTCGACCACGAGCGGCTCATTCGCCTCGACGATCTGGAGATGCGCGACGACGTCCAAAGCGAGGTCGCCCGCCTGTGGCCACAGGTTTCGACCGAGAACCTGCATGAGCTCTCCGATTTCGTCGGTCTACAGCAGGCCTTCAATCAGCTCTTCGGCTTCGACGTACCTGGCGTCGACTACGATGCGCCCGCCGAAACCGACGTCCCCATCGGTACTGGGGTGAATCCCCCGACGCCTCTCGGGACGCAGCCTTAGCTTCGCGCTCCCGCATTCGCCGTAGAATCAAAAGATGCTCGCGCGCGTGAGCGAAACGATCGCGCGTTTCCGGATGTGCAAACCCGGCGAACGCGTTGCGGTCGCATGCTCGGGGGGGCCGGATTCGGTCGCGCTACTCGCGGTGTTGCGGGAGCTCGCCCCTTCGCTCGAGATCGTGCTTGGCGTCGTCCATCTCAACCACCGACTGCGGGATCTCGACTCGGACCAAGATGAAGCCTTCGTGCGCGCGCTTGCCGCCAAGCACGGCGTGGAGGCGCGATTCGATTCGGTCGACATCGCCGCCCGCGCCGAAGCCACTGGACGCAACCTTGAGGAAGCCGGCCGCGAAGCGCGCTACGCCTGGTTCGACCAGCTCGTCTCCGATGGAGCGTTCGACCGCATCGCGACCGGGCATACACGCTCGGACCAAGCCGAGACCGTGCTGTTCCGCCTGCTGCGCGGCGCCGGGCCCGACGGCCTCAGCGCAATCCTGCCGGTGCGCCAGCCTGGCGTCATCCGGCCCCTGTTGCACGTAGATCGTCAGGAAGTCGAAGCGTTTCTCGCTGCTCGCGAGGCGGACTACCGTGTCGACGAGTCGAACTGGAATCGCCGCTTTGCGCGCAACCGCATTCGCCATGACCTGCTTCCGGCACTAGAGCGCGACTGGAACCCGCGCGCCGCCCGCGCGTTGGCGAGGCTCGGCGATCAGGCCGCCGAAGACGCTGACTATTGGCGACGGCGCGTCGAGCGTTGGGCGACTCGCCTGCTCCGGAGCACGACCGGCGGCTTGGTCTTCGAGATCGAGCCCGTCGTCCGCCTGGAGCCGGCCCTGCGGCGTCGGCTGCTGCGCCGCGCGCTCGAGAGCGTCGGGGGAGCCGGCCGCTATGGCTTCCGGCACGTCGAGGCTTTGCGTGCGATCGTCGAGAACCCCGACTCCGGCTCGCGCGTCAGCCTGCCCGGGCTCACCGCGGAGCGCTCCTGCGGGCGCATTCGTCTAGGCTCGGGCCCGGCGGCGCTCGCCGAGCCGGCCGTTCTCGAGCCGCCCGAGGAACGCCGGGCTCCCGATGGTCGCACCCGCATCCGCGTCGAAGTGCAACCGCAACCCGCTGCGCCCGGGAGCTATACTAAGCGCGGTTGGGTCTCGGCAGACTGGTCGAAGGCGCCCAAGCCGCTGGTGTTGCGGTGTTGGCAGCCCGGCGATCGTATGAGCCTCGCCCCCGGCGCCGAGCCGCGCAAGCTCAGCGAACTGCTGCAGTCCTCGGCGGTGCCGAGTTGGGATCGGGAACGCTGGCCCGTGCTCGCTCCATTCGCGAATGCCGCGGGCGTGGACGATAGAATTGTATGGGCGCGAGGATTTGGAGTCTCGCCGGAGCTTCTTCCCGCCGGAAACATTCGGGAAGCTTTGCGCGTCCTTGAATTTGACGAGTCCGGTCGCGCTTGGACCGGCCCCGACAGTTGGGAAGCGATTGCAGCCGGCCTGAGTAGCTCGATGCCGGAGCAAGGATAGACATCATCGTGAATTCCACAGTCAAGACCGCCGTTTTCTGGGTCGTCATGCTTTGCACGGCGATCCTACTTTGGCAAGTCGTCCGCACCGGCCGCGGCCAGGATGACAAGCCGCTGGCCTTTACCGAGTTCCAGCAAAGGGTCCTTGCAGGCGAAGTCAAAGAGTTGACGATCACCAACGATGTCGAGGTCGAGGGCAAGTTTCGCCCCGAGTTCGAGGGAGGCAAACAGTTCAAGACTGTCATTCCCTCCGACTATGACCGCATCATCGATCAGCTCACCGAGCACGGCGTGGCCGTCACGGTTCAACCGACGGCGAGCCCGGCTTGGCTCTCGTTCCTCATTAACGCGTTGCCGTTCATCCTGCTGTTCGGTTTCTGGATCTTCATGATGCGGCAGATGCAGGCCGGCGGGAACAAGGCGCTCAGCTTTGGCAAGAGCCGCGCGCGGCTGCTGACGAGCCAGCAAAAGAAGGTGACTTTCAAAGACGTCGCCGGCGTGGAAGAAGCCAAGGAGGAGCTCCAGGAGATCATCGAGTTCCTGCGCGAGCCCCAAAAGTTTCAGAAGCTCGGCGGCCGCATCCCCAAAGGCGTGTTGCTGGTCGGACCGCCGGGCACCGGCAAGACCCTGCTCGCTCGCGCGGTCGCGGGCGAAGCCAACGTACCGTTCTTCTCGATCTCGGGTTCGGACTTCGTCGAGATGTTCGTCGGCGTCGGCGCCAGTCGCGTGCGCGACCTGTTCGAGCAAGGCAAGAAGTCCGCGCCGTGCATCATCTTCATCGACGAGATCGACGCGGTGGGCCGCCACCGGGGCGCCGGCTTGGGCGGCGGCCACGACGAGCGCGAGCAGACGCTGAACCAATTGCTCGTCGAGATGGACGGCTTCGATTCGAACGAGGGCGTCATCCTGATGGCCGCCACCAATCGTCCCGACGTGCTGGACCCGGCGTTGCTGCGGCCTGGCCGCTTCGATCGCCGCGTCGTCGTGAATCGCCCCGATGTGCGCGGGCGCGAGGGCGTGCTACGCGTCCACACGCGCAAGATTCCGCTGGCCAAGGACGTCGACTTGATGGTGCTCGCCCGCGGCACGCCCGGCTTCTCCGGAGCCGATCTGGCCAATCTCTCCAACGAGGCCGCGTTGTTTGCCGCGCGCCAGAACCGCAAGCTCGTCACCATGAACGACTTCGAGCTCGCCAAGGACAAGGTGATGATGGGCGCCGAGCGACGCTCGCTGATCCTCACCGAGGAAGAGAAGAAGAACACGGCGTACCACGAAGCCGGCCACGCCATCGTGGCCGCGTTGATTGGCAACGCCGACCCGCTGCACAAGGTCACCATCATCCCGCGTGGTCAAGCGCTGGGTCTGACCATGCAGCTTCCGCTCGACGACAAGCACACCTATACGCGCGACTATCTGCGTTCGCAGCTCGCCATCCTGATGGGCGGGCGGATCGCCGAGGAGATGTTCCTCGAGCACATGACCACCGGCGCCGGCAACGACATCGAGCGCGCGACCGACATGGCGCGCCAGATGGTCTGCGAGTGGGGCATGTCGTCGATGGGCCCGCTGACGTTCGGTAAGAAGGAAGAGCAGATCTTCCTGGGTCGCGAGATCTCGCAGCACCGCGACTACTCCGAAGCCACCGCGATCCGCATCGACGCCGAGGTGCAGAGCATGGTCATGGAGGGCTACAACCGGGCCAAAGCCATCATCGAGGAGCATCGCGACGCCATGGTTCGCATCTCCGAGGCCTTGCTCGAGCGCGAGGTCCTTGACGGCAAGGAAGTTCTCGCCCTGATCGAGGGCAAGACGCTGCCTCCGCTGACTCCGTCCTCGCCGAGCGACGACGAGGAAGAGGGCGAGAAGCAGGAAGTGCTGCAGCCTCCTCCCAAGACCTCCCGCACGCCGGGCCTCGAGGGCGGTCAGCCGTCGCCGGCTTGACGCGCTGACGTTCTAGGGATTCTCGAACGGGCGACCTTCCGGCGGGGTCGCCCGTCTGAGCTTGCAGCCCTAGTGCGATTCCACCGGGACCATCCCAGGCGTCCGCCCGATGGAGGAAACTTCGCTTCCACGCAATACTGCGATTGGTGAAGCTCTCGGATTTCCTCCCTTGGGGCCAGAAGAAGGCCGGTCATGAGCAGGCGCCGGTTAGCGACCGCCGCCAGGCGCAGCGTCGTGTGACCGACGGCGCCGGCTGGGTCTACTGGGCCGCCGAATCCGGAAAACCGTCCCGCGCGCGGGTGCACTTCGTCGACGTCTCGGAAGATTCGAGAGGCCTGGGATTCCGTTCCGCACGGACGCCGCCGGAAGGCTCCCTCGTCTGGGCTTTGCCCGACGGCGGCAAGGCTCTGCCCTGCGACGTCAAGCACATCGAGAAGGTCGACGACGGCTATCGGGTCGGAACGAGTCTCGAGTTCGAAGATCGTTTCCTCGAAGGCAGCGGCGGGACGAGGGTCCAGTGGGTCAACGATGATCGCGTCCTGGTTTCCGCGCCCGCGACCGTCAAAAACAGCGGCCAGGGCCTGATCGAGGTCAGCACGGCCTTCAACGTCCCGGCGCGGCGCATGATCTTCCTCGAAGGCCCGCAGTACGGCTGTTTGGCCGTTTGCCGCGGCTCACGGCCTGACGGCAACCGCTTCATCCTGGTCTCCGAGGCCGCCAGCGACTCATTCGTCACCGCCGCCCAGGCCGCCTGAGCCTCAGCGCACCTCGGACGCAATCCCGTCTCGAAACGTGATCGTCACCGGCTCGGCTTCGGGCCGCCCGGCGAACTCCACGATCCTGGTCTTGCCGCCCGGCGAGACGTCGACCGGGCGGCCGTAGCCAAGCGAGAAGATCGCTTGGAATTCCGACATCCCCACCCAGGCTTCGTGGTTCTCCACACGCTCCCAGTCCTGCTCGCTCCAGTGGCCGTAGAGCTCTGTGGGGTCTTCGATGAAGAAGATCTCGTCGACGAACACGCTGCCGCCCGCGCCGACCATCAACCAGCGAGGCTCGCCGTCGTGGTCAAACTCGATCCTCAGCTCGCCATCGTGTTGATAGACCCGAGTCGGCTCGACCTTCTCGAGCGGCGCGAGCAGGCGCTCGCCGGGCTCGGCCGCCCAGCGCCAACCCTCCTTGGTCCACAGCTCCATTCCCACGAGCTTGTCCGCGGTGGCGTAGGAGGTGATGTGGGTCTTCGAGGGATAGACGTAGAAGTCTTCCTGCAGCAGGGTTTCTTGCTGCTGCTCCGCCTCGCCGCCGCCTGCGCCCGGCCGCGTGAAGTAGTCGTAGGCGGCGTACGCCACGGCAATCGCCAGCCCGATTTTGAGCGATAGCGCAACCAGCGGGACCCACGCTCTTTCCTGCGGTTCGTCCATGTTTCTCAGGCTACCAAGCCGCGCGGACCCGCCCCTCGAGCGTCCGTTCTCGCTACACTCTACGGGCAATGAGCGATCTGGTTCGCTATGCGGTTCAGGACGGCGTCGCGGTCCTCCTCGTCGACAACCCGCCGGTGAACGCGCTGAGCCCGGGCGTCCCCGAAGGCATCGCCGACGGCGTGCAGCGCGCCGGATCGGATCCCTCGGCGGTCGCGATTGTGTTGATCGGCTCGGGACGCACGTTTATCGCCGGCGCGGACATCCGCGAGTTCGGCAAGATCACCTCGGGCGAGAAAAAGCGCGGGCCGGGGCTGTTCCCGCTACTCGACGCGCTGGAGGGCTCGGCCAAGCCGACCGTGGCCGCCCTGCACGGCACGGCCTTCGGCGGCGGGCTAGAGATTGCTCAGGCCTGCCACTACCGCGTGGCTTTGGCGTCGGCTCAGGTCGGCCAACCCGAAGTCAAGCTGGGCATCATCCCTGGGGCCGGCGGCACACAGCGGCTCCCGCGCCTGGCCGGCGTCGCCAAGGCGGTCGAGATGTGCGCTCTCGGCGAGCCCGTCTTCGCCCCCGACGCTCACCAGAGCGGCATCGTCGACGCCCTCATCGAGGGCTCGACCCAGCCGGAGCTGCTCCAGGGCGCCATTGCCTTCGCTCGTGAGAAAGCCCTGGCAGGCGTCGCGCATCCGAAGACGAGCGAGAGATCCGACAAGCTCGGGACGGCCGAGCAGAACGCCCCAATCTTCGAGAAAGCGCGCGCCCTCGCCCGCCGCAAGCGTCGCGGCTTCCTCGCCCCGCTCAAAGCCATCGAAGCGGTCGAAGCCGCGACCCGGACGCCCTTCGCCGAAGGAATCGCCAAGGAAGCCGAGATCTTCCAGCTCTGTCTTCATTCCGATCAATCCAAGGCCCTCATCCACGCCTTTTTCGCGGAGCGCCAGGTGCGGAAGATCCCCGGCGTTCCCAGGGATGCGCCGACTCGCGAGGTCCGGCGCGCCGCCATCGTCGGGGCGGGCACCATGGGCGGCGGCATCGCCATGGCTTACGCCAACGCCGGCATTCCGGTGTTGCTCAAAGAAGCCGCCGAAGACGCCCTCGAGCGAGGCATGGCCGCCATCCGCGGCAACTATCAGAAGTCGGTCGCGCGCGGGCGCTTTACTCAGCAGTGGGTCGACAGCCGCCTCGCGCTCATCACCCCGACGCTCGCCTACGACGGCTTCGAGGAAGCCGACATCGTCGTCGAAGCGGTCTTCGAGGGCATGCAGCTCAAGAAGCAGGTCTTCTCCGAGATCGACCAGGTCGCCAAGCCCGGCGCCATCCTCGCCTCGAACACCTCCACGCTCAGCATCGACGAAATTGCCTCGGCCACCTCGCGGCCGGCCGACGTCATCGGCCATCACTTCTTCTCGCCGGCCAACGTGATGAAGCTGCTCGAGATCGTCCGCGGCGAGCAGTCGGTCCCAGACGTCATCGCGACCTCGATGGCGCTGGCGAAGAGGCTGCGCAAAGTCGGCGTGCTGGTCGGCAATTGTCGCGGGTTCGTCGGCAATCGCATGTTCGGCCCCTACCGGCGAGAGGCGCAGTTCCTGGTCGAAGAGGGCGCGTCCATTGCGAAGGTCGACCAAGCGCTCTACGAGCTCGGCATGGCGATGGGCCCGCTCGCAGTGGGCGACCTGGCCGGGCTCGACGTCGGCTGGCGGATCCGCAAGGAGTTCGCGCACTTGATGCCCGAAGGAGCGCGCCAGCCGCTCGCCGAGGACCGCTTGTGCGAGCAGGGCCGCTATGGCCAGAAGACCGGAGCCGGCTGGTACCGCTACGGCGAGGGCCGCCAACGCCTCGACGACCCCGAAGCCGAGCGCATCGTGCGCGAAGCCGCCGCCGAAGCCGCCATCCCGCAGCGCCAGATCGACGACCAGGAAATCGTCGACCGCTGTACGCTCGCGCTGGTCAACGAAGGCGCCCGCATCCTCGAAGAAGGCTACGCGCTGCGCGCCGGCGACATCGATGTGGTGTATCTCAACGGTTACGGCTTCCCGGCCTACCGGGGCGGGCCGATGTGGTACGCCGACTCGGTTGGGCTAGCCAACGTGCTCGACCGCATCCGCGCGCTGGAGCAGCAGCACGGCTACTGGTGGCGCCCCGCGCCGCTGCTCGTCGAGCTTGCCGAGGCCCGCAAGACGTTCGCTCAGTGGGACCGCGAGCGATAATGGTGATCCGGGGAAACGGTCCTGCTAACGAGAGTAACAGTCCGCAACTTCAAGCGGTTCGACCAAGTCGAGCTCGAGCTCGGCAATCCGGTGGTCTTCATTGGCCCGAACAACTCGGGAAAAACTACGGCCCTGCAGGCGCTTTCGCTATGGGACGTTGGCCTCCGGAAGTGGTCAGAGAAAAGGAAGAGGGCCGGCGGCACGCCGGAGAAGCGGCCCGGCGTCGCCATCAATCGGCGTGACCTCGTATCGTCGCCGGTTCCGGGTTCGAGGTTGTTGTGGCGCGACCTCCGCGTCCGTAGTGTCGCCAAGCGCAATGGCAAGCAAGACACGAAGAATATTCTGATAGAGATTCTGGTCGAGGGTGTATCTTCTTCTTCGACTTGGCGCTGTGGCTTGGAATTCTACTACGCCAATGAAGAGTCGTTCTATTGTCGCCCGCTAGGCGTCTCTGGTGAATCGAATGGCGGGCGAATACCTGTTCCCGAAGAGGCCCTGCAGTCAGAGGTCCGGTTTCTACAGCCCATGTCCGGTCTAGCCTCCGAGGAATACTTCAAACAGGATGGAGAGATCGCGGTCCTGATTGGGCAGGGGCGAACGGCTGAGGTGCTGCGAAACCTATGCATGCATTTGGCCGAAACGGCCGCTGAGTGGCAGCTATTGGTGGAGGAAATACGGCAGCTTTTTGGCGTTGAGCTACAACAGCCGGAATATGTGACTGAAACGAGCAGGATACTGATGGCTTACAAAGATTCCAGCGGTACGGAGCTGGACCTGACCAGCGCTGGACGCGGACTTCAGCAGACACTGTTGCTGCTGGCGTACATGTTGACGCGACCAGGTAGCGTCTTATTGCTTGACGAGCCCGACGCCCATCTCGAGATCCTCCGCCAACGGCAAATCTACGATCTTCTTACTCGAATGGCAAAGAAATCCCGCTCTCAGCTCGTGATAGCCAGCCACTCCGAGGTCATCCTCGACGAGGCGGCCGACCGGGACGTCGTGGTGGCCTTTGTCGGAAAGCCCCATCGAATAGACGATCGGGGAGTACAGGTACGCAAGTCGCTCAAGGCGCTAGGTTTCGATCAGTACTATCAGGCGGAGTTAAGGGGCTGGGTTCTGTATTTGGAAGGATCGACTGATCTCGCGATCTTGCGAGCGTTCGCCAGATCATCGGATCATCCTGCCGCAGAAGCGCTGGGGAGCCCCTTTGTTCACTATGTCCAGAACCAGCCACAAAGGGCGAGAGACCACTTCTTCGGGCTGCGGGAGGCCAAGCCTGACCTAGTCGGGTACTTGCTGTGCGATCGTCCTGACAGCATCACGCTTGCCACTGATTCCGTGCTACGCGAACGAGCTTGGATGCGTCGTGAGATCGAGAATTATCTTTGCGCCCCTGAGGCATTGAAGCGGTTTGCCAGGGGCTCGAAATCACGGAGCTCGCCACTTGACGAGTTGATCGCGAATGGCCCGCTCTTCGAAGACGCCGCCGAGAAGGCGATGATAGAGACTATAGAAGAGCTGGTGCCGCCGATCGCTCTCCGGGATGAATCCGACTCGTTCTGGCGCGACACGAAAGCGAGCGACGATTTTCTCGATCGCCTTTTCCCGCGCTTTTTCAAACGTATCGGGCTGCCGAAGGATCTTATGCGCAAGTCCGATTACCACTTGCTTGCCGAGTCCGTGACTCCAGCGATGATCGACCCGGAAGTGACCACCGTGCTCGACGAGATCGCGGCGGTCGCCGAGCGGGCAAGGCCGAGGGGCTGACTCCCATGGCCGCCCAGCCTAAACCACCCCCCGTCCTCACCGGCATTCGCGCCAAAATCCACGAGATCATCTTCGAGGCCGACACCCCGGCCGGTAAGGCGTTCGACGTCGCGCTGCTCGTCGCCATCCTCTTCAGCGTGATCGTCATCATGCTCGAGAGCGTCGAGGCTTACCGCGAAACCCATGGCGAGCTGCTGCGGGCGCTCGAGTGGTTCTTCACCGTGCTGTTCACCGTGGAGTACGTACTGCGACTCTACGGCGTCGCCCGCCCCGCGGCCTATGCGCGCAGCCTGTTCGGAATCGTCGACTTGCTCTCGATTCTGCCGACCTATCTGAGCCTGTTCCTGGTCGGCGCGCAATCCTTCCTCGTCATCCGCGCCATCCGGCTGCTGCGAATCTTCCGCGTCCTCAAGCTCGCGCAGTACATCGGCGAGGCCGCGGTGTTGCGGCAGGCACTGCACGCCAGCCGCCCCAAAATCACCGTCTTCCTTATCACCGTGCTCAACATCGCCTGCATCATGGGCGCTCTGATGTACTTGATCGAGGGCGAAGCCAGCGGCTTTCGCAACATCCCGGTGAGCATGTACTGGGCGATCGTGACCATGACCACGGTCGGCTTCGGCGACATCCATCCCACCACGCCGCCAGGCCAGTTCCTCGCCGCCCTGCTGATGTTGATGGGCTACGGCATCATCGCCGTCCCCACCGGCATCGTCGGCGCCGAGATCGCCAAAGCCGGCCACAAGCCGGTCTCCACCCAATCCTGCCCCACCTGCAGCGCAGAGGGCCACGCCCACGACGCCCTGCACTGCAAGTACTGCGGCAACCGTCTCTAGAGGGCCTCGGGCGGCCTCCCGGGACTCCGCTACGCCCGTCTGTCGCCTCAGGTGTATTGAAAAGGATACAGTTTCGTGGCACAATTCGTAGTGGAACTTTCGGCGCCCGAAAGCCGGTCTTTGACATTTCGACCATCGCAGGGCCTCGACCTTCGCCTACGAGCCGAATCGAGGCCGCTCATCCCTTTGCAGGAGGTGCCTCATGCCACGCTTTTCGTCCGGCGTGCACGTTGAGGACCGACTCGTTGCTCTGCTCGAGCGTTTCGGGTGCCGGATTGAGCGAGACGAGATTCTCGACCATCGGCACCTGCTGGACTTCGTAGTCCTCGAGTTGCCTGAGTTTCAGGCTCTTTTGCCTCATCCGATCGGCGTTCAAGTGACCGGTCGCTTAGCCGACGCGGAGAAACAACGCCGCTTTCAAGAACGAGTCGGGTCCAGCCCGTACACGCGAAAGAACTTTTACGTTGAGATCGAACGCGAGAACAATTTGGAGAGGGGCGGAGCCTTTGCCCTTCTCGTTGCCGTCGCCGATTACGCCCTCGACCGCCGCGCCAACGGCTCGGAGGTACGGGGGCTGCGGATTTTCGCCGACAACACATTCGAATTTTTCGAGCTTGCCCAGCCCGCGGGTGAAGTTAAGCCCAATCCCGTTCCCTTGGTCCGAGCCGGCTCGGCGCGCACCGCCGCGTCCGTCGAAGCCCCGGTCCGCGGGACTCCGGGCTCGCCCGTTCCGCCGGCTGACACGGCCAATCGCCCCGAAGCCGCTCAACCGGTCGCGGTCGCCCCTGGGCCCCCCAATCCGGTGATGGGTCAGCGTCTCTCCGCGGCGCTCGGCCGCCCGTCGCCGCCGCCTTCTCCGCGTCTCAGCGGCATCGTCGCGCGCTACAATCCCGCCAACCTCATGGGCGTCATCCGCGCCGCCAGCGGCCAGGAATTCTTCCTGCACCGCAACAACATCGACGACGAAGCCCTGCGATCGCTGCTCGAGCGCATTGCCGACGAGGGCGGCCAATGGATCGCCGACCGGGACGTCCGCATCTCGTTCCGGGACGGCGGCAAGCCCTACGGCAAGAAAAACCACATCGCACAAGAGATTCGCTCCGAGGTCGACAGCCCCGAGCCCGAACCCGACCTCTGAGCGCCGCTCGACCCGCCCCGCGCCCCTTTGTATTCCTTCCGTGGTGGCCCGCACCGCCGGCTGATTGCGCTTGTTCAGGCAGGAGGATACGCTCATGCCTGACAACGGCGCCATGAAAGTCCAATACAAACGCGGCCAGCACGTGATCTCGGCCGAAAGGCTCGATGACATCATCGCCGCGCAGACGCCCCCCGACGACGCCGGAGCTCGCGAAGAAGCCCGCGGCCTTGGCGACGCGCTGGCGACCGAAGCGTCCGCGCTGGCAACCACCGAGGAGCAGACCGCGGCCTTTCACAAAGCCGGCTGGAGCTTCTTGCGCGGCAAGGACGCCGCCATCGAGGCGGTTCGGACCTCCCGGGCTCGAAGTCAGTTCCCTCGGCAAGCCGATGTCGGCGAGGTCTTTAGGGACGCAGCTGGACGAATCATGGTCAACGCCGGCGAGTTGACCGTGAAGTTCGACCCGGAGCACGACGACAATTACTGTCGGGCGATCCTGGCCGACGTTGGCGGCGAGGTCGTGCGACCGTTGCGGTTCAGCAAGAATCTCTATGAAGTGCGCGCAGTCGAGGGTGCGAACGCGATCGCGCTATCCAACGCGCTCGACAGCCGGGACGACGTGAGCTACGCCGAGCCGACGATGATCGAGCACATCCCCGAGCGGCTCGCCCCGAACGATCCGCGCTATTCCGAGCAGTGGCAGTGGAACAACACCGGCCAGACTGGCGGAACGGCCGGCGCCGACATCTCCGCCGAGCAGGCGTGGACCGTCACTCGCGGCGGCGGCGCCACCGTGGCGGTCATCGACAATGGCTTTGACGTCGCCCACGAGGATCTCAGGGACGGCCTGCACCCCAACACCGGATATTTTCGCGCCGACCGCACCTACGCCGCCATGCTCAGCGGCTACCCCGGCAGCTTCCATGGCACCTTCTGCGCGGGCATGTCCGGCGCCCGCTGGAACAACTCCATCGGCGTGGTGGGCTCTGCGCCGGAATGTCGTCTGCAGTTGATCGCGGCGCTCAACGACCAAGTCGGCGCCCAAGTCACGCTCGCTCGCGCAGTGGCGCTCGCGGCCGATCCCACGGTCGAGATGCCGGATGCCGATCCGAGGACGCGCGCCGACGTGATCAGTTGCAGCCTCGGGCCCAACGGAGCTCCGTTCGAGTTGACCGCGGTGTTGCGGGACGCCATCGAGTTCGCCGCGCGGTCGGGCCGCGAAGGCCGCGGTTGCCCGATCTTCTGGGCCACCGACAACCAAGACGTCCCCGTCTCTATGGACGACGTCTGTTCGCATCCTGATGTGATCGCCGTCGGTCGCTCGACTGCACGCGACACCCACGACAACTCCGCGCACGGACCCGAGCTGGACTTCCTCGCCCCTGGAGTCGAGGTCTTCAGCACGGCGCCGGGGAACGCTTACACGACAGGCGTTGGGACGAGCTACGCCGCGCCCGCGTCGGCCGGCGTCTGCGCCTTGCTCGTCAGCGCGGATCCGGCCATCTCCGCCTCCGACGTGCGCCGCGCGCTGCGCGAGAGCTGCGAGAAGATCGGGGCCGACCCCTACGTCGGAGGCCGCAACGACCGCCATGGGTTCGGCCGCGTCGATGCGAGACGCGCCCTGAAGGCCGCTCGCGGTTCTGTCCTGACCTAGTCGAGGCCCCGGGGGGCGCCACGCAGCAGCATGCTGCGCCCCACTTGGGGAATCCGGACGAGCGGCAATCCCTGCCGCGAGGCCTACAGCGAGAACGCCCCGGCCTCGGCAACCAGCCGAACCAGCAGAATCGAGAGCGCGATGGCCGCCGCCGGCGGATCGATGTGCGTGTCGCCGTGAATCAGAAACAGCCGGGCGAAGAGCTCGCCCGCGAAAGCGCCCACGATGCCGAACACGACTCCAACCGCCAAGCTGCCCGTCGCCAGCGCCGCCGCCGCGGCGGGCAGAGCAATGTGGTGCGTCACCGGGGTCTGCCCGCCCATCTGCGCGAAGATCAGCGAGGCGGCCGCGATCCCGAAGCCGGCCACGCCGCCCGCCGGCGCGCCGAGCAGCAGGGCGACGTAGGCTGAAGGGATCCCGGCGCCGAGGCCGATCAGCAGAATCTGTCCCGGCTTTTCCTGCCATCGCAACCAACACGCCGCGTCGTCGGGGCGAAATCTCCGCCCGCCCTGGCCGGGTTCGCCGAAGACTCCGGTCGAGCCGTAGGCGAGCCGCACGAGGATGGCCGAGATCACCACCGTCAGCGCGATCGTATCGGTCCAGGGGCCCAATCCGCCTGCTTGCAAGCCACGCTCGATCGCGTAGCCGATCATCCCGAAGACGCCGCCGACGGCGAGCACGTCCGGGCGTCCCAAGCCCATCAGCGGCGGGGTGATGTCCCGCGCGCTCTCGACCAAGCCCTTGCGGTGAGCGTAAGAGACCGCGGCGACGCCCCCGCCAAACGCGATGTGCGGGCCGAAGAAGGGTCCGAATGCAACGTGGTCCAGGATCGCCGTGCCGCCCCCGCCTTGCGCTTCCGCTACACCAGCGATCACGGCTAGGCCGGTGAAGATGAATGCGGGCAGCGTCCCGATCGCAGCCGCGAACACGCCGCCGCCGAACGCCGCGAGCAGTGTCGTCCAGGCGAAATCGATTCCCATGTCGCGCGTCAGGAGCCCAGCGGCAGAAAGTACTGCGTGCCGCGCACCGGCTGGCTCAGCTCCTGCAACAGCTCCTCGAGATCCGCCCTATTGTGCACGAAATCGACCTTGGTCGTATCGACGACGAGAACGTCGGAAGACTTGTAGTGCGAGAAGAAGTGCTCGTAGGCTCGTACCGTCTCTTGCAAGTAGGCGTTGGAGATCTTCGCCTCGGAAGGCAGGCCCTTGCGATTGATGCGCTCCCGTAACACTTCCGAATTGGCCTTGAGGTAGATCACCAGATCGGGCTGCGGAAGGTTGTCCTTGAAGTGTTGATAGTAGAGGTCGTAGACGGAGACCTCCGAGTCGGTGAGGTTCAAGTATGCGAACAGCTTGTCTTTCTCGAAGAGGTAGTCGGCGACGACAGGGCTGTGGGAGCGCTCGATGGCGGACTCGCTCAATTGCCGGTAGCGCTCGATGAGAAACCACATCTGCGCTCGGAATCCAGCGCCGGGGCTGCCTTTGTAGAACTCGCCGAGAAACGGATTCTGCTCGGTGTCGAGCACGGTCCGTGCACGGACACGCTCGGCCAACGCGCGCGCAAGGCTCGATTTGCCCACCCGCAGAGGTCCCTCGATCGCGATGTAGCGCGCTGCGCTCATGCTTTCCTTCCGCCCCGCCCTAGTAGCTCAAACCAAGCTGGCCGCCTCTGGGCGGCTCGAGCTTGAAGTACTCGAAAGCCAGCAGCGTGCCCACCCGGCCGCGGGGCGTGCGGTCGAGAAAGCCGAGCTGCATCAAATAGGGTTCGTAGACTTCCTCGATCGTGGAGGCGTCTTCGCCTACCGAAGCCGCGATGGTGTTCAGGCCCACGGGTCCGCCGCCATACTTAGCGAGGATCGTGCTCATGACCTTGCGGTCGATCTCGTCGAGCCCATGCGGATCGACTTCGTGAAGGTCGAGCGCCGTGCGGGCGATCTCGCGATGGATGCGTCCGTCCGAGCGCACTTGGGAATAGTCTCGCACGCGGCGCAGCAGCCGGTTGGCGATGCGCGGCGTGCCGCGGCTGCGCCGCGCGATCTCGACCGCCCCGTCTTCATCGATCTCGACGTCGAGCAAGCCCGCCGAGCGGAACACGATGCCGCGCAGCTCCTCCGGCTCGTAAGGGTTGAGCCTGAGCGTTAAGCCGAAGCGGCCGCGCAGCGGCGCGCTGATCAGACCGGCGCGCGTGGTGGCGCCGATGGCGGTAAAGCCGGGGATCTGGATCGAGTGCGTCCGCGCGCCGGGACCGGCGCCGATCATCACGTCGACGCGGTAGTCCTCCAGCGCCGTGTAGAGCATCTCCTCGACGTCGGGCAGCAAGCGATGAATCTCGTCGATGAAGAAGACCTGGCGCGGCTCCACGGCGGTGAGCGCCCCGGTGAGATCGAGCTTCTTCTGCAGCACCGGGCCCGAGGTGTAGTCGATTTTGACGTCGAGCTCGCGGGCGATGATGGCGGCCAACGTGGTCTTGCCCAACCCTGGCGGGCCGTAGAGCAGCACGTGGTCGAGCGGCTCGCCGCGCCCTCGCGCCGCCTCGACCGCGATCGCCAGCACTTCCTTGAGCTTGGTCTGGCCGATGAACTCGTCGAGGCTCGTCGGACGCAGCGTCAGGTCGTACTGGCGATCCTCGTCGAGAGGTCCCGGCGAGACGATGCGTTCTTCGGCCATCATTCGGCGTGCTTCAGCCGCGGACCAGCTCGAGCGCCCGGCGGAACAGCACGTCGAACTCGGGAGGCGTCCCCGCCCTCCGGGCCTTCTCGACCGCCTTGTTTGCCGCGTCGCGCGAACAGCCGAGGTTGACCAGCGCGGAGACTGCTTCGTTCTCCACCGCGGCGCCCGGAGTGGAGGGCGTCCGCTGGGCCTCGACCGGTCCCAACTTTTCGCGTAACTCTAGGATAATCCTTTCGCCTGTTTTTCGCCCAACGCCGGGGATCTTCGTGAGCCTCTGGACGTCGCCTTGGCGGATCGCGTCGAGCAGCTCTTCGGACTTCATGCCGGACAACACGGTCAGCGCGAGGCGAGGCCCCACCCCGGAGATCGAGATGAGCTTCTCGAACAGGGTGCGGTCGGCGGTGTGGAGGAATCCGTAGAGCGCGAGCGTGTCCTCGCGCACGTGCGTGTAGGTGTGCAGCACGATCTCCGCGCCGGTCTCAGGCAGTGCGGAATAGGTGGTTACGGGAATCGCGACCGCATAGCCGACGCCGCCAATGTCGACCACAGCCAGGTTGGACTCTTTGACGGTCAGCTCGCCGCGCAAGTGGGAAATCATCAGCAACTCGCCGCAGAGACGGATTATCCGCGAGCGGCCGAAGCGGAGTCAACGCGGCGCGCCGGAGCCGATCTCCTCGAGCGCGGCCACGATCTCGTCCGGCTCCATGCGTTGGGTGAAATCGGCGGTGACGTGGCGCCGCCGCACCACTCCGGCCGAGTCGAGCACGAACGTTCCTGGAACGGGCAAGCTCCACGAGCCGTCGGCGTTGCGGCTGGAGAGATCAAGCCCGATTTCGTTCAGATACAGCTGCTGCACGTCGGCGGGGATGGTGAATTGGAGCTTGTAGTCCCGGATCGCACTCTGATCGGCGTCGGAGAGTAGCAGGAAACCGTCGTCGAGGGGTTCAGCGGCGAACTGGCCTGTATCGGGGTGGACGCCGATCAACACTCCGCCGCGGGCGCGAATCTCGGGCAGGGCGCGCAACAGCGCCGCAACCTGCAGGCTGCAGACCGGACACCAGGCGCCGCGAAAGAAGGTGACCACCACCGGGCCCCGCTCGAGACGCCGGCTCAGGCGGACTCTCGCGCCGCTGCTGTCGGGAAGCTCGAGCTCTGGCGCAACCGCGCCGACCTCGATTCCCGGTGCGATGCGATCGTTCTCGATCTGGCGGCACATTGCCGCAATCCGCTCCGCAACGTGCGGAGGAGTGTTGAAGCTCGCCAAAAGCTGTTGGATTTCGTGGTTGAGTCCCATCCCCGGATTCTTGTTCGTTCGTACGGTTTTGTCCGTTTTTGTCATGCGGAACGGGTAGGCCGCAGATGCTCCGTCAGGCGCTCGACGACCTCGGGAGCGCTCGCGGCCAGATTCTCATTTTCCAGCGGGTCGGCTTCGAGATCGAACAACAAGGTGAAGTCCAACATCCCCTCGTAAGCCGGCGTGGCGTTGTTCGGATAGTAGCCCTCCAAGCTCTCGTCGAAGCCGCGAATGAGCTTCCAGCGGCCGTCGGTCACCATGCGCCACGGCTCGAGCCCGCTCAGCAGCAGCTCACGATGTCCCGGCTGCTCGCCCGAGAGCACCGGGCGCAGCGAGCGGCTATCCATGTCGCTGGGGATCTCGACGCCAGCGTAGTCGAGGAAGGTCGCCGCCAGGTCCATCACGCTCGCCAGCGCGTCGCTGGCGCCCCGCGCCTCGACGCCCGGGCCGGCGACGATCAGGGGAACTCCGACCGAGGCTTGATACGGGACGCGCTTTCTCCAGCGGTCATGGTCGCCGAGCATCTCGCCGTGATCGCTCGAAAAGGCGACGACGGTGTTTTCGAGCTCGCCGCGCTCTTCCAGCTCCGCCATGAAGCGGCCGACCCAGTCATCGAGGTTGGCGCACATGGCGGAGTAGTTCTGCCGCATCACTTGATGCTTCTCCGGCGGGAACTGCGTGTTGCGGTTCGCCTCCGGGAAGCCCTCCACGCCCCGCCACGGATCGAGCATGGCCGCGGTGGCGTCGAGCGGGTCATGGGGCCCGGTGAAGTTCACCTGCAAGTGCCACGGCGTGTCGGCGGGAGCCTTGCGCAACAGCTCCAAGCCGCGCTCGCCGATCCAGTTGTCGCAATAGGCGTGCGCGGGCAGCGGGGTGGGCTCGGTGTTGGAGAAGGCGTCCATTCCCATGCGTTGGTTGAAGTCGTCGACGTGCATCTGGGCGAGCTCCTGCTCATGCAGGTAGCCCATGTAGGGATCCTTGGGCTCTTCCGAGCCGGAACGGATCGCGTCGAACTTGCCGGCGTTGTCGACCCCGTCCGAGAATCCCCATTCCGGCAAAAGCCGCTTGCCGTCCAGCCCCCAGTACTCGGTCGCCTTGTGCAGGTCGAGCTTTCCGCAACCCATCACGTGGTAGCCGGCCTCGCGCAGCAGTTGATAGTAGGTGGTCTGATCGAGCGGATAGTCGACGGCGTTTCCCGGGACGCGGCAGCGGTCGTACTCTTTGCCCGCGGCGAGACAGGCTCGCGACGGCGCGCATAGCGGCGAAGCGCAAACCGCCTTGGTGAAGCGGACGCCGCGGGCGGCCAGCGCGTCGACGTTAGGCGTCCGCACCGGCACGGCGGGGTTGACGCCGAGCCAGTCCGGCCGCCATTGGTCTGGAAACAACAGCAGCAGATTCGGGCGCTTGGCTCGAGCGGTTTTGGGCTCCGGCTCGGCGCAGGCGCTCAGAGCCGCCGCGCCGGCGCCGGCAAGAAACTCGCGTCGCGTGGAAAGGGACATGCGGCTGGTGATCTTAGCCGATTCGGACCACCGAGTCCACCTCGCGGTTTGGAGCGTAGAGCTCCCAACACGGCTCCGCGCCCAGCGGCGGGTGGCCCAATAGACGCTCGAAGGGGCGGAATCGCGCCTTGTAGGCCATTGAGGTGTTGGCTGCGATCCAATAGCCCGGATAGGCGTGGCGCTTGCCCGCCTCTCGGGCGTAGCCCAGTTGCACGAGAAACGAAAACGTTCCGGGGCTCGCAGCCCTCCACGCCGGGTGGTAGTAGCAGTAAACGAGCGAAATCGACTCGGCGGTCTCGTCCATCAGCGCCACGCCGCGCAGCTCGTCGCCGTCGTAGTAGAGCCACTCCCAAGCGAAGTCGCCGCCGGCGGCGACGAAGGACTCCACGTACTCGGCGCGCGAGATGCGGTCGCGCCGCCAGGCTCGAATCTCCGACATGTGCAGGTGGTAGCCATGATACAGGTCCAGATGCGCCGCGCTCACCGTCGGCCGTTGCCGGACAACTCGGATTCCGGAGTTCTTGCGTAACGCGCGGCGAAAGCTCGCCGACGGTTCGAACTGCTGGGCCAGGATGCGAATGCTGACGCACTGCTCGCAAGTAGGGCACTCCGGGCGGAACAACTGCGCTCCGAAGCGCCTGTAGCCGCGCGCTAGCAGGCGCTCGTACTCTTCAGCGTCGAGCTCCTGGACGATGCGGTACTCGAGCGCCGCCGTCTCCTCGGGCAGGTAGGAGCAGGCCCGCGGTTCTTCCACCAAGCGCACGAGCTCGCGCATCGGTAACTGTATTCTACGCACCGGTCGCTCGATAGCGGGCCGAGTGCTGTATCCTCCGGGGATGCGCCTGCTCGTCGACGCCCACCTGGACCTGTCTTGGAACGCTCTGTCGTTCGACCGCGATCAAACGCTCGAGCTGGCCGAGATCAACCGCCGCGAGCAGGGCATGAGCGGTAAATGCCGTACGCGCGCGACGGTGAGCTTGCCCGAGATGCGCAAGGCCCGCGCCGGAATCTGTCTGGCGACGCTGCTTTGCAGGGCCATGCCGGAAGGAACGCCGGAGATGACGTTCAACCTCGGGCCGGCCGGGGACCGCAAACGCAACGAGATCATCCTCCGCGAGGAGCTCGACTTTGCCAATCAGACGATCGCGAGCGCGACCGCGCAGGGCCAGCTCGCCTACTACCGGCTGCTCGAGCAGCAAGGCTGGATGCGGATGATCCGCACCCGCGAGGACTTGGATGCGGCTGCCCAAGCCTGGCAACCCGGCGCCTCGGCGGCGCCCATCGGCTACATCCTTTCGATGGAGGGTTGCGACCCGATGGTTACGCCCGCGCACGCCGAATGGTGGTTCGAACAGGGCCTGAGAACCGCTTGCATCGCACACTATGGACCGAGCGCCTACGCCATGGGGACCGGCGGCGACGGTCCGCTCACGCCGGCCGGTCGCGAGCTGCTGGCCGAATTCGATCGACTGGGGCTGATTCTCGACCTGGTACATACCGCCGACACCGCATTCGATCAAGCGCTCGAGATCTACCACGGCCCAGTCTTCTGCAGCCACGGCAATTGCCGCGCGCTGGTTAACCACGACCGTCAGCTCACAGACGGCCAGATCCGGCGCATCGTCGAGCGCGACGGTGTGATCGGCGCCGTCTGCGACGCCTGGATGATCGTACCGGACTACCTGCGGGATGCGCCGGAGAAGCCGCACTGCTCGATCGAGCACTTGGCCAACCACATCGACCGCGTCTGCCAGATCGCCGGCAACACCCGCCATGTCGGCATCGGCTCGGACCTCGACGGCGGCTTTGGCTGGGAGCAAACGCCGCGGGAGATTCGCTCGATCGCCGATCTGCATCAGCTCGACGCGCTGCTGATTGGCAGAGGCTACGGGGACGAGGATCTCGACGGGTTGTTCTTTGCCAACTGGCTGCGCCTGTTCCGCCAACACTTACCCGAGGGCTAAGCGGGCCGACTCAGGCGGAATTGGCGCCGGGCGCAAGCCGCTGTCAGGTGTTTCGCAGGGGCTCAGCCGCCCGCCGTACCACGGATGCGGAATCGTCGAACCGCTGGCAGTCGCAGGCTTCGAAAACCCTACTCCGGTCCTGATGGTTCCGTACGGGAGGCGCGTTTCCCCTCCGATGGGTCCGTCGGGATTGCGCATAACCCGTTGTTTAACAAAACTTTATAGGACTCGGTCCTAGGTTGCGCCGAGGTTGGCTCCCAGGTTGCCCGCCCAGGAGGTTTCCCAGGTCGATTTGAAACGAAGGTACCATTGCTCTCTGGTACTGATAGACCTTACCGTTTTAGTACGACACGAAACCGGACTAGTCTCAAGGTCCGATCGAGGTAGAGCGACATGGCGAAGCATCAGTCCAGATTCGAGAGGCGCGCGAGCACGAGAGCCGGCCAGTCGATGGTCTTCTTCGCCATCCTGGCGGTGGCCATGATGGGCTTTCTCGGATTGGTCATCGACGGCGGCAGAATCTTTTTCGAGAAACGGCGCGCCCAGGCGGCGGCGGACGCTGGCGTGTTTGCGGCGGTGCAGGAGATGCGCCGCGGCAATCGCGACGGAGATTACCTGCGGGCCTCGGCGGTTTTGGACACCGGCAAGAACGGCTTCACGGACAACGATTCGACGATCACGCTGCACAACCCGCCCGTCACCGGACCCCGCACGGGCAACATCCAGTTCGCCGAGATGCGGATTGAACGCGTCGTGCCCACGATGTTCATGCGCATCCTGGGTCCGACCGCGGCCACGGTCGCTGCGCGGTCGGTGGCAGGGCTGTTGCCTGACGACTTTTTCTGCATCTACGCTCTCGACCTCGAGATGGATGGCGGATTCACCAACAACGGCAACGCGGAGTTCCAGTCGAGCTGCGGGATCATGGTGAACTCGAATTCCGAGGATGGGTTCCTCGGCGTTGGTCAGAACGCCTGCACGAGCGCGAGCTTCATCGGCGTCACCGGAGGTTACGACATCGATTGCACCGGCGCCCGGCAGACCGAGCCCGACACGGGGATTCCCGCGGTCATCGATCCGCTGACTCATCTGGTCGAGCCCGACGTGGCGACGCTACCCGCGGGTTCGAAGTACGACACGACGATCAACGGCGTACCAACGACCGTCTACACCCCCGGCGTCCACACGGGGAATCAGCACATCAGCGGCTCGGACAACGTCCTGTTCCTGCCGGGATTACACGTGTTCAACAATGGCCTGACGATCTCGGGCGGCACGGTCTCTGGGTCGGACGTCACGTTCTACTTCCCAAACACCACCGGAAACAAGAACGTGGACATCTCGGGCAGTGCGACGGTCAACCTATCCGCGCCCACCAGCGGCCCCTACAAAGGGATGCTGTTCTGGGGCAGCCGCAACGCTCCAGACAAGCCGCCTCACCACAAAATCGCCCGCGGCAACGCCGGTTCCACCTACAGCGGGACATTCTACTTCCCCAACGAGCACTTCGACTGGGGCGGCACGCCGGACAGCGCCGCCGCGAGCTCGAGCTGGCAGCTCATCGTCGCCAAGTCCGTCTCGGTTCAGGGCGGCGCGAACACTTCGATCATGAACCCCCCGCCGCCGGATCAAAACCCCATCCTGGGGCCCGTGATGGTGGAGTAGCAAGCAACGCAGACACGAGAGAGGGAGACTGGACATGAAGCTTTGGAGCATCTGTAAGGACAAATCAGGGAACGCGATGGTCGAAATGGCGGTGATCGCAACGACCATCGTCGGCCTCGGCATGGGCGGCGTCGACTTCGGGCGCATGTACTACGACTCAATCGCGGTGGCCGGCGCGGCGTTCGCGAGCACGCAGTACGGAACGTTTAGCGTGATTACAGCCGGCGACTTCGCTGGCATGAAGGCGGCCGGGCTGGCGGACGCGCAAGACGTGGACGGCGTTTCGGTGACGCCGAGCTACTTCTGCGACTGCCCGGACAACGCCGGCGTGCAGGTTGACTGCAACCAGACGCAGTGCACCAACTACGGCCTGCCGCGGCTCTACGTTCGTACGCTGGCCACGTCCACATTCCAGACGCTTGCCCGCTACCCCGGCGTGCCGGAGACGACGAATATCGGCATGACCAGTTGGATGCGCGTGCGCTGAGAGGTCGAACGAACGATGATGACGAAAGCTCAAACCCGTGCACGCGACGGCCGAAGCGGCGCGTCGATGGTCGAGTTCAGCATGGTCTTCTTGATCCTGCTGACGCTCGTACTCGGCATCTTCGAGATCGGCCGCACGATCTGGAACTACAATACGCTGGCCTACGCGGCGCGACAGGCGACCCGTTTCGCCTCGGTCCGCTCGGCGATGGGCGACCCCAACTACACTGTCAGCCCGAACCCGATCGACGGCGTCGTGCACGCCAACGTGCCGGGTCTCGATCCTAGCTTGCTGACGGTTACGAAGACTTGGACCCCCGACAATTCCCGCGGCAGTCAGGTCGAGATTACCGTCAGCTACCCGATCGACCTCATCGCCGCGCCAATCTTCAAAGGCTCATACGGCCGTATCAACGTGAGTGCAACCTCCGCGCTGACCGTACTGAATTGACCGCAGTCTCGGATCCCATCACCGAGTCCTCCAAATCGCTAAAGGCCCCGGCTTTCGGGGCCTCCTTTTTTGGGACAAGGGACAGGGACAAGAGGGGACAAGAGGGGACAAGGGACACGGGACTCAGACTCGTCGTCAGGGTGTGGTGACTTCGATTAGGCCGGCGTTGCTGCTGCGGCCGTCGATTTCGACGAAAAGCTCATAGGGTCCCGGCTCGAGGTCAGCCGGGAGCTCGACGTTGATCTGGTACAAGCCGGCGAAGAACGGGGCCAGGCCAGAGAACGTGGGCGTGAGCCGCCGCCCTCCGATGACGGCCTCCGGGGCGGCCAGGGTTTGGGCGAGCGTCAGTGAGACGGCCGCCTCACCGGTTTCGGTGCGAGGCGTGACTGCGCCAAGGCCCGTCGTGAAGATCTGAAGGAACTCCCCGGCGCGCGCCGGCCGATGCCAGGGCGAGAGGCCGTCGGCGGCATAAACGATTGCGGCGAGCCCGGTGGAGGCGTCGGTGAACACGCCGGGCTGAGTCGCGAGCACCGGAACCGTGACGCGCTCGCTCGCTCCGATCGAGGACTCGACGGTGATCGCGACTTCGGTTCCGGTCAGCTCGTAGGGCGCCTGGAAGTTGATTTGTCCCGGCGAGACGAGCAGCAGAGGAACCGGCGCGCCATTGATGCGGACTTGAACGCCGTCGAGCTCACGCGGCAAAGGGAAAGTCGTCGCGCTCATCGAGCGATCCGCCAGGTTGACGCCGAAGATCGTCGTCAGCCCGCCGGGCGAGAGGCCGGGCGAGAGCGCTGCCGGGCCTTGATTGAAGCTGGCCGCGTTGACCACGCCGCCAGCCGCGAAGGCCGGTCGCACACCGGCGGAGGCGAGCACCTCGAGTGAAGGCTCGGCCTGGCCGGCCAACCGCACCCGCAAGACCTTCTCCGCACCGCCGGCGCCAAGTCGCCACGCGACCGCGGCCAGCCCGTCGGCATCGGTCCTCGCCAGCGGCGGGGAGGCTCCGCCGCCTCCTAGCGCGGTCGCCTCCAGTTGCACGCCGAGGTAGCGCAGGCGGTTGTGGTCTCGAACCGCGAGAACCAACGGCTCGGGCAGCAGCTCGCCGCCCGCGCCGAGTTGGCCCGCGCCGCTCTCGGCCTCGATCGTGAGCAGCGTCGGGTCGGCGACCACCTGGATGCGCGCCGTTGACGCCTCGAACCCGGGCGTTGCAGCCTCGGCGCGCAGTTCGCCGACCCCTTCTGCGAGCCCGCCTACGTTGAAGCTCGCCGAGCGCTCCCCGGCGGGAACTATCGCCTCAGACGGGGCGGTCAGGATCTCGGGGTCGGCCGTGAGCTCGACGGCGAGATTGTCGGCCAACGGAGACTCGAGCTCGATGCGAACCGGCCCTTCTCCGCCTTGCAACAATCCCGCCGCCGGGGCGGCGCTGAGCCGGAGCGTCCGGACGAGCTGCGTGCGTGCGGCGCCACGGCTCTCGACCCCCTGATCGAAGAAGCCTTCCCATTCGCGGCGTATCCGGTCGAGCTTTTCGACATCGGCCGGCCGCGGCTCCGCGCCGGCATCGACGAGCAGCACGAAGGCGAAGCGGAGCTCGCGTTGCGCGACGGTGTGATCGGGCAGGCGGGGGCCCTCGGCGGCGATGACCATGTTGATGTTGATGTCTTGGCGGTCGCCGTCGAAGCGTACTCCGGTTTCGGGCCGCCGGGAACGGCTCGCGCCGCCGGAGATGTTCCGAGGGTTGAGGACGAGAAAGCTCGGCTCGACATCCGCAGGGCCGATCAGCCCCATCGCGTACTGATCGAAATCGCCGAAGCGGCTGACTGTCTCCACGGTCTCGAAGCGCGGCGAGACGCCTTCGCCGCGATCGGCGATCGCGTTGCCCTCGAGCACGGAAGCCTGAGAGTTGAAGAAGAAGCTCCAGTGGGCGTCCTGGCGGCCGAGCAGGTTCGAGGACGGCAGACCGGTGGATGGGTTGAGGAAGTCTAGATAGACGCCCCAGCGGTGGCCGGCTTCCTGGCCAAGCACCGATAGCGTGCTGTTCTCGCCGATGAGCGGGATGCGCGCGGCGGGGTCGCCCGGGTAGTTCGACAGCGGTCCCATGTTGAGAAAGCTCTCGAGCCGGCTGGGGGAGCCGAACTCGGGCCCAAGGTCGAAAACCGGCTCGGGGCTGAGCAGGTCGCCGATGCCGAGCACCTCGTTGCGGACGTTGATCTCGAAGGCGAACGAGCCTGGGCCGGCCGACATTCCCAGACCATTGAACAGCACGATGAATTCGTAGGCGTCGTCGTGGTTGCGGTAGAACTGCTGGCTTGCGGCGAACACGTCGAGCTGGGGAGCGAGTTGGAACAGCTCGGCGAGGCCGCCCAAGGCCGGACCGGTCGGCCCCGCGGAGAAGTCGACGGCTTGGGGATCTCCTTCGAGCCGCCCCGGAAACACGCCCGTCACTACGGCGGCTAGGTTCGCCGTGTGGTAGTGGAAAGCGATCGAGCCGTCCGCGCCGAGCTCGAGTTGAAAGATCTGGCGGCGGCCCGTGCCGGCCGCGGAGAACTGCGGTACGCCGTCCCAGGTGACGAAGACTCGGTCCGGGCGCGCCTCGAAGCGGACGCGGGCGGCCGTTCGCGATGGGTCGAGGTCGACAAACAGAGGCGCGATGCGCGGAGGGCCGCTGACGGCCCGGGCGAGCGAGCGAGCGGCGACCGCGGAGTCTCCCTCGCCGAAGGTGGCGTTGCCGTCGGAGTTGACCCAGAGCGCCTGGTAGCGCTGGGAGAAGAAGGGAAACGAAAAGGGCAGATCGACCCGGACGCTTTCATCGTCCCGCAGCGCAAGGCTGACGCCGTTCGCCCGCGCCGCTTCGTCCAGCGCCAAGGGTTCCGGAGAAGAGACGAAGCCGTCGCCGGAGGGTGCGAAACGAACGCTGAGGCCTTGCAAGTCGAAGAAGTTGGGCGGCGGCACGACTCCGTTCGAGGTGTCGATGACGGCGATGTCGCCCTGATCGGAGCGCGCCTGCGAGGGCCGCTCGACGAGCAGCCTGGCGGAGCGGCGTGAAACGGCTTGCTGATGCAGGAAGCGCTCGGTGAGCACGCGCCCGCGGTAGGTTCCGCTGTGGTCATAGGCGCGAGGTCCTTCGGCGGCGCTGAGTGGAGCAGCGTTGACCAGCAGGGCGACGGCGAGCGTGATGCGGTGCAGGGGGGCCAACCCTCATTTTGGCGCACGGCCGCGGCCGGGTTGGTGCGTGGGCGTACACCTCAGCGGCGATCGAACGTCTCGGGGTCGTCGAGCTCGCTCACCTGCGCCTTCTCGAGTGAGAAGCCGATGCGGCAGACGCCGTCCTCGGTCGAGCGGCAGTGCTCGACCTTGGCGCGTCCTTCGATGGCCAAGCTTCCCGCCTCCCCGGCGATCTCGCCCGAGATGCCGATCTCGGCGCCGACCGGCAGCGGCGAGAGCGCCTCGACGCCCAGGCCCACGCTCGAAAAGTCGACGAGCCGGGCGCCGAGCAAGCGGCCGAAGTAGTCCAGCCGCAGGCGACGCGCTTGGTAGTCGCGCGAGCGGCCCGCGACGCGGCGGTCCGAGGGCGGCGCACCCTGCGGCTCGGCCTCGGCTTCCTCGAGTCCGGCGATCACGTCGGCGAGCGGGTCGTCCTCCGGGGCCAAGTCGTCGGGGATGATCATCTCGCCAACTTCGGTCGGCTCGGGTTGGGGGCTGGCGTCGTCGAGCGCCTCTGCGACCTCGGCCTCGAGCGGGGTCGGCGAGATAGGCGCCGGCTCGGGCGCCGGAGCGGGTTCGGGCGGCGCGGCCGCGGGCCGGCTGGGCGGCGTCCGCGGCTTGGGCCGCTGCGGCTCTGGGGGTGGAGGAGGCTCGGGATAGTCCGGCTCGCGCTTCGGTTCCGAGGTAGCCTCGGAGGGCCACGGCGCGCCGTCGGGGTCGCCATTCCTGCGGCTGCCGTAGATGCGGTCGATTTCGCGGCTCAGGTCCCGGCAGCTCAGGTATTCGATCTGCGTGATCGAATCCGACACCAAGCGAAGCTTGTAGCAATCGATCCGGACGCCGTAGCGAGCCTTCAGCCAGCCCGCGGTCGCCAATGTGTCGAGATCGTACTCCTCGGCCAGCAGCAGCACGCCTTGCTCGCGGTTGACGTGCTCGACCGGAACCTCGAGGAAGGCTCTCTGGAGGAGCTCTTTGCGCTCGTCGTCCAAGAGCGCGAGCACGCGATCGGATCGCCATTCGGCGATGCAGCCGGCGTCCTCGAGGGCCTCGACCAAGTCGATCGGCTCATCGGCGCGTTGGAGCCGGGCCACGCACAGCCGGCCTTGCGGGTCGATCAGCAGCAGGTCCGCGCGGCGGGCGCCGGCCTCGTCGACGGCGACCCCTCGTTCCAACAGGAACAACGCTCGACCCAAGTCAGCGAAGAAGACATCGGGGCTGTTCGCTACGAATTCTGCTAGCCGGTGGCGGCCAAACAGGGGTACAGCCTCGAGCGTCCGCCGACCGAGGGAGAGGAACGATTTCGAGCGAGAGTCGATCTTGAGCATGAGGGGACCTCGGGTGTTCCCCCTAGGCCGAAGCAATTTGGCTGCCCCTCGCAGGGCGTTGATTCCAAAACGCTTACGGCTGGAGTGTGCCGTGGATATGATGACCGGCGCACGAAACCATGATGTCGCCTTCAGGCGCGCTACTGGATCGTGAGCATGCGGTCGATCGCGGCCTGAGCCTTCTGCCGCACATCGGCGGCGACCTCTACTTCTACCTCATCGGTCTCGAGAGAGAGAAGTAGCTTGGCGAGCGTATTTTGCTTCATGTACTCGCACATCGCGTCCGGGCTCACCGGGTGGAAGACCTTGCCGGGCACTTCTTTGCGAAGCCGGTAGAGCATCCCCATCTCGGTCCCCACGATGAACTCGCGGGCGTCGGACTGTTGGGCGTGTGAGACCATCTGCTCGGTCGAGAGATAGAACGCCCGTTGGAACTCCGACTCGTGGTTCATGATCTTGGCGAGGCAAGTCGACGCGCAGCCGCACTCGGGATGGATGAGCAGTTCGGCGTCCGGATGACGGTCGTAGGCTTCGTCGAGCGCGTCCTCGCCGATCTTGGCGTGGACGTGGCAGCCGCCGTCGTAGAAATCGATCCGATCGGAGTCGAGCCGCGCCTGTGCAGTGGCGACCGCGCCGAGATACTTGTCCGGCAGGAATAGCAAGCGCGCGGCAGGGTTGGCCTCGGCGGCGGCTTTTACGATCTGAGCGGCGTTGCGCGAGGTGCAGACGTAGTCGCTCATCGCCTTCGTCTGGGCGTCGGTATTGACGTAGGAGACGATGACGCCCTTGGGGTTGCGCTCGCGCCACGATGCGATGCGGGCATGGTTGATCGAGTCGACCAGCGAGCAACCCGGCTGGTCGGGCATGAAGACCCGAGCCCGGTCCCCAACGATGGTTTTCGCCGTCTCGCCCATGAACCACACGCCGCAGAAGTCGACGCGCGGCCGGTTCTGCTTGGCGACGAACTGGCTCAAGCCCAGCGAGTCGCCGACCTCTTCGGCGACTTCCTGCAGCTCGGGGTACTGGTAGTTGTGCGCGACGACGAGCGAGTCCTTTTCTTTTGCCTTGGCGATCACCTGCCGGCCCTGCTCGACGAGCTCTTTGACGAAATCACGCGAATAGCGCTCCGGGTAGAGGTCCCCCGCGAAGCGGTTGAAATCGTCATACCAGCGCTCGAACTGGATCGGTTGGGTCATCGTATGTTGGACGGATTCGGGGCGAGTGCGGATTCATACCACGAAGGATTTTCCGCAGCCGCAACTCTTTTGGGCGTTGGGATTGCGGAATCGGAAGGCCTGCTCGAGGACGGTCTCTTCGTAGTCGAGCGTCATCCCGTCGAGGTATTGCATGCTCTTCGGGTCGACGAGCAAGCGCACGCCGTCGACCTCGATCACGCTGTCGCTCGGCCGGGCGGACTCGTCGTACTTGAACTTGTAGCTCAAGCCCGAGCAGCCCCCTCCGACGACCCCGAGGCGGAGCGCGGCCTTCCCTTCGGCGTCGAGCATGGTGCGGATCTTAGTGGCCGCTGCTGGGGTAACGGTGATCATCGAGAGCTCGGTTCGCCTCTCATTATAGAGGCTGCAACTATCCTGCCCGCTTGCCGCGAGGGTACGGCCGGCTCGAGCGGTGCGGGGGGATCGGGCGTTTCCGCAAGCTCGCGCATGCGGCTCTGAAAGAGGGCCTGGCCAGGGCTAGGAGCCGGCTTCGAGTTTCTCCTGGAACGCGGAAGTGAGTTGGCGCGGCTGGGCCGAGCCGACCAAGAACGTGCGCCCATCTTGGAGGTGCACGGCGGCGATCACGACCGTCGCGACGGCCAGCATCCACGCGAAGGGGTTTCTGGCGAGCGATTGCGTTTCACGAAAGTATGCCACGGACGTCACGCGAGGGTCACGCGGGCGGCCTGGCCGGCTGCGAGGCCGCCAGGCGCTCGTCGATCGCCCGGGCGAGCCCATCGGGCTGGGCGGAGCCGATCAAGAACGTCTTGCCGCCGGGATGGCGCAGTTTGACCCCTCGCGAACCGGACACGTTCCAGGCCCATCCCTTCCAGCCGCAACGGATGCCCCACCCTCCATAGTGCAAAATGGGCCGGTACTCGACCGCCTCGGCGCTCTCGATTTGGCGCCAAGGGATTGTCTTGGGAAACCACAGCGCGCGAAAGCGCAGGTGTACGCCATCGGCGCGGACCTCGGTCTCGAGCCGGACGCTGAGAATCCAGAACAGCAGCACCAGCGGGGCGACCACGACCGCGCTGATCGGACCGGACTCGCGGATCCCGGGCTCCATCAGGGTGCGCCCAATGACCAGCACGACGACAGCCACGGCAAACCAGATGACCGGGTTGCGGTAGAACGGTTGCACCTCGCGGTAGTAGACCATCAGCTTCTAGCCTCTGATTCATCCTACGAGCCGTCTACCAGGTTCTTTGCCTAAAAACGACCTGGGCCTGACCGGTCTTCGCGCCCTCTCCGCATTCGACATGTGCCGTCAGCGGGTCCCTAGAATGAGGTTTGCGTCTTTGGCTAGGCAGCGCTGCCCTATTGACGTGGCTCTCGGCCGGAGGAGCCCCGGCGGCCGAGCCGCATTTCATCAACGTGGCGCGGGCCTCGGGCCTCGGGAGTGCGATCCCCAACGGCGGCGAGGAGTCGAAGACCTGGATCCTCGAGACGACCGGCTCGGGGGCTGCGTGGATCGACTACGACAACGACGGAGACCTCGACGCGTTTCTGGTGTCGGGCGAAGGCGGGTCGAACCGGATGTATCGCAACCTGGGCGCGGGGCGCTTCGAGGATGCGACAGCCGCCCTAGGCTTGCGAAGCGAAGGTTGGGGCCAGGGCGTCTGCGCGGGGGACTACGACAACGACGGCTTCACCGACTTGTTCGTCACCTATTGGGGCGCGAGCCGGCTCTATCGTAACCTCGGCGGCGACCGCTTTGAGGACGTTGCGCCGAAGGCCGGTCTGGCCGCGGCTGAGAAGCGCTATAGCACCGGCTGCGCCTTCCTCGACTACGACCGCGACGGCGACCTGGACTTGTTCGTGGCCAACTACCTGGTATTCGACTTCGAGTCGACGCCGCGCCCCGGCGACAATCCGTACTGCTTCTACCGCAACATTCCGGCCGCATGCGGACCGCGAGGACTGCCGTTTGATCGCAACCAGCTCTTCCGCAACGACGGCGACGGAGCTTTCCGAGACGTCTCGGAGGCGAGCGGCGTCTCGGCGCCGGGCCGAAACTATGCGCTAGGCGCGGTGACGGGCGATTTCGACGGCGATGGCTGGACCGACATCTATGTCGCCTGCGACCGCACCCCTTCCATCCTCTACATCAACCAGCAGGACGGCGCCTTCGAGGACGAGGCGATGTTTCGCGGCGCCGCGTTGGATGAGAACGGGCAAGCGCTCTCCGGCATGGGCGTCGCAGTGAGCGACTTCAACGGCGACGGCGCCTTCGACATTTTTCGCACCAACTTCTCCGACGAGCGATCGACGCTGTACCAGAACCGCGGCGAGGGCGACTTCGACGAAGCAACCGTCTCCGCCGGCATGGGGCGCAACACACGCTACGTGGGCTGGGGGACCGGGTTTTTCGACTTCGACCACGACGGGCTGGAAGATCTGTTGCTCGTCAACGGCCACGTCTTTCCAGAGGTCGACCGCCTCGAGACCGACATCCGCTACCGCGAGCGGGCGATCTTGTATCGAAACCTGGGCGAAGGGCGCTTCGCTGACGTGTCGCGAATGGCTGGGCCGGGGATTCTGGAGCGCCACGCCGCACGCGGGGCCGCGTTTGGGGACATGGACGGCGACGGCGCGCTCGAGGTCCTCGTCAACAACCAGAACGAGCGGCCGACGCTGTTGGACCAGCGGGCCGCGCCGCCGGGCGGCTGGATGATCTTGAGGCTCGAGGGAACAACATCGAACCGCAGCGCGATCGGCGCCCGGGCCGAGGTCCGTGCGGGTGGCCGCATGCAAGTGGGGGAAGTGCGTTCAGGCGGCAGCTACCTGTCTCAAAGCGACATGCGGCTGCACTTCGGGCTCGGGGGAGCGGCGCGAGCGGATGTCGTCATCCGCTGGCCCAGCGGCAGGGAGCAAAGCCTGAAGGGGCTCGGCGCCAACCGGGAGCATCGGATCCGGGAGCGCTAGCCGCGGCTAGCTAGCGCCTCACGAAGTCCGCGCCGTCAGTCGCCTTCGGCGGGAAGGCGCTCCTGCCGCGGGCCGGTCGCAAGCCACACGCCTTTGAAGTAGCGGCTCAGGTCGTCCGTCAGCACGTAGTAGGTGGGCAGCACGACGAGCGTGAGCATGGTGGACGCGATGAGCCCGCCCATGATGGTGCGGGCCATCGGGAAATAGCGCATGTTCGCCAGGCCGGTCTCGCCGAAGGCCAGCGGCGTCAACCCGACGATCGTCGTGGTCGCGGTCATCACGATCGGCCGCAAGCGCTCGCGGCAGCCTTGCAGCACGGCCTGATCGCGCGGCGTTCCCCGCCGTCGCAAATTGTTGATGTGGTCGATGAGCACGATGCCGTTGTTGACCACGATGCCCACCAGGACGATGATCCCGATCCAAGCCATGATGTTGAATGGCGTCCCCGTGCTCCACAGCACGGCTGTAATCCCGACCACCGCGAAGGGCATCGAAATCATGATCGCGAACGGATGGACGACGGACTCGAACAACGCCGCCATCACGAAGTACACCATGAACAAGGCCAACAACAGGTTGAACATGATGTCCATGTTCTCTTCCTGCTCGCGGCGCGTGAAGAATCCGAACGACCAGCCGTAGCCTTCGGGAAAGGCGTAGTCGTCGAGCAGCTTCCGCATGGCCTGCTTGCCCTCTTCCTTGAGGTCGCCCCCGTACCGAGCCCACAGCGAGGTGTAGGTTTGCTGGTTTTCGCGCCGCAACCTGCCGGGCGTCTCGGCGATCTGAAAGTCCGCGATGTGGCGGAGCTCGATGGGTTGGCCGTCAGGCCCCGCGCCGACGGCGATGGACTCGAGGTCGTCCAAGTTCTGCAAGTCGTCGGGGTGCATCTGGACGTAGATCTCGACCTCCCCGTCGGGCGTACGGTACCCGCGCGTTCGCCGTGCGCGCGCCATGATTCCCAAGATCTCCCCGACCGACTCGGGTGAGACGCCGTACTTGCGCGCCAGCGAGCGGTCGAGACGGACCTGCACCTCCTCTGTGGGCTCGGACCGTCCCACCCAGACGCGATCGAACCCGGGCAGCTCCATCAGCTCCGAGCGAAGCTCTTGGCTGATGGCGGTGAGCTCGGCTGGGTCGTCCCCGTAGAGGTTCGCGCTGATGTAGTTGCCGCCCCCGCCGCTCTGCTCGCCCTCGGTGCTAATGTTTGCGCCTGGGATTTTGGGCAAGCCGGCCTCGAGCTCTTCGCGAATCTCGGTCATCTTCTCGAGCGAAACCGCCATGGCGTCGAAGTAGACGTTGGTCCTGGCTCTGTTGTTCGAGTAGCTCGACGAGTAGTCCTCGATGTGAAACTCCTCGCGCTTGGACTCCAGGTACTCCTCCACCGGAGCGACGTAGTCCCGTTCAATCTTCGCGTAGTGAAAGTTTTCCGAGAAGTCGTACCGGATATCGAGATCGCCGAGGTCCTGAGCGTCGGGGGAGTTGTCGGGGACTTTGTTGGTGAGAGCCCAGCCCGCCGAAAAAACCAGGGCGGGAATGAGCACGACGCCGGTCAGCAGCGGCCGGCGAAGAGGCCACCGCACTGTCCGGAGGTAGGTGTCGGTGATCCAGTGCGGCTGGGCGTCGCGACCGCGAAATAGCGCTCGGCCGATCCGCCGCACGGCCGGCTCGGCCACGGCGGCGATCTCCTTGACCAGTCCTGATCGCGCCGAAGGCTTGATGTCGAGAATGTGCGCCACGGCGATGGGAATCAAGGTGAGCGAGATGAAGAGCGAGCAAATCAAAGCGAAGACGATGGACAGGCCCGCCTCTCGAAGAAAGGTGGTGAGGTTCGTCTGCGCGCCGAAGATGAGCGGGACGAAGATGATGATCGAGGTCAGCGTCGCGGCGATGACGGCGGTGGTCACGTCGCCGGCCCCGCGGACTGCCGCCTGCATCCGATCCTCGCCACTTTCGAGCCGCTGATAGATGGACTCGAGCACCACCACGGCGTTGTCGACGAGCATGCCCGTCGATAGCATCAGCCCCATCATCGAGAGAATGTTCAGGGTCGTGCCGGAGAAGTAGAGGAATCCGACGGCGGCGACCACCGAGAACGGGATTGCGATTCCGATCACCAGGCTGGGCTTGATGCGCCGCAGGAACAGAAACAGGGTGGCGACTGCCAGTATCGAGCCGATGGCGCCGGCGCTCAGCAACCCCGAGAGGGATTCAATGATCTCTTCTCCCGAGTCGAACCACAGCCTGACGTTCACGCCGGAAAGCGCCGGGTTGTCCTCGAGCTCCGCGAGCACTTTCTTGACGGCAGCGACCGTCTCGACGGTATTGGCCTCCGAGCTCTTGCGAATTTCGAACCCAACGCCGTATTGGCCGTTGAGGTGGCGCCCGGAGTTCACCGGCGGGTTGTCATAGACGATCTCGGCGATCTGCTCGAGTCGCAGGCCGCGCTCGTTGACGGGAAAGTTGCGAATCGCGTCGACCGAATCCGCCGCGCCCTTGAAAACCGCCGCATAGCGTTGCTCGGCTTCGTCGGTTACGCCGAGCGACATGTTGAGATTCGCATCGTCGAGACGACGGAAGAGGCTAGGAACGTCGACCTTGTAGCGTCTGAGATCGTCGACGCGCAGGTAGATGTCGATCCTCTCTCGCTCGACGCCCCACAGCTCGACATCGCCGACGCCTGGGATGCGCTGCAGCGGCTTCTTCAGATGCGTGTCGAGAAAGTCGTAGGAAGAGCGAAGATTGCGATCCGCCGAGAGCGAGCCCGCCAGGATGGGAATGTCTTCGGTGCCGAAGTTGCGAACCCGCACCTCGCGCAGGTCGTCCGGGAGCTCGTTGCGGATTTGGTCGATCTTTTCACGTACCTGTGCGCGGACGAGTTCGATGTCGGTGCCCCAGGCGAAGTTCATCTGGACGCTGCCGCCATCGGCTTCGGATTCGGAGGTCAACTGCTGGACGCCGGGAATGGTCGAGAGAACCTCTTCCAGCGGCTGGGTGATGTTCTTCTGGATCTCTTCGGGGGAAGAGTTCGGATAGTTTGCCCAGACGGCCAGAAACGGAAACGAGGTGTCCGGCATCATCACCAGCGGGATACGCGCGGCGGCGATGAGCCCGAAAGCGACCAGAGAGACGCAGATCATCGACAACGTCACGGGCCGCCGAACGGCAAACGCGGCCAACTTCTCGCCGGCTTCGTTGGCGCCGCTGGTCGGGCTGGTGTGTCGATGTTCCGGCATCTTCAGTCCGCTCCCTGCCAAGCCTGCTCGTCACCCGAGCCGGCGGCGATACGATCGCCGACAAGCACGCGGCGATCCGCCCATTCGTAGACCACTGGAATCAGCACCAGAGTCAGCAGCGTCGCGAAGCTCAGGCCGCCGATGACCGCGACCGCCATCGGGGCTCGCAGCTCAGCGCCCTCGCCCCATCCCAAGGCCATCGGCGCCAGTCCGAGCAAGGTCGTGAGCGTCGTCATCAGGATCGGACGCAAGCGCACCTGCCCGGCCTCGATCAGCGCCTCGCGGCGGGTGCGGCCTTCGGCGCGCAGTTGGTTGGCGTAGTCGATGAGCACGATCGCGTTGTTGACCACGATGCCGGCTAGGATGATCACGCCCAGCAGCACGATGACGCTGACCGCGATCCCGCTCAGGAACAGCGCAAAGGCCACGCCAATCAACGCAAGCGGCACAGTAAACAAGATGACGAACGGATGCACCAGCGACTCGAACTGCGAGGCCATCACCAAATAGACGAGAAAGATCGCCAATCCGAGGGCAAACATCAGGCTGTTGTAGCTGACCTCGAGCTCTTCGTTCTGTCCGCCGAGCCCGGCGCTGACGTTGACCGGAAGCTCCGGCCGCAGCTCGGCGAGCGCCGCGCGGATGTCGCCGGCGACGCTGTTGAGATCGCGGCCAACGAGGCTGGCCGAGACGAGGGCGGCGCGCTGGGAGCGGATGCGGCGGATCTCGCTCGGCCCGCGAGCGATGGTGATGTCGGCAATCTGCCCGAGACGAATCGGAGCCGATGCGCGGGACGTCCCGCTTTGCTGCTGGCCGCCCGGATTCGTCGATCCGCCAAACGGCGACTGATTCTGTGACTGAGCCTGCCCTTGCCCTTGCCCTTGCCCCTGGCCGGCGGCCTGACCGTTTTCGGCGCCCTCGTTCTCCCGCTCCGAACGCGGCGAGTTTACGATCAGCTCGGCGATGCTGGACAGCGCGGACCGGTCGCCTTCCGAAGCTCGCACCAAGATGTCGATCTGGCGGTCGCCTTCGCGGTAGCGGGAGGCCACGTCGCCGCGAATCTTGTTGCGCAACACCTGCGCCACGCGGTTCTCTTCGAGGCCCAGCCTGGCCAGGCGCGCGCGGTCGAAGCGGATCTGGATCTCGGGGTTGCCCAGCCGGGTCGTCGTCTGGACGTCTTCGAGGCCCTCGATCTGAGCCAGGCGTGCTGCGATCATCTCCGCGGCGCGTCGCTGCTCGGCGAGATCGAACGAGAAGATCTCGACCTCTACCGGCGTCTTGAAGCTGAACAAGGTTGGACGGCTGAAGGTGTGGACGGTCTCGGGAAAGCGGGCGAGCTCGCGGCGAATCCTCGAGATCACCTGCTCTTCGGCGACCTTGTCGGTGCGATCGGCGAGCGCGACGTGGATCTGGCCGTAGTTCTCCTCGACGGCGCCGGCGGCAAACTGATTCTGTTGGCTGCCGCCGACGCTCGATGATACGTTCTCGACCTCGGGATACTCGAGCACGAGCGACTCGATCTCGCGCACGATCGCGGCGGTGCGCTCGATCCGCGTACCCTCGGGAGTCTTCACCTCGAAGGAGAACTCGCCCTGTGTCATCGGCGGGATCAGCTCGCCGCCCAGCCCTTGCGCCGAGACCCAAGCCAGTGCGCTGGCGAGGACTACGATCGCGAGCACGACGCCCTTGTTCTCGAGCGACGCCCGCAATACCCGGGGGTAGCCGTCGTTGAGGCTCCCAAAGACGCGATCGAACCAGTCGAGCGGATAGGACGCCAGCCACATGAAACCGCGCCCGAGCGCCCGCAAGATGCGCCGGACGTCGCCCACCACCGTGCGTACCACATCGTGGAAGAGGAAACGGGTGAACCTCTTCACCTCCGCAATCACGGCGGAGACGCCAACGGGGGCCGCTTCGCTCTTCGTCGGAGGTTCGCCATCGGCCGAGGTTTCTTCCAAATGCGAAACTTCCAGCGCCAACAGCATCGGGATGAAGGTCAGCGAAACGCCCAGCGAGGCTAGTAGGGAATAGGTGATCGTAAGCGCCTGGTCGGTGAAGAGCTGCCCGGCGACGCCTTCCACGAAGACGAGCGGCAGGAAGACGGCGACCGTGGTTAGCGTCGACGCCGTGACGGCGGTCGCGACCTCGCTCGTACCCTCCCAGACGGCGGTGGCCAGCGGCTCGGCCGGCGACTTCTGACGCCGCCGATGCACCGCCTCCAACACGACGATCGAGTTGTCGACCAACATGCCCACGCCAAGCGCCACGCCGCCCAGCGACATGATGTTGAGCGAGATGCCGGTCTGATACATCGCGGCAAAAGTGGCCATGATGGAGATCGGGATGGATAGCCCGATGATCAGAGTCGAGCGTGCATCGCGTAGGAACACGAACAGAATCACGATGGCCAACGCGCCGCCAATCAGCGCCGCGTCGAGCACGTTATCCACGCTCTCGGAGATGAAGTCGGCCTGGTTGAACACGATCGCAACTTCGGTCTCCTTGGGGTAGTTCTTCGATTTCTTGATCTGCTCGAGGCGTTGTTCGAGGCCGCGAGCGACGGTCACCGTGTTCGCGTCGCCCTCCTTGTAGATCGCGAGCTCGACGCTCTCGTGGCCGCCGAAGCGAGTGATGACGCCGCGGTCCTTGACGCCACGCCAAACCTCGGCGACGTCTCCCAGCACGACTTGGCGGCCGTCCTGGTTGCGCACGATGATGCCTTGGATCTCCTCCACCGTCCGAAACTCGTTGAGCATCCGGATCAGATAGCTGGCGTCGAAGTCGTAGAGAGCGCCGCTGGCCTGGTTGAGGTTCTCCTGGCGCAGGATGTTCGTGACTTCGGTGATCGGGATGCCGAGCTCGGCAAGGCGCTTCTCGTCGATCTCGATCCGGATCTGCTCCTCGCGGCCGCCGGCCACTTTGACCGCCGCCACGCCTTCCACCGCTTCGAGCTGCTTCTTGAGCTCCTCCTCGGCGATCGTCCTGAGCCTGGCGAGGCTGGTGGAAGCCGAGAGTTGCATCCTCAGGATGGGGTCGAACGAGGGATCGAACCGCAGGATGACCGGTCTTTCGGCATCGCGCGGAACCTGTACCAAGTCGAGCTTTTCGCGCACGTCCAGGCTCGCCAAGTCCATGTTCGTGCCCCAGGCGAACTCGAGCACCACCTCGGATTGGCCCGCGCGCGAAACCGAGCTGATGCGCGTGAGCCCCGAAGAGACGCCAGCCGCTTCTTCGATGGGCCGCGTCAACAGCGATTCGATCTCCTCGGGGGCGGCGTCTTCGTAGTCGGTCTGGACCGTCAACGAGGGGTAGGAGATGTCGGGCAGCAGGTTCAGCGGCAAGCGTTCGAGCGAAACGTAGCCAAACAGCGCCACCGCAACGAAGAACATGCCCACGGTGACGGGTCGTCGGATGGCGGTTTGCGTCACGGACATGCCGAATTCCGTTGCCTCGCCCGACGCGGCGTCAGCTCACCACGCGGGTCTTGTCGCCGTCTTTGAGCTTGCCTTGGCCGGCCACCACGACGCTCTCTCCAACCGAGACGCCCGAGCGGATCTCGATCGCATCGCCGTCTTCGTAGCCGAGCTCGACGGTGCGTCGCACCGCCGTCTCGCCGTCGTTGACGAAAACAAAGGCCTCGCCGTCTTCTTCGACGACGGCCCGCTTCGGAATCAGGATCGTCTCGTCTCGCACGTCGGTCTCGATGGCCACGCGGACGAAGGCGCCCGGACGAAAGCCGGGGGTTCGAGTGCGTAGCTCGGCCGTGACCTTCACGGTGCCGGTCGAGTCGTCGACCACCGGACTGACCCGAACTACCCGTCCGAGCTGAGCGTCGCCCGCCCGATTGCCCAGGGTGAGCTCGACTTCCTGGCCGGGCCGCACCCGCTGCGAGTCTTGTTCGCTCAAGTGAATATCGGCAAACAGCGGGGAGAAGCTCGCCAGGCGGAACAAGTTGTCGCTCGCTCCGACCGTCTGCCCCAGCTCCACGGTACGTTCGGTGATGCGGCCGGCGAACGGAGCGGTGATGCTCGTGTTGGCGAGCTGCACTTCGTTTCGGGCGATCTCCGACTCGAGCTCGCCGACGCGGTAGCCGTTCTCCTCCACCGCGGCCGCCTGCGCCCGTTCGTCATGATTGAGCTCGGCGAGTTGGTTGCGCAGCAGCGCAACGTCTGTGTCGCTGACCAGACCCTCGGCGAGCGCCTTCTCGTTTCTGGCGAGCTCTGCCTGCTTATTCTCGATCTGAGTCCGGTTCTTGTCCCGCAGGATCTTGGCGCTCTGGAGCTGAACTTTGGTCTGCGCCAAGCGTTGGCGCGTGAGCTCGAGGTTGATTTGGAGCTCGCGGTCGTCGAGGCTGCACAGCAGTTGACCCTCGCGCACGAAGTCGCCTTCCTCGGCCGCCACGCGGGTGACCACTCCCTGCGCCTGCGATTGCAGCACGACGTCGCGCAGCGCCCGCAGGTTGGCGGTCGACCGAATACGCGAAGCGATCGCGCCCCGCACCGCCGCCTCGATCTCGACCGGAACCAGCTCGCCGTCCTTCTCGTCCTTCTTGTCCTCCTCCGCCTTCGACGCCGCTCGCGCCTTGGGCGGAAACTCGCTGAGGTCGTAGGTCTGGAACGCCCACCATCCGCCGCCGCCGACTAGGGCGACGACCAGCAAGAAGAGATAGACCTTGGCGCGCACGCGTTGAGAGTCCTGACTGGCGAGTACGGAGTCCGCGGGCCAATCGTTCCACGGAATCCGGCGACAGAGAGATTTTTCAATCTAGACGCGATCAAATCCCCTTCGGTTAGCGTCTAAGTTCTCATGGTCGCATGGAAGCGCCATTTTTGGGAATTGCCTTGCACGTTTTCTGAAAGGCGTCAGTCATTTCGAGTAGAGCAGTAAGGCGACAGCCCCAGCCGGGCCGGCTGGGATCGCCGGATCGTCCGGGAGAGCCGGACGCGGAGGATCGTCATGAACCGAAAACATCTCGTATACACCTTGTGTGCAGCGACAGCCGCGGCGGGCCTCATTGCAGCGACGGCGGCGGATCCGCGCGGAGTTGAAGACGGCGCTGCCGCTGGCAGCACGGCCGGCAAGGCGGGTGCGCTGTACGTCGCGGGGTCCGATGGCGCGCCGGGCGCGGCCTGTCCGCTCGAGCACACCGACGTGCGGGTCGAGATCAGCGGCTTTCTGGCCCGAGCCTACGTCACCCAGCGCTTCAACAACCCGTTCCCGGAGGCGATCGAGGCCGTCTACACGTTTCCGCTCTCTGAGGACAGCGCCGTCGACGATATGACCATCCGAATTGGCGAGCGCACCGTCAAGGGCAAAATCAAGGAGCGCGAGGAAGCGCGACGAATCTACAACGAGGCGCGCGCCCGTGGGAACTTGGCGGCGCTTCTCGACCAGGAGCGCCCGAACATCTTCACCCAGGCGGTGGCCAATATTCCGCCCGGCGCCACGGTCGAGGTCGAAATCGCATACATCGAGACGCTTGCCTACGAGGAGGGCGCCTACGAGTACTCCTTCCCGATGGTTGTCGGGCCGCGGTACATCCCGGGCGCGCCGACGGGCAAACAGGGCGGCGGCTGGTCGCCCGATACGGACCAGGTCTCGGACGCCTCGCGCATCACGCCGCCGGTGGCGCCGCCCGGCACGCGCGCCGGCCACGACATCTCCCTCGAGGTCGCGCTCGACGCCGGCGTGGCGATTCGTGATCTCGAGTCCTCGAGCCACGAGATCCTCGTCGACCGCCCCGGCGTCTCGCGAGCGCACGTGCGGCTCAAAGAGAAGGCCGTGTTGCCGAACAAGGACTTCCGGCTGCGGTACGCGGTCGCCGGGGAGCGCATTGCCGACGCCGTGCTGACGCATTCCCGCGAGGAAGGCGGCTTTTTCACGCTGATCCTGCAGCCGCCCAAGCGCGTCACCGTTGAGGACGTGACGCCGAAGGAGCTGGTCTTCGTGCTCGACGTCTCCGGCTCGATGAGCGGCTTTCCAATCGAGAAGGCCAAGGAGACGATGAAGCTCGCGCTCGACGGGCTCTATCCGCGGGATACGTTCAACCTGATCACCTTCGCGGGCGCTACCAAGGTGCTCTTTCCGGCGCCCGTGCCGGCCACCGCGGAGAACCTCGCCCACGCCCAGCGCTTCCTCGCTAGCCGCCAGGGCGGAGGCGGCACCGAGATGATGCGGGCGATCCGCACGGCGCTCGAGCCCTCGGACTCGAGCGAGCACCTGCGCATCGTTTGCTTCATGACCGACGGCTACGTGGGCAATGACATGGCGATTCTCGACGAGGTGCGTCGCTACTCCAACGCCCGCGTGTTCTCCTTCGGCGTCGGCTCTTCGCCAAACCGCTTCTTGCTGGACAAGATGGCCGAGGTCGGCCGCGGCGAGGTGGAGTACGTGTCGTTGCAAGATGATGGCTCCGCGGCTGCGCGGCGCTTCCACGAGCGCGTGCGCAACCCGCTGCTGACCGATATTGCTCTCGACTTCGGCGGCTTGGCCGTCGAGGATGTCTACCCCAAACGCATCCCGGACCTGTTCAGCGCGAAGCCGGTGATCGTAAAGGGCCGCTATGCCGCGCCGGGCCGCGGCCAGGTGCGGCTCACGGGCAAGATGAGCGGCCGACCCTTCGCGCGCGAGATTGCGGTCAAGCTTGGCTCAAAAGCCCCCGGGCACGGCGCGCTAGCCAGCTTGTGGGCGCGCGCCAAGGTCGACGACCTGATGGGCCAGGACTGGGCGGGCATCCAGAACCGCACGCCCCGCGAGGAGATCAAAGCCGAGATCACCCAGCTCGGGCTGACCTATCGCCTGATGACGCAGTTCACCTCGTTCGTGGCCGTCGAGGAGACCATCGTGACCGAGGGCGGCGAGCCGCGCCGGATCGAAGTGCCGGTCGAGATGCCCGAAGGCGTCAGCTTCGAGGGCGTGTTCGGAGATCGCGGGCCGGTAGGGCAAAAAGCCGCCTTCGCGTCCGGAATCCACGCCACGCGCGGCTTTGCGGGAGGGCACGGCGGCGGAGTCATCGGCGGAATCGTCCGCAATGCGCCGACCATCCAGGAGGCGATTGCACCGCCGCCGGGGCCGGGGCCAGCCAAGAAGGCCCCCGCGGTCAAGCCGGACGCGAATCGTGAGGCCAATCCGCTCGACAAGCTCGATCCCAAGCTGCGCGCCCGGGCCGGGCTTGCGGGCTTGCAGCTCGATGTCGAGATCTGGCTCGTCGAAGCGACGCCAGAGGCGCTCACTCAGCTCGAGGCCCTCGGCTTCGAGCTGAGTGAAGAGCCCAAGGTCGCCAAGATCCGGGTCGGCAAGATTGGCGCGGACAAGCTGGCGGCGCTGGCCGCGCTCGACGCGGTCCGCTTCGTCAAGGCGCGCTAGGCGGATTTCGGATCGGGCGCTGGGTCTCGAGCCATTCGACCAGCGCCCGATTTCCACTCTTGCGCGCGACCTCGAAGGGAGTCGTCTTGTTCCAGCCGACCCAGTTGCAATCCGCGCCCTGGGCGTAGAGAAGCTTGGCGGTCTCGAGATGACCGGCGCGGCAGGCGTGCCAGAATGCGCCGGTCGTCTCCTCGGCCGTGGGCTTGCGCGGCGCCAAGAAGCAGGCCTTGACCCGATCGATCAACCCCAGCGCCGCGGCCTGCGGCAGCGTGGTCGTCGCGCCGCGCTCGAGTAGTACTCGGGCGGCGCGCCACTTCTCGAAGATGACGGCGTCTGACATGGGGCTGCCGCCGGTGAAGACCGCGCCGGGGGCCTCGATGTCGGCGCCAGCCTCGAGCAGAGCGGCGACGGCTTCGACGTCGTCCGAGCTTGCCGCCCAATGCAGGGGCGTCTCTTGGTGCGGCCCAGACTCGAGCTTGGCGTTCACATCCGCTCCCGCCGCGGCGAGCAGAGCGATCGTTTGTGCGACATTGGGGAAGCCGCCGGGCCAATCGGTGGCGAGATGCAGCAGGCTGCGGCCCTCGCCGCGCTCGTTGACGACCACGGCGCGGGCGAGCGAGGGCTCTTCGTCGAGCATTCTCTGCAGACCTTCGACATCGCCTTCTTTGACGGCGTCCGTCAAGGCGGTCGCGCGCGGATCTCGAACGTCGAGTCGCATCGAGGGCTACTCGCCCGCGGTCGCCCACGTTCCGCGGAACTCGGGAAAGAGCGTCAGGCCGCCGCAGGCGTAGAGCGTCTGTCCGGTGATGTAGGAGGCTTCGTCGCTGGCGAGGAACGCGAACGCGGCCGCCATCTCCTCCGGCTCTCCGGCGCGACCCATCGGGATGTGGCTCTCGACGCCCTTGCGTGCGGCCGCATCATGGATCCAGGCGTCGTTCATGGGCGTGTTGATGGCGCCGGGCGCGACCGAGTTTATCCGGATGCCCTCATGAGCGTACTCGAGGGCGAGCGTCCGCGTGAGGTTCTCGAGGCCGCCCTTGGAGATGGAATAGCTGACGAATTGGGGCTTGGGGATGATCTCGTGGACGCTCGAGTTGTTGACGATGGCGCCGCCGCCGCCGCGCTCGAGAAAGTGGCGGATCGCCGCGCGGGAGCACAAGAAGGCGCCGCGCAGGTTGACCCCGATTACGCGGTCAAACGAGGCGGTGTCGACCTCGTGGGAGGGATCGGGTGCCAGGATGCCTGCATTGTTGATGAGGACGTCGAGCCGTCCGAGCTCGTCGACCGATTGCGCAACCATGCCCTCGACCTGGCCCTCGACCGCGATGTCGGCCTGCACTGCGAGCAGGCGGCCAGCCGCGCCGGAGGCCTGCTGAGCGTCGCGGCATTGCCGCAGGGTCTCGTCCGGCGGTTCCTTGCGGTAGTTGACCGCCACCGCCGCGCCTTCGCGCGCGAAACGGACCGCCACCGCCCGCCCGATGCCGTTGGCCGCGCCGGTTACGAGAACGGATTTGCCTTGAAATCGCATGCGATCGATCAATCCTTGCTGTTGAGCACTCGCGCCCCCGTCGCCCCTCCGAGCGTGGCCAGGCCGGTGGTGAACACGAACGAAAACACCAGCGCGAAGACCAGCACCGCGGCGAGCGCGACCGGCTCTTCCATCAGGAGGCCGAGTTGTTCTGAGTACTCCGCCTGACCGCCCTTTTCGAACTCCTCCCGCATGCGCTGGAAGCCGCCCATGATGCCTCCGCTGCCGGGTAGCAGGCTGGCGACGGCGAGCAGGATCATCGAGAGCGCAAAGGTGACGGCGCCGGTCATGAATCCCAGCTTGGCGCCCTCGCGAGGACTCGGCTCGCGTCCGCTGCGGCGGCGGTAGGAGTGCACCGCCAAGAAGCCGGCGCCGGGGTGCCAAACGAAGCAGAGCAAGTTCAGCACGGGCAAGTTGGACAACAGCGCCGCGGCCACGGCCGGCCAATAGCAGGCTCGAATGGAGTGCGGATCGGAGAACCCGACCGGGGGAGGGGCGTCGGCGTCGCGCGGAGGCAGGGCGTTGAGGGTTCGCTCGTGCTCGCGGGCTTCGGCAGTGAGCGGCCGCCCGCAACCGGGGCAGAACTGGGCGCCATCCGGCAGTGCGAAACCGCAACTGCAATGCTCTTCCGCCATGGGGCGACGAGGACTGCTCCAGTGTGACGGAGCCCGCCCGAAGCGCGCAAACGGTGTTGACCTCTCACGCGCCGGCGGGCTACCGTGTGCCCGTCATGCTTCGACCTCTCGTCCTGTTGGCGGCGTTCGCAATCTCGGCGCCGGCGCAGCAACCGAACTTCGTGCTCATCTTCGCCGACGATCTCGGCTACGGCGATCTGGGCGTCTACGGCTCGCCCAACATCCGGACGCCGCATCTGGACCGGATGGCGGCCCAGGGCGTAAAGTTGACCGATTTCTACTCGGTGTCGCCGGTCTGCACGCCTTCGCGGGCGGGACTGCTGACCGGGCGCTATCCGGTGCGATCGGGATTGGTCCGGGTGTTGTTCCCCAGAGAGGAGGTCGGGATGCCCGACGGCGAGGTCACTCTGGCCGAGGCGCTCGAGCAGCAGGGCTACGCGACCGGCATGGTCGGCAAGTGGCACTTGGGCGATCGCCCGCGGCACAGCCCGCTGCGGCATGGCTTCGACTATCGCTACGGGCTGCCTTTCTCGAACGACATGACCCGCCCGCACACCAACTGGCCCGAGCCGCTGCGTATCTACGAGGGCGACGCGGTTGCGCACGAAGGCGTCGATCAAACGATCCTGACCAGGCGCTACACCGAGAAGGCGATCGCATTCCTCGAGCGCAACCAGGACCAACCGTTCTTTCTCTACTTTCCGCACTCGATGCCCCACTGGCCTTGGTTTTCCTCCGAGGGATTCGATGGCGAGTCGGCCAAGGGGCCCTACGGGGACGCCGTCGAGGAGATCGACTGGAGCGTTGGCGAGATTCTGGCGGCGCTCGAGCGGCTCGGGCTCGACGAGCGGACGCTGGTCATCTTCACCAGTGACAACGGCGGCTCGGGGCGGCAAGGCGCGGGTAGCAACGGCACGCTGCGCGGGTTCAAGGGCCAGACCTACGAGGGCGGGCAGCGGGAGCCGTTCGTGGCGCGCTGGCCCGGCAAGATTCCCGCCGGGAGCGTGCGCAACGGGCTGGCGGCGACAGTCGACCTATATACGACGCTGATTGGGCTGGCCGGCGGGCGGGCGCCGGCGGACCGACCGGTCGACGGGGTCGACATGTGGCCGCTGCTCAGCGGAGCGGGGCCGTCCAAGCGCGACACGCTCCACTACTGGAGCCACAACTGGGATGCAGAGCCGCAACTGGCCGCGATTCGCCAGGGACGCTGGAAGCTGCACTTCGCCGATCTGCTCGAGTGGCCGCAGAAGAGGTTCGAGCCAACCGAGCTGTACGACTTGTCCGCGGACCCGTCAGAGCGATTCGACCTGGCGGCGCGGCATCCCGAGATCGTCGAGCGTTTGGCGAACCAGGCGCGAGAGTTTCACCGCTCGATCGAGTTCGCGCCGATGCCGCCGGTGCACTATCCGCCCGGGGCGCCGGGCCGGGCGGGCGGAGGGCGGAAGACTCGGGCGGAGATGAGAGCGGAGGCGGAGCGATAGCCGTTTGACGTATTCAAGAATAGAGAAGTATATTCATGAATATGAAGATTTCGGACGAAGTCTGGGTCGCTACGGCGCTCTTGCACCGCGAGCAGCCCGGTAGAGCGTCATTCGAGCCTGGGGAGATTCGAGAACGAGCCCAATCGCTCCATCCGGACGCTCCCCAGCGCCCTGGTGTCAACCCCCATCTCTACCTTCACTGCGTTGCAAACTTGCCTCCCAATAGCGCGACCTATCGGATGCTTCTCCGGTTGCCTGACAAGAGTTTGCGGCTGTACCGAAGCGGCGACCCGTGCGATCCCGGCCGCCGAAAAGGGCGCATGACGCCTGCCGCTGGGGATCTGCCGAACGAGCTCGTCGATTTGCTCGATTGGTACCGAAACGAGTACGACAGCCAATCGCGGTCCGTGGACGATCCGATTCTAGGAATGGTCGGACTGGGGCAGGACATTTGGCGTGAGTTGGGTGGCGGCGATGCGGTTCTGGCTTGGCTTCGCTCGGATGACCCAAATGCCATGCCGCCATGGGAAGCGGAGGCGGATCAGGGCGAGGATTCGTGGGCTCCGACGGCGTCGGCGACGTTCTGGGAGAACCTGCACGAGCTGCGTCGGCGCGGCATGCTGCCACGGAGATGGCGCGCGCAGGATCTCCGGCCTCACCTGGAAGGGATCTACAAGTTGAGCACGATTCGAACCATGCCTGCGAACTGGTCGGTGTCGCGAGACGGCGGCGAGATGGGCGAGAGCGTGAAGAGCGGACGCCGCCCGAAAGCGATCCGACTCGGCGACGGCTCATACGAGCTGATCGACGATCCGGACCGGAAGGCGGCGTGATCCGGGGAAGGGCCGATGAGCTTGATCTTTTGGGACACGAATCTGTTTGTCTACCTACTCGAGGGCCATACGGAGTTTCTGCCGCGTGTGCTTGGAATCTGGCAAAACATGGAAGCGCGCGGCGACGAACTCTGCACAAGCTCGCTTACGGTCGGCGAAGCGCTGGTTGCGCCGTTCAGGAAGCGAGACCACGAGATGGCACAGGCCTATCGAATGCATTTCGGTTCCCCTCGGATTCGCATCCTGGACTTTTCTTGGGAGTCGAGCGAGCGCTATGCCGAGCTTCGTGCGGGCACACGCATCGGCCGCAGCGATGCGATTCAGTTGGCGTCTGCCGCACAGGCAGGCGTCGATCTCTTCTTGACGAATGATCGCGCACTCTCGAAGCTGAACGTTGATGGGATTCAGTTCATTGCATCGCTCGATAACTGCCCAATATGATGCAACCGCTATGGGGAAGGAGGGGATCGTCACGCTTGTCATCCTTGCGATGATCGGGTGTAGCGGCTCAAGCCCAACTCGGGAGCCCCTCCCCGCCGACCCCTTTGCCGGCTACCGCTGGGTCGATCTCACCCATGCCTATGACGAAGAGACCATCTTCTGGCCCACGGGCGAGCCGTTTCGGCACCCCCAGACGGCTTGGGGCGAGACGGAGAAGGGATACTTCTATTCCTCCTACGATTTGGCGTTGAGCGAGCACTCCGGGACGCATCTCGACGCTCCGATCCACTTCGCCGCCGGCAAGCCGACCGCGGACCAGATCCCGCTCGAGCGCCTTGCCGGACCGGCGGTGGTGATCGACGTGGCTGCGAAAGCGGCTCAGGATCCCGACTACTTGGTCGCTCCCGCGGATATCGAGGCCGACGAAGCCGCGAATGGAGCGATCGAGGCCGGCTCGATCGTGCTGATCCGGACAGGCTGGAGCCAGCGCTGGCCCGACGTGAAGCAATACATGGGTGATGACCGCCAGGGACGCGTGGACGATCTGCACTTTCCCGGCCTCCATCCCGAGGCTGCGAAGCTCCTCGCCGAGCGTGGCGCGGACGCGGTCGGCATCGACACCGCGAGCCTCGACCATGGGCCTTCGACCGATTTCCAGACCCATCAGGTTCTGGCCGCCGCCGAGTTGCCGGGGCTCGAGAATCTGACTGGCTTGGAGGAGTTGCCGGCGCGCGGAGCCTTCCTGATCGCGCTGCCGATGAAGATCGGAGACGGCTCGGGGGGACCGTGCCGGGTCGTGGCCCTCGCGCCTTTGCTATGATCCGCCGAGGAGCTCGCCATGTCGATCGACCGCCGCACAGCCGTGAAGACCGCCGCCGCATTCGGCATCCTCTCGGGCGCCACCAAGCTCGGGCTGCAAGCCGAAGCCGCCGCCTCCAAAGGGCGTCTCAACCAGTCGGTCTGCAAGTGGTGTTACCGCGACATGTCGCTCGACGAGCTCGCGAAGCATGCGGCCAAGATGGGCATCGTCGCCATCGACCTGCTGACCGAGCAGGAATGGCCGGCGCTCGAGAAGTACGGTTTGAAGTGCTCGATGGGCAGCGGCATCTGCTCGATCCCTGACGGGTTGAACGTACGCGAGAACCATGCCGGGATAGAGGCCAACTTCCGGCGTCTGCTGCCGGCGGCCAAGAAACACGGCGTACCGAGCTTGATTTGCTTCTCGGGCAATCGACGCGACGTCTCCGACGAGGAAGCGTGGGAGAACTGCGCGGCGCTGCTGGCCAAGGTCACCCCGCAAGCCGAGGATCTGGGAATCACGATCAACATGGAGTTGCTCAACTCCAAGGTCAACCATCCCGACTACCAGTGCGACACCACGGCCTGGGGCGTCGAGCTGTGCCGCCGCGTCGACTCGCCGCGCTTCAAGCTGCTCTACGACATCTACCACATGCAAATCATGGAGGGAGACGTCATCCGCACCGTCCGCGACAACGCGCAATACCTGGGCCACTACCACACCGGCGGCAACCCGGGGCGCAACGAGATCGACGGCAGCCAGGAACTCAACTACGCCGCGATCTCCGAAGCGATCGCCGAGCTCGGATTCGAAGGCTACTTCGCACACGAGTTCATTCCGCTGCGGGACCCGATGACGTCGTTGCGCCAGGCCGTCAAGATCTGCACGGTCTAGCGTTGCCGCCGTGGCGCCCCTGACTCCGAACGCTCTCGGGAAGGTCGGGGGGTAGGGGATTTCGCCCCAACCGTTAAGGTCCACCTCGCATAGTCCGAACCACCCCCAGTCGGCGGATACTACCCCCTAATGAGTGTTCGCGCACCGCGGGCGGCTGCTGCGCCCGTCGAGGACGACCACACGGGAAAGGAATGATCGCAGTCGTTGCATGCGAGTCGCAGCCGGTCGTTATCGAGGGACTGCGAAGCAGCTTGGAAGAGGCCGATGACCTGCATTTCGCGGGTGCGGTTTCCACGCCCTCCCAGGCATTAGAGCTGATCGAGCGCGAGGGGCCGAAGGTCTGCCTGCTCGACAAGGCGTTCGGCTCGAAGGCGATCTTCCAGATCATCACCGACATCAAGACCCGCAATCTCGAGACCGAGCCGATCCTGTGGGCGGCGGAAATCTCCGAAGTCGAGTCGTTCCGGGCCTTGCAGGTGGGCGCGCGCGGCATCCTGAAGAAGACGCTGCCGCTCAACATCATCCTGGACTGCCTGCGCACGGTGGCCAAAGGCAACATCTGGATCGAAAGCTCGATCTCGAACCAGTTTGTCGGCTTCATCAACAGGCGTTCGACTCCTAGGCTCACGCCGCGGGAAGAGGAGATTCTCACGCTGGTGATGCGCGGCATGAAGAACAAGCAGATCGCCGACGCCTTGTGCATCACGACCGGCACGGTGAAGGTGCACCTGATGCACATCTTCGAGAAGACCGGCGTGAAGGACCGGTTCGAGCTGGCGATGTACGGTCGCAAGATCCGCGGCTTCTCGTCCGATATTGAGGACGATCTGCCGATGAGCGCCCCGGGCGTGGACACGGCATCGAGCTAGCGTCGGGCGGCCTCCGGCGGGCGATCGCAACGACGCATGTCCCGCAAGCACTTCCTAGCAGGTCTGGCGCTGCTCAGCGCGGTATTTCTGCTGGTCGCCTCGTCGCGATACGCGCCGGAGTGGTTCGGCAGCCCGCACGACGACACGCTCTACTTCTCATCAGCGAAGTCGATCGCGGAAGGCCGCGGCTACCGCATCGCGAGCCTGCCGGGCGAGCCGCCGCAGACGAAGTACCCGGCGCTGTATCCGGCGCTGCTTTCGCTGGCGTGGCTCGTCGAGCCGGCCTTTCCTGCCAACCTGGCGTGGGCCTGGCGGTTGAACCTGGTGTTCGCGCTGGCCGCGCTGTGGGGTTCGGCCTGGGTCGTGCGACAACTTGGAGCCGGGCGGCGTGAAGCGTTGGGGATCGTCGCGGTGCTGGCCGTTCACCCGTTCTTCGTCTACTGGAGTAATCATCTGGTGAGCGATCTGCTCTTCGCTGCGCTCGCGCTCGGAGGTGCAGCGCTGGCGCATCACGAGCTCACCGCCGCCGACGGCGCTCTACGGCCCGGGCGCTGGCTTGGCGCGGCGCTGCTGCTCGGGCTCGCCTGCTCGACGCGTACGGTCGGCGTCGCTTTCGTGGCTGGGGTCGTCGTGGCCGCCGGCCTACGACGGCGTTGGGCTCCGGCCGCGATCGCGGGGCTGGGCGGGCTGCCGGTCATCGTTGGGCTTCTCAGAAAGGGTACGGATCCGGCCCTGGCAGCCAAGGCCGGCGCCTATGAGGGGTTCCGACAAAACCTGACATATTACACCGACTACGTCCAACACTGGCGGGACAGCGTCGGGTCGCTCGACATCCTCACCGCGCAAGCGACGATGGCGATGACCGAGACGCTCAAGCACCCGGCGGTGGCCGTGTTCCAGATCCCGGCCGTGGGCTTCGTCAGCTTTCCGGTGGCGGTGTTGGCGATCGCGATCTCGATTGGGATCGCCGCCGGCGTGGTGGCGCGCGCGAGAGCGCACGGGGCGCACCCGCTGCACTGGGCGGCCTTGTTCTATCTGCCCATCGTGCTGCTGTGGAACTACTTGCTGATGGAGCGTTTCTGGCTGCCCTTTCTGGCGCTGCTGCTCGCCGGCGCCTCGCACGAGCTGATTCGCATTGCGCGCATGACCGGGGAGAGTTGGCGGAAGTCTGCTGCGGCGGACCGCGTGGTGATCGCGGCATTCTCCTCGGCGATTGCTCTGCTGGCGGGTTTCGGGGGCTACCGCACACTGCTGCAGGCGCCGCGTGCTCTGGCGGCGGGAGAGCGCCCTCGCGCGGAGCTGGCGGAGTCGAAGCGAGAGGCCTACCAGTGGCTGCGCGAACGCGCCGCTGAAGACGAAACGGTGATCAGCTACGACGATGCGGCGCTGTATCTCTACACCGGCCGCAAGAGCATGCGCGCATTCTCGCCGCTGACGGATTCCTTCTTCGCGCAGAGCCGCGAGCTGCTGGCGCGCGATCTGGATCGCGCGACCGACACTGCTGCGGCCCTGGGCGCTCGCTACTGGGTGGCCTCGCCCGACGATTTCGAGATGACGCATGCTCCCGAGGAGATTCGCGAGCATCTCGCCGAGGAGCTCGCCGCGACGCCGGTGGCGTTCGAGAGTCGCGACGGCCGCGTGCGGGTGCACGACGTGGCGAGCATGGCCTGGGCGGCGCGCGAGCTCGAGACGCGGATGGGGCAAGAGGGTCGGGGCGTTAGGTAGTTTGATCGCGGCCCTTAGGATGTCTCGTCTAGGGCCTCTCGCCAAGGGGCGCCGGATACTGGCCAAGAAACCCTGGCCCTCCGACATATTCCCGCCGATTGCTTTCGTATGCCGCTGCGGCGCCCGTGCGAAACCGTCTGCGGCGAGGAGGAGCGGAAGAGCCGGTAGCGGATGTCAAAGACGCGCTCCATAGACGAGACGGCGGCCATCGAGCCGGCCGACCAAGCGGCCCATTCGGCGGCGGCCGGGCCGGTGCGCTCGTTCCTGCTGCCCTCGCTCTCGGACTGGGTCTTCGCGGCCGTGTTGGGCTGGCTGTTCTACGGCGCCGCCGGAGCGCAATCGTTGCTCGCCGACGGCGACGCGGGCTGGCACATCCGGCTGGGCGAGATCGCGATTGCGGCCGGCGGGCTGCCGGAAACCGACCCCTTCTCGTTCACCATGGCCGGGCGCGTATGGTTCGCCTGGGAGTGGCTCTCGGACTTGATCCTGGGCGCGATCCATCAGACGGCGGGGCTCTCCGGCGTAGTGTTTCTGGCTGGGGCGGTCATCGCCGCAACCTCCGCGTTGACCCTGCGCTACATGCTGTGGCTGGGCGTGAACCTGTTTCTGGCCGTAGCGGCGACGATGCTGATCGGCGGCGTCTCGACGATGCACTGGCTGGCGCGCCCGCACATGTTCACCTGGGGGCTGCTGCTGGCGACGATCTGGCTGCTCGAAGCCGACCGCCGCCGCCCCTCGAACAGAGTTTGGGTGTTGATCCCGATGGTCGCCATCTGGGTTAACCTGCACGGCGGGTTCGTGGCGGCGCTGGTGACCGTGGGCGTGTTCGCCGCCGGCGTGAGCATGGAGCAGCTCTGGGAATCGCGCCAGCGCGAGGGCGGCTGGCGGTTGCACATGCCGCCGGGCGCGATGCGGTACGGGTTGCTGTTCGCCGGCTGCGGGGCGGCGACCTTGCTCAACCCTTGGGGCTGGGAGCTGCACGGCCACATCGCTTCCTACCTGCAGTCGGACTTCATCCTCGAGCACGTGCAGGAGTTTCAGTCTCCCGACTTCCGCCAAGAGACGATGAAAGCGCTCGAGGCGACCATGCTGCTCTCGCTGGTCGTCTGCGGCCGGATGGTCTGGCGCGGCGAGCTGGTCTGGCCGCTGCTCACCCTGGCCTGGGCGCACGCGGCGCTGACCTCGGTGCGGCACGCTCCTCTATTCATGCTGGTCGCCGCCCCGGTGCTGGCGCTCGAGCTCACACGGTTGCTCAACGCGGGCGCCCGCGGCGGCAATGCGCTGCTAGGGACGCTCAAGGAAATCGCCGATGACTACAGCGGCGGCGACGAGCGCTCGTCCGAGCGCGGCCTGCCGCTGGCGAGTTGGCTGACCGTAGCGGCGCTGCTGGCGCTGGGCTTCACGCTCGACGCCCGTCGAGACGAGACGCAATGGAAGGCCGAGTTCCCGGCTCTGCGCTTTCCCGCCGGCGCCTGCGACGCGCTTGGTGAACGGCTGGCCGGCGCCCGCGTGCTCACCACCGACCAATGGGGCGACTACCTGATCTACCGCTTGCATCCGCGCTACCACGCCTTCATCGACGGGCGCAGCGATTTCTACGATCCGCAAGTGCGTGACGACTACCTCGCGTTGATGGGCGCGAGATGGAATTGGGAGCAACTGCTCGAGCGCTACGAGTTCCAAGCGGCGTTGTTGCCGCTAGATTGGCCGCTGGGCAGCTTGCTCAAGAAGAGCCCCGAATGGGAGCTGATCTACGACGACGGACAGGCGTTGTATTTCGAGCGCCGGGGCGCTGAAAACACGATCGCCCAGGGGCGATTTGACGAAGAACTAGGCAGCTTCCGAGGGGGGCGCGGCCTTAGCCAAGGGCGCAGGCCCACCAGGGCGAACCTCCTAGGGCGGCTTAAGTAAGGAAACCCGGGAAACCGGAGGATTCGGTGAATGTCGATTGGAAGGGCGGTGACCTAGAAATGGAGTGTCGGGGGCGACTTCGTCCGGCGACGGCTCGCATGAATAGCGAGCGGCGGGTCGAGAGGACCACGGAATGATCTGGCTATTGTGGCTCAGCGTGGCGGTAGGGTTGACGGCTTCGGCCGAGGACCTGTGGCGTCGAGAGATCTCGAACGTGCTAACCGCCTCGGCGTTCTTGGTCGGCATCGCGCTCAACGGCTATCTCGAGGGCTGGAGCGGAGTCGGCGACGCGCTGCTGGGCGGACTGATCGGCTTCTTCGTCTTCTTCATCTTCTTCCTGATGGGCGGAATGGGCGGCGGCGACGTGAAGCTGATGGCGGCTTTCGGAGCAATCATCGGCAGGGACCAGATCATCACCGCCGCTGTGATGACCGCCATCGTCGGCGCCGTGATGGCGCTGATCTTTCTGGGCTATCGCAAGGCGCGGCGCGCAATCTCGAGCAAGGCCGAGGTCGACGGGCAGCCGGACCGCAAGGCCTTCATCCCCTACGCCCCGGCAATCTCCCTGGGAGTGTTGCTCTCGTTTCTGAGTGAGGAATCGTTATGGACAAACGTCTAATGACCGTCGTGATGGCGGCGGTTCTCGTCGCGCTGGTGATCACGGCGATCTTCTACCAAATCACCGTCGGCCGCAAGTCGGCCACCGCCGAAGTCGCAACGAAGACGCTGGTCGTCGCTCGCGCCGAGCTCCCGTTGGGATCGGTGATCAGCGAGGGCGACGTCACCGTCATCGATTTCCCCGTTCAGGCCTACCCGCAGGGCGGGTTCGAGAGCATCGAAGAGGTCGTTGACCGCTCGCTGACGCAACCGATCCTGGCGAACGAGCCGATCACGCTCGCGCGCACCACCGAGAAGGGGGCCGGCTTCGGCCTGGCGCCGACGATTCCCGAGGGCTATCGCGCGGTGGCGATCGCGGTGAACCAGGTCAGCGGCGTATCCGGCTTCGTGCTGCCGGGCTCCAAGGTCGACATCCTTTTGACGGCAACGCCGCGCGGCGCCGAGGACCGGCTGACTACGACGGTGCTCGAGAACGTGACCGTTCTCTCGACCGGCACCAAGCAGCAGCCGAGCCCGAACGGCCAACCCGAGAACGTTCCCGTGGTCAACATGCTGCTGACCCCGGAAGACGCCGAGCTACTGACCCTGGCGACGCAAGAGGGCCGCATTCAGCTCGTCTTGCGTAACCCCAAGGACGACGAGCAGACGGCGGAAGACCGCGACGTGAAGAGCTCGCGCGACCTGTTCCGGCACCTGCGGCCGGAGCCGCGACCGCGCCCCGCGGCCCGACCGCGTCAGGCTCCCGCCCCGCAAGTCGTACAAGCAGAGCCGCCGCCTCCGACAACGCTGCCCGTGGTGATGATCAAGGGCGCCAGCGTGTCGGTGCAAGACGTAGAGCGGCAGAAAAACTAACTTCGGAAAGCTGATTTGGAAGCAAGGTGCCTGGCATGAGATTGTCCCCCAAAACCGTACTCCGTTCCTGGTTGGCGGCCGGCGTCGTCCTCGCGGCGCTGCTGGTCTACCCGCCGGGAGCCATCTCGGCTGAGCCGAGCCAGCAAGCCCCGATGGGCGACGAGATTCCGCTCACGATCGGCAAGTCGATCGTGTTGGACATCCCCGACGAGATTCAAAGGGTTGCGCTGACGAACGAAGAGGTCGCCGACGCCATCGCGATCTCGACGCGCGAGATTCTGGTGAACGCGAAAGGCGAAGGCGTGACCACCCTGGTGCTGTGGTCGCGCTCGGGCGATCGCACCTTCTTCACCATCAGCGTCGCCCCGAACATCCGGTCGGTGCAGGACCACATCCGCACCTCATTTCCCGGCGAGCAGGTCCGAGTGACTTCAAACCGCGGCGTGATGACGCTCAACGGCAAGGTCTCCGACCCTGGCGTCGAGGAGCGGTTGGTGAGCCTACTGCAGGGCATGGGCGCCAACTCGGTGGTAAGCAACCTCGAGGTTCCGATCCCGGCGGCCGATCGCCAGATTCTGCTGCACGTGAAGTTTCTCGAGGTGCAACGGAACTCACTGCGCGACTTCGGCACCAGCATCATCAGCACCGGCGCCGGCGGCACGATCGGCGCGGTCGGCACGCAGCAGTTCGGCGCGACCGCGCCGCCGGCCATCAGCGGCAGCATTGGCGCGCCTCTGAGCGGAGCGTCGTCTAGCTTCAACCTGACCGACACGCTCAACGTGTTCGCCTTCAGGCCCGACCTCAACATTGCCGCGGTCGTCAAGTATCTGCAAACGCGCGGGCTGAGCGAGTTGCTCGCCGAGCCTAACGTTATCGCGACCTCCGGCAAGCAAGCCGACCTGCTGGTTGGCGGTGAGTTCCCGGTCCCGGTCATCCAGGGCGGCTCTTCGGCCGGCGCGGTGACGGTGCAGTTTCGCGAGTTCGGCATCCGGATCGGGTTCCTTCCCGAGTTCACCCCGCGCGGGACGATCCAGATGCACGTCAAGCCCGAGGTCAGCGCGCTGGACTTCGCCAACGCTCTGCAGCTGTCCGGCTTCCTGATTCCCGCGTTGGCGACCCGCCGCGTGGAGACCGACGTCGAGCTGCTGCCGGGTCAGTCCTTCGTCATCGGCGGCCTGCTGGATCGCCGTTTGGTCGAGAGCATCAATCGGATTCCCGGTCTGTCGAATATTCCGCTGTTGGGCGAGCTGTTCAAGAGCCGCAGCCGCAGCAAGAACAATACCGAGCTGTTGGTCATCGTCACTCCGGAGTTCCCCGAGGTGATCGAGGCCGGCGAGCCGCTGCCGGAGATCGACATGCCGCTGGACTTCCTGCCTCCGATCGCCGAGGACCCTGAGTACCAGGGCAGGAACTAACAGAACCGCCAGGAAGGGAAGTCGACCCACGATGAAAGCAGCCGAGAAAGGAGAGAGATGAGGGCCCTGCTAATCAGTCCAAGCCGCCCGCTTGCGCAACGGCTGCAGCAAGCGACGGCCCGTGGCTCGTCGTTCGAGATCTTGGACGACATGCCGGGCTATCCTCTGCCCTCGCAGCTCGAGGGCCGGCTGCGGCAGTTGCGGCCGGCGGTGGTCATCGTGGATCTGGAGACCGACACCGAGACGGCTCTGGGTCTGGTGACGGCGGCGAGCACGGCGACTCCGCCGGTGTTCGTGGTGGGCATCCACTCCAGCGACGACGCCAACGTGATCATGAGCTCGTTGCGCGCCGGCGGCACGGAGTTTCTCTCCGCGCCCTTCGAACAGGACTCGGTGCACGCTGCGATCTCGCGCCTGCGCAATCTTTCCGAAGCGCAGAATCGCGAGGGGCCGATTCGGGGCAAGACCTATGGCTTCATCAGCGTCAAGGCTGGTCAGGGCGTGACGACGGTGGCCTCGAACTTCGCGGCGGTGATGTCGCAGAACGGCAAACGCCGGGTTCTGATCCTGGATTTCGATTTGGTAGGAGGGTCGATCTCGTTCGCTTGGCGGGTGACCCACTCCTACACGGTCAACGATGCGATGCAGCACGCCGAACGGCTCGACGAGTCGCTGTGGGCGGCGCTGGTGGCGAACCGCAACGGCGTGGACATCCTGCTATCGCCCGATCCAAACGACGTCCAGCCGATGACGCCGGACGCCTTCGGCCGCCTGGTGGAGTTTACGCGCAGCCAGTACGAGACGGTCGTGCTCGACATTCCCTGCGTCTACAGCGCCGAGGCCAAGGCTTTGCTGCCCTCCTGCGATCAGATTCTGGTGGTGTGCAATCCCGAGCTGCCTTCGCTGCACCTGACTCGGCGCTGCATCGCGCACCTCGAGCACGAGGGCTTCTCGAAGGACCAGATCTCGCTGATCCTCAACCGCCTGACCAAGCGCGGCGAGTTAGGGCCGCAGGACATGGAGCGCGTGTTCAACTTCCCGATCAGCAAGGTGCTACCCGAGGACGAGGCGGCGGTGCATCGCGCGCTGACCGCGGGTAAGCCGATCGGCGAGTCTTCCGAGTTCGGCAAAGAGATCGCGGCGTTCGCGAAGTCGATGTCGGGCAAAGCGAAAGAGGAAAAGAAGAAGGCAGCCGGACTGAGTTTGTCCGCCTTGCTGTCGCAGGGCTAGCGACTCGATGGAACGAACAGACAGGTAACTACGAATCATGTCGACGCCGAGCAGTGTAAAGAAGGCCCCACAGGGCGAGCTCACTTGGGAAGAGCGGTTGCGTCGCGGCAGCGGCCGTACGCGGCTGACGCTCAATCCCGAGTACCAGGAGCTGAAGTTCAAGCTCCACCGCAAGCTTCTCGACAAGATCAACCTCGAGGCGCTGGCCACGATCGAGAACCAAAAGGTTCGCGTGGAAGTGCGCAACGCCTTGATGGCGTTGATGGACGAAGAGTCCACGTTGCTCAGCTCGCTCGAGCGGCAGCAAATCTGCGACGAGGTGCTCGACGAGGTCTTCGGCCTCGGACCGCTCGAGCCTCTGCTGCAGGATCCGACAATTTCGGACATTTTGGTCAACACCCACAAGCAGGTCTACGTGGAGCGCCGCGGTAAGCTCGAGCTCACCAACGTCACCTTCAAGGACAACACGCACCTGCTGCGGATCATCGACAAGATCGTCAGCCAAGTCGGCCGCCGCGTCGACGAGTCTTCGCCGATGGTCGACGCCCGCCTCACCGACGGCTCGCGCGTCAACGCCATCATCGCGCCGCTGGCGGTCGACGGGCCGCTGCTTTCGATTCGCCGATTTTCGACCGACAAGTTGATGCCGGACGATCTGGTGGCGAAGAAGTCGATGACCCCCGGCATGCTGGAGATCATCAAGGCTGCGGTCCGCGCCCGGCTCAACATCGTGGTCGCCGGCGGTACCGGCTCGGGTAAGACGACGATGCTCAACGCGCTTTCGTCGCTGATCTCGCCCGACGAACGCGTAGTCACCATCGAGGACGCGGCGGAGCTGCAGCTCAAGCAGCCGCACGTGGTTCGTCTAGAGACGCGGCCGCCGAACATCGAAGGGCACAACGCGATCCGGCAGCGCGAGCTGCTGGTCAACTCACTGCGTATGCGTCCCGACCGCATCGTCATCGGGGAGTGTCGCGGCGAGGAAGCGCTCGACATGCTGCAGGCGATGAACACCGGCCACGACGGCTCGATGACCACGCTGCACGCCAACTCGCCGCGCGACGTGGTGTCGCGTCTCGAGGTGATGGTCACCTTGGGCGGCGGCAACATGCCGGTGACGGCGATTCGCCAGCAGATCGCTTCGGCGATCGACTTGATCGTGCAGTGCGAGCGCCTCAGCGACGGCACCCGCCGCACGCGCAGCCTCACCGAGGTCACCACGATGGAAGGCGACCAGGTGATGTTGCAGGACATCTTCGTGTTCGAAAAGCGCGGGCTGTCGAGCGAAGGCAAGGTCATGGGACGTTTTGCCGCGACCGGCATTCGCCCCCGTTTCTACGAGAAGGTTCTCGCGGCCGGCGGACGCATCGCCGGCGAAGTGTTCGAGGAGATCGTCGAGGTCGACGAATAAGAGCAAAGCCGTGAACGTCTACGTCATCTTCTTTGTGTTCCTGGCCGGCGCGATGGTGTTGGTGATCCTGTTCGCCAACAACTTCCTGCGGAAGCGCGACATCGACCAGATGAAAACGCTGGTGCAGGGCCAGGGCGGCGCCGGCGCCGGGCAGTCCGCCGACGGGGGGCCTTCGCTGATCCGCAGCGAGAAGATCGACCCGCGGCAGATGGTGACGCAGTTCTTCCTGGGCAAGAATCTCAACCAGAAGCTGCGCGACTACATCGAGCAAGCGGGCCTGGACTGGGATCCGGCGAGGACGATCTACGGCGCGCTGATCCTGGGCGTCATTGGATTCAACATCTTCTGGTACCTGGTGCCGCGCGGCCAGCCGATCGCGGTGATCGGGGTCGTCATCGGCGCCGGTCTACCGTTCTTCGTGCTCTACCGCAAGCGCGTCAAGCGGCTCTACGCCTTCGAGGAGCAGTTCCCCGATGCGCTCGAGTTCGTCGCCCGCGCCATGCGCACCGGCCACGCCTTCACCGTCGCGCTCGAGATGTTGCACAAGGAGTTCGGGCCGCCGCTGGGCGACGAGCTACGCAGGACGTTCGAGGAACAAAACTTGGGTCTGCCGCTCGAGGTCGCGCTGGAGCGATTCGGCACCCGGGTGCCCCTGCTCGACGTCCGCTTCTTCGTCTCGACCGTGGCCTTGCAGAAGCGCACCGGCGGCAACTTGGCGGGCTTGCTCGACAACCTGGCGTATCTGATTCGCGAGCGCTTCAAGCTGCGCGGACGCATCCGCGCCATCAGCGCGCACGGCAGGATTTCGGGTCTGGTGTTGTCGATGATTCCGGTGACGGTGGCGATCTTGATGTTCTACACCAACCCAGACTACGTGCTGTTCTTTTTCGACGATCCCGACGGCAAGGTGATGCTCGCGGTCATGATCATCCTGCAGTTCCTCGGCTTCGTCTCGATCAGGAAGCTGACCGACATCGGAGTTTGACTTCACCATGAGCGCACTCGTAGCATCCGTCGTACTTTTCGCCGTCATCTCCGTGGTGCTTACGGCGCTGGGATTCAAGTTCTGGGTCCAGCCCCAGACCGCGGTCGAGCGCGTCATGGGCGAGGTCGAGATGTCGGCCAACCAGACGACCGACCCGAGCCTGAGCTTCCGCGACCTACTTACTCGCATCGGCAACATGGTGCCGGCGAACCCGACCGACGTCGGCATCCTGCAGCGGCGTCTGCTGGCGGCCGGCATTCGCAATCCGCGGGCGCTGCGCGTGCTCTATGGCGCCAAGGCCACGCTCGCAGGAGTGTTCACCTTGCTTGGCGGCGGAGCGCTGATCGGATCGGGCTCGGCGAGTGAGATGGCGCCGTTCCAGATCGTGGCGGCGGCGGGGCTGGGTTGGGCAGGGCCCAACTTCATCGTCTCCAGGCTGGCGTCCAAGCGCCAGGAGGCGATTCGAAAGGGTCTGCCGAACGCGCTCGACATGCTGGTGATCTGCGTGGAATCGGGCCTCGGTTTGGACCAGGCTCTGATGCAGGTCTCCAAGGAATTGCAGCTAGCCCATCCCGAGATTACGGACGAATTTGCCGTGTTGAACCTCGAGATGCGAGCAGGCAAGCGGCGCGCCGAAGCGCTGCACAACTTAGGCGAGCGCACCGGAGTCGAGGAGCTTCGTCGCATGGTGAGCGTGCTGGTGCAGGCCGACAAGTTCGGTACGAGCATCTCGCAAACCCTGCGGAATTTCTCGGACTACATGCGCGTTCAGATGAAGCAGGAGGCCGAGGAGAAGGCCGCGAAGATCGGCGTCAAGCTGGTGTTCCCCATCTTCTTCTTCATCCTGCCGTCGTTGTTCTTCGTCACCGTGGGACCGATGGTGGTCCGCGTGACGCGTGACTTTCTGCCCAGGATCATGGGCAGCTAATGAAAGCTGGAACGAAGTGTTCAGCCCAGTAGGAGGATAGACCGTGGAAAGCTCGATGGTTCGGATCATTTGCGGAGTGCTGGCGCTTGCGCTGCTGGGGCTCATCATCATGCGCCGGCGTCAACGCGCGCAGCAGTAGTGAATCTGGAAACGGCCCGGCGGGCGAGAGCCGACGCGCTTCGAGCGGCGAAGCTTTCGACTCGCCCGGGCGGTTCCAAGCGACCACAGTCGTCGCTTGCCGGAAAGAGCGTCTCGCGGCTTGTCCGCCCCTCGTAGGAGCCCGAGAAGCTCAACCAAGAAATGCGGACGGATGGAGTTGCAGAAAAATGACTAGAAAGTCCCTGGCATGGAACAAAAGAGCGGCGCTGTGGATTGCAGTGCTAGCAACCGCGAGCGCCGGAAGGCTCGCGGCTCAGCTCGACGGCCCCAGCGCAATCGGCGAATCGGTCGCGTTGCCCGGCCAAATCCACGAGCTCTTCGTCGACGAGCCTCGCGGATTGCTCTACGCAGCGAATTTCACCGGAGGCCGAGTGGAGGTCGTCTCGATGACGACGCTGCAGCGGCTCAGCTCGTTTGCCACGAGCCCGGTCCCGTCCGGCGTTTCCGGTATGGCCGTCTCCCCCAACGGTCGCTGGATGGTGGTGACCAATCAGCCTGTCACCTCTGCGGTTACGCAGTTGTCGGGCATCGCCATCATCAACTTGAATGACCCCAGCGACCGCCGTCACATCGCCTTCGACGAAGAGCCGATCGGCGTGGCGTTCGGAGTCGACAACCAAGCGCTGGTCGTCACCGCGGACGGGCTCTACATTCTGGACCCGACCGACGGCGGCTCCCGCAAGATCTTCTCGCTGACCAACGCCAACGTGGGGGCCGGCGCCGTGACGCTGCCGGTCGCGCCTCCCGCGACGCTCTCCGACATTCGCGCGGTCAGCATGGCGTCTTCGGGAGACGGCCGTTGGATCTTCGGCGTGGCCGAGGAGTTCCTGTTCTCCTATCAAGTTCGCGCGCCGGTTGGGCTGCTGACCATCCGGGCGACCAACTCGATGGTGAGCCCGCCGACGTTCCAGCAGGTCTCGGCTTCGCACGACGGGTCGTACTTCATGGCCGGGCAGCTGTTGTTGACCAACGACCTGCGCGTGATCGCCGATCAGTCCGAGGCGCCCGGCGACACCGGCGTGATCATCCCCCGTCCGGGAGATGGCGCGATCTTCCGCACCGAGCCGATCGGCGGCACCGGCATCGACAGCATCGCCGACACGGTCTACGCATCCTTCGTCGATCTCGACGCGGCCTTCACCGACGTCAACTCCGGGTTGGACAGCATCTTCCCGGTGCGCGGCGAGTTGCTGGTGATGGACGCCGACAACCTCTACGTGCGACAGCGCATTCGACTGGTCGAGGGTTTGCGCGGCCGGATCGTGCCGGCTTCGAACGGCCGTGACCTCTACGCGGTGAGCGAGTCGGGCGTGATGCACATTCCAGTCGGCGACCTGGCGGAATCCCCGATCATCGAAACGCCGATTTCCCAGCGGCATCTGCTGTTCCAGTTTGACTTCTGCAGCCGTGAGCCCATCACGCGCACGATCCGCCTAGACAACCCCGGCGGCGCGCCAGCCAAGTTCTCCCTGTCGACCGAGCACTTCCGGAGCTCGAGCCGGCCGGGCGTGACCTTCGAGCCGCATCAGGGCGTGACGCCGGCTGATGTGCGGATCACGGTGGATCCGGGCGCGATCGGCCCGGTCCAGGGCACCACCGAGATTCCTGTCATCATCGAGACCGACGCGGTGAACGCGCCTTCGGAGATTCTGCTGGTTGCCAACCTTCGCGGAGTCGACCAGCGGGGCAACTTCGTAGCCGAGCCGGGCCATTTCGTGGGCGTGGTCGGCGACCCGCGGCGCGACCAGTTCTACGTGCTCGATCGCCAGAACTACCGCGTGATCGCCTACGACCACGACATGCGCGTGATCGGGACGTTCCGCACGGGCAACACGCCCACCTGGATGGCGCTCGAGCGCGGCGGCAACTTCCTTGTCGTGGCCAACTCGCGCGGCGAGAACTTCTCGATCATCGATCTCAACCAGATGGCGCTGCGCGGCAAGGTCTTCTTCTCGTGGCAGATCCTGCAGGAAGGCCTCTACCCGAACACTTTGGCGGCCACGAACCGCAACGTCGCGGTCGGCGCGCAGGCCTCGGGCGGAGACTGGAAGCTAAGCTTCCTGACCATGCCGAGCGGCGCGATCTCGACGCCGGAGACACTGGGCGTATTCAGCAACCAGTTCGCCTCGGCGCTGGCCTTGGCAGCCCATCCCGACGGCGACGAGGTTCTGGTGGCCGAGCAGTTCGGCGCGGTCCATCTGTGGGAGTCGTCCTCGGGGCGGCTGATCATCAGCCAGAGCTCGCTCTCGGAGAACTTCGGAGAGCTTGGCGGCGCGGTGGGCGCGGCGCGCGACTACTACATCGTCGACAACCACGTGCTGAACCGTTCGCTAGTTCCGCTCGGCAGCTTCGCCGATGACGCGGCGGCGCAGGAGTCGTCCGGCTTCTCGCTGTTGCCCGACGGCACCGGCGTGCGCTCGGTGCGTCCGGTGGCGCAGGTCGACACCGGCGCCTTGCACCAGCTCGACTCCCGCCGGCCGACCAATCGCATCAACTCGGTGCGCATGGTGGAGCCTCCCGCCGAGCGCGGCCCGGAGTATCCCTGGCTGCACTCGCTGACGACGCTGCGCGACGGCCGACTGATCTCGACCTCGAGCGCCGGCATCGTGGAGTTCCCGGTGGGCTACGCCGGCGGCTCGGCCAACCCGCGCGTCTCGGCGATCACCAACTCCGCCGACTACACTCGCGGGACCGCAAGCGGCGGCCTGCTCTCGATCTTCGGCGAGCGTCTCTCGGAGCAGACCGCGGGGGCGGTGGACACGCCGCTGCCGACCAAGCTCGAGGACGTTTGCGTGACGGCCAACGGCGCGCCGTTGCCCTTGCTCTACGTCTCGCCGGGGCAGATCAACGCTCAGATGCTGTTTGGCTCGTCCGGGCCGGCCAGCGTGCAGGTGCACACCAAGGGCGGCATCAGCGATGTGTTCGTGAAGCAGTTCGATACGGCCGCGCCCGCCATCTTCGGCGTCTCGGGGCCGACGAACGAGCGCTTCGCGGCGATCTTCCGCGAGAACAACACGCTCTCGACGCTATCGAACCCGCTGCGGCCCAACGAAGTCGCCGTCGCCTACATCACCGGCGGCGGAGACGTGACGCCGTTGGCCATCGCTGGTCAGCCTGCTTCGTCGACGATCCTCTCCGAGACGTTGCTGGAAGCGCAGGTCGAGATTGGAGGAGTCCAAGCGGACATCCTCTTCTCGGGCCTGACGCCGGGCTTCGTCGGACTCTACCAGATCAACTTCCGGCTCCCGGGCTTCGTGCCCCGTGGCTTGGAGGTGCCGCTCACAATCACGATTGGCGCAAACTCCACCAGCGTGAACGTGAGGATCGTGGATTAACCCTGGAAAACTCACTTGGCGGGGCGGTCTAGCGGCCGCTTCGCACCTCGAGGATGGAATGATGAAGAAGCTTACATGCTTGTCCGTTTGGGTTCTCGCCGCGACGGCGGCGGCCCTGACTCCCCCCGCAATGGCCGAGACCGAGCTCGAGCTCGGCGCGCTCGGTCTGATCTCGGACTATCGCTCGGTTAGCGTTTCCGGCCCCGGCGGCGCTTCCGGCAAGGCCGGCCCTGGTTTCGGGTTCTCGGGCGGCTTCGTGCTGGGCCAGAACATGAGCAATCGCTGGGGCGGCGAGCTCCGCTACCTCTACTTCCGCAACGATCTCAACCTGAGCTCGGGCGGCCAGGAGGCCAGCTTGGGAGCGCAGTCGCACGCGGTGCACTACGACGTGCTGTACTACCTCTCCGACCCCGACGCGCGGGTGCGCCCCTACGTCGCGGCCGGCGGCGGGGTCAAGCACTTCCAAGGCACGGGCACGGAAGACCCGTTCCAGCCGCTGAGCTCTCTGGCGTTGCTCACCCGTACGAGCGAATCAAAGCTGATGGGCGACTTCGGCGTCGGCGTGAAGATCCGCATGGGCCGCCGGGCGGTGTTCCGCGTGGAATTCCGCGACTACGTGACCGGCGTGCCGAGGGAAGTCATCGCCGCGGCTCCGGGCGCGAAGGTCGACGGCATCCTGCACCACTGGGCGCCGCTGTTCGGCATCACCTGGACCTGGTAGGCTCATCGCGCGCTCGAGACCTCAGGCCCCGCGCGGCTCTTGCAGCCGCCGGGGCCTTTCTCATTCCGCGCCGGCCTTCGATAGGATGTCCGCCACGTCCGCGTGTCCGTTCTCGCGCGCAAAGCTCAGCGCCGAATCGCCGTCGTAGTCGCGAGCCTTGGGGTCGGCGCCGCGACCGAGCAGCAGCTCGACGACATCTTTCTGTCCCTCGGCCGCGGCCACCATCAGCGGCGTCCAACCTTCCACGTCGACGGTCGCGACATCGGCGCCCGCGCTAACGAGCAGGTCGACAACCGCGCGGTTTGGGCCGCTGGCCGCGTAGATGAGCGCCGAGCGCTGTTGCGCGTCTTGCGCGTTGACGTCCGCGCTGGCGCCGAGCAAGGCGGAGACGGCCGCGGCGCGACCTTCGAAGGCGGCGAGCATGAGCGCCGAGCGCTTCTCGGGGTCGGCGGCGTTGGGGTCGACGCCTTGGTCGAGCAGGACCTGCACTTTGTCGGCGTCGCCCGCGAACGCGGCGTCGCGCAGTGCATTCTCGAGCTCGAACGAGCTCTCGGCGGGCGCGGCGGGCGGCGCGTCTTCCCCGCAGCCGAGCAGGAAGCAGAAGCAGACCGCCAAGGCCGCGATCGAACGCATTTGGCGAGTCTACCAGAGGCAGGGCGTCTCAGAAGCCCCACTCGAGTTGGCTGTACACGTTACGCCCCACCGGAGAGGCGATGCTGAGGCTCTCGGGATCGAACTCATAACGCGAGGGCCGCAGAGCGTCCTGCACGCCGACGCTGAAGCGCATTCCGTTAGAGCGCCGCCATTCCAGGCGGGCGTCGGCGCGCACGTAGCCGGGGATACGCTGGCCGGTCAAGAAGAAGCCGGCCGCGGCGATCGAGCGTGTGTACCCCGCGGCGAGGTTGAGCTCGAGGTTGCGGCGAAGCGACCAGTTCGAGCGCAGGCTATGCTGTGCGGACGGGTCCTGGGAGCCTCCGGTGACCAGCGGGTCGCCCGTGCGCCGAAACCCCGAGTCGAGCCAAGCGGCGACCGCTTCCAAGTCCCACTTGCCGGTCACGTTGAGCTTCAGGCTCGCCTCCAAGCCGCGGTTGCGGCTGGCGCCGCTGTTGTCGAAGCGCACCGGAACCAGGACGTGGAGCCTCGGCTCACGCACCAGAGCGGGATCGAGCAGCTCAATGCCGGCGAGATTGCGGTAGCGATTCTCGAACACGGCGAGGTCCAGGGTCCACCGCTCGCCGCGGGCGGTGCGAAAGCCGGCCTCGTAGGCGGTCATCGTCTCGTAACCGAGATTCGGATTTGGCGTGAGGCGCACTAGGCCCGCCAGCCCGTTGAACGGCACGGTCGCCACATCGAAGCGGATGTCGCTCTCGCCGCGCGACGGCGCCCGGGCGGCGCGCGACACGGCCGCCCAGAAGGAGGTTTGCTCAGTCGGCGACCACAGCAGCTTGGCGGTCGGTTGCAGCGCGTTTCCTCCGAACGTATTGTGTTCGAGCTTTGCGCCGAGTGTGACGAAGAGGGATTCGCCAAGCAGTCGAGCCTCTTCCTGGACGAAGGCGTTGTGGACGTGAAAACGCCGTCTCGGCATCGCGATGTAGAGATTGGGACCGCCCTCGACTCGATCCGCGATCGTTCGCCGACCAGCGCCCCAGGTCAGCTCGAGCCAGTCGGTGTGGCGGAGCCTATGCTGCAGCTCGAAGTCGAGCACTTCGGCGTGCGACGCGTAGGCGCTGCCATCGCGCTTGCCCGCGCGGTCGTAGTAGGCCTGTAGGGAGAGCTGGTTGCGGTCTGAGATCGATCGGTTCCAGCGGCCGAGGATGAAGTCGGTCGAGGTCTCGTGATCTTCGATAGCGATCCTCTGGTGGGGAGCAGCGAGCGTCGGGCCGAAGCTGCGCTGAGCTCCGGACATGCGATAGGAGCCGCTGTGAATCTCGATAGCGTCGCGGTCGGAGAGGTCGATCTCGTAGCGGAATCCCGCTTGCATCGAGCGCCAGCCGTCATCGGCCGGGACGGGAAACGAGTCGTCGGGAGAGTCGCGGCGTTGTTGCGTGCGGGTGAACACGCGATAGGCGCCGCCGCCGGCTCGGCCGCCGTAGCGAAGCGAGCTAACCGGACCGTCCAGGGTTCCGAGGCGAACCGAAGAGGCGCCGCCCTGGGTTTCCGAAGCGGACTTGGTGATGACGTTGATCACGCCGTTCATCGCGTTCGCGCCCCACATCGTCGCTCCGGCTCCGCGGATGACCTCGATGCGCTCGATATGCTCCATGGGCACGCCATACATCTCCCAGAAGACGCCGGAGAACAGCGGCGAATAGATGGAGCGCCCATCGATGAGCACGAGCAGCTTGTTCGAGAAGCGGCCGTTGAAGCCGCGGGCCGAGACCGCCCATTTGCCGGCGTCGATCCGCGCGACTTGCACGCCGGGAACGAACCGTAGCGCCTCGGGCAGGCTAGTGGCGCCCATGCGTCGGATGTCCTCGGCTGTGACTACGTAGACCGCCGCCGCTGACTGGGCGAGCGACTGTTGCTTCTTCGCGACCGAGGTGACTTCGATGCGCGTCAGATCGGCAAGGCTGAACTCGGTGAGGTCGGCGGGGACTTCCTGCGCCAATCCCGGGGAGGTTGCGGCAGCCGACGCCAGCGCCAGGGCGAGCGTGATTTGGCGCGCCGAGGTTCGCCGCTGGGGTGGGAGCGATGCGGGCATGCAAAGCCGGCGCACCGGCTGTTGCCCTGCGCGCCCCTATCTACCCTCATCGACCGGATCGGAGCCATTCTCGCCCGCGGCAAGGGAGCTTTGGTCAGAAGTGGCGGCTAGAGGTCCGGGTCCTTCTCTGGTACGCGCAACTTCTTGCGCAGCTTGGCGAGCTCGAGCTTCAACTGCGCCTCGATATCGGCGTAGGCAGCCTCGCCGTGGAAACTATGCATCTCATGCGGATCGGTCTGGAGGTCGAAGAGCTCCCACTCGTCGTCCATGTAGTAGTGGATGAGCTTGTAGCGGTCGGTGCGGACCCCGTAGTGGCGGGCCACCGCGTGCGCGGCGCGCGTGGGCAGACCCTCGTAGTAGTGGTAGTAGAACGAAGTGCGCCAGTCGCGCGGCGTGTTGCCTTTGAGGATCGGGACCAGGCTGCGCCCCTGCATGTCGTCGGGAATGTCGACGCCGGCGATCTCCAGGAACGTCTCGGGGAAGTCGACGTTTGAGACAAGATCGCGATTCCCGGCGCCGGCTTCGACCACGCCGGGCCAACGGACCAGCAGGGGCGTGCGCAGCGACTCCTCATACATCCAACGCTTGTCGAACCAGCCGTGCTCCCCGAGGTAGAACCCTTGATCGGAGCTGTAGATCACCACGGTGTTCTCGGCCAGCCCCTCGGCGTCGAGCCACCGCAGTACGCGGCCGACGTTGTCGTCGACGGCCTGGATCGAGCGTAGGTAGTCCTTGATGTAGCGCTGGTACTTCCAGCGCACCAGCTCGCGGCCTTGCAGGCTGGCGGCCTTGAACGCGGCGTTCTTGGGCTCGTAGACGGCGTCCCACATCTTGCGCTGGCGGGCGTCGAGCCGGCCGATGTTGTTCTGGTAGCCCCGCGACTCGTTCGAGCCCTCGGGCGGGCGGATCTTGAGATCGGCGCCGAAGTTCATGTGGCGGTCGATCTCCATCTCTTGCTTGCGGGCCGGCGTGGCGCGATTCTCGTAGTCGTCGAAAAGATTGACCGGCTCGGGCATCTTCATCCCGTCGAACAGCGAGAGGTGACGCGGCGCCGGCATCCAGTTGCGATGCGGCGCCTTGTGCTGAAACATCAGCATGAACGGCTTAGACTCGTCGCGCTTTTCGCGCAGCCACTCGAGCGCCGTGTCTGTGGTCACATCGGTCACGTAGCCCTGTTTGCGGACCGTGCCGTTGGGCGTACGAAAGTCCGGATTGTAGTAGTGGCCCTGCCCGGGCAATACCTCCCAAAAGTCGAAGCCCGTCGGCTCGCTCTTGAGATGCCACTTGCCCACGATCGCCGTCTGATAACCGGCTTTCTGGAGCAGCTTCGGGAAGGTCTGCTGCTCGCCGTCGAAAACGTCGCGATTGTTGAGGACGGTGTTGAGGTGGCTGTACTTGCCGGTCAGGATGACCGCGCGGCTCGGCGCGCAAATCGAGTTCGTCACCAGCGCCGAGTGAAAGATCATACCCTCACGGGCTAGACGATCGATGTGCGGCGTGTGATTGAGCCCGTGGCCGTAGGCCGACAGCGCCTGATAGGCGTGGTCGTCCGAGAAGATGAACAGGATGTTGGGACGATCGACGGCCGCCAGCGGGAGGCAGGCGAAGACGAGCAGGAGGGCGAGTCGGATGCGGTGCATGAGAGGGCTTCCTGGTGCAAACAGCCCCCTATTCTACACACTCGAGTGCGGGGCTCACTCCATCGGAAGCGAATCCTTGTCGACCAGTCCGTACCACTCCTCGTAGACCTCGGGGCCGCCGCCTCGCTGGTCGATCTCAATGTAGTAGCGCTTGTGGAGCAGCACCATGCGCTTGCCGCGTTGCGTCTTGTTGTTGTGCTCTTCCCGGCCCGGGGAATCTTCGCCGATGGTGATGCCTTTGTTGTAGCCCTCGGTGGACTCTTGGCTGAACTTGGAGGTCATGATGAAGGGCAGCCACAGCACCTTGCGGAAGGCCCAATCCTGAATGCCGACTTCGACCCGCTGATCGCCGTTGGTGTAGACGCGACTGGCGCTGCTCATCTTGAAGTCGCCCATCTGGTTGGTTTCGCCGCGAGCGTCCTCGGCTTCCCAGCCGGCCGGAGGCTCCGGAAGAGCCGCGATCAGAACGTCGAATCCGACGGCTTCGACCTCGACTGTCGACTCGAGCTCCTGCCGCAGCTTCTCGAGCTCGCCGCCCAGGCCGCTCAGAGCGCCCAAGGCGCCAAGCGGGTCGTTGGCAATGTCGATGCCCTCTTCGGTGGTTTCGTCTTCGCTCTCGCTGGAGAAGTCCGGCAGGCTCGGCAGGCATCCCCAAACCAAAAGCAGCAGTAGGGCGACAGGGGCGACGCGAATCGCGTTGGACGTGGACATTCGTCTCCTCGGATGCAACTTAGGTTAACCGAGCGCCGCCGGATTGGGAAGCGATCAGGGACCCTAGTTTAGTGGACGGCCGGGACGTCTGCGAGGTCTTTGCTCCGGTAGGCGCATGGCAGCAATCAACCTCGGGCGCCGCGCCCGTGGAACCCAGTGGCGCCGCCCCATCGCTCAGCCCTGGCAGAGCCCTGGGCTACAACTGAGCCGCGCCGTCGCGGATCCACGGGTTTCACCTGAGGCTCGATCCTGCCTGGCGCCTTTGCAACCCAATCGTGCGCTGCGATGACCGCCCCGACGATATTACCTAGCTGCCAGAGCGCCGGATGCTCGCCAGCATCTCCGACCAGCGCTGCACCGCGCGCCCGAAGTCCTTGGCGCCGGTGATGTCGAATTCCTCGATATCGAAGTTCTTCAGCCCCGAGCTGACAGCGTCGCGCCATGGGTAGGAGCGCGGATTGCGATTGTAGACGAAGTAGAACACCGGCGTCTGCAGACGGGCGGACGTGGCCAACAGCGAAGACGAGGCCGGCTTCTCGAACACGACCTTGGGTCCGAGGAAGACGACCGCGTCGGGAGCGACCGGGTCGTCGCTCTCCGCCACGCCGCGCCGCGTGAGGTGGCGCTGGAACAGCGTCTTGATGAACCTTTCGCTGCTGTCCTCGTCTTGGAGCTGTTCGATGTCGACCATGCCGCTTCGACTCGAGCGGACCGCGTCGCCTAGCTCGGTGAAGTCGATCTTCGTCCGGCGGCCGGTCTCATAGAGCACGCGCTCCTCGTGCGCGTTGTAGGCGACCAGGGTGAACTCGCCGATCTGGGACTCGCGCGCGAGCACGCGCAACATCGAGACCACAGCCCGCAGGTCGTACTCGCCCAGCTTGACCTTTGCCAGATCGACGGGCGAGAAGCTGACCATGAGCTTGACATGGAGCAGCCTGCCGGCTTCGCGCCGGATCGGGGGATCCTCGACGAAGATCTTGTCGCTCCAGTCGGTGATCTTGGCCGCGCTTGGGCTCGCCGCCAGTTTCTCGAACCCTTCCAGGGTCTCCGCGGCTACCTCCCAGGAGTGTGCGCAGACTCTTTCGGCGCGATCCCGCATCAGCCACGACACGCGGTAGCGGCCCGGCGCTAGTCGGTACTTGCCCGGAAGGCTGGCGTCGCCCGCGGCGCCCGCGTCGATGCTCGGTACGTCGTAGTGCTCTCGAAAGTAGACCGGCTCGGCGGCATTGTCTGCGAGCGACTGAATCCGGAACAGCACACGCAATTCGTTGCCGCCGCCCGCTAGCGACGCCAGCGGGACGCGGGCCACGTAGCCGGCTTGGAAGGTCAGATCGTATTCGAGCTTGGGGTCGAGCGGCTCCACGGTGCAGGGAAGGTCGTCGCGGGTCCGCTCCGAGCCCAACACCGCCACGTCGCTGTGGCTCAAGTACAGATCCGGTCCGCCGAGCCCGGCCCGGATCATGTCCTGCGAGCGCAGCGAGGGCGCGAACAGGATCACAAACAAGACCGAAACCGAGAGACGATGCATGCGGCGAAGTCGGTAGCTCGAATTATATCCGACATCGACAGCTCTGTCTGCGGGCTTCAATCCTCTAGAGCGCTTGACAGGAAGGCGAACAAAAAGCGAACATAGAGTCGTGCTTTTCCCTGATGCGCCCGCCCCGGCTGGCCTGGTCGGCATCGCCCGGCTGGCCTCGCGGGCCGCGGTGGTGCGAGCCAAGGCGCAGGTGCGGTACCGCGAGCTCGAGAGCCGCAGCCTGCTGAATCGCTGCTCGAACCCGCAGATGCCGTTTCGATGGACGATCAACCCGTACCGCGGCTGCGAGATCGGCTGCAAGTACTGCTACGCCCGCTACACGCACGAATTCATGGGCCTCGAGGATGGCTCGCTGTTCGAGCGAGAGATCTACGCGAAGTCCGACGTGCAAGCGCTGCTGCGGCGCGATCTGAGCAAGAAGCGCACGGGCGCCATCGCCGTTGGTACGAGCACCGATCCGTATCAGCCTGCCGAGAGGCGTTTCGAGCTTACGCGCCGAATTCTCGAGGTCTTCGCGGAGGAAGACGGCCGAGAGCTCTCGATCACGACGAAGTCGGATCTGATCGAGCGCGATATCGTGCTGCTGCAACGCGTCTCGGAGCGCAACCGGCTCAGCGTCAACGTTACCGTGACGACTCTGGATCCAGCTCTGGCGCGCAAGTTGGAGCCGCACGCCCCGCGTCCTGACCTGCGTCTGGGCACGGTACGGAAGTTGGCGGCGGCCGGGATCTGCACTGGGCTGTTTGCGAATCCGGTGATGCCGGGGCTAACCGGGACCCGCCTCAACCTCAACGCCGTAGCCTCGGCCGCGGCCGAGGCCGGAGCGGCCTATTTTGGAGGAGGAATTCTATTCCTGATGCCGAGCGCACAACAACAGTTCTTTCCGTTTCTCGACGAGCAGTTTCCCGAGTTGGCGGCCGCCTATCGTAGCGAGTACGGTCGCAACGCCTATCTGCGCGGCCCGCAGGCCGAGACTCTGCGCGCCCGCGTGCGCGAAGCTCGCGAGGCGCATGGTCTAGGCTCTGAGCCGCCGGCTGGCGGGCCGCCCCTGCCCGGGCACGCACAGCTTTCCTTGTTCGACTGGGAGGAGGGCTGAGCACGGACCTGGGCTCGGCCGCTAGTCCGGGGCGGAGACGTTCGCCGCGACCCAGGTCAAGTAGCTTGGCGAGCCGTCGTCGATGGGCAGCACGACGAGCTCGGGAACTTCGTAGGGGTGAATGTCCTCGATCGCCGTCCTGAGGGGCGGCACCGCGTGGGCGGCGGTCTTCATGATCAGGATCAACTCGGAGTCGTCCTCGATCTTGCCCTCCCAGCGGTAGAGAGACCGCACGCCCGGCACGATGTTGACGCACGCTACGAGCCGGCGCTCGAGCAAGGCGCGGGCGATGCGCTCGGCGTCGTCCGCGTTGGCGCAGCTCGTCAATACGATTCGCTTGTCGGTCATGTGCAGTACCGATTATCCTTGAGGTGATGTCCCCCCGGGTCGGGAAATGGTCGCGAGGCTCGCTGGTGATCGTTGTGCTGGCGATCGCCGCCGGCGTTTGGTTCCAGCAGGTCGGGCTCCAAACATTTCTGGACCTGCGAGCCTCGATCGATCAAGAGCGGGCGCTGCAGGCTGAGGTGGATCGCCTCGAGGCCGAAAACGCAGCGCTCGACGCCGAGATTCAATCCCTGCAGACACAGGGGTGGGAAAAGCTGGCGCGCGAGCGTCTCGGCATGGCCAAGCCCGGAGAATACGTGGTCAAGATTCCGGGCAAGAAATAGCCGGCTATCAGGCTAGAACGAGTAGCCGAACGTAGAGACCATGCCGTAGTCGTTGCGCAGGACGTTCTCGCGCGGAGGATCGCTGTCGTAGCGGTCGAACAAGCCGACGCTCCAGTTCCACCCCAACAGCAGCGGGACCTGCGCCTTCGAGTCGTATTCGATGCGGTAGCGCCCGCTCTGGACCAGGTTGGGATGCGCGGTGAGCCTGGTATAGAGCCGCACGCCGCGCAGTTGGGAGCTCTTCCACTCGAGCCCGAACAGGCCTTCCCCGGTCGTCTCGCGCGGCAGAACCTCGCCCACGCCGTTGCGGTACTGCTCGTTGGTCAGCGTGAATCCTCCCAGCAGATCCAGCCCGTTGGCGCGGCTGCGCTGCGCTTTCCAACCGAATCCGCCGCCGAAACGGGAGCGCAAGTCGAGCTTGCGCCGGTCGTTGCGCTCGAACCCGGTCACGGCGAAGGCGAATGTGCGATCGGAGAGAAAGCGGTCATAGCGCCCGTTGAGAGCGTGCCGGCTGGTCGTCTCCGCGTCCTCCTGGCTCGAGAAGATCGACGTCAGGTCACCTTGCAGGCGGTAGCGCTCTCGGCGGTAGTCGCCTTGCGCGGAGAGCGAGGACTGCGTCTGCTTCGCGTTGCCGCGCGAGAACGAGTGGCCGAGGCCGAGCGAGCCGCCCAGCGTCTTCCAAAACCCGGGCCGCTCGTCGTTTTCGAGCCGCACCGCGGCGACGACATCTTGGGTGCGGAGAGCGAGCATCTCGCGGTCGTTGCGCAGATTGACCGTCCCGTCCTCACGCTCCAGCGCGCCGATGAAGCGTCGTCCGGCTTCGACTTCCACTTCGTAGCTTCCGTCGGAGTCGATGCTGCGGATCTGCTCCCAGCGAATTGGGATCGTGCCGGCATAGCCGGTCTTGAGCAGGAGCTTGCCTTTCTCGATGCGCACGATCGCGCCGTGCAACTGGTCTCCGTTGGAGACCGTGACGGAATCGGCGTAGCCGCTGGCGGTTGAGAGTAGGAGTAGGAGGATCGAGGCGGACCAGGGTCGCAGAGTCATGACTTTGTTCGAAAAGCCTGAGCGGCTGCGGGAGAGGCCGCCTGGCGGGGAAGATGAATGGACGCGCGCGGTGGAAGGCGCGTTTCCCCATTCTAGCCTGCAAAACTCGCCGCCCGGCTCGTCACTGGTGAGGCTTGCAGGCTAGCGGAAACGGCGCGACCCGGGTCAGCCGCGGATCCAACCGCCGCCGATCACCAGGTCGCCGCGATAGAAGACCGCCGCCTGGCCGGGCGTGACGGCGAGCTGAGGCTCGGCCAGCTCGACCGTGGCGCGGCCCGCCGCAGGATCCACTAGAACGGTTGCGGGCACGGGGCGGAACTGGTAGCGAATCTTGACCTCGACCTCGATCTGCGCCGCCGGTTCCGCGATGGAGATCCAGTTGAGCCGCTCGACCTCGAACGAGCGCCGCTCGAGCGCCGTGCGCGGCCCCACGACGACCTTGCGCTCGGCGGGCAGGATCTCGGTGACGTACAACGGGCTGCCCACCGCCACGCCAAGGCGCCTGCGCTGCCCGACCGTGAAGCGATGAATGCCGCCGTGCTCGCCCAGCCGCCGCCCCTCGCCGTCGACGACTTCGCCCCGGCGCTCCTCGGCGGGCGCGCCGCGCGCCTCGAGGTACGCTTCGACGAAGCGCGCGTAGTCGCCGTTGGGCACGAAGCAAATCTCGCGGCTCTCGCCTTTGTCCGCCACCGGCACGTCGAGCCGCTGGGCCAGATCGCGGACTTGCTGTTTCTGCAGCCCCCCGAGCGGGAACGAGCTGCGAGAGAGCTGCTGTTGAGTCAAGCCCCACAGGAAGTAGCTTTGGTCGCGGCTGTGGTCGACGCCGCGCAGCAGCACGTAGCGACCGCCGTCCGGGTCGCGTTCGATGCGCGCGTAGTGGCCGGTAGCAATCGTCTCGGCGCCAACTTGGCGCGCGGTCTCGAGGAACTGGTCGAACTTGACGAAGTCGTTGCACAGCGTGCAGGGGATGGGCGTGCGCCCCGCGACGTAGTCGTCGACGAATGGCTGCACCACCTCGCGCTCGAAGCGCTCCTCGAAGTTGACCACGTAGAAGGGGATGCCCACGGCTTCGGCCACCCGACGCGCGTCGTAGACGTCGTCGAGCGAGCAGCAGCGGCCGCTCGCCCCGCCTTCAGGAATGAGCTCGGGGAACCGTCGCTGGTTCCACAACTGCATGGTCATGCCGACCACCGGCCGTCCCTCGGCATGCAGCATGGCGGCGACGACGGAGCTGTCGACTCCGCCGCTCATAGCGACCGCGATGAGGTCCTCAGCCATCCTTGGGACTTAGTTTGACACCCGGCCGAAGCGCCCGTTGGCTTGGTGCAAGCGCAGCAGAGCCCACATCAAGTCGTCGCCGCCCAGATAGGAGTGGTAGTAGGTCGGGAAAGGGTCGCCGTTGATGAGCGTGGCTTCGCGGTCCAGGCTTTTCGGCAGAGGCGAGATCTCGTCCATAAAGTGCTCGAGCGCTCTCTCGGCCAGGCGGTTGGCGCCGGTCAGATACGGCTCGCGGGCGCTTCCGGTGACCGCGCCGGCCGCATCGATCAGCAGCAGGATCGCGTCGGCGTACTGCTCGGGAATGCGTCCCGGCAGCGAGACGTCCTTCACACCCTCGCCGAGCGTTCGTTCGGGCAGGTCCTCGAGCTGTGCGATATCGAAGGCCCCGCCCAAGAACTGCTTGCCGAAAAACGCCGCGGCGCGCTTGTCGCGCTCGCGACGCGCAAGCCAGCGCAGTCTCGCCGTGGCGGGCGCCAGCTGGTCGTCGTTGGCGATCAAGTCGTCGTCGATCTTCTCGGCGAGCAACCGCAGCCGCGTGCTCATGCTGGGCCAGGAAGCGGCCAGACGCACGGCCGCTTGATCGAGATCCCAAGCCATCGAGGCGATCTGCTCGGGGTGGCGACGGACTTCGCCCTTGGCGAGGTAAAGCGGGTAGTCGTGGTCGAATACCTGCGCCTCGAGCAGGCGCACGAAGCGTTCCAGCCGCGGCTCCATCCAATTGCGGAAGACCGCTCGCGGGCTGGCTTCGAGCGTGCGCGACCACAGGTCGATGTAGTAGCCGCCGTGCCGGGGGAACATTCCGAAATCCGCCCACTCGCCCGTCGTGGGCCTGCCAGTCTCAGTCAAGTGCGCGTGGCGGCCGTAGATCAGGCGGCGGCCATCCCAAGAGACTGCTCCGAACCAGAGGCCGCGCGAAAAGTTCTCCATCAGGCTCAGGTTCGTACGGCCGCGAGAGGGCTGAAGCTCGAAGAGCTTGTCGTAGAGCGGCCAGCGGCCCTCGAGCTCGTGCTTGAGGTCGAACGGATAGCCGCGGTCGGCCTGTTCGGTCCGGAAATCGATGCCGGTGTGCTCGCCCCAAGCCGGCAGCCCGGTGTCAGGGTTGAAGTGTCGCAGTAGGAACTGGAGTAGAGCTCTGTCGGCGGCCACGGCGTAGCGCCGGTCGCTCGTGACGGCGGCGAGCTCGTAGAGCATCTGGTAGAGGCCGGCGTCGTCGGCAACGTCGGCGCCGCGGTAGGTGATCTTGTGAGCCCGGTCGTTGCCTTTGTAGACCGGCGGGAAGTTGAGCGTATCTCGCGGATCGGCGCCCGAGCCTCTCTCGGCGTAGACGGCGTTCTGAGGCAGCTCCGGGGGCCTCCGGCGCATCAGCAGCCCGGCGAACAGCGGAGATTCTTCGGGGCCGTAGCGGTCCGTGCCGTGCTCGAGCATCGTGTCCGCAAAACGCTGCACGATCTCGAGGTAGTCGGGCTGCTCGGCGTGCAACGGCAGGCACGCGAGCACGATCAAGACCAACTGCGGACGCGGCATGGCTCGATGAGGCGCGCTAACCGGCCTGGGCGGGCGCGAGCTGGCGCAACCGCGCAACCGTGGCGACAAGGGCGTCGACGAGCGCATCGACAGCCTCCAGGGTCGTCTGCCGCCCGAGCGAGAAGCGCAGACACGACTTGGCGCGGGCTTTGGACAGACCGATCGCGGTCAGAACATGCGAGGGCTCGACGGCGCCGGATGAGCAAGCCGAGCCGGCGGAAACCGCGAATCCCGCGAGGTCGAGCGCGATCACCAGCGGCTCGCCCTCCACGCCCTCGAAGCCGATGTTCGTGGTATTCGGCGTGCGCGGGCTGGAGGCGGCGTTCACCCAAGTATCGGGGATCCGCTCGAGGACCGAGCTCTCGAGCCGATCCCGCAATCGGGCCAACCGACTCGACTCCTCGGGCAAGTCCGAGAGCGCAAGCTCGGCCGCGGCGCCAAGGCCGACGAGGCCGGCAACGTTCTCGGTGCCCGCTCTGCGGCCCCGCTCTTGTCCTCCGCCGATCAGCAACGGCTCGAGATCGAGGTTCTGGCGAACGTAGAGGGCGCCGGTTCCCTTGGGTCCGTACATCTTATGCGCGGTGACGGCAAGCAGGTCCGCCTGCCAGGCCTCGGCGTCGATGGGGATCTTGCCGGCCGCCTGCACGGCGTCGGTGTGGAAGAGCGCGCCGGCTTCCCTGGCGATGCGCCCGATCTGCTCGAGCGGCTGGATGGTCCCGATTTCGTTGTTGGCGGCCATGATGGAGATCAACCCTGTGTGGGGCCGCAGCGCCGCTCGGACATCGTCCGGCGAGACGACTCCGGAGGCGCCCACGGGCAGCACCGTCAGCTCGGCGCCGTTCTGCTCCAGTTGGCGGCAGCAAGCGAGCACGGCCGGGTGCTCGATGGAGCTCGTGATGACGTGCCGGGCGTTGCTGGCCGCGCTGAGGATGGCCAGGTTGTCCGCTTCGGTGCCGCCGCCGGTGACGACGGCTTGCTTGGGGTCGCAGCCGAGCAACGCCGCGAGCCGCCGGCGCGCTTCTTCTGCGATGCGCTTGGCGTCCTGGCCGAAACCGTGAATGCTCGACGGGTTTCCGAAGACGCCTTCGAGCGCCGGCCGCATGGCCTCGAGCACGCGCGGCTCGAGCGGCGTGGTGGCATTGTGATCGAAATAGTGGCGCCGCACGCGAAACCCTTGTAACCATTGAGTATATCGTGCTGTACCCGGCGTCTTCGGGCGTGCTCGCCCTGCTCACCGATTTCGGATTGCGCGACCACTATGTGGGCGTGATGAAAGGCGTCGCGCTGTCGATATTCCCCGCGGCGAGGCTGGTCGATCTAGGTCACCTGGTCGAGGCCTTCTCCATCGAGCAGGGCGCTTTTTTCCTCGAGCAAGCTTGGTTGCGCTTCCCGCCCGGAACGGTGTTTTGCGCCGTGGTCGACCCCGGGGTGGGAACCGCGCGGCGCTCGCTCGCGGCGTTGTGCGAGCAGCGCTACGTGATCGCGCCGGACAACGGGCTGGCCTCGCGCGCCTTCGAGGGTCGCGACGTCGAGGTCCGCGCGCTCGACGAGGAGCGCTTCGGCTTGCGTCCGATGAGCGACACCTTCCACGGCCGCGACCTCTACGCGCCCGCCGCCGCGTGGCTGGCCTCGGGCCGTTCGTTCGCCGACTTCGGCGAGCCCATCGACGACTGGGTGCGGTTGTGGCCCGCGCGGCCCCTGCCAGGCGAGGCGCGCGTGCTCAACGTCGACAACTTTGGCAACGTCGTCACGGGCTTTCGTCCCGACGACCTGCCGGAGGGGTCGGCCGTCGAGGCGGGCGGCGAGCAAGTTCGCCAGCGCGCGCGAACCTATGACGCGTCTCCGCGGGGGGCGCCGTTCCTGCTCGTGGGCAGCGCCGGCTACTGGGAGATCTCGCTGCGGCAAGGCTCGGCCGCGGAGCGCCTCGGGGTCAAGATCGGGGATCTGGTGCGGCTCACCGATTGAGCTGTACCAAGGCCAGCGCCTCGTCGAACTCGAGATCCCCGGGCCGCCGCGCCAGCCCGACTCGGTAGGCCGCCTCTCCGAGCACCGACTCAGGCGAGCGACCGGCGGCGCGCAGCGCGGCCAGCGGGCCCGCCGCGGAGCTCTTGCTCAGTTTGCGGCCCGCGTCATCGAGAATCAGCGGATGGTGCAAGAACCGCGGGGGCTCGGCCCGGCCCAGCAGGCGCCCCAGCCGGATCTGGCGGCCGGTCGAATCGAGCAGGTCTTCGCCGCGAATCACGAGGTCGACGCCGTGGCGGAGGTCATCTACGACGACGCAGAATTGATAGGTCCACTGGCTCCGCCGGTCTCGGACGAGCAGGTCGCCGCATTGGGTCGCCGGCTCTTGGTCCTGCTCGCCTAACCGCAAGTCCTGGAAGGACTCGACGCCGGGGTCTAGCCGCACGCGCAGCCCATGCGGCTGGTCGGCGGGAACGTCGCGCTCACGGCAATGCCCGCTGTATACTCGTTCGCCCGATGCCGCTTGCCGGGAGTGCCGGGCGACGGTCTTGCGCGAGCAGTCGCAGCGGTAGACCAGACCCTTTTCGGCGAGGGTTGCGAGAGCCTGCCGGTAGACTTGGTCGTTGTCGCTCTGGCGGAACGGGCTGGGACGGCGGATTTCCGCCGCGAAGCCCAGCCACTCCAGATCCTCGAGTAGGGCGGTCTCGTACTCCTGCCGGCAGCGGCTGCGGTCGTGGTCTTCGATGCGTAGCAAGACTTGTTTGCCCAACCGCCTCGCCGCGCCCCACACCCACAGCATGTGGGCTACGTGGCCAAGGTGGAGCAAGCCGGTCGGGCTCGGCGCGTAACGCGTCACGGAAGCATCGGCGCCTTGTCGGCCTGCAGGGCCAAATCGTATTCGCGCGCCGCCTGGCCGAGCCGTTGGACGACTTCGGGGCGCTCCGCGGCGAGGTTCGTCGTCTCCCCGATGTCGCGCTCGAGGTCGTACAGCTCGGCCTCGGGTCTGAGCCGGTAGTGGCGCTCAAACAAGCCCTCGGAGAGCCGGTACCAAAGCGACGGCGGCTCCCGCGGGTAGGCGTCGATCTGCAGAAAGAGCTTCCAGCGCCCCATGCGAATCGCCTGCAACTGCTCGCCGAAGTAATAGTGGTAGGCGCGGCCGTCGAGCGGCTCCTCGCCCTGCAAGTAGCTGGCCATCGAGCGTCCATCGAGCGTCTTGCCCTCGGGTGGGTCGACGCCCGCGAGCTCCGCGATGGTGGGCAGAATGTCCATCATCGTGGCAACGCCGTCTTCGGTGCGGCCCGCGGGGATCACGCTCGGCATCCGGAAGACCGCCGGTACGCGCACGCCGCCCTCGAAGGTGTTGCCCTTGCGTCCGCGCAGTGGACCGTTGTCGCCTCCCTTGCTGCGTTCTCCGAACCGGCTGCTCGGACCGCCGGGATTCTCGTGTGAACCGTTGTCGGAGGTGAAGATCACCAGCGTGCGGTCGTCGATCTCGAGCTCGGCGAGCAGATCGAGAATGCGGCCCGTGCTGGCGTCCATCTCTTCGACCACATCCGAGTACAGACCATGGGGCGAGCGGCCTTCCCGGTCTCGCGCGGCGTAGAGCGGAGCGTGCGGGAAGGTATGGGGGAAATAGAGGAAGAACGGCCGGTCGCGGTTGGTGCGGATGAAGTCGAGCGCGCGCTGGGTGTAGCGCTCGGTGAGCGTGTGCTGATCTGGAGGCGCTTCGATCACCTCGTCGTCGTGCAGCAACGGGATCTCCCAATAGCCGTGCTGCGCGCGGAAAGGCTCGTCTTCGCCCTTCTTGTACATGTCGTTCGAATACGGCAGCCCGTAGAAGAAGTCGAAGCCCTGCCGTTGTGCGCGTAGCTGCTTGGGATATCCCAGATGCCACTTGCCGATCGCCGCGGTGGCGTAGCCGGCTGGCTTGAGCGTCTCCGCAATGGTGACCTCCGATGGCGGCAGCCCCGTCGTTTCGGTCGGGAAGAGCACGTTCGGAACTCCGGCGCGCACCGGGTAGCGCCCAGTGAGCAACGCCGCGCGCGAGGGGGAGCAAAACGGCGCGCCGGAATAAAAGCTCGTAAAGCGGACGCCCTCTGCGGCCATGCGATCAAGTCGTGGCGTGCGGATGGTCTCCGAGCCGTAGCTGCCAAGGTCGCCGTAACCCAGATCGTCGGCGAACAGGACGATGAAGTTTGGCTTCTGTGCGAGCGCCGAAGCACAGGCGAGAACCAGAAGGAACAGAACGCGAGTCACGGCCACCGAGCATACCAGCACGGCCTCGGATTGTGCCTCGCCGAGCCAACCTTCTACAATTGGCCTTCGCGTCGCAACGCAAGGAGACGGAGCTGGTATGGCAAAACTCGGATTTCTCGGTCTTGGTCTGATGGGACACCCCATGGCGGAGCATCTGCTCGCCGCCGGGCACGAAGTCGCATTGTGGAGCCACACCAAGGCCAAGGCGCAGAAGTTGGCGCGCCGTAAGGGCGGCCGTTACTGCGCCACGCCCAGGGCAGTCGGCAAGTTCGCCGACTGCATCTTTCTCTGCGTGGGCGACTCGGCCATGTCGGAGGAAGTCCTCGCCGGCAAGGGCGGCGTGATCGAGAGCGTCAAGAAGGACGCGGTGGTGGCCGACTGCTCGACCATCGCGCCCACCACGGCCCGCAACCTGGGCAAGGCCTTCCGCAAGCAGGGCGCTTGGTACCTCGACGCTCCCTGCACCGGCTCCACCCCAGGGGCCAAAGGCGGCACGCTGACGTTCATGATCGGCGGGCCGAAGAAGATCTTCGAGCGCGTCAAACCCTACTTCGAAGCGATGGGCACGAATTTCTACTACTGCGGCAAACAAGGCCAGGGCTTGCACGCCAAGCTTTCGCAGAACCTCGTTCTCGCCAACATGCTGCAGGGATTCGTGGAGGGCATGGTGCTGGCGACCAAGGCCGGCGTCGACCCTGAGCTGATGTTCGAGATTCTCGACAACTCAGCCGCCAAGGCCGGGCTGATCAGCTTCAAGGCGCCGGCGATCTTCGCCCGCAACTTCGGCGCCGCGTTCCCCCTCAAGTGGATGAAGAAGGACATCAGCCTGATGCTGGATACCGGCCGCGAGCTCGGTGTGCCGCTGCCCAACACCGCGCTCGTCCACGAGATGTTCACCGCGGGCGTCGCGAACGGGTACGGCGACGAGGACATCGCCGCGGCCATCAAGACGTTCGAAGAGCTGGCTGGAGTGGTCGTCGAGGGCAAGAAGAGCTCCTGAAATCGGGATCGTTTCGCGCATCCGGAATCCCGTAGTGGGACGGGCCGGCCTCGTTCGGCTGTAGGGTTCTGAGTTCCTGGATCATTGTTTTCAATGACTTGGATCCTGTGCCTCTCGCATCTGGGGCTGCCCGATACGTTTTTTTGAAGAAAGGCTTGCGTCCATCTATGAACTTTGGTATTCTCATATCAAAGCCGGGGAGGCAACCCCCACCAAAGCGAGACTAACCTCAACCAAAGACCCCTGAAACTCCTCCCCGGCGCCCCTTTTTTCCTCTGATCCCTACACTTCGAACCCCTTGACCCGGCCTCACGGTCGGGTATTCTATTTTTTGGACCGTCGGACGGCCGGCGAGAGACGATGAGACTTTCCCTGCTCGGCTCCACCGGCTCCATTGGGCGCAACACGTTACAGGTCGTGCGGGAGTTGCCCGAGCGGCCCGAAGTGGTCGCGCTGACCGCCGGGCGCAACGTCGAGCAGCTTCTCGAACAGGCGCTCGAGTTCCGGCCGGCCTTGATCGCGCTGGCCAATGAGGAGGCTCGCGCGCGCTTGTTGGAAGCCCTGAGCGCGGCCCCGGGGGCGGCCGGCTATTCGCCGGAAGTGCTGGCCGGCCCGGAGGGCAACCTCGCCGCCGCCCAAGCTGACTGCGACACGCTCGTCTCGGCCGCGGTCGGCGTCGCGGGGTTGGAGGCGACCTTCGAAGCGGTGCGACGGGGCAAGCGTATCGCTCTAGCCAACAAGGAGACCCTGGTGGCGGCCGGCGCCCTGGTGATGGCCGAGGCCCAGCGCTCCGGCTCCGCGGTGCTGCCGGTCGACAGCGAGCACAATGCGGCGCACCAGTGTTTGCGCGCCGGCCGGGCCGACGAAGTCGAGCGGCTGATTTTGACTGCCTCCGGCGGCCCCTTCCGCGCCACGCCGCGCGAAGAGCTCGAGGGGGTCACGCCGGAGCAGGCGCTCGATCATCCCACCTGGAAGATGGGCGCCCGCATCACCATCGACTCCTCCACGTTGATGAATAAGGGCTTTGAGGTCATCGAGGCCTGTTGGCTGTTCGACTTCGGACCCGCGCGCGTGCAGGTCGTCGTCCATCCCCAGTCGATCGTGCACGCCCTGGTCGAGTACCGCGACGGCTCGGTGATCGCGCAGCTCGGGCCTCCCGACATGAAGCTGCCGATCCGCTACGCCCTGTCCTATCCCGCCCGCCAGCCTGGTCCGGCCGACCGGCGGCTCGCGTGGGATCGTGTGAGACAATTGGACTTCGAGCCGCCGGACTACGGCAAATTCCCATTGCTCCGATTGGCTTATCAGGCCATCGAACAGGGCGGCGTGGCCGGGTGCGTGCTCAACGCGGCGGACGAGATCGCCGTCGAGAGCTTCTTGAATCACGAGATCACCTACCCCGCGATTGCCGCCGTCGTGGAGCAGACGCTGGAACTTTTGGGCGCCGGCGAGGCGTCTACAATCGAGGAGACGTTGGAAATCGACCGTCAAGCGCGCGCCGCGGCCAAACGCATCTGCGGCGAGCGAGCCGTGCAGTTGACATAAGCGAGCCGATGGGCGCACTCGAAAACACCCTAGCCTTCATCTTCGTGCTCGGCGTCATGGTGCTGATCCACGAGTTGGGCCACTTCCTCGCCGCACGCTACTTCGATGTCCGCGTCGAATCGTTTTCGATCGGGTTCGGCCCTCGCTTGTTCGGTTTCAAGCGCGGGCCGACCGACTACAAGGTTTGCGCGCTACCTTTGGGCGGCTACGTCAAGATGGCCGGCGAGCAGTTTGGCGACCCCACCGGCGACCCCGACGAGTTTCTCTCCAAGCCCCGCTGGCAACGCCTGATCATCGTCGCGATGGGACCCATCTTCAACGGCGTGCTGGCCGTGGCGCTGTTGATGGGGCTCTACATGGCTCACTACGAGACGGTCGCCTTCCTCGAGGAGCCCGCGGTGGTGGCGGCGGTGGCCGAGGGCTCGCCGGCCGAGGCCGCCGGAGTGCAGCCCGACGATCGCATCCTCTCGCTCGACGGAGAAGAAACCCCGACCTGGAAAGCGGTCCACCTGGCGACGTTGACCGCGGCCCACAAGAGCGTGCCGGTCGAGATCGAACGGGACGGCAAGCGCATGACCCTCGACGTCGCCGTCGAGTCGAACGAGCACGACGTGGGCGAAGCGGGCTGGATCGAGGCCGCCAGCGTGCGCCTAGATCCCATCGAGGGCAAGCCCGCCGCCGAGGCCGGCATCGAGCCGGGCGACATCGTGCTTGCGATCGACGGAGAGCGCATTCGCCATCACGACGACGTACTCGAGAAGATCCAGGGCTCGGCGGGCAGGCCCATGGCCATGATTCTCGACCGCGACGGCATGCAAGTCGAGGTCCGCGTGGCGGCGGAGGAGGATGTCAACGAGCGCGGTGAAGACGTATGGCGGGTTGGCGCCTACATCGGCCCAGTGCGAACTGTGACGTCCCTTGGCGCCGGCGAGGCGTTCCAAGAGTCCCTCGAGACAAACGGCGAGAACGCGACGCTGATCGTGAGGTTCTTGCAGGGGCTCTTCGAGCAACGCATGTCGCCGCGATCGCTCGAGGGCCCCATCGGCATCGCGCGACTCTCCGGCGAAGCCGCCCGTGCGGGTTGGCAACGGCTCATCGAGCTGATGGCCGGCATCAGCCTCAACCTGGGCATCTTCAACCTGTTGCCCATCCCCATCCTCGACGGCGGCGGCATCCTGATCCTGCTGATCGAGTCGGTCATGCGACGCGACATCAGCCTCGTCGTCAAGGAGCGCATCGTTCAGGTCGGGTTGGTCTTCCTGGTCTTGTTGTTCGCGTTCGTGATGTTCAACGACATCCAGAAAAGCCTGCCGAATTGACGCCCGCACTGGGCGGAGTTGTGCGATGATAGCGGCTTCGGAATGCGGCCTTGCCCGCGTTCGCTTCCCTGCGAAAATCGGCTTCTCGTGATTGCGCGCCGTCACCTCCTGCTTGCGGGACTGGGCCTTGCGTCTCGAATCGACGCGGCCCGCCCCCATCCTCTCTACTTCGAGCCCAACCGCGGCCAGTTCGGCCCGGGGCCTTTGTTTTGCTTGGATCAGGCGCGTTGGCGAGCCTCGTTCGAGGCGGACCGCATCGCGGTTTCGATGAAACGGCTGGTCGGCGACGGCGGCGCGGCGGGCGGAGTCCGCAACCACGCCGCCTTGCGCGACCTGAGCGTCTCGTTAGTCGGCGCTAAATGTCCCGCGCCCATCGGCGAAGACCGCCGTCAAGGCCGCAGCGACTACTATTTCCACGGCGACCCGAAGACGTTCGTCAACGGCGTGCCGCACTTCTACCGGCTGCGCTATCGGCAGGCTTGGCCCGGGGTGGATCTGCTCGTTCGCGGCTGGGAGGGCGTGATCGAGGTCTCGTTTGCCCTCGCCGCCGGCGCCCGCTCGTCGGCGATCGGCTTGCACTGGACGCAGGGCGAGCCGCTGGCGCAACGCGACGGCTCGGTGATCGTCAACGCACCCTGGGGCGTTGTCCGGCAGCTCAGCCCGCAGGGCCTTTCGTGGCGCATCGAAGAGAGCGGCGTGCTGCGCCCGGCTTAGGCGCGGTCGCCTGCGCTTCCATTGAGCTATTGGTGGACGTGTTCGTGAGTCTCTGACGCCGGTCCACAGCAGATCGCCATCGCCTCGGCGCATTCGAGGTGCTCGAACTGAATCGTCGTGTGGTGAATCCCGAACCGCTCGGCGAGCAAGTAGTTGATGCGGCCGAGAATCTCGCCGCTGGCCGATGGCGGAAGATCCTCGATCACCGCGTGACAGCTCAACGCGTGCGCCTCCGACGATAGACTCCAAATGTGCAGATCGTGCACCTCGACCACGCCCTCGACGCCTTTGAGAGCGCTGCGGACCTCACGACGCTCGAGCCCGCGCGGCAGACCCTCGAGCAGGATGTTCAACGATTCGCGGATCACGTCCCAGGCGGTCCACAGAATCAGCGCCCCGATCAGCACCGAGAGCAGCGGGTCGATCCAGGTGGCGCCGGTGGCTCGGATCGCGAATCCCCCCACGATGATGCCGACCGAGGAGAGCGCGTCGCCCAGCATGTGGACGAACGCCGAACGCACGTTGAGATCACTCTTGCTGGCCGCGTGCAGCGCCCGCATGACCGCCAGGTTCACCACTAACCCGGCCGCCGCCACCACGATCATGATCGTCTCTTGAACGACCCGCGGCTCCACGAAACGGTGGTAGCTCTCGATGAAGATCCAGATCGAGAGCGCCACCAGCGTCAGCGCGTTCACGAAGGCCGCCAGCACGCCAGCTCGGTGATAGCCGTAGGTGCGCGACTCGTCCGGCGGCATCTGCTGCCAGCGGAACGCCGCCCAGGCCAGCGCCAACGCCAGTGTGTCGGTGAAGTTGTGGCCCGCGTCGGAGAGCAGAGCCAAGCTCTGCGCGCGGATGCCGGCGATCAGCTCGACGACGATGAACGCCGCGGTCACCCACAGTGAGAACTGCAGGCGGCGGCCGGTCGCCGCATGATCGTGACTGTGGGCGTGAACGTGCACCAGGCCTTCGACTGACCTCATTCTGGATGAAGGTCGAAAAAACGGTCAACCCTTCCTGCGTTTGCCGCGTTTCGGTTTGGGTCCGGCAGGCGCCGGCGCGGGCTTCGGTTGGGCGTCGAACCACGACCCGAACGCCGCGGCGGCGGCCAGCAAGCACAGCGGCGCGATCTGCGAAAGCAAGCGGTCGGCGGAGGTCTCGAGCCACCAGGCCAGGTCGTTGCGCCCGGTGGCATAGGCCATCAACGCGCCTGCGAGTTGCCACAGCGCCAAGCCGGGGAGCATCCAGAACCACCGCGCGGCGCCAACGCTGGCGGCCACCGCGGCCGCGGCGGGCAGCAACCAAAACGCCAGGTTGAAGCTCCCCAAAGTGAACGCCTTGCGCAGCACTACGCGAAGCGCGGTCGAGAAGAGATCCGGCTGGAAGTCCAGCCCCACGCGGAACCCCGCCGCCTCGACGCCCTGGCTGGAACGCACCAGCGACCAAGCGCCCAACAGCAACACCGGTGGCGCCAGCACGAGGGCCCACTCGAGCCGGGGGCGCTTGCGGGCGAACAGCCAAGCCATCAGCACTGCAACCAGGCCCAGCGAGAAGAACTGTCCCTCGTTCTTTGTCCAAGCGGCGGCCGTCCCCGCCAGCGCCGCCGCCGTGAGATCGCTCCAGTTCCCGTCGCGGACCGCGAGATAGCCGAAACCAGCCGCGCAGACCACATAGGCGGCGAGCGCCGTGTCCGCATAGCCGGCCAAATCGAACGCCACGGTCTGCAGCAGCGGAGTCAGGGCGAGCATCGTGGTGGTCGCGGCCGCCACGCGCACACCCGCGGCGCGGCGTGCGACGAAGTGGAACGCCCCGAGCATTGCGAGATAGAAGCACGGCGAGGCCAGCTTGGCGCCCCCGTCGTCCACTTCGCCCGAGAGCGCGTAGAGTACGGTCGAGTAGAGCGGCGTGAGCAGCGGATAGCCGGGTTGGCCGGTGAACTCAGCCGAGCGCGCCAGGTAGGGCGCAATCGAGCCGTCCAGGAAGAAAGCCTTGGCTTTGAAGAGCCAGATCGCCCACGCATCCCATGCCTGGCTCGTCAGCGGCATCGCGCGCTCGTAGGGCAGCCAGGCCGCCGTCACGGCCGCTGCAGCGCCCAGCGGCGCCAACGCGGCCGGCTCGAACCCCGAGCCCAAGTGGACGCCGCGCCGGTAGGCCGCCCAGCCCGCCAGCGCAACCCAGGGCGCCAGCGAGGCCCAGCCGTTCCACGGCGCCACCGCGAGAATCCCCAATACGAAGGCCTCTAACGAGAGACCAAATGCGACCAACAGAAAGCCCATCGCCAAGCCCTCGAGGGGATGGGCTTGCCAGCGGCGCGGCACGAGCAGCCAGCCGCACAGCGCGGTCAGAATCAGGCCCAGCGCAATCATTTCGAGCGGTAGAGCGCCACGATCTCATCGCCGCCCAGCCGCTCGGCGTCGCGGATCCGCTCGGCGAGCGCACCGTCCCGCCACTCGCCCTGGAACGGTTCGGCCGCGAGGTTCGGCTCGGTGTCACGAAAGACGGCAAACGCAGCGCAACCCTCCAGCTCCGCTTCGGAGTCCGGGTAGACCTCGACGCGGCGCGGATAGAGCAGATAGTCGAGCCGGGCGTTGTAGTAATCGACGGCGGCCGGGCCGGCGTAGGCCAGGACCGCGACGCAGCCCTCGGGCGGGATGGCCGCGGAGATCCGCTCCGCGACGGGGACGGCTGGATTGTCCAACGCCCTCGCCCGCTCGGCCGGCGTAAGACCGCCCAATCGCTCGAGCATCGCGCTCTGCCTGCGCCACTGCTCGAGCAGGCCCGGAGCGGCGATCAGCGCGCAGACGCCGGTGAGAGCATAGAGCGCCAGTGCCGGACGGGACGAGGCCAAATCGGGATGTTAGCACGGGGGCCCGCGCGTCACCCGGACCAGTCGAGCGCCCGCGCTGGCTCCCCGCCCACCGTGAGCGTCGCGCCCCGCTCGGCGGCTTCCCGGCGCAGCAAGGCGAAACCGCCGACCTTGCCCGAGCGCGGCGAGACGACCAGGCTCGTCGCTTGTCCGGCGGGCTTGCCAGCAAACGTCACGCCGTCGTCCGCTGGGGGCGTGGCGGCGTCGATCTCGATGGGGCGCAGCAGGCGATTCACCTTGCCCTGCGAGCGTACCCGCTCGACGATCTCCTGTCCCGTGTAGCAGCCCTTGGTGAACGAGACGATTTGGAGCTGCTCGGTCTCATGCGGGATGTTCGTGTCGAAATAGTCCAGGTCGAGTGCGGGGATGCGGTTCTCCACCCGGAGCGTCGTCAGGTCCTGCCCGGAGACTGCGACCGCACCCGCGACGAGCAGCTCCTGGCGCAGCTCGGCCGGACCGCCGATCCACAAGCCGGGCGATCCGCACAGCGAAGATCGATAGATCGACGCGCCGCCGATCGTCACGTGGCTGTGGGGCGCCTCGGCCGGCGCGCCGCCCAGAGCCGAGCGAACGACCGCCTCCGCGGCCGGTCCTTCGACGGCGAACGCGCCCCCCGCGTCACTGTGGTCCTCGAGCGTCACGTCATCCATGATGATGTAGCTGTCGAGGTAGTCGAGCAAGACCTGGCGCCGGCGCCCGGAGGTCTCGAGCAGCACGTGCTCTTCGGCGACGTAGACGCGGCAGTGGGCCTGGATGCGTCCCTGCGCGCTGAGGAAGAAGGTTTCGGTCCCCGCTCCCGGCTCGAGGTCCTCGATGACGTTCGTCGCAAGCGCATGGAGCAGTCTCAGACGATCCGCTCCGGAGGCGACAATGCGCCCGCGGTCGGAGATGTCGATGAGTCCCGCGCCCTCGCGGAGCGCTCGGTAGCCGTCGGTCATGGGGCGTGCGAAAGGGCTGTTATTATACCCTCGATGCTGCACGAAATCCTGCCGGTTGGCGCCCTGCAGTGCAACTGCTCGATCCTTGGCGATCCCGACTCCGGGCGCGCGCTCGTCATCGACCCCGGCGACGACGTCCCCGAGATCGAGGCCGTCCTGCGGCGCCACGAGCTGCGTGTCGACAAGATCGTCTTCACGCACGCCCACATCGACCACATCGGGGCCGGCGCGGACTTCAAGCAGCTCACCGGCGCGCCGACCTACCTGCATCGCGCCGAGCTGCCGATCCTCGCTTCGCTGCCGCAGCAAGCCGCATGGTTGGGCGCTCGGCCCCCCAGGCAAGTCGAGATCGACCACTTTCTCGAAGAGGGCGACGTGGTGGAGTTTGCCGGCCGGAGCTTCGACGTGCTGTTCACTCCGGGGCATTCGCCCGGCAGCATCAGCTTGTATTCGGCGAGCGACGGGCTGATCATCTCCGGCGACGTGCTGTTCTGCGAGAGCATCGGCCGCACCGATTTGCCCGGCGGCGATTTCGATACCTTGATGGCTTCGATTCGCGACAAGCTGTGTCCGCTCGACGACGCAGTGCGCGTGATCCCAGGACACGGCCCGACCACCACGATCGGCCATGAGCGGGAGCACAACCCGTTCTTGGCTCAGTTGCGGGAGACCGCCTGATGGCGGCGGCGGAGCTGCTTCGCCCCGAACGGACCGCGCTGCTCGTCGTCGACCTCCAAGAGAAGCTCGTTCCGCACATCCACGCTCACCAGCGCGTCGTCGCCAACGCGGCGAAGCTGCTGCGGTTGGCCGATGTGCTGCGGCTGCCGACCGTGCTGACCACCCAGTACGTTCGCGGCCTCGGCCCCACCGTTTCCGCCGTGGCGGAGCTAGCTTCCGAGGCGCCGCTCGACAAGGTCTGCTTCGGCTGTTTCGGCGACGGCGCGTTCCGGGAAGCCCTCGCAGCCAAGGTTCCGGCGACGGCCACGCTGCTGGTCGCTGGCGTGGAGACGCACATTTGCGTCCTGCAAACCGCCCTCGGCGCCCTCGATGCCGGCTACGGCGTCCACGTGGCGGCCGACGCCTGCGGCGCCCGCGCTCAAGCCAACCACCAGCTTGGCCTCGCCAGGATGCGCGACGCCGGTTGCGTGGTCTCGTCCGCGGAGATGGCGATCTACGAGCTGCTCGGCGACTCCAAGCGTCCCGAGTTCAAACAGATGCTTCCCCATCTGAAATAGCGGCTCCACGCGCGGTGACGACTATTGCCGCGTCCCGACCTCGCGGCTACCATGAGAGTTGCGGCCGTGAGGCCCGGAGGCCCGAACCAGATGTACTTGTCGGATGAGTTTCGCCTGAAGGTCGGCCTGGCTGAACAGCTTAAGGGCGGCGTCATCATGGACGTCACCGACGCCAAGCAGGCCGTGATCGCCGAGCAGGCCGGCGCAGCGGCGGTCATGGCGCTCGAACGCGTCCCGGCGGACATCCGCAGGGATGGCGGCGTCGCGCGCATGGCTTCGATCGCCAAGATCCGCGAGATCATGAAGGAGGTCTCGATCCCGGTGATGGCCAAGGCGCGCATCGGCCACTTCACCGAAGCGCGCGTCCTGGAGCATCTCGGCGTCGACTACATCGACGAGAGCGAAGTGCTCACCCCGGCCGACGAAGAGCACCACATCGACAAGCGCGACTTCAAGGTTCCCTTCGTTTGCGGCGCCCGCAATCTGGGCGAAGCCCTGCGGCGCATCGCCGAGGGGGCGGCCATGATCCGCACCAAGGGCGAGGCCGGCTCGGGCAACATCGTCGAAGCCGTCCGCCACATGCGCACGATCGTCAAAGAGATGAAGCAGCTCACCGTGGCTGGCCATGACGAGCTCGTCGCGGCTTCCAAGCAGCACCAAGCTCCTCTCGAGCTCGTAGAAGCGGTGGCCCAAGACGGCAAGCTGCCCGTTCCGAACTTCTCCGCTGGCGGCATCGCGACGCCGGCCGACGCGGCGCTGGTGATGCAACTCGGCGCCGAGGCGGTCTTCGTGGGCTCGGGCGTGTTCAAGAGCGAGGATCCGGAGCGCCGCGCCAAGGCCATCGTGAAGGCCGCGACCTTCTACCAGGACCCCGGCAAGCTGCTCGAAGCGCACGAGGACCTGGGAGAGGCGATGCCGGGGCTCGACATCGCACAGATGGCCGAAGCCGAGATGATGCAGACGCGCGGCTGGTGATGCGTGTCGGCGTGCTCGCCCTGCAAGGCGACTTCGAAGCGCATCAACGGGCGCTGGCCGAGCTTGGCGTCCAGGCCGAGCAAGTCCGCAGCGCGGTCGAGCTGGAGGACGTCGACGGGCTGATCCTGCCCGGCGGCGAAAGCACGACGATGCTCGAGCTGCTGACCGAAGAGGGTCTGTTCGAGCCTCTGCGCGGTTTCGCCGCCGGCAAGCCGACACTGGGCACATGCGCCGGCGCGATCCTGCTCGCCTGCGAGACGCTCTCGCCCACGCAGTCCTCTCTGGGGATCCTCGACATCACGATCGAGCGCAACGCCTACGGCCGTCAGCTCGACAGCTCGATTCGGCGCGTGCGGCCGTCGGAGGCCTTCGAGCGGGAGACCGCTGCGGGAGAGCTGGAGGCCGTCTTCATCCGGGCGCCGATCATTCGCCGCGTCGGAGACGGGGTCGAGACGCTCGCCGAAGACCGAAAGGTTCCAGTGATGGTCCGCCAGCAGGGCTGCCTGGCCGCAACTTTCCATCCCGAGCTGAGCCCCGATCGTCGGGTGCATCAGCTGTTTCTCGATACGATTGAGCGAGCGCAACGATGAGCGAGCCGAAACGCTATAGGGTACTGTTCGTCTGCATCGGCAACTCTTGCCGCAGCCCCATGGCCGAAGCCATCGCGCGCTCCCGCCATGGCGAGGTGATCGAGGCTGAGAGCGCCGGCGTCTCGCCCGCCCCGATCGTACAGCCGCAGACCTACGAATGCTTGAAAGAGGCCGGCCTTTACCTCGAGCCCAACCGCGTTCCCCGCAGGCTCGAGGATGTCGACTGGGCCGGGGCGGACATCATCGTCAACATGAGCGGCGCCGGGATCCTGTCGATGATTCCGGGATACAAAGGCAATAATCTGATTTGGGAGGTCGCCGATCCCATCGGAAAGCCGCTGGAGGAGTACCGTAAGGCGCGAGACCGCGTCGATCGCCTCGTCGGTCGCCTGGCCGAATTGCTGGAGCGCCACAAGGGCTGACGGCCTCGCGGTTCTCGCCATTCGCCGAGCCCGCTGCTAGAATCAAACCATGCCGATCTTCGAATACGAGTGCGATTCCTGCCACGGCCGGTTCGAGGAGCTGTTGCTTTCCACCCGGGCCGCCGACCCCAACTGCCCCGACTGCGAGAGCGACCACGTCCACAAGGTCTACTCCACCTTCGCCGCCCAGTCCAAGGACGGCGCCGGCGCCGACGCCTTTTGCGAGACGCCCGCCGCCGGCATGTGCGGAGGGCCCTGCTCCGGGGGCGCGGGACCCTGTGCGATGAACTGAGCTGGCCGCTCGCCCGCCAGATCGAGCCCATTTCCGTCGATAAGATCAGGCGGATACCCGCTTGCGCGAATTCGAAGGGTTCGCGTATGATCCAGGCCAATCCGGCGCTTTCGGGGAACCGGGCGCGGGCTGCACCGCGTCTAACCAACCGCCGGCGTTTGGGCCGCGTTTGAGAGCCATGGCAGTCTTTGGCGATCGCAAATACGTCGAGATCCCGGGCGACAAGGTCTTCGAGTTGCCGCCTTTGTTGGTCAAAGACGCGCGCAGCCCCGACTCCCTCGACGACATGGTCGGGCGGGCCGAGTCGATCGTCGAAAACGACTGGCTGGTGCCCGACGACCTGCCGGCCGACGCCAAAACCGCCCAACTTCTCGAGCACCGCCGCGTTGGATTGGCGGTCAACCTCGCCGAGCAATATGTGAGCTTTCTCACCCATTGGGTGTGGGGAGAATCGATTCTCGAGTGGATCCGCCAATGCGAGATTACCTTCGAGACGCGGCCTTCTCTGCGCCCGCTGCTGCGGCCCGATGTGTGGCCCCACGCCGGGCGAGCGAGCTTCGTGACCTTGCTCGAGGACAAGCGCGCCCCGCACCAAGGCGTCGACTTGGAGAATGCGATGGGCTATCGACTGACCTTCCGTCAGCCGCCGCCGATCCATTTCTTCTCCGACAAGTTTCTGTTCTTCTTGAATTCGACCATCGCCTCGAACGCATACCAGACCTGGGCCGACTCCGCAGGCGACGAGACGGCCTCGCTGCCGCCGGAACGGTTCCGGTTCTTCGTCACCGGCACCGAGATTCGCGAGGTCTGAAAACCCTACATTTCAGACGGGTTGCGAGCGCCGCCCTGGGCGTTGACAGCATCGGTAGAGCTGCCTATGATACGGGATAGGCGCGTGAGCGTCTTCGACTCCGAGAGGTGAGGTTTCCCTAGTCCTGCAGGTAGCACGGTTCTGGCGACTTCTCCACCGGTCTACCTGCTGCGCGCGGTGACCGACGGGCTCTTCTCGGCTCTGTTCCCCGATACTTGCCGCATCTGCGAGCTGCCCTTGGCGGGCTGGTCGGCTGCTCCGGTCTGCGAGTCTTGCCTGAGCAGGCTCGCGCCCGAGCGTGAGATTCCGCGTTGCGGGCAGTGCGCCCGCGGGTTCGCGACGCGCGAGGCGGTCAGCGGGGGCCCTTGCGGCATCTGCCAACGCCAGGCGCCGGCGTTCGATCGCGCGGCGGTGGCGGGGCCGTATGAAGGCGAGCTCCGGCGAGCCATTCACCTGCTCAAATACGAGCGGATCACGCCGCTGGTTCGACCCCTCGGTGAACGCTTGGCGGCGGCCGCGGCGGAGATGGCCGGCTTCGACGCCATCGTTCCCGCGCCGCTGCATTGGCGGCGCCGCTGGGAACGCGGCTTCAATCAGGCTGACCTGCTCGCGCGGGAAACCAGCCGGCGAATCGGCGTCCCGCTCGACCGTCGCCTGCTGCGCACGCGTCCGACGCCGCCGCAGGCGGGGCTCTCGGCCTCCGAGCGCCGCCGCAACGTCCGAGGGGCGTTCCGGGCGGCGGGCGAGAGGGGAGGAATCCGAGGCAAGAAGCTGATCGTGGTGGATGACGTGATGACCACCGGGGCCACGCTTGAGGCTTGCGCCCGCGCGCTCAAGCGGGCCGGCGCCGAGCAGGTAGCCGCGCTGACGCTGGCGCGCGCGGATTTGGAGTCGCGAGTGAGCTGACTCTCCGGCCCATGGCTGGAGTGGAGCGAGAACCCATGCCGACGACGAACCTACTTCGCACACCCGTGCTCGTACTCAACGCCAGCTACGAGCCCATTCACGTGTGCGCCGCGCGGCGAGCGCTGGTGCTGTTGTTCAAGGGTTTGGCTCTGGCGGAGGAAGAGAGCGAGCACAAGTTGCGTTCGGCGCGCGCTGCGATGGCCTTGCCCACGGTCATCCGGCTCATCGAGTACCGGCGCATTCCGCAGCAGTCCCGAGCTTTGTCGCGCAAGAACATCTTGATGCGGGACCACTACACCTGCCAATACTGCGGCCGCGCGGGCGGCGCGGGCGACCTCACGCTCGACCACGTCGTGCCGCGCTCGCGGGGCGGTTCGAGCTCGTGGGAGAACCTCGTTGCAGCCTGCCGGCGCTGCAACAATCGCAAGGGCGCACGGCTACCCGAGGAAGCCGACATGAAGCTCAAACGCCGGCCGAAGCCCTTCACCTTGCACACCAGCCGCAGCTTGATGCGGCAGCTCGGCTCCGAACAAACGAGCTGGCGTAAGTACCTGTTCTACTAGAGCCGTGAGGGCTAGCGCCGATTGCGCCCTTGGGCGACTGGTCTCAGGGATCCGCACCCATAAAGCCTGGTGGTCGGTGAAAGCCAGCGGCTCGACGCCCGCATCGCTCGGCTCCACGCCGCGCAGAAACACCCAGTCGAGCTGCGGGGGAACTGGGGAACTGGGGGGAACTTTGGTTTTCTGTTTTTTGGTTTTCTAGAACCCCTACAACCCGGACGGGAACCTCCAAGCTTCGGACGGAACCGCCTACAGCATCGATCTCTCGAGCGACGCGCTGCCCGGCCATCGCTTGAAGCCCGTCGACGGCATCGTCTGGGTCCCGGTCTTCACGCACTTCAAGCTACGCGACATCACCAGCGGCCCCGGCGACCCCGACGCCGAAGCTATCGAAATCATCCAGCCGGCGGGCTCCGCGGAGTTTCTCGGCGGGAACCGGCGCTTCCTGACCAAACGGCTGTGGAGCGCCGCCAACCAACGGCCGTACTTCCACCACGGTAAGTTCACAACGCTGCGCGAGGCGACGTTGGCCCACTCCGGCGAGGCCCTGGCGTCGCGGCAAGCCTTCCAAGCGCTCAGTGCGTCGAATCAGGACCGCGTCATCGAGTTCTTGAAGTCCTTGCAGGCCTTGCCGCCAGGGACGAAAGCCGGGACGGTCGACACGGACGGCAACCCGAAACCAGGCTGGCCGCCACGTTCGATCTTTTCCTGGCGGATCGTAAACGGACGGTGAATGACGCGAGCAAGCGGCTGGCTTGGGGGTCCCGGCGCCCCGGGCCCCCCATCCAGGCCTTGTCGAACGCGTCAGGGGCGGCCGACGACGGGACCTCATCGACGGGGCTATCTCACTCCAAGGCCGCGCGAAGCGTACTCAATTCCTTCCGTTCTGGCCACTAGTCACTCGCGGTCACGGAACTCCTCGTACCAGTTCAGCACCACACGGATCTGGTCAGCGCCTTCTTCGGCGGATTCCCTCAGCACGAAACGCTGGCCGTCCCGCGTAACGTCGTAGCGGAACGTATCGAAGCCCCCGGCTCTCAGCCCCTCCGACGAGAACAGCGGCTCGGGCGAGCCCAAGACCTCGCTAGCGCCGGTTGATAGCGACACGGCCATGAGCATGGTTTCCTCCACGAAGAAGATCTCCTTGCCGTCGCCCCGCCATCGGGGCTGCCCCCCGCCGCGAACGGAGACCTGCCGTTTGTTTCGGCCGCTTGGGAACGACCGCAGATAGACCTCACTGCGGCCTGATTCGTCCGAGACGTAGGCTAGCACCGAACCGTCCGGAGAGAGTTGACCGGCGGCTTCGCGAAACTCGGTACCCAAGAAGAGCCGCTGCTCGGGGCGGGCGCCCTCGCCCGTCCTCGCGTACCAAATGTTCCAATCCCGCCGGCCGCCACCCTCCGTGGACGTCTGGCGCGTAAACACCAAGGTGCTGGGGCTCGAGCCCCAATCCGTGGGAACCTCTCGGGCGTCATCGGAAGTTACCAACGCTATCGGGGCGCCGCTTCCGTCTGACGGCTTAGTGTAAATATCCCTCTCCGCCAAGCCGGATGAGAACGCGATACGATCGCCACTCGGCGACCAAATTGGATCCCACTCATTGCTGTCGTCGGTGGTGAAGCGAGTCTTGATAGGCCGCTTGGCATCGTGGATCCAGATGTCGGCCCAAGGTCCCGATTCGTGCCCCCGGACAGCCACACGTTGTTCGTCGGGCGACAAGGCTGGATCCCAAGTGCCCTCTTGCGGCTGGCCAACCGTACCAATGATCCGTCCTTCGCGGTCCCTCCACCTCAACTGCTCAACTCCCGCCCATAGGTCCATCGCCGCTTGCTCGACGTAGATCAACGTCCCGTCGTTCGCTACGCTGGGCCGCGATGCGTTCTGGCGTACCAAGAAGGGTGGCCCCGTCGCTTGCAGGCTCTCCGCGGAGAAGGGAACCGCCCAGATCTCCGCGGGATCACGACGCCGGTACACGATATGGCCGCTTGGTGAGTAGGACGGCCGGTAGCCGTTCGCCAAGGTCACACGACGGCCTGTTCGAAGGTCATGCGCGACAATCTCCGCATCCCAGAGGTCATGGATCTCGACGTACAGGAGCTTGCGTTCACCCGATTCCGAAGGCAAGAAGGACGGCCAGCCGTAACGGATACGTTCGTCGCGGGGCCACTCCAGGAACCGCTCCGGCTCTCCGCCTTCCGCCGGAATTTGCCAAGTGATCAGATAGTCGGCAACGAGCAGATTCTCGCCATCCGGGGACCACGAGCCTCCAAAGGGCCCCACGCCGGAACGGAACGCAGAGAGACTGGTAGTGGGGCCGCCGCCAACCGATACCTTCGCCAGCTCGTCTCCTATCCGGAAGACCAGAGTGCCCCCGTCCGGCGACCAGAACGGCTGCTTGTTCCAGATGGCGTTGTCGGGGCCGGCGAGGATCCGATCGCTCCCCTCGGCCAGATCGTGAACCCAAAGCGCGACGCGCCCGTCTTCAGGCACGCTCAGATACGCCACGTACCGGCCGTCGGGCGAAATCGTCGGCCACAGGGCGGGCGCCTGCGGCGTAATTGCAAAGCTCCGGCGCACGCGCTCGGGCTGTTGCGGACCGTCGGAAGAACGAAGCCAGGTAAACCCAAACAGCGCGGCGGCAAGCAACGAAACCGCCAAAGCCGCGGCGAGCGGCCAATGGGGTGTCCGCGCCTCGGGGCCGCTGGCTGTCGAACCGCGAGCTCTTCTCTCGCCTTGAAGCACACCGCGGGCGTCCACCAATAGGTCGTCGACGTTCTGATACCGATCGCCTGCCGATTTCCTGAGAGCCTTGCCAATCAGACGGTCGATCTCGGGCCCAACGTCCGATCTCTGCGCCGAGACCGGCTCGGGCTCCTCATTCAAAATTCCGTAAGCGACAGCCTGCTCGTAGTCGGCCTCGAATGGCGAGCGTTGGACGAGCATCTCGTAGAGAACGCAGCCAAGCGCCCAGATATCCGCCCGGCGGTCCACTTCCTCGGCTTCCAGCTGCTCCGGGGCCATGTAGGCCGGCGTACCCAGCGTCGTGCCACTCTTCGTGATCTTGCTCCGGCCCGCGAGCGACGCCAAACCGAAGTCCATGATCTTCACCTGGCCCTTGGCGGTCAGCATCACGTTGTGGGGCTTGATGTCGCGGTGGATGATGCCTTTCTCGTGCGCCTCATGCAGCCCCTCGGCAATCTGGATAGTAATCCTGAGCGCCTCATCGAGCGGCAGCGGCCGTTCTTTGATCTTGTCGGCAAGCGAGGGCCCATCGATGAAGGCCATCGCGATGAAGGCTGCTGTCCGAAAGCGCCGGGATAAACCGGCAGGGAGTCGGGGATGAAAGAGCCCCACGGCGAAGGAGTAGCGAACCACGCTGACCTCGAGTCATGCGGCGGCGGGGGCGACCCTGCGGCTGAAGCGTGCAACTGAGTTGCGAATCTGGACCCAAAGGTGTAGATTGGAGGCGTACCTAGATTCCGCCGCATTCTTCCCATGCACGCCTACTTTCAAGCCGCTCGCGTCGACGAGATCCAAGACGGCGCCGCCAAGACCGTCCAGGTCGAGGGCAAGAAGATTGCAATCGTCCACGTCGACGGGCGCTACCACGCCGTCGATGCGTTGTGCACCCATATGGGCGTGCCGCTCTCGAAGGGCTCGGTCGAGGGCGACGATCTGGTCTGCCCCTGGCACGCCGCCCGCTTTTGCGTCAAGACCGGTGCCAGGAAGTCCGGCCCCGGATGGTGCGATCTCGAAACCTATCCCGTGCGCGTTTCCGGCGATTTCATCGAGGTTGCGATGAGCGTCGACGCACCGGTTCCCGCGGTCGCCCAAAGCCTGCAAACTACTTACGCCAAAGTCAGTTAGCCGCTTCGGCGACTCCTTACCTTCTCCTTACCTACCCGCGGTACCCCCTGGTTGGGGAGCCGCATCCAACATGTCGTGAGCGGGCGAGCCCGGACCCGGATCCGACGCCGTCCGCCGTGGGCTCGAAGCACGAGAAGAGGAGGAAAAGACAATGCGTGGAACAGTTCGGAATTTGGCTTTGGGATTGGCGCTGGGCTTGGCGGCTCTGCCTGCCGCAACATTCAATAGTCCAGAGGCGAGGACAGCGGAAAAGGTACGTAAGGAGATCGTCACGCTGCCCTTCTACAGCATCTTCGATCACGTCACATTCCAGTTCGAGGATGGCGTCGTGACGCTTGGCGGCGAGGTCTACCGCCCGTCGCTACGCAAATCGGCGGAGCGGGTCGCGATGCGGGTCGAAGGCGTCGATCGAGTCGTCAACGACATCGAGATCCTGCCGAGCTCGTTCTACGACGACAGGATCCGCCTGGCGGTGGCGCGGTCGCTCTACGCCAGCCCGGCGCTGGATCGCTACGGGATCCAATCGGTCCCGCCCATCCACGTGATCGTCCGTAACGGAGACGTGACCCTGGAGGGCGTGGTGAACCGGGAGATGGAGCGCAACGTCGCCGGCGTGCTGGCGAACGGCGTCTCCGGCGTCTTCTCGGTGACCAACAACCTGAAACTCGATCGCAAGTAACGCGGCGATTGAACGAATCAACCCTGAATCTCTCCTTCCAGCGGCCGGCCGGCGTCCACTGCGGCGCCGGCCGGCTCGTTGCATCTGGCTGGCCCGGCGGGTAACCTTGTGCGCGGCGGGCCGTCGGGGCTCGCTCGAGTACGCTTTGCGGTTCGCCTTCCCGGCCAGCTATCCTTCGATCGCGCGCATGGTGCGCGGCGAGCTGCCCAAGGCCATCGCCGATCGGCGCGTCTTCAAGGCCTTCGTTCGCTTCGGCCAGTTCACTCCCGAGCAGGCCCGGCAGGCGATCGGCAAGGGCGCCAAGCCAAGGCTCGCGATCGCCGACCTCGATGTCGGGGTCTATGGGAACTATCCGGGCTCGGGCGACACGATTCGGCTCAACCGGGTGATCGCCCGCCAGTACGAGAAGCTGCTGACCTGCGGCTATCAGCCCTATGGCAAGCCGGCGGACTGGGACCGTCTGCTGCGGCAAGGGACGAAGATGGTGGAAGCCATCCTGCTCCACGAGATCGTCCATTGGCACGACAAGCAGTCCGACGGCTTGTTCAGCGACCGGCCCAACCCGGACAATCACGACTGGGGTCAGGAGTTCGAGACGGCGGCCTACGGCAAGATCCTCAGCTCGCACGACATCGAAGGCTGGATGGGCTGGCGCTACATCCAGCATCGCGGCCGGACCCACACGATCGCCTTCGACGACGAGCCGGGCTACACGCAGCACGCGCCCTTCGGCCGCCGCTGAAGTTGCGCCGTTTCTCACCCGCCAACGCGACCCGCTACGACTCGAGCGCGGCGGGCGGTACGATCGGTTCATGCACGTTATAGCCGATTTCTGCGTCGTCCCTCTCGGCGCAGGCGTCTCGGTCTCGAAATATGTCGCGGCCTGCGAGCGCGTGCTCGCCGAGGCCGGGCTCAACCCTAGGCTGCACGCCTACGGCGCCAACGTCGAAGGCGAGTGGGAGGCTGTGTTCGCCGCGCTGCGCCGGTGCCACGAGACCGTCCACGAGATGGGCGCGCCGCGGGTGACCACTAGCGTCCGGCTCGGCACGCGAGTCGACCGCGAGCAGACGATCGACGACAAGCTGCGCAGCGCGCAGGAGAAGATGCAGCAGCAGTGAGCCTGTTCGACCCAACGAAGGCGGGCTCGCTCCGGCGCGGCCGTGTCCGTTACTTTCCCGTCGCGCCGGGGCGCATGGAGCTCGCGCAGGCGGTGCTCGAAGAGATCGTCCGCGAGCCCCCGGGGCTAGTAGCCGTCGAGCTGCCGGCGACTTTGGAGACGCCGATTCTACGAGCGGTCGGCAGGCTGCCGCAGCTCTCGGTCGTGATTTACCAGACCGCGGAGAGCGAGGCCGTCTACGTCCCGGTCGAGCTGACCGATCCGTTCATCGAGGGGCTGCGGACCGCTCGCGAGCTTGGCCTGCAGACGGCGTTCCTCGACCCCGATGTGAGCGAGCGGCCGCACATTGGCGACGTCTATCCGGACTCCTATGCGATCGAGCGAATCGGACTCGAGAAGTACGTTGAATCCTACCGCTTGACGCCGAGAGCGACTGACCGCGAGATCGCGGTCCATGCCGAGGCGCTGGCTTGGAAGCTGCAAGGCTGCGACCCCGAGGCGGAGATCCTCGCCGTGGTCTCGCTCAACCTGCTCGACCCGCTGCTCGAGGCGATGGAGCGGCCGCAGACGCAGCCGCTGCGCAAGGTCGAGCGAACCGGCGTCCGGGCGCTAAACCTGCACCCCGAGTCGTTGGCGGAAGTCTGTGTCGAAACGCCGTTGTTGCAGGCGGTCTACGAAGCCCGGCGCAGCGGCGCGGCGCCGGAGCCTGAGCGGCTCGCGCAGGTGCGTCCCAAGGCTGGCGGCTTTGCGGTCGTCGAGCCGCCCAAGGAAAGCCCCAGCGCCCGCGCCGTCCGGGAGCTGCTCGGTGATCGAAGCGGTCGCGCCGAGATCCACATCAAGCTGCTCGCAGCGGCCGAGTTGGCCTACGAGCGCAAGAGCGGCGAGCGCCTCGAACATTGGCAGCGCCGCATGTGGGCGCGCTACAGTCGCAACCTGGCTCTGGCCGCCGGGCAGTTGCTGCCCAATCTCTTCGACATGACCGCGGCAGCGCGCGGCGTCGCCGACGACGAGTTCGCCTGGGAGTTTTGGACCGCGGCGTCCTATTTCCCGTATCAGAAGATCGAGACGGATCTGGCGACGGTGAAAGTCTCGGGCGAGCAGATGTGGGACGGGACTCGTAAGATGCATCTGCGTCCCCGGGTGCGCTCCAGGAAGGGCAAACCGAAGCCGGCCGGGCTGCGCGGGCGCAAGGGCGAGCGCTACGCAGGGGAGTGGAAGGAGGAGTTCCAAGGCCGCGGCATCTGCTCCTATCCGCCCGAAGATCTGCGCATCGAAGAGTACGGCCTGTTTCTCAAGAACAAGGGCAAAGCGCTGCTCTCGGAGGAACGCGCGCGTACCGAGCCGTTCACCACCTCGCTGTGCGACGGCGTTGACCTCCGCGAGACGTTGCGCAACTGGCACGACGGGCGGCGCATCTACGTTCGCGAAAACCAGCGGCTTCAGGGCGAAGTCGCGGCGGTGGTGATCATCTTCGATGAAGACCGCGACAACCGCTACCCCTACGCGATCACTTGGCTGGGCGAGAAGCAGAACGAGTCCGACATGGCGTTCTATGCCACCAACCCGTTCGACAACGTCGTCGGTCCAGGCATTGGCCGCGCCGAGTACGGCGGGCTGTTGTTGTCGTTGCCCTCGCGGCGGATGGCCGACGTATGGTCCGATCCCAACTACGCCTTCGCCGAATCGAAGCCCGAGCGGCTGCTGCTGGCCGCGCTCGACTACGCGCTCGAGAAGATCGTCGTCTACGCCGCGCCCCGGCCACCGCGCTCGATCTTCCGCTCGATCGCCGCTCGGCTGGGCCGCAAGATCGTCTACGTACCGTTGGGAACGCTCAACAAGGCGACGCTCAAGAAGCTACGCACGATGCACGTGCTCGACGGGCAAGAGAAGCGCGAGGTCGCGCGGGACTTCATCTGGTAAGCGTCGCGGGGAACGCCGCTGGTAGTGTAGAGAGGGGTATGCGGCGCGGGTTGCTGATCGGCCTGATCCTGGTGAGCTGCGCGCGAGAGCCCGCTCCCGAGCAGCGGCTCGAGGTCCGCATCCCCCGCGCCGACGGCAGCGAGCAGCCGGCGTTCGTAATGTTGCCGCGGGGCTTCGAAGCGCGCGGGCCGGAGCGGCCGCTGCTGGTCTCGCTGCACTCCTGGAGCGCCGGCTACGAACAGCGTCGCGCGGACCTCGAGCCGCTCGCGATGGCCGAGGGTTGGATCTACCTGTTCCCCGACTTCCGTGGCCGCAACGATGATCCTGACGCCTGCGGTTCAGAGCTGGCGCAGCAAGACATTCTCGATGCGGTCGTATGGGCCAAGCGAAAGTACCCCGTCGACGAGGCGCGGGTTTATTTGATCGGAACCTCCGGCGGCGGCCACATGACGCTGCTGATGGCCGCAAAGCATCCCGAGACTTGGGCGGCCGCCAGCGCCTGGGTTCCCATCAGCGACTTGGCGGCCTGGCACTCCCGTCACGCCGAAGCCAACTACGGCGAGATGTTGCGGGCCTGCACGGGCGGACCGCCCGGCGCGAGCGACGCGGTGGACGAGCAGTACCGCCTGCGCTCGCCCCTGGCATGGCTAGCGGGCGCGAAAGACGTGCCGCTCGACATCAACGCCGGAGTCCGGGACGGCCACGAAGGCTCCGTACCGATTCGCCATTCGCTCGACGCGTTCAACGCGATCGCCAAAGCTGTCGGCGGCGAGCTCGTCAGCGAAGAAGAGTTCGAGCAGCTCAGCGCCAGCCCAACAGCACGCCTCTCGGATCCCAAGCCGTCCGACCGGGAGGAGGACCCGGCGCTAGGCCGCGAGATTCTGCTACGAAGAACGGCCGGAAAAGCGCGCGTGACGATCTTCGAAGGCGGTCACGAGGGCATCGGGTTGGCGGCTCTGGACTGGGTCCGGCGGTTCCGCAAGGACGCACCATTGGGGAGGTGACATTTCCTGGAATATCACTCCTTACGATCCCATCCAGCGTGAACGCGATGATACGCACGTTCGCTACAGCGCGAGCCAGGTGCAATCGGGGTCCAGGCCGCCGGTGCGCAGGAAGACGGCGGCGACGACGTGGAGCTGGTCGAGCGTGAGGCGGAAGCGGGCCGGGATCGGCGTCAGCGTCTCGCCCAGCCAATAGCCGGTCGCCGCGCCTGGCTGGGGCGCACCGCGAGCCAGCGCGATGAAGCGCGGCGCGGCGCCGGCGGCCGAGCAGCATTGCACGCAGCCCGACTCGCCGTCGAGGCCGATCAGCAGGCTCTTGCCGCTCTCGCTGACCAGCTCACAAAAGAACGGAGCTCTATCGGGCGGTTTGCGCAGGAAAGCGGCCAGCTCGTCGGCGCTGCGCAGATTCGTGCCGTTGAGCGGGCTCTCCAGGTCTTGGCGGTCGAAGAAAATGAGCGCCATGCGCGAGCTTGGAAGCATGCTTCGATTGATGTGGAAAAACTGGGAATGTTCGTAGCTTTCCGTTCGGCCCGTGCTACTGCGGCCAGTTCTGGCCGGAAAGCAGAGCAGCGAGCGAGGCCCCGGGCGGCCAGTCCCGTCATCATGTTGGGGACGATAGCGGCTAAGGCGACGGTAGAATCACCCAAGAGCTATGGCGCTTCAGGCGATTCTTCACACCTCCGGTCTTCTTGCCGAACACCAGCAGGTGTGCAGGCTCCTCGTGGGTCGGATCGCGACAAATCCCAAGGCCGCAATCGCGAATATCACCAGCGGTCAAGGAGATGATTCCGAAATCCGGCCGGCTACGCACCAAGTCCTCGGCGGTCCTGCCCGACCTGAGAACTTCGTCAGCGAGGAAGAACGAAGCCGCCCCGCTCTCTCTCCGGTCCTGAAATGCGCCGGACGATACTTCGAAAGAACCGTCATCCATCCGGCGCCACCAATCTCGGCCAACCCACCTCCAAAGAACGGCCTCGTTGGGGATGCTGGTGCGGTCATCGATGTACGGGCGCTCCGGCATGCCAACGCGGCTAACAGGGCCCTCTACTTGTCGATTGCGGCCCCAAGCAGATGGCTCGGGATCTCAGCTGCGCTACCCTCCCAGCTCTCGCCGCAATTCTCGTTGGCCGCGAAGGCTGTTGGATCCTCGGTGTCACTTGCAGGCACCTGTATCTCCAAGACGAACCCGTTTCGCGTCCATTCAAGCTGGATCCCTCCATCGGACAGAGGAACCACCCACGGCGTGGCCGCCTCAGACAGGCCTAGCAGGTCCGTCAAGAGGAGGAGCGCCTTGACGGCTGTCTCGGTAGCAATTGGCTCGCTCCCGTAGCCGTCCCAATCGGTCGGGAGATTGATGATACGCTCAAGCTCTGCGAGAGCCGTGTCGAACCAATCAACGGGCTGCAAACTTGGGTCACGTTCGACCACCACCAAGCCCGGCCTTTGGTCGCACCCAACGAGCGTCGCCCGACCAGGGGACGTAGCGGTCCTCCTCGACGGCGTAATCTCCCGATCGCTTAGCCCATCGGAAGGTTGAGCCATACTAGCCATCAGCGCGCCTCCAGATCTTGTGCATTGCCGGCGACGTTATCGAAGCAAACCCCCGAACGATCCATTCACGGCAGAGGTCCAGGGTTTTCAGCGGCTCTTCAGTGTCGAACGGCGCCGCCCGTGCCGTCAGCGTTGCACGCAGGATGTCACGCTTGGATTCTGTGCTCACGACAGGCTCTACCGAGGAGTGCAAGCGACCTACGGGAGACCTATCGGGACCTCTCATGATGTACTGCCACGAAGAACTCAACTGCTCCGGCACTTCCATTGAGTCGTCGCTGTAACGCATTGCCAATCCAGGGAAGACCTTACCCACCTCGGAGAAGGTGTTCCAGCCTTTTCCTGACTCTATGTGATTGACGTACGTGACCTCACATTGGTTTACCTTCAACGGACCCAACCCTTGCTCCCGGGTGAACCGCGAGAAGGAGTCGAACCCGGCTAGGAACTTGGGACGAATCTGCTTTTCGTAGCGCGGGTAGCGCTCCGAATCGCCGGCCTTTCGCCAGTTCCGAGAGAATCGCGTTGTCTGAAGCTGGATGAGTTCTGTACCGTCACTATTGAGCAGCCAAAGACGCGGAACGGGAGGCTTCCCCGGTGTCCGAATCTCAAACCTGATTCTCTGGCGCGGCACGCCATCAAATCGCTCGACCGCATCTTCTAGCGGCCAGTGCTCCTCAGTAACGGGGAACTCCGAGCGAATGTCGGCCCAGAAGAGCCCGAGATGTGCGGTACGGAGTGACTTCAGCGGCTCAAACTGCACCGAAAGAGCGACCTCCACGACGGGTGGGTCGTCGAAGCTTGGTAGCGTCGAATTGTTCGGGATCATGTTGTCGTTCGCTTCGCAGCTTGACTTCGCTCAGGCCCTGTGGCTGCGCTGCGAGCACCGCGAAAGCTGCGGAACTCCCGACCTGCGAGAAGCATAACATAAACTACAGATTTTGTTTTAGTAGCTTGTCGCCAGTAAGCCCAGCTAGTGCCGCGCTCAAGTCCTTAGGATACCCTTCGGCCGCGTTTCGAGCGCGCAGCAAATCGGCAAGCTGGCCTGAACGCGATCACGCGGCTTCTACGATTCTCGGCATCGTACCAGAGCGCAGCGCGGTCGCCGTCTTTCGTCTTTCGTGGTGGTAGAGCCTCTTGCCGTGCTCGTCGTAGTAGTCGAAGGTGGCCGACCGCAGTGTCGCCCTCCGGGCGGTCATGCCCGCTAGTTCACGTCGAACTCGAAGACTTGGCCTTCGATGACGGCGACCAATCTGCCTTCGCCCAGCTCCCGGCCGCCGTTTGGGAAGAAGACCGCCCCGTCGGTCGAGTCTCCGCCGGCGAGCTCAGTCGTGACGAAAGTGATCGCGGAAGCCGCGGCGGCCGCCTTGATGCCCTTGTTGCCGAGCGCGAGGGCGGAGAGCCGGCGATGCTCGTAGCCATTCATCGAGCGGATGTGCTGATTGCCGAACAAGGCTTGCTCGTAGGCGGTCTGCAGCTTGACGATCTCGGCGCGACCGGCGTTGCGGAACAGGTCGTAGATCACCTCGCCTTCCGGCACGGCCCGGATCGGCGTCCCCTCCTTGGGCTCGAAGACGAAATCGGTCGACTTGACCTTCCAGACCGCCGAGCTGCCATTGTTGAGCGCGACTTGGATCACGCCGTAGTCGCGGATCGCCATCGGCATGCGGGCGTACATCAAGGTGAGCCCGCCGCGGGTGAGCGCCTGGTAGAGCAGGCCGTTCGAGAAAAACTCGAGGACCTGAGCGCTCCCGGCGCCGCACAGCACAAGAACGGCTACAATGTACGGGAAGGGCCGCGCGGGAACGGGGGTTCGCGGGCGCCACGGCATGCAAAACTTATAATACAGGAAGCCCAGAGAGGCTCCCTGGTTAGCTCTCGCAATGAAGGCTCTCACTGCTCTTCCGACGCAGGCCTATGTTCAGGCCGGCCAGGAAGCAAACGTTCCGCTTCAGGATCTGCTCCGGCTGGTCCAGGAGCTCGACGCCAACGTCTCTCCCGCGTACATCGCGCGGTACCGGCCCGACGTAGCCGCGGGACTGGGCGCGGATCGTATCCACGAGATCCAGAACCGGTTGCGGTCGTTCCTCGACCTGGCCGACCGGCGCGTGACGATTCTCACCGCGATCAATCAGCAAGGCCGTTTGACGCCCGAGCTGCGCGAGAAGATCGAAGGCTCGATGGACCGTCGCGAGCTCGAGGATCTCTACCTGCCCTTCAAGCCCAAGAGGCGCACGGCCGCTGACGAGGCGATCGAGAAGGGCCTCGAAGGGCTGGCGCTGTTCCTGTGGACGCAAGAGGGCGAAGGCGAGATTGAAGCCGAGGCCGCCAAGTACGTCAAAGGCGAAGGCGATACGGCCGAGGCCGCACTAGCCGGGGCCTGCGACATCATTGCGCGCTGGCTGGGCGAGAACGCCGAGATTCGGCGCGACATCCGCAAGCTCGCCCAGGCCGAGGCCGAGATCGTCGTCGAGGCGATCGAGCCGAAGCGCCGGCTCAGCGGACGCGACGAGAATCAGCGCAAACGCTTCGCCGCGATGGGCGGCGAGCGCATCGGGGTCGTCAAGGCGCCGTGGCGCAAAGTGCTCTTGCTGCGGCGCGGGGCGCGCGAGGGCTGGCTACAGTTCCGGATCGAGCTGCCGCAGAGTCGCGTGGAGCAGTATCTGGAAGGGCGCCTGGTAAAAGACGCCGAGGCGGCTTTCGCGCCCCACCTGCGGAGCGCTTCCGCGAAGGCCTTCGTCGACTATCTCTCGCCGACGGTCGAGAAGGAGCTGCGGCAGGAGCTCGACGAGCGCTGCGACGTCCAGGCGATCGAGCTCTACAGGAAGAACCTGCGCAAGCTGATGCTCGCAGCGCCGGCGGGACCGCGGGTGATGATCGGGCTCGAGACGAATCGCCCGGGCGGCTGGCGGGCGGCGGTGATCGCCGCCGATGGCGCGTTGGTCGAGGCTGCCATCGTGCGAGCCGAGCCCGAAGCCGAGCAAGAGAACAAGGCTGCGCAACAGCAGCGGAGCCCAGCCGAGCAGACCGCGCCCCCGGCAGAAGCGCCGCAACCAAGCAAGGAGGCGCAACCCGAGCAAGAAACGCCCGAGGTGGAAGCTCCGGCCGCGAGCGAACAGCCGCAGCCCGAGCCCGTTGCGGCCGCGGAGGCCCCGCCGGAACAGCTGGCCGAGCAGCAACCCGCAGCCGAGCAAGAAACACCCGAGACGGAAGCTCCGGCCGCGAGCGAACAGCCGCAGCCCGAGCCCGTTGCGGCCGCGGAGGCCCCGCCGGAACAACCGGCCGAGCAGCAACCCGCAGCCGAGCAGGCCACGCCCGGGGCGGAAGCTCCAGCCGCGAGCGAGCAGCCGCAGCCGGAGGCAGCCGAGGCGGAGCAGTCGGGCGAGCCTCAACAGCAGCCGGCCGGTGAAGCGGAAGTCAGCGCACCGCCGACGCAGGCTCCGCTCGAAGCCGCGCCGCCCAAAACGGAGAAAAAGCCGAGCAAGCCCGAGCGCAAGCAGACGCCACGCGGCGACCTGGCCGAGCTCATCGCACGGCACGAGGCCGAGCTGGTGGTGTTCGGCAACGGTCCTGGGCTGCGCCAAGTCGAGCGCATCGTCCGCCTGGCGGTCAAGCAGTCCGGGCGGCCGTGCGCCTGGCTGGCGGCCAACGAGGCCGGGAGTTGGATCTACGCGACCTCGAAATCCGCCCGCAAGGAGATGCCCGAGCAGGAGCCGGCGGTGCGGAGTGCGGCGTGCCTGGCGCGTCGCGTGCAGAACCCGATGGCCGAGCTGATCAAGCTGGATCCGCGCGTGCTCGGCATCGGCCAAGGCCACCACGAAGTCGACCAGAAGAGCCTGCGCAGCGGTCTGCGGCAGGCGCAAGAGGCGGCCGTGCAACAAGTGGGCGTCGATGTGAACACCGCGCCCGCCGAGTTGCTTGCCTTGGCGCCGGGTATGACCGAGCGCGTCGCCAAACGAATTATCGAGCACCGTCGCCTCAACGGCCCGTTCAAGAGCCGGGCGGCGCTGAGCGAGATGAGCGGCTTGAACGCGCGTGTCTACGACCAGGCGGCCGGCTTCCTTCGGGTCTACGACGGCGACAATCCGCTGGACGCGACCGGCATCCATCCACGCGCCTACGGCAAGCTCGAACAGGTGCTCAGAGCCGCCGGCTTGGACGCCAGACAAGCTCTCGACGAGCCGGCGAAAGCAGCCGCCGCCGACTTGGCCGAGCTGGCCGATAAGCAGTACTCCGAGCTCGCCCTCAAGGGGATGCTACGCGAGCTCGACCCCAAGGTCCGCAACCCGCGCGGGACGTTCCGGATGCCCGACCCCGCCACCGCGGTCGAGCCGATCGACGAGCCCAAGATCGGGATGAAAGTCGAGGGCGTGATTACGAACGTCGCCGACTTCGGTCTCTTCGTCGATATTGGCGCCGAGCAGGACGGGCTAGTGCATGTCTCGCAGCTCTCGGGCGGTGTGACGCGGGAAGGCGAGGGCGCGGTGAAGGCCGGAGACAAGCTTACGGTCTACGTGGTGAACGTGGCCAACGACGGGAAGCGAATCTCGTTGTCGATGCGCGAGCCGCGCGAGTCTTCTCGCCAGCGCAGGACCTCGCCGGAAGGCCGCCGCGCGGCGGAATCGCACCGCCGCAGCCGCGAGGACCGCCGGGGGCGTCCCGACCGCAAGCCCATACGCCGCACCTTTGGGCCGGACGATCGCAAGGAAGCCGAGAAGCTCAAGGACATGTCGATGGACCAGAAGCTGGACGCGCTACAGGACAAGTTCCGCACCAAGGTCTGAACCCCGGATTTGGGCTGACATTTCCTGACATTTCCCGACCGCGGCCGCTGCCCGTGTTTGGTAGCATGACGCCGTCATGTCGTTGAGTCGTCGCGCTTTCGGAGCGCTCGCTGTCGCCGGAGCCATGTCTGCTCAGCGGCGCGGTTTCGACGAGCGAGTCGTCTTCGCGGCGGGTGCGGACGGCTACCACACCTATCGCATCCCGGCCTTGCTCGCGACTCCGGCTGGGACTCTGTTGGCATTCTGCGAGGGCCGGCGGGTTGGGCGCGGCGACAGCGGCGACATCGATCTGGTCGTCAAGCGCTCCGAGGACGGCGGCGGGAGCTGGTCGGCGCCGCGTATCGTCTGGAGTGACGGCGCCAACACTTGCGGCAATCCCTGCCCGGTCGTCGAGCGCGAGAGCGGACGCATCGTGATGCCGATGACGTGGAACCGCGGAGGGGACCACGGCCGCGAGCTGCATCGGGGCACAGCCAAGGGAACAAGGCGCGTCTACCTCACAAGCTCGGATGACGACGGCATGAGCTGGGCGCTGGCGCGCGAGATTACCAGCGAAGCCAAGGCCGAGGACTGGTGGTGGTACGCCACCGGGCCGGGCGTCTCGATCCAGTTGCGCGAGGGCCAGCACGCTGGGCGCATCGTCACGCCGGCGAATCACTCCTCGGCCGCCAACGGCTATGCCGCACACACGCTCTACTCCGATGACGGCGGCGAGAGCTGGCGCCGCAGCAGCCCGATCGCGCCGGCTTGCAACGAGAGTCAGGTCGTCGAGCTCGCCGACGGCCGGCTGATGATGAACATGCGCAGCCAATCCCTTACGAACCGAGAGCGGACGGGGTATCGCTCGATCGCGTTCAGCTCGGACGGCGGCGCGAGCTGGAGCGCGCCGCGCTTCGACGCTCATCTGGGCGATCCGCAAGTCCAGGCCAGCCTGATTCGCTATTCGTGGCCTGACGAGCCTGGGGGCGGGCGACTGCTCTTCGCCAACCCGAGCCCACCCATCCAGCCCGAGCGCGGCAAACGCGTACGAATGACGGTTCGGCTCAGCCGCGACGACGGCGAGAGCTGGACAGGGCGCCGGCTCATCCACCGGGGACCGTCGGCCTACTCGAGCTTGGCGCGTCTCCCCGACGGCTCGGTTGGGCTGCTCTATGAGGGCGGGGCCGAGCAGGCGTACCAGCAGATTCGGCTGGCGCGTTTTTCGATCGAGTGGCTCGAGCGAGGGGACGCTTGAGACAAGCCGGCGCCATCGTCGCCCTGATGCTGGGATTGTCTTCGGCGCTCGCCGCCCAACCCAACGTGCTGTTTCTCAGCGTCGACGACATGAACGACTGGGTGGGCGCACTGGGATACGAGCCCGCGCGGACTCCCCGCATCGACGCATTGGCGGCGCGCGGCGCGCTGTTCACCAACGCGCACGCGCCCTCGCCCAAGTGCAATCCCTCCCGCACGGCGATTCTCTCCGGTCTACGCCCCTCGACGACCGGGATCTACGCCAATGGCGAGTGGTGGAAGCCAAACTTCCCGGAGTTGGTCGTGTTGCCGCGCTACTTCAAGGACCACGGCTACTACGCGGCGGGCGGAGGCAAGGTCTTCCATCACACGCCGGGCTTCAATCCTCCCGATTCGTGGGACGAGTACTCGGAGCTGGTCACCGACCTCAAGACGCATGGTTTCCTGATTCCCTACCGTCAGCCCAATCATATTTCGAGCTTCGACTGGGGACCGCTCGAGAGAACCGCGATGGAGATGGGCGACGGCCACACGGTGCGCTGGGCAGAGGCGTTCCTGCGGCGTAAACACGAGCAGCCGTTCTTTCTGGCGGTGGGTTTGTTTCAGCCGCACTTGCCCTTCTATGCTCCGCGTTCGTTCTACGAAGCGGTGGAAGCCGGCGAGGCTCCAGTTCCACTCGACAAGCCCGGCGATCTCGACGACGTTCCGGAACCGGGACGCAAGCTTGCGAGCTACCGCGCCGACGACCTCGAGCTGATCGTCGAGCACGGCGATCTCGATGATGTCGTGCGCTCCTACACCGCCGGCATCCGCCATGCGGATTGGCTCGCCGGGCGCGTCTTGGACGCACTGGCGGCAAGCCGGTACGCAAGCGAGACGATCATCGTTTTCTGGTCCGACCACGGCTATCATTTCGGCGAGAAACACCACTTCGCCAAGGACACTCTGTGGGAGCGATCCTCACACGTTCCGCTCATCGTCGTGGCCCCGGGGCTGACCCGAGCGGGGACGACGAGCAGCCGCCCGGTGAGCCTGATCGACCTCTATCCGACGCTTCTCGAGCTGTGCGGGCTGCCGCCCAAAGCGGAGCTGGAAGGCGTCAGCCTGCGCCCCCTGCTCGAGGATCCTCAGCGAGAATGGTCGCGCCCGGCGGTGATGACCTTTGGCCGGGGCAACCACGCCGTGCGATCGGAGCGCTACCGCTACATCCGCTACGCCAACGGCGAAGAGGAGCTCTACGATCACACGAAGGATCCGCATGAGTGGGCCAATCTGGCGGGCGAGGAGAGCCTGGCCGCGGTGATGGCCGAGCACCGCCGCTGGCTGCCGGCGCGCGACGCGCCCGGGGCCTTGCGTAAGAGCGCATTCGAGTTCAACGAGGAGCGCTATACGTGGAGGCGAAAGTGACGACTAGACGCGAGTTTTTCGCTCGAGGCTTAGGGGTGGCGAGCGCAGCCGCGCAGGCGCTAGAGGCGGCCGAGAGCGGTCTCAACGTGTTGTTCGTCGCGGTCGACGACCTGCGGCCGGAGCTGGGTTGCTACGGCAACCGCGTCATCCATACGCCGAACCTCGATCGTCTCGCCGCCCGCAGCCTGTTGTTTGAACGCGCCTACTGCCAGGCGGCGGTGTGCGGCGCCTCGCGGGCGTCGCTGCTCACGGGCCGACGGCCGGATTCGATCCGGGTTTGGGGCAACGTGAAGCATTTCCGCGAGAACGAGCCCGACGCGGTCACGCTCCCGCAAGCGTTTAAGCAGAGCGGTTGGCACACCGAGACGTACGGCAAGATTCTGCACGGCAAGATGAGCGATCCGCCGTCTTGGAGCGTACCGGCCTGGCCCGAAGGCGGGCGGCAAGCGGGGATGGAATATGTCGACGTCGACCGCTTCGCCCTGATGCGGCGCGCCAAGCCGGGGCGCGATTGGGACGGCGCCGAGGTTCCGAACCTGACCTGGAAGAAGCGGAAGTCTTGGCAATCGCCGGTCGCGCCCGACAATGCGCTGCAGGACGGGCAGACGGCGGATCGCGCCGTCGCGGCGCTGAACCGCCTGAAAGACCAGCGGTTCTTTCTTGCGGTCGGCTTTCAGAAGCCGCATCTGCCCTTCACCGCCCCAAAGAAATACTTCGACCTCTACGACCCGGGCGAGCTGCCGGTCGTGGAAGACGTCCAGCGGCCGCTGGACGCGCCCGCGCTTGCGTTCACGCGCTCGCAGGAGCTGCGCGGCTACACCGACATTCCGCGCGAGGGCCCGCTGCCGCCGGGCAAGGCGCGGGAGCTCACCCACGGCTACTACGCCGCGACGAGCTACATGGACGCCCAAGCCGGCCGCGTGCTCGACGAGCTCGAACGGCTGGGCTTGGCCGAGCGGACCGCGATCGTCGTCTTCGGCGACCATGGCTGGCACTTGGGCGAGCAGGACTTGTGGGCGAAGGCCAACAACTTCGAGCTCGACACCCGCGCGCCCCTGCTGCTGCACCTACCGGGCATGCGCACCGGCGGGCGCGGGTGCGAGCGTCTAGTGGAATTCGTCGACATCTATCCGACGCTGTGCGAAGCCTGCGGCGCGGAGGCTCCCGACGGGGTGGAGGGAGCCAGCCTGACGCCATTGGTCGAGGATCCCGAGCGATCCTGGAAGACGGCGGCGTTCAGCCAATTCCCGCGGCCCTACCCGGCGCGGTACGACTGGAAGGAGATGGGCTATACGATGCGGACCGAGCGCTATCGCTACACCGAGTGGCGCGACCGCGAGAGAAAGCTGCTCGCCCGCGAGCTCTACGACTACGAGCTGGCGCCGACCGAGACGGTCAACTTGGCGGCGCGGCCCGAGCACGCGGATTTGGTGACGCGGCTGTCGCGCCAGATGGCCGCCGGGTGGAGGGCGGCGGCGCCATGAGGATCGGCCGGTCATCGTTGCTGAAAGCCTGGCTAGGGTTGCTGGCCTTGGCGGGCGCGGCGTCGGCGCAGCAGCCGAACTTCGTCTTCATCCTGGCGGACGATCTGGGTTGGCGCGACTTGGGCGTCTACGGCAGCTCCTACTACGAGACGCCGCATCTGGACCGGCTGGCGGCCGAGGGCGCGAGATTCAGCGACGCCTACGCCGCGGGCAATTCCTGCTCGCCCACGCGCGGCAGCATCATGACGGGCCGCTATCCGGCGCGCACGCACCTGACCGACTGGATCCCCGGGCGCACGCCGCCGGGAGCGAAGCTCGCGATTCCGCGCTGGACCAACTACCTGCGCCACGGGGAGACGACGATTGCCGAAGCGTTGCGGGCAGGCGGCTACACGACCGCGGCGATCGGCAAATGGCACCTCGGACAGAAGGGTTGGTGGCCCGAGGATCACGGGTTCGAGGTGAGCGTGGGCGGCAGCCACGCTGGATCGCACGGCAGCATGTGGCCGCCCTACTGGCCGCTGGAAAAGCTCCGGCGGTTGGGCTGGCGGCCGTTCCCCGACGAGCGCGCCGGCGAGTATCTGACCGACCGCATCACGCGCGAAGCCGAGGCGTTCCTGGGCCGCGCCGGCGACGAGCCGTTCTTTCTCTATCTCTCGCACTACGCGGTGCACACCAAGATTCAAGCCCGCCCCGAGGTGGTGGAGAAGTACAAAGCGAAGAGGCCGCTTGGGGCCCAACGCAACCCCGAGTACGCCGCGATGGTGGAAGGTCTCGACGCCAGCGTGGGCGCGGTGTTGGCCAAGCTCGAGCAGATGGGGCTCGCGGAGAATACGATCGTTTTCTTCTTTTCCGACAACGGCGGCCTGTCGAAGAATGGCGCGATCACCTCGAACGAGCCGTTGCGGGGCGAGAAGAGCACGGCCTGGGAGGGCGGCGTTCGCGTGCCGCTGATCGTAAAGTGGCCCGGCGAGACGGAGCCCGGCGCGGTGATCGACGAGCCGGTGATCAGCACGGACTTCTTCCCGACGATCCTCGAGATGGCCCGGATCGAGCTGGAGGTCGAGATCGACGGGAAGAGCTTGACGCCCCTGTTGCGCGGCGCAGCCGGCTACGCGCGCGGCCCGATCTACTGGCACTACCCGCACTACAACGCCCATACGCCAATCGAAACCTGTACGCCGTACGGCGCGGTGCGCGAAGGGCCGTTCAAGCTGCTCGAACGCTACGAGGACGGCGGCTTGGAGCTCTACGACCTGCGCGAGGATATCGGCGAGACGCGCGACCTGGCGGCGTCGATGCCGAAGAAGGTTCGCGAGCTCAAAGAGAAGCTGGCCGCCTGGCGAAGCGCGATCGGAGCGCAAATGCCGGCCGCGAATCCGCGCGCCGACCCGGCGAAATATCGCGAGTACAAGCAGAAGCGGCTGTGGGGGCCGGTGGACCGCTTCGAACAGCAGACGGCCTTCGAGGAGCGCTAGGCGATACCGCGCCCGATTGGCGCGCGGGGACCTGCGCCTCATCTGGCGGCATCGGCAGACTAGGGAGATTCCCGGGGACGCAATTCCGGGTTGGGCTACGGCGTTCACCCGAGAGTACTAGGATTCGAGCGGGTGATAGTCTGGACCCGTTGGAGACCGTATTCATCCTGGCGACGGCCCTGACGCGGCTGGCCGCGGCGTGGATTGCGCTGCGGCTGCACAAGCGCATTCGCAAGACCCGCTTCGCGATCGTGGCGTTCGTGCTGGGCGTCTCGGCGATGTTTCCGCTGGGGGACTTGGTGAGCCCGGAGCGGATCTTGGTCGCGGGCTGGCTGCGCGATGCGGCGAGCGGGCTGGCGGTGCTGTTGACGGCGCTGATCCTGGTGCGGACGCTGACCGACCTGTTCTCGGCCTACGAAGACGTGCAGACCTCGTACTTGGTGCTCGACGAGCGGGTGCAGGAGCGCACCGCGGAGCTGAGCGAGGCGAACAAGAGCCTGGCCAACGAGGTCGCCGAGCGCGCCAAGGCCGAGCAGGCCTTGCGCGCGAGCGAGGCGGCGCTGAAGGGCAGCGAGAAGGAGCTCCGCAAGCTGGCCGTGCTGCTGATTGCGGCGCAAGAGGAAGAGCGGCGGCGGCTGGCGCGCGAGTTGCACGACGACACCAGCCAGACCCTGGCGGCGCTAGCGCTCGAGCTGGCCTCTCTGCAACGCAAGGCCGCCGACGCGGACGGCAAGGTGCGCAGGGGGCTCGAGTGCGTCGAGTCGTCGGTGCACGAGCTCGCCGAGAGCATCCACGACATGTCGCGGTTGCTGCACCCTTCGATCCTCGACGACCTGGGGCTCGAAGCGGCGATCCGGGCCGAGTGCGAACGGGTCTCCGAGCGCGAGGGTTTTCCGATCGTCTTCGAGTCAATCGATTTGCCCCAGGAGCTGCCTCCCGATTGCGCGTTGACGTTCTACCGGATTACGCAGGAGGCCCTGCACAACATCGTTCGGCACGCAAACGCCGCGCATGCGCAAGTGCTGTTGCAGGGCGAGGATGGCCGCGTGACGCTCGAGATCGAGGACGCGGGAATTGGATTTGATCCGGCGAAGGCGCGCGAAGCCTCCGGACTGGGATTGATCAGTATGGGCGAGCGCGTGCGGTTGCTCGGCGGAGTCTTGAAAGTGGATTCCAAGCCGGGCGAAGGCGCTCGCATTCGGGTGGAAGCCCCGCTCGAGAGGGAAGAACATGCAGACGCAGAAGCCGCGAGTGTTGCTTGCTGACGACCATCAGATTCTGATCGAGGGCCTGCGCGGCCTGCTCGAAGTGGACTACGAGCTGTTGCCAACGGTCGCGGACGGTCGCGCGCTGGTGGACGAAGCCCGCGAGCAGAAGCCGGACGTGATCGTGGCGGACATCTCGATGCCGCTGCTCAACGGCATCGAGGCGGCGCGGCAGATCCTCAAGGAGACGCCGGCGGCGAAGATCATCTTCCTGACGATGCACTCCGACGTGGCCTATGCGGCAGAGGCGTTCCGGGCCGGTGCGTCGGGTTACGTGCTGAAGAAGTCCGCCGCGTCCGAGCTGGTGACCGCGATCAGCGAGATTCTCAAGGGCGGAGTCTACGTGACGCCGCCGATCGCCAAGGCGATGATGCGGGACTCGATGTTCGGGCGCCCGCCGAACCCGGAGACGCCGGGCACCGCGCTGACCTCGCGGCAGCGGGAAGTGCTGCAACTGGTGGCCGAGGGCCACTCGATCAAGGAAATCGCCAGCATCCTGAACGTCTCGCCGAAGACGGTGGAGTTCCACAAGTACCGTGTGATGGAGCAGCTCGACCTACGCACCACCGCGGAGCTCACGCAGTACGCCGTCAAGCACGGCATCGTCTCGCCGGCGTAGGCCGGGTTACGCCGCCGGGACGGCTTCGATCGTCTTGACGACATCGAGGTAGAGACGGACCTCGCGCCGCACTCGAAAGCCGGCGCGCTCGACGTTGCCGACGGTGTCGCGGTTGACCTCGGGGCCGCCCAGGCGCGAGAGCGGCGTCATCATGTGCAGCATCAGGTTGAACGGCGGCCAGCGGCTGCCGGTGTGCTCGAACATACGCAGCTCGCCGCCGGGTGCGAGCACTCGGCGAATCTCCTCGAGCCCGCGCACCGGGTCTGGTACCGAGCAAAACGTGCACGAGGTGAAGACCTGGTCGAACGAGTGGTCGGAGAAGGCGAGCGCGTGCAGGCTCATCCTGTGGAGTCGGAACGAACCGGGATAGGCGTCGACGCGCGGGCGCGCCTTGGCGAGCATCCGCTCGCTGATGTCCGCGCCGACTAGGTTGCGGCCGGGCGGAAAGAACTGGATGTCGAGCCCGGTGCCGACGGCGACGAAGAGGATGCGCCCGTCGCCCATGCTGGAGAAGAAGTTGCGCTTCCAAGGCGTCCAGCGTTTCTCCGAGCCGGCGCCGAAGAGATCGAACTTGGCCGCGGCGCGATCCCATTTCGAGGCGGCTTGTTGGTCGGTTTCCACCACTAGCGCTCGACCTCCCCGCGTAGGGCGAGATTGGCCAGATAGGTGAAGGCGAGCGCGCCCCAAGCCCAGGCCAGCCCCAGCGCGGCGGCTGCCTGCCACGCCAGCCCGCCAGCCGCCTCACGCATAGCGATCGCCATGCCGGCCAACATGCCGCCCAGCATCGAGGGCAGCATCAGCTCGAAAGCGCCGAACCAGATGCCCATTCCGATCGAGACCGGCGTCGAGACCGCCATCCCTAGAACCATCCCCCACAACATCGCGAGCGGCATGGGCCAGCCGACGCCGGTGGCGGCGACGCAGACGAGCCCGGTGAGCACGCCGGTCAGTGCGGTCGTCGCGAGATCGCCCAATAGAAAGTACGGCCTCAACTCTTCTCGACCGGGAAGTAGGGCGACTCGGTGCGCGCCTCTTGCATGATCCGCTCCATCCGCTTGATTACCACAGGATGACGAGAGGCGATGTCGTTCGTCTCACCGGGGTCGGCGTCGAGGTCGTAGAGCTCGATGGGCTCGCCGGGGTTGAGCCGCACGGCCTTCCACTTGCCCTGCCGGACGGCTTGCGCGAACCGCCGCTCGTGGAACTCCCAGTAGAGATAGTCGTGGCCTTGCTGCGGCTCGCCGGTCAGGGTCGGAACGAACGAGAGGCCGTCGATGCCGTCCGGGGCCCGGACGCCGGCAAGCTCGGCGCAGGTCGGCAGCACGTCCCAGAACGCCCATGGCTCATCGCTCGTCGAGCCGGCCTGGATGTGGCCGGGCCAGCGCACCAGCATCGGCACGCGGACGCCGCCTTCGTAGAGATCACGCTTGTAGCCGCGCAGCGGCCCGTTGGAGTCGAAGAAGTCCACCCGGTGCCCGCCCTCCTGGTGCGGCCCGTTGTCGGAGGTGAAGAAGAGGACCGTGTTGTCGTCGATCTTCAGCTCAGCGAGCTTGTCGAGGATGCGGCCGACGTCGCGGTCGAGAACCTGCACCTGCCGCGCGAAGCCCTTCTCGGGGTTGGGCCAATCCCGGCTCCCGTACTCTCCGTAGTCGGGGACTTCCATGCCGTCGCCTGTGCGGGCGCCGAGCTCGTTGTTGGTGTGCGGCACGGCGTAGGGCAGGTAGAGGAAGAAGGGTTTCTCGGCGTGGTCGTCGAGGAACTTGAGCGCGCGGTCGGTAAACAGGTCGTGGGAGAAGACTTGGCCGCCGCCTGAGCGATTGGGACCGATGAAGTACTCCGTCTCGTTCCACCACAGGTGAGCCGGGAAGTGCTCGTGGGCGTGCCACTGGCTCAAGTAGCCGAAGAACTCGTCGAATCCTTGGACGTTGGGCCGCCCGGAGGTCACCGGCCCGCCCACGCCCCACTTGCCGAACATGGCCGTCGCGTAGCCGGCTTGTTTCATCACCTCGGCCACGGTTACGTCCCCCGGCCTGAGCGGGACTTCCGGGTTGCGGTTGCCGCGCACGGTGGCGTGGCCCATGTGCATTCCGGTCATCAACGAGCAACGCGACGGCGCACAGACGGTGGAGCCGGCGTAGACCGCGGTGTGCTTCATGCCTTCCTGCGCGAGCCGGTCGATGTTGGGCGTCTCGAGCGTCTTCTGGCCGTAGCAGCCGAGGTCGCCATAGCCGAGGTCGTCGGCCATGATGAAAATGATGTTCGGGCGCGGCTGGCGCGCCTGCGCGAAAGCCGAGGCGCCGCCGGCGGCGGCGGAACAAGCGGAGAGGAATTGGCGTCGATTCACGAGAGCAGCGTTGTCGGGGCCCGGCGGGAACGGGCGCTTCATTCTATCAAGCGGAGATTACGTTCTTGGATCGCGGGTCCGCTTCCGCTAATCTGAGTGTGTTTCGGAAGGGAATTTCCAATGCCGCGTTTTGCTCTAGCCCTCGTCCCGGTGTGCTTCGCCGTATCCGTTTTTGCTCAAAGTCCGCTGGATACGTTGCGGGAGCTTGCGGTTGCCAAAGCCAGCAAGCTCGACGTCACCGAGCTGCGCGTCCGCGCCGACCCGGCGCCGCGGGTGCGCCCTCTCGAGACGCTCGTGGTACAGGCGTTGATCTACGGCGAGACGGAGACGGGCGAGCTGGCGCGCATCCAAAGCGAGAGCATCCGCTTCCGTATTGAAGGCGAGAACGCCGGCCGGATTTCCAAACCGTTCCGCTACCAGGGCCAAGAAGAAGAGAAGTTCTATCAGCCGACCAAGTCCGGTCTGTTCGGCTCGGTCTTCCAGCAAGGCGCCATGCAGTATGCGTTGCAGGATAGCGCCCTCTACGCGGCGCCGGAGCAAGAGGGGACCTACACCGTGATCGCTTCCGCCGACGGGGTGGAGGCGGCCATCGAGATCGAGGTAACCGCGGAGGCCCAGAGCGGCACGCCCGCGGAGACCGTCGGATTCGAGCCAGAGCCGCGGGACCGCGACCGTTATCGGTTGTTGGCCGAGCACTACGCGCCGTTCATCGCGCAGGAGACTTGGTTCGAGCCCAAGTACGACTATCTGGCCCGCTTCGATCTCGACGGCGACTTTCGCGGCGACAACAACTGGGAGAACGCCACCGGAGGCAGCTCGCAGGCCTACGTCTACTACACGGCGGTCGAAACCGATACTCACTGGTTTCTGATCTACAACTTCTTCCATGCGCGGGACTACTCGGACAAGTGCGTAATCGGCACCTGTCACGAGAACGACAACGAAGGCCTGGTGCTCACTGTCCATAAGGACGGCTCGCGCTTCGGCCGGGTGCGCGCGATGGAGACCCTGGCGCACAACAACGTCTACTCCTACGCCGCGGACCGCGAGATTGGCGGCAAGGCGCACAACATCGACGGCCCGCTCGAGTTGCATGACGGCTCGCATCCGATGATCTTCATCGAGGCGGGCGGACATGGCGTGCTGGGCGCGACCGACTCGCATTCTTACTTCGATGTCGAGAGCGGCGGTTTCCGGAGCGGCTCGGGCGTGACGTACGTCTATGGCGGCGAAGCCGAGCGGCCGGAGCATCCCAACGACCGCGAGGTCGGCTACGAGTTGCTGCCGATGTGGGAGCACTGGTGGCTGCGCGCGCACGAGCAGCCCGAAGACGGCATGTTCGACGCCTACTTCTCCTATCGCCCCGTGGGCGCACGGCCCGTTCCGCGCCACGCCGAGATCGCGGGCTCGTTCTTGGGGCGGGCGCAAAGCGAGAACAAGGCCAAGCCCTTCTGGGGCTGGCATGACAACCGCACGCGCAAGGCGGGCCTGTTGGCAACGGGCCAATGGGCGCTCGACCCGGCGTACTCGGCGCAGGTAGATCTCGATTTCCCCGAGCGGTTCTCGGTGGACTACACCTACCACCCCTATCTGGGGATCGGGTCGGCAAGTCGGCGCGCCTCCGTGGCGACCGCCGTAGACCGCCGCGCCGCCGCTCCGGCTCCAAGCGAGGAGATCTCGGCGCCGAGGCTGGGCGGCTCATCATTTTCCGGAGACCAGATTGCCGCGCCGACGATTCCCGGGCGCGGGATGCCGGCGGCGCGCGGAGGCTCGATCGACTACGAAGCGACCGTCGCCGGGGAGGTGATTCTCTCGATCCGCGGCGAGCGCGTGGAGGTCGTCACCGGAGCGCCACAAGACCCAAAGACGTCGTTCAGCGGACCGCTGCCGGCGGCTGGGCTGGGGCGGCTGGACCTGAGCGCGCGAAACGGCCGCGCCGAGGTGCTCGCAGAGCCCTCGAGATCGAACGACTACGCCACGATCCTACGAGTGCGACCCGACGGCCGGAGGGGGAAGGTGCGATTCCGGCTGGAATGGGGCGAATAGGCGTAGACGGGCTTTCCGACAGAGCCCATCCGGCAAGGGTGCGGTCGCGTGAACATCGCACCGGCTTGGACGTGACCGCAAGCTCGCGCGTGCGGCTCCGAAAGAGAGCGCGCGGCCGCATCGCACAAGGGTGCGGTCAGCGATCGCGTCTGCGCTCTGCTACACTAGCGCCGTTCCGGGAGCCGGAGCAATTACGATGAGCGTTTCTCGCAGACACTTTCTAACTTCGGTCACCGCGGCCGGCGCCGTTGGCTGGAGTTGCGCCAGCTCCGCGCCCGAGGCCGGCGACGGCGTCACTCGCCTAGCCCGCTTCGAGCACGGCGGCGGCGTCCATCACGGCATCGTCCAGGGCGACGCCATCCAGCCCATCGAGGGCGACTTCTTCGGCTCGCTCACGCCGGCGGGAGAACCCGTCGCGATGGCGGACGTCAAGCTGCTGCATCCCGTCGAGCCCACCAAAATCATGGCGCTCGCCGGCAACTACAGCGACCATCTCGCGCCGGGAACCGAGCTTCCCGAGCACCCTGAACCGTTCTACAAGACGACCAACTCCATCGTCGGGCCTGGCGACCCGGTCGTCCTGCCGCCGGACTCGCGCGACGTCCACTACGAGGCGGAGTTCGTCATCGTCATCGGCAAGAGGGCCAAGAACGTCTCCGAGGCCCAGGCGCCCGATTACATTCTGGGCTACACCTGCGGCAACGATATCTCCGAACGCCAATGGCAGAACGGTTCGCTCGACGGCCCCGAGACCAAGGACTTGCAATGGTGGCGCGGCAAGGGGGCCGAGACATTCTCGCCTGTCGGGCCCGTGATTGCGGTGGGCCTCGACTTCGTCGAGTCCGGCATCCGGCTGCGGCAGAACGGCGAGGTCAAGCAGGAAACGACGCTCGACCACCTGATTCACAAGCCGGCCGAAACTGTCGCGTTCATCTCGAAGTACGTCACCTTGATGCCGGGTGATCTGATCTTCACCGGCACCACCGGCAGGACGCAGCCGATCCAGTCCGGCGACGTGCTCGAGGTCGAAATCGACGGCATCGGCGTGCTGCGCAACCCGGTGGCGTGACGCCGGCGGGCGCTTTTCCGTGGCCGAGCTGCGCAAGGCTCGGCGTGTATTCTGGAAGCACTCGCTGTGCCGACCCTCTCGATCGCCTCCCTCGCCGCCGTGCAGATACTGGACTCGCGCGGCAATCCCACTCTCGAGGTCGAGGCGCGCCTCTCTGACGGCTCCGCTGGCCGGTTCCAAGTGCCCTCCGGCGCCTCGACCGGGCGCCACGAAGCGCTCGAGCTGCGGGACGGCCCCGATGGACGCTACCAGGGACGGTCGGTGCTGCGGGCCGCGGCGAACGTGGAAGGCGAGATCGCGCGGGCGGTACGCGGCCTCGACGCCGGCGATCAAGACGGCCTCGACCAGCGCATGATCGAGCTCGATGGAACGCCGAACAAGTCCAGGCTCGGCGCCAACGCGATTCTCGGCGTCTCGGGTGCGGTCGCCCGCGCCGTTGCGGCGTCAGCGGGGACGCCGCTCTGGCGCCGCCTCGCGGCCAATCGGCCCGCGGCGATTCCCGTGCCGATGGTCAACATTCTCTCCGGCGGCCTGCACGCTGGCGGACAGATCGAGTTTCAAGACTTCCTCGCGGTCCCGCACGGGTTCTTCTCGTTTGCTGAATCGATCGAGGCCGCGGTTGCGATCCACCGCGCGGCTGAAAGCCTGATCCGCGACCGCGGCTACGTACTGACCGGCGTTGCCGACGAAGGCGGGCTGGGACCGCGGTTGGCCGCCAACGAGATTGCTCTCGAGCTGCTCATGCACGCGATCGAGCTGGCCGGCTTCGAGCCCGGCGAGCAGGTGTCGATCGCGCTCGATGTGGCGGCGTCCCATTTTCACCGGCGCGCGGGCTACGCGCTCGAGAGCGAGGACCGCTGGCTGAGCGAGGCTGAGATGATCGACCTGCTCGAGGACTGGTCTCGGCGCTATCCAGTCCTCTCGATCGAGGACGGTCTGGCCGAGGACGCATGGTCGGGTTGGACGGAGCTGACCGCGCGCATCGGGGCGCGTTGCCGGCTGATCGGGGACGACTTGTTCGCGACGACGGCGTCTCGGCTCGAGCGCGGCATTGCCGAGCGAGCGGGCAACGCGATCCTGGTGAAGATGAATCAGGTCGGCACGATCAGCGAGACGCTGGCGGTGATCGATCTTGCGCGAGCGGCCGGGTTCGCGGCGGTCGTCTCGGCGCGGTCCGGCGAGACCGAAGACGACTTCCTCGCCGATCTTGCCGTGGCGGGCGGCATGGGACAGATCAAGGTCGGCTCGGTTACGCGCTCGGAGCGGCTCGCGAAATGGAACCGCCTGTTGTGCATCGAGGCCGCGAGCAAGCGGGGCGGCGAGGGGCCGGGCAGCTTCGAGCGCAGCCGTGCGCTACTGTTCGCTCAGGGGCGCGGGACCGCCCCGGGCGACGTGGAGTAGCAGAGGAGCGGCGGCACGAATGCGGGCCATCTCCCCCGCGGCGGCGGTCCGCATGCGGCGCAGACAAGAGTCGATCTCGTCAGCCAGGCCGTCAAGCGCGTCCAGGCGCTCAGCGTCGAACGAGCTCGGCGGAGATCCAGCAGCCAGGCTGCCGCGCAGCGCCTCCACGTGCTGCTCCATCGCTGGTAGATCGAGGGAGTCGATCGCCTGCAGCAGCCCGCCTACCAGTTCCTGACTCGGGTGCGCGCGTCGGGTCATGCTCCACCCCTCATCGGCCGGCCGTCCCCAGACTTGCTGAGATTCCTGGCTGGTGGCGCGTCGCGATCGACGCCCGCGTCGAGCTCGCGAATCTCGCGCAGGTTGCGATAGCGCTCGGCGTGGTCGAGACCGTAGCCGACGAGGAAGACGTCCGGCGCCTGGAAGCCGCAGTAGTCGATGTGGACCGGCTCGACGCGACGAGCAGGCTTGTCGAGCAGAGCGGCGAGCCGCAGCGAGCGCGGCCGGCGCTGCCGGAACAGACGCAGCAGGGTGTTCGCCGTGCGCCCCGAGTCGACGATGTCCTCGACCAGGATTACGTCCTGGCCCTCGACGTCGTGCTCGACGTCGCGCAGGATGCGCACGTTGCCCGACGACTCGGTGTCGGCGCCGTAACTCGAGGTCTGCACGAAGTCCAGCGCAACGTCGCGCGGGATGGCGCGCGCCAGATCCGCGAGAAAGAACACCGCGCCCTTGAGCGCGCCCACCAGCCACAGCCGGCCGTCGCCGGGATGGTCCTCTCCAATGCGCCGGCCGAGCTCGGCAATGCGCGCGGCGACGACCTCGGGAGGGTAGACCACATCGGGCATCCCGGCATTGTCCCCCGACCCCGCCGCGGCGATCAAATCGCTTGTGCGCGCGCCCTAGTTGTTGCCTTGACTACCGACCACCACGACATCTCCTCCCGGCTCGATTGCCTGCGGGTTGGCGTCGTCGATGTCGTCCGAGGAGCCGAGGCGGTTGTCGAAGACGATCTGCTCGGTCGCCTTGTCCCAGATCTTGATCCGGAACTTGTCCACGCCGCCTCCGCCGGGGCCTTCTCCATCGGTCGCCGTCAGCAAGAAGCCGTAGTTTCCTACTGGCGGTCCGCCCGGCATGTGGATTGACCCGGTCCCCTTGAACTGAGCCTTCGCTCCGGCCACCACGAGCCAGTCGAATTCGTCGGCGATGAAGAGAAAGTCGGCCGCTTTGAAGTGGAAGCGCGTGTTACCCGTGGGCGTTTGCGCGCCACTGTGATACTCGGAGATGAATCCGAATCGCGCGAGACCCTCGATCGTCGGGTCGGCCACGTAGGCGCCCGGCGCCGAGTAGATTTGGCCATTGCCGCGCACTTTGTCGACGGTTGGATCGTAGACGACGACGAATTGGTGAAGCCCCGTGGCCGCGCCCGTGTCATCGTCTTCGACGCGGACCCCGACGCTGTAAACGCCGGCCCCGGCATAGGTGCGGGAGGCTTCACAAGAGCCCGAGCCATCGGTCTCGGTCACCACTCCCGGCGAATCGGCGGAGCCGTCGTCCCAGGAGAACGTGCACGAGTGCGTGTCGAGCATGCCGACATCCCCGAAGGCAGCGGAAAGGTCTGCTTGGGCCCCAAGAGCCAGCGGCTCGAACGGCCCGGTGACGGTCGAGATGACCGGCGGGACGTTTTCGACTGTCAGCGGTGCGCCTTGGGACGAAGAGCCCTGGTCTTTGTCGGTCACGGTGACGCTGACTGGGTTGACGTCCTGAGGCGTGCCAGTCGGGTTGTCGTCTAGGAACTGCCGGTCGGCGCTGAAGCTCGTAACACCGGCGGCCAGCGACAACGCCGTTGGCGCGCCTCCATCGCCCCAGTCGATAGCGACCGAGAGATCATCAAGAGCGCCAGGGTCGGCGACCGTGCCGCTGAGCTGAACCGCGCCCCCTTCGCTGACGGGGTTGGCGCTCAAGTTGAACCAAACCGAGGGAGGGACGTTTGCCACCGAGACGGCCACACTCGCGACGTTGCTAAGCTCGCCTCCAGACGCCGAGAGTTGAATGCTGACGTCCGAGGCCGCCGGGCCGTCCGGGAAGCTACAGGCGAATGTGCCGGTGGCGCCGTCCGCGCTCGTGGTCAGAGAACCCGGAACGAGGTTGCCGGCAGCGCCACACGACGGCTGGCCTGCAACCGTCGAGAAAGCCTGTCCGCCAGGGTCACCGACGGCAAAGGCATAGACTGTCGAGGCGCCCTCATCAACGGTCGAAGGGCCAGTGAGAGTGACAACAGGTGTTGGCGGCACATCGGAAACGATCTCAAAGCCGTTCTCGATAAGGGCAACTTCGAAGCCCGTAACTGCAGTCACCGTTCGTACCCCCGGGGCTGCACCTGAGGCGATCTGGATGGTAGCGGTCAGCGTGTTGGAATCGACCACCGAAACAGACTGGACGCTCACACCCGCGCTCATTCCGAGCGTCGTTGCGCCGTTGACGAAGTTGGTGTTCTGCCCCTCGACGGTCACTTGCAGGGTATCTCCCGGTTGTCCTTGTGGCGGTGATACCGAAACTAGAGTGACGTCTCTCTCTACGCGGAACGCGCGAAAACCAACGATCGAGCCCGTCCCCGTGGTGAGCGTCACGTCGCGGACGTCCAAGACCGCGTCCGGTGCAACGACGAAGGTAGCCAGCACCCGCGTCCTGGCCTCGACGACGACATCCTGGACGGTGATTCCAGCTCCGGCATCCACACTGACGTCGCCGGCCTCCAAGAAGGTATCCCCCATCTGGATCAGGACCCTGACCGTCTCACCGGGCTCCGCGAAGGGAGGATTGACATAGTCAACCCGGGGGAAGCCTCCGTGGAACTGATCGGCCGTGTAGGCTTGGGTTTGGCCGGCATCTTCGAAAGTCGCCGCATCCCAGCGCGCCGCGATCCGCAAGTTCGCGAGAAGATACGGGCCGTCAAAGCCGGCAACGGCTATCGAGCTCGGGGCGAACTCCGCCAGGATCGTATTCAGACCGAGAGTAAATTCGTGAACGCCTTGGGCCTTTGCGATCTCGACGCCTGTCTGGCTGGTCAGGACGACACGCCAGATGCGAGTTTCCTCGATCTCAGAGTGAAGATCGAACTGGACCACCAAGGGACCCAGCGGACCGCCGGGGATGAGCTCCTGGGCTGAATCGCTGGTTGCAACCAGCGTGAGCGGCTCCGGCTCGAATTCCGTGTCGGGATAGGCCTGAGTAAAGCCGAGGGCGAATCGCTCGTCGACGTCCACGAAGCCTTCGGTTGTCCGGTAGCTCAACGAGACGGTATCGATCTCATAGGGTCCCGAGCCAAAGGCGCGGAGCCGTTTCACGTCGAAGACCGCGCGCAACACTCCTTGCCCCACGCTCAAGTCGGCGTCCGCGCGCGCGGTAAGCTCTTCGGTTCCGTTGCCGATCGTAATGAACGATTGGAAGGCGCCCGCTTGGGCGGCGTTGACGTCCACCTCGACCGCGACGGCCTCGAGCTCTCCATCCTGATCTGAATCCACCGCCTCGTCGCGAAACGTGCCAAGGAGGGTCCCGTAGTTGGGTACGACGTCAAACACCGTGCCTACGTCGCGGGAGAAGGGCTCCCCTGATGCGCTAAGACCAGAGATCACGCCGCTCGCTGAATACCGGCCAGGCGCCTGCGGCACGAACACGCCAGTGTACAGTCCATCGCCGACGGCGGCGTCGAAACCCGCGCCGTCGTCCGCGAGGGTCACCGCGAAGGATGGACTGCCGTCTCTGAGAATGTTGACGGATGGCGTCAGGCCCAAAATGGGACTCCCGCCGTCAAACACGCCAACAGTCAGCGGAATCTCCTGAAGAACCGAACCGCGTGGTCTAGCCGTAAAAAGCGCCGCACCGAGGTCAGACTGCTCCGTAACGTGCAAGGCAACTGGGACGAACTGAGTCGGCGGCGCCGTAAGTGTATATGTTACAGAATAGGCGCCCGCGCCCAGCGAAGGGAGTATGAAGAGCTGACGATGACCGTGCTCACCGAGGTCGCTGCTGGCATACTCGCCACCGACGTTGGGGACGTTACTAGCGTCGACAACTTCACCTGCCGGCGCCGTGATCTGAACGATCAGATCTGGACTCGAAGAGGCGATCTCGAACACGATCTCACCTTGAGAGCCAAGAGTAAACGAATGCTGCCCTCCGGTTTGATCAGGCGTTAGATAATCGAGTCGAATGTGACCCGCGGGCATTGTGACACCGGCCGGGTTCTGACAAATTCCGCTTTGAGACACAGCAACTGCCAGCGCCAGCACCGCAGAGTGACGAATCAGTGTTATCCATCGAGAAGGAGTCATCTGTGCCATCCTCACTAATTGGGATACTCACGGTGGACGCTGGTCGGGGCCCACACTAAACGAGGGGTGGGCTCGTCCGTATAGTACAAAACGAATCGATCGTCAGGAGTCGGACAGCCCCCGACCCACGGGTCCACTAAGGGAAACGGCAGCTTCATCGCTTCGGCCACATACCGACTCTCTTGCAGGTCGTAGGTCTGCTGATACACCTGACCCAAATACTGTGGCGATGAGAACCCGACTATACCCACGCCTCCAACCGGACCATCGGCGGACATCACCACGACGTTGCGGCCAGATCTCAGGCCGGACACGCCGATACAATGTTCGCCGGCAAATCCTACAGGGCCATAACCAGCACGCTGCAGCGTACCTGTTGGGACTTGGCAGTAAAACGGGTCGGTACGTTTCCAACACTCGAAAGGGCGTCCTGCATCGAACCATCGAACGCCGTCAAGCGCGTGCCGGACACCAGGGCCATCTCCCAGCCAGACCATGTGGGATAGCTCCGGATCATAACGGTAGAATCCGTCGCGGTTGGATCCTTCACCGTCGATGCGAATGATCCCAATCCAGTAGAAGCGAGAACCTTCTGGTTGGGCGATCCGGACGTTCAGCGGAGTCGAATAACCTCGCCGCCAGCGCTTCGCGACATGGATAGAGAGCTCATGAGAGAACGCGGGGTCATTCGCGCACCCGGCGAGGAGCCACAATCCGGATGTTACCAAGGCTAGGCGGCCCATACGGGTCATCAGTTCAGACCGCCGTCGGGATTCGATTCTTCGATCGGTTTGAGGCACTAGTGTCCGGCTATAAGTCGAGCAGATTCAGTTGGTTAGGAAGGGCGGGTATTTGGACATTGGAGACGGTGCGCTGCAAGGCCTGCAGGGCGGGGGTTTTCTCGAGGACGGTGATGCTGAGAACCTGTAGGAGTTTGTAGAGACTGACGTCGAGGCTGAGCCGTTTCTTGAGGATGGCGACCAACAGATACGTGGCGATGGCGATCCAGATCTGGGTCTTCACGGCGTTCTCGCTGAGGCCGTAGAAGGCCTTGACGCGGAGGTGTTGCTTGATCCATTTGAAGAACAGCTCGACCCGCCAACGGGACTTGTAGAGCCGCGCGATCGTCAACGCCTCCAGCTCGAAGTTGTTCGTCAACAGGACGAGTCGCTTGTCGGTAATCGAGTCGTGGAAACGCACACGCCGCAAAGCTTCGGGATAAGCCCGCGCCGAGTCGCGGGTGCGCAGGACCACCGTGTGGTCCGAGAGCACGCCGTCGGCGATGGCGGCGGGGTGGGAGTAGCGCCGGTTCAAGTGCACATTCTTCTTCGAGCGCACGACGTAGAAAGCCGAGCAGCGGACGAAGAGGTAGAGCCGGGCGAAGTCGAGATAGCCGCGGTCCATGACGTAGAACGAGCCGGCCTCCGGCACGATCTCGTCGAGCACGTGGACGTCATGACGGCGACCCTCGGTGACGCGGACGAAGGCGGGGATGGAGCCGCGCAGGTCGAGCAGAGTATGCAGCTTGACCGCCGATTTGGTGCGCTGGAAGCGGGCCCAGGGAAACAGCGCCAGGCACAGGTCGATGGTCGAGGAGTCGAGGGCGTAGACGGTCGCCTCGAGATCGGCGTCGAGAGACTCGCGGGCGTAGAGCGGCCGGGCGATGGCGATGAGCGCTTGCGCCAGATCGGCCCAGATGCGCCAGTCGTGCGCCTCGTTGGCGTCGGCCAGGGTCGAGCGCGAAATGCGGCCCCGGAACCCCAAATGGTAGAGCCGGGGTCCGAGCGAGCGCAGACAGACCTCGATGTCGCGCAGGCTTTCGCGGCCCGTCAACTGGGCGAAGGCCATGCACAGAAACTGATCCATGCAGGAGAAGCCGCGCTGACGCCGGTTCCCGCCGTAGCGGCGGACACAGCGATGAAACTCGTGGGCGGGAAGGTGATCCATCACCTGGGAGAAGACGGCGCGGCCGGAGTTCATGCGCCATTGTGGGCGCCGACCCGCGCCGGCCGGAATGGCGCCGACGGCAATTCAAATCGAAAACGCCGGAGATGGACCTTAACTCCCTGTCTGTCTATGAGTTGCGTCCAATCGCCGAGCCGTTAGCCGGACAGTAGTGGGTTTGAGGATGTCGGAGTAGAGGCGGTCGGCGACGACCTCATCCATAATCGAGCTATGGTTCTTGCCTTCAGGGCCGTCCAGAGCGGGTAACGCAATGGCTGTCTTGGAAAAAAACCCGCCATATCCCAGGGCGCTTGGAGCGGTGACGAGAAGATCGTTAGCGGTCGGCCCGCCTCGGACCGCGACGAAGGTGAAGGTGCGTTTGTCGATCTTCACGTCAACCGATTGGACATCTCTGAGCACTCGATATAGCTGCTTCATTCCCAGGCCGAAAAGGAGGTTGGGCTTCGACTGAGCATTAGGCGGGGCCTCCTCCTTCATTTCAATCCACTCTGGAACTTGGTCTACCTCGTCCGGCCCCACGCGGTCCTTATCGGCATCTGCAGCAACTACGTTGTATGCGAAGATCGGCGGCAATGCTGGCAAGTTTAACGAGTTAAAAGGCTGGGCGAAACTCGTTTGAAGATCGGGCGTTCCGTTGTTCGCTATTTGCGCCGCAAGGAGCGCATCGAGAAACACATCAAAGAAGACCTCGGGAAAGTTCTCGAACTCAGGATCTAAACTTGCCATGTATTTGGTCCGAGCCTGCTCCATTATCTGTATGTCGGCGCCGACAGAGCCGTCGTGCGGTGTGCCAAGAGTCGTCAGGGATATTACTTGGAACGACCCATCGGGTGGCGGTTTGAAATGCGATGCAAGGTAGTGACGCGCGTCGAGACCACCTTTGCTGTGGGCAACGAGGTTGAGGCGCGACACCCCGAGACTATCAGCAATCTTCGGCAGGTCGGCGGCCAGATGGCGCGCATTCTGATATATTGACGCTCCACCCGGTTGATTGGGAGGCGGGATCGGATTCGGCAGTACGACTGGATTGCTGCATACCACCCCGCCCGGTAACACGGGCTGACTGTCGCACCCGTCGATCGGCCATCCTTTTTCAACGAGTCTATCCGCTAACCCCCTGCGGTTCCACACGCCGGGGTCACTCGCATTTCCATGAACCAGCACGACCGGAGACACAGTTCGGAAGAACAGCACCGCCCAATCCACCCGGCCCGACCAGGTGACGTCGTTGAACTCGGCGCCGTCGATCGCGATCTCGAGCACGTTGTCAGGCGGTGTCGGCGGGTTCCCGTTCGTGCCGGGCTCGGGAAACTTGACGATGTCGATCGGCACTCGGTAGGCGCCCAAGCTGTATTCACCGTTGCCGCTATTGTTGCTGCCGCTGCCCGCCGGGGCCGCGATTTCCTGCAACTCGCGACCGTTGAGGATAACCCGCCGTTCCTCGGCTCGACCCGTCAGGACTTCATCAAAGCAAGTCGATCGGTTTTGCGATGTGATGGGGCCCGAGTCAGATTCGCCGGTGAAGACATAATCATAGTCGTAATGCGATATCAAGAGCACGGCTTCTCGGCTAAGCAACTCGTTGACGACAGCGGGTATCTCTTGATCGATGTTCTTCGCCAGGCGTCCGTCGGCGGTGGTTTTGCCGACGTGTGGGGTATCCACTTGACTCAGGTAACCCCAACATCTTGTGGGAGCCTCGGCCTAAGGGATCGCGAGGCGAAAGAGAAGACGCTCGGCATCGCGCGTCCAGGCACTACGCGGGCCCCGGTGGCGTCAACCAGCGCGTTCGAGCGCTGCACCTCGATGTCGCGCCTGCCGGGCGTAACCAGCAGGACGCGCCAAGCGCGAGGACGCGTCTGGGTTGTGACCTGGAAGGCCGAACCACAACATCTGGTGTAGGCCTGAGTCAAATGGATACCCCACTGCCGACGTATCGCCGCACGGGAAGGTCGATGCGGGTCTTCGGTCCATTCCACGTGCAAGGTCGACGCTGATCGGGCTGGCCCGTAGTGACGTTGTCAAACAGCGGCCACTCGGTGTTCGGATCGTCCGAGACGATCACCCGATCATCCGGCATCTGAACTCCAAAGACCGCCTGCACGGCTTCCTCGACAGTGAATTCGGCCGTGCGGCTTGGCGGCAGGACCGGCCTGGGGCTGCGATCCGGGGCGGGCGGGGAGCCGAGGCTCGGGATCAGCGGGTCATTGACGGCTGCCACGGCCGTGGGGCTAACCGCGAAACCAAGCAGCAAAACGAGGACGGCGATCTTGTTTTGGCGAAACATAGGACGTAGGGGGAACGCCTGAGGCGTGATAAGGCGATAATACCACGAAAATAGGGACCGGCGAGAGGGAAAAGTTGGGCCCGGCACAAAAAGGAACGCGGCAGGGGCGAGTCCAGGCCCGAATCCTCAAGATTCGGCGGACGGCCGGCTCGCACCGGCGGCTCCGTTGCGGGGCGGGCGGCGCTAGTCCGAGACGCCGAAGCTTCCGACTACCCGCTCAGCGTAGTAGTTGGTGATGTCCGCCTGGCTACGGAGCATCTCTAGATACGCCGTCCTGAGCAACTGGTCCTTACCGTTGGCCAGGGTCTCGCGGATCGTTTGTTGGACGCGCGGATCGGAGTGGTCGCGTTGGCCGGGCTGCTGTCAAGGCGGAGCAAAATCAGACCACCGTGGCGGAGTAAAACTAGACCACTCGGCGCCCGGGTAAAGGATTCCGAAAGCGGCTTGTGGAGGCGGGCTGGAGCTGGCCTTGTTCTCGTCGTTGGCCACGTTGGCCGGCGTGACAATCTGGCCCATCGGCCCCGTTATTTCCACGGCCGAATCCCGATTAGGGGTTACTATGTCGAAGGAAAATCTCCCGGTCGAGCCCAAGGTAAACGATCGTTGTCCGCTTATTAACAGCAAAAGCCAGCTTTTGAGCGAAAGGGCGCCGAGCGCCCAACATCGGATACTGGATCAACAAAGTGCGAAAAGATTCGACCGCGGGTCGATACACTCTGTCGAACTTGCGCGCCGACTTCATTTGTCGAAGCTCTTCCTGCGACAGCGCCATAACCCAAGTTCCGGACCCGCAGGGTGACGCGCACGAGGGACACTTCAATTGAGGAAAGAGCCGTAGCCTTTCTCGTTTCAGAAGTCGTAGTGGTGCCAGCACATCGTCGATTACGTCGAAAGCATCTCGCGACCGGCAAACTTCGCAGCTGTGGAAACGTTCGCAGGCGAGCTCGACAAGCCTCTTGGTAGGCCGTGACCGAGTCTTGGACATGGCAACAAGCTAAGGTTAACTCGAAGGCAATCGCGGTCCGAGGTGCGATGGTGTGCGTAACGTCTGGTTCTCTCGGGCCGCCCTAATCCTCCAGCCCGAACACAAACAACGAGTGCCCGGCGGCGATCGCCACCTTTTGTTTGCCGTCCACCTCGTACGACACCGGCGCGGCGATCACCTGACCTCCCAGGTAGCGGCGCCAGAGTAGCTTGCCGTCCCGCGCATCGAGCGCGAAGAAGTGGCCGTCGCGGCCGCCGGCGAACAGGACGTTGGTCTTGGTCGAGAGCACCCCGCTTTCGCTCATGTCGCCCAGGCGGTACTCCCACACGAGCTTGCCCGTCCGCGGCTCGATGGCCCGCACCGCGGCGTAGCCCGTATCGACGTCGCGGATGTTCGGCTCGCTGCGGCGGGTGCCCGAGGTCACCGACTTGGGCGAGCCGCCAGCGTACCAGCGTCCAGGCTCGTAGACCTCGTCCCACTTGTAGTAGACGCTCGAGTAGGCGTCCCAGGCGTTGACGTAAAACAGCTCGGTCACCGGCGAATAGGTTGGCGAGTACCAGTTGGTGCCGCCTTGCACGCCGGGAAAGGTCAGCGAGCCGTGCTCGCTCGGGCCCATGCCCTCGATCAGGATCGGTCGGCCGTTTTCGTCCAGCCCTTTGGCCCAAGTCTGATGGATGAAGGGCGCGCCGAGCAGGAACTCGCCCGTTGCACGATCGAGAACGTAGAAAAACCCGTTGCGGTTGCCCCACAGCATCAGCTTGCGCGGGGCGCCCTTCCAGTCCATGTCGACCAGTACGGGCACTTGCACCGAATCCCAGTCCCACTTGTCGTGCGGGGTGAACTGGAAATGCCACTCGAGCTCGCCGGTGTCGGCGTCGACAGCGACGACCGATGAGCTATAGAGGTTGTCGCCGGGCCGCACGTCGGGGTTCCAGTCTGGCGCGGGGTTGCCTACGCCCCAGTAGGTGAGGTTCAGCTCGGGGTCGTAGGAGCCGGTGACCCAAATCGAGGCGCCGCCGGTCTTCCAGGCGTCGTTTTCCCAGCTCTGGTGGCCGGCCTCGCCCGGGCCGGGTACGGTGTAGAACTTCCAGGCCTCTTCGCCGGTCTTGGCGTCGTAGGCGACGAGGAAGCCTCGAATTCCGAGCTCGCCGCCGGCTGTACCGACGATGATCTTGTCGTTTACGGCAAGCGGCGCTAGCGCTAGGGCGTAGCCGATGGGGTAGTTGCAGACCTCCACGTCCCAGGCCTTGACGCCGGTCTGCGCGTCGAGCGCGATCAGCCGGCAGTCGAGCGTGGCAAGATACACCAGCTCGTCGAGAATGGCCACACCGCGGTTGACCTTGCCGCAGCAGGGCGTGATGTTGGGCGGCAACTCGTGCTCGTACTTCCAAAACACGCGCCCCGTTCCGGCGTCGAGCGCCACGACGTCGTTCGGCGGCTCGGTGATGTACATCACTCCGTCGGCGACCACTGGGCTGGTCTCGAACTTGTCGAGCGCCCTGGCCTGGAAGACCCAATCGAGCTCGAGATCGTCGGCGTTGGCGGTCGTAATCTCGGCGAGAGTGGTATGCCGCGTGCTTGCGTAGGAGCCGTTGTAGCTGAGCCAATTGCGCGGCTCGTCAGCAGCGCGCAGCAAGCGCTCGTAGGAGACTTGGCCGAAGGCCGAAGAGGTGACGACGACGATGAGCAGCCAGCGCATGAGACAGCCGACATCATAACGGACCGCAACGCGTTGGCGCGGGGACGAATCTAACCAATCAGAAGGAGCCAGCCATGGTCATCGGAGCACCAAGAGAGATCAAAGACCACGAAACTCGCGTCGGGCTCGTGCCAGCCGGGGTGAAGACGCTGCTGCAATCGGGCCATGAGGTCCTCGTTCAGGCCACAGCGGGCGAGGGTAGCTCGATCCTCGACGAGGAGTACCGCGAAGCCGGCGCGGTGGTGGTGGATGCGGCGGCCGACGTATGGGGCCAGTCCGACATCGTGGTCAAGGTCAAAGAGCCGCAGCCCTCGGAATTCGACTTTCTGCGGCCGGGGCTCACGCTGTTTACCTACCTGCATTTGGCGCCGTTGCCGGAGCTGACACAACGCCTGCTCGACTCTCGCACCACGGCGATTGCCTACGAGACCGTCGAGCGTGAGGACGGCTCGCTGCCTCTGCTCGACCCGATGAGCGAAGTCGCTGGGCGTCTCGCCCCTCAGGAAGGCGCGGAGTACCTCGAAGCCGCGCACGGCGGACGCGGCATCCTGCTTGGCGGAGTGCCGGGGGTGCCTCCGGCCGAGGTGGTCATCCTCGGTGCGGGAACGGTCGGCTCGAACGCGGCCAAGGTCGCCATCGGCACCGGCGCCCGCGTCACTATCCTCGACCTCAACGTCGAGCGCCTGCGGCGGCTTGACGACTTGTACTCCGGCAAGCTCACGACGCTGGTCTCGAACCCGGCTGTACTGGAGGAAGCCTGTCTGAAGGCGGACGTGCTGATCGGCGCCGTGCTGGTCGCGGGCAAGGCCGCCCCCAAAATCGTCACGCGCGACATCATCCGAAGAATGCGAAAAGGGTCAGTTTTCGTGGACGTCTCCATCGACCAAGGCGGCTGCGCGGAAACCTCGCGGCCTACGACGCACTCCGATCCGGTCTACAGAGTCGACGGCGTGATCCACTACTGCGTGACGAACATGCCGGCTCTGGCTCCCCGCACCTCGACGTTCGCGCTGACCAACGCCACGCTGCCGTTCTTGGTCAGAATGGCCAATCAGGGCGTCGAGGAAGCGTTGCGCGACGACCCCGCGCTCATGCGCGGCCTCAATACCTACGGCGGCGCCATCGCCCACCCAGCCGTGGCGGAATCTCAGAATCGCGAGTTCAACCCGTTGAACCTTTAGACGGCGCGCGGTAACCTACGGGCCGCCGGGCAGCGACTCGGTTCGTATATGGGGAAAGTTTGGTTGTTCGTCGCGGCGGCGCTGTGCCCGGCCCTGCTGGCGGCGCAGAGCGTTGCGCCCGAAGCCGAACCCGGGGCGCCCGCGCCCGATGAGCTCGAGAGCGTCGTTCTCGAGGATGCGGTCGACCCCGATGCGGCCGGCGCCGAGCGCACCGAGCTCAACCTGCTCGGCGAGGTCGACTCCGATGCTGGCGAAGGCCGGCGCAACGAGAACGTTCGCCTGACGCTCATCAACAACAACGTCCTCAAGGAGCTCAACACGCGGCTCGGCACGACGGCGACCATGGTCAAGGAGTTCGACCCGCAGCGCGAATACTTTGGGCGTGAATTCGGCGGCGCTCCGTCCTCTCCGGTGCACGTCGGCCGCGCCTCCGCGCGAGGGGTGCACGGCGAGCTGTTCTGGTCGCATTCGAACAGTGCGACCAGCGCCCGCTCGTTTTTTCAGGTCGGCCCGGTCCAACCCGCCCGCACCAACGACTATGGCTTTCGCTTCGCGGCTGGCCTGGGGGCCAAGACAGGGCTCTCGCTCAACGCCAGCCAGCGTAAGCTACGCGGTCAAGTCAACGGCAACGTTCTGGTGCCGGCCGCCGACGAGCGCACGCCAACCGCGACCGATCCCGCCACGCGCGCGGTTGTCGAGTCGATCCTCGGCGCTTTCCCGCTGCCGAACAACTCCGCCGCCAACCCGCGGACGCTCAACACCAACGCGCCGCAGAACATCAACAACGACCGCGCGGATCTCACGCTCGACCACGGCTTCTCTGACAACGACGCCTTGGTTGCGCGCTACGCCGTCACCTTGCAGCAGGTCGAGGCGTTTCAGCTCGTGGGCGGCCAGAACCCCGACACCACGACCAAGAACCACGACGCCCGGCTAACCTGGACGCGCACCTGGAGCCCGACGACGATCAGCGATTTTTCGATGGGCTTCCGCCGCGTTGGCTCGCTGCTGGTCCCGGAAGAGACCTCGCTCGGCCCGTTCTACCTTTTCGGTCGTCTGATGGACTCCATCGGCCCCAACAGCAGCATCCCCATCGACCGCGCCGCCAATACTTTCCGCTATGCCGGCAGGCTGCAAACCACCAAGGGAAGCCATCAGATTCGGATGGGATTCGATCTGTTCCGCAGGCAGGTCAACGGAGCGGAGAGCAACAACCACCGCGGTACGTTCTCCTTCCGCAACGACTTTGGCCGCAACATCGCGCAGAATCTGCTCCTGGGCACGGCCAGCTCTTTCAATGTCGCCATCGGCGACCCGCACCGCGGCTTCCGAGACTGGCGCTCGCTGATCTTTGTGGGCGACAAGTGGAACGCGAGCTCCAAGCTCGTGCTCGACCTGGGCTTCCGCTACGAGCCGATTACGTTGCCGCAAGAAGTGAACGGGCTGCTCTCATTGCCTTACGACGCCGACTCGAACAATGTCGCCGGCAGCTTTGGCTTCGCCTACCGCGCGCATGAGAAGTGGGGCGTGATTCGCGGCGCCTACGGCGTCCACTATGGGGAGATCTTCCAGGCAACCTACATGCAGACGCGTTTCAACGCGCCGGGCGTGCTCTCGATCAACGTCGCCGCGCCGGATTTGGTCGACCCGTTGAGCGCGCTGACGCCCGATCAGCTCGACCCCGCCAAGGCGCGCACCACGCTGTTCCGCCTCGACCCCGAGCTCGCAACTCCCTACTCGCACCAGTACAACTTCTCTTGGCAGATGGAGCCACAGACGGGCTGGACGGTCGAGTTGGGCTACGTTGGCAGCCGCTCGCACAAGCTATTGCAGACCTGGTACATGAACCGTGCGCAACAGGTTGATGGCATCCCCACGACGAGCCGGACGGTCAACCTGCGAAGGCCGGACCCGCGGTTCTTCGACATCCGCCACACCGTCAACGCCTCGCGGGGCTACTATGATGCCGGCAAGGCGACGCTGCGGATTCCCAGTTGGGGCGGGTTGAACCTCGAAGCTTCCTACTGGTACAGCAAAGCCATCGACCTGGGCGCGAACTACACCAACACCTCGACTGGCCGAGATGGCCGCAACGCCCGCTCTCCGGCGCAGGACGACGTCCAAGCCCGCATGCGAGGCCCGAGCGATTTCGACCAGACGCACGCCGCGATCTGGAACGTGGTCTACGAGACGCCGGGCCTCTCAAAGGCCCCGCGGACCGTGCGCGGCCTGCTGGGGCGCTGGCAAATCAGCTCGGTCATCCTGGCCAAGTCCGGCCCGCCGTTTGGGGTGCGGACCACCGACGGGCTGGGGTTGGGCAACGTAGACGGAGCGGGAAGCGACCGCCCGAACATCGACGATCCGTCGATTCTGGGACGCAGCGTCGACGACCCGGACAAGTCGGAGCGACAGCTCCCGCGATCCGCCTTCTCCGCCGCGAGCCTCGATCAGGCCGCGGGCAACCTCGGCGCGAACACGTTTCGCAAAGACGGCATCTTCAACGTCAACTTCGCGCTCTCGAGGCAGTTCGCGCTGGGCGGCGACACGACGATGTTGTTCCGGGTCGAGTCGTTGAACTTCCTCAATCACCCGCAATTCGCCGAGCCGGGATTTGACATCTCGGGCGGCAACTTCGGCCAGATCACCAACACGCTCAACGATGGCCGGGCGTTTCGCTTCACCTTGCGCTTCGGCTGGTGAGGGCGTAGCATCAGATCAGTCGCCCGTAACCCTCTCTCCCGGCCCGCGACTATAGGAATCACCATGGCAAACTGCTTGCGCCTCGCCTGTTTCGTGCTGCTGACCGGCGCCGCGGCCTGGGGCCAGCTTTCCCGACAGGGCCGGGTGAGTATGGACGAGCAAGACCTGGGCGGCAACAACAACGTTGCGGCGCTTTCCGCGCCAGACACCTCCCAACCGGCTTTCGTCTCCGGCGGCGTGAGGATGTCGGACGGCTCGCAGGTTCCGCCGGAAACGCGCGTCCACATGAACTGTGGCGGACTGCCGCGCGCGAGCGACTACGTCAACCCGAAAGGCGAGTTCGACCTCGACCTCGAGGGCGGCTCGCAGGGCGTACAGGACGCCACGCGCGCCTCGGCCGGCGTCTCCGGCATGCAGGAGCGCAACGAGCTGGGCATGCTCAATCTAAGCGGATGCGTCGTCTTCGCCGAGCTGGCCGGCTACGACTCGAACGAGATCGCGCTGGCGATGCATTCGGTGCTCGATAGCCCCGATGTGGGCGAGCTGGTGCTGACCCGCCAGGAGGGCGTGACGGGCAACACCGTCAGCGCTACGTCGCTCCAAGCGCCCAAGAAGGCCGCGAAGAGCTACCAGAAGGCGCTCGAGGAGAATCAGAAGAAGGAGCCCAAGCTCGAGAAGGCGAGCGGGATGCTCGAGAGCGCGGTGAAGGAGTACCCCAAGTACGCCGCCGCGTGGAACCTTCTTGGGGACGTTCGGATGAAGCTTGGCCTACAGGATCAGGCGTTGGCGGCCTATGAAAACGCCGTCGCGGCGGACCCGGAGTTCATTTCTCCCTACCCGGGCCTGTTGCGATTGGTCGCGGCCTCGGGCGATATGGAACGCGCTGCGGCAATCGGCAAGAAGGCTCTCTCGCTCAATCCCAACATGGACGATGTCCGCTTCTACATGTGCGCGGCGCAACTGCGGGCGGGCGACAACGAAGGCGCCATCTCGACGGCGAGCGAGATGGTGGATCGCGGCGCGGACAAGCGTTTCCCGCAGGCCTACCAGCTGCGCGGCGCCGCGCTGGCCAACACCGGCAAGTTCAAAGCCGCCGCGGATGACTTTCGCAAGTTCCTCGAGCTCGACCCGCAAGCCACCGCGGCCGATCGTATCAAGTCGCAGCTCGACGAATGGGAGGCGCTCGGCGTCGTCAAGCCGGCCGCGAACTAGGGCCCCAGAACCGCTCCCCCAGCAAGGGTGCGGTCACGCGGCTGATCGCAGTGGCCTGAACCAGACCGCAAGCTCGCGCATGCGGCTCCGCACCGGGCATCGGCTCTACTCTCCCAGCACCCGCAAGGCGTTTTCGCGGTAGACCTTGCGCACGATGTCATCCGGCAGGAAAAGGCCATAGATCTTCCAGCGGCCTTGAAGCGGGGCGCCGAGCGGCGAGAGCATCTGCGCGGGGTGATCGAAGTATTCGTCGTCGGTTTCGAGGAAGCGCCAATGGGGTCGCCAGAAATCGTCGGGGTCGCGCGCGGGCGAGCCGTCGGTCCCGAAGAAGATGCGGTCCGGGTAGTCGAGGAAGAACTTGCGCGCGGTATAAGGCTGGCGGCCGAGCTCTTGTAGACGGGCCGAGATCTCGACGTGAACGTTGGGGTGAGCGTCGAGAAGGGCGCGTACCCGCTTGAGGTCCCAGCCCATCGAAGCGACGTGCGCCATGACGAACGTCGTCCGGGGATGTTGCTGCAGCATCCGCTCGCGATGCTCGAAGATCTCGTCGTAATGCGGCTGGCCCGTCTCGTAGTAGTTGCCCTCTGTCGTCTCGCGCCACATGCCGGCTTCGTAGCGCTCGTTCTCGGGCCCAATGGGGTGGAAGCGCGCGACGGGGTCGCTGAGGTGCATCATGACGGGCTTGCCGCGGCGGGCGCAGGCTTGCCAAACGGCGTCGAGGCGCGGGTCGTCGGCGTGGATGTAGCTGCCATCGTCGTTTTGGAGTTGAAGGCCGAGCACTTTGCTGATCTTGAGGCCGCGCGCCCCGTGGTCGAAACAGCGCTCGAGCTCGGCCGCGGCCTCCTCGGACCAGCCGGGCTCGTTGACGCCTTCCCAATTGAGCCGTGCAAAGTGGAGGACGCGGTCCTCGAAGCCTTGGGCGAGCTCCATGTTGTGGTCGAAGGTCTCGCCGTGGCCGCCATCCATGTTGCAGATCTTGTCGAGGCCGACCGCGTCCATCATCGCGACGAGCTTCTCGTAGTCGGTCTTGGAGGCGAGCGAGCGCGCGTGGACGTGGAAGTCGATGGCGGGGAACTTGGCCTTTTCAGGAATGTTCTCATCGACAACCAGCAACGTCTTGGGCATGGCGGTTTGGTGCTGGACGGCAGGAGCAGCGTGTTCCGGCGGGGGAGCGGGACTGCAACCGACAAGGAAGAGGGCGATCAGGATGGTGAGCTTCAAAGCGACCACAAGTATAGCCGCGCTAGAATCGCGGCATGCGATCGACAGCCCTGCTCTGCCTGACCTTGCTGGCGACGCCCTCGCTGTTCAGCGCGGGCGCCGAGGACGAGAAGGCGATCCGCGCGCTCGTGGCGAGCTATGTGGCGGCTCGGGAAGAACGCGATCCAGCCGCGATCGAAAAGCTGTTTACCGAGGACGCCGATCAGCTTGTCTCCTCTGGCGAGTGGCGTTTTGGCCGGCCAACCTTGGTCAAGGGAATGCTCGGCAGCTCGTCGCGCCGCCCCGGTTCTCGAACCATCGGCGTAGACCGGGTACGGTTCCTGACCGAGGATGTCGCGCTGGCCGACGGGCCTTACGTGATCGCCGGGACCGGCAATCAGCCCGAGCGGCGCATGTGGACGAGCTTTACGGTGCAACGGGTGGAAGGCCTCTGGCGGATCGCGGCGATACGCAACATGAAACCGGCGGAGTAAGCCGTGCTTGCAACGGACCCTTCCCTGATGAAATACGTCAAGAATGACACTATCGGCCACCTATTGCAGACGGACATTGTTGATGTTCTGCTTCCGACAATAGGTAAGCGGGCGTGGGAGACTCTTTATGAGATCAAAGATTCAGGGTTAGACCGATTTGCCATATGGTGTGCACTCCTCACGCAGGATGCCGCAAATCGATCGCTCGAGCGAAACGAATGGGATTTATCGATCGGGAGTGGGAGGCCTTGTTTTACCAAGTACTTCAAAGGAAGACATGAAACAGTACAGTACGAGCGTTTCGGAAGCGATGAGGGTGTTCGGCCTTTGGTTCTGCATCGATCATTCAACGACGCATTCCCTTCATATGAAGAATTAGACGAAGAGTTTCGCCTCTACCACAATCTCGCAGAAGATAAAGCTCGATCAGGTCTACTGCTGTCTTTTGATAGCTCCGGTCGGCAGGTCGAAGTTGCCAGGATTGCACCCTCCCACGTCACTGTCCGACTCCGAGAGCTGCGCCAGTTTCAAGCGGCAACCGGGCTCCACCTGGCAATCTACGTTGACTCAGTGCGGCACTCGTGCATTAATCCAACCAGCGTTCCGAGCGGCGAACTGGATCGTCTGGAAGTGGGGCAGGGTTTTCGTTGGCATCGAAGGATCGATGTCCCGTTTCACGACACAGAAGCGAAGCTATTTTCTCGCCTCCTGGCGAAGGTCATCCTCGCCGCACCAGATCGTACGAAGGCTGGAGTCTGGCCGTTTGCCGAACCAGATCCCAAGAAATACGTGGCGTTTGTGATTAGTACGGATGAAGACGGCGAGGAGGTCGAGCACTCATGTAACCCGGGTCTGCTCGGAAACTACTTCGGAGCCAATCCAAAGGCACCGAACTACCTTACTCCCGTTCACTTCCGACGAGAGGTGCTTGAGAAGTACTTCGCCGAGCCAGATCGCTACACCGTAGAGGACGGCTACTTGCGCTGCCTAAGCTTGTGGGGATGTCAGATTGATAATCATCATCCGTCTCGGGTGATAGCGTTTCTAGGCGACCTCGGGCGCGATCTCCCGTATGAGGAACAGATGCATTGGCGGCAGTTCAATATCCCGCCCGAAGGAGGAATGAGTGAGACTTCGACCCGGAGAAGCTTTTTGGGTGAATTTGCAGATGCAGAAGCGGCTGATCTTCGGTTCCGAACCATCTACCAAAGCGTCCAGTCCGGTTGGAAAGAGGTCCAGGGATGGCCACTCTTCCTCGAACCTTCCCCTGGAGACGATCACCTACTGGATACCGTTCGCATCCCCGTTACGAGTTCTCAACCCGAGCTGGATCTACAACTTGGCGCTCTCGCCAAGTTGCTCGTGGATTCGTTGAATGAGAAAGACTTAGCCGCTCGTGCGGGAAACCTTCCTGACGGCGTGAAGGGGATCGGCAAGCTAGAGGGATTCCTCGCGACCACGGCTTGCCCCGAGCCGGAGGGCATTCTTCAGACGTTGCGGGACATACAAGCGCTCCGTTCCACCGGATCTGCACACAGGAAGGGCTCAGGATTCAGGAGGGTGCTAGAACGTCTGGGGCTGAACGACAGTAGTCCGGCCGAAACCGTCAAGGTGATGCTGGAACGGGTGATCTCAGGTCTCGAGCTTCTCCACAAGCACTACTGCAATGCTGACCCGTCGAACCGGATTGACGAGGAATAGCTAGACCAGCATCTTCTGAACGACGCTCCCGCCCACATCCGTCAGCCGGAAATCCCGGCCCATGTGGCGGTAGGTGAGCTTGGTGTGGTCGAAGCCCATGCACTGCATCAGCGTCGCCTGCACGTCGTGCACATGCACGATGTCGTCGACGGCGTGCATGGCGAGCTCGTCCGTCGTGCCGATCACTTGGCCGCCCTTGATGCCGCCGCCGGCGAGCCACATGGAGAAGCCGTCGGGATGATGGTCGCGGCCGACGCTGTCGATGTCTTCGGGGCGGCGGATGTCGGCCAGTGAAGTGCGGCCGAACTCTCCGCCCCACACAATGAGCGTCGAGTCGAGCAGGCCGCGCTGCTTGAGGTCCTTCACCAGTGCGGCGGCGGGCTGATCGGTGATGTCGCAGTTCTTCTTGAGGTCCTTCTTGAGATTCTGGTGCTGATCCCAGCTCGCGTGCGCCAGCATGACGAAGCGCACGCCGCGCTCGACCATTCGGCGGGCGAGCAGGCAGTTGGTGGCGTAGGGCGCCGTCAGCTCGCCGTCGACCCCGTACATTTCGAGGATGTGTTGGGGCTCGTCGGAGAAGTCGAGCAAATCGGGACCCGCGGTTTGCATGCGGAACGCCAGCTCGTAGCTCTGGATGCGCGCGGCGATCTCGAGGTCGCCAGTGCGTTCGAGCCGCTCTTGGTTGAGGTCTTCGAGTGCGTCGAGAGAGAGGCGCTGCATCTGCGGCGTGACGCCGTCCGGGTTGGAGAGATAGAGAATCGGGTCGCCCGAGGAGCGGAACGGCACGCCAGCATAGGTTGAGGGCAGAAACCCCGACGCCCAGTTGGACGATCCGCCGGAGGTCCCGCGGCCGGAGCTGAGCACGACGAACCCGGGCAGGTCGCTCGCCTCCGAGCCGAGACCGTAGGTCAGCCACGCGCCGACGCTCGGACGGCCTGGCAGCGGCGAGCCGGTCATGAGCAAAGACTGCCCCGGGTGGTGGTTGAAGGCGTCCGAGAACATCGACCGCACCAGACAGATGTTGTCGGCGATGGTCTGGGTATGCGGCAGCAGGTCGGAGATCTCCATGCCGCTCTGGCCGCACTTGGTGAACTCGCGCGCAGAAGCCAGTACTTGCGCGTTCTTCTTGATGAACGCGAGCTGGAGGTGCTCGGTCATCTCCGGCGGCAGCGACTGGCCGTGGTATTTGGTGAGCGCCGGCTTGGGATCGAATAGATCCATCTGGCTGGGGGCGCCGGCCTGGAAGAGGAAGATGACGTTCTTGGCCTTGGGGGCGAAATGCGGCGGCTTGGGCGCGAGCGGGTCGGAGCGCTCGGCCGTGCGGCCCTCGGCGCGCAGCAGGTCGGCAAGCGCCATCGTGCCGAGACCGGCGAGCGAGCGCGAGAGGAAGTCGCGGCGGGATTGGATTTGGCGGAATTGCGGGCGGTCGAGCGTCATAGCCTTCCCAATGCGCATGATACTTCCACTTCGAGCCTTTGGAAAGCCGCGCATTTCCTGAGTGGCGAGAAATCCTCGATCCGATCGGCAAGCCGATGGATAACCTTGCCTGGCCTCAGTTTTTTCAGCCTGCGGCCGCTAGCGCCGCTGGCTTGCCGAATCAGCTCTTCCAGCAGGAACTTCGGATCGGCAATCTGCTCGATCCGCCGAACCTGCGGCATCTCGAGGGGCGTCCGGCCAGCTGGATTGCCAGCGGCGCGGCGAAGCGCCGTTTCGTCAAAAAGGAGCCAAGCCTCGGTTGTTCGGTTCGGGACCACAGCGACAATCGGCGGTTTGCGGTCGGCTCCCCAGGCTTTGGCGGCCGACGCCACTTCCGAAACTCGGCTCTCAACTCCAGCGGAATTGGCGTCGCGATGTACGAACATTAGGTCGCACGGCTCCAAGTCGAAAGCATACTCCATCTTCGCCGCCCACGTGCTCGGGGGGCGGACAAGCCGCCTCAGATCCGGCCAGGAGCGAGCAATCGCTCGATCGGGAACAAGCTCGCGAAGCACCCAGTTGAGGATGGGCAACAGAGCACGATCCGAACCCCCCTCAGAGACCAGCGTGTATCGGAGAGCGGACATTCGGCTACGAGACGCGGAAGAGCTCGCCCAGTTCTTGTCTATCCGCAACTCGGGTCGTCTTTCCACCTCGCGGCAAATCCCCGATTCGCATGTACGGATTCAGGTATGCGAGCAGCGAACCTTTAGTCGTCGTTGGAGTCCTTGTGGTCTTGGCTCTCCAAGTGTCGGAGAGGCAGCGGAGCTGGAGCTTCTTGAACCGTCGACCGTCTCGGATCTGTTCGTCAAGCTCCGCGACGAGAAGATTCTGGTCCGCAATCTCGTTCACTACAACCGGCGAGTGCGTGTTTATGATGACCTGTCGGAGCGGGTTGCCGGAGTCGATCGGTTCCTCGGGATCAACGGCGATATCTTCGAGCAACTCCAGCATCGCTGGGATTCGTTTCGGGTGTATGCCGTTCTCCGGCTCTTCTAGGCAAATCAATCCTTGCACCTGTGTATCGGCTTCCAAAACCGCCAGTGCCAGAAATCGTAGCGTTCCGTCGGACAGGGCCCGCGCCGGATACGACGTGCCCGACCGATCTCGCGCGATCAGTGTGAGGATCTCCCGTTTCTCGTCGGGGTCAACCCAGACCTCGCCAACGTCGTCGATCAGCTCCGCGAGGCGGTTGGCCACCGAACAGTAGACCTGTTGCAGCCGCTCTTCCCCCGCGGGGGCGCCGTTCGGGCTTCGTCGAGCCAAATGGTAGAGAGCCGAGGGTAAATGTTCCCCGTTCAGCTCCAGCTCATGCGGAGACCCAAAGTCGTCTGGTCGGCGAAGCGCCGTAGGCTCCAACTGCAGGAGCTTCCAAGACCGCATCTCGCTGCGCGCCACGGTCGCGGTGGGGCTCTCGGCCGCGTTCGAAACAGAGAGGACTGTGCGAGGCAGCTGACTGGCCGGCCTTCTTAGGGGCCGCCCGCGGCTGCCACCGTCCTGATGCACGAGGATGAATCGGTCGTCTTCAGATTCTTTCGTTGAAATAAACGGCGCTGATCGATGAATCGCATCAACCGCCGATTCTCGCCAATCGCGAACCTTGTGAGGGAAGAGCAGGCGCTTCGCAGCCTCTTTCTTACGAATGTGAGAGAGCGATTCGTCGGCGATCTCGAGGGTGCCACCGGATCCGAGGTGTGTGCTCTCGCGAAAGACGAGCTTTAACGAGTAGCGCAGGAAGGTCGCGCTAGCGTTTGCTGTCTGCCCAAGGTCGTCCACGACCTGGGGCGGTACGAGCATTTCCGCTTCAAACTGCATGACCGGATCGATCTGCTCGCCAAAGCGGTGAAACAGACTCCGCAAGTCTGATGGTCGACCCCGATCGGCGCGGATGGACGACGCCGCGTCCACTAGCGGGAGGTCGGCAAGCGCGCTCAGGAATCGGATAGAGTCGAAGAGATTCGACTTCCCCACCCCGTTCGGCCCGGCGATGCAGGTGAACGGGCCGAAGTAGACGTCGATGTCCACCAGATTCTTGAACCCCTTGACCTTGAGCCGCGTAAGCACGATTCCTATTCCCTCGTAATGAACTCGTCTGTATTGAGCAGCACGCGGCTCAGCCCGGTCCAGGCGGCGGCGGCGGTGCGGTCGAACTGCTCGGGCTCGAGCGGGAACCAGCCCGCGACAGACTTGGGCGACTGGTCGAGCAGGCGCATTTGGTCGCGGTAGTAGCGCTCGAGGCGCTCGGCTTCGGTCTCAGACGGCTTGCGTGCGAAGCAGAGACGGTAGGCGTAGTCGAGCCGGTCGTCGAAGTCCGCCGACGGCGTCTCGGTCAGCACGCGTGTTGCGAGGCCCTGCGCGGCTTCCATGAAGACCGGGTCGTTGAGCAAGTTCAACGCCTGCAACGGCGTATTCGAGCGTTCGCGCTGGCACTCGGCCACCGAACGCTCCGCCGAGTCGAACGTCATCAGCATCGGGTACGGGACGGTCCTTTGGAAGTGGATATAGAGACCGCGGCGGTAGAGGTCGCGGCCGTCCTTGGTCGGCCAGGCAAAGCCGCCCGAGTAGCCTAGGCTGGTGACCCCGTCCGGGATCGGCGGATAGACGCTCTTGCCTCCGATCTCGTCGTTGAGCAGCCCGGAGGCGGCCAAGGCCGTATCGCGAATGGTCTCGGCGGGCAACCGCAACCGGTTCTGTCTCGAGAGCCAGCGGTTATCCGGATCGCGCTTTGCAACCTCGGGACGCGCCTTCGAAGACTGACGGTAGGCGGCCGACGTCACAATGCGGCGATGGAGATGCTTGAGGCTCCAGCCGCTCGAGACGAAGTCCCCGGCCAGCCAGTCGAGCAGCTCGGGATGCGAAGGCCGCTCGCCTTGCGTCCCGAAGTCGTTCGAGGTCGCCACGATCCCTGTGCCGAAGTATTCCTGCCAAACGCGGTTGACCGTGACGCGGGCGGTGAGGGGATTGTCTTCCGAGAACAGCCAACTGGCCAGGTCCAGCCGATTCAGAGCGTCGCCCTCGAGCTGGGGCAGGGCTTTCGGCACGCCCGGCGCGACCGCGACGCCGCGCCGGTCCCAACCTCCGCGGACGTGGATGTGGTGCGTCCGCGACGGGCTGCGCTCGCTGACCGCGCGAGCCATGCTCATCTGAGGATACGAGGCGTTGAGCTTCGCGAGGCGGCCGCGGAGCTCGGCGAAACCAAGCGCCTTGTACTCGTCTTTCGAGCTGACCTGCGTGTAGAAGCGCAAGAAGTAGTTGGTGACCACGTCGGCCTGCAGTTCGCTGCGCTGCTCCGCCGGGATCATGATGTACTTGTCGCCGCCGTCGGTCATCTTTGCGAGGGTGTCCCAGTTCACGTCCCAAGCGGTATCTTCGCCTGGGTTCTCGCCGTGATACTTGACCTTGGTTTCCCAGTCCGGCTGCAGCTCCGGGACGCCGTACTCGCACAGCAGCTCGTCGCGACGGCGGCGGTATTCGGCATGGGTCTGCAACCAAGCGCCGCGCTCGCCGGGCAAGGGCGCGGGCGAGAGCTCGTCCTCGAGGTTGTTCACGAAGGCGAACAAGCGGTAGTAGTCCTCTTGGGTGAAAGGATCGTACTTGTGCTCGTGGCACTGGGCGCAGCCGATGGTCAGCCCCAGCCAAACCGAGCCGATGGTGTTGACGCGGTCGACGTTCTCCTCGAAGCGGAACTGTTCGAAGTTCACGCCGCCCTCGCGGTTCTTGAGCGTGTTGCGATGAAAGCCCGTGGCGACGATCTGGTCTTCGCTGGGATGCGGCAGCAGGTCTCCGGCGATCTGCTCGATCGAGAACTGGTCGAAAGGCTTGTCCTGGTTGAGCGCCTGGATCACCCAGTGGCGGTAACGCCAGGCGTGGGGGCGCGGGTCGTCTTTCTCGTAGCCGTCCGAGTCCGCGTAGCGAACTTGATCGAGCCAATGCATGGCCCACTTTTCGCCGTAGTGCTCGGAGTCGAGCAAGCGGTCCACAGCGCGCTCATAGGCGTCGGGCGAGCGGTCGGCTAAGAACTGCTGCGTCTGCCGAGGCGTCGGCGGCAGGCCGGTGAGATCGAGCGAGACCCGGCGTAGCAAGGTCAGCTTGTCGGCGGCGGTCGAGGGCGCAACCCCTTCGCTCTCGAGCCTGGCCAGCACGAAGCGATCGATCGGATTGCGAACCCATTCCGCGTCCCGGACCTGGGGCGGCGCGGGCATGGTGCGCGGCTGCCAAGCCCAATGGTCCAGAGCCGCGGTTGCAGGTTCGGACGCTGCGGACAACTTTGTCTCGGGCCACTCGGCCCCTTGGTCGATCCAAGCGCGCACGAGCCCAATCTGGGCCGGCGTCAGCGGCGCTCCCGGCGGCATCACGGCCTTCACGCGATAGCCGGCTAGCATATGGACCAGCCGCGAGCCCGCGCTGTCGCCCGGCACAATCGCCGGGCCGGAATGGCCGCCCTTCATCGCGTCGGATTCGTTGTCCAGACGCAAACCATTGATCTGATTGGCCTCGCCGTGGCAGGCGTGGCAGTGGCGCTCGAACATCGGTCCGATGTCGGCGGCGAACTCGATCGTCCGCTCAGCCGCCGGAGGCAGTTCCTGCCCTGACGCCGGCGCAGCTCCAAACAATACCGTCAACGAGGTGAGAAGCAGCGAGCCCAGGCGCAACATCGCTTCCTTACCTGACCACAAGCGGCTCAGGATGTCAACGCGCGCTCTGTATTTCGACTAACGAAATGCTTGACGATTCGACGAAAGGAGTGTATCGTCACGGTTTCACTGGTCAATAGTCCGATTTATCGACTCCTGTGGTTTCGCTCAATGAAACAACCTTCGTTGGACCAACGCTACATCGTGGACTCCGTCGTGCGAGCTTGTGAGCTGCTCGCGGCCTTTCGAGACGAGTCCGAGCGCCTGCCTCTGCGAGACCTGGCGTCGCGCACCGGCCTGACGGCCTCGCGGGCGTTTCGGCTGCTCTATACGCTCGAGCGCGCCGGGATGGTGGAGAAGGTCGACTCCACCCGCTACCGTGTCCGGGTTCGGCGGCTCGACAAGCCGACTTACACGATCGGTTTTGGCGGGCAGACCACCGAGAGCGCTTTCGCGGTCGAGGTGGCGGAAGGCGTACGGGTGGCCGCGGAGGCGCGCGGCATGCGGTTGCTCGAGCTCGACAACCGCTCGAGCCCGACGGCCGCGATTCGCAACGCCGAGCAGCTCATTGCGCAGAAGGTGGATCTGGCCGTCGAGTTCCAGACCTTCGCGAGCGTGGCGCCGCAGGTGGCGTCGCGTTTTCACGAGGCACGCATCCCGCTGATTGCGATCGACATTCCGCACCCCGGAGCGACGTACTTCGGGGCCGACAACTACCGGGCGGGCATGATCGCTGGGCGCGCTCTCGGCCGCTGGACGCTGGAGCGCTGGAGGGGACGAGTCGATCAGGTTGTGCTGCTCGAGATTCATGCCGCCGGTCCCATGGTGGAGGCGCGGCTGGAAGGGGTCTTGACGGGGATTCGAAAGTCTGCCCCGGACTTGCCGGCTTCAGCCGTGGTCCGGCTCGACTCCGGCGGAGAGGAGCAGGGCGGCTATTCGGCCGTCCGCCGCGCGCTGCGCCGCGGCGGCCATACGCTCATCGGCGCCTGCAACGATCCCGCCGCCCTGGGCGCGCTGCGCGCGCTCGCCGAGGCGGGAGCGGAGAACCGCTGCGCAGTGGCCAGCCAAGGAGCCTCCGCCGAAGGCCGACGCGAGCTCCGCCGGGAAGAGACCCGCCTGATCGGCTCGGTCGGCTACTTCCCCGAGGCCTACGGCGAGCGGATCCTCGAGCTGGCGAGTCGGATTCTCGAAGGTCGCCCCGCGCCTCCCGCGGTGTTCGTCGGGCACGAGCTGATCACCGCCGACAACGTCAACGAGCACTACCCGAACGACGCGTTGCTCGCGGCCACCTCCTAGGTGGAAGACCTCGCGCGCTTCCGAAACACTTGCAGGCTAGAGCCAGCTAGCGACTGCCAGAAAAAGATAGGCCGCTGGAAGAGCGAACAGGGCGCCGTCCATGCGGTCGAGCATGCCGCCATGGCCGGGCAGCACGGCGCCGGAGTCTTTGACGTTGGCGCCGCGCTTGAGCACGCTCTCGGCCAGGTCGCCAAGCTGGCCGGACAGGTTGGCGAGCAGGCTGTAGCCCACCGCGAATCCCAGGCTCGCGCCCGGGACAAAGTGCATCAGGTACGCCGCCCCGGCCGGTGCGCCCAGCAGCAGGGAAGCGATCGCGCCTTCCCAAGTCTTGCCCGGGCTGATCGCTGGAGCGAGCTTGTGGCGGCCGAAAGCCTTTCCCGCGTACATCGCGGCTGAGTCTCCAACCCAGTTGACCAGCAGGGCCGAGAAGAACCAGTGCGGGCTCATCTCGTGCAGCCGGCGGGCGAGGGCGAACGGCCCGCAGGTGTAGACCAGCGCGAAGAAGGTGACGGCGACGCTGAGGAACGCCGTCTCACGCCGCGCGGCGTAGACGGCCAGAGCCATCAGCAACACCAGGACGCCGATCAAGAAGGCGCCGATCGGGACGCTGGTCAGAATCAGGACCGCGCCGGCTGCCAGGGCGACCGGACCGAAAGGCTCGACCCCGCTCGAGCGCCCCAGGTCGAGGCATTCGCGCAGGCATAGCAGGCCAACCAGCGCCAGCGCGGCGCGCACCATCAAGGGCGGGGCGTAGAAGATCAGGCCGATGACGACCGGGATGAGGACGAGGGCCGTCGCGACCCGTTTCATGCCGGGCTCACTCCGTGGGCTCGCCCACCGGCGCGGCCGGAGTGGCGGACTCTGGGCCGGCGCCGACGAGCGCCGCGGCCGGCTCCGCCTGGGAGGGACCCAACCCGCCGAAACGCCGCTCGCGCTTCTGGAACTCCAGAACCGCCTCGAGCAGATCGCCGCTGCGAAACTCCGGCCAGTACTTTTCGGTGACCCAAATCTCGGTGTAGGCGATCTGCCAGAGCAGGAAATTGCTCACGCGCACCTCGCCCGAGGTTCGAATGAGCAGGTCGGGATCGGGCAGCCCGGCGGTGGCAAGATAGGCTCCGAACGTGGCCTCGTCCACGCGTAGCTCCACCTCGGACTGACGAGCGCGAGCCAGGAGCGTGTTGACGGCGTCTACGATCTCGGCGCGTCCGCCGTAGTTGAGCGCCACGGTAAGCCTGAGACCGCTATTGGCTGCGGTCTCGACGATGGCGTAGTCGAGAGTCGACTGCACGGCGGCCGGCAGTTGTTCGATACGACCGATCACTTGGAAGCGGACGTTGTTGGACTTGAGGCGTCCGAGCTCGTCGCGCAGGTAGCGCTCGAGCAAGCCCCACAGCGTCTCGACCTCGGCGCGCGGCCTCTTCCAGTTCTCGACCGAAAAGGCGTAGAGCGTGAGCGCATTCACGCCCAGGCGGCAGCAGGACTCGATGATCTCTCGAACCGATTCGATGCCAGCGCGGTGGCCGGCCACGCGTGGCATCAAGCGTCGCTTAGCCCAGCGGCCGTTGCCGTCCATGATGACGGCGATGTGGCGGGGCAGGCGATCGGGATCGACGCCGCGGGCAAGCTCAGCTTCTCGGCTGCCGGGTTTCGCCCATGCCAGGAAGTCCTTCATTTGCAACCCGCCGGAGACTTCATGGTACTACTCCCCGCGGGGTTGGTCCAGGCGCCTCGGCCGGGACTACGCTATACTGCGGAGTGCAGGTTTCGCCTGCCGCCGACAGTCGCGCCCAGCGAGCGCGACAACGGTGCACTGCGCGTTTGACGCACTCCCGAGGTCCGGGATACGATTGAAAGGCTGGCAGTCTCGCCCGAACGGCACGCCGCTTCGGGGCTGAGGAGCGATCTTCCGTCATGTCGACTTACATTCCGCGCGCGGACGAGGTGCGCAACGACTGGTATCTCATCGACGCCAACGATGTCATCTTGGGGCGGCTCGCGACGCGTGCGGCGACGATGCTGATGGGCAAGCACAAGCCCGACTACACGCCGTTCCTCAAGACCGGTGACCATGTAATCGTCGTCAACGCCGAGAAGGTTGCGGTAACCGGGAAGAAGGAAGACGACAAGCTCTATCACCGCCACTCGCAATATCCCGGGGGGCTCAAGACTGTCAATTTGCGACACCTGCGGGAGAACCACCCGGAGCGTTTGATCGAAAACGCGGTGACGCGCATGCTGCCCAAGAACAAGATTGGGCGGCAACTGGCCAAGAGGCTGAAGGTATACGCGGGGCCTCACCACCCGCATGAGGCTCAGGCGCCGAAGACAGTGACGATCGAGCGCTGAGCAGGGGAGAGGATCGACCCGTGGAGACGACTCGGAAACAGTATCTGGGAACTGGCCGACGCAAGCTTGCGATCGCGCGTGTGTTCCTGCGCCCCGGAAACGGGCAGATCGTGGTAAACAAGCGCTCGCTCGAAGACTACTTCAACACCGAGGCTGAGCGCATGGTCGTGCGGCAGCCGTTGCTGGCCACCGAGACGGCGGGCAAGTTCGACGTCTATATCCTGGCCCGCGGCGGAGGCTTGGCCGGCCAGGCGGAGGCGGCGCGGATGGGTATCGCGCGCGCTTTGCAGGATTTCAACGCCGAGCTGCGGCCCACGCTCAAGAAGGCGGGCTACCTCACGCGCGACCCGCGTAAGCATGAGCGCAAGAAGTACGGCCGGCCCGGCGCCCGCAAGCGCTTCCAGTTCTCGAAGCGCTAGCATGCTCGATTCGCGGGCCGCCGCATCCGAGCGGCGGCCTTTTTCGCGTTTCGGATCAAATCCCGCTTGGACAGATCCGGATCGCACTTGTCGCGTCCCCCCGGGGCGCGACGCAAAACCAGGACCGGACAACCGGGACAAGGAGTCGCTCGTGCCTCAAGTCACGATGAAAGAATTGCTCGAAAGCGGCGTTCATTTCGGGCACCAGACCAGGCGCTGGAACCCCAAGATGAAGGATTTCATCTTCGGCGAACGCAACGGCATCCACATCGTAGATCTGCAGAAGACCCTCAAGCAGTTCAAGGAAGCTCTGAGGTTTGTCGGCGATACGGCCGCACAGGGCAAGTCCATCCTGTTCGTGGGCACCAAACGGCAGGCGCAGGAAGCGGTGGCCGAGGAAGCGCGCCGCTGCGGGATGTACTGGGTGAATCACCGCTGGCTGGGCGGACTGCTGACCAACTGGGTCACCGCGCAGAAATCGATCGAGCGCCTCAAGGAGCTCGACCGGCTCGCCGACGAAGAGCACTACGAGGGTCGCGCGAAGAAGGAAATTTCCCGCCTCGAACGCGAGCGGAAGCATCTCACGCAGAATCTCGTCGGCATCAAGGAGATTCCGGGGCCTCCCGACGTGCTATTCGTCATCGACTCGCGCAAGGAAGAGATCGCGGTGCTCGAGGCCAACCGCCTCAACATCCCGGTCGTGGCGATCGTCGATACGAACTCGGACCCGGATCCGATCAACTACGTGATCCCCGGCAACGACGACGCTCTGCGGGCCATCCGGCTGTTCACCAGCAAGGTCGCCGACGCGATCCTCGAAGGACGCCAAGCGGCGACCGAGGGTGAGTTTGAGCAGGTCGTCTCGGCCGATGGCGTCGAAGGCGAGTACGCCATCATGACCGAGGACGGCACCATCGTCACCGAAAGAGGCGTCGTCAACCCGGACAGCACTGCCGCCGACCCGCAGCAGGGGTTTTAGCGGCAGTCCAAACGATGCGGCCGGCTCGCGGCGGCGCCTCGCCGACCGCCGAGCGGTCGCGCCCGGCGGTAATCGTTCGATTCGAAGTGTAGGCAAGGGACCAAACCATGGCGGATATCAGCGCAAAGCAGGTGAAAGAGCTCCGGGAGCGAACCGGAGCGGGCATGATGGAGTGCAAGAAGGCGCTCGTCGAGGTCGACGGCAACATCGAAGAGGCGGCAGTGGTGCTGCGCAAGCGCGGCATCGCGGTTGCCGCCAAGAAGGCGGATCGCGCGGCGTCGGAAGGCTTGATCACCTCCTACATCCACGCCGGCGGCAAGCTCGGGGTGCTGCTCGAGCTCAACTGCGAGTCCGACTTCGTCGCCCGTACCGACGACTATCAGGAGCTCGCGCGCGACATCGCGATGCACATCGCCGCGGCCGACCCGCGCTTCGTGCGCCGCGAGGAGGTCGACGAGGCGGCCATCCAAAAGGAGCGGGACATCCAGCGCGACCGGGCGCTTCAGGAGGGCAAGCCCGAGAAGGTCGTCGACAAGATCGTCGAGGGCCGCATGGGCAAGTTCTACGAAGAGGTCGTCCTGCTCGAGCAGCCATTCGTCAAGGACAACTCCAAGACCGTCCAAGAGCTGATCACCGAGAAGATCGCCAAGCTGGGCGAGAAGATCGCCATCGGACGCATGGCGCGCTTCAAGATCGGCGAAGAGTAGAGACCAGCGGCGCGGCGGCGCGCCGCTGGCGCCCACGCACGCGTTTCACGCGGGAGGCACGCCGAAAATGCCCGCCTACGAGCGAATTCTTCTGAAGCTGAGCGGCGAAGCTCTAGGCGGCGAGACCGGCTTTGGTCTCGACGCCGAGCGCGCCGGCGAGATCGCCGCCGAGGTCGCCGGCTTGCTGCGCGACGGCGTACAGGTTGGCTTGGTGCTGGGCGGAGGGAACTACTTTCGCGGCGTGCGCGACGCTGGCGACAAGCTCCATCGCACCACGGTCGACTCGATGGGCATGCTCGCGACCGTCATCAACGCGCTTGCCTTTCGAGACTTGCTGCGCGCCGAAGGGGCGAGCGCCGAGGCGATGAGCGCCGTTGCGATGGAGCCGCTGGCGCCGCGCTATGACCGCAGCCGCGCCGTCGCCCTGCTCGAGGCCGGCAGCGCCGTTCTGTTCGCCGCCGGCACTGGGAATCCCTACTTCTCCACCGACACCGCCGCCACGCTGCGCGCGATCGAAACCGGTGCGGGCGTGGTGATGAAAGCGACCAAGGTGGACGGCGTCTACGATTCCGATCCAGCCACGAACGCCTCGGCGAAGCGTTATGAGAAGATATCCTACGCCGAAGTCCTGGAGCAGGGGCTCGGCGTGATGGATGCTACTGCGGTGGCGCTGTGCCGCGACAATCGCATGCCCGTCGTGGTGTTCGACCTCAACGAGCCGGGCGCGATGCGGCGCGCCGTCGCGGGCGAACCCGTCGGCACCTTGATGTCCTGAGAAAGCGAGCGAACTATGTCCCACATCCACGGCGAAAGCGTTGAAGAAGTCCACCTCGAAGCAACGGAGAGGATGGAGAAGACGATCGACGATCTCGGACGGGAAATGGGATCGCTGCGCACCGGACGCGCCTCCGTCCACCTGCTCGACGCGATCCGCGTGGACTACTACGGAACGATGACGCCTCTGAACCAGATGGCCAATTTGAGCGCGCCGGAGCCCACGCTGATTCAAATTCAACCGTGGGACGTCTCGCAGATCGGCGCCATCGAAAAGGCGATCCAGACCTCGGATCTGGGTCTGAACCCACAGAACGACGGCAAGCTGATCCGCCTGCCGATTCCGCCGCTGACCGAGGAGCGCCGGCAGCAGTTCGTCAAACAACTGCACCAGATGACCGAGAAGCATCGCGTGGCCGCGCGCAATCTACGCCGGGACGCCAACGAGGCCATCAAGAAGCTCGAAAAGGACAAGGCCATCTCGGAGGACGAGTCGCGCCATGCGCACGACGAGATTCAAAAGCTGACTGACGAGACGGTCAAGAAGCTCGACGAGGCCAGCGCCAACAAAGAGAAAGAGATCATGGAGATCGGCTAGCGCGTCCGCCGCTCCGGGCCGTTGTGCGATCCTCATTGCGAGCTTCGCCGAGGTGGATCTGACCGGCCGCAGTCTTGGCAACTACGACGAGCTCGAGCGGCTCGGCGAAGGCGCCATGGGCGCGGTCTACAAGGCCAGGGACCGCAAGCTGGGTCGCGAGGTCGCCCTCAAGATCCTGCCTCCGACGCTCTCCGAGGACAAAATTGCGCGCTTCGAGCGCGAGGCTCGCGCCGTCTCGGCGCTGAACCACCCCAACATCGCCACCATCTACTCCTTCGAGCAAGCTGACGGACTGCGATTCCTGGTGCTCGAGTACGTGGCCGGAGGAGCGCTTCGGGGACGGATCGAGCGGCTGCACGGCGGCGCTGAGCCGCCCCCCGCGCGGCAGCTCGTCGAAGACGCGTTGCAGATTGCCCGCGGCTTGGCTCACGCCCACCGCCGCGGCGTCATCCACCGGGACATCAAGAGTGAGAACGTGCTCGTCACCGAGGACGGCGTGCTCAAGGTCAGCGATTTCGGGTTGGCGAAGCTCGAGCTCGAGTCGGCGCTCACCGAAGAAGGCAGCTTGCTCGGCACGATGGCCTACATGGCCCCGGAGCAGATTCTGGGCGAGAAGGTCGACGCGCGCGCGGACATCTTTTCCTTTGGCGTGCTCTGCCACGAGCTGACAGCCGGGGAGCTGCCCTTCCAGGCCATGCACATGGCGGCGCTGCAGTACGAGATTCTCAATACCGAGCCGCCCGCGCTCGACCAGACCCAGCAGCGGCTGCCCGAAGCCTGGACGAAGCTCGTGGCTCGTTGCATGGCGAAGGCGCCCGAACAGCGTCCGCAGACGATGGATGAAGTCGTGGCCGCCCTCGAGTCGCTGCGCGACCAAATCGTCTCCGGTCCCGCCGACCGCTCGGTCACCGGCCCGGTGCGCGCGAGCAAGCTTGAGATTGGCCAGACGATTGGCCGCTACCGTCTGTTGTCGAAAATTGGCGAGGGCGGAATGGGAGCGGTATACCGCGCGCGCGACCTCACGCTCGACCGCCAGGTGGCGATCAAAGCGCTGAAGGCCGAGGCGGTTGAGGACGCGGATCGCAAGCGCCGTTTCGTGCAGGAGGCCAAGGCGGCCTCGGCGCTGAACCACCCCAATATCGTCACCATTCACGAGATCGACGAAGTCGACGGCGTCAGCTACATCGCCATGGAGCTCGTCGAGGGCGAGACGCTAGACCGCAAGCTCGGCGCCGGGGCGCTGCCGCTGCCCGAGGCGCTCGAAACCGCAATTGCCGTGGCGGACGCGCTGGCGGCGGCGCATAGCCACGGCATCGTCCACCGCGACCTCAAGCCCGCGAACGTCATCCGCAGCGACAAGGGCCGCATCAAGCTGCTCGACTTCGGTCTCGCAAAGTTGACCGAACCAGGCGCCGCGCTCGAGACGGATTCGCACTCGAGCCCCCGCACGCAGGAGGGCGTCATCCTCGGGACCGTGGCCTACATGTCGCCCGAACAGGCCGAGGGGCGGCCGGTTGACCCGCGCTCGGACGTTTTCTCGTTCGGCTCGATGCTCTATGAGATGGTGTCGGGCCGGCGGGCTTTCGCGGGCGACTCGAAAGTCTCGGTCTTGGCCGGGATCCTGCAAAGGCAGCCCGAGCCGTTGCGCGATCACGCGCCGAGAGTTCCGCCGGAGCTCGAGCGAATCGTCCTGCGCTGTTTCGCCAAAGCGCCGGACCGCCGCTACCAACACATGGGCGATCTGAAAATTTCGCTCGAGGAATTGCTGGAGGACTACCGCGCGGGTCGACTGGACCCGCCGGCCGCTCCCGCCCCCGCGCAGGCGGGTGCGGCTGGATCCTGGCGTTCGCTGCTGGCCGCTGCGCTGGCCGGGGCCGTCGTCGCGGCAGCGCTGCTGTTGGCCTTCAGCCGTGGACGCTCGCCCGCCGCTTCTGGCAACCGTCAGGCGACGCTGACGCAGCTTACCGGCGGTGAAGGCCTCTCGATCGAGGCGACGTGGTCGCCCGACGGCGAGTGGCTCGCCTACGCCTCGGACGCCAGCGGCGTGATGGACCTGTGGAAACAACCCTCGAACGGAGGGCAGCCTGTGCAGATCACCCGCACGCCGGAAACCGAAATGCACCCGGCCTGGTCGCCCGACGGGCGCTCGATCGCGTATGCGGTGCGGGGCCAAGGCGGCGGGGTGTTTTTGATTCCCAGCGAGGGCGGCCAGTCCATCCGGGTTTCCCCGTTTGGCTCGCGGCCGGTGTGGTCGCCCGACGGGCGTCAGCTCGCCTTCGACTCGCACGGCTCGATCTATACGGTGAGCTACACCGGCGGCGAGCCCGCGCTCGTCGTCAGCGGCACCAGCGGAACGCCCTACGCGGAGTGGTCAAGGGACGGTGAGCAGCTCTACTTTTGGGACCGCACGCACCGCGATCTTTTCGTCGTCGAGATCGAGAGCGGCCAAACCACGCCGCTCGGGCTGGTTCCAACCGGCGAGGAGGTTGCCGGGATCGCCGTCGGCCCCCAAGGCGATCGACTCGTAGTTTCGAGAGGCGCGTTCGGCGGCGACAAGGATCTGTGGCGGGTGAGCCTCGACGCGGCCACGGGCATGCCGCTGGACGAGGGCCGGCGACTGACGATCTCGGCTACCGACGACATCCAACCGCGCTACTCGGCGGACGGTTCGCGCCTGGCTTTTACGGTGCGCAACCTCAATCGTCAGTTGTGGGCGATCGGTCGCGATCCCGAGACCGGGCTGTCGACCGGCGAAGCGCGCGTGGCCACCGAGCACGGCGAGCTCAACTACTACCCCTCCGCCGCGCCCGACGGCATGCTGCTCGCGTGGACCTCGCAGAATGCCGGCCAGGGCGCCATCTACTACAAGCTCGGCCTCGCCGCGCCGGCCCGCAAACTGACTCGCGAATGGAATCGTGCGACGCGCGAGATCGGCGCGGCCATCTCGCCCGACGGCGAGCAGATCGCGTTTTCGTCGACCTCCACCGGCGCCTACCGCCTCTTCCGCATGCCGGCGCTGGACTCGGTGGCGCTGCAGCTCACCGACGGCGAGCTGAGCGGCAGCGACGCGCAGCCGGCTTGGTCCCCCGACGGCAGGACGCTGGCCTTCTACTCGAACCGCTCCGGCAATTGGGACATCTGGACCGTGGACGCAATGGCCGGCGGGGAGCCGGTGCGGTTACTCGAATGGCCGAGCAACGAGCTCTACGCCGCCTACTCGCCTGACGGTAGGCGCCTGGCATTCGTCTCGAACAAGGGCGGTGACGAGGACATCTACCGCTTGGACCTCGCTTCCGGCGAGGCGGCGCCGTTCGTGACGAGCCCGGCGACGGAAGGGCCTTGCGCTTGGTCGCCCGACGGCAAGTGGTTCTACTTCACCTCCGACCGTGACGGCGCCTTCGCCGTTTGGCGGATGCCGGGCGAGGGCGGCGACGCCGAGCGCTTCAATCCCGGCGAGCTGGAGCTGCCCGAGGCGGCGCTGTTCACAAAGTTTGCCGTGACGCGCGACGCCATCATCCTGCCGGTCGAGACCCGCCGCGGCGACGTGCACATCCTGGAAAACCTGGATTAGCGCGGAACGAACGCCGCGACCGGCCAGGTCTCAGGCGCGGGCATAGACCGCTGTCGTCGCGGTCCGCCGAACCGGGCGCAAAGGCCGTCTCGTGGGGTGTTCCTGGTAGAACAGCGAACGCTGCGGCGGCAGGTTGCGAGCGGTGCGATTGAGCTCCGGGTAGTGGTCGAGCAGCGTTGGCGGCGTCTCGACGGTTTCGTCCGAGAGCTCGGCCAAGATCTGCAGCGCATTCGTCACGGCCTGCCCCCGGAAATGGTTGTTCGTCACCACGTAGGTCGTCTCGGCCCGGGACGAGATATCGTCAATCCGTGCAACCCACTTGGCGAGTTGATCCTGGCTGTAGAGGTAGTCATAGCGGGCGGCCGCGGCGGTCCTGCCGCCGGGCCGTCGGCCCTCGTCGAAGTCGAACCACTCTTGGTAATTTCGGCCGTGCAGCCGGACGTAGCCGATTGGCGACGTGACGTGGGCGGTCGGCGGCAGGCAGCCGTTGAGCTGAGGCTGGTCAATGTTGCAAAACGCGATGCCGTGGTCCTCGAAGGCGTGCAGGACCTCGCGCGAGCTCCAACTGGCGTGCCGCATCTCCGCCGCCAGCGGATACTGCCGGAACGCCGAGCTGAGTCGCAGCACCCAGCGCAGGTTCTCGTCGCTCATGCGGAACGACCACGGGAACTGCATCAACAGGCAGCCCAGCTTGCCGGCGTCGACCAGCGGCTCGAGGCCCTCGCAGAACTGCCGCACCTCGGCGCGGTCGAGTCGACCCTCATGCGTGAAGCCGCGGTAGAGCTTCGCGGTGAAGCGAAAGTCCTCACGAGCGGCCAGCTTGCGAGCCCACACCTGCCCGAGCTGGGGCCGCAGCGGGCGGTAGAACGAGGTGTTGATCTCGATGACGCGGAAGAACCTCGCCAGGTATTCGGCTTCGTGGAACCCGGCCGGGCGATGGCTCGGGTACACGACGCCGTTCCAGTCCGCATAGGACCAACCAGCGGTTCCAACTCGAATTTCGCTCTGCATGACACTCCCTCCAGGATTCGCTTTTAATTCCCGGTCTGTTCGCCGTTTGTTCGATCATAGAAAATGCGACTCGCGAGTGTCAAACGGTTTCTTCCATTTTTTCGAAAAGCGGCATAACCGATCCCCCTCCAGCGGCGTCTCAATGACAAACCCCGTTTCCGGCGGGCGCACCTCACCTCAACCCCTAACCCCAATCGCGCCCGCCTCTTTTTTCTCTTCGAACGGTCTCTAGTGCAGCTCCGCGAGCCGGCGCTCGATGAGCGGCGTTGCATCCTCGAGGATGCGTGCGGCGAGTTTCGGATTGACCTCGTCATAGACGTGAACGGTGTCCCAAAAATGCTCTTCGGCGGGCGTCAGAACGCCTCGAAGGTTTAGGACGACGCGGTCCGGCTCCTCGGCCTGGAGCGCTGCGATCTGACGGTCCGCTTCGGCGTAGAGCGCTCCGAAGGCCTCGATCCACTCGAGCGCCGTTTCGCGGTCCATGCCAAAGGTTTCTTCCATGATGGGAACGGCGTAGTCGACGTCGAAGCCTCCGGTAGGCTGCAGCACGCAGACTGGCTCGTAGCCGTAGGCGCCGGCAAGCCGGATCAACTGCCGCCAGTTGCTCAAGTAGGCCGCTACGTGTGCGCCGACGTACTCCGGCGACTCTAGAACTTCTCTCGCGGAAAGGGAGTTGGGCGGGCGATTCAGCCCCAGCGCGACGGTGTTGACGGTGGTATTGCCTCGTCCGTCGTCAAAGCGTGCGCGCCAGGCGGCGTAGAGACGGCTGCGGTCGAGCAGGACTCTCCACAACGGCGCCTGCGAGCGATCGCGATAGGCGTCCCAGGCCTCGGTCATGGTCTCGAAGTTGTAGGGGTAGTTGGGGCGGGACTCATAGGTGAGCGGCAAGCCGAGGTCGTTGACGCCGTCATAGAGCACGACGATGTCGGGCTTGTAGTCGACGACGGTAAAGAGCAGGTGCGCGATGGACTGGCGGGAAACGCAGGACTGGATCCCGGCGTTGAGCGCCTCGATGTCCCGGCCCGGGTAGCGCCGTCGCAGCTCCGCGCGCAACGCTCCGGGCAGGGTGGTCTCGTAGAGGCTTCCCAGTTGCACCGCGGAGGCGCCGAGAACCGCGATGCGCAGTTGTCCGGCGGGCTTGGGCCGGGGCAGAGGGTAGTCCGGCGCTTCGACGCGCAAGGCGTCGGCATTGGTATAGACCTCGACAGCAGTTTTGCCGTGCGACATCGCATGCGGCGGCGCGCGGAAAACAGCCGACGCCGGCGGCCGAAACATCACGTAGGGATGCAACTCGTTGTAGAACGGCAGAACGGGAGAGCGCGGAGCGCGATACCCCAGCACGGCCTCGGCCAACGCGACCGCGGCCACGACTCCGAGCGCCAGGCTCAGCAGCACGAACAGGAGGCGGCTTCGCATCGCGCGGCTACTTGGTGGATTCGAGCAGGAAGTTGACGTTGGTCCGCTGCGCCTGGTAGACCTCGACCGTTTTCTCGGCCGGCTCGAAGCCCTTGGCCTCGGCGTGCACGGCATAGCGACGGCCGGTAGCGAGATCCTCGTCCGCTGGAGCCCGCAGGTTGAACTCCCCGCGAGGGCTCGTAACCGCTTCGATCTTGACCTTGGGGCTCGCGGCGTCGACGGCGCGGACTTTCGCTCCAGCCAGTGAGCGGCCGGCGGCGTTGAAGACCGTGCCGCTGATCAGCCCGAGCGGCTCGCGTTCCGTCTTTTTCCTGTCTTTCTTCTTGGCCGCCAACACTGGAAGGACGGATAGAAGAAGACCGGCTACGCGTCGACGCGTCATCGTCTTCGACCCAGCGATCAGGATAGCAATCCTTGCCGCCGGGCCTGCCGTGTGCTGGAATCGAGTTGTCCGGGCATGGGGCGCGACTATCCGAGCCGTCCGGTGGCGGGGGTCGGGGGCATCGTCCTCGACGGCGAACGAGTCCTGCTCGTGCGCCGCGGCCGGCCGCCGCAGCAGGGCCTGTGGTCGATACCCGGAGGCGCGGTCGAGCTTGGGGAGTCGCTGGCCGATGCGGTGGTGCGCGAGATTCGGGAAGAAACGGGTCTGGAGGCGCGTCCCATCGAGCTGATCGAGGTGTTTGAGCGCATCCTCCGCGATGACTCCAGCCGCGTCGAGTACCACTACGTTCTCATGGACTACCTTTGCGAGATCACCGGAGGAGCTCTCCAAGCCGGCGATGATGCCGCCGACGCGCGCTGGACGCCGCTCGACCGCCTTGGCGAGCTGCCGCTCACCCCTGGCGCGGCCGAGGCCATCCACAAAGCGGCCGCACTTCGCGACCGCCTTCTCCAGACGCCATGACGCCCGCCGCACGCCAAGCGCTCGAGCTCGATGCGGCTCTGGCCCTGCTCGAGAGATTCGTGGCCTCCCCGCTGGGCCATGCACGGTTGCGGGACTTTGTCAGCTCCCCTCGCCACCCGGACGCGCGGGCGGCCCGGCGCGCCCTCGAGGAGAGCGGAGAGGCGATGGACTGGTTGCGCCAATCCGAGTCTCCCGACCGCCGCAACCTCACGCCTTTGCCGCGCTTCCAGGGCCTGCGCGACGTCTTTGAGCCCGCCGACGAGCTGCTCGTCGAGGGTGCGGTGCTGGAGGCGCCGGACATCTTCGGGATGCTCGAGACGCTCGAGCGGGCCGACGAGACGCGGCAGCGCCTGTGGCGCGAGCGCACCCGCCGGCCCAATCTCGGCGCCTATGCGGATCGCATCGACGACTTCGCGCCGCTGCTCCGCGAGCTCTCGGGCAAGATCCTGCCCTCGGGCGAGCTCGCCGACCACGCCTCCTCCGACCTCGCCCGCATTCGCCGCCAGCTCGAGCGCCAGCGCCAGTCCGTCCACGAGTCGCTCGAGAAGTTCGTCCGCAAACACTTCGACGAAGGCCTGCTGCAGGACGACTACGCCACCATCCGCAATGGCCGCTCGGTCGTGCCGGTGAAGGCCTCGTGGAAGGGGAAGGTGCAAGGCGTCATCCACACCTCGAGCTCCACGGGGCAAACCGTCTTCGTCGAGCCGCTCGAGGCGATCGCGCAGAACAACCGCCTGGTCGAGCTGGAAGAAGAAGAACAGATTGAGACCGCGCGCATCTTGCGCGCGATGAGCGAGCGCTTGCGGGAGCAGTGCGAGCCGGTTCGCGCGGCCGTCGCCACGATTGGCGATCTCGACTTGGTCTTCGCCAAAGCGCGTTTTGGGCGCGACTTCAAGTGCTGCTTGCCAACGTTCAACCAGCAGGGCCGGCTCAAGCTCGAGTGGGCGCGGCATCCGCTGCTCGAAGACGTGCTGAGGCGCGCCGGCGGCAAGGTCGTTCCGATGACCCTGGAGTTGGCCGCCGGCAGTCGCGTGCTAGTCATCTCCGGACCCAACGCCGGCGGCAAGACGGTGGTGCTCAAAACGGTCGGATTGTGCGTTCTGATGGCGCAGAGCGGCGTGCCCGTGCCGGCGGCGGAAGCCGACTTCCCGTGGTTCGAAACGGTGTTGGCCGACATCGGCGACGCCCAATCGATCGAGGCTTCGCTCAGCACTTTCTCCGCGCACGTCGAAACGCTCAGCGGGATGCTCTCGGCGGCCGAGCAGCGCTCGCTGGTGATCGTCGACGAGCTCGGAGGCGCGACCGATCCCGATGAGGGCGGGGCGCTCGCGGTAGCGGTGGTCGACCGCCTTCTCGAGCGCGGCGCCTTCGCGCTGGTCTCGACGCACCTGCCCGCGCTCAAGATCCACGCCGCCGCGCGGGAGCAGATCGTCAGCGCCGCCATGGGCTTTGACGATCGTACGCTCTCGCCGACCCACAAGCTGCTGGTCGGCGTGCCGGGTCAATCGGCCGGCTTGGCGATGGCCGAGCGGCTGGGGCTGCCGGCGGAGGTCATCGCTCGCGCCCGCGAGGCTCTGGCGGAGCGCGACCAGGAGGCCTCGAAGTTCCTCGAGCGGCTGCGGCGCTCGGTCGAGGAACAAGAAGAGCGGGAACGCGTGTTTCGAATCGACGAGCAGCGCTTGCGCGAACGCGAGCGCGACCTCGAACGCACGGCCAAAGACCGGGAGAAGAAAAAGATGGCCGAGCTGGAGCGACGCTTCGAGCACGCGGTCCGCGAAGCGCAACACGCCAACCAGCAGGCGCTCGACGACGCGTTGGCTCGAGTCGAGAAAGCCGCCGCAGGAAAGCGTGCGATGGTCAACGCTCAGCGCGCCGTCGCACGCACGCAGCGCGAGACGCGGGAGCGGATGCGGGCGCCGGTGCGGGAGGCGCTCGGCGTCGAAGAGTCGGCGGCCGCCGCCGCCACTCCTCAGACCGCGGTGCGCGAGGGCGCCGAAGTCAAGCTGGGCGGCCTGGGCGCCAGCGGCCGCGTCCTGCGCAAGCTCGGCGACGAGCGCTGGGAGGTCCAGGTCGGCCAACTCAAGATGCAGGTCGCTTCCGAGGACATCACCGAAGTGCTCCCCGACGCGTCCGACGACGCGAGCCGGCCGCTGCCCGCGGGCGTCAGCTTCACCCCGGCGGCCGACCAGCCCGGCGCACGGGTAGACGAGATCAACGTCATCGGCCGCACCGTCGATGAAGCCGAAGGCGAGGTGGACCGGTTCCTCGACCGCGCCGTGCTTGCGGAGGCCGAGCGCGTGCGCGTCATTCACGGACACGGCTCCAACGCCCTGCGTCGCGGGCTATGGCGGTTCTTCGCCAACCATGTCCACGTCGCGAAGTACTACCAGGCCGAGACGCACGAGGGCGGCGGCGGCGCCACGATCGTGGAGCTCGAAGTCTAGCAGCCGCTAGCGTACGAGTCTGTGTAAGAAGGCCGCTTCACACCCACGGCTGGGGATGTCACGATTTCGCGCCGCAATGCAATCAACGAGTTTTCACACACATACGCCAGCTTGCGGTTGCGTCCAAGACCCTACGATCCGTCGCGCTAACGCACCCTCGCGGGAGCGGCTCCGATCGGATCAGAGCCACATGCGCCAGCTTGTGGCCGCCTCCGAATCCCTGCGCTCTCCGTGCGTGCCAAGATGTCCCCGGTCATCCGGTCCGATGCCGCCGCTAGCGTGCGGGACGATTCAAGATTTGGTCGTACGTTCGCTGACGCAAGCGACTCGCTTCGAGCAGCGGTAGCGCTCCGTTCCGCTCCGCCTCTTCCCACCAAAGCCGCTGCAACTCTTTGAGCCGCTCGGGATGCCGGCCGGCTAGATCGACCGACTCGGTGAAGTCCGCGTCGACGTTGTAGAGCTCCCAGCGGTCGGTTTCGAAATCGGAGCCGGGGATATGAAACGCGATGGCCTTCCATCCCTTGTGGTAGATCCCGCGACTGCCCCACAGCTCGAAGAACTGCGTATCGCGTGGCGACGGCGCGGCGGGATCTTCGAACACCGCGCGCAGGCTCTTGCCGTGCAGCGGCATCTGGCAAACGCCATCGAACGCCGGCGGCGCCGCAATACCGAGATAGTCGAGCACCGTCGGCGTCACGTCGATGACGTCCACGAACTGCGAGCGCGGACCGTTCCTCCTCAGCCTTGCCGGCCAGGAGACGATCATCGGCGTACGCACGCCGCCGTTGAACGGCCAAAGCTTGTAGTACTTGAACGGCGCGCTAGAGGCCATCGCCCAGGGCCTGGGGTAGAGCGGCTGCGTCGTCGGGCCCCCAAGCTCGTCGAGCCGTTCGTACATCTCGTCGACGCTGGTACGGTCGCCGTAGGAGCGGGCGAAGTTGCCCTTCAGGCCTGCCTCCGGCGCGCCCCCGTTGTCGGATATCAACACAATCAGCGTGTCGTCGAACAGATCTTTTGATTTGAGGAAATCGAGCACCCGGCCGATCTGCTCGTCGGTGTGCTCGGTGAACCCGGCGTAGGCTTCCATGAAGCGGGCGTAGACTTTGCGCTCTCTCGCAGAGAGACCCCCCCAGGCGGGGTCGCCGGGATTGCGCGGCGGCAACCGCGAGCCTTCGGGAATCAAGCCGAGCTCGAGCTGGTTTCGGTGGCGCCTCTCGCGCACGGCGTCCCATCCGCTATCGAAAGCTTCTTCGTACTTGTCGATGTAGCGCCGGGGAACCTGGATCGGCGCGTGGGTCGCCCCGAAGGCCAGATAGAGGAAGAACGGCTTTTCCGGATCGGTTTGCAGCTTGCCCTCGAGCATGCCGATCGCCTGATCCACGATGTCCTCGGAGAAGTGGTAGCCGGCGCGCATCGGCGTCGGAACGGCGCGGTTGTCGATGACCAGATCCGGCCGGTATTGATCGGTCCAGCCGGAGAGGAACCCATGGAAGCGGTCAAAGCCTTTCTGCAGCGGCCAATGCGTGCGGTCGCCAGCCGGGCTCATGTCCTCGGGCGGAACCAGGTGCCACTTGCCGACGGCGAACGTGCTGTAGCCGCTGCGGTTGAGGATCTGGGCGATATTCGCCGCCGACGCCGGTACGCGTCCGCGCGTGTGGGGGTATCCTTGGTCGCCGCCGGCGAGCTCCTTCATGCCGACAGCGTGCGCGTTGCGGCCGGTGAGCAGCGATGCTCGCGTGGGAGAGCAAATAGCCTTCGACTGGAAGTTGGTGAACTGCAGCCCGCCCTTGGCGAGGGCGTCGATGTTGGGCGTCGAGACTTGCGCCCCATAGCAGCCGAGATCGCCGAAGCCGGTGTCGTCGAGCACGATGTAGACGACGTTCGGGCTGCCGGGGGCGGGCCGCGGCGGCCGGTACGGAGAAGGTCTCGAATCCGCCGCCGTCCGGCCGATGACGCCTTCGAACCCGGCTGGCGCGTCGATCTCGCAAGTCTGCTGCGCGAGCGCGGGGCTCGCGGAAAGCAGAAGGGCGAGCGCGTACCTCAGGAGCGTCATATCCGGACGGTAGTGTACACCGCTTGCTCGCCAGAACGATCGTTGCTCGGGCTACGGAATCGCTCGCATATAGGCCACCATGGCGTCCATCTGCGGCTCGGGGAAATCGTAGGGCGGCATCATCGAGCCCTCGACGAACTTCTGCGGCTCGCGGAAGTGTCCGGCAAGCCACGCAGCGTCGCGGCGCGCGCCCGTGCCGTTGAGCGGCGGCCCCATCGTCTGGCCTTCGCCGTTTGTGACGTGGCAGAGCCCGCACTGGTTCTCTTGGTAGAGCTTCGCCGCGATCAACGCGGTTTCCGGCGCCTCCGCCAGAGCCCAGGCGAGTTGAGGCTGCAAGGCGGTGGCCAGGATGCCCAGCGCTTCTTTCTGAACGCCGTTCGCGCTGGCCGCATGTTTGGTGATGTGGTCGCCCACGGCGTCTTTGTCGAGCTCGGCCAGCGCGGTGAGCGTCGGCCCCTCGGCAGGCTCCCCTCCGGGCGCCAAATTATGACATTTCCTGCAATCGAGCTCACGAAAGTAAGCGAAACCAGCAAGTTGCGCCGGGGTCGCCTCGGTCCACGCCTCGCCGGCTCCGGGCGGCAGCGGCTGTTCTTCCGGCGTCGAGCGGATTGCCGCTGCGGTCAGCCCGGCCCAGACGACCGCGCACAGCGCGACGACGCCGATCGCGGTGGTTCGCTGCGTTACCTTGCGCAGTTTCCCCGTATCGATGAACGGCAAGGCCGCAAGCAGCAACATGGCCAGTGTGGGCAGAATGACCGCGCCGACGATCTCGAGCGAGCCTTCGAAGAACTTCAGCGTCTCAAACAAGAACAAGAAGTACCACTCAGGACGCGGGACGAACGACGTGTCGTTGGGATCGGCCATCTTGCCCAGGGGCGCTTCGATCGTCGCCGCGATCGCGAACAGGACCGCAAACGCCACGAAGATCGCAACGGTGTCCTTGAAGACTTGCCCGGGGTAGAACTTCTTCGACGGTTTGTCCTCGTCGCCCGGCTGCGGCGCCACCCCGTGCTTGCGCACCAGGTAGAGATGCAGCCCGGCCAACACCGCGGTCGCCGCGGGCAGCACCATCACGTGTAGCGCGTAGAACCGCTGGAAGGTCGCCGCTCCCACCCGGCCTCCCTCGCTGCCTAGGACTTGCAGCGTCATCTCGCCCGCCACCGGCGGCAGGCTCATGATCTGCAGCGTCACCACCGTGGCCCAATACGCCCGGTTGTCCCAGTTGAGCAGGTAACCGGTGAGGCCGAACGCCAAGGTGAGCAGCAGTAACAACACGCCGACCAGCCAAGTCGCCTCGCGGGGCTTCTTGTAGGCGCCCCAGACGGCCACCTGCACCATGTGCAACACGACGAGGATGACCATCATCGAGGCGCCCCAGTGATGCAGCCCGCGCACGAGCGCGCCCGCCGAGACCTCGGTCATGATGTAGCGCACGCTATACCAAGCCTCGCCCGGCTGCGGCGAGTGATTGAAGGCCAGCAACACGCCGGTCAAAAACTGGACCGTCAGTGCGAACAGCGCAACGCTGCCGAAGACTTGGTGCCAGCCGCTCGACGCGGGAATGTCTTCGTCGAAGAACTCTTGAACGACGCTGACCAGCCCCGTTCGGTCGTCGATCCAAGCCAACAGTTTCTCGAGCATCGGATCACGCCTCGTCCGAGCGCTTGACGGCGCCGAGCCAAACTCGATCGCCTTCGACGCGCGTCTCGAAGCGGTCGAGCGCGCGCGGCGAAGGGCCGGTGAGCACTTCGCCCTCGATCGAGAACGCCGAGTCATGGCAGGGGCAGAAGAAGCCGCCCTGCTCGTCCCTGTAGGAGACGCCGCACCCCAGATGCGGGCAGGAGGGCGAGATCGCCGTCACCTCCCCTTCATGCTTGAAGACCCAAGCCGTGGCCTCTTCGAGCGTCGTCTTCCAAGCGTCCACGCGCTTGCGCTGGATGATCACCTGGCGAGGCTGCTCGGTGAGGGAAGAAACGCTCCCCGCATCCGACCAACCGCCGGCTTGCTTGCGCTTGCCCGGTAGTAGCAGATAGGCGGCCGCGGGCAAGCCCAGCGCCAAGCCCATCAGCGCGTTGAGAGCGACAATCGCCCGCGAATAGAACTCTCGTCGTAGCATCTATCCACCCCTTGAAACCCGACCAGACCCGAACCCTAATAGCAAAGCAGGGCTGCCGAGCCCGTTGCAAACGTGGATGTACGGAAGAATGAAAGCGATTACTGAAATGGGCGTCCCGCAATCGGCGCCGTGCTACAGTTCAGGGGACGGAAGAACGGTCTTCCGACGCTCGTACGATCCGCCCAAACTGGTTCCCGCCAGTCTCGCCGTGCCACCACATTCCCGAGTAGTGATCCCGAAAGATCACGACTCGGGCGGTAAACGCGGCTTCGCTGCCGGGCAGCGAGATGTCGGTCAGCGAGATCACCGGCGTGTCGCCGGCCCACAAGAGCTTGATCGGAATCGGAGCCGTGAAATCGTGATCGCCGTATTGGATGCGAGCATGCACCGTCCACAGGTCTCCGGTAACGTGAACGACTTTCTCGACCTCGTAGCGCTCGGGCCGCAACTTGGCGTCGTCGCCGCGTCCGGTGATGGTGAAGTGACCTTCCATCACGACGTTGCGCATGGACTCAGCGAACTCGGCCTCGAGTCGCGCTCGCTCGTCTTGGGTGAGCTCAGCCGATCCGCAGGCGAGCGTCAAAACGGCGGCTGCAAGGATGAGGTTTCGCATCGACGGATTCTCCCGCCACATTGTCTCGATTCGCACGCGCCGGGTCCATGCCGGGCCGGGAGCGCGTGGTGACCGAGCTCGGCGGCCGCGGCGCGCGAGCAGCTCCGCGTCTGTTCCGGGCGCCGGGCCGCGTCAACCTGATCGGCGAGCACACCGATTACAACGACGGCTTCGTCTTGCCGGTGGCGCTCGACATGTACTGCGAGGTCCGCGCCGCGCCGCGAGCCGACGGGCGGCTCCGCGCGCTGGCGCTCGATCTCGGGTCAGCCGAAGCCTCGTGGGAGATCGATCGAATCGGCGCCGCAGAGCCGCGGGGCGACTGGTCTGACTATGTTGCGGGCGTAGCCCGCGAACTTGCCAAGCTTGGGACTGGCGTTCCATCTCTCGATCTCGAGATTCACAGCTCGGTGCCGATGGGCGCCGGTCTGAGCTCCTCCGCCGCACTCGAGGTTTCGGTGGCGCTGGCGTTGAGCTCTTGGGGCGGGACCGCGATTCCGGGCGAGGAGCTCGCGCAAATCTGCCAACGCGCCGAAGCAGAGTTCGTGGGGCTGCAGTGCGGCATCATGGATCAGTTCGTGTCCGTACTGGGCCGGCGCGGCCATGCGCTGCTCGTGGACTGCCGCAGCTTGGAACGCCGCCAGATCCCGCTGCCGAGCGGAGTCGAGATCGTCATGGCGGACTCCGGCGTCAAACACGAGCTGGCGACGAGCGAGTACAACGTGCGCCGCCAAGAGTGCGAACGGGCGGCCGAGGCGCTCGGGCGCTCCCTCCGCGACATCTCCCCCGAGCAGTGGACGCGTCTCGAGCCGCGTCTCGAAGACCCGCTGCGCGCGCGCGCCCGTCACATCGTGCACGAGAACCAACGCGTTCTCGACTTCGTCGCCGCGGCGGAGAGAGAAGACTTGGCTACGCTCGGCGTGCTGATGGCGCAGTCTCACCAGAGCTTGGCGACCGATTATGCCGTAAGCTGCCCCGAGCTGGACTTCCTGGTCGAAACCGCTTCGGCGACGCCGGGCGTTGTCGGCGCCCGCATGACCGGCGGCGGATTCGGGGGCTGCACGGTCAACCTGGTCGTGCCGGATGCGGTGGAGAGCTTCGAGCGGACGGTGGCCGAGGCCTACAGTGAGCGCTTCGGCCCGCCTCCGACCGTGTACCTGTGCAAGAGCGCCGACGGCGCGCGTGAGCTCGCGCCCGCGCCGCGCTGAGCTCGCGGGAATGGCCGGCCCGATACCGCGCCCGCAGGACCATTCGGTATCATGCGGCGTCTATGGCAGACGCAAAGGTCTATCCGCCGAAGGCTTACGACAACCCGCAGTTTCTCAACAGCGCCGAGGCCCGCACCATTCGCATCCTGGCCGAATACCTCGAGCCCCGTTCGCGTCTCGAGCGCCACGGCGTGCGCGACACGATCGTCTTTTTCGGATCGGCTCGCTTTGTCGATCGCGAGGCCGCGGAGGCGCTGGCCGCCGCCGCGTCGAGCGAAGAGGAGCAGCGCAAAGCAGCACAGGCCCTTCGCGGGTCTCGCTACTACGAGGATGCCCGCAAGCTCTCCTCGATGATCACCAAGTGGGCGGAGGAGAACCGCCAGCCCGGCCCTCACTTCGTGGTCTGCTCCGGCGGCGGCCCGGGCATCATGGAAGCGGCCAACCGCGGCGCCCACGAAGCCGGCGGCGAGTCGGTGGGCTTCAACATCAGCCTGCCGTTCGAGCAGGCGCCGAACCCCTACATCACCGCGGACCTCTCCTTCGACTTCCACTACTTCTTCATGCGCAAGCTCTGGTTTGCGTACCTAGGCAAGGCGCTAGTGGCCTTTCCCGGGGGATTCGGCACGCTCGACGAGGTGCTCGAGATCCTCACGCTGGTGCAGACCCAGAAGCTGCGCAAGCAGGTCGAGGTGGTGCTCTACGGTTCCGAGTATTGGAATTCGATCCTCGACATCGATGCGCTGGTCGAGTGGGGCACGATCAGCCCCGAGGACAAGGACCTCTACAAGATCGCCGATAGCCCCGAAGAGGCCTTCCAAGTCTTGACCAGTTGGCTGACCGAGAAGTACTTCCGAACCAGCGGTTTGTAAAGATTCCGGCGCGGGCCGGATTTGGGTTTTGCGGCGTTTGGCCCTATGATACGCTTGCGTCTAGTTCCTCACGGAGGGTAGTCAAATGAAGCGTACTCTGGTCATTGCGCTCGCCGCATCTCTGGCGGCCGCAATTCCAGCCTCGGCGCAGCAACAAGGCGGCGGCGGACAGGGCGGCGGGCAGCAGGGCGGTCAGGGCGGCCAACAAGGCGGCCAGGGCGGTCAGCAAGGCGGTCAACAGCAGCAGGACCCGTTTGGCGGCCAGCAACAGCAACAGGCCCCGCGCATGCAGCGGCCCATCTTCCTCTCGGGCAAAGTCGTGCTCGACAACGGCGAGGTCCCGCCCGAGCCGGCCACGATCATTCGCATCTGCAACGGCCAACGGTTTCCAGAGAGCTACACCGACCGCAAGGGCGGCTTCAGCTTCCAGGTCGGCGGAGACCCGACAGTCGCGATCACTGACGCCAGCGTCGGCGGCTTTGGCGCGAGGGGCGCCGGCGGCGCCGGCGGCGGCTCGCCGTTCGGGTCGTTCGGCGGGGTTGGCGGCGGCAGCATGGGCGGCGGCGACTTGAGCGTCGACATGACCGGTTGCGAGCTCGTCGCCGAGCTCCCCGGCTTCCGCTCTGACTCGATCACACTCGGCCGACGGCGTGCGATGGACAACCCCGACATCGGCGTGATCGTGCTGCACAGCTTGGGCGGCCCCACCTCGTCCATCGTCAGCGCGACCACGTTGCAGGCGCCGAAGAAGGCCAAGGCTTCCTACGACAAGGCGATGCGCGAGATGACCAAAAAGAACGGCAAGCCGGACAAGGCCGCCAACGAGCTCGAGAAAGCCGTCGCCGAGTATCCGCGGTTCGCCTCCGCCTGGACTCTGCTCGGCGATACGCGCGCCAAGATGAATGACGCCGACGGCGCCCGCGAGGCTTACGAAAAGGCCGTCGAGGCCGATCCCGACTACTTGCGTCCCTACCCGGCTCTGGTGCAGTTGGCGGTCGAGGCCAAAGATTGGCAGCGCACCAGCGAGCTTTCCGAGAAGATGCTCTCGCTCAACCCCGGCATCACGCAGGTGCGCTACTACCAAGCGGTCGCGCAGTTCAGCTTGGGCAACCTCGACGATGCACGCTCGACCGCGATGGCCATCCAGTCCGGCCCCGACGCCAAGCGTTTTCCGCAGACCCACCAGATGATGGGCCTGATCTACTCCCAGCAAGGCGCCTTCGACCAGGCCGCTCGCGAGTACCGCACCTATCTGCAGGCTTCGCCCGATGCAAGGTCCGCCGAGCAGATCAAGAAGCAGCTCAACGAGTGGGAGGTTCTCGGCGTGATCAAGGCGCAGAAGGCGAACTAGCGCCGCGCGAACATCCAGGCCTGCCGATGTTTTTTATACTTGAAGGGCCTTGAGGCGTCCGACTCTCACGGTTGTGATTCCGGTCTACAATGCGCCGGAGCATTTGGACAAGTGTCTCGCCAGGCTGGCCGCGTCCAGCGACAGCCCAGACGAGATCGTGGTGGTCGACGATGGATCGACCGACGCGACGCCCGATGTGGCGCGGCGTCACGGCGTGCGCTTGGTCGCCTCCAGCCGGCGCCGCGGACCTGCCGCGGCCCGCAACGCGGGCGCCCGCATCGCCAAGTCGGAGGTATTGTTCTTCATCGACGCGGACGTGCTGGTCTATTCGGACACGGTGGCGCGGATCCGCCTCGCTCTTGCCGAGGATGCCGCGTTGGACGCCCTGATCGGCTCCTACGACGACTCTCCGGATTCCCCCGACTTCCTCTCGCAGTACAAGAACCTGATGCACCACTTCGTGCACCAGGGGTCGAGCCGCGAGGCCTGCACGTTTTGGAGCGGGTGCGGTGCCATTCGGCGCGAGGTCTTTCTCGAGCACGGCGGGTTCGAAGAGAGCTACGAGCGGCCGGCGATCGAGGACATCGAGCTCGGGTACCGCCTCTTCCAAGCGGGCCGCAAGATGACGCTCGATCCAACCCTGCAGGTCAAGCACCTCAAGAAGTGGGCGTTCTGGGACCTGTTGCGGACTGACGTGCTCGATCGCGGAGTTCCATGGACCGAGCTCATTCTGCGCGACCGGCGCATGCCGAATGATTTGAATCTTCAGTTGAGCCAGCGCGTCAGCGTTGCTCTGGCGTTCGTGCTAGCCGGGCTGGCGTTGGCCGGCACACTCTACTACGGCGGCTATTTCCTCACCCCGCTGTTCGCCCTGCTGTTTCTGGTGCTGGGGCGCTACTGGGGCGAGTCGGTCTCGCAGAGGGAGTCCCGGAAAGGACTACTGTGGACCGCGCTGGTAGCGGGGGCGATCACGGCGATGTCGCTGGCGCACGAAATGGAAGGGATGATCCCGCCGCTGTGGCTCGGCTACGGTTTGCTGCTGGTGCACCACCGCTACGAGCTCGACTGCGACCACCGCCACCGCTACCAACGCAAGATGCTGGCGGCGCTGGTGGCGACTCTCGCGGGCTTGACGTTCTTCTACTTGCCGTCGAACGTGTTCCTCTACGGCCTGCTCGTTGCGTCGCTGGCGCTCATCGTGCTCAACACGCAGTTCTACTTTTTTTTGGCCGCGAGGCAGAACCGGACATTCGCCATGGCGGCTGTTCCCCTCCACTTGCTCTACCTTCTCTACAGCGGGATCTCGTTTCTGGCCGGCATGGCGCGCTTCTATCTATTTCGTTCGGCCGATGCGCCCGCCGGACGCCCCCTGAGCCGGCCCTCGAGCCAATGAGCCGGCCGCGCGTCGTCATTCTGGGCGCGGGCCCGGCTGGAGTGGGGGCGGCCTTCGCGCTCACGCGCAAGCGCAACTTCGAGGTGACGGTCCTCGAGCAGCGGGGTGTCGCGGGGGGCAACGCGGGCAGCTTCGAGCTCGACGGGCTGCGGGTCGACTACGGCAGCCACCGCCTGCATCAGAGTTGTGACCCGAAGATTCTCGAGGACCTGCGCGAGCTGCTTGGCGATGACCTGCTGGCCCCTCCGCGGCGGGGCCGGATTCGCCTGCAGGGACGCTGGATCCGCTTTCCCTTGCGCGCGGCCGATCTCGCGCTGCGCCTACCGAAGTCTTTTGCCTCGAGAGCGGTCTGGGACGCACTGTCGAGCCCGCTGCGTCGCGCGCCGAAAGTCCAGAGCTTCGCGTCGGTGCTCGAACGCGGCCTGGGGCCGACGATCTGTCGCGACTTCTACTTTCCTTATGCCCGCAAGATTTGGGGCTTGGAGCCGGAGCAGCTCTCGGCCGTGCAAGCGCACCGGCGAGTTTCGGCGTCGTCGGCGACGAAGCTGCTCGGCAGGCTCGTCCGCGGCCCCAGCCGTTTCTACTACCCGCGCCGCGGCTACGGCCAGATCTCGGAAGCGATGGCCGAAGCTTCAAAGACCTTGGGGGCGAAAACCCTCTACGGGGCGACAGTCAGCGCCATCGAGGCCGAGAACGGACGGGCCCATCGCGTACACTTCTCGCGCGGCTCCGAGTCTCATCAAGTGGACGCGGACCACGTCTGGTCCACACTGCCCGTTCCCTCGGCGGCGCGCTTGGTCTCCCCGCAGGCGCCGCGAGAGGTGCTCGCCGCCGCCGATTCGCTGCGATTCCGCGCGATGATTCTGGTGTATGTGACTCTCGAGACCCCTCAGTTCTCGCCCTGGGACGCCCACTACTTCCCTGAGGAAAGCGTCCGGATCACGCGGATCTCCGAGCCGAAGAACTATAGCGGCGCCTCCGAACCGGCCGACCGCACCGTGCTCTGCGCCGAGCTGCCATGCGCGACCGACGACGCGGCATGGTCGATGAGCGACGAAGAGCTCAAGACGGCGGTCCTGGGCGATCTGGCCGGCGCTGGTCTGCGAGTCGAGGCGCGCGTCGCGAACATCGTGACCAAACGACTGAAATTCGCCTATCCCATTTACACCGCGGGATTTGAAGAAGCGTTCCGGGCGGTCGACAACTGGCTGGGCTCGCTCGGTGGTCTGGTGACCTTTGGCCGTCAAGGCTTGTTCGCGCACGACAACACCCATCACGCCCTAGCGATGGCCTACGCCGCGGTGGATTGCATCGATGAGGCGGCGTCGTTCGACTCGACGCGGTGGGCGATGTGGCGAGGCGTATTCGAGAGCTACGTCGTCGAAGACTGAGGGGGGAAGAGCCCTCTATTCGGTCGGAGATAATGGAGGCTCATGGCTCGCCCGAAACCCGTTGTGCTCACCATCATGGACGGCTGGGGTCACAACCCCGACCCGGCCAACAACGCCGTCGCCATGGCCGACAAGCCCAACTTCGATCGCCTCTGGGCGGACAATCCACACACGTTGTTGCGCACCGACGGTCCGTTCGTCGGCCTGCCTGACGGGCAGTTCGGCAACAGCGAGGTGGGCCACCTGAACATCGGCTCGGGCCGCATCATCAAGATGGACATCACGCGCATCGGCGACCTGGTCGCCGACGGAACCCTGGCCGCCAATCCGGCTCTCCAAGCGGCCTTCACACACGCCGCGCAGAGCCGGCTGCACGTGATGGGTCTATGCAGCATGGGCGGCGTCCACGCCCAGCTCACCCACATTGCTGCGTTGGTCGAGGCGGCGGTTGCGGCTGGCGTGGAGCACGTCTTTCTGCACTGCTTCACCGACGGACGCGATACTCCGCCGGAGTCCGGCAAGGACTACATCGCGGAGCTCCAGTGCAGGCTCGACGAGATCGGCGGAGGCAAGATTGCGACGGTCTGCGGGCGCTATTACGCCATGGATCGCGATAAACGCTGGGAGCGGACCGAGCGGGCGTTCAATGCCATCGTGCTGGGCGAGGGGCGGCAGGCGGCCGATCCGGTCCAGGCGTTGCGGGACTCCTACGCCGCGGGCGTGACCGACGAGTTCGTCGAGCCGGTGGTCATCGACGGGGTCGACGGCCAGATCCAGACGGGCGACGCGGTGATCTTTGCAAACTTTCGCGCGGACCGGGCGCGCCAGCTCACGCTCGCGCTGACTTCGGACGAGCTTGAGCAACCGCCCCGCGAGAAAGCCCCGCGCGCGCTGCACTACGTGACGATGACCGAGTACGACAAGAACTACTCGTTCCCGGTGGTGATTCCCAAGCGTTTTCCCGACAGCGTCCTCGGCGCGGTTTGCGAAGCGCAGGGTTGGCGCAACCTGCGGACCGCAGAAACCGAGAAGTACCCCCACGTGACCTACTTCTTCAACGGCGGCCGGGAAGAGCCGTTCGCGGGCGAGGACCGTAAGATGGCCGCCTCGCCGAAGGTGGCGACCTACGACCTGAAGCCCGAGATGAGCGCCGGGGAGGTTTGCGACATCGTCGTCAAAGGAATCGAGTCGGATGAGTACGACCTGATCGTGGTGAACTTCGCCAACGGCGACATGGTTGGCCACACCGGAGTCATCCCCGCGGCGGTCCGCGCGATCGAGACGGTTGACGGCTGCCTGGGCCGCATCGAGAAGGCCCTCGAGAGCAAGAGCTCGGCTTGGCTCATCACCGCCGACCACGGCAACGCGGATTTGATGGTCGACCCGCGGACCGGCCAGCCGCACACCTACCACACGACGTTTCCCGTGCCGTTCATCTTGGTCTCGGCTGACAAGCGCCCGTTGCGCGATGGCGGGTCGCTGCAAGACATCGCGCCAACGATTCTTGGATTGCTGGAGGCTGAGCAGCCGGCCGAGATGACCGGCAACGACCTGCGCGAGCCCGCGGCGGGAGCGCGCAGCTCGTAGCCTGGCCGCGGTCCGGGAAAGGGCCGTGGCTATTCGTGTGGTCGCGCGGTTGCGGATCGCCGGCTGAACCAGGGAAACAACGTCGGCAGCAACAGCAGCGTCAGCACCATCGCGCTGAGAACACCGCCGATGACCACGGTCGCGAGGGGTCGCTGCACCTCCGCTCCGGTGGAGGTAGCCGTCGCCATCGGCAAGAACCCGATGGCCGCAACGACGGCGACCATCACCACCGGCCGCAAGCGCGTCTTGGCGGCCTCGAGCAGCGCCGTTCTCTCGGGCAGTCCTTCGGCGAGCTTGCGTTTGATCGTCGAGACGAGCACCAACCCGTCGATGGTCGCGATGCCGAAGACCGCGATGAAACCGATCGAGGCCGAGACGCTCATGTTCAGGTCCCGCAGCCACAGCGCGGCGATGCCGCCGACCGCGGCGAACGGCGCCAACAGCATGACCAGCAGCGACTCGCCCACCGAGCGAAACGCGGCGTAGCAGATTAGGAAGATCCCGACCAACACTGCTGGAACGACCAGAGACAGCCGGCTCATGGCGCGCTGCTGATGCTCGAACTGGCCTCCCAGGCGGATGAAGTAGCCGGTGGGAAACGAAACGTTCGAAGCGATCGCCTCTTCGGCGTCGGCTACGAAGCTGGCCAAGTCGCGGCCGCGTACGTTGCACTGCACGACAATGCGTCGCTGGCTGTCCTCGCGCGAGACGACCTCGGGACCGCTCGCGGCCTCGATGTCGGCCACGTCGCTCAACCGCACGAGTTCGCCGCTCGGCGCCGTCATCAACAGCTCGGCCAGCCGGTCCCGGTTGGCGCGGTACTCGGCCGGCAACCGCACGACCATGGGAAACCGGCGGCGACCTTCGATGACTTCGGAAACATCCTTGCCGCCGATGGCGGACTGCACCAGGTCTTCGACGTCGGCGACGTTCAAGCCGAACCGGGCGAGCGCTTTGCGATCCGGCCGGATGCGCCACTCGGCCGCGCCGGAGAAGTACTCGCGCTGGATGTCGGCCGCGCCCGGCACGCCGCGCAGAGCCCGCAGCACCTCGTCAGCCTTTTGCTCGAGGATAGCTGCGTCGTCGCCAAACACCTTGACCGCGACGTCGGCCTTGACCCCCGAGACGGCTTCGTCGAGGCGCATGGCCATCGGTTGGGTGAAGTTGAAGCCCACGGCCGGAATGCCGTCGAGCGCGGCGGCCATGGCGTCGATCAGCCCTTCCTTCGTTTGCGCGGTCGTCCACTCGCCGAGAGGCCGCAGGTTGATGTAGACATCCGCCTCGTAGACGCCCATCGCCTCGGTGGCGAAGTCGGGCCGGCCATGCTTGCTGACTACGCGCGTGACTTCGGGAAACGCAAGCAGCACGCGCTCCACTTCGCTCTGCAGCTCGACCGATTCGCTGAGCGAGATGCTGGGCAGCCGCAGCGTCTGGACGAGAATCGATCCTTCGTCGAGACGCGGCATGAACTCGGCGCCGATGAAGGCCATCGAGCCCAGCGCGACGCAAACCACCACGGCGGCGAGCACAGCCGCGAGCACGCGATGATCCATCGTCGTCTCCAACACCCGCCCGTACCAACGCCGCAGCGGGGAGAAGATCGGCTCGTTGCTCTGGCTTCGCACGTTGCGCAGGAACAGTCGGCACCCGGCCGGAATGGCGAACAGCGCCAGCAGCAGCGCTCCGAAGACCGCGCTGACAACCGAGATCGCCATGGGCCGGAACATGCGCCCCTCCAGGCCTTCCAGCGCCAGGATCGGAATATAGACTCCGATCAGGATGGTGACGGCGGTGAGGACGGGGATCGAGACCTCGTGCGCCGCCGCCCGCATCTCCTCGAGATAGTCGATGGCCTCGACTCCCTTCTCCTCGAGCATTTGCAGCCGGTGAACGCAGTTGTCGACCATCACGACGGCCCCGTCGACGACCATCCCAAAGTCGACGGCGCCCAGGCTCATCAGATTGGCGCTGACGCCAAACAGGCGCATGCCGATGAAGGCGGCCAGCATCGAAAGCGGCACGACCAGCGCGACCATCAGCGCTGCTCGAACCTGGCCGAGAGACAACAGCAGGACGAGAATCACCAGCGCCCCGCCCTCGAGCAGGTTGTTGCGCACGGTGCGGATGGCGCCGTCGATGACCTCGCTCTGGTCATAGAACGGGATGAGCGCGACGCCTTCGGGCAGGGCGATCTTCATGCGCTCGATCGCTTGCTTGACGCGTTCGATGACGGTATCGGAGTTCTGTCCCTTGAGCATGATCACCATGCCGGAGAGCGATTCCCCCTCGCCGTTGCGGGTGACGGCGCCCTGCCGCGGGACGGCCCCCAAACGGACCTCGGCGACATCGTCGATGTGCACTGGCGCGCCGCGGTGCGAGGCGACGACGATGGCGCCGATCTCTTCGAGCGTCACCGCGCGCCCGAGGCCGCGCACGGTGTACTGCTCGGAGACATGCTCCACGAATCCCGCGCCGAAATTCTGGTTGTTGTCCCGCAGTCTTTCGAAGACGCGGCGTAGGGGCAATCCATAGCCGCGCAGCTTGAGCGGATCGACAACGACTTCGTAGCGCCGCGAGTAGCCGCCCCAGGTGTTGACGTCGGCGACGCCCTCCACCGCCCGCAGTTGGTACTTGATCTCCCAATCGTGCAGCGTCTTGAGCTCGCGCGGCCCCAGCTCGCCGCCTTCCACGGTGTACTGGTAGACCTCGCCGAACGGCGTGGCGAGCGGACCGAGTTGGGGCTCGGCGCCGGGAGGAATGCGTTCTCGGGCTTGCGCGAGCCGTTCGGTCACCTGCTGCCGGGCCAGGAAGATGTCGACGAAGTCTTCGAAGACGACGGTGATCATCGACAACCCGTACTTGGAGATCGAGCGAACCTCGAGCGTATCGGGCAGCCCCATCAGGGTCGACTCGATGGGAAACGTGACGAGCTGTTCGACCTCGACTGCGGCCAGGCCCGGCGCTTCGGTCACGACCACGACTTGATTGTTGGTGAGATCGGGAAAGGCGTCGATGGGGATGTTGACCATCGCGTGAACGCCAAAGCCGACCAGTGCGGCAAGCAGCGCGGCGACGATCCAAGGGTTGTCGAGCGGGAAGTCGATCAGGCGTTTGAGCATCAGTGCTCCCCTCCCTCTAGCTCAGACCTGAGGTATTGGGACTTGAGCACGAAGGCGCCCGAGACGGCGACCCGCTCGCCAGCCCGCAAGCCTTCGAGGATCTCAACCTCGCCGCCGGCGCGCGCGCCGAGCTGGACCGGGCGAATCGCGAAGCGGTCTGCGGCAACCGAAACGAAGACGATCGGCGCCTCTTCGAGCCGCTGAACAGCCTCTGAAGGAACGCGTAAGGCCTCGCGCGCCGCCTTCGACTCGAGAACCACCTCGGCGTACATGCCGGTCTTGAGAACGCCGCCGGGATTGGGCGCCGAGCAGCGCGCTTGCACCGTCAGCGTCTCCGGGTCGAGCTCGCTGGAGACCAGCACAACGCGGCCCGGAAACACGCGGTCGGGGAAGGCTCGCGTGCGTACCTCCACCGCCATTCCCGCCCGCACCGATCCCAGTTCCTGCTCGGGGACCTGCGCGATCGCCCACACGCGTGAGAGGTCGCTGAGTACGTACATTTCGGTCGACGGCGTGACGACGTCGCCGAGCTTGACGCCTCGCTCGACGACGACGCCGGAGGCGGGGGCGCGAATGTCGATGTAGGGCTCCTCTCCCTGCGCTGGGTTTTCAACCGCGTCGGGATCGAGGCCGAAGAAGTCGAGGTGTGCGCTGGCCCGCTCGAGCGAGGCCTGGGCCGCGGCGACCGCCGTCTCAGCCGTGCGCTCCTGGGCGGCGGCTTGCTGGACCGCCTGCAAGGGCCCGGCCTTGAGCTCGAAGAGCCGCCGTGCGCGCTCGTGGGTTTGGCGGGCGTACTCGAGCTCGGACTCTCGTCCGTGCAGCTCCGCCCGCGCCGTGACGTACTCCGCCACGACCTCGTGCGTGCTGTGGCTATGGACCGACGCTAGTACTTCGCCCTTGCGCACGTAGGCGCCGAGCGGCTTGCAGCACTCGACGACGACGCCCTCGACGAACGAGCCGACGCGCGCGGTCCGATCCTCGTCCAGCGTGATGCGCGCGGCGACCTCGAGCCTGTTGGCGGCCTTGGACACCTCGACGACCTCTGTCCGGACGCCGGCGGCGCGCGCGGCCGAAGGGGCCATCTGGACGATTCCCGGCTCGGCGACAGCCGCGGCGCTTGCGGGTTCGGTTGGCGGGGGGCTCGCAGCCTCGGGCGGGTTTTGAGAGCACGACCAGGCGAGGACCAACGGCAGCGCCCACGCCAGCCGGCGCCGCGGCCCGTACGCGGACTGCATTGCGCGAGCGCTCGAGCGGTTCATCGATTTCCTCCGGTTGGAACTCCGTAGCCGGTCGCGACCCCCAGGCGCTCCCGGCTAAGCCAGTAGTCGAGCAGCGACTGCGCATGCAGCAGCTCGACCTCGTTGAGCGCCCGCTGCGCGTCGAGCACGTAGAGCAAATCGACGCCCTGCTCTTGATAGGCGGCGCGGGCGATGCGGTAGGTCTCGGCCGTTCCCGCTCGCACTCCGGTCTTGATCGATTCCGCGATCGCGCGGCGGCGTTCCGCATCCGCGGCCGCGGCCCGCACCTCGGCCGCGATGCGCGCCTCGAGGGCGCGCACGCTCGCCGCGGCGCGATCCGCTTCGGCTAGAGCCGCGGCAATGCCGCCCTGGTTGCGATTGCGGACCGGCAAGGGCACGGTGACGCCGCCGATCAGCGTCGAAAAAGGCCCAGACTTCTTGTAGCCGAAGTACGGGGTGAGATTGGGCTTGGCCTGGGCTCGCGCGAGCTCGAGAGCGGCCTCGGCGGCCGTCACCCGCGCCCGCTCGAGCGCCAAGTCCGGCCGTGCTTCGAGCGCGAGCCGGACGGCATCGCCGACCGCCGCTTGCGGTGCGTCGCTCTCGAGCGCCTGGGGGGCGGCGACATCGAAGACGCCTCGAGGGTTCGCTAGCCCCATCGCCGTCAGCAGAGCCATCTTCTCGAGCTGAGCCTCGGCGTCGGCGCTCGCAACTGCGGCGGCGAAGCGCTCGTCCTCCGCGCTTACCTTGAGCACGTCGATCTCGGCCGCGGCGCCCAGCTCGAATCGTGTCTGTTGGTAGCGCAGCAGCTCCTGCAGCGTTTCGCGGCCGGCGGCGAGCAGGTCGCGCCGTCTAGCCGCTCCCGCCGCCCGCCACCACGCCTGGGAGACCCCGGCGCGCAGCCGCCATTCCAGCGCCCGTCGCTCGAGCTCGGCGGCTGCGGTCCCCGTGGCCGCGACCGCGGTCCGCAGACGTCTCTTGCCGGCCGTCTCGATCGTGTCGGTGACGTAGGCGAACAGATCGAGGTCGTTGCGAGGGGAGAAGCCAGGAGTCTGCCAACCTCGCCAATTCTCGCTCTGGAACGTGAACGTTGGATTGGGCCTGAGCGCCGCCTGCGCCTCGAGGCCTTCTCGAACGCGCACGGCAGCCTCTGCCGCGGCGAGCTCGTGACGGTGCGCGAGCGCCAGCTCGACAGCCGCGTCGAGTGTCAGCTCCGGAGGCACGGTTTGCGCGGCTAGCGCCAGCGCTCCCGCCAGCGCCGCCAGCACGGCCCGCGATCCGGGCGTTCGAAAATTCATGTCCTACTCCTGTTTAGCCAACAACATGCGCGGTCGCATCGGAGACGCGGACCGGCGCGGCGACGGGCATGCCCGTCGCGAGGGTCGTCAAGCGAACAGGATGGGAGGGCCGCGCGGCGCCGCTAGCCGCGGCGGCGGCTGTTCCGGCAGGGCCTCGGAAGCGAGCTCGGCGCCGCCCTCAGCCTCGGTCGGCGGCGCGAGAAGCCGCCGTTCCGCACGAGGAGGCGCGAGGTCGAGGGGTTGCTCGAGCTGGAAGCGAAACCAGTTGACCCGCCGGGCGCTATGGTCGGCCTCGCTCAATGCCGGGTCGTCGCCCAGCAGCACGATGTGCGCATGGAGCTCGCTGAAGTGCTCCTGCGCCAAGTGCTCTTCGGCCTTGGCGGGCTCGTGGGTATGAGCGAAAGGCGCGCCAATCGAGACGATCGCCAGCAGCGCGCTCAGGCCGTAGTGAACGAAGCTCCGCACCAGATAGCTGTTAGATTACCATCGGCCCGGCGGGGTCGCAGGTTTTTGAGGCTGCAGTTTCTCTCGCGCGCGGCTGTGGCGAGAGCGAAACGGTAGAATGTCCCACGATGAGCCGCCCAACCCGTCTGTTGCTCCCTCTGCTCGCCTCGACGGCGCTACTGCCGGCCGCCGACTGGCCGCAATGGCGCGGAGAGGCGCGGCGCGGAAGCTGGACCGAGACAGGAATCCTCGAGAAGTTTCCGGCGGACGGCTTGAAGGAGAGTTGGCGCATGCCCGTTCAGCGCGGGTACGCTGGTCCTGCCGTGGCCGCGGGCAAGGTCTTCGTCACTGAGTTCGAGCCGGGCGCGAAGCGCAACGAGGGCCTCGAGCGCGTACGGTGCCTCGACGAGAGCACCGGGGAGGAGCTTTGGCGACAGCAGTGGCCGGCGGACTATGCCGGGCTGCAGTACGATCTGGGTCCCCGCGCGACGCCGACGGTCGACGGCGAACGCCTCTACGTGCTCGGAGCGATGGGCGACTTGCTCTGCTTGCGGGTCAGCGATGGCTCGATCGTCTGGCGAAAACAGTACCAACAAGACTACGCTGCTTCGCTGCCCACCTGGGGCTTCGTCGCCGCGCCGCTCGTCGACGGCGATCAGCTCATCGCGCTGGTCGGAGGCGCTCCAGACGCCAAGGTCGTCTCCTTCGACAAGCGCACTGGCGAAGAGCTGTGGCGGTCGCTCTCGGGCGAGACCGAGCCCGGGTACGCGCCCCCGCTCGTCGTGGAGGCCGGCGGCGCGCGGCAGCTCATCATCTGGACGCCTGAGGCGGTCCATTCGCTCGACCCCGCCACCGGAAAGCTCCACTGGAAACAGCCGTTTTCCCTGCAGGCCGGCCTCGCCGTCGCCACGCCGGTCCTCAGCAAGCACGGTCTGCTGGTCTCGGCCTTCTACAACGGATCGCGTTTGTACCGCTTCAACCCGGACCGGCCTGAAGTCGAGCTGGTATGGAAGGGCAATTCCGACAGCGAGATCGAGACCGACGGCTTGCATGCGCTCGTCACCACGCCGGTGGTCGACGGAGACTACGTCTACGGCATCGGCAGCTACGGACACCTGCGGTGTCTGGACGCCGCGACCGGTAAACGCGTCTGGGAGTCGCTCGCGCTCACCGAGGAGAACGCACGCTGGGCCTCGGGGCAGATCGTGCGCAACGGCGACCGCTACTTCATCAATACCGACCGCGGCGACCTGGTGATCGCCAAGCTCACGCCGGAAGGATACGAAGAGGTCGATCGCACCCACGTTCTCGACCCCACCAATCCGAGCCGGCGGCGGCGCGAGCTCGGCGCCGTGCACTGGACGCACCCGGCCTACGCCAACCGGCACATGATCATCCGCAACGACGAGGAAATCGTGCGCTACTCGCTCGCCAAATAGCGATCGGAAGGTAGGAAGGAATCGCTGATACGGGCGCGCGCGATGCCGGCCATCGTGGATCTAAGCGAGCTTGCGTCGAGTTGCGAGAGCCAGCTCTGGATCTCTCTACGAACTCTCCGAATGGCTGGAATGGTACCGGCGGATGGATTTGAACCATCGACCTCTTGATCCACAATCAAGGGGAAGCCGCCGAAGGTAACCCTTAAGTCCTTGAAAACAAGGGCTCGCTTGGTTGGACGCCAATCCCTCGAAACGGCCTTCTGAGGCCTTAATGGAACCCAAATGGAACCCTCTAAGTCACGAGGCTAACTCGTCTCAGGCTCATGGCCCCGCACGGAAGGCGCTCACGTCGATCGTGTGGTCGAGCAAGTTCTCTTCCCGGTTCAGTTTCCGGATCTCGCGCGCTTGCTTGCGCATCTGTCTAGCTTGTCTGCCTCGTCCGGTCTTGTCGAGCAGCTTCGAGTAGTGCTCTAGCAAAGCCGCAATCTGGGGATGATCCGCAGGCAATGCAGCCCGAAATATCTCCAACGCCCTCAACGCAGCCATTTCCGCGTCCTCGAGGCGTCCCTGCTCGAGCCGTAAAGCGGTAAGGTTCGTCAGCGCGTGTCCGACCGCCGGGTGGCCCTCGTCCAGCACTTCCGACATCAGGTCGATCGCCTCTTCGAGAAACTCGGCGGCCTCGTGGAATCGACCTTGATTGAAATGGAGCGTTGCCAAATTGTTGAGCAATGTCGCTGCCTGGCGGCTGTGGGACCCATACGCTTCTCGGCAGATTGCGAGAGCGCGCAGGTACTGGTCGGAAGCTTCAACCGCTTCACCAAGCTTGAGGGCGACCGTAGCAAGGTTGCTCAACGGCGAAACAAGCAGGGCGTCCTCCGGCCCGCTAGCCTGTTCTCGGATCCTGACGGACTCCTCGAGGGCTCGACGAGCCGCGTTGAGTCTTCCGGTTTCCGAGTAGAGCGCGCCGAGGTTGTTCAGAACCGATGCCATGACGATCTGTCCACTCGCCCCCTCATCGCGGCAAATGCGTGCTGCTTGGCGGTGTGCCTGCTCCGCCTCGTGATAGCGACCGAGGTCTTGGTAGACCATTCCTAGGCGCGTTCGAATGTCGGCCGCTGCCAAACTATCGTGTTCGACCTGTTCCAACGCCCCCTCGAGAAGAATCAGTGTGCCGTCGTATCTGCCTTGGGCCTGCTCCTTGATGGCTTGTTCGACCAAGGAGCGGATCCGTTCCGGCTGCATCGTCCGTTGTTCGCCGAGCACGAGCAGAGGCGTCACCAACGTGAATAGAAGTAAAGCTGGCATTCTCATGGCTGTGCCTCCGATACTGGATTCCGAGCGTCGTAGCGCGTCACGCCCACTCACCTTCTCAGGCGATAGCGAAAGAAAATCAGGCAAGATTCTCGATCGTTTGCAGGAAAAAACGCCCCGCGAGAAACACGTTCTCGCGGGGCGCAGGGGTCAGCGGAATAAGCGCCGCCTAGATGTTCCTGCTACCGTGCGGCAGCAAGAATCGTCACATCGACGCCTTCCTTGTTGCGGGCCATCTCGCCCTCGCGAGGTGTCCGCCTGATCTTCCGTCCGGTTGTCCGGGATGCAACCCAGAGCTCCGAGAGGAGGTACTCATTGCCGTAGCGGTGGAACACGAGTTTCGAGTCGTGACCGAAGCCGCCCCCGCCAACGCCAACAGTGCCAATGACGGCGCGCACGCTGCGGTCGTCCCGGTTGATCCAGACCAGCCCGGAGTTGTCGATGTCGAGCGTGTACGTGCCTGCCGGCAGTACGTTCTTGCCGGCAAAGAAGTCGAATGGCACTGACGCCTCGAGATCGGCTTGGGCAAAACCTGGGACCGTTGCGAAGAGCAACGCCGCGGTCAAGCTCAGCAGTAGATTGGTACGCATAGTCACCTCCGTCGGGCGAAGCATTTTCTTGGCTATGCCAGCTTGCCCGTACATGCTTTCAAGCGATTTCTAGGGAAAAAGAGGCACGACGGTTTCGGCTTGCGTCTTCGAGTCCTTCGCCGATGCGAAAACGAATCCCCAATGAGTCGAGCGGCTTTGTATTTTCGGTCAGCGGATGTATACTGTGTGCGCCGCCGCTGCACGGTCGGAGGCGCCCCCATGGCACCCAGCTGGCAGGCAATCAAAGAGACGTTCTTCCGTCTCGCCCCGCTCAGCGCGTCAGAGCGCGACGCCCAGTTGAACTTGCTTCACGACGAGGCCCCGGCGATGTGGCGGGAAGTCGCGCGGCTGATCAAGCACATCGATCAGCCCGACAGCCTACTGGACTCCGAGGCGTTGCGGCGTGCGCGAGTCAGCGTGGAATCGTTCCGCGACGGCGAAGTCCTCGAAGGCCGTTTCCGAATTGTGCGGTTCGTCGCACTCGGCGGTATGGGCGAGGTCTACGAGGTCGAGGATCTGGACCTCGGCATCCGAAAAGCATTGAAAACGATTCTGGCCAGAATGGCCGGCCAAGATCTGATGCGACGCTACTTCCGGCGAGAGATCGCCATCGCGCAGGGCGTCCACCACCAGAACGTCTGCCACGTCTTCGACCAGCACCGCGTACAAGCGGGGGACTCCGACATCCTCTGCTACACGATGGAGTTCATCGACGGCAAGACGCTCGCGGACATCCTGTCGGAAAAGGGCAAGCTCGCGCCGGCTGAGGCGCTTCCGATCGCTCGTCAGATTGCGGAAGGGCTGACCGCGATCCACGCCTCCAACCCCGCGCGCCCGCTGGTCCACCGCGACCTCAAACCGGGCAACGTCATGATCACGGACGCGGGCCGGGTCGTCATCACGGACCTCGGGCTGGCCCGGGCCGCTCATGAAGCGGAGAGCGCCGATACGCTCTCGACGGAAATCAGCGCCCCGGGATTCGGGCCCGGTACGACGTTGTACATGGCGCCCGAGCAGTTCGGCGGCGGCGATGTGATGCCGGCCGCGGACATCTATGCGTTCGGGCTCATCCTTTACGAGATGGTCACGGGAGCGCGGGCCTTCACGGCCACGGACCCGGTGCAACTCGGCGTGGCGCGCAGAACAGAACGACCGGATCCGCCCAGGGTCCACTGTCCGGACTTGCCCGAGCGCTGGCAGGATGTCCTGCTGTGGTGCCTGGAGACCGAACCCGATCGGCGCCCGCGCACGGCAGTGCGGGCTGTCGAGGCGATCGGAGACCCAAAGATCCGCATACCGCACTACGACAAGAAGACGAGCGAAGAGATCCCCATCCCGAACCCGTGGTGGAAAGAAGTTAAGCGAGCGTTGCGCGTCGCCGCGACGCCGGCGGTTTTGCTGATCGGTATCATCGGCCCACTGGTGCACCCCCCGACCCGCGCGGCGCTGCTAGATCGCGCCTGCGACTGGGCCCCCGGCACAGCGCTCTTCTGCGTGCTCCCGGCGGATAAGGACATCGCGATTCTGCCATTCGAGATCGTGGCCGACACGGACGAGGACCGCGCCCTCGCCTCAGGGCTGGTGCGGCACATCAGCGACGGGCTCTACCGTCTGAGGCCAAACAAAGGGGAGACATGCGTTCACCTTCGAAAGGATGAGAGCCCTTTCGGCGAGCTCCTGGCGTTGACGGGGACAGCAAGCACAGCCGGGGATACCGTTACTCTGACCGCGCGAATCGAGAGTGCCTCCGGCCGCGTACTCCGCTCCTGGAATCGGAGCGCAAACGTCTCCGACGCACAGGCCGTGCACATCGGCTTCCTGCGCGAGATCGCCGACCAACTGGAGCTCGCGATCCCAACGGACCAGTGGGCTGCTTGGGCTGGCCAAGCCCCAGCCGACTCCGATGCATTCGCTTCGTTTCTGAGAGGCTTGGGCTACGCGGACGCCGAGCGGCTCGAGGAGGCCGCGGCCGCGCTCGTTCAATCCGCGCGATACTCCCTCGGATTCGGGTCCGCCTTGGTACACGCAGCGACGGCAGAGGTGCATCGGCTTCGGTACGTGGCTACCCGCGACGAATCTTGGGCCAACAAGGCGCTCAACGCCTATTCGCAGGCTGCCGGAGTGTCGGATGACGTGCCGGATCTCGAGCTCGGTTTGGGCCGGCTTGCATTCGCTCGACGGAACTACCAAGAAGCCGCTGTGCACTTCCAAAGGGCTTTCGAAGCCGACCCCCAGGATTTCTACGCCGGCCGGGCCCTCGCGCAGGCCTACGAGGCGATGGAAAAGCCTGCGGACGTCGACAGGGTGCTTGACCGGTTGACGGACTCCCTCCCAGGATGCTGGTACGTCTACAACCATCGAGGACAGTACTATGCGCGGCAGGGGGCTTTCGAGAAAGCTGAGAAAGAGTTTCTCTACCTCATCCGGCTGACCCCCTACAACGTGGCGGCTCACATCAATCTCTCCTGGTTCTACAACATGCTGGGCAGGTCTCCTGACGCGCGTCTGGCGGCGGAGCGTGCGCTCGAGCTCGATCGCGGTTCGCGCGCCCGGGCGCACGCCCTCCTCAACCTAGGGCAAGCATATGGCTACCTGGACTGCCACGATGCCGCGGTCAATGCCTTGGAACAGGCAATCGAAGCCGATCCATCCAACTACCGCGGCCAATTGCTCCTGGCGGAGGTCTACGCTCGATCCGGGCAATCCGCGCGTGCTGTGGCGTTGCACTTGTCTGGTATTGATGCGGCAAGAGAGGCGTTGCTACGTCAGCCGGACGTGATTGCCCACCACTATCTCGCCCTGGCGCTCGCTAGGCTCGATCGGCCGGAGCAGGCGCTGCAAGAGATCAACTCCGCTTTGGCGCTCGCTCCGGAGCGGCCCGATACGCTCTTTCACGCAGCGCGGGTCTACGCTATTTTGAAGCGCCCGGAACGGGCCTTCCACGCGATCGAAGCTGCGCTGCGGGCCGGCTATCCAGTTTTTTCGATGAGACGTGCGCTGGATTTGGCCCCTCTTACGGCCACTTCCCGCTATCAAGAATTGGAGGGGCGCCTCGGACTCGGCGATTTGCACAATCCGGGGGCGACTTCTGAAACCGCAGAGGCGACGCCGTGCCCTCAGCAGCTAGGGTGAGGGCGATGCATAGCCTTGGACATAGAACCTGAAACCTGTAGCGAATTCGCAGCGAGGGAGCCATGGCAAAGAAGAAGACGAAGAGCGCCGCCGGACGAAGATCGCCGAAGAACAGCAAGAGGGCGGTCGGGAGAGCAGCCAAAGAGACTATCAAAAGGGTGAATACGAAGCGCTCCAGAAAAACGGCCGGCGCGGGGCCGACGAGAAGGGGCTCTCGCAGCCAGCCAACTCCGAAACCGGATCTCTCTATCGTGGTGGAGGTCACACGTCGGGACGGGCAACTGGAGCTCCGGCGTGCCGGCTCGACAGAGGCGCCGCCGTGGAGGGTCAAGGCCGACACGCTGATCGCTATCGAATTGAAGAAACTAAACGGCTATGACGATCTGACCGTTCTCGTTGAAGGTCATCCGGACCTGCCGTCCCCCTTTGATCCGGAATCGAAGCACACGAATAGCGCGGACCCTAGCCACGGGCGGTTGCTCTTCCCGTCCTCGAAAGGCTTTCCGATCACCGCAAGAGTGCGAAGCGCAGGCAAAGTAACGGGCCAGGCTTTGCTTCGACGATTGACGGGGGATACGCAGCGTCGCTTCGAGCTCCGATTCGAAGCGACGAAGAAAGGCGGACCGCCCCTCATTCTGGTCGGTCAAACTCTCCTGTTGGACGAGAAGCTGTGAAACGAAGGAGCATGTGACATGGATGACTCGAGCGAATTGATGACGAGACTTGCGCGAATCGAGGACAAGCTCGACTATCTCATCGTATCAGGGAGAGGTGCAGTATCCGGGAGAGGTGTAGATTACGAAGCGCCGAGCTCAACTCCGGGAACTTTGCGGGATTTCCAGGTCACCGTGGACGAGGGGGGAACCTTCGACTTCGGACCACGGCCCTGGAGGTACTTCCCCGGGGACCGGATTCGATGGATCTGCACGGCTAAGAAGGGGAGCAACCTCGACATCAAGGAGGTCGTCGTGAGGGTCCACGACTACGGCGGGGAGCGTTCGCCCTTTGAGGCGGAGGGCGCTGAGGAAGCCGAAGGCAGGCGGTTTAGCGCCAAGCCGGATAACCCGGGCGACCCGGTTTCCACCCGACGGATCCGCGTCGCCGGAGTCATTCCGGACGCCGTGCACAATGCGCGCCTGCGCAGCGGGATGCCGGAGCTCGAACCCGATATCTCGTTCGAGGTGCGCACGAATAAGGGCAGGTTCTACCAGAGCCTGCCGAAGGTCGGCCCCACGATCTGTTGATGAGCCGCGCAATCCCGCCGATGAGCGCCGAGGGAAGCTGGAGGAGATCATGGCGAGCTACAGTTTCGATAAGATCCAAGCCAACATCCTGAAAGGCCATGGCCGATGGAATACGGCCTTGGTTTTCGTGGAGTTTGGCGATAACCGAGACAAGATCCGCAACTTCGTTAAGAGCTATGCGAACAAAGTTACGAGCGCCGAAAAGCTTCTGAATAAGGCGAAGGTCTTTCGCGAGTGGAAGAACCACCGGAATGATCCTACTAGGACGAAGCCCGACGGTGGGATCGTTCGAACGCTGTCCCTCGGCCGCAGAGGGTTCGATCGCCTGGGAATTCCTCGCGTCAACTGGCCCGGGGACGCCATCTTCCGGCGCGGCATGCGGCGTCGTGCGGATGGGACAGGGTTCTATTGGAATACTGACGGGTGGAGGGAGCGTTTCGGTCGTCGCATTGACGCCCTGTTTCTACTTGCCGACGACACCGGCCCGAACCTCGACGACGAGGTCGAGAAGCTGACGGCGAACCTCCGCGACGGGGTCGCGACAGACATTCATGTGCACCGTGGCGCGCGCCGAAACCAAGAATTCGACAACGTAAGGCGAAAAACGGATTGGTTCGGGTTCCGGGACGGTTTCGGCAACCCCGTATTGAAAGGAAGCGGCTTCGACCTCCCCCTTCGCGAGCAAGGGCTCCCGAAGTACTCGTGGGATCCGTACGGTCCGCTGGAGCTCGTGCTCGTCGCGGAACCGGGCTCAAATGATAAGCGACATGGTAGCTACTTGGCATTCCAGAAGTTCGAACTCAATGTAAGGCGTTTCCGCGCGGAGATGCGGAAACTGGCTCAAGATCTGGAAATCTCGACTGAGGACGCGAGCGCCCTGGCGATCGGCAGGCGCCCGAATGGAGATCCACTGGTTGGCCACCTCGCCAACCTGAAAGAAAAGGCGACTAAACTCAAGAAACTCGAGGAGTTCTACGATACGGCCTCGGAGATGGTTTCAAAGGGCGCTCTTGACCTCAACAAGCTCGAGAGATTTAGGGATGTCTGGAGGGAGCTGCCAGCGCACATCACTGATGGCTCATTGTCCGAGAGTCCGTTGGACTGGCTTGACGCCCTAACGCACTGGAAGGATGTCTTCGATCGCAACGACTTTAACTACGGCAACAATTCCAAGGGCGACGTTTGTCCATTCCACGCGCACATCCGCAAGATGAACCCTCGGGGAGAATCGGAGACGCACGAGTATCCTGAGAAACTGGACCTGGAAGAGCAGAGGAGTATGAGAATCGTGCGGCGAAGCATTCCCTACGATGATCGCAGCGAAGCCGAGCGCAACTCCAGAGAAGACCCCGATTCGGGCGTAGGCTTGTTGTTCCTCTCCTACCAATCTGAGCTGGCGAACTTCGTGGCCCACCACTGGATGGCGACAACGGACGATTTCGTGGAGCCGGGAGCCGGTCAGGATCCGTTGCTGAATCGAGGAGGCCTCAACGGCCCTGGACAGACCTGGACCGCCAATGGCCGTCACTTGCAGAGGAACCTTGGGGACTTTACGCGGCTTTTGGGGGGCGAATACTTCTTTACTCCGAGCATCTCCTTTCTAGAGGATCCTCCCCAACAATGAACCGCCGGTCAGCGCCATCTGAGAGGGGCGCAGCACATGATGTGGGGTTCAAACCGGATTGCTTCCCGATCTTGTGGTTCTCCAGGGGAAGAGGCCGGGAGCACGCACGGGTTGATCTGGCGATCTGCGAAGAGTTGGATCAGCGACTAGACGACCTCGACGTTCGCTTTGTCTCGTACGCTGCCGGAGCGCAGACTCTCGCCGAACAGGGCCATGGAGTTCTCGACCTGGACCTCCCGGAGCAGAACGCTCCCACGGAGACCCTCGTCCTGGCGGCTCGCCTGATTCACTATCTCCGCCCCAGGCTCGTCGTGTCTCACGAGGAGCTGATGGTCGGCGCCGCCGCCAGGATCTTCGATACTCCCTGCGTCTTCCTCACCGACTGGCTGCTCGACGACGAAGCAATCATGGAGCCCCTTGCCTTCGTGAAGGAGGTCCTGCTGCTCGATCAGCCACGGTTCTATTCCGAGCCGAGTAGCGGCAGCGGGCGCACGCGGTACTTCAACCCCGTCCTGCGCACCCTCACCTACTCCGCCGCCGACCGCCCCCGCGCCCGCCGCGAGCTCGGCTTAGCGGAAGACGAGGTCATTATCTCCGTCTTCATCCACCCAGGGCGTCGCTCCGAGGAAGTCACCCCCATCTTCGACCTGCTCTACCCCGCCTTCCGCGGCCTCGACGCCCCCGCCAAGCGGCTCCTCTGGCTCACCGAAGACGACCCAATCCTCACCGAGCGCGCCCGCGGGCTCGACGACGTCGAGATTCGCCGGCCCGAGGAGCAACCCTACGATCAGCTCATGGCCGCCACCGACATCGGCGTCACCAAGGGCAACCGCAACATCGTCTTCGAGCTCTCTGCCCTGGGCGTGCCGTCTGTCTCGTTCACCGATCAGTGGAACGGGATCGACGACTATCGCACGGCCCGCATCCCCACCAACACCACGCTGCGCATCGATCAGGTCCAGCCGAAGCAGGTTCAGTGGGAGCTCGAGAGCGCGCTCACCGCCCGCCCGGCGTTGCAGGCCAACTGCCCCCCCTGGGTCGACGGGCGTTTCGCGGTGGCGGAGCGGCTGGCTGAGATCGTCGACGGGCTCAGGGAGCGCCAGGCGGCCCAAGCGGGCGCGGGCCGATGACCGAGCCCTCCGTGCTGTTCGTGGACCACCGCGCGCCGTTCTGGGAACGGATGAGCCAGAACTACCGCCACCGCCACGAACGTATCGCGCAGGCGCCGGGCGTAGATTACATCGACGCCTTTTCGTCGGGATTCGAGCTGCAAAAGCGGCAATACGACATCCTGCTCGCCGGCGTGTTCGGCTTCGCTCTACACCCGCTCTTTCCGCCTCACGGCCGCCTCCCCGACCTCGCATTCGGGCGCGCGCGCCAGGCCTGCCTGATGCTCGTGGATCTTCACGACACGACTTTCGTTGGGGGTTGGCAGGCGATGTGCCGCTATCTCAATCGGCACTTCGACTACCTGATCTCCTCGTACGATTGCGAGGAGCTCGCGACAATTCGGCGCGGCTGCCCCCGCCTGCGCCGTTGCTACGTCTTGCCACATCACATCGATACGACGATCTACCGGGACTACGGACTCAAGAAGCGCTGGGACATTTTACTATACGGGCATCTGGAGCCTCGCTTCAGGTACCCGTTTCGAAACCGCCTCTTCCCGCTTGTCCAGTCGTCGGGCCTCAACGTGAAGTTCGTCGAATACCCTGACAAGGGGCGAGTCGACGCGAACCGCTGCGGTGAGGCCCTGGCCCGGCTGATCAATCAATCGCGCATTGCCATTGCGACGTCGGCGCACTGCGATTATCTACTAGAGAAGTACTTCGAGATCTCGGCTTGCCGCTGCGTTGTGGCGGGCAACATGGCGAGCGCAGGCGAGTCGATATGGCAAGACGACTTCGTTCGACTCGAGCCAAGCATGCCGGACGAGGAAATCGTAGCGCGGTTGAAGGCTGCGCTGGCGGACCGCGAGAGGGTGCAAGCGATGGCCGACTGCATGTACCGGCGCATCCACGAAGGCTATTCGCTGGACCGTTTCGTCGAGAAACTGCTGGGGATTCTCGGCGAGATTGCTCAGGACCGCGCGGCTTCCAGCGCCATGCGGACGACCGGCCGCCAAAAATAACTCCACTGCTCCTCGAAGTCCCAGTACCGCTCCATCCATGCTCGATTCCGGCGGCCCGCCTCCTCGAGCCGCTCTCGGCCGGCCTCGACGAGGCCCTCAAGAACGGTTCCAACGTTCGTCAAGTCGGACGCCTCGAAAGGGACCGCATGGGCGAAGCGGGCGCAGTAGCGCAGTATCTCCGGTACGCCCGGCAGCAATCCTACCCCATTCACCACCACGCACCCGGCCGCCAGCCCTTCGAGACTGTTGCGGTGGTAGCTGCCCGTAACGCACTCGTCGATGACCACGTGGGAGCGGCGCTTCATGGCCAGCGATTCGTCATGAGTAACCAGCGAGCCCTCGACAGCCTCGATCCGCGCACCGTGCTTCCTTTGTATCAGCCGCATGGCGGCCATGGTCTCCGAATAGCCCTTCGAATGCCAGTACATCGCGTGGTCTTCGGTGAAGCGCTCGTGGAAGCCGCTGGGAGTGAAGCACAGCCCGACCGGCCCCGCCTTCGGCCCCGGCTGCAGCTCCGGCTCCCAAAGCGGAACAGGGTTGGGAACGGCGCGCCAGCCCTGAAATGCCGGCAGCAGCGCCTGGTACTGGCCCACCACCACGCCCGGCATACCCTGCCGAACGAAGGCCGTGTCCACGTTCCAGTCGTAGTTGTGCGCCATCGTGATCACCGGCTTGCGGTCCAAGATCGGTGCGTGCTCGGGATCGACGAAGCCGTTGTGCACGATGACCAAGTCGGCCGCTTCGAGCTCCTGGCGCGCCGGCGCCGGATCGCGGCTCCACTCGATGTCGCCACGGAACTCGATCTTGGTTCCCGAGACGTTCTTGGCCCACACGCAGCGGCAACGGTGTGGCGTACGCGCCGAGACACAACGTGCAAGCACTGCGGGCACGCCCGCCAAGGTCGTCCTGGAATAGGAGACGATCCGCAGCGGCGCTTCTGCTTCAGTCATCATCGGGTTTCGCAGGCTCGAGCCGGTCTCGCAGCCACGCCCGGCCGATCTGCCAGTCGTGACGGACTGTGCGCGGCGAGATGTGGAGCGCCTCCGCGGTTTCCTCGATCGAAAGACCTCCGAAGAAGCGGCATTCGACGACTTGCGCGGCTCGGGCGTCTTTGCGCTCGAGAGCATTCAGCGCCTCGTGAATGGCCAGGACGTCGCTTGGATTCTTTTGTCTGCGATCGATGACCAACGCTTTGGACGCGGGGACTAGCACCACATCGCGGCCGCGTTTCACCGCGCGGCGCGCACGCGCATGGTCAACCAGGATTTGTCGCATAAGTCGGGCGGCGACGCCGAAGAAGTGGGAACGATCCTGCCAGCGCAAACGATTTAGGTCCGCTAGTTTCAGATATGCTTCGTTGACCAACGCGGTCGGCTGAAGGGTATGATCGGGCCGCTCGCGGCGAAGGTAGGCCGCCGCAAGCTTTCTCAGCTCATCGTAGACCTCGGCGATGAGCTTCGCTTCGGCTTCGCGGTCCCCTTCCTGAACGCGAGCAAGCAGGAGAGTGATTTCTCCAGGTTTCTTGCTTCGGGTCTCGGGCATCGGTACGACTCCGACAGAATGATAGCTGGATTTGAAGCGAGTTGCAGCCACAATCGGGTTCCCGCGAGCGGGCCAAAGTGTTCGTGGCTCCCCGCGTCATCGCATATCAATCGCGATCGCGAACGGCGATGCACTTTCAGCGTCGTGTCGATCGTCTTGCTCTCCAAACCCTGCAGCTAGCCGGATCAGAGATGGTCGCGATGGCGCGACATCTTGGGGTGCGCTAGCAGGATCATTGACGCCATCGATGACGTTGACATCCTTGCTAGCAGCGTCGTGGGAGGGGCGGGAGCGACCTTGCGCCGTGTTAGCGCGGCGCTAGCAATCTGGGCGGCACAGCCGCACAAACTGCGGGGGTCGCTCCCGCCCCTCCCACGACCCAGCGGACCGCCAAAAAGCGGGCCGCTGGGCGCAGGCAACCGCCTGATGTTCAATGATTTGGTGGATTGGGCGGGTGAAACCCCAGCCGACCCGGCAGCCGACCGCCATAGCAGGAAGCGCTTGCATGACGTGCTACGCCAGCAGGCCGAAAAGCCGGTAGTCGTGATCGAGATGTAACGGTGTTCGAGGACGATCCGCCACTCACCAGATTCTCGCGCGTAGGAGATGGAGCACCTATGGTCGTCCACGAATTCTTGTCCTTCGAACGACCCGCTCCCCCGCCAACGATTGATCACAACCGCAGCGTCGTCGCCGATACGCCTTACGTCGATTTCGGACCGCGCACCTGACCGCAGTCCGTACGACGGTGAGGTCAGGATCTGGAGAATCTTGCTGCGCTCGAGCAGTTGCCCGTTTGGCGCAATGTACACGTATTCCGGCCCCATGAGCCGGTCCACAGTCGCAAGATCCTTCTCGAGCCATGCCGTATTCCAGATCTCCGTGATCTCGGTCAGCTCACTTACCAGGCTTGCCGCCCGGTGTTGTCCGCAAGCTACTCCGACAACCGTCAGCAGCATGAGGTATCGATTCACCACGTTCGTGGCCCTGTGGGCACGGCCCACCCTAACACACTTGCAGGGGACGCTTCCGCGAATGGGGAAAGTCGGAAGCGGCCCCTCCGGGTGAACACTTACCTAGTAAAGTGTTCACCTTTTCGGAGGCCCTCTCCCAGGGGGCACTTCCGCGATCCGGTCATGTCGGAAGTGAAGCGAACGACAGCATCGCCCAATGCGATCAGGGCCTTCACTCTATCCCGGCGAACTCACTGTCGCGCGACACAAGATCGTGTTGTGGGATTCGAGATCGCTCGTCCAGATCAGTCTCGCCTCAGGATGCCATGAGATCCCGTCATAGCCATGCTTTGGATCGACCGCTTCCTCTTCGTGCTCGGTTGCGTTGACCCAACTGGAATCGTCGAAGCCTAGCGCCTTCCACCCGCCCGGTTCTTCGGACGCTGTGAACCTGCAAGCTCCTACTCCCGCAGTCGGGTTCGCATCGTTTTCGCAAGCTTTGTCTAGCGGTGCTTCGTGAATGACCAGACAACGCCAGTCCGAGTTGGACACCGCGATCGGCCGACCCGAGGATGTATCGACGAACTGAGCGATGAAGCCGCCGTCGCCCATCTGCTGCCTCGGACTCCCGATGTACTCCAGTCCGGTGTCGTCTTCCTTGAAGTCCTTGATGACAAAGTTGAGCTGAAGGGGATAGTCAGCGTTGAACTCAAACGACTCCGCGTTGAATGACCGCTCGGTCGTTATCGGAACCGAATCCTCGATGACCAGGTCCTTCCCCAGGTAGAAGGCGAACCAATTGTCGGCCCACACGTCACCCCGAATCGAAATCGAACCGAGCGTTTCGATGCTCGATCGATGAACCTGTTCGCCTTCCCTCACGCCTCCGCACCCGTTGGAAATGCCCCAAGCCGCTAACGCTGCCACGGCGATGATCGCTCGGACAGTTGATCCATGGTCTCGGACGACCGTGCGGCGGCGACGATAGGCGTGGGAGCTTGATCTTCTTCTGGATTCTTCCATTAGCCTAAGCCTCCGTCGGTCACGAATTCGGCTAGGCGTCAGCGACTCAAGCCCGCGAGAATGTCGTCCTCGTCCGCCGGCGTCGAAGACTCGCTCAAACCTAGCCGTAGCCGGATCTTCCACTTCAACACGTTGTTGCCCATTCCGATCATCTGATCCATCCGGTCAGGGCTCCACTGCGTCTTGTGGCAGCGGATCGCAGCAGCCGCACGGTCGGCGTGGGCGCTAGCGTCGATCGTCGTCGTGATGTAGCGTTCGCTCACAGTTCGCATCCCATTCTGTGCGAGCGCGGCCGGCCAAGCCACGTAGTAGAGCTTGTTCGGCCTCGCTTGAAGCCGGCTGGAGTCCTGGAAGACTTGCGTCGCCAGATTGCTCGCCACCCGGTGATCGGGGTGGCCGGTGAGCCCGTCCGGCCCCCAGGTGATTACCACGTCAGGCCGTACCTCGTCGAAGACCTCAACCAGCCTGCGGGCGATCTCGTCTTGCGTTTGCCATGGCGTCGTCGCGCCGTCCTGGAAGCCAAGAAGCAGCGGTTCATGAATCCCGAGGGCCTCTGCTGAGCAGCGCGCCTCGGCCTCACGAGCACGACCCAGTTCGCCGCCGCGAGGGATGTCGCTATTTCCGCTACCTGCCTGCCCAGAGGTCAGCAGCGCTAGGTAAACCTCGTGGCCCGCTCCAAGTGGATTTCACCCGATCGCCGTTTCGGTGCTCCGCTCCCCAGTACCGGCTTTCGGTCCGACCGTGACCGTAGCCCCTTCTCGCGTGATTCCCTCAGCGCGCTGGGTATCGTGACCGCCCAAAGACCAGGAGTGCCCTGGTTTCGGCGGGGGCCCGTCGCGTGAGCGGCGATGAAGTCGTCGATGTCAGCTCCAAGCGGGAAGTCGCCAACCTCTCTCAGACAGCTCTCGATGATCCTCTGGAAGACAACTTCGGGTATCGGCTCGCCCCAAAGTTCGCGGAGCCTGGTCCAGGTCTTTGGGAACTCCGCCGGCAAGTCTCTGCTGTTGAAGCTGTCTCGTTTTCTGTTCGTTCTGTCTGTCTTGGCTGCTTGTCTGGATGGTCCGGGCTCGACTGCGGCCCAGCCGCGGCCTTCGCCCGGCTAACCTCATGAAAACCCGCGGGGTTTTCGGAGGCGTCCGGTCGCGACTTTCGAGGCCGCCCACCCTTCTTGCCCTTCTCGCTTTGCGAGGTCCAGTAGCGAATCGCCTCCTGGCGGAGTGCCAGGGCTTCGCGGTTGGCCAAGCGGTCGGGTTCGCCCTCGACCGGTTCGAAGTGCTTACGGACCTTCGGCCAAGCCCGCCCGAACTCTTCCGGATCAGCGCCTACCAACTTCCGAAAGACCTCTGCTTCTGCGGGAATACTGCCTGTGGCCAGGACCCGATCGAAAGCGTCCCGGAACAATCCACGTTCTTCGAGACTCAGAGCGGCCCTGGTTTCGGAGCTGAGCCATTCCGATGCATTCCACTTGCACCAGGTCGGGTTCACTTCGATGCTCCCTGAGGACGACCAGAGCGCCGATTCGAAACCGCAGTGTCAACCTGGGGACGCTGCTCGCACCTGCGGAGGAACGCCAGCAGGTCGGACTCACGATAGACGACACGCCGGCCAACCTTGAGGTAGGGAGGCCCACCTCCAAGGATTCGGCGCTTTCGCAGCCACGAGGTGGAGAATGGAAAGCCCTCTCGCGGAACCTCGGTATCGCTGAAGAATCGTTCTGTCATGCCGGTCGCTCCCGATGAATCTGAGTCCATCTTGGGGGCAAAAGGAGCAAGAAGAAAGGTGTGCACTGTGCATGCGCGAGAAGTGCACGTTCAGACTACTGGTCTGGGGTGTCTGGGGATTCTAGCTTCTTCAGGAGCCTTTCAGTTGCCACCGCGAGGCCCTCCGCCGATAGCGGACTGATAGAGCCACCTTTCAACAGCCGATCCAGCGTGGCTCTATCGAGGCTGGCCGCGTCGGCTATCTTGGTCTTCGAGAGGCCCAGCGAAAGGCCGCGCCGAACGGTGCTGGAGTAGCCGCCAATGGCCGCGCGCATCGTCGCCGGGCCTCCGGTGCCCCGAAGACACCGAGCCAACCAGCTATCAATCGCGATGGTCATGTACGAGCGCGCAACGCTCATCGGGATGGGGCCCCAAAGCCGGGTCGGAAAGCTCCAGGGCCTGATAGGCGATCTCTGGAAGTTCCTCGGCACAGCGTTGTGCGTCCAATTTGCCGGCTTCGTCGAACTCGGTTGCAACAGCTTCGAAGACATGTCCGCAGATCTTCGCAGGTAGGCGCTCGGAACCACGAAGGCCATCAGGTCGCCGCTCAGGATCGTCGCGCTCTCGGCGGAAGGTGACACGAGCCTCCAGCGTCGCAGCACGAATGCGATTCCGGCCGTGCTCCGACAGCCACGGCATCTTGCCGGCGAACAGGTCGTTCCAATCGTGATACGACGCAGGGTGCACCCGGGCATTCGAAGAGACCGACCCGCTAACCCTCACTACAACCGGGCGACCGTCCCGGGCCGTAGACGCCATACCAGCTGCTCCGCGATCGGGCAGGACTTCGCAGACATCGAATGCGAACATGCGGCTACGGTCGAGCTGTAGGCGCCCTTCGCCCCGTTCGATCAGCTCCGATGTAGCTTCGGGCGACGCGCCGACCTTGCCCTCGAATTGCTGGTCTGCTGGTGAATCAGGCGGAGCCAATTCGTAGTAGGCATCGTAGGGTCCCCGGGGCCCAACGAAGAGCTGGCCCTTGCCTCGCTCCGTGAGCCCCGGGGCGAGCCTGCGGCTTCCGGGTGTCTGCATAGACTGTAGAGTCTAGTGTAGAGAGCCTCTGGAACAATCGGGCAGAAACCAGAGCAGTGGAGCACGAACCTGGGAACCGCAAGTGGTTGATTCGGAACAGCCTGGACCGGACGTTATCAGCCCGTCACAACTCTCCGCCTGTGCTTCACACGCAGGAGGTCCCCAGTTCGAGTCTGGGCGCGCCCACCATGCGGCCATGCCGTGTTTGCGGCCTAGTCAGTAGGTCACCCAGATCGGGCTGGCCCAGGCGATCTGGCCGTCCTTCTGTTCGACGCGAACGTAGTAGTAGTATGTGCCGCGCTCGTCGCGGGCGGACTCGTCGGTGTACTCGAAGCTGGCTTCCGGGCCGGCCCCCGCGTGGCTATAGAGGACCTGATCGCCGCGGATGACGTGAACTTTTTCGAGGTCGTTCGTCCCGCGCACCTTTACCCGGATCGGCAGGGGCTCGGCGGCGCGTAGCTCGTCGCCCATGAAGTGGCGATCTCCCATGCGCACGTCGAGCACGATGTTGTCGGTCGCGCCATAGGTGTGGCGGCGGCGGATGGCGTCGAGGATGCCCTGGCGCGTGGGGCGGTCGGTGTAGACCATCGAGTAGGAGTAGTGGGTCGAGCCATGGTCCGAGCTAACCGTGATGCCCAACCGGTAGCCCTTGTTCCAAGCTAGCCGCACGAAGCCCTCGGGGTAGTAGCCGGCGCGCTGGGCGTGGTCATCGTCGACGCCGGTGACGACTGAGAGGGGCGCACCCTCATACTCGTAGTTGGTGCGCGCGCCTTGGAAGATCTCGACGACGGGCTCGAGCCCGGGGTCGTTGTCGCGCCAGTCGGTGCCCATGCGCGTGCCGGAGGTGTGGGAGATAACGAGGCCGTTGAGGCGGCGAACCTCGTCATAGAGGTGCTTGGTGTCGTCGTCCACCAGATCAGCCGAGCCCACCGGCGGGATGTCGCCTTGCGCGTTGCGGCCGAGCCGCCAAGCGCGCGAGGCGTCGTGGACAAAAAAAGGCGTGATCTGCGCGTTCATCCGCTCGGCGAAGAACATGTTGCGGTGACCGTTGGGCTGGGTGGCCGAGCGCTCGTAGCCGTAGATGGGCGTGTAGGCGCCGGGCACGTGGTACATGTCGGTCATCTTTTGCGAGTACCACCACCAGTACTCCCAGGCGCCGCCCTGGTGGTCGGTGGAGGCGCCGAAGTCCATTGCCGCCGCGTCGATCATGTAGCGGTAGAAGTCTTGGAGGGAGCCGTCGTTGCCTCCGCCGCCGTCCCAGCTCAGCTCGGTGTGGCGGTGGAAGTCGCCGCGGACGATCTGCACGGGCCGGCCGTGGACGGTGGCGCGGTAGCCGCGGATGGCGTCGAGGTCGGCGCCTTCGTTGGCGTGGCCGCCGGCCTTGACTTCAATCTGGCGGTTGGGCGGAGCGACGAGATCGGGGGCGTCGGCTTCCACCGACCCGAGCGCGCCGACGTAGACGTCGCCCTTGCGCGGGCGATGGGCGTAGGCGTCGTTGCGGTTGTCGGTCGGCCACGTGAAGACTAGGTCGTCGTCGAGCAGCGCGGCATTGATGCGAGTCGAGGAACGTCCCCAGGAATTGGGGAAGGCGACGGCGGGCGTCCAGGAGGAGCCGTCGTATCGGCTGAGATAGTACTCCCAATAGCCGCGGCCGTTGGAGGGCACGTTGAGCCGGATCTTGGCGACGGCCCAAAGCGAATCCTCGCCGTCGACGAAGACGTGCGGCTGGTACGTCCAGCCGGGCTGGCCGGCGTTGGCGAAGGCGGACTGCAACGGCTGCGTGGGGGATTGGACGCGGTTGTTGGCGTAGACCCGCAGCTGGACTTCGCGTTGGTTGCCGATGACAGCTCCCGGTTCCTTCCGGCGGATGGTGTATCCGGTGTCTTTGCCCCAGTTGGCGCGGCCTTCCTCGTAGGCGACCCAGACGCGGCCCTGGCCGTCGACCGCAACGGTGGGCTTGACCTCGTAGAGCGGCGTGGCGGCGATCTCCATCTCAGGCACGATGACCTGGTTGCCTTTGACGGCGGAGAGAAACACGTCATAGTTGCCGTTGGCGTAGCTGTCGTAGGCGACCCAGGCCGTTCCGGCGGAGTCGAGCGCGACGGCGGGTTCCCACTCGTTGGCCGGGTGCGAGCTGACTTGCACCGCCGGCGCCCATTCGCCGTCCTGGAAGGCCCGGACGAAGATGTTGGAGTCGGGCCCGCGCCAGCCCTGCCAGGCGACGGCCATGCGTCCGGTCTCATCGCTCGCCAGGCGCGGGTTGACGTCGGGCAGCGGGTGATCGGTCAAGCGGACCATTTCGTCCCAGCCTTGGCGGACTGGGTCATAGCGCCGGGCGTAGAGATCCCAATTGCCGTCGAGGCCCTGCGACCAGACGACCCAGGGCGCGCCGTCGGAGTCGACGCCGACTTGTGGGAGCCAGGAGTCGCCGCTGGTGTTCGGCACGATGAGCATCGAGCTCCAGACGCCGTCCTCGAGTTGGCGCAGGGCGATGTCGTCGCGCGTGCCGGAAAAGGAGAGGTAGGCCAGCCAAAGCGAGCCGTCGGGCGAGGCGGCGATGGAAGGCAAATCATCCTGCCAGGTTTCGGTTCCTGCGCGGGTGACGTCGGTGAGAGTTTGGGCTCCGAGGGCGGCGGCGAGGCAGGCGAGGAGGATGAGCGAAGCGATTCGGCGCATGGCTGCGCCCACCTTAGGGCGGGGGTTGACGAATGTCAAGGGACGCGCGCCGCCTGCTAAGCTCGTTCTTAGATTGCGGAGAACGCTCAGCGGCGTCCTAGTCGCCCTCCTGCTGGCAGGGTCGTTGCCGCCGGAGGCTTTGGCCGCCGTCACTGGCGAGGCGCATCGTTGCGTGCACGGGCACGGCAGCGGCTGCAAGTGTCCCGGCAGTTGCGCAAGACCCCGGTCGGCGGAAGATCAGACCGAGGAATCGGCGCTGCCGGCCTGCCATCGCAAGCCCAAAGCCGAGCGGGAGCCTTTCGAGAATGGGGCCTGCTGGAGGTCTTGCTCCAGCCAAGCTGAGCTCGCCTCGCTGTCGACCCCGCCCAAGTCGACTGAGCCGCCTCCCGCCGCCGCGGTTGGAGGACCGGCCATCGCGAGGCCATTGCTCTCGCCCGAGACACTCGGGCTTCCGCAAGCTTTCCGCGAACCTCCCTATCCCCCGCCCCGCTTCTGCTGACCAAGAGCTCGAGTGAAGGGTTGCACCCGCTAGCGAGCGGGCGCAGCTGTGTCGTGCGTTGACTTGGGAAGGAGAACAGAAATGTGGGTACGCTCGCTCATGGGCGCGGCCGGGCTATGGCTCTGCGCGTTGCTGGCGGTTCCGGGGCTTCAGGCTCAGAGGGCGGCCTTGCGTGTTCAAGTGAACGATCCGGCAGGCGCCCGAATCGAAGGCGCCACGGTCGAAGCATGGTCGCTGTCTGGGGCAGCTCTTGCATCCGCGGTCACCGGCCCGGATGGCGTTGCGGAGCTCGAGAGCCTGCCGCTCGGTCTCTGCCGGTTGGAAGTGGCTGCTGAGAACTTGCAGACGCTCGAAAGGCCGGTGCAGGTCCGCGCCGGCGGCTCGGCTGTCACAGTCGAGTTGGAGTTGGCGACCCTCAGCACCACCGTCGAGGTCGAGGCGGCAGCCGCGGCGCCGGTTGCCGTGCAATCAGCCGACGCCGCCCAACTCGCCGAGGATCCCTCGACGGACCTGGCGGACAGCCTACGTTCCATCCCGGGAGTCAACGTGCTGCGGCGAGGCGGAACGAATTTCGAGCCGCTCGTCTCCGGGTTGCGTGAGACGCAGGTCGCGATGGTGGTCGACGGTACGCGTACCTTTGCCGCCGGTCCGGGGCGGATGGACTCCGAGCTGAGCCACGTCGAGCCCGGCCATCTGTCGCAGGTGGACGTCTTTACCGGGCCCTACGCATTGGCCGAGGGCGCCGGGGCGTTCTCGGCGATCGTCGTACGCACGCCCAATGTGCCGCGATACGACCAACTCCGGCTCGGCGCGACCACCAGCGCCGGCTACGGAACCAATGGCGCCAACCGGTTTGCTCGAGCCCGCATCAACGGCGGCGACCGGCGTTTCGGCTTCAGCCTCCGCGGAGCGGGCAACAAGGGCAACGACTACTTGGCCGGCGCTTCGGGAAGCGGGCCGGCGGCGGCGATCCCGGGCGACTTCAGCAACCATCAGTTCGGCGGCAAGCTCCGATTCAACCCAACCGAGGGCCAGGAGCTTTCCCTCGGCTCGCTATATGACGAGCAGACCGGCGTCGACTTTCCGGGCCGGCAGCTCAACGCGGTGCACTTCATCCTGCGCGCCTGGAATGGGGCCTACCTACTGCGCAAGCCGACGGAGAAGATTCGGGCGGCGAAGCTCGGCTTGTACCTGAACAAGAAGAGTCATCGGATGACGAACGCCGGCAAGCCCAGCGCCATGGATATGCCAGGGCGAACGCCGCCGTTTTCCTTGCAGGTCGATCTGCCGACCGAGTCCGACACCGCGGGCGGGTTCGGCTGGGTCGACGTCGCGCTCTCGGCGGGCTGGAGCCTCAGGACGGGCTTCGACTTTTACAATCTGGACCAGTCCGCCCGCCGCACCGTCGCGCGCGCGAGCAACGGGCTCGTTCTATTCGCGGACACAGTCTGGCCCGACGCCTCGATCAATGATCAGGGCTTCTACGTCCAGACCACACGGTCGTCCGAGCGCGGCGAGATCTCGGGGACGCTGCGTTTCGACACGGTGCAGGCCGATGCGGGCCGAGCTTCGGAGTTCTACCTGGCGAACACGACGGGATCCCTCGACCGGTCCGAGATCAACACCAGCTTCAGCTTGGCCGGCCGCCGGCGCCTGGCGCGCGGCCTCTCGGCCGGAGCGGGATTCGGACGCGTCGTTCGCACCGCCAACGCGCTCGAGCGCTACTCGGATCGTTTCCCGAGCACGAAATTCCAAATCGCAGCGGAGTTCATGGGCAATCCCGCAATCGGACCGGAAACGAGCTGGCAGGCGGACCTCAACCTCGAAGCCACGCGCGGCGATCTGAGCGTGAGCGTCGGCGGATTCTACCGCAGCGTGGAGGACTATATCACCGTCGCGCCGGACCCGTCGCTGCCCAAGCGACTGCCATTGAGCCCGCCCACGGTCTTCCGTTACCTGAACGGCGACCGCGCGGTATTTCGCGGCTATCAGTTCGGCGCGACCTACGCGATGTTCCGGATGGCGCGGTTGCGCGTACAGGGCGCGAAGGTCATCGCGGACGATCTCGAGCAAAGCACGCCGCCGATCGGGCGCAACGAGCCGGTGTTGGGCGTTCCGCCGCTCGAGATGAGCACGGCCATGCGGATTCACGATCCAGGGGGCCGCTTCTGGGCGGAGTATCGAGTCCGCAACGTATGGGATCAGAGGCGAGTGGCGGCGTCGCGGCTGGAGACCGGCTCGCCGGGCTTCTCCCTCCACGGATTGCGCTTCGGAGCGGAGCTGCCTGGGCGCCTCACCTTGCACATCGGGGTCGAGAACTTGGGCGATAAGCTCTACTTCGAGCACATCAATTCCCTGAATCCCTTCACGCGGACGCGAATCCCAGAGCAGGGGCGAAACCTCTATGGGGCGCTGACCAAGGCGTGGTAGTGCGAGGGGCGCCGGCTTCGGCCGGTCGCTAAATGAGCGGCGAGCGCTAAGGCTCGAAGCGTTGCGCGATCGGGAACCGGCGGCCGACCCCGAAGGCCTTGGTGGTCACCCGCAGGCCCGGCGCGGCTTGCTGGCGTTTGTACTCGTTGCGGTCGACCATGCGGCAGATGCGGCGCACCAATTTCAACTCCAGCTCGAGCTCGCGGGCGATCTCGGCCGGCTCGGCGCGCTCTTCGACGTAGAGCTTGAGCAGCGGGTCGAGAATCTCGTAGGGCGGCAGCGAGTCGGTGTCCTTCTGGTCGGGCCGCAGCTCGGCGGAAGGCGGCTTGGTGAAGACCGACTCGGGGATCGCGCCTGGGCGGCGGCGGATGGCCACCCGGCACAGCTCGTAGACGAGCGTCTTGGGAACGTCGGAGATGACCGCCAACCCGCCCACCATGTCGCCGTAGAGGGTGCAGTAACCGACGGCGAGCTCGCTCTTGTTGCCGGTGGTGAGCGTGAGCGCGCCGAACTTGTTCGAGAACGCCATCAAGGTCGCGCCGCGCAGCCGTGCTTGGATGTTCTCCTCGGTCACGTCCGGTTCGCGCCCGGCGAACAGCGGCGCGAGGGTCTCGACGAAGGTGTCATAGACCGGCGTGATCGAGACCAGCTCGAAGCGGATGCCGAGCGCTTGGGCCATCTCGCGAGCGTCGCTGACGCTGCCTTCGGAGGAGTAGGGCCCGGGCATGCCGATGCCGGTGACGTTCTGCGCGCCCAACGCATCGACGGCAAGCGCGGCGGTGAGCGAGGAATCGATGCCTCCGCTCAGCCCGATGACCACGCGCTCGAAGCCGCATTTGCGCACGTAGTCGCGTACGCCCATCACCAGCGCGCTGTAGACGGACTCGAGCTCGTCGGCAGGGGGATCATGCAGGTCGCCCTCGCCGGTCTCGGAGTCGAAGAGGACGAGGTCAGACTCGAACGAGCGCGCCCGGGCGGCGATCTTGCCGTCGCGGTCAAGCGCAAAGCTCGAGCCGTCGAACAGCAACTGGTCGTTGCCGCCGACTTGGTTGACCATCACGGCGGGTACGCCAAGGCGGCCGGCCGCCGAGCCCAGCATGTCCTCGCGGAAGCTACGCTTGGTCATGTGATAGGGCGAGGAGGCGATGTTGATGAGCAGGTCGATCCCCTGTGTGCTCAGCTCCGCCACCGGATCGCGGCGGTAGCGCGGGCGCTCCCAATACTGTTTGTCGTTCCAGACGTCTTCACAGATGGTGACGCCGAGCCGCCGGCCCGCGATCTCGCAGACCTGCTGATGCTCGGCCGGGGCGAAGTAGCGCCATTCGTCGAAGACGTCGTAGGTCGGCAGCAGCATCTTGCGCTGCTCGAAGACGATCTCCCCGCCGGAGAGCAGCGCCGCGCAGTTGGCGGCGCGGTGCTCGCCCGCGTCGCGGGCCTCTCCTACGAAGCCAACGAGGACGTCTATGTCGACAGCGGCGATCTTGGCGGCGAGCTGCTCCAGGCGTTCGCGCGTACGCAGCAGGAAAGAGGGGACTTCGACGAGGTCCCGGGGAGGATAGCCGTTGAGGGCGAGCTCGGGGAAGACGGCCAGATCGGCGCCGCGCTCGGCCGCCTGGCGAGCTGTCTCGAGGATGAGAGCGGCGTTGCCGTCTAGATCCCCGACGATGGGGTTGATCTGTCCGAGGGCGAGCCGCATCAGGCCGGGCGGCGGTCAAGCAGGTTTCCGCGCGAGCAGAGCGGCCGTGCCCCGGCCTCTCCATTCTTCCTCGTAGCGTAACACGCGCCAATCGGCGAGCTCGCGCAGCAACTCGCCGGGCTCGAGCAGGTGGCGCGGGTCGCGCGGGCCCCAGTCAAACCGGAGCTGATCGGTGGTGTAGGTCTTGTAGATGAGCAGCCCGCCGGGCTTGACGGAGCGCCGCAGCGCGGGGAACAGCGGACGGTGGAGGAAATGGAAGACGCAGACCAGATCGAACGCCTCCGAGCCGAGGTCGGCGCCGGGGTCCTCCAGATCGAGCTCGACGGCGCGGATCGCGCCGGAATGCTCGGCGGCTCTGGCCACGGCTTGGGTGGAAAAGTCGACGGCGGCGACTTCGAAGCCGGCGTTTGCGAGGAACGCCGCGTGGCGGCCGGCGCCGCATGCGATATCCCCGGCGCGGCGGCCGGCTAGCAAGTCGAAGGCGCCGGCGGCTTGCACCAAGAAGGGGTCGGGGTCGGCCTCGCCGTGGCTGCCTTGCCGGAAACGCTCGTCCCACTGCTCAGCGGTTTTCATGCGCGGCGGTCTTCATAATGCGCGACGGGGGCGACCAAGCGGTCGTCCCCGTCGAGAAATGATGCTGTTGGACCAGCGGCTCAGGCGCTGAACGAGCTGCCACAGCCGCAGGTCGAGCTCACGTTGGGATTGTCGAACTTGAACCCGGCGCCTTCCATGGTCTCGACATAATCCACGCGGCAGTTGTCGAGATAAAGCATGCTGGCTTGGTCGACGAACACGCGCAGATCCTCGCCGAAGGTGTACTCCTTGTCGAGCGGCATCTTGCTGTTTTCAAAGGCCATGGAGTACTGGAAGCCTGAGCATCCGCCGCCCACCACAGAGATCCGCAACCCTTCCGGCTTGGGCTCTTGTTGGGACATGATCTCGGCGACCTTGCTAATGGCGGTGTCGGTGAGCTGAATCATCGGTTCTGTCGTCTCCTCATGCGAGTCTGCGATCAGTATATCGGATGAATGGCGCGCCGGGAAGCGGTTCCGGGTGTCTTAGCAGCTCCATCGCCACAGAGCGCCGCCGGCGGTGAGGCCGGCGCCGACGGCCGCCATCAGCACGAGGTCGCCCTTGTTGAGCCGGCCCGCGGCGAGCGCGTCGCGGGTGGCGAGCGGAATGGTGCCGCCGGTGGTGTTGCCGTACTCCTGGATGTTGATCACAGTCCTCTCGAGAGGCAGACCCAGGCGCTCGGCGACCGCGGTGATGATGCGGGCGTTGGCCTGGTGGGGAATCAACAAGTCGATGTCGTCGATCGTCTTGCCGTTGCGCTCGAGCAGCGTTTGGCAGATCTCGGTCATCTTGCTGACGGCGTAGCGGTAGACCTGACGGCCGTCCTGGTGGACGAAGTGCTTCTTGGCGTCGACGGTGGCGTGCGTCGCCGGGCAGCGGCTGCCGCCCCCCGGCATATAGAGGAATTGGCCTCCCGAGCCGTCGATCTCGTGTTGGAAGTCGATCAGCCCGATGTCCTCGCCCTCTTCGCAGGCTTCGAGCAGCAAGGCCCCGGCGCCGTCGCCGAACAGCACGCAAGTCGCGCGGTCTTCGTAGTTGACGATCCGCGACATCGTGTCGGCCCCAATGACGAGCACACGGCTCTGCGAGCCGCTCGCGATGAGCTGCGAAGCGGTCGTCAAGCCGTACAGCAAGCCGGAGCACGCCGCCACCAGATCGAAGCCCCAAGCGCCCTTCGCGCCGATGCGGTCCTGCACCAGGCAGGCGGTGGAGGGGAAAAACATGTCCGGCGTGACAGTGCAGACGATGATGGTCTCGACGTCTTCTCCGGTGAGGCCGCGCTGCTCCAGCGCAACCTTGGCGGCCTCCACCGCCAAGTCGGAGGTAGCCATCGAGGGGTCGGCGATGTGGCGCTGCTTGATGCCGGTGCGAGTGGTGATCCACTCGTCGTTGGTCTCGACCATACGTTCGAGGTCCGCGTTGGTCAGCGTGGCGGGCGGAGCGTAGCAGCCAACGGAGGTGATCTTGGCGCGACGGTTTCCTGGGCAGGTCGGCAAGGAAGGCGCTCCCGGGCAGGCGGGCTTTCGCGGCCGCGCCCGCTCCTCGACAAACTTCCCATTGTACTTCTTCTCAAGCGTGAATTACGCCAGCAGAGGCTCATTCAAGTATTCGATAAACGGCGCCAGCGCCTTGAAACGCCTGCTGAGCTCGGCTAGCAGCTTGGGCGAGAGCGCGAGCTTGGGGTCGAGGCGATCGGAGGCGAGGAACTGCTTCTGTTTCAGCGTCTCGATCGCCGGATGATCCGGGTCGAAGCCCTTCGGCGGGCGCTTGAGCCGTGCTCCGACCACCTCGCCGAAGTAGCGCTTGAACGTCCGGTTGGACTCGATCTTGCGGTAGGCGGCCGGGTCGGCCGCGATGTGGCGTCGGATGGCGAGCAGCTCCTGCGAGCCGGGCATGTAGACGCCGCCGCCGACCAGCAGCTCCTTGGGGGAGAGGTGGAAGTAGAACCCAGCCGCAGCGTGGCGCACCAGGGACTTGTGGTTGAAAGAGGCGGCGATATGCGTCTTGTAGGGGGTCTTGTCGCTACTGAAGCGCGTGTCGCGGTAGATCCGGTAGATCGCCTTCTTCGGGTCGGTCAGGTACCCGGGGGCGAACTGCTCGAAGTCCTGCCCTAGGGCCAACACTAGCTCCGTCATGGGGCCCTTCACGCTCTGGTCGAAGACGGACTTTCGAGCCTTGAACCAGTCGCGATCATTGTTCTTCTCGAGATCGCGGAAGAACTGAAGAGCTTCGGCGGGAAATCCGGAAAAACGCGGCATGGAGAGTATCGTACCGCGCGGTACGGCCCTACAATGGGGGTTTGATCCAGCGGGCCATCGTGGCCGGGGCCCTGGCCGGGGTCGACGGGCTAGTCGTCAAAGAGAGAGAGCCGTTGGCGCCCTTGACGCGCTTCGGCGTGGGCGGTCCGGCCGAGATCTTCGCCACGGCGGTGGCGCCGCGCGCGATCGGGGCCGCGGTCAAGATCTGCGAGGAAAACGACGCGCCGTTCTGCTTCCTCGGCGAGGGCACGAACCTCATCGTCTCCGACGACGGCTACCGGGGCGTTGCGCTGCGCTACTTGGGAAAGCGGATCGGCCTCCGCGACGGATTGGTCGAAGCCGAGGCGGGCAGCTCGCTGCAGTCGCTGGTCGACTACTCGATCGTGCAGGGGCTCAACGGCATCAACCGGCTCGAGCGCATTCCGGGCACGGTCGGGGGCGCCATTTACGGCAACGCCGGGGCCTACGGCCAATCGATGCACGAGACCATCGTGCGCGTGCGTTACCTCGAGGACGCCGTGGTGCGGGAGGTAAACAGCGCCCGCTGCGAGTTCGCCTACCGCGAGAGCGGCTTCAAGCGGAAACGCCGACGCTGCATCCTCTCTTGCTCGTTGCGACTGCCCGAAGGCGTCGGCGCGACGTTGCAGAAAGAGGCGGTAGAGATCCGCAGGATCCGCGACGAGAAGTTCCCGGCCGAGATGAAGTGCGCGGGCAGCATCTTCAAGAACCTGCACCTCGCGGATCTGCCCTCGAGCGCCGCCGGGATGGTCCCGGACGAGGCCGTACGCGACGGCAAGGTGGCGTCGGCGTTCTTCCTGGAGAAGGTCGGGGCGAAGGGGATGCAACGCGGCGGCATCCACATCGCGGACTACCATGCCAACTTGATCTACAACGCGGATTGGGGCTCGGCGGCCGACGTTCGCTGGCTGATCGAAGACCTCAAGCGCAAGGTGCAAGACCAGTTCGGCTTCAAGCTCGAAGAAGAGGTCCAGTACTTGGGCGAGTTCGCCGAGCCGGGGCCGTAGCGAGCCCGCCGGCGGCTTGCATTCCGGCTTCGGTTCACGGTTCACTGATCAGCGGTCACCGATCCTCGCATGGCTAAGCTTCTCGGCATCACCGTTCTCCCGGAGTACATCCAAAGCGAGGGCGTCGACGGCGTCCTCGACAACATGGAGCGGCTGGGCGTCAACGCCGTCGCCACCTCGCCCTATCTGATGGAGGAGGCGGACAAGCAGCGCGGGCAGCGCGAGCCTCCCGGGGACGCTGGCGCCGGTGCGGTCCGGCTGCTCGACCGGCCCTTGTTCGGCAAGCGCGAGGTCTGGGTGACGACCGCTCCGAGCTTCACGCCCGATAAGAGTCTCTACAGGGGCTTGCGCTACCAACCCTCCGAGCCCACCGCGCTGACCCGCAAGCAAGGTCGCGTGCTGCACGACTTCATCCGCGAGGGGCGCAAGCGCGGCGTCAAGATCTATTTTCAGGTGCAAGCGGCCATCCCGCCGGGCTATCGCGTCCAGTTCGGCGGCCCGGTCGAGGCGGACCGGGCGCGGCTGCCCAACGGACAGATTCCCGAGAAGAGATTGGCGAAGAACGGCAGCTTGGCCTCGCCGGAGATTCTCCACTACGAGCATGCGCTGATTCGGGACATGGTGCGCCACTACCCGGACCTCGACGGTTTGCGCTTCGATTGGCCCGAGTACCCGCCGTACTTTCTCGATTCGGTCTTCCTGGACTTCTCCGACCAGGCACGGCGCGCGGCTCACCGCATGGGCTATGACTTCGAGGAGATGCGCCGCGACGTGGGCGCGCTCTACGACAAGCTGCACGGCGGGTTGCGCGACGCGGACCTGCGCGCCTGGGCCGAGGACGCCGACCAGGGGCGGTATCACCTGCTGCGGCTGCTCTCCGACAACCCCGGCGTGGGCGAGTGGCTGCGCTTCAAGGCGGAGCTGGTCGAGGAGATGCTGGCGGGCTTCCGGCGCGTGATGAACGAGGAGGGCGCGACCGGGATGGAGATGCTGCCCAACGCCTTCCCGCCGCCCTGGACGATTCCCTCGGGGATGGACTTCCGGCGGGTCGCACGCTTCTCGACCGCGATCAGTTGCAAGCTCTACACCATGCACTGGCCGATGATGCTGCGCTTCTACGGCGACCAGATCATGGCGGCCAACCCCGGGCTCGACAGCGGCTTGCTGACCAAGTTCCTGGTGCGAGCGCTCGACATCGCAGACGACGGCGGGTTCGATCGGCTCGAGCAGTACGCCTATCCCGACCCCGAGACGCCTCATCCGGTGGGCGACGAAGCGATGACGCGTAAGATCCGGCAGGCGCAGACCGACGCCGGCGAGACTCCGCTCTACGTTCTCGCGCACGGCTACGGCCCGCTCGAGGATTTCCGCCGCCGGTTGCAGGTAGCCAAGGCGGCCGGCAAGCACGGCTATTGGGTCAACCGCTACGCCTATCTGCACGACCGTAAGCTGGAGGTCATCCGGGAGGTCGGGGTCTGAGGCGGCCCCGGGACGATGCGAGGCGCAGCGCCAAAGTTCTATGAATTCTTCGCCGGCGCGGGCATGGCGCGCGCCGGGCTGGGTTCTGGATGGCGGTGCGTCTTCGCCAACGAGCTCGACCCGAAGAAGAGTCAGACGTATCGCGAGAACTGGGGCGAGCCGGACGCCCTGAAGGTCGCGGATGTGCGGTTCCTCGTCCCCTCCGACCTGAGGGAATCGGCGGACTTGGCCTGGGCGTCGTTTCCTTGCCAGGATTTGTCGCTGGCCGGGGCGTACGCTGGTTTGGAAGGGGATCGTAGCGGCACGTTCTGGCCGTTTTGGCGGCTGATGGAGCGACTCCTGCAAGACGGCAGAGCTCCCGCTCTGATCGTGCTCGAGAATGTCGTCGGGACGCTGACGTCTCACGGAGGGGCGGACTTTGCCGCGATCAGCGACGCTTTTCGGAGAATGGGCTACCGGTTCGGGCCGATGGTGGTCGATGCGGTCCGCTTCGTTCCACAGTCTCGACCCCGACTCTTCATCGTTGGCATACGTGAAGACCTCGCCGACGCCGCGGACGGCCTGATGAGCCAAGCGCCGTGCGAGCCCTGGCACACCAAGGCCTTGGTCAACATGTTCGGCCGCCTCCCTGGTAATGCGAAGCGAAATTGGGTTTGGTGGAGCCTTCCGACGCCCGCGCCCCGCGCGAAGGACTTGGTCGACATCCTCGAGCACGACCCAGGCAGCGTAGGGTGGCACAGGCAAGAAGAGACTCGGCGTCTGCTGGGGATGATGAGCGAGATCAACCGCCGCAAGGTTGCACAGGCGATCGAGCTCGATCGGCTCGTAGCGGGAGCGGTCTACAAACGGACCAGAAAGGACGGGTCGGGGACGAAGATTCAGCGGGCCGAGGTTCGCTTTGACGGCGTCTCGGGCTGCTTGCGGACTCCCGCGGGCGGCTCTAGCCGCCAGCTCGTCTTGATCATCAACGGGCGCTCGGTGCGATCGCGATTGATGTCGCCGCGAGAGACCGCCCGGCTGATGGGCCTGCCGGAGAGCTACCAGCTTCCCGCCCGAGCCAACGAGGCTTACCACCTCACCGGCGACGGCGTCGTCGTACCGGTTGTGCGGCATCTTGCGCACCACCTTTTCGAGCCGATCATCCGGCGTGCGAGCGACGGCGGAAGGGTTGCGGCGTGAGCTAGATCCGCACGACTCGTCCGGCGTCGGCGGCCTCGCGCGAGCGCAGCACGATCTCGGTCACGCGAAAGATCTCGCGCTGGGTCAGCAGCGCCTTGCGCTTGCGATGGACGGCGTCGAGGAAGTCTTCGAAGAGCAGCGGCGGGTCGGGCCGCTCTCTCACCTCATGTAGGGGCTTGTCGTCGGTCATCAAGGTGACCTTGCCGGCCTGGTATTCGACCACGCCCTTCGTCCCTGCGACGCGAATGCGGTCGTCGCCGTGGCTGCCGCCGGCTTTCGGGCGCAGGTAGTCCAGTCGCACGTCGGCCGTGCCGCCGTTGTCGAGCTGGTAAGAGATGGCGGCGGTGTTCTCCATCTCGCGGGTCCGCGGGAAGCCGACCTTGCCTTGAAAGGCGGCCGTGGCGACCATGTCGCGTCCGCTGATGAAGCGCAGCAGATCGACGGTATGGCAGGCGATGTAGGGAATCGTGCCGCCGAAGGTCTCGCGTTCGGTCATCCAGCCGGGCCGCTCGCCTAGTTGGTAGGACTTCTGGCCAGAAAGGTTGACCGCTTCTCCGATTTCGCCGCGGCGAACGATGTCGCGCATGGCGACGAATTGCGGGTCGAAGCGCATGGGCAGCAGCATCGTCAGCGGCGTCCGGGTCTGCTTGGCGGCGGCTTGGACGCGGCGGAGCTCGGCGATGCTGATCCCCATCGGCTTCTCCGCCGCCGTCGGCACGCCTTTCTCCAGGCAGGCGACGACGGATTCGACGCGACGCCAATTCTGGTCGCAGATGCAAACCGCGTCGAGCTTCTCGGCGGCGAGCAGCTCGCGGTAGTCGTCGTAGTGCTTGGCCTGGGCGAGCACGTCCTTGGCGCCGCGGGCGCGCTGATCTTCACGCGGAGTCGTCGTCTCATAGGCCACGATCTCGACCTGGGGGTAGAGGCGCGCAACCTTGACGGCCTCTCCGGTGTGGCCGTCGAAGCCCAGGATGGCCACGCGTGTGGGAGGCAGCTCGAAACGCGGCGAAGCGGCTCGAGCGGCCAGGGGCGCCAGAGCCGCCCTGTAGAGCCACTTGCGTCGGGTCCAGCGCTGCGACATGGCCTGATTGTAGCCCGCGACGCCCGCGACGCGAGCCCGGCTACGGCGCGAAGCGCGACGGGGCCGGCGAATTCCGCTCTAAGGCGAACTTCGGCGGCTCGATCGGGGAAGCTCCCATGGTCGGGTTCCCAAAGGCGCTGGCAAACTGAAGGCCCTGGCTACGAAAGTGCAACGAGCGCAAGAGACGCGCCGCTTCCGTCGCACACGGGAGTACGGCGCCCAGAAACTCGCCGTGTCCTACGACTCGCCTGGCGGGATGAAGGGCGATTGCGAGGCGAAGCTGTGGGACTTCAGCGAAGGCGGCCTGGGCATGGACAGCCCGCGGGCGTTCGAGCCGGGCGAGATCGTCCAGATCGAAGGCGAGCTGAAGGGCTCGCACTACTCCATGCACCTGCAGGCCAAGGCTCGCGTCGCCTACTGCCGCAGGAGCGCCTCGAAGTCCTACCGCGTCGGCGTGGCGTTCCTCGATATCTCCTACCGGCCGATGCTCGGCCAGTCCAACGACTAGCTTCGATATCCTGATGTGTGGTGCAAGTCATCGCGCGGAATCAGCCGGTCTTCGATGCGATCGTCGTCGGTTCGGGGGCGACCGGAGGTTGGGTCGCGAAGGTCCTCAGCGAGGCGGGGATGCGGACCTTGGTCCTCGAAGCTGGTCCAAAGGTCAGCGACGCCGATTTCACTGAACACCTGCTGAACTGGCAGCTCCCCTACCGTGGAATGTCGCCCCAGATCGCCCGCAATCGGCCGATCCAGGCGATGAAGTACGCCTGCCGCGAACAGAACTATCGCTGGTTCGTGGACGACTATCTCAACCCCTATACGACGCCCGAGGGCATGCCCTACCAGTGGACTCGAGGGCGGCAGTTAGGCGGTCGAACGTTGATGTGGGGGCGACTGAGCTGGCGGCTGGGCGCGAGAGACTTCAAGCCCAAGAGCTGGGACGGCTACGGCGAGGATTGGCCGATCTCCTACGACGACATCGCGCCCTACTACGACCGGGTCGAGCGCTACGTCGGCGTAAGCGGGCAGGCCGAGGGGCTCGACCAGATCCCCGACGGCGAGTTCCTACCGCCGATGGCGATGAACTGCGGCGAGCGCTATTTCGAGCAGCAAGTGGAGAAGAGGGCGGGCCGCCCGGTCATCATGGGTCGCACGGCGATCCTCACCAAGGCGCACAGAGGCCGCGCGGCATGCCACTATTGCGGGCCGTGCGAGCAGGGCTGCATTACCCACTCCTACTTCTCGAGCTTGTGGACCACCCTGGTCGATGCTCAACAGACCGGCAACTGTACGATCCGGACCGACTCGGTCGTCTCGCGCATCACCGTCGATCGTGATACCGGCCTGGCCAACGGGGTCGAGTACGTCGACAGGCTGTCGCGCAACGTGGAAGAGGCGCGCGGCAGGGTTGTCGTCGTCTGCGGCTCGACGATCGAATCGGTGCGCCTGCTGCTCAACTCGGGCGACGAGTTCTGCAACTCGAGCGGAACGCTTGGACGCTACATCATGGACCACATAGCGGGCTCGGTCGCCGGCGTGCTGCCGGTGAAGGAAGAGAACAAATGGTCCGGGCCGCCACGACGGCCCAACGGCGTCTACATGCCGCGCATGCTCAATATCGATCGGCGGCATACCAGCGGCGTCATCCGCGGATACGGCATCCAGGGAGCGCATGCCTCGAGCTACGGCTCGCCTGCAGCGATCGCGCGCATTCCGGGTCTCGGCAAACGGCTCAAAGAGGCGGTCCACGGCAAAGACGACTGGTGGCGGATGGGGCTGACGGCCTACGCCGAGTGCCTGCCGCGCTATGAGAACTACGTCTCGCTCGACCCCGAGGTCCGGGACGCCTGGGGCGTGCCGGCGGCGCGCATCCGCCACCAGTGGGGCGACAACGAGCTCCGGCTGTACCAGATCATGCTCGATGAGTGCGAACAGTTGCTGCGGGCCGCCGGCGCCGAGCCCAACTACCGGCAGAAGGACCCGCGTTGGCCCGGCGGCGCGACGCACGAGCTGGGCGGCGCGCGCATGGGGAACGACCGGCGCAGGAGCGTGGTGAATCGTTGGCGCCAGGCGCACGACGTGAAGAATGTGTTCGTCGCCGACGGCGCGGTCTTCCCCTCCTCACCCTGCCAAAACCCGACATTGACGATGATGGCGCTGGCGCTCGAGACCTCCGAGTGGATCGTCGACCAGGCGAAGCGCGGCGCGCTCGGCTAGCGCGCCCGGACCCCGCGCTCGGGCTAGATAAGATGAGAGCGAGTTGTCCCGGCCCGCTCACTGGCAGTCGCTCAAGGACATCGCAGACACGCTGCCCGCGTCGCCGGGAGTCTATCTGTGGAAATCCGCCGCCGGCAAGGTGCTCTATGTCGGCAAGGCGAAGAGCCTGCGCGACCGCGTGCGCAGCTACTTTCTCGACGACAAGCTGGCCGACGCCAAGACGGGCTCGATGCTGTACGAAGCCCGCGACGTGCAATACATCGCCGTCGCCAACGAGAAAGAGGCGCTGGGGCTCGAGAACAATCTGATCAAGGAGCACAAGCCGCGCTTCAACGTGCTGCTGCGCGACGACAAGACCTACCCCTACATCAAGATCACCGGCGAGCGCTGGCCGCGGGTCTACGTCACGCGGAGGCTCAAGAAGGACGGGTCGACGTACTTCGGGCCCTACTTCCCGGGGAATCTCGCGCACCGGCTCGTGCGCTTCATCCGGCGGTGGTTCAAGGTGCCGTCCTGCCGCGTCGATCTCACCCGCTTCCATGCTCGGCCATGCCTGGAGTACCACATCAAGCGCTGCTTGGGGCCTTGTGTCGAGGGCTTGACCAGCGGCGACGAGTACGGCCAAGCCGTGGCCGATGTACGGGCCTTCTTGGAAGGCCGGCACGGCGAGCTGACGCGCACGCTGCGCGAGCGGATGCTGGCGGCCAGCGAAGCGATGGAGTTCGAGCGGGCTGCCAGGCTACGGGATCTGTGCTCGACCGTCGAAGAGATGCAGCAGCGGCAGCGCGTGGCCGCCGCGGAAGGCGCGGATGTGGACGTCTATGGCGTCTACGCCGAACCGCCGTTGGCCGCCGCGAACCTGTTCCACGTGCGCAACGGGCGAGTAGTCGACCGCCGCGAGCTGTTCTGGGAGGAGATCGAGCGCTTCGACATGTCGAGCTTCCTGGGCAATCTGCTGACACAAATCTACCTCGATCAGCAGTACGTGCCTTCGCTGATTCACGTGCCCGCGGAGTTCGAGGACCGCAGCGTGCTGGCGGAGCTGCTCAGCGACCGGCGCGGCAAGAAGGTGGAGATCGCCATCCCGCAGCGCGGCCCCAAGCGGGCGATGCTCGATCTGGTGGTCTCCAACGCCAAGCACGCCTTCGACCAGCGATTCCGGGTGATGAAGCCCACCGCGGAGCAGCTCGCGCGGGCCTGGCGCGAGGCGCTCGGGCTGCCGGAGCCGGAGTTGGACAAGCCCGTCTCGGATCGCATCGAATGCTTCGACGTCTCGCACATCCAGGGCTCGGACGTGGTGGCATCGATGGTCGTATGGGAGTCGGGACGGATGAAGAAGGCCGACTATCGTAAGTTCGTCGTGCGACGGGCCGAGGGCAAGGGTCACCGCGGCAACGACGACCTCGCCTCCATGCACGAGGTGGTCGGGCGTCGCTATCGCCGGCTGCAGGCCGAGCAGGCGCCATTTCCGGCCCTGACGCTCATCGACGGCGGCGTGGGCCAACTGCACGCCGCGGCCGCGGCGCTCGAAGAGCTCGGCGTGACCGATCAGCCCCTCGCCGCCATTGCGAAGAAAGAGGAGCTGGTGTACGTTTACGGGCAGGAGGACGAGCCGATTCGACTGGACCGCTTCTCGCCGATTCTGCACATGGTGCAGCAGATTCGAGACGAGGCGCACCGGTTCGCCGTGACGTTCCATCGGCAACGGCGGTCGGCGTCGCGCGTGCGCTCGGCGCTGCTCGAGATTCCCGGCGTTGGCGAGAAGACGGCTCGCAAGTTGTTGCGGGCGTTCGGCAGTCTTCAGCGCGTCAAGGAGAGCTCGGTCGAGGATCTTTCGCAAGTCGTGCCCCCCTCTCTGGCCCGGCGGATCCACGAGGCGCTGGCTGCGGAGGCCGTGGTGTAACTTTTTCGCCGGAACGGCCTGGCCGCCGTCGCCCGGGTTCGAAACAGTTGCCAGTTTGCCGTGACACTCTTTACAATCAGGCGCACTTGGGGACGTGTGAGCGACCCCTCGGAAATTGGGGAAGCGACCGGGGCCGACCCGGCTTCGCTGGAGGGTAAAGCATGACCCGCATCGCATTGGCGTGGTGGCTGAGCGCCGCCGTCGTGTTGGGGGCTCCGGCCGCGGAATCGATCGAGCAAGCTCTGGCGGCTGAGCGACAGGGCCGCGGTCGCGAGGCTCGAGTCCTGCTGGCCCAGGCCGCGGCGGACAACCCCGACGATCCCGCGGCGCTGCTGGCGCACGCTCAACTCCTCGACCGCTACGGCGACTCGCAAGCGACCAGGGCCTACGCAAGGGCCCTCGAAGCCGCTCAGACGCAAGACCAGCGGCTCGCCGCCGCGCGGCGCCTGCTGGCGCTCTCGCTCGAGTCCAACGATATCGCCCAAGCCCGCAAAGCCGCGGACGCCTTCCGCGAAGCTGGCGGCGACGGCTACGGAGACGCCGCGATGGCGCTCAACGCCACTCCGCGGGCCGATGACTCCGGCTACGGCTATACCGAGGTCCCCGGGCTCTATAACTCGTTCCTGCGCATGGCGGCTCTCTCGACGGATCTGAGCCCTACCGGGATCCTGCCCGCCTTGGCCCGCAACCTCGTAACCGGCGGCTATCGCACGGCGCGAGGCGGCGAGTCGATGCAGGAGACCGAGTACCTGAAGTTGCTCAAGCAATACCTGACGCAAGCGGGCGAGCTGACAGTATTTGCCGGCGGAAACCAGAAGCTCAACGTACCCGCTTGCGAATCCCAGGAGACGGCGCAGATCTTGAAGATCCTCGGCTACCGGCTACGCGGCGAGTGCGGGCCCGACGCCGTGCTCGAGACCGTGAACCCCTCGCGCGCCTTCCTCTCCATCGATTCGGCTTTCCCCTTGGCCGATCTCGAAGACGCCTACCGCCGCGAAGCGTCGTTCGATCTCGAGTACGGGGGCACGCAACTGCCCGTGTTGTTCGGACCCGAGTATTGGCTCGGAGCGTCGAAGGGCAAGAACGACGGGAGCTTCATCGACGCCTTCTTGAGCGATCCGTTGCTCGCTCGCCTCTACGTGGCCATGGCGAAGCTGCACCGCCCGACCGCGCTCGCGCTCAAAGAGCAGATTCCGGCCGAGCGGCTCAAGAACTACGCCAACGTGCTCGACTTCTTTGGCGTCTCGTTCGAGATCCGCGACGGCACGGCGACCGTACCCGGCTCGGAGTCCTTTTGGGAAAAGCTGGTAGGCGTCTCGCCGTCGAAGGGGGCCGAGTTCTATCAGGGGCTCATCGAAGCCGACGACGGCTGGATGGCGGCGTTCTTCGATGCGATGCAGCGGGTGGACGGGCCGGCGTACGCCTACTTTACCCAGCCGCAACGCATGCAGCGGTTCTATGATGCGCTGCGCGGGCGCGTCACCAGCCCCGGTCCCGCTCGACCGATCTTCCGGGCAACCGCCGACTTGTTGTTGCTGAGCTCGCGAGTCCACTTCAACGCCGATGGCAGCCCGCACATCCCCGGCGGCGTAGCGCCGTGGCAGGAACTGTTCGTCAAGCATCCCCACGGCAAGTACGACGGCAAGCTGACCAAGTCCGCCAGCGGTTGGCACGACGCCGACGATGTGGTCGAGGCAATGTTCGCCCTGTGCCGTAAGGTGATCGAGAACGAGCCGCTCAAGATCTTCCTGGCCATCACCGACCTCGACCGATCGCGCTCGGCGCCGCTGCAGACCGAAACCGTCGCGCGGTTGCAGTTGGCGTTTCCGGATTTCGGCGGACAATTCTCGATGCTCAACGAGGCTGAGCTGAGCGATGCGACGATCGTCAGCTACCTCGACACCATCGAGCGCATAGGCAAGATCAGCCGCACCAACCGCCGCGCGAACGCCATCGGCACGCAGCAGGCGTTGACCTCGTTGTGGGCGATCCTGGTGCGGCAAGGGCAGATTCCCGCACGTCAGGCCGACGCCGCGCTGACGCGCGTGATGCATCCGTTCGCCGCGCTCGAGGATGAGAAGACGATCTTCCGTGCGGGCCGTGACGGGTTGACAGCGTTGCTCGAAGCCGCCGGCGCCTCCGCGGGCGAGTCGCCGCAGGAGAAGATCGTCGAGCTGCTCGCGGGCAACCCCGCCCCGGGCGAAGAAGCCGCGCATCGCGAGATCGCAACCCGGATGAACACGTTGTTCAACCTACAGCGGTTGATCTCGGTGAAAACGCTGTTCGACCTCGCCGATCACCTCGAGCGGGTCTCGCGCGGGGAGAGTTTCAACGCACAGATGGCTAACCGGCTCGCGGCCACGATCTCCGAGGTCACCCTGCCCTCGAGCGAGCTATCGACTCCCGAAGCCAACGCGCTGGTGCGGGGGGATTGGGTCGACGATCACATTCGCGACCAGCGGACCCTGAACCTGCGACGGTCGGTGGATCGCGCCGAATCGAACCCGGGCGCCATGGCGGACATCCTGGGAGAGCTCGCGCCGCTGCTTCGCGATTCGTTGGTCGGTCTGGCGTACGTCTACTACTCGCCGCCCGGCGCCGAGCTGATCCGCGCGAATCCGCTGTTCGTGCGCAGCCACGATTTCCTCGGGCCCGAAGGCAGCCGATCGTGGTCGATGCCGCGCCTACAGGGCACGGGCTGGCCCAACAACGCCGGCGGCCGGCTGACCGGGTCTCTGGTCGGCATCGGGTACGCGATGAACGACGCGGAGCAGAACTTCCTGGTCCCCACCGAGCGACAAGCGCTCATCTGGCAGGACCTGGCGCCGCAGGTGCTGCTGAACGCGACGCTTGGGCGCTGGTGGGGCGTGGACCCGGCGGCGCTGCACTTCGTGGGGCTGCACTTGCGGCTCGGAGGCGCGCTGCTGGCGCAGTCTGCGCTGGAGCCGGAGCTGCGGGAGGCGGTGTTCGGCGTGCTGCGAGAACGGGTCGAGCCGGCCCGGCTGTGGGCCGTGGAGCAAGGCTTCAAGACCGCGCGTTTCGAGGAAGCGATGGGGGAGATTGCGCCGGCCGAGCTCTACGAAGTGGCGTTGCGCCTGCGCGCCGACCAACCGGAGATGGTTTCGAGAATGGGCGCTCCGTTCGCTTCGGCGATCGACGATCTGATGTCGGCCTCGCCGGAGCTGACCTACGACTACATCGCGTCCGTGTTCGGCACGCCGCACCCGGAGTTATCGCACTCCTATAAGTTGGACTTGCTGCACTTGCCTCTGTTCCCGACCGTGATGGGCTACTCGAGCCGCGTGTTGGCCGAGAGTTGGGAGTCGACGAATCTCTACTGGGCCGCGTTGGCCGATGCAGCACATCTCGAGCCGTCGCTGTTGAATCTGCGTGCGCCAGAGTGGACGCAGCGTTCGATCGAGCGGATCTTCGCGACCCACCTCGAGGATTGGCCAGCGCTGCTGCGCTCGATCCGCATCGTGGGCGAGGAGTACCGCTCGCGCGCGCAATCACGGTTGGCGGCCGAGACGCGAGCCGCGGCGAACTGACGGGCGCTCGTTCCTTTTTCCTAACGATACTCCGAGGGCAATTCTATGAAATCGTTTCGTGTGGCTTTGGTTGTTGCGCTCGCTCTGGCGGCCGTGAGCGCCGTCACCCTCTTCGAAGCGCCGGCGGTCGGCCAAGTGCTGGAGGACGACAGCACGCTGTTCAGCGTGGACGTCGATCTCGTGGTGCTCAACATCGCGGTGACCGACCGCCGCGGCAACTACGTCACGGACCTGAGCCCGAACGACTTCCGCGTGCTGGAAGACGGCATCGAGCAGCAACTGGCTACCTTCGGCGCCGGAAACGCCGCGCCGGTCCAAGTCTCGACCCTGGAAACACGCGAGGTTCAGGCCCCCGCGCCCGCTTCGCCGGAGAGACGCAGCTCCGAGGAGGAGCTCCCGGTCGGCGACTCGTTCGCCGGCGCAAACGTCTTCATCCTTTTTGATACTTCGAACTTCATGTACCGCTCGTTCGTCTACGCCGAGGACGCGATTGCAGACTTCATTCGCGGGCTCGACGGCGCCGACTCGGTCGCCATGTACGGCTTCTCGCGCAACCTCACCCGGCACGCCGGCCTGACCGGCGACCGGCTGGAGGCGATCAAGGGCTTGCGGCGCTCGGTGGCGGGCGACGAGACGGCGCTCTACAATGCTCTGCTGCTGACCCTGCGCGACGCCGCCAAGGTGAGCGGCCGCAAGGTCGTGATCGTGTTCTCGAACGGTCCCGATACCGCCTCGACGGTCGGACCCGACGACGTGGGCGCAATCGCCGAGGACGAGGGCATCCCGATCTACGTGATCTCGACCAAGGAGCTTAACAAGGACCCGATCTCCTCCAACGCCTTTCGCCGCATCACGGCCAGGACGGGCGGACGGGCCTATTTTGCGAAGACGTGGCAGCGACAGTCGGAGGCGTTCGTCAACATCCGCGAGGAGCTTGCGAGCTCGTACACGCTGACGTACTATCCGCAGCCGAATCCGAACCGAAGCTGGCGCAACATCGAGGTGAGCGTGTTGGGCGAAGCCGCGAAACGCTACCGCATTCGCACCCGGAACGGGTACCGTCCGAAGCTGTGAAAGCGGGCCTTTCAGGGGTCGCCAACGCGAGTTGACACCCGGAAAAGAGTTTGAGAGTCTAAGGGTTCTCGCTGCTCCTCAGTAGCTCAATGGTAGAGCATCCGGCTGTTAACCGGAGGGTTGTAGGTTCGAGTCCTACCTGAGGAGCCAATCTTCCCTGAGAGGCGGACTGGCGCGCGTGCATCGGCGGCGGACGCACGCGTGCGTGTGTAGTCGTGCCGGTCTGGTTCCGGCGCCTGATATCCTTTGAGGGTACCTGCCGCTGCGGACCCGTATGAGCAATCCGCTGCGGACCCGTATGAGCAATGAAGCAAAGGTCGGGCTGTTCGTCGTCATCGCGCTGATCATCTTCGTCGCGACGTTCCTCTCGGTTGCAACGATTCAGCTCGCTGGGGACAAGACGCCCTATCGCGCCTATTTTCGATTCGCCGGCGGCCTCGACACGGGCGATACCGTGCGCTTCGGCGGGCTGAAGGCGGGCGTGATCACCGAGGTCGGCCCCTCGGCCGAGGACCCCACGATGGCCGAGGTTCGCTTCGAGATGCGTAGCGACGTGCCGGTCAACGCCAAGTCGGTGGCCACTATCTCCAGCATCAGCGCGTTAGGCGACAACTACCTCGAGATCACCCCCGGCTCCAAGGAGGCCGAGCGCCTCGAGGCGAACGGAATCGTAGAGAGCGAGGAGGCGATCACCTTCTCCGATATCACCAAGAAGGTGGCGGAGGTGACCGACACCGCCCAAGAGCTGATGGTCGAGGTGAAGGACGACGTCGAGCTGTTGGTCGGCGACTTGCGCGTGCTCACGGCTAACTTGCAGGAGCTGACCGGCGCGAAGAATCAGCGCAACGTCGAGCGGTTGCTCGAGAGCTCGAACGAGATGATCGAGTCGCAGGCGCCCAAGCTGGACAAGATCACGACCCAGATTCAGGACCTGCTAGTGAGGGTCGACGCCACGGTCGCGGACTTGCGCAAGGTCGCCGCCTCGGCGGATCAGACCGTTCAAAACGTCAATCGCACGGTCGAAGAGACGCGCGAGCCGATCAAGGCCGACCTGGCCGAGCTCGAAGCCACGCTGGTGCAAACGCGCGAGACGATCGAAGAGGTGCAGGCGATGGTGTTAACCAACCGCGCCGACATCGACGCCACGATTGAGAACTTCCGCGCGACTTCGGAAAACCTCGAACAGTTTTCCGACGAGATCCGGCAGCGCCCGTGGAGCCTGCTGCGCGCCAAGCCCAAGGCGGATCGTCAGGTGCCGGTTGGCGCGGCGGCGCGCTGAGACCGGTCGATTCGTCTGGACGGCTGCTAGATGAACTCCACGCCGGCGACGGTGGCGCCGCCCAACGGCAAGCGATAGCGCACTTCTCCGTCGCGGACAACGCCGGCAAATTTCACGCGCACTTGGCCCTCGTCGGGAACGTGCTCGGTGGAGCGCAGCCGCAGACCGCCAGCGGAGACGTCGACTACCATGACGTTGGCGCGGCACGGCTGCTCCTGACCGGACCACTCGAGCTCGCCTGGCTCGTCGACGCGCCAACGCGGCGAGCGGCGCTTTTCGCGGTGGAGCTCGAGCCGGAAACCAGAGCCCTGTTGTACGGCAGTGCGCACGAAGAGCCCGCGTGCGGGGTCGCTCTCGTTGAACCAGACCTGCTCGCCCTGTTCAAGAGGCGCGGCGGCCAGAACCGTCATGCTCTCGGGGCCGCGCTCGAGGATGCGGGCCTCGCAGTAGCGTCTCTTCCCGATCCAGGCGGCGACCACCAGCGTCGCCACCGGCGCCTCTGCGTGAGCGGAATCGCCCCGCGGCCGGCCGTTTGTCTGCGCTTGGACGGTCGGTTCCATGGTGAGCTCAACCTCTACGCCTAGCATCCTGTGGACAGAATGGATCGAAACCGCCGGTTCGCTCAATGGATCGTCGGGTTCAATTCCGGCGCCGGGGAGTACCATGCTCCCTAAGGGGTTCTTGGGAGCCGGCGCTCGAGGCGAAGGGTCCGCCTACGCGGGAGCTACAATGGACTTCGCAATGCCCGCGACCCCTTCAAGACGCGACCTTCTGCGCCACGCCGCGGTTGCGGCCACGGCGGCCTCCTACAGTCGTATCCTGGGCGCAAACGACGTCATCGGCATCGGCGTCATCGGCCTAGGCAACATCTCACGCGGCCATCTCCAGGAGTACGGAGAGCGGCCGGAGACGCGCGTGACCGCCGTCTGCGACATCTACGCGCCCAGGCTCGACGCCGGCGTGACCAAGACCGGCGGCAAGGGCTACAAGGACTACCGCGATCTGCTCGCCGACTCTGATGTCGACGCGGTGATCGTCTGCACGCCCGACCATTGGCACGCCCCGATGGCGATCGACGCGATGCGCGCCGGCAAGGACGTCGACGTCGAGAAGCCGATGTGCATGACGATCGCCGAGGCGAAACGGATGGTGCGCGTCGCCGCCGACACCGGGCGCATCCTCTCGGTCGACAGCGAGCACATGGCGCACGGGATTTGGGAGCCGGCTCGCAGGGCTGTCTCAGAAGGCGTGCTGGGCAAGATTCTGTGGAACCAGACCAGCCGCAGCCGCAACTCCCGTCAGCCGCCGTGGAACTACCCGATCGACCCCGATGCTTCCGAGGCCAACATCGACTGGGAGGCCTTTCTGGGCGACGCGCCCAAAGTGCCGTTCTCCAAAGAGCGCTTCTTCCGCTGGCGGCGCTATTGGGACTACTCGGGCGGAATTGCGACCGACCTCTACTATCATCACATCACGCCGCTGATTCACGTGTTGGGCCGCGAGTTCCCGATTCGCGGCGTGGCTTCGGGCGGCAACTACCACACGCCCGAAGACGTGATGCAGGTGCCAGACACGTTCGTGATTACGCTCGATTTTCCCGGCGAGTACACGATCGTCTGCGGCGGCTCGCTGAACAACTCGGTGGAGTTGCCGATCGTCGTGCGCGGCAACGAGGCGAACATCCACTTTCACGGCGGCAGCCAGATGCGGCCCGCGCATATGATCGTCGAGCCGGAGAGCGCCTATCGCTCGGATTTCAAGGACAAGGCGATCCGCGCCGGGTTGGGCGAGATGGGCGAGTGGATCGAAGAGAAAGGCGAGCCGCGGCCGACCGATTTTCGGGGACAAAGCGAACGTCGGAAGAGGCAGCTCGTCCAGATGCTGCTGGCCGAGCCCCAATGGAAGGCGCGCTACGACGATGACGTGAAGCGGAATCGGACGATCGCACGGCCCGGGACGGATCGCGACGAGTACTTCCAGCACATCTTCGAGGAACGCGCCGAGAAGCAGGCAATTCAAGTGAAGTTGCGCATTGACGCACCGCCGACGCCGACTTTCCGGCAGCATTTCATCGAGGCGATCCGCACGCGCAAGCCGACCCCGCTGGACGGCCACCTCGGCTATCGCTCGCAAGTGGCCGTGTCGCTGGGCGTGGAGGCGTATCGTCAGAACCGGGTCACGTTCTTCGATCCCGTGGCGGAGCGTATGGTGGAGCGCCCGGCGGGCTAGCCGCCCTCGGCTCGCGCGGCCTTCGGCTCGTAGACGCACAACGGGTCTTGGCCCAGCGGATCGCCCGTGGCGGCGTAGGCTCGCGCGCGCGAGCCGCCGCAGAGAGCGTGGTACTCGCACACGCCGCACTGCCCGCCGAACTGCGTCGGGTCATGCAGCGACTGGAAGACGGGCGCGTTGCGGTAGATATCTGCGAGATCGTCCTTGCGGACGTTGCCCGCGACCAAGGGCAGAAAGCCCGCCGGGCAGATGTCTCCGGTGTTTGAGACGAACACGATGCCGTTACCGTCGCGGATGCCAAACCCGCGATAGACGCCGCTGCGCTTGATGGCTTCGCCGGGCACGCCCTGGGCCCGCATGCGCTCCAGCGCGACGCGGCGATACGAAGGCGCCTCGGTCGTCGCGACGATGAAGTCCGCTTGCTGGGAGGTCTGGTGGATCCAGGCCATCAGCTCCTCGGCCTGTGCCGGGGCGAGAGGCTGCAGCACGCGACCGCGGCCGACCGAGATCAAGAAGAACATGCTCCAGCGGGCCACGGCCATGGGCTCGAGCAACTCGTAGATGGCGGGGATGTCGTCGGCGGTCTCGGCGGCGGCCAGGGTGTTGACCTGCAGCGGCATTTCGAGCTCGCGCGCCCACTCCATCGCGCGCATGGTGCGCTCGAAAGTCCCCGGGACCTGGCGAATCGAGTCGTGGCGCTCAGGGGTCGAGCCGTCGAGGCTGAGGCCGAGGCCCTCGACCCCGTGTTGCTGGAGCTTGGCGAGCACGTCGCGGGTGAGCGCCGGCGTGGCCGCGGGAGTGATCGAGACGCCGATGCCGAGACGGCGGGCCTCGTCGATGAGATCGTAGAGATCCTCGCGTTCGAGCGGATCGCCGCCGGTGAGGATGAGGTAAGGCTTGGGGTCGCCGAAGCCCGCGATCTGGCCGAGCAAGTTCCTGCCTTCATCAGGGGTCAGCTCGAGCGGGTGGTGGTGGGGCGCGGCCTCGGCGCGGCAATGCCTGCAGGCCAGCGCGCAGGCTTGAGTGACCTCCCAGTAGACGTTGAGGGGGGTCTGCGAATAATCGCGCGGCTTGTGGTGCGGAGCGGCGCCATGACGGAGCGGAGCGGCCATACTCTTTTGAGGTTAGCGGAGTTGCCCCACCGTCGTTGCATCAGTCCGTGTGCGGCCGCTCGTAGAACCAGACATCGAACGGGCCGGAGCTGGAGAGGAGGACGCCGCGCACACCGTCCTCTTCGAGCCTGCTCGGCAACCAGGTGAACTCCGCGGTTTGCGAGGTCAGAACATAGAACCTGCTGTGTCTTCGACGAAACGAGTCATACGGTAGTGCTTCGTAGCCGGCGAACGGAGCAAGCTGCCTCAGGCCGACTTCCGGGCTGTCCACTCCAAGAAGACGTCTGGCGTTGGCAACGCTATAGGTATACAGAAGGCGGCTCCTGAGTGGCGGATCCGCGTAGTAGTGGACCGGCAAGAAGATCATCGGGTCGGCGACGACGACAGGCAGAGCCGTATCGCCGCCATGATTGCCCGCCAGCGAGACCGATTCCGGCGTTCCAAGGTCTCAGCCTCGCTCGGCAAGGCGGAAAAGACTGGATGCAACGCGTAGGACTACGAAACACGACAGAAGTGTGACGCAGATGGCCGCGAGCAGCGCGCGCCCGCGAAGAACCTGCTTTAGTCCCGCTCCGAACAGGCAGGCGACGCCGATATGCGCCGAAAGAGCGTATCGGGGGGCGTAGGCGTTGGACATGTACTTCGCCGAGAGGACGTAGCCAACTGGCAGGAGAGCTAGGGTCGCCAGCGCCCAAAGCTCATGCCTCTCGAAAGCCCCGGTTTCACGGTCGCCAGGGCGGAGCCGCCCCGAGCTCCAAGCCCAAGCGGCCAGTCCAACAACGGCAGAGCAGGCCAACGGCGCGGCGGCCGGAGCGAGCTGTTCCGCATAGAAGAGCCAGATGTCCTGCAACTCTCCCGTTCTCCACGAGTAGCCCTGGTATGTCTGACGGATCCTGATCGCGATCGGGATGTAGGGAACGAGCGCAAGGGGCGCCATCAGGAGCGCGGCGGCGGTTGGCCAGTCGATCGCGCGGGCGTGGTAGTAGCGGATGAGCTCCCCGACCGCGAACGCAACCAGCACGAGGCAGGCAAAATAGTGGGTCGAAACCAGTACGGCCATACAGAGGCCGAAGAGCGAGACGGGCGCGAGACGCGGACGAGCCTCGATGGCGCTTCGCCAGGACACCAGGCCCCAAGCGGTAGCGGCGATCATCATGGCGTAGGCCCGCGCTTCCAGACCGTAGGCGTACGCGAGCGACAGACACAGCAGGAGAGTGGCTGCAAGAGCGGCGAGAGCCCCGAGGCCGTGCCTTACGAAACGGTACGTTCCAGCCGCCGCAAGCCCAAACGCCAGGATCGAAACGGACCGGGTCGCCAGCTCATCCGCGCCAAACACGGTGTGGGCGACACGAAACGGCAGGAGCGCGGGAAACGGCTGGGGGTCTGCGCCGCTGAGCAACCCTTCCCAAACCGCCCCCAGACTCGGTAAACGGACAATCCAGTAGGTGAGCAGCTCGTCGAACCAGAAAAAGCGAAGCTGCGCTCGCACAACGAGATCGAATAGGGCGAGACCGCCGAGCACGTAGATGCCGTAGCGCTCGACGAGGTCGGCGAGGGAGCGGTGATTCGCGCGGTGACTCAAGCGGACTACTTCGGCTCTACCGTACGCGGTTGCGTAGGTTCCAGATCTCCCGCTCGAGCCGTTCCAGGCGCATCTCCATGCGGTTCAGACGGGAGTCGAGGGCCCGCGAGGCGGCGGTGCCGTTGGCGACGCTGCGGTCGACTAGCGCTCGCTCGATCGCGGCCAATCGGCGGTCCACGGCTCCGACACGGTCTTCGTCCGCCTCGTCTCGTTGGGCGCGCGTCGGCGGCCGCAGCATCAGCGCGGCCAGGCCCGCCGCCGCTGCGAACAATCGTTTTCGGGTCATGCCGATCCTCCGTCCTCGTCGTTCGCGACCGACGGTACAGGTCCGCTCCGAACGCCTCGCGCATGCGGTCGAAGAACGCTTCGTCGTCTTCGATGGCGCTCGCCGCCACCCACTCCTCATCGCTCAGCCTGGCGCGGCCGGCGAGGTAGAGAATGGCGTCGCGGCCGACGGGATGACGCAGGCGGGGCTCCGGATCCTCGATGGCGCGCCGGATCGCCTCGGCGCAGGCTATCGGCAGGGTAGGGTTCTGCAATTGCGCCCCCATCAGGGCCCACAACCGGCGGATTGCAGCGGCGGACGGCGTTGCGGGGTCGAGATCCCTGCTGCCGCCCTTGGCGAAGATTGGCGTGAGCACTACGCCGGGCTCGACGATGGCGACTCGAACGCCATAGGGCGCAAGCTCCTGCGCCAAGGACTCGCTCGCGGCCTCCAGAGCGAATTTCGACGCCGCGTAGTGCGAGTGCGCGGCGAGCACCACGCGACCGGCGACCGAGGTGACGTTGACGACGGCGCCCGAGCGTCGTCCGCGCATCTGCGGCACGACGGCGCGTATCATTCGAATCGCCCCAAAGTAGTTCGTCTCGAACGTTTGCTTGGCCGCCTCCAGGGGCACGGCTTCGATCGGCCCGCCGCCGCCGATGCCGGCGTTGTTGACGAGCACGTCTATGCGGCCCGCATTCTCGAGGGTCTCGCCGACGGCTCGCTCGACCGAGGCGTCGTCATCCACATCGAGCGTAAGCGTCTCGAGCTTGTCGCCCGCCGCTCGCAACCCCTCCGAGGTCGCCGGATTGCGGGCGCTGGCAAAGACACGGTAGCCGTGCTCGGCGAGATGCAGCGCCGTTTCCAGGCCGATGCCCGTGCTGGTTCCCGTGATCAAGGCCACTCGCATGACGCCTCAGTTTAGCCCGCATCCGCGCCCGCTGGCGCGATAATGGAACCTCTGCCGCGATGCCTTCCGCCGCCCCTCCCGCTAAGCCGCGCAAGCCAGCCAAGCGCAAGGCGCGCTCCACGACCAAGTCGGCGCGCCAGCCCAGCTTGGCGGCTCGTCTCGCCGCGATCGTGTTGCCGGAGACCGGCCGCGACCGCGCGATCCTCGCGGCCATCCTTCTGCTGGCCTTTGCCTTGCGCTTCACCAAGCTGCTCGGCATGTTCCCGATCCTGGTCGACGAGTCGATCTACCTGCGCTGGGCCCAGATCATCGAGCAGCAGGGCCAGTGGTTCATCTCGCTGCTCGACGGCAAACCGCCGCTGACGTACTGGTTGCTGGCGTTGCCTCGATTCGTCTCCGAAGGAGACCCGCTGTGGCAGGCGCGGTTTCTCTCCGTACTGGCGGGCACGCTTTCCTGCTGGGGCGTCTTCGCACTCGCGCGTCGACTGGTCGAGCCGCCGCAGGGCGTCGCGACCGGGCTATTCGCCGCTGCGTTGTACGCAGTCTTCCCGTGGGCGGTGCTCTACGACCGTCTGGCGTACACCGAAGCCTGGGTCAACCTTTGTGGAGTCGCGATCGCACTGGCCTCGGTCGTGTGCTTCGAGAAGTCGGGCGAGAGTTGGGCTCGGGAGCTAGGTCCGGGATTGGCGCTCGGGCTGGGGCTGTTCACCAAGCAAACCGCCTTGTTGTTCGCGGCCATCCCCGCCGCGGCGGCCTACTTCTATGGCCGCGGGCAACAGCGCAATTGGCTGGCCCGGCTCGCCGTCGTCTACGCGATCGCCGGCGTCTTTCTCACTGCAAACTTCGTGCTTACGCCCGAGGCGCCGACGCTCGAGTCCCACGACGCGGTGCTCCACCACACCGGCTTCTTCGCCGATCCCGACGAGCTCATGCAGGACCCCTTCGTTGCGGCGCGCTCGAACTTTCCCAAGCTCGTCGAGTACCTCGGAGCGTACATGAGCTGGCCGCTTGCGCTGGCGGCGATCGCGGGCACGATTTGGCTCGCGGCGCAGGGCTCGTTCGCGGCCTGGTTGATCGTCGCGGGGTCCTTGCTGCCGGCGATCGCCGAGGGATTCCTGCTCGAGCTGATGTTCCCCACGCGCTACCCCTTCCCTTTGTTCTGGCCTTGGCTAGTCGTCGCCGCCATCGCGGGCGCGACCTTGGCGCATCGCAAGGGCTGGCCGATTCTGGCGGTCGCAGTCGCGCTGATGGCCGCGCCGCTCTACCGCGATGTCCGCATGATCGCTTCGCCCCAGACGCACCTGCACGCCGCCGACGTGGAAGGCTTTCTCGGCGACCACCCGCACGTCGGCTACGGCATCGCCGAAGCGATCGACTTCCTCGAGACTGAAGCGCAAACCAACGGCCCCTATTTGCTGCTCAGCGACCCGATCTGGGGGCCGCCGGCTGACGCTTTGTTCCCCTATCTCAACGGCCGACACGGTATTCGCGTGTTCGAAGCTTGGTGGACCCAGCTCTCCCCGACTCACGAGATCTTGCCGCGCGGCGAGGCCGACTTGCTGCGCTCCCACTACGAGCGCGTGCAGGCTGGCAAGCTCGACTTCTCTCGCGTTGCCAAGGTCCTCTACCTCACCGACACCCACTACTATCCCCGCGAGGCGGTGGTGACACGCCAGCCGAACGCGCGGCTCATCCAAAGCTTCCCCAAGACGAACGGCCACTCGATCGACATCTACCGCCTCAAGTAAGCTGATGGGCGGAGACCACACCGCCATGACTCGACGCGAGCTGCTCTCATTCGTAATCACCCTGCCGGCGCTGGCGCAAGCGCCGAGCCGGGCCCAGACCCGCACGCCCAAGTTTGGCGACTATCCTTTCCAACTCGGCGTCGCCTCGGGCGAGCCGGACGCCCAAGGTTTCGCGCTGTGGACGAGGCTGGCTCCGAAACCGCTCGACGGCGGCGGTATGCCCTCCGAGGAGGTGCAAGTCGACTGGCAGGTCGCAGGCGACGAACAGTTCACCGAGGTCGTAGCCTCGGGGTCGCGGACGGCGCGGCGCGAGCTGGCGCACTCGGTGCACGTGGAGGTCGAGGGCCTCGACGCCGATCGCTGGTACTTCTATCGTTTTCGCGCCGGCGGCGAGGTTTCGCCCACAGGCCGTGCGCGCACGACGCCTCCGCGGCAGGCCGCGCCCGCCCGGCTGCGGTTCGCTTTCGCTTCGTGCCAGCACTATGAGACCGGCTACTACACCGCGCTTCGCCACATGTCCAAGGAAGACCTCGACCTGGCGGTCCACCTTGGCGACTACATCTACGAGGGTCCGGGGAGAAAGCGCGTCCGCGAGCACGCCGGCCCCGAGATCGTCTCGCTCGAGGACTACCGGCGCCGCTACGCGCAGTACAAGTCCGATCCTGATCTCCAAGCAGCCCATCACGCCTGTCCGTGGCTGGTGACCTGGGACGACCACGAAGTCGACAACAACTACGCCGACCGCGCCTCCGAGGAGCCGGAGGTGAGCGCGGATGAGCTGTTGACGCGGCGGGCGCACGCCTACCAGGCCTACTACGAGCACATGCCGTTGCGGCTCTACTCGCGGCCCGTGGGCCACGACATGCAGCTCTTCCGCCGCACCAGCTTCGGCCGCTTGGCGGAGTTCGCTGTCCTCGACACGCGCCAGTACCGCACCGATCAGCCCTGCGGCGACCGCACACAGCCGGCTTGCGAGGGCGTGTTCGATCCCGACGCAACCTTGCTGGGCGAGCGGCAGGAAGCTTGGTTGCGGCAGACGCTGCAACGCTCGCCGGCTGTGTGGAACGTCCTCGCCCAGCAGATCATGTTCGGCCGCGCCGACCGCGACCCCGGCCCCGAAGTTGCCTGGAGCATGGACCAATGGTCCGGCTATGACGTCGCGCGCAAGCGTTTGCTCGGCTTCCTCGCCGAGGAGCGCATTTCCAATCCCGTCGTGCTCACCGGCGACATCCATTCGAATTGGGTCAACGACCTCCAGGTCGATTTCGACCGGCCCGAGTCGCCCACCGTCGCTACCGAATTCGTCGGCACCTCGATCAGCTCCGGGGGCGACGGCGTCGCCGAGGACGACTACGTCCGCGCCATCCTCGACCAGAACCCGTTCGTGCGCTTCTTCAACAAGGAACGCGGCTACGTGAGCTGCACGGTGACGCCTAGCGAGTGGCGGGCGGACTACCAAGTGGTTGAAAAAGTGACGGTTGCGGGTGCTCCTCGGGTTACCCGGGCGTCGTTCCGGGTGGAGAAAGGCGCTGCGGGGGCGGTGCGGGTGTAGCGCGAGGGCGGCTCTTCGGTTAAAATAGAAGTGCAAATAGTTTAACGTCTTGTGATACATGCAAATCCGTTTCACTCTCGGTGATCGATTCACTTCGGGATGACGAGGGAAGCGTTTTCCGCCTCGGCGCCCGGTCGGTTAGTCAGGATTCCTGGCGACCGGCCCGACACCCTTCACGCGTTCATACCCAACCCCGCGCCCCCGCGGTGGGAATGGCCTGTCCGGCTATGGCCAAAGCTGCTGGAGGCCCACAAGCGGCTTGCAAGCCTCGATGGCACGGGAAAGCACCTGCCCAACCCGGAGATCTTGCTGACGCCGCTGCAACAACGAGAGGCTCAGCTCTCATCTCAGCTCGAGGGTACGATCACCGAACCTCATCAGCAGGTCCTGTTTCACGCCAATCCGCGCTATCCCACCTCGGATGAGGACCCGATCAACGCCTACCGGGAAGTCTACAACTACGCCAAGGCGCTGCGCCTGAGACTTGGGGGCAGCTCCGACCTGCCGCTTTCGTTGCGCCTCATCCGAAACCTTCATTTGGCTCTGATGGATGGCGTTCGAGGCGCCTGGCAGACGCCGGGCGAATTCAGGACGACGCAGAACCAGATCGGGCAGCCAGCGAGATTTGTGCCGCCGCCCCCGCAGCATCTGTCTGAGACGCTCGACGAGCTCGAGAAGTACCTGCACGCCGAGGACGACGAGCTCGACCCCCTGGTTCGCGCGTTCGTCACCCACTACCAGTTCGAAACCATACATCCGTTCCGCGACGGCAACGGTCGCGTTGGGAGACTGCTGCTTGCATTGTGCATCGCCGAGTGGTGCGGACTATCGAGTCAGTGGCCGTATATGAGCGCGTTCTTCGAACGCCGGAAGCAGGACTACATGGACCTGATGCTGCGGGTGAGCACACATGGGGACTGGGAGTCCTGGATCGAGTTCTGTCTCGACGGAGTCATCGCCCAAGCCCAGGATACGGAGCTGAGGTGCGATCAGTTGCTAGCCTTGCACCGAGACTTTCACACGCGGATCAATCGAATCAAGGGCGGCAGCGTGAGGCTTGCCGCTCTCGTCGACCTCCTGTTCGAACGGCCAGTCGTGACGGTGACCGGCTGGAGAATTCAATCTGCCGTGACCTACCCGACGGCCAAAGCCGATCTATCGAAGTTGGAGCGACTTGGAATCGTTGCCCGCCTCGACCGCATGCCAGTCGCCACGTACTTTTGCCCCGAGATCTACCGGGTGACGTACGATGACGTGGAGACCAGTTGAGCTCAAATGGCCAAGCGCCGTCGAAAACGTGGACGTCCCGCGCCGGCGTCTCTCACCCCCGCCCCCGCAAGGCCGCCTGGCCGTGTCATGGGTCTGATCGCCGGCGCGGCGATCCTGGCAGTGGTCGCCGCGTTTTACCTGTTTCCGCCGGCTGACCCGCCTCCCGCTGGGCCTCAGCCCGGCCGCGCCCAACTCCACCCCGCCGGCGACCCCGCCTACGTCAACCCGGCGACCTGCGCCGGCTGCCACTCAGAGATCGCCGCGACCTATGCCGAGACCGGCATGGCGCGAGCGTTCTATCCGGCGACCCCCGAGACGATGGCCGGCCACGTCGGTCAGGGCGTCGAGTATTTTCACCAGCCCTCGCAACGGCGCTACGCGATACAAGAACGCGATGGCCGCTACTACCACAGGCGCTGGATGAGCGCTCCCGACGGCGCCCGCATCCACGAGATCGAACGCGAGATCCACTTCGTAATGGGCTCGGGAAACCACGCTCGTACGTATCTCCATCGCCAGCCCAATGGCAAGCTCATCGAGCTGCCGCTGGGCTGGTACAGCGAGAACGGCGGCTTCTTCGCCATGAACCCGGGCTTCGACCAGTCCCGGCACGGCGGCATCCGGCGCGAGATCAGCTTCGACTGCATGGGCTGCCACAACGGCTATCCCACGATCGAGCCCGGCGTCGACGCACCGGGCCGCGACCCGCTGTTTGCCCATGCGCTGCCCGCTGGCATCGATTGCCAACGCTGCCACGGGCCCGGCCGCGACCACGTCGAAGCGGTCGCCAACGGCGAGTCCGAAGATGCGATTCGAGCGGCCATGTTCAACCCGGCCGAGAGCAGCGCCGAGCGCCAGCTGGAGGTCTGCCTGCAGTGCCACCTCGAATCGACCAGCCGCAAGCTTCCCTACGCGATTCGCCACTTCGACCGCGGGGCCTTCTCCTACCGTCCCGGAGAGCCGCTGGCCGATTTCGTCTCGAACTTCGACTACCCAAAAGGCGTTCGCGAAGACCAGTTCGAAATCGCACATCACGGCTATCAGCTCTTGCGCTCGCAGTGCTTCCAGGGGAGCGCCGAGATGACCTGCACGAGTTGCCACGACCCTCACCAGGTCTACCGCGGCGAGCAAGCCAAGACGCACTTCGCCACAGCCTGCCAACGCTGCCATGCGGCGGCGATCGACAAGCAGGTCACCGCCGGCCGCCACCCCGCGGGCGAGGACTGCGTCGCCTGCCACATGCCCAAGCGGCGTACCGACGACGTGGTCCACGTAGTGATGACCGACCACTCGATCCCTCGACAGCCGCCGCCCCCGGAGAAGCTGCTGGCGCCGCTCGAAGAGACCATGGAGACCGAGCAGCAGCGCTACAGGGGCGAGGTCGCAGCACTCTACCCGGCGGCGCCGGACGCGCTCTATCTGGCTGCCGCACAAGTCCATCAGGGCTCCAACCTCGAAGCTGGAACGCCGCGCCTGCGCGAGCTGGTCGAACGCGAGCAACCCGCGTCCGCCGGCTTCTACCACCAGCTCGCCGAAGCCTATTGGCAGGCGGGCCAGACCGAGGATGCCCTGCCGTGGTATCGCGAGGCGATCGCCCGCGACGCGGGGCACCTGGCCGCGCGCCGCAACTATGCGCTCGCGCTCTCGAACCAAGGCGCACTGGCGGAGGCCGAGGCTGAGCTGCGCGCGGCGCTCACGATCGTCCCCGACGACCCCGAGGCGCTTGCCAACCTCGGCGACGTGCTGACCGCGCTTGGCCGGCCCGCGGAGGCGGCCGCCGTTCTCGAGAGGGCTTTGCTAGCCGACCCCGATTCCATCGAGGCGCTGCACAACCTGGCGCGGGCGCGGGCGGCGCTGGGCCAAACGATGACCGCCATGGAGTCGGTCCGCTCTGCGATCACGATCGAGCCCGGCTTCGCCGCAGCCCACAACACCCTCGGCAACTTGTTGCTCGCCGCCGACCGAGCCGGTGACGCCGAAGCCGCTTTCCGCGCCGCGGTGGCCGCGGACCCCGACTACGCCGAAGGCCACTACAACCTCGCAACCACGCTCGCACAGCGCGAGCGTTTCGCCGAGGCCGAGCGCTCTCTGCGCGCCGCCCTGCGCGCCGCCCCCAAGCTCGCCATGGCGCACAACAACCTGGGCAGCTTGCTTGCCATGCGCGGCGACCGCGCTGGCGCCGAACGCGCCTTTCGCGCCGCGCTGGCCGCCGACCCCGCTCTGGCTGAGGCGCACTTCAATCTCGGCGTCGCCCAAGCTTCCTCGAATCGGTTGGCCGAAGCCCGCAAGAGCTTCGAGGCTGCGATCGAGATCCAACCGCGGTATCCCGAGGCGCGGCTGAATCTCGCCGTCGCACTTGCCGCACTCGGCGAGCGCGAGGCGGCCAAAGCGGAGTTGGCCGTCGTGAAGACCTCCGGCGACCAGCGCCTCGTGCAGGCTGCTCAGGGGCTGCTCAACGAGCTCGAATGAGCGTCAAAGGCCGGCGTCGAAGACGGCCTTCTCGAGTTGCGCTTTCGTCCGCGTTCCTACCATGTACGAAGCAATGCGCCCCTGGCGGTCGATCACCACGAAGGCCGGCAGGGCCTGCACCTGGTAGAGCATCGCCACCCGCATCCGCGCGTCGTGCAAGGTCGGGAACGTGAGCCCGGCGCCGGCTAGATAGTTCACCGCGCGGGTGTGAACCTCGGAGTTGACGCCGTAGACGGCCAAGCCTTCGTCCCCGTGCTCGTCGTAGAGCGCCTGGACGTAGGGCATGTCGTAGCGGCACGGTCCGCACCAGGTCGCCCAGAACTCGAGCAGCACGACCTTGCCGCGCAGCTTGCTGAGTTGAACCGCTTCGCCGGAGCGGACGTCCTCGAGGGTGAAGTCCGGCGCGTGACGGTCGACTTGATTCTCGCCCGGTCCTTGGTCGCGGAACGATTCGACCTGGCGCGCGCCGGGAGGCGGGACGAAGACGAAAACGCGACCGTCCGACTCGCCGCCGATTCGCGCATCCTGAAAGTCGACATCCTGCGTCACCGTCACGCGGTTGGCGCTGTTGGGCTGCAGCATGCTCGCCACCGACCGCTCCTTGAGCACCACGGCGCTGTCCCGCGCAATCCAGTACCGCCTCTCGATCGAGCCTTCGCGCATGCCCGGCGGGGGATTGTAGCTGGCCGTCACGACGTCGCACGCGACATCGCCCGCCCGCGTGCTGAGCGTCTCCGCGCCAGCCACCTTGGCGTTGATCACGCGTTGGTCGAGGCTGGAATAGCGATCGACGTACCGCTTGACCACCACCGCGAAGTCGAGCCCGGGAAGCGGCTGCTCGCCGACCTGCGCCGGCTGGCTGCCCGGCAGCTCGACGTACTTCTCCAGCCTCGGAACATAGAGCCAACGCTTCTTGCCGTCATCGACCGCTACGCCGCCCTGGGTTCCATCGTCGATCTCGACGCGCGTGCGGCCGTCGGCGTCCTTGGCGGTGAAGACGGTCGAAGCAGTCTCCTTGCGCTGAAGGCCCGCCGCGGTGACCGTGGCTTCGTTCGCGGCGAACAGGTAGGACCCGGCGTTGCGGTAGTTCTCCGCGGCGCGGTGCAAAATGGCTTCAGCGTCTTCGGGCGTCTGGCCAGCGAGCTGCGACGCGGTCAGCAGAATGAACGCCAGCCCAACCTGCCGACTGCCGCTGCTCTCGCGCTTCATTGCGATCATCATGACTTTCCGCGGAGCCCGCCGGCCTGTAAGCCGGTTTCTGTTCCGCGCCTCGAGGGCGCGGCGACGGTCATTCCTCTAGAGACGCCGTTGCCGGCGCCTTCGGCAGCAACCTACCCGGGGCTCAGGCGCGACGGGCCGCCGCATCGCCCCCTATTTGGTCTTGCTCCACGCGGGGTTTAGCCTGCCGCCCGGGTCGCCCCGAGCGCGGTGCGCTCTTACCGCACCTTTTCACCCTTACCACGGCCCCAAAGGGGCCGCGGCGGTACATTTTCTGTGCCACTTTCCGTGAACGGCCCTTTGAGAGCCGCCCCCCGGCCGTTAGCCGGCGCGCCGCCCTGTGGAGACCGGACTTTCCTCCCCGTCCGCCCGAGAGCGAACGCAGCGACCGTCCGGCCGACAGGCTCCAGCGACTAGTGTATCGGACGCGCCCCCGGCTTTCCCCGCTCCTTCTCCTTCTCGGCAGCAGTGCTACCCTTTGGCCTTGTTTGAGATCGTTTTCTGGGCGTTCGTGGGACCGGCCGTGATCGCAACCGCGCTGTCGATTCGTTCCGGGCGTCGCTATCAGGACTTCGTCGAGACCGAGCTGCTGGCCGAGCCGGATCCCGACGAGAAGCCCTACGCGCCCGCGGCGACACTGATCGTGCCCGTCCGCGGGGCCGACCACGACCTGGCCGCCAACCTGCGTTCTCTTGCCGCTCAAGACTACCCCGACTACGAGCTGATCGTCGCGTGCCGATCCGCCGAGGACGAAGCAGTGCGGGTGGCGCGGATGACCCTCGCCGAGGGTTTTCGATTGGTCGTCGCGGGCGCCCCGCCAGAAGGCACGGGCGAGAAAATCCACAACCTGGACCAAGCCGTGCGGCAAGCCCGGCCCGAGTCCGACGTCTTCGCGTTCGCGGACTCCGACGCGCAAGTCGCGCCAGGTTGGTTGAGAAGTCTGGTCCAGCCGCTCGGCGACGCGGCCGTCGGCGCGTCCACCGGCTTCCGATGGCACTTCCCCGAGGAAGGCGGCTTCTGGTCTTTGATGCGCAGCGTCTGGGACTCCACCATTGCCGGACAGATGCGGTCCGACGGCAAGAACTTCGTCTGGGGCGGCAGCATGGCGCTGCGCCGCGAGACCTTCGAGCAGGCCAAGGTGGCCGACTACTGGCAGGGCGCGATCAGCGACGACTACCGGCTCACGCACGCCGTCGAAGACGCGGGCCTCGAGATCCGCTACGCGCCGGCCGCCATGGCGGCGACCACGGGGTCGTGCTCGAGAGAGGCGTTCCTGGATTGGGCCGTGCGCCAGATGAAGATCACGCGCGTCTACCGCAGCCGGCTATGGGTCGCCGGTCTGATCGCGCACTTGGTCTACTGCGGCGCGATGGTGTTGTGCCTGGCCGCGCTGCTGCAAGGCGACCTGATCGGCCTGGGCGCCCTCGTCGTTACGACGGTTCCGGGCATGGCCAAGGGAGCGATGCGGGGCTACTGTGGCAGGTTGATGTTCCCCGAGCGCGAGGAATGGTTCGACCGCTTCGGCTGGACCTACTTCTGGTACACGCCGCTGGCGACCTGGGTCTGGTTGTATGCGTTCGTAGGCTCGGCGGGCTCGAAGGTGATCCGCTGGCGGGGGTACGTCTACGAGCTCGCAAGCCGCGCTGAAACGCGGGTGCTGGCGCGACCGGGGTAGGCACGTTCGATCCGGCGGGCCTACGCAAGCGAAAGTAGCTTTGTTGTAGACTTGCCAAAGCGTTTGGTGTAGTATGGGCTTGTATTCGCCTTTTATTCGCTAGTGAGGCATCCAAGGATCCTGACCGCATCTACGAGTTCAGGTGCCCTGTGCATGGTTTCGTAGCGATGAACCGATGGGAGAGGGACATCGTCGACCAGCCGGCGTTTCAACGCCTTCGTCGCATTCGGCAGCTCGCGTGGACGGACCAGGTTTACCCCGGAGCAATGCACACCCGCTTCGAGCACTCGCTGGGCGTAATGCATGTGGCTTCTCGCCTCTACGATTCGGTCTGCCAAAACTCCAAAGAACTGCTGAGAAGCGAGCTCGCCTACAACGACGCGGGATTCGTGCGCGATCGACAGCTCGTACGGCTCACTGCGCTCCTCCACGATGTGGGCCATGGACCGTTTTCGCATGCGGGTGAAGAGCTTCTCCCTGTTGATGACGCGGGTGTGAAGTTCCGACATGAGGAGTATTCAAGCGCCATCATTCTGACAGAGCTCAGAGATGTCATCGAGAATCACCCGCTCAACACGAACTACCGATTTCGAGCCGAAGATGTAGCGGCCCTGCTTCTAGGGAGTCAGGAAGCTAAGCAGAGCCTGTTTTGGCGAGAGCTGATCGACAGCCAGCTCGACGCCGACAAAATCGACTATCTGTTGAGAGACTCCTATCACATCGGAGTGCGCTACGGAGCGTTCGATCTCGATCGGCTAGTGTAGTGCCTCACACACTTTGAACATTATGTAGAGCCTTGCGGGCGCGCTTGACCTTGGCGAGGAAGTCGGAGGCTTTGGCAGTCCAAATGAAGGGCTTGGGATCCTCGTTGTGCTTCTCGATGTAAGTTTCAACCGCGTCGACCAACTCGGGAACGTCGCGAAAGACGCCGCGCTTGAGACGGTTCTGCGTCAGGTCGCGGAAGAACCGCTCGACCATGTTGAGCCACGACGAGCTCGTCGGCGTGAAATGAAAGTGGAAGCGCGGATGCCGCTTGCGCCAGCGCTCGACTTTCTCATGCTTGTGCGTCGAGGCATTGTCGACGATCAGATGCAGCTCCTTGTCCGGCGGCGTCATCGCATCGAGATGGCGCAGAAACAATAGCCACTCCTGATGCCGGTTGCGCTCCTGGCAAAAGCCGATCACCGAACCATCGAAAGTATTGAGCGCCGCAAATAGGGTCGCCACGCCGTTGCGCTTGTAGTCGTGCGTCATCGTGCCGGCGCGGCCTCGCTTGAGCGGCAACGAAGGTTGGGTGCGGTCGAGCGCCTGCATCTGGCTCTTCTCGTCGCAGCACAATACCAGCGCATGCACGGGCGGGTTCAAATACAGCCCGACGATTGCTTCGAGCTTCTCGGCGAACTCGGGATCGCGACTGAGCTTGAAGGTCTCGACGCGATGCGGCTTCAGTCCGTGCTGTTGCCAGATCCGGCCGACGCTGGCCGCACTGATTCCCGCCGCTTTCGCCATCGTGCGGGTGGACCAGTGGGTGGCGTTGGGAGGCTTGTCCTGCGTGGTCGTGCGCACGACGCGCGCAATAGTTTGCTTGGTGATCTTCGGCGTGCGGCCCGGCCGCGGCGCATCCTTGTCGAGGCCAACGACGCCCAGCCCGAGAAAGCGCGCCCGCCAGCGCGCGGCCTTCTGGACGCTGACGCCGAGCTCTTTGGCGATCTCTTTGTTCTGCTTCCCTTCGGCCGCGAGCAGCACGATCCGTGCGCGTTCGACCACGCGCGCAGGCAGCGAACGCGCACGACTGCGCTGCTGCAAAAGTTCTCTTTGTTCGGGATTCAGATGAACGGCAGGGGCGACACGCATGCAGACGACCTCTGATTGTAGAGGCGCCTAACGGTTTATAGAGGTTACTATTTCTGGTGCACTACACTAGCTGGCACGGTTTGCGCTGTTCCCGCGGCTGCGGGCCAATCTCCGCGGCTCGGTGTGGAAGAGGGTGGACTGCATGCCGCCGAGGCTGTAGTTTTGGCGCGCGACTTTATGTTTACCCAAGTATATTTCCACAAGACAAGATTGACATTCGACGTCCATATCCAAGAAGCGCTGAGAGAGATCCTTCCAAGTGGCGCTTTCCCAGCACCCCGGCCGGAGGAGGTCAGGAAGTTTCTCGAATGGGATGATTGGAAAGTTTTGGGGCTCATTCATTCCGGAGAAGGGGGAGAGCATTCGAAAATGCTTGCCAGTCGAAACCACTACCGGCAGGTTTACGAAACTCCGGAGATCTCCACTGCCGAGGATATGAAGAAACTTGAACGCGTTGTGGGTGCCTTGGGTGAGACGTGCGCCAGGACGGTTCCCGCGTCAAAATCATGGTACAAGACCGGTGACCCCGACGTACAGGTTCGCAAAGATGTCCTCAACCCACGAGCCGAACCGCTGTCACGGCATTCGGCAGTCGTCAAGAATCTTGCGCGCAACAACCAAGTGCGTGTTTTCTCGAAGCCAGAAGACGTGCCCGAAGCAAGGGAACGGATCAAGTCGGCTGTGAGGCAAGCATGACGAATCTCGAGAAGTATGGCGTTATCGCCTATCTAGCTAAGAATTCCCCATCCAAGTGGATTGGGCGTACCGCTTTGATGAAGTTCTGCTACCTGCTGCAGAGCGTACGAGGTGTGCCGCTTGGCTATCACTTCACTCTCTACTCCTACGGCCCTTTTGACTCGGCGGTCCTTAGCGACCTCGGGGTCACAGAAGCCCTAGGGCTGGTGGAATCTACATTTCAGGACTATCCTTCAGGGTACGGGTACCGTATCGAATGCACCGCATCGTCAGAGGATGTTGTGGGGGTTGGGGGTGATCTGCTGGCAAGGCACAAGCAAGATGTGGAGTGGGTCCTCGAGACCTTTGGTTCCAGAGGGGCTGCAGATCTCGAGTTGCTCGCAACTCTGGTCTATGTCGACCATGAGTCTGCCAGGCGGAACAGCAGCTTGTCATTGAAGGAACTCGCTAAGAAAGTATCTGAAGTCAAGCCGCGTTTCGCAGATAAGGATATCTTGGCCGCTGCCGAAAAGCTTAAGTCACAAGGTCTTCTCAGCGGTACATTGGGATCAGAACAGTAGCTTCACCCCAAACTGCAGCTCCCGCCCGTCCCGCGCAGAGAGAATCCTCCCGAACCCCGGCGTACCGAAGAAAATGTTCGGGTTGCCGAAGTTCGGCGTATTGAAGAGGTTGAACATCTCAGCGCGGAGCTGGAGCGTTAACCCGTCGGCCAGCTTCGTATCCTTGAGCAGCGAAAAATTGACCTCGCGCAGCGGCGGGCCCTGCACGACATTGCGCCCAGCGTTGCCAAACGTGCCGAACTCCGGCATGGCGAATGCCGCCGGGTTGATCCACTGCGCTGGATCAGGGTTGGCCAGGTTCGGATTGCCGACCACGTGCGGCCGGTCTCCCGCGCCGAAGCCCTGAATCGACTGGCCCGTGTTCGAGTTGTCGAGCTCGGCCGGCAGGGCCACCGTGTAGGGCTGTCCCGACTGCAGCGTGATCACGCTGTTGATGCGCCAGCCGCCCAGAACGCGCTCTGCCGCACCGCTCAGGTTGCGGCCCATCGGCAGGTCGTACGCGAAGCTACCCACGAAGCGGTGCGGCGCGTCAAAGCTCGAACGGCCGCGTTCGGCCGAGGTGTCATAGCTGTTCTGCGGGAAGTTGGCGTCGCCCGAGGAGGGGAAGAAGTTCGAAGCGTTGTCGATGGAGCGCGACCAGGTGTAGCTGAACAGCCCGGTCAGCCCCTCCTGGAAGCGGCACTGCGCCGCGAGTTGCAGGCTGTGATACACAGAGTCGAACGACGACTCGATCTGGTTGATGTCTGAGAAGAACGGCAACGGGCGCAGGTTCGGCTGCTGCGGGCTCGGGAAAGGTTGGTTGATGTCGCGCGAACCAAGCAGGTGTACGCCGCGCGTCCCCACGTAGCCCGCGGTCAGCACGAGCTCGCCGGAGAGCTCTTGTTGTATGGCGAAGTTCCAGTTCTGCGAATAGCTCGAAACCAAGTTGGGATCATACGTCAACGCGCTTGGCGGCAGCGGCGCGGCCCCGCCCTGCGGCCACGGGTCGTGGATCAAGATCTGCGAGGTCTGCGAGGGGAAAAACAGTTGCGTGTTGAAGAACGGCGGGTTGAAGTAGATGCCCTGCCCGGTCGCCATCGGTGAAAAGTTGTAGTGCAGCCCGTAGCCGGTCCGCACGACGGTGCTGCGCGAGCCGCCGGGGCTCCAGGCCAGGCCGATGCGGGGCGCAAAGTTGTTCTTGTCCGTCGGGTAGCCTCCGCGCGGCACGCCGCCGGTTCCAAGCTGGACAATCTGCTGCGTCGAGGGATCGTAGATCGCCGCCGCGTCCAAGGCGTCATAGACCGGCTGGTTGAGCTCGTAGCGCAGGCCCAGGTGCAGCGTCAGGTCGGAGCGCACCCGCCACGCGTCGCTCAGGAACAGGTTCGTGGCGCGCGTACGCTGGTTCTGCACGTTGTCGCTCTGCGCCGCCAGTGTAAACGTCGGCAGCCCGAGCAGCAGATCCGCCAAGGCGCTCTGCGTGAACGCAAAATCGGTGAACGAGAGCTGCCCCCGCGAGAGTACGTCCCGGAACGCATTGCCGGAAATCCAGCGCTGCTCGAAGCCCATCTCCACGAAGTGCCGGCCCAGGCTAGCGCTCAACGTGTCGGAGAGCTGCCAAGAGTCCATCATCGCGTTGCCCGGGTTGTTGAATTCGTCGCCCAGCGGGGACAGCCCCGTCACTTGGATGAAGCTCAGCCCCAAGTCGCGGTCCCGCGTAGCGAAGTCCGGCAATCCCACGCTGCGGTTGATCGACGTTCCGGAGTTCTGGTGGAACGTACGCGTCTCGACGCGATTGAAGCCGAAGCGGAAATCGTTCACCCAGCGGGAGTCGAACGTGTGCGTCTCGCCGACCATCAGGTTCTGGCCGCGCTCGTCGACGTCGTTGCCGTAGCCAGGCACGGAAGCGAATTGCTGCGCAGCAAAGGGCTCGAACCGGTCGCGGTCCGCGAAGCTGTAGCGCGCGGCCAAATTGCCTGCTTTCCCAACTCGCTGGTCGAGACGAATATCGAACTTGTTGGTGTCGTCCACCAAAGTCGGCGTGGAGACGAAGTTCTGCCCTGGAGTCGTGCGATTCGGCAACGGGTAGAGCGAGGCGACGCCTTGCCCGACCGGATGCAAAAACGTCGCCGGCAACTCTCCGTTCGGGAAGGGCTGGAAGCTGAGGAAGTCGATCGGCATCGGCAGCGCGCTTTGCGAGAAATCCCCTTGACGCTCGGCCGCCGTCGGCACGTTGGTCGTGCGCGTAATGTCGCGCCGCTCGCGCAGGCCTTCAGAGTCCGTAAAGAAGAAGGTCGAGCTCTTGCGAATGGGCCCGCCGACGGCCGCGCCGAACTGGTTGCGGCGCAGCTTGGGTTGAGGCTGGTCCGGAAGATCGAAAAAATTGCGGGCGTCGAGCGTGTCGTTGCGGAAGAACTCGTAGATCGAGCCGTGAAACTGATTCCCTCCCCGCTTCAGGGCGACCGCCACCTGTCCGCCAGAGTTGCGCCCAAGCCCGGCGCCGGCGTTGGCCGTCACCAGCCGAAATTCCTGGATGGCGTCGACCGGGGGGGTGAACGTGAAACTGTTCAGCGTTGGATCGATGGCGTAGACGCCGTCGTAGAGGAAGGAGTTGGCGCTCTCGCGGGCGCCGGCGGCCTGGAAGGCGAAGCGTCCGCGCTCGGTCCCGGCTGAGCCCGCCGCCGGAGACGTGGCGCCGGGAACCAGCAGGGCGAGCTCCATCCAGTTGCGGCCGTCCAGCGGCAGGTTCACGATGTAGTTGTTTGGGATGACCGCGCCGACCGCGGCCGAATCCTGCTCCAGTAGAGATCTCTCATCCCTCACGTCGACCTCTACGGTCTCCTCGCCAAGCTCGAGCTCGAAGTCGGCGCGCACCGCGCCGGCGATGGGCAGCGAGAAACTCGATCGCCTGATCGTCTTGAACCCCTCGGCGACGATCTCGATGGAATAAGGCGCCGCCGGCAAGCCGCCAAAGCCGTACTCGCCGGCCGCGGTCGTACGGGTGGAGCGCTCTTGACCCGTCGCCGAGTCGGTCAACGTGACTTCGGCGCCGGCCACCGCCCTTCCCGAAGGGTCGCTAACGCGCCCCCGGATCGCGCCGTCCACCGCCTGCCCGAGCGACGCCTGTGCGCCTCCCGTGCACAAAGCCAGGGCAAGAAGCAAAATCTTACGTTTCATAGGAGCGAGAAAGATAAGGCCCGCCGGCCGCCAACTTGGTTACGGCCAAACCGCGCCCCACACACGGAAGCACTCAGCATAGCAGCGCGATCAGCTCCGCTCCAGTACGAAATCGGTCTCGTACATCTCGTAAACCGTGGACCGCATGCCCAACTTGCGGTAGGCCGCCTGGGCGCGTTCGTTCTCGCGCTCCACGTAAAGCCTGAGGCCGCAGACATCGCCCGCCTCGCGAGCCCTTCGCACGGCGTCTCGGTAAAGGCTGGAATAAACGCCCTGGCCACGGCTCTCCGGCCGCACGTAGACGCTCTGCACCCACCAGAAGACGCCGTTGCGCCAATCGCTCCATTCGAAGGTGATGAGGAGCTGGCCCGTGACCGCGCCATGCTCCTCGGCCACGAGGTAGAAACCCTTCGCAGGATCGGCCACCACCGCCGCCACCCCGGCGCGCAGCCGCCCAAGATCGAGCTTCAACTCCTCCGTCTCCCGCGCCATCGCGGCGTTGTAGGCGGCTATGGTCTCCACGTCGGCAGGCGAGGCCAGACGAATCTCAAACGGCATCAGCCCAGCATAACCGTCAACCATCAGTGGGGACCGTTCAGCAGAGCGGTCCCGGTCGGTGGAATGCAAAGCCCAAGGTGAAACCCTGGGACATCGGAGAGATGAGCGCGAAGCCACGGTGATGTTGTACGTGTATGCGCCGCCAGGCGCAGAGCAGAAATCAGCCCCGGGCGCCGCGCCCGGGGATTCGCTTCGATGTGCGACCCAAGACGCAGGGCAACGGGGCAGCGCCCCTGACCCTGACAGGGCGCACGGAGGATGGTGTGTTTCCGTGGTCCACGGGTTTGCGCCTGTGGCTGCTTTCTGCGCGGCGCCTTCAGCGCCCGATCGTGTGAACGCGCTTCGTCCCTGTACCGCTCTGGCTCGCGCCGAAGCTGGCGCTCTGCCAGGCCACCCGCGACCAGCAAGTCCGCGATGCCGCCTGAGGCCGCGCCTCAGCGATTGACACTCGGACATAACTGTCCGAGAATAGGGTGGTGAGGAGTGCGGAGTTCGAGCGGAGAGTCCGCAAGCTGGCGCGCTTCTAAAAGGTCGCCTGTCAGTTTGTGGCCGACAAGGGCAAAGGCAGCCATGGCCGCCTCTACTTCGGGGACGAATTCACCACCCTCAAGGACCGCAAGAAGGAGATCGGCCGCGACCTGCTGGCCAAGATGTGCGCGGATCTGAAGATCGATCCGCGCTACCTGTAGGAGGCAAACGCATGTCGCAGTTCACCTATCCCGCCAGATTCACCACCGGCAGCGACGGCCGCGTGCTGGTCGAGTTTGTCGATCTGCCCCGCGTAGCGACCGACGGGGGCGATGAGCGCGAAGCCATGGAAGAAGCCATGGATGCTCTGGGCTCCGATCTCTCCATCCGGCTCTCCCGCCGGGAGGAGATCCCAACGGCGTCCCCGGCGAAGCGCGGCCAGCGCCTAGTCCCTGTGCCGCTCTGGCTCGCGCCGAAGCTGGCGCTCTACCTGGCCACCCGCGATCAGCAAGTCAGCAACTCCGAGTTGGCGCGCCGCCTGGGAGTGCACGAACGGGTAATCCGCCGCATGCTCGATCCCCAGCACGCCACCAAGGCCGAGAAGATCCAAGCCGCCCTCGCGGTCCTCGGCAAGCAAATGATCGTCGAAGTCCGCGATGCCGCCTGAGGGGCGCTCTTTACCAAGTCGCCGGCCTATCCGTTAGTGGGGACCGTTCGTAAGGGCGGTCCCGGCCGGGGTTTAGCCCGGCAAGCTTCGACGCGCCTTCGAGCCTTGCCGGATATGAATATCCGCCGGGACCGCCATTCCTGACGGTCCCCACCCCGCCGGCGGACGCGAGCGTTCTCAGCCCCGATGGGGGCGGTGGAATGCATAGCCCAGGGCAAAAACCCTGGGACAGCGGAGTCGCGGCGCCCCTCTCTTCCCCAGGGCTGAAGGCCCGGAGCAGTGTTTGTGCGCCGTCAGGCGCAGAGCAGGATCCAGCCCCGGGCGCCGCGCCCGGGGAACGGAGCCCGCCCCACCCCTCTTGGCCCTGAAGGGGCCCAGCCTCTTGATGCAGACGCAGGCGCAACAGCGCAGCGCCCCTGACAGGGCGCACAGAGGATGGCGTATCTCCGTGGTCCACGGGTTTGCACCCGTGGCTTACTGCTCGGCGCCTTCGGCGCCTGATAGGCCCGCCGTCTGGGAGTGTACGAACGGGTCATCCGCCGCATGCTCGATCCCGAACACGCCACCAAGGCCGAGAAGATCCAAGCCGCCCTCGCAATCGGCAAGCAGATGATCGTCGAGGTCCGCGAGCTCCCCGGCACTCCCTGACGCCGGGTAATCGAATCGGGTTTTGACCCTACGAAGGGAATCAGTAGGTCTGATCCGCACTGCCGGACTAGGGGATCCCGGTAGTAGGCATGCCGAAGGAAGGGGCCTACGGTCTTGACCATGATGTCGTGTCCCAGAGAATCTATCTCTGATAAAGCTTCTATTCTCGCGGGCTGCGTGATGGCGTGCCTCGGCGTCGCCGCTGCTGGCTGCCAATCTACTGGCTCGGACAATATCAGCCTGAAGCCTTATCGCGGTGCTGTACTGGACGCTTCAGCCACACTGCTATGCAGGAGCAATCAATTTGCAGCAGGCGGATTCTGGCAAACGTCACTCGTGCCAAATGAAATTGAGTACGGTGTGATGGCTGCGACTGAGCCAGAATCTACTTGGCGTATCTCGATCAGTTCGAGTGATCCAAGCCTGGCAAAAGTGGTGCGATTCAGTGGCGCGTATCAGGCGGTCGAAGAAGATGAGTTGTTCTTTGCAAGCCGGACAATTGACGGCGGCCTACTACTGAGGTACGACGCTGCTGCCCATGAGTCGCCTCAGACTATTACAATCGATCCCAGTACTGCTTCGTTCGTGTACTCCTCGCAGTTCGTCGACTCATCAAAAAATCGAACCAGTATATTCTACGGCACTTGCTCGGAGGCGTCATTCTAGGAGGCGGCGATGTTGCTACCGAACTTTATCGCCAGAATCTGATGGTTTCTAGGAGAAGCCTTCTAGCTAAGTGTTGAGAATTTGCGACATCGTAGACGGACAGGCCCCGAACTAGCTTGGGATTCATCCGATGAGCGAACACCCTGCTCCGGAGCCAACTTAGGTGTGCGATTGCATCAACGAGCGAAACTTCAGCATCACGGACGGCCCAGCTCGACCACGGAGATTTCCTAAGTTTGGGGAGCGGACGTTTCGCCTCGAGATGCGTCTTCGAGCCTCTTACCATCCAAGGGAGTCCGGCAGGAGTCCGGTGGAGTCCGGTGGAGTCCGGTGACAGTCACCGAACAGGAGTCCGGTGACGGAGTCCGGTGGAGTCCGGTGACAGTCACCGAACAAGTCCAAAACAGTCAGAGACTTACGAGCGTCGCGCCGCTCGTGCGGTCGCGATGGGTCCGCCCGACATCGCTTCTGAGCTAGGTCAGCAGGACCTGAAAGCCCTCCTGCTCAAAGTGATGATCGTTGGTCAGAGCCTCTCCGATGCCCAGTCGCCGCATCACGGCCATGGAAACACAGTCGGTGTGGCTGTAGGCCTTGTCGGCCCTCTCGCCGTAGAGCCGCAGCCCACCGAGGAAGCTCTCATGCGTCTGGCTCACGACCCGAACCTCCCCTTTTTCGAGGATGCGACGCACGCTTCGATGTGCGATTCGCCGGGATGTTGGGCCCCGCTTGCTGAAGTAGTTCAGGACCTCCGCCAGCACTTCATCCGTCGTGACGATCGAGGCCTCATCCAAGTCGCGGCTGAGCGCAAGCGCGATCGAGTGGTGGGAATCGCCTTTGTGGAGCAACGCAATCCAATACGCCGTGTCTGCGAAGAACAGCTTCACGAGCGGCGCTTGGGCGTTCCGTAGAGGTAGTGGTCGTGCTCCAAGGAGCTGTCCGCCGGGAGGTCGTCGAACGCTTGCGGGTCGATGGAGTCGCGAATCTCCTGCAACTCTTCCCAGATCGGCTTATCCTTGCTCGCTTCGAGGAAGCCCTCCAGCGCGCACGCCACCGCCTCTTCCAAGCTGGCGATGCGGCCGCTCGCGAGCATCTCCTCGAGCGCGCGCTCATGATCGGGCTTGAGCCGGACGGTCACGCCCTCATTGTATGCCCGCCCGGACACGGCTCGCCTCGCACACATGCAAAGCCGGTGACCAAAACCGGTGACAGCCAGCGAAAGCGCGGTCAAGCTCCCGATCTCGCCCCGGCCAAGTCGCCTACGGCCAACAGCCAACGGGCAACGGTGCTACCCTGGCCCCTTCATGTCGGACGTACGTTGGGCGCTGATCGGCTGCGGCGACATCGCGCGCAAGCGCGTCGCGCCCGCCTTGCGGGACGCCGAGGGCAGCCGCCTCGTCTCGGTCAGCCGCGCCCGCACGGAGCTTGCCGAGGAGTTCGCCAAAGCCTTCGAGGCCGACCGCTGGTACGCCGATTGGCGCGAGCAGGTGTGCGATCCGGCGGTCCACGCCGTCTACATCGCCACGCCCGTCAACCAGCACGCCGAGCAGACCATCGCCGCCGCCGAAGCCGGCAGGCACGTGCTGTGCGAGAAGCCGATGGCGCTCGACGCCGCCGAGTGCGACCGCATGATCGCCGCCTGCCAGGCGAACAATGTGCGCCTCGGCGTCGCCTACTACCGGCGCTTCTACCCGGTCGTTCGCCGCATCAAGGAGACCGTCGAGTGGGGCGAGATTGGCGCCGTGGTGACCGCCCAAGTCAACGCCTTCGAGGCGTTCAACCCCAAGCCTTGGGAGCCCCGCGCCTGGCTGCTCGACCCCGAGCAGTCCGGCGGCGGGCCCATGATGGACTTCGGCTCCCACCGCGTCGAGCTGCTGCTGAACCTGCTTGGGCCCGTCGCGGAGGCGACCGGCTTTCTCGACCGCATCCGTTTCGAGCGCAAGGTCGAAGACACCGCGATCGCGGTGCTCCGCATGGAGAGCGGCGCGCGGGCCCAGCTCACCGTCAGCCACGCCGCGGCCGAACCGCGGGATACGCTCGACATCTTCGGAACCAACGGCTCCTTGCACGTCGAATCGCTCAACTGCGGCGACCTCCGCGTGGTCGGGGATTTCGGAGACCGCTTGGAGCACCATCCTCCGCACGCCAACCTGCATCAGCCTCTGGTCGAGGACTTCGTCGACTGCTTGCGGAAGATGCGCGAGCCTGGCGTGAGCGGCGCGGCGGGTCGCGACGTTCAGCGAGTGCTCGACCAGATCTATCGGGAATGATCGCGAGGCTCATCGCGAAGCTGCGCTCCCTCGCCGATCGGGAGCGCCCGCAGCGCCTTCGTGATGGACGGAGAGGAGAGGACCTGGCTTATCGGTTCCTACAGGAGGCCGGCTACCGCGTAGTCGCGCGCAACTATCGCTCCAAGTCGGGCAGGGGCGAGATCGACCTGCTCGGCTGGGATGGCGACATGCTGGCCTGCGTCGAGGTCAAGACCCGCAAAAACGCCGCGTTCGGACGGCCCGAGGAATTCGTCGGCTCGGACAAGCGCCGCCACCTGATGCGAGCCGCCCACAGCTATGCGCGGCGCGCTAAGGTCGACCCCATGTGCTTGCGCTACGACGTCATCAGCGTAATCCTGGAACCTGAGCCCGCGATCGAGCTCTACAAGGATGCCTTCTCGGAACGAAGAGAACGAGAACGATCGGAACGACGCTACCGGCGCTGAGATTCGCCGAGACTTGCGTGGCGAGGTCGTGATCGTGTCGCCCGGGCGCGCCGGCCGGCCCTACGACTTCTCGAAGCCCGCCGAGGCCAGGCGCGGCGACTGTCCGTTCTGCCCAGGCCATGAGGCGCGGACGCCGCCCGAGGTCGACGCCCTCCGCGACGATGGCTCCGAGCCCGACCGCCCCGGATGGACGATTCGGGTGGTGCCAAACAAGTACCCCGCGTTTCCGACCGCGGCGCGCGATGGCGACTCGGCTTGGGGCGTTCACGAAGCGATCATCGAAACCGCCGAGCACGATCGGGGACTGGCGGAGATGTCCGTGGATCAACTCGCTCGCGTGCTGGAAGTCTATCAGCGACGCATCCGGGCGGCGCGCCAGGTCGCGGGCATCCGCTACGCCTGTGTCTTCAAGAACCATGGCCCCCAAGCCGGCGCCTCGCTCGAGCACTCCCACGCGCAACTCATGGCCCTGCCCTTCGTCCCGCAACGGATTCGGGACGAGCTCCGGGCGCACCGCCAGGGAGCGTTCCAGGCCAAGGCGCAATCGGCCAAGCCGGTCGCTGATTCCCCGCGTCTGGTCGCGTTCTGCCCGCCCGAGGCGCGTCTGCCCTACGAGGTGTGGCTTGGACCCAACCGTTCGGCTGCGTCGTTCGAGGACGAACCGGCGGGGACGGTGGCCGAGGCGGCGGGGCTGCTATCAGCGCTGCTCGGCGCGATGAACGATATCCTCGACCGGCCGCCCTATCACCTGCTCGTCCACACGGCGCCGTTTCAGGGTGGCGACGACTATTGCTGGCGGATCGAGCTGGTCCCGCGGATGGCGCGCATCGCCGGCTTCGAGCTGGCGACCGGCGTCTTCGTCAACCAAACCGCGCCCGCGCAGGCCGCGGCGGCCTACCGGGCGAAGCTCCGCTAGGACCGGACCCTGCGATCCGTCGCGCTAACGCACCCTGGCGGGATGCGGCTCGGGCCAGACTTCTTTCCGAGCCACATGCGCCAGCTTGTGGTTGCCTCACGCCGGCGCTTCCGCCGACGCTTCCTCCACCGGCGGCGCCGCGCCGAAATCCCTTAGCTCGGGGATCTGGATCCGAATCCGTGTCCCGCCTCCGCTGCGGTTCTCGATCGTCATCTGGAAGTCGTTGCCGAATAGCACGCTCAACCTCTCGTGCACGTTTCCGATGCCGATCCCGGCCTGGAAGACCACCGGCAACACGTTCTCGGGAATGCCTACGCCGTCGTCCTCCACCTCGATCTGCAAACGTCCTCCACGCTGCGCGCTGCGCAGCCAGATTGTTCCGCCTTCGACCTTCGGCCCCAGCCCATGCCGGATCGAGTTCTCCACCAGCGGCTGCAGCACCATGCTCGGCACGAGCTTGTCGGGCGTCGAAGGATCGAGCTCCACGTGGACCCGCAGCTTGTCTCCAAAGCGCACCTGCTCGATCTCGAGGTAGTTCTCGATGAACTCGAGCTCGTCCCGCAACGGCGTGAGCGATTCCTGGCTGCGCATCAGCCGCCGCAAGATGGCCGAGAGCTTCACGATCACCTCGCGGGCCGTCTCGCGGTCGCTCCGAATCAACGACGCAACCGAGTTGAGGGTGTTGAACAGGAAATGCGGGTTGATCTGGCTCGAGAGGTTGCGCAAACGCGCCTGCATCAACAGTCGTTGTTGCTCTTCGAGCTTCCACTCGTTGCGGCTGTGATCCCACACCTTGAGCGTCAGCCCGATGCAGGCCACGGTCGAGAAGTACACCGCCACCAGCGTGAACGCGCTCAGCTCGTCGCCGCTGTCGAACATCGAGAACAACCACTCGCGGTGCTCGAACGCCTGGGCGACGCTCTGGCGCAGGAACTCGATCGCGACGCAGGTAAACAACAGCAGCATCTGAAAGGCGCTCTCCGGGCTAGGCAGCCGCCGCACCCAGTTGGAGATCGTGAACGGAAAGAAGGGCGAGAAGCGCCAAACATCCTCGTCGCTGGGGGCGATGTCGCGCAGCACACCGCCCAACGCGCCCACCCCGATCAGCAACGGGATCGCCAGCCACTCGTGCTGCGGCGCAAGCAAAGCCGCCGGCAGCGCCATCAGCCCGCCAGCGGCCAATCCGGTGACATAGCCCCCGACCAGCCCCGAGACGAATGCGCCCTCGAGCGCCAGCTCGGCCGCGTCATACCCGAGCACGATGCGCACCAGCGTACCGGCCGCGAACGTGGCGCCAAAGAGCACGCCCAGCTCGACGCGCTGGCGCAGCGTCCGCCGCTCGCGCATCAGCATCCGCTTGGCGAAGGACCAGCGAAGCAGAATGCTCGCCATCGAAGCGATCACCGCCACCCGGACCAGCAGCTTGACGAGAATGGTTTCTTCGACGCCCATCGGGCCCGAGACGAGACCTCGCTTATAATGCAGATAGTAACGTCCCCAGCCGGCCCCGCCAAGCCGGCGTCCGAGAACGCCAGTGTCCAAGACAGCAGTTTCCGCCCGGGTCGAGCCCGTCGCGGATGCGTCGCTCCCTACTCCCTACGGCGAGTTCCGCATTCTCGGCTTCCGCGGCGTCTATGACGGCAAGGAGCACGAGATGATCGTGCTCAAGATGGGCGATCTCGATGCTTCTGGCCCTGCGCCGCTGGTTCGCGTGCACTCCCAATGCTTGACCGGCGAGGTCTTCAGTAGCCAGCGCTGCGACTGCGGACCGCAGCTCCAGATGGCCTTGCGGCTGATCTCCGAAGCCGGCCGCGGCATGTTGATCTACGATCCCCAGGAAGGCCGCGGCATCGGTCTGCTCAACAAGCTGCGCGCCTACGAGCTCCAGGACGGGGGTGCGGACACGGTCGAGGCGAACGAGCAGCTCGGGTTCGCCGCCGACCATCGCAACTACGAGCTCTCCGTCGCGGTGTTAGACGCTCTTGGCGTGAAGAGAGTGCGTTTCCTCTCGAACAACCCGGCCAAGGTCGAAGCGCTGGTCGGGGCGGGCATCGAGGTCGAGGCGCGCATCCCGTGCGAGCCCTCGGCGGGGGATCGGGCGGCCCACTACCTCAAAACCAAGAAAGAGAAGCTCGGTCATCTGATCGGCGAACAGTAGCGGCCGCCTGAGGGTCCTGAGGCTTTTTCCTCACAGGGCATAGGGCGTGCCCTCTATCCTCGGCTCCGCGCGGAGCCGATGGAATAGAGGGGCGGGACTTCACAAGCAGGCAGGCGCCGCTCCACAGTAGAATTCGAGCGAGCGCTCGTCGGCGGGCGCTCCGCGCCGCCGCCTCCCATGGCCATTCTCGGGATCTCAGCCTACTACCACGACTCCGCCGCCGCCTTGGTGCGAGACGGCGAGATCGTCGCGGCTGCGCAGGAGGAACGCTTCACCCGCAAGAAGCACGACCACCGCTTTCCGGCCAACGCTGTGGAGTTCTGCTTGCGCGAGGCCGGCATCACTCCCGCCGGCCTGGAAGCGGTCGTCTTTTACGACAAGCCGTTGCAGAAGTTCGTTCGCCTGCTCGAGACCTACCTCGACTACGCCCCCTCGGGCATCCGCTCCTATCTCCAGGCCATGCCGTTGTGGCTCAAAGAGAAGCTCTGGATGCGCGAGCGCATCCCGGACGAGCTCGGCGGCTACGACGGCCGCGTGCTGTTCACCGAGCATCACGAATCCCACGCCGCCAGCGCCTTCTTCCCCTCGCCCTTCGAGCGGGCGGCGATTCTGACCATCGACGGCGTCGGCGAGTGGGCGACCTCGAGCTACGGCTTCGGCAAGGGGAACGAGATTCACCTCGAAGCCGAGACGCACTTCCCCCACTCGCTCGGCCTACTCTATTCGGCCTTCACCTACTACACCGGCTTCAAGGTCAACTCCGGCGAATACAAGGTGATGGGCTTGGCGCCCTACGGCGAACCCAAGTACGTCGACAAGATCCTCGACGAGCTGATCGATCTCGAGGAAGACGGCTCGCTGCGGTTCAACATGGAGTACTTCAACTTCTGCCAAGGCCTGACGATGACCAACGCGGCCTTCGACCGGCTATTCGGCGCTCCGCCGCGCACCCCGGAATCGACCGTGACCCAGCGCGAGATGGACCTCGCCCGCTCGGTCCAGGAAGTCACCGAAGAGGCCGTGTTGCGGATGGGCCGCCACGTGCATCGGCAAACCGGAATGAAGAACCTGTGCATGGCGGGCGGCGTGGCGCTGAACTGCGTCGCCAACGGCCGGTTGCTGCGTGAGGGCCCGTTCGAGGAGATCTGGATTCAGCCCGCGGCCGGCGACGCGGGCGGCGCGCTCGGCGCGGCTCTCTCCGCCTGGCATCAATATTTCGAAAAGCCTCGAGACCCCGCGAAGGCGGCCAAGGGCGGGCCCGACGCGATGAAGGGTTCCTACCTCGGCCCCTCCTTCTCGAACGACGAGATTGCCGCTCGCCTCGACGACCTCGGCGCCGCCTACGAGCGCCTGGGCACTCCGGAGATGCTCCGCCAAACCGCAAAGGCTTTGGCGGCGGAGAAAGTCGTGGGCTGGTTCCAAGGCCGCATGGAGTTCGGCCCGCGCGCGCTGGGCGGACGCAGCATCCTGGGCGACCCCCGCTCGACCAAGATGCAATCGGTGATGAACCTCAAGATCAAGTACCGCGAGAGCTTTCGTCCCTTTGCTCCTTCGGTGCTGCGCGAGTCCTGCGCGGACTGGTTCGATCTGGACAAGGACTCGCCCTACATGCTCATCGTCGCTCCGGTCCGCGAAGACATCCGTATTCGGATGACCGCGCTACAGAGCGAGCTGTTCGGCATCGAGAAGCTCAACGTGCCGCGCTCGTCGATTCCAGCCGTGACCCACGTGGACTACTCCGCCCGCGTTCAAACGGTCCGTCCGGAGACGAACGGCCTCTACTACGAGCTGATCGCGGAATTCGATCGGCTTACCGGCTGCCCCGTCGTGGTCAACACCTCGTTCAACGTTCGCGGCGAGCCCATCGTGTGCACGCCCGAGGACGCCTACCGCTGCTTCATGCGCACTGAAATGGACGTGCTCGTGCTAGGAGACCTGGTGTTGCGCAAGCCCGACCAAGCCGAGCTCGAGGAGGACGTCGCGTGGCAGGAGGAGTTCCAGCTTGACTAGCCGCTCGCAGCCCGCCCTCGACGCCGAAGCCCGCAGGTCCGCCCTCGTGGTGGCCGCGGTGCTGGTCGCCATCGCCGCCTGGAATCTCTACAAGCAGCGCACCGGGCTGGCCTATCCGCTAGCCGGCGTTGGCGCGTTGCTGGCCTTCGTCGGCCTGGCCGTGCCGCCGGCCGCGCGCGTCTTTCACTGGGGTTGGATGAAGCTCGCGCACGCGCTGGGTTGGCTCAACAGCCGCGTTCTGCTTGGCGCGATGTTTTATCTGGTGATGACGCCGATCGGCTGGATCGTCCGGCTGACCGGGGCCGATCCGCTCAACAGAAGAGCGGCAGCGCGACCGAGCTACTGGATCCCGCGCAAGGTCACGCGGCCTGCGCCGCCGCAGTTCGAGCGCCTATTCTGAAGAGAACCGGAACGACCCATGAGCAAGCTCAGCCTCCTCGGCGAATTCACGCTGTTCCTCAAAGAGAACAAGAAGCTTTGGCTGCTGCCCATCGTGATCACGCTGGTGCTGCTGGGCGCCCTGCTGGTCGTGTTTCAGGGCTCGGCCCTGGCGCCGTTCATCTACACCGTGTTTTAGCGTCGCCCTCGGTCAGCGCCCGCCCGTTAGGCGACGTTGCTCTGATGACCCGTCGCGCCGCGCCGTTGCGGGATCCGCTCGATCGCCTTCCCCATGCGCTGCCTTGCCAGGTCCAGCTCGTACGCCGTTTGCAGGTTCATCCAAAATGCGGCCGACGTGCCAAAATAGCGCCCCAATCGCAACGCAGTGTCGGCCGTGACGCTGCGTTTCCCAGCAAGAATCTGGTACAGCCGATTGGGCGGCGTTTCAATGAGATCGGCAAGTTGCTTCCCCGAGAGCCCGCTCTCCTCGAGCTCGTCGTTGAGGACCTCCCCGGGGTGTATGGGTGTGCGTGGCATGGCATCCTCAGGTTCAGTGGTAGTCCACTATCTCGGCATTTTGCAGCCCTCGAGCGTCACGGGGCCATTCGAAGCAAATCCGCCATTGGTCGTTGATGCGGATCGAGTACTGCCCCTTTCGGTCGCCCTTTAGGGCTTCAAGCCTATTGGAGTTCAGCCCGGCAAGATCACCCAGACTCGACGCCGCGTCGAGAATGCGTAACCGCTTCTCTGCCTGCCGTCGAACAGGTTGCCATTTCCGAACTGCTTCGCCAGCCGCAAGGCGCTCGGTATCCCGGTCGCGAAAGCTGACGATCATCCAAGGACTCATCAACAGGATAGACGACTGACGTCAACCGTACAAGGTGTCCGCTGCTCTGGTCTCACAAAGTATTGGCCCGGCAATCTCCTTGTTCGCGGACAAAGAAGCCGGCCTGGGAGGTCCGGCCGCACGCGCTAGCGGTCGGCGCTACGAAGATCCGCGCAGAACGTGACAAGCCCCGTCAGTTGATCCCCGGCACCGGGAATCGTCCGCACAGCTCCTCCACCTCGCCCTTGACCCGCGCCAACACCGCTTCGTCGTCGTGCTTGCCCAGCACCTCGAGCATCCAACCGCCCAGCTTCTTCATCTCGTCCGCCCCAAAACCGCGCGTCGTCGCCGCGGGCGTTCCCAAGCGGATGCCGCTCGGGCGCAACGGCGGGTTGGGATCGTCGGGGATGACCTGCTTGTTGCAGGTGATCGACACCGCGTCGAGCGCTTCCTCGGCCACCCGCCCCGTGATGCCACAGCCCTCCACGCAGTCGACGACCATCATGTGGTTGTCGGTCCCGCCGGTCACCAGCGCCGCCCCGCCGGCCGAGAGCGTCGCGGCGAGCGTCTTGGCGTTGGCGAGCACCTGCTCGCAGTACTGCTTGAACTCGGGCTCGAGCGCTTTACCCAGCGTGATCGCGGTCGCGCACACCTGATTCATGTGCGGACCGCCTTGCATGCCCGGGAAAACGGACTTGTCGATCCTTTTCGCGTGCTCTTTCTTGCACAGGATCATGCCGCCGCGCGGACCGCGCAGGCTCTTGTGCGTCGTGGTCGTTACGAAGTCGAACCCGGCCTCGACCGGGTTGCGCATCACGCCGCCGGCCACCAGCCCGCCGATGTGCGAGATGTCCGCCATGGTCAGCGCCCCCACTTCGTCGGCGATCTTCTGGAACTCGGCGTAGTCGAGATCGCGCGGGTAGGACGAGTAGCCGCAGACGATCATCTTGGGCTTGTGCTCGAGGGCCGTGTTGCGCAGCGCGTCGAAGTCGATCTGGCCCTCGTTCTCCGGGTCCGTCTTGTAGCGAATCCAGTTGTAGAGCTTGCCCATGTGGCTGACCGGTGCGCCATGGGTGAGGTGGCCGCCGTGCGAGAGATCCATGCCGAGCACGGTGTCGCCCGGCTCGAGCATCACCAGGTAGACGGCCGCGTTCATCGGCGCGCCCGAGAGCGGCTGCACGTTGGCGTGCTCGCAACCGAAGATCTGTTTGGCGCGGTCCCGCGCGATCGTCTCGATCACGTCGGTGTACTCTTGCCCGCCGTAGTAGCGCCGGCCGGGGTAGCCCTCGGAGTACTTGTTGGTGAACACCGAGCCGAGCGCGGCGAGCACCTCTGGGTAGGTGTAGTTCTCCGAAGGGATCAGCTCGATGCCGGCCGACTGGCGTTTCTCTTCGCCTACTAGGGCGTCGTAGATGGCGGGGTCGTTCTGCTGGAGCAGCGCGCGGTTGGGGTCCATGGCTTCCTCTTTCGTCTCGTTCGAAAGGGTAGCCCAGGCGAGCGGCTTCCTGTTGGAGTTCAGCGGTCCCGCGCTCCCTCGTGGTGCACTCCACGTCTTTGTTCGCCAGTTACGCGGGGCCGTGCTGTTGGGTGAAGCCTCATTGTATCGCGGAGCGGAAGGGACAAGGGCCGGGGACAAGGGGCGGGGACAAGGGACAGGAGTCGGGAGTATGCTTGTACCCATGCGAAGACGCGAATGGTTGGCGGCGAGCCTAGGCGCGGCGGCGGCGAGTTGCGCCTCCGAGCCCGCGGACGAGCCCGAAACCGAGAGCCGCTGGACTCCGGCGGTCGAAGTGCTCGAAAAGGCGATCGGATCCGGCGCGGTCTCGGCGGCGTCGATGGCTGTGTGGCAAGGCGGCGAACGGGAGAGCTACGAGGGAGGCGTGCGCAAGCCAGGGGACCCGCCGCGGTCCGGCGACGAGATCGTCTACCTCATCGCCTCGATCTCCAAGCCAATGACCGCTGCCGGCGTGATGGTCCTCCACGACCGGGGCGAGCTCGCGCTCGAAGACCCGGTCAAGAAGTTCATTCCGGAATTCTCCGCAGGCGACCGCGAGAAGATCACCATCAAGCACCTGCTCACCCACACCTCGGGCTTGCCCGATCAGCTCCCCGAGAACGAAGAGCTGCGCCGGGCTCACGCGCCTCTCTCGGAGTTCGTCGCCCGCGCCGTCAAGACTCCGCTGAAGTTCGAGCCGGGGACGCAGTACAGCTACCAATCGATGGGCATCTTGCTCGCTGCCGAAGTCGCGCGGCGCATCACCGGCGAAGTCTTCGAGCCCTACATGAAGCGCGAGGTCTTCGAGCCGCTCGGCATGTTCAACACGGCGATGGGCCTGGGCAATTTCGAGATCGAGCAGACCGCGCGCTCGCAGACCGAGATGGCTGCGCCGGAGTCAGGCGCCGGAGACCCCACCGCGACCGACTGGGATTGGAACAGCCCTTACTGGCGCAGCCTCGGCGCGCCCTGGGGCGGCGCCCACTCGACCGCGCCCGACATTGCCCGTTTCCTCGAGACGTTCCTGCGCCCCCGGGGCGAGGTCCTCGAGGTCGAGACCGCCAAGCTGATGCTGCGGGACCACAACGCCGGCGTCGTCGACACGCCGCGCGGGCTGGGCTTCCAGCTAGGCGTCCGCGCCGGCTCTCCAGGCTGTTCGGAGAAGACCTTCGGGCACGGCGGCTCGACGGGCACGCTGGCCTGGGCCGATCCGGAGGCGGATACGATTTTCGTCTGTCTAACGACTCTTCCCGCGCGTGCGGCGGATCCGCATCCACGGACGCTGGCCTCGGACTTGGTCGCGCGGGCCATGCGCGGCTGAGCGCCTACTCGAAGGCGACCTCGACGGGGTTGGCCACGATCCCGCCGGCCTCGAGCTCCACGGTCACCACGCCGCGTCCGCGCAGGGCCGGGCCCAGCGGAACGTTGGCCTGGTCGAGCCCGACGAACTGCGGGCTGGCGGCGAACAGCACGCCATCAATCGCCTCGCCATCGATGCGCACGATCACCTCGTCCGCATCGCGAAAACCGGAGCCAAACAGCGCGAGGAAGTACAACGATTCGTCGTCGGAGAGATCGATGCGCGCCGGCCCGAATCCGCCGGCCGGCGCCGCGGTGAAGGCGTCGGCGAAAGAGGACGTGCCGTCTGGATGGACGCGCTGCACGAAAGCGGCGGGGACGCCGGCGCCGTCGGCGTTCGCGGTGAAGACGCTCGGCGCCACGGCCTCAATCTCGAGCGCTCCCGAAGCCACCACGACACCGTCGCGAGACACGGTGAGCAACGCCGGTCCGTGGGCGACGCCCGCGGGCACGAGGTAGTTGAGCTGTCCGCTCGAGGTAAAGAACATGCCGACTCGGAATTCGCGTCCGGAGCTGTCGGTCAGCAGGATGGATACGCCGCCGAGACTCGCGGGCAGCGGCAGTGAGTCCGCCGAGGCCGTGGCGGCGCCGATGAGGCCGAAGCCGCTCAGGATCGAGTCCGGCGCCGCGGGCCCGCGCTGGAAGCTTGCCGCGGAGACCGACGTCAGGATCTCTTCGCCGTAGACCGCGAGCATGAACGCGCGAACCGACGCCGCCATCCGGTCGAGGGTCTCCAACCAACCCGCGATGCCGGCGTTGAGCTGGGCGTCTGGCGGGCTCTCGATGAAGCCTGCGATTCGCTGGGCGGCTTCCTCGGAGGCGCTGGCCGCCCGGCGCAGATTGGCCGCGGCTGTATCGCGCCCGGCGATCGTCGAGACGGCAACCTCGTCGGCAACCTCGGTGAGGCGTGTCGCAATCCCGCTGAACGCAGCTTGGGCAATACCGTCTTGGGGAGCGTGCCGCAGGCCGGCCTGGGCGACGGTGAGGTTGCCCGCCAAGCGCACCATGGCGTCTTCCAGGTCGACGCCGCCCGGGTTGGCGGGCGGGTTGTGAAGGGCAAGCTCGTTGGCGAGCTCGAGGATGGCGTCGCCCGCTTCGTTCCAGAAGTTCTTGTAGTCCTCGGACTCGCCCTGCATGTCAAACACGATCGGGAACCCGCCCGGCAACCCGCCGTTGGTCCCCATGGCGTACTGCGCGTTTAGATCGCCGCCGCGCAGCGTCCCCGTCATGCGCACGGCGATGTTGGGGAAACCGGCGACGGTTCCCGTTCCGGTCGCATTGATCTCGCCGCTCTCGCTGACGGTTCCGGTGACGTCGACGAACGAGCCGTCGCCGGTGATCGTGAGCGTGAGCGGAGCGTCCTGCGCCTTGGCCGCGAAGGGCGACTCCTGCATCAGACTGAGCACATTCACCATCACTTCATCTGGCAAGGGCCCTCCCGCGCTGGTGATGAACTCCAGGTGGGCTTCGCCGGCAGTGACGCGCAAGGTGACGCCGAAACCCAGATCGACAGGCGGCGGCAGGCCGGGAATGGAAAACGGGCTCAGGTTGAGGTTGAGGACCGACGTGCCTGCCGGGAAGCAACGCCCGGGCACGATCCCGGCGGAAGGCACCACCTGCACCGAGTCCCGGAAGCCGGTCATCACTTCCAGAGCAAGCTCAGCTTGATTCCCAGAGTGGCCTTCGCCGGTGTCCGGGAACTCTTCGTTCTCGTCGCAGCGGACGGTGTAGATCCTGGCCGCTGCAATCCTGGTCGATGTCGGGCCGGGCGCGACCATGCCCGTGATCTGCCCGCTGGCCAAGACATCGTCGTCGTCCCCGGACGGATCACCGGGTTCGGAGTCCACGTCGACGAGATTGAGCAGGAACCCGATCACCCCTTCGTCGCTCACGGCGGCATCGCAAACGATGGCGCCGCCGACGCGCTTGGACTGCGTGCCAACCACGTTGACCTCTCTGGGCAGAACCCAACTATCGAGGATCTTGTCCGCCTCGCAGGCCGATGACGGAGGCGGAGCTAGAGCCAGCGTGAACCACACAAGCGCGCAGGCGCGGAGGAGGGGGGAATTGCGATGTATCATGGCGGATTCGGCGGTTGGCCTGAGGTCGACCTTAGCACGCGCCCTCTGCTCCTCACACTGCGGTCTTTGTCGTAGATGAAGAGATCCATCGAGAGCTATTTCGAGCTCGAGCGGCTGGGTACGACGATCCGCACCGAGCTGCTCGCCGGCGCGACGACGTTCCTGACGATGGCCTACATCGTCGTCGTCAACCCCTCCATCTTGAAGGACGCCGGCATGGCCCCGGAGGCGGCGACGGCGGCGACGTGCATCGCCGCCGGGCTGGGATCGTTGGCGATGGGGCTGTGGGCGCGCCATCCGGTCGCGCTTGCGCCCGGCATGGGCATCAACGCTTACTTCGCCTACGGCGTGGTGATTGGCATGGGCGTGCCGTGGGAGACGGCTCTGGGCGCGGTGTTCCTCTCCGGGCTGATCTTCTTGGCGCTCACCGCCACCGGCGTGCGCCAGCAACTCATCCTCGCGATGCCGCGCGAGCTCTATGCGGCGGTGGCGGCGGGCATCGGCGTCTTCCTTGCTTTGATCGGGCTCGAGAACGCCGGCGTCGTTCGCGGCGATGCGGCGACGCTGGTCGCGCTGGGCGACCTGTCGCGGCCCGATACGCTGCTGGCGATCGGCGGCTTGGCGGTGACGGCCGTGCTGCTGGTCTGGCGGGTTCGAGCGGCTGTCCTGCTGGGCATCTTGGGAGCCACGGTTGCGGCGATCGCGATGGGCTCGAGCGAGTGGCGGCCGGGCGCGCTCGATTGGAATGCAATGACCGCGGCCGCCCTCCGGCTCGACGTAATGGAAGCGCTCGAGCTCGGGCTGCTCGAGATCGTCTTCGTCTTTCTGTTCGTCGACTTCTTCGACACGCTCGGCACGCTCATCGCCGTGACGAAGAAGGCGGACCTCGTCGAGGCGAATGGGGAAATTCCGAGGCTCGGCCGGATGCTGACGGTGGATGCAGGCTCGACTGTGGCGGGCGCGCTGCTCGGAACCTCCACGACGACAAGTTACGTCGAGAGCGCGGCGGGCGTAGCCGCTGGAGGGCGCTCGGGCTTGACGGCTGCGACCACCGGCGTGCTGTTCCTCTGCGCGCTGCCGCTGGCGCCGCTGGTGGGGATGATTCCCGCGGCTGCGACCGCGCCGGCGCTCATCTTGGTCGGCGCGATGATGATGAGCGCGGTGCGCGAGATCGATTGGGAGGATCTGTCGGTCGGAGCGCCAGCGTTCCTGATCGTGCTCGGCATCCCGCTGACGTTCTCGATTGCGAACGGGCTGGCGATGGGCTTTCTGCTCTTCGTGGGGTTGCAGACCGCCAAGGGCAGATGGCTGCACTGGCTGAGCTATCTGCTGGCGGCGCTGTTCGTGGCGCGGTTCGTCTACTTGGCCCGGTAACGGATCTGGTGGTTCGAGCCCTCTACCGCCAGACCGCCTAGAAAGCCTTCGCAAACGTCGAGCCGGTACAGCGACCAGTTGCGCTCGTCTTCCGCTGCGGGCGTGAGCGCGAGCCGGCCTTCGCCGAGCGCGACCGTGAAGCTCGAGAGCGGCCGCGACAGCCCCTCGCCGGTCGCCTTGATGTAGGCCTCTTTCATCGTCCAGATCTCGAGAAAGCCGGGGTAGAGCCGGTGCGGGGGGAGCGCGCGTACTGCGGCGGCTTCCTCTCGAGAGAAGAAGCGCTCTGCGAGCTCGAGCGCGTCATCGAGCGGGCGCAGACGCTCGATGTCGACGCCGAGCGGCTGCCTCGAGAAGCCAATCAGCGCGCGGTCGAAGGAGTGGGAGAGATTGAGCTCGAGCTCGCCGCCCGGGAGATAGGGTTTGCCTTTCGGGCCAAAGGCCAGCTCGATGCGAGAAGGTTCGCGGTCGAGGTACTCGGCCAGCCGGAGTCGCAGCGCGACGCGGCGGGCCAGGAAGCGCCTGCGATGGACCGCCTGATGGAATCGCTCCGCCCGTTCGCGCTCCTCGGCGGTGAGGACGGCGGCTCGGTCCGTCAAACCGGGGTCGTCGAGAGAGACTTCCCAGACGTCGACCTGGAGGGGGCCGATCGACTGACGTTCTCGGACATTTCCCGACATCTGTCGGCGTGCACGATGAGTGCCTGGAATCGTCGGCAGCGCCTCGTGCGGCGACCCGCGGCTACTTCGATCTTAACCCGCTCCGCCAAGCTTCTCGCGGCTGCGGCGATACAAAGCTTTTGCCATCAACGCGAAAAAGCTTGCGAATCGCGGTGATACCGGATTCCCCAACCGGCCCCGTCGAGGGGCGCTTATCGGCTCTGCGCGAGACGGCAGCGACGACGGGATGCTTTCTACTTCGACTTGAACAGTCGGGATGTTGCTTCCGACTAGACAAGTGCGCGGCGGGTCCAGGACGTAGCCCATCCCGTGCTTCACACAGATGTCGTTAATCATCCTGAATGTCGGGGGTTCTAACCCATCGGTTCGGATCGCTCCGAAGGCTTCGTGGGTTGCATCGAGCAACAACACGGGATTATTGGCGGCCTTGTCGAATAGCGGCCCTAGGTCCGCTTCAGCCCAATCCGCGCTACTGCTCGGATAGTAAGGCTCCCCCAGGGCAGCGGCGAAACACCGTTGGATCGCGTTCAGGATTTTCTGCCGATCCCCCAGGGCGCTGACCCTCAATAGGAGGTCCCAGATCTCTGAGGCGGCCTCAGACGGGACCGAAGTCGTGTTGATCCCTTCAGAATGCGGGGGCTTCAATCTCCACTCGAACGGGAATTGCAGAGCCGATCCGATCCCTCAACTGCGACCCCGCGTTTGCAGAATGTTTGCAGAACGGGCTTCTGGCAAGTTCACGCGCGGCGTTGGACGCGTCGTAAGTGATTGAAATGGCGGAGAGGGAGGGATTCGAACCCTCGGTACAGGTTTAGGCCCGTACGACGGTTTAGCAAACCGCTGCTTTCGACCTCTCAGCCACCTCTCCGCGGGCGGGTCGAAGCCTGTTGCTTCTCGCTCAGGCTAGCACAGAATCAGGCCTTCAGGAAGCCTCGCCGGAGGTGGCTCGTGTGGCCGGAAAAGACCGCATTTCCGTCCTCCAGCCCGAAATGGCGCTCGAGGATTTCAGCGAAGACGTCGCGGAAATCCGTCGTCAGCGCCAAGTCGCGTCGCTCATAGAGGGCGTCGTCGCTCAAGCCCGGCCAGTCGCCGTAGACCTTGCCGCCCCGCACGCCCGCGCCCAGGGCAAACATGGCGTTCGCGTGGCCGTGGTCGGTGCCGCGGTTGCCGTTCTCCTTCGCCGTGCGGCCGAACTCGGACATCGTCAGCAACAGCACGTCCGACATGGCGCTGCCCATGTCGACGCTGAACGCGTGGATCGCCTGCCCAAGCTGCGCCAGCAGGTTTTGCAGCAGCGGGGCCTGGTTGGCGTGGGTGTCCCATCCGCCTGAGTCGGCGAACGCAACCTCGAGACCGACGTCGGCCTTGATGAGTTGGGCGATTTGCTGCAGCCGCTGGCCGATTCGGCCGCGCGGGTAGCGGGCCCCGTTCGCCGGCCGGTAGCGCTGCGAGCGGATCTCGTCGACCATGTGCAGCGCCTCGAAGGTGGTCCGGCTCGAGGACTGCAGTTGCTCCTCGATCGGGCGTTGGGCGTTGCGGATGCCCCACAGCGCCTCGAAAGCGTTGCCCAGCTCGGGCCGTCCGCCGGCGATTTGGAACTCGCGTACCCGCTCGATGGCCGGCGCCGGAGCGTCGCCCGCCAACGAGCGCGCCGTCGCCGGGCCGACCGTGATGGCTCGCAACGGCGAGGCGTCCTCCGCCTCTTTCGCGCTCAGGTAGCGGTTGAGCCACCCGTCGCGCACGCCCTTGTCGCCCGGGACGCCGCTCTCCATGTAGTCCTGCGCGTCGAAGTGCGAGCGCGTCGCGTCCGGCGACCCGGCGGCGTGGATGACCGCCAGCGAGCGGTTCTCCCACTCGTCTGCCAGCGGCGCAAGCGCGGGATGCAAGCCAAAACCCCCATCGAGGTCCACGACGGGGTTATCGCCCTTGCCGGGTGCGTCCAGCGCCAAATTTGGCCGCAGCGACCGGTAGCGGTCTTCGAAGTACGGCGCCACCATGTTCAGCCCGTCCACCGCCCCGCGCTGGAACAGCGCCACCAGCACCTTCTTCCGCTTGCCCTCGAGCGCCGCCGCTCGGCAAAGGAACGAGGGCGCGGCCGAGAAGCCGGCCAGGGCCAATCCGCTCGATTTCAACCAAGCTCGTCGCGAGATCATTGTCATCACCTTCTTTGGAATTCCGGGGACCCGAGCACGAGCGCCGCCAGCGCGGGCGACGGCACGGCCTCGCTGGCGGCGAGAAGGCGCGCCCGCAGCTCGTCTGACGGCTCTTGATGCAGGAAGCGCTCCGCATAAAGCTCGACGCGCTCCTGGCGCGATCCCGTCGCCTGCAAGACGTCGCGGTCGGCCTCGACGCCCGGCATCCGGCCGACCACCGCGCCCAACGCAAAGTTCCAGCGCAGCACCAGTTGGTCGCTGCCCAGCCAAGCCTCGGCGACGTCGTCGTAGCCGGTCGGCGGCTGGCACAGGTAGGGCGCTTCCCCCATCCGGCCGAGCAGTCCCACCGTCTGGCGCGAGGGGGTGAAGTCCGCCCCAAGCGCGCGAATGGTCGAAGCCAGCAGCTCGAGCGGCTTCTTGGCCTTCGAGCGATAGGCGTCCTCAGACCAAAACTCCTTGGAATAGAAGATGGTCCGCAGCATCTCGCGGATGTCGCCATCGGTCTTCTGGTAGGTCTTGGCGACCCGGCTCACGAGCTTTTCCGGCGGATCGTCGGCGACGAAGCGCCGCACGAGCTTCGTGGCCAGAAACCGCGCCGTGGACGGATGCGCCGCGAGCATGTCGAGCAACGCTTCCCCTTCTTGCTCGCCGTCGGGTTCGAACCTGCGCCCCAGCACGGTCTTCTCGCCCTGGTCGTGGGCTGGGGCGAGGAACGCCGGGCGCCGGGCGCCGCGGGCGAAGCGAAAGACGGCCGGCGTCCAGCCGGTCAGAACGCGCGCCGCCTCGGTCACGTCGGTCTGCCTATAGCCGCCGTCCACGCCGAGGGTGTGCAGCTCGAGCAGCTCGCGGGCGTAGTTCTCGTTCAGGCCGCGACCGCTGCGCCGGCCGATCTGCGACTCGGGTCCGAAGCTCTGGGAGTTGTCGAGATAGACCTGCATGGCCGGCGCGTGCGCCACCGCCCCCAGCAGCTCGCGAAACTGGCCCAACGCGTTCGGCCGGATCGTCTCGCGCTCATACTCGGTGACCAAGTTCCGGACTTGGCCCTTGCCAATGAAGACGTTGAAGTGGTTGAACCAGAAATCGGTCATCACTTCGAGCAGTTGCCGCTCGCTCTCAACCACCCGGATGAGCTTGGCCGCCTGCAACTGGGCGACGACGAGCTGCGGCGGGTTGACGCCTTCGATCGACGGCCCGAAGCGGGCTTGGCGTCCGGGCGGGCGGACGGGCTCTGCGAGCCGGCGCAGCTCGTAGCCCAACACGTCGAGCTGCGGGCGCCGCCCCATCATCGCCGCGCCTTCCTCCCCAGGAAGCCGGTAGCCCGCGGGCAAATCGTCGCGGCTCAAGGTCCCGTTCTCGACCAGCCGGCGCACCAATCCGGGCTGCGGAAACAACTTGGCCAGCTCGAGCGAGCTCAGGCCGAGGGTCTGGATCGTCGAGAGCCGCTTGTCGAGCGCCGAGTCGTCGATGGACGCGGGATGGAGTTGTCTTTCGAGGAACGCCGCCTCGCCCTGCTCGAGAACGTGGGCGACATCGCCGGGACGCGGTCCGTAGGCGATGCGGTTGAGCAGGTGGACGGCGCGTTGCTCGGCGCTCAACGGCGAGCTCGGGATCTTCGGCTTCGCCCCCGCGACCGCCAGAGCCGCGCCGCACAACGACACGACGAGGATGCTGGTTCTCGAGCTCACGCCCTATTCGAACACGGCGCAGCGCGGGAAAGTCGCGCCAGCGGTCGCTAGAAGGGCTATTCTTCCGCCCCGCCGGTGATCTTCGAGAGGACCTCGTCGAACAGCTCGGCCTTTTTCGACGCCTTCTTCTTCTTGACGCCGCTCTTGCCTTTGCGGAACTTGTGCTCGTAGTAGCAGGTCCGGCAGCGCACCATGGCAGGTTCGCCGTCGACGATGGCCACGACGGCATGGTCGGTCAGCATGCCGCAGCGCGAGCAGTGGTCATCCACCAGGTCGCCCAGGCGTAACTCCTCTCCTTCCATGACAAAAAGCCTCCCTGACCGGTCCCGCCCGGGCGCTCACCTCTTGGTGAAGCAGTAGAGGCGGTCGGCGGTCCGAATGTAGAGCTCGGCGCCGACGGCGACTGGGCTGGCGAGGGTATGGCTATCCAGGCGGTTGGTCGCCAGAATCTCGAATTCCTCACCCGCCGAGAGCACCGTCGTCGTGCCGTCTTCGTTCGTCGCGTAGATCTTGCCATCGGCCAGCAGGGGGGAAGAGCTGTAGATGCCGGGCTCGATCCGTTGGCGATCCCAGATGATCTTACCCGATTCGGCGTCGAGCGCGACCACGATGCCGCGGTCGTTGACGACGAAGATCCGGCGGCCGTCAGTGGTCGGCGTGGGCACGTCGGCCCCGAGATTGTTGGTCCAAAGCTCGGCCTTGCCGGTGATGTCGCCCGCGCCGCCGGCTTTGAAGGCGATGAAGGGCTTGCCGCGAGTGCTGGTGGTATAGATCTTGTCGCCAATCGCGATGGATGACGCAATGGTGCGATAGAAGCGCTCGCCGCCGGGGTTCAGCCCGCCAATCCGCCAGATTTCCTTGCCGTTGCCGAGATCGTGTCCGGTGACGTAGTCGCCGCCGGAGACGATGAGTTGCCGGGCGCCGCCCACGCTGACGATCAGCGGGGTCGAGTAGTCGTCGGGCGATTCGTGCTGGGCGTCGGTGGGCCGGTCGACTTTCCATATCGTCTTGCCCGATGCGGCGTCCACGGCAAACACGTAAGAGGGCTCGTCGGTGCGCATCCCGTGCAGCACCTGAACGTAGAGCCGCCCGCCGTCGAGCAGCGGCGTCGAGGCGTAGCCGTGGTTGAGCCCAAAGGCGCCGTACTCGGCCGGGATGTCTCGCTCCCACACCGGCTTGCCCGCGAAGGTGAAGCAGCGTAGAGAGCCCGAGCCGGTCATCGTCCACACCCGCCGGCCATCGGTCACCGGAGACGGGGAGGAGAGGTTCTGTTTGCGGTAGATGCGGTTGCTGTCGCCAATTTGCCGCTGCCAGCGGATCGAGCCGTCGGAGCGGTTGACGGCGATCAGAAAGATCCGGTCCTTGTCCGAGCCGCCGGCGCTGGGCCGCGGACCGCGTTTTCCGCCCGGCCGGTACCGTTGGGCCTGGCTGAACCCCGCTTCAGCGGAAGTCACAAAAACGGTGTCGCCCCAGATGATCGGCGTGGCGGCGCTCCAACTCGGGAGCTCGACCTTCCATTTGACGTTCTTCTCGGGGCCGAACTCGACGGGCAGATCCCGGGCATCCGGGCTCGCGCCGTTGTGCTGCGGACCGCGCCATTGCGCCCAGTTGCCATCGGCGGCCGGCTCGGCGAGCAGCGCCGCCCCGGCGGCGAGAACGACCGTGACGAGGGCTGAAATAGGGGCTGGGCGCCAAGTGGAAGTCTGCATCACAAACGTACCGTTCCGCACAAGTTGGCGGCGCCTCGAATAGGCAGGTTACGAGGCGCTGGATGGGCGAACGTAAAGTCTAGTATGGCTCAGTTGCGGAATGCACCTGAGTGGGCTATGGTAAGGCCAGAGCCCAATCAGGGGTAGGGACTCGAACCAGTGATAGAACCACCTCAAGGTGGGTGTATGTTGGTCGCTCGACGAGAAAGGCCTCGGACGAGCGTGCGGGTCCCGTGTGAACTGTTCGTCATCTTCAACCAAAAGGAGATTGCCAAGTGAATTTCAGGGGTAAGTCCCTGGGCGTTTGCGCGCTCGCGCTCGCGCTCATGTTCTCGCTAGCGCCGACTGCCTCGGCGCAGTTGCTGCAAGGCACGCTCGACGGCAACGTCGTCGATTCGTCACAAGCCGCCATTCCAGGCGCCACCGTAACCATTACCAACGAGCAGACCGGCGCCGTCCGCTCATCCTCGACCGGACCGGCCGGAGGCTACAGCTTCCCGGCAATCGATTCGGGTTTGTGGACGCTCGAGGTCACCTCGGACGGCTTCCAGACTTACCGTCAAACCGGCATCGACGTTCGCCCGAACGCGGTCGCTCGCGTCAACGCGACGCTCGAGATCGGCCAGGTCACCGAGACCATCGAGGTTTCCGCCCAGGCCGCCACGCTGCAGACCGACCGCGCCGAAGTGCGCCAGGAAGTCAATGAGACGACTCTGAAGAACGTTCCGGTTCCTCTGGGCCGCAACTACCAGATGTTGTTTGTGACCCTGCCGGGCTTCTCGCCCCCGCAGAACGCGCACTCGGTGCCGACCAACCCGTCGCGCGCCGTCCGCTTCTCGGTGAACGGCACCTCGCGGTCGAACAATAACACCCGCATCGACGGCGCTTCGTCGACCAACATCTGGGTGCCTCACATGACGGGCTACAACCCGGCGCTCGAGTCCATCGAGCAGGTCAACGTAGTCACGAACTCGTTCGACGCCGAGCAAGGCCTTGCTGGCGGCGCGGCGATCAACCTGACGATCAAGTCGGGCACGAACGACATCCACGGATCGGCGTTCGAGTACCACGCCAACCAGAAGCTGATGGCCTACCCGTGGGACAACCCGCGGACCGACCGCAAGCCGAAGTTCATCTACAACCAATTCGGCGGCACCATCGGCGGCCCGATCAAGAAAAACAAGATCTTCTACTTTGTGAGCTACGAGGGCACGCGCGAGGCGAGCTTCGCCACGCGTTCGATCGATCTACCGACGCAGTCCATGCGCTTCGGCGACATGAGCGGGTCTGACCTGCCCGTGTTCGATCCGCTCTCGGCGGGACCGTCGTCTGGCGACGCCCGCAACCGCACGGCCTTCGCGAACAACCTCATTCCGGCTTCCCGGATCGACCCCGGCGTTGCCGCGATGGTGCAGGACTCGGCCTTCCCGAATCCGAACCGAGCAGGCAGCGGCAGCTTGGCGCTCACCCGCAACTTCTTCGCGGGCGGCGCATACAGCTTCTTCCGCGACACGGTGGATTCGAAGGTCAACTTCAACCTCAGCGACTCCACCACGGCCTTCGTGCGGTTCTCGTTCCTCGACTACCGCATGAGCAACGGGCAGACGCTGGGTCAGTTCGGCGGCAACCGCCTCCATCCGACCAACTCCAACCCGGGCACCGGCTTCGGCAACACCTACTCCGGTACCTTGTCGATGACCCACGTCTTCACTCCGAACTTCGTGGTCGACGGCTACTACGGCTACACGCTGGTTGACACCAACGTGGAGCAGCAACGCCTCGACGAGAACCTCGGCTGGGACGTGCTTCAGATCCCCGGCCTGCAGTCGAGCCGCAAGATCGACGGCGGCTGGCCGCGGCTGCGCATCGACGGTTTCGAGGGCCTGGGTATGTCGAACAGCTTCCAGCCCTACTACCGCTCGGACCCGCAGAACCAGTTCGTGGTCAACGCCAACTGGACGAACGGCAACCACAACATCCGCTTCGGAACGGACATTTACTTCCAGGATCTGGACCACAACCAGCCCGAGTTCTCGGGCGGCACCGGCGCCGGATCGGGCGAGTTCCGCTTCCGCCAGCAGACCACCGAGCAACGCGATGGTCCGGGCCGCAACGACTACAACGCCTGGTCTTCGTTCATGCTTGGTCTGCCGCGCGAAGCCGGCAAGATCTGGCAGTTCAACGAGAACGGATACTTCACGCGCACCAAGTTCGCGAGCGCGTACATCCGCGACCGCTGGCAGATCACGCCCAAGCTGACGATGTCCTACGGCGTGCGTTGGGAGTGGTTCCCGTTCCCACAACGCAAGGAGCGCGGTCTGGAGCGTTACGACTTCGCCACCAATCAGATGATGGTGTGCGGCATCGGCTCGGTGCCGGACGATTGCGGCATCAACATTGGCGAGAACAAGTTCGTTCCGCGCGTCGGCTTCGCCTACCGCGTGGACGACAAGACTGTGATTCGCGCCGGCTACGGCATCACCAACGATCCGTTCAACTGGGCGCGCCCGCTGCGCACCAACTGGCCCATCATGGCCAAGGACGGTCCGGTTTCGCCGCACAGCCGCTACTTCGCGACCACGCTGCGAGACGGCCTCGAGGTCATCAACGAGCCCGATCTGGGCAACGGCTTGATTCCGGTTTCCGGCAACACCGTCATCCGGACGTTCGACGAGAACAACGCCACCCGCGGCTACATCCAGTCGTGGAACTTGACGGCCGAGCGCCGCATTGGCGACTGGATTGCGACCGCCGGCTATGTGGCCACGCGTTCGGTCAACCAGTTGGCCGGCCTCGACCAGAACTGGGCGCCGATCGGCGGCGAGACCGCCGGCAGGGTGCTCAACCAGCAGTTCGGCCGTGCAGCCGGTACGAGCCTGTTCGGTAGCCTGGGCACCGCGAAGTACGACTCTCTGCAGACGAAGCTGCAGAAGCGCTACTCCAACGGAGTGCAGATGAACTTCGCCTACACCTGGGCGCACGCCCGCGGCTACACCGACGAAGACTCGGGCGACAGCCCGCCGTTCTTCCGCATTCCGTGGGAGTATCACCGGCTCTACGCCGATCTGAACCAGGACATCCGCCAAAACTTCCAGTGGAGCGGCGTCTACGAGCTGCCGTTCGGCAAAGGCAAGAAGTGGCTCACCGACGGTCCCGCGGCTTGGATCCTTGGCGGCTGGCAGCTCAACAACTTGGTCAGCATCTACACCGGTACGCCGTTCACCGTGACGGCGAACGACGGTGACCTCAACGCGCCGCCTTCGGGTCAGATCGCGGATTGCATCGGGGAGCCCCGGCGCCTGGACGTACAGAGCGATCGTCAGCTCTACTTCCACGATCCGGACAATCTGTCGGGTAATAGCTTTGCGCAGCCGACGGGCGCGCGCTTCGGCACCTGCGGCATCAACCAGCTTCGCGGTCCCGCGACGCTCAACATGGACGCTGGCATCTTCCGGAAGTTCCAGATCACCGAGAGGTTCGACGCGCAGTTCCGCGCCGAGATCTTCAACGTGACCAACACGCCGCACTTCGAGCGGCCCGGAAGCACGAACGTCAACTCGGGCAGCTTCATGTTGCTCAACCGCATCCGCAACACCGGCCGTGAGGGCATCGATCAGCGATTCTTCCGCATCGGCCTTCGCCTCGGCTGGTAGCCGGCAACACATCAACCTTGAACCAAGGGCCGCGTCCTTCACAGGGCGCGGCCCTTCGCTGTTTGCCGCGTCGTGCTAGGCTGTCGGCGATGAAACTCCCCGTCGCCTTCTCCCTCGTCTGCCTGTTGCTCCTGGGCTGCCAAGCGCCGCCGGCGGAGCCCGTCTCCGAGGCCGAGCCCGAGCGCGGCCCGCGCACCCAGCCGGGAACCGCGATGGAGCTCTACGCGCCCGAGCAGCATCAGCTCTACGACGGCCGCTTCGTCATCAGCGGCGCCAAGATCTACCAAGCCGGCACGCTCGACGACGAGAGCCCCTGGGACCACATGGACAACGCCGGCGAGACTCTCCGTCCGGTCGGCGGCACGGCGGAGATCGACGTCAACGAGATCGAGAACACCGGCACGTTCCGCGCCGAGCTCGAGCTGCCCGAGGGCGCCTATGTCATCAACCTCGAGCAGATCAAGGAGTTCTCGCCCTGCCAGGACGGCGGCATCGCCGCCTATCTCTACGAGCACGGCGACTCGGGCTGCGGCGACGCCAACTGGCCCAAGAGTCTGCTCTACGTCGCCGGTTGGGGCATCGGCTCGGCCACGCTCGACGGCAAACCGCTCTATGACGACTACGAGATCCACTTCATGGTCACCCAGGGAATGCGCAGCCGGGACCTAGTCGCGCGCTATCCGTTGGAGGGCAAGAGCTCGGAAGCCGGCGCAATCAACCCGGCGCTGCAGCAGCTCGACTTCTACATCCGCAGCCCGGAGAAAAACGACGCCAACCATCCCAACCGCGAAGTTTTCGACCACTTCTTCGCCATGGAAGTGACCTGGAAGTAGCGCCAACCAAGATGCACGAGCTTTCCACGCGCAGGGACTTGTTGCGGCGCGCGGCGCTGGCTTCGGCGGCGTTGTCCGGCCGAGCCGCCGCCGCCGTCGAGGGCAACCAAGACTGGCGCTACTACGGGGGCGACCAGCAGGCGCGGCGCTACTCCGCGCTCGACCAGATCCGGCGATCGAACGTCGGCGGGCTGCGCGTCGCCTGGACGCACGCAACCGGCGACGCCATGCGGCGGCCCGCGACGACCATCGAATGCACGCCGCTGGTCGTCGACGGGCGCATGTACATCACCACCGCTCGCCTGAAGGTGCAAGCGCTGGATGCGGCGAGCGGCAAGCTGCTGTGGAGCTTCGACCCGTTCGCGAACGTCACCTCGCGGCGAGCGCGCGGCGTCAACCGCGGTGTCACGTTTTGTCAGGTCGGAGGGAGGGGGCGCCTGTTCGTGGCGGCCGGCTCGGACATGTACTGTTTGGACGCCGCAACCGGCAAGCCGGCGGCGGGCTTCGCCGCCGACGGCGTGCTCGATATGACGCAAGGCCTCGACCGCGACATCACCGGCGTCGGCTACAACCACAACAGCCCGCCGGTGGTCTTCGAAGACTTGCTGGTGTTGGGCGGCGGCGCGGGCGAGGGGCCGCGGCCGGCGTCTCCGGGCCACATTCGCGCCTATGACGTGCGCACCGGCAAACGCCGCTGGATCTTCCACACGATTCCTCATCCTGGCGAGCTGGGCTACGAGACGTGGGGCGAGGACAACTGGAAGACCACGGGAGGCTGCAACAACTGGGCGGGCATGAGCCTGGACGCGGAGCGCGGCCTCGTCTTCGCCTCGCTCGGCTCGCCGGCGTTCGACTTCTATGGCGGCGACCGCCCCGGCGCAAATCTGTTCGGCAACTCCGTGGTGGCCCTCGACGTTCGCAGCGGCGAGCGGAAGTGGCACTTCCAAGCGGTGCACCACGATCTGTGGGACTACGATTTGGGAGCGCAGCCGGCGCTGGTGCGCGCCAAAGCCGGCGGCCGCTGGCGAGACGCCGTCGCGCAGGTCACCAAGATGGGGTTCTTGTTCCTGCTTGACCGTGAGACGGGCGAGCCGCTGTATGAGGTCGAAGAGCGCGCAGTTCCGGCGTCTGACGTCCCCGGCGAGCAAGCGTGGCCGACGCAGCCGTTTCCCTCCGCGCCCGAGCCCTACGCCCGGCAAGGGCTCGAAGAGGCTGACGTGACCGACCTCTCCGAGGAGTCGCGCGATTTCGTGTTGCGCCGGCTCAAGGACCTGCGCAACGAGGGGCTCTACACGCCGCCAAGCAAACGCGGCAGCGTGTACAACCCGGGCACGATGGGCGGCACGACCTGGGGCGGTTGCAGTTGCGATCCCGAGGCGGCGCTGCTCTTCGTCAACACCAACAACACGCCCAAGTTCTTCACCCTGGTCGACGCGCCCGAAGACGCCGGATATCCCTACCGGGTCAACGGCTACCCTTTCTTGAACGATCAGGATGGCTATCCAGCGTCGAAGCCGCCGTGGGGTGAGCTGTTGTGCCTGGACCTGGCCACGATGGAGTACCGCTGGCACAAGCCGCTCGGCGAGCACGAAGAGCTCACGGCCCGGGGCGTTCCGCAGACGGGAACGTTCAACATCGGCGGCTCGATCGCCACCAAGGGCGGGTTGGTATTCATCGGGGGGACCCAGGACGAGAAGTTTCGGGCCTTTGATTCTGAAACAGGCGAAAGGCTCTGGCAGCATCGTCTTCCGGCCGGCGGGTACGCCACGCCCTGCACCTACTCTGTCGATGGCAAACAGTACGTAGCCATCGCCGCCGGCGGGGGCGGAAAGCCCCGGACGGAGTCGGGGGACCAGTTCGTGGCCTTCGCACTGGAGTAGCCCGCGCGGCTTGCGCTCGCGGACGCGGTGCGCGATGCTGGCGCGGATGACTCGCGCCCTCACGCTGCTCGCCCTCGTCGCGCCGCTGTCCGCCCAGTCCGACCTACGCCCGTTGTTAGAGCGCTTTGCGGCGGACCAGGGAGCGCTGGAACGCCGGTACGACGCAGCGGCGTCACCCGTGCGGATCGAGCGTTTCCGCACTTTCTACCGGGAGCGCTTCGACGAGCTCGAGAGCCTCGACTTCGGCGCGCTCGACATCCACGGCAAGGTCGATTGGCTGCTGTTTCGCAACGAGCTGCGGCGCCGCCTGCGCGTGTTGGAGCGGCAGCAGAGGCGCGTCGCGGAGATCGACGAGCTATTGCCGTTTCGCACCGCGATCGTCGAGCTGCACGAAGCGCGCAGACGCCACGAGTGGACCGCGCCGCGCGCCGCCGCGGAGATCGTGGTCGAGATGACGGCGCGACTCGACGAGACTAGAGAGCGACTCGAGCAGGAGGCGCCGTGGGCGGAGCGCGGCCATCTCGCGCTGCGGGCGGCGCGGCAGACCGATGCGCTGGCCGATACGCTGGCGGACTGGTACGAGTTCTCGGCCGGCTACGACCCGCTGTTTTCCTGGTGGATCGAGCAACCCTACGAGGCAGGAGCCGCCGCGCTCGCGGACTACGCGGCGTTCTTGCGGACAGACCTGGCCGGTCTCGACGACCCCGACGCGGCCATCGTGGGCGATCCGATCGGCCGCGAGGCGCTGCTCGAAGACCTCGAGCACGAGATGATCCCTTACTCGCCCGAGGAGCTGATTCGGATCGCAAAGTCGGAATTCCAATGGTGCGACCGCGAGATGCTGCGGGCCTCGCGCGAGCTCGGCTTCGGCGAAGACTGGAAGGCTGCGCTCGAGCACGTCAAGGCGTTGCACGTCGAGCCGGGCCGCCAACCCGAGCTGGTGCGCGAGCTGGCGTACGAGGCGATCGAATTTGTCGAAGAATTTGGGCTGGTCACCATCCCACCGCTCGCCAAAGAAACGTGGCGAATGTCGATGATGAGCCCGGAGCGGCAGAAGGTGAATCCGTTCTTCCTGGGCGGCGAGCAAATCATCGTCTCCTTTCCGACCGACACGATGAGCCACGCCGACAAGCTGCAAAGCATGCGCGGCAACAATCCGCACTTCTCGCGAGCTACCGTCCACCACGAGCTCATCCCCGGCCACCACCTGCAACAGTTCATGACGCAGCGCTACCGCCCCTACCGCCGCGTCTTCTCGACGCCGTTCTGGACCGAGGGCTGGTCGCTGTGGTGGGAGATGCTGCTGTGGGAGAGAGGCCTGCCGAAGACGTCCGAGGACCGTGTAGGTTTCCTGTTCTGGCGGATGCATCGCTGCGCGCGGATCATCTTTTCGCTGAGCTTTCATTTGGGCGAGATGTCGGCGGAGGAAGCGATCGACTTCCTGGTCGACCGCGTTGGTCACGAACGAGCGAACGCCGAAGCCGAGGTGCGGCGCTCGTTCGAGGGCGAGTACTCGCCGCTCTACCAGGCGGCCTACATGCTCGGGGCGTTGCAGTTCCGCGCGCTGCACCGGGAGCTGGCGGACGGCGGGAGCATGACCACGCGGGACTTCCACGACGCCGTATTGCGGCTGGGGCGGATTCCGGTGGAGATGGTGCGGGCGACGTTGAAGGGCGAGGAGTTGGACAGGGAGTTTCGGCCGGCGTGGCGGTTCTACGGGGACGGGCAGAATTTACACAATGTGCCATGACGGCTAGTCTGATGTTGTGGCGACCAATCGAACGACCGTCAACGTCTCTATTACTCCTGAGCTCGATGCATTCCTTCAGAGCAGAGTGGAGTCCGGACGCTATCAGACGACGAGCGAGGTTTGTGCGTGAAGCTCTTCGGTTGCTCGAGCGCCAGGAGCGGGAGCGAGACCAAGGGTTCGAGAGCCTGAGAGCCAAGCTTCAGCGGGGCGCGGACCGAGCCGAACGTGGCGAGTTGCTCGATGGCGACGAGGTCTTCGAAGAGCTGCGAGAGATGATCGAAGAGCGCCGGCGCGCCAAGTCCAAACACACATGAGTCGACGCTTCGTCCTCACTCCTGAGGCGAAAACCGATCTCGGCGACATCCTGCTCGACATCGCCGAAGACAGCCCCGAGGCGGCGGATCGAGTCCGGTCCGAGCTATATGAAGGCTTGCGAAAGCTCGGTCGTTTCCCAGGCCTCGGCCACTGTCACGATGAGCTTCTAAGCCGCGAGTACCGCTTCTGGAACTTCTACTCCTTCGTCGTTGTCGACGCGTGGCGAGTGAAGCCAATTCGCGTGATCAGTATCGTGCATGGGGCTCGCGATCTAGAGGTTTTCCTGAGCGTTCGCGTCGGACGCGACGAGTAGTACTGTTGCCGGCCATGTCCAGCCGAGGGATACCGCCAGCGCTAGGGTTGGGGATCTTCGCCGATGCGGCGTAGGAAATCTTGGAACTCGCCGCCCTCGGAGGATTGCAGAGCGTCCAGCTTGCGTTTGGCCGCCATGGCGTCGTCGCGGCGGCTGGCGTTGCGGTAGGCGACCATCAGCGCGTACCAGGACGATTCGCTGGCAGGTTGCAGCTCGACGGCGCGCTCGAGCAGAGCGATCGCGGCGTCGTGCTCGCCGGCGCGCGAGCGGTAACGGGCCAGAGCGGTGATGGCTTCGGGGAAATCGGCGTCGAGCTCAAGCGCGCGCTCGAGGCGTCTGGCGGCGGCCTTGGGCTGCTGCTGGACTTCGAGAATCTGGGCGACCTGGTAGTGCGCAACCGCGTCGTAGGGGTTGAGAGCGAGCTCGGCTTCGAATTCGGCGCGGGCCGCCTCCAGCGCCTCGGGCTCGTGTGAGCGCATCAGCAGGGCGCGGCCGAGCCGGTAGTGCAGGTTCAGGGTTTTCGGGCTCTTGCGTATTGCCTTGCGGTACTCGGCGACGGCTTCATCGAAACGGCCCTGGATCTCAAAGATCTCTGCCGAGAGCTGGTTGACGCGGAAGGATGCCGGGGCGTTCTCGAACATGTGCTCGACGGCGCCGTTCCAGGCCTTGAGGTGTAGCCGCGCGTTCTCGTAAAGGATGTCGGAGTCCTTTGGGTGCTCGGCTTCGAGCTCGGCAAGGACGCTGGCCGCCTCGGCGAAACGCTGGTCGGCGATCTGGCAGCGGGCGAGAGCGAGGCGGGCGATGCGGCGGAGCTTCGCGTCGTCGTGGTCGGCGGCCAGGACGGGCTCGGCCTGGGAGCAGCGTCCGGTGGCGGCCTGCGTAGCAGCGAGGACGACCTTGGCGCTTGGATCGGCCAGGCCGCTTAGGGCGTTCTCGGCCGCGGCGTAGTCGCCTCGCTCGAAGGCGGTCAGGCCCTGCTGGAGACGGTCCTGCGCGGGGAGGGGCAGGGTGGCGGTGAGCAGGGCCAGGAAGGCTCCCGCTACAGCGTTGGCTCTAGTGGCCGGCATCGTCCATCACCAAGTCGAGGTCGCCGAAGCGGTGGCGGCGTCTGCCGTCGAGGTAGCGAAAACGCAGTAAGGGCGGATCGCCCGGCGCGAGGCGAGCTTCCGGCGCCAATCGCTGCGAAGAAGAGACGCCGATCATTTGGAGTCGACCCGAGGCGAGGATGCGATCCAAGACCGCTTCATCGGAAATGGCCGGGGCGGCAAGAGCCAGCAGCAACAGCAATCGTCTCATCGCCGGTCCAGCTCCTCGAGGCCCCGCCTCGCGGTCGCGTTCCGCGGATCGACTTCCAAGAGCTGTTCGAGCACGGTGCGGGCCTGCTCCCGGTCGCCGCGCTGGACATGGATGCGCGCTAGATTCATGTAGCTGTCTTCCGCCTTCGGGGCGGCCCGGATGCCATAGCGAAGGGCCGCAATGGCCTCCGAAGGCTGGTTGAGCCTCAAGTAGAGCACGGCCAGGTTGTTGATGGCGGCGACGTGGGCGCGCTCGAGCTCGATGGCGCGCTGAAACAGCTTCTTAGCCTCGGCGAAGCGCTCCTGTTTAGCGTAGAGCAGCCCGAGTTGGTTGCTCGCATCGGCGTCGTTGGGATCGAGCTCGAGCGCGCGCTGGAACAGCGACTCGGCCTTCGCGGCGTCGCCCAAGCGGACGGCGGCTTGCGCGGCGTTGGCCAGCGCGTAGGTGGAGTCAGGAGACAGTGCGAGCGCCTTGTCGAAGTGGCGAGCGGCGCTGTGGTAATCCTTCTCGGCCATGGCGAGCCCGCCTAGGTCGTTCCACGCCTCGGGCGAGTCGGGTCTGAGTCGTACGGCGCGCTCGATGTGGGGTCGCGCTTGGTCCGCGCCTCGGGATTCCAGGCGGATGCGGCCGACGGCGAGCTGAGCCTTGAAGTTGTCGGGCGTGCGCTCGAGCACGGCCTCGAGATAGGGCAGCGCTTGCTCTCTGTAGCCGGCTTGGTAGAAGGCCGCGCCGTGGCGGAAGTAGTTGCGGGAGGGAGCGCCGCCCGCATAGCGACCTGGGAAGGGCAGGGCCAACGCCAGTCGATCGGGTTGGCGCATGTCCGCGAGGTCGCGTCGCACTTGCGCGGAGTCGGGAATCGTGCGGTAGAGCTTGTGGGCGCGGGATTCGCCATCGATCAACAAGGCCAGGGGAAGCGTAAGCGGGCCGCGGTAGTCGAACAGATAGCGTTGGAAGATGGCGTACCAAGCGGCGCGCTCGGGCTCGGCTTCGGCGTCGATCTGGATGACCGGAAGCTCGCCGGCGGGCGCCGCGCTTCGACCCTTGCCGAGAACCGCCAGCGCCGGCCCCGCCAGCTTTTCCGGCAAGGGGACGGGCTCGAGAAGCCAGACGGCGGCGGGGTCCTTCCTCGCGGCCGGCCGGAGCACACCGCTCGGGCGCGGGCTGCGCCCGAGCGGCGACGAGTCGACGACGCCCTTTCCCTCGACCACGCGGTAGCGCTTGCCGGCCTGCAAGCCGGTCAGTGTCTCGGTCTGCCCGGCGGGCCAGCGGACGGTGACTCGCTCCGCCGTCTCGGCCCCGCCGAGGCCGAGGTGAACCCGCTTGGTGTGTTGGCAAAGGTAGCCCGAGCCGGCGCTGAGCAGTTGCGAGGCGACGCCGCTGGCGCTCTCCGCGCTCACCCAGGCCCCGATGGCGTCGCGATTCGAGCGCGAGCCTTCGAGCTCGAGCACCAGCGGATTACCGCGGCGGGCGCGATTCCACAGCGGCGTGAGCTGCGGACCGAGCCGGTTCTTGAGCACCAAGTCCAGGCGGCCGTCGCCGTCGAGGTCGACGGCGGCGAAGGCGCGCGTATCGAATGCTTGGGTCCCAATCTCAGGCGAATGGTCGACCCAACGCTCGCCCGCTCGCTTGTAGAAGAGGTTCGGCTCGTGGCCGTTCCAGGAGTAGCCTTCGCGGATGAACTGGTTGATGGCGTTCCAGCCTTGCTCGTACTCAGGCGACGGGGTCGCGTCGGCGCCGGAGTGGGCGACGACCTGCCGCCAGAAAAAGCTCATGAGGTCCGGCGCCGAGCGATCGGGCTCGGAGATCATGCCGGCGGCGACGACAATCTCGGGGCGGCCGTCGCAGTCGAAGTCGAAGCCGTCGCCGGTCCACGACCAGCGGCCCATCTCGGCCTGGCCGGTCTCCTCGAAGGTTCCGTCGCCGCGGTTGCGATAGAGCGAGTTGCCTTTGGTGTGGCGGCGGTACTGCTCGCGCAGCCCTTGCTCGGCGACGAGCGAAAAGGCCGGGTCGTGCACGACGCGCCTTCCCGCCGCCGTCCACATGTTGGTGACGTAGAGGTCCGGCCGAGCTTCGCCGTGGGCGTCGAACCAGGCGGCGCTCATCCCGGGGCCAAGATCCTCCACGCCGGCCTCGGCGGCAATGTCGCGGAAGCGCTCGCCGTCGAACTTGTAGAGATTGTTGCGGCCGAAGTCGTTGGCGACGTAGAGCTCGGGGCGGCCGTCGAAGTCGTAATCGCACCAGGCGGGCGCAAAGCTGTAACGGTCGTTGTTCTCGTCGAGCCCGACCGCGGCGGTGACGTCCTCGAAGAAGCCGCCGTGCGCAAGGCGGTTGCGGAACAGGAAGTTCGGCGGACCGTTGCGGGCGTCGTGGTAGGGCGCGGGGTAGCTGTACTGGTCTTCGCTCTGGAAGTAGATGTAGGTGCAGAGGTAGAGGTCGAGGTAGCCGTCGCCGTCGTAGTCGGCCGCCGCCATGCCGGTGAAGGCGCCGCGCGGCGGCTCGGCGAAGCGGAACCTGCCGTTGATCTGCTCGAACACGCCGGCGCCCCGGTTCTCGAAGTAGACCGGCTGCGAGCCGGTGAGCACGACCAGGTCCTGGAGGCCGGAGTTGCGGAAGTCGGCAAAGAGCGCGCAGGAGGTGTGGTCGAGCAGATCGACTCCGGCTTTGGCGGAGATATCGCGGTAGAAGCCGTCTTGGTCGCGCTTGAAGAGGCGGTTCGGAAGCCCGCCCGGCTGGCAGACGTAGATCTCGTCGAAGCCGTCGTCGTCAATGTCGCCGACCGCGATGCCGTTCTGGCCGTAGACGTCGATGCCGCTGGCGAGATCGAGCCGGCGGCGCCAGTCGTCGACTCCGTTGCTGAGTTGCTCCGCGGCCGAGTCGTCCGGGTCGAAGATCGGCGCGGGCGCGAAGCCGCCGGAGAGCGTAGCGCGGGTCTCGTCGACGGATTCGAATCGCTCGAGCTTGCCGGCGTTCCAGACGAGCCGCCAGTGGCCCACGTGGTAGAAAGAGCCGCGGCGCGCCTCGAAGCGTACCAGGCCGTCTTCGAGCGGGTAGAAGCGCACCGAATCGAGGCCCCGCAGCCATTCCTCGAAGCCGGCGGCGAAATCCGCGTCTTCGGGATCGAAGGAGGCGACGGCGGCGTCCGCGCTGAGCTCGGTCCAATGCGAGGGCAAGGGGCTGTGGCCCTGGAAGCTTTCGGCGAGCGGGAGCGTCTCGCCGCTCTCGACCGTGTGTTGAAGGGCCTGCACGATCTCGCCCGCGCGGACCTCGCACTCGAAGGCGTCCTGACCCGGGCGGATGAGGTCGCGGAGCTTCTCATGCGGCGGCTCCTGGCGCAAGACGACGGGGAAGGCGCTCGGGTAGGGGCGGGCTTGCGGTTCGCTGAACGCCGGCTGCGCGGCAACCAGGCCGAGGGCGCCGCCCAGGAAACGCCGCCGCGTCACAGCGACAGCCACTGGCGCGCCTCCGCGAAGACGTCCTCGAGCCGCCGGGGTCTGTCTCCGAGCAGCAGCGGGAAGTCCGGCGGCCCGATGGCGAGCAAGGCGTCCATGCCCTGGCCGACGAAGAGGTAGCCGGTGTTGCGGCGGTACTCGGCGTACTTCTCGCACTCGTTATGGACGTACTCGTAGAAGATCTCGAGGTCGACGTAGCTGCCGAGCATGTCGGCCTGGGTGGGAATGGGGTTGGTGTCCTCCTGATCGGAGTAGATGAGCAGGCTCGAGAACGGCTTGACCTTGTTGCGGATACCGAACGAGACGCCCATGAGCGGCGGGCGCGCGCGTCGGATGGCCTGGACGCTGGTCCACTCGACGAAGGTGTTGTTGATGAGCAGCGTGCCGTTGCCGTTGAGCAGCACCGATTGCAGGAAGTCGCGCAGCACGGGATCGCGGCCGGCGGCGCGATTGAGGGCGCCGGGGTTCATTTCCTGCAACCGCTCGCCGAGCTGGCGCGGGCCGGGGATTTGCTCGCGGGTCACCATGTTGTTGACCTGCTCCATCAGAACCTGGCGCAGCTCGGCGAGGCGCGTGAAGCTCAGCCCGGTCCAGCCGCCGATCGACCGTGCGAGGCGCTGCAGCGGGTCGGCCGCTTCGACGATCCAGGCTTGGTAGGGGTCCTGGGCCGCCTCGCCGAACAGGTCGAACAAGCTGGCTGCGCGCTCGGCCGCCGGCGCGCCGGTGAGCAGGCGCGGCAGGTAGTCGCCGAGCTCGACGTCCTCGACGGCGAGGGTTACGAGATTGCCTTTGTCTTGAAGACGTTGCCACATGCGGTCCGGGCCCATCGGCAACTCGGACGGTGAGACGACGATCACCAGCCTGGGGCGCCCGGTGCGAGCGACCTCGCGGTCGAGCAACGGGTCGATCTCGGCGAAGATGCGCGCGATGGTCTCGCGCCACTCGGGCAGGCGCCGGTTGCGCTGCAGAAAGTCGACGTGCTGGAGCGTGAAGTCCTTGCGGTTCCAGGTGTCGCGATCGACGCCCATCTTCTCTTCGACAGCGAACAGGGGCGCGAAGAGGCGCTCGACGGCGGCGTCCTCCGAGCGCGCGATCAGGCCGAAGAGGCGCTCGAAGTAGTCCTGCTCGGCCGGGAAGAGCTTGTTCCACTCTTTGACGCGGTCGAAGGAGTAGGTGGCGAAGGTGGGCGGCAGGCGCTCGAACAAGCCGTCGTCGATGAGCTGCTGGAGCTTGGGGCTTACCTTGGCCATCTCTCGGCCCCTAGAGCAACTCCCGGACGGGCTCGCCCACGACCTCCTCGGCCGGTCGGTAGCCGAGCATCTCGGCCGCGGTGGCCGCGACATCGACGTGCGCGATGGGGCGGTCGGTCGAGCCCTTTGATACGCCGGCGCCGAGGGCGAGCATCCAAACGTTGCGGCAGGAGGGGTCGCCGGAGCGGTGATTGAGGAAACCGTTTGCGGTATCGGAGTCGCCGTCGCGGCCAAGCTCTGGGATGACGAGGACGGTCGTTTTGTTCGCGTAGGCCTCGTTGGCCCGCACCTCGTCCCACAGCATGCCGCAGAGGCGGTCGGTCTTGGTGACGGCTTGGAGATAGAGCGAATAGGCGCCCCAGTGTGCGACGTCCATGTCCCAGAAATTGACGAGCATCACGCGGGGGGCGAACTCGCGCATGATCTCGCGGGCGATGAAGAAGGTGAGCTCGTCGCCGGAGTTGGGCTGCTCGGGGCCGTAGATGTACTCGACGAGCGAGCGGATGAGGGTGTCCTTGACCTGGCGGTCGAGCTCGCGGCCGCCGCGAAAGATGGTCCAGCCGATGCCCTCGTAGCCGGCGTTGAGGATGTTCTCGAGCTGGCCGAGGACGTTGTCGCGGTCGGCTACGCCGGAGTCGAGGTCGCGCTTTATGACGCCTTCAACGGCCTCGAGCAGCAGTTGCTTGGGCAGCACGACGTTGGCGCCGAAGTCCTCGCCGTAGTCGCGGGAGCGGGCCGCGCCCATCGAGGCGAAGCTCTTGTTGGTGCAGACGGCCCAGACGTCGGCGGGCGGGGCGCCGGAGGCCTTGCGGTAGTACTCGAATAGCGTTGGGCTGCCGGCGCGCGAAAATCCGAAGTCGTCCACGCGCTGCCAGTTTCCGGTGAGGATCGACGAGGTGGAGTTGTAATGCGAGAGCACCCCGGCGTTGATGCAAGTCTTGAAGAACATGCCCTCGGGCTGCAGGTCGCGCAGACGCGGGATGTTGTGCAGGCCTTCGGGCGCGAAGGTCTCGCTGTAGCGGACGCCGCCGCCGAAGGTGACGATGATGAGCTTGCGGTCGGCGGCGGGCGCCTCGCGGGCCTGGGCGAGCAGCCGGCGCGGGACGATGCGGTCGGCGATGGCGAGGCCGGCCAGGCGCAGGAACTGGCGTTTGGTGAAGGCGAGCATCTAGGTGCGGTGCGCGCGGGCCATGGGCTAGTACTCAGTGATTTCGCCGCCGGAGATCTTCTTGCGCACGCCCTTGCCGAGGTCGAGCGGGTGGTCGTAGCCGGGCAGGATTTCGCCGTCGGGCGAATAGTACGGGCCGATGTCGCAGGCCATTGAGCCCTTGCCTTCTTCGACGAAGGTGATCTTGGTGATGAGCTTGCAGGACTTGTAGCCGTACTTCGAAGGGTCGATCAACCGCAGCGGGGCGCCGTGCTGGTCGGTGAGCGGCTTGCCGGCCATGCGCAGGGCCAACAGCACGCGCGGGTTGGCCATCTCCTCGAATGACATGTACTCGTACCACTTGTCGTGGCAGTCGAAGCGGACAGCCGCGGCCCTTGGCGAAGGCTTGACATCCTCGAGCAGCTCGCCGAAGTGGAAGCCGCCCCAACTCGCGCGGCCCGACCAGCACTGCACGCACTTCATGCGGGAGCTCTGCTCGATCTGCTGATAGGCGTTGAGGCGCGCCAGCGAGATGCGCTGGGGCTTCTCGACCAGGCCGCCGACTTCGAGGTGATAGCTCGCCTTGTTGATGGGCGTGGGCGGGCTGTACCACATGATCCGGAAGCCGTAGCGGTCCGGATCGTCGGTGGGCAGCAGGACTTTGTCATCGGCGCGGGCGGCGGCGGACGCGGCCGCCGCGGCCGCCAGGAACTTCCTTCGGTGCATCGGAGTCGACCCCGCTCGCTCTTCAGTATAGGGCTCGGCGGCCGCGCTCGCCTTTGGAGCGCTCGATACAATGGAGGCCCTCATGGCCGAGTCACCCCGCCTGTTTCTGGTCGACGCGTTCGGGTTGATCTTTCGCGCCTTCTACGGCCGCGCCCGCGCCGCCGTGCCGTCGATGCGCACCACCGGCGGGCTGCCGACCGAGGCGGTCTACGTCTTTACGACGATGATGCGCAAGCTGCTCAGGGATCACAACCCCCAGCACGTCGCCGTGGCTTGGGAGGGCGAGGGGCCGACGTTTCGCGACGAAGAGTTCGAGGCCTACAAAGCAAATCGAGACGAAATGCCCTCCGAGCTGGCTCAGCAGCTTCCCTACATTCGCAAAGTGCTCGAAGCGATGCGGCTGCCCATCGTCGAGCACCCCGGCTATGAAGCCGACGACGCGATCGGCTCGCTTGCGCGGCAGGCGGCCGAGCATGACGTGGACGTCTTCGTCGTCTCCTCGGACAAGGATCTGATGCAGCTCGTGGGCGGCCGCGTGCTGTTCCTCAATCCGATGAAGGGAGATCAGATCTACGACGAAGCGGGTGTCAAGGAATTTCTTGGCGTGGGGCCGCGACAGGTGATCGATCTCCTCGCGCTCAAGGGCGACTCGGTCGACAACATTCCCGGGGCGCCGGGCATTGGCGACAAAGGGGCGAAGCAGCTCATCGAGGAGTACGGTTCGGTCGAGGGCGCGATCGAGAACGCGGGGGAGGTCAAGCGCAAGACCTATCGCGAGAGCTTGCAGAACAACGTGGATCAGATTCTGCTCTCGAAGAGGCTGGCCGCGATCGCGGTCGACGCGCCGGTTGAGCTCGACCTCGAGAAGCTGGGGCGCGAGGAGCCAGACATCGAGCGGCTGCGCGACCTCTACAGCGAGCTCGAGTTTCATTCCCTGCTGAGCGAGCTCGACGTACCGGAAGCGCAAAAGGAGACCGTGACGACGGCGCTCGAGTCGGCGGAAGACCTCGAGAAATGGTTGGGCCGCAACCCCGCCCGGCCGCTGACGATTGCGCTCGAAGCGGGCCCCGGTCTAGAGCTGCGCGGGCTGGCATTCTGCACCGAGGCCGGTGATGCCGCGACACTGCCGGCTGAACAGCTCGCCGCGGCCGGGGCGATGCTCGAGGACGACGGGCTGCTCAAGCGCGTCCACGATGGCAAGACCGCACTGCGGGCGCTGCGGCGGTCGGGCGTGGGGTTGCGGGGAGTCGTCGACGACACCGAGCTGGCGGGCTTCCTTGCCGACTCGAGCCGCGCGAACTACTCGCTCGGCAAGGCGGTCGCGCGCGTGCTGGGCGCGCAGATCGACGAAGACCTTGGGCGTTCGGCCGACTTGATCCGGGCCATGGGCGAGACGCTCGCGCCGGCCCTGGAGCGGATGGAGCTACTGCCGGTCTACCGGGAGATCGAGCTGCCGCTCAGCGCCATCCTGGCCGGCATGGAAGACGCCGGCGTGTTGATCGACCGCACGATGCTCGAAGGGCTCTCGGCGGAGATGGACGGCCAGGTCAAGGCGCTCGAGGCTGGAATCTACGAGCTGGCCGGCCATGAGTTCAACGTCGGCTCGCCCAAGCAGTTGGGCGAGGTGCTCTACGACGAGATGGGCTTGCCCGAGCCGCCGCGTCGGGGCAAGACCAAGTCCCGCTCGACTGCCGCGGACATTCTGGAGGGTCTGGCGCCGGCTCATCCGATTGCGGCCAAGGTCCTCGAATATCGAGAGCTGACCAAGCTCAAGGGCACCTACGTCGACGCGCTGCCGGCGCAGATTGACGAGGGAACAGGACGCCTGCATACCACCTTCAACCCGACCGGCTCCGCGACGGGCAGGCTCTCCTCGTCGAATCCCAACTTGCAGAACATCCCGATTCGCACCGAGGCCGGCCGGCTGATCCGCGCGGCGTTCATCGCGCCAACGGGATCGCAGCTGCTCGCCGCCGACTACTCGCAGATCGAGCTGCGCGTGCTGGCGCACGTCTCCGGCGACAAGACGCTGCAGGAGGCGTTCCGCAACGGCGAGGACATCCACACCCGCACCGCGGCGGAGGTCTTCGGCGCACCCCCGATGATGGTAGACGCCGAGCAGCGCCGGCGAGCCAAGGCGGTCAACTTCGGCATCGTCTATGGCCTGAGCCCGTTTGGGCTGTCGAATCAGCTCGGCATCCCGCAGAAGGAAGCGAAAGCCTATATCGAGGCCTACTTCAGCCTCTACGCCGGAGTGAAGAAGTACATCGACAAGACCATCAAGCAAGCTCGCAAGGACGGCTACACGACGACGTTGTTTGGCCGTCGCCGCCCCATCACCGATCTCGACAGCCGCAACCCCGCCGCGCGCGGTTTCGCCGAGCGGACCGCGGTCAACTCGCCGATCCAAGGCACGGCGGCGGACTTGATCAAGCTGGCGATGATTGCCGTCGACCGGCGGCTACGCGAGCAGAAGCTCCAGACGCGCATGCTGCTGCAAGTGCATGACGAGCTGCTGTTCGAGGTTCCCGAAGCGGAGATCGAGCCGGTCGCCGAGCTCGTCAAGCAGGAGATGGAACGAGTGCACGAGCTCGACGTGCCGCTGATTGCCGACGTGCATTCGGGGCCGAATTGGCGGGACCTGAAGGGGTGACGTCAGCGGGCCGGCTACACGCCGTTGGGCCGCCGTCCGACCAGAGAGAGGAATTCCTCGCGCGTCGTCGAGTTTTCGCGGAACTCCCCGAGCATGGTCGAGGTGATGGCCGAGGAGTGCTGTTTCTCCACGCCGCGCATCATCATGCACAGGTGGCGCGCCTCGACGACCACGCCGACGCCGACGGGGTTGATCGCATCCTGGATCGCGTCGGCGACTTCGCGCGTGAGGCGTTCTTGGACCTGCAGACGGCGGGCGAACATGTCCACCAGCCGGGCGGTCTTGCTCAACCCGATCACTTTGTTGCGCGGAATGTAGGCGACGTGCGCTTTGCCCAGGAAGGGCAGCAAGTGGTGCTCGCAGAGCGAGAACACCTCGATGTCCTTGACGATGACCATCTCGTCGTAAGCCACGTCGAACAACGCGCCGTTGAGCACGTCTTCGGCGTTCATCCGGTAGCCCGCCGTCAGGTCGCCCCAAGCCTTGGCGACGCGCTCGGGGGTCTTGACCAGCCCGTCGCGCGCGGGGTCTTCTCCGATTCTTTCGAGCAGCTCGCGCGTGAGCTCGACGATGCGAGCGTCGAGCCCTTCGCCATCGCCGCTCTCGAGCGCTTCGAGCTCAGCCATCCTGGCGTTCATCCGAGGCCTCCATTTCGAGCGCGAAAGTATTGCGGCCGGTCTCTTCGAGCATGATGCGACTCAGCGTCGGTCCGTCCACGGGGAATCGTCGGCGCCACGCCCGGCACAGCCAGCCGCCGATGACCTGCGCGAGGTTCTCGGTGGTCGGGTTGAGCTCGGCGAACTCCGGCACGGCGTCGTTCATGTCCTTGCGATCGATGCGCGGCAGCACCTCTTCGCGGACGGTCGCGTCGAGCGCGTCGCGGGCGATCACCATGCCGCTCCGCGGGTCCGCCTCGCCGCGAACGGTGACGTGCAGGCGGTAGTTGTGGCCGTGGCCGTAGGGGTTGTTGCACTTGCCGAACAGCTCCCGGTTCTGCTCGGGCGAGAGCGAAGGCACGTGCAACCGGTGCGAGGCGCAGAAGGGGTAACAGCGGGTGAGTCGCAGCATGGCCTGTCTTCCCTAGGCGGCCGGGCCGGAGTAATCGATGTAGAGATCCGGCGTCTCGTAGAGCCGAATCGAGTGCAGCCGGCTGGTTTCGCTGCGGACGGCGGGTTCGAGCCGCCGCCAGATCTCCGCCGCCATATTCTCCGCGGTGGGAATGACGCTGTCGAACGGCGGCGCCTCGTGGTTGAGATGACGGTGGTCCCATGGATCGACCACTTCGCGGTTCATGATCTGCTTGAGCTCCTTGAGGTCGAGAATCATGCCGTGGACGGGATCGACCTGCCCTGCGACGGTCACTTCGAGGACGTAGTTGTGCCCGTGCGTGCGGGACTCCTCGCCGAAGACCTGGAAGTTCTTCGCCTCGGACCATTCGGGGTTCGCAAGGCGATGAGAGGCCGAAAACTCGGCTTTGCGCGTGATGAGAACCATTGCGGAAGATCGGGCGCCCGGGCTAGAGTGAGCTTTTCGGAAGCCTCATTATGGCAAGTTCCTCCCGTCAGACCGTCGTTTGGGCCTTGACCGCCGTGCTCGCAGCCGCAATGTTGTACCGGATCGAGCCGTACTTGCGCGTCTACGACGTGCAGGCTGGCGACCGGGCGCCAGCGTTTTCCCTCACCACCGAGACGGGCCAGGGCCTCAGCCTTTCCGACTACGAAGGCAAGTGGGTGCTGGTGAACTTCTGGGCGAGCTGGTGCCCGCCGTGCGTCCAGGAGACACCCTCGCTCAACCAGTTGCAGGACGAGCTGCGTGACGAAGGGCTGGTGGTGATCGGCATCAGCGAGGACGAATCCGAGCAGGAGTACCGGCAGTTCATCGATCGCTTCGGCATCACGTTCCCAACCGTGCGCGACACCTCCAAGCAGGTCAAGATCCGCTACGGGACGCAGCTCATCCCCGAGTCGTATCTGATCAACCCGGAGGGAATCGTGGTTCGCAAGTACGCCGGGGCCGAAGACTTCATGCGGCCGGAGGTTGTGAACTACTTCCGGTCGCTGCTCTAGCCGCGGCTGGGGCGGTGCGCGCGAAAGTAGTCGACGATCGCTTCGAGCGGGGCGCCGGGCGAGAAGACTTCCGCCACGCCCTGCCGCTTCAGGCCCGCAATCGCGTCGTCGGGGATGATGCCGCCGACGACGACCGCGACGTCAGTGAGACCTTTCGTACGTAGCAACTCCAGGATTCGTGGAATAATCACGGTGTGGGCGCCGGAGAGGATGGAGAGGCCGATGAGCTCGACGTCTTCTTGCAGCGCCGCCTGGACGATCTGCTCCGGTGTTTGGCGTAGACCGGTGTAGATGACTTCCATGCCTGCGTCGCGAAGGGCGCGGGCGATGACTTTGGCGCCGCGGTCATGCCCGTCCAAACCGGGCTTGGCGATGAGCACGCGGATCGGTTGATCGTTTCCCGCCATTTTGTCGATCAACCATTCTAACGGCGCGAAGAAACTCTTGTTTCCGAAAACAAGAAGCTGTAATACTGTTTCAGGACCATGCGGAGCTATCGAACGATTGAACTCGGCTTGACGATTGGCCTATGCGCGGCGGGAGCGCTGGGTGCGGCGAGCTTGCGCGCGACGCGCAGCTCGCAGGCGATTCAGAACGAAAGGGCGGACGACGATCATCTCTCGCGGATGGAGAACCGCGCGATGACCCAGCGCTGGGCGCGGCTGCGGCTGCTAGAGCGCGTTCCGGCGAAGACCTCGACCTACTACTTGCACGCGGTGCGGGAGGAGAACCGCTACTTGCGGCCGTGGGCGAAGCTTTTTCTCGAGCGGTTGAGCCGTCAGTTCCATGCCCGGCATCGCAAGCAGTTGCGCATCACGAGCTTGCTGCGGACGGCGGACTACCAGCGACGGCTGAGCCGCTACAACGGCAACGCCGCGGCTGCGAAGGGACCGAAGCGCTCAGCGCATCTGACTGGCGCGTGCCTGGACATCTCGAAGAAAGGGATGACGCGGGCGCAACAGGCTTGGGTGCGCAGCGTACTGTCGTCGTTGAAGACGAAAGGCTACCTCTATGCGGTGGAGGAATACCAACAGCCGGTGTTCCACGTGCTGGTGCATCGGGACTACGAAGGCTACGTGGAGCGGCTGTTGGCGCGACGCTAGCTCGCGCCTCAGGCTCTTCCGGATAGAATCAAGTCATGCCGGTCGCCGGAGTGATGTCGGTGGAGGAGTTCGAGCGACTCCCGCCTCCAGAGCATTGCCGCTACGAGCTGGTCGATGGGGAGGTAGTCGAGTTGACGTTCCCGACGCCGATTCACAATCTGACGGTTGGGCGCGTCTACAAGCTCCTAGAGCAGTTCGTCGATGAGCATCGACTTGGCATGGTTTTTCCGTCGGATACCGGTTTTGTCCTATCCCGCGAGCCAGCCACGCTGCGGGGTCCCGACGTGACCTTCATCACCGCAGAAAGGGCGACCGGGCTCGACCTGCGCGCCAACATCCCCGGAGCCCCCGACCTCGCAATCGAAGTCATCTCCCCAACCGACACAATCCTCGAGATGCGCCGGAAGGTCGACCAGTACCTCGCCGCCGGCTGCAGTACGGTGTGGGTGCTCGATCCGGAGAAGCGCGAGGTCGAAGTCTACGAGCCGGGCGCGCGGCCACGCGTCCTAGTGGCCGAGGACCAGTTGGAGTGCCCAGAGTTGCTACCTGGCTTCGCCGTGCGGGTGGACGAGTTGTTTCCGGCGGGTTAACCTGCCTCCCCCTTCGGTGCGAGCAACCAATCCCGAAGCTTTTCTCGCGGGTCTTCGGGAGCGTTCCACTTGATGTGCGGGTACTGGGCCGTGTCGAAGTGGATGTGCTTGTCCCAATGATCCTCTCGGCAAGTAAAGATGACCTCGCGCCCAAGGGCTTTCGCATATCCGGCCTCAAAGTATGCGCCGTGGCTGCCGTGGGTCATGTCCGCGATGACGAACTCGGCTTTCGCGATCTCGCCGAGAATCTTGTGGACGATGTGCTCCGTGTGCACCATGCCCTTGAGGTCACGTGGCTCGCACTGGGCGTCGCGGATCGCCGCCTCGAAGCCTCGGGCGTAGGCCTCGTCGAGGTCGTCCGTAAGCGTGCGGCGAGGAGCGTCTTGACTTGATAGTTGCCGACGGCGTAGGTGTCCACACAGGGCTTATGTGGACACGTAACCGTCGTCAGCGCCCAGGCCCACGTTCCAGGGCAGCAGCTGCGCGATGCGGTTGATCGGGTGGTCGGCGATGCGCTCGAGCACGTGGCGCAGGTAAGCTTCCGGGTCGACGCCGTTGAGCTTGGCCGTGCCGATCAGGCTATACATCGCCGCCGCGCGTTCGCCGCCGGCGTCCGAGCCCGCGAACAGATAGTTCTTGCGCCCCAAAGCCACCGCCCGCAAGGCTCGCTCCGCAGCGTTATTGTGTGTGCCTTGATAAGGCGTGTTGTTTCCCCCGGTGAAAGTCCGGGCCGGCTAACTCTCGTTCCAGCCGGAAGCGCCTGAAGCGAATCAGGAGGTGACGAATGGTTTGAAGCACTTCAGGAAACGGTCCTCCTGGAGGATCAGCGGGCCGTGCGGGCCGCAACGCGAGTGAACATCGACCAGGCCTGCCGGTAGAGCGGTAAATGGTGTGCATATTTTGCCGTTAATACGTGCGCCAACAGGCCCGGTCCGGCCAACCCGCGCTCGATCGCACGGCTCTGAGCCGGCGCCTGCACGATGCGGTCACAACAACCGTAGCTCAGCTTCGGCCGCACCCGCCGGATCACTTTGAAGCGCGCCGGGGAGTACTCGAGCGTCTCGGAGATGTCCTCGCGAGCTTGCGCAAAGCACCGCCGCAGTCGGGACAATTCTTCTGTTTCGGATTCTCGGTGATCGTCTCGCGCGGCAGCTCCGGCGGCAGCTCGCGACGTCGAGGCTTGTGTCGAACCCCTTCCAGAAAGACTTCGGGCGCGCTGTCCGGCTCCGGCTCCGCTTCGGCCTCGGCGGCTTCGAGCTCTTCGAGCCGCAGCTCAAGCTGCTCGATGCGGCCGTCGATCTTCTCTGACTTACGCCCGAACTGCAGCCGCTTGAGCTTCAAGATCAGCAGCTTCATCCGCTCGATCTCACTCTTCTGCGAAGCGAGCTCGGCGCGCCGTGCCCGGCACAACGCCTTCAACGTCTCCAGGTCCAGAGAGTCCAGATCCAGCGGCGGCGAAGGCGCTTCGGCCATGTCTCTATTTTCTCAAGTGGGGTATCCACTTAACTCAGGTGACCCCAAGATGTAGTATGCGGCGCTGTGGAGGATTATCCGCGTGATCTGGTGGAGTTCGAGGCCCGTTTCGCGACCGAGGAGGCGTGCCGCGACTACCTGGTGAGGCTGCGTTGGCCCGACGGGTTTCACTGCCCGGCTTGCGGCCATGGGCGGGCGTGGCCGGTGCGCAAAGTTAGGCTGGAGTGCGCGCGCTGCGGACGGCAGACCTCGGCGACCGCCGGCACGATCTTTCAAGACACTCGTAAGCCGCTACGGCTGTGGTTTCGCGCCATGTGGCACATCACTTCGCAGAAGAACGGAGCTAGCGCGCTGGGGTTGCAGCGCGTGCTGGGCCTCGGCAGCTATCAGACGGCCTGGACTTGGCTGCACAAGCTGCGCCGGGCGATGGTGCGTCCCGGACGCGAGCGGCTCAGCGGCGTGGTGGAGGTCGACGAGACCTATTGGGGCGGCCCGGAAGAAGGCGTTTCCGGCCGTCAGACCGAGCGCAAAGCGCTGATTGCAGTGGCCGTGGAGGAGAAGGGCGCCGGGATGGGACGCCTGCGCATGCGTCGCGTGCGCGACGCCTCGGCGGCCAGTCTGATCCCTTTCGTGGAGGAGTCGGTCGAGCCGGGCAGCCTGCTGCACAGCGATGGCTGGCTGGGCTACGAGCCGCTCGAGAAGAAGGGCTACCGGCATCGCATCGTCTTTTTGTCGGGGCGGCGCAAGGAGGCGTCGGAGCTGCTGCCGCGGGTCCACAAGGCGATCTCGCTGCTCAAGCGTTGGATGCTCGGCACCCACCAAGGCGCGATCAGCCACGAGCATCTCGACTACTACCTCGATGAGTTCGTGTTCCGCTTCAACCGCCGCAGCTCACGCAGCCGCGGCAAGCCGTTCTACCGCCTCGTTCAGCAAGCTGTCGCGGTCGAGCCGACGCCGTACCGCTCGATCGTGGCCGATTGGGACGCCGAACCGGGGTAAGGCCGACCACAAGATGTTGGGGCCACCTGAGTCAAGTGGATACCCCACTTTTTCTCATATTCGAGAGAGAATGCGGCGACCTATTACGATATATCTCCGTCCGAAATCCACCAGGGCGCGGGCCCGACATTCTACTCCCGCCAGGAGGGCTCTGCTTGCTCATTACCCATGCATTGAAACAGTCCCCAGCGGCTAGCATCGGTGCGTGTGAGACTGCTTCTTCGCACGGGCTTCTCCGCGCGCGGCTGGCCCTCGCTAGCGCCGATTGCTCGCGCGTCGGCGCCCCGCCTGCTCGGGGATCCGCACCCACACGGCGTGGTGGTCGGTGAACGTCAGCGGTTCTACGCCCGCATCGCTTGGCTCCACGCCGCGCAGAAATACCCAGTCGAGCTGCAGGCCGAGGAAGTCGTTCGTCGCCGGTCCTCCTGGCGCGAAGGGCGATTGAAAACCCCGCTCGACAAGATGGTCGAACACAGCGTCAGCCTGGTCTTCAACGAACGGAACGGGGATCAGGCGGCCAAGCCAATAGAACCGGTTGGTATTGAAGTCCCCCGCTAGCACGACCGGCCCATCGAAGCCCTCCGCGGCAGCAAGCGCGGGGTCGAGCTGCGCCAAGCGCCTGTGCGTGTTGACTCGTGTGTCAAGATGCAAGCCCACGAAGCGCATACCCTCCACGGTGGCGGCTATCGCTACGCGGCAGCGCGTGCGGACGCCCAGCTCGTTGCGGGGCAGCGGAACGGCCCGAGCGTCCCGGAGCCTGTGGCGGCTCAGCAGGGCGACCGCGTCAGCGTTCTCGCCGCTGTCGCCGTTTCCGGCGCCGGCGACCGCCACGCTCATGCCCAGCCGTTCGGCCAGCCTCTCGGCGACGCCGGCGCCCGGCTCGTCTCGTTGCACCTCCTGCAGGGCCAGCACGTCGGTCCGTTCGAGCAGGCCCGCTCGCCGGAGCTCGCCCGCAATCCGTGCGGCGTCGGTTTCCTTGCCGAGGTTCAACGAGACGACGGTGAGCGAGCCTTTGCGAGGCGGCCTGGACTCGGGTTCGGCGTGTACCTCGAGCCGAGGCTCCGCGCAGGCCGTCGGATGCTGGGCCGCCAGAATCGATGCGGCCGCCAGAAGACTGGCCGCCAGACGAGGCGCGATGCTCACGCTCCTGAGCTTAGCCCAATAGAGCTTCGAGCTCGCCGATCTCGCGGACCTCGGCGTCGGGTGCGGCGTCGGCTGAAGTCGCCTCCTCATTGGAGTGGAGTCCGTCGGGTCGGCGCATGCGGATCGGGCGCATGCCCGCCCGACGCGCTCCCAGGAAGTCTTTCGTGGGGTTGTCGCCAACGTATACAGCCTCGGAGGGATCGGCCTCGAGCAGCTCGAGCGCACGCCGGAACGGCGCTGGATGGGGTTTCCAGCATCCGCGGCCAAGCTCGTCCGAGCAGACCACTGCATCGAGCAACTCCTCGAGCCCGAGCGCTTCGATCTTGGCGCGTTGTTGCGCCAGGCGACCGTCGGTGACCAGCCCGAGAGAGTAGCGCCGCCGCAGACGCACCAGCGCGGCGCGCACGCCGCCCGCCAGCGTCAACTGTGGAACATGCTCGCGGTGTTGGCGAACCAGCTCGGCCAGGCGGGCCGGCTTGTCGCGGCCCCGCTTGGCAAGCCAAGTCGAATAGAGCGGGCCTGCCGGGTCCTGTTGCTCGATCCCGAGAAGCTCCGCGAGGGCGTCTGGATCGCCCAGAGCCTCAGCCACGGCGCGAGCGCCGCTACGGGTATACGCGCGCTCGGGATAGAGAGTGTCGTCGAGATCGAAGACCACCGCCCGCAAGCCCTCGAACCGCATCTCGAGAGACTATCGGCGACCCCCGCGCTTTGCTTCAGAAATCGAGTAAATGATTGAACTTCACGATCAACGCCCGCGACAGCGTGCGGCGGTCCATCCCGTGCGGGTCGTTGAATTCGTAGCTCGCGTGCCGGGTGTTGAAAACGATGAACAGGCCCGTGCTCGAGCTCGACAGGAAGGCTAGGCGCACGTTGTGCCCGAACTGCCGCGCGACGGAGTTGTACTGACTGAAGGTTTGCAGATAGCTCTTCGCGTTGAACGACCAGTTCCAGCGCAGCCCGATCAGATCCGTATCGAAGTCGCCTGCCGGCAGCCGCACGAAGTTCCGCGAATAGGTCCCGGTCCACGTTAGATTCGGCCCTTTGCGGACGCCTCCGCCGAGGTTCATCGACGTCAAGGTCCCGTTGTAGAATCCGCCCATGGTGAATTCGCTCGTCCAGAACAGCGTGCGCGTCGGGTCGCCGTTGAAGTCCGCGCGGATGTCGCTGAAGCGGTAGGAACCGGGCGCGATGAAGACGCCGGGGTGGACTTCGAATGGCTTGTCGAGGCGCTCGAAGTTGCGGTTGAACGCCATGCCTAGGCGGCCGCCGTTTTGCCAGCGAGTGTCAAAGTGAAAGTGCTGGAAGTCCGACTCCTTCTTGTTGGTCTCGATGGTGCGCCACTCGCGAATGCCGAAGTGCGGCTCGACGCTGCGGATGATTCGCGAGCCCGGGAAGAACCGCCGGCGAACGCCATAGAAGTGATGGCGGTAGCCGACGCGATTGACGAAGCCGACCTCCGGGTTGAAGTTGCGGCCCACCTCGCGATATGCGCCCTCGATCTCGTGCTTGGCGTCGTCGAACTTGAAGAAGCTCGCTCCGGCGTGCTGGCCCGAAGTTTCGCCTTGCGACTTGGTGCGCGCCCAGTAGTTGAACCAGTTCGCGTACTTGCCGAGCCCGATGTTGGCGTCCGCTCCGTAGGCGCGGTTGGACCCCCGGCTGGGGCTGCCAAAACCTGACATCGCCTGCCGATTGAGCGCGATGACGCCGATGGAGGATCGGTTGGGCAGCTCACGGCTAAAACGTGCAACGCCGTAATTGTTTGCGGGCGCCCGGCCCTCCACGCGGCGCGTTTGCATGTTGAGCAACCCGATCTGGTACGGCCCGACTTTGCCGCTCACGCGCGCCCCGGCGTCGATTGGGACCGGGTTGCGATCCGCGTCGATGCCGATGCGGCGCGAAAAGAACAGCTCAACCTCGCGCGGGGTGCCGAATTCGAAAAAGCCGGCGTTTTCGAGGAAAAAGGGTCGCTTCTCGGGGAAGAACAGGTCGAACCGCGTGAGGTTGATCTGCTCGTCGTCGACTTCGACTTGGGCGAAGTCGGTATTGACGGTTGCGTCCAGGGTCAGGCTTGGCGTGAGGCTGTATTTGAGGTCGAGGCCGCCGTCGAGCTCGCGCTTGGTACGGTCCTGCGGGAGCTGGAAATCCTGAAGGGAGCCGGCGACGACATAGGGCAACAGCTTGAGATTCAGATTGCGCTCGGCCGCCAGCCCGCTCAGCGAGCCCGCCAGGGTGACTTGGGTGAACTCGAATGCCCGCGTGATGGGCGCCCAGAAGGACTGCTCGTTGCGTCGCCGAAGCGTGCGGAAGATGTTCAAGCCCCAGGTTAGATCCTCTCCGGGCCGATAGCGCAGCGTTCGAAACGGGATGGCCATCTCGGCCTCCCAGCCGCGCTCGGTCGGCTGTGCGCGAACCTCCCACACGGCGTCCCAGTTGATGTTGGTGGCGGCGGCGCCACCGCGTTGCGCTCCGCCGCGGGCGCCGGCGCCTCCGGCGCGCCTGGCGCCGCTGCCGCCACGATCCTGGCCGGCTTTGGTGATCTGGGCGTCGTACTCGATGCCGGTCGGCGTGGTGCCGAACACGAAGGCGTTCTGGCCGTCGTTGAAGGTGTCGAGCAGGATCTGGATGGAGTCGGTGTCTTCCATTTCGCCGTCGCGACGGTTCTGCGTCATCACCGCCGCCCGCGGTTGGGAGTCGAGGCAGAGGATGCCGATGTAGAGATTGTCTTCGTCATAGGCGAAGCGCACTTGGGTGTCTTCGGTGGCCGGCCGTCCTTCGTCGGGGTTGCGCTGGGTAAACCCCGCGGCCGGGGGGATTGCCTGCCAGAGAGCCTCGTCGACCCGGCCGTCGAGCTCGGGAGGGTTCTCCACGTAGATGGCCCGCACGGTGGGACGCGTCTGTCCCCACACGCAGACGGCGGCCAGGGCCGTCGTCGCGATGAACCGCGTCACGAGCATTTCCATGAGGTTACAAGGTTTTCCTCTCGAGCAGGCGCGGTCTTCCATGCTCGCTGTCCTACTGATCTGCTCGTCCTCGCAAGCGCCGAGGCCTCAGGCCTCCCGCATGTTCTCGCTCCGGGTTCGGGAGTCGGGGGCTCCACAACATCCAGGTCCCGCATGACACCGCGGTTGGGCTCGCCCGCGCGGCCGATGTCAACAACGACGGCTTCGACGACGTGTTGCTGTTCATCAACGGTCGGCGAGGACGTCTCCGCTCACTCCTCAATCGCGGCGGGATCGAGGCCAATCGGCGCGCCGGCGCCATACCGTCGGCAGATCGTACGGTGCCGCGAAACGATCGCTTTGTCGCCAACGGTGATCGAAACCGCGACTCGGGAGGCGGGCAGGCGGAGAGCGGCGGCAATCGACGCGGGCGGGACCGCCAATCCTCCCGAGCGCGACTTCGCGGGGGGCGTCCGGGTGCTCGATGGCGATCGCGACCGTACGCCGCGGATCGACTTCGGAGCTTTCGAAGCCGTTCCCCCATCGCCGGTTCCGGTGAGAAGCCGCGCCGGCGCTACTCGATCGCGGCCGTGACGTTGGGCTGCGTGCTCGCGCCTCCGACCGTAAGCTCAATCGCCGCCGTCTCCGACGCCGCCTCCGCGGGCACGAGCAGGTTGACCTGCGGCAGGCCGACGAAACCCGGGGCCGGGCCGGCGGACAAGACTTCGGCCGCAACTCCGCCGACGCTCGGGCGAACCTCCGCTGCCACCCGCAATAGGTCCGCTACGAGCGCCCCCGTCGCGCCCGGCGGAGTTGTTTCGCCCTCGCCGGCGCAAACAACACGATCGCCTCGCCTCGCCGCGCGGGATTGAATGGGGTATTGAGGCTGCCGTCCTGGTTGAGCGCTGCGATGGAGCCCGACCCTGAGCCGTTCTGGGTGAACAGAGCCGGGGCTGTGGGCTCAGACGAGGCGCCGAAGCCCGGGCTCGATCCGCGTGGCGTCCAGACGCGAAAGTTGAGGACCCGGCGCCCGGCGACCTCATAGGGCACGACAGCGTTGACCTGACCGCGGCTGGCGAACAACACCGGGGCGCCGAAGTCCTCCACACGGACGACCACCCCGCCACGTTGAGTTGCAGGCGGCCATTCTCGACTTCTGGACTCGCACCGGTCGCAGGGCCGAAGCCGGTTCCGAAGATGCTGACGATCTCCCCCGGCGCGATGGGTCGATCTTCGAAGCTCGCCGCGTTCACCACCGCCGCGATTGCTCCCGGCGGAGGCGAGTCGACCGTGAGAGTCACTGCGAGGTCGCGGCGGATGACCGGATCCTCCGACCAAGCCCTGAGTCGTCCCTCGTACTCCCCCACCCCCAGGGCGCCTGGGGCGAGCACGGGGCGAACCTCTCCCGAGGGCGTTTCCGACTCCGCGGCCAGCCAGCCGTCCTGGCTCTCCCCGACGGCGCTCAGCCCAAGCCCCGGCGGCGCCTCCACGTGGTGAGCCTCTAGAGCCGGGATCGAATCGGGGATCGTGTATTCGACTGCTACCGGCTCGGGATCCTCCAGGCGGACCACCGCGCCGTCGTTTGGGTCGACGAGCCTGATGTAGAGATTCGAGCTGCACCTCCCTCGAGACAGCACCTCACCGAAACCGCACACCCGGTCGAAGGCGCCGCATGGGGCCTCCTCGCTGACCAGAGCGAATGCTTCAATTCTATCTTTGCGGGCTCGTCCAAGATCGGCGATGGCCTGATTTCCGCAAGATTCGGCCGAATTTTGAGTCGGACGGATCAGTTTCGGAGAAACCCCGGACCTGGCCAGGCGGTGTTAGCCGGTATTTCTTCCGGCGCGGCGGTGTTACCGCGCCAGCGCCTCGACGATGGCTCGCTCCGCCGCCGGCGCCATTGCGGCGTAGCCCGCGGCGTTGGGCAGCAGACCGTCGTCGGTCCACTCCGCCCGGAAGCTGCGTCCGTCGGCGAGAACGCGGTAGTAGTTCAGGTACCCCGATCCGGTTCTTTCAGCGTACTCCTCCAGCCAGTCGTTGAGGCCGAAGATCTTGCCGCGCGGGCGCAGCGTCGACTGCCTCGTTGGACCACAGTCGTCGCAGACAGGCAACAGCGACGCCAGCACGACGCGGATGCCGTTGATGCGCGCCAGATCCGCCATCGATTCGATGTTCTCGACGATCATTCCTTGCGTGCCCGGTCCAGTGAAGGCGGCAATGTCGTTCATGCCGCCTTGAATCACCACGACCTTGGGCCGCAGCTTGATGACATCCTGCCGGAAGCGCACCAGCATCTGCGGCGTGGTCTGGCGTGCGATGCCGCGGTTCAAGTAGGGTTTGCCGGGAAAGAACCGCTCTTCGCCTTGGCCCCAAAGCTCGGTCACGTCGTCGCCCAAGAAGACGACCCGGTCCTCGCCTGGCGCTGGCGGCGGGACCTCAGTGTTCGCGCTGCCGTAACGGATCAGCCCGCCCCAGTCCCACAAAAGCTTGCGCTGCCGCTGGACGACCTCTTCGAGCGGAATACGGGCTGTCTGCGCCTCCGCCGAGCCCAAACACACGAGCATGCCGATCAGCAGAACGCGCATCTAACGCTCGATTCCGTAGCACCACACCGTGCCGTCGAAGGTCGCCAGATAGGCCTTGCCGTTCGCCAGCGCCAAGTTGCTCCAGTGGTTCCACGACGTGATCTCTTCGCCGCTCGACCACAGCTTTTCGCCGGTCTTGCCGTCGAGGACGTAGAGCACCGCGTGCGTCGAGCCGGCGATGCGCTCCTCCGCCGTATTCGTCAGCCCGACGTCGGGCATCGCCTGGTGTGTGTCTTCGCCGTTGCCGTAGGCGAAGATCATGCCGTTGGCGATGATTGGCGGCTCGGCGCGGTTCATGTCGCGGGAAACCCAAGCCGGCGCCAGCCAAGCCTTGCCGTCCGCCCTCGTTTCCACTTTGAAGGCAACGATCGCGCCGTCCTTCACCTCGCCATGCTCGATCGGCGCGTGGAACTTCGAATGCTTGGGACCCCATACTGGCGTCAGCACCCAGCGCGTCCCTTCTTCGTCTTCCCAAGTGGCCATCGAGCCCCAGATCCCGGCCGAGGCGAAGTTCACTTCCTCATTGCAGATCAGCGGCGTCCGGTACTCGGGCGTGCGATGGTCGTCGCCGCCGATCGAGGCCGTGTCCATCAGATAGATCACGCACTCCTTGCCGGCGTCCACCATCAGCTCGCGTCCCTCGAACGGAAAGATCGCCGGCGTGACCTGCATGTCGAGGTCGCGCTTGAACAGCCATTCCGCATTCGACGGCCCGTAGTAGTCGACCAGCTCCATCGCCTTGGTCTCGGGATTCTGCTGTACGCCGATGATGCCGTTGCCGAACACGCCGTTCTCCGGATCCCACGGCCCGTCGCCGGTGCCGGTGTAGAGCACTTTGTCGGAGGAGATTGCCGGCCCGGTCCGGCCCCACATGCCGCCGCCGGCCGGCCCCCAACTGCCGACCTTGTCGGTCTCGAGGTCGTAGGCATAAACCATGTTCGGGTTGCCGCCGCAGCCCTGCGCGGAGTGCGTATAGATGACGTTGTCGACCAGGTTCAGCGCATAGGGCTTGCCGTCGGGCGGCATGAACTGCGCGGGCTCTCGGATGGGCTTGCCATCCGCCAAGTTGAGGAAATGTAGCCGGCCGTCCCACGAAGCGGCATAGATGATGTAGTCGCCCTGTTTCTCGGCTGGGCCGATCACGGGCGTCGCCATGATGCCTCCAGGGCACAGAGTATAGTGCGGACGCGCGCCCTCGGGAGGCGTGTAGGTGTTCTCGAAATGACGCTTCCACAGCAACTTGCCGGTCTCGGCGTCGATACCGTAAAGGTTGTCGGAGACTCCGGTGACCATGGCGATCTCTTTTCGACCGTTGGCGGTATTGACACGGCCGGCGATCAACGGCGGGAACAGCGAGTGCATCTGCCGCGGCTCGTTGTCGAGCCGCAGCTTCCACAGCAGCTTCATCTGCGAGACGTTGTCTTTGGTGAAGATCGTCTCGTCGCGCTGCCAAGCCGTGCGCCGGGAATCTCCCCCGTCGGTGAGCCAGTCGGCGCCTTGGGCTGGCGAAATCGTCAAGATAAGCCAAGCCGTGACCGCGAGGGAGCAGTTGCCGAACCGTTGCATCAAACCAACACCTCTGAACGAGTCATTGTAGTAGGTTAGGCTATACCTTCAGGGCGGACCGTCGTCGACCCGGGAGAGGGATGCGAATCATGGCAAAGACGCTTGGTTGGAGTTGGCTTGCGCTGAGCCTGGCGATCCCGCTCGCGGCGCAGGACTGGACCGCCTTCGGCAACGACGCGCAACGCTCGTCCTGGCTGCGCTCGAGCGCCAAGATCAGCGCCGGCAGCGTGCGGCAGGCGGACTTCCAGCTGCTCTGGACGCGCGATTTCGAGGAACAGGCCCGCGGCTCGAGCGCGCTGACTCCGCCCGTGCTGCTCGACTTCCTCATCAGCCACAAAGGCTTCCGCTCGCTCGCCTTCCTCGGCGCGCCCGACGGCAGCGTCTACGCCGTCGATACAGACCTGGATCGCGCGGAATGGGAACGCAACTTCGGCGTGGCCGAGGCCTACCCGGCGCCGACCGCGGAATGCCCCGGCGGCATGACGGCGACCTTGAGCAGGCCCACCGCCGCCGCCCTGCCGGCGCTGATGGGATTCGCCGGCCCGCGTAGGCGCAGCCCCGGATTCAGCGGGGTCGGCGAGCCGCACCAGGGCGCGGTCACGCTGCGGCCCCAGGCCCCAGCGCGTCCGCCCGCCCAGGCAGCGCCGAAACCAAGCGCCCGCCGCCAAGCTCCGCAACGCCGCGTGCTGCGCGGCCTCGGCATCGTCTACGCGCTCACCGCCGATGGCAGGCTCCGCACCATGCTGGTCTCCAACGGATACGACCACGTCTCGCCGACGCCGTTTCTGCCCGCCAACGCTCACGCTCGCGGGCTGCTCGTCGTCGATGGCGTGGCCTACGTGGCGACCGTCAACGGCTGCGGCGGGGCGGCGAACGGCGTGTGGGCTCTCGACACCGCCTCTGGGGCCATTTCGAGTTGGAAGAGCGGCGCGGCGTCTCCCGCCGGCGCCGCCGGATTTGCGATGGGACCCGATGGCACGATCTACGTCGCGACAACGGACGGGCGCGTGGCGGCGCTCGACGGCGGCACGCTGCGCGAAACAGCTTCTCATCGCGCGAGCGGCGCACGCTACGTCTCGGCGCCGGTGGTGATCGACTATGACGACCGCGACTATCTCGCCGTTGCCGCGGCCGACGGTTCGGCGGCCCTGTTCGCCGCGGCCGATATCCGGCGCGGCCCGCTGAGCAAGACCGCCCCGGACTCGGCTGGCTTCTCCTCCGGCGCTCTCGCAACCTGGCAGGACGCCAACCGCGTCACATGGATCGTGGGATCGAAGGCCGCCGCCGTGGAGGCTTGGAAGATCGTCGACGACGGCGGCGGGCCCGCGCTCGAGCCGGGCTGGAAGACCGATCTACGTTCGCCCTCCGCGCCCATCGTGGTGAACGGCCTGGTGTTCGCGGCCGCGGGCGACGGCTCGCTGCACGCCTTGTTCGGCATCACCGGCAGCGAGCTCAGCAGCCGGGAGATCCCCGGCGCCGCCGGCGTGAGCGGCCTCGTTGCGGGACCGAACACCGTCTACGCGGCCACACGCGACGGCGCCCTGCACGCCTTCGGATTCCCCATCGAGCACTAACTCCATGCACTCGCTCCCACGTATCCTGCTCATCGCTCTGCTCGGAGCCGTCCCGTCGCTCGGCGTGGTCTTGCCCGACGGCCCCGGCAAGGCCAAGCTCGAGCAGATGTGCCTGCAATGCCATGACGTTGCCAAGTCCGTCTCCCTGCGCCAGGACCGCAATGGCTGGGGCCAGACCATGACAAAGATGATCGCCATGGGCATGAAGGGCTCGGACGACGACATGCAGCTCGTGCTCGACTACCTGGTCGAGCATTTCCCGCCTCGAGCGCTGCCGCCGGTGAACCTCAACACCGCGCGCGCCATCGAGCTCGAGAGCCGCTTCTCACTCAAGCGCTCCGAGGCGGCTGCGATCCTGAAGTACCGCGCCGAGCACGGTCCGTTCCGGACGCTCGCCGATGTCGAGAAAGTGCCCGGCATCGACTTCGCCAAGATCGAAGCCAAAAAGGGCAGCGTCGTCTTCTAACGCACGTAACGCGCCCGCGTCAGCAACCCGCTCCGGGCTCCCTAGAAGAACCGAATCTGCCGGAAGTCCCTCAGCGGCGTCGGAAGGGCCTCTTCCACCGTGTCGAACAGATCGGTGTCGGTGAGCGCGCCAAACGAGACGCCGGCGCGATCTTCAATCCAAGCAAGCGAGCGCTGGAACGTCTCGTGCGCCCCAAAGACGAGCTCCTCCTCGGCCAGGAACGAGGCCTGCGACATCGAGTACCCGGTGGCGCTCAGCTCGCCCGTCTCGTCGTGAATGAAGCCGATCACCTTCCAGAACTCGATCGGGATGCGGACGCCGAAGCGCACCGGGTCGTCCTCCCTGAAGATCGGCCCCGTCAACACGCAGATCCGCATGTCGTCCTCGCGGCAGTTGTCCAGCGCATAGTCCTCGAGCCCCAGCCAGATGCCGCCGTTGAACGGCTGCATCTGCGGCGCGGCGTTAGTGACGTGCATGGAGTCACGGTTGCCCAGGTCGACCATCGCGTCGGTTCCCCACATCGGGTCTTTGCGCCGGGTCATGTGCCCGCGGCTGAACTTGGGAAAGTTGCCGTAGCATTCGAACCGAATCTGCAGCTCGCGCGGAATACGCGGATCGATGCGCCAACCCGGACGCCTTTTGGACTTCAGTTGCGCCCCGTCGATGTTGACGCCGCTGAAAAAGCAAAGCCGGCGCTCGCGATTCATCACCACGGAGAAATGCTGGTAGCGCAACTCGGTCTGTGTCTCGCCGTCGAAATCGAACGAGACGACCTGGCCGCAATCGCGCACCGCCTGCGGCAGCGGGACTTCAATGCCGTCGCCCAGGAAGCTCGCGTCATAGCCCTCTCGATCGCGGTAGTCCTCCGGACGCGCCTCGACCTCGAAGACCTCGTCTTCTTCATCCGGCGCGACCGGAGGCGCCTGGACCGCGGGCGCCGTCGCCACCCGAGGGGCGGCCGGGCTGCGGGGCGCGGCCTCGTCGCCAATCTCGACGGTGATGTGAACCGGGATCGTGCGCCGCACCGCGTGGGCGCCTGCCGCGCCGGGCTGCTCGGCGCCAGCGCAAGGTCGGGTCGGGGGAGGCGGGGTCGGGGCGGGCGCAGGCGGCCGCCGCCCCCGCAACCGGCTCAGGGCGTGCTCGAGCCGGTCGGCCACGGCGGGCGCCGGCGCGGCGAAGTTCGCCTCCAGGAATCTTCCCGCGAAGTGCAGCCCGACCGCTTCGCCCGTCTCCAAGTCGAGCACGGTCGAGCCGGAGTTGCCTCCCAGCGTCGAGCAGTCATGGCGAATCGTCGTCGCCCCGTGCCCCGTGATCCGGCCCGGCGCCAGCCGCTTCTTGTCGAAGACGTTGCGGAAGACCTCCAGCATCAGATCCATCTCGGGCATGCGGCTGTCGCGCGCCGGGTAGCCGATGACGGCCACCTGGCGATCAATCTCCGGCAGCGCGCTCGCGAGCGAGAGCGGCTCGGCGAGCAGTCGGCCGCCGCTTGGCGAAACCTCCAGGAAGGCCACGTCAGGACCGTTGTCCGGTTCGATGTAGAGCACCCTCTCGAGCCGGAAGGTCAGGCTTTCCTCTCGCTCGAGCTCTTCGAGAAAGTCGATCGAGGCGGCCACCCGCCCGCCGTCCAGGCCGGAGCGGAACACGAACCGCTCCCCGCTGCGACGCGCGAAGACGGCCGCTACGTGTCGATTCGTCACGACGATGTTGGGGCGCACCAACCAACCCGTGCCGACCCACGAGAGGCGGTGGTTCTCGAGCTCGATCCGCCCCGACGCCCGAATGGCGCGCCCGAGCTGCGGCCGGGCTTCGATCAGCCGTCCACGCCAAACCGCGCTTTCCGCATCCTGAAACTCGAGCTCAGCCTCGTTGTCGCGAACCGCCAGCACGGGGCGGCCGGTGCGCAGCACGATCGTCTCCGCGACGACCCCGGGATCCAGCCTCGGCGCGCGGGCCTCCGCTGCGGCTGCTTCGGGCTGGTACGATCGCGCGTCCTCGATCGCCCGCGGCCTGACGGCCTCGAGGTCCTGTGCTAAGTCGCGATCGCGACTGCAAATCGCCTCCACCAGTGCGCGCACTTGTTCCGCGGTCTTCTTCCTGCGTATCACCTGACGCCTCCTGCTTGTCTAAGCGCAATTCCGCGCCCAAGCAGGCCACGCGATTCTGCTGTTCGGTTGATGGGCGCCGGCCGCTCTGTTAGCCTGATCTCGCGGCTCCCGCGCCCATGCGAGGACCTCACAGGCTTGCTTTCCTGGCCGCGACGATCCTATGTTGGAGCGCCGCGACCGCGGCCGAGCTGCGCATCGCCCCCGAGCGGATCTCCCTTGCCGGTCCCGGCTCCCGGCAGCGGCTGCTCATCACACTCACCGACTCGCATAGCCGCGAGGTCGACCGCACTCTCGACTGCACGCTCCGCTCTTCCGCGCCCAGCGTTGCGCGCATCGACGACGCGTCTGTCGTCGCCGCTGGTCCCGGGCGCGCGCAGATCGAGGCGAGCTGCGAGGGCGTGCGCACCGCGGTTGCGGTCATGGTCGGTGAGCGTGCGGCCGGCGCGATGGAGGTCGACTTCGCGCGCGACCTGCTCTCGATCTTTACCACCAAGGGCTGCAACGGCTCGGCCTGCCACGGCTCGCCGCCTGGCCAGGCCGGCTTCAAGCTTTCGCTCTACGGCGCGGACCCGGTGGCCGACCATCGCATGATCGTCACCCAGCACGACGGTCGTCGCATCAACCTGGCGTCGCCCGCCGAGTCGCTGCTGATCGCCAAGCCCAGCTTTGCCGTCGCCCACGGCGGCGGTCACCTCATGACGCCCGAGTCCGACGAGTACCGGACCCTGTTGTCCTGGATCGAGCAGGGCGCCAAGCTCGATTCCGCCGGCGCGCAGCTCGAGCGGCTCGAGGTTCATCCGGCCGAGCGGATTCTGGTCGGGAAAGGCGCCCGTCAGCCGCTCGTCGTCGTCGGTCGCCTCTCCGACGGCACGACCCGCGACATGACCGCCAGCGTGCGGTTCTCGGTCGCGGACACCGGCGTCGTCTCCGAGGTCGCCGACGCCGCGGTCACCGCAACCGGTCGCGGTCTCACCACCATCCTTGCTCGCGCGATGGGCAAGACCGCATCCGCGCAGATGATCGTCGTCGACGAGCTCGCCGAAACCTCGATCCCGCAGCCGCACAACTTCATCGATCGCCATGTCTTCGACAAGCTGCGGCGCGTGGGCGTCGAGCCGTATCCGCCCTCGAGCGATCGTGTCTTCCTGCGCCGCGTCTTCCTCGACGTCATTGGCATGCTGCCCGAGCCGGCCGAGGTCGAGGCGTTCCTCGCGGACACCCGGCCCGGCAAACGCACCCGCCTGATTGATGATCTGCTCGCGCGGCCCGAGTACTCGACGCACTGGCTGGTCAAGTTCGAGGATTGGTTCCGCAATTCGCAGTACTACTCGCAAGGCCGCACCAACGGCAGCTACAAGCGCTGGCTGCACGAGTTGATCGCCCGGGACCGCCCCTACGATCAGGCGGCTCGCGAGATGCTCACCGCCGTCGGCGACACCACCGTTCGTCCCGCCGGCAATTTCTGGCATCCGGCGATCGACTTCATGCTCAAGACCTTCGAGGTCTCCAAAGCCACGCCTACCCTCACGCGGCTGTTTCTCGGCCAGCGCATCGAGTGCGCCGAGTGCCACAACCATCCGCTCGAGAACCTCACCCAAGACGACTTCTACGGCATGGCGGCCTTTTTGGCGCGCACCCGGGTAAAGCACGGCTACGGGCAGTACCGCCGCGTCTGGTATGACGCACGCGAGGGCGAGGTGCTGCACCCCAACAAGAACGTCCCCGTCGAGCCGCGCTTCCTCGACGGCACGCGGCCGCGACTCTCCGCTGGGCAAACCCGCCGCGAAGCGTTGGCCGATTGGATCCTTGAAGACCAGCAACTGCAGTTCGCGCGCGCCACCGTGAACCGCGTCTGGTTCGAGTACTTCGGTCGAGGCATTGTCGAGCCGTTCGACGACTTCCGCTCGACCAACCGCGCCAGCCATCCCGAGCTGCTCGACGAGCTGGCGCGCTACTTCATCGACTCCGGCTTCCGCTTCAGGGCCCTACACCGGCTCATCGCGGGCTCGCGCGCCTACCAGCTCGCCGCGCATACGCCCGAGCGTCCCGGCGGCCAGGATCCGCTCGAGCAGATGCTGTTCGCCCGCTACGTTCCGCGCAAGCTGCCGGCGGAGGCCCTGCTCGACGCCATCGTGCAGGTCACAGGAGTCCCCCAGCAGTTCCGCAACTATCCCGAAGGAACCTCGCCCAAGGAGCTGATTGCGAGCATCGGCGCCACACACTTTCTCACCACCTTCGGCATGCCGCGCCGCGACGTCATGGAGGCTCGCTCCAAAGCGCCCTCGCTTGCGCAATCGCTCAACCTGATGAACGGCGCGGAAGTCGAGGGCAAGGTGCGCGCTGAGGCGAACGTGATCGGCGAGCTGCTCGCCGCCCGCCGCTCCGACGAAGAGATCGTGGCGAATCTCTACGTCCGTGCATTCACTCGGGACCCCACGAAACCCGAAGCGGAGGCCGTGAGACAATACCTCACGGCGGAAGCCCGAGCCGGGCGCGGTCGTCGCCGCGCCCTCGAGAACGTCTTGTGGACGATCCTCAACTCCAAGGAGTTTCAGCTCAACCGCTGAGCCGGATCCGATGCGACTAAACCGGATGCTCGCCCCGTTCTCACGCCGCGACGTGCTGCGTCTGGGCGGCATGGCGTTCGCTGGGCTCAATCTTCCGAAAATGCTCCGCGCGGCCTCGAGCGGCGGCAAAGAGATCTCCTGCTTGATCTTTTTCCAGACGGGCGGCCTCTGCCAGCACGACTCGTTTGATCCCAAGCCCGACGCTCCGCCGGAGATTCGCGGCGGGTTCTCGACTATCCCCACAAAAGTCCCCGGGGTCCGCTTTAGCGAGCTGCTGCCGCGCTCGGCCAATCTTCTCGACCGCTACAGCGTCATTCGCTCGATCTTTTCCCACGAGGCGATCCACGAGAAAGCCAAGCAGTACATCTTCTCCGGCCAACGCCCGAACAATGCCTTCAAGCACCCAGTCTATGGCTCGGTGACGGCCAAGGAGCTCGGACCGCGCAACGGCCTGCCGCCTTTCGTCGTCATTCCCAACCGCGACATCTCGGCCGACGCCGGCTTTCTCGGCGCAGCCTACGATCCGTTCATCACCGGCAACCCCAACAAGAAAGAGTTCTCGGTCCAGGACCTGACCTTGCCGACCGGCGTCGGCTTGGAAGAAGCCGAGGGGCGCATGCGCCTGCTCTCCGCGCTCGACGCCCGGATTGAAGGCCTGGAGCGCTCGGGAGTGGTCGAGAGCCTGGACTACTTTTCGCAGAAGGCCTTCGACCTGGTCGCCTCGCCAGCGGCCAAGAAAGCCTTCGACCTCAACGCTGAATCGGACCAGCTCCGCGACGCCTACGGCCGCACGACCGCCGGGCAGGGCGCCCTGCTTGCCAGGCGGCTGATCGAAGCCGGCGTACGGCTGGTGACGCTGTTTCACGGCGGCTACGACACCCACAGCGACAACGACAAGACCAACGCCAAGCTCTATCCCGAGCTCGACCAGGCTTTCGCAACGCTGCTCGAGGACATGGACGCGCGCGGGCTGCTCGACTCCACTCTCGTGCTCGCCCTCGGCGAGTTCGGACGCACGCCCAAGATCAACCACTCGGCCGGCCGCGATCATTGGCCTGGAGTGTTCTCCATCGCTGTCGCCGGTGCGGGCGTGCCGGGCGGCCAAATCATCGGCGCCAGCGACGAGCGCGGCGCCTACCCAAGCGAGCGACCCGTCTCGATCGAGGATCTCGGCGCGACGCTCTACAAGAAGCTCGGCATCGACGCCTCGCACGAGTACCACGCCGTAGGTCGCCCGGTGAGGATCAACGACGGCGGCGTTCCCATCCAAGAGCTCTTCGCATGAGGCGCGCCTTCTTTCTCGCAACGCTCGCGACCATCGCGCTCGCGGGCGCGGCCTTGGACGGGCCCGAGGACGCGCCGTGGGTCCATCGCCTCGAGCCGTTCGGCGCCGCCCAGGGCGAAACCGTCAAAGTGACGCTCGTCGGCGAGCGCCTCGGCGCCCCGCTCGAGGTTCTCTTCGACGACTCGCACATCGAGTGGGTTGAAACCCTGGCCGCCGGCTCGGACTCGGTTCGCGGCCGCGTGCGCGTGGCGCCGGATGCTCCGCTCGGCCCGCACATCGTCACGCTGCGCACCGCCGCGGGACGCGCCAATAGTCGCCTGTTCTACGTCGACGCTCTGCCCTCCGCCACCGAAACCGAGCCCAACGACTCGCCCGCCTCGGCCCAACCCATCGAGCTGCGTCCGCAGACGCTGCACGGCATGTTGCGCGCCCTGCCAGACCGCGACTTCTACAGCTTCCGCGCCGCGGCCGGCGAGCGCTGGGTCTTCGACCTGCGCTCCATCGAGTACGGCGGCTTCCTCGAATGCGATCTCACGCTGCTCGACGCGGCCGGCCGGAAAGTCGACTTCAACGACGACCGCGACGAGTATCTCGAAACCCCCACGCTCGAGCACGTCTTCAAACGCGACGGCGAATACCTGCTCGTCGTCGACCAATATCGCGGCCCGCAGCGCGTGAACTGCAACAAGAACTGCGGCTACATGCTGCGGATCTCACAGACGCCGATCGCGCGGGCGGTCCTCCCGCTTGGCGCCCGGCGCGGCTCGACCGTCACGGTCTCACTGCGCGGCTCCGGCTTGTCCGCGCTCAACGCGGCGCGGCTGGAGCCGGTGCGATCGGCCGAATATTATCGTCTCACCTTCCCTTTCACCGTGCCGCTCGAGCCGGGCGGCGCGGGAGCAACCGGGATGATCCCCGGCGAAGTGCTGCGCGCCGGGCCCGACGAGGCTCGAGTCCGCTTCGTGGTCCCCGCCGATGCGCCCGCGGGGCTGTGGCGGCTTTGGGTAGAGTCGCCCGGCGGGCCGGCGGACGCGCTGAGCTTCGAGATTCAGGACGCGCCGGAGCGCGGCGAGGACGATGCGGCCGTCGACCTCTCCGCCGGGCCGCTGGTCCTCAACGGCTCGCTCGACCGCCGCCAGGAGGAAGACTCCTTCGCCATCCACGCGCGGGCCGGCGAGCCGCTGCACTTCTCCGTGCTCGCGGTGCAACTCGGCTTGCCCGCCATCGACCCCGTTCTCGAGCTCTTCGACCAGGCCGGCGAGCTGCTAGCCGAGCACGACGACCTGATGACGGGCCAGGGCACGGTGATCGGCAACCCCGACCCGAGCCTGTACTACACCCCGAAATCCGACGCCGAGCTGCGCCTGGTCGTCCGCGACCGCATCGGACGCGGCGGTCCGGATTTCGTCTACCGCCTCCACGCGCGGCGCGCCGAGCCTGGCTTCCGGCTGCTCACCGACCCGGAGAACCCGAGCGTCGCGCGCGGAGACCCGGGCTCGATCGGCGTGTTGCTCATCCGCGACCCTGGGTTCGAGGACGCGGTGGAGGTCTGGGGCGAGGCGCAGCCGGGACTCGAGGTCGGCGCTGGCGCCTTTCGCGCCGACCAGTCCTTCGGGCCCTCCGCCGACGGCGACAACGTCATCATCCCCGAGGTCTTCCTCAGCGTCGAAGCGAGCGAGCAACTCGCGCCGGGAGACTACCCGGTTCGCGTCTTCGGCCGTGCATCCGGCGGCCCGCGGGTCGAGGCGTTCGCCACACTCTGGATCGGCCCCCCTCGCAAGCGCAACGACGTGCGCCGGCCACTGCCTCGGGTCCTGCTCACCGTCCGCTAGAACTGCGTCACCCTGAAAGGGCGCAGCAGGAAGCCCCGGGCCTCAGCCCGGGGTAGAGAGCTGCCCTTCTTGTGGCGCACGGCTGTGCCGTGCACGCGAGGCTGCGCCTCGCGCCAAGGCGGCCGGCTTCTGGCAAGAAGTGGCGCCTAGGGCGCGCTGCGTCCGCCTTCGACCGCCGCGTCGAGCTGCGCCTTCAACCGTTCAACGATCTCGGCTTCGGCGAAATACAGGTTGGTCGTCTCGCCCGGGTCTCCTTCGAGGTCGTAGAGTTGCCCGGGCGCGGCGGGCGCGGTATCGGCAAGTGCGTAAGGCCGCAGCTGCTCCCGGCCGTAGTCGTTGCCGCCCGATCCCTGGTGGTCGAGATACTTCCACTTGCCTTGCCGGATGGCGAGCGCGAGCTGATTCGTCTGGTGCAGCGTATAGTTCCGGATGGGCTCTTCGCCCTGCTCGCCTTTGAGAACGGGCAGGAAGTCGAAGCTATCCTCGGCGGCCTCGCGCGGCAACTCGTAACCGACGACCGCGGCCGCCGTGGCCAGGATGTCGGTCAGGCAAAACGTTTGATCAGTCGTTCGGCCCGGCTCGATCACGCCGGGCCAGCGGGCAATGGTCGGAACGCGATGGCCGCCCTCCCACTGGTCGCGCTTGACTCCGCGCCACGGCCGCGCGCCGTCGTGACCGTGGTCGCTGCGCATGTGGTAGACCGAGGTCACCTCGGGGCCGTTGTCGCTCGTGAACAAGACCAACGTGTCGTCGGCGAAGCCCAGCCGCTCCAGGGTCTTCATCAACTCGCCCACCACGTAGTCCAGCTCGAAGATAAAATCCCCGTGCGGTCCGGCATCGGTCGAGCCCTGCATGCTCGGCGCCGGGAATGACGGCAAGTGGACTGCTTGCGCGGAGTGGAACAGGAAGAAGGGCTTCTCGGGCGCGCGCTCGGCATGCTCCTCGAGAAACTCGATGCTCTTGGAGAGAAACCGCAGGTCGACCCGCTCGAGATCGTAGTCCGGAGCGATCAGGCCCTGACGATTGTCGCGTGAGTAGGGATGCTTGGGAAGCGGAGTCTTGTCGAGCAGCTCGGTCGGCGGCGTCGGCACGTGGTCGCCGTCAATGTAGGCGTAGAGCCAGTCGGTTGTCGGGCAGGCCACGGTCCCGAAGAATCGATCGAAGCCGCGGTGCAGTGGCCCGTCTGGGATGGGTCGGGAGAAATCGACTTGGCGTACCAGCTCGACCCCGCGCACGCCTTCGCGCTCGTGGACCGGCCGGCCCTCTTTGTCGAGAAAGGTCATCCCGACGTGCCACTTGCCCACCAGCGCCGTCTCGTAACCGCGCTCGCGAAGCATGGCCGGCAAGGTCAGCCGCCCCTCCTCGATCAGCGACGGCCCCTCTACCCCGGTGAACACTCCGCGCATGCCCGTGCGAAACGCCATCCGTCCCGTGAGAATGCTGTAGCGCGTTGGCGTGCAGACCGTCGAGGGGCTGTGAGCGTCGGTGAACAGCAGACCCTCGCCGGCGAGCCGGTCGATGTTCGCGGTTGGCGCCTTGGCTTCGGGGTTGTAGGCCCCGACGTCGCCATAGCCCAGGTCGTCGGCGAGAATCAACAGGATGTTCGGCAACCGCTGCTCCGGCTCGGAGGGCGGTGCGCCGCAGGCGCTGAGCAGCAGCAGGGCTGCAAAGGAGATACGCATGGCTCTAGGTCCCGGCTAGGGCGCCGCCGGCGGTAGCAGCGATTCAGAGATTGGAAGCGGCTCGGCAATCGAGAACAGTTGCCGCTCGAGCGCCTCTTGCGAGCACGTCTCGAGCGAGATCGCCCGCGAGACATAGCGGGTCGCGAACCTGCGGCCGCCCTGGGTGAGCTCGGACTTCCCCGCCGCGATCGTCAAGCAAAGCTCCGGCCGCGCCGCCAACTTCAGCCTCGCCTCGTCGTACCGCCAGGCGCTCAGCTCTCCTGAATCGCACCCCGTAAGCACCATCGCGGCTCCGGGCTCGGCCTCCCCGGCAGCCAGGCAGCGGCCATATTGCGGCATGCGCAGCAAGCCCTCCTCGTCGCTCCAGCGGAACCGCTGGTCCAGGTTCCACATCCCGTCTTTGCAGGTGTGTACGCCGAGCGGACGGTCCGGATCCGCCGCCTCGCCATGCCCAGGTACGTCCACGCAGAGATGCCGCGGCTCGTCCAGCGGCAGCGCGGCTTTGAGATAGAGCGCCCGGTCGGCGCCGTCGCGCGGCGCGGGCAATGGCGCCCGCTGTGCCGCGGCGCTCCAAACGACACCCGAAACGAGAACCAAAGCCGTCGACTTGACCAAGCTCATCCCTAGATCCTAGTCGCTTCCGAGTCACCGATCCACGACAACCACCGGCGCGGGGCGGTCGAGCAGGTTCTGGCACAGGAAACGTTGGCCGTCGGCAGCGACTGCGTAGCGGTAGATCGTGGGGGCCGCGCTGAACGGCAGGTTCATCTGGAACAGCTCGCGCGGGCGGGACACCAGGCGGTTGGTCGACGGATCCACATTGACAGCCATCAGCACGCCGTCGGGAGCCAGATAGAAGAGCTCGCGCCCGTCGCCGCGCCATAGCGGGTAGTTCCCGCCGGCGTTGGAGACCTGAACGCGGTTATCCATCTGGCGCACGGGGGCTAGCCAAATCTCGTCGTCCCCCGATTCATTCGAGAGAAACGCGATCAGGCGCCCGTCGGGCGAGAGGCGACCGTTGATCGTGTAAAATTCCTCTTGCAGCAGCGGCTCACCCTGCGCTCCCGGCCGGCCCCAATAGAGATGCTGGTCGAGCGAATAGACAACGCGGCCGCGCTTCCAATCGCTCGGCCAGCCTCCTTCGCGGACTCCTGGCGCTCGCATTGGAAAGTGTGTGACCTCGCCGCCCCCGCGCGGCACGGTGTACATGTAGCTGATCGCTTCCTTTGGCGATGTCTTGGGTCCCGTCCTCAAGGAGTTGAACAAGATCGTCGAGCTGTCGGGCGACCAGGTAGGTACGCGGTCGAGCGCCGGGTGCCGGGTACGGCGCTGGCGAACACCCCGCTCCAGATCGATCGTCCAAACGTCCACGTTCTCGTCCTCACTGGCGATAGCCGCGGCGATCATCCGGCCGTCCGGCGAAAGGCTCATGAAGTGATACTGGTCGGGCGGCGCGGCCTGCTCCAGACGACGCCCGGCGCGGTCGTACCAAGCGATCTCGGATCGTCCGAAGTAGAAGCCCCGGCGGAAAGTCAGCACTCCTTCCCGCGCGGCCGAAAAGTCGTGCTTGCCGAATCCCACCGAGCTACGGCTGATGTCGCCCGTGACGGCCAGAAGAGGTCCGGAAAGGTTCATGGTCTCAGGATCGACGGCCCGCTCGAACAGCGTGTCGTCGCGGACGAACAACAGCCGCGGTTCGCCTGACCGGACAGTGATGACGGCCTGCGAATCCGCTTCCGCAACTTTCCGTCTCGACCCGTCATTGAGCCGGCCAAGCTCGATGCTGAAGTCGACTCGCACGCCGCGGTCCGCCAAAGGAATACTCGACGGCGCGAGCTCGTTGCTCCGAGCGACGAAAAGGAAGCGCCGGCCGTCTGGAAGAAACTCCGGCCAACCGTGGCCCACTTCGCCCTCTCGCAGCTGAGTCAACGGTTCCGCTTCGCCCCCGCTCGCCGCCACGCGATACAGCCCCTGGAATCGCTCGCCGAAGACGATCGTGTCTCCATCCTTGCCGCCCCAGGCCCCGCCGAAGTAGAACGACTCGAGACACAGAGAAACGACCAGACCGGCGTCGAGGTCCGCCGTCTTGACGAACCCGCTCGCGCCGAAGCCCACGCGCCGGCTGTCCGGCGACCAGAACGGCCACCTCGCGCCCTCGGAACCTTCAACCCGCCGGGGCGCCGGATCGTCAAGCTCGCGGACGTAGAGCGCTTGGTCTCCACCAGGAACTCCCGCCACAAAAGCAATCCGACGGCCGTCGGGCGAGACCACAGTTCCGCCCCCCTTGTAGCCAGGTACGTGGTCCATCCCCGGCGGCGGCTCAACGCTGAAAACGATTCGCTCGCCGTGGCTCTGTGGCGGCGAACCTTCCGGCCAGAGCCAGCGCCCGGCGAGCGCCGCGACCGCCACTGCCGCAATCGCCCAAGGCGTCCAGGACGGCAGCTCGAAGGCCGGCGTCGACGGCTCCGGGACCTCGGCGGCCTCGACGAAGCGCGGCTTGTACCCCCTCCGAGGCAGCTCGATGCGAACGGGCCCGCTGGCTTCGGCCGTCTCGTAGTGCCGAGCCAGCTTCTCCCGCAACCGCCGCGCCTCGACTCGCACGATCGAGTCGATGCGCGGGTCGAACGATTCGGGCCGCTCGAAAACCGCCAGCCCGATGCCGTACTCCTGGATGCGGTCGTCCTCTCCCGCCAGGCGCGCCTCGACGACATACCTCAGAAAAGCCGCAATACGGGGCGAATCCGCGAACGCCGCGCTCGTGACAATTCGTTCGAGCTCGACCTTCACCGCTTCCGGCGCCACAGATTCTTGTCCCCGAACCGTCATGACGGACCACGAGCCTGTCGGCCCGACGAAATCATCCTACTCGGAAAACTGCTGAATACAAAGCAAATTCACGTTGCCTAACTTCCGGCAACACAGACTCACTTGTCCGTGATTCCGGCCGAGGGCCAAATTGGAGGCGGCCGCAACCGGCGGCCTCGAAGGAGAAGCTCCATCATGTGTTCTTGGAATCGATTTGCTTTGCTGGCGGGTCTCGCCGCCAGCGTGTGCTGGGGGCAGCAAGGCCCGCCCGCTCACTCCTGCTCCAACGCCGATTTCGTCGGCAAGTACGCCTTTCAGTCCAGCGGATTCGACATGCGGCAATCGCCGCCTTTGCCGACCACGGCGGCCGGATCGTTTGAAGCCGACGGCATGGGCGGATTCCTCGCATGGAACGACTGGCTGACCCTGGCGGGCGCGGCTGGGCCTGTCAAGCGAGTCATCCCCAACGATCTGGTCGCGGCTGCAGCGGCGGCGGGCTCGCGCCTCGAGTACGAAGTCTTGCCGAACTGCCAAATGCGGATCTTCGGTACGGTGCTCAACGCCGCCGGACAGCCGATCGAGCTGGAGTTGCTCGGTGGTTTGAGCGGCGCTGGCCGCAAGGCCATGTTGCAGGCCGGCTCGCCGGTCTTTATCGGAGCTTGGACGGCGGAAAGCGCCGAGCCCAACCGCTTCGTGGCGCGGGTGCAGTCGCTGCTGAACCGCGTTGCAACACGGCTGTCCGTACGGCCCTAGCAGCCCGAGGAGCGACAACGCCGACGCTCCCAAACCCCTCTCGCCCAAAGGATTGCGGCGGCGCGGGACGCGGCCTACGGAACTTCCGACTCGGGCTGCTAGCCGCCGCTACACCTGGGCCGGCTTCATCGTCGCCAGGCTCTGGTGCAGCGCGTCTTCGAGCTGGTGCGCGACATCGCCGCGCGCCAGCTCCGCCGCTACGCGGATGGCGTTCTTGATCGCGTTGGTATTCGACCGTCCGTGACAGATCAGGCACACGCCCTTGACGCCCAGCAGCGGCGCGCCGCCGTATTCGGAATAGTCCACGCGCTTGCGAAAGTCTTCGAACGCCTGCCGCGCGAGCACGTAGCCGATCTTGCGTTGCAGCGTCTTTTCGAGCGATTCCTTGAGGATCTGCCGAATCGCCGCCACTAGGCCCTCGCTCACCTTCAGCGCCACGTTGCCGATGAAGCCGTCGCACACCACCACGTCGGCCACCCCCGAGTAGAGGTCCCGCCCCTCGACGTTGCCGATGTAGTTGAACGGCATCTCGCGCAGCAGCGGCGCGGCCAGCTTGGTCAGCTCGTTGCCCTTGTGCTCTTCCTCGCCAATCGAGAGCAGCCCCACGCGCGGCTCGGATACGCCGCAGATCGCCCGCGAGTAGATCGTCCCCATCACCGCGAACTGCGAGAGCATCTCCGGCGTCGAGTCGACGTTTGCGCCCACGTCGACCACCACCGCCCACGAATCGGCTAGCGTCGGGAAGACCTGCGCTAGCGCGGGTCGCTTCACTCCCGGCGTCACGCCCATCACTGTCTTGGCGATCGCCATGCAAGCGCCGGTGTTGCCGGCCGAGATCATGCCCTGCGCATTGCCGTCGCGCACCTCGCGCGCGGCCACCCGCACCGAAGCGTCGCGCTTGTTGCGCAGCGCTTTCGAGGCCGTGTCCTCCATCGTGATCACCTCGGAGGCATGCACCACCTCGATGGGCAGCCCGCCGGCGCCGGCGCGGTCGAGCTCGGCCGTCAGCTTGTCCTCGGGGCCGCACAGCAGCACGCGCACGTCGTGCTCGCGGGCGGCGAGGATGGCGCCTTCCACCTCGGTCGCGGGGCAGTTGTCGCCGCCCATCGCGTCCACGGCGATCGTGACCTGATTTGGCACGGCTGGCTATTATCGCGCGGTTGCGCGGGTTTTGGGAAACCGAATAAACCGGGACGCGGCTATTCCGTTTCGACCTCGATGACCTCGCGGTCGCGGTAGTGGCCACATTCGGGACAGACGCGGTGCGGCAACTTGTCCGCCCCGCACTGCTGGCAGCTCGTCGTCGAGCGCGTGGTGAGGTGGTCGTGCGCCCGGCGCTTCGAGGTGCGGGCCTTGGAATGTCTGCGCTTCGGATTTGGCATGGCTTCGTCTGGCTCCTCAGCCGGCGTCTCTCTCGCCCAGCTTCAGTTCTCGCAACGCATCCCAGCGGGAATCGGCGATCTCCTCCTTGCAGCCGCAGGCGATCTCATTGAGGTTCGCGCCGCATTGTGGGCACAACCCCTTGCAGTCCTCGCGGCAAAGCTCCCGCATCGGGAGCAACAGGCTCACTTGCTCTCGAACCGCGTCCGCCAACGGCAGCCCCGGTTCCTCAAAAAATCCGGCCTCGACGTCCTTACTCCCGACCGCCTTCTCCTCGCTCACGGCGATCGTCGCCATCGGGTAGAAGCGCAGCTCGAGCGTGTCGTCGATCTCGTGCCGAATCGGCTCGAGACAGCGGGCGCATCCGTTCTCGACTCGTCCTTTGATCCGCCCTCTCACGCAAATCGCGCGAGAAGCCTTCTCCCCCGACAACTCCGCGACGCCTTCCGCATACAGCGGTTCGGCAAGCAGCCAGTTGTCGGGAAAGCTCAGATCGCCGGGATCGAAGGTCGCGTCAAATGAAACGCGTCGACGTTCCAGCTCGTGGACGTCGAGAAACAGACCTTTGCCCACTCCGGTCTCTATCTCTCTGAGTATACCCGAGATGCGGCGCGCTCGTCAGCGAAACGAGACTAGCTCCCGCGGCAGGCTCGCCGTGTCGTTGAAGCCGTCCAGCGTCACCCGGCCCCGGCTGAACAGCAACGTCGTCTGCGAGGCGTTGCGTACGCGCCAGTTGAGCTCCAGTGCGGCGTCGTCCGGCGCTCCCAGCGCTGTCTGGATCACCGTGCCGATCGGTCCCCCCGAGGTGAACGCCGCGATCGTAACGCCCCGCCCCTGGGTCAGCCTCCCCAGAGCTCCGCGGACGCGCTGGGCGAACGCCGTCCAGGTCTCGACCGCCGGGTCGGCGAGCTCGCCCTGTTGCCAATCCTGCATCAGCGGCTCGAACATGCGTTGAAAACGCGCATTGGCCTGCTCGGGCGGGCCGCCGCCGAGCCAGGCCTGGCGCAGCTCCGCAAAGGTCGCGTCTCGCTCGGCCAACCGCGGGCCCAACCGCTCCACAATCCCCTCGGCGGGATATTCGTCGAGCCCCGGCTCGAGCCGCGGCTCCGGGAAGCGACGCCCGGCGCGTGCGTATCCGTCGGCGACGATGGCGGCCGTCTCGCGTTGGCGCTCGAGCGATCCGTGGAAGGCGCCGTCGAGCTCGACCCCGGCCCCCAGCCAATGCTCGGCCAACGCCGCGGCCTGCCGGCGGCCGAGCTCGGTGAGCCGGTCCGCGACGGCCTGCCCATGTCGCACCAGAATCAGAGTCGCCATCGCCCACCGAGCATACCCCACCGGCGCTCGTTCGCCGCCGCCGCGCGGTCCGGCGTGACGCCGCCCCCCATTTCGCGAGACAATGGGGAGTCGCGCCCCATGTTGGAGAAGCGTTACAACCGCTTCCGGGGGGACTATAGCCTGCTCGCCGTCAAGCCGGCTCCCCCCGACGACGAGATCCGCGCCCTCGTTCGAAACTATCTCGGCCACTCCCCTGGCGGCCGAGCGCAATTGCGTCACTCCATCGACGCCGGCGGCTTCGACGCCCTCATCCACTTTGCCAAGCGTTGCGCCGTGCTCGCGCTGCGGGACGGTGCGGACGTTCGCATCCGGGAGGGTCTGGCCGCGTTGACTTTGGTCGACCCCGCTCACGCCGACCCGGGTGATCTGGTGCTGAGCTCCGCGCTGCTAGCCTACGCCGCACGCGAGGTCCCCGCCAACCCGCCAGCGCTGCTTGCCGAAGCCTCCGCGGTGGCGGCCGAAGACGTAGCCGACCTCATTGCCAAACCCTGGGTCCAAGGGCCGGTCCGTTTGTCCGACTGGGGCAAGGCCAGGGTCGAGACCCGCCACGGCGTCGGGCTGGTCGAAGCCGGCGCCCGCCCCTATCGGCCCGACGCCGACTTGGTCTCGCTCGCGCTCGACATCGCCGAGCGCCTCTCGGACGGCCGCTACTGCTGCGGCGATCCCATGATCGGACGCTCCATCCCGGCGGTCTGGTTCCATCCCAACGACGCCCGGGCTGTCTGCGGCCTGACCTCGCGAGCCGCCGGCGTGGCGACTCTCAGCGGCGACCTCCGGCCCGAGTATCACCCCCGCCATTCCGACCAGATGCTGGCCGTCTTCCTGGCTGAGATGGCGACCGAGGCCGACGCCTCGGCTGCGGCGCAGGCGCGGCCGGCGGACCTCGGCGCTCAGGGCGCGGTTTGCCTCTTCTCGGCCGAGCGCGTGCTCGGGGTCGTCGTCGGCCGTTCGTTGCTGGCCGAGGCGCCCGGCTTCGAAGACCCGGCTTCCCTCGCCGAGCTCACCGGCGAAGCGCTCGAAGCCGTCGGCGTAACCATCGGCTAAAGTGCGCTGCCAGATTCTCCGCGCCCGGCCGTAGCGGCGCGCCCATGGCGCTGGGGCAATATTGCAGAAATCGCTGGCGTGACCCTCCCATGGCGGGCGTGTTGACTTGCTGCGAGCCATGAGTCATATTACTTCCATGGCACTCGCGAGAATGAAGGCTACCACCATCGCGCTCGACCTCGAGACGGACCGCCTGCTCACGCGCGCTGCCCGTGAGCGCGGCATCTCCCGCTCGGAGTTCATCCGCCAGCAACTGTCTTTGGCGCTCGAGCAATACCGTTCGCACCCCAAGCCCAGCAGCGCCGGCGTCCTCGCATCGTTGCCCGAGCGAGGCGACGAGAGCGAGCTTTTCCGTGAGCTCGACTAGCGAGCGAGCGCTGATTTGCGACACTGGCGCGATTCTCGACTATCTCGTCATAGACTCGCCGGATCACCGCGCTTTCCGCGTCGCCATCGACCGTGCTCGTGCGCGCTTCGTCCCCGGACTGGTGCTGGCCGAGGTCGACTACTTCCTGCGGAATCACAGGCGGGCGATGAACATGTTCGTGAAGGATCTCGCGCGCGGAGCTTTCACGTACGCCTCGCCTGGAGCGGATCAACTTTCCCGGGCCATGGAGATCGATCGACAGTTTGCCGATCTCGGGCTCGGCCTCGTGGACGCGTCGATCGTGGCGCTGTCCGAGCGCCTCGGCGTCCGCCGGCTGGCGACCCGCGACATTCGCCACTTCGCCGCCGTACGGCTGCGCGACGGCAGTGCGTTCGAATTGGTTGTTCTCCCGGCGCATCCCGACCGCCCCTAGAGCCGTGCCGGCAGTCTCGAAGGCCGCGTTGCCCCGCCGCTGGGCGAGATTCAATCTGGACACGCCTGCGCCACGGACCCAGCAATGCCGTGTCCAATCAGGCTCAGCTCTTCAGCCGTCCCCGAAAGTACACCCGGTTCGCCGTCTCGCCCACGATCCAGCGCCGCGCCTGCGCCGTCAGCGGCAGCGCCTCGGTATAGATCCGCAAGTGCTCCGCGTAACTCAGCTTCGGCGAGTACTTCTCCAGCGGAAAGTGAGCGCCCCAGCAGCAGCGTTCCGGCCCAAACGCCTCGATCACCTGTAGGATCGGCTGTTGAAAGCCCTCGCAGGGATAGCCTCCGGGACAACCCTTTGGGCCGTTGGCGATCGACGAGATCTTGGCGTGGCAGTTGGGCCGCTCGGCCAGCTTCCGCACCGCCGCGAGCGTCTGCTCGACCTCCTCCCCCGCCTGCAGCCGCATCGCGTGGTCGAGCACCACCGGCAGCTCGGAAAACTCCGCCAGCAGCCGCTCCGCCGCCGCGGCGTGCTCGTTGCCGACTTGCAGGTTGACCGCTACGCTGTGCTCCAGCGCGAACCGCCACAGCGCGCGTACCCCGGGCGTGTCCAGGCCGTCCTTGGCCGCGATGCTGCGCAGCGCGCGCACGTCGTAGTCGTTGACAAATCGAGCCAGAGTCGCCGGCGAGCGCGGGTCGTCGGGGTCGAGCGTCACCACGCCGGCCACCCACTCTGGGTGCGCCTTCGAGACGTCGCAGATATAGCGGTTGTCGAAGGCGTAGAAGCCGCTCACCTGCACCGCGCAAACCGCGCTCACTCCCGCGCCCGCCATCTCGCGCCGCAGGTGCGCGATTGTGCCCGTTCCCTCGGGCGGCCGGCTCGGATTCTCTCGCGGCGGGTAGGTGTCCTCGTCGGGCGAGAACAGATGCGCATGCGTGTCGACCACCAGCACGCGTGCAGCCTACCACACGCAACGAGAGGCGCGATCGCTCGCGCCTCCTCGGTGCTTCGACTCGATCGTCGGACTAGTTCTTCTCGGCTCTGGTTTGCCCGTACTTGCGGCGGAACCGCTCCACGCGACCGGCCGTATCGATCAACTTCTGCTTGCCGGTGAAGAACGGGTGGCAGGCCGAGCAGATCTCCAAGTGGATGGCGCCCTTGTGCGTCGAGCTCGTCTCGAACTCTTCCCCGCAAGCGCACCGGACTTTCACGGTGGCGTACTCAGGGTGGATTCCGGCTTTCATTCCTCTCAACCTCGCTTGAAGATAGACTTCTCTGAGGATAGCATGTGGTCTCCGCGGCGCATTCCATGGAACCCCCAGGCGTCGCCGCTGCGTCCATCTAAGCGGAAGCGCTCCTGGAGGCCGTAGGTTTCCGGGAGGTTGATTGTGAAGCACTCGTTCTCCCGCTGCCTCTTCGCAGCGGCTTTCGTTTTCGGCAGTTTTCTAGCGCCGCTCGAGGCCCAGACGCCGTTTGGTTACGTGGTCGTGCTGGACGCGCCGCCCGCCGCGGCCAGCTTCGCCCAAGCCAAGGGCGCCAAGCCCGACCCGCTACGCGTGAAGAGCGCCGGCCTCTCCGCCGCCCAGGCGCAGCTCCCGGTCAAGGCCGCGCTCGCCGAGCGAGGAGCTGAGGTCTTCGGCTCGGTCCATAACGTGCTCAACGCCGTGTTCGTCCGAGCGTCCCGCGAGCAAGCGCGCTCGTTGGACTCGGTCCCCGGCGTGCGCCGCGTGGTGCGCATGCGGCGCTTCAAACCGCTGATCAACCGCGCCTCCGAAGCCGTGCGCGCCGCCGAAGCCGTGCGCCTGATGGGCGGGACCGGACAAGCCGGCGCTGGCGTCCGCATCGGCGTCATCGACACCGGGATTGCCCAAGACCATCCTGCTTTCCAGGACAACGCTCTCGACCCGCCGGCCGGTTTCCCCAAGGGTCGGCCCGAAGATCTGCCCTTCACCAACAGCAAGGTCATCGCCGCCCGCAGTTACGTGCACCTGCTCAGCGATCTCGACGCCCAGTTTTCGCGACCCGACGACTACTCGCCGCGAGACCGCATCGGTCACGGCACCGCCGTCGCCATGATCGCCGCCGGCCGTCCGGTCAACTCGCCGGTGGGCGCGCTCACCGGCGTTGCGCCCAAGGCGTTCCTGGGCAACTACAAGATCTTCGGCTCGCCCGACGTCAACGAATTCGCCAACGACGCCGCGATTCTCGCCGCCATGGACGACGCGGTGATCGACGGCATGGACATTCTCACCGTGAGCTTTGGCGCGGTCGCGCAGTACCCCTGGGACGAGATCTGCGATGAGGAGTTTCTATGCGATCCCGTCGCCGAGGCGGCGCAGCACATCGCCGTCAACTTCGGCGTCATCATCGTCGCCGCCGCCGGCAACGCCGGCGCGTTGGGGGAGCAGGAGTTTCCCACCCGCAACACGATCGCGACGCCCGGCACGGCGCCCTCGGTCATCACCGTCGGGGCGACGGTCAACGCCCGTCAACTCCAGCAGTCGGTCGAGATTCCCGGCGCGCGGTTTGCCGCCCTCTCCGGTGTCGGACCCGAGCTCTCCAGCCCGCTGCGCACGCGCGGTGTCGCGGCCTCCGGCCTCGGCGACGCCTTTGCCTGCGGACCGTTCGCCGACGGCGCCCTCGACGGCGCCATTGCAGTGATCCAGCGCGGCGACTGCGAGCCCGAGCTCAAGGTCGAGCACGCTGATCGAGCCGGCGCGGTTGGCGTCGTCATTATCAACGTCGAGGGCCGCGACTTCCCCGAGGTCTTGCTGAACCTGGAAACGACCGACATCCCAACCTTCGTCGTCGGAGACGCGGACGGCGCGAGAATTCTCAGCTTCGTCGAGCGCAGCAACAGCGCTCTGGTGACCCTCGATCCGCAGTTGCGCACCGTCGATTTCGCTGCCGATCAGCTTGCGCCGTTCAGCTCGCGCGGCCCCGGCGTGGGCGGCGTGCTCAAGCCCGAGATCGTCGCCCCTGGGACCTTCCTGCTCTCGGCCGCCCAGCGCAGCGATCCCAACGGCGACGCCTTCAGCCCCAGCGGCTTCGAGGCGGTGGACGGCACCAGCTTCGCCGCGCCGTTCGTAGCCGGCGCGGCTGCGCTGGTCTGGCAGGCCAACCCCAACTTCACCACGGCGCAGGTCAAGTCGGCGCTCGTCAACACGGCGGCATTGACGGTCCTCGAAGACGGCCGGGAAGCGCCCGTCACCGCGGTGGGCGGCGGCATGCTCGACGCCGTCGCGGCGCTCGAGCCGGTCGCCACCGCCGAGCCTGCAACGATCAGCTTCGGCGACGTCCGCGAGGCCGCGTTGCCGCTCGAGCAGACGCTGTTCGTCCAGAACACCTTCGGCGCCGCGTCTACCTACCGCCTCACCGTGATCGCGCGGACGCCCGAATCCGGCGCGCGTCTGTTGGTCAACGGCTCGACCCAGGCCGCTGCCGCGATCGGCGCCGGTCAGGAGGCCTCGTTCCAGCTCAGCCTCACCGGCTCGACGCCTTCGCCGGGCGAGTACGAAGGCTTCATCCGCATCGCCCGCGACGGCGGCGGCCTCGAGCTGCTCGTGCCGTTCTACTACGCTGTGGGCGACAACACCCCCTTCAACGCCTTCGCGCTCACCGGAACGGGCGTCGTCGGCACGGTCAACGAGGCCCATCCCGAGCTGTTGATCTTCAAGGTCGTCGACCGTTACGGCCAACCGGTATCGGGCCTCGACGTCTCGTTCCGCATCGACAACGGCGACGGCGCAATCATTGCCGAAGATCCCAACACGGATGCATTCGGCGTGGCCGCGGCGGACGTCGACATGGGGCCGACCGCCGGCTTCCAGGACTACGTCGCGACCGCCGGCTCGCTCGAGATCTTCTTCCTGAACGAGGCGCGGCTCAAGCCCTTCATCGGCGGCATGGTCAACGGCGCCGGCTTCGCCGCTAACCGTCCCGTCGCGCCCGGCTCGATCCTCTCGATCTTCGGCAGCTCGCTCGCCGACTTCCTCGGCGAGGCGACGCGGCTGCCGTTGCCCATCGCCCTCAAGCACGTCTCCATCAGCTTCGACTTCCCCGAGGACGGCATCAGCGTGCCCGGCCATCTCTACTTCGTCAGCGAGGGTCAGGTGAACGTCCAGGTTCCCTGGGAGCTCGCCGGCCGCAATTTCGCAATCGTCAAGGCGAAGATCGGCGACTCCACCAGCACGATCGCTACGCTCGATCTCTCCGACTCCGCTCCAGGCCTGTTCGAATTCGAGCTCTCCGGCAGGAACCTGGGCATCGTAACCCACGCCGACGGACAACTCGTCACGCCACAGAACCCGGCGCGGCGCGGCGAGACCATCGTCGTATGGGGAACCGGCTTCGGGCCGTTGACCGAGCCGCAGCAGTCCGGTCAGCCGGCGCCGGCGAGGATCGTTCGCACCCGCATCCAAGCCGCCGCGAGCATCGCCGGCCGTAGCGCCCCGGTTTCGTTCTCGGGCTTGGCGCCGGGCTTCGTCGGGCTGTACCAGGCCAACGTCACCGTGCCGGCTGACGCTCCTGCGGGCGAGCAGGATCTGGTCCTGACGTCCAACGGCGTGGAGAGCAACACGGTGCGGATCCCCATCCAGTGATCCGCCGCCCGGCCGCTACCGCGAGTCCCGCAGGAAGCACAGCTCGCCGCGCGGAGCAGCCGGAGCCGCCACTCCCCGGTAGGGCGTCTGGACCGCCGCCGACCACAACGCATCCGGCGAGAGCGGCAGCCCGGCCTGCTCGAGCAGGCTCCCGCAGCAGTACAACGCCGCGTCCAGCGCGCCGCACAGCGTCGCGTCGTAGAGATAGTCGCCTGCGAAAGCGAGCGCGGGTAGCCGCGGGTCCGGAGTATGACGTTGCTCGAGCGTACCCAGCGGGCGACCGCCGGGCAGCCGGCTCACGCCCCCCTGCCAGCGGTCGACCTCGTGGGCCCGCACGGCGTCCGCCGCCCCGTCGAATGCCGGCGGCAGCGTCGCGATCGCCTCGGCGGCCAACTCGGCGTCCCCCAACGCCGCCGCGCGCCTCGCCTCGGCGCCGCCAATCAACCAACTCAAGATCCCGTGGCTCGGGTTCGGCTCCCGCGGCGTCTTGTCGTAGACGGTGACTCCGCCGAAGGCGCTGGCGACGAAGTAGTCCTCGGGAAACGCCTCGCGCCACAGCGGCTCGGCGAACAGCGCCGAGACGCGCACGTAGTCCGTTGGGTAGTCGTGTCGTTGGGCGTGCGCGGCCACCCGCCGCGCGAGCTGCGAGTCGTCCCAACACACACGGGGGACGTCCGGTGCGGGCAGGGTGCACAGCACAGCGTCGAAGCGCTCGCTGCGCAGCGCCTCGCCGTCCGATGTCGTCGTCACCCTGAGCCCGCCATCGGACTCCGGCCTCACCGCGACCACGCGCGTCGACAACCGCACCTCCGCCCGCGTGCGCTGCGCCAGCGCGTCGATCAAGCCCTCGTTGCCGTCGTCGATCGTGTACATCGAGCAATAGCCCGGGTGATCGATCAGCAGATTGTCGAACCCGTAGAGCGCGCCGGTGTGCGGCGGCTCCGTCGCGACATCGGAGTGCACCTGGAATTCGGTGAAGCCGCGCGCCCTCTCGTCGCCGATCGTGGCCAGCAGCTCGTCGAACGACTGCTCCGCCCAGGGGTGCGCGGCGTCTTGCGGGTGACCGGCCAGGGCGTAGGCCCGCGGCGGGCGCAGCGCCAGCCCGCGACTCCAAAACTCCTGCAACGCTTTGAATCCCGCCGCCCCGAGGTAGCGCCGAAAGTCGTCGTCGCCGCGCAGCGTCTCCCCGCCATCGACGAAGTAGGGCGTGGCGATCATCGGCGTCGACGCCAGCCCGAGCGCGTCGACCATCTGCCGCAGCCGCGGGCTGCCCTCGATGTCGTAGAGCTCGGCGGCCCCGGCGTCGTAGGGGATCTCGGTATCCGCAAAAGTCCGGGTCTGGACGCGCCCGCCCAACCGCCCCTCGGCCTCGTAGATGCAGACCTCGACGTCCGCTCCCGCCGCCGCCTCCAAAAGCCAGGCGCTGGCAAGGCCGCTGAAGCCGCCTCCTAGGACGGCGATCCGATACGCCAATCTGCTCGATTCCCCCCGGCCCCGCCGCCGGAGCTGAAGGTCTTCACCATACAAGCCAGGCCCGGATTGTTCAATACGGCCGTCGCGCTCAAACCGGCGTCTGCGCCAAACCCGCGTGGAACTCGATGGCTTCGATCAGTTTGTCCGGGTCGATCGGTTTGGTCAGGTAGCCGTCCATGCCGGCATCGAAGCAGCGCCTGTCGTCTCCCGTCATCGCGTGAGCGGTGAGGGCGACGATGGGCGTGTGCCGGTTGGTCTCGCTCGCCCGGATGGCGCGCGTAGCGGCCAGACCGTCCATCACCGGCATTTGCACATCCATCAGCACCAAGTCGAAGCGCTCATGAGCAAGAGCGCGCACGGCGTCGGCCCCGTTCTCCACCACCTGCGTCGCGTGCCCGGCGCGCTCGAGCAGGCGTACGGCGAGTAGCCGGTTGACCGGGTTGTCCTCGGCGACCAGAATCGACAGCGCCGCTGAGCTCTCGCTTCGCGGCTCGGACGTCAGCTCGGGCGTCGCGGCAACAGGCTCGGGCTCGTCGTGGATGTCGGCTTCCGCTGGCTCAAATCGCGCCGTGAACTGAAAGCGGCTGCCGCCTCCAGGCCGTTCGTCCAGCCAGATTCGTCCGCCCATCAGCTCGACCAAGCGCGAGCAGACCGCCAGCCCCAACCCGGTCCCGCCGTACTGCCGGGTTGTGCAACCGTCGGCTTGGCGGAACGGCTCGAAGATGGCTTCGCGCTTGTCGGGCGGCACGCCGATCCCCGTGTCGGAGACCTCGAAGAGCAGCCGCGCCTCCGAGGTCGGATCGACCCGAATTGAAACCGCGACCTCGCCCTGATCGGTGAACTTGATCGCGTTCGAGACCAGATTCAACAGCACCTGCCGCAACCTGGTCGGGTCCGCGGCTACCTTGGGCGGCACATCGGCAGAGATCGCAATCCGCAGCTCCATCCCTTTCTCCTCTGCGCGCGGCTCCAGGCTGCGCACAGCCTTGCCGAACACGCTGCGCGGATCGAACGCCACTATCTCGATCTCCACCTTCCGCGCCTCGATCTTCGAGAAGTCCAGCACTTCGTTGACGATGTCGAGCAGCAACTCGGCCGAGTAGACGGAGAGGTTGAGATATTCGCGGGACTCGGTCGACAGCTCGCCTTCCAGGGCCAGCTTGGTCATTCCGAGGATGCCGTTGAGCGGCGTGCGGACCTCGTGGCTCATGTTGGCGAGAAACTCGCTCTTGGCCTGGTTGGCCGCTTCGGCTTCCCGCTTGGCTTCGAGGATTTGCTTCTCCGATTCTCGCTGCCGCGTGATGTCCAGCAGCGTGACCTCGGAGACCGGTCCGTCTCCGCTGTCTCCCTCGGCCAGCGCAACTCCGGCGAGCGCCCAAACCACGCCGCCGCCAGCGCGCTGCAGGCATACCTCCTGCGGGCCTTGGTCGGGCTTGGGCTTGAGCAGTACGCCGGCGAACTCCGGGTAGGAACACAGCTCGCGGACGGTCGAGCCGACCACCGCCTCGGGAGTCTCGTAGCCCAGCAACCTCGCACCGGCCAGATTGCAGTCTAGAATCCTGCCCTTGGAGCTCAACCGGAGTAACGCAGCCAAATTGCGCTCGAACAGCCGCTGATAGCGGCCCTCCAGCTCGGCCTCGGACTCGATCGCTTTGCGGATCTGCGCCGTTTGCGACGCCACGCGCCGACGAAGCGACGCGCCCCAAGCCGCGATCGCCGCCGCGCACGCCAGCAGCGCGCCCAGCGCCCAGAGCACCCGCTCGAGCGTCAGCCACGGCGGCTGCTCGAGCACGACGACATCCTCGAGCGAGCGAGTCAAGATGCGGAACGAGGCGCGCTGCTCCTCGGGGTCTTGCGGCAACAGGCAGAGCCCGGTCACCTCGACCACCGCGCCCTCCCCCACCCCGGCTGTCTCTGGCGTAAGACCCTCCGGCAGCCGGACCATCACGAGTTGGGCGCCGGACTGCAACAGCACCCCGCGGTCCCAACGGGTCGCCCGCACCACCTCGCCCCGCACGCGAACCATCGCCATGTGGAGCTCGGGAGTGAGCGATTCGTCCGGCTCGACCAGCGTCGGCGGCGGGGGCGTTCCGTGGCCGATGACCCGGACCAGAGCGTGCTCGATCGCCGGTCGGCCGCCGCGACCCTCGTAGAAGCCGACCACCTCGACCCGAACGCCCGGCCGAGCCGCGGTTGGCGCGCGCGTGACGACCGAAGCGGTTCCGCCACGGTCGTGGAGATAGAGCGTGTCGTCGCCGGCGACCGCCATCACGACCCCGTGAGTGCGCAGGCGCCGCCCGAACCTGCCGACCGTCCGAAAGGCGCCGAGCTCGGCGAGCGGCGTCAGCGGTCCATCGAACGGGTTCGAGATCGGCGGGTCGACAACCTCGACGAAGCGCTCGCCTGGCGTCCGCAGGCGTGCTCCCGATACCTGGCGTCTTGCGTTGAACGTAGCCCCTAGTACGCCCTGTGCGCGAACCTCGGCGTCGACCCACAACGACTCCCAACGCTCGGGGTAGGGCTCGACGATGACCGGAATCTCGGCCGCGCCGGTGTGCAGAGCCAGAACGAGCCTGCTCCCATTTGCGCGGCCCGCTCGCACCACGCCTTCAAGCTCGCCCCATTGGCTCGTCGGGCGGCCCGAGAATAGCTCCCGGAAGCTCGGCCGAATCGGACGTGGCATCGGCCCCTCGCCGAGCTTCCTCGCCCGTGCCTCGACGACACACGGCGCGAAGCCGCACGGCGACGTCCTGCCCTGAATCTCCACCAGCTCGCCCGGCCTGAGCTCTCGCTGATCCGGCGTCAGCTTCACGAAGACGCCTGCGCTTGCGTCCTGGACGAAGCCCGTCAGCCGCTCGCCGTTCGAGAACGTGACCACGCCGCGCAGCCGAACCGGCGCCGATTGCGCCGCCTCTTCCGGCGTCAGCGTCCGAAGCCGCTGGGCGGCGGTGATCGGCGCGGGCGTCTGCGCCCTGAGCGGAGCCAGCAGAGAGAGCCCCGCGACGACGAGCAATGTCGCCGCGCGCCAACTCTCGCCCGGCGCCGGATACAGCACACTTCTCTTGTCGGTCAAAGCATCGAGCGCCATGATAGCGAGCCGAGAATCCCAGCCCAAATGCCTGATAGCATGGCGCTATGTCCCTGACCCGGGAGCAGTTACTCTCCAAGCCCACCAAGCCCTTCGAACCGCGCCCAGGCTCGAGCGCGAGCGACATCCTCGAGCGCATGGCCGACACCGCCTTTCAAGGCCGCCAGCTCGGCCAAGCTTTCCACGTCTGGCGCGAGATGTTGGCCGATCCCGATTGCACCATCTTGATGGGCCTCTCCGGCGCCATGACCCCGGCCGGAATGCGGCGGATCATACGCTTCCTCATCGAGAATCGCTTGATCGACGTGCTGACCTCGACCGGCGCCAACTTCTTCCATGACATCCACGAGACGCAAGGCTTCCATCACTACCAGGGCTCGCCAAGCCTCGACGACGAGATGCTCGGCGAGCACTTGGTCGACCGCGTCTACGACGTGCTCGCCGACGAAGAGCAATTCCGCGAGCACGACCGCTGGGTGGGCCGATTCGCGGGCGGGCTCGAGCAACGCGCCTACACCACGCGCGAGTTTCTGCATCTGCTCGGTAAGGACCTGGCCGTTCGGGCCGTCGAGCACGGCGTCGTCTCCACCGCCGCGCGAGAGAGCTTTCCCTTGTTCTGTCCCGCCATCGCCGACAGCTCTCTCGGCATCGGCCTCGCCCAGGGGCTCTACCACGGCGAGCACCACATCATGCTCGACATGGCCAAGGACGTGCTCGAGATCGCGCGCATCGTCGCCGAGTCCAAACAAACGGGCGTCCTCTATTTCGGAGGAGGAACTCCCAAAAACTACACCCAGCAAACCGAAATCGTGGCCATCCTGATGAACCAGGCCACCGGCGGGCACAAATACGGCCTGCAAGTCGTGACCGACTCGCCGCAATGGGGCGGACTATCAGGCTGCACGCTCGAGGAATCCCAGAGCTGGGGCAAGATCCAGAAGGGCGCGCGCATGGTGAACTGCCACTGCGACGCGACCATCGCATTGCCGCTGCTGGCCTCCGCCTTAGCTGAGCAAACCGAGCTGATCGAACAGCGTAAGAGCCGCGCCCCACGCTACGAGATGGGCCAGCAGATGAAAGTTCGGTTCCCGTAGTTCGAGCCTCCGGAAGAGCTCCGAGAGGATTCAACCCGTCGCCAGCTCCCGCCGCAGAATCTTGCCCGCGGGCGAGCGCGGAATGCGCTCGACGAACCGGACGCGCCGTACCTGCTTGTACCCGGCGACTTGCTTCGCGACGTGCTCGCACACCGCGTCTTCGCTGAGCGTGCGGTCCGTTTTGACGGCGACGTAGGCGACCGGGATCTCGCCCGCTTCCGGGTCGGCCGCGCCGATCACCGCGCAATCCCGCACCGGCTCGAGCTCGAGAATCACCGCCTCGAGCTCCGCGGGCAGCACCTGGAAGCCCTTGTACTTGATCATCTCCTTCTTGCGGTCGACCAGATGCAGCCGCCCAAGATCGTCGAGCCGGCCGATGTCGCCCGAATAGAACCAGCCGTCGCGCAGCACGCGGGCGTTCTCCTCGGGCTGCTCGTAGTAGCCGAGCATGATGTTGGGCCCCTTCATCACGACCTCGCCCGCCTCGCCGGCCGGTAGCGCGGTCTCGCCCGTGTCGGCGTCGCGGATCTCGATCTCGCAGTCCATCACCGGCGTGCCGGCGCTCGCCGCCGAGTCCCATCCGCGGTCCATCGGATTCGCCGAGGCGATTCCGGCGGTCTCGGTCATGCCGTAGCCCTGGCGCACCGGCACGCCGGTGATCTCTTTGACCCGATGCGCGGTCGCCAGCGCCAGCGGCGCGGCGCCGCAGCTCATCCAACGCAGGCAGCCGAGGTCGCGCTCGCCCAGGTCGGGCCGCGCCAACATCGCCAGCAGGACCGGCGGAACCGTGGGTAGCGACTCGATTCGCTGCTGCTCCACGGTCGCCAGACAGTCCTCGAGATCGAAGCGCTCCCGCAGATGGACGACCCCGCCCGAGGCCAGCGCCGGGTTCAACACGTCGTTGAAGCCGTAGATGTGGTAGAGGGGCAGGAAACAATAGGTCGAAGACGCGCCGAGGGGGTCATCGAAGCTCAGCAGCAGTTGCCGAACCGCCGCTACCAGATTCGCTTGCGTGAGCATCACGCCTTTCGACAACCCAGTCGTCCCGCTAGAGTAGGGTAGAAACGCGACGTGGCTTTCGCGATCGGTCGCGACGCCGGGATCGGTTTCGGGAGAGTCCGCCCAAAACGCCCGCTCGAGCGGAATCAAGCGGCAGCCGCCTAGCTCTTCCCGGCACTCTTCGATGGTCGGCGCCAGCCGCTCGTCCACGAACACGGCTCTGGCGTGTGATGTCCGGATCTGGTGCAGCAGCTCGCGCCGCTTATAGCTCGAGTTGAACGGCGTGAAGGTGTAGCCGCTGCGCAAGATGCCGTAGCCGGCCGTGACGAATTCGATCGAGTTGGAGCTGAAGACCCCCACCGCCGCCCCCTCCGGCAGCCCGGCGGCGCGCAGCGCTCGAGCGCAGCGGCTGGCTTCGGCGTCGAGCTCGCGCCGAGTCAGCGAGCGACCCTTCCCGTCAATGAGAAACGGCGCATCCGGGTGCTCGCGCGCGCCGTCGGCCAACATCGAGCTGATGGTGGCCGCGGGATGCGCGATGGCGGCGACTTGTGGGTCGGGCATGCGCAGGTATTCTATCCGCCGCCGCCGCCGGCGCGCCACAATGACGGCGTGCGGCCCTCGCTCCTGCTCTCGTTTGCGCTCGTGGGATGCGCGATACCCCAGCCTCCGGCGCCGCCCGAGGCGCTGTTTGAAACGCAGGGTCCGCCGGTGCGCATCGCCGAGCTCGACGCCTCGGGACGCCGGCTAGGCGTCCGGGAGGTCTTCGCCGTCGTCAAGAACGACGCCGGCTGGCGACGCGTGCTCACGCCGGCTCAGTTCCAGGTGCTGCGTCGCGGCGTCACCGAGCCGCCCGATCCCGCCGCTGACCGCGAACCTTTCGCGGATGGCTTGTATCGCTGCGCCGGTTGCGAAACGGCGCTGTTCGATGCGCGCGACCGCTTCGCTTCGGGTTCAGGCTGGCCGTCCTTTTCCCGGCCAGTCGCGCCCGAGAACGTCTCTTCCCGATGGGACCGTTCCTGGGGCCTGCGGCGACGCCAAGTCGTCTGCGCGCGGTGTGGCGGCGCGCTGGGGCACGTCTTCAGGGACGGCCCCGAGCCGCCCTACCTGCGCTACTGCATCAATGGCTCCGCGCTGCGGTTCTACGACCGTCGGTAATACGACTCTTACGACCTTTCGACCTATTTTCAAGCTAGGGATTTTGCCTTAGTTTCGAAACAGGGCCGGCTTATGCGCCGTTCGTCTCCGAACCCGCGCACGGCCCGAGAGGTATTCATAGATGCGATTTCTCGCTGTAGTTCTCGCTGCCTGCGCCGCGCTGCCGGCGCAGGCAGCCACCATCTCTTTCACCGGGACGTTCGACTCCGACGACGACCTCGAGTTGTTCTCGTTTACGCTCGGCTCGGCCTCGACGGTCACCATGATGACGCTGTCCTACGCGGGCGGGGTCAACGCCGCGGGCGACCTCATCGCGCCCGGCGGCTTCGATCCCATCCTCACGCTGTTCGATGCGAGCGGCGCCTTCCTCGCCGAGAACGACGACGGAACGCCGCCGGACGTGGGCGTCGACCCGGTGAGCGGCGGCGCGTTCGACTCCTACTTCGAGCTCGCTCTAGGGCCGGGGTCTTACATCCTGGCGCTCACGCAGTTCGACGGCTTCGCCGCCGGCAGCCATCTCTCCGACGGCTTCCAACCGCAGACCTTCTTCAGCTGCCCCAACGGAACTTTCTGCGATACGGCCGGCAAGAACCGGACATCGGCATGGGCGGTCGACATCCTGGGAGTCGATTCGGCCACGAGCGCAGTTCCCGAACCAAGCTCGATCATGCTGCTGGGGCTGGGCCTGTTAGCCGTGGCCGGCGGCCTGCGCCGGCGGCCTCGAGGCGGCAGCGGTTCGCCGCAGGCGAGAGCGTAGCGAGCCCTGAAAGGGGCGGTGTAATCCTAGCCTGGGGCCTTCCGCCCGGGGTATCGCCGCAACCGTCAGGGAGCGAGCCTCTTCGCGGAGCCGCATGCGCCAGCTTGCGGTTTCCTTTCGAGACCCCGCGGTTCGCGGCGTGCCCGCGCCTTGTGGGACGCGGCTCTGAGCAAAGTTCTTTCTGAGCCGCATGCGCCAGCTTGCGGTTCCCCTTCGAGACCCCGCGGTTCGCGGCGTGACCGCACCCTGGTCTGAAAGCAGGGCAGCCTCGCGCAGCCCGCTCAGCCGCCGAGCAGCGCCTCCAATGTCCGTTTCACGCCCGCCGGCTTGAACGCGAACGGACCCGCCTCGCTCTTGTGCGCAATCTCGCCTTCGGCGTCCACCACCACCAGCCGGCTGGATGAGCCGAGCTGCCTTGGACCTATCCTCCTTGCCCGATCTTTGAAGGGTTGCTTTCAATAGCTCGCGGCCACTGTGGAAGCTGGGCAAGAGCGTTCCCCTTTGGTCCATCGTGCAAATCGCAGATTTTCAGAGTGTCGGGAGGCCACTTCCGACATTCCCCAATAGCGGAAGTCGTTCCGACTGCTATCCTCATGACGATTTGCGGCAACTGTTTGCGGGTTGTCTGGCTTGCTGCGTGCTTGTCTCCCTCGGTTCGTCCGTAGGGTGCACGCGAGCCGATGCCGACTCGCGCCGCGTCCCGATAGCAGCCTATGCCGGCGCCGTGGCGGTCGGCGACTTTGATGGGGACGGTTCGCCCGATCTAGCAGTAGCCAGAACCGACGCGTCGAGCGTATCGATCTTCTTGGGCGACGGAATGGGTGGCTTCGCCGAGGCTCCCGGCTCTCCGTTTTCAGCAGGGACCAGCCCCGAGGACCTCGCGGCGGCGGACTTCAATAACGACGGCAACCTGGATCTCGCCGTTGCGAATCATGAGACCGACTATCTGACCGTGTTGCTCGGCGACGGCCGTGGTTCGCTGGCCCCTTCGCAGTCGTCGCCGGTCCGCGTTTCAAGTAAGCCGCATCCTCATGGCGTCGCCGCCGGTGACTTCGATGGAGACGGGTGTAAGGATCTCGCTGTGGAGAGTCGCGACGAAAACGCTGTCTTGGTGATGCGAGGCGACTGCGAAGGCGGGTTCGGCGCGTCAGAGAAGCGGCACTCGGTCGGAGAGTGGCCGTACTACCACCTGCGAAGCGCTGACCTCAATCGGGATGGGTTCTCCGACATCGTCGTCCCGAACACCGAAGGGAGCAGCATCTCCGTCCTGCTGGGAAGCTCTGGCGGACTGTCAGAGGGAATTCGGGTCAACACGAGCGGGGCTCCGTTTGCCGTCGCGATCGGCGATGTCTCCGGAGACGGACATGCGGACCTGGCCGTCGCGCATCGACGAGGGAGCATGAGTGAGAACGACCTCGATGGAGTAACCTTGCTGCTCGGCGATGGTTCAGGGGCTTTCCCCGCGGACCTCGCTTTTCGTCTCGCGGCGGGCATAGCGCCGACCGCCGTTGCGATAGGCGACTACGACGGTGACGGCACCGCAGACCTGGCCGTCGTGAACCAAGGCAGCCACGACGTCACTCTGTTCTTGGGAAGACCAGGTGGTGTTCGAGAGGCGGCAGGCTCGCCCCTCTCAGTCGGTCGTCTGCCGCAAGCGGTGGCTCTCTCTGACCTGAACGGAGACGGAAGAGCCGACATGGTAACTGGTAATCCCGGCAGCCGAGACGTGTCGGTGCTGCTTAGCCCGTAGCGTCAAACATGTCCGGTTCGCCGAACCGGTCTCGGCAGCGTCGGTTCCGACGATCCCCAACATCGGAAGTTACAGATCGCGACCCTCCGCTCGGTGAATTGGTACAGTCTTCGGTGTAATGGGCTCACCCGCTGCCGAATTTCTTGCGAGAGCGGATCGTGCCTCGAAGGAGAGACGATTCGATGACGCCAAGGCTGAATTGGTTAAGGCTGTTGAGATCTCTCGGGCGTCCGCACCACCGCAACTGCCCGTGGCAGTTGCTCTGCGGAAGTTAGGGGAGGTGGAACGACGGTTAAACAACCCGAACGGAGCGCGCGAAGCTTACGAAGAAGCAGTCGCGTTGATGCGTGAGGAAGCGGAGCCACTGCGGCTCGGGCACACCATTCGGCACCTCGGGGAGGTTTATCAGGAGCAATCGCAGCCTGATCTTGCGCGATCCTGCCTTGAGGAGGCGGTTGCGATCTACCGTGACAATGAACCGTTCCAGTCGCCGAATCTAGCCAACGCCGTTCGGGCCCTGGCCGTTCATCTCCAGGAAAGCCATGAGCACGACCGAGCCGAGCCGCTCTTGAAAGAAGCTTCCGACATATATCGCTCGTTCGGGATTCAAGAAGGCGTAGCAGAAGCCTTTGTGCGGCTCTCGATCATCGCGCGAGATCGCGGCGACGACGCACTTGCTCGTAGGCATCTCACCGAAGCGGAAGCAGCCGCGACGAAAAGCGGAGACGCCGACTCGATCGAGTATGTAGCGAAGACTGCCGCAGAATTGAGCTAGAAACCGGCGCGCCAGAGCAGGGCGATGGCACGTTGATTGGGTCACTTCCGACATGTCCTGGATCGCGGAAACGGTCCGTTTCCCGAGCAGCGCCTCCAAAGTCCGCTTCACGCCCGCCGGCTTGAACCCGAACGGACCCGCCCCGCTCTTGTGCGCAATCTTGCCCTCGGCGTCCACCACCACCAGCCGGTCCGGCCAGGCCGTGTACACCGCCTCGACGGAGTTGTCGATGCCGTCGACCACGGCCGGGAAACCTACGTTCAGATTCCTTACACAGGCCTGCGCCAAGTCGTTGCGCTCGCCGATCGTCTTCGGGTTCGCGTAGACGACTTCGTCGCGCTCGTTGACCGCGAGCTGCCACACGTCGGAGGCGTGCGCCTCTTCGATGTAGACCATCCGGAACGCGACTCGATCGCCATACGCGGCGGCCATCTCGTTGAGAGCCGGCAACTGCCGGCGAAAGGGTGGTCAAGTGTAGCTGCCGAACACCAGGACCACCGGCCGCCCGCGGAGCTCGGAGAGCCGCATCTTGCCCGAGTGGTCGTGGTAGTCGAGCTCGAAGTCCGGCGCCTCGTCCCCGATCTCGAGCTCGCCCGCGCGCGCCCGCGCCCACAGCGCCGGGAAGGGGACCGTCCGCGTCGCCCAGCTCGGCGCCTCGGCCCAGAAGCTCGCGAACTCGAGCGGCGGCCGCGTCATCTTCGAGTACACCAGTCCCAGGAAGCCCCCGTAGGCGACGAGTGCAAGCAGCGCCACGCGGATCAGCCATCGCATGCGGCTATTCTACAAGCCCGAGCGCTTGACACGGGGTGTAACCTGGAATTGGCGGAGGGCGCGCGCGACGCCCGCCTGCCGGCCCGCCAAACACCGGGGTTTTCCATGGACAACCCGGCGAGAATGTCGGGAAATGTCCGAAAATGTCAGAAAGATCGCCTCTAGGAGCGCGGAATGAGCTTTTCCGACGTGATGGCCGAGCTCGAAGAAGCCGGAACCGCTCAGAACCGCAAGGTCTACGCCCGCCACGGCGTCGGCGGCCCGCAATTCGGAGTCTCCTACGCGAGCCTCGGCAAGCTCCACAAAAAGATCAAGATTGACCAAGCGTTGGCTGAGCGGCTGTGGGCCAGCGGCAACCACGACGCGCGCGTGCTCGCCTGCAAAGTCGCCGATCCAGCCGCCGTCCGCTCCTCCACGCTCGACGCCTGGCTGCGCGACCTCGACAACTACGTCCTCAGCGACGCGTTCGCGCAGCTGGTCGCCAACACTAGATTCGCCGACAACAAGCTCGCCAAATGGACGAAGTCCAAGCGCGAGTGGGTCGCGACCGCGGGTTGGACCACGCTGGCGAGCCGTGCGCTGAACGACGCCGAAGGCTCGATCGCTGACTACGCCGCCTGGATTCCCAAGATCGAAGACGGTTTGCACGCCGCGCCCAACCGCGTTCGGCACGCCCGCAATCAAGCGCTGATCGCCATCGGCGGCCGGGGCGGCTCACTCGAGAAGAAGGCCATCGCCGCGGCGCGTCGCATCGGCAAGATCGAGGTCGACCACGGCGAGACCGGCTGCAGGACGCCCGCCGCCGAGCCCTACATTCGAAAAGCCGCCGCGCACCGAGGGCGTCGCAAAGCCGCGGCCTGCTGAGCCGGGACGCCTACCACTCGGTCGACTGATGACCGGCCGGCACGGGCCGGATCTCCATGCAGCCTTTGCCCGTGGGTAGCAGCTTGCCCGGGTTGAGCCGCCGGTCGGGGTTGAAGACGCGGATCAGCTTCTCCATCATCCCCAGGCTCTCGTCGGAGAAGAGCAGCGGCATCAGCTCGTTCTTCTCCATCCCGACGCCGTGCTCGCCGGTGATCGCGCCGCCGGCTTCGATGCAGTAGGTCAGGATCTCTTCGCCGGCCTTGCGCGTCCTCTCGAGGTCGCCTTCCTTGCGCGGGTCGAACAGGATGATCGGGTGCATGTTGCCGTCGCCGGCGTGGAAGATGTTCGAGATCTCGAGGCCGTATTTCTCCGAGACCGCGTAGATGTGCTTGAGCGTATCGGCGATGCGCGTGCGCGGCACCACGCCGTCCTGGACGTAGTAGGTCGGGCTGACGCGACCGACCGCGCCGAAGGCGTTCTTGCGGCCCTTCCACAACAGCGCTCGCTCGTTGTCGTCCTTGGCGACGCGGACTTCGCGGGCATCGTTCTCGCGGCAGACTTCCTGCACCGCCGCCATCTGTTCCTCTACGCCTTCCTTCAAGCCCTCGAGCTCGATCAGCAGCACAGCTTGGGCGTCGAGCGGATAGCCGGCATGGGTGGCTTCCTCCACCATCCGCAGCATCACGCCGTCGAGCATCTCGACCGCCGCCGGCACGATCGCCCGCGCGGTCAGCCCGGCCACGGTGTCGGCCGCGTCCTCGGGCTTTTCGTAGATCGCCAGCAGCGTCTTCACCGCCTCAGGCGCACGCATCAACCGCACGATCACCTTGGTGACCAGCGCCATCGTGCCTTCCGAGCCCGTCAGCAAACCGCGTAGGTCGTAGCCAGGCTGATCGAGGGCTTTGCCGCCGATCTCGATCACCGTTCCGTCGGGTTGCACCACCTCGACGCCCAGCACGTGATTCGTCGTCACGCCGTAGGCCAGCGTGTGCGGCCCGCCCGCGTTCTCGGCCACGTTGCCGCCGATCGTGCAGGCCCTCTGGCTCGACGGATCGGGCGCGTAGTAGTAGCCGTTACCCTGTACGGCAAGCGTGATGTCGAGATTGACCACGCCGGGCTGCACCACCGCGCACTCGTTCTCGTAGTCGATCTCGAGGATCTGGTTCATGCGCGCGAACCCGATCATCAGCCCGTGCTCGCGCGGGATCACGCCGCCGCTCAAGCCTGTTCCCGCGCCGCGCCCCACTAGCGGCAACTCGTGCTTGCCCGCGATCTTGACGAGCTCGACGACCTGCTCGGTGGTGCGTGGAAAGACGACAACGTCGGGCCGCGCCTTGTCGATCGATCCGTCGTATTCGTAGAGGACGAGGTCTTGCTCGCGGTCGAGCACCGCGTCCGCGCCGACCACGGCGCGCAGCTCGGAGACGATCTCGGGGGCGATCACAACCTGAATGATATCCTAAGGCTTCGACCCCGCCGGCCTTCGCGGCCTCACTCCCGGGAACGCTAAGAAATGGAACGAATCGCCGTTCTCGACTCGGGCGGCCAGTACTGTCACCTCATTGCCCGCAAGATCCGCGAGCTGGGGGTCTACGCCGAAATCCTACCCATCGATGTCGATCCCGAAGAGTTGCGCTCCTACAAGGGCGTCATTCTTTCGGGCGGCCCGTCGAGCGTCTATGCGCCCGGCAGCCCGCAGCCGGCGGACTCGCTGTTCGAGCTGCGCCGGCCGATGCTCGGCATTTGCTACGGCCACCACTTGATGGCTCAGTACCTGAGCGGAGTAGTCGCGGGCGGCGCGGGCTACGAGTTTGGGCAAGCGGTCTTGCACGTCCTGCAAGCCGATCCGTTGTTCGTCGACACACCGGCCGATCAGCGCGTCTGGATGAGCCACGGCGACCACGTCTCCGAGTTGCCGCCCGGCTTCTCGGCCATCGCACGGACCGACGATTGCGAGGTCGCCGCGATGGGGGACTCCGAGCGGCGCTACTTCGGCTTCCAGTTCCATCCCGAGGTCGTGCACTCGCAGCACGGCTCGGCGATCCTCGAGAACTTCGTGGTGCGCGTCTGCGGCTGCAAGCGCGACTGGCGTCCCGAGGACCGCGTCTCGTCGTTGACTCGCGAGATCCGCGAGAAGTGCCACGGCCGCCGCGTACTGTTTTTCCTCAGCGGCGGCGTCGACTCGACCGTCGCCTATGCGCTCACCGTCAAGGCGCTCGGGTCCGAGGCCGTACACGGCATCTATGTCGACACCGGCTTCATGCGCTCGGGCGAGACGGACGAGATCGAGAGCGCGTTCGCGGACCTCGACCTGGGCAAGCTCGAGACCGTCGACGCGTCAGACCAGTTCTTTGGCGGGCTCGAAGGCGTGACGGATCCCGAGACCAAGCGCGCCATCATCGGCAAGGCCTTCGTCGACCTTCAAGAAGAGATCCTCGAGCGCGAAGAGCATGCCGGGCACGACTGGTTGCTCGGACAGGGCACAATCTACCCTGACACGATCGAGTCGGGCGGCACCTCGAAAGCGGCGGTCATCAAGACCCACCACAACCGCGTCGAGCACATCCAGAAGCTCATCGAACAAGGGCGCGTGCTCGAGCCGCTTGCGGAGTTCTACAAGGACGAAGTGCGCGTGCTGGGCCGCACTCTCGGACTGCCCGGCCGGCTCATCGAGCGACATCCGTTTCCAGGGCCCGGCTTGGCGATCCGTTGCCTATGCTCGGAGCGCCAACAGGCGGCCGAACAGGACGCGGGCATCCACGCGCTCGCCGCCGAGCACGGCTACCAGGCGTTCTTGCTGCCCCTACGCAGCGTGGGCGTGCAAGGCGACAGTCGCAGCTATGCGCAGCTCACGGTGTTGCACGGCGGCGCGCTCGACTACGAACGGCTGCTGCCGCTCGCGACGGTTACGACGAACAAATTCCGCAAGACCAATCGCATCGTGCTCTCGCTCACGCCCGAGCCGATCGAGCCATCGGATTGGACGATCCATGAGGCGACGCTGACCCGGTCCCGCGTCGAGCTGCTGCAGCGGGCCGACCGCATCGTCACCGAGTTCCTGCGCGGCAAGGGACTCTACGACGCCGTCTGGCAATGCCCGGTGGTGCTATTGCCGTTCTCGAAAGCGGGCGGCGAATCGGTGGCTCTCAGGCCCATCACCTCGGTCGACGGCATGACGGCGGAAGTCGCGCAATTGGCGGTGGAGAAGGTGATGGAGCTTGCCGGCCGCATCGCGGCGCTCGACGGGGTCGACGCCATGTTCTACGATCTCTCGCACAAGCCGCCGTCGACCATCGAGTGGGAGTGAGGACCGCGGGCGCTTGCTGACGATAATGTGTGAAAACCGTGGTCGGGGGACAGTCAGCGAGTTTCGCGCCTTGGAGCTCCATCTCGAGTTGTTGATTGCACTGCGGCGCGAAATCGTGACAGTCCCCAGCGGTCAGTCGACCATCGAGTGGGAGTGAGGAAGGCCAGCGCTTGCTGAACCGCGTGGGGCCTCGAGTTGACCATGCCGGAGCTGCCGGAAGTCGAGACGATCGTGCGGGGGCTGCGTCGCCGCGTAGTCGATCGCACGATCGAGAACGTCGAATTCCACTGGGCGCGCACCTGTGTCGGCAATCCGGACACAACGATCCGAAAGCTGCGCGGCCAGCGCGTCACGGGCCTGCGGCGCTGGGGTAAGTACATCGTCTTCGACCTCGAGCGCGCGAGCAGGACCTCGGTGCTGGTCGTCCACTTGCGGATGACTGGCAATCTCCTCGTCAACGCCGAGCCCGGGCCGTGGACCCGAGCCGTGCTCACGCTCGACGGGCTGACGCTGGTCTTCCACGACATCCGGAAGTTCGGCCGATTCGAGTGGGCGAAGGAGATCCCGCCGCGGCTGCGCGAGCTCGGTCCCGAACCGCTCGAGATTTCCCTCGAGGACTTCACTGCCCGTCTGCGCCGCCGCTCGTCGCAAGCCAAGGCGTTGCTGCTCAACCAGGAGTTCCTGCGCGGCCTGGGCAACATCTACTGCGACGAAGCGTTGTTCCGCGCACGCATCCACCCCAAGGCGAACACAGCCAAGATCGGCCCGACGCGCGCCGCCCGCTTGCACCAGGCTATCGGCGGCGTGCTCCGCGACGCCATCAAAGCCGGCGGCTCGACCGTGCGGAACTACGTGAGCTCCGACGGGGTTGAGGGCTACTTCCAGCTCGAGACCTTCGTCTATGGCAAGACGGGCGAGCCGTGCAGAATCTGCAAAACGTCCATTCGCAGGATTGTTTTGGCAAGCCGGAGCACGCATTTTTGCCCGAAATGCCAACGCCGTTAGGGCCTACAATAACGAGCAATGCCGATCACCCGCCGAACCCTGCTCGTCCTTCCGGCCGCGGCCGGGCTCAATGGCTGCAACTGGGTCTTCGACCGTATGTACTACGCGTCGATGGAGAAGTTCGGCCGAGAAAAACGCGACATCCTAGCCAAGCGCGTCTCGGCTGGCCGCGAAGATCAAGAGAAAGCGAAGGAACAATTCCAGACCACTCTCCAGGCTTTCCAGGAGCTGACCGGCTTCGATGGCGGCGAGCTCGAGAAGGTCTACAACAAGCTCAGCCGCGAGCTCGAGCGCTCGGAGGGTCGCGCCGAGCAAGTGCGCGAACGCATCAACGGCATCGAGCGCGTCGCGCGCGACCTGTTCAAGGAGTGGGACCAAGAGATCGAAAAGATGTCGAGCGCGGACCTGCGCTCGAAGAGCCGCGCACTGCGTGACGACACCGAGGATCGCTACAAGCAGCTCATCACCAAGATGCGCCAGGCCGAGTCCAAGATGGAACCGGTGTTGGCGGCGTTCCGCGATCAGGTGTTGTTTCTCAAGCACAACTTGAACGCGCGGGCGATCCAGTCGTTAGGCGATACCGTGCTCGAGATTGACGGCGAGGTGGCGGCCTTGGTCGAGGACATCGAGGCCTCGATCGAAGAGGCCGATGCGTTCGTGGCGTCGCTGTCGGGCGAGCCGACCTAAGGCGGCCCGCCTCTGGTCAGAGCCGCTCCCGCTAGCGGTCACGCCTCGAAAAGGAAACCGCAAGCTGGCGCATGCGGCTCCGCGAAGGCGCCCGCTCCCTTGCAATCGTGCGGTCGCGCCCGCCAATCGCAGGGTCTCGATAACCACCGCAAGCTGGCGCGTGTGTGTGAAACCCGTGGTTGCATGCGGCTCCGCTACTGTTCGGTCGTGGCGCTGGTCCGAGCGGTACAATTCGTTGCGTCATGTTGAACCGTCGCGCGTTCCTCTCGGCTGCCATTCCCGCTCCGGCTCTGGCGCGCTCCGGCGACCTATTTCGGATCGCCTACTCCGGTTTCCCTTGGCAGGAGCGGGTGGAGGAGGCGATCGAGACGGTGGCGCGTCACGGGTTCGCGGGCCTGGAGCCGTTCCGCAACCACCTGACCGCCTATCTCGATGAGCCGCAAGCGCTGAAGGATCGCCTCGACGCCGCCGGAATCGAGCTCGTCACCTGCTCGAACGGCGGGGCGATGTCGGTCGATTTCCTCGACCCGCGCAAGACCAAGCAGACGATCGAGGATCACTACATGTTTGCCCGCGACTTCGTGCGCGCGTTCGGCTGCAAGCACCTCAAGATCAATCTCGGCGCGCGCCCGGCGGGCGGACCCACGCGGGAGCAGCTCCGAACGATGGCCCGCACGCTCGACGAGCTCGGCAAGCGCACCGCGGACCTCGGCGTGAAGCTGGCGCCGCATCCGCACATCTGGTCGCCGCTCGAGCGATTCCACGAGGTCGAGGCGATCGTCGACAGCACGGATTCGAGCTACGTGGGCTTAGTGGCGGACACGGCGCACCTCACCCTCGGCGGCATAGACCCGGTGCGCTTCCTGCGCATGTACCCGCAGCGCATCGTCGCCTACCACTTCAAGGACACCGCGCCGCGCTACCGCGGCCACCGCGGTCCTTCGCCCACGCGCGAGCAGCACCGCGAGGACATACTCTACAAGGTGCTGGGGACGGGCGGCGTCGATTTTCCGGCGATCGTCTCGATCCTGCGCAACCGGCGCTTCGAAGGTTGGATCACGATGGACTTCGATCCGCCGCGGCCCGGCGCGGGAACGATCGAAGATCAGATCCTGGCGAACAAGCGCTACCTGGCGGACCCGCTCGAGATCCGGCTCGGGACCGCATGAGCCCGGCGCGGCAGTTGCCGGCGTGGAAGAAGGCGCTGTTCGCGACGGTCGCATTTACGGGCTTCTTTCTGCTGCTCGAGGGTGCGCTGGCTCTCGTCGGAGTTCGGCCGCGGCTGGCCTTCGAAGACCCCTATGTCGGATTCTCTGCGACGATCCCGCTCTACGTACGAGAGGGGGCCGACTACGTCACGTCGCCGGCCAAGGACGGCTGGTTCAACCTGCAGCGGTTTCCAGCCGAGAAACCCAGCGGCGGGTTTCGGATCTTCAGCGTGGGAGGCTCGACGACCTACGGACGGCCCTACGACGACCGCGTCTCGTTCAGCGGTTGGCTGCGGGCGTTCCTGCCTGTCGCGGACCCCTCGCGCCATTGGGAGGTGATCAACGCCGGCGGGGTGAGTTACGCGAGCTACCGCGTGGCGGCGGTGATGGAGGAGCTGGCCGCCTACGAGCCGGATCTGTTCTTGATCTACTCGGGCCACAACGAGTTCCTTGAGCGCCGCACCTATGAAGGCCTGATCGAGGCCCCGCGGGCGCTCACCGCCGCGGGCGGGCTGTTGAGCCGCACGCGCATCTACGCCGCTGGCGCGCGCTTGCTCGCGCCGGGGCCGCAGCGCAGGGCGGACGAAGAGCTGTTGGCCGAGGAGGTCGACACCATGCTGGCACACTCGGTGGGCCCGGAAGACTACGAGCGCGACGACGCCTTCCGCGAGCAAGCGCTGGCGCACTACCGCTTCAACCTGCGTCGCATGATCGAGATCGCTCGGGGAGCCGGCGCCGAAGCGATGCTCATCACGACGGCGGCGAGCTGGAGGGACTGCTCTCCGTTCAAGAGCCAGCCAAGCGTGGGCGTCGAAACCGCCGCGCGGGCGGCGGAGCTGCGTGAGCGCGGCGCGGCAACTCGAGCCGAGGGGCGGCTTGACGAAAGCCTAGAGGCGCTCGAGGCGGCCGTCGCGCTCGACCCGCGCCACGCCGGCTCGCAGTACGAGCTGGCCGAAACGCTGCTCGCGCTGGGCCGGGCTGGGAAAGCCAAGCAGGCCTATCGCCGCGCGATGGAAGAGGACGTTTGCCCGCTGCGGACTTTCCCGGAGATGAACGAGATCGTGCGGGAGGTCGCTCGCGAAACCGGCGCGCCGCTGGCGGACTTCGCAGCCGATGTGGAACGCGGAGCCGAGCACGGGATTCCGGGAGCCGAGCAGTTCCTCGACCACGTGCATCTCACCATGGACGGCTACCGCGAGCTGGCGACGCTGCTCGTCGACGCGCTCGAGGGCGAGGGCTGGTTGCGGAAGTCGACCAGTTGGAACGACGCGGCCGTCGCGGAGGTGCGAGCGAAGGTCGAGGCGTCGGTCGACCGCAAGGCGCAGGCGAAGACGCTGAAGAATCTGGCGCGGGTGTTGGGTTGGGCCGGCAAGACCGAGGAAGCCGCACGGGTCGCCGAGCGCGCGCTGGCCGAGTTGGGCGACGACGCCGATTCGTTCAACACGCTTGGCCGCAGCGCCGCCGCGGCCGGCCGATCGGACGAGGCGGCGGAGTGGTTCCGCAAGGCGCTCGCCGTCGACCCGAGCCACCCGGACGCCAACACGAACCTGGGCGCGGAGCTGTTCGAAGCCGGCGCGGTCGAGGACGCGATCCCGTACTTCCAGGCGGCGTTGCGGGCCGACCCCGGCTACTGGAAGGCGCACCTCGACATGGGCCTGGCGTTGTCGGCTCGGGGGGACTCGCCAGGGGCGGAGCGTCATTTCCGGTTGGCGCTCGCGGCGGACCCGCGCTCGCACGAAGCGCACAACAACCTGGGCGTCGAGCTGGTTGCGCAGAGCAGGGTGGAGGAGGCGATCGAGCACTTCGACCAGGCCGTGCAGTGGCAGCCTCGCTTCGCCGACGGCTACGCGAACAAAGGCGAGGCGCTGACGCAGCTCGGCCGGCTCGACGAGGCCGAGGTGCAATTGCGCCGTGCGCTCGAGCTGGGCCCCGAGACGGCGACGATGCACTATAACCTCGGTGTCGCGCGGCAGCTTGGCGAACGGTTGGACGAGGCCGTGGCGAGCTACGCGCGGGCGCTCGAGCTCGACCCGCGGCTCAGCGGCGCGCGCCACAACCGTGCGGTCGCGCTGTTGGCCCTGGGTCGTGACGAGGAAGCGATCGAGGAGCTGCGCAGGGCGATCGACGATGATCCCGAATTCGCACGCACCCATCCGGAGATTCGCCAAATTCTCGAGGCCGCGGCGCCCTAACCAAACGCCTTGCGCAGCTCGGCGAAGCTCTTGCGTACCGCTGTCTCGGCGTCTTCGTTGCCTTCCATCTCGAGCGAGACGAAGCCGTGGAAGCCGGCGTCGCGGACGATTTTCGCGATGCGCGGGTAGTCGAGATCGAGCGTGTACCAGACGCCTCCGCCGTAGTAGGTCTTGGCCTGGATGATGGAGGCGTGGGGGGCGAGCTGCTCGATTTGCGAGTACGGGTCGCCGACGTAGTTCCCCGTGTCCATGTTGATCTGGAGCCAGGGGGAGTCGACTTGCTCATAGATGTCGATCAGGGTGTCGATGTTCGACGAAAGCCCCCAGTGGTTCTCGATGGCCATGACTACGCCGAATTCCTCGGCCTTTGGGACGCATTCGTTGATGGAGTCGATGCACCACTTGATGGCGTCCTCGTCCGTGTAGCCCTCGATCGGCTCCTCGACGCCGCCCTTGGCCATCAGCTCGTCGAAGGACTTCGTCGTGCCCCAGCGGCCGGTGTTGAGCCGGATGGACGGGCACCCCAGCCGGGCGGCGAGCTCCAGGCAATGGACGGTGTGGTCGATGCCTTCCTGGCGCTTGGCCGCCTCGGGGTCCACGAAGTCCTGGTGGATGGAGAGCATCGGCAGGCTGAGGCCCTGCTCCCAGGCGCGGCGCTTGAGCATGTTGACGTAGTCGGGCGTCTCGTTTTCCATTTGGCGGTGGAGGATCTCCACGCCGTCGAAGCCGATCTCGGCGGCGCTGTCGATGACCTTCTCGATCGGGTAAAGCTCGTCGCTGAAATGCCAATAGGAGTAGGTGGAGACGGCGAGCGGGATGCGCGGCTTGGTGTCGGCGGCGGCCTGGGCGGTCTGCTCGGGCGCGGGCGGCTGGGCGCAGGCGGCTGCCGCGGCGGCGGTCGCGGCGGCCAACAGGCTGCGCCGAGAGAGAGAGGGCGTGTCGCTTGGAGTGCTCATGGCGTGCGTCGATTTTCGCACGCGCGATGGGCGATTGCACGCGGAGTCAGTCGGCGGCCAGCAGGCGGCAAGCGCTGAGGCGGCTGCCCAGCGGTACGTTGTCTTTGACGTCGACCTCGACGAGGCACTCGAACGGGCGCAGCGGATCGTCTAAGCTTTGCTCGAGCATGGTGCGCATTTGCTCGAGCCGGCGCGGCGCCGAGACGGTCTCGGCGGCGGCCGCGGTGCCGAAGGTGGTGATGCCGGCCAGCAGCAGCGTCCAGCGCTCGGAACGGAAGCCGGGCGTGAGCCGGATGACGGCGTAGTCGACGGTGAGCGGCAGGTCGGACTGGTAGCGCGCGGCTTCGCCTGGGGCGGGGGAGCGGTTACGGATGAAGTACTGCTGACCCGCATCGGCCGCGGCCCGCTCGAAGACAAAGTTGGCGTTGGCCCCGAGGTCGGCGACCTGCGGATTGGCGCCGGGCCCTCCCAGGTAGACGACGTGGACGTCCACCACTTCATCCCAGTCCACCAGCAGCGCGCGTTTGAGGTCAAAGGCGAGGTTCAAGTTCTGCGCAACGCTGGCGAGTCGATGGACGGCTTGCACCTCGCCGACTCCGGTGTGCCAGTCGTCTGGCTGGATGTCGGCGACGGGCTCGGTCAGTACCCGGCCGTAGGAGGTGACCGAGTGCGGCACGTTGCTGTAGACTACGCGCACGCCGCCGGGGCTATTGGCAAAGGCGCTCCAGAAGCGAGAGATCTCGGGGTCGACATCGGGTTGAGCAGGGCCAGCTTGGGAGCCGAGATAGTAGCCGGCGGCGAAGAGGGCCATGCCCGCGCCAAGCAGAAGCGGAACCGTCCAGGCCGGCCGTCGCGGTTGCTCGGGCGGCGGCGTCTCGACCCGAGGCTCGGCCGGCAGCGCGAGCAGTTGGTAGGAGCCCTTGGGGATTTGGAGACGCAGGTCGTCCTGGGCGCCTTCGTCGGCGTAGTACTCCTCGAGCTTGGAGCGCAGCCGGGCGGTGGTTACGCGTACGACCGAGTCGGTGCGCGAGTCGAAGCGCTCGCCCCGGCCTAGCGCTTCGGTCGCGATGCGGAACTCCTTGATGGTCTCGCCCGGCTCGGCGACAGCCCTCTCGCCGAGATAGCGCAGCAATCGGGGCAAAGCCGCGCTGCCCCCGAAGGCGCGGCTGGCGGCAACGCGATCGACATATTCCAGCGGAGCGGGCCTCGTGGACGATCGGCTGGCGGAAGCGCTCATGCTGCTGATTCCATGGGATCTGTGACTTGTTGTAACCGTTACAAGACTGCGCCCGGCTTGCCTATGGGTCTCGGCGGTTTCTAGTATAGGTAAGTGCTAGGGTCGAATGGCACGCCCATGTGAGCGGCCCTGGTCGGAGCTGGCCGCAGGGCCGGCGCCGATTGAAGTGTTTCAGGGGTTCCGAGAAATCGCTCGAGCCGCGTGTCGCTCTTGCGTATCTCTCGGTCGGCCGTTGCCGAAATGGCCGAAACGGAAGCCTACACACAGCTTCCATCTCGCTTTGCCGCTACGCGCGGCAGGCTCGGACAAAGGACAGGAAAACAGAGGAGTCTTTGGGACTATGGCAACTCGATTTCAAGCAGTCCTAGCGCTCGCTCTCGGCGTCATGTTGGCGCTTGGAGCGTTTGCGCCTCAATCTGCAAACGCACAGGTACTGTATGGCTCGCTGACGGGTCTGGTTACCGACCAGACCGGCTCGACCATTCCCGGCGCCGAAGTTACGGCGACGCAGACGCAAACCGCCCGCGTGCTTTCCACGACGACCGACGCCGAAGGGCGCTACTCGTTCGTGAACGCGCCGGCGGGCACCTATGACATTCGGGTCGCGGCGGACGGCTTCCGCACCCTGAGCCAGTCCGGGGCCTCGGTCTCGGTTAACCAGGTCACTCGTGTCGACGTCGCCCTCGAGCTCGGTCAGGTGACCGAGGTCATCACGGTCGAGGGCACGGCTGTCTCTCTTCAGACCGACAAGGCGGACACGTCGGCGGAGATCACGAGCGAGGCGGTTAAAGATCTGCCGCTTCCGGGCTTCCGGAACTACCAGACCCTGGTGAACCTGGTTCCCGGCGCGACGCCGGCCCGCTTCCAGAACTCGATTCTGGACACCCCGGCGCGTTCACTGTCGACCAACATCAACGGCACGGCCCGCAACATGAACACGACCCGCATCGATGGCGCGGCCTCGATCAACGTCTGGCTGCCGCACCACGCGGGCTACGTGGCTCCGGCCGATACAGTGGAGACGGTGAACATCACCACCGGCTCCGGCGACGCGGAACAGGGCCTCGCCGGCGGCGCTTCGACGACCGTCATCACCAAGTCCGGCACGAATGAGTTGCACGGCTCGGCCTTCTGGTTCCACGACAACCAGCGGCTGCGGGCGACCAACTTCTTTTCGGACACCAAGCCCGTTTCGAACTACAACAACTTCGGCGGCACCATCGGCGGCCCGATTGCGAAGAACAAGGTGTTCTACTTCATCGGGTACGACAAGACCACGCAGCGCGTGGCCGGCGTCCGCACTGGAGACGAAGTTCCGACGCTCGACCAGCGGGCCGGCGACTTCTCGAACTGGGTATCCGAGCCTGCCCCCGGACAGGTGTATGGGGCCGGAACAATCTTCGATCCGCTCACCGGCGTCCAGGACCCCACGGATATGGCCTTCGCCACGGATCGTACGCCGTTCGCCAACAATACCATTCCGATGTCGCGCCAGAGCGCGATCGCTCGTAACATCCAGACCTTCTATCCAGAGCCGAACGCCCCTGGCGATCAGGCCAACTTCCTCTCGGCCGGCGCGCCGCCGTTCTCGCGGCAGCAGATCGATCCGAAGGTCAACTGGAACGTCAACGACAAGTTCCAGATCTGGGGCAAATACGCCAACATGCTGGCGCCGGTTTCGGGCCAGTCGATCTTTGGCGTGGCCGGCGGCCCGGCGCCTGGGGGCAGCCCCGGCAACGCCGAAACGCAGGTCAACCTGTTCACGATCGGCCTGAACTACACCATCTCGCCCACCATGCTGTATGACGGCGTCGTCGGCTTCTGGCGTCAGGACCAGACCGTGTTGCCCGAGGGCTTCGGTCAGGACATCGACCTGGGCATTCCCGGCGTTGGCGGTCCTGATCCGCGCCAGCAGGGCTTCCCGAACATCCGGCCCGGCTACACGGGTTTTGGCGCACCTGGCTGGCAACCTCTCGAACGTGTGGAGGAGAACTGGACGACAAGCCAGAACTTCACCCTCATCAAGAACGCTCACCAGATCCGGTTCGGCTTTGACATGATCCAGCTCTCGCTGGACCACTGGCAGCCCGAGCTCGGCGGCGGCCCGCGCGGCGTGATCGACTTCAACGGCGAGATCACGGCGCTTAGCGGCGGACCAAGCCCGAACAACTTCAACCAGTACGCCGGCTTCCTGCTCGGCGAGGCGAGCCGCATGCGCAAAGCGCTGCAGCACATCGTCACGACCGGAATTGAGAAGCAGTTTGCCTTCTACGTCACCGATCGCTTCCAGGCGACCAACAAGCTGACCGTCAACTTCGGCCTGCGCTACGAGAACTACCCGCTGATGTCCCGTTTCGACGCCGTTGGCCTGGAAGTCTACGATGCGGCGACCAATACCATGACGGTCGGCGGTTTGGGCGGTGTTCCGAAGAATAACGGCCTTTCGGTGAGCAACACCTTGTTCTCGCCGCGGCTCGGATTGGCCTATCGTCTCGACGACAAGACGGTCATCCGCACCGGCTACGGTCTGAATTTCGACCCGCTGCCGTGGTCGCGTCCGTTGCGCGGGCAGTATCCTTTGGTGGTCACGTTCGACTTCCAGCAGGACAACTCGTTCGAGCGGCTGCGAACCCTCGAGCAGGGCATTCCCGAGGTGGTTGGCCCGGATCTCAACCAACAGCCGATCGACGTTCCGCTACGGGCGTCGTTGCGCACACCCTACCCGAACGCGAAGATCAACCGCGGCTACATCCAGTCGTGGAACTTCACCGTCGAGCGCCGGCTGCCGGCCGACATCATTACGTCGGTTGGCTACGTCGGCACCGCCTCGATCGGCATGTTTGCGGATCGGGACATCAACTACCCCGAGTTCGGTGGTGGTAACGCCAGCCGTCAGTTCGCATCGACTACCGGTCGGACGATCGGCATCAACGCCTGGGACAGCTATCTGCAGTCGAACTACCATTCGTTGCAGGTCGCCGTCAACCGCAGCTTCTCGAAGGGTCTGTCGCTCAAGGGCGCCTACACCTGGTCGAAGGCGATCGGCATGACGGACGACAACGGTTGGGCCGGCGTCGCTTGGGATACCCCGGGTCAGTTCGAGCGCAACCGCGCCCGTGCGGGCTTCGACCGCCGGCACATGTTCCAGTTGGGATTCGTTTACGAGCTTCCCATGGGCAAGAACATGGGCGGCGCCGGGGAAGCAATTCTCGGTGGCTGGCAGCTCAGCGGCATTATGGCCTTGCTGAGCGGTCAACCGTTCGACATCCGCTCGCCGGGCGCTTCGCTGAACACCCCGGGCGAGCGTCAGCATGCCGACCAGGTTGGCGAAGTCAACCGTCTCGGCAACGTTGGCACGGACGGAACGTACTACAACACCAATGCGTTTGCCGAGGTCACCGATCAACGCTTCGGCTCTTCGGGTAAGAACATCCTCGATCGCCCCGGCGTCACCAATCTCGACTTGAGCTTGGCGAAGAATATTGCGCTGTCGGAGAAGGTCAATGCGCAGATCCGCGCGGAAGCCTTCAACTTCACCAATACGCCGCAGTTCGGCCGTCCGAACAACAGCGTTACGAGCTCGAACTTCATGCGTGTTACCGGCGCTTCTGGCGATCGCCAGTTCCGCTTGGGCTTGCGCTTCCAGTTCTAGCCTGAAGTCACATCAACCTCAACCGGCGGGGCGCCCTTCGGGGCGCCCCGTTCGCGTTGCACGCGCCCGCCACTGAGACGCGGACCCGAGTGCGCGTGCCACACCAAGCCATCGCGGATAATGAGAACTGGTGCGCATTTTGCTCATCGCGGCGTTGATGGCGCTGCCGCTCGCGGCGCAGCTAGGCCCCGCCGCGCTCTCCCAGCAGGGTAAGCAGGCCATGGCTGAAGGCCGCTTCGCCGACGCCGCCAAGGCCTACCAGTCGCTGGTCCGGCAGATCCCAGGCAATCCCGGCCTGCTGCTCAACCTTGGCATGGCGCTGCACATGGCCGGGGAGGATGCGCGGGCGATCCCGAACTTCGAGAAGGCGCTCGCGATTCAGCCAGACATCTACCCCGCGCTGCTCTTTCTTGGTACGAGCCAGCTTCGTCAAGGCAGAGCGGCGAAAGCCATCGAGCCTCTGGAAGCGGCGGCGAAGATGCAGCCCAACGAGCTGCAGATCCGGCAGATGCTCGGCGACGCCTACACGCAGCTCGGTCGCCTTCGCGACGCGCTGCCGCACCAGGTAAAGATTTCCGAGCTGATCCCGAAGGAGCCGATGGCGTGGGTGGTGCTGATGCAGACCTACGAGGCGATCGCGGGCGAAGCCTTCGAAGCGCTCGAGGAGCAGGCGCCGGAGTCCGCGTGGATGCTGCGGCTGGTGGGCGACATGCGCGCCTCGCAGCAGCAGTACCCCAGCGCGTTCTACCTCTACCAAGAGGCGTTGAAGCGCGACCCAGACATGCGCGGGTTGCACGCCGGCTTGGCCGCGGTTTACGGCGGGGCTGGCAAGGCGGAGTGGGCCGCGATCGAAGCGGAGAAAGAAGCGGCGCTGCCCAAGCCGGACTGCGCCAAGGCGAGGCTCGAATGCCTGGTGGGGACCGGCATGTTGCGTACGGCCGCGCTCGCCCCGGCCTCCGCCCCGCAAGAGCATTTTTGGCGAGCCAAGGCCGCTTCCACGCTCGCCTCGCAGGCCTTCGCCAAGCTGGAAGCGCTGCCGGAGACCGCGCAGAAGCTCGAGCTGATCGCCACCATCCTGGCCGAGCAGGAGCGCTTCGCCGAATCGGCCGAGACTTGGGAGCAGGCGCTGGCGCTCGACCCCCACAACGGCGTTTACGCCGAAGAGCTCGCCGGGCAGCTCTACCTTTCGCGCCGGCTCGACGAGGCGTTGCCGCGACTCGAGGCGCTCGCGGCCAAGCAACCCGGCGAGGCGCGCTGGGCCTTCCTGGTCGGCGACGTCTATCTCCAGCAACAGAAGCTCGAACAGGCGATCCCGCTGCTCGAGAAGGCCGCCAAGCAGGCGCCGGAGATGCTGACGGCGCGCCATGCGCTGGGGCGCGCCTACATGCAGGTGGGCGAGGCGGAGAAAGCCGTGGCGGAGCTCGAAGCGGCGCTCTCGATCGACGTCGACGGCAGCTTGCACTACCAGCTTGCGCAGGCCTACATCCAGACCGGCCGCCGGGACGAAGCGGCGGCGCCGCTGGCCAAGTATCAGCAGATGCAGCGCGCCCAGCAAGAGCAGCTCGAAGCCGTCCAGGGGATGGAGATCACGGCGCCTGCCGGACCTTGACGACCTGGCCCGCTTCGAGGCCCGTCAACGTTTGCCGGCCGCCGTCCGGCCATAGAATCTTGGCATCGGGAACCGTCTTCGACGCGCCGAGCCCGAAGTGGACGGGCGCCAAGCTCGACGAGGCGTAGCCAACGCTCGAGGTCTTGCAGTTGGTCTGCTCGCCGAGGGTGATGCAGGCGCCGATGGCGTCGCGGCTCGAAGTCTTGCCTTCCAGCTCGAACGCGATCCAGTTGTTGGCGCCGGCGGTAGTGTTCTTCCACAGCTCGGCCGGCCCTTCGAGGGCCGAGACGACGATATCGATCCGGCCGTTGCCGTCGAAATCCGCCAGAGCCGAGCCGCGGTGGGCGCGCTTGCCGGGCAAGCTCAGCGGCTCGCCGAACTTCCCGCCGACGTTGCGCAACACGAGGTTCTGCTGCAGATATTCGTAGGGCTCGAACTGCTCGACCACGTCGTTGACGTGCGAGTTGGCGGTGAACAGGTCCTTCCAGCCGTCGTTGTCGAAGTCAGCGAACCCGACGCTCCAGCCGCCTAGCCGCGCAGCGGCTTTGGCCACGCCGCTCGAATAGGTGGCGTCTTCGAGCAGGCCGTCGCCTTCGTTGTGGAATAGCGGGAAGGTTTCTCCGGAGAGCGCGGTGACGATGATGTCGGGCAAGCCGTCGTTGTCGAAGTCGCGCGCATCGGCGCCCATGCTGGCCACGGGCTTGCCGTGGCTGGGCAGCGCGACGCCGGTGAGCAGGGCTTCTTCGCTGAGCTTGCCGCCGCCCACGTTGCGAAAGTAGAAGTTGGGCATGTTGTCATTGGTGACGAAGGCGTCCTGGCGGCCGTCGCCGTCGAGATCGGCGAAGGCGACGCTCATGCCGCGCCCGGCGTGGGCGCCGATGCTGCTGGCGCGGCTCACGTCTTGGAAGGACCCGTCGCCGAGGTTGCGATAGAGGCGGTTGGCGATGGGCTTGAGGTACTTCGGGTGGCAGTAGACGCGCACGCCCTTGTCGCGGTCGCCGCAGTAGCGGTCGAAGTCGACGGTCCAGTCGGCGTAGTTGACGACGAAGAGGTCGAGCAAGCCGTCGGAGTCATAGTCGAACCAGCCGGCGGCGACGGACCAGCGATCGCTCGCGATGCCGGCGTCGCCGGCGATGTCGGTGAAGGTCCCGTCGCCGTCGTTGCGGAAGAGTTGGTTTCGGTAGACGCCGGCGACGAACAGGTCGGCGTCGCCGTCGTTGTCGAAGTCGGCCGCGGCGGCGCCCATGGCGTAGCCCTCGCCCGCGACGCCGGCGTCTGCGGTCACGTCGGTGAACTTCCAGCCGCCGTCGTTCCGGCAGAGGCGATTCCAGTCCTTCGCGCCGTTCTTCTTAAGCGACGGGATCTCAGCACCGTTGGTGAAGTAGATGTCGAGCCGGCCGTCGCCGTTGTAGTCGAAGACCGCGAGGCCTCCGGCCATGGTCTCGATCATGCGCTTCTCGGGCGTGGGGTGGTTCTGGAGGGCGAAGCGGAGGCCTGCTTCGGAGGCAACGTCCTCGAACCTCAATGTCTGCGCGAGGGCTAGGCCTCCCCACAACACAGGCGCGTAGGTGAGCACGCGCGCCAATCTCGAGCAGATACGCACCCGCCCTCAGCTTAGCGGTTGCCCGGGGGCTCGCGTCCGCGTCTTCAGTTGCCGCGCCAAGGGGAATTCTCGGATCCGAGCGAGATCAGGTTGGCGAAGATCCGCACCGCTCCGGGCACTGCCTCTGGGAGTTGCCGGTACCAGGCTAGGGCGCAGTAGACGTAGAGGCCCTTGCCGTGGCGGGCCGCGAGCCAGACGCCGCGCTGCGGCTGCTGGCCCTGGTCGTGCGTCTCCACCAGCGCCTTGTAGCGCGGGTCCCATTCGACAAGGAACTTCGAGCCCCGCTGCTCGACCCAGCCGTCGAAATCGGCCTCGGTGATGCGGTTGGGCCACGTGAAGACGGCGTCGTTCGGCTCGAGGATGCGGACAGGCGCGTCTTCCTCGGCGGTCTCCTCGGGGCGGCGGGTCATCTGGTAGGGGTAGGGGCCGAAGTCGTGGTCGTACTCGGGTGTGTTGTACTGCACGACGAGGACGCCGCCCCGGGCCACGTAGTCGAGCAGACGAGCGTTGTGGGCGGCCAGGTCGGTGCGTGCGGCGTAGGCGCGGATGCCGAGCAGGATCGTGTCGAAGCGGCTGAGGTCGCCGGAAGCGAGCGCACTCTCGTCGAGCAGGGTGAGGTTGGCGCCGAGTTGGCGGATGGCGGCGGGGACGCCGTCGCCGGCGCCCATCACGTAGCCGACCTCGAGGTCGGGCGCGACCGCGACATCCATCAGCCGAACGTGGTGAACGGCAGGCTTCGAGACGTAGGCTGTTTCGAGGCCGGGGTGGTGGATGCGGGTGAAGCTTGCCGAGGAGGATTGGGCGCCGTACTCGGCGATGGCGCGGAGCTCGTGCAGGCCCGCGGCGGCGTCGGGCGGCGGAGAGACTTCGAAGCGCGCCAGGCGTTCCTCGCCAGCCCGCGCCAGCGCGAACCGATGCTGCTCGGGCATGACCCGCCAACCCCGCGGCGCCTCGATCCGCAGGGCGCCCTCGAGCGCTCCGGCGGCCAGCGCGGCGAGCCGGACCTCGAGCGCATAGGAACCCGCGCTCCGGGGCAATGCGCCCGCCGTCGCATCGAACGCCACCGAGACCGCCGGCCCCACCGCGACCCGTCGAAGCCGCTGCACCCGCTCGCGGTCGAGGTAGCGGCTCTCGAGGGGCGCGGTCAGCACGAGAGCTTCGTCCTCGATCTCGACGAGGGCCTCGCCCCGGACGGGGACACTGGGAGCGGCGGCGCCCCATTCTCCGCCGCCGGTGTAGCGGTAGGCGACGTCCCAAATCGAACCGCGACGCCAATGCACGGCGGTGTTGCGGGCCGTTGTGGGAACTTCGATCTCGAAGTCGGCGTCGCCTTTTCGCGTGGTGCGCCAGCCTGGCGGCGCCTTCAGGCGGATCTGCCGGACTGTTACGTCACCGGCTACATGGAGGTTCGCCGAGACGGCTATGGTCGCGCCGGGCGTGAGCACGTCCGGCGTCTCGACCGGGCTGAATGGCGAGCGCGGGCGGCCGTCGTCGGGTGGCTCCAGCCAGACGTCGAAGCGGATACCGAGCGCTTGTTGCACGCCGGTGGCTAGCAACGTCTCCAGGCGGTCCCGTTCGAGGCCGGGCTCGCCCCTGCGGACGACCCGCAGGGCCTGCACCAGCGCGGGGACGGTCCGCTGCGGGGCGTCGGCGCGAAACGCCTTGCGCGCCCAACGGATGGCCAGCTTCAAGTTCTCGTTGCGCTCGGCCTCGATTCGCTCGAAGAAGGATTCTTCCCGCTCGGCCCCGCCGACTTCCGAGGCGACGAGCTGGTAGTAGCGCACGGCCGGCCCGGGCGGCTGCATGCCGGAGCCCGCACCCTGGGAGCGATGGGCCCGCATGCCGTCGCGAGCAACCTGCGCGTAGGTTCGCCCCAGCAGGGGGTCGTACACGCCGGAGTCGACGGCGATCGTCCAGTCGTCGCCTTCGCGGCGGTTGTCGGCGTAGAGCTTCAGCGCTTGCCAGGCGGGCAGGTCGAGCTCGGGGAAGCGTTTCGGGTCGGCGGCGGCCTCATAGGCTTGGCGCGCCAACAGGCCCGCGGCGGAATGCTGTCCGTGGCCGTCGCGCGGATCGCCCCGCCAACGTGAGAGGATCACGTGCGGCCGCTCTTCACGGATGATGCGGACCAGATCCGGCAGAACCTCGTCGGGGTCCCAGTGGTTGAGCGTCTCGGCGAGGTTCTTCGAATAACCGAAATCGGCGAACGAGGTAAAGCGCAGGCGAGCGCCGTAGTAAAGCGCGGCCTGTTGGAACTCCAGTGTCCGTAGAACCCCGAGCTCGTCGAAGAAGTCTCCCGTGATCAAGTTGGCGCCGGATTCGCCGCGCGTGATCGAAGCGATCGTGACGTCGGCCCCGAGCCCGCGGCTGAGGTAGGCGAGCGTTCCCGAGTCTTCGTCGTCGGGGTGCGCGATGACGTGTAGCACGCGGTAGGGGCTCTCGAGTCGGCGAAGCGTTTGGTAGAGCCCGGCCGCGCCGCGGTCGATGGGGAGCGGTTCGGCGGCTTCTGCAGCCAGGAAGACGCCAAGGGCAAGGGACGCCGCGAGGATGCGCAACATGCTCGAATGCTATCGAATCGGGACAGAGGCGCGGCAGGCCCAGCGGTCGTTTCCGGGTCCTCCTCAGGCGTGCGGGCCGACCGCGGGCTTACGCCAGCGGCTCTGTAAGACCTGCTATCGAAGGGTTCGCTCGAGCCAGTCGACCAGCGCTTGTTTGTAGTGGTGTGTGCGCGGGTCCGGTTCCCAGGTGTTCATGCCGTGACCGGCGTCGACTTCGACGATCTCGCAGGGCGTTCCCCGAGCGAGCAGAGCTTCGCACATCGCGACTGACTGCTCGAACGGCACGCCCGGATCCTTGGATCCGTGGATCATCAGAAACGGCGGGGCGCCGGGGCCGATCCGTGCGATCGGGGAGGCCGCGACGAAGGCGTCGATGTTCTGCGCGGTCAGCATGCGCTGGCCCAGGAAGCGCTCGGTGACCGCGGAGTCGCCCTGGTAGTGCGCCGCGAAGGCGACGAAATCGTGAATGCCGTAGAACGGCACGACGGCGGCGACGCGAGCCGTGGGCGGGTTGCGCGCGCCGACGAAGGAGACCAAGTGGCCGCCGGCCGATTCGCCGATCAGCGCCAAGCGATTGACATCGACTTTGTAGCGGTGCGCATTTCGGCGGACCCAACGAACGGCCTCCTCCACGTCGTCGGTCGCTGCCGGGAAGCGATGTTTGGGCGAGAGCCGGTAGTCAATCGAAAACCACGCGAGGCCCGCCTGGCTGAGCGGCTCGAAGATGTAGGTGATGTAGGTCTGTTTGTCGCCGGCCTCGAAGCCTCCGCCGTGGACGAGAATGGCCGCGGGGAAAGGCCCCTCGCCCTCGGGCACGAAGACGTCGAGCAACTGCGGCTCGCCGCCGGGCCGGGAATACTCGATGTTCCGGTGGGTCTGAGCGCAAAGGGCCGTTACGGCGGCCGCGACCAACAGCGTGAGTCTGTTCGTCATCGAGTCTCTATACTAGCCCGGCTGCGACCGCTAGCTAGCCCGCCCGCCCGCTACGAAGACAACGTTTACGCAAAATTCGTACTAGGACCGACGGCGCCAACCGATGACGAGTTTTGGCGCCACCGTACCGCATACGAATTGAAACCGATGAGGGATTGGTTTTGACGCCCTTCCGCTGGCAATCTCTAAGGGGAAAACCCGATATGTACCGTACGACTCTGGTCTTACTTCTTTTGGTCGTCAAACTCCCGATGACGGCTGAGGAACGCGCCAGTGTCACGGTGCACCAGGCGGAGTGGGGCGATACTCGAGGGGAGGCGCCTCCTCCGTCTGGACCTTCCGTTCCTTTCAAGGCGAACGGGCCCAAACCGGTTTTCCAAGACAAGGGTTTCCACTACGGAGACAACCTGCAGTACGCCAACCGCATCCAATACGGCCAATCGATGCGCTACGCGCCACAGACGCGCGTCCGGGGCTTCCGCCATCAGAACACGGGCATCTACCGGCCCAGCGTCAACTACCGCGATACGGGCAAACCCATGGACGGCGCTTACCGGCCGAACATCGAGTACGCGCCCGGCATCGACAACCGCAGCAACTCCAACTACGGCTTCAGCCGCTAGCGCCCACCTCTCACCGGGCGGCGAGACAAGTTTCTCATTGACCCACGACTGCCCTGGGGAGTAGGCTGCGAGCATGGAGATTTATCTCACGCCGGAGAGCGAGGCGCGACTGGCCGACCTTGCCCGCACGCAGGGTAAGGATCCCGCCGAGATCGCCGGCGAGCTCGTGGCGCTCGGGCTTGAGCAAGAGCGGACTGCTCGCAAGAAGCGGGAAATTGCCGGCATGCTCGACCGTCGTTGGCAGGACTACAAAAGCGGCCGCGTCCAGCCGGTAGACGGTGAGGAAGTCTTCGCGCGCCTACGCCACAAAATCAGCAGCGGCAATGAGCGCCTTCCGCTTCCTGCCCGAAGCCGAAGCCGACCTGCAAGAGATCTGCGACTTCATCTCTCGAGACAGCCCGGACGCTGCTGACCGTGTCCGAGAGGAGCTCTACGAAGTTCTGAGCAGACTTCTCGTCGCGTTCCCCTCCTCGGGGCATCGCCGAGAGGACCTGACGCGCCTCCCCTTGAGGTTCTGGAACGTGCGGAACTACCTGATCGCTTACGCGACGGAGGACTCAGCGATCCTTGTCGTGGCGATCCTGCATGGCAGCCGCGATCCCGCAACCTTGGCGGCCATCCCTTCCGAACGCGATCAGTAACCGCTCTCCAACCCCTGGCCGCTCAGTCAGACTTCCCCGCGCCTGCTTACGCCAGGCTCAATCGACCCGTGCTGTCGGCGAAGCGTTCCCCGGCGGCCCCGTGCAGGTCGAGCAGAGAGAGCCACAGATTGGCCAGCGGAGTGCCCTCGGGAGCTCGCACGAATCGTCCGGGCGAAACTCCTCCATGCCCTCTGCCTGCAAGCACGATCGGCAGTTGGTCGTAGTTGTGCCGGTTCCCGTTGCCCAGGCCCGCGCCCAGGACGAGCACGGAGTGGTCGAGCAGCGACCCCTCGCCCTCGCGGATCGAGCGGAGCTTATCGACGATGTAGGAGAACTGCGCCACCCGGAAACGATCGATCGCCTTGACCTTCCGCAGCGCTTCTTCGTTCTTGTCCATCGCGTGCGTCAGCGTGTGGTGGACCACCGGCTTGTCGAACACTCCGTCATAGTGCTGCGGCGCGTTCCAGCGCTCCGGACCGAACATCATGGTTACGACGCGGGTCAGGTCGAGTTGGAACGCCACCGCGACCAAATCTCCCATCATCCGAATGTAGGCGCTGCGCTCCGATGGCATTCCCGCGGGCTCGGAGAGTGGTATGTCCTTCTGCTCGCGGGCGCGTTTTTCGAGCTGCTCCATCCGGCGCTCGATCGATCGCACCGACTCGAAGTACTCGTCGATCTTGACGCGATCGAGAGCGCCAAGCCGCCTTCTGAGCGACTTTGCATCGTCGCGGACCACATCGAGGATACTGCGCTCGATCGGGTCGGCCCGATCGATGCCGAACAGGCGGCGATACACCGTTCTGGGATTGTTCTCCGGCGTCGCCGACGAGCCCGGGCCGTACCAGGAGACGGTCCGAAAATACTTGGCTTCCTTGTCGCCCTCGAAGGAGTTGCAGGTCAGCTCGAGCGACGGGAAGATCGTCTCCTCGCGGTACTGCTTGGCGATGACCTGATCGAGCGTGATGTCGATCGGCAGCATGCCCGAGACTTTCACGTCGGGCGGCGAGCTTGTCAGCCAGCAGGCCCCGCACTGCGCGTGAACGTCGGTCCCGCCGCCAAAGACGCGGTCGAGGCCGCTGATGACGCTCACTTCGTCGCGCACCGGCTCCAGCGGCTCGAGCGTGGGCGTCAGCTCGTAGCTCGCGCCCTCGGTCCGCGGGTGCCAGGCGCTGGGTTCCACACCGTTCTGCAAGTAGAAGAACCCAGTCCGCAGCGGGGGCTTCGACGAGCCCTTCCCAGGAGCCGTGAGCTCGAGCCACGGCAGCAGCATCGTGCCGCCCAACCCGCGCAAGACGAGGCGCCTGGAGAGCATACGTGCCCCTAGTTTACATCCTCTGCCGGCATGGTCCTGGTGCGGCTGAACGGGTCGCTCAGGGCGATGGCTACGACGATGTCCTGGATTCGGTAACCGTCCTCGTGTGTCTGCTCGAGGATGTCGCTTACGGCTGGATCGTCAAACGCCGTCAACTGGCGCCCAAGAGCATAGGCGAGCAATTGTTCGACGAACCCGCGAGCCAGCAGGTCGGGATTCTCGGTCAGAGCCTGCTTGAGCTCCACGATGCCGTCGAACTCTCGCCCGTCGGCCAAACGGCCCGAGGCGTCCACCGGCAGTTGCGAATCGTCCTCCGCCTCGCGCCACTGGCCGATCGCGTTGTAGTTCTCCAATGCGAACCCGAGGGGATCGATGCGGTTGTGGCAGCCGGCGCAGTTCGGGTCGTCGCGGTGCTGGGCGAACTGCTCTCGTAGTGTCTTGGGCTTCTCGCCCGCCCTCTTCTGCTCCTCGAGCGGGGGAACCTCGGCCGGGGGAGGCTGAGGCGGCCGGTTAAAGACGACATCGGCGATCCACGCTCCGCGCGCGACCGGGCTGGTGCGGGTCGGCAGCGACGTCAGGGTCAGCGTCGAGCCCAGCGTCAAGATTCCGCCTCTGGTGCGGTCGGCGAGCTCGCAGCGTTTCCACGTTCTCGCCAAGGTTCCGTATTCGCGAAGCAGCCGACGGTTGAAGTCGGGCGCACCGGGGTCGAGGCCTGCGCCGCATGCCTCTTCCAGGCCGTAGAGCATCGCGAGGTAGTGGTTGAGGTAGGTGAAGTCGGCGTCGATGAGCTCCACCACGCTGCGATTCTCCACGAAGATCGTCTCAAACAGCAGCAGCGCCTCGACCATCATGTGCAGACCAGCCGAGCGTCTTTTATTCACTCCGCCGTTGAGGTCGTAGTAGGCGCGGAACTTTTCGTAGTCCGGGATGACCGCCGCCAGCTCGTTGAGCCTCATCCAGGGGACGCCGAAGTGCTCCGGCAGGGCCTTGATCTTCGGGTCCCGGAGCATCCTGTGGACTTGCGCCTCGACCGTCGAGGGGGCGCTCAAGTCCGCGGCGAGCAGCTCGTCATCGGGCATGCTGGCCCAGAGGAAGTAGGAGAGCCGCGAAGCCAGCTCATGGGAGTCGAGCCTGCGCACTCCTCTGGCCTTTCCGTGCGTGGTCTCGACGCGCATCAAAAAATGCGGCGAGGACAATACGCCGATGAGCATGTGCCGCGCGGCCTTCTCGAATTCGTTGCCGGCGCGCAGCGACTGGCGGAAGATTGCGAAGTAACGGTCAACCTCTCGTGCTTCAACGGGCCGGCGGAACGCCCGCGGGAGAAGGTCCGCCAGCCGCCGACGGGCGGACGTCTCGGCGTCGCCCCCGGGCGGAGCGAAAAACGGATGGTCGGCCGGAAACAAATCGTGGCTGACGAGCTCGGACGCGACCGCGAAATACTTCTCGAGCAGCGCGGGCGACACGCTGATCTGGTCGCCTTGGTTGGCAAAGCCGTGCTCGGCCCGGCTGTCGGCGGGCAGGGTCGCGATTCCCGGGTAGCGAGTCAGCGGCGGGTTGTTCATTCCCTGCCATGGCGCTACGTCGACGGTGTCGGCCATCCGGCCCGATGCGGGCTGGAAGTACTCGCGGAAACGAGCGAACTGGTCGGGCAGAATGAAGGGGTCCTCTCCTAGCCCAAGCAAGTCCCGAATCGTATGCGAATACTCGATCCGGGTCAGCCGGCGGGCGTAGATGTGGCCTTCGGCGGGGTTTTCGGGATGGTTCGTGCGTAGCCACCGCTCGATACCGTCGACCATCGCTTGCCGCTCTTTTTCACTAGGCTGCGGCACGGGGCTCGGGGGCATCTCGCCCGCCCTCACGACGGCCAGCACACGCCCGAGATCGTTGGAGTGAGCCCGAGGGTCGCGGGTGATCAAGTCGAGGCTGACGCCCCCGGCCGGCGACCCCGGGCCATGGCAGGCAAAGCAGTGCTGTTCAGCGAGCGGGCGGACCGATTCGAGACCCGCAGCAACGGAAGCCACGGGCAGCAAAAGCGTTATGGCGAGGCAGCGTTTCAGCGCGAGGTTAGTTTAACACCCGAAAACGTGGGCTCAGCGAGCTGCGCCCGCACGCTCGATCGCCCCGCGCGACGGCGTGGTCGAGCGCCGCGGCCCTTCGCCGTAGAGCTTGCGGTACATCTCGCGGTTGCGCAGCACCGACTGGACGTAGCCGCGCGTCTCGGTGAATGGAATCGTCTCGACGAACTCGCCCGGCTCGTCGAACACGCCCCACCTCACCCACGTCTCGGCTCGATGCGGGCCGGCATTGTAGGCCGCCAGTGTCAGCTCGAGGTTGTTCTCGAAGCGATTGAGCTCCTGTTTGAGGTGGAACGTCCCAAAGCGCAGGCTGATGGCCGGGTCGTGCAGCCGTCGCGTGGAGTAGCTCGCCACCCCCAAACGCCGCGCCAGCTCGCGGCCCGTCGCCGGCATCACCTGCATCAGCCCCATCGCTCCGGCGCGCGAGACCGCTCTGGGGTTGAACTCCGACTCCTGTCGGATCAGCCCCGCCACCAGGTAGGGATCCAAGTCATGCGGCTTGGCTCGCGCCCGCAGCTCGGCGGCGTACGGCAGCGGGTAGAGCCGCTCCCAAAATTCGCGGTCGAGCGAGTCGAGCTGAAAGCGCAGGTAGCCGTAGCCGTAGCGCTTCATGTGGCGCAACCCGCGGAAGTGATCTTCCCGCGCCGCGGCTTGGCGGCTCAGCTCCAGGCCGATCAGATGCGCATCGGCTTTGCGGTAGTCCGCTGTCGTCAGCTCCCGCTCGGCCAGATTGTCGAGACCGAGCGCAAACAAGGTCCGGCCGCGCTCGAGCAACCGGTGCGTTTCCGGCCGCGCAGAGTCGGCTAGCCTGCGCGGCCCGGGTAGCGCGGAGACGAGCGTCGTCCAGGGCCCGGCGAGCCCGGCCGCTCCCGTAGAGTCTCGCAGGCGGCTCTCCGCCAGCAGCGCATAGTAATAGTTCGGATAGCGCTCGATGATCGTCCCGTAGAGTCCGCGCGCCGTCTCCGGGTCGCCCTCGCGCTCGAGCAGGCGCCCAAGCCAGTACATCGCCGCCGAAGCCTGCCCCGAACCCGGATAGAGCCGCACGTGCTCCTCCATCAAGGTTCGCGCCCGCGGATCGCCGTCCAGGTAAGCCCGCCAGCAGGTCTTCCAGTGCGCCTTCTCGGCGAGCTTGCCCTTGGGGAACTCCCGCGCCGCTCGCTGGTAGTAGGCGTGATACTTCCTCTTGTCGTTCTCGAGCAGATAGTAGTTGCCGAGTGAAAACAGCAGCTCCTCGTACCAGGGCGAGCCCGGGTGCTTCGCTTTGAGCTCTTCGGCCCGCCGCTCGAACTCCGCAATGCGCTTCTTGCGCCGGGCGCACTCGCCGAGGAAGTAGAGCCGCTCGGCGTCGAGCTCCGGGTCGCGCAACTCGAGGTTGATCAGAGCGGCGTAAGCGGCGCTGGTGTGGACGCGGCGATAGTTCGCCGCCGCCTGCCGGACGCGAGCGCGCTCTCGCTCGCGTCCGCTGAGACCGGGGATGGCCCAGCCGTACTCCTCGGCCGCGTCGCCGTAGCGAGCGCCTCGGAACAGCGCGTCGGCCCGCGTGAGCCGCCAGCGGGCGGGGGCCTTGGGGTAGGCGGCGCCCATGCGGCGGCGCAGCTCGCCGAGGCGTTCTTCGGACTGTTCGGCTTCTTCGCTGAACGGATGCTCGTAGTAGGCCCGGCGATAGAGATCCACCGCGGCTCGCGGCTGCTCCTCGAGCTCGCGGATGCGGGCCAGCAAATAGAGGCGCGATGGCTCGGAGACCCTCACCGATCGGTCGGCCAACAGAGATTCCGCCGCGCGCAGCTCCTTCTCGCGGATCAAGCTTTCCGCGCGCAGCCGGTTCGCATCCGCCAGCACGGGGCTCGACGGAAAATCCCGTTGGAACGAGCGCAAGATCCAGGCCGCTCCGCCGAAGTCTTCAGCCCGCGCGAACGCTCGGGCGCGGTAGTACAGCGCATAGTCGCCCAGCAGCGGGTCGCCGACGGCCGACTCGAGCGTGTTCACCGCCGCGGTATGCGCGTCGGCCTCGAAGTCGCCGACGCCGAGCGACAACTGGCCCAGCGCGCGCTGCGAAGCCGGCAACTGCTCGACCGAGCTCGCCAGAGAATCGCGCGCAGCTTTCGAGCCGGAGGTCTGGTAGGCGCGGCTGAGCTCGCGGAGGCGCGAGGGCAGCGGCGCGGCTTCGAGGGCAAGGTTCGCCGCCAAGGAGGCGAGGCTAAACACGAGCCAGCGACGGTACGCCATAGCGCTGTAGTTAGTGTGACATGGCCGGCCGCGGCGTCAAGCCGCCGCCAGCTTCTTGCGGTTGCCCACCGCTTCGATCCAGGCTTCAGACAAGGCGACGAGAATCTCGATGGCCGAGGAGTGGATCGAGCCCGTCTCGCCTTCAGCAGCGCGAGTGTCCAAGTAGAGCACGGCCAGCACCTTGTCGCGCAGCGCGACCGGCAGCAGCCAGATCCGGTCTTCGCCCGCCAGGCCCAACAACTCCGTCACGGCCTTGCCGAGCTGATCAGCCTCGCCCCGCACCTCTCGCGCCTGCGCCTTCGCCGTCACCTCGGCGAGGGCGGGCGTTTCGTCCAGCACCAGCGACAGCTTCTGGAATTGCAACTGGAGCTCTTCCTCTACGCCAGCTCCGGTGACCCGAAAACCCAGTGCGCGGTCGCCGCGATGGATGAACAGAGCGGCGCGACCGGAGAACTTCGCGGCCGACTCGACCAAGGCGGCGGCGATCTCGGTCACCGCGCTTGCCTGCCGAATCTTGCGGCTGCATTCGGCCAGAGCATCGACTGCGGCGTCGCCCGTCGCCTGCGCCTCGGCGCGGGCTTGTTCGACCGCGGACCCTACCGCGGAGTCGACCAACTGCGAGCATTCCTCACGCAGCCCGTCGGTGAGCTCGTCGCCCAACTGCTGCACGCGCTCGCGTACGGCGCGATCGAGCATTTCGTCGAGGTTTTGCGCGAGATTGGGGGTCATGGGGATCGATCCTGAGCGGCGGACGACAGCGTTATTGTAGCTTAGGAAAGGCTTGCCCCGATGCGGGCGAAGGACTGAGAAATGGCTTCGAATCTTGCTGGAAAGCTCGCGCTCGTAACCGGCGGCTCGCGCGGAATTGGCCGCGCCATCGCTGCCGCCCTACTCGACCAGGGCGTGCACGTCGCCATCTGCGGCCGTAGCCGCGCTAGCCTCGACCAAGCTCTTGGCGAGCTCTCGGCCAAGGGCCGGATCGTGGGCGCGGTCTGCAACATGGGTCGCAACGAGGAAGTCGAGGAGCTGTTCTCCTTCGTCGAGCGGGAGCTCGGCGGGCTCGACATTCTGGTCAACAACGCCGGAGTCGGACGCTTCGCGCCGGTTCACGAAATCTCGCTCGAGCATTGGCGCGAGGTCATCGACACCAACCTCAGCGGGGTCTTCTACGCTACGCGGGCGGCCGTGCCGATGATGCAGAAGCGCGGCGGCGGCTTCATCCTCAACATCGGCAGCCTGGCCGGCAAGAACCCGTTCCCTGCCGGCGCAGCCTACAACGCCTCCAAGTTCGGCCTCAATGGCATGAGCGAGGCGATGATGATGGATCTGCGTTACGAGAACATTCGTGTTAGCCAGATCATGCCGGGCAGCGTGGAGACCGAGTTCCGCCCCGGCGGCGCCGACAACGCGGACTGGAAGCTCTCCGCCGAACAGATCGCCGAGACGGCCGTGCACCTGCTTGCGATGCCGCAGCGCAATCTGGCGAGCCGGGTGGAGATGCGTCCCAGCCGGCCGCCGCGGAAGTAGCCGCCGGACCGCCTTTCTACCCTTCCCCAAAACAGGGTGTAAAATAGCCGCGGACCCGCGCCTCATGCGTTTCGCTGGCATCTCCGCCGTCGCGCTCCTGCTTCCTGGCCTGCTGCGGGCCCAGGAGGCGAGCTACTACCAGGACGTCCGGCCGATCTTGCAGAAATCCTGCGCGGGTTGCCACCAGCCGGGCAACCCGATGAGCGGGCTCGCGCTGACCGACTTCGCATCGCTACTCAAGGGCGGGGCGAAACACGGCCCGGCCGTCACCCCCGGGGCGGCGGACCAGAGCCCGCTTCTACGGTACGTCAACGGTGCGCTGGAGCCGCGCATGCCCATGGGCGCCGAACCTCTGCAGGAAGCCGAGGTCGCCGTGTTGCGGTCGTGGATCGCCGCGGGCGCGACCGATGATACGCCGGCCGCCGCCCACGCGCCAAAGCCTCCGGACGCGCCGCCGCTCTATACGCAGCCGCCCGTGGTCACCGGTATGACCTTCTCCCCCGACGGCGAGCTGCTGGCCGTGGGCGGCTACCGCGAGGTCTTACTCCACCAGGCGGATGGCTCGCGCGTCGTGGCCCGGTTGCTGGGCCGTTCAGACAAGATTTCGTCCGTCGCCTTCACCCCCGACGGACGCCGGTTGGTAGCCGTGGGCGGGACCCCGGCGAAGTTCGGCGAGGTGCAGGTCTGGGACGTCGCCCAGCGCCAGCTCGAGCGTTCGGAGCTCATCGGCGCCGATACCTTGTTCGGCGGCGCCCTCTCGCCCGACGGCAAGCGCGTCGTCGTCGGCCTGCCCGACAAGACCGTACGCATGATCGACCTCGACTCCGGCGAAGAGCTCTTCAAGGCCGGCCACCACGAGGACTGGGTCCTCGATACGGCTTTTGGCATCGACGGCCGCCGAATCGTGACCGTCGGCCGCGACCGCGCCGCGAAGCTCGCCGACGCCGCCACTGGCGCATTCCTCGAGAACGTCAATCTGCTGCGGGACATGCTCTATGCCGTCGAGCGCCATCCGCGGCGCGATCAAGTCCTGATCGGAGGCCAGGATCGCGTGCCCTACCTCTACTCGATGGACCGCCCGCGCGCGCTCAAGATTGCCGACGACCAGACGCTGGTGCGCAAGTACGACGAGCAGCGCGGCCGCATCCACGCACTCGCCTTCTCCGCCAGCGGAGACCGCCTCGCCGTCGGCGGCATGGCGCCCGAGGTCTCGGTCTATGAGACCGAGACCGGCGAGCTCGTCTCGAAGTGCGAGACCGGCTCCGGCATTTTCGTGCTCAGCTTTTCGCCCGACGGCAAACGCTTGGCCGCCGCCGGCTTCGACGGGAGGCTCCGCCTCTTCGATCCATCGACGGGCGAGCAGGTTCGAGAGCTGCCAGCGGCCCCGCTCGAGACCGCGGAGGCAAGGTAGACCGATGCGGAAGACCATCGCCCTATTGGCCTTGCTGGCGCCGCTCGCGGCCCATGCGACCGGCCCCGTGCTCACGCGCCTCAAGCCCCCGGGCGGACAGGCCGGCTCGACCGTCCGGGTCGAGATCGTCGGCGCCGGGCTCGACGGCGAGATGCGGATCCTCGGCGACGTGCCCGGCGCCTTCACGCCTTTGACTGTGAGCCCGAACGGCGATCGGCGCCGGCCCTACCTGCTCGAGATCGACCCTGAAGCGCCGACCGGCGCCTACCCCCTGCGCGTCGAGACCGCCGAGGGCCTCTCGAACATCCTGCTGTTCGCCGTGGGAACCTTCCCAGAGACGACCGAGGAAGAAGCCCTCGTCGACGAGCAGATTCCGCTCAACGACGCGCCTGCGAAGGCTCAGATGATCGCCCTGCCCCTCACCGTCAACGGCACGCTCCGCGGGCCGGACCTGGACGTGTACCGCTTCACGGGCGCGCAAGGCCAGCATGTGGACATCGAAGTCGAAGCCCGGCGTATCGGCTCGGCGATCGATCCCGTGCTCGAGATTCGCAGCGCAGCCGGAAAGCTCATCGAGCGCAACGGCGACGCCCCCGGCATTGGGGCCGACGCACGGCTGAGCCTCGAGTTGCCCCTCGACGGCGACTACCTCGTCTCGGTGCGCGACGCGCGCTACAGCGAGCAACGGCTCGACTACTACCGGCTCAAGGCCGGCCGGTTCTCCTACGCCGAGGCGGTCTTCCCGTTGACCGCTCAGCGCGGCGAGCAAAACGAGCTCGAGCTGCTCGGAGGCAACCTCGCACGACCCCAGACGCTGAGCGCGCCCGCATCCGACTCCGCCTGGATGCAGGCTCAGCCCCGCGGCGAGCACGTTTCCCTCCCCATTCCGGTTGCGCTCTCTGACGCACCGCGGGTCTTCGAGGGCAAGGGGCGGCTCACCGAAGGCGTCGCGCTAAACGGCCGCATCGCCGCCGCGGGCGAGCGGGACGTGCTGCGGCTCGAGGTCGAACCGGGGCAGAGCTGGATGCTCGAAACGCTGGCCGGCGGAACGGGCCTGTCGCGGCTCTACGCCTTGCTGACCGTCACCGATCAGGACGGCCACAAGCTCGCCTCCGCCGGCGACCAAGAGCCGGACGAGCCGCTCTCGAACATCGTCTCGAACAACGATTCGCCCGGCGATCCCTACCTCGCGCTCACCGTGCCGGATGGCGTCACCGAGCTCGAGATCGCCATCGAAGACCTGCTCGGACGCGGCGGCCCGGAGTACGGCTATCAGATCGTCGCCCGCCGCCAGCCGCCGGACTTTTCCCTCACGCTCAACGACCCCTACGTCAACCTGCCGCGCGGAGGCGTCGCGCAAGTCAACGTTACGCTCGAGCGCAGGGGCTATGATGGCGCCGTCGAGGTCTATGCGAAGCGCCTCCCCGCCGGGGTCGCCTGGGAAGGCGGACACATTCCGGCCGAGTTTGGCGGCATGACCACGCGCCGCGACTCCCGCCGCGGCATGTTCGTGCTCACAGCCAACCGCGAGGCGGCCGGCGAGCGCTTCGCGATCGAAGTTTGGGGCAAAGCGACGCTCGCGGACGGCACGGTCATCCATCGCAAGGCGAAGACGCCGGGCCTGGTCGCCGGAGTCGCCGGGCGCGGCCAGCGCGCCGTCTCGATGCCGTGGTTGGCCCCTGGCTTGCCCGCCCGCGTCGCCCGCGAGCTCCCCGCCTCCCTCGAGCTGCTCTCGCCCACGCGCATCAAGCTGATTCAGGGCATGGTCCACGACATCGAGTGGAAGTTCGAAGCCGCGGACGAATCGATCAAGCCGCTGGACCCGGTCAAGGTCGGCTCGCTGCCGATCGTGGGCAACATCCGCGTGCTTGGCTCGGCAAAGATCAAGAAGGGCCAGACCAAGGGCGTCTTCGAGCTGTTTACCACCATGGGCACTCCCCAGATGACCTTCGACTTGACCCTCTCGGCCCCGGCGATGATCAACGGCCGCCGCCAAACGATCTACTCGCCGATGATGCTGTTCGAGATCGTCCAGGGCTACTCGATCGAGCCGCCCGCGGACCCCGTGCGCATCGAGCCCGGCGGTACGACGGTGATCTCGGGCGCGTTTCGCCGCGAGCCCGAGTTCGACAGCGTCGTCCGGGTAAAGGCGACCAACCTGCCGCTCAACGTCGCCTGTGACGAAGCGGAGCTGAGTGGAAACGCGAGCCGGTACAGCCTGAGCTGCCAGGCCGGCGCAAACGTCGAGCCGGGCGACTATCCGATCGAGCTCGCCGCCACCTCTTACCTGGCCGGCCGCGACCAACAGCAAACGCCCTACAATATCCCGCCGGTCACAGCGGCGCTCGCGATCAAGGGGTCCGCCTTGGCGACCAAGGAAGCGCGATGAACCAGCCCCGCCAAGACGTGCGACCGCGGCATGCCGCGCCCCCGCACGACTCCTCGCGCCCCGCCGCCGCCATGCCCAAGCTCCTCATCGCCTTCCTCGTTGTCTGCACCCCGCTAGCGGCCGCCGAGCGCACTATCGAGCGGATCGAGGTCCAGCCCGCCAGGCTCGACTTCTCCGGCCCGCACGGCCGAACCGTCGTCGTCCTCGGCCACGGGTCCGACGGCGCGGTGCTCGACCTGACCGATTCGGCCGAGTACGCCATGCCGGCGCATGCGACCCGCAACCCCGACGGCGTCTTCGAGCCCGCTGCCAAGGGAGCGGGCTCGGTGCGCGTGAGCGCCGCCGGACATTCGGTCGAGCTGCCGGTCTCGGTCAGCTCCCTCGAACCCAGCCGCGAACCCAGCTTCATCCGCGACGTCATGCCGATCCTCAACAAGACCGGCTGCACCTCGGGGCCCTGCCACGGCTCCGCCAAGGGTAAGAACGGCTTTAAGCTCTCGCTCCGCGGCTACGACCCCGAGTTCGACTATCGCGCCTTGCTCTTCGACGTCTCCGGCCGCCGCTTCAATCGAGCCGCGCCGGCGCAGAGCTTGATGCTCGCCAAGCCGACCATGGGCTCGCCGCATGAGGGCGGCCTGCGCTTTGATGAGGGCTCGCGCTACTACCAAACGATCCTCGACTGGATCGGCGAAGGCGTTCCCTTCGGCGACCCGGCCCAGGACGACGTCGCCTCTCTCGAGATCTACCCGCCCGGCGAGATGACCATGCCCGAGCCAGGGCTGCAACGCCGCGTTGTCGTAATCGCGAAGTACGCAGACGGCTCCTATCGCGACGTCTCTCGCGAAGCCGTCATCGAGTCGAACGAGACCAGCGTGGCGAAGGTCGCCGAGGGCGTCGTAAGCGGCGAGCGCATCGGCGAAGCGACGCTGCTCGTGCGCTACGAGGGCGCTCTGGCCACTGTGCCCGTCACCGTCCTCAACCCCAAACCAGGCTTCGAGCCTCGAAAGCTCACCCAGCTCAACTACATCGACGAGCACGTCGACGCCAAGCTGGCGAAGCTCAAGATCCAGCCCTCGCCGCTCGCCGACGAGGCGACCTTCCTGCGCCGCCTCTACCTCGACCTCACCGGCGCGCCGCCCACCCCCGAGCAGGCCCGCGCTTTCCTCGACGACCCCGACCGCTCGCGGACCAAGCGCCTCGAGCTGGTCAACGAGCTCATCGGCTCGCCGGGTTTCGTGGACCACTGGTCGCTCAAGTGGGGCGACCTGTTGCAGTCCAACCGCGACCACCTTGGCGAGAAGGGCTTGTGGGCCTTCCGCCAATGGATCCGCGACGCCATCCAGCATAACACGCCCTATGACGCATTCGTCCGCGACCTGCTGACCTCGGTCGGCTCCACCTATGACGCCCCGGCGACGAACTTCTACCGGGTCAACGACGACCCCAAGAAGGCGATGGAGAACACCACGCAGCTCTTCCTGGGCGTGCGGATGGTCTGCGCGCAGTGCCACGACCATCCCTTCGAGCGCTGGACGCAGAACCAGTACTATCAGCTCTCGGCGTTCTTCGCCTCCGTCGGCATGCGTCCAGGGTTCGACTCCGGCGAGCAGATCGTCTACCTCAAGCGCCAACAGGCGCGTATGAAGCACCCCAGCGACGGTCGCGAGATCGCGCCGGAGTACCTGCTCGCCGCCGCCGGGGCGCCGCCGGTCGGCTCGATGACGGACCGCCGCGCCGAGCTCGCGGCGTGGCTGACTTCCGAGAAGAATCCCTACTTCGCCAAAGCCATCGTCAACCGGCTGTGGAGTTACTTCTTCGGCCGCGGCATCATCGAGCCGGTGGACGACATCCGCGCTTCCAACCCGCCGGTGAACGCCCCGCTGCTCGACGCGCTCGAGCGCGACTTCATCGAGCACGGCTTCGACATGCGCCACATCATCCGGCGCATCGTCTCCTCGCGTACCTACCAGGCGTCCATCGAAGCGAACGAGTGGAACGCCCAGGACGAGACGAACTTCTCGCGCTTCCTCCCGCGACGGCTACCGGCGGAGTCCCTGCTCGACGCGCTCGCCATCGCTACCGGCTCGCGGCCCGATTTCGAAGACTTGCCCGAGGGTTTCACGGCCCAGCAGTTGCCTGACCCGCACGCAGGGATGGATTCCGCCGGCTCGACGACGTTTCTCGACATGTTCGGCCGGCCCGAGCGGGAATCCTCTTGCGAATGTGAGCGTCGCAGCGACGTCAGCCTGCCGCAGGCGATGAGCCTGATCAACGGCCCCACCCTGGGCGAGGCCGTCGCCGACCCCGAGGGGCGCATTGCCAAAGCTCTGCTCGCCGGAACGTCCGACCGCGATCTCGTCGAAGAGCTCTATCTCGCCGCCCTTTCGCGCAAACCCTCGGCCGAAGAGCTCGATCAGGCGCTCACCTATCTGCGCGCCGAACGCGGCCGCGCCAGCCAGGCGCAGGACTTGCTCTGGGCGCTGGTGAACTCGAACGCGTTCCTGTTCAACCGCTGAGCGGGCCCAACCCCGCCGCTGAGACGCAGGCGTGCGCCCGCTTGCCCGGGGACTCCTTCGGCCGATGCTCCCGACCCAACTCCGCTATACTCGGAAACGCCGCCGGGGCGCGCCGCCGCTCCGGCTCCCGCCGAGCCCCGCCGCCGGCTCGAATCCTAGCCGACAACATAGGGAGCGCCGCCGAATGCCGTGGCAACGCGCCGCCGGTTTGGTCCTCGCCGCAGCTCTGCTCGCAATCTGGTCGCTCTACGTTCGCCGGCGCGCCCTCGAGGCGCGTCGCCAGGCCGAGCAGCGCCGCGCGCAAGACGGAGCCGCGCGTACCAAGAGCATGGCGGCTTGAGGGAGCCCCATGGCGCTATTCAAGACCCGCAGCGCCGCCATCTACGGCGTCGATGCGTTGATGATCGACGTCGAAGTCGACATGTACATGGGCAAGGCCGGCGACTTCGTAACCGTGGGCTTGCCCGATACGGCCGTGCGTGAGAGCCGCGAGCGCATCAAGTCCTCGCTCATCAACGCCGGCTTCGGCTACCCCACCAAGGCGGTGACGGTCAACTTGGCCCCGGCGAACATCCGCAAAGAGGGGGCGGGGTTCGACCTGCCCATGGCGCTCGGCATCCTCGGTGCGATGGGATCGCTGCCCGAAGGCGCGTTGAGCGAGTACTTGGTCGCCGGCGAGCTCGGCCTCGACGGCGGCGTGCGTCCGGTGCGCGGCGCGCTGCCCATCGCCGTCTGCGCCAAGCAGGCCGGGCTCGCCAAGCTCATCGTGCCGGCGGAGAACGCCGCCGAGGCCGCTGTCGTCGAGGGCGTCGAGGTCCTCGCCATCAAGCACCTCGCCGAAGCGACTCGCCTGCTCAAAGAGCCCGCTGCCTTCCGCGTCCAAGCCGCCAACGGTTCAAGCTCGACCAACGGCCACGAGCCGGCGACGCTCGACTTTCGCGAGGTCAAAGGGCAGGAGACGGCCAAACGCGCGCTCGAGATCGCCGCCGCGGGCGGCCACAACATCCTCATGGTTGGCCCGCCCGGCTCGGGCAAGACCATGCTCGCCAAGCGTCTGCCCGGCATCCTGCCGCGCTTGGCGCTCGACGAGGCGCTGGAGGCGACCAAGGTCCACAGCGTGGCCGGCGCCTTGCAGCCGCATGAGGGTTTGTTGAACGAGCGCCCCTTCCGCGCCCCGCACCACGGCATCTCCAACGCCGGCCTGGTCGGCGGCGGCTCCGGCATGGCGCGCCCCGGCGAGGTCAGCCTGGCGCACCACGGCGTATTGTTCCTCGACGAGTTCCCCGAGTTCCCGCGCAACATCCTCGAGCTGCTGCGCCAGCCGCTCGAGGATGGCGAGATCACCATCGTGCGCGGCGCGGTGAGCCTGACGTTTCCCACCTCATTCATGCTCGTCGCCGCGATGAACCCCTGCCCCTGCGGCTACTTCGGCGATCCCAACCGCGAATGCCGCTGCACGCCGCCGATGATTCAGCGCTACGTCGGCAAGATCAGCGGGCCGCTGCTCGACCGCATCGACATCCACGTCGAGGTGCCGCCGGTGAAGTACCGCGAGCTGCGCCAAACCGCCCCGGCCGAGCCTTCCGAAGCGATCCAGGGCCGGGTCGAGCGCGCCCGCGCCATCCAGACCGCCCGTGGCTTCCCCAACGCCCACATGCCTTCGAAGATGATCCGTGAGCACTGCAAACTCGACGCCGCCGGGGAGCGCACGCTCGAGATGGCCGTCCAGCGCATGGGCCTCTCCGCGCGCGCCCACGACCGAATCCTCAAAGTCGCCCGCACAATCGCCGATCTCGAGGGCGAAGAGGCGATCAGCGTGAAGCAGTTGGCCGAAGCGGTGCAATACCGCAGTCTCGATCGAACCTATTGGGTGTAGCGCATCCGCAAACGCCGTCTTGTGGCGCACGGCTCGAGCCGTGCGCCACAAGAACCTCCGCCTATCCCCACCAGGGTTCGTCGGCCGCTTTCTGCCGTCGCAGGAAGTCCTCGTCAATGTCGAGCCCCAGGCCCGGCTTTTCGGGGACTCGCAGGCGACCGTTGCGCACTGCCGGCGGTTCACCTTGGGTCATCTGCTCGCGCAGCCTGCCCGGCCGGCCGAGCCAGCTCTCGGAGCGATAGAAGTTCTGGACCGCCATCGACAAGTGCGCCGAAGCGTAAGTCCGCACCAGCGTGCCGACGTTGTGCAGGGCGACCGGGGTGCGGGTCAACGCCGCGTAGTCTGCAATCTTGCGGCAGCCCGTGATTCCTCCCGCGAAGGAGATGTCCGGGTGGATGATGTCGACTGCTTGCTCGTCGAGGAACGGCTTGAACTCGCGCAGCAGCTCCAGCTTCTCGCCGGTGAGCAGCGGCACGCGAGAGGCTCGTTTCAGCTCCCTCCAGCCGTCGGAGTAGCGCGTGTTCAGGGAGTCTTCGACGAACATCAACCCGAGGTCTTCGACCGCTCTGCAGATCCCGATGCTGCTCGGCGTATCGAATTCCCCGTGGCAAGCCACGGCGATGTCGAAGTCGTCGCCGGCCGCCTCACGAACGTTCGCGTAACCTTGACGCGTCTTGCGCAGCTCTTCGGAGCGTAGCGTTGGGTGGTAGGGCTTTTCGATCCGGAACGCCTGGTCGAGGTTGAGCTTGAAGAAGTCGAACCCTTCAGGCTGCTGCTTCATCTCGGCGACCCAATCGCGGCAGGCCGACTTGTCGTGCATGTCTTCTAGCTGGTCGCCGTGGGAGTACATGGGGCAGCCGTCGCGAAAGGGGCCCCCGAGCAGCTTGTAGACCGGCTGGCCGGTGATCTTGCCCGCTAGATCCCACAGCGCGATGTCGATGCCGCTGACTGTGCCGGTGAGCGACGTGTAAGGATGCTGAACGGCCGTCATGCGGTAGAAATGCTTTTCGATCGAAAGCGGGTCGGCGCCCAAGATCTGCGCCAGGCCGTTGGGATGACGCCCGCCTCCGAACGCCGCGGGTTGAGCCAGATGGTCGATGTGCGCGCGGGCCATGGCGGAGTTGGTCCCGGTCTCCCCATAGCCAACAAGGCCGGCGTCGGTCTCGATCTTGATCAAGCAGCCGTCGAACTGAAAGTCGAGCTGCATCGCCTTGATGGCGGTGATCTTGACCTGGCCTTCGAACGGCGCGGCGAGAGCGTGGTAGCCCGCCATCCAGGCGCCGGCGGGAGCAGCCAGCGCGGCTCGTAGGAATTTTCGTCGCGTGATCATTTCGTTGCTCGATGGACGCGGGCTTCAGCGGATGCCCAGCTTCAGGATGGCGGCCACGATCTGCTCGGGAGACTGCGCGGCGTCGACGCGATAGTCGGACTTCTCATAGACAGGCTTTCTCTTGGCGAACAGCTCTTCGAAGCGACTGCGATCGCGGGCTAGCGGCCGGTCGGTCTCCTCGCGCACGCGCTCCCAAAGGGCGTCGAGCGGCAGGTCGAGCCAGAGCGTCAGACCGGCGTCCTCGAGCCGGCAACGGTTGCGCTCGGGTACGAAGGCCCCGCCGCCCAGCGCCGCCACGCGGGCCCCGCCGCGCCTCACCGCGTTGGTCTGCCGGCAAACCGCTTCGTACTCGAAGTTACGAAACGCGTCTTCGCCGTCTTCGTCGAAGATGCGCGCGATCGGCTTGCCCGCTTCACGTTCGATCTCGGCGTCGAGATCGACGAAGTCCCATCCAAGCCGCTCGGCGAGCAAGCGGCCGACGGTCGACTTCCCGCAGCCCATGAAGCCGACCAGATAGATGCCGGGCGTGGCTTTGAGGCGCTGGTGCATGGCGAGCTCAGGCAGGTCTGCGGTACCGGCCGAGCGGATTCATCCCTGCCAGCTTTTTGTACAACAATCCAGGACACATCCGCGCCAGGGCGATGAGCGCCCAACCCGAGGCCGGCGTCACGACCGTCCGCTTGCCCTTCCGCAGCCCGTCCACGATCGCCGCGGCGCATTGCTCGGCCGTGATGCCGAAGCGTCGCCGTCCACCCACGTTTTCCGGTATCTCGCCCTCGAGCGTATTGTGTCCAAACTCGGTCGAAACGTAGCCGGGATGGACGGCAAGCACGCTGATTCCGCTTCCATCGAGTTCCATGCGCAGAGCGTCCGAGTACGAGCTCAGGGCGTACTTGGAGGCGGAGTAGAGCGGCATCCACGGCAGCGGGACTTTCCCGACGATCGAGCTGACGTTGACGATCCACGCTCCCGGGCCGAGCAGCGGCAGCAGCTGGCGCGTCAGCTCGACCGGCGCGAAGACGTTGAGCTCGAAGAGCCGCCGCACCGCCTCCGGCTCGGATTCGTAAGACGGGACGTAGAGCCCGACGCCGGCGTTGTTGATCAGGATGTCGAGACGTCCAACGCGGTCGCTGACCTGCTCGCACAACCCGGCCACAATGTCCGGTTTTGTCAGGTCGGCAGGGAGTACCTGCACCTTGGCCGAGCCCGCCAGCCGCGCCGTCTCTTCCAGCCCATCTTGGGAGCGTGCGGTCAGCAGCAGCTCGGCGCCTTCGCGGGCGAGAATACGGGCGCAGGCGCGACCGATGCCGGAGGAGGCTCCAGTCAGCAGTACAACCTTGTCACGGAAGTCCAAGCGCGTTTGCCGGGCGGGCGGACGAAGGCCATAATCGTACCATGGCCGATCGGGCCTTGCTGCCCTTGTTTCCCCTCGAGGTCGTGCTCATGCCCGGCGCCCCGCTGCCGCTGCATATCTTCGAGCCGCGCTACCGCAAGATGGTGGGCGACGCGGTCGAGAACGGGACGGAGCTCGGCGTCTTGCTGGCGCGCGAGGGCGACCTCGCTCCGGTGGGCACGACCGCGCTCGTCGAGCGCGTAACCAAGCGCTATGACGACGGTCGGTTCGACGTGGAGGCGCGCGGCGTGCGCCGCTTTCGTGTGGAGGCGCTCGACCAGAGCGAAGAGTTTCTGCAAGGCGAGATCCAGTTCTTCGACGACGAGCAAGAGCTGCCGGTGAGCCGCGAGGAAGCCGAATCGCTCTACCTGTTGACTGTGGAGGCCGCCGCGCTGGCGAGCGTGACCGCGCCCCGAGGCCTCGACCCCGAGGACCCGCGCCCAAGCTTCCGGGCAGCCGCGGCGCTCCCGCTCGACTTGGCGTTCAAGCAACAGATTCTAGGCTGCCGCTCCGAGCGCCAACGGCTGGCGCGGCTCACCGCCTACCTGAAGACTTGGATCGAAAAGGCCCACGTGGCGACGCGCGCCAAAGGCCTGGCGGGCACGAACGGACACGCGCGCAAGCTCTAGCGCCCTTCGCTCTCTAGAGCTTGTCCAAGCCTTCGGTCAGCTCCAGATAGGTTCCCCATGGGTCGGTCAAGAAGGCCAGCTTGAGCCCGAGCGCCGGCGCCTCGCGGAACGGTACGTCGAACTTCACGCCTTTCGCCTCGAGCTTCCTGCACAGCTCCTCGAGCCCGCGGACCTCGAAGCCGGTATGGTCGATGGCCCGGCCCTTTGTTCCCACCTCGCCGCCAACCGTGGGCGAGAACGTCAAGTTGACGCCGGGCATGTCGGCGGCTTGGAACGGCCCGCGTGTACCGGGCTTGGCGCCGAACATCTCGGCATACCACCGCTGCATCGCCTCGACGTCGGGCGCGGCGAAGTGGGTGTGGTGGTTCACGATGGGGACCTTCAAATCCGGGTTCTGCATCAGCTCGACCTTGATGTCGTCCGGCGCGAGCACGAAGGCCAAGTAGGTGTCCTGCGATTCTGTGTAGAAGACGTCGCCGGTTGCGCGGCCTCCCGAGACCTCTTGCTTGGTTACGATCGGCGCGCCGCCGGCTTTGAGCCTAGCGACCACCGCTCTCAGGTCGGGCACCTGAAACCCCACGTGGTTGATCATCGAGCCGCGCGAGCCGCCGCTGGACGGCTTTTTCGACAGCGCGATCAGCCCTCCGGGAACCTTGATCATGGCGATCGGCCCCAGTTGCACCGCCTCGGCGCCGAGTAGCTCGACCCAGAATCGCTTGTGGGCTTCAACGTCGGAGACATTGAAGTGGTGGTGCCCCATCACGACCGGTCCGGCCGAGGGCGGCGGCAGCTGCGCGCTCGCCGTAGCGGCGAACGCCAGCAACACGAGGGCGGGCAAAACCTTGCGTATCATGGCGATAGGATTCTACCAAGCAGCGCAACCTTCTTGCCGCTACGCGAATCCATTTGGGATACTGACGCAGAGAGGATATGGCGAAAGAGGAAGGAATCGAAGTCCAGGGCACGGTGGTGGAAAAGCATCCCGGCGGCATCTTCAGCGTGGAGCTCGACGACAAACACACCGTGCTGGCGCAGATCGCGGGCAAGCTCCGCAAGCACCGCATCCGTATCCTCACCGGCGACCGCGTCAACGTGGAGTTGTCCCCCTACGACCTCACGCGCGGACGCATCATCTACCGCTACCGCAGCTAGGAGCGAAGATCGGGTGGCGCGCGCGATTTGGGAAGGGGCGGTTTTGGCCGAGAGCGACGACGGCGTCGTCGTGGAAGGCAACTACTACTTCCCGCCCGATTCGCTCAACCAGGCGCACTTCGAGCCCAACGACAACACCTCGGTTTGCCCTTGGAAGGGGACGGCTAGCTACTACGACGTGATCGTGGGCGAGAAGCGCAACGCCGACGCCGCCTGGTACTACCCCGAGCCCAAAGAGGCCGCGGCGCAGATCAAAGGTCACGTCGCCTTCTGGCGCGGCGTCGAGATCGAGCGCTAGCGAAAGCAGCCGCGCTGGTGCCTTTGGCTAGGATGGGAGGCGATGCTGAGTCGTAGACTTGGGGCCATTGCCGTCGTATCTTGCATTGCGGTCTTCGGCTGCAAGAAGGGTCCCTCGATCGACCCGGAAACAGCAGCCCAACTGCGCGAGTTGCGGCACGTGGGCAAAGCGCTCTACGAAAGCCCCGGCTCGGCTGAGCAGGCGCTCGAACAACTCCGCAAGGCGCACGAGCTCGTCCCCAGCTCTGCTCGCGATCGACTGAATTTTGGCCTGGCGCTGCTGCGCGCTGGTCAGCTCGACCAGGGAATCGCCGAGCTCGTCGCCGTTCAGCAGCAGGACCCCACGCTCCCGCACACCTACTTCAACCTCGGCGTCGAATACAAGAAGGCCGGCGACGCACCCAGAGCCATCGAGCAGTTCGAGAAGATGGCCGAGCTGACCCCGGAAGAGGCCAAGGTCCACTACAACCTCGGGCAGCTCTACAAGCAGGAAGAGCGCGACGCCGACGCCCGCGCCAAGTTCGAGCTCGCAGCGCAGCTCGACCCCAGCCTCGCCGCACCACGTTTCCAGCTCTACAACCTGCTACGCCGCGAGGACCGCGAGCAGGCCCGCAAGGAGCTCGACGAGTTCCAGCGCATCAAGAAGCTGCAAGAGGAGACCGGAGCCGACGAGGACGTGAACTGGAGCTTCTTCTCCGAGCTCTATGATCCGGTGGAGCCGAGCGAGGCGCCGGCGGTGGCGGAGGAGACGAGCTTCCGCAGCGCCGAGCTTGGCGTGCTGGAAGGCGAAGGCTCGGGGCTGCTGACGCTCGACCTCGACGGAGACCAAGACGTCGACGCGCTGGCCTGGCGGGGCGAAGCCGTCGCAGTCGTGCGGAACGATGGCGGCGAGCTGGCGATGGGGCCGATGGTCGAAGCGACAGGCGCGGCGGCAGCGGGCGACCCGAACAACGACGGTTTTCCCGATGTCTGCTTCGCCGACGCGGCGGGCGTCGAGGTTTCCATGAACGACGCCGGCTCGCTCGGGGCCGCGAAGAGTGTGGCGAGCGGTTCATTCGCCTCTTGTCTGTGGCACGACTTCGATCACGACAACGATGACGATCTGTTTCTACTGGGCTCCGCGAGCAAGGTGCTGCTCAACGCCGGCGGCGAGTTGGGCGATGCCGCGGCGTTTCCGTTCGAGGCGGGCAAACGCGTGCGGGCAGCGTTGGCCGCGGAGCTCTACGAAGACAACGGCAACGACTTGATCGTTGTCTACGAAGACGCTGTTGCGGTGCACCAGGATCGCAAGCTGGGGCGCTACGACACAGCCGAAGCAATTGCGGGCGTGACGGTGGGCGAGGGCCTGGTACGGCTCGACGCCCTCGACTTCGACAACGACGGCTACCTCGACGTCGCCGTAACGGATTCGGCGAGAACGACGATCCTGCACAACAACCAAGGAACGCTCGAAAGCGGCGTGTCGCTCGATCGCGTCGCCGCGTTCGCCGACCTGCAGAACCGAGGCTGGACGGACGCGCTGCACTCTGGCGGCGCGGCGTTCAACGCCGGCGGCAACCAAACGAAACGAGGCGAAACCGGGCTTCCCGCCTTCGAGGCCGCCGCGGCGGCTGACTTCGATGGCGACGGCAAGGTCGACCTGATCACAATCGGCCCGGACGGCGCCGTCTCGCTGGCACACAACACCACGCCTTCCGCGGGCAAGGGGTTGACGGTCCGCCTCGTCGGCGTCAAGAGCGCGCAGCTTGCCCGGGGCTCGCGCGTCGAGGTCAAGGCCGGCCCGGTCTACCGCAAGCAGGTCTACACCGGCGCCCCCATGCACATTGGCGTCGGAGACGAGCAGGCGATCGATACCATTCGAGTCACTTGGGCGAACGGCATGATCCAGAACGAGACCGCACAGCCGACGAGCGGCCTCATCTCGATCGAGGAGAAGCCGCGTCTTTCCGGCTCGTGCCCCATGATCTTCACCTGGAACGGCCGCGAGCTCGAATACATCAGCGAGGTGCTGGGCGTCGCGCCGCTCGGGGCCAGTTTGGGCGGCGGCCGGTTCTTCCCGGTGGATCACGACGAGTACGTGCTCATCCGCGGCGACCAGCTCGTCGAGCGTGACGGCCACTTTGAGATCCGCATTACCGAGGAGCTGCGCGAAGTCGCCTACCTCGACCAGGTGCGACTGATCGCCGTCGACCGTCCCGTCGATCTCGAGATCTACACCAACGAGAAATTCAAGGCGCCGCCGTTTCCCGAGTTTCGGCTCTTCGGCGTCCACCCGGAGCAGAAGATCTCCCCGCGGGCGGCGCGCGACGGCAATGGTCGCGACGTGCTCGAGCGCTTGGGCGCGATCGACGGCCGGTATGTGGACGATTTCGAGCGAACATTCCGCAACACCGCCGAGAAACATGAGCTCATCCTCGACCTCGCCGGCCTCGATGGAAGGGACCGCTCGATGCTGTTCCTCACCGGCTGGGTCGACTGGGCCGACGCCTCGACGATCGTCGCCGGCTCGCAGACCCGCGACCGAAAAATCCAGCCTCCCCTGTTGCAGGTCCGCGACGCGCAGGGCGAGTGGCGCACGATCATCGAGGACCTCGGCCTGCCCGGCGGCGCCCGGCGCACGATGGCGGTCGAGCTGAGCGGCAAGTTCTTCTCGGCGTCGCGCGAGGTGCGCATCCTCACCAACATGTGCGTCTACTGGGACGCCGCCTTCGCCGCCGACGGCGTGGCGGACGCCGCGGTCGAGCAGCGGGAACCGCCGCTCGACGAAGCAATGCTGCGCTTCCGCGGCTTCTCGCGCAACGTCGTCCATCCAGCCAGGCTGCAGCCGGAAAGCTTCGTCTACGAGGACGTTCGGCCGGCAACGGGTTGGGACCCGACCCCAGGCGTCTACACCAAGTTCGGACCGGTCGAGGAGTTGCTAGCGCGAATTGACGATCGCTACGTGATCCTCGGGGCGGGCGACGAGCTCGCCCTACGCTTCGCCGCCGATCTGCCCTTGCCTCGACCCGGCTGGACGCGCGATTACCTGCTTTTCGTCGACGGCTGGGCGAAGGAGAACGACGCCAATACGGCGTTCGGCGACTCGGTCGAGCCGTTACCGTTCCATTCGATGACCGAGTATCCCTACGGACCGTCCGAGGCCTACCCCGATACACCCGCGAACCGAGCCTATCGCGAGACCTACAATGAGCGTCAGGCGCTGCGACTGGTAGCGCCGCTCGTCCAACGATGACCCGAGCGCGCCTAGCGGGCGCCGGGTTTCTCCTGCTGCTGCTCAACTCGGGCTGGCTGTGGGCGTTCCCGGCGCCGAGCCTGTTCTACATTGGCAACGTCGTGGCTCACCTGGGTCTCGGCGCGGTCTTGTTGGCCGGGCTGTGGGCCGGGCGGCAGCCGCTGGTTCGCAGGTTGCGCGGCGGCTCGCGGACGGCGTACGTCGCGCTGAGCTTCTGCGGCCTGCTGGGGTTCGCGCTGGCCTGGATCGGCGCGACGCGCTCGAACATGGGCGTGGTCATCGCGCATGGCGCGGCCGGGTTTCTCGGCGCCGCTCTGTTGGCCGGTTGGGCTTGGCGGAACGCGCCGCGGCTGGGCAAGGCCACCGCGGCGGCGCTCGCGCTCGCGCTCGCCTTTCCCGCCTACGCTTGGCTACGCGACCGCTACTTTCCGCCCACAGCAGACCACGTCGTCAACCCGCTCGCGCCGCCGGCCAGCATGCACGAGGAAGGCGCGGGACCGGATTCCCCCTTCTTCCCTTCTTCGTCGAACACCGCTTCCGGCGAGCTCATCCCCGCCGACTTCTTCCTCCAGTCCGAGGCTTGCCAGGAATGCCACCCCGACGTCTACGCCCAATGGCAGGGCTCGGCGCATCGCTTCTCCTCGTTCAACAACCAGTTCTATCGCAAGTCGATCGAGTACATGCAGGAGGTCACCGGCGGCGTCGAGTCGTCGAAGTGGTGCGCGGCGTGCCACGACCACGCGATGTTCTTCAACGGGACGTTCGATCAACCGGTGCGCGAGCAGATCGACACGCCGGAAGCGCACGCCGGGCTGGGCTGCATGTCATGCCATGCCATCGTGCAGGTCAACGACACCATGGGCAACTCGGGCTTCGTGATCGAGTACCCGGAGCTACACGCTCTGGCGACCAGCGACAACGGCGTCATCCAGAGCCTGCAAAAGTACATCACCAATATCGCGCCCGCGGCGCACCGCCGCGCCTTCCTCAAGCCCTTCATGAAGACCTCCGAGTATTGCTCGGCGTGCCACAAGGTGCACCTGGACGAACCGATCAACGACTACAGGTGGCTGCGCGGATTCAACGAGTACGATTCCTGGCAGGCAAGCGGAGTTTCCGGCCAGGGCGCTCGATCGTTTTACTACCCGACTGTTCCGGCCGGCTGCGCGGATTGTCACATGCCTTTGACCCCTTCCCAGGACAAGGGGCACTTGGACGGATTCGTGCGCTCGCATCGCTTTCCAGCAGCGAATACCGCCTTGGCCCACGTCAACGGAGACCAGGAGCAATTGCGGGCCGTCGAGGACTTTCTCGAAGCGGGCATCGTCTCGGTCGACATCTTCGCCGCCTCGCCGGCCGAAGCCCTGGTGGACGCGCCGGAGATGCGCCGCCGAGCGGGCGACGCACAACAGGTCGCCACCACGTTCGCCGTGGGCGAGGAGGCCGCTGGCCGGCGCGGCCCGGTGATCCTGCGCGACGTCGGCCGGATCGCAGCGCCTCTGGATGCGGTTCGGCCCGCACTCCAGCCGGGCGAGCGCGTCAAGGTTGACGTGGTGGTGCGCACCCGCACTGTCGGCCACTTCTTCCCCGGGGGCACGGTGGACTCGGTCGACTGTTGGGTCGAGCTGGTTGCAACCGACGCGTCCGGGCGCAAGCTCTTCCACAGTGGCGCCGTGGTTGACGGCGGGGCCGGCCCGGTCGACCCGGGGGCGCACTTTTACCGCTCGGTCATGCTCGACGAGCACGGAAACCCGATCGACAAACGCAACGCGTTCCAGACGCGCAGCTTGCTCTACGCGCAGCTCATCCCGCCCGGAGCCGCGGATGTCTCGCACTACGTGCTCGAGATCCCCGCCGACGCCGCCGGGCCCATCCGGCTCGAAGCCAAAGTGCACTACCGCAAGTTTTCGCACTATTACACGCAGTTCTCCTGGGCCGGCAAAGCGGAACCGGGAGACTACGGCAAGGGCTTCGACGATCGAGCGTATACGTTCGAAACCGCCGACATTCCGGCAAACGTCTCCGGCAATGTAAAGGATCGGATTCCCGCATTGCCCATCACCACTCTCGCCGAAGCCGACCTCGAGCTGCCTCTGGGCGAAGGCGAGACGCAATGGCGGGCCGCGCCAAGCGCAGAAGACGCCGAGCGCTGGAACGACTACGGCATCGGGCTACTGCTGCAAGGCGACCTCAAGGGCGCCGAGCACGCCTTTCTGCAAGTGACCAAAGCCAGGCCCGAGTGGGCGGACGGCTACCTCAATGTCGCGCGGACGCTGCTCGAAGAAGGTCAGACCTCGACCGCGCGGCCCTGGGTCGAGAAGGCCCTGGAGCGGGGGCCCGGGCTGGCGCGTGCGCAGTATTTCTACGGGCAGGTCTTCAAGGCCATTGGCGAATATGACGAGGCGCTGCGCTGGCTGCGCAAGGCCGAGAGCTCGTATCCTCGCGACCGTGTGATTCTTAACGACATCGCGCGAATCCTTTTCCTGAAAAAGGAGTACGCTGAAGCCGTAGGGACGCTCGATCGCGTCGCCCGGATCGATCCCGAGGACTTGCAGATGCACTACACGCGCATGCTCAGCTACCGCGGCATGGGCCGGATGGAGCTGGCCAAGCAAGCCGAGCAGTCGTTCCGGCGGTTCAAGGCGGACGAAGCTTCGCAGACGCGGACCGCGGCGCGGCGGCGGGCCAGCCCTGAGGACAACAACGAACGGCAGCCGATCCACGAGCACGTCTCCGCACCGCTGGCAGGCGGCGGGAATGAGTGACGAGCTGCCGGGGGGCGCTTGCGGTCGGGGCGCGCCCGTGCTTGCGCTGGCGATTCTATTGGGGGCCTGCAGCGGGCCGGCCCCGGAGGACGGCGCGCCCAAGGTGGTTACGCCCGAGCGCAGCGACGTCGTCTTTACTGACGCGACGGCGCAGGCCGGCATTGCGTTCGAGCACCATCATGGCCGTTCCGGCAAGAAGCTGTTGCCGGAGACGCTGGGCGCGGGCGTCGTGGTCTTCGACAGCAACGGCGACGACTGGCCGGACCTCTACTTTGCAAACGGGCGACCGCTGGGCGGGTCCGATGAGAATCCGACCGCCAAGCTCTACGTGAACCACCAGGACGGCACGTTCCGGGACGAGACGGCGGCGGCCGGGCTGGCCGCGAGCTTCTACGGCATGGGCGGCGCCGCGGCTGATTATGACAACGACGGCGACACAGACCTTTATGTGACTGCCCTGGGGCCGGACCGCCTCTATCGCAATCGCGGCGACGGAACGTTCGAAGAAGTCAGCGCGCAGGCCGGCATCGACAATCCCGAGCTCGCCTCGAGCGCGGCCTTCTTCGACTACGACGGCGACGGGTTGCTCGACCTGTTCGTCAACAACTATGTCCAATGGAGCGCCGAGGATGATCTGTGGTGCACGCTCGACGGCTCGACCAAGACGTATTGCACCCCGGAGTCCTACCCCGGAGCGGCCTCGAAGCTCTACCGCAACCGGGGCGACGGCGCGTTCGAGGACGTCTCCGAGCAAGCGGGCGTCTCGGATCCCACCAGCAAGGCGCTCGGGGTGGCGGTGTTCGACTTCAACCGCGACGGCGCGCCGGATCTGTTTCAAGCCAACGACACCGAGCCGAACAAGCTCTACCAGAACAACGGCGACGGAACGTTCGCCGACATCGGCCTCTCCGCCGGCGTCGCCTTCGCGGAGGATGGGACGGCGCGGGGCGCGATGGGCGTCGACGCCGCCGACTACGACGGCAGCGGGCGCGAGCACCTGCTGGTGGGCAACTTTTCCAATCAGATGCTCAACCTGTTCCACAACGAAGGCAACGGGTTGTTCGTCGATGAAGCTCCCTCCAGCGAGGTCGGCCGCGAGACGCTGCTGACGCTGACCTTCGGCGCGTTCTTCTTCGACTACGACCTCGACGGCCGGCTCGACATCTTCCTCGCGAACGGCCACCTGGATGAGGAGATCAACAACGTACAGCCGAAGGTCGCCTACGCCCAACCGGCGCAGTTGTTCCGGAATCTGGGTCGCGGGCGCTTCTTTCTAGCCAACCCCGAGGTCGGCGAAGCGCTTTCCCAGCCGCTTGTGGCGCGTGGCGCCGCCTACGTCGACTACGACCGCGACGGCGACTTGGACGTGGCGCTCGCCACCAACGACGGCCCCGCCTACCTGCTGCGCAACGACGGCGGAAACGCCAATTCCCACCTGCGAGTGCGTTTGGTCGGACGCGCTTCGAATCGTGACGGCCTAGGCGCGATGATCACCCTACGCAGCGCGTCCGGCGTACAGCGGCGAACCGTGCGTACGGGATCGAGCTACCTCTCGCAAAGCGAGACCGTCGCGAGCTTCGGCGTCGGCTCGGACCTGATGATCGACACGCTGGAAATCGAGTGGCCCAGCGGCAAGAAGCAGTTGTTTTCCGACATCGAGTCGAACAGGACGTTGCGCGTGGATGAGGACGCGGGTATCGTCGACCCGTCGTAGCTCGTCAGGCCCAGCGCCCGCTCACGGCGGCGTCGGTGCGCTGCCGCTTCTTGCGTTTCTCTTCCAAGCGCGACTCGATATTCATCACCAACTTGCGGGCGCGCTCGAACAAGTCCTCGGAGACGGGACCGTCGATCCGCTGCAACTCGCCAAACGCCGCCACGGCGTACTTGCGCGACTCGCCCAGGCGCCCGACGTCGCGTAGCGCGATCGAGAGATTGAAGCGGGTCTTGGCGGCGCCGAAGGTGTTGCGGCGGAGCTGATCGTAGCGGATTGCCTCGCGGTAGTGCGGCACGGCGCGGTCGATGTCGCCCATCGAGTAGGAGGCATGGCCGTACTGCAAGTTGTGGCGCGCCAAGCTCTCGTAGTCGCTCGAGGCGTCGTGCTCGATGGCGCGCTGGTAGTACTGGCGCGAATCGGCGAGGTGGCGGATGAGCTCGGACTCGGGGCGCTCGCTCTGGCGCGACGCTCGAAAGCGTTCCCACGACACCTGACCCAAAGCGGCCAGGAAGCGCGCCTTGGAGGGGTGTTGATCGGGCAGGTACTCGAGACCGCGCCGCAGCCACTTCTCGGCGCGCGTCAAGTCGCGGATGGCCGGCGCCTCGGTGTAGTGCAGAGCAAGATCGTGGCTCCAGTCGGCCGCCTTGATGTCCTCGCCGAGCTTCTCGCAGATCTCGATCGCCTCCTCTTCCACGTTGTGGAGAGGCGCGGTGTCATTGCGTGCGATTGCGCCAAGGCGGTTGAGCGATTCAGCGAGATTGAGCAGCCCGGAGCGCTGCCGGATGTCGAGATCCTCGAACGGCAACTCCAGCGCGCCCGCAACCTGATGGCGATCCCAGGCAGCCGCTACTTTCTGCAACTCCAACGCCCAAGTGAAGCTGCCTTGGCGCATGGCCAGGCGGATACGCTGCTCGATCACCGCGCGCCAGAACTCGTCGCGGCCTTCCAGCGGTCCGCGTGTGCGCGGGTCCACGCAGTCGACGGCGAGATCCTCGACCAGCTCTTGCCAGATGGTCGCCCGGCCGGTGTGCTCGTAGAGCGAGCCGAGCGCATGCAGCGGGCCGACGATGATGTCCCACCACTCGCGCTGCCGCGCCAGTTGGCAGGCGTGCAGCAGGTTCGCCTCGTTGTTGTCGACCCGCGGCAGAGCCTCGAGCTGTTCGCTGCGCAGCTCTTGACTCACACGACGACCCCAATCGGCGTAGGATTGCACGAATGCTCGCACGGCCTTCTCGGCGCGATTTGAGCCGTCGTCGGCCAGTGCTTCGGCTTTCGCCTCCTCCTCTTCAGCTTTCAGCTGCGCGCCAGTGAGCCGGCTGCGCATCCGCTCGCTCAGGAATCCGCCGCTCAATGCGGACTTGCGCGACGCACGATGCTCCACCTGGGGGGTTTTGATTTTAGGCTCGCCCGGATAGCGCCGCTTGAACAGCTCGCCCAGACGCTCGCCAAGCGCCGGCTCGATGCGATAGTACTTTTCTTCCTCGGCGACCAGCAGGCCTAGGCGGCGGGCGCGCTCGAGCGGGGAGTTGTCCTTGGCCTCGCCGCTGCTTTGAAGCAGCTTCGCCAGCTCGCTGAGCGCCCATGAGCGGTGCGGCGCCACCATCGCGGCGATGCGGTCGAGATCGACGCCCATCTTGAACAGCCGCAGCAGAGCCAGTACGTCGTGCTCCTCCTCGCTGAACCCGGTCTCGAGCACGTGGGAGACGGCCGCTTGCGCTGGGTAGTCGCCCAAACGCGAGATCGTCTCCGTGAGTTGGATCATCTGCGTAGCGGTGAGAGCCTTCTCCGCGAGCGCCTGACAAACTACTAACCGTAGAGCTAGCGGGCTGCCGTCGGCGAAGTCCACCAGCGGTTCGCAGCGGCTCATGTCAGTCGTCGAGCCGCCGGCGGACTCGAGCAGCTTGCGCGCCATCTGCAAAGCCTCGCGGTCCGGGATTGGTTTCATCTCGGCCCGCTTGACGCATTTCGCCATCCACTCCTCGTCGTCGCGAGACAGCAACAAAATGCGCGCCTGGGTCTCGGTGCAGGCTTCGAGGAACTCCTTGACCAGCTCTTGTTGCTCTCCGTCCCAGCCCGAGGTCAAAGAGGCCGGCTGAGAGTGGACGCTCTCGAATCCGTCCCAGATCCACAGGATGGGGATCTGGTTCATGATGTAGAGCGCCGTGTCGAACCTCTCCTCCAGGTCCATGCGCTCCCATTCGAGGCCGGTCTTCTTGAGCGCGGCGTGGAAGACGGTCGCCAGGTGATCCAGAAGCGAGCCAAGGGAACGCCGATTCGCCACCGAACTGCGCAGGACCGGGCCTTCCAACCCCTCGGTGCGGCCCAGCCAACCGGCGAACTCCTCGGCGGTATGCGTCTTGCCGCTGCCGGCGGGGCCGTGCAACAGCACGCATGCGGCGCCCTGAAATAGGCGATCGAGCTGGATGATGATGTCGTCGCGCGGAACGGCTAGCGGATCCGGGGGCGGCGGCTCCTCGACGTTCTCGGCCGGTTTTGCCGCGCCGGCTTGCAGGACCGGCGCGGGAATCGACTCGTGGACCAGCGGAACCGACCAGTCGTGGCGCTCGACGGGATCGAAAGCGATGCTGCGTTGAGGCGCGCTCTCGCAGCCGTGACGCGCCTCCCTGGCAGCCTCGCCCGCGGAGAGGCCGTCAGCCAAGGCCGAATAGAAGCGCTCGAACCACTCGGCCGAACCCGCCGGCTCCAAATTGAAGGGCGACTGCACCGCCGCGCTGAGCCCGAACTCGGTGAGGTCCTGCGCCACGGCCTGGAAGGCGGCCTTGGCCTTGAGCCCTTTGCGTCGCTCGATCGCGTCCTCGCCCGCGAACATCACATCGTTGTTGAGCACGATGACCGGCACCCGAGCCTCGCCCATGGCGTCCGCCAGAGACGCCGCGTCGACGAGCCGGATACGCGAGCTGTCCTGGGCGTGATCGAGCACCAAGTACCCGCGCTGACCCGGACGGACGTCTTCAGCGCGGGAGCGCGCCGCCCTCCGCAGAGTCGGCGAGAGATTCTCTTCCTCGGTCAGATCCGCGAACACGCCGGTTCCATCGATGTGTACCGCGTGGTAGGGCTCGCCGAGCGACTCGGACTCGAGCAGCACGCTGGTGAGCCGGCCCAGCGTCGGCGGACGGAGCACGTCGTAGCGGATTCGGGCGTCCGAGCGTCTCCGGAGCAGCTCACGGAACGTCGAGCGATAGTGGATGTCGCCCAAGTCCGCCGGCGGCGCCAGCACGCCCAGAACCCTCAGTTGCGGGGAGTCGTCCGGCTCGAACAGAGGTTCCTCGAGCGGAATCACCGCGCCGCGCACGAACGAGCGGCAGGCAGTGGCCAGCCAACGGCCCGTGGCGGGGTCGCGCAACAGCTCCCACGGCAGCGGCGGTTGCTCGTCGACCGGCGGGCTGACGATTTCGATACGGATGTCGTCGAGCGAGGCTGCGATCTGAGTCCAGATGCGCTGGGCGCGGTCGCCGCCCAGCGCGGCCTCGAACAGCTCCTCTCCTAGGGTAATGAGGCGCTGACGCGCTTCCTTCGCCGGCTTCGAGGCGACGCCTGAGGGCTTATCGAGATATTCCTCCCAGTACCAGCGGAAGCGCTCGCGGTCCTGAGGGCTCACGGAATAGCGAAACAGCGTCTCCAGGTCGAAGACGTTGACGGAGTCGTTCCGCAGCTGCAGACGGAGAAATCCCCGTTGCGCGCGGGCGCACCCATGCTCGATCCGCAGTGTCAATGACGGCACTGTATGTCCAGGGTAGAGTACGAGCGAGCCACGACCCATAGGGCTGATTCCCGTATCGGGGCACCAGAATCCCTCTTAGTCCGCGGGGAATTCCTAGCAAGACCCTAGGGGCTCAACTCGGCCTGTTGGAGGTGTGAAATTGCTGAGCCCGCTCGAATCGACCGGCTGTCTCGAGGGAAATCGGGTCTTGGCGGAGGCTTTCGAGCTCGTCCGTGAGGAGCTCGATCGCAGCCTGGATGTTGTCGCGGTTGGTCTCGAGAATGTCCGCCCAGATGGCGTACGAGCTGCCGGCGAGCCGCGTCATGTCCCGCAAGCCGCTGCCGGCCAGCTCGAGGTCCGCCGGATCCGTCAGCAGATCGGCCAGGCGCGCGGCAAGCGCGGTGGAGAGCACCTGCGGCAAGTGAGAGGTCAGGGCGACGATGCGGTCGTGCTCTTGGGGGCTGGTAACCCTCTCGCGGGCGCCGATCTTTGCGAGCCAAGACCGCAGCTCGGCGACTGCGCCGGAGGATGAGATATCCCCCGCGGGCGGCGTCAGCACCCAGGTCGCGTCCCGAAACAGCTCCGCGTCGGCGATGGCGGCGCCGCGACCCTCTTTGCCCGCCATCGGGTGTCCGGGAAGCAGCTCGCTTTCCCTGCCGGCAAATGCGGCGGCTCCAGCTTCGGCGATGCGAGCCTTGGTGCTGCCCGCGTCGGTGACCAGCGCGCCCGGCTTGGCGAGCGAGGCGATCCGCGGGAGCTGCTCGAGGATGCGGCGGATCGGGTGGGCGAGAAATAGCAGGTCCGCCTCCGCGGCGGCGCGTTCGAGGGGGACGCCCTCGTCGATCGCGCCGGCGCGCATGCCTTCCTCCAGGCTGCGGGGCGAGCTCACGCCCAGGATCCGGCCCGCGAAGCCGGCCTCGCGCACGGCAAGCCCGAACGAGCCTCCGATGAGGCCCACCCCGACGATTCCGATCGTGCGAAACGGCATCTCAGCCCGCGACCCGCGCTACTCCACCGACGCCGTTTCCTTCTGCAGATTGCGCATCGCCGCCATCACCGCCTGGAAGATCGACTCCACAGATTCGGGCGAGAGTGGTCCATCATTCGCTTCCCGGAGCTTGCGGAGCACATCGTTCTCACGCTCTTCATCGAGAATCTCGATTTGGCGCCGCCTCTTCAAGGGCGCAAGATGCAACACGCACTCCGCCCGCTGGTTGAGAAGCGCGACGATCCGGCGGTCCAGCTCGTCGATCTCGTTCCTCCAGTCGGCAATGTCCTTCATCGCTGTAATCTCGTCTAGGCCCCCGCCGCGTCCGGCCTTTTCAACCCGGCCTTGAGATCCGCGGCGAAATCTCGCAACCTGGCGGCGAGATCCGGCGCATCCCCGTGCTCTTCGACGAGTCGCATGAAAGCGCTGCCGACGATCGCGGCGTCGGCGTAGGGGGCCACGGCTTCCATGTGCTGCCGCGTCGAGAGGCCGAAGCCAACAGCTAATGGTATCGTGGTCAGCCGGCGGGCGCGCTCGAGCAGCGGAATCGCCTGTTCGGAAACCGTCTGCCGCATGCCGGTCACCCCGGCCGTCGAGACGAGATAGAGAAATCCGGTAGATGCGCCCGCGAGGCGCTCGAGGCGCTCGTCGGTCGAGGTTTGGGCGCCGAGGAATACCGTCGCCAGACCCCGCTCGCGCATCTGTTCGAGGTAGGGCTCGGCAGCTTCGATGCTCAGGTCGGTGAGCAGCGCGCCATCGGCTCCGGCGCTAGCCGCTTCGTCGGCGAAGCGCTCGAAACCGTAGCGCAATACCGGATTGAGGTAGCTGAAGATCACGATCGGGATCTGCGACTGCCGCCGGGTCTCGCGGACGATCTCGAGCACGCCAGCCAAGGTCGTCCCGGCCGCCAAGGCCCGCTCGCTCGCCTTCTGAATCACTGGACCATCGGCCATCGGGTCCGAGAACGGAACGCCGAGCTCGATGATGTCCGCGCCTCCGGCCTCGAGCGCCAAAATGAGCTCCAAGGTGCGGTCGGGCGCGGGATCGCCGGCGGTCAGATAGGCGATCAGGCCTCTCCGCCCCTCGGACTCGAGCCTCGCAAAGGCCTCTTCAATGCGATTCATCCGCGGACCGCCACAGGACCTGAGGATACCGACCGCGGCAAAGCTCAATCAAGATCGGGCATGTTGTCGCGGAAGATGCCGATGTCCTTGTCGCCGCGGCCCGACAGATTGACGAGAAACTTCTTGCCCTTGGCCTGCGGCGCCCGCCGAATCGCCTCGGCCAGCCCGTGCGCGGACTCGAGCGCCGGGATGATCCCTTCCAAGCGCGATAAGGTGCGCACGGCCGAGAGCGCCTCTTCATCTCGGCAACTGGTGTACTCCACGCGCTCACGGTCCCGCAGCCAGGCGTGCTCGGGGCCGATCGACGCATAGTCCAGACCGGCGGAGACCGAATGCGTCAGCGCAATCTGGCCGTCTTCGTCCTGCAGCACATAGCTGTGCGTGCCGTGGAGCACGCCCGGAGCCCCGCCGGCGAACCGCGCCGCGTGATCGCCTAGGATTGCGCTGCGCCCGCCAGCCTCCACTCCCACCATCTCGACCCCCTCGGCGTCCAAGAACGGGTGGAACAGGCCGAGCGAGTTGCTGCCGCCGCCCACGCAAGCGAACAGCACCTCGGGCAGGCCGCCGGTCATCTGCTCGAACTGCGCGCGCGCCTCCTTGCCGATCACGCTCTGAAACTCCCGCACCATCCAGGGGAACGGATGCGGCCCGAGCGCCGAGCCCAGTAGATAGTGCGTATCCTCGAACGTAGCGGTCCACTCCCGCATCGCCTGCGTCACAGCGTCCTTGAGAGTGCGGCTGCCCGTCCGAACCGCCTCGACCCGCGCGCCGAGCAGGCGCATGCGGAAGACGTTGAGCTCCTGCCGCCGCATGTCTTCCTCGCCCATGTACACCACGCAGTCGAACCCGAACAAGGCCGCCGCGGTGGCCGAGGCGACGCCGTGCTGGCCGGCGCCGGTTTCGGCGATGATTCTCCGCTTGCCCATTCGCTGGACGAGCAGCGCCTGGCCGAGGCAGTGGTTGATCTTGTGCGCGCCGGTGTGGAGCAGATCCTCGCGCTTGAGATAGATGTCCGCGCCGCCCAGGCTCTCGCTCAGCCGACGGCAGTGGTGGATCGGAGTCGGCCGGCCCGCATAGCGCTGGTTCAGCTCGTCAAGCTCGGCGTGGAACGCCGGGTCGTCGAGCGCTTCGCGGAACACGCCCTCGAGCTGATCCAGGGGGGCGACCAGGATCTCGGGCACGTATCGCCCGCCGTACGGACCGAAGCGACCAAGCGAGTCCGGAGCGGAAGAAAAGGGAGCCGCCGTCGAGGCCATCTCTCTACTCTACCGGTCGCTAGCGGCCGAGACGTAGGCGGCGACCTTCGACGGGTCCTTCACGCCGGGCTGGCGCTCGAGCTTCGAGCTGGCATCGACGCCCCACGGCTCGACGAGCCGGACGGCTTCGTCCACGTTGCCTCCGTCCAGCCCCCCGGCGAGGACGATCTTGCCGTACTGCTTGGCTTCGACGGCCTTTTCCCAACCAAACGAAGCTCCCGAGCCGCCGTAGGCCTCGCCCGCCGGCCCATCGAGCAAGAACGCCTCGCAGCCGTCGATTTCCTGGAGGACCGCGGGCTGGAACTCGTGCCCAACGCGGAAGGCGCGCCAGATGCGCAGACCCTCGAGAGCTTCGATCGTCTCCGGCCCTTCATCGCCGTGCAGTTGGATCACGTCGAGCCTCGCCGCGGACGCAATCGCCCGGATGCGCTCCGGCTCCTCGTTGACGAACACGCCGACCCTGAGCACCGTGGACGGCACGACGGCGGCGATCATCGCCGCCTCGTGAGGCCGCACCGCCCGCGGGCTGGGAGGGTGGAACACCATTCCCACCGCGGTCGCCCCCGCGCCAACGGCCGCCAGCGCGTCAGCCGGCTGGGTCAAGCCGCAGACTTTGATGATTTCAGGAGGCAAGCCTTCAGAGTAGCGGCTCAGCGTCGTTTCGGTTCGCTGCCGCATGCGCCGAGCTTGGGGTCGATTCCACAAACCTGGCGGGCCTGGATCACAATTCCTGAACGAAATGACCGCTGGCGCGAGCTCCTAGCCCCGGGTGAAACCCGTGGAGCGGGTTGGCGGCCGGCCCTCATACCCCCCCGGGCTGAAGGCCCGGGGCTACACGTTCCTCCGCCCCTTGCGTGGCCCGCTACGCTCTCGCCTGCCGGCGAATCGCCGCTACGAGGGGTCTAAACTCGAGACTCATCCTTTCCCAATGCCACTAGTGTTCGGTCACGCTACCGCAAGCTTGCGCATGCGGCTCCGCAACAGCGCTCGGCGCCTCGGCCGCGGCCTCTCGCGTACAATGACGACCGGCCCCGCGTGAGGCGATTCGAGTTGCCATGAAAGACCGTACGGCCTGGATCGCCGGCGCCTCCGGGCTGGTCGGATCGCATTGCTTGTCCGTACTGCTCGAGCAGCCCCAGTACAGCCGCGTCGTCTCGCTGGTTCGGCGGCCCTCGAGCATCGCGAACGCGAAGCTCACCGAACACGTCGCCGACTTCGACAAGCTCGGCGAGCTCGACGTTCCCGCGCCCGACGACGTCTTCTGTGCGCTCGGAACCACGATCAAGAACGCCGGCTCGAAGGAAGCGTTTCGCAGGGTGGACCACGGCTACATCGAGGCGCTCGCCAAGCGCGCAGCCGAGTTGGGAGCCAAACGTTTCCTGCTGGTCACCTCGGTCGCGACTGACGTCCACTCGCCCAACTTCTACCTGCGCGTCAAGGCCGAGGCCGAAAGCGCCGTGGCGTTGAAGCCCTTCGAGATGGCGGGGATGCTGCGGCCGAGCTTCCTGGTCGGCAAGCGCGAGGAGTTTCGCCTCGGCGAGCGCATCGGCATCCCGCTCGCGCGCGCCTTTACGTTTCTGTTGTTCGGCCCAATGCGCATCTACCGCCCCATCGGGGCCGAAACCGTCGGCCGAGCCATGGTCGCCGCGGCGCTCCTTGCCCCAGACGGCCGCCACATCTGGCACTTCGACGAGATCGAGTCTTGGGGTGCCAAGCTTGCCTAGCAGCCGATTGACAAGCCTGCTGACCTCTCCGTAAACTTGATTTAGGCTTGCCTAAATGATCGTCACCGAAGCAGTCGATGACTACCTCAAGGCGATCTACGAGCTCGCGGGCGAGGATGATCGCGCTACGACCGCGCTCATCGCGAAGAAGCTCGACGTCGCACCGGCCTCGGTCACCGGCATGCTGCGCAAGCTTGCCGAGCAGCAGCCGCCTTTCGTCGACTACGAGAAGCATCGCGGCGCCACCCTCACCGACCAAGGTCGCCGTCGTGCGCTCGAAATCATCCGCCACCATCGCCTCATCGAGCTCTTCCTCTACGAGACGCTCGGCTACCGCTGGGACGAGGTGCATGCCGAAGCCGAGAAGCTCGAACACGCCATCAGCGAGCGCTTCGAGGACCGCATTGCCGAGGTGCTGGGCGACCCCGAGGTCGATCCGCACGGCCATCCCATCCCGCGCAAGGACGGCACCATCCCCGAGCGCGCCGATCGGCGGCTGCTCGACCTGGAAGCCGGCGCCAGGGCGGTCGTCTCCCGCGTCTCCGACAAGGACCCTGAGCTGTTGCGCTACTTCACCGAGCTCGGCGTCAAGCCCGGCGTCTCGATCGATCTGATCGAGCGCAGCCCTTTCGACGGACCGCTGATGGTGCGCATCAACGGAGCGGCCGAGATCAAAGCGCTCGGCAACCGCGTCTGCCGGGAGATCCGGGTCCGCTCCAACGGAGACGGGAGGGGGTAACGCAATGGCCGACTCGACGTCGCTCTGGATCCTGGCCGCCGGTCTGCTGGCCGCCGTGGCGCTCTGGCCGCGGTACGGCGCCTACGACCTGATCCGCGCCCGCCACTCATCCCGCCGCCGCGCGCTCTATGAAGACGTGCTCAAGCACATGCTGGCGTGGGAGCGCCGCGGCAAGACGGCCACGCCCGAGTCCGTCACCGGCGCGCTGGGCCTGGGGCCCAAACGCGTCCTCGAGCTGATCACCCGCATGGAATCCCGGGGACTGGTGCGGACCGGCGAAGGCCTGACCCTGACCGGCGAAGGCGAGCGCCTGGCCCTGCACGTCGTGCGTGCTCACCGCCTCTGGGAGCGTTACCTCGCCGACGACGCCGGCATGCCGATGGGCAAGCTGCACCAAGCCGCGGAAAAGGCCGAGCACACCCTCTCGCCCGAGGACACGGACGCGCTCGAGGCGCACCTCGGCCACCCGGCGCGCGATCCCCACGGCGACCCCATCCCGACCGCCGCAGGCGAGCTCGAGCCGCTCGAAGGCGTCGCGCTGTCGACTTGGCCGGCCGGCGAGCCCGCCCGCATCGTTCACATCGAGGACGAGCCCGCGGTGATCTTCCAACAGATCCTCGCCGCTGACCTGCGTCCCGGCATGACGATCCGCGTGCTCGAGGATGAGCCGGACCGGTTGGTGATCAGCGACGGCGCTAGCGAGCTGCGGCTGGCCCACGCCGTGGCGGCCAACATTCAGGTGGCCGCTGCCGAGCGGCAGCCGGCGCGACCCGACGGGGCGATCCGGCTAAGCGAGTTGCCCGCGCGCACCGAGGCGGAGGTGCTCGAGCTCGACGAAGCGTGCCGCGGCTTCAGCCGCCGCCGCTTGATGGACCTCGGCCTCACGCCCAGCGCCCGGATCTCGGTCGCGCTCGAGAACACCTTCGGCGACCCTCGCGGCTTCCGCATCCGCGGAACCACCGTCGCTCTGCGCCGGGCGCAAGCGCGAAACGTTTGGGTCCGACCGCTCGCGCAGGAGGCTGCCGTATGAGCAACGTCCCCCTCGACCACAACTGCGAGACTTGCCCGGCGCACGCGCATCTCGAGGCGATGGGCGTCTCCGTGGGCGGCTATGAGAGGCTCGTCGCGCTGGCCGGCAACCCCAACACCGGCAAGTCCTCGGTGTTCAACGCACTGACTGGGTTGCGCCAACACGTCGGCAACTGGACGGGAAAGACGGTTACCCGCGCCGAGGGCGGCTACTCCTACCGCAACGTCAAGTACAAGCTGGTCGACCTGCCCGGAACCTACTCGCTGCTCTCCGCCTCGCAGGACGAGGAGATCGCCCGCAACTTCCTGCTGTTCGGCCAGCCCGACTGCACCATCGTCGTCACCGACGCCACCGCGCTCGAGCGCAACCTCAACCTCGTCCTGCAGGTGCTCGAGATTACCGACAAGGTCGTCGTCTGCGTCAATTTGATGGACGAGGCGCGCCGCAAGGGCCTCGAGGTTGATGTCCGCAGCCTCTCGCGCGACTTGGGCGTACCCGCGGTTCCCACCGTGGCCCGCACCAAGGAAGGGCTGCCGCAGCTCGTTCAGACTGTCGCGGAGGTGATCTCGGGCGAGATCCGCACCAAGCCCCTGCGCGCCGAACCCCCGCCCGAGGTGGCCCGTGCGCTCGACGACCTCACTCCGATGATCGAGCGCCTCGCCCCAGGGCTGCCCAACGCGCGCTGGATCGCCATGCGCTTGCTCGACGGCGACCACAAGGTGCGCCAATCGCTGCTGAGCGGCGAGCTGGCCTCGCTGGCTGACCAGCAGGCCGCGCCCGTTGAGCAGCGCAGCGAGCTGATCTCGCTGCAAGGAGCCCAGTGAGCCAGACCGCCCTCAGCCCCGATCAGGTCCTGGCTCGCTCCGACGAGCTGCGCCGCGGCCTGGGCGAAGACGTGCGCGATCGCATGGTCGGCTCGCTCTATTCGCAAGCACGCACCATCTCCACTCGCGCCGTCAAATCCGAAGGGCGGCCGCGCTGGGATCTCGATCAGCGCATCGACCGCATCGTCACCTCGAAGCTGTTCGGGCTGCCCTTGATGTTGGCCATCCTGGCGACGGTCTTCTGGCTGACGATTCTCGGCGCCAACGTGCCCTCACAGATGTTGGCTGAGGCGCTGTTCGCCGTTGAGGACTGGGCGGCCGGGCTGTTCGACTCGCTTGGCTCGCCGGCCTGGCTGACCGGGCTGCTCTGGCACGGCGTCTATCGCGGGCTGGCGTGGGTGGTCAGCGTAATGCTGCCGCCGATGGCGATCTTCTTTCCGATCTTCACCATCCTCGAAGACCTCGGCTACCTGCCGCGCGTGGCCTTCAACCTGGACTGGCTGTTCCGCAGCGCCGGGGCCCACGGCAAGCAGGCGTTGACGATGGCCATGGGCTTCGGCTGCAACGCCGCCGGCGTCATCGCCACACGCGTGATCGACTCGCCGCGCGAGCGGCTGATCGCGATCCTGACGAACAACTTCGTACCCTGCAACGGCCGCTACCCGACGCTGATCATGCTGGCGGTCATCTTCGTCGGCGCGGCGTTCCCGCCCGCCTTCGCGTCGTTTGCCGCGGCGGGCGCGGTGGTGGGCATCGTGCTCATTGGCATTGGATTCACACTGTTGGTCTCGTGGATTCTTTCCAGAACTGCGCTGCAGGGCGAAGCCTCGGCGTTCACGCTCGAGCTGCCGCCCTATCGCCGCCCGAGCATCCTGCGCATCCTCTATACGTCGCTGATCGACCGTACGATCTTCGTGCTCGGACGCGCGATCCTGACCGCCGCGCCGGCCGGTGCAGCCATTTGGATCCTCGCCAACGTGGACTGGGGTGGCGTGAGCTTGGCGCAACACGCCGTCGCGGCGCTCGAGCCGCTCGGCTACGCCATCGGCCTCGACGGCGTCATCTTGCTCGCCTACGTCATCGCCATCCCGGCCAACGAGATCGTCGTGCCGACCATGCTAATGGCCTATATGGGCGTCGGCGTGATGACCGAGCTCACCGACTACGAGCAGATCCGTACACTGCTAGTCGACCAGCACGGCTGGACGCTGCTGACGGCGGTGAACCTGATGCTGTTCTCGCTGCTGCACAACCCCTGCGCGACGACGATCCTGACGATTTGGAAAGAAACCCGCAGCGCGAAGTGGACCGCGCTAGGCGCGCTGATGCCGCTGGGGATCGCGTTCGTGGTTTGCTTCGTTGTGGCGACGGTGTGGCGAGCGCTGGCGTGACGGTCAGACGCGGCCAACTAGTGACGTTAATACGGTCTTTATGTTGACCGTGCGGCAGCGCACATCGACCTAGATTTTTCTCTTGACTTCGCTTTCCGAGAGGCTATCATCGACTACGTCGCGGTCTTCCCGAGACGCTGCGGCATTTCGACGCCCGGGGTGACAACGACCGAACACGAAATCGACACGAACAGGAGAAACTCCATGAACACCCTCGCGAGGCGCGCCCTCCTGCTGGCGGCGATCGTAGCCGCCCCTGCAGCGTTGCTCAGTCAGCCTCCCCCCCGACGCTGAGCCGCCCGTCCTGAACCGGGATTTCCATTTTGGCCATCCCGACGCGTGTAGCGTAGTCGAGCACGCCGCTCCGGCGCAACGGTTTTCTGCCTTCTCCGGCACATTCGCCTCCTTCCTCCTTTGTCTGGCCGCGACTGGGAGCGTCGCGCGTCGCTTCACGGGCTCGGACGGCGCCCTTCGCCGACACCGCTCCGACCTCGCCTCTCGGCGACTCGTGTTCGGATGCTCCGAGCCTCGCCGCGTCAGCCTCCCGGCGCAGGCAGCGCCGCCAACCTCGCCAGCATCTCGCCGAACAGCTGGCGGTTGAGGCGCCCCTCGGCCAACAAGAGCCAGTAGTACCGCGCGTGCTTCACCAGCCGACCGCCGGTCTTCATCAGCCGCTGCTGCAAGCTCGTCAGCGACCAGCTCTTGATCCGGCTCGGCAGCCCCAGCCGCCGCCACAGGTTGCCCAGGTTGTAGGCCAGCACCGCGAGTTGCAGCCGCACTTCGTTCGCTCGGAAGCGCCGGCAAGACAGCCGCGTCCAGCACGTCGCCTGCTTGCCTTCCTTGATCCACTGCTCCGCCGTGCCGCGCTTGTTGTAGAAGCGCACCACCGAGCGGCTCGGCAACGCCATGTTCGTGACGATGAAACCGACGCGCGGAAACAACTCGCCCGCGTGGTGCTCGACCTTGGCGACGACCCGCCGGGACTTCGACCAGCTCGCGGCCTGATAGCGGAAGCTCTTGTAGCGCACCAGCGGTTTGAGCGAGGGCCTGCCCGGCGCTCGGAATAGGATGTCTTCGATCTCCAGCTCCAGGTTCCTGTTGGCCGGAATGCGGATCACGTAGTTGACGCCGCGCTCTTCCAGCGCCTCGTAAATCTCCGGCTTGGCGAAGGCGGCGTCGGCGCGGAACGTGACTTCCTTGCCCTCGGCCTGTTGGCGCTCGATCTCGGGCAGCAACAGCTCGTCCCAGTCCTCGGCGCTGGAGACGTTGCCCGGCCGCAGCTTCGCGGATAAGCAGTCGCCGTGCTGGTTGAACAGCAACAGCGGGTGATAGCAGACCGACTCGTAGTGGCCGTTGTAGGCGCTGCCTTCCTGTTGGCCATGAACCGGGCTCTCGGTCGAGTCCATGTCGAGCACCACGCGCTCGCTGTCGTCGCCGGCCTCGGCTTGGCCGATCAGCTCGCGGTTCACCGCCATCAACCCGATCAGGTTCTCGTCGCCGGCGAGCATGCCGGTCTCGAAGCTCTGCAACCGCGAGGTCAGCGCCCCGCCGCGATCCCAGTTCTTCTTCGAGCCGAGCAGGCGAAACGTCGGATCGGCGGCCACCCGCACGGCGTCGTTGAGGTCTTCGTAGCCCGCCAACCGCGAGTAGACCGACTGCCGCACCAGATCCGCCAGCGGGAACTTCTTGTTCTCGCCCTGCCGCGTATCGCTGAGATGGTCGTCAATCAGCTTGCCGAGGCCGAGCCGTTCGTCTAGCTCTCGAACCAGCAGCAGGCCGCCGTCAGAGGTGACCCGCGAGCCCTGGAAATCGACCTTCACAAACCCGTTGAACGAGAACTGAAACGGCTTGCCATCCTTGTCACCCACTCGGTGTCGCCCTCCATGGCCCATCTGATGCGCTCAAACCCGCATCTACAGGGGCGCCGGGAGCATCGCGATGGTTAGCAGGCGAAGCTCAAATCGGAAATCCGGGCTGAAGCAGTTCCACCGGATCAGCCCGTTCTGGACGAACATTCCGAACTGCATCACGACCGTCAGCCTCCACAACAACCACGGCGAAGAGCCACTGACCGTCCCCCCGTGCTCTATCTAGGCAACGGCAAGCCCATCGAGCTGAAGCCCATCGAGATGCCGCCGCTTGGCAGCGCGCAGATCGAGGTTAACGAGACGGTGCGCGCAATGGGCTACACTGACGACGCCTTCGGCGGCGCCGTTTTCCGCTACGAAGCCGAGCACGGCGGTCGGCTTTCGGTCGAGACGGCAGTCGCGATGCCGGCGAACAATTTCCTCTATTCGGTCGAGTCGTTCACCGGATTCGAGAAGAAGTCCAACGCACAGCATTCGGCTTTCTGGCTGCCGACGTCGAAAACCGAGGTGTTCTACGCGGCGCACAACGCCTCCGATCAGGCCATCAAGCTTCGGCCCAAGCTGCGGCTCTGGGACGAGGTCATCAAGCTCAAGCCGGTCGAGATGGCGCCGAACGGCTTCACCAAGCTGCGCATCACGGCTGGACAGATGGCAGGCTATCTCGCCAAGGTCGGCCGGCGTGGCGAGAGCGTCGTAGGCGGGATCACGCTGGACCACGACGGGCCTGCGGAGGCCGTCTACGCGACGGGCTGGCTCGACGACGCGAGCAATGGCTACTCGAACATGATGAGCTTCGCCGACCCGGCGGCGGGCCGCGGGCAGGCGCTCTACGGCGTGCAGTTGTTCCTGGGCCCGCAGCCGGGGCTGGCCGGTCCCGGCAAGCCGCTCGACATGCGGACGCATGTCGTCCTGCGCAACATGTCCGCGGGCTCGATCGGAGTGTCGGCGTCAGCTTCGTTCACACGTGGCGATTCCGTGCGGACGGTTCCGCTGCCGCCGCTCAAGCTGGCGGCGCACGCCGTGGAGGAGTACGATTTGACTGCGCTCCAGAAGCGGGGCGTGATCCCGCGCGGCGTTTCGGAAGTTCTGCTCAGAGCCGAGTACTTCGCGGCGCTGGGCACGTTGATGGGACGTGCCTACTCGATCTCGTCCGACTTGACATACGGGCTGTACTCAGTGCTCGAGAGCGACGGAACCGGTTTCTGGAGCGGTCTACATTGGAGCATGCAGAACGACGAGAATACCGTGTTCACCATTGCCAACATCGGCGAGAAAGAAGAGTCGGTTTCACTCGAGCTAGCCGTCCCCGGCGGTACAGTCGACCTGCCGGAGTTCAAGCTCTTGCCGAGCCAGACGCGGACGGTGAACTTGCGGCGTGATCTGCAGAGGATGCTGCGCGCCGCGGGCAAGCAGATGCCCGAAACAATAGTATCGGGGGACTTTCGGGTGCGCAGCGTGGAGGACCCGCTGCGCGCAGAGCTCGTCACCAAAGAGCATGTTCTCAGCGCCTCCAAGAGGACCGCGGCACCATTCTACGGGCAGTGCAACTATGTCACGAGTGTCTGGCTCAGCATAAATACCTGGCCGGTTCAAGTTGACCTGGGAGATACAGAGGACGTTTGGCCCAAGTACAGCTGGAACGTAGGGGGCATCACCGGCGATTCCAATGCCGTACTGCAACCAGACGGCGGCAATGAGATCTCTATCACTCCCACCTATGGTCTAACCCGGACAATCAGGGGGCTGAAGGTTGGAACTCGAAACATGCTCTTGAGCTCCGATGTCCCGAGCGCGAGTGATCCCTGCGGCTCGCAGCTACTCATCGGCTCGCCGCCACCCGCGCAAGTGAATGCACCTACCCTCTCCTGCCCGTTATCGGTAACGCGCGGGCAGAGCGTCAACGTGTCAGTAACCAATATCGGGTCCGCGAGCATCAAGTGGGAATTCGTGGACCAAGGCTCCACGACCCTGACGAAGAACGACGGTATATCCTGGAACGGAGTGATGGTGACGTCGGGAGCCATACGTGCCACGGTGACACCTCAAGGTGGAATCGATCACATTATCCAATGTTCCATCACCGTGAATAACCGCAACTGGCATACAGCGACGCCCAGCGCGGCGCAGCAACCTAACGGGTTCTTTGTGACTCTTCCTGTGCCGCCTGCACCCTCGGGCCCAGACTCCGGATTGGGTCACCATAGATTCAGGACGACTTGGCAAGGTTTCAACGTGCACTCGCCTTCCACAGGTCCGAATAAAGGGTATCTCTATACCCACTAGTGTCCGGCTATAAGTCGAGCAGATTCAGTTGGTTAGGAAGGGCGGGTGTTTCGACAATGGAGACGGTGCGCTGAAAGGCCTGCAGGACGGGGGTTTTCTCGAGGACGGTGATGCTGAGAACCTGTAGGAGTTTGTAGAGACTGATGTCGAGGCCGAGCCGTTTCTTGAGGATGGCGACCAGCAAGTAGGTCGCGATGGCGATCCAGATCTGGGTCTTCACGGCGTTCTCGCTGAGGCCGTAGAAGGCCTTGACGCGGAGGTGCTGCTTGATCCACTTGAAGAACAGCTCGACCCGCCAGCGGGACTTGTAGAGCCGCGCGATCGTCAGCGCCTCCAGCTCGAAGTTGTTGGTCAACAGGACGAGTCGCTTGTTGGTGATCGAGTCGTGGAAACGCACACGCCGCAAGGCTTCGGGATAGGCCCGCGCCGAGTCGCGGGTGCGCAGGACGACCGTGTGGTCCGAGAGCACGCCGTCGGCGATGGCGGCGGGGTGGGAGTAGCGCCGGTCCAGGTGCACGTTCTTCTTCGAGCGCACGACGTAGAAGGCCGAGCAGCGGACGAAGACGTAGAGCCGGGCGAAGTCGAGATAGCCGCGGTCCATGACGTAGAACGAGCCGGCCTCCGGCGCGAGATCGTCGAGCACGTGGACGTCATGACGGCGACCCTCGGTGACGCGGACGAAGGTGGGGATGGAGCCGCGCAGGTCGAGCAGAGTATGCAGTTTGACCGCCGATTTGGTGCGCTGGAAACGGGCCCAGGGAAACAGCGACAGGCACAGGTCGATGGTGGAGGAGTCGAGGGCGTAGACGGTAGCCTCGAGATCGGCGTCGAGAGACTCGCGGGCGTAGAGCGGCCGGGCGATGGCGATGAGCGCCTGCGCCAGATCGGCCCAGATGCGCCAGTCGTGCGCCTCGTTGGCGTCGGCCAGGGTCGAGCGCGAAATGCGGCCCCGGAATCCCAGATGGTAGAGCCGAGGTCCGAGCGAGCGTAGGCAGACCTCGATGTCGCGCAGGCTTTCGCGGCCCGTCAACTGTGCGAAGGCCATGCACAGAAACTGATCCATGCAGGAGAAGCCGCGATGATGCCGGTTCCCGCCGTAGCGGCGGACACAGCGATGAAACTCGTGGGCGGGAAGGTGATCCATCACCTGGGAGAAGACGGCGCGGCCGGAGTTCATGCGCCATTGTGGGCGCCGACCCGCGCCGGCCGGAATGGCGCCGACGGCAATTCAAATCGAAAACGCCGGAGATGGACCCTAACTCCCCGCCCGTCTATGAGTTGCGTCCAATCGCCGAGCCGTTAGCCGGACAGTAGTGCTCTATACCATGAATCCTCTGTCGCTTATTGACCTGTTCTCTCAATATACGACCAACCCTGACCTTGAGAACTCAAGCAGTACATTCTCGACTCGCCAATATGGCTCATGCGGCTATATTTCGCACTCCAACCTTCTGCACCAGACGCGTCGGCACGAGTACAACCACGCCACACAGAGCCACCATGGGAAATTCAACCAACTCTTGAGCAGCTCCTCTTATAACTACGGAGATTCCTTCGAGTCTCAAGTCGCACCCCCTGGCACAAACGGCCAGCAATTCGCGAACACCATATCAGCCGGACTCAGTTCCAGAGCTAATTCAATCGCTTCACAGTATAACGCCTTCGAACCGTTCCCCGTCAACTACTCGGCCACGGGAACCGCTCTTGGTCAGGTGAACTATGCCCCATATGGTTCTTGTCCGTAAGGCACTCTTCTCGTGGCCGTTTTGGATGCGGGCCTGTCCGACACTTGTCTGGTTGTGCACGGGCGTCTCGGCGCAAGATCCTAAGACCTTGGACCTAACTACGCCCGCGCCCGAGTCGCGAGTCGCAGTAGGCCCGGGCGGGGGCGTCGACAGCTCCGATCCGCAGGCTGAATTCGCAGTTCCGCTTGCTCTCGTCTTAAACTTGGGCGATTCGAGTGGCATACCGAAATACGGACCCTTTCGAGTCGAAGTCCAGATAACTAACACGGGCTCTGCGACCGTCACTCTCCCAGCTTCCCGAGACTACGACATTCTTCATCAGGACGGCTCCAACGCTCGCAGAATGGCAAATCTGGCCCTAGCCTTCTCTGGAAGGGCGGGGGGTGAGACACACTCGGTAACTGAGATCGTCGCGGTGCTGTGCGGTACCTCCTCGTCACCAAGCTCGTTCGTTCGAGTCGAGCCGGGTGGTACGATAGCCGTTCGCCTAGATGCGCAGATCGGACGACTTCGGTATTTACCCGAGGGCCGAGCCCTTTTAGATCAGGACGAGGTCAGGGTAGGAGCCGTCTACTGGGAGTACGTCCTGGACGAGAAAGAATTCGCCATTGCGAATCGTTCGGAGAAGATAGGAAGTGACGTCAGGACAGTCCGTTGGTGGTAATGCCGGTTACGGCCGTCATAGCAAATCCGCTTTGCGCTCAAGTCCGTACACTGCTAGTCGACCAACACGGCTGGACTCTGCTGACGGCGGTGAACCTGATGCTGTTCTGGCTGTTGCACAACCCCTGCGCCACGACGATCCTGACGATCTGGAAAGAAACGCGCAGCGCGAAGTGGACCGCGCTAGGCGCGCTGATGCCGCTGGGGATCGCGTTCGTGGTTTGCTTCGCCGTGGCGACGGTCTGGCGAGCTGCCGAATAAGCAACACGATTAGCGCGTGCAGTTGTTCGCTTTATCACGCCCCGCGACAGCTTCCCGAACTGTTCCCTTGCTTTCGTGGAATAGCCCTGGTAATATTCCACCCCCATAAGGCAACGCCTGCGGCGATGTTGTCTGAAACATGGTCGGCGGGCAAAGCTAGCGCGCCCGTCCGAATCGAGGGGAGGTCGTAGTGTTCGCTCGTACATTCATCGCTGCCCTACTGGCGGTCATAGCAAATCCGCTTTGCGCCCAAGTCGTGATTGCGACGGGTCTCGATGACATTGCGCTCGAGGCCCTCGTCGAGGGGTCTCAGCTCTCGTATCGACTGACAAACCAGGGGGCGAAACCCGTAACGGCCTGGGCCGTTCGGTTGATCGAGTCGGCCGACGGGGGCCGGATCGGCGAATCGGATCTAACCAGTGACGGATGGGTAGAGCTCTTCCCGTTCGAGGCGGCCGGGTACCAGGGTGCTTCTCTGGCGTCTGGGCCGACGGTCGACGGTGTCATCTTCCCTGGTCAAATCAAGGAGGCCAACTTCAGTCTCTCGCTGAACAGCGATGGAATGCCGGCGGATCAGCTCGAAGTCAATGTCACGGCGTTAGTGTACGAAGACGTTTCGTCTTCAGGGCGAGCCGAGGTCGTGCGCCAGATCTTCGCCGAGAGAAACGCAGAATGGAAAGAAAGAACGCGATGGAATGCTGAGTTGTCGAGTCGAATGTCCGCGTCCGCACTACGCGCGTTGATTGCTCGGATGAGATCTGCTGGCCCTTCGATCCAGAACGCATCTTCGGCCCAGCTGAAGAAAGAGAGGAGGGTGCGGGAAAGAATCGCGACCAATCTCCAACGCGTCGCGGACCTGGGCGCTGAGCAGGCGGTACCGGCGATCGTGGATCGACTGCGCAGAATGGAGCGTCTGGCAGCCGTTCATTCTCGATCAGGAGACGCTATTCGCTAGGGCACGCTGAGGGACCGAGGCAATCACCCCGGATTTCCGATTTGACTCCAGCCTGCTAACCATCGCGATGCTCCCGGCGCCCCTGTAGATGCGGGTTTGAGCGCATCAGATGGGCCATGGAGGGCGACACCGAGTGGGTGACAAGGATCGCGAGCCATTTCAGCTATCGTTCAACGGGTTTGTGAAGGTCGATTTCCAGGGCTCGCGGGTCACCTCTGACGGCGGGTTGCTGCTGGTGCGCGAGTTGGATGAGCGGCTCGGTCTTGGCAGACTGATTGACGACCATCTCAGCGACACGCGGCAGGGCGAGAACAAGAAGTTCCCGCTGGCCGATCTGGTGCGGCAGTCGGTCTACTCGCGGTTGGCGGGCTACGAAGACCTCAACGACGCCGTGCGGGTGGCCGCCGATCCGACGTTTCGCCTGCTCGGCTCGAAGAAGAACTGGGATCGCGGCGGGGCGCTGACCTCGCGGTTGCAGAGCTTCGAGACCGGCATGCTCGCCGGCGACGAGAACCTGATCGGGTTGATGGCGGTGAACCGCGAGCTGATCGGCCAAGCCGAGGCCGGCGACGACAGCGAGCGCGTGGTGCTGGACATGGACTCGACCGAGAGCCCCGTTCATGGCCAACAGGAAGGCAGCGCCTACAACGGCCACTACGAGTCGGTCTGCTATCACCCGCTGTTGCTGTTCAACCAGCACGGCGACTGTTTGACGGCAAAGCTGCGGCCGGGCAATGTCTCTAGCGCCGAAGACTGGGACGAGCTGTTGCTGCCCGAGATCGAGCGCCAACAGGCCGAGGGCAAGGAAGTCACGTTCCGCGCCGACGCCGCCTTCGCCAAGCCGGAGATTTACGAGGCGCTGGAAGAGCGCGGCGTCAACTACGTGATCCGCATTCCGGCCAACAGGAACCTGGAGCTGGAGATCGAAGACATCCTATTCCGAGCGCCGGGCAGGCCCTCGCTCAAACCGCTGGTGCGCTACAAGAGCTTCCGCTATCAGGCCGCGAGCTGGTCGAAGTCCCGGCGGGTCGTCGCCAAGGTCGAGCACCACGCGGGCGAGTTGTTTCCGCGCGTCGGTTTCATCGTCACGAACATGGCGTTGCCGAGCCGCTCGGTGGTGCGCTTCTACAACAAGCGCGGCACGGCGGAGCAGTGGATCAAGGAAGGCAAGCAGGCGACGTGCTGGACGCGGCTGTCGTGCCGGCGCTTCCGAGCGAACGAAGTGCGGCTGCAACTCGCGGTGCTGGCCTACAACCTGGGCAACCTGTGGCGGCGGCTGGGGCTGCCGAGCCGGATCAAGAGCTGGTCGCTGACGAGCTTGCAGCAGCGGCTGATGAAGACCGGCGGTCGGCTGGTGAAGCACGCGCGGTACTACTGGCTCTTGTTGGCCGAGGGGCGCCTCAACCGCCAGCTGTTCGGCGAGATGCTGGCGAGGTTGGCGGCGCTGCCTGCGCCGGGAGGCTGACGCGGCGAGGCTCGGAGCATCCGAACACGAGTCGCCGAGAGGCGAGGTCGGAGCGGTGTCGGCGAAGGGCGCCGTCCGAGCCCGTGAAGCGACGCGCGACGCTCCCAGTCGCGGCCAGACAAAGGAGGAAGGAGGCGAATGTGCCGGAGAAGGCAGAAAACCGTTGCGCCGGAGCGGCGTGCTCGACTACGCTACACGCGTCGGGATGGCCAAAATGGAAATCCCGGATCACATGCACTACGGCAAACAACTTTCCTGGGCGGTGGGGATAGCAGTGATGGCGATCTTTGCCGCTTCACATTCTCATGGTCAGCCAGCCTCGGCTGCCGCTGACGGCTGCCAGATGGTCTTGCGGGCGCTTAGGGCCTACAGCCAGCTCGAGCCTGGGATAACGCGAGCGGAAGTCGAGACAGACTTCGGCAAGGACGGCGGGATCTTCACACGGAGCGCAGTCCGCTACGTCTACAAGGAATGTCCGTTTATCAAGCTCGAGGTCGAATACACGCTTGATCCGGAGCGGCCAAAAGGACTAGGCTCCGCCAATGACGTGGTCACCCCCTGCGCCGGTCCCTCCCGTCTGTCGGGGCTGCGAACAAGATCGTGCGAGGGGGCATCACCGCGGGATTCGCGAAGCTGATGCTCACCGGCAGGTTGGATTTGACCGTCGAGGCCCCGGTCGTCTCGTCTGAGTATTGCAGCCTCTTCTCTCGAGCCGGTCCGCACCTGCGCGATATCGCTCCGCGTGTGGATCGACCTGTGGAGCCTCGAGGGCACCGAGGTCATAGATGGTGTCCATGCCGGGACCGTGCTCGCTTTCGGTGTAGAACCAGTCGGTGGCCCGCAGAACGAGTGTGAGGTGCGCTTCGGTGGTCTCTTGCTACGGAATGACTGCTAGGTCCCGGTGACGGTCCTTGTTTGCCCAGACTCTGGCCGCGTGCAAGTCCTTTTGGACCTGCTCCGGTATGAGTTTCAGATCCCTGGCTTCGTCGATAAGTGGACCTAGGTCATCTCTATCTTTAGGCTCCCGATCGACTTCGCGAAACGCCAGGCGCAGGAGCTCGAGGGCTGAACTCGATAAGTGAGTGATCGCGCCCCCAAAGTTGCCCGCTCGGACAGTTGCAAGCCCTTCCGTCAACTCGTCCTCCATCTTTTCGATGTCTGGAAGAATCGCGCCGATTTTCGGTCGAGCGTTCGGTCTTCCGACGAAATCCGGGAATGGGCGGGGCCGGCTGACATGACTTCTCGCGCCGATTACCCTACCACGGCATCGAGGCTACATGGCTAAACCTTCGCAAAATTGATCGCTCAGCGAGCCGGCAGTCCCGGCGGCAAAGCCAACGACGAACGACGCTGGTATCTTGGAGGTCTATGTCTGAGCGCGCCTATCGCCCGCAAGAGATCGAGCCCAAGTGGCGCCAGCGCTGGGGAGAGCAGCAGCTCTACCGCACCTCGACCGACGCCTCCAAGCCCAAGTACTACGTGCTCGAGATGCTGCCCTATCCCTCCGGCACGCTCCACATGGGCCACGTGCGCAACTACTCGATCGGGGATGCGCTGGCTCGCTACAAACGCATGCAGGGATTCCGGGTGCTCCACCCGATGGGCTGGGATTCGTTCGGGCTGCCGGCGGAGAACGCCGCCATCAAGAACAAGCGCGATCCGGGCGAGTGGACCCGGTCCAACATCGCCAACATGAAGCGCCAGTTGCGCTCGTTCTCCTTCAGCTACGACTGGGACCGCGAGATATCCTCCTGCGAGCCCGGGTACTACCGTTGGAACCAATGGTTCTTCATCCAGATGTTCAACCGCGGCCTGGCCTACCGCAAGAAGAGCCAAGTCAACTGGTGTCCCGAGTGCGCGACTGTGTTGGCCAATGAACAAGTGGTCGATGGCTGCTGTTGGCGCCACGAGACGACGCCGGTCGAGCAGAAAGAGCTCGATCAGTGGTTTTTCAAGACCACAGCCTACGTCGAAGAGCTGCTGCGGGACCTCGACGAGCTCGAAGGCGGCTGGCCCGAGCGCGTCGTCGCCATGCAGCGCAACTGGATCGGCCGCTCCGAGGGCGCGGAGGTCGACTTTACACTCGAAGATTCGGATGAGACGGTCTGCGTTTTCACTACCCGCGTCGACACCATCTTCGGCGCCACCTGCGTGATTCTAGCGCCGCAGCATCCCTGGATCGAAAGCTTTGGGCTCGCCGAGAAAGCCGCGCCCATGGTCGAAGCGCAAAAAGACAAGGCCGCCGACGATCTCGAAAAGGACGGGTTCTTCACCGGTCGCTACGCCGTCAACCCGTACTCGGGCGAGAAGGTTCCCATATGGGTCGGCAACTTCGTGCTGTGGGGCTACGGCACTGGCGCCATCATGGCCGTGCCGGCGCATGATCAACGCGACTTCGAGTTCTGTCGCAAGTTCGAGATCCCCGTCGTGCCGGTGATCAAGCCGAGCGACGGCGAGTTGCCCAAAGAAGAGGACATGACGGAGGCCTACTCCGAGTACGGCGTCGCCGCAGTCTGCGGACAGTGGAGCGGGCTGCCCAGCGCCGAGGCAAAAACGCAGATGACCGCGTATGCCGAGAGCAAAGGCTTCGGGAAGGGCGCGGTGACGTGGCGGTTGCGTGACTGGGGGGTCTCACGTCAGCGCTACTGGGGCACGCCGATCCCGATGATCCACTGCCCCAAGTGCGGGACGGTCCCGGTCCCCGAGGACGAGCTGCCGGTGCGACTTCCCGAGAACGTTGAGCTGACCGGCGTCGGCGAGTCGCCGCTGCGCACCGTGCCGGAGTTCGTCAACGTGGCCTGCCCCAAATGCGGCGGGCCGGCCGAGCGCGAGTGCGACACGATGGACACCTTCGTCGACTCCTCGTGGTACTTCTACCGCTACTGCGATCCGCGCAACGACCGGGCGCCGTTCGGCCAGGACGCGGCCGCGTCTTGGTTTCCGATCGACCAATACATCGGCGGAGTCGAGCACGCCGTGCTGCATCTGATCTATTGCAGGTTCTGGACGAAGATGATGCGGGACATCGGGCTCGTCACCTGGAACGAGCCCGCCAGCCGGCTCTTCACCCAAGGCATGGTCATCAAGGACGGCGCCAAGATGTCGAAGAGCGTCGGCAACGTCGTGAGCCCGGAGGAAATGGTCGAGCGCTACGGCTCGGACACCGCGCGCGCGTTCTCGCTCTTCGCCGCTCCGCCGGATCGGGATTTGGACTGGCAGGAGTCGGGCGTGGAGGGCATGTCGCGGTTCCTGGCGCGCGTCTATCGCTTGGTCGGAAGACACGGGGCCGCCGGCGCGCGACCATCCACCGAAGCCCGACAGGACGCCGACAAGGCCGCGCTGCGCAAGCTGCACCGAACTATCGAACGAGTGACCGCGGACTTCGACTCGCGCTGGCACTTCAACACCTCGCTCGCCGGCGTGATGGAGCTGACCAACGAGCTGTACGCGCTCGAGGAGAAGCTTTCGCCCGAGGTCATGGCGGAATGCCTGCGGCGGTTGACGCTACTGCTCGAGCCCTTCGCGCCGCACCTAAGCGAGGAGCTCTGGGAGATGCTTGGCGAGCAAGGACCGGTGCTCGACGTCGCCTGGCCCGCGTTCGACGCGGAGCTGGCGCGCGAGGATTCGATCGAGATTCCGGTGCAGGTCAACGGCAAGATGCGCGGCAAGATCACCGTGGCGGCCGACACGGCCGAGGACGCCATCGTCGAAGTCGCCAAGGCGGAAGAAAACGTCGCCCGCCACCTGGAAGGCAAGGCTCTGCGAAAGGCGATCTACGTCCCCGGCCGGATGGTCAACCTGATCGCGGGGTGAGCGGCGTACGCGGTCAAACCATCGTGTAGCGCAGCGCTTCGCGGCCCAAGGTCTGGGTGAGGGCCGCCTGCAGCGCCCGCTCTCGCGGCGCCTCCGGCGACGCCTCCATCAGCTTCATCGCGAAGCGCGCCAGATTGATTCCGTCACGAGCCGAGTAGCGCTCGTCGGCGGCATGCGCGGCTTGGAGGAAGTTGACGACGTAGTCCAGCACCTGGTCGTCGGCGAACGGCAGGTTCTCCCGGAGTATCTCGCGCTCCTCGTCCGCTTCGGGGAAGTCGACGAAGATTTGCGGCTGGAGCCGGGAGTGGATGTACTCGGGCAGCTCGAAGGTCGAGGCGTCGTCGTTCATCGTGGCCGTCATGCGAAAGTCGCGGTGGGCGTGAATCTTGACTCCCGCTACGATCGACTCGACGTAGCGGCGAGTGTCGAGCAGCGGCGCCAGAGACGCCCAACTCTTTTCGCTCATGCGATTACCTTCGTCGAGAATCGCCACGCCGCCGCGCACCATCGCGGTCACCAGCGGGCTGGCCACGTAGCGCAACCGGCCTTCGCCTTCCACCACTGGCGTCACCAGCAGATCTTCGGGCCGAGTGTCCATGGTGGCCTGGAGGATGTAGACCTCACGCTCGAGGCTCTTGGCGGCGGCGTAGGCGAGCGTGGTCTTGCCCACGCCGGGCTTGCCGAGCAGGCGCGGCGTCATGGGGACGTCGTCTGGATGGACGATGAGCCAGGCGGCCTGGACTTGGCGCAGCATTTCCTGCTGGCCAACCCAGCGGATCGGCAGCTCGTCGGGATGCGCCAGGTGCAGCGTGATCCCCTCGATGTTTACGGTGCGATCCGCGTCGTCGAAAGCGCCGCTCATGCATCCATTCTAGGCGTCGCGGCTCAGGCAGCCCTGGATCGGCAGGCGCCCCGGAGCTGGCTCGCGAGCGACTCGCAGGCCCGGTCCTCGAGCTTGCCCGCCGGGCCCACGACATAGAAGACGTCGATCGCTTTGCGCCCCTGCGTATCGATCAGCACGACCTCGATGTCGTAGCCGTGCTCGGAGAACACGCTCGTGAGATCGTAGAGCAGCCCCGTGCGGTCTTCGGCGATGACGTGGAAGATCGAGGCCCGCGACGAGGCCTGGTTGTCGAAGGCGACCTCGGGATCGATCGGCGCGCGGCCGCGCGGTCCGAACAGCTTCTTGCGCTTGGCGAGCACCTTCCGCACGTCCTCGCGGCCGTCGGCCACGCGCCGCAACGTGCGCGCCAGCGAGCGCATCTCCTGTTCGTCCATCTCGCCGCCGCGGCTCTCCGAGAGCGACACCGAGAACGTATCGAGAATCACGCCTTCCTCGTTTGCGAACGCCTCCGCCTTCTCGATACTGAGCCCGAAGCCCGCCATGGCGCCGCACAACGCCGCAAACAGATGCGGACGATCGTAGGCGATCACCACGACGTCGTAGAGGTCCTGGTGGCGCTCGACGCGGACCACCGCCTCCCTGTCCACGAGCTCGCTGCCGAGCTCGAAGTGGCGTTTGATCTGCTGCGCGGTGTGCGTCCGGAGATAGCGATGCGGAAAGCCCTTGAGGAAACGTTCCAGTCCGGTGCGCTCCTCTGCGCCGGCGGCCAGGGCCAGCACCTCGGCCGCCGTCTCGGGCTCGATGCGGCGATCTTCGGCGTTGGCGGTCAAGCGGTTGAACGCGCTGAGATAGAGCTGCCAGAGCAGCTCCTTGCGCCAGGCCGTCATGGCCTTGGGATTGACGGCGGATGTATCGGCGAAGGTCAGCAGGGTCAGCGCGCGCAAGCGCTCGCGGGTGCCCACCACGTCGACGAACTCGGCGATCGTCTCCGGGTCCGAGATGTCGCGCTTGGTGATGTAGTTCGACATCGCCAAGTGCTTCTCGACCAGGAATCGGACTTCCTGGCGGTCCCGCTCTCCCACGCCCAGCCGCTCGAGGGCGTCGTCGAGAGCGACGGCGCTCTGCACCGAGTGGTCGGCGCCCTCCATGCCCTTGCCGACATCGTGGTAGAGCAGCGCCAGGTACAGCCGCTCCGGCTTCTCGATCTCCTCGGCCAAGCGGGCGAAACGCGCGGTGAGCGAGTCCTTGTCCTCGTCCAGGCGTTTGAGCTTGCGGATGGCCTGGAAGGAATGCTCATCGACGGTGTAGCGGTGGTAGAAGTCGCGGACCACAAGACAATCGATCGCTTCGACCTCGGGGAAGAGAGCGAACAAGGCGCCGGTCTCGTGCATCGCCGTCAGGGCTTCGTAGGCGTAGGGCTGCCGCAGGATATCGGCGATGGCGGTCCACAGCACTCTCGAGGACCTGGCGTAGGCTCGAAACGGGTCCATCGCCGCCATCGCGCTGCGCTCGGTCTTCAGCGCCAGCGGCAGGCCGTGGCGCGCGACGAACCGGAACAAGCGCAGCAGCGTTTCCGGCTCGCGCTCGAGGGCCTGGCTATACCGCAAGAACACCCGCCCATGGGCGACAGAGAAGTCTTGGTTCGAGAGCTTCGACGAGCGGTCGCGCAAGATTGCGAAGAGCGAGTTGCGTTGCACCCCGAGCTCGTCGATCATGCGCAGCGCCAGCCTGTGGATCACACGCGCGCTGCGATAGAAGTCGCGCATCCATTCCGCCGCGCCGCCCTCTCGACGGAATGCGTTGCCCGAGCCGCCCTCCGCGATCGAGTCCTGGAGATCGAACGAAAGGCGGTTGTTGTCCCGCCCGCTGAAGTGGTGCAGGTAGCAGCGCAGCGCGAACAGGAATCGCTTGGCGTCCTCGAGCGGTTCGCGGAAGTCGTCCGGCAGCAGCTCTTCGCTCTCGGGGATGCGATCGGCGCCGGCGTGGGCGAGCTGTGAGAGCCAGCAGGCGAGTTGCAAGTCCCGCAGCCCGCCTGGGCCCTCTTTCACTTCCGGCTCGAGATGATAGATCGTAGCGTCGAAGCCCTTGTGACGCTGCTGCGCCTTCTCGACCAGGCTGGAGAGCAGCGCCCTGCGCTCCTTCGCGAAGAAGGCGGGCAGCTTCTTCGAGGCCAGCTCATCGAACAGCGCGCGGTCGCCGGCGAGGAACCGCGTATCGAGCATGCTGATGTGGAGCTCGGCGTTGTCCGCCGCTCGCCGCACGCATTCGGCCGGCGTGTGCACCGATTGCGAAGCGCGTAAGTCGGCGTCCCACAATGCGGTCAGCAGCCTTGCGATCTCATCCTTGCGGCTCTCGGCCTCGGCCTCGTTGCGCACCAGCAACAGCAGGTCGACGTCGGAGAACGGAAACAGTTGGGCGCGCCCGTAGCCGCCCACCGCCAACACGGCCAAGCCCTCCCGTTGCTGCTCGGGAACGATCTGGTCGACGTAGCCGCACACGATGTCATCGACGGTCTTGGAGCGTCCCGCAACCGCAGCAATGCCGTCACCCTTCTCGAAAAACTCCGAGTTGATGCGCTCCATGCTCTGCGTGTGCAGCGTCGAAAGATCCCACATCGGAAAGTTGAGCCTCGAAGGACCGCGGCGAGCCCCGGGGGCGAGCGGAGATTCGGCGACCGGTCCACAGTCGCCGAGCCTCGGATCGACGCCGCTACAGCGCCGTGTCGCCCGTGTCGGAATTGCGGATGCGGACCGCCTCGTCGACCGGCAAGACGAACACCTTGCCATCGCCGATCTTGCCGGTCCGAGCGGACTCGACCAGGGCCTTCACCGTCTCGTCGACGCGTTCGTCGGCGACGACGACTTCCAGCTTGACCTTCGGAAGCAGGTCGACCTCGTATTCCTGTCCGCGGTAGACCTCCTTGTGCCCCTTCTGGCGGCCGTGACCGCGGACGTCATAGATGGTCATGCCGTCGACGCCAATGCCCTTGAGGGCCTCCCTTACGTCGTCAAGCTTGTAGGGCTGAATGATGGCTTCAATGCGCTTCATGCGTTGCTCCTCGAAACTAGGTCCGACCGCGCGGTCAGAGCTGATACGCCTCTTCGCCGTGCTCGTTCACGTCTAGGCCGACAACCTCGACGGCCTCCTCGACGCGCAACCCGACGATGGCGTCCACGATCTTCAGGATCACGAACGTTGCGATGCCGGCGAACACCCATGTTAGGACGACGCCCAGGACATTGTTGAAGAACTGTCCGCTGTCGCCTTCCAGCAATCCGGAAGCTCCGCCGACCGACTCGGCGGCAAACAGACCGGTCAGCGCCGCTCCGAGGGCTCCGCCGACGCCATGGACGCCAAAAGCGTCGAGCGAGTCGTCATAGCCGAATGTCCGCTTGGCAATCGCCACCGAAGCGTAGCAAACAAAGCCCGCCAAGAATCCGATGATCAGCGAGGCCATGGGCGTGACGAAGCCGGAAGCCGGCGTCACCGCGACCAGTCCGGCCACCGCTCCGGTGATGCCGCCCAGCACGCTCGGTTTGCCGTCTCGAATCCACTCGATCAGCAACCAACCCAGCAGCGCGGCCGCCGCCGCGAAATGCGTGTTTACGAACGCGGTCGCCGCCAGGCCGTCAGCCGCCAGGGCGCTGCCGGCGTTGAAGCCAAACCAGCCTACCCACAGCAGGCAGGCGCCGATGAACGCAAGCGTCAGGTTGTGCGGCTTCATCGCCTCGTTGGGGTAGCCTCTGCGCTTGCCCAGCACCAGGGCGCAAACCAGCGCGGAGATTCCCGACGAGGCGTGCACGACCGTGCCGCCGGCAAAGTCCAGACAGTGCAACGGGCCGTCGGGAGACATCAGCCCGCCGCCGGCCCACACCATGTGCGCCATCGGGAAGTAGACTACCGTGGCCCAGATCACTAGAAACAGCGCCATCGCCGAAAACTTCATGCGCTCGGCGAATGCGCCGGTGATCAGCGCCGGCGTGATGATGGCAAACATCAATTGGAACACCATGAAGGTGTAGTGCGGAATTGTACCCGACGGCTCCGTGCCCACGCCGTTGAGAAAGACGTGGTCGAACCCTCCGATGAACGCGTTGCCGGGCGCAAAGGCCAGGCTGTAGCCGTAGACCGCCCAGATGACCGTCATCAGCCCCATCATCGCCAACGACTGCATCATCGTCGACAGGACGTTCTTCTTGCGCACCAGTCCGCCGTAGAACAGCGCCAGCCCGGGGCCGGTCATCATCAGCACGAGCGCCGAGCAAACCAGCATCCAGGCGTTATCCCCGGTGTCAATCGCGGCCTCGTCTTGCGCGGCGGCGGCTATCGGGGCCGCAAGGACCAAGACAGGCAGACGCAAGCGCTTCAGGGCGTCTTCTCTCATCTCACTTCTCCTCACCTCGAGCTCCGGAACCCAGGCGGATCCCGGCTTGCGGACGAACCAGTCCGCGGGCGTCGTCTTGGACAGCCACCATCGTCGTACGCCGCGCGACCGGAATCCAAAGAGAAGCTTTCTATGCGGCGGATCGGTTTTTTTTATGCCCCCGCGGATGAATCGAAAACGGGCGCGGCAGGCGGCGGGTGCGCCCCGAACCGGGCCGGGGTCGCTATCAGCCCGATTCACGGTTTCTATCGCTCAGGCCACAATGGGGTCCATGGAAAGGGTCTGTTTCCTGCTACGAGTCAAGCCGGACCGGCTCGACGAGTACCGCCGCCGGCACGAGTCGGTGTGGCCGGAAATGCTCGAGGCGCTGCGCGAGACGGGCTGGCGGAACTACTCGTTGTTCCTGCGCGACGACGGGTTGCTGGTCGGCTACTTCGAGACGGCTGACCTGGCGGCGGCTCGTGCTGGGATGGAGAGAAAACAGGTCAACGTCCGCTGGCAAGCAGAGATGGCGGAGTTGTTCGAGGACCTCGACGGCCGCCGCCCAGACCAAGGGTCTCTGCGCCTGGCGGAGGTGTTCCACTTGGACTAGACCCCCGGCAGCGTGCGGGTTGAACCCTTAGCCGGAAGACGCGCCTAGACGAAGAACTCCTTCACCTTGTCGAAGAAGCCTTGCTTGGCGGCTGGTTCGCCAGCGGGCAGCGAGAACAACAGCGCCTCGAAGTGTTTGCGCTGTTCCTTGTTGAGCTTCTCGGGCACCCGCACGTTGATGTGCACGATCAAGTCTCCGCGGCGGCCGGAGTTGACCTCGGGCACGCCCTTGCCGCGGAGCCGGAAGCGGCTGCCGCTCTGGGTGCCGGGCTCGATCTTGATTTGCTGGTCGCCCTCGAGCGTCGGCACCTCGATCTCGGCGCCGAGGGCGGCCTGCGCCACGTTGATCGCCACCTCAAAGTGCAGATTGCGGCCTTCGCGGTGGAACAGTTCGTGCTCTCGGACGCGGATGAGGACGTAGAGATCGCCCGGCGGCCCGCCCATCGGACCGGCTTCACCTTCGTTTGAGAGCCGCAGCCGGGTGCCGTTGTCGACCCCGGCCGGAATGGTGATCTTGAGCTTGCGTTGCTGACGCGTGGTCCCGCCGCCGCGGCACTCCTCGCAAGGCTGCTCGACGATGCGACCGGCGCCGGAACAGGCCGAGCAGGTGCGGCCCACCGAGAAGAACCCCTGCTGGTAGTAGACCTGGCCGCGCCCGCCGCAGGTCGGGCAGGTCTTTGGCTGGGTGCCGCTCTTGGCGCCGGAGCCGGCGCACGAGCCGCAGGTCTCCACCCGCGGAAACTGAATCTCGGTCGACATGCCGAAGACGGCGTCCTGGAAGTCGACCTCGAGCTCATACTGCAGGTCCGCGCCGCGTCTCTGTCGCGCACCGCGCCCGGCGGCGCCGGGGAACCCGCCGCCGAAGATGTCGCCAAAGATGTCTCCGAAGATGTCCCCGAAGTCGGCGAAGTCCTGGGGGTTGAAGCCGCCTTGGCCGCGCACGCCGTCATGCCCGAAGCGGTCGTAGCGGCTGCGCTTCTCGTCGTTGCTGAGCACGGCGTAGGCCTCGGCCGCCTCTTTGAACTTTTCCTCGGCCCCGGCGTCGCCCTGGTTGCGATCGGGGTGGTACTCGAGCGCGAGCTTGCGATAGGCGCTCTTGATCGTCTCGGCCGAAGCCGAGCGGTCGACGCCAAGAATCTCGTAGTAGTCGCGTTTGGTCGCGGTGCTCATTGCCGGCCCTGGGGCTTACTCCTTCACTGCGACCTTGACCATTGCGGCGCGCAATAGGCGGTCCTTGAACGTATAGCCCGACCGGTAGACTTCCAAGATCTGCTGGTCTTGCTCTTCCGTTTCCGCCGGCGCCCGGTCGACTGCCTGATGCAGGTCTGGGTCGAACTGCCCCATCTCTTCTATCGGCTTCAAACCGAATCGTTCGAATGCGTCGGCGATGCGATTGTGGATCAGCTCGAGCCCCTTTTTGTATTCAGGGTCGCCGCCGTCGGCCTTGAGGGCGCGTTCGAAGTCGTCGACGATGGGCAGCAGGGCTTCGATCGTCTCCATGGCGGCGTACTCGCGAACGTCTTCCTGCTCGCGTAGGAGGCGCTTGCGGATGTTTTCGAATTCGGCCTGCGCGCGCTGGAATTTCTCGAGCAGCTCGTGCTTGTCCTCGAGCGCCGCGTCGCGCTCCTCCACGAGCTTCTGCAACTGTTGTTGGGTCTGCTCGGGATCGACCGCTTCGATCTCGTGCTCGAGATCGAGCTCGACCTCATCGACGGCCGCCGTCGAATCCTGCTCCTGCGGAGGCGTTTCCGGTTGTTCTTCTTGATCCTTCTGTTCCTTCAACATGGAACCGGCCCAGTGGCGCAACTCCGCGGCTAGACTTCGAGGCGCCATTCTCCTACTTCCCATACTAACAAAGCAATTTCGGTGCGAAAGGCCTGGGAGAAGCCCTCGTTCCCCGGCCTGGATCGTCCTGGCTCAGCCGCGGATGCGCTTGGCGAACGCCTCGTAGACGTCGGGGCCGCGCTTGCCGAGCCACTGTTCGAATTGACCCGCGACTTCCTCGAGATTCCCGAGGTGCTTGGGGTCCTGGTAGCGCTCCCGGATCTCGGGGATGACATCGCGCAGGCGTTCCCAGATCACCAGAGCCTCACGGTTGCTCTCGAAGAAAATCTCGCGCTCGAGCACGCCGCCGGTGATGAACGAACAGCACATGTCCCAGTAGGTGGTCACCATGCGGAAGGACTCGTTTTCGGTCGAGCCAGGAGGGCAGAGCTTATCGAGATCCTTTAGGTTCTTCGGCTTGCATTCCTTGATGAACCAGCGCCGAGCGTCTCGCATGCGGGATTCGCGGCGGAGCTCATAGAGCCGCAACACGAGGTTGACGTCGTCGTAGGTTGCGCAGGCGCGCATGGAACCGCTTCCAAGCATGGTCTCTTCAGGATAGCGGAGCCGTGAGGGGGATCCATTGACCAGCGTCGAAAAGGCTCGTATAGTATTGTGCAGTCGAGGTTTATGCGCTGCGTTCTGATTCTTGCGACAGTTGCGTCGTTGGCCGGCGTCGGCGCCGCGAACGATGAGCTCGAGACGCGTGTGCGGCCTTTGTTGGCCGCCAAGTGCTACTCCTGCCACACCGAAGCGAAGATGGGCGGGCTGCGGCTGGACTCGCGCGCGGCGCTGCTCTCGGGCGGTGGCCGGGGTGCGGCGCTCGAACCGGGCGATGCGCGGGCCAGTCTGATGATCCAGGCCGTGCGCCGGGAGCGCGACGACCTGAAGATGCCGCCCAGCGAGGCGCTGACCCCGGACGAGATTGATGTGCTGGTCCGCTGGATCGAGGACGGAGCGCCGTGGCCAGAGGCGCAGGCCGTCGGCGCGGGAATGGGGACGATTCGCCCCGAGGCGCGCCAGTTTTGGGCCTTCCAGCCGGTGGCGCGTCCCGAGCCGCCAAACTTGGGCGACGAGGCGGAGTCGCCGATCGACCGCTTCCTGCTAGCCAAGATTGCTGACGCCGGGCTCGAGCCCGCGCCGGCGGCGGAGAAGCGCACGCTGATTCGACGCGCCACGCTCGATGTGTTGGGGCTGCCGCCTACGCCGGCCGAAGTCGCCGCGTTTCTCGCCGACGGTTCGCCCGAGGCGTTCGAGCGGGTCGTGGACCGCCTGCTCGCCTCGCCGCACTACGGCGAGCGCATGGCGCGGCGCTGGCTGGACCTGGCCCGCTACGGAGACGGCCTCTCAGCCGCGCAACGAGACGTGCCTCTGGCGAACGCATGGCGCTACCGGGACTGGGTCGTCGAGGCGTTCAACGCCAACATGCCGTACGACCGCTTCATGGTCGCGCAGCTCGCCGCCGATCTGCTCGAGGGCGCCGAGCGCGAGGAGCTGCTGCCCGCGCTGGGCTTCCACGCCCTGCGCGACCGCGACGACGACCGCGTCGATGTGACCGGGCGCGCCTTGCTGGGCTTGACGATAGGCTGTGCGCAGTGCCATGACCACAAGTTCGACCCCATCCCGCAGGCGGACTTCTATTCGTTGCAGGGGGTGTTCTCGAGCTCGAACCCGCACGAGGTCCCGCTCGCTCCGGCGGAGCGGGTCGAGGCCTACAAAGCCGCCAAGGAGCGGGTGGCTGAGCAGAAGGGCGCGATTGACGCCTTCGTCGAAGAGCAAACCGAACAACTGACGCTGGTGTTGATGGAGCGCACCGCGGACTATCTCCTCGCGGCCTGGCGCGTAAAGACCGGCCACGTCAAACCCGAAGCGGCGGCCAAGCAAGGCGCTCTCGACGGGGAGGTTCTGAGCCGCTGGCTGCGCTATCTCGACAGCGGCGAGCACGAACATTCCTTTTTAGATAAATGGACGGCGTTCCTCGATCGCGGCGGCTCGCTCGACGACGCCCGAGCCGTGGCCGAGGCCTTCGAGCGGACGCTGTTCGCGATTCGCGACGAAAAGCTCGCGTTGGACGACCGCAACTACGTGGCGCTGGGCGGCGCGAAAGGCGTGCGCGACCAGCGCACGTTGCTCAACACCAACCTGGAGTTCCTCGATCCCCTCGAGTACTACCTCTGGCGCGACCTAGCCGAGGCTCCCAGGCGCAAGCAGGGCATCGACTACCCTGGCGGAGTCTACTACGTAGGGCCGAAGGAGATCGGGCGCTACCTCGGCGGTCTCTGGCGCGATCACCTCGAGCGGGAGCGCGCAGAGCTCGAGCGACTCGAGAAGGCCGTCCCCGAGCCCTACCCCTTCCTGCACGCCTACCAGGATGCAGCCAAGCCCAAGGACGCCCGGATCGCCATCCGGGGCGACAAGAAGAACCTGGGTGAAGCCGCGCCCCGGCGGTTCCTGCAGATTCTAAGCCCGTCCGGGCCGGAGCCGTTCACCCAGGGTAGCGGCCGGCTGGAGCTGGCGCGCGCGATCGCTTCGCGTGACAACCCGCTGACGGCGCGAGTGATGGCGAATCGCCTGTGGTCGTGGCGCTTCGGGCGCGGGATCGTCGCGAGCCCCAGCAACTTCGGCCAACTCGGCGAACGGCCTACGCACCCCGAGCTGCTCGACTGGTTGGCGTCCGAGCTGATGGACGGCGGCTGGTCGATCAAGGCGCTCGACCGCCAGATCCTGCTCTCGGACGCCTATCGCCGCAGCTCGACGATCTTGACAGCCAACCAGGACGAGGACGCGGCCAACTCGCTGCTTTGGCGCTTCAACCCCGTAGAACGGCTCGACGCCGAGACCCTGCGCGACTCGATCCTGGCCGTCTCGGGCCAGCTCGACCGAACGCCCGGCGGCCCGCCCGCGCCACTTGACGGCAAGAACCTCCGGCGCGCGCTCTACGGGACCGTAGAGCGCACCAGCCCCGACCGCACGATGACGCTCTTCGACTTCCCCGACCCGAAGAGCCATTCCGAGCAGCGCAGCGTGACGGTCGGCCCGCTGCACCGGCTCTATTTTCTGAACAACCCGTTTGTGATGGAACAAGCCGAGGCGTTCGCGGCGCGGCTCGCGAGCGAAGCCGGCGCGGACCCCAAGGCGCGGATCGCACTGGCCTACGAGCTGGCGTTCAGCCGACCTCCCACTGAAGAAGAGACAGCGGCAGCTCTGGCCTTCCTCGCCACCGAGCCGTGGCCGCGCTACACCCAGATGCTGCTCGCCTCGAGCGAGCTGTTCACCGTGAGATAGCCGATGATCACCCGCCGCAAAGCCGTACAACTCATGGGCGCCGGATTCGGCGTGGTCGCCCTGGCCGATCGCCTGCGCGCCGCCGCCGGGCAGGGCCCGCATTTTGCGCCCAAAGCCAAACAGGTCATCTTCCTATACCTCAACGGCGGCCTCTCGCACGTGGACAGCTTTGATCCCAAGCCGGAGCTCGCCAAGCGCGACGGCCAACCGATGCCTGGGCCCAAGGTCAAGACCGACCGCGCATCGGGCGGGCTGATGGCCTCGCCGTTCGCCTTCCGCAAGCACGGCGAGAGCGGTATCGAGACGGCCGACATTTTCCCTGAGATCGGCAAGCGCATCGACGACTTCCTGGTGGTTCGCTCGATGTACTCGGACTCGATCAACCACCTGCCGTCGATGTTGATGATGAACACCGGGCACGCCCTGCGCGGGGGCTCGCGGCCGGCGTTCGGCTCCTGGATCACTTACGGATTGGGGACGGAGAACGAGAATCTGCCCGGCTACGTCGTGCTCTGCCCCGGGCAGCCTACCGGAGGCTCGCGGCTGTGGTCAGCGTCGTTCTTGCCCACCGCCCACCAAGGCGCGCTGATTCGCAACGACGCCGCCACGACGGACAAGCTGATCCAGGACCTGGCCAACCGCAGCTACACCCGCGAGCAGCAGAAGCGGCAGCTCGACCTGCTCGCCAGGCTCGACGCCTCGTTCCTGGACCGCGTGGGCTACGATCCCAAGCTCGAATCCAACATCGAAGCGATGGAAACCGCGTTTCGCATGCAGACCGAAGCGCCGCGGATCTTCGACCTCGCGAAAGAGCCCGAGCACGTGCGCACGCGGTACGGCGAGGGCGAGTTCGGGCGCGGCTGCTTGATGGCCCTGCGCCTGGTGGAGGCCGGCGTTCGTGTCGTGCAGGTCTACTACGGCAACGGCCAGCCGTGGGACAGCCACGACGACATCCTCGCGCAGAAGACCCACGCGCGGCTCTCGGACGGTCCTATCGCCGCTCTCGTGGAGGATCTAGAGAGCCGCGGTCTTCTCGACCAGACGCTGGTGATCGTGGGCACCGAGTTCGGGCGTACGCCGATGATTCAGAACTCGGGTACGGAGAAGGTTGGACGCGGACGGGACCACAACCCGCCCGGCTACTCCATCCTGCTCGCCGGCGGCGGCGTCCGTGGCGGGCAGACCTACGGCGCGACCGACGAATTCGGCTACAAGGCGGTCGAGAAGCGCGTCAATCCGCACGACCTCCACGCCACGGCGCTGCACCTGCTCGGCCTCGATCACACCAAGCTCACCTACCGCTACTCCGGCCGTGATTTCCGGCTGACTGACGTGCACGGCAACGTGATCCCGGAATGGCTGGCGTAGCGCGGCGACGGTCTAAGGCGCATACCTAATTTTCGCGTCGCATCGAGAGACCGTATGCTGAGGTCGTTTTGCGTTGGATCTGGCAATGCAAGTCCGTCTGGTAGATGAATCGCCCGGCAACGCCGAGCAGCTTTGGCTCAGCATCGAGGCGCCGGCCGAGCGCCTGACCCTGCGCGAGCTGATCCGGCTACGTGTGGAGACCGAGGTCGAGCGCTACAACGCCCGTCTTCCGGAGCGTTATCACGGCTTGCTACAGATCGACAAGCGCGAGCGCGTGCTGCAAGGCGAGCGACCCGGACCGCGAAAGCGTTTAGACCCCCAGCCGCAGGTCGAGAGGGCCTGGAAGGCGTTCGAGACCAACGGCTTCTTCGTCTCGGTCGACGGCCGGCCGGTCGATTCGCTCGACGAGACGCTCGAGCTACGCGCCGACAGCGACATCCGTTTCCTCAAGCTCGTCCCTCTGATGGGAGGATAGAGCCTGCGAATGAGCGCGCCGGAGACGACCTTCGAGTCGCGCTGCTGGCCCCGCTGCTCGGAGGCGCGGTCTGGGACTTGAACGGGCGAGAGCAGCCGTCGCGGAAGCGCGCAAACCGCCCCCAGCCGAGCAGAGCAGGTTCGCTCTCTATCTCGCGGGGAAGATCGCCGAGGATGAGGCCTGCAGATTTCGCTGCAACCGGCGCTCAGCGACGATGTGTTGCGCAAGGCGGCCGTTCTCAGCCGGACTCAGGGCTCAGCCGCAGTGACGAAGCCCCGGGCTGCAACGCCCGGGGCTCGTCTGTTTGTGGCTCGCTCCTGCTTAGAACAGGAACTTGATGCCGAGTTGGAGGTTGCGGGGGTTGCCCGCGCCCGAGACGATGCCGAAGTTGTTGTTCCCGACTTGCGTGTTCGGGAAATTGAACTGCGGCGTGTTCGTGAAGTTGAACGCCTCGAAGCGGAACTGCGCGGCGTACTTCTCAGTGATCCGGAAGTTCTTGTAAGCCGAGAAATCCCACACGGCCCGACCTGGTCCACGCAGAATGCCTTTGCCCGCGTTGCCGAACGTGTAGATGTCGTTCGGCACAAAGGCGTCGGCGTTCCACCAGCGGTCCGGGTCTTGATTTGCAGGGTTGATGTCCTGGCCAGCGATGACGTTTGGCCGATCGCCGCCGCCGATGTTGGCGGGGTTGCCTCGAACGCTCGGCGTCGCCGGGGTACCTGTCGTGAAGGTCAGGATTGAACCGACCGACCAGCCGCCCAGGACTGCGTCCTGGACGCCGCCCCAGCTGCTGCCGAACTTCTTGCCTTTGCCCCAGGGCAGCTCGTAGACCATGCTACCGACGAAGCGGTGGCGTTGATCGGTCGGGTTCGGGCCGCGCTCGCGAGTGATATCTAGGACGTCCAACACGAAGCGGGCGTTCTCGCCCGGAGCGTTGCCTGAGCCAGGAATGCCGCGGATGTCGCCGATGGCGTGCGACCATTGGTAGGAGACGATGTAGGTCATCCCTTGTGAGTACCGCTTCTGCAGCCTCGTGTGGAAGCCGTGGTAAAGGGAGTTGAAGCGGTTGGAGTGAGTGTTCTGGCGGCCCAATGTGATGAAGCACAAGCAGCCGGGCTCGAACGTTCCCTGGTTTGGGTTGCCGGGGAACGGCACGTCGCCGCGGGCCGAGGTCGGGACGAACGCCCGCTTCCAAGGCCGCCGCTCGTTCACGGCGCTGCCGGGGCCGAAGGACTGGCCCGTAACCGGGTCGAAGACGGTCTCGCCCGGCCGGGGAGCATTGGCGTCCCAGCGGCCCATGATGTGGTTCATCTTGTTGCCGAAGTAGCCGACCTCCCACACAGCGTCGCCAGGCAGCGAATGCTGAATGTTGAAGTTCCAGTTCTGGGCCAGCGGCCATGCCGGATCTTCGTCCCAAGCCGACATCTCCACACCGCGGGCGTTAGTAGCCGAGATGGGGCTCTGGCCATCCTGGAAGAAGCCCTCCTGCATGCGCAGGAACGGGTCTGCGCGGCCAGTCGCCAACGTTGCCTTGTAGTGGAACGGAGGCATGGTTTCCATGAACTCGCCGCCGCCAGTGTTGGTGATGTTGCCGTAGAAAAAGCCGTAGGCCATGCGGACTACGGTCTTTTCGGTCACCTTGTAGGCGATCCCGAGTCGCGGTGCGAAGTTGTTGCCGTCGCGATCGATCAGAGCGCGAGACGCTCTGTCGTCGCCCTCCAGTCCAGCGACTCGAATAAAGCCCTGCGAACCGCGGTGCCCGCCTCGGGAGAAGAGACCGATGCCGTCGCGGGTCTCGACCCACGGAGCGTTGTTCTCGTAACGCATGCCAAGGTTCAGTGTCAGGCGGTCGTTCACCTTCCAGTCGTCCTGAACGTAGCCGTGCAGGAACGGCGCCCGCAGGTTCATGTAGACCGTGTTGGAACCCTGCATTTCACGGGGAACGCCGAGCAAGAAGTCGGCTAGGGCGTCGCCGCCGCCGCGCGCCGTTGGCGACTGCTCGGTAAAGCGGCCGTCAAAGGTGATTGTGCCCATGGTGCGCTGCGGGTTGTCGATGAAGCTCTGGAGCCAGAAACCCTGGAATCCGAACTTGATGGCGTGGTTGCCTTTCGTCCACGTGTTGTCCGCGGAGAACTGCCGAGTCTGAGATTGGATCAGGTTCGGCCGGAAGGTGTTGTTGCCGATGGCGCGCCACGGATTCATATTCATCTCGGCCACGCCGCGCAGGTTTTGGTTGAATCCCTGCAGCCCGACGCGCGAATTGATGTTGTCCGGCACGTCGAGGTGAGTCTCGATGTCGGTGTCGATGTAGTTCCAACCCACGCGGAAGTTCGACACGATGGCCGGGCCCCAGATGCGGTTCCAGCCGAAGACCGTGTTGTTGCTGGTGACGTCCTGGGTGCCGCCGCGGGTCATCGAGCCGAACTCGGTAGGAGGCAAAGCTGGCGTGCCGCCGATGCTCTGTTGCTGGCTGCTCCAACGCGCAAAGATGTTGTCCTTGTTCGTCAGATTGTGGTCCCAGCGGATATCCCACTTGTAGAAGTCTTGATTCCGGGGCGGCTGGAATGTGTAGTTACGCGTCAGGCCCTCGCGCTGAGGATCGGGCCACCAGTTGCGCATGATGTCGGTCACCGGGTCGAACCGGCTTACGGGAATCTGGTTGTTTGGGAACTGGTCGCGAACATCGTTCGACAGCGTCATCGGGTCGTAGATGTCCTCGACGCCGCTGAAGTCGCCGTTCTTGAGCGCCGGCGTCGGCACATTGCTCACGAAGGTCGACGTCTCGCGAATGTCGGTCCACTCAGCGTCGCCGAACAGGAACGACTTGTTCTTCTTGATCGGGCCGCCGATGGAGAAGCCGTACTGCTTCCGACCGAACTGCGGCTTGTCCGCGTCCGGGTTCGCGAAGAAGTTCCTCGCGTCCAGGATCTCGTCGCGCATGAAGTAGAAGCCGGTGCCGTGGACCTCGTTGGTGCCGGACTTGATCGCGAGCGCGATGATGCCCGCCGACGAACGTCCGTACTCGGCCGAGAAGCCGTTGGTGATGACCTTGAACTCGGCGATTGCGTCGACGTTCGGCTTGACCGTTTCTTTCTGCCGGCCCTGGGAGGCGATGGCTTGGTTGTTGTTGTCCATGCCGTCGAGCGTGAAGCTGACCTCGGTGCCGCGTTGGCCGCCGATCGAGACGCCCTGGCCCCTCGAGTTCGTGACGCCGGACGAGATTAGCGCGAGCTGTAGGTAGTCGCGTCCGTTGAGCGGAAGGTCGACGATTTGCCTGTTTTCGATGACCGTGCCGGCGGAGGCTTCGGACGTCTGCAGCAGAGGCGCGGACGCCTCGACTTCGATGACCTCGGTTACCGCACCGATCTCGAGCGTGATGTTGAGCTCGCGGGCGTCGCCGATCGACAACACGATGCCGCTGCCGCTGTAGGCCTTGAAGCCTTCGGCCTCGGCGACGACGATGTACTCGCCGATCCTGAGCGGCGGCGAGCGGAAGTTGCCCGTCTCATTGGTCGTCACGTTGTACTCGGTACCCGTGGCCAAGTGTGCGAATGTGACATTCGCCCCCGGGATGACGGCGCCGCTGGCGTCGGATACGGATCCGACGATCAGGGCGGTTTCTTGTGCAGCGAGCGGGCTCCCTATCGCCATCAGGGCGACCAGGAGCACGACTGAAGCGCTTAGGCGCAAGTTCATGCCTGGTTGTCTCCTTAAACCTTAGATTTGTCTGGCGGTGAGGGCGTCCGCGCCCAGCCGGATCTGCTGCCCGAGCTTGTAGAGCGGACCTGAGTAGTACCCGCTAACCCCTAGCGCCGGGGGCTATGGAAGCAGATCGATTATGTCGATGTAAACCACCACCGACGAGGGGTGTGTTGGCTATGGCGGGCCGCCGGACCGTGCCAGGCTAGCCTAGTAGCGCAGCATCTTGGCCGCGTCGATTGCGCCGTAGGTGAAGATGATGTCCGCGCCGGCGCGGCGCAGGGCGGTGAGCGATTCGAGCAGGCAGGCGTCGTAGTCGAGCCAGCCGTTGGCGGCGGCGGCCTTGAGCATCGCGTATTCGCCCGAGACGTGGTAGGCGGCGACCGGCAGATCCGTCGAAGCGCGCGCCAGGGCCACGATATCGAGATAGGGCAGCCCGGGCTTGATGAGGATCCAGTCGGCGCCCTCGGCCTCGTCTAGCTCGATTTCGCGCAGCGCCTCGCGGGCGTTCGCCGGATCCATTTGGTAGGTCTTCTTGTCGCCGGACTTGGGCGCGGAGTCGAGCGCGTCACGGAAGGGGCCGTAGAACGACGAGGCGTACTTGGCGCAGTAGCTGCAGATGGCAACCTCGGTAAATTTGTGTACGTCGAGCGCCTCGCGGATGGCTTCGACGCGGCCGTCCATCATGTCCGAGGGGGCGACGACGTCCGCGCCGGCCTCGGCTTGGGCGACGGCCATCTGCGCGAGCAGGGGCAGCGTCTCGTCGTTGAGGATCTTGCCATCGCGGACGAGCCCGTCGTGGCCGTCGCTCGAATAGGGATCGAGCGCAACATCGGTGATGACGAGCAGCTCGGGCAGATCCCTCTTGAGCGCGCGGATGGTGCGTTGCAGCAGGCCTTCGGGGTTGATGCTCTCGGTCCCGGTGTGGTCCTTGACCGAGTCGTGCAGGGCGGGAAACAGCGCCACCCCGGGGACGCCGAGCTTGTGGGCGCGCTCGGCCTCGTGCACCAGCTCGTCGATCGTGTAGCGGAACACGCCGGGCATCGAGGCGATCGGCGTCTTGGCGTGCTCGCCCTCTTGGACGAACATCGGCAGCACGAGATTGGCGGGCGTCAGCGTGGTCTCGCGGACCAGAGCGCGCATGGCGGCGCTCGAGCGATTGCGGCGGGGGCGTTGCAGCATGATTTTCTCGAATCGTAGCGCAACGCGGGACGCCGGCCCGAGCAGGGACCCGGGCGCGGCGCGATGGGTCGCGCCGCGCCGTGGGCCCCTACGGCCTTGGTCTCAGGCTCGCCCTGCGTTTCGCCGACGGAAGCCGAGCGCGCACAACCCAACGCCGAGCAGCAGCACCGTCGACGGTTCGGGGATCGGCGCCGGGCCCTGATCGCCTCCGATCAAGAAATAGCGATCCGCACCTGAGTTGTTGAACCACTCGGCTTGGAACTGCAGCGATTGCGTGCCGTCGGGAATCATGAATCCTTCGAGCAGAAAGTCCGAGAAACCGACGCCGTTGTTGTTGGTCTTCAGCTCGGTCGGTCCAGTGTAGGCTTCGGTTCCGATCTCGCCGGAGCCGTCCGCGCCGGAGTAGTAGGTGACTTCGAACAGGCGCAAGATCTGCGGTTCGGCGGAATCGTTGTAGTCCAGCGCCACGGTAAAGTTGGTCGCCATGGTCACGCCGAGGACCTGATCGAGCGTATAGAGCGGCGAGGTCTCGACGAACTCAGCTCCTCCTCCTCCCGCGCCGGCGACGGTGTAAGGGAAGTCGCCATTGAGGCAGTTCTCTCCTCCGATTACACAGGGCGATGCCGCCGTTTGTTGAAAGACCGCGTCGTCCGGGGCCAGGATCACTAGCGTGATCGTGCCCGCGGTCGCCTGCGAGAGGCCGAGCGCGGCGGTAGCAAAAAGTCCCAGCCACGTTGGCCGGATGCTTGCGAAATTCATGTTTTTCCCCGTCCAGGAACATCCTGTTTTGGGACCGAGAGCGGGCTGTCCGCCTGCTGCCGGTCCTGGATTGGGCGTGCTTCCGGGACGGCGGCGCCAGGCGGGCTGGCGCGGGTCGCGACTTCGGCGACGGTGCGGTCAGCTCGCTGAGACTCTCAATGGAACGCCGCGCATCCCGGCCAAGTTGGCGGAACGGCTCGGCGGCGCAGCTATCGAGTTGCGGCCCGGGAGCGGGATAGATCCGAAGAGGGACCGTGAATATTGCGCACGCGGTCGACAGTGCCTCAGATGCGACTGCGACGCTCGACGACGCGGCGCCGGCCGATCAGGCGGCATTCCTCTCGGATGTTCGGTAGGACGGGCCGGTAGCGGGACCCTGTGGACAGCGCGGCGGCGCGCGCCGGTCGACAATTTGATCATAGCACCACCGCTGACGGCGTCAAGCGGCGAGCTCAGGGTACTGCTCGCCTTCGCCCGAGAGCGGCTGCCGCTCGGCGGAGAGCGGCTCGGACGGGTCGATGAAGAACCACAGCACGGCGGAGACGAGCGACATGCCGGCGATCCACACCAGCGGGTAGTTCCAGCCGTAGGTCTCGACCATGCCGCCGTAGACGGCGGCCACGATGGCCGAGCCGGCCTGGCCGGCGGTGTTCATGGCGCCGGTCACCGAGCCGGCGTTCTCTTTGCCGATGTCGAGGCATACCGCCCAGCAGTTGGGCAGCATGAAGTCCGAGGCGGCGAAGGCGAGCGCGAGCACGACCGCCGCGGCGTAGGGATTCTGGATGCCGAGCGAGGTCAACATCAACACGCCGGCCAGACCAACCCCGCCTGCTCCCACGATGCGACGGCCCCACCTGAGGCCGACCTTCTTGACCAGGGCGTCGCTCGTGTAGCCGCCGGCGAAGTTCGCGATCGCGCCGAGGATGAAAGGCAAGGAGGTGAAGCCGGCGGCAGTCGCCGTGTCGAAGCCCTTTTCCTCAATCAGATACTTCATCGTCCAGACCAAGAACCAGTACGAGCCGTAAGCGAAGCAGTGGTACATCAGCATGATGAGCCACAAGTTCCGGCTCGCAAGCGCTTGCCGAAAATCGAGGTCGTGCTTCTGAGCCGCGGAGGCGCCGATCAGCTCGATCTCGGCCTGGTTCACTCCCTCCTTCTCCTGCGGGGTGTTACGGAACCATTTCCACCAGATGACGGCCCAGACGACACCGAAGGTCGAGAAGATGTAGAAAACGGATCGCCAACCGAACCAGCCGAGCAGGGGCGCGACCATCAACGGCGAAAGCGCGCCTCCGATCCGGCTAGCCATCCAGACCCAGCCATGCGAGCGAGCCCTCTCATGCGCCGGGAACCAACGCGAGATCGCCGAGGAAGTGTTGGGATAGGCGCCCGCCTCTCCGGCGCCGAACAGGAAGCGCACGACGAGCAGTTGTACGTAGCCGGTCACCGCGCCGGTGATGGCGGTAAACGCCGACCACCAAACTACGATGCGGGTCAGCACGATGCGCGGCCCGAAGCGGTCGCCCATCCAGCCGCCGGGGATCTCGAACAGACCGTAGGCAATCGCGAAGACGGAAAAGACCCAGCCGAGCTGACTGGGAGACATGCCGAGCTCGTCCGACATCGCCGGCGCCGCGGCGTTGATGCAGATGCGGTCCAGGTAGGTAATCACCGAGAGCGTGACCAGCATGAAGAGGACGGTCTTGCGGACGCTCGACGGCTGCATCGGCGCCGATTATGGCACAAACACAGAACGGCGCTCCCCGCGCGGGGAGCGCCGTTCATCGAGGCTTTGTTGGCCTTGGCTACCTCTGGGTGACCTGCGTGCTCGCATCGGCGCGCGGCACGTAGAGCGTCACTTCGACGCGGCGATTCTGCTTGCGGCCTTCGCTGGTCTTGTTGTCCGCCGTGGGGGCGTGCTGGCCCAGACCGATCTTGTGGATGGCCCGCAGAGGAACCTTCAAGGTCGAGTTGAGCTCGCGGACGACGGCGTCGGCGCGGCGCTCGCTCAGCCGCAGGTTGTAGTCGGCGGAGCCGGTGGTGTCGGTGAACCCGCGCACTTCGACGATATAGCGGGTGCGCGAGCCGCTCTGGGCGATCAGCCCGGCGAGCTGTCGCCTGGCTTCCGGCGCCAGCTCGGACTTGTCGAAGCCGAACAGAATCGCCTCGCCGGCGCGCCGCTCGAACTGCGTCATGTCGATCATGGTCTGTTCGAGGCGCGTCAGCCCGGTTCCGGCAAAAGTCTTGGCGTCGGCGGCCTGGTCGGCGGCGCCGTCGGCGGAAAGTTGTGCATCTTCGGCCGATTCCTGCGCGCGGGCGGCGTCGTTCAACGCGCTTTGGGTGCGCTCGTCGAGTCTCGAGACGTCGCGGTCGACCCGCTCGTCGAGCTTGGCGAGCTCCTCGCCGGTCTCTGTCGCCTTGGTTTCGAGCTCATCAACCTGTTGCTGGACTGGAGCGACGGTGTCGCGAACGTACCTCTTGGAAGCGCAACCCGAGCCTGCGATCAAGGAAATGGCGGCGGCGCCAAAAACGATAGTGCGAATCATGAGACTGTTTCCCTCCTGCTCTCCTCGAGTTAGCAAGATCCGGGCCAAAAACAGTAACCACCTGAAAATAAGAGGCTTGACTGGCCTGGCGTGGACTGTGCAGCAGGTAAGATATTCGCCTTAGGCGTAACATTTGCCCATTCTAAGCGGGCTCGATCTATGAGGCCGACATGCTAGCATCGGGCGGTTGCCAATGAGATCGACCCTTTTCGCCCTGCTGGTAGCCGCCGCAGCCTTCGGACAACGACAACCCGAGAGACCCAATTTCGTCTACATCATGGCCGACGACCAGGGCTACGGCGATCTGGGCGTCCAAGGGCATCCCTACATCCGGACCCCCAACATCGACCGGATGGCGCGGGAAGGCGTCCGGCTGACCGACTTCTATGCTCAGCCCTTCTGCGGCCCCTCGCGGGCGGCGTTGCTGACCGGCTCCTACCCCGCGCGCGTCTCGCTGGCGTTCAACCACATCCCCAGGGCGCGGACCGGCATTCATCCCAACGAGATCACGCTGGCGGAGATCCTCAAGAGCCGCGGCTACGCGACCGCGATCGTCGGCAAATGGCACTTGGGAGACGCACCGGAGTTTCTCCCCACGCGCCACGGCTTCGACTCCTGGTTCGGGCTGCCCTACTCGAACGACATGTGGCCCTATCACCCGAAGATCCTCGAGCGGGACGAGGAGGACGGGCGCATGCGCGCCTCGCGCAAGCGGGCGCGCTACACCGGCTATGCGCAGTCGGATCAGACCTATCCGCTGGACTGGTTTCCACCGTTGCCGCTGATGAGGAATGAAGAAGTGGTCGAGCTCAACCCCGCGCAGGAGGAGCTCACCGGCGCCTATACCGACGAAGCAATCGATTTCGTGCGCTCGCACCACGACGAACCCTTTTTCCTCTACCTCGCGCACGCAATGCCCCACGTGCCGCTGTTCCGCTCCCGGCGCTACGAGGACCGCAGCCTGCGAGGGCGCTACGGCGACGTGATCGAAGAGCTCGATGCGAGCGTCGGCCGTTTGCTCGAGACGCTCGAGGAGCTCGGGCTCGCCGAGAACACGTTGGTGGTGTTCACCTCCGACAACGGCCCGTGGATCGAGTACGGTTTCGACGCCGGATCGGCGGGGTTGCTGCGGGGCAGCAAGGGAACCAACTTCGAGGGCGGCGTGCGCGTGCCGTTCGTAGCGCGCTGGCCGGGGCGGATTCCCGCTGGCATCGTCTCGTCGGAGATCGTGGCCAACCTCGACATCCTGCCGACTTTTGCCAAGCTTGCCGGCGGGGACATTCCGGGGGACCGCACCATCGACGGCCGCAACGTGTGGCCGGTGCTCTCAACGGCCGGTGCGGAGAGCCCGCGCACGAGCTTCTACTACTTCGCCGGCGGAATGCGGTACCGCGCCGAGGACGGGCCGCCCAAGAACGATCCGCGGCTCGAGGCGGTCCGTAGCGGAAAGTGGAAATTGTTCGTCGAGACCGTCGGCCAAGAGCGCGAGGTGAAGCCGCGCGAGCTCTACAACCTGCTCGAGGACCCCTCCGAGCGGGTCGACATGGCGGCCAAGGAGCCCGAGACGGTCGAGAGGCTGCGAAAAATGGCGCAGCAGTTCAACGACGGGCTCCGCGACGACACACGCCCCCACGGCAAGCTGCTGGGAAGCGATTGACGCCTGCCGCCGGAGCGCTGTAGGCTAAGAGTTTGTGCGTCCGCCCGGGCGGACGCGGGGGTGTGTCCAATGTACGCCATCATTAGCGCCGGCGGGCGTCAGTACGCCGTCTCGCCGAACGAGTCGGTTCGCGTGGAGCTTATCGAGGGCGAGCCCGGCGATACGGTGGAGCTCGATGACGTCGTGGCGGTCACCGACGACGACGGCAAGGTGCTCGCTGGCAAAGAGGCCGCGGGGGCGAAGGTGACGGCGACGATCGAAGAGCACGGCCGCGGCAAGAAAGTGCGGGTGTTCAAGTTCAAGCGCCGCAAGATGTATCGCCGACACCAGGGACATCGGCAAGGCTACACGCAGATCAAGATCGACGAGATCGCCGTCTGAGGAGCAGAGTCAATGGCACACAAAAAAGGACAAGGAACCTCCCGGAACGGCCGCGACTCGCATTCCAAGCGGCTGGGCGTCAAGCGCTTCGCCGGCGAATGGGTGCATACGGGCACGATTTTGGTCCGCCAGCGCGGCACCAAGCTCAAGCCGGGCGAAAACGTAGGCCGCGGCAAAGACGACACACTGTTCGCATTGGCCAACGGAATCGTTGTCTTTCGCAATCGCGGCCAGAAGGGCCGGTTCGTCAACGTGACCCCGCAGGAAGCGGCAGCCTAGCCGCAGGGGGCGCGGCAGGCAGCGCCCCCATTCCGGTCCAACAAGCGGATGCTGTCGTAGCTCTCCAGCAGCATCGTGTTCATCGACGAAGCCATCATTCGCGTCAAGGCCGGCGACGGCGGCAACGGCTGCGTGGCCTTTCGGCGGGAAAAGTTCGTGCCCCGAGGCGGGCCTTCAGGCGGCGACGGCGGGCGCGGCGGAGACGTGGTGTTGCACTCGAGTGAAGGCTGCAACACGCTGCTGCACTTCAAGTACAACCCCGAGCACAAGGCCGAGCGCGGCCGTCACGGCGAGGGCTCGAACAAGACCGGCAAGAGCGCCCCGCCGCTGAGGCTGCTCGTGCCACCCGGCTCGATCGTTTTCGACGCCGATACGGGCGAGCAGATGTACGATTTCACCGTTCCGGAACAGGACTACGTCGTCGCGCGGGGCGGCAAGGGCGGCCGGGGCAACGCCCGCTTCGCCACCTCGACGAACCAAGCGCCGCGGCGCCACGACCCCGGCGAGCTCGGCGAGGAGCGCACGCTGCGCATCGAGCTCAAGCTGCTGGCGGACGTGGGACTGGTCGGCTTTCCCAACGCGGGCAAGTCGACCTTCATCTCGCGGGTTTCCGCCGCCCACCCGAAGATCGCCGACTATCCTTTCACCACGCTCGAGCCGAACCTGGGCGTAGTCGACATGGGCGACTTCGACACGTTCGTGGTCGCTGACATTCCGGGGCTGATCGAGGGCGCACACGAAGGCCACGGGCTGGGACATCAGTTCCTGCGCCACATCGAACGCACCAGCATGCTGTTGCACTTGGTCGATCTCTCCGAGCTTTCCGGCCGCGACCCGGTTGATGACTACGGCGTGATCAACGAGGAGCTGGGCAGCTTCTCGAGCGAGCTGCTCGACAAGCAGATGATCGTCGCGGGAACGAAAATCGACTCCTGCCAAGATGAGAGCCGGCGCGAGGCGCTGCGCGCGCGTTGCCAGCAAGATGGCCGGCCGTACTTCGAGATCTCGTCGGTCACCGGCGAAGGGCTGCCGCCGCTGCTACGTACGCTCGCCGACCACGTGCGCTCGGTACGCGCCGCGCAAGAGGGATCGTGAGAATCGCGCTGTTTGGCGGTACGTTCGACCCGATCCACGAGGGCCACCTCGAGATCGCGCGCGCGGCGGCGGAGGCCTACAAGCTCGACCGTGTGCTGTTCGTCCCTGGCGGCCGGCCGCCGCACAAAGTCGGCGAGCAGCAAGCCGGCTATGAAGACCGCTACGAGATGACCCGGCTGGCGTGCGCGGAAGACGAGCGCTTCGAGGCGTCCCGGCTGGAGGATCCGGACTGTTTGGGCGGCCGTCGCAGTTACTCCTACGACACGATCCAGCGCATCCGCGCCACACTCGAGCCGGCTGACCAGCTGTACTTCCTGCTGGGCGAGGACGCCTTTGCGGATCTGGGCGTGTGGTACAGGCTGGAGGACGTCGTGCGTTTGGTGGAGTTCCTGGTGGTGAGCCGACCCGAAGGCGGAGGCGAGCGGGCGCCAAAGTCGCCGGAGTTGCGCGTGCGCTGGGTGCGAGGCGTAAAGCATCCGGCGTCGTCGACCCGGGTTCGGGAACGGGCGGCCGCCGGAGAGTCGCTGCGGGGGCTGGTCCCGGCCGCGGTTGCCGACTACATCCGGGAGCAGGGCTTGTATCGGCCGAGCGGCTGACTAGCCCGCGAGACGCTCGCGCAAGACGTCGCCAACTCTGGGGTCGCCCACCGGCAGCGTCGGCGTACGCGCGAGCAAGCCGCGATCGAACCATGCCCAAGGCGGCTGGCCGTCCGGCGCGGCCAGCAAGAAGAGGTCGACCCGCTCCAAATGCCGGCGGGCGCTCTGTTTGAAGTCCTCGACGCGAAAGTCGAGCACGGCGACGTAGAGGTCTGGCTCGAAGAAGTCTAGCCCGGAGTTGGTTTCGAACAGCACGTGCGAGTCGCCGGCGATGCGCTGCTCGAGCGTGGGCATGGCGAGGCCCAGTTGCTCGAGCGGCGCCCGCAGCCAGAAAGCGCGGCGGGCGCCGGCTCGGAGCATGCGGCAAGTATCCTCGGGGCCCTCCCGGTCCCGCTCTTCGGCAACGACGTAGGGGTGGATCGGGTCGTCGACGGCGCAGTCGCACGGCTTGCCGTCGGCGGAGCAGAGCCGGTGGCCGAAGCGCGTCATCTTCACAGCGGTCCAGCCCAACTCGGAGGTCGCCGCGAGGATGTCGCACGCAGCCTGCGTCTTGCCGATGTTGCGGCTGTGCCCTCCGACGGCGACGCGCTTCATCGGCCTTCGAGCTCCGCCAGACGCTTCTCGAGCTCCTTGATCTCGGCCAGCGCCTCGGGCAGGCGGTCGAGGTAGCCGAGCTTGCGCAGGTAGTCGCGGCGTCCGCGGGCAGGAGTCCCCCAGTAGGTTTGCTTGCCTTCGACCCTGCGGCTGGGCAGCACGCCGGCTTGGCCGCCGAGCACGGCCTGGGCCCCGATGCGCGCTTTGTCGCCGATGCCGACTTGGCCGGCCATGGTGACGTAGTCCTCGACAACGACGCCGCCCGAGAGGCCGGTCTGGGCGGCAATGACCACGTGATCGCCCAAGCGGCAGTTGTGGCCGATGTGGACGAGATTGTCGAGCTTGACGCCGTTGCCGAGCACGGTGTCGCCCAGCGCGCCCCGGTCGACGCAAGAGCCGGCGCCGACCTCAACGTCGTCGCCCAACACCACCCCGCCAACCTGCGGAAACTTGCGGTAGGCGCCATCCTCGAAAACGAAGCCGAAGCCATCGGCGCCGACGACCGCGCCGGCGTGGAGAACGCAGCGATCGCCGATCTTGGCGCCGGGGTAGATCCGCACGCCAGCGTGGAGCAAGCAATCGGCGCCGACGCGGACGCCGTCGGCGACGCTCGCGCCGGCATGGACGACGGTTCTCGGTCCCAGGACAGCCTCCTCGCCGATCACCGCCTGAGCGCCAACGTAGACGTCCTCGGCGAGCTCGGCCGAGCGCGCCACAGATGCGTCGGGGTGGACACCCGACGCGGGACGCACGGGCGGGCAGAGCTCGGAGAGGGCCTTTGCGAAAGCGTTGCGCGGCTGTTTGACGCGGATGACGGCGCCGGCCGGGGTCGCAGCGGCGAAATCGGCGGGGACGATCAGGCAACCGGCGCCGGTGCGGCCGGCGACGTCAGCTCCGCGCAGCGACTCGAGAAAGGCTAGATCCGCGCCGCTGGCGTGCTCGAGCGGCGCCGCGCCCCCGATCTCGATCTCGCCGTCGCCTTCGAGCGGGGCGTCCAACAGGCGAGCAATGGCAGCGGCTTTCATCGCGTTTCGGCTTCCTAGTATCGTACAGGTATGACTTTGAGCAGCTTGGCGCCTCGGCTGGCGCTGGCGGCGTTGGCCGCTGGCTTAGCCCCGCCGCCCGCGGCAGCCTGGAGCGACGCCGTCCATCGCGTGGTCGCGCGCGTCGCCCAAGGGCAGCTCAGCAGGACGGCCGAGCGTCGGCATCGCCTGCTCATGGGAGAGCCGGCGAAGCTGGCCGACGTGGCCGGCTGGTCGCACCGCATCGCCGCCCAGCGCCCCGAGACCGCGTCCTGGCATTCCATCACGATTCCCCCCACCGCGACTCGCTTGGACCTCGATCGCGACTGCGAGGTCGGCGACTGCACGCCGGTCAAGCTGCGCGAGACGGTGGGCATCGTGCGTCTGGCTCACAAGGACAAGTCGCAGCTCCAAGAGGCGTTCAAGTTCCTGGTCAACCTCGCCATCGATCTGCATCAGCCCCTACGCGCCGGCTATCCGCCCGGCAATGGCGGCGACCCGATTCCAGTCGTCTTCGAGGGCCGCGAAGGCGAGCTCTATGAGTACTGGGAACGGGAGATTTTCGGACCCGACGACGAGGACGCGCTGGTGAGGCGTGTGGGCGAGCTGATCACGCCGGCGCGACGACGCGAGTGGACCCGGGGCAACATGAAGGACTGGACTTGGGACACGCATCTCTCGGCGGTGCGCGTCGCCTACGGGGCGCTGCCGGGCGGCTCGCCCAAGCAGCTCGACGGCGACTACGCCGCGCAGGCTCGCATGGCCGCCGAGTTGCAACTTGCCAAGGCCGCCGTGAGGCTGGCGGCCCTATTGGACGACGTGTGGCCCTGACCGCGCTTGCGGGTCACTCGCCCACGGGCAGGAACACCATCTCCTGGGTGACGAACCCGCTCACCCGCGCGAAAAGGTCGTGGTTGCCGGGCGGCAAGTTGGGGACCCGCACGTTGAACTGTTGCAATCCGACGAAGGTGGGCGCGGTCCCGGCGTAGAGCACCTCTGCTGAGACGTTCCCGACCATCACCGTCACGCCAGGGATGGTCTCGGCTTCCGCCGGCTCGCCTGGCGCCGCGCTGGTCGGCCCAAAGCCCGAGCCGAATAGCAAGATGATGTCGCCCGGGCGGGCGCGCACCGAGCCGGCGATTCCCGACTCGGGCGAGGCGACGATCTGACCGGTCACGCCATTGACCGCCGCGACCGATCCTCGACCCGCTGGGAAGCCATTCGAACCGTTTCCGAAGGTGAATAGCCCCGGCGCCAGCCGCCGCACCGGCATCTCGACGACATTGCCGCGAATCTCGCTCGAGCCCCCGCCGCGGTTGATCACGGGCTGGATGCGAATCGTCTCAGCCGCGGCGGGAAAGTCCGGGGCCTGCACGTTGGCTTGGTTCTCGCCGACGAAGGCGATTCGGCCGACGCGCACGGCCGGGTCGCCAGGGGTGATGAACTCGAAGCTCAGCTTGCCAAGCTCGCGAGGCATGCGGCCCTCGACATCGAAGTCCCCAATGGTGACCGGGATGAAAGCCCCGGGAGCGTTGAGGTTGGAGCCAAAGATCGAGAGCAGTTGCTTCGGGGCGACGGTCTGCTGGGCGCGGCTCAGCGCCGCGGCGTGCAGGACCCCGTCCGAGCTGCGAATCATCGGGGAGTTCGTCGGGGCGTGCAGCGATGTCGTCGAGGCGGTCGCCGTGAAGTCGCCGTTGGTGCCACGGTCGTTGTTGGAGGCGAGGGCGGCGACGGCGAAGTCCACCGGGCCGACGTCGGAGGCCGGCGGCATCCAATTGAAGCCGTAGATCTGACGCCCGCCGCGTCCGCCGGCATTCGTGCCGACAGAGGTGTGCGTCACGTACTGCGGGCCGGAACCGCTGCAGGGCGCAAAGGCGCCGTCGGCGCAGCGCACGGCGGTGAACATGTTGAGCGGCTCGAAAGTGCCCGCCGAGCCGGCGGAGTCGTCGCGGACGCGGGCGGTGACCTGGAAACCCCAACGGCTGGCGAATCCGCTCTCGATGATCACGCGCAACTGCTGCATCGAACCGGGCACGTAGGCGCCGGCCTCGATGCGGACCGTGGCGGTGTTGGACGAAGGCGACGGCGCCAAGCGATGGCAGCCGCCACGACTGCACGTCGATTCGCCGAATCCTCCGCTATGGGCGACCGGCAGCCCGCTCTCATTCGCCGCGGCGGGCAACGCGGCTAGGATCAGCAACACGAGCGTTCGCATGGCTTGGGGGACCTCCTACAGGGTCGACTATGGGCGACGCACCCTGGTGGTACCACAAGTCGATGCTTTCGAAAATATGTCTTGACATACGCTTATCGATCTACTAAGTTCTTAGTATGTCGAAAGAGAGGGCCACGCTAACCGCTGCCGAGCTCGAGATCATGCAGGCGGTTTGGGACCGGGGCAAGGCGACGGTGCGCGACGTCTACGAGGCGCTCAACGAGCGCCGCAAGGTCGCCTACACCACGGTGCTCACGATGATGAAGCTGCTCGATCACAAAGGCTTCCTATCGCGCGACGACTCCGAGCGGACGCACGTCTACAAACCGCGCAAGCCGCGTCAGCGGGTCGTTCGCGCGATGGTGGACGACTTCGTCGAGCGCGTCTTCCAAGGCGCGTCGCGACCGCTCTTGATGCACCTGATCGAGGAGAACGATCTGACGCCCGCAGAGATCGAGCAACTCGCCGAGCGCGCTAGGAGGAAGGGAAAATGAGCGCCTACTGGCTTCTCGAAAACGTCTGGGCGTACAGCGTACAGTTTGGCGCTGTCGCGGGCTTGGCCCTGCTGCTGGCGTGGCTGGGCCGCAGGGCGGAACCGTCGCTCCGGCTCGCACTCTTGCAGCTCGGGCTGCTGCTGGCCCTGGCAGCGCCGTTCCTGATGGTCAAGAGCGGGCCCATGCTCGAGGGCGTGCAGCTCGGCGCCGTCGAGATCGCACATGAAGACGGTAGCGCCGCACCTGCGCCGGCTGTGCGCCCGACGGCGGTCATACTCGTAGCGCTGGGCGGCGGCGTTTGCCTGCGGCTCGGATGGATCCTGATCGGATTGGCGGCTCTGAGCTGGCGCCGGCGGCGCGCGCGCCCCGCGACAGCGGACTGCAGTGAGTTCCTCGAGCTCCGCGCGGCGCTCGGCGTCCGTGCGGAGCTAGCCGCCGGCCGCTCCGGGCCGGTCGCGTTCGGTGTGTGGAGACCCACCGTGCTCGTACCCGCGTCCCTTCTCGACGGCGACTCCGCCGCCCTGCGCGCCGTGCTTGCGCATGAGCTCGTCCACCTGCGCCGCCGCGATTGGCTCTTCGTCGTCGCGGAGGAGCTGGTCACCGCCGGGCTGTGGTTCCACCCGTTGGCGTGGCTGCTCGTCCGCGAGATCCGCCTGACTCGCGAAGAAGTCGTAGACGCGCAGGCCGCACACCAGGTCTCCGGCGCCCAACCCTACCTCGAAGCGCTACTGGCTGTGGCGCGCACGCGCTTCGAAGCCATTCCCAGCCTAGGCGCCGAATTCTTGCGCGAACGCCAGGTCGCGCGCCGTATCGCAACCCTAGTCGGCAAGGAGAACACGATGTCTCGCACAGTGCAGTACCCGCTCGCGGCCCTTTGTTTTCTAACTCTGTTCAGCATCGCTTGGTGGGCGGCCGGCCGATCGCCTCTCGTCGGCGCCCCGCAGGTCGCCGAAGGCCTGCGGGCTTCGGATCGGGTCAGCGTTTCGCAAGGATCGGAGGGTCTGATCCTGCCGCGTAGGCGAGAAGCGCCCATCTATTCGATGGGCGCCCTCATCAGCGGCGTCGAAGGAGACGTCACGCTCGAGCTCACGCTAGACGACGTGGGCAACGTGGTCGACGCGCGCGCCGTGAGCGGTCCGCTCGCGCTACGGCAGGAGGCCGTTCGCTGGGCGCTCGATTGGCGCTACGACCCGGAGGTGCAAACCGCCCGCGTCATCGTGGCAACGCTGACGTTTCGGCTGCCGGAGCGCGGATCAGAGATCACGATCCCGCTGCTTGGCCTGTCGGAGACGATGCGGAAGTACGATTTGCCCCCGGCTTCCCTCGTCCTGCGCTCGGTGCAAACCGCGGATCTCGACCCGGCCGACCCGGCCTTGCAGGCGAAGCTCGAGTCCTACATCGGGCGCAGCTTCGCGGGCGGCGGAGCGTTAGCGGATGCGATCCAGCAGGACATCGTCGCCGCGACCCCCGCGTCCGGCAGCTACCGTGCCGCTCGCGCATACGTGGCCCCGCGCATCGACGGCGCTGTGCTGCTCGTGCGCCGCCCGACGCCGACAGCGCGCAAACTCGAGGAGCCAGCCGCGCCCGCCACACGGAGCGGGCCGTCTTCCATCCCACGACGCATCCGCGTCGGCGGCGAAACGCAGGTGAAGCGGCTGACGCGGCAGGTCCGGCCCGACTATCCCGCGCTGGCCCGTCAGGCAGGGGTGCAAGGGACGGTCAATCTCAACATCATCCTGACCAACGAGGGAGCGGTTCGGACGGTTGAAGTGCTCTCCGGTCACCCGCTTCTCATCCCTGCGGCCGTTGACGCCGTCAAGCAGTGGCGCTACAGGCCAACCTTGCTCAACGGCCGGCCCGTGGAGGTCGAGAGCACCGTCAGGGTGAATTTCACATTGAGCGGCTAAACCTGAGCCGCTCGAGCCGCCGCACTAACCCGACACGGCACGGATCTTTACAGAATCTTCGCGGAGGGCGCCTCCTAGTTTCGGGTTCGCGCCAACAGAACAGGAGGTTTGCGTTGGCAGGGAGCTCTTAGGGCGCGACGTTGCGGTAACTCTCGACTTCCCAGGCAGGCTCGCTCCACGAAACGTGTATGCGCGGGTTGAGTCTTCGGAAGCGTTCGACAGCCTCTTGCGTAACGCCGGTATCGGCGACGTACAGATAGCGCAGCGTCGCTATGGCGGCGAGCGTCTCGAGCCCGTCGTCGGTGAGCGCAGATCCGGCCAGGTCCAGCGTTTCCAGCCGCGGGAGACGGGCGAGGGTCGCCGCCGTCTCGTCTCCAACTTGTTTGCAGCGCCACAACCGCAGAGATTCGAGATTGCGGAGCTTGGCTAGCTGCGGCGCGCCGGTCGCGCCGACCAGTGTGCCGCTGAGGTCGAGCTTGCGCAGCTTCGTCAGGCCGGAGAGCCGTTCCAGGCCGCGGTCCCTGATCTTCGAGTCGTGCAGGTCGAGCTCCTCCAGCTCGGTGAGCTCGGCGATCCGGTCGAGGTTGAAGTCGGTCAGATCGACGCCCCACAGCCCCGAGTCGGTTCTCTGCAGGCCGCCGATGGTGACCCGCCGCAACGAGGGCAGCATCTTCAGCAACGGCAGCGCCCGGCCGCTCATCTTGTTGCCCCCAAACCCGATCTCCTCGAGCTCGACCAGCGGCGCGAGATTCTCGAAGCCCTCGTCTTCGACGCGGCTGTGACCGACGTGCAGCACGCGCAGGCTCTCGAGGTTCGCGATGTGCTCAAACGAGCGACTCGTCACGTCGGCGCCTTCCAGATTCAACGACTCCAGCTTGGACCAGCCCTTCAGCGGAATCACCCCGCCGTCGGTGATGTAGTCGCAATAGTAGAGGCTGAGCTCGCGCACGTTGCGCAGCGGCTCGAGGCGCTCCATGCCGCGATCGCTAATCCAGGTATAGGACAAGTCGATCCGCTCGACGTTCTCCAGGCGCGCGATCAGCTCGAGATCGTCGTCGGAGATCCAAGCCGAAGCCAGATCGACGCCGACGACGCGCCCCTGGTCGTCGCGCTCGGCTGCGCCGCCCACCGACTCGATCCAGCGCACAATGTCGCTTTCGCCGATCTCGGCCGCGCCCAGCGGCCATACGCACAACAGCGCCGTCAGCAGAATCCGCATGTCAGCTCCTGCGCCGGTTCGGCCGGCTCGAGTCGGCGTCGAAGACGATCTCGCAGTCGGGAAGCTGTTCGTCCAACAGACGCTTGCCTTCGGCCGTCACCAGCGTATGGTAGAGGTCGAGCAGCTCCAGGCTCCCCAGCCGCGAAAGCGTCTCGAGGGCGGCGTCAGAGATGTGCGCGCTGTCGAGCGAGAGGCGCTGGATGGGCTGGCCGGGAGAGAGCATTGCCAGACCCGCATCGCTGACCTCGGTGTAGTCGAGGTTGAGGTCGCGCAGCGCTGGTAGGCTTCCCACGGTCTTCATGCCTTCATCGCCGATCCGCGTGCGAACCAAGTGCAGAGTGTGGAGCTTGACCAGCCCCGCGAGCTTGGCCAACCCAGCGTTGGTCACCCGGGAGTGGCTCAGGCCCAAGAACTCCAGGCTGGCGAGCGCTCCAACGCCCTCCATGGCCTCATCGCCGGCGTCGGAGCCGGTCAGGTCGAGCGATTCTAGCCCATGCATCTTGGCTAGCGCTTTGCCCACCGAGTCGGTGATGTCGGTGTAGGCGAGAGAAAGCTGGTGTAGGGCTGGCAGGTCCACCAGCGCGGCGACATCGTCGTCGCCAACGGTGAGATTCAGCAGTGAGAGCTCGCGAAGAGCGGCCAACGGTTGAAGCTGTTTCAGCCCGGGGCCCTCAACCAACGTGTGGCTCAGATCGAGCTTCTGCAGGTTCCTCAGGCCGCCGACCGAGGCCAGTCCGGCGTCCGACGCGGTGGTGTGGCGCAAGTCGAGCTCCTGCAAAGCGGCCAGCCCTACAATCTTCTCGAGGCCGAGGTCGCCTACCTGCGTACTGGCAAGGTCGAGGCGGCGAAGCGAATCGAGGTCGGCCAAGTTCGCCATCTCGGCGTCGGTGACCGCCGTGCCGGCTAGGGACAACTCGACGAGCTTACCCTCGAGCAGCTTGGCGTCGCCTCCGAGGCGCTGCGCCCAAGCGGCCACCGAAGCCGGCGATCGATCGTCCAAAATGGTCACCGCGCCCCCGCCCGACGGGGTAGGCGAGGCATCGAGAAACGCGATCTCACAGTCCGGTAAGGCCTGGCGCAGAGCGTCCACGCCAGCTTGTGTGACACGGCTGTAACGCAGGTCGAGTTGCCGCAGCTTGGTCAGACCCGCCAGGGACTCGAGCCCGGCATTGGTCAGCTTCGAGCGATACAGATTGAGGACTTGCAGTTCCGTCTTGTCCCGCAACACCTCGACGCCCGCGTCGGTGATCTCGGCGCCGAGCAGCTCCAGGCGCTCGAGCTTGTGCAGATTCGCGAGGTGGGCGAGACCAGCGTCGGTCAGCGGAAGGCCCTGCAAATCCAGCTCGCGGAGCTCGGTCAGACCAGCCAGATGAGCGAGCCCTTCATCAGTTACCGCTGAGTCCCGCAGCCACAGATAGCGCAAATTCTCCATGCGGCCGATGTGGCGCATGGCTTTGTCAGTGATGGGCGAAAACGTCAGGTCGAGCGACTCGAGATTGCGATACGGCGCCAGCGATTCGCCCTTGAGCTGCGTGCGGCGCAGGCGAAGGGATCTGAGCGTCTCCGCCGCCGGGGCCAGAACCGCCAGGCCGTCGTCGTCGAACTTGACGCGGGCCAGAAACGAATAACTAAAAGTGACCTCCTCAAGCTTGGGCACGGTGGAGAGGTAACCGAGGTATGTGCTGTAGTTCTTGCGGGCGCCCGCACGAGGATTCCACATCGGGCCTGGCAGGTGCACCCGCTCGAGCTCGAGCAGCGGGCTTAGGCGATACAGGTCCGGCGGGTCGATGTTGCACCCGACCAGGTTCAGCTCTTCGATGCGAAAATCGCCTGGCGGCAGGCGTTCGAGTTGGCGAATCCGCTCCCCGCCGCCACTCGTTACCACCGCGCCGCCCATCCGAATCGCCCACTCCGCAACCTCGCGATCGACCGCCGGCGGCGGCGTGGCAGCGTTGGCGACGCAGTAGCTCAGCGCCAATGCCAGCAGCAACAGACGTTTCATTACCTAAGAGTCTACAGCAGCCAATTTGACCTTGCCTCTTGGAATCAAAGCGTTGCGCGCTGGGCAAACATTGCCCTGACTCGTTGTTTCCGCTACACTTCACCTAAAGCGCACACGCCGATTCGGAGCCCGCTCGGCGGTTCCGCGTCCTCCCGCGGCGATGAGCTCGAGCGCATAACTTCGTGGCGCCAGGCTTGCCTCATCTACCCGCTCCCGAAGACTCCAACCGAGTCTCGGAGAAGCGCTGCGCCGGGTGTGGACATTGGAACCACCCGGACGAGATTCGTTGTCAGCGCTGCGGGCGCAAGATCGAGGCGTCGCTTGGCGCCGGGGCGCGTCGCGGGCTCGAGGAGACGGAGTCCCTGCCAGCCCCGGCAATCCCAATCGCCGCCGCGCCGCGGCCGGCGCCGGAGCCGGAGTGGAAGGACGAGCTCAACCGGCGGCTCGCCGGATACCGCGAGCGGCAGGCTGACCGTGGCCGCCAGGCGGAGGCTGACACCCAGAAGCTCGCCGCCTCGACCGCCGCCGAATCCTCGCTTCCCGCGGCGTCGGCGCAGACGGGGCCCGGCGACGTTTCGCCGCTGCCGCCGATCCGCGGCCGGGAGGCGGACGAGGAGCTGCCTCGCGTTCCCGAGGTCGTGGGCAAGCCCAGACCAGCCTCGGCGCGGGTGTTCGACAAATACATGGAGTCGCAAGGGCGACTGCCGTTGCGCCCCCAGCGCACACCGGTCGAGGAGTTGCTAGCGCCGATCGGCAAACGCTTCATCGCCGGGCTGCTCGATCTGTGTGTCGTGGGCCTCGCCGTCGGAGTCTTCGTCGCGGTGACGCATCTGGTCAATCCGGCGATTCTCGCCGGACCGGGGGCTCTTCAGCTCATCGCCGGAACATTCGGCGCCCTGCTAGTCCTCTACTGGGGCGTCTATCTGAGGCTCATGGGCTCGACAGCGGGCATGCACTGGACCGGCCTGCGCGTGCTCAACCTCGACGGCGATGGACCGAATGCGCACCAGCGCTGGACGAGGGCTTTCGGCACGATTCTCAGCGCCGCAGCCGTGGGCGTCGGTTTCGTGTGGTCACTGTTCGACGAACAACACTTCACCTGGCATGATCGCCTTTCGAAGACCTTCGTCGCAGTGGACGAATAGACCGCTCTCCGAGTGGCCCTGAACCCGCCTGTAAACTAACGCAAGCCTACGAACGCGATCATCCGGCCCGCCTCGTCGTCGTCGCGGCGGTGGGAATGAAAGCGTTCGGCGTCGGCAAAGCTGCAGTGCTCACCGCCGTGGATGTTCTGCGGCGTCATGCCAGCCTCTTCGAGCTGTAGCCTGTTCGCGAGGGCGAGATCGAGATGAGGCCGCGAGCGGCCGGGCAGGCGCGCGACGGCCCGGACGTCGAAGCGTGCCGCAACCTCCTCGCCAACCTCGTAACGCGCTCGAGAGATGCAGGGGCCGATGACGGCTTCGAGGCGGGCGGGCGGGCAACCGTAAGCCAACCGCAGACGCTCCACTGCTCGTGTGGCGATGCGGGCGGCCGTTCCGCGCCAGCCGGCGTGGACCGCGGCCACGGCTCGGCGCTCGGGGTCGATCAGCAGCAGAGGCAGGCAGTCGGCCACACGCACGCCAATCGTCTCGCCCGGCGTCGAGCTAAGCAGCGCGTCGCCCTGCGGTCGCGGCTCTCCGATGCCGATCGCTCCGTCGGCCTGCATGACTCTGTCCGAGTGCACCTGCCGCAGTGTCGCGGGCCCGCCGGCTAGTCCGAGACGCTCCGCCGATTGCTTCGCCGAGCTCGACCGGAAGTCTCCGGTCGCGCGCGTCGAAAAGCCGTGCACCAGCCAGCTTCGCTCGACCCATGGCTCGAATCGCAGCACGCCGCGGGCATCGATGGAGAACGAAATGGTCAACCCCCCTGTGCGGCCGCCGGGCGCGCGTCCGCGAAAAAGCGCGCGACGTCGCCCGCGGACGTCGAGAAAGTGTAGTCGGGCAGCGAGTCCAAGAAGACCCTCCCGTAGCGCTGCCGCAGGATGCGGGTGTCGAGCAGACAAACCACGCCACGATCCTTCGCCGAGCGAATCAGTCTTCCGAACCCTTGCTTGAGCGACAGGACGGCGTCGGGGATCTGATACTCGACGAACGGATTGCCGCCGGCTTGGCGCACTGCGCGGATCCGCGCCTCGACTACCGGGTCCGAAGGCACGGCGAAGGGCAGCTTGTCGACGATGACCAAGCTGAGCTGCTCGCCGGGCACGTCCACGCCCTGCCAGAAGCTAGCCGTTGCGAACAGAACGCAGTGCGGCGTGGAGCGGAAGCGCTCGAGCAGCGCGGCGTTTGGCGCTTCGCCTTGCATCAGCACGGGATGTTCGATCGCGAACGCGACGTACTCGTGCACGGCGCGCATCTGCTGGTAGCTGGTGAAGAGCACGAACGCCCGGCCCTGGCTGAAGCGCAACAGACGCAGGGTCTCATCCGCCGCCGCCTTGGTGAACTGAGGCGAGCGCGGGTCGGGCGTCTTCTCGGGCACGTAGAACAAGGCCTGCTTGGGGTAGTCGAAGTGACCAGGCACGATCAGGTCGCGGGCGTCGGCGAGGCCCAGGCGTGCGCGAATGTAGTCGAACGAACCGTCGACTGCGAGCGTCGCGGAAGTGAGCACGACGGACGGCATCTCTCCGAAGAGGCGTTGGGCGAGGACCTCTGCGACATCGATAGGCGTAGCCTGCAAAAAGACGCCGCGCCCGCGACGCTCGAGCCAATAGACGAAGCTCTCATCCTCCCCTTCCATCAGCAGTTTGAGGGCGCTCTGGACCTCGCCGGTCCTGCGCTCGAGCGGCAGCACTTCCTCGGCCTGCTTCTCGACGATCTTGAGCTCGCTGGCCAAAGTCTCGAGCGCCGCGGTCAGCTCGGCGTACTCGCCGGGGAACTTGGCTAGGAAGCCGGGCCGGTCGCGAAACGCTTGCCGGCCTTCAACCTTCTCGAACAGCCCGAAGAAGGCGGTCGAGCGCGAGCCGACCAGGTCGAGCGCCGAGTCGAGTCCCTTGGAGCCGAAGTCCCAAGCGTGCGCCACGTTGCGGACGTCCCGCACGAGCTCCTCGAACCGGTAGCTCGAAAGCTGGACGCCGAAGTGCTGCCCGGCGACCTGCTCAATCTCATGGGCCTCGTCGAAGATCACGGCCTGGTGGTCGGGAATGATCGATCCGAAGTCGTCCTCCCGCAGCGCCAGGTCGGCAAAGAACAGGTGATGGTTGACGATGATGATGTCCGCTTCGGCCGCGCGCTGGTGCATCTTGGTGATGAAGCAGCGATCAAACTGCGGACACTTCGAGCCGGAGCACATCTCGCGGCGGGCGTCGAGCTTCTGCCAGGTGGAGGAGCCGGGGCGCAGGGCGGCGAGCTCGGCGCGATCGCCGGTCTCGGTCTCCGGCTCCCATTGCTTGATCAGCGCGAACTCCTCGATCTCCTCGAAGCCGGCGAGCACCGGCCGCTTTTCGGCTTCGTCGAGCTTCTCGCGGCAGAGGTAGTTCTGCCGGCCCTTCATGTAGGCCACTCGCAGCTCGCGGCCGGCCGCTTCGGCGAGAAAAGGGACGTCCTTGTAGAAGAGCTGCTCCTGGAGGTTCTTCGTGCCGGTGGAGATCACCACCCGTTTTCCGCTGGCGATCACCGGCACGAGGTAGGCCAGCGTCTTGCCCGTTCCGGTGCCGGCTTCGACGATGAGGTGGCGCTTCTCGTCGAGACAGGTTGCAATCTCGCGCGCCATTTCGATCTGGCCGGGGCGCAGCTCGTAGCGCGGGTGCTTCTGCGAGAGCAGGCCGCCGCGGCCGAAGAAGCGGCGCGGATCGAGGTTCCCTGCTCGGCCGTTCCGAGGGCGGGTCATCGGAAGACTCCAGCATAGCGAGCGAAGCTCGGCGCTATCGGGCCCGCAGTCGAGAGACGACGGGATCAGCGGATGCGGATATCGACCGGGTTGCTGGACTCGCCGTCCGCGCTGATGACGACTTGCACTTCTCCGCGGCCGGCGAGCGCGCGGGGCAGCAGGATGTTGATCTGATCCACGCCTGCGAACTGCGGCTGCGGTCCAGCGAAGAGCACCTGCGCCGGCCCCCCGCCGACCATCGCCGAGACCGCGCCCGAAGCGAAACGGACGCCCAGCCCGAAAAGAGTCAGAACGACTTGCTCGTTGGGCGCGCTCACATCGATCGGGCGCGTGACGAAGCGCCCGGCGACAGGGTCGAGCGCCGCCGTCGGCTCAAGCGTCTGTGAGCCGTCTTGCGCTACCCGGACCACCTGCGCCGCGGCCGGGCCCGTTCCGTTGGCATTCGCGGAAAAAACCGCTGGCGCGACGTGGGCGACCTGGATCGACCCTTGGGCGATGGTGACGCCGCTCCAGCGCACCGAGGCGACGGCCTCGCCGGCGGCCGTTCCCGCGGGAACCTGGTAGTTGATTTGCCCGGCCGAGACGAACAGCAGCGGCGCCGGACGATCTTCGCCCGCGCTGTCCCGCACGACAATCTCGACGCCCGCCAGCTCACTCGGCAGCGGCAACGACGAGGCGGCCTCGGTCGCGATCGAGAGCGATGGGCCGAACCCGCTGACCAGGCTTTCCGGAGAGACGCGTCCCGGCGCCAGGCTCGCGGCCGACACCGTCGCAATGGCTGCGACTTTGGGCGGCGCGGCGGAGGTGTTGGCCGGCGCAAACAGCGTCAGGCGAAACAGCGGGCTGACCGTCACTCCGTCATTGCGCGGCAGGTACCAGCGGCCGAAGAACGTTCTACCGGCCAAAGCGAGATTATCGGGGAGGGGAACGCTGATGGAGGCGTGTCGCCGCGTTGCGCCAAAGCCCGTGGTTCGAGCAACCCCGCGGAACAGCGCGGCGGTCGCTGGGATGCTCGGCCCCGGGCCCGGATCGGCGTCGTCGATCACCAATACGGCTTCGCTGCCGCCGGCGGCGTTCGAGACGGCGACGGTGAAGCTCGGATTCCCCAGGATGGGGGGCTCGACTACGTGGACTTGGACCCCTGAGCCGTCCGGTTCGACCACCGGCACGCGGGCCGATTCGGTGAAGAGCAGCGGGCGGTCGAACAGCGGCCCCTGCTCGCCGACGACGCGGGCGTCGGTCAGAGAGCGCTCCAGGAACACTCGCAGGTCGTCCTTCTGTTGCTCGGTCAGTCCCAGTCGCCTGACGAAGTTGCTGTCTTTGTTGGGAGAAGTGAAATCGCCGCCACGGTCGTAGAACTCCACCACGTCGCCCAGTGTCGCCAGGCCGCCCGTGTGCATGTAGGGGCCGCGCAGCGCCACGTTGCGCAAGCTCTGGGTCCGCATGCGCCCTAGATCGCGCGAATCGCGCGTGACCTCGAAGCGGCCCTCGTCCTCGAAGTCAGGCCGCACGCCGATGTAGCGGAAACGGTTGTCGCCGATCTGATCGCCTCGGTGGCATTCGTCGCAGAAGTTGCCGAGGAAAACCTCGCGGCCGCGAGCCTCATCTTCCGGCATGGGCTCGATCTGGGCCGCATAGGCGTCGATCTTGGTGCGATCGGCGAACAGTGTGCGCTCGTAGCTCGCGATCGCAAACGCGATGCGAACCGGCGTGATCTCAGGCGAGCCGAAAGCTTCCACAAAGAGCTCGGGGTAGGTTCGGCCGCCGATCCATGCTGCGAGCGCGGGGGGAATGGCCCGCGAGAGCGCAAGCGGCGCGGAGGCTCCGAGGCGCGCGAGGACCTCGTCCCAACCGCGGTCGACGTCACTCATTTCGGTGGTGTTGAGGATGGGCAACAGAGCTTGCGACTCCAGTGCGCCGCCGCTCTCCATCACGGTTTCGCCGCTGAGCGGATCGACGAATTCATTCACCGCTCGCCCATCCCAGAGCAGGCCGAGGTCGCTGAACCCCGCCTCGAACACGGTCTGCGCCTTGCGCCCAGTGGTCTGCTCGCCGAAGCCGAACTGCTCGGACCACACATAGGTTCCGTCGGCGCGGTGCAACGGGACTCCTGGCGAGCCGAAAATGTCGTCCGCGGTGCCCGGCGTTCGGTCCGGCCCGGCGTTCCGCGAGCGCTCCGAGCCCACCATGGCGCGGGGATCGGAGCCGCCCTTGCGCGGGCGATGACAGGTTCCGCACGCAACGGTGCGCGTCGAGGAAAGCTGCTCGTCCCAAAACAGGGTCTTTCCCAGGTAAACTTTCGCTCCGGTCACCGGGTTCTCAGCCGGCTCCGGCGGCGGTTGCAGCGGACCGATCGGACCGAAGGCGCTCGTCCTGCCGGCGGCGACGAAGCCTTCGTCGGGCTCGCTCAATCGACTCACGCCTTCTCCCCCGGCCGCCTGCACCCAGTAGAAGTACGGTTGCCCGACCGTTGCCGAGCGATCGAAGTAGAGGATTGAGGCCGTGGTTCCGATCAGCTCCGCGCGGCCAGGGTCGTTGGCCGTGGCGCGGTAGATGCGATAGCTATGGGCGTCCTGGACATGCTCCCAAGCGAGCCCGACCTTGATCGTGTAGGCGCCGTCGGAGGCGTCGAGACCGGTCGGCGCGGGCAGCAGTCGCTGTGCGTGCGCGGGAGCCGCACAGGCTAGCAAGGCCAGCAGATGGGTCGTCCGAAACACCCCGTCCCACCATTATGCCGCTCGGCTCCGCCCCGGTCCTACAATGGGGCCATGACGCGACGTACGATCCTCAACGTCCCGCTCGCGGCCGCCGCCGCCGGAGCCGCCCAAGCTGAGGCGACGCCGGGCAATATCGTGATCTCGAGCGGCAACGGCATGCACTGCTGCAAGGTGGCGATGGACATCCTCGAGGCCGGCGGCGACACCCTCGACGCGGTCGTCGCGGGCGTCAACACCGTCGAGCTCGACCCCGAGGACACCTCGGTCGGCTATGGCGGCCTGCCCAACGAGGCGGGCGTGGTCGAGCTCGACGCCTGCGTCATGCACGGCCCCACCCGGCGCGCCGGCTCGGTCGCCTCGCTGCGCAACATCAAATCGCCGTCCAGGGTCGCCAAGCTGGTGATGGAACGCACCGACCACGTGATGATGGTTTCCGACGGCGCCTTGGCGTTCGCGAAAGCGCACGGCTTCGCCGAAGAGAACCTGCTGACCGAGAGGGCGCGCCTGGCCTGGCTGGTCTGGAAGGAGTCGCTCGGCTCGGATTGGGGTCCGGGGCTCGACTCGCCGCAGGGCGACCGGGGCGCCCAACTGCTCGAGATGGTTCCAGGCGCGAAGCCCGAGTGGCTGGCTTGGGCCCGGCGTCTGGCCAAGAATCCCACCACCGGTACGATCAATTGCCTGGCGCTGAACGAGAAAGGGGAGATGTCGGGCTGCACGACGACTTCGGGGCTGGCCTGGAAGATCCCCGGGCGCGTGGGCGATTCGCCGCTGATCGGCTCGGGGCTCTATGTCGATCAAGACGTGGGCGCCGGCGGCTCGACCGGGCGCGGCGAGGAGTGCATCCGCGTCTGCGGGGCGCACGCGATCGTCGAGAACATGCGCCACGGCATGTCGGCCGAGGAGGCTTGCCTCGACGCCGTCAAGCGCGTGGTCCGCAACTACGACGACGACCGGGCGCGGCTCGAGCGGTTCGACTTGTTCTTCTACGCCCTGCGCAAAGACGGCGACTATGCCGCGGCGACACTGTGGAACGCCAACCGAGGCCAGAGCCGGCGGCGGCAATTCGTGGTCAACCACGGCTCGGGCAGCCGGCGCACCGACGCCGCCTACCTCTACGAGCGTTCCTAGCGCCCTCTCGGCCAGCCCGATGATCGACCTTGTGGCGCATGGCTATGCCGTGCAGGCGAGGCTGCGCCTCGCCCCGGGGCCGCAGGCCCCAATGCCCGCCGCAGCCCGATACCACAAGCCCCGGCCGTCGCTACCGCGAGGCCGGGGCTTGTCTTTTCCCGAGTTGAGCGCTCAGGCGCGTTTGTAGCACTTGCGCGACGAGGTGCAGACGTCCTCGTCGACGACTTCGCCATCCTTGCCTAGCGGACCTTGGGTGTAGACGCACCAATAGATCCGCGAGTTGGAGAGCTGCACGGTCGGGTCGTCATCGGCGTCGATGAACATGCCCTTCCAGCGCAGCCCTTCGCAGCGCTTCGTCAGCACCTTCAGGCCGGCGCCGCGATTTCGGCTCATGCCCTCTCCCCGGCGGCGCGCAAGATCGCACGCTTGACCGCCACCGAAGCCAGTTGCACTTTGTGCTTGTTCTTCGATAGCGGCGTCGCCGACGCCACCGCAGCCTTGCCGGCCTCGGCCGCGACCGCTTCGCTGATGGTCTTTCCCTCCAGTGCGTTCTCCGCCTCGGAGGAGCGCCACGGCTTCGGCGCCACGTGGCCCAGCACCACCACGGCGTCGCGGACACGCTTACCTCTCATCGTCAGCGCCACCGACGCCGCCGAGAGAGGCCAATCGAACAGCTGCCGCTGGTAGACCTCGTAGGTGGCGCTATCGGCCCTGGTGCGCGGAAGCGTGATCTTCGAGATCACCTCGTTGGGCTTCAGCGTGGTCTCGCGCTGGTTTGCGCTCGACGGAATCTGGAACAGATCGTCCACCGCAACCTGCCGTGAGCCTTCCGGGCCGATCACGGTGGCCTTGGCGCCGACGGCGATCAGCGCAGGCGCCAGCAGCGAAGCGCTGACGAAGTACGCCGGACCCTTGTTGCCCAGGATGGCATGGTATTGGTTCTCGCCGTTCGGCACGAGCGACTTGCCCTTCGATTGCGCCAGCAGGCCGAAACCGTTGCGGAAGTACCAGCAGCGCGGACGCTGCAACAGATCGCTCGCAATGGTCGACATCGCCTGGTGCTGTATCGAGTGAATGCCCTCGATCGCCTGCACCAGCGCCGGGTACGACTTGGCGATGTTGCTATGGGACGCAACCTCGCTCAACGGCGTCATCGAACCGATCGTGATCGCGCCGCGGGCTCTCGAAATGCCCTTCAGCGACCCAACGTTCTTGAGGCTGACCACGCGCGAGGGCGTCGCGATGCGCTCCTTGAGAAGAGAAACCGTGTCGGTGCCTCCGTAGAGCGCCTCGGCTTGACCCCACTCCGAGCCGAGAGCTTTGACGGCGTTGTCGACCGTCATCGGGGCAATGTATTCGAAGTTTTCCATTACGCCATGCCTCCCTTCTCGATCGCCGCGAGCACGCGGTCCGCCGTGAGCGGAAGCGTGGGGACGCGGATGCCGAGAGCGTTCTGTACGGCGTTCGAGATCGCCGCGCCGGGCGAGATCGCAGGCGGCTCGCCCAAGCCGATGACGCCGCGATCGTCGTAGGGTCCTTGCACCATGTGCACAACGAGCTCGCCGATATCCCCCACGCCGGGGAGCTTGTAGAACTCCATGTCGGCGTTGAGATACTTGCCGGTCATCTCGTCGTAGATGCGTTCTTCGTAAAGCGCCCAGGCGATCCCCTGGATCAAGGCGCCGTACACCTGGCTCTCGGCCTGGTCGAGCGCGATGACGTAGCCGACGTCTTGCACCGCGACCATCTTGTCGACGCGGACCACGCCGGTCTCGGTGTCGACGGTGACCTCGGCCATCTGGACGCCGCCGACGCCCGAGTCGTTCAGCTTGCCCTGATCGCGAGCCGGCTGCGCGCCCATCTCGGAGATCGTCTTGGGGCCGAGCTTGCGGCAAGCATCCTGCCAGGAAAGCGACTTGGAGGGGTCGCTCGCGGCAAAGACCTTGCCGTCCGCGATCGCGACGTCCTCGGCGGAGACACCCAGATCCGGCGCCACGACTTCGGCCAGCTTCCGTAATGCGTGCGTCGCGGCTCGACGAGTCGAGGCCGAGACCCCGCCCACGGTCGTGGACCCGCCTGAGGCGCCAGAGACCGGCAGCACTGAGTCGCCCATCTCGACCGTCACGTCGTGCAGCCCCAAACCGACCGTCTCCGCCAACACCGCGGCGATGACGGTTCGGTTGCCCACGCCAAGGTCTTGCGACGCCAGCGCCGCGGTCACGCTGCCGTCGGCTTCGATGCTCACCCGGCAGGTGGAGTCGTGAGGACGTCCCGCCCAGGTGTGCATCGACAGCCCGACGCCGCGCTTGATGTGGCCCTTGCCGTCGCCGGGCTTGTGGTACTTCGACTTCCAGCCCATCAGCTCGGCGGCCTTGTCGAGCTCCATCGAGTAGACTTCCGCCCGCGGCGTGAACCCGAGGTTCTTCTTGAACAGATCGAACGGGTCCATCTCCAGCTTGGCGGCCAAATCCGTCAGCGCCGTCATGGTGAGCACGGCGGCCTGCGGATGGTTGGGCGCCCGCCAGGCGCGAGCCGGGCCGGTATTGGTCGAGACGTTCAGATGCCGCGTCTTGCGGTTGGGAATGTCCTGAAAGATATACGGCACCGGAGGCGCGCCGCGACCGGCGACGCCGCCGGTCGACCAGGTCTCCGCCTCGTAGGCGGTGAGCGTGCCGTCCTTCTTGGCGCCGACCTTGATGTTGCCGTAGTCGGAGGGACGTCCGCCCGCGACCATCAGCTCCTCGTCGCGGTCGAGCATCAGCTTGACCGGCCGGCCGGTCGCCTTCGAGAGCTTCGCGCAAGCGACGCCCCAGGTGTCGATGTTGAACTTCGAGCCGAAGCCGCCGCCCATCACCGGCGTGATCACGCGGATCTGGTTCGCCTTCACGTCCTTGAAACGCTCGTCCTCGGCGAGGTTCTTGGCCAGATCGCCGGCGATGCGACTGACGGCCTGAGTCGAGGCGTAGACGGTGATCTTGTCGCCCTTCCAGTCGACGACCTGACCGTGCGGCTCGAGGCAGCAATGGGTGATCGTAGGCAGGCCGTAGTAGCCCTCGTGCGTCACCTCGGCTTCGTTGAAGCCCTTGACGATGTCGCCTTCTTCCTTGTCTTCGGCCGGCTTGACGCGATTCTTCTCGCCAGCGCGCTTGACGTCCTCGTCGCCCACCCAGTGCGGCAGCACTTCGTAGGAGACGCGCACGGCGGCGACGCAATCGCGGGCTGCTTCTTCGCTGTCGGCGGCGACGGCGAGAATCTCCTGGCCGATCCACTGCAACTCCGCGCCGACGTCGTGGATGAGCTCGGCCGCGCGAAAGCCCTTGACTCGTTTCGCCGGCTCGATGTCGATCGCGGTAATCTTGGCGTGCGCGTGGGGACTCGTCACCAGGCGCGCCACGAGCATGCCGTCGAGATTGCGGTCATAGGCGTACTCGGCGGTGCCGCGCACTTTCCACGGACCGTCGAGGCGGTTGTAGCGCTTGCCGAGAATCTTCGTCTCGGACTGCGAAGGCCACTGATAATCAATCGCCACGGCGACCTCCTCGGCTCGCTGCGTCGAGCACGGCTTGTCTCACGCCAACGTAGGTTCCACAGCGGCAGATGTTGCCGCTCAGGCCCTTTTCGACCTCGGCGCGGGACGGGCGGGGGTTGTGATCGAGCAACGCTTTGGCGGCCATCACCAGGCCCGGCGTGCAGAAGCCGCACTGCTGTGCGTCGTTGTCGACGAAGGCGTGCTGCACCGCATGCATTTTCTCGTCGCTCGACGAGAGGCCTTCTACGGTTTGGATGTCGCGACCCTCGGCTTCGATGGCCAACATCGAGCAGGCGTACACAGCCTCGCCATCGACGACTACCGTGCAGGCGCCGCAAGTGCCGCGGTCACAGACCTTCTTCGCGCCCGTCAGATCGAGCCGGTTGCGCAGCGCGTCCAACAGCGTGACGCGGGGCTCGATTTCCACCTCGCGCGCTTGACCGTTGATCCGCAGGGTGATCTGGACCGCTCCGGGCCCGACCGGTTGGGAGTCGCCGGTGGCGGCCTCCGCCTGCGTGGTCAGCACGCCCGCAGCGCCCGCCCCAGCGCCGACGCCCTGCATGAACAGGCGCCGGGAGAAGCCGGATTTCGGGGCTGCGGTGTCCTGATCTTGTGGTGTTTTCTTCAAACTCACCAGACACCTTCCTTTGGGTTGTCGCGTGGATTGCCAGCGGGATGCCGCAGCGCCTCCGCATCAACATCGAGCGGATCTCTGCTGGGCAAACGCCCCCTACTATATCAGAAGCTCGACCGGCGTTGGCCGAGCGCGCCGCCTGCGTCGCTACTGGTTCTCCGGCCGGATGAAGCGATAGCGGTCGATGGTAGCGGCGACGCCAAACGTCTCCGCTCCGACGGTCTCTTCGATCCGGGTGACTCGGCCCTTGCAATGCAGCAGCGACGAGCCGCGCATCGTCAACCGAAACTCGATCTCGCTGCCTTCGGTCGGAGGAGCCCCCGGCATCACGAAAAGGGCGCCGCCAGAGCTCACATTGCACGTCTCGCCAGACACGTCCACGTTCCTGCTCCGCAGCTTCACGACTTGGATGGGTAAGGCAACGGTGTAGCGGCGTGCGCGGCGGCGTTCGGGGAGGGCGCTCATGGGTCGTTTGCTGATCCTTGCCGTCTGGCTCGCAAACATATTGCGTCAATAGTGTAGTACACGGCATTCCCCGTTGGGTCACAAAAAATGCGCAATCCAGACAATTGAGGCCGAATTCACACTTGCTGGGCCCCCGGGAGCGTCGCTATCCTGGGCGATCCATGAGTCAACGAACCACCACGCCTTTGACCGAAAGCAACTTGCCGGGCCTCGAATGCGTCGGCCGCGGAAAAGTGCGCGACATCTACGCCGTGGGCGATGATCGCCTGCTGCTGATCGCCACCGACCGCATCTCCGCCTACGACGTCGTGTTGCCCACGCCGATCCCCCGCAAAGGAGAGGTGCTGACGCAGCTCTCTCTGTTTTGGTTTGACTTGTTCAAGGATGTCGTACCGAACCATCTCATCACCGCGGATGTCGATGAGTACCCCGAGGAGCTGCGACAGTACCGGGACCAACTGCAAGGTCGTTCGATGCTGGTCCACAAGCTCGACATGTTCCCCGTGGAGTGCGTCGCCCGCGGATATGTCGTCGGTTCGGGCTGGAAGGATTACCAGCGAACCGGCGCGATTTGCGGCATCGAATTGCCAACCGGCATGCGCCAATGCGGCAAGCTCCCCGAGGCGATCTTCACGCCAGCGACCAAGGCCGAAACCGGCCACGACGAGAACATCAGCATCGAGCAGGCCGGCGAGATCATCGGCGCGGATTGGGCGCAGAAGCTCGAAGATCTCACGATCGACATTTACGATCGCGCGGCCCAACACGGGCTCGCTTGCGGCCTCATCATCGCCGACACCAAGCTCGAGTTTGGCCGACTGAACGGCGAGATCGTCCTAGGCGACGAGGTCCTGACGCCCGATTCCTCACGCTACTGGCCGCTCGAGCTCTACCAACCCGGGCGTTCCCAAGAATCCTTCGACAAACAGTACGTTCGGGACTATCTGGAGACTCTGGACTGGGACAAGACGCCGCCCGCCCCCGAGCTGCCCGAGGAAGTCGTCGCAAACACTTCGGCGAAGTACAAGGAGGCGTACTTCATTCTCACCGGCAACGAGCTCGGCGACTAGCCGAAGGTCGGCGGCCGCATGCTGAGCTTCCGATGTAACATCTGCGGGCGGCAAGGCCAAGCCGCCGAGGAGCTCCTGCTCGATCCGGCTCAAACGCCAAGTTGCGAGGCATGCGGCTCCAACGTGCGTGCGCGTTCGATCATCCGCCTGTTCTCGCTCGCGCTGTTCGGGACCAGTCTGCCGCTGCCCGATTTCCCGCCCCTCGAGTCGTTGCGCGGGCTGGGCTTGAGCGACTGGGCGGGCTACGCGGACCGCTTCGAAGAGCTGTACGACTACCGCAACACGTTCCATCATCTCGATCCCAAGTTCGACATCGCCGTCGAGCATCCGCAGGAGCATGGTCGGTACGAGTTCGTGGTGGCGAGCGAAGTTTTTGAGCACGTCACGCCTCCGGTCGAGCGCGCCCTCGCCGAGGCGTATCGGCTGCTAGCGCCGGGCGGCGTGTTGATCCTAACCGCGCCCTATACGCTCGACGACCAGACCGTCGAGCACTACCCTTCCCTCGACCGCTACGCCTTGACGGAGATCGACGGCAAACCGGTGCTGGTGAACCGCCGCGCGGACGGCGCGCTCGAAGCCTTCGACGAGCTGGTTTTCCATCGAGCGCCCGAGAGCGCCGACAGCTCGCTGGAGGTGCGCGTATTCAGCCGCGGCGGCCTCGAGCGGGGTCTGCAAGAGGCCGGATTCTCCGACATCGCCTTCCGCGGGGAGAGTTGCTTACGCCACGGCATTGTGCACCGCGACTGGTCGCAGCCGGTCGTTGCCCGCAAGGCAGGCGGCGGCGCGACACCGGCTTATTTGGGCGAGCTGACGCGGCGGCTCGCTAGCCTGAGGAGGCAGGGCCGCGAGGCCAGCTCGTCCCGTTGGAGCCGCCTGGGCCGCAGGCTGGGCGTGGGTCCTACGATCAATCTCGACGGCGAGCTCGAACGATGATGCGCCGTCGTTCTACACTGGTGGACGTGGCCGAGCCTTCGGCCTAGGGCCCTCGCGAATCCCGCACGCGGCGGGCCGGGACAATCTCGATATGGGAGTCAACTGGCTCGACATTCTGATCGGCGGGATCCTGTTCGTCTCTGTGCTCGCGGCGCTGCGCAACGGAGTCACCAAGGAGATCGTCCGCATCGCCGCGCTGCTTCTAGGAGTGGTTGGCGGGATGTGGTTCTACGACCAACTGGCGCTAGAGCTGACCGGTTACATCTCCAGCATGCAGCTCGCGAACTTCGTCGCCTTCGCCGCTATCGTCGTCGGCTGCCTCATCGCGGGGGGCCTGATTGCATGGGCGCTCGACAAGATCTACGGCTTCGCCGGAGTCCGCTGGTTCGATCGCTTCCTCGGCGCCGGGTTCGGTTTCCTGCGCGGGCTCGTGGTCGCGACGATGCTCGTATTGGGAGTCGTGGCGTTCGCGCCGGTGGCCGACGCTGAGCGCGCAGTCGCGGATTCGCGGCTGGCGCCCTGGGTGCTGCACGGCGCGCGCGCCGCTTCGCTGGTCGCGCCGGCCGAGCTGCGGCAAGCCTACGACTCAGGCTTCGAGCGCGTGCGCGACATCTGGACCGGCGGCAAGCTGCTCGGCTCGAGCGAGCCGGCGGAATAGCGCCCGCCGCCAGCTATTGACTTCGCGGCAACGGCGAAGCTACCGTTGCCTTGCCAAGGGACCGTCTAGATGGACGACGTCGAGTTTCGCCTCAAACGCCTGGAATCGGAGAACGACCGCCTCAAACGCGCCGTCGAAGAGCTCTCCATTCTCAACGACGTGGCGCTCGCCGTCTCTTCGACGCTGGCACTAGACGAAATCGTCGCGCTCATCGTGCAGAAAAGCGTCAAGCACCTCCGGGTAGAGCAAGGCGCGGTGCTGCTCATTGACAAGCACGAGGCCGAGGCGCCGCTGCGAACGATGATTCGGCGGGCGGAGTCGGACTATTCCGGCATCCCCTACCGGCTCGGCGACCAGATCACGGGTTGGATGCTCAAGAATCAGCAGCCGCTGGTAGTCAACGACTTGGCGACCGACAAACGTTTTCGAGTGCCGGAAGAGGCCGCCACGATGCGCTCGTTGCTCTGTGTGCCGCTGCGGCTCAAGGGCCGCATGATTGGCGTTCTCAGCGTGTTCAACAAACACGGCGGCGAGGAGTTCACCGAAGGCGACGGCCGTTTGTTGACGATCATCGGCGCGCAGTCGGCACAGGTCATCGAGAACGCCCGACTCTACGAAGAAGAACAGGCGTTGGCGAAGATCGAGCAAGAGCTGAGCACCGCCCGCACCATCCAGCAGAAACTGCTGCCCAAGGCGCCGCCCGAGCTCTCCGGCTACGACCTCGCTGGCCGGTCCGAACCCGCCAAACAGGTTGGCGGCGACTACTTCGACTACTTCTCGCGCGAGGGCGACGGGACTGTGGTGTGCTTGGCCGACGTATCCGGCAAGGGCATCTCGGCGGCGCTGCTGATGGCGAACATGCAAGCGGCGATCCGGTCGCTGAGCCTCTCCGACGCCACCCTGACCGCACGCCTCGAACACGCCAATCAGCTGCTCTACAACAGCACCGACTCGGACAAGTTCGTCACGATGTTCTACGCCGTGCTCGAGCCCTCCTCGCACGAGTTGCGGTACTCGAACGCCGGACACAATCCTCCGCTGCTGATCTCGACCGACGGCTCGGTCCGCGAGCTCTCCGACGGCGGCCCGGTGCTGGGAATCCTGCCCGCGTTCTCCTACACCCAGGCGAGCGTGAGCCTCGCGCCTGGCGACCTGCTGCTGATCTACTCGGACGGGTTCAGCGAAGCGGCGAACACGGGCTTCGAAGAGTTTGGAGAGGGGCGGCTCCAGGAGCTTGCCGTAGCGAACCGCGAGAAGCCGGCGGCTGAGCTGATTGACCTGATCGCCTCCGAAGTCAACGCGTTCTGCGGGGATGCGCCGCAGACCGATGACATGACGATCGTGGCGGTCCGGCGGGCGGGCTAGAACGAGCGCCCTCGGCTTCGAGCACCCTCAGTCTCGAGCGCTGCGGCGACGCCCTCGCGATAGGTCGGGTAGCGCAACTCGACGCCCAACGCCTCGCGGATTGCTCGGCCGTCGACGCGTCTGTCGCCGCGCCGCGTCTCGTCGGCCCTCTCGCGCGGAACCGTAGACGGCATCGGCAGACCGGTGAGGTCAACCACGTACCGCGCCATCTCGCGCTGCGAGCAGGGCTGCTCATCGGCCACCGGATAGGCGCCGACGAGGTCGGACTCGAGCGCCGCGGCGACGATCACAGCCAGATCGTCTACGTGGATCCGCGAGATGAATCCGGAGCCGTCCCCGGCCAAGGCGTAGCGTCCCTCCCGCATGGCCACGTGCGCGCCGCGCCCTGGGCCATAGATCGCGGCAGGTCGTAGCAGGAGCGATTCCCAACCGCCCCTCCGGACCGCCTCTTCGGCGGCGACGCGCAGGCGCTGGCGCTCGGTGCGCGGGTCGACCGGCGTCTTCACGTCCACGTGGCGGGCCGGCCCGTAGACCCCGGTCGTGGAAAGATAGACGACTCGGCGCGCCTTGCCTTCCAGCGCCGGCAGCAGCCGCGGCGCCGGCTCGTCGAGACCCTCGCCCGCACGAAGAGTCGGCAGCGAGTACAGGACGGTCGATCCTTGCGGGATCTCCCGCGCCAGGCGCGCGGCCGCATCGGGCGCGGAGGCGTCCCAGGGCGTCAGCTCGAATCCAAGCTCCGCGAGCCCGTCGACGCCGCGGGAGAACGCGAGGACCCGCGAGCCGGAAAGCGGGAGCCGCCGCGCTGTGTAGCCACAGCCCAGAATGACGACGGGGCCGCTCACCCAGCCAAGGCAAACGCCTTCTTCATCGCAGCGGCCGCCGCCTCCGCCGCCGACTCGTCGTCCATCGCGTTGAGCTTCTTGTTGAACGGCTCGGGGCGCACTGGACCGTCGTAGCCAATCTCGACCAACGCCTGCAGGAAGTCCCCGAGAGGAATCACGCCAGTAGCGAGCGGCAACTCGCGCGTGTTGTCCTGCTGCTCAGCCAGCGGAATTCCAGAGGGAGCGTCATTGAGATCGGCTGAGACAATGTCAGGATTTGTCAGGGTCAACAGGTCCCCCTTGGTCTCGCCGGCGGTCCACCAATGCCAGGAGTCGAGCACGAACCCGAGGTTCGGCCGACCGGCTTCGGCGATCAGCTCCTTGGTCTCGGCCATGGTGTGCACGAACTGATACCGCTGCCGGATCCGCAGGCTCGGGGTGCCGACATATTCGAGCCCAAAGCGCATCCCGTGGTCGCCCACGATCGTCGCGAGCTCCCGCAACCGCCGCGAGACGGTGCGGAAGTACTCGAGATAGGTCATCTCGTCGTGCATCGGCTTGAGCCAAGTGCTGATGCGGGTTACGCCGGCCTGCTCGTAGACCTTGGCCTGCGCCGGCAGAGCTTCGAGGCCGGCTCGGAACTTCGACTCGTCGCCGCGGAAATCCACTGGCATGCCGGCCGCGGCCCATTGCAGCCCGCGACTCCTCAACTCGCCCCGCAGATCCCGGAGCTGGCCGACGGACAGCTTCGCTAGATCGCTCGCGAACGGCTGTACCGCCTCGTAGCCGTACTTGGCGGCCAGTTCGATGGCACGCCGCTGGCCGGCCTTGACGCCGATCGAGCCGGGCGTGAAAGCGACGGTGAACTTTCGCTTGGCTGCAGCAGCCGGCGACGAGAGGGCGGCAGTCGCGGCGGCGCCCAGGAACATTCGACGAGAGACGGACATTTCGCCTGGATTCTAGCACCCTGGCCCAGCGCCGCCCTTCCTGGTCCCTTTTATCGAAAGAGCTCGTCAACCTCGAGCTCGAAGCCGGGCAGCAGCTCGCCCGCGTCGATCATCCGCCCCTTGCGGAACGTTTGCGGCGGAGCGTCGGCCGAGACGGCCCAGACGCTTTCCTCGCTCGGGACCACGATCCAGGCCAACCGAGCGCCGTTGGCAAGGTACTCGCCGCACCTTGCGAGCAGCTCGGTCAGGGAGTCTTCGGGAGACTGGATCTCGACGGCGAGGTCAGGGGCGCGGTGCAAGTACGGCTCGTCCGGGTTCTCGTCTCCCAGCACCACGGCCAGATCGGGCAGGCGGTAGCGCGGGGCGCCGCCAATCGTGAGCCTGCAGTGCAGCTCGGCGCTTACATAACCGATCGGATTCTCGAGAAAGTAGTCGACAAAATACTTTCCGGCGAGAACCTGGATGCGGCCGTGCGTCTTCGATCCCACGTTCAGCGGCTCCACCTTGCCGGCCACCCACTCGCAGTGCTGGTACTCGGACGGGTTGCCGAGGTATTCCTCGAGGCTGACCGTTAGCGGCAGTGCGCGGCTCGCGCTCATCGATTGCGCTCCTAGGCGTGGGAGCCGTGCGTGCAGGCGAAGGTATCGGGAACGCCGTCCTTGTTCAGCTCGTCGATCCCGATCTTCGAGGTGTAGTAGCCCTGCACCGTCAAGCTCTTGATCTGTTTGAAGAACTCCGCGCCAGGCTCGAGCTCCTCCTCTTTGGAGCCGTCGAGCTCTTCGAGGATCGCGACCTGCTGCGCCTCGGTCAGCTTGACGAAGGGCTGGCTGTGCTGCTTGATTGCGTAACCGTCGAGCCAGCCCAACCCCATCAGGAATCCGTGGCCTTTGTCCTCGGCTAGATCGGCGAGATAGAGGTCGACCCACTCGTTGACCTTGGCGGCCTTGGCGCCCGGCGTGTCGGTCTCGGGGATGATGAGCTCGCTCAGCGCGATGACCGTCTCGTTCTGGTGCGCGTCGAGCACTTGCGGCATCCAAGGCTCGCCCGAAGCCGCCGCTTGCGCCGGCGCGATCGTCTTGACGTGCACGTGCTGCGCTCCGGCCGATGCGGCGGCGCTGCCGCCAAGAATCGCGGTCCTGAGCAGGTCTCTGCGTTTGAGCTCCATCTTTGTCGCTTCCTCTACTCTTCTGCGGCTTACGCCGTAATGTCCTCGCTCGCCTCGTCGGCGTGATACGAGCTGCGCACCAGCGGCCCAGCCTCGACGCGGCGGAACCCGATCGCCTCGGCTACACGCTTCATCCGCGCGAAGTCCTCGGGCGAATAGTAGCGGCGAATCGGCAGGTGGTCGCGCGACGGCCGCAGGTACTGCCCAAGGGTGAGGATATCGACTCGATGATCGCGCAAATCCCGCACGACCTGTAAGACCTCGCCCTCCTCCTCGCCCAGCCCGAGCATCATGCCCGACTTGGTCGGGATGTCCGGTGCAGCCGTCTTAGCATACAGCAACATGTCGAGCGAACGCTCGTACCGCGACCCGATCCGGGCGGTCCGGTACAGGCGGGGCACGGTCTCGATGTTGTGATTCAGCACGTCTGGCCGCGCCTCGAGCACGATGTCCATGGCGGCGTGCGAGCCCTGAAAGTCCGGCACGAGCACCTCGACCTTGCAGTCGGGGATGCGTCCGCGCACAGCCTGGATCGTCAGGGCGAACAAGTCCGCCCCGCCGTCCTTGCGGTCGTCGCGATTGACGCTGGTCACTACCGCATAGCGCAGGCCCATCAGCGCGGCCGCTTCGGCCACACGACGCGGCTCGTCGTAGTCCGCCGGCTCGGGAGCTCCTTTCTGCACCGCACAGAAGCCGCACCGTCGCGTACAAACGTTGCCCAGGATCATGAACGTCGCCGTGCGGCGGTTCCAGCATTCGCCCAGATTCGGGCACGCCGCGCTCTCGCAGACCGTATGCAGCTTCAGCTCGGTCACCAGCCGCTTGAGATCGCGGTAGTTTTCGCCTACGGCGGCCGGAGCCCGCAGCCAGTCCGGCCGCCGGCCCGCCGGCCCTGGGTAGGGGCCGTCGTAGGGCGGAACGATGGGTTTCACCCGCAGACTGCGGATGTCGACGAAGCCGGACACGCTGGTTTATTCTATCAGCGGCTCCATCGGGCAACGTTAGCGGTATCTGGAGTCAAGGTCTTCGCAAACGGAGGAGCAAAGGTTTGACGACTGTCCACCGCGTCGCATGTGTTCTTTTCCTAGCGTCGGCGTGCATCGGCGGCGAGCAGCCGGCCGACGAAAGACCGAAGCAGGCATCCGGGAACTTCCCCGCAGGCCTTGTGGCTTTTTTTTCTGGATCAAGTTGCCCTGCGGGATGGGCCGAGGAGCCCCTTGCCAACGGGCGAATAGTACTTGCCGGCGCCAAGCCCGCTGAGTCCGGGGCAACCACCGGCGCCGCGCTTTCTGGCAATCAGCCCGGCAAACACGATCACGCATTCCGGGCTATCCGCGAGTTGCCGATCGAGCCGATGCCGACCTTCGAGTTCTGCTGCTTCGTTCGCAATTGGGTAGAACCGCAGATGGTAAGGATCGATGGACGGACGGCCGAGCAAGACAATGCTCTGCCGTACTATGCGATTCGAGCCTGCAGCCAGGAGCGGCAACCATGAGCAACCGCCTGTTCATGCTGGTCCTGGCCGTTAGTTGGAGTCAGCCCGTACTGGCGGATCCTGCGCCGGCGGGCGCGATCTCCTACTTCGACGGTGCATGTCCCGAAGGGTGGCGCCATTACGATCGCGCCGCGGGCCGGGCCATAGTCCCTGTCGGTGATCGAGGACTGGGCCGTCCGGTGAGGAACGCTCTCCAGGAAGGCGATGACCTTCACCACAGTCACCCAGGAGAAGCCGCGATCAGGCTCGAGGGAACGACGGTGCGGCCGAATCACCCTGAAGTTCCAACGCGAGATGTAGTCCTCGTCGACAATGTCTCTCTGGACGTAGAGATAGGGGACTCGTCAGCCAATCTCCCAACAGTGAAGTTCAATGTCTGCGTAAAAACCCAGCCTGCGGTCGGTTCGGCGCCGGCCGGCATGGTCTTGTTCTTCGTCGATCCGGTATGCCCGCCCGGCTGGAATACGTTCAGCGAGGCGAATGGTCGCTTTCTCACTGGCGCACATCATGGAGGCCGGATCGGAGCTTTCGGGGCTGCCCGACCTCTCAATGACGGAGAAGACCGTGTCCACGCTCACCTTATTCGGGACCCAGTGGAGTTGAAGCTGGTCGAGGACCAGGTTTGGTCGGGCTGCTCCACTTGTTCGACCCGCTGGGCTTGGGAAGGAACCTATCAGTACCGAGGCCAAGCCAAGCCCGCCTCCTCGGGGCTTCCATACGTCCAACTTAGGGCGTGCTCCAAAGACCTCCCTCGCGGCCCTCAAATTAGTCGCGTCACGCACGCCGCCGATTTCCAGGCACGCCGGCTCGCGCCAGGGCAACACGCGACGATTTTCGGCCAAGGACTGGGCCCTGTCGAGGGCGTAGGAGCCGCCCTGGACGAGAGCGGTGAGGTCTCCCGCCTCAGGGCGGCCGTACAGGTACTTGTGGACGAGATCGCCGCCCCGCTTTTCTTCGTCCGGGAGGACCAAATCAACTTCCAAATTCCCTACGAGGTCGCGGGCCGAGCCACTGTGAGAATAGTCGCGGTGCGGAACGAAATTCCCGGCTCAGCCTACGAACTCGAATTGGCAACCTCCGCACCGGCGCTGTTCGCCTGGGGCGACGATCTAAGCCGCGCGATTGCGGTGCATGCGGATGGGTCGCTGAACGGCCCTACAAACCCCGCGGAGCTTGGCCAACCCGTCATCTTCTACGCCAGCGGCGAGGGCCAGACCTCGCCGCCGGGGACGACGGGGGTTCCAGCAATCGCCCCTTACCCGTCGCCTTTGGCCGATGTCCAGCTCTGGATCGGCGGCGAACAAGCGATCCTCGACTACGCTGGCGCGGCCCCGGGGTTCGTCGGCCTGATGCAGATCAACGCGCGAATGACTGCCGCGTCCGGAAACGTCCCCGTTGTCCTTCGGGTTGGTGGAGTCTCGACGGTTGTCCAAACGTCAATCTATGGAAAGTAGGACGGGCCCGCCGCCAGAGGCGCGAAACGAACCGTTCGGGCCCGCTGGACGCCCTCGCCTTCCGGCTGCGGGTGTCGACGAAATCGGACACTTCAGTGCAATTGGGTCTATCAGCGGTTCAATCGCTTCGAGCCGCTCCGGCGTGCAGTACTTTTCGAGCTTTTCGGTCATTTCCATCTCCTTGATTGCTTCGACGAGCTCTTGCGTGGAAGATGTCTCGCGCGACGACTCGAGCCGCAGCAGCAGCCCCTGGAGCCTGGCGATCCGCTCGCGGAGCCTTCTGGCGTTGCGCCGCCAGCGAACGCTCGGGCGAATCGTCGGGCCGCTTCAGCAGGTCTGAGATTTCGCTCAGCGGCAGCCCGATGGAAACGAGCGACCGAATGTGCCGAAGCTGCCGGACCTGCGCGTCACCGTAGAGCCTGTGCCCCGCCGACGTGCGGCCCGCAGCCTTCATCAGCCCAATCTGCTCGTGGTGGCGCAGCGTCCGGACGGAAACGCCGGTCGCCTTGGCGAGCTCGCCGATCTTCCGCGTGAGTCCGGCCTACGCCCTGACGCAGCGTCAGGTGTCAAGGCCGAACCGCCGCCTCAGCTACATCCACGCGGACTTCCCGCACATCCGTCATCTCCCCGTACGGCGGGCCCGCCGGATCGCGAACGGGGTCCCACAACCACCTTTCCATGCGGAAAACCGTGATGTGCTCGTGGGCGGGCTTCCCTCGGTTCAGCTCCTCGCCGCACGCGAGGAAGAATCGGCGGGAGGCGTCCTGCCGAGCAGGGTCCTGGAACGCGTAGGCCGGCATGCGCAGATAGGGGTTGAAGGTGGGCGCGGGGAAGCACTTCTCGTAGGGCGCAGGAATCCGGCCCTCGGCGGCGTGCTCGGCCCAGGTAACGTGGTAGACGAATTCCGTTCCAAGCCGCTTGTTCGAGTACATTCCCCAGGAGCTGAACGGGTAGGACTCGATGTGGACCAGCCAGACGAAGCAGATGACGAACGCGGCGTCCGCCACGAAGACCGGATAGGTGCGCCCCGCCGGCTTCGCCTGGCCCGCCGGCGCAACCATCCTCGCGAAGCGCTCCCGCACCCAGGCGCCCGCCCGGCGCCAGTCGTAGAAGATCGCCTGCATCAGTAGCGCGTCGACGAACAGGAAGTTCTGCAAGGTGAAAATGCCTAGATGCATCGAAGCCGCCCCGACCGGCAAGACGCTGCGGGCGCGGCGCGAGAAGAGCACCATGAAGAAGCCGACCTCGAGGATCAGGGTCACGATCCCGATCGCCGCGAACATCGCGTCCGGGGCGTCGAAGAAGTGCAGCCCGAGAGCCGGCTCGAACACGCCCTTCTGCAGCGAGTCCCGATAGATCTTGCCGCGCAGATTCATGGGCTCCCACCACATCCAGCCGCCGTTGCGCAGCTTGCTCAGCCCAGCCAGGAAGTAAGGCAACGCCAGCGCCGTCCAGCAAAGATAGCGGCTCCAGCCGTAGACGGCCGCCGAGCGCGCGACCGGAGCCTGGCCCTTGCGCGTCCGCAGCCAGGCGTCGAGGGAAAGCGCATCCCCGCAGGGCGTGAACGAGAGCGCCGTCATCACGTAAAGACCGATCAGGCACTGGTGATAGAAGTAGGTGTAGTCCCAAAAGATCCCGACGTAGAACAGAGTCGACAGCGTCGCTAGCGGAACGCTCACGCGGGTGAGAAAGCCAGCCGCCGCCGCCAGCAGGACGAGCGCCGCCCACGCCTCGTAGGCGGCCAGCGCCAACTCGCTCGTCAAGAAGGAGTCGAAGCCGGGCAGGCCGTGCAGCCAATCCATCCGGCCGGCCGAGATCGCCAGCATTTCCCGCGGCAAGCGAGCCGTGCGCGAGAGATCGCTGACGAGCACGTAGATCAGGAAGATCGAACAGACCCAGACGCGGATCCCGGCCAGCGCCAAGGGCGAGGCGTCGGGAACGAAGCGCCGCCGAAACCGCTCCGGTTCGAGGGCCGCATGCCCCAGCGCCCATATCAGGGCCAGCGCCATCCAGTGGGTTGGCTCGCTCGGGTTCACGACGCCGGACGCTGGCAGCAGCATCAGCGCGGCGGCCAGGATCGCCGAATTGAGACCGACCAGGCTTTCTAGCTTGCTCGACATGGCGGAGCTTGACGGCGCGAGCGGCAATGTACTGCGAACGTGGCCTCGAACGCAAGCCCGGCGGCCTCGTCGAAGATAAAGATTTTGTAAAGACCACGGAGCCCCTCCCACACGGGCTACAATCGTGCGGACTTCTCGCCATGCCCGAGCCCACGACCCGACGACAATTCCTGAAGTACGGCGCCGCCGTGACGACCGCGTTTGCCGCCGCTTGCTCGCCGGCGGCCGAGCCGGAAGCCGAGGACGCCCGGCCGAACATCGTCCTGCTGATGGGCGATGATCACGCCTGGGACGAAGTCGCCTACAACGGCCACCCGCACCTGGTTACGCCGGTTCTGGACGAAATGGCGGCAAGCGGCCTGCGCTTCGACAGTTTCTACTCGGCGCATCCGTCGTGCTCGCCCACGCGAGCGAGCGTGATGACCGGCCGTCACCCCAACCGCTGCGGAACGTTCTCGCCCAACTGGTCGATCCGGCCCGAGGAGATGACAATCGCGCAGATCCTTGGCGAAGCTGGCTATGCCTGCGGCCATTTCGGCAAGTGGCATCTTGGGCCGGTGAAGGCCGACTCCCCCACCAGCCCGGGCGCGATGGGCTTCGAGGAGTGGGTCTCGCACGACAACTTCTTCGAGCTCGACCCGACGTTCTCGCGCAACGGCGGGCCGCCGGAGACGATCGAGGGCGAGAGCTCGGACATCGTCATTGCCGAGGCCGAGCAGTTCATCGAGAGGGCTCGCCAGAGCGGGCGACCCTCGTTTACGGTCGTCTGGTTCGGCTCGCCCCACGAACCGTACCAGGGCCTCGAGGAGGATCTCACCCTCTACAACGAGATCCCCGAGCAGTACAACGACCGCACCGTGCGGCTGACCGACAACGAAACCGGCGGCCCCACGACCCGCCCGCTCGGCGACGTGCTGCGCGAGCGCTACGCCGAGATCACGGCGATGGACCGAGCCATCGGCCGCCTGCGCAGCTTTCTCTCCAGCAAAGGGCTGCGCGAGAACACGATCGTGTGGTACTGCGGCGACAACGGCATCCCGAGCAGCGGCCGCGCCACGACGCCGTTTCGCGGGCAGAAGGGCGACGTCTACGAGGGCGGCGTACGCGTACCGGGAGTGCTCGAATGGCCGGCGCGCATCACCGCGCCGCGCTCGACTGAGGTCCCCGCGGTCACCACTGACACTCTGCCGACGCTGTGTGCTCTCGTCGATGCGCCGCTTCCCGATCGGCCGCTCGACGGCGTCGACCTTTCCCCTTTGATCGACGGCGAGATGAGCCAGCGCCCCCAGCCGATCTGTTTCTGGAGCTATCCCGCCCACCGCGTCGCCGGCGCCGAGCCCTACATCGATCCGGCTCTACAGCAGGGCACCACGCCGCTCGTCAAGCTCATGGACGGCAAGGCCACGCGGTCGTTCCGAAACGTGCGGCAACCTCCAATCGAAGAAGCGGACTACGGCGGCCCGCGGGCGATTCTCGACAATCGCTACAAGCTCGTCGTCGACGCCGACGCCGGCCAGGAGCTGTTCGACTTGCAGCTCGACGAAGCCGAGGTCGACAACGTCGCGGAGCAGAACCCGGAAACCGCCCAAGACCTCGCGCGCCGGCTGCGCGAATGGCAAGAGTCCGTGCTCGAGAGCTTGACCGGCGCCGACTACGGTTAGCAAAGACGGGCTCAGCGGCGAAGCTGCAACAGCATGCGCCGCGCCGCGAGCCACACCGGCCCCAGCGCCTTCTTACCGGCCTTTTTCGCGTTCCAGAAGGCGTATTCGCGGAAGCGCCTCGACCCGCCAGGGCCGACCACCTCCGCCGACCAGGAAGGCGGCGTAGATCTTTGTGCGCCGAACCTGCCCAAGACAACGCAGCCGTCGACGGTCGCCGACCCGGTCACCGGCTCGGAATTGAACAGCAGCTCGATTCCTGCCCGGGCCGCCGAGGCGGCGACCTCGCGCGAGTAGAAGCCGCCGGGCACCGACGCGATCCGTACGGGCTCGCTCAAGACTTCGGCGAGCACTTCGCCGCTGCGTCGCCACTCCTCGTCGAGCTCGGGGGGCGAACAGCGCGACATCCGGGTTGGATGGGAGTAGGAGTGGCTGCCGATCACGTGGCCGCGGTTGCGTAGCTCCCGAATCTGCACCGCGTCCAGAAACCCCAGCGTTCCAATGCGGCCGGCGGTGACGAAGAAGTGCCCCCGCCAGCCCTGCTGTTCAAGCATGTCCGCGGTGTAGAGCAGCGCGCTTTCGCCGCCGTCGTCGAAGGTCAACAGAATCGGCGGGGTCTGTTGCGATTCTGCGGCCAACAGATCGGTCGCGGTCACGACCTGGCCCCGAAGCGCTGAACGAATGGCGCTCAAGTGAGCGCGGAACGATTCGCAATCGAGCTTGTAGATGTCCGCGCCGGCGCCTTGGAAGCCGCTGACCTCCAGGCGCCCGTCTGGGACCACATCATGGAACAGAAACGAGATTGCCCGCATCGTTTTGTCTAGCCCGTGCGGCGGGCGGCGCGCTTCCATCGCAGGTAGCTCGTCAGCCACGGCTGCCCCCACGCCCTCGACTCCCGTCCGGCCGTCTCGAGGCTCTCGCCTTCCCCGCGAACGATCTCCTCGAAGCGCGCCCGCAGCGCGTCGAGATTGTCGAGCACGACCCGGTCTTGAATGACGATGTGCGACTCGTTGCGCTCGTCGAAGTCGTAGCTGTAGTAGCCGTAGACGGGACCGGTGTCGACGCCCTCGTCAATACGCAGCAGCGTCATGCCGACTCTTTCCATGTCGCGGTTGGCGAGCGCCCAGAAACAGCCATGAGCGTTGCGGTATTCGGGGCAAACGCCGGGGTGCATCACATAGGTTCCGCTCGTAGGGATCGAGAAGATTCGCTTGGCAAGCAGGTTCTTGCAGCGCGCCACCACGAAGTCCGGCTGTACGCGCTCGAGCAGGGCCTGCGCGCGCTTGCTATTTGGACTGGCGGTCTCGAGGATGCTGGTCGAGCTCGGGACTTCCTCGTAGCGCTCGGCCAACTCGGCCAAGCGGACCTCGGTCCACGCATGATCCGCTGACGCCAGGGCGATTTTGTAGTAGAGCCGAAACGCCAGCACGTCGAAGAACCGAAACCACCCAATTCGTTTGATTTCCCGCCGGATACGTCGTCGTAGCCGCCCCGGCGGCTCCCGCACGACGATGACGCCCGCAAGCTCTGTAAAAGAGGCCATCCAGCGAGCCAGGCCGAGCCGGTTCAAGGGCTCATCGTGATGGCAGATCAACACGCTGCGCAAGCTTTCATTCTACGAGAGGATGTTGCGAGAGGTCGGCCGCGGAGCGCGCGATCTACCCGAGTTGCTGGCGGAGGAAGGCGATGTTCCGCTCGGTCGCTTCGATCATCTGCTCGCGGGAGGAATGGCGCGATTCGAAGACGTACCAACCGTCGTACCGGATCCTCTTCAGCGCGGCGAAGGCCGCTCTCCAGTCAACACGTCCCTCCGCTTCGATCAGCCGCTCTTCGTTCTTGACGTGGACTTGGCAGATTCGCTCGCGGCCGAGCAGCTCGATGCCCGGGACCGCTTGGCCGGTGTGCCGATAGAACTCGACGTTGTCGAGATCGTAGTAGATCTTCACCGCCGGGTCGGCGACCAAGTCGACGAGCTTGCGGTTGTCGGCCGGGCTCAGTGAGTTCTCGAGCCCCAGAGTGACGCCGGCGTTGCGTGCCGCGGGCGCAGCTTGGCGCAGCAGCTCGACGACCGGGCCGTAGTCGGCTTCGTCTTCCATCGACGGGCAGTTGTCGCGGAAGAAGGCTACGAGGATGACCGAGGAGCCCAGCATCTCCGACGTCCGGATGGATTTGAGCAGCTGCACGCCCGCCGCGGGCGAGCGGCGGATCGAGACGCCTTTGCTCCATATGCCGGAGAGCGACGGAAAAGTGATCCCCCAGCGATGGCCTTCGCGTTTGTAGCGGCGCACCGCGTCGAGGTCCCACAGATTGGGATCGCCCTGCGCCGTCTGCAGCTCGATGCCGTCCAGCCCGCGCACCTGCGCGGCCACCCGCACGACGTCGAAGTCGCCGACCATCTTCAAGCTCGAGGCCCGGTGGCCGAACTTCAGCGGCGGAGAAGCGGCGAGCCCAGGCGCCGCGGCAAGCGAGGCCAGGAATGCGCGCCGGTCGAGCATCAAGCGAAGTCCTTGTCGGTGACGATGCGTCCTTCGTCGATGCTCAGCCAGGCGGCGTAGGCGAGCTTGGTCGCTTCGAGGGCGAAGTCCGGGTTGAGCGGCGGCTGCTTGCGCGTGCGGACCGCCTCGAAGAAGGCGCGATACATCTGCTGCTCGTTCGAGCTCGACGCTTCCCCCTTCAACTCCAGCGAAAATGGCTCATCGCCCTCGCGCCGTACCGTGGCCGTCGTCCGGTCGTAGTCGAGCGAGCCCTTCTCGCCGACGATCGTCAGCCGCCAAGGCACGCCGGGGGCGTAGCCGCAGTAGCTGTGCGAAGCCCGCACGCCGTTGGCGTACCTGCCGATGACCGCGATGACGTCTTCGGTCGTACGCTCGGGCCAATGCACCGCTCCGCCCGAGGCCGAGCATTCGATGAGCGGCGCCTCGATCATCTCGTAGAGGAAGCCGTAGGAGTGCACCGAGAACTCGAGCAGGCTCGAGCCGGCGTACTTGCGCTGGTGTCTCCACACGAAGCCGTCAACGGTGGTCGTCTTTGGATGCCAGTCGCCGCGGTACTCGCTCAGGCTCATCAAGCTGAGCTTGCCCAAGCCGCCGCCGTTGACGAACTTGCGAATCGCCGAGTAGTCGGCCGCGTAGTGGCGCTGCATGCCAACCGCAAGAATGCGCCCGTGCCTCTTGGCCGCCGCCGCTACGCGCTTAGCCTGCTGCCAATTGAGCCCGATGGGCTTTTCGAGCAAGACGTCCTTACCCGCTCGCATGGCCTCGATGGCCATGTCCGCGTGCAGATAGTTGGGCACGGCGATGACGACGGCTTGGACATTGGGGTCGCGAATCAGCTCGCGGTGATCGATGTAGGTTTGCGCGTTGGCCGCTTGCCCCTTCTTGGCCGCTTGCATGCGGTCTGGCTGAAGATCGGAGAGGGCGCTGATCTCGACGCCGGAGAGGCCTCGCAGCGCAGTGAAATGTCGCTGGGCGCGATTGCCAAGCCCGATCAGGCCCAACTTTGGCGGTGCGCTCTGGGCGGGCGCGCTGGCGGCGCCGTAGGCGGCCAAGCCGCCCGCCATCAGGGCTCGACGTGATAAGTCCATAGCTTAGATTTCCATCGTGTTGCGCAGGTGTTTGCGCGCGCGGTTGACGAGCTTGCGGCTCGAGATGTCCTCGCGCCGGTTGACCTCGACGATGACCCAGCCGTTCCAACCGGTGCGGCGGATCGACGCGCCGAGGCCTTCGAAATCGACCTTGCCGGTCCCGATCAACACTTCCTCGCCATCTTGAACGTCGCGCATGTGCAGCCCGGCAATGCGGTCGCCGAGCTCGCCGACGAAGGCGGCCACGTCCACTTCGCCGTGAAGGACGTGGCCGACGTCGAAGAGCAGGCTGACGTTGGAGGGGTCGGTTTGCTCGAGCAGGCGCCGCAGCTCGAGGGCGTCATTGGCGACCTCGTGGGTGTGGTTGTGGATGCTGAGCTGCAAGCCCATCGCGCGGAGCTCGGCGCCGAGACGGTTCGCCTCCTTTGCCTTGCGGGCGAGCGCCTCCCCAGAGAGCTCGCCGTCTCGACCCGCCGGCAACCGCCGACCGCTGACGATCACGTGGCCGCCCCCAAGGGCTTTCGTTGCGCGGGCGTTTCGCAGAATCATCGAGCGCTCGTCGTCGATCTCGGCGGGATCGAACAGCCCGGCGCCCATGTGCAGCCCGATCAGCCCCACGCCGCGCGCCTCGATTTGGCGGCGCATTGGACCGGGGTCGTCGAAGCTGTGCTCGAGGCTCCGAAAGTTGGTCTCGAAGCCCTCGTAGCCCGCGGCCTCGAGATCTTCCAGCACGCCGAGCAGCTTGGCCTTGTCGGGGATGGGCGAGCCATAGGCGCGCGTCTGGCAGCCCGCCTTGGGCCCGCCCGACGCTCCCAGCAGCGGGGCCGCGGCCAAGGTCAGACACTCTCTGCGAGACATCCTCACGCCCCAAGAGCGTAGCGGGAATCGGCCCGAAGGTAAAGCGACGCTTCAGCACACCTATTGGAGCTATGCGCCGCCCGGAGGGATGCGGAACGTAGGGGCAGCATGATCGGCCTGCAGGTCCACGGCGGCAAGCCACACGAATACGCGGTGAGGTTCCTCTCGTTACCCGTCCGCGCCTGAGCTACTCGGACGCCGCGTGACGCGACGCCAACCGCTTCCGCATTTTGTTCCGCTGGCCCAGAGTGAAGCCCAGCCCGCCAGTGATCGCGTCCCGGATTACGCTGGGACCCCAGTGTGGCTGCATCAGCCCCTTCCGGCTGTGCTCGTTCGTGGCGAGCAGCAGATGCCCGATCTCGTGCGCCATCACATAGGTAAGCGTTCGGTGACGACCGTCTTGACTCGACAGGGTTGAACGAGTAAGTAAGTGTCCACGCAAGGCTTATGTGGACACGTAGCAGTGGCGACGTCGCCCTCAGGCTGGCGGCGGCGCCGCGGCGGCGTCCAGGCCCACGTTCCAGGGCAGCAGCTGCGCGATGCGGTTGATCGGATGGTCGGCGATGCGGTCGAGCACGTGGCGCAGGTAAGCTTCCGGGTCGACGCCGTTGAGCTTGGCCGTGCCGATCAAACTATACATCGCCGCCGCGCGTTCGCCGCCGGCGTCCGAACCCGCGAACAGATAGTTCTTGCGCCCCAAAGCCACCGCCCGCAAGGCTCGCTCGGCGGCGTTATTGTCGATCTCGAGCTCGCCGTCGTCGAGGTAGCGCACCAGCGCCGGCCAACGTCCCAGCGCGTAGCGCATCGCCTTCGCCGTCTCCGACTTCTTCGATAATCCGACCAGATTGTCGTAAAACCACGCGTGCAGCGCCTCGAGCAAAGGCTTCGCCCGCGCCTGCCGCTCGCGCCGGCGCACCTCCGCCGGGCTGCCGCGGATCTCTTTCTCGATCTCGTACAACGCTCCAATGCGCTCGAGCGCCTCCGCGGCAAGCTGCGACGCGTGCGCCTGTTCGATGTCGAAAAACTTGCGCCGCACGTGCGCCCAGCAAGCCGCCTCGCGCACGCGCCCCTTTTCATACACGCCGTTGAAGCCGGCGTAAGCGTCGGCGTGCAGCGTCCCCTCGAACCCGGCCAAGTGCGTCTGGGGGCGCTCGCCCTTGCGGTCGGGCGAGTAGGCGTACCACGCCGCCGGCGGCGCCTCTCCGCCCGTCGGCCGCTCGTCGCGCACGTAAGCCCACAAGCGTCCCGTCTTGGTCTTGCCGCGGCCGGGATCGAGCACGGGAACCGGCGTGTCGTCGCCGTGGATGCGGCTCCCCGCGAGCACGTGCCGCCGCAGAGCCTCGAGCAGCGGCGCGAGCGTCCGGCTGGCGCCGCCCACCCAGCCCGCCAGCGTCGAGCGCTCGAGTTCCACACCTTGATGTCCGTAAATCTCCGCCTGCCGGTAGAGCGGTAAATGGTGTGCATATTTTGCCGTTAATACGTGCGCCAACAAGCCCGGTCCGGCCAACCCGCGCTCGATCGCCCGGCTCTGAGCCGGCGCTTGCACGATGCGGTCGCAACAACCGCAGCTCAGCTTCGGCCGCACCCGCCGGATCACTTTGAAGCGCGCCGGGGAGTACTCGAGCGTCTCGGAGATGTCCTCGCCAAGCTTGCGCAAAGCGCCGCCGCAGTCGGGACAACTCTTCTCGGCGGGTTGTTGAACGACGGTCTCGCGCGGCAGCTCCGGCGGCAGCTCGCGACGTCGAGGCTTGCGTCGAACCCCCTCCAGAAAGGCTTCGGGCGCGCTGTCCGGCTCCGGCGCCGCTTCGGCCTCGGCGGCTTCGAGCTCTTCGAGCCGCAGCTCGAGCTGCTCGATGCGGCTGTCGATCTTCTCTGACTTGCGCCCAAACTGCAGCCGCTTCAACTTCAAGATCAGCAGCTTCATCCGCTCGATCTCACTCTTGTGCGATTCGAGTGCGATCTTCTGCGAAGCGAGCTCGGCGTGCTGCGCCCGGCACAGCGCCCGCAACGTCTCCAGGTCCAGAGAGTCCAGATCCAGCGCGGGAGAAGGCGCTTCGGCCATGTCTCTATTTTCTCATATTCGAGAGGGAATGTGGTGACCTATTTCGATATATCTCCGTCCGAAATGCTTTTTTCCTTACGCCGCCGTCCGCGGCGCTTCCCCAAAGGCTTGCGCCGTCCGCTCGGGCCGTCGCCAGTCGATGCCTTCGAGCAGCATCGACAGCTGCGCCCGCGTCAACAACACCGCGCCGTTCTCGGCCCGCGGCCACACGAAGCGTCCGCGCTCGAGACGCTTGGCGAACAGACAGAGGCCGTCGCCGTCCCACCACAACACTTTGATCAGGTCGCCCCTCCGTCCGCGAAACACGAACAGATGCCCGTCGAAGGGATTTCGGTCAAGCTTGTCCGCAATCTGCGCGCTCAACCCCGTGAAGCCCCGCCGCATGTCCGTCACCCCGGCGCACAGCCAGATGCGCGCCCCCGCCGGCAGTGTGGTCATGGGAGCAACAGCTCCAGCACTTGCCGCAGCGTCGACGCCTCGGCGCCTTCGATGCGCACCCGGCCTCGCGGCAGCTCGATCTCGATCGCGCCGCAAGCCTGCCCGCTTGCCACCTCACGCGGCTCCTCGGGCGCTACGTCGCTCAGCCGCACCGGCAGCCACTCGGCCGCAGGCTTCTCCGCGTCGTCGGCGAGCAACCCTTCGCGATACAGCTTGCGCCAGTGAAAGATCTGGTTGGCGTTGACCTGGTGCGCCCGTGCCAGCCGCGCCACCGACACGCCTGACTCGAAGCTCTCCTCGACGATCCGCCGGCGTTCTTGCTTCGATCTCCGCCGCCGCCCCGGCTTCTCCGCTGCCTTCTCCATCGCGCTCTCCCTCAGCGCCCTCCCGCGCCTCCGTCGAGCTTGCCTTATCCCTTCGCTTCTGTCGAGACGGTCCTCGCCGCACGCTTACTCACATAGCCGAGTAGGACTCCGACGTAACGCTGGTGGGGAATCGAGCGGTGGAGCGAGTCGAACGACGAATCTTCTAGGCGCTGCCAGGCGAGCCGCTCGACGTTGCCGAAGAGGACGGACGCCGTCCGTGGCATCTCGCTCTCTCCGATGAGGGCGTAGCCGAACGTGTCGACTGGGCTCGTCACCGCAGGCTTCGAGCCTGGCGGCAAGAGACGCAGCACCAGTTCGGCCGGTCCCAACGCGACGACGCAAGCCTTGTTCCCCTGTCGCTCCTCCATCGTCAGCGGGCAGTCGAGGCAGCGGACGGCGACCCCAATTTTGGCGAGCGCCCGCTGAGCCTCCCGCTTGGCGCGAGAGAGTATCGCGTCCCCGGGCTTGGCGTAGTCATAGAGCCGAATCGTCAGGTCGAGATCAAGGAAGGCGGGATCTGCAGCTTCGGTGAGCGGGGCAAGGGCAATCGCAAGGATTGTCGAAAGGAGACCGGATCGAGTCATGGCGTTCACCGCGGAGGGCTTGGTGACGTCAAGACTCGGCCAAGTCAGAGCCCCGGACCATGGACCCGGCCCGGAGCGTGTATGGAATGGGTCTGGAAGTTGTTCGGATCGCTAACTGACTGGAAGATATCGGGTTATGCGACCACTCGAACTGGCTGGAAGTGCGCTTTAAGGGGTGGTATAGTGTGCGCGATAACCGTGGGGGGCCACAGCAGAGCCGGGGGAGCAATCTGCTTCGGGGTCTTCGAGCTCGACCCCGTCTCGGGCGAGCTGCGCAAGAACGGGACACGGATCCGGCTCCAGGAGCAGCCGTTCCAGGTTCTGCTGGCTTTGGTGGAGCGGCCCGGCGAGGTCGTCAGCCGAGAGGAGCTGCACCAGCGACTGTGGCCGGACGGGACCTTCGTCGACTTCGAGGACGGGCTTGCGACCGCGGTGCGCAAGGTCCGCAACGCGCTCGGCGACGACGCCGCGAACCCGCGCTTCGTCGAGACCCTGCCAAAGCGTGGCTACCGTTTCCTAACGGCGGTCGAGCGCCGGACAGCAGCCAGCGTCGACGGCGTCCGATCGAAAGAGCGGGGCTCAAAGCCGACCCTCTCGAAACGAGCGGTCCTGTGGGCTGTAGCGACCGCCGGCGCAACGTTGTTCGGCTGGACGCTGCTTCGACCGCCGCGGCCTGGCCACCCGCCAGTTGCCAGGCTGACTATCGGTTTGCCGGCCAAACACGTGCTGCAGTTGGCCAGGCCCCAATTTGCTCTGTCTCCGGACGGGTCGAAGGTCGCATATATCGCCAGTCGTGCGGCCGTCGAAGGACAGCAGGGTCTGTACCTGCGCGATCTCAACCGCTTCGACGCGATTCGAGTGGAAGGGATCGACCAAGCTGAAGGTCCGTTCTTCTCTCCCGATTCTCAGTGGCTGGCCTTTTCAGCCCGGGGGGCGCTCTGGAAGGTTTCCACCGAGGGCGGCGGACCGATCAGGATCAGGGACCTGCCGAGCGGTATTCGCCATGCAACCTGGACCTCGATGAGCGAGATCCTCTTTAGCCCAGCCAACGTGTTTGGACCGGAAGGAATCTATCAGCTCCTTATCGATCAGGGAGATCCCGTCCTGTTGGCACCAGCGGTGGGCGAAACTCGACCGTTGAGAAGAGCACAGCGGCTCCCCGGCGGCTATGGGGTTCTTGTTTCGCGCTTCGGAACGGGGGAGGCCGAGTATATGGCCGTCTCCGGGGACGGCGAGCAACGTCGCAGCATCATGACGGTCCCCGATGCCGGCCCGGCGCTCTGCGTACCTACTGGGCACCTCGTCTTTCGACAGTCGACGTCTCTGATGGCTGCACCCTTCGACGTGCAGCGTCTACGGGTCATCGGGAAGCCGCTTCCCGCGTTAGAGTCCCTAGAGCATCCGCTGCGGGACTTCGCCGTCGCAGACAACGGGACGCTGGCCTACACGACTGAACAAAGCTGGCCGACCGGTAGGCTTGTCCTGGTAGACCGGAAATGCGCTGCAGAGCCTTTGTCGCCCGATCGACGACCGTTCTGGGCGGGCGACCTCTCTCCAGACGGTCGTCGATTGGCCATCGCGGAACGGGTTGGCGACGAGCGCCACATTTGGGTCTACGATCTGGAGAACGGAGGTCGGCTACGACTCACAAGGAGCAGATTCAATCGTGCGCCGACGTGGACCCCGGACGGTCAGCGGATCATGTGGCAGTCGGAGCTCGACGAGCGGGAACGAGTCGTATCCCGAAGCGCAGATGGGAGCGATGGGGAAATGGAGGTCTTCGTCACAACCAGTAGAGTCTTCCCAGGCGATGTGACGGACACTGGCGACATTCTCGTCGCGAACATGTTCGGAAGCGAGACGCGCCAAGACATCTGGCTCTTTCCCCTTGATGGAGGCGCACCGCGACCGTTCCTGCAAACGCAGTTTCGAGAATGGCGCAGCCAGATCTCCCCCGATGGCCGCTGGCTCGCCTACGAGTCCAATGAGAGCGGCGAGGACGAAATCTACGTCCGACGATTTCCTATCGGAGGGGAGGCTGGACTCGTTTCGCGAGGGGGTGGAACGCGACCGCGCTGGTCGCCCGATGGGACGGAGTTATTCTACCGAGATGGAGCCAAGCTGATGTCGGCGCCGCTCGACACAACCAATCAGTTGGTCACCAAGGATCCGAGAACGCTATTCGAAGGCCCGCACGGGGAAGATTTCTTCGTTCTGCCAGATGGGCGCTTCGTGATGATTCAGCAAGAAGGGAGGGATGCGGCTCGCGAGATCTACGTCGTACTGAACTGGCTCGACGAGCTCACCAGACTCGTACCCGCCCATTAGATTGGTACGGGAAATTCTGATGCAGCGCCTCGTAGGACCTCTAGGGGCTTCCCGAGGGATGGCACGCCCTCTCGCGAGTCGGTGACGACGGGTGCTAGCACCCGTCTGCGACAATGAGGACGTGCAGTCGTCGGCAGTCAGCCCGTCCGCGGCATCACTCGAGGACGGCGACTCGGTCCTGGTCGAGCGGGTGCGCTCGGGCGAGCGCGAGGCGTTCAACGAGCTGGTCGAGCGTCACGCGCGCAAGATCTTCCGTCTAGCTCGCCACATCACCAAGAACGACGACGATGCGGCGGACGTGCTGCAAGACGCCTTCCTGAAGGCTTACTCGCGGCTGGACCAGTTTCACGGCGACGCCAAGTTCTACACCTGGCTGGTGCGCATCGCCGTCAACGAGGCGCTGATGCGCCTGCGCAAGCGCAAAGGCGACCGCACGGTCCCGCTCGATCAGGAGATCCAAACCGAAGAAGGCGCAATCCAACGCGAGGTCGCCGACGACGGCGAGGATCCCGAGCAGGCTTTTGGCCGCGCCGAGACCCGCAGGATTCTCGAGCATGCCATCGACTCGCTATCCGACGCCTATCGCTCCGTGTTCGTGCTGCGAGATGTCGAGGGATTCTCCACCGATGAGACCGCTCAGATGCTGGATCTGTCGGTCTCGGCGGTGAAGTCGCGACTGCTGCGGGCCCGCCTGCAGTTGCGGGACAAGCTTCGCAAGAGGTTCAAGAGAAATGGAAGAGACGCGGAAGATTACCTGTAAGTCGTTTCTCGACGAGATGACGGACTACCTCGACGGCGATTTACCGCGGGACCTGCGCGCCTCGCTCGAGGCCCATCTCGCCAAGTGTCCCGAGTGCTGGGTAGTGCTCGACGAGACGCGCCACACCGTCGAGATCGTCCAGAACTTCGATTGCCACCCGCTGCCCGAGGACGTGAAAGGGCGGCTCATCGACGCCATCGAAAAACGCTGGGACCAAACCTAGCATCAACGATTCCAAGCACTTACGATCCGCCTATGGGGCGGTTGGCAACGAATCGAAACCTCCAAGCGCCCGCGAGAGTCTATCGAACTAGGGAGTGGCTGGACCGGTCTACGCCGGTACGCCTCAACGGGAAACGTCCGCGCCCGGCGTTTGCGTCCGCGTCAAGACCAACGCAAGGAGTTTCGGGACATGGCGACAATTCTCAATCAGCCCGTCTCGCCGATTAGCCTCTGGGAAGATCCGCTGGTCCTGCTGCCTCGACGCAGACCCCAGACATTCAACAAAGATGAGCTCATCTACGACGCTCACGATTTTGCCGAGAGCATCTATCTGATTGTGGACGGCGCGGTGAAGATCAGTCGTTTCACCGCCTCGGGTCGAGAGATCGTGATTGACGTGGAGCCGCGAGAATCGTTCTTTGGGCTGACGGCGCTGCTCGGCGAGGGCGAGGGGCTGCGGAAGGAAGCGGCCAGGCCGCTCGGAACCACCCAGCTCATGGAGTGGCGGCTCGACGAGCTGCGCGACATCATCGCCCGCGCACCCGAGCTTGGCGCCGCGCTGATGCGCATGGTGGCGCGCAAGCTCGACGACGCTGACCGCAGGATCGAGAGCTTCGCGGTAGATCACATCCTACGCAGACTGATCAAAGCGCTGCTGCGATTCGCCGACCGCTTCGGTGAGCCGAGGGCCGCGGGGATGGTTCATCTGATGCCGCTGACCCACGACTTGTTGGCCAAGCACGTGGGCACCTCGCGCGAGATCGTGACCCAGCACATGAGCCGGCTGCGGCGTCGAGGCGTCCTGAGCTACTCCCGAACCGGGCTCGAGCTGCATCCCGCGAAGCTCCGCTCGGAGCTGGTTTGATTGTCCTGAGGGGAGGGCCGCCTCAGAACGGGAGCGGCTCCCCGTTCGCTCTGACCCAAGCCGCGTGCAGCGACTGCAGCCTTTCGGTTACAGGGCCGCGGCGCCCGTTTCCGATGCTTCGGCCGTCGGCCTCGAGCACGGGGGAGAGCTCGCCCATCGTCCCGGTCGTGAACATCTCGTCCGCGGCGTAGACTTCGCTCAGAGAGATGTTGCGCTCGACGAGCGAAATGTCGTTCTCGCGGCAGAGTGCGATGACGGTTCCGCGCGTGATGCCGGGCAGGCAGGAGTCTGCGTGCGGCGTCAACACTGCTCCCTTTTTGACCAGGAAGACGTTGGTCGCATTGGTCTCGGATAGGAAGCCGTTGAGATCGAGCATTAGGGCGTCATCCACTCCTGCGACAATCGCTTCGATCTTGGCCAGGATGTTGTTGATCAGGTTGTTGTGATGGATCTTCGAGTCGACGCACTGGGGATTGTTGCGTCGAATCGCGCTGGTGACGAGGCGAATCCCGCCCGGGTCGTACACCGGCGCTTTCCACTCGGCGAGGACGATCAAGGTGCAGCCGGACTGGTTGAATTGCGGGCTCATGCCGCTGGTGACTTTCTCGCCCCGGGTCAGCGTCAGGCGGATATGCGCCCTGTCGCGCATGCCGTTCGCTTCGAGCGTTGCAAACACCGCCTGCTTGACCTCCGCGCGGGACGGCGCTCCGGAAAAGGCCATGGCGCGAGCCGAGTCGAATAGCCGGTCGAGATGGCGGTCGAAGTCCGCGATCTTGCCCTCGTAGACGCGCAGCCCCTCCCAGACCGCGTCGCCGCCCTGCACGGCGCTGTCGAAGACCGACACTTTGGCTTCCGGGCGCGGCTTCAGACCATTAACCCAGACTTGGATGTCGGCATTGCGGGAATCGGGCAGGTTCTCCATGGCGGCAAGCCCGCAGTGTCGCGCAACGGACCGGCGGCGTGCAGCGGAGTCGGGCTGGCGGCGGCGCGCGCAGCTACACTGTTCGGACGATGAAGATCACCTCGTTCGAGACGCATGCGGTGAGCTTGGCCGAAGCTCCCGAGCCGATTCGCAACTCGCCCGGCGAGACCGTCGGCAATTTCGTCACGCTGCGGCTCCGCACCAGCGCGGGCATCGAGGGCCTGGGCTACGCCGGCTTCGTCCCCCTAGTCGTGCTGCCTGCACTGCGTGCCATGCTCGACAGCCTTGCAGAGCTCGCGACTGGCATGGACGCCCTCGATCACGAGGCGATCGGGGGGAAGCTGCTGCGCGAAGCCGGGGCCGGTTCGCCCGCGGGGCTGGTCACGCGCGCCGTCTCCGCCATCGACACCGCGTTGTGGGACCTCAAAGGCAGAGCCCATTCCCAACCGGTGTGGAAGTTGCTCGGCGGCCTGCGTCGTCGAGTCCCCTGCTACGCCAGCGGGCTGCTGTGGCGCAATCACGACCTCGATGTCCTCGCCGCGGACGGACCCAAGCTGGTCGAGCAAGGCTTTCGCGCGATGAAGTTTCGCATGGGCGCTGAACGCTCCCATCGCGCCGAGCTCGAGCGGCTGCGGGTGCTCCGCGAGGCCGTCGGGCCGGACATCGACCTAATGGTCGACATCAACCAAGGCTGGGACGTCAACCGCGCCATCCGCATTGGCCGCGAGATGGAGGAGTACGACTTGTACTGGCTCGAGGACCCGACCCATTTCGAGGACTTCGAGGGCCTCGCCAAGATCGCCGACGCGCTCGACACTCCGGTCGCGGCCGGGGAGTACAACTACGGGATTGCGGCCTTTGCGCAGATGTTTCGGCAGGGCTCGGTGGACATCGCGATGGTCGATTTGCTCAGGGCTGGCGGCATCACCGGATTTATGAAAGCGGCGCACCTGGCCGGTGCGTTCAACCTGCCAGTCGTGAGTCATCTGGCCCCGGAGGTCCTGGCCCACGCGGTGGCGGCCGCGCCAAACGGGCTCATCGTCGAGCACATGCCGTGGTCGCTGCCTCTGTTCGAGCAGGAGATTGCCATGGAGGGCGGCGAGATCGTGCTGTCTGACGCGTCGGGGTTCGGGCTGAGCTTCGATGAAACGGCCCTCGCTCGTTACGCAGCATAGGAGGCGGCGAGCGTCGCCCTGCCGCGGCGCTACGATGAAGGCTTGGGGGTTTTCGCTCTGGTCGTCGCCTGCGCGCTTGCGCCCGTCGCCGCGGCGCAATCCCGCCCCCAAGCCGCCGAGTCCGAGCCAGCGCCCGAGCCGGAACGCTCGGGCCCGCCCTCTGAGACCGACGCCGATCGACGCAGCCGCACCGATCTCAATTTGCTTGGACGCACCGACACGGCCTCAGGCGAGAGCCGGCGCAACGAGAATGTTCAGTTCAACCTGGTCGACAACAACGCCCTCAAGGAGCTCAACGCCAGGCTGGGCGTGTCGGCAACGATCGTCAACCAGTTCGATGTCGAGCGGCGCTACTTCGGCGCCGAGTTGGGCAATCCGGCGACGACGCCGGCGCACGCCGGCTTCCACCTGGCGGACGACTTGCACGGGCGCCTGCGCTACTCTCACCAGAACAGCGTCTTCACCGCCCGCTCATTCTTCCAAGTGGGCGACGTGCAGCCGGCGCGAGAGAACGACTACGGCCTGACGCTGTCCGGGCCGCTGTGGCGCGGCGCATGGTTTTCGCTCGATGGCGGGCAGAAGAAGATTCGCGGCCAGGTCAACGGCAACGTGCTGGTTCCCAAACCCGACGAGCGAACCGCGCTCGCGACCGACCCAGAGCTGCGCGCGCTCGTTCAGAGGTTTCTCTCAGCCTATCCAGCGGAGTCGCCCAACCGTACCGACGTCAACGAGCGAGCGCTCAACATCAACTCGCCGCAGCGGATCGACGACGACATCGGCCTGGTGCGACTCGACCAGTCGATTGGCCCCGACGACCGGCTCTACCTGCAGTACGGCTTTACCGGCCAGCAAGTCGACGCGTTTCAGCTCGTCGCCGGACAGAACCCGGACGCCGACATCAAGAGCCACCGCGCTTCGTTGACCTGGAACCGCGCCTGGGACGCTGCGACCACCACCGATCTCACCGCCAGCTTCGACCGGCTTGGCACGCTTCTGAGGCCGGAGGAAAACGCCGTTGGACCGCTGATCTCGACCGCTGGGCTCACGGCTTTGGGGCCAGGCGGGGTCATCCCGCTGGACCGCGCCATCAATACGTTCCGCTACGCCGGCCGCCTGCAGCAGAGTCGCGGACGCCATTCCTGGAAAGCCGGCTTCGAGCTGCTGCGGCGTCAGCTCAACGGTCGCGAAACCGACGTCCATCGAGGTTTCTTCTCCTTTACGAACAACTTCGACAACGACGCCATCACGAATCTGCGACTCGGCCGGCCGACCCAACACATCGTCTCCATCGGCGATGTCCACAGGGGCTACCGCAACTGGGCGGCAACGCTGTTCGTGCAGGACAAATGGAGCCTGGGATCGCGATGGACGCTCGACTTCGGGCTCTCCCTCGGGCTCATTCCGGCGCCTCACGAGGAGAACGATCGCGACGCCATCGACTACCGATGCGATTGCAATAATTGGTCGCCGCGATTCGGGTTCGCGCGCAGGCTGCCGCAGCGCTGGGGCGTCGTGCGCGGAGCTTACGGGCTGACCTACGGCCAGATCTTTCCTGTGACCTACCAGCAGATTCGCCTTGCCGTGCCGGGGAACCTCAAGATCGTCGTGCCCGACGCCGATTTGGTCGACCCGCTCGCCGGGTTCGACGGCTCCGATCCCAACATCCGGCCCACGACCTACGTGTTGGCCGAGGACCTCGTCGCGCCCTACTCGCACCAGTACAACCTGAGCTGGCAGCTCGAACCCACGGCCGATTGGAGCTTGGAGCTCGGTTACGTCGGCAGCCGTTCGCACAAGCTGTTGCTGATGGCCTATCGAAACCGCGGCGGCCGTGTTCCCGGCATCCCGCTCACCAGCGGCACGCTCAACATCCGCCGGGCCGTGGACGGCCTCGCTGATATTCGCTACGTCCACAACGGATCGATCGGCTACTACGACGCGGCCCGCGTTTCGGTGGTCTCGCCCGATCTCGGCGGCCTGACGATGCGCGCCACCTACTGGTTCAGCAAGGCGATCGACCTGGGCTCGGGCTATACCAACACGGCCTACGACGCCGATTCGCGGTTGGCGCGCAGCCAGGATGAGCTCGACCAGTTCACCGACATGAAGGGACTGAGCGATTTCGATCAGCCGCATGCCTTTTTGTGGACCGCGAGTTTCCGCACGCCACCGGCCAGACCCGGCGCGGGGGCGTGGCGTAAGCTCGCGGCGAGCTGGGAGCTCTCGGCGGTGACGCTGTTCAAGTCCGGGACTCCGTTCAGCGTCGACGCCGGGTCCGACGCGCCGGGCTTCGGCAACGTCGACGGTAACGGCGGCGACCGGCCGAATCTGCTCGATCCCTCGGTGCTGCGCCGCACGGTTGGCCACCCCGACGATTCCCGGGCGTTGCTGCCGGGCCGGGCGTTCGAATTCATGTCGCTCGAGCAGGTGCGCGGCTCGCTCGGCAGGAACACGTTTCGCAAGGGCCCGATTCGTAACGTCAACGCCGCGCTCGCTCGAACCTTCTTCATCCTGCAAGCCGACCATCGGCTCACCCTGCGAGCCGAAGCCATCAACCTGTCGAACACGCCGCAGTTCGCCGCGCCCGGCTTCAGCCTGGCCAACCCCAACTTCGGCGAGATCACCAACACGCTCAACGACGGCCGGACTTTCCGCCTCGGCCTGAGCTACTCATTCTGACCTGATCCGAGACTGGTTGGCGGTCGCGGCGGTGGGCTTCGGACAGTGTGGTGGACTACCGTAAGAGACATAGGGCCCTTAGCTCAGTGGTTAGAGCTGCGGACTCATAATCCGTTGGTCGCAGGTTCGAATCCTGCAGGGCCCACCAACCAAGTCGCTTCAATTCAGCAACTTACGGTCGGAAGACTCGTTTACACTTGTTGCAGAATCAGCGGGCGTGCCCAAAAGTGTGCCCAAATACTCGCTCATGCGCAGGGCTGCGCGAGCCGGGTCACGGGCGTTCACGATGTCGTAGCGGCGGTAGACGATGTCGGTGCGGTGACCGGAAATCGCCATCGCCACGTTGCGAGGCACGCCGGCGCGTTCCCTGTTGCGGACCGCCGAACGCCTCTGGCTCTCGGGCATCTGCGAGTTCTTGAAGCCACAGCCAAGCACGTTTCAAGGTTCGTGGCGAAGCTGAAGGCCGACGGTCGCACCGGCCCAACGATCTACCGTTACCGATCAATCTGGCAACGGGCATTTCGTCTCGGTCGAGATGCTGGGCTGTCTGTCACGGCTCCATACTGGCCGCGCCACGCTGAAAGCGCGCCAAAGCGGGACCCGATGAATCCCGCAACCTACCAGAAGCTTCTGGAGCACCTAAGCGGCCCGTATCGCGCGGTCACAGTAGCAGCCTACTGGACCGGATGTCGGCAGGGCGAGCTTCGCGCTTGGCGGTGAGAGTACGTGGACATGGACCGCTGTCATGGTCCTGATTCCTGACTCCAACAGCGGACGCCCTCGCAGGGTGCCGATCTCGGAAGCCGCGCGAGCTGTTAGTGCTGGGTCTCCGTCGAGAGCAGGATTGGCCGGGTTCCCCTTGGGTCTTTACCCTCGACGGGAACCGCCCCTTGACGAAAGGGCGTTGCGAGGTGCTTGGCTTCGGGCCTGCAAGAACGCAGGTCTGCCCACTCTTCGGTTTCACGCCTTCCGGCATACGGCCATCTCAGAGATGCGTGCTGCTGGAGTCGAGGAAGGCGCGGCAATGGCGATCACGGGGCACAAAACGAGGGCCGTGTTTGACCGCTACGGAATCCAGCCAGAGGGCAAGCTACGCGAGGCGATTGAGAACGAGAAGCGCAGATGCGGACAGAAAGCGGACAGTCCGGCGGGCAAGGCGAGCAACGCAAGGCAGTCCAGTAGGGTCTAAGTGCTTTGGAATCATGGTGCCGGAGGTGGGAGTCGAACCCACACGCCAAATGAATGGCGCCGGATTTTGAGTCCGGTGCGTCTGCCAATTCCGCCACTCCGGCGCAAGATGTTGTTGTTAGCGATTTGGGGACTCCAATCGCCGATTCTCCCATCGTAGCACGGATGCTCCCCCGAGCAGCGGCTCCGGTGTGGGCAAGCGCGGGAAAGTTGGCCGCTTCTTGCTGGCCGCCCGTCAAGATGCGGTTGTGGGAGACCCCAAAGCGCCTCAACTCGTTGTGCGTCGCCGTCTTCAACGCCTGCCCGACCGCGCTCACCGCCGCACGACGGCCATGGCGGTCAGGGTCGTAGTCGCGACGCCGGGCCGCGTCCTCGGCGGCAATGGTCAAGCGGCTGACCCTGTCTGGGGCACCACAGTACGGGCTCCGCAATTCAGCCCGCCGACCCGGCTTTGCGATCCAGGTTTGATCCGGACAATTCCCGACATTTCTGGACAACTCGCTTGTCCGGAGTCGGTTGAAAGTTGACCAGGCCTTTTTCGCCGGCTCCAGCTTACACCGGTTCGAAGGCCACCGAGCCGTGTTTGTGGGAGAACGCCAATGGGGAGGGAGCCGTTCATGCCAAGATCAAACGCGAGTCCGGACGCCGCGCATCCGTCCGGCGTGGGGCGCGGGCCGCATCGACTGGGGCTCCCTCCTGGCCCAATTCGGGCTCCGGTTCCCGAATAGAAACATAGAAACTCGATATCCGGATCCTGAATCAATGGGGGTCGCGTCGCCGCTCGACAGAGCCGCGGTCGTTCGAGGACAATGGCCGGCATCCGCTCTCTCATCGCGCGCTTACTCTTCGTTGGGCTTGTCGCCTTGGCGGTCCAGGGCGCCCCGTCGAGCCGCCTCCAACCGTGCAGCATGTCCGCCGTGGGTCTGCTCACGCTCTCGTTCGCCTATGGCGCGGGCGATACCGGCTGTAGCGCGACCAACTCTGACAACAACGGAAACATCCTCAAGCAGACCATCACGCCCACCGTCGCTGGCGTCGGCCCGTTCTCGCAGAGCTATACCTACGACGAGCTCAACCGCCTGTCCTCCGTTCAGGAGACGACGACGAGTTGGTCGCGCACCTATCACTACGACGCGTTCGGAAACCGCGCCATGCGCGGCGCCGTGCCCACGCCGGCGGCAGCCCCGCTATGCGCCGAGGACGATCCGAGTCTGGGTTGCAGCACGCAAGCCGGGACGACCGCGGACAAGCCTGGCTTCGTGCCGGCGTCCAACCGCTTGACCGCCGACTGGGCCAGCTATGACCTGGCCGGCAATCTCCTCTGGTACAAGGACCCGCTGAGCTCCGGCGCCCGGCAGTGGTCGGCGGCCTACGACGCGAACAACAAGCAATCGCAATTCTGCGCCGGAGCTTCAGGGCCCTGCACGGGTACGACCGCGACTTATGAATACGACGGTCAAGGCAACCGTATCAAAAAAACGACGGCCGCGCGTTCGACGACCTTCGTCTACGATGCTTTCGGGATGCTGACTGCTGAGTATTCGACTGCGCCACCTACCACCGCCGGCGGACGCTTCTTCCGTACGACCGATCACCTAGGATCGACCCGCCTCGTCACAGATCACGAGGGCGGCTGCAAGGTTTGGCAAGACTTCTATCCCTTCGGCGAGAGAATCCTCGGCGACGCCAGCGCGGGCCGCCAGGGCTGGAACTGCTACGGCGGCGCGGGCACCGATCCCTTCGCGCAGGAGTTTACCGCCAAAGAACGCGACGAAGAAAGCGGATCCTACTTCTTCAACGCACGGTACGTAGCCTCCATAATGGGACGCTTCACGAGCGTAGACCCACTTTCCGGTTGGCCGTCCGAACCGCAGAGCTGGAATCGCTACGCGTACGTTCTGAACAGTCCCCTGCGCTACAGGGACCCTACTGGGATGGCAACGACTGACGCTAGGGGTAATTGGGTCGGGATTTATCATGGGGAGCGAAACTGTGCGACCGGAGACTGTCTGTATTGGAATGCCGCTAAGAAGCAATGGGAAGGCGAAGACCCGCGTCCCCCCATTCCGTGGTGGGACCTCCCAGGTCAGTGGTTTGTTGGGCTCGGTGATCTTGCTCTCAATAATGACTCTTCCGGTGCGACTCGCGTGGCGTATGCATACGCGGCGAACGCTGGCGCTGGCTATGCCATCGGTACTGCCACCCGGTTTGGAACGAACTGGTACCTGCTGAGAAACTTTCGCTTCGCCCAGAGTTCGGCGCGAGCGGACTTCAGCGCGGGCGGCCGTTTGGCCGGCCAGACCATCGACGACGTAGCAGGCGCTCTGGAGTCAGGCGCACTTTCTGCAGCAGATGTACCCATTGAAGTTGTGGTGGTCAATGGGACCACCCTTGTGCTGAATACTCGCTCCACAGTTGCCCTTGTGCAGGCCGGTGTACCTCGTGTACTCTGGAATGTGAAGGATGTTACGGGCAGCCTAGTGTAGTGCACCAGAAATAGTAACCTCTATAAACCGTTAGGCGCCTCTACAATCAGAGGTCGTCTGCATGCGTGTCGCCCCTGCCGTTCATCTGAATCCCGAACAAAGAGAACTTTTGCAGCAGCGCAGTCGTGCGCGTTCGCTGCCTGCGCGCGTGGTCGAACGCGCACGGATCGTGCTGCTCGCGGCCGAAGGGAAGCAGAACAAAGAGATCGCCAAAGAGCTCGGCGTCAGCGTCCAGAAGGCCGCGCGCTGGCGGGCGCGCTTTCTCGGGCTGGGCGTCGTTGGCCTCGACAAGGATGCGCCGCGGCCGGGCCGCACGCCGAAGATCACCAAGCAAACTATTGCGCGCGTCGTGCGCACGACCACGCAGGACAAGCCTCCCAACGCCACCCACTGGTCCACCCGCACGATGGCGAAAGCGGCGGGAATCAGTGCGGCCAGCGTCGGCCGGATCTGGCAACAGCACGGACTGAAGCCGCATCGCGTCGAGACCTTCAAGCTCAGTCGCGATCCCGAGTTCGCCGAGAAGCTCGAAGCAATCGTCGGGCTGTATTTGAACCCGCCCGAGCATGCGCTGGTATTGTGCTGCGACGAGAAGAGCCAGATGCAGGCGCTCGACCGCACCCAACCTTCGTTGCCGCTCAAGCGAGGCCGCGCCGGCACGATGACGCACGACTACAAGCGCAACGGCGTGGCGACCCTATTTGCGGCGCTCAATACTTTCGATGGTTCGGTGATCGGCTTTTGCCAGGAGCGCAACCGGCATCAGGAGTGGCTATTGTTTCTGCGCCATCTCGATGCGATGACGCCGCCGGACAAGGAGCTGCATCTGATCGTCGACAATGCCTCGACGCACAAGCATGAGAAAGTCGAGCGCTGGCGCAAGCGGCATCCGCGCTTCCACTTTCATTTCACGCCGACGAGCTCGTCGTGGCTCAACATGGTCGAGCGGTTCTTCCGCGACCTGACGCAGAACCGTCTCAAGCGCGGCGTCTTTCGCGACGTTCCCGAGTTGGTCGACGCGGTTGAAACTTACATCGAGAAGCACAACGAGGATCCCAAGCCCTTCATTTGGACTGCCAAAGCCTCCGACTTCCTCGCCAAGGTCAAGCGCGCCCGCAAGGCTCTACATAATGTTCAAAGTGTGTGAGGCACTACACTAGTTCTCCGGGTCGGGGCGGCGATCATCAACCAGCGCGAACCGCGAGGCTTTTCGTCTGTGCTAAAGCCCCACGGGGGACGGATTCGGCTGTGAGACCTGGCAACGAGTTGTTCAAGGACTCCCGCGTCAAGCACCTGGCTACGGATCGCCATCCATTTCCGAAGGTAGTCAAGCAATTCCTGATAAACAGCCTTCCGCACTTTTGGCGATGCTTTTTTCAGGACCGCTTCGGAGTTCGTGAATAGCTCCTCATCTTCGGCGAGTTCCTCGAGCCCGAGGTAGTCGACTCGGACCAAACCCAATTGCTCTAGATTTGGGTTCGTATAGCGCCAGCCACGGCGCTGGTCATACCAGATTCGGTAGGTGAGGACTTGGCGAAGCGTGCCTTCCGCCTCCTGAAGGTTGAAACCGCGGAGGGATGGCTCCAGCAGCCACTCGGCTCGGATTTGGGAATCAGGTCGATCAAAGCCCAGAGTGCGTCTTTGAGCCTCTCCCAGTTCGTCGCTTCGGATACCTGCGGCTCCTGCTTTCTGCAGGGCCCCCAGAAACCCGGCACGAATCAAGCTCACGAACAAGAAGTCGTTGAAATGACCCGACTGAAGCGCGGCATCCTGCCTGTTGTCTGTGAAACCGAGCAGCTTCCGCGTGGTGGGCGGCATGCTAGAGGCGTCACTGTGCATCCAACGAAGCGCGCTAGCCACGAGAACGTCGTGGCGGAGCTGCGGCCTTCCGCCGACAGTGAGGCCAAACGAGTCCTATCGCGCGCCGCGCCTCCCTGGGTCGTGCCGCATCTCAGACAGACACGGAACTTGCCAGGCAGGAACCAGGTCGTTGTTCCTGACCCCACCCAACCGTCGGGAGCGACGCGGAATCGTCGCGCTCGCGCTCCGCGATAGTAGCGCTTTAGCCGGGGAGTCTCGTTGGCGTCAAACTCCAGCCAGCTCTCTGGATAGTCTTCGTCGCGATCATCGAACGTGAAGTCCGGATCATTAGCGGGGTGGAGAGTTGCGAAGCCAAAAATTTCGCCGTCCGACGTCTCATCCTCGTCGTTTGCGTCATCTTCCTTTGCTGGCGGAGCGTCATCTATGTCTCGAGCGAGGAAGCGTTGCCGACCATCCTCATGCACAAGTCGCACCGGATGGTACTCGTGCCCGCAATCCCGGCAAAAATGTACGGCGTACAACCGGCTGTCCGGCTGCTCGGGCAGGAACTGCTGACCGTCCACGGTGACCTGGCGACTGCCCGGTGGCTCAAGCGTGGCGTAGGCATGACCTGCACCTGAGATGAATTGGTGAAGTTTGAAAGCGTAGAGCGGGCCTTCGTTACCCCCTGAGCCAGCGGCGCGCTCGCGTTCGGGAATACTAGAGATTAGTAGGAACTCGCGGAGCGCCTTCAGGCAGTCCTGCGAGTCACGCCCAGAATCAAGAGCGAGGGCCTGAACCGCCTCAGTGACAGTCCTTGGCTTCGCACGCACCCATCGTTGGTCGACCTCCGAGAACTGGACTCCAAGTCGAGTCTCGACCCAGATCGCGAGGGGATGCTCGCGCAGGGCTGCGTTAGAGAGATTCGGCGGGATGGCGGCATCGATGGCACTCCCCAGGCGGCCCTTGACGGAGTCGGCTGTTGCGTCCGACTGTGTGATACGCTCCAGGGTCTCGCCTATGACGTTTGACTCTGCAATCCTCGTACCAAAAAGCGTCGAGGCCACACGAGCGACCACTTGGCTTTCGTCCTCGAGCGAACCCTCGCTGGCCATCGTCGCGGAGGTGCCGATGCATTGCAGATGTTCCGGCTGCAGCCTCTCCTTCACACGACGGACCAGGAGTGCAACATCCGCCCCCTGACGGCCACGGTAGGTGTGCAGCTCATCAAGAACGAGGAATCGCAGTCCAGTGCAATTGCTGATGACTCGGCGATCAACGTCGTCCTGTCGCGTCATCAGCAGCTCAAGCATCATGAAGTTCGTCAGTAGAATGTCCGGTGGATTCTCAGCGATGCGGCTCCGGTCGTCCGCTGATTCCTGTCCGGTATAGCGATCGAATGTGACGGTCTCCGGCCCGGCAACGTTCCCGACGAACTTCTGCAGCTCCTCAAGCTGAGAGTTCGCGAGAGCGTTCATCGGGTACACGACGATCGCTTGTGTTCGGCCTCTCGAATTGGGACGGCGTGAAGACAGGATGTGGCTGACGATCGGAACGAAGAAGCACAGCGACTTGCCCGACCCAGTTCCGGTGGTGACAACGAAGCTATCGCCCTCGGTGGCCAAAGCGATCGCCTGCTGTTGATGCTTGTATAGGGACAGCGGACGGCCGGCTACCTGAAAGATCTCTGCACAAGCCGGATGGAGAACCTTGTCGTCCACAAGGGTACTGACGTCGGTAGATCTCTTGTAGCTCGGGTTTATCTGTATCAATGGCTCCGGCCAATACCGCTGTTGCGCGTAGATCTCCTCGACTTGTTCGCGGATGTCCTGTGCGTAGATCGTTGTGAATGAAGTCGCGAACTGCTCATACTCCCGAACGATGCTATCGCGGAGGGAGAATACATCAAGGCTGCGTGCCGTCATTGCTTTTCCTGGCGATCTGCGCCCGACTCGGCCTCGGGAACTGATCCAGCAGATCGGGTGCCCGCCGAGGCATTCCGCGGGTTCTCGTCACGGTCGCAAGACGCCTTCCCTCGATCCTAGGGCAAACTGGACCTGTCCCGCGAGGCCATTTTCGGGGATGCTCCTCGCGAGACCAGATAAGGCGTCGGCCGCGGCAGCGGAGTACACGCTAGCACGGCCCGTCCGCGGTACTCAACGCCTGGGCGAAAGGTCTGCGTTCTGGGCGATGAATGCGAGGGGCGATGGGCCGCACCCAGGTAACGGCGGTCGAGACCTCCGGAAGGATGAGCTTGCGCTGGCCCCGAAGAGGCTCGACTCGTGCGAGCGCGGCCATCCGTGGTCGTCCAGGGTTAGTGGGGACTGTCTTCGAGCGATGTCGGAAGGCAAGGGAAACGAGCTGACCTGCTACCTCCCGAAAAGCGATCCCTCTACGATGTAGACTCTTGTCGAGTAGAAGCACTCGAAACGTTCACGCTACGTTTGGTTGTAGAACGCAGACCAGCACGGTCCTCCACGGTCGACGCTTCTGTCGTGCCGTCCTCAGCAGGCAGAGACTGAAGGGTAGTTGATCGGATTCCGGCGGGACTTGACCTGCTTTGACGAGAAACGGATCTTCAGACCGTAGCAACCGTCAAGAAACTGTCAGAAAACCCGCTCGTCAAGCGGGCGTGGCCTAGGCGTTGCGAGCGAAAGCAGACGCCCTGAAACCGCGTAAACGGAGAGAAAAGAACGACTTGGCTGAAGCCAATGGAGAACGCCTGCTTGCTTTGGGAGCAGGAAGCCGGGGGTTCGAATCCCTCCGCCCCGACCATCTATCCCCTGTTTGCTTCGTGCGCCGGCCGGTGCGTCTCGGTGAAGAGCCGGAACACCGGCAGCCCGGGTGCAACCTTGGGCGCGGCGTCGCCGTCCCATCTGATAGCCGTGCTCACCCGCAGACAATGGTTGCTCTCGGCAGCCGCCGCTCCGTTCGCCGCCCGCGCCGGCGCGCAACAGACGACCGAAGATCCGCCCGAGGCGTTGATCTCGGTCGACGTGCAGGTCGTCAACATCCTGGCGACGGTGCGGGACAAGAAGGGCATCCTGATCAGCAGCCTGACCAAGGACGACTTCGAGGTCTACGAAGACGGCGAGAAGCAGGAGGTCCAGTACTTCGGACGGCAAACCGACCTGCCGCTGACGATCGGGTTGCTGGTCGATACCAGCACCAGCCAAGAGCGCGTGGTCGAGATCGAGCGGTCGGCCGGGTACAAGTTCTTCGAAGAGATCCTCAGGGTCGAAAAGGACTTGGCCTTCCTGATGAGCTTCGACATCGATGTCGAGTTGCTGCAGGATCTGACCGCGTCGAAACGGTTGCTGCAGGACGGCTTGGAGCGGCTCGAGATCCAGGGTGGAATCGCCGGCGGAATCACGCCGGGGCCGGTCCCGCAGTCGGGCGGCCCGGTTGGCACGGTGATGTATGACGCGGTCTACCTGGCCGCGGACGAGATGCTCGAGCCGCAGGTCGGCCGCAAGGCCGTGGTCTTGATCACCGACGGCAACGATGTCGGCAGCAAGCTCAAAGCCGACGATGCGATCGCGGAGGCGCACCGCACCGACACCGTCATCTACTCGGTGCGCTACTTCGATCGGTCCGCGTACTTCCAGTACGGCGCCATGGGCGGCGGCGGCACGGGCGCTCTCAGGCGGCTCTCGCGTGATACCGGCGGCGGAATGTACGAGGTCAGCCGGCGGCGCACCTTGCAGTCGATCTTCAATGAGATCAACGACGAGCTGCGCAATCAGTACAGCCTCGGCTACTCACCAGACAAGGACTTGAGCGTCAAAGGTTTCAGGAAGGTCGAGGTCCGAATGAAGCGCAAGGGCTACCAGGTGCAGGCCCGCAAGGGCTACTATCCCGAGGCTTTCGACCACTAGCTCTGTGCTAAAATTCGGGAAAGTCGAACCCGCGCGCCCCGCTCGAATCCCATGAAAATTCAAGGTTTCTGTCTCGCCGCCGTGCTGGCGCTCGGCGTCTCCGCGCTCGCCCAGCAAGAGCCGCCCGTAGTGACCATCAACGGCAATGCGTACACCGCGGCCGAGCTCGACCACATCCGCCGCAACCTGCCTGACGTGTTCCGCCAGCAGACCCAGCACATGAACAACAAGACGTTCGTGGACACGCTCGGCTACCTGCTCACCGTGAACCGTCTTGCCGAGGAACAGGGCATGGTGGAGAGGGAACCCTACAAGACGCAGCTCTGGTTCAACACCATCAACTTCCTCGCCAATGCCTACCTGGCGCAGATCAACTCGACGCTTGAGATCAACGACGAGGACGTGGACGCCTACTACGACGCGCACAAAGGCGACTACGAGGAGAAGCGCGTCTCGGCAATCTACCTCGACTACGATCCGCTGCCCGATCTGGTGAAAGACCGCACGCCGGTGACCGAGCAGGACGCCTGGTCCAAGGCGGAGAAGCTGCTGGTGGAGATGCGCAACGGCGCCGAGTTCGCAGAGTTGGCCAAACAGCACTCGGCCGACGCCGGCAGCGCCGAGAAGGGCGGCGATCTGGGTTTTTTCTCACCGGATGATCAGTCGCTCTCGCCCGAGGTCAAAAAGGCGATCTTCGCGCTTGGCGAGGGCCAGATCTCGACGCCAGTCAAGGATGGCGGGCGCTACTACGTTTTCAAGGTGACCGAGGTGCGCGCCCGTCCCCTCGAGCAAGTCGAGGCGGCGGTACTGCAGAACGTGCAGACCGAGAAGCTGCAGCAGCGGCTGGAAGAAATCAGGGAGTCGGTGCAGGTGGAGTACACCGATCCGGCGTACTTCGACCAAGCTAGCCAATAGCAGACGGCGGCCCGGCCCCGAATGCCTCACCTGTTCTACGACCTCGACTTCACGGTCTCGGTCTTCGTCGTCCATCTCCAGCAGGTCCTGCTCGTCCATCACCGCAAGCTCGAGAAGTGGCTGCCCGTGGGCGGCCACATCGAAATCGGCGAGAACCCCGAGGCCGCCGCCAAGCGCGAAGCGTTCGAGGAGAGCGGGCTGGAGATCGAGCGGGTCGGGCCGCGACCGCGGCCGCCACGCTCGCGCCGGAGGAGCATCACGCCATCCGCTGGTTTACCCTGGAAGAGCTAGGCGATCCGGCCTGGCGGGTTCCCGAGGCGATCCAGTTCTACGCGGCGGAAGCGCTGCGCCGGCTCGGGCCGAGCTGAGCGATGATCATACCCTGCATCGACCTCCAAGACGGCAAGGTCGTCCAACTCGTCCAAGGCGAGAAGAAGGCGCTCGAGGGCGAGGCGCCGCGCCGCATGCTCGAGAAATTCGCGGCATTCGGCGTGATCCAAGTGATCGACCTGGACGCCGCCATGGGCCGGGGCTCGAACCATGCGATCGTGCGCGACCTCGCGCAGCGGGCGACCACTCGGGTCGGCGGGGGCGTACGGACCGCGGGGCGCGCCCGGGCGCTGGTTGAGGCCGGCGCCTCGCGGGTGATCGTCGGCACCGCGGCCTATTCCGGCGACGGCGTCAATGAAGCTTTCCTACGGGAGCTCGATCGGGCGGTCGGCCGCGAGAGGGTCGTGCTGGCGCTGGACTCGCGGGGCGGGAAGATCACCATCAAAGGCTGGCGCCAGGCCGTCGATCTGACCGCCGAGCAAGTGATCGGCAAGCTCGAGCCCTACTGCGGCGGCTTCCTGTGCACCTACGTCGACAAAGAGGGCATGCTCGAAGGCACCGACCTGGATTGGTACCGCCGCCTGCGCCAAGCCACCGGCCACGAGATCACCGCGGCCGGAGGCGTCACCACGCTCGAGGAGATCGAGGAGCTCGCGAGCATCGACGTGCACGCCGCGCTCGGCATGGCGATCTATACCGGCCGCCTCGACCTCGACGAGCTCGCCGCGCTCAGTCGCGCCCAGACACGAAGACAGACAGAAACGCGCCCATAAGGGCGCGTGCTGGGCGGAGCGAGGGTGCTGCGGCGGCGGTCAGCGCCGCCGCTCGGCTTTCTCGCGATCCTCGGCTTCCTGCGCGGCAAGCTCTTCCTGACAATCGACGCAGTGGCGCGCCCACGGGATCGCCTGCAATCTTTTCTGCGAAATCGGCTCCTCGCACTCCAGGCAAAGGCCGTAGGTGCGGGCGTCGATGCGGCCGAGCGACTCTTGAATCTCTCGGAGCAGCATCGTGTCGATGCTGTTGCGGTTCAAGAAAATCCACTCTTCGTGGCTTCTCACGGCCTGATCGTCCGGATCGGCCATGCGCTCGCCGCTGAGCGCCTCTCCGGCCTGCATGCCGCCGCGAATTTCGTCAGCTTTGGCCAGCAACTGCGCCCTGAAACGCTTGATGTGGGTTCTAGTCAACCCTTCAGCAGTTGTCGTTGCCATCTCGATATCTCCTCTGCCTTGCCTGTCTCGAGCCCGCTGACCGTTCTTTCCAGCTTGGTCGCGAGCTTCCCCACTTATCGTCGTTTCGCCGCGCCTCCGATACCCACTGACGCGCGGCGCCCACAATTTGTTTCGTCGGCTCGCCATCGCGGCCGCCGGCCCGCCAACCTACAGCTACACTCGACCGGGTCCCATCCAGGTCAAGCGCGATCTTCGGGCTGTCGGGAAACGCAGGCGGGGCAGGACTGCGAACGCGGGTCCTCTGCGATCTCGAAACGGATTATACGGATTGGCGCACCCACGCGCAAGGGGTTGTCGCATTTTTTTCGCCTCGAATGTCGAATTTGGGTCTCGACGGCGGGAGCGGGTAGGATAGAGGGCGGTCCCGAAGCGGCGCAGTTGGAGACAAGGATCACCGTAACCCGAGCCGCGGGCGACGCGAAGTCCCTTGTGTGACCGCGACCTATGCGATCGTGAGCGCGCCAGGCTGGACAACTCCCAAGCCGACCTCGGATTCGCCCGTCGAACAGACGACGAAGTCCCAGCAGAGCTGCGGCGAGCTCGAAGCTTTGATGGCGCGCTACCAGCAAGCCGACGGGGAGGCTACCACCGAGCTCGTCACGAGGCTCTCGCCCATGTTGCTGCGGTTCCTCTCCGGTCCGCTGCAGACGCGCGACTACGCTTCGGACATGCTGCAGGAGTGCTGGATGCGGATCCATCGCGCCCGGCACACCTACCGCCCCGGCTCGCCGCTGTTGCCATGGGTGTTCGCGATCGCGCGCCATACTCGCGTCGATGCCTATCGCCGGCGTAGTCAGATTACGCGTCGCGAGCTCGTCGCCGAGGATCTCGAAGCCCTCAGCCCAGCCGCTGCCGACCCTCACCTGTCCGAGCACCGCGATCTGTGGAAGTTGGTAGCCGAATTGCCGGAGAGCCAGCAAGAAGTGGTGAAAATGTTGAAGGTCGCGGGGCTGAGCCTGGAGGAGACAGCCCGAGCCACGGGCTCGACGGTGGGTTCGGTCAAGCAGAAGGCGCATCGAGCCTACCGTCGGCTGCGCGAGTTGCTTCTGGCGCAAGGGATCAGTCGATGAGCGTGGGTTGCGCCCAGGTGGAAGAGCTGTTGGCATCGGCTGACGCGGCCGTTCGGCGCGAGCCGCCGGAAGGCGTGCGCGCGCATCTAAGCGAATGTGAGCCATGCCGCAAGCTCTGGGAGTTCATGACCGCTCGAGAGCCTGCTCCGGCAGGGGGCGAGCTATGCGGGCGGGTGCAGGAACGACTGAACGCTTCGCTCGAGCCGGTTCGTCCGTTGCCCTGCCGCAAGAGCTTGACGCTGGCGTTCTTCGGCATCTTCGTGGCGGGGGCCGTGGTTTGGCTTTTCGACTCTGGATGGGGCGGCGCTCGAGCGCTCTCCCCGGTACAGTTGGCGGGAACGCTTTCCGCGGTGGCGGCCGGCGCGGCGTTGTCGGCCGTGGTGCTCAGCGGCGAGATGGCGCCCGGCGACAAGAAGCTGGGGCCCATGGGGCTGATGACGCTGCTGGTGGTGGGTGGTTTGGCCATGTTGGTAATGGCGATCTTTCCGTGGGAGAGCCCCGGCGGCTCCTGGCTCAGCGCGGCGATGCAGTGCCACACGCACGGCGCGATGATCGCCATCCCGACCGCGGCAGCGGCCTTGCTGGTGTTCCGGCGTGGCGCCGCGCTCTGCCCCGGGACCGCTGGCGCGGCGATTGGCTTGCTGGCCGGGCTGGCCGCTATGGCGACGCTGCACCTGGGCTGCTCGATGCACGGCGCGCTGCACATCACGCTTGGCCACCTCTCGATTCCCGCCGGCGGCGCCCTGATCGGATATCTGGTCGGGAAGGTCGTGGGCCGCTGGACTGCGGAACGCGCTCGCTCACTCGAAGCCTAACCACACAATCGAAATGACCATGCTCACTCGCAGACAATACTGCGGCGCCCTGGCAGGGCTTGCCGCCACGCATCTGACGGCGCAATCCGGCGCCGGGACCGGGCCGGCCGTCGGCGATACGATTCCGAGCTTCTCCGCGCTGGACCAGCACGGCAAGCGCCGCGCCTTCGAGGACCTAGCCGGGCCGAATGGGCTGCTGCTGCTCTTTCACCGCTCGGCCGATTGGTGACCGTACTGCAAAGGCCAACTGGTTCAGTTGGAGCGCAAGCGTGAGCAGCTCGCAGCCCAGGGCATCCGCGTCGCAGCCCTCAGCTACGACACCGTCGAGACCCTGCGTCACTTCGCCGAGCGCGCCGACATCGGCTTTCCGCTGCTGAGCGACCCCAAATCGAAGATCATCCGCGACTTCGGCATCCTCAACACGAGCGTTGCCACAGATCACGCCTTCTACGGCATCCCGATCCCCGGCGAGTATTTGGTCAACCGCGACCGAACCGTGCGAGCCAAGTACTTCGAGGAGAGCTACCGCGACCGATTCACAAGCGGCCAGATTCTCGTCACCGAGCTCGGCGGAGAAGCGGGCGCGGCCCGCAGGGTCCTCGACACGGACCATCTGCGGGCCACGACCTGGGCGAGCGACGCCGTGGTGCGCGGCGGCAATCGTTTTGCCCTCGGCATCGACATCGATCTCAAGCCCAAGATGCACGTCTACGCGCCGGGCGTGCAGGGCTACCTCGCCATCGACTGGTCGATGGAGTCTCCAGAAGGAGCAACGGCGATGGAGGCGCAGTATCCGGAGGCCCGCCGGCTCGAGATGCCCGCCATCAAAGAGGTCGTGCCGGTCTACGAGCGCAAGTTCCGGTTGCTACGCGATGTGCGCATCGGTCAGCCGAAAGAGATGGCCCCCCTGCTCGACCCCCAGAACCGGTTCACGCTGCGCGGCAAGCTGCACTATCAGGCCTGCGACGACAAGATCTGCTATTTGCCGCAGACGCTGAACCTCTCCTGGACGCTCGCATTCGAGCAGCACGATCGCACGCGGGTCCCGGCGTCCGCGCGGCGCCAGCGCTAGCACAACTGTCTCGTGGCGCACGGCTTTGCCGTGCAGGCGAGGCTGCGCCTCGCCCCGGGGCCACAGAGGCCCCGATGCACGGCACAGCCATGCGCCACGAGACGGCAGAGCGGCGCCCGTCCTAGTAAATTCGCTCCTGGCGTTTAGGCCGACGGTAGGGGTTCTCGAGGTACTTGCGCGCCTCGTCCTGGGCGTTCTGCGTGTTGTCACGGGTGCGAATGGCGAGTTGGTACTCGTTTACCGCCCGCTCACGCTGACCAGTCACGTCGAAGATCTTGCCGATGTTGATGTGCGCCCACACCTCGGTCCATTCGGGAACGCGATCGCCGTCGAGCGCTTGCCGGAACTCGTTCGCCGCCGATTGGTAGTTGTTCTGCAGGAAGAACACCTCGCCGATACGGTAGTGCGCTAGCGAGCTGTAGCGGTTGATGTCGAGCGCTTTCTGGTATTCCTGCAAGGCCTCGGTGTAGTAGCCGAGCTCGACGAGCTGTTCGCCCTTGCGAATTGCGACCTTTACGCGAATGGCGTCGTCGAAGCGCAGGATGCGGTTGTTGGGGTCGAGCACGACGCGCTTGGGTTTTCCAAACGCCTCGACGGAATAGTCGGACGACTTGCCCGAGACGTCAATCGTCTTGTACTCGGGCTCGCCCTCGGTCTCGATCTTGAGCTCGACGGGCATCTGGAACGTGTCCATGTCTTGTTTGACCTTGCCCAGCACGCGGAAGCCCTTGCCGCCGCCCAAGCGGTAGATGGTGTACTCCTGGCTAAACTCCGGGGTCTGCGTCTGCTCGGTCCATTGGAGGAAAAACGGTTGCAGGTTGCGGCCGCTGATCTGCTCGGCGAGCTCGGCGAGGTTGTCGGTCACCACCGACTGGTATTGGTGCTTCGCGGCGAACTGCTCGAGCATCTGCTCGAAGCCGGCGTCGCCGAGCACCCACCGCAGCATGTTGAGCACCATGGCGCCTTTCGCGCCAGCGAGCGCGCGGAGCTCGGGAGAGAAGGCGGGCAGCCGGCTCGAGTCTCGTATCGGGATGTCGGTATAGGTCAGCGACTCGACGCGCGTCTCCTGAATGCGCTGGTCGAACGCTTCTTCACCCTCGTTGTGCTCGACCTCGAGCAGCGCCGAGTACCAGGCCAGCCCGTAGTCGAGCCAGAGGTGGCTGCGATTCCCGGGGGAGACGATCGAGCGCCACCACTGATGCGCAACCTGGCGACCCAGCAGTAAGCGATTCAGCGAGGTCCGCTTCCCGTAAGGGCTCAGGAAAATCATGCCCGGGCCGGCGTAGCCCTCCGGGCCATAGTCGCCGATCTCGATCAGGCTGAGATTGCGGCTGTAGGGCGCGCCGAACAGGTCGCTGAAGTAGCTGACCATCTCGCCGGTCGCTTCGCCGTATACCCGCGCCAGGTCCTCCGACCCGGTCTGGAAATAGACCGAAGTCGTCGAACCGGCGGACGCGACCGCGAGCGGATCCTCCCGGACGACGGCGATGTTGCCCGGAAACGATTGCTGGCTGAACTCCCAGGTGTACTGGACGCCGTTCGGAACGTCGGCCTTCGAAGACAAACCTCCGCCGATGACCTTGAAGCCGGCGGGCACGGTCATCCGGATCGTGGACGAGAACTGATCGGCTTCGAAGCCGTTTACCGGGAACCAGCGAGCCGGGTAGAGCAGGTAGGAGCGCTCGGGGGTGATATTGGCCAGATCGACGCCCTCCACCGGCGAGCTCTCGTAGCCCTGGAGCGTTCCCGCGTAGGTGAACGTCAGGCTGGTCTCAGAGTCGACGACCACGGCGTTGACCAGGGCTGTGCGGACGGTGAAGTCCTGGCGGTAGCGCAGCGGGTTGAGAGTCGAGCCGTCAGCGGTCTCCACGCGCTCCACGTCGAGGCCGTTGTGGAGCTCGAAGACGACTTCGCTGACCTGCTCGCGAGGGACGAAAGTCACCTTCGCCGTCGCTTGCAGCGTCGAAGAGGCCGGGTCGATGCGGGCGTCGATCTCGTAGTGGCGTACGTCGATCAGGGGCCGCTCGGGCTGTTGCGCCGCGGCTGGCAAGGCCGCTGCCAACATCATCGCCAACAGGGTCAGCGCGGCGGCCATCCAGGGGCTCGCACCTGAGCCGAGGCCTTCGCCCGCCCAGCTTCGACTTGCTGCGGCTTCCGCTACCGGCATTTGAGCTCGAAATTTTCGCATATCGCCTCCGCCGCTCGGACCGCCGCGGGCTGCTCGCCCGCCAGCGCCTCCCCGATCGTCCCCAGCTCTTCGCGCATTCTGCGACGGGTCTCGGGATCGTCCAGCAGCTTTTCTACCTCTTCAGCCAATCGATCGCCGCGGCAGTCGGATTGGATGAGCTCGGGCACGATGCGTTTCCCAGCCAGCAAGTTGACCATGCTGTAGAAGGGCACGCGAACCAGAGGTCTTCCCAACAGCCACGTCGCTTTTGAAACCTCGTAGAAAACAACCATCGGAGCTCGAAGCAGGGCCGCCTCCACGGTGGCCGTACCGCTGGCGACCAAAGCCGCGTCGCAGTGCGCCAGAACGCTCGATGTATCGTTTTCCACTATAGTGACGGCTTCGCTCGAAATGCGTTGCCGAAAAAATGCCCCGCCGATCGTGCTCGAAGCCGCCACGACGACGTTGAGCCGGCGCTTGGCGCGCAGCCGGGCGATGGCCTCGAGCAGCGCGGGCAGGTGGCGCTCCGCTTCCCCCCGGCGAGAGCCCGGCAAGACACCGAGCAGGGGCGCCTGCGGATCGAGCCCATGGCGCGCGTAGAGCTCGTCGCGCGAGACATCGGCTCGAACGGACTCCGCGAGCGGGTGGCCGACGTAGCGCGCCTCCACGCCCCGCTCGCCGAACCACTGCTCCTCGAACGGGAAGATGCAAAGCAGCAGGTCGACCACGCGGCGCAACTTGCGAACCCGCCACGGTCGCCACGCCCACAACTGCGGCGCGACGTAGTCCACCACGGGCACGCCTCGGGCCGCGAGCCGGGCCGCGACGCGAAGGTTGAAATCCGGCGCGTCGCAGAGGATCGCCAGGTCCGGCTTGCGGCGTTCCGCCTCGGCGAGGAGCCGGCGGTACTGCGCGTAGATCCTGGGGATGTGGCGGACGACCTCGAAGAGCCCCACCACGGCGAGCTCTTCGCTCCGCACGACGGGTTCGACGCCCTTCTCGCGCAATCGCGGCCCGGCGCAGCCGAACAGCTCGGCTTGCGGCAATCTCCGGCGCAACTCCGCGGCGAGCTCCGCGGCGTAGCGGTCGCCCGACGCTTCGCCGGCGGAGATGAGCACCCTCATGGTCGGAACGCCTAGTGTAGCCCCAGCCTCGGCGGCGCTGCTATATGCCATTCACACCATGCGCCGTCATCCGCTAGAATCAAGCTCGGGGTCTTCGGGCTCCGCGTTTACGATTCCAAATGGATAAGGAGAAGGGCATGAAGATCGATCGCAGATCTGCGCTTCTCGGTATTGCCGGCATGGCCGCCGCGCCGGCTCTGGCCGGCGCAATCGCCAAGGGCGACAAGGCGCCGGACATCGAGCTGCCGTCCACCAAGGGCGGGACCGAGAAGATTTCCGCTTATCGCGGAAAGAAGAACGTCGTCCTGGCGTTCTATCCCAAAGCGTTCACCGGTGGTTGAACGCGCGAGATGAATGCGTACCAGGGTGGTATCGCGAAATTCACCGACACGGACACAGTGGTGTTCGGCGTCAGCACCGACGACCTGGAGACGAACAAGAAGTTCGCCGAGTCGCTAAACCTCGAGTTTGCCCTTCTCTCCGACGAAGGCAGAGCCGCCTCCAAGGCTTTCGGGGTGCTGAACGACCGCAACATGGCTAGCCGCGCGACGTTCGTCATCGACAAGAAGGGCGTCGTTCAGGAAGTCATCACCGGCGGAGACGCCATTTCGATTAGCGGTGCGGCTTCGGCCTGCAGCCGTTTGAAGTAACACGAAGACAATCCAGATCCACCGTCGCCGCGCCGTTCCCTTTTTGGGTGGCGCGGCGCTCGGCTTTTTGGCACGCCGTTTGCTCTTCTCGCAGGCGCCCGCTCGCACTCCGTTTTCCCGGCCAGCCATCGCAACCAGGCCTCTCAGAGAGGTCTACGCCGCCCCTGCGGGTGTTGCAGCCGAGGTGCGTCCGCGTCTCGAGGAGAAAAAGATGAAACCAACACGATACGGATGGATCTGTTCGATTGCGGTGGTCGCGGCGCTGAGTCCGTGCGCCGCGCGCGGCGAGGCGTCCCGCTACGGCGCGCCGCCGCTGCGATTCGAAGAAAACGTGGGCCAGGTCGACTCCGAAGTCGCCTACCTGACGCGTGGCGCCGGTCACCGAGTCTTTCTGACTCGGGCGGGCGCGACGATCGACCTCGATGGCACGGACGCCGCGGGTCGCCCCGCGCGCGCGGCGGTGCGGATGCGAGTCGCCGGAGCGCGACCCGACTGCTCGCCGCAAGGAGAGGGCCGGCTCGGCTCGACGACGCGATACTACCTGGCCGACCGCGCCGAGCTGCGCGCGCCGCACTTCGAGAGCGTGCGCTACGAGAACGTTCTCGCTGGCGTCGACCTAGTCTACTACGGCGACCCGCGGCGGCTGGAGTACGACTTCGTCGTCCGCCCCGGCGCCGAACCGGATGCAATCGCTTTGCAATACGAGGGCGCCGACGCAGTGCGATTGACGCCTTCGGGCGACATCGAGCTAGCCACCGCGGCCGGCACGGTGCGATTGCGCGCTCCTCTCGCCTATCAACTCGTGGACGGCGAGCGCCGGAAGGTCGAGTCGCGCTACGAGCTGCTCGCCGAGGGCAGCGTCGGCTTCCGAGTTGGCGTCTATGACGCCGACCGCCCGCTCGTCATCGACCCTGTGCTCGTCTATGCCGCCTACCTAGGCGGCGCGGGCGCGGACGTGCACGCCGCGATTCGCGTCAACGAGTCCGGCGAGGCGTATGTCGTGGGCTCGACCCGCTCGCTCGACTTCCCGGCCACGCCGGGCGCCGTGCAAACAGCGCCGGCGGGCGGGCGGTGCGGCGGGGCGCTCATCGCACAGCCCTGCTTCGACGTCTTCGCCGCCAAGCTCAGCGCGGACGGCTCGCGCCTGCTGTGGGCGACCTACCTCGGCGGCGGGGCCGACGATCGCGCCGCCGACGCCGCGCTCGCCCCCGACGGCTCGCTCTTCATCACCGGTACGACCGTTTCGGGCGACATGCCGACGTCGCCGGGCGCGGCGCAGCGCAACACCACCGACGCGCCGCGTCCGCTCGGAGACGCCTTCGTCGTCCGGCTCGGACCCGGCGGCGACCGTGTCTTCGCCACCCGCGTAGGCGGCTCGAGAGCGGACAACGGCGTCGCCATCGACGTGGACGCCGACGGCGCGGCGCACCTGGTCGGACACACGTTCTCCGACGATTTGCCGTTTCCCTCCGGTATCGTCGCCGGCGACGGCAAGGCCGGGACGCCGGATTCCTCCGACGTGTTCGTTGCGACGATCGCTCCCGACGGTGGCCGGATCGGATTCGGCGCCTACCTGGGCGGCTCGCGCGACGAGCGGGCCGGCGGCATCGCAGCTCTGGCCGATGGCGGCTTCGCGGTAACCGGCTCGACGGGCTCGGCGGACTTCCCCGTGAGCGACGACGCCTTCCAACCGCGGATCGCATCCGATCGCGCCGACGCGTTTCTGACAATCTACCGTCGAGGCCGGCGAGCGTTCTCGAGCTACTTCGGCGGCTCCGGATCCGACGCCGGCAAGGGACTCGAGCAGGATCGGGCGGGCGCGCTGGTGATGATTGGCGACACCGAGTCCCGTGACTTTCCAACAGCCGTCGGTCCGCAGATTCGTTGGAAGCGCTCGCTGGGCTTCGTGGCGCGGTTCCCCAGGCTGGGCGCTCCTCCGGAGATTGCCAGCTATCTGGTCGGGACCGCCGACGAGCTCGCCCTCGGCGCCGACAGCAGCATCTACGTTGGCGGAGTGGTGGCGTCGAGCTCGCCGCTGTTCGGCGGCGCCGCCGTACCCGACTGCGAGGGTTCGCTGTTGCGCAAGATCCTGCCGACAGGACGCCTGGCGTTCTCGGGATTGGTTCCAGGTCTTGGCGCGATTGACGTCGATCGCGCCGGCGCGGTCTACTCCGCGGGCACGGACGTCTCCGGCGCGCTGCGAACCTCGCCTGGCGTCTTCAACGCCGTTCACGCCGGGCAGAGCGACGTCTACGTCTCGAAGCTCGAGCTGGAAACCGACCGGACGATCTCATTGACCTGCGTCGAGCATGGCGCGAGCCTCGCGCCCGCCGAGATCGCTCCCGGCGAGATCGTCTCACTGTTCGGAACCGGCCTGGGACCGCAGGCCCCTGCGGGCGTCGTCCTAGAGAACGGCCGCGTGCAGAGCAACGTTGCCGGTGTGCGTGCGCTGTTCAACGGCATGCCGGGCCCGTTGCTGTTCGTCTGGTCGAACCAGATCAACGCCGTGGTTCCCTACGCGATCGACGGCGCGGAGAAAGTTCGCATCGAGGTCGAATACGACGGGCGCGTCTCGAACTCGCTCGAGCTGCCGGTCGCCGACGCGCATCCCGGTCTATTCTCCTTCGACGCCACCGGCAACGGGTTGGGCGCGCTGTTCAACGAGGACGGCACGAAGAACACCGTCGATAATCCGGCTAAGCCCGGCTCGGTCGTGCAGTTGTTTGGCACCGGCGAAGGACAGACCGCGCCTGCGGGGGTCGACGGGCTGGTGGCCTCGGAAAACCTGGCGAGCTTGGCGCGGCCCCGGCAACCGGTCAGCGTCAAGATCGGCGGCGTGGACGCGGAGCTGCTCTACGCCGGGGCCGCACCCGGGCTGGTGTCAGGCGTGTTGCAACTCAACGTGCGAATCCCGCCTGCAACGCCCGCTGGCGAGGCCGCCGTCCAGGTCGCCATCGGCGGCAAGCTGAATCGCCAGGTCCTCACCGTCGCGGTCGAGTAGGGCCGCTAGGCCTGGCCGATCCGGTGCAGCTTCACCAGGTCGGTCCGGCCGCCCACCGAGAGCGGCGTGCCACAGACCAGCACCGCCAGGTCGCCGCTCTCGACCCAACCCAGATTTCGCATCAGCGAGTCGACCAGAGAGACCAAGGCGTCCAGATCCTCCACCGCGCGAATCTGCTTCGAGCGCACGCCCCACAGCAGCTTGGAGCGGTGGCAGACGTCTTCGTGGCGGGAGAACGCCGCGATAGGGCAGGTGGGGTGGTGCTTGGAGATGAGCTTCGCTGAGTAGCCGGTCTCGGTATAGACCACGATGTACTTCGCCCCTAGCTTCTCCGCCAGCCGTGCCGCCGACTGAGCGACTTCGATCGAGAACTCCTCCTCCGCCTTTGCGGCTCTGCCGAGCTCGAGCAGAGGGCCGGTGGCGGCGCTCTCGGCCGTGGCGATGATCTGGGCCATCATCTTGACGGCCTCGACCGGATACTTGCCCGCCGCCGTCTCGGCGGAGAGCATCAGGCAGTCCGAGCCGTCGAAAACGGCGTTGGCCACGTCGCTCGCCTCGGCGCGCGTCGGCGTGGGGCTCTCGATCATCGATTCCAGCATCTGCGTGGCGGTGATGACGGGTTTGCGCCAGCGCGCGGCCGCCTCGATGATCTTCTTCTGCGCGAGCGGAACCTCCCAGGGGCTGAGCTCGACGCCCAGGTCGCCGCGAGCCACCATCACCCCGTCCGCGGCCTCCAGAATCTCTTCGAGATTCGCCAGCCCCTGCGGCTTTTCGATCTTCGCGATGATGTGCGTCGACTTGCCTGCCCAATCGATCAAGTTGCGCGCCAGGCGCACGTCCTTGGCCTTGCGCACGAACGATTGCGCGATGTAGTCGACGCTCTGCTCGAGCGCGAAACGCAGGTCGTCTTTGTCCTTCGACGTCACCGACGGGACGCGCATGTCCGCGCCAGGAACGTTGACTCCCTTGCGTTCCCCGAGCTCGCCGTCGTTGAGGATTTCGCAGATTACGTCGTCGCCGTCCAGCTTGTCGACGCGCAGTTGGATGGCGCCGTCAGCGAGCAGCACGCGGTCGCCCGCCGCCACGTCCTGAGCGAGCGAAGCGTAGTCGAGCGAAACAGTCTCCGCGTCGCCCAGCACCTCGCGCGGCGTCAAGCGCAGCCGTCCGCCGGCGCGGAGCTCCACCTTGCCGCCGCCCGCGAGCTTACCGGTGCGCACCTTGGGCCCCTGCAGGTCGGCCACGATGGGCGTCATCTTGTCCCGCGCCTGCGATTCGGCGCGCAGGTCGGCAATGTTGGCCGCGTGGGCCGCGTGGTCGCCGTGAGAGAAGTTCAAGCGCGCCGCGCTCATGCCAGCGTCGAGAAGCTCGCCAATCCTGCTGCGGCCGCTCGAAGCGGGTCCCAGCGTACAGAGGATCTTCGTCTTGGGCATCGGTAGAAGATGCTATCGGCGGAACGGCGCGAGGGGCCTATTGGGCCAGCAACTTGAGCGCGACCTTTTCGAGCTCGCCAGCCAGCTCGACGTCGAAGCCCGTTACGCCGCCTACGTCGTGCGTCCACAGCGTCACGTCGACCTTGCCGTAGACGTTCGTCCACTCGGGGTGGTGATTGAGGGCTTGAATCTGCGTAGCGGCCGCCGCCATGAAGCCGAACGCATGCGTGAAATCGGCGAACTCGTAGCGGCGGTGCAGCTTGCCGTCGCGAAGCTCCCAGGCGGGCAGCTCGGCGAGCGCGGCGTCGACGGCGTCCGCGGACAGCTTCTCTCGGCTCGGCATGCCTTCAGTGTAGATGAGCGCCGTGCTTACTCTTCGCTCATGCGCCACTGGTGAGGGGCGGACCAGCCAGGAGGCTCTGGCGCGGTCATGGGCGGAACGCCGCCGTCCTCCCGCAGCGCGCGAAAGTCCCTGAGCTTGGCGAGCATGGGCTCCACACGCTCGGGGTGCTTCGCGCTCAGATCGTCTTTCTCGCTCGGGTCGCGATCGAGCCGAAACAGCTCGACGACGAGCGGCAGCATCTTCGGCGGGAGCATACCCTCGGGCGGCGCGTCGGCGGCGTTCGGCCCCAGGATCGGCGGCCCGTTGCGTACGAGCTTCCAGGGGTACTCTACGATCGCCAGCGACTCGCCTTGGTAGCGCTCGAAATAGGAGTACAGCGCACGGTCCGGCGCCGGTTTCGCACCCTGGATCACGTCCCAGACATCGACGCCGTCGAGGGGCTTGCCCGGGCCCTCGGAAGGATCCAGGCCAGCCAGCCGCGCCAGGGTGGGCCAGACGTCGACGTAGGCCAACGGCCCTTCGATCTTGCCGCCGGCTTCGAGCTCGGCCGGCCAGCGCAGCGCCGCCGCCACGCGAATCCCGCCCTCGTAGACCGTCCCCTTGCCCGCGCGCAGCGGCGTGTTGTCGCCCATGCCGGGCCCGCCGTTGTCGGAGAAGAACCAGACCAGCGTGTCGTCTGTAGCGCCGATGCGGTCCACCGCGTCCAAGATGCGCCCGATGCCGGCGTCCATCGCGGCGACCATCGCCATGTAGACCCGCCGGTTCTCGTTCGCGACCGAAGCGTAGTCGTCGAGCCAGTTCTCGGGAACCTGCAAGGGCGAGTGCGGCGCGTTGAAGGGCGCGTAGAGGAAGAACGGACGGTCCGAGCCGGCCTGCTCTTCGATGAAGCGAACGGCTTCGTCCGCGATCAGGTCGGTCGAGTAGCCCTCGTCATGGCTGGCCTCGAACCCGCGATGCCAGTCGAGCTGGCCTTCGCGGTGATGGGTGAAGTAGTCGATGTTGCCGTTGTAGTGGCCGTAGTAGAAGGTAAAACCCTGACGCAGCGGGTGGTAGCGCAGCCGCGAATGCCCGATATGCCATTTGCCGACGGCGGCGCGCGCTTCGTAGCCCGCGCGCGCGAGCATCTCGGGCAACATCTCCTCCTCGGCCGGCACGCCGGTGTCGAGGAACGGGCGGCACACCGCGCGTTGCATCCCGAAGCGAACCGCGTATCGTCCGGTCATCAACCCTGCCCGGGTTGGCGAGCAAACCGGACAGGCATAAAACCGATCCAATTGAGCGCCCTCGCTCGCAATGCGGTCAAGGTGCGGAGTTCGAATGTCGCCTCCGTGGAAGCCGACGTCGTTCCAACCCTGGTCGTCGGAGACGATAAGCACGACATTGGGGGGCGCGGCCGCAGAGGCGGCGGCGAACAGGGCGAGAACGGCTAGAAGCTTCACGGCAGGAACATTGTACCGGGCCGGCCTCTGCTATCCTCGATGGCGCATGCTTCGGGTATTGCTCAGCTTGCTGCTGGTTGGGGTTGCGTCGGCGCGGACGAATGTCGTACTGATCGTCTCCGACGACCAGGGCTACGGGGATATCTCCTGCTATGAGCACCCGCCCGAGATCTCGACGCCGAACCTCGATCGCCTGGCGGCCGGCGGCGCCCGCATGACGAACGGATATGCAAGCTGCCCCGTCTGTGCGCCGACGCGCGCCGGGTTGCTGACCGGGCGCTACCAACAGCGCTTCGGCTTCTACACCGCTTCGGACTCACGCGCCGGGATGCCGACGAGCGAGATCACCATGGCGGATCTGCTCGCAAAGGCCGGCTACGCGACGGGGATCTTCGGGAAGTGGCACCTGGGCTATGAGCCCGAGTATCGGCCGCTCGCGCGAGGCTTTCAGCGCTTCTACGGTTTCCTGGGCCACGGCGCCCACGACTATTTCAAGCTCGGCGTCACCGATCCGATCACCTCGATCTATCGAGACGCGAAGCCGGTGGACGACGAAGGCTATCTCACGCACAACCTCGCGCGCGAGGCCGTAGGGTTCATCGAGGCCAACCAGCGAAAGCCCTTCTTCCTCCACCTGCCATTCAACGCCGTGCATTTTCCCCTGCAAGCGCCCGCCGAAGAGATCGCCCGCTTCGACACCGGCGAGGCGAATCGCGACATCTACCTCGCGATGCTGCGCGCAATGGATGAGGGGGTTGGCGCGGTGCTCGATGCGCTCGCGCGGTTCGGCCTAGAAGAGGATACCTTGGTCCTTTTCTTCTCCGACAATGGCGGCGCGCGCAATAACGCTTCGAACAACGGCCCCCTGCGCGGCCACAAGCACAGCGTCTACGAGGGCGGCGTAAGGGTGCCGTTCCTGCTGCGCTGGCCCGCGCGCATTCCCGCCGGAACGGTCTCCGATGAGCCGGTGATCTCGATCGACGCTTTCACGACCATCCTCGCCGCCGCTGGAGCAGAGCCGCCGGATGACCGGACCATCGACTCGCGCGACATCGTTGCGGCGCTCGAAGGCCGGCTCGACGGCCCGCTGCACGAGCGCCTCTACTGGAACTGGATGGACAAGGACGCCGACGACGGCTGGGCGATTCGCAAGGGCCGCTGGAAGCTGCTCGCCGACAAGGACGGCATGGAGCTGTACGACCTCGAGGCGGACCTCGGGGAGGCGCGCAACCTCGTCGAGAAGGAGCCAGCGCGCGTGCGCGAGCTGCTCGCCGACTACCAGAGCTGGCGCGGCGAGTTGGCGCCGCGGATTCGCCGGCCAAGGAGATGACGTCATGCAACGAAGAGAGTTCCTGAGCGCGGCGGCGGCATCGTTGGCGGCCGCGGAGGCCCGGGCGGCGGAGACGCCGGTGCGGGTCGGCATCATCGGCGCCGGCAGTCGCGGCGCGTCATTGCTGCGGCCGCTGCTAGACCTGCCTGGCGTCGAGGTTCCTGCCATCTGCGACCTCGACGACAACGCCGTGGCGCGTGCGCAACAACTCTGCGAGCAAGCCGGCAAGCCGAGGCCCGCCGCCTACGCTCGCGGCGCCGAAGACTACCGCCGAATGCTCGAGCGGTCCGAGTTGGACGCGGTCGTCGTTGCGACGCCCTGGCAGTTCCATGCGCCCATGACGCTGGCCGCGCTCGAGGCCGGCAAGGCCGCGGCGGTCGAGGTGCCGGCCGCGATCACGATCGACGAGTGCTGGGCGCTGGTCGAGGCCGCTGAGCGGCCTGGCGCTTCGGCCACGATGCTCGAGAACTGGGTCTACCGGCGCGAGCCCTTGGCCGTTCTCGAGATCGCCCGCGCCGGGCTGCTGGGCGAGGTTGTGCATTGTGAATCCGGTTACGGCCACGACGTCCGCCACGGGAAATTCGATCGCGACTTGACCAAGGCGAAGCTCGGCTGGCGCGGAGAGCACTCGGTTACGCGGAACGGCAACCTCTATCCGACGCACCAGTTCGCGCCGGTCGCCATGCTGATGAACATCAACCATGGCGCGCGCATCGAGTCTCTGGTCGCGATGGCGGGTCCCTCGCGCGGGATGAATCGCTACGCGGCGGACATGTGGGGCGCGGACGATCCCAACGCCCGCCGCCGCTACGCCAACGCCGACCGCACGACGGTGCTCATCCAGCTCGAAGACGGCCGCACCGCGGTCAACTTCCACGACACCCAAAGCTGGCACCCGCGCGACGACGGCCACAGATACCAGGGCACGAAAGGCATGGTCCGCTGGCCGTTCCCGGGCGAGGGAACGATCTGGCTGCTCGACCGCCACTGGGACGGCAAGGCGCGAGACGCGAGACGCTGGCATCCGCTCGAGCCCTTCCTCGACGAGTTTGATCACCCGGTTTGGAGGCGCTACGGTGAGCGCGCGCTCTCGTTCGGCCACAACGGGGCGGATTGGCTCGAGCTGCGCGGCTGGGTCGAGAGCGTTCGACGCAAAGCGCCGCCGCCGGTCTCGATGGTCGACGCGGTTACTTGGAGCGCGATCGGCCCGCTGAGCGAGCGATCCATCGCGGGCAAGGCGGAGCGCATGGAGATGCCGGACTTCACGCGCGGCGCCTGGAAGACGACCCCGCAGTTCGAGCTGCGGTGGGAGTGGGTCTAGATCTTGCGAGTCTCAGCGATGAGACGAACCTTGCACGCCCCCACTGACACTTCGAAGACCGTCGGAAACCTGACGGCGGCTACGTTTCGAACGATATCAGGCCACACTCGAATGATCTTCCAAGCCTGGGTCTCCCAAGGTAGATTCGACCATCCGCCAGCCAAGAAAACGAAGCTGAGCTCGGCATGCCGCAGGACCCTCCGCTCCGCCTTGTTTCTCAGGATCCGTCCGTCTCCGCCAATGATGATGGGTTTGGGTTCCCACTCTGCAATCTGGCGAAGCCAGACGGTGTCGGCGGTTCCCCGCTCAAACGCGTCCAAGAGGTGGCGAACCTCGTGCTCGAGATCGAAGATTTCGAGCATCCTAACCGCTCTGTGGCTGAAATTCTCGTCGGCGAAGAAAATCACGCGGCAATGCGTCCGATACTCGCCTCGAATTCTAGCGCGTTCTCGATATCAGATTCGTTCAAATCGAACAAATCCGCCACGAGCTTCGCGTCTCGTCGATTGGCCAAGTACTGGCGCGCCACGATGACTGTCGATATTCCAGTGCTCTTGATGACCGGCGAGCCAAAGTTGATGCCTGGATCAATCAGAACGCCGCGGGCCCGATTCCACCGGGCCGCCAAGTAGTTGTCTGGCCGGTACTCGATCCTCTTCAGAACTCGCTGAAGCTGCTCGAAGAGAATCTGCTTCGAGACCGCATCGTAGAGGAGATCGTCGCGAACTCTGCCTGCGACGTTCACGAGGATTCTCCTGCCGTCCGTGTACAAGCAACCGTGTGCAAACGGGTGGCTCGTTCGAAGGTCCGTCGCCAATTCGAAGTAGGCGGCCCGCACGGTCGGCATCGTAACGCCCGCGCTCCTGAACCTGCCCGCGACGTAGCAATCCACCAGGTCCAAAAAGCTAACCGCGAAGTCACCGCCGGCTCCTTCGAAGTCGGAACGAAGGAGCGGCCCTCGTCCGGTCCCGTCGGACCTTCCTCGAAACCAGCTCCTCACCGTCGATGGGTGCATCTCAGCGAAGCGCGCGACTTCACTGAGCGTATAAACGCCTTGGCCTAGCTCTGGCGCCATCTTCAGCCCTCCGACACCATTTACTATACCGCCGCATCATTTCTGATATCGTCTGTACCTCTATGCCGAACTACGCACTTGGCCTCGACTACGGCACTGAATCCGGGCGCGTGATGCTGGTGGACGCCGACACCGGAGACGAAGTCGCCTGGGAGGTCGTCGCCTATCCGAGCGGGGTCATCGACCGCGAGCTGCCGACCGGCGCCGCCCTCGGACCCGATTGGGCCTTACAGGACCCGCTCGACTACCTGCACGTGCTGGAGAAGGGCGTTCCCGCCGTCTTGCATGCAGCCGACGCAGCAGGGTCGGACGTGCTTGGAATCGGCGTCGATTTCACAGCCTCGACGCCCATGCCGGTCAGGGCCGACGGCACTCCGCTGCGCAGCGTCGCCGCCTTGGAGCCCAACCCGCACGCCTGGGTCAAGTTGTGGAAACATCACGCCGCCGAGCCTCAGGCGCGGCGCATCAACGAGGTCGGTCGCGAGCGCGGCGAGCCCTTCCTCGAGCTCTACCGCGGCGGCTATTCTTCGGAGTGGTTCTTCTCGAAGCTCCTTGAGACGCTCGAGGGCGCGCCCGAGGTCTACGCCGCCGCCGACCGCTACATCGAAGCCTGCGACTGGCTCGTCTGGCGGCTCACCGGAAAAGAGGCCCGCAGCGAGTGCGCCGCCGGCTACAAGGGCATGTGGCGCAAGGGCGCTGGCTGGCCGAGCCCAGAGTTCTTCGCGGCGCTCCATCCGGAGATGCGGAACGTGATCGCCGACAAGGTCGAGGCGCCGCTGGTCGCCCTGGGCAGCGCGGCCGGCGCGCTGACCGCCGAGTGGGCCGCCAAGACCGGCCTCCAAGCTGGCACGCCCGTCGCCGCCGCCGTCATCGACGCCCATGCCGCGCTGCCCGCCTGCTCCACAGCGCATGCCGGCCGCCTCGCCATGATCATGGGCACCTCGATGTGCCACATGCTGCTCGCCGACGAGCGAAAGCCGGTGGAGGGCATGGCTGGCTTCTGCCAGGACGGCATTCTGCCTGGCTTCTGGGGCTACGAGGGCGGCCAGGCCGCCGTGGGCGACATCTACGGTTGGTTCTTCCACAACGGCTTGCCGGCCGAATTGGCCGCCGAAGCCCGCGAGAAAGACGTGGCGCCGGAGGAGCTCCTGACCGAGAAGGCCGCCGCCCTCGCGCCCGGCGAGAGCGGCCTGCTCGCGCTCGATTGGTGGAATGGCTGCCGCTCGACTCTGATGGACGCCGACCTCTCCGGCCTGCTGCTCGGCTATACGCTCACGACGAGTCCCGAAGAGATCTATCGCGCGCTGATCGAAGCGACCGCCTTTGGCACGCGCCACATCATCGAGACCTTCGAGAGCCAGGGCGTGCCGGTGAAGGACATCGTAGGCTGCGGCGGGCTGGCGGAGAAGTCGCCTCTGGTGATGCAGATCTTCGCCGACGTCACCGGACGCGAGATGCGGCTGCCGCGCTCGTTCCAGGCCTCGGGGTTGGGCGCGGCCATCCACGGCGTGGTGGCTGCCGGCTACCACCCAGATTTTCCGACCGCGATATCCAAGATGGCCGCGCTGCAGCAGACGAGCTACAAGCCGGACACGGCGGCGAAAGCGGTCTACGACAAGCTCTACGCGGAGTATCGCGGGTTGGTCGACTACTTCGGTCGCGGCGGCAACGACGTGATGAAACGGCTGAAAGCGCTGCGGCGATGAAGATGGGACTAGTCGTGGACCTGCTGCCCGCGTTCGCGGCGGAACTGTCCGGTCTCCTGTCGGCCTCCGAAGAGCCTGAGTTGGCGGACCAAATGCCCGGCCTCGAGCTTGTCGATCGTTGCCGCTGCGGTGACTCGTTTTGTGCGACGTTCTATACTCAACCGCCGCCGGTCGGCGCCTACGGGCCAAGCCACTACAACGTGGTGCTTGACCCGACGGAGGGAATGATCATTCTGGACATCGTGGAACAGCGAATTGCGTGTGTCGAGGTGCTGTACCGCGAAGATATTCGGACGGCCCTCGCTTCCTTGCTGCCCTGACAAATGACCGCAGCGACCTGCTCCTGCCTCGCCCTTTGGGCGCGACTCTTTATATCGTTTTCAACCACGTCAGTCGCCCGACCTCCACCCACTCCGCCACGAAAATATTGCCCTCGTGGTCGAAGCACGCTCCGTGCGGGCAGACGAACTTGCCCGGCAGAAAACGCTCGCGCCCGAGCAACCGTCGCTCACGGTAATCCGGCAGCCCCTCGCCCAGGTGGACGATCACGTCGTTCTCGCGATCCATCAGCGTGACGCGCGCCGCCAAGTCCGGAATCAGCAGCGTCCCATCCGGCGCCATGTCGAAGTGGCAGGGCAGGTCGACTCCGCCGACGAACCGCAGGTGGTTCCCGTCCAGATCGAAGTACTGCAGGCGGTTGTTCGCGCGGTCGGCGATCAGCACCTCTTCTTCGCCCGAGCGCCCGTCGATCGCAATGCCGTGGGGACAGTTGAGCTGGCCGGCCTCGTCCGTCATCCCGCCGCCAAACGTGTTCTTGTACCGGCCCTCTTTGTCGTAAACCACGACGAAGCTCGACCCGTAGCCGTCGGCCACGTAGATGTCGCCGTTGGAGGCGACGGCCAAGTTGGTCGGCTTCCAGTTGGCCGTGCGGCGCTGTTCATCCCGCTCGTACGCCGGCGATTCGGAGGGAAAGCCGAGCGTCAACAAAACCTTTCCAGATAAGTCGGTCTTCTGTACGATCGAGCGCCGGATGTCGCAAAAGTAGAGAAACTCCTCCGAGCCCTCGCGCATGAGCTGCATGCCGTGCGCGCCGCCGGCAAGCTCCGAGCCCCACGAGGCAACGAGCTTGCCTTCCGGGTCGAAGACGACGACCGCGTGGTCGCTCTGCGAAGACTCGTGCACGGTGTGGTGCACGTAGACGAGCCCCTCGCAGTCGACTTGCACCGAATGACAGTTCCCCCAGCGAATCCGATCGGGCAGCTCGCCCCAGTCGTGATGGGCCTCGTATAGGTGAGAGCCGGCGCCGAGGACGGGCAGGGAATCGGACATGAGGGCCGATTGTAGCGCGCGGGCCGGCGATGCGACGGGACGCCGCAGCGTCGCGTGTCGGGTCCGCCCGTGCGGCTACGCAAACCTATCCGAACACCGCCGCGGCGTGTGCTACCATGCCGCTCTACCTTTCCCGCCAAAGGAGCTTTCCCGTGTCTGAACAGAATGACAATCAGCCCGAACGCGAGCTCGGATTCAACACTCGTTGCCTTCACGCGGGGCAACAACCCGACCCGGCCACCAATGCCCGCGCCGTGCCGATCTACCAGACGACGTCGTACGTGTTCAACGACTCCGAGCACGCCGCCAACCTGTTCGGGCTCAAAGAGTTCGGCAACATCTATACGCGCATCATGAACCCTACCACCGACGTGTTCGAGCAACGCGTCGCCTCGCTCGAGGGCGGCATCGCCGGGCTCGCCACCGCGTCGGGGCAAGCCGCGCAGTTCCTCGCCATCAGCTCGCTGTGCCAGAACGGCGACGACTTCATCAGCTCGTCCACGCTCTACGGCGGCACCTATACGCAGTTCGATACGACCTTCCGGCGGCTAGGCTTCAACGCCATCTTCGTCGACCCCGACGACCCGGAGAACTTCCGCAAAGCGATCACGCCCAAGACCAAGCTGATCTACATCGAAACCATCTCGAACCCCCGCTTCAACATCACCGACATCGAGGCCGTGGCCAAGATCGCGCATGAGGCCGGCGTGCCGCTGATGGTCGACAACACCTTCGCGACGCCCTACCTCTGCCGCCCCATCGAGCACGGCGCGGACATCGTGGTGCACTCGACAACGAAGTTCATCGGAGGCCACGGCACGGCGATCGGCGGCATGATCGTCGACTCGGGCAAGTTCGACTGGACGAACGGCAAGTTCCCGATGCTGACAGAACCCTCGCCCGGCTACCATGGGCTCAATTTCGTCGAAGCGCTGGGGCCGCTGGCCTACATCATCAAGGTTCGCGTGGAGGGCCTGCGCGACCTGGGCCCCTGCCAGACGCCGTTCAATTCTTTCCTGTTCCTTCAAGGGCTGGAGACGCTGCCGATGCGCATGGATCGGCATTGCTCCAACTCGCTGGCGGTCGCAAAGCGCCTGGAAGGCCATCCGCTGGTGACCTGGGTCAAGCATGCCGGCCTCGAGTCCAGTCCCTACCACCAGATTGCCAACAAGTACCTGCCCAAGGGGACCGGCGCGGTCTTCACCTTCGGCATCAAAGGCGGCAAGGAAGCCGGCGCGAAGTTCATCGACAGCTTGAAGCTCGTCTCGCACCTGGCCAACGTGGGCGATGCGAAGACCTTGGTGATTCACCCAGCTTCGACGACGCACGAGCAGCTCAGCGCCGAACAGCAGCAGGACGCCGGCGTGAGCCCGGACATGGTGAGGCTCTCGATCGGCCTCGAAGACGTCGACGACATCCTCTGGGATCTCGAACAGGCTCTCGAGGCCTCCCAGGCCTAGCAGCCCGCAGGCCGCGTGCGTAGGCGCGGCCAAGTCTTCTTGTTTTCTGGCGGGCCGTCGGTTACGATCCTCCCTCATGCGCTTTCTCGCCTCGATCCTGCCCGGGATCTTCATGATCGGGTACGTCATCGGAACCGGCTCGGTGACGACGATGGCTTCGGCTGGGGCGAGCTACGGCATGTCGCTCGCCTGGACGCTGGCGCTGGCGTCCCTGTTCACCCACATCATGGTCGTGGCGCTGAGCCGGCTGACGATCCTGACCGGCGAGACCACCCTGCACAGCTTTCGCAAGGCCTTCGGCGCGCCGGTGACGATCTTCATCATCTTCTCGCTCGTGATGACGCAGCTCACCTCGATCATCGGCGTCACCGCCATCATGACCGACGTCTTTCGCGAGTGGACGGCGCAGATCTTCGGGGGCTCGGGCGTGCCGACGTTGGTCTCGGCGGCATGCTTCATTGCGTTGCTGCTGGGGCTGTTCTGGGTGGGGCGTCACCAGTTCTTCCTGCGTGTGCTGGCCGGTCTGGTGGCGTTGATGGGAGTGGCGTTCGTGTTCACCGCCGCAATGGTCGCGCCAAGCGTCGAATCGATGATCGCGGGCCTCAATCCAAGCGTGCCGGATGTCGGCGACCCCGCGTTGTTGATCGCCGGCATGGTCGGCACGACGATGGCGTCGGTCGTGCTCATCACGCGCAGCGTACTGGTGCAGGAAAAGGGCTGGAAGATGGGCGACTGGGGCGAGGTCGTGCGCGACTCCGGCATCGCGATGACGCTGCTGTTCTTCATCAACGCGGCGATCATGGCCTGCGCCGCCGGCACCCTGTTCCTCGAGAATCAGCCGGTCGAGCAGGCGATCGATATGGTGCGCACGCTCGAGCCGCTGGCGGGCAGGCTGGCGGTGGCGGGCTTCGTGCTGGGCATCCTGGCTGCAGGCATGTCGTCGCTGTTTCCGAACTTTCTGCTCGGGCCTTGGATGATCTGCGATTTCCTCGGCATCGAGCGCGACATGAGCCGCGGCGGCTTCCGGGCGCTCGTGGTCGCGGCGGCGTTGTGCGGCTTCGTCGTTCCGCTCTTTGGGGGCGCGCCAGTCCAGATCATGATCGCCTCGCAAGCGGTCAGCCCGCTGGTGATGCCGCTGCTGGTGGCGTTCGTCTGGATCCTGATCTCGCGCAAGCAGATCGCCCAAGAGCATCCGCCTTCGGCGCTGCTGCACCTCGGCATGGGCGTCACCTTGGTGTTTTCGCTGTATATGCTCTACCTGGCGGCAGTGGGGTTTCTGGGACGCGGGTAGCGCCGACCAGCGGCCGACCATCTTTGCGCGCCCCTTCCCTCTACGTCTCGACCAGCGTCGTGCCGATCTGCTCGCCGGCCAGCAACCGCGGCAGGATGCGGGGTTCGGCGCCGCAGACGATGCGGATACGCTCGGCGCCGGACCGGACCGCAGACATGGCCGCCGTGAGCTTGGCCTCCATGCCGCCGTGCGCCACGCCGGAAGCGATCAGCGCCTCGGCGTCGGCGCGGCTCATCCGCGGCAGCGGCTTGCCGTCTCCGTCGAGCACGCCGCCCACGTCGGTGAGGAAGATCAGCTCGTCGGCCGCGAAGCCGGCGCCGCAGCCGGCGGCCATCTGATCGGCGTTGACATTGTAGATCGCGCCGCCCGCGCCGCCGGCCACGCAAGCGACCACGGGCAAGTAGCCGCCGCCGGTCAGCAGGTCGAGCAGCGCTGGGTCGACATGCTCGACCTTCCCGACAGCGCCGAGCTCGGGGTCGAGCTGCGACGCCCGCACCATTCCGGCGTCGATGCCCGACAGGCCTACCGCGCGCGCGCCCGCCGCGCCAAGCTCGGCGAGAAAGTGGTGATTTACCGAGCCGGCGTAGATGCGCAGCACCGCGTCGAGGATTTCCGGCGGCGTCACCCGCAGCCCGTTGCGGAACTCGCTCTCGAAACCCGCCTCATCCAGGTAGCGGCTCAGGCGCTTGCCGCCCCCGTGCACCAGAACGGTGCGGTGGCCCTGGGCGACGAGTTCGACGGCCTGGGCGGCCAGCGCCGTGCGGCTTTCGGCGGCTTCGAGCAGCGTGCCGCCGATCTTGATCAGCAGTTTCATCCCTAGAGCAGGCCCGCGGTTTCGGGCAGATCGAGCATGAGGTTCATGTTCTGGACAGCTTGCCCGGCGGCGCCCTTCACCAGGTTGTCCTCGGCGGCCACGACGGTCAGGCGCCGGGTGCCCGGGTCGACGCGGAAGCCGATGTCGCAGTAGTTGGTGTGCTGCACCGCTCGCAGATCCGGCAAGCGCCCCTCGGGGTAGAGGCGCACGAAGGGCTCGTCCGGGTAAGCGTCACGGTAGATCGCCTCCACTGCGGCGTGGTCGAGCGGTTCGCGCGTGCGTGCGTAGATGGTCTCGAGAATGCCCCGGTGCAGCGGCAGAAGCTGCGCCGTGAAGCTCAGCTCGCGCTCCTCGAGGCAGGAGTTCTGCAGCACCTCCGCCGTGTGGCGGTGGAACATCACCCCGTAGGCGGAGAAGTTCTCGGTCACCTCGCAGAAGTGGGTCTTGTCCGACGGTCTCTTGCCGGCGCCGCTGACGCCGGATTTGGCGTCGCACACAACGCCAGCGGCGCGGTCGAGCGCTCCCGCGGCGACTAGCGGCCGGATCGCCAAATTCGCTGCGGTGGGGTAGCAACCAGGATTGGAGACGAAACGGGCGCCGCGGATCTTCTCGCGGTAGAGCTCGGGCAAGCCATAGACAGCGTTCGCGAGCAACTCCGGGTCGGGGTGCTCGAACCCATACCAGCGCTCCACCTGGTCGGGCGTGCGCAACCGGTAAGAGCCGCTGAGGTCGATGGCGCGCACGTCGTTGTCCAGACACAACGGCACGGCTTGCAGCGAGACGTCGTGGGCGGTGGCTAGTAGAGCGACATCGAGCCCGGCCTGGGATAAGCCCTCGGCCGAGAACGGGAAGCGCTCGAGGTCGTCCCCGAAGGTTGGCTGCTCGCCGTCGGCCTGGGCGCGGTGCTCGAGCAGCACGGGCGTCGCGTGCGGATGCCGGCGCAGAATCGAGACCGCCTCGGCGCCGCTATATCCTGTAAAACCAACGACTCCCGCCCGAATCTGTCTGCTCATCCGCGCACCGCCCCAAAACAACGATCATAGCCAACCCGGTGGTATAGTATCGACTGGATCCCAGCGCCCGCGCCCCGTGCGCACCCCCCGCGCCGTAAAGTCCCGTGGACTTCGATCAGCTCCATACGTTCCTCGAGATCGTACGCCTGAAGAGTTTCTCCAAGGCGGCGCAGACGTGTTTCCGCACGCAGCCAGCGATCTCGGCGCAGATTCGCCAGATGGAACAGGAGCTCGATACGAAGCTGTTCGAGCGCTTCGGCAGCCGTATCTCTCTGACCACGGCCGGCAAGATCTTCGCCGACTACGCGCGCCAGATCCTGGAGACCAAGCGGCAAGCGTTCGATGAAATACGTGAGCTCGAAAGGGTGCCCCGCGGCGAGATCGTCATCGCGGCCAACGAGGCGACGTGTGTAAAAGTGCTGCCGCAGGTCTTTGCCGACTACAAGGAGCGTTTTCCGGGCGTACAGATGCAGGTCGTACGGTCGCACGCGGCCAAGACCGTGCAATCGGTGTTGGACAACAGCGTGGACTTCGGCATCACCCAACTGCCAGTTTCGGACAAGAAGCTAGCGGTGGTGCAAGTGCACTCGGACGAGATTCGCTTGCTCACGCCGCCCGGCCATCCGCTATCGGAGCGGGCTTCGGCGGGGGCCGAGGAGATCGCAAAGTATCCGCTGCTGCTACCCAAGCAGGGGCGCACGCGGTCGCGGATCAACGAATATCTCGAGGACTTCGAGGACGATTTGCAGATCTCGATGGAGCTCGAGTCCTCCGAGATGGTCAAGCACTTCATCCGCGCCGGTTTGGGCGTTGGGTTCATGGCGGTCACCCACGCGCGAGACGAGGTTCGCCACGGCGAGCTGGCAAGCGTTCGCCTCGAACCCCTGCCCATGATTCGCACAATCGGGTTAATCTATCGGAAGGACAAGGCTCTGTCGAGGGCCGGGCTGGGGTTCATCGAGGTGATTGCGGCCTTCGCGCGAGGTCCGGAGTCTAGCGAAGCCCCGCTCGGCCGAACGCAGGCGGTGCGAAGCAAGGTCTCATGAAGTGGTTGTTGCGAACCTCGGCGGTCCGCGTGGCCGACGAGCAGGGCGACAGGCTCTACAGCTCGCTCGAGGACGTCCCGGTCGAGTTGCGCGACAAGATCGTCGACTCGATCGAAGGCTCGGACTCGCAGACGATTCTGATCGCCAACCAAAACGCCTACGACGAGATTGCCGAGGGCGGCGAGGAGTTGCCCGACGAGCTGCGCCGGCTCAAGCCCGCGCTGTTGCGGCATCGCGACGAGCGCGCGCCGGTGCGCCGCGGCGACGGCGGCTGGAAGCGTTTGCTCATCGGCGGCGTGATCGTCATCCTGGCGCTGTGGGTTAGTTGGCTTTGGGCGCTCCGAAGCGGTACGTAGCGAGCCCGGCGAGTAGCTTGGGGTAGAAGTCGGTCGACTTCTGAGGCATCACTCCGCCGGAGAATGAGATCTCGGCTACGTCCTGGATGTCCACCGGCCGCAGCAGGAACGCAACCTGAGCCGCGCCGCTGCGCACCTCTTCGACCGCATTCTGCAAGCCCCGCACATAGCGAATGCCCTTGAGCTCGCGCACGTCGTCCTCGCTGACCCCGAGCGCCTCGCCAATCAGCGCGCGGTGCAGCACCACGACATCCAGGCGCTTCTCAGCCTCGGTCAGCCCCGCGATCAGCTCGTCGAGCGCCCCGGGCTTGGGCCGCAGCAGATAGCCCGACGCGTCGCCCTGCAACACGGCTCCAATCGTCGACTCTCCGCGCGAGGTCGCCTCGAGCGCTTCCCGCAGCGCATCGTCCGAAGGGAAGGTCTCGATATCGAACCGCTGGCCTGCGCGCTCGAGCAACGCCGCGGCCGAGAAGCCGTCCAGGCCCTCCATCACCCGGTGGGTCGCGAGCACCACTAGGCCGGGCGAAAACATGTTGACCAAACTGATCATCACACGGTCGGCTCCTGGCGTCCCCGGGTTCTCGCGGGCGTAGGCGAGCGCGGTCTCGTAGCGATGGTGGCCGTCGGCGATCAGCAGCTTCTTCTCCGCGACGACCTGCTGGATCGTTCGCAAGATTTCCGGATCGTCGATGCGCCAGAGCTTGTGGACCACGCCTTCCTCGGCGGCTTCGAGCAGCGGCTCGCCCTGGGCGGCAGCGTCGAGTAGCTCGTCGATCCGATGCGCCGGGTCGTCGTAGAGAAAGAAGAGCTGGCCGAAGTAGGCTTGGGTCGCCGCGGTGAGCTTTAGACGATCGAGCTTCGGCCCGGAATGGGTGAGCTCGTGGCCGTGGATGACTCCTTCCTCGTACTCGGCAAGCTCGACGATCGAGACAAAGGCCTTGCGCACGCAGCGCTCGCCGGTCTCCGGGTGGGTGAACTCCTGGAAGTACGGATAGAAACCTGGAGTCTCGTCAGCCGCCAGGATACCCTGAGCAATCCACTGATCCAGCAGCGAGGCGGCGCGCGAGTAGACGTTGTTCGCGTCGTCGTCGCCGGGCTCGGCCTTGCCCCTGATCAGCCGTACGAAGTTGTAAGGGCTGGCGCCGAGATACTGCTCGCGCAATGCATCGGGAATCTTGTCGTAGGGCTGGGTGACGAGATCGGACGGCTTGCCGGCGGCGGGGGTGTAGCGGAGTGCGTGGAAGGGATGAATCTTGGCCATGACGGGTCGGTTCGACTAGGATAGCTCGCCCCGAATAAGGGCGGAGATCTTAGCGCCGGGAGGCGCGCGGCAGCAACCAGATGTGATGAGGAGGTTCGTCCCCGGCAGCGGTAAGCTGCCAACCGCGGGGCGGTCTTGAAAGGCAAGATCGACCGCGAGCGAAAACCAAGCAAGCAACGGAGGACGAACCATGAAGAAGTTTAGCAGCAGCGACAAGGACGTGCGGAAGGCGTTGGAAGCCGGCGCGGGCGCGGCGGCGGCGATCGACTTGGGCGACAAGCTTAGCGAGGTCTGCATCCTCGACGAGGAGGGCGAAGTTCTGTTGCGGCAACGCATCCCAACCAGCTGTGTGGCGCTGGAGAAGCTCTTGGGGGGCTTGCCGCCGATGCGCATCGCGCTCGAGACCGGGGGGCAGACCAACTGGGTGCGGCGGCGGCTCGCGGCGATGGGGCACGAAGCGTTGGTGGCCAACGCCAAGCGGTTGAAGTTGATCTGGGACACGCACTCGAAGGACGACCGCCGCGATGCGCTGTTTCTGGCCACGATCGCGCTGCGTTGGCCCGAGCTGCTACATGCCGTCAAGCCGCGCTCGCTCGAAAGCGAGCACAACCGCGCGATGCTGCGCAGCCGCGCATGCCTCGTCGATGGGCGCGTGAAGCTGATGAACAACGTGCGCGGAGTGCTCAAGAGCTTGGGCGTGCGACTGCCGAAGCCGGGAATCGAAGCCTTCGTGCGGCGGGTGCTGGAGAAGATTCCCGCCGAGTTGCGCGAGCAACTCGAGCCGATGCTGCGAGTGATCGAGCAGATGAGCGCCCAGATCAGGGTTTACGACAAACAGGTGCTCGAACTCTCTCATGAGCGCTATCGAGAGCAGACCAAGAGGCTGCTGAGCGTGCGTGGGGTGGGGCCGCTGACAGCGCTGACGTTCGTGCTCGAGCTCGACGGCGACGTGGCGAGATTGAGCAACTCGCGGGCGGCTGGGGCGGTGGTCGGCCTTCGTCCCTCCCGCAAGGAATCGGGCGAGAGCAAGCCGGAGCTGGGGATCACCAAGACGGGCAACCGCATGTTGCGGCGCTACTTGGTGCAGTGCGCCCACTACGTTCTGGGCCGGAATGGGCTCGACTGCGCGTTGAAGCGTTGGGGGCTGAAGCTGGCCGGGACGAGCAAGCGCGGCAAGAAGCGCGCGGCGGTGGCGGTGGCGCGCAAGCTGGCGGTGCTGCTGCACACGCTGTGGCGCACCGACGAGGACTTCGACCCGACGATCGGGCTCGCGCAAACGGCGTAAGCGAGAGCGGCAAGTAAGAATTTCTTAGAAGGAGGAGGAACAGAGACGGAGGCGACACAGAGGGAATCGGAGGAAAGGGTATCGATCTTGGAAGACGAGTCCGGCGGCGACTGCGCCCCCGTGGCAGGCCCCAAAACAAGGCCGAAAAACAGCGAGCAGCGCCGCCACGAACGAGTCAATCGGACCACAACGAGCACCGCGGCCCACATCGATTCGGCCGCAACCCGAGTGCGGATGGAAGCCTGATCTCGTCTCAACGGAAAACAACCCCAGCCTAGACCCTCGACTTGACAACACCGAACCTCCTCATGGAAGCCTCGGGCGCCGCGCCCGGGGAGATACGAATGGGTCCCACCCCTCCTCGGCCCTGGCAAGGGCCTGGCTGCAACCGAGTCGCGCCTCGGCAGGCGCATTGGGGAGCTCAGCGCCGTCCCGGGTCCACGGATTCACGCGTAGGCCGTTCCCTACCGCGCGGCCTTGGGAGGTCTCTCGTGCTAGACGAACCCTGGAGACAGGACGCTCGGCCCGCTACGGCTTCTTCTTTACGTAGCTCGGATCCTGCACCGGCCCGCTCTTTGCCGGCTTGCGCACGTAGTTCGGATCGATCACCACATCGGAGGCGTCCGCTTCGTCCTCGCCCGTCTGCGGGATCCTGCGAACGTTGAAGACGTCTGTTCCCAGTGGCAGATCGCTGAGCAACTCGTTGACCCGTCCGTTGAGGGAGCCCAAGAACGCAATGAGATCCTTCCGCTCGGCGTCGTCGAGGTCGATCGGCTCGATCTCGGCCTCGAGCCCGGCGGGAGCGGAGCCGCCTCGCTCGTAGTGGTCGAGCACGGCATCGATCGTCAGCAGGTCGCCGTGGTGCATGAAGGAATAGCGCCGCAGCACGTCGCGCAGGCTTTGCGTCTTGTATTTCGTACCCGGCGGGTTGTCGCCTTGGTTCTCCCTCACGCCCGTATAGTGCTTTTGATGATCGGTCAGCATCGGTCCGTGATGGCAGCCGATGCAGCCGGCTTTGCCTTCAAACAGCGCCATGCCGCGCTTGGCCGCCTCGCTCAGCGCCGTCTCGTCGCCTTGCAAGTAACGGTCGAGGTCGCTGTCATAGGAGACCAGCGTGCGCTCGTAGGACGAGATAGCCTTTGCGATCAGATCGAACGTGATCGTTTCCCCGGGAAACGCCGCCTCGAACATGCGCCGGTAGCGCGCGCGCGCAGCGACGCGACGCGCTCCCTCGGCTGGATCGAGGCCCATCTCGAACGGGTTCTCGAGCGGCTTGGAGGCTTGGTCCTCGAGCGTTTTCTCGCGTCCGTCGAAGAACATCGACCGCTGCCAGCCGACGTTGAGCAGGGTGGGCGTCTTGCGCCGCAGCTCGGTCTCGTTGAGCCCCCAGCCGCGCGAGAAGCCGTCGGTGAAGTAGAGCTCCGGCTTGTGGCAGGTGGAGCAACTGCGCCGGAAGTTCCGCGAGAGCACGTCGTCGAAGAAGAGCTCCTTGCCGAGCGCGACTTTCTCCGCCGTGGGCGGGTTGTCTGGCGGAAACGGCGGCATGCCGCCGAGCGGCTCGAGCTTCGGTTCGCCCGCCATGAGCAAGGCCGCGCAGGCGGCGCCGGTCAACAGGATCCGGGCAACGGCGAAAACTCCCATGTTGGGCCTGAGTTTAGCACTGGTCGCGCTCGGCCGGCCATGCCCAGATCCGTTCGGTAAGGGCATAGCGCGGGCGGAGAAATGCCGAACAAGGCCTGGAGTTGGCGCGCGGGGTCGCGTGAGCGGTCGCGGGACAGCGTAGGCGGGGCGCTGGCGGGAGTCGTGCCGCGATCAGACGCAGCTCAACCGTGGCCGCGGCGGCGGCGAGGCCCAGCCAGGCTCCCCAGTCCTTACCCACGGATAAGAGGCGGAGCGGTTGCATCGCGGGCGTCCGCGTGGCATGCTGATATGGCGAACAAAAAGCGAATATCGAGATGGCCGCCTCCGCCAAGCTTCAACAGCTCGAGACTTTGCTCCGCCAGCGCGGGCTTGGGCGTGCTTTGCCGACGGCGGACAAGCCTGTGTACAAGCCGCTGCCGACCGGCAGAGCGGAGGTCGACCGCCGTCTGGGCGGCGGGTTGCCGCGCGGGGCGATCAGCGAAGTTGTTGGCCCGGAGTCGTCGGGGCGGACGTCATTGTTGTTCTCGGCGCTAGCCCGGGCGACGCAAGCGGGTGAGGTGGCGGCTTACATTGACGCGACCGATTGTTTGGATCCGCGCTCGGCGGAGCAGGCTGGCATCGTGCTGGAGCGGTTGCTGTGGGTGCGCTGCGACTCGCGGGAGAGGCCGCGCTACGAGCGCCTGCGCGAGCAGCCGGCGGATCAGGCTTGGCAGGCGGTGAACCTAGTCGCGGCGGCGGGCGGCTTCGGGCTGATCGTAGCAGACTTGGGCGGGCTCTCCCGCCGCAAGCTCGGCGAATGGCAGCGCCGGCCGTGGGTGCGGCTCAGGCAAGCGATCGAGCATACCGCGACCGCGCTGACGGTGCTGGCGGAGCGGCACGTGGCGCAGGGCGCGGCCACGTTCGGCCTAGGAGGGACAAGGGACGGTTTGGGGACAAGGGACAGGGGTTTGGGGACAAGGGACCGGGGACAAGGGATAAGAGGACGGTTGTTGGAGGTGGCCTGATGCTTAGAGACAAGGGACGAGGAGCAGGAGCAGGGGAGAAGGTTCGGAGCTACCGGGATCTCAAGGTTTGGCAGAGGGCGATGGATTTGGTGGAGCAGAGCTATCGCTTGGCGGCAATGCTGCCCTCACACGAGCTGTATGGATTGGCAACCCAGATTCGCCGTGCTGCTGTTTCCGTTCCCGCCAACATTGCGGAGGGGAACGGACGCGAGCACGTTGGCGACTACCTGCATCACGTCTCCATCGCTCATGGCTCGCTCATGGAGTTGGAAACACATTTCCTCATTGCGATTCGTCTTACGTACCTCCAGCCTGATCAAATTGAGCCGGCTTTCGAATTGACTACCGAAGTCGGCCGCATGCTAGGTGGTCTTCGTAAGAGTCTGAAGACGAAACGAAGCTCCAGGGGGAGGTAGCTTCCTTGTCCCTTGTCCCCGGTCCCTTGTCCCCAGAGGGACCCTTGCCGCTCTTTGCAGCTTTGTATGTCGCTGACTTCGCTGTTGCAGCGTTGATCCGCGGCGAAGCGTACAGCCCCGCTACCGGGGTGATCGAGGGCGAGCCGCCCAATCAGTTCGTCTGTACGGCCGATGAGGCGGCCCGCGCCGGCGGCGTACAGATCGGCATGCCGCTGGCCGCGGCCACCGCACGTTTCGCCTATGTCACTCGGGGCGAGGATCTGCGCATCCTCGAGCGCGACCCGGCGGCCGAAGCCCGCGCGCAGCGTGACTTATTGCGAGCAGCCGAAAACGCCACCCCACGCTATGAGGATTCCGCGCTGGGGCTGGCGACGCTCGACTTCAGCGGATTGCGTGAGCCGCATGTGGCGGCGCGCAAACTTTATACAGAGGCGGAGGCGCTGGGGTTCACGCCTCAGCTTGGGGTTTCGCGCAACCGCTTCGTCGCATTATGCGCCGCGCGCACACAGCCAGGATTGACGCATGTCTACCCCGGAGAAGAGGCAGGCTTTCTCTCGGTCCAGGGGCTCGACGTGCTGCCAATGGAAGCAGCCGAGATCGAAACGCTCGCACGCTGGGGCGTCCGCACGGTCGGCGAGCTGGCGCGCTTCAGCGAGAACGACCTGACAGCGCGCTTCGGCGAACGCGGCGCGCGGTTGGCGCGACTGGCGCGTGGCGAAGAAGCGTCGGTGATTGAGGCCTACACCGCGCCGCTCGAGCTCGAGGAGCGCCAGGAGTTCGACTGGGAAGTCGGAGAGCTCGAGCCGTTGGCGTTTGCGCTCTCGGGGATGCTCGAGCGGCTGTGCTTGAAGCTGCAGGGTCACAACTTGGCGGCGGCGCGCGTGGAGACCAAGCTCGAGCTTGCGAGCGGGCGGTTGTTCGCTCGCAAGATCGATTTGCCGTATCCGCTGACCGACCCGCGCACGCTGCTCAGACTGGTGCGGCTCGATCTCGATGCGCATCCCCCAGGCGACGCCATCGTGGCCGCCCGCGTCGCCGCCGCGCCCACCGAGCGGCGTCGCGTGCAGTTCTCGCTCTTCGCGCCTGCCGCGCCGAGCCCGGAGAAGCTGGCTGTGACGCTGGCGCGCCTCTCGGGCCTGGTGGGCGCCGAGCGCGTGGGCGCTCCGGTCGCGCCGGACACGCACAAGCCGGGAGCGGCGGCGTTGGCGCTGTTCGCACCATCGCAAAGGGACAAGGGACAAGGGACAAAGGGACAAGGGACAGGGGACAAGAGAGGCGGCTCGCGTGAAGAACGCATCTTCCGCGTCTTCCGTCCGCCCTGGCGCGCCAAGGTCGAGACCCAAGCGCACGAGCCGGCGCATCTGGAGTCGCTCGATGTCGCCGGCCCCATCGAATCCAGCTCCGGCCCCTGGCGTGTTTCCGGCGAGTGGTGGAGCCCGGAGGGCTGGCAATACGAGGAATGGGATGTGCTGGTGCAGGGGCGTATGTATCGGGCTTGCTTTGATCGGTTGAGCCGGGAGTGGTTTGTCACGGGGGCGTACGATTAGCGGGTGCTGGGGGCTAGGTGTTAGGTGCTAGGTGCTAGGTGCTAGGTGCTGGGCGTTGGCTGATACGGAGGATTGAAATGATTCGGAGTTATCGCGATCTTCATGTTTGGCAGCGGGGGATGGATCTTGTTCTTTGCTGCTACGGCTTAGCCAAGAAGCTTCCAAGCGATGAGCTTTACGGATTGACGAGTCAGATTCGCAGAGCCGCCGTTGCTATACCTGCCAACATCGCCGAGGGGCACGGCAGAGACCACATCGGCGACTACCTGCGCCATCTCTCGATCGCCTCTGGATCGCTCACAGAGCTGGAAACCCACATCCTGATCACCGAAAGACTCTCGGCTATCTCTCTGAAGCCGACACTTCGATCTTTCATACCCAAGCCACTGAGCTGGGCCGCATGCTCTCCACTCTGTCAAAGAAGTTGAAGGCCCGAAGAACCTCTTCCCCCAGCACCTGACACCTAACACCCAGCACCTAGCACCATTTAAATGACCGAAATCCACGCAGCCTCCGGTTTCAGCTTCCTCGAAGGCGCCTCCGACCCCGAGGACCTCGTCGCCGAAGCCAAGCGCCTCGAATACGAAGCCGTCGCGCTTTGCGATCGCGACTCCGTCTCCGGCGCGCCGCGCTTCTTCAAAGCCGCCAAGCAAGCGCGCATCAAAGCGTTGGTCGGCGCCGAAATCTCGCTCGACCAACCGGGCGTCAAAAAGGGCGTCCGCAACGCCGAGCTCGACCGCCGCCTCACCGTGCTGGTCGAGAACCGCCGCGGCTACCAGAACCTCTGTCGCCTGCTCACGCGCATGAACCTGCGCGCCCCCAAGGGCGAAGGGCGCGTCACTTGGGACGACCTCGACGACTTCTCCTCCGGCCTCGTCGCCCTACTGCACGACCTGCGCGACGAGGACCCAGTACGCGGCATCTTCGGCTCGCGCAACGTCTACGTCGAGCTGCAACGCCACATGCGCCGCGAGCAGGAGCGCGACAACCAGGCGCGCATCGAGCTCGCTCGCCGCTACGGGCTGCCGCTGGTCGCCTCGAACGGCGTGCGCTACGCCACCGAGGCGCGCAAGCCGCTCTACGACGTCTTCACCTGCCTGCGCTACAAGCGCAAGCTCGATACTGTCGGCCGCTTGCTCGACGCGAACGCCGAGCGCTACCTCAAGCCGCAACGGTCTCTCGAGTATCTCTTCCGCGATCTGCCCGAAGCGCTCGCCAATGCGAGTGAGCTTGGGCGCCGGCTCGACTTCACGCTCGGCAATCTCGGATACGAGTTCCCGAAGTATCCGTTGCCGCCCGGCGAGACAAATACCTCGTTCCTGCGCAAGATCGCCCTGCGCGGCGCCGCCGAACGCTACCGCGATTCGCCACATCGCGAGAAGGCTCTGCGGCAGATCGACCACGAGCTCGCCGTCATCGAGCGACTCAACCTCGAAGGCTATTTCCTGATCGTGTGGGACATCGTCGAGTTCGCGCGCAAGAACGGCATTCTGTGCCAAGGCCGCGGCTCGGCGGCGAACTCGGCCGTATGCTACTCCTGCGGCATCACCGCCGTCGACCCGGTCGGCATGGAGCTGCTCTTCGAGAGGTTTCTCTCCGAGGAGCGCGGCGAGTGGCCCGACATCGACGTCGACTTGCCCTCGGGCGACCAGCGCGAGCAGGTGATCCAACACGTCTACCGCCGCTACGGCGAGCGTGGCGCCGGCATGACGGCCAACGTCATCACCTACCGCGGCAAGATGGCCGTGCGCGAGGCGGGCAAGGTGCTGGGCTTTCCGGAGGAGATGATTGCGCGCCTGTCGAAGTGTATCCACAGCTTCGAGTACACCGACGACAATGACAAGCTCGTCTCGCAGGCCGTCGCCGCCGGCTTCGACGCTTCGCACCCGCGCGTCGGCCACCTGTTGCGCACTTGCATGCAGATGCAGGGGCTGCCGCGGCACCTGGGCCAGCACTCGGGCGGAATGGTGATCTGCCAGGGCGATCTCGACGCCGTCGTGCCGCTCGAGAATGCGTCGATGCCCGGCCGCGTCGTCGTGCAGTGGGACAAGGAGGACTGCGCTGACCTCGGCGTCATCAAGGTCGACTTGCTCGGCCTCGGCATGATGGCGGCGCTCGAGGAGAGCGTCGAGACCATCCGTTCGCGGGGCGGAGACTTCGACTTGGCGCGCATCCCGCCCGATGATCCCGCGACTTACCAGATGATCCAGAAGGCGGACACGGTCGGCGTGTTCCAGATCGAGAGCCGCGCGCAAATGGCGACGCTGCCACGCATGCGGCCGGATCATTTCTACGATCTGGTCGTAGAGGTGGCCATCATCCGCCCCGGGCCGATCACGGGCAACATGGTGCACCCGTATCTGGCGCGGCGGCAGGGCAGGGAGCCGGTGACCTATCCGCACCCCTCGCTCGAGCCGGTGTTGAAGCGCACGCTCGGGGTGCCGCTGTTCCAGGAGCAGTTGTTGCGCGTGGCTATGGTGGCGGCGAACTTTACCGGCGGCGAGGCCGAAGAGCTGCGCCGGGCGATGGGCTTCAAGCGCTCGGTCGAGCGCATGGGCTCGATCGAGCGCAAGCTCCGTGAGGGCTTGGCCGAGAACGGCATCGAGGGCGAGGCGGCGGAGCAGATCGTACGCTCGATTACTTCGTTCGCACTGTATGGATTTCCGGAGTCGCACGCGGCGAGCTTCGCTTTGCTCGCCTACGCGAGCTCCTATTTGAAGTGCCACTACCCGGCGGAGTTTCTGACAGCGTTGCTCAACTGCCAGCCGATGGGCTTCTACTCGCCGGCCGTGCTCGTCAGAGATGCGCAGCGGCACGGCGTGCGGGTGCGGCCGATCGACGTGGCGTTGTCAGGGGCTAGGTGTCAGGTGCTGGGCGCTGGGGAGATGCGGTTGGGGTTGCGGTTTGTCTCGGGGCTCAGGGCGGAGGCGGCGGAGCGCATTGTGGGGCTGCGGCCGTATCGCTCGATGGAAGACTTCGTGCGACGGACGCGCTTGGCGAAGACGGAGCTGGACGTGCTGGCGGAGATTGGGGCGCTGAACTCGCTAGGAGAAGGCGTCCACCGGCGCGAGGCGTTGTGGCAGATCGAGAGGGCGTATCGCCCGGCGGGGCCGCTGTTCGAGTCCCAAGACGACCGGCTGCCCGAGCCGGGGCCGCTGGCCAAGATGATGCCGCTCGAGCGGCTCGACGCCGACTATCGCGGGGCGGGCCTGACGACGGGGCCGCACCCGATGCACTACCTGCGGCCGGCGCTAGCCGATCGCAACGTGCACAGCGCGCGCGACCTCGAGTCGATCGCCCACGGCCGCCGCGTGCGTGTGGCCGGCGCGGTCATCACGCGGCAGCGACCGGGCACGGCCAAGGGCTTCTGCTTCATCACGTTGGAGGATGAAACTGGAGTTTCGAATCTGATTCTCACCCCGGACGTGTTTCAGGAGCACCGGCTGGCCGTGCTGCAGGAGTCGTTCCTGATCGGCGAGGGGTCGCTACAGAAGGTCGACGGCACGATCGCGGTGAAGACGGACTTCGTCGAGCCGATGGGGGCGATCGAGCTCGAGATGGAGTCGCATGATTTTCATTAGGCTCACGAAAAAGTCATGGTCCCTCGCCTCCCCGGCGCAAGGTGACTCCCTGGTCCTCGACTTCCACGCGGATTCTCTCGAACACGGCCGCCGCTTCTCCCGACTCCATCGACCCTGGGCTGTTCCACTCAACGACGCTCCCGCGGGCGTACAGCCTCAGCCTCTGGCTCAACGCCGCCGGCGATCGCAGGTCACACCCATCCAAGAGGATCGTCCAACCGCGATCCATGGCCGTGCTCGTTTCGAGGGTCAATGGAACTGGACCGACACTTTGACGAGGCTCACACTCAGTACAGATCTTGCGCCATCTCACTTGGTCAGATTCCGACCATAGTCGTCCGGGCGCACATCGCAGCGCTCGATGCAGAGCATTGCGCATGGAGCTGTCTGCCTCCCTCTCCAACCGAGTCCAGATCGACCCGCGCGTCGTATCGGATTCATGGCGGACCAAGGCTCGGGCGGCGTCCAAAGCCGCCTCCGGCGACGGATCGTCGAGCTGACGCAGCGCCAGAGCTTCCAACTGTGGGCTCCAGGCGACCCTCCCGATCGACGTCAGCAGCCGTCTCCAGCAACCGCGATTCTCCCGGCTACCCAGAGCCTTCTCGACCAGCGTCGCCCCTTCGGCCGGCCGCACCCGTACGAGATACGCCAGCAAGCTCTGCTCCAGGTTGCAAGGAGCCGGACTCACCGAGCGATAGATCGCCAGCGCCCTGTCCGACACCGCAGACGAAGCATAGCGCGCTAGAACCGCCGAGTCTCTGCTCGTAGCTCGTCTCTCCAATCTGGCCATTGTAGGCTCGTCGATCTCTGGATAGACGCCATCCGGCAACACCCTTGCCAGAAGTCGCAGGCTCGCCATTGAAAGCTCCTGCATCAGGTCCGCCAGAACGAGCGACCTGCCTTTGGCGGGATCGAGCTCCGCGACGCGCTCCAGCATCGCGCTCCAAGCCAGCGTCTTGCGCAGCGCGGTCGGATCCAGAGAGGGCTTTGCCCGTAGCGCCGGCAAGACCTCGAGCAACGCCGGCAGGATGTCCGGTCCCCGCAGTCGCTCCCAGCGCCGGCCGTAAAGCCAACCCGTCTGTTCTTCGGTCGAAAGCGCCAGGAACTCCGCGGGCGTGGGCGCCGGGTCCTCCACCAGCGGACGCAGCGCTTTTGCTTCCTCGGGTAGATACCTCTCTATGATCCGAAAGTCCGCCTTGCGAGCCGCCGGGGTCTTGGTTGGCGCCAACCTCGCTAGCAAGCGTGCGAAATCCGTTGCGATTTCCTCACGACGCCCCTGGCGCATGCGGGCTTCGGCAATCGCAGCCTCGTCCACTTCCGCCGGCGCCCAGGGGAGGGTTGAAGGGAACTCTGAAGCGATCTCGTTTACTAGGAGCAAATGAAACAGGCTTCCAGGGAGGCTATAGCGCGGATCCTCGAGGTAACGAAGCAGGCGAGCGCGCAGATAGCTACGCTGACCGGATGCTGCTAGCGCCAACGTGATCGCGCCGTCGTACTGGCCGCGCGCTATGCCGTGCGCGTCTAGCAAGGCGTCGACCGCCGTCGCCGTTCCGAGATACCGCAGTGCTTTCACAGCGCCTCGGACCTGCTCGTCGAGCTCCTGAGGCAGCGGCCGCGGCAGCGGCCACGGGTCATCGTAGGCTGCGGCTTTCGCCAGAGCAGCCGTCGCCGCGGCCATGACCACCGCGTCGGCTTGCTCGTCCCGCGGCAGAATCTCGAGATGGAGCATTCCGGATGCCGCCAGCCTTGGACCTGCTTGTCCCTCCGTCGGATCGACTAGACCGACGCGTTTCGAAACAACGAAGACCCGGTAGCGCCCCGGCCTGGCGAAACGAATCCACTCGTCGAGGTCCGCTTCAATCTCGACCGGCTCGATTCCCAATGTCGGGTAGCCTCGCAGTCCGCCCGCGGACCCTCCCGCTACGCCGCTGCCGTAGTACCACTCCAACGGATCGGACGCCTCTGCCGATCTGTCCACGACGAATCGGTCGACGTGCAGCCGACCGCTGCGATCATAGCGGGCGCCGTTGACCCGGTAGGTCTCCGAGCGATCCGAGGCGAAGGCCAGGGTCACCGTGATCCGCTCGCCGATCCGGTAGGAAGTACGCGGCTCTGCAAAGCGGGCCTCAAATCGCAACCCAGGCAGGTTCGCGGACCGGAGAGCGGAATGCTCGTCGGAGAACGAGTCTGCGGCCGAGATGCTGCACACCGCAAGAAGCATCGCATAGAGCCGGGTGGTCATGAGGTCATAGACGCCGCCGGGACGCTGAAAGTGCCGGGCTGCCGCCTAACTTGATTTGTTGTACGCTGTGCAGGCGCTTTTTGCACGGCGCGATCTACCTATGTTCAGCTCGAAACGCCTTCTCATGCTTACGGTCGTTCTAGCCGCCTCCGCCCTAGCCCAGCCCTACCCTAACCCGTACCGCATGGTCGAAGGCTGGGCCAAGCTGCCCGACGGCCGGCCGATGGGCGCGGTCGGCGGCGTCCGCATCGACCCCGACGGCAAGCACCTTTGGGCGGTCATCCGTTGCGAAACCACCGAGAACACCCGCTTTGGCAGCGAGTGTCTGAGCTCGAACCTCGACTCGGTCATGAAGTTTGAGCTGGCCACGGGCAAAGCGGTGGCCAGCTTCGGCGGCGGCATGTTCATCTGGCCGCACGGCATCGACGTAGACCGCGAAGGCAACGTCTGGGTGACCGATGCCGTACTCAAAGCGCGCGTCCCGCCAGGCAAGCGTGGCCATCAAGTCGTCAAGTTCAGCCCCACGGGCAAAGTGCTCATGCGTCTTGGCATGCCAGGCGAGCCTGGCGCCGGAGAGGATCACTTCGAGTCTCCCGCCGACGTCGTCATCGCCCCAGACGGCCACATCTTCGTCGCGGACGGCCACAACGAAGACGGCAACAACCGCATCGTCAAGCTGACGCCCGACGGCAAGTTCGTCAAGGCCTGGGGGCGAACCGGCTACGGGCCCGGCGAGTTCCGCACCCTGCACGCGTTGGCTTTCGACGAGCGCGGACGCCTCTTCGTCGCCGACCGCGGCAACAACCGCGTGCAAATCTTCGACCAGGAGGGCGAGCACCTCGCGACATGGACGCAGTTCGGGCGGCCGAGCGGCATCTACTTCGGCCCCGACGACACCATCTATGTGACGGATTCCGAGTCCGACGACGTCCAAAACCCGGGCTGGGAGATGGGCATCCGCATCGGCGATGCGAAGCTCGGCTGGGTGCGCTATTTCGTGCGCTTCCCGTGGGGCGATCCGCGCAGCACGGCCGGCAGCGGGGCGGAGTTCGTTGCGGTCGACGGCGAGGGGAATCTGTATGCGGGCGAGCCGTTCCGGCGCGTGCTGCAGAAGTATGTGCGGGTGATGCCCTAGGCCGAGTGGTCGCGCGCTTCTTCGAGCAAGCGTTGAGCGCGGCTGGGGTTGTAGACACCGCAAGGGCAGAACCGCGCCAGCGTCGTGACGGCTTGCTCAGGCGATCGACGGCCCTCGCGCACCATGTCGAGCATTTTCCGCGCCATGTTGAAGCTCACCATGCCGTGCCCGCACATGGTGGCGAGCTTCAATACTTGCGAGTTGGGCAAGTGATCGTGCGGGTCGTTGAAGCCGAGCGAGTACTCCACGCTGTGTCGCTTGAGGCCGCAACTCTCCGCGCATTCCTTGGCGCCGTCCACCGAAGTCGACATGTTGACCGAGAGGCCGAGGTCGGCTTCGATGACGTCTTGCAGAGCCGCCGCGGCCTTCTCGCGCGTGTTGAAGACAGCCGCGCAGGTCCCCGGCTTGGCGACATCATTGATCACCGAGTCCCAATCCGGGCTGATGTCCCGCTTCCAATGCGCGGTCGGGTTCAGGTGGCGCTCGGGCAGGAAGCTGCCGCGGTTGCCGTTGCCCATGTTCGAGGGCCCGTGCTTGGCGCAGATCCGCAGAAACTGCTTCTGTTTTTCGACCGCGCCTTGGTCGTTGCGGCCCGGCGAAGCGATGCAAAAAAGGATGAAGTCGTCGCGGAAGCTTTCCGAGTCACCGTACCGGTGCAAGGTGTTCGTCATGGACTTCGTCCTTCTTCTCTTCGTTCGTGGCGCGGCCCAGGCCCATGTTGGTCTTGGCGCGGTAGTAACGGAAGCCGAGCTCGTCGAGGATGGGCGCCAGCAGGCGATCTTCGCCTTCTGCATCGCAGCGGGTCGAGATGCCCACGGCGGTGACCGTGTCGATCTCGAGGTTGACGCGGCGAACGGTCTCGAGCACGGAGGCGGCTTGGTCGATCGTGGTCTTGATCTCGACGATCGCGGAGAGGATCTTTTCGTTGAGGATGTCCTCGCGCAGGTCGCCCGTCGAGGGATCCGTCATGATGTGCGTGATCGGATTCTTTTTCTCGAAGGCGACGCCCATCTTGGCGAGCGCACGCGTCATGGTCTGAATCTGATGGAACCGCACGCCAACACCTGGACGTCCGAATTCGATGGTGTAGCCGACCTCGCCGACCTTGACGCGTGGGTAGACGTCGTTGGTCTTCACCTCTTCGGTGCCGCGTCCCTTGATGCCGGTCGACTTGTGCTCGACGACGGGATCGGAGAAGACCTGGCGCACCAGCCGCGGCATCTCGAGCTCGTTCATCGAGAACGCGGTCGTGGGGCAGACGTCGGGCTCGGGCTCGAAGCGCAACCGCACGGCTTTGGCGATCTTGCGAATGGTGCGCACGATGGTGGGGTTGAGCTGCTCCTGGCTCATGCCGCGCAGGCACGTGCCGCACTCGACGCACTCCTCGTCGTTGATGCGGGCGCGGTTGATGGCGGGATCGATGTAGATCGCGCCCATGGGGCAAACCGGAATGCAGTTCGCGCAGGCGACGCACTTGTTCGGATCGATACGCATGAGCGGTCTGGGCCGAGTCGAGCCAAGTCTAACACAGCAAAGGGCGCGAAACGTTATCGAGACGCCGCCTATTCTAGGCGCAAACATAGCGCGCTGAGAGACTTGCAGCTAGCTCGCTATTCCGCGCGGTATTGGCTGGTGAGCGCGACGAACTGCTCGAGCTTGGCCAGCGCCGCGCCCGAATCGATGGCCCGCCGGGCCAGCGCCGCGCCCTCGCGAAATTCTGCGGCGCGCCCGGCGGCGACCAGCGCCGCGGCGGCGTTGACGACCACGATGTCCGGGCGCGGTCCGTGGGCGCCTTCGAAGATGCGGCGGATGATCAGAGCGTTCTCTTCCCGACCGCCGCCGGAGAGATCCCCGCCCGAGGCGACCTCGACGCCGAACTCCGCCGGAGAGAGCTCGCGCTCGGTCATCCCTCCGTCCCGGACCTCCGCCGCCCGGGTCGGACCCGTAGTGGTGATCTCGTCGAGCCCATCGGCGCCGTGGACGACGAATGCGCGACCAACGCCTAGCCGCCCGAGCGCTTCGGCGACGACCGGGACGAGCGCGCCATCGTAAACACCCACGATCTGCGCGCCGGCGCCCGCCGGATTCGTCAGAGGCCCGAGCAGGTTGAACACCGTCCGCATCTCGAGCGCTCGCCGCACCGGCTGCACGTGCTTCATCGCCGGGTGGATGAGCGGCGCAAACAGGAACCCGACACCCGCCTCGTCGATGGCCTCGGCGGCCTGTTCGGGGGTGAGCTGAACGTTGGCGCCAAGCGCTTCGAGCACGTCGGCCGAGCCGCATTGACTCGAGATCGAGCGGTTGCCATGCTTGGCCACCGGCGCGCCGGCGCCGGCGACCACGAACGCGCCGGCGGTCGAGATGTTGAAGGTTTGCGCGCCGTCGCCCCCCGTCCCGCAGGTGTCGACCATCTGCTCGGGCCGGACGGATTTGCAGACGATCGGCGCGGCGTGCGCGCGCATGGCGCGGGCGAAGCCGACGATCTCGTCGACGGTCTCGCCCTTCATGCGCAGCGCGGTCAGCAAACCCCCGACCACGCCCGGCTCGACCTCTCCGGCAAGGATCTCCTCGAGCGCCTCCGCGGCCTCGTTTTCCCTCAGATGCTCGCCTTCGACAGCCTTGTGGAGCGCCTGCTGAACGGCTCCTCTAATCATTGCGTTCTTTTCCAACGATACCGTATATTGGGCATTACGACCGCGCTCGGCCCCGGACGCGGCGCCACCCCGCAATTTCATGAAAATTCACGAGTATCAGGCGAAGGAGATCCTGCGCCGTTACGGCGTTCCAACTCCGCGCGGCGAAGTCGCCTACACTGCCGACGAAGCCAAAGAAGTCGCGGACGGGCTGGGCGGCAAGGTGGTCGTCAAGGCTCAGATCCACGCCGGAGGACGCGGCAAGGGCGGCGGCGTGAAGCTTGCCGACGGCGCGGACGAAGCCCGCGAGACGGCATCGAAAATCCTGGGCATGAAACTGGTCACCCACCAGACCGGTCCCGAGGGTCGCATCGTCAAACGCGTGCTGGTCGAAGAGACGCTGCCGATCGCGCGCGAGATCTACCTGGGCGTCACGCTCGACCGCGCCACGGGCAAGCCGGTATTCATGGCGTCCTCGGAGGGCGGCATGGAGATCGAAGAGGTGGCGGCGAACACGCCCGAGCTGATTCTCAAAGAGACGATCGAGCCGGGCCTAGGCCTGCGGGCCTATCAAGCGCGCCGAATGGCTTTCCGGATGGGGATCGAGGGCGACGCCTTCAAGCCCGCCGTGAAGGCCATGCTCGCGTTGGCCAAGGCCTACCGCGAGGTCGACGCGAACCTGCTTGAGATCAACCCCTTCGTGCTGACCTCCGACGGCCGCGCCGTCGCGCTCGACGCCAAGCTCGACGTGGACGACAACTCGCTGTATCGTCACGCCGATATCGTCAAGTTGCGCGATCTCGACGAAGAAGAGCCGCTCGAGACTGACGCCATCGACCACGGACTGAACTACATCAAGCTCGACGGCAACGTGGGCTGCATGGTCAACGGCGCCGGGCTCGCCATGGCGACAATGGACATCATCCAGTACGCCGGCGGCATGCCCGCGAACTTCCTCGACGTGGGCGGCGGCGCCAACGCGGATCAGATCAAGAACGGATTCCGCATCATCCTCTCCGACCCGAACGTCAAGGCGATCCTGATCAACATCTTCGGCGGCATCCTGCGGGTCGACGTGCTGGCCGAAGGCGTCATCGCCGCTGCCAAAGAGCTCGATATCAAGGTTCCGATGGTGTTGCGCCTGGAAGGGACGAAGGTGAACGAAGGGCGCAAGCTGCTCGAAGAGTCCGGGTTGGACTTCACCGTTGCTCCGAACATGAAGGAAGCGGCGGAAAAGGTCGTCGCTGCGGCGCAGTAGGGGAACGAGACGATGAGCGTTCTGGTCAACCACGACACGCGAATCCTGGTGCAGGGCTTCGGCCGCGCCGGGCAGTTTCACGCCGAGCAGTGCATCGCCTACGGCTCCAAGGTCGTCGCCGGCGTCACGCCGGGCAAGGGCGGACAGGAGGCGCTGGGCGTGCCAATCTTCAGCACCGTTGCCGAGGCGGTCGAGCAGACCGGCGCGAACGCCACGATGATCTTCGTGCCGCCTCCTGGCGCCGCCGATGCGATTCTCGAGGCCATCGACGCCGAGTTGCCGCTTGCCGTCTGTATCACCGAGGGCATTCCGGCGCGCGACATGGTCGAGCTCTACCCCTACCTGCAAGCTTCGAAGACGCGGCTGGTGGGGCCGAACTGCCCTGGAGTGATCTCGCCCGGCGCGTGCAAGATGGGCATCATGCCCGGCCACATCCACAAGGAGGGCAAGGTCGGCGTGGTGTCGCGGTCGGGAACGCTGACCTACGAGGTCGTCGGCCAGCTCACGGGCATGGACATCGGGCAGTCGACCTGTATCGGCATCGGCGGCGACCCCATCATCGGCACGACGTTCATCGACGCCGTGCAACTGTTCCAGGACGACCCCGAAACCGAGGCGATCATGATGATCGGCGAGATCGGCGGTACGGCCGAGGAGTCGGCGGCGGAGTTCATCAAGGCGAACGTGACTAAGCCCGTGGCGGCGTTCATCGCCGGCGCCACCGCGCCTCCGGGGCGCCGTATGGGCCACGCCGGCGCGATCATCTCCGGCGGCAAGGGTACGGCCGCGGACAAGAAAGCGGCACTCGAAGCCGCCGGCATCAAGGTCGCCGCGTCACCCGCCGAGATGGGCTCGACGCTGGCAAGCTTGCTGTAGCTCACAGGCCCGCGCCCGTTCCCTCACGCTCGCGGCTCCACTAGAAATAGTCATAAGGAATACTCAACACGATGGCCACCGAACGTACGCTGACCATGATCAAGCCGGACGCCACCGCGGCCGGCAATACCGGAAACATCCTCGCTCTGCTCGAGAAAGAGGGCTTCAAGATCGTCGGAATGAAGAAGGTGCGGCTGACTCGCGAGCTGGCCGAGGGCTTCTACGCCGTGCACAAGGAGCGCCCGTTCTTCGGCGACCTGGTGAAGTTCATGACCGAAGGACCGATCACCGCCGCCTGCCTTGAGCGTGAGGACGCGATCGCAAAGCTGCGCCAGGTGATGGGCGCCACCAACTCCAAAGAGGCCGAGCCGGGGACGGTCCGCAACCTCTACGGGACCGACATCGAGCGCAACGCGATCCACGGCTCGGACTCCCCCGAGAACGCCGCGATCGAGATTGCCTTTCACTTCAATCAGTCGGAATTGGCGGGCTAGTCCACCGCGATCGTGACGCCCGCCGGGCTGCGGGCCTGGCCCGCGGTGAATGACAACGGCGTCTGCGGCCCTCCCAGGACGCTCACCGGCACGCGCGCGTTGATCTGCAACACGCCCGAGACCAGCCCCGGCGCCGGTCCCGCATAGAGAATTTCGGCGTCCGCGGCGCCGATACGTACGGTGATCTCCGCGCGCGGGCTCGGTAGCGGGGCTGCGCTAACGGCGCCGTCGAGCGCGGACGGTTCGAGCGCGCCCTCGCCTGTTCCGAACAGCACGATCACCTCGCCGCGGCGAACCGGGTTGGCGGCGCTGTTCAGAGTTCCGTCCTGGTTGAGCGCCGCCGCCGGGCCGGCGCCCGAACCCGACACAGTGAACAACGCCGGCGCGGTGGCGCTGGTGAGCAAGGTGACGGCCGAGGACGAGGCGCCGTCGTTCTCGATGGTGAGCTGCGCGACCGGCAGCGCGCCAGCCGAGTAGGGAACAACCGCGTTGATCTGACCAGCGCTGGCGAAGGTCAACGGCGCCGCCGCTCCGTTGAGGAGCAGCCGCACGCCGGCGAGATCCCTCGTCACCCGGCCGTCTTCCCCTACCGCGAGCGCGGCCGGCGTTTCCGGCCCGATCGCGCGCCCGAAGACTGAGATGACCTCGCCGGGGGCAATCGTCCCGCTGCGGAAGCTCGCCGCGTTGACCACGCCCGCGGCCGAGAACCGCGGCACGGGCTGAAAGTCGAGCTTGGCGATGAACGCGTCGCCGCCCTCGTTGCGAATCCGCACCAACTCGGGCTGCACCACGCCCGGGGTCGCGGGAAAGGTGCGCGAGCCCGTCTCGCCCGCAACGACGATCGTGCGGCGGTTGTCGCTCGCGATGGCGTAGCCGCGGTCGCCGTCCGCGCCGCCCAGCAGGCCGGCGTAGAGCAACTCGCCCTCGACGGGATCGATCTGAACCAAGAATCCCTCGTCGAGGCCGCGCTCGGCCGGGGCCAAGCCGTTGGGCGTCGCGGGGAAGTCGTCCGAGCCGGTCGTACCGACGGCGAAGATGTCACCGGAGGAATTGGTGAGTAGCGCGTTGATCTGGTCTTCGTCCCGCCCGCCCAGATAGGTCGCCCATTGCAGTGTCGAGAGGTCCGGGCTGAAGCTTGCGGCAAAGGCGTCTCCAAAAGCGACTCCGCCACCGAAGCTCTCCTGGATCGCCGGACCGGCCAGCGGAAAGTCCGGCGCGAGCGTGTCGCCGCCGACGATGACCCGCCCGCCGTCCAGATGCAGCGCTCGCACCTGGTCGCACGGCACGCCGCCAAAGGGCCGGACGCAGATTGCGCCGCCGAGCAAGGTCGCGGCCTCCAGAGTCGAGCCATCGGCTGAGAAACGCGCTACGAAGGCGTCGTCCGGGCCGTTGAGCTCGCTCTGGAAGGCCCCGGGCGTTGCCGGGAAGCCCGACGACGCCGTGTAGCCGGCGACCCAGGCCACACCGGCGTCGAGGGCGAGCGCGAATGCTTCCTCGCGCCCTCCGCCCGAGAGTAGGGTGGAATAGCTCAAGCCCGCGCCGTCGGGAGTCAGCTTCGCCACGAAGGCCGCCCGCTGCGCGCCCTCGGGCAACGCCTCTTGGTGGGCCCCGGCCGTTGCCGGAAAGTCCGCCGACGCGGTCGCGCCTGCCACGTAGACGGCGCCGGTCGTGTCCACCTGCAAAGCGTTGCCGTCTTCGAAGGCGATGCCGCCCAGGTAGGTCGAATATTCGAGCCGTGAGCCGTCCGGCGAGAGCTTGGCTACGAAGGCGTCGCGAGTGCCGCCGCCGAAGCTCGGTTGCACCGCGTCTGGCGTCGTGGGAAAGTCCTCCGAGAAAGCCAGCCCGGTGACGTATGCCGCGCCCTGGGCGTCGACCGCAATGGCCGAGCCGCGTTCACGCGCCGAGCCGCCAAAGACCGCGAAGTAGAGAACCTCGGAGAGCGTCGAGTCGAGCTTGAGTACGAAGATGTCCTCGCTGGTTCCGGTCGTCGAGGTGAACGAGCGCGGAGCGGCGACGAGGTCGCGGGTCTGCCCGACAATGTAGACGTTGCCTTCGCCGTCCTGGGCTACCCCGTTGGCTTGTTCGGCAAACTCGCCGCCGAAGAAGGTTGCGTGCTCGAGCCGCTGGGCCGGAAGACCCGCGGAGAGGAGAAGGAACCCGAGACCCGCCAGCCATGGCGGGGTCCCCGTTCGGCCAAGCGAATCAGCCATCTTCCCCAGGGTAGTTGGGCGAATAGGTCTGCCGCTCGGGACGGGGAACCAGCCTGCCGCCTTTGACGAACACATCGCCGCGGCCTTCGCGCTCGAACTGATCCAGCAGCCGCGAGCGCCAGACGCCCAGGCTTGCGGCATGGGCCGTGTCGCCGGAGAGGTTCCTCGTCTCGAGCGGGTCCCGGGTCAGATCGAAGAGTTGCTCTTCGCCGTCGAGCGCATGGTAGATGTACTTCTGCTTGCCGTCAGTCAGAGCGGACCAGTGATTGCGCTCGCTGTAGCAGACGTCGTGCTCGAGGTCGATCCACTCGCGCCAGTCCGCAGTCTTCCCGCGTACGACATCGAGCAGGGAGCGCCCATCAAGCTCGCGCTGCGGCTCGACGCCCGCCGCGTCGAGAAACGTCGGCAGGATGTCGCGCAGCTCGACCGGCTGATCGCAGACTTGCCCGCGCTCGCCCGAGGCCAGCCCGGCGGGCCAGCGAACGATCATCGGGATGCGCGCCGACGATTCATGGGCGTAGCACTTGCGCCACATGTGGTGGTCGCCCAACATGTCGCCGTGATCGGAGAAGAACACGATCAGCGTTTCGTCGTACCAGCCGCGGCGTTGGAGGGCTTCGACGATGCGGCCGATCTGCTCGTCAACGAATGCAACGTTGCCGTAGTAGCCCTGCCGCGAATGGCGGACCTGATCCGCGCCGAGGTCGCCGTGCCACAGATCGTCGCGGTCGGAAGAGTGTTTGCGGTTGCGGTCCGCCCAATCGCCGATAGCGGCCTCGGGGATGTCGGCGTGATCGTAGCGGCGCATGAAGCGCGCGGGCGGGTCGTAGGGCGAGTGCGGGCGTGCGAACGAGACCTTCAGGAAGAAGGGCTCTAAGCGATTGTAGGTCTCGAGGAATCGGACGGCGGCGTCGCCGGTCCAGGCGGTGGGGTGCAGCTCCTCGGGCAGCGCGTATTCCTTGGCTGGGTAGTCGTTGAAGCCCAGCCCGGTGGCGTCGGGGTCGAGGTTCGGCGCGAGAGAGTAGAACCACGAGCGGTAGTCGGACCGGAAGTCGGGCGACTGCGACCGGCCCGACTCGTCGAGCAGCGTGAAGTGGTAGCCGTGAGGGTTGCGCTGGTTCGAGAAATGGTTCTTGCCGATGGCGTAGGCGTGGTAGCCGGCCTCGGCGAGCGCGCGAGGCTTCTCGTAGGGGTATTGTTCGGCGATGCGTCCGTAGCCGAGCATGCCGTGGTTCCAGGGCGAGAGACCAGTGAGCAGGGCGGCGCGGGCGGGCGTGCAAGAGGGCGTAGAGGTGTAGGCGTGGCGGAAACGCGCGCCTCCGGCTGCGAGGTGGTCGAGGTTTGGCGTCAGGATGGCGCGGTTCCCGTCGACGCCCAGGCAGTCGCCGCGATGCTGGTCGTCCATCAGGAACAGGATGTTGGGCCGGCTCGCGCGGCGGCGCTGGGGCAGCGCGGGGACCGGAGCGGCAGAGGCGGCGGCAAGGCGTAGGATGTCGCGACGGCTGGGCATGCTCCTGACAGTCTAGGGGAAGCGAGTCACAGCGCTAGGGAACTTCAACGAAACTCAGGCGGCACGTCGGCCAACTGCGCTTCACAATCCCAATCCGAGGGACGCTCGGAAGGGCGGAACCAAGCGCAGCCTTGCGCGATCCACTGTTCCCTGTAGCGCTTGGTCGAATCAACGCCACAGTCTTCGTAACCGAACTCGACACCGCAGCAAGGACAGATCTCGTAAAGAGGCGTCCGCCCGTCGGCGCCCCAAGGCGGTCCGTCGTATCGCAGACCGCAGACGCGGCACACGAGTTGATCGTCCGTCACAGACAAACCGAGTGCTATCGTCGCAGAGACGATCTGATTCGCAGCATGGCGGTTAGGCCCAGTTGTGCCGCTCCAAGATCGTCGGCGGCTCCAGCGTCAAGCCGGCGGCTAACCGCAGCTCCTCCCGCCCGGCCGACCACGCTAGGAACGGTCCCAGCGCCCTGCCAACCAGCTTCGTCGACAGGCCGAGCTCACGCTCGATTTCGCGGCGAACCGCGTCGATGCGGTCTGCCACCGCTTGGTTCGTGTCCGCAAGCTTGCGGCTCATCGCCCACAGCATGCCGCTGTAGGCGTGCTTGAGTCGACGGGCCTCCCACTCAAACCGCCGCCGCACGCGTTCGTCGGCGTCATTGCGGTAGCGCTTCCAGCCTTCGAGCGTGGTCCGGCAGATACGGAACAGGCTCGGCCCATTGCGCTCGTAGTCGAGCCGGAAGGCCGAGTCGAGAAAGGTCTTCGACTGCTCGCGCGTGATAGCCGCGTGGGCGAAGTTGAATTGGTGCTGACCGTGGATGTCGGCCAAGTTGGCATCGAGCAAACGGCCTTCGTCCTGGATGCGCCGGTAGAGCGGCGTACCGGGCACGGGCGTGTAGAGCATGAACTGGTGGAAGTCGGCGTCGTGCGCAACGGCTTCCTCGATCTCCTCACCGATGTTTTCCGGCGTGTGGTGATCGAGCCCGATGATCGTGGAGCCAAGCGTCTTGATGCCGTGGGAACGCAGCTCCTGGACGAGCGCGCGCGTGTCGGCGCCCTTGAGCTTGGCGTACTTGGCGCGGGCCGATTCGAGCCCCAGCCAGATCCACGAAATCCCGAGCTCCACTAGTTCGCGCATGGAGTAGCGCTTGATCGCGTTGGCGGAGGAGAAGACATAGAGCGCCCAGCTCTTGTTCTCTTGCTTCATACGCTCGAGGAGTCCGAGCGCGCGATTGCGGTCGAGCAGAAAGTTCTCGTCCATCATGAAGAACGCCGGGGTGTCGATGCGCTCCGCGGCGCCGCGCATGACCTCAAACAGCTCGTCGGCACTTTTGTAGAAGCTCGTCATGCGCCCCTTGCCGCCGAAGAAGGCGGACGTGGTGCAGAAGTCGCAGCCCATGGGGCAGCCGACGGAGGTAATGATGGTGGCGGCGGTGTCGCCTCCGTCCATGCCGGACACTCCGAGGGCGCGCAGGCCGAAGCCGGAGACGATGTCCGGGTGCCGGATAGGCTGCGTGTCGTCCTCGCCCAGGAAGCGTCGCATCCAGGTGACGCCCTCGCCGCGGACGATGTTGTCGGCGTCGATACGTCTGGCGAGATCGGGAATGGCAGCAACGTGTCCGCCGACGACAATCCTTGAGCGTGGCGAGATTTCCCGGATCATGCGGCACATCTCTTCGACTTTGCCCACGTTGACGACGATCGAGCTGATGCCGACGACGTCGTAGTCGCCGGTGCGCAGCTCTTCGGCGAAACGCTCGCGAGAAGGGAAGTCGAGCACGGCGCAGGGCGCCTGGATGTTGGCCTGGATGAGCATGATGCCCCAGGAACGATGAAACATCCGAAGGGAGAACGCGCCCTGCTCGCGCGTAACTTGGTTGTGGTAGAGCTCCATCGGGTTGATGGCGCGGCTACCGAATTGGTCATCTTGGGCGTAGGGGCCGAAAACGGAGCTGAGCAGGATGCGGGCCCGCGAGCGCAGGGGATGACGAGGGTGGCGGGAAGGGAAGGGAGCGTCGGGGGGCTGCATTTGCCTCCGACTGTGGCACGGGCGGGCGGGCGGCGGAGAAGATCGCGTGTAAGAGTTCGGTAATAGTCGGGCGTTGACCGCGCCGAGCCACCCGCATCAACGGCTGACTCTAGGGCGGATGAAAGGGTGCACGTTCATGTAGCTCGCGTCGGCGCCATGCCCAACCGTCGTCCGATCTTATAGGCCGTCGAGGAGTACAGCTCGGCCAGCTCGGCCCGGGTCGCTTCCAGCTCGCGATCGAGCGATTTGGCCCATTCCGAGCGCTCTACCACGCGCGCTTCGAGCTCGTCGATCTTCGCGATCGAGGCTTTGAGCTCCGCCAGCCGCTGCTCGGAGACCGCCTCGAGCTTGTCATAGTTTGTCAGGGCATCCCGGTAGTCCCGTTCGACCTTTTTCGCCCACTCGGCGAGCTCGGCGTGCTCCTCGTCGAGCTGCCGCGCCCAGGCCGTCTTCTCCTCCACCTCGCGCTCCATCCGGTCGAGCGTCTCTTGCGCGCGTCTCTGCTCTGCGGCGTTGATCGCCGCCATCTTCTCGAGCTCTCGCTTGGTCTCCTCGAGCCAGGCGGTCTTCTTGGCCAGCTCGCCTTCGAGCAAGCCGATGTGCTCCTCGCGGTCGCGCAGCACGTTGCCCGAGGCTGGTACGAAGACGAACGCCGGGGAGCCGAACTGCGGCAGCGCCGAGCACACGGCCAGAAAGAAATGCGCCTCTTCGGGCCTTGGCGAGCCGCTCTCGACGCTGGTACGCAGCCCCTGCACGTTCTCCGGGGTAAACGCAATGGCGTTGGTGTGGTTCTCGAGAAAGATCGTCGTGTGCGGAAAGATCGCCTCGAGCTCGGCGCGAAACTCGGCGTAGTCGAACTCGTGGACGTGGTAGGGGTTCGGCTCCGCCCGCGTCTCGCCGTAGTAGAGCCGGTTGGGTGTTGAGACCAGCAGTTGGCCGTCTGCTTTGAGCGCGCGCCGGGCTTCGGCGAGCAGGCCGCGCCAGTCTTCGAGATGCTCGATCACCTCGAAGGCGACGACCACGTCGAGCGAGGCGTCCTGGAAGGGCAGCCGCGTGCAGCTTCCCTGCACGAAGCGGACTTCCGCGTAGTCTCGCGCGCCGGCCGAGACCGCCTCCGCCGCCAGGTCGACCGCATAGACCCGGGCGGCTTTTCGAGCGAGAATTTCCGAGCCGTAGCCCACGCCGCAGCCCGCGTCGAGGACCGTCCGCCCGCCCGTCAGCGCCTCGGCGAAGCGGTAGCGAGCGATGTGCTCGTTGAGCAGATCCGGATCCGTTTGGCCCGGTATCACGCGTTCGCCGGTAAACTCCATCGGTCAGGTCGCGATCTTGCGGGCGATGATTGCGTAGTCCAGCCCGCCGAAGAATCGCTTGCGGAAGCCCTCGAGACCCTCGACCCCATCCAGTTTCGCAAGCTCGGGATAGACTTCGGGGGCCGGCCGCCGCTCATGCACCTCGATCCGCCCGAAACCAGCCTCGCGCAGGTGGAAGTCGAGCTGCGCCGACGGCACGGGTCGGCGGTGGGTCGGGTCGAGGTAGAAGTCGCCAGCGAAGATTGCCAGACAGGCCGGATTCGGCGTCTCGAGCGCGAATACGCCGTCCGGCCGCAGAGCCCGGTGCGCGCCCTCCATCAGCTCGGGAATGCGCCGCCACGGCAGGTGCTCGACGACGTGGGCGCACAGGATTGCTCCGCAGGATGCCTCGGGCTGGTCGGCGAGGAATGCGAACAGGTCGCCCTCGACGGCATCGAGGCCCTTCTCGCGGCAGGCCGCCAGGGCGTCAGCGTCCAAGTCGACCCCCTGCGCGTCGATCCCGCGGCCAGCCAGCAACTCCAGCGCCTCGCCCCGTCCGCAGCCCAGATCGAGCACGCGCCCCGCGCCCTCGAACAAGGGCAGGTAGAACGCCAGGCTCTCCGCCACGTAGGCTTCGTCGCCGCGGAAGCGCTCTTCGAAGCGGGCGTAGTCGAACGCCGGCGTCTCCGGCGCTGCGCTGGGGGTTGTCGGCCTCCCTTGCTCCGGCGGGGCCGTCGTCGTCGTCGCTCTGCGCCGTAGCAGGCGCAGCTCGGCGTGCAATTGGCGTTCGTGCTCGTTTCTGAGCTTCTCGAGATCGGCCCAGAATCTTTCCTGCAGCTCGGCGACCGCCTTGTCGAGCGAGCGCAAGTAGTCGCGGTGAACGTCTTGGAGGCCGTCGCGATAGGACGTCTCTCTGTCCCGGCCCAGCGATTCGAGCTCACGGACGCGATGCAGGAAGCGAATCTCGGCCTGCTCCAGGCGCGCTTCGAGGGCCGGCTTCCACTCGGCGATGTGGCTGAGCGAATCGGCTTGTGTTTGCGCCACCACATCGAGCTGCGGTCCCATCGCGTCCAGGCGCGCGGCCGCGTCCGCGCGGAAGGCGGCGAATTCGCGCGCGATGCGCAGAACGTTGTAGTTCTGCTCGGTCATCGCCTCGATGTTGCGATCCATGTAGGCGATGGCGGCTCGATTGAACTCGATCTGGTCGCGGACGAGCCAATTCAGGCCGCGCGCGACCATGCGCTTGGCGCCTTGGATCGCGCTGTTGACCAGCCCCTTGGGGCGCGGGTTGACGGTCCCGATGGCGGCGGTTTTGCCGTCGGCGCGGTCGCGTGCGTGTCCGAGCGGCTCGAGCGGCGGCAGCTCGAAATCGCTGATCTGCTCCACGGTCTTGCCGTGGCGCTCGCGGACGCGCTCGCGAATCTCGGCCACCGCCGCCGCCACTTCCTCGGGAGACACTTCTACTAAGGTACAGGTCTTGGAGGCGGGGGATGAGGAGCAAACCGATGCGGCTGCCCATCGTGGGCGTGATGGGTGGATCGATGGACGCAGCGGCGGGCAGGGCCGCTGAGCTCGGCCGGATGCTGGCCGGGCTCGGAGTGCATCTGCTGACCGGCGGAGGGGCGGGCGCGATGGCGGCCGTCAGCCGCGGCTTCGCGGACGTCGAGGATCGCCGTGGCGCGATCATCGGCGTTCTGCCCGCCGGCTGCGGCGCGGCCTACCCGAATCGCTGGGTCGAGATCCCAATCCGGACACACTTGCCGCTGAGCGGCGAGCGCGGCGAGGAGCCCATGTCGCGCAACCACATCAACGTGCTCAGCTCAGACGCCGTGGTGGCGCTGCCCGGCGGGTCCGGCACACTCAGCGAAGCCCGACTGGCGCTGCGCTACGGCAAGCCGCTGGTCGCCTACTTGGAGAATCGAAACGAGATTCCCGGGTTGCCGCGGGAAGTCGAGGCCCTCGCCGAGCTCGCCCAAGTGCGATCGTGGCTGGCCAACGCGCTCGGGATTCCTCGAAGCGCCGACGGCGTCAGTCCCGCTGCGCCAGACCGATGACCGCCACGGCGACGCCGGCGGTGATGGGGACCCAGATCTTCGGGCCGAAGCGACGCTTCTTCTTCGGCATCTCTGGAGCGACGTTGACGCGAGAGGCTTCCGCGGAGCCCGTCATCCCCTCGTGCCGCGCCTCGACGGCGATGGTGTAGGCGCCAGGGGTCTGGTTCGGGGTCAGCGCCGCCGCTTGCGCCCGGCCGTTCTCGTCGGTCCAGGCCTTGGAATCGTGCGCAGCGCCGAAAAACGTCGCGCTTGGGCCATCGACGGGGGAGCGGAAGGTCACCTCGGCGCGAGGAACCGGGGCGCCGGCGTCATCGCGCACCTCGATGATCAACGCCGGCGCAACGCTCTGCTCGATCGAGCTTTGCGCCCCGTCGCCCTCGACGACCGCGATTTGGAGGCCTTGCTGGGCCGAGGCGGCGGCGATTGCGCATAGAGCGCCCAACAAGACCGGTAGACGGCGGTGAAAGCTCATGGGTTCAGCAGTATCGGCGCGGGGCCGGGGCGGGCGGTTACAGCTTCGGCGCCCCGGGAGCGGCTTCGGGCGGGATAAGGCGAATTCCCCACCAGAATCCTACGAAAAGCGGAGGGTGTAAGGGGGTTGAGCTGTCGTTTCCTATTCGATGAGGGAGGCCGTCCCCCGGCCCTGGCCTGGGCTTCCCCGCAACACAATGCTTATGCGCACTCCCCTGGTCCTGTTTCGGCGGCCCTGCCCGCTGCTGTTGACCCTCGTACTGTGCTTTGCAGCCGGCGCCCCGGCGCAGAGTCTTGGTCAGCCTCCGTTCGAGGCCTGCAAGCCGGGCGGCTTCACCGTCATCGGGTATCCGGACGAGTTCGCCCCTCGTGCGACTCCCCAGTTCGACGTCTTCGTCGACGAGCGCTTCCAGGGTCAGTTCGTCACCACGCAGCGCATTTGGCTCGAAGGAATCAACAACACCATCATCAAGTGGAATGGCATCCCGGGCTCGAAGTGGAAGTTCAACAACCTGGGCTTGACGAGCTCGGACTGGAGCCCGAACGACAACAAGGTCCACATCGCCGCTTGCGGCGGCCTGTTCGCCTGTCCCGAGGGTACGCCGCCGGCGCCGCCGGCCGGCCCCGGGGGCGACGTGCTCGACTTCTTCGCCGCCTATCAGACCACGCTCGCCGTCACGCTGATCTGGGAGGACAACACTCCCGGCCGGCGCATTCGCAACTCCGACATTTTCTTCAACCCGGCCATCCCGTTCAACAGCGACCCCAACGACGGCCAAATCGACTTCGAGAGCGTGCTGCTGCACGAGCTCGGCCACGCGCTCGGTCTCGACCACAACGACAATTGCCACGTCGGACCGACCGTGATGGAATCGCTGATCGACCTCAGTGATCGTCGCCGCGACACCTCCAGTCCTGAAATCGAGGGCGTCAAGTTCCTCTACCCGACCGACGATTCGTCGGCAATCCGGCTCTTCGACCGCGACCGCGAAGCCTCGTTCGATGCGCTCCGCGGCGGCGACCTGCCGTTCGGAAAAGACCTGACCTTCTACGGGCACAGCTTCAATCGCTGGACGGCGGCCACCGACGCCGGTTGGCTCTCGGTCGAGCCGCCCGCCGGCCGCTTCGCCCCAGACGGCAACCTCGAAATCCTCGTCGACCAGAGCGGACTGGACGCCGGGACCTATGAAGGAACGATCACGATCTCCGACGAAGCCCATCCGGGCCCGCCGGTGACCGTCGCGGTCACGCTCAACGTCACCGAAGCCGGCCCCGGCGGCGAGCCGCCGCTGTTGACACGAGAGGGCGTAGTGAACGGCGCGAACCTGCTCTCGGGCAGGATCGCCCCGGGCTCCTTCGTCACCCTCTTCGGCCAGAGCTTGGCAACCACGACCGAACAGGCCGACGGCTTTCCGCTGCCCACCAAGCTCGGCGGCGCCGAGGTGATCTTTAACGGCGTGGCGGCGCCGTTGCTCTACGCCTCGCCCACGCAAATCAACTTCCAGGCGCCGGCGGAGACCTACACCGGGCGCGGCGGCGTGATCGTGCGCACCGGCTACGGCCAAACCTTGAGTCTGCCGCTCGACGTGCTCGTCACCGCTCCCGAGATGTTCATGACGGGCGAGCGCAGCGCCATCGCGCTCAACCAGGACGGATCGCTGAACGGTCCCGACAACCCAGCCTCAATCGGCTCGTTCGTCACGCTGTTCCTGACCGGCCAGGGACCGACCCAGCCCCATGGGCCGAGCGGGTTGCCCGCTCCGACCGATCCGCTAGCCCGCGTGGTTTCGAGCCATACCGCTTTCGTAGCCGGCAGGGAAGCCGAGGTGCAGTACCTCGGGCTCGCGCCCGGCTTCGCCGGCCTCGCGCAGGCCAACATCGTGGTGCCTCCCGGCCTCACCGGCGAGCTTGCGGTGAAGATCCGCATCGACGGCCGGGACAGCAACACGGGATTTATTTGGGTGCAATAGGCAGGACCACGGCGATGACGCGCAACTTCTCGAAACTCGTTCTACTGGCGCTGCTCTGCGGCGCCCCGCTCGCGGCCTCTTCGGTGCGCGAGATCTCGTTCGACTCGCTGAGCCGCGCCGCCAAACGCGTAATCGGCGGCGAAGTCGTGCGGGTGATCTCCGAGTTTGGCGACAACGGCTTTATCTATACCGATGTGACCGTCCTGGTGCGCAACGCCGCGCCGCGCTCGCTCGAAGGCCGGCCCTATACCTTCCGTACGATTGGCGGCGAGGTGGACGGCCAACGGCTCTTGATCCAAGGCATGCCGCGCTTCGAGGTCGGCCAGCAGGTCGCACTGTTCTTGCATGACACGCCGGAGACGGCTCTGGGGCCGACGGTCGGCCTGTGGCAGGGCGTCTTCTTCGTCGAACGTGACGGCGAGACAGGCGAGCACTTCATGCTCGACTCCAGGCGCCGCCCCGTGCTCGGCCTAGAGGGCCAAGAGCTGGTCCGCGGCCGCCCAGGAGTCCAAACGCGCCAGAGCCCGGATCTGAGCATTGGCGATGCGCCCCAGAAGGCGATGGCCGTCGACGCTTTCTTCGAGCGCGTGCGCGCCTATCGCGGCGCGGAAGGTTTCTAAGACGAGCTACTCGGGCCGACACGGACCCGTGTGGAGCAGAGAGTTGGCCGCGCTGTGGGGGCGCGGCCGTTTTTTTATTTCTCCGGCAACCGATGGATGCTGATCTCGCGGAACAGCACCGTCGAGCGCTCGTCGTGGTTCTGCAGCCCGATGTAGCCCGCGTCGGGGCGCGGCCCGCGCTGCGGCTCGTAGTAGCGGACGCGCTCGGGCACGGGCTGGTCGCCCTGGAAAGTGTTGACGACCTCGCCGTTCACGCTCACGGTGGTGGTCTGGCCTTCGAGCGCGATCTCGAGCGTATTCCAGCCGTCGGCGGACGGAGGAAACGTGTCGGCCTTCGAGAGCGAATAGATCGAGCCGGTGCGATGAAACTCATCCGCGTCGTCTTGGATCTGCACTTCGTATCCCTTGTGAACGGCATACCAAGGATCTTGCGGCTTCTCGGGCGCACGAATAAACACGCCCGCGTTCGATAGCGGGTTCTCGGGCTTGTAGACGACGCGCAGCACCGCATCGCCGATCGGCTTGCCGTCGTAGACGAGCAATCCCATCCCGCCGACGGTCTTCAGCGCGCCCTCCTCCACCACGAACTCGCCTGGCCCAACGTGCCGCCAGCCGGCGAGGTTCTCGCCGTTGAAGAGCTGCTCGCCCGGCTCGGGCGCGGGCGCGCAACCAAGTGCGGCGCCGAGGAGGGCGGCGAGGGCTAGGGAACGCTTCAGCATGGTCGACCGCCTCCAGAATAGCGAACGGCGTGTGCTCTAATGCGGGCGTGTCTTCGCCCCTGACCTCGTTTGGCGCCGTCGCGCTCGCCCGCAAGATCCGCTCCGGTCAGGTTTCGTCTCGCGAGGTCGTCCAAGCGCATCTCGAGCGCACGGCGCTGTGGAACCCTCGCTTGAACGCCATCGTGCACCTCGACGCGGAAGGGGCGCTCGAGCAGGCCGCCGCGGCGGACCAGGCGCAGGCGGCGGGACAGCCCCTCGGACGGCTCCACGGCGTACCGCTGACGATGAAGGCCTCGATCGACGTCCAAGGCCTGCGCTGCGAATGCGGCTCGCGATTCCGCGAGGGCTACGTTGCCGAGCGGGACGCCACGCTGGTCGCCCGTCTGCGCGCCGCGGGCGCGGTCTTCCTCGGTACGACCAATACCCCGGACATGCTGATGGCCTACGAGACGGACAACTTCCTCTATGGCCGCAGCAACAATCCCTGGGACCTCGAGCGTACGCCGGGCGGCTCGAGCGGCGGCGAGGCGGCGGCGATCGCCTCGGGCTGCTCGCCGGCGGGCTTCGGCTCCGACGGCGGCGGCTCGGTGCGGGTCCCTTCGCATTTCTGCGGCATCGCCGGGCTCAAGCCCACGCCCGGGGTGATCCCGCGCACCGGCCATTGGCCCTCTTGCGTGGGCCCGTCGACCTATTTGGGGCTGGTCGGGCCCATGGCGCGGGAAGCTGAAGATCTGCAATTGCTGCTCGAGATCACCGCCGGCCCAGAACGCCACGACCCCTCGTCCGCGCCCGTCTCCGTCACTGCGCCAGGGTTGGAGCAGCTCAAAGCGCGACGCATTGGCTGGTGCGTGAGCGACGGACGCACGCCGGTGAGCGAGGAGACCGCCGCGGCCGTCGAAACCGCCGCGAAGGCGCTGGAACGACAGGGATTTCGCCTGGAGCCCTTCTCGTTGGACGGCCTGGAGGACGCCATCCGCGTCTGGTGGACGCTGTTCGGAGTCGCCGGCGCCACACTGACCAAACCGCTTGTCGAGGGCCGCGAGGAAGACGTGCATCCGCTCTCGCACGGCCTGTTCGCGAGCCAAGACGAGGCGCGTGAGATGACCTACGAGCGGTTCCTCGAGGCCTGGGTGGAGCGCGACCGCATCCGCTCCAAGCTGCTCGGCAGAATGGAAGGATTGACGGCCTTTCTCTGCCCGGTCGCATCGATTCCCGCCTTGCGCCACGGCGAGCGGGAATGGAGCGTCGCGGGAAAGACCGTGCGTTACCCCCAGATCTTCCGCTACAGCCAGATCTTCAATCTCACCGGCAACCCCGCCGCGGTCGCCCCGGTCGGGCTCTCCGCCGAAGGCCTTCCGATCGGCGTGCAGATCGTCGGCCACCCCTTCGAGGACGCCTTGGCGGCGGGGCTCGCAGGTCTACTTCAGCGGGAGCTTGGTCGTCCGTCGCTTCCCTCAGGCGAGCGAGCGCGGTGAGAGGCTCTGAGCGCCTACGCAGACCGCTTCCTCAGACCTTTTTGTGTAGTCCGCGTCGGCTGCTAGGATAGATACGGCGAGAAGCGCCAACGCTCGTCGCCGCGCCCGTGATGATGACCGAGACGCAAGACGTCGAAGCCTTGGACCGGCTCGAGGGCCGTGTCCTGGAGATTGTGGAACAGTTGCGCGAGGCCAAACGCCGGCTCGCGGCGGCCGAACAGGAAACGGAGCGGCTGCGCGAGAGGTTGCGCGAGGCGGAGAGACGTGCACGGACGATCGACTCCAATCGAACCAAGACGCGCGCGGACCAGGACGAGATTCGGCGGCGCATCGAGGCTTTGATCGGCAAGATCGAGTCCATGGAACATTAACCTCCAACCGCGCTCGAGCGGGTCGAGAAGGAAAGGCGCATGCGGTCACACCAGGGCACACAGGTTCACATTTTTGGGCAGGTCTACACATTGCGCACCCGCGACGACGCAGAGCGCGTTCGTCGAGTGGCGGCGCGGGTCGATCAGAAGATGAACGAGGTCGCCGACCGCGGCTCCGGCGCCGATAGCTATCGCGTGGCCGTTCTGGCGGCGCTCGAGTTGGCCGACGAGCTTGTCCGCGTCGAGGAGGATTCGGAGAACCTTCGCGCGCGGGTGGCCGAGAGGAGCCGGCGCATCGAATCGATCCTCGATGAAGCGGCCGAGCCGGCGGCGCTCGAAGCGCTGCGTCCGGCAGCGGACTAAGAGGAAAGGAAAGACGCCTTCTGGCACGGACTGCCAAGGCTTTGGTGCATTCGAGCCTCGTGCAGGTGAAGGCAGCTTTACTCCCTCATGACCCCTGACGCCTGGCTCTGCACGGCCACACTGCTGGTCCTGCTCTGCGTGCTCGGGGCCGGCGTTGCACCGCTCGAGATTGCGATGCTGGCGGCCCTGGCCGCTCAAACGCTCTTCGGGATCCTTCCTCTCACCGACGCTCTGGCCGGGTTCGCTCACCCGGCTCTGATGATGATCGCAGCGCTGTTCGTCGTCGCGGCGGGCCTCACCGAGACCGGTGCTACGCAGGCGATCGCGCAACGTCTTCTGGGGCGCCCCACGAGCGTGGCCGCGGCCCAGCTTCGCCTGATGGGGCCGGTCGCCGCGCTCTCGGCATTTCTCAACAATACTCCGATCGTCGCGATGTACTTGCCCATCGTCAGCGACTGGGCGCGCAAGATTCGCGTCAGCCCGTCGAAGCTGTACCTGCCGCTCAGCTTCGCCGCCATCCTGGGCGGACGTCTCACGCTCATCGGCAGCTCTTCGAACCTGGTGGTGATGGGCCAGTACCGGCGCTTGTGGGAGAGCTCGCCGGGTGTCGCGCCTTTGAGCGGAGCGATGGAGCTGTGGGGCCCGGCGACGCTCGGCCTGCCCGCGCTCGTGCTTGGGGGCGCTTACCTGCTAGCGACCTCGAAATGGCTGTTGCCCGAGCGCAAGCCCGCACAGGTCTCTACGCTAGACGCGCGCCGGTACACGGTGCAGATGGAGGTTCGCCCCGATTCGCCCGTGGCGGGTCGCAGCATCGAGCAGGCCGGATTGCGCCACCTGCCGGGCCTGTACCTCTCCGAGATCGAGCGCGACGGGCAATCCTTGCCCGCTCCGCCGCCCACGGCCGTGTTGCAAGCCGGCGACGTGCTCTCTTTCGCCGGGATCCTCGAATCCGTCGTGGATTTGCGCAAGGTCCGCGGCTTGGTTCCCGCCACCAATCAGGTCGACAAGCTCGCCGCGCGCGAGGGCGATCGCTCGCTCGTCGAAGCCGTCGTCTCGCACAACTCCCCATTGGCGGGCCGCACGGTTCGCGAAAGCCGTTTTCGCACGGCCTACAACGCGGCCATCATCGCGGTCCATCGCAACGGCGAGCAGATTCACGCCAAGGTGGGCGACATCCGTCTGCGCGCCGGCGACACGCTGTTGCTCGATACCCACCGCGGGTTCGTAGACGGCTATCGCAACAGCGATCACTTCTACCTCGTGTCTGCAGTCGAGGGCGCGACGCATCCGCGGCATGAGAAAGCTGGTCGCGCAATCGCGATCTTCGTCGCTGTGGTGGCGCTGTTGGCGTTCTCGGGTCAACCGCCGGCGCTGGTCGCGTTGTTGGGTGCGATCGCGATGGTCGGGAGCGGCTGCGTCACCGCGGGCGTGGCGCGTGCGAGCGTGAACCTGCAAGTTCTGGTCGTGATCGCGAGCGCGCTGGGCCTAGGCGCGGCGCTGGAGAGATCCGGTGCGGCCGAGGCGTTCGCGGGGACGATCCTCGGGGCCGCCGCGAGCTTTGGCTTGGGTTCGAGCGCCATGCTGTTCGTGGTGGCGGTTCTAACGGCGGCGTTGGCGCAGGTGCTGACCAACAACGGCGCCGCGGCGTTGATGTTTCCCATCGCGATCGCGGCGGCCCACGATCTGGGCGTTCGCGAGACTCCGTTCGTCTTCGTCTTGCTGATGGCTTGCGGCCTCACCTTCCTCACCCCTATCGGCTACCCGACGAACTTGATGGTCTACGGCCCGGGCGGCTATCGCTTTCTCGACTTCACCCGAATCGGCGCGCCGCTGGCGCTGTTGCTGGCAGCCATGGCGGCCCTGCTCGCGCCGCTGGTCTTTCCTTTCTAGCGAGAGATGCCCTTTCCCCGGCGCGCTGCTAGCATGGAGGCCTTGTCCACCGGCCGTCTTCAGCTTCGAATCCAGAAGTTGCACCCCGATGCGCGGCTGCCCGCCTATGCCCACGGCGCCGACGAAGACTCCGGGCTGGACCTCTACGCCGTCGAAAGCCTGACGCTGCCGGCGGGGAAATGGGCCGCTGCGCCCACCGGTCTGGCCGTCGAGATCCCCCCCGGATACGAAGGACAGGTGCGTCCGCGTAGCGGGCTGGCCGCCCGCCACGGCATTGCCCTGCTCAACGCGCCCGGCACCATCGATCCCGGCTACCGGGGCGAGCTCCGAATCCTGCTCATCAATCATTCCGAGCAGGATTTTCGGATCGAGGCAGGCGACCGGATCGCGCAGCTCGTCATCGCCGCCTACGCTCGGGTGGAATGTCGTTGGGCCGAGAGCGAGTTGGCCGCTTCAGCGAGAGCCGGCGGCGGATTCGGCTCGACCGGCCGTTGAGCTTCCCGCGACCGGCCGGCTCAGCCGTCGACCCTCGGCACGCAGCCAGGTGGCGGCGCTCCACAGGCGTCCCCAGCAGCTCAGCAGCTCGCCCAGGCGCGCCGTTACGCTCTGCGTCAGCGCCAGCGTGGGATCGGCGAGGTCGCGCGGCAGCAGGTACGCGTCGTCGGTCACCGCCTCGTGCATCGTGCGGATGTAGCGTCGTTGCAGGCTCGCGAAGAACTCCGGGACGCCGCTCGTGTCCGCGCGCCTGAGCTGCGCTAAACGCGAGGCCTCGCGCGCCACGATGCGCGCCTGCAGCTCCTCGCGAAACTTCTCGCGCGGACCTCGCCCGAGCCGCGCGAGTCGTTGCCCGATCTGGGCAAGGGCGCCGGCCGGATCGACAGTCGCACCGCCCCCGGCCGAGTCGTGCATCAACACCGTCAACACATCGGCGAAGCGGATGCTGCGGATGTCTGCAAACCACGCCTCGATCGACTGTGTGCGTTGGGCCGCCGGGTCGTGCAGCACGGCCCAGTTCAGGTATCCGCGGCAGGACTCGGGGAAGCAATGCTGTAGGAAGCGTCCCATGATGCCGTCCGAGTTGCGTTGCACCGGCGGAAACGGCGGGAAGAGCTCGCTGGCATCGACGCCCAGGTTGCCCGCCATCGTCAGAAAGCCCTCGGAGAGCGTCGTGCGCTGCGGTGCCCGTAGCATCTGCCGGCTCTCCACCGCCGCCCGGTAGAACTGCTCGGAAGCGAGCAGCCGTTGCCGCGAGCGGCGCTCGACTCCGATATAGGTGGTCGAGGCGACCCCGGAGTCTCCCACCACGCCCGCCATCGTCGTGCGCACACGCGCCCCATGGCGTCGCAAGCGCCCTTCGAAGGCTGGGGCGGCGCCGTCTAGATCGGCGTCGCCGCCGGCAACTTGCGCCACCGGGCGGCCGAGCAGCGACTCGTGGAGTGCGAACAGATCGACGTCGTCGCGCAACTCGACCTGCTCGTGCAGCGCTTCGCGATTCTCATAGAACCAAAACTGCGTCGGGTCGTTGCGCGAGACGATGTCGAGCTCGTGCTCGGCTTCGGGGGCCTGGGTCATCCGGCACATCCCGTCGTCGTCGGCTAGCACGTAGCGGCTGGCCGCGCCGTCGAGCAGCAGCGCGTTGCGCGCCGACCCGGTCGTGATCGGGCAGCGCTCGTCGCCCAGCAGCGCGAACCGCGCCACTGCCGGGTCGACTCCAGCTTCCCTGGCGAGGACCTCCGCGTAGGCCTCGCGCTCGGTCACGCCGCAGATGCGCATTCGCAGGCCGCAGCTCTGTTGCAACTCCTCGAGCAGATCCTCCGTTACCGATTCATCGGCCTGGTTGCGCGAATCGTCGATGACGACGACCTCGGGCGAGCGCTCGAAGCGGCGGAAGTTGGCCGCATAGCTCTCGATCGCGCGGCGCAGCTCCGCGGGGCGCCGGCGCGTGGTAAAGCCGAGTGCGGCGATGGGTTCGGTCTGCTCGGCGGGTCGCTCATCGGGGAAGCTCGAGCGGTCCGTCAATAGCCCGTTGCGTGCGAGCTCCTCGAGAGTCGCCCGTGACGAAGCGACCAACTTCTCCGCCGGCTCCGGCACGGCCTTGGCGGTGGCGTCGAGCACGCGAGCAAGCCATTTGGGGCTGTGCTGTCCGGCCGCTTGGAGGCGACGCTGCTCGAGATGGGCCGCCCACGACCTGGCGTGCTCGTCGAGCGAGCGGTAGTCCACGCACGAGGCCAGCAGTCGAGCGTCGCTCTCGCGGATGGTCCGCGGCGGCCCGCCGAACGGCCGCACCAGACATTGATCCTCGCCGACGGCATAGATCTCGACATCGGCGATGCGGAAACGCTCGCTCATGGGCTCGACTAATCTACCAGAGTACGGCTGTTAGAATCGTACGCGGTGAAGCCACTGTTCTCGCTCGTCCGAGCCGTCGCGCTGTTGGCCTTGATTGCGCTGTCGCCTTCCGCCACGGCGCAGAACCGGCTGGATCGCGCCTTGCAACGAGCCGTCGAGGACGGCGTCATCATCGGCGCGCAAGCCTACGTCGGCCAAGGCGACGAAGCGCTCCTCGACGAGGTCTACGGCCGTGTGCGTCCGGACCGGGAGGCGAAGGTCGACGCGGAGACGCTGTTCTGCATTGGCTCGGTCTCGAAGCCGCTGGTCTCGGCCATGGCCCTCGGTCTGGCGCACGAGGGCAAGCTCGACCTCGTCGCGCCGATCAGCCGTTACCTTGCGGCGTTCGAGCATTTATCCCCAGCGCCCACGGCGGCGCAACTGCTCGCTCACCGCGGCGGGATCTACACCCAGCGCCGCAAGCTCACCCAGAGCCAGCTCCGCTGGATTCGCGATTTCCGTTTGAGCCTTGCCGAAGCTGTCGAGGGCATTGCCGGCGAGGAACTGATCGCCAAACCCGGCGAGCTCTACGCCTATAGCGGCGCCGGCTATTGCGTGCTGGGGCGAGCGCTCGAGGCGGCTGGCCAAGCGGACCTCGACGCCCTGCTGCAGGCACGCTTGGGCGAGCCGCTGGGCTGGCGGCGCACTTCCTATTTCCCCTCGCCCAGAGATCGCAACGTGGCCGCCGGAGCCGACGCCGCGGGGCAAGCTCACCCCGCGACGCCGCATTTGCTAGGCACAGAGCTCCGCTTCGCCCTGGCGGGCGGCAGCGTCTACTCCACTGCGCGTGAGCTGGCTCGGTTCGCCCGCTCGATGGCCCAGGGCGGCGCCGGGTTGCTTGCGCCCGAGGCGTTCGCGCAAGTCGTCCGCCGGCCTTTTCGGGGTCAGCCCTACGGCTACGGCTGGTCGCTTGTCTTGGTCGAGGGTTCCGACAGCGCTGTTGGGCTTCGCCACAACGGCGCGCTCGCGGCAAGCCGGGCTTCGCTGGTGATCAACCTCGAGAGCGGACGCTATGACGTCGTGCTGTATTCGGTTGCCGGCCCGGCGGAGGAGGCCGAGAAGCACGTGCGCGGAGCGATGGGATCTCCGTAGGCCGTCATCCTTCCTTCTCGGCCCGCGGTCCCAGCTCGGTTCGCCCGCAGTCCACCAGAATCGTCGAGCCGGTGATCGCCGTGGCGTCGACCGCCAGGAACAGGGCCGTCTTGGCGACCTCTTCCGGCGTCGCGATCCGCTCGAGCGGCGAGGACGCCTTGGCCTTGACGAACACATCGGGCTTCCAGCCGGCGAAGCGCGTCTCGACCAGACCCGGCGCCAGGGCGTTGACTCGGATCTCCGGCGCCAAGGCCCGCGCGAGCGCCTTGGTCATGTTGACCATCCCGGCCTTGGCCGCCGAGTAGACGATGGAACTGCCGGCGGCGTGCCAAGCCGAGGCGGAAGCGTTGTTGACCATGGCGCCGCCGCCGCCCTTGCGCATCAGCGGTACGCACTGGCGCACGCAGTAGAACGCCCCGCGAAGGTTGGTGTCGAGGGTGCGATCCCAAATTTCATCGGTGAGTGCGTCGAGGTTGTCGTGCGGCGTTACCTGGCTCCAGCCGGCGTTGTTGACCAGCACGTCGAGCCGGCCCCAGCGTTGTTCGACCTGCGCGACCATCCCGCGCACCTGATCCTCGTCTACTACCGACGCCTGAACTGCCTCCGCTTCGCCGCCGGCTGAGCGGATGCCCTCGACGACCTCCGCCGCTTGCTCGGCGGAGACGCGGTAGTTCACGGCCACGCGGGCGCCCTCGGCTGCGAACAGCTCCGCGATGGCGCGACCCATGCCGGTCCCGGCGCCGGTCACCAGTGCAACTTTCCCCTGTAGTTTCATCGCTTGGATCGCTCCATTGTAGTGGACCCGGCCGCGGTCGCTCGCCGCCTTGACTTTGCCGAAAGTGGTGTGCGATCTTGCAACATCGTCGCCGAATCTGGCGATTCAACGGCCGCAGATCGCCCGGGCGCATGTCGGAGAGCAGAAGCATCGAGCTCCGGCTCGAAAGCAAGATCGACAGCGTCGACGCCGCGGAGCTGATCGTGCAGGGTTTGGCGCGCGACGCAGGTTACGAGCCCGAGGAGATCGATCATCTCGGGATGGCAGTCCGGGAATCGATGGTCAATGCGGTTACGCACGGCAATGGGTACAGCAAGGACAAGTTCGTGCACTTTGGCGTGCTCTTGGAGGGGCGGCGACTGACGATTTCCATCCGTGACGAAGGCGAAGGCTTCGACCCGCAGGGCGTGCCCGATCCGACGGCGCCGGAGAATCTTCTCAAAACATCCGGGCGGGGGCTGCTGCTGATGGACGCTCTCGTGGACGAATTTCATGTGGGGCCCGTCGAGCCGTGCGGAACCCTCGTGAAGCTGGTCAAAAGCGGTCCCGGGCGCGAGAGCGAAAGTAAGGAGGACATCTAGATGAGTTTGACAGTTGGAGTGCGTGAAGTAGACGGCGTGACGATCGTCGATCTCGGCGGGCGCATCACGCTCGGCGATACCTCGTCCGGCAAGCTGCGCGAGACGGTGCGGGATATTCTGGGCCGCGGCTCCAAGAAGATCCTGCTCAACCTCGGCGAGGTGAGCTATATCGACAGCTCGGGGCTCGGCGAGCTGGTCTCGAGCTACACCACCGCTTCGAACCAAGGCAGCACGGTCAAGTTGCTCAACCTGCAGAAGAAGGTGCAAGACCTGCTGCAGATCACCAAGCTGTACACGGTATTTGACACCTTCGAGAGCGAAGCGGATGCGGTCTTGAGCTTCTCCTAAGAAGCGACCTGACGCCAAGCCTTCCCAGGGCGGCCCATCGGGCCGCCCTTCCGCTGTTTGGCGCAACGGACGCTCAAAACAGGAAGGAGAACGTCGCCGAGGTCTCGATGTTGTGGAGCCTTCCGTCGAGATCTCGGAAGAACGGCTTGCCGGTGACGTGGTCCCGTACGTCGAAACGCAGTCCGTAGCGGTCCGAGAGCAGAAACTTGATTCCCGCGCCGTAGTTGTAGCCGAACTTCGTGTCGCCCTGGCCCGATAGCGCCGACGCTCCCGGCGGCACGAAGCTCGAAAACCCGCCGCCGCCGGTCACGAACGGCCGCACGCGCGAATCGCGCGGCGTGGCGTGTGCGACGAGATTGTAGTAATAGTTGTGGATCGACGAGCTGCTTTGCTGCGTCCCGAGCGTGGCGCCGGTGTCCGCCACGGTGGCGATTCGGAAGCCCGCTCGCTGCCAGCTGTAGGCCAGCTCATGGGCGAAGTAGCTCCTCAGATCGAACGACATGCGGAAGCCGATGCGGACGCCGCCGTCGAGCTCGAATCTTTCGCTGCCGCCGCCGAACTGCCCAAAGCTCGCGAGCTCGCCGTCGCGGAACCGTCCGTAGCCCCCGGTGATCCCCATTTCGGCGTATTGCGCCGGCAGAGCCGCGGCGATCACGAGCAAGAGCAGGGCGGGGCGCATGCCTTGGATGACGCCGCGATCCCGAGCCCGGTTTCCAGCTCTTCAGAAGTAACGTACGAATTCGATCGTATGGCCGTCGGGATCCGAGCAAAACACTTGCGAAAAGCCGAGGTGATCGTTGCCGCCCCGAGCGTACTCAATGCCCTCTTGCTCGAGCTTGGCTTTGACCTGGTCCAAGTCCTCGACTTCGAGCGCCATGTGATCGGAGCGGCTGATACGGTCGGCGACCTCCCGCCCGGCGTCGGCCTGCTCGATCAGGTGCAGTTGCCGGTCCCCGATCGCATACCAAGCACCGCGAAAGTCGAATGCCGGCCGGTCGAGCTCCTCGAAGCCGATGACGCCGCCGAAGAACCGTTTCGAGGCGTCGATATCTTTCACCGCGAAGGAGACGTGATGCAGCCGTACGACATCGATCATGGGCTCTCCAGCATAGCGCTCTCGCGCTTCCAAGCGGCGGGCCCAAGCAGCGCCGCGGTGAGGACCAGCCCGATGACCAATCCGGTGAACGTCGAAAAGAACAGAATCGCCACGGCCGCAAGCATCGCCACTCCACGCTCGGTTCGCTCGCGCAACATACCTAGCGCCACGTAGCCGCAAGCGAACCCTGTGAGGATGAGCGTGAGCGAAAACGCAATGTCGAGCGCCGGTCGCAGCAACTCCAGCGCCGGCCCGAAAAAGTAGAGCAACGGTAGGCCGAAGAAGTAGTAGCTCGCGACCCCGTCGAGGATGCTGCGCATGGCCTTTGGGCCGCGGCGCCAGCGCTCGGCCACCACCACCGTCGCCCCCGTCCACAGCGGGCCTTGTAGCGGAAAGAACGGTCCGCCCACGAGCGCGATGCCGGCGTTGCGCAGCCCGATGGAGAGATGCGTGCGGCGCGGGTCAAGCGGCAGCGGATCGTCGGGACGGTCGCGGCCGGCCTCTTCGAGCACGGCGGTTCCGGTGATGATGTCGCCGAACCCGATGATGTAGGCGGCAAGCGCCAGCGGAGCTGCCTGGATCAGCAGTTCGGCCGACGGCGCGCCGCGGCCCAGCACGCTGAAGTCCCGCGCCAAGCCTCCAAAGTCGGGCAGGAACAAAAGCGGCCCGGCGTACTGGAAGAAGCCCGAATAGTCAATCTCTCCCAGCCACGGACCGACTACCATCGCCAGAAAGAAGCCCGGCGCAATCCCCAGAGCGGCCAGGTTCGCCAGCCAAGGCCGCGTCTTCTTCCACTCCTCGACGGGTTTGGAGAAAACCAGCAGCAACGTGACGCCGGTCGCCAGCGCAATCGAGATGGTGTAGGCGTCGATGCGAGACGGACGCCCGCCCGAGCGCGGAACGAGCTCGCCGTAGAGAGCGCTGAGGCCGGCGCCCAGAATGACGCCCGCCTTGACGACCCGCGGAATCATCCGCAAGAAGAGCCGGCCCAGGCCGGTCGCGCCGAAGACGAGGAAAACGGCCGCCGTCGTCAGCACCACGGCATTGACGAAATCGATGCGCATGGCCGGCTCTTCCAACGCGACTGCTTCGCGCAACACCAGCGGCAGGGCCGGCGTGAGCCAGCCCGGGCAGAATGGTTCGCCAAAGAGCAGAAACGAGGAGCAGATGATCAGGCTCTGCAACACCACCAACGCCACCGCCGTCTCGAACGCCATGCCGAAGTGCTCGGCGTAGAGCGGCACGATGGCCAGCCCGGTGGCGCTCGCCACCAACAACCCTTGCACGAGCTCCGGCGTCTCCGGCTTGAGGTGCAACAGAGGGACGCGCGCGGTGAACGGTCCCCATCTCCACCCTGCTGGGCGCGTCGACATCGGGCCGATTGTACTGGATCGCGCAGCGGGCTTTGCTTGTAATCGCAGCGCGTCTGAGCCTACACTTGCCCGCAGGCGTGGGCGCATGACACTCGAACAAGTAGCCAAGCGAGCCGGTGTTTCGACGGCGACCGTTTCGCGCGTCATGAACAATCCCGCGCTCGTCAAACAAGCCACGCGGGAGCGCGTCCTCGCCGCCGCTAAAGAGCTCAAGTATCGTCCTAACCGCTACGCCCAGAGCCTCGCCGGCGGTCGCAGCCGTACCATCGGCGTCATCGTCTCCAACATCGAGAATCCGTTCTTTCTCGACATCCTACACAGCCTGGAAGAGATCGCCACCGAGCGCGGCTACGAAGTCGTCTACGAGAATACCGACTACCGCCCCGCGCGTCTGGCGGCGGCGGTGGACCTGATGTTGGCGCGCCCACTGGCCGGCTTGGCCGTCATTGGCTCCGAGCGCGATCAGCATGCGGTCGAGCGCCTCGTCGGGTGGGGGCGGCCCGTGATCGTCTCCGATTTGTGCCCGCCTGGCGGCAACATTTCGCAGATCCACATCCGTTACGAGAAGGCCATGCAGCGAACGGTCGAGTACCTCTATTCGCTGGGCCATCGCCGCATGGCCTTCGTGGGCCACCACGGTATGCTCGACCCGCTGCGCGAGCGCGAGAACGCGTTCGAAGCGACCGTCAAGCGCTACGACGACGTCCAATGGCGCGTGGCGATCTCCTCGGACAGCCTGCGCGGCGGACGCCAAGCCGTGAATGAGGTCCTGGAATCCGGTTTTCAGCCGACAGCCGTTCTCTGTGTGAACGACTTCATGGCAGTCGGCGCGCTTCGCGAGCTCCACGACGCGAAGCTCGCGACTCCGCGCGACGTCTCGGTCACCGGGTTCGACAACATCGAGCTGTCCGAGTACCTCAACCCCGCCCTCACCACCGTCAACATCCCGCGTAAGCAGATTGGCAGGATCATCTTCGACGCACTGGCGTCAACCAGCGATCCGGTCGCGCGAGACGCCGAGGTGCTCATCGAGCCCGAGCTCGTCGTGCGGGAATCGACCGCTCCGGCCAGAAGCTAGCTGCGGCGCCAGAGCAAGAGGGTTCATCGGCCCGCCGCGGCAAGCAGTTGCTTGGCGTTCTCGAGCGCCGCCGGCGTCACTTTCGCCCCGGACAACATGCGGGCGAGCTCCTCCACCCGGTCCGGCCCGTTCAGCTCGGTCAGCGAAGCGAAGGTCTGCCCGTTCTTCTCTTGCTTTGCCACCGAGTAGTGCGCGTCGGCGAAGCCGGCGATTTGCGGCAGGTGGGTCACGCACAGCACCTGACTGCCGGCTGCTAGCCCCTGCAGGCGTTGTCCGATCGCTTCGGCCACGCGCCCGCCCACGCCCGTGTCGATCTCGTCGAAGACGAGCGTGCGCGGAGCCCGGCTGCGCGCGGTCGTCTTGCCGGCGGCGGCGAGCAGGCGGCTCTTCAGCGCCAGCGCGACCCGCGAGAGCTCGCCGCCGGAAGCCACCTGCGCCAGCGGCCGAAGCGGCTGCCCCGGGTTGGCCGAGAAATCGAAGCGCACGCGATCGAACCCGTCCGCGGTCCAATGCTCCTGCTCGGGGCCGCCTTCGATGGCGATCGCGAGCTTGGCCTTCTCCATTGCGAGCGCCACCAACTCCCCCTCGACGCCCTTTTGCAGCTTCTTGGCGGCCTGTTTGCGTTTCTTCGACAGCGCTTGGGCCGCCTCGCGGTAGCGCGCCGCGGCCTCGGCGCGCCGCTTCTCGACCTTCGCTGCGCTCTCCTCCGCGTTGTCCAGCTCGGCGACCTTGCGGGCCACTTCTTCGCCGTAGGCCAGCACGTCGGCCAGCGTCTTGCCGTACTTGCGTTTGAGCTTCTCGATCGACGCCATCCGCCCCTCGATCGCGTCGAGGCGGTTCGGGTCGGCGTCGAGCCCGTCGAGGTAGCGCTGCAGCTCGAAGCCGGCGTCCTCGACCGTGGCTCGCGCCGCCTCGAGCTGAGCCGGCCAGGGCGCCAGCTCGGGCTCGAACTGCGTCAGCTCTTCCATGGCGCGTAAGGCCGCCTTGAGCTGCGCCGCGACCGAGGAGGCGTCCCCCGCGAGCGCCCCGGCGGCTCTGGCCGCCGACTCCTGCACCTGTGCGACGTTGCGCAGCTTGTGGCGCTGCTGCTCGAGCTCGACGTCTTCGCCGGGCTTCAGCTCCGCCGCGCGAATCTCTTCGTCCTGGAAGCGGTAGAGGTCGAGCAGCCGCAGCCGTTCCTGCTCGTTGCCGCGCAGTTCGGCGAGCTCGCGCTCACAGGCTCGCCATTCGCGGTAGTGCTTTCCCGTCCGCTCGAGCAGAGCCTCGGTCTTGGCGAAGACGTCCAGCATGCGCATCTGATGCCGCGCGACGAACAGATTCTGCTGCTCATGCTGGCCGTGGATGTCGCCCAGGTGCTCGGCGAGCTCGCGCAGCAGCGCGATGGTCGCCGGCCGCCCGTTCACGTAGGCGCGGCTCTTGCCTCCGGCGAGCACGTGGCGCTCCAAGATCAGCTCGTCCTGCTCTGGCTCCACGCCGGCGGCTTCCAGCGCGGTCTGCAACTCGGTCGAGGCCGGCGCCTCGAACACCCCGGAGACGCGCGCTCTCTGCGCCCCGGCGCGTACCGCGTCCGCCCCGGCTCTCGCGCCGAACAGCAGCGACAGCGCGTCCACCACGATCGACTTGCCGCTGCCGGTCTCGCCCGTCAGCAAATTCAAGCCTGCGTGGAAGCCGACCCTCAGCTTCGCCACCACGGCGTAGTTCTCGATGTCGAGCTCGTGTAGCATCGCTCAGGGGCCGGGGGGAAGACCGGCCGTGCAAAACATTCTTCGAAACCCTCGTGCGCGGTCGACGCGTCTCACTCTGACAACGAAGACACTATCTATTGTGCTAGATTCGTGGGTATTGTTCGAGCGCGAAAAGCGCACAGGGTGGGGCGTTGCGACGTCCGCCGTCGCGAGGATCGAGGCGTCGGCGCTTGAATGCTTGAGTAGGTCAACTTGAACGTAGCGACCCTGTTTGCCTTGCTTCTTCAAGCCGCTCCCGCCCCCGAAGAGGCCCCAACCGAAGAAATGATCGACGAGGCGCTCTCGTCGAGCGTGGTCGAAACCGGCCTGCTCGACATGGTGCTCGATGCCAGTCTGCTCTCGCAGGTTGTGCTCGTCGTGTTGCTCGGCTTCTCAGTGCTCTCTTGGGCGATCGCGTTCTCCAAGAGCGGGCTGCTCAAGAAGGCGCGGCGCCAGGACGTGCTGTTCCTCAAGGCCTTTCGCCGGGTGGGCAAACTGGCCGAGATGAATGCGGCCGCCGAGCGCTACCGTCCCGCGCCGCTGGTCTCGATGTTCGAGTACGGCTACGAGGAGCTCGCCCGGCAAGTCAACAAGTACGGTCGCATTCGCTCGGGCGACGCCATCGAGCGCGTCATGCGTTTGGCGGCGAACGAGGAAACCTCGCGGCTGAGCAAGCACATGGGCTGGCTGGCGACCACCGCTTCCGCGACCCCGTTTATCGGGCTCTTCGGGACGGTTTGGGGCGTGCTCGAGTCCTTCCGCGGGCTCGGCGCCGCCGGCGGGGCCACGCTGCGAGCCGTCGCGCCGGGCATCGCCGAGGCGCTGATCGCGACGGCGTTCGGTCTGTTCGCGGCCATTCCGGCCCTGATTTTCTACAACCACTTCTCGCAGCAGATCCGCGAGATCCGCTCCCGCATGGAAGACTTCGGCCTGGAGTTCTACAACTTGGCCGAACGCGACTACGGCGAAGACGATGGCGTTTACGAACAAACACGATCTGTCCGCCAATGACGACCCGCTGGCCGAGATCAACGTCACGCCGTTCGTCGACGTCGTGCTCGTGCTGCTGATCATCTTCATGATTACCGCCGCGGTGGTCGAGCTCGGTCTGCGCGTCGACGTGCCGCCCACGACCGCCCGCGTCGCGCAGCAGCAGGATCCCAAGGTCCAACGGCTCGAGCTGGGCGACGACGGCCGCATGGTCCTCGACGGCAAGTCGGTCAGCTTGTATGACATCGTTCCCGCCGCCAAGCAGGCCAACCCGGAAAAGCCCGCGCTCTACATTCGCATTCACAAGAGCGCCCGCTGGGAAGACGTGGCGCAGGTGATGGCCGAGTGCCGCGCCGGCGGCGTGGAGATCAACCTCATCCCGCGCCCGCTCACCAGGAATCCGCGAGGATGAGAAGCGACTAGATGGCGTTTTCGATCAATGGAGGGTCCGACCGCAACGAGCCGATGTCGGCGATCAACGTCACGCCGTTCGTCGACGTCGTGCTGGTGCTGCTGATCATCTTCATGATCACCGCCGGCGTGTTCGATTTCGGCCTCGAGATCGACGTACCGCAGACGCGCGAGATCGCCGCCTCGCAGCTCGAGTACCCCTTCGTCAACATCACCGGCACGGGCGAGATGTACTTCAATACCGAACCCGTCTCGTTCGACGATCTCACCGATCGCATCCTCGAAGAGCAGCCGGTGCTGCTCGAGGGCCAGGACCCCGGCGTCTACATCCGCGCGCACCGCACCACGCCTTGGGAGGTGATCGCTCCCATCGTCGATCGCTGTGGCCGCGCCAAGATCGCGGTCAACATGGTGACGAAACCGCTCGAGAAGAACCCGAATCCAACTCCTGAGGAATGAGAATCCATCTCGAGCCGGAAGAAGCGAAGGAGCGCCTGGGACGTCCCGTGGCGGTCTCGCTGTCGTGCCACACGGCTCTGTTCGTGATCATCATGGCCTGGGCGCTGCTGGAGCCGGCGCCGCTGATGCTGGGCGACCCGGAGGGGAAGGCCGGCAGCTCCGTGTCGGTGAACGTGGTGCAGGGGATCGCGATTCCCGCCCCGACCTCGCGTCCCAACCCGGTCGCAAACGACGTGCGGCACGAAGTTCCCGCGCCGCCCGAGCCGGTCAAGCAGGTCGAGCCCGAACCGGCGCCCGAGCCCGAGGCGATCCCCATCGAAGAGCCGAAGAAGACGCCCAAGAAGGAGCCGCCTAAGGAAGCGGCCAAGCCCAAGCAGAGCGAACCCGAGAAGCCCGACAACCAAGTCACCTCCACAACCGGCGCGCAGGCGTCGAGCCCGCTGTTCAACCAACAGCAAACCGCCGGCGCCGGCGTCGGCATGGAGCGGGGGAACCCGTTCGGAATTGGCTTCGCGTGGTACGCCGAGCTGTTGCAGAAGCGGCTGTCGGAGGAATGGACGAAAACCCTGGGACAAGTCTCTGGTACGGCGGCTCGCCCCGTCGTGATCCGCTTCCAGATCGTGCGCAATGGGAGCATAGAAGACATCCGCGTTGTCGAGTCGAGCGGAAATCGCTCGTTCGACTACTCGGCCCATCGCGCCGTGCAGTTCATCAACCCATTTCGCGCCCTTCCACCAGCATTGCGTCGCAACGCCATCGCAATCGAGATGACGTTCAGGAAGAACCAATGAAGCTCCGAGATATCTTACTCTTCTTCTCCGTGTCCGTCGGTTTGGCCGTGGCACAGCGCCCCGACTACATAGGCGTAGTCGATCCGTTGGGTCAAGCCGCCCCGCGCATCGCCGTCCCCGACCTGCCCGGCATCGTCGGCACGGAGAATCTCCGCGCCTTCAATACCACGCTCTGGAACGACCTCGAAGCCTCCGGCCAGCTCGACATTGTCGCCAAGAGCTTCTACCCGCGCACCGCGCCCACCAAGCCTGAGGACGTCAAGTTTGGCCCCGAAGGCCTGCCGACCGACCCGAGCGCGCGCGGGCTGTGGCTGATGGGTTGGTCCGAGCCGCCGGTCACCACGCGCAATCTCGTCTTCGGCGAGCTTGAGACCGTCAACGAGCGTCTCGCGCTCAATGGCTATCTCTACGACGTCACCGCCCCCAACGGCGCGGCCGCGTTCATGCTCGGCAAGCGCTACTACGCCGAGCTAAGCGAAGAAGGCGCGCGACAGATCGCCCACGACTTCTCGCGCGACATCCTCGAAGCGCTCGCCCTCGGTCCCGGCCTCGCTGGCACCCGCATCTACTTCGTCTCCGACCGCACCGGGACGTCCGAGATCTGGTCGATGGACTACGACGGCCAGAACCTCAAACAGCACACCGGCTACGACGTGATCACCATCACGCCGGCCGTTTCCGCCGACGGTACGCGGCTCGCGATCACCACCTATGCCGAGGGGTTGCCCAAGATCTACATCCACTCTCTCGAGACCGGCCGCAAGCTGACCTTCTACAACCAGGACGCCTCCCTCAACACCACCCCCGACTTCGCCCCCGACGGCAGGTCGATCGTCTACGCCAGCTCCATCACCGGCCGGTCGCAGATCTACGGCGCCGATCTTGACGGCCGGAATCTGCGCAGGATATCGTATTCACGTTCGATCGATGTAGACCCGGTCGTAAACCCTAAGACCGGCGCCCAGATCGCTTTCGTGTCCGATCGCCCCGGCACTCCACAGGTTTACCTGATGGACATGGACGGGGCGAACGTGCGAAGACTGTCACTTGGAGGCGGAGACGCCGTGCAGCCGGCCTGGCATCCCGAGGGCGAGAACGTCGCCTTCTCGTGGACGCGGGGTTTCGAGCCGGGCAACTACAACGTATTTATCATCAACGTCGCCACCCAAGAGCTCGTCCAATTGACCCACGGTGCGGGCCGCAACGAGAACCCCGTTTTCTCTCCCAGCGGCACCCACCTCGCGTTCACTTCGGACCGCTCCGGGGGCACGCAGATTTGGACGATGCGAGCGGACGGAACGCAGCTCAAGAGGTTGACGACCCGAGGACGCAACCGGATGCCCGTGTGGGCCGCGCGCTGACGCGGCAAACCGCCAAAAAAAAGAGCATTCGGGCGGTAAAATGGTTGCGGCGAAGCTGTCTGCATTCGTATCGTAGTGATTCGCAGAAGATTGAGGAGGCCCTAGAGATCTCATGGAACCCAAGCGTCACCTAGCGCTGATCACCCTCAGCCTCAGCCTCGTGCTCCTGGCCGCGGGCTGCAAGAAGAAAGAACCGCCGCCGCCCCCCCCGCCGCCGCCGCCCCCGCCGGCTGCGAAGCCCGCGCCGCCGCGGCCGACCATCACGCTCTCCGCCGAGCCCAGCTCGATCGAGCGCGGCAAGTCCGCCACCCTCAAGTGGACTTCGGCCAACGCCGACTCGGCCTCGCTGAACCAGGGCATCGGCACGGTGCCGACCAGCGGCCAACGCGAAGTCTTCCCGACCCAGACCACCGAGTACCGCATCGAGGTCAAGGGCGAAGGCGGAACGGCCTCGGCCACCGCGACGGTCACCGTCCGGACGCCGCCGCCGCCGCCCCCGCCGGCGCCGCCAAAGACGACTCTGAGCCAAGAGGTGTCCAGACGCGTTCGCGACGCCTATTTCGACTACGACAAGTCGAGCATCCGTCCCGACGCCGAGGACGCCCTACGCTCGAACGCTTCGGCGCTGAAGGACATCTTCAACCAGTTCCCCAGCGGCCGGGTGATGATCGAGGGTCACTGCGACGAGCGCGGGACCAACGAGTACAACCTGGCGCTGGGCGATCGTCGCTCCACCGCCGCCCGGGACTTCCTGGTCAACCTGGGCGTGCCGGCCAGCAAGCTCTCCACGGTTAGCTACGGCGAAGAACGCCCGCAATGCACCGAGGAGAACGAGAGCTGCTGGCAGCGCAACCGTCGCGCGCATTTCGCTGCGGCTAACTAGCCAAGCTCGGCATTCGGCGCCTTCTCGCGCGGGCCGGTCGCACTACGCGGCCGGCCCGCGTTCGCGCGCCCGGAAGGTTTGTTAAGCTAGCTAGAGCCTTGGAGATAGCTCCGATCGCGCAACCGGAGCGGTGCGCGAGCCGTCCATAAAGGTTGCCGTCCATAACGGTTACGGAGCGGAGGTTCCCGTCGTGATGCAGAATCGCTGGATACGCTGGTCTTTCCTGTCAGTCTTGGGGGCGACGTTCTGGCTCGCTTCGCCCCGCGCCGCGGCGCAAAGCACAAAGGACATGATCCTCGAGACGCAGCGCCAAATCGCGGTCTTGCAGGAAGCGCTCCGCCAGCAGGATCGCGAGGAAGCCCAGCGTTACGCCGCTCTCGAAGCGCTGCTCAAGCAGAACATGGAGTCGACCACGCGGCTCAACCAGGCCATCGCCGTGATCGAGCGCGCGGTGAACAAGCAGAGCGACGCCATCCTGCCGCCCGTCACCCGCACCGCCGCCAAGGCCGATGCGCTCTCCAACGAGTTTGGCGGCCTGCGCGACGCCGTGGAAGAGACCAACGCCATGCTGGCGAAGCTGATGACCGAGGTGGAGGACATCAAGACTCAGCTGACCACCCTGCCGCCGCCTTCGATGGGCGTTCCCGGCTCGGAAGGAGAAGGCGGCGCCGGCTTTGGCGAGAGCTTTCTAACGAACGCGATCAACGACTTCAACCGCGGCAGCTACGACTTGGCTCAGGCGCAGTTCGAAGACTTTCTCGAGTACTCCCCCGCCAGCCCGCGCGCCGCCGAGGCGCAGTACTACCTCGGGCAGATCGCCTACAACAAAGGCGACTACGAGCGCGCCATCCAAGACTTGGACGTCGTCATCGAGCGCTACTCGGCGAGCTTCTTCAGCGCCGAGGCGCAGTATAAGAAGGCTGTCGCCCTCGAGCGGCTAGGCCGCACCATGGAAGCCCAGCGCGAGCTCGATTCGCTGATCGCGCGCTACCCCAACGCATCGGTCGCCGAGAACGCCCGCGGCATGCTCGAGCAGTTGCAGGCGCCCGGCGCCGCCGCGGGCAAGCCGTCCCCGCTGCGGCCCTGACCCGCTGCTCAATACCCCGCAGCCAGCCCTTCCGAGCGCGCGTCCGCCGCTCCGGTCAACCCATCCTCGGATACTCCGATCGCCATGGCCCGCCCCATCGGCGTCACCAGCCCGACCGCGTGCCCGCGCTGCTCGAGCAGCCGCACCGTGTCCGGCGAGAAACCCTCGTCGTCCAGGCGTAACTCGTCCGGCATCCACTGGTGGTGGAAGCGCGGCGCGTCGATCGCCTGCTGTACATCCATTTCGAAGTCGACTACGTTGAGGATGGTTTGCAGCACGGTGGAGATGATGGTCGGCCCGCCTGGGGAGCCGGTGACGAGCCTGGTCTTGCCGTCGCGGCTCACGATCGTCGGGGTCATGGCGGAGAGCGGCCGCTTGCCCGGCTCGATGGCGTTGCGCGCGCTCTGCAGTAGCCCGAACATGTTCGGCTCGCCGGGCTTGGCGGTGAAGTCGTCCATCTCGTTGTTGAGCAGCACGCCCGTGCCCTTGGCCGTGACGCCCGAGCCGAACGCGCCGTTGAGCGTGTAGGTCACCGCCACGGCGTTGCCATCTTCGTCGACCACCGAGTAGTGCGTCGTTTGCGTCGCCTCCGGCCGCGTCGCCAGCCCCGGCGCCACATCGCCCGACGGTGTTGCTCTGCCCAGGTCGATCGTGGCCGCGCGCCGGCGTGCATAGTCGCGCGAAAGCAGCTCGTCCAACGGTACTTCCGCGAAGTCCGCGTCGCCGAAGTACTCCGCTCGATCAGCGAAATACCGTCGCATGCATTCGGCGACGTAGTGGATCGCCGCCGCCGACCCGAACCCCGCTGCGTAGTAGCTCGAGTCTTCGAGCATATGCAGCATCTGAATCACGCCGGCGCCGCCCGAGCTCGGCGGAGGCGCCGAGAGCACGTCGTAGCCGCGGTAAGCGCTGCGCAGCGGCTCGCGTTCCTCGGCCTCGTAGGAAGCCAAGTCGTCCATCGTGATCAGCCCGCCGTTTCGCCGCATGTCGTCCGCAATCCGACGGGCTGTTTCGCCGCTGTAGAATTCGCCCGGTCCTTTGCGCTCCATGCGTCTGAGCGTCGCCGCCAGATCGGGTTGCCGGAACAGCTCGCCAAAGGCGAAGAAGCGTCCGCCGCGCTGGAAGATCCGGCGCGACTCGGCAAACTGCGCCATGCGCTCGCTGCCGCGCAGCGCGCGCGCCGCCCTCCACATCAGCGGGAAGCCGTCCGCGGCGAGCCTGCGCGCCGGCTTTACCAAGTCCCGCCAGCGCTTCGTGCCGTACTTCGCTAGCGCCAACTCGAAACCGCGCGCCGTACCCGGCACGCCAACCGCCCGGTAGCCCACGACGCTCTCGTTCGTCGTCTTACCCCCCGGGCCGACATACATATCCCGCGTCGCGGACGTCGGCGCTTTCTCGCGGAAGTCCACGAACGTCGCGCGGCCATCGGCGAAGCGGATCAGCATGAAGCCGCCGCCGCCCAGGTTCCCGGCCGCCGGATGCGTTACCGCCAGCGCCAACCCCACTGCGACGGCGGCGTCGACGGCATTGCCGCCCTCGCGCAACACGTCCACGCCAATCCGGGTCGCATGCGGCTCGGCCGAAACCACCATTGCGCGGCGCGTATGCACCGGCTCTCGCGTCGCCCCCGCACAAAGCAGCGCCGCAACGAAGACAACCGCGCCAGAGAGGATGCGCCCGCATGGGCGCGCGCCGCCGCCTTCCGTCGTCACCGCGCCACCGCCGCCAATGCGTCGTAGAACTCCGGGAACGATACCGAAGCCGCCTCCGCGTTGCGGATCGTGCAAGGCCCGTCCGCCGCCAGGGCTGCGACCGAGAACGCCATCGCGATGCGATGATCCCCGAACGAGTCGAGCTCGGCCGCTCTCAGCTTTACGCCGCCGGCGACGTGCATGCCGTTTTCGAATTCCTCGACACGCGCGCCCATGCTGCGCAGGTTCTCCGCGGTCGTCGCGATGCGATCCGTCTCCTTGACGCGTAGCTCCCTGGCGTCACGAATCGTCAACCCGTCGCGGCTCGCCGCGCCCAGCACGGCCAGCACCGGAATCTCGTCGATGACTCCGGCGACGGCGGCGCCCTCGATCACCCCGCCAGCCAGCGGCGCTGCGCCGCGCACCCTCAACGTCCCGGTCGGCTCTCCGCCATCGTCGGGGTCCGGCTCCACCTCAATCGCCGCGCCCATGCCCCGCAACACCTCCAGCAGCTCGGCGCGTGTCGGATTCAACCCCACGCCTTCGATGCACAGCTCCGATCCGTCTCGCAGCAGCGCCGCCGCGAGAAAGAACGCCGCCGAGGAGATGTCGGAAGGGATGCGCACGTCACGCGCCGCCAGGCGGGGCCGGCCGCGCAGCGTCACGTTCAGCCCATCGACGGTCAGGTCAGCGCCCAGCGCTCGCAGGGCAATCTCGGAGTGGTCGCGCGTGCGCACTTTCTCCCTCACCGTCGTCACGCCCTCGGCGTAGAGGCCGCCGAAGAGCACCGCGGTCTTGACCTGTGCGCTCGCCACCGGCGGCGCGTAGTCGATTCCGCGGAGCTTCGTGCCTTGGATACGAAGCGGCGCCAACCCGCCCTCGCGAGCCTCGATGCGCGCCCCCATCTGCTCGAGCGGCGTAATGACGCGTCGCATCGGCCGCCGTGCAATCGACTCGTCGCCGGCAATCTCGCTCGTGAACGCCTGACCGGCGAGAATGCCGGAGAGCATGCGGATGGTCGAACCCGAGTTGCCGCAGTCGAGCCGGCGCTCGGGAGCGCGCAGGCCGTCCAGCCCGACGCCCCGGATCCGTACGCGGTCACCTTCGCGATCGACCTCCACGCCCAGCGCGCGCATGCAGGCCAGCGTCGAGGCGCAGTCGGCGCCGGAGGAGTAGTTCGTAATCTCGCTTACGCCCTCGGCGATCGAGGCCAGCATCCCGTAGCGGTGCGAGACGGACTTGTCGCCAGGCAGTCGGATCGCGCCCCGCACGCCCGCCGTGGGAGAGATGGTCCTGTCCATGAATCTCCCATTCTACGAAGCGCCCGATCTCACCAGCTCGAGGAAAGCTTCCGCGATCGTCTCCGGGTCCGCCTTCTTGCTCAGCCCGTGCACGCCGCTCGTCACCTCGAGCAGAGACTGGCGAGCCGGGATGAGCTCGAGCGCGGCCTGCATCTCCTCGAGCGAGCCAAATGCGTCCCGCGAGCCATGGACGAACAGGCACGGCGTCTCGAGCGCGGGGAAGTGCTCGGTCCGCAGGCGCTCCGGCTTGCCCGGCGGATGTAGCGGGTAGGAGAGCAACAGCAGCCCTTCCGCAACGCCCGGATGCTCGCTCGCCAGCATCGTCGACTGACGCCCGCCGTAGGAAGAGCCTCCCAGGTAGAGCCTGTGCGCCCGCGCCCGCAACGACTCGACGGCGGCTCTCAAGCCGTCCCGGTCGCGCGCCGCGCCGGACGGCGACGGCGGCCCCTTCGGGCGCTTCTGCCGGTACGGCATGTCGCAACGCAACGCGAGCACGCCGCGCGCCGCGAAAGCGTCGGCGAGCGCAACCAGCAGCGGAGCGTCGCGGTTCGACCCCGCGCCATGCGTCAGCACGATCGCTGCACCGCAAGGCTCCTCCGGCTCGTGGAGAACCCCGCTCACCGCCGGCGTCTCGCTTCCTGCTGTCGTCCACTGGCGAGTCATGCGGCCAAGCTTAGCAATCCGCATGGAACATCGAAGAGCTCTGTCGGGTCGGAGGGTCGTTTTGCGCAAAGGCTCGGCAGGAGGGGTAAATCGATGACAAGCTCCCTCGAATCTGAACCAGTCGCCGCCGGGGCGATCTGCTGTGAGGCGGCCGACAATCTACGCGAGCTCCGCCGGCTTCGCGGCGAGATCGAGTCCCTGGCGGAGAGCCTCGACGAAGAGGCGTTCCTGCGCAAGCAAGCCCCGCAGAAGTGGAGCGTGGGAGAGTGCATTGCGCACTTGAACGCGACTGCCCGGCCCTATCTCGACAAGCTGCCCGCGGCCATCGAGGCAGCCCGCAGCGACGGCCTGACCGGCGAGGGTCCCATCAAGCGCGGCCTGCCGGGCCGGTTGTTTCTGTGGCTGATCGAACCGCCTTCGCGCCTCAGGTTCAAAGCGCCGCAACCTTTCCAGCCGCAGCCCAACCAGAGCAAGGACGAGATCATGAGAGAGTTCCGTCAGATCCGCGACGAGCTCGCCCAAGTCATCGAGTCCGGCGGAGACCTGGATTGGTCGCGGGCGAAGATGGGACTGCCCACGCTCCCCGGCTTCAAGCTGCGCCAGGGAGAGATCTTTGCGGTACTGCTGGCGCACGAGCGGCGCCATCTGTTGCAGGCAAACAAGGCGGCCGCGGCGGGCTAACGCGATCCAACCGGGGCATTGCTGTCCGGCCTCAACCGCAGCGCCGCTCCCGTGACCGCATCTTCCCACCCATCGCCGCCCGGCTGGAGCCGGCCGATCAGCCGCACCACGCCATCCGCGTCGACGATCCACAACTGCGCCGCCGTGTAGAGCGGATTTCTTGCGCGGACCGTCTCGAGCGGCGCCGCGACCAGCCGCACGACCCGGACCTCCGCGCTGCCCTCCAGGCGCTCGACCGCACGTTCGATCCCGGCCGAGTCGCCGTCCCAAACCGCGACGACCGCCGGCCGCCCGTCCAGCTCGAAGCCCGGCAGGCGCTGCGCCGTCGGCAGCCAGTGCGGCCCCGCGCTGTGCGCCGGAGGCAGCGGCGTCCCCTCTCCCGCCGCCACGCCGAGCTCGGCGGCTTCGGCGATCAGCGGCCCGTGCTCCAGCGGCTCTTGGCCGCCCGGCTGAACCGGCCGCGCCCGCAACGCCCAGCGGTAGAGCCCGCGTGCCGACTCGGAGTCTCCCTCCAGCCGCGCCAGCCGCGCCCGCCAAGCGAACAAACTCATCCGTCTGCGCGCGCGTTCCGCCGCGGCAACGCGGTCGGCTGGATCGAGGACCGCAACGACGCTGTGTGCGGTCAGCTCAATGACCTGGTTTGCCAGCGTGGCGGCGTCCCCCTGCTGCCAGGCCAGCTCAGCCAGCACGCGGTGGATGCGCCAGCGCACCGTCTTCAGCTCTTCCCGCCGGTAGGCCGCGACTAGCGGATGCTCGCCGGCCGGCAACGCCGCCAACGCCGTCTGCTCTGCCATTTCCAGCCATTGCGCGACATCGACGCTGCGCACCCCCGCTTGCACCGCCGCTTCCGCCATGAGGAACCGCGTGTCGACGGGGAACCGCAGCTCCGGCCGCGTTCCCAACGTCCTTTCCGCGCCGGCCAGCGCTGCCCGAGTCCGTTGCCGATCGGCCTCCGTCCGCGTGAGCGCTCGTAACCTCTCCCGCCAGGCGAGCTCCTCATCGGGCCAGCGGCGTACCCACTCCGCCGTCGCTTGCTCTCGAGCTTGCTCGAGAGCCGCCAGCGCTTCCGGGTTCTCAGGCCGGCGCAGTCGCCGCCAACTTCGCATTTCGGCGTCGAGCTCGGCCAGCGGGCTTTGGGCCTGCAGTACCGCCGCCAAAAGAAAAACGACCGGCCAGGCCGGTCGTTGCGCGATTTGCATGGAGATGCTCCTGACCCCATTCTCGCACGCGCCGCCAATCAGCTTCGCGCGCGGGCAACGGGGTCAGGGCCAAGCCTGCCGGCGACGTTGGTCGTCCCGGTAGGGACCCGCACAAGCGGGTTGGGGACTCGCGACGCAGCCGGTCGAGCGGGAGTGCGCTCGACGGTGGAGATGCTCGCGCCGAACCGACGTAAGCGCCCGCTTCCGCCCTTCGGCCCCGTCCGCGTCAGAAGAAGCGCCGAAGGGCTCGCGGTTCGCGCGAGGGCTCCGATCCGCCAGGGAAGGGAAACCCAAGCTCCGAAAAAACTCCCGCCGGCCGCCGTCCGCCCAACCGAGCCTTGCGAGCTCGTCGTCGGACGCCGGCCAGCGAGAGAGTTGTCGGAATAAGGTGTGATGACTCACTCGAACGGGAGCCCTGGATGCACGTCGCCAGCCACCGCCGGGGCGCCCGTGAAAGTGGCGTCAAATCAGCGTGTTGGACAATTCTTACGCATGCCGCCGCCGTGTCGGCTGGGCGGCTGGCCGTGTCAGGGCGACCCGTCGCGGCCGCCGGCGGGCTAGCGTTGTGAGCGCACCGGCACGGTCTCGCCCAGGCTCAAGTCGTCCAGATCCGCCCAAGTCTCGTCCGCGCGTTGCTGTACGAACGTCAGCGTATCGACCCAGTGCTCGGCCGCGCCCCCGAACGATCGCCAGCGCTCCTCGGCCAGCTCGAGAATCTCACCGGCACGCGCCGGGTCATCCTCGGTGCACAAGGTAATGTGCGGCGTGTAAGGGAACCGGTCCTCGCCCTCGAACGGCCCCGTGCTCAACAGATCGTGCAGCGTCCGCAGCTCCGCCACACCCTGTTCGATCTCGAGCTTCAGCACGTTCGTCGAGGCAAACAGGTTGACTCTGCGGATGCGCAGCAAGAACGGATGGAAGATCGAGACGATCTGGCGGCACTTTTCGATGGCGCGGCCTGCTGAGACCGTAAGCGAGCGCGGCGGCAAGACCGTGACGTGCGCCTTATGCGGGCAGCCCGGCGTCAGCTCACATCGCAAGCCGTCTACGAAGCGCGCAAGGGGGCCGTGCGCATAAGAGACAACCGCAAACTGGTTTAGCATATCCGTCGGCATGGCCGCTCTCCCTGTCTTCTCGGACAGGCGGTCCCCAACGACGAAGGCGAGCGCGACTCGCGCCCGCCATCCCTCTCATGATAGCGCTTGCAGAGCCTCTTCGGACGCCTCCGCTTTGTCCACGTCAATCCAGGCTGCCGGTTCGAAGCCCCAGTAGCGGCAGATGAGCAGCCGATCGTCCTCGCCTAGCAGCACGTCGCCCACCCCGAATGCGCGTCGCTCGCCCCTCTCCGGAGCGTCTCCCTGCAGTCGCAACCAGGCGTCATAGGCGCTCACGGCGTCAATCGAGCCGTCTTCCTCGTAGTGCTTGATGCGGATGGGTTCCGGGCCGTTTCGGGGCGGCTTGTCCCGGAATTTGTCCAACTGCGCGTCGGTCAGCCAGAAAATCTGGAAGCGCGGCATCAGAGGTCCATTATGCACCAAACCGGCCGTACGGGAACAGAGTACCGTCGTTCTGTTGCGGCCTAAGTCAAGAGGCCGAGGAGCGCGCCGGCTGGCGGCCGACACCTGGGTAGGTGGGCCGCTCCAGGCTCTGCATGATCGAGACCGCGCCCGTGTACCCGAAGCCGGCGACGAACAGGCTCACGAACGGCGCCGAGGGCCAGGCGGCGATCTCCAGCAGCTCGAACAGGCCCAGCGCCATCGCGCCCGCAGCCGCTAGGTTCGCCCACGGGACCCAGCCGAGCCGCGCGCCATACAGCGCCCTCGCCAATCGCGCCCGCTCCGAGCATTCACTCAGCTTCGCGGTCCGCTCGAATGGAGTCTGCATGGCGGCTAGAGCTTCCACCACCGCGCGCGAGTTGCTCCAGATCAGCCCGATCCCGCAAGCCAAGGTCGCCGGGAACAGCACTACATCTCGCAGAGCCAGGCCGCCGCGCAACGCCGCGCGCGGGATCAAATAGTAAGCCGCAAGCGAGCCGAACGTTGCGAGGAAGATCGGCGCATCCAAAGCCAGCATCCACGGCGCCATCTGTTGGGAGCGCACCACCGCCGCCGGCACGATCGCCACCGCCAGCAACGCCATCAGCGGATAGCTCGCGTTGGCCCCGAAGTGCAGCAGCGCTTCCGCTTTGACGCGCCACGGCAGCCGCGCTCGCAGGATGCGCGGCAACAGAGAGAGCCCAGTCTGCACCAGCCCTTTCGCCCACCGCGCTTGTTGCGTCTGGAACGACGCCATGTCGGCCGGCAACTCCGACTCCACCGCCACCTCGGGCAGGTAGACGAACCGCCAGCCCGCGAGCTGAGCGCGATAGCTCAGATCGGTGTCCTCGGTGAGCGTGTCGTGAGGCCACCCTCCGACGTCCTCGATCGCCTCCCGTCGCAATACCCCGGCAGTGCCATTGAAGTTGAAGAACAGGCCGGAGCGGCTGCGCGCCACCTGTTCGATCACGAAGTGGGCGTCGAGCAGCATGCCCTGGATGCGCGTCAGCAGCGACTGCTCGCGGTTGCGATACTCCCAGCGCGCTTGCACGCAGCCCACGCGAGGGTCGGCAAAGTGCGGAACCGTGCGGCGCAGGAAGTCCGGGGCGGGGGAGAAGTCGGCGTCGAACAGCGCCACCATCTCGCCGTTCGCGCATTGCAGCCCGGCCTGCAATGCACCCGCTTTGTACCCGGTACGGCGCGTGCGGTGCAGATACTGGATAGGATGTCCGGCCGCGGCCAGCCGCAACACCGCGTGGCGCGCCACGCGCGCCGTCTCGTCGGTCGAATCATCGAGCACTTGGATCTCGAGCTTCTCGCGGGGGTAGTCCAGCCGGCAGACCGCCTCGAGCAGGCCCTCAACCACGAAACGCTCGTTGTACACGGGCAACTGCACGGTCACGCGCGGCCAGTCCTCGGGCGTTGGAGGCTCGGGCGAGGGCCGGTCGCGCAGCCGCCGGAAGAGCCGGATCAGATGCATCCGGTGCGCTCCGTGCACGCTCAGGGCCGCCATCACTAGAAAATAGAGGCTGACCGCCGCCCAGTCGGCCGGCGCCGCGAGCAAGGATGCAGGATCGAGTGGAAACATTGGGGTCGCTAGGCTCCCCGGCCGCCGCGCATGAGTGAAGGCAATCGATTTCGCCTCATCGTCCTGCTCGGACTGCTCATGCTGGGCGGCTTCGTCGCGCTCGCCAGCCTCGGATCATTCTCCCAGAGCATCGGCGAGCTGGTCTTTGGCTTTCTAGCTCTGTCTCTATTGTACCTTGGGGCCTGTTGGGCGGCCCTGGCCGGGCCGTGGCGTTACGAAGGTCAACGGCTGCGCATGGCGACGATCGTCGGCCTGGCCGTGCTGTTTCGCCTCTCCGTCGTCTCACTCTCTCCGGGGCTCTCCGAGGACCTTTACCGCTACCGTTGGCAGGGCAAGCTGCAGAGCGCCGGCGGAAACCCCTACACGGAGGTCCCGGCCGATCCCAAATGGTCCGGGCTCCAAGATTCGACCTGGGAGCGCGTCAATCGCAAGGATCTGCCCTCGGTCTACGGCCCGGTTTACGAGCTCCTCCACGCCGGGTGGTATCGCGCGGCGGTGGCTTGGACCCCCGATGAACACGCCCAGGCCTGGAGCTTCAAGCTCCCCTTTGCCGTCCTCGAGCTCGGCGTTGGAGCGGCGCTGCTGTGGCTGCTGACCCTGTGGCGCATGGCGCCCGAGCGCGCTCTGCTCTACCTGTGGTCGCCGCTGATGGTGCTGGAGCTCTGGGCGCAAGGCCACAACGATTCGCTAACGGTCCTCTTGGTCCTGCTGGCGCTATGCCTGGCGAAGAAGCAGCGCTGGGGCTGGGCCTTCGCGGCGCTCGGCGCGGCGACGATGGCCAAGTTCTGGCCTGCCGCGCTGTTCCCGTTCTGCCTCTTGCAGCGCGTCGAGGGCCGCTGGCATTTCCGCTGGCGGGCGGCCCTGGCAGCCGTGCCGGTCATGGTCATTCTGAGCCTGCCCTACTGGGGCTCGCTCGCCAACGTCACCGAGGTGCTCGAGGGCTTCGTGGGCGGCTGGCGCAACAACGACAGCCTGTTCGGCTGGATCTACGCCTGGGCCGAGGAAGACTTCGACCGGGCGACCTTGCTCGTCGGCCGCTTCATCGTCGTTGCGCTGGCCGGCCTTTGGGCGCTCCAGCTCTCCTTGCCGCGGGCGGCGTTGTGGACGCCTGTCGTTCTGCTGTTTCTCTCCGCCAACTGTTTCCCGTGGTATTTGAGCTGGTTCTTGCCGTTGCTAGCCTTGTTTCCTAACGCCGCGCTGCTGTTGTGGACCTCGACGGTCATCCTCGCCTACCACGTGGTTGCGCCCTATGCCTTGCTCGGCGAGTGGCGTTACGACCCGTTTCTGCTCGAGCTCGAGTACTGGCCGGTCTTCGGTTTGCTGATCGGCTCCGCGGTGGTGCGTCTGCTCTGGCGGAAGTCTCGCCGCGGACGCGCGTAGTTACCGGCCCTGCAAGCTCCGAAGCGCCTCGGCCGCTTGCGGATCCCCATAGGGCCAGCTCGCAAGATACAGCTCGAGCGCCGCCCGCGCCCGCGCCGCGTCGCCGGCTTGCAGGTAGAGATAGCCCAGCGTCCGGGCGCATCGGGACAGCTCCCGGTCGTGCTCGACCGACAGTCGGCAAGACGCCTCCAAGTGCTCGGTCACGCCCGACTTCGCGAGCTCGCGCCCCTCCAGCGCACCGCTGCCCTGTCGCACGAACACCACCGCCTGCGCGTCCTGGTGCGCCAGCCGCCAATCGTGATTTCCCGGATCGCCTAGCCTCAGGATCAACGGATACACGACCCCCGAGACGTACTCGAAGCCGTTCATCACCACGATGTCGACGGCGTACTGCCCCAGCAGCCTGTCCGAGGCGCCCGGGTCGCCCTCGGCGCCGTAGAGAATCGTGCGGTAGTCCCCGTACACCGACTCGTTGAGCGCGCGACCGTCGATGAACACCTTGCGCTCGGGGCCGACGGCCCACATCAGGTAGCCGCCGTACTCGTAGGTGTTAAACAGCTTCCGCTCCGGCGAGGCTTCCGCCAGCAGGTGTGCGGCGGCCTTGGGAAACTTCCATTCCGCCGCCCGCAGGTGGAACAACTTGGCTTGTGCGGACCGCCACGCCAACAGTGCGACCACCAGCGCCAGCAAGCCCCCCACGGCGTTACGCGAGTCGAGCCGCCCGACGCCCGGCGTGTAGGCCGCCAAGAAGATCGGCGCGAAGAATGCGACGAACGGCAGATTGCGGAACGCCAGCAGTGAAGCCGCGCCGAATGCGACGAACAGCAGCGCATCGGCGAGCCGCACCCGTCGCCACTGCCACAACATCACCGCCGCGGTCGCATAGAGCAGCAGTTGAAACACGTACGGCGGGCCCCACAACGGGGGCCGCGACCACTCGATCAGCGTCGTCGTCAAGTAGCTCTGGCGGTAGCCCGCGAGCACCGAGAAGATCCCGTACCCGCTCGGGTTGAGCCCGGAGAGCAGCAACGCCGCGCCCGCCGCGATCCACAGCGGCTTGCGGCGCTCTGCAATAGCGTAGGCCCCCAGCACCACGAAGCCCATGAAGAAACCGCCGTGCGCATTCGCCCACAGCAGTTGCAGCAGCGGCAGCGCATACAGGAGCCTGTCCTCGCCGCTCTCGAGAATCAGCACGTAGACCGCCGCCATCGCAAAGGTGACCAGCGCCGGACGGTCCGCCGCGAACAGTAGTAGAAACGGCACGCCCGCCAGCGCCGCCAACACGCCCGCCGCCAGCGACTCCGAACGCCGCCAGGCCAACCAGCCCGCCGTTCCGCAGAAGAACGTCAACAGCAGCGTCTTGAGCAGCACAACCCCCGGAAATCCCGCGCCGACCCACACCGCGTACCACGCCAGCTGCGCCAGCCACTCGTGCGTCAGGTTGAAGCGCCGCACCCGCGCCTCGCCCGGGTAGGCTTCCTCGCCCAGACCCGCCGTGTACGAGAACGGGTCGGGAACCGGCAACGCACGCTCCTGCGCCAGGTAGCGCCCCGTGGCCAAGTTCCACCAGAAGTCGGTATCGGCGATCGGGGTAGCGAACGAGCCGAGCAGGAACAGCAACGTAGCCGCGATCAAGGCCTTTGCCGCAGGCCCCAGGGCAGGCGTCGCCGGCGGCGTTTTCGCTGCTGACGCGGTCTTCGACAGAACGATCAGGCTAGCATGGGGCGTCGCCGGCCTCCCCGCAATTTCTCCGTCAAACGACAGCCGTCTCGAGCAGCCTCAGCGTCCCCGCGTCTGCGTCCAACTCCGCCTCGCAGCCAATCGGGATGACCGCCTGATCCTCGATGTGCCCGATCATCAAGCCCCGCAACGCCGGCTTGCCCAGCGGCTCGAAGCGGTCGCGGAGAATCCGCTCGATCGAGCGGCTGCTGCCGCGTTCCGGTTGCGACTCGGTAAACTTGCCGATCGCAAAGCCCGCGGCTCCCTCGAGCGCTCCCGCCAACCACAGATGCGTCAGCATGCGGTCGATGCGGTAGGGCGACTCGTCGGTGTCTTCGAAGAACAAGATGCCGCCGTCGAAGCTCGGCGCGTAGGGCGTCCCGAGCATCCCCGACAGCAACGTCAGGTTCCCGCCGATGAGCCGCCCGCGCGCTTTGCCGCCCACGATTGGCGTCAGGCGGTTTTCGCGCTCTACCCGGCCCGGCCGGGCTTCGAATCGCGGCGGCGAGGCGAGCCTCAGCGGAGCTCGCGGCTCCTGCAGCACGCTGCGGAACGCCTCGACCGAATACTCGCTCCAGCTCTGCCTAGCGATCGGCCCGTGAAACCCGACCAGCCCGGTGTTCGCGTAGATGCCGTTGAGCAGCGCCGTCACGTCGCTGTAGCCGATCAGCGCCTTGGGGTTGCGCGCGATCGTCCGGTAGTCGAGGTAGGGCAGAATGCGCTGCGCCCCGTATCCCCCGCGCAGCGCGATCAGCCCGTCCACCGAGTCGTCGGCGAACAGTGCGTTCACGCCGGCCGCCCTGTCCCGGTCTTCGCCAGCCAAATAGGCGCTCCGGTCGAACAGGTTCGCGGCGTGTTGGACGCGGAAGCCCAGCGACTCCACCGTTTCTGCCGCGAACCGCACGTCTTCGTCTTCCCACGCTCCGCTCGAGGGCGCGCAGATTCCGATCGTGTCGCCGGGCCGCAGCCGCTTCGGCTTGACGAGCCCGCGCGCCTTCGCCAACGGCGCGACCGCCAGGCTTGCCAGTAGACTGCGCCGTGTCATCCCCCGCATCCTACAGCACGCCGTACGCCCGCCCCATCCAGTAGGGCAGCAGGAAGTCCACCCCCGCCGTTTCGATGAACCCGTCTCCGCCGCCAAAGAGCAAGAACGGGCTGCGCTGCCACAGGAAGTCGGTGTTGACCCGCCGCTCCACCGGAATCGCCTCGCAAGCCCGGTCCTCGCCGCAAGCTTGCACCTCGCCACGCAGGTCGACGAAGAAGTCTCGCCGCGGCCGGCGCGTCCACGCTGTGAGCAGTTCTGTCACCCGCAGGTCGCGCCGCGCATCGGGTCCCTGGAGCGCCCGGTCGATCACGTCGAAGTGGGCGTTGCCGTGGTCGTCCACCGTGCGCCGAAAAAGCCGGTAGGCATCCAAGTAGCGTTCGCGGTGCGTCGCCGAGAGCTCGCCGCGAATCAAGCAGAACATCCCGATCGCCACCAAGTTCAGCTTGAAGTACGACTCGTGCGGCTCCGCCACCTCGAACGCCACCGGCGCCATCACGCCCAACGAGCCCAGGAAGCGCTCATTCCGGTAGGGCGAGCTGAAGCGCTCGTCGTTGACCTGCCTGCCCACTTGCAGCAGCGCAAGCCGCTGATCAACCCGCTGCCAGAACACCGTGCTCGCTTCGCCGTCGGGCATCCGCACCGCCCAACCCCTGTCGAGCAAGAGCTCGAGCGCCCGCGTCGCGATCGTGCGGATCTCCGCCCGAACCTCCGCATCCGCAATCCATTCGTAGGCGACGCTCAGCCCAAAGAACACCCCCATGTATTGGTCCCGCGAGGTGTTGCCGAACCACACCGCGGGCTTGCCTTCCAACGTCGACTCGTAGATCCCGTGGTGCGCCTCTTCGGCCGCCACCGCATTGAGCCACGGCGAGTCCGCTGGCATCCAAAGCCGCGCCAGCAGGTTCGTACCCGTCACCTCGATCAGCCGGCGCAACCCGCGAATCGCTCCGCGCGCCTGCGCAAGCGCCGCCGGATCGCCGGTCGCAACGAAACGGTAGGTCTGCGCCGCCAAGTAGTGCCCGGTCCAGATGGCCGAGTCGCCTCCGCGCGTATATGCGCGGATCTGGCGGCTCCAGGGTGCGACGAAGATGGGATCGAGAATCGTGCCGTGCGGCAGGTGCCGAGCCTCGATGTCGCGCTGCACCTGAGCGGCGATGCGCTCGAACGAGAGGCGCGTCCGATCGATACGGGCGCGCAAAGGCGGGGAAAACGTGCTCATTCGCGCTGGCCTCGGGCGGGCGCCCTCTCATTCTCGGGCGCCCGCCCCGCCTGCGCAAAAATTCGTTACGCGTCCTCGAGTATGAACGTCACCTTCAGGATTACGCGATATTCGCTGATCTTGCCGTTCTCGACCCTGACCTTTTGATCCTGAACCCACGCGCCCGTCACGTTGCGCAGCGTCTGGTTCGCGCGCGCAACGCCCTGGTTGACGGCGTCCTCGAAGTTCTGCGTGGACGAAGCGATGATCTCGGTAACTCGTGCGATTGCCATGGAAAACCTCCGAATGTCTGGCCGGCCGGGCCGAACAGAGTCCCTATTGAAGCGCGAATTGCGGACGAAAGTCCAGCCTAGCCCGGCAGCTCCGGCGGCGGCTCGGGAAACGCACGGATCGGCGAATAGCGCTTGTAGCCTTCCCACACCTCTCCGTTGCCCTTCGCCCGCGGATCGCCGGTCACCACCAAGTAGTCGTCCAGCCGCGTCGCCAGCTTCTGGCGCACCTGCTCGAACGCCGGGTCGTCGGCCAAGTTCCGCAAGCACCCGGGATCCTTCTTGATGTCGAACAGTTCCTCGGCCGGGCGTTTGTCCACTGCCATCAGGAAGAACGGGCGGATCTCGGGATCGTTGCGATGCTCGATCAAGTAGCGCAACGACGGCGAGTTGTCGATGTCGTGGTAGCCGCCGTGCATCGGCCCCAGCTTGCCCGCATCGTCGAGCTTTTGCGGATCGCCCGCCGGATAGCGGTCAGCTTGAAAGTTGCGGATGTAGAGGTAGTCGTGGGTGCGCAGCGCGCGCTGCGGGTAGGTCCAGTTGTCGTAGCGCGACGAGGAATGGCGCTCGCGAGCGAAGTACACTCCATCGCGATCCGGCTCGATCAATCCCGTGCCGCCGCCGGTGAGCAGGCCGTAGATGCTGTGGCCCGGCAATCCCAGCTCGCCTGGGTACTCCACGCCCGCCGCCTCCAGGATCGTCGCCGTCAAATCCACGAAGCCCACCAAATCCCGCACCTCGCGGCCGCCGGGGACCTTGTCGGCCCAGCGAATCGCCAGCGGCATGTGCGCGCCGTACTCGTAGCAATTCGCCTTGGCCCGCGGGAACGCCATCCCGTTGTCCGAAGTCACGATCACCAGTGTCGAGTCCAGCTCGCCGCGCTCCTCGAGCAGGTCCAGGATGCGGCCCAGGTGGCGATCGAAGTGCTCGATCTCGGCGGCGTAGTCGAGGATGTCGGCCCGAATCTCGGGCCGGTCCGGCAGGAAGGGAGGCGGATCGGCGTCCTCCAGACGCTTGCCCAGCGAGCGGCCCAGGTCCCTCTGGAAGACGCGGTGCGGCTCGTGACCGCCAACCCAGAACGAGAACGGCGCGCCCTCGGGCCTCTGCTCCAGGAACGCCGCGAAGTTGGCCGCGTAGTCGGTTGCCGAGATACCTTGGACTCCGGTGTCGGTCTTCTTCTTGTTGAACTCGGGCCCGGCCGGGTTGCGCGGACGTTCCTCTTGCCAGCGCCCTGGCCCCCAGCCCTTGCCCGTATAGCCGACCCAGTATCCGGCCTGCTCGAGCACATCCGGGTAGGTCACGTACTTGGCGGGGAACGAGCTGGCGTGCGTGCCGGCGTTCTCGATCATCCAGGTGTGGCGCCCGGTCAGCATCGCGGCGCGGCACGGGCTGCAGCCCGGCGACGCGCCGAACGCGTTGTGGAACAGCACGCCTTCTCGCGCAACCCGGTCAAACGCCGGCGTCTCCGTAGCCGCGTAGCCGTACGCCGAGGCGTGGGGGTAGGACTGATCGTCCGAGATGACGAACAAGATGTTCGGCTTTTTGGGGGAGGGGGGAGGTGTGTCTTCGCCGCCGCAGCCGGCCGTCGCCACAGCGGCGCCGGCTACCCGCAGGAAGTCTCTTCGGTCAAGCATCGCCGCACATTATACGCACCTGGGCCCGGTCAAGCTTTTTGACAGCCCGCCCGTCCGCGTTCCAGCATCAGAGGAGGTCCCCGCAGCCATGTTTCGAATCGCGTTCTGCTCTCTCGTCCTCACCGCCTGCGCTCTGGGCGCCGAACCCGCCGCTCCAGCTCTCCAGACCGTCGCCGAACTGGACCTCGCCCGCTACGAAGGTCGCTGGTACGAGATCGCCCGCAAGCCCAATCGCTTTCAAGAAGCCTGTGCGCGCGACGTGCTCGTCCAATACACCCGCCGCGTCGACGGCCGCCTCGACGTCTTCAACCAATGCTCCGAGCAGGATGGCGACGTCCGCAGCGTCAACGGAATCGCGCGTATCCCCGCGCCTGAGCAGGCGCCCGGCCGGCTCGAGGTGCGGTTCGCCCCCGCCTTCCTCTCGTTCCTGCCCATGGTTTGGGCCGACTACTGGGTCCTCGAGCTCGATCCGAGTTACCGTTGGGCGGTCGTCGGCGGTCCTGGCTTGCGCTACCTTTGGGTGCTCTCGCGGACGCCGTCGTTGCCACGGGGAACGCTCGACGGCATCCTGACCCGCGTCCGCGAGCAAGGCTACGACACCTCGGACCTCGTCGTCACCCTCCACGGCGACGCGCTCGGCGAGTAGCCGCCGCTCAGGCCGGCAGAAACGTAAAGCACAGCACGCCCAACGTGAACCAGATGGCCGCGAACACCAGGTTGTATCCGATGTACTGCCGGTAGTCGATCCGCGCAATCGCCCCCGCGATCACCGCCCAGAACGGCGAGAGCAGATTCCCCATGTGATCGCCGATCCCCAGCGCCAACAGCCCCCGCTGCGCCGTCACGCCCACCGACTGCGCCGTCTTAGCGGTGATGAATCCCTGAATCACCCACTGCCCTCCGCTCGACGGCACGAACACCGCCAGCACGCCGCCCGCAATCGCCGTCAGCAACGGAAACGTCAGCGGCGTCGACACCGCGGCGAACATCGAGACAAACCGCTCGCCCACGTTGGTGAACTGAATGATTCCCGCCACACCCGCGTACAGGTGATACAGCACCACCACCGGCCACGCCGAAACCACCGCGCCCGGCAGCGCTTTGGTGAAGCGGTAGACCGTGCGATGGAACGCCAAGCATAGGAACAACAGCGTCGTGTTGAGCGCGTTCAGCTCCAGGCCCGCCCCTTTGACGACGAAGTGAACCCACAGCCACGCCGCCAACGCCGCCATCAACAGCAACGCCGGCGCCCGCCGGTTCTCGAGCCTCTCCGAGAACGTCCCTTCCGGCGCCGGCGCCTCCGCCGTGGCGTCGGCCGGCCCCTCGTCCGCGAGCTTGCACGAGGTTGGAAATTCCGAGATGTACCGCGGCCGGCGAGGCAGCAGCAGCCGCGCCGCCACGAAGATCAAGAGCAGGAACATCGGGACGAAGACCCGCGTCGCCGGCGCGAAAATCGTCGTGCCCAGCGGCATCAGCCCGGTCTCGTCCATCAAGAAGTGCCCCGGCGTGTTCATCAGCAGCGGTGCGCTCGACGAGAATCCGTACTGCCACACCGAGCCCGCCGCCATCGTCGTGCTCACAAGGAACGGGAAGTCGATTCGCAGCCCCTTGCGCTCGGCCTCGCGCGCAAAGTGCACGGCCACCAGCGGGTTCAGTGCGTAGCCCAGTCCCCAGTAGGTGTAAGAAGTCGTCGCGCCGCAGGCAATGCAGGTTGCTACCACGGCGGTTTCTGACTTCGGCCTCCGCGAGAGCCAAATGATCGCCCGCCGAAAGAATGGCGCCGACCCCAGAGTCGAGCTCAGCACCAGGATCAGCGTCATCTGCATCGTGAACGCCAGCAGCATCCACAAGCCGCGGTAGTAGGCCTCACCGACCTCTCCGACAGGATTGCCCAGCCACACCGCCGCCGCCACGACGATGATCAGCAGCCCGATCGAGGTGGTCACCGCATCCGGGATCAGCGCCCCGAACAGCCGCGCGATGTCCGAGAGACGGTCGCCGCCCCGCCCCTCAGCGCTCACCGCGCCTGCCTTCGAGCTCCGCCGGGTCGAACCGGTAGAACGTGATCGCGCCGTAGCGCTCGCCCTCGTCGCTAGCCGTTTCTACCGCCAAACCGACCGTTGAGTCCGCCAGCCGTCGCATCACCGAGTACGCCGCCGGTCCGGGGTGCAGCAGCACGGGATTGGTGAAGCTCTCGCCCTCGTCGTAGCTCGTCCACAGCGTGAGGTCATTGCGGTTGAGGCCGTCGCGCCCGCGCGGCATCGTGAACAGGATGCGCTCTCGGCCGTAGCGCACCATCGAGCCATCCACCTGCGGCAGCGCGAGCCCGCCCGGCCGGTCCGGTCCCCAGCTCACGCCGCCGTCGCGGCTGAGATGGCGCCGCCGATGCTCGCCGTCGTTCTGCCGAGCGTCGAGCAACACGCGCCCGTCGAGAAGCTCCACCACCTCGTCCTCGTTCGCGTCCGGCCCCGGCGCGACCTCGCCGACCTGCCAAGTCTCGCCATGGTCATCCGAGTAGTAGACGAAAGGCCGAACCGTCGCCGGTCCATCGGACGTTTCCGACCCGCTGCGCTTCGCCGGCACGACCAAGCGCCCGTTCAAGCCCTCGGCCTGCTGCCAGCGAAGCTGCATCCCGCTGCCCGGCCCCGGCTCCGCTTGCCGCCAATAGAGCCCGTCGCTCGTCTCCGCGGGCTCGTCGGGGTAGACGATCTGCCTGCGCTCCGACCACGTCCTGCCGCTGTCGCTGCTCGAGCGCACCCATACGGTCTGATGGCCGTCCCCCGGCGCCGCGCTCTGCCCCTGCGCAACCGTGATGGGGCCCATGTCGGGCCACTGGCCATAGAGCAGGAACACCGTCCCAGTGGTCCCATCGAGCACCGGCGTCGGGTCGCCAAAGTCGACCAAGCCGTCGTCTCGAAAACCGGACTCGATCACGACCAGCGGTTCCCAGCTCCGGCCGTTGTCGACGCTGCGCCGCATCACGATGTCGATCGGTGCGTCCTCATCCCGCCGCGGATCGCCGCCGTCCCCGCGCCGCCCTTCGGCGAACAGCAGAATCGCGCCGTCCGCCGCAACAACCATCCCGGGGATCCGGAACGTGTGATAGCGCCCCTGCTCGGTGACGTACTCGCCCTTCGGCCCTACGAAGGGCCGCGAAGTCGGGAGCACGTCAGCTGCAGCCGGGATGCCGACGCCCGAAACAACCGCCAACGCCGGTCCGGCGACTCGAATCACCCTCCCCAGAAAGAGTCGGACGCCTGCAAGGATTCCAAACAACCCCAACAGTGAACCCGTTCGCTCGTCCTCGCGTCAATCTCGACCTACGACCGAAATAATATGACAGTACTTGACACTGACATATAAGAAGACTATCGTGACCCATACGTGGCGCACGACGATCCAGCTTCGTTGTCTCTCCGGGACCTTGCCCAGCAAGCCGGCCTTCCGCCGCGCACAATCCGGTACTACATCTCCCGGGACCTGCTGGCCGGCCCGCTCGTGGCCGGTCGCCACGCGTCCTATTCCCAGGAGCACCTGGATCGTCTCCATGAGATCCGAACGCTCCAACAGAGAGGGCTCACACTCAGCGCCATCAGCGGACTGCTCGGCGGTGCGGAGCAGAACGACGAGCTTCCCGAACCCACGACCTGGCAGCGCTACCAGATCGCGGCTGATGTGACTGTGCTGCTCCGAAGCGGCGCCGAGCCTTGGCGGATCAAGCAAATACGCAGCGCGATGAAACAGTTTGCCGACCGGCTCGCGGTCGAGGATGGAGGAGGGTGACCAACGAAATGCCGAAACAGGAAAACCACGGAAGCTTCGCAGCGCTCAATGCGACCACCGGCGAATCCATCGATCTAGCCATGCAGCAGCTTTGGCTGACCGGCGAGGTGCTGCCGGTCGGCGCCCGACTATGGATCCAGCACCAGTTTCGCTCCAACGAAAACCAACCGCTCGAAGTGATCTATTCCTTTCCGCTGCCTCGCGACGCGGCTCTGCGCCGTTTTCGGATCCAAGGCGAAGGCTTTTCGGTGCACTCGGACTTGAAGCCGGTCGCGGAGGCGGAAAACCGCTACGAGACGGCCATCGAAGAAGGACATCTGTCCGCTCTCGCCCGCGTACATCGCGACGGCCTCGTCAACCTCGCCGTCGGCAACCTGCGCCCGCAGGAAGCGGTGACCGTCACCCTCGAGATCGTCGCCGGCGTCGAGACCCGCGACGACGGGATCCGCTTCCGGTTCCCCTTCACGCTCGCTCCTTCCTACCACGCTCGAGCCCGGTCCGCGACGATCGCTCCCGGGCAGGGCGAGCTCGAGTTGCCGGACGACCGCTTTGGCGACGTTCTCCTGCCGCCCTTCCACGAGGACGCCTCCGATCTACATCGCGTCGGCTTCGACCTATCGCTGCGATTGTCGGCCGACATCGCCGAGGTCGCTTCGCCTTCGCACGGCGTCCGCTTCTCGAACAGCCGCACCGCCGGCGCAAGGGCGGTGCTGGCGTCAGAGGGCGAGTTGCCCAACCGCGACCTCGTGCTCGACGCCCGCACCGAGGAAGCAGAGCCGCGCGTTCTCGCTGGAACTGACGATGAGGGCCGCGGGCGATTCGCCGCGATCGTTCCGTCCAGGGTGTTTGGAGAGCCGCTGAACGAGCCCCGCCGCGTGGTCTTCGTCATCGACCGCTCGGGCTCGATGAAGGGATCCTCGCTCCGGCAGGCGCTTCGGGCCGTGCAAGCTTGTCTTGGGGCGCTTTCGCGCGAGGACGAGCTCGGCATCGTGGCGTTCGACTTCACGGCCGATGTCTTCCCCGCTCCGCCTCCGAACCCGGTCACCAGGCTCTCCGGCCCGCTCGTGCTGTTCGCAGCTTGGAACAGCTCTGAGGAGCCTGAGCCGGAATCGGCCCCGACCGAGCCAGCGCGGAGTAAGCTCGTCCCGGGCACGGCGGAGAACCGCGCAGCAGCCGCCGCGTTTCTCTCGCGTATCCGCGCGGGCGGCGGTACGGAGATGGCTAAGGGGCTAAACGCCGCGGCGGATATGTTTGGAAACGCGCCCGGCGACGTGATCCTGGTCACGGACGGCCAGGTCTTCGGCTCGGAGGACGTCATCCGCGAGGTCCACGACAGGGGCGTTCGCGTCCATTGCCTCGGCATCGGCGATGCCAGCCAGGACCGCTTTCTCTCTTTGCTGGCCCGGCGCACGGGGGGCGTCAGTCGGTTCCTCACAACCCGGGAGCGCATTGACGTGGAGGCTGTCGACCTGTTCGCGGCGAGCTGCCGGCCGGTGGCGGCCGCTATCCGAGCCGGCGTCGCCGATCAGCCCCAGAGCCGCATCGAGCCCGCGCCGCCGGCCTCCGTGTTTCCGGGCCAGCCTCTGGTCCTCATGGGCGACTACGAGGCGGACAGGCGCGCCCGGCTCGAGGTCTCGTGGCAACGGGCCGCCGAGCGAGTCGAGCGGACCTTCGCATTCGAACCCAGCCAAGGCTCGCTGGCGGAGACGCTCCGGCTCATTCAGGGGGCCCGGTTGATCACGGACTGCGAGAGTCAGCTGACGTCCGCACCGTGGCCATGGGACGCCCGGCCGGGCGTCCTCGAGCGCCGTGGAGAGCAGCGGGCGGCAAAGCGATTGGAAGCGCTCAGCAAGCAATACGGGCTGGCAAGCCGCGCCATGGCCCTGGTTGCTGTCGTCGAGCGGTCGGATGACCGCCGGGGCGAGCTGCCGCGCACGAGGGTCGCGCCTGTAGGCCTGCCCAGCGATACCCCGTTCATGGGATATTTTGCGCCGCCGCAACCGATGGAGGCAGCTATGCCGGAGGCCTCTCGCGGCCGGTTGTTTGGCTCACTCGGGCTGGAGGACACGGTGAAAGCCGTACGCAAGCTCCGTGCCGGAGCGTCTCGCCGGCTAGCGCGGAACCACACGGCCCCAAGGAGATCCAAGGCTGACAGGCTGGAGGACCTGCAGGGGTCCCTGGGTACAGACGGGATCCTCGAGGACTTCACGGCGCGTCCGGCGGAAGGCCGCGACTTGATCGAGGTTGCGCTGGTGATCGAGCCGGACGGGGGCATGCCCGGAGAAGCTCCGGAACAGCGCACGATCGCCAGCCTCCTCGCTTTGCTGAGCTTCCTTGCCGAGGGCCACACCCCGACCGACGGCGCGTTCCGCGAGCATGTGCGCAGACTCGTCGCCTACCTGGAAGCGCTCCCGGAGAAGAACGAAACGGTTGTGCGGGTCCTCGAGCTGGCGAAGGCAGGGCAGACGCTGCCGGGCAACTGGATCGAGACGGAACCCGGCGCCGCAGCTTGGAACGCCATCGAGGCGGCGCTCCAGGACGCAGTCCGAGCCAATCCGGTGCGCAGCTGAGAGTGGGCGAGATTTTTCGTTGGTCCGGCGCAGTTTCAAGTGTAAACTCGACCTGCCCGGCCCTTCGAGTCCCAAAAGCCGCCTGACGTCAATGGAGGTCCCTCATGCTCCGCTACCGTCGCAACATCAACTGCCTCACGACCGACCAACTCCACGACCTGCGCGAAGCCTTGACCGAGATCTATGCCTTGCCAGGCACTGCCAACAACGGTTTCGAGCGTATCGCCGGCCTGCACGGCAGCCCCTCGCCCACGTGGTGTATCCACGGCTCGCCCGGGTTTCTTACTTGGCACCGCATCTACCTGTCCGAGCTCGAGGACGCGTTGCGTAGCATCCGACCCAACGTCGTTCTGCCCTACTGGAATTGGTCTTCTGGGCCAACCACGGGCGTTCCGGCCGCCTGCTCGTCGCCCACCTACGTCGACCGAAACGGAAACGCCGTGGACAACCCGCTCTTCTCCGGCCCCATCGCGCCCGGCGCCGGCGGCGGCATGACCAGCCGCCGCTCCGACATCGACACCACTTCCTTCGGAGATCTCGCGGCGCAGGGCCAAACTGCCCTCGGCGAATCCGATTTCAACTCGTTCCAGAGCTCGCTCAACGGCGTCCACGGCAGCGTCCACGTCCGCGTGGGCGGCAACATGAGCGGGGTGTCAACCGCCGGCTTCGATCCGATCTTCTACCTGCACCACGCCAACGTCGATAGACTCTGGGCGCTGTGGCAAGGCTCGCACGCCGATCCCTTGCCGCCGAACGAAGCCAACCTCGAGCTCGACCCGTTCAAGAAGTGCTACTCGGAAGAGCACTACCGCGGCGCCGACGCGTTCTCGACCGATGACCTCGGCTTCCGCTACATCCACTACTGCTTCATCATCCTCCCCTGGCTGCCGCTCAAGCTCGTGGAGCTCGAGCTGCCCGATTGGTGGAACATCACCGTCATTCGGTCCGCCCGCATACGGCTCATCGCCGAGGCCATGCCGATGCGCTCGGTCGAGCTGCGCTTCTTCGCGGGCGAATCCGAAGGCGACCTCGACGCCGAGACCAAAACGGCCGGCAATCCCGCCTTCCTCGGCTCGCTCGGCGTCTTCGGCATGCGCCGCAAAGGTGAGAAGATGCCCGACGGCATGGGCCGCCGAGGCGAGAAGGTCGAGCTACAGCTCGACATCACCGAACCGCTGCGGAAGGCGTTGCGGCGCAAGAAGAGCCTGCAGCTCACCGTCGTCCCGGTCTCGGACGAAGGCAAGACGATGAAGCGCGCTCAGCTCTCCCGCATCTGGAAGCCGGAGAGCTTCGGGCTGACGGTGGAGTAGGTTTCACTGGCGGCTCGCGGGTACACCACGGGCCGCCAGCGCCTAGACCAGCAAAAGAATGAGAACGAAATCGCCCGCTCCCACCGTACTAGAGATCAGGTGGGCGGCCGATCCAGTTCATGGCCGGCCGCACCTGTAGAGCAAACGAATGACAAACGGTAGAGAACGAACTCCAACAGCCGAAACGGGAGACCTGCCGGGCGTTGGTATGGGGGTCGGGCTCGGCGTGGCGTTCGGGGCCGCGCTCGGCGCGATCTTTGACGACATAGGAACAGGCGTCGCGCTAGGCGTTGCTTTCGGCGCGGCCATCGGCCTGACGTTCGGGCCGGCTGCCGCAGCCAAGCTCAAACAGTAGTCGTCGGAAGCGTCACGGCTCGTACCGCGACGGCTTCACGCCCTTCTCGAAGTCTCCGAAGCCGTAGAAGATCGGCTCATACTCGCCCACGATCTCCACGTTCGCCTCCTCGGGCACGTCCATCCCCAGTCCCCAGTAGCAGGCGTTTACGATCAGCCGCCGCAGGTCTTCCTCGAGCAGGTCGACCGAGGCGCCCATCGTCGTCGTGAAGATGCGGTTCGTCCTGCCGGCCTCGTTCAGGTAGTGCCGCGTCCAAGCAATCGGCATCAACGACTTCTCGAGCACCGCCGGCGAGTCTCGCTCGAGCGATTCCGTCACCATGCCGTGCAGCAGCACCGTCGCGTCTTCCGGCAAGTGGACGATGCCGTAGACGTCGGTCGGTACGAAGATGTCGTGGACCCCGCGCAGCACCGGGTGGCGATGGTTCATGCCTTCGACGAGCGCCCGCGTTCCCTCGACCTTGTGCTTGCCGTGGTGGCTCACCCAAGTCTCGCCCAGCACCTGCTGCCCGAACCCGCCCGGCCACTTCGTGCTGTCGGAGCTGTAGTGGGCGTACGGGCTCTCGGGATTCTTCTTGTACCGGAACGGATGCGTCGCCGTCCGCAGCGCCACGATCGGCTTGCCGGCCAGATAGGCGTCGACGAAATGCTTCATCTGCTCGTCCGGCAGCTCGCGCCAGCGCCAGAACAGCACCAGCAGGTCAGCCGAGTCGAGCCGCTCCATGCCCGAGATATTGTTGTTGACCTCGGGATCGATCACACCCGTCGCCGGGTCGATCGCGAACAGCACGCTCGCCTTGAACCCATGCCGCTCGGCCAACAACCGCGCCATCATCGGCATGCCTTCCTCCGAGCGATACTCCTCATCGCCCGTCAGGAAAACGATGTGCTTGCCCTTGCCGGGCCCGTTACCACCCGGGTAGCTCACCCAATCAGCCGCCGAAACCTGGCAACACAAGAACGCAAAAAGGAATAGGATACGAGTCGTCACAACGCTTCCATGTTAGAGGGTTGGGAGGTGCGGCGCCCGTGGAGGAGGCCATAGCGTGTGAAGCTCCATCCGTCCGGCCGAGGACTCGCTGAGCTTGGGCGCCACCATGACGTTCGCGGAGCCGGTCAACAGGAAGCGCCCCGGTCTCCGATCCTTGTCCACGGCCGCTTTGATCGCGACAGCGAGAGCGGGCGCACGCTGGACCTCGTCGATCGCTACCGGCCCTTCAAAGCCTGCAAGAAATCCCTCTGGATCGGCGCTGGCGGCGGCGAGCGTCGCCGCCGTATCGAGCGAGACGTACTTGGCCGGGTAACCCTCCTCGATCAGGTTTTGAACGAGGGTGCTCTTCCCGCTCTGGCGCGGCCCCTGCACGAATACTACAGGCGTGTCTTTCAGGGATTCGTGGATCTGAGCGGCGAGCCGGCGAGGGTACACATCCGGAATATAGCCATTAGATGGGGAGCGACTCTAGCTAGTCGCCTGGAGGCTATCACGCCCATGCTCCACGATCCGAGAAACCTTTTGAATCAGAGTCTTACAGGAAATTCCACCCGGGGCGGCTCCCTTCCGCCTTACCCGGCCCCAGGGAATCGATCGCCGCCGGCCCGGCAAGTCACGCCCTCCGCGCTGTAGGGCGGGCGCGCCTACGGTTCAGGCCGCATGCGGTCGTTCGAACAGATCGCGAACCAGGACTGGCCAGCCCGGCGGAGCCGGGGCGATCTCCAGGGTGTCATCGTTTCTGAGAATCTCGGTCGGTTCTCCGGTGCGATGAACGTGAACTTCCTTTGTTCTCGGATAGGCCACGATCACGGTCCAGCAGCCGGAGGACAGGGTACTGGCGTGTCTTTTCGTTCAAGTAGGACGCCGTATCCGATGGAGACACGACCTCGATGGCGACTTCCGGAGCGCCCTCGATGTACGCGTTGGCCGGAGCCGCCAGCAAGCGATCGACCGCGACCAGCGAAACGTCGGGGACGCGCACGGTTAGCGGTTCGGCCGAGAGGACGAAGGCTGTCTCGCTGCGAGCTTCGAAGCGGCCTTGCTTCTTCGCAGCTTCATAGAGTCTGAACAAGAACGCGTGCAGGACTTGCGAATGGCCGTGGGTCCCAGGAGGCATCTCGACAAGTTCCCCGCTGTTGAGCTCTTGGCGCGCCGCGCCTTCCGGCGGCGCAAGAAACTCCTCGAGCGTCAAGGTCTGGATGACCGTCGCCATGGCCGGATTCTACTACCGCCCCCGTCACGCCTCCACCAACTCGCGCTCCACCTGCGTGAACACATACGGCCCCTCGGGAATCACGATTACCCGCGCCTCGGCCCCTAGCTCCGCCAGCAGCCGGTCCACAGCCTCCTGCGGCGTCTCGAACGACGGCCCCCAGAGTGCCGCGCGATCTTCCGCCGCAATCCCCGGCACGCAGAACGCCAGGTTCGCCTTGCGCGTCACCATAGCCAGCTTCTCGGCTTGCCACTGGTCGACCGTCACCGGCGCGTCGGCCAGCCGGTCGAGCAACTCGCGCCAATCGGGCGAGCTGCGCACCAGCTCGGCGAACTCCGGGCTGCCCAGCCCCTCGCTGCACTCGCCCGCCAGCAGGATCGTCCCGCCCGGCTTGACTACATGCGAGGCCGCGGTAACGCCCTTTACCGCCTGATAGAACGTCAAGTCCAACGGATAGCCGCCCGAGGTCGTGATGACCAGATCCGCTGGCTCGTCCACCGCCGCCAGCGTCGACCGCCGCACGAACTCCACGCCCTCGCCATGCGCCTCGACCGGCTCCCCCGCAAACACCGCCGCAATCCCGCGTCCTTCGGTCAGCGCCACGTCGACCATGAAGTCGTGGCGCGCCATCGCGGCGATCTCGAGAAACTCCTCGTGCAGCGGGTTCTCCGGGAAGCATCCCTCGCTCACGCGCTCCTCGCGCATGAATACGGGCGAGTGCAACCGCTTGATCGTCCGCTCGCCGGCCAAGCCGATCGAGATCAGCTTGCGCCCGCCAGAGAAGCCCGCCATCAAGTGCGGCTCGATGAACCCCAACGTCAAGTGCAAGTCCGCGTCGACGAATCGCTTGTCGATGTAGACTGGCGTGCCGCCGCGCGTGTCGCCCAGGTAGGATTGCTCGTCGAGCGCCTTCGCGCGATGCGAATGCACAGGATGCCTGGCCAGAATCTCCGCCCCGAGAATCTCGTCGAGCTCGGCCGCGGTCGCCTCGCGGTGCAGCCCGGTGGCGATCAGAATCGTGATGTCCTCCGGCGCGATCCCGCCCGCCTCGAGCGCCGCCGTCACCACCGGCAGCACCAGCTTGTTCGGCGCCGGCCGCGTAATGTCGCACACCGAGATCGCCGCCGATCGCTTGCCGCGCGCCATCTCCGCGAGCGGCTGGCAGCCCATCGGCTGGGCCACCGCTTCGGCGATCGCCGCCCGGGGATCCTCGAGCGCCGGCGCAAACCGCGGCTCGAGCACCTCCACGCCGCGATCGTCGGGAAGCGTGACCGCTGCGCCCGTCTTGCCGTACGCCAGGTGAACTTTCATGATTCTCGCTTATGCAGCCTCTCGAGCAGCTTCTTCCCCCTGGCGTCTTACGACCCGCAAAGCTACCCGGTGGTATCGGGCATGCTGGGCGACGACTTCGTATTCGATTGGGCAGGCGTCTTCGAAGTCAAGTAGAGCGCGGAAGACATGCAGCGTGTCGGAAAAATCATCCAAAATCAGCAGATCGCCCGGCCGCAAGCCCGGCCCCATCAACAAAAGTACGAAGATAGTCGAGCTGTACAAGTCCCCGTCGAGATGAATGATTACGGGCCGACCGTCGCGGCGAGCTCCCCATTCGCACAGAAATCCCGGTAGGGTCTTGTTGAACCAACCTACCTGAAATGAACAGCGCGGATCACCGATGTCGGGCGGCACGCCGCCAACGTCGAAGTGACCCTTCCCAAAGTCAGAGGTCCAACTCTCAGGCAAACCTCGAAACGAGTCGAAGCCCACGAACTCTGAGCTCGGATGCCCATTGTGCTCGAGCCACCAGTTGAGGGACGCTCCTTGGTAGACGCCGAATTCTAGGTAATAGATCGCGTCCTGGTAGGCGGGCAGCTTACTTAAGTAAGCGTACATTTCAAATGGATGGTCAAACGCGTTCGGCGAGGTATATCGATCGCTCCAGTTCTTCCACTTGCCAGAATAGGCGAGTTTCCAGGCGATGTGGTTTGTGCCGCGGAACGACATGATCCACCTGTGAGCTTTGCGAATTAACTCCACGACCGGCCTCGGACCCGCTGCCTGCCAGGATAGCGGCTGGTCACCGACGGTGCAAACCGTCGTCCCGTCGAGAGTTGTCAGGCTCGCTCAGACTCCAACGCTGGTCGCCAGAGCGGCTGTCTTGACCCCTCGCCGGCCAGCGCCTCCCTGCCCGGCCACACACCAAAGCCCTAGGGTGTCCGCGCCGCTGCTCCACCCGCATCTCTGCCCACCCTTGTTAAGCCGTAGTAAAACGAAATCGCGGCCCGTAACGCTTTGGTAACACTCGCCGCCCACACTCCAGGACCCCGAAGCGTCCGATTGCTCGTGTGTCGCTGCTCGCCTCAGCTCCGCCCCTCGCCCGCCCGCCCATGACGAAGTTGTCTACGGCGCCAGCCGGTCTCGAGACTCCCTTGGCGTCCCTCGACCGGGTCGGCCTCGACGAGATCGGCGCGCTCGCCTCGCCCAATCGTCTCGACACCAAGTTCGCGATCACCGGGCGCCAACTGCACGCCGTGCTGGCCTCGCTGCCTCGGCACTACGCAGTCCTCGACGTCCAAGGCGCGCTCGCCAGCCGCTACCGAACACTCTACTTCGACACCGACCGCTTCGATCTCTACGCCCGTCAGCACGGCGGTCGCCGCAACATCTACAAGGTCCGAACACGCTGCTATCTCGACAGCGACCGCTCCTTCCTCGAAGTCAAGCGCAAAACCGCCGAGCGCCGCACGCTCAAGGTCCGCGCCCAGACCCCCGATCAACTCACCGAGCTCGATCCGGCCGACGCCTTCCTCGCCGCTCACTACCCGTTCGCCGCCGCGGCGCTGCGGCCCGTGCTCTGGAACGAGTTCACGCGCATCACCCTCGTCTCGAAGACCCGCCCCGAGCGCGTTACCTTCGACGCCGATCTCACCTTCCGCCACGGCCGGACCGCGGTCGCGCTGCCCGGCGTCGTCATAGCCGAGCTCAAGCAGGAGCGGATCGATCGCGCCTCGCCCTTCCTGGCCGCCATGCGCCAGGCTGGCGCCCGCTCCCGCGGTTTGAGCAAGTACTGTCTCGGCGCCGCCATGCTGCATCCCGCCCTCAGGCGCAATCGCTTCCGGCCCAAGATCCGGCTGCTCCGGAAGCTTTCCAGGGAGGCCGCTCGTGGAAACTGAGCTCTATCTCTACATCGCCGGCGCGGCGTTCAACTTTGCCGTCGCCCTGCTCATCGTCCGGCTCATCTACTATCCGGCGACGCAGGACAAGCAGTACGTCCTCACCTTCCTCACCTTCAGCACCATTACCTACTTCGTGTTGGGCCTGCTCACCAGCGTCGACCTCAGCATCGGCGCCGGCTTCGGCCTCTTCGCCGTCTTCTCTATCCTGCGTTACCGCACCGACGCCATGCCGGCTCGCGAGATGACCTATCTGTTCGTCTTCATCGCACTGCCCATCATGAACTCCGTGCTGATCTCGAGCGACGACCTGGTGAAGATGGCCTTCTCCAACTCGATGATCGTCCTCGTCCTGTTCGTGCTCGAGCGCGAGTGGGGCTTCCACTTCGAAGAAGGTAAGCGGATTACCTACGACAAGATCGAGCTCGTCGCGCCAGACAAGCGCGCCCAGCTCATCGCCGATCTCGAGAACCGCACCGGTCTGACCATCACTCGCGTCCGCGTCGGGCGGATGGACTTGGTGCGCGACACCGCCGAGCTGTCGGTCTCCTACGAAGGAACGCACCTCGCCGTCAAGGACGAATCCTAAGCTCCCGGAGGAACGCCATGCACTCGCAACGCATCTTCATCCTCGCCCTCGCCGCCCTGGCGGCCGCCGTAACGGCGCCGGCGCAGAGGCGCGGCATGCCGCGCAACCTGCCTGTGATGACCGCGCTGGACGCCGACGGCGACCAGACCGTCTCCTCCGACGAGATTGCCAACGCCCCGACCGCCCTGCTCGCCCTTGACTCGAACCAAGACGGTTCGCTGGCGATCGAGGAGCTGCTGCCCGTCCGCGGCGGTCCTCCGCGCGGCGGCCCAGGCGGTCCTGGTGGTCCCGGCGGCCCAGCAGGGCCGGGCGCTCGCCGCGGCCCCGGCGGTCCGGCCGGCTTCTTGAGCCGACTGCCAGTCATCGCTGCGCTCGACGCCGACGCTTCCGGCGACCTCTCGCCCTCGGAGATCCGCAACGCCTCCGCCGCGTTGGCTTCGCTTGACAAAGACAACAGCGGCGACCTCGGCGCCGAAGAGCTTCGACCCGACTTCGGCCCCGGCGGCCCTGGCTTCCGCGGACGCGGCGCACTCGGCCCCTCGCCCGTCGTCGCCGCGGTCGATGCCGACTCCTCCGGCGACCTCTCCGCCGACGAGATCCGCGCGGCTCCTTCCGCCCTCGCCTCCCTCGACGCCGACCGTAGCGGAGACCTCTCGAGCGAAGAGGTCACCCCGGCCGGCGCGCGCCGGCGCCGCGGCCCCGGCCCTGGCCCGCAAGCTCCGCCCGCGGTTCAAGTGATTGACGCCGACGCCTCTGGCGACCTCTCAGCCGGAGAGATCGCCGACGCCCGGGCCGCTCTCGCCGCGCTCGACGCTGACGGCGACGGCGCCCTGGCGGCCCGCGAGCTCGCCCCTTCGCGAACCGGCGGAATGGGCGGTCGTCCCGCCGGCGGCCCGGGCGGCTTCGGCGGTCGTCGCGGCCGCGGCGAAGCAGTCGAGTTGCAACAGCCCGAGGAAGTCAAACCCGAGGACGGCGCCGCCATCATCCCCGACCTCGCCGCCTTCCACGAGCTCTCCTACCAGGGCGAGCAGATCTTAGTCGACAGCGGCCTGATGGGTCTCGAGTTCGTCAAGTTCCTCGTCACCGGCGCCGACACGCCCAACCCCAAGATGTATTTCATGAACACCAAAACCCACCGCGCCCACATGATGTTCATGAGCGCCGTCGGCATCGCGGGAGGCCGCGATTCGGGAACCATGCGCGGCGTCGTCGTCTACCGCCCGCTGCTCGCCTCGCCTAGCGGCGAGCGCGGCTTGTTTACCTTCGAGTTCGAACCCTTCGACTCGTTCCCCTTCGCGATGATCATGGTCGCGCATGACCTGCTTGGCGAGAAATCGCCCTTGCTCGCCGGAAATCTCGCCTACTACCCGCTGCCCGCCGCCGTCGCCCGCTACCAGCAGGAGAGGGCCCAATACGAAGCCGCCGGCCTGCCGGTCTTCTCCGAACAGGATCGCTTCGACGACATCGCCTACCTGCCGCTCAACCAAGCCGCCGGCTTCGGCCGTCTGCGTCTGATGGAGGTCGACGAGCGCCCCGGCGTCCGCGACGTCGTGCTCTACCGCAGCTTGCCCAACGAGATGCCGCGCGTCGCCGGCGTCATCACCGCGGTCCGCCAGACGCCGCTCTCGCACGTAAACCTGCGCGCGGTGCAAGACAACGTGCCCAACGCCTACATCCGCGACGCCGCTTCCGACCCCGCCATCCGCGCGCTCATCGGCAAGTACGTCTACTACCAGGCCGCCGCTGACGGCTACCAGATCCGCGAGGCGTCGCGCCAGGAGGTCGAAGCCCACTTCGCCGCGCTACGCCCGGCCGAGCCGCAAACCCCCGTGCGCGACCTCGCCGTCGCGCGCATCCGCCCGCTCGACCAGGTAGGCTTCGAGGACGCCGATAGCATCGGCGTCAAGGCCGCCAACGTCGCACAGTTGCGCCGCCTCGGCTTGCCCGCGGGCGTCGTCCCCGACGGCTTCGCTATCCCGTTCTCGTTCTACGACCAGTTCATGCGCGCCAACGGCTTCTACGACGAAGCTTCGAAGATGATGGCCGCGCCGGGCTTCGACGACGACGTTGCCGCTCGCGAGAAAGCTCTGAAGACGTTCCGCCAGCGCGTCGAAGACGGCAAGATGCCGCGCAAGCTCGCCCGCGCGCTCGCCAACATGCACCAGTCGTTCGGCCAAGGCGCCTCGATCCGCCTGCGCTCGAGCACCAACAACGAAGACCTGCCCGGCTTCAGCGGCGCCGGCCTCTACGACTCCTACACCCATCGCCCCGACGAGGGCCACGTCGAGAAGTCCGTCAAACAGGTCTACGCGAGCCTCTGGAATTTCCGCGCCTATGAAGAGCGCGAGTTCTACCGCGTCGACCACCTCGCCGCGGCGATGGGCGTGCTCGTCCACCCCAATTACGACGGCGAGCTCGCCAACGGCGTGGCCGTCAGCGACGACATCGTCTATCAGACCACCGGCATGGGCCGCCCCCGCGCCTTCTTCGTCAACACCCAAATCGGCGAGGACCTCGTCACCAACCCCGAGCAGGAATCGATCCCCGAAGAGCTGTTGCTCGGCGCGCTCAACGCCGCGGGAGACCGCGTGGTGCGCACCTCAAACCGGTCCCAGGACGACGAGTTGCTGTTCAGCTTCGACCAACGCACGCTGCTGCGTCGCAGCCTCAACATCATCCACAACCGCTTCCGCGCACTCTACGAGCCGCCGCCCGGCAAACCCTTCGCCATGGAGATCGAGTTCAAAATCACCGCCGACAACCGCCTAGCCATCAAACAAGCCCGCCCCTGGGTCTACCCCGAAGCTCCGCAACGCCAACGCCTAACGGCATCTGAGACGCGCCCGTGAGGGCGCGCGCCCCAAAACGTGGCGACTGGAACGTGCGAAGAAATCCAGGACTGGCTCTCGCGATTCGTTGAGTTGGCGCATGCATCCCTGAACCAGATCAGCGCCCTGACCGAGATCAGATACGATCGCACCTACCGCCGCGCTCCGCTCGCGGTTTGCTTGACCACCCGCTTCTTGACCTCGGGCGAGTTCTCGAGCCAGCTATTGAGCTGTTGGGTGACGATCCGCCGACGCCTCTGCGCCGCCGTGACAACCTGCCTTGCGGCCCGAGCGAACCCTTGGTTTGGGAACTGCCTTGCGTTCAACTGAGCAATAATCTTGTCTAGCCAGGGAATGTGATCCAGATCACCGCGCTCGATCGCGGCTTTGATTCCCGAAAGCTCCCGTACGATGGCTTGCTCGTTGAAAAACCGACGCTGGTCTCGTAGGAAGGCCCGGCGGAGATTTCCGTTGTGCGCGGGGCCCGCGAGAGCGCCAAGACCGTTTCCAGCCATGTAGGGCAGTATTCTGGCCAAGGTTTCGAACACCTGAGCTATCGTGGATCCAAAGTTCTTAGAGCCTGGTATGAATTCCGCCCAGGGAATCGTCGCAATGATCGGGATCAATTCAGGTGCAACTAACGCTACCATTGCGAGGCCTCCTTTTTGGTACGCCTTCGCATGGCTCTGAAACGCCGCGCTGCGAAGCTCAGGCTCCGTGAGCGATTGGATCGTGCAGGTTTGGATCTTGCGAACGACGAAGTCGCGAAGCGCCTCTTGGAGTTGAATCAATGTCTGCCAAACCCATTTTTTCGTGTGCGGGTTTCTCGAGAGTTTCTCGTTTGTCGTGAACAGGATGGCGTAAAACTTCCCGTATCCAATCGGATAGCCGCCCTTGCCCCAGGGGCCGAGCCAATGATCGATTTCTTCGTAGAACCTGTACGTCGTGGTCGCTTGAGCGTGGCCAGCAATAACGGACGTCAGGCTGGCGTGCACCACCCGGGCCGTTGGCGCATCGCAACGCATGAGTTTTCGGGGCGGTAGATCAAGCGGCATCGCTGTTGTCGCAAGCATCGCGGGCGACGTGCCGTCTTTCTCGAGGCGTGGTCGGACGGCATTGTGGGGCTGGCTTGCTGGCTCCTCGCCTAATTGGCCTAGCGCAAAATTTCGTCGTCGCGGGCCAAGCAGAGGTCGGCTGCTGTCCGGAATTGTCCGAAAATATCGGGCCCTCTCGGACCCAGGCTAGTCCGATCCTCGCCTACAGATCCAACAGCGAGTCCCCGCCGTTGAAGTCCTCGAGCTCCAACCCCATGTGCCGCGCGAACGTGTAGTGCAGTTGCTGCACCGGCGTGTCCTCAGGCAGGACGATGCGGCGTCCTGGGCTCAGCCGGCCGCCGCCGCGGCCCGCCACCAAGATCGGCAGATCGCGCGTCTTGTGCCCGTTGCCGTCCTTGAGCCCTGAGCCGTAGAGGATCATCGTGTTGTCGAGCAGGCTGCGTCCGTGGCCCTCGTCCACCGCCTTCATCTTCTCCATCAGGTAGGCCAAGTTGGTGACGTACCAGCGGCTCACCAGCGTGTAAGGAACGGTCCACTCGCTCTTCTCTTTGTGGTGCGAGATGGTGTGATGGTCGCCCTTGACGCCGTCGATGAAAGTGAAGTTCTGGCGGCTGAAGCCGTGCGCCATCATGAACGTCGCCACCCGCGTCGCGTCGGTCTGGAAGCCCAGCACGATCAGGTCGAGCATCATGCGGACATGGTCGCCGCGCGGCGGCAGACCGTCGCCGGGGCGCTCGAGCTTCGGCTCGGTCAACGGCTTCCAAGCGATCTTGCGGCCCTCGGGGTCGAGGCTGGTTTGGATACGCTTCTCGACATCGCGCACCGAGGTCAGGTACTGGTCGAGCTTGTGGCGGTCCGCGACGCTGCCGTCGCGCTGCAGCCGCTTGGCGTCTTCCATCACGCGGTCGAGCAGACTCTTGTCGTCGAGCAACTCGGCGCGCGTCTTCTCGCTCACGCCGAAGAGCCGGTCGAAGGCGGCTTGCGGCGAAATCTCCGGGTCTACCTTGGTGTTGTCCGAGCGCCACGAGACCGTGTTGGCAAACGAGATCGCCAGCCCGTTCTCGCCGCCCGAGCGCGGCGGCTCGGTGCCCAGCTCGATCGAGCGCAGCCGCGTCGCGTCGCCGAGCTTCTCGGCGAGCAGTTGATCGATCGAGACGCCCATAGACGGCGTGTTGATGCGCCCGGCGGCCTTCTTGTGCAGCGGCGTGCCGGTGAGGAACGCCGAGGTAGCCTGCACGTGGCCCTTCACGCCTGTCGAGACGTTGGCCACGACCGAGACGTCCCCGCGTAGCTCGCGCAGCGGCTCGAGGATGGCCGAGAGCTCGTAGTCGCGCCCCTCGCCCTGCGTGTTCCAGGCCGGCGGATAAACGCCGTTGGGATGGAACAGGAAGGCTGCACGAACCGGCGCCTCACCCTCGGGCAACCTTGCCGCGCGAGCGGGTTGCATCGCCTCCAGCCAAGGCAGCGCCACGGCGGCGCCGGCGCTTCGCAAAACGGTTCGGCGAGAGATGCGTTTGGGGGCCATCGGTCTGGCTATACGGTACCGGAGACGAGCGCTGCGGTCAACGCTACGCGGGCTCACGTCACTCGCCGGAGACGACCGCCGAGTCCGCCGCCGCCTGCCTCCGGAACGGCTCGCTCAGCACGATCGCTTCGACCAGCGCCTGCGCTCTGTACTCCGACTCGATCACCTGCGCGGTGATCTCGCGCACGGCCGCCTCGTCGTAGTAGCGCAACTCGCGGCCCAAGGCGAAGCGCAGCATCGCTTCGCTCACCGTGCGCGCGAACCGCTCGCGCTCGCGCAGCAGCACGGCCTTGAGCCCTGCCGGCCCATCGAAGCTCTCTCCACCCGGCAGCACGCCGCTGGCATCGATCGGCTTGCCGCCCTCTTCGCTGCGCCAGCGGCCGATGGCGTCGAAGTTCTCGAGCCCAAAACCGATCGGGTCGACGCGGTCGTGGCAAGCCGCGCACGAGGGATTCCGGCGATGCTCGGCGTAGAGCTCGCGCAGCGACTTCGGCGCGGCGTCTTCTTCAGGCTCGGGCAGCTCGCCGGCGTCGGGCGGCGGAGGCGGCAACTCATCGCCCAACAAGGTCTCCAGCGCCCACTTGCCGCGGACCACCGGGCTGGTGCGCACCGGCAGGGACGTTGCGGTTAACACCGCGCCCATCCCCAGCACGCCGCCGCGCGGCGACCCGCCCAGCTCCACGCGCCGAAGCTCCGGCCCCACCACGTCCTCGACACCGTAGTGGCGCGCCAGCGCTTCATCGAGGAAAGCGTAGTCGGCGTCAATCAGCTCGAGCAGGCTGCGATCCCGACGCATCAAATGCGCGAAGAACGCCTGCGCCTCGCCGTGCATCGAAGCGGCCAACGCGGGCGTAAAGTCGGGAAACTCCACGTCGTCCGGCTTCACGCTCCCGCCGAGCGCGCGGTAGCCGAGCCACTGCTCGGGGAAGGCCGCGAGAAAGGCATCGGCCTTGGGATCGGCGAGCATGCGGCGCATCTCGGCGCGTAGCGTCCGCGGCTGCGACAGGCGTTTCTCGGCGGCTAGCTCCAACAGCCGCTCGTCCGGCATGCTCATCCACAGGAAATAGGAGAGCCGCGAAGCGAGCTCGTAGTCGCCCAGCGCTCGTTCGCCGTCGGGCTCCGAGACGCCCTGCTCGACGCGGAAAAGAAACGACGGCGAGACGAACACGGCTTTGAGAGCGGACCCGATCGCCTCATCCCAAGCCGCGCCGCCGCGCTTGGCCTTGCGGTAGCGCTCGATCAGGTAGGCGACCTCCCCCGGGGCCGCTGGCCGGCGGTAGGCGCGGGAGGCAAATTCACCAAGCGCCGCCTCGACCGCAGCGTCGTCACCCGGTTCCCGCAGGAGGCGCTGCGCCGGCGCGAGCTCGGTCTGCCGCGCATCGGTGATCTCGAGCCAGTCGAGCGAGACCTGCACGGCTCGGCCGGTCGCCGGCGGCTTCTCGCCCCCGCGCTTGGCTTCCTCGACTTGCCGCTGGAACTCCGCCGCCAGCCGCCGGTTCACGTCGTTGGTCTGGGCGGTTGGACTCTTGAACCAGTGCAGCGAGACGCGGTGGTTACCGCGCGGCACATCAGCGTAGAGCTCGTAGATGCGCGGCTCATCCGCGCTTGCCGCCACCGGTCGCTGTCCGGCGATCTTGCCCGCCACCCGCACCGTAAAGCCTGGAAGCTGCCCGCCGATCGCGGACTGCCCCCAAGCGCGCACGCGGAAGCGATAGCGTCCGAAGCGCGGGAAGCGGACGTAGCGATACAGCGTATCTTGGTACTTCCACAAGTCGTAGCCCCATGGCTTGAGCGGCGTGTTTGTCTCGGTGATGCGCATCTGCTCGACTTCGAGGCGCTCGCTCAGGGGCTGCTCCGCGCGCCGCGCCGCGAGCAGCTCCTCGGCGATGTCTTCTGCGGCGGCGAGGTAGCGTTCGACCAACAACGGCGCGACGAAAAGAACGTCGCGATCGGTGGTGAAACCGCTCTGGCCTTCTGAATCGGCCGGGAAGGTCGAGGCCAGCTTCAAATCGAGGCCGGTGAGATCGCGGATGGTGTTGTCGTACTCGCGATGGGTCAGCCGCGGCAGCGTCACCCTGCCCGGGCTGCGGACTGCATCCCAGTCGAGGTCGTGGATGGCGCCGTCGATCCACTCGACCAGGCGCTGGCGCTCGGCGGGCGAAGGCAGCGGCTCGACCGGCGGCATCTCCGCCTCGCGCACCACGCGTAGCGCGCGCTCCCAAACCTTGCGCCCGGCCAGGACCTGCCTTCTGGTGCGGAACTGCGTCAGATCCACGCCGGCCGTCGTGCGCTCGGCATTGTGGCAGCGGTAGCAGTAGGTCTCGAGCAGCGGTTGGATCTCGCCGATCTCCGCCGCGGAACCGACCCCCGCGAGCAATGCAAGAACCGTGGCGGGAAGGCGCATCGTTGCGGTTATCCTACCGTGCCCGGGGGATTGGCAGCGAGTTGTGCGCCCGCCAGCGCCGTCTCACAAGAGCGTCTCCGTTGCGATCTGCGGCTGCGTAACGCCCGAGTAAGGCCTACCTCGCCCGCGATGCAGGCGACAGCGCCGCTCACGATCGCAAGGTCCGCCGCCAACCCCACGAAACCGCAATCGCTTTGCTGACCGGGCTCGGTAACGCGCTCTTCGTCTGAGCCCCGGCAGCCATGCCGGGGTGCGACCGTCCGTGCAGTTGTCGACGATCGCCCCCGGGGCACGGCTACCCAGGCCCAGTAGGGCGGGTCTTTTCCGGGCCCCGCCAGCGATGCGAAGGTAAGCAGGCGTAAGCTTGCGGCCCCGGTCGCGCTTCTCTCAGAAACCTGTGGCAGAATCAAGGCATGGTACGCACTATAGCCTTGATCCCCCTCGCCTGCGCCGCCGCCCTGCACGCCGGCCAAGGCTTGATCCTCGAGCAGTCGACCGAGGACATGCGCTCGGGCAAGAAGACCTCCAGCACGAGTTACATCGAGCAGAACCGGGTCGCCGTCGAGGCGAACAGCGACGGCCGCCAGATGACCATGGTGTTTCTGGCCGACGACAACACGATCCGCATGATCGACCACGACAAGAAGACCGTGCAGGAGATCTCCGGCGACGACATTGAAAAGATGATGAGCCAACTCAACGAGGCCAAGGCCAAGATGGAGGCGCAGATGAAGAACATGCCTCCGCAACAGCGCGCCATGATGGAGAAGATGATGAGCGGTCGCATGCAACAAATGATGGGCGGCGTCTCCGAGAAGCCGACCTACAAGCGCGGCGACGGCTCGGCCGAGATCGGCGGCCGCTCCTGCGATTGGTATGAGGGTTACCGCGGCGAGAAGATGTTCTCGATGGTCTGCGCCGCCGACTGGAGCTCTTTCGAGTTGCGCGCGTCCGACTTCGCGGTCTTCACCAAGATGACCGAGTTCCTCGCCCAGCTTGCGCCCAACGTGGCGGACACCGCGCGCGTGGGCGCCGAGGACTGGCAGGAGCGGCAATCGTTCCCCGGCGTGCCTCTCGAGCAGACGATCTTCTCGAACGGCAAGCCGAAGTCGAAGAGCACGTTCGAGCGCATGGAGCGAGGCGCCATCGACGACTCCCTATTTGCGGTCCCCGACGGCTACAGAGTGCGCAAAGGCATGCCTGGCGGTCGGCGCTGAGCCCGCTGCTATAATGCGACCGCAGCCGGCCGCCGCATCGAATGCCGAAAATCTTTACCCTCCGCGAGGCGCAGTCTCTGGTGCCCAAGCTCGAGCAATTGCTGCGCACCGCGGTTCAGGCCAAGGCCGAGGCTGAAGCCGTGGACGAAGACCTGCAGGGCGTCTCGACGCGGATCACCATGGCCGGCGGCATGGAGATCGATCCAGGCGCGATCGCGGAGATGAAAGTCCGCAAGACGGGCGCCATTCAAGCGCTGCAGCGTTGCGTCGAGGAGATCCAGCAGACCGGCTGCTTGCTGAAGGATCTCGACGAGGGCCTGCTCGACTTCCCAGCCATGCTCGGCGATCGCGAGGTCTGCCTTTGTTGGAAGCTGGGCGAAGACCGCATCGAGTTCTGGCACCACCTCGACGACGGCTTCGCGGGCCGCAAACGAATCGAGAATGAGTTCGGCGAAAGCGGGCTGCCGCCGAGCCGACCGAACTGAGCTCTTTGCGCTACGGCCATCTACGCTCGACGCCAACGACTCTTGCGCCCGCCGCTTCCTTGCGCACCCACACGACCGTCGACTTGCCCGCCTCGCCGGCTGCAATCGTCGCGGAAAAGTATGCGCCGGCGGCGGCGCGCCGGTGGGCGTCGGGCAATTGCGGGCCCGCGCCAGGCAGCGGCGCGTGCTCGTCGGTCGCGTTGTCGTAGGAAGCCCACATGATCTCGAGCCCGCGGGTCGCCCCCAGCCCGTGACGTTCGCCCAAATCGTCAAAACGCAGCGTCGAGCCTTCGACGCGGAAGCGGTCCAGCGGCAGGACCTTGCCGAAGTAGTGGCGCACCAGAATGTCGCGCCGCTCCGCGAGATAGTCGATCAACATGCGCGTGTCGGCTGGGTCGGAGTACCGCGCCGCGCCGACGATCGCTTCGATGAGCGCATCGTCAAAGGCGGCAACCTTCTTGGCCGCCCAGAATTCATCGTCGGGCAGACGATTGTCGAAGGCTGGGTTGGGGTAGTTCGGCTTCCACTCGTCGGGGCGAAACGCATCCGAGTTGATCATGCCGACCGCGGGCGACTTCGCGTACTTGGCGCGCGCCCAATAGGGCACGTGGAGGCCCAGCGTAAAGGCCTGCGCCAGCGCCTTCTTCGGCTCGTAAAAGTACGCGTTACCGTCGCGCGCCGTGTTCGAGAGCACGCTGGCGCTGCCCAGGATCGCGCCGAAGTCGATCAAGAAGTGCTTGATGAACTTGCGCCCCTCTTCTTCCACCAGGGCGTCGAGGTCGTTGATGGCGCGCGAGTCGTTGTGGTTGAGCCAGGCGTCGAAGACGTGCAAGCCGCGCAGCTCGCGGCGGTGCTCGTGGGGAATCACGTCGTTGGGGTCGTCGGCGCGCGTGCCGAGGTAGCGGAACTCGCCCAGAATCTTCCCCTCGAGAAAGCGGCTGGCGATTCCGCGGATCTTCCCGTCGGCGCGGCGTGGCACTCGCAGCAACGCATGGTCGACGTCGAACTTGGTGATCGGACGATCGATGCCCTTGGCGTCCGGCATCGTCGCGTCGTCGTCGACCTCGAGGTCTTCGCGATCGAAGAACACCAAATAGTTCTCCGGCACGTTGTAGCCGAGCGCGTGGAACGCCAGCGAGCCGACGATGTCCGCCCCGGTCGCCATCTCGGGGTGATCGAGAGGATCGAACTTGAGCAGGTAGCGCTCGCCGCTAGAGTCGACGATGCGGAACCCCGGCGTGACGCCTTCGGTCTTGGCCGCGATAATCGTCCACACGCCGGGTTTGGGCGGCCTCTCATCGCCAGCGCCGCGGACGACCTCGGCGGGCGTGATCGGCCGCGAGCCGACGCGATTGACGAACCAGGCCGGGTCGTCGGGAACCTCGTCGATCGTGTTCGTCGATAGCGCACGGATCGGCTCGCCTTTCTTTGGTTGGCGCTCCCCAGGCTTGGCGAGCGTGTGAAGAAGCAGATCGTAGTAGTCGTTGAGCTTGCGGAACTCGGCGTCTTCCACGCGCATCGGCGGCGGGGCGCTCTGGAGCGGATCGTCGGGATAGAACCGCTGCGCCGGTGCGACGGCCGCCGCCAACAGAGCGAGGATGAGAACGCGCATTCGATTCGACTCCTCTTAGAACGGGTTCCCGAACTTGAACCAAAACCGGAACGCTTCGTGGCTGACGCCGAAGTCCAGGCGGATGAACGTGGCGTTGCGGACGTTGAACCGCATTCCCGCGCCGACCGAGGTCTCGAGATCGTGAAAGTTGATCTGAGATCGCTTCGGCGCCACTTTGCCGGCGTCGAAGAACAGCGCCAGATCGAGGCCGGTGAACGCTTCCCAGCGATACTCCACGTTGGCGATGATCGAGTTCGAGTCGTAGAAGCGGTACTGGCGGAACCCGCGCAGATCGTCCGATCCGCCCAGGATCGGCTGCAAGTAGAACGGGACCGACGAGCCTGCGCCGTTCTCGAAGCTCAACTGCGTCGCCGCCCGCAAGGCGATCACCCGGCGCTTGTTGAAGAACGGGACGTATTGCTGCGCCTCGAGGTGCAAGCGCCGGAACTCGTGGCGCTCGAGACCCACATCGTCGAAGTAGGTGAAGCGCGCCTGATAGAACCCGCCCGAGCGCGGGCCGCCTGGGTTGTCGCGCCAATCGTAGTCGGCGAACAGGGTCGCGGTGCGGAAATTGGTCTGGTCGGCCAGCCCGGGGACGAGCGCGGCGGCGAAGACGTCCTCGGTGCGCGGCCGATCCTCGATCTCTCCGTTGCCGGGTCCGGTATTGACCAGCAAGCCGCCGAGTCCCGCCCCGAGTCGCATCCGCCCGAGCGGCTTGACGCCAGCCTCGCCGCCGAAACGCGTCGTCTCGCGTCGGAAGTGAGTCCGGACGTCGTTGTCGGAGTCCGGCCCGGGGCCGTAGTAATCGATGCGCGGATAGTTCTCGTGGATTGCGTTGAAGCCGGCGAACAGACGGCCGCCAGCCAGCTCCGGAGCCTGCAGGTCGAAATCGAAAAGGTAAGCCCGCGAGCTGGCGAAGCGCGCCGAGGTGCGTAGCTTGAGCACGCCGCCGGCTAGGTCCCCGCGCGAGAACTGCGGGCCGAGCGCGAAGCCTTGTCCGGTGGCCAGCCCCCCGATCACCACGGTGAAGCCGTCCAGCCCCGACGTCAGCCGCTCGAGTAGACGCCTGTCCTTGACCTCGTTCAGGCGCGCTTCGAGCTTCGACGTGCGCTCGGGCTCCAGCTTGGCTTGCTTGGCTTCGCGCTGCGCCTGGATGGCCTCGACCCGCGTCCGAGGCTGAGCCATCGCGGTCGCCGCGCAAATGAGCAGCGCCCCGGCGAGCGCCGATTGGGCTTGCAGAGACATCGTCGCGCGAATGCCGCCGCAAACGGCTTCGCTCAAACTCTACATCGTAGCGAAGGGAATTGTGGTGGAGGCGGCGGGAGTCGAACCCGCGTCCGAGAAAGACCGACGCAAAGAGCCTACATGCTTAGTCCGTTCCGTTGTCTCGACCGCCTGCAATGGAACGGACAAGTTGCGGGCGGCCCAGTTCGGTTGATCTCAGCCTACGGCTACGAACAGAAGCCTTCAGCCCAGCCCGTGAAATATGCCATTCGTCCCCGGCCTACGGGCCGGCCGGTTAGAACGCGCCGTCCTATGATTAGGCGGCGTATGCGAGCTGCATGTCGTTGTTGGCAGCTATGGTTTTCCGATCGTTTTACGGGAGCTCGGAACCCGGCATGCCTCCCTACGAAGGTTGCGATCCCGTCGAAGCCAGGACGCCCCCCTCTCTCTGAGGTCTATTGTATTCGATGCGCTCCGGGCTGTCCCGGTTACACGCCTTCCCAGCGCTTGGTCGAGGCGGCCGGCAGCCCGATCAGGTCCAGCACCCGGCCCGCACCCTGGCGCACCGCCTCATCGAGCGTCGCCGGACGGTTGTAGAAGTCGGGCATCGGCGGCGCGATGACCGCGCCCATCTCCGTCGCCGCCGCCATCGTGCGCAGGTGCCCTAGGTGCAGCGGCGACTCGCGCACCATCAGGATCAGCCGCCGCCGCTCCTTCAGCGTCACGTCCGCCGCGCGAACCAACAAGTTCGAAGCCAGCCCGTGCGCAATGGCGGACAGCGTGTGGATCGAGCACGGCGCGATGACCATGGCGTCGGTCAGAAACGATCCGCTCGCGATCGGCGCGCCGACCTCTTCGATTCCGTAGCTGTGGTCGGCGAGCTCGCGGACATCGCCCAGCAGCAGCCCGGTCTCCTGGTGCAGCGTCTTCTCGCCGGCTCGCGAAACGACCAAGTGCGTTTCGACGCCGGGGCGCTCGCGCAGCATCTCCAGCAGGCGCACGCCGTAGGGCGCTCCGCTGGCTCCGCTCATCCCGATGACGACGCGCATGATCGTGTTTCGAATCCAGAACCGCGTTGTCGCTTATGTTCCGATCCCGGAACGCAGTTTCATTTTGGGACAACTTCGTTGCCTGCGTCCGGTCGAATCCATCATCCTACAGTCAGGCGCTGGCGTATGGACCCAGGACTGCGGCTCAAAAACGTACGCGAACGGCTCGGCTTGCGGTACCGCGACGTCGAGCAGGCCAGCAACATCATCGCCAAGCGCCGCAAGAGCTCGGACTTCGTGGTGGGGCTCAGCCGGCTGGCCGACATCGAGAACCGCGGCGTGATCCCGAGCCTGCACCGCATCTACAGCCTCTGCAGCATCTATCGTATTGATTTCGAAGAGGTTCTCTCCTGGTATGGCGCCCCGCTGAGCGAGATTTGGGCGGATGCCACCACGGTTCATCCGCCGGCCACGCACTTGGTCGGCGTCTACCATTCGCCGCGCAGCTCGATGCGGCTGCCGCTGCACATCGACCCCGGCGTGGACTTCAACAAGACGCAGTTCTTGAGCCGGCTGGTCCAGCAGTGGGGCCGCGTGCCGATGATGATGCTCAACGGTCTCGACTACGAGAGCGGGCGCTACGGCATGATCGGCTGGGAAGACCATCGCATGTCGCCGATGATCCGTCCAGGGGCGATCGTGCAGATCGACACCAACCGCCGCCAGGTCCAGGAGAGCGGCTGGACCAACGAGTTCGACCGCCCCATCTACTTTCTCGAGCTGCGCGCTGGCTACGCCTGCTGTTGGTGTTCCCGGAGCGAGGACAAGCTGATCATGCAGCCCCATCACTCCTCGCCGGACTCGCCCGAAATCGTTGATTTCAAAAAAGATGTCGATGTCATCGGCCAAGTCGTAGGCGTCGCCATGCGGTTCAACCCCGATCCGCCCCCTTTCCGCCCCGCGCGCCGGAAGACTCGCGCCGTATCAGCTCCAAAATAATCTCCAGATCGGAGGTAAACAGCAGTCGCTCGGCGTCGCCGGAGGCCTCCGGGGGGAGTTTTTGGTAGGGCGCTAGGGTGGACCAGGTCTGCAACACGGTTCCGAGGTCGTCGTCGAGTCCCTCGAAATACGACTCCAAGTCGGCGCGTTGCCGCTCGAGCGAATAGGTCAGCCAGTCGCCGAAAACCGACTCGTGGCTGGAGCGCAGAACGCCATGCGACTCGTCCTCGCCGTAGAGTTGCGCAAGGCCGAAATGCTGGTAGCGGCCGCTATTGTCGTTGCGCAGCTCGGCCAAGTAGACGAGCTTGCCGAACTGCGTGGCGATCTGGTCCAACGTGCGTTTCCACACGTCCAGCATGGCGCGCCGCGAGCGCGCAACCTTCTCGTCCGCTTCGTCCAACGGCATCTCCGCCATCGCTTACAAGCATAAACCGGCCCCCCGGTTTCACGCTAGTGGGTCGTGATATTTCCGGGGAAAAACGCACGGCGCTTCGGGAATTGATCGACAGTATCCCCAAAACCGAGTTTTCGGCGCCAAGGCCCCGATCGAAGCATGGCGGTGAAGGCTAGGCGTTCGAGGACGATCGTATGCCTGAGGGAAGCGCCGATTCGTCGGAATCCTGGAATATTTTCCGAAATCAGAACATGGCCGCCGGGCGGCGTATCCTCGCCGAGCGGGCCCGCGCCGCTTGGTCGTTCGGATTCGCGTCCGGCCAGAGCGCGGCGTTCCGACTGCGGAAAATGTGCGGACGGCCTGTCCTGAACCCGGCCGGGAGGGCCTAGATTTGGGGTCAGCCACGGCGATAAGTCTTTTCTGAACAACTCTGTAGGCCGCTCGCCGTAGGCCGCGCCACGCGCATAGGAAACAGAAGAAGGAGATTCTAACACCATGATCAAGCAGACCCTGATCACGCTCGCCGTCGCCACCCAAGTCGTGGCGCTTGCCACTGCAGTGATGCTCTTCCCGGGGGCCGCCACCGTCGATGCAGAGGACTGCGGCCCGCAGCCCTGTATCCCGCCTCCGGATGATGAAGAAGAGTCCTAGAATATCCCGCCACTTCCGCACAACTCGCATGCCTCGGAAGGAAATTCTGACTTTCCTTCCGAAGTATGCTATCGTTTGTACGGTCGCTTTTTCGGCGGCCGTGTGCTGCGATGCCGACTGCACTCGAGTTCCTTTGGCCGCTGGCTGTTGCGGCGCACATCGCCGTCGTAGTTCAGCTCCTCCGCGGTCGCTCGAACCGCCGTCACATGTTCCTGTTGTCGTTCGTGCTTTGCTTGACCTTGATCGAGCTGGTTGGGAACGCTGGGCACGGAATCGTGGATGGGGGGGTCTATCTGCGATTCTGGATCGGCGCTCAACTGGTCTCGCAGAGCCTGTATGTTCTGGCCCTGACCGAGGCCTGCACCCGTAGCCTGGAGTCCTACACCAAGTTCGCAGAGATCGGCAACCAGGTCATCCGCGTGGAGCTGATCATCTCCGGACTGGCGCTCGTCATCGCAGTGTTTGTCCTGCCAGATCCGGTGGTCGAAAGCGTGCTCCGTTTCATGGGGGCCGAGACGTTTTTGGCGCATGGCTCGCTCGCCGTCCTCGGCGCCTCCACGTTGGCATTCGCCGGCTGGGCCCGTCTCAGGCTGGTGGAGAGCTCTCGTCTCGTGGCGGTAGTTTTGACCCTGCTCGGCGCCTTGAGCGCGGTGATGGGAGGAAACATCGGCATAGGTGAGCGCGTCTGGGCTGCGTCCTTCGGCATCCTGACGTCGGTCGCGGCCTGGCTCTATTTGGCGTGGCGCTGGCGAAGCCTGTCGGACGTCGTGTCACCGCCCGTCCAGGACCTTTCGCGCGCTGAGATTGAACCGGCGTTGGCGGAGATGGAGGAGTTGACGCGGCAACTCGGAGAGTTGGTGCGGCGAGGGTAGAGAACGAATGGACATCATCATCTTGCAGTTGTTTTTGCTTGTCTGTGGAGCCTTGGGAGTCTCGGTCGTCGCTCTGCGCGTGCTGCGGCCATCCGAGCGGCCGGAGGCCATTTCGCCGCGGGCCGCGCCTGCGGCCTTGGAGGCCGCCCGGCGGAGTCTCGAGCGCGGAGACCCCGCGTATCTGAAGAGCCGGCCGGCCCCTACGGCGGACCTGGCCGCATACCTGGCCTCGAGTCGCCGGGGCTTCTTGAAGCTCTACCTGCGCCAGATCCGGCGAACCTACTTGCGGAAATCCAAGGCCCTGCGGGAATTCGCATCGCAGGCTGACGCTCCCGAGCTGGCGTTCGCCGTGCTCGGCCAATCGATGCGATTCCAAATTGCCTGGTGGGCGATCTACCTCGGCGCCTGGATTGGTCTCGAAGGGCCGCTGTGGAGCTTGGCCGGACGGTTGCTCCATGCGCCGCCCCCCGAGATCCCGTCCCAGGCGGCCGCGCAAGCAGCAGGCCAATCGTAGACCGCTAGAATGGGTTGCGGCTCGCGACGGCGCGAGCGTCCCGCCATCCGGTGCAGATCTCCGCGACCCTGATCACGCTCAACGAGCGCGAAAACCTTCCGCGCGCCCTGGCTTCGCTGGCGTTTTGCGACGAGGTCGTCGTCGTCGATTCGGGCTCGACCGACGGCACGGTCGAGCTCGCCGAGCAGCTCGGCGCGCGGGTTTCCCATCGCGATTGGACCGGCTACGCTGCCCAAAAGAACTTCGCCGCGGAACAAGCTTCGCACGACTGGATTCTCTCGCTCGACGCCGACGAAGAGGTTTCGCCCGAGCTCCGCTCCGCGATCGACCGCCTGCGCGAACACGGGCCCGCCGCCGACGGCTACGCCTTCCCGCGCCGAGCGCGCTACCTCGGCCGCTGGATCAAACGCTCAGGCTGGTATCCCGACGCCAAGGTGCGCCTCTACGACCGGAGCAAGGCTCGCTGGAGAGGCGACTGCGTCCATGAGTCGGTCGTCGTCGACGGTTCGCGAGGCGCGCTCACCGGAGACCTGCTGCACTATACCTGCGAAACGTTCTCGCAGCACGTGCAGACGGTGGACCGTTACACCAGCCTGGCCGCCGCCGAGCTGCGCGCCCGGGGCCGCCGGCCGGGGCTGCCGCGGCTGCTGTGCGCGCCGCCGTGGGCGAGCTTTCGGACCTACGTGCTGCAGCGCGGCTTTCTCGACGGCTACGCGGGGTTGTTGATCGCCGTGATGGCCGGTTTCTATGTCTTTTCGAAGTACGTGAAGGCGCGCGAGGCGGCGGACGGCTGATGCGCGTGCTGCACCTGGACTCGGGTCGCGAGCTGCGCGGCGGCCAGCGCCAGATGTTGCTGCTCCACCAGGGCCTCGAGCGCAGTGGAGTCGAGCAGACGTTGTTGTGCCTGGGGGAGCTGCGTCGCTCTCTAGGAGCCGAGAGGCTCTCGGCGCTCGCGGTCTGGCGTCAGGCAGGGCGGGCGGATCTGATCCACGCCCACGACGCTGGCGCGCATACGCTGGCGGCGTTGTGCGGCCGAGGGACGCCGCTGGTGGTTTCGCGGCGGGTTGCGTTTCCGGTGCGGAGCTCGCTTGCGAGCCGCTGGAAGTACCGGCGAGCGAAACTCTACCTGGCGGTCTCCAAGCACGTCGCCGAGCGGCTGCGGGAGGCTGGCGTGGAACAGCGACGGATCCGGCTCGTCGCCGACGGCGTCAGGCCGCCTTCGCCGTTGCCGGCCTACCGGCCGGCCGGTCCGCGGCCGAAGGTCCTCGCGCCGCATTCCCCAGACCCGCTCAAAGGCGCGGCGCTGGCGACCGCGGCCTGCCGCCAAGCCGGGCTCGAGCTGAAGCTCTCGGACGATCTCGACGCCGACCTTCCCGCCGCTGACCTCTTTCTCTACCTCAGCGAGAGCGAGGGGCTGGGCTCGGCCGTCATCCTGGCCGCGATGCACGCCAAGCCGATCGTGGCCAGCGCCGTTGGCGGCATCCCGGAGCTGGTCGCGGACGCCGAGACCGGGCTGCTGGTCGCCAACGATCCCGCGCGGATCGCGGAGGCTCTGCGGCGGCTCGTCACCGACGTCGAGCTTGCTCGACGCTGCGCCGAAGCCGCACGGCAGCGGGCCGTCGACGAGCTCGGCGATGATAAAATGGTGAAGCGTACCCTCGAGGCCTATCGTTCGGTTCTCGCCTCGAGCCCCTCCCGGTGACTCTCCTCGCATTCCTAGCCGGGCTGCTGGTCGGCAGCTTCCTCAACGTTTGCATTCACCGCTGGCCGCGCGACGAGTCGGTGGTCAAGCCGCGCTCGCGGTGTCCGCATTGCGAGCGGCCGATCGAAGCGCGCGACAACGTGCCGGTGGTGAGCTACCTGCTGCTGCGAGGCCGTTGCCGGCACTGCGCGGAGAAGATTCTCTGGCGCTACCCGGTGGTCGAGCTGCTCAACGCGCTGCTGTGGGCCGGCCTGGTGTGGCGGTTCGGTTTGGACGTCTTCACCGCAAAGGCGGCGCTGTTCGGGTCGATGATGCTGGTGCTGATCTTCACCGACATCGAGCACTACATCCTGCCGGACGAGATCACGCTTGGCGGGTTGGCGCTGGGGCTGGGGCTGAGCATGGTGTTGCCGCTGCCTGACGGGCTAATGAAGTTCCTGTGGACGCTCGGCGGCGGCGCGCCCCAGTGGCGTTGGCTTTCGCTCTCCGAGGCGGCGGCCGGCGCGCTGATGTTCGGCGGCGGGTTGTGGGTGCTCAGGGAGCTCTACTACCGCATGCGCGGCATTGATGGCTTGGGGCTGGGCGACGTCAAGATGGCGGCGATGATGGGCGCGTTCTGGGGCGTCGGGCATACGCTGTTGATTCTGCTGCTGGGCTCGTTGGGCGGAGCGCTGGTCGGCATGATCGTCGTGCTGATCGGCGGCAAGAAGTGGAACTACGAGATGCCCTTCGGCAGCTACCTGGGCGCGGCGGCGCTGGTGGTGACGGTTTGGGGCGACACGCTGTTCGGCCTGTACTGGAACGCGGTCGCGCCCGCGGGAGGCTAGGCGATGAAGCTCTCGGAGCTAGCCGAGCGACTGGGTTGTGAGCTGGCCGGCGACCCCGAGCTCGAGATCGAGGGCGTTGCCGGCGTAGAAGAGGCGGGCCCTGGATCGCTGACCTTTCTCTCGAATCCGCGCTACGCCAAGCGCGCTCGCCAGACCAAAGCATCGGCCATTCTGGTCGACAAGCACAGTGACGATCTACCGTTGGCGCAACTGGTCTCCGAGAACCCCTACCTCGATTTCGCGCGCGCGCTCGAGATGTTCTACGCGGCGCCGCGGCCGGCCGCGGGCGTGCATCCAACGGCTTCGATCGCGGCTTCGGCCGAGGTGGGCGAGGGCGCGCAGATCGGGGCGTACGTGGTGATCGGCGAAGACGTACGCATTGGCCGCGATGCGGCGATCCACCCGCACGTGACGATCTACGACGGCGCGACGATCGGCGACGGCTTCATCGCGCACGCACAAGCCGTCGTGCGAGAGCACTGCCGCATCGGCGACCGCGTCATCTTGCAGAATGGCGTGGTGGTCGGCGGCGACGGCTACGGGTTTGCCCAGCGGGCCGACGGCTCGCATCACAAGATCCCGCAAGCCGGGGTCGTGGTCCTCGAGGACGATGTCGAGATCCAGGCGGGGACATGCATTGATCGCGCGGCGGTCGGCGAGACGCGCATCCGCCGCGGCACAAAGGTCGACAACTTGGTCCAGATCGGCCACGCGGTCGAGATTGGCGAGCACAACATCATCTGCTCGCAGGTCGGGATCGCCGGTTCGACGACGCTGGGCAACCGTTGCGTGCTGGCCGGGCAAGTGGGAATCATCAACCATTTGCACATCGGCGACGGAGTGCTGATCACGGCGCAAACCGGCGTCGGCCACGATGTCCCCGAAGGCAGCAAGATCTCCGGATCGCCCGAGCTCGACAACCGGCAGTGGCTGCGCTGCACGGCGGTCTACAACCGGCTGCCGGAGTTGGATCGAGTAGTGAAGCGGCTCAAAAAGCGCGTGGAAAGCCTGGATCGAGGCTGACCGCCCTTGGTTTCCTGACATTTTCGGACATTTCCAGACATCTGCGATTCCGTTGGGGGTTGGGCGGCTAGCCATGCCGCGGCTCCTGCTTTCATTGTGGCGGAGCGGTCCAAGCGCGGGGGCTGCGGTCAGTGTGGAAGTAGCTGATTCGGTGGGGATTAGAAAGCTTCAAAGTGGCGTGACGGCGATAGCCGGCGCTGCGACGAGAAGAGCCAGCAGGAGCAGTCCGACGTTGACTCGAGCGTCACCGCGTTTCACTTTCACTTCACGCCGACGGGCGCGCGGTCGTGCAGACCGCCAGCAAGATCTTCAATTGCGTAAAACGGCCGTTGGAACGGCGAAGCGTTAGCGGTTAGAATCTGGGCGCAAGCGGCGTCGGCAGAGATCACCGCGAGGCGCCAGGAGGCGAGGACATGTTGAGTGAAGGGAGACTGGCTGCGCTTGAATCAGGTCTACGCGGCGGCGTGACACGACCGAGGGATCCATCTTACAATCAAGCCCGCCGCGTCTACAACGGCATGGTCGACCGGAGACCAGGTGCGATTGCGCGCTGTTGGAACCTGGCTGACGTGATTGCCTGCGTGAACGCCGCGCGCGAGGATGAGTGGGTACTCGCCGTTCGCGGGGGCGGCCACAACGGGCCTGGCCTCGGCGTTTGCGATGAGGGCCTGGTCGTCGATCTATCGCCGATGAGGGGCATTCGTGTCGATCCGACGGCCAGGACGGTCCGTGTGGAGACTGGATGCGTTTGGGGAGACGTAGACCACGCGACCCACACTTTTGGTCTTGCCACCGTTAGCGGGATCAACTCGACTACCGGCGTCGGCGGACTGACGTTGGGCGGCGGCCATGGCTATTTGACCCGCAAGTATGGCCTGACGATTGACAATCTCATCTCAGCCGATCTCGTGCTCGCCGACGGTAGCCTGGTGACCGCCAGCGAGCAGCAGAACAGCGACCTTTTCTGGGCGATCCGTGGCGGCGGAGGTAATTTCGGCGTCGCGACTTCGCTTTTGTTTCGCCTGCATCCGGTCCATACGGTCTACGGAGGACCGATGTTGTGGCCGCTCGAAGCGACAGCGGACGTGATGGCTTGGTACCGCGACCTGATGGCCGAGGCGCCAGAGGACCTCTACGGCTTCTTTGCGACGCTGACCGTGCCGCCAGCTCCCATGTTTCCAGAAGACTTGCACGGCAAGAAGGCTTGCGCGGTTATCTGGTGCCATGTCGGTTCACCCGAGGAAGCCGAGAACGCGCTGGAGCAAGCGCGGCGGTTCGGCCCGCCCCTCGTTGATCGCACCGGTCCGCTGCCGTACCCGTTCCTGCAGAGCGCTTTCGACTCTCTCTACCCGTCGGGCATGCAATGGTATTGGAGAGGCGACTTTGTTCGTGAGCTAACCGACGAAGCCATCCGAACCCACGTCCGACATTCGAACGAACTGCCGACTCCGCTCTCGACAATGCATCTCTATCCGGTGGACGGAGCCGTCCATCAGAAGGCTTCCGACGAGACGGCGTTCCGGTTCCGCGACGCGCGCTGGTCCATGGTCATCGTTGGCGTCGACCCGGATCCTGCAAAAGCCGGTCTGATCCGTGACTGGACCACCCAGTATTGGGATGACTTGCACGAACATTCGGCCGGTGGGGCCTATGTCAACTTCTTGATGGACGAAGGCTCGGACCGCATTCGTGCGACCTATGGGGAGAACTACTCCCAACTTCGCGAGATCAAGGCGAAGTACGATCCGGCCAACCTCTTCCGCATGAACCAAAACATCATCCCGGCTGGCGTTTGAGGTTCGCAAATCGTCCTTCCATCCGGTAGAGTGGACTGCACGCGAGGAATCCGACTATGCCGAAATTCGTAATCGAGCGCGACTTCCCCGGAGCGGGGAACCTGACGGACGAGCAGTTACGCGAGGGCTCGGTGCAGTCCTTGGCAGTCTTGCGGGAGCTAGGACCCGGCATCGAATGGCTGCACAGCTTCGTCACCGAGAACAAAGTCTACTGCATCTACTACGCCCCGGATGAATCCCTTATACAAGAGCACAGCAGGCTTACAGGCATGCCGATTTCGCGGGTCTCCGCGGTCCGGAAGATGCTCGACCCGGCAAACTTCAGCGATTGACAGTCCAGTCAAGTTCGCTGGTGAAATCCAGGGCCGCCGAGAGCCCCATCGCTCTGCCTTGCTCCCAGGCTTCTTCCGCGGCCATTTCGTCAAGGCCCCGTCGGGCCGATTCCAAGGTTCGCTCCCGAAGCGCGTATTCGGCAGGAGACCACGGTCGCTCTGTGGCGCCCGCGGTCTCGCGGATCGCCGAGGCCGCGCCCGCCAGCACGAGCGCCGCACTCGGCCGCTCAAGGCCAACTTGCACCCCGGCCAGCCGATCGAGCAGCATCCCGACGCCGCGGTCGTGTTTGACAGCGAGAAAGTGATCGAGAGCGCGCTCGAACAAAGGCTTTGCGGCACGGAGGTCCTTCCGCACGCAAGCGAGCTCGGCTAGATCCTGCAAACACCGGCCGGTCCCCATGCGGTGGCCTACGCCCCTGAAGATCTCGAGCGCCTGCTCGTAGCGGTCTTTCGCCAGGTCGAAGTCATTCTCGCGCCTGGCTTGGTCTCCCATATGGCTAAAGGACCAAGCCACCCCGGGCAGGAACCCGATTTTACGAAATATCTCCAGAGCTTGTTCGATTAGGTTCTGGGCTCTCGCGGAGTCTCCGCTTTGGCTGGCAACGTCGGCGAGGTTGCTCAGAATGCTCGCGATCTGCGCCTCGTCCCCGATTTCCCGGCACGCCTCCAATGCCTCTTCGAAGAACTCCGCGGCGCGCGCGAGGTTTCCCTGTCGACGGTGCGCCACGGCCAGCCCGTTGGCCTCGCGCGCAATGCCTCGCACGTCGCCCATCTCGCGGAACAGCTCCAAACCCTCTTCATACATTCGCAGGCCGTTTTGAATATCGCCCTGCAGGCAAACTAGCGATGCCTTCGAGCTCATCGATAGAGCGCGCGCCTCCGGCTTCAAGTCGCGCAATTGAAGTAGAGCTTCGAAGTATTTCCTGCCGTCGGTGAAGAAATAGCGCCGTTCCCAATAGCGGAACAGTCCCAAGCACGCGCGGCTCGCCCAGTCGGCGTCCTTCCGTCGGAGCAGCCACTCGACGGCCGCGACCATATTGGGATACTCGACCTCACAGCGCGCCATCCAAGCGGCATCATGGGTTTCGAGATCGCCGCGAGGGATCTCCTCTGCCAGCACGATCGTGTAAGCCGCCAGCGCTCGCCCGATCTTGTCGCCCTCCCCGGATTCATCAAGCTTCTCCAGGCCGTACTCCCTCACGGTCCTCAACATCGCGAAGCGAGGCTCATCTCCCAGCGCAACCGCACAGTGCATCAGGTTCTTGTCCACCAATGCGTCGAGGCCTGCCGGGACTGGGATGCCCAAGTCGCAGTAGGCGTCGGCCACCGCTTCCGCGCTCTCGGGGGTGCAACCAGCGGGAAGAACAGCGAGGCGCCGAAAGAGCCTTTGCTCGGGCTCGGTCAGAAGCAAGTAGCTCCAGTCCAGCGTGGCGCGCAACGTTTGCTGCCTTTGCGGCACGTCGCGGGGACCTCCGCCCAGGACCTCCAACGATGTCTTCAGCCGCGCTAAGAGAGCCGCGGGAGGTAGGGTCTTGGTTTGGGCGGCGGCAAGTTCGATGGCGAGGGGCAAGCCGTCCAACCGACGGCAGATCTCGCCAATCGTCCCCGCGTTTTCGTCCGTCAGCCGTAGGGTGCGATTTGCCGCGCTTGCGCGTTCGAGAAGTAGTTGAACCGCAGGATTAAGCTCTAGCGCACCCAGGGAATGCAAACCCTTTCGACGCGGTGTGGGCAAAGGGGGCAGCAGGAACTCTCGCTCGCCATAGATCCGAAGCGCCGCTCGACTCGTTGCCAGCACACACAGGGAAGGGCAGGCATCGAGCAACTCGGAGACGAGCGTCCCGGCGCCATCGAGGTGTTCGAGGTTGTCGAGTAACAACAGAGTGGGCGTACGGATTGTCGAGCCCAGATGCCGGACTAGCAGCTCGGCGATGCTGCGTTCGCGACCGAGCGAAAGACCCACGGTGCTCGCAATCGCCGCGCGGCCTGCGTCGAGGTTCTCGGCGGACGCCAACGGTGTGAAGAAGACGCCGCCCGGAAAGTCCGGCGTAACCCGCCACCCGGCCTCGATGGCGAATCGGGTCTTGCCGCTTCCACCGGCCCCGGTGACGGTCGCCAGCCGCACGTCCGGTTGGCGCAACTGGGCTTCGAGCGCTTCAAGCTCATGCTTCCGGCCGAGCAACTTGGTCCGCGGGATCGGCAAGCCGTGCCGGTGCGCGGAGCCCTGCGCCAGGAATTCGTCTTTCGATGCGGCCACCAATCGAAAGGTCGGCGCGTAGCCGCCCCTGGGAATCTCGATGCGGACGGGCTCGCTACGGCCTTCGGTTTGGTAATACTGCTCCAGCCGCTTCCGCAAGCGCCTGGCTTGGACACGGACGATCGTGTCGACCCGGGGGTCGAAGTCCTCGCCTCGATCGAACACCTCCAAGCCGATCGAGTACTCCTTGAGCTCCTGCGTTGCGCCTTCGAGCGACTTCTCCACGACGTACCGCAGGAACTGGGACAACCGGGTCGTGGCAGCGAAGGTCTCGCTGGCGAGCAGCCGTTCGACGTGACGGCGCACGGCTCTCGTGGGCGGACCTGGAGAGGAAGCTTTTCGTTCCGGGGCGGTCACGGCGCTTGCGCGGTCATCGTATCGCTTCCGGTCGAGCGCTGCAAGATGCTGATCCTATTTGGGTTTCACCGTGACACGCGCAGTTGTCACTTCCCGTCAAAGCGCCGAGCGCTGCACTCTATGGACGCCAGGGGTCTTCCTGGCCTAGAGTCTCAAGCACTCAAGAGGAGTTAGTTAGATGAACGACATGACGATCGGAATCTCAGGAAGCCTAAAAGGCGTTGCGTTCTGCACCCTTGCGATGACGCTTGCCGTCGGCTCCTTGGTTGGACAACCGCTGCGGAGCCCCGACGGTGTCATCCGCGTTGAGATCGCCCAGAACCTGGCGCAATTCTCCTTCGATGAAGCGCCCACGTTCGACGACGGGTTGCCGGCCTTTGGCAATCCCTTCGTCGTGCAAGGGGTCATTTACCCGGCGGGTACGCTGGCTAACAGCGTTCACAACGGCATGAACCCTGACGGCACCCCCGAGTTCCCAACACTGGTCATCGGCGAATGGACTTGTTGGGGACGCTTCATAGGCGACGGTGCGCACACAGCTGCTGCCGAATGGGTGATGTCTACCCAGGTCTTCAGCTTCGAACCGGACTCAGGGTACGGCCCCAAGACCATCGTGACGACCGGTTACGAAACGGTCGATGGCACTGTGGAACGAGCAGTCACCGGGGGTACCGGCGAGTTCGCGAGCGCGGCTGGTGTGCAACGACAACAGGTCCTGGGCCACAACGGGACTGGAGCGCTCTCGCTCGGGGAGGAAATCGACCTTGACGACCCAAAGGCCAAGGCCTTGGCCCGCATCGAGCAGGTCCTCTCTCGCATCGCCCGTCGGATGGGATTGGTTCCTTAACTGAGCGCCGCCGAGAAGCGGGCGGCCATCGGATAGGAGTTGCGTGATAGCCACCGATTGTTAGACATCGGCCGGAGACCCGCACCGCCCGAAAAAACATCGGCCCCCGGTTTGGGCTGCCGGGGGCCGTTTGGTGCAAAGGCCTGCTGTTTGGCCTAGTCCTTGAAACCCCAGCTTCCGTCGTCGTTTTTGACGCGGTGGGCGGTGTGGCAGGATTTGCAGGAGCCGCGGATTTCGCCGAAGGCGGCTTGCGCGGCGGCGGCGTCGCCCTGGTTGGCGGCCTTACGCAGGTCGACGGCGGACTTGGCGGCCATGTCGGCCATCTTGAAGGCCGAGCTCGAACCGCGCCCTTCCCACCAAGCGGCCATGATGGTGAAGTTGCGGGCCAAGGTGTTGGCGTTCTTCTTGACCGTGTCCATGTCGCCGCCTTGCAGAGCCTTGCCGGTCGGCCCGGCGGCCTTGCCCACGGCCTTCATGGCCTTGACGTAGGTGTGGTGGTTGGCCATCAGCGCTCCGGTGACGAGCAGCGACAGAATGGCGAAAGCTGCGAAGTATTTGCGATGCATATGTGTCGTGTTTCCTCTCTTGCCCTGCGGCGCCGATCATCATAGAGCAGCGGGGGGCGGACCGCAAGTCGGATTGGGCGGGGCGCGGCGGTTTTCGGTATGCTGGTGCGTCTCGCTCATGCCGGGCTCGCACACGTTTCGCGTCGGGGTGACGCCGGATTTCGCCGTCGACGCCAGGGGGCATTATGAACAGCCGCTCGCCGGCAAGCTCGGCGGCGTCGACGGGCTGCTTTACCAGACGACGCCTCCCATGCCGGACGGGCGTGCGCGTCCCGAGGACCTGGACGCCTTCGACGCGCTGTTCGTACTCAAGATGCATGCGGACGCGGCGACGCTCGCGGGCGTCGAGCGGCTGGCGGTGATCGCGCGCTGGGGCGTGGGCTACGACACGATCGATCCCCAAGCGCTGACCGCGGCCGACGTGGCGCTGGCCATCACGCCGAACGCCGTGCGGCGTCCGGTGGCCGAGGCGATCTTGACGCACGTGTTCGCGCTGGCGAAGAACCTGTTCGACCAGGATCGCGCCACGCGCGCCGGAGCCTGGCGAGGCGGCTTGGGCCGGCTAGGTTTGTGCATGGAGGGGCGCACGCTGGGATCGGTCGGCTGCGGCAACATCGCCCGGGAGCTATTCCGGTTGGCGAAGTCGCTGGGCTTCGGGCGGTTTCTGGCGTGCGATCCGTTTGTCAAGACCGAGGACGTGGCGGAGCTGGGCGTCGAGATCGTTTCGATGGACCAGGTGTTTCGCGAGAGCGATTTCGTGACGGTGAACACGTTTCTAAGCGAGTCGACGCGCGGGCTGATCGGCGAAGAGCACTTCCGGCTGATGAAGCCGACGGCGTTCTTCATCAACACGGCGCGGGGGCCGATCGTACGCGAGCCGGATCTGGTGAAGGCGCTCGAGCAGCGTTGGTTCTCGGGGGCGGGGATCGACGTATTCGAGCAGGAGCCGACGGCGAAGGACAATCCGCTGTTCGCGCTCGACAACGTGATCCTGAGCCCGCACGCGCTGGCGTGGACCGAAGAGATTGCGCGCGACAACACGCGCGAGGCGTGCGACAACATCCTGGCGGTGTTTCGCGGCGAGGCGCCGCATGGGATCGTGAATCGCGAGGTGCTCGAGCGGCCGGGATTCCAGGCCAAGCTCGCGCGCTACAGGGAGCGGCAGGCATGAAAGAGAACCGCATGAAGCAGGCGATCGCCGAGGGGCGCATTCCCGTCGGGCACATGGTTTGGGAGTTCGCGACGCGCGGCATCGCGCGCATCTTGGCGACGGCGGATCTGGACTTTTGCGTGGTCGACACCGAGCACACAGGATTCGGACACCAGGACGTCTCCGACTTGATGGCGTGGTTCGCGGCGACCGACATTGCGCCGTTCGTGCGGGTGCCGGGCGCGGACTACCACTGGATTGCGCGCACGATGGACATGGGCGCGTTGGGCGTGATGGTTCCCAACGTCGAGACCGCCGAGCAGGCGACGCGGGCGCGGGACGCGATGAAGTACTTGCCGCTCGGCAAGCGCGGCGTGGGCCTGGGCGGCGCGCTGACCGACTACAAGCAAGTTGACCCGGCGGAATTTTTCGAGCGCTCGAACGCGAACACGACGCTGATCTGCCAGATCGAGTCGACCCGGGGCCTCGAGAATCTGGACGCGATCGCCTCGGTCGAGGGCGTGGATTGCTTGTGGGTGGGACACTTCGACTTGTCGAATTCGATGGGGATTCCGGCGCAGTTCCAGCACCAAGACTTCCTGGCGGCGCTCGAGAGCGTGGTGGAGACGGCGAAGCGCCACGGCAAGACGGCGGGGATCCAGCCCGGGGCCGTGGAGCAGGCCGAGCAATGGCTAGGAATCGGCTTCAACGTGATCTCGTGGAATACCGACTACGCGGTGTATAGCAGAGCGCTGCGGGCCGAGGTTGGGGCGCTGCGGGAGAGGATTGGGCGCGGGTAGGGTGGATTGCAGGGTGTTGGAGGCGACCGCAAGCTGGCGCGTGCGTGAAACCCGCGGTCGGGGACAACCGTGGTCGGGGGACAGTCAGCGAGTTTCGCGCCGTGGAGCTCGATCTGAGCTCGTTGTTTCCGTTGCGGCGCGAAATCGTGACAGTCCCCAGCGGCCAGCATCTGCGCGACGAGGCCGGAGCGAGTCTAGTCGCCCTCGGCGGGCGCCGTCATGGCCGCGCCTGCTGAGTCCTTGCGAATGCGCAGGTAGGCCTCGACGGCGAGCCAGATGCTCAGCGTGAAGATGCACGCGGCGATGAAGGTCAGCAGCATGTTGCCGCTGGTCCAGTAGTCCTCGAGGTTGATCACCATGGCCGTCACGGTGACCACCATCATGAACGCCATGGGAATCAAGTACGGCCAATAGTTCGCCTTGCGCTGGCGCAGGTAGACCACGACGGTGAGCAGCGTGAGCGCGCCGAGAATCTGGTTCGTGCTGCCGAACAGCGCCCACAGCGCCAGCCCCGCCGGCTGACCGTCGATCTCGTAGAAAGCGAAGAAGCCGATCAGCGCGACGGCGATGGTCGACGACGAGTAGCGCTCGATGAAGTTGGCGCCGACCGAGGAAGCGATCTCTTCGATGTTGTAGCGCAGCAGTCGCGTGCCGGAGTCGAGCGAGGTCAGCGCAAAGCTCACGGCGACGAGCGCGATGAGCGCCTGCGCGACCTCGATGGGCACGCCGAGGGTCGCGACGAAGCTTGCCGCGCCGTCGATGAAGGCTTGCATCTTGCCGGCGAGCGAGTTGGCCGAGGTCCAGGTGGCGTAGTGCTCGCTCCAGCCCTCCGGGGTGGAGAAACCCGCGGTGCAGGCCAGCACGGCCATCAGCCCCAGCAGCGATTCGCCGATCATGCCGCCGTAGCCGATGGGGACGGCGTCGGTCTCCTTGTCAATTTGTTTGGAGGTGGTGCCCGAGCTGACCAGCCCATGAAAGCCGGACACGGCTCCGCATGCGATGACGATGAAGACGAAGGGGAAGATGGGCGGCGCCTCGGCGGGGTTGGCGTTCAGCGCCGGCGCGGCGAAGGAGGGCGAGAGCGCAAAGAACCCCACGTAAGCGAGACCCAGACCGAGATAGAGCAGCAGCGAGTTGAGATAATCGCGCGGTTGCAGCAGCAGCCAGACCGGCAGCACCGAAGCGGCGAACGCGTAAGCGAGCAGCAGGTAGATCCACATCTCGGCGGAGAGGTCCGGGCGCGCCATCGCCAGCCCGACGCCGATCGAGGCGATCATCAGGGCGAAGCCGATCACCGTCAGGCGGCCCAGGTTGGCGCTGCGTTTGTAGACGAGCCAGCCGATGACCATGGCCACCGCCATGAGGAAGAAGGTGGGAAAGACGGACTCGGGGTAGAACTCGGCGGTGAACAGCCCGGCGACAGTGCGGATGAACACGCCCATCACCAGGCAGATCAGGAACAGGATGATCAGCAGGAAGATCGCCTTGGCGCGAGCGCCGATGAGGTCTTCGGCGACCTTGCCGATCGAGAGCCCGCGGTTACGCATCGAAACGACCAGCGCGCCGAAATCGTGCACGGCGCCGATGAACAGCGTGCCGAGCACCACCCAGAGCATGCCCGGCAGCCAGCCCCAGATGACGGCGATGGCCGGGCCGAGCATCGGCGCCAGGCCGGCGATCGAGGCGTAGTGGTGGCCGAACAGGATCGAGCGGCGGCAAGGAACGTAGTCGACGCCGTCGCCCAGCTCGTAGGCCGGCGTCTTGCGCGTGGGGTCGAGCGCGAAGATCTTGCGCCCCAAGAATCGGGCGTAGAAACGATAGACGACGAAGTAGAGCGCGAAGCAGGCCAGCGCGGCCAGGACCGGGTGCATGTTGGGAAATATGATAGAGCTTCGCCGGAGGGTCCTGCTAGCGGCCTAGCCGCCCTCGCGGTCGAAGACCCGGCGAGGCGTCTCCCACAGGATTTGGCGCTTGACTTCGTTGGGGACCTCGAGCTCGACGATCTTGCCGAGCTCGGTCCCGGCGCTCGAGGGAATGTCGGAGCCAATCATCAGGCGCGCCGGAGGGACGCGCTCGAGCACGCCCGCGATGTGGTGCGGCATCAGCGACGAGAGCTCGACATAGATGTTCGGGCAGACTGTCGCCGCCACGATCGCCTCGGCGACGTAGACCGGCGAGCCGGCGTGGGCGAGGATGATCGTCAGGTCGGGGTATTCCCGCGCAGGCAAGATGAACAGCGACGGCAAGGCGAACGGAGCGCCCGTGCCGGTGTGGCAGATCAACGGCAACTCGTGCTCGAGCGCCGTCTCGAACAGAAACGCCGAGCGGGGCGAGATGGGGTTCAAGGCCTGGTACTGGGGTTGGAGCTTCATCGCCCGCAGGCCGAGCTTCTCGACGCAACGGCGGATCTCGTCCCGGAACTCCTGCTCGGGGATGAACGGGTAGATGCAGGCGGCGCCGGTAAAGCGGTCCGGATGGTCCTTGACTGCTTGGGCGATCTCGTCGTGGGCCGCGCGATGGTCCTCGACGACCGGGAACGGGATCAGCACTGCGCGATCGACGCCGTGACGATCCATCGAGCGCAGCATGTGGTCGGCCGAGACGACCGAGCCGCTGTGACGCGCCGCGCCGATGTGCGTGTGGGTGTCGTAGACGCGAAAGCCGGCGATCACAGCACAGCCCCGCTCACAGTAAATCGCGGCGCGAGGGCCGCAACGCCTCGAAGTCGGCGCCGGAGATGATGTAGTACCAGTCGGCGAAGCGGTCGCGGAGCTCGTCGTAGAGCTCCTGGTGCTCGCCATCGAGCGTCTTGGCGCGGCTGACGGCGATCAGCAGATAGCGGCGCTCGCCTTCGCCTTCCTCCTCGGGGTTCTGGCGGGCCGAGGCGCTGGAGGCGATCTCGCCGAAGTGCATGGTGTAGCGGATGCCGTTGGCCGCGTCCACGATCGACTCGCCCTCGTTGCCGTAGATCTTGCCGTCGCCGCTGAGGTAGAAGCCGCGCTGCATCAGGTCGCGGGCGGCGGCCATGCTGGGCTCGATGCGGCCTCGCGTCTCGAGTTGCTCGGTGAGAAAGTCCGGCTTGCGCACGATGTCGACGATCTTGAGAGAGTCGAGGGCGCCGTTGAGGGCGTTGACGGCGGCGTCGTTGGGCTTGCGGCCGCTCAAGCGCCACTCGCCGTCGTCGTTCTTGGTGAGGTTGAGCCGCTCGCGCGGGCGCAGCACGGGCATGCCGAACTGCTCGGTGATCTGATAGTTGTTGATCTGCACGCGGCGGATGTCTCCGGAGGCGAGCTTGAGCAGGTCGGTCTCGATCCAGTCGCGGAACTGAGCCGAGGGGTCGACGTCGGTCTTGACGGAGTAGACGCGGCGCTGGCCCGGCACGCGCATGTAGCGGTAGCCGGTTTTGCCGTCGACTTCCTTGCCGATGACGAAGTCGGCGAGCGGCTCGCCCTCGGCGTCTCGCAACGTCACACGCTTGCCGCGACCGGCGAGCGCGGCGGTCGCCTCGTCGAGCGGATCGATCACGCCGTACTCGGCGTGATCCTCGGTGCGGTCCGAGATCACTTCGTCCTTGCGGATCTCGGCGAGCGCGCCGGCGGTGGAGGCCAGCCGGTCCGAGGCGTCGGCCGGATAGAGATTGTGCGAAGGCAGCACCCACATGCCGTCCTGAAACTCCACTTTCAGCGGCGTGGCGGTGGCGGTCTCCTCGTCGTAGTCGATGACCTCGATGGCCTTGGGGGCGTTGGGATCGGTGAAGTCGGGGAAGAACAGCTCGCCCTCGTCTGAGAAGATCTCCGGTTCGCTCGCGCCGGGGTCGACCACCACGGCGGCAGCGACGAGCGCGGCGGAGGCGAGACAGAACAGAACGGTCTTGTTGAGCTCACTCATCTTGCAGCTCCTCGGCCTTGTCGGTGAAGCGTGCGTGCAGAAACGATTCGCGGACTTGGTAGGCCGGTCGCATGTTCAGCACCATATCGACGAGCAACGGCTTGTCGTCTGGCTTGTGGTGGATGCACATGACGATCTGCGGCTCGTAGCGCTCGATCGTCTCGGCCGCGCCCGGCAGCGCGAAACGCTCGGCGCCCTCGATGTCGATGTTGAGGATGTCGAGCCGCTCGAGGCCCAGCTCGGCGATCATCGCGTCCACGGTGCGGCCCTGCGCGGGCAGCTCGCCGCCCTCGACGATGTTGTAGCCCTTGGTGCTGTTCTGCGGGTTCCAGTCTCCGGCCCGGGTCAAGCCGACCTTGGCGTCTTCCTTCCAGGCAGCCGCTTCGATCAGCGTCACGCGGCCGTCGGCGATCTCGGCGGCGAAGTTGAGCCGCAGACAGTCCAGGTTGACCGGCACGGGCTCGATTGCGATCACGCGGGCGGCGCCGCGGCTGAGAGCGACGCGGGTGAACACGCCGATCCAGGCCCCCACGTCCACCGCGACATCGCCCGGCTCGATCGCCGGCAACACCCCTTCCGCCGCTCCATGACCCACGCCCATGTACTTCGCCATGTAGAACTCGAGGTCGTGCTCGTCCTCGATGTTGCCGCGCATCTTGCCGTACGGCGTATCCCAACGCACCGGACACGGCCCGCCGAGGTCGCCGCGCTCGAGCGTCACGTAGCCGCCGGTCAAGGCGGCGCGGCTCTGGATCAGCCCGTGCTGGGGCAGGTCGCCAAGCAGCTCCGCCCAGGAGACTTGCGGCAGACGGCCCAGCGCCTTGTGACGCACGACATCGAAGCGCATTCGCACCGCGTCATAGGAGAACGCCGATGCAACCAGCGCGCCCAAGCCCAACAGCAACACCAACCCGCCGCGGATCATCGCCTCACCCTCCGTCGTCGCGGCCCGCGCATCATACTAGCCTCTCCCGCGAGACTGACGCCTGCTCGCGGCGCAGCCGTCGCGCGGAAACGAATAGGAACAACAAGAACGCCGGAATCGGCGAGAGCGCGACCGCGGCGAGTTTGATCGAGCTCTGGATGTTGCGAATCGACGACTCCATGTCGGCGCGGCTGCGCTCGATCAAACGTTGCTTCTCGTCTTCGATGTTCTTGCGCGAGACGGTCAGGCGACGGTTCTCGATCTTTTGTTGGTTGGCGATCATGATCTGCCGCGTGCGTGCGTCGAGGTCGCCGCGCTCGCGGATGGCGGCCACCGCGTCGTCGAGCCGTTTCTGGGCCTGCTCGAGCTGCTGCTCGGCGTTGGTCTCCGCCTCGCGCGTCTCTTCCAGGCGCTCGTCCTCGTACTCCTTGGTCAACGATTCGACCGTGGAAAGCGTGCGGTGACGGCGGCGGCGCTTGCGCAGCTCGATGAAGTCCTCGTCTCCGGCGAGGGCGTCGACGGCGTTGAGCAGGAAGCTGACGTTGTCGAACTCGAGCCGCTCGGCGCCTTGGGCTCGTAGCTGGAAGAACTGTTCGCCCATTACGTCGACGTCGGCGACGACGATCGCCTGGACGCCGCTGTCGCCTTCGCCCTCGATGCGCGCCGCCATCACGTAGCGCTCCTGGTCGGGCTCGTGCGGCAGGTCGGTGGCGAGCTGCACGCCGAAGATGGTGTTCTGCACGAGCCGGAACCACAACGTGCCGCCGGACTCGGCGCCGCTGGTCAGCAAGGGCGTGAAGGTCGTCGTGGCGCCCTCTTTGGGCTGGACGGCGCCGGCGTAGAGCATCACGACCTCTTGCATGCCCGAGGTGACGCTGGAGTCTTGGTTGAACCCGCCGTCCTCGTTCTGGGCGGAGACGAAGGCGACCTCGGGGGGTAGAGTGCGGAACTGCGGGTGCGGGTTGTATTTGTCCCAAACGATGCGCTCGCTGGGCCACTCCACGCCGAGCGCGTCGAAGATGGCGGTGAGGTCGGCCGGGGTGCGTTGCGGCTGTTGCTGGAACGGGCTCTGGGGAACTTGCTGCGGCGAGAGCTCGATGTTGAACGCCGGCAGCGGATCGAGCATGAGCAGCGCGGGCTTGCCGGCGGCGACATAGCCGGTCAGCCGTTCGACCTGGCTTTGCTCGAGCGAGCTTGGCTGCACGGCGATGAGCGCATCGAGATCTTCGGGGTAGTCCGAGCCAGGCTCGACCTGGACGACTTCATACTGCTTGCGCAGCTCTTGGACGATGGCCCAATCGGAGGTGCGGCGGCGGTTCTGGAAATCGAAGCCGCCGAACATCTCGACCGCCGTCTTGAGCACGCCGAGCTTACGCTTTTCGGCTTGGGCGACGACGCGGATCGAGCGCATCAGCTCGTACTCGACCGGCAACCCGGGCTCGAAGTAGGGTATAACGAACTCCTCGGCGCCGCTGCGGAAGGCCACGCCGAGGAAGAGCTCTTCGGGCCCCCCGGCGGTCTGGTCGAACGGCGGGATGGGCGCGGGGCGGATGTTGTAGCGGTCTTGCGCTTCGGTCGCCGCGTCGGTGTACTTCTCGGTCTCGACGACGCGGGCGTGCACGGCGCCGCCGCCGATCGAGTCGAGCTCGCGGAGCGTCGCGATGATGTTGTTGCGCGTCTCGAGATAGCGGCGAGGCGCTTCCGGGCTGAGGTAGGCGGTGATGAAGACGGGCTTGTCGGCGTCGAGGCCGCGAAGCAGCTCGCGCGTCGACGGCGCGACCGAATGGATTCGCTCGGCGGTAGCGTCGAGGCGCCCGCCCAGCCGCGCCGCCAGCACGGTGAAAGCCGCCACGCCGACGACCAGCGCCAGCCCCCGCGCCCAGTAGTGCAGACCGAGCTTCGGAGCGTCCTTGGTGGTCGGCCAATGCCGGCGGCCCAGCAACGCGACGTTGAGGTAGAGCATCGCCGCGGTGAAGGCGACGAAGTAGAGCCCGCCCGAGAGCGGAATGACGCCCGAGGCGAATTCTCCGAACTGCTCGACGAACGAGAGGCCGCGGATCAGCCGCTCGGCCGCGCCGGAGAACAGTACGCCGGCGTGCTCGATGAAGACCGGGACGGCGCACAGCAACGCGCCCGCGATATAGGCCACGGTCAGGTTGGCCGTCAGCAGCGAGCCGATCATGCCCAGCGCGATCAGCGCGGCCCCGGTGAGCCAGTAGCCGACGTAGGTCGAAAAGATCAGCCCGAAGTCAGGGCTGCCGAGAAACAGCAACACCACCACGTGGCTGAGCGAGAAGACCAGCGCGACTGTATAGATCGCGAGCATCGCCGCGTACTTGCCGAGCACGATGTCGAGATCGCTGGCCGGCAAGGTGAGCAGCAGCTCGTCGGTGCCGTTGCGGCGCTCGTCCGCCCAAGCGTTCATCGTGATCGCCGGGATGAAGAAGACCAGCAGGTAAGGGAAGACCCGGTTGAGCGGATCGAGGTTGGCGAGGTTGTTCTGAAAGAACGAGTCCTGCCAAAAGGCCGCGACCGCGCTCAGGAAGACGAACAGCGTGATGAAGACGTAGCCGGTGGGGCTCGAGAAGTAGCTGATCAGCTCGCGTCGAAAGATCGCCTTGGGAAGATGCCAGCGGGACTTCATTCCTGCACCTCCTCGGGCTCGTCCGTCGGTTCGAGCTCGGGCGGCCCGGCGACGGCTGGCTGCGGCGGCGGAGACGCTTTACCGGTCAGGCGATGGAAAGCCGTCTCGAGGCCGTCGTCGCCCGCCATCTCGGCCGGCGAGCCATCGAAGACGATCTGGCCTTCGTGGATCAGCACCACGCGGTCCGAGACCGCCTCGACCTCCTGCAGGATGTGCGTGGAGAGCAGCACGGTTTTCGTCTCGGCGAGTTGGCGGATCAAGGCGCGGACATCGTGGATCTGGTTCGGGTCGAGGCCGCTGGTGGGCTCATCCATGATGAGAATGTCGGGCTCGTGCAGCAACGACTGCGCCATGCCGACCCGTTGCCGGTAGCCCTTGGAGAGCTTGTGGATGGGCTTCTCGAGCACCTCGTCGAGATGGCACTGGGCGACGACGGCGTCGATGCGGGCCTTCAAGCGCGCTTCCTCCATGCCGCGCGCCGCGCCGAAGAATCGCAGCAGCTCGAGCGGCGTCATCTCGGGGTAGAGCGGTCCGTTCTCGGGCAGATAGCCGAGCCGCTCGGCGGCGTGCAGGCGCTGCGCCTGTACGTCGAGCCCGCCGATGCGCGCGGCGCCTTCGGTGGGGGTCAGATAGCCGGTCAAGATCTTCATCGTGGTCGACTTGCCGGCGCCGTTCGGTCCGAGAAACGCCGCCACCTGTCCGACGGGCACGCGAAAGCTCACGTCGCGGACGGCGGCGAAGTTGCCGTAGAACTTGCTCAGGCCGACAGCCTCGATTGCGATTGGGGCGTTCGAGTCCATCATTCGGGTATACGCTGACGAAATAAGCTGAGGTTTGGAACCCGGCCAGGGTCGACCAGGGCGAAATTTCTACTTTATACCAATCCTCACCGCCGCATCCGCAAGAGAGTGTATGTGACAGCCCGCGCTTTGCGGGTCAATGTCCCGCAGTCTCGCAGGGCCCGGTACACTATCGAACACACTCCGCCATGCAGCCGTCAACACGCCGCGCCTTCCTGCGCCAGACCGGGCTCGCCGCCGCCGCGGCGGCGCTGCCGGCGCAGCGGCGAAAGCGCCCCAACATCTTGTTCTGCATCTCCGACGACCAGTCCTATCCGCACGCCTCGGCCTACGGGGTCGAGTGGATTCGGACGCCGGCGTTCGACCGGGTGGCGAGCGAGGGCGCGCTGTTTCACAACTGCTTCGTCTCCACGCCCTCGTGCGGGCCCTCGCGCGGCAGCGTGCTCGCCGGCCAGGACTTCTACCGGCTGCGCGAAGCGTCGATGAATCACACCATCTGGCCGCGCGAGGACGACATTGTGCTCTATACCGACATCCTTGGCGGCGCCGGCTACCACGTCGGCTACAGCGGCAAGGGTTGGGGCCCCGGCAACTGGCGGGTCGCCGGCCGCGAGCATAGCCCGGCGGGGCCGGAGTACAACCTGATCAAGGCCACGCCGCCCGGCGCGGGCATCGCCGATACCGACTACGCGGCGAACTTCGAAGCCTTCCTCGACGAGCGGGACCAGGATCAGCCGTTCTGCTTCTGGGCGGGCTTCATCGAGCCGCACCGCATCTTCGAGGACGGCATCGGCGTGCGGCACGGCAAGAAGCTCGACGAGATCGAGCCGCCGGGCTTCTTCCCTGACGTGGAGGAGGTCCGCGGCGATCTGGCCGACTACGCCTTCGAGATCGAGTACTACGACGAGCACTTGGGCCGCATGCTGGGAGCGTTGGCCGAGCGCGGCGAGCTCGACAATACGATCGTCGTCTGCACGGCGGACAACGGCATGGCGTTTCCGCGCGCCAAGGCGACCGTCTACGACTACGGCGCGCGCGTGCCGCTGGCCATCCGTTGGGGTGAGAGGGTGAAGCCGGGGCGGGTGGTCGAGGACTTCGTGAGCTTCCCCGACTTCGCGCCGACCTTCCTGGAGGCTGCGGGCGAGCCGGTGCCGCGGCAGATGAGCGGTCGCAGCTTGATGGGGGTGCTCGCCGCGGCGCCGTCGGGGCGGATCGACCCTGACCGCAACGCGGCGGTGTTCGGCATCGAGCGGCACCTGCCGGGCAGCCGGCCCCAGGGCGCGGGCTACCCGATGCGCGGGATTCGCACCGAGGACTACCTCTACATCCGCAACCTCGAGCACGAAAACAACCCGGTGGGCGATCATCCCGGCGTGGTCTGGCCTGACGACGATCCTACCGGCGGGTTCGGCGACACCGACGGCAGCCCAACCAAGACGTTCTTGTGGGAGCATCGCCAGGAGTACTCGACGCTCGCCCGGGCGGCCTTCGGCAAGCGCCCCGCCGAGGAGCTCTACGACGTGCGCAAAGATCCCTTCAACCAGAACAACCTCGCCGGCGACACCGCCTACGCGCAGATCAAGAGGCTGCTCCGGCGCAAGCTGGCGGGCCACTTGCGCCGCACCGGCGATCCGCGGGCGTTCGGCGAGCCGGGAGTCTTCGAGCGCACGATGCGGCGCTATCCGGTGCTGGGCTCCAACAACTGAGGCGCGTCCGTGTTCTCCCCGAAGCTGCTCGAGCACTTTCAGAATCCGCGCAACGCGGGGGGCCTCGAGCCGCCAGCGGTCACGGTGCGGGTGGAGAATCCGGTTTGCGGGGACATTCTGGAGTTGGCGGCGCGCGTCGAAGACGGACGCGTGGCCGAGGCGCGCTACCGCACCCGGGGATGCACCGCCTCGATTGGCGTTGGGTCGGCGCTGACCGAGTTGCTCCTCGGCCGGGACGCGGCGACGCTGCATGCGCTTGGCGCGGCGGAGATCGAGGCGGCGGTGGACGGGCTGCCGAACGAATCCAAGCACGCCGCGGCGCTGGCCGCCGACGCGGTGAAGGCGCTGGCCCGCGCGCTGGGGTAAGCTTTGGGCGTCAGCGCTCGCGCTTGCTGAGCAACTCGCTCCGGCTGATGCGCCCCTCGGCGGACTCGGCGTGCAGGATCGCGGACACGATTGCTCGGCTGACCACGTCGGCGGCAACGGCGCCGAGCAGCCCGAGCTTGGAGGCGTCGAGCTCGGCGCCTCCGGTCCCGAGCGCGAAGACCGCGTCGCCGTCGAAGGGCATGTGCACGGGCCGGATGGTCCGCGCCAGCCCGTCTTGGGCCATCTGCGCGACCTTGGTCGCCTGCGCCTGCGTCCAACTCACGTTGGCGCCGACGACGACCAGCGTAGTGTTCTGGAATCGACCGGCGCCGCCCAAGCCCAGCCCGGTGCGGATGAGCGCGGCGGTATCGGCGAGCTCGTTGCCGTCCTCGGTCAAGGCGCCGGCCAAGATCTCGCCGGTCGCCGGGTCGGTCACGTCGCCGAGCGAGTTGACCGCGGCGAGCGCGCCGACCACCAGATCGCCGGGCAGGCGCAATGAAGCCGCGCCCAGCCCGCCCTTCATCGAGCGCAGCGGGCCGAGCAGCTTGCCCACGGTGGCGCCCGCGCCGGCGCCGACGTTGCCTTGCTCGACTGGGCCGGACGCGGCGGCCTTGGCGGCCAGATAACCGGAGCGGCTGTCGGGACGAATCGAGCCGTCGCCCATGTGCAGATCGAAGAGGATGGCGGCGGGCACGATGGGAATCACGTGGGGTCCGGCGCGAAAGCCGACGCCTTTCTCCTCGAGGTACTCCATGACGCCGTCGGCGACCGAGAGCCCGTAGGCGCTGCCGCCCGAGAGCGCCACCGCGTGCGCTTTTTCCACGGTGCGCTCGGGGCTGAGCAGATCCGTCTCCCGCGAGCCCGGGCCGCCGCCGCGGATGTCGACTCCGGCGACCGCTCCGGCTTCGGCCAGCACAACCGTACAGCCGGTCGGGCGTTGCGAGGAGGTCCAGTGGCCGACGCGCAGCCCCGCCACGTCGGTGAGCGAACCGCTCGGCTGCGCGCCGTCGCGCTCGGCCGCGGCGCCGGCGAGCGGGGCTGCCGCCGCGGCTTGCAGGATCTTGCGGCGCGAGGGGTGGGAGCTCATGGCGTCAAGGGCGCATTGTCGATCAGGCGAACTTCGTCGATCCACACCGCCAAGGCGATGCGGGCTTCTCTTTCGACGCGCTCGAGCGGCTCGAGCGTTTCCGCGTCGACGACCTCCGCATATTCGACCCGCGCCAGCGGCTCGGCGTCCAGCGCCGCGAGCGCTGCCGCGCGGATTCGGCCGGCGTCGGCTTCGCCCTGGTGCAGCGCCGTCTGAGCGGAGGATAGCGCACGGTGGAGCGCCAGTGCGGCCCGGCGGCCCTCTGGGGTCAGGCGGGCGTTGCGCGAGCTCAGCGCTAGCCCGTCGGGCTCGCGCACGATCGGGCAGCCGACGACCTCGGCGGAGAAGTCGAGATCGTGCGCCATGCGCCGGATGACCGCGAGCTGCTGGTAGTCCTTTTCGCCGAAGTAGGCGCGGTCGGGCTGGACGATGTGAAACAGCTTGGCGACCACGGTCGTCACGCCTCGAAAATGGCCCGGCCTATGCGCGCCGCACAGCCCCGCGGCGAACTGCTCGACCTCGACGTAGGCGCACGGCTCGGAGGGGTACATCTCATCGGCTGCAGGTGCGAACAACCAATCGACCGCTGCTTGCTCGCAGGCGCGGCGGTCGGCCTCGAGCGTGCGGGGATAGCTAGCGAGGTCGGCGGCTTGGTTGAACTGGATGGGGTTGACGAACAGGCTGACGGCGACGCGATCGCACTCGGCGCGGGCGCGCGTGATGAGCGAGAGATGGCCGTCGTGCAGCGCTCCCATGGTGGGGACCAAGCCGATGCACTCGCCCTGGCAGCGCAACTCGGCGGTCAGGCTGCGCATCTCGGCGATGGTCTCGACCACGCGGGTCACGTCTTCTCTTCGGGGAAACGGCCCCCGCGAACCTCCGCCGCATAGCTTTCGACCGCCCGTACCGTCTCTTCTCCAAGGCTGGCGTAGATCTTGGCGAACGGCGGGACATCCTCGTAGAGCCCGAGCATGTCGGCGGTGACCAGCACCTGGCCGTCGCAGCGCGGACCCGCGCCGATGCCGATGGTGGGAATCGAGAGCGCGCCGGTGACGCGCTCTGCGAGCGGGTGCGGGATGGATTCGAGCACCAAGGCGAAAGCGCCGGCCGCCTCGAGCTCGACGGCGTCGGCGAGCAACCGGTCCGCCGCGGCTTGGGTGGTGGCTTGTCTGCGGAAGCCGCCGAGTTGGTGCACCGATTGCGGGGTCAGCCCGAGATGGCCCATCACCGGAATGCCAACCTCGACCAGGCGCCGCACGACATCGATCACCGGCCGGCCGCCCTCGAGCTTGACCGCGGCAGCGCCGCCCTGTTGCAGCAGTCGTGCGGCGTTGGCGACCGCCTGCTCCAAGTTGAGTTGGTAGCTCGCAAACGGCAGGTCCGCGACCACCAGCGGCCGCCGGACCGCGCGGCTGACGGCGGCGGAATGGTGGACGACGTGGTCGATCGTCACCGGCACCGTCGTCTCGTATCCGAGCACGACCATGCCAAGCGAATCGCCGACCAGCAAGACGTCGACGCCGGCGCGCTCGAGCAGGCGCGCCGTGATGGCGTCATAGGCCGTCAACATCACGACGCGGCGGCCTTGCGCTTTCCATTTCTTGAGCTGCGGCGCGCGGACGCGGCGCTTCGAGGCGGTCGTCACGGTGACCCCATATTCTATCGGACCGAAACCGCGCGCCCGATATGCCGCCCGCTCAGTCCGAGCCCGAGACCCGCTAAAGCCCCGCGAAGTGCGACGGGACCAAGACCGAAGTAAAGATCGGCAGCCCCGACCCGGGGCACATTTCCACGAGCTGCGTGGAGCGGGCGAACCTGACGATGCGCATGGGGTGCGGCGCTTCACCCGCCTGACCAACGGCTTCTCAAAGAAGATCGAGAACCACGCTCACGCCATTGCGATCCACATGATGCACTACGACTTCTCCCGCATCCACAAGACCCTGCGTGTCACGCCCGCCATGGAGGCAGGCGTCTCCGATCACGTCTGGTCCTTGGAGGAGATCGTTGGCCTACTCGATCAAGCCGGACGACCCTTGCGCTTGACTTCTCCGTTTCTTCGCCTTAGTATAGATACTGGGAGGGTTTGCTATGAGTGCTCCATACAGCCCCGCCGCAGCCGCCAACTTCTTCCTGAAGACCGGGTTGGAGAAAGATGTGCCGCTTACCCAGATGAAGCTGCACAAGCTTCTGTACTACGCTCACGGCTGGCATCTTGCGCTCATTGAAAAACCGCTCCTGAACGAAATGGTAGAAGCTTGGGAATACGGCCCGGTGGTCCCATCCATCTACCACGAGTTTAAGGATTTGGGGTCGAAGCCGATCTCCCGACTGGCTACGGACCTGGCGCTGGGAGAGCGCGATGATGAGGGCTTGGCTAGCTTCTTTTTTCATGAGCCGTCTATCGCCGCCACAGATCCCTTTGTGCCGGCGCTGCTTAAGCGCATCTGGGAGGTCTATGGGAAGTTCTCTGCGGCCCAGTTGTCGCGTATGACCCATGCCGCAGACAGCCCCTGGACGGAGGCAAGGAAGGCAAACCCTGGAATCAGAGGCGTCGACATCCCAAACGACTGCATCCGTAGCTTCTTCAAGGAGCGGCTGACGGGTGCCACAGCCTAGCGATGACATTACGCCTGAGGAGTTGCTTGACATCCTCAGGCAGATCGAAGAGCCGCCGTCCGAGCCGGACGAGGTCAGCTTTGAAGCTGAAGCGCGCAGCCTCGACCGCAAGGCCAAAGAGATCGAGCTTGAAGACCTGAAAGAGGGTGTCGAGCACAGAAAGCAGGATCGGGAGCAGCGCAGAACCTACGCGAGCCTCGCGTTTGCATTGGTCTGCATCTGGCTTGCTGCGGTTCTCTGGTTTCTCTATCTACAGGGTGTCGGCGGAAACGTCATTGTGCTATCCGGACTGCTCCATTTCGGCCCCTTCCACCTCTCTGACTCCGTCCTGATAATGCTGATCGGTAGCACAACCGCAAGCGTCGTTGCGATCTTCATCGTCGTAGCCCGCCACCTCTTCCCGCGTCGCGATTCAAACTGAGACACTACCCCGCTCCGCCCGGCGGCGCGGCCCGCAGCCCGTGCGTCTATACTCGTCGGTGCGATGAGCGAATTCGAAGCGGTTCTCGCCGCGCAGCGAGTGATCGCCGGGCGGCTGGTGCGGACTCCCGTCCAGCGGATGGCGGGGGAGGCGTTCTCGCCGCGGCTCGCCGGCGTCGAGCTCGTCTTCAAGCTCGAGATGTTCCAGCGCACCGGCTCGTTCAAGATCCGCGGGGTGCTCAACAAGCTGGCCAGCCTTTCGGCCGAGCAGCAGGCCCGCGGCGTCCTCGGCGTCAGCTCGGGCAACCATGCCCAAGCGCTCGCCTGGGGCGCGCGGCGGGAGGGCGCGCCCGCGACGATCGTCATGCCGGACTACTCCGTGCCGGGCAAGGTCGCGGCCACCAAGGAGCAAGGCGCGGAAGTCGTGATGGTTCCGGCTCTCGAGCTGCTCGCCGCCTATGAGCGCGTGCGGGACGAACGCGGCTTGACTCCGGTGCACCCCTTCGACGACCCTCACATCATCGCCGGCGCGGGCACGGCGGCGCTCGAGCTGCTCGAAGACGCGCCCGAGCTCGACCTGGTCGTCGCCGGGGTGGGGGGAGGCGGCTGGATCTCCGGTACGGCGACCGCGGTGAAAGGCCGCTCGCCGGGGGCGCGGGTGGTGGGCGTGGAGCCCGAGGGCGCGCCGGTCGTTCGCCGCAGCCTCGACGCCGGCGAGCTGGTGCGGCTCGACCGCGTCGAGACCGTCGCTGACGGGCTGGCGCCGCCGTTTACCGGCCCGCTCGTCTTCGACCGCATCCAACGTCTGGTGGACGATGTCGTATTGGTCTCCGACGAGGAGATCGTGGCGGCTCTGCGATTGCTCGTCGAGAGGCTGAAGGCCGTCGTCGAACCCTCGGCCGCGGCGTGCTTTGCGGGCCTGCTCGGCGGAAGGGTCCCGCTCGAGCCCGGCGCCAAGGTCGGCGTGCTGCTTAGCGGCGGCAACGTCGACGCGGGGCGTCTTCGCGAGTTGTTGCAGGGCTAACGGCCGCCAGCGGACGGCGGGGCGGGCCCGCTCCCTGAGGGCGCGGCTAGCGTGGAGAGCGCAGCGGTTGGAAGCGGCCACAAGCTGGCGCGTGTGGCTCTGCCCTGATCGGAGGCGCTCGCGCGAGGGCGCCGGTAAGCGTGGAGAGCGCAGCGGTTTGGAAGCGGCCACAAGCTGGCGCATGTGGCTCTGCCCTGATCGGAGGCGCTGGTTACGCTTCGAGCGCGGCTTGGACGGCCGCGGCCAGCGTCGCGTCCTGGCTCGGCTCGATGGTGCGCAAGTCCAGGATCACCGCGTCGTCTTCGATGCGCGCGACTACCGGCGGTTCGCCCTGCCGCAGGCGCCGCTCCAGCCGGGCCGCCGAGCCCTGCCGAGGCTCGATGCGCACCACGACCGTTGGCAGGCTCTGCTGGGGCGTCGATCCGCCCCCGAGCAGCGACTCGCCGTCGAGAGCGCGTGCGCCGAGCTTCGCCGCCAAAGCTTCGGCGCGAGGGCGCAGCTCGCCGAGGCTGGCCCGGATCATCCTGAGCGCCGGCACGGCGTCGAAGCGCTCGAAGAGGTAGTCGCGCAGGGTGGCCTCGAGCGCGGCGTAGACCATCTTGTCGGCCCGCAGAGCGCGGAACAGCGGATGGCGGCGCGCGCGCGCCACCAGCTCGGGCTTGCCGGCGATCACGCCCGCTTGCGGCCCGCCCAGCAGCTTGTCGCCGGAAAACGTCACGAGGTCGACGCCGGCCTCGAGCGCGGCCCGCACCGGCGGTTCCTGTTCGAGACCGTGCGCGACGAGGTCGTAGAGGCAGCCGCTGCCCAGATCCTCCACTAGCGGCAGCTTGCGCTCGGCGGCCAGCGCGACCAGCTCGGCTCGCGAAGGCCGGCCGGTGAACCCGACGATGCGGAAGTTCGATGGATGGACGCGCAAGATCACGCGCGTCCGCTCGCCCGCGCCCGCTCGAAAATCTTCGATGCGGGTGCGATTGGTCGAGCCGACTTCGCGGAGCCGTGCGCCGGACTGCGCCAAAATCTCGGGGATTCGGAAGCCGTCGCCGATCTCGACCAGCTCGCCGCGCGAAACCAGCGCCTCGCCGCCGCAGGCCAGCTCGGCCAGCACCAGCAGGATTGCGGCGGCGTTGTTGTTCACCACGATCGCCGGCGCTCCCAGCAACCGCTCGAGCAGCTTGCCGGCGTGGATGTCGCGCTTGCCGCGGCGGCCCGTCGCGAGGTCGTACTCGAGGTTGGCGTAACCGCCGGCGGCGCGCGCCACAGCCTCGATCGCAGCGGCCGAGAGCGGCGCGCGGCCCAGGTTGGTGTGCAGGATGACCCCGGAGGCGTTGAGGGCCCGCCGCAGGGACGGATTGGCCAGCGCGGCGACGCGGCGCTCGAGCTCGGCCGCCAGCGCCGCAGGCGCAGACTCAGCGCAGCCGGCGAGCAGCTCGGCGCGCGCGGCGGCCAGCGTCGCGCGCGCTTCTGCGACCAGCAGCGTGTGCGGCGCGTCGACCCGCCCGCCTTCGCTCACCAGGCGCACCAGCTCGTCGACCGACGGCAGGGCGCGCAGGCGCGCTTCAGGCTCTGGGGACGGCGAGGCGGTCACCGATCTCGATTGTAGCCGTCGAACGCGTTGCCGCAGGCCCCCCGGCGGGCGCTATACTCGATCTTGTGCCACGATCGCGGCAGAGGGCTAGCTCTTGGGGCCCGGAATCGTTTATCGCGTCTTCCGTATCGCCGCCGTCGGTTCCGCGCCGATCAAACTAAGCTAGGGAACGCGCCTTGGGCTTGAAGGTCTCCATCTTGGGCAGCGGCAGCCGCGGCAACGCGGCGCTGGTTGCGACCTCGCGCGCGAGAGTGCTCGTCGACGCTGGGTTCAGCTTCCGTTCGCTGCGCAAGCGGCTGAGCGAGATTGGCGAGTCGGCCGAAGCGCTCGACGCGGTGCTGATCTCGCACGAGCACTCCGACCACGTCTCGGGCCTGCCGGTGCTCTCGCGCAAGCTCGAGACGCCGGTGTACATGACTCCCCGCACCGAAGCCGCCATCGACTGGGGCAAGAAGAAGCCGCGGGTGGAGAGCTTCGAGGCCGGCTCGAAGCTCTCGATCGCCGATCTCGAGGTCGAGTCGTTCACCATTCCGCACGACGCCGCCGACCCGGTCGGGTTCAGCTTTCGCCAGAACGGCCACAAGGCCGTGCTGGCGACCGACCTCGGTTACATGACCGAATCGATCAAGCGCCACATTCGCGGCTGCGACTTGCTAGTGCTCGAGTCCAACCACGACCTCGAGATGCTCAAGGTCGGGCCCTACCCCTGGTTCGTCAAGCAGCGGGTGATGAGCCGCGTCGGCCACCTCTCCAATCAGGCCGTCTCGGACTACCTGACCAACGAATTCGACCTGGATACGCGCATCTTGGTGCTGGCGCATTTGAGCGGCAATAACAATCACCCCGAGATTGCCCGCATGTTCGCCGACCAGGCGCTCGAGCGCGCCGGGGCGGGGCGCACTCGCCTATTGGTCGCCGATCAGGATCGGCCAAGCGAGGTATTCGAGCTGTGATTCCACGTTATACCAGGGCGCCGATGGACCGCATCTGGTCCGAGCAGAACCGCTTCCAGCAGTGGTTGGAGGTGGAGCTGGCCGCCTCGGAGGCGCTGGCCGAGTTGGGTGAGGTTCCGGCCGAATCGGCGCGTGCGCTGCGCAGCCACGCCGACTTCGAGCTGGAACGCATCGGAGCGATCGAGGCCGAGGTGCGCCACGACGTGATCGCGTTCACCACGGCGGTCTCGGAGAAGATGGCCGCCGCCGGGGCCGCCGAGCACTCGCGCTGGCTGCACTATGGGTTGACCTCGAACGACGTGGTCGACACCGCGCAGGCGCTGCTGATTCAGCAGGCTTCCGAGCCGATCGGGGCCGGGATCGAGGCGTTGCGGGCGACGTTGCGCAAGCGCGCCCACGAATTCAAGCACGCCGTGATCGTCGGTCGCACCCACGGCGTGCACGCCGAGCCCACCACCTTCGGGCTCAAGCTCGCCAACTGGTACGCTGAAGCCTCACGCCACGCCGAGCGCTTCGCCGCGGCGCGCGAGCAGATCCGGGTTGGCAAGATCTCGGGCGCGGTCGGCACCTTCGCGCACATCAGCCCTCAAGCCGAGGAGAAAATCTGCGAACGGCTCGGTCTCGAGGCCGCGCCGATTTCCTCGCAAGTCATCCAGCGCGACCGCCACGCGCACTATCTGGGAGTACTCGCCGGCGTCGTCGCCACGTGCGAAAAGATTGCGCTCGAGGTGCGCCATCTGCAACGCACCGAGGTTCGGGAGGCGCAGGAATATTTCTCGAAGAAGCAGAAAGGCTCTTCGGCGATGCCGCACAAGAAGAACCCGATCGTCTCGGAGCAAATCTGCGGGTTGGCGCGGGTGGTGCGCGCCAACGCCATGGCCGCCTACGAGAACGTGGCGCTGTGGCACGAGCGCGACATCTCGCACTCTTCGGTCGAGCGCGTGATCCTGCCCGACTCGACCATCCTGACGCACTATCTGCTCGAGAAGACGACGGATTTGATCGAGCGCCTGCTGGTCTATCCCGAGCGGATGAAGAAGAATCTCGAGGCGGGCGGCGGTCTGATCTATTCGGGACAACTGCTGCTCGAGCTCGCCGCGAGCGGCGTCCTGCGGGAAACCGCTTACCGCTGGGTGCAGCGCAATGCGCTCGAGGCCTGGGAGCAAGACGGCAACTTTCGCGCTCTAGTCGAGGCTGACCCGGATATTCGCGGCGCGCTCGAGCCCGCCGACTACGAGCGTGCGTTCTCGCTCGACCATCAGTTGCGTCACGTCGACCGCATCTTCGAGCGCGTCTTCGGGCCCTAGCCGCATTCTAGGGAATTCGCCCTACTGCTTTCCGCCGATTTTGCTAGGCAAAGCCGTCAACTTCTGTTAACATTAGCCCTGCACAACCGTATCCGAACGGATACGAATGCGGTCGGTGCGGGCTCGGAGGGGAGCCGGTACTTGCTGCATGAAGGAGACGCGCCCATGCAGATCCGTTCCATAGGCCCAAGTTGCGCCGCCCCCCTCGACAGCTTTGGAGTACCCCGTATCTTGTTGGCGGCAGAGGACCTAGCCGTCCGGCTGACGCTTTGCGCGGTGCTCGAGCGCTGCGGATTCGTGGTCGAGGCCGCCGAGACGGTCGCCGACGCCGAGTCGAAGATCGAGCGCGATGTCTACGACATGGTGCTCTGCGACCTCAGCAGCCAGCCGCTCGAGCGCAGGCGTCAAGTGCTCGAGACGGCCAAAGCCCAGCCATACGAGCCCGCCACGGCGTTGATCGAGGTCAACCCCGACGGCGGCCGGCTGCACGAGGCTGACGAGGTGCTCGTCGAGCCGGTCGACATCCCGCTGTTGATGACGCAGATCACCGATCTGATGGCGAGCCGCGCCTACGGGCGATCGATGCGCGCCAGTCGCAAAACTGCAGCCTAAAACCCCAGGCCAGGCTGAGGGCCCTGTGTGGCGCACGGCTGCGCCGTGCAGGCGAGGCTGCGCCTCGCCCCGGGGCCGGGGGCCCCGAAGAAATGCTCTAATGACCCCATGCCGCAACGCATGGGCCTGCTTCTTTGCCTCGGATTTTGCCTCGTCCCGGCTCTCGGAGCGCGCGTGGCGCGACTCGACAGCGTCGAGCGCCGTCCCGTGCTCGACGGCCGCGCATGGGGGCTCGCCGGCGCCTACGAGACCGTCAAGGCCAAGGCGCATTTCACGGTCGATCCGGCCAATCCAGCCAACCGCATCATCGCCGACATCGAGCGCGCGCCCCGCAACGCCGACGGCGAGGTCGAGCTCTCGGCCGACATCTACCTGATCAAGCCCGTCGATCTCGCACGCGGGAACGGCACCGTGCTGCTCGAGATCAACAATCGCGGCAACAAGGGCATGCTGCGCATGTTCAACGCGGCCGAGAGCAGCCTCGATCCGGCCGCGCCGGAGCACTTTGGCGACGGCTTGCTGCTCGAGCAGGGCTACACCCTGCTGTGGGTGGGTTGGCAATTCGACCCGCCGGCCGACGCCGACAAGATGTACGTCTATCCTCCAAGCGCGCGCGGCCCCGGCGGCGCTCCGATTCGCGGCCTCGCCCGCGCGGATTTCGTCACCACCGACCGCGCCTACTCGCACTCGCTCGCCGACCGCAACCACGACCCCTACCTGGTCGCCGACCCCGATGCGCCCGAGAACAGGCTGACGGTGCGGGATCGCGTCGAGGACGAGCGCCGCGTCATTCCGCGGCGCAAGTGGCGATTCGGCCGCATGCAGGGCGGGCAAGTCGTCGAGGATCGCGGCCGCGTCTACCTCGCCGACGGTTTCGAGCCCGGCAAGATCTACGAGGTCGTCTACGTGGCCGAGGACCCTCCGCTGGTCGGGTTGGGGGCGGCGGCGGTGCGCGATTTCGTCTCCTATCTCAAGTACGAGTCCAACGAAGCGCTCGGGCTCGAGCCCGGCGCGCTGCGCCGCGCGCTCGGCTTCGGCATCTCGCAGAGCGGGCGCTTCCTGCGGACGTTCCTCTACTATGGCTTCAACGGCGACGAGCGTGAGAGGCGCGTTTTCGACGGCGTGCTCTCGCATGTCGCCGGCGGCGGCCGGGGCAGCTTCAACCACCGCTTCGCGCAGCCCTCCCGCGACGCCCACCCGTTTCTGAACTTCTTCTATCCCACCGACATCTTTCCCTTCACCGACGTGGTGCAGAAAGATCCGCTCAGCGGCCTCGAGGACGGCTTGCTGGCGTTTTACCGGGGGCGCGAGGAGCTGCTGCCGAAGATCTTCTACAGCAACTCGTCGTATGAGTACTGGGGGCGGGCGGCGTCTTTGATCCACACCTCGATCGACGGCAAGCGCGACATCGAGGTCCCGGAAAACGTGCGGATCTACCACATCGCCGGCACCCAGCACGGCCCCGGGTCGTTCCCGGCGAAGGTTTCCATCGGACAGCAGCGTTCCAACGCGGTGGACTACCGCTGGGCGATGCGCGGGTTGCTGGAGGCCTTGCGGGGCTGGGCGGCCGGCGACGGAGCGCCGCCGCCGAGCCGCTACGGCAAGGTGGCCGAGGGGGGGATGGTTCCGGCCGAGAAGCTCGCCTGGCCCGCCATCCCCGGCGTCGCCTTCTCGACCCGAGTCCACAGGGCGTATCGCGCCGACTACGGCCCGCGCTTTTACTCCGAAGGCATCGTCGAGCGGCAGCCGCCCGAGATCGGCGCGCCCTTCGCCGTACTGGTTCCAGCCGTGGACGCGGACGGCAACGAGACCAGCGGCATCCGGCTTCCCGAGGTCGCCGTTCCGCTGGCCACCCATACCGGCTGGAACCTCTTCAACGCCAAATCCGGACCGGTCGACGAGATCTCCAGCATGCAAGGCTCGTTCCTGCCCTTCGCGGCCACCAAAGCGAAGCGCGAAAGCGAGCGGGATCCGCGGTTGTCGATCGAGGAGCGCTACGCCAGTCGCGCCGAATACCTGGGCCGCGCCGCCGAGGTCGCGCTCGAGCTCGCCGCGCAGGGCTACGTCCTCGAGGCCGACGTCCCAGCCATGTTGGCCTCGGCGGCTCAGAAGTGGGACGCGCTGGCTGCTCGCTAGCTCAGCGGCGGCCGTCCCGCTTCCAGGGCTTCTCGAAGCGCAGTACGTTGGCGAAGCTGCGTGTCGGCGACAGAGCGACGCGCAGCAGGCGAGTCAGCCCGCGGTTGTCCCACTTGCGCTCGAGCGGGATCATCACGAAACGGTCGAGCGCGTCCTCGCCAATCATCCAACCCAAGCCGCCGGTGGGAGTCATCACCAGATCCACGTAGCCCATGGTGCCGGGCCTGAGCCCGACGTTGCCGATGGAGGCCTCGCTGAATAGCCCCAGCTCGAACTGGGTGGAGTAGGCCGCCGACCACGCCGTTGCACGCAACCGGCTCTTCCAATACGCGGGCCGAGCGGAGAACTGCAGCGCGGCGCCGCGCGGATCGTTCTGGATCTGGATGTAGCCCGACACCGCGCCCTGCATCGGGTGCGCCACGTAGTTGGTAAACGAACCGTCGCCGTCGTCCCAGCCGCCTAGTCCGCGCACCGAGCGCCAGTAGTCGGCGAAGAAGGGTCCGTCGAGCTCGCGCACCGTCTTCTTCTGCGTCAGCCGGAAACCGTTCTGGACGGTTAGGAACACGAATGACTCCTCGGCAGCCGAGCTCCAATCGAAGCTGTGCTCCTCGGGTTGCTCCGGTTGCTCCTCCGACTCGGCGGGTTCACGGGTCGATTCGACGAAGCCGCTGTTGGCCGCGGCCAAGTTCGCCGTCAGCAAGGCGAAAGCTAGGAGAGCGCTCGTCTTCTGCATTTCGATCGAAACCGAGATTCTATTTTGACCGCCATTCCGCTCCAAATTCAATACCGGCGAATACCCGTGCCGAACCTAAGGGTTATGGACGATACCGAACCCAGATCGGGCTCGCCCACGCCATGTTCCCATCTTTCTGCTGAACTCGCACGTAATAGTAGTGCTCGCCGGGCTCGACGGCGCGATCAACGTAGCTGAACGACAGCTCCGCAACGCCGGGATAGGCGGTGTAGACGATGGCGTTGTCCTTGATCACGTCGATCTGGGCGATCTCGCCTGTCCCGATCACGCCGACTTCGAGCCGCGGAACCTCCGCCGTCTCGAGCTCCTCGCCCATCGCATGGCCGGCCGACTGGAAGTCGACGATGATGTTAGCGGTCGCGGCGTAGGTGCGGCGAGCGTAGAGCGAGTCCCAAATGGAGCCGTAGGCGCGCTCGGGCGTATACACGGCGGCGTAGGAGATGTGGGTGGCGCGGTGGTCCGAGCTGGCGATGAAGCCCATCTTGTACCCCTTTGCAAGCGCGTTCCAGACGAAGCCCTTCTCGCGAATGGCGCCGGAGGTGATGTAGCCGCCCACGAGGAGTTGCTCGGCGACCGCCGCTTTGGGCGCGCCGTAATACTCGTAGCTGTCGCGGTTGCCCTGATAGATCTCGACGAGCCGCTCGACGCGCTCGTCGTTGTAACGCCAGTCGGTGCCCATCTGCGTGGCGGGCGTGTGGGGGATGCTGATGGCTTCGGGCTGGTCGGCGCCGCCTAGCAACTTCGCCCACAGCCGGAGCTGATCGTCTTCGGCGGCGCCGGAGGGCGAGTCGGGGTCGAGCGCGATCCGGAACGGCTGGTAGCCGCGGGCGCGTGAGACGATGTTGCGGTGGCCGTCGGGGTAAGCCACGGTGCGCTCGTAGTTGAGCAACGGGTAGAACGCGTGCGGCAGCTTGTAGACATCGACGGTCTTGTCGACCATGCGCCAGACGTAATCGCTGAGGTCGTCCTTGGGCAGCAGATGCTCGGAGGGTCCGAGAAAGTCCATCCCTGCGGCGTCGATGGCGTAACGGTAGGTGTCGTAGAGGCTGCCGTCGGACTGGCCGTCGAAAGAGAGATCGGTATGGCGGTGCAGGTCGCCCCAGGTGACGCTGTAGCGCTGGCCGCCGACCTCCATCTGGTAGGTCTTCCACAGCGGCGGGACGAGCGCCGGTTCGTCGTCGGCGACTTGCTGGGGCGTACCGAGGCCGGCCGCGCCGACCAGAAGCTCTTCGTCGATCGAGCCCGCGGCGACTCTGCCGAGCCGGATCGACCCGACGTGCAAGTCGTACCGCGCGAACCCAGGGTCGTCGCGCGGCAAGCTCCAGCCGTCGGATTGGCCGGCGATCCAGAGATTGCCTTCCCGATCGGCGGCGAAGCCGGCGCGCTGTTCCTGGCGGCCGTCGGAGAAGGGGATCGCGACCGGCGCGGACCAGCCGTAGCCGTCGAACATGACGGCTTGGTAGGTCCAGTAGGGCAAGATTGAGCGCTCCTCGCGCTGCGGCGGATTGAACCGTCCAATCGTCCGCATCCTCACCAGCGCCCAGAGGCGCCCCAGCCCGTCGACTTGTAGTTGCGGCGTCTCGCTGAAGGTGTCGTAGGAGCTGTCGAGGCCTAGAGTCATGCGGCTGCCTAGCACCGGCTTGCCGGGCAGCTTTTCGTCCAACGGTCGGGCCGGACGCACCAGTCGCCCGCGCTCAAGCGCCAGCACTTGGACCTGCCGCTTGAAATAGAGGCCGCTCTCTCCGCGCAGGATGCCGTCGATGCCGTGTTGGTCCTTGCCCCAGTGGGGTCCGCCGTTGTCGAAGGCGATCCAAAGCCGGTCGCGCTTGTCGTAGACGAGGTTGACGTGGGCTTCGAAGTCCGGGCTCGCGGTGAGGCGCTCGAGCGGGCCAAGCTTGCCCGCGGTGAAGCGACGGAGGAAGATGTCGTAGTTGCCGTGGCGGTAGCTATCCCACGCGATGGCGACCTCGCCCCGCGAGCTCACCGCAACGGACGGCTCCCAGTCGCTCGCCGGGTGTTCGGTTACCTTCACCGCCTGGCTCCAGCGCTCGCCGCGGAGCCGCATCAACGAAATGTCCGTCTTGGATGCGCCCGAGGACTGCCAGACGAGGAAGACCTCGCCGTCGGGGCCGGCGGCCAGACGCGGAAACGTGTCGGGCCCGGGCTCGCGGGTCAGGCGCTTGACCGCGCCCCAGGCGCCGTTGCGGAAGCGCCGGGCGTAGAGGTCGACGTTGCCTCCGTCGATGGCGGACCAAACCGCGAGCACGCTGCGCGGCGCGGTCGAGACCAAAGCGAGTTGGTAGTAGTCGCCAGGGCCGTCGGAGAGGCTCTCGGCCTCGCTCCAGGTTTCGCCGTCGTCGGTGTGGCGAATGCGCAGCGTCTCTTGGCCGTCGCGATGGGCCGACCACGCGGACCAGACGCGATTGTCGGGCCCGACGGCCAGAGCCGGGTAGTCGTCCTGGGTGTCGACGTCCGCCATCTCCGAGGCGTAGGGGACGCGCTCGACGCGGATGCGGCCTTCGAGCAGCGATACCGGGCCTAGGAAGCGTACGGCGCCGGCTCGAAACTCCGCCGCGCCTTGCTCGGTCGCGAGCGCGACGCGGGCAGTATCCGGCCCCTCGACGTCGACGATCAATCCCTTCCAACGGGTCTTGGGGAAGACAGCTCGTTCCTGCGGCAACAGGTTGATCGCGCCGTCCCACTGGTTGCTCGCCTTCCAGCTTGTGGCGTCGAAGGTCTCGCCCGGCGCGAAGTGGTGCATCGCGACGATGCGGCCTTCGCCGCCTGCGACGCTCAGCGCGCCAGACCAGTCCGCGACCGCGCGGTCCGCGCCGCCGAACAAGATGCGAAAGCGGTGCGGGGCCGCGGGCGCGACCACGGAGGCAAACAGCAAGAGCAGGGCGGCGCGACGCATGGAGTCCATGATAGAACGCGATCGCCGCCTAGGCCGCCCGGGCCGAGCTACAACGGTTTCACGGTCACATCCGACGCCAGAATGTCGTGGAAGGCGTTGATCGAGACCGTCTCGGGCTTGAACGGCAGCGGCACGTTGATCTCGTCCGAGGTCATCGAGCCAGCCAGGCTCATCGACCCCAGCCGAATCGTCTGGCCCTCCCTGACCACGTAGATCGGCACAGGCATCGCGAACTCGTCCGATACTCCGCTTTGGGTGATCTTGGCGACGAGCTGCGTCTGCCCGCCCTCGCCGGGCTCGAGCCGGTAGGCGAGCTCGTAGCTGGGGACCTCGGTCCCGTACACCCACTGCCGGAAGAACCAATCCATCGTTCCGTTGCCTTCCAGATTCATGCCCTGCGTCATGTGACGCTCGACGACTTCCTTGAAGCTTTCGGTCGAGGCGTTCTGGTTGTGGTGGCTCTTGACGAAGTCCTGCATCATCGCGACGAACGCCGCGTCGCCGGTCTGGTTGTCGTACATCATCTGGCGCAACATGTGCAGCACGAAGCCGCCTTTGGGGTAGATGAGGCGGCGGTAGGCGGAAGAGGTCTTGCGGGTGATCAGACGATGCCCCATCCAGATCGGCCCCACTTCGTTGGGGCTGAAACCGAACTGGTTCTTCTCGAGGATCGCGTCGCGGCCGCGCTCGAGGAACCGCAGATACTCCTGCGGCGTCTCGCGCGTGGCCCGCAGGTAGAGGCCGGCCGAGAAATCCGCCAATCCTTCCGAGAGCCACTGGTCGTGGTAGGAAGCCCAACCGACGATGTGGCCCCACCATTGGTGCGCCACCTCGTGAGGGGTGAGCTCCTGGATGAAGTGGCTGAACTTGAAGGCGCCCCTGCCGAGCAACGCCCAGCGCTGGGTGGCGTCGAGAAAGGCGCTCACCGGAAGATAGACAAGCGAAGGCCAGGACTGCCCGAAGGAGAACTGCGGTTGCTGCGTGATGGCGACTCGGCCATAGGGCAGCGGGCCGAAGTATTTCGTGAACAACCGCATCGACATCTGCGCCTCGCCCATTGCGCGCTCCATCATACGCTTGGGAGACATGTTTCCCATCTCCGGCCCCCTGGGCGCGCGCGAGCCCTGTGTGGGCAGCTCGCCGGCGTTGCTGTTGAGAAAGTCGGGCGGCCGTGAAGTCGCATAGCCCTCGACGAGGTAGCCGATGGACTCGTCCTCGACGGCGGCTTTCTTGAAGTCGCCGTAGTTGAAGCCGGCCACGGCTAGCGGGACCTCCGAGACCCATCGCGCCGTGGTGTAGTTCTTGCCCTTCTCCGGTTCGCCCTGCAGCTGGCCGATGCTGACGAGCTCGAAGCTCTTGGGGTAATGGAAGGTGATGTCGAAGGTGGCGCGGTCGTTGAACGACCCTAGGCTGGGGTACCAACTCGTTCGCGCCCCGACGGCGAAGTTGCCGCCGCCCTCGCTGCGGATGACGTCCTCGCCAAAGTAGGAGGCCTCGAGCTCGATCTCCTCGTCCTTCTTCGCCGGCTCGGGCAGGATGACATGAAACGAGCCGTCGGCGTCTTTGGGCTCCTGGATGAAGGCGATCTCTTCGCCGCCTAGCTTGACCGACTCGACGCGCAGATCTGGCAACAGGCCGAAGGAGACGACGCGCTCGCCGTCCCGCAGCGCTTTGAAGCGAATCAGGCAAGTCGCCTCGATCTTCCTGTTCTTCTGCACGGTCGTCTCGAGCTGGTAGTGCAGGGCATCCACCGCACTGGTCGGTTCGCGCGAGTCGTGCGTGTTCTGGCGATACTCTTCGTCGCGATGCGCCAAGTACCAGATGCCCTCGTCATCGGCTCCCGGTTTGACGTGGACGAGCGCGACCTCCTCGGGCGAGAGCACCTGCGGGAGTGCGCCGCCGGGCCGCACGAAGAAGCGCAGGTCCGAGTACTTCTTTCCGTGGAGGTAGGCCAGGAAGACGCCTTCCTCAGGCCCGCGCGCCAATGCGCGCAGGATGATCGCCTCGACGTTGTCCATGTCCTCGCCCTGGAGCATCGCCTCGGTGCGGCTCCCCGGCCGCTTGTCGCGCTTGCGCAGCCGCGAGCGGACGCGCTGTAGCGCATTCTCGGCTTGGGCGTCGGGCGAGCCGGGCGAGCCGCCTTCGCGAAGCTGTTGCTCGGTCGCATCGGTAAACCAGAAGACCGCCGAGCTGAACGTTTCGCGCACGCTGTTTTGTTGGATGTGCAGTTGCAGATTCCGTTGTTCCCAGGGCAAGGACGGCTCGAAGATAAGCTCGCCTTGGCCGGTGAAGACGGCAAGCGGCCTCCGCCCGTCAACGGCTTGCCCGAACGAGATCGTGCCGCTAAGGCGAAAACGGGCGATGTCGCGCTGAATTTCGAGGTCTTCTACGGTAACTGTGTCATCCAGGGCGAGCTGGCGCAATCTCTGGTAGGTTTCGTCGGCGTTGGCGAGTGGCGAGGTGGCGCGATCGGCGCCGAAAGCCGAATTGCCAAACGCAAAAAGGGTCGCAAGAAGCGGGATTCCGAGAACGGGTTTGGGAGATTTTCGAAACATGGGCGCATTTCCTTCGGTCTACCGGGATCTTACTGCGGAATCGAGCGGATGGCAATACGTGTTTCAAGCGAGCCGACACGGGCTGTTAAGCTGGATGGCCTGATGCTGGTTCGCGCCCTTCTCGCCCTACTGCTGCTCGCGCTCTCCGCGCCTTCCCAATCGGCCACGTGGGGCGACCAGGGCGATGGGACCTATCGCAATCCCGTCCTGCAAGGCGACTACCCCGACGTCGACATCGAGCAGCTCGGCGACACCTACTACCTGATCACCTCGACGAACCACTACGCGCCGGGCATGACGATCGCCGAGTCCAAGGACCTCGTCAACTGGACGCTCGTGGGCCACGTCTACGACAGGCTCGACTGGAATCCCGCCTACGGACCCGACGCAATGGGCGAGTATTCCAAGGGTGTTTGGGCGGGCGACATCGCCTACCACGAAGGCACGTGGTACGTGTACATGATCGACCACAGCTTTGGGCTCTACGTCACCACCGCGAAGGACATTCGCGGGCCTTGGACCAAGCCCAAGCAGATGCTGGCCAAGTCGCGCTGGACCGACCCGGCGGTCTTCTGGGACGAAGCCGAGCACCAGGCCACATGGTGGTGAACTTTGGCCAGGTGGAAGGCGGTAAGCCCGGCAACCACATCCGCATGTACAAGATGAGCTGGGATGGGTTGGATCTGCTCGACCAGGGCAAGGACATCTACGTCGGTCCGGGCGCCGAGGCGGCGAAGATTTACAAGATCGACGGAGAGTTCCACATCTTTTTGGTCGAATGGATCCGCAACGACCGGTTGCAACTCGACCTGCGCGGACCGACGATCTACGGACCCTTCGAGCGCAAGGTGCTCATGGAGCGGCGGGACGATATGGATCGCTCGACCTGCCAAGGCGCGCTGGTGCAGGCGCCGGACGGCTCCTGGTGGCTCACCCACCAAGCCGTACAGCACCGCGCCATCGGCCCCGACGGCATGCCGGGCCGGACTACGCCGAAGTCCTATGAGGGACGCGGCCAGTGGCTGATCCCGGTGACGTGGAGAGACGGCTGGCCGGTGGTCGGGGCCGATCCGGACCAAGACGGCGTGAACGAGACGGTCGATGGCGCGCGCAAACCGATCGCTGGATTCCCCGTCGCCGCGCCGCAGGCCGACGACGACTTCGAGACGGCCCGCCTGGGCCCGCAATGGCAGTGGAATCACAATCCGCGTGATGAGAAGTGGTCGCTAACCGATCGCCCGGGCTGGCTGCGGCTCGAAGCGAGCGTGCCGGTGAACGACGGCGGCTTTTGGAACGCGGCGAACACCCTTTCACAGCGCATCATGGGCACGGGCCGGGGCGCGGCGATCGCGCGGGTCGACGTCAGCGGCATGAAGCCGGGTCAGCAGGCCGGTTTTTCGCACCATTCGGGGAAATACGTCCTGCTCGGGCTCAAAGCCGGCGCCGACGGCAAGCGCCGGCTGGTGTGGAACGAGGACGGGAGAGAGATCGAGGGGCCGGCGGTCGAGGCGGACATCGTCTACTTCCGCACGGACATTTACGGAGACCGCGCGACGTTTTCGTGGCGCGCGGAGGGCGAGCAAGGCTGGCGGCGCTTTGGGCCGTCGTTCCAGTTGATCTTCGGCAATTGGCGCGGCGACCGGATCGGTTTCTACTGCTGGAACCAGAGCAGCGCGCAAGGCCACATCGACGTCGATTGGTTCCGGTATCGCTACGACGGACCGCTGGGGGCGTTTCGGTAGAGGAGCCGCGCGCTAGGGCAAGGCTCGGTGGAGGCGTTCAAGTGCATCAGAAGATGTCCCATCTATGCTTCGCTCTACTGCTGTCGACAAGCCCGACCTGGGCGCAGGTCGACCAGGCCTGCTCGATGGAAACGATCGTGGGAGGCGGATCGTTCGCGTCGGAGTTTGGAGAGCCGGCGCTGGAGGCCGAGTTGTTCGGTCCGTTTCCAGTGCGGAAAGACGCGCAAGGTCGCATCTACTTCGCGGACGCCATCCACTTCCGAATCTTCCGCATCGAAACCGACGGCGGGCTCGAAACGGTCGTCGGGACTGGCAAGTACGGCTACTCCAACGCCTCGGGCCCCGGAACGCAAATCGCACTGGGCATGCTGCTCAGCTTCGAAATCGGGCCCGATGGCGCACTGTATTGGCTAGAGGCCGCCCGTGACTCGAGCTACGTGCGGATTCGCCGGCTTGTGCCCGGGGGTGCAGTAGAGACCGTTGCCGGAGACCGCGCCATCGGCTTTACCGGCGACGGCGGGCCGGCGATCGACGCCGGCCTATACGGCTCATCTCGGATCGCCATCGGGCCCGACAGCTCGATCTATGTGGCGGCCGAACGCATCCATCGCGTCCGTAAGATCACTCCGGACGGCACGATCGACACGATTGCCGGGGCCACACCTGTCGGGCCCCGACAGGGCGGTTTCTCAGGCGATGGAGGCCCGGCGACTGAAGCTGAGCTCAATCGTCCCCATCAGATCCGGGTAGGACCGGATTCGACTGTCTACGTACGAGAGAACGCCGCGCCAAATCGTATCGTGAAGATTCGGCCGGACGGAATTCTAGAGACCTACATGTTGGCGCAGTTCGCCGGCTCAACCCCACCGGATGGTTCCGCGCGCTCGGCGACTCTCCGCGTCGACGCCCACACGATCGAGATCGACGCTGAAGGGCGGCTCTATTGGCGGTCGAACCAAGGGATTCGTCGCGTTGCGTCAAATGATACTCTCGAGACCGTCTGGCAAGGAGATCCTTCGATTGTCGGCGCCTTGTCCGTCACTCCTGATGGAGATCTCTACGGTACGGTCCGCTCGCAGGTTTTTCGTTTGCTAGCCGGAGGGGAGCGCGAGCCCGTGGCCGGTCGGCCACGTCGACAACACACGTTCGGGGGCGCGCGCGCCAGCCTGGAAATCGCTATCTACCCGGATCGGATTAGCGCCGGCCCGAATGGGTCGATCTACATCGAAGACCTTCTTACGGGCCGCGTCTGTGTAGCCCGTGGCGGCCGAGTGGAGGTCTTGGCCGGCAACGGCGTGACTGCGACTGCCGACGACGACCGCGAAGGCGTGAACGCGGCGATGGCGCCTCTGGGCCGGGTGGACGATGTTGCCGCAGCGCCGGATGGCGCCGTCTACGTGGCGGAGGCCATCAGATCCGCCGGCACGATCTGGAGGGTCGGCGCGGATGGAACGCTATCGAGGGTCGCCGGGACGCCGGGCGTGGAATGCCGGACCTCCGAGGGCTCCTGCGGCGACGGGGGGCCGGCGATCGATGCTCTGCTCGGACGAATTTTCGACCTCGAGGTCGATTTGGATGGGAAAGTTTGGATGTTGAGCCGGCAGTCAGGTGCATCCGGTTCAGAATGGGTCGTGCGGGTGATCGATGAGAATAGCGTGATTTCGACGGTCCCGATCCCGACACACCTTTTCCAGCCAAGCCGCATCTTTTTTGGCGCGCAAGGTCGTGTGCACCTCGCAAACTTCTTCCGTTCCGAAACGTTCCGACTCGAGGAAGACGGAAGTCTCACTCGAGACCCGATCGAGACGCCGATCCCGATCTTCTCCGGGCTCTGGGTGGTCGATTCCGACGGTAACTTCTACGCGTCACATTTGGGCTCGATCGTGCGCATCACCCCGGAGGGGGTCCTCAACGCAATCGCGCCGCAGGCTACCGGCTCGTCAACCATCGGCGTGAGCGACTTGGCCATCGATGCCGGCGACAACCTTTACATTGCTGACACGAACAATTGGATTGTCCGCCGCATCGCGAACGTCACGGCCTGCCCCTCGCCGATCAAACCACTTCTCGCGGCGCCGGCCCAGCACGCCACTTCAAACTCGGTCGACATCGCGCCACGCACCATCGTCTCGCTGTATGGCTTTGGGCTAGGGCCTGAGGCGCCCATCGGCGCCGCACCGGATTCGAGCGGGTTTTTCCCGACCGAGCTTGCGGGGGTCAGGGTGAGAGTTGGAGGCGTTCCTGTGCCGCTGCTGTTCGTTTCGGCCGGACAGACCAATGCGGTGATTCCGTCACGGGAAGCCCTCGGGCCCAGTCTCTACCCGGCAATTCATTCGGGCACGGTCCAACCGCTCGACTCCACGCTCATCGCAGTTGAGCGAAGCGGAGTCGTGTCCGACCCTTGGGTCTTGGGGCTCTCGCCTTCCGCCCCAGGTCTTTTCCAGCAGCCGGAAGGTCAAGCCGCCGCGCTCAACCAAGACGGCTCGATCAACTCCGCCGCCAACCCTGCGGCGCCGGGCAGCGTGGTCAGCCTGTTCGGTACGGGGGAGGGCGCGGTGGAACCTGGAATCCCCGACGGCCGGATCGTGCTTGGACGGCCGCTCCCACAGCCGACGCTACCGGTCGCAGTAACCATCGGGGGCCAGCCGGCTGACGTGGTCTACGCCGGCGGAGCGCCGGGATTGGTGTCCGGCGTGTTCCAGGTGAACGTACGCGTGCCTGAAGACGCCCTTCCGGAAGGCGTCGGCTCCGCCGCGCTCCGCGTGCTGCTCCGGGTGGGCCCGAGTGACAACCTGGCGACACAACGAGTCAACGTCATCGTTGGCGAGTAGCCATGATCAGCCCGGGAGGCGGCAACAGCGGGCGCGTGAAACAATCAGGGAATGCGCATGACCCGTCGGACCTGGACCTTGGGCGCGCTCGCCGCCGCGGCTTGCTCTTCCTCCCAGCCCGAGCCTCAACCGCAAGCGGCGCCTGAGCCCCAACCCTGGCTCATCGATCTGCACTGCGACACGCCGATGCGCATCCGGCGCGACGGGTACGACCTAGGCCAACGCAACGACATTGGGCAGGTCGACATCCCCCGCATGCGCGCGGGCGGAGTCACGGGCGTCTTCTTCTCGGTCTACGCGCCGGCGAGCCGCGGCGCGACGCCGCAAAGCGTGCAGACGGCGCTCGAGATCATGGACGTGATCCGCTCCGAGGTCGCCCGCCACCCCGACGACTTGGTCATGGCGGATTCCGTGCTCGACATGGAGCGCGCTCGTGCGGACGGCAAGATCGCCATCCTGTTGGGCGTCGAGGGCGGCCACATGATCAACTCGAGCCTGTCGGTGCTGCGCACGCTCCACGAGCTTGGCGGCCGCTACCTCACCCTGACCCACAGCAAGCACACCCCATGGGCCGGCTCCTCGGGCGATGCAGCCGCCGAAGATCCAGGGCTGACCGGGCTCGGGCGCGAGATCGTCGCGGAGATGAACCGGCTGGGCATGATGGTCGACGTCTCACACGTCTCGGACAAAACCTTTGAGGGCGCCCTGGAGGCGACAACGGCGCCTGTGATCGCCTCTCACTCTTCTTGCCGGGCGCTCGCCAAGCACCCGCGCAACATGACCGACGAAATGATCCGCAAAGTGGCGGAGAACGGCGGGGTGGTGCACATCAACTACTACAACGGCTTCCTCAGCGACGACTACCGCGCCAAGGCCGGTAGCGTGGAGCATTTCGGGCGGGAGCTCAGCGACGCCCGCAAGCGACTGGGGGCGGCCAATGGCGAGCTCGCGGCCGCGGAATGGCGGATTCAGATGCGCAAGATCGAGGAGATCGGGCGCGTCCCGTTCGAGGTCCTGCTAGATCACTTCGAGCACGCGATCCAGGCGGGCGGCGTTGAGCACGTCGGTTTGGGCTCGGACTTCGACGGCGTCAACGAAGAGTTGCCCGAGGGCGTGGAGGACATCTCGAAGATGCCCCGCTTGGCCGAGGGGCTGCGCTCCCGCGGGCTCTCGAGCGCCGATGTTGACAAGATCTTCGGCGCGAATACCGTCCGCGTGATGCGCGACGCGGAGGCGGCGGCCGGATGAGGTTGCTGAGCCCGCGAGCCCTGCCGGGGCTGATCATCGCCGCGCTCGGGGTTGGGCTGCTGTTGCACAACTTCGACGTCATCTCCTTTGGAGAGCTGCGGCAGTGGTGGCCGATGCTGCTGATCGCGCTGGGCGTGCAGTGGGCGGTCGAGGCGCGCAACCGAGTGTTCGGCATCCTGGTCGTCGTGGCAGGGGCGGCTCTCCAGCTCGACGCGCTGGGTCTGGTGGATGTGGAGTGGCAGGGGCTGTGGCGATTCTGGCCAGTGCTGCTGATCGCTGTCGGCGTGGGCATGCTGTTTCAGAAGGGCGGACGCGACAACCTGTTCGCCGGCGCGCTGCTGACCTCGCTCGGAGCGTTCTTCCTGGCGCGGAATCTGGAGTGGGTCGTCTTCAGCATTTGGGAGCTTTGGCCGGTCGCGGTGATCTTGCTGGGCCTCGCCATGGTTCGCAGGGCCATGGGATGATCCGCACGATCTTCTTCGATCTGGGCGACGTGCTCGTGAAGCTGGACTTCGATCGAGCCTACCGGGCGGCGGCGAAGCTGAGCGGCGGCGAGCCGGAGGAGGTGCGCCGACTGCTCGCCGAGGCGGACCTGGCGGGCCCCTACGAGCGCGGTGAGATCGACTCGGCCGAGTTCCACCGCCGCTGCGAGGCGTTGCTCGGCTTGAACACGAGCTTCGAGAGCTTCAGCGCGCTCTGGGGGGAAATGTTCGCCTCCGAGCAGCTCGTCTCGCCCGATCTGATCGAGGCGCTGGGGCGGCGCTACCGGCTGGCCATCCTCTCCAACACCAACGCGTTGCACTACCAGAGGCTTAGGCGACGCTTCGCCTTCCTGGCGCTATTCCCAATGGCGGTGCTCTCCTACGAGGTCGGCGCGATGAAGCCGTCGCGGGAGATCTATGAACGAGCGCTCGAGCGGACCGCGAGCAGCCCCGAGGAGTGCTTCTTCGTCGACGATCGCCCCGAGAACGTAGCGGGCGCCGCGGCCGTGGGCATCCACGCGGTCGAGTTTCGCGGCCAGGCTGATCTCGAGCGCGCGCTGCGAGACGCAGGCGTGGAGTGGTGAGCGACGTTCGCGGTCGGCGATCTATACTGAGGGCGGCTCGAATGCCCGGAAACCTGCTCCAGCGTATCGTCTTGGCAGCTCTCGCGGCCGGCGTCGCGGCTCACGCGCAGGCGCCGCGCATCGTGACCGTCGAGATCGACCGCGTGGTGCATCCGCTCACCGCCGAGATCGTCTCGAGCGGTCTGGAGCAAGCCGAGCAGGCTGGCGCGGAAGCCGTGCTCATCCGGCTCAACACGCCGGGCGGCATGCTCAACGCCACCCAGGACATCATCCAGTCGATCGTCGGCTCGAAGGTCCCCGTCATCACCTACGTCACCCCTTCGGGCGGCAAGGCGGCCTCGGCCGGGTTCATGATTCTGATGGCCGGCGACGTGGCCGTGATGGCGCCCGGCACCAACACCGGGGCCGCGACCCCGGTGATGATGGGCGGCGGCGAGATTGAAGAGACCATGAAGCGCAAGGTTGAAAACGACGCCGCGGCGGCCGTGCGCGCCATCACCGACAAGCGCGGCCGCAACACCGAGCTCGCGCAGGAAGCGGTCACCGAAGCACGCTCGTTTACCGAGGAAGAAGCGCTCGAGTCGAACCTGATCGACCTGATCGCCAGTAGCGAGAAGCTGCTCGAAGAGCTCGACGGGCGCACGGTGATACGGTTTGACGGAACCGAGAGCGTGCTCGACACCGACGGCGCCGCGCTCGAGGAGATGGAGCTCAGCTACCGCCAGCGGGTGCTGTTGCCGCTCACCGACCCCAGCCTGGCGTTCGTGCTCATGGCGATCGGTCTGGTCGGCATCTACATCGAGTTCTCCAACCCTGGATTGATCTTCCCGGGAGTCTTCGGCGGGTTGTTCGCCATCGTGGGCGCCATGGCGCTTTCGCTGCTGCCGATCAACTGGGCGGGGGCGGCGTTGATCGTCTTCGGCGTAGGCTGCTTCATCGCCGAGGCGTTGACGGTGACCAACGGCATCCTCGCCACCGGCGGAGCGATCGCGATGATGCTGGGCGCGGTGATGCTAATCGACACCGAGATCCCCGAGCTGTCGATCAGTTGGGGGGTCGCCGCGGCGGTCACCATACCCTTCGCCGCCATCACGGTCTTCTTGCTGAGCTTGGCGATCCGCTCGTTTCGGTATAAAGTAACGACCGGCGCGGAAGGCATGATCGGGGAAACCGGCGTCGTCAAGTCCGCCGTCGGCCCCGGAGGCGGACAAGTGTTCGTGCACGGCGAGTTGTGGACGGCGTCGGCGGCGCGCTCGATTCCCGTCGGGTCGAAGGTGCGCGTTACCGAAGTAGACGGACTGAAAGTTTCGGTGGAGCCGGCGGAAGGCGCCGGGCAGGGAGAAGCGTAATGGGCTTTGGCTGGGTATTCTTCGTCATCGTCGGCCTGTACTTGATCAACTCGATCAAGATCCTCGCCGAGTACGAGCGCGGCGTGATCTTCCGCCTCGGTCGCCTGCTGCCCGAGCCCAAGGGTCCCGGGCTCATCCTGGTCTTCGCGCCGATCGATCGCATGGTCCGCATCTCGCTGCGCGTGGAGACCATGGATGTGCCGCCGCAGGACGTGGTCACCCGTGACAACGTGACGGTCAAGGTCAGCGCGGTCGTGTTCTTCCGCGTGATCGACCCGCGCAAGGCCGTCGTCGAGGTCGAGCACTTCGTGCATGCGACCTCCCAGTTGGCCCAGACTCGGCTGCGCGCGGTGCTGGGCGAGGCCGAGCTCGACGAGCTGCTGAGCGACCGCGAAAAGCTCAATGCACGCCTGCAGGAAACGCTCGACGAGCAAACCGAGCCCTGGGGCATCAAGGTGCAAGCGGTCGAGGTCAAGCACGTCGACCTGCCCGAGCAGATGATCCGCGCCATCGCACGCCAGGCCGAAGCCGAGCGCGAGCGACGCGCCAAGGTCATCCACGCCGACGGCGAGCTGCAAGCGGCCGAGAAGCTGACCCTGGCCGCCGAGAAGCTCTCTGGGCAGCCCAGCTCGATCACACTGCGCTACCTGCAGACGCTGACTGAGATCGGTATGGAGAAGAACACGACGATCGTCTTCCCGCTGCCGGTCGAGCTCTTCCACGGCCTGCAATCCTGGGCGGAGAATCAGTCGGGTCAACAGAAGACCACGTAGGAAAGCGCGCAGTGCCGCAACGACAAACAATTCTTCTCGTTGCTGTTTGACAGACCGGGTAGAATAGAGGGCTATATGGCGGCGGACCGCGAAGAGGCGTACGAAGTCAATCTAGGGAACAAGCAACTGCTGGCGTTGTTCTTCATCGTCACCGGTTTCTTTGCGCTGTTCTTCTGCGCCGGATACATGATCGGCTTCGGGCATGGCGGAGACGGCGAGCCGGGGCTGGTGCAGGTCGAAGAACCCGAGCCGGCGCCGCCGGAGCCTGCGTTGCCGGCGACGCTGCGGCAGGAGCCGCCGGAGCCGACGCCAGTGGCGGCGGTCCAACCCAAGCCAGCGCCGAAGCCGCCGCCGCCACAGGCCAAGCCCGCAGAGCCCAAGCCTGCGCCGCCCAAACCCAAGCCCGCGCCCAAGCGAACCGCTCCTGAGAAGCCCTCGCCCGCCGCCGTGGCGGAGGCCCAGCCGCCGCCCAAGCCGGCGCCGGCAAAGCGCACCAGCGGCGGCCCTGACGGGGGTTATTATCTGCAGGTGGCCGCGCTGCGCACCCAGGCCGACGCCGCGCAACTTGCCGGCAAGCTCCGCTCGCGCGGCTATCCGGCAACGGTCAACGCCGGCCAGGGCGACGGCTGGCAACGCGTCGTCGTGGGTCCGTTCGCGAACGCGGAAGCGGCCCAGTCGTTCAAGTCGAAGCTCACGCAGGACGGCTTTGATACGATGCTGAAAAAGCTGTAGGCTTGCAGGCCCGCGCTTTGACGGCTGAATGGACCTGATCCAGATTTCCTCCGGCGTTCGGCGTCCCGCCGAGCGGTTGCCTGCTTGGCTACGCAAGAGCAGCGTCGACTTTCCGGCGCTGCACACGCTCAAGGCCGATCTCCGCCGGCGCAAGCTGCACACGGTGTGCGAGTCCGCGCGCTGCCCCAACATCCACGAGTGCTTCGCGCGCAAGGCGGCGACGTTCCTGATCCTCGGCAACGTCTGCACGCGGCGTTGCGGCTTCTGCGCGGTGCCCCAGGGCGAGCCGGGGCCGCTCGACGCGGCTGAGCCGGCGAACATCGCCGAGATGGCCGCGAGCATGGGGCTCGAGTACGTCGTGATCACCAGCGTGAACCGCGACGACCTCTCCGACGGCGGATCGGCGCACTTCGCGCGGACGGTCCGCGAGGTGCGCCAGGCGCTTCCGCAGGCGCGCCTCGAAGTGCTGACGCCGGACTTCTGCGGGGATTGGTCCGCCATCGCACGCGTGCTCGATGCCGGCCCGGACGTGTTTAACCACAACATGGAGACCGTCGCGCGCTTGTACCGGCGCGTGCGGCCCCAGGCCGGCTACCGCCAGTCGCTCGGGGCGCTGCGCTTCGCGAAGGCGCACCGGCCCGAGGCGCTGACCAAGTCCGGGCTGATGGTTGGGCTGGGAGAGACGGCGGATGAGGTGCGGCGGTTGCTCGACGACCTGCGGACGGTGGACTGCGAGATCGCGACGATTGGACAGTACCTCCAGCCGCGCCGCCATCGGCTGCCGGTGGCCGAGTTCGTACCCCCGGTGGTCTTCGACGCCTACCGCGAGTACGGCGAGTCGATCGGGTTTCGGGCTGTCTTTTCCGGACCGCTGGTGCGCAGCTCATACATGGCCGAGCACGTGGCGGAGGGGCCGCTTGCCGAGGCGCTCGGCCCGGAGCGCCGCTAGTGCGGTCGGCGCTCGCGCTCGCCGCGGCGAGCGGTCTGCTTCAAGTTCTGATCTTCCCCGGGTTTTCGCAGTATTGGCTGGCGGCGTTTGCCGTGGCGCCGTTGCTGGTTTCGTGCGCGAAGACTTCGTCGCCGAAGCGACGCTTCCTGGCGGGATGGTTGTGCGGAGCGATCTACTGGGGCGGCGCCTGCTACTGGGTCTACGGCGTCATGGCCGACTATGGCGGATTGGCGGCGCCAGCCGCGGCGGCGGTCTACGCCGGTTTTCTGCTCGTCAAGGGACTGCATCTGGGAGTGTTCGCCGCGCTGGCCGGTCCGCTGTTGCGTCCCGGCTGGGCGGTCCCGGCCGTAGCGGCGCTGTGGGTCGCAATCGAGGGCTCGCACCAATACCTCGGCTTCACCTGGCTCCATCTGGGCAACGCCGCGACGACGATGTCGTTGCTGGCCCCGCTCGCCCCGTTTACCGGCGTCTACGGTCCGTCCTTCGTGTTGACGGCATTCAACACGGCGGTCGCCTTAGTCGCGCTGCGGCGGCCGAGAAGGGAGCTGGCGTGGCTGCTGCTCCTGTTGCCCTTGCCGCTGCTGCCGCGCTTGCCCGACGGCGAAACCGGAACCGTACCGGTGCGGATGGTGCAGCCGGCCGTGCATCCGGACGAGGTGATGAGCGGTTGGACGCCCGAGCGCGCCGGCCGGCACTTCTTGCGCATGATCGAGTGGTCGACCCAAGGGGGTCCGGAGAGGCCCGAGCTGCTGATCTGGCCCGAGTACACCGTGCCGGTCTACTATTTCGACTCGGCGCGCGCACGCTCGGCCGCGCAGGCGGCTGCTCGGGCCACCGGCGCGCATATGGTGCTCAACACGGTCGCCTTCACCGAGGCGGACGGCGAGCGTAGACCGCTCAACTCCGCCATCGTCCTCTCGCCCGAGGGACGCCTGCTGGGCCACTATTCGAAACGCTTCCTGGTACCCTTCGGCGAGTTCACGCCTTGGCCGTTCTCGCTGTTCATCGAGAAGATCACGCTCGAGGCAGGCGACTTTCTGCCGGGCGACGAGGTCGTGGTCGCGCCGGTCGGCGAACACTCGATCGGGACCTACGTCTGCTACGAGAACGTCTTCGCCCGAGGCGTGGCCGAGATCGCCGCGGCCGGCGCCGAGGCGCTGGTGAACGTGTCGAACGATAGCTGGTACGGGCCGACCGCGGCGCGCTACCAGCATCTGCTCATCGCCCGCATGCGCGCCATCGAGACGCAACGCTACATCCTGCGCGCTACAGCGGACGGCGTCACCACGGTCATCAACCGCGCTGGACAGATTACGCCGCCGTTGCCGTCGTTTCGGCCCGGCGTGCTCAACGCGCACTTCGCCTACCACGACGAGCTCACCTGGTTCGTGCGGTTTGGCGAATGGTTCTGGTACTTGACGATTCTCGGAGCGGCGGCGGCGCTGTGGGCCACCCGCCCGAGCCGTCGGCCCGTGCGATGATGGGCGTGTAGAGTATGTCGATCGCGTTGGACGAGCTGGAACGAGAGTTTTCCGCCCTGCGGGACAGGGTGAACACCGCCCGGGGGTATCTTTGACGCCCCGGCGGCGCAGCGGCAGCTAGACGAGGTCGAGAAGCAGATCTCCGACGCGGATTTCTGGAACGACCCGGCCAACTCGCAAAAGGTAATGCGCGAGCGCAAGCGCCTGAGCGAAGTGGTCGAGGCCGACGCGGAGCTCACGCGCAGAACCTCCGACCTCGAAGCGTTCTTCGAGCTGGCCAACGAAGGCGAGGACGTGGGCGACGACCTCGAGCGCGAGATGCGCGATCTCGACGCCCGCGTCGATCAGCTCGAGACCACGGCGCTGCTCGCCGGCGAAAACGATCACCGCAGCGCCATCTTGGTGATCCACCCCGGCGCCGGCGGCACCGAGGCGCAGGACTGGGCGCAGATGCTGCTGCGTATGTACTTGCGGTGGGCCGAGCGGCAAGGCTTCAAGACCAACCTCACCGACGAGCAACCCGGTGACGAAGCCGGCATCAAGTCGGCTACCGTCGAGATCCAAGGCGAATACGCCTTTGGGCTGTTGCAGAGCGAGGTAGGCGTGCATCGCCTGGTGCGCATCTCGCCCTTCGACTCGAACGCGCGACGGCATACCTCGTTTGCTTCGGTGTTCGTCTACCCCGAGATCGACGACGAGATCGCCATCGACATCAAGGACGCCGATCTGCGCATCGATACCTACCGCGCCGGCGGCGCCGGCGGCCAGCACGTCAACATGACCGATTCGGCCGTGCGCATCACGCACCTGCCCAGCGGCATCGTGGTGCAATGCCAGAACGAGCGCTCGCAGCACAAGAACAAAGCCTCCGCGATGAAGGTGCTGCAGGCGCGGCTCTACGAGCTCGAGCTGCGCAAAAAGCGCGAAGAGACCGACAAGCTCGAAGCCTCGAAAGCCGACATCAACTTCGGCAGCCAGATCCGCAACTACGTTCTAGCGCCCTACCGGCTTGCGAAGGACCTACGCAGCAAGCTCGAACAGGGCGACGTGGACAAAGTGCTCGACGGGGATCTGTATCCGTTCATGCACGCCTATCTGATTTGGCGCAAGACCGGCAAGTTGGCCGGCGAGGACCGCGAGCTGGAGTGACGCTTGGCGCCGCGCGGGGAAACTGCTACCTTTAGCGCGGTGCCATTTCCCATTGAGACCCGAATCCGCTGGAGCGTTTGGGCCGGCTGGTTGCTGTGGGCGTTGCTGGCCGGGCTCTCGATCTGGCTACAGTCCTCGCCTAACACCGCCCTGGAAGCTCACGATCAAGCGCAACAACAGTTTCACTGGATCCCCTTCTTCGCGCCGTTCCACTCGGTCATTCTTCATTTTCCGATCGGCTTCATCGTCATCTTGGGGATCCTCGAGTTGCACATGTTCCGCAAACGGGACCCGGATTGGCGTCGCGTCATTCATCTGCTGTTGAGCCTCACGGCTTGGAGCGCCGCGACCGTGGCTTGCCTGGGGCTGCTGCGCGGCAGCGGCGGCGGTTACGACGAAGAGATTCTGCGAGCTCATTTCATATCGGGATTCGTCGTGGCGACGCTTGCTGTCGTGGCTCTCACCATCCACGCGCCTATCGCTCTACTCCGGACCGAGCAGTGGCGGGTCAACAGCTATCGCGCGGCGCTGGCGCTGCTCTCCGGCGTAGTCGTGTTCGCGGGCCACCAGGGCGGTAACTTGACACATGGCTCTCGCTACCTCGTACGCAACGCTCCTGATTTCGTTCGAGCCTATTGGCTGGGCGCCTCAGACGTCGGCGCAGCGCGAATCTCGCTCGAAGAAGGCCAGGAGGAGTACGTCCGCACCGTTCTGCCCATCCTCGAGGCGAAATGCAAGAAGTGTCACGGCGAGAATGCGCAGATGAACGGCTATCGCCTGGACGTGGAGGAGGTCGCCTTTGGCGGCGGAAAGAGCGGACTAGCGGCCATCGTGCCGGGCGACCCGGCCGCAAGCAATCTCATCCGGGTGATGCTGGTACATGAGGCGCACCCCAAGCTCATGCCTCCGGCGGGATTGATGCCGCTCACCGCCGACGAGCTCATCAGCATCATCACCTGGATCCGCAATGGCGCGGCGTACGTGCCCGACGAGCTCGCCATCCTGCCGTCGCTCGAAGGTTTGGAGGAGTGACCGCGCGGGACGCGTCGCCGGCGGATGGCGGCCCGACACTCGGTTGACTCGACCTGCACCCCCCTTGTACGCTCGTTGTCTTCCATGACGGACCATCGAGATCGCCCGGCTCGACCGATTCAGGCGAGCGCGCCCGGAGCCGCCCTGTGAGCGACACGGCCGTTGCTCCAGCCGCCGCCAAGCCCCACGTCGTACCGAAGGGTATTCTGTGGCCCTTCATCTTGCTCACCAGCTGCTTTGCCTGGTGGGGGCTGGCGAACAACATGACCGATACGCTGCTGGCCGCGTTCAAACGCATCCAGAGCATGTCGGACTTTCAGACGTCGTTGATTCAGATCGCCTTCTACGGCTCCTACTTCTGTTTCGCGCTGCCGGCGGCCATCTTCATCAAGAAGTACACCTATAAAGCCGGCGTTCTGCTGGGGCTGGCGCTATTCATCGCGGGCGGGCTGCTGTTCTACCCGTCGAGCCAGACGATGGTCTACTGGCACTTCCTCGCTTCGCTCTACATCCTGGCGGGCGGTCTTTCGATCCTCGAGACCTCGGCGAACCCCTATATCGTGCGACTGGGACCGGAGGAAACCGGCACGCAGCGGCTGAATCTGGCGCAATCGTTCAACCCGATCGGCTCGATTGCCGGCGTGGTCATCAGCAAGTTTTTCATCCTCTCGGAGTTGCAACAGCTCTCTGCCGACGAGCGGGCCGCGCTACCGGCCGAGGAGCTGCGGTCGATCCAGGCCGGAGAGCTCGAGGCCGTGATGGGGCCCTATGTCGCCGTCGCGCTCGTCTTGCTGGTACTGTGGGTGCTCGTCGTATTCACCAAAATGCCGGCCGCGTCGGAAGGAGACGGGGCCGGCGCGGTCGACCTGGGCGGGGCGGTCAAGCGTCTGCTCCAACGGCGGCAGTACGTCTGGGGCGTGGTCGCGCAGTTCTTCTATGTCGGCGCGCAAATCGGCGTGTGGTCGTTTACGATACGCTACGTCATGCGCGAGCTGGGGCTCAACGAGGAACAGTCGGCGACGTACTATATTGCCGCGCTGGTGTTGTTCGCGCTGTCGCGTTTCGCCTGCACCGGGCTAATGAATTTCTACGCTCCGAGCACGATTCTGGCGAGCCTGTCGATCGCGGCGATGGGCTGCTGCCTGTTGGTGGCGCTGGTCGGAGGCTATGTCGGCGTCATTGCTCTGGTAGCCATCTCCGGTTGCATGTCGCTGATGTTCCCCACCATCTACGGCATCTCCGTGCGCGGGTTGGGCGACGACACCAAAGTGGCTGGCTCGGGGCTGATCATGGCTATTCTCGGCGGCGCCTTGCTGACCGCGGTGCAAGGGCAGGTCTCGGACCTGACCGGCAGCATCGGGCTGTCGTTCTTCGTGCCGCTGGCTTGCTTTGCGGTGATCGCCTACTTCGGCTTGTCGGTGGCGCGGCAGCCGGCGCCGGCGAAGCTGTAGGGGCGTCTGGGCGCGTGGTTGCAACAGAGCCGCGCCCGCCAGGGCGCTACCGCAAGCTCGCGCATGCGGCTCTCTGAAAGATGGTCCGTCGGAGCCGCGCTCGCCAGGGTGCGGCAAGCGTGAAGATCACAGGAGTCGGGAAAGAGGGTCCGGTCGGACCCGCGCCCGCCCGACGCACTTCGTCACGAACACCGAACGTTTGCCCAATTGTCAGCCGACGAACACGCGTGCTACGGTGCCCTCAATGGGCCATTCCTCCACTCCGCTCCAGCTCGTCCGTCGCGGCGGCGACAAGATTACCGCCGAAGATCTCGACCGTCTCAATTCCAAGCGCGGTCTCCGTGCGCTGCTGCGCGCTAAGAAGATCGATGCCTCGAAGGTCATGCGCACGCTGCGCTACGAGGACGAGCTCGAGAAGCTGCAAGTCGAGCTCGTAAAGCTCCAGCGCTCGGTTCAAGAGGAAGGCCGTCGCGCGGCGATCCTGTTCGAAGGCCGTGACGCGGCGGGCAAGGGCGGCGCCATCAAGCGCTTTACCGAGTACCTGATGCCGCGCGCCATGCGGGTCGTTGCGCTCTCCAAGCCCACCGACAAGGAAAAGGGCGAATGGTACTTTCAGCGCTACATCCCACACCTGCCTGCGCCCGGCGAGATGGTTTTCTTCGACCGCTCTTGGTACAACCGCGCCGTCGTGGAGCCCGTCAACGGCTTCTGCACCAAGGAGGAGTACCAAACCTACATGCGCCAAGCGCCGGAATTCGAGCACATGCTCTACGAGGACGGCGTCGAGATCATCAAGTTCTGGTTCTCCATCTCGAAGAAAGAGCAGATGAAACGCTTCGACGCGCGCCGCGACGATCCGCTCAAGAATTGGAAGATCAGCCCGGTCGACCAACGCGCACAGGAGCTGTGGGGCTCCTACACGAAGTACAAGAACCAAATGTTCTCGCGCACGCACACCTCGTTCAGTCCCTGGATCATCGTGCGCGCCAACGACAAGAAGAAGGCGCGGCTCGAAAGCATTCGCTACGTGTTGTCGACGCTGGAGTACGACGGCAAGAGCGAGGCCGAGATCGAGCTGCAGCCGGACCCCAACGTCGTCACGCGTTTCCATCGCGCGGTCAAGAGCATCGACTAGGGCTGAGCGTCGACGAAGGCGCCGGCGCCCTCACGCGAGTGAATGGAACTCGTGCTGGGGGAACAGTCAGCGAGTTTCGCGCCCGCGAGCTCCGTCTGAGCTCGCTGACTCCATTGCGGTGCGAAATCGTGAGAGTCCCGAGCGGACAGCATCGGTGCGTGTAAGAAGGGGCGAGCGCTCTATGCCATCACCGTGAACGTCGCCTCGTCGCGCGAAACGGGTCGATAGAGCGTATCCCGCTCGCGCGGCTCGCGCCCGGCTTCGCGAATGAGCCGCAGCAACTGCTCCCGCGCCAGCGATTGAGAAACGGTCGAGCCGGCGTCATGGTAGATCTTTTCCTCGACGACGGTGCCGTCGAGGTCGTCCGCGCCAAAGCGTTGCGCGACTTGGGCGATCTTGGGCGTCATCATCACCCAATAGGCCTTGATGTGCGGGAAGTTGTCGAGCAGCAGGCGCGCGACGGCGATGTTCTTGATGTCTTGGAAGCCGGTCGTCGCCGGCAGGTGCTGCATCGGCGTGTTTTCGGGATGAAACGCCAGCGGAATGTAAGTCTGGAAGCCGCCGGTGTCGTCCTGGACGGCGCGTAGCTCGAGCAGGTGGTGAACGCGATCTTCGTCGGTTTCGATGTGCCCGTAGAGCATCGTGGCGTTCGAGCGCAGGCCGATCCGATGCGCCAGCCTTGCGGTCTCGAGCCACTCCTCGCCGGTCATCTTGTGGTCGCAGATGATGCGCCGGACGCGCTCGGTGAAGATCTCGGCGCCGCCGCCCGGCATCGAGTCGACGCCGGCGTGTTTGAGTCGCCTGAGACATTCCTCGTTGGAGATCTTTTCACGCCGGGCCAGGTAGGCGACCTCGACCATCGTGAAGGCCTTGAGATGGACCTGCGGGAACCGCTCCTTGAGGCCCGCGATCATGCGGCAAAACCAATCGAGGTCGAGCTCGGGGTGCAGACCGCCGACGATGTGGAACTCCGAAACCGCCTCGGAGTAGCCCTCTCCGGCGCGCTCCCAGACCTGCTCGAGCGACATGGTGTAGGCCGCCGGATGCCGCTTCTGCCGCCCAAAGGCGCACAGCTTGCACGCCGCCACGCACACGTTGGTCGGGTTGATGTGGCGGTTCACGTTGAACCACGTCGTATTGCCGTTGAGCTTTTCGCGGACGTGGTTCGCCAAGTAGCCGATTCCGAGCAGATCCGGCGAGCGAAACAGCGCCACGCCGTCGTCGAAATCCAAGCGCTCCCCGCCCAAGACTTTCTCGGCGATCACGGCCACGCGGGGGTCGTCGAAGCGGGGAACCATGGCGGAAATCCTCGGAAACACTGAGGATAGCACGCGTCGTTCGCGCTCGACGCCGACCTAGCGGCGGGGATCGGAGTAGGCGTAGAAGTGCGTCCGTCCGGCTCGCAGGTCGCGTCCGAGCAGCAGCGTCGCCTCCACCGCGCCGAGCACGCGCAGGCGCACGACGAGCCCGGCCGCGAGCAGCGTTTCGGCCGCGCCCAGACGCCCCCGTGTGTCGGTCGCGCCGCCGAGGTCGAAGAACCCTCCGGCCCGGGTCTCGAGGAAGGCCCAGCGGAAGATGCGCCGGTCGAGCTCGCTGTTGGCGAGCCAGAAGCGGTCGCCCAGCGGCGCGGCGCCCTTGCGGCCGCGGTGCGTTCCTGGAGTCCCGCGAATCCAGAACGGGTGGTCGCGCTCGACGCCCAGCATGTAGAGCTCGTCAAAAGGCGGACGTCCGCCGACTGCGCCGCCCGCCGCTTCGGCGCGCACGCGCCAGCGGTCTCCTTTACGGACGGGGATCCACTCGAAGCGGGCGCGTTGGTCCAGGCGGGCGTAGCGGCCAGTGTCGGCGTCCCAGGCGCGTCCCAGCCGAGCGCGTGTGCGGGAGTCGAGACGCATGCGCCGCGCCGGAGCGCGCCAGGCGGCCCACTCGAGAAAGACGTCACCGCGGGCGCCCGGCGCCGTTCGCCGGTTCGGTGCTTCGGGGCCGCCGAAATCGCGGTAAGTCCAGGCAGCCTCGCCGCCCCACCTCAACCGGCCCCCCACGGCGTTCTCGAAGCCGGCGCCAGCCGCGGCGGTCCGCATGCGGAAACGGTCGCCGGTCGATGTTGAACGCAGCTCCCAATCCTCGTCGCGCAGGTCGACGAAGAGTCGGCCTCGCAGCGCCGGCTCGTGCGCGAGCGGTCGCGAATACTCGAGCCAGCCGCGCCTCTTGCGCGGATCCCAGCGCAGTAGCGAGCGGAGATTCGCCGCCCCGCCTCCGATGTTGAAGTAGTCCGCCCGCATGGCCTGGAAGGGCAGCCAGCGCGCCAGGGCCGCCGCGGCGGCAAGCTTCGTCGGCCCCAGACCGTTGCGCTCGGCCGCGCGCACCCGCGCCGCGAACGCGCCGTCCGCGGCTCGCAGATCGAGCCGGGCGATCGAGAAGACGTCGAGCATCTCGAGGCGCTGCTGCGTCGTGCGCCACTGCGGCAGCCTCAGCGTCTCGCCGGGCGCGAAGTCGACGGCGCGATCGAGCAGCACGCGGTCGAGGCGCAGCCCGGCAGGGGTCTCGACACGGCTCAGTCGCGGCTTGTCCAGTGGCGCCCAGACGGCGAGCGCCGCTTCCACGTTGCCGTCGAGCAGATACAGGGTCGCGAGGAAGTTCCGTGCGTACTCCGCTTCGGGCTCGCGACGCAACGCCCGCCGCAGCAGCCGTTGCGCTTCGCCGTTGCGCTCCAGCCGAAACGCCGCCCCGGCGCCCTCGACCCAGAACCGCGCGTCCGCCGGCGCCGCTCGCCGCCCCTGGGCGAACAGCGCGCGCGCGTCGGCGAAGCGCCCCTCGCGAGCCGCGGCCATTGCGCGCTTGAACAGCTCGTCCGCGCCGTCCTGCGCCCACAAGGCGATCGGCGCGATCGGCAGCAGAAGCCTCAGCAGTCTCAACGGGTTTCGCGTGGAACAGCCAGCAGTGTCCAGTTGCCCGCTCCGGCCCAGCTTTCGAGAAATTTCGAGCGATCCATCTTCGTCAGCTTGCGGCGCGCCGGATCGTTGAGCAGTATGACATTTTCGGACAAGTCCAGCCCCACGGCCAATGCGAAGTGCAGACGCCGCTGCCCGCGCGGCTTTACGCAGACCACCAGCGGGCGACCCTTGGCCAGATGCTTCTCGAGATCCTCGTAGCGGCCTTCGAATGCAAAGGTGCGGAAGCCCGCGCCCTGCAACAGCTTCTCGAGCTCGGAGCCAATCGCGCCCCGCAACTCGGCGGAATAGAGCTGTTGGTGCAGCGTTTCGAGCGACGCCTCCGCGCCGACAAGCTTCGCCCCTTGTGCGTCCCAGTAGCGCAGCAGCATGGCCGCGTTCGCCGCCCCGCAGCCATTGCGCGTCTGCTTCACGAAGGGGACGTCGATCCAGACCCCTCGCTCCCCCGCGGCCGCGAGCGCAACCGTCGCCGCAACGATGGCGGCCGCCCGCACTGCTAGCAGCCCGTGTCGGGAGTCCCGTAGGCCGCGTTGCGCGCGCCGCGGGGCGAGATGCGAGGCGTTCGCGAGGAACCGATGCGGTTTCATCCTGAGCGAGCGACAGCGAAGCAGATCGTCCCGCGCCGCCGCAACCCTTTGGGCGAGAGGGCGTTGGGCGTGTCGGCGTTGTCGCTCCTCGGGGCAGATGTCCCGCATCAACACCCTCGTCGCTCCTCGCCGAACACACCCAGGACCCTCTCGCGCGGCCCACGCGACTTCCGACACGGGCTGCTAGTCTGTCCCGACCAGCAGCAGTACGATCACCGCCGTGCCCAGCGCGATCAGAATGTAGGTGATCTGCTGGTTGTTCAGCGCACCGGCGGCGACTTCGGCCTCGAACGCACGCGCTCGCTCGGCCAAATGCGCGAGATCGTCGTCGTCCAACGCAACCACGCCCTTGCTCACCTGGACCGGCTCGAGGCCAGCGCCGTGGAGAACCTTGCGAGCGGATTCTGACTCGAACACGCTTTGCAACGCCGCCTCGTTCGCGACTCGCGCGGCCGCATCGGCCTCGAGCGTCTCGACGAGCGCCTCGGCCGGCACGACGTGCTCGGCCGCCGTCAAACCGGTTGGCGCGAGGCCGGTGATCGCTCCTACCAGGACGGCCGCGACTGCGCGCCGAAGCTGAAATCGGGGAATCCGCATGCAACTCTCTCCCTTCGCTCTGGAAACGTTCTAGGGCGCTCCCACTTTATCTTCTCAAACTCTCAACCCGCGCAGGTGGTCATAGCTCTGGCGCAGGCTCGCCAGCGGATCGCCGGGCGTTTGATCCTGCTCGACGAAGTAATGCTTCACGCCCGCGCGCTCGCAGGCCTCGAGGATCGCCGCGAAATCGAGGGCTCCGGCGCCCACCTCGCGAAAGGCCTCTTTGCCGAGTCCTTCCTTGAACTGTTGGGGGACCTCCGGCGCCTTGTCCTTGAGGTGCGTGAGCGGCACGCGTCCGGCAAATTTCTCGATCTGGGCGACCGGGTCGAGGCCGGCGACCGAGACCCAGAAGACATCGAGCTCGAGCTGGACCAGCGCGGGATCGGTTTCAGACAGGAGGGTGTCGAGCGGCGTGGAGCCTTCCATCGGCTCGAACTCGAAGGCGTGGTTGTGATAGGCGAACCCGAGGCCGGCGCTGTTGGCGATCTCGCCCGCACTGTTGAGCTTGGCGGCAAGTTGCTTGTAGTGGTCGAGGTTCGCGCCGCGTTCGTTCTGGGGCAGGTAGGGCATCACGAGGTAGGAGAGGCCCTCGCCAGCGGCGTACTCCGCGGCTTCTTCGACGGTTTTCTGCGGCGGTTTCGCCTCGCCCATCACGCCGGTAACGACGCCGGCGTAGAGGTGCATCGAGACGGCCTCGAGCCCGGCGTCGCGGATGGGCTGCGCCAGCTCCGGGTAGCCGTTCTGCACGACCTCGACCTCGGTGTAGCCGATCGCGGCCAAGTCTTTCAGAGTCCGTGCGGGGTTGTCCGGAAGGACGAAGCGCAGGGTGTAGAGTTGGGCGCCCAGGGCCTTCGAGAACGCCGGCTCGATCGCCTCCGCGCCCTCCTGCATCTCCGCCTGGTCGCCCGAGGAGCACGCTGCGAGCGCGCCGGCGCCGGCGGACGTCAGAAACTGGCGACGATCGAGTGTCATGATGACAATTTAACAGGACGGCTCGGCCGCTGGGCTACAATGCCGCTCGACCTCGCCATCCACACGGGAGACGACCTTGAGCTTTCGATTCCTCATCGCGATCAGCATGGCCGCGGGCGCGGCCTTCGGACAGGACAGGATCCCAGGCTTCGATGCGGCCAACCTGGACCGCTCGGTCTCGCCATGCGAGGACTGCTATCGTTTCTCCTGCGGCGGTTGGACCGACGCCAACCCGATTCCCTCGGACCAGGCTCGCTGGGGTCGCTTCGACGACTTGCGCGAGCGCAATCTGGCTGCGTTGCGCACCATCCTCGAAGGGGCCGCGGCTACGGCCGCTCCCGATCCCATCGAACGCAAGATCGGTGACTACTACCAGGCCTGCATGGACGAGGACGGCATCGAGCGGCGGGGCAGCGAGGCGCTCGAGCGCGAGCTGGCGCCGGTGCGGGCCGTGCGCTCGAAAGCCGAGCTCGCCAGGCTTGCCGCACGGCTCCACCGCCAGGGCGTGCGTGCGTTTTTCTATTTCGGCTCGATGGAAGATCCGGCCGACACCTCGCGGATGATCGCCGACATCGACCAAGCCGGGCTGGGGCTGCCCGATCGCGACTACTACTTCGACGAAGGCGAGCGTTTCGAAAAGATCCGCGAGGCCTACCGGGTGCACGTGGCCAAGATGTTCGAGCTAGCGGGAGACGGCGCCGAGCGCGCCGAGGCGAAGGCGGCGGCGGTGGTGCGGCTCGAGACCGGGCTCGCGCGGGTCTCGATGGACCGCGTCTCGCGTCGCAACCCGGACAACGTCGTCCACCCAACCGCGCGCGCGGCGCTGGACGATCTGACGCTGGCGTTTGATTGGGGGGCGTATTTCGACGCACTGTCGACGCCGGGCTTCGACACGCTCAACGTCTCGACGCCGGACTTCTTCTGGGGTTGGAACCAGGCGCTGGCCTGGGAGCCGCTGGAGGACTGGAAAACCTATTTGGAGTGGCACGTCATCCACGCGGCGGCGCCGGTGCTGCCCGCCGCGTTCGTCGAGGAGAATTTCCGCTTCTACGGCAAGACGCTCTCCGGCGTCGAGGAGCTGAGCCCGCGGTGGAAACGCTGCGTACGCTACACCGACTCGGACTTGGGCGAAGCGCTGGGCCGCAAGTACGTGGAAAAGCATTTTCCTCCGGCGGCGAAGCAACGCATGGAGGAGCTGGTCCACGCCGTAGAGGCGGCGCTTGAGGCCGACATTCGGCAGCTCGACTGGATGACGGCGGAAACCAAACGCAAGGCGCTGCGCAAGCTCGACAGCATCCGCAACAAGATCGGCCACCCAGAGAAGTGGCGCGACTACTCGGCGCTCGCGATCGAAGCCGACGACGCGCTCGGCAACTCGCTCCGCTCGAACGCCTTCGCCCTGGCGTATCGGTTGGCCAAGATTGGAAAAGATTCCGACCCGGCGGAATGGGGCATGTCGGCGCCGACGGTCAACGCCTACTACCACCCGCTGCAGAACAACATCAACTTTCCAGCGGGCATCCTGCAGCCGCCGTTCTTCGACAACGAGCTCGACGACGCGGTGAACTTCGGGGCCATCGGAGCGGTCATCGGCCACGAGCTCACCCACGGGTTCGACGATAGCGGGAGGCGCTTCGACTACGACGGCGCGCTGCGCGACTGGTGGACCGAAGCTGACGCCGAGGCCTTCGAAGAGCGCGCTGCCTGTTTCGAGCAGCAGTACGCCGCGTACAGCCCGGTCGAAGGCGTCAAGCTCAACGGCAAGCTCACGCTTGGCGAGAACACCGCGGACAACGGCGGCCTGCGGGTGGCGCTGATGGCCCTCGAGCAACGGCTGGCGGAGGGCTCGCAGGAGCCGGTTGACGGCTTTACACCGGTACAGCGGCTGTTCCTGGGCTGGAGCCAAGTCTGGTGCCAGAACATCACCGACGAAGCGGCGCAACTGCGCGCCCAGACCGATTCGCATTCACCCGGCCGGTTTCGGGTCAACGGCGTGGTCTCGAACATGCCGGAGTTTCGCGAGGCGTTTTCGTGCGAGCGCGGGCAGCCGATGGCGCCTGAGACGATGTGCCGGGTTTGGTGATGGCGCCGCGCATCCATGCGCTTTCGGCTGTACCGATGAGCGAGGCCCAGAAGCGGCGCCTGGCGGCGCTGGGAGACCTAGAATACTGGGACGTCGAGGTCGGAGATCCGGCCATCGTCGAGCGCGTCGCCGGGGCGGAGATCCTCGTGCTCACGCCGCGGATCCCCATCGACATCACGCCTCACCTAAACGGCTGCCGCCTGATCGCGGTGCAGGCGACCGGCGTGGACGCCCTCAACCTGGACGCTTGCCGCGAGCGGGGCGTGACCGTGTGCAACGTGCCGGCATTCTCCACCGAGGCGGTCACCGAGCACGCCTTCGCGCTGCTGCTGGCCGCCGCCAAGCGACTGCCGGAGGGGCGGCCGCTGCTGCGTTCGGGCGATTGGCGGAGCGCACTGGCGTATTACACGCTGGGCTTGCATGGCGGCACGCTGGGGCTGTTCGGCTGCGGACGGATCGGCTCCAGACTCGCTGCTGTCGCGCGCTCTTTCGGAATGGACGTCGTCGCGACCGTGCGCGACGCCTCCAAACCGCGCGAGGTCGCGACCGTTGGCTTCGACGAGCTGCTCGCTCGCAGCGATTTCCTCGTGCTCGCCGCGCCAGCGACGCCGGACACCGTCGATCGCTTCGACGCCGCGGCGTTTGCCAAGATGAAGCCCAACGCCGTGCTGGTCAACATCGCGCGCGGGGCGTTGATCGTGGACGCCGACTTGCTCGAGGCGCTCGATGAAGGCCGGATCGCCGCCGCCGCGCTCGACGTGTTTCGCCAGGAGCCGCCGGCGCCGGACGACCCTTTGCTGCGCCATCCCAAGATCGTCGTCAGCCCGCACGTCGCCTGGGGAACGCCGGAAGCCATTGCGCGCGTGCTGGATGTGACCATTGACAATGTGGAGGCGTTTCTCGCCGGGAGGCCGCAAAATGTCGTCGTCTAGATTTCTCGTGCCCATGCTGCTGGCGGCGAGCTCGGCGCCGGCGCAGCTCCGCGACGCCATCGACTTGCACGTGCATTGCGCGCCGGACTCGGGTCCGCGCTCGATCGACGCGTTCGAGGTCGCGCGGCTGGCGCGGAGACACGGCATGCGAGCGCTGCTCTACAAGAATCACTACTACGAAACGGCGTCGATGGCTTATTTGGTCGGCCAGATCGTGCCCGAGGTCGAGGCTTACGGCGGGATTGCGCTCAACCGCAGCGTGGGCGGCATGAATCCGCGAGCGGTGGAGCGTATGGCGAAAGTCCATGGCGGCCGCGGCAAGGTGGTGTGGATGCCGACATTCGACTCCGAGCACTACCACCGGGTCTTCAGGCCCAACCCCGAGCACGTGCCGATCTCGAGAGGCGGCAAGCTGCTGCCGGAGACCTTGGCGGTGCTCGACGCGATCGCGGAGCACGGGCTCGCTTTGGCGACGGGCCATTCGAGCCCGGAGGAGTCGCTGTTGCTGATCGAGGCGGCAAAAGCCCGCGGCGTCGACCGCATCCTCGTGACCCACCCGCTGCCCGAGCCAGTGGGGATGAGCGTCGCGCAGCAGAAGCGTGCCGCGGCGATGGGCGCACTGCTCGAATATCCCTTTCAGGCGACGCTCGAGCCGAACCCGGACTGGCCTGGCGGGTACGTGCCCATGGAGCGGTTTCTCGCCGCGATCCGGGCCGTCGACCCCGAGCGCGTGGCCATCTCGAGCGACCTTGGCCAGCCGCTCAACCCGGTCCACACCGACGGGCTGATCGCCTTCGTCGCGAAGCTCGCCGAAGCGGGTTTTTCGGAGGCCGAGATCGACCGCATGCTGCGCGAGAATCCGGCGCGATTCCTCGGCCTTTAGAGGCCGCGGGGACTGGCGCGGTCACAAGCTTGGGGTGGCTTTCAACACCCTGCGGCATCCACGCTACCGCACCCTCGCGGGCGCGGCTCCGACCGGAAACCGGATCTTCGGCTTTCGCGTGTGCGGCTACAGGAAAAACCAAAGGTTGTCGGAAGACCAGACGACCAATGCGAAGAGCGACGCATTGGTGGCGGCGTGGGCTAGGATCACCGCGCCAATATGCTTGCGGCTGTAAAGCCAGAGGTTATAGACGACGCCGGCGGCGAAAGCGACCGGCCATTCCCATTGCGCGTGTGTGAAGGTGAACCAGGCCACGGTGAACAGAAAGCTGCGCCATGCAAACTGACCGATTGGCAAGTCGCGGAAATTGAGCTCGGTGTCGTATGTGTCGGCGGCGCGCATCAGAAAGCTGCGCACCAACAGCTCCTCGATGAACGGGGTGACCAGGGCGAAGCCGGCGAGCCGCAGCGTGAGCATCGGCGTGCGGTTGGAAGCTCCGGCGACGTCGGGATCGAAGGCTTCGCCGTCGGGACGTAATTCGGGATCGAGCAAGTAGGGCGCGACCCAGACGGCCGTCACCGCTAAGCCGACCGCAATGTCAGCCAACGCCCACGCTCCGGGCCGGAAACCTTTCAGCTCTGGATAGCGGCCATCGCGCAGGAAGTAGAGAAAAATGCCGGCCGGCACGACGATCCGCAGCGCCAGCATCCACATCTCGGCGCCGGCGGGTGCGTAGTCCCCGGCGGCCAGTACCGCCGCAAATCCCGCCATGGGGCCGAAATACGGCGCCCAGTCGATGTCTTGGTGCATGGATTCCTGCGGTCGGGTGTTTCTTCCCGCGACAAAGAAAAACCGCTCGCTCGAGCGGAAAATGCCTCGAAGGCTAGTCTTTCATCATAGCGCCGTCTTGACGCCTCCCGCCGCGATCCCGGAGCATGAGGACATGCAACAGCCCAGAGTCACGATCAGCCCGACCGCCTCCTATCGCGACGACTACTCCAACAGCGTCCAGGTGCGGGTAAGCCTCTGGGACTTCTTCCTACAGTTCGGCCGGCTCGGCAAACAGACCTCGGAAGAGGTAGAAATCGAGGCCTTCCAGGGCATCTATCTGAGCCCTCCGCAAGCGAAAGCCCTGCACCGGATCCTAGGCGAGAACCTGGGGCAGTACGAGCAGGCGTTCGGAGAGATCAAGCTCGCCCCAGGCGCGGCTCAAGCGACCGGGACCGGACCGCAGCGGCCGAATTGACCGGGGCCGTTGGCCGTTGACCGTTGGCCCGACTCCCGCGGTTTTTGCGCTTGTCCTCTATGGAGGTCGGGTCTCATGGGCGTTCGATTTGGCGTGCTGTGGGCGATCGCGTGCATGGTCGCTTGCGCGGTCGCGCCGTCTAGGGCGTCGGGGCGCCAGTGCTTCGACGATGTCAACTTCGCGCTAAACCGCGCCAACGTAGTGGACGCTCCGCGTAACCTCGACCGGGTGGCGCGCTGGCTGGCGGAGGAGTCGACGCGACAGGTCCGGCTGATTGGGTCGGCGGATCCGACCGGCACGCCGCAGCACAACCAGGGGTTGGCGCAACGGCGCGCCGAAGCCGTGCGGGACTATCTGGTGGACTCTCTCTCGGTCGACCGCGGACGGATCATCGAAGCGCGGGCCGGCGCGGTTGCGAGCCAGGCCGGCACCCGCGACGAGCATCTGACGTGGCGTCGCGTGCGCATCGAGGCCGTCGGCGGCGAATGCGGCGAGGCGGCCCCGGCGCCTCCGCCCGAAAAGGACCCCGAGGCCGAGACGGCGTATCAGAGCGACGTTCAAGACCGCTTGAACGAGCTCGAGGACCCGGCGTTCATGATCGTACTGATCCCCGACCCGGTCGATTCGCACCTGGCGCGGGACTACGACATCTACCTTTCGGCGTTTCGCGACGCGCTGGGTTCGATGCGATACCAGTTGGACCGTTTCGAAATGCCGTGGCCGCTCTTCGACGAAGACGATCGCCGCGAGCTGCCGGCGAAGTGGAGCCCGCAAGAGGCGGAGAGGCTCGAGGACCACCTCACGCGCTTCAGGCGGACGCCGGGCGTGATGGTCTTCAGCGATCCCAAGTTGCAGCGGGGCTCGAAGAATCGCCGGCGGCCGCGGGAGATTGTCGCCTATCTGGTGGGTGAGACGCCGACCTGGGGAATTCAGCGCAAAGCCTTCGACGTCGCTCTGAGAGAGATCGCCGCACGACGCGGCTCGCGGAAGCCGCTCGGGATCCTGGGGCCGACCTACTCCGGATCGGTCTCCTCGCTGGTGAGGGCCCTAAACGCGGAGGGACACGGCCTATGCGAGCTGAGGGTCATCTCCGGCACGGCGTCCCGGCAGGCGAACGAAAGCGAGCTTCGTGGGGTTGCGAACTACGAGCAGCTCCCGGTCTCGACCGATCGTCGCCTGGAGAAGCTCATAGAGAACCTGCAAGAGCGTGACCCGCACATCGGGTGCGAAGACATTCTGCTGCTGCGCGAATCCTCGGTTTACGGAGCGCCGGGCGAGAGCAAGCTGTGCGGGGGCGAGCCGAAGACCATTACCTATCCCATCAATATCTCGGCTTTGCGGGCGGCGCACGAGAAGCTCGGCGCCGAGCCATCGGCAGAGCTCGACACCGACCTGCTCTATCAGAATTCCCGTTTACCGCTCTCGTTGGGTGCGCCGGCCGGGCCCACCGACCGCGTTCCGCTCTACGGCGCCAACCTGACGCCGCAGACGCTGGACATGATCATCGGGGACGTCCTGCGCCGGGTGGACGCCGATGACACGCTCGCGATTGGCATCATCGGCACCAGCGTGCAGGACAAGCTCTTTCTGGCGAGCGAGATTTCCAAGCACGCGGGCGATGTGCGGCTCTTCACCGACGAGGCGGACATCCTGCTCGCCCACCCGCGGTTCGCCTTCGCCACGCACGGGATGCTGACGATTGCCACGAACCGCATGCACGAGGATCTTGGCGCCGGGCGGCACAGCTTTTTTGCCAGCGATGCGGCGCACGGAGTTTTCGCGGCAGCGCGACAGTTGCTCGACGAGGGCGGGGCGGCTTTGACAGTCTCGGGCGGGGAAGCGGAGTCAGCGCCGACGTGCGAGGACGCAGAGAACCCGACCGAGAAAGAGGAAAAGAAGACGCTTTGGTCGAGCATCGTGGGGCGCGGCAGGATCGTGACGGTGAGCTGCTGTACCGCTCCGTGTGACGCCTATGCCAATCTGGCCATCGGGGGCTCCGCCTGGGCCGACTCAGAGCCGCCGCGGCAGCGCGTGTGGGTCCTGCTGGTGTTGGTGAACTTGGCTCTCGCGGCTACGGTGGTGCTCCGCGCCTTCGAGAACTGGATTGGTAGGCTCGCGCGAGCGGGGGCGGCCATCGGCGCTGGCATTCTGCTCGTCCAGCTGCTCGCCCCGGCGCTGTGGGCTAGCGTACGGCTAGACCCCAGCGCGTCCGCCCCGGCGGATCTTGGCGCGCCGGTGGCCACGCTGTTGCTTGGGCTCGCGGCTCTCGTGCCCGCGGTCGTCACCATCACCGCGTTGGCGCTAGAAACGACCGACTTGGCCTCGAAAGCCATTTCGACGCGACTGGACAGTTGGTTACAGAGAGCGACCGGACTCGAGTGGGTAGCCGTACAGGGCTTTGAGTACGCCGCAAAGGCGCTAGTGCGGGCGTTTCCGTACCTTCTCGCGATCCCATATGTCGTCATCGCGTCAAAGCTCGCAACGCCGATTCACGCACAACTCGACAGCGGGCTCTCGCTGATTCCCGCCGCCTCGATGGCGCATGTGGCAGGGACTGTTTTTTGCCTGCTGTTTATCGATCGAAGACGCCTTGGAAAGCTGGAGAAGCTCGGTCTCGGAGAACGATTCCGGCTGTTCGGAACACGACGCCATCGCTGGAAGATTTTCGCGGCCGTGCTCGTCCTGGGCTTCCCGGCGTTGATGAGCTTCGCAAGCCCGCTCGTGCGCACGCTCGAGGGGACAGTGCTCGTCGACTGGCTGATTGCAGTCGCGCCCGGCCCGCTCGTGCGTACGCTCGAAGGCGCCCCGCTCGGCGACTGGCTGATTGCGGTCGTGCTGCTGGGGATGATCGTCCTCTCGGTCGAGGCGTTGTGGTTCGCCTATCGCCTCACCCGCGACGATGACGTGGTCCGATGGCTGGAAAGCCCTGATGAGGCCGCGAAGCTGCGTCGTCGCTCCACGCTGGCCGCGCCGGCCTGCATGCTGCTCCTGCTGCTGGCGGTCGAAACGTATCCGTTTCAGCCGCGGGGACTGCTGATCCTGGTCCTGACGCTGGTGGTGGCGCTCGAGGCGCTTGCGGCGTTTTGGCTCGTATTGAGGCTCGAACGAAAACACGCCGCTTCGCGCGAAGGCGCGATGGGGCTCGGTGATCTGCTGGGCGCCCTGCAGCGGGAAAGCGTTCCGGCCATCGTCCTGATCGTCTCGGTCATCGGCTTGCTGCCCAGCGTGCGCGAGCGCTTCGGCGGGCTTGTCGACCTGTTCAATCTGCTGGTGGGCTAGCGCAGGCAAGCCCACCAGAGGTCAGGGAGCCTCGAGCGCGTCGGGTGGGGCGAGGTCGAGCTGGAGCGTAAGCTCTTCGCCGGGTTCGAGGTCGACGGTGCGGACCCACGCCGCGCGCTCGCGCCAGAGCTTCAGGTCACGGCTCGAGCGGAGCGATCGTCCGTCGCCCGGGATGGCCAGGACGCGGTAGCGCCCCGGGGGCAGTTGCGGGGTGTTGCAGGGTAGGCGCGGCTGGCACACCATCGCCGCTTCGCCGCCGAATGAATTGGCTTGCGGGTCGGCGGCGACTTGGATGCGGTAGACGGACTCGGGCTGGGCGGGCGACGAGGCCGGTGTGTCCACGACGAGCCAAAGACGCGCCGCGTCGAACCGGATCTCGAGCTCGAGATCGTCCCAGGGGCCCGGCTCCGAAAGATCGACGACGGGCGAGGCCAGCGGCCGGCCTCCGCGGGAGACCCGGGCCAAATAGCCGCCGGTTCCATTGACCCAGGCGCGGAACCGGCGCTGCCCGGGCGGCTGGGGATCCAGGCGAAACTCGGTTTGGTCGAAGTCCAACTCGACGTGTCCGTAGCCGTACCGCATCCAGGAGTACGATGGCGGCCGGCCTTGGGTCCCAAGCTCGATCTGAAGGGGCTTGCCTCCTCGAGCCCGCGGCCTGGGGCTCTTCGGTGGCGGATCGACGAGGACCACCCGGCCCGCCACCTCCACCGGCGGCTGCGTGGCGATGAGCGTCTCCGCGGGACGCCCCTCCACGACGACCGTCTCGCCGATGGCCCACCAGCCGGGGTGCGCGCCGCGGTCCTCGACGTAGATCCTGTACTGGCCGGCGGGAATGCCGCTGTAGTCGAAGCGGCTCTCCCGCGCATAGCCGCCGCGCACGACCTCGTATTCGAACGCGCCCTCCACCTTGTAGAGGGAATAGTCGCACTGCACGCAGGGCTGGCCGCCGGGACCGGAGACGATGGCCGCCGCGAGCGTGGTGGCTGGGGCGGCGGGGAGCGTCATGTCGAGGGTGCGCTCTTGCTGGTCGAAGTCGAGCTCGATGGCGGCGGCCGTGGCGAGCTCCAACGAATTGGGGTGAAAGACGATTCCGGTGGGGCGAGGGGCGGAACCGAAGGGAAACGAGCGTTCGGAGTGACTCGCCATCAGCCAGTACTTGCCCGGCAGGTTGAAAGCCAGCCGGTAGGCGCCTCGGTCATCAGTGGTGGCCGAGCGGCTGTGTACGATCCTCTGCTCGCCGTCCTCTTCGCTGAGGTAGAGAGCGCGCACCCTGGCGTGGTCTAGCGGCGTCCCGGCCTCGTCGAAGACGCGGCCGGTGAGAACGGGCTTGCGGACCACCGAGAGCTCGAGCGAGCCGGCCGCCTCCGGGCCCTCGAGGCTAACTCGAGTAGACCCGGAGGCGTCGTGGCGGCCGGCCATGGTCACTTGCGGGTAGTAGGAGCCATTGGGCAGGCCGTGGAAGCGGACGCGCCCGGCGGCGTCGGTCGCGCCGTGGCGTTGGACCTGACGGGGCGTTCTGGAGGAGCGCTGGCTGTCGCCGTGGAGCGTGACCCAGGCGCCGGCGACCGGCTTGCCGGCGCTGTCGGAGACCGTGGCCACGATCTCGCCGTCGGCATGGCTGGCCGGCTCGGGCGGCGGGCGGCGGGTTTGCCCCACGGCCGAACAGGCGGCGAGCAGCAGGGCGAGGATTCTCATGGAACCGCCTCGAGTGTGATCTCCACCTCCGCGCCGTCTTCCTGGCGGAACTCGCGGACGGCGTCCCCGGCGCGTTCCCACGTATCGGGGTCGTTCGCCTCGGCGACGGCGAGGTCGCGCCAGGCGCAAATCTGGTAGTCGCCGGCGGGGAAGGGGTCGAGGGTCAGCAGGCCGTTCTGGTCGGTTGGGTAGAGCCGCGCAACGCCGCCGCTTCGGATTCCGACCACATAGTGCCCGTCGCCCGGACGCACGACCACGGTGAGCTCGCCCAGCTCGAAGCGCATCCGAAGGTCGAGCTCTTGCTCGGCGCCCGCGCGGGTGTCAATCATCCTGAACGGTTCCCATTGGCCGCTGGGACCTCTTCTCTCCAGCCGAGCGGCGACCGCGGACGTCCGGACCTCGTAGCGGCCTTCCGGGAGACCGCGAAGATCGAATGTAAACTCGGGCGGCAGCGCGCGCGCGACGGCTGTGCGCTCGCCCCCGAGGTAGAAGTAAAGATTGAACGCCCGGTTCTCCAGTCGTGCGCGATGCTCGGCGTTCTCTGGCCATTCAACTTCGAGCCGTCCCGAGACTCGGCTGGGCTCGCTGCCGGACAAGACGACCTCGCCGCCCGCGCCGGTGATATCGACCGCGCCGATGTGCAGACGGTTCGGCGCGGCCCTTCCCCCCGGCGGGCCAGGAAGGATGACCTCGACCTGGTAGGCGCCTCGCGGTATGTCGGCCAGGCTGAAGCGGCCCTCCGCGTCCAGGCTCACCGTTCTCGAGAATGTGCTTCTCGACCCATTCGTGACGCTGGTGAGCCAGAGCATTGCCTGCCTCAAGCCGGCCGGAGCGCCCTCGATGCGGCCGCGGAACGGGACGCCTTGGAGCAGACGCAGTTGTACTTGCACGCCCGCGATCTCGTCGCCAGAGGCCATCTCGAACGGGATCGGATCGGCTTCCCACTTCAGCCCGCGCTGCGCGTTCCGAACGACCGCTTCGAGCTGGTACGGCCCCGGGATGACGTGAAAGAAGCGGAAGACGCCCCTGTCGTCCGTCGTAGCGCGGTAGCCGCGGGCGCCGCGCTGCTGCGGGTTCAGCACGAGTGGGAAGGACTCGACGGGCATCCCGTTGGGGTCGAGCACGCGACCCTCGAGAACGGCCAGGGGCTCGAGAGTCAGCTCGACCTCGGCGCAGAGGCCTGGCCGGGCGCAGTCGAACGTCGCCAGCGACGAGCGCCGGCCGTCAATCGAGGCCAGGCGGTAGCCGGGGCAGTCGGCGCCGAGCCGGATGCGGGGGTCGGGCGGAAAAGCGAGGGTAAAGCGGCCGCGCTCGCCGGAGTATTCGCCGACGAGCGGACCATGCTGGCCGGAGCTCGCGAACACGGTGCAGTTGGCGAGCGGGATCAGACGCTCGCCTCCGCGATGTTGCAGCAGTCCCGTGATCGTCGCTTGCGAATAAAGCGCGAGAGGGGCGGCGAGCGCAATGCCGAGCGCGCGGTGCATGGGCGGAAGAGAATCCCCTAGCGTCTCGCATAGTAACGGATGAGGGGGCGGTTTGGTTTCGAATGCGGACCCCGCTGCGACGATCGATTTGTCACAGGGGTTTGAAAATTTTAAGACCCTTGAATCGAGCGACTTACCGAGGCCGATGAGCGGAAGTCTTGGAAGGCTGTGACTACTCTGAAAACGAGGAGAGCCCGTCGAGTTGACGGGCCTTTTTCGGTATCGGAGGAAAAGACTTGAGCATGCAGACGTTTCGCAACAAGATTTGCCGCATTGCAGCGCTGCTGCCGTGTCTGCTCGCCCTGCGTCTGGATGCGCAGAGCTTGAGCGTGACGCGGATCGAAGACACGCTCTACAATGCCGACGGCTCGACCGTGGAAGGAGTGGCGCGGATCAGTTGGAAGGCCTTCACGGCGGTGGACGGCTCGACGGTGGCGCAGTCGGCGATCGAGGTCGACATCGTGGGCGGCCTAATGGTCGTGGACCTGACGCCGAACGACGGCGCGGCGCCGGCTGGGACCAGCTACCGGGTCGACTACGAGCTCGACAACGGCGTGCGCTACACCGAGACGTGGGTCGTGCCGGTGAGCGCGAGCCCGCTAACGGTGAGCACGACACGCGTCTCCGCGCCGCCGGCGCCGGGCGTGGTGATCTCACAAGGACAGGTGGCTGGGCTGGTGGCCGAGCTCGACGGCAAGGCCGACCTGGCGGGCCTGACGGAATTCACCGGACCGGTGACGGTGGAGGAACCTACCGCGGGCGCGACGACGTTTGGGCTGACAGAAAGCAGCGGCGACGGGGTCTTCTTCAGGCTTCCCGCGCTCTCGGCGAGCTCGACCTACACGTTGCCGGTGGCCGACGGCTTGCCAAATCAACAGCTGACGACCGACGGCAGCGGGCTGCTGTTCTGGTCAAGTGCGGCCGCGGGCGCGTCCGGATCGGCGTACGAGACGGTCCAGTCCGACGGCGTGGTACAGCCGCAACGCAACGTGTTGAACTTCTCGAACGGGCTGGTGGCCTTTGACGACCCAGGCTCGACGCGCACCACGGTACAGCCGCTGTTCGGGACGACGTCGGGTACAATCGCGCAGGGCAACGACGCGCGTCTCTCCGACGCCCGCTTGCCGCTGCCGCACGCTTCGACGCACCATTCCGGGTCAGCGGACGCCCTCGACCCGGTGAGCATCGGGGCGCTCAAGCGAACCAACGACTTCATGGTCGGAACCTCGTTCACCGACCCTGTGTTGAAGATCCAAGGCGCCACGGGCCAGTCCGCCGCGCTGCAGGAGTGGCGCGACGGTGCGGGCGCGCTGGCGGCGCTGGTGACGCCAGACGGCAGCGCATTCTTTCGTGAGATGGGCGTATCCGCGAAGATCGGAGCGACCTCGGCCAGCCAGTTCTTCCAGATCGCCGGCCTCAACAAGTTCGCCCTCTCGTCGAGCGACGCCGCACTGGACGTCTTCCGCTACGACAACGCCGGCGCATTCAAGGATTCGGCGTTGAGGATCTTCCGCAACGGCGGCATCGAGACCACGGTGTCGTTCAAGGTGAGGGATGCCAGCGTGGGAGCGGGCGCCCTGACGCTGACCGGCGACTACGCGGATTTCACCTCCGTGGCCGCGCCGGCGACGCCGCCGGCCGGGCTCGGGCGGGTGTTCTTCAACTCCTCGACCAGCGAGCTCTCGATTGCGAAGTCGGACGGCTCGGTGGTGTCGCTCGAGGTCGGCGGCGGGGGAGGCGGCGGCCCGGGCGGCAACGCCGGCGGCGATCTCTCGGGAACCTATCCTTCGCCGACAGTTGCCGGCTTGCGCGGCCGCGGCATCTCGACCGACGTTCCCCAGAACGGCGAGTGCTTGGGCTGGAATACGTTGACGGCGCTGTGGGAGCCGGGGCCGTGCGCGGTGATCCGCGATGCACTGACTTGGCACTTCTCGGGGGCGCCGCCGCTCGGCGTGCAGCCGATGATCTTGACGATTCCCGACGGCATGAGCGGCGCGCTGCTCAAGGAGGTGCGGATCGTGGTCGCCACGACCGGGTCCACCTCGACGAGCTACAACGTCGAGCGCTGCTCGACCGGCTGCCAGGGAACCATCCCGATCTTCGCGCCGATCTACAGCAGCAACCGCACGCTGACTCCGTCGACCAAGACCTCGCTCGCCGGCGAGCCCGACACCACGGTTGTCAATGCGGGCGACCAGTTCCGCGTGAACCTGGTGACGGTGGGCAGCGGCGTGACCGACGTGACCGTCGTGCTGATTTTCGAGCACAACGCGCTGGCGATGCTCGACGGGCAGTTCGAGATCGATTGCCAAAGCTACTGCGGTCCGCTGTGGGCGGCGGCGGGGCTGCCGCCGAACCCCTTCGGCGAGCCGGCGAAGCTTGGCGATGCGTGCTTGTGCTTCGGCCCGGCGGACCCGAGCCGGGCGGGCTAGCGGCTACCCGGCCGCGGCTTCGGCGGCCTGCATCACGCGTAGCGCGTTGCGTCCCATCACTTTGTCGACATCGTCGGAGCTGAAGCCGCGTTGCTCGAGGGCTCGCACCAGGTTCGGCGTCTTGGCGATGTCTTCGAGGCCGGCGGGAAGCTTCAGCCCGACGCTGTCGAAGTCGCATCCGAGCCCGACGTGGTCGACGCCGGCTATGGTTGCGGCGTGCTCGATGTGATCGACCAGACGGCTGAGAGGAATCTGGCCGATGGATTCGACGGCGGCCTTCTCGATCGTCCACAGCTCCTCGGAGAGCTCACGGCGGTCGGCGCCGGCCAGCCGCTCGCGCGCTGCGGCCTTGCGCTGGTTGAACTCGGCAAGCTGCGGCATCTTGGCGCGAAACTCGTCGTCGAGCATGCCGGCGTAGTAGGCGACGCCGAGCACGCCGCCGTTCTTGGCGAGCTTCTTCAACATGTCGTCGGTGAGGTTGCGCGGGTGGTTGGAGACCGACCGGCAAGCGGCGTGGGTGTTGAGCACTGGCGCGGAGCTGGTATCGAGGGTGTCGTAGAAGGCCTGATCGGAGGCGTGAGCCAGGTCGATCATCATGCCCAGGCGATTCATCTCGCCGACGACTTGCCTGCCAAAACCGGACAATCCCGCCGGACCGTCCTGGTACTCCGCCGCGCCGACCCAGGGCGTGTTGCCGCTATGCGTCAAGCCCAGGTAGCGCGCGCCGAGGCGGTAGAGTTGCCGCAACACCTCGAGGCTCTCGTCGATCATGTGCCCGCCCTCGACTCCGAGCAGGACGGCGATCTTGTCTTCGCGTTGCGCGCGCAGCACGTCGTCGGCGGTAGTTGCGAGGAACAGGTCGTCGGGGTGGCGGCTCACCTCTTCGACGATGACGTCGGTGATCGCAAGCGCGTCCTTGACCGACTCGAGCGGCGTCTTGTTGCGTGCGGACGAGAAGACCGCGAAGAAGCCGGCGCGCAGCCCGCCCTGGCGCATCTTGGGGATGTCGACCGAAGTCCACCAGTAGGTCTCCGAGAGGTCGAGTCCTTCGGAGACGATGCGCGAGGGCGTATCGATGTGGAGGTCGACGTAGAGCGGGCTGGCGGGAGCGGGCTCGGGGGCGGCTTCAGGCTCGGCGTCGATCGAGCAAGCGGCGCCGAGCGCCGCGGCGGCCGAGAGTCCCCATTGGCGTCGGGTCAACATCAACGAGATTGTTGCGTCTCTGGCCCGCGGCGACGGCTAGCTGGCCGCGGCTTCGTTCGCGGCGGGAGCGAGCACGGGGATCTCGAGATCCGGCAGAGGCTCGGCCTTGAACAGCGGCAACGCCCGCTTGGCCCACCAGCGCGCCCAGCCGTTGGCTTTGCTCTTGCGCGCGCTATCGGTCGCCATGCCCGTCTGCGCGTACATCTGCAGAAACAGCTTCGAGATCATCACGAACATCAGGCGCGAACGCAGCCGCACCGTACACACCTTGGCGCGGTTCCAAATCGAGGCGAACGAGTAGAAATCCTGCCAAGCGCCGAGCGTGCCCAGACGCACGTCTTCGCGCGACATCGTCGGGTGCGGCATGCACAGCTTCGGCCGCTTGGCCGGAGGCAGCAGCCAGTAGCGCGTCAAGGGCACGCCCTCGATCAGCGTCGGGTCCTCGTCTTGCTCCTTCTCCCACTTGATGAAGTCGACCGTGCCGGGATGGGGGGTCAGCATCACGAACTGCGCGAACATCGTGTCGGCCTGCTGCGCCAGCTCGACGGTGGCGTCGAAGGTGTCCTCTCGATCGGTCGGCAGCCCGAAGATGAACGAGCCGAGAATGTAAACGCCGTGCTCGCGGAACTTGCGCAGCCTGTCGATGAGCTGGTCTCCGCTCTCGTTGAAGTCCTTGTAGACGGCCTTGAGCCCTTCCTCGGTCACCGACTCCACGCCCACCAGCGCACCACGCACGCGCGCCTTCGCCATGGCGTCGAGATAGCTCGGATCCTCGGCGGCCTCCATGGTGATCTGCGTAAAGAACATCATGTCGTCGGGGAGCTCGGCAAGCCGGCGCATCAACTCGAAGCGCTCAGCGCGGATGGCTTTGAGCTCGTCAATGCGGGCTTGGTTGCCTTGGCGCTCGGCGAGCTCGATGTCGCGCAGGGTGACGGGGTAGAAATTGTCGTCGGCCAGCAAGACAAACCGGAAGCCCAAGCGGCGCAGCTCGACGATCTCCTCGACTAGGGCTTCGGCGGCTCGCTGCCTGGGCTTCTGGCCGTCGGTGCGCCACACCGAGCAGAACGAGCAGTGTTTGGGGCAGCCGCGAACGGTTTGCACCGAGGCCATCATGTACCGGTCCGAGGGCAGTAGGTCCCAGCGCGCCTTGCGGAAGCGGCTGGCGTCAATGCGCCCGCCCTCGTAGAGCCGCTCGGCCTCGCCGTGCTCGCAAGCATCGAGCAACTCAGGCCAGACGTCGTCGCCGTCGCCTTTGACTACGGTGTGCGCAGCGCCGCGCTCGAAGGCCTCTTCTGGAAACAGCGTGGCGTGGATCCCGCCGAAGACGACCCGCGCTCCGCGCTCGCGCGCCATCCTGCCAATCTCGTAGCCGCGCAAGGCGTTGCCGGTGTGGATGCCAATGCCGACGACATCGCCGGGCTCGATACTCTCCGGGTCGACGTGGCCCAGGGTTTCGTCGACGATTCTAGGCTTTCCGAACTTGCGCGGCGTCGCCTCGGCCAGTACGTAGAGCCAACGGGGGGTGATGACGGCGATCCCAAAAGACGAGTCGCTCGGGTTGATGATGTGTACGCGCATTGGCTTCTAGTTGGCGGCTTTTCGGGCGGTTCGGCGGAACGGCGCGGAAACCAATTCACTCCAAAACGCGAGGGTTGAATGCTACCATAATCAGCCTGCAACGCGGTTGCACTCGTTGCGCCCGCCGATCAGGGCCCGCCGCCGTCTCACCCGACCTGCACCAGGCCGTAGCGGCGTTGCCAGCGCGTGCGGAGATAGTGAATGGCCTGCTCGGCCTCCTCGCGGCTTGGCGGATCCTCCACAAACGCGGAGGCTTCCGAGCGCGCCAGCTCGAGCAGCTCGCGGTCGCGGATGAGGTTGGCGACGCGCAGCTCGGGCAAGCCGGACTGCTTGGTGCCAAAGAACTCGCCCGGGCCGCGCAGCTTCAGGTCGGTCTCGGCAATCTCGAAGCCGTCCTGGGTGCGCTCCATGGTGCGGATGCGCTCGCGAGCGGCTTCTCCGAGCTTTTCGGTCATCAGAATGCAGTAGCTCTGCTCCGAGCCGCGGCCGACGCGGCCGCGGAGTTGGTGCAACTGCGCCAAGCCGAAGTTTTCCGCGTGCTCGATCATCATCACCGTGGCGTTCGGCACGTCGACACCCACCTCGATCACGGTGGTCGAGACGAGAATCTGCGTCTCGCCGGCTTTGAACGCGTCCATTGCGGCTTCTTTCTCCGCCGGAGGCAGGCGGCCATGCAGCAGCCCCACGCGGAAATCCGGGAAGACGCGCTTGGAGAGATGCTCGAAGGTCTCGGTTGCGGCGCGCGCGCTCTTGAGCTCGGATTCCTCGACCAGCGGGCAGACGACGTAGGCTTGGCGGCCCTTGCGGATCTCGGATGCAAGGAAGCTGTAAACCCGCTCGACGGCGTCGTAGGAGCGGGCGCGCGTAATGATGGGAGAACGACCCGGCGGCAGCTCGTCGATGACGGAGATGTCGAGCTCGCCGTAGACGGTGAGCGAGAGCGTACGCGGGATGGGCGTGGCCGTCATCACAAGCACGTCGGGATGCTCGCCCTTGCGCAGCAGCTCGAGGCGCTGCATCACGCCGAAGCGATGCTGCTCGTCGATGACGATCAACCCCAGGCGGCGGAACTCGACGTCCTCGGTAATCAGCGCGTGCGTGCCGACGGCCACGTGGGCGACGCCCTCGCGAATCAAGCGCTTCAGCTTGGTTTTCTCGCCCTTGGAGAACGAGCCGGTGAGGGGCGCGACGACGTATCCGGCTGGCTCGAGCAGCTTGCGGAGGTTGTAGTAGTGTTGCTGCGCGAGAATCTCGGTCGGCGCCATGATGGCGGCCTGATAGCCGTTCTCGAGGGCGATGACGGCGGCTTGCACCGCCACCAGCGTCTTGCCAGAGCCGACGTCGCCCTGCAGCAGGCGGTTCATGGGCGTCGGACGAGCCATGTCCTGGGCGATCTCGCCGAGCACGCGTTTCTGGGCGCCGGTGGGCTTGAACGGCAGGATGCGCTTGATCTGTAGGCGCGCGCGGTCATTGAGCTCGAAGGCGATGCCAGGCGCGGCGCGCGCGGTGCGCCGCTTGAGCGCCAAGCCGAGCTCGAGGAAGAAAAACTCTTCGAAGGCGAGCCGGAACTGCGCCGGCGTGCGGAAGGCGTCGAGCAGGCGCATGTCGGTGTCCGGCGGCGGAAAGTGAGTTGCGCGCAGCGCGGCGGGGCGATCCGGCAGCGCGAGTCGGCGGCGGATGGGCTCGGGCAAGGGGTCTTCGCCGTGCTCGACGGTTTCCAACGCCCGCCACAACAGCATGCGGATGTGCTTGGCGGACATCTTTCCGATGGCGCGATAGATGGGCGCGATGCGGCCGAGATGGATGGCCGCTTCTTCGTCGTCGCGCCGGAAGATCTCGTACTCGGGATGCAGCATCTCGATGGTGTGCTCGTAGGCGTTCCACTCGACCTTGCCGTAGAGCGCGATGACTTGCTCGCGGTCGAAGATCTGCCGCAGGTAGTCGCCGCGAAACCACTTTGCCGGCAATACGCCGCCGGAGGCGTCGCGGATGCGCAACTCGAACATACGCGCCTTGCTGCGACGCGAGCCAAAGGAGCCGAGCGCGATGACCTCGCCGATGACGGTGGCCGTCTCGCCGGCCGCCAGGTCCCCAATCGCCTTGAGGTTGGAGCGGTCCTCGTAGCGAAACGGCATGGTGTAGAGCAGGTCTTCGACCGTGAAGATCGCCTTGTTCTCGAACAGCTTGGCGCGTTGCGGGCCGACGCCCTTGAGGTAGGTGATGGCGGTGTCGAGATCCATGCGAACGGCTCGCGCCGGGTTACCCAGTGTAGTGCGGGCGGCGGAGTGGAGCGGCGCCACGCTACAGCGCGAAGTGCAAGAAGACGTCGTCGAAAGCGTCTTCGGGCATGTTGGCTTGCGCGCGGAGCTGCGCCGGGGCGCCCTCGGCGACGAGCTTGCCTTGCTTGAGCACGCTCACGCGGCCGCAGACTCGCTCGACGAAGCCCATCACGTGGGAGCTGAGCACGATGGCAACGCCGTCGGCGGCGAGCTCGCCGAGGCGCAGGCGCAACAGCCGCATGCTCTCGGCGTCGAGGCCGTTGAGCGGCTCGTCGAGCAAGAGCAGCTTGGGGTAGCCGACCAGCGCGGCGATGATGCCCGTCTTCTTGCGCATGCCGAGCGAGTACTCGCCGATGAGCTCGTTGCGCCGCTCGAACAGGCCGAGATAGCGGAAGCTCTCTTCGACTCGCCCGTCGCACGCGACATCCTTGAGCCCGCAGACGAGCTCGAGAAACTCCCAACCGGTGAGCCGCTCGTAGAGGTAGAGGTCCTCGGGCAGGTAGCCGATGCGCCGCCGGGCGGCGAGCGGATCGCGGCGGACCTGCTCGCCGCAGACCCGCACCTCGCCCTCGTCGGGACGAACCAAGCCGAGGACGCACTTGAGCAGCGTAGACTTGCCGGCGCCGTTGGCGCCGAGCAGGCCGAAGATCTCACCCGGAGCGACGGCGAGCGAGACGCCGCCGAGGGCGGTGGTTTCCTGATAGCGCTTGACGAGGTTCTCGACCTCGAGCGCCGGCGCGGTCTCGCTCAACCGAGCTCTCCTAGGCGGGCCGCGGCGGCCTCGGCGCGCTCGTTGAGGTGGTGCATGAGGTAAGCGTAAAGGAAAATCGCGATCGGCCATCCTTGGTCGAGGCCCAACATGCCGCAGACACCGATGGCCAGCAAACCGGCCAACATCAGCCCCAGCCCCGGCGCCATGGCGATATCGAAGGCGACCGCGCCGATGATGGAGGCCACGGCAATCCAAGCAAAGACCGCGCGGGCGGCCAGAAACGCCGCCGAGAGCCAGTCGCCGGGAAAGGCGGCGGCGGCCAGGGCGGCCACGACGGCGACCGGCGCGGAGACGATCAGCGTGAAATGCTTGCGCGCCTCGAGCATGGATTCCGGAGAGGCTCCGGCGGCATGCTCGATCCACATCGCCGGCCGATGGCGTTGCAACAGCACCGGCGCGATCGCGCTCAGGCTCAAAGCGGCGAGCCCGGCGAGAGTCAACAGCAGCACGGGCATCCAGGGCGGAGCGACCCACTGGTTGAGGATCGCCGCCGGCATGGCGGCCAGGAACAGGACCGCGGCGGCGGCGCAGGTCCAAACCGCGGGCGTGGCTCCGCGCAGCGTCAGGCGCAAGTCGCGCGCAAGCTGTGCGGCGACCTCGGCGTCGAAGCGTTTGCGCAGCAGGCGATCGAGCCCGCCGAGGGCGAAGGCGGAGCGGCTGGCGGCCTCCCGGGCGCGCTCGACATCGGCGTTGCGCCAGTTGCGGTAAGGGCCCCAGGCGAGCACGCCGATCGCCAGCACGCCCGCGGCCTGCGCCGGCCACTGGCTCAGCCAGCCGCGCGCCGCGAGCTCCATCCCCACTGCGGAGGCCAACGCCGCTTGGAAGAGTGAAGCGGCCGGCAGCAGCGGCAAAGCCAGCAGGCCGGACAGCGGCTCGATGCGCACCAGCAAGCAGACCAGCACGATGGCCGCTCCGACGCCGACCAAGCGGCCCGCGCGCAGCCAGCCCAGCCGCACCAGCAGCAGCACGGTGAGCAGTTGCAGCGCGGCGATCTCGACGATGGCGCAGGCCGCGGCCGCAGCGGACACGCCCGCGCCGCCCTGCGGCGCGGCCAACCGCAATGCGGCCGCCAGCGCAACCCAGGCCGGAACATTACGCAGAATTTGTCCGGCTAACAAGCCGCGGAACCGCGCGCCGGGCGAGATGGGCAGCGCGTCCAAGTAGGCCTCGGGCAAGCCTAGAGCATAGGCGTGGCGCAGCGCCGAGGGCAGCCCGGCGGCGACCAGCGCGGCGGCGAGCAGGAAGCCCGCCGCGGCCAGATCCGCGCCGGTCCAGCCCGGCGCGGCGCGGCGCAGCCAGCCGCCGGCTTGGGCTAGGTTGGGCTGGAGGACGAAGTAGAAACCGCCGACGATCATCGGCGCGAGCACGAAGACCGAGAACCAATGCGCGCCGAGGGCGCGCTTGGTCGTCAGCAGGCTAGCGCGCAGGGCGAGCCAATCCGCGGCGCGGCTCACCGCAGCTCCTCCGCGGCGAAGCTCGGGTTGGGCGTATGCATCTTCGTCCTGGCGGCGGCAAGCGTAGAGCGAAGCTTGTCGAGCAGGCGCCCACGCACGGCCGGCTCGGCGGCGGCGAGGTCGTGGGTCTCCCCGGGATCGGCGGCCAGATCGTAGAGCTCGGTCCGCGGCGGGTCGTAGTGCTCGATCAACTTCCAGTCGCCCGAACGGATCGCCGCGCCGGGCTGCTTGGCTTGCGGGCTGTAGTGGGGGTAATACCAGTAGAGGTCGCCGGCGAGCCGCCGCGACTCACCGCGGAGCAGCGGGAGCAGGCTGCGACTATCCGCCGCGGTGGCCGCCGAAGCGCCCGAGGCCGCGGCGACGGTGGCGAACAGATCCGTGCCGATGACCGGCGCTGCGACCGTGGCGCCCCATCGTGCGCGCCCGGGCCAGCGCACGATCAGCGGCACGCGGATGCCGCCTTCGTAGAGAAAGCCCTTTCCGGCGCGCAGCGGGGCGTTGGCGGTCACCTCGGCCAAGCCCCCATTGTCGGAGGTGAACACAACCAGCGTATTGCGCGTCAGGCCCAGGTTGTCGAGCGCTCGCAGGACGCGGCCTAGGCTGCGGTCGACCGACTCGACCATGGCGGCGTAGGTCGCATCGACTGCCGCGGGCCGCGAGGCCAGCTTGCGGGCGTACTTGTCGACCAGGCCGGGCGGGGCCTCGAGCGGCAGATGTACGGCGTAGTGCGTCAGGTAGAGGAAGAACGGCCTGCTGCGGTTGCGCTCGAGGAAGGCGACGGCCTCGTCGGTCAGGCGGTCGGTCAGATACTCGCCGGGACGCCCGCCGGAGAGGTTGGGCGTGTTGGCGTTCCAGCTCTTGGCGGGATTGCGGTAAGGGAACCAGTAGCTCGCGGGGCTGCCGTGGGTGTGACCGGCGACGTTGAGGTCGAAGCCGTGGCGTCGCGGCCAGTGCGCCGGACCGCCCAAGTGCCACTTGCCCATGCTGGCCGAGACGTAGCCGGCCTCGCCAAGCGCCTCGGCCAGCGTCGTCTCGGAGTGCGGCAGGCGCAGGTTGTCCTCCGGCGGCACGATGCGGCCATCGGGCGGGTAGCGGTGCTTGCCGGTGGCGGTGATGTGGCCGGTGAAGCCGAGGCGCGCCGGCGAGTTGCCGGTCATCAGGGCGGCGCGGCTGGGCGAGCAGACCGGACAAGCGGCGTAGGCTTGGGTGAAGCGGACGCCCTCTATCGCGAGCCGGTCCGCGGCGGGCGTCTCGAACACCTCCGAGCCTTGGCAGCCGAGGTCCCGCCAGCCGAGGTCATCGACTAGAAAAATCAGAACGTTAGGCGGCGTCCGCGCTGCCGCCGAGGCGGTCGCGACGAGGGCCCAAAATGCGAGAGCAATGCCTCTCAAGACGCCGTTTTCAGTACTCCGCTCACCAAAGTACCATGCGCCTGCTAGTGCCATCGGGCCGGTGCGGTCCGCCCCCTGCTTGCCGGCGAAACTGGGGATGATTCCTAGGGAACGGGGGAAAATCCGAGTTCCGCCCTAAGGCGAGGGCCTGATAATCTTGATGCAGAAACAAACAAGACTCTCGAGCGTACAGCTCGAGCGGGGCGCGGCCGACTAAGCTCTCTCTCCTTTGTCTCTCTCTCCAGAACTTCCGGCCGCGCCCCTTTCGTTTTCCCCGCACAGCCCGCTTGATACACTGGCGCTTTTGCCATGAGCGCCCCAGCCCTGATCGACTGCCGGAACATTACCGTCTCGCGTGGCGAGACGCACGCGCTCGACGCGTTTACGCTGAGAATCCCCCTCGGGCGGAACACGGCGATACTCGGGCCGAACGGCTGCGGCAAGTCGACCTTGATCAAGACGATCGCCCGGGAGCTGCATCCTCTCTACGACCCGAGCTCGTCGCTGACGATCTTGGGCAAGAGCAACTACAACATCTTCGAGCTGCGCCCGCTGTTGGGAATCGTCTCCGACGATCTGGTGCGCCGCAGCCTGCGGCCGGCGCCGGGGCGCGACGTGATTCTCTCGGGGTTCTTCTCGACGCTCGAGCTGTGGCCGCACACCGAGCTGACCGCGGAGATGGAGCGCAAGGCGGACGAGGTGATCGAGCTGCTCGAGATCGGGCGCCTGGCCCAGCGCTGCACCTCGGAGATGTCCTCGGGCGAGATTCGGCGGGTGATCATGGGCCGCGCGCTGGTCCACGACCCCAAAGCGCTGATGCTCGACGAGCCCACCAACAGCCTCGACTTGCGCGCGGTCCACGAGTGGCGGCGGATCGTCCGCAAGCTCGCACGGGCGGGCGTGGGGATCATCCTGGCGACCCACCATCTTTCCGACATCATTCCCGAGATCGAGCGGGTCGCGCTGCTACGCGAGGGCAAGGTGTGGCGCGACGGGCCGAAGCGGGAGATTCTGACGCGCGCGAATCTCGAGGAGTTGTTCGGAGTCCCGGTCGAGCTTGCGGAGCGCGAGGGCTACTACCACCTGCTTTGAGCGCGGGAACGCGGACTCAATGCTCGAGCGCGGCCTCGCCTTCGATGTACTCGCAGTGGGTCTGGAAGCCGAGCGAGCGGTACAGCTCAATCGCGCCGGTGTTCTCGACGGCGACGTTGAGGCAGATCGTGCCAAAGCCCCTCGAAACCAGCTCGTCGAGCACCGCTCGGGTGGCTTGGCGGGCATGGCCCTGGCGGCGCAGGTCAGCGCGGGTGTAGACGTTGCCGACGCCGGCGACGTCCTGCTCGGGCGCGACGACGTGGGTCCCGGCGGCCGCCGCGTAGCCTTGGCTCGCGGGGATCGCGTAGTAGACGCCGGAGTCGAGCATCGAGTCGAGGAAGAACTCCGGCGCCTCGCCGCGCGGCTCGCCGTCGACGTAGAGCGCTTTGAGCGCGGCGAGATCGGACGCGCTCAGCCGCACCGCCGGGCTCGTCTCGAGCTTCTGGAAATGCTCATGCGCCAGCCGCATGCGCAGCATTCGCTTGGGCTTGGCGACCACGTAACCGGCCTCGCGCAACAGGGCGAGCGTCGGCTGCCGGATCGAGAGGTAGAAGCTCTGCTCGCCTTGGAGGTCGGGCAGGGTCTCCCGCACGGCGTCGAAGTCGCCCGAGTCGAGGAAGATCGAGAATCCGAAGCCGCGGTAGAGCAGCACCGCGCCGCGGCCTGACTCGTCCGGGGCGTACCACTCGGCGTAGGCGCTGTGCTCGGGCGCGAGATCCGCCAATGCGTAGAGCGACCAAGCCGGATCGCGCCGCAGCACCGGCCGGACCAACGCCAGGTCACGAATCCGGGGCATCTACTTCTCGAGCAGGAAGCCGCCAATAAACATCGAGTCCACGCCCGAGGCGTAGAAGCTGCGCACGGCCGCCCGCGGGTCGTTCACCAACGGCTCGCCGAAGAGATTGAACGAGGTGTTGTAGAGCACCGGCAGCCCGGTCTTGCGGCCCGACGCCTCGAGCAGCTCCCAGAACAAGGGGCTATCTTGCCGCCGCACCTCATGCACGCGTATGCGGTCGCCGTCGAGCAACGCGCCCTCGAACTTCTCGCGATGCTCGGGCTTGACGCGCGAGACCGTCGCGAGAAAGCGGGCGTTCTCGCCGCACTCGAAGTACTCGGCGGCCCGGCCTTCCGGCACCGAGGCGGCGAACTTGCGGAAGTCCTCGCGACGCTTGATGAACTCGTTCAAGTTGACCGTCGAATAGCGGTTCTTGGGCGACGCCAGCAAGCTGCGATTGCCCAGCGCGCGCGGTCCGAACTCGGTGCGTCCCTGGAACCAGGCGACGATGCGGTTGTCGCCGAGCCGGCGCACGGCGGTCTCGACGATCTCCTCGTCGGTGAGCAGGTTGTGGAAGTTGAGCTTGCAGTTCTCGAGGACCTTCTTGATCTGCTCCTGGTCGAACTGCGGGCCCAGGAACATGTTCTCGAGAGGTTTGCGCTCGCTACGACCGAGGGTGTGCGCCCAGGTGTGCAGCGCCGCCCCGAGCGAGGTGCCGGCGTTGCCGGCGGCGGGCTGCGCCCAGACGCGCTCGAAGCGCGCGGACTGCTCGAGCGCGGCCACCAGGCGGGCGTTCATCGCCAGGCCCCCGGCCAAGCACAGGTTGCCGCCCTCGCCCGCCAGCATCAACACGGCTTTCTCGACGGTGGCGTGCACACTGGCGGCCAGATCGGCCTTCTCGCCGGGGCTGAGCCGGCGCGGGTCGAGCCCGGTCTCCTGGAAGAAGCGCTCGCTGAAGCCGCCGCCCTCCGGACGCGCGACGTCGAAGTAGCTCGAATCGAGGCTGAGCTCGCCGGCGTGCAGGTTCAACGTTCTGTCGAAGGTTTCTTGAAACTGCGGCTCGCCGCGCACGGCCAACCATTGCACTTTGTGCTCTTCACGGTCGGACTGGAAACCGATCAAGTCGGTCACGCGGCTGTAGAGCAGCGCCGGGGAGTCGGGCGCGTAGAGCTCACGCACCGCGCGAAGACGGCCGCGCTCGCTCTGCCAGACCGCGCCGCAGCGCAGATCGCCGCGACGATCGAGTGTGAGCACGCGAGCGTCCTCGAACGGCGAGGCGTAGAAGGCGCTGGCGGCATGGGCGTCGTGGTGGTCGACGACCACCAGCCGCGCTTTGGGAAACAGCGCCTTGAGGCGCACGTGGAAGGCGGAATCCCCGGCCGCGCCCACCGGTCGCGCCAGCGCCACGTAGTCCACTTGGGTCCGCTTGGCGCGCGCGATCGCCAGACAAGTCTCCACCGCGCGCAGCGGCAAGCCAGCCTGCGGCCGGCGGGCGAGCTTCTCCTCTTCGATGGCGGCGACGATCTCGCCGTCGCGCAGCAATGACGCGGCGCCGTCGTGCAGCCAGCCGCCAATTCCAAGTACCAGCATCGAGTTTTTCAGACCCTTGGCAGAGCCAGGCGAGCGAGCGGGCCCCGATCACGCCCAAGTCCGCGGGCCCCGCCGCGGACGGCGCGGATCGGGCTCGATCCACCAAATCTGTGCGGGGGCCGCGGGGCGCTCCCCGCAACGAGCTCAACCCAGTGTAACAACCGCGCGACGGCGGCTCACTGTTGGCCGAAGACCGAGAGGTGATGGCCGTCGGGGTCGCGGAAGTTCGCCGCCCACATCGGCCCGCTGATCGCCCGCGGCTCGATGTCGAACTCGATTCCGCGTTCGACCAGAGCGGCGTGGGCGTCGCTCACTCGCTCGACCGAGAAGACGACCTCGACGGGCCCGGGCGGCCCCTCCAGCGATTCCGCCAGGCTCTCGCTCAGCGCCAGCGAGATCTCGCCGCCGTCGAAGAAGGCGAAGCCCTCGTGCTTGCCGGTGAGCGTCAACCCGACCCGGTCGCGGTAGAAAGCGATCGAGCGTTCGAGATCGCTCACCCCCAGCATGATCACGCCGATGCGCGAGATCGGGGAGCTCGATTGTTCGCTCACGCCGACGAGTCTAGGGCGGTCGCAGGGCTGCGTCAACCCGGCGCCGTTGCGGAGCATTGAACGAGCGCGCCTAACCCGTTACGTTTGTGTGTGAGAGCCGCGCCCAGGGGGAGCAGTCAGCGAGTTTCGCGCTACGGATCTGCGTCTGAGCTCGTTGATTCCGGCCCTCTTCCTAGCCGACGACCAGCAGGTAGAGCACCAGCGCGAACAGCACGCCAATCGAGAGGTACACGAAGTACATCTGTGCGCGCAGTCCCTTGACCTCGGAGGTGTTCAGCCCCGTGGTGATGCGAACGCCAAGCGCTTCGACCGCTTCTGTGTCGAGCCCGGAACCGGAAGAGCCGCCGCCCATGCTCTCGACGCGGCCGCGAATCTCGCCGATCTCGTCGACGGTTGAGCGCGCCCACTGATTCCAGCGCTCGGTCTCTTTGCGCAGGAGACCCTCAAAATCCGCGCCGCTGGCGCCGCCGCTGCCGATCTTCACGGCTTCCTCGAGCGCGCCAAGACGGGAGGCGATCTCCTCCCTCAAGGCCGGGCTGAGCCCGCCCGTCGCGCCCTCGTCCGCGGCAGCCGGCTCGGCTCGCTCGAGCCGCTCCAGCCGCGCCACCAGCTCGTCGAGGTTCAAGGCGGGAGCAGGCGGCTGCGTCGCAGCCTGTTCCACATAGTCCACCCGCGCGGCGAGCTCAGCGAAACGCGGATCCTGCGCCGGCGCCGCCGTTGGAGGCGCCGCGGTCAACTCTTCCAGCCGCAGGCTCAGGCTCCGCAGCTCTTCGCGCAGCTCCGTGGCCGCCTCGGGCTCGGTCGGCTCGGAGGGCTGCGGGAGTGGCCGCTGCGAGAGCTCGCGCACCTGCGCCTCGAGCCTAGTCAGCCGGTCCGGCAGCTCCGAATAGACTGGCAGCCAGTCCTGCGAGACGGTGTCGAGCTCCTTCTTCAGGTGCGAGACGGTCTCGCCCAACGTCGCTAGCCGCGGATCCGCTGCGGATTCGGGCGGCGCAGCTTCGAGCGCGCCGAGCCGTTGGACCAACTCGTCCAGCTTCGGATCGGACTCGCGCTCGTCCATCTCGAGGACGGTGAGCCGGCGGCCGACATCGCTGGGATCGCCCAGGGCGTTCCACTTCGTTTCGAGCGTCTCGAGACGGGCGTGGGCGTCTTCGAGCCGCGATGCCGACTCGGCGTCCGCGACGCGCGACTCGAGTTCATCGAGGCGAGCGACGAGCGCGGGCGAGGGGTCGCCGCCGCCCTGCTGCGAGGCCTGCTGGAGGCCTGCGATGCCGGCTTCGAGCTCGGCGATGCGGCTGGAGAGCTGAGGCGCCTCAGTAGGTTCCGGGCCGCCCTCCTCCACCTTGTTTTCGAGCGAACGCAGCCGGCCGGCGAGCTCGAGCAGCCGCTGGGAGACGTCGGAGTCCTCCAGCTTGCGCTCCACCTGTTCGACCCGGCCGGTGACTTCGCTCAGGTCCACACTGGCGGCTGGCGGCGCCTCGCGCTGCTCGAGAGCCTGCAACCGCTGCTCGATCTCCTCGCCGTTCGTCTGCTCGCTCAGCTTACGGTCGAGCTCGGCTAGCTGTTCTCCGAAGGTGGCGAGCTGTTCGGGCGAGGCGGCCTTGCCTAGGCGTTCTTCGACATTCGTGAGCCGCTCGGTCAGATTCCCGAGCGCCGCCGTCGAGGCCTCGTCGCCGTCGGACTCCTCGGCCGCCTTGGCTGCTGCCTTGGCGGCTTCGGAAAAGCTCGTCCGCAGCTCAGCCAGCTCGGCCGCTTGGCGCGAGCTGAGCTCTTCGGCGAGCTCGTCGATCCGCGCCTGCACTTCTTCTGCGTCGCGGGATTGCGCCGCGCGCCGAAAGGCCCCTTCCAGCGAGGCGATCCGCAGGACGACATCGTCGGTACGCGCGTCCGATCCCCCTGCGTCCTCGATCTGCTGGCGAAGATCGTCGAGTTGCTTGTAGACCTCGTCGACGCGAGGGTCCTTGGCGCCGCGCGCCGGACCGTTGTTCTCGAGCGCCGCCAAGCGATGGACGATCTCGTTGAGCAGCGGGTCGGGCGCGCCTTCGCCTACTTTGCGCTCCAGCTCGGTGAGCCGCAGCGACAGCATGTCTACCTGACCGCCCTTGACCGTGGGCGTCGCCTTGGAGAGCTCGGCCAGCTTTTCGCGCTGCCCTCGGATCTCTTCGCGCAACTGGTTGATCGTCTCCTCGTGGAGCAGTTGCGCCTCCTGCATGGCCCGGTACTGCGACGCGACGTTGTCGAAGCCGTTGCTTCCTTCGGCGCTATCGGGCTGCGAGGCTGGGGTCTGGGTCTCGTTGGACAAGGCGGTGGTCTCCAATAATTCAGGCGCCGGAGCGGGACCCGTTCCGAGGGCGGACCCGCATAACGCTCCACCTTGAAGTTTCCGGCGGGGTCATACGTCCCTCAATAAGCACGTTCGCTTAGTTAATCCGAGTAAGAGAACCTACGGCTCCAAGACGGGGTGGACGGGCCGCCTTGTCGTTTACAATCAGTCGGATGCGATCGGCCAGGTTTCTCGTTCTCACGGTTGCGATTAGCGTCTGCGCGCAGCCGGCTCCCCCGCCGCCGCCCGGAGTTGTCGTCGAGTCAGATATCGAGTACTCGAGCGTCGGCGGCAGGATGCGGATGGATGTCGTGCGTCCGGCGGCGGGTCGTGGTCCGTTTCCGGCCGTGGTGTGTATCCATGGCGGAGGTTTCCGCGCCGGTATGCGGCAGCGGTATCGCCCGATTGCCTACCGCCTGGCCCGGCAGGGGTATGTCGCCGCCGTGGTCTCGTATAGGTTGGCTCCGATGGCGCAGTTTCCCGCACCGGTCGAGGACGTCAAAGCCGCCGTGCGCTTTCTGCGAGCCAACGCCGGACGCTTCCATCTCGATCCCCAGCGCATTGGCGCGGTCGGCGGCTCCGCCGGCGGCCATCTGGCGCTGATGCTAGGGCTCACCGGAGGCGTCGGGGGCTTCGAGGGGTCGGGTCCCAACCAGGACCAATCGAGTCGCGTGCAGGCCGTGGTCAACTTCTACGGTCCAACCGACTTCACAGCTTCCTACGAGCCTGGCAAGAGCGTGGACGCCGCCGAGGTGCTGCCGCAGTTCCTCGGCGGAGACCTCACGCACAGCCGCGCCGAGCACATCCGAGCCAGCCCGCTCAACTGGGTCAGCCCGGACGACTCGCCGACGCTAACCATCCACGGAACCGAAGACGCCTATGTCGCCCACGAGCACGGCGTATGGCTGACCCAGCGTCTGCAAGGCGCCGGCGTTCCGGCCCGCCTCGAGACGCTCGACGGCGCTGGTCACGGCTTCAGGGGCGCCGACCTCGAGCGCGCCTACACGGCCATGACGGACTGGTTCGACTTACACCTGAGCCCGCCGCCGGCGCAGCGCTTGCTGCTGCTCGCCGACCACGGCCCCAAGGGCGAGATCGTCGCGATGGACTGGCCGTCGGGCCGTGAGCTGTGGAGTGCGCCGAACAACCGCGGCCATGACGTGCAACTGCTGCCCAACGGCCACGTCTTGTTTACCACCGGCCCCTGGCGTCGCGTTGTCGAGGTCGACGAGCGGGGTCGCGAGACATGGAGCTACAGCGCTGGGCTCGAGCACCCGGTGGCCGCGCAGCGGCTGCCCAATGGCAACACCGTGATCGGCGACATGCTTCTCGGCAAAGTCGTCGAGGTCGACCCGGCGGGCAAGCCGGTGTGGAGCTACGAAAACCCCGAGCTGTCCCAACGGCGCATGCGCAGCGTCCGGCGGACCGCCGCAGGCACGACCCTGATCTCGGTCGAGCGGCTCAATAAGATCATCGAGGTCGATCGAGCCGGCAAGATCGTCTGGACCTTCCAAGCGGCCGGCGGCGACGAGCGCTTTCCTTACCAAGCGCACCGGCTGCCGAACGGCAACACTCTGATCGGGCTGGCGGCGCCCGGTGAAGTAGTCGAAGTCGCGCCCGACGGCAGAATCGTCCGCTCGGTGGGCGGCCTCGACGACAAAGTGAGGATGGCTTGGTGCTCCGGCCTGCAACCGTTGCCCGGAGGCGGTTTCCTGGTCTCGGACTACACCGGCCGGCGGCTGCTGGAGTTTGACGCCGACTGGCAGCTCGTCCACCAGCTCAGGACGGGGCCGCGAACGGTCGCCAGCGTATCGCTGCTGCCCTGACGGGCGCTATCGCCGGCTGATCCAGATCGGCGAGCTCCACGCGATCTGTTGATCGCGATCCTTCTGCCGCACCCGGACGTAGTAGAAGTCCGCGTCCTGCTCTGCCGGCGCCTGATTGTCCCGGTAGGTAAACGTCACCGCTTTCCGATCGGGCTGCCGGGCGTAGACGCGCTGGTTATTCTTGACGATCTCGACATCGCCGAGCAGGTCCGTCCCCTCCACGTGCACGTGGAATTGCGGCGCGCCCTCGATCGCGGCCTCGTCGCCCATCAGGTACTGCTCGTCGCCGTCGATCAGGCGGAAGTCGACGATGATGTTGTCGGTCGCGCCGTAGGTGTGGCGCTTGCGAATCGAGCCCACCAAGGCTTCGCGCGTGTTCTCCTCGGCGAGCAGCATCGAATAGGCCGTGTGGACGCCGAGGTGATCCGAGCTTGCCTGCACGCCCAAGCGATACCCTTTCTCCCAGGCCACGTTGACGTAGCCCTCGGGCTTGTAGCCGCCAAACTGCTCTTTGATCGAGTCCGCCGGCGCCGCCCGCCAGCAGTCGGTGCACTCGTAGCTGGTGCGGTCGGACTGGTAGATCTCGACGATCGGCTCGACCTCGGGGTCGTAGTCGGCCCAGTCGGTGCCCATCGTGGTGCCGGAGGTGTGCGGCATGGCGATCGCCTTGTACTTCCGCAGGTAGGCGAAGAAGCGTTCGGGCCCTTGGCGCGTATAGGCGAAGTTGGCCTCGCCGGAGTTCCATTCGTAGTGCTGATAGTCGAGGATCGGCGCGCCGCGATAGGGGAAGACTACGTTGCGATGGCCGTTCGGGTACTTGATCGAGCGCTCATAGCCGACCAGCGGCACAAACGCCCGGCCGACCCGGTGGATGTCGGTGTACTTGTTGCTGCGCCACCAGTCGTACTCGTCCGCGACGCCGAAGTTGTGCTCGGTGATGGCGATGAAGTCGAGCGCGGCGGCGTCGATGGCGTAGCGGTAGGTGTCTTCGAGCGAGCCGTCGTTGTAGCCATCCCAGGAGATCTCGGTGTGGCGATGCATGTCGCCGCGATAGATCCTGTAGCGCTTATCGCCGATCTCGTAGGCGTATTCGCGAATCCGGCGTACGTCCGCGGTCTCGTTCGGATGCACCGGCTCATCGGCCGCCATCTCGCGACGGGGTCGATTGGGCGGCTGCCGGGCCGGCTCGACGGCGGGCAGCCGGAAGTCGACGAGTTGCGCGGCCCCGACCGGGCCGGCCGGAGCCGGGATACGCGCCGCGAACACGTCCGGCAACATGTTGACGAAGTCGCGGAAGTTGCGGCGGTCGGTCGGCCAGGCGGCAACCAGTCCCCCGGTCGCTTCGCGTGCAACTTCGATGCGCATGTCGTTGCGGCCGGTCGAGTAGGGCACGAGCGTCAACGGCGACCATCCCTGGCCGTTATACGAGCTGGCGTAGATCTCCCACAAGGCGTGGTGCGAGGGCGTGCGCCAGTAGACGTTGTGTTGCGCCGGCCGGCGATGGCGAAGGAAACACCAGATGCGGCCGTCGCCGTCGGCGGCCAGTTGCGGATACTCGAAGAAGTTGTTTCCCGGCCCCGGGTCCGGCAGCGCGTCCGCGAGGCGCTGCGCCGGTGCGCGCAGCCGTCCGCCGTCCCACACCGCCATCCGGATCTCGCGTGAGCTGTAGAGCCCCGTGCCGTTGGCGGTAATGTCGAAGGGGTAGCCCCAATCCTTGCCCCAGTTCACGCCGGCCTCATGCCACGCCATCCAGATGCGGTCCTCGGCGTCGGCTGCCAGCGTGACGTAGGCCTCGAAGCGCGCCGTCTCCGCGACCGCTCGGATCTCGCCCCATCGGCCCCCGACCAGCCCACGCAGGAACACGTCGTAGCCATTGGGGCCGTAGCAGTCGAACCCGACGAACAGGTTGTCTTTCGAGTCGAGCGCCAGCGAAGGCTCCCAGCAGTTTGCGGCGTCGGGGGCGCTCACCCGCGTCTCGGCGGACCAGCCCTCGTCCGCGCTGAAGCTCTTGTGGAAGATGGCGGCCGTGTTGGAGCGGTAGCCTTGCCAGATCAAGTGCAGCCGGCCTCGCGAATCTCGTACCAGCTCGTGCTGTGTGTCGGGTTGAGCGGCCGTGGTCAGCCGCTCGATCCGCGACCAGGATTCACCCGAAAAGCTGCGGGCGTAGAGGTCCCAGTTGTCTCGGATGCGCTCGGACCACACCACCCAGGCGGCGCCTTCGGAGTCCTCCGCGACCGCGGTGCGATAGACGTCGCCGCCCCTCGGGCTCACCGCATGAGCGCGCCCGGCCGGTGAGGCGAACGCGCCGCCGGGGATGCGCTCCGCGAAGACGCGGTCGCCCTCGCCGTCAAACCCCTGCCAGGCGACCCAGGTCGAGCCATTCGAGAAGGCCGCAATGGACACGAAGTCGTTGTCGGTGAGCCGCTCGGACGGCCCTCCCGTATCAGCGCGTCCCACGAGCACGGCGTGGGCCGAGTCCTGAACCCGTACGCGTCCCTCCAGGAAGCTCTTTGCGCCGGAGGCCGGGATGTCGCCCAGCTCGAGCTCGAAGTCGCCTTGCGCGGTCTGGAACCGGAGCCGCGTGGCGGCCGTGCCGTCGAGATAGAGGTGGAAACGCGGCGTCAAGTAGGTGTCGGGCGGCAGGTCGACCAAGATGTTCTCGTCGTGGTTGCGACGGCTGAACGGGAACGCCGGCCGCGTCGACATCTCCCAGCGGCCGGGCGGGCGAATCAGATCTCCGGCGCCGGTTTCGTAGCCGATCAGGTCGACGATCTCGCCGTTCGACGCTTCGACCGAGCCGCTCCAATCGACCTCGGCGCGGTCCCCGAGGCCGAGGGTGACGAGCAGGACGCGGTCGGCCGAGCGCGGCGGATTTTCGAGCGTGGATTGGGTGGTGGATTGAGCCGAAAGCAGGGCGGAGAAGGCAAAGGAGACGGCGGCGAAACGTTTCACAGCAGGCCCAGTATAGCGGGATCGCAGCGGCCGGCCCGGGTGTACAATTACGACTGACATGGGCGCTTTGCCAGCCACTCCGCTCCCTCCAGACGCACGAAAGCCGAACCTCGTGAAGGCCTGGTTCGAGACCGTGATTCGCCCGCTGTTGGCAGGCCTGGAAGAAGAGAGCCGCCGCTTGCGCTCGCTGAAGTGGGGATGGGAGCCTCAGCCCCCGCTCTTGCGGGCAACGTCGCCCCTGCGCGACTACCTCGACTCCAGAGCCTGGCGAAACATGGAGCAGCTCCTCGAACTGCATCCCGGCGTGGCAGATCTCGCCGCCGCTCACGATCGTCGCGCGACCGCGATGCGAGACCGGTTCACGGAGCTACAGTCGGCAATTCAAGAGAGCTCCGAGTTGGAGACGGCGTACGACGAGGTTCAGGCCGAGTGGCGGAAACAGTATTCAGACCGAGTCGAGCGCAGCTTGGACCCGAATCAAAAACCGACCCATTTGGGTTTCCTAGCGTCCTACATCGCGAACGGTCACACGACGCTGTACGCGCACTATTCGCTAGCTCCGGTTTGGCATGAGCACAGCGCTCGTTTCTTGGCTATTCGCCAGGAGCCCGCAATCTCGAAGAAGATCAGGTCACTCGAGGACGAGGGCGTCGAGCAGCTTTCGACGGTTGAGGAGCTCACGAAGCGTCTGGAAGAGTTGTGGCGCCGTTTGTCCATCGAGCACGACGTGCCGCTGTATTCGACCGAGCAAGCAGCCCTGGTCGAGTAGCCGATGCCGCGTCCGTCCGTGGTCGTTGTCGATACCAGTTCGCTGTCGAACGTGGTTGCGCTGCACCTTGTGGACCGCCGCAGGGTCCCCCTGGCGCGCCGGGAGCGCATCCTTGCACGGGTGCACGGAAAGAGGCTTCCGCACAACTCGGCCTTTGAGTACCTTTGGGAGGTCTTCGCTTCCGCACGCCGGAGAATGGTGACCTCGAACGTTCTGCAGGAGCTTTGGAAAGCGAGGCTCCCGGATCTGCTCGGCATCCAAAAACGAGAGTTCGTCGAGCTTGCCGTTCAGTTTCAGGCTGAATTTCGGCTCGAGGAGCCGTCGCCCAAGCTTCGATCGATCTGGCGCGACGAATGGCTCAAGCATGTTCTGGTCGAGTTGGGAGTCACGGATGCCGGGCTTTGCTGGGCGGCTCGCGATTCGTCAGCATGCCTGCTCACCGAGGATGGCCGGTTGGCCTCCGAGGCTCGGGCCAACGCTCTCGAGGTAACAGGGGCAAGCGTCGCGGCGCTCGACTAGCCGTCCTGTCATTCTCCAGGCGATTGCTCGCGTAACTCCAGCTCCAGCTCCTCCAGCCCCAACCGCGCCTGGATCCCTCGCGTCAGCACTTCGCGCGTCGTCGCCTCGATCGGATCCTCGGCTTCATACTGGATCGTCACCACCACTCCGGCTTGCGTGAACCCGATCCGGTAGTCCTTTAGCGCGGCCGAGCGCGCCGGCCACAGCTCGATCAGAGGACGCTCGAGCCTGGGGATCAGATCGGCGCGCATCGCTTCGATGTCCGCCGGGGCGGCCGGCGCTTGCGCCGCCGTCAGTCCTTCGCGCAGCCGCTGCAGCTCTTCGTCGTCCGCCACTTGGCGTACGGTCAGGCGCGCCTCCCGGCCCGTCCGCCGCAGGATGCTGCGCTCGGCTTCGGCGACCTTTTCCTGGTCGACTCGGTTCGCCAAGACCAGGCCGACCCGGATCGTCTCCGTCTGTAGATAGGTCTGTCGCGAGATGATGGCGTCCGGCTCGTCGCCGGTGACCATCCGCACCGCGTCTTCCACCGCGCCGCGCGCCACCAGCTCTTGGGTCAACTGGGAGAGTGCACGGCTCAGCGGGATCAGTACGGCGCCCAGGGCGACCACCAGCATCAGCACGCGCCAGCGCAGCTTGCCCAAGTTGGCGAACGAGCGTGAGATTGCCGTGCGTTTCTCGAGCCAATGGTAGATGCGGTCCTGCGAGGCCCGTTCGAGCAGCGGCTGCGCGATGCCGAGGGAAACCTCCGGATCATCCATGCGCAGCACGAAGAATACAAAGAACGCGCTAGCGACGATGGCGGCCAGGTTGGTGAGGAACAACAAGCTCCCGCCGCCCATGATGTGGAGGTCGAACCCTGACCCTAGTCCGAAGCCCACCGTGCACAGCGGCGGCATCAACGCCACCGCGATCGCCACGCCCGGCAGCGCCGCGCTGCCGCTGCCGCCGCTATGGCTGCGACCCACTAACAGCGAGCCGGCGAGCCCGGAGAACAGCGCAATGCCCAAATCCAGCAGGTTCGGGTTCGTCCTCGCCAGGATCTCCGGCGTCGCAGTATCAAGCGGCAATACCCACACCAGCAAACCCGCGAACAGAATGGAGCCCAGCACGCTCAGCACGAGCTGCAGAACCGACTTGATGCCCAAGTACAGGTCCGCCGCCGCCAACGCCAGACCGAATCCGATGATCGGCCCCATCAGCGGCGACACCAACATCGCGCCGATCACCACCGCCGGCGAGCTCAGCACCAAGCCCAACGTTGCGATGCCGGCCGAGAGGAACAGCTCCAGCCAGTAGTTGATGTTCTGCACGTCCGCGCCATCGAACACCTCCAGGTAGACAGCCGGTTTAGAGTCGGGGTCGACGCGCAGCAGCTTTTCCAGGTTGGGGTGGAGCAGGAAGCGAACGATGCTTCGAATCATGGGGAAATCCTCGCGGAATTCCCTCCATTATCGATCCGCGTCGCCGACGATCGCCTCGGCCTCGATCTCCACCAGCATCTTCTTGTCGATCAGCCGGGCGACCTCGACCATCGTCGACGCTGGACGGATCGAGCCGAAGAGCTCCCGGTGCGCGCGACCCACCGCGGCGGCGTCGCGCTGGATATCCTTGACGTAGATCCTGGTCCGAATCACATCCTCGAGTCGCGCACCCGCCTCATCGAGCGCCGCGCGGACGATCTCGAGGGCTTCTTTGGCCTGCCGGTAGGCTTCCTCAGCCGAGCCCAGGCGTGCGAACGGAGGCCGGGCGCAGGTGCCCGATACGGCGACCGTCGCGCCGAGGCGCACGGCTCTCGCGTAGCCGGCCGTCTCCTCCCAGGGCGCGCCGGAGGAGACCGTTTTGCGTTCAGGCGGCACGGAGCCGGTTCAGCAACGCGATCGCCTCCAGGATATCCTCGCGCTGCTCCTCGCCCACGATCTCGCGCTCGATGGTGAGCGGCCCGTCGTAGCCGATCTCCTTGAGCTTGGCCACGAAGCGGTCCATGCCCACGTCGCCCTTGCCGAGCGGGGTCTCGCTGCCCCACTCGCCTTTCTCCTTCGGAAACGCGCCGTCTTTGCAGTGCACGGTGATGAGGTGATCCTTGACGAGCTCGAGCGCTTCTAGCGGCCCGCCAAAGCCATAGAGGATCAGGTTTGCCGGATCGAAGTTTACGCCCAGGTTGTCGCGCCCCACGTCGCGCAAGAACCCCAGCAGGTTCTCCGCCGGTTCCTGGCCCGTCTCGAGCGCAAACGTCTGTCCGTTGTTCGCGCAATGGTCGCAGACGCGCCGCATCAGGTCCCGCACGCCGGTGTAGTCCGGGTGCGCGGTGTCGTGGGGCAGACAGCCGATGTGACACGCAAGGCCCGGAATGCCGAGAGCCTTGGCAAACTCGCTGATCGCATACGTCCGCTCTTCGCGCTCGGCGCGCGTGGCCGCGGGAACGTAGCCTACAGTGCTAGCGCAGATCGGAATGCTCTCGTAGCTCTCGGCGCTGAACCCGGCGAAGGCCGTCACGACGGTGATCCCGTGCTTGTCGAGCGCCTCCTTCCAAGCCGCTTGGGCCGCGGGGCCGATGTCGGCCGTCCCGTGGACGGCGAGTTGCCCGCAGGTCACGCCCAGCGAGGCGACCGACGAGACGATCTGCTCGGGCGAGCCGTCGAAGCCCAAATCGCCCCCTGTCCAGAACACGACGCCGACCTGCAGAGGTTCGAGGTTGGACATGGTCTCTCCTGTTCAGCTACAAAGACACGGCCTCGCCGCCGCGGTCGCGCGACTCGCCCATCGCCAGCGCCATTCGCACCGAATCCGCGGACTCCTCGGGCCTGCAATTCTCCGGCGCTTGGCCAGCGGCGCAAGCTTCAGAGAATGCGGTGAGCTGCGCCACAAAGCCGTCTGTCTCCGACTTTTCGGGCTCCTCCGAAGCGCCGTCCGCCTTGTAGAGCGTCAGCTCGCGCAAGCCCGAGCGAAAGTCGAGGGTGCCGCCCTCGCACACGATCGTAAACTCCATCGAGAACGGATACGCCGTCGGGTGACGCCAACCGCCGGCTACCGTCACGAGCGGGCCTTCGTCGCCGTAGTCCAATTGCGCTTCCACGGTGTCTATACCTTTCTCCATCTCCTCCACGCCGGTGGCGCGGACCGCTCGCGGCAGACCGAACAGATGGCGACAGTAGTCGAAATCGTGAATCAGCAGATCGAAGGCTCCGCCTCCGGAGCGGGATTTGTCGTGCATCCACTTCGACCACGACGGGGCGGCGCACTTGCGGTAGAAGAACGCATGTTTGACCGGCCCGATCGCTCCCGAGCGGATGATCTCGCGCGCGGCGACGAAGTCCGGCCAGAAGCGCAAGACTTGGGCGACCATCAAGACCTTGCCCGCCTTGCGCGAAGCCTCGATCATGCTGTCGCAGTCTTCGCCGCTCAGCGCCATTGGCTTCTCGATCAGCACGTGCTTGCCGGCTTCGAGCGCGGCGATGGTTTGCTCGGCGTGCAGATAGCTCGGGATACACAGGTCGACGGCCTCGACGCTCGAGTCCGCGAACAGCTCCTCGGCGGTGTGATAGCGGGCCGCTTGAGAGAAGTCCATCTGCTGACCGCCGCGGTCGAGGTTGCCGGCCGTGCCGCTGAGGTCGCCCTCAAGCTTCTTGTCGTCGTGGCTCGCGACCGCCGCGAGCTCGTAGCCGGGAACCTTCGACCACGCATCGAGATGGGTGGCGCCCATGAATCCAAGACCGACGACTCCGACCTTCACTGCGATGTTCCTCCGAAGAAGCGACGAGTATAGCGCGGCGCCGCGCTCACAGCTCGAGCAAGTAGCCCTGCTTGCCCACGTTGCGAGCCTGCGTCTTTCCCAGCGTCGCGTCTTGGCCGGCGGCCTCGTGGATGTGGCCGCAGAAGAAGCGGGCGGGCTGGTTGTCTTCCAGAAACTTCGCTACGGCCGTGCTGCCGAAGTGCATGTCCGGTCCGGCGGCGTCGAGCGCGGTAGCGGCCGGCGGCGCATGGCAGACGAGCACCAGCGGGTCCAGCGAGCCGAACGCCGAGAGCTTCTCGGCGAGCTCCGCCTCGGAGTACTCGCCCGGCGTGTCGAACGGCGTGGGGCTCGAATAGCCCAGTCCCGCGAAGTGCCAGCCGTCGCGCTCGAAGCTGGCGCCGTGGAAATCCTGAAAGCCGAACTTCTGGCAGAAGCCCGCGATGTCGTCCGCGGTCTCGTGATTGCCGGGGATGACCCAGAGCTTGTCGCCCAGCGGGCGCAGGATCGCGCCGCAAGCGTCGAGCCCGCGCTGCCAATTGCAGAGGTCGCCGGCGCAGATGTAGAGGTCCGCCTCGACGCTTGCATTGGCCTCCAGCGCCGCCAGGTCGGAGTGGATGTCCGAGAAGATCTGTACGCGCATGGGCTGAGGACTCCAGTTTAGTAGCATGGCTCGGGTGGACGTCTCCTTCTTCAAGCGGCACGAGGTCAAGCTGCTGGCCGTCTGCATGGCGCTGCTTGCGCTCGCCGCCGGTTGGCTGATCTCCACGCGCCCCGGACATCGCATCGAAGGGGATTTCCTCGAGCGCGAGCAGGCCGGGCGGGTCGACGAGTGGCTGCTCGAGCAAGCCCGCCGGAACCCCGTTGCCGAACAGCGCGCGCGCGCTTGTCTATCGCTTGGCAGGATCGGCGACCCCGCCGGCCTGCCCGCGTTGATCGACGCTCTGGAGTCGCCCGCGCCCAGCGTTCGCGCCATGGCGGCGTTCGCGCTGGGATTGATGGAGGACGCAGACTTTCTCGATGGCCGCGAGCCGGACCGCGATGCCGTCGCGGCTCTACTCGCCGTCCTCGGCGACGGTGAGCGGCGGGTGGTGACGATGGCCGTCGACGCACTCGGACGCATGCGCTGGCGCGAGGCCGCCGAGGCCCTCACCCAAACGCCGGCGCCGTTGGTCTACACACTGACCGCGCTGGGCAGAATGAACGCCCGCGAGCTCATCCCGTGGATCACCACCGGGACACGCTCGGACGACCAGGACATTCGCTGGGCCGCCGTCTTGACGCTCAACACGCTGCGCGCCCGGTGCGACGAAAAGCTGCTGGGCGAGTACTCGCGCTTGACCGGCGACCGTAACGCGTTCGTACGCGCGGCCGCGACCGCCGGGCTGGGCCGCTGCACCATCGATGAAGCCGGCCTCGAGGCGCTTGCGCGCGCCGCCTCGGACGCCGACCCCAAAGTCCGCATCGAGGCGGCCTGGGCGGCTGTCCGGAGCGGGCATGAGCAAGCCGCGGCCTTTCTCGATCTGCTGACCTCCGACTCGCATCCCACCGTCGTCGAACAGGCCGCCGGGCTCAAAGGCTACGCCGGCACGGCGCAGCGTGCGCGCTGGGAAGACCGCGCCCAGCGCTCCGGCCGCAGGCTCGAGCTCCGCGCGCCGCTGCCGCGGCTGCCGCGCGTCGTCTCGAAGCAACAACGCGTGCAGGCTGAGCCCCTGCTTCCGCACGAGCTGCAAGAGGTCGCCCGCCGCACCGGACGCAAGCTGTTGATGGAGACGACCGAGGGTTCGTATCCGCTGACGCTCGACTACGAGCACGCCCCGCTGGCCGCCGAACGCTTCTACAACATGGCGCTTGCGGCGCAGTTCGATGGCCAGAGCTTCAGCGTGCTCCCAAACGCCTATGCGCAACTGCCGGCCAAGGCCGGGGCGCCGCTGCTGACGCCGCAGCTCAACACCGAGCCCTTCCTGCGCGGAACGCTCGGCATGGTGCGCGAGTCCCGAGGGGGCGATGCGCCCGAGCTGTTCATTGCGCTCACCCCGCTGCCCGCCGCCGAAGGCCGCTACACCGTCTTCGGACGCCTGCTCTCCGGGGACGACACGCTCGACCGCATCCGCACCGGGACGCGCGTGTTGCGCATTCGGCCCGAAGACGAATAGCGGTAGACGCCCACCGCCAAGCCGATACAATGGACCCGTGTGCGCCCGTGTGCGCGCCACACCGAGGAGAATGAACCGCCGATGACCTTCCGATTCGCTCAATTCACCCTGTTCGCCGCCGTCATGGCGCTGGCGCCCTGCGCCGTCCAAGCCGGCGAGAAGGCCCTGATGCATTGCTTCGCCTTCACTGAAATCGAAGACGCCTCTGAGGACGAATGGAAGGCGTTCTTCGAGGCGACCGACGAGCTGCCCGACAAGATCGACGGCCTCAACAAGATTTGGTCCGGCAAGCTGCGCCGCCCGTTGCGGCAGTACAACCGCGACGGCGAGGCGTCGGTGCGCCAATGGGGGGTCTGTATGGAGTTGGCCGACGCCGCTGCTCTGCGCACATACGCCGAGCACGACGCCCACTCGGACTGGGTGAAAGCCTACGAAAAAGTCCGTGTCGCAGGCACGACGACGTATGACATTCTCGGACAATAGCTCCGCCGCCGTAGCGGACCCTGTCGTGATCGGGAAGCTCGGCTTCCGCTTCGCCTGCCAGCCCGGCTGCGTCAACTGCTGCGCGCAACCGGGCGAGGTTTGGTTGACCGCCAATGACCGCGACCGCATCGCCGGACACCTCGAGCTCGGCGTCGAAGAGTTCGTCGAACGCTACTGCGATCCCGAGGACGAGCTGCGCCTGAGCATTCCCTCCGAGAACGGCTGCCACTTCTTGATCGAGGGCGGCTGCTCGATCCACGACGTCAAGCCGCTGCAGTGCGCCACCTACCCGTTCTGGCCCGACCACGTCCGCACGCGCTCGTCTTGGAAGCGGCTGGAGCGTGTTTGCCCGGGCGTCGGCGTCGGCGAGCTGCTGCCGGTGGAAAAAGTGCGCGTGGCCGCCCAACAGTGCGCGGACGCCTTCACGGAGAACCCGCCCGAATCGCCCGCGTGAAACCGAGCGAAGAATCAGCTTATTGCGGAGGAAAGCAAACAACCAACGCGGCCGCCGGCGTCGCCCTTGGACGCCAGAGCGCCGTCGTCCTGCATGCCTCACACTCCCGGGAAGCGCCACCCTCGCGCCTTCCGCCGGAGACGCCGCTCATGGCGCCGGCTCAGGCAGTATGACGATCTCTGCTGCGCCGCTCTTCGATACTATTTGATCAGGACGCTACCCTTGGGCTTGCTTGCGACATCGAAGAGGCTCCTCGTGCGAGGCGCCTCCGCCCTCGGCCTAAACGCGCTTCTATCTCGCACGTCCTGGCGTCGCACGCGGCTCCTGATCCTCTGCTATCACGGAGTCTCTCGGGCCGATGAGCACGAATGCTCAGGGCTCTACGTCAGCCCAGAGCACTTGCGCGCGCGGTTCGAAAGGCTGCGGGCGCTCGGCGCGACGGTGCTGTCGCTGGAAGAGGGTGTGAGGCGGCTAAGGGAAGGCTCGCTGCCTAGCTTGTCGGTCGCGCTGACATTTGACGACGGCTTCGCTGACTTCCATGACCGAGCCTATCCTTTGCTCGAGGAATTCCGGTATCCCGCTACGGTTTATGTCGCTACCTACTACTGCAAGTTGAACATGCCGGTCTTTAATCCCCTCGTCTCATACCTGCTGTGGAAAGCGCGCGGACAGACGATCGAGATGGGGGATCTGGCGGGGTCGGAAGCGCTGGCCGCGGTTCCCGTCGAGACGGCGGCGCGGGATGCCCTCCAACACCGGATCGTGGCCCGCGCGGACGACCTTGGGCTTTCGGCGGCCCAGAAGGATGAGTGGGCCCGCACGCTCGCCGAGCGTTGCGGCGTGGACTACGAGTGGATTCAAAGCAAGGGACTCTACCACTTGATGACGCCCGCCGAGCTGGCGGAGCTCGATCCGGCTCTGGTCGATGTGCAACTGCACACGCATCGCCACCGGCCCCCGCTCGGGAGGAAGCTGCTTAGCGACGAGATTTCTGACAACCGCGAAGCATTGAGCGCCTACCTGGGGAGGTCGGATGGCTTCCGCCATTTCTGCTTTCCGAGCGGGATCTACGCCCGCGAGATGCAGCCTTGGCTCGAGGAGAGCGGCGTCGAGAGCGCGACGACCTGCGATCCCGACTTGGCGGCGCCGAACTCGCATCCGCTGTTCCTGCCGCGCTTCATCGACACGCCCGACATCTCAGAGCCCGCCTTCGACGGCTGGGTGTCGGGCTTCTGCGCCTGGCTGCCGCAGAAGCCTGGCAACGAGCGCGACCGCAGCGGCGCCTTGCCTTCCGATTGACGCGGTACACTAAAAGGGCCTTGCAACGACGCTGGACCCGCGCCCGCGCCCGCGCCCAGCATTCCTACGCAGTACTCCTGGCCAGGAGCCCACATTCACTGGATGAGCGAGAGAGTTGACGCACTCAAAAAGGCCTTTGCCGACGGCTTGGGCATCGGCATGGAAACGGATTTCGAAAACCTGAAGTACCGGGGCATCCCGCAGTGGGACTCGATCGCCCACCTGCAGCTCGTGATGGAGATCGAGAACGCTTTCGACGTGATGTTGCCCACCGAGGACGTAATCGACCTCAGCAGCTTCGAGAAAGCCCGAGAGATTCTGCGAAACCATGGCGTCGAGCTTTAATCTCGAGGGACACGTGGCTTTCATCACCGGGTCCACGCGCGGAATCGGCCGGGCGACGGCCGAGCTGCTGGCCAGAGCCGGCGCGACAACTATCGTCAACGGCCGGGACGGCGAGGCGGCGGAACGCGTCGCCCACGAGCTCGCCGAGGCCCACGCCGTGGAGACCATGGCCGCGCCCGGAAACATGGCCGATCCGAAGACGGTCCAGGAAGTCTACCTGCGAGTTTTCAAGACATTTAAGCGTCTCGACGTGCTGGTGAACAACGCTGGCATCCTCGACGACGCTTTTCTGGGCATGATTCCAGACGTGGCGGTGCGGTCTACGTTCGCGATCAACGCCGAGAGCGTGATCTACAACATGCAGCAAGCCGCACGCCTGATGCAGCGTGCTAGGTCCGGATCGATCATCAACCTCACGTCGATCATCGGCCGCGTGGGCAACGAAGGCCAGACGGTCTATGGCGCTTCCAAAGCGGCCGTGATCGGCGCAACGCTTTCAGCCGCGAAAGAGCTCGCGCCGAAAGGGATCCGCGTCAACGCCGTCGCGCCCGGATTCATCGACACGGACATGACGCAAAGCCTGCCCGAGGACAAGTACGAGGAGCGGGTGGCGAGTATAAAAATGGGCCGTATCGGGACGCCCGAGGATATCGCAAACGTCGTGCTTTTCCTCGCAACCGATCTGTCGTCCTACGTCACCGGACAAGTGATTGGCGTGGACGGCGGCATGTTGATCTGACGAACGCGATGGCCGGATACCTGCTTCCTGCCTCGAGCAGCGCGGTCGCGTTGGTCGATGCGACACGCGGCGAAGAGTGGAGCTACGCTCGCCTGAACGAAGCCGTCGAGAGACTGGCCTCGCGGATCGCGGGCGGCAAGCGGCTGGTGTTCGTCTACGGCCGCAACAACCCTTCGAGCATCGTCAGCTATCTGGCCGCTGTGCGCGCCGGCCATGCAGTCGCGTTGCTCGACCCGGGCGTTTCGGACGAGCTTCAACGTGCGTTGCTCGAGCGCTACGAACCGGATTTGATCTTCCACGGCGGCGAGGTCGCCCCACCGGGAACGGATTGGGTGGACGGCGGCGAGGCCGGGCAGGACCAACGCCTCGCGCGACGGAGCGCGGAGGCCGACAAGGCCATCCACCCTGACTTGGCGGTGCTGCTTTCAACCTCTGGCTCGACGGGCAGCCCGAAGCTCGTGCGCCTGACGCAGGCTGGCGTCGAGCACAACGCCGGCGCGATCATTGAGGCGCTCGGCATCCATGCGGGCGAGCGCGCGATTTCGAGCCTGCCGTTGTATTACTCCTATGGGATGTCGGTGGTCAACACGCATCTTGCGGCGGGAGCCAGCCTGGTGCTGACAGACGACGGGCTGACAGGCGCCGGGTTTTGGGACGCATTTCGGAAGTACGAATGTTCGTCCCTCGCCGGCGTGCCTTACTCCTACCAAATGCTGCGACGGTTGGACATCGACAACCTCCGAATCCCCAGCCTCCGCACGATGACGCAGGCGGGGGGCAAGCTCAATGTTAGCCTCGTCCTCGAGTTTCACTCGAAGATCGTTTCGCGGGACGGCGGGCGCTTTTTCGTGATGTACGGACAGACGGAAGCGGGACCACGGATCACGACCCTGCCCGCGGAGGCGCTGCCCGCCAAGGCGGGCTCCGCTGGGCCGGCCTTGCGAGACGGTGCGATCGAGATTGTCGCTGACGACGGCCCTGCGCGAGAGGCGAACGTCGAGGGCGACGTGTGCTACCGCGGGCCGAACGTGATGATGGGCTACGCGCAGCGCCAGGAGGACCTGGCGCTGGGAGACGAGCTCGGGGGCCGCTTGGAGACTGGAGACCTCGGCAAGTTGGACGAGGACGGCTTCCTCCACGTCACGGGACGCCTCAAGCGGATCGCCAAGGTCTTCGGTCTGCGAATCAACCTGGACGAAGTCGAGCAGATGCTCCGGCGGCATGGGCCGGCGGCGGTGATCGGGGACGACGAACGCCTGCGCGCGCTGTGCGAGTTTGGCGGCCCGGAGGATCTCGACCGCATCGGCAAGCAGCTCTGCACCGACCTTTCGCTCCACCCGAGCGCCCTTAGAATGGAACGTGTGGAGGGGTTGCCGCTCAAACCGAACGGCAAGATCGACTACTCCGCGATCGAACGCAACCGATGACCTTCGAAGAGCTCATCGAGCAGCCGGTGTACGGTGTGGAGCAATCCGCGAAGGAGCGTACATTGGCGGCCGAACTCCATGCCCTGACGGAACATCACCGCGCGCGCTGCGAGCCTTACGCGAAGCTGCTCTCCAAGCTCGCGCCAGACTACACCGGAGGGGCCTGCTGCGCCGAAACGCCCTATCTTCCCGTCGGGCTATTCAAGTCCCACGAGCTCGCCAGCGTGCCGCGTGAAGAAGTTCAACTCGTGATGACGTCGAGCGGGACCACGGGCCAGCAGGTCAGCCGCATCTTCCTCGACCGGGAGACCGCGCGGCGCCAAACGCTGGCGCTATCGAAGATCATGCAGACGGCGCTGGGGCCGGATCGCATCCCGATGCTGGTGATCGACGCGCGCGAGACGCTCGCCGACCGGCGGCGCTTGAGCGCGCGGGGCGTGGGCATCCTCGGCATGATGAGCTTCGGGCGGAAACACCAGTTTGCCTTGGACGCCGAGATGCAGCTCGACCTGGACGGCGTGCGGAAGTTCCTGAACGAGCATGGCGGCCGGCCGTTCCTGATGTTCGGCTTCACGTTCATGGTGTGGCGCTACCTGTATCAGCCGATTCGGGAGCTGGGGCTGGACTTCTCTGAGGGCATCCTCATTCATTCCGGCGGCTGGAAGAAGCTGCAGGAGGAGGCCGTCGGAAACGATCAGTTCAAGGCGGCGCTCGAGCAAGCTTGCGGCTTGAGCCGGGTCTACAACTTCTACGGCATGGTCGAGCAGGTTGGGGGCGTCTTTCTCGAGGGCGAAACCGGCTATCTGCACCCGCCTGTCTTTTCGGATGTGATCATCCGCAATCCCGAGACCTGGGAAGAGGCGCCGGACGGCGATCAGGGGCTCATTCAAGTCGTCAGTGCGCTCCCGCGTAGCTATCCAGGACATTCGATTCTGACAGAAGACTTGGGGGTAGTACGCGCGGTGGACGACCCTGCGAGCGGGAGAATGGGCAAGGCTTTCGAGGTGATTGGGCGCATGCCGCGAGCCGAGCTGCGCGGATGCAGCGATACCCATGCTTTCGGGAGACAGCCGTCTTGAACGTCGAGCGGGTAATTCCTCGTGGCGAAGCCGATGCCGACTCCGTCCTGCAAGAGGTCTCCAGGGCGCCCTCGGCTGAACGTCCCTTTTCAGATACCCTGGTCGGATTTTGCGCGGAGTTTGCTCGCCGGCTCGGCCAAGACGCACGCGCACGGCGCTACCCGGAGCTCACCGCGTTGGCGTTCTGGATGCGGCGACCGGAGCTTGCGCGCCTGCGCGAGGAGTTTGCCGCCCTCGAGGGCGCAACGCTGCTGCGCGTCCCGCGCGGGGTGGTCTTTCACGTCCCGCCCGCGAACGTCGACACGATGTTCGTATACTCCTGGATGCTGTCGCTGCTGTGCGGCAACCGTAACGTCGTGAGGCTTTCGAGGAATCGGGGGGACGCCGTCGAGATCCTATGCCAGACATTGCGAAAGACATTCGAGGAGGCCGCGCCGCCGTCTCTGGCAGCGGGTCAGCAGGTGATCGCCTACGGGCATGAGGAGGACGTGAATCGCGCGCTCAGCTCCGGCTGCGATGTCCGCGTGGTCTGGGGAGGCGACCGCACGGTCGAGCTGTTCCGCCAGTTCCGGCTCCGGCCGCTTGCGCGCGAGCTCGTGTTTCCGGACCGCTTCAGCTTGGCCGCCTTCTCCGCCGAGGCTGTGAGCCGCGTGGACGCGACCGGGCTCGAGCAGCTTTGCGAATCGTTTTTCAACGACGCGTTCTGGTTCGATCAAATGGGTTGCTCCTCGCCGCGCTTGATCGTGTGGGCCGGGCCGCCCGGCGCCGCAGAAGCCGCAAGTGAGAAGTTCTTCGGATGCTTGGCCAGCGTCGCTTCCCGAAAGACCTACGCCGCGCCGCCGGCGGCTCGCATGGAACGCTTCACATTCGAGTGCCGCGCGATTCTCGATCGGCGGGTTGCAGCCCGCAGAGAGCACGGCGCCGCCTTTACGAGACTGTGGCTCGAGTCGCTGGAGGATTTCGACCGCGAGCACTGTGGCGGCGGCCTGTTCTTCGAGGCGGCGGTCGCGAATCTCCGCGAGCTCGGCGGCATGCTCAGCCGGCGCGACCAGACATTAACGCATTTCGGATTCTCGGCTCGAGATCTCCGTCAAGCGGCGGCCGCTTGGAATGGCCGCGGCATCGATCGTCTCGCACCGGTGGGGCAGGCGTTGCAGTTTGCCCGTTACTGGGACGGGATGGATCTGCTCACCGAGCTGACTCGCGCCGTGTGGATTGGTCCGGAGGAATAGTCGTGCCTTCGAACCTTCCGCCACTGTCAAGCCCGAGTGAGCTTCGCGACCGAATCTCGGACCTGACAGAGCAGCTACGAGGGGACGACTCGGACATTCTGGCACGGGCGCCGATCGATCGCTTCACTGCGGTTTTCCAGAGCCCCGAGAACGCCGGGCCTTACAATCGCGTTCCCCGGGGTGCGAAGGACTGCCTGTCGGCGATGCGCGGGCGGCGCGGATCGGCGGCTGTGGCGACGTACCTGAAGCTGGCGCTCACGACCCTGCTCGAGGAATCGGTCCGCTCAAAGCGAGCCAACTCCCTGCCGTCTTCTATCCGCGAGGAGCTCGACCGGCATTGGCGCTTGATCGACGCCGACCTGAAGAAGCGGCCGACGGCCTACTTCACACTCGACAATGACCTGTTGCTCAAGGATCTCGCGATGCTGGACGGCCGGATGGTTCCCGCCGGAGCGCAACTGCTGCAGCTCGACTGCGGCGTCCCGCGCAGCCTGCTCACGCGCGGAGGACTTGCGCAGACGTTTCGCTTTGCCAGCTTCTTCGCATCATCGATGCGCGGGTTCGTACCATACCTGGAAATGCATACCGATCCGCGCCGCATGCCGGAATTCACTCGGGCGGGGTGGGCCCGTTTCTGGGTCCGAGCGGCGGAGTTGCTCGAGCAGAACCCTGACCATCGGGGCGTGATCGGCGGCAGTTGGTGGTTTGATCCCGCCGTCCCCCGCCTCAGTCCGCAACTCGCGTTTCTACACGAGCCCGTAAAACATGGCGCTGCCGTCTTCCGGTTCACGAAGGACCCGGACCCAGCCGGCACGGCGCTGCTTCGATCCCCAGAGCGTCAGGAAGCATTCGAACAAGGACGCTACGAGCCGACCGTCTACATCTTCATTTGGCTTCGAGATCGGCTTCTGCGCTTCGTGGGTTGACGCTCCGGCTGGGTTCCTACGCCTATTCCTGGCGTCCTGGGTTGCGGATGAAACTCACTGGAAAAGATGGTGGGCGGTCCCAGGCTCGAACTGGGGACCTCCTGCTTGTAAGGCAGGCGCTCTGACCAACTGAGCTAACCGCCCCCGGGGAGAGTGCGGAGGTCATTCCGCAACCCAAGTATATCAGCCGCTCGTCAGCTCTCGAGGGCCCGCAACCGCTGTTCCACACGCGGCCAGACCTGCGGGTTGATCAGGTCTCGCGGGCGCTCTCCGCGCAGCACCTGCGCGACGTTGGCCACCGCGGCGCTTACGATGCGATGCTTGCCTGCGGGCGTAGCCGAGCCCACGTGCGGCGTGATCAGCACGTCCGGGCGGTTGAGCAGCGGATTGTCGAGGTGCGGCGGCTCCGGGTCGGTCACATCCGCCGCGAAGCCCGCCAACTTGCCCGCGTTCAGAGCTTCCAGTACGGCCTGTTCGTCAACCAACCCGCCGCGCGAGGCGTTCACCAGCATTGCGCCCGGTTTGCAGTGCGCCAGGGCGTCGGCGTTGATGATCTTCGCCGTCGCCGCCGACATCGGCAAGTGCAGCGAGACGACATCGGCGTCGGCCAACAGCTCAGGCAATGTCGCCCGCAACTCCACGCCCAGCTCGGACGCCTGCTCCGGCTCCACGTAGGGATCGTACGCCGTCACGACCATCCCCAACGTCTTCGCCGTCTTCGCCACGTAGCGGCCGATCCGGCCGAAGCCGACCAGCCCCAGCGTGCGGCCGTAGAGCTCGATCGCCTGGTGCTCTTTGTAGAAGTCGCGCTTCTTGCCCTCCGAGCTCAGCAGCGCGTGTTCGGCCGTCTTGAGCTTTTTCGTCGCCGAGAGCAGCAGCGCCAGCGCAAACTCGGCTGTCGAGATCGTTGGCGCGTCAGGCGTGTTGCAGACGGCGATCCCAAGCTCGGTCGCGCTCTCGATGTCCACCTTGTCATAGCCGATCCCGGTTCGAGAGACGACCAGCGCCCGCGGCGCTCGCTCGAGCACGTCGGCGCCGTAGATGCCGCTGGCGGCGATCAGCGCATGCGCGGCAGGCACGGCCGAGTACGGGTCCTCCGGCGTCGCCGTCGCCGGTCCGATCAACTCGGCCAGGCCGTCCAGGGCGGCGGCGATGTCGGGAGGAAGGATGCGTTCGGTCCAAACTCGGAGCATGGGAAAGTTCGTTCTACCAGATGTGCGGCGCGGCGGCGCGGAAAGAGATCAGGCCTTGTCGGCCACCAGGAACAAGTAGAGCAGCGGCAAGTACGCAACCGAGGCCAGCAGCAGGCTTCGCGCGGCGGCGGCGTCGCGGAGCCGTGCGGCGCGAACGCCGAAGTAGAGATAGCCGCAGCCCAGCGCCAGCGCGGCCGCTGCATACACCGGACCGGCCATGCCCAGCATCCACGGTGCGATGCTGACCGGAATCAGGTTGAAGCCGTAGCAGACGATCTGCCGCGCCGTCGACGAGCCGTCGGCCTCCACCACCGGCAGCATCTTCACGCCGGCGCGCGCGTAGTCGTCACGGTACATCCAGGCGATGGCGTAGAAGTGGGGGAACTGCCACAGGAACAGAATCGAGAACAACACGCAGGCTTCAATGCCGAGGTCGTTGCGCACCGCCGTCCAGCCCAGCATCAACGGGGCCGCGCCGGGAAAAGCTCCGACGAAAGTCGCCAGCGGCGTCCGGCTCTTGAGCGGCGTGTAGAGCAGCACGTAGCTCGCCAGCGTTGCCAGCCCGACCCCGAAGCTCAGCGTGTTGACCGCGACCAGCAGATAGGCCAGGCCCGCCGCGGCCAGGCCGATGCCGAACGTCAGCGCCGGTCGCGCGCCCACGCGGCCGGCTGGCAGCGGACGCGCCTCGGTGCGCCGCATGCGCGCGTCCGATTCGCGCTCCCACCACTGGTTCAACACTCCCGTGCCGCCAGCCAGCAGCGCCGTGGCCAACACCGTGTGCAACATCAGCAGCACTGGCATCTGCGACGGCGCCCCGAGATAGAACGCCACGATCGTCGACATCAGGATCAGCCAAACCACGTTGGGCTTGGTCAGCTCCAGGTAGTCCCAAAACGCCGAGGGGCGGGTCGCCGCGGCAGCCGTGGATCGCATCTCGGTCTTCATCAGGGCGCTCGCTCGATCTCAGCTCTGGAATTTCAACTCGAGGGTCTGCGTCTCGCCTTCGCCGACGATCACCTTGGCTTCTTGCGTCTGGTACTTCTCGTGCGCCGCCTCGATCGTGTACTCGCCGGCCGGCAGCCCCTCGATCGTAAACGAGCCGTCCGGCCCGGTGACCGCGAAGAACGGATGCTCGACGACGTTGATGTACGCCCGCATCCAGGGATGGATGTTGCACTTGACCGGAATCATCAGCTCGGGCTTGTCGAAAGTGCTGTCGAGCGGGCCCGCGCCGGCGGCCTGGGACTTGTTGAACTCCCGGTTGTTGCTCGGCAGCGGATGCACGTTGTGCAACGTCGCGTCGGAATTGGTCACCCGCAACGTTTGTCCGATTTGAACTCCCACCACGTGCGGTTTGTAGATGCAGCCTTGCTGATCGATCGCGACAATCTCGGAGGAGACGCCAAACGCCTTGCCCTCCAGCCCGCTCTTGACGTAGACGAACACGTTTTGCAGCCCGCCCTCCGGACCGACCGATACCTGTTCAGAGAAGATCGGCCCATCGTGCATCGCCTTGCAGTCTTCATCCGCGCCCAGGTTCAGCCGAGGGGGCTTCGGCGCCTCGCCTTCGAGCAGAATCCGGCCGCTGAGGGTGGCGGCTTTGGCGGGATCGACCATGGTCAGCTCGCCGGTCGGCGCCGGCGTCTCGGTCGCGGGCGCCCCGCCTTCGGGCTCAGGCGCGCCGCCCCCGCACGCAAGCAGCGACAACGAAAGAGCGAAAGCGATGCTAGTGGAGCGCTTCTGAAGCTTCATGCTGGCGAAAAACCCTTTCCAAACGGGATCGGCCCGGCAGTGCGGAGTGATTCCTGCCAAACCGGATGAATTATTGTAGCGCGACGCGGCCGGCGGCACTCACTGTACGGGTTCGGACCCTTCCAGGCCGGCGCCCGCCGGCACTGGGTCTATAATCTCCTCGATGGCTGCGGCCAAGGCGCCAATTGGGGATCTGGTCCTGACCGACCTGCGGGAGCTCGAGGGCGCCGACCTCACCCGGTTGCTCGAGATCCAAGGCCGCGAGTGGTCCCGCCGTTTCCACTGGGACTTCAGCCCCACCGCCGCCATCATTCAGCGCTTGCTCGACGCGCGCAATCTGCACGGCTACGCCCTGTCTCTAGCGGGCCGGCCCGTGGGCTACAGCTACTTCATCTACGAGGACGGGAAAGCGCTGGTCGGCGACCTGTTTCTCGAGGAAGGATTTCGCGAGCAGCCACTGGAGCGTTGGCTGCTCGACGAGACCATCAAGGCCGCGGCACTCTACCCTGGCGTGCGCCGCGTGGAGGGCCAAGCGCTGGGGTTGAGCTACGAGCTCGAGCAGCAGCGGTTGTTCTCGCGGCCGATCGGCGTGACGCCGCGGCTGTTCATGGTCCTCGACGATCTCGAATCGCTGGCCGCCGCCGCTGCGGGCCTGCGCGAAGGCCTGCGTTTCGGAGCCTGGGATGATGCGGATCTAGAACCCACGGCGCAGCTCATCGCCGACAGCTACGGCGGCCACGTCGACAGCGTGATCAACGATCAGTACCGCAGCGTCGCCGGCGCGCGCCGCTTCCTCGTCAACACCACGCAGCATACCGGTTGCGGCATTTTCCTGCGACGCGCCTCGGTGGTGGCGCGCCGCGGCATCTTCCGGGCGGTCGCCGGCGTCTGCCTCGCCAGCCGCGTCGACCACTACGCCGGCCACATCACGCAGATCTGCGTCTCGCCGCTGTTCCGCGGACGCGGCGTGGGGCGCGAGATGCTACTGCGCTCGCTTGGCGGTCTGGCTCGCCAGGGCTGCGAGCTCGCCACACTCACCGTCACGGCGTCCAACCAGGCGGCCGTCGGGCTCTACGAGGATTTTGGGTTCCGTATCCTGCGGCGCTTCAGCGCTTTCATCTGGGAGCGCGGCGAGCCGTGAGCCTCTCTCGCGGCTCGGGCCTGCAGGCGGCGCTCGCCATCGCTTGCGTCGCGTGCGTCGCGGCGGGCTGGATCGGCGATCCCGCGCTGCTGGGCGTGGCTGCGATGGCGGCCATCATGCTGACCCTGGCGCACGCTTGGGCAGGCGCCTCGCGCGGGCCGGTGTTGTGGAGTCTCGTCGGGCTATTCGTCCTCTTCTCGGGGCTGCTGGTGTGGATGGCGGCGCTCGATGACCCCGCGAGCGAGCTCGAGCTTTGGCTTGGTCTGCCGCCAGCGACGGCCGTGCTTGTCTACGCCGTCTGGCCGCTTGGCGTGCTGCCGTCGCTGCTCTACGCCCTGCGCTTCCACGACACGGTGCTCGAGGAAAGTAAGCTCCAGCGCTTTCTCGCCAAACACTCGCAACGCCGCAGCTAGCTCGCCCGATGCCGCTCGTCGACTCACCCGTGATCCTGGCTTGCGTGGTGCTCTACCTCGCGGCCTGTTTCGTGGTGGGCGTCTGGGCGATGGGGCGCACGCGGACGATCGCCGACTTCCTGGTCGCCGGACGGACTCTCGGACCGATCGTCGTCGTCATCGCCATGATGTCGAGCATCATGAGCGGGTTTGGCTTCGTCGGCGGACCCGGCCTGGTGTTCGATTCCGGCATGAGCTCGGCCTGGATGACGCTGGTCGCGATGTTCGGCGCCGCCATGAGCTGGAGCTTGCTCGGCAAGAAGCTTCGCTTGCTGGCCGAGGCGCGTGAGATCCTCACACTGCCCGACGCGGTCGCGGCGCGGTACGGCGGACGCGCTCCGCGACTGATGGTGGGGCTGGCGATCTTCCTCGGCGTCGTCGGCTACCTGGGCGCCCAGGTGATGGCCGTCGGCTACGTGCTGCGGGCGGTGCTCGGAGTGGAGTTGGTCACGGCCATGGCCGTTGGCCTGGGCGTGCTGGCGTTCTACTCGGTCGCCGGCGGCATCATCGCCGGCGTCTACACCGATCTATTCCAGGGCTGCATCATGATGTTCGCCGCGGTCGGGGTCTGCTATGTAGCGCTGAGCAGCGCCGGAGGCCTGGACGAGATCAGCCGCACGCTGTGGGAGTGGGACCCGGCGTTCATCGGCCCCTGGGGCTCGCGCGGCGCGACCACGGCGCTGAGCTGGTACCTGCTGTTCTGCATCGGCGCGGCGGGGCAGCCGCACGTGGTGACCAAGTTTCTGATGCTTCGCGACGTGAAGAGCATGCGCTGGGGTCCGGCGTTGACCGGTCTCTCCTACGCCGTCACCAGTCTGCTGTGGATGAGCATCGGGTTGTCGATGCGCGCGCTGCTGCTACAGGGTCGCCAGAGCCCGCTCGAGCAGCCCGACGACGCCGCGCCGATGTTTCTGCTCAACCACGCCCCGGAGTGGCTCGCCGGCGTCGTCTTCGCTGGACTGCTCGCCGCCATCATGTCCACTGCGGACAGCTTCCTCAACATCGGCGCCGCGGCGGTGGTGCGCGACATCCCCACCGCCCTGTTCGGTCGTCCCGCGCGTCGCGAGCTATTCTGGACGCGCATCGCCACAGCGGGGCTGCTGGTCGCCTCGGCCTTGTTCGCGCTCTACATGGAGAACTTGGTCGCGCTGCTCGGCACATTCGGCTGGGGCGCGTTTGCGGCCGCCATCGTGCCCAGTGTCTGCATCGGCCTGAACTGGAAGCGCGCCACCGGGCTCGCCTGCACGCTCTCGGTCGCGACCAGCCTGGTGTTGAACTTCGCGCTCGAGCTGGCGGCCCGCAACGGCGTCTACGCGCTGCCGAACGGATTCGCGGTCGGGGCGTTCTCGCTGCTGGCCGCGATCGTGGTGTTCATCGTGGTCTCGCTGGCCACCCCGGAGGAGGCGATCGCCGAAGACGTCGAGGCGGCGATGGAGGTGTAGTGTTGCAGAGCGATCGCACTCGAGCGTGGCCGCCCAGGCGGAAAGGGCTACAGCCCCATCTTCTTGCGCAGCGCGCGGTACTTCTTGGCCTGTGCGCCCATGTCCTTCTTGGTTTCGGTGAAGGTCTCGACCTCCCAGTTGGCCGGCTTCGTTCCTAGAAACGCCTTCTCGGCCGCGCTCGCCGCCTCTTTGTCCCCGAGCGCGAGCTGCGTGTTGGCCAGTGTCGCCAGCATCCACTTGTAGTCGTCGAGCTTCTTTGTCGCTCGCTTGCGGACGAGCGGGGTCAAACGCTCGGCCAGGCGGTTGCGTACTTGCAGCGCCATCATGCGGTCGACGGCCGCGGCGGCAGTGTCGGTCGCGACGTCGGCCCGCATCTCCAGGCAGTTCGCGTAGTTCTCGCCCGTATAGTAGTCCTCGTGGACGCTCCAGCCGCGGCCGCAGAAGTCGATGGCCGCATCGAGGTGCTTGCGGTCGCCGGTCAGCTTCCACAGCCGCTTCCCGATGGCGCCGGCAATCCCGAGCGTCTCGGTATCGGTCGACTCTTCGGGACCGAGGCGTTGGATGATCTTTTGCGCCTTGCGTAGCGCCGCCTTTTCGTTGGGCTTCTTGCTCTTGTAGGTGGCCAGCGCCAGCTTCTGGATCGCCCACGGGTCGTCGACCTTCTCCGGATCCACCAGCTTTTCCAGATCCCGCCGCGCCGCCTCGAAGCTCTCGCTTTCCAGCGCCGTCGCGGCCATCTTGCGCAACTCGGATCGGCTCGGGCCGCTCGATGCGCTCGCAGCTGGCAGAGCGGAGCCTCCGCGGCCGCCGCCCCCTGTCGGCGCGAGGATCGGCTGCTTCAACCGCGGCAGGTGGTGATAGACCGGGCTATCGGGGGCTTTGCCGGCCTTGACGGCTTCGATGAGCCGTTGGAGCTCCGCGGATTTTTCCCGCGCCTCTCGGGCGCCGATTTCCGGCCCTAGATGCTTATAGCTCATCGTCGCCAGGTGGCTCAGATCGAAGTAGCGCTTCCCCTCTTCCTCTTTGATCACGATGGTCGAACGCGGCCGCAGCGCGTGCCGCACGCCGAGCTCGTAGATCGCATTGGCGTTCGCGGTCGAGATGTCGGCTACGACCAACTCGGCTTGGAGGAGGTTCCAGTACATCGGGCGGTCGATGATACCCGAGTGGAGGATCTCGTCGGCCCGGATGCAGTTGTAGCCGGCCGCCTCGACCGCGGGCTTGATGATGAACTCGTAGCTGCTATCGAGGTTGAGCCTGCGCCCGGTGCCGGGGTCTTGCTTCTCCTCGAAGCCCATGATCACGAAGCAGTCCGGCAGCGTTTTTGCCATCTGATCCTTCCTCCGCGCGCTGGTGCGGTCCCTATTCTTCCACAGCGCAAATGCCGGGACCAACAGGCCATGTACTGTACAATCAACACCGGAACGGAGCCTCGCCGATGAAGCCGCCCAGCCCGCCCAACCGTTGCTGCACTCGCCGCGAAGCGCTGCGCTCGGCCTCAGCCGGCTTCGGCATGCTCGCCCTCGCATTGTTGACGGCCGAGGAGTCGCGCGCTGCGGTCGGTTCATCCTCAGACCCGTTGGCGCCGAAGCAGTCCCACTTCGCGCCCAAGGTCAAGAACGTCATCCTCTGCTACCTCTCCGGCGGCCTCTCCCACGTCGACTCTTTCGACCCCAAGCCGCGCCTCGCCAAAGAAGCCGGCCAACCGATGCCGTTCAAGACCGAGCGGACGATGTTCAACCAGGACGGCAACATCATGCCGAGCCCGTGGGACTTCCACAACTACGGCGAAAGCGGCATCCCGGTCAGCGACCTGTTCCCGCAAATTGGTAAGCAGGCTGATCAGCTCACCATCATCCGCTCCATGACCGCGCCGTTCATGGAGCACGCCCAAGCCAACTTCTTCTTCCACTGCGGGATGCCGTTCACCGGCTTTCCCTCGATCGGCGCTTGGACCACCTACGGGCTGGGCTCGGAGAACCGCGAGCTACCGGGCTACGTCGTGCTCGGCTCGGGCGTCATCCCGCTAGGCGGCATCAATATGTACGGCAACGGCTTCTTGCCAGCCGTGCACCAGAGCTCGTTCCTCTATCCCGAGGACGAGGAACCGGTCCGCAATATTCGCCCCAAGGAAAGCGACGCGCTGCAACGCATGCGCCTCGACTTCCTGCGCGAGATGGATCAGGACTACCTCGAAAAGTTGCAAGGCTACGAGCCGGTGGAGACGGCGATCCGAAATTACGAGACGGCCTACCGCATGCAGTCGGCGGTTCCCGAGCTCACCGACATCTCCGGCGAGAGCGAAGCGACCAAGAAGCTCTACGGGCTCGACTCGGAGAATGAGCCCAAGGCCGCCTACGCGCGCCAGTGCCTGCTGGCGCGTCGGCTGGTCGAGCGGGGCGTCCGCTTTGTCGAGCTGACCACCGTCGCCGCCGGCTACGGCGCCATGGGCAACCCGTGGGACCAGCACACGCAGCTCGAGGAAGGCCACTCAGCGAACGCGTTCACCTGCGATCAGCCGGTCGCGGCGTTGATCCAAGACCTCCAGGCGCGCGGACTGCTCGAGGAAACGCTGGTGCTGTTCACCGGCGAGTTCGGGCGAACGCCGTTCGTGCAAGGGGCCAACGGCCGCGACCACAACCCCTACGGCTTTTCGCTGGCCATGGCCGGCGGCGGGCTGAAGAAGGGCTTCATCTACGGCGAGACCGACGAGTACGGCTACAACGTCGTCGACGGCAAACGCACCCTGCACGACCTGCACGCCACCGTGCTCAACCTGCTCGGCCTCGACCACGAGAGATTGACCTACCGCTTCGGCGGTCGCGATTTCCGCCTCACCGACGTCCACGGGCAGGTGATCGAAGAAGTCCTGGCGTAGGGCGCAAGGCCGATGCCTGCTAGCCTGCAAATCTCACCAGATGGCGAGCGCAAGTGGGTGAGAGGCGCGACAAGACGAGGCGCGCGCGGGTTGGCGCGCACAGGCGTACTCGACAGTACGTCGAGCACGGCAATCGAGCGCAACGAAGTATGGGCGGGCCTATCGCCTGCTTGCGCCGCTCAGATGGTGAGATTTGCAGGCTAGCCTAAGAGTCGTCGTGCTGGCCGTGGTCGCCGCATGGTGCGCCCACGGCGCCGAGCCCCTCGCCATCCTCGAGAAGCGCTGCCTGGGCTGCCACAACGCGCAAGCGGCCATGGCCGGGCTCGATCTCACCTCGCGCGAGGCTGCCCAAGCCGCCGGCGCTCTCTCGGCGGGCGACGCCGCCAGCAGCAAGCTGTTCGTTCGCGTCTCAAAGGGCGAGATGCCGCCAGGGAGCCCCCTGCCCTCCGAAGAGGTCGCGGCGCTGCGCGCGTGGATCGAGCAGGGAGCGCCGTGGGAGGGCGCCCTTCAGACCGAGCAGCCGCGCCGCTCCGGCCCGGACTGGTGGGCCTGGCAGCCGCTCCCCCGAGCCGACCCGACGCAATCCCTTGACGGCTTCATCGAGCGCAAGCTGGCCGAGAAGGGCCTCAACCGCAACCCGCCGGCCGACCGCCGGACGCTCATTCGCCGCGTCGCCTACGACCTAACCGGCCTGCCGCCTACGCCCGAGGATGTCGAGACGTTTCTGGCCGACCAGGATCCGCGGGCCTACGAGAAGCTCGTCGATCGCCTGCTCGATTCTCCGGCTTACGGCGAACGCTGGGGACGCCACTGGCTCGACGTGGCGCGCTTCGGCGAGAGCAACGGCTACGAGCAGAATCACCTGCGCGACACTGCTTGGCCCTACCGCGATTGGGTGATCCGTTCGTTCAACCAGGACAAGCCCTTCAATCGCATGATCCTCGAGCAGTTGGCCGGCGATCAGCTCGCTCCGGGCGACCCGGAGATCGAGGCCGCCACCGGCTTCCTCGTCGCCGGCCCGCACGATACGGTGAAGATCCAGAACGCCGAGGGCGAGGCGCAAAAACGCGCCAATCATCTCGACGACATGATCGCCGGCGCCGCGTCGTCGTTCCTGGGGCTCACCGTCCATTGCGCCCGCTGCCACGACCACAAGTTCGACCCCATCCAGACGAAGGACTACTACCGCATGCAGGCCGCCTTCGCCGGCGTCTGGCACGGCGAGCGCGTCTGGGCGACGCCGGCCGAGGTCGACGCGCACCACACGGCCGCCGAACCGCTGCGCCGAGAACTCCGCGCCGCCGAGGATGCGCTCGACGACTTGCGCGGAGGCGCCGCCCAGCGCGTTGAGGCCAGGCGGGAAGCAGTAACCGCCCGCTACCGCCCGAGCGTCGATCCCACGGGCACAGAGGATACGTTCGACCCCGTCGACGCGCGCTTCGTGCGTATGACCATCGAGGCGCCCACGGCGAAGCGTCGCGTCGTCGACCTGGACGAGCTCGAGGTCTGGGCGTCGGACGGCCGCAACGTCGCGCTCGAATGCGAAGCCGCCGCCGGCTCGACGCGTGTCGACGAAGCTAGCGCGGACACTTACGCCGCCGCCAACCTCGTCGACGGCAAGTTCGACAAACGCTGGATCTCGGGCGGCGGCATGCCTGAGTGGGTGCAAGTCGGGCTACCGCGTGTCGAGCGGATTGTGCGCGTGTCTTGGTCGTCCGACCGCCTGATGGGCTTCGGCGGACGGTTCGGACGATCCATCCCGGAGGACTACCGCATCGAGGTCTCGCTCGACGGCAAGGCCTGGCGTGAGGTCGCAAGCTCGGAGGGGCGGCTGCCGTTCTCGGACGAGGACCGCGAGCGTCTGCTGCTCTTCGCCGTCTTCACCGATGCAGAGAAAGCGGCTTGGGAGCGCGAGGAACAACGGCTCCGGGACGCTCGCGGACGCCTCGGCAAGCTGGAAGAGCCGGCTCGGGCGTTCCTCGGCCGGTTCGAGGAGCCCGAAGCCCCGAGCTTCGTGATGGTGCGCGGCAATCCAATGGACCAGGGCGACCAGGTCGCGCCGTCATCGCTGTCGACCTTAGGCGGCTTGCTTCCCGGCTTCGCGCTCGACCCGACCGCGCCCGAGGCGGAGAGACGTCTGGCGCTCGCCCGCTGGATCGCATCGGACGACAACGCCCTCACCGCCCGCGTGATCGTCAACCGCGTCTGGATGCACCACTTTGGCCGTCCGCTGGTGCGCACGCCCAGCGACTTCGGCTTCAACGGCGGCGAGCCGACGCATCCCGAGCTGCTCGACTGGCTCGCCGGCCGGCTCGTTCATCGACACGGCTGGCGGCTGAAGCCGCTGCACCGCGACATCGTGTTGTCGGCGGCCTACCGTCAATCGAGCGTCTCTCGCGAGCAGGCCGCCAAGATCGACGGCGATGCGCAGTATCTGTGGCGGTTCCCGCCGCGACGGCTCACGGCAGAGGAGGTACGCGATACGCTCCTCGCCGTCTCCGGCCAGCTCGACCGCGCGATGGGCGGCCCCGGCTTCCAGCTCTACCGCTACACGGTCGACAACGTCGCCACCTACTATCCGATCCGCGAGTTTGGGCCGGAGACTTTCCGCCGCTCGGTCTACCACCAGCACGCGCGTTCGGTGAAGCCGGAGCTGCTCGGCCAGTTCGACTGCCCCGACACAGCGCTGCCCGCGCCCAAGCGCGTCTCGACCACCACGCCGTTGCAAGCGCTAGCTCTGCTCAACAACGCGTTCTTGGTTGACCAGGCGGAGTATTTCGCTGCGCGGCTGGAGGACGAGGCCGGCGGCGATCCGGCGGACCAGGTGAAGCTGGCGTGGAGACTGGCCTTCGGGCGTTCGCCGGAGCCGGCTGAGACCGCGGAGTCGGTCCGTTTCATCGATGAGCAAAGCCTGCCGCTGTTCTGCCGCGCGCTGTTCAACACGAACGAGCTGGTGTATGTTCACTAGCCGCGCCTTCCGATGACCCGCCGCGACCTCTTCTCCGACTTCACCACCGGCCTGGCCGGCGCGGCGCTCGCTTCCCTACTTCCTCGCTCGGCCGCCGCCGACGGCCCGCACTTCGAGCCCAAAGCGAAACGCGTGCTGCAGATCTTCTGCCCTGGCGGCGCCTCGCACCTCGACCTGTGGGACTACAAGCCGGAGCTGCAGAAACGCTCGGGCGAGCCGCCGCCCGCGGGGGCGGAGCTGGTCACCTTCCAAGGCAAGAACGGCGCTCTGATGGGCTCCCCTTGGAAGTTCGTTCCGCGTGGCGAGTCCGGCAAGCCGCTCTCGGAGCTGCTGCCGCGCCTCGGCGAACACGTCGACGAGATGGCGTTCATCCATTCCATGACCTCGAAGACGAACACCCACGGGCCAGCCTGCGTCTTCATGAATTCGGGTTTCGTGCTCGAAGGCTTCCCCTCGGCCGGCGCCTGGGTGAGCTACGCGCTCGGCTCAGCCAACGATAACTTGCCCACCTACGTCGCCATCCCCGACATTCGCGGCGAGCCGCCGGCGGGGCCTGCCAATTGGGGAGCGGGCTTCCTGCCGGCCGAGCATCAGGCCATCGTCTTCAACGCCCAGAACCCAATTCGCAACCTCGAGCGCCCGGCGACCATCAGCGACGCCCAGGAGGAGGCGACTCGAGACTTCCTGGGCAAGCTCAACCGCCGCCATGCCGCCAGGCGCCCCGGCGACTCCGAGCTCCGCGCCCGCATCGCCGCCTATGAGTTGGCCGCCCGCATGCAGCTCTCCGCGCCCGAGGTGTCCGACCTCTCCAAAGAGACCCAGGCCACGCGGAATCTCTACGGCGCCGACGATCCGAACCGCCTCAAAGCGGCCTATGCGCGCAACTGCCTGCTCGCCCGCCGCCTGCTTGAACGCGGCGTACGCTTCGTCAACCTGTTCTGCGCCTCGCGCGCTTCCGGCGTGGACGGCCTGCTCAACTGGGACGCCCACAAGACGCTCCAAGCCGACTACGAGCGCCATTGCCCCGTCCTCGACCAGCCCACCGCGGCGCTGCTCACCGACATGAAGGCGCGTGGGCTGCTCGACGACACCCTCGTCGTCTGGGCCACTGAGTTCGGCCGCATGCCCACACACCAGGAAGGCACGCTCGGCCGCGATCATAATCCGAACGCCTTTTCGGTTTGGTTCGCCGGCGCCGGGGTCAGGGGCGGGGTGAGCTACGGCGCCACCGATGAGCTTGGCGGCAGGGCGGTCGAGAACGTCTCCACCGCCTATGACTTCCATGCGACCATGCTGCACCTGCTCGGGCTCGACCACGAGCGGCTCACCTGGTATCACAACGGCATCGACCGCCGCCTCACCGACGTCCACGGACACGTGATTCGCGAGATATTGGCTTGAAAACAAGGAACAAAAGCGTCGCCGTCTTCGTCCTATAGAGTGCAATGGCCCAAACTTCCAATCCCCTCTACCGGTCTCGGCGATACCGCATGCTTGCGGGCGTCTGCGGCGGCTTTGCGGAGTGGCTGGGCTGGAGCCCGACCTGGGTGCGGATCCTGTTTGTGATCATCTCGATCGCTTCGGTCGCCTTCCCTGGCATCCTGGTCTACTTGGTCCTCTGGCTCGTCATCCCCAAAGAACCCGCCTACGCCGCATAGTATGCTGGTCGGCGGATGAGCGCCGGCCCGGCCAAGCCCACCCGCGAGCAGGTGCTCGCCACGCTCCAACGGATCGAACAAAGCAGAGGTTTCCGCCGCTCGCTGCGCATGACGCGGTTCCTGCGCTTCGTCGTCGAAGGCAAGCTCGACGGCCGTCTCGACGATCTGCGCGAGATCGTGCTCGGGATGGAGGTCTTCGATCGCGGCGATTCCTTTGACCCCGCGGCCGACAACATCGTGCGCGTCGACGCCGCACGCCTGCGGGCCAAGCTCGCTGACTACTACGAGAACGAGGGCGCCGATGAGCCGCTGCGCATCACCATGCCCAAGGGCGGCTACGTGCCGGAGTTTCAGCTCGGGGCCGCGCGGGACGACGCAGCGGCGAAGCAACTTCGGGCCCGCGGTTACCGGCACCTGCGCCGCTGGACCGAAGGCGAAATCGCCAAGGCTGCGTCGGTATTCGAGGCGGCGAGGCGGAGTTGGCCGGCCGAGGCCTGGCCGGACGAGGGCCTTGCATCCTGCCGCATCGCGTTGGTCGAGCTGGGTTATGGCCCTACCGTCCTGCTGCTCGAAAAGGCCCGCTCCGCGGCCGAGCGAGCCGTGGAGCTGCGCCCCTCATCCGCAGGCCCGCTCCTCGCGCTCGGTGCGGTTGACCTGTTGGCATGGCGCCTCGTCGACGCGGAACGGGGCGCGCGCCAAGCCATGCGCGCGGATCCCGAGGCTGCAGGCGCTCGATCCTTGCTGGGCCGCGTCCTGGCGCTTCGCGGCGACCAAGCCGAAGCCCTCGAAGAGCTCGAGCGCGCCGTGGGTCTCGATCCCAGCGACGAGCGCGCCCGGCTGCAACTCGGCTGGGAGCTCTGTACGCAAAGCCAAACCGAGGAAGCCCTGCAGCAGGCGCACGCCGCGGCCTACTTCGAGCCGGCGCAGCCCGGCCCGCGCTTGCTCGCCGCCGCGGCGCATTGCGTGGAAGGCCACTGGCCCGAAGCGCTCGCCGAGGCGGATCAGGCCAACCAACGCGCTCCCCACAACCCATGGGCCGAAGCTCTGTGCGCCTACGCGCTCGGCAAGTCCGGCGGCGACGCCGGAGGCCAGATCGTATCTCTGGCAAGGCGCGCCCAGGCTAGCGAGATCTCTCCTGTCTGCGTCGCGGCGGCGCGCCTGGGCGCCGGCCAAGCCGATCTCGCCAAGGCCGACCTTGACGGCGCGCTGGCGCAACGCGACCCTCAACTCGCCCGCCTCCGCCTGCCGCTGTTCGGCGACCTCGCTAAGATGATCGATACTCTCGCGGCCACGTCATGACTCGACGCAACCTCCTCGCCCTCAGCCTCGGCGGCTTCGCCGCTTCGCTCAAAGCTCAGCAGCTCGACCCGGACCTGCCGCTGCGCCGCTACGAGCCCGCGAGCGCTCTCAGCGTGCCGCGGACCCCCATCGAGCGCGCCGCCTTCCCCGTCATCGACATGCACACCCACATGGGCTTCGCCGCCCAACCCGCCGAAGGCGAGGCGGACCGCGGCCAGCGCCGCTTCCTGGCGCCGCCCAACGAGCTGCTGCCGGTGATGGACCGCCGCAACCTCCGAACCCTCATCAACCTCACTGGCGGCTACGGCGACGGCCTCGTCGACTCCATCGCCAGCTATGACCAGGCCCACCCGGGCCGCTTCCTCAGCTTCACCGAGCCCTGGTTCTCGCGCGCCGAGGAGCCCGGCTATGCGCGCTTCCAGGCCGACCAGATCGAGGTCGCGCGCAATCGGGGGGCGGCGGGCCTGAAGATCCTCAAGACGCTTGGCGTCTACCTGCGCACGCACGAGACCGGCAAGCTCGTCGCCATCGACGACGCGCGCTTCGACCCCATGTGGGACGCCTGCAGCCAACTCGGCATTCCCGTCGCCATCCACACTGCTGATCCCGTCGCCTTCTTCGACCCCATCGACCGCCACAACGAGCGCTTCGAGGAGCTGGTCAACCATCCTGACTGGTCGTTCTACGGTCCGGACTTCCCGGCGCGTCGCGAGCTGCTCGACGCCCGCAACCGCGTGATCGGCAAGCATGCCTCGACGCAGTTCATCGGCTTGCACGTGGGGAACAACAGCGAGAACCTGGCCGCTTGCGCCGAGACGCTCGACCGCTACCCGAACCTCCACGTCGAGCTCGGCGCCCGCATCGGCGAGCTCGGCCGCCAGCCACGGGCCTCGCGCAAGTTCTTCGAGAAGTATCAGGACCGCATCCTGTTCGGCACCGACGCCACGCCCAACGGCTTCGAGTACCCGCAGCAACTCTTCGGCGATCTGCTCTACCAGATCTACTTCCGCTTCCTCGAGACCGAAGATGAGTACTTCGACTACGCGCCGGCGGCCGTGCCGCCGCAGGGCCGCTGGAAGATTTACGGGCTGGGCCTGCCCGAGGGGATTCTGCGCAAGGTCTACCATCAGAACGCCGAACGGCTGCTGGCGGCGAGCGTGGGATAGAAGGGAACTTTTGGCCGCCGATCCCGTTCGTCTACGTTGGAGCCAACAAGAGTCATGCTCGAAACCCTACGCGCGTTCAAGTTTCTCTTCATCGGTCCGCTGATCCTGCTGATGCTGTTTACGATCAATCAGCTCACCGGCGTGGGCTACCAGTGGTGGCGTTGGGCGGCCTTGGGCATCGGGCTGGCGTGGATGTTCAGCCTGCTCCGCGTCATCAAGGCCGTCATCGTGGCCGGCGGGCTGGCGGCCTTCGCCGCCTACCTCGCCAAACGCAACGCCGCCGGCTGACCCGCGGGCCGGCTCGGCGGCCGCTATTGAGACCGGCAGCGGGCTCCCGCGATACTGGGTGGGTGGGAGCATCGGAAAACATCGCCATTCTCGGGTTGGGCTACGTCGGCTGCGTCTCGGCCGCCTGCCTGGCTAAGCTCGGGCACCAAGTCGTCGGCTGCGACGTCAGTCGCTACAAGGTCGATTCCATCAACGAGCAAGAGGCGCCCTTCTTCGAGCCAGGCCTCGAGCCGCTGCTCGAGGAAGTCGTCTCCTCCGGACGGCTGCGGGCCACCACGGACGTCGGCGAGGCCGTCGCGTCCTCGGACATCGTCATGGTCTGCGTAGGCACGCCGTCGGCGAAGAACGGCAATCAATCGACCGAGCAGATCGAGCGTGTCGCGGCCGATATCGCCGCCTCGATGGGCGACCGCGACCGGCCTCTCATCGTCGTCATCCGCAGCACGGTTTTTCCTGGAACCTGCGAGGGCCTAGTGGCTGAGAAAGTCGGCCGCCCGGAGCTTACGACGGTCATCTCCCATCCGGAGTTCCTGCGCGAGGGCACGGCGATTCGGGACTTCATGGAGCCGTCTTTGATCGTCGTCGGCGGACCCGAGCCGGCGCGCGGCCGTGTGGCCGCGCTCTACGATCGGCTCGGAGCGAAGCCTTCGCTGGTCGAGCTGCGCACCGCGGAGCTCATCAAGTACTCCTGCAACGCCTTCCATGCGCTCAAGATCGCGTTTGCCAACGAGATTGGCGCGCTCGCCGACGCACAAGACATCCCGGCTGACGAAGTGATGGAGACGCTGTGCCAGGACACCGTGCTCAACATCTCCACGGCCTACCTCATGCCCGGCTTCGCCTTCGGCGGCTCCTGCCTGCCCAAGGACCTGCGCGCGCTCAACTACCGCGGCTCGCGCCTCGACTTGAAACTGCCCTTGCTCGGCAGCGTGTTGCCCAGCAACGACGCGCAACTCGACCGCGCCATCGACGCCGTGCTCGCCCTCGGCGACTGTAAACTCGGCGTCTTCGGCCTGACCTTCAAGGAAAACACCGACGATCTGCGCGAGAGCCCCACAATCGCCCTGCTCGAGACCCTGCTCGGCAAGGGACGCCAAGTGCGCGTATTCGATCCGAACCTGGCGCTCGACAAGATCTACGGCGCCAATCAAAAGTTCTTGATGGAGCGCATCCCCCACATTGGCCGCTTGATGCAACCCAACGCCGCCGCCCTGCTCGAATGGGCGGACCGCGTGATCCTGGCGCAGGCGCCGAAGGGTCGCTACGCCGAGATGATCAGCTCGAGCGCCAAACCCGTCGTCAACCTGATCGGCGGCAAGCCGCTGGGTTAACTTGCGCGGTCTCGCAGCGCCGCCAGCAGCCGCACGATCTCCCGATAGCAGCGCTCGAACGAGGGAGCTCGGCGCGCCTCGGCCAAGTCCATTTGCGCAGCGAGTCGAGCCTGGTCAAGCGTCTCGGAATAGCGGCGAGCCGGCCCGCCGAGCGACTGCCGCCCCTTCGCGTCCCGGACCAATTCGGAATCGGGCGGCGCGATCGTATTCCCGAGAAGTCCGCGCGCCCGTAGAGACTGCGACGCAGCGAGGAACCAAGCTTCGAATTCCATCTTCGCCAGCACGACCGCGATCGGCCTATCGGGCCGCGCGGCAGCGGCGCGGCGCGCCAACTCAGGTCCCAACTCAGCCGGGCAGGCATCGTCTGCGTCGAGCAGAATCAGGATCGCATCAGCGCGGCGCGCCCCAAGCTCGACAGCTCGCTCCAGCTCGGACGGTTTCACGATGCGGTGTCTCGGCGTTCGTATCGGGTGGAGCGTCAAGACCGCGAAACCTGGATCCCATTCCGCCGCGATCCGCCGGATCAGCGTAGGGACGGCGGCGACTTCACCGTGGCCTCGACGATGGGCATGACTCGTGGCGGCATCGCGGCTAGTCAGCGAACAGCCGCGCCTTCTTGGCGGTCTCGAGCGCCTTCGGGTCCGGGCGCAACTGCTCCATCCTCAGCAGCTCGCCGGGGGAGAAGAGCTGATCCCGCAAGATACTACGCGTCTCTGCGTCAACAGGCGCAACCGCGGTCTCACCGCCTTCGGAGAGGACTGCGAGGATCTGATCGGCGCCGAGACGATCGGAAGCGAGCAGGTCGGGGCTGTGACTCGTCACCAGGATCTGCAGGTCTTCGCTGGCGTCGCAGAGCGCATCCAGCAGCACACCCGCCGCGGCCGGGTGCAACGCGACCTCCGGCTCCTCGATGCCGATCAGCGGGATCGTCCCGCGCGAGCCGTTGCCGGTCTGGAACAACGAAGCCAGAATCCCGACCGCTCGCAGGGCCCCATCGGACATGTTGGCGGCCAGGAATCGCCAGGGGTGCTCCTGTCCGGAAATCCGCTGCCGAAACTCCAGCGTCTCCTTGGGGCCGATTGCCTTCGCCTCCACTCCGGAGACCTCGTCGACGATCTTGGCCAAGTAGCCCTCGATCCGCGTTTTGGCTCTGGCGTTCTGCTTCGAAAGCCGCGCGATGACGCTGGTGATGTTAACCCCGTCGCGCGCGAGCAGCTCGCCGGCGTCCGGCGATTGGAGATCTCGGATGACGTCTGGATTCAGGTTGTAAAAGCCCATCCGGGAGAGCGCATCGTAGACAGGCCGGAACGCCGGAACACCCGCGGCGTTGACCAGGTACAGGCGGTCCGTCGATGCAGGCGGCATCGGAGACTCCGACGCCCTTACCTTTCCTTCGTCCGCATGAAATGATGTCTTTCCGATGCGGCAGCGCTCCTGCTGAACTCGGTATTCTCCGTGCTGTTTCGCCCCGATGCGAAAACCGTACTCGCCAGTTCTTCCGTCACGAAGCCGAAAATGGACCTCGACTCCAAAGTGGCGGGGATGCCCGCCGGATCGCCGGCGCACCTCCGCGATGCCGCCTCGATCCCTCAAGGCGTGGTCCAGGGAATTTGAGAGCCCCTCGGCGACGAACCGCAGCGCGTCCAGAAAATTGCTCTTGCCAGATCCGTTGCGTCCCACGCGGAACGTCAGCGGGCCGAGCTGGACATCGCACGCGGCGATGCTCTTGTAGTTCTTGATAACTACGCGCTGGATGAACGTCGAGTCCGACATCGGCTCGCCACGGCTCAACTCCAGTCTATCCCCAGAGCCGCGAGCGGGCGCGGCCTCGCCGGCCGCGCCCGCTGCACCCCGCCCCCGCTTGCTAAGGGAGGATCACTTGCGGACGGCGAAGAACTGGTTGAACGGGTTGTCGATCGCCAGCTTTTCGACCACGCCGAATCCCGCAGCCTTGGCGAGCTCGCGCGCGCCCTTTTCGCCGATGACCGTTCCGAGGCCCGCGCCGCCGTGTGCCAGCGAGACCGTCATGCAATGCATCGGGCTCACGCTGTGGAAGACGCGGCCGACCGGGTTGCGGTTCTCGTGGGGCTCGTGCGAAGCGTTTGGCTCGGACCACAACCACACGCCATCCTCGGCCAGGATGTCGCGAATGTGCGCCGCCGCGGCGGCCGGGTCGACCATGTCGTGGATGCAGTCGAAGGTCGTGACCAGGTCGTACGGCGTCTCTCCCGGCGTCTGTTCCGCCGAAGCTTGCAGGAACGCCGCGTTGTCGACTTGCTCTTGCTGCGCCAGCAGCCGCGCCGCCTCGATCGAATCCGTGTGGTAGTCCACGCCGACGAACAGCGAGCGCGGGAAGGCCTTGGCCATCCGCACCGTCGATTGCCCTCGGCCGCAGCCGATGTCAGCCACGCGCGCGCCCGCGGTGAGCTTCTCCGCCAGCCCAGGCACGGCCGGGATCCAATGGCTCGCCAAGAAGTTGACGTAGCCGGGCCGGAAGAAGCGCTCGATCGCGCAAGGGATCTCCTCGCCGATCTCGTCGTAGCGGACTCCGCCGCCGTTGCGGAACGCGTCCGCGATGCGCGGCGTGTTGTAGAGAGACGGCGTGGTGAATTGAAACCCGCCGCCGCAGAACATGGGACTGTCCTCATCGGCCAGCACCATCGCTTGCTCTTCGGTCATCTCGTAGGCGCCCGCCTCCGGGTCGTACTCGAGGTACTCGGCGGCGACCATCGCTTTGAGCCACTCGCGCACGTAACGCTCGTTGAGGCCTGTCTTGGCCGCCAGCTCGGCGCTCGTCATCGATCCGGCGCCACGCATGGCTTTGTACAGGCCGAGCTGATCGCCAATGTAGGCGAGCGCCATCGTGAAGGCGCCTCCCATGTCTCCGACGACGCGGAAGGCCAGGTTTTCGACTTGGGTCATGTTCATCTGGTTTATCGCTCCTGCTTGGTCAATGCGCCAAGACAGCTCGAAACCCGACGAATGGCGGCGAGAAAGTTCCAAAGCCGCAAGACGAAGCCGTGCGCCGCACCGTCACTGCGCCGCACCGCCACGAAGAGCCTGGCGGCGACGCCAGGGTGCAAAATTGGCTGAGCGGTACACGGCCAACCCGAGGACGCTCTAGCGCCCCGTCAGCCGCCATCGCGGCTCAACGGCGTTTTTCCGGATCAGTAGAGACGGGCCGCTAACGTTTGAGAAACTCGGCCTCGCCCAAGACCTCGATCGCGCCGCGGTAGCGCAACTGCTCGACCTCGAAGTCCACCAGCGCCGGCGGGAAGCCGAACTCCGAAACTCCGCCCTCGGTCGAGATCTTCTCCGGGCTCGCCTGCTCGGCGAGCGGCGGGAAATGCTCCGCCACGCCGCCGGTCAACTTCACCGACCCGTCCCGCGGGTCCACGTAGGCGCTCTGTTCGGCGAACATCGGCTGGATCAGCTCGCCGGTTCGATCACGCCCCAGCGTCCGGCCGACCGGCGAGAGTGCGGTCAAGTTGCCCTCGAATCGCAGTTTCAACTCGTAGGAGCCGCTGCGAAACTCCACCTCGGGCAGCAGCGCCAGATCGAACGCTCCCGAGGAGCCCGGGATGAGATCCATGCGCAGCTTGCCGCCCAGCATCGACGGCAGGATAATCGTTACCGCGCCCAGGTCGTTGGGGTCGCCGATATCGTTCACCATCCCGATGTCGGCCCACAGGCGGTCGTCGCCGTACATCTCGGCGGCAATCTCCCACATGGTCTGGCCGCGCTCGACTTGATAGCGCATGGCTCGCGGGTCTTTCTTGAGCTCGTAGGCGGCGGACACGCTCAATCCTCTTTCCCGCAGCCATCGTAACACCGGATTTCGGACTCTGCGGGCTGCAACCCGAGGAATAGGGCGTTTTCCGCCGTGCGCCCCAAGCGGTCGCCGTAGTTTACGTATTCCCTTCTCGGCGTATGGTTAGAAGCGGGAATGCAGGCGGTCAAGATCTCGGTACAGAACCCGAGCGGTCGGGTGCTGGATACGAAAGGCGAGCTCATCTCCGTTCGCGGAGATTTGCTGACGGTGCGAACGGCGTTCGCGATCGAGGTAGGCTCGAGCGCCTACGTCTCCGGCGGCGGCGTTCAGAACCTCTCCGTCCAGATCAGCACCTGCGCCTACGAGGGCCCCGATCAGTACCGCGTCGAGTGCCGCAGCCAAGAAGGCTCTTCCCAGAACACGCGCAACGCCCAAACTTCAGACCCCGATGTCGAGGACTACTACGCCATCCTCGAGGTGAGCCCCACGGCCGCGGGCGACACCATCAGCCGGGTCTACCGCGCTCTGGCGCACCGCTTCCACCCCGACAACAAAGAGACGGGCGACCAGGAGATGTTTTCCAAGATCACCGAGGCGTACTCGGTGCTCGCCGACGACCAGAAGCGCACCGCCTACGACGTCAAGTTCGAGGCCTCCAAGGCGATGCGCTGGAAGATCTTCGAGAGTCCCGAACAGGCCCAGGGCGTCGAGGCCGAAAAGGCCAAACGCAACGGCATTCTCGGCGTGTTGTACCGCCGTCTGCTGGCGACTCCCTGGAAGTCCGAGGTGATGCGGAGGCACATCGAAGAGCTGCTCGGCTGTCCGACCGAACAGCTCGAGGCCTCCTTTTGGTACCTGATCCAGAAGAAGTTCATCGTCCAGGGCGACGGCGGCTCCTACCGCATCACCCACGACGGCATGGATCACTTCGAAGCATCCGGCGCCAAGGCCCCGCCCGAGCGGGCGCTGCTCGAGGAAGCGCGACCGACCGGCGACGGCGAGCTCGTTGTCGCGCAGCCCGCCAGCGTCGCATCCGAATAGCCCGATCCCCTCAGTCAATCCCGGCAACTCGGTACAATCATCGGGGGCTTGCCCGCCGAGGATTCGCCAATGCAAGAAGCCGTCATCGTCAATTGCCTTCGGACCGCCGTCGGGAAGGCCCCGCGCGGGACATTGCGCACCACCAGGCCGGACGACATGGCGGCTGCCGTCTTCCAGGATCTGCTCGCGCGCACCCCGGAGCTGGATCCGGACGAGATCGACGACGTCGTGCTGGGCTGCGCCATGCCCGAGGCCGAGCAAGGCATGAACGTCGCGCGCATCGCGGCCTTGCGCGCCGGGTTGCCGGACTCGGTAACCGGGATGACGATCAATCGCTTCTGCTCCTCGGGCTTACAGGCGATTGCCATCGCCGCCGAGCGCGTTCGCGGAGGCGGCGCTCATACCGTTCTCGCCGGCGGCGCGGAATCGATGAGCCTCATCCCCGCCGCCGGCCACAAGATGGCCCCGAACCCCTGGTTGATGGAGCAACTGCCCGAGATCTACATCAACATGGGTCTGACGGCGGAGAACGTCGCGCACAAGTATGAGATCAGCCGCGAGGACGCCGACGCTTTCTCGCTGGCCAGCCATCAGAAAGCGGCCGCGGCGCAGGAGTCCGGCAAGTTCTCCGACGAGGTCACGCCGCTCGATGTCGAGATTGTGACCCCGCACAACGGCCAGCCGAAGACGACCACGCTGCGCTTCGAGCGAGACGAAGGCATTCGCCGCGACACCTCCGCCGAGGCGCTGGCCAAGCTGCCGGCGGTCTTTCACGCGCGCGGTCAGGTGACGGCCGGGAACTCGTCGCAGACCTCCGACGGCGCCGCCGCGGCGATCATCATGTCCGACAAGCGCGCTCGCGAGCTGGGCCTCGCGCCGATGGCGCGCTTCGTCAGCTTCGCTACCGGAGGCGTGCCGCCGGAGATCATGGGCATCGGCCCGGTCGTGGCCATCCCCAAGGCCCTGGCGCTGGCGGGGTTGACGCTCGACGACATCGGCGTCATCGAGCTCAACGAGGCTTTCGCGGCGCAGGCGCTGGCGGTGATTCGCAAAGCCGGTCTGGACCCGGAGATCATCAACGTCAACGGCGGCGCGGTCGCGCTGGGGCATCCGCTGGGGGCGACCGGGGCCAAGCTCACCGCCACGATTCTGCGCGAGATGCTACGCCGCAAAGCGCGCTACGGGTTGGTGACGATGTGCATCGGCGGCGGACAGGGCGCCGCTGGCGTGTTCGAGTTGATGGACGGATAGCCATGCCGGTCGAAACAAAAACGCTTGCAGGCGGCGCCTTCCTCATCGAGGCTTCCCAGGACCTGTTCACTCCGGAAGACTTTTCCGAAGAGCACCGCCAAGCGATGGCCACGGCCGATCGCTTTGTGACCGAGGAGGTGCTGCCCGTCGCCGAGCGCTACGAGCAGAAGGAGGAGGGGCTTTCGCGCAAGCTGCTCGAGCAGTGCGGCGAGCTCGGCCTGCTCTCCATCCTCACGCCCGAACGCTACGGCGGCCTCGAGCTCGATTTGACGAGCCAGCTCGTGGTGGCGGAGGCGATGGGGCGCTACGAATCCTTCTCGGTGACCTACGGCGCGCACTCGGGCATCGGCTCGCTGCCGCTGGTCTTCTTCGGAACCGACGAACAGAAGAAGCGCTACCTGCCCTCCATGGCGACCGGCGAGCGCATGGGCGCCTACTGCCTCAGCGAGCCGCACGCCGGCAGCGACGCGCTCGCCGCGCGGACCAAAGCGACATTGAGCGACGACGGCGGGCACTACGTGCTCTCGGGCCAAAAGATGTGGATCTCCAACGGCGGCTGGGCGGACCTCTACACGGTCTTCGCCAAGGTCGACGGCGAGCAGTTCACCGCCTTCCTGGTCGAGCGAGGATACGAGGGCGCACGGCCCGGCGCCGAAGAGCACAAAATGGGCATCCACGGCAGCTCGACGACGCCGCTGTTCCTCGACGACGTCAAGGTCCCGGTCGAGAACGTGCTGGGCGAGATCGGCCGCGGCCATATCATCGCGTTCAACATCCTCAACATCGGGCGGCTCAAGCTGGGAGCTTCTTGCGTCGGCGGCGCGAAGGAAGTGCTCAGCGAGTCGATCGCCTACGCCAAAGACCGCAAGGCCTTCGGCCAGGCCATCGCGGAGTTCGGCGCGATCCGCCATAAGCTGGCCGAGATGGCGATTCAGACCTATGTGTCGGAAAGCGTCGCCTACCGCATCGGCGGCCTGATCGACGCGCGTCTGGCGGAGGTGAGCTGGGACGACGCCGACGCTTCTCAGCAGGTGCTGGGCGGCATCGAGGAATACGCCATCGAGTGCGCTCTCGCCAAGGTCATCGGCAGCGAAGCGTTGGACTTCGTCGCCGACGAGGGCGTGCAGATCCACGGCGGCAACGGCTTCCATCACGACTATGCGGTCGAGCGGGCCTACCGCGACTCGCGCATCAACCGTATCTTCGAAGGCACCAACGAGATCAACCGCCTGCTCTCGGTGGGTATGTTGCTCAAGCGCGCCGCGCAGAACCGGCTGCCGCTGATGCCGGCGGTGATGCAACTGATCCCGCAGCTGACAACCGGCGAGATGAAGAGCCAACCGTCGGAGGGGCCGCTGGGCGCGGAGGCGGAGATGGTCGAGCGCACCAAGCAGATCACGCTGCTCGCCGCCGGACTGGCGCATCAACGCTTCGGCGCCGAGCTCGAGCAGGAGCAGGAAGTCAACATGGCGATCGCCGACATTCTGCTGCTCAGCTACGGCGCGGAGTCGGCCTTGCTTCGAGCACGCAAGCTCGCCGCCGCGGGCAAGGGCGAGCAAGCTTCGGCAATGGCTCGAGTGTACATCCACGGCGCTCTGGCGAAGATTGCGGGCCACGCCGGCGCGGTTTTGGGCGCTTGCGTGGAGGGCGACAAGCTCGAGCAGTACTACCGCGTGCTGCGGCGGTTGACGCGGGCGCTGCCCTTCGGCGCGGTCGCGGCGCGGCGCGAAATCGCGGACCGGCTGCTGACCGCGGGCAAGTACGTTGTCTGAGTCGCAGCGCGTGATCGTGGCCGTGGGGCTGCCAGGCGCGGGTAAGTCGACGTGGTTCGCCGAGCACGGCATCCGGCCGCTCTCGAGCGACGCCATGCGCGCGATCCTCGCCGACGACGAAGACGACCAAACGATTCACAGCGAGGTCTTCGAGGCGCTGCGCTATCTGCTCGTCAAGCGCCTGCAACTCGGCGCCGAGACGACCTACATCGACGCCACGAACCTGACGCGGCAGCATCGCAAACCGTTCGTCGACCTGGCGGCGAAGCACGCCGCGCGCGCCGAAGCGCTGTGGTTTCGCGCATCGCTCGAGCTCTGTCTCGAGCGCAACGCCAACCGCGAGCGCAGCGTGCCGGAGGAGGTGATGCGGGCGATGTGGGAGGGGTTCGAGGCGCCGAACGAGGCCGAGGGTTTCGCTCGGGTCGAACGTGTGAGCAGTTAGGATGGGGCGGTGAAGCGTACCGGATTTCTGCCTTTCTTGCTGCTGCTCGGCTGCGCAGCGACGCCTCCGCTCGAGGAGCCCGAGCCCCCGCTATGGCTGTTTGTGCTTGCCGGCCAATCCAACATGGCTGGCCGCGGAGCCGTGCAAGCGATCGACTCCACGCCACACCCGCGGGTATTTGCAACGCTCCAAGACGGCGGCTGGGGGCCGGCTGCCGAGCCCCTGCACTGGGACAAGCCGGAGATCGCCGGAGTCGGACCCGGTTTCGCCTTCGGACGCGCCATGGCCGAGCGCTTCCCACAAGCGCGCATCGGGCTGATCCCGACTGCGGTGGGCGGCAGCTCGATCCGGCTCTGGGCGCCAGGAGGCTATCACGAGCAGACAGGCGCCCATCCTTGGGACGACGCGATGCAGCGAATCGGGCGCGTCCGCGAGACCGTCGGCGGCGAGCTCAAGGGGATTCTCTGGCACCAGGGAGAGAGCGACAGCAAGGACTACCATGACCAGTACGCGGCGGCCCTCGAGGACCTGGTCATCCGATTCCGTGACGAGCTGGCCGAACCCGGGCTGCCGTTCGTCGCCGGGCAGATGGGTGCCTTCTACGTCGACGAACACCCTGGCTCGGAGGTCGTCAACGCCGCCATCGCTGCGCTGCCCGAGCGGGTCCGAGCCACGGCCTTCGTTGCCGCCGACCAGACCACCCACAAAGGCGACGGAGTGCACTTCGATGCGGCCTCGGAGAGGAAGATGGGCGAGCGCTACGCCGCAGCGATCGCGGGCCTGCTCGGACCATGACAATTCGCGACAGTTGCCGACACAGATCCCCGGCGGAATCGGACTTTCAGACCCCGGACTCCGGGTACGGGAACGCGCCGCGCGGCAGATCCGGTTGGACGTGCTTGCGCAGAGCGGCGTCGCAGACGGCGTAGCCCCAATTGATGAGCCGCTGCTGCAGCTCGGACTTCATGCGCTTGAGCCGCGTCGGCGTGAGCGCCAGCTCGGCGGTCCGCTCGAGCGGGCACGGTAGCGCATCGGCGAGGCCGTAGTTGGCAATGTCGGTCCTTATGCCCCAGTAGGCGCCGTCCCGGCGGTCGGCAACGTAGCTCGCGATGAGCTGACGCTTGCGCAGCGCGGTGACCTGCTCGTGAATCATGTTGAGCACGCGGTAGGAGTGGCGCGCCCAGTCCCGCTTGGGCTCTTCCTCGGGCTCGAGCTTGCCGCCGCCGTCGCTGCACAGGATCGTGCGGTAGCGCTTGTAGGCCGTCTCGAGACCAAGGTTGTCGTAGACGCCGCCGTCGGTGAGCACGACCCGGTCGGTGAACGGCTCGCGCTGCAGATCCTGCCCCGAGCCGGGCGTGAAGTCGCTCGGGTCCAAGTCGAGCTCCATGGGCGAGAGTACCGGCGGGAATGCGGATGAGGCGGCGACGGCGTCGGCGAGCTCGACTCGAGGGGTCCTCACCTCGCCCACGCGGTAGTCGCGCATATAGGGTTTCATGAAGCGCCACAGCACGCCGGACTGCACGTTGGAAGCGTTGATGACGAAGCGCGGCGCCGCAGGCAAATCCTGCAAGGTCGCCACGCCGTAGAGATGCTGGCGGTATTCGCCCGCGACGCGGTCGGCTGCGCTGCCCGGCAGCAGGATGCCTTCGAAGACCGAGGAGGCGTCGAGGGTGCGCCGCGCCAGAGCGCGGATCGGCTCGACGACGTAGGGCACGAAGTCGTCACGCAACCCGCTGGGATTGAAGCTGAGCTTGGACCACTGCAACGCCACCATCGCCGAGGTGATCGAGCCGCCCGAGACGCTCGAGATGCGCTCGATGCCCGCGAGCAGATTCGCTTCATACAGCCGCCAAAACGAGCCGAGGTGAAACAACATGGCGCGGTAGCCGCCGCCGGAGAGACACAGCGCCATGCCGGGCTCGGGCGGCTGGGAGGGGGAATCTTGGGGCAGCAGCTCGACGGGGTCCATGAGAGGTGGCCGGGGGCGAGTTTATCACGAAGGCCGCGGAAACTCGACGGATATTTTCGACGCGAGGGCTCGGCGGGCGTGGGGAGTCTTGCCGGGCTCGCCATGCGTCGCTGGAATCCGCACCGATGCGCAAGTCCCTCGACTCGCGAAGCGCGGCGCCGTAGAATGAGCGCGCCCTCCCGGGCGATGTCGACCAATGCTCCGACTTCTCGCAGCCGCAATGATCGTGGGCGGGACGGCCCACGCCCAGATCCCTCCAGACTTCCTCCGGGAGGCCGAACCGAGGCCACAACTCCTGCTCTTGGGAGTGTTTCACTTCCGCGACGCCGGTCTGGACGACCACAAACCGCAGCACGGATTCGACATCCTCTCCGAGAGGCGGCAAGAAGAGTTGGGGGACGTCCTCGACCGCCTTCGCGAGCTCGGGCCGACGCGCATCGCGGTCGAGCGACGGCTGGGAGTCGAGGACGAGCTGAACGCCGAGTACACGTCCTATCGTCGCGGCGAGCTCGAGCTTGGCGCGCACGAGATTCACCAGATCGGGTTTCGATTGGCTGACTCCCTAGGCCATGAGCGGCTCTACGCGATCGATGCGCCTGGCCACGACATGATCGGCGATTGGGACGTTTGGTTCCGCAAGATCGAAGAGTACGGCCAGGGGGACCTGGAGAACGACTGGGCGGAGGAGTACCGCAAGCTCGCCCTGTGGGAGGACCAGCTCATCGACGAAATACCGCTGCTTAGCTCTCTGCGGTACCACAGCTCAGCCGAGCGCGCCCGCATCTCGCACGGCATGTATCTAGTCGGAAACGCCAAGGCCGGGAGGGGCGACGACTATCTCGGCCCGGACTCGCGCACGCGCTGGTACAACCGAAATCTACGAATCTTCCATAACATCCAACGCATCCCGGCCGGGCCGGAAGATCGCATTCTGGTGATTATCGGCGCCGGACACCTGCCAATATTGCGGTTCTGTGCCGACAGCGCGCCGGACTACCGCCTGATCCCTGCGGAGAGCATCCTTCGCGAATGAGCAGAGAGGCGTCCGCGCGAACCGATACTCCGAACAGCGCTGACGCGGCCGAAACGTAGCGTCGTCAGACCGGGCCGGGCAGCGGCGGCGGCAGTAAGATGAAGGCATGCCACGGGCGCGGTCTTCGCTAGACGACATCATCGACGTCTACAAGAAGGATGTCGACCGGACGTTGCTCAGGGAGCAACTTCTCAAGACCCCCGATGAGCGACTGCGCGAGCTCGTCGAGCTCGAGGAAAGCGGGTGTCCGGTGACTGTCACCCGGTGTCCGGTGACTGTCACCCAACTCGTCACCCAACTCCCCAACTCTCACCCAACTCCACCCAACTCCCCCAACTCCCGGAATTGCCTCCCGGAATTGCCCCCGGAATTGCCCAGGCTGCCCCTGATTTCCCCCCGCCTGCGCACATGGGGAGGACTGGAACGTGTGAAGAAATCCGGGACTGGCTTACGCGATTCGAAGCAAGTTCCTTCGAATCAACAGTGGTCTGCATCGCGAGTGCCTGTTCCAGCGATTTCTTCACACGTTCCTGCCCCCGAATTATACGAAGGTTGAGGGCCCGAGCGCCCGGGCGGCGGGGCTGCCGGGCCGCGACAGAGGCTATCGCGGCCCGGCCGGTCGCGGAGCGACTCTACTGGCTGGGTGTCCGGATCGCCTCGGCGGATGTGATCCGTTGCTGCTGGGCATGCAGTGAAGCGATGATGGTCTGGACCACGGAAGCCAGGTCTATCGAAGAACCCAGATCCGTCTCGCTGGGCGGTAGGTCCTGCAAGGCGCGAATCACCATATCGTAGGGAAGATCCGACGCGTTTCTCTCGACACCAGACCTGCCCGAGTCCAGCGTCTTCTGGCGCTCCCGATTGGCTGTCATCTCGCTCAAGATGGAACTGCGGGCGCCCGTGAGGGCGGCAAGGCGCAACTCGCCAATAACCTGGCCGATCGACTCGAGGGTCGCAGAGCGTCTCTCCGAGATCGATTCGATCCAGTGGGAGGAGCCCAGCGCCGTCCCGTCGGCTAGAACAACGGCCTGCACGCCGAATGTGGTCCCGGCGTCTAGAGGGGCTGGCGCCGCGCCGATCCGAATCCGCCTCTCGGCGCCAGGCTGGATAGGATCCTGTCGCATGTAGTAGTGGACATCGAACGTGTCCACGAATTGGCCTACGATCTCACCTGACTTCTGCGATCTGTGTTCCGCGGTGAAGACATAAGCGTGAATCGCTCGATCACCCTCGTTCTTCAGCGTCACAGCAACGTACCGCGCACTCTCCGGTCGGTCGGTAGACACGACGATTAGCGGCAACGCCGGACCATCGTATGGCCGAAAGGCCTGTGCCTGGATCGCCGCCGGGGCCGATGTCCCAAAACTGCGTGCAGCATCCGGTGGTGTTGAGGAGGGTGGTGAAGTTGGATGGAACCGGGCAGATTGCGACTAAGCGCCCCCCCCCCCGCAACGAGCGCGATGTGGCCCAGAAGGACCCAGAGAACAGGTCTCATCGAATTGTACTCCTAGCCATTGGCCTTGAAACGCCCCTTCGCGGAGATTGTGCCGAGTCGAAATGGCGAGGTCAAGGAAAATCCGTCGTGATAGTAGAAAGTTGTGTGATATGCGTCACCAAACGGCAACTGTATATCGCGATGGACTACTGAACGAATGCTCTCGATCCTCGTCCGCGGCGCAGAACAAGACCTTCGGCACGCCGTCTTCGAGCCAGAGTTGCGGCCGCTCGAAGTGCAACAGCTTCTGCACGCCTCCGCTTCTCCACCGAACCTGCTTCGGCGACGCCAGCGTGTTCTCGGCCGGCTGCCAAGCGTAGCCGTCGACGGACGTGAACAGCGCCAGCGCGCCGCCCTCTACCCTGACGAAAAACGTGTGACAAAACCGTGTGACAGTCAGGGAAAGGTGGCCGAGCTTGGTTGGCGCAGGCGTGACTCTTCGCGCTGAACGTGAATGCACGCGCTGGCGGCTGGCGAGCTGGGTCGAGAAAGCGGATGGCGGGTACGAATCGATTAGGATCTGGGTGAGCTCAACACTGCCACCAACCGCATCGCCGCCGGCCAGTACGACCCGGCCGGCAACCTGCTCTCGCTGGCCAACATCGGCGTGATGGCGTACGATGCGAACAACAAGATGGTCTCGTACGACAACGCTGACCAGAACAATGCTGGCGTCGGCGCGTACGTCTACGACGGGCAGGGCCAGCGCGTCCAGCGCACGGCGGTGACGTCGACGGGCACGGAGACCACGACCTGCGTCTACGAGCCAACGGCCAAGCTGGCGGCGGAGTACTCGACGAAGGCCTCGAGTGAGCCCGCGGCGCTGCGGCTGTTCCGCACGTCCCCTTCGGCGAGCGCATCGACCTGGGCGTCGGCGGGCGTGCGCGGAGTTGAGCCGTGAGTATTTCGGGGCGCGGTATTGCGCCAGTCGTCTTTGTCGCCGCCTAGCCATCAATTGGAAGTAGAAAGAATTCATGGCGTGATATTGCGCGCCGTGGCTGAGCGATCAAAGCGGGGGCGCGAGGCGCAGCCTCGCGTGCATGGCATAGTCGTCCGCCACGAAGAGGTTCAGCCAAGTCTTTAAGTTACTTGCCTTGCTTCGTTTCGGAAGGTAGGATTGGGCCGTGACTGCTCCGGAACGACAGGCGGCGACCGAGGCGCTCGGTCCCGAGGAAGTCCGGCAGGCTCTCGAGCAAATTCTGCGCACCGAGCGCTTCCAACGCGCGCCACGATTGAGCCAATTTCTGCGTTATGTCGTGGAACGGTCGCAAGACCCGGGCGACGAAAGCCTCAAAGAGTACGCAATTGCGGTGGATGTGTTCGACCGGCCGACGACGTTCGACCCGCGCGTCGACACGATCGTTCGCGTGCAGGCCAGACGCTTGCGGGAGCGTCTGGCAGCCTACTACGCCGAGGAAGGTCGGGTGCAGCGGGTTCGCATCGAGATCCCCAGCGGCGGCTACGCTCCTCGATTCCGCGTCGTCTCGGGACCGGCTCGCAACGACGGCGAGAGTGAAGGTTGGTTGTCGTGGCTCGGGGGCGACAAGGGCGCGGTCGGCTATGGCGTGGCGGGAGTGGTACTGGCGGCTCTCGGCTTGGTCGCAGCGATCGGCCCGCCCGGGGAAAGCGAGGTCATCGCGCGGCCTCTCCAAGCCAGGCCGCTGACGACGTTGGGCGGCCAAGAGCTGCAACCGGACTTGTCGCCCGACGGCGAGATGGCGGTGTTCGTTTGGCGGGACGATGCGAGCGGTAAACACGATCTCTATCTCAAATCGATTGACGGCAGCGCCCTGGTGCAACTCACCGACGCCCAAGGGCCGGAGCAGTCTCCGGCGTGGTCGCCCGACGGGGAGACCATCGCGTTTCTGCGTTCGGTCGAGCGCGGTTCCGAGCTCGTGCTGATTCCGGCTGGCGGCGGAGCGGAGCGGAGGTTGGCCAATCTGAATGGCAAGGGCGAGCAGATTTCGTGGTCGCCCGACGGCCGCTACGTTGCCGCAGAAGACAGCGGCGGCCCCGGCGAGCCCGCCGGCATCTTCCTGATTTCGACCCAAACCGGCAGACGGATCCGCCTGACCTCGGCCTGGAGGGCCGCGGATCATTTCCCCGCCTTCTCTCCGGGCGGGGACATGCTTGCGTTTGCGCGCGGCTCGGCGGACCACACGATTTTCGTCACGGCGGTCGACGCGAACGGCGAAGCGGTTGGCGAGCCGCGGCAGGTAAGCGCAGGCTCGCACTACGTGGGCGGGCTGGACTGGACGGCGGACGGCGAGGAGATCGTGTTCGGCGTTTTCTCCGAAGCCGAGTGGTGGCAGCTCTGGAACGTAGATGCAACACAGGGCCCAAGCCAAGCCGAACCGCTGGGGTTGGCGGGCTGGCAACCAGCGCTCGGGATGCGAGCGGGTGGCGAGCGTCGCCTCGTCTATGCCGCCCACTCCGAAGACATGAATCTCTACCGCATTCCCGGGCCGGCCGCTTCGGCGGAGAGCGACCGCACGCCCGAGCGCATCGTCGCCTCGAGCCGGACCGATACCGCGCCGAGCCTTTCGCCCGATGGAGAGAGGTTGGCGTTCGCCTCGGGGCGTTCGGGCGGTTTCGAGATCTTCGTGTCAGCGGGCGACGGCTCGAACCCGGTACAGGTCACCGACTTCGCCGGCGCCTCGGCGGGCAGCCCGAGGTGGTCCCGAGACGGCCGCCGCATTGGTTTCAATGCCGACGACCACGGCCACCACGATGTCTACGTGATCGAGCTGGCGGCCGGATTGCCCAAGCGTATCACCACCGCAAGCTCGCGAGACGGCGGGCCGAGTTGGTCGAGCGGAGGGGGCTGGCTCTACTTCATGTCGGACCGCTCCGGGCAGCCGGCGATCTGGAAGGTTCCCGAGGGCGGCGGCTATCCGGCCAGGGTGACCGCGGGACGAGGCTATCAGGCGGTGGAGTCGTGGGACGGCCGCTGGCTGTACTTCGCAAAACGATTCTTCGGCGAGGGCGCCGCCGGGATCTTCCGCATACCGGTCGAGGGCGGGGCCGAGGAGCGGGTGATCGAGACGGGCGAGCTCGGTAAGTGGGCGCTCTCGCGCACGAGCATCTACTTGCTGCGCCCGGAGGCGGATGCACGGCCGGCGGCGATCGAGCGGTATCGCCTGGAGAGCTTTGTGCGCGAAACCGTGATGGAGTTTCCCGCCGGGACGCGATTTGGGATTGCGAACAACATCACGGTGTCGGCGGATGATCGCTGGATCGTCTACGCGCAGTACGACCACGCGGAAGCGGACCTGATGGTGACCGAGCTGGGCCGTTGAAGGGGGGAGCTGGCACGGGTTCGCGGACCCCTCGTCCTAGGGCCTTGGGGCCGTGAAATCTAGGACCGAAACGTAGGACTGTCTCGCCTCGGGGACCTATGGCTGTGAGACTAGGCCGGCCTAGACAATGTGACTGATTGGCAGGTTGGAGCGGCTGCGGCCCCCTTTCCCTAGGGATGGGGGCGTCCCTCTCCGTTCGGGTTGGTGAAAGGTCATGCTATTCGCGGACCGGGTCGAGCATCCGGCGCAGTCTGGGCACAGCAAGGTTCCAAGGGTCGTCATCCGCTTCTCGGTGGCTGGCTTCGTGTGGTGCGTGTTCGTTTGTTGGTTTCTGCTCGTGATGAGGGGTCCAGCGGTGCTCGCGGCGGTGCGCGCTGTCGCCTGGCTGACGGTGGCGTTGGGCTGTTATGTGGCGTTGTTGTCGTATTGGATCGTCTACAACAAAGCGCTGTATGCGCTGGGGGCGACGCCCCAGCCCGAGCAAGGGGAAGAGGCCGCCTTTGAGAAGGACTATTTCGGGCGACCGCTGGCGGTGGAGGCGCACGCGGAGCTCGAGGACCAGTACTTGGTGATGGAACTCGACGAGGAGAAGAAGCTCTATCGGGCGCCGAACTCGGAAGAGATGGCCGCGCGCATCGAGAGCGAGCATGGGGACGACCTGCTCAGCCTGGCGGCTGCCGCGGGCGCCGCTGTCGCGCCGGCCGGCCCGGCGCCGGCCCAGGTCAGGGCAGGAGACGCCGGGAATCAGGCGGCTGACGAGGCCGAGGGGCAAAGCGGGTTGCGGAGCCTTGCCGCGGCCGCGGGCGCTGACGGCGGGCCATCTCCAGCGGCGCCGGTTCACGAGGAAGCCGAAGAGGAGAGGAGCTAGAGTGCACGCCTTGTTCGAAGCCATCGAGCAGAGCTCGCTCTACTGGCACTGCGTTCTCTTCTACGGCTTTTACCCCATCGCGACCAGCCTGATGTGGGTCATCACGGCGATGGTGTACTTCTTCTGGCATGACCTGGCGGGCAGCCCCGATTCGCTGGCGGACCACGAGTGTCCGTTCGTCACCATCTTGGTGCCCTCCTATTTCGAGGAGGCCGGCATCGCAGGCTCGCTGCGCGGGCTAGCCAGCCTCGACTACCCCAACTACGAGGTGATCGTGATCAACGACGGCTCGACGGACCGGACCGTCGAGGAGGTGCTGCCGTTTCTCTCCGACCCGCGGATTCGCCTGCTGGACAAACGCATCAACGAGGGCAAGGCGATGGCGATGAACGACGCCATGCCGTGCGCTCGGGGCGAGCTGATCTTCGTGATGGACGCCGACACGATACCGGAGCCCGACGTGCTGCGGCTGATGGCCGCGCACTTCCGCACGCCGTCAGTGGGCGCGGTTTCTGGGAACGCGCGGGTGCGAAACCGGACCAACTCGTTGACGAGCCTGCAGGCGGTGGAGTTCAGCTCGGTGATTGGGTTGCTGCGGCGGGCGCAGCGGGTGTGGGGGCGCATCATGTGCGTCTCGGGCGTTTGCGGCATGTTTCGCCGCGACGCTCTGGTGCAGGCGGGGCTCTACACGCCGGGAATGGCGACTGAGGACATCGATCTGACGTTCAAGCTGCAGATGCTCAACTACACGGTGCGCTACGAGCCGCGGGCGAGGGTCTGGATGGAGGTTCCCGAGGACGTCAAGACGTTGTGGAAGCAGCGCACGCGATGGGCGCTGGGGCTGGGGCAGGCGCTCAAGCGGCACCGGCGGATTCTGTGGACGCCCAAGCTGTTCCGCATGCTGCCGGTCTATGTGGAGAGCGCGTTGTCGGTGCTATGGGCGTGGGTCTTCATGGCGATCACGGCGCTGTGGATTCTGGCGCTGCTGAGCGGGTACTGGCTCGACGGCGGCTCGCTGGTCCCGAACTGGTTTGGGGCGATGATCGGCGCGGCCTGTTTGTTGCAGTTGTTCACCGGCGTCGCCATCGACGCGATGTATGAGCGGGAGGTACTGACCGAGTACCCGTTTGCGATCTTCTACCCGATCGCGTACTGGGCGATGATGTCGCTCTCGAGCGCGATCTACTCGACCAAGGGCTTCGTGCAGAAGCTGGATCTGACCAAGCCCGTGCGCTGGCGAATCTTGAGGAAGTCGGAGGCGTGAGTCGATGACGGGGAAGCTCCGGATTCACATCTTGCTCGCATGGGCGCTTGGAGCTGCAGCGGCCGCGGGCCAGGTTACGCCGGCTGAGCGGGCGTGGTCGCTGGCGGACCAGGGCCGCGATTTGGCGCGAGCGGGCGGGACTCTGCCGGGCTTGTTGCTCTACGAGCGAGCGCTGGACCTGGCGCCGGAGATCGTCGAGATCCGCCGCGACTACGCCACCGCGCTGGCGTGGGCGGAGCGCTACGAGGAGGCGAGCCGCGAGTTCGAGCGCGTGATGGAGGCTGCGCCCGAGCAGCCCGCCTGGGCGCTGGACGAGATCGCACGAGCGCACTACATGGCGGGCGCTTACGAGGCGGCCGAGCGGATCTACGGGCGCATGATCGCGGCGGGCGCAGACGAGGAAGCGGCGTGGACGCGGCGCGGCTGGAGCCTGGTGCGGCTGGGCCGCGCGGCCGAAGCCGAGAGGCTATTCCGGGATGCGTTGAGCCGGTTTCCGAATTCCGAAGGCGTGGTGCTGGGGTTGGCGCAGTCGATGGTCGCGCAGGGCCGGCCCGAGGATGCGCGCACGCTGCTGGTGAGCTGGAGCGCCAGCGCCCCGGCGGGCTCCACGGTGCGCAGGTTCGCCGCCAGGCTGGCATTCGATCTCGGCCGCCATGCGGAGGCGATCGGCGCGTTCGAGGGCGTGAAGCCGGAGTTCTTTCACCAGCAGGGCCTCTCTGGAGTTGCGGCGGAAGAGCGCTGGCCAGGCCCGAAGCTCGAGCCGCCGCTGCGGCAGCCGCTCACGCCGGAGGCGGATACGGTGACGGACTATCCGGCCGAAGCCGCCCGCGCGCTGCAACAACGCGGCGTCGCCGCCGCACGGCGCGACGAGCTCGAAGAGGCGCTCGAGCTGCTCGACGGCGCCGTGGAGCTGCAACCGGACAACCTGGAGATCGCGCTGGACTACGGAACCGTGCTGGGCTGGGCCGAGCGCTACGAGGAAGCGCTCGTGCAGTTCGATCGCGTCTTCGCAAAAGAGCCCGAGCAGCCGGTGTGGGCGCGCTCGGAGTGGGCGCGAAATCAGTTGTTCGGCGACAGGCCCAAAGCGGCGCTCGCGAACCTGGACCTGCTCATCGCGCAGGGCCACGGGGACTTGACGATTCTGGTCCGGCGGGGGCTGGCGTTGCGCTGGAGCGGACGCAGCGAAGAGGCGTCGGAGCTGTATCGCAAGCTGATCGAGGACTATCCAGACTCTCCCGAAGGCTACCGCGGGTTGGTGCAGGCGCTGTCTGACCGCAGACGCCTTGCCGACGCGCTGGATGCGGTCGAGCGAGGGTTGGAGGCATTTCCCGACGACGAGCAGCTACTGCTGCGGAGAGTGCAGGCGCTGAACTGGTCGGGGTTTCACGGCAAGGCGCGGAAAGTCGCCGCGGAGCTGCCGCCGGAGCTTTTCGAGAGTGCGGACGGGCTACATCAACGCACGGTCGCCGCTTACTGGGCTGGTCGCCCGGAGGAAGCGTTCGAGCTGGCGCGACGCTATCGCCGGCTGCATCCGCAAAAGAAGGAATCGGCGGAGCTGATGCGGCTATTGGCGCACGAAAACGGAGCGGGCGGCGCCGTGCAACACAGCGGCGCAAGCGACAGCACGGGCTACTTCTACCGCTCGACGCGTTGGGGCGGAACGATCCCGGTGACCGTGGGCCACCGGCTGGGGCTGTTCCGCGAGCGGCGCAACTACGAGCAGCGCGGGTTTGCGCCCGACGCCGTGGCGTGGCGGCGCCACGGGTTGGAGTGGACGGGCTCGCTGGGGCGGCGCGTGACGGCCTCAGGAATGGCGTCGACCTTGCGATACGACCTGGCCGGACCGAACCGGCGGTTCTCGGGCGATCTCTCGGCGGCGGCCATCCTGACCGACCACGTCACCGTGGCCGGCGGCGTGGGACTGCATCCCGCCGAGACGTTGCCGGCGTTGCGGGAGCGGCTGATGGGAGGGTTGCTTTGGGGCGAGGCGCGGTTGCGCCCCAATGACAAGGTTCGCGGCGCGGCACGTTACGCCCGGCGCGCCTTCGGCGAGGCGGCGGTGCGCGAGACCTACGACCTGTCGGCTTTCCGGCTGCTCTCGCGCAAGGGCGGGCACGAGGTGAGCTTGGGCGGGAGGGCGCACTGGATGCGGCACGATCGCTACACGCCGCTGTTCTGGAGCCCGCAGTCGTTCTCCACCAAGCTGGTCAGCCTCCACATCGAAGGCTCGCTCGCGAGCGCCTTCGACTACATCGTCGAAGCGGAAACCGGCGTGCAGCGCGAGCACGGCTTCGCGCGGCAGAGGCCGCTGGTGGCGACGATGGAGCTGGCGAGAAAGCTCTCTCCACAGCTCTGGCTGCGCGGCAAGGCAGGGTATAGCAATTCCGCGATCGACCGTCTGACGACCGGCGCCGGGGGCTACCAGTTTCGGTATTTCCAGATCGGCCTCGACCTGCGGTTGGGGGTGAGGGGAGCGGACGAGGACGGCCTCGCGGCAGAGCCTGCGGCAGCGGGCGCCGGGTCGCACTAGTCGTCGTGCGCTCGCAAATAGCAGTCAGAAACCAAACGGCGCTCTCGCGCCGAAGGCGCGCGGCAGGAAGCAGCCCCGAGCCTCCGGCCCGGGGAAAACAGGGGCGCCGCGCCGGTCTCGACCCCCGGGGCTGAGGCCCGGGGCTTCCATGAGGAGGTTCGGTGTTGTCAAGTCGAGGGTCTAAGCTGGGGTTGTTTTCCGTTGAGACGAGATCAGGCTTCCATCCGCACTCGGGTTGCGGCCGAATCGATGTGGGCCGCGGTGCTCGTTGTGGTCCGATTGACTCGTTCGTGGCGGCGCTGCTCGCTGTTTTTCGGCCTTGTTTTGGGGCCTGCCACGGGGGCGCAGTCGCCGCCGGACTCGTCTTCCAAGATCGATACCCTTTCCTCCGATTCCCTCTGTGTCGCCTCCGTCTCTGTTCCTCCTCCTTCTAAGAAATTCTTCTTGCCGCTCTCGCTTACGCCGCTTGCGCGAGCCCGATCGTCGGGTCGAAGTCCTCGTCGGTGCGCCACAGCGTGTGCAGCAGCACCGCCAGCTTGCGCGCCACCGCCACCGCCGCGCGCTTCTTGCCGCGCTTGCTCGTCCCGGCCAGCTTCAGCCCCCAACGCTTCAACGCGCAGTCGAGCCCATTCCGGCCCAGAACGTAGTGGGCGCACTGCACCAAGTAGCGCCGCAACATGCGGTTGCCCGTCTTGGTGATCCCCAGCTCCGGCTTGCTCTCGCCCGATTCCTTGCGGGAGGGACGAAGGCCGACCACCGCCCCAGCCGCCCGCGAGTTGCTCAATCTCGCCACGTCGCCGTCGAGCTCGAGCACGAACGTCAGCGCTGTCAGCGGCCCCACCCCACGCACGCTCAGCAGCCTCTTGGTCTGCTCTCGATAGCGCTCATGAGAGAGTTCGAGCACCTGTTTGTCGTAAACCCTGATCTGGGCGCTCATCTGCTCGATCACTCGCAGCATCGGCTCGAGTTGCTCGCGCAACTCGGCGGGAATCTTCTCCAGCACCCGCCGCACGAAGGCTTCGATTCCCGGCTTCGGCAGTCGCACGCCCAAGCTCTTGAGCACTCCGCGCACGTTGTTCATCAGCTTCACGCGCCCATCGACGAGGCATGCGCGGCTGCGCAGCATCGCGCGGTTGTGCTCGCTTTCGAGCGAGCGCGGCTTGACGGCATGTAGCAGCTCGGGCCAACGCAGCGCGATCGTGGCCAGAAACAGCGCATCGCGGCGGTCGTCCTTCGAGTGCGTGTCCCAGATCAACTTCAACCGCTTGGCGTTGGCCACCAACGCTTCGTGCCCCATCGCCGCGAGCCGCCGCCGCACCCAGTTGGTCTGCCCCCCGGTCTCGAGCGCGATGCGCATCGGCGGCAAGCCCCCCAAGAGCTTCTCCAGCGCCACACAGCTGGTTGGGATGCGTTGCCGCAACAGAACTTCGCCCTCCTCGTCGAGGATGCAGACCTCGCTAAGCTTGTCGCCCAAGTCGATCGCCGCCGCCGCGCCCGCGCCGGCTTCCAACGCCTTCCGCACGTCCTTGTCGCTGCTGCTAAACTTCTTCATGGTTCGTCCTCCGTTGCTTGCTTGGTTTTCGCTCGCGGTCGATCTTGCCTTTCAAGACCGCCCCGCGGTTGGCAGCTTACCGCTGCCGGGGACGAACCTCCTCATCACATCTGGTTGCTGCCGCGCCCTTTCAGGGCGGCAACAATGTCCATTCCAGGTGACGCCGTTCGTGATGCGGCTGTTTCGAAGTGATTCGCAGGCGACGCGTCGCGCGGCGCCCGGGCCGATTCCGAAGTGTCGCTTGAACGCTTTGGCGAAGGCGAACTCGGACTCGCAGCCGACTTGTTCGGCGGCCTGCGCGATCGAGACGCCGGGGTCGCGGAGCAACCCGCGGCCGGCCGGCATCCTCCAGCGGAATACGTAGCGCATCGGGCTTTCGCCGACCAGCTCGCGGAAGCGTTGGGCGAAGCCTCCTGCTAGCCCGGAAAAATCACCAAGAAGTAGAACACGGGCGGTCTCCTATGGCATAAACGTTTTATCAACAAAGCGTTATGGCCAGAAGAAGGAAACAACCCGTGTCCACACAGTGTAGCGACTCCGGCGAGCAACGAGAGTTTAGCTTCGGCAAGCATTTCAAGCGCGAAGTCACAGCGCGATTCGACGGCGGCGCGATCAGTTCCGAGGGCGGGGCTCCGCTGCTGGGCGAAGTCGATCGGCGCATGAAGTTGCTGGATCGGCTGGCCGAGTGTTTCCGAGATCATCGCGATCCCGAACGTATCGAGCACAGCGTCTCCGAGTTGCTCAAACAACGCGTCTACGCCGTCGCATTGGGCTCCCAAGATCTCAACGATCACGACCAACTGCGCAACGATCCGGTGTTGGCGCTGCTGGCCGGCAAACAGGATTTGGAAGGAGCCAAGCGCAAGCGTCAACGCGACCGCGGCGAGGCGCTGGCCGGCAAGTCCACGCTCAACCGGCTCGAGCGCACGACCGACGGCCAAGACCGCTACAACAAAATCAGCTGCGAGCTCGAGGCGATCGACGAGTTGCTGCTCGACACCTTCATCGAGGCGCACCCGAAGCGGCCCAAGCAAGTGATTCTGGATCTCGACGTGACCGACTCGCCGCTCCACGGCCAATGAGAAGGACGCTTCTTCCACGGCTACTACAACTGCTATTGCTACTTGCCGTTGTACATCTTCGGAGGGCCGCACTTGCTGTGCGCGCGGCAGCGCACGTCGAATCGAGACGCCGCGGCCGGCAGCGTTGAAGAAGTCGAGCGGATCGTCGCCGGGCTGCGGGCGGTCTGGCCCAAGGTGCGCATCATCGTACGCGCCGATTCCGGGTTTTGCCGCGAAGAGTTGCTCGGTTGGTGCGAGCGAAACAACGTCAAATACGTGATCGGACTGGCGCGCGACAAGCGTTTGCGGGCGCGGATCGAGGACGAGATGACGGTGGCGGCAAGCAACCAAGTCGCAACGGGGAGCCCGGCGCGGGAGCTCGGAGAGTTTCGCTATCAGACGCTCGAGAGTTGGAGCCGCGAACGGCGGGTCGTTGCCAAGGCGGAGCAACTCGAGGGCAAGGAGAATCCGCGCTACGTGGTGACGTCGTTGAGCAAGCAAGCCTACTCGGCCGAGAAGCTATACGAAGAGCTCTACTGTGCGCGCGGCGAGATGGAGAACCGTATCAAAGAGCAACTGAGCTTATTCTCCGATAGGATGAGCGCCGAGACGATGCGGGCGAATCAGCTGCGGTTGTACTTCTCGTCGATCGCCTACACGCTGATGCTGGGGCTGCGGCGTTTGGGGCTGGCGGGCACGGGTTTCGCGCAAGCGCAGACGGAAACGATACGGCGGCTGCTGCTCAAGATCGGCGTGCGGGTGAGGGTGACGGCGCGGCGGGTGTGGTTGGCGCTGGCCGAGGGCTGGCCGGGGCGGGCGCTGTTCGAGGCGGTCTGGAGAGCGTTGCGGGAGTCGCCGCCGCTGCCTGCTTGAAGGTAAACGAGCTTGGAAAACAGGCCGCTGACGCGGTCGCTGGGCAAGTGTGCAAACGCTCAAAGAGGCCAAAAACGCAGCTTGGAATCGAGACTTTCAAGCCGCTTCGGCTCTGACAACCGGCCTCCGGTTTCGATCTTCCTCTTCCTGGCGAGTCATTCCGCCTCTGCCAACCCTTGTCGACCTCCCTGTGAGAAGGTCGGGCTAGTGCTATGGCGCTGCAAGGCTCCACGCTGAACCTCGCCTTCGATCGGATTCGCGCCAAGTACGAAGGGTCCATAGCCGAGGATGGGACGTCGATCGCCGGAACTTGGACGCAAGGTGGGTCGTTTCCGCTCGACTTGCGGCGCGCAACCGAGCAGACCTCATGGCGGCGCTGATTGGCCCGGGTTGCGACCACTTACGTTGTCCGTAGCGCGTTCCGAACGCTTTCCGGGGTCTTGCCCGTCCAGGCGCGGAACGCCCGTGAGAAGAAGTTCGGATCGTCGAAGCCCAGCAGCAGAGAGATCTCTGCGCCGGATAGTACAGAGCTCCTGAGATAGTGCCGCGCAAGGTCGCCGCGGGTTGCGTCAAGTACGTGCTGAAAACTGCTTCCCTCTTCGCGGAGCCGGCGTTGCAGCGTTCGCACGCTGACGCCAAGCGTCTCAGAGATGGCTTCGATCGAGGTTCGGCCGCTGGGAAGCAGCTCAAACAGCGCGGCTCGCACCCTGTCGGACATTGTTGCGGTTTCGTCCAGTTCTGAGAGTCGCCTCCGTAACTCTGGCTCGAAGAACTGCCACATCTGCTCGTTTGCGGTCAGGAATGGGCGCCGCGCGTCTTCGGCGGTGAATGTGACCGCGTGCTTCTTGTTGCGCCGGACGGCGACGCCGAAGTATTCCTCGTAGGTTCCCGGGGGCGAGGGCGGGTCAGGCGTGGTCACGCGAAGGGCGTGAATGTCTGCGCGAGTCGCCAGCCGCACGAGACCGGCCCAGAAGGCCAACTCGGCCGCTACCAATACTGCTGGCGGCTCGAGCGTCTTGTCGAGCCACTCGATCTCCAGCTCGGTAGCGTCCCGCCGTTCGTCGACATGCAGCGCCATCGGCCCGATGAGTCTCTTGAACAGACTGATTCGTCTAGCGGCCGTGTTGAGATCCGGACTGCATAGCGCCGCAAAGATTGGGGGGTCGAAAGCCTCGACAGGTATGGAGCTCCCGATCCTGATAGGCAGCGCCGGGTCTTCGGCCTCAGCCTCCAGAGCTTCCCAGAATCGGTAGTAGCTTGACGAGCTGAGCGAAGCTCGGTCTCGCGCGAACAGGTCCCTCGGAAGGCCCGCCCTGCGGAGGACGGCGTCCGGGCGAATTCCCAGATCAATCAGCCAGATACGCCAGCCAGGGTTTACTGCAAACTCGCCCGCGCGTTGCATCGTGGCCCTAGAAGTCCTTGTGGCGGAATGAGTCCGCTATTGCACCGCCCATCAGGCGGGTGAGGTTACCCCAGCTTGGTTCAACGGCGTAGCGCGCCATGTTGATCGCCATGTGATCAAAGGCCGCCTTGTTGGTCTGGATCATGTGTCCCGGCGACATGAACCCGGCGGTCATGATCGACTTCTCGACGTTCTCGAAATTCATCGCGTTGCCGAAGTTACCGTGACCGGAAACAAACTCCTTGCCTTCCTCGTTTCCGCCCCAGGTCAGCCAAGGGCTCAGGAAGATGAACGGCGGCATGGTGTTGACGGCGATCGCGCCGTACTCCATGTCCGTCACCGCTTGATCGAGCGCGGCCTGGTGCGCCTTCTTGGCGTCTTCATCGATCAGGATGCAGCTTCCCAACGTGCCGAGCAGGTCGCTGTTGCAGAAGGCGACGGCTTTGGGCAGGAAGTCTTCCGCACTGGCTTCCGTGTCCAGCGGAACCTCGTCGATGATCTGACAGAAGGCCTCGTGGTCCGTGGCGTAGCCTTGCTCTTCGGCGCCGGCGATCAGCATGAAACCGGCATGCTCGTACTTGCCGCGCTCCGGCTCGAGGGTTTCGGCGTCCGGATAGGCCTCGCGGAAGCCTTGGGCCACCTCGTCGGAACCGGGGTAGTACGTGCCCGCGGCCGGCGTATCCTCGACGATCGCCTTCCTCAGCGCCGCCAGCAACTCTTCCCGCTGCTTCCAGTTCTTCGAGGTCACCAGCGTCTGGACCCGTCCGCAGACCGCGCCGCCGTTGAGTTTCGAGATGGTGGCGACCTGCTGCGCCTGATGCGTGATCTCCTTGTCGGTCCACGGCCGGTCGCCCGGGACGACCAAGCAGGGATTGTTGCCGCCGCATTCGCTGACCAGCGGCGTCTCCGTGGCCTTCATGATCGCCTGCGCCGTAGACGTTCCGCCCGTGAAGTAGATCTTGGCGAGCCGCGGATCGACAGTCAGGGCGCGGCCCTGATCGTGGTCGACGAAGTTGAGCGCGCCGTGATCCACCAGCGGCTGCATGATCTTCTCCCACACGGCGTCGGTCTCGGCGTTGAGGTGATGGGGCTTGTGCACGGCGGCGCAGTTCTCGAACAAGATCGCCTTCAGCATTTCGAGAGACGAGGAATAGTTGCCTGCACCCAGAACCGCGATGATCCCGGCAGGCTTGTCCATCGGATTGACCTGCTTCGGCTCCCCCTTGACGCGCAGCACCTCGGTGCGATCGCCATAGAGCAGCCGGTCCTTCTTCGAGGACGGGAACACCTTGATGTCGTAAAGGCCATCGGCGACTTTCTCGACTTCCAGCGGCTCCGGCATCTCGCCATGCACGAGCCCCTCGTACAGCTCGATGGCCGCGGTGACGGTGTTGGCCATCGGGACCACAGTCGCGACTTTGGAGACCGCATCGTTGTAGAGCGCCTCGCCCATCAGACCGTTCTTCATCTTCGTGTCCGAGGCAGCGAGCTCATCGCCAAACTTCTTCAGGTTCTCGCGCACTTGCTCGAGAAGGTGCAGGCGCTCCGCAGCGCTCGTGTCTGCCCATTTCTTCGGGCTCAGGCGCTCAATCGCTTTGTTCGACTTCATCTCGGTTCTCCACACCGCTAGAGCCCAAACTGGGCCTTGATCCCGTTCATGAAGCTTGCGTCATCCGCAACCTTTCGGTTGGCCACAATCTGCTCGGCGTCCGGCCCGGCTGTGTAGCGCAGTTGGTCGGTTCCGTCCGTCGCGGCCTTGTAGATGACCTCGGCGACCACTGCCGGCTCCGAGCCGCTCTCACCGAGCGGGCCCATCGCCGCAAGCACCTTGCCCACGAGACCCTGATACTCTTGCAGGCTCTCGTCGTTGTTGAAGTCGAACGAGCGTCCGCCGAAGTCGGTCTTGATCATGCCCGGTTCGACGATCTTCACCTTGACGCCAATGGCTTCCATCTCGAAGCTCAAGGCCTCCGACAGCCCCTCCACGGCGAACTTAGAGCCGTGATAGAGCGTACCGAGCGGAAAGCTCATCTTGCCGCCGATGGACGAGATGTTGATGATGACGCCCGCCTGATTGGCGCGAAAGTGCGGCAGCAGCGCCTTGGTCGTCTCGAGCAGGCCGATCACGTTCACCTCGAACTGCCTGCGGATCTTCTCCACGGCCGTGGCCTCGAGCACGCCATAGGAGCCGTAGCCGGCATTGTTGAGCAGCACGTCGATCTTGCCGAACTTGGCGACGCCCTCCTCGACCGCCGCGGTGATCGAACGCGAATCCCGCACGTCGAGCCGGGTGACCAGGACGTTCTCGAGCTCGGCGAGCTCCTTCTCCTTCTGCGGGCCGCGCATCGTGGCGATCACGTTCCAGCCCTCCCTCTGGAAGTACTTGGCGGTCGTCCTCCCGATACCGCTGCTCGCGCCGGTAATCAGAATTGTTTTGCTCACGTCGAAACTCTCCTTCTGGCGTAGGTCCTCAGCATCGCTCCAGAAAGCAAGTCTGAAGCCAATCGAGGGAAGGAACAATAGCGGAACACGCCAGTATCTATGCCGATCGCGCCAAGGAACTGGGCGAGGCGCTGCGAGGTATGACGGGCCCAAAAGACCCGCCTCCGCGAATGGGGAACATCGGAAATGCATCCTCGACGCCCTGAAATCAGCGGCCGCGGCGAGCAAGGTCGAGCACAAGATCACCGCGCTGCTCGATTCAGAGCTCTGGGCCTGAGGCTGACTCGAGCGAAGCTCGACAGACCTGCGGACATGTCGGAAACGCCCCGCAACCCACAATGCCCTACAATGCGAGCGAGGCGAGCCAGGCATGCGCATGTCCAGAGCAACCCCCCTCGCAACGCTAGCGCTACTCCCTAGCGTCGTGCTCAGTGGACAGGACATCGCGGGCGACTGGCAAGGCGTGCTCAAGTCCCCGCGTGCCGAGATCCGAGTCGTCATCAAAATCCAGAAGGACGCCGCCGGCGGCTGGAAAGCGACGGAGTTCACTCCCGATGAAGGGTCGAACGGCGTCCCGACTAGTGCTATGGCGCTGCAAGGCTCCACGCTGAACCTCGCCTTCGATCGGATTCGCGCCAAGTACGAAGGGTCCATAGCCGAGGATGGGACGTCGATCGCCGGAACCTGGACGCAAGGTGGGTCGTTTCCGCTCGACTTGCGGCGCGCAACCGAGCAGACCTCATGGCTCCGTGACACAACTCCGCATGACATCCAGTTCGTGACCGTCGAAGACGATGTCGAGCTGGAGGTCCTCGATTGGGGCGGTTCCGGCCGGCCTTTGGTGCTGTTGCATGGCGGCAGCAACAACGCCCACGGATTCGACCGGTTCGCGCTGGCGCTGACTAGCTCCTACCGTGTCTACGGCATCACACGCCGCGGTTCTGGAGTGTCAAGCGCCCCCGCTCCCTCCGGCGGCAACTACTCAGCGGACCGTCTCGGCGACGATGTCCTGGCCGTGATCGATGCTCTCGGGCTCGACCGACCTGTGCTGGTGGGGCATTCTCTAGGCGGCCAGGAACTTAGCTCGATTGGGTCGCGTCACCCTGAAAAGGTCTCTGGACTGATCTACCTCGACGCCGCTTACCAGTATGCGTACTACGATCGCTCGAAGGGTGATCTGTTTATCGAGGTAAATGAGGTCCGCAGAAAGCTGGAGCTGTTCGGGCCAGGAAACATGCCCCAAGACCCGCGGCCGCTGATCGATGAGCTGCTGGAAACGAACCTTCCAGAACTCGAGAGGACGCTGCGACGGATACGGGAGCGGTTCAAGTCAACCCCGCCACCTACTGCCCCGGCGACGCCCCGACCCCGTCCCACGATCCCTCCGGTTCAGGCCGCGATCTCGGCAGGCACACAGAGATACACGGACATCCCTGCGCCCATTCTTGCGATTTACGCCCTTCAGACTGTCTCCGGGCCGGAAGGCTCCCGCGCCCGCGTAGCGAGCGCAGCTAGGAATCAGACGAAGCTGGATCAAGCGCGCGCATTCGAGGCGGGGTTGCCGTCCGCCAAGGTGGTTCGGCTGGCCAATGCAAACCACTACGTGTTTCGATCGAACGAGGGAGATGTGCTGCGCGAAATGGAGGCGTTCATCGCGGACCTGCCGAAGTGAAGGGGCGCCGCGTACCCTCCCGAACTGGGGAGTTGCGGAACCCAACCCAAGCCGCGACCGATTCCGCGAGCCAGACCCGGCGGAAGTAATGTTACTACTTCGGGCGACGAGGCGGTTGGTACGGTCGGACTAAGTATTGACGAGAAATCCTTTGTGCTCGCTGAGTGTCGTTCCCCGTGTCAACGGCGGCCCGGTACTCGCGTATCGCGTCCGAGCGTCGCCCGGCAGCGTCGTACATCATTCCCATCCGAATGTGTGACCAAGCTGTCGTCCAAGCCGGTACTCCATCCCCCGCAGACGCGCGCTGAAAGGCGGTGAGCGCCCCTTCGTCTTGGCCCTGAAGCAAAAGCACTTCCCCGATTCGGTAGTGCGCAAGCGAGATGTCTCCGTTCGTCGCAAGGACGGCTCTGAAGTGGAGCAATGCCTCGTCGTAGTAGCCGATCTCGACGAGCGCCTCCCCCTGCGCAATGCTTCCTGAGGTCTGAGCCGAGGCTGAGCTCAGAGCCCAAATAAAGCATAAGGCTGCAACAAACAAACGCATCATGGCTCCCTATTCTGACGGACTTCCGCGGCTTTGTCGAGGCGTTAGGAGGGCGCGCTGACTCGCCGTTGCGTATTCCGTTCTTCTAGCGCTGCCGGCTGGGGCCTTGGCCGCGACGCGCCGGTCGCGTACAAGATCACGGCGCTGCTCAATCAAGAGCTCTGGAGCTGAGGCTGACTCGAGCGAGGCACGACAGACCTGCTCGCTTCTTTGGAAAGAGCTCACCAAACATGCTTGACACGCCTTTGACCGGCGCGTGCATCTCGAGCAGGCCTGTCCTGCTTCCGGGCCAACCGCTATAGTGGAGGGTCCCCGCCGGAGGGAGCAATCCCATGGAGCCCCGCCAAATCCGCAACATCGTCCTGCTGGCTCTGGCCTTCTTCCTCATCGCCGGCTCGCGCGGCATCGCCGACTTCGTCATCGAGTACGAATGGTGGAAGGAGATGGGCCAGGTCAAGACCTGGTTCTCCATGTTGCTCTACGAGATCGCGCCGGCGCTGCTCGCCGGGCTGCTCGGATGGCTCGTCGGCCTGTGGGCGCACGCTCGCGGCGTCGCGTTCGCCGGGGCCCCGCGCGCCGCCTTCGGGCTCTACAAACGCGCCGTGGCCGCCGGGCTGTTGCTCATCTCGTTCGTCTTCCTCGCCTCCTCGGTCGACTCGCAGAGGATCATGGCCTACGCCGGCGCGCTCGACATCCAGATCCCCGCCGACGTCTGGCAGGATCCCGTCTTCTCCAAGGACCTCTCGTTCTACCTCTTCGACCTGCCCTTCTACTTCGTCCTGCTGCGCTACCTGCTCGGGCTGGCGGTCTTCGCCATCGTCGTCTTTTGGGCCTCGGCCCGCGGCTGGCAGCTCTACGAGCGCTTCCAGCGCTTCCGCACCTCGGGGGGAGCGACAGAAGAGTTCGACCCCGGCCCCAATCCCCTGCTGCTCGAGGGCGCCACGCGGACCAGCTTTGCGCGCATCCTCGGCTCGGTGTTGCTCGTCGGCGCGGCCGCTTGGTTCTTCCTGGGCCAGTACAGCCTGTTGCACAACCAGCACAACTTCATGACCGGTATGGACTGGGTCGACGAGAACGTGCGGCTGCCGCTGCGCTGGCTCGTCGTCGCCGCGCTGCTCGTCGCCATTCCGCTGCTGTGGGGACGCAAGCTGCGCGCGGCGTTCGGCGTCGTCGCCGCCGCCGTCGTGGCCAACGCGCTGCTGCCGGGCATAGTCGCCGCGATCTGGGTCACGCCCAACGAGCTCGAGTACGAGCGCGAGTACATCGCCCGCCACATCGAGGCCACCCGCGAGGCCTACGACCTGCGCACCGGCGAGGAAGTCACCTTCGAAGCCTCCACCGACGAGGCCCTCGACGTCGAGGCCCACGCCACCCTCGTCGACAACATTCGCCTCTGGGACACCGAAGCCTTCACCGATACCATCACCCAAATCCAGGCCCTGCGCCCCTACTACCGCTTCGCCGACATCGACATCGACCGCTACGAGGTCGACGGACGCATCAAGCAAGTCCTGCTCTCGCCTCGCGAAATCGACATCAACGCCTTCGACTCCGCCGCCCGCTCCTGGATCAACTCGCACTTCATCTACACCCACGGCTATGGCGTCGTCATGTCCGAGGTCAACCGCACCACCGACGACGGATCGCCCGTGTTGATGATCCAGGACGCCCCCCCGCAGGTGAATACCGAAGCCCTCAGCCTCACCAGCCCATCCATCTACTTCGGCGAGGTGACGCACGACCCGGTCTTCGTCGCGACCGATCAGGAGGAGTTCGACTATCCGGAAGGGAGCCGGAACATCACCTCGCACTACGACGGTCAGGGCGGCTTTCCCATCGACTCCCTGCCGCTTCGGCTGGCCGCCGCGCTCTCCGAGGGCGACTTCAACATCCTGCTTACCGGCCTCACCAACCCCGGCAGCCGGATGATGATCTACCGCAACGTCCACGAGCGGCTCGCTCACCTCGCCGAGTTCATCGAGTGGGACAGCGACCCCTACCTGACCATCACCGCCGACGGACGCCTCGTCTGGATCGTCGACGGCTACACGGTATCCAACGTTCACCCCTATTCCGCGCAGCAGGGCGTCGACGGCCTGCGCTCTACTCGCAGCATCAACTACATCCGCAACTCGGTGAAGGCCACCGTCGACGCCCACAGCGGCGAGACTATCCTCTACGTCTTCGATGAGCGCGACCCCATTCTCTCGGCCTATCGCTCGCTCTTCCCCCAGCTCTTCGAAGACGCGTCAGCGATCCCAGCCGACATCCGCGCCCACACACGCTATCCGCTGGCCCTGTTCGACATTCAGGCCGAGCTCTACCGCCTGTTCCACATGACCGACCCCGATGTCTTCTACAACAAAGAAGACGAGTGGGACGTCGCCCGCAGCCTCGCCGGCTCGCGCGGCTCCGCCGCCAGGATGACGCCGACCTACATCGTCGCCCGCTTGCCCGGCGAGCCCGCCCCCGAGTTCATTCTGATGCTGCCCTTCACCCCACGCGGCAAAGACAATCTCATCGGCTGGATGGCGGCCCGCTGTGACGGCGAAAAGCTCGGCGAAAAGGTCTACTACCAGCTCTCCAAGCAACAGCTCGTCTTCGGCCCCAACCAAATCGAGGCGCGCATCAACCAGGACCAGAACATCGCCCGCGACCTCACTCTGTGGAACCAGCAAGGCTCCCGCGTGTTGCGCGGCGACATCCTCGCGCTGCCGGTCGACGACAGCTTTCTCTACGTCGAGTCGATCTACATCCAAGCCGAGTCGGCGCGGATGCCGCAGCTCAAGAAGGTCGTCCTCGCCATGGGCAACCGCCTCATCTACGAGGACACCTTCGAGCAGGCCCTCGCGCGTCTGAGCGGCGGCGGCTTCACGCCCCGCCCGCCAGACCCGGACCAGCTGACCGAAGCCGGCGAGACGCCCCCAACGGCGCCGGCGTCCGGCGACCTGGCCGCCCGCCTCGCCAACCTGCGCGAGCAAGCCGAAGCCCTAGCCCGCGAGCTCGAGCAAATGGAACGCGAGGTCGCCCGCTAGGTCAAACATGAACGCCGCGCGGCTCCCGAGGCTCAGAAGCGACGTCGTGGCGCCGAATCGCCGCTAGGCAGGAACGACTCGCCGGGCGGGAAGACGCCGATCCAGTGGTTGGTGAACTGCAGACCCTCCTGCGGCTCGACCTTGGGCATGTGGCAGGAATCGCACTCGGCCGTCCTGCCCGCCTTGCAGCCCGAGTCGGCCGCGGCGTGGCAGCTCTTGCAGCGGGCGTCGTAGTGTGTGGAGTCGTTGCGCAGCAGCGGCGCGTGCGGGTCGTGGCAGCGGATGCACGTCAACGCGCCGCTCTGTTGGAAGCAGGCGCTACGGACCAGATAGACCGGCTGATGGCGGATGTTCCACGGGTCCCGGTAGTCGATCTCACCGGGATCGCCGTCGGGCGGGCGGTGGCATTGCCCGCAGGCCTTCAGGAACTCTGCTGGCTCGAGCTTCCCGGGGTTGACGATCGCCAGCTCGGCAAGCTCGCCAGCGGCCACGCGCGCGACGTGGTCGCCGCCAGGCCCGTGGCAGGCCTCGCAGCGGATGCCTGGCTCGGCGGGCTCGATGGCGAGCTCGGCGCCCAGCCCGAGCGGCCCGGTGCTATGGCAGCGGAAGCAGCGCAGAATCTCCGCGCGCGGGCTGAACGTGCGGTACATCACGCCCAGCGCCTGCCCCAGATCGTCGGCTTCGTTGTTCTGGTGGCCAGGCGTGGGACCGTACGCGCCGATGGTGGAGTAGTAGCTCCAGTGGTGCTCGAGATACCACTGGTCGTCGAGGCGGCTGACGAAGGTGACCGCTTGATCGCCGGCGCCGAACGCCCAGTCGATCACGGTGCGCCGCGCCATGTCGGCGAAGGCGGCCTCGGTTTCCAACCGCCCGTCGGCCTGCTCGACCTGGTAGCGAAAGCCCGGCGCTCGCGTCAGCGGCTGGCGAGTCGGGAAATCCTCCGCCAGCGCATGGTCCGCCGGGCGAGACAGCGCGCGGGCGTGCTCGGAGCGCGCTTGCGCCTCGGCCTGGGCGGGGTGGCAGCCGGCGCACGCGTTGGCCCCTACGAACGCAGGCTCGGCCGCGACGAGTCGTCCGCCCAATACCGCACACGCCATCACCGACAGCCAGCGCCACATCGCAGACCTCTTATAATACGGGGCGTTGCGCACGGCGCGAATCATCGTCGGGCTCGCGCTCTGGGCCGCGGCTCTGCCCGCCGGCGCTGCGGCGCTGCGAGCGCTGTGGACCGGCCCCGAGGTGAACCTGCTCGGCGGCCCCTCGCGAGACGGGCTCTGGCTTTCCTTTGTCGAGAGGGCCAGCGGCGCTCTGGCGCTACGCTCGCTCGCCGATGGCGAGGTCCGTCCGCTGACCGAGACCGATCCCGCTTCGCACGCCGGCGAGTTCGCCTACTTTTCCGTCATTGCGCCCAAGGGGGACCAGGTTGCCTACGCTTGGTTCAACGATCAGGGCTTCTACGAGCTGCGTGTGACGCCGACGCATCGAGACGATGGCGAGCGCGCCGCCCCGCGCACGCTCTATCGCAACCCCGAAGCCGGCTTCGTGCAGCCCTGCGCCTTCTCGCCCGACGGCTCCCAAATTCTCACGCTGCTGTTCCGCCGCGACAACATCAGCCAAATCGTCCTCATCTCGGTCGCCGACGGCGCGGTGCGCACGCTGCGCTCGCTCAATTGGATCTATCCCAAGCGCATGGATTTCTCGCCCGACGGACGGTTCTTGGTCTATGACAATCTCTCGGGCGACGGGGCCGAAGAGCGCGACCTGTTCGTGCTGGCCGTTGACGGCTCGCGCGAGACGCGCTTGCTCGCCGGCCCACACAACGACCTGTTTCCGCTGTGGTCTCCCGCCGGCGCCGAAGTGCTGTTCTCGAGCGATCGCGCAGGCGCGCCGGGCTTGTGGTCGCTGCCCGTGCGAAACGGCGCCGCAGCCGGCGAGCCGAAGCTTCTGCAAGGCGACCTGGGACGCTTCCTGCCGCTCGGAATGACCCGGAGTGGTCGCGTGGTGCTAGGCCGGCGCCGCGGCGGAGTCGGTATCCGCGTCCGAGCGATGGATGGCTCGGGCGTTGAGCGGACTCTGCCGGCGCCCCACGACACCGACGTATTCGCTCCCGCGCTCTCGCCCCGCGGCGACCGACTGGCGTTCATCGCACGCGTGCGCTCGGAAAACTTCGGCCGGGAGCACCGCACGCTCGTACTGCGCACGCTCGACGATGGCCAGGACGAAGAGCTGCACACGCGCATGGCGCACATCGAGCGCGTGAGTTGGTCGCCCGACGGTAGGCGGTTGCTGCTCGAGGGCAGCGATCATCGCGGACGCGGCGGGGTCTTTCGCTACGACCTCGAGACAGCCCGGCCTCGCGTCGTGGCCCTCGATCCCCAGCCCGGCCCGCGCGGCCTGCAGGCTTCATTCGGAGCCGACGCCGCTACGGTGGTGTTCGCTCGCGGCGCCGAGCTGATCGAGAAAACCCTCGAGAGCGGCGAGGAGCGCGCTCTCTATGCCGACCCCGGCGGTCGACGCGTCGGGCTCCCTTCCGTCTCCGCCCACGGGCGGGCGTTCACCGCCGGCGAGGCCCTGTACGTCGAACGCCGAGGCGAGCTCGGCAGAACAAAGTTGCTCGAGCTGCCCGCGGGCCGCTTCACCGACCTCGCTTGGACGCCGGACGGCGCCGCCTTGATCGTGGGGACCTCGGGCGCGCAGGGAGCAAAGCTGTTTCGCGTCTCGGTGGAGGGGGACGCGATGACGCCGCTGCCCGCGCCGGCCGATCGGCTGCCCGGCGTCGCCATCCACCCGTCGGGGCGGACCTTCGCCTACGCCGCGGGCTCGCCGAGCGAGGAGGTTTGGACGCTCGATCATGCGCCTAGCGCTGACGCATCGGAGGATCGCTAGCTTGGCGCTGGCCGGCGCACTGGCTGCGGCGGACTTCGCCAAGCCTCCGCTTGGGCTCGATGCCTATCTGCCCACGCCGGCGGAGAACCCGCTCACGCCCGCGCGCGTCGCTCTGGGGCGCGAGCTGTTCTTCGAGAAGCGCCTCTCCCGCGACGACACCATCTCGTGCGCGAGTTGCCACGACCCCGAGCGCGCCTTCACCGACGAGGAGCCGGTCGCGGTCGGCGTGGAAGGGCAGAAGGGAACCCGTCGCACGCCTCGGCTCATCAACCGCGCCTACGGCCGGTCTTTCTTCTGGGACGGCCGCGCGGCGACGCTCGAGGAGCAAGTGCTCGGGCCGATCGCCAATCCCATCGAGATGGACCTGGCCGTCGAGGACGCCGTCGCCCGGCTGCAATCCGATCTGCACTACACCGCGGCGTTCGAGGCCGCCTTCGACGGAGCGCCGACCCCCGAGCGCCTCTCGTTCGCCCTGGCCGCCTACGTTCGGACGATTCTCTCGGGCGATTCCCCCTACGACCGCTATCTTGCCGGCGACGAGACGGCCCTGAGCGAGGCGCAACGCCGAGGCTTGGAGCTGTTCCGCGGCAAGGCCGCTTGCACGGTTTGCCACGTCGGTCCGAACCTCACCGACGAGCGCTTCCACAACACCGGCGTCGGCTGGGCGAATGGCGCATACGCCGATGACGGGAGAGCCGCGGTGAGCGGCGACGCGGCCGACCGCGGCGCCTTCAAGACTCCGCCCCTGCGCGAGGTCGCCGGCGCCGGTCCCTACATGCACGACGGCAGCTTGGAAACACTCGACGACGTGATCGAGTTCTACGACGAGGGCGGCCGGGAGAACCCCAACCTCGACTTCGACATGCAGCCTTTGAATCTGACCGGGCGGGAGAAGAAGGACCTGGTCGCCTTCCTGGAAGCCCTCAGCGGAACGATTCAGGAAGGACCCTGAGATTCGGGTCGCTACTACTCGGCCCGGCCGCGGAAAAGTAACTCTTCAGAAATAGGCCTATACTTTGGCCGCCGATCGGGCTACAATGCACCGAGCGCGTTTCAGGGGCCGGCGCGGGCGTACCGCGCACCATCGCTCGGCCGACAAGGCGCTCGAACGACAATCCAAACATCGAAGAGGGGTCATGCTCCAGACAACATTCATGCGAGTTGTCCAAGCCGCCGTGCTCGCTGCGGCCATGCTGGGCTTTACCGCTTCCGCGCAAGATCTGCGCGGATCTGTGCAAGGTACCGTCACCGACACCTCCGGCGCCGTCATTCCCGCCGCCGAGGTCACGCTCCGCAACGTCAACACCAACGATGCGACCAACCGCCAAACCAACGAGGTCGGCCAGTACGTCTTCGACTTCGTCCTGCCGGGAACCTACGAGCTAACCGTCGAGGTCGAGGGCTTCCGCACGTTCGTGCAACAGAACATCCTGGTACAGACGCGCGCGGACATCACCGTGAACGCCGCCATGGAAGTCGGTGCGGTCGCCGAGACGATCACCGTCGAGGAAGCGCCGGTCGCGGTCAGCTTCAACTCGACGACGATGGAGACGACGCTCGACACCAAGATGTCGTCCGAGCTGCCGATCATCCACCGCAACCCGTTCTTGCTGGCGCAGCTCGACCCGGCGGTCAACTATCGCGGCGGCCAGGAGACCAGCCCTTACCACCACTGGGCGGCCAGCCAGATGGATGTGGGCGGCAACACCGACCGCAAGAACAACATCCTGCTCGACGGCGTGCCACAGCTCGTGGGCGCCAAGGGCACCTACGTTCCCGCCATGGATGCGGTGAGCGAGGTGAACGTTCAGCAGAACGCGGTGGACTCCGAATACGGCCACTCCGCCGGCGGTGTGCTCTCGGTGCAGATGAAGTCCGGTACGAACGACTGGCACGGCACGGCCTACTACTTCGGCCGCAATCCGGCTCTGAACGCCCGGCCGAACCCGCTGACCTCGCAAGAGTCGGTGGTGCGCCGCAACGTTTGGGGTGTGACCTCGGGCAACCCGATCGTCAAGAACAAGGTGTTCAACTTCTTTGCCTACGAAGCGCAGAACACCCGTGAGCCGCGCAGCGTCGCCGAGACCCTGCCCACCAGCCTGGAGAAGGGCGGCGATTTTTCGAACAGCTTGAATCGCAGCGGCGGCCTACGCGAGATCTACGATCCGTTCACGACCCAAATCACCGGCGACAACACCTCGACGCGTGACCGCTTCCCGAACAACACGATGCCGTCTACGCGGCTGGACCCAACCTCGCAGCGGATCGTGGGGACTCTGTACGCCCCGAACAATGCCGGCGACAACGCTAGCGGCCGGAACAACTTCCGCTTCACCTACCCGCAGACGTTCAAGTACTACAACATCTCGAACCGCACCGACTGGAACGTCAGCGACAACGTTAAGGTCTTCGGGCGTATCAGCCGCTTCAAGACGACCCAGAGCGACGCCGACTACACCGGCGGCTCCGTACTGCAGCGTCGCGCCGGCTCGGCCCGCAATACCTGGCAAACCTCCGGCGACGTCGTCTGGACGATCAACCCGACCACCGTGTTCAACGTGCGTGGATCGTGGTCGAAGATCAACGATTCGTTCGACGCTCCCGAGGTCGAGATCGGCGAGCAGGGCTTGGCCGACCTGTGGCCGGGCGACCCCTGGTACACCTCGCACGTGCGCGACATCCCGGCGGTCTATCACCCCGAGATTCGCGTCGACGCCGACAGCGGCTCGACCTTCGGCCGCTCGGGCTTCTGGTTCCAGGTCCCCAAGACCTACAACTGGGACATCAAGCTCTCCAAGACCGCCGGCAAGCACTACCTCAAGTTCGGCCACCAGTACCGTGCCCAACGCGTGGAGGCCGGCCGGCCGCGCGGCATGCGCTTCCGCTTCCGCCCGCATGAGACCGCGGACACCATCTTCGCTCCCGCGACCGGCGACATCGGCCACGCCTGGGCGTCGATGATGCTCGGCACGATGGCCGACACCAGCTACAGCCGTGTGCAGACCGTTCCGATCAACCGGCCGCACATCGATGTGTTCGGCTTCTACGTGCAAGACGACTTCAAGGTCTCGCAACGCGTCACCTTGAACCTAGGCCTTCGCTGGGAGTACGAGACGCCGATGCGCGATCCCGAAGATCGCCTCTCGCGTTTCATGGACCTCAACGCGCCGCTTCAAGGCGTGATCGACAACATGGGCGAGTTTCCTGCTGAAGCTCTGGCCCTCCGCAACCAGCCCGTCAACATCGTCGGCGCATGGCGCTTCACCGACGCGGACAACCGCGGCACCTGGAACGCGCAGAAGAATCTCTTCCTGCCGCGCGCCGGCATCGCCTACCGCATCGACGACCGCACGGCGCTACGCATCGGCTACGCGCGCTACGCCGTGCCGCCGCTGCAAAACCGCGACTTGGCGGCCATTCTCGGCTCGACGCCCTACCCGGGCTTTACGGCTACCACGAATCCGCTCAGGCCGGTGGCGGGTATTCCGAGGTCGACCCTAGGCAACCCCTTCCCGGGTGGCGGCGAGAACGCGAACCCGCTGATCGAGCCGTTCGGCAAACGCTTCGGCGAGTACGCGGTGGTCGGGTCGTCCGACGGCATTCCGTTCGACCAGAACCTGCGCACGGGCATCAACGACCGCTTCAACTTCACGTTGCAGCGCGAGCTGGTCAACCGCATCGTGATGGACGCCACGTTCTTCATGAACCTCGGGTTCAATCACTCGCAGGACATCAACCTCAACCTCACCGATCCGCGCATCGGCTTCGAGCACGGCTCGGCGCTCAACGCGCGCGTCGACAACCCGTTCTTCGGGATTCCGCAACAGTTCTGCCCAGGCTCGCTATGCAACAACAGCCGCGTACGGGTCAGCGACCTGATCCGGCCGTTCCCGCACTACGGCAACATCAACTTGCAGGGCTCGGGTATCCGGGATGAGCGCTACAAGGCGTTCCAGTTGAAGCTACAGCGACCGTTCGCCAACGGCTTCAACTTCCTGGTCGGCTACAACTACAGCGTCGGCCAGAATCAGGCGTTCTATGACGACGTCGATCATTTCGATCGACGGCTGACGCTCCAGAAGGATCCGCAGAACGGCCAGAAGCTGAACATCGCGGGCATCTACGAGCTGCCGTTCGGGCAAGGCCGCGCCTACGCATCCAATATGCCCAAGGCGCTCGACCACGTGCTCGGCGGTTGGTCGATCAGCGGCATCTATACCTACCTGAGCGGCGAGTTGCTGTACTTCAACAATACGCCGGCGCTCGTCTCGGGCGATCCGGTGATCAGCAACCCGACGCGGGACCGGTGGTTCAACACCGATGTGTTCGAACGCCAACCGGCCTTCACTCGCCGCAACAATCCTTGGACCTTTGATGGCCTCCGCGGACCCTCCTTCCGCAATTTCGACATGACGCTGAACAAGAAGTTCGACGTCACCGAGAAACTAGCGCTCGAGCTTCGGATGGAGGCCTACAACCTCACCAACAGCTTCATGGGACGCAACCCCGAGCTCAATCCGACTTCGGGCTCGTTCGGTCAGGTCACTCGTCAGCTCGCGACCCACTCCGGCCGCGAGTTCCAATACAGCGCCCGGTTTATCTGGTAGCGCGCGACCTCTGTTTCCAACCAACCCGCCGCCTCGGACGCGCTCCGAGGCGGCGGTTCCTTTTTCGGCCCGTGCAACGGACTACCCCAGTGCGGCGCGCGCCACCCGCAGCACGTTCTCTCCCACGATCTTTCCGATGTCCGCATCCGAATAGCCCCGCTGCACCAGCCCCACGGTAAACAGCGGCCAGTTGGTCCAGGCCAGGCTGCGGCTCATCTCCTGGGTCGTCTCGAAGTCGTCCTCGGGCCACAGCGCCGCGAACCGGGTGCGTTGAGGACGCCGCGGCGGGATCTTGCGATTCTCCGCGGCGGCGTGCTGCGAGGTGTAAGCCACGTCCGTGCCGATGGCCACGTGATCCGCGCCCAGCATCTTCACCGCATAGTCGACATGGTCGAGCAGCGCCCGGATATCGCCGTTGCGCCGCAGGAATCGCGGAATGCAGCAGATGCCCGCGTAGCCGCCCGTGTCCGCGATCGCCCGCAGGACTTCGTCGGGCTTCGAGCGGATGTGCGGGTAGAGCCCGCCGCACGTCGTGTGGCTCGCCACCATCGGTTTGCTCGACTCCCGCGCCGCATCCATGCTGGTTTGCCAACCCGAATGCGCCACGTCGACGATCACGCCAACGCGGTTCATCTCGCCGACAGCCGCGCGTCCGAAGTCGCTCAAGCCTCCGTTGGCCGTCTCGGCGCAGCCGTCGCCCAAACGGTTGCGGCGATTGTAGGTCACGTGCATCATGCGGATGCCGAGCTGAAAGAAGACCTTCACATACCGCAACTCGTCTTCCACCGAGACCCACTGTTGGGTCAACGGGACTCCGTTGCCGGTGAAGTACAGGCAGCCCTCGCCGTCGGCGTGCGCACGCTCGACGTCGGCCGGGGCCGTCGCCCGTCGCAACACTCCCCGCAAGTGGTCGGTCAGGTAGGTGAAGCGCGCCAGCCGCTTGATCAGCCGTAGCGGGTCGCTGCTCTCTTCGCCGCAGTTCTGGAAAATGCACGTCACCCCGGCGGCATTCCACGCCCTCACGAATTCGTCGCGCTCGGCTTCGACCGTGGCGGCGCGCGTCATCGCCATGTCTTCGCGCTGGTCCTGGAGCTCGAGATCGGAGCCGGCGTCCTCCATCAGCGCGCGCATGGCGTCGCCGTCGACGGCGGCCCGCGGCGAGAAGCCGTAGGCGTCGAAGACGAGCGATTCGCGGTGCAGGCCGAGGCCGTACTCCAAGTCGCGTCTGCTCGGCTTCAGCAGCTCGAGCGCGATCCGTCGATCCCGCTCGATGCGGTCGTTGGTCTGGGCGGAGAGTTGAGCGGCGGCGGCCAGCGACCCGGCCGCGCCCATGAACTGCCGGCGATTCATCGCGTCACCGGCCTAACAGCTTAGCGCGTTGCGGTTTCGGTTAGAACCGCCCCGCGCCCGCCTCGGGCAGCACGCCGCCAAGGTAGCTCGCCGACCAGCCGCCGGCCCCGCGCCGCATCACCTTCAGCGCGATGTCGTCGCCCGGTTGCAGACCCTCGCGCAGCTCCCGCAACTCCGACACCGAGGCGATCGGTTGCCGGTTCACGCTGACGATGATGTCGCCGGGCATGACGCCCAAGTCCTCGGCGAACGATCCGAGCTCGACGTCGGTGACCAACACGCCGTCATCGCCTTCGTACTCGCGCTCGGCGCGCTGTTCGGCGGTCAAGTTCTGGACCGCGATGCCGAGGTCCACTTTGGCCTCTTCGGGCTCCGCGGCCGGGCCCTGGTCGGCGAGCCCTAGCTCTTCGGCGAACAGCTCCGCTCGGTCGGCAATCGTCACGTCGAGCTTCACGCGCTTGCCGTCGCGGATCACCTCCACTGGCGTCGTCTCGCCCACTGGCGTGGCCGCCACGACCTGGATGAGCCCGTCGCCGTCGGCGATCTTCTGGCCGCCGATCGAGACGATTACGTCCTCCTCGCGCAGGCCGGCCTTCTCCGCGGGCCCTCCGGGGGTGACGTCGCCCACGATGACGCCGCCGTCCGGCGCCCCGTAGGCCCTCAGGACAGCCGGGTCCTGCTCGCCCTGGAACCGGATGCCGATCGAGCCGCGCGCCACGCGGCCGTTCTGGATGATCTGGTTGTAGACCTCGACGGCGATGTTCGACGGCAACGCGAAGCCCAAGCCCTCATAGGCGCCCGAGCGCGAAACGATGGCGGTGTTGATGCCGATCACCTCGCCGCGAATGTTGAGCAGCGGTCCGCCCGAGTTGCCCGGGTTGATCGCCGCGTCGGTCTGGAAGAATTTCTGGAACGGCCGGCTGAAGCGGCTCGCCGCGCTTTGCACTTCGCGGCTCTTGGCGCTGATGATGCCCACCGTCACCGATTCGCGGAAGCCGAACGGCGAGCCCATCGCGATCGCCCAATCGCCCACGTTCACCGCGTCCGAGTTACCCAGTTGCGCCACCGCCAGGCGCCGTTTGGCAGGATCGATTCGCAGCACGGCCAAATCGGTCTCTTCGTCGTGGCCAATCAGCTTCGCGTCCAGCGGGTCGTCCTCGCCGTCGAAGCGAATCTGGATGCGGTCCGCATCCTCGACCACGTGCTTGTTGGTCAGGATGTAGCCCGCCGCATCGACGATCACGCCCGAGCCTTCGCCGGGGCGGCGCGGCGAGCGCGGCATCTGGAATCCCTCTCCCGGCGGCATCCCAAAGAAGCGCCGGAACATGTCCTCCATGTTTTGCTGCCCCGGGCCGCCTTCGCCGCCGCCGGAGCTGGTGCGCTGGATGTACTCTTCGACGTGGATGTTGACCACCGAGCCGCGGATCTTCTCGACGATCGGCGAGAACTGGTTCTCCACCGGAGCCGCGGCCGGGACGACCAAAGGCGTGGCGTCGGGCGCGACCGCCTCGTCGTCATCCGCCGCGCCGACTCGATCCGTCACCACGGTTCCGATCAGGATGCCAATCGCCAGCGTGAAGACGATCAGCGCAAAAGCGAGCAGCTTGGCCTCGCCCAGACGCGCGAGTAGCGAACGGTTCTCTAGCGAGTTAGTCGACATCGATCTCGTATCCAGTGGGAAGACCCCGGGCGGCGCCCTCGGCCGCAACGTAGCCTCATTATATCCGCCGCGCCGGCGGGCCCGGACGCGGCTGCTAGATCAGCCTTGCTGCTGCAGCGCCGCCAACGCAAGCAGAATGCGTTGCAGGCCCAGCGCGCGGCCTTCGGGGTGGTACCACTCGCTCGGCATGTGCGCGTCGCCGCCGCGCCCGCCCGTGCCGATTGCGGCGGCCGGCAGGCCGGCGGCCAGCGGCACGTTCGCGTCGGTCGAAGCGCAGTCGAGCCGCGAGCGGATCCCCAGGTGAGCGTCCACTGCTAGCAGGCACTCCGCAAGCACGTTGCCCTGTGACCGCGGCGCCGCCGGGCGGTTGCCGATCTCGCGAATCCTGTACCCGGAGAGGCGGTCCGCCGAGCGCCGGTTCTCGCGTTCCACCGCCAGCCGCACCGCTTCCTCCATCGAGCGCACCACTTGGTCCATGCCCGCGGCGCTTCGAGACCGAATGTCGACCTTGGCGCGGGCCGAGGACGCGATCGAGTTGACGCCCGAGCCGCCCTCGACCATCGCCACCGTCAGAGTCGCCCGCGGCGAGCGCGGCAGCTCGATGTCGGCCAGCAACGCCACCGCTCGCGCCATCGCATGCACCGGATTGGCCCGCCCGTAGTCGTTCCAACTGTGGCCGCCTTTGCCCTCGAGCACGATCTCGAATCTGCGGCTGCCCAGCGCCTCCACGGTGATGTGCGCGGTGGATGCGCCGTCGAGGATGAGGTACTCGGCAGTCTTCGGCGCCCAGTCCGAGCGCCCCACCAGATGCTTCATGCCGAGCAGATTGCCTTCGCCCTCTTCGGCCGCGTTGGCCACGAGCAACAGGTTGCGGCGCGGCGGAATCGCCAACGGCCCGTCCCGCAGCGCCCGCGCCAACGCCGCCAAGGCGGCGAGCCCCGCTCCGTTGTCGGTTACACCTGGCCCCTTGAAGCTTCCATCCGGCTCGACGTAGATGTCTGCGGGACGCCTCGGGCACAGCGCCGTATCGAGATGCGCCGAAACGCACGTAAACGGCAGCCCCTCCTCGTAGACGATCGGCGCGATCACGTTGCCCGCTTCGTCCACGTTGGAGACTACGCCGAGGTCCGCGAACAACTCCTGCATCCGCTCGGCGCGGTCATGCTCCCGGAAAGTGGGCGCGGGCACGCGACAAATCTCGAGGTGCCGCTCGTCAATCCACTTGCGCTCTTCGTGAAACAGCCGCACCGCCCGCCGCATCTGGGGCGTATCGACGAGCTTGCGGATGCGGGGCAGCCAATCGCCGGCGGGTTGCGGCGCTGGGCTCACGGCTACGGCATCGCGGCGATCGGCCATGAGGTATCAGTCTAGCAGCCCGCATTGTGCTGAAATTGACGCCCGGATGGTCCGACTGATAGCGTTGAAGCCTCGAGGTAATCCAATGGCAAGAACCGTCAACATGAAGGGCGCCCCAATGGCGCTCGAAGGCGCCGCGGTCGAGGCGGGCGCCGCCGCTCCGGCCTTCACGCTCACCGGCAACGACCTCAAGCCCGTGGGCTTGGCCGACACCGCCGGCGTGCGCATCGTCAGCGTCGTCCCCTCGCTCGACACTCCGGTGTGCGACGCGCAGACCCGCCGCTTCAACGAAGAAGCCGCCGGGCTCGGCGGCGTCACGGTGTTGACCGTCAGCCGCGACCTGCCGTTCGCGCAGGCGCGCTGGTGCGGCGCCGCCGGAGTCGATAAAGTGACCACGTTGTCCGATTACCGCGACGGCTCGTTCGGGCGCGGATGGGGCGTCATGCTCGAGCCGCTGCAGATCCACTGCCGCGCCGTCTTCGTGCTCGGCTCCGACGGCCAGGTGACCCACGCGCAGTACTGCCCCGAGGTCACCGAGCCTCCCGACTACGAAGCTGTGATCGCAGCCGCCAAAGACGCAAGCTGAGCTTCGCCCCGGCTCACGCGCGCCACTTACGCAGCCCCAACAGCTTCTCGCCCAGCTCGTTGAGCTCGGCGCGCGGGTAGCCTTTCTCCCGTTCGCGCGGATCTCCCGGGAACGCTAACCCGCGCGGCGCTTCCCGCTCGCTCCACAGCCGCAGCCGCTCCGCGACGAGCTCCGCGTTGCCCTCGTCGGCGGGGTACATCGCCACGTACTGCGCCATCCGCACGCGGTCTTTGGAGAGGTTCGGCCGAATCCCGTGCGCCAGCAGCGTGTTGAAGATCAACAGGTCGCCCGCCCGCATCGGGACAAAGCGGATCTGCTCGTCTGAAACCTCCGGCCGCGTCGGATCGCGATCCGCGGGCTGCCGCTCGAGCCATTCGTCGAAGTCGCGAAACAGCTCCGGCGCGCACTGGAACCCGCCCGCCTCTTCATCGGTGTCGCTCAGCGCCAGCACGCCCTGCACGTTCACCGGCAACGGGCGCAGCGAAGTGTCCGAGTCCCAGTGCAGGAAGCCTTCGAAGCGCCTCGCCCCCGCGTTCGGCGTATTGAGGTTGGCGCGGTCGATGGCGACCCACAAATCCTCGCGGTCCCACACGTCGACGAAGGCGTCATACACCCGCCGCGTCTGACGGTTGTCCCAGAGCGCTTGGTGATTGTAGATCTCCACCATGCCGCTGTTGTTGAGGACTTCGAGGCCGTTGCGTCGGCGGTCGGCGCGATGCCAGCCCGCGGGGTCATTGGGGTCGAGCTCCTCGAATTCCCACAGCACCGCCTTCAGACGCTCGACGTTCTCCGCCGGCACGGCCTCCGGGACGATCACGTACCCGAGCGTGGTCCACTGCCGCCAATCCTGCTCCGAGAGCGTCCGCAACGGCAGCCGCTTGCGGATGTCGCGCAACTGTATGGCCGCGCGCCTCGACTGATCGCCTTCGTGTCCGTAGGCGAGCTTCATCGCCGCGCCGCCATCGCCGGATCACGCTGTCCCGCGGCGTATCCGTACCGCTGCATCATCTCCTGCGTGCGGCTCTCGACGAAGGCTCGCAGCTCGGGGTCGATCGCCCGTTCCCATTCCCGATCCTCCACGATCCCCGCGCGAGAGTCGCGCCGCAACCGATCCGGATTGCCCGACAGCGAATGGCTGGTCAGGATCGATCGCGCTTCATCCCGCCCGGGGCCGGCCTCGAAGCGCTCGTCGGCCGCAGCGGCGAGCTCCTCCGCGCAAGCCCATGGATCGCACACGAAGTCCTCGTAGCGCAACATGACGTAGACGCGGGCAAGCGCACCGATTCGCTCCGCCTCCAGGTTCGACCGCAACCAAAGATGCACGGCTGCATCGGGCGAGAGCTGCAACATCGATGAGCCTCGAGGGTCGTCCGCGCGCGTCTTCGGTCGCGAGGTCAGCGAGTAGGTCGTGGCTCTGGGGTCGCGCACCACGTGCGCGACCGTGAGCGCAGCATTGCCGGCGGCCGCCAGCGCCATGGCCTGCGTCGCGCTCTTCGAGGAGTCGACCACGGTCGCCTCGTCGACGACGCTCGCGAGCGCGGCCACGAGCCGCTGCATCGCGCCAGCGTAGGTCTCTTGAATCTCACCTGGCCTCTCCCGCAGCCGCTTGCGCATCCCCTCCAGCTCCGTCGACCTCGGCAAACCGTATCCTGCTTCGACGCGCTCGATCACTCGCCGCCAGAACGAGCACTCGCGGAACGGCGCGCCGCAACCGCAAAGCCAGTTGCGTCCGAGCCCCCGGCCCCAAAAATGGTGGAGCTCCCCAACGTGCACGAACCCCGGCAACGATCCCAGCACGTCGCCCAGCAACGTCGTGCCGCTGCGCCAACAGCCGGTGATGAACAGCACTCGCACCGTCGCGGCCGCCCCTCCGCCACCGCGATTGTACCTGCGCTTGCGGTCAGCTCAACGAAAAAGTGCGCCGCTACGCTTCCTCGAGCGGGACCTCGATAGGAAAGCCCTCGAACTGATCGCCCGCGCGCGGCTGGAGCGCGTCGATCGCGTGCCGCCACATCTCGAACCGGGCCGTGCGCCTTTCACGGTCGAGCACGACCACGCCGTGTCCCGAACCTTTGATCTGCGCGACCTGTTCCGCGTCGAGGCCGGCCTGCCCTTCCGGCGTGTTGCTGCCCGGTTCCGGGTTCGCTGCGCCAAGCACGGTCATGCGGTTGCCGAGGCCGTCCAAGTAGCGCCCGGTCCACGGCGGCGAGCCCGGCGCCTGCAACTCTCCCGGCTTCTCCGGGCGCCAAGCCCGCGGGAAGCCGTTCGAGGTCCCCGGGACCATGAACGCCAGCGCCGCGTCTTCCCAATCGTCGAGCCCGTGGCGGATCAGCGAGCCGATGTGCTGGTCGCCGTGCAGCATGATCACCTCCGGCGCGGCCTGCAGAATCGCCAGCGCGCGCCGCCGGCCTCGTTGCGGCCAGCCGCCGCAATCCAGGTCGATCCGGCTGCGTTTGAGGTCCCGCCCCGAGTGCGTGGTCGCTTTGCAGAAGATGGTTTGCGAGCAGACGATCCGAAACTCCGCGTCTTCGGCCTCCCGCACCCAGCGCCGTAAGAATTCCTCCTGCCGCGACCCCAGCATCTCCGCGCCCTCCACATCCACCACGCTCGGGTCCGCGCGCCCCGCCGCCCTCTGCTCAGCGGTGAAGATCGATCCCGGGCCGGTCTTGAACTTGCGGTCCTCGAGGATCGCGAAGCTCGCGCCGCCATAGCGCATTGCGGTGAAGTAGACCTCGATCCCGCCTTCGCACGGCGCTGGATCCACCGGGTCGGGCAGATGGCCCGCCTGCGTGCGCTGCACCGCGTTCACCCAGTCCGCCGGCATCAGGAAGCCGCCTTGCTCGAAGCCCGGCCCGCTCGCCTCGCGCCCCGGCAGGGGCCGTCCGGCTTGTCCCCAGATGTTGCCTTGGAAGACGTCGTGGTCGTCGGGAATCACGATGCTTGGGCGGTCTTTGAGGATCGACCGCCAAGTCCAGCCGAACTGCCAGTACTTGCGCAGGTAGTCGAGCATCGCTTCTTCCGACGGCTTGTCGCGCGCCACGCCAAAGCCGCCGTAGCCCTCGTAGATCTGGTCGCCCGCGAAGAAGACGACATCGGGGTCCTGAAGCTCGACGTTGCGCACCATGCGCTGTTGCGGGAAGCACTCGCCGTGGTCGCAGGAGAAGACGCCGATACGAAGTTGATACTCCTCGCGCGGGTCCTTGCGGATTGAGCCGCGCCAATCGTAGTCCTTGCCCTGCCAGCGGTAGACGACGCGGTAGTCGTGCTCCTGCTCGTCGTCCCAATCCTCCACCAGGAACACCGCCGTGCGCGATAGCCGCTCGACGGGCGCCTCCGCCGCTGTGCGCCAGTCTCCCTCGGAGCGCACCTCCAGCCGCGCAGCCCATGCATCGGCGTCACCCAGCGGCGGGAACAGCGCCATCAGCTTCAACACGCCGCGGCTCAGCGCGTACTGCGTCCACAGGATCGGTCCGAAGCTTTGTTCGGGACGCGCCGCCAAGCGCGAGCCGCCGGTCTTCCAATCGCGAAAACCCCACTCGACGCCGGTCGTCTCCGCCGTGGCGCGCCCGGGCGCCTGGGCGGCGAGCGCCAAGTTGCCCGCTAGAGCGGACGGCTCGACTCGCGCGCTGACCGAAGCGCCGCCGGATTCGAGCGTCAGCGTACCCTCAGCGGCGGCCTGTAGCGTCAACTGAACCGGTTTGCCGAGCGATATCGCCCCCTCGCTGACGGCGTCTTCGATGAACAACTTGCCGTCCCCCCGCACGCCCGCCGAAACTCCCGTCTCCGGGTGAACCAACGCATGCTGATAGCCCGGCAGCCCGCCGCGAATCCCGACCACGAACCCCGCCCAAGTCTCGCCCGCCGCGCCGGAGACCACACGCACGGTGACTTCGGTGCGCAGCTCGCCCTCGGCGTCGGCGGCTTGGTGCGTCAGCAAATGCAACGTCCGGCCGGGCGCGGCCTTGGCGACCACCTCGCCGTCGTCGACGCGCCAATTCTGCAACGGATTCGCCCAGTACTCAGGCCCGATCCAGATGCGGCTGCCCTTCCAGCGACTCTCAAACGAATACGCCGAATTCTGGGCGCGCGCCAACCCGGCCGCAGCTGCGGCGCCGAGCGTCTTCACGAAATCGCGCCGAATGACGCGGGCGGGGGTATCGGTTTTGCCGGACATGCGGTTCGCAGCAGTTGCGTTAGCGTAGCAATTCGTCTGACATGCTCGAACGAATCGAACGAGACCTCAAGCCCGTTCGCGACCTGGACAGCCACCTCTGCGGCTAACCCCCGAACTGCACCCATGTGGCGCACGGCTGCGCCGTGCAGGCGAGGCTGAGCCTCGCCCCGGGGCCACAGGCCCCGATCGACGGCACAGCCTCGCGCCACCAGACCCTACCCCAACACCCCCCGCGCGATGATGTTCCTCTGGATCTGGTTCGTCCCCTCGTAGATTTGCGTGATCTTGGCGTCGCGGTAGAGCCGCTCGACTTCGTAGCCGCGAATGTAGCCCGTTCCGCCAAAGATCTGGACGGCGTTCGAGGTATGCGCCACCGCGGCGTCGCTCGCAAAGCATTTCGCCATCGCACATTCGCTCGAAGCGCGCGCGCCAGTGTCGAGCTTGCGGGCCGCGGAGTAGATCAGCAACCGCGCCGCCTCCAAATCCTTGGCCATGTCCGCCAGCATCCACTGCACGCCTTGGAAATCGGCAATCGCTTGACCAAACTGCTTCCTCGTCTTGGCGTAGCCGGCGGCGGCGTCGAGCGCCGCTTGCAGGATGCCGGCGGCGAGCGAAGCGATACCGACTCGCCCCTTGTCGAGCGAGCTCATCATCATGCGGAAGCCCGCGCCCTCTTCGCCCAGCAGCGCGTGGCCCGGCAGCAGAACGTCGTCGAAGTGCAAGGCCCCGACCTGCGAGGCGCGCTGCCCCATCTTGTGCTCCTTGGGGCCTCGAGTGACTCCGGGCAAGTCCATGTCGATCAGGAAGACGCTCATCCCGCGGCGGCCGGCGTCAGGGTCGGTGCGCGCGAGCGCTGCCGCGTAGTCGCACACCGGCGCGTTGTGAATCCAGATCTTCTCGCCGCTCAGCCGCCAACCATCGGTTGTCTTGCGCGCAATCGTCTGGATGCCCGAGACGTCGGAGCCGGCCTGCGGCTCGGTGATCGCGTAGGCGCAGCGGCGCTCGGCGCGGAGCGTTGGCGCCAAATAGCGCTGCTTCTGCTCCGCGGTTCCGTGGCGGCTCAGCAGCGTCCCGAGCAGCTCCGCTAAGCCGCATTGGTCGGCGACGGACGCGTAGCCGCGCGAGAGCTGCTCCATGACGATGGCGTAGGAGAGGACGTCGAGCCCGGCGCCGCCGTCCGCCTCCGGCACGGTGACGCCGAAGAATCCGAGCTCGGCTATCCGGGCGTAGATTTCCGATGGAAAGCTCTCATTCTCGTCGAGATCGCCCGCGACGGGCCGCACGACCTCGTCGGAGAAGCGCGCAGCCTCGCGCCGGATGTCGAGATGGTCGGCCGAGAGCAGGTGGTCGAGCATGGCCACGAAGATACCTCAACGGCGCCGCCGGCGCGACATGGCTATGTTCTTACGGACGCCGGGCTTTGTAGATCGTCTTGCGGCGGTAGTCGTTGATCATTCCGTCCAGGCCCCATCCCAACAGGTAGCCCGAGCCGACGGCGAATGCGGCGTCCGCGCCTCGATTCCACCGCGGCGCCGAGGTGTTCAAGGCGATTGCTCCCATCGCGGAGGGAGCGAGGATCTGCCCAAACTTGCTCTTGTGCCCGGAGTCGATGCGGACGCGTCGTACGTCGGCGCGGTTGATGGTCGTCTCGCCGTTTTTCTGCCGAACGACGAGCGCGTCATCGTCGACTCGCTCAACCGTGCCGCGAATCTGACCTCCGCCAGAGAAGAGCCGGACCTCAACCTGTTCGCCGGGCCTGAGCCCGCGTACCGGCGCCCAAGCGGCCGACTGAGCGAAAAGCGCCACGGGCAAGGCCAGCGAGAGAGTACAGAAAACGAGCAAGAGTTTCATGGTCGCAACCGTCCATGCTTCTGACGCTGGCTATCTTAACCCGGCCGTCCGCGCCTGCCAAAGTAGATTTCGCGCAAGCCAGGAAGCACGACTCTGCTATCCTGGCAGCGAGGCGAACAAACGGTGAATCTTCCTCTGCTCGATTTCGGCGACCCGGCGCCTAACAAAGAGGTCGTCGTCGCCCGCAATCCGCTGATCCGCACCGACGCATCGCTCGAGCGCGTCGTCGAAACTTTCGAGTCGATGCAGGCCCGCGAGGGCTCGCCCATCACCGCCATTCGGCGCATGCCGGCGCGCGAAGCCGAGACGGCGCCGGTCCCCGACGCGGTCGACGAGCGGCTGCGGCGCGTCCTCGCCAGCCGCGGCATCGAGCAGCTCTACTCGCACCAGGCCGAGGCCTACGAAAAGATCGCGGCGGGCTCGAACGTCGTCATCGTCACGCCCACCGCTTCGGGCAAGACGCTCTGCTACAACCTGCCCGTGCTCAACACGCTGCTCGCCGACCCGCATGCGACGGCGCTGTATCTGTTTCCCACCAAAGCGCTGAGTATGGATCAGCTCGAGGCCTTTCACGGCATCGTCGAAGCGATGGGCTCCCAGATTCGCGCCTTCACCTACGACGGCGACACGCCCGGCGACGCGCGCCGCCAAATCCGCCGCCGCGCCAACGTCGTGCTCACCAATCCGGACATGCTGCACGCGGGAGTTCTGCCGCACCACACCAAGTGGGCGCGCTTCTTCGAAAAGCTCCGCTTCATCGTCATCGATGAGCTCCACATGTATCGCGGGGTCTTCGGCAGCCACCTGGCGAACGTGCTCAGGCGGTTGCAGCGCATCGCGGCGTTCTACGGCTCGAAGCCGCAGTTCGTCTGCTGCTCGGCGACCATTGCGAACCCGCAAGAGCTGGCGGAGCGGCTGACGGAACAATCGGTGGAACCGGTCGAGAAGAATGGCGCGCCATCGGGCGAGAAGTACTTCGTCTTTTACAATCCGCCGGTCGTCAATCGTCAGCTCGGCATCCGGCGCAGCTACATCAACGAAGCGCGGCGCATGGCGCAGGTGTTTTTGGATAGAGGACGTCAGACTCTGGTTTTCGCGAACAACCGGTTGGCGACCGAGATTCTGGTCCGCTACCTGAAAGATCACTACGAACGCGACGCCGGTCCGTCGGAGGCCATCCGCGGCTATCGCGGCGGCTACTTGCCGAAGGAGCGGCGCGAGGTCGAGCGCCAGTTGCGCGAGGGCGAGACGCTGGGCGTGGTGGCGACGAATGCGCTCGAGCTGGGCGTCGACATCGGCTCGTTGGACGCCTGCGTGATGGCCGGCTACCCAGGCTCGATCGCTTCGACGTGGCAGCGCGCCGGGCGGGCCGGGCGGCGGCAATCGATGTCGGTGGCGGTGCTGGTGGCGTCGTCGGCGCCGCTCGATCAGTACTTCATCGAGCGGCCGGACGCGTTCTTCCAAGCGCCGCCAGAGCGCGCCGCGATCAACCCGGACAATCTCGAGATCTTGGTCAACCACTTGAAGTGCGCCGTCTTCGAGCTGCCCTTCCATGACGGCGAGAGCTACGGCCCGCACCAGACGGGCGAGCTGCTGAAGTTCTTGCAAGAGGTCGGCGTCGTGCACCACTCCGGCGGAGCTTGGCACTGGACCTCGGAGTCCTATCCGGCGGACGCGATCAGCTTGCGGTCGGTCTCGTCGGACAACTTCGTAGTGGTCGATGCGACCGGCGAGCCGAGGGTGATCGGCGAGGTCGCGTTTACGGCGGCGCTGACGACGCTGCACGAGAAGGCGATCTATCTGCACGAGGGCAAGCTGTTCCACGTCGATCGCTTCGACTACCACGAGCGCAAGGCTTATGTTTCGCGCGTCGACTGCGACTACTACACCGACGCCATCGACTACACGCAGGTGAAGATTCTCGACGAGGCGGACCGTGCGCCGCTCGGGCCGGCCGCGGCGCTGCACGGCGAAGTGCGGATCAATCGGCAGATCGTCGGCTTCAAGAAGATCAAGTTCTACACCAACGAGAACGTCGGCGCGGGCGACCTCTCGATGCCCGAGCAAGAGTGGCACACGACGGCGTTCTGGCTGCGGTTCCCCGGCGCATACCTGGCGTCGTTGCGCGAGTTTTCGCCGACGGAGAAACAGAACGGCTTGGTCGGCCTGGGGAACGTGTTGAGGACGGTCGGGGCGGTGCAATTGATGTGCGATCCGCGCGACTTGGGCGTCACGGTGAACGGCGACAAGCCAAACCTCGACGGCGAGCTCGAGCCCGACTTGTTCCTCTACGACAACTACCCCGGCGGCATCGGCCAAAGCGAGCCGTTGTGGCGGCTGCGGGAGACGCTGCTCGGACAGGCGAAAGAGCTGATCGCGAATTGTCCGTGCGAAGCGGGCTGCCCGAGCTGCGTCGGGCCGCCGGGCGAGGCGGGGGACAGAGCGAAGGAAGCGGCGCTCGTGCTTGCGGGCTGCGCAACCCAATGACTCCCGTCACCAAAGCGGACATCGAACGCCTACGCAAGCGCATCGAGCGCATCGAGAGCCGCCCGCTACCTGAACCCCCAGAACCCGAGGCGGCGCCGGCCGATACCGAGGATCCCTTCGGACCGTTCGTGGCGCCAGACCACTACGACGCCGAGAAGTGCCTCGACGGCGTCGTGATGGAGAACCCGCACGGGACCTACTTCCTGGCCGAGCGTTTCTATCCGCGGCACAAGCTGCACGGCGGTTACGAGATGTCGCGGTTGGCGGACATGCCGGGCGAATGGCTCACCGGCATTTCCAAGGGCGAGATTCCGGCGCACGATCCCGAGCGTTGGGTCTTCCTCGATACCGAGACGACGGGACTCGCGGGCGGCACGGGGACGTGCGCCTTCCTGATCGGCGTCGGGACGATCGAGCCGGAGGGCTTCCGGGTCCGGCTGTTCTTCATGCGCGACTACGACGAGGAGGCGGCGATGCTCTACGGGTTGGCCGAATTTCTCTCTGGCTACGACGTGCTGGTGACCTACAACGGCAAGACCTACGACGCACCGCTGATCGAGACTCGCTACCGGCTGCGGCGCCAACGCTTTCCGCTCGAGCGGCTGCACCACTTGGACCTGCTGCACGGCGCGCGCTCGTTGTGGAAGCTGCGCATGGCGTCTTGCCGGCTGATGCACCTCGAGTACGAGATTCTGGGCGTCGAGAGGCAAGGCGATTTGCCGGGCGAGCTCATCCCGCATTACTACTTCGAGTATTTGCGCACCAAGCAGGCGTTCCGGCTGGCGCCGCTGTTCCACCACAACGTCATCGACATCGTCTCGCTGGCTTGCCTGTGCGGCGTGGTGTTGCCGGCCTATGCGGATCCGCAGTCGGCGGCGCTGCGCCATGGGACGGACTTACTGGGATTGGCGCGCTGGCTCAAGCGGGTCGGCGACGTGGAGAATGCCGCGGCGCTCTACCGGCGCGCTGTGCAGGCGGGGATGATGGACAACGAGCTATTCGCGGCGCTGTGGGAGGCGGCGCTGCTCGAGCGCAAGCGCGGACGCCATGGCGAGAAGGCGGCGATCCTCGAAGACCTGATCGGCTGCCGCAACCCATTTCGGACCAAAGCGTATGAAGAGCTCGCGAAGCATTGCGAGCGGGTGGAGAAGGATTTGCCCAGAGCGCTCGAGCTTACCGAGAAGGCTCTGGATGTCGAGCCGAGCGAGGCGCTCGAAAAGCGGCGGGCGCGGCTGGAGAAGCGACTGGCGAAAGCTCGTGGCGCCGGGCTGTTCGTATGACAAAACGCGACAGAATGCGACGTTTCGTTGGCCGTTGACCGTTGACGGTTGAACGCGAGGAAGGCTACCTCGATTCTAACCGCCGCTGGCAAGGTCATTTTCGCGAAATGCGGCTAACGTCCCTGGAATCAGCGCGAACTTTTTTCGAAACCGACGTGACGGCGGGGAACCGCGCCCGCGGATGCGGTGTCTTAGCTCCACATGAGGCGGTTGGCTGTCGGGTTGTTGATCGTCGGGTCGTTGCATGCGGCGGGCGACGAGACTTTCGCCGCGGCCTTCCTCTCGGGCGGCGACCGCGACCCGCTGGTCAGTCTCGGGTTGCGGCTGGTCCAGGCCAAGCGCTCCTACCGGGTCGGCGAGCCGATCGAAGCGGAGATGACGATCCGGGTTCTCTCGCGTGACGACTATGGTGTGGAGAACAGCGAGCGGGACGGTTCCGACGCGCTGGCATTCGATCCTCCGTCGCGGCCCCTCACACTCGCTTCCCGCCTACGGCGCGAGATCCACAGGCCTTGGAGCGTGTCCGGCGAGGAAGCGTCGGGCGGAACCCTGCACCGAATCCGGCTGGATCTGAACGGCCTGCTGGACCTGTCGAAGCCCGGCGAATACCGCGTCCGCGCGGCGACGCGGCGCGTCCACCGGGGCGGCGCCAGTCCAAGCCGTCTTACGCTGGTTTCGGCTCCCATTGAGATCTCGATCCGGCGTCGAGACCGGGCTTGGGAAGCCCGGCAGCTCGCTCGCTTGCAAGCCCAGGCAAAAAGCGGGGGCGCCGCGCGCGAGCGGGCGATGCGGCGGATCGGCTACCTGATGTCGCCTGAGGCAGCCACGGCGCTGGTCCGGCTCTTCGGGGAAGAGCGATCCGGATCGCCGGATCCTCTGCTCGGGAGCATCCTTCTTTCGCAAAACAAGGAGGACATCGCTGTTGCACTGCAGCTGGGCCTCATGGCCCCGGACCAAGCTGTTGGCGCGAACTACTTGCGAGCGCTCGCGCTCCTGCAAACTTTGGATCTCCGAGGAGTCGATCACAACTCCGTGGGGCAGCGCATGCGGGCGTGGCAGGTCGCGTGGAGCGAGCGCTTAGAGGCCGAGGCGACTCGGCTGATATCGCAACTGCCATCGAAGACCCCGGCCGCGAGGGCAGGCTGCCTATTCGGGCTGCTCGAGCTCAGTGAGGCGAAAACGGACTGGGACGCTCTGCGCCCCGGGTTTGCGCAAGTCTTCGAGTATCTCCCGTTTGAGCAGCAAAGCGCCGCGCTCGAGCGGTACTGGGGCCGCATCCGTCACCCGGCGCTTCGGAACCACCTGCTGACGCTGATTACCGCGGACAAGGACTGGTACGGACCCGGCGATCCAAGCTGCAAGTGCGCCCACCCGAGCGACTCGATGCCGGGCTTGGCGTTGCAGCGCCTCTCAGAGCTCGACCCTGCCGAAGCTCGACGGATCGTACTGCGTGAAGCGCGTAGCAAGCAGCCAAGAATCTCTACCCACTACCTGGGGCTACTGCCGGATGCGACCCTGCCGGAGATCGATCCGATCGTGCAGGAGCGGCTGCATGCAAGTGCGAGCGAGGGAGCAGTCTATCGCCGGCGAACGTCGGCCTTGCTCGAACGCTACGGGACCGAAGCGATCTACCCTGAGGTTCGCGCTATCGAGAGCAGCCGAGCGGCGGCCGACGCCTGCTCGGCGGAACCCGCGTTGCTCGCCTACTACTTTCGCGTCGACCGCGCCTACGGCCTCGGCCGCGTCGTGGCCGCGATCTCGCCGGGCGCATTCGAGACCGACCCCTGCCGGATGAAGCTGCTCACCGAGGTTTGGGCGCTCGAGCAGGACGAGGAGCTGGAGCGACTGGCTTTGGGCCTGTTGGGCGACCCCTCGCCGGGTGTGGTTGGAGACGCGGCGAAGTGGCTGGGGGGGCGCGATTGGCCGCACCCTGGGCGGCACGCGGACGCTCTGTGGCGGCGCCTCGAGGCGTTCCACGCGGAGTGGAGCGGGCGGGAGGAGGAGTTGCGAGAGCTGGACCGCAGCGAAGACGAGTACGCGCGGCCGAGCCGGGTTGCAGAGGGAATCCGGCGCGGGCTCATGCTCGTGACCGGGCCGGGGGACGTCCGGCGGCTGCGGAGGTTGAGCTTGGCGGAGGAGGTGAGGTGAGGCGGGGCGTACCCTGTTGTTGAGCTGCGCACCCGGGCATGGCTGCCCGGGTGCGGCACGGGGGGTGCTAGGGCTCGCGGCCGGTGTCCACGTACGGCGTCGACCCGACTGGCTCGAACAGCCCGAAGGTGAACACGCCGGCTTGCGCGACGATCGTTACGTACTGCTTGCCGTCGCGCGCCCAGGTGACGGGCGAGGCGTAGACCGGCTGGCCGAGGTTGAAGTGCCACAAGTGCCGGCCGTCGCGCGCGTCCACGGCGACTAGGTGGTTGTCGTCGTCGCCGAAAAAGATGACGCCGCCCGCGGTTGAGAGCGTGCCGGCCCAGGCCGTGGTCGGTCCGGTTAGCGGGTACTCCCAGACGCGCTCGCCATTCTCGGGTCGCAGCGCTCGCAACACGAATCGCCCGGTGCGCCCCGGCGGCTTCTCGCCGCCCGTTCCCGCGAAGCCTACCTTGGGCTCAGGCTCTTTGGCGGAAGCGGTGTAGATGTCGCAAGCCTCGAGCGTCATCACGTAAAGCAACCCGGTGTCAGGGTTGTAGGAGTCCGACATCCAGTTCGCCGCGCCGCGTACCGTTGGGCACACCTCCACGCCTTGCGCGTTCGGCTCCATGCCGGGCACGAGAATCGGCCGGCCGTCCTCGTCGATGCCGCTCGCCCAGGTCAACTTGTCGACGAAGGGCGAAGCGTGCAGGAACTCTCCGGTCTTGCGGTCGAGGATGTAGTAGAAGCCGTTGCGGTTGGCTTGCACGACGACCTTGCGCATCTTGCCGTCGAGCTCGAGCTCGAGCAGCACGGGCGGCTCTTGCGCGTCCCAGTCCCAGACGTCGTGCGGGGTGAACTGGAAGTACCACTTCATCTCGCCGCTGTCGAGATCGACGGCGATGACCGAGTCCGAATAGAGATTGTCTCCAGGGCGGTCGCCGCCGTAGAAGTCCGGCCAGGGATTGCCGGTCGGCCAAAACAGCCAGTTAAGCTCGGGATCGTAGGAGCCGGGCATCCAGGTGGCGGCTCCGCCCCAATCGAGCGTCTTCGGGCCCCACGTATCGGCGCCGAATTCGCCTTTGGCTGGGACCGTCCAGAGCTTCCACGCTTGCGAGCCGTCTTCGGCGTGGCGCGCTTCCAGGAAGCCGCGGATGCCGGAGTCGCCGCCGGAGACGCCGACGATGAGCTTGTCTTTGATCGCGACCGGCGCGACGGTGCAATGGTAGCCGTCTCCGGGGTCGGCGTACTGGGCGTCCCAGATCACGCCGCCGTTGTGGCGATTGAGCGCCAGCAGATGGCAGTCGCTGGTGACGAAGAACACGCGATCGCCCAAGATTGCAGGCCCGCGGTTCTGCCGCGCCATCTCGACGCCCTCTTGACGGTAGTGCCAGATTTGGCGACCCGTCACCGCGTCGAGCGCGTAGATTTCGTTCGTGCTCGAGACGTACATCGCCCCGTCGTAGACGATCGGGTAGGAGCCGACCCGGCGCGCGCCGGCGAGATGGAAGAACCACTTCGCCGTCAGGTCGCTCGCGTTGTCGACGGTGATTTGATCGAGCGAGCTGTGCCGCTTGGCGGCGTAGTCGCCCATGAAGGTCAGCCAGTCTTCGTTGGGCGCCGCCGCAATGTCTTCATGGCGGACTTGCGCGTGTAGCGTCGCGCCGAGGCTTGCGCAGACCAGCAGAGCGGTCGCGACGGCGCCTCTCGTCGTCACTCCGAGCTCCCCTTCATGCCGAGAGGACGGATGGCCTGCTTGGCGAGAAAGGCGAGTAGGTCGTTCTGCTCCTGCTCGCTGAGCCGCTCGCCGTAGTTGCCGGGCATCCAGGTCGTTTCCCGGAACCGCGCTTCCTTCAGGTCCTTCTTGTCGAGCAGATGGAGCTTGCCGGCGTTGTCGAGCACCTGGATCGAATAGTTGCTGTTGTTCTTGGCCACGCCTCGGATCTGTTGGCCCGACATCAGGGTGACGAGCACGGGCCGGAAGCCCTCGGTGAAGCGCTTGTTCGGCTCGAGTAACGCTTCGCGCAGCGCGGTCATGTTCGCGGTCAGCCCGATGTTGGTCAGGTCCGGGCCCAGGTAGCCGCCTTCGCCGCGGATCATGTGGCAGCGCGTGCAGCCGCCCTTGCCGTAGTAGACCGCCTTGCCCGCCTCGTAGTCGCCGGCCGCCTTTTGGCGGTAGGCGGGTGCGGTTAGATTGCGCACGTAGGCGGTCATCTGCCAGACCTGGTCGTCGGGCAGCGGCGACGGCGGCATGTCGCTGCCGGGGATGCCGTCTTTGATCATGTTGAACAGCTCCCCGTTGGTCGCGCGCCGGATGTTGCGGCCGGTGAGCAGATTGGGCCCGCGGCCGCCCTCGGCGCCGGCGCCGTGGCAGCCCGAGCAGACGCTGAGATAGAGCTGCTGGCCGGCGTCTATCGCGGCCTGGTCGCCGATGTATTGGTCTTCGATCTTCTTTGCCTCCGCAAGGTCGTCGTGAGGCGGCTGTTGCGCGGCCAGCGCCGCGGTCAGAACGAGAATCAGACCGAATGCTCGCATGGAGTCTTGATTATATCGGCGCCAGCCCGGCTCGTCGCCGGATCTCGAGCACCGTCTTGGCGTCGAATTCCGCCCGGATCGCTTCCTCGACTTTCTCGAGATGCGATTTCGCTTGCTCGAGCTCGGCGAGCACGCGGTTGCGCATCTCGACCACCAAGTTCCGGCCCTGCTTGGTCGCTTCGCGGGCTTCGCGCATGATCTCGGCCGAGGAGGAGGCGCCGAGACCGGCGATCTCGTGGTTGAGGTCCTGGATGCGGTAGCGCTCCCAGGCGATCTGCTGGTTGGTTCGCTCGAGGCGCGAGTCGATGTCGCGGCCCCGGGCGAGGCTCGGGCTCGCTTCCCAGTGCTCGAGCAGCCATTGCAGACGGCGATGATCCTTTTTGCGGTAGGCCCGGGTGGCCTCGGCCATCAGCTCGTGGCGCAGGCGGCGGTCTTCGAAGTCGTCGGCGAGGTCGGGGTGAATCTTGCGGGCGAGGGTACGGAAGAGCTGGCGCGCGTGTTGGTCGGGCCGGAAGGCTTCGTGCGGCGCTTCTTCGGACCGGCTGCTGGCGTCCCGCTCGAGCTTGCCGGCCCGGGCGAGCTTGGCCAGCCGGCGCAGCTCGGCGGCGGCCTCCTTGGTCTCCTCGAGCTCGATGTAGCGCTTGCCCACCGCCGGCTTCCAACGCTTCTCGAACTCGCGAATGGCGCTCTGCTGTTCGGCGAGCGCCCGCTCGAGCTCGGCCGCCTGCATGTGCAGCTCGGCGAGCAGCGTCATGCGCCCCTCGAGCTCGCGTGTGGGCGGCGGCTGATAGAGCACCAGCGCCCGCGAGCTCACGCGACCTCCAAGCCCTCCGCGATGCGGTCGAGATGATAGTCGGTCGACCCGAGCAGGTATTCGCTCGCCTTGGCGCGCCGGAAGTAGAGGTGCAAGTCCTGTTCCCAGGTGAAGCCGAGGCCGCCGTAGAGCTGGATGGCTTGCTGCGAGCACCACACGTAGGCCTGGTTGGCGGCGACCTTGGCGGCCGAGGCGGCCAGCGGAAGCTCTGCCGGCGCGTCGTCGGCGACGAGGGCGGCGTGGTAGACCGCCGAGCGCGCCTTCTCGATGCGGATCAGCATGTCGGCCGCGCGGTGCTGCACGGCCTGGAACATGCCGACCGGCGCGCCGAACTGCTTGCGGTCCTTGACGTAGGCGACGACCTGTTCGAGCAGCTCGGCCGCGCCGCCCGTCATCTCGGCGGCCAGCGCAATGGTCGCAATCTCGAGGGCCGTGCTCGCGTCGGGAGCGCTCGAGACAGCCTCGCCGTTGGCCCCGGTTGCACGGCCGAGCGGGCGCGTGGGGTCGAGGCTCGGGACGATCTCCACGCCGCTCGCCTGGACCGCCTCGCCTCCCGTCTTGACGACCAAGAGGCGCTCGGCGCCGGCCGCGCCCAAGGCGTAGCGCAGCCGCTCGTCTCGTTCGAACAGGACCGCCGTGCGAGCCTCGGTCGCGGGCGCGCCAAGCAGCGTTGCCACGACGGCGCTGCCGAGAAACTCTCCAGGCAAGAGTCGCCGGCCCATCTCTTCCATCAGCACGGCCAGGTCGAACACGCCCAATCCCAGCCCGTCCTCGGCCTCGGGCACGAGCAGCGCCGGCCAACCGAGCTCGACGATCTTGGCCCAAAGCGCGGCGGCGGCCTTGGCTCCGTCGTCGGGGTCGAGCATCCGCCGCATCTCAGCCGCCGGCCACTCCTGGCTGAGAAACTCACGCGCCGAGGAGCGCAGCAGGCGCTGGTCTTCATTGAGCGTAAAGTCCACGGCTACTTCCCCTTCCCCATGCGCGGCAGCCCCAGGATGCGCTCGGCGACGATGGTGCGCAGGATCTCGGAAGTCCCGCCTTCGATCGAGTTTCCTCGCGAGCGCATGTAGCCGAACTGCCAGCCCCGCGCCTGTTCGGCTAGCGGAACGCTCGCGCCGCTGAGCCCTAGCCCGAGCTCTTGCATCGCCTGATTCGTCTCCGCCCAGGCGACTTTGACCAGCGAAGATTGAAACCCGTAGAGCTCTGCGCCGAAGCGCCGGCAGCTCCAGTCCAGGCACTGGCTGTCGACATAGGCCTGCGCGACGCGGCGGCGCAGGTCTGCGTCCGCGCGGGTCTCGCGGACCTGCGCGAGCAATCCCTCGAACTGCTGATTCAGCCGTACGCTCAGGCTCATGGAGATGTTGGCGCGCTCGCGCGTGAAGGTCTTCATCGCCACCATCCAGCCGTCGTTCTCCGCGCCGACCAGGTTGGCCTTGGGCACGCGTACGCCGTCGAGGAAGATCTCGCCGAACTCGGCGTCGCCGGTAATCTGGCGCAGCGGCTTCACCTCGACACCCGCGGCCTCGAGGTCGACGATCATGCAGGAGATTCCCTTGTGGCGCGGCGCCTCGGGGTCGGTGCGGGCGAGCAGCAGGCAGTAGTCGGCGTTGAGCGAGTTGCTCGACCAGATCTTCTGGCCGGTCACGACATAGTCGTCGCCGTCGCTCACCGCGCGCGTCTGCAGACCCGCCAAGTCCGAGCCGGCGTTGGGCTCGGAGAACCCCTGACACCAAATATGCTCGGCCGAGAGAATCTTCGGCAGATACTCGCGCTTCTGCTCTTCCGAGCCGACCGCGATCATCGCGGGCCCGACGATCATCAGCCCGATGCCGTTGGGCAGGTCCGGCGCGCGCGCCTTGACGAGCTCTTCGTTGTAGACGAACTGCTCGCGGAGGCTGGCGCCTTGTCCGCCGTACTCCGACGGCCAGCTCAGCCCCAGCCAGCCGGCCTGGTGCAGCGTGCGCTGCCAAGCGACGCGCTCAGGCCAGTCGAGCTCTGTTTGCGGTGGGACGTTTTGGGCGAGCCACTCGCGTAGCCTGGAGCGGAGCGCGGCTTCGTCGGGCGTGTCGTGGAGGCGGGGCATGGGGGCGCTGGTTCAGACGGCCCGCGCCGCCAAGCCTGGACCGTGGGCCGCGAGCCTGACCAGTGTATCAGCGGCCCTGCGCCACGTGCGCCGGCGGGCGAACCGCAATCCCTTCCTTGTCGAGCAGCTCTTTGAGCTGATCCACCGTATACGTGCCGTAGTGGAAGATCGACGCCGCCAGCGCCGCGTCCGCCTCGCCGTCGGTCAGCACGCGTACGAAATCCGCGGGTGCGCCGCCGCCGCCCGAGGCGATGACCGGCATCTTCGTCGCGCGAGAGATCGTGCGCGTCAGCTCGCAGTCGAACCCGGATTGCGTCCCGTCGGCGTCCATCGAGGTCAGCAGGATCTCGCCCGCGCCCATCGCTTCGCCCTTCGTCGCCCACTCCACCGCGTCGAGGCCGGTGTCCTCGCGACCGCCGCGCACGTAGACGTTCCACCTGCCCGGGCCATTCCGCCGCGCGTCGATGGCCAGCACTGTCGCCTGTGCGCCGAACTCGCTCGAGAGCTCGGTGATCAGCTCCGGCCGCTTCACCGCCGCCGAGTTGACAGACACCTTGTCCGCGCCGACCACCAGGATCGCCCGGGCGTCCGCAATCTCGCGAATGCCGCCGCCGACGGTAAGCGGGATGAAGACCTTGCGCGCGGTTCGCTCGACGACGTCGATCATGATGCCGCGCCGCTCGTGCGTCGCGGTGATGTCGAGAAACACCAGCTCGTCGGCGCCGTCGAGGTTGTAGCGGTTGCTCAGCTCGACCGGATCGCCGGCGTCGCGCAGCCCGACGAAGTTGACGCCCTTGACCACGCGGCCGGCATCGACGTCGAGGCAGGGAATGATGCGCTTGGTCAACATGCGAGAAAGTTCCGGACGATTTGCTGGCCCACCGCGCTGGACTTCTCCGGGTGGAACTGCACGGCGAAGACGTTGTCCTTCTCGATCGCCGCCGTCAACGCCACGCCGCCGTAGTCGCACTGAGCCGCCGTCAGCTCGCCGGCGGTCTCCGCCGGGACGTAGTAGCTGTTGGCGAAATAGACGTAGGGCTGGGCGCCGATCTCGGCGAGCAAGCGCCGATTGGGCTGCGCTTGCAGCTTGTTCCAACCCATCTGCGGCACACGCATGTGCTCGGGGAAGCGTTGCACGCGTCCCCCGAACACGCCCAACCCTTCGAGCTCCGGCGCTTCCTCGGACGCCTCGAACAGCGCCTGCAATCCGAGGCAAATCCCCAGGAACGGCACGCCTGCAGCGATGCGCTGCTTGAAGCTCTCGCGCACGCCCAGCGCGTCGAGCGAGCGCAAGAGCTGCCCGAAATGGCCCACCCCGGGCAAGATGATCTTTTCGGCGCGCTCGAGGCCCGCGGCGTCGTTCACGATCGAATATTCCGCCTCAATCGAGTCGAGCGTGTTCTCGACCGAGCGAAGGTTCCCGGCGCCGTAATCGAAGATCGCAATCATGTCGTCTTCTCGAGCAGTCCCTTCGTCGAGGGCAACTGGTCCTTCAGCCGCGCGTCTCTCGAGCACGCATACCGCATTGCCCGCGCGAAGCACTTGAAGATCGCCTCGATCTTGTGGTGGTTCGAGCGGCCGTACATCACGCGGGCGTGCAGATTCGCGCCGCAATGCACCACGAAGCCGTCGAAGAAGTCTTCGAGCAGCTCGGCCTGCAAGTCGCCTACGTGTTTGAAGCGCGTGGGCGCGTGGTAGACCAGCGCCGGCCGCCCGCTCAGATCGACTGCCACGACGGCGAGCGTCTCGTCCATCGGCATCACGAAGTAGCCGGCGCGATTGACGCCCTTGCGGTCGCCGAGCGCCTGCGCGAAGCACTGGCCGAGCGCGATCCCCACGTCCTCGACGGTGTGGTGCTGATCCACGTCGAGGTCGCCCGTCGCTTGCAGCTCGAGGTCGAAGCCGCCGTGTTTGGCGAACAGCTCGAGCATGTGGTCGAAGAAACGAATTCCGGTCGAGACCTCGTAGCGGCCCTTGCCGTCGAGCGAGAGCGCGGCGCGGATCTGCGTCTCGCGGGTGATGCGTTCGACTTTGCCTTTACGCGTACGCGGCATCGAGCGCTTCCTCCAACTCGTTGATCGATTCGATGATCGCCCGCGCGCCCTCGGTCTCGAACAACGCCACGGTCTCGTCGCGGTGGTGGGCGTCGCTGGCCGCCACGCCGATGAAGGGCACGCCGGCCGCCCGCGCCGCCCGGGCGTCATCGACGGTATCGCCCACATACAGCGCCTCCGCACCGGGGTGCTTCTCGAGAACGTGGAGCAAGCCGTCGGGCGCGGGCTTGAGCGCGAGCGGCAGGTCGCTCGTCACGATCGGATCGAACTCGATCGCCGGGCAGAACCGCCCCAGCGTGTGCCGCGCGGTTTGCGGCCCGCGCCCGGTGAAGATGGCCAGCTTGGCGCGTGCGCTCAGCCCCTCCAGCACGCCGTCGCCCACCAGCCAGCGCTCGTTGAGGATCATCCCGTCGCGATCCTCGCCCCAGAACAGGCGGCGGCCGACCTCCTCGATCTCGCCGCGGGTCGCCTTGCCGCCTAGCTCCTCGACGATCCGCAGAGCGATGTCGGAGTCGTCGTTGTACCCGCCCTCGTTCTTGATTGCGGCAATGCGCCCGAAAGTCGTCGGCTCGCCGGTGAAGTGACGTACGGTCTCGATGACCGCGCGCCGGAACGATTCGGCCGGGTCGACCAAGACGCCGTCCATGTCGAACACGATCAGCCTCACGATCCCAACGCCTCCTCGAGCGCCGAGATCAGCCAGTCGGTCTGTTCGAGAGAGCCGACGGTGAGCCGGACGGCGCCCGGCTGCTCCTTGGAGCGGTCGCGCACGAGAATGTCGCGCGCGCGCAGCTTCGCAATGATCTCCGCGGCGCGCGCGCCCATTTGGGTGAGTACGAAGTTGGCCTCGGTCGGGTAGTAGCGCACGCCCAATCGATCGAGCGCCGCCAGCAGGCGCTTGCGCGCTTCGAGAACCTCGGCGACGTAGCTCTCGACGTAGTCTCCGTCCTCGATCGCCGCCATCGCGCAGGCCACCGCCAACGCATTCACGCTGTAGGGGGATTGCCCCTTGCGCATCGCGGCGATGTTCTCCGCTTGCGAGAGCACGCAGCCCATTCGCAGTCCGGCCAGCCCGTATGTTTTTGAGAACGTGCGACTCACGAACAGGTTCGGATACTGGGGCAGCAGATCGAGAGCGGTCACGCCGTAGAACTCGAAGTACGCCTCGTCGATGAGTACGGCCGCGCCCGCGGCTCGCTGCAGCACCGTTTCGATCGTGTCGAGACCGATCGCGCCACCGGTCGGGTTGTTGGGGTTGGCGATGAGCACCGCTCGCGTCTTCGGCCCGATCGCGGCCAGCAGCTGCTCGGTCGGGAAGCTCAGATCGGGCTCGCGCAAGTCCACGCGCACCGGAGTCGCGCCGGCCACTTCCGCGTAGAAGCGATACATCGGGAAGGTCGGCCACGGCATCACGACCTCTTCGCCCGGCTCCACGTAGGTCTGCACCAGGACGTGGATGCCCTCGTCGGTCCCGTCCGAGAACAACACCTCGTTCGGCTTCAGACCGAAGAAGTCGCCGATCTTCTGGCGGGCGCGGCCGTATTCGGGGTAGGTCGCCAGGAAGTCCGGGGTGGCGATCTCGCGCAGCGTCTCGACCACGCGCGGCGAGCAGCCGATGGTGTTCTCGTTGAAGTCCAGCCGCTCCATGCCGAGGCGGCTCGCGGTCGGCGGGCGGTACTCGGCCATGCGCTCGATCGCCTGCCGCGGCCGGGGGCGGGCGTTCGTGGGCGTCTCAATCACCGATCCGCACCTCGATCGAGCGCGCGTGGGCTTCGAGGCCTTCGGCGCGCGCCAGCGTGCTGACCGTGCCGGCGATGCGCTGCAAGCCCGCGGGGCTGAGCTGCTGTACGGAGATGACCTTGAGATAGTCGCTGATCGACAAGCCGCCCCGCAGCCCGGCCGCGCCGCCGGTGGGCAGCACGTGGTTCGGGCCCGCGGCGTAGTCGCCGGCCGCTTCCGGGCTCCAAGGCCCGATGAAGACGCTGCCCGCGCTCGAGACCTTGTCCAGCATCGACTCGTCCGCGATCGAGACGTGCTCGGGGGCGAAGGAGTTGGAGAGCTCGCAGGCCTCTTCCACCGACTCGGTCACCACCGCGGCGGAGTTGTTCGCGATGGCGCGAGCGGCGACATCGCCGGTCGGCAGGCCGACGAGTTGCCTCTCGACCTCGTCGGCGACCTGCTCGGCAAGCTCCCGCGAGGTCGTCAGCAGGATGGCCGCGGCGTCGACATCGTGCTCGGCCTGCGCCAGCATGTCGGCCGCCAAGGCTCTCGGGTCGCCCTCGGGGAAGATCAGCAGAATCTCGGTCGGTCCGGCGACGAAGTCGATGCCGACCTCGCCGGCCAGCAGCTTCTTGGCGGCTGCGACATAGATGTTGCCCGGCCCGACAATGCGTTGCGCCTTCGGGACGGTCTGGGTCCCGAAGGCAAACGCCGCGATTGCCTGAGCGCCGCCCATGTGAAAGAAGTTTTCAACGCCCAGCGAGCCCGCCGTTCCCAGCGTCTCCGCGCTCGGGCCAGGCGAACAAACCGAGACGGTCGACACGCCGGCGACTCGAGCGGGAATCACGGTCATCATCAACGTCGACGGGAGCGGATACCGGCCGCCGGGGATGTACGCCGCTACCGACTCGAGCGGGCGGACGATCTGCCCTAGCCTGACGCCTTCGCCGACCTCGCGCATCCAGGCCTTGGGCGCCTGCAGCTCGGCGAACGCCCGGATCTGCGAGCTCGCCGTCGCCACTGCCTCGCGGAGCTCCGGCGCCATAGCCTCGGCGGCGTCGCGCAGCCGCTGGGGCGCCACCCGCACCGTCCCGCCCTCGAGCCGGTCGAAGCGCTTGGCGTATTCGAGCAAGGCTGCATCGCCGCGCGCGCGCACCGACTCGAGAATCGGACCCGCGACGGCCTCCGCCTCTTCCATTCGGGCCGTGCGGCGTGCGAACAGAGAGGCGACCGCCTCGCGATCCGAGCTGCGCAAGATCCTCAACATACCGGCTGCTTCGGGGGTCGAGTCACTTCTTTGCGTAGACCGGCTTCGGGTCGTAGGTCTGCGGCTCGAAGGCCTGCCATGCGTCGCCGTCGAGCCGGCGATAGAAGCAACTGCGGTACCCATTATGGCAAACGCCCGGGCCTAGAGATTCGGCCTGGATCAGCACCGTGTCGCGGTCGCAGTCGGTCTGAATCTCCTTCGCCAATAGATAGTGGCCCGAGGAGCCGCCCTTGACCCAGAGCTCGGCCCGGCTGCGGCTGTAGAACGTCACCTTGCCGGTCTCGACGGTTTTCTTGAAGGCCTCTTCGTTCATGAAGCCGACCATCAACACGCGCCCGTCCTCGGCGTCCTGTACGACGGCTGGGATCAATCCGTCGGTCTTCTCGAAGTCCAATTGCATCTTGCTCTCCTCATCTCCTCGCATACGAAAAAACCCGCTCGGGGCGTTCCCGGCGGGCTCGGAATGCTGTAACTGAAACGTGTTCGAGGTTCAGATATTCGCACTCCCGCCGCCCTCTCCGCGATGGAGAGGATGCAAGCGGCGATGATGCAGTGCGCGAACCACGAGTCCGTAGTATAGCAGCCCGTGTCGGAAGTCGCGTAGGCCGCGTTGCGCGCGCCGCGGAGCGAGATGCGAGGCGTTCGCGAGGAATCGATGCAGTTTCATCCTGATCGAGCGACAACGAAGCAGATCGTCCCGCGCCGCCGCAACCCTTTGGGCGAGAGGGGCCGATGGCGAGAAGGCCCGGCAGCGTCGGCGTTGTCGCTCCTCGGAGTCGGATGTCCCGCATCGACTCCGCCTCATCGTTGAAACCCTCCTCGCTCCTCGCCGAACACACCCAAGACCCTCTCGCGCGGCCCACGCGACTTCCGACACGGGCTGCTGATCATCTTCCTACAATGGATCGATGCGGGCGACGATCCGTCCTGCCCGGCGTGGCGAGATGCAGGCGATCCGGCGCCTCATCGCCGGCTACCGCGAGTTGCTGATGCAGAGCGACCTGCCGCGGCTTCCTTCGTTCCTGGTGGCCGAGCTCGAGGGGCGCATCGTGGGCTGTTGTGCGTTGCAGATCTACTCGCGACGGCTTGCCGAGATCCGCAGCTTGGCCGTGCATCCCGAGGTGACGCAGCTCGGCATTGGGTCGCAGCTCGTGGAAGCGTGCAAGCAGCGCGCCCGCGAGCGAGGCGTCAAACAAGTGATGGCCGTCACCAGCACGGCTGACTTCTTCGAGAGGCTCGACTTCTCGACCTTCAAGCGCGAGCGCATTGCGCTCTTCCACGACGTACCGCAGGATTGAGAAAGGCGGAGGGAAAAAAGCGCCGGGGGAGGGGAGGCTCCGCCCGGCGCTAGGAGGGGGCGATCCGCACAGTAGGCCTCGAGGGATCGCCTAACGAGACACGGCTACTGGAGCAGCCCGCCGTGTCCGAAAGCCGAGATGTCGCGCGAGGTCAGCCGGTGGCCCGCCAACAACGGCGGCAGGACCAGGTCGACGACGTTAGGCCGCGGGGAACGATAGCAGCCCGGGGCCGACAAGATCGGCACATCGCCGATATAAGCCAGAAGCAGGAGGTTGCCAGGCTCGACCGGCGCTAAGAAGTTTTCGATGCGGCATCCGATCTGCTGCATGCCTTGCCCGACGGCGTCGCTGGGGCCGGCTGGCGCGGTGGTCGAGGCGACGATGACGATCGTCGGCCGCGCGCGCAACAGATGCTCGAGGTTTCGCGCCACCGAGGCCTGCTTTTCCACGGTCGAGAGAACGAACGACGCATTCGTCCCCACGCGCTCGAGCCGGGTACGCATGATGGCCTCATAGAGCGAACGCGCCCGCTCGCCCTTGAGCGGGTCGCAGTAGAGGATGGCCACCACCGGACGTCGAATGGGCTCGGCGCGCACGATCGGCCCGCGTTCGCGCACCAGCCGCAGAGCCTGTTGAAACTGTTGCCGCGGTATCGCGAACGGGGCGGTCTTGATCGCGCCGACCCTGCGCCCCGCGGGAGCGTAGCTGAAGTGTGGAAGAGTGGCGACGGAAACCGCGCCTGTTTGGTTGAGCGCGCGCAAGGCCTGGTCCTCGACCGACAAGCAGCAGTTCTCCACTGCGCAGAGATTCACCCGCCCCGCCGGGCCTAGACGCGGCAGCAGGGCGCCGTGCGCGGCTTGGGCGGCCAGTTGCATCGCGGCTTCCTCCTCGGGAATCTCGCTCTCCTCGAGCACGGTGACGACCACCTGCTCCCGGCCCACCGAGTTGAGCAGTTTCACGTCGTCTTCGCTGATCTGGCGTCCCTTCGCCAGCAGCTTTCGCCCGGCGTGGTCATATACGGGGCTGTTGAGCAACTTGCCTGTCGCTCGGCCGACTTCCACGACCTGCGTCCTCACTTGCGCTCCTCCGACCAGTACGTAAACGAACAGCGATCTATGCCGCTTTCTGGCCGGAAGTATAGCGACGCAAAAGACGTGGATTTCCGCGCGATTTCGACTGTTTATGGAACTTTTACAGAAACGCTTAGGCCGCCTAACGAATGTCGCGTCTCGTCAGACGCAGCTAGACAGACGCAGCTAGACGCTGAGCTCACCCTCGAGCACCGTGACGGCCCGGCCCCGCAGCGCGATTCGCTCGCCCTCGATTCGCACGCCGACCTCGCCGCCGCGCGGCGACGCTTGGTAGGCGAGCATCTCGCTCTTGCCCAACTTCGGCGCCCAGTAGGGCGCCAGCGCGCAGTGGGCCGAGCCGGTTACGGGATCCTCGTCGATGCCCGAACCTGGGGCGAAGTACCGCGAGACGAAGTCGTAGAGAGCGCCGCTGGAGGCCGCAGTCGCGATGATGCCGCGCACCTCGAGAAGATCCTTCATAGCGCGGTAGTCGGGCGCGAGAGCGCGCAAGGTTGCTTCGGAGTCGAGCTCGCACAGCAGGTCGAACGGGGTGACGCCGCACCAAACCGGTTCGGCGCCAAGGGCCGCCGCCAAGCCTTCCGGCGGCGCCGTCTGCCGCGCCGGAGTAGCGGGAAAGCTCATCTCGATGGCGTCATCTCGACGAGCGCAGGTCAGCAGCCCGCTGCGGGTATGGAAGCGCGCTTGTTCGGTCGCCGGCAAGCGGCCGGTTTCCCACAGCGCGTGCGCGGAGGCCAGCGTAGCGTGACCGCACAGCTCCACCTCGAGGGCGGGGGTAAACCAGCGCAGCCCCCAACCGTCGTTCCGGCGAAGCAAGAACGCCGTCTCCGAGAGACTCATCTCCTGAGCAAGGTTCAGCAGCCAGGCGTCGTCGCGCGGCTCGTCGAGAAAGCAGACCGCCGCGGGGTTGCCGCTGAACGGCTCCGCCGCGAACGCGTCGATTTGCAGCAGCTTCAGGCTCATCGGACCATTGTGGGCTGTGCGACACTTGCTTGCATGATGCGTCGTCGCGAATTCGTGGCGTTGGCCGGCGCGCTCGCGGCCTGCAATCGCGAAGCGGGCAAGCCCGTCGTCGGCGTGGTGCCCAAGGGCACAAACCACATCTTCTGGCAAACGATCCATGCTGGCGCGCTGAAGGCGGGAGAGGAGTACGGCTACGAGGTTTTCTGGAACGCCCCGCAACTCGAGATTGACGCCAGTCGGCAGATCACGATCGTCGAGAATTTGATCACCCGTCAGGTCGCGGGCATCGTGCTGGCGCCGGTCGACGAGGAGGCGCTCGTCGCCGTGGTGGAGCGCGCCGCCGCGAGCGGGATCGCGGTCTCGATCTTCGATTCCGGCATCAAGACCGACCAGAAGATCACCTACGTCGCCACCGACAACTACGAGGCCGGGCGCATGGCCGGCCGGCGGATGGGCGAGATCCTTGGCGGCCAGGGCAAGGTCGGGGTGATCGGCTTCATGCCCGGGTCGGCGTCGACGATGCAGCGCGAGCAGGGCTTCGTCGACGCGGTTGCCGAGGAATTTCCCGAGATCGAGAATCTGGGCGTACGCTTCAACATGGCGGACCGCGCCAAAGCCATGGAGGAAGCGGAGAACCTGATGACCGCGCATCCGGATCTGGCGGGTCTGTTCGCCGACAACGAGTCGTCGACCGACGGCACGGTGCGCGCCGTCAAGCAGCGCGGGCTGGCCGGCAAGGTCAAGATCGTCGGCTTCGACGCCAGCGAGGATCTCATCGCGGAGATGCGCTCGGGCGCGATCGATTCGATCGTCGTCCAGGATCCGTTCAAGATGGGCTACGAAGCCGCCAAGGCCATGGGCGAGCACCTGGCCGGCCGTGCGCCCGTTGCCGAAATGGACTCTGGCGCCTACCTGGTCACGCCGGAGAACGTCGACACGCCCGAGATGCAGGCGGTGTTGTTTCCGCCCATCGAGCAATGGCTCGGGGGCGCCGCGTCGGAGCACTGATGGAAGGCCGGTTGAGCGAGGCGATCGCGCGAATCGACGCCTACAACACGAAAGACCCCAACCACGAAGAGTACCTCTACTCGCAGCGCATGAGCGACTGCCTAGAGCAGTACGAGCCCGATGCCTCCGAGGCGTTGCAGATAGCCGTGCGAGCGCAGCACATCGGCCGCTGGACGATTCCGCGCGAGAGCTACCCCGCCGACCGCGCCGGGTACAAGCGGTGGCGCACCGACTTGGCGGCCTTCCACGCCGACAAGACCGGACAGATTCTCCGGGAAGCCGGCTACAGCGAGGAGCTCATCGGACGCGTCGGCTCGCTGCTCAGGAAGGAGGAGCTCAAGACCGATCCCGAGTGCCAGATTCTCGAGGATGTCGCTTGCCTGGTCTTCCTCGAGCACGAGTTTGACGATTTCGCCGCCAACCATCCCGACGACAAGCTCGTGCGCATCTTGCAGCGGACGTGGTTGAAGATGAGCCCGAAAGGGCGCCGGGCGGCGCTGAAGTTGGATCTCTCCGAGCGAGCGCTCGGGCTCGTCGAGCGCGCCATCGCACAGTAAGGTTGCGTGACGCACGGCCGCGCGGCGCCTCACAAACAGCGTCAGCGATAGAACAGCTCGACCAAGCTCATCGGGATTGCGGGCGCGTAGGTCATCAGCAGCAGCACGAAGGTCAACACGGCGATGAACCACACGTTGGCCTTGGTCACCTCCCAGATGTCGGCCTTGGCGACCGAACAGGCCGTGACGAGCACCGACGCCACCGGCGGGGTTTGCTGCCCGACGCCCAGGTTCAGCGTCACCACCAGGCCGAAGTGCACCGGGTCGATGCCGGCTTCGCGCACCAACGGCATCACGATCGGCACTACCAGAATGATCGCCGCCGCCGAGTGCAGGAACATGCCGATCAGCAGAAAGAAGACGTTGAGCAGGCCGAGGATGGCCCACTTGTTGGTGGTCCACTCGAGCAGCTTGGCGGCGAACATCTGCGGGGCCTGGAGCTGGGTCAGGTAGTCGCCGAGCAGCGCCGAGGTAGTCACCAGAAGCATCACGACAGCCGTCTGCACGCCGCCGGTGATCATCGCGCGTTTCAGGCTCGCCCAGTTGAGCTCGCGATAGGCCAAGCCTCCGATCGCGAGCGCCGCGGCGACCGCCAGCCCCGCGCCCTCGGTCGCGGTCACCCAACCCGAGAAGATGCCTCCCAGCACGATGATGGGCAGCAGCAGCGCCCATACCGCTTCCCGGAAGGCCGTAACGACCTTCCGCCACTCGAACGAGCCCTCGACCGGGTAGCCTCGTTTGCGCGCGATGAAGTAAGCGGCGACCATCAGCAGCAGCCCGCCCACGACCCCGGGCACGATCCCCGCGACGAACAGCTCGACGATCGAGCTGCCCGACATGACCGCGTAGAGGATCATCGGCAGCGACGGCGGGATCACGACCGCCAGCGTGGACGCCGACGAGGTGACCGCCGCGGCAAACGGGGTCGGGTAGCCGCGCTTCTGCATCGCCGGGATGAGGATCGAGCCCAACGCGGCGACGCCGGCGACCGCTGAGCCGGAAATCTCGGCCAGCAGCATTGACGAGCCGATGGTGACCATGGCCAGCCCGCCGCGCACGAAACCGACCAGCGACGACACCAACGCCAGCAATCTGCGCGAGATTCCCGAGGTGTTCATGATCGCGCCGGCGAGGATGAACAGCGGGATGGCGATCAGAGTGAAGTTGGTCGCCGAGTCGAACAGCGTCAACCCCACGTTGGGCAGCGTGTGCGGTCCCCAGGTCAGCGTCATCGCCGCGACGGCGACCAGTCCCAGCGCGACCCCGATCGGGATGTCGATCGCGATCATCGCGAACAGCGCCGCCAACATGAGCGCCAGGCTCAACTCTCGGGCTCCTGCCGGGCGAGCCACTCGAGGTAGGCGACCGCCTCGGCCACGATGAACAGCACGGCGCTAATCGGAATCACCGAGCGCGCGGCCGCCGCCGGGACCCAGGCCAGGCTCACCAACGCCTCGCCCTCGAGCACCGCGAGCACGCGCCAGCCCGCCCAGGCCGCCAGCGCGAAGAAGCCCATCACGCACAGCTCGCGGAGCGCGGTCGCGCCTAGCCGCAGCCGCCGCGGCATCGCCTCCACCAGCTTTGGAAAGCCGATGTGGGCTCGGTTCAGCGCGGCCAGGCAGGCCGCATAGTAGGTCAGCCAGGCGAGCAGGATCGGCGCGACCTCGTCATACCAAACCAGCGGAGCGCCCAGCTTACGAAAACTCACGCCGGCGATCACGACCGCGGCCAGCGCCGCCATCAGCGCGATCACGATCCATTCCAGTGCTCGTTCGAGGCGGACTCGCAAGGCTCGCGCTAGTATCGACGCTACTCCGCGGCGAGCGCAAGCGCCTGCTCGATCCAACCCGCGCCGCCCTCGACCTCGCGCCCGAACTCTTCGTAGATTGTCTGGCTGGCCGCGACGAAGGCCGCGCGATCGGCTTGGTTCACCGCGATGCCTTCCGCGCGAAGCTTTGCCAGCAGGTCGCGATCGACCTGCTCGGAGACCTCGATCACCCAGCCCTGGGTCTCGAGCGCCGCCTCGAGGATCGGCGTCCGAACGTCCTGGGGCAGGCTCTCCCAACGCTCGATCCCCACCGCGAGATAAGCGGGCGAATAGACGTGGTTGGTCATCGAGAGATGTTTTTGAACTTCTTGGAACTGCGAGGTGTAGATTTGGCTCAGCGGGTTTTCCTGGCCGTCGATCACCCCGGTCTGCAGCGCGACGAAGACCTCGGAGAGCGACATCGGGGTGGGATTGGCGCCGTAGCTTTGAAACAGCCGCAGCCTCCAGCGCCCGCGGGGCGTGCGGAGCTTGATGCCGGCCAGGTCCGCAGGTTTCGAGATCGGTCTCGCGTTGTTGGTGATCTGGCGGAAACCGTTCTCCCACATCGCCAGCACGCGGTACCCCTTGGCCTCGGCCCGCGGCGCGATCTGGGGCCAGAAGAGCCGCTCCCGGATGCGAACCACGTGCTCGCGGTCCTCGATCAAGTAGGGCATCTCGAAGAAGCCGAAGGCGTCGACGACAGTGGACATGATCGTGGAGGGGACCGAGAAGTCGACCGTGCCGAGCTTGAGCTTGAGCAGCAAGGTCTGGTCGTCGCCGAGCTGGCTCGAACCGAAGACGTTGATGCGGGCGCGGCCGGCGAGCTTCTCGTTGGCGCGGCGAGCGAGCTCGCGCGCCGCGTCATCGGTCATCGAGCCTGGGTTGGCGACGTGGCCCAGGCGCAGCTCCAGCCGCCCATCGCCGGGAGCGCCGCAGCCGGCGGCGACCACGGCCAGCATTGCTGCGAGCAGGCGCATTTCAGGGGGCATTATCGCATCGACGCCGGCGAGGGCTAGCCCGTCTGCTGGCGATTGCGTTCGATCATCTCGTCGAGCGTCACCTGCGTATCGCGCGCCGCGAGGCCGCGGCTTGCCTCGCGGGCTCGTCTGCGCTCGCGTTGCTCGCGGCGACGCTCGGCGCGCGCCAGTTGACGGTACTCGAGGCCATCGAGGCGTTGGCGGATCAGAGCTCGGCGCTCCGCCGCCGTTCGCTTCTTCTGGGGGTAAAGCTCAAGCTGTCGCGAGGGCGCCATTGGAACCGCCGTTCGCAGTCTATCTTGCCACAGGATCGCGACTTAGCTCCTGTTCTCACCGCGGTCGCGCGGGACGGCCGCGGCGCCCGCCCGGAGTAGGGAAAGAAAGCCCCGGGAGAGGGTTGCCGCCCGTCGCCGACCTGCGCTAGCCTGAAAAGGTCTGCGCGCGCCGGCGTAGCTCAGTTGGTAGAGCATCTGATTTGTAATCAGACGGTCGGGGGTTCGAGTCCCTTCGCCGGCTCCACCCTGCTTGGGCTCGCGCGTCGAGCGCGGCGAGGGTTTCTGGCGGGAGTAGCTCAAAGGTAGAGTCACAGCCTTCCAAGCTGTTGGTTGCGGGTTCGAGTCCCGTCTCCCGCTCCAAGCTGCGTGCGCTGCGTCCGTCACTGGGAAACGAAAGCTCGACAGGCCGATGTAGCTCAGTTGGTAGAGCGCGTCCTTGGTAAGGACGAGGTCACGGGTTCAAGTCCCGTCATCGGCTCCAGGGCTTGACTCGGCGGCGGCGCGGCGAAGGAGAGGTCGAACGCGGGGCGGGCGGATCGCTGCGGCCCCGGCTTTTTTAGTCTCGTCGTAGACGAGGGAGGTTGGAAGCTGAGGACGGTTGGCCGAGCGGTCAATGGCAGCAGACTGTAAATCTGCCGGGCTACGCCCTACCTAGGTTCGAATCCTAGACCGTCCACCACCCCTCGCGAACCGAGCATCCGCCCCTGGGGCGCCACTTGGAGTAGGTTACAGCGATGGCGAAAGAGAAATTCGAGCGGACGAAGCCGCACGTAAACGTGGGGACGATCGGGCACATCGATCATGGCAAGACGACGTTGACGGCGGCGATCACGTCGGTGTTGTCCAAGCACGATCCGTCGAATCAGACGCGGTCGTTTGATTCGATCGACAATGCGCCGGAAGAGAAGGCGCGGGGGATCACGATCGCGACCGCGCATGTGGAGTATCAGACGGCGAACCGGCACTATGCGCACGTGGACTGTCCCGGACACGCCGACTACATCAAGAACATGATCACCGGGGCGGCGCAGATGGACGGCGCGATTCTGGTGGTGGCGGCGACCGACGGGCCGATGCCGCAGACGCGCGAGCATATCCTGTTGGCGCGGCAGGTGGGGGTGCCCTACATCGTGGTGGCGCTCAACAAAGTGGACATGGTGGATGACGAAGAGCTGCTCGAGCTGGTGGAGCTCGAGGTGCGCGAGCTGCTCTCCGAGTACGAGTTTCCCGGCGACGACATACCGGTGGTGAAGGTGTCGGCGTTGGGGGCGCTGAACGGCGAGGACAAGTGGGAGAAGTCGGTCGACGAGCTGATGGAAGCGGTGGACGACTATATTCCAACGCCGGAGCGGGAGGTGGACAAGCCGTTCTTGATGCCGGTGGAAGACATTTTTTCGATCTCGGGCCGGGGCACGGTGGTGACCGGGCGAATCGAGCGCGGGCTGATCAAGGTGGGCGAGGAAGTGGAGATCGTGGGGATCCGCGAGACGCAGAAGAAGGTGGTGACCGGGGTCGAGATGTTCAAGAAGCTGCTCGACCGAGGCGAAGCGGGCGACAACGTGGGACTGTTGGTGCGCGGGCTCGACAAGGACGAGGTGGAGCGGGGACAGGTGATGGCGAAGCCGGCGTCGATCACGCCGCACACCAAGTTCAAGGGCGAGGTGTACGTGCTGAAGAAGGACGAGGGAGGGCGGCACACGCCGTTCTTCAACGGCTACCGGCCGCAGTTCTACTTCCGGACGACGGACGTGACGGGCGTGGCGAACATGCCGGAAGGGACCGAGATGGTGATGCCGGGGGACAACGTGACGTTGTCGATCGAGCTGATCAGCCCGATCGCGATGGAGAAGGGGCTGCGCTTCGCGATTCGCGAAGGCGGCCGCACCATCGGCGCCGGCACGGTCTCCGATATTGTCGAGTAAGGTCTTCGGATTCTTGGGCAGGAGGGCGAGATGCCGCGCGACATCATTACGCTGCAGTGTACAGATTGCAAGGAGCGCAACTATACTAAGACGAAGAACAAGAGGAAGACGCCGGGGCGCGTCGAGATGAAAAAGTACTGCCCCCGGTGTCGGACCCATGCGCTCCATCGCGAGGTCAAGTAGGCTGGAGCGCGTAGAGGGGCGTCGGTTAACGGTAAACCAGCGGTCTCCAAAACCGCCACTGGGGGTTCGATTCCCTCCGCCCCTGCCACCTTCGTGATTCCTTGGGGGTTCTGGAGCCGGGAAAGGCGTTTTGACGGGCTGCGCGGGAAGCCGCGAGCAGGGAAGATTTGGCAACCATGGCCGCAGCAAACAAGCAGCTCGAAAAGAACCAGGGTTGGCTCGACCGCGTGCGAAGCTACATCGACGAGCACCGCCGCGAGATGCGCTTGGTCACCTGGCCCAGCCGCGAGCAAGTGCGCAGCACGACCGTGGTCGTACTCGCCACGGTGGCCTTTTTCGGCATCTACTTCGGTATTGTCGACTACATCCTCGCGCTCGGCCAGACGCGGCTCTACGCGATTTTCTCGAACTAGCGTCAACACAAGCAGGTAGTTGTGAACGAGCTCGGTCCAGACGAACAGCGTGAGCAGGCCTTGACGGCGGAAGAACCGACGGCGGGGGAACAGCCGGCGGCCGAGCCGGCAGCAGAAGCTGCGCCGGTTGACGGCGCCGAGGCGGCCGCGCCGGAGGCGGCGCCGGCCGTCGAGCCCGAGCCTGCGGAGGCCGAGGCCGAGACCGCTTCGCCCGAGCCCGTCGCCCCCGACGCCGAACCCGCCGCGGAGCCCGAGGCCGAGGAAGAGACCCCGCAGGAGGCGGCCGGAGAGGAACCGGAAGCCGCGGACGAGGCCGAGCAACCGGGCGAGGAGCCGCCCGCCGAGCCCGAGCCGGTCGGCGTGCCGGGCCTGGATTGGTACATCATCCACACCTACTCGGGCTTCGAGAACAAGGTGCGCGAGAGCCTGCGCACGCGTTGCGATGCGTTCGGCTACGAGGAGCGGATCGGCGAGATCCTGATCCCGACCGAGGACGTGGTGGAGATGCGCGCCGGTAAGAAGGTAACGACCAAGCGCCTGCTCTATCCCGGCTACGTGCTGGTCCAGCTCGATCTCGACGACGAGCTGTGGCACGTGGTCAAGAACACACCGCGCGTGACCGGTTTCGTTGGCGGCGGCCTCAAGCCGAATCCGCTGACCGCGGACGAGGTCAACCAGATTCTCTTCCGGCAGACGGCCTCGGCCGAGCGGCCGCGGCCCAAGATGCATTTCGAGCGCAACGACCGCGTCAAGATCATCGACGGCCCGTTCGCCAACTTCTCGGGCACGGTCGAGGAGGTCAACGAGGACCGCTCGACGCTCAAGGTCATGGTCACGATCTTCGGGCGCGGCACCCCGGTCGAGCTCGAGTACTTTCAGGTGGAGCGCGAAGGCTGAGCCTTCCCCGATAGGAATTCCCGATGGCGAAGAAGGTCAAACAGCAAGTCAAGTTGCAGATCATGGCCGGCAAGGCGACGCCGGCGCCCCCGGTGGGTCCGGCCCTGGGCCAGGCTGGCGTGAACATCATGGAGTTTTGCAAGGCGTTCAACGCCCGCACCAGCCAGCCCGATTTGGTCGGGCTGACGGTGCCAGTGGTACTGACCGTCTACCAGGATCGCTCCTATGACTTCATCACCAAGACGCCGCCGGCGGCGGTGCTGATCAAGAAGGCCGTCAAGCTGGCGAAGGGCTCCGGCGAGCCCAATCGCGACAAAGTCGGCAAGATCACCAAGGCGCAGGTCGAGGAGATCGCCAAGCAGAAGATGCCGGATTTGAACTGTCACACCGTCGAAGCCGCGATGATCTGCATCGAAGGCACGGCCCGTTCGATGGGCGTGGACGTGGTGGCCTAGGGGAGCGTGATCGAGAGCTCGAAGCGATAGAGCAACCGCCGCGGAAGGCGGGCTTTGGGAGGCGCGGAGCGTTTGGCGCTCCGGCCGCTGGGACCAAGGAGGAATATGGCTGGCAAGAAACACCGCAACGTAGCGGAATTGGCGGAGAGGCGTCCTTACCCGCTCTCCGAAGCCATTCCGTTCTTACAGCAAAACAAGGTCGCGAAGTTCGACGAGACCGTCGAGGTCCACATGAACCTCGGCGTCGACCCCCGCCACGCCGATCAGATGGTGCGCGGCACGGTCGTGCTGCCGCACGGGCTGGGCAAGTCCAAGCGCGTGCTCGTGATCACTCAGGGTGACAAGGCCAAGGAGGCCGAAGACGCCGGGGCGGATTTCGTGGGCGGCGAAGAGATGGTCGAGAAGATCCAGAAAGAGAGCTGGCTGGACTTCGACGCCGTGGTCGCCACGCCCGACATGATGCGTCATGTCGGCAAGCTCGGCCGCGTGCTCGGCCCGCGCGGTCTGATGCCGAACCCGAAAACCGGCACGGTGACGACCGACATCGCCCAGGCCGTACAAGAGATCAAGGCCGGCAAGGTGGAGTTTCGCGTCGACAAGGGCGGCGTGATCCACGCGCCGGTCGGCAAGCTCGGATTCGACACCGCCAAGCTCAACGAGAACGCCTCGACGCTGATCTCGGCGGTGATGCGGGCCAAGCCCTCGGCCGCCAAGGGCAAGTACGTCAAGAAGATCAGCATCTGCTCGACCATGAGCCCTTCGCTCGAGGTCGATGCGAACGATCTGGTTGATTGAGGAGCTCGAGACCATGAAGACCAAAGCAGTCAAGCAAGCCGAGCTCGATCGACTCCGCGAAGCCTTTGCTGACAATCCCGTCGTGGTGCTGTGCAAGTTCGAGGGCATCAAGGTCGGCGAGGATTTCCAGCTCCGCAAGAAGATTCGCGAGACTGGCGCGAAGTACCGCGTCATCAACAACCGCCTGGCCAAGATCGCAGCCGACGGAACCCCGGTCGCCAAGGCCTTCGAGGGCGTCAAGGGCATGACCTCGGTCGTGCTTGCCGACGATGACCCGGTCGGGCTGATGAAGGCGCTGGTCGAGCAGTCCAAGACGACCAAGGTCTTTGGCTTTCGCGCCGGCGTGGTCGAGGGAGAGGCTCTCGACGAGAAAGCGCTCGAGGCGCTATCGAAGATGCCGGGCAAGCCGGAGACGCAGGCCAAGATCCTGTTTCTGCTCAACTCCGGCGCTCAAGACATCGTCGGCGTGGTCAACGCGCCGGCGCGGGATCTGGTGCGCGTGCTGCAAGCCGCCATCGACGAGAAGAAGTTCAGCGAGGCGGAGTAGACCGCGCTCGCAGAGGTAAAGTTCGCGGGCCGCAACGCTCGCCCGCAAGACCGCTATCGAAAGATCGTACGATCCAAGGAGAGAACCACAACATGGCCGACATAGCAGCAATTTCCGAACAGATTCAAGGCCTCACGCTGATGGAAGCCGCGGCGCTGGTGAAGGAGCTCGAGGAGAAGCTCGGCGTCTCCGCCGCGGCCGCCGGTCCGGTGATGATGGCCGCCGCGCCGGCCGACGGCGGCGGCGCGGCAGCAGCCGAGGAGCAGACCGAGTTCACCGTCGTCCTCAAGGAAGCCGGCGCGAACAAGATCAAGGTCATCAAGGCTGTCCGCGAGATCACCAGCTTGGGGCTCAAGGAAGCCAAGGACCTGGTCGACGGCGCTCCCAAGCCGATCAAGGAGAACATCGAGAAGGCCGAAGCCGACTCGATCCTCGAGAAGCTCAAGGAAGCCGGCGCGACCGTCGAGCTTTCCTAGAGGACCGCATCGACGCGACGGCGAAGGCTCGATGCATGCGGCGGCCGGTTTCGCGGGTCCGCGCCCTTTTTGGCGCCAGACTTGCTTGCGGGCCGCCGGCGTTGCTATACTCCATGGGTCGTATCGTCAGACTGCGTCGATTCCGATCTTCGAGGCTCAGAGGCGTCGTTCTTGCAGGCCCACCTATTGCAAAGGCGACTCCCCGGTAAGGGGGCGTGCGCCTGTTGTGTTGTTTCCCGACCGGATGAAGTGTCCGCGAGTCGGGAGAAAGACGGTTTCCAACCGTTACGTTTGCCGCATCTCAGCGGCGAAGGCTCCGGTGTTTGTCGGATTTGGCTCGATCCGGCGACCCGTCCTTACAGCGACCCCTTGGCGGCTGCGCGTTTCTAGTCGCGCCCGCCGGCGTCGGTTCGATGCGACCCGGGAGTTTTCAGATGGCTCACAGCGCAAACGGCTCTTCCCAAAACGGTCTGCGCGAGGATTTCTCGCGGATTCCGGCTGCGATCCCCATTCCCAACCTCATCGAGGTGCAAAAGGACTCCTACGAGCGCTTCCTGCAGATGGATCTGCTGCCGAGCGAGCGCGACGACAACGGCTTGCAGGCGGTGTTCACCTCGGTGTTCCCGATCAGCGACTTCCGGGGGCTGAGCGAGCTCGAGTTCGTCGACTACTCGATCGGGGACTGGGAGTGCAAGTGCGGCCACCTGCGCGGGTTGCATCACCGCCGCTCGACCTGCTCGCACTGCGGCTCCACCATCAAGACCGATCCCTACGGCCCGGCGATGATTCCTTGCGGGGCGTGCGGGGAATACAACGCGAACCGCGTCACCTTCTGCCCCAAGTGCGGCGACCCGGTTGGGCTGGTGCTCAAGTACGACGTCGAGGAGTGCCAGGAGCGCGGCATGACCTACGCCGCGCCGCTCAAGGTCACCATCCGGCTCACGATCTACGAGAAGGACGCCGAGGGAGGCGAGAAGACGATCCGCGACATCAAGGAGCAGGAGGTCTTCTTCGGCGAGATCCCGTTGATGACTCACAACGGGACGTTCATCATCTCGGGCACCGAGCGCGTGATCGTCTCGCAGCTCCATCGCTCGCCTGGCGTCTTCTTCGAGACGGCCAACCGCCGCACCTACTTCCTCGGCAAGATCATTCCCTACCGCGGAAGCTGGGTCGAGTTCGAGTACGACCAAAAGAACCTGCTCTACGTCCGCATCGACCGCAAGCGCAAATTCTTGGGCACGGTCTTCCTTCGCGCGCTGGGTCTGAAGACCGACGCTGAGATCCTCGAGGGCTTCTACAGTGTCGACCGCATTCAGGTGGACGGCGCGAAGCTGAGCCGTCAGGTCAGCGAAAACCTGCTGGGGATGCGGCTCTCCGACGAGGTCAAGGACGCCAAGGGCAAGGCGGTCGTCAAGAAGGGCCGCAAGGTGACCAACCTGGTGCTGCGCGAGCTGCAGAAGCACGAGATCGACACGCTGTCGGCCTCGCCCGAGGACTTCGAGGGCGCGCTGTTCGCCGGCGACGTGGTCAACACCGAAGACGGGGACGTGCTGGCCGAAGCCAATACCGAGGCCACGCCGGAGAAGATCGCCAAGCTGATCGAAGCCGGCGTCACCGAGTTCTCGGTCTTCTACCCCGAGCGGGATCCGGTTGGCGTCGTACTCTCCGACACCCTCAGGAAAGATACCGTCACCACGCAGAACGACGCGCTGATCGAGATCTACCGCAAGCTGCGCCCCGGCGACCCGCCCACGCTCGAAACCGCCACGCAGTTGTTCCAGGGCATGTTCTTCGACGCCCGCAAGTACGACTTCTCGCGCGTGGGGCGGATGAAGTTCAACATCAAGATCCACGGGGCCGAGGACAAGACTTCTCTCGACCAGCGCACGCTCACCGCGGACGACTTCTACGCCACGATCCGCTACTTGCTGCAACTGCGCCGGAACATCGGCGAGGTCGACGATATCGATCATCTCGGCAACCGCCGCGTGCGCGCGGTGGGCGAGCTGCTCGAGAACCAGTTCCGCATTGGCCTGGTCCGCATGGAGCGGGCCATGAAGGAAAAGATGAGCGTCTACCAGGAGATGTCGTCGGCGATGCCGCACGATCTGGTGAACGCCAAGCCGGTGATGGCCGCGATCCGTGAGTTCTTCGGCTCTTCGCAGTTGTCGCAGTTCATGGATCAGACCAATCCGCTCTCGGAGATCACCCACAAGCGCCGGCTCTCCGCACTCGGCCCGGGCGGTCTCTCGCGCGAGCGCGCCGGGTTCGAGGTGCGCGACGTGCACACCACGCACTACGGCCGCATCTGCCCGATCGAGACGCCGGAAGGTCCCAACATCGGTCTGATCTCGTCGCTGTCGTGCTTTGCGCGGATCAACGAGTACGGCTTCATCGAGAGTCCCTACCGCCGCGTCGAGAACGGCGCCGTCGTCGACGAGGTGCGCATCACGCATCCCGGTGATTCCGGCCTGAAGAGCGGCGAGGTGATGCGGCGCGAGGAGGCCCAGAGGGTCAACACGGGCCTGTCGAAGAACAAGACCGCGGCGCAGTTCGAGGCGCATTGCCACTACCTCTCGGCCTGGGAGGAGGACCTCTACACCATCGCCCAGGCGAACATCCCGGTCGCCGATGACGGCAAGATCATCCCCGAGTTTGCGAACTGCCGCGTCGCGGGCGACTTCCAGCTCAAGAAGAAGGCCGAGATTCAGTATCTCGACGTCAGCCCCAAGCAGCTCGTCTCGGTCGCGGCCAGCCTGATCCCGTTCCTCGAGAACGACGACGCGAACCGCGCTCTGATGGGCTCGAACATGCAGCGCCAAGCGGTGCCTCTGCTGCGCGCGGATTCACCCATCGTCGGCACCGGCATGGAGCGCATCGCGGCCCGCGACTCGGGCGCGGTGGTGATCTGCCGCCGCGACGGCTTGGTCGACTCGGTGGACTCCGAGCGCATCATCGTCCGCGTGGAGGGCGGCGTGCACGAGGGCCAGATGTCCCGCGAGGTTGGCGCGGACATCTATCAGCTCGTCAAGTTCAAGCGCTCCAACCAGAACACCTGCATCAACCAGAAGCCGATCGTGCAGGCCGGACAGCGGGTCAAGGCGGGCGAGGTGCTCGCCGACGGTCCCTCGACCGAGGTCGGCGAGCTGGCGCTGGGCCGCAACGTCTTGTGCGCGTTCATGCCCTGGCGCGGCTACAACTTCGAGGACGCCATCCTGGTGTCGGAGAAGCTCGTCAAGGAAGACTTCTACACCTCGATCCACATCGAGGAGTTCGACGTCGAGGCGCGCGACACCAAACTCGGCCCCGAAGAGATCACGCGCGACATCCCGAACATCTCCGAGAGCTTCCTGCGCAACCTCGACGAGAGCGGCATCATCCGCATCGGCGCGGCGGTCAAGCCCGGCGACATCCTCGTCGGCAAGGTCACCCCCAAGGGCGAGACGCAGCTCACGCCCGAGGAGAAGCTGCTGCGCGCGATCTTTGGCGAGAAGGCGGGAGACGTCAAGGACGCCTCGCTCTACTGCCCGCCCGGCATCTCGGGCATCGTCGTCGACGCCAAGATCTTCGCGCGCAAGGGCGTGGAGAAGGACGAGCGCGCACAACTCATCGAGCAGCAGACCGTCGAGCGGCTGCAGCGCAACCTCGACGACGAGAAGCGCATCCTCTTCGACGAGCGCGCCAAGCGGCTCGAAGCGCTGCTCGGCGGCCAGATCGCCCAAGCGGATCTGCACGACGAGAAGACCAACCGCAAGCTCGTCGAGAAGGGCGACACGCTGACGCGCGAGCTGCTCGAGACGCTGCGGGCGCGCGACATCAAGCGCCTGCGCCTCAAGGACAAGGACCCGCACCTGCACGAGAAGGTCGACGAGATCGAGGAGATGACGATCCGTCAGATCCAGGTGCTCGAGAAGCTCACCGACGAGAAGATCGCCAAGCTCAAGAAAGGCGACGAGCTCTCGCCCGGCGTCATCAAGATGGTCAAGGTCTATATCGCCATGAAGCGCAAGCTTCAAGTCGGCGACAAGATGGCCGGCCGTCACGGCAACAAGGGCGTCATCGCGCGCGTGCTCCCCGAAGAGGACATGCCGTTCCTGCCCGACGGGCGTCCGGTCGAGATCGTGCTCAATCCGCTCGGCGTGCCCTCCCGCATGAACGTGGGACAGATCCTCGAGACCCATTTGGGTTGGGCCGGGCAGGCCCTGGGCCTCAAGTTCGCCTCGCCGGTCTTCGAAGGCCCTGGCGAGTCGATGATCAAGGACAGGCTGGCCGAAGCTGAGCTGCCGAGCTCGGGCAAGATTCGCCTGCGCGACGGGCTGACCGGCGACGCCTTCGAGCAGGAGACGACCGTCGGCATCATTTACATGCTCAAGCTAAGCCATCTGGTCGACGACAAGATCCACGCCCGCTCAATCGGTCCGTACTCGCTGATCACCCAGCAGCCGCTGGGCGGCAAGGCGCAGTTCGGCGGTCAGCGTTTTGGCGAGATGGAGGTGTGGGCGCTCGAAGCTTACGGCGCCGCGCACATCCTCCAGGAGTTGCTCACCGCCAAGTCCGACGATGTTTACGGCCGCGCCAAGATCTACGAGTCGATCGTCAAGGGCGAGGCCGCCATGGAGCCGGGAGTGCCCGAGTCGTTTAACGTGCTCATCCGCGAGCTCCAGTCGCTGTGTTTGGACGTCGAGCTGATCAAGAGTCAGCAGGACGTCATCGAGACCGCTTTAGCGGCCGACTAGAGAGAATTCGCCGCGAACCCGCGCCCCGTTTTTGGACAGTCACCCTTGGGCGCGGGCCGCCGGCGGCGCGAGAGGGCCTTTTGGGCCGGGTGGCTGTTCCAGGGGAAGCGCTCGTTGGCGCGCGCCCCGAGGCCGATGGCCAGCAAGTTTTTGGGAGGCACGCTTTGTATCGATCCAGCCCGTACGATCGCGTCAGCCTGATCTCGGATTTCGACAGCATCCGGATCTCTCTGGCTTCGCCGGAGAAGATTCGCAGCTGGTCTCACGGCGAGGTCACCAAGCCGGAGACCATCAACTACCGTACGTTCAAGCCCGAGCGCGACGGTCTGTTCTGCGCCAAGATTTTCGGGCCGGTCACCGACTGGGAGTGCTTGTGCGGCAAGTACAAGCGCATGAAGCATCGCGGCGTCATCTGCGATAAATGCGGCGTCGAAGTCACGCTGAGCCGCGTGCGGCGCGAGCGCCTCGGCCACGTCGAGCTGGCCTCGCCGTGCTCGCACGTGTGGTTCTTCAAGGGCCTGCCCAGCCGCATCGGTCAACTGATCGACATCACCCTGCGGGATCTCGAGCGCGTGCTCTACTACGAGGCCTACATCGTGGTCGAGTGCGAGGAAGAGGATCTGGTCATCGACAAGGAGAAGATCGCTCCGGGCAAGATCATCAGCGACGACCTCAAGCGCAAGCTGGACCTCGACCACCCGGATGTGGTCGTTGCGCTGATGGGCGCCGAGGGCGTCAAGGAGCTGCTCAAGAAGATCGACCTCGATCAGTTGGCGACCGAGCTGCGCCAGCAGATGAAGGACGAGACCTCGCTGCAGAAGAAGCTCAAGTTCGCGCGCCGGCTCAAGGTCGCCGAGAGCTTCCGCAAGTCCGGGAATCGTCCCGACTGGATGATCCTCGACGTGCTGCCGGTCATCCCGCCCGAGCTGCGTCCGCTGGTCCCGCTCGACGGCGGGCGCTTCGCCACCTCTGATCTCAACGACCTCTACCGCCGCGTCATCAACCGCAACAACCGGCTCAAGAAGCTGATGGAGCTCAGCGCGCCGGACGTGATCGTGCGCAACGAGAAGCGCATGCTCCAGGAGGCCGTCGACGCTCTGTTCGACAACGGCCGCCGCGGCCACGTGTTGCGCGGCGCCAACAACCGTCCGCTCAAGTCGCTCTCCGACACGCTCAAGGGCAAGCAGGGCCGCTTCCGCCAGAACCTGCTCGGCAAGCGCGTCGACTACTCCGGCCGCTCGGTCATCGTTTGCGGTCCCAACCTCAAGCTCAACCAATGCGGGCTGCCCAAGCTGATGGCGCTCGAGCTCTTCAAGCCGTTCATCTACCAGCGGCTCGAGCAGCGCGGGCACTGCACGACCATCAAGCAGGCCAAGGAGCTCGTCGAACAGCAAGACCCGGTCGTGTGGGACATCCTCGACGAGGTGACCAAGGATCACCCCGTTCTGCTCAACCGCGCTCCCACGCTGCACCGCCTAGGCATCCAGGCCTTCGAGCCGACGCTGGTCGAGGGCAAGGCCATCCGGCTGCATCCGCTGGTCTGCCCGGCCTTCAACGCCGACTTCGACGGCGACCAGATGGCGGTGCACGTGCCGCTCTCGCCCGAAGCCCAGATCGAGGCCTACACCTTGATGCTGGCCTCGCACAACATCCTCTCGCCGGCCAACGGGGCGCCCATCGCGACCCCCAGCCAGGACATGATTCTTGGTTTGTACTACCTGACCAAGACCAAGACCAACGCGCGCGGCGAGGGCCGGACGTTCGGCTCCATCGACGACGTCATCCTCGCGCTCGACATGGGCGAGGTCGAGACGCTGAGCCCCATCAAGCTCTACTACACCGGCTGGGTCATCGATTTGGCGCGGGACAACGACAGCCAGCGCGTCACCACCACCGAACCGGTGTACTTCCGCAAGCAGTACATGGACACCACCGTGGGCCGCGTCATCCTCAACTCGAAGCTGCCGCACGACATGCCCTACGTCAACGGCCTGATGAAGAAGAACGGTCTGCGCGAGTTGGTGCAGTACGGCTACCTCAAGATCGGCCGCGAAGAAACGGTCAAGATGCTCGACAACCTCAAGGATCTGGGTTTCGAGTACGCCACCCGTTCGGGCATCTCCATCGGCATCGACGACATGGTCGTGCCCGAGAACAAACCGGAAGTCGTCGCCGCCGCGCAGAAGGAGGTCATGTCGGTCGAGCAGCAGTACCTCGACGGCGCGATCACGCACGGCGAGCGCTACAACAAGATCATCGAGATCTGGTCCAAGGTCACCGAGCGCGTCTCCGACGGCATGTTCCACATCATGGAGGCCGAGGACAAGGACGGCGAGAGCCTCAATCCGATCTACGTGATGGCCGACTCCGGCGCTCGCGGCTCCAAGCAGCAGATCCGGCAGCTCTCCGGCATGCGCGGCCTGATGGCCAAGCCGTCGGGCGAGATCATTGAGACGCCCATCACCGCGAACTTCCGCGAGGGCCTCAACGTTCTGCAGTACTTCATCTCCACCCACGGCGCGCGCAAGGGGTTGGCTGACACCGCGCTCAAGACCGCCGACTCGGGCTACCTCACGCGCCGCCTCGTCGACGTGGCGCAGGACGTGATCGTGACCGAGTCGGACTGCGGCACCGCCGACGGCATTTGGGTCGAGGCGATCGTGCAGTCGGGCCAAATCATCGAGCCGCTGCGCGACAGAATCGTCGGCCGCGTCGCCATCGATTCGATCACCGACTACGAGGGCGCCGAGATCGTCGGCGTCAACCAAGAGATCAACGAGCGCCTCTCGGTTCAGATCGAGCAGGCCGGCATCGAGCGCGTACGCATTCGCTCCGTGTTGACTTGCGAGTCCGAGCGCGGCGTGTGCCGTCTCTGCTACGGCCGCCACTTGGCGACCGGGCGCTTGGTCGAGCGCGGCGAGGCCGTGGGCGTCATTGCCGCACAGTCGATCGGCGAGCCCGGCACGCAGCTCACGATGCGGACCTTCCACATTGGCGGCACCGCGACGAAGGTCTCCGAGCAGTCCACCCAGGACGCCAAGTCCGAGGGCTTCCTCAAGTACATTGGCGTCAACGCGGTCCACAACGAAGCCGGCGAGCTGATCGCGATGAACCGCAACGGCATCATTGCTATCGTCGACGAGAAAGAGCGTGAGAAGGAGCGCTATCAGGTCGTCTACGGCGCCAAGCTTCTGGTCAACGACGGCGATCCGGTCGCCAAGAATCAGATCCTGCTCGAGTGGGATCCCTATACCTTCTCGATCCTCACCGAGAACAGCGGGGTCTGCCACTTCAAGGATCTGCAGGAAGGCGTCACCCTGCAAGAGCAGGTCGACGAGGTAACCGGCATGTCGCAGTGGGTCGTCACCGACTCGCCCGACGAGAAGAAACAGCCGACCATCGAGATCCGCGACTCGAAGGGCAAGATGCTGCGCAAGTATCTCATTCCCACCCACGCCCACCTGATGGTGCGCGACGGAGATTCGATCCACGCGGCCGACACGCTCGCCAAGATTCCGCGCGAGACGGCCAAGACCAAAGACATCACCGGCGGTCTGCCGCGCGTCGTCGAGCTGTTCGAGGCGCGCCGCCCGCGCGAAACGGCGGTCATGTCCGAGATCGATGGGCAAGTCCGCTACGGCGAGCTCGCCAAGGGCCAGCGCAAGGTCTACGTCGTCGCCGATACCGGCGAGGAGCGCGAGTACTCCATCCCGCGCGGCATCCACATCAACGTCCAGGAGGGCGAGAAGGTGCGCGCGGGCGAGCCGCTGATGGACGGCCCGCGCGACCCGCACGACATCCTGGCCGTGCTCGGCGAGCGCGAGCTGCAGAAGTACCTGGTCGACGAGATCCAGGAGGTCTACCGTCTGCAGGGCGTCGCCATCAACGACAAGCACCTCGAGGTCATCTCGCGTCAGATGATGCGCTGGATCAAGGTCGAGGACGTAGGCGACACAGACTTCCTGCTCGAGGAGGTCGTCGACAAGTTCCGCTTCCGGAAGGTGAACCAGGACGTGCTCGACAAGGGCGGCAAGCCCGCGCTCGGCCGGCCGCTGCTGATGGGCATCACCAAGGCCTCGCTCGCGACCGACTCGTTCATCTCGGCGGCGTCGTTCCAGGAGACCACGCGCGTGCTCACCGAAGCGGCCATCTCGGGCAAGGTCGACACGCTGCGCGGGCTCAAGGAGAACGTCATCGTCGGCCGCCTCATCCCGGCCGGCACCGGGCTCGAGGTCTACGGCAAGGTCAAGATCGAAGGCGAGGACGAGCCCGACGTGATGGCGCCGGAGGTCGAGTACCTCACCGGCATGCCGACCTTCGGCGAAGACGCCTTGGCGGACTTCAACTTCGGCGGCTTCGAGGAGGAAGGCGCGCAACAACAACCGCAACCGGCGACCGAGTCCGACGCGGCGTCGGCGTCGGGGGAGGGCGACTAGGCACGGGTCAGACCGGTGGATTCGGGCACGCGCCCTGACGGGCGCGTGGCGGTTAGCGGCTCGCGTGCGCCGCGTCTCGCCCGTAGCGGCGCGCGGCTGCGATTGCTGGAATGATTCCCAGGTAACCTACCGAGACCGCGGTCACCAGCCCGGTCCAGATCGTATAGCGGTCCGCGATCATGCCGGTGATCCACGGCCCCGGCCCAGTCCCGAGTAGGTTCAGGCTCAACAGCAGGAAAGCCACGATCGTCGCGCGGATCTTGCCCGGCGCCAGATCCTGCACGGTCGCAAAGACCGGCCCGTACCAGCTCGTCGAGTGCAGGCTGCCCATGAACCAGCACAGAAAGAACAGTGGTCCCTCGGCTGGCAACGTATAGAACCCGTAGACGAACGGCAGGAAGATCAGCCCTTTCACGATCAAGAACCACAGCCGTCCGCCCTGCCAGCGCGCATGGCACCAGTCGCTCACGTAGCCTCCCAGCGCCACGCCCATCAACCCCGCCGCCGCGTAGATGCGCCCGGAGAGATACGCCGCCTGTTGGAATTCCATCCCGCGCTCCTCCACCAGCCACGTCAGCACGTGGATCGTCGACGAGGTGGAGTAGCTGATCAGCGTCCCGTAGAGGATCGTCAGCCCGAGCGCGGGCGTCGAGCGCAGTGCGGAGAGCAGGGTGCGGACGATCTCGCCCCACGCAGGACGCTCGACGCCGCGGGTCTCGGCGCGCCGCCGCGGGTTCTTCAGCAGCAGCAGCGCCGGAACGAATAGCAGCCCCGCGCCGCCCAGCACGTAGAAGCACATGCGCCAGCCATACTCCGGCGCCAACCATCCCGAGACCGCGAACCCTAGCCCGACGCCCAACGGCAGTCCCGCGTAGTAGACTCCGGAAGCGAACCCGCGCTTGCTCTCCGGGAAGACGTCCGCCAGCATCGACAACGCCGCCGGCGTCAGGGTCGCCTCGCCCACCCCCACGAACACCCGCGCCGCCGCAAGATGGAAGAATGATTTCGCCGCGCCGGACGCCGCCGTCAGCGCACTCCACAGCGTCAGCCCGCCGGCGATCAGCCGCGGCCTGTGATAGCGGTCGGCGACCGTCCCCAGTACGAGGCCGAAGATCGTGTACAACACCACGAAGACGAACCCGTAGAGCAGCCCGATCTCGGCCTTGGTCAACCCCAGCTCTTCGATCAGTTTCGGCGCCAGCGTCGGAATGAGCTGGCGGTCGATGAAGTTGAGAACGTTGAGCAGCGTCAGAAACGCCAGCAGGAGGTAGGCCTTCACCCGAGCGAAGTTGTACCACGTTCCGGCGCGCCCGGAGCTCGGCATGCGCGGGGGCGTGCACCGTCAGGCTCAGCGAAGCCCGCTCGCTGCGAGCCTTCCTGGATGAGAGGGAAAGTTGGTGGACCGAAGGGGGATCGAACCCCTGACCTCAGCGTTGCGAACGCTGCGCTCTCCCAGCTGAGCTACCGGCCCACTCCTGCTGGCATTATACCAGCCGACTTGCGCGCGAGAGCTGCGCGCGCGCCCGCCGGCGGCGCGGATGTGGCACACTTGGCCGCGCAAAGCTCACATGGAAAGATCCAACGAAGCGAGTGCGCTCGAACAGGCTATCAACGACGAGGACCTCGATCGGATCCGGCGCATGATGACCGGCGACCCGGCGCTGCATCGGGCGCCTCTGGGCTATGGCGGCGACGGTCCGCTGACCTGGGTCGCCGAATGCCGCATTCCCTGGGGGCCGCCCTCGGCGACGCGGCTCGCGATCGTGAGTTGGATGATCGAGAACGGTTCGGACGTGCATCAAGGCGGCGACGGTCCGCTCATGCGGGCGGCGCTGGGCGGCCAGCGTATCCCCATGATGGAGCTGCTGGTGGAGCACGGCGCCGACGTGAACGCCGAGTGGCACGGTGAGTTTCCCATCATTTGGGCCCCGTGCGAGACGGTCGATCCCGATGCCCTGCGCTGGCTGCTCGAACACGGCGCCGATCCCAACACGGCAAAGTCCGCTCGCCCGAACACCGCGCTCGACTACCTGATCGGGACATACTGGCGGTCGCCGAAGCTCGCCGAATGCATCGACCTGCTGCGCACCGCGGGCTGTCCGACGCGCTACGACCTGCCAGGAGTCTTGGCCACGATCCAAGACCGGCTGGACGGAGTGGCCGCCGCGCTCGACGCGGATCCGAGCCTCGTCGAGCGCCGCTACCCCGAGCTCGACTGCGGCAGCACGGGGGCGCGTAGGATGACGCTCGAGGGCGCGACGCTACTGCATGTGGCGGTCGAGTATGGCTCGATCGAAGCGGCCAAGCTGCTGCTCGAGCGCGGCGCCGATGTCAACGCTCGCGCAACGGTGGATGAGCGCGGCGTGGGCGGGCAGACGCCGATCTTCCACGCCGCGACGCAGACACGGGATCTGGGCCTGCCGCTGGCGCGCCTGCTGATCGAACACGGCGCCGACCTCACGGTGCGCGCCACGCTGCCCGGGCACTACGAGCGTCCCGACGAGGTCGTCCACTCAACGCCGCTCGCGTATGCCGTACGGTTTCCCGGGGAGGAATGGCCGGGGTCGAACGCCCAGACCGTGGCGCTGCTGCGAGGGGCGGGTCCGGCCTAGCGGGCGGCTCGGAACGACGTTGGGAGAGAACGTGCTAGGGCGTTTTGCCGATGGTCGTTGCTAGGGTCAGACGTTAAGCTGACCAAGGAGGCTCGACGACTCTCATGCCCTCGCTTTGCCGTACCACGCTTCTTGCCGCAATACTCTCGCTTCCGGCAACGGCGGTCGACCCCGGGCTGTTGCAGCTCGGCGACCCGGAGGTAAATCTGCTGATCGGCGTGCGCCTGGGCGAGATCGCCACCTCGCCGCTGATGCTCAAGGTGCTCGACGAGAGCAAGAAGGGCGGGCCGGGCTGGACCGGGCTGCTCGATCAGATGGGCGAGAACCCGTTCAGCGGCATCGACGAGCTGTTGATCATGGGCCGCATCGAGCCGGAGCGGCAGGGCGAGATGAGCGAGGAAGGGCTGATCGTCGCGCACGGCGACTTTGCAGGGAACAAGCTCGTGGAGGCGCTGTGCGCGCAGGGTTGCGCCTCGGCGACCGTAGCCGGCGTTTCTCTCAGTCTGCTCGAGCACGAGGGTAAGAAGGGCGCCTTTGCCAAGCTCAGCGACCGCTATGCCGCGCTGGGGACCGAGAGTAAGGTGCGCGATCTGCTCGCGCGTCGCGCGGCGGGCGGCAGCCCGGACTTCGCCGTGAAGGCGCAGGAGTGGGCGCGCGGTTTGGCGGACCATCACATCTGGATTGCCGCCCAAGGTCCTTTCGAGCCGCCCAACATGGAAGAGGCGCCGCCGTTCGCCGGCCAGATGCTGGACGGCCTCGAAGGCGTCGGGTTGGGCATGAGCATCGAGGAGGATTTCATCTTCAGCCTCGACTTGCGCTCGAAGACCCAAGAGGATTCGCAGCGGCTGTTCACCACGCTGCAAGGCCTGTTGGCCTTGGCTTCCGCCAGCGCGGCCAACCAGCCATCCGGGGATGGCCCGAATCCGGCCGAGCTGCTCCAGCAGATCCAGATGCAACAAGACGCCCAGCGCATCACCGCCACGCTGCGAGCGCCGGCGGACCAGATCCAACAGAGCTTCAAAGCCGGCATGAGCGCCGCCTCGGGCGATCGCGGCGCCAGCGCGGCGCAACCGGCGCCTTCGCAGCCGCAGAAGCGCGACGGCACGATCCGTATCTACGGGTTGGAGCAAGAGCCGGTCGTGATCGACGCTGGCGAGCAGCCGTAGGTCGTTCAAAAAACCGACTCCCCGCCACGCGCCCTCACGGGCGCGCTTCGGTTTGCGGCGATCCACGCAAGCACGGTCGCAACTCGCCTGCTTACGCTAACCTGGGACAGTCAGGTTGCGCCTACGTATCCCCCGACGGAGGAGAGCTGGGAATGGAACGAGTCGTTCGGGCAATCAGCGTTGTGGCCTTGCTGGCCGCAGCCGCGGCGACAGCGCGTGCGGTCGAGTACGCCTTCGTGCTGCAGGAGGGCGAAGAGGCGAGCGTCTATGACACTTCTACGCTCGCGCTGGCGGCCAACGTAGAGGTCGGCGCCGGCGCGCTACAGGCGATTGGCGTTCCGAGTCTCGCCAACCCGGCCGTTCTCGAGAAGATCTACGTCGTCGCCGAGAGCTCGGTGGTCACGCTTGGCGGGCAGCCGCCGTTCCCGGTGTTGGGCCGAGAACCGCTTACGCTCACCGTGAACATGGGCCGCCGCAGCGCGCAGCTCACGCCCAACGGTCGCTGGCTGCTAGTGGCGGCCGGGGACTTCCTGTTCGCATTCGATGCACAGGCGCCAGGCGCTACTGCTCCCATCCTGATTCCCATGGGCGGGGCGCCGACCGGCGTAGCCGTGATCCCCGACGGCAGCCGCGCGTTCGTCACCGTCGAAGGCTCGCTCATCCTCTCGGTCGTCAACCTGGACACCACGCCGCCGCAGAGGCTGGCGGGTCCGGTGGAGCTGCCGGCGATTCCACTGACCGCAGCAGCCGCGCCGAACGCAGCGGGAGTCTACACGATGGGCGTCGGACGCGCGGTCGCCGTCGATTCGGACCGCAACACGGTCGTCGGCGAGATCGACCTCGGGCCGGGCGCGCCCTTCGCCGGCGGATTCGATCGTGAAGCGCCGCTTGATGAGATGTTCGTGGCGTCGGGCGCATCGATCTCGACGGTCAATATCGACCGCTTCTCGCTCGATTTCGTCGCGGGCCCGCCGGTGACGATCAAGCACATGGTCTCACCCGGGAGCGACCTCTACTACCTGGTCTCGGAGAGCTCGCGGCAGGCGTTCCGCACCAACCGCACCGGTTCGGCCATGGACCTGCTACGCGATCCGCGCTCCAATACGCCCTTCACCGCGCCGGCGGTGGATGTGGCCGTCAATCGTGCGCACTCAGCCGTGTTCGTGCTCTTCGACGAAGGCGGCGGGCTGGTGCGTCTCTCGGCGGCCGGCGATGAGGTGGAAGCCGAGGCGGGCGTCTCTGGGAGGCCGCGGCTGGTGGACTTGGTCGGCGCGCCGGCGCTCGAGGCGACGAGTCTTTCGATCTACGGCGGCGACAATCAAGCCGGCGCGGGCGGGACGCCGCTGCCCCGCCGCATTGCGGTGCTGGCGACGGACGAAGAAGGGCTGGGCGTCGCGGGCGTTGAGGTGGCGTTCAACTCATTCTCGAGCGGCGCGGCAATCGTGCCAAACCGCGTGACGACGAACCTCTACGGCGTCGCCTCGGCGCGCGTCTCGCCGCAATCGACGACGGGCTTCACGGTCGAGGGCCGCACGGCCGCGGGATTGACCGCGCAGTTCGAGCTCAATACCGAGCAAGCCGGTCAGGCGGGCCTCGAGGTCCTCTCGGGCGACTACCAGGTCGCGCTGCCGGGCACGGACTTTCCGCGGATGACGACGATCCGGACGGCCACGTTCGGAGTTCCCGATCAGGAGAACACGCTGACCATCACGCCGCGTGACGACGGCGTGAGCTGTCCGCCGAGCATCGATACCGGACAGGACGGCTCGGTAACGTTTCAGTGTGCGGCGGGTGTGCAGATGTCGGCCTTTCCGCGCATTACGCTCGTTGACGTGGTGGATGAATTTGGGCGGATTCTCCCTGAGCCGCTGACCTTCACCGTGGCGCCGGATGACATGGTGCTGCCCGCCGAGCCGCTGGTCGACACGCTCGAGGAAATCGTCGTGCCGGCGGGAGGACGGACCGAGGACGCCATCCGCATGCGGCTGATTCGCAAGAACGGGTTGGATTCCTCGCGCAACGTTGGCGTGGAGTTCGAGGTGGACGGCCCGCCGCTGAGCTTCGACCCGCGCATCGCGCCGTCGTCCAACCTGGATGGCCGGCTCTCGGCGGCGGCGGTCGGCGGCTGCCGACTGGGCCGCGGCACGATCACCTCGTCGGTGAATTCGCACGACTTGTGGGAGAACGAGTTCGCCTACCGGATCGTGACCGGCCCGGCGGCGGCGATCGCCCGCGCTCAAGGCAACGGACAGTCCGGCGATGCCGGTCAGCGGCTCGACGGACCGGGCCAGGCTCTGGTTGTGCGGATTTCGGATCCGTGCGGCAATCCGGTGGGGAACGAGCCAGTGTCGTTCACGGTAAGCCCGGCCGGTGCGGTGATGCTCGACAACGTCTCACCGCGCACCAATGGCAACGGGGAGGCTTCGGCGATTGCCGTGCTGGGGACTCGGCCGGGACTGGCCGCCGTAACGGTTACCACGCCAGGCGGGCTCGCGACGACCTTCGATCTGCGCGTGAACGTGACGCCTACGCAGGTGGTGAAGATCAGCGGTGACGGCCAGCGCGTCGCGGTGGGCGAGTCGACGGCTCAGCGGCTGGTGGTCGCGGTGCAGAACGACCTCGGCGCTGGAGCGGGCGCCATCCCGGTGACGTTCGCGATCGTCGAAGGCGCCGGCAACCTCGCCAGCCCGGCTCAGGCGGTGACCGACGAACAGGGACGCGCATCGGTCAGCGTGATCGGCGGCCAACTCGGCCGGCTCGTGGTCGAGGCGCGCGCGCTCGATTTCTCGACGCGGTTCGTGCTCGAGGTGATTGGGCGCACGCCGATCGTCTCCACGCTCGGTTTCGTCAACGCGGCGAGCTTCGTCACCGGGCTCGTCCCTTGCAGCGCGGGGTCGATCTTTGGCGTGGGCCTGATGGAAGGCGTCGAAGGCGTGGTGCTGGCGCAGGGCGCTCCGTTCCCCACGCGGCTGCGCGGCGTGCGCGTGACGGTCGACGGCGTCGAGGCTCCGATCCTCGCGCTGATCAACGTAAACGGCCAGGAGCAGATCAACATTCAGACGCCGTGCTTCACCAAGGCTCCGTCGAACGAGGTGGTCGTCGCGGTGGACAACAACGGCGTCTCGGCCACCTTCACCGGCATCCGCACGCTCGCCGTGCAGCCCGGCGTCTATGCGCGGACGACGCAACAGGGATTGTTGGCGGCCGCGGTGCATCTGGACGGATCGCTGGTCGAGCCGTCGAATCCGGCGCGGCCCAACGAAGTCGTCCAACTGTTCTGGAACGGCGGCGGCGCGATTACGCCGCTGCTGGCGACCAATTCGCCGGGGCCGGCGAGCCCGCTCTCGTTCGTTGACGTGGGCGTTGCGGTGCGATTGGGCGGCGAGTTGACCGAAGTCTTGGCAAGCGTCTATGCGCCTGGCTTCATCACGCTGTATCAGACCAACATCCGTGTCGGGGCGAATGCGCAAACCGGGCTGCTGCCGTTGACGATCGAGCAAGGCGGCGAGACGAGCATCGAGGTCCTGCTGCCGGTCGCGCAATGACCAGGCGGCCGGTCGGCCCGTCATCGGTAGAAACCGGCTTGGGAGGGCCGCTTCCGAGATTGATCCGCCAGATCGTCCGGTCCGCCTTGCTCGCGGCTGTCGCGTGCACGACGGCCACCGCCCAGGCCCCGCTGGCCCTGCGGGGCGCGACGATCTACCCCAGCCCCGAGGAAGCCCCAATCGCCAACGGCCTGGTTCTGATCGAGGGCGCCACGATCGCCGCGGTCGATGCGGCCGCTGATCTCGAGATCCCGCGCGACGCCAGGGTGATCGACTGCTCGGGGCTAGTAGTCGTGGCCGGCTTGTGGAACAGCCATGTCCATCTGTTCGAGCGCAAATGGGAAAGGGCTGGCGAGATCCCGCGCGACGACCTCGCGCATCAGCTCGAGGAGATGTTCACCCATTTCGGGTTCACCAGCGTTTTTGACCTGGGCTCGCCGGGAGGAAACACGCGTCGCATTCGCGATCGTGTCGAAGCGGGCGAGACGCCGGGACCCCGCATCTTCTCGACCGGAGAGGTGCTGATTGCATCGGGGGCGATGCCGTCGCCGAAGTCGCTCGAGAGCATGGGGTTCCTTTCCTTCTCGAACCCGGAGATCCGCAATGCAGGCGGCGCCGCCGCCGCGGCCGACGATCTGCTCGACGCTGGAGCGGACGGGATCAAGCTGCACCTCCGCCCGCCCGCTGCTCCCATGCCGGGCTTTCCGCGGCGGGCGATCCGCTCGGCGGCCGAGCGGGCGCGCCGGCGCGACAAGCCCGTTTTTCTGCACCCGCACGATGGCGCCGATGTTGCCGCCGCGCTCCGCGCCCGAGTCGATGTGATCGCGCACACCACGCCGCACGACGGAGCATGGGGGCCTTCTGTCCTGTCATCGAAGAATAGCCCTGGCGCCGTCCTGACGCCGACTCTGACGTTGTGGCAATATTCGGTTCGGCGGGAGAGCATGTCGACGCAGCGGCGAGTCGTGGGCGCGGCGCTGGGTCAGCTTCGCAGTTGGTTGGCTTCGGGTCGCCGGACGCTATTTGGGACCGACGCGGGCGCGATCGGCTACGACCCACGGGCGGAATACTCGCTGATGGCGGAGGCCGGCATGAGCTTCGGCGAGATCCTCGCTTCGCTGACCACGACGCCGGCCGCTCTGTTTGGCGAATCCGAAGAGCTTGGACGCGTCGCGCCCGGTTTCCAGGCCGACTTGGTCGTGCTCGCAGGCGACCCCGCGACAGACATCGAGGCGCTGGCGGAGGTGCGGCACACGATTCGGCGAGGCGAGCTGATCTACTCGGCCGCCGACTGACCGCAAACGCGCGAGGCTCAGCCGGCGGAGCTTCCTTCCGGCGGCGCGAAGAAGACCAAGATCTCAAGATCTTCCTCGATGTCGAAAAAGCGGTGATCCAGTCCCGCTTCGACATAGAGGACCGAGCCGCTCTCGACCGCGCAGTCGTCCTCGCCGGCCCTGAACCGCGCGCGCCCGCCGATCACGTAGTAGACCTCGTCTTCGGTGTGGGGGTGTTGCAGGTCTTGCTCGCCCGCCCGCAGCCGGTAGAGCCCGGCGCTCAGCGCATCCGTGCGTAGGAACTCGAGATAGCTCTTGCCAGCGCGTTGGGCCACGAGCTCCGCAATGTTGGTGTGCTTCATGAGATTCCTCGAATCTAGCTCCGGAACAGAATTGTCTCACCGCGCGGCACGGCCATCGCCCGGCGGCTGCTCGTCACCGGCGTCGCCATGCGATCTGGCGGAGCTGCCAACTCACTTGTTCGCCGCCGTCGGTCGCGGCCAGTCGCTGGAGCTCCGCCTCGAGCGTCGCGATTTCATGCGCCGAGCACCGCTGCTGGATGAAAGGGCTGTCCTTCCAACTCGGGACGTTCAGCGAGAACATCAGCGCGGCGTCGCGTCGAGCGACCGGCAGCTCGTAGACGCGGTCGAAGCAGCGTTCGAGCCCATCGGGGTCGGGCGAGCCGGCGAACTCGGCGCCGACGTAGAGCTCCGCGCCCTGTTCGGCGAGCATCGCGGCGACTAAGGTGAGATAGCGTTCGAACGGGGGCGCGTTGGGGTGGATGGCCTCCACCTCTTCGATCAGCAGAACGCCGCCGGGCGCGAGCTCCGCTCCCCATCGTGCGACCAGCTCGCCCGGTCGTTGCAAGTGCGAGAGCAGAAAGCGGCAAAAGATGAGATCGGCGGGCGAGGAGGGAAGACGCTCCGAAGTCACGTCGCGGCGCACGTAGCGCAGGCCCGGCTCCGAGGTGCGCTCCGCCTCGGCAAGAAACTCCGCCGCGATATCGACGCCCGTCACCGCACCGTCGGCGAATAACTCGGCGAGTAGCCTCGTCGTGTGCCCGGGCCCGCAGCCCAAGTCCAGGATCTGGCGGGCGCCGGACCCGGCGGCTTCGCGCAGAAAGCTCTCGGTGGAAGAGCGGAACACGCGGGACAAGACGGCGAGCCGCCTCGACGCCGGCTCGCCGTGCCCGAACTGATACTGCGCCTGCGTGCGATAATCGTCCGTTCTCATGAGCGCGAATCTGATCGAACAGCTCGGACGAGCCGAGGTTTTCGACCTCTCCCAACCCTACTACGTGGGCATGCCGCATTTCCCCACGCACCCGCCCTACCTCTATGGCATGACCAAGCGCCACGGCGACATCTGTTTCGCCGATGGCGGCAGCTCGGCGGCCGAATCGATCGCCCTGGGCAGCCACGTAGGCACCCACATCGACGCTCTCGCCCACTTCTCGAAGGACGGCAAGCTGCACGGCGGCGTCGAGGCCGAGCAGGTGCAGTCCTACGGCGGCGGAGTCTCCCGCCACGGGGTCGAGACGATTCCGCCCATCGTGCGCCGCGGCGTGTTGCTGGACGCGGCCGGCGCCCGAGGGGTCGAAATCCTACCCGAGGACGCGTCCATTGGGGCTGCGGAGCTCGAGGACGTGGCCGGTAAACAGGGAGTCGAGATCCGCCAAGGCGACATCGTGCTCGTGCGCACCGGCTGGGGAGCGCTTTGGGACGACGCCCGCGCCTACATCAACAACGTCAGGGGCCCCGGCCCCAACGAAGAGGCCGCGCGTTGGCTCAGCGCCAAGGGCATATGGGCAGGCGGCTCGGACACCGTCGCGTTCGAGCACGTGCCCTCCAAGCGCATGCCGGTGCACATCCACTTCCTGGTCGAGAGCGGTATCCACATCGTCGAGGCGCTGGATCTCGAGGGACTGGCCCGGGCGCGGCGTTACGAGTTCGCCTTCGTCGCGGCGCCGTTGAAGATCACCGGCGGCACCGGCGCCCCGGTGCGTCCGTTGGCGTTGGTGGAGCGATGAAGGCGGAAACCTTCGGCGTTGCCGTCCTCGGCGCCGGGGCGGTGGTGGCGCAGCGCCATCTGCCCGGGCTCGGCAAGACCGGGCGCGGGAAGCCGGTATCGCTGTTCGACCCGCATCCCGCGACGGCGAAAGCGGTCGCGGACAAGTTCGGGATGGACCGCGTCGTGGAGTCCGCCGAGGAAGCGATCGCAGCGCCGGGCGTCGACGTCGTGCTGATCGCTTCGCCCAACTCGTTCCACCGCGAGCAGGTCGAAGCCGCGCTCGCAGCGGGCAAGCACGTGCTGTGTGAAAAGCCCATCGCCCTCACCCTCGCCGACGCCGCCGCCATCCGCGCGGCGGCCGAGCAGGCCGGCAGGGCCTTGATGATCGGGTTCCACCACCGCTTCAGCGCCGAGCAGGCGGCCATCGAACGCCTCCTCGCCGCCGACGTGCTGGGCCGGATCGAGGCGTTCCACAGCGTCATCTGCGAGCCCATCGACGTGGTGCCGGGCGGGGCCGCGAACTACCGCTTCAACGCCCAGCAGGGCGGCGGGCTGACGCTGGTCGACATGGGCATGCACCGCATCGACCAGATGCGGGCGCTGCTGGGCGAGGTCGAGGAGGTCCACTGCCGCATGGGTTCGGTGCTCGAAACGCACGATCTCGACGACAGCATCGTGCTGAGCCTGCGCATGCGCTCCGGCGCCATCGGGACCTTGGCCTTCCACCGCTTCTCTCGCGGCTTCCACTCCCCGTTCACGCTGGCCGGGACCGGCGCCGTTGCGAACTTCGCCGGCATGGTCGTCAACCCTTATCAATCCGCGCCGGTCTCGGTGTTCCTCGAGCAGGCGCCGGAGAGCCTGCTGCCGCCGGACGTGCTGGCCTGGACCCGGCCGGACCGTTGGTGGGGCGAGAGCCGCCCCGGTTGGGTCGAGCTATGGCCGCCCCGCCGGGATACCTTCGAGGGCGAGTGGGACGCCTTCTTCGACGCCGTCGAAGAAGGCCGCCCCGCCTCGCCCGGCGCCGAGGACGGCTATCGGGCGCTCGAGATCGTCCAGGCCGCCTACCGCTCGCACCACGATGGCGCGCCGATTCGGCTGCCCCTCGAGCCCGATGCGCATCTGCCGCCGCCGCGCTTCAAACAGGTCCGCTAGAGCGCGTTTTTGGCATTGACACGAGAGCGAAAAAAGCGTACCATTTCTAGTGAAGGCGGCAAAAAAAAGATCTTCCGGGAGCCGCCGAAAACGCCCGCGAGGATCGACAAAGGAGGCTGGCCATCGAACCGCCGAACAATGCTCGGGCGGTCGCCAGCAGCGGGAGTCGCGCATAGCGACGCCGGGATGGAAAGCAGCGGCCAAAGCGCGTGAGCGCGGGTCGTAAGCGGCAAAATGTCGCACGAGATTTCCGGAGATTTCTCTCGCTGACTGTCGACCGCCCTTCGTGTATTCAAAGGCCGACTTTCGGCCGAAATCTCCACCTGCTCCGCAAGCCGCCCCCAAGCCCCTTCTCACTCGATATCGCGAAGGTTACAGCCAGATTGGCGAATCGCTTCGTTTTTACATTTCTGGCTTGCCCGGCCCCTCTCGCCGACCTATACTGGATCAGGATCGTACCGTAGAGTAGCCCGCAGGGGATCGGTACACAAAATTAGTAGTCGGCGCCCGTAAGGGGGCCACAGACGCAAGAGGGGTTTCATGAGACATCTGATTGCAGCGGCTTCGCTAGCCGCTCTGTTTGCCGCGACGCTCATGGCGCAGGCAAACCTCGCGACGGTTACGGGCCTCGTAACCGACGACACGGGCGCGGTCATTCCAGGCGCGACCGTCAGCATTGTGAACACGGGCACAGCGGATGTCCGCGAGTCTTCGACCGGGGCCGAGGGTTCCTACACCTTTACGAACCTCGCGCCCGGCAACTACGAGTTCACCGCCTCCTCGGAAGGGTTCCGTCAGTACGTCCAGCAGGGCATCGTGCTCGCCACCGGTCAGACGTTGCGCATCAACGCGACGCTCGAGATCGGCGCGGTCACCGAGTCGATCACCGTCGACGCCCAGTTGGTGACGTTGAACACCGAGAACGGCACCATCAAGGGCGACGTCATCGTCCAGGAAGAGATTCAAGAGCTGCCCCTGGCGGGCCGCGACTTTACCGATCTGGCGTTCTTCACGCCGGGCGTGATCCCGAAGGCCGAAGGCGGTCAGGGCTCGTTCGCCAACATCAATGGCGCGCGCGCCTCCAACACCAACTTTTTCGTCGACGGCTTCGACAACCGCAACGCGCGCGGCGCGGCGGCGCAGGTTCGGCCGAACATCGACGCGATGCAAGAGTTCAAGATGGAGGTCTCGGGCTACTCGGCCGAGTACGGACGCATGGCCGGCGGCATCCTCAACATGTCGCTACGCTCGGGCACCAACGAGTTCCACGGCAACCTCAACTACTTCCTGCGCAACGACATCAATGACGCTCGTGGCTTCTTCGAGCGGGACAAGAACAAGCTCCGCCAGAACCAGTTCGCGGCCACCGTGGCCGGCCCGATCGTCAAGAACAAGACATTCTTCATGGTGAGCTACGAGGGCATGCGCCGCATTCAGGACACCGCGCAGCTCACGCGCGTTCCGACCGCGCTCGAGCTCGGCGGCGATTTCTCGCAGTCGCTCGCATGGAACAACAATCCGCTGTTCCTGCGTGATCGCGAAGCCTCGGGGCCCTGCAATGCGAACCGCAGCAATTCCTGCTTCGCGAATAACACGGTCCCTGCGTCCCGCATGGATCCGATCGGACTAAACATTCAGCAGCACTACCCAGGAGTGAACCGCGTCAGCGGCGCCGATCCGCGTCTCGGTTTCAACTATTTCGCCGCGCTGCCGGACGAAGACAACTGGAACAGCTTGCTGTTCAAGATCGACCACAAGCTAGGGGAGAACAATCTGGCGTTCCGCTACCAAGTGCGCTACAACGATGTCCAGGCGCCCTTCGCCGGAGGTTCGGACCTAGGCGTCTACGGCGCGAACAACAACGACAATCGCAGCCTGGGCGGCATCGACTACACCCACATGTTCTCGCCAACCATGCTGGCGGAGTTCCGTTTCGGATTCAGCCGCAACTCGGCCCGCAACCAGGGCAACTTCCCGGGGCAGAACATTGCTGAGCAACTCGGTCTGCCAAACCTGATTCCGCAGACTGAGGTCGACGAGCTCCCGGCGCGTCTCGACTGGCCGCGTATCCAGGTCGACAACTTCGCCAACCTGGGCACCGGCGCCAACCAGCCCGTGCAGTTCTTCGTGACGGATTGGCAGTATGGCGCGAAGCTCACCTGGATCAAGAACAAGCACAACATCAAGTTCGGGTTCAACTCGAACCTCGTGCAGTTCAACCAGCCCTATTTCAACAACCAGCGCGGCACGTTCCGCACGCGCGGCCGCCGCACGGGCAACGCTCTCGCCGACCTGCAACTTGGCTGGCTGCACGTCGCCACGCGGCAGCTGAACTTCAACCGCAACTACTGGCGGCAGCACGCCCTCGGCGCGTTCATCAACGACGACTGGAAGGCCACTCGCAAACTAACCCTGAATCTAGGGTTCCGCTGGGAGGTCAACCGCGCGCCTTGGGACAAGTACGACAAGCTGGGCGTCTACGACACCGAGCGACTGAAGCTCGTGATCGCCAGCGACGAAAACGTGCCGTCGAACTACGACCAGTTGCTCGACGACGCGGGCGTTCGCGGCTTGGTCGTACCGGCCGACGAGCTCGGGCTTTCCCGCTCGGTCGTCAAGACGGACTGGATCAACTTCTCGCCGCGAGTTGGCTTTGCTTACCGCGCGACGGACAAGTTGGTCGTTCGGGGCGGCTACGGGATCTTCCTCGCGGGCGACATCCTGAACAACCTCAGGAACAATCTGTCGAACCAGTTCCCGTTCGCGATCATTCAGACCTTCCCCGGTCAGAATAACCGCCCGAACCGGGTTTCGCTCCAGACGCCGTTCCCCGGTGCGCGTGAGCGTTTCCAGGGTTCGACCACGGCGCGCGGCTTCACCATGGAGCCTCAGCAAGCCTACCTGCAATCGTGGAACTTCACGATCGAGCGCCAGCTCTTTGGCGGCACGGCCCTGGAGGTCGACTACCGCGGCTCGAAAGGTACGCACCTGCAACGCCGCTACGATTTCAACCAGCCCTTCCGCACCCTCGATAGCTTCGTGGCGGACGAGGGCTTCGCGCGGCCGATCGAGAATTGGAATGCGCTCAACATCTTCTCCACATCGGCCAACTCGATCTACAACGCGTTCAACGCCTCCTGGCGCAAGCGCTCGCGCGGCGGATTGTTCTGGAGGGTGAACTACTCCTACTCGAAGTCGATCGACAGCGCCTCGCAGGCCAACGGTCAGTCGCAGGGCGGCTTCAACGGCGCCTTGGACTCGCGTAACCTCAACCTCGACCGCGGCCGGTCGGACTGGGATCGTGGCCACATCTTCACCATGGTGGGCAACTACAACCTGCCGTTCGGCAAGGGCCGCACGTGGGGCTCGAACTGGAACGGCGTCACCAACGCCGTCCTCGGCGGCTGGCAGCTCTCCGGTACGGCTTCGGCCTACACCGGTGGTCCGATGACCATCGAGACCACTGGCGCCGCACTCAACAATGGCGAGTCCCAACGCCCCAACCGCCTATTCGACGGTCGTGTGCCTGCCGACTGGCAGGAGGGCAAAAAGGGCGCAGACTTCACCTGGTACGACGTGGCCGCCTTCGAGGCTGTCCCGGGTTGCCAGAACGACGACTGCACCAACACCGCCGGCGGCTTCACGCCATTCGCCTTCGGCAACTCCGGCCGTAACATCCTGGACGGCCCCGGGCTGTTCTCGATCAACACCGGCCTGTCGAAGAACTTCCAGATCAAGGAAGGCCATCGTCTGCAGCTTCGTCTGGAGACCTTCAACATTCTCAACCGGACCAACTTCATCATCCAGTCGGAGATGACGTTCTTCAACGCCCCGACAGCGGGTCTGCTCAGCCGCGTGGGCAACGTCGGACGCGGCGGCGGTCCGCGCGTTTGGCAGTACGCTCTGAAGTACCGCTTCTAAGCGTCAGCGCAAACCTCAACTTCGAAGGGCGGGCCTCCGGGCCCGCCCTTGTTGCGTCTCATACAGCGTTCGCCTCCGCCCCGCGATTCTGTAAGCCTTTACATTTTGGGGGTAGACCTTGCGAAGTCAGGTGTTCCATAATGGGCAACGAAAGGGGAGATAGGGGTCTCTCCACGGTTTCAGGTCAAGGGAGCGGCGCGATCGGCCGTCCCGAGCGGCGTCTTGCAACGCCGCGGAGCGGAAACAGATCCAAGGCAAGATGAAACACACAGCTATACGGTTAGGGCTGCTCGGCCTCCTCGCCTCGGCGACGGTGTTCGCCCAGAGCCTAGGCACGATCCAAGGGGTCGTCACAGACGATTCCGGGGCCGTCATCCCTGGCGCGTCCGTCGCCGTCATCAACGACGCTACCGGTGTTGGCGCCGAAACTTCGACCAACGAGGTTGGCTTCTACACCGCTCCGGGGCTGAACCCGGGCGTCTATACCGTCACAGTCGACTCGGACGGCTTTGCGACGGCCCAACGCACTGAGATCCGTCTCGAGGTGGCCCAAACCTTACGCCTCGACGTCCAGCTTAGCGTGGGCCAAGTCACCGAGGTCGTCGAGGTATCGGCCTCCGCGCAGCTCATCCAGTCAGAAAAAACCGAAGTAGGCCAGGTCATCGACTCCAAGCGCATCCTCGAGATGCCGCTCAACGGCCGCAATTACCTCGAGCTAGCCAAGTTCTCCGTCGGCGTGCTGCCGTCCCGCGAGCTCGGCAAGGGGACCCGGCAAGACGGCGAGAACGGCGGCGAGGGCGGCATTCTAGCCGTCGGCATGCACGCTGCACAGACGAATGTACTGCTGGACGGCGCGGATAACTCCTCGCGTAACTCGGGCGGCGCGCTGGGCTTCCAGGCGCAGGCCACGAAGCCGTCAGTCGACGCTGTGGGCGAGTTCAAAGTCGTCACCAACAACATGTCCGCCGAGTGGGGCTACCGCATGGGCGCCAAGGTGCTCGTGAGCACTAAGTCCGGCACCAACCAGCTCCACGGCTCACTGTACGAGTTCATCCGCAACGACAAGCTCGACGGCACGAACTTCTTCGCCAACCGCAGCGGGGCCGGCAAGCCTACACTGCGGCGCAACCAGTACGGCGGCACCATCGGCGGCGCCTTCATCAAGAACAAGCTGTTCGGTTTCTTCAGCTTCCAGGGCACGAAGAACCGCGCCGGCCAAAGCTTCATCTCGTCTGTTCCCAGTCAGGCGATCAAGGACGGCGATTTCTCGGCGCAACCGAATCCGGACCGCGAGATCTACGACCCGGCATCACTCGCGGGGGGGATTCGCGAGGCCTTCCCGAACTTCCAGATTCCGGCCAGCCGTTTCGATCCCGTCGCGAGGGGCATGCTGGATCTGTATCCAACGGCGAACATCGGCGGACGCAACGACCTGCGCAACAACTACTTCTTCTCGCCGTCGGACACGATCGATCACAACCAGTACGACATGAAGGTCGACTGGAACATGACCAACTCGACCCGCATGTTCGCGCGCTACTCGATTCGCGACGAGTTCGTAGTGCAGAACGGACCTCTGCCGACGCCCGCGAGCGGCGGTTCGGGCCAGTCGGTCGACCTGCCCGGGCAGAATTGGGCCGCCGCGTGGAACACGACGCTGAGCCCAACGATGTTTAACGAGATCCGCTTCGGCTACACGCACTTCCCGACGCGATTCGACATCCTGGTCACCGAACCTCTCAACGAGCAATTCGGCATCCAGGGCGCTCCCGGCGATTCCATCGACGACGGGCTCAACCACGGCTTCGCTCTGTTCCGGCCGAGCGGCTTTCGCGATCTCGGCCCGCGCGGTTTTTGGCCCAACGTGAACAAGATGGATAACTTGCAGTTGTCTGACAACTTCACGATGGTCAAAGGTCGCCACACGATCAAGATGGGCATCGAGTATCGCCGGACGCAGATTCCACGGTCGCCGTCGCGCCACCGCCGCGGCCGTTTCAACTTCAACGGCGTCTACACGGCAGAAGAGCCAAACAGCGCGGCAAGCCGCGGCTCGCAAGGCAATTCTGTTGCCGACATGCTACTGGGGCTTGCCAACGACGGCAACTTCGGTTGGCCGAACGGCGAGGAGTACGTTGCGCCCTACTACGGCGTCTTCGTGCAGGACGACTACAAAGTCACCAATAGGCTGACCATGAACCTCGGGCTACGCTGGGAGATGTTTGGCGTACCGACGTTCATCGACCCTGATACGCATGATCTGAATATTACCGTCGGCCGTTTCGGAACTCCCCAGTCGAACGGCCGTGCGCTCGATCCGCGCGAGGGGATCAGGCCCCAAGATGGCGGCCTGACCGGCGAGGAGTTCTTGCAGTTCTTCGAGCGGCCGACCAGCAGCTCGGACTCGGGCGGCGAGAACGACATGAACAACTTCGCTCCTCGAATCGGCTTGGCGTACCGCGCCAACAACAAGACCGTAGTTCGCGCCGGTGTTGGTATCTTCTACGGCGAGAGCGACAGCGTCCAGGCCGAGGCGGCTCGCTTCAATACCGGGGCGCCGTTCTCGAACGAGTTCACCAACCCACAACCGAGGACGAACAGCACCTTCATCGTCCAGGAGGGCTTCCCAGCCGTGGTACGGACGGGGCTTCCGCGCGCCAACCTGAGCTTGAATACCAAGCAAGGCGGCGCATGGCCGCAGTTCTACGCGGCGCAGTGGTTCTTCGACATCCAGCGCGAAGTTGGATTCGACACCCTGATCACCATCGGTTACAACGGATCGGCGACCTCGCAGTACCCGAGCTCGATCAACATCAACCGGCCGCTCACGCCGCATCCGACCATTCGGCACCAGGACCGCCGCATCCGGCCGTTCTTCAATAACGTCAACCTGCGTGGCTCACAGTTCAACAACCAGAACTACAACTCGCTCACCCTCAAGGCGGAGAAGCGCTTTACGCAAGGCTTCACATTCTTGAGCTCGTTCACTTGGGCGCACAACATCGACGTCCAGAACGAAAACCTGACGCAGGGTACGACTGCACAGCAGCGTTTCACCTACGACCAGTCGATCGATCGTGGCAACGCCTCGCTCGATCGACGCCTGTCTTACGTGACCAGCGTCGTCTACGAGCTTCCGTTCGGCAAGGGCAAGTCCATGCTGAGCTCCGGGCCCGGCAGCTGGATCCTCGGAGGCTGGCAGGTCGGCGGCATTGTCAATCTGTTGGGTGGCACGCCTGACAGCCACACCTTCAACCAAGACACGACGAACGTCGGCGGCGCCAACCGCGGCAACGTGATCGGCGACATCAACTTGCCGACGTCGCAGCGCACCATCGACCGTTGGTTCAACACCGACGCCATCGGACCGGGCGACGACGGCGTGATCGACAACGCCGGCCGCAACATGATTTGGGGGCCGGGTACGACCGCGATCGACTTCTCGCTCTCGCGCCGGTTCATCATGCCGTGGGAAGGCCACTCGATGCAGTTCCGCTTCGAGTCGTTCAACTTCACGAACACGCCTTCGTTCGGCCGCCCGAATACACAGATCGGTAGGGCGGCGGCGGGCCGCATCACAACGGCTTCCGAGCCGCGTCGCATTCAGTTCGGTCTGAAGTACGTCTTCTGAAGACCGCGCATAGTCAACGCTTCTACAGGGCGGGCCTGCGGGTCCGCCCTTCTGTATTGCCGCCGAAACCGGTTGGAGCCGCGGCTTGCTAGGCTGTGCTTGTGCGCACAATCATCGCCGCCCTAGGCCTGCTTTCCCTGGGCTGCTCTCCGGAGACCGCCGTCGAGCCGCCGCCTGCGGAGCTGGCCCAAACGCCCGCCTTCGCTCCAGGCCAGCGGACGCTGGTCCACGCCCACAACTGCTACCCCTACCACGGCGAGCACGCCGACCGGCTCGAGCGCGCGCTTGCGACGGGAACGCCGATCGTCATCGAGCAGGACTTGATCTGGCACGAGGGGCGCTCCATCGTTGCTCACAACTGTCCGTGTACAGGCGAGGAGCCTTCACTGGAAGAGCACTTCTTCCAGCGGGTCCGTCCTGTGGTCGAGCGGGCGCTCGCGGAGCCCGACCCGGCGGGATGGCCGCTGCTGATCCTCCACCTCGATCTCAAGACCGAAGAACCGGAGCACCTCAGCGCCGTCCGAGCGCTGCTCGAGAAGTACGACGCCTGGCTGACGACGGCACCGCGCACCGACACGCCGGCCATCCAGGAGCCGCTCGCGTGGGGACCGGTGATGGTCGTCACCGAGGGCTTTCCAGCGCGCGAGAAAGGCTTTCACGACGATGTGCCGGTTGGAGATCGGATTCGCATCTTCGGCGGCGTTCTTGCGGCTGAGGGGCCCGCGAGCGTCCAGACCCCGCCGGAGGCCATGATCGCCGGCGGGCCCACAAATTACCGCCGGTGGTGGAATCTGCCCTGGAGCGCGGTCGAGGCCGGCGGCCAGAGAGAAGCCGGCGAATGGACGACAGAGGACCAGGCGCGCCTGCGTGCGATCGTCGACTACGGACACGAGCTGGGGATCTTCGTCCGTTTCTACTGCCTCAATGGACATCCGGCCGATGATCCCAACGACTGGGGCCGGCGCTACAATTTCGGCTCGCTCGAGGCTGCGCGCACTCGCTGGCGCGCGGCCAAGGCAGCCGGCGTCGATTGGCTTGCGACCGACCAGTACGAGGAGCTGGCGGCGGAACTGCGCTAGCGCCACTCTTTAACCAGGAGCCGGCGTAAGCGCGCGATTGGCCCGCCATCCCTTCGTGCTTGACGGACTGTCGAGAAGTAGCGGCTAGTGTGGGGCACGGCTGCGCCGTGCATCGGGGCCTGCGGCCCCGGGGCGAGGCTCAGCCTCGCCTGCACGGCGCAGCCGTGCCCCACAAGGAGTTAGCTGGCGCTGACGAGCTCGGGCTTAGCGGCGGGAAGGCGCGCAGCCGACCCGCCGCGGTTGCTATCTCCCATGCGCACCGAGACCAGCTTCGAGACGCCCGGCTCCTGCATCGTCACGCCGTAGAGCGTCTCCGCCGCGGCCATAGTCGTCTTCGAGTGCGTGATGAGCACGAATTGCGTCTGGTCGCTCATCTCCTGGAGCAACCGCCGGAACCGCAGGATGTTCGGTTCATCGAGCGCGGCGTCGACCTCGTCGAGCACACAGAACGGACTGGGCTTGAAGCGGAAGATCGCCATCAACAAGGCGACGGCCGTGAGCGACTTCTCGCCGCCGGAGAGCAGCGCCACGTTCTGTAGTCTCTTGCCCGGGGGCGAGGCGACGATGTCGATGCCCGACTCGCCAACGTTCTCCTCGTCGGTCAGGCGCATCTCGCCGATGCCTCCGCCAAACAGCGTGGAGAAGGTCGTCTTGAAGTTCTCGTTGACGGCGTCGAAAGCCTCCTTGAACTGCTTCTTCGAGGCCGAGTCGATCTCGTGAATCGCCTGCTGAGTGTCCCGGATGGAATTGAGCAGATCGGTTTGTTGCGTCTCGAGAAACTCTTGACGCCGGCTGGCTTCCTCGTACTCTTCGAGCGCGAGGACGTTGACGGGTCCGAGCCGCTCGATCTTGCCTTTGACCTCGCTGTAGCGCTGCTCGAGTTCGCTCAGCTCCTTGGCCGAGAGGTCGTGGTCGAGGCCTTCGGCAACCTCGGCGATCGGCTTCCTCAGCTCCGCCTCACAGGTCTCGCCGAGGTGCTTGAGGTCGGAGCGGTGCTGCACGAGCTCGATCTCGATCTTCGAGAGCTGTTGCCTCGCGGTCTCCACTTCGGCGCGCACCTGCCGCATCTGCTCTTCGAGCGCCTGCACGTTCTCGCGCAGCGACTTCAGCGTCTCATCGAGCTCGCCAACGCGCGTCTGCAGCGATTGCTGGCGGGTATCGTTGTCGCCGATTGCAATCGTAAGCTGTTCGTTGTCAGCCAGCAGGCGCGCTCGATCGGTCTCCCAGGTCCGGGCTTGGCTCTGGGTGCGCTCGAGGCGTTGCCGCTGCTCGTCGGTTTGCTGTAGCACCCGCGTGAGAGCAGTTTGCGCGGAGCGACGGCGTTCTTCGAGCGTGGCGACTTCGGCGCGGAGGTTGGTCTGCTCCTCGCCTAACCCGGCGAGCTCGCCCTGGGCCGTCTCGAGCGCGGCCCGCAGTTGTTCGAGCGCCTCGTCGGCGGCCTGCCGGTCACGCTCACGCTGGTCGATGGCGGACTGCCGCTCGGCGTGCTCCTGGGAAGCTCGTTCGGCCTCTTTGCCCAGCCGCTCGACTTCTTGTTCGGAGACGGCGCGGCGGCGCTCGGCGCGTTGAGCCTGCTCGTCCAAGCCCTGCAGCTCATGCTCCAGCCCCAACGCCGCGCGCTGCGCGTCCTCAAGCTCGGTGCGGAGGCGCTCTCGCTCGGAGACCAGCGAGCCGATGCGCTCTTCGGCCGCCTCAGAAGCGCCGCGGTTGTCCTGGAAGAGCTGCTCGATCTCGCCGAGCTTGGGCCGCAGCTCCCGCAGCTCCCGCTTGAGCGCCAGGGGTCCCGCGGCGCTCTTGCGTCCGCCGCTGACGGTGTAGCCGCGATAGCAGACCCCGGAGGGCAGCAGGAAGTAGAGATCGGGGTAGCGCACGGCCAGCTGGCGCGCGGCGTCCTCATCCTCGACCAGGTAGCAGCCGCGCAGCTTCGGCAGCAGCGTGGACGCGGATTCCGCCAGGCCGTTCTGCAGATGGATGTGATCGGCCAGGCGTCCAATGACGCCGGTTTCCGGTCCCAGCGCCGGCGTCTCACCCGGGACGGGCTTTTCTGGATGCACCAGAAACGTGGCATGGCCCTGCAAGTCGGACTTGAGCAGGCCTACGCCCCGCCTGGCTTCGTCCCAGGACTCCACCACGATGAACTCCAGCTCTTCGCGCAGGAAGTCTTCGGCGGCGCGCTCGTACTTCGGCGCAACCTCGACGATGTCGGCTAGGATTCCGACCGGCTGGAGGTCGGAGACCTCGCCGCGGTCGATTGCCGCGAACATCGTCTTGACCGTCTCGGTCGTGTAGGCGTGGTGGGAGAGAATCTCTTCGAGCGACTCGCGACGCGCGCGCAGCCGGGAGAGGTCGTGCTGGAGATCGTCCGCCGCCTGGCGCCGCGTCTTGGACTCCTCGCGCTTGGCGGCAATCTCGTCGTCGAGCGCGGCGGCGCTGGCGCGCAGCTGCTCGAGTTGGCCGTTGTGCTTGGCTAGGCGGGCTTCGAGCTCTTGGCGCGACTCTTCGAACTGTGCGAGCTCCTGCTTGGCCGCGCCTTCTTCCTCCCGAGCGCGCCCAATCTGGCGCTCGTTGCCGGCGAGGAACTCTTCAATCTTCGCGATGGCGTTGCGCAGGCCCGAGACCTCGCCCATCAGGGTGAGCACTTTGCGGCGGGACTCCTCCTGCGACTGTTCGCGCTCGCGGATCTCGCCCCGGCGCTGCGCGAGCTCGCGGCTCTTCTCTCCGAGCTTGCCTTGGACCTGCTCCGCCTGGGCCTGAACGCCTTCCGCGGTTTCCTGCTCCTGAGCCAACTCGTTCTCGAGCTGCCCCATGCGCTCGCTGATCGAGACGATCTCGGCGTCGGCGTGACGCTTGCGGTTCTCGTTCTCGGCCGCGAGCTGCGCTTGCTGCTCGATGCGGGAACGAAGCCGCTCGACTTCCACGGTCAACCGCGCGAGCTCCTCGCGGCCGGATTGCAGCTCGGACTCGCACTTGTGTTGGGCGTCGCGCTTCTCGTTCAGCTCGGCCTCGAGACGCTCGGCCTGCGCACCGCGCTCGCTGAAGCTCTGGCGAGCGCCCTCTAGACGCTGTTCGGCCTCCTTGATATGAGCATCCATCCGGCGAAAGCGGTTCGCAAAGACCGCCTCGGCAGCAGTGGAGAGCTCCTGACGGTACTCTTCGTAACGCCTGGCCCGGGCGGCTTGCCGCTTGAGCGAGGCGGCTTGCCGGGTCACCTCTTGCAGGATGTCGTTGACGCGATGCAGGTTCTGCTTGGCGTTCTCGAGCTTGAGCTCGGCGAGTCGCTTGCGCGTCTTGAACTTGGTGACGCCGGCGGCCTCTTCGATGAGCGCCCGGCGGTCGAGCGGCTTCGAGCTGAGCACCTGGCCGATGCGGCCCTGCTCGATGATGGCGTAGTGGTTGGGACCCAGCCCGGTGCCCATGAACAGATCGTGCACGTCGCGCAAGCGCACCGAGCGGCCGTTGATCATGTAATCGCTGTCGCCCGAGCGCAGCAGCTTGCGCGTGACCTGGATCTCTCCGGGGCGGCGCGGTTTGCCGCCAGGGTGATGCTGGATGCCGTTCTCGCCGTGCCGCGCCGCCTGAGCTTCCTCGGGGTCGAACAGCGTAACCGTCACTACGGCGGCGCCGGAAGGCTTGCGGTCGCGCGAGCCGTTAAAGATGACGTCGGCCATGCGTCCGCCGCGCAGCGACTTGGCCGACTGCTCGCCGAGCACCCAACTGATCGAATCAGAGATGTTGGACTTGCCGCAGCCGTTCGGCCCCACGACCGAGGCGATGCCGGAGCCGGGGAAGTGCAGCTCCTCCTTGTCGCAGAACGATTTGAAGCCGACGAGCTCGAGTTTTTTCAGCTTTAGCAACTGGGTTGGACCCCTCGCAGTGGACGTTTGGCCAGCGCCTGCTTCACCATATAGGAAAGCGCGGTGCGGCGCCCGGACTCTCTCCGAGCACTGTTCCATACTACTCATGTCGGAGCTCGCTGTAAAGGGGGCGGCACCCAATATGTTGGGGCGCTGGGCTTCTAATGCACCAGATATCGCCCATGCCTTGCCTAACTCCTGATCTTTCAGTCGGATAGAATGGGCTTGCAGGAAAACCGATGCCGCTGCTGATCTTGCTACTGGCCGCTCTGCCTCTGGCGGCGCAAAGCTCGAAACATCTCGCCAATCTGCGCCAGCTCACCCACGGCGGGCAGAACGCCGAGGCCTACTGGTCGCCCGACGGCTCCAAGCTGGTCTTCCAGTCCACCCGCGACGAGCTCGCATGCGACCAGATCTTCGTGATGGATGCGGACGGATCGAACGTCCGGATGGTCTCGACCGGGAACGGCGTGACGACTTGCGGCTACTTCCTCGCCGACGGGGAAAGCATCGTCTACGCCTCGACTCACGCCGGCGGCGACGCCTGCCCTGCGCGCCCGGACCGCTCGCAGGGCTACGTCTGGGCGGTCTACCCAACCTTCGACATCTATCGCACCGACGTGAACGGGACGGCGCCGCAGCGGCTCACCGACGCCTGGGGCTACGACGCCGAAGCGACGGTCAACTGGAAGACGAATACGGTGATCTACACCTCGAAGTCCTCCGGGGATCTGGAGCTGTGGTCGATGCGGCCAGACGGTTCGCAAAAGAAGCAGCTCACCGCCGCCACCGGCTACGACGGCGGAGCGTTCCTCTCCCCCGACGGCGCCAAGATCGTCATGCGCGCGCACCATCCCGAGGGTGACGAGAACCGGCGCGCCTACCTCGATCTGTTGCGCCGCGACCTCACCGCGCCGATGAAGATGGAGGTCTTCGTGGGCGACGCGGATGGCTCGGGCTGGCAGCAGGTCACCGACTTCGGCTGTGCGAGCTTCGCGCCGCAGTTCACGCCCGACGGCAAGCGCATCATCTTTTCGTCCAATCGCAACAACTGCGACAGCCGCGAGTTCGAGTTGTTCATCATGGACCTCGACGGCTCGAACCTGGAGCAGGTCACCGACTTCGGCGGCTTCACCTCGTTCGCGGAGTTTTCCCCCGATGGCAAGCAGTTGGTCTTCAGCTCGAGCTTGAACGCCACGGGGCGTTACGAGTTCAACATCTTCGTCGCGGACTGGGTGGAGTGAGAGCGGCTACATCCGCTTGAGGTAGGCCAGAGCGCGGTCGTAGTCCGGAAAGCGCCTCTCTTCGGCTTTGAACGGGGCGGTATGCACACAGCGCCGCTCGCCGCGGTACTCCGCCGGGTGCTTGATGTGCAGCATCTCGTGGTAAACGATGTACTCCACCACGAAGCGCGGCGTCTTGGGCCGATCGAAGATCGAGCTGATGACGATGGCGTGGTAGGCGGGGTCGTAGTGGCCTAGCAGTCGTCGTGACGGCCGCAGGCTCCAGCCGATTGCGGGCCGGTCCAACGCGCCGTCGAAGAATCGGACGTTGAGGTCGTCAAAGATCTCTTCCAGATCGAAGCGCTCTCCTTGCGGATGGACCAAGCGCTTCCGGCCGCGTTGCCGGCGCAACTCGAGAGCGCGGCGCCGCACGTCGTCACGGTTGACGAACCGCTTGTAGCGGCGCTCGATCTCCGGCGGCACCGCCTTGCGATACAGCTTGCCCAACAACACCCAGGCGAGGGCTTCACGCACCGAGTCCGGCGCGGCGATCAGTTGGTCGCTCATGCGGACCTCGATGCGCTCGTGGCCCGAGTCTAGCCGGATCTTCGAGTCGAGGTTGGCGTAGGGCTTGAAGAACACCTCGAAGGCGGGCGGCGCCGTGCGCGGCTTCATCGTGCGGAACACGCGCAGAAACATCTCCTCGGGGGACTCGGAAGGCTCGAAGTCGAGAGCGAGTTGCGACATGGCTCCCAGAGCCAGTTTAGCGCTATCCTGTCGGGGTTTTGCTTCGCTGGCTTGCTCTTCTATTCGTACCGGTCTTGGCCTTTGGCGCCGAGCCCGTCGTCTGGACATCCGCACCCGCATTGCCCGAGCCGCTCGGCGTCGCCGGCCCCTTCGCCGGCGTAAGCGAGGGCAGCCTGATCGTCGCCGGCGGGGCGCATTTCGAGGTATCGCCGTTCCAGGGCGGGACGAAGCGATGGGTCGACCGCGCTTGGGCGCTGGACGGGCCGAGCGGCGGCTGGCGAGACGTCGGAACGTTGCGGCGGCCGCTGGCCTACGGCGTCTCCGCCACGACGCAGGAAGGAATCATCTTCGCCGGTGGCTCGGACGCGGAGCGACATTACGCCGAGGTCTGGCGCGTGCGGCTCGAAGGCGACAAGCTCACGCTCGAGGAGCTGCCGCCGCTGCCGCGTCCCAACGCAAACGCAGCCGGGGCGGTCCTCGACGGAGTGCTTTACGTCGCCGGAGGCCAACCCTCGCCGTCCGCCTCCGAGGCGCTGCATGCGTTCTGGGCGCTCGATCTCGCCGCGGTCGAGCAGGGCTGGCGCGAGCTCGAGCCGTGGCCTGGACCGGAGCGTATCCTGCCGGCCGTCGTCGCGCAGGACGGCGCCGTGTACCTCTTCAGCGGCGCCGAGCTCGCCGTCGACGCCGCTGGCGCGACGACCCGCCGCTTCCTCTCCGACGGCTACCGTTTCCGCCCGGGCGAAGGCTGGAAGCAGGTCTCCGGGCCGCCACGGCCGGCCGTGGCGGCTCCCGGCATCGCCTGGGGCCCGGCACACGTCTTCGTCTTCGGCGGCGACGACGGCTCGAGCTTCTTCCGCAACGACGAGCTCGGCGACGACCACCCCGGCTTTCCGCGCGACGTGCTCGCCTACCACACCATCACCGATTCGTGGGCGCGTCTGCCGGAAGCGCCGTTCGGCCACGTCACCACGACCGCCCTCGAGTGGAACGGCGCGATTGCAATCCCGAGCGGCGAGGATCGCCCCGGCCATCGTTCGCCGGCCGTCTGGCTCGGCGAGCCCGCGGCGGCCGAGGCGCGCTTCTCCACGCTGGACTACGCCGCTCTGGCGCTCTATCTGGCCGGCCTGGTCGGCATCGGCTTCTACTTCTCCAAGCGCGAGGGCACCACCGACGACTTCTTCCTCGCGGGCCGCCGCATCCCGTGGTGGGCGGCGGGGCTGAGCATTTACGGAACGCAGCTCAGCTCCATCAGCTTCGTCGCCATTCCGGCCAAGGTCTACTCCACCGATTGGGTCTACCTGCTCGTACAACTCTCGATCGTCCTGATCGCCATCCCGGTGGTATTGGTCTATCTGCCCTTCTTTCGGCAGACCAACCTCACCACCGCCTACCAGTACCTGGAGCAGCGTTTCAATCTGCCGGTTCGACTCTTCGCCAGCGCGTCGTTCATCTTGTTTCAAATCGGGCGCATGTCGATCGTGCTGTTCCTGCCGGCGATCGCGCTGTCGACGGTCACCGGCATGGACGTCTATGTCTCGATCGGGCTGATGGGCGTGCTGGCGACGCTCTACACCGTGCTGGGCGGCATCGAAGCGGTGATTTGGACCGACGTCGTGCAGGTGTTCGTGCTGCTCGGCGGCGCCATCCTGAGCCTGGCGGTCATCCTGACCAACGTTGACGGCGGCCTGGGCGGGTTGATCGCGCAAGGCGTTGCCGAGCAGAAGTTCCACGTCTTCGACTGGACCTGGGACTACACCACGACAGCTGTGTGGGTGGTGCTGATCGGAAACCTGTTCAACAACCTGGTTCCCTATACGTCCGATCAAGCGGTCGTGCAGCGCTACCTAACCACCAAGGACGAGCGCGCCGCGGCTCGCGGCATCTGGCTGAACGCGGCCATGGTTATTCCCTCGACGCTGATCCTGTTCACGCTCGGCACCGGTTTGTGGGCGTTCTACAAGGCGCGCCCGGAGCTGCTGAGCCCTGCCTTGCCGACCGACTCGATCTTCCCGCTGTTTCTCTCGCAACAGTTGCCGGCTGGGCTGGCCGGGCTGGTCATCGCGGGCGTATTCGCCGCCTCGATGTCGACGCTCGACTCGAGCTTGAACTCGGTGGCGACCGCGGTGACGACCGACTTCTACGGACGCATCCGGCCGGCGGCGACCGACGCGCAGAAGCTGCGGCTGGCGCGCGGGTTGACGGCCGTTCTCGGAGCCGTCGCCACGGCTGCGGCCATCGCGCTCGCCTCGCTCGAGATCGGGTCGCTCTGGGACGCGTTCCAGGGCATGATGGGACTCTTCGGAGCCGGGCTGGCCGGGCTGTTCGCGCTGGGCATCTTCACGACGCGCGCCCACGGCGCCGGCGCGCTGACCGGCGCGTTGGCGAGCGCGGCGGTGCTCGCCTGGGTGCAGCGCTCGACCGATGCGCACTTCTTCCTCTACGGCATGATCGGCGTGCTCACCTGCGTTCTCGTGGGCTACATCGCCAGTCTGGCGCTGCCCGGTCGCGGCAAGCCGCTCGACGGGCTCACGATCCACACCCGGGCGAAACCAGCGGCCGCCCGCGGCGTCTAAACACGCTGTGACGCGGCTCGCCGCAGCTTGGCTGATCTGCGCGCTGGGCGCCCCCGCGGCCGACATGCTCGGGGGTCGCGTGTGGGAGCAGTCGGACCAGCGACGCAGACCCCTGCGCAAAGCCTTGGTGACGGTGACGCCGGAGGGCCGCGGCGACGACCGCGCCATGACGCGCAGCGACATCGAGGGACGTTGGGCCGTCGCCGGCCCGCTCGCCGGCCGCTACCGCGTTTCAGCCTCGCGCCCGGGCTACTTCATCGTCGAGGCCGACGGCGTTGCGGCTTCGTCGGTGCTGGTCGACTGCACCGGCGCCTGTGGGCCGCTGGACTTCGTGCTCCAGCGTGGCGGCGCCGTGTTTGGAGTGGTGGAGGACGATCAAGGCCAGCCGCTCGAGAACACCGTGGTCTCGCTCCAACCACTCGACGCCGGGCAGCCGGAGCTCTCCTCCGAGCCAGCCGGCTTCCGCCCAGGCCTGGGCTTCGGCCGCGGGGGCGTCGGCAGGTTCCGGGGCGGATCGCCCAGGGGTCGGGAGGATCGCACCAACGACCGGGGAGAGTTCCGCACCGTCGGCTGGCCGCCGGGGCGCTACCGCCTGACCGCTCGCCACAACGGGCGCAGCGGCTCGACGCGTTACGAGCTGACTCGAGCCCCGGTACTCGAGCTCTCGGCAGGTCAAGAGGCCGAGATCCGCTTAACCCTCCAACGTCAAGCTCGCCAGGGTGCGACGGTCTCGGGCGTGGTCGAAGGAGTTGACTACGGCAACACCGCCCGGCGCGTTCTATTCGCCCAACAAGCCGGCGGAGATGACCGCGCGCCGCGTTTGCGCGGGCAACGTCGCGTGGCCTCGGTCGACGAGACGGGAAAGTTCGAGCTGACAGGCCTCGCCCCTGGTCGCTACTACTTCTCGACTCTGCGCTACGCTAAGCGCTCCTCGCCCCGCACGACTCCGCTGGGCGCGCTCGAGGTCGGCGGCGACATGTCCGGCGTGACGCTGCGACCGGCGGCGGCGGTGCGGGTGGCGGGCCGCTTCGAGATCGATTCCCGGCGCCCCGAGGCGATCGGCGTGCGCGCCGCGCTCGAAGCGCTCGACGGGGCTCCGGGGACCGACCTGCGAGCCCTCGGGAGTGATCCCGGATTCAGTCAGGGCGGTCTCTACCCGGGGCGCTACCGCGTCTCTGCTCGAAGTCCTCTGTACTTCTTGGTCGGGGTGCGAGCCGGCGGACGCGAGGTTGACCCGGACGCGATTCCGATCACCGCCGACCTCGACGACCTCGTCATCGTGCTCAGCGATCGCTTCGCTCGCATCGAGGGCCGGATCCGCCCGCCGGATCCGCGCTACACCGTAACCCTCTCCTCGGACGACGAGCGAGACGTTCTCTCGACCGACCAACACGGCGGGTTCGTCTTCGAGCGCGTTCCGCCTGGCCAGTACACGCTCTGCGCCAAGCTGACGGGCTCGCAGCGAAGCTCGCCCTGCACGATCGAGCGGAGCTTCCCGGTTGAGGCGGACGCCTTGATCGAGCTGGAGCTCAACGCACCGTGAAGAGCTGGGCGCCGTTGCTGTTGGGTCTTGGCGTCTGCGTTGCCGCGCAAGGCGCCCGGATCAGCGGCGTCGTGGTCGCCGCGCAGGGCGGCGAGCCGCTGGCCAGCGTCGAGCTATCGCTCTCGCGCGTCGAGGCAGGAGAGACCGGGGGCTCGCGACGGGGTCGCGGGCGGGGCTCACGCTCCTCCGCTGGCGCCCGGAGCGGCTTGGACGGCCGCTTCGCGTTCCAGGACGTCGAGCCCGGCGAATACATCGTGGGAGCGCATCGAACCGGCTTCGAGGGCGGCGGACGAACCGCCACGCAGGTGATCCTGGAAGAATCCGACTCCACGGCGAGCGTGCAGATCCGGCTCAACCGTTCCCCGGCGATCGAAGGGCGGGCCGTCGACGCCGACGGCGACCCGCTAGCCGGCGCCACGGTCGAGCTGCGCGCCTGGACCATGGCGGAAGGGCGCCGGGTCTTGCGCTCCTATCGCAACACGCGCACCGACGACCGCGGTGAGTATCGCGTCTACAACCTCTCGCCTGGTCGCTACCTGGCCTATCTGCACCCGACGACGCTGGGCGCGGCCCAAGGCGGGGTGTTGCACGAGACGGCCGGCGTCTACTATCCGCAGGGCGCCAAGCCTAGCGAGGCGGCTCGGATCGAGTTGCGTTGGGGAATAGAGCTCGAAGGACTGGATTTCGTCGCGCCCCAAGCCGGGAACACGTTGATCTCCGGCGTGGTCCATCAGGCCGACGGCGCCGCGTGCCCGTCCTGTTCGGTCGCCATCGTCGGCGAGGCGGGCCCGCCGGTTGCCGCCACGCGCCTCTCCCGCGCCGGCCGGTTTGCCGTGCACGGGCTAGCGCCAGGGGACTATACGCTGGTGGCCGGGGCCCCGCGCGGCGGCGCTTCGGCGGTAGAGACGCTCTACCTTCCCGAGCGACGACCACTCGAGATGACGCTCGCGTTGCAGCCGGGTCGTGCGGTCAGCGGGGCGCTCACCGCCAAGGAGCTGCAAGGCCCTGACCCTCCGGCCTTTGACCGGACGGGAGTCCGGCTGCTGCCCTCTGACGCCGCCATACCGGGCCGGCCGATCGGGGCGCGCGTCCGCGGCGACGGCTCGTTCGAGATCTCCGACGCTCCGCAGGGCGTCTACAACGTGCTGGCCTACAGCGTACCCGCGCCTGGCTATTTGCGGCGCGTTCTGCTCGGCGGCACGGCATTGCCCGACGGCCGGATTCGCGTGAGCGAAGGCCCGGTCCACGGCCTCGAGCTCGAGATCGCCTTCGACGGAGGCTCGGTGCGGGGTCGTGCGGTGAGCGAAGACGGCGACTCCCCGGCGCCGCCCGACGGCATGGTCGTGCTGGTTCCGCTCGATGCAAGCACACCCAGCGCCGGACATCGTCTCGACGGCTACCGCGACAGCGATGTCAGCTTCCAATTCCGGGGCGTTCCGCCGGGAGAGTATCTAGTCTTTGCGACTCCCCGCAACTTCTCCTGGGACTGGTCCGACCCGGCGCTGATGGCCGAGCTTCGCCGCCGCGCGACGCGCGTCGAGGTCGAGGCGCACAGCGCCGCGGAAGCCGACGCGCCCTACCTGACCGGCCCGTGAGCCTCACTTCTTCGCCGAGACGATGACGGTCAGCTCGGAGTGGTCCAGCCACACCAACAAGCAGTGACCACAGGTATCGATGACCGCGTTGCCGGGGCCCAGATATGGGTGGACCCCCATCGTCTGTTTACATGAGGGGCAAAGCACGCGGCGCTCGAGCGCGCCGCGGTCGACCGGCCTCTCGGGCGCAAACGGGGGTTGAGCACGCGCCCTACGCGTCTGCACGACCTGATAGAAGTGCTTCGTGGTGGCGAGAATGCCGCGACAGTTCGTGCAATGGGCGACGTGCAGCTCCTCGAGCGTTCCTTCGACGAGCGGAACCGAGCAGACCGGGCATTCGAGCTTGCTCTCCTGGTGGACGGTGCGCACGCCTTCGTCGCTCTCGGGAGGGAACCAGAACGACGAGCAGTATTCGCACTGCATGTGCTGGCGGCCCGCCACCGGCGTCATCGTCGCTCCGCAATTGGTGCAGTTCTGCGTCATTCCTCGCGACTAGGGTAGTCGCTAGGGCCCGCCCGGCGCCATCGGCGGAAACGCTCAGATCTCGTAGAGCATGATGTAGATGGCCACACCGGTGACCGAGACATACATCCAGATCGGCCAAGTCCACCTTGCAAGGCGGCGATGCTTCTCGAAGTCGCCCCGCCAGGCGCGGTACAGCGTGACGCCCGCCAAGAAAGGCACGGCGGCGGCCAAAACGATGTGGCTGATGAGGATGGCGAAGTAGAGCGGACGGACCAAGCCTTGCTTGGTGAACGCGACCGAGCCCGCGTTGGCGTGGTAGACGAGGTAGGAGACCAAAAATAGGCACGAGGTGAGAAAGGCCAGCGACATTGCCAGCCGGTGCCGCTCGACCTCCCTCTTGCGGATGAAGTAGTAGCCGACGAGCAACAACAGAGTGGCGATCGAGTTGAGGGTAGCGTTGAGCGCCGGCAGATCGTGAACCTGCATGGCCGGCTTCAGCCCAGGCTCTGCGGCGAGCGCCGGTTGGCTTCGCGCACCGCTAGCGCCAGCGAAGCCAGTGCAAAGCCGGCCATCACGGCCCAGCAGACCGCCGTCGAGGGTCCGCTCGCGGGCAAGTCCGGCGTGAGCGCGCGCCGTAGCGCGGTCACTCCATAGAAGAGCGGGTTGAGGCGCATCAGCGCGGCCATCGTCCAGTGCGCGCCTTCGAACGGAAACAGACCGCCGGAGAGCAGCCACATCGGCATCAGCACGACGTTCATCACCGAATGGAAGCCCTGGATCGAGTTCAGCCACCACGCAAAGAAGAACCCAATGCTGGTCAGGCCAAACGCCATCAGCGCGACCGCGGCGCCCGCAATAGGCAGTCCGGCCCACGATACCGGGATGTCGAGCAGCGGGATTAACGGAAGGAACAGCGCGCCCTGCACCGCCCCGACGGTCGTGGCGCCCAGGATCTTGCCTAGCGCCAGCGCCCAACGGGTCGTCGGCGCCACCAGCACTGATAAGAGGAAGCCTTCGCTGCGGTCTTCGATGACCGAGATGTTGGCGAAGATCGAAGCGAACAGCACCACCAGCGCGACCGCGCCGGGGAAGAAGAACTCCAGATAGCCGCCGACCGGCGTACGGATCGAGGCGCCAAAGCCCGAACCCAGCGCCAGCCAGAAGATGAGCGGGGTGACCAGCCCGGAGAGCACGCGCGCACGCTGGCGGTAGAAGCCGCGCACCTCCCGCAGCCAGAGTGCACCGACGGTCGACCAGAACGTCGCCGCCGGCGCCGAGACAGGCTTGGAATCCGAGCGTTCAGGCGCGGCGGGAGCAGTGGCGGCGTGATCGGACATGCTGATCGGACATGCAAGGAGCCGAAGCTCTCATTGTAGCTGTCCGTCCGCGGTTTGCCCGCCTACCAGGCGATCGTCTCGCCGGGCGCGGGCGCGATGACTTCGGTCGACAGGCCCAGCTCGGCGATGTGCTCTCGAAACGCCTCGGGCGTACCGGTCAGCGGCGGAAAGGTGCCGTAGTGCATGGGGATCGCCTGCTTGACGCCGAGGAATTCGCAGGCGATTGCCCCCTGCTCGGGGTCCATCGTGTAGAGGTCGCCAATGGGCAGCATCGCGAGCTCGGGCTTCCACAGCCTTGCGATGAGCCGCATGTCGGAGAAGAGATTGGTGTCGCCGGCGTGGTAGAACGAGCGGCCATCGGGCGTGCGCACGACGAACCCGGCCGGCTCGCCGCCGTAGACGATCTGGTCGCCGTCTTGGATCATGGCCGAGTGCTGCGCGTGCGTCATCGAGATCCGGCAGCCGGCGATCTCCACCGAGCCGCCCTTGTTCATGCCGGTGACATTTTCGACGCCCTTGCCGCCCAGCCAGGTCGCGAGCTCGAACATCGCGACGACTTGCGGCTTGTGCTTGAGCGCCGCTTCCACCACGTGCGCGACGTGATCGAAATGGCCGTGCGTGACCAGCATCAAGTCGACGCGCTCGATTTCGTATCCGGCCGGATACTTGGGATTGTCGAGCCACGGGTCGATCAAGATCACCTCGCCCGTGGGAAGCTGGATCTCGAACGTGGAGTGGCCGAGCCACGTGATGTTGACCGACATGGCGGACTCCCGGTCAGGAAGAGGCGGCTGCTCGAGTCGCGGCCGATTGGGCTTCCTTTCCCGGACCCCGTTTTACCAAGCGCCCGATGGCGCGCACAAGCTCGGCTTGTTCGCTCGGTCCCTTGGCCAGCACCAAATCAGCGCCGGTGTCCGTTTCTGTCAGTCCCAGCAGGGTTGCGTAGCCCGACAACAGAACGATGGGGACGCCCGGCGCCTGCTCGCGGATGCGGCTGATGACCTCGGGACCTTGCAGGTCCGGCATGCAGAAGTCGGTGACGACCAGGTCGAACTCACCGGCCTGGAAGCGCTCCACGCCGTCGGCGCCGCCGCAAGCGGTCTCGACCTGATAGCCTTGCTGCTCGAGGATATTGCGCCGAGCAGTCAGGCCGTGGGGGTTGTCGTCGATGAGGAGGATACGAGGGGAATTCCTAATCATTTTTAGCAAGAAATGAAGCCCACAACACTCGATGTTTCAAGAATCGAGTTTATCGGCGGTTTCGGCGGCGTGTCAACGAGCCCCGATGTGACTCCAAAGACGGGGGATGCGCATTTTCATTGGGTTTTCACGGTTACGAAACGATTGCAGGCGCTCCCTGGGGAGCGCCTGCCGAAACACGAATCCCGGCGGCCGTTTCTACTCCACTTCGCGCGGGGCGGTGTAGCCCTCTTTGTGGACCACTTGGTATTTAACACGCTTACCTTTTTTACCCGTAATGCGCAGATCCTTGTTGGTTTCCGGGTTCACCAGGCGCACCTCGATCTCGCGATAGGAGCCGTCGCGCTTGGCGTTGGTGGGCTGGTAGAGCGCGACGTACTGGTTGCGCATCACGTAGTTCAGCGCCTGGAAGATGCTCGGAAACTGCCCATAGAACCGCGGGAAGAAGCTCAAGCCGCCGGTCTCCTTGGCGAATGTGCGCATCTGGTTGTCCGCCTGCAAGAAGTTCATGCGGCCGATCGAGCCGAGGTAGCCCCGCGCGTCGTACCATTCGCGCAAGGCCTGCATCAAGCCGACGGTATGGACCGTCACCCCGGCGTCCTGGATTTTCGTGCGCGCTTCCTTGTAGGTGAGCTTGCTGAACGTGTCCACGCCGGACGAGATCACGACGATCGCCTTGCGGCCCTCGATGCCTTTCATGCGCTCGCACATCTCGGCCAGGGCGTCGAAGAGATTCGACTCGGAGTAACCCGCGATCCGCATCCGCTGCAACGCCTCGTTGATCTTGCGGCGGTCCTGCGTGAAGTCGGCCAGGATCTCGGGCTTGAGGTCGTAGGCGACGACCGCGACCCAATCCTCGGGGCGCAACGTCTGCACGAATCCGTAGGTGGCTGCGAGCGTCTGGTACCAGGTCTCGCTCCAATACTGCTGGTAGAGATTGGAGAACTCGATCAACAGGCACACGGTCATGGGCGCTTCGCTCTGGCCGAGCTGTTGGATCTTCTGCGGGACCCCGTCTTCGAGGATCTGGAAGTTCCCCGCTGGAATGCCCGGGATGAACACGCCGTCGCCGTCGACCACGGTAATCTCGACCGTCACCATGTTGGTGTCGGCGGTAAACAGCGGCGTCTGGTCCGGGATGACGCGCCGGCTCCGGGTTTCGATCGGCGGCTGTTCGACCGGGACCTCGGGCGGCGCGGTCGGAGGCGTCCCCGGGCCAGAAGGCCGAGGTGGTCGCGGGCGACGCGGGCCGCTGCTGACCGGACCTGTGGTCTGAGCCCACGCCCAGTCGGCGGCCAGCAAGCTCAGGCCGAGGACGCCGGCGAAGACCGCCGGCAGAATCCAGTTTCGTTTGGAGCGCAACACCATAAACTCCTCAGGCGCGAGCTTCCGCGACGCGCCTGCAATGGGAACCTGTCTTTTTTGACCCGGCCGGCCCCGCCGAGGTTTCACCGGCGGCGTCCCCGAATGCCCGCCCCTGCCGTCTTACGATAGCACCTGCCTGCCGGCGCCCAAAGCCGCGCTGGTAAAATCGTCGGCACACTGTATGGCCGACAAAGACACGCTCGAGTTGCCGACCGAGGGACGCTACAAGCGTCACATTTTCGTGTGCGCCTACCAGCGCAAGCCCAAATGCGCCCCGCACCAGACGGCCAACCCAGCTTGGGACTACCTCAAGCGGCGCATCGCCGAGCTCGGCCTCGCGGTCGGCGACGGCTGCGTCTACCGCAGCAAGGTCGACTGCCTGCGCGTATGCGACAAGGGCCCGATCGCCGTGGTCTATCCGGAAGGCACGTGGTACCACTCGGCCAGGCCCGAGGTGCTCGAGCGCATCCTCCAGGAACACCTGATCGGGGGCAGGGAAGTGGAGGAGTACGTGTTCGCGCGCAACCCCCTGCCGCCGGCTGAGTGATGCTGCTATTCTCCTGACCAACATGAGCAGCCTCAGCCGCATCGGAGTCGCTATCGACCACGACTTGCTCGCGAAATTCGACGCGTTGATCGCCGCGCGCGGCTACACCAACCGCTCCGAGGCGTTTCGAGACCTGATTCGCGACGAGCTCGTTCAAGAAGCTTGGAAAGAGCCCGAGCATGAGGTGGTGGGCTCGCTCACGCTCGTCTACGATCACCACGTCCGCATGCTCTCGGAAAAGTTGCTCGAGCTACAGCACCAATTCCACGACGCGATCCTCTCGACGCTGCACGTGCATCTCGATCACGACAACTGCCTGGAGGTTCTGCTCATCCGCGGCAAGGCGAAGGCCGTGCAGGAGCTTTCGAACTCGATCATCAGCACCAAGGGCGTTAAGCACGGCAAGCTGACGGTGACCTCGGCCGGAGGGGATATCTAGGTGATCGTTGGCGTCGGCATCGACATCGAGGAGGTCGAGCGCGTCCGGCAATCCATCGAGCGCCACGGCTCCCGCTTCGTCGCGCGCGTCTACACGCCAGCGGAAGTCGCCTTCGTCGAGTCGAAGGCCAACAAGTGGGAGCGCTACGCCGCACGTTTCGCCGCCAAGGAAGCGGCCATGAAGGCGATCGGAACGGGCTGGAACGAGGGCGTGCGCTGGCGCGACGTCGAAATCGTCAACCGCGAGAACGGCTGTCCGACGCTGGTGCTGCACGGCAAAGCCAAGGCAATCGCCGAGCGGAAAGGCTGCACGCGCGCCTGGGTTTCGCTCTCACACACCAAGAGGCATGCCACCGCGCAGGTCATTCTAGAGGCTACCGAATGAGCGGCTCGTCCAGCGCCCGCAAGTCGGAGTTGGGCAAGCCGTTGGGGAAGTCTTGGCGGACTTGCTCCAGCGCCGCCAACGCGACGGCGATGTGCTGCCGCTTGGACTGCTCGTAGAAGTCGCGCGCCTTGCCCGGCAGCTTCGGAGCGCCGTGCAGCGGCTTGTCTGAGACGCACAGCAGCGTGGCGTGCGGGATGCGGAACCGAAAACCGTTGGCGGCCACCGTAGCCGACTCCATATCGACCGCCACCGCGCGGCTGGCTTGAAGATCGCGCATCGCCCCTCCCAGTGAGAGCTCCCAGTTGCGGTCGAGCGTCGTATAGACGGTGCCGAGGCGGTACGGTAGCCGGCGCTGGTCGAGCTCCTGAGCGAGAAAGCGGTTGAGCAAGAAGTTGGGCGCGATCGGCACGCCCCGCGGCAGCGCTTCGTCGAGGATGCGGTCGGCGCGCAAGTAGCCCGAGGCCAGCACGAAGTCCCCAATCTCCTGGTGATTGCGCACGCCGGCGCAGTGGCCAATCATCATCACCACGTCCGGACGCAAGGCGGCCACGTGGTCGGTGAGCGTCTTCGCGTTGGACGGGCCGACGCCGACGTTGACGATCGTGACACCGGCGTTGGCGTCCGCGCGATGGTGGTAGGCGGGCATCTGTACGCCCGGGCGCGCCGGTTGCACGCAATCGGGATAGACCTCCGCGAGCTCAGCCATGTGCATGTCGTAGTTGGTCAACAACACGTAGCGTTGGAAGTCCGCGGCGCGCGTGCCGGTGTAGTGCTCCAGTCGCTGCACGGAAAGATCGACGCGCTCGGGGCCGAACAGGAACAGCTTCTTGCGCGTGATGTCGAGCTCGGACTCGTCGATGCGAGGAAACAGCTCCGGGTCGTCGAGCGGGACGCGCTTGCGAGACGGCTTGATCTCGATCTCCGCGCCGCGCTCGAGTAGGAAGGCGAGCTCGCGCTCGAGGTACCAGCGGTAGGCGTGGGGCCGCGCGATTTGGCCCGAGATCGTGGGATTGTGGTGCGACCACTTGCGATGGACGGTGATACGAACGTAGCAGCCGCCGCTGTCGATTCGCTCGAGCAGGTCACAAGCGTCGGAGACGCGTTGCGCCACGGCCGCGGGGTCGGTCTCGGGGGAAAAGCGGGCGACGCTCACCTACTCTCCACCATAGCGCCCCATCGACCCGGCGGGCGGTGTAGACTGAATGGGCGAAAGCACCGATCCCTCGGGGGAACATCTCATGAGCACCACTCGCAGAAATTTCATCGCCGGCGCGGCCGCGCTGGCCGCCGCCAAGACGGCGCCGGCGGCCACCATGGCCGACCACCACTGGGGCGACGTCAAGCTCGCCGTCGCCAGCTACTCGCTGCGTGAGTTCAGCCGTGACAAAGCCATCAGCATCATCAAGGGACTGGGCATCGAATACGTGAACGTCAAGGCGTTTCACATGCCGTACTACCTCTCGAAGGAGGACCTGACCGCGGCTCGCACAGACTTCGAGAAGGCCGGCCTGACCATCGTCTCCGGCGGCAACATCAGCCTGCGCAACGATGACGAGGACTACATCAAGCGCCATCTCGAGTACGCCAAGAACGCCGGCATCCCGACCGTGGTCTGCGCGCCGTTGCACACCAACCTGGGCACGATCGAGAAGCATGCCAAGCGGCTCGGCCTCAAGATCGCCATCCACAACCACGGCCCCGAGGACAACTATTTCCCCAACGCCAAGAGCGTGATGGACAAGGTCAAGAACATGGATCCGCTGATGGGCATCTGCTACGACGTGGGTCATGCCGCGCGGACCGCCGAGGACATCATCGAAGGCGTCGAGATGTGCGGCGACCGCTTGCACGACATGCACATCAAGGACTTGGCCGACTTCTCCGACAAGCGCAGCCAAGTCGAAGTCGGCAAGGGCAAGATCCCGGTGGCGAAGCTGTTCCAGACGCTCAAGAAGATGCGTTACGCCGGCGTCGTCGGCTTGGAGTACGAGATCAACGCTGCGTCGCCGCAAGCCGGCATGGCCGAGTCGTTCGCCTACATGCGAGGCGTGTTGGACGGCCTCCAAGGCTGACCGGAGCCCTGCTTTCTTTTTTTGGTGCACGGCTGTGCCGTGCACGCGAGGCTGCGCCTCGCGCCAGGCGAGGAACGACCCGCCCATCACCGCCAGGTTGAGCCCAGCTTCCAGGCCTCGAGCTTGAGCACGCGAGCCTCGTCTCCCTCGGCGAATAACTTCACGCCCGTGCTCGAAGGCTTCGGGAACACGCGGTCGGTGATCGCGACTTCTCCCTCGCCCGCGAATACCTCGACGACCGAGCGGTCGACCAGAATACGCAGCTTCACCCGGCCACGGGAGGGCTCGAAACGCGCCGCGTGACGCCCTGCGAAGGTGTCGTGGAAGTCGACGCGGCCGGACTTGGCGCGGTCCACGTAGACCTCTGCCGGCGAGGCCGTAAAGGCGACCAGTGTGGCTTCCTCGTGGCCCGCGAGCAACTGCAACCCCAGGTCAGCCGCCTCGCCAACCTCGAGCTCGACCTGTAGCTCCAGCACGGCGCCCGCGAACCCCGCCGTTTCGATTCGGCGGTTCGCTTCCGCGATCGACAGATTGGCCAGCGAGAGCGCTTCGCCCCGCAAGCTCTCGATCTCGCGAGCCGGTTGCTGCGCGAGCCGTAGGCCCGCCGGAAATCGCCGCAGCTCGAGCTCGCGCGGAACCGACTGAGCGCCGCGCCAAGGAGCCGTCGGGGTGTCTCGCGCATACATCCAATTGCTGATCCAGCCGATAACGATGCGGCGGCCGTCGCTGTCCGGGACGTCGGAGTAGGACTGGGCGGCGTAGAAATCGCGGCCCCAGTCGAGCCACAGCGCGGTTTCCGGCGGGTTGTCGTTGACGAAGCGCCGACCGTCGAACTCGCCCACGAAGTACTGGCAGCCCGAGCCGAGCCATGGGTGGCCGCGGCCGGAGTCAACCTGGAAAATCCACTTCGTACGACCGGGCTCGCCCTCCACAGGCATCTCGAACAGATCCGGGCATTCCCAGTTGGCGACCGGGTGCGCGCCCTCGGGGCCGAAGTCGCTCAGATGGGTCCAGTCCTTCAGGTCATGCGAGCCGTAGATGCTCGCCTTGCGCTGGTTGGCGAGCACGACAACCATGACCCACCGCTTCGAGCGATCGTGCCAAAACACCTTGGGGTCTCGAAACGCCGGGTCGTCGACATCGAGCACGGGATTACCGGCGTACTGCTTCCAAGTGCGTCCGCGGTCGTTGCTGTAGGCGATCGACTGGGTTTGGTCTTGCTCGGTGCGGCTGGTGTAGATCGCAATCAGAGGCGGCCGGCCATCGCGGCCGAAGCCGCTGGCGTTGGCGTGGTCGACGACGGCGCTGCCCGAGAAGGCCATCACACCGTCCCGCTCCGGTATGGCGACTTCGAGATGCTTCCAGTGGAACAGGTCGCGGCTCACGGCGTGCCCCCAGCTCATGTGTCCCCACAGGTCGCCGAAGGGATTGTACTGGTAGAACAGGTGCCACTCGCCGTCGTGGTAGACCAGCCCGTTGGGATCGTTCGTCCAGTTCAGGGCTGGGGTGAAGTGAAATTGCGGGCGGTAGCGTTCGGTGTAGGTCGCGGTCTGTGAGAACAACGCGACGCTCGCAATCAGGGCGGCGAGGAGTTTCGGCTTCATGATGCGCTCAGCATGGTAGCTCGCAGCAGCCGCGGACTTCGACCCTGCTGCGTTCAAACAGATTCGATCGTCGCCCCGGAGGCGAGCATCGCGTCGATCTCACCGCGCTCATAGCCGAGGCTCGCCAACAACTCGCGCGTATGCTGGCCGAGCTTCGGAGCCGCCATGGGAGGAACCTTCGCCTCGCCGTCGATCTCGACCGGCGAGCTGACGGTGCGGACCGTCCCGTACTCGGGGTGGTCGAGCTCGGGTAACACGCCGGCGGCTTGGAGCTGCACGTCGTTTGCCGCGGCGGCAAGGTCCGCGACACGGCTGTAGAGAACGTCGTGCTGCTGGAACAGGACCTCCCAATGGGCGAAGTCATGCTCGGCAACGGCTTCGTCGATGCGAGCCACGAGCTGTTCAGTGTTCTGTGTGCGCGCCTCGCGAGTGGCGTAGCGCGGGTCGTCGATGAGCTCTTCGCGGCCGATGGCGCGACAGAAGTTGGGCCAGTCCTTGGGCGGGTCCAGGCAGCAGAGCAAGAAGCGCTTGCCGTCACGGGCGACGTAGTGGTTGACCAGCACGTTGAGGCAAGTCTCGCGGCGGGTCCGGGGCCAATACGTTGCGCCCAGCAGCTCAGCCTGAAGGAAGCAACTGTTGGCCCACGCTCCGTTGGCGAGCAGCGAGGTGGACACGCGCGCTCCCTCGCCGGCGCGCTCGCGGCGGTAGAGCGCGGCCATGATGGCGCCGAAGAGAGCCGACGCCGTGGGGTGGTCGCCGATGCCCGAGGGCGCCTTGGCTGGCTCGCCTCCGGCGTTGTGAATGGCGTTCATCAGGCCTGATCGAGCCCAGAACGCAGTCTGATCGTAGGCTGGCAGGTCGACCTCGGGGCCGCGGTCCCCAAAGCCGGTGACGTGCGCGTAGACCAGGCGCGGATTGATCGCGCGCAGCCGCGGGTAAGCGAGCTGGAACTTGTCGAGCAGCGGCGGCTGATAGTTGGTGATGAACACGTCGGCGCGCGCGACGAGACGATCCAGGGCTTGGCGGGCGACCTCTTGCTTGAGGTCGAGCGGCAGGCTCTTCTTGCCGCGGTTGTCGAGCTCCCAACAGTAGTCGCGCTCGCAGATCGGCATGCCGGGCGAGCGGTACAGGTCGCGGTAGGGATCCCCCCATGGCGAGCGCTCGATCTTGACGACATCGGCTCCGAAGTCGCCGAGCATCACCGCGGCGGCCGGCGCCGCGATGTAGGTGGCGCAGTCGATGACCAGCAGGCCGCTAAGCAGCGAATCGCCGGCGCCCAACTAGTATTCCTTCTGCATGTCGACGACGTTGATGAGCTTCTCGCCGGCCGCGAAGCGGGCGATGTTCTCGCGATAGACCTTCACGCGCAACGGCGTTCCGAGGTCGCCCTGGGTGGCGACGTGCGGCGTGATGATGGCGTTGTCGAACTGCCACAGGGGATTCCCGGCGGGCAGCGGCTCGGGATCGGTCACGTCGACGCCGGCGCCGGCCAGCCGTCCGCTGTCGAGCGCCTTGACGAGCGCGGGCAGGTCGTAGATCTTGCCGCGCGAGAGCGCGATGAAGTAGCTGCCGCGCCGCATCCGCTCGAACTGCGACGGGCCGAACATCTTCTCGCTGTCCTTGGTATGTGGCACGCACAGGAAGACCGCATCAGCCTCGGGGATCACTTCGTCGAGCCGGTCCGGATAGACCATGCGGTCGAAGCTCACCCGCGGCGGAAACTCCTCGGGGTCGACGCCAATCACCGTCATGCCGAAGGCTTTGGCGCGGCGCGCGACGTTCGAGCCGATTCCGCCTGTGCCGATCACCACCGCGGTCTTACCCTCGAGCTCCTGCAAGCTGTAGTTGCCGCGGGTCCATTCCTCCTTGGGGCGCGCGGCGATGAAGTGGTTGAGCTTGCGGGTCAGCGCCAGCAGCATGGCGAAGCCGTGGTCGGCGATCGCGGCCGAGGAGAGCCGCTTGGCGTTCGTCATCACCACGTCGCTGTTGACGACCTCGGGGTGCAAGTAGGGCTTCACGCCTGCGCTGGTGATCTGGACCCACTCGAGCTTCGTGGCGGCTCGGAAGACCTCCCGCGAGGGCGAGCCGATGATGGCGTGGGCGTCGGCGACCTCCGTGAGTAGCTTCTTCTTTCGCGCCGACTCGCTTGGGGAGTCGGCGACGATGGCGACCACATCCGCGTTGCTGCTGGGGTTGGCGATGTGCACCAAGTCGACGTTCGCGGGCTTGCCCTTGCGCAGCTCCGCCACTATCGAGTTGGATTGCCCCATGATGACGATCTTCTTGCGCTGGCCGTAGAGAGTCGCCGAGGCGAGCAGGACGAGAACGAGGGTCTTCTTCATGACGATTACGCTCCTGGCGGGGGTGTGGCGCGTTTATGGTAGCCGAATGACGCCGCGGCCGGCGGCCCCGCCGCTCAGCGTTTCTCGCCCACCCAGAAGGGGCTCGACCAAGCCATTGCGCCGTCGCGTTGCCGCACGCGCAGGTAGTAGTAGTCGCCGGGTTCGGGGTCGTCTCGGTCGGTGTAGCGGAAATGCTGGTCGAGCGCGCCGCCGGAGGCGACGAGCTGCAGCGACAAGGCGTCGGTGTGCTCGAGCACTTGAAACTCGCGCCGGTCGACCGCGCCGCCAAGATCGCCCAACCGGAACGCGGCCTCGCTCGGGGGCAGCGTCTGCGGCGTGCGCTCATAGCCGCCCGAGCCGGCCAGCTCCTTGGTCTGCCCCATCTCGACGACGATCCGCGTGTTGGCGCTGGCGCCGCGCAACTCGAGCAGAATCGAGCTGCTGCGCCCGCGGGTGTTCAGCTCGTAGCGAAGCTGGTCGCCTTCTTGGCGTACGCGATAGGTTCCCGGGTGTTGGTGCCAGGGATTCTCGTAGCCGGAGAGCGTGGCGCCTTCCACCCGGATTACCCCCTTCCAAGGCCGGTCGCCGCGCGGCACTTGCCGCCGCCCGATGACGTCGGTCGAAGATTCGAAGCGGACCTGGACTTGGGTCTCCGCCTCCACGCCGGTTTCCAGGAAGCGTTTGGTGTAGACGATCGCGCCGTTCTTGATGACGTCGATGGCGTCGATGGGCGCCGTGCCATGTACGCGGCAGTCGAGCACGCGACGCCCGGTGTCGCGCAGCTCCCGGCCTACGCCCGCGCCGTTCAGCGTGGCGTCGAGCACGATGCGCTCGCCCGTGGTCGCGTAGGTGGCGCGCTGGCGCAGCGCATTGAAGATGGCGTCGGCCGTATTCTCCGGCGCCAGAGCTGCTGCCAGGCCGCCCAACTGGCGGTTCGTCATGCCGCTGTAGCCGGGGTGTCCGACGTGATTGTCCGAGGCGCCGACAAAGCCGATGCGGAAGCCGTTGTCCAGGTACTTGGCGCCGAACCAGTCGAACGTTCCGTGGCCGGACTGGATCTCGACGAGCCGCTCCACCTCGGGATCGCTATTGGTCCAGTCGCCGGGCTGGTGGGCGTGGGGAATCACCAGGACATCCTCGGTGTCGTTCTGCTCCCGCAGACCTGCATAGAGCTCGTTGAGCAGCGGAGCTTTCTGGTTGGGCACGCGACGGCGTCCGGGCGTATCGCGAAAGAAGACGTTGTGGTGCCCTCCGTAACCCATGCGCGCAGTCCACTCAAAGCCGAGCAACGTCGTGAAGCGGCCCGGGTCGCGATATTTCTCGACCATCTCTTGGAGGGTCCTCCACTCGTAGTCGTCCATCCAGATGTCGTGCTCGGAGAGGCTCAGGAAGTCCAGTCGCGCCACGTCGCGTCCAAACTTGTAGTAGCCGTCGGGCGAGCCCTGGCCCTCGGCGAAACCGGTGTGGCCGTGCGTCTCGCCCCAATAGATGCGGTGATCTGGATCGCGTTCGACGAGCACCGGGTTGCTCGTCGCCTGGAGCGAGCCGTCTTCGGATCGGACGGTGAAGCGGCGGACGCCCGGCGTCCTCGAGGCGATCCCGTCGAGCTCGAGCAGCGCCGGCCCGCCCGCGGGTATCGAGCGGAACGGTTCGCCGTCGAGCAGCAACTCGAGCGCCCCGGTCCTGCCCGAGGCGAGGTTCTTGTACTGATCTTCCGAGCGGACGACCACCGTAAAGGCCTCGCCCGGCTCGACGACCGATGGCGCGACCACGTTGAGGTAGCGAATCTCCTCCTGGCCGATCACCTCGAACGAGGGCCATGCCGGCGTCAGCGCCCAGCCGTTGCCTTCGAGGTCGAGCAGGGTCGTCAGCGTAACCCGGTCGTTGGACCAGGTCTGCACCTGCATGCCCGGCCCGCCGCCGGAGCGATCGCCGTAGGTGATCGTCACCGTATCGCCGGGTTGCAGCGCCGCGCCGCTAAGGCGAAACGGTATCGTACGCCGGGTGATGAAGCTGGTCCACTGGCCCCAGGGTTGCTCGACGCGGAAGCGGGCGGCCGGGTTGGAGCTGCGAATCGTGACGTAGCCGGCCCGGCGCGGGTTCTCCGTCTGCAGGCGCGCCGAGCGGCCAAGCCCGAGGATGATGCCGCCTCCCTCGGCCATCGGCATCGCGCCGACGGTATAGGTCTGCCGGATCTCCACGAGCTCGCCGGCGCGGAAGGGGCCGTTCGAGGAGAGCTGGAGCGCGCCCAGCGCGGCGGGCGTCTCGTCTTTGATCTGGAACTCGCGTGTGTAGCGCTCGACGAAGCCGGCGATGCGTCCGACAGGAATCTGCGCGCCAGCGTTAGAGAGCCCGCGCAGCGCCCGGTTGGCGTTGGCGGTCGACTGCGGAAAGTCGCCGGGAATCGTCCCGCCAGTCAACGAATAGGCGTTCGCCCACGCCCACAGCGTGTCCAGCCGCTCAGACAGCGTCTCGACGTCGGTGGTGGGGCGGGCCGCCTCCCGCTTGAGCGTCTCGACGCGAGCCCGCAGCGCGGGGCTCAAGTAGTCATCCGACGGCGCCGACGAGCTCTGCGCGACTGCCATCCAAACCAGCGGCGTCAGAACGGCCAGCAGCAAGCCAGTCACGAGCTTCATGGCGCACAGCAGTATAGCGCGCCAACCGTTCGCGACCCTGAGGGAACCGGTGTGCGATCTTGAAAGACTTCCACGTGATGGGCAAGACGAAGCGAATCTGCGTATGGTCGGGGCCGCGCAACATCTCGACCGCTCTGATGTATTCCTTCGCGCAGCGTGCGGACACACGCGTCGTCGATGAGCCGTTGTACGGTTTCTATCTGGCCCAAAGCGGCGCCCGGCACCCGGCTCACACGGAGATGCGCGAGCAACTCGACCCCGACGGAGAGCGCGCCGTCCGAGACGTCATGCTCGGACGCTGCGACCGGCCGCTGTTGTTTCTCAAACAGATGGCGCACCACCTGGTGGGCGAGCTCGACTGGAGCTTCTTGCGCGAAACCCGGAACGTGTTGCTCACCCGTGATCCCGTGCAGATGCTGCCCTCGCTCAACGTTCAGGTTCCGGGGCCGACGATGGCCGACGCCGGCTTCGACAAGCTGGAGCGCATCCTCGACTATTGCCAATCGCTCGGCCAGCAAGTCCCGGTATTGGACTCGCGGCGCGTCCAGGACGACCCCGAGGGCGTGCTGCGCCAACTCTGCGATCGGCTACGGATTCCGTGGGACCCAAGCATGCTCGCCTGGCCGCCCGGCCCCAAACCTTACGACGGACCCTGGGCGCCGCACTGGTATCACAACCTGCACAAGTCGACCGGTTTCGCGCCCTACAAGGCCAAGACCGATCCGTTCCCCGCTGACCTCGAGCCGTTGCTGGCCGAGTGCGCTCCGATCTACCAGCGGCTCTCCGCTTTGGCGATTCGCTGAGCTCTACGGCGTTTTGGGATCTGCGAACCGCGGACTCGCCTTACTGGCGCTTGCCAGCCCCTCGGGTAACATCGCCGCATGGGCGCCTGGGGAGCCGGCAACTTTGAAAACGACGACGCGCTCGACCTGATCGGCGAGCTCAAGCCCCAAGGCTGCGCCGAGCAGCTCGAGGCGCTCTTCTGCGCAGCCGTCGAAAGCGGCATGCAGGGCGCGGAGATCGACGCCTTCGACGCCAGCCGCGTTCTCGCCGGCGCCGAGCTGGTCGCCGCGTCCAGGGGACACGCCTCAGAGGATTTCCCCGAAGACGCCGCGCCGCTCGCCCAGGCGCTGCAGAAGCCTTCGGGCGCCCTGCTCGAGCAATGCGCCTCCGCGGTGTCCTACGTGCTCTTGAGCTCCGAGATGGTCGAGCTGTGGGCCGAGTCCGACGATCCCGCGGAGTGGAACGAGGTCGTCACCGCGCTCATCGCGCGCCTCGATGCGCCAGTGCGCGCGAAGAAGACGCCGGCGAAACAGCAGGACGAGGCGACGGAATGCGTGTGCTCGTTCTGCGGCGAGCAGCTCGCCGCCAACCAGATCGTCCACATCGACATGCGACGCCCCTGGACGCCGACAGGTATGAGCCGCGGCATTTTCGCCCACGAGACTTGCCTGAACGCCAAGCTCCATCCGCGCCATCTGGTGCAGTGGTGGACGCCCGACGTCGACTTGTAGCGCCCGGGCCGCCGGCCCGCATCGCATCGCGCCTTTTGGTATCGTGGCCTCGGGCCATGTTCATCCCGCTCAAGAGCCTGGATTCGTTGCGGCCAGACCCCTCCCGCCTGCGCGCCCGCGTATGGGACGGCGAGGCGCCGGATTTCGTCTATCCCGAGCGCGAGGCCGGCATCGTGCGCTCGTCCGAGCCCACCGGCGTGGCGTTCTCCGGCGGCGGCAACCGCGCCATGGTCGCCGCTTGGGGACAGATTCGCGGGCTCGTCGAGAGCGGCTTGATCGATCACGTCGACTACATCTCGGCCGTCTCGGGCGGGTCGTGGGCCTCGACGGCGTTTACCTACTATTCCTCTGGAGCATCGAACGACGTAGAGTTCCTCGGCGAGACCAAGCCTCCCAACCGCATACGAGCCTCCGGGCTCGACAATATTTCCCCGGTCTCGTTCGGCGCCGCGGCCACCGAGAGCTTCATGAGCCGGCTCGTCGAGCAGGCGTTGAACGTCGCCACCGGCCAGATCACGCCGAACGACGTCTGGCTCCGCGCGGTGGGCTCTACGTTTTTCGAGCGCTTCGGTGTCTATGATCCGCGACGCCCGGCCTTCATCAGCTACGACGCCAAGAGCGTAGCCGACATCGTTCGTCGCAATCCGGCGCTGCGCTCGGCGCCGTTCTCCACCGTGCGCAACAAGACCGGCGACGCCAAGCGGCCCTACCTGGTCATCAACGCCACCCTGATGTGGCCCGGGGCGGCGAACATGGCGCACTTCGAGTACACGCCGCTGGCGGCTGGCAGCAAACGGCGCCTGACATTCTATGACCCTCCGGGCGACGCCGCCGGCAAGAGCCAGGTGGTCGGCGGCGGGTTCGTGGAAACCTTCGCGTTCGCCGGCGGAGCGCCTTCGGAGTGGCCGCCTCGAGACCGGTTCGTAAGGGTGGCGCCGCCGGCCGCGCCGTTCTCGCTAGCCTCTGCGAGCGGCACGAGCAGCGCCGCCTTCGCGGCCACCAACGCATCGCTGGTCGGCGCCAACGCCCTGCTCAATCAGTACATTCTGCAGGGCCCGCCCATCGCGAAATATTGGCCTTGGAGCGACGCCAGCCCCCAAGCGCAGTCGTTCACCTTTGGCGATGGCGGCAGCCTGGAGAACTTCGGCGTGATCCCGCTGTTGCTCAGGGGCGTCAAACGGATGGTGGTGTTCGTCAACACCGAGCGCCGCCTCAGCCTCGAATACGACCCCGGCGAGCGAGAGCCCTGGACGCAGCCGAGCGTGCATCAGCTCGACGGCAATTTCTCGAGCCTGTTCGGCATCTTGCCCCACGACCGCAAGCAGCCGCCCACGCCCAACAACCAGGTGTTTCGCACCGAGGACCTACGTGGCGTGGTGCGCGCCTTGCAAGCGGCGCATCGCAGCGGCGGGCCGGCCATCGCGCGCACCCGCTTGGAGGTCCAACCCAACGACTGGTGGGGCGTTGACGGCGGCTGGACGACCGAGATCTGCTGGGTTTACCTCGAGAATGTGAGCGAATGGGACGCGAGCTTGCAACCCGAGGTTGCCAAGCTCGTCGAAGCCGGCCGCAATGCCGCGCCTACCGACAAGACGCCCTACTGGGGCTTCCCGAACTACAAGACCATGTTCCAGGGCGGCAAGATGCAGATCCTGGCCATGAGGCCAGGCGAAGCAAGCCTGCTCGCGGACTTCACGAGCTGGGTAGCGCAGAGCTCGTCTCGGTCGGGATTGATTCGAAGAACGCTGACCGGGTAGCCTGAGCCCCGCCAGCGATGGCGGGGTGCTGAGGCTCGCATGACTTCGAAACGCTGACCACGGGCATGGCTGCCCGGGCTCGGTCGCGCCCGCCGGCCATGGCGAGGTGCGATGTTTTCGTGCTGTTGTGGAACGACCGCCCGGAACCGGGTCTACCCGGAGAACCCTTCTTGCAACTTGCCGCCGGCCTTCTTGCCGCCCGGTTGCTTGGCCGCCTCGCTCGCCGCAGCCGGCTGCTGACCGAGGCGCTCGGTCTCGACCCAGGTGAAGAGAATGCGCTGGATGACGGTCCAGTTCGCCAGCACTGCAATCACCCACAGCACCGGCGCCATGCGATTCGTCAGCGCCCCAATGATGATCAGCACGATTCGCTCGGGACGCTCCAGAAAGCCCACCTTGCACTTGGGAATCTCGTTTTCCGCGCGGGCCCGCGTGTAGCTTACCATCACGCAGCCAGTCATCGCCGCCGCCGTCAGCACGATGTAGCCGAATTGGCTCACCGTCGCGTAGTAGACCAGCAGGCCCATCAGCAGCACGAGGTCGGAGTAGCGGTCGATCACCGAGTCGAGAAAGCCTCCGAAGCGCGTCACCTTGCCGGAATGCCGTGCGATCGGCCCATCGACCAAATCGAACACGGCGGCCAGCAGAACCACGATGCCCGCTTTGAAGAACTCGCCCTGAGCGAACATCCACGCCGCGGCGGCGTTGATCGCCAGCCCCAGGCAAGTGAACACGTTCGGGTGAATGTGCGTGATGGCCAGTAGCCGGACCAGCCCGCCGAGAATGCGGCTCCCGATGCCGCCGATCACCGAGGTAAACGACATCTAGACGCTCAGACTCCTTCGGTCGCCTTGTCGTGGATGGTTTGGAAGCTCACGATTTCCAGTTCTTTCCGCCCGCCCGGCGTGACGACTTCCGCCACGTCGCCCTCTTCCTTGTTCATCAGCGAGCGCCCGATCGGCGAGGTCGTCGAGATCTTGCCCTTGGGCGCGTCGGCTTCTTCTGAAGCGACCAACTCGTATTCGATCTCTTCTTCGGTGTTCGTGTCAATCACGCGCACGGTCGAGCCGAGCCCAACGGCGTCATTGCGGATCTTCGAAAAGTCGACCATGCGCAGGCTGGCCAGACGCTTCTTGAGCTTCGCGATCTGCGCGCTGACCAGATCCTGGCGCTCCTTGGCCGCTGCATACTCGGCGTTTTCGCTCAGGTCGCCGAGCTCGCGCGCCCGTTGAATTTCCTTGGGTAGCTCGGTGGTCAGCTCCAACTCGAGCGTCTTGACTTGCTCTTCCAGTTTGCGGACGAATTCCGGAACCATGGCTGTCTACTCGCGGCGGCCAAAAAAAGAACCGGCCCTCGAGCGGAACCGGCCGTCTTTGCGGGCTCCTTCCCGAGGCCTCGCCGCGGCTGGGCCCCTCTCGGAAGGTTCCCCACAGTATAGCCCAGCGGCGGTGCTCAACCCCAGCCCGATCTTCAGGCAGCCCGCCCGCCCAGTCGCTCCGCCAGCAGGTCGTTCTGGGGGTAGGGGTGGCCCAGGTGCTGCCGAAAGCCCTCTGCGTGCGCGACGCCGATCCGCTTGCCCATCTCCTCGCTCCAGCGCCGCATCTCTTCGACGTAGTGATCCATGCCGTGCTGTTGCTGCAGCCAGATCCGCTGGCTCTGGTGGCAGGCGAGCATCTCGGCCTTCAGCTCGATCACCTCGCTGGTGTCGACGAACACCGTGTAGACGCTCGGCTGCGCGAAGATGTCGATGCCGGCCGCTGGCGAGGCGTAGTAGAGATGCGGGATGTTTTCGGTCGGCTCGGCGAAGGGGCGCCGGCTTGTGTCGTAGTTCGGCGCGGAGGCGGCGAAACAAGCCGCGCGCGCGACTCGGCTGGTCATCTCGTGATCGAGCATGTAGTCCTCGGGCGGATGCGTAAAGACCACGGTCGGACGCACGCTACGCACCAGCTCGACGGCGGCCATTACGGTCGGGTCGTCATAGAAGATGCGCAGGTCGCGCTGGTCGAGGCAGTGGTAGGTTGCGCCGATCTTGGCGGCGGCCGCGGCGGCCTCCTTGCGGCGCATGCCGGAGACTTCGGAGGCCGAGTATTCGCGCGACCCGCAGTCGCCGGGGGTCATCGAAGCGATGTGAACTTGCCAGCCTTGGCGCTCGAGCAGGGCGAGCGTGCCGCCGGCGAAGATTTCCGCGTCGTCGGGGTGAGCCATCAGGCAGAGCGCGGTCGGATTCATAGTTTGGCGAGTATCCCGCAACCGTGCCGGCGCCGCAACCGGCGCTCAGCCGGGGGAGGCTCAGCGAGGCGCCCGCACCGCCCGGCCCGCGCTAGCCCCTTCCACAAACCGTCCGCTCCGCAGCGAGACCACGCCGTTGACCAAAACGTGCGCGATCCCCGCCGAAGGCTTCGCCGGATCCTCGTAAGTTCCCTTGTCGAGAATCGTCTCAGGGTCGAACACCACGATGTCCGCGTCCATGCCTTCTTGCAGCCGCCCCTTGTTGGCCATCGAGGGGACGCGCTTCTCCATGCGTTGCGCGGGCCGCAGCGTCATCTTGCGCAAAGCGTCCATCAGGGTCAAAACGCCTTCTTCGCGCACGTAGCGCCCGAGGACTCGGGAGTAGGTCCCGTAGCTGCGCGGATGCGCCTTGCCTTCGACGATCCACATCCCGTCGCTGGCGATCATCGGCATGGGGTGGGCGACGAGGGACTTCACTGTCTCGAGCGAATAGGTCGGCGGCGAGATGATCAGCCCGCCCCGCTCGCGGTACGGTCCAAAGGTCTCGCGCGTTAGCGCCTCGCCGGTCGCCACCCAGGTGAAGCCGGCGATGTACTCATCGCTGTAGCCCTCCCAATCATCGAATTGGTGCGACTCGAGAAATGTCGAGCCGCGATTGTAGGGGTAGCACTCGGTGGTCACGTCGATCCCGCGCTCTTGCGCCTCGGCGATCCGTTCGAGGTACTGCAAGGCGCGGTCTCGCCCGCTCGAGTTGATGTGCACGATGTGCAGGCTCGCCCCGGTCTTCTCCGCCGCCGAGACGACTTCGTCGAGGTTGGCGAAGGTCTCGTGGTCGGTGCGCATGTGCACGTGGGCGGTCGCGCGGTGTTTCGCGGCGACGGCGAAGGCGGCGTCGAGCTCGTCCTGGTTCATCCCAGGCGTGTAAGCGATGCCGAAGCCCACCGCGGCCGCGCCTTGCTCCAGGCCCTTCTCCAGCAGCGTCAGCAACTCTTCCTGCTGCTCGGGGTGGATCGGCTCGAGCGCCGCGTCGCCGGTGAGCCCAGGGTTCTCGCCCGTCATCGCGAGGTTGCGGGAGTAGGGGTGCGAGATCGAGGCGCCGTAGTTGACCGCGGCGGCGCCCTTGCGTTCGTCGTAGAAGGCCGCGATGTCCTCCACGCCGATCTCGAGCTCCAGAGCGGTCGTCACGCCGTCTTCGATCTGAGCGCGGTAGTTCTCCGCGCTCTGGCCGTGCTCGTGGAGGTCGATGAATCCCGGCGCGACCACCCGGTTCGCGGCCTCGAGAACCACCTCGCCTTCGAGCTCCTCCTCGGAGATTTTCGCAATGCGGTCGCCGATAACTCCCACGTTCCGTGTAGCGTCGAGACCGGAAGCCGGGTCCATCACGCGCCCTGAGGCGATGACGACCTCGTAGACTTCGGGCTGGCGGCAGCCCAGTAGCGCGATCGAGAGGATCCATACGGCGGTGCAGCGATGCATGACGCTTGAGATTATCGCGCCGCGGGCCCCCGATCTGCGAGCATTGCCCTTTACGACGCGGTCGCGGCCGGGAAACACATGCCAAACGACAACATCGATCGAGCCTACGCACTGGCCAAGGAGCGCTACGGGGGGTCGGGCGTCGACGCCGACGAAGCGCTCGCGCGGCTAGGCGAGATCTCGATCTCGCTGCATTGTTGGCAAGGCGACGACGTCGCCGGCTTCGAGGGCGTCGCGGACGAGATCGGCGGCGGCCTCGCCGTCACGGGCAGCTACCCGGGACGCGCTCGCACGCCCGAGGAGTTGCGCGTCGACCTCGACCAGGCGCTGGCGCTGATTCCCGGCTGCCATCGCCTCAACCTGCACGCCAGCTACGCCGAGACCGGCGGCAAGCCCGTCGAGCGCACCGACCTCGAAGCCGCACACTTTCGAGGCTGGATCGACTGGGCCAAGGCCAAGGGCTTGGGCATGGACTTCAATCCCACCTTCTTTGCCCACCCCAAAGCCAACGACGGCTTTACCCTCGCGCACGCCGATCCCGCCATTCGTCGCTTCTGGGTGGAGCACGGCCGCGCCTCACGCCGCATCGGCGCCGCGATTGGCGAGGCGCTCGGCTCGCCCTGCGTCACCAACGTCTGGATTCCCGACGGCTACAAAGACACGCCCGTCGATCGTCGCGGCCCGCGTGAGCGCCTCGCCCAATCGCTCGACGCCGTCTTCGCCGAACCGCTCAGCCCCGAGCACAACCTCGACGCCGTCGAATGCAAGCTCTTCGGATTGGGGTCGGAGGCCTACGTCGTGGGCTCGCACGAGTTCTACCTCGGCTACGCCATCGAGCGCGGCACGTTGCTCTGCCTCGACGCCGGTCACTTCCATCCCACTGAGGTGATCTCAGACAAGATCTCGGCGGTGATGTGCTGGCTGGAAGAATTGCTGCTGCACGTCAGCCGCGGCGTTCGATGGGACTCCGACCACGTCGTCACGCTAAGCGACGAGCTGCGCGCGATCGCCCACGAGCTCGTCCGCGGCGGCTACCTCCAGCGCACCCACATTGGGCTCGACTTCTTCGACGCCTCGATCAACCGCGTCGCCGCCTGGGTCATCGGAACCCGCGCGATGCTCAAAGCGCTGCTGCTGGCGCTGCTCGAGCCGACCGAGACGTTGCAACAGCTCGAGGCCGGCGGCGACTTCACCGCGCGACTGGCGCTGCTCGAGGAATACAAGGCGCTACCCTTCGGCGCGGTCTGGGACCGCTACTGCGTCGAACAGGGCGTCCCGCCGGCCGAGCGGTGGCTCGAAGACGTGCGCCGCTACGAGCGTGAGGTGCTCTCCAACCGATGAGGCCTCCAGTTGTGGCGCACGGCTGTGCCGTGCATCCGGGCCTTCGGCCCGGCGCGAGGCAAAGCCTCGCCTGCACGGCACAGCCGTGCGCCACATGGCCGGTGGCCCTTTGGACTGCGCTTCTTCTGGCCTTCCCCGTTCAAGCCCACGATTTCGAATTCACCCAAATCGTCGTCGTGCTCTCGGGCGACGGCCGCTTTCAAGCCGATGTCGGGGTCGACGCCGACGCGCTCGCCCTCGGCCTCGACCCCGCCACCGACTCCACGCTCGTCGCCGAGCGCATCGCCGCGCTCGCCCCCGTCGAGCTCGACGAGGCGATGGACCTCGCGCGCGCCACGCTCCAGCAGCGCATCCAGATTCAGTTCGACGGCGCCGCGCAGCAGCCCGAGGTCGCGTTCCCGCAGCACGGCACGCCGGCCGCGCAAACCGCCGAGATCCCCACCGTGCTGGGCACGCTGGCGCGGATGAGCGGACCGGTTCCTCCCGGCGCCGGGGAGCTGACGGTGTCCGCGGGCGCGGAATTCAAAATCGTCCAGCTCACCATCTTCGATCCCGCGAGCCAGGGCCAAACCTTCTTCACGCTCGACCCGGGCGAGACCTCGCCCCTCTATGAGCTTGGAGCCGGCGCGCAACCGCCCTCGCGGAGTGTGTTCTGGCGTTACACGATGCTCGGCTTCGAGCACATCCTGCCCAAGGGGCTCGATCACATCCTCTTCGTGCTCGGTCTGTTCCTGCTCTCGACGCGCTTCAAGCCGCTGCTGTGGCAGATCACGGCCTTCACCATCGCGCATTCGGCGACGCTCGCGCTCTCGATGTTCGACGTCGTCTCGCTGCCCTCCCGCCTCGTCGAGTCGCTCATCGCGCTCTCCATCGCGTACGTGTCGCTCGAGAACGTGCTGACCTCCGATCTCAAGCCCTGGCGGCCGTTCGTGGTGTTCGGCTTCGGGCTGCTGCACGGTCTGGGGTTCGCCGGAGTGCTGCGCGAGCTGGGGCTGCCGCAAGACCAGTTCATCCCCGCGCTGGTCGCCTTCAACGTTGGCGTCGAGCTCGGCCAGCTCAGCGTCGTGGCGCTAGTCTTCGCCTTCGCGGGACGGTTTCGCGGGCATCGACTGTACCGCAAAGCGGTCGTGATCCCGGCCTCGCTCGCCATCGGCGCGGTGGGGCTCTACTGGGCCTTCGAGCGTGCGTTTCTGTAGCATGGTCTCCATGCTCGTCCGCCTCGCTCTCGGCCTGTCCTGCGCCGCGACTCTCTGCGCCAAGGATTTCCACCTCTACTACCTCGGCGGCCAGTCCAACATGGATGGCTTCGGCTACGTGAAAGATCTGCCGCGCGCGCTCAACAAGCCGGTCGAGGGCGTCTGGATCTTCCACGGCAACATGGCGCCGGACGGCGTCCCGGTGGACGGCCGAGGCGTTTGGGCGCAGCTTCGACCCGGGCACGGCACGGGTTTCGAGAGCGATGGCAACGCGAACGACTACTCCGACCGCTTCGGCGTCGAGCTGACGTTTGCGACGCGTATGCAGGAGCTCCATCCCGACCGCAACATTGCGTTGATCAAATACTCCCGCGGCGGAACCTCGATCGATGAGCGCGCGGCGCGCTTCTTCGGAAGCTGGGAAGCGGACTTCATTGGCGGCGCCCGCGAGGGCTCCGGCGTCAACCAGTACGATCACTTTCTCGCCACGCTGCGCAACGCCTTCGCGGTTTCCGACATCGATGGCGACGGCGAGGCCGACCGCCTCATTCCCGCCGGAATTCTTTGGATGCAAGGCGAGAGCGACGCCGCCTCGAGCGCCAAGGTCGCCCGCTCCTACGAGCGCAATCTCAAGCGCTTGATGGACCTCGTCCGATCCGCCCTGCGCGTCGACGACCTGCCCATCGCCATTGGTCGCATCTCCGATTCAGGCAACGACGAGCTAGACGGCAAGGTTTGGAATCACGGCGAGATCGTACGCCAAGCGCAGCAGGCGTTCGTGGACTCCGACGTTGCCGCCGCTATCGTGACCTCGACCGACGGCTACGGCTACTCCGACCCGTATCACTACGACTCGGCCGGCTACATCGACTTCGGCAAGAGATTCGCCGACGCGTTGGCGTCGTTGGAGTAGGAGCACCCGGGCATGGCTGCCCGGGCTCGGTTGTCGTTTTCTGAGCCTCGGCAGCAATGCCGGGGTAAGACGCGCACGTGAGTGACGTGTGCTAGGCAACGAAAAACGCCTGCCGCATCGCCTCCGCCGGGACGCCCTCCGGCGCCTGCTTCAGATACGCCCGAAACGCCCGATCCACCAGCAAGCGCGCGTCCGCGCCATAGGGCCCGAGCTGAGCGTCGATCCAATCCTGCACGTCCGAGCCGGCCTGCACCTTCTCCGCCAGAGCAGGCAAGAACCCCTCGGCGAAGTGACGCTTGTTGTCGAGCGAGACGAGGTCGGAAACCTCGAGCGCGTAGGCGGGAACCTCGATGCCGACGATCGCCAGCATCTGCTCGAGGAAGGCGTTCGAGAAAGCGTGGACCTTCGCGTCGGTCTCCGCTTTGGCCCGCTCGAATTCCTCGTCCGACACTTCAGAGCCCAGCGGCGCGGCGGGCATCTCGATGTAGATCTTGTTTTTCGGCTCGGTGCCCGAGGGCCGGATGGTCGCCTTCAGCCCGCCCTCGAGGAAGAACACCATCAGGTTGCGGCCGGCCTTGTCGGTCTCCGAGATGAACGGCCCGTAGCCGCCTTCCTCGCGTGGAGCCGTATTGAAGTAGTCAACCACCTTTTCGACTTTGTAGCCGCCAATCGCGCGTGGGGGGTTGGCGCGCAGCTCGTTCTGAATCTTCTGAATGGCCGCCGTTCCCGCCGCGCCCTGCATGATCGTCGAGCGCAGGTAATTGCGATGGTAGCCGTAGCGCTTGTAGGTCTCCACCAGATAGTCGGAAATCGTGCGCCCCTGCTCCTCGAGATCCGACGCCAGGCACGCCAGCACCACCGCCGCGCCGGCCGCGTCTTTGTCGCGAATCTGATGCGTCATCAGCAGGCCGTGGCTCTCCTCGGTCCCCAGGATGAAGTCGTCGAGCGAGGCCTCTACCTCGCGGAAGCGCCCGTTGGCTTCGAGATTCGCCAGAATGTCGCCGATGTACTTGAAGCCCACGAGCAAGTCGCCGATCACCACGCCCCCGAACGATTCGGCAATGCGCGTGATCAGCTCGGTCGTCACCTGCGTCTTCACCACCAGCGGCCGCGCCGGCAGCGTGCTGTCCGCCTTGCGCTTCTCGAGCACGTAGCGCGTGAGGACGGCCGCAAACTCGTTGCCGTTGAGGAACGCGAAGCCGTCGCCCGAGCGCGAGCAGCCGCCCAGGCGGTCGGCGTCGGGATCGGTGGCCAGGATCAAGTCCGCGCCCGCCTCTTCGCCGCGCTTGATGGCCAAGTCCAGTGACTCGGGCACCTCTGGATTCGGGCTGCGGAATTTGACGTTGGCGAAGTCGCCGCGAAACTCGCGCTGCTCGGGAACCTCGAAGTACTGCTCGCCCTTCTCGAAACCCATTGCTTGTAGGCAGCGGCCCACGGTGTTGACGCCGGTGCCGTGCAGGCCGGTGAACACGATCTTCGCCGCGCCCGGCGTCGAGCGCGTCCGCAGGGCCAGGTTCAGCTCGACGTAGGCTTGGCGGTCTCCCGGCGTGATGTCGACGATCAGCCCTTGCGAACGCGCCTCGGCGTAGGGCATTGAATCGACTTCGGTGATCCGCTCGACGATCTCCACCATGCGCTCGTCGTTCGGCGGAATCTCCTGGCCGCCTTCGCCGTTGTAGAACTTGCCGCCGTTGTCGTCGGGGTGGTTGTGCGAGGCGGAGGTGTTGAGCCCGCCGTGCGCGCCGTAGCGCCGGATCAGGAACGATAGCTCTGGCGTCGAGATGTAGTCCAGCGGCTCGTCCGGCAGCATGTAGACCTCCACGCCAGCCTTGCAGTAGACCGCGGCGGCGATCTGCGCCAGATCCTTCGAGGTCAACTCCATCAGCGGGTTTGCGGTCTCCGCCGGATAGACGCCGCGCAGGTCCTTGAACTGCCGTACGTCGTAAGCCACGACAACCTTCATCCGCTCGCTCGTCGGCATGTACTTGCGCAGGTACTCCACGTGACCCTGCACCGACGAGGCGATGGTGAACGGGTTGATGCGGTTGGGCCCGACGCCCACCGGGCCGCGCCGGCCGCCTGTGCCGAACGGGATGACTTGGTAGAAGCTGTCGACCAGGAAGTCCCAGCGCTCGTCGGCGATCAGCCGCTCGAGCAGCGGCCCGTAGTCGCTGGGCGCGAGCAGCCCGGCGAACTTGTCCGCACAGAGCCACTCTTCGAGTCGCGCCAGGGCGCGATTCTTGATTTCGGCGTCGAGGTCAACGGAGGCGAAGCCCTGGCGGGCCGCCTCCAGCAGCGATTCGATGTTCGGCAAGGGGATCTCCAGGAAACCCCATGGTACCAACGCCTTGGAGACCGGGCGCCGTCGAGCGGACGGCGTAGCTCCTCCGCCCTTTTACTCCGCGACAGCGACCGTCACGCCGCCTTGTATGGGACGGCCGCGCAACGAGATCGACAGCGGAACCTCCGCGCCCGCCGGGACGTCCTCGGGCACGAGCAGATTCACCTGCGCCAACCCCACGAAGCCCGGCGTGAGACCGGCGAACAGCGGCTGCGCCGGCCGTCCGCCCATCGTGGCCGAAACCTCGGTGATGCCGCTCAGCGGCGACGCGGGAGCGGGAGCGCCGGTCGCCACCGCCGGAGTCACGGCTCCGAGCCCGGTCACGAACACGACTACGGCGCGGCCCCTCGCCTCCGGGTTGGCCGGCGTATTCTGCGAGCCGTCTTGATTGAGAATCGCCGGCGCGCCGGGCGCGAGAAAGAACACGCCCGGTACGGCGTCAGCGACCGGAAGAGTCACGTTGGAGCTGAAGCGGCCTTGGAAGTTGACCGCCGCTGTGGTCGTCGCGCGCCCGGCCACTCCATAGGGCACCTGCACGTTGATCTGGCTCGCCGAGACGAAGAACAACGGCGCCGGCTGGCCGTCGAAGCTCACCTGTACGTCCGAGAGTGTGCTCGGCAACAAGCCGTCGGAGCCGAAGCTGCCCGCGGTCGCTGGCGTCGCCGGCCCCAGGTCCGTGCCGAAGATCGAGATCAGCTCGCCTGGCGCCACCGGCCCGGGCGCGAAGCTCGCCGCATTGGTCACGCTGCCGTCGGAGAAGACCGGTGTCGGCCCCGGCGCGAGCAGGTTCTCCACGACGATTCCGCCCGTGTAGGCCGCCGCGATGCCTTGCCGAGTGATCAGCACCGTGCCCAGCGAGCCACCGCCGGCAGATTGCGACGGATTCGCCGCCGGCGTCGGCCGAACGAAGAAGCGCAAGGCGGGAAAACCACGGAACTCGAGCGACTGTGAGATGCGCACCGTGCCGGGGACAAGCTCCAGTTCAGGGCCCAGAATCCGAATGTCCTGCTCCTGCACCTCAGCCAAACCGGCGCCCCAGAAGAACAGCTCGGAAGTTTCGTTAACTGGAACCTCCCGCGGGCCCGTCCCCAGAACGATGAAGCCGCCGTCGCGGGCGCCCACGAGCTCGATCTCGAGCGGCGGCGCTCCGTTGGGCGCGGTGATGTCGACGTTCGCAATGCCTCCCGCCCCAACCGCGATCGTGGAGGGAGCGTCGTTGCCGCCGAACAGCGTGGTCGCGAACGCATTGTCGAGAAAGCCGTCCGAGATCGTCAGCCCCGTAGACCCCAGCGGGCCATTTGCCGGGTCGGCGTACACCAGATACTCGCCGGGCGGCACGAGAATCTCGTAGGCGCCGGTGATCAAATCGGTTAGCGCCGAGATGACCGCCCCGTTCGGGTCGACCGCGGCGATCAGGCCGCCGCGGAGGGGTCCGCCGCCGCCCAGCCGCGCATTGCCGCGGATACGTCCGTAGCGGTTTAGCGCCCCCGGCTGCGGGTAGGCCTGGATCGCGAACATCTCGTCGTCGGGCGTCAGCGTCCGCGGAAACAGCTCGCCCTCGCGGCCGTTCTGCCACATCGTCGACCCGCCCACCGAGGAGTGCTTGGCGCCGATCACGTGCCCGAATTCGTGCGTGAGCGTCGACTCGATGTCGAACGTTCCCGCCTCGCCCGTGGTCGAGAACGGAATGTGCAGCCCGTCTTCGTCGCGGATGTCGGGGTTGAAGACGACGTCGCTCTCGATGATCGTGTTCGAGCTCGGGAGGACGAAGAACGAGGTGACTGCGGTCGCGTCGCCGACCAACGACCGAGTCGTGGCGTTGTCCGCGAAGGTCACGACGTTTTCGCGGTCCGAGCTCGCGCTCACCTGCGCCGATCGCAAGTCGAAGCGGCCAAAATTGACCGTGGAGTCGGAGATGCGGTTCCAGCTCTCGCCCGCCGCGCGAATGGCCGCCACCGGATCGCTATCGGTGGTGATGAGCGTCTGCCCGGCGTCGTTCACCACCCCGGCCGCGGCGCTCGAGTCCACCGTGAAGACGATGTCGCCCGGGGTCGTGTGGCGCGCCGGCGGCTCGCCCGGCACGTCGACGCCCTCGGTGTAGGCCAACAAGCTTTGCGCCGCTAGGGCGAGCACGAGCGCGCGGCCGATCATCGTCCTTCCTCCAGGCCGATCAACGTGCGAGCCCTTTCCAAGAACGAATCGAGCTGCTCGCGGTCCCTCGGCGCAAGCGTTGCGGCTCTGTTTTTTCGCGCTTCGTCTGGCCGGGTCGGCCCGGTTGGCCTGGCCGGCAAGCGCACGACCGCGGCCCCGTCCCCGCGCTCCACCCGGAAGCGCCCTTGCCCCCAGCCGCGCACCCGCCAATACCCCAGCGGCGTGGGGTAGGCGAAGATCACCGCCTCCTCGCCCACGCTGAAGCGCGGCGCTCCCGGTACGCGCATCTCCAGGTCGTCCACGCGACCGCCCGGCTCGCTGATGGTGAAGATCGCTCCGGTGGGGCCGCGCAACGTCTCACTCACCCGGATGTCGTAGTGCGTCCAGATAGCGTTGCGATCCGCATCCCACGCCGAGCGGCTTCGCACCACGACGCCGCGCACCGCCCGCGGCGAGCTGCGCACCACCCGTTCGAAGCTCATGCGGGGAATCGACGCCGCGCGCGCAGAAGCGGCGACGAGACAACAGGCCATGGCGGCCAGGGCAAGTTTTCGTGTCATGAAGGTCAAACCCAGTCTAGTTCGGATTGGTTTCGGGGGCTGTGGGCTTCGTTACAATCACGTCGTGCGGCGCCCACGTCGGTTTTCCTATCTCTTCGGCCTTCTCGGACTCTTCCTCTGGGTCCAATCGGCGGCAGCGCGTCCCAACCTGATCCTGATCATGGCCGACGACATGGGCTTCGAGTGCTTGTCGCCCTATGGCGGCAAGTCTTACAGCACGCCCAGCTTCGAGAGGTTCGCGGCCGAGGGCAAGCTGTTCACGCACTGTTATTCGCAACCGGTCTGCACGCCGTCCCGCAACAAGATCATGACCGGACGGCGCAATACCCGAAACTACCGCTCCTTCGGCTCGCTGCCGCCCTCCGAGCCGACCTTCGCCAAAGTGCTCAGGGCCGCTGGCTATCGCACCGCGGTGGCCGGCAAGTGGCAGCTCAGCGACGGCGGCGGCGGTCCGCTGGGCTCGTCGCCGCGGCAGGTCGGCTTCGAGGAGTCTTGCCTGTGGGCTTACGAGCACAACATGACGCCGCGACAGTGGCAGCGCTATCAGCAATCGCGCGGCTCCGACGCCAAGACCTCGCGCTTCTGGCATCCCGCCATCTTGCGCAACGGCGACTGGGTCGAGACCGGCCCCGACGACTTCGGACCCGACATCTACGCTCAGTTCCTGCTCGACTTCATCGAAGACCACCGCAACGAGCCCTTCTTCGTCTACTACCCGATGGCGCTCATCCACGGGCCGTTCGTTCCCACGCCGCACTCCAAGCCGATCCTCAAGGCTGACAAGCACGGCTCGGATCGTCGCTACGTCGCCGACATGGTCGCCTACTCGGACTTCTTAGTCGGCCGCATCCTCGACAAGCTCGACGAGCTCGGCCTGAGCGAGAACACGTTGGTGCTGTTCACCGGCGACAACGGCACGACGCGTGGCATTCGCACTCAGATCGAAGGCCGCACCGTCGTCGGCGCAAAGGCGATCCCCACCGACGGCGGGACCCACGTGCCTCTGCTCGCGCTCTGGCCGGGAGTCATCGAGCCCGGCTCCCGCAATGACGACCTCATCGATTTCTCCGACTTCCTGCCCACGCTCGCCGAAGCTGGCGACGCGCCGCTGCCCGCACGCATCGACTTCGACGGCCGCAGCTTCCTTCCGCAGCTGCGCGGCTTGGCCGGCGACCCTCGTCCGTGGCTGTTCATGGACTACGACAAGGACCCCGATTTCCCGCTGGACAAAAAGAAATGGCCGCCGGTCCGCTTCGTCCGCACCAAGCGCTACAAGCTCTACGCCGACGGCCGCTTCTTCGACGTGCCGCACGACTGGGAAGAGCAGCGCCCCATCGCTGCCGGGCGCGCGGGCGCGGCGGGAGAGAAGGCGCGAGCGATGCTCCAATCCGTCCTAGACCGCACGCCGGCCTGGAAGAAGTAGACCGCTACCCGCGAGCCGGAACCATCTCCCGGCGGCGATAGTCCTGCGTGTGGATCTCCACGATCCGGCACATCTCGAAGATTCGCGAAGCCGCCCTGTCGCTGATTGCGACCTCCAGCGTGTCGCGAAGCTCGAGCTTCTCCGGCGCAAGATCCCGCGCACGATCGCGCAATGGGCAGTTCGTGGTTGCGATCAAGGTCCGATTCTCGTTGTAGCGATGGGTGATGATCTGCGTCACCGTATCGAGAACCCAGTCGGTCACCCGGTGCGCCCCTAGGTCGTCGAGCAGCAGGATCTCGGCCTCGAGAGCCCGGCGATAAGCGTCCTTGCTGCCACTGCCCGCCGCCGGGTCGTAGCTGTCGCGAATCTTCTGCAGCAGGCTCTGATAGTCGAAGAAGACCACCTCGTGCCCCCGCTCGGCCAGCCGCTTGCCGATCCCCACCGCCAGGTGCGTCTTGCCCACGCCCGTGGGCCCGTGCAGCAGCAATCCCTTCTTCGCCGCCGGCCCATACTCGCGCGCGAACCCGGTCGTGGTGAACAGCACTTGGGTGAGGTGGTCGTAGTCGTTGGGATCGCCGGGCAGCTTGGCGGTAAAGTTGTCCAGCGTAGCCCGCGCGTAGCGTTCCGGCAGCCCCTCGATTCCGCCGGGGCCCGCCGCCGCCCGGCCGCACTGGCAACGCTCGGCGCCGGTCAGGCCGCCGCGCTCGACTTGGCGCCACCCGGTGCCTTGGCAATGCGCGCAATCGGGATCGAAGGGCATGCTTCGCTCTCTATTCGAGCACAGCGAGCGCGCGGCCCGACTCGACCGAATCGCCCGCGCTCACATTGATTGAAACGATGCGGCCCGCGCGTGGCGCGCGAATCTCGTTCTGCATCTTCATCGCCTCCACCACCAGCACGCCCTGCTCGGCTTCCACCTCGTCGCCCGGCTCGGCGAGAATCTCCACCACCTTGCCCGGCATCTGCGCCTTGATTGTCTGCGCGCCGCCCTCGCCGCCACCGCCGGCGGCCGCTGCGTAATTGCGCGGGTCGCGCAGCTCCACCGCGTGCGTTTGGCCGTTGATCGTCGCGCGCCAGCCGCCTTCTCCGTCCGGCTCGACGAAGACCTCCAAGCTGCGGCCGTCGATCAGCGCCGAGAATACGCCAGGGCGCAGCTCCGCCAGATCGACCGAGCCGTTGGCGGCGTTGATCTCGATCTCCGCGCCGTTGATCCGCCCGACCAGCTTCACCGCAAAGCCCTCTCGCGGCCGAGCCGCTTCCAGCGGCTCTCGCGACTCGCCACAGGCGCGACCCTCTCACGCCCGTATTCGAACGAGGCGGCGGCCGCCGCCAGCGCCGCGGGCTCGTCCTCCGGCGCCGGCTTCGCCGCGAGATTGCCGGCCGCCAGGAAGCGCTCGACGAAGCCGGTGTCGATCTCGCCGGCTTGGAAAGCCGCGTCCTCCACCAGCGCGCGGAAGAACGGCAGCGTCGTCGCGATGCCGCCGATGTGATATTCCGCGAGCGCCGCCCGCAGCTTGGCGATCACCTCCTCGCGCGTTGGCGCCCAGGCGCACAGCTTGGCCAGCAGCGGATCGTAGTCGAGTGGAACTGTCCAGCCTTCGTAAGCGCCGGAGTCGGTGCGCACGTTGGGGCCCCCTGGACGCTCCAGCACCTCGATCTTCCCCGGCGAAGGCATGAAGTTGCGCTCCGGATCCTCCGCGTAGATCCGGCACTGCATCGCCCAACCCCGCGGTGCGATGTCGTGCTGCGCGTAGCCCAGCGGCTCGCCGGCCGCGATCCGGATCTGCTCCTTGACGAGATCGAGCCCGGTGACGAGCTCGGTCACCGGGTGCTCCACCTGCAGCCGCGTGTTCATCTCGAGGAAGTAGAAGTTGCGCTCGGCGTCCATGAGCATCTCGACCGTGCCGGCGCTTGCGTAGTCGACCGCAAGCGCCGCGCGCACCGCCGCCGAGGTCAACTGCTCGCGCGCCTCATCGTGCCCGACGAGCAAGGGCGAGGGCGTCTCCTCGACGATCTTTTGATGGCGACGCTGCAACGAGCACTCGCGCTCGCCCAAGTGGATGCATGCGCCGTGCTCGTCCGCGAGCACTTGCACCTCCACGTGGCGCGGCTTGACGATCGCCTTCTCGAGATAGACCGCGTCGTCCCCAAAGGCGTTCCGCGCCTCTGACTGCGCCTGGCGCAACGCCGAAGGCAACTCCTCGGCGGAGGCGACCAGCCGCATCCCCTTGCCGCCGCCGCCCGCCGCGGCCTTCAGCATCACCGGATAGCCGATCTCCGCTGCCGTCGCGACCGCCTCGTCCGCGTCGCGCAGCGGCGTCACGGTTCCCGGCACGACGGGCACGCCGGCGGCCTGCATGCGCTCGCGCGCGGCCGTCTTCGAGCCCATCGCCTCCATCGCTTCCGGCGGCGGCCCGATCAGCTTCACGCCAGCCTCGGCGCAGGCGCGGGCGAAGCGCGGATTCTCGCTCAGGAACCCGTAGCCGGGATGAATCGCCTCCGCTGAGGTTTGCGCGGCCGCGTCGAGCACGCGCTCGATACGCAGGTAACTCTCCGCCGCCGGCGCCGGCCCGATGCGCACGGCCTCATCGGCCAACCGCACATGCAGCGCCGTGCGGTCGACGTCGGAGAATACCCCGACAGTTGGGATGCCCATCTCGCGGCAAGTGCGGATGACGCGGACGGCAATCTCGCCGCGGTTGGCGATGAGAATCTTCCTGAACATCGCGCGAGGATGACGATTGTAGCCCAGCGACGTGGCGCACGCGGCCACGCTGGCCGGGTCGCGAGTCGTCGCGGCCGCGGCGGAACGACCTGTCTTCCTCTCACAACGGGACGTCTTCGGATTCCGTGACCTTGAAGCCTTCGGTCCACGTACAAACATCCACCTCGAACTCTCGGATTTCGAAGCAGTCCGGATAGTCCACGAAGCCCGGCTTCTTGATGACGCGCTCCCTCGCGGCTTCAGCCAGCGCTGTAGTGCGATACACCCCTATGCCCTTCCAATCAGGGCGCGAACCCGGGATGTTCCTTGCTCGATGGTGTTGGAGTACGAACACATTCATTCTTCTTCACACACGTTCGCGAAGCCTTCGGTCCAACTGTCTTGGTCCAGCTTGTCTCCGCTGATTTCGAATCCCTCAGGACAGTCGCGAAAGCCGGGCTTCTCGAGTAGGCCGAAGATCGCTGTCCGAGCCTTTTCCGGAGTGGTGAAAGCGCCCAGCAGCTTCTCATCGTCCTCGATTTCGCCGTCCAGCTCGAACGATCGAACATGCCAGAGGAGATAGATCCGATCACCTGAACTCACGGCGGCGCGCCCTTCGCCCCATTGTGGCGCACGGCTGTGCCGTGCAAGCGAGGCTTCGCCTCGCGACAGCCGCCTTGACCCCCATCCAGCCCTCTTGTATCGTGACCGGTGGAACCCATCCGGCCGCGGGCCCGTCTCATACAACGGGGTCCGCTCCCTGGAGGATGCTCTTATGATGTCGTTGTACCGCTTTGCTTTACCCGCTCTCGCCGCCCTGCTCGTCCCGGCCCTACCCGCCGCGGACGCCGTCGCCGAGCAGCCCAAAGTTCCGGTCCAACAGATCATCGACTCCTTCATCGCCAAGGAAACCGAGTTCACCCGGGCGCGCGAGGAGTACACCTACCGCCAGAGCGTCAAGCTTACCGAGTACAACGAAGCCGATCGCCCCGCGGGCCGTTGGGAGCTGGTGCAAGACATCATCTTCGGGCCCAACAAGGAACGAACCGAGCGCGTCGTCTACGCGCCCGTCGCAACCCTGCGCATGATCCAGCTCACTCCCCAGGACGAGCAAGACTTGCGCTCGGTCCAGCCCTTTGTGATGACCCAAGACACGCGCCACGAGTACGACGTCGACTACCTGGGAACCGAGAAGATCGACGAGATCGACTGCTACGTCTTCTCGATCAAGCCCAAGAAGCTCGAAAAGGGCAAACGCTACTTCCAGGGCCAAGCCTGGGTCGACCAGCTCGACCTTCAAATCGTCAAGACCTACGGCAAAGGCGTCGGGCTGCTCAAGAAGAACGAGGACAACCAATTCCCGGCGTTCGAGACCTACCGCCAACAGATCGACGGCAAGTACTGGTTCCCGGTCTACACCCGCGCCGACGACGTACTGCACTTCCGCAACGGCGACATCCGCATCAAGATGATCATCAAGTACGAGGACTACAAGCGGTTCGGCGCCGACGTCGACATCACCTTCGGCGACATCGTCGACGAGACCGGCGGCCAAAGCACGCCTCCAGACGAAAACCCGCGGTAGCGCTCTGGTCCGAGCCGCATCCCGCCAGGGTGCGGTAGGCGTGAACATCGCAGGGTGTTGGACGCTACCGCAAGCTTGCGCATGCGGCTCTGCTCTTAGGATGCTGGCCGCCGGGGCCCCCCAGCACGAAAACAGACGACCGATCCGAGACGTTCCACTAGAATGACTCTCATGCTCCGCTGGGGAGTTCTCCTGGCGTGCGCCGCCGTCGTGCAGGCGCAATCCGACGGCGTCTGGGAATCTCGCGCGCCGTTTCCGCTCGCCCTCACCGAGGTCTCCGCCGCTTCGATTGGCGATCAGGTCTACGTGGTCTGCGGGATGCAGGCCAACGGCGTACGCTCGAACCGGCTCTTCGTCTACGACACGGCGGACGACTCCTGGGAGCAGCGCACGCCTCTGCCGATCCAGCTCGGCGCCGACCACTGCAACTTCTCCTCCGCCGGCGGCAAGCTCTACTTCACCGGGGGCATCCGCTTGGGCGCAGGCTTTCTTACGCCGCAGACGTTCGTCTATGACCCGGCGACGAACCAGTGGACCCAACGCGAGCGCATGGCGGTCGCCCGCGGCGCAAGCGGCGTCGCGGTGCTCGACGGCAAGATCTACGTCGCAGGCGGCGAAGGCGCACAGAACGCAGGCACGGCGTTCGAAGGGTTCGACCTAGCGACCGAGCGCTGGGCCGTGCTGCCGGCTCTGCCCGAGTCCCGCACGCACCTTACCGCGCAGGCTGTCGCCGGCAAGTTCTACGCCATCGGCGGCCGCTTACCCAACGGCCAAGTCCATGGCGACGTCTTCGAATACGATCCGGCGACGGGTGAGTGGCGCCGCCGCACGCCCATGCCCACCGCGCGCGCCGGCATCGCCTCGGGAGCGCTCGGCGGCAAGATCATCGTGTTTGGCGGCGAGGGGCCGAGCGGGCGCCCCGAAGGCACCTACGAGGAGGTCGAGGAATACGATCCCGAGACCGACTCCTGGCGCTCTCTCTCGCCGATGCCCAACCCGCGCCACGGCTTCTACGGCGCGCGAGTTGGCGAGGCGATCTATCTGCCTGGCGGCGGGTTGATCGCGGGGCTCAACGTCTCGCAAGTCCACGACGTGTTTTCGTTCGAAGGGCTGGGCGGACCCGGGCCGTCGCTCACCGCCGAGGGCGTGGTCAATGCCGCATCGTTTGAGCCGCGGCTCGCGCCGGGATCGATCGCCGCCGTGTTCTCTCCACGGCTGGCGTCAAGCCAGGAACAGGCGTCCGCATTGCCGCTGCCCACTCGGCTGGCCGGGCTCGAGATCCGCATCAATGGCGAGCCCGCGCCGCTCTACTTCGCCGGCCCGAGCCAGGCGAACCTTCTGATTCCCCACGCCGCGGCCGGCCGCGTGGAGCTGGTCGCCGCGGCGGGCGAGGCGGCGAGCGAGCCGGCGCTGATCACGCTCGCGCCGTTCGCTCCCGCGCTGTTCACGCTGGACCAGAGCGGCGCCGGCCAGGCGGCCGTGCTGATCGGCGGCGCGGGGCAGGTCGCCGGCGCAGCCGGCCGGCCCGCCCGCAGGGGCGAAGCGCTCGAGATCTTTCTGACCGGGTTGGGCGCAGTCGACAACGCGCCAGAACCCGGCCAAGCTGCGCCGTCTTCGCCGCTGGCGCGGACCGTGATCGTGCCAGCGGTTCGGATCGGCGGCGCCGACGCACAGGTGTTGTTCTCGGGGTTGGCGCCGGGTCTCGCCGGCGTCTACCAGATCAACGTCCTCGTGCCGGAGGACGCGCCGAGCGGACCCGCCGTGGAACTGCTCGTTGCGCTGGGCGCCGCCCTGAGCCAACGCGGCGTAACGATCGCCATCGAATGAACCCACGCCCGCGACGCCAGCTACATCGCCGGTGAGCGCGCGCGCCTCGCGCATCCACACCGCTACGCCGAGGCGTAGGGGCCCTTCCCGGCCGAGCTAAGTCGTACATCCGATGGGGTATTGGCGAAACACGGTGCTATCCAGTAGGAAGCGTCCATGCGCTCTGCTCCCCAACCGGAGAAATTCTTCCGGCGGCTCGGCTACGGTTTGTTCGCGCTGGCCGGGCTCGCGCTGCTCCTCCAGGCCGCGGCCGCGCTGCGTCTCGAGAACGAGCTCACGCAAGTCGAGTCCATCATCCTGGTGCAGGCGCGCATGCTGGCTCAGGGCCAGGGACTCTACACCGACCTGAACGCTTACCCCTATACCGTCTCCCCCTACGGCCCCATCTTCTACGCTGCTGTCGCGCTGCTGTCGAAGGCCGGAGTCCCAGCGTACGTGGGCGGCCGCTCCCTCAGCCTGATCGCCCTGGCCGCCGTCGTGTTGCTTGGCGGGCGCATCACCCAAAGGCTGACCGGCGACCGCTGGGCGGCGGCGACGGCCATGCTGCTCGCAGCCGGTACGGCGAACCTCGTCAAGTGGGGGACCACGGCGCAGACCGACATGGCGGCGCTGGCCTTCGCCTTGGCCGCGTTCGAGCGCTATACGGCGTGGGCTGAGAACCGGCGCGTCGTCGTGCTCGCCTGGGCGGGCGTCTTCGCCGCTCTGGCCATCTTCACCAAGCAGAGCTTCCTCGCGGCGGCGACCGCCATCACCTTCCTCGCGCTCGCTCGCGATCGCAAGCGAGGCCTGGTGTTTGGCGGCTCGCTCGCGGCGGCCGGAGTCATCGCGGCTTTGGCGGTCGACGGGTTGACCGGCGGTTACCTCGACCACGGCATCCGCGCCAACCTCAACCCATTCGCGTGGTCGAAGATCACCGATCAAGCGCGTTACTTCGCGCTGGTAGCGGCGCCGCTCGCGCTCGTCGCGCTCGCGCCCGCGGCTCGCTTCGGCGTGCGGTTCTTCTCGGGGCTGCACGTCTATCTCTTGCTTGCCTTCCTCATCCTGTGCGCCACGGCCGGCAAGCTCGGCTCGGACCTCAACTACCAACTCGAGGTCTTTGCCTTGTTGAGTATCGCCTCCGGCGTCGCGCTGCACAGGTTGGATTTCTTCAAGAGGCTGATGGCTTCGGATGCGAGTTGGATCACGCTGCTGCAGATCCCGCTGCTGTTCTACCTCGTGCTTAACGTCGCGCTCTCGGGCCGCACGGCGTTCGAGCGGCTGGTGCGGAACCAGATGTGGCGCGAGCAGAGCGCGCTGCTCGAGCCTTACCTCAACCACGGCGGCAAAGTGCTCTCGGTGGAGATCAACCCTCTGGCTCGCCGCGGCATGGGCATCGAAGTGGAGCCGCTGATCTACACCTACTGCGTGCGGGCCGGTATGGTCGATCCGGCGCCGGTGCGCGGCGACCTCGAGCGCGGCGCCTTCTCGAGCGTGCTGCTCTACCAAGACGTCTTCGCCGACGCCGAGGCCGGGCTGGGCGCCGAGATGCCGACGCTGCCCGACGACCATCTCGACATCATTCGCGCGTCTTACCGACTGGTTGCGCACGTGGGCGGACCGCTCGCCGGAGGCGTCTACGTCTATCAGCCGACCCGTGCTCTGCTGGGCCAGGCGGGGCGGTGAGCATGGCGGCGGAGAACGCCAAGACCGGCGATCCGAGGCCGGCGGAGAGGGCGCCGGATAGCTGGGGCAGCGTGCTGTCCTCGCTGCTGCCCGAAGAGCAGCCTGCCAAGGCCAGCGAGATCCCGCTGCTGACCGTGGCCGCTCCGGTGTTCAACGAGCAGGATGTCTTGCCGGAGTTCCTCGAGCGCGTCGGTGCGGTGCTCGACGAGGCTGCTCCGGGCCGCGGCGAGATCGTGATCGTCAACGACGGCAGCGGCGATTCGACGGCCGAGATTCTCGAGCAGGCGGCTGAGCGTGATCCGCGGTTGCGCGCCGTTCACCTCTCGCGCAACTTCGGCCATCAAGCCGCGATTACGGCTGCGCTGGACTTCGCGCGCGGCGAGTCCGTCGTGGTCATGGACGCCGACTTGCAGGATGCCCCCGAGCAGATTCCGCGTCTGCTCGCCAAGCGCGACGAGGGCTACGACGTGGTGTACGCCGTGCGCGCCACGCGGCGGGAAGGGCCGCTCAAGCGCGCCTGCTATTGGCTCTACTATCGTCTGCTCGACGCGGTCTCGGAGAACCAGGCGCCGCTCGATGCCGGCGACTTCGCGCTGCTCACTCGGCCGGTGGTCGAGCAGATGCGGCGCATGCGCGAGAACAAGCGCTACCTGCGCGGGCTGCGCCACTGGACTGGGTTCCGCCAAGCCGGAGTGCCGCTCGACCGGGATTCGCGCTTCGCCGGTGCGACCAAGTACTCGGTTCGCAAGCTCTTCAAGTTGGCCTTCGACGGAGTGTTCTCGTTCTCGGTGGCGCCGTTGCGGGCGATGTCCGCGGTGGGCGCGACGGCGATTGGCGCCGCTCTCCTCTACGCGCTCTACGCGCTTTGGGCCAAGCTCGTTCGCGACGAATCGCCGCAAGGCTTCACCACGCTCATCCTCGCGATGGTGTTCCTCTCCGGCGTCCAGATGATGTTCCTCGGAGTGATCGGCGAGTACCTCGGCCGCATCTACGAAGAGGTCAAGGGCCGGCCGCTCTACATCGTCGCCCGCGTCTCGGAAGGCGAAGATGCAGGCTGAATACGTACAAGCCTACGCCGAGCTTTACCAGCGGCATTGGTGGTGGCGAGCGCGAGAGGCGCTGGTGCTCGACGAGATTCGCCGCCGCGCGCCGGCGGGCGGCTACGGCCCGATCCTCGACATCGGCTGCGGCTCGGGGCTGTTCTTCGAGAAACTGCGCGCGCTCGGCGAGCCAGAAGGCGTCGAAGGCGATCCGCTGTGGCGCGACTACGGTCCGCCCGGGCCCGGCAAAGTGCACTACCGCTTCTTCGACGAGAGCTTCGATGAAGGACGGCGCTACGGGCTGATCCTGATGCTCGACATCGTCGAGCATGTCGAGCGCGATGACGCGTTGCTCGGCCATGCAGTCAACTTGCTCGCGCCCGACGGCGTGTTGCTGGTTACCGTGCCGGCGTTTCTCTCCGCCTGGACCAAGCACGACGAGCTCAATCTCCACAAGACGCGCTACACCCGCGCGAGCTTCGCCGAGACCGCGCGCAAAGCCGGCATGCGCCTCGACAAGACGCGCTATTTCTTCCAGGCGCTGTACTTTGCGAAGCTCGCGACGCGGGCGCTCGAGACGTTTCGCGACGCCGAGCCGGGCATCCCGCAGATCCCCGGCGAGGGGCTGAACCGGCTTCTGATTCGCGGGGCGCGGGTCGAACAGGCGCTCGCGGCGGCTCTGCCGTTCGGGTCCTCGTTGATGGCCATCGGAGGCCGGCTCGAGCCCGCCGCATCGCCGTTCTAGCCTGCCAAAACCTGCCAAAGCGCGACCCGAGAGGAGTTTCCGACCACTCCTCACGCCCAAACATTTCTTCGACGTACCGTTTCAGAACAGCCGTAATCGGGAAGGAGGCGGTCTATATATGGTGCCAGCCACCTAGCGCAACACTGCATATAGGGGTATGAAATTTTTGCGAAAACAGGCTTGACACGCCTGCCCGGTTCGGGCACTCTATTGAGGGTCGGAAGTGGTCGAAAGTGGTCAGCTGTGGTTAGTCAGTCTCGCCTCACAGCCCTCCCGACGCCGCACGCATGTTTCGAGGCCTACAAACCGGGCGAGTCGACCAGAAGTACCGGCTCAAGTTCCCGGCCTTCGTGCAGGGCAAGCTTACCGAAACATATGGCAGCAGCGACGTTTTCATCACGAGTCGCGACGGCAAAGAGATCAAGATCTATCCCATCTCGGAATGGGAGCGCGTCGAGCGCACTTTAGCAGAGCGGTCCGGCGAGGGCAACAGCCTCGACGGCAGACGGAAGAACAAGTTCTTGTTTTTGGCCAACCACTATGGGGCCGAACAATCCTTGGACAACCAAGGCCGCATCCTAGTCCCGGTTCCCTTGCGGGAGGGGTCCGGGGCTGGATGCGAGATCAAGATGGTCTGGCAGTCCAATCATCTCCTGGCGTTGAGCGAGGAGAACTACGTGGAGAAGATGACCCAGAACGAGCTGGACGACGAGGAGACCTCGTACGCGGAGAATCTGGGCTTCTAGCGACTGAGGAACCGGCGTGGCCGAACACTACCCGGTCCTTTTGGAGGAAGTGGAGCAGCATCTCGCAATCGACCCCGGCGGCGTCTACGTGGACTGCACGCTGGGGGCGGCGGGATACGCCGAGCGCATTTTGAGCCGGCTCGAGACCGGCAGGTTAGTCGCGATCGACCGTGACGAGACAGCGATTGCGGCGGCTCGGGAAAGGCTGGCGCGGTACGGAGCAAAGGTGACCTATTACCACGGAAGCTTCAGCGAGATCGGACGGGCCATCGGCCCCGACGCGGAGCTTGCCGGCGTGGCGGCGGACCTGGGCTGGAGCCGCACGCAGCTCGAAGATCCCGAGCGGGGTTTGAGTTTTCAACTGGACGGTCCTCTCGACGGCCGCTATGACCGGAGGCAGCCGCTGACGACCGCTCAGATCGTCAATCACCATCCGGAAAAGCAACTGGCCGACCTATTGTTCGAGCTGGGAGGCGAAAGGAGGTCGCGGAGAATCGCAAGAGCCATTGTCCGGGGGCGGCCGGTTCGCTCGACGCGCCACTTGGCGGAGTTGATCGAGCGGGCTGTCCCGCGGGCGCACTGGCAGAAGATTCACCCCGCGACGCGGACTTTCCAAGCCTTGCGCATTGCGGTCAACGACGAGCTCGGCGAGCTCGAGGCGTTGCTCGCGGCCGCGCCGCCGCTGTTGCGGGCGGGCGGACGGATGGTGGTGGTGAGCTTTCACTCGCTCGAGGATCGACGCGTGAAGCAGTCGTTTCGAGGCTGGGCCGCGACGGGCGAGTACGACGTAGTGACGAGGCGAGTGGTACGCGCCTCCGAGAGGGAGCGGGACGAGAACCCAGCGAGCCGCAGCGCCAAGTTGCGAGCTCTGGAAAGGACGATGGCATGGGCGCGGCGGAACTAGCTTTGGACTGGACTCAGGAATCGACGCGCGCCGCGGAAGCGGCGGTGCGCCCCGAGCTCGTGACGCTGGAGAAGCAGAGCGACCGGCGGGGGGCCGGCGCGGCCGAGGGCCTCTGCTGCGGATTCGTCTACGACGGAGCCGCGGCGGGACGCGCCTTGCGGGCCGGCCTCTCCCGGCGCTTTGCCCGAGCGCTGCCGCTTCCCATGGAGGAGGTGCTCTTGTACGTCAAGCCGATAGAGGGGCAGCAGGTGCGCTTGGCCGCCGATCCGGCCGACAAGCGCGCCTGGGGCCGCATGGTGGGCTACGGATTCCTGGTGATGGTGGTGTTGGTGTTGGCCTTTGGGCCGCGGGCCTGGCTGCGCCATTCCAGCTACCGGCAGGCGGCGCTGCTCGAGCAGCGCACCGAGCTGCGCGAGATCCAAGATCACCTCAGAGTGCGCCAGGCGCAGGTCAGTGCACTGGGGCGCGTGATGACGCGCGCGGCCTCGGCGGGGCTCGCCACGCCGACGACCGAGCGATACGTCTGGCAGAGCGCTCCGCTCGACGCTCCAGCAGTCGCGGCCATCCGCCCCGGCGAGGCGCAAACCGCGCCACGACCTTGAGTCGCGGGACGTGGTCCCCATGGAGCTGATTCGTCGAGCCGCGGAGTTTCAACTGCCGCGCGGCGGGAGCCGTAGCCGGTTCAGGCGGTTGTGCGTGCTCACGGGCCTGTGCATCGTGTGGATGGGCCTGCTCGTGGCGCGGCTGTGGGACTTCCAGATCCGTCGCGGCGACGAGCTTGCCGGGCGCGCGGCTAGCCAGCAGGTGCAAGAGATCGAGATTCGCGCCGAACGCGGCTCGATCTACGACCGCCGCGGCGTCGAGCTGGCGCTGAGCCCCTTCGTCGACTCGATTGCGGTCTTCCCGGAGAAGGTCAACGACAAGGCCGCCATGGCGGAAGCGCTCAGCGGCGCGCTGGCCGTTCCGCCGGGCCGCGCACTGGAGTTGCTGAGCAAGAGCGGATTCCAGTGGGTCAAGAGGTTCGCCGAGCCAGCCGAGTCGGCCGAGCTGCAAAGGCTCGTGCGCAACGGCGAGCTCACTGGGCTGCACATCGAGAAAGAAGGCAAGCGCTACTACCCCAAGGGCTCCATCGCGGCGCACGTGGTGGGCTATGTCGGGATCGACCACAACGGTCAGGGCGGCCTCGAACAGCAGTACGACTCGCTGCTGACCGGCCAGTCCGGCGTGCGGCGCGTGCACTTCGACGCGCTACGCCAGCAGTACGACTCGAGCGTGGTGCAGGCGCCGACGGCGGGCGCGAGCCTGGTGTTGACCATCGATGAGAGCGTGCAGGCGGTGGCCGAGTCGAGCCTCGCCGCCGCGATCGGGCGCACGCAGGCGCGCGCCGGCAGCATCGTGATGATGGATCCGGAGAAGGGCGACGTGCTGGCGATGGCGAACTGGCCCGCCTTCGACCCGAACCTCCGCCCGCGCGGCGCCGCGGAGCTGGAAGCGCGGCAAAACTACGCCATCAGCCATCTCTACGAGCCGGGTTCGACGTTTAAGGTCGTCACGGTCGCGGCGGCCATCGAACAAGGCATCACCAAACCGAGCGAGCTGATCGACTGCCAGAACGGCTGGATCTACATTGGACGCAGACGCATTCGCGATCACAAGCCCTACGGATTGCTGACGGTGACGCAGATCCTCGCCAACTCGTCCAACGTGGGGGCGATCAAGATCGGCATGCGGCTGGGGGCGGATCATCTCCACGATTACGTTCGGCGCTTCGGGTTCGGCGCTGCCACCGGCATCGAGCTGCCGGGCGAGATTGACGGGCTGGTGCGGCCGGCCAGGCTGTGGCGGGACGGCTCGGTCGCCTCGATCTCGATGGGCCAAGAGATCGGCGCGACGCCGTTGCAACTCGCGCAGGCGTACTCGGTGGTGGCGAACGGCGGCTTCCTGGTGAGGCCGCGCATCGTGGACGCGATCCGGCAGCCTTCCGGCGAGGTGGAGCAGGCGGAGACGCACCCGCGAACGCGCGTAATCAGCGCCGAGACAGCGGCGAATCTGCGGGCGATGATGGAGCAGACGGTGCTCGTCGGCACGGCTCAGGCGGCGCGCACGCCCGGCTACCGGGTGGCGGGCAAGACCGGCACCGCACAGCTCATCGATCCGGAAACGCGCGCTTACTCCGCCGATCGCCACATCGCAAGCTTCGCGGCCATCGCGCCGCTCAACGACCCCTCGCTCGTGACCGTCATCGTGCTCGACTCGCCTCGAGGCCGCGAGTACTACGGCGGTCAGGTGGCGGCTCCGGTCTTTCCGGGCCTGGCGTCTCAAGCCTTGCGGTTTCGTGATGTTCCTCCCACGGAGCCGCTCGTCGCATCGCCCGGATTGGCCGGAGCCCCGCCGCCTACGCCCGACGCAGACGTGCTGCTGGCGCAGTCGCCGGTTCCGCAGGTGTGGCAAGACGGCGACGGGGCGATTCTGGTCTCGGGGCTGGCGCCGGCGGTGCGGGCCGCGCCCGCTCCTGCCGACCCCGCGGACGGCGACGCCGACTCTCCGGCAGAGGGGGCGGAGCCGGCCGAGCCCGAGCGTGCGGGGCCGCCGGCGCGTCTGCGCGTGACCGCTGTGGAGACGCCGGACTTCGTGGGGATGACGGTGCGTGAAGCGGTGGCCGAGGCCGCCGAGCGCGGGTTGGAGCTCGAGATGCGCGGCGCCGGGCTCGCCTCGAGCCAGCAACCGCCGGCCGGCACCGCGGTGCAACCCGGAACCTTGGTTCTGATTCGCTTCGGGCGCACGACCGGCGCCGCGGGAGCGACTCAGTGACGTTACGCGAGGCTCTGGCGGATTGCGAGACCCTCGGCGCGGCGCCGGAGGTCGAGATTCGCGGCCTCGACTACGATTCCAGGCGCATCGAGCCGGGCTTTGTGTTCTTCGCCTTTCCGGGCGAGCGCGTGGACGGACATCGCTTCGTCGAAGACGTGCGAGCGCGCGGCGCGGCGGCGGTGGTGAGCGAGCGGCCGCGGCCGCAGGGCGACTCCGGCGCTTGGGCGCGCGTGCGGCACGGCCGTCAAGCGTTGGCTTGCGCCGCCTTGGCTTTCTACCGTCATCCCGATCGACGCATCAAGGTCGTCGCGGTGACCGGCACCAACGGCAAGACGACGACGGTTTATCTGATCGATTCCGTGTTGCGGGCCGCAGGGCGCGTCACCGCCCGCATCGGAACGATCGATCACCGCGTTGGGGACGAGGCGATGGCGGCTGTCAACACGACGCCCGAGTCTCTGGATCTGGTGCGGTACCTGGCCCGACTCGAGGGCGCTCAGGGCGCATTTGCCTGCGTCGAGTCCTCCTCTCACGCCCTCGAGTTGGGCCGCTTCTACGGCTTCGAGGTCCATGCGGCGGTCTTTACGAACCTCTCGCGGGACCATCTGGATTTTCATGGCGACATGGCGTCGTACGAGCGAGCGAAGCGGCGCTTGTTCGAAGGCGCCGGCGCTGCGCCGCCGAGCTTCGGAGTGATCAACGCGGACGATGCGGCCGGCCGGCGGCTGCTCGAGCTGGGCGGCTTCGAGCCGCTCTCGTTCGCCCTCGACCGCGACGCTGACGTGACCGCGGCCGAGGTCGAAGCCGGCTTCGAGGGCCTGGCGTTCGAGCTGCGAACGCCGCAAGGCTCGGCGCGGCTGCGCTCGCCGCTCATTGGCGACTTCAACGTCCGCAATCTACTGGCGGCCGCGGCGGCGAGCCTGGCTTGCGGCGTCGAGCTGTCCACGGTCGTCGAGGGGTTGGCGGCGTGTCCGGGGGCGCCGGGACGTTTCGAGACGGTGCGTGAAGGGCAGGACTTCCTGGTGGCGGTCGACTACGCTCATACGCCCGACGCGCTCGAGAATGTGATTCGGGCGGCGCGCCAAATGCTGCCCAAGGGCGGCCGGATCCTCACCCTTTTCGGCTGCGGCGGTGACCGCGACCGCGAGAAACGTCCGCTGATGGGCGAGGTCGCGGGGCGGTTGAGCGACCGCGTAATTGTTACCTCCGACAATCCCCGCAGCGAAGATCCGCTACGCATCATTGCGGACGCCACGGTCGGATTACAGTGCGTCGACGCCGATTTCGTGCGCGAGCCCGACCGCGCGCTGGCCATCCGCGCCGCACTCAAACAGGCCCGTACAGGCGACATCGTGCTGCTGGCGGGTAAGGGTCACGAAACTGTTCAGAAGGTTGCTGAAGGAGCGCTGCCATTCGATGACCGCGAAGTGGCGCGCGAGGTGCTACGGGAACTACGCAATGGGAGGCGAGCCGGGTGACGATGGAGCTCTCCGCGATTGGGGGCGCATTGGGCGCGGGCCGGGACGCGAGGGGCGTCCGGGCGACCGGCTGGTCGATCGACACCCGCACGCTCGAGCGTGGCGACGTCTTCTTCGCCATCGCCGGGCCGCGGCATGACGGGCATGACCACGTCACCGAGGCGTTCGCGCGTGGCGCGGCGGCGGCGGTGGTGAAGCGGGGTTGGGCGCCCCCGGCGGGCGAGCCCTGCGGGTTCCTGTTTCGCGTCGACGATCCGGCGGCGGCGCTCGGCCGGCTGGCCACCTTTGCACGGCGACGCTGGGCCGGGCGCGTGGTCGCGATAACCGGCTCGAACGGAAAAACCACGACCAAGGACGCGACGGCGGCGCTGCTGGCCGCCAAGCTGCGCACCTCGAAGACAGTTGGCAACCTGAACAACGAGCTGGGGCTGCCGCTGTCGATCCTGCGAATCGACGACGACGCCGAGGCCGCGGTGCTCGAGATGGGAATGAACCACGCCGGCGAGATCCGGCGGCTAGCCGGCATTGCGCGGCCGGACGTCGGGGTGGTGACCAACGTCAGCGCGGCGCACGTCGGCTACTTCGACTCGGTCGAGGGAGTGGCGGCCGCCAAGCGCGAGCTGATCGAAGAGTTGGGGCCGGGCGCGACGGCGGTGCTCAACGCCGATGATGAGCGCGTCCGGGCGTTTGCCTCGGTGCGCCAGGGGCCGAGCTTGACGTTCGGGTTCGCCAACGACGCCGACTTTCGCATCGACGCGGCCGAGGCGGGGCCGAGCGGCTCGACGTTCCGGCTGCACCGCAAGGGCAGGCCGGGGCCGGGGCCGTCTTTCGCGACGTCGTTGTTGGGCTTGCACAACGTGTTGAACGTGGCGGCGGCGTTGACCGCATCGGCGGCGCTGGGCCTGGAGCCGCGCGAGCTGCGCGCGGCGGCGGCTGCGCTCGAGCCGGCCGAGATGCGCGGGCGGACGTACCGGCGCGCGGGTGTGACGATTCTCGACGATTGCTACAACTCGAACCCGGCGGCGGCGCGCACGATGCTCGGGGCGTTGGCGCGGCTCGAGGGCGGGCGGATGGCGGCCGTGCTGGGCGAGATGCGCGAGCTCGGCGCCGAGTCCGCCGCGTTGCATCGCCGGCTCGGCGAGGATGCGGCTGCGGCGGGCGTGGAGCTGCTGGTGGGAGTTTCAGGAGACGCTCGGGAGATCGTCGCCGGAGCGATCGAGGCGGGGCTGCCGGCCGCGGCGACGGCGTTCTTCGAGGACGCCGAGACGGCTGGCGACGCGCTGCGGACCCTGTTGCGCGAAGGCGACCGGGTGCTGTTCAAAGGCTCGCGCGGCGTAACGCTCGAGAAGGCGCTCGAGCGCGCGACGGCAGGCTTGGCGAGGAGCGCGTAGGGCGATGCTGTTTCACCTGCTCTACGAACAGCTCCACCCCTACCTGGGGCCGTTGCGGGTCTTCCAGTACATCACCGTGCGCACGGCGCTGGCGAGCTTGACGGCGCTGGCGATCGGGTTGGCGCTGGGGCCGTGGTTCATCCGCATGCTGCGGGAGTTCCAGATCGGGCAGCACATTCGTGAAGACGGACCACGGTCGCACCACGTCAAGGCCGGGACGCCGACGATGGGCGGGTTGCTGATCAACGTTTCGATCATCGTGCCCACCCTGCTGTGGGCCAACTTGACCAACCTCTACATCTGGCTGGCGCTGGCCGGGCTGGCTGGCTTTGGGGCGATCGGCTTTCTCGACGACTACGCGAAGATCCGCAAGGCGCAGAACCTGGGCTTGACGGCGCGCCGCAAGTTGGCGCTGCAGATCCTGATCGCGGTGGGCATCGGTTGGGCGCTGGCCTGGCAATACTTGCGCGGGGCGTATCAGCCGGTGCTGGTGCTGCCGTTCTTCAAGACGCTGCGGCCCTCGTTGGTATTCGAGTCGCTGCTGGGCAATCCCTGGACGCTGCCGCTGGCGTTCGCGCTGTGGTTCTTTTTCTTGTTCTGGGTGTTGGTGGGGGCTTCGAACGCGGTGAACTTGACCGACGGGCTCGACGGGCTGGCGATCGGGCTGATGGTGATTGCCGGCGGAGCGTTGACGGTGCTGAGCTACATCGCGGGGCACAGCGAGATCTCGGGCTACCTCGACATCGTGTTCGTCTCGCGGGCGGCTGAGCTGACGATCTTCTGCGGCGCGCTGGTGGGAGCGAGCTTGGCGTTCCTGTGGTACAACGCGCACCCGGCGGAGATCTTCATGGGCGACGTGGGCTCGCTCGCGTTGGGCGGGGCGATGGGGACGGTGGCGGTGCTGATCAAGCAGGAGGTGCTGCTGCTGTTCGTCGCCGGCGTGTTCGTGGCGGAGGCGCTGAGCGTGATCCTGCAAGTAGGCAGCTACAGGCTGCGCGGCAAGCGCATCTTCCGGATGGCGCCGCTGCATCACCACTTCGAGCAGTTGGGCTGGCCGGAGTCGAAGGTGATCGTGCGGTTTTGGATTGCAGGGCTGGTGTGGGCATTGCTGGCGCTGAGCACGTTGAAGTTGCGATGAGGCTCGAAGGCAGAAGCGCGTTGATCGTCGGCCTGGGCGAGTCCGGCAAGGCCGCGGCGCGGTTCTTGGCCGCCCGGGGCGCGCGGGTTGCGGTGACCGACTTGCGCAGCGAGGCGCAACTCGCCGACGCGCTGAGCGAGCTGGGCGAAGTGGAGCTCGAGCTCTACGCCGGCGGGCATCCCGGCGAGGCGTTCGCGGGGCGGGATCTGATCGTGCCGTCGCCGGGGGTGGCTTGGGACCTGCCGCAACTCGAAACGGCCCGGACGGGCGGCGTTGCGGTGATGGGCGAGCTGGAGTTGGCGGCGCCGTTCTTGCAGGGCCGCGTGATCGGCGTTACCGGCTCCAATGGCAAGACGACCACGACGGCGTTGATCGGCCACGTGCTTGAGGGGGCCTCCTTCAACACCGTGGTCGCCGGCAACATCGGCGCCCCGGTGCTCTCGATCGTCGACGAGTCCGGGGACGACCAGTGGAGCGTGCTGGAGCTGTCGAGCTTCCAGCTCGAGGCGATGCACACGTTTCGCTGCCACGTCGCGGTCTGCCTGAACGTAACGCCGGACCATCTCGACCGCCACGGCGCGCTCGAGCGCTACGCCGCGGCCAAGAAGCGTATCTTCGACGCGCAGCGGCCGGAAGACGCCGCCGTGCTCAACGCCGACGATCCCACGTGCCGTTCCTGGGGAAGGGGGATGACCGAGCGGGTGCGCTGGTTCAGCCGCGCCCGCCCGGTCGAACCCGGCGTGTGGGCGGCCGAGGGGTTGATCTATCGCGACGCCACGCCGCTGAGCGACGTCAACCTGCCCATCAAGGGCGCGCACAACCTCGAGAATGCGCTCGCCGCCGTTGCCGCATGCTCGCTGGCCGGCGCCACCGACGCCGACATCGACCGCGGCTTGCACGGCTTCGCGGCCGTGGAGCACCGCCTCGAGCGCGTGCGCGAGCTGCATGGCGTCGACTACTACAACGACTCGAAGGCCACCAACGTCGACGCCGCGGTCAAGGCGGTGGAATCGTTCCCAGGCGGAGTGTGGCTGATCCTGGGAGGGCGCGACAAGGGCAGCGACTACAGCGCGCTGGCCGAGCCGCTGCAAGGGCGCGCCCGCGAGGTGTTGCTCATCGGCGAAGCCGCGGCCAAGATTCGCGGCCAGCTCGAGGGCCGCGCGCGGCTGCGGGACTGCGGCACGCTCGAGCAGGCGGTCCGCTTCGCCCACGCTCACGCCTCCGGCGGCGACGTCGTGCTGCTCTCGCCCGCCTGCGCGAGCTTCGACCAGTTCTCGAGCTACGGCCAGCGCGGCCGCGCATTCAAGCGTGTCGTGGAGGAGCTGACGTAGAGATGCCGCGCCAACTCCACTACGACCGCATTCTCTGCTTCACGGTCCTGTTGTTGACCTTTTTCGGGCTGGCAATGGTCTTCTCGGCGACGACCGCCAACAGCAACCCGAGCTTCCTGTTCATCCTCAAGCAGGGCGTCGCGGCGGCTCTGGGGCTGGCCGCGATGCGCTTCTTGATGTTCCGCGACTATCACGATTGGCAGAGCCAGCACGTGGTCATCAGCGTCGTGGGCGTGGTCATCTTGTTGCTCACCGTCACGCTGTTCGTTGGCAGCGGTCCGTTCGGCACCAAGCGTTTCCTGCGGCTTGGCTTGATCTCCTTGCAAGCCTCCGAGCTGGCGAAGCTCGCGCTGGTGCTCTTCCTCGCGTACCTGGTGCAGAGCTCGGGAGAGAAGCTCGGGCGTTTGCGCGTCGCCGTGGGCGCGGCCGTAGTGTTTGCATTCGTCGCGGCGTTGATCTACTGCGGCAAGGATTTGGGCGCGGTCGTGATGGTGGCGCTGATCTCGGGCGCGATTCTCTATACGGCCGGGCTCCATGCGGCCTACTTTGGCGCCGGGCTGCTGGCCGCGATTCCGCTGTTCCTCTACGCGGTGACGAGTCAGCCCTACCGCTGGGAGCGGCTGGTTTCGTTCCGCGACCCCGAAGCCGACGCGCTGGGCAAGGGATTTCAGATCATCCAGTCGAAGATTGCCGTGGGCTCTGGCGGGCTGATCGGCCAGGGGCTGATGTTGGGCCGCCAAAAGATGCGGTTTCTGCCCGAGGGCCACACCGACTTCATCTTTTCGGTGATCGGCGAGGAGCTGGGCTTTGCGGGTTGCGTCGTGGTGGTGCTGCTGTTCGGCGTGATTCTGTGGCGCGGGCTGCGGACCGCATTGCGCGCGCCGGACGATTTCGGGCGCTGCTTGGCGGTCGGCGTGACCACGATGATCGTGTGCCAAGCGTTCGTCAACATGGGCGTCGCCCTGCAGTTGTTGCCGACCAAAGGCATGACTCTGCCGTTCATCAGCTACGGCGGCTCATCGCTGATCGCGATGCTGGCCGCCGCGGGATTGTTGCTCAATGTCAGCCAGCACGCGGAGTAGAACGCCGGTCCACGCTTCGGGCTGGCGGAGCGAGGCCGTGGAGAGAAAGGTGGCTTACCGATTCGCCATCGCCGCCGGTGGGACAGGCGGCCACGTCATCCCGGGCCTCGAGGTCGCGGCCGAGCTGCGCCGCCGCGGGCACGAGTGCGTGCTGGTGGGAACCGAGCGCGGCATGGAGAACCGGCTTGTCCCGCGGGCCGGCTTTGAGCTCGAGACGCTGCGCGTCGGCGCGCTCAACCGCGTTTCGCTGGGGCGCAAGCTGCGTACGCTCGCTGGGCTGCCCCTCAGTATTTGGGCGGCGCGCGCGCTGCTGCGCCGGCGCCGTCCGGCGGCGGTGCTCAGCTTGGGCGGCTACGCCTCGGGTCCGCTTACACTCGCCGCCGTGTTGTCCTCTCTACCGGTAATTGCCATGGAACCCAACGCTTATCCAGGACTCGCGAACCGACTTGCCTCTCGCTGGGTGCGCCGCGCGCTGCTCGGCTTCGAAGACGCCGTGCGCTACTTTCCATCCGGCCGTTCCGAGGTGATCGGCGTGCCGGTGCGGCCGGAGTTCTTCGACATTCCGCGCAAGCAGCGCGCCGGCTTTGCGACGGTGCTGGTGACCGGCGGCAGCCAAGGGTCGCGCACGCTCAACCGCGCCGCGGTCGACGCCGTGCGCCTGTGGACGAAAAAAGGTTTCCCGGGAGGCATTCAGGTCATCCATCAGACCGGCTCGGCACAGTACAATGGAATCCTGGCTGAGTACGAAACCTTGTCCGATACGCGCGAGGTTTCCGTCGAGGCCGTGCCGTTTCTCGACGATATGCCGGCGGCCTTCGCCCGCGCCGACCTCATCATCTCCCGCGCCGGGGCTTCGGCGCTGGCCGAGCTCTCAGCCTCTGGAAAAGCCTCCGTCCTGATTCCGTTCCCGTCCGCGGCGGACGATCACCAGATGCGCAACGCGCAGGCGGTGGCGGCCCGCGGCGCCGCGGGCGTGGTGGCCGACGCCGAGTGGAGCGGCGAGCGGATGGTGCGCGAAGTCGGCGCCGTGCTCGGTGCCTCGGGTCGGCTGGAGGCCATGGCGGAGGCTTCCCGCGGGCTGTCGAGAAGCGGAGCCGCCGAGCGCGCCGCCGAAGTTCTGATCGAAGAAGCCGAGCGCGCCGCGAAAGGACAAAAGTAGCCGTGTTGTTCGACGAGAAGATTGTCAAGCGCCGCCGCCTCCACTTCATCGGAATCGGCGGCATCGGCATGAGCGGAATCGCCGAGATTCTGCTGAACCTGGGCTACCGGATCTCCGGCTCGGACCTGCGGCGCTCGCCGATCACCGAGCGCCTCTCGAGCCTGGGCGCGGTGGTGCACGAAGGCCACGCAGCCGAGCACGTCCGCGGAGCGGATGTGGTGGTTTACAGCTCGGCGATCTCCCAAGACAACCCGGAGTATCTCGCCGCGGCCGCCGCCGGGGCGCAATTGATCATGCGCGGCGAGCTGCTGGCGGAGCTGATGCGTTTGAAGTATGGCATCGCCATCGGCGGCAGCCACGGCAAGACGACGACCACGTCCATGACCGCCGCGGTGCTGCAGTCGGCCGAGAAGGATCCCACCGTGGTCGTCGGCGGACGAGTCGGCTCGATGGGCTCGAACGCGCGGCTGGGCAAGAGCGACGTTCTGCTGGTGGAGGCCGACGAGAGCGACGGTTCGTTCCTGCGCCTGGCGCCGATCATCGCCGTCATCACCAACGTCGATCGCGAGCATCTCGACCACTACCGGTCCGACCAGGAGATCGAGGACGCCTTCGTCGCTTTTGCCAATCGCGTGCCGTTCTACGGCTCAGCCATCGTCTGCCTGGACGACCCCGTGGTGCGGCGCTTGATCCCGCGCATGACGCGGCGGGTGCGCACCTACGGCGCGAGCGAAGAAGCGGACTTGGTCGTCTCCGGCATCGAGCACGGGCGGATGCAGAGCGGCTTCTCGCTGCGCTTCCAAGGGCGTGAGCTGGGGCGCTTCGAGGTGATGAGCGCTGGGCGGCACAACGTGCTCAACGCCGCGGCTGGGGTGCTGGTCGCGCTCGAGCTCGGCGCGTCGGCGGAGCAGATCCGCCAAGGCTTGCGGGGCTTCATCGGCGTGGACCGGCGCTTTCAGATTCGCGGCGAGCGCGCCGGGGTCACCGTGATAGACGACTACGGGCACCACCCCACCGAGATCCGCGCCACGCTTTCGGCTGCGCGGCATTGCGAGCTCGAACGCATCCACGTGATCTTCCAGCCACACCGCTACAGCCGCACGCAGATGCTGGAAGCTGATTTTGCCGCCTGCTTCGGCGATTGCGACACGCTCGAGGTGGTCGACATCTACGCCGCCAGCGAAGAGCCGCGCCCTGGGGTCAACAGCGTGCGGCTGGTCGAGAAGATTCGCGAGGCCGGCGGGCCGGCGGCCTACGCGCCGTCGATCGAAGAGGCGGTCGAGCGCGTCGTCGCGCGCGCCAGGCCCGGCGACGCGGTGGTGACGCTGGGGGCGGGGAACATCTCGCGCGCCGCCGAAAGCATTCTCGCCGCCCTGAGCGGCGTCGGGGAGGGCGCTGCGCGCTAGGCGCAGCGGAGAGCGACATGCCTTCAAAGAAGCCCAAACGCAACTCCTCCGAAGCCGACGCCTATCGTCGCCGCAAACGGCCGGTGCGGGTGCGCTCGTGGGTGTTCGACTGGCGCAACTGGCCTTGGCGGCCGGTCGCCTTCACGCTTGCCTTCTTGGCCCTCGGCGCGAGCTCGGTCTACGCAGTCAACCGCTATTTGGGCGACGGCCCGCGGTTCCGGCTGGCGGCCGCGGGTTTGGCCATAAGCGGATTCGAGCATTTGGATGAGACGGCGATTCGCGCGGTGTTCGACGCGGATCTGGGGCAGAGCCTGGCCGACATCCCCGTCGAGGAGCGGCGGGCGAAGCTGCTCGAGGAGCCGTGGATACAGGACGCCAGCGTGGCGCGCCTGTGGCCGGACCGCATCTGGGTGCACATTCGCGAGCGCGTTCCGGTGGCTTTCGTCCGCGTGGCCAGCGGCCGCGGCGGCATGCGCTCGCGTCTGATCGACGCCGAGGGCGAGCTGCTCAACCCCATTGCCGGCGTGCGCTTCGAGCTGCCGGCGCTGGACGGCATCTCGGCCGAGCTGCCGGCGCCTGCGCGTCGCGAGCGCGTGGCTCTCTACCTAGCGCTGATGCGGGAGCTCGACAGCCATGAGCCCTACTACGGCGCGCGCGTCTCGCAGATCGATGTCGCGGACCCGCGCAACGCCAAGATCACCGTGGCGCACCTGGGAGACGTGGTCGAGCTCGAGATGGGCGAGGAGCTGTTCCGTCACCGCTTCGAGACGTTCCTCAAGTACATCGAGAACTGGAAGCAGCAGTTCGGCTCGGTGGGCTGGGTCGACCTGCGCTACGAAGATCAGGTGGTCGTGCTGCCGGCGGGCAAGACGCCGGCGCCGAGCGAGGGAGGCGCGCAAACGCACTAGAGCCGATGCCGCGCAGACAGGACTATCTCGTGGGTCTGGACTTGGGGAGCTGCCGCACCCGCTGCGTCGTTGCGCTCGAAGAAGACTCGCGCCTGCGCCTGATTGCCACCGGCGAAGCGACGGTGGAGGACGGCTGGGATCACGGCTCGATCAGCGATCAGGATCCGGTGCTGGCTTCGGTCGAGAACGCCATCGAGCAGGCCGAGCGCAATGGCGGCATGCTGGTCGAAACCGCCGTGGTGGGCGTGGGCGGACCGCACGTGCGCAGCAACCTCAGCCGCGCCCCGTTGACGCTGAGCTCGTGGGAGAAGGAGATCCAGCGCAAGCACATCGACCAGGTGACCAAGCTGGCCGTGCAGAACGTGCTGACCGAAGAGCGGACGCTGCTGCAGGCGGTGCCGATCGAGTTTTCCGTCGACCAGCAATCGCGCGTGCGCAACCCGCTCGGCATGGGCGGCGGCCGGCTCGACGCCTCGGTGCAGGTGGTCTCGACGCTGGCGCAAGCGCACGACAACCTGCGGGCGGTGGTGAACCGCGCCGGCGTGGTGGTGGAGGAGACGATCTCGGAAGGCTTTGCGGCGGCTCATGCCGTGCTCGAGGAGCAGGAGCGCGAGATGGGCGTGGCCGTGCTCGACATGGGCGCCGGGTCGATCGAGATAGTCGTCTACTTGAGCAACGACCTGCGCTACGTCTCCGGCGTGCCTTTTGCCGGCGACCACTTCGTGCAGGACGTAGCGGCGGTGCTGCGTACACGCCGCGAGGATGCACAGCGGCTGGTGGAGCAGTACGGCTGCGTGTTGCCCGAGCAGACCGCGCCGAACGTGGCGATCGAGACGCCTGGGCTGAACGGCGGTTTTCGCCAGGCGCCGCGGCGCATGCTCAACGAGATTCTAGAAGCGCGCGCGGAAGAGATTTTCGAAATGATTCGCGACGAGTTGCAGGCCCGCGGCTTCAGCGGCGAGCGACTGGTGGGCGGAATCGTGTTGACCGGTTCGTTGGCGTGTTTGGCCGGGTTGTGCGACCTGGCCGAGCGGGTCTTCGATGCGAACGTCCGTATTGGACTGCCCCCCCGCATCGAAGACCTGCCCGACGAGCTCGACCATCCCGGGTGGGCGGCGTCAATCGGCCTGGTGCTCTATGCACAAAGGCTGCGGTTACACCAAAAACGTCGCAGGGACCGTGTGGCCGACTGGCTCAAGGCCCTGTTGGACGGCAACTAGAGGCGGCGCGAGGAGGCTCCCGCCAAGGACACGGTGACGACTATGAGCAAGTACGAAATCGACGACACGCGAGATCCACGCCGGCGCGAAGAAGACGAGCCGACCCAGGACGTGCGGCGGCCGGCGCGGGCGAGCAAGCCCGACGAGGAGGACGAGCCGCTGTACGAGTTTGAAGAAGACCTGCGGCCGACCGCGCGCATCAAGGTGATTGGCGTGGGCGGCGGCGGCTGTAACGCCGTCAACCGCATGATCGAGGCGGGTGTCGAAGGCGTACAGTTTGCGGCGATCAACACCGACGAGCAGGCGTTGCGGGTCTCGCGCGCGCAGGTCAAGCTGCAGATCGGCCAGAAGCTTACCGCCGGTCGCGGCGCGGGCTCCAACCCCGAAGTCGGCCGCAAAGCCGCGCTCGAGGATACCGAGCGGCTCATCGAGCTGCTTTCGGAGTCCGACATGGTCTTCGTGACCTCCGGTCTCGGGGGCGGCACCGGCACCGGCGCGGCGCCCATCGTCGCCTCGCTCGCCAAGGAGCTCGGCGCCCTGACCGTGGCGGTCGTCACCAAACCGTTCCACTTCGAGGGCGTGCAGCGGATGCGCGCCTCCGAAGAAGGCATCAAGGAGCTCGCCGAGACCGTCGACACGGTGGTGACGATTCCCAACGAGCGTCTGCTCGAGGTGGTCGATCGCGGCACCAGCCTATTCGAGGCGTTCCGCATCGCCGACGACATCTTGCGCCAGGCGGTCCAGGGCATCTCCGACATCATCACCATTCCCGGCATCATCAACCGCGACTTCGCCGACGTGCGCACCATCATGCACGGCATGGGCTACGCCGTGATGGGCACGGCGGTGGCTTCGGGCTCGAGCGGCGCGGTGGAGGCGGCGCGACGCGCGGTCAGCTCGCCGCTGCTCGAGGACGCCTCGATCGAGGGCGCGCGCGGCATCTTGATCAACATCACCGGATCTTCGAAGCTGAGCCTGCACGAGGTGACCGAGGCGTCGACGATCATTCATCGCGCCGCCGACCCGGACGCGAACATCATCTTCGGCTGCGTGCTCAACGAAGACATGGGCGACGAGGTGAAGATTACCGTCATCGCCACGGGCTTCCGCACCGACCAGACCGCGGCGGCGGATCCACGTGGCGACGCGCAAGCGACCGCGCCGGCCAACGTGCGCACCATGCCGCTGCGCGACGACGCGGTGCGGCGTCAGCCGCTGACTCCGTTGGCTTCGCGGGCGGCGGCGGCAGTGGGCGCCGAGGGCTCGGCGCCGGGGGGCGAGCAGGGCGAGGCGGACGCGGAGGGCGGCGTGGACCCGGGCAACCTGGAGCAACCGGCCTACTTGCGGCGAAGGATGGAGCGGGAGTAGAGGGTCCGGCCTGGAGGGGGCCTCGCCGCGCCCTCCGTCGAGAGAGGGAACATTCCAGGCGCCGGCGGTGTCTCTGCTTAGCGCGGCCCGTGGTAGATTGTTGCCGCGCTGGCCGACGTGCCACTACTATAGGAATCTGACTTGGCGACCGGGCCCCCGCGGCCCGGCTCTTCGTGGACAGACCGCGCCACAGAACAATCGCTTCGCGAGCGCCCCCAAACCCATGCAACGTATTACTCAGAGGAAATGGCTTTCCTGTTTCGCCGCGATTGCGGCCGTGCTGGTGCTCAGCGCGAGCAATTGCACCTTTGGCCCCGTGCCGGAGAACCTCGATCCCATCGTCGAGTTGTTCGCTCACGAACCCTTGGCGATGGATCCGGTTACGGCGACCGAGGTAGGCTACCACCAGCACGAGACCGGCGATGCGGAAGGGGAGGGCGGCGGCCAAACGATCAATCTGGACGAACAGCTTGGCGACTACTCCTCGGCCGGTATCGCGAAAAGGGTTGAATTCTATGAGGGCATTCGCGCGCGCTTGAACTCGCACGAGACCAACGAAGACGTGCCGGAGCGCGAGAAGCTCAACAAGGATCGTTGGGCGAACTACGGAGTGCTGCACAACCGCATCGACCGCGCCCTGTTCCGTCTGCAAACCGAGAAGCCCTTCGAGAGCGACCCGAACTTTTACATCGGCATCCTGGGCCGCGGCCTCTCGACGCCGCTCACGCTCGAGTACGCCGGGGCCGACGAGCGCTTCGGGCACATCATTGCGCGCTTGGAGAAGGTGCCGGACTTCCTCGCGACGGCCAAGTCCAACCTCAGCGACACCTCCCCGCTGCAGGCGCAGGCGGCGCGCGCCGAGCTCAACGGGCTCGAGAACCTGATCAACGGAGACATCAAGTCGGCATTGCCCAGCGGTATGGAGGGCTCGTTCGAGCCGGCCGCCGAAGCCGCCATCGCCGCCCTCGAGGACTTCGCGGACGCGATCGACGCCCTGCCCAAGCAGAGTGACTGGCGCGCCGGGCGAACGATGTTCGAGCAGAAGCTCGTCGCGCTCGGCGCTCCCCAGGGCACCCTGCTCGACGATGTGCTCTTGGCGCTCGAAGCTGAGTTCGAAGAGGCCTACAAGAAGGTGATGGACGCCGCGCTGCCCATCCACCGCGGCATCTACGGCGGCGCTCGCGCGCCTAGCGACTACGCCACCATGCGCGACATCCTCGAGGTCTCGGACCGTTACCGCCTGCGCACCGCCGACGGTTTGCGCAACCGGGTCGAGGAAGATGTGGAAGAAGCGAAGGCGTTCCTGCAAGATAAGGAGCTGCTGCCCATCCCGAGCATTCCGCTCGAGGTGGCCGACACGCCGCCGTTCCTGCGTGCGAACAATCCCGTCGACGCCTTCCAGGCTCCGCCGCTGCTCAACGCCTCGCTCGGCGCCGCGTACTGGATCACGCCCATCCCGTCGAACTGGTCGGGGATCCAGACGCGCGACAAGCTGCGCGAGTTCAACAACTTCAAGCTCAAGCTCGTCGCCTTGGACGGCTACGCGCGCTATGTGCAAGCGGCGCTGGCCGCCGACGGTGAGAACCCCACCTTCCGGCTGGTCCGCAACGTCGACGGGAATCAAGCCTTCGTGCGCGGCTTCCCGTGGTACATGACCGATTCGACCATCGCCGACCGCTACCAGGGTTCCGAGGATCGGTTCCAGCTCGTGTGGTGGAAGTACAAGCTCGAGCAACTCGCCAGCGCGATCCTCGACATTCGTCTGCACACCGCGAACTTGGCCGAGGGCGACGCCGAGAACATGCTGCGCCGGCAAGTCTTCATGGAGCCCGGCGCCATCAACGGAGCGCTGCGTCGCGTCCAACTCTCGCCCACCGACGCCACCCTTGCCTACATCGGCGCCAAGCAGTGGGACCTGGTACGCCGCAGCTACCAGGAAGCGACTCAGGACTTCAGTCCGCAGTCGTTCCATGGCAAAGCGCTGCGCGCCGGCGCCATGCCGGGCGACGAGGTCGTCTACATCACGACCGAGAGCCAGGGCCGATTGCTCGAGGAGTAGGGGAGCTCGCCGGGAGCGCGCGCTGGCGTGCGCGCCCCTGATGCGGTATCCGGGTGGCGCGCCAGCGGAACAACCCTGCCTCAGCATCGTATACTTTTGGGGACCGCTTCGGTCTCGAATGGATTCCTCTCCGCCTAAGATCGGCATTCTGCTGCAACTCGCCGCCTTCGTGGTCGTAATCGCCGGCCTCAAGGCTGCGCAAGACATCGTATTGCAGATCCTGGTGGCCGGCTTCATCGCCGTTGCGGTTGCTCCGCCGATCTTCTTTCTCGAACGCAAAGGCTTGCCTTTTGTCCTGGCGCTGGCGTTGGTGATGATCGCCGTGGTCGGCATCTTCGGCACGATGGCGGGCGTAGTCGGCGCCTCGGTGAACGACTTCACCGAGCAATTGCCCGTCTACGAGGAACGCGTGCGGCAGGGGATCGATCAGGCGACCTCGCTACTTTCCGAGTATGGCGTGGAGTTGGCGCTCGAGCAGGAAGCCAAGGACATGCTCGATCCGGGCAAAGTGATGAGCCTGGCGGCCGGGCTGTTCACAGGATTGGGCGGCCTGCTCGCCAACTCCTTCCTGATCTTCATCATGGTCATCTTCTTGTTGCTGGAGGTCTCGACCTTTCCGGTCAAGCTGCAGGTGGCCTTTCGCGACCGCGGCAAGACGATGGGGCGCTTCAAACAGCTTGGCGCGAGCGTGAACCACTACCTGGTCATCAAGACTTGGGTCAGCCTGCTGACCGGCGCGGTGGCTGGGGTGCTGTGCTGGGCTGTCGGCGTGGACTTCGCGCTGCTGTGGGGCCTGCTGGCGTTCCTGCTCAACTACGTCCCCAACGTCGGCTCCATCATCGCCGCCCTGCCGCCGGTCCTGCTCGCCGTGGTGCAGCTCGGGCCTGGATCGGCGCTTGCGATCCTCGTCGGCTATGTTCTCATCAACAACGTGCTGGGCAACTTCGTCGAGCCGCGCTTCATGGGCGAAGGCTTGGGGTTGTCGGCGTTTGCGGTGCTGCTCTCGTTGGTGTTTTGGGGTTGGGTGCTAGGCCCGGTCGGCATGCTGCTGTCGATTCCGCTGACCATGGCGGTGAAGATTGCCATGGAAGAGCAGCCCAGCACGCGATGGTTGGCGCTGATGTTGGGCTCAGGCGCGCAAGCCGAGATCGAGCTGGCGCAGCAGCGCGACCTCAGCTCGGCGGACAAAGAGCCGTTGCGGCGGGCGGGCTTGCCCTCCTAGGTCTGCCCTGACCAGTCAAGAACCCGTCCCGCCGCGGGCGTCGTCATTCCTCATCCTCCTGGTGCCAAACGATCTGCTGCATGTCGGTTTTCGGCGGCGGCGGCCAATGGTGGCCCCGCTGGCTCGATAGCCCGCGGTTCGGCCCCGGCTTGAACGGCCGGTTTGGACGCCCTACCAGATCCCCGTCCACGAACCATTCCTCGTCGCCGCCGTAGAGCTCGTTCCCGAGCGTCTCGGTGAGCTCGAAGAGCAACTTGGCGTGCTCGGTTTCGCCGGAAAGGTCGTGCATCTCGTTCGGGTCGGCTTCCACGTCGAAGAGCTGCCTTCGGTTGCCGACCGGGTAGTAGATCAGCTTGTAGCGCCCCTGCCGGATCATCCGCGTCGCGTGGTCGCCTTCGCCCACTTCGCCGTAAAGAAACTCCCGCCTGCGCTCGCCCAGCATCGAGATTCCTTCGACTGACTCTGGAATCGCAATGCCGGCCAAGTCCAGCAGCGTTGGCATGACGTCCTGCCAGCCCACGATGCGGTCGTCCACGCGGTGATGCCCGACCCGCTTGTCCCCCGCCGTCCCCACGATCACCATCGGGATGTTCGCCGACGGCTCGTAGAACAACTTCTTGGCCCACATGCCATGCTGGCCCAGCATGTCGCCATGGTCGGAGGTGAAGCAGATCACCGTGTCGTCGAGCAGATCCTCTTCGCGCAGCGAACCGATCAGCACCCGGATCTGATGGTCGATGTGCGTGCACAGCGCATAGAACGCCCGGCGCGCCAAGTAGATCTGATCCGGCGTCATGTGCGCCGCCCGCGCCTGCACGCCTTGCAGCGAGTACGGCAATTCGCCCTTGGCCCAATCCGCCACGACCGGCTCCCCGATGTCGACGCCGTCATACAAGTCGAGATAGGTCTGCAGCGGCGCCAGCGGCGGGTGCGGATGGCGGTAGGAGAGATACCAGAACCCCGGCTTGTCGCGGTCGCGACGCTTGATCGTGCGCACCATCTGTTGCGTCGCCCAGTTGGTGGCGTGCAGCTCTTCGGGCAGGTGCCAGGGGCGAGTCTGGTAGTCGTTGTTGCTCATCCCGTGGTCGAACTGCCGTCCGGGATAGCCCTGGTCGGCGAGGTAGAGCTCATAGTCGTCGACCACGCCGTACTGGGTGCGCCCCTCCTCGTCCAGAATCACGTCGTCGAAGCCGATGCGGTTGCGCTGCGGGTAGACGTGCAGCTTGCCCACGCCGTAGGCCTGGTAGCCGGCGTCGCGGAAGGTCTGCGGCATCGTCGGCAGCTCGGGCATCGGCTTGGTCTCGCCGAAGTCGCGGTCGCCGTGCTTGCGCGGGCTCGCGCCGGTCATCAGCGTGCGTCGCGCTGGAATGCACACCGGGCACTCGCCGTAGGCGTTGGTGAAGCGCACGCCGCTACGCGCGAGCTCGTCGATGGTCGGGGTCAGCGCAGAGGAATGGCCCGCGGCGCCAAGCAGCGCGGCGGGCCAATGATCGGTCGAAATCAGAAGGACGTTCGGACGGGACATCCGAACCAGAGTACACGCAACAGAGCTTGTGGGGGCGTGCGGGACGAGATCCTTGCGCCGGTAGGCGCATGGCGGGAATAGGCCTCGGGCGCCGCGCCCGGGGAAGCGAATGGCTCCGTCGCTTCGCTCGGCCCTGGCAAGGGCCTGGCTACAGCCGAGCTGCGCCCCTTGCAGGGCGCTTGCGGAAAATCAGCGCCCTCCGCGGTCCACGGGTTTGCACCCGAGGCTTCCTGCCTGACGCCTCTGGCGTCAATCGCGCTGCGTCCTCTGCTCATCGCTCTACCAGCCTTAGGTCACCGACGCCTCGTAGATGCTTTGGACCGAGTCGCCCATCATCGCGTCGAACTCTTCCTGGCTCTGCTGCGCCTTGAGGCCTTCGCTCAGCGCCCGCGAGAAGCTGGCGATGACGCCGTTGTTGCGCGCCAGCCGCGCGTTGGCTTCCTCGCGCGAATAGCCGCCCGAGAGCGCGACCACCTTCAGCACCTGCGGATGCTCGACGAGCTCTTGGTAGAAGTTGTCCTGCTCGGGCAGCGTGAGCTTGAGCATGATGATCTGGTTGCCCGAGAGCTTGTCGATCTCCTCGCGCATGCCGTCGCGGAGCAACTGTTCTGCCTCGGCTTTCTGCGGGCAGTGGATATCGACTTCCGGCTCGATGATCGGGACCAACCCTGCCGCGATGATCTGGCGGCCGATTTCGAACTGCTGCCTGACGATGGCCGCCACGCCGCTCGGGCTCGCCTGCTTGATCACCGAGCGCATCTTGGTGCCAAAGATTCCCGCAGCCTTAGCGCGCGCGAGCAGATCGTTCAGATTCGGCATCGGCTTCATGAGCTGCACGCCGTCTTCCTCGGCCGCCAGACCCTTGTCGACTTTGAGGAAGGGCACGACGCCCTTCTCTTTCCACAGGTACTCGGCCGTGGGGCGACCTTCGATCTCGCGGTCCATCGTGTTCTCGAAAAGGATCGCACCGACGATGCGATCGCCGCCGAAGCTCTTGCTGGTGATCATCCGGGTGCGCATCTGGTGCACCACGGTGAACATCTCTTCGTCGTTCGACCAAGCGTCCTCGGTCACGCCGTAGAGCCCCAACGCCTTCGGGGTGCTGCCGCCGCTCTGGTCGAGCGCCGCGATGAAGCCGTCGCCGGCCTTGATTTTCTCGAACTGCTGCTGATGGAAATCGCTCACAGGTGTCCTCTGTCTGTCTTGTTTGGGTGGGAGCGCGGCGCCGAGCCGGGCCGCGACTTCTTCCTAGAATATCGAACATCGTCGGCGGAACGTGTGAAGAAACCGTTGGGACAGACACTCGCAATGTCCGCCGTCACTATTGCCGCCTTCGCCGATGCAAAAATGGTCTTGCGTGCCCGCCAGGATCATGCTCGCGGCCTTGCTGATGGCCGGACCGGCGCTCGGCTCCGATCCTGCCGTCGGCGGGGCGGCCTCCGAGGCTTCGGCGGAGTCTGAGCAGGACGAAGCTCCGTCCGCGGCGCCGGACTCGGCGGCAGGCGCCGACCGCACCGAGCTCAACCTGCTGGGAGAGGTCGACTCGGCGAGCGGCGAGAGTCGCCGCAACGAGAACGTTCAGCTCACCTTGCTCGACAACAACGTGCTCAAGGAGATGAACATCCGCATGGGCGTGACCGCGACGCTCATCCGCGAGCTCGACGCCGACAAGAGCTACTTCGGCAAGGAGTTCGGCGGTGCGCCGGGACGCCAGATCCACTTGCCCGTCGCTTCGAGCAGCGGCTTTCACGGCTCGCTTTACGAGACTCATCAGAACAGCGTCTTCTCGGCGCGCTCGTTCTTTCAAGTGGGCGACGTCAAGCCCGCGCGCTCGAACGACTACGGATTGCGGCTCGGCTCGCCTCTGTGGAGCGGCGCACACTTCACCGTCGACGCCGCGCGGCAGCGCAACACCGGCAACGTAAACGGCAACGTACTCGTTCCGCGACCCGACGAGCGCACCCCGCTCGCAACCGACCCTGCCGTGCGAACGATCGTGCAGCGCATCCTCGACTCCTACCCCGCCGAGGCGCCCAACCGCACCGACATCAATCCGCGCGCGCTGAACACCAACTCGCCGCAGATCATCGACAACGACTCGATCGGCGCGCGGCTCGACCAACAGGTCGCAGACTTCTCGCGGCTGTTCTTCGACTACCGCTTCAAGCTGCAGAAGGTCGACGCTTTCCAGTTGGTCGAGGGGCAGAACCCCAACACTACGACCCGGTCTCACGAAGCCAAGCTCACTTGGAACCGGACGCTGAGCCCGAAGGCCGCGCTCGACGTCTCGGCGGGCTTTCAGCGGGTAACGTCGCTGATCGTGCAAGACGAAGGAGCGATCGGCCCGCTCGTCTGGCTGGGACGGCAGCTCGAGACGCTGGGTACGACATCGAGCTTGCCGGTGGACCGCGCGCGGAACGCCTTCCGCTACGCCGGGCTGCTGCGGCGTTCCTACAACCGGCACGAGCTCACCGCCGGGCTGCAGCTCGAGCGCTCGCAGCTCAACGGCCTGGAGACTTCGCGCCACGTCGGGCTGTGGATCTTCAACGCCAACTTCGGCCGCGATCTCATCACCAATCTCCGTTACGGCGCACCCAGCAGCATCTCGCAGACCTTTGGCAATCCGCACCGCGGCTTCCGGCGTTGGAACATGCAGTTCTTCGTTGGCGACAAGTGGACGCCGTCAGCCAACCTTTCACTCAACCTCGGGCTACGCTTCGAGCCCGCGACGAGCCCGTTCGAGGTCAACGGCCTTTCCGAGATCCCTTTTGGGTGCGACTGCAACAACGTGGCGCCGACGTTTGGGTTCGCCTATCGCACCAGCAAGGCGGGCGTGCTGCGCGGCGCCTACGGTTTGCACTATGGCCGTATCTTTGCCGCCACATACACCCAAGCTCGCTTCAACCCGCCCGGGAACATTCGCATCAGCTCGCCCGCCCCGGACATTCTCGACCCGTTTGACGGCATCGATACGACGAACCTCGACCCGGACACGCGGTCTTCGTTCACGCGGCTCTCGCCCGAGCTGGTCGCGCCCTACTCGCACCAGTACAACCTGAGCTGGGAGCTGGGCGGAGACCATTGGGCGCTGAGCCTGGGCTACCTTGGCAGCCGCACGCATCGGCTTCTGGTGGGCTGGCCCTTCAATCGCGCCGTGATCGACCCCGACGGCGAGCTCTCGACGGTGAACCGGCGCCGGCCCGACCAACGCTTCTTCGACGTGGTGCACATTCTCAACGGCTCGCGCGCCTACTACGACGCCGCTCGCGCGGACTTCTCGGTGCGCGCCGGCGGCGGGCTCTCGTTCGACTTCGCATATTGGTTCAGCAAAGCGCTCGACCTCGGCGGGCACTACGCGAGCAACGCCGGCGTGCGCGACGCGTTCGCCGGCCGCGGCCAAAGCGAGCTCGACGTGCACGCCGACATCAAGGGCCTGAGCAACTTCGACCAACCGCATGCCGCGCAGCTCACCGTTAACTATGAGACCCCGAGCCTGGGCGGCCGAAGCGTGTGGAACACGGTTTTCGGGCGGTGGCAGCTCTTCTCGGTCCTTTTGCTCAAGACGGGGACGCCGTTCGTGATCCGCTCCGGCTCGGATGGTCCCGGGTTCGGCAACATCGACGGCTCGGCCGGCGACCGGCCGCACATCGTCGATCCCTCGATCCTGGGGGCGAGCATCGACGATCCCGACACGTCGCGGCAGCGCCTGCCGGTCTCCGCGTTTGCCTTCGTCCAGCCGGGCGAGCTGCGCGGCAACCTCGCGCGAAACGCCTTCCGCAAGGACGGCATCCGCAACGTGAACGCCGCTCTTTCGCGCGAGTGGAGCATCGGCGGCGACAAACGGGTGAGCTTGATGGCCGAGTCGATCAACGCCTTCAACACCGCCCAGTTCGCCGAGCCGGGCGCCGAGCTCAGCGGCGCTAATTTCGGTGTCATCACCAACACGCTCAACGATGGACGGACTTTCCGCTTCACGCTGCGCTTCACTTTCTGAGCGTTTGGGCGCGCGGCGCAACGGTACAATCAAACCGAGATGCGCATCGCCCTCCTGCTAGCAGCCGGCGCGGCAGCCTTCGCGGCCGATCTTCCCGTCGAGCGCGGCGGATTGTTGCGCGTCGAGGCGGAAGACTTCGACCGTCAGTCTTTGACCGAAATCCGGCGGTGGGTGCGGATTTCAAACGGCGCGCACACGGCCGACGCGGGCGGCGGCGCCTATGTCGAGGTGCAGCCCGACACCCGCGCCACCCACGACGACGAGCTCATCCACGGCGAGAACTTCAGCAACGAGCCCGGCAAGATGGCGGTCCTCGAGTACGACGTGGAGATCCGCACGCCGGGCCGCTACTACGTGTGGGTGCGCTCCTACTCCACCGGGACCGAAGACAACGGAATCCATGTGGGCCTCGACGGCGCCTGGCCCGAGTCCGGCCAGCGGATGCAGTGGTGCGAAGGCAAGAACGCCTGGACCTGGGCCTCGAAGCAGCGTACCGCGGAGGAGCATTGCGGCGTTCCAGGATTGATTTTTCTGGACATCGACTTGCCGGGGCGCCACACGGTCACGTTCTCCATGCGCGAGGACGGCTTCGAGATGGACGCTTGGGAGCTGGCCCGAGACTCCGACTATCTACCCGCGCCGTAGCGACTCGCGCGGGACTCTACTCACGGCGCCCGGTCGCGGAGCACGCGTCCCGTAGCGTCGGGTCGACGCGCACACCGTCGCCGCACCAGGCGCGCATTTTCTCCGCTGCGTCCTCCCGATGCGCCAGCTTGATTGCTGGCCGATAGGCGGGTACGTAGGCCGGATCGGCCTCGATCGCCCTGCCGTAGGCCGCGAGCGCCTCGACAGGCTGCTCGAGCTCCTCGAGCACGCCCCCGAGCGCCAGCCAAGCCTCCGCATAGGCCTCGTACTCCGCCACCGCGGCTCGCAGCTCTTCCGCCGCCCTCTCGAGCGGAGGATCCCGCCGGCCGCGCAGCTTTCGCGCTCTCTCGAGCTTCTTGCGAGCAGGCTTGGGAGCCTCCGCCGAGGTGACGCTCACCATGCCCGGGCTGCCGTCGGAGATGCGAATCTTCCCGATGTCGACGACATCCTCGGTCGGGTAGATCGTCGGGATCGAGACTTTCGACGATTCGACTCCAGGCTTCTCGGCGAATACCCTGCAGATGCCGTCGCGGTGTCTGTAGGGGTCGAAACGAAACCGGAAGCGTCCTTCGCTGCCGCTCAGCGCCGCCATCTCGACCCGTCCCATGCAGTCCAGCATGATGCGCATCGGCTCGCTGGCGTGGCCGCCGTGCTCCAACATGACCGTCCCGGTCAACTCGACATAGCGCCTCGGAGGCGCCGGTCCGAGCTGCGCCATCACCGTCTCGGCCATGGCCAGCAGGGCCAGAGCGGTCGTAATTCGAATCATCCCAGCCTGTACGTACGGCCGCGCCGGCCGAAAGGTTGCCAGAAGAGCAGATCAGCCCCGCCGTCGCCGCGGCGGCTCCCCGTGGTCGGTGCCGCCTCCGCCCGCCCGGCGGGCTCCCATGGCTCTACATCCGCCACAGTCGCCAGTAGCTGTGAGCGACCGCGATGAACACGATCGGGACCTGCGTGGCCACGATCAATTGCCGTGGCTGCAGTTGGTCGACCACGGGCAACGAGGGATAGGCTGCAAGCACGGCCAGTTGCAGCAGGCCGGCCAGGACGAGGTCCTTGCCCGCCCCGTGGTTGGCTTCGTACCAAATCCCTTCGTCCGAGAGCGTGGTCGGCGTTCGATAACCGTACAGGGCGTTCGGCGGGATTTTTCGGGCGATCAGCGGAATCCCCAAAACAATGCACACAACGGGAATTGCGTAGACGATCCAGGGCATGAGCGCTTCCTTGGAAAATTGGTACGAAGCGGCTAGGGGCAAAGTTCCGCACAGAGTCAACGCAGCTCGAAGTCGGCGATGATCGGCAGGTGGTCGCTGGCGACCTTGGAGATCGGCATCTTGCACGTAAAAGCCCAGGTGGCGTGAATGCCGCCGCGGTGGTAGACGCGGTCGAGCCCGCCGCGCGGAGAGAACGAGGGGTAGGTGCGCAGCGTCTCGTCGGGCTCCTCCTCGCGCTCGCAGATGCAGCCGAAGCCGAGAATTTCGGTGAAGACCGGATGCAGCAAGTAGCGCCAATCGTTGAAGTCGCCCGCCACCACGCAGGCTTGCTTGGCGTTGAGCGGCGCGAATTCGTCGGAGCGCACGAGCGTGCCGATCTGGCGGGCCCGCTCGCGCGCGGAGAGGCCGAGGTGGAGATTGAAGACCTCGAGCCGGTGCGGGTGGCCGGCGATCTTCTCGGCTTCGATGGTGGTGTGCTGGCAGCCGCGGCGCTTGCGGGTGTCGACGGTGAGGTCGATGTTGCGCTCGCGCAGGATGGGATAGCGGCTGAGCGTGGCGTTGCCGTAGCGGCCCTTGCGCAGGGCCACGTTGAAGCCGGCCGCGAGGTGCGGGTACTCGAGCTCGGCGGCAAGCTCCTTGGCCAAGTGGAGCCCGCCCGAGCGCGGCGCGCCGTCGTCGACCTCTTGCAGCATCACGACGTCGGGCGCATGCTCTTCGATGATCTTGGCAATGCGGTCCAGGCGAAACCGGCGATCGACGCCGATCGCGCGGTGGATGTTGTATGTCATCAGCCGGATGCGCAAGCCGCGGGCCCTGTTTCGCAAGGTAGCACGCGTTCCGTCTTGACATTCGGGCGGCGCGGGCCCTACGCTCTCGGTTCCGCCCTATAGGAGTCGTACCGCGCCATGGAAGCCAACGGACTGAACGCTCTCGTTGCCGTTCTCCCCATTCTCGCCGTGATGTTTTTCTTGGTCGTGCTGCGCTGGCCGGCCACGCGAGCCATGCCGGTGGCCTACGCCATGACGCTGGGGTTCGCGTTGTTTTTCTGGCAAGTGCCGTTCGTGCATGCGATGGCGGCGAGCCTGCGCGGCGTCGTCATCGCGCTGACCTTGCTCTACATCATCTTCGGGGCGATCGTGTTGCTGTTTACGCTCAAGGAGAGCGGCGCGGCGGCGACCATCCGGCGCGGCTTCATGGACGTCTCGCGCGATCGGCGCGTGCAGATCATCATCGTGGCTTGGTTGTTCGGCTCGTTCATCGAGGGAGCCTCGGGGTTCGGGACGCCGGCCGCGGTCGCAGGACCTCTGCTGCTGGCGCTGGGCTTTCCCGCGCTGGCCGCCGTGATGGTGTGCCTGATCATCCAATCGACACCGGTGAGCTTTGGCGCGGTGGGCACGCCCATCATGGTCGGCATGCGCGAATCGCTCAACGTCGACGAGGTGTTTACGGCGATCGAGGCGGCAGGGATGAGCTATGACCAGTTCATCTTTCAGATCGGCGTGTTCACGGCGATTCCCCACGCCATCGTCGGGACGCTGATTCCGCTGATCATTTGCGGCATGTTGACGAAGTTCTTCGGAGCCAAGCGTAGCTTCGCCGAGGGGCTCGAGATCTGGAAGTTCGCACTGTTCGGCGGCTTGGCCTTCACGGTTCCGTATGTGACGGTGGCGCTGCTGCTGGGACCGGAGTTCCCTTCGCTGCTCGGCGCCCTGATCGGTCTGGCAATCGTGGTAGCCGCGGCCAGGGCAAAGCTATTCCTGCCCGACGGCGAGCCCTGGGACTTCCCGCCGCGCGAGCAGTGGGGAGACGACTGGATGGGAACGTTCTCAGGCGACGTTGGCGAGGAGCGCCACAATATGACGCTCGGGCGCGCCTGGACTCCCTATGTGCTCGTGGCGGCCCTGCTCGTGCTCACGCGCCTGCCCTTCTTGCCCATCAAGGCCTGGCTTGCCGGGATCTCGTTCACCTGGACCGACATTCTCGGGACAGGGCTCTCGCAGGGTTTCCAGCCGCTCTACCTGCCCGGTTCGATCTTCCTCGTCGTCTCGCTGCTGACCGTCCTGCTGCATGGCATGACTGGCGCTGAGACGAAGAAGGCTTGGGCGGACTCGGTGAAGATGCTCGCCGGGCCGGCCTTCGCCCTGCTGTTCGCCGTCGCGCTGGTGCGCGTGTTTATCGACTCGGACACCAACTCCTCCGGGCTGGCATCGATGCCGATCGAGCTCGCCGAATGGGTGGCGGCGACGGCCGGGGGCGCCTGGCCGTTCTTCGCTGCGATGATCGGCGCGTTGGGCGCGTTCGTCGCCGGCAGCAACACCGTCTCGGACCTGATGTTCAGTCTGTTTCAGTACGGCGTTGCAGACCGCATCGAGGTCCCGCGGCTGGTGATTCTGGGGCTACAGGCCGTGGGCGGCGCCGCGGGCAACATGATCACGGTACACAACGTGGTGGCCGCCAGCGCCACGGTGGGCCTGGTCGGCAAGGAGGGGTTGCTGATTCGCAGGACCATCCAGCCGATGACGTATTACGTGGTCTCCGCCGGCCTGTTGGGGCTGTTGTTCTCGTACGTGTTGTTCCCGGACCGATTCTGAGGCGCCGAGCCGCTACAGTGGCGCTGGAGCGCGCAGGTTCTCGGGAGTTTCCGGCGCGGCTTCGATCATCTCGTTGGGCCGTCCGTCCTGCTTGACCAGCTCGAAGGCGTCATAGAGCGCCCCGCGCGCGGTGTAGGACTCGTAGCGCAGCCGGTCGCCGTCGATGCGAATCCGCTGGAACAACTGCGTGTCCTCGGCCGCCCGCTGCATCCAGTCCGCGCGGGTGAGGTCGTACATCTTCGGGCCCGATACCGACACCACATACACGGTTCCAGCTCGGCCGGCCTGGACGTTGGCGCCGGATCTCAGGTTTGAGCGCGCGTAGGTGTGGTCGTGACCGGTCAGGACCAGGTCGACGCCGTGCCTGTCGTAGACCGGTTGCAGCAGGGCGCGCAGCTCTGGGTTGTCGCGTTCCCTCGCGGCCGAGAAGATCGGATGGTGGTGCGTCACCACGGTCCAACGATTGGGGTTGTCGGTCAGGATTGTGTCCAGCCAGCGCGCCTGCTCTTGCTGGCGCTCGTTGGAGTTGAGCGCCACCACGCGCACGCCTTGGATGTCGAGGTAGTAGCAAGTCTCCTCGAGGCCCTCGGGGCCATTCTCGGGCAGAGCGAACTGGGGCCGCCAATGGCGCGAGAGGCGGCGCTCCCCGGCGATGCCGTTCAGCTCTTCGCGCTCGTACTCGTGGTTGCCGGGCGTCGGGACACTGGGAGTCTTGCCGTTGATCCATCCGGCGGCGCGAAACCATTCGCCCCATTCGGCGTCGCGGTTCGCGCGATTGACCAAATCGCCGGCGTGAACGATGAAGCTGGCCCGCGGGGCGGTCGAATAGCCCTCGCGAATCAGGCGCGACCACATGGAGAAGATGTCGTTCTGCGCGTCGCCGACGTAGAGGAACTCGAGTGGCGCCGGACCCTCGGACACGGTCCGAAACTGCTGCCATTCACTGAAGACCTCGCCGTTGCCCACGCGGTAGGCGTAGAGCGTCTCCGCCTCGAGGCCGCGGAAGTTCGCCGTATGATAGAGCGCCGCTCCGAGGTCGGACTCGAACGTCTCCGAGACGGCCTCGACGCGGCGGGCCGACTGGGCGAAGCCCGGGCCGTCGGCGGCGACTGCGATCTCGGCGACAGCCGCGGTGACGTGCGACGCGGTGCGCCAGGTGACCGCCTGAGTATGCGCCGGGTCGCCGGTCCAGGTCAGATGAATGCGATCGGGCCGCCGCGTGGGAGCAATCCCGAGAAGTTCGCTCGAAGGCTCTCGCCGGCACGAGAGAGCCGCCAAGCTGCCGCCGAGCAGCGCTAGGAAGCAACAAACCAGGAGGGTGCGCGTTGGGCCGTGCCGCATGGGGAGAGAGACTCGAAAGCCCCCACCGCCATCATACCGGCTCTTCGACCGCGGCCGGGTTCCGCCAGCGCTGGACCATTTTCTCGAGCGAGGCCAGGTCGATGGGCTTGGGAAGGTAGTCGTCCATGCCGGCGTCGAGGCAACGTTGCCGGTCGCCCTCGAGCGCGTTGGCGGTGAGGGCGATGATGGGAGGCGAGTCGCCCAGTCGCTTGAGCTCGCGGGAAGCCTGGAATCCGTCCATCTCAGGCATTTGGCAATCCATCAGCACCAGGTCGAAGCGCTCGACGCGGGCGCGCTCGAGCGCCTCGCGGCCGTTGACCGCGACGGTGGCGTCGTGCCCGAGCCGTTCGAGCATCTTCAGAGCGATGCGCTGGTTCACGGGGTTGTCTTCGGCGACCAACACACGAAGGCTTTCTCCAACCGCAGCCGCGGCGATCTGGCGCTCCTTGGCAACCGCTGCCCCTCCGCTCGCCAGGGCCAGTAACCGTCCGCGCTTGAGCGGCCTATAGAGAACGTCGAGCCGACGCGAACGAGCCTCCTGAATCGCGTTGCCGCCGGGCCAGGTCACGATTACGGGCTTCAGAGCTTTGCGCCCGACGGCGAGCCCGGCGACTTGTTCGACTCCAAAGCCGGTGGGCGCCCCAGCCTCTGCGAGAAGCCACTTCACGTTGGGATTGACTTGCAACTCCTCCGAAGCGGCTTCCAGAGAGGCGCACGAAGACACCTCCACGCCCCAGGCTCCAAGGTAGCTCTTCAGGGTCTCGCCCAGCGCCGGAGCGCGCGACAAGACGATGGCGGTCGTGCCCGCCAAATTCTGCGGCGCCTCGGCCTCGCCGGGCTTGGCGACGGGCAGTCCTAGCTCGAACCAAAACGTCGAGCCGCGTCCGGGGTCGGACAGCGCTCCGATGCGACCGTCCCAGGCCTCGATCAGCTGCTTGCAGATGGCCAGGCCGAGGCCGGTGCCGCCGAAGCGCCGCGTGGTGCCGCTGTCCGCCTGCGTGAAAGGCTGGAACAGCTTTGGCAGGGCGCTCTTGGGGATGCCGATGCCGGTGTCGCGGACCTCGAAGCGCAGCAGCCCGTCGAGCGCGCGCACGGGCGCGACCCGCAGATTCACCGAGCCCGCTTCGGTGAACTTGAGCGCATTGCCGATCAGGTTGACCAGAACCTGACGCAGCCGGCCTGGGTCGCCGCGCAGCTCGAGCGGACAAGCTGGCGAGACGAACACCGACAGATCCAAGCGTTTGGCGGCGGCCTTCGCCGCCAGCATGTCGGCCGCGTCTTCACAGCAGCGAGCGAGGTCGAACGGCGTGGAGGCGAAGCTCGTCTTGCCGGCTTCGGTCTTGGAGTAGTCCAGGACGTCGTTGATGATCTCGAGCAGCGACTCGCCGCTGACGCGGATCGTGTCGAGATACTCGCGTTGCTCGGCGCTGAGGTCGGTTCCGTCGAGCAGGCTGACCATGCCGAGCACGCCGTTCATCGGCGTCCGGATCTCGTGGCTCATCGTTGCCAGGAACGAGCCCTTCAGCCGCGCGGCCTTTTCCGCCGCCTCGCGGGCGATAGCGAGCTCGGCGGTTTGCCTGGCGAGTTGGACGGTCTGCCTCTCGAGTTGTTCGCGCGATTCCTCGGCCTCGCGGCCCGCCGTGATATCGCGGCCGACCATGTAGCTGACGCCCTCGCCGGCCGGGGCCGAGGCGTTCCAAGAGAGCCAGCGATAGGAGCCGTCGCGGTGGCGGAACTCGGTGCGAAACTCGCGGATCGTCTCGCCGCCGGCCAGCTGCGCGAACATCTCCCACACGCGCTCTCGATCGGCCTCGGGCACGAATTCGAGGAAAGCGCGGCCCGTCATCTCCTCCGCCGAATAGCCGAGGATCTGCGAGACGCCAGCGCTGAGGCGGCGGAAGCATCCGTCCAAGCCGGCAATCGCGAGGATGTCGATCACCAGGCCGAACAGCTCGTCGATCTGCTTATTCGACTCCGGCGCCGGCGTGACGGGCTGGTTGGCCGCGGAGGACACGTCTACCGTCTTATCGGCATCGCGTAGACGAGTCCTGACCCCGGTGAGAATTGGAGACTAGCGATTTCCCGCCGCGATGAACGCCACGCCAACCAGAACGAGCATTACGCCGGCTATCTTGTGCTTGTTGAGAGGCTCGCCGAAGAACAACCGCGACCAGACCATCGTCCACACGTAGCCCAGCGCCAGCATCGGGTAGAGCACCGTCAGCGAGCCCTCCCGTACGCCGAAGGTGTAGACGACGAAGCCGGCTAGGAAAAGCGACACGCCGGCCGCCAACCAAGGCGCGGCGGCCTTGAGGGCTTCGGGGGTGCGGTGGATGCGGTTGGCGCCCGCCTTGAGGAACACCGATGCGACAGACCCGATGACGCTGGCGAGCAACACCAGCAACATCGACGAAACCGGAGTCGTCATTGCCGGCTGCCCCAGCCTATGAGCGAGACCCCCAACACGATCACGCCCACGCCGAGCGCCTTGAGCAGATTGATCGCGTCGTCGAAGAACATCGGCGAAAGGATCACGACCCACACGTAGGTGAGGGCGATGATGGGATACAGCACCGAGAGCTGTCCCTCGCGCAAGGCTACGATCAACAGCAGCGTGTTGACGCCCAGGCAACACAGACCGCCGAGCAGCCACCAGTTGGTGAGAATCCCGTGCGCGAACGCCGACGGATCGAGATCGTCGGCGCCGAAACGGGTCAGGATTTGCGCGATCGCGCCGAAGATGGTGCAGGTGACGACGAGCGCAATGGAGCGGATAGAAGTCTGTTTGCGGTCCTCGGGCTGAGCCGTGGACTCGACTTCAACCACGCTCGTTGCTGTGGCGCGCGTCGACATCTTGGGTGAGTCTAGCACAGGGCCTAGTGACATCTCCCTCGGGCAAACACCTGTAGGCTCCGGTAGTACCGAAAGCTGTAGGACGTGCCAGGAAACCCGCTACTGGTTCGCTAGTCCGGTGTTCCAATACTCGTACATCCGCTCGGCCGTCGGGGTCTCGAGCGGGCGCACGACGCGCAGCCCCAAGAACTGTGCATCTGTGTGATACCAAATGCTTTTCGGGAGTTGCGGGTCTTGCATTTTCCACTGCTCGTCCGAGCCCGTCCGAGCGGCGCAGCGGAGTCGATCCGGGTCGTCGAACCACGATCCGCCGCGCACGGTGCGGGGATACAGCGCGGCGGGGCGCACCCACGGGTCCTCGGCCGGACCTTCTTCGTACCCCCCGGTGGTATAGCGGTCTAGAGTCCACTCGGCGACGTTGCCGTGCATGTCGTACAGGCCCCACGGGTTGGGCGCCTTGACCCCAACCTTGCGGTACTGGAAGTCCGCATTGTCGATCGACCAGCCGTGGTCGCCAAGTTGCGCTGGATCGTCGCCAAATGAATAGGCGGTCGTCGTTCCGGCGCGGCAGGCGTACTCCCACTCCGCCTCGGTGGGCAGGCGGTAGAAGCGTCCGGTGCGGGCGCTGAGCCACTGTGTAAACTTTTGGGCGGCGTGCTGGGTCATGCTGATCGCCGGGTAGCCCTCCACGCCCATTCCGAAGCTCATCTCGACGTAGGGCTTGGTGGGGCGGCTGATGCCATCGACCACTTCGTCCCCCGCCTCGGCGTCGCCGGAGAGCTCGGAAAACATGAAGAGCCGGTAGAGGTCCCAGGTCACCTCGCTGACGCCCATCCAGAACGGCTTGACCTTCACCTCGCGCTGCGGTCCTTCGTCCCCTTTGCGGCCGGCTTCCGATTCGGGCGAGCCCATCTTGAATGCGCCGCCCGGGATCGGCGCCATTTTGAACGTCACCGACGTGCCCGGGATGCTCTCCTCGTACGCCGCGTCGCCGTCCGCGCTTTCGTTTGCCGCAATCCGCGCGTGCAACTTCTCGACGATCTCAGGAGAATCGAGGTCCGGGGAGCGGTCCCGACCAAGGCCGAGCATGACGCCGGCCGGCCAGGCCGCGCCCCCGGCGATCCAGTCTCGAATCAGGTTTCTCTGGGCGGGCGGCAGCGCGCCGGCGGGCGGCATGACTTTGTCGTCGTCCGGCTCGAGGGAGGTGTAGAGCGGGCTTTGGCTGGGCTTGCCGGGGACGATCAGCTTCGCCGCTTCGGCAGCCGAGTCCACGCGCACCTTACCCAAAGGATTGGCCGCGTTGTGGCACTGCAAGCACCTTGCCTCGAGCAACGGCCGCACCTCGGAAGCGAAGTCCGCAGCCGGGACGGCGACCGCGAACCACAGGGCTAACGCGCCGATTCGAGTCATCATCGTTGCCACATCACCAGACCTGTCGAGTTAGACGAAGGTCTAGGCCAGCTCCGTTACGCCCGGCCGGGCCATCGGCCGAACCTCCAGGCTCGAGTCCCATTCGAGATTCTCGGGGAACAGGCTTTCCTCGGAATTGAGCGCCTGATCCCAGGTGACTTCCTGTCCGGTGTAGGCGGCCATGCGGCCCATGACGCCCATCAACGTGCTGGAGGTCATGCGGTGACCGTTGTTGATCGGCTCTCCGCGACGGATGGAGGCGAACAGCTCGTCGTGCTCCTTCTGGTACATGTCGTACTTCCGGCCGCGGAACATCCAGTTTTCCTTGCCCTGGATGCGCGGGAAAGGACCCTTGCCGATGGTGCAGCGGCCTTCGGTCCCCAGGATGTAGTCGGCGTTCTCGTTGTGGCAGCCCGGGATCTGACGATTCGCCATGTGCGCCCGGAAGCCGTCCTCCCACAGATAGTTCACCTCGAAGTGGTCGTAGATGTTGCCGCCCTCGGCGGGGATCTGCCGGCCGCCCACGCCCACGCAGCTTACTGGCATCACGTCCTTTTTCGCCCAGGCCAGCTTGTCGACCGAATGGATCGCTTGCTCGACCAGGCTGTCGCCGCAGAGCCAGACGAAGTTGTACCAGTTGCCGATCTGCCACACGGCGTCGCTCATGCCGTGCGGTCGCTCGGCGAGCGGCGGCATGGGCTTGACGGGCGAGGTGTAGTAGGTGGCGTAGTAGCTCACCAGGTCGCCGATGGCGCCCGCGTGGACCTTGTCGAAGGTCTCTCGGATGTAGTTGGAATAGCGCCAGCAGAAGCCCGAGACGAGCGAGAGGTTCTTCTCGTCGGCGATCTCGGTCGACGCGAACACCGAGCGGCAACCCGGCGCATCGGTCGCCACCGGCTTCTCGCAGAACATGTGCTTGCCGGCGTCGACGACGCTGCGGATGTGCATCGGGCGGAAGCCGGGCGGCGTGGCGAGAATCACGACATCCACGTCGGAGTCGATCACCTCCTGAAACGCGTTGAGCCCGAGGAACTGCTTTGCGTTCTCGACTTTGATCTTGGCGACCGCCGCCTCGCCTTGGCGCGACATGCGGTCGTTGAGGGACTCGAGGCTTTTCGCGATCTGCTCGGGGTAGACGTCCGCGACGGCGACCAGGTGGGCGTAGTCGTCGGCGTTCATCGCCTGGGCCGCGGCGCCGGTGCCGCGCCCTCCACAGCCCACCAGGCCGACGGTGATCGCATTGTCGATGGAGGCCGAGGAGAGGATGGCGGGAAACCCGGCTGAGACGGCGCTCGCCGCAGCGCCGGTCTTGAGGAAATGACGGCGCGAGGAGGCGGGCTTCTCGTTGCGGGCGGGCGGAGTGTTCACGGGCTCATTCTACCAGTCGCCTTGCAGAGCCCAGTACACTCTACGGCGATGACTGCGGAGGAGCTGACGGGGCGATCGCGGCGGCAATTGGCGGACTATGACGCTCGCTCGCCCGGAAGCCTGTTCGCCGAAGCCTCTCTTGAGCTCGCGGTCGACGAGGCCTATGCCCTCCAACTCGAGACGAGCCGGCTGCGGGTCGAACGGGGCGAGGCCGTTGCCGGCTACAAGATCGGTTGCGTAAGCCCGGTGGTGCAGGAACAGCTCGGCGTCGATGGTCCAGTCTTCGGCCATCTGTTTCAAAGCGAGATTCACACCGACGGCGCCGTCCTGGCGGCGGCGGACTTCGCCGGTCTGGCAATCGAGGGCGAGCTCGCCGTCGAGCTGGGCCGCGAGGTCGGTCGCCTCGAGGAGGTTCGCGGCGAGCCCGCGCGCTTCATCGCGAAGATGTTCCCGGTGATCGAGCTGCACCACTACAGCTTCCGCGGCGCGCGCCCCTCGGCGGCGGAGCTGATCGCCAACAATGCGCTGCACGCCGGTTTCGTGCTTGCCGCCGATGCCGTACCGGCGGCCGCCCGCGGCGTGGAGATCGAGGTCTGGATCAATGGCGAGCTGCGCGGCTCGACGCTCTACGACCCGCTCGAGAGCTTGCCGACCCTGGTCGCGATGCTGGCAGCCCGCGGGATCCGGCCTCAGCCCGGGCAGTGGCTGCTTACCGGCTCCCCGCTACCGCTATATCGGGTTGGCCCGGGGAACGGGATCGAGGTTCGCTGCCCGCCCGCGAGCGTGGTTCGGGCCGTGGTCGCGAGCTAGCGCCGCTGTTGAGCCTGTGTACACTAGGTGGCCGGGAAGGTCCAGCCGTTCATGAACGTTCGATCCTTACTTTCGTTTCTCTCGCTCGCTGTCTCGGCCGCCGCCGCCGTTGAGCCGGTTCCAGAGCAAGTGACGCCGGAACGCGTCGCCGGCCGGACGCCGCGTAACGTCGTCTTCATCCTCTCCGATGATCACCGCTACGACGCGATGAGCTTCATGGGGCACCAGTTCGCGCAGACGCCGCATATGGACGCCATGGCAGCCAACGGCGTCCACCTGAAGAACGCCTTCGTGACGACCTCGCTGTGCTCGCCCAGCCGCGCCTCGATCCTGACCGGGCTCTACACCTTCCGCCATCGCGTAATCGATAACAACCGCTTGGTGCCCGAGGGAACGCTGTTCTTTCCTCAGTACCTGCAGAAGGCGGGCTATGCGACGGCGTTCATCGGCAAGTGGCATATGGGCGGGGAAAGCGACGAGCCGCGGCCGGGCTTCGACCACTGGGTGAGCTTTCGCGGGCAGGGGAACTATTTGCCGCCGAACCCCAACTATACGCTCAACGTCGACGGCAAGCGCGTCAAGCAGACGGGCTACATCAGCGACGAGCTCACCGACTACGCCGTCGACTGGCTCAAAGAGCGGAAGCCAGCCCAGAAGCCTTTCTTCCTCTACCTCTCGCACAAGGCCGTGCATGCGAACTTCACTCCCGCGGAGCGCCACGCCGGCCGGCTCGATGATGTTCCTTTCGAGCGGCCGGCGACCGAGAAGGTGACGGCCGAGGATGAAGCCAACAAGCCGCGCTGGGTGCGCGATCAGCGCAATTCCTGGCACGGCGTCGATTTCCCCTACCACTCCGAGCTCAACGTCGAGCGCTACTACAAGCGTTACTCCGAGGCGCTGATGGGCGTCGACGACTCGATTGGCCGCGTGATGGATCAGCTCGACAAGATGGGGATCAAGGACGAAACGCTGGTGATCTACATGGGCGACAACGGATTCATGTTCGGCGAGCACGGGCTGATCGACAAGCGAGTCGCCTACGAGACCTCGATCCGCGTGCCGATGCTGATGCACTGCCCGGCGCTATTCCGGGGCGGCACGGTCGTCGAGAAGGTCGTCGCGAACATCGACATTGCGCCGACGGTGATGGAGGCGATGGGGCTGCGCAAGCCGCCGCACATGGACGGCGCGAGCTTCATCTCGCTCGCGCAAGGCAACCAGGTCGACTGGCGCGACTACTTCCTATACGTCTACTACTGGGAGAAGAACTTCCCGCAGTCACCGACCGTGTTCGCGCTGCGCGGCGATCGCTACAAGTACATCACCTACTACGGGTTGTGGGACGCCGACGAGCTCTACGACTTGCAGTCCGATCCCACCGAATCGAACAACCTGTGGCACGATCCCGAGCATGGCCCGACAGTGCGCACGATGGAGACGCGACTCTACGAGATGATGGCGGAGTTGGGCGGCATGGCCATCCCGCTCAACGCCCCCCGAGGAAGCTCGCAGAACAAGCGCCTCCGCAGCCGCGGAGGCAACGAAGCCGTCGATTTCCCCGAAGCGATGGTGGTCGACGGGCCGCTCAACCGCAACGCGCAATGACCTTGGCTGGCCGTCCGCGGGCCGTGCGAGCGTCGATTCTTGGCCGAGTTTTACAAGACGATTTCCCCGATCGAGGGTCGGCCAGGACCCTAATGAGCACTACGAGGCGTATTCAGAGTTCCCGCAAAACGTTGAAAACATGAGACTTGTGAGGGTTGGTGAGGGTCAAAATCACCCAAATCGGCCCCTTGGTCAATAAGGGGTAGACAACGGCTGGGGTATGTGTGTACCATGTCTTGGACCGGAAGTGTTGACGAGTCGAATGCGCTTGAGCAATCGGCACGGCAACGCGCCCGTACACGATTCCTGAGGAGATCACATGAAGAAGGTTCTAATTTTGCTAGCTATGGCACTGTGCGGGACGACTCTGGCCAGTGCAGCTGTCATCAACGTGACTTGCAACCCAAACCCGGCGGCCTACCTGGGCCAGAGCGGTGGCGGCGTCGAGAGTTGCCTCGCGTCCCAGATTCCCGGTGGGGAGGTCGTCGTTGGGGCCACGATCCAGTACGTGTTCGACTTCCAGTTCGACGAGTTCAATAACGGCACGAAGAGCGTCGACTTCTCGTTCGACAACTCCGTTGGCGCCGCCTATGACTGGGCGATCGTCGGTGCGACGGACGCGACGACCCCGATGCTGAGCCCCCTGTTTAACGTCGCCCCCGGCGACTTCGCCGCGATCGTCGCTGGATTCAGCGTCACGGACTCCTACACCGGAGCTTCCACTGCCATCACCGGCGCGACGTTCTCGAAGAACATCGTCATCACCACGCGAGACCCGACGATTCCCGAGCCCTCCACCTGGGGCCTGCTCGGTCTCGGCCTGGCGTTTCTCGGCCTGCGGCGCCGCCGCAAGCAGTAAGCTTTCGATCTAGTATCGAATCCTTGGAGCGGCCCCTGAGAGGGGGTCGCTCTTCGTTTTGGGACCTTCAGAAAAGCGGTGCGTCTTTGCCGAGCCCGGGCAGCCATGCCCGGGTGCACAGCTCAACAGCGGCGCGAACATCGCACCCCAGCATCGCTGCCGGGGCTCGGAAGCGCCTTTCCCTCATGAACCTGGGCGAGCAGGCGCCTACTGCCGGTAGACGAACTCGTTCAAGTTGAACATCGTCTGACAGAAATCGACCAGGCCTGTTGGGTTTTCCTGAATGAAGGCGACCGCTTGGGCCTGCTCTTCGGGCCGCGGCTTGCGGGCCAGGGCGAGCTCGAAGGCCCGCTCGACCTGCTCCGCCGGCTCGACGCCGGCTTCGAGCAGCAGGCGCTGCGCGAAGAACTTCGCCTGCCGGACGATCGATTCGTTGTTCATCAGCAGCAGCGCCTGCGGCGCCACGGTCGACTCAGTCCGCGCCGAGCAATGACCGACCATGTCGGGCTGGTCGAACGCCTCGAACATCGGGAAGCGGATCGAGCGCTTCTGAAAGACGTAGACCGAGCGCCGCCAAGTCCCGGGGTCGCCGATCGAGGCGCCGTCCCAGGTGCGGCCGGTCGAGGATTGGAACAGATTCGGATCGATGTAGGGGCGCACGGCCGGCCCGCCGAGGCTGAGATCGAGCGTACCGGCCACTCGAAGGATGGAATCGCGTAGGATCTCCGCCTCGAGCCGCTGCCGCGGGGCGCGCCAGAACAGCCGGTTCTCACGGTCCTTCGCCAAGCCCTGTTCGGAGTCCGCGGAGGCGCGCTGGTAGGCCTCGCTGGTGAGGATCAGCCGGTGCATGTGCTTCACAGACCAGCCCGAGCGCACGAATTCGCTCGCCAGCCAATCCAGCAGCTCGGGGTGGCTGGGCGGCTGCCCAAGCTTGCCGAAGTTCGACGTGGTGCGCACGATGCCTTCGCCGAAATGGTGCTGCCAGATGCGGTTGACCATCACGCGGGCGGTCAGCGGGTTCTCCTCGGACGCGATCCACTCGGCGAACTGCCGGCGGCGATGGCTGGTTTGCGCCTCGGCCGGAGGGGCCTCAAAGCTCACCGGCCGCCGGGCGGCGACCGTGAGCACGCCCGCGCCCATCCGCGAGCCCTTCGAGCCAGGGTCGCCGCGGTGCAGGAAGTAGCTCGGCAGCGCCTCGGCGCTCTCTTCGGTCACCGTGCGGGCGGTGGGGTACTTCTCAGGCTTGCGATCCTCCAGGACGGCGATCTCGCGCTCGAGCTCCTCGCGCCCGGCCCGCTCCTCGACGGACATCCGCTCGAGCACCTCTTCGAGCTTGATCTGTTTGTAGAGCGCCTTGACCTGGCGGGCGTTGAGCCGCTGGCCCTCGCTGCGCTCGCCCTCGGGGGTCTCCCAGGCCTTGCGGTAGTAGGCGGGTAGTGCGTCCAGCTTCTCCTCGAACAGCTCGTCGCGATGCGGCTTCTCGAGCTCGTTGATGCGACCCTTGAGGGGCTTGACGTTTGCCGCGATCGCCGCGATCGCCGCGTCGTAGGCCGCGATCTGTTGCTTGGAGGCCAGCGGGTAGTCCTCTTCCTTGCTCGAGAAGAAGACCGCCTGCATCTCGTAGTAGTCTTTTTGCGGAATGGGGTCGAACTTGTGGTTGTGGCAGCGGGCGCAGCCGACCGTCATGCCGAGGAAGGTCAGCGAAGTGGTCGAGACGTTGTCGTCGAGCTCGTCCATGCGCGTCCGCTCGTCCTTGATGTTGTTGTCGAGCACCATGCGCAAGAAGCCCGTGGCCACGTGCGCGTCGGGGTTGCCGGGATCGATCTCGTCGCCGGCGATCTGCTCCAGGATGAAGCGGTCATAGGGCTTGTCGTCGTTGAAGACCCGGATGACGTAGTCGCGATAGCGCCACATCGTCGGCCAATCGAAGTCGCGCTCGTAGCCGCCGGAGTCGGCGTAATGGACGAGGTCGAGCCAGTGGCGTCCCCAGCGCTCGCCGTAGTGCGGCGAGGTCAACAGTCGATCGACGAGCTGCTCCCAAGCCTTCGGCGAGTCGTCCCGCACGAACGCCTCGACTTCGGCCGGAGTCGGCGGCAGGCCGATCAGGTCGAGGTAGATACGGCGAACCAGGGTGCGCTTGTCGGCCCGGGCGTTCGGCTGGAGCCCCTGTTCTCTTAGCTTTGCGAGCAAGAAGCCGTCGACTGGATTCGCGGTCTCGACCCCGGGGCTGGTCCGCTGCGGGGGTTGAAAAGCCCACCAGCCGCGTTCCTCGTCGCTGATGGGCCGCTCCTCGAGCTTCCGGAGCGCCTCGAGCCGGGCGGCCTCCTCGTCGGTGACGGCGACCTCGGGGAACGGCGCCCCGGCGACAATCCACTTCCGCAGTGTTTCGATGTCGGCGTCGGCGAGCTTCGAACCGGGCGGCATTTCCGGCTTCTGAGCGTGTGTCACGAAGCGCCACAGGAAGCTTCGCTGCAGGTTTGCCGGCTCGACGGCGGGGCCCCGCTCGCCGCCTATTAGCGTCTTCTGGCGCGTTCGCAAGTCCAGCTTCGACATCTGGACCGCCGCGCCGTGGCAGGCGTGGCAGTTCTTCTCGAGGATCTGGTAGGCGTCGGTCGCAAGGTCGGCGCGCGCTAGCGGCCCCAGCAGGGTCAGGGTCAGCGAGAGGGCGAGAATACGCATGTTTCGCGCCTGATTCTACCAGACGCCTCGTAAGCGCTTGCACCCGAATTGGGCGGGATCCGGGCCCGTTCGGGCCTTGTGTTGCCCGCGTTGGGAACGGTACCCTTGGGGCCGTCAGGGGTGTTGAAGTGAGGAAGAGTCGAGTATTCGTCCATCTGCTCGGCGCTGCGCTGGTCGTCGCCGCGTCTCTGGGAGCGGCGCCGAACATCGTGTTCATCATGGCCGACGACTTGGGCTGGAACGACATCGGCTACCACGGCAGCGAGATTCGGACGCCGAACATCGACCGACTTGCGGCAGGCGGCGTCGAGCTCGACCGCTACTACGCCTTTCCGCTGTGCAGCCCCACGCGGGCGGCGCTGCTCAGCGGCCGCTCGCCCTTTTCGATGGGGATCGACGGGCCGATGGGCGACGAGGGCGGCGTTGCCGTGGGCGTCAAGACGCTGGGCGACCACCTGGGGGCGGAGGGCTATCAGACCTGGCTGGCCGGCAAGTGGCATCTCGGCCACTCGCACGTGAAGTACTTTCCCCACAATCGCGGGTTCGATCGATTCTACGGCCACGTCGGCGGCACGCTCGACTACTACACGCACTTGTTCGTCGGCGGGCTGGACTGGCAGCGCAACGGAAAATCGGTTGAGGAAGAGGGTTACTCGACGCACCTGCTCACCGCTGAGGCCGTGCGGCTGATCCGCGGCCGCGACAAGCAGCGCCCGTTCTTCCTCTATCTGGCCTACAACGCCCCGCACACGCCGCTGATGGCGCCCAAGGAGGCGCTCGAGAAGGTCAGCGCCATCGACGACGAGCGCCGCCGCATCTACGCCGCCATGGTGGAGACGCTCGACGACGGCATCGGCCAAGTGGTCGGAGCGATCGAGGATGAAGGCCTGAGCGAAGACACGATCCTGGTGTGGGTGAGCGACAACGGAGGCAGCTTGATCGGCGGCGCGAACAACCGGCCGTTGCGCGCCGGCAAGGGCTCGGTCTTTGAGGGCGGGATTCGCGTTCCCGGGCTGGTGTACTGGCCTGGCGTGGTCGAAGCGGGCGGCAAGCTCGATCAGATGGTCACCGCGCACGACTGGCTGCCTACACTGTTCGCCGCCGCGGGCCTCGAAGCCCCCGCCGACGACCAGCGCTATGGGCACGACATGTGGCCGGCGATGGCCGAGGGTAAGCCGGTGGTGCGCCGGGACACGGTGATCGGCGCGCGCGGTTCCTTCGCTGTTTTTCGTGACCGCTGGAAGTACGTGCGCAACACCAACGCCCGCTTCGGGCCGGCGCGCGGCCTCTACCGCATCCGGCAGGATCCGAAGGAGGACGACAACCTGGCCGAGCTGCATCCCAAGCTTGCCGCCGAGCTCGATGCCGTCATCGAGGCTCTGCCCAAAGCGCCCTCGATCGCGCGGGCTCCGCCGAACGCGGCAGGCCCGGCGGCCGAGGAAGGCAGGGCGCGCAAGGGCGGCGCAAAGAAGGGCGCTGCGGGCGCCAATCGGCCTCGCGTGGGGCCCGATCCCATGCGCGGATGGCCAGAGCCGACGCGGCCGCCGCTAGCGGAATCGGCCAAGAGAGACTAAGAAAAGGAACCGAACAACCATGCGTCTGCTAGCTTTGTCATCCGCCCTGTGCCTGCTCTTCCTGCTGGGTTGCGCCGAGGCTCCCGCTCCGGCGCCCGAGCCCGAACCTCCGCCGGAAGCCGCGGCGTTGCCCGGCGGCGTCCAGCACTGGTCCGCCGCGGACCTTGCCGCCCTGCCCGCCGACCTCCACCAGGTCTTTCTCGATGCGCCCAAGGACAACCCGCCCTACAGCCTCGGCGTCTCTCCCCGCCACTTGATCGAAGAGAAGCCCACGGCCAACCACTACATGGATGTAGTCCACCGCGAGCGCAGCGGCATCGCCGAATGGCATGAGGTGAAGGCGGACTACTACTTCGTGCTCGACGGCGAGGCGACGGTCACCGTAGGCGGCGAGATGGCCGACCGCTGGGAGATGCAGAACCGACCGGGCGAGTGGCGGGCGGATGAGATCGCGGGCGGCCAGACCTACGCGCTCGCGAAGGGCGACATGATCAACATCCCCTCGCGGACCCCACACTGGGTGCAAGTCCCCGAGGGCAAGACGGTCACCTATCTGATCGTCAAGGTCATCGACGATCCGGGCGGCAACACGAGCGAAGTCCGCTACATCCCCGCGTCGGAGCGTGCGGGCCTGCCAGCCGAGCTTGCGGGCCGGCTCGACGGCGGCGTCTCCGCCGCCACCCGGCTGCTCGAAGAGTCTGACCAGGCCAACCACTACGTCTTGGTCGCGCACCGCACCGAGCCGTCGCCAGCAGAGTGGCACGATGACCGCAGCGATCTCTACCTGTTGCTCGAAGGCGAAGGGGAGATCACGTTGGGCGGCGACATTCCCGGCAAGGCCGAGCTCGACGGCAGGCCCGGCGAGTGGCGCGGCCCCGCCATCTCGGGCGGCCAGACGCTCGCGGTCAGCGCCGGCGACATGCTCAACATCCCCTCCAAGACGGCCCACCACCTGCAGTTCTCCGAGGGTTCGGCTGTTACCTATCTGATCGTGAAGGTATTGGACAAGGAGTAGCCGCAATGTCCCGCAGTGCAATGGTTCGAGTGACGTTGGCCTCGGCCGTGGCGGCGGCGTTGAGCCTCGCCTACGAAGCTCCGACGACGGAGCGGCTGATGGTCGAGGCGGCACGCAACTTCGCGGGGTCTCTGAGCGAGGACCAACGCGCCGAGACGCTGTTCTCGTTTGACGTCGCCGACCGCCTGGAGTGGCACTTCCTGCCCACGCACTTGCTCGAGCACGGTCCGCCAGGCGGGATTCCAGAGCCTCCGGCCGGCGCGGAGTTCCGGCGCTTGCGCAAGCGGCAGGGCATCGCCTACGGCGAGCTCGAGATCGATCAGCAGAAGTTGGCGGACGCCCTGCTCGCGACCGCGTTTAGCCAAGCCGGCTACCAGAAGGCGGCAACCATCATGAGCTACGAGCGCATGCTGGGGCGGCGCAACATGGATCCGCACGGCGGCGGCTACGGCAAGCTGGGCCATGCGATTCACAACGTCGGCGCCTACCAGCTCGCCATCTTCGGCGAGCCCGGCGCGAAGGGTAGGTGGAGCTGGCGTTTCGAGGGGCACCATCTCTCGGTCAACATGGCGATGCAAGACGGCGCGCTGGTCGGAACCACGCCGATCTTCCTCGGCGCCGAGCCCCACCGCGTGCGCGGCGACGCCGAGGAGCCTCGGCGCACCTATCTGGGGTTCGGCTATCGCGACGGGTTCCGCGTCTTGGGCGACCGCGAGGATCTCGGCCGGGCCTTGATCGACGCGCTAAGCCCGCGGCAGCGCCGGCGCGCGATCTTCCAAGAGGAGGCCAATCACGTCATCTTGATCATCACCGAGTTGACCTTCGATCGCGACGAAGAGCCTCAAGGCTTGCCCGTCGCGGCGATGAAGCGAGAGCAAAAGGCGCTGGTGATGCAGATTCTCCAAGAGCACGCCGATCAGATGCCGCCGCCGGTTGCAGCCGAGCGGCTCCGCCAGGCCAAGCGCGACCTCGAGCACCTCACCTTTGGCTGGGCCGGCGGGACGGCGCCGGGCGAGCCGCATTTCTACCGGCTGCAGGGACCGAGCTTCACCGTCGAGTGGGACTGCGTGCAGTCCAAGGCGAACCACAGCCACAGCATATGGAGAGACTACGAAAATGACTTCGGGCGGAGTATGCTGGCTGAGCACTACCAGCGCTACCAGCACGGCGTCGCCGCCGATTGAGGGGAGATCGAACCCATGCGTAGAATCGTCGCGGCCCTTATAGCGGCAATCGCCGTCCTGGTCGTCTTCCACCACGCGCCGGCGCAATCTCCGCGCGGCCCGAAGGCCGGCAAGAAAGGCGGGCGCCCCGGCATCGAGGCCAGGCTTGCACGGGCAGGCGTCCGACTGGGAATGCCCGCCCCGGACGTGACGGTCTACCGGCCCGACGGTACGCCGGTCGCGTTTCCCACGCTGGCCACCGGCGGCTATACGGTATTTGTCGGGGCCTGTCTAACATGTCCGGCGTTCCTCTCGTCGCATCCAGAGACCGAGGCCGTGCACCGGGACTATTCGCCCAAGGGCGTCCGCTTCTACTACTACTACCGCGCCCTTGCGCACCCGGAGAACAACGCCTACATCAAGCCGTTCTCGCTCGAAGAGCGACTGCTGCACGTAGCCGAGGCCGAGCGCCGCCTGCAGGTCGAAATTCCGTTCATCGCCGACAACATGGACAACGACCTCAAGCACGCCTTGGGCGGCGTCTCGAACCCGGAGTTTCTCTTCGACCCCGAAGGCAAGTTGGTGTACTTTGCCGGCTGGAACAGCGGCCGGACGCTGCGACAGGCGCTGGCGGAGCTCGTGGGCCCGGTGGAGCCGCCCACCAAGGTGTCGGACCTCGATCTGCCGGCCATCCAGCGTCCCATGCGGATGAAGGCGTCCGGAGTCGTGCCGCGCGTGCTGCCGCCTGACACGCCGCTGCTGCGGCCGGTGAAGGTCGAGCCGCTGCCGAGCAAGGATCCCTTCTACATGAAGCTGCGCGCCGAGGCGCAGCCAGAGCTACTCGAGAGCGGCAAGGGCCGGCTCTACCTCGGTTTCCATCCCGACCCGATCCATCGCGTGTACTGGAATAACCTCACCGAGCCCATCCGGTTCGACATCGAAGCGCCGCGGGGCGCGACGGTCACGCCGTCATCCGGAAAGGGGCCGAAAGTCGACAGCGTCGCTTCTGACAGCGATCCGCGGGAGTTCCTGGTTGATGTCGAGGCGCGGGACCTCGGCGCGCCCCTCGAGCTGTCGACGCGCTACTATGCGTGTCACGAAAAGTGGTGCCGTCCCATCCGCCAGAGCTACCGCATCACCCTCGAGGTCGATCCCGACGGAGGCGGCGTGATTGACCGCTCGTTCCGGCCGCGTCCCGGCGCCCCGGGCGGGCCCGGCGATCCGCTCTTCGTCTCGCGGCTAATGAGGGGAGATCTTAACGGCGACGGCAAGCTCAGCCGCGACGAGATCCCACACCACATCGAGAGGGAGTTCGACCTCTTGGACGCGAACCGGGACGGATACATCGAGCCGTCGGAGATGACAGCGGAGACGCCTGGGAGGAGATAGGTGCGAAAGACCAAGTTCTCGAATTGTGCGGCCGCGGTAGCCCAGGGGGCGACCTCGGTGCTGCTCGCGGTCGTCGGTACGACGAGCGCAATCAAAGCCGGCGACGAGGTCGAAGTCGAGATCAGCGGCATCGCCGCGCTGGTCAACCGTGTGAGGGCGTCGCAAATGCGAGTCGTCGGTCTGAAGCTCCTTCCTCTCTGTCTCTGCTTGGCGACCGTGGCGCGGCCCGCGGCGGACGGCGAGATCCCGCCGGACGCCGAGTCCGCCGTGGAGGCGCTCAACTCCTCCCCCCGGCACGGCGAATGGGTCGACATCGGCGAAGGCCGCGCCGGCGCCTCGCGTTGGGGCGACAGCGTGCGCGCCTGGGTCGTCTATCCCGAGCGCGCCACCCGCGCCCCGGTCGTCGTCGTCATCCACGAGATCTACGGCCTCACCGATTGGATTCGCGCCGTGGCCGACCGGTTGGCGGCCGAAGGCTTCATCGCCATCGCTCCGGACCTGCTCTCCGGTCACGGCCCCGACGGCGGCGGCACGCCCGCGGATCGTCAAGCCGCCGTGGCGCTTGTACGTGGGCTGCGCATCGAAGACGCGACGCGCCGGCTCACCGCGGCGGCCCGCTACGGCACGTCGCTTGCAGCCTCGAACGGCCGCTTCGGCTCGGTGGGCTTCTGTTGGGGCGGCGGCATGAGCTTCAACTTCGCCGCCAACGAGCAGGCGCTTGGGGGCGCGATCGTCTACTATGGCACGTCCCCGACCCGCGCGATGTTAGGACGCATTCAAGCGCCAGTGCTGGGTCTCTATGGCGGCGACGACGCCCGCGTCAACGCCACCATTCCCGACGCCGTCCGCGAGATGCGCCGCCTGGGCAAGTCCTACGAGCCGCATCAGTTTTCCGGCGCCGGCCACGCCTTCCTGCGCCAGCAGGACGGCCGCGACGGCGCCAACATGACCGCCACCCGCGAAGCGTGGGCGCTCACGATCGACTTCTTGCGGGCGCAGCTAGACAAATGACTCGTACTCTCGCAGCCTTCATCCTCGCGCTCGGCGCGGTCGCCGCTGCGCTGCCGGCCCAAGACAAACCTTATGTCGTCTTCATGATGGCCGACGACCTGGGTTGGAACGATGTCTCCTACCACGGCAGCGAGATTCGGACCCCGCACGTCGATTCGATTGCGAGGCGCGGCGTCGAGCTGGACCGCTACTACGCCTATCCGGTCTGCAGCCCCACGCGCGCCGCGCTGATGACCGGCCGCATCCCGCTGCGCTTCGGCGTCGACCGGCCGCTCGAGCTGCGCAACGGCCTGCCTCTCGATGAGCGGATCCTGCCGGAGAGCTTGCGCGAAGCCGGCTACCGGACCGCCATCGTCGGCAAATGGCACCTTGGGCTCGAACACGTCAAGTACCACCCCTACAACCGCGCCTTCGACCACTCGTACGGCCACCTCGGTCCCGCGATCGACTACTGGACGCACATCTGGAACGGGGGGTACGACTGGCAGCGCAACGGCAAGTTGATCGAGGAGGAAGGCTATTCGACTCGCCTGATCGGCGCCGAAGCCGAACGGGTGGTGCGCCAGCACGACGAGTCGAAGCCGTTGTTCCTCTACGTAGCCTTCAACGCGCCGCACGGCCCGCTCCAGGCGCCCGAAGAGGCGGTCGCGGACCACGAGGCGATTCGCAACCCCAACCGGCGCGTCTACGCCGCCATGGCGGCCGAGATGGATGAGGCTGTCGGCGGCATCCTCGGGGCTCTCGATGCACGAGGGATGACGGAGAACACCTTGATCGTCTGGTGCAGCGACAACGGCGGCGCGACGCGGCTGGGCGCGGACAATTCTCCGCTGCGCGGCGGCAAGGGCGGCACGTTCGAAGGCGGCATCCGCGTCCCGGCGGCGGTCTGGTTTCCGGGCCGCATCGAGGGCGGGCGCAAGATCGAGCAGATGGCGACCGCGGCGGATTGGTTCCCCACCATCGCGGCGACGGCCGGAATCCAGACGGGCGCCGAGAAGGAGCTCGACGGCCTGAATCTGCTGCCGCTGTGGAGCCGGGGCGAAGCCGTCAAGCGCACGGCGCCTTTCTACTTTGGAGTCTTCGACAACGTCGCGGTGATCGCGGGCGAGTGGAAGTACGTCGAGAATACTCCGCGCGGCGGCGCGCCGGGTAAATTCCTGTTCAACATCGCGCAGGACCCGGAAGAGAAGAACGATCTGGCGGCAAAGCGACCGGAGAAGTTCAAGGAGCTTGCCGGGCTCATGCATGACTTCCCGCGCGCTCCCACCGTCGCCACCGACATGCTGCAGCCTGGCGGCGGGCGAGGCCGGGCCGGCAAGAAGGGCGGCGGTGGACCAGGGCGCGGCGGCGGCGCGGGCGGCGGCTGGAAGCAGGTCACGCGCCCGCCCTGGCTCGAAGCCGCCAAGCGAGACTAAGGGCGCCCCATGTTGCTGCGAGTAGCCTTGACCGTGTTGGCCTGCGTCACGCTGGTCCGCGCGAGCCCGAACATCGTCCTGCTCGTTGCAGACGATCTAGGGTGGAATGACGTTGGCTACCACGGCAGCGAGATCCGTACCCCCCACATCGACGGCATCGCCGCCAAGGGCGTGCGCCTGGAGCGGCACTACTCGTTTTCCTGGTGTACGCCCACACGGGCCGCGCTGATGACCGGCCGCTCCCCCTTGTCTATGGGCATCCAGGGGCCCTTCAATCCCAACCACGAGGATGGCTTGCCGGTTGACGAGCACTTGCTGCCCGAGTCGTTCGCTGCGGCCGGTTATCAGACGTCCGCGATCGGCAAATGGCACCTCGGCAACGCGCACGTCAAGTTCTTCCCGCACAACCGCGGCTTCGGCTCGTTCCTGGGGCACACCGGCCCCGGCATTGATTACTACCGCCACACCATCGCCGGCGCTTACGATTGGCAGCGCAACGGCAAGTCGGCTCGCGAAGAAGGCTACTCGACCTCGCTGATCGGCAACGAGGCCGTACGTTTGATCCTGGGGCGCGATCCCGAACGCCCTTTCTTGCTCTACGTCCCCTTCAACGCGCCGCACTTGCCGCTGCAGGCCCCGCCGGAGTACATCGACAAGTACGCCCACATCGAGAAGCCAAGCCGCCGCATGTTCGCCGCAATGGTCGACTGCATGGACGCCGCCATCGGTCGCATTCTCGGCGCGATCGACTCCGAGGGCCTGAGCCGGGACACGCTCGTCGTATTTCTGAACGACAACGGCGGCTTGCTCGCCCAGGATGGCGGCGCCGACAACACCCCGCTGCGCGGTGAGAAGACACAGACCTGGGAAGGTGGCGTTCGCACCGTGGCAGCCGTTCACTGGCCCGGCGTTGTCGAGGGCGGCGGCGTGCGCAACCAACGGATAAGCGTCCACGACTGGTTCCCGACGCTGCTCGAGGCGGCCGGAGTCGACGGTCTCAACCGCAAGCCGTTCTACGGGCGCAGCGTCTGGGCGGCCATCCGCGACGATGCTCCGCTGCCTCGGCGCAGCATCGTCTTGGGCGCCACCGGGTGGTTTGCGGTCTTCGATGGCCCGTGGAAGCTGCTGCATCGTCCGCGGCGGGGCGGGGAAGCCGCCCGTGAGCTCTACCACGTCTCACACGACCCCGGCGAGACGCGCGACCTCGCCGCCGACGAGCCGGAGGTCTTCGCGCGCATGGCCGGCATACTGGATGGATTTCCCATTGGTCGCCGGATCAGCGGCCCGGCGCCCGGCGAGGAGCGTCGGCCCGACGGTCGCCGGCGGCCTCCGCCCGGTAACGGCCTGCCCGGCAACCCGCACCCGGCTCAGGCGCGAGAGACGCGTCCGCCATTCGCCGAGCGAGCCGCGCGCGACTAGAAAAGCTCGATGACCCGAAGATCCACAACCGTTCTGCTTCTGCTCGGGCTCTCGTTCTCCTTCTCAGCCCATGCTCAGGACGCTTGTCCCGCCGACGCTTTCCTCGACGTGAGCCGCTTCGACGGGCCGGGCGGCGATTACGCCAAACCCAGGCTCGCGGCGAGCTGCGACGACGACGCTCTCATCGTGCGCTCCAACGGCATGCCGCACTACAAGTTCATCCAGGTCACGCCCAATCCGCTGCTCGAGACCGATCGAGTCTACCGCTTCCCGCGCCGCCCCAAGCTGGCCGAGAAGCCCGTCGCCTTGCCGCTGCTGGGCACGGTGGGCGTGGCCGTCAACGGCATTCCGTTCTTTGGCCCGAACGAAGGCGGCATTCCCTACCCCGGTTTCGGCGACCCGATCTTCAACTCGATCATGGACTCTTGCATGGGCCATACCGCGCGCGAGTACCACTACCACGCGCTGCTGCAATCCTGCCTGGCGCCGGACGCCGCCGCCGGCGAGCCCTCGCCGATTCTCGCCTTCGCGGCCGACGGCTTCGCCGTCTACGGCCCCATCGGCTGCGTCGACGAGCAGTGCTCGGAGCTCGTCGAATTCAAGTCCGGCTGGGACAAGTTGCGCAGCCCGGAGTTCGACGCCTGGGGCGCCTACCGCTACAGCCCCAAGCCAGGGCCAGAGTATCTGGATCGCTGCAACGGCCATGCCGGGACTGATCAAGGCGGCGAATACCACTACCACGCCACGCGGACGTGGCCCTACGTGTTGGGCTGCTTCTCCGGCGTTCCATCCAGCGACGCCGGCCAGGAAGCGCCGCGCGTGAGCCGCGGGTCGGGGCCGCCCGGACGCCCTGGTCAACCCTCGCGCCGCGGCGGCAGGCCGGGCGGACCGCCGCCGCCAGACCAACCGCCCACGCCGGAACAGATCACCGCCGCCGCCCAGCGGCTCGGCGTCGAGCGCGGCCGCCTGGTGCGCGCGCTGCGGCTCGCCGGCGACCATGTCGCGCCCCTCAACTTCCTCGCCTCCGCCCGCGCGCTGGGGATCGACGATGAGAATGAGCTTAGCCGCGCTCTCGGTTTGCCGGTCCGCGGTCTGCCTGGCCGCGGCCGCGAGGGCGACCCCGAAAGAAGGTTCAACGGTACTAGCGACGACGGCGCCCTAGGGTGTACGATCACGGAGGACAACACCGTGCTGTGCGCGAAGGAATGCGCGAACAACAAATGCGGATAGGCGCCTAGGCGCCCACGGTACCAATCGCATGATGAAGATTACGACTCTGCTGTTGCTCGCCGCCTTATCAGCCGCGGCGCAATCCGGCCCCTGTGCGGCGGACGCTTTCCTCGATGTCTCGAAATACCCCGGCGCCGGCCCCGAATATCCCAAGCCGCGCCTGGAAGCTGATTGCGAAGGCGACGAGCTCGTCGTGCGCTCGAACGGCATTCCGCACTACGAGTTCGTGCAGGTCACGCCCAATCCGTTGCTCGAGCAGGACTACGAGTTTCGCCTGCCGGCGAGTCCCGAGCTCGCCGCCAAGCCGACGCCCATCCCGCTGCTCGGCAGCGCCGGCATCGCGGTGAACGGGCTGGTCTTCTTCGGTCCGAACGAAGGCCCCGTTCCGGTCGAGGAGCAGTTCGGCGATCCGATCTTCAACTCCATCATGGACACCTGTATGGGCCACACCGCGCTCGAGTATCACTATCACGCCATGGTCCAGCGCTGTCTGAGCGAGGGCGTGGCCGACGGCGAGCCTTCGCCCATCATCGGATTCGGCTACGACGGCTTTCCGATCCGCGGACCGTGGGGCTGCTTGGACGCCGAGTGCACCAAGGTCGTCCGCTACAAGAGCAGTTGGGAGGAGGTGCGCGAGCCGCACCAAGATTCCTGGGACGCCTTCGAGTACGTAGCCAAGGACGACCCCGAGTACCTCGACGCCTGCAACGGACACAAAGGTCCCAAAGGCGACTACCACTACCACATCACCGAGACCTGGCCCTACATCTTGGGCTGCTACGCCGGTACGCCTGTCGGACCCGCCGGTCGCGGCCGGCGGCCTCCGCAGGTGAGCCAGCAAGGCCGGCGGCCTGGCGCTGGCCCGGGCGGACCGCCGCCCGATAGCATCCCGCGCGCCGGCCGTCCGCGCGGAGGACCGCGCGGCGCGGCGCGTCCCACGCCGAACCAGGTGGCCGCGGCCGCGGAGGCGTTGGGCGTCACCGAGGCCCAGGTCGCCAAGGCGCTGCGTGTTGAGGCGGGCGGCATAAAGCCCGTCAATCTCGCGGCTTCCGCACGCACGCTGGGCGTCGAGCCGGGCAAGCTCATCGAGGTTCTGGGCCGTCGCCAGGGTCCGCCCCGGCCGCGCCAGAATCAGGCGCCTCCCGGAGAGCCCGAGTGCTTCTTCCGCTGCGGCCAAAGCGACGAAGAAGCGGTGGGCTGCACGCTCACGCCGGAGTTCAAGGTGATGTGCTTCCGGCCGTGCGACGACAACAAATGCGGCTAGTCCGCAGCTTGGCGTTGGCGGCCGCCATCGTGGCGGCCGTCGCCGCTTGGCCACAGCGAGCGACCATCCCGCCCACCGTCGACCACACCCAGCATCAGGTCGTCGACACGCCCCTGGACGGTCCTGTCCCCTCCATCGCCGTCAGTCTGACCCCCGATGCGATGGACGGCTACAATCTGCTGCTCGAGACGACCAACTACCGCTTCACGCCCGAGAACGTCGATACCGCGATCGTCCCCAACGAGGGGCATGCGCACCTCTATCTCAACGGAGAGAAGGTCGCGCGCCTCTACTCGCGCTGGCGCCACCTGCCGCGCGCGATGTTCCAAGACGGGGTGAACCGTTTGCAGGTTGAGCTCAACGCCAACGACCACTCCATCTGGGGTTTGGCTGGCGAGCCGATCGGCGCGGACGTGCTCGTCGACGCCGCCTCCGACGACCGTGATCCCATCGTTCGCGAGCAGATCCGCTATACGCTCGACTGGGAGTGGGGCGCCGCGCAGCCAAACCGGGGCGGCGGTTGGACAGTCGTCAACGACTTGGGTTATCGCGTGAAGGTCTCCGGCGGGACGCTGGTGACGCGCGGCTTGGAGCTGCTGCCCTGCCACACGATGCCCGCCGCGCAGCCGATGGCGCTGCTGCGCTGGCTGCGCCTGCCGAGCGCCCTTGCCGGCCACAGCAGCTTGCTGCCCAACGAATCCCGTATCACCAACTCCTACACCGAAGACCTCTCCCGGCCGCAGGCTCGGCTCCTCGAGAGCCGCGTGGTCACCGATCCCGAATACTGCCAGGCTCACTATCTCGCGGCGCGCCCGCGCGGCACGGGCCCCGGCGCCACCGTGCTCGAGCTTACCGGCGAGTGGAGTCGCGACTCCGGCGCGCGGAGCGGCTCGTTCGAGATTCGCTCTACGGCCGCCTACGGGGAGATCAAGGAGCTGTTGAGCGGGCCCGATGGGTTGCCGGCCCCGCGCTCCATCGTCGGCGGCCTAGAGGTCAGCGTCGTTCGCTCGCTCGGCTCGCTGTTCGACGGGATTGACTTCGCCTCGGCCAACCCGGACGAGCTCGGCATGGCGCTGACGCGCACGCTGGTTTCCAAGGCGCGAGTGGTCGCAGGCGCTCGGTGGCGGGTCCTCGACCGGTAGGAATCCCCCGCAGGTGCGGTTTCGTTACCCTTGGTGCGAAACGACGATGTTGGTCCTCAGCCCGGATGAAGTTCGAAGCGCGCTTCCGATGACGGCCGCGATCGAGGCCATGCGCACCGCTTTTCGGGCTCTTTCCGAAGGTCGCGCGCAGGTCCCGCCCCGGGCTTCGTTGTCGCAACCCGACGGCGTGACGCTCGTGATGCCGGGCGCGATCGAGGAGGACGCCGGCGCCGCCGCCGCGGTCAAGGTCGTCTCGGTCTTTCCCGTGAACAAAGAACAAGGACTGCCGGCGATCCACGGCCTGATGCTCGTCATCGATCCCGCGAGCGGCAAGCCCGCGGCCGTGCTCGACGGCGGCGCGCTGACGGCCATCCGGACGGCCGCCGTGTGCGGCCTCGCGACGGACCTGCTGGCCCGGTCCGACTGCACGAGCTTGGCCGTGATCGGCAGCGGCGTCCAGGCTCGCACGCAGGCCGAGGCGGTGTGTACGGTGCGGCCAATCGAGCGGGTCGTCGTGTGCAATCCTAACCTGGCCAAAGCCGAGCGGGCCGCCGCCGAGCTGTGCGGGCGCGGTCCCATTCCCGGAGACGTCGCCGCGGCGGCCTCCGCCGCCGAAGCGCTGCGGGGCGCCGACGTCATTTGCACGGCCACCACCTCGCGCCAGCCCGTGTTGGCCGATCGCGACGTGCCGCCCGGCGTCCACATCAACGCCATCGGTTCCTTTCAGCCCCACGTCCGCGAGCTGCCCGCGGAGACCGTCGCGCGCTCGCTGCTCGTGGTGGACGAGAAAGCGGCAGCCTTCGAGGAGGCCGGCGACATCCTCCAAGCGATCGCGACCGGCGCGATCCAGGAGGACCACATCCACTGCGAGCTCGGCGAGCTCGTGCTGGGAAGAGCGCGCGGGCGCAGCACGCCCGAGCAAATCACGCTCTTCAAGTCCGTCGGGCTGGCCGTGCAGGACGTGGCCGCGGCTCAGAGCTGTCTGCGGGAAGCCGAGCGCCGCGGTTTGGGCCGGTCGCTCGAATGGTAGCTACTCGATCACCTCTACGGCGTCGCCCAACACGTCCAGGCGCGGCGTCACGCCCAAGCCCGGCCGCCGCGGCGCCGCAAGCCTGCCGTTGTCTCGTTGCGGCGCGCCTTCCGCCGTGCTTACGGTGACGTAGCTGTTGAAGTCGGTCGAGCTGAAGAGCAGCTCCGGCGGCGTGCTGTGCGCCAAGTGCGCAATCGCCGCCGTCGTCACGTCGCCGCCCCAACTGTCTTCGACGGTCATCGCGATGCCCAGCGAGGCGCACAGATCCCGCGCCTGTCTGGCCTTGGTCAGCCCGCCGAGCTTGCCGATCTTCAGGTTGACCACATCCATCGCGCGATCGGCGGCGGCGCGCAGGACGGCCTCGACGGCGTCGATCGACTCGTCGAGCACGAAGGGATGATCGGTCGCCCGCCGGATCGCCAAACACTCCTCGTAAGACGCGCATGGCTGCTCGATGTAGATGTCGACATCGCGTACCGCGCGCACGACGCGCAAGGCGTCGTGCGTGAGCCAGCCCGTGTTGGCGTCCGCCACCAGCCGGTCACCCTCTTCGAGCACGGCCGAGGCGGCCCGGATGCGCTCGATGTCCTCATCGGGCGAGCCGCCCACCTTGAGCTGGAACCGGCGGTAGCCTTCCTGGCGGTAATCCGTCACCCGAGCGGCCATTGCGTCCGGCGACTCCTGCGAGATCGCGCGATAGAGCACGAAGTCGTCGCCGTAGCGTCCGCCGAGCAACTCCGCGACGGGCATGCCGGCCGCTTGGCCGAGAATGTCCCAGCAAGCGATATCCAGCGCCGACTTGACGTAGGGGTGGCCCTTGAGAACGGCGTCCATGTGACGGTTGAGCGCGGCGAGCTGTGTAGGGTCGAGGCCGAGCAGTGCAGGCCCCAACTCGGCAATCCCAGCACGCGCGCCGGCGGCGTAGGCGGGCAGGTAGGCCGGCCCAAGCGGGCAAATCTCTCCGCAGCCGGTCAACCCGGCGTCGGTCTCGACCCGCACGATCGTGGAGTCGAAAACCGACACGGACTTGCCTCCCGACCAGTTGTAGGAGCCCTCGTGGAGCGGCAGATCGACTTGGTGAACGTGGATACGAGTGATGTGCATGGCCCGTCCGAGACGCAGATTCCGCAAATTATAGCTGTAGGCTGAAACCGGGAAGCAGAGCGTCGCGTCGGGAAACGAGATCCGGGCATCGCGTGTGCTACATTTCTTGACGCAATGTCGTCGTACATGGGCGGGTGATCTCGCACGCCGCTGCGAGATCGCTTGGGGACGCTAGGGGGCGTCAATGCCGTCCGAGCTGTGGGAGCGAGTCAAGTCGATCTTCCACGCCGCCATCGAGATGGAGGCGTCGGAGCGTGCTGCCTACCTCGACGAAGCCTGCCGCGCTGATCCCGAGCTGCGCCGGGAAGTGGATTGGCTGCTGGCGTTTCACGAAACGCCTCGCTCGCTCTTCGATCTTCCCGATACGCCGACGCTCCGGCAGGGCGCCGCCGGCGGCGAGCGGATGTTTCAGGCCGACGACGTGCTCGCTTCCCGCTTCCGCATCTTGCGTTTCGCCGGCGGCGGAGGGATGGGCGAGGTCTACGAGGCCGAAGATCTCAACTTGCGGGAGCGGCTAGCGCTCAAGACCCTGCGGCCCGAGCTTGCCTTCGACGACGCCAGCCTGGTGCGCTTTCGGCGCGAGATTCAGCTCGCGCGCCGGGTCACGCACAGGAACGTTTGCCGCATCTTCGACGGCGGTCGCCACCGCAAGGGCGATCGTGAGCTTCACTTCCTGACCATGGAGTACGTGGACGGCGAGACGCTGTCCGCTTACCTCAAACGCAAAGGCAGGCTTTCGCCCGAGGAGGCCCTGCCGATCCTCCGCCAGATGGCCGAGGCGCTAGCGGCGCTGCACGAAGCCAACATCGTCCACCGGGACCTCAAATCGGCGAACGTGATCCTCGAAACGGCCGACGCCGGCGATCCGCGCGTCGTCGTTACCGACTTCGGGCTCGCCCGCCCGGCATTGCTGGGAAGCCGCTCGGAAAGTCTCGCCACCAACACCAGTCAGATCCTCGGTACGCCCGACTACGCCGCCCCCGAGCAGCTCTCCAGCGAAAAGGTTGGCCCCTACTCCGACGTTTATGCGTTTGGAGTAGTAGCTTACGAAATGCTGTGCGGCCGGCGGCCCTTTTCGTCGGACTCCATGGCGAAGTTGATTGTGGAGAAGTTGACCCAAGCGCCCGTGCGGCCAACGGAAATCGTCCCGGAGCTCGACCCCCGCTGGGAGAGCTTCGTGCTGGCCTGCATGGAGCGCAAGCCCCAGGATCGGGTCGCGAGCCCTCGGGAGATTCTGCGCCTGCTGGACGAGCTTGCGCGCGAAGACGGCGGCGAGTTGGCGCTGCCCGTCGCCGGCGTCAGGGCCGACAGCGGCAACCAGACAGGCGCCTGGCGCCAGCGTTGGGTTTGGCCGGCTACGCTCGCGGCTGCGACCGCTGCCGTCGCCGCGGCCGGCTACCAGTCGCCGAGCGTCAAGCGCCAGGTGTGCTCTTGGCTCCCGGGCTCGTCCTGGTTCTGCGAATTGCCCGCGGATAAGGACCTGGCGATCCTGCCGTTCACCGTGCGAGCCGAAAGACCGGAGGACGAGGCGTTGGCGAACGGCCTGTTGGCGTTCCTGCATCGGAGCTTCTTCGAGCTCTACCCGGACAAGGCCGAGATGTGCGTCCACATCCGAGGCGGCCGGCGCAGCGCGACGACGTACGGCGCCCAGTTGGCGTTGACCGGAGAGCTCGCGGTCGATGGCGATTCGCTCCGCCTCGAGTCGCGGATCGAGGACGCCTCGAACGACGCGGAGAACCCGGAAGGACCGCGGCGGCTGGTGCGGCTCGCCTCGGTGTCGGTCGACCGGTCCCGGACGGGGGCGTTCGTCGAGGGTGCATTGCTGGAGCTCGCGCGGAAGCTGGAGCTGGAGTACCCCGAGGAGGAGTGGGACGCCTGGCGACAGCGGTTGCCGGAGGACGACGTGGCGCTGGCGGCCTATCTGCGGGGAGTAGGGCTATTGGAGGCCGGGCAGTCCGAGGTCGGACCCAAAGCCGAACCAGAGCTGATTCGTGCAGCGGAGGCCTTTAGCGCCGCGGTCGACCGCAGCTACGCGTTCGCCTTGGCCCACGCCGGGCTCGGGGACGCGTACCGCACTCTGTACGAGAAAGTGGAAGAGCGGAGTTGGGCGGCGAAGGCGCGGAACGCTTACCAGGAGGCCGCAGGGCTGGACCCAGACCTGGCCGGCGTCCAGAGTGGGCTCGCGGGACTCTCTCTCGCCCTCGGCGACACCGAAGCGGCTCTGGAATCGTTCGAAGCCACGACCCGCCTCGATCCCTTCGATCACGACACGCAGGTGGCCTATGCCGCGGCGCTCGGGCAAGCGGGAGAGCGCGAGCGCACGGAACAGCTCTGGGAAACTGTGATCGATCAGCGGCCGGAATGCTGGTACGGCTACAACGAGATCGCGCGCTTCTACCTCGATCACGGCCGGCGCGAGGAGGCGGCGCGCGCGCTGCAGACGATCGTGCGGCTCGCGCCGACACACGCTGCTGCACACCACAATTTGGCGTTCGTCTATATCAAGATCGGCCGGCATGATGACGCCATCGAACGGGCGGCCGACAGCGTAAAGTTTGGCATTGGGCCAATGGGGTACTCCACCTTGGGTCGCGCGTACCAAGCGAAGGGCTGTTCGACCGATGCCTTGGTGAATTTCCGGTACTCTCTCGCCGATGCGGACCGAGTCGAGAGAGAGACAGGACGGCCCTACGCGACCCGGTACCTCTTGTGGAAGAACCTTGGCGACGCATTGGATGCGGCAGGACGAAAGGAAGAGGCGCAAGACGCATTTGGGCGGATGCTGGCATTTGGCCAAGAATACCTCGCTGAGCGGCCCCGTCATCGCGTTGCCCTGGGCCATTTCGCGTTCGGGCTCGCTCGGCTGGGCCGGACCGAGGGGGCGGTTGACAAGATTGAGGCGGCGCTGAGCGTCGCACCCGACAATGAGGAGACGCTGTTGAGAGCCGCGACGGTTTACGAGCTAGTTGGAGATCGGAAGCGAGCCCTGGCATTGCTGGAGGATGCGTTTCGGAACGGTCTGTATGTTCATGAAATCCAAGGCGCGGACAGCCTAGACGCCCTTCGAGCGTCTCCACAGTACCGCAAGATGCTGTCAGGCCTCGGCTACGACGACGCCGAGGATCCAGGCAGTACGATTCATCCAGGCTCAGGAATCTGCCCTGAGTCGCGTGAAGCCGGGCAAGGGTTGCGCAAGGCGTCCCTACCCGCCGACTAATGCAAGCGAGACAAGGAGAACAAAGGTGCCCGGAGTAAACCGAACATTGACTTTCACAGTGGACGACGAAGGCAAATTCACGTACACGAAGACGCCATCGAATATACCGCCGAACGATGACGCTGATACGTTCACCTACGGCCGGGCCGACAGAGTCCGCTTCCAAACTCAAAAGGGGCCGTTTAGAGTTACGCTCCGTCTGGAGTCGGAAGAGGAACCAACCGTGCTGCCCTGGAAGGACGCAGATCAACCCTTGGCGTCGGGTGAAGAGCAGGAAGGCCCGAGCCGGATGTTTCGAACGCCAGTCCAGGTTGTCGCGACGCCCCCGGATGATTCGCCGAGACCGGTTGCGCGCTACTCCTACTTGATCGAGGCCATCGACGGGACCTTTCGGGACGACCTGGCCGAAGGCGATTTCGAGAGCTGAGCTGGGAGCGAAGTCAATCAGGCCTGGGCAGCTGGCCCTCCGGCTCCCCCAGTTCCCCCAGCAACCAGGCCCGCCCCAGGCTCCACTCCCGCCGGACCGTCCGCGTGGAAATCCCCATCACCTCGGCGGCCTCTTCGACGGAGAGGCCGCCGAAGAACCGTAGCTCGACCACGCGGTGCACTCGCGGGTCGTGCTCCTCGAGCCGGTCGAGCGCCTGGTTGACCGCCAGCAGCTCGACCGGCCTCGCGCGCTCGAACGGCATACCCATCTCGAGGGTCACCATCTCGGCCCCCCCGCCGCGCTTCTCGGCCATCGCCCGCCTGGCGTGATCCACCAGGATCTGGCGCATTGCCCGGGCCGCCACCGCGAAGAAGTGGACGCGGTCCTGCCAGGAGACCTGCTGTCCGCTCATTAGCTTGATGTAGGCCTCGTTCACCAGCGCCGTCGGCTGCAGCGTGTGATCCCGCCGACGGCCGCGCAACAGCGCCCCGGCGAGTCGACGCAGCTCGCCGTGCAGGGCATTGATCAGCTCTCCCTCCGCCTCCTTGTCACCCGCTTTGGTGCGGTGCAGCAACGCCGTGATGTCGCTCATGGCCGGCCACTAATATAGCCGACCGCGCGTCGATCCGTCGCCGATGCCATTGCAGACACGAGAATCTGGTTTGGCCGCTCTTACTTCAACTTCCCGTTCTCATTGGTAAGGCCGCAGACAACACCGGGGCCGCTTGACGGGCTCCGAGGCGCTCGGCCGAGAACAGGAGGATTGAAAACCGTGAAACGAAGCTTCGTGCAAACCATCTGTGGCGCCGTGGCGCTCCTCGGCCTTTGCGCCGGCGTCTTTGGCGCAACCATGTCCACGATCCCAATGAACGAGATCCCAGGCTTCGCCCCCGTTGGCGAAGGCGCCGTCTCGACGATCATTCGTGACGAGCAGGGCGTCACCATCCTGGTTCACACCAAGAACCTGGATCCGGGCCCGCATACCGTTTGGGCTTTCGTCTGGAACAGTCCGGAGAACTGCCAAGGCGAGATCTGCATGCCCGCGAACGGCGACGCGCCCGAGAGCGTGATGCGCGGCAACGGCGCCATCGTCGGCGCCTCGGGCAAGGGCAACTTCGGGTTCCGCATCAACATCGGCGACACCAGCGACGTCGTCGGGGGCGCGGTACGGGCCGGGCTGACAGACCCGATGGGCGCCGAGATCCACGTGACCATCGCCGACCACGGCGAGATCATCCCCGGCGAGATTGCGGATCAGCTACGCAACCCGGGCGACTCGGGCTGCGGAGGGCCCTGCCCAATCGTCCAAGGCGCAGCCCATCTCCCCGGCGCGCAGGACGCCGTCGGGATGCAACTCCAGGCCATCCGCGGGTTGCTCGAGCGAGTCGCTGCCCGCAACGGCTTGAAGCCGTAGTCACGGGCGCCGGCCGCCGCCCGGCGGCCGGCGCCTCGTTCAAATCCTCATCCACTCAGGAGGTTCGTCATGCAAAAAACTCGCTGCAGAACCGTTGTCTTGCTCGCCGTGTCGGCTGCCGCAGGCGTCGCTCAAAGCCAGGGGCCGCCAAAGATTGGCGCGGAGGTTTCGTCCTACCAGAGACTGGAAGAGGACGAGCTGCGATCACTCTCGCTGCAGGAGCTGCTCAGCCGCGGGAAAGCGCTGTTCGAAGCCCAGTGGACGGTCCAGGAGGGCGGAGGACGTCCCTTGAGCAAGGGGGTCGGGGCGCCCATCGCCGACTCCGGCGCCCCGCTAAGCTTCCCTCGCAATTTCAATCGTGTGTCGGCCATGGATTCCAACGGCTGCTCGGGCTGCCACAATGCGCCGTTCGGCATGGCCGGCGGCGGAGGCGACTTCACCACCGGAGTATTTGTCGCGGCTCAGCGATTCGATTTCGCCAGCTTCGAGCACGGCGACCTGGTCGCCACCAGGGGCTCCGTGGACGAACAGGGGCGCTACGCGACGCTGTCCACCATCGGCAACTTCCGCGCCACCACGAGTATGTTCGGCTCGGGCTACTACGAAATGCTAGCGCGGCAGATCACCGCAGACCTGCGGTTTGTCCGTGACTCGACGGCGCCCGGCGAGACACTCGCGCTGGCTAGCAAGGGAATTCGCTTTGGAACGATTGCCCGACACGGCGACGGCTCGTGGGACGTGTCCGGAGTCGACGGCTTACCGCCGCAGTCGCTAACAACGAATGGCGCCGACGACCCGCCGAGCCTCATCGTCCACCCATTTCATCAATCGGGCAGCGTGGTGTCCCTCCGGCAGTTCACGAACAACGCCTTCAACCACCACCACGGCATGCAATCCGCGGAACGGTTTGGCGACGGCGTGGACGCGGACGGCGACGGGTTTCGCGACGAGCTGACCCGGGCCGACATTGCCGCCGCGACGCTGTTTCAGGCGACTCTTCCGGTTCCCGGCCAGGTCATCCCGAACCAGGGTCGCGTCGAGGAGGCGATTTTCAACGGCCGCCGGCTGTTCGAGAGCATCGGCTGCGGAGGCTGCCACATCCCCCGGCTGCCTCTCGACGACGAGGGCTGGATCTACACCGAGCCCAACCCGTACAACCCGGACGGAAATTTGCAGAGCGACGGCCAGCCAGTCTACCGTGTCGACCTATCGAGCGACGCGCTACCCGGCCATCGGCTGAAGCCGGTCGACGACGTGGTCTGGGTTCCTGTCTTCACGGACTTCAAGCTGCACGACATCACCAGCGGCCCGGGGGACCCCAACAGCGAAGCGATCGACATCAACTACCCGGCCGGCTCAACCGAGTTCCTCGGCGGGAATCGGCGCTTCCTGACGAAGCGGCTATGGGGCGCGGCGAATCAAAGGCCGTACTTCCACCACGGCAAGTTCACGACGCTGCGGGAAGCGACCGTGGCGCACTCGGGGGAGGCGCTCGCTTCGCGGCAGGCGTTCGAAGCGCTCAGCGCTCCGAATCAGGCCCGGGTAATCGAGTTCCTGAAGTCGCTCCAGGTCCTGCCGCCCGGCACAAAGGCTGGAGCGATCGATGAGGACGGCAACGCGAAGCCGGGATGGCCGCCAGTCTCACTCTTCTCGTGGCGATTCGTAAACGGGCGTTAAGCCCGCTACCCGTCCTTGCGCCAGCTCAGCCACTCGACCACGCCCGCGCGGTCGGCCCAGGCTTGCCAGTTGGCCGCCATCTCTTCGACTTTGTCGGGCATCTGCTCCGCAAGGTCGTTCAGCTCGGAGCGGTCGGCCTCGATGTCATAGAGCTCCCAGCGGTTGTTCTCCGGCGGGCGCCATTTCGACACCAGCTTCCACTTGCCTTGGCGGATGGCGCGATTGCCTTCGTGCTCCCAGTAGATCGCGTCGTGGCTTTCGCGCGGCTGGCCGTTGAAGAGCGGCGCAAGCGTCTTGCCTTCGAGCGGTGTGATCGGGTTGCCGTCGTGCTCGCTGGGGTAAGTGGCCTCGCCGAGGTCGGCGCAGGTCGCCATGATGTCGATCAAGTGGCTCGGCTCTTCGGTCCAAGTCCCCGCCACGCTCACCCCGGCCGGCCAGTGCGCAATCAGCGGCGTCGAGATGCCGCCCTCGTGCACCCAATGTTTGTAGTAGCGGAAGGGAGTATTCGAGGCGTTCGCCCACTCGAGCCCGTAGGACTGGTAGTCGTCGTCCTGGCCGGGCATGTCGGTCGGATCGTTGCCGCGGTTCACCGCTCGGCCGTCGAGCGTCTCCATCGGGATGTGAAACGCCGTGGCGCCCGGACGCAACTCCTCCGCGCAGCCGCCGTTGTCGATCAAGAACAGCACCAGCGTGTTCTCGTAGCGGCCCAGCTCCTTCAGCTTGGCGACCACGCGTCCGATTGCCGCGTCCATGATGGTCACCTGCGCGGCGTAAACCTCCATCCGCCGCGCGTACCATTCCTTGTGGTCGACTTCTTCCCAGGCCGGGGCGTTCGGGTCGCGCGGCGAGAGCGGCCAATCGGGCTTGATGATTCCCATCTCCACCATGCGCTGGTAGCGCTCCTCGCGCAGTGCGTCCCAGCCTGCGTCGTAGCGGCCTTTGTACTTCGCGATCTCGTCGTCGGGCGCGTGCAAGGGCCAGTGCGCCGCCGTGAAGGGCATGTAGAGAAAGAATGGCTGCTCGGCCGGCGATTCCTCGATGAACTCGATGGCGTGGTCCGCGATGGCGTCGGTGTAGTAGAACTCGTTGTTCTCGGGCTTGATCGGCTCGTTCTCGAACGTCAGCGAAATTGGATCGTAGAAGCTCCCCGCTCCGTGGATGGTGCCGAAGAAGCGATCGAATCCGCGCTGGCGCGGCCAGTTGTGTTTGTCGCCAATTCCCTCATCGGCGGGCGTGACGTGCCATTTGCCCGACATCAGCGTCGTGTAGCCGGCGGACTTCATCACCTCCGCGATGGTCACGCAGCTCTGGTTCAAGTCGCCGCGATAGGCGGGCAGCCCGTAGTCGTCCATCATGTGGCCGATCCCGGTCTGGTGGGCGTAGAGCCCGGTCATCAACTGCGCCCGAGTCGGGCAGCAGCGCGCGCCGTTGTAGAACTGCCGGAAGCGCAGCCCGCCTTCGGCGAGCGCGTCCAGGTGCGGCGTGCGGATCTCTCCGCCGTAACAGCCGATGTCGGAGTAGCCCATGTCATCGGCCATGATCAGCACGATGTTGGGGCGCTCGGCGGCGTCTTCCGAGCCCCCGCCAGAGTCCTGGCAGGCGATCGGCAAGGTCGCCGCCGCCGCGGCGGTCAGCCTAAGAAAGTCTCGGCGCGTGGCGTTCGTCGGTGCTTCATCCATGGCGAATCGACGCAGATTGTAGCAAGTCCGCGCGCGCTCAGCGCTGCCACCGCCGCAGCCACGCTAGGACGGTCTCATGCCACTTGACCGAGTTGCGGGGCTCGAGAATCCAGTGCCCCTCCTCAGGAAAGTAGAGGAACTGCGAGGGGACCTCGCGCTCCTGTAGCGCGGTGAACAGTTGCATTCCCTGCGTCACCGGCACGCGATAGTCCCGCTGGCCGTGGATCACCAGCGTCGGCGTCTGGAACTTCTCCGCGTAACTCGAAGGCGAAAGCTCGCGGTAGAGCTTGGGCTTCTGCCAGGGCGCGCCACCGAATTCCCAGCGCGGGAACCACAGCTCCTCGGTCGCGCCATAGAAGCTCGGCAGGTCATAGACGCCGGCGTGTGAGATGAAGGCGCGGAAGCGCTCGGTGTGGCCGAGCATCCAGTTCACCATGTAGCCGCCGTAGCTCCCGCCGGCGGCATAGAGCTGCGTGGGGTCGACGTAGGGCAGGGAAGAGACGTGGTCCACCCCGGCGAGAATGTCATCAAAGACCTTGCCGCCCCAGTCCTCGCGAATCTCGTCGGTAAAACGCTGGCCGTAGCCGGTGGAGCCGCGCGGGTTTGGCAGAAAGATCGCATAGCCGGCCCCGGCGAACACTTGCGGATTCCAGCGATAGCTCCATGCCTCGCTCCAGACCCCTTGCGGGCCGCCGTGGATGAACACCAGCAGCGGATACCGCTTCTGGACGTCAAACCCAGCCGGCTTGACCAAGAATCCCCCAACTTCCACCCCATCCGGCGCCGTATAGCGGACGTCCTCTAGCGGGACCGTCTCGTAGGTTTCCAGCAGCTCGTCGTTGAAATGCGTGAGCTGCTGTGGCGCGCCGCCGGCGGCGAAGCTGCGGTAGATCGCCGGCGGACGCGAGCCCGACTGGGCCGTGTAGACGATAGATTTGAGGTCCGGCGCGATCTGGACATCGCCGTGAATCGCGTTGCCGTAGACGACCATGCGCTGGCCCGACCCGTCCGGCGCCGCCGTGAAGATCGGCTCGCGTCCGCGGTCCTGGGTCGTAAAGAAGACCCGTGAGGAGTCCGGCGCCCACGCAATCGAGGCGACCCAGCGGTCAATCGAGTCGGTCAGCGAGCGCGCTTGGCCGGTCTCGCGATCCAGCACGATCAGTCGCCAGCGGTCGCTCTCATAGCCGGCGCGGTCCTGGCGGCGATAGGCCAAGTAGCGTCCGTCGGGCGAATAGACCGGCGAGGCGTCCGCACCGGCGTTGGCGGTAATCTTCACCGCCTCGCCGCCCAAGATCGGCACGGTGTAGAGGTTCGTGTCCGTCGAGATCTCGGGCCGCTCCACGGTCTTGCGCACGTAGCAGAGCTCGCCGCCGTCGGCCGAGATGGCGTAGTCGTCTGGCCCGCCCAGCGAAAACGTCGGCGCTTCCTGCGGCCCCGGCGTCAGATCGACCGGGGCGGCCCCGGGCTCTGTGAGCGAGATCGAGAACAGGTGCGGCACGCGCCCGTCGTTCCAGGAGTCCCAGTGCCGGTAGAGCAGCCGGTCGAATAGCAAGGCTCCGGCCGGTTCCCTCTCTGCCGCTTCGAGCTCGCGCGCGTTGCAGGCGTCGTCGGCGCCGCATTGTGGGTAGACTCGGCTCCGAAACACCACCCGATCGCCCGCGGGGGAGAACAACACGCCGTCGGCCCCGGTTGAGAGGTTGGTGATCTGGCGCGTCTGGGTGCCGTCGGTCTTCATCAACCAGATCTGCGGCTTCCCGGAGCGGTCCGAGACGTAGGCGATCGAATCTCCATCGGACGACCAGCGCGGTCGCGAGCTCGAATCGCCTTGATAAGTCGCCTGCCGAGGCTCGCCGCCCTCCACCGGAACCAGCCAGATCTGCCTTTCCTTGGAGCTCTCGCTGAGAAACACGCGCTCGAGAGTGAAGGCCACGAGCGCGCCGTCGGGGGAGAGCTGCGGATCGCCGATGCGCGCCACGCGCTGTAGCGTGTAGACGTCGAAAGGGCGCTTGGCCTGCTGCGCCGCGAGCGGCGCCGTCAACAGCAACGCGAACGGGAGAATGCGATCCATGGCCTGAGCATAGCCCACGGCGATCGCCGGCATCGCGAGCGTGTGCCCCGGCGACTTCTTCACACCTTCGGGCCGCGCAGCTCACGATAGAATCTCTGAAGAGACGCAATGGCGAGATTTCAGCGCAAAGACTGGATTCGTGCGCTGATCACCCTGGCCGGGGCAATGGGCCTCGCCATCGCCTCCGAACAGCTCTACGTCAACCAGCAACAAGGGGCCGGGCTCGCGGCGGCGGTTGCGGCGCTGCTGTTGTGCGCACGCGTCCTCTATCTCTCGGGCCGGCGCGCGTTCTCGGGGCTGCGCGTTTCACCGCGCTGGCGCATCCGCATGCCGCTCACCAAGCAGGGCGCTTTGTTTCTGCTGCTGCTTGCCGTGGTCGGCGTCACGGCGTTGTACTCGGGCAACAACTTGATCTACTTGACGCTCAGCGCCATGCTCGCCACGCTGATGATCTCCGAGTTGGTCTCGCGGCTGACCTTGGCGAGCTTGAACCTGCGCTTCGCCTCGCCGGACCACATCTTCGCGGGACAGCCTGCGCTGGCGCGGGTCACCGTGCGCAACACCAAGCGTCGCTTCCCGTCCTATTCGCTACGGCTGACCTCGCCGAGCGCGCGCGGCAAGCCGGGGCTCGAGATCGAGAGAGTCTACTTGCCGCTGCTGTCGGCTGGCGAGAGGGTTGCCACCACCGCCCGGGTCGAGGTGGCGCAGCGCGGGAGATACCAGGACCAGGTCGTCGAGCTCGGCACCGCCTTCCCGTTCGGGTTCGTCGAGCGGCGCATGGTGCTCACCCTGCCAGAGCCGATCACGGTCTACCCGGCAGTCGAGATGGGCCCCGAGGCGGAGGAGATTCTACGCAACCTGGAGAAGCAAGAGTCCGGACGCTCGATTGGTGACAGCCACGATCTCTATCGCATCCGCGAGGCCCAACCCGGCGACACCGCGCGCTTCCTGGACTGGAAGGCCGCGGCGCGCAACGGCGGGCTGTGGGTGCGCGAATACGCGCGAGAGGAGCGCCGCCGCGTGTGGGTGCGCTTCGATCGCCGCATCCCCTACGACAAGATGGAGCCGTTGTTGCAACTGTTCGAGCGTCGCGTCTCGACCTGCGCCGCCGTGCTTTGGCGGCTATCGGAGTCGCGCGCCGAGCTGATCTTCTCGAGCGACGAGACCGTCGTGAGATGCAATCCCGGCGCCAAGACCGTCTTCGAGGCCCTGAGCTACTTGGCGACGGTGACCTGGACCCAAGACCCGGCCGCGGCGCCGATCGAGCCGCAACTCGGGCCGGATGCCGAGGTGAGCGTCGTCGACATCCGCTCGCTCGACGCCGCTCCACGAAAGCGTTCCAAGCCAACCGTGGAAGAGCCCGTGAAAAATTAGCGCGAACGGCGATCGTCCGTCGTGCCGTTGCGGAACGATCCTACTGGCCCCTCGGAGCCTATCGGGATGCGTTCTCGGGTTTCTCGGCCGCCGCTCGTTCGACATAGTTTGCATCAGCCGCCTCTGGCTTGCCGCCAGGGCGGTCGCAAGCCAACCGCGCGGCGGCTTCGGCCAGCGGCGCAACGATGCGAGCTTCGACTCCCTCAGGCAACTCGAGGTTCGGGTCCGAGCTCAACCACTCGGAGTCGAGCGCGAGCGCCCGCTCGTAGAATGCAGCCGCCGGCTCGACGCGCTCGGGGACGAGCGGTTCGAGCTTCGCGTCAAACACGGCTCCAAAGACGTCGCCGCGCCTGCCCGGCAACACCGCCGCCCGCACCGGGCCCCGGCCCTCGAACGCCAGCGCCTCCAAGTTCGAAACCGCCAGCACGGGTTTCCCCGCGGCCTCCGCTAGAGCCTTCGCCGCGGACAGCCCGACGCGAATGCCAGTGAACGACCCGGGCCCGGCCAGCGCGGCGAATGCCTCGACCTCGTCGAGCCCGAGGCCCGCCTCCGCCAGCAGCGCCTCAATCTCACCGAAAAGGACCGACGCCAGGCCGTCGTCGGGTTGGGCGGTCCGCGAAGCGACGATCTCGCCGTCTCGCGCCAACGCGAACCCGCCTAGGCGCGCGGTCGTGTCGATCGCCAACACCAACAACGCTATTCCCTTTCCAGCCGGTAGGCCTTGAACGACTCGTATAGCCGGCCGGCGCCGTCGATGCCCAGCAGCCGCACCGAGAGGGTCGCCGGGTAGATCTCGGCCAGGTTCGCCGGGATCTTGAATTCCCCGAACTGCTCGGTCCCCAGCACGCGCCGCGTCTTGCCCGAGCCGGCCACCTCGGCCGTCCACATCCACAACATCTTCTTGGCCGAGCGCGTGGACTTGGTGAGCGTCGCGTTGAAGTCGTAGGTCTCTCCCACCGTTAGCGCCTCGGCGTCGGGAAGTTGAATTTCGAAGGGCGTATCGCTCAGCGAGGTCTCGACTTCCCTCGGTTTGACGCCGCGGGCCTCCAGGAAGAACTGTTTGTTCCAGCTCTCCTTCTTGCCCTCCTTGCGCAGGTAGAGCACCCAGTCGTGGGTCGCGTCGGGCGGCCCGGAAGCGGTGAAGCGGTCGCCCTTGAACTTCTTCTTCTGGTCCAGCCAGGAGCCGTCGAGCGGGTTGAACCAACTCACGTCGTAGCCGTCCTTGGGGATCAGTAGCTCGAGCGGGCCGGGCTCGGCCATGTAGACGATGAACTCGACGCCCTTGCGCTCCTCGGCCCAGTAGGGCAGGTAGTCGAGCGAGATCGCCACGCCGCCCTGCACCTTGTAGTAGGGCTGCAAATCGAACCACCTAGTCTGCGTCATGAAGTCGTAGAAGTGCGTCATGTAGCGCGCACCGGGCGAGTCGGCGTAGGCGAGGTCGACATCGAACTTGCGGCCGCCGTAGGTTCCGGTGTTGCCGAAGGTGGTGTAGTGGCCGCGCGCCATCATGTCCCACAGCCGTTTGCGAAACTCGTCGCTCGAGACGTGATGATCGTGCGAGGCGCCGGCCCCGGAGTTCTCGTAGCCGAGCTCGGCGTTGACCACGGGCATCGTATGCAGCTCGTAGTCGATCGAGGCCACGCTCGCGGCCGAGTTCTGCTGCGTGATGTAGGTCATCCAGCCGTCCTCGATCAGCGGGCTCGAGCTGCGCAGCGAATGCGTCGAGCGCGGATGGTCGTAGGGGTCGTTCTTCCTCACCGCGGTGTAGAGCTCTTTGAGGATCTTGCGACCATCCTCGTATTCCTCGAACTCCTGGACGCCCTGCCAGGTCACGTTGAAGGCCGCCAGCCGCGCGACGAGGTAGCGCACGTAGCGCTCGCGTTGCCGCCGCTCGGGCAGCAGCTCGACAAGCTCGTTGCGGTCGCCGGCGAACAACACGTCGTAGGTCAAGCCCTTGGCGTTGAGGTATCCGATGCGCCGGTCGAGCTCCCGGAAATGCTCGACGTTGGGCCGGTCGGGGTCCGCCAGCACTTCCTTGGCGTTCTCTTCCAAGCCAAGCGCGAGCCCGCGCATGTGGTTGAACTTCTGCTCGGCGCGTTTGTCGACCAGCGCCGTGAACGTCTCCCACGGGATCGTCGCCAACCGGTAGCAGGTGTCGCCCATCCAGAAGTGCGCGGTGTTGGGCTGGGAGTAGCGAAAGTACCGCGTGTTGAAGACGTGGACGAAGCCCGGGCTCGTCGCCGGCTTCGCCTCGAAGCTGAGAATCTTGCGGTCGACGCTGGGCAGGTTCGAGATGATGCGGAGATCCCAGCGGCCTTCGAAGTCCGGCGAGAAACGGATACGAAACGTGCGGCCGCCGTCCCAGAAGCCCGGCATGACCTTAGTGCGGCCGCCTTTGGGCGAGCGGAACTCGGCGCGAAGCTCGACGGTTTCGTAGGGGTTGGAGTGACGCTCGGCCTCGGCGTCGGTCATCTCGAGCGAGAGCTCGCAAGGCTCATAGAGCGGCGTGGAGGAGCAGATGGAGACCTCCGCCGGTGCGGCGCCCGCCGCGAGCAACGCCAGAACAACGCCCCAGAACCGCATACCCATGAGCATAGCGACCCCGCGCGCCGCGCGTGGGGATCAAGCCGTGCGAAGCGTCGGCAACTCCGCGATCTCGGCTCCGGCGCGCTCCTCAGCCAAACGCAGCTCATAAAGCTTTTGCAGATTGAGCCAAAACTCCGCGCTCGTACCGAAGAAGTGTCCCAGCCGGAGCGCTGTATCGCCCGTGATTGCGCGCTGGCCATTGAGGATCGCGGTGACGCGGTTCGTTGGCACACGGAGTTGGCGCGCCAGCGCGGCAGCGCTCATATCGAGCTCGCGGAGCTCCTCGGCAAGATGGGCGCCAGGATGTATTGCAAGGATGGCCATATGCGTCCTCCTATCGCGGTCGCGAGAAGGGCTCCCTGCGACTATTCTCCCTCGCCGAGGTCCGGCGTCAGCGCCTTACTCTCCCCGCTCAGCCAGCAGAAACACCCGCCCGTCCGCTGTCGGCATGCCCAGATCCGACGTCGCGTCCAACGTCTCGAGCCGCCTGAAGCCGGCCTCCCGCAAAGCCTTGCGCAGATCCATCACCGGGTAGTGGTACTCGGGGATCTCGAAATCGACCCGCCGCCACCGCTCGCCCTCCTGTAGGAAGCCGGTCACCTTCGACACGCCTACCCCTTTCCGCACGTCATAGCTGGCCCGCACGATACACACCGGCCCTCCGTCCTCGCTGATGTAGGATTCGTCGGCCGCGTCGAGGAAGCCTCGCTGCGTGTTGATGTCGAAGACGAACAACCCGCCGGGCTCGAGCGCGGCGTGGACGTTGGCGAAGACCGCCTGCACCTGTTCGAGGGAAGCGAAATGGTTGATGCTGTCGAAGGTCGACAGGACGGCGTCGAACGGCCTCTCGACGTGAAACGAGCGCGCGTCCGCGCAGATCAGCTCGGCCCGGGGCGCGTTCTCAGCCGCCCGCTCGAGCATCGGCGCCGATGCGTCCAGCCCAGTCACCTCGAAGCCGCAAGCGGTGAGCCAGCGCGCGAGTTGGCCCGTCCCGCAGCACAGATCGAGCACGCGCCCGCCCGCCGGGATCCGAGGCAGCACCAGCTCGGCCAAGCCCTGGCGGCAGTCGTCGAGGTACCAGTCGCCCCAATAGAGGTCGTAGAACGGCGCGAAGTCGTCGTAGAGGCGGTAACGCGCTTGCTTGCTCGCCATCGTCAAAACTGCAGCCGCTTCTTGAACAAGAACGCCAGGTTCTGGAATCCGTCGCGCCAGGGATTGAGCTTGATCTCGCCCAGCCGGGAGGTGTACATCACCGGGATCTCCTCGAAGCGCAACCCTCGGCCCTTGATGACCTCGATCTTGATCTCCTCCGAGAACGCCATGCCGTCGGCGTCGAGCCGGATCTGATCGAGGATCGAGCGCCGGAACACCCACATGCCCGACTGCGAGTCCCGCACCCAGCGAAAGAACAGCAGCGAGGTCGTCAGCGAGAGCGCCCAATTGCCGAGCTTGTGCTTCAGGCTCATCGCCCGAGGGTCGCGCACCGGGAAGCGCGAAGCGTTGAGGAAGTCGCAGTGCAGATGCTCGAAGGCGCTGAGCAGGTACGAAATCGCGTCCACGGGATAGGAGTGATCGCCGTCGAGGGTGACGATAACGTCTCCGGTCGCGTGCGCAAAGCCCTTCTTGTAGGCCCGTCCGTAACCGCGCACCATCTCAGGCACCACGTAAGCGCCGTAGGACTGCGCCACCTCGGCGGTTCGGTCGGTCGAGCCGTTGTCGACCACGATCGTCTCATCGACGTAGTCGGGCATCCGACGCAGCACCTCGTCGATGCCCTGCTCTTCGTTGAGACAGGGAATGATAGCGGTGATTCGGAGGTCTTTCCACATCCGCGGCGCGATCGAGAATCCCCCATTGTCGCCGGAACTCGCTGGCCGCGGCGCGCTAGAATCACCTCCAGTGCACGAACCCCGCCGGAGCGCTGTGTACGACGTCCTGGAGCGGCCTTCGAGCGGCGGCGGCGGCGGACGCCCGCCCGCAGTGCGCCGCCCTGGCTGGGGCGGCGGCGACGGTGGCGGGGAAGGGGGATACCGCTCGGGCGAGCGCATCCGCCTCGCGGTCTGGGTCGGCATCGCCGGCATCGTGATGTTCTTCGCCGCGATCTCGAGCGCGATGGTCGTGCGGCGCATCGGCGACGACTGGCGCAGCCTCGAGTTGCCGGCGGCGCTCTTGCTCTCGACGGCGCTGTTGCTGGCCGCCAGCGGCGCCTTCGAGCTCGCGCGCCGCCAGCTCCGCCACGGCACGCTCGGTAGGCTGCGATTTTGGACCCTCGCCACCTTAGCGCTCGGCCTCGGGTTCCTCGTCGCTCAACTCGCCGGCTGGCGAGACCTGCTCGCCCAGGGCGTCTCGATGCAATCGAGCGCCAGCGGCTCGTTCTTCTACATCCTCACCGTGGCCCACGCCCTGCATGTGCTCGGCGGCATTGGCGCGCTCATCTACGTGGCTGCGCGGCTACAGACGGCGCGGCCGTGGCCGAATCGCAAGCCCGCCTTTGACGCGACCGCGATCTATTGGCACTTCCTCGGCGCGCTCTGGGTCTATCTGTATATCCTGTTGAGAGTCCTCGCCTGAGGCCCCATGTCGGGAACGGCCGCACACACCGCCTGGAAGGGAGAAGCCGGCCTTTCGGTCGGAAACAAGAAGCTCGGGATGTGGCTGTTCCTCGTCTCCGACGCTCTCACCTTCGCTACGCTGCTCATCTGCTACTCCTACCTGCGGATCGCCAACGATTGGCCGCGTCCGTTCGAATTCTCCCCGGCCGTCTTGTTCTCCACCGTGATGACGCTCGTTCTGCTCTCCTCGAGCTTGACGATGGTGTTTGGCGTGGCGGCCGCACACGCGGGCGAGCGGAAACAGGCTGCGAATTGGGTCTGGCTGACCGCGCTGGGCGGCGTCGTCTTCATCGCCTTGCACCTGAGCGAGTGGAACCACTTGATCGGCGACGGCGTGACGCCGTTCGCCAACCCCTGGGGCGCGCCGCTGTTCGGCGGGACGTTCTACCTGATCACGGGACTGCACATGACGCACGTGGCTGTGGGCGTCGTCTACCTGGCAGTCATCGCCGCACGCTTCTCCGCGGGCAAGCTCAGCGCCGAGGATGTCGAGGTCAGCGGGCTCTACTGGCACTTCGTGGACTTGGTCTGGATGTTTGTCTTTCCCCTGATCTACCTGCTCTCGGTCGCGCCGCGCGCATAGCCATGGAACAAACCTCGCAACGCCCGTTGATGATCAAGGTCTGGGTCGGACTGCTCGCGCTGACGCTGCTCGAGGTTGTGCTCGCCTACGTGCAGCTCAGCCAGGGCTTGATGCTCACGCTGCTGTTGGGATTCTCGGCGGTGAAGGCGGCGATGATCATGGCCTACTTCATGCACCTGAAGTTCGACCGACCGGCGCTAAGCTGGATGCTCGTGCCGCCGTTCGTAGCGATGGTCATCGCACTGCTGGCCTATCTGTTGCCCGACAGCTACCTCATCCTGGGGAGCCGCCCGTGATGTTCCGGGCTCTCTTGCTGGCGCTGCTGCTGGCGGCCCCCGCTCTGCCGCAATGTTCCATGTGCCGGGAGGCGGCAAAGAGCCAGCATGAGCAAGCGGTCTCGGCGCTCAACGCCGGCATTCTGCTGCTGGGGGCCCCTCCGGCGGTGGTGCTGTTTCTGGTCGGCCGGCGCCTGTTTCGCGGCTGAAACGGGCGGTCGAGCGCCGGTGGCTACCCCGGTCGATTCTGCCACGAAAACGTTGTATGCCATACTGAAGCTAACATGACAGAGCACCGTTACTTGACCATGGAGACCCGTGTTGGCGAGGGCGGCCGCATTGTCATTCCAGCGGAGATGCGCAAAGCGCTGGGGCTCGAGACGGGCGACAAGGTCGTGCTGACGCTCGAGGACGACGGCTTCCGGATCGTTTCACGCAAACAGGCGTTGAGGCGGGTTCAGGACCGCATAGCCAGGAGAGCTCGACCCGGCGTTTCGGTTTCCCAGGAGTTGATCCATGAACGGAGGAAGGAAGCCCGTGAAGCGCGAGAGTAGGCTCGTCTTCGACGCCTCGGCGATCTTGGCTCTTCTCTACCGGGAGTCTGGCCACGAGAAGATCGAGCGGTTGCTCGACGGCGGGTTTGTGAGCTCGGTGAATCTGGCGGAAGTGGCCACGAAGCTTCACGAGGATGGCCATGCGCCAGGGGAAGTGGAGGAGAGCATTGCAGTCCTTGCCTTGACTGTCATTCCTCTCACGGAAGCGCTGGCCCTGGCTGCGGCCTGGCTGAGGAATTCGACTCGGAAGGCCGGACTGTCTCTCGGAGACCGCGCATGCTTGGCCACCGCGGCCGATCTCGGGCGGCCAGTCGTCACCACCGACCGCGTCTGGAAGAAGCTCGAGCTCGGCCTCGAGATCCGCGTCATCCGCTGACCGCCCCTCGCGCTAGATTGGGCCCTCCCGCGCTAGATTGAAAAGGTGAGCGGCAAGTCGTTGTACGAAACAGCTCTCTCCGGCGCGGGCCGCTCCCACGAGCCCTCGCCCGCCTCACTACCGCGCCCGTCTGGATCGGTCGTGCTGTGGCGGCGCAATCCGTCCGGCGAGATCGAGGTGTTCTGGGTGCGCCGCTCGCCGGTGCTGCGCTTCATGGGAGGCTGGCACGCCTTCCCCGGCGGCGGCCTGAGCTCGAGCGACGCCGACGTTCCGGTTCTCGGGACGCCGTGCGGCGCCGAGACGCCCTACGACCCCGCCGAGGTGCCCGGCGCCGACGGCGCGGATCTACCGCCCACCCTGGTCGACGGCTTGCTCGCCTGCACGCTGCGAGAGCTGTTCGAAGAGACCGGCGTGCTGGCCTGCGTTGTCGGGGCGTTGCCTGCGCCCGACGAGCTCGAAGAGGCGCGCACAGCGCTCAACGACAAGCAGAAATCCTTCACCGACATTCTCGGCGAGCTCGACGCCCAGCTTGACGCCTCCGAGATGGTCTACGCCGGACGCTGGGTCACGCCGCCCATCTCGACCATCCGCTTCGACGCGCGCTTCTTCCTGCTCGAGTGGCCCGCCGACCGCGCCCTCCAGCCCAAAGTCGTCCAAGGCGAGCTCGATCACGGCGAATGGGTGCGGCCCGCCGAGGCGATCCAGCAGTGGCGACGGGCCGAAGCGCTGCTGGCGCAACCGATTCTCCACATCCTGCGCACGCTGTTGCGAGAGGGGCCGGAGAAGGGGCTGGAAATTCTCCGGCCGGGCCGCGCGAAGGGACCGCAGCCGCATCGCATCGAATTTCGTCGCGAAGTCAGCGCCATCCCGCTGCGCACGCCGACCCTGCCGCCCGCCACGCACACCAGCGCCTACCTGGCCGGCTTTCGCGAGATGGTGCTGATCGACCCCGCTTCGCCCTACCCGGATCAAATCGAGGCCTTGCAGCGGGCGGTGCGCTCGGCGAACGTGCGCGAGAACGGGATTGTGAAGGCGATCTGGTTGACCCATCATCACCCCGACCACGTTGGGGGCGTCGAGGCGATGCGCAAGGCCTTGGGCGTTCCGGTCTGCGCCCACCCGCTCACCGCCGAACGTCTGGAATCCGCCGGCATCGAGATCGACCAGCCGCTGCACGACGGCCAATCCGTCGTCTTGGAGGGCGATCCGCCAGTGACGTTGCAGGCGCTTCACACGCCGGGACACGCCCGGGGCCACTTGTGCTTCTACGAGCCGGCGTCGCGAACGCTCATCGCGGGCGACATGGTCGCCGGCCACTCGACCATCATCATCGACCCGCCCGAAGGCGACATGGACGACTACTTGCAATCGCTCTCGCGGCTGATCAGCCTGCAGCCCAAGACGCTGCTGCCCGCGCACGGCTCGATGATCGCCAACGCCGTCGAACGGCTGCAGCAGCTCTACAACCATCGCCTGCGCCGCGAGCGGCAAGTGCTCGAGGCCTGGAAACAAGGGCTGCGCGACCCGATGGAGATCTTGCCCACGGTCTACACCGATATTTCCGCGCGTGAATATCCCTTGGCCGAGCGGCAGATCTCGGCGCACATTGCCAGGCTGCGCAAGCTCGGGATGATTTGAAGCTTTCCGACTTCCATTTCGAGCTGCCCGAGGAGCGCATCGCGCAGCAGCCGCTCGAGGATCGCGCGGCCAGCCGCATGCTGGTCGTGGACCGCGAGACGGGGTCGCTCCAGGACGCGGGGTTCCGCGACCTGCCGGAACATCTCGGCCTCGGCGACCTGGTCGTCTTCAACAACACCCGGGTGTTGCCGGCGCGGCTGCACGGCGAGCGCTCCGGCGGCGGCCTTGCCGAGACGCTGTTGGTCAAGCAGGTCTCCGACGAGCCGCTCCGGTGGGAAGCGCTGGTACGGCCAGGCCGCAAGATGCGGGTTGGGGACGTGGTGCGCTATCCGGGCGGGCTCGAGGCGACGGTCGTCGCGCGCGGCGAATTCGGACTACGGACTCTGGAATTCATGCCGGCCAAGGACTTCTACGCGACCGTCGAGCGCATCGGGCGCATGCCGCTGCCGCCCTACATCAAGCGCTCGGCCGGGGACGAAGACCGCGAGCGCTACCAGACCGTCTTTGCCCGCGAGTCCGGCTCCGCCGCCGCGCCCACTGCGGGCCTGCACTTCACGCCGGAGATCCTCGGCGCCATTCGCGCCCGCGGCGCCCAAACGGCCGAGGCGACCCTCCACGTCGGCCTGGGCACGTTCCAGCCCGTTCACGCCGAGACGGTGGAAGAGCACCAGATGCACGCCGAGTCGTTCTGGATCCCCGAAGCGACCGTTGCGGCCATCCAGAAAGCCCAGCGCGTCCTCGCGATCGGCACCACCTGCGTGCGCACGCTCGAGCACTGGGCCCGCACCGGCGAGACTTCCGGAGAAACGGACATCTTCATCTACCCGGGCTTTGAGTTTCGCTGCGTCAACGCGATGTTGACCAACTTCCACCTGCCGGATTCGACGCTGATCCTGCTGGTGGCGGCCTTTCTCGGGAAGGACCGAACCCTGGTCGCCTACCGCCATGCGATTGCGCAGCAGTACCGGTTCTATTCCTACGGCGACTGCATGCTGGTCGAATGAACCCGGCTTCGTGTGGCGCGCATCGCCGTCAAGTGTCCTATTGCTACCCCCCCCCCCCCGCAAGTCGAGTACCATCCGATTGATGTCTTCATTCCGTGCAGCTTTGCTTGGCGGATTACTCCTCGCCAGCCCGACTTTTGCCACAATCATCGACGATTTTTCGACGGATCAGGGGCCGACTGCGGCTTCAGCCTCCGGTCCCGGCATCATCGGCGGATTGAGAGAGACCGTAAATGGGGCTGGGAACTCGTTTCAAGCTTCCGGCGGCATCGGAACTTTTCTGCTGCCGCAGGGATTCGATAATCTCGCCACACTGCGTTACGACGGCACGGACGACGGAGCCTGGAGCACAACGTTTGCGCCTGTTGACCTAACGGATGGGGGCTTGGCGGACTTGCTTGTCCTGTCTGTCACAGACCTCTCTTCGGCAGGCGCCTCTCCGCCATCCGTAGCTCTGTCCCTCAATCTTGTCGACGCGGATTCCAACAACATCTTCCTTCCAAGCTTCTTCGTATTCGGTGCACCTAGCATCGTCACAGCTCCACTGCCGACTTCCGGCATCGACCTAACGCGGATCACGGCTTTGGCTGTACCCATCTTCTTCTCGACGCAACCGACGAACGAGTTCACATTCAGCCTCGACTACATCTGTACCGGCAACTCCGCCGGCTGCACCTTCGCCCCTGCCGCGGTCCCAGAGCCTAGCGCAATCGCCCTGCTCGGTCTGGGCCTAGCCGCCCTGGCCCTCCGCCGCCGCAAGCCCTAACCGAGTCCGTCAGCAATGGCAGGGTCGGGCCTCCGGAGCGCCTCATAGCCGGCCAGCGGCGGCGCTGCCTGCTCCCGTCTATGGCGGCTACACCGACTCCGGCGCCATCTCCCTTCCAATCACCGCCGAGGCCTTCTGTAGCGTCGACAACGTCAAAGACTCATTCTCGGGATCCATTCCCGCTCCCACGTTCCAGCTCGAAGTCGTCTTCGGTCTTGCTCGCTGCAGCAGTCTCCTCTTCAATCGATCGGCTGGAGCGCTACTGCTCATACGCCACCACAAATACCCGCCGGAACGGAAACATTACTTCGCCAGCCGCCGACTCCGTATACACGCCCCGCAGCCGTCGGCCAAACTCCTCCAGGAACCGTTCCCGCCGCGCCTCCTCGCCGACCGCGTCCAGGTACGACCGCAGCCCCGTGCCCTTGTACCACTCGACGATGGCTTCGACGCTCGGCATGACCTGTACATACTCTGTCGCCCAGAGGTCCAGCCGCGCGGTGTGCGGTTGCAGGGCCTCGTAGTAGAACCCCAGCTCGTGCGAGCGCCACTCCTTCGCGCTCACGCCGAGCTCTGCCGCGATCTCCCGCATCAAGCGGTTCGGCGGCATTTCATAGGCGGGCATCTGCACCGCGAGCGCTCCGCCAGGGGCTACGCGCGCTAGCAATTCCGGAAACAGCGTGGCGTGGGCGTCGACCCAATGCAAGGCCGCGTTCGAGAAGACGACGTCGAACCGCTCGCCGTCCGGCTCCGCCGCCCAAGCCGCGATGTCGGCGACCCGCCACTCCCGCTGCGCTCGACTGCCCCCCGCCTTCTCGATCATTGCGGCCGAGCTGTCGAGGCCCAGAATCGAAGCTTCCGGCCAGCGTTCCGCGCAGACTTCCGTGCTCGTCCCGGTTCCGCACCCGAGATCGACGATCCGCCGCGCCCGAGCGACACCCACGTTCCGTGCCAGATCCCGCGCCGGCCGCGAGCGTAGGTCCGCGAACCTGAAGTATTGCGCTGGATCCCAAGTCGGCATGGCCGCAAGCTACCACGAGCCGCTTGCCGGTTTCTCCAGCGTCCGGAGGCCGGCCTACCCGATCTAGTCCTGTGATGTCTCGGGTTTCGGCCTAGAACAGCGCCGTCGGACGCCGCGTCCACTCGACGCCTTTCTCTTTTGCCGCCTCCTCGATCTTCGGCATGTACGCCGCACACTGGGTCAGGATGTGGTGCAGGTCGTTGCCGATCGAGAGGAACCGGAAGCCGCGCCCGAGGAACTCCGCCACGCGGTCCGTGCCGAACAGAAACACGCCAAGCGTCTTGCCGTTCTTGCCGGCGGCCGCTTCGAGCGCGTCGGTCGCCGCGTTAAGCTCGTCCGAGGTGTACATCTCGGGGAACACGTACTTCTCGTACAGCCCCATCGACATGCACAAGTCGTTCTGGCCGAGGAAGAGGATGTCCACGCCGTCGACCGCGGCGATCTCGTCGATGTTCTTGATGCAGTCCGCCGTCTCCACCTGTAGCGCCACCATGATGTTCTTGTTGGCGTTGGGGACGTAGCCGAGCAGGCCGTCCTTGTTGGTCGAGCGCTGCGGAAAGTAGACCGAGCGCGTACCCGCGGTCGGGTAGCGGGCGCAGCTCACGGCTTGGCGCGCTTCTTCGGCCGAGTTGATATACGGCACCAGCACGCCGTCCGCGCCGAGGTCGAGCGCCTGCTGGATGCCCGGGCGGTCGTCGTAGCCGCCGACGCGCACCATCGATTTGGCGCCGCCGCTGCCGATCGCGCAGATCATCGACGAGAGGCGTTCGTGATCCATGGGGCCGTGCTGCGTGTCGACCAGCAGCCAGTCGTAGCCCGAGCAGGCGAGTTGCTCGGCCACGGTCGGGCTATGCGTATTGACGAAGAGGCCGAATTTCGGCTGGCCGGAGCGCATTTGCTCCTTGAATTCCGCGCCGGAAACAGTATCGCTCATGGGGTTAGGGATCTCCTTCGAGTAAACCGGCCATTGTAGCCTGTTCGCTCGGGCCGAAGGGAAGCCCTGAGCTGGCCATGGTTTTGCGAGCCTGCGTGGGCCTGCAGGCTGCGCGAGAGTGCGACCGCCGTCGGCTACCGTGTCGCCGGGTTCGGCGCTTCGGTATCGATCCCCAAGTCCGCGAACGCCTTCTTGATCTTGCGCTTGTCGAACTTGCCTTGCCGCGCCAGTCGCGACAGCGTCGCCGCGGTGATCGCCTCCGCCGACACCTCGAAGTGCTTGCGCAGCATTTCCCGGCTCTCGCTGCGGCCGAAACCGTCCGTGCCCAATGCAGTGACCCGGCCGGGCAGCCACGGCGACAGCCCGTCCGGCAGCACCTTCATGTAGTCGCTCGCGGCGATGATCGGCTGCTCGCCCTTTCCGAACAGCTCGACGATGTAGGGCGTGCGTTGTTTCCCTGTCGGATGCAGCCGGTTCCAGCGGTCGGCGTCCTGGGCGTCGCGCCGCAGCTCTCCATAGCTCGTCACGCTCCACACCGAGGTCGGCACGTTGTACTTCTCCGCCAGGATCTGCTGCGCCCGCAGCGCTTCGGGGAAGATCGCGCCCGAGCCCCACAGGTGTGCCGTGGCCTGGCCCTTCTCCGGGGCGCGGTACTGGTAGCAGCCTTTCAGGATGCCTTCCTCCACGCCTTCGGGCATCTCTGGATGCACGTAGTTGTCGTTCTCGAGCGTCAGGTAGTAGAAGATGTCTTCCATCTCCTCATACATCCGCCGGATGCCGTCCTGCACAATCACGGCGACCTCGTAGGCGAACGTTGGATCGTAGGCCAGGCAAGTCGGCACCGTCGAGGCGTGCACAAGCGTGTGGCCGTCCTGGTGCTGGAGGCCTTCCCCGTTCAGCGTCGTCCTGCCGGCCGTGCCGCCGCACAGGAAGCCCTTGCCGCGCGAATCGGCGAACGCCCAAATCTGGTCGCCGATGCGTTGGAAGCCGAACATCGAGTAGTAGATGAAGAAGGGAATCATCGGCATGCCGTAGTTGGCGTAGGCCGTGCCCGCGGCGGTGAACGACGCCATCGAGCCCGCTTCGGTAATCCCTTCCTCTAGAATCTGGCCGTCTTTCGACTCCTTGTAGTACAGCAGCATCTCGCTGTCGACCGGCTTGTAGAGCTGGCCTTGGCTGGCGTAGATGCCGTGCGTGCGAAACAGCGACTCCATGCCGAACGTGCGCGCCTCGTCGGGAATGATCGGCACGATGTACTTGCCGAGTCGCTTGTCGGAGAGCAGGTTCTTCAATACGGCGACGAAAGCCATCGTCGTCGAGACCTCGCGGCCTTTCGAGCCGGCCAGCGAGTCCTTGAACTTCTCGAGCGGCGGCGCGGTCACGCTCAACGGCTCCACGCGTCGTTCCGGCAGGTACCCGCCCAGCGACTCGCGCCGCTCGCGTAGGTAGCGCGTCTCCTCCGAGTCCTCGGCGGGGCGGTAGAACTCGATCTTTTGAACCGCCGTATCGGGAACGGGTATGTCGAAGCGCTTGCGGAAATACTCGAGCTCGTCCTCGTTGAGCTTTTTCTGCTGGTGGGTGATGTTCTTACCCTCGCCGGCCTCGCCCAGCCCGTAGCCCTTCACCGTCTTGGCCAGAATCACCGTCGGCTTGCCTTCGGTCTGCACCGCGCGCAGGTAGGCATTGTAGACCTTGTGCGGGTCGTGACCGCCGCGCCGCAAGCGGCTGAGCTCTTCATCCGTTCTGTCCTCGACCAACTCGAGCAGCTCAGGGTACTTGCCGAAAAACTCCGCGCGGATCGTCGCGCCGCCCAGGCCCTTGAAGCGCTGGTACTCGCCGTCGACGCACTCTTCCATGCGCTTGCGCAGCAGCCCCTGCGCGTCCCGAGCGAGCAGGTCGTCCCAGTCGTCGCCCCACAGCACCTTGATCACGTTCCAGCCCGCGCCGCGGAAGGCGCCTTCGAGCTCCTGGATGATCTTGCCGTTGCCGCGTACCGGCCCGTCGAGCCGCTGCAGGTTGCAGTTGACGACCCAGACCAGGTTGTCCAGCTTCTCCCGCGAGGCCAGCGTCAGCGCGCCCAAGCTCTCCGGCTCGTCCGACTCGCCGTCGCCCACGTAGGCCCAAATCTTGCGGTCGGTCTTGGGAATCAGCCCGCGGTTCTCCATGTAGCGCATGAAGCGCGCATGGTAGATCGAGTTGATTGGCCCCAGCCCCATCGACACCGTCGGGAACCGCCAGAACTCCGGCATCAGCCACGGATGCGGATAGGACGACAGCCCCGGATGCTCGCGCAGCTCGTGGCGGAAGTTTTGCAGGTGCTGCTCGCTCAGCCGGCCCTCGACGAACGCTCGCGCGTACATGCCCGGCGAGGCGTGGCCCTGGAAGTAGACGAAATCGCCCGGCTCGTCGCCGATCTTGGCCCGGAAGAAGTGGTTGTAGCCCACCTCCACCAGCGTCGCCAACGATTGGTAGGTCGAGATATGCCCGCCAATGCCGTCGTCGTACTTGTTGGCGCGCACCACCATCGCCATGGCGTTCCAGCGGATGATGCTCTTGATGCGTCGCTCCATATCGCGATCGCCGGGGTAGGGCAGCTCTTGGTCGACCGGAATGGAGTTGAGATAGGGGGTGTTGATGCGCCGTTCGAGCTGTACTCCGCTCTCATGCGCGCGGGCTTCGAGTTGCTCGATCAGGTAGTTGATCCGCTCCGGCCCGCTCTCCTCGACCACCTGGTCGAAAGCTTCGAGCCATTCCTGCGTTTCTTGCGGATCGACGTCCCTTTGCGTCTCGCCTTTGATCATGAGCATGAGCGCACTTTCCCTCCAGCGCGGCCGAAGACGCGCACAAGTCTCTACGATACCCTATCGGTCTCGAAGGCCCTGCCAGTCAGAGGCGAACAAAAGGCCTACAAACTGTTGTGGCGCGCGGCTGCGTCGTGCGAGCGAGGCTGCGCCTCGCCCCTGGGCTGCTAGGCCTCGCTCCACGAACCGTCCGTCTCCTCCAGCGGAGCGAAGATCTCCGCAACCGGCAGCGACCATCCCGGCAGCGTCTCCGGCAGCTGCAAGGTGCGATCGCCATCCAGCACTTGCGGCGAAGCCCCGTGCTGGTGCACCCACACCGTCCGCGTACTGGGATAGACCACGACCACGGCCTTGGCGCCGGCCTCGAGGTACTGCCGGATCTTCAGGTCGAGATCAGCGGCCCGATCCGACGGCGAGACCACCTCGAAGGCCGCGTCGGGAGCGCCGGGGTAGAACCCGTCCGATCGCCGGCGGTTGAGCCGTTCTGTGCTGACGAATCCAATATCGGGCTGACGCACCGTGGGAGGGGACTCCAAAAGCAGGAAACCGCCCTCCGGATACGCACGGCCCAGCGGCGACTCTGCCAGGAACTGCATGATCGACTGGAGTAGCGCGTAGACGATATCGGTGTGCAAAAAGTGTGGGGGCGGCATCGTAACCAACTCGCCCCGGACCAGCTCGTGCCTGCGGCCGTCTTCGGGCAAGGCGGCGAGCTCTTCGACGGTAATCGACGTCGCGGCAGCCATGGCAACCTCACCATACCGCAACCGTGGCGCACGGCTGCGCCGTGCAGGCGAGGCTGCGCCTCGCCCCGGGGCCGCGCGCCCGATCCGCGCCGCCATTCCGCCCCGTGCCATGACCACCTTGCCGGATCGCTATCCTGGGCTAGCGGCCAATTCTCACCAGAATGAGCCGCTAGGTTCCCCGCAGCTTGGCCCCCACCAGCCTACACGCGATCGTCGCTCCCGGCCAACCCAGCCGCTGGAGCTTGCTTGGTCTCGAAGAGCTTTCCCGCGAGCAGATTGAGCAGCTTCTAGAGCGCGGCCCAAGAAATCACGGCCCGAAAATCATTGCAGCGCAGCCGTGCATCGGTTACTCTCCCCGCGGGCGCTGACCCGAGACGGAAACCACGGTTCACACAAGCTCTTCCGGTGCGGCTCGGAGTCGAAACCTGAACCGCTTTGCAGGGGTCCAAACAGAAATGCCAAATCGGCGTAGATTGCTCGGGCTCGCGCTCCTCGCGCTCATGCTGCTGGGCGGCTCACGCGCCCATGCTGAGCCGGCGGATTGCCATCGCCAGGACTCCGCTCGTTTTCGCTTCCACAGCGATCCCTGGATCAACCTCCATCACTTCCTGTACCAGTGGGCGCGCAACGTCCCTGAAAAGGCAGCCGACGACCCCCGTCGCGAGGTCGAAGTGGCGGAGCAGGCGCGACTTCGACAGCTCAGCGAAGAGGAACGTTCTCCCTGGGAGCGGGCCGTCGCATACTACCGAGAGCAGCTAGCGAAACGCGACTTGCTATTCAGCCGCGGCATGGTGCGGCTTCGTGGAGAGTTGGCCGCGATCGCCTGCTCCGAGGACGCCGGTTCAACGTTGACCGACCAGAACCTCCAGGCGATCCTGCGGCAAGCCATGCCGGTCTACCGAGCGCATTGGTGGCCACAACACCACGCAGCCAACTCAGCTTGGATCGCGGAGAGGCTGGCCGACCTAGAGCGGCACGAGGCAGAATTCAGCCGCCGGCTGGCAGCGGCATACGACGCGGAATGGCCGGACGAGAGGATCCGGGTGGACATTTCCGCCTACTCCAATTGGGCCGGCGGCTACACCACGAATGAGCCCGACCACGTCACGGTCTCCAACAGCTACCGAGGGCTCGAAGGCGTGGAGATCCTATTTCACGAAGTCTCGCACTCGGCCTTCTTCGAGCAGCGGATCCTCGGGCAGGTCAACGCCGCGTTTCGCAAGAACGGCTCGGAGCCGCCACGGCGGCTGGCGCACGCGATCCAGTTCGCCACACCCGCCGAGATTTGGCGGGCTCTGATCGGGTCTGTCGACTACGTGTCGATTTCGGACCGAGTGCATAGGCGTGGGAGCTTCCGCGAACCGTATCAGGTCGTCCTAAAGCACTGGCGCCCCTTCGTGAGCGGAGAAGCCGACCGCACGACGGCGCTGGATGCAATCGCCGCGGAGTTGACGGCGAACTAGCGACGGAAACGGCCCCTCCGTCCGAACGGAGTCGGCTGTGTGGGCGGCCGCGCCCATTCTGGCGCGGCGCGCGTGACCGCCGGTTCACATCGGCGGCTCTGGCGCGGTAGTCGCTCGGCCTCAACGCACCTTGCCCTCGACAGGCGGCGCTTCGAATCCCTTGTCGAGAGCGATCGGGTCGTGGCCGAAGTAGCCTTCTCTGCCGAAGAGCTTACCGTGGCTGGCGGTGATCCCAACGTAGGTGTTCTTGGGAAGATGTCGAGCGAGTTTTTGATGACAGTGTTGAGGCGCTGCACGGCAACTTCGCGAGACCGCAAGCGTTTTCGCCGCGCCATCGTCGCCGGCCATCTTCGCTATCCTGGTCTAGGTTCCCCGCAGCTTGGCCCCCACCAGCCTACGCCCGATCGTCGCACCCGGCCAACCGAGCCGCAAGAGCTTGCTTGGTCTCGAAGAGCTATCCCGCGAGCAGATTGAGCATCTGCTCGAGCGCGGCCGGCATTACAAGACCCTGCGCGACGAGCACGACCCCAAGCTCGCCGAGACGCTGCGCGGCAAGACCGTCGTCAACCTCTTCTTCGAGTCTTCCACCCGCACGCGCACAAGCTTCGAGATCGCCGCCAAGCGCCTCGGCGCGCATACCGTCTCGATCCAGGCCCAGGGCTCGAGCCTCTCGAAAGGGGAGTCGCTAGTCGACACGCTCAACACGCTGGCGGCGATGCAACCCGACGCTATCGTGATGCGCCACGCCGCCTCCGGCGCGCCCCACTTCCTCTCGCGCTTCCTCTCCACGCCCATCATCAACGCCGGCGACGGCCGCCACGAACACCCCACCCAGGCGCTGCTCGACGCGATGACCATCTCCGAGCAGCGCGGCACGCTCGAGAACCTGCGCGTCGCCATCATCGGCGACATCGCGCACTCGCGCGTCGCGCGGTCGAACATCCACCTGCTCTCGAAGTTCAACACCGACCTGGTGTTGTGCGGTCCGGCCACGATGGTTTCCGGCACGCTCGCCAGCCTTGCCCCGGGCATCACCATCACCCACGACATGCGCCGCGCCGTCGCTGACGCGGACGTCATCATGATGCTGCGCGTGCAGCTCGAGCGGCAGTCGACGCCGATCTTTCCCAAAAACGAGTACTTCTCGTTCTACGGCCTCGAAGTCGACCATCTGCGGCTCGCCAAGCCCGATGCGCTCGTCATGCATCCCGGGCCCATCAACCGCGGCCGCGAGCTCTCCAACGAAGTCGCCGACTCGCGCAGCTCGGTCATCCTCAACCAAGTCGAGAACGGGCTGTTCGTGCGGATGGCCGTGCTCGAGCGGGCCTGCACGGAGCAGAGCGCATGAGCACGATGATCGTGCGCGGCGGCCGCGTCGTCGATCCATCTTCGGGTCGAGACGAGGCGGCCGACGTCTGGATCGAGAATGGCCGTATCGCCGCGGTCGGCCCCGGGCTCGAGCGCGAAGGCGCGGTCGAGGTCGACGCCGCCGGCAAGATCGTCGCGCCCGGTTTCATCGACCTACGCGCCCGCCTCCGCGAGCCAGGCCTGGAGCACGCCGAGACCATCGAGTCCGGGTCGCGCGCCGCGGCCGCCGGCGGCTTCACCACAGTCTGCTGCCTGCCCAACACCACGCCTTACAACGATTCCGCCACCGTCACCAGCTTCATCGTAGACCGCGGCGCCAACCGCGCCGCCGTGCGCGTGCTCCCCATCGGCGGGCTCACCAAGGACGGCGCCTGCGAGCAACTCGCCGAAATCGGCTCGATGAAGGATGCCGGCGTGGCCGCGGTGGGCGACGCGGACCACTCGATCATGGACGCCGCGCTGATGAAGCGCGCCCTGCGCTACGCCGCCTCGTTCGATCTCACCGTTATCGAGCACTGCGAGGACTCGAGCCTCGGCGGCGGCGACATCCACGCCGGCGCCCGAGCGACCTTGCTGGGCCTGAGCGGCGTGCCCGTCAGCGCGGAGACCGCCATCTTGGCGCGCGACATCATCTTGAGCCAGGAAGCCGGCGCCCGCATCCACTTCGCCCACCTCTCGAGCGCCGCCGCCGTGGAGCTGGTTCGGCAAGCCAAGGCCGCAGGGATCGCCGTCACCGCCGACGCCGGCGCCGCCTACCTCGAGCTCACCGTCGACGACGTCGCTCCGTTTGACTCCAACTACAAGGTGCAACCGCCCTTCCGGGACGAAGCCGACCGCGAGGCGCTGGTCGCCGCCCTCGCCGACGGCGCCCTCGACGCGGTGGTGAGCGACCACGCTCCCCACACCGGCAACGTCAAGATGCAGGAGTTCGAGTCCTGCCCGCCCGGCATCGCCGGCCTCGAGACCGCGGTCTCGCTTGCGATGGAGCGCTTGTTGCATGCCGACCGCGTCGACCTGGCCCGCTTCGTGGAGCTGTTCACCGCCGGTCCCGCGCGAGTCCTGGGGCGCGACGACATCGGCTCGTTGCGCATCGGCGCGCCGGGCGACCTCACCCTGCTCGACCTCGATCGCCCCTGGGCCTTCTTCTCCGACGCCTCATTGTCGAAGAGCAAGAACAGCCCCTTCCTGGGCCGCTCGTTCCGCGGCGGCGCGTCGGCCGCGATCGTGGGCGGCCGCCTGGCGTGGGACGCGGAGGCTGGACTGCTCGATCGCTAACGCGAACGCTTCGTTCTCGCCAGCTATCGACAAGCGGCGCTGATTGGCCCGGGTTGCGACCACTTACGTTGCCCGTAGCGCGTTCCGAACGCTTTCCGGGGTCTTGCCCGTCCAGGCGCGGAACGCCCGTGAGAAGGCGTTCGGATCGCCGCCGTCCCACCAAACCCCCGCCGGCGGCCATCTCGACACGGCTTTTTGCGCCGGCAAGTAGTTAGCCCGCGGGCGCGCCGGACGAGTCTTCAATCCTTGTACGGATCGAAGACCTCGGGGCCCGCCATGGCGACGCCGATGGGCTGGAGCCGATGGACGATCTCGACGGTCTCGGCGTGCTCGGCGAGCACCTCCGGCAGCCGCTTGTAGCAGTGCGGGCTCTCGTCGACGCCGGCGCCGCGCAAGGTCACGCCGGCTGCGGCCACCGACTGGCGCAGCATGTCGCTGGTGACCTCGGGAGGGCGCACGACCGCGCCGGTGCGTCTGTTCACCTTGCCTTTCGCTCGTGAGCGTGAGAGGACCCGGCCCGCGCCGTGGACGGTGGAGTAAAGCGCCGTCTGCTGCTCGGCTCGCCCGGCGGGGCTTGGGTCTTCCTTGCCTTTCAAGATCACCGCTTGCTCGGCCATCGAGCCGCCCACGAAGCCGAGCTGCCCGGGGAACGCCGGGGTGGCGCCCTTGCGCACCACCCACAGGCTCTCGCCTCCGTGCTCCTCCCGCCAGGCGAAGTTGTGGTGGTTGTGCACTTCCTCCACGATGTTCGAGCCGAGGATCCGCGCCACACGCGCGCACACCCAATCGCGACCGGCGTAGGCGTAGCGCCCGGCGAGCTGCATCGCTTGGATGTACTCCTGGCCGAGCGCGGAGTCGACGTGCAACAGGGCGGGCGGGGCATGGATGGCGTCGGTCGCGCCCGCCTTGCGCAGGAACCACGTCGCGGTCTTGTGGCCCAGCCCGCGGCTGCCGAAGTGGACGCCGACCCAGACGCGGTCCCGCTCGTCGACGAACAGGTCGACGTAGTGATTGCCCGAGCCAATCGTGCCAAGCTGGCTGCGCGCCATCTCCTGGAGCGGTTCGAGCGCGGGCAATGACCAGGCTTCGTCGTCGAACAGCTCGTGGTCGACATCTTCCCGGTTGCGTCGGCCGACGCCGAAGGAGAGAGTGGCGAAGACGTCGTCCATGATCAGGCCGATCTTGGCGCGCACTTCTCTCGCGTCGGCGTCGAGCCGCACGGCCTTGTTGCCGCAAGCGATGTCGTAGCCGACGCCGGAGGGCGAGATGTGCTCGCGGTAGGCGACCACGCCGCCGACTGGGACGGCGTAGCCGAGGTGATGGTCGGCCATGAAGGCGACGCGATCGGCGGTGCGCTCGCACGCCGCCATCTGTCTGCGGGTCTGTTCGTCGGGTTCGCCGCCCCAGTAGGGAATGGCGTCGTCGAGCATCTTCATCGACGTTCACCTGCTGGCCTCAAGGCGGCTAGCATGCTGGCTATGTGGTCCGTGCAATATTTGTCGCGGAACTTCGTTGACCAGGAGTGCGCTGATGTCCCGCGGCCGCCCTGCAGGGGGCGCGCCTCGATTGTAGCCAGGCCCTTGGCAGGGCCCCGCCAAAGGCCGGCGCGGTTCGATTCCACGGGCGCGGCGCCCGTGGCTGACTCCTGCCATGCGCCTATCTGCGCAAAGATATCTCCATCCATCCCGTCCGCCCTGGCGCCAGGCCCAGCGTTTCCTTACTCGAAGTCGAGGTTCCGCGTGATGCGCACGCCTGCGCCGGCAAAGGTCTCGAGGAAGGTCTTGGTCCTCTCCGCGGCTGTCGCTTCATCCTCGACCCCGATATTGATGTTGAGCAGGTCGACCATCCATGGCGCCTTCATGTGGAATCGCACGTACTCATCGACGACGGTCCGGGCTACCGGCAGGGTCGTGTTCTTGGAGTCGTCGTGGACGTCGACGTCACGAGCCTGTCGCAGCTTCTCGTACTCCTCGGAGAGCAGCCGGGCGAAGAGTTCGGCGGTGAACGGATCGCCCTCGTTGGCGCCGGTCTGCTCGTCTGCGGCGGTGAGCTTGCCGGCTTTGTGGAGCCACTCCCAGAGGATGCTCAGGCGAATCTCGCCGGTCGCCATGTCTTCCATGAGGTAGAGCACATCGTCGTTGCCAAAGAAGTCCGCGGGCTTGAGCGCGGCGGCCTGGAAGCCTTGCTCGAAGGCGTTGCCGTATTGCATGGCGACGCTGATCAGGTCGCGGGCGCCGCGGATGGTGCGGGGGGCTGGTTCGAGCAAGGTGAGCCCGTCGGCGTCGGCGTCGGTGTAGCTCAATGCCGGGAAAGCGCGGCCCGCTTGGTTGGCTTCGCCCGCCTTTTCCCACACCGGGCGGATGATATGCACCATCTTCCAATGCGCCACCCACTTGCCGCTGGCGCCTTCGCGCTGCTCGCGCTCGGCGCCGGCGACCGCACGCTTCATGCTCTCGGAGACGCCGGTGGCCGAGCCGACAGGGATATTCGGCTCCATGCCGCCCTGCCACAGCACGTGCTGTCCCTTCTCGTCGGGCGTGTTGGTCGCCCGGCGGACGCGGTCTTCGTAGTTGCGCATGTAGCCGTAGGTCATCGTCACGGCGTCGATGTTGGGCTGGATGAAGGCGGGGTCCCACGCCGTCGCGTCGGCGACCGAGTTGATGTAGTCCCAGCGGCCGGTGTTGAAGCCGGCGAAACGGCTGCGGAGCGCGGCGCGGATCTCCATGAGCTGGAACGACGCTTCGACTTGCTCGACGAGCACGTAGGTCTTGATGGCGCCGGCATCTAGACCGAGCGCGCCCTCGATGCCGGCCAGAATGTCGTTCCACAGCGCGGCTTCTTCGGCGGTTTGAATCTTGGGCAGATAGAGCACGATGCTCGAGCCCTGGCTCGCGAGCGTGGCGTGGTTGTTGGCGACGTAGAGCGCCGCGTCGACGATGGAGGCGGAGAAGCCGCTGCCGTCGGTGTTGCGAATGTGGCGATCGTCGAGATGCAGCCCGCGCGCACGGAAGATGCGCGTGGTGAAGTCGAGTTGGCTGCGCCAGTCTTCGACGATGTCGCGGCCAAAGAAGCCCTGCGCCCAGGCGTTCATCTCGCCGGCGACCTTCTCCGCGGCCTGCAGAAACACGTCGTCGCGAGCGAAGGCCAGCTTGAGGTTGCGCTGGTTGTCGAGCGACATGGTGTGGATCTGCCCGAGCGCGTCCTCGCCGTCGAACATCCAGCCGTCGGCGCCGGAGAGCAGGGCATAGGCAACGTTGCGAATACTCTTCTCGAGCGGAGCGTTGGGCTTGGCGCCGGGGCCGGTGCCCTGGATCCACTGGCGCTCGAGGTCATGGGGAATGGCGCAACCGGTGAAGCGGCCGGCGCGAGCGTCGGCGACGCTGACGCCGGTCCTTGGGATGGTCGAGCCGGGATCGAGAAAGCGGATCGGCTCGCTCTGCTCGGCGCGACGGCGGCGGCGGTCCAGCCTGGCCTGCATGAGGGCCTTGCGGTCAGCGTCCAGCGCCGCCACCGCGCGGATCGCCTCCAGGGCCTGCCCGGTCAGAACGTCTTTGTAGCGGTCTTCGACGCCGCTGCGGATTTCGATCATGGTGCGCCTCGTTCGTCCGATTCTCGCAAACCCGGGCGGGGGGAGCTCAAGCGACGTCCGCGGCGGGCGGGGCGGAGAGCAGCGAGCCGGCGACCAGCGCCAACGCCGCGGCCGGAAAGATCACCGCAACCGGCATCAGCCCCGTGCCGCCGACGGTGTAGGGACTGGCCGCGCTGAGCGAATCCCAAAAGAAGTAGCCCCACAGCGCGACGGCGACCAGAATCGAGGCCGTGGCGCCCGCGGCCGTCGCCCGCGGCCAAAAAAGCGCTGCGACGAACAATGGCAGCAGGCCGACAAAGCCGGTGAGCGCCCAGGTTCCCAACGCAAAGATGGATTGCGATGCGATTTGAGAGAAGAAGAACGCCAAGGCGAGGAACGCGAGCACGAACAGGCGCCCGAACCAAACTTCGCGCTGCTCGGTGAGCTCGCCGCCCCAGCCGTAATGGCGCACGATGTCCTCGGTGAACATCGCGCCGAGGGCGAGAATCTGAGAGTCTAGCGACGACATGATGGCCGCGAAGACGCCGGCGGCCAGGCAGCCCGTGAGCAAATCGCCAGTGTGCCCCAGGATCAGCTTGACCAGCACGGGACCGTCGAGCGGCGGCGCGAAGTCGAGCCGCGCCATCGCTCCCAACGTAACGCTCGGAAACCAAACCGCCGCAATCAATAGCGGATACCCGATGATCGCCGGCCGGAACGCTCGCGCGCTCTTGGCCGAGAGCCAATGGCTGTAGAGATGCGGAAACGCACCGGTGCAGAGCGGGATCAGCAGAAACGAGCTCATCTGCAACAGCGTGAACGAGTCGTCGCCGAAGCTGATCAGCTCGGGTTGCTCCATGCGTAGCCGCTCCATGGCCGCGCCCAGGCCGCCGTAGTCGGAGGTGATGATGGCGTAGGCAGCGAATCCGAACAGCACGAACACGCTGGTTTGCAGCGTGTTGACCCAGGCGGTGCTGCGCATGCCGCCATAGCTGACGTAAACATAGGTGACCGCGCAGACCGCCAGGCTGCCGACCCAGGCGGGCAAGCCCGTCTCGGGACCGCCGGTGACGGCGTTGAGCGCTCCGCCGCCGCCTTTGACGCCAATGAGAATGTAGGGCAGCATCAACGCCACCGCCACAACGAACAGCAACAAACCCAGCGCGTCCGAGCCAAACCGCCCGCGGATGAGTTGGACTTGCGTGAGATACCCGTGGCGCTTGCCGAGCTTCCAGGACTCGATGCCGAGGTAGAAGAACTGGAGCGGGATCAGGATGGCCGAGGTCGTCCCCATCAGGGCGAAAACGACCAGACCGCGGTTGAACGCTTCGCCCGAGGCGCCGAGGATGGTGAACGCCGTCATGTTCGTGCCGAACAGCGTCATCACCAGGACGAACGGCCCGATAGAACGGCTGGCGACGAAGTAGTCCTCGCCGGTTCCGCGGAAGAGGCGATGCCCGGCGACGCCGACGGTGAGCACGACGGCCAGATAACCGATCAAGACGGCAAGGATCATTGCGGGCGTTTACTCATCGTCGAGGCCGGTCGGCCAGGCTCGCCGCAGGACCCACGCCATCGACACGGCGGCCGCTACACAGAGCAAGACTTGATAGAGCAGGTTGAACGGAACGCCGACGACGAGGTCCACGCGAGACCAAGTCCAAACGTTGAGGAAGGCGACGACGAGGGCGAGCAGCAGCCACAGCGGCCAAAGCGGATAGCGAGACATCAGAGAAATCGACGTATGAGACATCATACGCGCAAGCGGGCCGCTGACGCGAACCGGAGCGACGGCAACACGGCCAAGGTCGGGCGCAATTGGCGCGATGGCCTACTGGCTGCCGGCGGCCAAGCCGAGGCGCAGGGCGTAGGCGAAGTCGTTTGGCGGCTCGGCGGGCAGCTCGACCGACAGGCCGCCCGGGCCTTGCTCGAACTCCAAATCGCCAGCGGCGCCGAGCAGCTCGACTGACTCTACCGTCGGGCCGCCGGCGGCGAGGGTCTTGATCTCGAGCCGCCCGTCGGCGGGCCACTCGAGCGCGATGGCGTAGAGCGCGTCGCCGTTTTGCGTAAAGCGGATGTCGCTGGCAGCGGCGTCGACGAATCGCCACCTGCGGTGACCGCCCGAGTCGCTGACGAACTTGCCCGGCGCCCCCTCGGCGTGCGTCGTCCAGCGACGGGTTCCGTAGATCGCCTCGCCGTTCTGGTCGAGCCAGCCGCCGATCGCGAGCAGCAGGTCTTGTTGGCCTTGCGGAATTGTGCCGTCGGCCTTGGGGGAGAGCGAAAGCAGCATGCCGCCGCCGCGCGCCACGCGGTCGCACAGCGCATCGATGAGCTCGTTCGCATCGCGGTACTCGAGGCCGTCGACGTAGCCCCAAGAGGTCAGCCCGATCTTCTCGTCGTCGACCCAGGGCCGCTCGACGACGTCGGGACGGTCGCGCCCGGCTTCGAAGGTGAGCATCCCGAACTCTTCGGGGAAATTGAACTGCATCGAGGTCGGCAGCTTGTTGAGCACCTCGACGTGCAGCCCTTTCTCCTCGGCCGAGTTGTAGTAGTAGGCGAGCAGGTTCTGCACGTCGTGCTGGGCGGCTTCCTCCTGGAACTGTCCGCCGTCGAACCACAACACGTCCGGCGAGTACTTGTCGATCACCTCGGTCACCTTGGCGCGCCACTCGGCGACGAAGTCTTCTTTCTTTCCGGTGTGCTCGTTCCAGTAGAGATCGGCGTACTCTGGGTCGAATAGGTCCCAACCTTCTTGCTTGCCACGCTCGACCGCGGCGGGGTCTTGGGGCAGATACCAGTTGAAGGTCCGGATGTGATGGAAGGTGGCGATGACCTGCAGGCCCACGGCGCGAATCTCGCTCGCGAGCTCGCCGAAGAGGTCGCGCTCGGGGCCCATCTCGCCGGCGTTCCAGCGGTTGACGTCGGAATCCCACAGCAGGAAGCCGTCGTGGTGGACGACGGCGATGCCGGCGTACTTCGCGCCGGAGCGACGGACCAGGTCCGCCCAGGCTTGCGGGTCGAAGCGCTCGGCCTTGAAACGGGGGATGAACTCGCGGTAGCCGAAGGCGAGCGGACCGCCGTAGGTTTGCATGTGGTGCTCGTAGATTCCGCGGACGTTGCTCGGGTCGTACATCCGCATGCCGTACCACTCGTGGCCGAAAGCAGGCACGGAATAGGGTCCCCAATGCGCATAGATGCCGAACTTGGCGTCTTGCAGCCACTCGGGAACTTCGTGCCGGGTCAGCGACTCCCACGAAGCCTCGTAACGTGCCGCGGACGCGGGATCCGCTTTCCGAGGCGGCGCGCCGCAAGCGAAGAGCGAGAGCAAAGCGACGGGGCCGATCAAGCGAGCGGGAAGGGCGAGATTCACGGGTCCAACTAGAGTACAACCGCGGCGCCGTGGAAATCTCGGGCGGGCTCCGCTAAGCTGCTGGCGACGAACCGGGCCGGCGAACCCCGGGGGGCTCGATCGGACCTGTTCGGCGGTAGCGAACCATGAGACGGCGTTGCATCTTGGCGATCCTCGGGCTGGCGCTGTGCGCTCCCTTGCGAATCAGCGCGGAGTGGAAGATCGGTCTGGCGAAGGTCGTGATCACGCCCAAAGAGCCGATTCCGATGGCCGGCTACGCCTCGCGCCGTGAGCCGTTCCAGGGGGTCGACAGTGATCTCTACGCCAAGGCGCTGGCGCTTGGAGACGAGCGCGGGAATCGCGCCCTGCTGATTACGGCCGACTTACTCGGGTTCCCCAACGAGCTCGCCGAGAGAATCTGCGCCCGCTTGCGCGAGGAGACCGGCATCGAGCGGGAAGCCGTGCTGCTCAACGGCTCGCATACGCACACCGGCCCGCTGGTGAGCGCCAAGATGCTCAGCGGTCCGGCGGCCGTGCACGCCCCGGGTGTCCGGCGCTACGTCGAGGGGCTCGAGGACGCGATCGTCGCGATCGGGCGGTCCGCTTTGGAGTCGAAGCGGCCGGGCGCTTTGTGGTGGGGGTCGGGGTTGGCGCGGTTCGTCTTCAACCGCAGGGAGCCTGCCGAGCGCGGAATCCGGTTAGGGGTCAACCCGCGCGGGCTGGCGGACCGCAGCGTGCCGGTGTTGCGCGTAGAAAGCGAGGACGGCGCGTTGCGGGCGGTCGTCTTCGGCGCCGCCGCCCACAACACCACGCTGACGGGACGCCACATGCGCATCGGCGGCGACTATTCGGGCTACGCGCAGACGGCGCTCGAGAGGCGCTTCCCGGGCATACAGGCGATGTTCGTCACCGGTTGCGCCGGCGACGCCTCGCCGGTCCCTCGCGGCGAGCTTGCGATGGCCCGCGAGCACGGTCGCGAGCTCGCCGGGGAGGTGGCGGCGGTGCTCGGTGGCGAGCTCGAGCTGCTGCACGGTCCGCTGCGGACGCTGTTGCGACGGGTCGATCTGCCGCTGCAATCGTTCACCGCGGAGGAGATCGAGCGGATGGCGCAGGGAGCGCCGTCCTACCGCAAGTTCTTCACCGATCGCGCGGCAGCCCTGTTGCATGACGGACGGCCCCTGCCGGCGACCTACAACGCTCCGTTTGCGCTGTGGCAATTCGGCGAGAGCCTCACCTTGGTCGCCTTCAGCGGCGAAACGCTGGTCGGGTACGTCCCGCTGACCGGGGAGCGGCTGGGACCGCTGAACCTTTGGATCGCCGGCTACTCGAACGATCTCTACGGCTATCTGCCAACCATGGACGTCGTGGCCGAAGGCGGCTACGAGAGCCGCGGTCTTTACATGGGCGTGGGCTTGTTCGCCGCCGAGGTCGAGGGCGTGGTGATGGACGCCGTCGAAGCGATGGCGCGGGAGGCTGGGCGACTGCGCTGAGACCGCGGCTCGAGCGGCTGCGCTCGCCCGGCTCAGAACTCGTAGCGCAAGGCGAACTGCATCACCCGTGGATTCGTCAACGTGCCTGAGTAGCGGCCAAAGGTTCCCGAGTTTGTGAGGTCGAGCGAGATCGAGGTCGCGCCGGCGTTGGACTCGAGCGCGGGGTCGAAGCGGGTGCTGTTGGTGAGGTTGTAGATCTCCCAACGGAACTGCAGTCGGTGGCCCTCCCACGGCATCAGGAAGCTCTTGGAGAGACCCAAGTCCACGGTCAAGAAGCCGTCGCCGCGCACCGGGTTGCGCGCTCCGCTTTGCCCGGGACGAGTCGGGGCGAAGGAATCCAGGGCAGCTTGCGGGTCGGCGAAGATGTTCGGCCCGGAGTCGCCCGCAGCCGAGGGAGCGTTCTTGAAGGCGCCGCTGTTGGTCGGCAGCCTGCGCGTCGGCGTGGCGAAACCGGTGTGATTCCAATTGGTGGGCCATTGGCGGCCGTTGCCGACGCGCGCCGGCAATCCGCTGGTGTGGCGGTAGATTCCCGAGACCTGCCAGCCGCCCAGGACGGCGTTCGCCAGCGGGTTCCAGCTCGCGCCCCAGCGCTTGCCGCGTCCAAAGGGCAGCTCGACGACGTAGTTGGCATTAAGCTGGTGCGTCATGTCGAAGTCCGAGATCCCTCGCATCTGCCCGGGATCCCAGGAATTGACGATGAAGCCGCCGCCGAACATGGCGGCGTTCTCGGGAAACGAGCCGAGATCGATCGACTTGCTCAGGGTGTAGTTGAGGTCGAATTGAGCGCCATCGGAGAGACGCTTGCGCAGCGTGAGCTGACCGGCGTGGTAGCTGCCATTGGCGAGGGACCGCCAGGCCGCCAGCGCCGAGTACTGCGCGTTGAAGATGGCGTTCGGGCCCAAGCGGCTGCACGAGGGCAAGCAGCGGGTGTCGGCGAAGTTGAGGCCGAAGGTGTAGTCGGGAGCGAACAAGCTGTAGAGCTCGTAGAGGGCCTGGGTGGCGGTCACGCCTTCGGTTCCGAATAGGCTGGCGTTGGCCGCGCCCGGCCACATGTTTTCCCAGAAGGCGATCGGCGCGACCTCGCTGGCGGGCGTTCCGGCTTCGGCCAGCTCCGCAAGCCGGTTGGCGGCTTCGAAGTAGGTCTGCCCGGAGGCGGGATCGCGCAGATTGGTCGGCATCGCCAGATCGGACTGCACCAGCGAGCGGCGCGAGAGCCGGCCGGCGTAGGACCCCTCGAGGAAGAAGCCGTTGCCGAGCTCGCGACCCAGGCTGAGGCTCAGCGCCACGCTGTAGGGCGAGACCACCGAATCGTCGATGGCGTTGGTGATTTGAAAGCTATCAGGCTGCACCTGCGGAAACCCGCCGGGGGGCGCGGGTTGGATCAGAGCTTCCGGCAGGTCGAAGACGCTTCGAATGCGCGGCGAGGTGGAGGCGTTGAACGATCCGGCGGGATTGGCAATGCGGGTGGAGAAACCCAGCGCCGAGCCCGCGAAGGTCTCCATCATGCTCTGGCCGAATACGTCGTAGTAGACGCCGGCTCCGGCGCGAATGACGGTCTTGCCGGGGCCGCCGAAGAGCTTGCCGAGCAATCCGGAATCGTTCTGTGGCGAATAGGCCAGCGAGAACCGCGGCGCGAGGTTGTTCTTGTGGTAGGGGTAGAGGCCGCGGCCCGTGCGTGAGGCCAGGTCCCACGAGAGGACGCCGGCGCCGGCTTGCGAGAGCCCCTGCTCAGCGAGCTGCGCGCGGCGCCCCAGCCACTCCGCCAGCGGGATGCTGGGCGAGGTTTGCACGCCGTTCTTCTCGTAAACGGGCGGCATCAGCGACCACCGCACGCCGGCGGTGATCGTCAACCCGCGCGCGGCCTGCCACTGGTCCATCACGTAGAGCTCGGCTTCTTCGTTGGCGAAGTTGCGCGACACCGGCGAGCCCTGGGCCAGCACGGCGCCGTTGACGTCGTAGCGGTAGCGCGCTTCGCCAAACGGCGCCAGCCCCAGGGTCGCCACCATGGCGTCGGCGAAGGCGACGGAGAAGTCCTCGGAGATGTCCGCTGGCAGCAGCTCTCCGGCGGTTCCCTCCATCCAGGACGAGTCCGCGACAACGCGGTGGTAGGAGTCGCGACTGTCGAGGCGACGATTCTCGACCGAGCGATAGACGCCTCCGAAGCGCACGGTGTGGGCGCCGGCCAGCCAGGTGATGTCCTCGCGAAGCACGTGGACGGGCAGGGTGCGGGCGAGGCCTTGGGTCAACCCCAGCGGGCTGGCGAGGCCGCGCAGCTCGTAGACGGAGCCGGTCTGCACGCCGGTCAGCTCCACGCCCTGGCGCGTGAAGCCGTAGCGGAAGCCCGCGAACAGATTGGGCCCCAACACGACGTCATAGCCCAGCGCCAGGCCCTTGCTGTTGTCGAGGATGGAACCGTTGGGATCGAGGCCGGCGAACTGGGGCTCGAGGTTGCGGCTGTCGCTCTGGAGCTGTCCGCGCATGAAGGCCCGGTGCAACCCAGACTTGTCCAAGTTGAAATCGAGCTTGGCGATGTAGGTTTCGCGCGCGTCGCGAATCGGGTAGGCGAAGCGGCGGCCCTGGATGTTGAGCCCGTCGCCGACGGTGAAGTCGTTGGGGCGCGGGTAGAAAGTGTTGAAGATGTCGAGCGCCGCCGCGCTTGGGCCGGCGCCGAGCGGATCGATCCGGCGCACGTCGTCGCTCGAGAGCGTGGCGGTCGAGCCGTCGGCTCGAAGGTATTGCAGAGACCCTTGCCGCATACGCTCGCTGGGGACCGTGCGTACTGCCGTCGCTTCGCTGGCGTCCCGGCGGAGCTCGCCGTTGACGAAGAAGAAGGCGCGATTGGGTACGATCGGGCCGCCCGCCGAGCCTCCGAAGATGTTGCGAATCAGCTTCGGCCGCTCGACGCCGGCGAGGTTGTTGAAGAAGTCGTTGGCCGCCGTCGCGGTATTGCGATGGTACTCGTAGGCGGAGCCGTGAGCCTGGTTGGAGCCGCTCTTGGTAACGAGCTGCACTTGGGCGCCGGAGGAGCGGCCTTGGGAGGCGTCGGGGTTGAGAGTCGTCACCCGGAACTCTTGCACCGAATCGAGCGTCGAGCGCAACACGGATGTGAAAGCGAAGCGGCTCTGCTGCTCGTTGACGTCGACGCCGTCGAGCGTGATGTTGGACTGGTCCGAGCGACTGCCGTTGATCGAGCCCGCCCGGCGGTCTTCGCGCAGCTCGTCGCGGTCGCCGACGAAGGTAACGCCGGGTTGCAGCGAGAGCATGTTCACCACGTTCCGCGCGTTGAAGGGGAGCTGCATCACCGCGCGCTCGCCGAATGCGTTGCCGAGCGAGGCGTCGGTGGTGTTCGCCGGCGAGACTGAGCCCTGGACCGAAACCACCTCGTTGACGGGGCCAATCTCGGTGAATTGCACGTCCCAAGTCGCCGGCTGGCTGACGGACAACGTGATCTGCTGGACCTCGATGGGCGAAAAGCCCTCGGCTGAGGCGCGTAGCTCGTACTCGCCCGGAGGGGTTTGGGGGAAGCGGTAAAGGCCGCTCGAGTCCGATTCGGCAAACCGGATCGAGTAGGTCCCGGTCTTGGTCAACGTGAGCCGGGCGCCGGCGATCATGGCGCCGCTAGGATCGGTGACACGACCGCGCAACGAAGTGGTTGCTTGACCGTAGAGGCCAACGGCTGCCAGGCAGCTCGCCGCAAGAAGCACAAGCGAAGTTTTTCGAATCATACGAGATCCTCAATCCAAGGCCGGAGACCCACGGGAGGCGGCGGGTCCGTCACGCCTTGGCGGCGCCGCTCCCTACGAAGCAATCATCGGCGCCGCGGCGCGGTTCGTGAATGTTGGGGCTGTACGAAGGTCTTAGGGCCGTGGGGCGGGCAGCCTATGCCGGCGCCCGCGGCGGAGTGGATGCGCGGCCGTCAGCTCGGCGCGCGCAAGGCCCAGCGGTGGAAATGATGCTGCGGTACCGGGACTAGCCGCGAGGCATGGCCGGGCGCCACGAGAAGACTGCGCCTAGACTGCGATCGCCGGCGGCGCGTCCGGCTGTGGCCGTAGCATCGAGGGCTGCGCGGCGACGAGCCGCCGCGTGTAGGGATGCGCCGGCCTTTCGACGACCTCGGCGGTCGGGCCCGACTCCACTACCGTGCCCTCGTGCAAGACGCAGATTCGATCGCAGACCTGGGCGACCGCGGGCAGGTCGTGGGAGATGAACAGCAGCGCCGTCCCGAGACGCTCGCTGAGCTCGGCGAACAGCTCCAGCACGCCGGCGCGCGTGATGGCGTCGAGCGAGGCCGTCGCCTCGTCGGCGATCAACAGCCTCGGCTGGTGGAGGATGGCGAGCGCGATCAGCACGCGTTGCGCCTGACCCACGCTGAGCTGGGTCGGGTAGCGGCTCGAGAACCGTGGGTCGGTCGGCAAGCCGACGCGCTCGAGCGCCTCGTCTCGCGCGGTCTCGAACGAGCGGCCCCGGGCTCGCATGGCGTGGGCCATCCAAGCTTCTTTGAAGTGGGTCGCGACCTTCAACCAGGGGTTCAATGCGCTCATCGGGCTCTGCAGCACGAGCGAGATGCGGCGGCCGCGGAGCGAGCGCATCTCGCGCTCGCGGTGAGCCATCAAGTCGCGGCCTTCGAAGACCAAGCGGCCGCGGCTCCAGCCGCCGGAGAGCCGCTCGAGCCGCAAGATCGTGCGCGCCAGAGTGCTCTTGCCCGAGCCGCTCTCGCCCACCAAGCCCACACGCTCGCCGGCGCGCAACTCGAGCTCGAGCTCGCGGAGCACGGTCTGATCCCGGCGGTATCCAGCGGTGAGCGCGGCGCTGAGTAGAGGCTGCTCTAGCGGTCCCACGCGACCTCCGCGGCGAGGTAGAGCTCATCGATGTTCCAGATCAAGTGCGGCCACAGCACGCCCGGATCGACGTTGCGGACCTGCGGCGAGACCGCGCTGAGAGCGTTCTTGTGCACCAGGTAGACGATTGGCGCTTGCTGCTGGACGATCTGCTGGACTTCGTGGAACTTCGTGCGCCGCGCTGCTGCGTCGGTCGTCGCAAGATGGGCGGTCATCAGCTCGTCGATGCGCGCCTCCCAGGCGGTGGCGGGCGAGGTCTGCATCGGGTTCCAGGCGTGGTTACGGCCCGCGCTCATCCATACGTTGCGCTGAGCGCTGGGGTCGAGATCGACGTTGACGAAGCCGAGCAAGCAAGCTTCGTAGGCAAAGCTCTGAGCAATGCGCTCGATCAGCGCCTGGAAGTCGAGCGTCACGATGTTGAGCTGGATTCCCAGCGCGGCCAGGTCCTGGTGGATGATCGCCGCGGTACGTTCGCGCGCGGTGTTGCCGGCATTGGTGACGAGTGAAAACTCCACGGCGTGGCCTTTCGGCCCGAGCAACTTGTCGCCTGAACGCTTGAAGCCTGCTGCGCGCAGCAGGGCGGCTGCTTTGGCCGACCCGCCGGTCTGGCCGCGAAGCGCGGGGTTGAACCAGAAGCGGTTGGCCGGCGAGATCGGCCCCAGCGCCGGGGTTGCATGGCCGCGATAGACGACGCTGACAATGTCGTCGCGGCGAATCGCCATCGAGACCGCGCGCCGAAACTCTCTCGATGCGAACCACGCCCGGCGGTAGGGCTCAATCGGCGCGTCGGGTTTCTGGTTGAACCACAGAAACTCGATGTCGAGCGATGCTCCGGCGTCTCGCACCGAGGCCGGGTTGGAAGCGGCCAGGCGCGCGAAGGCTTCGGGCTCGAGGCTGGGGATGAGGTGGTACTGGCCGCGGCGGAAGCGCAGCATCTCGAGTTGCGGGTTCTTCTGGATCGGCAGCGTCAACGCGTCGAGGTAGGGCAGCCGACGACCTGCGGCGTCCCTTTTCCAGTAGTGCGGGTTGCGCTTCAGGAGTACGTGACGGCCTGGCTTGTACTCGGCGATGACGAACGGGCCCAACGTCCCGGAGCCTTCGCTCGAGAGGATCGGCACGGGATCGAAGAGTCGCTCGATGCCGGCAATCGCCTCGGGGAACGACAGCGAGACCTGCAGCGGAGCCGCGACGCGTACCTCGAGTCTTCCCTTGTCGCTGCGAAAAGCATCGGCGACCGGCGAGGCCGACTCGAGTGCCATCAGGCGCCGGAAGGTGTAGGCGACATCGTCGGCGTCGAACTGGCTGCCGTCGGAGAAGCGTACTCCCGAGCGCAGGGTCAAATCGATGCGGCGGCCATCCTTGGAGACCGTCCACGACTCTGCGAGCTGAGGCTCCGGCTGCTGGGTCTTGCGGTTGATGCGGATCAGGGGCGATTTGGTCAGGTAGAGGACCAGCTCGGAGGGCTCGTCGACGGCTTCGAACGGCTCGAGGTTCTTGGGCTCGTCGCGGAGCGCGAACGTGAGCTCGCCCCCGAATTGCGCGGGCGAGCTGTGGGCGAGGACGAGCGCCAGGGCGGCGATGAGCTTAAGGGTTCGATGCATCTCTAGGATTCCTCCGATTGAGCGGACACGAGCTGGATGGAGCACAGAGCGGCGACGAGCAGGGCGGCCGGGGCTAGCATGAGGGGCCGCTCGGCCACCGCCGGCAGGTCCTGGAGCTCACGCAGCAGGTTCCCCCACGAGGGGGTTGGCTCGGCGACGCCCAGACCCAGCACGCCGAGGTTCGCCTCGCTGAGCACGAACAGCGACAGAGCGACCCAGAACTGGGCGACGAGCAGCGGTCGCAGCGCTGGCAAGAGTTGGCGGACGAACAGCCGCAGCGGGCGCATGCCCATCGCCTGCGCCTGCAACATCAGGTCGCCGCCGCGGAACGCCCGCGCCGCGGTGCAGATCGTGCGCGCCGGACCGGCCCAACCCAGACAGGCCAGCAGAGCCAGGGTAGAGGCGACCGAGACGAGCGGATCGGTATTGAGCGGCAGCGCCGCCCTGACCGCCAGCAGCAGAAACAGCCAGGGCAGCGAGAGAAACAGATCGATTACGGCCGCCGCACAGCGCTCGAACCAGCCGCCCAGGTAGCCGGCGGCGGCGCCCGCCAGGGCGGCGAGTAGAACGCTCAGGGCCGCCGCGGCCGGCGTCATCAGCAGGGTAATCCGGGTGCCGTAGAGCAAGCGCGAAAGCCGGTCGCGCCCCAGCGCATCGGTTCCCAGCGGAAAACGCTCGCTGGGTCCGGCGTAGACGGCGTCGCGGAACTGTTCGTCGTAGGAGTAGGGCGCAACCTGCTCGGCGAACAGCGCGGCTGCGAACAACGCGGCCAAGGTGACCGCCGCGGCGATGCGGACGCGCTTCATCGTCGGTCGGGCTCCACCAGCGCCAAGGCGAGATCGGAGAGCAGGTTGGCGGCGGCCGTCGCGGCGGCGACCACGATCGTCAGCGCTGTCAGCAGCGGCAGGTCCCTCGTCAGCGCCGCCTCCCAGGCAAGCTGTCCGATCCCGGGCAGGTCGCACAACGCCTCCACCGGCGCCGCCGCCCCCAGCGCCATGCTCACCGAGACGCCCAGCATCGTCAGCGCTACCGGCGCCACCCGGCCGAGAACATGACGTGCGATCACGAGCCCTTCGCGCACGCCGCGAGCCCGCGCCGCGAGCACGTAAGGCTCACGCATCTGCCGCTCGGCGAGGTTCCGCAGGTGGCGGTAGAGCCAAGGCAAGGCCGCCGCGGCGACCACGACGGCCTCGGGCCACTCGGCGTAGAGACAGAACAGAGCGAACGGCGCCGCGGGGACCGCGAGCAGCGTCCCGCTCAGCACGGTGAGCGAGCCGTCGAAGATGCGCCAACGCAGCGCCACGCCCGCCACTAGCGACGCCAGCGCCACAGCCCAAGCCAACGCCAGGCCCTGCGCGACCAGTCGCGCGGTCACCGGCAGACGCTCGCCCAGCAGCTCGACGATGGGGCGCTGGAACGTCACTGAGTCTCCCAAGTCGCCGCGCGCCAGCCGCCCGAGCCATTCGGTGCGGGAGATCTCGCGCTGGCTGCGCAGCGTCTCGACCGAGCGGCCGCTCAAGCGCAGGTCGAGCTCGTGTGCGCTCGACGCTTCGCCCGGCGCGAGCTCGACCAACCAGGCGGCCCCGAGCGCGGCCGCCAGCACGGTCGCCGCCGGCAAGGCCGTCCGGCCCAGAGCTTTGTAGACCCTCGACCTCATCTCCCTAGCGAGCGGCGACCTCGAGCTCGGAAGAGACGCTGGGAGGCGGCGGCTTCCCCTTGCTGATGCTCTTGTCGAGGTACATGCGCCCGTCGGCCTCGACGAGCAACTGCTCGGCGTCGTCGCCGTCAGCCGGGAAGTAGGAGGCGCCGATGCTCAGCGAGACCTCGTCGGCGATCTTGTTGACCTCTTCGCGCAACGTCTCGATGCGACGCTCCACGTGCTCCTTCTCGAGCCCGGGAAAGACGACCACGAACTCGTCGCCGCCCATCCGCGCCGCCAGGTCGTACTCCCGCGAATGCTCGCGGAGCACGGCCGCGACTTCCTTGAGGATGCGGTTACCCTCCAGGTGTCCGCGGGTGTCGTTGATGGCCTTGAAGCCGTTGAGGTCGCAGACGAGCAGCGCGAGCGGCTTGCGGTCTCGGCGAGCGCGCGAGAGCTCGTCGTCGAGCCGCTGGAACATCGCTCGGGCGTTCGGCAGGCCGGTCAAGTAGTCCTCGGTCGCCGATTGGCTGGCTTCGCGGTACTTCAGCGCGTTCTCGATGGCGAGGCCGACGCGGGAGCTGATGCCGGTTACGATGCGTAGGTCCTCATGCGAGAACGCCGCCGCTTGACGGCTGTAGAGCGCCAAGATGCCGATCACGCCGGAGATCCCGCTCAAGGGCACGGCAAGCGCCGAGCGCATCGTGCTCAGGCCGGTCGGAACCGCCATGTAGCCGGCCTCGACCGCCGGGTTGCCGTTGAGGATCGCGCGATCGTTCTCCGCAACCCAGCCCGAGAGGCCCTCGCCGACGGGAATCTCGAGCGCGGCAAACACTTCGCGATCGACACCTACGACCTGCGCCGGAACGAGCTTGTCGTCGCGCTTGGTGAATACCGCCAAGCAATCGAACTCGATCAGCGAGCCAAGCCGTTCGGGAAGCGTCTCCACCGTCTGCTCCAGGCTGAGCGAGCTGCCCAAGTCGCGCGTCAGATTGAAGAACATCTGAGCCTCGCGCCGGGCCGAAGCGATGGAGGACCAGATCGGCTCGCCCGAGCCGGGCGCAGACTGGCTGACCTCTTCGAACCCAGCCGCCGGGGCCTCGCCGCGCTCGACGGGCACTGCGGTGCTGAGCTGCTCCATCGGCTCTGTCGGCGTCGCCTTCGCCATCTCCTCGAGCTCGACGTAACGGCGCTCGAGAATCTCGACGACTTGCGGGTCGAACGCCTTGCCTGATTCCGAGGCGACCACTTGCATGGCTTCGTCGAGCGGCAGCGCGCGCCGGTACTGGCGATCCGAGGCCAACGCATCCAGGCAATCCACCGCGGAGAGGATGCGGGCGCCGATGGGAATCTCCTCGCTCGACAAACCGTCGGGGTAGCCGCTGCCGTCCCATTTCTCGTGGTGCGAGCGGACGATCGGTACGACCGGATAGGGGAACCGCACGCGTTCGAGGATCTCGGCGCCGACCACCGGGTGGATCTTGACCTTTTCGAACTCCTCTTTGGTCAGCTTGCCGGGCTTGCCGATGATGTGCTCGGGGACGGCCAGCTTGCCGATGTCGTGCAGCATCGAAGCGGCCTGCAGCGCGAGCATTTCCTCCTCGGAGATTTCGAGCTCCTTGCCGAGCTCGATTGCGTAGACGCGGACGCGCTGCAAATGATCGTGGGTCGTCTGGTCCTTGGCTTCGATCGCCATCGCGAGCGCCTCGATGGTTCTCAGGTGCAGCGCGGCGAGCTCTTCGGCATGAACTTTCTCATCCTCGAGCCGGCCCATGTAGAGGCGGTAGGAGCGGTGGACGAGGTAGATGATGGGCGCGACGAACAGCGCCGAGCCCCAGCCGCCGTACTGCAGGCACAATACGAACATGCCGGCGATGCCGCCGCCAACCAGATAGTAGGGGAAGGACCAGAAGTAACATTCGCGCCAGATCTTGACGGCGTTTTGCTTTTCGGTCAACGCCAAGATGCCGGTCACCGACCAGGTGTTCACCAGGAAGTAGGCGCCGGCCGCGGCGACCAGCGCCATCGTCGTCCCCAGGCCCATCAGGGCGGCAGACTTCCAGGCGCGGTCCGCCATCGCCAGCGCCGCCCATACGGTCGAGACGTTAAAGGCGATTTGATGCGCAAGCGGTCTTCGCTCGGCCTTCCAGAAGGCCTGCGCGAGCACGCCCAAGCCCGAGACCGCTAGTGTCTGAAACGGTCCAAGCTGCACCAAGGCGACCAGCTTGAAGATGAACCCCACCGAAAGCGTGCCATTGACGCGAGCCAGCGGCACTTTCAACGCGCTCGCCACCGCGATGATGACGGTGAAGACCGCGAGCTCGAGCGGCTGGACGGGCTCGCGGCCGCCCCACGCGGCCCAGAACACGAGCGGGCCGGCGAGGACGATCAACGCCAGATAGAGCTGCGCCAACCGCGTCATCGACTCGCTTTCCCGCGGCGAGGTGCAGCCGCTGGCATGTCCGAACGCCCATGCTGTGGTCGATCCAGGCGCATGACGAGCAAGCGGCTAGCGCTTCCTCCCTGAGCTCAGCACCGAAAAACCGCTTTGCACGCCGCCGTCCTGCTGCCGGGTCCAGGCGACGCGCGCTTCTCCGGAGACTTCACCCATGCGAAAACGAACGGTCGTGCCGGGGCTGAGGTCGGGCCGGTCATGAGCCGCCCGGAAGCCCGCTTCACTGACGTCGACCAGCGTCGCGGGCGCGACGACGGCGGCGGGGTCGAAGTAGCACAGGGTGATCGAGCCCGTCGCCGGGCTGCGCGGCGCTGCGCGCCGCTCGACCACCTCGACGGCAACGGCATCTTCAGCGGGATGCCACCAGGCTGTCTTCTCGTTCGGCTTCATAACTCTTGAGCCTCCGTAGCAGCGTCCGGCGCGAAATCCCCAACAGGTCCGCGGCATGGCTGCGATTTCCGCCGGTCTGGACCAGCGCCTGCTCAATGGCGCTCTTCTCGATAGCGCTGAGCGCGCCGCTCACGCCGGCGGGCGGGCTGGCCGGCTGCGAGGGCCCGGAGGGGCTGATCTCGAGCTCGGCCGCGGCGATCGGAGCGCCTCCGTTGAGCAGCGCCGCCTGCACGACGACGTTGCGCAACTCGCGAATGTTTCCCGGCCAGTCGTGCCCTTCCAGGCGAACGATCGCCGCGGGGCTGAGCTTCGCCGAGACTCCCTGGCGTTCGAGAAGGAACTCGGCAAGCGGCAGAATGTCCTCCCGCCGCTCGCGCAGCGGCGGCACGCGCAGATGGACCTGGCGGATGCGGTGGTAGAGGTCGCTGCGAAAGCGCCGCTCGGTCACCTCTTCTCCCAGATCGCGGTTCGTTGCGGTCACGATCCGCACGTCCGTCTGCACTTTTCGGCGGCCTCCCACTCGATAGAACGGGGCGCCGTCGAGCACCCGCAGCAGGCGCACCTGCATGCGCGGCTCGAGCTCGCCGATCTCGTCGAGATACAGCGTTCCGCGGTCGGCCATCTCGAACAGCCCCGGCCGCGGCCGGTCCGCCCCGCTGAAGGCCCCGCGCTCGTGGCCGAACAGCTCGGCTTCGATCAACGTTTCGGGCAAGGCCCCGCAGTTGACGTCGACCCACGGCTTGGAGCAGCGCATCGAGTAGTGGTGGATCGCGCGAGCCGCCAGCTCCTTGCCAGTCCCGGTCTCGCCGGTGATGAGCACCGCCGCCTCCGATCGCGCTACGCGGGCGGCGGTTTCGATCAGACCGAGCATGGTCGCGCTGCGGGTGACGAAAGGCATACCCAAAAACTCAAAGCGCTTGGCCGATGTCTGCATCTCACAGCAGCGAACGGGCCTTCGCAGGAAGGCCGTCCATCCGTCTTATCGGCCTGGGGAGGCCGGGGCTAGCGGCCTAGGCCACTCGGCGAGGGAGCGACTCCGCGCAATCCTGGCGCGCTCGCACGGCCACCGTGAGCCAGGCTGTCACCGCGGATGGCCTCGAGAATCCCATTCTGCGCTGAAACAACAGGAGTTAGGTATCGCTCCCCTGGGTTGGCCCCCTGGGCTGCGTACAGGGAGCGCAACACCCTTCCAAGGCAGCTCACGGAAACGATCCCCCCATGAATTGGATCGTTTTCGGCGCCAGCATGGTGGCGCCCATGGTCGCCGGCGCCGGGCCCGGCTTCTCGAGCAGGCCCCAAGCCGGCGGCTATCTGGGGCCGGACCAGCGAGGAGCAAGCTTCGACGCCGGTCAAGATCGAGATGGCGGGCGAATAGGGGCCCGCGCCAGAGTCCGATGGCTCGCGATGCCTGGGGAGCGCGTTGCGCTTCGCAGGCTCTTCACTGTCAGAGCCCCACCGGGATCTCGACCGGCACGGACTCGAAATGCGAAAATCCGGTGTCGATGATCAGCACCAGCGGGAGCGTCGAACCGGCCGGAAGCTCGGCCGGCAGCACGAGGTTCGCCTGCGCCAGCCCGACGAACCCTGGGCTCAGCCCGGCGAAAAACACCATGACGTCAGCTCCTCCAAGCGTTGCGCGCGGCAGGAGGATCGTGCTCGAGAGCGGATTCGCCGCGGCCGGCTGGCCATCGCCGGGCGGGTCATTCACCAGCCCGATGCCGGTGAAGTAGACGATGACGGCCTGTCCGGGCCGCACTGGGTTTTCGGGCGTGACGGGCGAGCCGTCGACGTGCTGCAAGATGGGCAGCATGGTGTCCGGGTTGACGAATACCTGCGGCGAAGCCAACTGTGCCGTGACCGCGAGCGGCGTCGACAGCTCGCCGTTGCGATAGAGGAACAGGTCGACTGTGCCCACGCTCGCCAGAGTCGGGAATTGGAAGTTGATCTGCCCCGGCGAGACGAAGAACAACGCAGCTTCCTCGCCGTCAACGATCACCCGGACGCCCCCAAGCTCTTTCGGCAAGGGCAGCGCCGTGACCCCGGCCGTGCCGTCGGCCATGTTCAAACCGAACAACGAAGCGATGCCTCCCGGGGCGTTGACCAACTGGAACGCCGCGCCGTCGGTCGCAGCGCCGAGCTCGATATTCGGCGCCGACAGCGCCACGCGCAGCTCGGCGTCCTGAAAAGCGCGAAAGGCATAGACGGTGACCAAATACTCTCCGGGCTCGGGATTCTCGAGCGTGACCGCTTCGTAGGATCCGAGCTCGTCCGAGGTCTGGTCCTGGTCGCAAGGCAGGCTGACGAAGGTGCTGGCGCAGATCGGCACGCGACCGCGCGCGAGCAGCAGGTCTGCGTCTCCGTCACGTCCGGTCAGGGTGACGCGCAGCAACGGCACGCCTTCCGGCACTGTAAATCTGAAGAATCTCTCGCCGCTGCGCGCCTCCGAGAGGGTGGTCGCGCTTGGAAGCTGCAGCTCGGTTGGCGAAAGGAAGTGCGCTGACAGGCCGACGTTCTGGTAGGCCGTCGTGCCTTCGACTTGCGCGAACCAAAAGCCCGGAGCGGGGTTGCGGATCGTCAATGTCTCGTCCGAGCCGGGCAGGAACGAAACTTCGGTATTGAAGTCCGGGTCGAACAGCGTCAGATCCGCGTCGTCGTTCGGGCCGCCGCCGCGCAACCGCACCTGCAGAATTTCGGTATTGGGCGGCACCTCCATCAACCCGAATCCGAAGCTGCCGCGCTCGCCGCTGATGACGATCGGCTGGTCCGGCGCCAGGTCCGCCACCGTCCGCAATCGGAAACCGTGCACGGTGCGTCCGCCGTTGCCGTCGCTGACGGCGATCTGGATCCGTTGCGGCGTAAAGGCGGGGGAACCCCAAGTCATCTCGCCGCTCGTGGCGTCCACAGCGACGCCTGGCGGTCCCGAGACGAGCTCGTAGGTGCGGGAGTCGCCGTCGGGATCGATCGAGCGCACCTCATAGGAGTAGGGCTCGCCAAAGGTTGCTGGAGAGAAAGGAAGCGAGACTACACGGGGCGCGCGATTGCCCGGCGCCAGATCCGGGGGCAGGTCGAAGTTGGCGTTGAAGGCCGTCGTGATCGATTCGCGCAAGTTCTCCGCCGATGCGGCGAACCCTAGCCCGCGAGCCGCAAACGCGGTCCAAAGCTGGAGCTCGAAGGTTCCGCCGTCAGCAGCCAGAATGGCGTCGCGCGCATCGACGAAGGTCGGGTTGCATGGGGTGATCAGCAGCGCCTGAAAGATCAGCCGGTCCGCTGCTTCGGCGCCGATCGCATTGCGGATATCCCACAGCGTGGACGCCCAGATCTCGCCGTCGGCATGCTCCTGGAAGCGGGGATTGCCCAGGTCGACGTAGGTGCGCGGGTTGTCGTCAATCGGGGCCCGCCGTATGCCGCGCTCGAGGTTGCCCGCGACGTAGGCCCCGATCACCGGCACTCGGTAGAATGACGCGGCGAAGTAGTCCGACCAAGCTTCGCTCAACGCATCGGCTTGCGTCTCGAACAAGCAGGTGATGTCGTCGGGGCCGCCAACCGTGCGCGAGGTAACGCCGTGGGCGTACTCATGCACGATAACCGGGCCGTCGAGGGCGTAGTCGCGCGTCTCGCCCTGGATTCGCGTGCGCAAGCCGAACTGGATGCGCGGCGAAAGACCCTCGGGCCTGCGGATGTAGTTCGCGTTGTTGGACACCAGCCCGTCGTGAACCTCGACGCGGATCGCATCGCCGCCCTCGCCGCCGCGGTCGAAGTTGTTGGTCTGGAAATTCCCTTCGGTCTCGGTGAAGCCTAGGCCGTAGAAGTAGTCGTGCGCGGCGTTGGAGTGATAGAAGGCGTTGGTCACCGCGCCGGCGCGGGTCTGGCGGCCGGCGTTGCGGCCGTCGCCATGGTCGAAATCGAACCGCTGGGCGGCGCTGGATGCACGGCCGTTGTCGAGGCCGGGAGCGCCGCCGCCGTTCGGCTGGTTGAAGCCGTCGATGTCCGCGTAGGCGTCGGCGTTGTTGCCGGTGGTCACCGTCGTTCCGGCATCCAGCCATCCCTCGCCGAAATCCCGTATCTCGCTGGGTCCAAGCGGATCGACGGGAAACACTCGCCCCGAGCCCATCTCGGAGACCAGGTTGATGCGCAGCAGCAGCGAGCCGTCATCGGCCGCAATCAAGGTTTCGTAGGAAGCTTTGCCCGCATCGGCGTAGACGCGCCACGCCAAGCGCGCAGCTCCGCCTCTAAGAGGGAACGCGACAAGCTCGGCGGCGACCGGCAGCCGTCGCCCGCCCTCGGGATGCGTGAACACGGCGCGGTCGTCGCGGCCGGGTTGGCGCTCGAGCGGCCCGTCGAGCTCGACGCCCAGCGAGGTCAGCGCGGCGCGCGCCGCCTCCTCCGCTGACAGCGTTGGCAGCGGGCTCGCCAGCCGCACGCCCGGGGCTGGGTCTGAAAACGTCGCCGCCCGCACCCGCCCGCGCCGACCGACGGCGATCTTAACCGAAGAGTGGTAGACCGGAATGCCTGAGGCGTACTGCCGCAGATGCACCACATGCAGGGCTCCGGCGGTGGAGCGACCGCGCAGACGCAGCGTGGCCGCTTCCTCGGCGGTGAAGGGCGAGACGCCGTCCGGCGTTGCCAGGAAGCTTCGCGCGATCTCTTCGGGCGAAGCGTCGGAAGGGCCGCTTAAGCCCCTGTTCGACGACACGGTCTTGGGCAGCCCTTCGGCGTTGAGCGTATAACGCAACGGCTGGCCGGCGTGGTCGACCATCGTCGCCAGTCTGGCCGCAACCGCGGCGGCTCTACCCTCCGCCTCGGCCGAGAGCGCAACCGCGCGGCGCACGTCGAGGTCGGGCAGCGCCTTCGCTTCGCGCGGCGCGTCCGCGCCTTTGCGCTGCGCCTGCAATCCTGACGGAACGACCGCAAGCGAGCAGACGGCGAGGATGAGGGGGAGGTAGGAGGCGGGGCGCGTCATGGCTATGTACTTTTCAGAACGACGAGAAATCCTGAATTGGTGCCGGAAATGGGAGTGTATCATGCGGGTTTGCCGCGCGGAATTTGGGGTTTATGCTTATTCGTACACTCGGCTCGAGGGCGGGCGTAGGAACCATTGCCCGAGCACGTCCATGGCCGGCTTGCCCCATAGGATGTGCGAGCCGTCTTCGGGGCCGCCGCGCCCCGCGGTGCCCACCTTCCACCAGAAGATGCCCCGTAGCCACGGCCGTCCGTAGTAGCCCCGCAGGAAGGCGTCCACGTTGCGCGCTTGCGTCTGGGGCGAGAGCGCGCCGCCGGGCTCGTCCTCCCAGGGTCTGCGGTGGGCGAGCTCATAGGTCGAAAAGCCCGCCTCGGTAAACAGCACGGGTTTATCGAATTCCAAGTGCACGCGCTCGATCTTCTCGGCGATGGCGACGGTCGAACGGTCCTCGGGCAACGGGTAGTAGTTGTCGAGGCCGATGAAGTCCAGCGCGTCCCAGAAGCGCACCGATTCGAGCTCTTCGCCGAAATTCGCCGCGTAGACCAGCGGTCCGGAGTAGTGCTTGCGCGCGAGGGCGATCAACTCTCGCCACTCGCGCTCGTGGCGAGAGAGCTGGGCGAACTCCACGCCGACGCAGAACATCTCGGCATCGATGCGCGCGGCAAGCTTGGCGTAGTGCTCGACGAAGCGGGCGTAGGAGGCGAACCAGCGGCCGCGCTCGGCCGCGTCGTCATAGACCAGATCTCCGGGAAAGCTGCCGCCGCGCACCCAAACCTGCGGCTTGAGCAAGACGCGGAGTCCCTCGGCGTGGGCCATCTTCGCCGTGGCGACGACCAGCTCGTCTCGCTCCATGCGCAGGGGGAAGTTGAGCTCGGCGGCCTGGAGGCGCTGCGAGGCGTAGGGGACGAGCGCGACGGCGTTGACGCCGTAGCCGGGCAACTCGCCGAGCACCCGCGCCGCGACTTTCGAGCCGTAGGGATCGGGCCATTCAGCGGTGAAGTTGACCCCCTTGTAGAAGAAACCTGCGCCGGCGCGGGGCGGCGGAGCGGCGCGGGGGACTGGCGCGAGCGAGGCTTGGCGGCGGGCCTCCGCACTGGCTTCGAGCGTCCGGCCAAGTCGCTCAGCGGCAACGAAGACGGCGATCGATGCGACAGCTCCAGCAATGACGAGCGAACCACGCGGGGCCGCGGCCACGCGATTCCGTTTGCCGAAGAATCCCGCCAACACGACCGCGCCGAGGACGCCGCCGACCGCTTGCGCCAGACCGAACATTCGAAGATCGCCCCGCCAGAGAGCGGGCGCGGCATGCGCCGCGGCAAGCGGCGCGAGGAAGACCATGATCAGCCAGGCCGCGTGCTGCGACGCGCCGCGCGCAGGCGCGGCCTCTTGCAACTGAGTGAAGGCGAACGTCAGCGCCGCAAAGCCGGCTACGGCGAGCGCTGCTGCGGACGGCTCGAAGCGGAAGAGCGCCGTGGACAGGCCGCGACCGAACAGCGCATACGCAAACCACGCTGCGGCCAATACGCCGAGCGTGCGCAGCGCCGGCGCTCGTCGCGCCAACGCCATGCCGCCCGCCCAGCCCGCCGCAGCCAGCGCCAGCGCAGCCAGCGCCTCAGACGGGCTCGAGCCGAGCCAGCTCGAGAACCCCAAACCGCGGACTCCGACGCGGGGCGTGTCTCCGGCCAGCGCGCCCCGCAGCAGCTCCGGACCCGCGCTGACTAGTAGCTGAGCCAGCCACCAGCAAGGGTAGAACCAAGCCAGGCACAACAGAAGGTACGCCGCCCTGTCGCGCCAGCCAACCGCTCCCTCCCGCTCCATCGGGCTTACGCTATCACAGGCTTCGACGCGCTACCCCGCAGGCACGAAGCGGATGCACATCGGGTTGGGCAAACGCACCGTCCCTCCGGTCGGCTCAAGAGCGCCGCTCTGGGCGTCGATCTTGAAGACAACCACCGAGTCGCTCGCTTGGTTGGCTGCGAGCAGGAAGCGGCCGGAGGGATCAATACGGAAGTTACGCGGGGTCTTGCCCTGGGTGGGCTCGCGCTCCACCGGCGTCAACTTGCCGCTAGATGCATCGATGCGAAACACGGCGATCGAATCGTGGCCCCGGTTCGAGCCGTAGAGGAACTTCCCGCTGGGATGGACCAACACTTCCGCGGTCGTGCTGCGGTCGCTGTAGTCGTCGGGCAAGGTGGAGATGGTCTGAATCTCCCGTAGGGCGCTCGTGGCGGCGTCATAGGCGAACGCGGTGACGGTGGAGAGCAGCTCGTTGATGACGTAGGCGTTGCGGCCGTCGGGGTGAAAGGCGAAATGGCGCGGCCCCGAGCCGGGCGCGACGCGGGCGAAGGGCGGATCGTTGGCGACGATCTTGCCGCTGGCCGGGTCGGCGCGGTAGACGAGGACTTGGTCGGTCCCGAGATCGGCCGCGACGACGACGCGGTTGTCGTTTGAGAAGTTCACCGAGTGGGCGTGCGGCTCGCTCTGACGCTGCTCGTTCACCGACGAGCCTTCGTGTTGGATGTACGACGCGCGACGTTCCAGCCGGCCGTCTGGGTGGAGCTTGAACGAAGCGACACTGCCGCCGGAATAGTTGGCAACCACGACCATCCGCCCGGTCTTATCCACGGTGACGTGCGCCGGCCCGGGAGCTCCCGTGTCGAGGCTGTTGAGCCGGGTGAGATGGCCGGTCGCTTGGTCGATGGCGTAGGAGACGACGATCCCGCGAGCATCTCGGCCTTCTAGCGGCTCGCGGCTGCAGACATACATGCGAGTCTCGTTGGGATGGATCTCGAGGAAGTTTGGGCGAGTGAGCTCGGCCGCCGCGCGCGGCTTGCTCAGCGAGCCGGTTTTGGGATCGAACCGCGAGACGTAGATGGCGCTGTCGCCGGTTCCGAAGAAGACCCATTGGGCGGGAGCGGTCGTCGTCATCAGCAGCAGTCCCAGGGCGAGTAGCGTGGTGCGCGCCATGGACTAGATGAGACCGCGAAAGGGACCGGGACCGCAAGGCGGCGAGACATTTCGTGCCCCCGCGAAAATCGATCCCGATAGGACGACACTCCGACACTCCTAAGGACGACGCAGATCCTTCAGGCTTCGTACCGCCCGCTCCAGACTCGACCAGGCGCCCCGGGCTGCGCTCACCCGCCAATGTCCGGTAACGAACGCCACGAGGGCGGCGTTGTAGGCAGGACCGACGGGATGTGCAGACCCCTTGATGGGGGCAATGTCAGCCCGCACCGTAGCCTTCGAAGATCGCCTCGCGGTCTGAACCACTGTCGACTTGGGGTCGAGGACCTGCTCCGGCAGAGCGGGCACGGCTGACCGATCCACCCCCATGAACTGTGCGAACCGCTCCCGGTCGGCCATCAACCATGCTTTGATCTCCCGAACGGCGACACGGAGGATGAGGGACCTCCTGACATCGCGCCCCAGCCATTCTTCGACCAATCCCGCGGGACATTCATGTCGATCCAAGTCAGTGAGTGCAAAGTAGTTTGCATACTGTGCAGCTCTATTGAACTTCGCTGCGTTCTTCCTGATATAGCCAAAGCCGCTTTTCCCATAGACGCCCGTGATCTGGAGTTCCCTCCCGAATCGGCTCAACAGCTTCCTGGTTGGAGGTTTGGATGGCGCAATTGCTCGAGGTTGCGTTGCCAAGGCGGCGATCGGTGGGCTGTAGCAAGTCGTTGTAGCAGGTCTGCTCGACGAGCAGGTTGCCGAGCTGCATGTTGTCGACCGCGCCGTGCGCCGTATAGGCGACAGAGTTGAGGTACGACGGCCCTCCCGACGGCTCCTGCACGCTCCCTGGAGTTTCCTGACATATCCGGACAAGTGGGGTATCCACCTGACTCAGGTGACCCCAACATCTTGTGGTCGGCCTTACCCCGGTTCGGCGTCCCAATCGGCCACGATCGAGCGGTACGGCGTCGGCTCGACCGCGACAGCTTGCTGAACGAGGCGGTAGAACAGCTTGCCGCGGCTGCGTGAGCTGCGGCGGTTGAAGCGGAACACGAATTCGTCGAGGTAGTAGTCGAGATGCTCGTGGCTGATCGCGCCTTGGTGGGTGCCGAGCATCCAACGCTTGAGCAGCGAGATCGCCTTGTGGACCCGCGGCAGCAGCTCCGACGCCTCCTTGCGCCGCCCCGACAAAAAGACGATGCGATGCCGGTAGCCCTTCTTCTCGAGCGGCTCGTAGCCCAGCCAGCCATCGCTGTGCAGCAGGCTGCCCGGCTCGACCGACTCCTCCACGAAAGGGATCAGACTGGCCGCCGAGGCGTCGCGCACGCGACGCATGCGCAGGCGTCCCATCCCGGCGCCCTTCTCCTCCACGGCCACTGCAATCAGCGCTTTGCGCTCGGTCTGACGGCCGGAAACGCCTTCTTCCGGGCCGCCCCAATAGGTCTCGTCGACCTCCACCACGCCGCTGAGCCGCTCGCGTCCTGGCCGCACCATCGCCCGCCGCAGCTTGTGCAGCCACGTCCAGGCCGTCTGGTAGCTGCCGAGGCCGAGGACGCGTTGCAAGCCCAGCGCGCTCGCTCCGTTCTTCTGCGAAGTGATGTGCCACATCGCGCGGAACCACAGCCGCAGCGGCTTGCGCGTGTCCTGGAAGATCGTGCCGGCGGTCACCGAGGTCTGCCGGCCGCAACGGGCGCACTCCAGCCTAACTTTGCGCACCGGCCACGCCCGCCCATGGCCGCAAGCCGGGCAGCGAAACCCGTCGGGCCAACGCAGCCTCACCAGGTAGTGGCGGCACGCCTCCTCGGTCGCGAAACGGGCCTCGAACTCCACCAGATCACGCGGATAATCCTCCATAGCGCCGCATACTACATCTTGGGGTCACCTGAGTCAAGTGGATACCCCACTTCCGGACAAAACCCGACATTCGCCGGTGCGTGCGATCACCATTGAAGTGCGCCATGCCCGATCGGCGCCCAGCCCGGCATGGCTGGCGGCGCCCGCCTGAGGCCGAGGGGCTTCCCGGGTGGGTTGGTGTCTGACCGCGGCTCCATCATACGCCAGCGGGAACGGCGCAAGATGGGCGAGCGGGCCGAAGTGACTTAGAAGAAACGAGATGGCGGTTTCGGCGGGGTGTGCGATCCGGAACCCGATGCCGTCCGCAGCCAAGCATCACCACTTCTCCGTGGGAACGCTAGGCGACTGAATCCAAGCCACTTGCCCGGTGACTGTCACCGGATTCCCACTGTCACCGGATTCCCCGTGCGGCGAAGACCGCCGCCTTCGCCCGCGGAGGATCGTCGTACGCGCTGGAGCGGAACCCGTCAACCGTTCGCTACGCCGCGTCCGCAGACGGACGCGCAGTTGACCGAACCCGCTCCAGCGCGGCAGAATGCTGTTCAAGCGGGCGAAGCCAGCTGGCGCGAGGGCTCAGCAAAACGGACGTCTGCTGCCGTCCGCGCTTGACAAGAACCAATCATGGATGTCCCTCGTTTTCTCCTTCCCCATCGTTTTTCCGGTTCGCTCTAAGGTTTGACCATTCTCTAATCATCAAGACGCTTACGACGCTCGGAGCTATTGCTATTAAGAGATTTGGGACTAGCCAGGGGAGTGCGACATCTTCGATAAGTATGCGAACAAGCCAAACCGTGAACGCACTTGACACTGTAACATATACAATGATCGCTAGTCTCATATGCATCCACAATCCGATTCCGATACAACATAGAATGGAGCTGGCGGAAAGAATTGGAAGTGATCCGATTACGGGTGGTTTTATGATTACAATGGAGATCAATAGTATTAGGCCACACAGCAATAGCGCGAGGGCAACGTTTCGATAGATAGACATCACTGCTGTCCGCATACTTGATCCAAGTATTCCTCTGTGAATATGAAACTATACGGTACGCCTAGTGTGCTGTATATAATTGCGTGAACCTCACCAGTATCCTGGAATGGCCACAGGACATCATCGACTCCCGCCCACTCCCTAATCACCGACCAGCCGGTCTTAGCCAAGATATAGACACCCACGTCGGAGAACGTCGGAGACACCGCCGTAAGGTCGGTAAACCAATCCAGGTCAATCGGACCCCAGGCTGTTTCCATATGTGGAGTATAAGAGCTATTGAACGGTTCCATAGTGCCGTCCGCCCAGCTGAACGTGTTGCCTGAGACAAGAGCCGCCCATTGCGTTCCATATTGAAGCTCTCTCTCAAGAATCTCCCTGGCAGCTTCGCATCTCTCTTCACTTGGAGGATTGTTTCCCGTATCCTCATTTGTTCCATTGCGACCTCCGCCTCCACCGTCGTCGCTTGAACCGCTGCCGTCATCGCTACTCGCCGCAGATCCGCTCGCGCCGAATTGACCAGACGAAGAGAAGTCCAGCCCGGCGTCGAGAAGTATTTCCATTGTTGTTGGCTCGTCGGTCGCAGTAACAGTGTGCGGTTCGGTTGTGCCGGACCCTGGGACATCCGGGCAAATATACACCGTTTCAGCAAGTTCGTCGCTCGTCGGGTCGAGAAAGCACCCCTCAGCGCTGTATAGCCCGAGCGGATCCGTATACCGGAGCGGCTGGTTGGAAACATATCCAAACGCACTCCACGATTGAGGATACTCAAGCTTCGCATCTGCGTTTCCAGGGTCGATCGAAAGAAAGCGTCCGAGAGGCGCGAAGAACTTTCGCGCCCAGAAGTAGTCCAGGCCCGTCTCTTCATCCCGCTGCTGCCCGGTGAACCGCTGTCGCATGCCCGGGCTCGAGTTGAACGAGACCAGCATTCCATCAAGTACGGAGCCGCGTCCGGACAGATTCGAGTCAGTCCGCTCGCCGAAGGGGAAGAAGTCGCGGCGCGCCACCACATCACCAATGGCGTCCGTTGTCAGGCGCGTCGAGCCCAGATGATCTGTCGTCCGGAAGTAGGTCGCTACGTCGGTGTGCGAATCGGTCGTATACTCCGCTGCCAGCTTGCCAAAGGCGTCGTAGACCCAAACGGTCGTTTCCGAGTTGTAGACCTTGCGGACGCGACGGGCGGCAGCGTCATAGGTTGTCGTCACAGCCACACCCGTCGCCGTGAACGACTTCATCTTGTTGTTCGCGTCATACGCCATCGAGCCCGATCCGGTCGTAATATGCGGATGCGCCGTCAAGTTCCCTGCATTGTCATAAGTGATCCCCGCGCCGGTCAGCCGGTTCGTCGACGCCTGGATGGCTGATTGCGACGTCGGCGTGGCCATGTGCAGCGTGTGGCCGGTCGCCCCCGAGATCCAGCGGTTGCCGAAGTGGTCGTAGCTGTAGCTACGCGTCCACTGCGTCGCGCCCGATAGCTTTTCCGCCGAGGTGGCCAGCCGGTTCACCTGATCGTAAGTATAGTCCTGCGTCACCTGCCAGGCCTGCCCCGACCCGTTGTCCGGCGCCCAGATGGTCTGCTGCACCATGTTGCCGTTGTTCTGCGTCGCCGCCCCATAGCCGAAGCCCAAGTGCAGCAAGTCCGAGGCCGTCTGTACCGCGCAACCCACCGACGTGGCGTTGCCCAGCCGCCGCGCGGTCGGCTGCAGCAAGTCGTTGTAGCAAGTCTGCTCGGTGAGCTGATTGCCCAGCTGCTTGTTGTCGATGCCGCCATGCGCCGCATAGGCCACCGAATTGAGATAGCTCGCCCCGCCGCCGGCCTCGCCCACGGCATAGGGCCGCCCAGAGGCGTCGTAGGTGAAGTCGACGACGCGGCCGGAGGGGTAGGTCTGCGACGCCAGCGAACCGTCGAGGTTGTAGGTGTAGCTGAAGTTGTAGGTCTGGGACGTCACAGGGCTATCCTGGACCACAGTCGTCTGCGGAGGATGCCCGATAGATCGTAGAAAGTAGCGACTCTCCGCCCGAGCCTGGAGTAGGCTCGGGGTGTGTTTTCGAAAAAGGAGAGTCGCTAGGAAGAGACGATATCAGATCGACCGCGAGAGGGCGGTCCGCCGTTTTGAGGAGAGCGCCGTGCAAGGCGAGCGCGGCATTCAACTGCACCTGCCGCTCAAGGAGATCGCCGCCGCCCTGCAAGACGGCGTCGGCGCGCTGATGCGCCAAGCTGGGCTCGAGCTGATGCAGCTCATCATGGAGGATGAGGTGCGGCAGTTGGCCGGCGAACGCTGCCAACGACGCCAGGACGAGCAAGGCTACCGCTGGGGCCGCGAAGACGGCTTCGTGGTCGTCGACGGCCAAAAGGTAAAAGTCCAACGGCCCCGCGTACGTTCTCCCGACGGCCACGAACAGAGCCTAGGCAGCTACGAGCTGTTCCGGCGCGGGCAGCCGCTCGACGAAGCGGTGTGGGACAAGATGATGCTCGAGATCTCGACGCGCAACTACTCGAAAGCCGTGCGGCGGTTCGCCGAGTCCTACGGCATCGAGAAGTCGGCGGTGAGCGAGCATTTCATCCGCGTCTCGCGGCGCAAGGTGCGCGAGTTACTCGAACGCGACCTGTCGCAGTATCGCTTGTGCGCGATCTATCTCGACGGGATCGAATTCAAGGGCCAACACATGGTGGTGGCGTTGGGAGTCAAGCAGGACGGGCAAAAGGTCGTGTTGGGGTTGCGCCAAGGCGCGAGTGAGAACGCCGTTGTGGTCTCGGAGCTGTTGCGCGATCTGAGCGAGCGCGGCGTCGACTTTACCGAGCCGCGGCTGTACGTCGTGGACGGCGCCAAGGCATTGCTGAAGGCGGTGCGGAAGCACGCCGGCGAGCAGGCGCTGGTGCAGCGTTGTCAGTTGCACAAGCGCCGCAACGTCGTCGGACATCTGACCGAGGAGTATCGCGAAGAGGTTGACCGCAAGATGGCAGCGGCGTATGCGATGAGCTCGACGGCGGACGCCAAGCGCGCGCTCGAGAAGCTGCATCGCGAGCTGCAGGAGCTGAACCCTTCGGCGGCGCGCTCGCTTGCCGAGGGCCTGGACGAGACGTTGACGGTGCACCGGCTGCCTCTGGAAGGCTGGCTGAATCGCATGTTGGCGACGACGAACCCGATCGAGTCGGCCTTCTCGGTCGTTGACACGGTGTGCCGTCGCGTGAAGTGTTGGAAGCGCGGCGATCACGTGGAGCGTTGGGTCGGCTCGGCGCTGTGGGTGGCGGAAGGAAACTTCCGGCGGATCAAAGGCTATCGCGATCTGCCACGGTTCCTTGCCGCTCTCGAGAATCTCAAACCCAAGCCGCCCGCAGCTCAGGCTCGCGCGGCGTAGCATAAAGGTCTCGGAGAGCCGCTGGTTTCAACGGAACTCCGGACATCCTCTGGAGGGGCCAAGCAATCGCTACTATTTCTGGACAGGCGACAGCGCCCGCGAGACGGCTCGTAGCGTCGCCTACAAGCGGCTCGCCAAGCTCTTCAAACTGGCCGGAATCGAGGATGCTCATCCACATCGATTCCGTGACACGTTTGCCTGCGAGCTACTTCAACAGGGCGTCCCTCTCAAGGACGTCTCGATCTTGCTGGGGCACTCCAGCGTACAGGTGACGGAGCGCTTCTATGCTCCGTTCGTCCGCGGCCGACAAGAGGCTCTAGAAGCCCACGTCGAGCGCGCATTGGCTCACGATCCGTTGGCCGCTTCGGCCGCCAATTGGTACGCGAGAGGTACACACAGGAGACGAACACGAAAACCTGTTGATTCTAGGCGGGTTAAGCTGGAGCCACGAGTCGGACTCGAACCGACGACCTGCGGTTTACGAAACCGCTGCTCTACCAACTGAGCTATCGTGGCTTGCGGGTACTCCCAGACTACCATGCGCGTTTGCGCGTTTTCGAGGGCCCATGGGACGCTGGAAGGTTGCGGATCGGCCTCTCACGTTTCGTTCTCGTTTGCCTCTGGGCTTTGCTCGCTAGCTGCGCGCGGCGGGCCGCTCCGGCGCCGGAGATCGTCCGGGAAGTGCGACGAGCGGAGGCGGCGTTAGGCTTCGAGCCCACGGCCAACTTCCATCGCATGGGGCGGCGGCAAGCATACTATCTCTGCTACGCAACGGGGCCGCTGGAGTTGCCCGATGACTACGACGGGCTCGCCTCCGATGAAGGCCGCAACAGCGGCTGCAAGTTCGATGCGACCGAGCTCGATGTGTTTGTCTACCCGGCCGAGGCGCTCGCTCGGCGACGGGCCCCGGTCACCGGATCGTTGGCCGTTGCCGAGCCGACGCGCCGAGACTTCGTGGTCGCCCACGAGGACTTCCACGAACAGGACGATGTCCGCCGGATGCGACCGGCGCTGAAGGAGGCGGTCTCCATGCTGGCCGGGTTCCTGGCGGCGGCCGAGGCGGCTCGCTTGCGGCAAGACCGCGTCGGCGAAGAGCAAGCGCTGCGCGAAGCGGATCTGTTTCTGCGCAAGGCTGAGGAGATCAACGCCATGCACTCCAGGCTCTCCGACCTGTACCGGGAGGCTCGTCGCGGCGAGGTCTCGGAGCAGCAGGCGCTCGAACGCAAGGCGGAGACCTTCGAGCGGCTGGGTCAACAGTGTCGAGCCGCGGACTCGCAGCCACAGACCTTCCACCTTTGCCCCGGGGCGCTCAACAACGCCGGGCTCGCCTTTGACTTCACCTACACGCGCGAGTACCCGCGCGTACACGCAATCTGGGAGCAGGAAGGGCGCGACCCCAGGCGCACGATCATGCGGCTGAGGTCTCTGGCTGACTAGGCCGGCTGCTAGTGCGGACCCGGCGGGCCGGGCGCCAGGTAGCTGACCAACAGATAGACCCCGTAAGCGGCCAACAACACGTAGCCGAACGGACGCCGCAGCGAATTGCCGCTAAAGGCTATTCCGACGCGGAAGACCAGCAGGACGAACAGCATCGCCGGAAAGAGCACGCGGAAGAAGTGCGGTGCGGCAATGAGGCCGCCAGGAGTGGCCGCGGCGGCCGCGCCGGAGACGAACAGCACGTTGAGGATGTCCGCGCCAACCACATTGCCGACCGCGAGCTCGCCGTGTCCACGACGCGCCGCGGCGACCGAGGTGACGAGCTCGGGCAACGAAGTGCCAAAGGCGACGAGAGTGGCTGCGATGATGCTCTGCGGCACGCTGAGCCGCGTCGCGGCTTCGGTTACCGCCGGGATGAGCACCTGGGCCGAGAGCACGACCAAAGTGACGGCGACCGCCAGTTGGAGAATCGTGAGCCACAGCGGTTCCTGACTCTCGTGCTCCGGCTCACCGGCGACGCGGGTGGCTTCGCTATCCTGCCGCGCCCAGCGAATGGACTGAATCATGTAGACGGCCAGCGCCGCTAGGAACACGAAGCCCATCCAGCGCGGCAGGGCCCCGCCGACGCTGAATGCTGTTGCCGGCTCGCTCCACGGGAAGCAGGCCGCCACGAGCGCAATGCCGGCGAAGAACTGAATCCAACCTTGGCGGTTGACGATGTTGCGGTCGAGCCGCAGCGGCGAGATCAGGCAGGCAAGCCCGAGAATCAGCCCCGTATCGCAGATGACCGAGCCGACTGCATTACCCAACGCCAGCCCCGGCGCCCCCTGCACGGCCGCTAGCACGGAGACGGCCGCCTCGGGAGCGGTCGTGCCCAGGCTGACGACCGTGGCGCCGATGACGGTCTTAGGGATGTGCGAGCGCTCGGAGAGCTCGACCGCTTTGTCGACCAGCCAATCCGCGGCTTTGCCGAGCAGGTAGAGCGACGCGGCGATCACCAGCGCCAACCAGGCCAGGTGCATCTGCGCGAATTGAGCGTGCAGCCAAGCTTCCATGGAGCGCTAGGTCTCGGTGCGGCCGATGCGGGCCACGCCCTGGGCCGCGGCGTACCCGGCCACGATTAGAGCCAGCGCCAAGCCGGCTTGCGCGGCCGAGGGCGAGAACTTCTCGAGCGGGTAGTCTTTGGGCTCGAGCTCGGCAATCAGCTCGGCCGTCATCACGCGGCCCTTGACCACTGCCCCGACGGCCGGCACGAGGCCTTGTTGGAAGGGCCAGAGGCCGAGCACAGCCCCGAAGAGCAAGCCCAATAGCAAGCCCAGCGTCGCTTTCTCGAAGCGGTGCAGCAACCAGCGGATCAAATTGCTCACGCCGACCACGCCGGCGAGCACGCCGATGCCGACCGGCGCGCACACTCTTGCGGCCGCGAGCACGAGCTCCCAGTTCGGCCCGCCGTCGGCGAGCAGGCCCAGCTTGAGGTCGTCGATCGCGCTCAGGATCGGGATGTACTGCCCGAGCACGAGCAGCAGGTAGCCGCCCGAGACCCCGGGCAAGATCATGGCCGAGGCTCCGGCGAGGCCGGCCAGGAACAGTAGGCCGTATCGCGGGCCGCCAGTCGGGTCGGCGGCGCCAGGCTCCAGCATCGCCATCGCGGCCATGGCGGCAACGCCGGCGGCGCAGGCGACCCAGGCCGCAGCGTTCGCCGGTTTGAGCAGACGCCACACCACCGGCACGCCGCCTAGCGTCAGCCCGATGAACAGGCTATACATCGCCCAGCGGTGGTCGACGACGAGCGTCCGGACCGGGCCGGCGAGCAAGACGATCGCCAGCGCCGCCGCGCCGCCGATCGAACCCAGCGTCGCCATCGTCCTAGGACGAAAGCGCAGCGTGGTCAGCTCCGCGATCCCTTCCACGAACGTCGGATAGACACCGGCTGCGAGCAGCATGGTGCCCCCTGAGATGCCGGGGACCAGGTTCGCAAGACCCATCAGCGTGCCGCCGAGCAGGTTTCGCACGGTCGCCAGCTTCGGCTCGGCGGCCGGATTCCGCACCGTCTTCATGGGTCAGAGGGAGGCCGCGAGGGCCTACGAGGGGATATGAAGCCAGGTTAGCAGAGAGCCCCAGGCGTCCGTCTGAGGGGAGCGGGAATTGATACCTATTCCGGTGTGCCCAAAGGGAAACTCGGCGATAATCGAGGCAGATGAGCGACTCCACGCAGGCGCAGCCCGCCACCCAGACGGCCGCGCCGAAATTGCCCCAGTGGACCCTGGCCGCGGCGGGCCTCGCCGCGCTCGACGGGCTGCTGACCCTGGCCTGCTTCGGGCTGTTCGCGTGGGATTCGCACGCCGCCACGCCGCTCATCCAGCGCTTCGCGCCGCTGCTGGTTTTCGCCGGGTTCGCGGCGGTTGTCGCGGGCGGCGTCGTGCTGGTGAAGAACAAACGCAGCGGCCGAGAGATGGAAGGCACGGTTTGGGCGAACCCGGCGGTCGTAGTCGGCCTGCTGTTGATGGCCGCCGCAGTGTTCTTGCCCTTGCTCTCGGCTCTGGCGATGCTGGTGGACGAGAGCTCGCGGGGCTAATTCGAACGACGTCTAGCGCTGGGCCACGTTTTGGACCTGTGCGGCCGGCTTGGCCTTGGCTTGTCCGGGTCCCGGCGGCGGCTTGTAGAGTGTCACCAGCCCGCCGCCCACGACGGCCAGCACAATTCCGGCGACGAACTGCCACCGCACCGCGCCGAAGCCGCCGGCTGGCGGGTGCAGCGCCATCGAGACGACCGCATTGACCACCGGAGCGCCAGCGAAGACGATCGTCATCACCGTGGCGGGCGTTCCCTTGGCGCCAAAGGCCAGCAAGACGAAGAACGCTCCCGCCGCGCCAACGATGCCCGCGATCAGCGACGTCTTCGAGGCTTGGTAGGGGAACGACCACGAAGCGCCCCGCATCACCAGAATCGCCAGCGGCGCCAGCACCGCCGTGAGGAAGTAGGCCAGGCCGACGAACAGGAACGCCTTGTAGCGTCCGTTCTCCGGATCGGCCATGCCCATCTGTCCGCTGTGGAGAAAAATGCCGTAGAGGCCCCAGCAGCAAACCGTCATCAACGCGTAAATCAGCCAGCCCATTCTTTGTCGCTCCTTGGGAAGCACGCAGGATAGCGTCTCGTCCGTGGCGGCGGCAAGCCGGCGACGATCTGCGATAGAGTGTGTTTGGTTTCGCGGGAGCGTCTCGCGGAGCAAGCATTCGAGGATCTCAATGGACAACCGACGCCATTTCTTCACCATGATGGGGGCCGCGCTGGCCACCGCTGGCGCGCCCTCGGCACACGGTAAAGTGCGCGACGACGTGCTCGGCTCGGAAGGGGCGCAGCAACTCGAGCATCCCTTTGGCGTGCAGCACATCTACTATCAGGGCCCGACCGACATGCTGCAGGTCTTCGAGGGCGGCAGCCTGCGCCTGAATGCTGGCACGGAACCGCATGCGCCGCACAAGCATCCCGAAGAGGAGATCATGATCGTGACCGAAGGCTCCGGTGAGATCTCGGTCGAGGGCAAGGTGACCGCCGTCCGCGCCGGCTCCATGATGTACACCGGAGGCAATCGGCTGCATGGCGTGAAGAACACAGGCGACACGCCGCTGCTGTTCTACTACCTCAAGTGGCAGAAGGCGTAGACGCCATGGCGGAAAGCAAAACATCGCGGCGCACGATGCTGGCGGCTGGCGCGGCTGCCGCCGCGGCGGCGAGCCCGGCCAAGGCGCAAGCTCAGAGTCGTCATGAGGTGCATTGGTCAGGCGGTAAGCGTCCGGAGAACCCGCTGTTCAGCCCGGTCGTGACGCTGGGCAATCTGGTGTTCGTGGCGGGCAAGGGAGCGCACTTCGAGGGCGACATCCAGGCGCACACCAGCCACGTCCTCGAGACGATCGAGTCCGAGCTCGAGCGCGTCGGCTCATCGATGCACAAGGTCGTCAAGTGCAACGTCTACCTCGATTCGCTCGACGACTACCAGGCGATGAACGAGGTCTTTCGCGGGCGCTTCGGCGAGAACCCGCCGGTGCGGACGACGATTGCGGCCGCGGGCGGGATTCCGGGCCACTCGTTGGTAGAGATTGACGTCATTGCGTATCTGTAGAGACGGGCGGGCGGCGACCGGGCTTTTGGGCCTTTTGGGCGCGTGGGCGCTCGCAGCATGGCTTGCCGGACCGCTGCAGGGCTCGGATCTCGAACGCCTGGCGCGCCTGGACGCAACCGCAGGAGAGGAACAGCACGCCCAGGCCTACGTGTTCGAGCGGCTGGGCGACGACGCTCGCACCGACGCCACCCGCTCGGTGTGGGCTACGTTCGGTAGCGGCGAACCCCACACGCTGCTGGTTGCCGGGCTGGACGAGCCGGGGTACGCCGTCAGCGAGATCACCGCGCAAGGCTACCTGAGGCTGCACCGGCTGGCCGAGCCTCCGCCCAGCTACCAATTCGACAGCTACTGGCCCGGATGGCCGGTGAGGGTCGCGCGCCACGGCCGCGACGCGCTGCCGGGCGTGATGGCGGCCCCGTCGGTGCATTTCGACTCCGACAGGGGCTACTCGGGCGGATCCCGATCACTCGAGAACCTCTACGTCGACATCGGCGCTTCCTCGGCGGAGGAAGCGGGCGCGGCTGGGGTGAGCGCGCTCGACCGCGTGACGTTCGCTGCGGGACCAGTCCGCCTGGGCGAGCGCGAGATCTCCGCACCGTGGATTTCCAGCCACGCCGGGGCCGCGCTGCTGCTGCGCCTGGCGGATCTGCTGCGAAAAAGTCCTCCAGCGGGAAAGGTGACGTTGGCCTTTACCGCGCAGCAGCACTATCACAACGCCGGACTGTTGCGGGCGCTTGAGGTTCACCAGGCCGATCGGGTGGTGGTAGTGCGGCCGGGAGGAGACGACGGGCTCGCGGTTGCTGGCGCATCCGGCTGGTCCTCGGAGTTGACGAGCGAGATCCGGGCATGGGGTCGCGAAAACGGCGTGCGGATCGACTCGGGAGGCGCCGCGAAGATCTCGTTTGGGCCGTTCGCGCCCGAGAACGCATGGCGGAGCGCCTCCCAGAGCGCCGTCTTGACCCTCGGACCGCGGAATTCGGGCTCGCCGGCCGAGAGCCTCGACTGGGCGATGCTCGACGGGGCGGGGCGGCTACTCGGCTGGATCGCTGGGCTGCCCGCCGAAACGGAGTTTCGCCTGGATCGAACCGCCGCGCCAGAACCGGCGGTGCAATTGGCCCGCGAGGACGGCCTGGTCGCGCTGCTGCAAGACTTAGTGGCGGTTCCGGGCGTCAGCGGCGCGGAGGACGCGTTGCGCAAGACGCTCATCGAGCGACTCCCCAAAGCCCACGCCCGCGGGGCGAGCCTGGATGAGAAAGGCAACCTGGTAGTGCGAGTGGGCGGCGACGCCCCCCCACAGGCCATCTTCTTGGCGCACATGGACGAGGTCGGCTTCCGCGTCACGCACGCTGACGACGACGGCGGCGCGACCCTCGAGGCGCGCGGCGGCCTCTCCGACGAGCTCTTCGCGTTCCATCCGCTGACGCTGTGGCGCGACGGGCTGGGCTACCCGGCGTTGATGGGTCGCTCCGGCCAGGCGCGCGCGAGCGTCGTCGCGCGGACCGGCGACACGCTCACACCGGCCAAGACGCTGGTGCGGCTGCTAGGCGAGCGCATCACGGGGCGCTCGCTCGACGATCGCGCCGGTTGCGCGGTGCTGCTCTCTGTTCTGGGCCGCGTGCGGCCGCGCAAGAGCGAACGCGCGGTGTGGTTCGTCTTCACGGTCGAAGAGGAGATCGGCCTGTACGGAGCGGATGCTGTGGCGAGCCGCACCTCGCCGCAGCGGGTCTACGCGGTCGACAGTCTGGTGACCTCCGACTCGCCGCTCGAGCCGACGCGCCTGGGTCACGTAGAGCTGGGCGGAGGCGCGGCGTTGCGGGCGGTCGACAACTCAGGTCTCTCGCCGCGATCGGAGGTCGAGCGCGTCCTGGCGCTGGCGCGGGCCAAGGGCATTCCGGCGCGGGCGGGCGTGACCGCGGGCGGCAACGACGGCTCCAAGTTTGCCCGAGCGGGAGCGGTGAACATTCCGCTTGCCTTTCCACTGCGCTATTCCCACACGGCGGCCGAGACGGCGGACTTGCGCGACTTGAAGGCCCTGGCGGATCTGATGACGGCGCTCGCGGAGCAGGAGCTCGACCCCGCAGAGCGCTGACGCAGACATCCGCCCTCCGGGGCCAAAGGCGCTGCGGCGGAGAAGATGAGCCCCTCCTCGAGCCGCCTTCAGTCCGCAATCGCCGAGCCAGGCGGCCACACGGTCTCTACAGAATCTTCATGGAGGGCGCCTCCTAGTTCTTGCCGAAGGTTCGGCCTGACCCTTTGATGACAGCCCGTTGGCCATCGGCCTTTATGGAATCTTCATGGAGGGCGCCTCCTAGTTTCCCCTCCTAGTTTCCTAGTCTTCTGCGACCAACCGCCGTCGCGAAGGCTGGCCACGCTCGAGGCCTGACGGCCTGCGCCAATGGCGAAGCGGCCCTACTTCAAGCGGTCTCCGGGTTAGTCGCAGTCGCGGTACGGACAAGGACGCTCGCCCAGGACCCACAGGGCATGGCGTGCGATGCGGCCGACATAGTCGAAGTCATCCCCGACGGCCTTGCGCAGTTGGGGGACGGCGGGCCGTCCGGCTTCGCCGAGTTGATCGAGCGCGGTGACGGCTTGCAGGCGCGCGCCGCGTTCCTCGCTGCCGAGCGTCTCGATCAGCGCCGGCACGCCGGCATCTCGATCCCCCTGGCGAACCAGCGCGTATGCGGCCCAGACGCGCACCTCGGGAGCGGCGTCACGCAGCGTGTCGCGCAACGCGCCGGCTGCTTTCGACGCCCGCGGCCCCATCTCGCCCAGCGCCACCGCGGCCCAGTAGCGGACCGCGGAATCCTTGCTATCGAGCGCGCCCTTCAAGACTTCCAGCGCGCCGTCGGCGCCGGCGATCGCCATCTCGCCCACGGAGCGAGCAGCGAGCAGACGCGTGACACGGTCCGCGCTTCGCAGGTCGCCGCTCCACCCGCCAAGCGACTTACCTAGGTGGACCGGCTCCGCGGCTGGAGCGGAGGCGAGAGTCAGTAGTGCAATCAGCAGGTAGCGAGTCACGGCGCCAACTAGTCTACAACTCTCGCGCCCTCTCGACCGCCCGTAGCAAGGCGCCCGCTTTGTTCATCGTCTCATCCCACTCCTTCTCGGGGACCGAGTCGGCGACGATGCCGGCGCCTACCTGCAGATAGGCCTTGTCGCCGTGTACGCGCATCGTGCGGATGGCGATGCAGGTGTTCATGTTGCCGCGGAAGTCCAGGTACAGAACAGCGCCGGAGTAGACGCCCCGCTTGGTGGGCTCGAGCTCGGCGATGATCTCCATCGCGCGGACCTTGGGAGCGCCGGAGACCGTGCCGGCGGGGAAACAGGCCGCCAGCGCGTCGAAGACGTCCTTGTCATCCCGCAACCGGCCGCGCACGCCGGAGACGATGTGCATCACGTGCGAATAGTACTCGACGATCTTGAATTCCGGTACGCGCACCGAGCCGAGCTCGCTGACCCGGCCGACGTCGTTGCGGCCCAGGTCCACCAGCATGACGTGTTCGGCCAACTCTTTCTTGTCGGCGAGCAGATCCTCGGCCAAGGCGCGATCCTCGGCTTCGGTCGAGCCGCGGCGGCGCGTGCCGGCGATTGGGCGGTACTCGACCTCGCGGCCCTCGACCTTCACGAGCATTTCCGGCGAGCTGCCCAACACCACCTGATCGTCCATCTGCAAATAGAACAAGTAGGGCGAGGGATTCACGGCCCGCAGGGCGCGGTAGATCTGAAACGGCGCGACCTTCGGCTCCATCTCGAGGCGTTGCGAGAGCACAACTTGAAAGATGTCGCCGGCTAGGATGTACTCCTTCGCCTTCTCGACCGCCGCGCAGAAGTCCGGCTTGGAGAAGTTCGAGCGCAACTCGAGCGGCTCGTCAGAGCGCCCGCCCGGCGGGAGCGGCGTCGGCTCGCCGAGCAGGCCTTCGATTCGCTCGATCTGAGCGCAGGCGTCCCGGTAGCCCGCCTCGAGGTCGCCACATTCTTCGGTGCGGACGTTCGCAATGGCCAGAATCTGGTGCTTGACGTGGTCGAAGGCGAGTAGCGTCGAGAAGAAGAGAAAGATCGCGTCGGGCGCATCGCTGTCTTCCACGCGGAACGCAGGCACGCGCGGCTCGATCAACCGTACGAGGTCGAAGCCGGCGTAGCCCACCGCGCCAGCGGAAAACGGCGGCAGGCCTTCGACCGGCGCGGGTCGATAGCGCCCTACGAGCTCGCGCACCACATCGAACACGTTGCCCTGGCGGGACTCGCGAACGCCGTCCTGCTCAACCTCGACCGATGAGCCGCGCGCGGTGACCTGCAAAAACGGATCGGCGCCGAGGTAGGTGTAGCGCCCGATCCGCTCGCCGCCCTCGACGCTCTCGAACAGAAACGAGTGCTTGCGCCCTTGGGCGAGCTTGAGGTACGCCGAGACCGGCGTCTCCAGATCCGCGACCAGCGCTTTCCAAACCGGCGCAACGTTGCCTTGCCGCGCCAGTTGGCGAAACGCGTCGAGATCAGGATTCATCGCGTCTCAACCCCTTGTAATACCTCTAACACAGCGTCCCGCATGGTGGTCTTGGGCGCCTTGGCTCCGGTCCAAAGCGAGAATTGCGCCATGGCTTGCTCGAGGAACATCTCGAGGCCCTGGATCGTCTGCTTGCCTTGTTGCCGGGCGCGTGCGAGCAGCGCGGTTTCGAGCGGGTTGTAGACCATGTCGAAGACCAGGTCCGCCGGCACGCGGTGGGGGAACAGATTGCCCTCCAAGTCCGGATGCATCCCGACGGGGGTGGCGTGGACGAGCGCGTCGAAGCTCTGTTGCTCCAACTCAGACCACGGGGCCGCGGAAGCTCCGGCGGCCTTGGCCAGGGCTTCCGCCTTGGGCAGCTTTCGCGCCGCAACCGTGACGTGGGCGCCTCGGTCGGCGAGCGCGAAGACGGCGGCGCGTGCGGCGCCGCCCGCGCCAGCCACCAGCACGCGAGCCCCGTCAATGGTGATCTTGTGCGCCAGCGGGTTGAGCACGCCGGCAACGTCGGTATTCGTGCCGCACAGCTTGTCGCCCTTGCGGTACACGGTATTGACGGCGCCGATCCGCTCCGAGAGCGAGTCGACCTCGTCGAGGTGCGCGAGCATCGCCTGCTTGTGCGGGATCGTCACGCTGAAGCCCTGCAGGTCGAGACTCTTCGCCAGCTCGAGGAAATTCTTGAGCTGCCTGGGTTCCACGCGAAAAGGCACGTAGCAGGAGTTGAGCCGACGCCGTCGGAACGCCCTGTTGTGCAAAGCCGGAGACAGCGAGTGCCCGATGGGAGAAGCGATCACGCCGTAGACCTTGGTCTGTAGGCTGCGCTTGTGCGCTTGGTAGAGATCGCGCATCAGCGTGGCCGTGATCTGGCCGGGCGCCGTCCCCTCGCCCGAGTCCGGCGCTGCGAAGGTAAACGCGGCGCCGCGCGAGGGGGCGAGGATGCGGCTGGGCGCGCCCATCTCGCCCATTGCCAGCGTAACCAGCAACGGCGAGTCCTCGATCTCGAGCAACCGCATCAGATTGAGGTTGTCGGTCGGCTTCTTGGCTGCTACGGCGATCTTGTAGACATCGGCTTTGTGCTTGCGCATCCGCTCCAGCACCGCAGGCAGAGGGGGGCAGGAGTCGAAGTCGTGGAACGAGAGCACCGTGCGCGCGGTCTCGCCCAGCTCACGAAGCAGCTCCGGCGCCGCCTCTGCGCTCTCGATCTCCACGTCAACCAGGCGCGCGCCGGCGTCGATTGCGGCCTCCAAGATCTTTTTCTGCTCTTCGATCGACCCTTCGAACTCTCCTCGAGCCTCCTTGCGCCGGCAGGTCGCCAACACGAGCATCTGCGGGTTCGACTCCTGGATGCGGTCCAGCAGGACGACGCCGGCGCCCGGGTCCTGGAGCATGTCCAGCCTCAGCTCGAGGAAGCGGTGGCCGCGATCGAGCGTCTGTTGGATCAATCCGTCCAGCGCCGAGGCGTCCGGCGCCCCGAGCGCGACGCAGATCCTGGGGACGGCGCGCAAGGAAATCATGAGTCTAAAAGAGGATACAGTACCGAACCAACCAAGACCCTAATCGTTTGCCTGAAATTCAATGCCTGCAAAGCTTACCACCGACTGCGAGTCGATATTCCATTGCTCGTATAACAGCGCCCGGCCGCTTATTCGAGCTACGGAGCGCAAGAACGTGTAGATGGGAGAGTAGCCGCACCAACGCAGCGGATCGCGCTCGGGCCGAACGAGCTCGAAAAAGCCCTCGGAGTCGCCCTCGGCAATGCGGCTGAGTCGAGCTTGATCTTGCTCGCGCACCTCGAGCATCTCTCCGGTCTCCGCTTTGGCCGGCCGAGCGTCGCCGTAGCGACTCCCGATGTGCGCCATGTCCACGCCAAGCACCCAGACCAGATCATCGCGGCTGGCGTCGAGCTCCGAGAGCGCGTCGAAGAAGCGACGGAGGCGGTCTTGGCTCTCCGGCGGCTCGCCCGTCTCCAGGCTGCGAAAGAACGATCCGCACAGGATGGGAACCGCACGCAGCCGCTGGTCTTCCTCCAACGAGCCGTGCAACGCCGCCTGCAGGTAGAGGCTCTGGAACTCGATGGAGTGCTCGCTGGCGTGACAGTAGTCCTCCATCTGTACGGCCTCTGCGCCGGCGCGCTCGAGCGAGTCGACGATTCGCCGGTCCGTCTCCACCGGCCCTAGCGGGGTGAGGTAGGGTTTGCGCGTGAGCCCAAAGGTCTCCGGGCGGCCATAGTGCGAGGTGCCCAGAATGATGAACGTCTTGTCGGCGTCGGCCGGCGCCAGCCTACGGTAGGCCGCGGCGTAACTCTTGAATCCCCCCGCGGGGCTCACGTGGGGAGCGGCGATGCCGAGCAAGCGGCCTTCGCGTCCGTTCGAGCTCGCCGGCGGCAGGTCCCAACCCAGCATGGCCGACCGCAGGGCGTCGGGCTCGGCGGGGTACGACGCGCCAGCGTGTGCGGGCTGGCGCTCCGGCGCGGCTGCGAACAGCGCGTGCTTCTCGTCGCGCAATCGAAAGAACGTGTCGGACTGCAAGAAGCCGTTGTCCTCGAGCGTCTCCAGCAGATGAGCGGCGAGCTCGCTCGTCTGTGTCTCGCCGGTCATGCGAGCTAGCCAGGCGCGCAGGTCGAGCTCGGTCGACTCGCCGTCAAAAAGCTGCAGCGCCCTTGCTAGCAGGGGCGGAACGACGACCGTCGCCTCCGAGTACTGGAACGGGTCCCGCATCAACAATCCGGGCCGATCCTCCAGCGGAGAGGGCATCAGGTCGAGCTCGTGGCGAAGAGGAGGCAGCGTGCGGGCCATCGGTCCCTACAGGGTAAGCCGAGAGACGGCGCCACGCTACAATCGAACGACGCCATGCGCACGGCGCTCTCGACACGGCTCTTTGCCAACCAGCGGCTGACGACAGCCTTGCTCGACAAGGTCGCCCGCGCTGGAGTCCGCGCCGTACAACTCCACTGCGACCGCCGCCATCTCGACTACCGCCAGCGGGCGCAAATCGACGAGTTGCGTCATTGGTTCGACGACTCGGAAACGCAACTGGCGTCGGTTGCCGCGCCGCTGCGCAACGACCAAGCCGGTCCGCGCGGCGGCCCCGACGGACTGATCCGTATAACCGTGCGGGACAAACCGTCTCGCATCCAGGCCACCGACGAGCTCAAACGGGCGCTCGAGATGGCGGATCGCGTCTCGTTTCGCTACTTCGTGGTGCAGATTGGCGTTGACGAAGAAGAATTCGAGGAGGCCAAGCTCGACGCGGCTTTCAATGCGCTCGACGAGCTACACGTGATGGCGCGGCAGCTCGGCGTCGAGATCCTGCTGGCCAATTCCGCCAACGAGCTGAGCACAGCGGAACGGCTCGAGTACTTTCTGCGGGTGACGCACCTACCCGTTCGCTACAGCTTCGACGCCGGCGTCGCTCATCGAGGGGCGGGAGTGAAGTCGGAGTTTGAGAAGATGCAGGAACGCATCGAGGCCATGAGCATCCACGATAACGACGGCGAGAAAGACTTGCGGCTGCTTCCCGGCTCCCACGGCGGAACGCTCGACCTGGCGCAAACGGCGGCGCTGATCGCCGGCCTCGACGCGCACCCGCTCGTCGTCGTCGACGCAGCCGAGACCGCCGGCGGCAGCGAACCGCTCGAAGCGGCCGTAGAGGCCATCGCACGTCTGGAAGAAGCCGGAGACTAGGGCGCACATGGGCGAGACACCCCCCGAGACCATCACGATCGAACAAGCGGTCGACTACGACGGCCAGCCGGTTCGCATCCAGGGCTGGCTGCACAATTTGCGCCGCTCTGGGAAGATCGCCTTCCCCATCGTCCGCGACGGTACCGGGTATCTGCAGTGCGTCGCCGTCAAGAACCAAGTCGGCCCCGAGGTTTTCGACCACATCCGCCATCTCACCCACGAGACGGCCCTCGCCATCGAAGGCCGCTTGCGCGCCGATGAACGGGCGCCTGGCGGCTATGAGCTCGACGTTAGCGACGTACAGGTGATCGACGCCGTCTCGCCGAAGACGCCGTTCCCCATCACGCCCAAGGAGCACGGCGTTGACTTCCTGCTCGACCATCGCCACCTGTGGCTACGCAGCAAGCTCCAGCACGCCGTCCTGCGCGTACGCGCATCGGTGATTCGCGCCGTGCGCGACTTCTTCGACAACAACGGCTTTACGCTCGTCGACACGCCTATCCTGACACCGGCGGCGTGCGAGGGCACCACGACCTTGTTCGAAGTCCCCTACTTCGACGAGGGTTCCGCCTACCTGGCGCAATCAGGACAGCTCTACAACGAAGCGACGGCGATGGCGCTGGGCAAGGTGTACTGCTTCGGCCCCACGTTTCGCGCCGAGAAGTCCAAGACACGCCGCCACCTGACCGAGTTCTGGATGGTCGAGCCGGAGATGCCGTTCATCGAGCTCGACGGGATCATGGACCTCGCCGAGGAGTTCGTGGAATACGTCGTCGCGCGGGTGCTCGAACAGCGGCAGGAAGAGCTCAAATCCCTGGAGCGCGACACGTCCAAGCTCGAGAGCGTCCGCCGGCCTTTCCCGCGGATGAGCTACGACGAGGCGGTTGACCTGCTCCAAGGCAAGGGCAGCGAGATCGAATGGGGCTCGGATTTCGGCAACGCCGACGAGACGCTGCTGGGCGAGGGGCTCGATCGCCCCGTGATGGTGCATCGCTTCCCAACCGCCATCAAGGCGTTCTACATGCAGCCGGAGCTCGAGCGCCCCGAGGTCGCGCTGGGCGTCGACATGATTGCGCCCGAGGGCTACGGCGAGCTGATCGGCGGCGGCCAGCGCATTCACGACTACGACTTGCTCGTTCGGCGGCTCGAAGAGCACCAGCTTCCGCGCGAGGCCTTCGAATGGTATCTCGACCTGCGACGCTACGGCAGCGTGCCGCACGGCGGGTTCGGCATGGGCGTCGAGCGGTGCGTCGCCTGGATCTGCGGCATCGACCATGTCCGCGAAACCATTGCCTTCCCGCGCATGATCTATCGCATGAAACCTTGAAGGATGACCGGCTCCGACAGGTTCAGGGTGCGACAGCGGGCGCTCGCCGGCCCGGAACGGGCGGACCTCGAGCGACAATGCCGAGAGTCCGAGCGTTTCATGGCTGCCCTGTGGGCGCGCTCGCTGCGGCGCTGGATCTTGCTCGGCGCCGCCGTCGTGGTCATCCTGGGCGCGTTGTGGTGGGCGACGCTGCAGGGCGGCCTCAACCGGTCCAAGTCCGCCGCGGCCACGCTCGGAGGCTGCCTTGCGTTCGTCGTGCTCTGCGGCTGGGAGCTGTGGGAAGCGCGCGGCCGGGTCGCGGCGGTGCGAGAAGCTCACGCGCGCACGCTGGAGACGGCCCTCGCCAAGCCGGTCTATGAGATGACCGTCCAGCCGGCGCGCGTTTGGGGCTCCCCCGAGGACGGCTGGATGTTCGACGTGGGCGGCGGCCGGGCGCTGTTCGCCGACTGGGATCTGCCCGAAGGGGCGGCGACCGAGCGGATCGTCGCGTCGGTCTCGCCGGCCGGAGGGATGTGGTTCGATCAATCCGGCGCCGAGCTGTCCGCCGAGCCGCTGCCCTATCTGTGGGAGAACCTGCGAGACGACCATCCGCTACTCGAGCTCGTCGGGGCGGGGGCCTTCAAGCTCGACGACGACCCCGGCGCGGCGTTGCGTGATTTCGAGGACTACGAGTGGATCGTCCCGCCGGAAGTCCGGAATCCGGACTAGCTTCAGCGCCGTGATAGCTTGAAAGATCCTCGATGTCCAAACTCCGCATCGCCGTGCTGTTCGGCGGACGCTCGGGCGAGCACGAAGTTTCGATTCGCTCAGCCGCATCGGTGCTCGGCGCGCTGGACCGCTCGCGTTACGCCGCGACGCCGCTCGCGATCACCAAGCAGGGACGCTGGCTGGCTCCGGCCGAATCGGTCGGGCTGCTTCCAGCCGAGGCGCGCACCGAGCTCTCGACTGAGGCTGCCGTGGCGCTTTCCCGCGAGCCGGAGGCCACCAGCGGCGTCGATGTCGTCATCCCCGTCCTCCACGGCACCTTCGGCGAAGACGGGACGGTGCAGGGCCTGCTCGAGCTAGCCGATGTCGCCTACGTTGGCTCTGCAGTCCTAGGCTCGGCCTGCGGCATGGACAAGGACGTGATGAAGCGGCTGTTTCGCGAGCGCGGCCTCTCGGCGGTGGAGCACATTTCCCTGCTTCGCCGCGACGTCCGCTCTAGACCCGCCGTGGTCCGCGAACAGGTGGAGGCGCGATTTCCCTACCCCGTCTTCGTCAAGCCGGCAAACCTCGGTTCGAGCGTTGGCGTCTCGCGAGCCAACGATGCCGCGGGACTCGGCAAGGCGCTCGAGGAGGCGGCGCTCTACGACCGCAAAGTGATCGTCGAGCGGGGCGTCGCGGGCCGCGAGATCGAGGTGGCCGTGCTGGGCAACGACGAGCCGGCGGCAAGCGTCCCCGGCGAGATCGCACCCGCCGAAGGTTTCTACGACTACGAGGCGAAATACCTCAGCGACTCGGCGGCGCTGCATATTCCAGCCAAGCTGAGCGACGAGCAGAACGCGGAGGTCAGACGCCTCGCAGTCGCGGCGTTCCAAGCGGTGCAGTGCCGGGGTCTAGCACGCGTCGACTTCTTCCTCGAAGACTCCACCGGCGCATTCCTGCTCAACGAGGTGAACACGATGCCCGGGTTCACTTCGATCTCGATGTACCCCAAGCTTTGGGAGGCGTCCGGCTTGCCGTACGCGCGGCTACTCGACCGGCTGATCGAGCTCGCCCTCGAGGCGCACGAGGAGAAGAAGGCGACGCGCTTCGAGAAGGGGTAGTTCAGCAGGCGGGCTGGCTCTCCGCCTCTGCCTCGCGGCGGTAGAACGACAGTGCGTTCGAGCCGGCCTTGACGACCCGCACTCGCTCGAGCGCGTCATAGCGATCGCGCAGCTCGAGCTTCGTGTCGTGTTGCGCGATCGCGAGCGCGACCCCCTTTTCGGCCAAAGCGTGCAGCGTCTTGTGATAGGCGTCGTGGTCGGCGTACGGCGGACCGAGAAACCAGATGTCGGCCTCGACCCGCGGCAGCGCGGCCTCGACGCGGGTTGGGATCACCAGCGCATCGGCCTGCGCTCCCAGGCTCTCGAGGTTTCCCTCGATCACCTCCACCGCGGCCGGGTTCGCCTCGATCAAGATCGCCTGCCGCGCTCCCCGGCTCAGAGCTTCGATTCCGACCGCCCCGGTGCCGGAGAACAGGTCCGCAAACACCGTCCCGGGAACCTCGAGCTGCAAGATGTTGAACAGCGTCTCCCGCAGGCGGTCGAGCATCGGGCGCGTCTCGTTGCCGGAAAGCGACTTCAACTGACGGCGTCGGTACCTGCCCGCGATGACTCTCATGACATTTCCGCCCCTGCGCGCCTACAATCGGAGCGGTTTCACTATGGGAGCACACACCCGCCGCGAATTCCTCTACGGCGCCTCGGGCGCCTTCCTGGTGGCCTGTTCGAAGAGCCAGCAGCCTGCCGAGGATCCGCCTAGCGCGAGCTTATGGACGCCGAAGGTCTCGGAGAACATCGGCAACCTCGACGAGTCCACGCTGCGCTGGATGGCGCAGCTTGGCCTCGAGCACGTCGTGCTGCAAGGGACCGACTGGGTCGACCGCGGGGCCAAGGGCTACTGGAGCGTCGACGACATCCGGCCCTTGATGGAGAGGTGCCGCGCCCATGGGATCGAGCTCTATTCGCTGATGATCCCCATTGCATGGCTGATGGGCCCGATGCTCGCGCGCGACGACCGCGACGCCTCGATCGCGAACATCCAGCGCTCGATCGAAGCCGCGGCCGAAGCAGGTGTGCGCATGTTCGAGTGGCGCTGGTCGCCGGACTTCAACTTCTCCGGCGACACCGGCTACTTCTGGGTGGAGGGCCGCGGCGGCTCCGAGTACAAGGCGTTCGACTATTCGCGCGTGGCCGATGCACCGCCGTTCGAGGAGTACGGCCGCATCCCGCGGCAGCAGCTTTGGGATCGCATGGTCTACTTCGTCGAGCGCGTCGCGCCTGTGGCGGAAAAGGCCGGCGCGATCATGGGTTGTCACCCGAAGGATCCGCCCGTGAAAGCAATGCGCGGCATCGAGCGCATCCTCACCAACACCGATCAGATCGAAGACTACCTCGACGTGGTCGATAGCCCCGCGCACGGGTTCACCTTCTGCCAAGGCACCGTCACCGAGATGGGCGTCGACGTCCTCGATGCAATTCGCCGCATCGGCGGGCGCGGCCGCATCCACCACGTGCATTTTCGCACCGTGCGCGGGACGGTTCCCAACTTCGTCGAGACGTTCATCGACAACGGCGACATCGACATGCTCGAGGCGATGCAGGCCTACCGCGACGTCGACTACCAAGGCTCGCTGGTGAGCGATCACACGCCCCGAGTCGTCGGGGACTTCGCGGGAGGACGCATCGGCCGCACCCATAGCCACGGCTACATCCGCGGGCTCATCCAAGCCGTCAACGCCGAACCCCGGCCGAACCCCAATCCCGGCCATCGGCTCAAGCTCGCCAAAGGCCTGCGCAACCTCGCCGACGATACGCTGGCGTTCTTCAAGCAACTCGGCATCGAGCACGTCGTGATGCCGAGCCGGCTGAACCTCGAGGCGTCCAAGCGCGGGCTGATCCCCTCGACCGACAACGGACCGCGCAATGACGAGCCGTTGCAGCCATGGACGGCCGCCGACCTGAAGCGCATCAAGGACTACTTGGGCGAGCGCGGGCTCTCCGCCGAGATGGTGCACCTTGGGCGCACCTGGCGCATTCTGCACGGCAAGCCGGACCGCGACCGCGAGCTAGCAAACGTCGAGGAATCGATTCGCGCGGCGGGCGAGGCCGGAATTCCCGTCATCGAGTACAACTTCACGCCGCTGCGGGGCTCAGAGGGCTACGGCCGCACCACCGGCCGTGGCGAGAGCGGACTCCGCGACTACGACCACCAGCGCACCGCCGAGTTACCGCCGCTCGACAACGTCGGCGAGCACTCGAGCGAGGAGATGTGGGAGCGGCTCGAGTGGTTCCTCGAGGCCGTCATCCCGGTGGCCGAGGAGAACGGCGTGCGGCTGGCGATGCACCCCAACGACCCGCCCATCCCGGTCTTCCGCGGCGCCGCCCAGCCGGTGCGCTCGCTCGCCGACCAACGCCGTCTCATCGAGCTGGTCGATAGCCCCTCCAACGGCATTACGCTCGACACCGGCGTGACGACCGAGATGGGCGAAGACGCCGCCGAGGCGATTCGCTACTTCGGCTCGCGCGACCGCATCAACCACGTCCACTTCCGCAACGTGCGCGTCGAGACGCCCTACTACAAGTACACCGAGGTGATGCACGACGAAGGAGACTGCGACATGCTGGCCTGCATGCGGGCGTTTCAGGAGGTCGGCTACCGCTATCTGCTGATCCCAGACCACACGCCTGAATTCACCGAGGACACGTTGGGCAACCAGGTGGGCTGGGCGTTCGCGATCGGGTACCTGAAGGCGCTGCGGCACGCGGCGGAGAAACCCGAGCGATGACGAACTGACGGCCCCTGCCGGAAAGCGCGGCCGGAGCGAAGTTCGTGGGCGCATTTTGCGCCGCGCGGTGTCTACAAGGCAGGTGCTTGTCCGTTCGCTCTGCTTCCTGCTGCTTGCCTCTACCCCGGCTCTCGCTATCGAGGCCTGTGCGATCGTCAGGGCGGCGGATCTCATGGTCGTCGGCAAGCTCAACGCCGCCACCCTCGTGCGCGGGCTCGGGACCGTGCGGATCTCGGGCCGGCTCCACGTCGCCGGCATCGTCTCCGGGGAAGCGCCCGCGGCCCGACAACTCGAATACGCCTTCGACTGCGAGGACTGCCGCCGGTTCGACCAGCGGGACGCACGTCAAGCGCTGCGATTCCTCGCCACCCGCTACGGCGTTTGGTTGCTCTCCAACGACGGCGGCGTGTGGACCGCCGCATTCCCACGCTCGACCGACCCCGGCTACCGGCCTCTCGAAAGGCTCGACAACTACAAGAACTGCCTCCAAGGCCGCCGCTTCAGTGGCGGGGATTGAAATGTGCGAAAGATGGCAAAGTAGTACACATAGGTGAGACTCGCACGAACGTCGTGATCGATGATGAGCTTATGGACGCCGTTCTCGCCGAAACGGGCCTCGCGACGAAGCGTGAAGCTGTGCAAGCCGGCCTTGAGGCGCTCCTCCGCCTCAAGCGACAAGAGCGCATCCGCGACTTCCGCGGCAAGGCTCGAGTGGGATGGCGATCTCGAGGCGATGCGAAGCGACCGGCGACCCTAACCTTTCGTGCGCCGCTTCGGGATCTAAGGCGGCGCGAAGGGAGGACCCGCGTCTAGAGCGGCGCCAGGCCCGCGCTAAGATAGTCCTTTCCCGCCATGAAGTTGAACATCCTCGTCCTGCCGGGCGACGGCATCGGTCCGGAGGTCACGCGCGAAGCGGTGCGCGTCCTCGAACATGTCGCCAACAAGCACAACCACCAGCTCAACCTGACCGAAGGCCTGCTCGGCGGCGTTGCCATCCACCAGACCGGCGGCCCCTTCCCTGACGACACCCGCGAGAAGGCGCTCTCCGCCGACGCCACCCTGCTCGGCGCGGTCGGCTTGCCCGAGTTCGACGACCTGCCGCCGGCGCAGCGCCCCGAGAAGGGCCTGCTCGGGATTCGTAAGGCCCTCGACGTCTTCGCCAACCTGCGCCCGGTTGTCGCGTTCGATTCGCTGATCGATTCCTCGCCCCTCAAGAACGAGCGCGTGAAGGGCGCGAACCTGCTCATCGTGCGCGAGCTCACCGGCGGCCTTTACTTCGGCGAGCCGCGCGGCGTCGAGACCCGCGACGGCGAAGAGACCGCCGTCAACTCGATGGTCTACCGCCGCTCCGAGGTCGAGCGCGTAATGCACACTGCGTTCAAGATGGCCCGGCTGCGGCGCAACAAAGTCGCATCGGTCGACAAGGCAAACGTGCTCGAGAACTCCCAGATGTGGCGCCGCATTGCCAACGAGGTCGCCAAGGACTACCCCGACGTCGAGCTCGAGCACGTACTGGTCGACAACTGCGCCATGCAGCTCATCCTGCGGCCCACCGACTTCGACGTCGTCGTCACCGAGAACCTCTTCGGCGACATCTTGAGCGACGAAGCCTCGGTGCTCGCCGGCTCGATCGGCATGTTGCCGTCGGCGTCGCTGGGCGACCCGCTGCCCTCGGGCGCCATGCGCGGCCTCTATGAACCGGTGCACGGCTCCGCGCCCGACATCGCCGGCCAAGGCAAGGCGAACCCGTTCGCCGCGATCGGCTCAGCGGCCATCATGCTCAACTACAGCTTCGGTCTCAAAGACGAGGCGGCGGCGATCGAGAGCGCCATGCAACAGGTGATGGATGCGGGCAAGGTCACCGCCGACCTGCGGCCGCAAGGCGCGCCCGCGACGACCGAAGAGGTCGGCCAAGCGGTCTGCGACGCGATCGGCTGAGGGCGCGAGGCCGCGGCTACCAACCCATCCGCTCGCGCAGGCTGGTGATGTGCGCGACGTGGTGCTTGCCGTGCCAAGCGTACATGCCCAGCGTCGCGCCGACGACCTGCGGCTGCTCGTACTCCGGGTGGTGGAACTCCGTGCGCAACTGCTCCAGAGTCAGGCTCCTGCACAAAGCTGACCAGCGGGCGTGCAAAGCGTCAACGAGAGCCAAGGAGAGCTCGATCGGACCACTGCGAGCATCGGGCAATCGCGCCCACGCGTTCTCATCGTAAGGCCGTACGGCGGCTTCGGGCTCGGTAATCGCAATGCGGATGCGAACATTGGCGTTGAGGTGGCTGTCGGCGATGTGGTGGACGACCTGGCGCAGCGTCCAGCCTCCTTCGCGGTAGGGCGTATCGAGCTGCTCCGCATCGAGCCCGTCGGCAGCGCGGCGAAGCTGCGCGGGCAGCGCCTCGATCTCGCCAATCCAGCGGTCGACCCTCTCCGGGCCCGCGCCGGGCGGCGCTTCGAAGCGGCCAACGGGGTAGCGCAACGACTCTAGGGACGGTTGCATTCCGCTATCATCACACAGGGATACCACCATGCAACGACGCGACTTCCTTCGAGCCATTCCAGCCGCCGGAGCGGCCATGACGGCAGCGGCGGCCTCGCCTCCCAGAGGCGCCGGCGGCCAATCTCCGCGCCTGCGCACCGCCATCTGCGCCTACTCGTTCCGCAAGGCGCTTGGCGCCGGCTCGCTGCGCTACGAGGACCTGGTCGACATGGCCGTCGAAAACGACGTCGACGGGCTTGATCTGACCGTCTACTGGTTTCCCAAGAACGACCTCGAAGGCTTCTTGACCGGACTGCGGCTCAAGGCCTATCTCAACGCCGTCGAGATCCCGAGCATCGCCATCCGCACCGACCTATGCAAAGGCAACGAGCGCGAGCAAGATCAGGAAGCCGCCTGGCTGATGCACTGGGTCGACGTGGCCGATCGGCTCGGCGCGAGCTTCATCCGCGTCTTCGGCGGCAACGTGCCTAAAGGCTCGACCGAGGACGAAGCCGCAGGCTGGGTGACCGAGATTCTGAAGCGTACCGCCGACTACGCCGGCTCGAAGGGCGTCATCCTGGGCCTCGAGAACCACGGCGGCATCACACTGATGGCCGACCGCATCCATTCCATCCTCGACGACGTCAACCATCCCTTCGTCCGGATGAACCTCGACACGGGCAACTTCCGCACCATGCCCTACCAGCAGATCGAAAAGAGCGTGCCCTACGCCGCGAACACGCAGTTCAAGGTGCAGATCCGGGACGAGAACGGCAATCGCTCGAATAGCGACTGGGACCGCATCGTCAAGATGCTGGCCGACGGCGGCTACCGCGGCTACATGGCCCTCGAGTACGAGGCGGCCGAGGACCCGTTTACCGCAGTACCGCGGCACTTGAACACGCTCAACGAGCTCAAGCGCAAGTACGCTTGACCGCGGGCGGTCGACGCTTGGTCGTTAGCGTTTCGCCGCGACCTGGCGGACCACCTCGAACAAAATTTCGACATAATCCTCGAAGGCCTTCACGTAGAGGTACTCGTCTTTGCCGTGGATGCCGCCGCTGGGATCCCAGGCGCCCCTGGCCGGCCCGAATCCGTAGCTCGCGATGCCGGCCGCGCGGAGTTGCGCCGAGTCGGTCGCCCCGGTCGACATGCTGGGCAGCAAGACGGCGTCAGGGTGCAGTCGCGCGATCGTCTCCTCGAAGGCCTCGAATACAGGGCTGCTGAGCGGAGAAGGCTCGTGCATCGGCCGCGTGATCTGGTGCGGGATGAGGTCGACGTTTGGCTCCTTCATCACGCGCTTGAGACGAGAGTAGAGCTCTTCGGGATCCTCGCCGGGCAGGGCGCGGATGTCCACCGTCGCCTCGGCGTCGGCTGGGATGACGTTCTTCTGGTAGCCGCCCCGGATGATCGTTGGCGAGATGGACGTGCGGATCATCGAGTAGTAGTAGAGGTTGATCTCGCGCAGCTTCTGCTGCACCTCCGGGCCGGCGTCGCCCGCGAGCAGGCGGCGATAGACCGCGGCGTGGTCAGCCGGCGCGGATTTGGCGAGCCGGCCAAAGTATTCGCGGGTAGTCTCGTTGAGCTCGACGGGGGTTTCGTAGTCGAACAGGCGCGCGACCGCGCGGGCTAGCGTGCCCACGGGGTTGTCCTCGCGCGGGGCCGATCCGTGGCCGGAGGTTCCCTTGGCGCGCAGGTCGATGCGGGTTGGCGTCTTCTCGGCGGTCTGGACGAAGAACTGCTGGTACTCCAGATCGCGATTGAAGACGCCGCCTCCAGCTTCGTTGATGGCGTACTCGGCGTCGATCAGCTCACGGCGATTCTCGAGCAGCCACGTGATGCCCGCGAGCCCGCCCGCTTCCTCGTCGGCGACGCCGAGGAAGATGACGTCGCGGGCGAGAGGAATCTTCAAGCGGTGCAGCAGCAGAAGAGTCTGGAACGCTCCCGCCACGACGCCCTTGTCGTCCCCGGTCCCTCTGCCGTAGATGATGCCGTCCCTGACCTCGGCGCCGAAGGGGTCGAACGACCATTCCGACGGATCGACGGTGACGACATCGAGATGGCCGAGCAGCAGCAGCGGCCGCCTGGAGCCGTCGCCTTCGAGCCGCGCCACGATCGAAGCGCGGTCGGGCTCGGGTCCCACGATCGTGCTTTCAATGCCTTCCGCCTCGAGCTTTTTCCGCAGATACGTCGCCGCCACGATCTCGTTGCCCTTCGGCTGTGCAGTGTCCATGCGGACCAACTCCGCCAAAGTCTGGACCGCCTCGCGTTTGGCGGCCGGCCAATCGGGCTGCTGCGCGGCCAGCGCCGTCGCGCACAGCAGCGATGCCATCAAGATCTTCATGCCAACAGGATAGGCAGGCGCGCCCAGCTTTGCCAGGCTCATCCGGCGGTTCGGCCGGTTGAGCGCTCCGGCGCCGTATTCTGGTGAGTTGCGGGTACTCGTTGTAAGCCTTGGAATTGGCGTCGCGCTGTGTGCGGCGTTGCCGGCCCAGAACGCTCCCGACCGCGGCCCGTTGAACCGCGATCTCCCCGAGTGGCTCACCCTCGGCGTGACCCAGCGCATTCGCACCGAGACCTGGGGCGATGTGCTGTTCGATCCGGCGGACGACGATTCGTTCTTCATCAACCGCCTGCAGGTCAGCGCTGATGTACATCCGCGCGCCGGCTTACGCATCTTCGCCCAGGCGATGGACAGCCGCGTCTCCGGGCTCACCGAGGGCGAGCCGCGCCCGAACATGCGCGACCCGATCGACCTGCGCCAGGCCTTCGTCCAGCTCGGCGGCACGCAATCGGGCTGGTTCGACTTGACCATCGGCCGCCAGGAGCTGGTCTTCGGCGGAGAACGCCAGCTCGGCATCAACCAATGGGCTAACCTGCCCCGCGCCTGGGACGCGGTCAAGCTCGGCGTCCATCACGGCGTCGACAGGCTCGAGATCTTCGCCTCGAGCGTAGTCGCGATCGACACCGACGGCTTCAACATGCCGCGCGACGGCCAGAACGTCCACGGCCTCTACGGCCAATTGCGTTCGCCCTTGCCCGGGCACGTACTCGAGCCGCATCTGTTCTGGCGCACGCGTCCAGCCGTGGTGGACGAGCGCGGCCTGCGGGGCGACTCGGACATCTTCACCGGCGGCCTCCGCATCGCCGACGATCACGACTTGCCGTTCGACTACCAGGCGGAGATCGAAACCCAGTGGGGCGACTTCGCTAACGACGACCATCGCGCGCTGCTCGCCATGGGGCAGATCGGGTATACCTTCCTCGACGCGCCCATGGCGCCGCGGCTGGCGACCGAGTACACCTTCGCAAGCGGCGACGACGAGCGCGGCGACGGGCGCAGCGGGCGCTACGACCAGTTGCTGGTGAGAGCGCACCGCATCTGGGGTATCGTCGACCAGGTCGGCGGGCGAAACTCGAAGATGTGGGAGCAGAGCCTGCATTTGCGTCCCTCGGCTCTGTGGCAGCTGCGCTTCGATCACTACTTCTACTGGCTCGCCAATCCCAACGACGACCTCTACCGCCACAACGGCCGCTTGCACCTGCGGGTGACGCCGGGCGCCACCGAGACCTACGTCGGCAATCAGGTGCAGGGCCAGGTAACGTGGCAGCCAGTGCGGGAGATCCGGTTGGGCGTCGGCTTCGGCAAGTTCTTTCCCGGCCCCCTCGTCGAGCGCAACTCCCGTGGCGGTTCGCCGCTGCTGGGCTTCGCCTACGCGCAGTTGACGCTCTGACTACGCCGCCCCGCGCCTTGCGTCCGTCCAACCCAAATGTCTACCGTGGAACTTCCATGGCCAAAACGGCGTTGCTTTTTCCAGGGCAAGGCTCGCAAAAGGCGGGCATGGGCCGCGACCTCGCCGAAGCCGTTCCGGCGGCGCGCGCGGTATTCGACCAGGCCGACGAAGCGCTGGGATTTCCGCTGTCGAAGCTCTGTTTCGAGGGGCCAGACGAAGACCTCAAGCTGACCGAAAACACGCAACCGGCGATCCTGACCTGCTCAACCGCCGTGCTGGCCGCCCTGCGAGAACGTGGCCTCGCTTCCGCTGACTTCGTGGCGGGCCACAGCTTGGGCGAATACTCGGCTTTGGTGGCGGCTGGCGGCCTGACATTTCCGGACGCCGTGCGACTTGTGCGCAAGCGTGGACGCTACATGCAGGAGGCCGTTCCAGCCGGCGAGGGCGCGATGGCGGCGCTGCTCGGGATGGCGCCCGGCAAGGCGGCCGAGGTGTGCGAGCAGGCCGCCCAGGGCCAAGTTCTCAGCCCGGCGAATCTCAATTCTCCGGCGCAGGTCGTCATCGCCGGGCATACGGCGGCCGTCGAACGCGCCGTGGAGCTCGCCAAGCAGGCCGGCGCGCTCAAAGCCGTGATGTTGCCGGTCAGCGCGCCGTTCCACTGCGCCCTGATGCAGCCAGCACAGCAGAGGCTGGCGACGGATCTCGACGCCATCGAGTTTCGCGAACTCCAGATCCCGCTGGTCAACAACGCCGGCGCCCGCATCGTCACGACGGCCGCCGATGCGCGCGAGGGACTGAAGCAGCAAGTCCCCAACCCGGTCCGCTGGGAAGAGACCGTGCGTCTGCTCGCGGCCGAGGGTGTTGCGAGCTTTCTGGAGGTCGGGCCCGGCCGCGTGCTCACCGGCCTCGCCCGCGGCATTGACCGCACCCTCAAAGGTCGGGCAGTCGGAGACCTCGCGGGTCTCGAGAAGGTGTCGTCATGAAAGGTCGCGTTGCGTTCGTAACCGGAGCAGGCCAAGGGATCGGCCGCTGCTGCGCGCTGGAGCTCGCTCGAGCCGGGGCTCGCGTCGCGCTCGGGGCCCGTTCCGCCGACAAGCTCGAAGCCGTCGCGGAAGAGATTCGCGCCGCCGGGGGGGAAGCCTGCGTCGCGCCGCTCGACCTGGGCTCCGTCGACTCCGTCCGGGACGCGTTCAAGAAAGCCGCGGCGGAGGCCGGACCAATCGAGATACTCGTCAACAACGCCGCCGTCACCCGCGACGGCATTGCGATGCGGATGCCGGCCGACGCCTGGGACGAGGTGCTGCAAACCAACCTGACCGGGGCGTTCCAGTGCATCCAACAAGTCTTGCGTCCGATGTCGAAGGCGCGCTGGGGCCGCATCGTCAACATCAGCTCAGTCGTGGGTCAGGCGGGCAATCCGGGGCAGGCGAACTACGTCTCGGCCAAGGCGGGCCTGATCGGGCTCACCAAGTCGCTCGCCATCGAGATGGCGCCGCGCAACATCACCGTCAACGCCGTCGCGCCCGGGTTCGTCGAAACCGCGATGACGGACGTGCTCAACGACGACCAACGCGCCACGATTCTCGACCGCATCCCGATGGGACGCATCGGCAATCCAGAGGAAATCTCCGCGGCGGTCAGGTTCTTAGCCTCCGACGAGGCGTCCTACGTCACCGGACACGTGCTGAGCGTGAACGGCGGCATGTACATGTAGCCACTGCTTTGGCGCGGAGCGGTTCGACCTATAATAGGGCGGCCATGATTCGCCTCTTCTGCCTGTCGTTGCTTGTCCCGGCCGCTCTCGCGGCCGCCGAGATTCGCGAGCGCGAAAGCTTCAAGAATCGTCCCGCCATCGTCGTCGCCAACGACAAGATCGAGTTGACCGTGCTGCCGCTCTCCGGCTCGATGACGAAGCTCGAGTTGGTTGGCGGCGATCCGATCAACCCGATGTGGGACGCCATCGCGAACGACCGCGATCAGGGCCGCCCCGAGCGCGCGGCCCGCGGGACGGGGCATTTCGTTTGCGTCGACGGCTTTGGACCGGTTTCCGAGGAAGAGGGCGCGGCGGGGTTGAGCGGCCACGGCGAAGCCAACCGGCTCGCTTGGGCGACCCGCTCCGCACGGTCGTCGGGCGGGCTCGCCGAGCTCACCCAGCTCGTGACCCTGCCGCGCTTGCACGAGCTGTTCACGCGAACGATTTCGTTGCGCGACGGCGAAAACGTCGTCCGAGTCCACGCCGAGCTCGAGAGCCTGCTCGGCTTTGACCGGCCGGCGGTGTGGGCCGAGCACGGCACCATCGGGTCGCCGTTTCTCGAGCCCGGGGTGACGGTGGTCGATATGTCGGCGAACCGAGCCATGACCCGACCCCGACCGAAGCCCGTGCCCGGCCGCAAGCACCGGCTCGCGGGCGGCGTCGAGTTCGACTGGCCGCTGGCGCCGACTCGGGCCGGGGGCAAGGTCGACCTGCGCACCGCTCCGCTCGACCACGACTCGCTCGACCACACCGGCCATCTGATGACCCCGGCCGGAGAGCTTGCGTGGGTCACCGCGCTGCATCCAGAGCGGCGTCTGGTGCTCGGATACCTCTTCAAGACGTCCGAGTACCCCTGGCTGCAAACCTGGGAGAACTATCCGGCCAAGGGCATGTTGGCGCGCGGGCTGGAGTTTGGCACGCAGGCGTTCGACCGTCCGCGACGCGAGATGATCACGCAAAACCAGCTCTTCGGCGAGCTGCTTTACCGCTGGCTGCCTGCCATGTCGAAGATCGAGTCGACCTACCTGATGTATTGGGCTGCTACGCCGCGGGGCTTCGAGGGCGTTAGCTCGGTGGAGCTATCGGGCGGCAAGCTCATCGTCCGAGACGACCGCTCCGGCAAGACCCTAACGCTGCCGACGCGGCACACGCTCGATTGATGCGCTGGCTGGCCGGACTCGCGCTCGCGGCCGCGCTGCCGGCGGCGCCGCCGAACATTCTGCTCATCCTGGCAGACGACTTGGGCTACGCCGATCTTGGCGCCTTCGGAGCAAGCTCGATTCGCACGCCCAACCTCGACCGCCTCGCCGCCGAGGGCGTGCGGCTAACCTCCCATCTCGTCGCGGCGCCGGTCTGCTCGCCGTCGCGCGCCGGCCTGTTGACCGGGCGCTATCCGCAGCGCACCGGCATCGTGGGCGTCTTGCGCGACCACCACGACCATCTGGGCATGTACCTAAACGAGCGCACGATGGCGGACGAGCTCGCGGCCGCCGGCTATGACACGGCGCTGATCGGCAAGTGGCACTTGGGCCTGCCGCCCGAATACCGTCCGCTGCGCCGAGGCTTCGCGCGCTACTTCGGCTTCTTGAACGGCACGATCGACTACTACACCCATCTCTCCCGCGGCGGCGGCTGGAAAGGCCGGCCCGCCGTCTACCGCGACGAGCAGCTGGCCGAGTCCCGCGGCTACTTTCCGGACCGGCTGGCCGACGAGGTCGTTCGCTATCTCGAGGCCCCGCGCGATCGACCCTTCTTCCTCTTCTACTCGCTTGGCCTACCGCACCTGCCTTTGCAGGCGCCCGCGGACTGGGACGCCGCGGGCGACGAGGCGATCTACCGCGCAATGGTCGAGCGCATCGACCACAACGTGGGCCGGGCGCTCGCGGCGCTCGAGCGACGGGGCTTGGCGCGCGATACCTTCGTCGTCTTCCTCTCCGACCATGGCTGGGACGCGCGGCGCCGGCCCGGTCCTGGATCGAACCGGCCTTTCCGGGGCGGCAAGTACGAGCTGACCGAGGGCGGCCTGCGCTCACCGGCGATTGCGCGTTGGCCGGCCAAGATTCCCGCCGGCGGAACCGTCCGCGACCCCTCGATCAGCCTGGATTGGTTTCCCACGTTCCGCGAAGCCGCTGCCGTCTCCTCCGAGCCGCACAACCCGCTCGACGGCGTCAGCTTGCTTGGCGCCCTTCGCCACGGCGCCCCAGTGCCCGAGCGCACGCTGTTTTGGGGATTCCGCGACGATCTGGCCGGAACCCCTCAAAGCTACGCGGCCCGCCGGGGGAAATGGAAGTACCTGCAAGTCGGCCTCGAGGAGGCGTTGTACGATCTCACCGCGGACCCCGGCGAGGCGCGGGACCTCTCAGAGCATGAGCCGGAGACTTGGCGGATGCTGCGGAGCGCCGTTGCGCAATGGCGGAGGGCCGTGCGCGAGCCGAGTTGGGTTTCTAGCCCCGCGCGGTAGCGCAAACAGGGCCCGAGCCGCGCCTTTGCTACGATCACCCTTCATGCCGCGCGCCTGCTCGTTCCTGTTGGCTCTCGCCGCCGCCTGCGCCTGCGTCACGAACGAGCCCGGCGTCCCGGTCCGGGAAGAAGATGGCGCCGCGCCGGCAGCGCTGCTCTCGAGCGTCAACGCCGCCGACCCCCAAGCCGAGCCGCAGTTGCTGCGAGGCTTCCACGGGCTCGAGCAGAACGCTTGGCGCTGGACCGAGCGGAAGTTCTCGGTGATGCTGCAACCGCCTCCGCCCGGCCAACCCGTCATCGTCAACCTCGCCTTCACGCTGCCCGGCGTCGTCACCGAAGCCGTTGGCCCCATTACCGTGACTGCGCGCGTGAACGGCGAAGAGATCGGCTCCCAAACCTATCCCGAGCCAGGCGAGGCGCAACAGTTCGAAGCCGAGACGCCGGCTGAGCTGATCGGCAGCGAGCCCGCCGAGGTCGAGTTCGAGCTCGACAAGGCCATGCCGCCAAGCGAGCGGGATCCGCGCGAGCTCGGCATCATCGTCTCCTCCGTTTCGTTCCAGTGAGCGAGAGCCCTCCACCACACGGCGGCCGGCTGCGCCTGTTGTGGTGGGCGCTGCCGCCGCTGATCCTCGGGGCCGTCTACTGGAAGGGCCTGTTCGTCTGGTTCCACGGCGACGACCTCACCCTCATCGAGCACGTACGCCAGGAGGACTTTTGGGCGCGGCTGCTCGAGCCGCGCGCGCAGGGCACCTACCGCACGCTGAGCGAGCGGCTGTTCTTCTACTTCTTCCACCAGTGGTTTGGGCTCGACGGGTTTCCGTTTCGGGTGATGGCCTTCGGGACGCAGGTCGTCAACCTGTGGCTGTTCGGAGCGCTGTTGCGGCGCGCCGGCGCCGGCCTCGGCGCGGCTGTGGCCGCGGCTTGCGTCTGGGGGGCGCACCATGGCCTATCGGGAACGATGAGCTGGTCGTCGTCCTACAACCAAGCGCTGTTCTCGTTCTTTCTGCTGGTTTCGCTATTGGGTTTCCAGAGCTTCCTGCGAACCGGCCGATTCGGCTACTACTTGCTGCAATGGATCACGTTTCTCGCCGGCTTCCTAGCGCTCGAGACGATCGTCGTCTATCCGGCGATCGCGCTCGGCTACGCGCTGGCTTTCGCGAGAAAGCGCTGGCTGTGGGCGCTTCCGATGTTCGTGGGCTCGGCTGCGATCGCCTGGGTTCAGTTGCAGGCGAGCCCGCCGGGATCAGGGGGCGAAGGCGCCTACGCGATGAGCCTCCATCCGTTGGATTGGGCGCATGCACTGCGCTACTACGTGAAGCTCGCTTTCGGAGGATCATCCGGGGCTGCGGCGGCATGGACCATCGCGATCTCGTTGACGCTCAGCGCCCTCTGGCGCGCTCGCGGCGGCGACCTGCTGCCGCTGTTTGGCTGGTTCTGGTTCCTGATCGCCCTCACGCCCTACCTGCCGCTGGCCGCGCATCTCTCTGACTACTACCTGTTCCTGCCATCGGCCGGCCTGGCTATCGCGGCGGGCGCCGCCCTGGTCGAGGCTTGGCGCTCGGGATGGGTTTGGCGAGCGGCCGCCGGTATCGTGTTGGCGATCTTCCTCATCGGCTCGCTGCGCTATTCGCGCTCGATCGTCGACTATAGCTACCGCACCAGCATCCGTTGCCGGAACTTGATCACCGGTTTGCGCTACGCCCGCGCCTGGGACCCGGACAAGACCATTCTGCTCACCTCCATCGACGACGTGTTCTTCTACGCCTCGATCTACCACGATCTGTTCAGGTTCGCTGGAGACTGGGACGTCTACCTCGCGCCGGACGCCAACAGCGTCCGCCAGCGGCCCGATCGCGCCGACATCAGCCGCTTCGTGGCGCCGCCCGACGACGCCCTGCGCGCAACGCTGCGCGACGACGTCGTGGTCTACGACGCCTCGGGGTCGCGTCTGCGCGAGATCACCTCGCTATACCGCGCCTACGCTCCCCAGCGGCTCGAGGGAATGATTGCCCGCTCCGCCCCACAGTAGCGAACCTGCGCCGAGCTACGATCTCTTGCCCGGCCGCGAGGCGGCGAGCCCAACCCGCGGAGCGAACCAGCGGGCGCGCTCGAGAACCGCCAGCCCGGCGCGCGATCCCGCGTCCAGATGACCGGCGAAGACCGGAGCGCTGGCAGGTTGCGAGGGCCTCAGGCCGGCCTGCTCGGTCAGCCGCTGCAACTCGCGGCCGCTGAGCGGGCAAACCTTGTCGTAGGCGTGGCCGCGCCGAAGCTCGACATACCCGCTCTGCAAGCTTCGCGGCAACCAGCCGACGCCGAGCAGCCGCACGTGAGGCTCGGGCGCCAGCGAGTAGCGGTTGGTCGACGCGACGTAGAGGCGTCCGCCGGTCCGCAGCATCTGGGCCGCGAAGGTCATGGTGCGCCTCGGGTTTTCGACGTGCTCGAGCAGGTCGTTCGCAACTACCAGAGAGAAGTTGCCCGGGCGAAAGGGCGGATGCTCGGCGTTGGCGCAAATCACGGTCGCGCTGACGCGAGCTCTCTCGAGGCGCAGCTTGGCAAGCACGGCCCAGCGGAACGCCGCGTCGACGCCTATCGATTCGAGGCCCTGGAAGGCTGCCGCCGCCACGAAACCTCCCAGCCCGCAGCCCAAGTCCAGCACCGGCCCTTGCAGCGGCCCGCACCGTCGCTCGACTTCCCGGGCCAGCGCCGCGCCCGCATCCGCCTCCGCCAATTGCCGCTTGAGGTGACCCTGGGCGAGCTCGGGCTCGAGCTCGGGCGTCAGCTCCCAATAGGCCTCAAGAGCCGCCCGGTAGCCGCCGTCTCCAGCTTTGTCGAGCACCCGCAAGCCCTTCTCGCGGTCGGCCTCGAGGCTCAGGAAGCGGTCCGGCGCCAGGCGCAAGTCCGCCACGCCGGCCAGAACCGGATAGGCGCGTCTGCAGCCCGGGCAGCGAAGCGCGTCCTCGGCGGCGTCGAGCTCGCCCGCACAAGCTGGACAGATCGGTTCGAGCGCGACATTCACGCCGGCCCCGCCAGCAATTCGCGGCCGCGGCGCAGCAGGGCTCGCCCGGCCAGATATGCGCCGGTGCGCCGGCGGAACAGTCGCCGGAACCACATCAGGTCTCGCAAGTAGTAGATGTCGATGCGCTCCAGACTCTCGCGCTTGGATTGGGGCGTGAGGTAGCCCATGCGCGTCGTGCAGCCAATCTCGAAATGCGCTGCGACCAGCTCGCGCGTGGCCTTCGACTGCGAGCCATAGGGGTAGGAGAACGCCTCAACCGGCTCGCCGATGCGGTCTTCGATGCGCTTCTTCGATTCGAGCACCTCCGCCCGCGCGCGCCTGGGCGGAACGGCGGGGAGCAGAGTATGCGTCATGCTATGCGCGCCGAACTTGATACCGGCGCGGTGCAACTCTTCGACCTTGGACCAGCACAGGATCTCGCGATCTCGGAACGACGACGGCTGGCCGCCCCATTCGCTTACCCCGCCGCAGCAGCCCGGAACCAGAAAGACCGTGGCCTTCATGTTGTAGTCCGACAGGGCCGGAAAGGCTTGCGTATAGAAGTTCGCGAAGCCGTCGTCGAAGGTCAGCGCCACGGCGGGATGCCCCGGCTCCATGCCCTGACCGTCGAGCAGACGCTGCGGAGTGACGGCTGGGATGCCGCGCTCGAACAAGCTGCGCACCTGCGCGCGAAACGTGTCGGGCGGCAACGAGACGACCGAACCCGACTCGTCCAGCGAGTGATACATCAGAATCGCGCGAAACTGCCGCACTCGGTCTCTCTCATTTTGCAAGATAGCCGATCCTCGGCGGTGCGTGCGTCGAGGCGCTCGAAGCGGTTCCCTAGAATGGGTGTTGAGTCTCAAGCGCGCCATGCAGGAATACGACCTACTCGTCATCGGCAGCGGCCCGGCCGGCCAGAAGGCCGCCATCGCGGCTTCGAAGCTCGGCAAGCGCGCTGCGGTCATCGAGCGCAAGCTGGATATCGGCGGCGCCTGTCTGCACCAGGGCACCATCCCCAGCAAGACGCTGCGCGAAGCCGCCGCCTACCTCACCGGCTTGCGGATGCGGGAGACCTATGGCGCCGCCTACCGCGTCAAAGAGCGCATCTCCGTCGAGGATCTCTCCTATCGCACCGAACGGGTGATCGAGAACGAGATCAACGTCGTGCGCGATCAGCTCATCCGCAACTACGTCGACCTCATCCCCGGCACGGCCGCCTTCCTCGATCCCCGGACGCTGCAGGTGGAGTTTGACGGCGCGGTACGCAAGCTCTCCGCCGAGAAGATCGTGATCGCCGTTGGCTCGAAGCCCACGCGGCCCGAGGGCATCGAGTTCGACGATCGCTACATCATCGACAGCGACGGTCTACTGAAGCTCTCGGCGATCCCGCGCAGCATGATCTTCGTCGGCGGCGGCGTGATCGGCAGCGAGTACGCGACGATCTTTCGCACCCTCGGCGTACAGGTGACCGTGCTCGACCGCCGCCAGCGTCCGCTCGACTTCGTCGACGACGAGATCGAGGACGCTCTCTATTACCAGATGCGCGACGAGGGCGTGAACCTGCGCTACGGCGAGGATGTCCAGCGCGTCACGCGGCCGACCGACGACAAGGTGCTGGTCGAAACCAAGAGCGGCAAACAGTTCACCACCGACGCGCTGATGTTCGCCGCCGGCCGCATCGGCTGCTCGGACAATCTCAACCTCGAAGCGATCGGCCTCGAGACCGACAAGCGCGGTCGCATCTGCGTCAACGAGCACTACCGGACCGCCGTCGAGAGCGTCTACGCGGTCGGCGACGTCATCGGCTTTCCGAGCCTCGCGTCCACCTCGATGGAGCAGGGCCGCATCGCGGCGCTGCACGCGTTTGGGGTGGAGGCCAAGCTGCTGAGCCGGCGGCTGCCCTACGGCATCTACACGATCCCGGAGATCGCCATGATCGGCCCGACCGAGGAAGAGCTCACCAAAGACTCCGTGCCCTACGAGGTGGGCATTGCGCGCTACCGCGAGCTCTCGCGCATCCAGATCTCGGGCGGCCGCCACGGCATGCTCAAGCTGATTTTCCACCGCGAGACGCTGAAGCTGCTGGCTGTCCACATTCTCGGGCCGTCCTCGACCGAGATCATCCACATCGGCCAAGCCGTCATCGATCACGACGGCTCGGTGGAGTACTTCCGGGACGCGGTATTCAACTACCCAACGTTGGCCGAGGCCTACAAGGCGGCGGCGATGGACGGGCTGCAAAAGCTGTAGCGGACAGCGCCGCCCGGTCGCAGCCGGCGGTCTGGGCTAAGATACGGTCTGCCATGCCGAAGAACGCCGTTTGGATGCTCGTTTGCCTCGTTGGCGGGGCCGCGCTGGTCTGGACTCTGCGCCCGGTTGAGGCCAACGAGGAGTTTCCGCTCAAGATCGAGGCCCCTCTCGACCCGGCGCCGGTCTTTCTGCTGCACCGCGTCGGCGACGACCATTCCGAGGGCGTCGCCGTGCTCGACATGAACTCCGACGGAAAGCTCGACATCACCAGCGGCGCCTACTGGTACGAGGCGCCCGATTGGACGCGCCGCAAGTTCCGCGAGGTCGGCATCGAAGGCGAGTTCGTCATCAACTGCGGCGAGTTCAGCATCGATGTCGACGAGGACGGCGACCTCGACATCGTCTCGGCGGGGTGGCAGGAGGACGGCGTCTACTGGTACGAGAACCCCGGCAAGGTCGGTCCGCTGTGGACCAAAACGCTCATCACGCCGTCGCTGCACACCGAGGGCATGTGGCGGACCGACATCGACGGCGACGGCAAGGACGAGCTCTTGGCCGTCCACTACACCGCCTCCGAGGTCTTCTACGTCACCTTCGGCGGCGCCAAGCCACGCAAGGTAAGAGTGGGCGGCGAAGAAGGCGACGAGCACGGCGTGGGCGCCGGCGACATTGACGGCGACGGCAAGGTCGACGTGGTCACCACCAAGGGCTGGTACCGGCAGGAGACGCCCGAGAAGTGGGAGTACAAGCCCGAGTTCGAGCTCGGCGACACCGGCTTCGGCATCCAGGTGCACGACGTCAACGCCGACGGGCGCAACGACTTGATCTTCGGCCGCGGCCACAGCTACGGCATGTTCTGGATGGAGCAGACGCACGAAGGCGGCAAGCGCGGCTGGAAGCAGCATCTCATTGACGGCTCTTACTCGCAGCTCCACAACATGCAGCTCGCCGACCTCGACGGCGACGGCAAGCCGGAGATCCTCACCGGCAAGCGCTACCGCGGGCACAACGGACGCGACCCCGGCGGCTACGATCCGCTGGCCATCTTCTACTACAGGCTCGATCCAACGACCGCCAGGTTCACGCGCTACCCGATCGCGTACAACTCGGAAGCCGGGGTCGGCACGCAGTTCGTTGTCATCGACATGGACGGCGATGGCGACCAGGACATCGTCACCGCCGGCAAGAGCGGACAGTTCTGGTTCGAGAACTTGATGACGAACGACGTGCCGGTCGAGCAGCGGCAGAAGGACCTGATATTGAACCGGAACTGGCCGTTCAGCGAGTAAGGTCACATGATCGTCTCGAGGCTAAAGCTCAAGAACTGGCGAAACTTTCGCCATCTCGACATCAAACTGGGCAATCGCGCATTCATCGTCGGGCCCAATGCGTCCGGTAAGTCGAATCTTCTGGATGTCTTCCGCTTTCTGCGAGACATATCGAAAACGGGAGGCGGACTGCAAAGCGCCATCGCGAACCGAGGGGGGCTATCGAAGATCCGTTGTTTGGGTGCGCGAAAGGACCCCGATGTGGAAATTTCAGTAGAGCTCAGCCCGTCGGCGGGTGCAAAGCCGAAATGGTGCAACCCACTAGTGTCCGGCTATAAGTCGAGCAGATTCAGTTGGTTAGGAAGGGCGGGTGTTTCGACATTGGAGACGGTGCGCTGCAAGGCCTGCAGGACGGGGGTTTTCTCGAGGACGGTGATGCTGAGAACCTGTAGGAGTTTGTAGAGACTGACGTCGAGGCTGAGCCGTTTCTTGAGGATGGCAACCAACAGATACGTGGCGATGGCGATCCAGATCTGGGTCTTCACGGCGTTCTCGCTGAGGCCGTAGAAGGCCTTGACGCGGAGGTGTTGCTTGATCCATTTGAAGAACAGCTCGACCCGCCAGCGGGACTTGTAGAGCCGCGCGATCGTCAACGCCTCCAGCTCGAAGTTGTTCGTCAACAGGACGAGTCGCTTGTCGGTAATCGAGTCGTGGAAACGCACACGCCGCAAAGCTTCGGGATAAGCCCGCGCCGAGTCGCGGGTGCGCAGGACCACCGTGTGGTCCGAGAGCACGCCGTCGGCGATGGCGGCGGGGTGGGAGTAGCGCCGGTTCAAGTGCACATTCTTCTTCGAGCGCACGACGTAGAAGGCCGAGCAGCGGACGAAGACGTAGAGCCGGGCGAAGTCGAGATAGCCGCGGTCCATGACGTAGAACGAGCCGGCCTCCGGCACGATCTCGTCGAGCACGTGGACGTCATGACGGCGACCCTCGGTGACGCGGACGAAGGCGGGGATGGAGCCGCGCAGGTCGAGCAGAGTATGCAGCTTGACCGCCGATTTGGTGCGCTGGAAGCGGGCCCAGGGAAACAGCGCCAGGCACAGGTCGATGGTCGAGGAGTCGAGGGCGTAGACGGTCGCCTCGAGATCGGCGTCGAGAGACTCGCGGGCGTAGAGCGGCCGGGCAATGCAGATGAGCGCTTGCGCCAAATCGGCCAGATGCGCCAGTCGTGCGCCTCGTTGGCGTCGGCCAGGGTCGAGCGCGAAATGCGGCCCCGGAACCCCAAATGGTAGAGCCGGGGTCCGAGCGAGCGCAGACAGACCTCGATGTCGCGCAGGCTTTCGCGGCCCGTCAACTGGGCGAAGGCCATGCACAGAAACTGATCCATGCAGGAGAAGCCGCGCTGACGCCGGTTCCCGCCGTAGCGGCGGACACAGCGATGAAACTCGTGGGCGGGAAGGTGATCCATCACCTGGGAGAAGACGGCGCGGCCGGAGTTCACCCGGATTTCCAAAGAAGGGCAAACACTCGGTTGGCGTGGCGCGGCAATATTGCGGCCGACTCGGCAAGCAAGAAAACTGTCAGGTTGCGGTGAGCCTGTCGGTCGCCACCGCGCAAGCGTCGCTGCCGGTTGCCTGGCGGCTGTACTTGCCCGCATCCTGGGCCGGCGAGAACGAGCGGCGGCGCAAGGCGGGCGTTCCGGACGAGATTCGATTCGCGACCAAGCAGAAGATCGCGCTCGAGCAGATTGGGCATGCGCTAGAGGGCGGCATCGCGAAGGGCGTGGTGTTGGCCGACGCCGCCTACGGCAACGACAGCGAGTTCCGCGCCGAGCTCGAAGATCTCGGACTGCAATACGCGGTGGGCGTACAAGCCTCGATGACGGTGTGGAGACCGGGCGAAGGGCCCCTGCCGGCTGAGCCGTACAAGGGCATGGGCCGGCCGCCCAAGTTGCTGCGGCGCGACGCCGGGCGACAACCTGTTGCGCTCGAGCAACTCGCCCGGGAATTGCCGCCGAAAGCTTTTCGCAAGGTGAGCTGGCGAGGGGGAACGAAGCAGCGTCTGCGCTCGTGCTTTGCCGCCCTGCGGATCCGTTCGGCGCACCGGGATTTCGAACGCGACGAACCCTACGCCGAACAGTGGCTGTTGATCGAATGGCCGCAGAACGAAGCCGAGCCGACGCACTATTGGCTGGCGAATCTGCCGGCGGCGACCAAGCTCAAAGACCTCGTTGCGATTGCGAAACAGCGCTGGGTCATCGAGCGTGATTATCAGGAGCTCAAACAAGAGGTGGGCTTGGGCCACTACGAAGGGCGCGGCTGGCGAGGCTATGCCCTGTAGAAATGCCGGGAACCGCGCATCAAGGCCCAAGGTTGCAGCCGCCGGACGAGGAACGTTATCAGCGGCTTTGCGGACTGCTGTCCCTGACGTTTGGCCTTTCTCTAGACAGGTAGCGATAGGGAGCAGAGTGAGAAGAGGGCAGGGGCGTGGAAGGCGGCCTGGCGGGAAGATTGTCGTTGGTTCTTCTATCTAGTTGTTTAACTAGATAGAATGCTTTCAGGAGGCTCCCCGTGCCCTATCCCACCAAGCTCCAGCTGATTCAACGTAAGAGCTCTCGCCAGTTCTACGTCAACTTCCCCGCCGCGCTCGCTCACGCCCTCGACTTCCAGCCCGGAGAGGCGCTGGAGTGGGTCTTGCTCGATCGCTCTCAGATGGTGCTCAATCGTCGTCATCCGCCGCCGGTCGAGCTAAAAAAAACCAGTCCCGCGATTGCTCGACTTCATCAACGACTTCCTCGCCAAAGCGCTCGAAGGCCAAGGCCAACAACGAGTGAGAGATCACCTCGGCCGCCTGGCCCTGTCCGCGGTGGTGTGTTTGGGGCGGCGCCAGGTTACCGGAATGCTGTATGCGGCGGGCGAAAGCTTTCAGGATTGGAGCTGCGCCTATCGGCTGTTCTCGCGTCAACGCGTCGAGCCCGAGCAACTCTTCTCCAACGCGCTTGGCGGCGTGATGTCGCAGTTGCAACAGGCAGAGCCGTTGGTGGTTGCCATCGACGATACGCTGCTGCCGAAGAGCAGCGCCAAGACGGCTGGCGTAGGCTGGCGGCGCGATCCGCTAGCTAGTCGGCAAAGTCGTCGGAGGATTCTCGGCGCTAGGCGGCGGTCTCGCATTGTATGACCGCGGCGGAAAAATCGTCGGTGGTCTTGGTGTTGGAGGCGATACCGCCTGTGCGGACCACAATATCGCCTGGCGAGTGCGGGCGGCTGTCGGGCTCGACAATGTGATATTCGGATCGAACCCATCCAACGGCGATGACGGCGTCGTCTACGACGTTGGTCTGGACGGCAGCAGCGCGTCGGGGCTGGGGTATCCGTTCTGCGGTCTCGGCGAGCCTGCAGTTGCGGTGGCAATCGGCGCGGGCAGCGTCGCCGCCCCCTAGGTAGCCGGGCCTCCTACAACGCCTCCCCGACGGTCTCCAAGTCGCGGGCTTCGACCCAGAATGTGCGCCCGTCGGGGAGCTCGCCTTGGACCCACTCGCCGCGACGCTCGAGCACGCGGAGCTCCGCGCCGGCGTGCAGCGGCTCGGTGAACGCCGGCTCGTAACTCGCGCCGTCGCCCGTGCGCGCCATCGATTCGCTGGCCACGATCACTCCGGCCTGGCCGTCGCCCACGCTCCAACTCTCCGCCGCAACCGAGAGCAGCAACGCCGCCGCCACGCCGCCCACGATCGCCAGAGCCGGCTTGGGCGCCCGCCCCGGCCGCAACAGCCGCAGCGCCGCCAACGCCCAGAAAGCCGCCGAGAAGCCGGCCAGCAACAACAGCCGCGTCCCGAACGCGAGGTCGAAGTGCCAGAACAGCAGCGTCCGCAGCACGCGCGTCTCGGTCGGCTCGGTGAAGCGGTCCGTGCGCGCGCCGCGGGCGGCTTCGAGGTTCTGCCGTACGTTCGAATCCGACGGCGCAAGCGCTTGAGCGCGACGGTAGTTGAGGATCGCCCGGCCGAAATCCCCCGAGCGGTAGTAGGCGTTGCCCAGGTTGTAGTAGAGCTTCTCGTTGCGGATCCCAGCCTCGGAGATGAGTCGCTCGTAGCGCAGCGCGGCCGACTGGTAGAGCCCAAACGCCTCGCGCGGGTCCTTGTGCTCGCCGGCTTGCCGAAACATCCGGTTCGCCTCGTCGAAGACGCCGCGCGCCTGCTCGGGGCTCAGCTCGGCACGGCCAGCCGCCGTCCACGCCAGGGCGGCAAGCGCGACTAGAGCGCAGCGCCGAGCTTGCTTGGAGCGGCTCACCCGCGGCCTCCCAAGGCCGCTTCGATCTCGCGGCAGGCTGCAACCGCGTCAGCCTGCAACTCGGCCGGCGTCGCCCCGCTCAACGCTCCGCCGGTGTAGCGGGCGCTCTCGCAGCTCGAAAAGACGCGCTCGAGCTTTGCCAAAGCCCCCGGCGGGGCGCCGGCCCGCTCGACCGTGCTCTTCACATCCGCGAAGGTTTGGGCCCCGGGCGGCAGATCGAGCCTTAGGCGCAGATACTCGCGAAGCTTCGCGAGCAGCTCGCCCGCAAAGGCGGGATCAGCGCTGGGCGGCAGCGCCGAGAGCGCCTCCAGCGCGCCGCGCGCGGCGAGAGTCGCCGGGTCCTCGGCGCGCCGCCGCCGCAGCGCCACCAGCCCCAAGAGTCCAAAATAGAGCAACGGAGGTCCGCCCAGGGCGAACGCCCAAACCGGCGACCCCAGCCGCGCCGCCACGCCCCGCCGCCGATCCCGCAGCGCATCCGCATCCTCGTAGTTGTGCGCGATGCCGCCCTGCGCGTTCTCGAGCTCGGCCTGGACCACTCCGTCCGGCCCCGCGGTTTCGCCGTCAGAGAGCGTCAGCACCCGCGTGCCGGAGACCTCCAGCGGAATCGGATCCGTGCGGGCCGTCAGGTACTCGCCGAGCTCCGGGTCGAAGTAGGAGAAGCCCAGCGAGGGCACCTCGTCGACTCTTGCGTCCTTGGCCCGGATGGTTTGGGTGAAGACCTTCGCTTCGTCGACGATCTCGCCGCCGGCCATCTCCTCGGGGATCTTGAAGCTTTCGGCCAGCGCGTCTTGGAGCGCCAGATCCGGCAGCCGTACATAGTCGAGATACTCCGGCCCCGAGACGCGAACGGTGAGCGTAATCGGGTCGCCCACGCTGACCTCCGCCGGCGTCGCTTGCGCGCTAAAGCTGAACTCTCCGATCAGCCCGCTGAAGTCCGCCGGCCGCCCCTGCTCGGGTAGTGGCAGCACTTCGAGCGAGAGCTTGTTTGCCGGGATCGCCAGGTTTTCGTAGGCCCGTCGCGATCCGAAGAACGACTCCCCGAAGAAGTCGTCGAATAGGCTGCGCGGCCGGCGCGTCGCCGAACGAATCGCGCGAAACGACACCACGGTCGGCTCCAGCGCATAGCGGCCGGCCTGGCGCGCGACGACCGCCTTGCGAAACTCGACCGTCACCATCTCGTAGCCGTCGAGCACCTTTTTGCCTTTGCGCGCCGAGACCCGCGACTCGCCAACCGGAATGTCGACCATCTCAGCGCCCGCAGGCGGCGCTCCGCGCGGATCGAAGACTTCGAATCGCGCATCCTCGAGGATCGGCATCGTAAACGCGAACTGGTCGACGTTGCGGCCGACGTACCAAGTGGTGGAGAGGATGACCGGTTCGCCGACGTAGACCTGTTTCTTCGACAGGCCTTGGATGAGCCGGAAGTCGCGGATCTGCTGCGGCGGGCTCACCTGGAGCTGGATGGAGTTGGTGGTGGCGGCGAGCCCGCCCGCGCGCACCTCGATGGGTGGAACCGTCACCCGGCCCTGGCGCTTGGGCGTGAGCTGATACTGAAACGTGTAGCCTCGCTGGACGTTGCGCGTGACGCGGCCGTTGACGATGGTGATGGATTGAGAGTTGTTGGCCGCGCCGCCCGCCTCTCGCACCGTGAAGTCTTCGTTCAAGGCCGAGACGTCCGGCTTGTCGGGCGCGTCGTGGCCTTCCACGTGGATCTGGAACACGACCGTCTGGCCGACGAATGGTTGTGGATCCTCGATGGCGGCGTTGGCGGTGAGCTGGCCTTGCTGAGCGCCAAGCGGAGCTCCGAGAGCCCACAGAGCTCCCGCCGCCAGCGCCGCCGCCACGCCTCGCATCGTCACCAGTCCCTCTCGACCTGCGTTTGCGCGCCCAGCAGCAGCATGCGCCGTCGCTGGCGGTTCGCGCGCTCCTCATTCAGGATATCCTGCGGGGACTGCTCGAGGGCCTGAAGCTGTTGCTGCGTCTGCTGCGGCCGGCTGCTCGCTTGCTGCTGGGTTTGTTGCTGTTGTTGGGCTTCGTCGGGATCGCCGCCTAGAGCGGCCAGGGCGTTCTCGAGGTTCTGCCGCGCCTGCTGTTGCGGCCCTTCGGCTTGCTGGAGTTGCTGCTCGCCCATCTGCTCGGCGGCGCGCTGCTGTTGCTCGGCCGCTCGCTCGAGTTGCTCGCGAGCCTGCTGCTGCTGGGGCGAAGATTGCGGCTTGTCGAGCTGCTCGGCGAGCTCGCGCGACTGCTGCTCGAGCTGCTTCTGTTGCTCGGCAAGCTCCTCGGATTTGCGCTCGACCTCTTGCGGGCTGCTTTGCTGCTGTTGCTGTTGCTGTTCGACCTCTTCGCGTTGTTGGGTCAGCTCGTTCTGCTTGCGGATGTTCTGCTCGATCTGGTCCTGGAGCTGTTGGTCGTCGTCCTGACTCTCGCCGCCCTGCGGAAGGTTCTGCATCGCCTCGAGCAGCGCCTTCATGCGCTTGCGGGCGAGCGCGATGTTGTGGCGGGCGTCCTCGAGGGCAGGGTCGAGCTCGAGCGCTCGGCGGTAGCTCTCGACGGCCTTCTCGAGCGTCTCGATGGCCGCCCGCGGGTTGGTGCGGGCGTCGGCGTCGCTCGAGCGGAAGAACGCATTGCCGAGGTTGTAGCGCGCCAGCGCCTCGTTGGGCTCGTCGCCGTCCTCGCGCGCGAGCTGCGCGGCGCTCTGGAACGCTCCAACCGCCTGCGTCATCTCTTCGACGCGGTAAAGCGCCGCGCCCAAGTTGAAGTAGGCGTGGAACGATTCCGGGTGCTCCTCGACCGCCAGACGGTAGCGCGCCAGCGCCTCGTCGAACTCTTCGCCGGAATAGCGCTCGTTGCCCTCGTTGACCAGCGAGCGCAACGTGGCGGCGTCCGCGTCCCCGACCACCACGAGAGCCGCGATGATCCCGACGACTCCGACGACGGCTCGCCTCATGGCTTTCTCTCTCGGATGAGCGTTTCGCAGCATAACAGAACGAATCCCAGCGCCAGAAAGAACTGATACTTCTCCTCGTAGCGAGCGATCGTCGACTCCTCGAGCTCACGCCGGACCGCACCCGTGATGAGCTGCTGGTAGATCTCGCCGAAGTCAATCGCGCCGGTGGCGACGTTGAAGTAGCGTCCGCCGGGCGTCGTGGCGACCATCTCACGAAGCGCGGCGGCGTCGAGCCGCGACCAAACCTCCTGGCCCTTGTACTGCACGAACGACTGCTCGCCCCCCGACGCGGTGATCGGGATGCGGCGGCCGACGTTCTCGTCGCCCAACCCGATGGCGATCAGCCGGATGCCGCGCTTGGCGGCTTCGCGCGCGGCTTCGACCGGGAAGCTCTCGTGGTCCTCGCCGTCGGTGATCAGCACGATGTCGCGGTACTGGCTGGAGTTGTTGTCATAGACGTCGCTGAGCGCTTTTCGTATGCCGTCGCCGATCAGGCTGCCGCCGCGCGGCACGCTGTCGGTCGAGAGGTCCTCGAGCGCCATGCGGAAGAAGCCGTAGTCGAGCGTGAGCGGGCACTTGACCGAGGCCGCGCCGGCGAAGGCGACCAACGCAACGCGGTCCCCCTGCAGCTTGGCCACGGCGTCGAGCACGGCGAGCTTGGCGCGATCGAGCCGGTTGGGGCGCAAATCTTCAGCGAGCATGCTGCGCGAGACGTCGATCAGGAAGACGATGTCGCGCCCTTGACGCGTGATGCGCTGCGGGATCAAGTTCCACGCCGGGCGCGCCAGCCCCAGGATCACCAACGCCACGCCACAGACGAAGACGATATGCTTCCAGCGCCGGCGCGAGCCGTCCGGCAGCCGCCCGATCCGCTCGAGCAGCCCGCTCGAAGCGAGCTCCCCGAGCGCCTTGCTGCGTTGTCCGGCGGCATAATAGAACAGCCACGCCAGCAGCGGCAGCAACCACAGCAGGTGCAGCATCTCGACTTGATGGAGCCGGAAGTCGTTCATGGGATGGTCCGCAACACCGTGGAGCGCAACAACGCCTCGATCAGCGCCAACGCGAGCGCGAAGAGCGCAAACGGCGTGTAGAGCTCGCGGTAGTTCAAGTAGCGCACGGCCTCGATCTCGCTTTTCTCGAGCTCGTCGATCTCTCGGTAGACGTCGATCAACGACTGCGAGTCTTCGGCCAGGCGGTAGATGCCGCCGGTGGTTTCGGCAAGCGTGCGAAGCGACGTGTCGTCGACGCCCGGCTGCTTGGGTACGTTGAAGACGCCAAACCCGGTGTTGACCCGTTTGTCTTCGCCCACGCCGATCGCGTACACGCGGATGCCCCAATCCCTGGCCAACTCGCCGGCCTCGTCCACCGAGCGGTCGCCGGCATTGTTCTCGCCGTCGGTGAGCAGGATGATCACCTTGCTCTTGATCTCGTAGTCAGTCTCGATTTCGGCGCGGCCCAGCTTCCGCGCCAGCTCCTGCTCGGCGTTCTCGAGCCGCGCTGCCGCCAGCGCCACCGCGTCGCCGATGGCCGTGCCGTCCTCGGGCCGTTGATCGACCAGCTCGACGGTCGAGATGAGCTCTTCGAGCGTGCCGTGGGCGAGCGTCAGCGGACAAATGGTGTCGGGGTAACGCGCGAAGGTGATCATGCCGATCAGGTCCGACGGCCGCCCCGGAAGGTCGCCCTTGGCGTCGACGAAGTCCTCGAAGACTCGCTTGACGACCTCCAGGCGGTTGGAGCGCAGACCCTTGTAGCGCATGTCCGCGCCCATCGAGCTCGAGCGATCGACCACCATTTCGATGGCGACGCCGCGACTGATGTCGCGAACGGTTTCCACGCCCTGCTGCGGACGGGCCAGCGCGATCACCAGCAGGATGAGCGCGAAGGCGCGCAGCAACCCGGGCAGGAACGAGAGAGCCTGCCGCCACGAGCCGCCGGTCTTGCGCGCCGCGCCCACCACGGGGAAGCGCAGCAGCGGCTTGTCGTCGCGCTTGGAGCGCCACACATACACCGCCGGCAGCACTGCCAGCAGCAAGAACATCCATGGCGAGCCGAAACGCATGGGGATCAGGATGCGCGGCGCTCAGGCGCGCGGCACGACCGGCCCCTCCGCAGCCTCGGGTTGGGGTTTGGTCTCGACGATGAAACGGCGACATGCCTCGACCGTCCGATCGACCTGTTCGGCGCTGGGCCGCGCTTCGGCAAACTTGACGAGGTCGGTGTGCTCGAGGAACGTGCGCAGTAGAGCTCGATGCGCCGGATCGAAGCCGAGCGTCCGGCGCAGCTCGGCGAGGAACTCCTCGGTGGTTTGCTCGGGCGCATGCAGCCCGAAGCGCGCTTCGATGTACTGGCGCAGGATGTCGGAGACGCCGCCGTAGAGCTCCTTGATGCGTCCGGCTTGCCCCAAGCCCTGGGCCAGCAGCTCTTCGAGGCGACGCAGCGCGAGCACGTCAGCGGGCTCCCGCGGCGCCTCGGGCGCCGCGGGAGCCGCCGGCGCGGACCGCCGCCACCAGTAAGCCCCGACCGCCGCCGCCAGGGCCGCGAGAGCCCCGCCGATCAACCAGGCCACCGGGAACGGCACCGCCAGCGGATCGTGAATGTCGCGCAGCTCGGCGTCTTCTTCCTCGGCCGAGAGGACCGGCTCGACCTCCACCTGGAAGGCCTTCGTCGTGATCGCCTTTTCTTCCTCGAGCGACCCCTTGTCCCGGTATAGCACCTCGATGGCCGGGATGTTGAGTTGCCCGGCGACGTAGGGCTCGATCTGGTAGGTCTGCTCGACCCGCACGCGACCGTCCTCATCCAACCGCGGGGAGGAGGTTTCGGCCGCGCTCGATCGCAGCTCGCTCTCCCGCCCGAGAGCGTCGGGAAAGACTACCTCGAGAGTCTCCGGAAAGGCGGCCTCGAGATGCAGCGTGAGGCTGTCGGCGACCGAGATGCGGTCGCGCGCAACGCGCAACGTCAGCTCGACCGCCTCGTCCGAGGCCGTTTGCTCGATCGCCGCCGGCGCCGTCGTCTCCGGCTTCTCGCAGGCGACCACAAAAACCAAAGCCGCCCACACGACACAACCGCTGCTCCAGCGCCGCCACGACCACGTCACAGGCGCCGCTCCCGCTGGCGAAAGAAGCTCATCAGGTCGCGCACGTAGTCCTCGCCGGCCACCACGCGCACCTCGTCCACCCCGGTCGTCCGAAACAGCTCTTGACGCTCTCTCTCGCGGACCCGCGCTAGAGCTTTGTAGCGGCCGCGGATCTCGGCGCTGGAGGTGTCGAGCGTGAGCCGCTCGCCGCTTTCGGAGTCTTCGAGCTCGACCAAGCCGACATCGGGCAGGGCATGCTCGAGAGGATCGGCCAGAGCGACCGCGACCAAGTCATGACGGCCCGCCACCAGGCGCAACGGCTTGAGGTAGCCATGCGCCAGAAAATCGGAAATCAAGAACACGATCGCCCGGCGGCGGGCCACGCGGCCAACGAACTCGAGCGCCGCGCCAAGGTCGGTGCCGCAGCCCTCGGGTTCGAACTTCAGTAGGTCGCGCACCAAGCGCAGCACGTGGGATGAGCCCTTCTTGGGCGGAATGAACTTCTCCACCCGGTCGGTGAAGGCCACCACGCCGACCTTGTCGTTGTTCTTGATGGCCGAGAAAGCGAGCAACGCGCACAGCTCGGCCGCAACCTCGTTCTTGAGCTGCTCGCTGCTGCCAAACTCCCCCGAACCCGAGAGGTCGACGACGAGAAAGACCGTAAGCTCGCGCTCTTCGACGAAGCGCTTGACGTAGGGCGTGCCGGTGCGCGCGGTGACGTTCCAGTCGATCGTCCGCACGTCGTCGCCGGGCGCGTACTCGCGCACCTCGTCGAACTCCATCCCCCGGCCCTTGAAGACGCTGTGGTATTCGCCGGCGAGGGTGTCGTTGACCGCCCGCCGGGTCGCAATTTCGATCAGCCGGATCTTCTTTGCGAGCTCCTTCGAGATCATGGGACTTCGACGGTGTCGAGCACGCGGCGGATCAGGTCCTCCGGCGTCTTCTCCTCGGCTTCGGCTTCGTAGGTCAGGATGACGCGATGGCGCAACACGTCCATCGCTATGGACTTGACGTCCTGCGGGGTCACGTAGCCGCGCCCGGCGAGCAGCGCGTGCGCGCGCGAGGCCATCGCGAGGAAGATGGTGGCGCGCGGCGAAGCGCCGAAACGAATCAGATCGCCGATGTCGAGCCGGAAGGCGGCCGGGTTCCGCGTCGCTTCGACGAGATTGACGATATACTCCTCCACCTTGCCGTCCATGTAGACGGTGTCGGAAAGCGTACGCAGCCGTAGGATGTCCTCGGGCTTGATCAGCGCCGAGATGGGCGGCGTGGGCGTCGAGCGCGCCATGCGCCGCAGAATCTCGAGCTCCTGGTCCTTGTTGGGATAGTCGACCCGCAGCTTGAGCATGAAGCGGTCGACCTGGGCCTCGGGCAACGGGTAGGTCCCTTCCTGGTCGATGGGGTTCTGGGTCGCCAGTACCAGAAAGGGCGATGGCAGCGGGTACGTCTCGTCGCCGATGGTCACCTGGCGCTCTTGCATCGACTCGAGCAACGCGCTCTGCACCTTCGCCGGAGCACGGTTGATCTCGTCGGCCAGGATGATGTTGGCGAAAATCGGTCCCTTCTTGACGGTGAACTCAGCGTCGCGCGGGTTGTAGATTAGCGTGCCGATCAAGTCGGCCGGCAACAGATCAGGCGTGAACTGAATACGCTGAAACGACGCCTCCATGGATTTGGCGAGCGTCGTTACCGAGAGCGTCTTCGCCAGCCCGGGCACGCCTTCAATCAACACGTGTTGGTTGCAAAGCAGCCCCAGAATGAGCTTTTCGATCAGGTCTTCCTGGCCGACGATGACCTTGGCGATCTCGCCGCGGATCTGGCCGAGTAAAACCGCCTCGCGCTCGACCTTCTCATTGATTGCTTGGACGTCTGCGGACAATACAAGCCTCCCGAATTCTTTAGCTTAGCCGTACTAGGACGATCTCGCGAACCCTACATTCCACCGATTCCGCCTAGGGGACGAGCCCGAGACGAGACCTTGGCGTCTGAGCATCTGCGATTTTGCATTCGCCGCCGAAGCGATCCTGTAGAATGACCACTATGCGCGCGACTCTCGCCCTCATCGCCGTGCTTGCTCTGGCCGCCGCGGCCGCGGCGCAGCAGTCCGACGAGATCGTCGTCGACGTCAACGTCGTCAACATTCCCGTCACGGTGACCGACACCGAGGGACGCGCCATCATCGACCTGACGAAACAGGACTTTCAGATCTTCGAAGACGGCCAACGGGTTGAAATCAAATATTTTACAGGAAGCCAGGAGGAAGAGAAGAAGCCCCGCATCCGGGTCGGCTTCTTGATCGATCTCAGCAACACGGCGCGGCTCTACTACAAGAACTACAAGGAGTCGATCGGAGACCTAGCGTTCCTGATGATGCCCGAGGGCGGCCACAACGAAGGCTTCCTGATGGGCTACCACACCGAGGTCGACGTGCTGGTGGACTACACCCGCGACCCCTACCCGATCATGGAGCGCATGGAGAAGCTCGAGCACGGCGGCGGCAGCTCGATGCTCGGCGCGGTATATCAAGCGTGCAATGAGAAGTTGCTCTCCTCGCCCTATCAGGGTATTCAGGAGCCGCGCAAGTTCATCGTGATCGTCGGCGACGGCCACGACAACGCCAGCCAAACCTCGCTGCAGCAGGCCGTCCATGCCTGCCAGCAGCAGCAGGTGACCATCTACGCCGTCTCGACCGAGGCCTGGGGCTTCCACGAAAAGTCGGAAACGTCCCTCCATGACCTCGCACGGCAAACCGGCGGAGTGGTCGTGCAGCCGATGCAAAAGGTCCACAAGGACGTAGCCGGCTACCTCTCCAAACCGCAAGATGCCGGCAACTACCAGTACGAAGTCGGCACCGGCCTTTACGCGCGCGCGGCGCTCGAGGCGCTATACCGCGCAATCCTGGAAGTCTCGAGCCAGGTCCAGAGCCAGTACATCATCGGCTATACGCCTCCGACCGGGTTCACCGACGGGCGCTATCGCAAGATCGACGTGCGCGTGGACATCGGCGCGCCGATCGAGATCCACGCGCGGACCGGTTACTTCCCGCCAATCCTGGAATAGCCTGCGCCGCCACCTGCGCTCGCGCGCCTACGAACAGACCTTCTTTCAGAGCCGCATGCGCCAGCTTGCGGCAACGCCCAAACCCTGCGCCGCTCATGCCGGCCGCTGGGGACAGCAGAGCCCGTTCGTCGAGAAGGCTGATTCGAAAGGGCAACCTGGTCCCAAACGGACGCAGGACACATCTCCTGTCGCAGGTAACCCATTTGAATTCAGCGGGTTGTTGAGCTGAACTCGGGCTCCGTCCTGGAATTGTGTCCCGGCGGCAACAGCGCAAGATGGGCGAGCGGGCCGAAGTGACTTAGAAGAAACGAGATGGCGGTTTCGGCGAGGTGTGCGAAAACGTACGTTCGGCTCGGCGCGATACGGGGTTTCAACGCATGTTTCGGCGGCTTCACAAGACCTGATTCGTATCCGAGAAAGTCAGTGCGGTCGCGAAGAGGACAGCTCTGCTTGGTGATTAGCCCACCAAGTTCTCCAGAAATCGACATGAAGCGCCTCGTCCCTGATGAATGACTCACGCGAAGGAGGGAAAAACCTTCGCGTGTCCTCACTGCCAAACTCAGAGGGCGCTCGCTCAATCCTCCGACCGCTCTCGACTAAAGGAGGCTCAAAAGGAACGCGGCCGTGTCCTGGCGCAACAAGGAGGCGGCGGGCCGCGTGATCGTGGTGCGCTACGCCGACGACTTCGTGCTGGGATTCGAGCGGCGGGACGACGCCGAGCGGTTTCTCGAGGAGCTTCGAGAGCGGCTGGGGAAGTTCGGGCTCGAGCCGCATCCGGACAAGACGCGGTTGATCGAGTTTGGCCGCTGGGCGATAGTCGAGCGGCGCAAACGTGGGGCGGGGAAACCCGACACGTTCGAGTTTCTGGGGTTCACGCATATCTGTGAGATCAACACAAAGAGCGGTCGCTTCGTGGTGAAACGCAAGACGGCGCGCAAGCGGAAGCGGGTGAAGCCGCTGGAGATTAAACGGCAGTTGAAACAGCGGATGCATGCGCCGGTGCGGGAAGTCGGGGAGTGGTTGCGGTCGGTGGTGTCGGGCTATTTTCGCTATCACGGGGTGCCGGGCAACCTTCGGGTGCTGTCGAGCTTTCGCTCTGCGGTGTCGTGGCTATGGCTGCGCACGCTGCGGAGGCGAAGCCAGAAGCATCGCATGAGTTGGCGGCGCTACTACGAGCTCGAGAGACGCTTCTTGCCGCCGCCTCGTATCTCTCATCCGTTCCCGAGCGTACGGTTTGCAGCCAGATATCCGAGATAGGAGCCGTATGAGTTGAAGCTCACGTACGGATCTGTGCGGGGGGCGCCGGGCGACCGGCGTCCCTACCGCGACCCGGATTCCACCGATTCCACAGCTCCAGCACCTGCCGCAGCGTCGACGCCTCGGCGCCTTCGATGCGGCTCAGCTCGGCGCCGGCAGCGGCAACTGCGCGAACGCCCAGCGCCAGTTCGCAAAGCGCCTCCAGGCGCGCAGCAGCCGCAGCTTGAGCTGCCGTGCATGACGCACGAACTTGCCCGGCTGCGCGAACACCAAAAAGCGCAGCCGCTTGGGCCGCGCCCGCAACAACTCCGGCGGCAAGGCCAGCCGCTTCATCGCCGTGAGCACGTTGTGCGTCAGCGCCGCCAGCCGCAGCCAAGCCGCGTTGGCGCCGAAGCGGCCGCTCGGCAACACGCCCGCCGCCAACTCGTTCTTGAGCACGTCGTGCAGCGCCTCGATCGAGCCCGCCTTGTCGCGATGCCACGTCAGCAACCGTTGCGGCTCCCAGTCCCAGATGTTCGTCGCCACCCCGTAGTGCTTGACCTCGGCGCCGTCTGCGAACAGCTCGCCCTGTTTCTTGCTCACGCGCATCGCCAGGTAGCGCAGCGGCTCGCGGCGTCCTGGCTCTTGCGGCGAGTAGTCGACCGCGGCGCACTCCCACCACGCTTCGGCGTCCTCGCGGTACGGCTGCCAGGCGTTCTCGCCCAGCGCCTCGATCGCGTCCTTGAGCGGCGCCATCATCGGCGCCGACACCGCGAAGCCAATACGCCCTTTCGGACCCGTTTCTCTGTTTTCGTCGCGCAGCCAATCGAGCAATTGCTTCTCGTAGCAGCCCGCGTCGCCGCGAAAATAATACTCGTCGATCGTTTCGGGCAAGGCTTCGAACGCCCGCCGCGCGACCGTCAGCGGCTCTTGGATCGCCGGCGTGTTGCCCTCGCGAAACGGATCCGCCAGCACGACATCCATTTCCGCCCACAGCGCCAGCAGCGGCTGATAGCCCGTCGCGCCTTGATAGGTCGGCTTGGCTTCGCGCTTCTGCGATGCAATGATCGTCGCGTCGAGATCGAGGGTGGCGATCTTTTGATCCGCGCAGCGCCGGCCGAGCTCACAGATCACGTCGCGGTTCACCGCCGCCAGCCCGGCCAGCGCCTCGCCTTCGCCCGGGATCACGCTAGCTCGCTCGAGCTCGAGCTGTTGTTGTTGCGCCGCCGCCTGCTTGTCCTCGTCGTGAAAGTGGTTGAGAAACGTGCGCGCCGCTTCCGGCGAGGGTGGCTCATAACCCAGCATCGCGGCCATGCCGAGGTCCTCGCGCAACACCGCGAAGTCCTCCACACACTCGCCTCCGATCGCGTTGAGCGCCAGAAACGATTCCACGTAGGCCGCCTCGTCGAGACCGCGCCGCCGTTGTTTGATGCGCACGTTGCGCTTCACGCTCGCGCCCACGCCCACGCCCAGACTGCGCTTGGCGCGCAGAAACAGCGGCAGGCCGCCGAACGCGGTCAGCGTCTCTTCCAGCGGCGTCTCGTCGATCTCGAAATAGAAACTCGCCTTCGGCCGGGCTCGGCTGGTTCTTCTTCAGCGCCATGCCCAGACCGTAGCAATCGAGCACCCACTCGGTGCGCCCTCCCGCTCATCCCAGATCGCTTCCCAGCCTCGCCCCCAGCGCCATCTATGCTCCTCCCCCTCGCGCCCCCCTTTCCTTACCGACGGATCTGGGCCCGCCCGACGTCCCGATCAGCTTAGTGTGAAGCTGGAGCTGGAGTAACCCCACAGGTTCAGCCGCCTGTCGAGGCCGCCTGACGCGACCATTTCGAAGATGCGGCTTGGAGACGCCCCGCCCGTGGGAGGGCTGAAGAGGAAGACCTGGCCAGACGGCGCTATGGCCATACGTCTGATCGCAATATCAATTGACATCAATTGACGAGACTTGGTCCGCTCGCGAGCCGTCCGGCGCTAGCCGCGCGTAGAAGCTCGCGAGCTGTCCGGGCTGGCGATCCGGCTCTCCGGTCGTCCAAGGAAAGTCGAGCGACCGGGTGGATCCGACGAAGTGGGGTATCCACGTGACTCAGGTAACCCCAACATCTTGTGGGAGCCTCGGCCTAAGGGATCGCGAGGCGAAAGAGAAGACGCTCGGCATCGCGCGTCCAGGCACTACGCGGGCCCCGGTGGCGTCAACCAGCGCGTTCGAGCGCTGCACCTCGATGTCGCGCCTGCCGGGCGTAACCGGCAGGACGCGCCAAGCGCGAGGACGCGTCTGGGTTGTGACCTGGAAGGCCGAACCACAACATCTGGTGTAGGCCTGAGTCAAATGGATACCCCACTTCCGACGAAATGAACGTTGCCGGCGGCGTCGATCGCGCATTGTTGTAGAGTCTCGTCGTCCGAGCCGCCGAAGCGGGTCGAGTAGACCACTTCACCGTCCAGCCGGATGCGCGCCGCGAACAGGTCGGGCAGGATGTCCCGATCCTTGGCGGCCCCTGGCGTGGTCGGGAAGTTGGCCGAGGTCGCCCGTCCGCAAATCGTCGCGGCGCCCCCTTGGACGCGAATGGCGCTGAGCGTCTCGCCGCGACTGCCGCCCCAGTAGGTGGCGATAAGCAGTTGCGTCCCGGAGGGGTCGATCACGGCGACGTACGGCGCTGGATCCGTCCGCGGCTCGCGTTGCGGGGCGTTCGCCGTCGTCGGTAAACCGCTTGCGCCCAAGGCGAGTATCCAGAGATTTCCGGCCGCATCGACATCCGCGCCCGTGGCTTGCAGGCCGGGTATCGGCAGAGCGTAGGCGATGCGCGTGCCGGAAGGCGTCAACTTCACGGCGAATGTGTCGCGCTCCTCTGTCGCCGAGCCGAATAGCGACCCGTTAAAAGGGAAGTCGCTGGAATCGGTCGCGCCAACGACGATCGTATTGCCCAGCGCGTCGCCCCGGATCGCCACGGCGGTTTCACGCCCGGCGCCGCCCAGGTAGGTTAGGAATTCGTAGCGCGAGACGTCGGGGTCCAACCTGCCAACGAATAGATCGCCGCCGAGGTCTGCTCCGCGGTCCTCGTAGCCACAACGGGATTTGAGCGCGCCTGGCGTCGTCGGGAGGTTGTCGGACTGCGTCTCGCCCACAACCACAATCCGGCCGGAGAGATCGCCCCACGCCGCGGATGGCGTTTCACGATGATTTCCACCGATATACGTTGCGTATTCGACGTCAATTGCGAGCGCGCTAGCCTGAATCAGCAGGCACGCAGCGGATATCCGGAAAAACATGGGCCGACTCCCAGCATAGGAGAAGCGATATCCACGCGCCACAAAAATGCCCTCGAGCACATCGAGCCACACGTCCTTTGCAGAAATGAAGCAGGAAGACCCGAAAACGGCCGTCTGGCGAGAAGTGGCCGCTAGGGGGCAGGATCAGGCGAAGTAGATCAGCATGAAGCAGGTCAGTGCGCCTAGCAGCCAAGCCCAGGGGCGCTCGCTGCGCCAGAAGTCGCGCTGGGACTCGGACGCCCCGCCGGCGCCCCACATCAGCGAGCGCATCTCGGTGCGGCCTGGCGTTCGCAGAAGCGCCATCACGCCGACGCAGAACAGGGTGGTTAGCGCTGTGCGGTGGAGGAAGTTGAGGCTCGAGCCAATGGCGGCTTGCAGCGCGTCCGGCGCCCAGAAGCCGTAGCCGGCCTCGACGGCGAACGAGAACAGCGGCCCGAGCAGCATGGCCCAGAACGCGCCTGCCGCCCCGGCGCCCCGCCAGAATACCCCCAGCAAGAAGGCCGTCGCGACGCCGGGGACGACATGGCCCATTTGCGCCGGGACCTTGAGGAAGAAGTTGTCCGCTTCGTTCTCGGTGTAGACCAGGCAGGCCAGCGCCGCGGAGACGAGCACGAAGACGACGATCGTGATGCGGCCCACGAAGATCAATCGCTCGTCATTGGCGTCAGGGCGAATGAAGCGCTGGTAGAAGTCAAAGGTGAATAGTGTTGCTCCGGAATTCATCATCGAGTCGATGCTGGAGAGGATCGCGCCGATCAGCCCTGCCGTGATCAACCCCACCAGGCCGTAGCCCGCGGGGACGATCAGCTTCACCAGCAGCGGGAATGCGTCGTCAGGCAGCGGGAGCTGCGTGATCGCGCCTTGGTCAAGGCGAGCTTGGAAGACGTGCGCCGCGGCGATTCCCGCGGAGATGGAGACGAAAGGGATCAGCAGCTTCAGGTAGCCCGCGGCGATGATGCCGAGCTTGGCGTCGAGGTCGGAGCGGGCCGCCAGCGCGCGCTGCACGATGAATTGGTTCGTCGCCCAATAGAACGTGTGAATGATCATCAGCCCGGAGAGGACTCCGGTCCAGGGCAGTTGGGGATGGTCGGCCGGGAGATAGAGGTGGAACTTCTGCGACTCCGCCGGCTGCGCGGAATCCAAGGCGAGCAGTCCGAAAAAGCCGCCCATCTCGGGTTGGCCGAAAACCAGCACGGCCACGAATATTCCAGCCAGCAATAGCATCACCGACTGCATGACGTCGGTCCAGATCACGGCTTTGAGGCCGCCGAAGATGGTGTAGACGCTGGTGACCACGGCAAAGATGACGACGCCTGCGACATAGCTGGTCTCGAGAGCCGTTCCCTCGAGCAGGAACCGCAAGGCGCGGGCGCCGATATAGAACCCCAGCGTCATCCGCACGATGACGATGGTGATGATGTTGAGAGCGGAGTAGAGCGCCCGGCTGCGCTCGTCGTAGCGTCGTCCGAGGTACTCCGACAGCGTATAGACGCCCATCTTGCGATAGAGCGGCAGAAAGACGAAGCAGAGAATCAGCAGAGCGAAGATGGCGCCGTACTCGAAGTGCGATTGCGCAAAGCCGATCGAGTAGCCGATGCCGAGCATGCCGACCAGGTGCTCGGCGCTGACATTCGAGCCGAAGATCGAGCCGGCGACGCCCCACCATGGGACGGACTTGCCGGCAAGGAAGAAATCCTCGGAGGTCTCTTCCTTGCGCCCGCTCCACAGCCCGATGGCCATGACGACGAACAGGCTGACGAGGAAGATCGCGATGTCGAGCGGGCTGAGCGAGACGGGCATGGAATTTGGCAGGACCTTGCTGGTGTGCTGCTCTAGAATCCGCTATTGGGCGCCAACGGCGCCAGACAGGAGATAGCCTCGGGTGAAACCCGTGGACCTAGAAAGGCGCCGTTTCCGCGAGCGCCCTGCGAGGGGCGCAGCTCGCCTGCAGCCAGGCCCCTGTCAGGGCCGAGCGAAGGGGCGGCGCCTCTGGTTCCCACGGGCGCGGCGCCCATGGCCGACTCCTGCCATGCGCCTTCAGGCGCGAAAATCTCCTCCGTCATTGCGTCCGCCCTTGCCATCGTTTGTAAACAAACTTCAGCGACGAGACACTAGGCCGGAAAGCCCGTCAGGGCGGCCTCGATCTTGCGCGCCTGCTCCTCGGAGCTCGCTGGCATCGGCGCCCGCGGCAATCCGCCGTTGCGGCCTTGCATGCGCATAGCCGCCTTGACGGTCGCCGGAAGGTTGGGTCCCCACATCGCGTCCCACAACGGAAGCAGCCGCTTGTGCATTTGCAGCGCCCGCTCCTGGTCGCCCCGCTCGACGGCGTCCCACAGATCCACGCAGGCTTTCGGCGCGGCCGTCAGAATTGCCGCAATCGCTCCGTGGGCGCCCAACTGGAAGGAGGGGTAGAGCAACGCGTCGACGGCGCTGAGGATTCGGATGTCCTTCGGCGTCTCGATCTGCTCGGCGAGAAACAGCAAGTCCGCCAACGCCTTCATGTCCTCGGCGCTCTGCTTGACGCCGATCACCCCGTCGGTCTCGCGCAAGATGCGGCACAGCGCATCGGGAGACAAGTACGACCACGGCACGACGTTATAGATGATCACCGGCAATCCCGTGGCCTGGGCGATCGAGTCGAAGTGCCGCAGCGACGAGTCGTCGTCTGGGCGGAACAGATAGTGTACAGGCGTCACCTGTAGCGCTGCGACGCCAAGGTCGGCCACCGCCTTGCCGCGCTCGATGGCCATTCGGGTGCTGTTGGTGATGACTCCAGTGATGACCGCCGCGCGCCCGCCGGCTTCCTCCACCGTGGCGCCGGTGATGCGACGCGTCTCGTCGGTCGTGACAGTCTGGCCCTCGCCCGTCGAGCCGCACACGGCAACGCCGGGCACGCCCGCCTCTCCGACCAGGAAGCGCACCTCTGCCCGGTGGGCCGCTTCATCAACGTCGCCGCTGTCGTCAAACGGAGTCACCATCGGCGGAATGATTCCGTGAATCTCAGACACTCGTTTCCTCCGGAATTCGTCGCTTGGCGCCGAAGGGCCTTATCCCGCGAGCGCGAAAGCCCGCTTCATGGCTTTCGCCGTCTTCGCCGCGGCCTCGTCGTCGCCCATTTCGTCCAGCCGCCGATTGAAGGGCTCGGCGCGAATCGGACCGTCGTATCCGATTGCGAGCAGGGCGCCGAGAAACGCTTTGGCGTCGATCACGCCGGTGGCGAGTGGCAATTCTCGCTCGTAGTCGCGCTGCTCGTCGATCTCGATTCCGCGTGGAGCGTCGTTGAGATCCGCCGAGACGACATCGCTGCTCTCGAGCTCCAAGATTTCGTCCACGGTGTCGCGCGCCGTCCACCAGTGCCAACTGTCGAGGACCAAGCCGATGTTCGATCGGCCAGTCTCGGCGATCAGCTCGCGACATTCTTTCATGGAGTGCAGAAAGGCGTGCCGGCTGCGCGTCCAGATGTGCTTTGTGCCTAGATACTCGAGGCCCAGACGCAATCCTTGGTCCTCGAGCACCGCGGCCGTCTCCCGCAGGCGGCGGACGTGCCGCCGGAAGTTGTCGAGGTAGTTGAGCGAATCGCTGCTCGAGGAGATGGCGGTCCCAACCCGCGTCACGCCGGCTGCACGCAATGCCTTGGCCTCCGGGGGCAGCTTGGCCAAACCTTCTTTGTACGTGGCCTCGTCGGCGCGCAGGCTGACGGTGAGGTTAGCCGCGGCCCACTGCAGATTGTGCTTCTTCAGTGCGTCGAGGTGGCGCGACACGCCGTCGGCGAGTAGCTGCGAGCCGAACGGCTCCACGGATTCGAAGCCGTGCTGGGCGGCTAGCTCGATCGAGCGTCTCTGTTCGGCTTGGATTCCGATGCTGCCTGGAACGAAGGCAATTGTGAACTTTCGTTTGGCCGCGCGCAGCGCCAGCGCCGCGGCAAGGCCGCCGAAGACGAGTCGGCGTCGGGTAATGTTGTTCGTTCCGTTTTCGGCCATCGCGACATCGGTAGCATAGTTCACGCCGCAGAGCGCTCGCAACGATCGCGCCGCCGTTCGCAGACGTAACACTACCTGCGGAGGGCCTTGACTTCTGGACTAGCCGGGCTCTATCATCACCGGCGCCTACGTGTGCGGATTAAAGGAGTGTCCGAGGGCCAAGGAGGAGTGGTCATGCAGCATCGACGCGCCGTCGCGGTCATCTTGGGGGTATTGGGGTTCGCCGGGGCCGCCAGCGCCCAGCAATCCGGCCTCAACGGCACGGTCACCGACAACACAGGCGCCGTCATCGTGGGCGCGGATGTCGTCGCCCTGAATACCGATACCGGCGTGGGCTATTCAGCCCAGACGAATGAGTCGGGCGTCTACAACTTCCCGCCGATCCAGCCGGGAACCTACGAGCTGCATTGCGAGTACACGGGATTCAAGAAGTTCCTCCAGACCGGGCTCGTGATGGAGACGGGGCTTACCAAGCGAGTGAATATCCAGCTCGAAGTGGGCGCCGTGACCGAGACGATCGAGGTGACCGGCGCCGCGCCGCTACTCGAGACCGACAACTCGACGGTCGGTCAGTTCATCGAGCGCACCACGGTGGCGCAGATGCCGGTCAGCAGCCGCCAAGCCGGGCAACTCGTCAAGCTCGCCGGCAACGTGACCTTTGGCAACTCCGGCGGCGGCCTCTACGATCTGCCGTTCTTCTCGATGGCGGGCGGACGCTCGCGCAATCAGATGTGGCACCTCGATGGCGGCGTCGTGCAGAACATGTCGCTCGGCATCGCCCAGCTCAATCTGAATCCCCCGGTCGAGTCGCTTCAGGAGTTCAAGGTCGAGTCGAACAACTACGCCGCCGAGTACGGCCGTTCCGGCAACGGGCTGATCATCATGACGACCCGCTCGGGAACGAACGAGCTGCACGGCGCGCTCTATCACAACTTCCGCAACGACAAGCTCGACACGCGCACGTTCTTCTCCCCGACCGTCCCCACGCTGCGCTACAACATCTTTGGCGGCTCGGTCGGCGGGCCGGTCAAGAAGGACAAGTCGTTCTTCTTCTTCAACTACGAGGGTCAACGCCGCACCGACGGCCTCGTCATAGCGAACACGGACGTCCCTCACGCCATCGAGAAGACCGGGGATTTCTCGAACCGCGCGGCGGGTTTCGCGATCAACGATCCGGCAAACGACTTCAACCCGTTCCCGAACAACACGATTCCGCAGAGCCGCATCGATCGCCTAGGGCGGGCCTTCGTGGACTTCTATCCCGATCCGAACCGGCCCGGCAGCCTGGCCAACGACCCCCGCGACAACTTCGTGGCGAACACCGCGAACAAGGGTACGTCCGACTTCTTCACCGCGCGCTACGACCACAACTTCTCCGACTCGGACCGCGTCTATGGGCGGTTCAGCCGGGTGAGCGCGCCAGCCGACGTTTTGCCCGTCTACCCCGATGAAAGGGCCGATTTCCGGGGCGCGACCCAGACCCGGAGCAACTTGGTGACGACCGTCAACTGGAGCCACAACTTCGCTCCAACGATGATCAACGAGTTCCGCTTCACCTACGGTAGGCGCACGTTCACCACGCGCGGCCTGGGCACCGGTTCCGGCGTCAACGGACAACTGGACGTTCCAACCGTATTGGCGGACAACTTCCCTCAAGTGAACCTCGTAGGCTACACGCGCCTGGGCGCGGGCAATCAAGAACGCATTCAGGTGCCGATCATTACCTATCAGTACGTCGACTCGCTGTCGTGGTTCAAAGGCAAGCACTCGTTCAAGGCCGGCGTCGAGATGCGATACTCGCGCAATCAGGACGACTTCAATCAGTTCGCCGGCGGCGCCTTCAACTTCACCGATCGCTTCATCGGCGATGCGGTCGGCTCGTTGCTGCTGGGCCACACCCAGCGCGGCCGATTGGTCGATACCGATATTCTCAACACACGCACCGACTACTGGGGCTTCTACTTCCAGGACAACTACAAAGCGACCAATAAGCTCAGCCTGAGCTTGGGGCTGCGCTGGGAGCTCGACACGCCGCGCTGGGAGAAGCTCAACCGTCAGAGCGGCTTCGATCCGCGGGCAATCAATCCCGTGTGCGACTGCCCCGGCTCGATGCTGTTCTCGGGGCTGAACGGGCGCAGTAAGTACGCGCACGACTTCGACACGAACAACTATGGTCCGCGCATCGGCATTGCCTACCGCGCGACCGATACGTTGGTGATTCGGACCGGCTATGGCATCAACTACAACGGCGCCTACGCTTTCGCCGTCCCGTTCACACAGTTCTGGTCGTTCTCGCGGAACGCCGACATCCTTTCACCGGATGGCGGCCAAACGGCTGTGTTCCAGCTCAGCGACGGACTGCCGCCGGTGCAGCCCTTCACCGACTCGGACCGCACAGCGGGCTTCGGGGCCGTCACGAGCGGGCGCCGCACGGTTGCGCCGGACTTTTTGCAGCAAGATCATCACAACGGTCAGTCGCAGCAGTGGAACGTGACCGTGCAGAAGCAGTTGCCGAATCAGATGCTGGTGGAGGCGCAGTACATGGCGAACGTCGCCCACAACTTGGGCGGGCGCGACATCAGCTTGAACATGATTCCGCTGGTGGACGGCCGCGGCCCGGATGCGCAGAGCCAGGCTTTACGGCCGTTCCCGCAGTTCTCCAACGTGCTGCATGAGAGCCCGCCGTGGGGCAACTCCACCTATCACGCCCTGAACCTCAAAGCCGAAAAGCGCTTCTCGCGCGGGTTGAGCTACCTGGTCAACTACACGTGGTCGAAGTTCATCGATGACGTGGAGGCGGCGAACGAGGCCGGCGGCGAGCAAGGCAACGGCTACACGCACGTCCAACTGCGTCACCTCGACAAGGCGCTCTCGGGCAACGACATTCGCCATCGCGTCGTCGCGAGCGGCGTATGGGAGCTGCCCGTAGAGCTCGAGAACAAAACCGCAGACTTTGCCCTCGGAGGTTGGAGCCTCGGCATCATCGCAGAGTTCCGCACCGGTACGCCGTACGGCGTGATCGAGCAGACGAACCGTTCGAACACGTTCAGCGGTGCGCCTAGGCCAGAGCTGCTACGCGACCCGACGTTGTCGTCGAGCCGTTCCACCGCCGCCCGTCTCGACGAATGGTTCGATACGGCCGCGTTCGCGCATCCGGGCCGCCTGGAACAGGGGCCGAACAACGGCATCCCGGGCGTCTTCGGCGGAGCTCCTCGCAACATCTGCTGCGGCCCGGGGTTGGCGGTGATCGACACCTCGATCAACAAAAAGTTCTTCTTCGGCGAAAAGCGGCACGTCGAGTTCCGCGCGGACTTCTTCAATATCGCCAACACGCCGAACTTTGCGCTGCCCGAGCGTCGAAACGGCAACGGCGCCTTCGGCCGGATCCGAGGCACGGTGGGCACGGGTAGACAGCTACAGCTCGGTTTGCGGTTGCAGTTCTGATGCCGACGTATCGCCAGCGCTAGCCGCCATATCTCACCAGGAACCGGCGGAAGCGCGCGATAGCCGCGCCATCCCTTCGTTGCGCTCGCCCACCGTGCTCGACGTACTGTCGAGTACGCCTGTGCGCGCTGGGCTTCACGCGCCTCGTGCTGACGCGCCTCTCGCGCACTTCCGCTCGCCGCCACGTGAGAAATGGGGCTAGGTGATCGAGTTGCGCCACTCGATCCGCTCCGCCTGGGTGGCGGAGTGCGTCTTGACGACCCACTTGGCGTCGGCCGCCAGCTCGAGCACGTGGAATCCGCCGACGATCTCGCTCTCTTCCAGCCCGCGAATTTCCTCGACCGGATCGAGCGACGCCGGCAGTAGGACCAAGATGTCCGGGTACTGGTCGACGTCGCTCTCGCGTTCCAGGTTGGGCCCGTAGAAGGCAAAACGAAGCAGTACGAGCAGGCCGTCGTCGGTCCGCTCGATCGAGAATGCCGCCAAGGTGTGGATCAGGACCGGGTCGAGGTCGAGCACGGCGTCCTTGAGACTGGGGTAGCGGTCCATCTCAGTTCCAAGCGAGCGCGGCTCGCTTTTTCCAGTAGACGTCCGGTGACTCCGCAAACGCAAGCAACTGGTCGAGGGGCGGCGCGCGGAGATCGAAAGCTCGCAGATTGGATTCCAACTGCTCGACAGTCGCCGCTCCGCTGAGAACCACATCCGCCCAGGGCTGAGCCAGCGCCGCGGCGAGCGCGACCGCGTCGGCGCTCAGCTCCCCTCCGCCGGCATCACCGAGCGCGTCGAGCAACGCCGCCGTGCCAGGGTCGCGATTGCGGGGCGTCAACCTGCCGTTGGCCAGCGCTTCTTTGACGATCACGCCCCAGCCGGCGCCGTGCGCTTCGGCGAGCGCCTCGCCGGCCGAGGGCTCGAGCACGTTCCAGGTCGCCTGCACGCACCCGAAGACCTCACAGCCATCCGCCCGCACCTCCAAGGCCCGGCGCAGTGTCTCGGCCTGCGCGGGTCCGCTCAGTGACAGGCCTGGCAGCACGCCCGCCTCTCCGAGCTTCGCCATCGCCGCCAGCACTTCGGGCCGGTCCAGCGCGCCGCTCTCGAGCGTCGCCGAGTGAATGTGGTAGACGGCCAGGCGCTCGCCCATCGCCGCCCGCGTTTCCGCAAGCTGCCTCTCGAAGCTCTCGAGCGAGTGATCTTTGACCTCGTGAACCGCGGCGTCGACGCGCCATTGGGCCGTGTACGAGTATCCCCACTTGGATCCGACCGTGACGTCGCGCCGCCCCAGCCCGCGCTGCAGCAACCAAGAGGCGAGGAATTCCTCGGCCTTGCCGTAGGACCTCGCCGCGTCGAAGTAGCGCACGCCGTGCGCCCAGGCGGCGTCGAGCGCCGAATGAGCCACGGCGCGCATGCGCTCGACCCGGTAGTCGCCCTCGAGGTCCTCAGCGTGCCCGAGGTTGATGTAGCCAGGCCGGCCGAGCGCGGCCAGCCCCAAGCCGATGCGAGAGACCTGCGGACCGCGCGAGCCTAGCGACCTGATCCCTATCCCTTGCATTGACCCCAAACGTATGAAGAGCCTTTCCGCTCCGTCGGAAAGGCTCTTCAGATCTATGCGGCTTGCAACTCTGTCAAGCGTCTTTGCGCCTGCGGCGCATCCACGCGGCGGCCAACAGGCCAAAGCCCATTAGCGAGAGCGAGCCCGGCTCGGGGACGGCCGGCGGCGGATCGTCGTCCTCGAGTTGTGAGAAGTGAATTTGGAACGCTTCCAAGTCGCCGGCGCCGCCCGAGGAGAAGACGCGGATCGTCAACGTGCTCTGCGTCGAGGCGAGCGGGTCGAAATCGAACTCCGAGGTCAGCGTCATGGAGATCGTGCCCGAGTCGTAGTCCAGGCTATGGGTGCACGGGGCGTTCGACACCACGGGGTTGCAGTTGGAGGTGTCGAACAGCACTTGTTCGACGCCGGCCAACGAATTGCCCGTCGCCGCGCCGATCAGCAGGATCAGCGTCGAGTCCTTGATCAGGTTCGAATCCGGCCCGGCCGGACCGACCGTGAACACAGTCGTCAGATCGATGTTTCTGGCGTCATCATTGTCCACCGAACCAAACTCGCCGTTGAGATCGAAGTGCAGCCCGGGACCAGGGTCGCGGCTGCCGTCGTCGACACCCGTGACGAGGATGTTGCTCTCGTTCACGTTGAACGGGTCGGTCCACGGGACGAAATCCGAGAACACGAGATCGCCGGCTTGGATCTCGCCGCCCTCCATCATGAGCTCGAACAACGTGCAGTTTTCAGTCCCATCCGTGTTGTCACAGTTGGTCGTCATGACCGCTGCGCCTGCATGTGGAACGAGCGTGACGACGAGCAGGCCTACAAGCAGGCCAGCGGGCCGGAGTATCCGGTATAGCATTCAACTTTCCTCCCCTGCGAAGAGTGGGCTTTCTAAGCAGACGTCCATCCCCTCTTGACGGACGTTTTGCGAATCGCTCGGCGCTTCGGATCCGGGCCTATTGCTTGGTCGGCAGGCAGGGCGCGTACCTTCGTACCAGGTCGTTGGGCCTCTCGTCTCATAAAGGGTAACCGAAAAGTTTCCTTGGCGCCACAAGATTTCTCAACTCCAGCCCTTGGGGTACGCCAGGTAGTCCGGCAGACGCGTCGTCCGGTCTCCCCGGGTCTCCAACAGCTGCTCGGCGGTCAAGTCCTCCGCCGTTCTCAGGTCCGCGCCGGTCAGGTTTGCACTCACCAGATCGACGCCGATCATGCGCGCCCCGACGAGGTTTGCTTTCGTCAGGTCCGCGCCTCGCAGATCGGCGGCCTTTAGGTTTGACAGCACCAGCCGCGCGCCGGACAAGTTGACTCCGGACAGATCCGCAACCGCCAGATCGACCTGCTCGAGGTCCGCCCCCGACAGGTCCACCGTGGTCCCGGGATGTTCTCCCCGCCAGCGGTTCCAGCGGTCGACGTCCTCCCGAAGCATCTTGACGAGATCGAGATCGGGCATAGGCTCAGGGTCGCGAAGTCCTAGGAATCGAGTCCCATTGTAGGTCGAACGGAGGTTTCGGGCGCCACCGGCGTTCACCCTAGAAGTCCTAAGGCGTTTTGCCCTAGGGCGAGGAGCGGTTCTTGGTACGATCTGCGCCAGGAGATTGCCCTTGCGAACCACGCTTCTCGCCCTGCTCTTTGCCGTCGCGCTTCGAGCGCAAACCGCGCCGGATCCGATCGCCGAAGCCAGGTCTTGGCTGCCCGGCGGAACGCCGGAGCAGGAGGTGTGGGCGCTGGCCGTGCTGTTCGGCGCGGACCAGAGCGGCGAGGCGGCTTGGGACGGCGAGGCCGAGGCCGAGGGAGGCGAAATCTTCGAGCTGAGCGGCTACCGCTTCGAGCCGCCCGACCGCGTCCTGCCGACCGGCGGCTGGCGCGCGACGGTGCGGCCGGAGACGATGGAGACCGGCGTGATCAACAATTTCGAGGGCGGCTCGGAGGTTGAGGGAATCGTGATGCCGAAGGGCTTGTTGCTGCGGGGCCGCGGGGCCGCCGGAACGCTGTTGCGATTCCGCACCGCCGTCGGATCGTTCGAGGTTCGCCCCATGCAGCTCGCCTACGGCGTATGGGCGCCGGCGCTCGATGGCCGGGTGCGGATCCAGCGTACGCCCGCCGCCGCCGACCTCTCCGGGAGCACGATGCGGCAACACGACTTTCCCTCCCTCGCCGCCAGCGCCGACGGTTCGTTGACCGCCATTTGGATGAGCTATCACGACCGCCGCGAGGAGCTCAACATGCGTCGCCTGCTGCCCGACGGCCGCTGGACTCGCCTGATCCCGGTGGGCCGCGGCGGCGAAGACCTCTGGCGGCCTCAGGTCGCGACCGACGCTAGTGACACGCCGTGGATCATCTGGTCCCACCGTCCGCCCTCGAGGGGGCCAGGTAACTGGGACATCTATGCCATGCCTTGGCTGGGCGAGGCCTGGGGCCAGCGGGTCCGGCTCAGCCGCAACCCGCTGCCGGACATCGAGCCCGCGGTCGCCCGCGCGCCCGACGGCACGATTTACGTCGCCTGGCAGGCGATGCATGGCCGTTGGTCGCAGATCCGGCTGCGCTACCTGCGGGAGGGGCGCTGGTCCGAAGAGCGTGCCGTGACTGACACAGCCGCCAACAACTGGGAGCCGGCAATCGCCGCCGGTCCCGATAGCGCTGCCTGGATCGCCTGGGATCGTTACGACTCCGACTACAACGTGCGCCTTCGCCGTTTCGACCCCAATACGGGGTTCGGGCTCGACCGGGAAGTCGTCTCCACGCCGCGCTTCGAAGCGCACGTCTCGGTGGCGGTCGATCAGCTGAACCGGCCTTGGGTCGCTTGGGAGACCGACGCGGTGAATTGGGGCAAGGACTATGGCTACTTCTTGGCCGAACGCTCCGCCGGCGCGCCGCTGGCGGGCGTGCGCGAGACCGAGATCGCGATCCTCGACGGCGAGAGCTGGAAGGCGCCGCCGCCGCTGCGCTTCACCGATCCGCTCGAGGCGGGAGCCTCGGCCCATAGCCGCCCGTTGCTGTGGTTCGACTCCGACGGCGCGCCTTGGCTGGCCTTCAAACGACGCTACGCCCGGCGGGCTTTCCGAGCGGGCGTGCACTGGGAATACTTTCTATCGCGGCTCGACGGCGACCGATGGTCCGATCCCATCCTGCTGCCGATGAGCGGCAACCGCAAGTCCACCCGCATGAGCCTGACCGAGGCGGCGGGGCGCATCTGGGCCTTCTGGCCTCACGACAACCGCGACTGGTCGTTCGGGAGCCGGCCTCACCAGGCGCGCGTCGCCGCGGGGTCGATCGTCAAACCCGCGCGCGGTCGGCCGCCGGCCCTGCGGCCGTTCGCCCCGTCGCAGACGCCGGTGTCGGCCACGCATCCCAACGAGGCCGCGGACGTACGCGCGATCCGGAATCATCGCGTCGAGATCCACGGCGAATTCATGCAGATTCTACGAGCCGACCTGCACCGCCATACCGAGCTCTCCCCCGACCAGGGCGGCATGCCCGACGGCTCGCTGCCCGAGCTCTATCGCTACCTGATCGACGCCGCGGACATGGACTTCGGCGCCTCGACCGACCACCAAGCCGGCGGCACCGGCTTCTGGAACTTCATGACCCAGAAGATGGCGGACATGTACCACTTTCCCGATCGCTTCTCCACGCTCTACGCCTACGAGCGCAACCCGGGCAACCCGCACGGCCACCGCAACCTGCTGTTTACCCATCGCAACTACCCCATCACGCCGTTCTTCCAGTCGATCAACGAGAAGTTTCTGCTGCCTGATACGCCCGACGGTGAGCTGCTCACCTTCAACTCGAACAGTTTCGGCGGCGCGATTGACAATGACACCGAGTTGCTGCACGAGGTCCTGCGCGCCAACGACGGCTTGGCGATCCCGCACACCTCTGGGTCGAGCGGCATGGGAACCGATTGGAGCGCCTACGATCCGGAGGTTGACGCGGTCGTCGAGATCTACCAGGGCGACCGCATCAACAACGAGCACGAGGGCGCGCCGCGCTGGCAGGGCCGCGACGGCCGCCAGCCCGGGGGCTGGCAACGGCCGGGCCAAGTTTGGAACGCTTGGCGGAAGGGCTACAAGCTGGGCGTCATCGCGAGCTCGGACCACATGTCGACCCACATCTCCTACGCCATGGCCTACGCGCCGCGCAACGGGCGGCAACAGGCCTGGGACGCCATCAAAGCCCGCCGGACCTACGGCGCCACCGACAACATCATCCTCGAGCTCTGGTTGGGCGAGTGCTTCATGGGCGAGGATTGCGCGGCGCCGGCGCGGACGCCCATTCGCATCCGAGCTCGCGGAACCGGCGACATAGCCGCCGTCCACTTGATCCGCGACGGCGAGTACATCTACAAGGCCGAGCCGGGCCGACGCGAGGTCGAGCTCTCCTTTGTCGACAACGAGGCGACGGCGGGATCGCATTGGTACTACGTGCGGGTCGAACAGGCTGACGAGGAGCTTGCCTGGTCGAGCCCGATTTGGGCCGAGTGGAGGCCCTGAGCGGCGGCCTCCGCGCCCCCGGCCGGCTTCCCCGGGTCCGCCTCCGCTGACCGGACCTCCGTCCTCGGGCTGCTCCTGGATTCCCCCTAGGTGCGGATGAGGAGAAATTCCCGAGGAAGTTCGGGCAACGGGAGGTGGCGTGGGTTGCCGAACAGACGTATACCTGTTCTAGAGTGCCGTCGGACTCGGGCGCGCTCGTAGCGCCCGGTAAGCCGCGAACGGCAACAACCGCATGTCCTCGAAGACCATCTTGTGCGTCGACGATTCTCCGACCCAACTGCGCGTGCTCACCGAGGCTCTTTCGGGCCGCGGATACAAAATCGTGACGGCTTGCGACGGCGAGGAAGCGCTGCAGAAGATCGCCGAGACGTCGCCGGATCTGGTGTTGCTCGACGTCGTGCTGCCCAAGAAGAACGGTTTCCAGATCTGCCGCCAGATCAAGACCACGGGGCAGACCAGAGGCATCAAGGTAGTGTTGGTGTCGAGCAAGGACCAGGCGTCGGACCGCTTCTGGGGCATGCGCCAGGGCGCGGACGACTATATCACCAAGCCCTTTGATCCCGAGACGTTGGCTGCTCAAGTCGACCGGCAGCTCTCTTGGGAGGGAGCTTGAGCGAGCACGCCGATCGGCCGCTGGAGCCTGCAGCGCACCCGCCAGAAGGGAATGACGACCCGGGCGCGCCGGAGCCGCGGCTTGCCGCTGCGCCGGCGCAGCGGCAAGCCGAGCCCGACGAGCAGGAGCCGGCCGTCAACCACATCGTGGTCGGGCTGGCCGGCGCCCGCTATGCCGTCTCCATCCGCAGCATCCTCGAGCTCGACCGTCTATCTCCCATCACCGCCGTGCCCAACACCCCGCACTTCGTGCTGGGGGTGACGAACGTACGCGGCGAGGTCGTGACAGTGCTGGATCTGCGGCGGTTGTTGGGCCGGCCGCCGTTGGCAAGACCCAACACCGGGCGACTGGTGCAAGTCCGTCCCACCGGCGGCGTGGTGCGCAGCGGCGTGTTGGTGGACTCCATCCTGGGCATGCGACCGGTCCGGGTCGGCCAGGTCGAGCCAGACCCGACAGCGGAGGAGAAGGTCCAAGCGGTAATCGACGGGCTCTACCCCGACAAACCCGAGCCTCTGCGAGTGCTCAATGTGGAAAAGCTGTTCGAGACCGAACAGATGCAGGCGTTGCTGCAGGGCGTCGCGGCCTGACCCGGCCTCGCCCGAGCGGGACGAATGAACAATGGGACTGCTGAAAGATCTGAAAATCGGCCAGAAGCTGGCGTTCATCGTCGCTGTGATGGGCATTCCGATCGCGGTCCTGGCGTACTTCCTCATCGCGGAGCAATTGGAACAGATCAGCAACACCGAGCGTGAGACCTACGGCGTCGCCTACCTCAAGCCGTTGCGCAACGTTCTCGAGAAACTGCCGCAGCACCGCAGCACGCTCACCGCCGCGCTGCGCGGAGACCGCGTCGCGAGCGAACAGCTCTCGCCGCTCGAGGGTGAGGTGGACGCCGAGATCGCCACCGCCAATGCGGTCCACGCCGAGTTGGGCGAGGAGATCGGCGTCAGCACGCAGTGGGAGCAGATCAAGCTCGATTGGGCGCGCATGAAGCAGCGCAACCAGGAAGTCACCGCCGAAGCGGCTTTCCAGCAGCACTCGGCGCTGATCGCGCAGATCACCAACCTGATCCGCGACGTGGGCGATGGCTCGGGCATGTCGGTCGACCCCGAGATCGACTCGCAGTTCCTGGCCAAGTCCTCGATCGACTACTTGCCGCAGCTCATCGAAACGCTGGCCCTGGCGGAGACAATCGCGACTGGCGCGGCGAACCGCCAGGTCTCCGCCGAGCGCGTCTCCGAGGCCGCGGCGGCGCCCATGAGCGGCGCGATGAGCGAGGGGCAGACGCTGAACCGGCTGCTCGGACGTATCGAGCTCCAGATCCATGAGCTCGAGCGCGGCGCGCGGGCCGCCTACGAGCAAGATCCCGCGCTCGAGCAGCGCATTGGCGCGACCGTCGAGAAGGCAAGGCTCGCTTCGCGATCATTCGTGGACCTGGCCTTCGACGGCGTGGTGCAGCCCGGCCAACGCGGGGTGGCGTCGCGCCCGGGAGAGGCGGGCCGATATCGCGACGCCGCCGCAACGGCCATCGGCGCTTCGCTCGACCTCTACGACGACTCGCTCGAGAGCCTCGGAACAGCGCTCGAAGCCCGCATCGACCGCCTCAAGCAAAACACGTTCGTGCAGTTGATCATCACCGTCGTCGTGTTGGGCTTGACCATCGCGCTGGCGTACTTCTTGCAGACCACGATCACGCAGCAGATCGTCGAGATCAACCGCCTGTTCGACCGCATCAGTGTAGGCGACTTGGCCGCGCGCGCAGAGTCTAAGAGCAGCGACGAGCTGGGCAGGATGACGACCTCGCTCAACCGCATGCTCGATAACACGTTGGCGCTGGTGCAGAGCTCGGAGGAACGCGATCGTATCCAGCGCTCCATCGAGAAGCTGCTCGACGAGGTCGCCGGCGTCGCCGAGGGCGATCTGACCAAGGAAGCCGAGGTGACGGCCGAGGTCACCGGCGCCATCGCCGACTCGTTCAACTACATGATCGCCGAGCTGCGCAACATCATCGCGCAGGTGCAGCAAACGACCCTGCAAGTCTCGGCGGCGGCCAACCAGATTCGGCGCACCGCCGAAGAGCTCGCCACTGGCTCGGAGAAGCAGTCTTCGCAAATTCTCGAGACCACCTCGGCGGTCGACGAGATGGCGCAGTCGATTCAACACGTCTCGTCGAACGCCGTTTCGGCGGCTCGCGTCGCCCGCGAGGCGCTCGAGAACGCACGCCGGGGCGCCGAGGCCGTGGTCAAGACGATCGACGGCATGCACGCGATCCGCTCGCGGGTGCAAGAGACCGCCCGCCGCATCAAGCGCCTGGGCGAGAGCTCGCAGGAAATTGGCGAGATCGTCAGCTTGATCGGCGACATCGCCGACCGCACCTCCATCCTGGCCCTGAACGCCTCGATCCAAGCTTCCGCGGCAGGCGAGGAAGGCCGCGGCTTCGCCGTCGTCGCCGAAGAGGTCGAGTCGTTGGCCGAGCGCGCCGCCGAGTCGGCCAAACGCATCTCGGGGCTGATCAAGATGATCCAGGAAGACATGAACGAGGCGGTCGCGGCGATGGAAGACACCACCCGCGAGGTGGTCGGCGGCTCCAACGTGGCCAACGAAGCCGGCCAAAAGCTCGAGCAGATCGAGACGGTCTCGAACGAGCTGGCGGGGCTGATCCAGAGCATCTCGGAGTCTTCGCGCATGCAGGCGCGCAGCTCCGAGAGCGTCGCGCACGCGATGAGCGACATCTCGAGCGTGACCAAGCGCAGCGCCGATGGCGCGCGGCAGGCGGCGGAATCGATCCACAACCTGGCCGCGTTGGCGGACGAGCTGCGCCACTCGGTCAGCCGCTTCAAAGTTCCCGCGGAGGCCAACCTGGGATAGGGGCGCCGACCCTACGGCAGGCAATGGCATGGAATTCGGCGTCGACAACGAGGTGCTGCGGAGCTTCCAACAGGAAGTGCGCAACTACCTGCCCGTGATCCAGGAGGGTGTCCGGGACGGCGCGAACGGCGCGGCGGGGGAGGCGCGAGAGATCGCGCGCACCATCGCCAGCGCCGCCTCGATGCTGGGTCTCTCCGACCTCAAGGATGCAGCCGGCGAGCTCGAGCGCGGCCTCGACGGCGAAGATCGCAGCGGCGACGACGCCTTCCTCGCCGCCCTCGCCTGCCTCGAGCAGTTCTCGCTCGAGGAGATCGAAGCGACCGAAGAGCAGCTCGACTTCTCCGCCGAGGAGATGGAGCTGTGGCCCGATGACGACGAGGAGCCGCCCCCGCCGGCGCGGGTCGAAACCGCCGACGAGATCGTCTCCGACGAGTTGCTCGAGATCTATCAGGCGGAATCGGAAGAGCACCTCGGCTTCGTCGCCCAGCACCTCCAAGAGCTCGAGCAGGATTTGAGCCGGCGCGACTTGGTGCAGGAAGTACGCCGCAGCATCCACACGCTCAAGGGCGCCGCGGCGATGGTCGGTCTGCGCACCGCCGGCAACCTTGCGAAGCGTGCACAGGACTTTCTCGACAGCGTCTGCGAAGGCGCGATCGAGCTGACTCCCGAGGTCTTGGAGCTGGTCGCGAGCGTCTCGATGTCGCTCGATGAGCTGGCGCGCGCCGGAGTGCCCGGCGAGGACCTGAAGAATCGCGCCGGCGAGTTGCGGGACGAGATGGGGCGGCTGCTCGAGAGCGGCGCCGAAGATCTCTCACGCCTCGCCGAAGCAGTGGCGCCGCCGGCCGCCGCTGAGCAGCCCCAACGAGGCGAGGCCAGCGACCAGATCGCCTCGCAAGAGTTGCTCGAGATCTACCAGAGCGAGGCGGAAGAACAACTCGAGATCGCCGCACGCTGCGTCCGCGCCCTCGAGCAGGACCCCGCGGACCGCGACGCGATCCAGGATCTGCGACGCGCCGTACACACCCTCAAAGGGGCGGCCGGCATGGTGGGCCTGAGCACCGCGGGCGCGCTGGCGCACCGCGCCGAGGACCTGCTCGACCAGCTCTACGAGGGCGCTGCCCACGCGACGCCAGAAGCCGTGCAACTGTTGTTCGCGACGACGGACCTGCTGCAAGACTTGTCGCGGGCCGGGCTGCCCGGCGAAGATCTCGTCGCGAAGGCGCGCGAGCTGCAAGAGGCCTTCGGGCAGCTCAGCGCGCAGGAGCCTGCCGCCGCGCCCGAGGAGCCGCCGGCCGAAGCGGAGGCCGCGCCATCCGAGCCCGCCGAAGTTGTCCCCGATACGGAGCAGACCGCGCCGGAGCCGCTCGAATCCGTTTTCGAGCCCGAGGCGGCCGTACCGGACGCCGCGGAGCCTGTCGCCGACGCCGAAGAGCCAGCCGCACCCGCCGCCGATGCCGATGCCGGCGCAGCGGAGGCGCCGTTCCAACCTGTCGCCGACGCGCCGGTGGACGCGCCGGTCCCGCCCGAGCTCGCCGCCGAGGAGGACGCCACCGAACCGGAACCGCTTCCGCAACCCATCTTCGAGGCGGCGCGGGAACCCGCGGCGCAGCCACAACCCGAGGTCCGGCCCGAGACCGAAGAGAAGGACGAGATCGTCTCCGAGGAGATGCTCGAAGTCTTCCGCGAGGAGGCCGAAGAGCAACTGCGCCTGGTGTCCAAGAACCTGCGCGGCCTCGAAGCCAAGCCCGCCGACCGCGACCTCATCCAGGAGGTGCGGCGCAGCGTCCACACCCTCAAAGGCGCCGCTGGCATGGTGGGGCTGCGGTCGGCGCAGAACCTCTCGCATCGCGCCGAGGACTATCTCGACGAGCTGTTCGAAGGCCAACGCACGCTGACGCCGCAAGCGCTGAGGCTCCTGTTCGAGACAGCGGACGTGTTGGACGATCTGGCCCGCGCCGGCCTGCCTGGCGAGGCGCTCCGCGAGCGGGCTCACGCGTTGCGCGGCCGCTTCGGCGACTTGCTGGCGACACCGCGGGTTGCGCCTTCCGCGCCCGAGCCGGAAGCGCCAGAGACGCCAGAAGCGGCCCTGGAAACCCCGTCGCCGCTGCCCGAACCCGAGCCAACCGAGCAAGCCGCCGCTCAGCCCGAGACGACGCAGCACGAGCCCGAGTCAGCGGATGCGCCCGAGCCTGCCGCCGTCGAAGAACCGCCGGCGGAGGTCGCACCCGCGCCGAAGCCGGAGCCGATCGAAGCTCCCGCTCCCCCGCCCGAGCCCCGGCCCGAACCCGTCGCTACGCCAGCGAAGCTCAAACCGGCCCCGCGCGTTCCCCAACGCAAGCCGCGTCTTCAACCGGCCGCTCAGTCCGCGCCGGCCGCCTCTGGTCAGTACGTCCGCGTGCCCATCGAGCGCGTCGACGAGCTGGTGCGCATGGTGAGCGAGCTCGTCGTCCACCGCTCGACGCTCGAGCAGCAGGTCGCCCGCTACTCCCGAGAGCTGGGCGAGCACGACCTCACCACCGGCCGCTTGCGACGCTTGGCCGTGCGTCTGGAAGACGATTTCGCGGCGAAAGCGCTGCTGGCGGTGCAGTCAACCGCACACACGAGCGCGGGCCGAGGCGCGACTCCCGATCCGGTACAGGGCGTGGCGGGCGAGTTCGACGAGCTCGAGTTCGACCGCTATTCCGAGTTCCACCTGCTTTCGCGCGATGTGACCGAGACGGCTTCGGACCTGGTTTCCGCGGGCGTGCAGTTGCGCTCGGTGGGTGAGGACTTCCGGCAAGCGCTGCACCGCTTCGGACGCGTCACCGGGCAGGTGCAGGACCTGCTGATGAAGATGCGCATGATGCCGGTGGGCTCGATCGAGAGTCGTCTGCATCGAACCGTTCGCGTCGCAGCCAACCGCAGTAAGAAGGACGTGAAGTTCGTCCTGCAAGGCGCGGAGGTCGAGCTCGACAAGACGATGTTGGCCGAGATCACCGGCCCGCTCGAGCACATTCTCCGCAACGGCGTCGATCATGGGCTCGAAACCGCGGCGGACCGCGCGAAGCTGGGCAAGCCGCGACAGGGAACCATCACGCTCGAAGCCTCGCTCGACGGCCACCGCGCGGTACTGCGGATCGCCGACGACGGACGCGGCCTCGATCCGGCGCGCATCCGCACACGCGCCATCGAGATGGGGCGCTTCTCGAGCGCCCAAGTCGACGAGATGAGCGACGACGAGGTGTTCGAGCTCATCTTCCAACCCGGCTTCACGACGGCCGAGGAAGTCAGCGAGATCTCGGGCCGCGGCGTCGGTCTGGACGCCGTGCGCGCCTCGGTCGCCGGTTTGGGCGGCTCGGTTGCGATCGAGTCCCAGCAAGGCGCCGGCACGAGCTTCGTCATCGGCCTGCCGACTTCCCTGGCGGTTACGCGTGTGTTGCTGGTCGAGGCCGCCGGCCGCCGCTTCTGTATCCCCGCCCACGCCATCGACAAAGTCTCGCGCGGCGCGATCGTCACACCCGAGGACCGCGAGCGCAGGCCGTGGGTCGAGATCGACGGCCGCCGACTGCCTGCCTACAAGCTCGCCGACGCGCTGCACCTGGGCTCGGGGGGCGACGAAGACCGCGAGCATTCGATCTTGGTCGTCGAGGCCGGCGAGCGTCGCTACGGCCTGGCGGTCGATGAGGTGATGGAGGCCCGCGACGCGGTCGTCAAGAGCCTGGGTCCGTTGCTCGACAACACGCCTGGCATCAGCTCGGCCACCGTGTTGGGCGACGGCTCGGTGGCGCTGATTCTCGACCCGGCCGAGCTGCCCGAGGCGGCCGCGAAGATTTCCGCCGCCGGCGCCGTCGCTCGACCAGCGCCCGAGGCTGGCCTCCACGTGCTGATGGCGGATGACTCCATTAGCGTCCGGCGGGTGTTGATGAAGACGTTCGAAGCCGCCGGCTGGCGCTACACCGCGGCCCGCGACGGCCAGGACGCGCTCGACAAATTGCGCGAGCTCGACCATCCGCCCGATGTCGCGCTGCTCGACGTAGAGATGCCGCGCATGGACGGCTTCCAGCTCACGACCGCCCTGCGCGCCACCGACGACTATGCCAACCTGCCGATCGTGATGTTGACCTCGCGCGCCGGGGAGAAGCACCGTCGCAAGGCGACCGAGCTCGGCGCGAACGACTACTTGGTCAAACCCTATATCGAGGACGTGCTGCTGAGCGCGCTGCGACGCGCGGCGCGGGCCGCCGGTTAGAAATCCGTCTCGAGAGTCAGCGCTGCGCACTCAGGATGGCCTCGACCGCCGCCCGCACCTGCGGATCGTTCTTCAGCTCGATCTCGTCGCCTTTCTCGACGCCCAACGTCAGATTGAAGATCTCCTGGCGCAATCCCTGGCGGATGAACTCGACCGTCGAGGTCCACTCCGCCAGCGTGACCCGCGTTCCTCTTTCGGAGAGATAGAGTTGAAAGTCGTCGAGCACGGCCGGCGTGATCTCGAAAGACTCGTCGATCGGCGCCTTGCGGTTGCGGACGAACGTCCTCGCGAAGCTCAAGAACGAATCCGATCCCTTGAGCCAGCCTTCGAACGGCGTATACTGCCACGGCGCCGCGTCCTCGTCCGGCGCAATGCCTCCGCCTCCTTGGATTTCGCGGCCAGCGTCGGTCGGGTAGGTCTTCGGTGGCTCATCGGTGCGGCAGGAGGCGAATTGGAAGTCCGCGCAATCACTCAGAGGCCGCTGGATGGGCCTCTTGCTGGGGGAGAGGTACAGCGCGGTGGTCAACGCCAGCCCAGTCTCCTCGCTGAGCTTGAAGACGCTCTGTACCAGTCCCTTGCCGAAGCTTCGGCGGCCGACGATCGTGGCGCGGTCGTGGTCTTGCAGCGCGCCGGCGACCAACTCCGCCGCGCTGGCGGTCTCCTGGTCGACCAAAATCGCTAGCGGAACTTCGTAAGGCTCGTTGCCGGGCGGCACGCGCACCTCTTCCTGAGGTCCGTCGCGCCCCTGGATCCACAGAATTCGCTCGCCCGGCCGCAAGAACATCGCGGCCGCCATGACGGCCGCCTCGATGACCCCCCCCGGGTTCTTGCGGAAATCGAGCACCAGCCCTTCGAGCTCGTTCCCGCCGAGCTCGTCGATCGCGCTGCGCAACTGCTGCGCGGTGTTCGCCTCGAAGTTGGCGACCTTCACGTATGCCACGCCGTCTCGCAGTACGAAGCGATGCCGCACGCTCGGGTCAGCAAGCTCTTCGGGAGTCAGCGTCATCGGAATGAGCCTGGCGAAGTTGGGACGGCGGACCATGAGCTGAGCGCGTTGCTGGCGCGACTGCGTGAGCAGCGACGCCAACTGCGCCTGCGTCAGCGCCGCGACCTGGTAGCCGTTGACGCCGACGATCTCGTCTCCGGGAGAGAGGCCGGCCCGCATCGACGGGCTATTGGCTAGCGTCTGCAAGACGACAATGCGCCCGTCGTTCACGGTGAGAACGCTGCCGAAGCCTTTCTCGGTCGAGCGCTGCATCTCCTCGAGCGACTCGAACTGTTGCGGGTCCAGAAACGCCGAGTGCGGGTCGAGCCCGCGCACCATCGCCGGAATGGCGCCTTGGTAGAGAGCCGCGGTCGAATCGACCGGGTCGGCGGCGTACTGCTCGACGATGCTCAGCACCTCGCTGACGCGGCGCACCGATCGCTCCAGGTCGTCTTCCTGGCCGCCTTGGGCGGAGAGCGCCAAAGCCAGCAATGCGATGGCTGTCCGCATCCGAGAACGTCGACGAGGAATCAGTGGTTATTATACGGCCCTAGCGCGCCGCCCCATTCGCGTCGCCCTCGTGCACGGCTAGCGTCAGCTCGTTGCTGGCGCGGCCGTCGGCGAGCAGCGAGACGCCGACCGAAGCAGGGAAGTCGAGCGCAGGCAGCTCGAAGTCGAGCCGCCAGGTCCCCGGCACGGCCTCCAAGGGGAACAGGGCTGAGGGCTGTAGGCGCATGCCGCCCACTACGATCTGGACCGGCGAAAGGTTTCGCTCCAGGCTAGACGCGGCCGCGCCAAGTCCGGTGGCGAGCAACGAGAACGAGCGGCCAGGCTGGAGCGACGCGGTGCGGACGCCGCCTGCGTCGAGCGCTGCAAACAACCCGGGCGACGCTCGGTCCAGCAGGATCAGCATCGGCTCGCTTTGGCCCGCGCGGTTGACCAGCACGAGCTCGGCGATCCCAATCGGCGCGCCCTCGGGAACCTTCAGGTTCACCTGCCTGTCGGTCGCCGCCAGCACGCGCGCCGGCAGTCCCGCGACGCGCACCTGCACGCTCGCCGGGTCGCCAGCGGTGAGGTTCGACCCGAACAACGACGCCAGCACGCCCGGCGACAGATCCGGTTCCCCGGTCGCGGCGTTGACCAGGGCGCGGTAGCGGACGCGCGGCCGCGCCTGGATGTTCGTCCCGCGGCCGAGAACCTCGAAGGCCTCCCGGCGCACCAGCGTCTGCAGCCCGTTGCTCACAGTGACTGCATACCGCCCGGCCGCGGCGCCGCCCTGGACGGTGACGACTGCCCGAAAGCGGTCCGGTCCCATGGCCTGGATCTCGCGCACGACCACGTCGCTCGACCCAAATCCCAATGACAGTTGCGCCGGGTCGATCCGCGCGCCGCGCAGACGCACTTCCACCAGTATGTCCTCATCGGCGCTCGCCTCGGCCGGCGCGATCTCGAACGCAGGTTGCGGCCCGGCGGGATACTCGAACACGGCGTTGCCGTCGGGCAACGTCAGCGCCGAGCTTTGGCCGTCCGGGTTGAGGACGGTGACGACGGCTCGCCTGCCAGGAGGGCCTGGCGGGGGCTCGACGATCAGCTCGCCGGTTTCGGGCTCGAAGGCTAACACGCGCGCCGGCGCTCCGTCGAACCACGCTTGCGCTCCTGGGTCGAGCCTCTCGCCGCCGACTCGCCATCCGCTCGAGCCGGGCGCGAAGTCGGGCGTCACCCAGTGAATCACCGGCGCGGCCTGCTCGGTTACGTGCACCGCGCCCGGCAGCAGGTAGAGGTCGTCGACGGTGCGGAACAGCAAGTGCAACGCTCCGGCGCCGGCGAACGGAGCCTGCCCCAGGTCGATGCGCACGAACCGCGGGTCGGGCTCGTACAGACCCGCCGCACGGACGCTGGCGTCGCGGCCGAGCGCCTCGATCTCGAGCCGGCCGAGCGCCGCCGTCAGTCCCTGACCGGTGGCGACCAGCAATCCATCTCGCGCGATGAGATCGAGAAACGCCGGATGCACGCCCGGGGCGTTGTTGCCGGGAAAGCTGAACGTCGTTACGTCGTAGATCGAGGCTTGGCGCCGAGCTTCGACTCGGAAGTCCGCGCCACGGACCGTTCGTCCGGCGCCCACTGCAATGCGCCTCGAGATCCCCGGGCGGTCCGTGCCGCCCAAGAACGACGCGCGAAACGCTCCGCTGGCCGGTAGCGCGCGCCCGTCCCCCAGCGTGGGAAGCACGATGTTCGCCGGCCCTAGCCCATCCTGAGACGCCGGCGGCAGCGGCTGCGCGTAGAGCAGGTATTCGCCGGGCAACAGGCCCTCGATGCGATAGCGGCCGTCGAGGTCGCTGAGCGCGGTCACCACCGCCCCGCTCGGGTGGATCGCCGCGACCGAAGCCAACGCCGCGTCTTCACCCGATTGGAAAGCGATGCGGCCCTCGAGTGCGCCGGTGCGCCTACGGAACGTCGCAGCGGGGTAAAGCGCCGAGAGCCCGGCGAGGTCGTCGGCCCCGAGCGGTTGCGACCGCGTCGTGGAGCGCGTGATGTCGGTGCTCATCGCCGAGGACGAGAGCGTATGCTGCAGCCCGAGCGCGTGCCCGATCTCGTGCACCAGCGTCGAGAAGAACAGCTCGGAGAAGCTCGTGCGCGGTCGGGCGCCGTTGACCAGATTGTTCGACAACACCACCTGCGACCGCGCAATCGGCGTGAACCCGGGACGCGACGCCCGGGTCGTGACCGGGCCGCCCATCCCGATGACTCCGGGCGGCAGCTCGGCGAAAATGATCTGGCCGGCCGGCGCGTTCCCCGGCGCCGGGCCGTCGACCACGCCGCCGAAACCGACTCGCAACGCCGAGGTCGGAACGGCGTCCCACACGGCCAGCGCTTGGCGCACCTGGCTCAGCACCCCGTCGAAGCTGTCATTTCCTGCCAAAACCGGCAGCCGCTGGCGAGAGACGAAGAAATCGACCCGGCCGTCGAGCAAGGCGTCCAGGTCGAACTTCTCGACCGTGCGCGCTCGCCCGTCCGCGGTGTCGACGAAGCGGACGTAGTGGTAGTAGGCCGGCGCCGGGGCGATCCAGGTCGCCGCGGCGAGCGCGAGCAAGGCCGCGGCGCGCCTCACCGGGCGCCCGCCTCCGCAAGCGCTGCGTGCACGCGACGCGTGAACTCTTCGAGCGCCAGATCCAGCGAGCCGTCGCCAGCCGTCGCCGATCCGTCCGGCGTCAGCACGACGTCCGAGCTCGGACGTCGAACCACGCGCAGCCGGCCGTCCGGGCCCGCGCGGAGCTCACAGACGCCCTGGCTGAAACCGGTAATCTGCGTGCGCCCGCTGGGGCCCTTCCACAGGAACAGAATGTAGTCGGTCCCCGGCGCCAGTCGCGGAGAGCCTCCGAAGAGCTGCCGTCGGCGGCCGAGCTCGCCGCCCGCCGCCGCCACCTCGATCGTCTCGCCCGGCTCGCCTTTCCAACGCCGCGCTACGCCGACTGTCTTGACCGTGTAGAGCAGCGCCCCGACCTCGATCGTGCGCTCGGCGACCACCCGTCCCTGCACGATCGCAGTCGACTCGCGCGCCAGCCGCTCGAGCGACATCTGCTCGAGGGTGGCCGCCGGCGCGAGCGCAGCCAAGAGAAACCCAAGCTGGAGGACGGAGAGGCGCACGGATACGAGCAAGACCGAAGCAACCTGCGGGCCAAGTCTTAAAGTGATTGTAACAAAAGGGCTTATCGTCGTTCTCGGCTCCGCCGGCGCGGCTGGCCGACACGTTCGCGGCGCATTCGGCCACACCTGGCCTCGGCCCGCGCGCGTGGTAGAATTTCCTGGTTTCTTCGGGAACGCACCGATGGATCGCGCGCGCGACATTCTGATCGGCCTGGCCGCCGCTGGCCCCGACCGCGAGGACTGGACTGAAGAGCTCGCCCTCGCCTGTTGGGCGGAGGCGGTAGGCGAGTTGGCGGCCCGTCAATCGCGACCGGCGGTTCTCAGCGGCCGGCTGCTGATCGTCGAGGTCGACTCGCCCGGCTGGGTCGACGAGCTCGACTCCCGCGCCGGTTCGATACGGCGCCGCATCAACGCCCGCCTCGGCCGTGACGTAGTCGGCCGCATCGTCTATCGCCTCAGCCGTCGAGCCAAACCGCCGGACCGCGCTTCGAGCTCGTTGGGCGAGCCGAACGATCCCATGCGCCGTCGGGTCTTTCAGCAGAGCCGAGTGCGCGGCTAGGCCCGCCGCCGGCCAACAGGAGCCTACGTTGAAGATCACCGAGAAAGAGGTCCGGTACATCGCCGACCTCGCCAACCTGAGCTTGTCCGACGACGAGGTCCGCGCTTACCAGGCCGATCTCGAGCAGATCCTCACCTACGTCGAACAGCTCGGCGAGCTCGACACCGACGGCGTCGATCCGATGTCGCACGTGCTCTACCAAGGCGCCGAGCAGGCCGCTTTGCGGGCCGACGAGCCCGAGACCAGCTTCGAGCGCGACCGCGCGCTCGGGAACGCTCCGCTCGACGGATCCGGTCACTTCAAAGTCCCGCTGGTCATCGAGCGTTGAGATGGACTACAAAGGCCTCACCATCGACGCGATCCAGACCGGCCTTCGGCAGAAGAGCTTCAGCGCCGTCGAGCTCGCCAAAGAGGCGCTCGCCGTCGCCGAAGCCGAGAACGAGAGCTGCGGCGCGCTGCTGCGCTTCTGCCCCGAGCGCGCCCTGGCCGCCGCGGAAGGGGTCGACGCCAAGCTCGCCGCGGGGGACGACCCGGGGCCCCTCGCCGGCGTCCCCGTCGCCGTCAAGGACGTCATCCTGGCCGAAGGCGTTCGCAACACCTGCGGCTCGAAGATTCTCGAGGACTTCGTCGCGCCCTACACCGCCACCGCTGTCGCACGCATGGAAGCCGCCGGCGCGGTCACCGTCGGCAAGGCCAACTGCGACGAGTTCGCCATGGGCTCGTCGAATGAGAATTCAGCCTTTGGGCCGGTGAAGAACCCGACCGCCCCGGACCGCGTGCCGGGCGGCTCGAGCGGAGGCTCGGCCGCCGCGGTGGCCGCGGGCATGACGCCGGTTTCGCTCGGCTCCGACACCGGCGGCTCCATCCGTCAGCCTGCATCCTTCTGCGGCGTCGTCGGCGTGCTGCCTACCTACGGGCGCGTCTCGCGCTTCGGCCTCTCCGCCTTCGCCAGCTCGCTCGACCGGATCGGACCGTTCGCTCGCACCGTGAAGGACTCGGCGCTGTTGCTCGAGGCTATCGCCGGCCACGACCACCGCGACGCCACCTCCGCGCCGGCGCCGGTCGCCGGTTATGCCGCCGGGCTCGACGGCAACGTGAAGGGTCTGAAGATCGGCGTCCCCAAGGAGTACTTCCAGCAGGGCCTCGACCCCGAGGTCGGCGACCGGGTCGAGGCCGGCATCGCCTCGCTCGAGAAGCTCGGCTGCGAGCGGGTCGAGATTTCGCTGCCCCACACCGAGTACGCCGTCGCGACCTACTACCTGATCTGCACCGCTGAAGCCAGCGCGAATCTGGCACGCTATGACGGGGTGCGCTACTCCCGCCGCTCGGCGCAAGCCGAGACGCTCAGCGACATGTACCGCAACAGCCGCCACGAAGGCTTCGGCAAGGAGGTTACCCGCCGCATCATCCTGGGAACCTACGTGCTCAGCGCGGGCTACTACGACGCCTACTACCGCAAGGCGCAGCAGGTGCGGCGGCTCATCACGCAGGACTTCCAGCAGGCGTTCGAGCAAGTCGACGCGATCGTGACGCCCGTAGCGCCTACGCCGGCCTTCAAGATCGGCGAGAAATCTTCCGATCCGCTGGCGATGTACCTGAGCGATATCTATACGATTACCGCCAGTTTGTCTGGCATCTGCGGGCTCAGCGCGCCCTGCGGCGCGACGGCGTCCGAAGGACTGCCCGTTGGCATGCAGATCCTCGGCAAGCACTTCGACGAAGCGCGCGTGCTCAAGCTCGCCGACGCCTACGAGCGAGCCGGCTAGCGGCTACGCGCACCGCACCCGGGTTCACGAAGGCTCGTCTGTCTACGCGGCCGTCATCAGGATGCGCCGCAACGATTCGTCGTGGGTCAAACCCACTAGACCGAATGCGCAAGCTGGGCTATTCTGACGCCAGAGGCCGACAATGCCTGAAAAGCGCCTGTTTTCTTGTTTGTTTTGCGTCTTGATTTCTGCGCCTCTGTGCGCCGCTGATCGCGAGTGGACCAAAGCATCCACTCCTCACTTCGAGCTCTACACCAACGGAGGCGCCGGCGCCGCGCGCCGCACTCTCGTGTATTTCGAAACGATTCGCAAGTTCTTCTTGCAGGCAATGGACGCGGAGGAGAAGGACGCCGAGCGAATCCGCATCATAGGCTTCCGTAACGACAAAGACTTCGAGCCCTACCGGCCGAACGAATCCGCGGCGGCGTTCTACCTCGGCGGCTACGACCGCGACTACATCGTGCTCGGCGACATCGGCGCCGAGCGCCACGAGACCGCCGTGCACGAGTACGTCCATCTGCTCGTGCGCCACTCCAAGCTCGAGCTGCCGCCGTGGCTCAACGAAGGCTTGGCCGTGCTCTATTCGACGCTCGAGCCCATTGGCAAGAAGGTCCGCGTCGGCGATCTGCCCGCCGGCCGCTACCAGACCCTGCAGCGCAGCAAATGGTTCCCCATCGAGCGCCTGCTCGAGGTCGACCACGATTCGCCGGAGTACAACGAGCGGAAGCACACGGGCATGTTCTACGCCGAGTCCTGGGCGCTAACGCACATGCTCTACCTCGACCCTGATTTTCGGCCCAAGTATTCGGATTTCGTCCGCGACCTCCTCCGTACCGGCAGCGGAGTGGAAGCTTTCCAGAACGTCTACGGATTCTCGCCCGATGACGTGCGCAAGGAGCTGCGCGGCTACATCGACGGGCAGAGCTTCTACGTGCTGATGTTCGACATCAAGCTCGAGAAGGCCGATCTCGAGCCTGTGCTCGGGCCAGCGCCGGAGCTCGAGGTTGGCTTAGCTCTCGGTCAACTCTCCGCCTCCATGCGCAGCAAGAGGGATTTCGCCAAGCAGACCTACGAAGAGCTGGCCTCGAAGTACCCCGAGTCGCCCGAGCCGCTTGAGGCGCTCGGCTACATGGCATGGCGCTCGGGAGACGACGAGGAAGGACGAGTCCACCTCGCTCGAGCCGCAGAGCTGGGTTCAGAGAACCCAAAGATGTACTACGACCTTGCCTACCTTTCGCGCCGGTCCAATGACAACGACGCCGCCATCTCCGCGCTCGAGAAGGCCGTCTCCCTACAGCCGGACTATCAAGACGCCCGCCGACAGCTCGGCAATCTCTACCTTCACGAGAAGGCCTGGACCCGCGCCTTGCTCCACCTCAACAAGATCAACCGCGTCGAAACCAACAAGGAAGCCTTTTCGCTCTACCATGCGCGGGCCTTCGGCTACTTTCAGCTCGAGGACTTCGACGAATCCGGCCGCCTGGCCCAACTCGCGCGCAAGCACGCGGACGAGCCGCGAGACGTCGCCGCCGCTGAGTCTCTGATGACGGCAATCGAGCGTCGCAAGGCGGGCGACGAGATCGTGACCCCTGCCGCGACCGTCGCGCCGGACCGTCCTGTGCTCGAGCGGCGCGAGGTGACGACGACCTCGACCGGCGGCAGCGTCGTCAGGGAGTTTCAGTACGAGCCGCCACCGAGCTATGCCGGCAAGCTCGTCCACTTCGACTGCTTGGAGCGAGGAGCGCGCCTGCACATCGATGGCGAAGACGGCGCTCGGATCTTCGCCATCGTCGACCCAGCGGCGATCGTCATTGTCAGCGCGCAGGGCGGGGAAGTCGACTTCACCTGCGGACCGCAGAACGGGCGCGCCATCCGTGTGGAGTACGGTGAGGAGGTTCCCGCCGACATCCAGGCCGAAGGCGCCGTCACGCTGATCGAATTCCCCGAGTAGCCTTCTCTCTTTGTGGCGCACGGCGCAGCCGTGCGCCACAAGACGTTCCTGGCGGCGCCTCTACCGTACGCGCAGCTTGACCTCGTTCGAGTAATCCGACGTCTCCGCTGGGCTATTGCGAAACGCCTGGACCCGATACGAATGGTTTCCCCGGCCCGGCTGGTCGCTGTAGTTGGTCGTTGCGCCGACGAGGGTTGCGATCCGCGTCCACGTCGTCCGGCCGCGTTTCTTGGCGCCACGCTGGACGTAGTAGCCGTCCGCGCCGTCGACCGCCGTCCACGTCAGCGAGGCCTTCTTGCCGCTCGAGCTGCCGGAAAGCGCCGGAGCCGACAGCCCATCCGGCGGCTCGACCGTGATCAACACGGAGTCGGTGTCGGTCGCGCCTTGGTCGTCGGCGACGGTCAGCGCGGCCGTGTAGCTGCCGGGCGTGTCGTAGAGGTGAGACGCGAGCGCGCCGCTCGCTGTCTCGCCGTCGCCGAAGCTCCACTGGTAGCTCGCGATGGCGCCGTCCGGGTCGCTCGAACCCGTCCCGTCAAAATTCACCGTCAGAGGCGCGACTCCTCCGTTGGAATCCGCTGCTGCGACTGCGATGGGGGAGGCGTTGCCTCCGAAAAAAAATTCGTAGGCCCCGATATCGAGCGCTCCATCCGCTGGGCGCGCCTCGTCGGTTTGGTGCTTGAGGTACTGCCGGGCGACCTCGTGCGAGAGAACGACCGCGGGCGCGAGTGTCGTTCCGGCGCTGACGTTGGGCGAGCCGGCGGCGAGGGCAAACTCCTGCGCGGCTTCGTTCACGAACCCCGGGTCTGCTCCCTCGACCATCGTGCCGTCGCCGTTGAGGGTCCCGCTCGTGCCGCCAAAGCTTTGCACCCAGCCGGGCTTGATCCAGTTGTGGCTCATATCCAGCACGCCGGCGTCGTCGAGCATCGACCAATCGCCGCCCGGCAACACCGCCTGCTGGAACGCACTCCCGGCGTGCGCCTCTAACCTAGCAGGCTTCCCCGGGCGCTCTCCGGGCTTGTGGTTAGGCCCCCCTTCGGAGGCTCAGACAATCGTCGCTCGGGCCGATGCCGCCAAGCCCGTGGATGCTGCGCCCGGGAGCGCCATGGCGCTCCTCTGCAGCCCCGGTCGTCTACGCGCGATTGAGTGGCGGAGGAAGAGGGATTCGAACCCCCGGTTGAGTTTCCCCAACTGCGGTTTTCAAGACCGCCGCCTTCGACCGCTCGGCCATTCCTCCTTCTCCAATCTACTCGATGAGCCGCCCTCGATGCCCCGATTGCGCTTTCTTGCGCCGCCGCCGGATCGGCCGCTCACCTTAGATTTCGCCGTTCGGGTTCCACTTTTCGGCGAGCCGGTCGAGGAGAGTGTAGGGGTTTTCCCAATGGTCGCGCGGAGCTCGCCAGGCCGATAACGGAATTGCCCCCGCCCGCGGCTACGGCCGCACAACGCTGATGCCTGACGAGCCTCAATCCAAGCGGGTGCTCGTCGTCGAAGACGACGATGACATGCGCGAAATGCTGGGGGAGATCCTCCGCGGCGGCGGCTACGACTGCCAGACCGTCGAGAGCGGCCTGCGCGCGCTCTCCTACCTCGCCGAGGCCCGCGAACCCGATCTGGTCTTCTCCGATGTCGACATGCCAGGCATCGACGGCATCGAGTTTCTGCGTACAGTCAAGACCATCATGCCGGCCGTGCCGGTGGTGATCGTCTCGGGCAACTTCGGTTCCGAGCTCGGCGTCGACGCCGTGCTTGGCGGCGCGGCGGACTATCTCTACAAGCCGGTGCGCTCGGCGGCCGTGCTGGAGATGGCCAGCCGCTATCTCGGCCCCGGCGGCCGCATCCCCGAGAGCGTCTTTCAAGAGTCGCTCGCCGCCCTAATCAGCCAAAACGGCAACGCGCCGCTGCAAACGCCCCAAATACTGGGGCTTTTCGAGACGCTCGGCATGAAGCGCTACGAGACCTTGCAGCACTCTCGGCGGGTCTCCGACTACAGCGTCATGCTCGGCTACCGGCACGGAATATCCAAAGCCGAGCTCGAAGACCTGCGCATCGGCGCCCTGTTGCACGACATCGGCAAGATCGCCGTTCCGCACAATGTGCTGATGAAGCCCGGTCCGCTCGACGACACCGAGTGGGAGGTCATGCGCACCCATCCGCGCATCGGCTGGGATCTGCTCTCCAACTTCCCCCAACTCGGCCCCGCCGCCGACATCGTCCACACCCACCACGAGCGCTGGGACGGCGGCGGCTACCCGCGCAGGATCGAGGGCTTGAAGATCCCGATCGGGGCTCGCATCTTCTCCGTCATCGACACCCTCGACGCCATGCTCTCCGAGCGTCCCTACCGCGCCGGCCTGCCCCTTTCCACCGCGCGCGAGGAGATCGACGCCATGTCCGGGACGCAGTTCGACCCGGACATCGTCAAAACGTTTACGGACATTTCTGATCTGGAGCTGATGGAAATCCGCCGGCGCTACCCCGACCGCGAGACTTTCGGTCATTAAGACAAACACCCCAATTGGGCGATAAGCAGTACTGGCCCGGACCGCTCGAGAGCAGTACGGGTCGGGGACTTTATCCGAATTGACCGCGTGAAGACTTCTGCTGCCCACTTAGGGCAGGCGACGCGCGAGTCTCTCCAGATGGGCGGCTCCCGCGTCGGCCTGCGAGCTGGACCGGCATTCCCCCCAGACGGACCGGACATTTGGGAGTGCGACTCTTAACCCCAGATTGGCGCGACCGGGCATTCAAAGGCCTGTTGGCGGCGCTGTTGTGCGCCGTCGCGCCGAGCCGCGCCGCGGATCCTCCAGTCGAGCCGAACGCCGAGGATCTAACCCTGGTCAGCCTCGAGGAGCTCTCGCAGATCCAGGTGACCTCGGTCGCCAAGAAGCAACAAAGCTTGCTGCGGGCGGCCGCGGCGGTCTACGTCATCACCGCCGAAGACATTCACCGCTCCGGAGCGACTCGGATTCCGGAAGCCCTGCGGATGGCGCCGGGGCTCGAAGTGGCGCAGATCGACGGGAATCACTGGGCCATTACCGCGCGCGGGTTCAACGGTCGGTTCGCCAACAAGCTTCTCGTCATGATCGATGGGCGAACCATCTTCAACGCGTTCTTCTCGGGCGTGTACTGGGACCTGCAAGACATCCCAATCGAGCAGATTGAACGGATCGAGGTCGTCCGAGGCCCGGGCGCCACTTTGTGGGGGGCGAACGCCGTCAACGGAGTGATCAACATCATCACGAAGTCGGCGGGCGAATCGCAGGGCGGCGTCGTACAGGCCGGCTATGGCACGCGCGGAGGCCCGCGCACCATGGTGCGTTATGGCGGCGAAGCGCCGGCGGGGCGCTATGTGATCTACGGCCGTTTTCAGGATCGCCGGCCGTCCCCTCGAACGCCAGGTTGGCCGCCCTCGCCGGACTCGATGACGTCAGCCAGAGGCGGTTTCCGTTACGACCTCGCCTTATCCGCCAGAGACGAGCTGCAGTTCGACGGCAGCGTGAGCTCCAGCGAGGCCGCGCAGCAATTCATCGCGGTGTCTCCGGCGCCTCCCCTGCAAACCTTCGGCTCGTCAGGACTGTCTTCGCAAAGCGGACACGTCTTGGGCCGCTGGAAGCGCCGGCTCTCCGACGGGGGAAGCTTCACGCTGACCGCGAACGTAGACGGCATCAACCGCGATGAACAGATCGTCCACCACTACAGCTCACGGAGAGCAACGGTCGACTTTCAGCACCAGCTCGCTCATTCCCAGCGTGCGGAGCTAACTTGGGGCCTCGAGTATCGGAACATTCACGCCGAGCTCGCTACCGACCGGCGAGTTTGGCCCGCCGAGGAGCGCGGAGACCTCAACTTCTTGAGCGCCTTCCTGCAGGAGGAGCTAGAGCTCATACCCTCCGAGCTGACGCTAACCTTCGGCACGAAGCTCGAGCAGAGCACGCTTGGCGGTTTCCAGCCGCAGCCGTCGGCGCGTGTTTCGTGGACGCCAGGCGCGGAGACTGCCGTCTGGGCGTCGGCGTCCCGCGCGACGCGCGCTCCCTCCTGGGGAGAGAGGATGACGGAGTTCGACGCCGCGGGGCTTCCCGGACCGTTCGGGCTGAACATCCTCACCCGCGTCGTGGCGAGCACCGAGCTCGACAACGAGAAGCTGGACGCCTTCGAGGCGGGCCTGCGGTTCAAGCCAGCCTCTTTTGTCAGCGCGGACGTGGCCACGTTCTTCAATCGCTACGACAACCTCAGGAGCTTCGGCCAGGGCGATCTCGAACCGCGGGCCGATCCCGTAAACCATCTTCTGCTTCCGGTTCGACTCTCCAACGACAACGCCGCCGACTCGTATGGCGTCGAGCTCAGCACCAAGTGGCGCCTGAACCGATCCTGGCGTGTGACCGCGAATCACAGTTACTTCAAGATGCAGTTCAAACGAGGCGTACCGGGCTTGATCGAGGAGTTCGACCATCTGCAATCTCCAACTCACCGCACGTCGGCGCTGTCGAGTTGGGACTTGGCGCACGACATGCAGTTGGACCTGGGCGGCTACTACGTGGGCCGATCGACCGCCGTCGGGTTCGTGAATCGGGGGGAGCGTATCCCCGCTCACGTGCGCGCTGACGTGCGCTGGCAGTGGACTCCGCTCGAGAAGACTCGGATCGAGCTCGGAGTCCAGAACCTGTTCGACGCGGACCAAATCGAATTCGAACCCGAGACGTTCTACAAGGGCTCTCCAGTCGGTCGCAACGTGTACGGGAGGATCCAATGGTCCTTCTAGGGCGCTCGGGAGCAAGGGCTACCGCCATGGTTTGCCTGCTTCTTACGCTTGCGGCTCCCTGCCTGGGCGCCCGGAGCTCAGGGGCCGCGATCGAAGAAGTCCCGATGGACCTCACCGAAGTCAGCCTGGACGAGCTGACGCGGATCAAGGTCATCAAGGTCACCTCGGTTTCGAAGAAGCAGCAGGACCTGACCCGCACCGCCGCCGCGGTCTACGTGGTGACCGCCGAGGAGGTGCGTCGCTCGGGCGCGACCAGCTTGCCTGAAGCACTGCGCTTGGTTCCTGGCATTTACGTCGCCCGCATCGACGGCAGCAAGTGGTCGGTCACCTCGCGAGGCTTTGGCGGCCGATTCGCCAGCAAGCTGCTGGTGCTCATCGACGGGCGCACGCTCTACTCGCCCATGTTTGGCGGCGTTTTCTGGGAGATGTACGACGTCGTCATGGAAGACATCGACCGGATCGAGGTCATCCGCGGCCCAGCCGCGACTATGTGGGGCGCCAACGCGGTCAACGGCGTGATCAACGTCGTCACCAAGAGCGCGGCGCAGACGCAGGGTTCGCTGATCTCGACCACCGCGGGTTCGCGCGACGGCTTGCTGACGGCGCTGCGGCACGGCGGCGAGGCCGTCGGCGGCCACTACCGGGTCTACGCCAAGTATCAGGATCGCGCCTCTTCGCCCGACATCGAGCCGGGCTCGATCCCAGCCGAGGACGACTGGGCGTCGATGCGGGCCGGGTTTCGCTTCGAGAAGATGCTCTCGCAGTCCGACAGCCTCGAGTTGCACGGCGAGATGAACCAGATGGACGGCAGCCACCGCCGCGTCGAAGCTTCGTTAGCCACCGGCGATACGCTGGTCACGCCCAGCATCGTCGACGGTACGTCCGGCTACATGCTCGCCCGCTGGCGCCGTTCTCTCTCGGAGACCTCCGAGCTCAGCGTCCAAGCCTATCTCGATCACCTCGACCGCCGCGAAGAAGGCTCGTTCGACGTGGAGCAGAACACCTCGAGCATCGAGGTCCAACACCGTTGGGACCATGCCGGCGGCGGCGAGCTGAATTGGGGCGTCGACTTCCGAACGGTCGGCATCGACATCTCGCCCGCGCACGCGCTGCGGATCCCCGAAGAGCACCCGCGCGCCAACTACTCGAGCGTGTTCGCGGAAGAAGAGTGGACCACGCTCGACAACACGCTCATCCTCACCGCCGGGCTCAAGCTCGAGGACAATAGCTTGGGCGGGTTCTCGCCGGCCCCGTCGGCGCGCGCGCTATGGGCGCCGCACGACCGCTTTTCCGCCTGGGCCTCGGCGTCTCGCGCTCCGCGCGCGCCCTCGTTCGCCGAGACCTCGACGGAGTTCGACATCCACGCCACGAGCTTTCTTGGTCAGCCCGCTCTGGTGAGCCTGATGCAGAGCGAAGGGCTAAACAACGAGATCCTGACCGCGTACGAGTTCGGATTCCGCGTGGCGCCGCGCCGTAAGCTCAACTTCGACGTCTCGGTCTTTCGCAACCGCTACGACGAGGCCTTCGCTCTCACGCCAGGCGCTCCGGAGCTCGAGCAACGCGACGGCCTACGGTTCTTGCGCGTCCCGCTTACGTTCGAGAACGGTTCGGCGATCTGTACCCGCGGCGTGGAGGTGGCCGCGAAATACTCCGCGACGAGTTGGTGGCGGCTGTTCGGGACCTACAGCCACATGAGCGTGGCGACGCACGCCGATCGGTCGCACGCCTTTGTAACCAGCTTGTCCCATTTGCAGAGTCCTCGCCACATGGCCGGGGCGCGCTCGAGTTGGAACCTGCCGGGCGGCATCGAGCTCGACGTCTCGGCGGCTTACGTCGACAACGTAGTGGCCGCGGGCTACATCCAGCGGGGCGAGCTCGTAGACGATTTCGTGCGGGCGGACGCGCGTTTCCAGTGGAAGCTCTCCGAGCGCACGCGGCTGAGCTTTGGCGTCCAGAACATGTTCGACCCCAATCGATTCGAGTACGACCCCGAGAGCTTCTCTGTCGCCGCGCCCGTCGGCAGAAACGTGTATGGAGGAGTTCTCTGGAGCTTCTAGGAAGCCGCGGAACACGAGGCTAGAACAGTGTATACGGCGATCACAGCAAGGCTTGGAGGCGGAACGCGACGCGCATTCCGTCTAGCGTTGCCGTGTCTGCTGATCCTGGCCGCGCCAGCGATGCACGCAGCCAGCCCGGCCATCGCTGACGCTTCCAAGCTCGAGTACCGCGTCAAGGCCGCGTTCCTCTACAACTTCGCTCGCTTCGTGGAGTGGCCCGAGAACGGTCCAAGAAGCTACGGTCCTGTTGTGATCGGCGTTCTCGGCAAGGATCCGTTCGGATCGATTCTCGACTCGACCATTCGAGACAAGACCGCGGGCGGGCGACCGTTGGTGGTACGCCGCCTGAAGGATCCGCGCGAGGCGCGCGAATGCCACTTGGTCTTCATCGGGTCCGATCAGCGTCGCTATCTCTCCCGCGTGCTGAACGAGCTCGACGGCTCCGGCGCGCTCACCGTCGGCGAGCTCGACGCCTTCCTCGATGAGGGCGGCATGATCAACTTCGCCATCGAGGATCGCAGGGTCGTGCTGGACATCAATCTGGACGCCGCCCGCGAGGCAGGTCTCGACGTCAGCTCGCAGCTGCTCAAGGTAGCTCGGAAGGTGAAGTACGAGCGGAGATGACCACGCCATGATGAGGCTCTTACAAGGACTTCCGATCCAACGCAAGCTGACTCTGGTCCTGGCGCTCAACGCTGCGATCGCGCTTGCAATCGGGGCTGGCGGCTTCAGCGCGTACGAGAGCTGGCATGCCTGGCGCGATGCGGAGCGTGAGCTGGCCACCGCGGCGGCGATGATCGGCGCCAACTCCGCCGCGCCGTTGATCTTTCAGGATCGGCGCTCCGCCGAGAGCACTCTCGCGGCCCTCTCGGTCGAGAACCGCATCGTCGCGGCCCGGCTCTACACCTCCGACGGCATGGTCTTCGCCGACTACGCCGCCGCGGCCGAGCAGGAGCTGCGCCTGCCCGAGGACGCGCCCAGCCAGGAAGGCTCGTTCGAGAGCGGCAGCCAACTGGTATTGTCGCGCCAGATCGAGATTGACGGCGAGCATGTCGGCGCGATCGTCCTGCAAGCTGACCTCAGCAACGTCAGCGAGCGCCTGCGCATGTTCGCCTTGTTCGCGCTGGGCGGCGTGCTCGTCGCGTTGCTGGCCGCACTCCAGATCTCGCGCGGCCTCCAGAATGTGGTGAGCGGCCCCATCCTGGCGCTCGCCGGCGTGGCGCGTGAGATTCGCGACCACCGCAACTACTCGATCCGCGCCGACGCCGCTGACAACGACGAGATCGGCGAGCTCGTTGGGGCCTTCAACGAGATGATCGATCAGGTCGAGAACCGCGATCAGTTGCTCGAGGAACAGGTCCGCGAAAGGACCGAACAACTGACCCGTGAGCGCGATCGCGCCGAAGAGGCCGCCCGTCTCAAAAGCGAGTTTCTGGCCAACATGAGCCACGAGATTCGCACGCCAATGAACGTGATCATCGGCATGACCGAGCTGACCCTCGACGGCGATCTGGAGTCGCGCCAGCGCAAGCATCTACAGATGGTGCAGCGCTCGGCCGAGGCCCTGCTGACCATCATCAACGACGTGCTCGACTTCTCCAAGGTCGAAGCCGGCAAGCTCGAGCTCGAGCCGGTGGAGTTCGACTTGATCGAGACCGTCACCGAGACGACGCAGAGCTTCACCGTTCGGGCCGCGGACAAGAACGTCGACTTGCAGTGCCGCATCGGCGAAGATACGCCGCAACGCATCGTGGGCGACCCGGCTCGGCTGCGCCAAGTGCTGATCAATCTGATCGGCAACGCCATCAAGTTCACCTCCGACGGCGAGGTGCGCGTCTCCACCTCCGTCGTGTCCTCGGACGCGGACAGCGTCGAGCTCGAGCTCGAAGTCTCTGACACGGGTATCGGAATCCCCGGAGACAAGCAGCGACTCATCTTCGAAGCCTTTGCGCAGGCCGACGGCTCGATGACACGCCGCTTCGGCGGCACCGGCCTGGGGTTGGCGATCTCGAGCCGCATCGTCGACCTGATGGGCGGTAAAATCCACGTCGAGAGCGAGCCGGACAAGGGCAGCCGCTTTTCCTTCCGCGTGCGCTTCGGTCTGGTGCAGGAGCCCGACCAACCGACCGTCTACGGATTCGACGATACGCGCTGCATGGTTGTAGACCCCAAAACTGAATCGCGCAAGGCGCTGGCCCAAGCTTTGAACTCCTGGCGGATTCAGTGCGCCTCCTTGGACAACCTCGAGTCCGCGTTCGAGGTGATGCGCTGGGCGTCCCGGATCGGTCGTCCGTTTTCGATGTTGGTGGCCGACTTCGCGGCGGTTAAAGCCTACGGATGCCCGTTCACCGAGATGGACGAGGACCCCGAGCTCACCGCCCTGCCGTTCGTGTTCATGACTGGCCCGCATGACCAGCCACAGTGCCCCACGGGCGCTCGCGTCGAGACGGTCCTCAAGCCTTTTGCGCGATCCGACCTCTACGGCGCCGTCGCGAAGCTAGTCGGTCTGAAAACCCCGCTTGAGCAGACCGCCGAGGTCACTCCGGACGCAGCCGAGGCGAAGGCCGAGGGGCTGGACCTGATCCTCGCCGAGGATCTGCCGGAGAACCAAGCGCTTGCAGTCGCGTTGCTCGAGAGAGAAGGGCACCGCGTCCGCATTGCCAATGACGGTCAAGAAGCGATCGACGAGTGGACCAAACGTCGTCCGGACGTCATCCTGATGGACATCCAGATGCCCAGGATGGGCGGCGTCGAAGCTGTCCAGCACATCCGTGAGGTCGAGCAGAGCACGGGCGGGCACACGCCAATCATCGCCCTCACCGCACACGCCATCAAGGGCGACCGCGAACGTTACCTCACGGCTGGCATGGACGACTACGTCTCCAAGCCGATTCGCCGGGACGAGTTCTACGCTGCCATCCGACGTGCGGCGGCCAAGAACGTCCCCGAAACCGCGACCTAGCCTCTCCGCCTCGTGGCGCACGGCTCGGCCATGCGCCACCGAGAGCTCGCGCCCTAACCCAGCTCGCCGCGGCGCTTCATCTCGATCAGGTTGTCGCCGATGCGCAGCGCCAGCGCAGTCAGCGTGAGCGTCGGATTCTTCTCCGGAAAAGTCGTGAAGGCCGACCCGTCGCCGATGAACAGGTTGGGCGTCTCCCATGCCTGCCCTTTCGAGTTGAGCACGGACGTGTTGGGATCGGCGCCCATCCGGGCCGCGCCCACTTCATGGCTTGCAAACCCGCTCGGTTTGTCGTTGGGATGGAACAGAAACTCCACCCCGGCCTCGTCATAGATCTCGCGCGCCACCTGGCGCATGTCGTGGAATTGCGCCCAATCGTTGTCGTGCCACCGAAAGCGGACCACCGGCACGGGCAAGCCGTTGGCGTCTTTCTTACTTTCGTGCAAGGTCACGCGATTCTCGCGCTGGGCTATCACTTTGCCATAGCCGGCCAGGATCGAGTGCGCCGGCTGGAGCTCGCGGACGCGCTTCTTCCAGGCCGCGCCATAGCCGCTCATCTCGCGGGCGTGGAAGGGGTACATGTAGCTGCGGATGTTGACCTGGAAGCCGTAGCCGCCCGCGAAGTCGACCTTGCGGTAAGGCTTGAAGCGTGGAATGTAGGCGTGGTCGATGGCGCCGTCCGGGTTGAACGGCTTTACGCCCGCCAAGTCCTTCAGATAGCCGACAGTCTGGGCTATTACGTGGCCGTGGAGGTAGCGGCCGACGTTGTCGGAGTTGTTGGCCAGGCCGTTGGGGAAGCGCCGCGACTTCGACATCAGCAGCAGCCGCGGCGTCTCGATGTTGCCGCAGCAGAGCACGAACGCCGCCGCTTCGATCTCGTCGTCCGCCGCGCCGTAAGTCTCGACGATGCGCGCCGCTCGAATCTTGCCTTCATCGTCGACGAGCAGCTCGTGCGCCATCCAGCCGATGCGGGTGTCGAGCTTGCCGCTCGCGACGCCCCGCGGGATGGCGTGCTCGGCGGTGTTGTAGATGGCCGAGACGCCGCAACCCATCATGCAATGGCCGCAGTAGTGGCACGCCGCGCGTCCATGTCCCGGCTCGGTGGCGAGCGCCTTGCGCACGGGGATGAGCCGCAGGCCAAGCTTGCCGCCGGCGCGCCGCAGGATGTGCTCTGAGCAGCGCAGCTTCAACGGGCGAACGAACTGGCCGTCGGGCAGCGCCTCGAGGTTCTCTCGCGAGCCGCAGACGACCATCAGGCGCTCCGCCTCGTCGTAGTAGGGCGCCAGCTCGTCGTAGGAGATCGGCCAGTCTTCCTCGATGCCGTTGCGGGACCATTCGCGAAAATCGTCTCGCGAGAAGCGCAGCGCGACCGCGTTCCAGTGCGTCGTCCGCCCTCCGAATACTCGGGCGCGGGTGATGTGGATGTCGTCGCCGACGACCTCGTACGGCTCTTTGTTCGCGTCCACGCGGACTGGCGGAACGCCGAGCGGCTTGCGCTCATAGGGCCAGGCGTGGGAGTTGAGCCTGTGGGGCGGTCGTCGGGGACCGCCCTCGACCAGACACACGTCCACGCCCTTGCGCGCGAGCTTGGAAGCCAGCGAGCCCCCGGAAGCCCCCGAGCCGATGATGCAGACGTCGTACTTGCGGCGGGCCATCAGGAGCCCCTAGCTTACATCGGTTGGCCGGTTGACCGTGCAGCCGTGCGGCCGCCGTGGCGCCTCAAGCAGGCGTTCGGTAACGTAAGAGCGCCATGGCTACAGCGACGCTGATGACCGTCGAGGAGTTCGCCGCGCTGCCGGCGAACGGCCAGATGCACGAGCTCGTCGAGGGGGAGTTGCTGACCATGCCGCCGCCGCGCTTTTTGCACACCAAGATCGTGACGCTGATCTTTCGATCCCTCGTACGCTTCCTCGACGGTAGAGCGATCGGTGAAGCGTTTGCGGAGGCGGGTTTTGTGCTGAGCGAAGACCCGCCGACAGTCCGGCAGCCTGATCTGGCTGTGCTGGCCGCCAGGCGGCTCTCTTCAGCGCCCAACGAAGGCTACCCTAGCGGCGCTCCCGACGTTGCGATCGAGGTGCTCTCCCGCTCCGACAGCGCGGATGATCTGCACTTAAAGATCCGGCAGTACCTTGGAGCCGGCGCCAAGGCCGTAATCGTGGTCTCTCCGCGAGCCCGCGAGGCCTGGGTACATCGTCCCGAAGTTGCTCCAGAGTCGTTGGAGTCCGGACAGTCCCTCGAGTTGCCTGACATTCTGCCAGGTTGGTCGCTTCCGGTGGCTGAGGTTGTTGCGCCGCTCGATCGCCCCGCCAGGTAACCATCGCCCCGTTTCCCATCGGCGCCGGAATGTTGGATACTAACGGAGCGATGCGCAGAACCACTAAAACCCTCGCCCTGACCTTCCTCGGCCTCGGCCTCGTCGCCGTCGGCGTCTCTCAGTCGAACGAGAAGCCGGTCAACTGGAACGGCCTGCCCGATCCCTACCACACGCCTTCGGCCAGCAACCGTCCGCAGGTGGTCCACCGGCCAGACGGCGCCAGCCTGAGCTTGCCCGAAGGCTTCCACATCGAGGAGTTCAACGCGCATTCCGAGTTCATCCGGCCGCGCTACATGATGCTGCTGCCCAACGAGCACATCCTGCTCACCGACTCGGGCGACCGCGGCGAAGCCAACGGCGCCCTCTACCACTTGAGCCCCAGCGGTCGAAAGATCTCCAAAGTCCTCGACGGCCTCGACCGTCCCTTCGGTCTCGAGATGGACGACGAGTACCTCTACGTCGCTGAGACGACCTCGCTCAAGCGCTACCCCTTCGACCCCTATCGCGTCGAGACCACCGGCAAGGGCGTCGAGCTCAAGAGCATGGCCGACTACGGCCGCGGCCATTGGACCCGCTCGCTGCGCTTCAACCACGACAAGTCCAAGCTCTACCTCACCATCGGCTCCGGCTCCAACGTTGACGCCGGCGAACCCAAAGAGCGCGCCGCGCTGCATCGCCTCAACCCCGACGGCTCCGGCTTCGAGATCGTGGCCGAAGGGCTGCGCAACATCATCGGCCTGCGCTTCAACCCCGCCTCGGGCAAGCTCTGGGGCGCCGTGCAGGAGCGTGACGGCCTCGGCGACGACCTCGTCTCCGACTATCTTGCCGAGATCAAGCCGGGCGGCTTCTACGGCTGGCCCTACGCCTACACCGGCCCGTTCGAGGAGCCGCGTCTGAAGGGCAAGGCTCCCGATCTGGTCAAAAAGACGCTCTACCCCGACGTAATGCTCGGCGCCCACGTCGCCGTGCTCGACATGGTCTTCTACTCCGGCGACCAGTTCCCCGAAAAGTACGACGGCGGTCTGTTCCTCGCCTTCCACGGCTCGTGGAATCGCGAGATGCGCACCGGCTACAGCGTGACGTTCATCCCCTTCAAGGACGGCCGGCCGCAGTCAGGTCCGCAAGACTTCTTGACCGGCTGGATGCTCGATCCCGACGATCGGCGCGTCTGGGGCCGGCCGGTCGGCCTGCTCCAGATGCCCGACGGCTCGATCCTGGTGACCGACGACGGCGGCCGGAAGATCTGGCGCATCAGCTACCGCGGCTGAGCGCCGGCGATCGCAACGAGCCCCCGGCTCGTCCTGAAGAATACCACGCCCTCGGAGATCGCCGGCGAAGCCAGAATCGCGTCTTCCCCCGCGCTCCGGTGCAGCTGTTCGAATTCGCGCCCAGCGCGGATCACCGTGATCTCGCCCTCTTCGTTAGCCGTGTAGATCTTGCCGTCGCCGCCCACCGGCGAAGCCGTGTACGCTCCGGGCGGCAACCGCTGCTCGTAGACGATTTCGCCGCTGTTGGCGTCCAGGCAGACCAGCACGCCGTTCCAGCGCACCACGTAGAGCAAGCCGTCCATCAGCAGCGGCGTCGCCATGTACGATCCCTTGCGGCGTGCGATCCAGTCCAGCCCCGCCTCGTCTCCCTCCCCCAAGTTCGTGCGCCCGCGCCGCTTCTCGCTCACGGCGTAGACCGGCGCCATCCCTCCGTGTGCATTGGTCAGATAGAATCGCCCGCCTCCATGCACAGGCGTTGGTACGGGGATGTCGCCGCCGCCCTTCACGCTCCACAGCTCCTCGCCCGTCTCGAAGTCGTACCCGCCGGCGTGGCGCCAACCGTTGACCACCACCTGCGTGCGCTCGCCCGTCGTCGCCACCAGCGGCGCGCCCCAGGTCGGGACGTCGGCGCGCTCCACACGCCACAGCTCTTCGCCGTCCTCCAATCGAAACACGCCCAGGAAGCCGCCCTGCTGCACATCGGCCAGCACGACGACTTTGCCGTCATGGATCACCGGCGAGTTGCCAAACTCCCACTGCGCCTCCGGCGCCTTGAAATACCCGGCGTCGAGAGTACCGAAATCCTTGCTCCACAGTACGTTCCCGTCGAGATCGAGGCAATGCAGACCTTCCGATCCGAAAAGCACGACCAGCCGCTCGCCGTCGGTCGTCGCGGTGGCGCTAGCGTGGGAAGACTTCGCGTGCCGCTTGACCTTCGGAACGCCGCGATGCAGCTCGCGCTCCCACAGCAGCTCGCCCGTGCGCTTGTCGTAGGCCAGCGCCTTCCAAACGTGCTCGGATTCGTCTTCGACCGAAGCGATGTCGCCGTAAAGCCCCGTCCGCAGCGAGCCGTCGTCGCCAGCGCCGATCGCCGTTGTGACGAAGAGCGTGTCGCCCCAGATCACCGGGCTCGACAGCCCCAACCCCGGCACGTCCGCTCGCCACTTCACGCCCTCGCCCGTGGCCAGATCGAATCCGAGCGGCAAGGCGTGTCCCTTCGCCGCGCCCGCGGCCTGCGTGCCGCGAAACTGCGGCCAGTCGTCCGAGCCTGCCGACAGCACGCCTACGAACGCGAGCACGGCGATGCATTGCCTCATCGCCGTGAGCATAGCAGGCTATTCGAGTTGTACTACGAGAGCCCTTCGAGCGGCGCGGTGCTGTCCCCGAACGCCGCCTCTTCCTCGACGCCCATGTGCCGCAGCATTGCCAGGTAGAGATTGCACAGCGGCGTGTCCGGTTCGGCGCGCACCCGCCGGCCCGGCCTGAGCGCGCCCTTCCCGCGGCCAGCCAGAATCAGCGGCAGGTTGCTCGGGTCGTGACGGTTGCCGTCCCGCAGCGACGAGCCGAACAGAATCATCGAGTTGTCGAGCAACGATGAACCGCCCTCGTCGAGCTCCCGCATGCGGGTGAGGAAGTACGCCGTCTGGTCCATGTGCCAGTTGATGATCGTCTCGTACATCCCGCGCTTGGCCGGCTCGTTGCGGTGGTGCGAGATGCCGTGGAAGCTGCCGTTCACGCCGTCGAGGAACGAGAAGTCCCGTCCGGTCTGCGCGTCGCCGTACATGAAGCTCGCAACCCGCGTCGTGTCGGTCCAGAACGCCAGCAGCATGATGTCGAGCATCAGCCGCACGTGCTCGTGGTGACTCGCCGGGATGCCCGGTTCGGGACGTTCGACGCCCAGGTCGCCCTCGTTGATCCAGCGTTGCTGCGGCTGCATCGAGGCCCGCACGCGCTGCTCGACCGAGCGCACCGAATCGAGGTACTCGTCGAGTTTCATCTGGTCGCGCCGGCTGCCGCGCCGTCGCACGGCGTTCGCCTTGTCGAGCAGCGCGTCGAGAATGCTCGCTTCATCCCGGCGGTTGGCCATCGAAAGCGCCGGGTCCGACCCGGGCGCGCCGTTGCGGAACAGCCTATCGAAGGCGAGTTGCGGCACGATCTCCTTGGCGGCCGGCGTATGCGGGTCACGCCACGAGATGTAGGACCCGACGATGCGCGCGAAGCCGCCGCCGATGTTGTCGACGCCGGTTCGGGGCGCGTCCACTCCGAGTTGGATCGAGGGCAGCGGCGTGCGCGTGCCGATGTGCTTCGCGAGCACCTGGTCAATCGAGACGCCGCCGGTATCGATGTCGCGGCCGGTGGAGCGCTCGACGTAGCCGCCGGAGAGCCAGGCCGGCACCTTCGCCCAGTGCCCGTTGCGGCCCACGGCCTTGGCGTTCCAGAGGTTTTCGAGCAGCGCGAATTCGCTCTTGAGCGGCTCGAAGGCCTCTAGGTGGGGCGTGATCTCGTAGTCCTCGCCCTCTCCCGCCGGGTTCCAGTGGTCGGGCCGCACGCCGCACGGCATGAACAGGAACGCCGTGCGCAACGGCGGCTCGGAGAGCGTCTTGCCGCTCACCGACGCGGCCGGCGCCAGCGCCTCCATCCAGGGCAGCGCCATGCTCACCCCCGCCGCCCGTAGGACGACTCGTCGACTGACCGGCGCTGTGCTCGTGAACTTCAACGGTGTCAGTAGCTTACCACAGGCCTTCGCTGCTCGCGGTGCAGGGATCGGGCTTACTCGTCGGTCGTCTCCGCTTCATCTTGCGTGTAGCGGAACGGATGGCTCAGCGCCACCTCCCGCACCAGTGATCGCGCCCCATGGCCCGAGCCTCCGATCTTCGCCACCAGGTTCTCGATCACGCACTGGTCTTGGTCCAGCAAGCTGCGGCCCAAGGCGTAGCCCAGCACCTTGCCCGTCACGTGACGCAGCAAGTCGTCCTTCTTCGCCAGCAACACCTCCCGCAACTGCTTGGGTCCGTCGAAGCTCTCGCCCGAGGGCATCGTGCCCGATGCATCGACAGGTCGGCCGTCGTCCTCGACATCGCGCCAGCGGCCCAACCAATCGTAGTTCTCCAGGCCAAAGCCGATGGGGTCGATCACGTCATGGCAGGCGGCGCATGTCGGATCGGCGCGGTGCTCGTTGAGCATCTCCCGCGCGCTCAGCTTGCGTTCCTTCTTCTGCTCGGTCTCGAGCGGCGGAACGTCGGGCGGCGGCGACGGGATCTTCGTTCCGAGCAGCGTCTCGAGCACCCACACCCCGCGCAGCACCGGGCTCGATCGCTTGTATCCCGCGTTCATCGCCTGCACCGCGCCGAACCCCAGCAGCCCGCCGCGCCGCCCGTCAGGCGTCGGTACGAGCTGGAATCGATTGCCTTGCACCGCGTCGGGCATGCCGTAGTGTTGCGCCAGCCGCTCGGTGAGATAGGTGTAGTCGGCGTCGATAAATTCGAGCAGGCTGCGATCCTCTTCGAGCATGCGTTGGAACAGCAGGATCGGCTCCTCGCGCATGTCGGCCGCGATCCGCGGCGTGTAGAAGTGCTGAATCTCGTTGAGCGTCGGGGCCACGCGGCCGCCCACGTCCTTGGTCCCGAGCCATTGACCGATGAACGTCTCGGCAAAGAAGCGCGACCGCGGATGGTCGAGCATTCGCTCGACTTGGTCAGCCAGCACCGCTTCGTTTTGCAGCCGCCCGGCCGCGGCCAACTGCAGCAGCTCGGCGTCCGGCATCGTGCCCCACAGGAAGTACGACAGCCGCGAAGCGAGCGCATGATTCGAGATCGGTTGCGCGCCGGTCCGCGACGGGGCGTCCTCGACGCGATAGAGAAAATCGGGCGAAGCCAGCACCGCCCGCAACGCCAGCTTCACTGCCTCCTCGTAAGGGTCGTCGCGTTCCGTCGCCATGTCGTAGAGCCCCAGGAAGGGCTCGAGATCGTCCTCGTCGACGGGCCGGCGAAAGGCCCGTCTCGAGAAGCGGTTGAGCAGCTCCGCGGCGGCCTTGCGCGGTGCGAGCGGCGTCGCTCCGGGCCGGCGGCCGAACAGACGAAAATGTGCGGCCAGCTTCGATGCGTCCGGCTCCTCCTGTTTCTGCTCGATGTCGAGGGTCACCAGCCGCAGCGGCAGGCTCTGCTCGCCAACACGGAAGCTCAGCTTGTGGACGCCGCGGCTCAGGGGAACCGTCGTCGAGCGATTGGTCGCCTGCGCCGCGGACCAGGTGAAGACCAGATCGCCCTCGTCCTGACCGTCGACCAGGATGTCGGCTCGAGGCTTGTCGTCTACGCCGGGCGAGCGGATCCAAACCGTCACCGCGTACTCGCCGTCTTGGTAGACGCTGATCGTGCGCGTGGCGCTCTCGCCTGGCTGCATCTCGATCGAGTCGTGCTCGTCGATCTTGCGGCCGGGCAGCAGGTCCTTGGCCACGAACGCGCGTTCGAGCGGCGGGGTTACGATGACCTGGTCGAGCAACTGCTGTGCGACCTCGAGATAGCGCTCGGCGAGCAACGGCGAAACGAACAGGGTCTCGCCGTTATTGTCGAAGCCTTCGCCGCCAGAGCCGTCGACCGGGAACAGCTCCGCGATCTCGAAGTGCAGCCCGAACAAGTCGCGCACGGTGTTCTGGTATTCCAGCCGGTTCAACCGCCGCACCGTCACCGGCCCGGCGTAAGGGCCAAGCTCGCAAGCGGTCTCGCGCAACCGCTGGTCGATCCAGCCCGCGGCTCGGAAGCGGGCTTCCTCCGACGGCTGCGGGCTGGAGGCTGGCGGCATGGTGCGGTTGCGGAGCTGCATCGCGACGCTGCCCCACATCGAACGATCTCGCGACAGGTCTCCCGCGGTTTGCGCTTCGAGAAAGCGGATCCGGTTCTCGCCGGCCGGATCGTGGCAGGCCTGGCAATTCTCGGCCAGGATGGGACGGATCTCATCCGCGAACTCGTCGGCCTGCAGCAGGCAGCCGGCGAGCAGCAACATGGCGAGGGCGCGCGCGCTAGACATACTCAATCGTGACGATACGCGGGTCGGGCGCCGAGGTCAAGCTCCACGGCGGGGCATTTCGCCCAGATCTTCCGAGCCGCATTGCGCCAGCTTGCGTAGGCGCGGATCCTGAGATCGTTCGCACCCCTCCCCTCGCCCCGCCGAAAGTGGCGCCGGCCTTGCGACACTAGAGAGTTGGAGGCGCGATTGCCATGACGAAGAGCTTTTGGATCGCGATTGCCGCGCTCGCGCTCGGGGCCGGCTCACTTGCCGGCCAATACGGAGACTCGTTGCGCGGCGCGAGCCTACTGCGCGACCGCGGCTGCTCGTCCTGCCACGCCGTGCTCGGTCGAGGCGGCGGCCGGGCGGCCGACCTGACCGCTCCAGGCGCGGGCGTCTTCTCTCCAACCGAGCTCGCCGCGGCGCTGTGGAGCCATGGGCCCGAGATGTGGTCTGCGATGGCGCGAGACGGCGTGGAACGCCCCGAGCTGGCGCCCCAAGATGTGCGCGACATCTTCGCGTTTCTCTACGCGGTGCGCTACTTCGAGCCTTCCGGCGATAGCGACCGCGGACGACGGGCCTTTTTGAGCAAGCAATGCCACCGTTGCCACGCGCTGGTGCGCACCAACGAAGGCGGCATCGGCTCGCCCGTCCCCGAGTGGCCCTCGCTGTCGGATCCGGTCGCCTTCCTCGAGGCGATGTGGAATCACGGCGAGTCGATGCAGCAGGAGACCGCCGCGGACGAGATGCCCTGGCCGGCGCTGACCAACCGCGAGCTGGCCGACCTGCTCGCCTACCTGCACAACCTACCCGATCGCCCGCCGCAGCTCGGCCGCCTGCAACTCGCCTCCTCCGACGCCGGCATGCGGCTGTTCGACGACCTGGGCTGCGTCGGCTGCCACGGCATCGAAGACACCGATCCTGATCTCGTTCCGCTGGCGCCGTCCCCCGGCGTCCACTACACCGTGACCGATCTCGCGGTGGCGATGTGGAATCACCAACCGATCATGCGCGAATGGGCCGACGCGACCGGCAAGACGATTCAGCCGCTCGAGCGCGGACAGATGGCGCAATTGCTGTCCTACTTGATGGAGGAAGGCTTTCTGGATCGCCGCGGCAACGAGAAACGCGGCGCCCGTTTGTTTGAATCGCGCGGCTGCCAAGCCTGCCACTCCGGCGCCGGGCGGCCCTTGCCCGCTCGGGAGTGGAACGCCGCCGAGATGGTGGCCGCGTTCTGGCGCCACGGCCCGGAGATGCGAGCGCGCATGCGGGCCGACCAGGTCCGCTGGCCCACGCTCTCCGGCGCCGACATGGCGGACCTGATCGCCTGGATGAACGCGATGCGCTAGCCCGTCGCGGCTCTCGACCCTCGGCGGGAAATGTCGCGATTTGTCATGCCGGACCGGCGCCCCGGACGGCCTCGCTCACCCCGGCCGCGTACTGCGCGAAATTCTCCTTGAATAGCCCGGCGAGCTTGGCCGCTGTCTCGTCGTAAGCCGCCTTGTCCGCCCACCCTCGGCGCGGATCGAGGATCTTCGACGGCGCCCCGGGACAGCGCAAGACGGTCTCGACGCCAAAGGTCTTGTCTCGCTTGCTCGGCGCGTCGGCGAGCGCGCCGGAATCGATCGCGTCAATCATCGCCCGGGTGTGAGCCAGCTTGATGCGCGAGCCGGCGCCGTACGCGCCGCCGCTCCAGCCCGTGTTCACGAGCCACACGTTCGACTTGTGCTTGCGAATCTTCTGCGAGAGCAGCCGTGCGTACTTGCCTGGATGCCACACCAAGAACGGCCCGCCGAAACAGGGCGAAAACGTCGCCTGCGGCTCGGTGACGCCCATCTCCACGCCGGCCACCTTGGCCGTGTAGCCCGAGATGAAGTGATACTCGGCCTGCTCGGGCGTCAGCCGGCTCACCGGCGGCAGCACGCCAAACGCGTCGCAGGTGAGAAAGATGATGTCGGAGGGATGCCGCGCGACGCAGGGAATTTTGGCATTGTCGACGAACTCGATGGGATAGGATCCGCGCGTATTCTCGGTGATCTTCGTGTTGGCGAAATCCACGTGATGGTGCGCTTCGTCGTAAACCACGTTCTCGAGCACCGCGCCGTAGCGTAACGCATCGAAGATCTGCGGCTCGGCTTCTCGCGTCAAGTACACCGCCTTGGCGTAGCAGCCGCCTTCGATGTTGAAGATGCCGTCGTTGGACCAGCAATGCTCGTCGTCGCCCACCAGCATCCGCTTGGGGTCGGCCGAGAGCGTCGTCTTGCCGGTGCCCGAGAGCCCGAACAGCACCGTCGACCGCTTGCCGTCCCTCGACGCCGTCGCGGAGCAGTGCATCGAGAGGATGCCCTGTTTCGGCCCGAGGTAGTTCATCAGCGTAAATACGCCCTTCTTCATCTCCCCGGCATAGTCGGTCCCGAGGATCACGATTTCCTTGCGATCGAGGCTCAGGTCGACGGTCGTCTTCGACGTCATGCCCGAGGTGTAGCGATTCGCCGGGAAGCCGCCCGCGTTGAGGACGACGCAGTCGGGACTGCCGAACGAGGCGAGCTCTTCGTCGCTCGGCCGAATGAGCATGTTGTGCATGAACAGCGCGTGGTAGGGCCGCGTGCAGATGACGCGCACCTTGAGCCGGTACTTGGGATCCCAACCGGCGTAGCCGTCCATGCAATAGATCGTGGGACGCGTGTTGAGGTAGTCGGTCGCGCGTTCGCGGTTGACCATGAACACGGACTCGGGCAGCGGGAAGTTGACCGGCCCCCACCAGACGTCGGCCTCGCTCTCGGGATGCTTGACGACTCGCTTGTCCTTAGGCGAGCGGCCGGTCTTCTCGCCCGAATACGCGATCAACGCCCCGGTGTTGGAGATCGCCGCGTTGGGCTCGCTGCGAATGGCCTCCTCGTAGAGCCGTGAAGGGGAAGGGTTGCGCAGTACGCGCTTGACGCTGACGCCATGTTTGGTCAAGCGAAAGGGCTTCATTCGAGAACCATAGTAGCTCGCCGCCCCCGTTCCTACTCCAAACGGATGATCAATTCCTCCGCCGGATCGACTTCGCGGGGAATGTCGAAGACCCGGCCGTCGTCGCAACGAAAGTCATCTCGAGGTAGCCTTTGCGTGTGTTGGGGATAGTCCCTCTCCCGTTCGCGATTGTGACCGCAGGCGGGGGGCGGAATGGGGTCCGCGGCGAAAGCCAGCGTCGACCCTTCGGATGCTGCCTGAGCCCACGCTTCGGCCATGCGGTCGCGCACGGAGAGGGTCCCCGAGGAGGCCAGAGCGCTCAAGTTCACTTGCAGATCTCCTGTGACGCCTTCGCCGAAATCGGCCAACCTCGTCGTCCGTCGCGACGTCCGCCTGAGCTCTGCCTGGAGCTTCAGACTGGCTGGGCAATCTCACTGGAATCAACCAGTTAGTTGGGAAAGCTAACCCTCAGATAACCCCGCCTTACTCCCACAAAGCCTGGCCCCTCGCCGATGCTGGCCTCGGGAGCGCCCGTTCGAACTGCGGCAGCGGCTCCCTCGAGTAGGAGGAAGACATGAAACATCTCACACTTCTGGCCGCGATTGGCCTCTGCGTTCTTTCGACACCAACGGCAGCTCAGCCCCAAGTCGAGCTCCTTGGCGAGACCAATCCGCTCGCAACACTGGCCGGCAACCGCTTCCAGGGCCTCTGGTGGGCGGAGTCCGTAGGCAGCGGCGCCCCAGTGATCCTGAGCATCTCGAGCTCCGGGTTGATTGAGCTTCATACCGGCAGCGATGCGGGCGGACACCTGCCGTTCCAACTCTCCGAGATGCGGGGCGTGTGGAGACGCACGGCAGGACGCGAAGCGGAAATCGTCGCCTTGCGATTCTTGTACAACCTGGATGGCACGATCCGCGCGGCGGTTCGCGGCAGCGGCTCGATGCGTTTCCGCGACAGCTTTGACACCCTCGAGGTGACGCTGCGGAATGACCAGTTTGCTTGCGAGAGCATTCCGAATCCGCCTGGCGCGCCTCCAGGCACCTCGCCTTCTTGCCCGGATATCCGAACAGCTCCGGTGGGCTCCTCTCGGACCGGGACTCTGATTGCCTATCGCATCCCTTTCGCCAGCCGGCGCTAGGCCTCATCCGCCCGACGCAGCTTGCTCCGCTACGGAGGACCGGCTAAGCTCAGGGGCGGTCGATGCCGTCCCAGGCGAAACCCAGCGCGCCTGCTCGCCATGAGGTTGAGCAGGCGCTCGACCGCATCTCTCGCAGCCGGGCGTTCGCCGGTTCGCCCCGCTTGGTCCGCTTTCTCAGCTACGTAGTCGGCAAGCGTCTCGACGGCAAAGCTGGCGAGATTCACGAGTACGCGATCGGCGTCGATGTCTACGAGCGCGGAGAGAGATTCGACCCGAAGATTGACGCCATTGTTCGGGTCGAGGCTCGCAGACTGCGCAAGGCTCTCGACAGCTATTACCGGAATGAGGGCGCCGGGGACGGAATCGTGATTCGCGTCCCGAAAGGCGGCTATAGCCCGACTTTGGAAATGCGCGCTCCCGACCAACGCTGGCGCATGGCCGCGACTGCTGCGGCCGCGGCGCTGGTCCTACTGCTGATCGGCGCCTGGGCCATGCGCAGGCCTCCGCACAAGGTCACCGCCCCGGAGAAGGTCGAGCGCACCTTGCTCCAAATCACTTCGGATCCGGGTCTTAGCGCATGGCCCGATATCACCGCGGACGGCAATATGATCGTCTATTCGTCCGACCGTGACGGCGGGCCGGATCTCGACCTTTGGCTGCGCTACGTCGATCGACAGGAGACGGTGCGATTGACCGACGAGCCGGGCGATGAGATCGAGGCGAAGTTCTCCCCTGACGGATCGCTAGTCGTCTACACCTCGCTGCCGTCAGGGAGCATTCACACCATCCCGACGCTCGGAGGCAGACCTCGCTCGGTGACGAACAAGGGGAAGTTTCCCCGCTTCACCCCGGACGGTAGGGCGGTTGCGTTCTCCCAAGGACGAAATGGGTGGACGAACAATCTCGTCGTCTTAGACCTCGACACAGGCCGGCGGCGGGTCTACGGGGAGTCGATGCGCTGGCTGGGCACAGGCGTTCTGTTCCTACCGGATGGGACGATGCTTTCCGGTGGCGCCAAAGACAGCGCTCCCGACTGGCACACAGTACCGCTCGACGGCTCGGAGCCGCGGCGCGTCGAGGCCGGCCTTCCAGGTAACCTGGATTTCGGAAGGCCCCCTCCGTTTGCTCCCCAAGCATGGCTGTCGCCCGAGAACGGCGTGCTGTTCGCGGCCCGCAAAGGCGACTCGATCGATATCTGGATGAAGCGGTTTTCGTTGCAGACGGGCAAGGTTGTCGACGATCCGGTCCGCATCACGAACGGCGCGGCTTACGCGCACGATGTTGCAGCCTCCCGCCAAGGGCGCGTTGTGTATGCAAGCTACGAGCAGAGCGTCGATCTATGGCGGCTTCCGATCGACATGCACGAGGGGCGGCCCAACGGGAGAATCGAGCGCCTGACGCACGAGCTGAGCGCGGAGATGTATCCGGTCAGCGCCCCGGGCGGAAGCGGACTGCTGTACCGGAGCGCCCCCTCGTCAGAGAACGCCGCGCGGTCACAACTTCTGTTTCGGACCGGCGGACAAGACTCGCAGGGTACTGCGCTCCTCCAAGGGCGTACCGGCGCCTACCGGCCGGTCTTTGTTGATCTCGACGCCGAATCTGCGGTCTACGCCGTACCGATCCGTGAGGACCGCAATAGTCGGCTGACCTCGGACCCGGACTTCGAGAATGTCTTCGAAGTCGACTTGTCGAGCCAGGAAGTGCGGATGACGTGTGAACGTTGCACGACGCTCTGGGCTGTGTCGCCCGACGGCCGCTATCGACTTCACCGCGGCGAGGACAACGACCGGAAAAGCGTCGCGATTCACGACTCCGTTTCCGGCGTCCAGAGAACGATTCTGTCGCATCCGACTTGGAATCTGGCCGCCGCACGACTCTCCCCGAACGGGCGCTTCGTCGCATTTCAAGCGATCGTCAGCGGCGGCATCCGCCGCAAGGTGTTCGTAGCTCGTCTTCACCCGGACCGCTTGACGCCCGAAGACGAGTGGGCCGAGCTGGCGCCCGAAGCGGAATACGTCGGCGACGCGGAGTGGGCGCCAAACGGCGAGCTGATCTTTTATGAGTCGGACGAGGGCGAGCGGATGGGCCTGCGGGCCGTGCGGATCGATCCCGCCACGGGAAGGCCGGAGGGTGATTCCTGGGTCGTCTACGACGGAACCGACAACGGCGGGCCTCCGATTCAGTCCTTCATCGTCACTGGCCTGGCCCTTTACCGCATGGCCGTCCAGGAAGACGCTTTGGTCTTCGACGCCGTCACGCAGCACGGCAACCTCTGGATGCTCGACGCGGTTCAGTCCGAGTAGAGCCGCTAGCCGCCGACGTACTTCGGAATCGGCGGATAGTGCGCGGCGGTCTCGACGTTGCGCTTCCAGTTCTCGAAGGACGGGCCGGCGAGCCGCTCGCCCTTTTCGCGGAGCGCCGCCATCTCGTCGGCGTCGAAGGCCTGGAACGAGCGCGCAATGCGAACGTCGTCCTCGATTTGGCCAAGCGTGGTGCAGCCCACCGCCAGGCAGTCGATCGGCAGGCTCAGCGCGTAGCGGATGCACTGGCTCGCGCTCATCGACTGCATCAGCTTGGCGTTGGCCAGGCTCTTCATGCCCTGGATGCCCAAACCGCGCTTGACGGCCACCGGCAACACGAGCTGCTCGAAGCTCAGGTACGACGGATCGGCGGCGTTAAGCGGCATCAGGATCGTGTCGTAGCTGTCATAGCGTCTGAGCATCTCGAGGTGCACGTGCGGATCGTGGTGGCCGGTGAAGCCTATGAAGCGGCACTTGCCAGCCTTCTTGGCGGCCTCGAAGGCCTCGATGGCGCCGCCGGGGCCAAAGATCCGGTCGACCTCTTCCATTTCGTTGACCGCGTGGATCTGCCACAGGTCGACGTAGTCAGTCTGTAGGCGTTTGAGCGAGAGCTCCAGCTCTGCTTCGGCGCCCTTGCGGTTGCGCGCCGTGCTTTTGGTGGTGAGGAAGAGCTGCTTGCGGACGTCCTTCAGCGCCTCGCCATAGACCTCCTCGGAGCGGCCGCCCCAGTAGGAGTGGGCGTTGTCGAAGTAGTTGAGGCCGAGCTCGTAGGCGCGCCGCGTAATCGCCTTGGCTTGGTCGAAACTTTCGCACAGCGGAAATCGGCCGCCGGCTTGCCCGATGATGCTGAGCTTCTCGCCGGTCTTGCCGAAGGCGCGCCTGGGAACATCACCCGGCCTGACGGCGGAAGCAGAGGACGAAGGCGCAAGCGCGGCCACGCCGGCCAGCGCGCCTCCGACGAACTTTCTACGATCCATGGTTAACGCCTCCTCGGCTGGTAGTGATGATAGCGTAGGGACCGCAAGCTGGCGCGTGCGGAAGCAAGTCCGGTCGGAGCCGCATCAACATACAAGGGTGCGGTCAGGCGGCCAACCGCGGGTTCTCGAAACAGACCGCAAGCTGGCGCGTGCGGCTCGGTAAGAAAGTCCGGTCGCGTGGAGGTTGCCGACGCTAGCGGCGGACGCGTTCGCCGAGCTCCTTGATCTTCACCCCCAGCTCCTTCCGCGCCTCGGCGTAGCCTTCCACGGTCGCCTCGCCCGAGCGGCAATAGCCGATCAGCCCCTCTTCGGCGGCGATGAAGTCTTCGCAGAGCTCTCCCACCTGCGCGGCGATCTCGCGCGGGATCGTGGTCACCCCGTTGGCGTCGCCGTGGATCAGCTCGCCGGGTTGGACCGCGAGACCGCCGACATGGACCGGAACGTGAACTTCGAGGATCTGCGGGTAACCGTGGGAGCAGATCAGCCCATCGCAGAAGACCGGAAATTCGAGCGGCTTGATCTGCTCGAAGTCGCGCCCTGCGCCGGAGGTGATCAGCCCGCGCGCGCCGAAGCTCTTGTACGACGTGCACATCACCTCGCCAAAGGTGGCTGCCGCGGAAGGCGAGTCGACATCCTGGAAAACGACTACTGGCGGTCCGGGCAGCTCGCCGAAGCGCGCAATCTGCTCGTCGAGCGATCCGTACTGGCCTCCGCCCGTCGGCGGGATGGCGGAGCGGAACGTGGCGGTGGCGGCATAGCCGACCATCGGCGGCAGCGATGGGTAGAGCGCGCGGATGCGGGCGTCCATGTAGCCGGCGGTTTGCGGGCGGACGCCAAAAAGCTCGATGACGTTGCAGACCGTGGGCGTGTCGTACTTGGCGAGGAGGTCGAGGTCGGGCGAAGTCGGCATGGCGGAGTAAGACGCGGAGCGCTGAAGCCTCCGCTATCGACGACGATTGTTGCACGAGCGCCGGTTGCCATCGCACGCGAGGCTCGGGAAGATAGGGAGCTACGCCCCATGGCCGCGACTCGCATGTGCCCGCACTGCCGGGCCTTCGTCGAACCTTCCGAGAAGGTCTGCCCCTACTGCGAGGGTCCGCTCGGCGCGACCGCCGAGCAACGCGCCCGGGCGGACGAGCCGGTGGGCGGCCTGATCCCCGCCACACACTTCACTACGTTCATCATCCTGGCGATCAACTTCATGATCTTCGTCGCCATGCTGGTGCTGAGCGGTAAGCTCGGCGGCGGCGACTCGTTCAGTATCCGCGGCGATGTCGCCGAGGTGTTCGGGGCCAACAGGAGGCTGGCGATCGTCTACTACGGCCAGTGGTGGCGGTTGATCACGGCCGGCTTTCTGCACGGCGGAATCTTTCACATCTTGATGAACTCCTGGGTGCTCTACGACTTGGGAGCGCAAGTCGAGCACATCTTCGGCACGGCGCGCTTCTTGGCCATTTACCTCATCTCGAGCGTGGGCGGATTTCTGGTCAGCATGGCGTTTACCACGAATCTTTCGCTTGGAGCCTCGGCGGCTTTGTGCGGATTGATCGGCGCCATGATGGCGTATGGGAAAAGGACGAACCAGTCCTTCGTCTTCTCGTTCTACCTGCGCTGGATGATCATGATCGCCGTGATTGGGCTGTTCTTTCCGATGATCGACAACGCCGCGCACTTCGGGGGCCTGGCGGTGGGCTTCGCGGTGGCTTACGCGGCGGCGCCGGTACGCCCGAGCCACGCGCTGGACGCGTTGTGGAAGACGGTCGCGACGGTGGCGGTGCTCATCACCGCCGTGGCCATGGTTCTGGCGTGGTTCAACATCACGGCGGCGATCGGCTAAGACTCCCCTTCGAACCGGCCGATAGTCTGGGCTGAATGCTCCGGGCCTACCGAGCATGGGTCTGCGCCGCGGGCTGCGCCGGCGTTCCGATCGCGCTGGTCTCGTTCGACGTTGGCGAGACGCTCGCGTTTGGGCTGGCTGCTGCGATTCTGCTGTTGTGCGGCGGCGCCTCGCCCTGGCTGATTGGCGTGGCGGCCCTGCCGCTGTTCCAGCTCCTCCCCGCGCCGCCGCCGGGCGAGCTCGCCGAGGCGATGATCGCCGCTGGGGTCTCGGGTCCGGGCACGATCGCGGCGGACCCGGCGGCGCTAGGCCGCGAGGCGCTCGTATTGACCGGTTGTCTGTGCGTGTTTGCCCTGGCCCGCGCGGCGGCGCGCAACGAGGCCGCGGTGTGGTGGGCGGTTGCGGGCATCGCCGTCTTCGGTTGCTTCGAGGGGGCGTCGGGCGTCGCGTCGGGAGTGGGCGCGACGCCTGCATCGGGCTCGTTCGTCAACCGCGGCCAATACGCCGCTCTGCTGGAGCTGACCTTCGGCGCCGGCTGCGGGTTGGCTGCGGCGGCGTGGGCGGGGCGAGCGTGGCGCGAGCGGCTCGAAGAGAAGGCGCTGGCTGGAGCGGCTTTGGGTTGCGCCGCCGCGGCGCTGAGCTTGGCCGGCATCGCGTTGTCGCTCTCGCGCACCGGGATTGTCGCCGGCAGCGTGGCAGCCCTCGCGGCGGCGTTCTGGTTCGGCCGCAAGAGGGTCTGGGCGCTGGCCGTGGCGGGCTTGGTAGTGATTGGCCTGGCTGCGCTCGCCCCACGCGCTCTCGACCGCTTCGAACAGCTTTCCGCGGCAGGCGGCGATCCGGGCCGTTCGGCAGTCTGGGCGGATTCCCTCGACCTCGCGCGGGTGAGCTGGCGGACTGGCGTCGGCTTGGGCTCGTTTCCTGCGGCCTTTCGGCGCTCGTCGGTCTACCTGCCGCGCAAGAGCATTGACAACGCGCACAGCGAGTATCTGGAGTGGCTCGTGGAGCTGGGCGCGCCGGCCTGCGCGCTGCTGCTGGGAGCGTTGGCCTTCGCCGCGGCGGGTGCGGTGCGACGCGCCGCCGCCTCCGCGCTGGCGGCCGGGTGCGCGATTGGCGCCGCGGCGGCGCTGCTGCACGCCGCGGTCGACCTGCCGCTGCAGAACTCTGGCGTTGCGGCTCTGCTTGCCGCGATGCTGGGTCTGGCGAGTCCCGCGCGAGGGGGTCGTGAGCGTATGGGCGCCGGCTTGCTGGCCGTTCTCTTGATGGCTTTGGCTCTGGCTCCGCGGCGCCCCCCCGCGGAGCTCTACCAAGCCGCCGCCCAAGCCGCCGCGGCCGGTGATCGCGAACGAGCGGTAGAGCTTTACCGCTCCACCCTCGACCGCAACCTGCTTGCGGCGCCGGCTTGGCTGCGGTTGGCCGAGATCGAGCGGGCGCGCGGCGAGCCAGCCCGCGCGTTGGCGTTCTTCCGCGCCGCGCGCGCCGTCGAGCCGTTCACGCTGCGCACCGAATGGCCGCTGGCCGAGCTCGAGCTCGAGCTTGGCGCGGTCGACGCCGCGACCGAACGGCTCTCAAGCGTCGTGGCCGCGGCGCCCGACCTGCTCGACGCTGCGTTGCATACCGCTTCCCGCTCCGGCGCCGACCCGGCGTCGCTGCTGCGCCTGACGCCGCCCCGGGACCCAGAGTCGGCGGGCCGGTTCCTGGCGTTTCTGGTCCGCAGCGGGGCTTCCCATCGGCTACCCGAAGCCTACGCCGCCTTGGGCGCGCCCGAGCTGCCGGCGGCCTACAGCGACTGGCTCGCCCGCGAAGCTGGTTTCCGGCCCTAGCTGGGGCTGGCCGCCAACTTTTCTGGGAACTTTTTCGCCGCTCGCGAGCAATTCCTCACGTACGGCCGGACGGGCCGTCCATTGCTCGCATCGGTGGACCGCTACGACCAGCACACGGATGCGGAGTTGCTCGAGCGAGCAGCCGGCGACGATGAAGAGGCCTTCGCGGCCCTCTACCATCGCCACGGAACCGCGGTCTATCGTTTTGCGCTGGCCATGACCGGCAGCCGGGAAACGGCGGAAGAAGTCGTGCAAGAGACCTTTCTAGCCCTCGTCGAGAAGCCCAGCGGGTATGATCCGGCGCGCGGCGAGTTGGCCTCGTACCTCTATGGCGTCGCGCGCAACCAGAGTTGGCGGCAGCTCCGGCGCGACGGCCCGACCGTGGCGTGGAGCGACGATTTCGACCCGCCAGCCGAGACGCCGGACGCGCTCGAAGCCCGCGACCGGATCGAAAAGGTCCGCCAAGCCGTGCTGAGCTTGCCGTCGGTCTACCGCGAGGCGGTGGTGTTGTGCGACCTCGAAGGGCTCAGCTACGCCGAAGCGGCGGCCGCCTTGGACACCCCTTTGGGCACGGTCCGCAGCCGGCTCCATCGCGGGCGCGCGTTGCTAGCGAAGAGACTCGGCGTCGCCTTCGCGCCGGCGGCCGGGGGAGCGCCATGAGGCCTAACGAGCTGCAGCTCCGATTGCGCGAGCTCTCGGAGGCGATCGGCAGGCCTTCCCCGGCGCTCGAGGCCCGTTTGCGCCAGGGCTACCGGGCGCGTCGACGCAACCTCTGGAGACCGGCGTGGGCCGTGGCCGCGGCTCTGGCGGCAGGCATTGGGATGGGCGTTTGGCTGTCGTCGAAGGACGAAGCCGCGCCGCCGCCTCGAGAAGCGTTCCTGCTGCTCGACCACGGTCGTCCCACCGCCGAGCTGACGCCCGGACGCCTGCTGCGCGTCACGCTGCCGCCCACCGCCCCGGCCTGGTTCGGCCTGCCGGTCGACCCGGCCGCGCGGCGCGGCGTGGAGGCGGAAGTGCTATTGAGCGACGACGGCGTCGCGCAAGCGGTTCGTTTTATCGAGTGACAAGATAGAAGGAGATCGAGAGACATGAAGAGCAAGACTTTCTTGATTTGGATGGCGTTCGCGACGGCCGCGCCGCTGCTCTCGCAGGTAGTCCACCGCAGAGTCGAGATCGCGGGGCCCGGCGGCGAGGTGAAGACCTGGGTCGGCGAATCGCCTGTTTTGGCCGACGCCGCGTTCGTGCACGGTCCGGGCGTGCGCCTTGAAGGTCCGCCAAAGAAGGGCGCTCCCTACTCCGCCGAGGCCGTGACCGAGACGGTTCAAGTCCTCAGCGACGGGAATCGCATCACCAGAGAAAGCCGCGCGAAGGTCTATCGCGACAGCGAGGGCCGCACGCGCCGGGAAGAGACCTTGAGCGCGGTCGGACCCTGGGCGGTCGCGGGCGAGAATCAGGAGCGCGTGTTTCTCAACGACCCGGTCAGCGGCGAGCACTGGATTCTCGAGCCGGAGAACAAGATTGCCCGCAAGATGCCCGTGCCGCGCATCGCGGACCACATCGGCGCGCACGGCGATTCGGACGGCGCCGTCGACATCGATGTGACCGTAGAAGTCTCGGACGGCGGCGAGCATCCTGGCGAACATGCAGGAACGGTGCGCCGGCGCGTCGAGAACCGAGAAGTGATCGTCCGGCGGAGCTCCCCAGGCAAGGGGGCCGGCCCGGCGCCCAAGGTCGAGGATCTGGGGACGCGGATGATCGAGGGCGTCGAGGCGACCGGGCAGAGGACGACTCGCACGATTGCGGCCGGCGAGATTGGCAACGAGCTGCCGATCGAAGTCGTCTTCGAGCGATGGCGCTCCGAAGAGCTCGGCGTGGACGTGATGACCAAACGGCGCGATCCGCGTTCGGCCAAGACGACCTACAAGCTGGTGAACATCCAGCGAACCGAACCGCTGCCCAGCTTGTTCGAGCCGCCTCCCGACTACGAGGTCCAAGAGCCCCAGGGCGATGTGCGAATCCGGCGGCGCACACGATCGAACTAGGGGCGTGTTCACACTATGCTCCAGGCGCAAGGACCAAGGAGGTGACTGGAGTCAGCGCTTGCGCCGGTAGGCGCGTGGCAGAAAACAGAAGCCTCGGGCGCCGCGCCCGGGGAGTCGAATGGCGCCCCTCCGGATCGGCCCGGACAAGGGCCTGGCTGCGGCTGGGCTGCGCCCCTTGTAGGGCGCCCGCAGAAGCGGGGCCTCCCCAGGTCCACGGGTTGTACTCCGTGGCACCCGGGCATGGCTGCCCGGGCTCGGTGGGGGGCGCTTTTTCTTTCTGAGCCCCGGCAGCAATGCCGGCGTATCCACGGGTTATACCCCTGGCTCTATCCTGCCGGGCGCCCTTGGCGCCCAAGAGTGTGAACACGCCCTAGCTGGACAGGCCGCAGTCCTGGGCCGAGCGATGAGGCGGCGCCACAGTGGAGTGCGTCACTCAGAATGGACGCCATGCGCCTGCCGGCGCAAGGATCGCCCCGGACTTCCCGCTAGCGAAGAGCGCTCAGCGCGGACTCGCTACAATTTGGTCTCGACTCGATGACCCGCTACCTCCGCTTGTTCGGCCAGTACTTCGTGCAGTACTGCAAAGTCCGCCTGGCCTACAAGGCGGACTTTCTCATCTCGATCGTCTCGACGCTGGTGGCGACCGTGTTTGGGCTGGCGCTGGTGTTCCTGCTGTTCCGGCGCGCACCGGAAATCGCCGGTTGGACCTTCGAGGAGATTCTCTTCCTCTACGGCTTCGGTCTGATTCCACTGGCGCTGTTCAACATGATCAGCGTCAACTTGTACTACTTCGGGCAGCTCTACATTGTGGAAGGAAAGTTCGACCGCGTGTTGCTGCGGCCGGTGCACTCGCTGTTCCAGGTGATGAGCGAGCAGTTTCGTCTCGAAGCTCTCGGAGACGCGGCGGTTGGCGTGGTGCTCGTGGTCTACGCCGGCTCACGGATCGGACTCGAGCTCAGCCCGCTCGAGTGGCTTGTCGGCGTGGGTGCGGTGCTGTGCGGGTTCGTGATCTATTTGGGAGTCTTTCTCATCCTGACGACCGTCTCGTTTTGGGCCGAGGATCGCGTCGGCGTGATCCCGCCGGTGTACAACATGCTGACCTTCGGGCGTTATCCGCTCGACATCTACAATCCCTTCATCCGCTTCTTGCTGAGCTGGATCGTGCCGTTCGGCTTTGCGGCGTTCTACCCCTCGGCGAGGCTGCTCGGACACCGCGAGTACGACGATGTGTTCTTGGCGTTGCCGCTAGTCGCGGCGACGACGCTGACGTTGGCTGTACTGTTGTGGAATCGCGGCGTGCGGAACTACTCGAGCACGGGTTCGTGATCGGGCGCGTCTCGACCTCAAACCCGGATCGCCTCGCGCAGGCGCCCTTCCAGCCGCTTCGCCGCTTTGCCGTTGGCCGTCGCCGCGAAGATCGTATCGTCCCCAGCGACCGTCCCGACGATCTCCCGCCAACCCGAGCGGTCCAGTCCTAGCGCGACCGCCGCCGCACCGCCCGGATTCGTCTTGAGCACCACGAGGTTCTGCGCCGTGGCAACGCCGACCACGAATTCGCGCAGCGTTCGCGGCAAGGCGTCCTGCGACGGTCTGGCGGCGTCGCCCGGCTCGCGGTAGCCCTCGGACGATTTGACGACTCCAAGCTCGCGCAGGTCGCGAGAAAGCGTCACCTGGCTCACCTCTACGCCCTGAGCGGAGAGCAGCTCGGCAACCTCTTCCTGCGTACGCGGCGTTCTCTCCCGCACGATCTCGAGCAGCAGGGATTGGCGCGCCGTCTTGCTCATCGTGCGCGTCGCATCTCCGCCAGGCGTCGCTCGGCGTCGGCCAGCGCGCTCGCCACCGCGGCTGGCGCCGTCGCGCCCGGCACGGTGTGGTTTTCGAGCGAGCGCCGCGCCGAGAGTAGCTCCGCAGCCGATTCGTCGAACTCCGGCGCGATCGCCCGCAACTGCTCGAGCGTCCAGTCCTGCGGCCGCTTGCCCTGGCTCACGCTCTCGAGCACCAGGCCGCCTACGATTTGGTGCGCGCGGTGGAACGCGACGCCGTTGCGCGCCAGAAACTCCGCCAGCGCCGTTGCGCAGGTCCAACTATCCTGCGCCGCCCGCTCCATCGCCTCCGGGTTCAACTTGGTCGTCTCAATGCATAGCCGAACCACCTCGAGTGATCCGGCCAAGTGGTCGGCGGCGTCGAACAGCGGCGGCTTGTCCTCCTGCATGTCGCGGTTGTAGGCCAGCGGCAGGCCCTTGATCAACACCATCAACGCTTGCAGGTCGCCGATGACCCCGCCGGTCTTGCCGCGCACCAGCTCCAAGGCGTCCGGGTTGCGCTTCTGCGGCATCAAGCTCGAGCCGGTCGTCACTTCATCCCCCGGCTCGAGGAAGCCGAACTCTTCGCTCGTGTAGAGAATCCAATCCTCGGCCAAGCGACTGATGTGCAGCATGGTCGTCGACGCCGCGTAGAGAAAGTCCAACGCGAAGTCGCGGTCGCTCACCGCATCGAGCGAGTTGCGCGTAATTCTGCCAAAGCCCAGCTCCTCGGCCATTGCCGTCCGATCGAGCTCGAAGCCCGAGCCGGCCAGGGCGCCCGAGCCGTAGGGCAGCGCGTCGGCGCGGTCGTAGGCCTGCTCGAGCCTCTCCCAGTCGCGCGCAAACATCTCGAAGTAGGCCAGGCAGTAGTGCGCCCACAACACGCCCTGCGCCCGCCGCAAGTGCGTGTAACCGGGAATCAACGCGTTCGGCTCGCGCTTGGCGAAATCCACCAGCGCCTGCATCACCCCGGCCAGTCGCTGCCGATCGGCGCGGATCTCCTGCTTGATCCAGATCCGCACGTCGGTCGCCACCTGCTCGTTGCGGCTGCGCCCGGTGTGGATCTTCGCCGCCAACTCGCCGGCCTCTTCGCCCAACTTGCGAATGACGAAGGTATGGACATCCTCGTCCTTCGCGCCGTCGAAGTAGCCCGGCTCGCTAGCCGCCGCGAGCATGCGGTCGAACGCCGCGCGTACGCGGTCGCGTTCGTCGGCGGTGAAGATCCCAACCCGCTCTAGGGCCGACGCCCAGGCCTTGGAGCCCAGAACATCGGCTTCGAACAGACGCCGGTCGAAGCTCAGCGACTCGGAAAAGTCCTCGAACAGCTTCGCCGGTCCCGAGGCGAACCGGCCGCCCCACAACTTCACTGTTTCGCCCCCGCCTGGTGAGCCGCCGCGGCGACACGGATCGGCAGACCGGTCAGGTTGATGAAGCCCTCGGCGTCTTTCTGGTCGTAGTCCGCGCCCATCGTGAAGCTCGCGATGGCTTCGGAATAGAGCGAGTAGGGCGAGGTGCGGCTCAACACCTCCACATGACCCTTGTAGAGCCGGACCTTCACTTCGCCGCTGACGAACCGTTGCGTCGAGTCGACGAAGGCGTCCAACGCCTCACGCAGCGGCGTGAACCACTTGCCGTCGTAGACCAGCTCGGCGTAGTCGAGGGCAAGCTTCTGTTTGTAGTGCATCGTCGCGCGGTCCAGGCAGAGCGACTCCAGCTCGCGGTGCGCAAACAGCAGAATCGCGCCGCCGGGCGTCTCGTAGCAGCCCCGTGACTTCATGCCCACGAAGCGGTTCTCCACCAGGTCGATTCGGCCCACGCCGTGCTCGCCGCCCAGCTTGTTGAGGTACTCCACGATGCTTGCGCCGCTCATCGCCTCGCCGTCCACCGCCACCGGCGTGCCTCGCTCGAACGCGATCGTCAGATCCGCCGGATACGCTGGCGCCTTGTCGACCGACGAGCTGATCATCCAGACGCCATCCGTTGGGGCGTTGGCCGGGTCCTCGAGCTCTGCGCCCTCGTGCGAGATGTGCCACAGGTTGCGGTCGCGGCTGTAGATCTTGGCCTTGCTCTGTTGCACGGGCACGCCGTGTTTGGCCGCATAGTCGAGTGCGTCCTCACGCGAGACGATGTCCCACATGCGCCAGGGCGCGATGACGGGCAGATGCGGCGCCAGCGCCTTGTAGGTCAGCTCGAACCGCACCTGGTCGTTCCCCTTGCCCGTGGCGCCGTGCGAAAGCGCATCGCAGCCGGTCTCGAGGGCGACCTCCACCTGTTTCTTGGCGAGCAGAGGACGGGCGATCGAGGTTCCCAGCAAGTACTTGTGCTCGTAGACCGCGCCCGCGCGCAGCATCGGCCACACGTAGTCCTCGACGAGCTCTTCGCGTAGGTCCGCGACGTGGCACTCCGAGGCGCCGCTGGCGATCGCCTTCTCGTTGAGTCCCTCGAGCTCGTCGCCGCCTTGGCCTACGTCACCGCAAACCGCCACGACCTCGCAGCCCGGGTACTGCTCCTTGAGCCAGGGAATGATGATCGAGGTGTCCAGACCTCCTGAATAAGCAAGCGCGATCTTCTTAGGATTCATGGCAGTCTCTTCGAACGGACAACGGACAACGGACAACGGACACCGGTCAACGGCCTACCCCAGCAGCATCAGCAGCAGCGCCTTCTGGGCGTGCAGGCGATTCTCGGCCTGGTCGAACACGGCCGAGCGCTTCGACTCGATGACCGTGTCGGTGACTTCCTCTCCACGCAGCGCCGGCAGGCAGTGCATGAAGACGGCGTCAGCGCCGGCGATGTCCATCATTTCGTCGTCGACGCGGTAGTCAGCAAAGGCGATGCGGCGCTCCTGCGTCTCCTCTTCCCAGCCCATGCTGGTCCAGACGTCGGTGTAGATGCCGATCGCCCCGCGAGCTCCTTCGCGGTAGTCGGTGGTCAGGGTCAGCGTCGCGCCGTTGGCCTCGGCGATTCTGCGAGCCTCGGCCACGATCTCCTGCTCGGGCTCGTAGCCGGCGGGCCCAGTCACCACCACGTTCACGCCCAGCAGCGCGCCGGAGAGCATCAGCGAGTGGCAAACGTTGTTGCCGTCGCCCACATAGACCACCTTCTTGCCGCGCAGATCGCCGAAGCGCTCGCTCAACGTCAAGTAGTCGGCCATCGCCTGGCACGGATGGTAGCGGCCCGTCAGCGCGTTGACGACAGGCTTGGAAGACCATTCCGCCAGCGTCTCGACCGTATCCTGCGAAAACGTGCGCGCCACGATCACGTCGAACCAGCGGTCCAAGTTGCGCGCCATGTCGCGCGCCGGCTCGCGCTCGCCGATCTTCTCGCCGCGATGGTCCTGGAAGACGGCGTCGCCGCCGAGCTGCTTCATCGCCAGCTCGAAGGTCACCCGCGTGCGCAGCGACGGCTTCTCGAATAGCATCGAGGCGTAACGGCCGCGCAGCACTCGTGCGTAGTCTCCTGGCGACGCTTTGACCTCCGCGGCGAGGCGGAGCAGGGAACGAAGCTCGTCACCGGAGAGGTCGGTATCGCGCAGCAGGTGCTGCGCGGAGACGGTTGCGATCTCAGGTGGTGCAAGGGCCGACATGGAGCGCTCCCCCTGATGAATGTTTATTCATCTATTCGAATAATTGCACATCCCTGGCGGCGATGCAAGAGTGGCTTTCAACTGCGGCCGCGACGCTGTTTCTGCTGCCGTTCCAGCGCCAGGACGCCTATCCGGCGAGCTCGCGCAGCCGGCCCGCGGCCTCGTCCCAGCCGCCGCCGGTGCGCGGCTCGTAGACTTGCGGTTCGAACGAGCGCCGGACGACCTCGCGCACCTGGGCGCCGTCGCCGATCCGCCCCATCGCCATCGCCTGCACCAGTACGTTGCCCGCCGCTGTCGCTTCCACCGGGCCCGCCACGGCTTGGACTCCGCAGGCGTCGGCGGCGTACTGCGACAGCAACGCGTTCCGCGAGCCGCCGCCCATGATGTGCAACGTCTCGGCCCGCTCGCCCACGATCTCGCCCAGGTCGTCGAGCGTGAGGCGGTACTTCAGCGCCAGGCTTTCGAAGATCGCTCGCGCGTATTCGCCCGGCGTTCGCGGGGCCTGTTGCCCGCGCTCGGCGCACCACCCGGCGATGCGCTCCGGCATGTTGTCCGGAGCGACGAAGGCAGGGTCGTCCACGTCGAGAATCGAGCGGAACGCCGGCGCCGCCTCGGCTTCGGCGATGAGCTCGTCGTAGGAGACGCTGCCGCCCTCGAGCGCCCAGGTTCGACGGCACTCCTCGAGCAACCACAGGCCGCAGATGTTCTTGAGCAACCGCGTCGTCCCCCACACGCCGCCCTCGTTGGTGAAGTTCTTCTCGAGCGCTTTCGCCGTCACGCGCGGCTCGGGAATCTCGGCGCCCAACAGCGACCACGTCCCCGAGCTGAGGAACGCCCAGCGCCGCCCGCTGGCCGGCGCCGCCGCCACCGCCGAGCCGGTGTCGTGCGACGCCGGCGCCACCACTTGCAGACCAGCCAGCCCGCACGCCTCCGCCACCGGACTCAGCATCGGCCCCAGCTTCGTCCCCGGCTGCACGATCTCGCGCAGAATGTGCGTCGGCAGGCCCAGCTTCTCGAGCAGCGGCTTAGCCCACGCCCCCTTGCGGGGGTCGTAGAACTGCGTCGTCGTTGCGTCGGTCAGCTCGCACACCTTGACGCCGGTCATCCAGTAGTGAAACAGGTCCGGCATCATCAGCAGCGCATCTGCGGCATCGAGCGCGGCGCTGTTCTTCATGGAGTAGAGCTGGAACAGCGTGTTGATCTCCATGAACTGCAGCCCGGTGTGCTCGAAGATCTCCTCGCGGGAGGCGACATCGAGCACCTTTGGCAGCAATCCGTTCGTACGGCTGTCCCGGTAGTGGCAAGGGTTGGCCAGCAGCGCGCCGGAGTGATCGAGCAGCGCGAAATCCACGCCCCAGGTGTCGACCGCGGCGGACACCGGTTGCTCTTCGGCCGCCTTGCGCAGCCCGGCCTGAATCTCTTCCCACAAGCGCAGCACGTCCCAGTGCAGCCCGTCGAGCACGCGCACGCCGGGGTTGGGAAAGCGGTGCAGCTCCTCGAGCGCCAGCCGCTCGCCGTCGAAGCGCCCCGCCATCACACGGCCGCTGCCGGCGCCCAAATCGATTGCGATGTAGGTTTCCGCGCTCGCCATTGCCCGCCGATTGTCGCCTAGGCGAGCCCAGGGCGGCAACAGCGCGCCGGCGGATACAATGGGCTTTCCTCTCGATGGCCCTGAAGTTCGATCAGGTTCGCTGCAAAGTCGACGATCTCGAGCTCGAGGCGGACTTTTCGCTGAGCGGCGGCGCGGTCGTCGGCATCACCGGCTCTGACCCGGGCGAGCTGCAACTCGTCGCCGACCTCGCCTCCGGCGCCGTGCCGCCCGGCGAAGGCGCGGTCGAGCGCGACTCGATCTTCGTAGCCGGTCCAAGCTTTCTCTCGGGCGACCCCGAAGCCGTGGCCTGGTGGGTGCGGGCGGCGCTCGAGTCCCCAGCGCGGATCCTCGCAATCGGTCCGGCGCTCGCCCTCACCGCCCCCGGCTTCCGAATCGCCGCCCTGCGGGAGCTGCATGAGGCCGCGCGCCACGACCGCCTCGTTCTACTGTTTTCCCAAGACCTCGACCTGCTCGAGCGAGAAGCCGACGAAGTGTTGATCCTCGAACAGGGCGCCGTGGCGGAGCGCGGAGACCCGCGCGCGACGATCGGCGCCTATCGCGAACGCATCGCCGCCGAGCTCCGCGAAACCACCGGCGCCGAGGAACGCGAGCCGCGCCGCCACGGCGATCGCCGCGCGGAGATTGTCGCGTTCGACCTGCTCGGCGCCGACGAGCGTCCTGCCGCGAGCCTGAGGAGCGGCGAGCAAGCCGCTGTCGTCGCGCGGATCCGGTTCGCCGAAGCCCTCGACGATCCGGTCTTCGGCGTCCTGATTCGCAACCGCATCGGGGTCTCGGTCTACGGCACCAACACCGAGCTCGAGGACCTGCATTTCGGCCCCGTCCAAGCGGGCGACGAAGTCGAGCTGCGCTTCGCCTTCGCCTGCAACCTCTGCCCGCAGGAGTATACCCTCACGCTGGCCAGCCACGACCCCGATGGAACGGCCCACGACTGGCTCGAAGAAGCGTTGCTGTTCACCGTCACGGACTCGCGCTTCACCGAAGGCGTCGCCAACTTGCGAGCGGATGTGACCGCCAAGACAAGCCGATAGCGCGCGCGATTCCGGCCAGAGCCGCGCCTTCGTCGTACGCTCAGCCTTCCGCCGAAGCGCCCCGCCACAGCCGCAGAACGCGCCGTTCCGTTTCGTGCGCCACTCTCTCAATCGCGGCGTCCGCGTTGAGCCAGGCGCGCCCCTGCACTTCCTCGCTCGGCTCGAAGGCGAGCTCTTCCACCAGCCGCATGCGGTAGTAGAGCACGACCTTCGGCTTGGCCTTGACGCGGTAGTCGACCGCCGCGACGAAATCCTCGATCTCGGCCTTGCAGCAGGTCTCTTCGAAGACCTCGCGCAGCGCGGCTTCTTCGAAGCTCTCGCCCTTGTCGAGCTTGCCTTTGGGCAGCGACCACTCCCCGCCCCAGCGCTCGCGGTAGATCAGCGCCACACGCAACCCCGCGTCGTCCTCGCGGGAAAGGACTCCGCCCGCGGCTAGGATCGTCTTGGGGGGCTTTGCCATCGGGTCCCGCGGCGCGGCGCATCGCTACATGAAAGCCTTGATGATCTGCGCTTGAATGTCTTGCAAGTTTTGCTGCACGCGCTGCACTTCCTGGATCTTGTTCTCGAGCTTCTCCATCAGGAAGCGCCGTTCGAGCCCGTTCTGGATGGTGATGCGCAGCGCGTCGTTGTCCCAAGGCTTTTCGACGTATTGGTAGAGGCCGACCTCGTTGATCGCTTTGATGGCGTTCTCCTTGTCGGCGTAGCCGGTGAGCAGGATGCGCGTGGCGAACGGGTGGATCTTCTTAATCTCGAGCAACAGCTCGATCCCGTTCATGTCCGGCATCAGATAGTCCGAGACGATCAGGTCCAGGCTCTTGTCGGCGAGGCCTTCCAGCGCCGCCTTGGGCGAGTTGAAGGTCTCGACCTCGTAGTCGGTCTCGAGCAGCAAGAACGAGCGCAGGCTCGTCAATACCATTTCTTCGTCGTCGACGATCGCGATCACTGGGTTCCTCTCAGCCGCGCTCATTGGTTTCCTCGGGCGACTCGTCCTCTTCGCCGATCGGCAGCTGCAACGTAAAAGTGGAGCCTCGGCCGGCCTCGCTCTCCACGTCGATGCCGCCGCCGTGGTCTTCGGCGATCTTGAAGCAGATCGACAATCCCAGCCCTGTGCCCACGCCCACGCCCTTAGTCGTAAAGCCTGGGTCGAAGATCTTTTCCACGTTCGCGGGAGGAATGCCGACGCCGGAATCGGAGACCTGAGCCTTCACCATATCACCCTCCCGGAAAGTCTTGATCCGGATTTCGCCTCGATCAGGAATCGCTTGCGCGGCGTTGACGAGCAAATTCATGAATACCTGGTTGATCTGGTTGGGATGGCACCGCACTGGCGGGATCTCGCCGTACTCCTTGATGACGTCGATCCGGTTCTTGAGCTCGTGGTGGACCAGCGTCAATGTCGAGTCCAGTCCGTCGTGCAAGTCCGCCATCTGCAGGTCGGCCTGATCCAGCCGCGCGAAGTTGCGCAGCGAGCCGACGATCGAGACGATGCGTTCGCACGCAAGCTTGTTGATGCGGGAGATGTCCTCGAGCAGGTCGAGCACTCGCGCGAGCCGCGGGTTGCCTTCGAGCTCCGCCGGCGCCTCGTCGCCGCTCACGATCTCGCGCACCACCCCCAGCGAACGCGCCAGCGTATCGGCATTGGAGTTGATGGTGCCGATCGGGGTGTTCATCTCGTGCGCTACGCCGGCCACCAGACGGCCGAGCGCCGCCATCTTTTCCTGCTGGACGAGCTTGGCCTGCGAGGCGCGCAGATCCTTGGTCGCCGCCTCCACTTCGCGCTCGAGCTCCTCGGCATGGACGCGCAGATGGTCGGCCAGCTTCTCCCGCTCGGTCACGTCCAGGCAGATCACCTGGATCAGCCGGCGCTCGCCGTAGACGACTTGCGTCGCGCTGAGATCGTAGTGTCGGTTGGCGCCATCGACCTCGCTCGAGAACGTCACGCGCAGGTTGCCGCCTTGGTCGATCGTCTCGTAGCTCGCGGCGTCCTCGAGCTCGGCCACCGGCAGCACCTGCGAGAGCGTTCGCCCGATCAGACGTTCGCGCGGGCGCCCGGTCAGCGCCTCGGCGCGCTCGTTAACCTCCACGATCCGCTGATTGCCGGCCGAGGCGAGCAGAATGGCCTCGGCGGCCTCCTGCATCAGGGCCCGGTACTTCTGCTCGGACTCCTCGAGGTCCTTGCTGCGGCGTTGCAGCTCCTCATAGAGCCGCGCGTTCTCGACGATCTGCGACGACTGCGAGGCGATGATCGAGAGCAGACGCTGATCTTCCTTGGTAAACCCCTCGTCGCCGCGCTTGTTGAACACGTTCAACAGGCCGACCATCTGCCCCTTGGCGCGCAACGGCACGCTGAGCAGCGACCCGATGGGGAAATCCGCCGCAGCCACGTTGCGGAACCTGTCGTCCTGCTGAATGTCGTTGATCAACAGCGGCTTGCGGTTCTTGAGCATCCAGCCGGTGAGTTGTTGTCCGAAGCGGAATGGCACCAGCTCGCTGCCCGAGTGCGCCTTGCGCGCCATCGTCCGGAACGGATCGCTCTGCTCGTCTTGCTGCAGCAGCATCACCGCCGCTTGCTCGACGTTGAGGTTCTTGACGCTCTCCTGCACGATCAGCTCGACCACCTCGTTGAGGTCCATGGTCGAGCCGATCGCCGAACCGATGGCGTTGAGAATGGAGAGCTCCTCGACCGCTCGGCGGAGACGCTTGGTCTCTTCCTCCAGCTCGGTGACGCGGTTGGGAACGGGCTCGGACATCCGGCAGACCGTAGTATACGAAGGCGCCTACCGCGGCCCTGCGACCACGTGGCGCGGATCACCCTGGATGAAGTCGAAGACGTTGTCCACCGCCAGTTGCAGACCGGCCTCGAGCGCTTCCTTGCTCACCCCGCCCGAGTGCGGCGTGAGCACGACGTTGGGCAGTGCGGCGATGGCGCTGCCCTCGGGCAGCGGCTCGGTCGTGAATACGTCCAACCCGGCCCCGGCGATGCGCTCGCTCTCGAGCGCCTTCACCAGGGCCGTTTCGTCGACGATGGGGCCGCGGGCCGTGTTGATGAAGAGCGCCGTCCGCTTCATCATGTTCAGCTCGCGCTCGCCGATAAAGTTGACCGTCTCGGGCGTCTGCCGGATGTGCAGGCTGACCACGTCGGCGCGCCGGTAGAGGTCTTCGAGCTGCACCAGCTCGATGTCGAGCTCCTGCGCCAGCAGGATGTTCGCGTGACGCGTCCAGGCGATGACCTTCATCCCGATGCCGCGCGCGATCCGCGCCACCTGCTGCCCGATCGCCCCCAGGCCGATGACGCCCAGCGTCTTGCCGTGCAACTGCGTCACGAAGCCGCGTGGCCAGCCGCCGCGCTTGGTCTTGGCGTCGATGCGCGGAATGTCCCGCGCCGCGGCCAGCATCAGCGCCAGGGTGTGCTCGGCCATGGCGATCGCCGAGACGCCGGGAGTGTTGGTGACGGTGATCCCCAGCCGCGCCGCCGCATCCAGATCGACGTGGTCAGTGCCGGTGCCCCACAGCGAGAGCATCTTCACGCCGGTGAGCCGCTCCAGCACGTCAGCCGAAAAGTCGACCGACGAGCGGATGTTGATCACGTAGGGCGCGTCGCCAATGCGCTCGATGAGCGTGTCGGCCGAGTCCGGCAACGACTCGTGATAGTCCACCTCGGCCCGAAACTTCAGCAGCTTGAACGCGTTGCTTGGGCCCATCACCGGCGGATAGTCGTCCGGGATCGAGATGCGCGGCTTCTCCATAGACTGACCAGTGTACACGCGCGGGAAGTACGCCTCGACCCTGCGAGGCGAGCGCTACCAGGCGTAGTAGCCCGGTCGCGTGCGCACCCGTGCGCCGGAACGCTTTAGCCGCACTTCCACGCGCCGCCACGCGCCATTGAAGTCCTGGTTCCTGGGGTAGTATCCGACGCGGTAGATCGACTGCAGCTCCGCCGCCACCTCGTCGTAGACGGGCTCGAGCGAGCGCAGCGAGATGGCGCGGAACAGCTTGCCGCCCGCGGCCGCCGCCAGCGATTCCATGTTGGTGCGTGCGCGCTCGCGCCAGCGATGCCATTGCCGGTTGCGCGAGGTGTATGGCGCCTCGGCCGCATCCAGGAAGATTGGGTAGATCAGCGCGTTCATTTCCGCCGCGGAGCGCTCGAGATCCTCGAACGCCACCATCGAAGGACGGCTGTGGCCCAGCCGCGGCAGCAGTTGATTATCCATGCCGTCGGAGAGCACGACCAGCGCGTTGCGCTCGAATCGATGTTTGGCGAGCTCTTGCGCGTAGGAGAGAACGATCGCGTCGTAGAGCGGCGTCGAGCCGGCCAGCGGCGGAATGTCGTCGATGCGCCGGATCAGCTCCTGCTCGTCGTCCGCCAGCGGCGAGAGCACTTGCAGGTAGGAATCGGCGAGTACGTAAACCGCCACGCGGTCCTGCCGGCGAGCGACCGAGACGAACTGGCGGGCGGCCTGGATCAGCGTAAAGCGGTCGTCGAGCGTCGAGGTCGAGCAGTCGAGCAGCAGCACCAGGTTGAACCCCGTGTTCTCGCCTTCCACCGTCTTGACGGTTTGCGGCACGCCTTCCTCGAGAATCTCGAAATCGTCGGCGGTCAGCCCCGGAATCGGCCGGCCCTCGGCGTCGAGCACGGCGACGTCGAGGTCGACCAGCCGCACGTCGTCGCTGAAGTGCGCAAAACCGGTCTCGAGATCGATCTCGGCGTTGACCAGCGGTTGCCCGCCGCGCCGCTTCAGGTCGAGCGGGCGATCCAGACGGAACATCCGTCGAATCGTCTCCGCCGCCTCGCCATGCATCCGCACCGGCGAGTCCGCGGGCATCGCCGCGGCGTGAATGCGCAGCGCGTCCGGCCATTCCGCCTCGACACGAATGTCGCCGTAGACGGACTCGCCCGACGGGCGTGGGTCCTCGAGCGTCCAGATCATGCCCGGCTCGGGCGGGCGAGAGTCCGGTGGAATCGGCGGGGGCTCGAAGCCGTCGGGCAGCTCGACGATCGGCGGCCGGCGCGCAGACTCGACACGTAGCCGCGTCGCCTCCCACGGCGCGTGCAAATCGAGCTGCCCCGTTGCAATCTTGACCGTGGCGCGCCGAAACAGCCCGCGCAGATCGACCCAGCCGTCCACGCTGTCGACTTCGAGCAGGTAGCCGTAGGGCAGGTCGATGTCGAGATCGATGCGGGCGCCGTCGGCCGGCCGCGCCCGGATGCGCATCTTGCGCTGCAGCCGATCGACCACCACGTCGCCGTCGCGGACCTCGCGATCCTCGCTCGACTTGCGAATCCGCACCGCTTCGGTCGAGGCCGCGCGGATCTTCACGCCGCCCGAGGGGTTGTCGACCAGCAAGCTGGGCGTCCGCGCCGCGGAGACGTCGGTCCACCAGGGATCGGCCCCGGGCCGCAACGCTTGGCGCTCCTCGGTGTTTTCGGCGACTACGGCAAGCCGGTTCTCCACCGTGCGGACTCCCATCACCTCCCAGGCCGCGCGTTCGGCGGTCTCGACATCTCGCTGCTGATCGACTTCGCCGTGGAGCGTGATGCGTCCGCCCTGCACCACGGCGTGGATGGGACGCAACAAGATCGGCCGCGCCGCGCCGGGATCGCGCCGGATCCGTGAGGGAATGTGGTCAGCGCCCTTGGCGTAGCGGCGCAGCTCGGGATTGCCGTAGAGCCGCCAATAGGCGTTCACGCGCATTGCCATGTCTTCGCGCGACGGCGCCGGCGGCTCGATCTGGTTGACCACGTCCTCGACGCCGTCCACTTGGCGCACCCGCCGCTCGAGATCGGGCCCCAGCGAGACCAGCGAGACCGTGCCGGTCAGCGTCACCGTTGCGCCGTCGAGCCGGTACTCGATCCAGTCGTAGACCCGCAGCCGCGGGTCGGAGCGGAGTGCTTGCTCGACGCGCTCGGCGAGATCGGCGGGCGCGGAAGTCCCCGTGAGAGCAAGCAGGCAGGCGGACACGGCGAGGATGGAGGCGCGGCGGATGTCCGCATTGTAGGGAATCTGCCAGACTAAGCCCATGTCGTCCGGCAACCCCAGCCGCTTGGCGCCCAGAGCTTGCGCTCGATTCCTCGCGCCCCTGCTCGTTTGCGGGCTCTCCTTCGCCCAAGACTTCCAAGTCACCCAAGGCCAGGACGCCACCGCTTTTCAAGAGCTGTTCGACGGCGAAACCCTAGACGGCTGGCGCGTGCTGCCGCGCAAGAACCCGACCGGCGAGTGGGTCGTCGAGGACGGCGCGCTCAAGCCCGAAGGCAAGCCCGGCGCGCTCGTCAGCAGCCGCGCCTTCAGTGATTTCGAGCTCGTCGTCGAGTGGAAGGTGGCGGCCCAGGGTAACAGCGGCATCTTCTACCGCCTGAGCCCGGCGGCGCAAAACACCTCCGGCAACGCCATCGAATACCAGATCGCCGACAACGCCCGAGAGGCGTCTCAGCAGAACCCCGACCGCCGCAACGGCGCCGCCTACGGCCTCTACGCCCCCGCCGAAGACGCGAGCAAGCCCGTCGGCGAATGGAACCAAAGCCGCATCCTCGCCAAAGGCAAGCACGTCGAGCATTGGCTCAACGGCGTCAAGGTCGTCGAATTTGAAACCGGCTCAGACGGCTGGAAGCAGCGCGTCGCCGCGAGCAAGTTCGACAGCCCAGCCTTTGGAACTTCGATGATGGGCCGCATTGGGCTACAGGACCACGGCCAGGCCGTCTGGTTCCGCTCGGTAAGAATCCGGCTGCTCGGTCAGAAGAAAGTCGTCATCCCCGTGTGGGAGCGAAAGCAGTAGCTCGTCCGAGCCTCCGCGCTAGAGACGCGCGCGTCAGCGTGCCCGTCCAACCGCTACTCCACCGCGTACAACCCCGCGTCAATGCTCCTCGGATCGTTCCGCGGAGGGTCGCCCCGCGCCACGCGAATCGCAATCACGTTCTCGCCTTCCTTCAGCGCGCCCAAGTGCTCGCTGATGTTCGCGTGGCGATACTCCCTGCGCGACTGCCGGTCGAGCTCGTTGACCTTCACGCCGTTCAAGTAGACCTCGCCCGCCGTGCTCGTGTGCATCACCTCGAGCCACAGGCTCTTCGGCAGGTCGTTCACGGCAAACGTGCGCCGCAGCCAGATGGAGTCTCCCCTCCACTCCGTGCCGTTGGCAAATTGCGGATCGGGCTCTTGGCGGAACGGCGCCTGGCCGTCGGACCAGCGGCGATCGTTGAAACCAGGCCGCTCCCAACCCCGCCGCGGCGCGCGCAGGGTGTAACGCCAAGGCTGCGGGCCATCATGGGCGGCCGGCAGCAGGATCCGCGACGCCGGCGGCTTGGCGTAGAGCTTCGCGTGGATCGCCTGCAGGCGGTCGGCCTCGAGCTTGACCAGCTCACGGTCATAGGTCATCAGTCCGTTCACCTCGCCCTCCACGTCGCTCGTTTGGGTATAGATCGCCGCCGCCAGCCCGCGGCTGAGAGGGCCAAGCACTTGGCTGACGATCTTGTCGTACTGATCGTTGAGCTCCTGCCGCGAGTGGTAGGTGCGGTAGCCCCAATTGCGCTTGTTCCACCACAGGTGGTCGTCCACCGGCCACCCCAGGCCGCCGAACTCGCCTAGGATCGTCGCGCGGCCGTCGCCGGCGAGCTGCATGCCCGGCCCCGGGTAGATATGCGTGTCGTAGACGTGGCCCGCGCCGCGATCGGTCCAGCCCGAGGCGGCATTCACCAGCCGCGTCGGGTCATACTGCTCGATCCATCTCGAGATGCGGCCCGTGTCGTACTGGCCCCAGCCTTCGTTGAACGGAACCCACATCACGATCGAGGGGAAGGCTTGGAAAGCGTCGATCATCTCGCGCAGCTCGCCCTCGAACTGCGCCTGCGAAACGCCCGGCCGCTCCGCGTCTTGCTCGTCGAACGGCGAAACGAACAGCCCGCGCTCGACGCCGCGGCCCATGTAGGCGCTCGGCATGTCCTGCCAGACCAACAATCCCAAACGGTCGCAATGGTAGTACCAGCGCGCCGGCTCCACCTTCACATGCTTGCGGGCCATGTTGAAGCCGAGCTCCTTGGTGACCTCGATGTCGTAGATCAGCGCCTCGTCGGTCGGCGCCGTGTAGAGCCCGTCCGGCCACCAGCCCTGGTCGAGCGGCCCCATTTGAAACAGGATTTCATTGTTGAGCGCCAGCATCTCATGTCCGCGACCGTCTCGTTTGAGCGCGATCTTGCGCATGCCGAAATAGCTCTCCACGCGGTCGAGAACGACGTTGCCGCGGACGAGCGAGATCGACAGGTCGTAGAGATGCGGGGAGTCGGGCGACCACAGCTTGGCATCGGAGATGGGGATCTCCAATGAGCTTCCGGCAAGTCCATCGGCCTCCGCCACCAGCACGCGGTTGTCGGTCACGCTCGCGCGCAGCTCGGCGCCGGACGCACTACCGTCGAGGACTGCCCTGACGGCGAGCCGGCCGTTGTCGATGTCAGGCTCGAGCCACAACCGCTCGATCGCCAGCGGGCCCACCGGCTCTACCCAGACGGTCTGCCAGATGCCCGTCACCGCCGTGTACCAGATGCCGCGCGGCTCGAGCACCTGTTTGCCGCGCGCTTGCGTTCCCTGATCGGTCGGATCCCAGACCCGCACCACGATCTCCTGCTCGGCGCCTTGTTCGAGTGCGTTGGTGATGTCGAACGAGAACGGCGTGTAGCCGCCGCGGTGCTCGCCCAGCCGCACGCCGTTGACCCACACCGTGGCCTGCCAATCGACCGCGCCGAAGTTCAGCTTCACGCGCGAGGATCGCCAAGAATCAGCGAGCTGGAAGCTGCGCCGGTACCACAACGCCTGGTCCGGCATCACCGTCTCGCCCACGCCCGACAACGCCGCCTGCGGAGCGAACGGCACCAGGATCTGGCCCTGCCAACTCCCGGGACGCTCCGCGTCGCGGTCCACGATGGCGTACTGCCACAGGCCGTTGAGGTTGAGCCATTCATCGCGCCGAAGCTGCGGCCGGGGATAGTCTGGCAGGGCGTCCTCGGGCGAGACCTCCTCGGCCCAGCGCGTCGTCAGCGGGCCGTTGGCGGGTTGGTAGGTTTGGGCGAACCCGCCCAGAGCGCAGCAGAAAAGCAGCAGGAAGAGTCTTTTCGTCATGAGTCGAAACCTATTGTGCGCGAGACGCCCATTTTTGCCAAAGCACGGGGTCGGTGAGCATCTTGATGTAGACGCCGCCGACGACCGAGCGCGCGGTGAAACCGCGGCGTCGAGCGTCGTGCGTCCAGTACCAATCCGTCATCGGGCTCCGATCGGGCGTCTCGTTCAAGAACCGCCAGACCGGGGTCACAAGCGACCGGAAGTCCGCTTCGTCGCTGGCCAGCGTCGCCGACCAAAAGATCCAATCGAGCTTGGTGAACTGCGACCGGTTGTCGAGCGGCAAGCCGTACTCGTTCTGGGTCGCGAGGTAGAACGCGACTTCTTTTTCGGCAACCGCTCGAGGGAATAGGTTCAGGTCAAGGATCCGGTCCCAGACCAAGTTGTATTTCTGGCTCCAGGTCCCCGGCCGGTCGAACGCCAGCCGGTAGTGGTCGCCGTCGTCGGCCTCGCGCGGCCAGCGCGCGGCAAACTCCTCGGCCGTCGCGCGATACTCCCCGGCGGCCTCGGCGCAACCGATGCGCTCACACAGTTGTGCATAAGCGCCGAGCGCGAGGATGGCCTTGAGCGACAGGTTCGTGTTGTGGGCTAGATGGCCCGTAAAGTCGTCGGTTGAGAGCTGCTCCCCGGGGTCGAAGCCCTCTTCGCGCAGGTATGCGGCCCACTTCGCGAGTAGGTCGATGTTCTCCTCGGCGAAGCTCGTATCGCCCTCGGCGCGCGCGATCCCAGCCGTCATCAGGATCATGTTCGCGCTCTCCTCCACCGGCATCTGGCGCGCTTCGCTGGTCTCGCCGCCGCCGTACTGCTGTCCGTTGGCCAGCGGGTACTGGCCGAGGTCGTGCGGCGCGTAAGGGAACTTCCAGACCCGCAGCCGGGCGTAGTCGAAGATCGGTCGCGTCATCGCCTTCAGCAAGTCAGGGTTGAGCAGCAAAAAGAACGGCGCTGAAGGATACGTCACGTCGACGGTGCCGATCGAGCCGTTCGAGTGGTTCTCCTTGGAGAGAAATACCGGGTCGCCGAGCATCGTCGCGGCAAGCTTGTGCGCGGCCAGGGTTTGCCGGTAAGCCAGCGCGGCGATCTCCGCGTACTCGCGGCCGCCGGCGCGCTCGAGGTCGGCCATCAGCTCGCGGTCGAACCGCTCGGCGCGCTCCCGCACCTGCGCGTAGTCTTGCACGGCGGCGCGGAGCATCTCGGCCAGCGTCCCCCGCTCGCGGCGCCAATACGGCCGGAGCCGTTCGTTCATCAGCTCGAGAGAGTACAGATCGTCATAGGCCAGCACCGCATGCCGCGAGACAGGCTGGGAGGTGACGCGCCCCAGATCCCAGGCCACGGCCATGGCCTTGACGCTGCTGCGCAGCGCGACTGTTTCCGGTTCGAGCTCGTCGCTCTGCGGCAGCCTGCCGCTCGCGCGAAAGGCGTCGAGCAACTCGCGGCGATCCGCGATAGCGTGCTGCGCAGAGCGCTCGGGGGCGAGCAGATGAAGATAGCCCCAATCGATCCGCAACGCATCACCGCGATGGCCCAGCACGTTCTGCTCGCGCGTGCCCGTCCGCAGCACCGTCATGCCGTCGAGCGAGAACCGGCCCCAAGTCATCGCCTGCGCGCTGTCATTCCGCGCCAACTCCGCCGACGCGTCGAAATGCAGCGCAACCTCGTGCGCCCGGCCATCAGTCGCGCGAACCGTCCAGGTCACATATGTCGCCGGACGGCCGACGAGCTCGAGGTCGGAGGCGATCATCGGCGAGAGGAACTCGACGCGCGCCTCGACGCCGGCGCCGGCAAAGGCGTAGATCGTCCGGGTCGGCCAAACCTCGCGGGCGACTTGCGGCAAAGCCGGCGTCGGATCGCGGTCGATCAGAAACCGCGGGTCGGCGCCAATCAGCCGATACGTCCGCCCGTCGATCCGGATCATCGACGAGAGGTTCTGCGCCGCGCCGGTCCAGTGCTGCGTCGCCGAATCGGTAAGCTCGTCCGCCATCGACCACACGCTGAAGTAGGGGTCGTGGGTGACGAGCGGCACGGCCGGGTGACGCAGCGAGGACTGGGCTGCAAGGATGGCCGGCAACGCCGCGAACAGGAATCCCAGGTGCAAGAAATCTCGGCCGAACATCTCGTGCAAGCGCTTACAGTGATCGCCGTCCGCAGATCATAGCACGAGAGAGGAGTTGGAGGCGCGGGCCGGAATCGAACCGGCGAATCAAGGCTTTGCAGGCCTCTGCCTTACCACTTGGCTACCACGCCGCGCCTTTCAGATTCGGTGATCAGCGTCGGCGCCGTCAATCGCGTCCGCCCAGCAGGGCATCGAATCCCTCGAGTCCCCGCAGCGACTCCAAGCGGGCATCGAGCGCCGCTTCCTCCCGTCGGCGCAAGCGTGCGTCCGGAATCGTCGCCCAGCCCCGGCTTGACGTGTCCGGACTCTCGCTTGCGGCATGCCTCCAGTCGGGCGAGCGCTTCTTCGATCGCCGGCGGATCGGGCCACGCGTACTCGTCGCCGGGCGCCAATCGCGTTGCTTCGAGGAACGCCCGCATCGCCGCCACCGGATCGTCGCTACCACGGCGCCGCCGCCAATGGGGCCGCGATCCGAAGATCGAATGCTCTACGTCCACGGCGTTTGCGTTCTCCGATCGCTTTCGGGGTGGATCAGTTTTTGGGAGTAGGTCATGAGGATCAAGGAGTTTGCGGGGCACAAGAAAACCCCGCCTAGGCGACGGAGGCTGGGGCGGGGAAGGAGTGTGTGATTTACTTTGGGATTGCTCTATTGACGAGGCGTTCCGGCGCTAGATCGTCCGAAAAAGTGATCTAAGTACGACTTCTCGAACTCTTTGGCGTCAACCTCCCGGTAGGTCGATAGCTCGATCGCTGTAGGGACGTCGGCAATTGTCTCTCCCTCTTCGATCCTGAGCGCGGTGCGCTGCTGGCGAAGACGAGAGACTTGGCCTCTTTCATCGAGACGGTACACCTCGCGCGCGACAACGGCGCAGTCGAGATCCGGGGCCTCCCAGCGAACCGACCGATCGCGGGCACAGTTTGCGCAGTTCGGAAGCTTGCTCGACGACTCGGTAACTCTTGGGTACGCCATATGGCCTAGGATCTGCTTCCCCTGCGCCTGCGCGGGGATTCCGCAACGGTTACCGCGCATAAGGTCGCGTTTGGCCCTTCGGTCGGGTTCGCTCGTTGTCTGCTCGATCATCTTGATCTGCAATTCACGTAGCGCCACGGTTCGCGTCCTGCTCGATGGCGTAAATTCTGTGATCTCGAAGATCACCATCGGTCCGTTCTGGCGGGTGACGATGTTGGTCGTCTTCCGAACCTGTCGGTTTGGTCCGACAGTAATCTGGGTGACGTCAACAGACTTGGCGACGCCCGCTAGCGTGTACCCTTCGGCAGCCTGTGTAAGGGTGAAGGTTTGCAGGTCCGCCGCCGGGCCGTTGGCGGGCCGTTGAGCGAATAAGTAGAAGCCCGAGAAAGACGCCATTGCAACGACGACTAGGGCTAGTAGTTTGGTCTTGTCCATGGGATTAGGTCCTTCTTTGGTCTCGTTGGAATCGCGACGCGAACTCAGGGGCCGCAGCCGCTACACCCTGATGTATCGCACTGATAGGTGAGGCAAACGGTCGCCCCGGTGCATCTGTAGATGTCCTTGCCGTTCTGCGGGTTTGTGCAGTCCCCAGAGCCGAAGCAAGATTCGTGCTGGCAACAAAGGCCTTCGCAGCGGTCGTCGTCGTCGACGTTGAAATCGATGTAGCAATCGCGACACTTGAAGTCGTCGCAATCCGGCCCGCTACCAGATCCGAAGTTCGTCGTGCAGTTTGCCCCTTCGCAGTTGGCGAAGCTCTGTCCGCTTGCTGCGCCGGACCAGAAGCCCATCGTCGCCATGATGATCGCGACTATAGCCAGGCCCGCTGTGAATGGTGACTTCAGTCTTGTCTTCGCAGCGAATGTGAGGAGAAGAGGGAGGCGCGACGAGCTGTCGTGTAGCATGAGAAAGTTCCTCGCGGCACATGGATGCCGTTTGTTGATCGACCGTCTCGTGGGCGCTGATTGGCGAAGTGCCAATCGGTAAGTTTTCGGGGTAAATGCAGATTATCAGACTAAACAGGTGATGGCAAGGGAAAAAGTGCGAGTTGTGGGATGGCGCGGTAACGTATGAGTGAGCTTTCAAACATGTATCGAAAAGGATACGGGACACTGCTGTTCAAATTAGCGGCTGGCCGGGCATTCGACATCTGATAACAAAGGACGTACGCCGCCCGTACCCTCCCGGCTCAGAACCAGGTTGGGGGTGGCGGGAACGGCGGCTTGTTGCCGTCCCGGCTGATCTGCTGTCCAAATGAATCCTGCGGATCCTCCCCCCTTTGGACGGGTTTCGTCGATCTCGGCCGGCGCTGCTGTCCAACTTCAGCGCGCGGCCAGCGGCAGCGCCAGCTGCGCGTTCGCCGCGACGGCTTGGGGCGGCGGTTCGAACGGTTCGTCCAGCCACGCCCACAGGTCGCGATAGACGAACAACCGCTGGCGCAACAGCGCCGCCAGGTTCGACAACGACCAGCCGAAGCGCCCGCGCAACTGCAAGTAGCGCAGCACCAGAATCGCAATCAGCGCCGTGAACAACTGCGTGCGGACCGCGTTGGCGCTCACGCCCACGAACGTCTTGATGCGCACGTTCTGCTTGAGCGCCTTGAAAAACAGCTCCACCTGCCAGCGATCCTTGTAGATCGCCGCCACCGTCGTGGGGCCGAAACCGAGGTGATTGGTCAAGAACACCAGCGGTTTGTCGTCGCATGGCTGCTGCTTGACGATGCGCCGGAAGACGTACTCCGGGCTCTCGACGGCGCGGCTGGGAAAGCAGATCACCTCGTCGGCCAGGATGCCGCCGCGCTCGGGCGTCGGACGGCGCTCGAGCACCTCGTAGTCGGCGTTGCGCTTCATGCGGGTGACGAAGAAGACGCCGCGCCGGCCCAGCTCGGCGAACCATTCGCAGTCGGTGTAGCCGCGATCGAAGACCACCACCGCACCGGGCTCGAAGCGCAGCTTGCGCGCCACCGTGAGGTCGTGCGTCTTGGGGTCGGTGAGCACGGCGAACTGTGGCAGATAGCCGTCGTGATCGAGCAGCAGGTGAAGCTTGACGGCGCCTTTGGCGCGGCGGAAGCGGCCCAGTCGCATAGCGACAGGCACAGGTCGATGACGCTGGCGTCGAGGCTGAGCAGTCGGTTGCGGAAGCGGAAGCGTTTGCCGCCGCCCTGGACGGCGACGAGGCTCTGGCAGCGGCCCAGCAGGAGCTCGAAGACGCTCTGGTAGAGCTGCCAGGGACGGTGTTGGTTGGCGTAGGCGAGCGTGGAGCGCTTGGGCGCGCCGTCGAGACCGAGGTGCTCGAAGCGGCCCTCGGTGGCGGCGAGGCCGCCGCAGATCTCGCGTAGTGAGCAGGCTTGGCCGAGCTGACAGAACAGCATGGCGACGAACTGGCCCCAGCAGGGAAAGCCGCGCATGTGCCGCTGGGCTTGATGCGCGCGCACGGCCTGCTCGAACTCCAGGCGGGGAAACAGTTGAAGCAGCTGCGAGAAAATGCTACAAAAACGCTGCATGGCCTGCGCGGCCATCCCGCGGAAATCTCCGCGATCTTCGGATCGCGGCCCCATTGATTATCAAAACCTGGCGGCCCGTTTGCGAGTGGCGACCGCATGATCGCCGCAAATCCAGCCCGGTCAAGGTGGCCGCCGTCCCTAATCGGTTGAATCCAAGCTACATCTTCGCATGCGAGCGCCTCCCGCCTTTCCGGCGCCGCCTAGCCGCTCGCAAGCCTCTACCGCGTCACGAACACCGGGTACTCCGCGACCTCCCCGTCGATTGTCTTCGCCAGCAGGCGCGCCTGGATCTCGAGCAGCCGCCGATAGCTGACTCGGTAGTCGAACAGCGGATGCGTCACCAGCGTGTCCATTCTCGCCTCGTACGCCCGGAAGAAGCTCCTGCGGCCGGCGGCGGTCAACGCGACTGCGCGCCCGGCCGTCACGAAGTCTCGCTCCGCGACCATCTTCGTGTTCACCGCGCTCAGCACGGCCGAGTCCGCGATGAGCGGACGCAGCGGCTCCATCAGATCCAACGCCAACGCCGGCCTCCCATGCCGGGGCTGGTGATAGAAGCCGATCATCGGATCGAAGCCCACCGAGTAACACGCCACGGTCAAGTCCTTGGCGAGCAGGCTGTAGCCGAGCGAGAGCAACGCGTTCACGGGATCGCGGGGCGGCCTCCGGTTGCGGGACCGGAAGTCGAAGCTCACTGTCGGTTCGCCATCCCATTCGTTGCCGCGTTTGAGCATTCCGGCGAAGAGCCCGAAGTAAATGCGGGCCGCCAAGCCCTCCAAGCCGAGCAATTCCTCCAGAGAAGACGCCGACTCGGCGCGCGCCATCAACCGTTGAAGCTCGCGCAACTCAGCCTTGGGCGGCTCGACGTGGTTGCGCAGCAACATGGTCCGTTGGTTGCGGATCTTGCCCGCGACGAGCTTGCGGGCGACGCGCCGGCGAAACCAGGGCGCCTCGGCGAGGCGAAACTGCGTTCGCCGCAGCATGACGTTTTTCGTATTGAGCCCCGTGGTGACGCCATAGAACCAGCCGCCCTGCGAGAAGTAGCAGATCGGTTTGTCGGATTGGCACAGCTGCTGCACGGCCTGTGTGCTGATCTGGATGTTCCCCATGAGGTTGACCTGGCAGACCTCGTTGATGCGAACGTCCTGCACCACCTTGCTGCGTTCCTTGATGCGCAACACGCCGCCCGACTTGCCGACGCGGAGTCCCTGAGTATTCAGGTAGAGCGGACGGCGGTCTATTCGCGGAGCGACGAGGAGCCGAGTCGAGCGAGCAGGCGGCTTCTTCGGCGGAAGGGCGTCGTTGCGGAACAACGCGAGTTGCTCAGCCTCTTCACCTCGCGTTTCGGATTGCAGCAGGGACGTCTCGTCGGGCATGCAAATCCCCACCAGAGAACAGCCCGGACACTTCGGCGAGTCCTCGAGCGGAGGGGGGATCTGCGTTGCCGCCGCAGTCTCCCACGCGCCTGCAATCGCCCGCTCCGCCTCCGCGATGGTTCCCTCATCGAAAGCCACTCGTACGCGCTGGCGGGTCTTCTGGTAGAAGATGATCCCTTCCTCGCAGCCGTAGCCGTTGGCGCGCAGGACGAGCGCCTGAACGGAGAGCTGGACGCGATCGCTCGGCCAAGCTTCAGGACCTTCGTTGCCCGTCATGGGACGGCCATGCTTGTAGTCGACCGGAGTGGCGCAACCGTCGGCGAATTCTGCCAGGTCCAGCTTGGCGAGTACACGATACTCTTCGGAAGAGAGCTCGATCGAACGCACGACGACGGGCTCCGCCGCTTCCTCTTCCGGCCTGGGCGCCGAGCCGCCTTCTTTGTCGACGCGCGTATGCTGTGCCGCTCCTTCGGCGGTGTGCTGGTTGTGGACGAACACGCCTTCCACCTGCTCGAAGTAGAACAGCCGCGGGCAGTAGGCGTACTCGTTGATCTTGCGCGCGGAGAGATAGTCTGGCAGCGAACGCCGGGCGGGTTCGGGCAGGGGGACCGGGTTTGCGCTCATGGAAGACCTCGCTCGGGCTGCTAGACGACGATCAGCGGCGCGTCGACGTTCGTGTAGGGTTTGCCAAGGGCGGTGATGACGCGGTCTCCGCGCCCAGCGGCTGGCCCCAGGTCGACGAACAACACTTGGTCCTCGTCATGGTGGATGATGCCGGTCAGCTCGGCGCGCAAGCGTACCAAGTCCATCTGCGTGAGTTGGCACTCGAAGACCGAGAGTTGCAGATGATCTCCCCAAGCACGCATCGCCTTGAAGATCTGCCGTAAGCGCCTCGGGTCGCAGATGTCATAAGAGACGATGTAGGAGTTGCGCATGGGATCCTATCCGTCGAAGGCTGCGAACAGACCGATGCCGTAGTGGCGACCGAGACCGATGGCCATGGGCCCTTCCACTGGATTCTCGAATTCGATGGCCACATGCAGGCGTGGCCAACGATCCAGGTGACGCGGAGTCTTTATCGCCGCTGCTGCTCCGCAGCCCGCCCAATAAGGCGCCGTTTGAAAGCTGAGCGACGTCACCGTCTCAACGGGATATGCCGCTGCATCGAGCGCCTGGAAAAGGAGTCGTTCCGTCTTGCGAACCGATAGGCCCTTTCGGCCGGCGTTGTGACCGTGGAGCACCACGGGGGTAACGGTACGCCAGCGGTGCGCTACAGCGGTATATCGCTTGACCATCCGGTCGCCCCTCGAACCGGCCACGAGCACGGCCTGTGGTTGCTGGTCTCCCGGGCGGGTCAAGACGCGCCCAGGAGATTTGATGCGCAGCAGGTCAAGCGCCTCGCGGTCCCGGCCGGCGGCGGAGGGAGGTTCCACGATGAGCGCCCGGCGAATCGCGCCGTCCGAATGCGGGTGACCGATCGAGGGAAGCGGCAAGTAGGACAGACGAATACCAAGCTCTTGTTCGCTCGTGTGCCCCATCACGAAGGAGTCGATCCAAGCTTGGTCTTCGGGGCCGTACTCTTCGCCCATGGCGACGCCGGCCATGTGGCGCAGCCAGGCCGCCACGTCCCGGGCCCGTCGCCAATCGGCGGAGAAGGGCTCGCCGTCCAAGCATTGCAGGCCGAAGGCGCACCAAGGTCGCGGTGCGCTCTCGCTCGTTTTGCGGTAGCGAGTCACCGGGAATTCGCTGGGGCGAGTGTAGGGATTGACTCCGCTGCGAGTGATGCGCATCCGCGCCGCCTCATGCCGTTCTCGCAGATGAGCCAGCAGGCCGGGCCCTAGCGTGCGCATCGGCCGCCCGCCGCGCTGGGTCGGGGTGAGTACCTCGTAGCCGCTCCGGGTTGGCGTCTCATCGAGCGTAGCGGTAGCAGTGGCGATGTCGACGCCCCAGCCAAGGGCGAGCAGGCGAGAGGCGAGCTGGTCGATCGCGGGAAGGTGCTGCCCCGCCTCGTCGCCAGGCGCGTTCCAGCGATAAATCAGGTCTGGGCGATCGGAGTCGCCGTTAGGGGCCAACAGCGCCGGAGCTACGGTCTTGTCAGTCTTGGTGCTCCGACGGCCTCGATCGAGACTGTTGTTCGGCACGAAGATCCTGTATGCCTGTCCGCATATTGCAGTTCGGAACATGATCTCAGGCGCGGGCAGGGCGCTGAGCCACTCGAGCGCTGCATCGCGCGCATCAACCCATGACGCGGATCGCGCACCGACGTGACCGCCATGAACGAGAGCCTGGAAGACGCGCGCCGGATCGGGAGGCCACTCCCCTGAACCGTGGTAGCGTCCGTCAAGAAGTCGAATTCGAAGCTCGAGCGCCATCATTGGGCTAACCTCCGTCTTTCTGCTTGGCTGCCTTCTTGTAGACAGCCTGGGCAAGCTTCTTATCGAACTTGGCCTTGCGGCTCTCCCCGACTCCGAGCTCCTGCGCGGCAGCTTTCGCATAACCCTCTGCGTCGCTAGCCTCGACCGTGACTGGCTCCCGACGGCCGTCCCGATAGACCGCCTTGGCGGACGGCGGTTCCTCAGCCGACTGAACGAGTAGGCAGCCTTGGCGCAGAAACAGGTCGACCGGCGAGGACGCGGCGAGCAGAGCTAGACCCAGAATGTAACGCCGCAGCGCTTGCTGTCTTTCAGCCGGCGCCCCGAGAGCGCGAATCGCGGTGAGGTTGACGATTGTGGTTCGCTCGATCCGTCCCCGCACGCGAATGCCGCCGTGGGTGCGGCCGGAAGGAGCGTCGAGAAAGCCAGCCGTGCTCAGCCTTTTTCGATCCTTTCCGATCGAGACGCCGAGGGCCTGCTCAACTTCGTCGTTCTCTAGGGTTGCGAAATACTGGGCCGAACGAGTGAGCCTTTCGACGTTGTAGGCGCGGACGGTCGAGTTTATCAGCCGCGGGATCTTCACGTAGGTTTCGCGCGAGTCCCACGCACCGAAGACAAGACTGGTAGGTGCGATCGCCGCCAGCAAGGTTCCGTCGCCCGTGTCGTAAGCCTCGAATGCCGCGCGCAGCTCATTGGCCAAGTCTGTCGAGCGAGCGACGGCATCGGCCGCCCGGTGCCCCAACTGGAGCAGATTGACCATGCGCCCCTCAACGTCGATTTCGATCTGAGGTACGAGCTCGCGGTATCGCTCCTGTAAGAACAACGGCTCGAGCCGGTTCGACTGAGAGCCCACGGAATCGATCAGGCAGACGCTGTTCTCGCCTTCGCCGTCGATGATGTAGCCGGGTGACTCGTTCGAACCCTCGGGCGGGGCGAAGGTCGGCGGGAAGATTACGTCACCGTCGCCGCCGGCCGGTTCCAATCGCTCCTTCAGGACGAAAGCGCTCGGCCCGCCTTCGGAAATCCAATTGTCGAATCTGGAAATATCCATCAGTCCACTCCTTTGGCAAACGCAAACGTCTTGTATCCTTGGCCTCGGCTGAGCACCTCGAAAGCGAAGCCCTGAGTCGCCAAGCCCTCCCAGGGAGCCGCACAAGCCGCTCTAGCTGGCGCGAGAGGCAAAGCATCCAGCCAAACGGCGTATTCCAGCTCGCGCCGCCGCCCGCTCGGCCGAAAACCCTGCAATCCAACGACGGCCAACAACTCAACCCACGGGTAGGTCAGGGCTTCCTTGCGCGCTGTATCATTTGGCGAATAGCCCAGATCGATTGGTTCCCAAGCCGAGCGGGCGTCAACTCCGAATCGAGAGGTCGTGAAGGACGAGGCAGGGAACAGCTCTTCGACCGTCGCGTACTCGACGAGCAACGCGAGAGTTTCTTCGAGGACCCGCCGCGGGGTTTGCTGTCCGCCCCAGGTCTTGAGCGGGCTCTTGTCGGTTTCGGTTGAGTTCAACCACCAGTTGAGCCGAAGAGCCTGTCCGCCGAACCGCAGCGTTAGTGGCTCCGTTGTCTTGTCATAGCGGTTGCCCTCATCTGTGTTCGGCTCGATCTCCGGCCTCGGCGGCGGCAGTCCTGCCTCACTCTCGAGACAAAACAGCTTCCCTCCGTCCTCGAACCACGCCTCGCCGCCAGCTGCAAGCAACTCGGCAATCTCGAACAGTCCGCAGCATGCAAAGAACAGCCCCGGGTTGCGCGGGTCGATCGGGACACGATGCTCAGGCATGGTCAGGGTCCTCCGGACTCTCTGTCGAAGCCATGGCGTCGGCCGCACAGAACAACGCTTCGAGGTACGCCAACCCCCAAGCGCCATAACGGCGCTGCAGACGCGCAAATCGGCGGGCAGCCTCCAAGGCCTGCTCGCGACTGCACCTCACCTGCCGCTTGTCCATCGCCGACTCTGGAAAGCATGGCCGCGCCCGTCCGTGATGCGACGCGATCAGATGAAGCGCAAGCTCGAGCTCTTGTTCGGTCAGTCCTTCACAGTCGGCACATTGAGGATCCAGCAGCGAGCCGAGCTCGTGGCGGTACCCAGCCAGCACGGACGGACTACGAAATCGCTCTGACTTCGCGAGTGGCTCCGACCCGTTGTCGTTGCAGGCGTAGCGCTGCCAAACCTCGCAAGCCTTGCCCAAGTCGTGCCTCTCGGCGGCCCAGCAGAGCACTTCGTTGAGCCGATCCTCAGGCCCCAGCAATCGTTCCACGATCTCCCTCGCGCGCTGTCGGACCAATTCCTGATGCTGCGTGAGCCCTTGGATCCAGCCTTTCGGGCGCGGCTTGCGCTCTGTGTAGTACCGCCACGATGACTGCTCTTCGCCCTCGACATCGCTAGCAAGGCGCACCTCATGCCGCAAGACGAGGCCATCGTCGGCGGGATCCGGCTCCCCCGGCCCATATTTGCGTCGACGGCCATCTCCCTCTTTCGCCTCCGAGACGTCGAATCGATCCCAACCTGGCTCGCCTGCCCGGCGGGACTCGCTCCACTCCACCGCTCCATTTGCATCCAAGCTGCCGACGCCTGGCGGCAGGACCAACGTGGCGTAGTAGAGTTGCGCGCGATTCCGGCGCGCCACGAGGTCGCCAGCCGCAAGCACGGTGACGCTGCGCTCACGCCCAATCAGCAGCACGCGCAGATTCTTGTCGACGTGTTTGTCGAGCGCCTCGCAAAGCGCGTCAGGATACTGCTTGAGGCGCTCTCTTGCTAGCACCGGGAACCAGCGGAAGGCTTCTTCCCGGTCGCCGTCCGACACCGTCTCGCTCGCAAGGTCTGTCACATCGCGTCGCCAGCAGACGTAGGTCTCGGGCGGTCCCTGATCATCGTCTCCACGCAGCCAAGGGGCGACGGGCGGTCGGGAAGGCCAATCTGTCTCTCGCAATGACGTCATCGACCAGACGTCGATCAACCAGGGTTGCAGAGGCGCCCGCCTGGGCTCGGGCGAGAGGGCGTCAGAAGTCGGGGGGCGCTCCCGAAGTGCACGCGGCGAGACATCGCCATCGAGTTGCTTTAAATAGTCGAGGGTAGCCAGCTCGCGCTCGCTGTGCTTCTTGCCAACCACCACAGTCGCAACGCCCTCGGTTTCACCGAAGCGGTTGAGCCTGCCGAAGCGCTGTAGAAGGTGATCCGCCGTGTCGAGCTCGGTGATGAGCCGGTCGCAGGAGAGGTTGATTCCCGCCTCTCCAGCCGACGTTGCGACCAGCCAACACTCTCGGTCCCTTGGGGCGGCTTCGGTGAATTGCTTGAACGCCGCGGTTTCGATCAGCTCATCGCGCTCGAGGCCACGCTGCTCGCCAGTGATCAGCGGTACGTCGCATCCGTGCTTCTTCCGTATGGCCCCGGCGAGCTTGCGGGCGTCTTTCGGCTTGCGTACGAAAACGATCGTCCGTCCCTTGGACTCGATGGCAAGCCGCTCGATCGTGCGGCTGTCGCGGGCCGGTTCGATTTCGAGCTGCTTGACGGCCTCGTATCGCCGCCGGAAAGCCGCTGATGATGCGACATCGCCGTCGAGGCAACCGGGAAACGTCTCGGCCTCGGCCGTGCTTCTTTGCGTCGCCGAGAGTCGCACGAACCGCAGATGAGGCCTTGTCGCTCGACCGGACCGAATCTCCTCGCAAACCTCGTCCATGAGCTTCGCGAAGACGGGTGTCAAGTGGGCTTCATCATTCACCACTAGGGCGTCGAATGCGAGAAACCCGGCCTGCCGCGATCGCTCCTTGGATCCGACTCCATAGCCGGAGAACAACAATCGGCTTCCGATCATATCCACGGTCCCGACGATGATTGCTGGTCTCGTCGGATCCTCGAACCACGAGCGGTTGTCGGCGTGCTCGCCGCGCAGCGTGCTAATGGCCAAAGGCTCGCCCGACACCGATAGCGAGGCGAGGGGGCGCCGGAGCTCCTGCAGCGCCGTTTCGTTGAGCCGTTGTCGTAGGGTCTCGGCTTCCTGAGTCGCCTGGTCGACGACAACGCGACGATCAACCACCCAAATGAGCCGGCGAGGCAGCGAGATCTCATACAGCCCGCGCCGTGCCTGTTCAGCCAAGGCCAACAGCCAGAGCTGCATCACCGAGGTCTTGCCCAGACCAGTGGGGATGTCTATCGCTGGCGGACACCGCCCTTGGACGAGGTCGTTGTACAGGCCTTCCTGCCACAGGAAAGGCCTCGCGTGGCCGGCGAGCAACTGAAACCACTCAATGCCGGTCATCGCGGTCGCTGCGGCGTCCCTAACGGATCGAAAAATCTGTTGACTTGTCCGGAGCTGAACAAGAGTATCCCTCAATTCCGTGAAACTCGCAACAAGTTGAGTGGAAATGTTGGAGGTTTACTACGGGGAGGGCGTGCGGACTACGCGCCAGGAACGTATGAAGAAATCCGGGACTGGCCCACGCGATTCGAAGCAAGTTCCTTCGAATCAACAGTGGTCTGCATCGCGAGTGCCTGTTTCAGCGATTTCTTCACACGTTCCAGTCCTCAATGCGGCGCCAGCGTACTTCAAAGGTTGAGGGACGGATCATCCGAACAGATCAGCTGCGGATCGCTCGACGAGTTGGAGCCGTCCCGCCGAGCCGGTCTAGTGTCAGAATAGTGTCGAAACCTGCCGCAAAAGCCGGTCTGACCTGGATCCTGGAGGGCTAAGTCATTCATTTTCAACGGTCGCGGTCTGCCCGCGCTTGCTTCGGGAGCAAGAGGTCCCGAGTTCGAGTCTCGGCGCCCCGACCATTCCTTTCAATAACTTTGCCTCCGCAGCGACGCTGCTATACCCGCGCCATTCCCGCCGCCCTCCTCCGATTCCGCTAGAATCCAGCAGCAGATCATGCGATCCCTGCTCGTCCCCGCGTTCCTCGCCCTGCTGCCGGCTGCCCTCGTCGCCCAACAGCCCCGGGAAGTCTTCTTCGCCTCCCCCGACGGCGGCCGCGTCTTCGCCAACCTCTACGGCGAAGGCGACCACGCCGTCATCCTGGCCCACGGCGCGGTCTTCGACAAGGAGAGCTGGGACGCCCAAGCCCGACGCCTCTCCGCCGCCGGCCTGCGCGTGCTCGCGATCGACTTCCGCGGCTACGGCAAGTCCCGGGCCGGGTCGAAGGGAGCGGCGCTCGAGCTCGATCTGCTCGCTGCAATCGACTATCTGCGCGAAATCGGCGCCGCGCGCATCTCGCTCGCCGGCGGCAGCATGGGCGGCGCCGCGGTCGCTCGCGCCGCGGCCCTCGCCGAGCCCGGCGCGCTCGACGCCCTCATCCTGCTCGCTCCCGCCGGCGTCGACCAGCCGGCCAAGCTCCAGGGCCGCAAGCTGTTTCTAGTCAGCAAGGGAGACGGCGGCTACCGCGGCGTCATGCGGGCCCACCAACGCGCTGCTGACCCCAAGAGGCTCGTCGTGCTCGAAGGCTCGGCCCACGCCCAGCACCTGTTCAAGACGCCGCAAGGCAGCCAAGTCCTCGCCGAGATGCTCGCTTGGCTCACGCAATAGCGCCCATCCGCCGATCTTTCCGACAGCCGCTACCCTTAGCGGCGCCCGGCCGCGCCGTTCTCTCAAGCCTTGGCAAACCGCGAGCATCTCGAGCGCCTCCAAGCTGGCGCCATGGAGTGGAACGCCTGGCGCGAACAGCATCCGCGCGTGCGCCCCGACCTGCGCGACGCCGCCCTGGCCCAAGCCAAGCTGCGCCGCTACGACCTGCGCAACGCCGACCTGCGCGGCGCCTCCTTGCTGGCCGCCAACCTCGATGGAGCCGACCTGCGCCGAGCCGACCTCGCTGGCTGCGACCTGCGCTTCTGCTCCTGGAGCGGCGCCCGGCTCAGCCAAGCCAACCTCCACGAGGTCAACGGCGCCGATCCGCGCATGATCAAAGCCGCCGAGCGCCTAGAGTGGCGCGTCCGGCTGCGCGCCTTCCCCGCTGGCCGCGCCGCCCTGGCCGCCGCCGCGCTGTTCTGCTCCTGGGTCGCGGCGGAACGGATGTTCCCCGAGCGTACTCCCATCCCGCCGCCTCCGGTCTTCGAGCTCGCCGCCGCCATCATCGAGGGAGAGAAGATCGAATGGAAGGTCGAAGGCGTCGCCATCAGCGGCGGGCTCATGCGCATTCGCCTCGACCTCCAAGATCTCGGCCAGGACGCCTACATCCAGTCGCTTTCGGCCTCCTGCGCCGCCCTCCAGGGTCGCGAGATCGAGCCTCCCGTCAAGCGCATCGAGATCCTGCGCCTCGACGGTCAAGCCGGCTGGCTGTTCGAGCCGGCCGCGAGCTGCGCCGGCGTCCTCGCCGCCCCTCCCGAGCGCCTCGCGCTCACCATCGCGGCCGCCAGCTTGCCTATCCGGCCGAAGCCGAGCCCGTCGGCGGCTCTGCGCGGGTCGCGCTGAGCCCGGTGTAGCGCTCCAGAAACCTCGTCCCGGCATAGAATAGCGGCGTATCGAGCAGCGCCACCAACATCTTGTAGAGCCACAAGTCGCGAATCGTCGCCAGCATCCAATCCGCGCTCTGCACGCCTCCGAACAGTACCAGCACCACCAACACCGAATCGACGAGCTGCGACAGAATCGTCGAGCCGTTGTTGCGCAGCCACAAGTGCTTGCCCTTCGTCAGCTCCTTCCAAAAATGGAACAGTCGCACGTCAATGAGCTGCGCCACCAGATACGCCGTCATCGAAGCCGCAATCACCCTCCAGGCGTTCCGGAACGCTTTCAGATATGTCGCGTCGTCCACCGGCGACTCGGCGATTGCGGGAAACAACGCACCCAGCCACAGCGCCGCCAACACGAACAGCGACACCACGAAGCCCACCCAAACCACCTGGTTCGCCCGCCGCCTTCCGTAGATCTCCGACAGCAAGTCGGTCACCAGAAACGTCACCGGATACGGCAGCGCTCCCGCCGAGAGCACGAAGACCTTGAAGCCCAGGTCCACCGTCAGGAACTTGTTCGCAATCAGGTTCGTCACCACCAGCGAGCCCAGAAAGATCCCGCACAGCAGCAGGTAGACCGCCTCCGCCCGGCCCGAGAGCGGCGTCTCCGCTCCGTGCGCGCTCGCTTCGTGCTGCATCGATTCGGATCAGGATAGACAAACGCCCGGCCGGATCGAAACCCAAGCCGGGCGTGATACTGCGCTTCGCTGGTCTTAGACGTGCGTTTCCAGCATCTCCGCCAACTTCTCCTTCGGCACTGCGCCGACCACTTGGTCGACCACCTGGCCGCCCTTGAAGATCAGCAGCGTCGGGATGCCGCGCACCTGGTAGCGCGCCGCCACCGCCTGGTTGTTGTCCACGTCGACCTTGCCAACCTTCGCCCGGCCGGCGAACTCGGTCGCCACCGCGTCCACCGAAGGCGCAATCATGCGGCACGGGCCGCACCATGTCGCCCAAAAATCGACGAGCACGGGCTGCTCGGACTGCAGCACCTCGGCGTCAAAGTTCGTGTCGGTCAGCTCGAGAGTATTCGGTCCTGCCATCTCTAGTTCTTCCTCCGAAAACCTGTTCTTTCAGGGTACATCGTCTTCGATGCGCGACTCCTGCGTGAGGATGCAAAAAAAGCCGCAATCCCGATCGAGAATCCTGAGAAACCCCGCCCGCCATCGTCCTGCCGGTGTCCTACAATGTCCGCCATGCCGCCTGTTCAATCGCTGTTCGACCTCTCTGGCAAGTGCGCGCTGATCACCGGCGGCTCGCGAGGGCTGGGCGAGGAGATGGCCGAAGCCCTCTCCGAGGCCGGCGCCAAGCTCTATCTACTGGCCAGGCGGGAGAAGTGGCTCGACCCCACGCTCGAGAAGTTCCGTGGCCGCGGCGTCGAGGCCCACGGCTCCACCTGCGACGTCAGCGACCCCGAGCAGGTCGCACGCGCGGTCGCCGACGCGGAAACGGCGCTGGGCGCGATCGACATCCTCGTCAACAACGCCGGCGTCACCTGGGGCGCCAAGGCGGAAGAGATGCCGCTCGAGAAATGGCGTCAGGTCGTCGACATCAACCTCACCGGCACGTGGCTGTTCTCGCAGCAAGTTGGCCGCCGCATGATCGCGCGCGGCCAGGGCGGCGTCATCCTCAACACCGCCTCGATCGCCGGCCTCAAGGGCGGCATCGGCGATGACCTCAGCTTGGCGGGCTACTGCGCGAGCAAAGCCGGCGTCCTCGGCCTCACCCGCGAGCTGGCCGGGCGCTGGGGCGGTCGCGGCATCCGCGTCAACGCCATCGCCCCCGGCTTCTTCCCCTCACGCATGGCCGACGCCATGATCGAGAAGGTGCGAGCCAAGGTCGAAGCCCGTACCCCCCTCGGCCGCATCGGCGCCCCCGGCGAGCTCAAGGGCGTTACGCTCTTTCTGGCCTCGGACGCCTCCAGCTACATCACCGGCCAGACCATCGTCGTCGACGGCGGCCAAACCTCGGTCTAGGCTCTCCGCCGGGAGCGCGCCCAGTGCTATCATCCCCGCCGTGCGACGCCTGATTCTGCCCCTGCTCAGCGCCTGCGTCCTACACGCCGCCGGCCCGGTCGCCTTTCGCCCCCACGTCATCGAAGCGGACATTCCTGGCGGCTACGCCGTGCTCGTCGCGGACATGAACCAGGACGGCCGCCCCGACGTGCTCGGCATGACTTCCCGTATCCAGGAGCTGCCTTGGTACGAAAACCCGTCCTGGGAACGCCACGTCGTCGTCGCCGACATGCCTGGCTTGGTCAACATGGCCGCCCACGACATCGACGGCGACGGCATGCCCGAGCTCTCCGTCGAGAACGAGTTCAGCATGGTCGCCGCCAAGAGTCGCGGGCTCGTATGGCTGCTGCGCGCCGACGGCGACCCCCGCCGGCCCTGGAAAGCCTTTCACGTCGACGAGCTCACCACCTCCCACCACGTCGCCTGGGCCGACGTCGACGGCGACGGCCGTAAGGAGCTCGTCAACGGTCCGCTGATCGGCCCCGACGCTCTCGCGCCTGACTACGACGACCAAGTCCCGCTGGTCTACTACCACGTACCGGACCAACTCTCCGGCAAATGGAAGCGCCGCACCATCTTCGACGAGCTCGAGGGCGTGCTCCATCGCGTCCGCGTGGTGCAGTGGGACCAAGATCCGCGCGAAGAGCTGCTCACCGCCGGCTTCGACGGCATCTACCTTCACGACCCCGCCGGCCAGGGCGAGCAGGTGCGCTGGCGCAACATCCAACTCTCCGAAGGCCACGAGCGCCTGCCCAAGACCGCCGGCGCCAGCGACGTCGCCGTTGGCGACCTCGCCGGGACTCGCATGCTCGCCTCGGTCGAGCCTTGGCACGGCAACGAGGTCGTCGTCTACACGCAGGACGACGCCGGCCGCTGGCGCCGTAACGTCATCTACGATCAACTCACCGAGGGTCACGAAGTTTGCGTCGGCGACTTCAACGGCGACGGCCGGGACGACATCGCCGCCGGCGACCGCGCCCGCGGCGAGATCGCCACTTCGCACCTGTTCTATTCGACGGACGAGGGCGGCGCCCGCTGGCGCCACGAGGAGCTCGACCCCCTCGGCATGTCCGCCTCGGGCTGCGCCGTGGCCGACATCAACTCCGACGGCCGCCTCGACATCGTGCAGATCGGCGGCGCCACCCACAACATCAAGTGGTACGAAAACTTGGGGGAGCGATGAGAGCCCGAACCGACCGTCGCCGCTAGCAGCCAGACCTGAGCCCCGCCAGCCATGGCGGGGTGCGATGCCTCGAACCCGGCATGATCCCCTGGAAGGCGGCCCTCTTGCTGACGATCGGGCGCCGGAGGCGCCAAGCAGGATAGAGCCTCGGGTGAAACCCGTGGACGTGTGGAGGGCGCCGATCTCCCGCGCGCCCTGCAAGGGGCGCGGCTCGAAATCGCATCGATTCCTTCGTCACGGCAGATTGAATTTTCTAACTATCTTCGTTTCAATAACTTAACCTCTCGACTAGGGCTGCATCCTTGGTAACCGGGTGTAAAATCGAACGAGAGGGCGGGTTGCGGATAACAAGACTCGAATGTCCGAAAATGTCGCGAAACGTCATGACATCCCAGCCCTCCGCCTGCGTCCTGCGGCGTTGCGAGACGACCCGGCTTGCTTTACCCTAAGCTTGCCGGGATATGCCATCTTCGACTCGCCTGCTCCGTCGTCTTCCTCTGCCGCTGTTCGCTTTGTTCGCTCTGCTCGGGACCTTTTGGCTTTCGGCGCAAAACGCCCATGAGCCCTTCGAGCAGCTTGCCGAACCGTTCCTCGAGAAAAACTGCGTAGTCTGCCACAACGTGGACAACCCGATCTCGGGCATCCGCGTCGATCAGCTTGACGGCACACTGGCCGATCGACGCATCCGATTGTGGGAAGCGGTGCGGCGCAACGTCGCCTCCGGCGCCATGCCGCCCGAGGGCGTGCCGCAGCCCAGCGACGAAGAGCGTCAGCGCATGGTCGAGTGGATCGACCAGGCCCTCGATGTCGCTCGCGCGCGGCCCGTCCCCAAGAACGGCCTGGTGCGCCGGCTGACCGTCGCGCAGTACCGCAATACGCTCCAGCAACTGCTCGGGCTCGACGACGATCTCACCGACATCCTTCCGCCCGACGCCGTTTCCAAGGACGGCTTCGTCAACAACGCCGCCACACTCGAGCTCTCGCCGCTGTTGATGGAGGCTTACTTCGAGATCGCCGCCGAAGCGCTCAGCCGCGCCATCGTCGACCCCGATTCGAAGCCCGCGATCCAGAGCTTCCGCGTCGAGCTCGGCCGCGGCGTCAACCCCGCGCCGCTGCCCGAGAAGCTCATCCTCGGCGCGAACAGCTTGCTGCTCGACAACGCCGACTACCGCGTCACCGAGCTTGCGCCCGACAAGCCCTTCCCCTTCGAGCACCGCAAGATGCGCACCAGCTATCGCTTTATCGAAGGCTACAAGGGCAATGCAACCGTACGCGGCTGGCGCGATTTCAACAGCATCTACCATGCCGTTTTCGCCGACATGCGCGGCAGCCGCGGCTACCCCAAGGGCGATCCCTACGCCACCGTGGCGGAGGGTCTGCTCTTGCGGCCGGCCATCCCGACCGACGAGCTGTTCGGTAGCGACGGAACCTACGGCCCCAAGGCCAACTTCAAAATCTCGTTGCGCGAGCTGCCCGACCACGGCCGGTTCCGTGTGCGCGTGCGGGCTGCGAAGTACGACGACGGCTTACTGCTTGATCCTGGCGAGGAGCCCCAGCCCGCTCGCCCCGGCGCGATCGTGTGGCGCGATCCGGCGCAGCCGACCACGCTCGAAGTCCCCGCGGCCGGCCTCTACCAAGTCGACGTGTATGAGCGCGCCCGCGCCACCGCGGCGCAGGCCGACAGCTCACGCCTCGACGAAGGACTGGCCGGCGCGTTCGACCTCGACGGCGACGCGCCAGGCAAGCTCGAAGGCGGCGCCAAGCTCGTCGAGTCGCCCCTCGGCCAGGCCCTTTCGCTCGACGGCCAGAAGCAATCGCTCTCAATCCTCCGCCAGCCGAGCTTCGACGTGGGCGAAGGCGACTTTACCGTCGCTGCCTGGATTCACCCGCGGCAGCTCAAGAATTCCGGGATCGTCGTGCTCGGCGGATTCGACCAGGCCAGCGGCTGGCGTCTCGCGCTCTCGACCAACCGGGGCGCTTTCTCGATTGCCACCACGCGAGGGGAGGACGACGAGAACGGCATGGTCGTCTCGCCGCAACGCGTCATCCGAAAGGACGCCTGGCAGCACGTCGCCGCGGTGGTGCGCCGTGAGCCCGCCGAGACGCTGCTCTTCGTCAACGGCTACCGCGTCGCCCGCGGCAAGATCGGCCGGGCCGACTTGAGCAACCCCAAAGCCGATCTGCACATCGGCCGGGTCTCCTACGAACAGCACTTCCACGGCGAGATCGACGGCGTGCGTCTCTACAGGCGGGCGCTCGAAGACGCCGAGGTGCAAGCGCTCGTCGAGCCCGGCCGCGAGCTGGCGTTGCGGCGGCCGAACACGCCGCAGCGCGTCTCGCTCGAGCTCGGCGGCAGACCCTTTTCACGCGAGCTCGAGCAGCCGGCGTTCGTGGCGCTGCGGCTGCCCGCCGGCGCGCTCGCCGTCTCGGCTGAGCGAACCGGCGTCGTCGAGCTAGACCGCGTGGTGCTCACTCGGCTCGAAGATGACCACGACGTGACTCGCCGCTTCGAGGCCTTCGAGAAGCGCGTGCCGCGGCTCGGCGTCTTCCTCGGCCTGCGGCGCGACTGCGGCAGCACGTTCGCCCCGGTCGAGGAACCGCGCAGCGTACCCAGCGGCGAGCTCCAAGAGCTCGTCTTCGAAGGCGCGATCCAGAACTATCCCAGCCCCGACGTCGAGAAAGACAACGTCAACTACCTCGCTGGCATCCGCGAGATCGCCGTGCACAGCATCTACACCGACGGCCGCGACATGCCGCGTCTGCTGGTGCGTTCGGTCGAGCTCGAAGGCCCCTTCTACGAAACCTGGCCGCCGCGCTCGCACCAAAGCGTCTTCCTCGCCTCCAATCGCAAGCACGACGCCGACTCCTACGCGCGAACGATTCTGAGCGACTTCGCCGCGCGCGCCTATCGCCGTCCGGCGAGCGACGCCGAAGTCGCCACGCTGATGTCGGCCTACCGCGGCTCGCTCGAATCCGGCGGCAGCTTCCAAGACGGCGTCAAGGACGCCTTGCAGGTCGCGCTCACCTCGCCGCAGTTCCTGTTCCTGGTCGAAACCAGCCAGACGCCGCGGCCGGAGCTGATCAGCGACCACGAGCTGGCTTCCAAGCTCTCCTACTTCCTCTGGAACGGCCCGCCTGACACGACCACTCTTGGCTTGGCCGCACGCGGCGAGTTGCGCGCCAACCTCGATGCCGAGGTCGAGCGCATGATCGCCGACGAGCGCTTCTCGCGCTTCGCCGAGCAGTTCGCCTCGCAATGGTTGAGCCTCGACAAGTTCGACGTGCTCGAGCCTGACCGCGAGCGCTTCCCGCACTTGACGCGCGCTGCACGCGGCGCCCTGCGCAGCGAGCCCGTGCGCTTCCTCCAACACCTCATCGAGAACGACCTGCCGGTCCGTAACCTGGTGCGGTCGGATTTCGTGATCGCCAACGAGGTGACCGCCAGCTACTACGGCCTGGGCGATCGCACCGAGCGCGGCCTCGAGTTCATCCCCATCGTCCACGGCCGCCCCGAGCTCGGCGGTCTGATCAGCCAAGCCGCCATCATGGCCGGCCTCTCCGACGGGCGCGAATCGAACCCAGTCAAGCGCGGCGCCTGGTTGGCCCGGAAGATCGTCGCCGAGCCGCCCGACGACCCTCCGCCCAACGTTCCCGACCTCGCCAACGACACCGAGGGCCTGTCGCTGCGCAAGAGGCTCGAGGCCCACCGTAGCCAGCCGGGCTGCCGCCAGTGCCATACCAAGATCGATCCTTGGGGCGTCGCCTTCGAGGGCTTCGACGCCGACGGCCGCCTCAAGTCCGAGCCCGCCGACGCCCGCTCCACGCTGCCTGACGGGACCGAGGTCGACGGCATCCACGGCTTGCGCGACTACCTCGCCGAAGACCGCATCGACCAGGTGGCGTTCAGCGTGCTCAAACACCTGATGATCTACGCCAACGGGCGCGATCTGAGCTACAAGGAGACCAACGATTTGAAGGCCGGCGCGCGCCGGCTCCGGGCGAGCGACTACCGCTTGCGGCAGATGATCCGCTACGTCGTCAACAGTGACATCTTCCTGCAAAAGTAGTAGAATCCAAGTCGCGACCGCCGGGTCCTGCCCCGGTCGCCCCGCCTGATCTATGAGCGCCTCACTTCGACTCGACCGCCGTGCATTCTTGAAGGGGGTCGGCGGCGCCGCGCTAGCGCTGCCCGTACTCGACGCCATGGGCGCGGAGGTTGCCGAGCGCCTGCCGCGCCGCTTCTGCGCCCTCTACACCGCCAACGGGATGTCGCTGCCGAAGCCGGAGAATAATCTCGACGAGTGGGCCTGGTTCCCCAGGCAGGAGCGCGACGGCGAGTTCGTGTTCGGCAATTCGACTAAGCCGCTCGAGCCCTTCCGCAACCAGCTCAGCTTCATGGGCGGCCTGCACCATCCCAGCGGGCCCAAGGCGGATCCGCACACCTGCTCGGACATGTGGCTGACCGGCGCGCCGCTGCACAACCCCAAGCCGGGCACGTACAACACCGTCGGTCTCGATCAGGTCATCGCGCTGCACACCAAGCAGTACTGCCGCCAGCCTTCGCTGGTGCTCTCGATCGACGCCGGCACCGGATTTCTCTCGCGCACCGGCACCATCTCCTACAACCTCGAGGGGCGCCCGATTCCCGCCGAGAACAACCCGCGGCGGGTGTTCGACCGGCTGTTTCGCGGCGACCGCGCTTCGCTCGAACAAGAACGCGCCAAGCTGCGGAAACGCATCAAGCTCGTGGACGCCGTCGCCGAGAACGCTCGCTCGCTCGACCAGCGACTCGGCAAGTCCGATCGCATGCGCATGGACCAGTACTTGACCTCGCTCGACGAAGTGGAGTCGCGGCTGATCGCCTCCGAGCGTTGGATCGACATTCCGCTCAAGGAGCAGGACTACTCGCACCTGAACCTCGAGGCGACCAACGAAGGCGAGCCGGACGAGTACTACCAGACGATGTTCGACCTGATCGCGCTGGCGTTCGATGCGGACATCACGCGCTCGATCAGCTTCATGCTCAACCGCGAGGACGGCATGGGCGTCAGCGACACCTTCCCGCTCAAGCTCGGGCTGACCAAGACGCACCACAAGCTCTCCCACGCCACCGATGAGGAAGGACAGCTCGACTTCGCCAAGTACGACCTGTTCTTGAGCCGGCAACTCGCCCGCTTCTTCGGTCGCATGAACGAGTACCAAGACCGCGAGGGCTCGCTGCTCGACAACACGATCGTGCTCTTCGGCTCCGGCGCCAGCACCACGCACAACACGCGCAACCTGCCCACGCTGCTGGCCGGCGGCGCCAACATGGGCCTCCAACACGGAACCTACTGGCGAAAGGATGACGCCCGCATGGCGAACCTGTACCTGAGCATCCTGCATTCGCTCGGCATCGAGCAAGAGAGCTTCGCTGACTCGAAGGGCACGCTGAGCGATTCGATCTTTAGCGTGTAGGCGCGATGCGGCTGCGGCCGGAGCTCTTTCCGAGCCGCACGCGCCAGCTTGCGGTCGCGTCCAAGACCGTGCCAATCTTCACGCTGAGCGCACCCTTGCGGGATGCGGTTCCGAACGGATTTCTTTCCGAGATGAGATGAGGAGGTTCCGTCGGCGCTTGCGGCGGCCTACTCCGTCCTTTCTCTAAGGAACTCCAGGAACCGGTCGCCCGCCGGTGAGAGCTTCTTCTTGCGCTGCAACAGAATGCCGACGGGCCGCAGCAGCCCGTCCGCTTCGATCGGCGCGGCCACCAGCCGGCGTTGGATCACCTCTTGTCGCACCGTCCGCTCGGGCAGGATACTCACGCCTTGGCCGATCGAGAGCGCTTCCTTGATCATCTGAATGTTGTCGAACTCGTAAGCGACTGTACGGTTCACGCCGTGCTCGCGGAAAAAGCGGTCGAGCGCGCGCCGGATCTGCAGCCCGCGATCGAAGCTGATGAAGTCCTCGCGCGCCAGATCGGCCGGCTTGATCGTGCGTGCGGTCGCAAGCGGGTGGCTCGGGTGGCAGACGAACACCATCTTCTCGAGCCGCCAGTCAATCGTCTTCAGAGTCCGCGTCGGGTTGGGATAGCTGACCAGCCCGATGTCGGCGCGATCCTGCTCGACTGCGTCGTAGACCTTGTCCGGCCGCATGTAGTCGAGGTGAATCGTCACGCCGCCGTGAGCGCCCTCGAACTCTTCCTGCAGACGTGTCATCTCGTAGAGGCCGATCGAGTAGATCGAGGCCACGCGCACCTCGCCGCCGGCTTGCTGCTTGTGCTCGGCGATGCGCGACTCGAGCTCCTCGTAGCGCCGCACGATTTCGCGCGAGGCGTCCAGGTAGATCTCTCCGGCCGGCGTCAGGCGCAACGGACGACGGTCGCGGTCGACCAGGCCGACCCCGGATTGCTTCTCAAGACTCTTCAGGCTCTGGCTGGCCGCCGATTGGCTGATGGCGTTGAGCTCGGCTGCCTGCGAGATCGACCGGGACTGGGCGATATCCCGAAACACCTTTAGGTGGGCGATGGTTACGCGATCCAAATTATAAGACTAGCTTATTTGGATGCGTTGCCGCCCTGACAGTCAGCCGGATCTCCATGCTCGAGGCGGCGTCGCCGCGATAGGAGCCTGAGACAGGGGCGGCGTCGGCGGGGCGCGCCGCGGCGGCCAGCGTCAGGTAGGATTGGTCGACAGCGACGCCCTGGGTGGCGTCGAAGCCGCGCCAACCGCCGCCGGGCAGGTAGACTTCCGCCCAAGCGTGCAAGTCATGGCGCTCGGCGTCGCCATCCGGGGCTTGGTAGCCGCTCACGAATCGCGCCGGAATGCCGAGCGAGCGGCAACAGTCGATGAAAAGGACCGCCAAGTCGCGGCACGATCCGCGGCTGGCCGCCAGAGTCTCCTCGGGGGGATGGGCTTCGCCCTGCTCGCGGATGTAGACCTCGTGGTCGCCTGCGATTCGCCGGCACAGAGCGATGAGGGCGTCGAGTGTGGCGGCCCCGGCGGCGACGTCGCGGGCGAACCGCGCCACTCTCTCCGATGCGCCGCGTCGCTCCAGGTAGGGCGCCAGCAGGGCCCGCTCCGCGCCGAGCTCGACTGGCGGACGGGCCGCGGCCTCGTCGAGCAGGTAGTCGAAGGGATTCGCGCGGGTCGTTTCGGCGCGCAGGCGCGAACGCACGCGGAACTGCTCGACCAGCCCCGCGAACCAGGCGCGCGTGGCGACGTTGCCCTGCGCGTCGAGGAAACATGTGCTGTCAGATGGTGCGGGCTCGATCGAGAGCTGCTGATCAACGCCCTCCAGCGTGCCGTCCTGGCGCGGGTGCAGGCGGATGAGGTGGGGCTCCAGGAAGACTGGCGCGCGGAAACGGTAGACCGTCTCGTGTTGGATATCGAACTTCATTTGGGGCGGGCGACGCGGGCGCTCGTCGAGATCACTCGTCGGCGGGTTCGTCCGCCGGGTCGGCCAGCTCGAGCTTCGAAAACAGGTCGTCCATCCACTCCGACGGCAGGCTGGAGACGGCGCCGCGCATGCGCTCCTGCCACCACTCGGAGAGCTGTGCGAGATCGCCTTTGTCGAAGCGATGCTGCACCATGCGGAACGACCCCCGGGCGTAGAGCACGGCGTCGATGGGGAAGTCCACGTCCGCCGCGCTGATGCGGGTGGAATCGAAGGACAAGCAGCCGACCTTGAAGGCGTGTTGCATCGAGTCGTGATGTTTCAAGGCGCGGTCCAGCACGGGTTTGCCGTAGCCCGTGGAGCCGATCATCTGGTAGGGAGTTCCTGGGCCGGTCTCCACCCAATTGCCTTGGGGGTAGAGCAGGTAGAGCCTGTGGGTTTTGTCGCCCTGCATTTGGCCGCCGATCAAAGCGTGCAGGTTGAAGCCGAGCTGCGCCTTCTCGAGCGCCGCACCGTCTTGCTCGCGAACCAGCCGCAACTGATCAGCGAAGAGGTCGACGGCGTGGAAGAGCCGCCGGAAGGGCTCTTCCCTCTCTTCCAGCACGTCTTCGAAGTAGGTCAGGGTCTTGTCGCGCAGCGAGCGCAACCCGGAGGTCATCACGAAGAACGATCCGCCCTCGACGTTGTACACCGAGAGCTTGCGCGCGTGCGTGCATTCGCGCCCGGAGGTGATCAGAGTGTCGGCGATCCCCACCAGGCCCTCATCGAGAGCCATTCCGAGACAGAAAGTCATGAGCCTCCATTATCTACCGGGTAGCCCGAAAAACGCCTCGCAAACGCTCTCTCCCACGTCGTTGATCTTGACTTGCAGCCCGTCGAGGTATTCGTGCAATCCGGCGCTGATGACTTGGTCGATGTCGGTATAGTCGAGCTCGGCGACGAGCGCGCCCAGCCGCTGCTCGGCGGCGTTGCGGAAGCGCCGCTCGGGAGTGCCGGTGATGGCGTGGAGCGAGATGCCGGCTGAGTCGAGGCAATGCAGCACTGAGCGCGGGAAATCGCGATCGAGCAGCAGGAACTCCGAGATCGGCTTCACCGTGGCGCGCTCGCGGGTCTTGCGAAACGGCACGAACGCCGAGGCCGAGCGCAGGATCGCCGTCCAGTGGAGGTCGTCCAGCGGCGACCCGACGGCTTCGGCGTGGGGAAGCAGCAGGAAGTACTTGACGTCGAGGATGCGCGTCGTCTTGTCCGCTCTTTCGAGCAGCCGGCCCATGCGGATGAAGTGCCAGGCCTCGTCGTGCGTCATCGTCTCTTGCGCCACGCCGGTGAGCAGATGGCCGGCGCGCCGGACGCCGCGGAAGAACTCGTGCGGGTTCTCTCTCGCGGCGTTCCGCGAGCTGTCGTTTTTCACCTGCTGGAACAGGTCGTTGATCTCTTCCCAAAACTCCACCGAGATCACCTCGCGCGCCGACCGGGCGTTTTCTCGCGCCGCCGAGAGGGCTGTGAGGATCGAGTTGGGGTTATCACGATCGAAGGTGAGGAAGTTGAGCACGTTCTGGCGGTTCGCCTCTGGGTAGAGCTGCTCAAATGCAGAGTAGTCTCCGCTGACCCACACCAGCGCCGCCCATTGGCGGTCCAGATTCGAGGGCTCGTCGAGCTGCAACTGCAGCGTCACGTCGATGACGCGCGCGATGTTCTCCGCGCGCTCGACGTACCGGCTCATCCAGAAGACGTTCTCGGCGACTCGGCTGAGCATTCCTACTGGCCCTCCGGGGCGCAGTCGTTGGAGAGGACCCAGGTATCCTTGCTGCCGCCGCCTTGCGAGGAGTTGACCACCAGCGATCCCTTGCGGAGCGCGACGCGGGTGAGCCCGCCGGGCAGGACGTAGATCTGGCGGCCATAGAGAATGTAGGGCCGCAGGTCGACGTGGCGGCCCTCGAGAGCGCCGTCGACCAGGGTGGGCACGCGCGAGAGCGCCAAGGTGGGTTGCGCGATGTAGTTGCGGGGGTTGGCGCGGATGCGCGCGGCGAACTCCTCGCGCTCCTTCTCCGAGGCGTGCGGACCGACCATCAGACCGTATCCGCCGGATTCGTTCGCGGGTTTGACCACCAGCTCGGCGAGGTTGTCGAGCACGTGCTGTCGCTGCTTGTCGTCCCAGCAGAGGTAGGTCGGCACGTTGGGGAGGATGGGTTCCTCGGAGAGGTAGTAGCGAATGATCTCGGGCACGAAGGCGTAGACGACTTTGTCGTCCGCGACGCCGGTTCCCGGAGCGTTGGCCAGCGTGACCTTGCCTTGGCGATAGACCTCGAGCAGGCCGGGCACGCCAAGCGTCGAGTCGGACCGGAACGCCAACGGGTCGAGGAAATCGTCGTCGATGCGGCGGTAGATCACGTCCACCCGCTGCAAGCCCCTAGTCGTGCGCATCTGCACGTAGCCGTCTTGGACGACCAGGTCGCGGCCCTCGACCAGCTCGACGCCCATCTGCCGGGCCAGGAAAGAGTGCTCGAAATAGGCCGAGTTGTAGACCCCCGGCGTGAGCACCACGATGGTCGGCCGCCCGGCGTTTTGCGGCACGACCTCTTCCAACATGGAGTGCAGCCGCGCCGGGTAGTCATAGACCGGGCGCACGCCGAGCCCTTCGAACACGTGCGGGAACGTCTCCTTCATCACCGAGCGGTTCTCGAGCACGTAAGAGACGCCCGAGGGACAACGCAGATTGTCCTCGAGCACGTAGATCTGGCCGTCGCCGTGGCGCACAAGGTCCGTGCCGGTGATGTGGCACCAGGTCGTGCGCGGCGGGCTCAGGCCTACGCATTCGGGCCGAAAGCCGGCGGCGGAGGAGATGATCTCGCGCGGCACGACGCCGTCGTTGACGATCGTCTGGCCGTGATAGATGTCGTCGAGGAAGAGGTTGAGCGCTCGGATCCGCTGCTTGAGCCCGCGCTCGATCACGTCCCATTCCGACGCCGGCGTCAGCCGCGGCAGGATGTCGAAGGGAAAGATGCGCTCGTCGCCTTCTCCCTCGCCATACACATTGAAGGTGATGCCAGCCCGCAGCAGGGCCCGCTCGGCGGCGTGGTGCAGGCGAGTGAGCTCGCCCTCGCCAAGCGAGTGGATGCGGTCGATCAGCAGTTGGGCGCCGGGCCGGGGGGTGTTCGGCCCTTCGAACCATTCGTCGTAGAAGTCTTTAGGATCGTACTCGTTGAAATTCATCCGGCCCCACACGGCGTGCAATGCTCAGCCCAGGCGAGCTCGGGCGCTCGTCAGGGCCAACGGCGGACAACGGGGTCGGGACGAGTCGTCTCGGGCTCGCTCGAACCCCCTACGGTAACAGCCGCGTGCGGCGCTGGCAAGGCGCCCAGGGCTCATTCGAGGCGCACCAGCATCAGGTCGTTCTCCGGGCTTTCGATTGCGGAAAACAACAGCTCCTCGCCGCGTTTGTCGAGGCTCATGCCGATCTGGGGTCTCCACCCCGCGCCCAACTCGGCGAGCCGTTCGACGTTCGAGCCGTCGAACGCGGCGCGGCCGAGCCAGTAGCGTTGCTCGCCCGAGGAGTCCGCGTCCTGCGTCAGGAAGTAGAGGGCGCTGGAGTGGACGAAGAACGTGCGGTGCCACACGCTGGGCAGCGCCAGGAATTCTTCACCGGTCGACAGATCGAGACTCCACAGCTCGGTCAGCTCTTGGGCGTCGACTTTGGTGTAGAGCAGCCGGCGGCCGTCCGGCGTGGGCTGCGCCACGTAGCCGCCGCCGCGGGTGATCTGCTCGGAGCGACCGGTCGCTACGTCCATGCGCCAGATCTCGAAGCGGCCCGAGCGATCCGAGCCGAAGTACACGCTCTCGCCGTCGGGAGCGAAGCTGGGGCAGATGTCGTCGGAGGGGTCGCTGACCAGCGCGGAGCTCTCGCCGGTCTCGGGATCGAGCAGCAGGATGTCCCAACTGCCGTCCGGGTTGGCGCCGAACGCCAGACGCTCGCCGTTGGGAGACCAAGCGGGGCTGCCGGCGTAGACCTCCTCGTTGGCGTAGGCTGGCCGGGGTTCGGCCCCGTTCTGGCTCAACCACAGACCGACCTGGCCGCTGCGATCGGAGACGAAGAGCACCTGTGAGCCGTCGGGCGAGGCAACCGGGAACCCTTCGCTGCGCGTGGAAGAGAGCCGGTCGACGCGCTCGGGCGAGGCAGGGGACGAGGTCAGGTCGACACGGAAGATGCTGGCGCGAGCGACCTCGTCGGCGAACACCACGCTGCGGCCGTCGAGCGAGGCGGCCATCTGCTCCAGGCGCCCGGCCTGAAATCCGGGCAACATCGTCGTGGCGCCAGATTCGGCTGAGATCAACCAGACGGCTAGCCCCAGCGGGTCTTCCGGCGCCGCCGCGCGCGCGAGCAGCGCGGAGTCGGATAGCCATACGGCGCGCTCGTTCCACCAGGACTGCTCGGTCAGCCGCCGCTCGGGCCGCTCCGGGCGCGAGCCGTCGACGATGTAGATGCGCCCTTCACCGATGTTCTTGCTGCGCAGGAACGCTATCTGATCACTGCCAGGGGCGACGGCGGGGCAGCAGTCTCCCGTTGCCGATGGCGGAGGCGAGGTCAGTCGCTCCAGCACTGCGCCATCCAGCCCGATCCGGTGCAAGGCGCACGGCTCGCCTGGCGCGGCCGGGAAGGCCAGGATCAGCGAGGACGAGTCGGCGCTCCAGTCCAACCGCGCAATCCAATCGAACGTCGTGCAGTGCCCGGCCTCGAAGCGCAGCAGCAGGCGCTCGCGTCGTAGCGCAAGCGGCAGCAAGTAGAGCTCCAGCTCGGTGGAGCCGGGCTCTTGGCGCAGGAACGCGATCTTCTCGCCGTCGGGGGACCAGCGCGGCTCGAGGTCGTCGAACCGGCTAGCAGTGAGCCGCTGGCGCTCTCCGCTGGCGATTTCGAGAACGTACAGATCGGCCACGCCGCCCTGGCCAGTCGCGCTATAGACGACCTGGGCGCCGCTGGGGGAGAGGTCGGGATAGAGCTCGCGGCCGGGGTCGCTGGTGAGCGGGTTGACGTTGACGGGCGTGGGAATCGCCGGTCTCTGGGGCGCGATCTTGGCGCCGATCCACAGCAGCGCCGCCACCGCCGCGGCTGCCGCCAGCCACGCGCGCAACCGAATGGGCGGGTCGTCGTTGCGCTTCACCTCCTCGACGGGGCAGATGAACCGGTAGCCCTGGCGCGGCACGGTCTCGATGTAGCGCGGCGCGGCGGAGGAGTCTCTCAGGGTCGCTCGCAGACGCGCGACGGCGTTGTTCAATCCGCTCTCGAAATCGACGAAAGTCGCCTCGCCCCACAGAGCTTGCCGCAGCTCTTCTCGGGAAACCAGATCCCCTTTGCGCTGGATCAGCAGCCGGAGCACATGAAAAGGTTGCTCCTGCAGGCGCAGCTTGCGGCCGTCGCGACGGAGGTCTCCCGAATCCAGGTCGAGCTCGAAAACTGCGAAACGAACGAGCATCGCGATGTTCGACCTTCTGATCCTTTTCGCGCAATCGCACCCTTCCAGGGGCCATCGAGGGCAAACCCCGGGGATAGATTGCGTGGTAAGCGGAATTGTATCAGGCGGATAGCCGCTAAGGAACGTTTAGGATCTTGGTGACTTTACCGGGCGCGGCAAACGTGGAAACCTGAGGCCCGTCCCGCGCCTCCAGCGGGCGATTGCAGAGGAGCACGCAATGAAGATCACAAGAATTCTGGCGCTAGCGCTCGTGGCCGCGGCTGCGACTTGGGCGCAGCCGAACAATGCGCAGCCGATCGGGGAAACCAATCCGTTTGCCGCGATGACGGGGAATCGTTTCCATGGGACGTGGGTCGGGACGGCGTTGGGTCCGACGCCGTTCTCGATGACGCTGGGCGCTTCAGGCTCGTTCATCTCGCAGACAGGCCTCGGACGCGCCTACACGCTGATGGACAACGAATTCGCGCCGACCACCGGCAGTTGGCGGAGGAGCGGTCCGAGGAGCCTTGACCTCACCGGTGTTCGCTACATCTTCCGCGGCGACGGCACGCTCGCCTCGGCGGAAAGGGTGCGCGCAACGTTGTCGTTCGGCGAGGACTTCAACACCATGGCGGGCGAGTTCTGGCTCGAAGAGTTCGTGTGCGAAGACGTGGATGGCGTGGGTCCGTTCGCGGTTCTACCTTCATGTCCAGACGTTCAGACAGCCACGGCAGACGTCGTGCGCGGTCCCATCCCGGTGTTCGTGAAGCGGTTGGAGATCCAAAGCGGCGCGCCTTGATTGTGGATTGAAAGCGAGCGCCCGTCGCTCGATCGGGCCGACCCGCGAGTCGCTCACGCGCTAATCCCTGCTTCGGTTCGGCCCGTTTTCTTTTAGTTCGTTTGCGAGGCGCCAGCCGATCGCACTGTTGCGGATGTGTGTGAACGCTTTCCCGTATGCGCCGCCTGGAGCGGATCTCCGCGCGCCAGATCCTTCGCGAACATGTTCATCGCCCGCCTTCTCGCGAGCGCCATAAAGCGGGGCCGCTGGCGCCGGGGGGGCTGCGGGCGTTTTGGCGTTGATTCTGGCGGTGTACTGGTTTAGGCTCGGGATTATGCTTCGTATCCCCCTAACTCTGCTATTCGTTTGTTTTCTCACCTTCACTCCGCAGCGGGCGGCGGCGCAGGCCGCGGTCAACGTGGCGAGCTTCGCCAATCCGAACCTGCCCAACGGGGCGCTGGCCCAAGGCGGCATGTTCACCGTCTTCGGAAGCAACCTCGGGCCAGGCGCGCTGGTGCAGGTTGGCGACTTTCCCTTGCCCACCGAGCTGTCGGGTACTTCCGTTTCGGTGACGGTCGGCGGCACGACTGTCGACTGCATCATGATCTTCACCTCCGCGGGCCAGGTGGCCGCGATACTGCCGTCGAGCACGCCGGTCGGCGAAGGCACGATGACGGTGACCTTCAACGGCTCATCGACGCCGCCGTTCGCCGTGACGGTGGTGGCGAACTCGTTCGGGACGTTCGGCATCAACAGCGCCGGCAGCGGGCCGGGGGTGTTTACCAACGCGACGACGTTCACCGTCAACACGATCAGCACGTCGGCCGCTCCGGGCGAGCTGTGGGACATCTGGGGGACGGGCCTGGGCGCGGTTCCGTTCGCGGACAACGATCTGCCGGTCGTGCAGAACCTCGGCTTCAACGTGCAAGTGTTCGTGGGCGGGCAGGAGGCGCAGGTCATCTACGCCGGACGCTCGGGTTGCTGCGCGGGCGTGGACCAGATCCGCTTCGTTGTACCGGCCGGGCTGAGCGGCTGCTACATCCCGGTCACGATCGTCGTCGAAGGCGTGCCGTCGAACTACACCTCGATTTCAGTGGCGCCAAACGGCGGGGCGTGCTCGGATCCGGGCGGGCTGACGCAGCAGGCGCTGGCGGACGGGGACCTGACCACCGGCGTCATCAGCCTGACCAAGACGAGCCTAGAGTTAAACATTCCGGGGCTGCCCGGCGTGGCGCAGTCGTTCAACCAAGTCAGCGAAGGCGCCGGAGCGAGCTACTTCCGCTACAGCCAGGATCTCGCCGTCCGGCAGGCGTTCGGGAATCAACTGTTCAACGTCGGCTCCTGCACGGTGTATCAGTTCAACGACGAGGACGGCGAGTTTGTCGACCCGATTCAGCCGCAGGGCCTCGATGCGGGTCCGCAGACGATGGTCTCCGGGCCGCCAGGGCCGCGTACGCTGACGCGCTCGAGCGCTGGGCACTACAGCGCGCTGCTCTCGACTTCGGGCTCGCCGTTCCCGTTCTTGTCGTTCGTCAAGGAGGAGGGGCGGCGCTTCATCGAGGCCGCGAGAAACGGCGGAGTCGAGCAGACCTCGACGCCCTACTTCACCAGCGGAACCTACACCTACTCCGCGCCCGGCGGGGCTGACGTGGGCGCGCACTCGCAGTCGATCGACATCGGGACCGGCCTTACCTGGACGAACAAGGATCAGGTGGAGGCGGTGCAGCGCGCGAGCGGGCAGGCGATCACCTGGACGCCGTTTAGCGGCGAGGTGACGATCTTCGGCAGCTCGTTCGAGCGGCTCGACGGCGAGCGCGTCGCCGGGGCGGCGTACTTCTGCTTGGCCAACGGCTCGGCGGGCTCGTTCAACATTGGGCCGAACGTGCTGCGGCTGCTGCCGGCGTCGACGGTGATTTCCGAAGAGGGCTTCACCTTCGAGACCGGCTTCCTCTCGGTCGCGAAGTCCTTGCGGCGGGACTGCGAGGCGAGCGGCTTGGACGTTTGCATCCTGAGCTACTCGGATTCGGTGAACAAGCAGGTGGGCTACCGGTAGGCGGAGCGGTGGAAGCCGAGGGGACGGTCCGACATGCTTTGTGAACGTCGGGGTGATGGCTCGATTCATGTGCAAGGCGTGTGACGCAGACCGCTGGACCCTGAGCCGGTGAGCGGCTGCGTTACCATGGCGGGGGCATGAGAATGACGCGCCGAGCCCTGCTGGCCACCGCGGCCGCCGCTGCGCTGCGCGGCGGCGCGCGCGGCGTGGAGTTGGGCGTGCAGACGTTCAGCTTCAAGGATCGGGGCTTTGACGCCATGCTCGACGCTTGCGAGCAAGCCGGCTCGAAGTCGATCGAGCTGTGGTCAGGGCACATCGAGCGGCACTGGGCTGGCCGGCGGGAACGCGAAGGGCGCGCGCGGCTGCGGGATTGGCGGATCCGAGAGGGCGCGAGCTACTGTGGCGACATTCGACGGGTCCTCGCGCGGCGCGGCTTCCGTCTCAACGCCTTCAACCTCACCATCCGAGACGGCCACAGCGACGACGAGATCGACGCGACGTTCCGCATGGCGAAGGCGCTGGGAACCGACTTGCTCACCAGCTCGAGCAACGTGGCGAGCGCGCCGCGCATCGCGCCCTTCGCCCGCGAGCACGCCGTGCGCGTGGCCTTCCACAACCACGCCAACATCAAGCCGGACGAGTTTGCGACGCCGCAGGACTTCGAGCGCGCGATGGCGGCCGAGCCCGTTTGGTTCGGCGTCAATCTTGACACGGGCCACTTCCACGCCGCCGGCTTCGACTGTTTGGCATTCCTGGAGCGACACGGCGAGCACGTGATGGCGCTGCACATGAAGGACCGCGCCGGCGCGGGCGGCCCCAAGCTGCCGTTCGGCGCGGGCGAGACGCCGTTGGATGCGATCGTGCGCTTGGTGCGCGACCGGAACTGGGCGATTCCGGCGAACGTGGAGATGGCTTACCTCACCGATGATCCGGTGCGCGAGGTGCGCGAGAGCCTGGACTACATGCGGCGTGCGCTCGAGACATGAAACATGAAACCCCTTGCGCGCGTCCAGATAGAGCGGCGAAGCGTGGTAGCGCCCGACGCGCTGGCTGGAGGAGATGATCGAAATGAACAAGTGGATTGGAAGCGTCGTGCTGGCGGGCTTGCTCGTCGGCGCCGCCGGATTGTTTGCACAGGAGGGGTCCGCCGAGGAGCCCGCCAAGGAGCTCTCCGAGGGGGCCAAGCAGTATCGCGACCATCGTTTTGCCGAGGCGGAGAAGACGCTGCGCGCCGAGCTGAAGGCCGACGGCGAGGACGCCGAGGCGCACGCCTTGCTCGGACGCAATCTAGCATCGCTGAAGAAAACCGACGAAGCCGATGCGGAGATCAAAAAGGCCCGCGAGCTCGGATTGGCTGAAGACCAAGTGCAAGTGGCCCTGGCGGTGGCCGCCATCGAGCGGCGCGACACCGACGGTGCGCTCGAGCTGCTCGACAAGGCCGCGGAAACGAACGAGGAGTCCGCCGAAGCCTTCCACTACCGCGGCATGGTCAAGGCGCAGCGAAAGGACTTCCAAGGGGCCATTGCGGATCTCGAAAAGGCCGTCGAGCTCGATCCAAGCCGCGGCTACACGCACTACTACCTGGGTTTGGCGTACAACGGCGTGAAACGGCCCGACAAGATGGCCGAGCATCTCCAGCACTTCCTCGATCTGGCGCCGGAGTCGCCCGACGCCGACAAAGTGCGGTCGGTGCTGAGGGCTTTCCGATAGCCATGCGAGGGACGTTCGCCCCGGCTGCGGGCGGCGGACGGGTGTGATGGCCGGCCTAGTCTCGATCGTCGTATTGCTGATCCTGGTAGTCTCTGCCGGGTTGCTGCACGTGCCCGTGGTGCGGGACTTCGCGCTCGAGGAGAGCCGGCAGTACCTGGTCGAGAATCAGAACATCGCGCTCGAGGCCGAGCGCCTCGACTACAACGTGTTCCGTCTCTCCTCGACCCTGCACAACGTGCGGGTGCGCTCGACCGAGGAGCCGGACGAACCCCCGTTCTTTACCGCGGACGAGGTCTACATGAACCTCGAGATCGCCAGTTTGTGGCGCGGCAAGCTGTCCGTCGAAGAGGGGAGCATCAAAGGCGGCCGTATCGAGATCGTCTACGACGCCGAAGGCCGCTCTAACCTGCCGAAGCCGGTGGAGCGCGAGGACGCGGGCGCGCCGGCGAGGGTCGAGGAGACGCTGCCGTTCCTGTTGCGCAACTTCCGAGCGTCGGGTCCGCTGATCCGTTTCGCCGACCAGGCCGCTGAGCTCGAGCTGACCTTGCCGCAGTGGACTCTGGCGATCGACGGCGACCGTGCGACGGAGAACCACCGCATCGAGTTCGGCATCGAGTCGCGCGGCGACCTCGACTATCAGGACCGCTCTCTGCCGCTCGAGCAGCTGTGGGCGGACCTGGACTTTCACCCGGGCGGGCTGGGCGTGCGCAGCTTGGGGGTCCAGCCAGGCGCCTCGCGCATCGAGCTCACCGGCGAGGCCGTTGGGCTGGAGCAGCCGCAGCTTGATCTGCACGCCTCGATTCAAGCCGATGGCGAGGAGCTTGCCGCCTTTGCCGGGCTCGAAAAGTCTGTGGCGGCAGACCTAGACCTCGAGGTCGACATCGCCGGCGTCGCCGACCAGGCCGAGATCGCCGCGCACGTGAGGGGAAGCGACGTCCGCTACGGCCGCCTGCGCGACGGCGAGGTGGAAGCCGAGCTGAGCTACGGGCTGGGGAGCGGCCGCGCGACGGTCGAGTCCTGGAGCCTGACTGGCCCGTTCGGCGCGGCGTCGGGCGCGGCGGCGCTAGCGCCGCAAGGGGAATCGACGGCGACGATTCAGCTCCGCGGACTCGATCTGCTGCCGCTCGCACGCGAGCTCGAGGCGCCGGTGCTGGCGGCTGCGCGCGCCAGCGGGTCGGCCGAGCTGCGCTGGGCGGCCCAGGACTTCAGCGACCTCGCCGGGTCCGCCGACATCCGCCTCGCGGCTACGCGCGAATCGCCAGCCGAGAACGTCGCGCCGGTGACGGGGCGGCTTCGGCTCCAGATGACCGACGGTCGCCCAGAGGTCGCGCTCGAGCGTTTGGCCGCGCTCGGCGCAACGGTGGACGGCGCGGCCTCGGTTGGCGAAGCGGAGCAACTCGACGGCGAGCTCCGGATCGACATTCCCGACCTGCAACCCGCCATCACTCAGCTCGAGGCGTTTCTGGGTCTCGCCGCCGATTCGCTAGCTCCGACCCCGCTCGCTGGGCCGCTGCAAGCCCGACTCGAGCTTGGCGGCGCGTTGGACCGTCCCGCCTACTCGATCGAGGTTGCGGGTCGACAGCTCAGCGCTGGCGAGGTCGAGGACGCGGCCCTGGAGCTAGCGGCCGATTACCGCAACGATACGCTCGAGCTGCGCAAGCTTTCGGCGGCTTGGAGGGGACAACGCGCGACAGCTCGCGGTAAAGCGGACCTCGCCGGCGAGTCTCCGGCGCTGGACTTCGAGGCTCGAGTCGAAGAGGTCGTGCTCGACGAGGTGCTCGCGCTGCTCGGCCGGACCGACCCCGTCTCGGGCGTCGCCGCCTTGGACGCGCGGGTGACGGGCACGGCCTCGGCGCCGCAAATCGAGTCGCAACTCGAGGTGCGCGAGCTACGGGCCTACGGCGAGCTGTGGGGAGAGCTGAGCGCTGCGATCTCGACGAACGGCTCCGAGCTTCGCGTCTCGGAGCTGACCTTGTCGAAACCTCAACCCGAAGCAGACGGGACGCTCGCCGGATCTGCTTCTTATGACACGACGACCCGGCAATACCGCGTGGACCTGGCGGCCGACTCGTTACGACTGACCTCGTTGCAGACGCCATCGGGTCAATCCGTCACGGGAACGTTCGAGATTCGCGCCGAGGGCGAGGGATCGTTGGACGACCCTCGCTTCGAAACCTCGCTGAGCGTGACCGACCTGCAGGTTGGAGAGGAGCAGCTCGGCGAGCTGCGCGCGGAAGCGTCCGCGGGGGACGGTCGCGCACGGCTGGGTTTGCAGGCGCCCCGCTTCGGGCTCGACGCAAGGGCCGAATCGGGCCTCGACGCGCCCTACCCCGCGAGCTTCCGGGCGGAGCTCGCCGAGCTCGACTTGGCGACGCTCGACATCGAAGTGCGCGAAGGCGAGCCCGTGACCGGCGCGGTCGCCGGCGCTATCGAGGGCTCGGGCGAGCTCGAAAACTGGCAGAGTGCGACGATCGAGGCTAGCTTCGAGCAAGCGGAGATTCGCGCCGCCGGAATGACGGTCAGGAACGAGGGTCCGTGGCGGTTCGGGATGAGCGAGCGGCGGGTCCGGCTCGAGTCGTTCCGCATCGCCTCGGGGCCTTCGACCTTCGCGGTCGAGGGCGAGATGCCGCTCGAGGACGCCGGGACGGAAGGCGAGCTCCGACTCGACGGCCAGATCAATCTCGACATCCTGCCGGCTCTCCTCGGCAAGTCCGTCGACGAGGCTTTTGTCCTGGGCATTCTCGAGATCGGCGGTGCGGTGCGGGGCAGCTTCGAGAAGATCGAGCCGGACGTCGCCTTGAAGCTCGAGGAGGGCGCCGTGTTCACACCGGAGACGCTCTACCCCGTGGTGTCGATCGACATGGACGCCCACGTCGACTCGCGGCGGATCGAGCTGCGCAACCTTTCTGGCGAGTACGGCAAGGGCGTGTTCGAAGCGAGCGGGGGCGTGCCGTTCGGAGTGCTGGTCGCCGGCGACGAGCTACCAATCGAAGTCGTCGAAGACGACGGCGGCGCCCGTCTCGAGGCCAAGATTACGGGGCTGGACCTCGATGAGCTGAAGGTGATTCCCGACGGCGGCGGCAAGGTGAGCGTCGAGCTCGAAGCGGCCGCCGATAGCCTCGAGCTGGAGGCGGTGACGGCGCGCTTGGTCGTGCCCGAGATCGGTCTTGAGATTCGCGAGCTCGAGCTGCAGCAGGCCGAGCCCATCGCGCTCGCGCTGACCAAAGGGGCTCTGAGCATCGAGTCTTTCCACATGGCCGGACCGCGGACCGATCTTCGCGTCACCGGAGGAGCGGACCTGACGGGCGACCCCGCGATAGACGTTCAGATCGAAGGCGAGGCCGACATGGGCGTCGTTGGCTACTTGGTCGAGGACGTCAGCATGAGCGGCCCGGCGGCGCTTCGCGCCGCCGTCAGCGGCCCGCTCGCCGATCCGCGGCTGGAAGGGACATTCACGTTGAGCGAGGGCGCCTTCTCCTACCCGTCGCCGCGGCTGGACTCCCAGGCGCTCGAAATCGCGGTTCGCTTCGATAGCGAACGAGTCGAGATCGAGAAATTGACCGGCAAGCTCAACGGCGGCGACCTGGCCGTCAACGGCGGGCTCGTCTACAAGGATGGACCGCGCGACGTCGACGTGAAGATCAAGGCGCAGGGCGTATTCCTCGACTTCCCCGAGGGCATGCGCACTCTGTCGAATACGGACTTGCGGTTCCACAGCATCGAGGACGATTTGGTTCGCCTCGATGGCGGGATCACGATCGAGGACGGCTCGTTCCGCGAGCGCCTGGACCTGCAGTCGCAAGTCCTTACCTTCTTCAGCGGCGGGAGCGCGATGAGCTTCGACCAAGAGCCCGACCCGTTTCTCTCGCGCGTTCGCTACGGCGTCGACATCGACAGCGCCAACCCAATTCTGGTCGACAACAACCTGGCAAAGCTCGAGGCGGGCCTCGACCTGCAACTCGTCGGAACCTACTACCGACCGTCCCTGCTCGGCAGAGTGCGCCTCGAGGAAGGCGGCGAGGTTACGCTGGCCGAGAATCGCTACATCATCGACAACGGGCTCATCGAGTTCACCAACGAAACGCGGATTCGCCCCTTGCTCAACTTGCAGGCGCGCACGCGAGTCGCCGCCTACGACATCATCTTGCGCGCGCTCGGCAGCGGCGACGACATCGACACGAACCTGACCTCTGATCCTCCCTTGCCCGAACCCGACGTCATCTCGCTGTTGCTCACCGGTCGTACCCTCGAGCAAGCTCGGGATTCCGGGTTGAACATTGCGCGCGAGCAAGCCATGAGTTATCTCGCCGGCAGCCTGGGCGGGCGTCTGGGCAGCGCGGCCGAGGACAGCCTAGGGTTGACGCAGGTGCGCATCGAGCCCAACTTGATCTCCGCCGAAGGCGACCCCAGCGCCAGGCTGACCTTGGGCCAACGCATCACCCGCCAGCTCAACTTGATCTACTCGATGAACTTGACCGACTCGGCCGATCAGATCTTTGTCACCGAATACGACGTAACCCGCCGCTTCCAGACCAAGGGCGTCAAGCAGTCGGATAATTCCTACCGCTTCGATTTTCGCCACGACATTCGCTGGGGGTTGCGAGACGCTCCGAGCCGCCGCCGGCGCAGCGGCCCGGTAACGCGCATCGACGAGATCGATTTCGAAGGCGAGCTCCACATGCCGCCCGAAGATGCGATGAAGATCCTCGGCGTCAAGCCGGGCGGCAAGTACGACTTCTTTCGGTCGCGCAAGCGGATCGACCGCCTCTCGAAGCGCTATAGAAACAGCGGCCGCGAGCAGGCCCGAGTCCGGCTCAGCCGAGCACGCGAGGAGAATACGGTTGACCTGCACTACAGCGTCGACGCCGGACCCCAGATCGAATTCGCCTACCAGCCCGCGGAGGCGCCCGACGCAGTCAACAAGCGCGTTCGTCAGGCCTGGAGGCGCGGGGTGTTCGACCTGCAGCGCCGCGACGACGCCGAGGACGTCTTACTCGAATGGTTGTACGCAGACGGCTATCTGCAGGCCGAGGTCGAGTCCGAGATTGCGATCGTGGACGAGGATCGCCGGCGGGTACAGTTTCTGGTGCGGCCTGGCGCGAGGTTCTACGATTTCCAGCCATCCTTCTCCGGCAACGAGGCGTTGACGGACGAGGAACTGCTGATGGTGCTCGATCGAACGGAGCTCCTCGGCCGCTTGCGGTCGGCGCCGCGGCAGATCGCGGATGCGCTGCAGAGCTACTATTACCAGCGCGGTTACCTGACAGCCGAGGTTGACCGTCCCGAGTACGACCTCGCGCCCGACACGGGCGTCGGGCGCGCCATCATCGAGATCGACGAAGGGGCGTTGTTCCAAGTGGGCGAGCTCAGCTTTCCTGGGGCCGAGAGGGTCTCGGCGGAAGAGGTGCGAGCCGTGGTGACGCCGGACGCTGGTCGCGCCTACACGCCCGAGTACCTCGAGGAAGCTGTCCGTAACGTCGAGGATCTGTATTGGAGCAAGGGCTACAACGACGTCTTGGTGAACTTTCTCCTCACGCGCAGAGTCGAACAGGCGCGCGTGGACATCGAGTTTCAGATCGACGAGAACCAGCAGGATGTCGTGGGCGACATTGCAATCGCGGGAAACCAGCACGTCGGCGAGAAGCTCATTCGGCGGCGGCTGGCGAGCGAGCAGGGCGGGTTGCTGATCAGCGACAACAACGATTTGTCGCGCAGGCGTCTCTACGATACGGGCGCCTTTTCGCTGGTCGATCTCGAGACGGCTCCGCTAGGGGGCGCGGCCTCGTCGACCGGCGTCAACCCGCTGCGGCTGACTGCTCGCTTGCGAGAGGTTTCCCCCTACCGTCTGCGGTACGGCGCGTACTTCGACACCGAACGCGGCCCGGGCCTGATCGGCGACATGGAGACGCGCAACGTGCTGGGCTCAGCGCGCGTCGTCGGCGTGCGAGGCCGCTACGACCAGGACTTCCGCGAGGCCCGCGGCTACTTCAGTCAACCCCTGCTCATGGGGGTTCCCTTGCGCACCACCGCGGCAACGTTCCGAAGCCGGGAGTTGCGGAGCACGTTTACGACGGATCGCACCGGAGTCTCGGTCCAGCAGGAAGTAGGGGTCGGGCGGCGTTGGATCTTCCAGTATGGCTACCGCTTCGAGAAGACTCATACCTTCGACACCGATCCGGACGCATTCATCCCGCTCGACATCGCGTTCAACTTGGCACCGCTGACCAGCACCGTCTCCTACGATTCGCGCGACTCCGTGCTCGACGCCAAGCGCGGGCAGTTTTTCTCTCATGGGTTCGAGTTCGCGCCAGCGGTGTTAGGCTCGGACGTCCGCTACATCAAGTACTTCGGGCAGTACTTCCGCTACACGTCGTTCTTCACGCCCGAGGCGACGCCGTTCGATCGCGAGCCGCCGCGGCCCAAGCTCGTTTGGGCCTCGGGCGTGCGCACCGGCTTGTCGAACGGGCTCGGGGGCCAAGACATCGTGCCAAGTGAGCGCTTTTTCGCTGGCGGCGGCACCACCGTACGCGGCTTCAAACAAGACGAGCTCGGTCCGAAGGACTTCCTCGGCGACCCCGGCGGCGGCGAAGCGGTGTTCATCGTCAACCAGGAGCTGCGCTTTCCGATGGTCGGCATGTTCGAGGGAGTAGGCTTTGTGGATCTGGGCAATGTCTACTCGCGATGGGACGACCTCGATCTGACGAGCCTGCGCTCGACGGGCGGGTTTGGGCTGCGGGTGCGCACGCCGTTCTTCCTGCTGCGCGCCGACTACGGATTCAAGCTGGACCGCAAGCCGGGCGAGAGCCGCGGGGCGTTCTTCTTCAGCATTGGGCAGGCGTTTTAGGCGCTGGGCGCCGGGTTTCAGGAACTGGGCGCTAGGTGAATGAGATGCCACTCACTCCACCAGTCGCGCGCGGAGGACGAGAAAGATCGCCTGGGCGTCGGTGGGCGAACCGGCCTTGCCCACCACGACGAGCTTGCCTTCGGGGATGGAGACGTCCGTTTGGATGCGGAGATCTCGATAGTAGGTATGAATCTGCGGGACACCGGTTTCTTTGTCCAAGGAGCTCTGCTTGTAAGGAATGTCCCATCGGGCCTCCAAGTCGGCGATTCGAATTGTGGCTGTACCATCCTCAACTCTCACTTCCCTGGGCTTTGCTTGCAGCGAGTAGCGCGTCGGCTCCTTCTCGGTCCCTGTGAACTGACCACGGATAAAGGCCTCTTCATCAACAGCAACTCGGACTAGGGTGCTGTCGAGAAGGCCGTAGTGTTCGTACGCGAAACGTTGCGTGAGCTCCTCGACTGCGGGCGCCACAAGCGGCGGTATCGAGCCGCCGCTCGCGTCCTCGCCCGCGGAGATGAAATACGCGTCGAGTTCGATGCTGCCCTGGAAGGGCTCGAAATGGGGCGACCGTGGCTTGTCGACCTCTCGAATGACCGCCTCGGCTTCCGCGACTTGCTCGGGCGTACCCACGACCATGATCACGCCGAGCTCTCGACTGGGGAGAACCTTCACCCAGCTGATGAGCAACTTCACAACTTCGTTCGCATTGGCGTGCTCGATCTTGATCAGCTTGCGGGCGGTCGCCTCTTGAGCCGATGCGGCGCCAACGATGAGGAGGATGGCGCCCAGGATAGTGAGCGTGCGCGTGCGGTTCTTCATGACATTCAATCTCCTGAAGCGTCGACGAGCCAGTAGAGGACTACGTCGGGGTTCGATGTTGGGATCTGGAGCTTCGCCGTGTCGTCCTCGACGGCGATGATGGTGATTTCGGGTTCTTGAGGCTTGCCGCGAGCGCCGATGGCGGGTCTGGCGGCGCGCTTGTGTCCGGCGCGCCGAGCCTCCACAGCAATGCGCTCGAACGCCCATTCCGGGGGCCGCGTCGGCGCGGTCCAGGCGACGGCAGGCGGTTCCAGCGACAGCGGCGACGGCCAAAGCCAGACCGCGAGCAGCCCGCTCGCCAACGCACCTGCCAATACCCATCTGCCCGGACCCGGTCCGCGCCCGGCGACCCGTTCGAGCACACGCCGGCGCACCGCGGCCAACCGGCGTTCGTCCGCAGGCGCATCGCGCAGGATGGGAATCGGGTCGAACATCAGCGATTGCCCTCCAGCCTGGCTTGTACGTAGTCGGCGAGCTTGGCCCGAGCGCGGCTGGTGAGCGAGCGCACGGTTCCTTCGGCCACGCCGAGAATCGCCGCGGTCTCGGCGACCGGGACGTCTTCGATCGCATGCAACGTCAGCGCCTCGCGCTCGCGCGGGCTCAGCCGTCTGAGTCCGTCTTGCAGCATCGCACGACGGCCCGCGCTCTCGGCTTCCTCATCCGGCGCCGGTTCCGCGGTCGCCGGGTCCTCTCCGCCTGACTCACGCCAAGCCTCGAGCGAGACCCACGCGCGCCGGCGCCGCTTTCGTGCGAGATCGCGACAGACGTTGAGCGTGACGGCGTAGAGCCAAGCGCTCCAGGGCCGGGCGGCGTCGTAGCGCCCCAGACCGCGATGCACTCGCAAGAACGTCTCCTGCACGGCGTCCTCGGCGTCTTCGCGCCGGTTGAGCAGGTTCAAGGCGGTGCGATAGACGCGATGTTGCTCGAGCTGCATGAGGCGGTCGAAGGCTTCGAGGTCGCCGGCGCGTGCGGCGCGGATGAGCGGGGCGAGGTCTGCTTCCGAATCGGCGGCTTCGCTGAGCTGCAGCCACCAGGCCGGATCGAATGGGAGAGCCGTCGCCATCGTCGCTCTACATAAGGAATACTCCTCCGAGGCCCAAAGCGTTGAGGGAAAATTTGGTTCCGCCGCGTCCGCTACAATGGCGAGCGCTCATGACGCGACGGGACTTTCTGGCCGCTTCGGCCGCAACGCTGGGCGCTTGCTCACAGCCGCCCGAGGCGCCCAAGCGCCCCAACATCCTCTTCGCCATCGCCGACGATCAGTCCTGGCCGCACGCCTCGGCGCTGGGCGCGCGCTGGGTCCAGACGCCGGCCTTCGACCGCGTGGCGCGCGAAGGCGCGATCTTCACGCACTCGTTTGCAACCTGCCCTTCGTGTACGCCTTCGCGCACGTCGATCCTGAGCGGCCGCCATATCTGGCAGACCGGCGAAGGCGGCGTGCTCTACGGCACGCTCCCGCCCGACCTGCCGCTGGCGACGCACCTGCTCGAAGACGCCGGCTACCACGTCGGCTATACGGGCAAGCCCTGGCAGCCGGGCGACTGGAGAGCGGCAGGGTTGACGCGTCACCCCAACGGCGGTGAGTACAACGAGCGCAAGCACGCCGAGCCCATCCCCGACGGCATCGACGAGCGCGACTACGCGGCGAACTTCGAAGACTTCCTCGCCGAGCGGCCCGCCGACGCCCCGTTCTTCTTCTGGTACGGCTGCACCGAGCCGCACCGCGTCTACGAGGACGGCGTGGGCGCGCGCCACGGCAAGCAGATCGACGACGTCGACGTACCGGAGTTTCTGCCTGATACCGAGTTGGTGCGCAGCGATCTGGCCGACTACGCCTTCGAGATCGAATGGTTTGACGCGCAGCTCGCGAAGATGCTCGCCAAGCTCGAGCAGACGGGCGAGCTCGACGACACTCTCGTCATCGTCACCTCCGACAATGGCATGCCGTTCCCGCGCGCCAAGGTCAATCTTTACGACTGGGGCGTGCGCATGCCGCTGGCGATGCGGTGGCCCCAGCGCATCCAGAGCGGGACGCAGGTCGAGGCTTTCGTCAGCCACGTCGACTTCGCGCCAACCTGGTTGGACGTTGCTGGCGTCGAGCCGCCGGCTGGGATGGCGGGCTCGAGCCTTCTACCGCTGCCGCTGCTCGGCAGTGACGGGGCCGAGGCGCGCGATTGCGCCTACTCCGCGCTCGAGCGCCACACCTGGTGCCGGCCCGACGGCGCGACCTACCCCGCGCGAGCGATCCGCACCAAAGACTACCTCTACATCCGGAATTCCGAGCCCGACCGTTGGCCCACCGGCGGTCCCGAGTTCGTCTCGTCGAACAAGACCTTCCATGGCGACGTCGACGCGTGCCCGACCAAGACCTTCCTGGTCGAGCGCCAAGCGGAGCTCTCGCGCGAGTACGAGCTCGGTTTCGGCAAGCGGCCGGCGGAGGAGCTCTACCGGATCGCGGACGACCCTGGACAGGTGCGCAACTTGGCCGGCGACCCGGCCCACGCCTCGGCCAAGGCCGAGCTGTCCGATCGGCTGGAAGCCTACTTGCGAGCGACGGGCGACCCGCGCATCGAGGGCCGCGATCCGTGGCAGAGCTACGTCTACCGGCAGACCATCGGGTTCGGCGCGACGTTCAACCAAGCGCTGCCGGAGGAAGAGCGCCAGGCTGCGCGCGAGCGGGACTCCCACAAGCCGGAGTAGGGCTAGAATGAGGAGGCGAGGAATGTCGGGGTGATGAAAGCATTCGTGGCGGTTCCGTTCTCTGCGGACTCGAGCGTCGTCTACGAGGCGATCCGTGCGGCCGCGGCCGCAGAAAACATAGAGTTGGTCTGCTGGGACGAAGAGATTTCGGGCGGAGGGCCGGGCAGTGTTCTCCGAGCGATTCAGCGCAGCGAGTTCGTGATCGCCGACGTGAGCGAGAACAATCCGAACGTACTCTACGAGCTAGGCTACGCGGATGCGATCCAGAAGCCGACGATCCTCATCCGATCGCTCGAGGAGGCGGCTTCGTTTCCAGCTGATCTCGTAGGAAACCCTTTCCTTCCCTACGATCCGGCGCGACTGGATAAGCTAGTCCACGATTTGCGGCGCCGATTCCGGGACCAGATGGAGGCGACCGCCCAGGTTGCATGAGCACACCCTCTGTTTGCTTCGTCGCGATGCCATTCGACGGCGAGCTTCAGTACTTGTTCTTGTACCTCGAAGTCTACCTACAGCTCAGCCGTGAACCGGCGGAGAAGGCTCCCTTTGACATTCGAGGCGAGGAGATCATCTCGTACCGGCCTGAACACGACAGCCAGTTGCGGAACGACCTGGGCTCTGCCATCGAGGCCGTCCTCTCGGCGAGCGAGCTTTACGAGGAAGCATGCGAGCTGCTCGACCAGCTCTGCGTCTTCTCGAATCGAACGTACCGCCGTGTCGGCCAAGCTCGTTTTCGACTGGCGATAGCAGCCAAGAAAGTCCCGGAGCGGGGTGCGAAGCGGATCCGCGAGCTGACGACGCGAGTAGTGGATGACGACGAGCTCGGCTCGGAATTCATGATCCGGCTGGACGCGTGGATCGACCAACGCCAGCCCTAGCTTCGGTCGCGGTACGCTATCCCTCTATGCTTAAGGGCGTTCTGGTCGGCTGCGGCTTTTTTGGCCGCATTCAGATGGAGGCTTGGCAGCGCGTCGACGGCGGCGATGTCGCCGCGGTCTGCGATCTCGATTCGAAGAAGCTCCAGGAGTTTGGCGCTTCGTTCGGCGTCAAGACATTCGACGATCTCGAGCGGGCCTTCGACGAGATTCGACCGGACTTCGTCGACATCGCGACGCTCCCGGCTACCCACCTCGCACTCTCGCGCCAGTGCATTGCGCGGGGGCTCCCGGTTCTGCTTCAAAAGCCGGTGGCGGAGACCTGGGACGAGGCGCGGCGGATCGCGGGCCTGGTCGCCGGCGCCGACGTCCGCGTGATGATCAACGAGAATTGGCGCTGGCAGCGCTGGTACCGCGAGATCGCGTCGCTCATCGGGGCAAACCGCATCGGGCGGCCCATCTACTATTCGATGCACGCCCGGGCGCGCGACGGCGCCGGCGGCCAGCCGTTCCCCAACCAGCCCTACTTCAAGGACATGCCGCGGTTGATCGTTTTCGAGACGTTGGTGCACCACCTCGATACTGCCCGCTTCCTGCTCGGCCCCATCGAGGAGGTCTACTGCCGGACCGAGAAGGTCAACCCGCTCATCCGCGCCGAGGATATGGCCGTGATCGTCGCCAAGCACGCCGGCGGCGCGGTGGGCGTTCTCGACTGCAATCGCGTGGTCGAGCCGGACGAGCCCGGGCCGGCGCTCGAGATCGCGCGTTTCGAAGGCGTGGACGGCAAGATCCGGCTGGAGCACTCCGGCGATGTCTATCTCGACGGGGAGCGCGTGTTCGCCGGCGTGGGGCAACCCGGCTATCGCGGCGATTCGGCGCGCGCGACCCAGCAGCACTTCATCGATTGCCTGCTCACCGGCGAAGCCTTCGAAACCGAAGTCGCCGCCTACGTCAACACGACCTTTGCGGCGGTCGAGGCCTGCTATTTGTCCGCCCGGGAGAATCGCCCCGTCAGGCTCGAAGAGATCGCGGCCGCGACTTGAGCCTAGGCGAACTTGCTAGCCTCGAACATCGTGTGGGTCCGGGCCGGAACGGTTCTGGTGTTCGTCGCATACGCGGCGGCGCTGGTTTGGCAGGCGCGCGTCGTGGGGGCGACCTATGACGAGCCGGCGCATCTGGCCGCGGGCTACCTCTACTGGCTGGGGGAGGACCGGCTCAAGCCCTCGGACGCGCCGCCGCTCACGCGCTTGGTGCAGGGCTGGGTCCCGCTCGCGCTCGAGGCTCCTCTGCAAACCGATACGCAGCAGTGGCGCGAGGGCGACCAGTGGGGCGTGGGCGGCCAGCTGCTCGACGCGCTGGGCCCCGAGGGCGCACGACGCTTGCTCTTCCTCGGCCGGCTGCCGATGCTGCTGTTCCCGCTCGCGCTGCTTGCGCTGTGCTGGGCCTGGGCGCGCGAGCTTCTCGGGCCGGCTGGGGCGTTGGCGGCGACCGCCCTGCTCGCGCTCGAGCCAAACCTGCTGGCGCATGGGCCCCTGATCAAGTCCGACGTGGCCGCCGCGGCTGGCCTGATGGCGCTGGGCTACACGAGCTGGCGCTACTGGCAGCGACCGGATCGAACGCGCTTCTGGATCCTGGCCCTGGTGGCGGCGCTGGCCATCCAGACCAAGTTCACCGTGCAAGCGGCGTTTCCGATTGCCGCGCTGGCCTTGCTTTGGCGGCACGCCCAGCGGCGTGAGTGGCGACGGGCCAGCTTGCGAGCGGCAGGGCTAGTTCTCGTGGCTTACGCCGCGTCGGCGGCGCTGCATCAGTTCGAGATGATCCGCGTCCACGGCTTCGAGTTCGAGCGCATCGCCAGCGAAGCGAGCTGGAGCGAACGGGAGCGCGATTCGTGGCGCCGGTGGCCGCCGATCCCCGTGCCCAAGCGTTGGGTGGAGGGCGTCTCGTTCCTCCGACAACGCAGCCGCGAAACCGGCTTTCCGTCGTACTTCCTGGGCGAGAGCTTCTATGGCGGCGATTGGCGCTACTTCCCCGTGGCGCTGGCGCTGAAGCTGCCCGTACCCCTGCAGGCGCTGGCGGCGGCCGGCTTGATCGCCTTCCTGTTGCGGCTGCCGCGGCGGAAGCACACCGTCGCCGAAGTCCTGCTCTGGACCACGGGTTTGCTGCTATTGGCTTTGGCGATGCAATCGAAGATCAACATTGGCTACCGCCACGTGATGCCGCTGACGCCGCTCGTGCTGCTCGCCTCCTGCATTGCGTTGCGGCCGCTGTGGGGGAGCCGCTGGGCGAGGGGGCTGCTGGCGGCAAGCGCTCTGTGGCTGGCCGCCGAGTCCGTTGCGATCTACCCCCACGGCATCGCCTACTTCAACCAGTGGGCCGGCGGTCCCGACTCTGGCTGGCGCTACCTGGCCGACTCCAACATCGACTGGGGCCAGGACTGGCCCTACGTCGCCGCCTACGCCGAGGAGCACGACATCGAGCTCGTCGAGTTCGCCTACTTTGGGCTGGACCGCCCTTGGCACTACCTTCCCGGCCACCGCGTGCGGACTCTCCCCACGCCGTTTTGCGGAGACTGCGTCTCCGGCCCGGTCTTCGAGCCGCCGCCGGGCTTCTACGCCATCAGCGTCAACCTATTGCTCGGCTATCACTGGGACGAGCAGCATCGCGACTACTTCCGCTACTTTCGTGAGCGCGAGCCCGACGCCAAGGCCGGCTACTCGATCTTCCTCTACGACCTGCGCTAAGTTGGGAGCACCATGCGCGCCATCGTTTTGGGAGCCGGCGGACAGCTCGGGGTGGAGCTCTCCGATGAGCTCAGGAGACGCCGCCACAGCGTCATCGCCGTCGGTCGCAAGAAGCTCGACATCACCTCCGCCGCGGCCGTCGATGCGTTGATTTCGCGACACAAGCCCGATTGCGTCTTCAACGCGGCGGCGTACAACCTCGTCGACAAGGCCGAGAGCGAGCCCGAGGTCGCGATGCGCGTCAACGGGCTGGCGGTGCGGTCCATCTCGCTCGCCTGCGCGCAGTCGGGCTCCGCGCTGATGCATTACTCGACCGACCACGTCTTCGCGGGCACGAAGGAGTCGCCTTACACCGAGCAAGACCTGCCGATGCCGCCTTCGGCCTACGGCGTCTCGAAGCTCGCCGGAGAGCACTACGCTTTGGGCAACTGCGAGCGCGCATTCGTCGTCCGCGTCGCCGGCGTGTTCGGACCGGCCGGGCGCTACACCAACCGCGGCAACTTCCCCGAGCTGGTCCTGCGCAAGGCGGATGCGGGAGAACCGCTGCGCGTCGTCGACGACTTCTTCGCCACGCCGACCTACGCGGTACCGCTGGCGGCGATGTCCATCGATTTGGTCGAGCGCGCCGAGCCAGGCTTGTATCACATCGGAGGCGGCGAGACGATCTCGTGGTACGAGTATGCCTTGCGTATCCTCGAAGCCGCCGGCAAGCAGACCGATGTGCAGCCGACGAACCATCGCGAGTACGTCACACCGGCGCGCCGGCCGCGAAGCGCGAGCCTGTCGAATGCGAAAGTGGAATCCCTCGGCTTTTCGCCGATGCCGACGCTCGAGCAAGCGCTAGCGGACTACCTGTCAAGGCGGCGCAGCGTCGAACCCGAGGAACGCAGGCACTGAGGACAAACGCAACGCCGGTAGCGCTGTTTGAGCTCGGCGAGAGCGTCAGCGGGAACCTGCTCCCCCGTGCACCAGCAGCCGCCGTCGGCGGCGAGCGGGCCGCAGGTAAACGTTGTGCCGCAGGCCTCACAGGTTTGCTCGCGTCCTTGCAACGCCCACCCGATTGCCTTGCCGACGATCGACATCCGGTCTGAATTGTACCTTCTGACGAGCGCGCGGCGCCGCACGAGCACATGAGCTCGAACGCCGTGAGGCCGGCGCTATGATGATTGGCCGAGACGAGGAGCACACACTCGATGAACGACGCCTGGCAAACCCTCATCGGCCGGCAGTTCGCCGCGGCGATCCAAATGGTGCGATCCGCCATCGAGGCATGTCCGGACGAGCTGTGGGACGATCGCACGGAGGGAACGCCCTTCTGGCACTTGAGCTACCACGCCCTGTTCTTTGCGGACTTCTACCTCTCCGACGATGCCGAGGCGTTCCAACCAAGAGATTTCCACACCGACAAGGCGCACTTTCTCCCCGGCGACTACGGGGAATTCGGCGGTCCCGTCGCCACCCCGCCGGAGGCCCTCGGTAGATCGCAGCTACTGGGCTACGCCGAGCACTGCCTGCGCAAGTGCGACGAAACGTTCGAGAAACTGACGATGGAACGCGCCCTGGAGCGCTGCGGGTTTTGGTGGTACGAGCTGAACGTCGGCGAGTTTCTGCTCAACAGCTTGCGGCACACGCAGCACCACGCCGGTCAGTTGGCGCTGGTTCTCCGCCGGCGCGCCGGGGCGGGGGTCGAGTGGCTGGGGACCAGAGACAATCAGCCAGCTCCGCCGACGTGGGATGCGCGGCAGCCGGTGGAGGAGGACGTGGATTCCCTGCGCCGTTTGTGAGTGCGGCTGCTAGCAGCTACGCCAGCGCTTCCTCGATCAGCTTGCCGCCGTTGATGGTCGCCCGCTCGCTGCGCCCATTGTGCAGGTAGGTCAGGCTCAGGTGGTCCAAGCCGAGCAGGTGCAGCACGGTGGCGTGGATGTCGTGGACGTGGTAGGGCTTCTCCACGGCATGCAGTCCGATTTCGTCGGTCGCGCCGACGGTTTGCCCGCCTTCGGCGCCGCCGCCGGCCATCCAAATCGTGAATCCCCAGGGGTTGTGGTCGCGTCCGTCGCCCTTCTCGTTGAACGGCGTGCGGCCGAACTCGCCGGCCCAGACGACGAGGGTGTCTTCGAGCAGGCCGCGCGACTTGAGGTCCGCCAGCAGGCCCGCGATGGGCTTGTCGGTGAACGGACACCATTTGCCGTGGTTCTTCTCGATGTCGGAGTGGGCGTCCCAGGAGCCGGCGTAGACCTCGACGAAGCGCACGCCGCGCTCGACGAGCCGCCGCGCGAGCAGAAGCTTCTCGCCGCAGGGCCGCGTAAAGTCGTCGTCCATGCCGTACAGGCTCTTGGTGGCGTTGCTCTCCGAGGAGATGTCGACGGCGTCGGGCGCGTGCGCCTGCATGCGCCAAGCGAGCTCGTAGCTCTCCAGTCGCGCGTCTAGCTCGCTCTGGTGCGGGTGCTTCTCGGCGTGCCGGCGGTTGAGCTTGGCGAGCAAGTCGAGCTTGCCGCGCTGTTGGTCCTCCCCGACCGTTTCGGGGTTGTGCAGGTTGAGGATGGGCGGCCCGTCCTTCTGGAACTGTGTGCCTTGGTAGACCGCCGGCAAGAAGCCCGATGACCAGTTCTTGGCGCCGCCGTTGAGCGGGGCTTCGGTGTCGAGCACGACGAACGTGGGCAGGTTCTGATTGGCCGCGCCCAGACCGTAGGTTACCCACGCGCCGAGCGCGGGCCTGCCGGCCAAGATGGAGCCGGTGTTCATCTGGCAGACCGAGCCGACGTGGTTGAGCCCGTCGGCTTGGCAGGAGCGGATGACGCATAGATCGTCGACGTGCTTGGCGACCTCTGGATACCAATCCGACACCCACAAGCCGCTCTCGCCGTGCTGGGCCCACTGCCGCTGGTCCGGCATGAGCGTGTTGCCTGAGGTGCCCATGGCGGTGACCTTGGGCGGGTTGAACGACTCCGGCGTCGCCTGGCCGGCGAGACGCTTCAGCGCGGGCTTGGGGTCGAAGGTGTCGACATGGCTGGCGCCGCCCTCCATGAACAACCAGATGACGCTCTTTGCCTTGGGCGGATGGTGCGGCTCGCGCGGCGCCAGCGGCTTCTCGACGATCGCACCCAGACCCTGCTCGGCGAGCAACGAACCGAAGGCCAACGCCCCGAGTCCGCTGCCGGTGCGGGAGAGAAACGCTCGTCGCGTGGTCGGGTGCAGATAGGAGCTGTCGATCTTGCGCATCGCGGTGGCTCCGCCTAGTTTTGGAAGACGAACTCGTTGGAGTTGAGCAGCGCGTGGCAAAAATCGACCAGCGCCGCCTGCTCGGCTCGTCCAAGACCCGCGGCCGAGATTTCGAGCTGTGCAACGGGCTCGCCAGCGTCGAGCCGCCGTGCGATGACCTCGCGCTGCGAGTCGAAGAAGGTCAGCGCCGCGTCCTTCTCGAAGCTGTCCGGGCGCCGCGAATAAGCTAGCAGGAACGCCTCGTCCACCTGTCGCCCTTTGTCCGAGCCGGCGCGCTCGAAGACGCGCTCCGCTAGAGCTCGGGCCCAATCGACCGTCTGCTCGTCGTTGAGCAGCGACAGAGCCTGCGGCGCGGTGATCGTCGTCGAGCGCCGGGCGCAGGTCTCATGCGTGTCCGGCATATCGAACGCCTGCATCATCGGGTAGCGATTGTTGCGGCGCACGAAGATGTAGATGCTGCGTCGCGCCTGTTCGGCGGGGTCCTCGGTTGCGTCCCAGCCGCCTCGGGGTTTCGGCATGCCGGCGGGCAGGGGAGGGAAGACGCTAGGGCCGCCGACGTGCGGGTTGAGCTTGCCCGCCACGGCGAGCATCGAATCGCGGATCACCTCGCCTTCGAGACGCTGCGGCGGGAAGCGCCACAGCAGCTTGTTGAAGGGGTCCTTGGCTTGCGCCGTTTCATCGAACGTAGCCGCTTGTCGGTAGGCCTTCGAGGTCATCATCAGCCGGTGCATCTGTTTCACTGACCAGCCGTTGTCGACGAACTCCGACGCCAGCCAGTCCAGCAACTCGGGATGGGTGGGTTTCTCGCCCATGCGGCCAAAGTCGCTGGGCGTGCCCACGATTCCCTTGCCGAAGTGGTAGTGCCAAACGCGATTCACCATCACGCGCGCCGTCAAGGGGTTCCGCGAGTCGCTCAGCCACTTCGCGAGCGCGCTGCGGCGCCCGGTGGAGACCACGCCGGCGGGCTGCTCGTACTTGGCGGGGCTGGGGTCGAGAACCGAGGGGAACCCGGGCTCGACCTGCTGTTGCGGCGCGGCGTAGTTGGCCAGAGTCAGCACGTGCGTCGGAGGCGGCTGGGTTCCCAGCTCCTTGAGGCCCATGCCGGTGGGCGCTTCGCCCGGGTAGAGATGCTCGTATTGGGCGAGCTCGGCCTGCAGCTCGAGGTAGCGCTCTTTCTGCTCCCCTTTGAGCTTCTTCCACAGGTTCTTCTCGGTGTAGCCGAGCTGCCACCAGTGCTTCTCGAACATCTGGCGCTCGAAAGGCGTCAGCTCGCTGAGCGGCTTCGAAAGAGAGCCTTTGGTGGCGTCGTCGCGCTTCGTGAACAGCCGGTCGGACTCGGCCTGCCGGACGACCGAGATCATCGCTTCGATCTCGTCGCGGACGGCCTTGGTCTTCTCTTCCCAGACGGCGAGCTCGGCGAGATAGCCCGCGTGCTCGGCGTCGTCCATCAGTAAAACCTCGTCGTCCTCGATGGAGTTCGCGAAGAAGGCCTGAAGACGGTAGTAGTCCTTCTGCAGGATTGCGTCGAACTTGTGGTCGTGGCACTTGGCGCAGCCCACCGTCAGGCCCATGAACGTCGCGCCCACCGCGTCGGTCACGTCTTGCAGCAGCTCCGCGCGCCGCTGAGCCAGGTTCGCCGCGTTGGACTCATCAGGGTAGTGACGGTTGAAGCCGGTGGCGACGCGCGCCCAAGGATCGTCGGGCCACAGCTCGTCGCCAGCGATCTGCTCCTGGACGAAGCGATCGTAGGGCTTGTCGTCGTTGAAGCTGCGGATGACGTAGTCGCGATAGCGCCAAGCGGTGGGGCGCGTCTCGTCGCTCTTGAAGCCGTTGGACTCGGCATACCGCGCCAAGTCGAGCCAATGCCTGGCCCAACGCTCGCCGTAGTGCGGCGAGGCGAGCAATCGCTCGACGACTTTCTCGTAAGCGTCCGGTGCGGAGTCGCTGACGAAGGCGTCGACTTGCTCCGGCGTCGGCGGCAGGCCGATCAGATCGAAGGACGCCCGGCGGATCAAGGTGACCCGGTCGGCTTCGGGGCCGATGCGCAGCCCCTTCTCGGCCAGCTTCGCTGCCAGGAATGCGTCTACCGGATGCGCCTCTCCAGCCGCGGGAACGGCTGCGCGCTCGACGGGCTGGAACGCCCAGTAGGCGCGGTCCTCGGCGGTGAACGGATTCTCCTGCTTGGGAGGCTCCGCGAGACAGGGAAGCGCGAGGGCCGCGATCAGCCCTAAGTGCTTGAGAAGGCGCATGGATACAGATAACCCACGTATAGCTTCCTATGTCCAGCGCGTGGAGTCAACAACCACCGAACAGAGGTGGTTGATTCTCGCGCCCGTTACAACTGGCGGGCTTCTTGCGGGCGCCAGCGGGGAATCGCGCCCTGGCGGGAGGCCACCAGGGCTCCAACTCGGTTCGCGAAATCCGCGATCTCGGCTGCCTCCCAGCCGTTCTCGAGCCCATGCAGGAAGGCCGCCGCGAACGCGTCGCCCGCGCCCACCGCGTCGGCCAGCTCGACCCGCACCCCCGGGCTCTCGACCCAACGGTCCGCGAGCAACAGCGAGCTCCCCTGCGCTCCGCGCGTCACCGCCACTCCGTCGAGCTTCCATCGCGCCGCCCCCCAGCGTGCGAACCGCTCGAGATCGTCCGAGGGGCCGTCGAACAGTTCCGCCACGACGACCGCTTCGTCCTCGTTGATCTTGAGCATGTCGGCGTTCGACAGCAGCTCTCCGATGAGCGCCTCTGTCCAGGATGACTTGCGCAAGTTGATGTCATAGAGCCGCTTGGTTTTCGGAAGGGTTTCGAGCAGGCGCTCGAGTTGGAGTCGAGGCTCGGGCAGGTGTGCGAGGAGCGTCCCGAAGTAGATCCAATCAGGCTTGCTTGCACGCAAGGCCTCCAGATCCCGGGCCGCGAGGTCCACGGCGTCATACGCCGCCGGGCGATGAATCACGTAGTCGGGCTGACCGCGATCGAGCGTCACGGTGACGTGGCCGGTCGGCTGCCTGCTCACCGTCTGAAGAAACGGTCCGGCCAGGCCGAGCGCTTCCGCCTGTCGCAACGCCTCCCGCCCGCGATCGTCGTCGCCTACTGCGCTGACGAAGTCGACTGCCGCGCCGAGCTGCCGGGAGTGAGCCGCAAAGTTGAGGGGCGCTCCGCCCAGACGCTCGCCGTCGGGGAAGACGTCCCAGAGGATCTCGCCAATCACCACGATGCGCATCCCGCCTTTCATCCTCGCCTATGATGAGCTAGATGCGCCAAACGCTGGGGTTGGTGTTGCTGGCCGCCGTCGCGGCGAGCGGCGAGACGGGCGAGAACGTCCTGCTGATCGTCAACCGCGCCTCGCGCGTCTCACGCCAGATCGGCGAGTACTACCAGCGCCGCCGCGCTGTGCCGCGGCGCAACGTGTGCGAGATCCTCGCGCCGGAGGCCGAAACGATCTCGCGCGCGGTCTATCAGCGTTCGATCGAGCGAGCGGTCTGGGACTGCTTGTTGCCGATTCCGCTCGAAGATCGGGGCCGAATTCGCTATCTCGTTACCACCAAGGGAGTGCCGCTCCGCGTCCTCCCCGTGGAGGGCGGGCGCAACAGCGATGGCGCCGCGGTGGACTCGGAGTTGACGCTGCTGCCGCGCATCATGGACTACAAGACCTACCCGACGCCGGGGCCCGTCACGAATCCGTTCTACGGCAAGTACCGAACGCGTTTCGATATCGCGGAGCACAGCATCTACCCGGTCACGCGGCTTACAGGCTACACCTTCGAGGACGTGCGCGGCGCGATTGACCGCTGTCTAGAAACGGAGAATCGAGGGCTTTTCGTCTTCGACCTGAGCCGAGGCAACCAGGGATCCGGAGATAGCTGGTTGCAGTCGGCTGCTCGGGCGCTGCCACAGAACCGCGTGCACGTCGAGGATACGAACGAAGTGCTGACCGGCGCGAAGGGCGTTATCGGGTACGCATCTTGGGGAACGAATGATGAGCGCCGCCAAGGGGCCGGTATGCGCGATGTCGGCTTCGAATGGCTGCCCGGCGCGATCGTCACCCAATTCGTCTCGACCGATGGGCGAACGTTCGAAGAGCCTCCGCCGGACTGGAAGCCTGGCCCATGGGACGATTCGAACGACTTTTTCGCCGGATCCCCGCAGGGGCTCACGGCGGATTTCATCCGGCAGGGGGCGAGCGGCGCCTCCGGGCATGTCTACGAGCCCTTTCTCGAAGGCACGCCGCAGCCGCGATACCTGTTTCCCGCCTACTACGAAGGCCGCACGCTTGCGGAGAGCTTCTACCTTGCGATTCCGTTCTTGAGCTGGATGAACGTGGTGGTTGGCGACCCATTGTGCAGTCTAGGCGACCCGTAGTCGTACGACCGCGGATCCACAGCGCCTGAGTGCCCTCGCGTTGCGACGACGACGGCGTTTGCGAGGCCGCCCAAGGCGAGGACTGCTCGACCAGCGCGTCCGACTGCGCCGGCGTGCAGAACGGCAAACCGAGCGGGCGCTACTGTTGCGGCAACGGCGTAGTCGAAGGCCCCGAGCCGGGCCTTTGCAACGGCGACTCCTAACCGCCACTTCTCACCAGGAGCCGGCGGAAGCGCGCGATAGCCGCGCCATCCCTTCGTTGCGCTCGCCCACCGTGCTCGACGTACTGTCGAGTACGCCTGTGCGCGCTGGGCTTCACGCGCCTCGTGCTGACGCGCCTCTCACGCACTTCCGCTCGCCGCCTGGTGAGAAGTGGCGGTTGACCCCGTGGGGTTGGCTGAAGCGGCGGCGCGCGCTAGGCTCAAGAGCGTGGCGCCGCCGCGCATCTCGAACGACCTGCTCATCATCGGCGGCGCGCTGCTGTTCGGGCTGCTCTCGCTGGCGGTTCCGTTCGGGATATTGATCCTCGCCCCCGACTCTGAGTTTCGCCGCTCGCCGCGCGACACCGCCGAGCCGCGCTCCACGCTCGTGCGCAACCCCCGACGGGCCGACCTCAAGCGCGAGAGGCTGGCCTTCAGCGGCAACTGCTCGATCGGCGAGTTCAAGGACAGACGCGAGATCGAGGCCACCATCCGGCGTCAGCTCGGCGTCTACCGGCTCGTCCAGGTCGAGGTGACCGTTACCGACATGTGCATCGCCGAGCTCCACGGCGACGTGCGGGACACGCGAGAGCGCCGGGACGCCATCCGTGCGGCCGGGCACCCGTGGATCCGCGCCATCGACATCGCCGACCTGCGTGTGCGGCAAGCTGCCCCCCGGCACTGACGATCGACGATCCTGGCCCGCTATACTCCGACGAAGATGTTCCGACCCCTCGTCTGCCTCGCGCTGCTCGCCGTCGCCGCTTCGGCTCAAAACGACCCAGACCGCGAAGAGTGGGTCCAGCTCTTCAACGGCCGTGATCTCTCCGGCTGGACACCCAAGATCCGCGGCTACGCCGTCGGCCAAAACTTCGGCAACACCTTCCGCGTCGAGAACGGCGTGCTCACGGTCGGCTACGAAGCCTACGATGAGTTCGGCGAGCGCTTTGGGCACCTGTTCCATGAGAACGAAAGCTACGGCTACTACCGCCTGCGGGTGGAGTATCGCTTCGTCGGCGACCAGGCGGCGGAGGGGCCGGGATGGGCGCGGCGCAACAGCGGCGTGATGATCCACGGCCAACCCGTGAAGACCATGCTGACCGGCCAGAACTTCCCCGTCTCGATCGAGGTGCAGTTGCTCGGCGGGCTCGGCGAGGGTCCGCGCACGACGCTCAATCTCTGCACGCCCGGGACGAACGTCGTGATGGGAGGCAAGCTCGAGACACGGCACTGCATCCAGGCCGCGACGCCGACCTTCGACGGCGAGCAGTGGGTCACAGCGGAAGTGCTGGCGCTCGGGGCGTCCTCCATCCAACACATCCTCGACGGCGAGGTCGTGCTGGAGTACGAGCTGCCGCAAGCCGGGGGCGGCAACGTCGACCCGGTGGACCCCGAGGCCAAGCAGGATGGCAAGTTACTCGAGCGCGGGTCGATCTCGCTCCAGAGCGAGAGCCACCCGGTCGAGTTCCGCAAGGTCGAGCTGCTCGAGCTCGAAGGCTGCATGGATCCCAAGGCGCGGAACTACAAGACCTACTTCGTCAAGGCCGCGAACGACCGCTGCCGCTATTGAGCTGCGGCACGGCGCGTCGCAGCACCCACTGCGGAAACTCCGCCTCGCGAAAGAAGTCTCGACCCCGCAAGTGCGCCGCCGGGGTCATGTAGGCCTCGAGGCGAGGCAGCAGCGGCGCCGCTCGCCCGTCGAGATGATCGATTGCATTGGCGGCGCGCAGTGCAACGTAGGGCCGCTCGTCCCTCAGTAACTCCGCCAGCACGGCCAGCGGGCGCTCGCATTCCTCGAGCGCGCACAGAGCCTGCGCGGCCATCGCCCGCACCGCCGGCGACTCATCCTCGAGCGCGTTGCGCAGCGCGGGCTTGGCTGACCGGGCCGCCGGCCCCTGTCCTGTCAGACCGACGGCGGCCCAGTAACGGACCGTCGGGTCGGCGTCGGCGAGCCGCTCGATCTGCAACTCGAGATCGACCGAGTCGGCCGTCTCCAGAATTCTTGCGAGCGGGTAGCGTTCTGGATTGGCGCCGAGCGCCTCGGCGGCTGCGCCATCGAAGCGTCGCCAGATCTCTTCCTCGGGCAAGAAGCCCAGGTCGCGGGTCCTGAACGTCCATTCCCGGTAGGCCTTGCGCAGCTTCGCCAGCACTCCGGCGTATGCGGGGTCGTCTGCTCGGTTCTCAACCTCATGCGGGTCCTCCCGCATGTCGAAGAGCTGCTCGCGCGGTTTTGTGCGCGCCATGTAGACCGCCGCCGGCCCGCTCAACTCGCCCCCCGCGGCGAGCGCGTGCCAGACCTCGAGGATCGGGTTCGTGCTCGGGTACAGCCGCGTCTGGTCGTGAAACCAGGGCAGGCGGGGGTAGTAGTTGCGGATGTAGTGGAACCGGCCGTCCATCACCGAGCGGATGAGCTCGTAGCGCTCGTCCATGCGGTCGCGATAGCCGAACACGAACTGTTTCGGAAAGCCTGTCTTGGGCCCCAGAAACGGCTGGCCGTGGAAGTGCTCGGGAACTTCCAGACCGGCCAAGCTCAGCACCGTTGGTGCGAAATCCACGAAGCTCACCAGCCGCTCCACACGCCCGCCTGGCCGCGACGGCGCCAGCTCGGAGAGCTTCTCGGGGACGCGGATCAGCAATGGCACGTGCGTCGAGGAGGCAAACTGGAAGCTCTTCGAGCGCGGCAGCCCCGTGCCGTGGTCGGTGTAGAAGAAGACGATGGTGTCTTCGGCTAGGCCGTCCTGTTCGAGCGCCGCCAGAACCTCGCCGACCTTGCGGTCCGCGAAGGTCACGTTGTCGGCGTAGCGCGCCAGGATCTCGCGCGTCTCGGGCGTATCGGGGTAATAGGGCGGGACGAGGGCTTCCGCGGGGTCGTGGCGTTGCTCCGGCGCCAGCGCCTCCCGGCGCTTTTGCCACGGGGCCCAGGGGTGATAGGTCTGGCTCGAGTGCGTGTCGGTGATGTTGACGACCGAGAAGAACGGCTTGTCGCCGCGCTGTCGCCAGCCTGTCGCGCGCCAGTCGGCGTCGTTGGCGTCCCAGGCCGTAGAGGGCGCAATCCAGTTGTAGTCCTGCTTGGAATGGTTGGAGCAGTAGTAGCCGGCCTCGCGCAGGTATTCGGTGAACGCTCGCACATAGCTCGGCGGACGGCCCTCCGAGCGCATGTGGTGGGTTCCGATCGAGGTCGGGTACATGCCAGTGATGAGCGTGGAACGCGCCGGGGCGCAGGCGCCGGCGTTGGAGTAGGCGCGGGTGTAGAGCACGCTCTGCTTGGCGAAGGCGTCGAGGCGCGGGGTGACGGCGTAGGGATCGCCGTAAGCGCCGATCTCCGGGCTCAGGTCCTCGAAGACGATCCAGAGGATGTTGGGGCGGTCGGCTGCATGGGCGGCGGCGACGGCCAGCAGCAGGAGCGAAACCGGTCGCAGCATCGGCGTAGCCGTCAGTATACCCGGGCACTCGAGCCCGTTCTTCAGGCAAGCGGCCATCCAAGCGGACATCGTTGACCATCGGAAATGCCATAAATCATTAACACAGAGTGAGATAATAGGGGCATGGAAGCGGACATGCGACCGGTCGCCGACCGCGGCGAACGCACTTCCCTGATGGAGCCGCTAATGCTCTCCGCCGGCGCTCCGCATCGGGGCGCCCTAGCCGACCTCGCGATCGAGCTTTCGCAGCGGTCCGCCGGCTTCCGGCGGAGTCTGCCCCCCGGCCTTGTCGGGTCGCTGGCCAGCCTGGTGCGATCGATGAACTGTTACTACTCGAACCTGATCGAAGGCCACAGCACCCATCCGGTCGACATCGAGAAGGCCCTGGCGAACGACTACAGCAGGGACGATCGGAAGCGCAGCCTACAACGGGAGGCTGCAGCGCATATCGCTGTCCAGGCTTGGATTGACGCGGGGGGCGTTGCCGGTCGCGCCTATGCCGCCGAGAGCCTCCGCGAGATTCACCACCGATTCTGCGCGGAGTTGCCCGAGGAATTGCTCGTCGTTCCCGACGAAGACGGCGGACCGCCTGCCCACGTTCGTCCTGGGGAGCTCCGCGTCCGCGATGTAGTCGTTGGCCAGCACCGAGCCGTCAGCCCCGGCGCGGTTCCACGATTCTTGGCGCGATTCGAACAGATCTATGCTTCGCTCGGGAAGGCCGAGGCCATCCTGTCGGCGGCCGCGGCTCACCATCGTCTGTTGTGGATTCATCCCTTCCTCGACGGCAATGGCCGGGTCGCCCGCCTGATGTCGCACGCGGCGTTGCTAGATCTGCTCGATACTGGCGCGGTTTGGTCAGTTGCACGTGGTCTGGCTAGGAACGCGGTCGAGTACAAACAACGCCTGGCGAGCTGCGACCGAACGAGGCGAAACGACCTGGACGGACGAGGGACCCTCAGCGAAGAGGCCCTGGCGGAATTCACTGAGTACTTCCTGAAGCTCTGCATCGACCAAGTGGAGCTCATGGAAGGGCTAGTGCAGCCTGATCGGCTACGCGCGCGAGCTACTTTGTGGGCCGAGGAGGAGATCCGGGTTGGCAATCTGCCTCCCGGGGCGGACTTGCTGGTCGACGCCGCTCTCCTGCGTGGCGAGCTAGGCCGGGGCGACGCGGCCGGCATACTGGGCGCTAGCGGACGTCACGCCCGACGCATTACCGCCGCACTGCTGGCCATCGGAGCGCTTACTTCCGACGGGCCGCGAGCTCCGCTGCGCGTGGCCTTTCCCGCAAGGCTTGCATCGCGATGGATGCCCGGGCTTTTCCCCGAGCCGCCCGCATGAGCGCTACCGCTGCCAGTAGATCTTCACGTTGTGGGTCGCCCGCCCGACAGCGACGATATCCGATTTGCCGTCTTCGTTGAAGTCCGCCACCGTCAAATCTTCGGTCGCCATGCCGCCCGAATCGACGATCTGATACTTCCAGTCACCCGGATCGAACACCGCGACGCCGGGCCGGGCGAAGTCGCCCCTGCCCTTCAGGCGCCAGCCGACGACCAGCTCTTCATCTCCGTCGCCGTCGAGGTCCGCCGGCCACAGCGCGTGCCCGCCGCCGAGCTCGTCCGCCACGATGCGCCGATTCCACATGGACAGCGGATTGGCAGGCTCTTCGTAGATCACGATGTGGTTGGCGTGCCAAGGCTCGACCGTGGCGATGTAGCGTTTGCCGCTCTTCAGGCGCCCCAGCTTGATCTCCCCGGCGCCGCGGATCTTTTCGCCCTCGAAGCCAGCCCCCAACTTCGTCCGTGTCCACTTGCCGGCGCTCGAGCGATCGAGCAGATGGACGCCTTCGTAGCTGGCCGTCAGCAGCTCGTCGGCCGGGTCCTCGTCGAAGTTCGTCACCCAGAAGTTGTGCAGGATGTGGAAGCTCGAGTCGGCGACCTCTTCGCTCCAGCCCGGCGGGCGCAGCACGAGCAAACGGGCTCCGGCGCCCTCCCAGTGGGCCGGGCCTGCGGTTCCGCGCCCGTGCAGCGGCGCGACCAACAGCTCTTTGTCGCCGTCGCCGTCCGTGTCGCCCCAGCGGATGCGGTGCAACGTAGGCTCGGCGCCGATGGGGTGCATCCGCCAGGTCTCGCGCGGGTCGCCCTCGGGCCCGATCCACTGCAGAGTCCCGCCGCCTTGCGTGTCGGAGGGCCGCCAAGCCGCTCCCAGGGCGAGGTCCAAGTCGCCGTCGCCGTCGATGTCGTGCGCGGCGATTGCGACGTTGTCCTCCTCCGTTACGCCGTCGAGGATGACGTGGCGCTCCCAGCCTGGATTCTTCCACCAATTCGCCGTCGTCTCGTTGATGGCAAGGATGTCGACCCGGCCGTCCCGATCGACATCCTCGACGAGCACGGCGTAGCCGATGCCGAAGCCGTCGGCAAGCTGTTGTGCGCGAAACTCGAGGCGCGTCTCGGCGCGGCAGGCCAGCACGAGCGCGAACCCGACGAAGAGCAGGCGAATCATCACGGCGTAGCATAGCAGCCCGCGTCGGCAGTGGCGCGGGCCGCGCGAGAGTGTATTGGGTGGGCGATGCGGGCCCCCGGCGCCATGGGCCCCTCTCGCCCAAAGGGTTGCGGCGGCGCGGGACGATCTGCTTCGTTGTCGCTCGCTCAGGATGAAACCGCATCGATTCCTCGCGAACGTCTCGCATCTCGCCCCGCGGCGCGCGCAACGCGACCTACGCCACTGTCGACACGGGCTGCTGGCGCGCTGCGCTGCTCCGGCGCGGATCAGTGCGGCCCTGCTATGTTTTGGGTCTGGCTCATGGCGAGGCGGAGCGCACTGCGGAACTGGGCGGAATATCTGCCGGCCTGGCTCGCGTTACAGGCCCTTTGCTGGCTGCCTTTACCGCTCGCGAAGCCCGGCGCGCAGATCCTGGGCCATGTGCTTTTCCACGCCGTGCCGCGTTGGCGCCGCATCGCCCGCCGGAACCTCGAGATCGCCCTACCCCAAGCTCATCCGGCCGAGAAAGGGCGCATCGTGCGCGGCGCCTACGCCAATCTCGGCCGCGTCGTGCTCGCCCTGGCCCGCTCGCCTCGCCTCAACCGGCGCAACATCGCCGAGTGGATCGTCTACGAAGGCTTCGAGCACTTCGAACGCGCAAAAAGGGAGGGTAAGGGCGTCCTGTTTCTCACCGCCCATCTAGGCAACTGGGAGCTCAGCTCGCTCGCCCACGCGCTCTACGGCAACCCCATGCAGGTGATGGTGCGACCCCTCGATAACCCCCTGCTCGACCGCCTGGTCCAGAGCCGTCGCGTGCTGCACGGAAACGGCGTGATTGCCAAGCAGGACGCCGCTCGAGACGTCCTGCGGGCCCTCCGCGCCAACGAAGCCGTCGGCATCCTCGCCGACCAAAACGCCGCCGGCGACGACGCCGTTTTCGTCGACTTCTTCGGCGAGAAGGCCGCGGCAACCCGAGGAGTCGCCCAACTCGCCCTGCGTACCGGCGCGACCATCATTCCCGGATTCGCTTTCTGGAACCAGTCCGAGCGCCGCTACGTCCTGAAGTTCTATGCGCCCATCGAGCCGGCCGAGGGCTCGGACCGAGAGCAACGCGTCTTGGAGACGACCCAGCGATGCCAGCGGGCCATCGAACGAGCGATTCGCGAGCATCCCGAGCAGTGGCTGTGGATGCACCGCCGCTGGAAGCGCCGGCCGCCTGGCGAGGCCCCCGACTACCCAGCCTGATCACAAGATTCCCGCCGCCCGAGACGCCTGGAAAACCACGGGTTATACTGACACTGTGCATAATGCCCGAAGTGTCGGATCGAGAGGTCGAGAAGTGAAGATTCCGCAAGCCCGTCGCCGCCTGCCGGCGGCGCTCATGCTCGCTCTAGCTCTGCTCGTCGCGCCCGCGGCTCCGGCGCAGCAGAGCGAGGCCGCGCCCGAGAGTCGCGGCGAGGCCTACTACCACTTCTCCCTTGCACACCTCTACCGGCAGCTCGCGATCCAGTTCGTGCGCCAGGAGTACGTCAACCGCTCGATCGACGAGTTCAAGCTGGCCATCGAGGCCGATCCGGACTCCATGTACCTGCGCCGCGAGCTCATCGACCTCTACGCTCGCGTCAACCGTCTCGACGATGCGGTCTCGGCGGCCAATGAGATCCTCGCCGACGACCCCGACAACTTCGAGATGCGCAGGCTGTTGGGGCGCATCTACCAGAGCTACTCGCGAGACCGCCAAACCGGCGTGAACGAGAGCATGCTTCGCAGCTCTCTCGAGCAATACGAAAAGGCCCTCGAGATTCAGCCCTCCGACTTCGAGTCTCTGGTCGAGATCTCGTCTCTGTATCGCGCGACCAACCAGCCCGACAAGGCCCGCGGGGCCCTGGAGAAGGCGCTCGAGCAGAAGCCCGGCTCACCCGAGGCCCTCACCGCGTTGGCGGCGATCTATCTCGACTCCGGCGAGGCTGCCAAAGGCGTCGAAGCGCTCGAGAAAGCCATGCGCAACGGTGACCGCAACGGCCGCATCCTCCAGATGCTCGGCGCCGCCTATGAACGCTCAGGCCGCAGCGGCGATGCGGCGAAGATCTACCGCGAGCTACTCGAAGAGGCGCAAGGAAGCGGGCGCAACACGTTGCCCACGCGCCGCGAGCTGGCCCGAAACTTGCTGATGAGCGGCGACTTCAGCGGCGCCCAAGAACAGTACGAGGAGCTGCTCGAAGCCGAGCCGCGCACCGCCGAATACCACCTGCGGCTTTCCCAGATCCATCGCGAAAAGAGGCGTTTCTCCCAGGCCTGGGATCATCTCGAGCAGGCTCGCGAGCTCGATCCCGATTCGCTCGACATCAAGTACAACGGCGTCCTGCTCTACCAAGCCGAGAACAAGAGCAAGGAAGCGATCCAGGCCCTACGCGCGATCCTCAACGACACCCAGAGCGCCGACTATTCCCCTCGCGACCGCGCCAATCGCGTGATGTTTCTCGAACACCTCGGTTCGCTCTACCGGCAAGAGGAAGACACCGAAGCTGCTATCGCGATCTACAACGAGATCGGCGAGATCAACCCCGAGGCCATGTCGCGCGTCCGCGCGCTGGTGGTCGATGCCTACCGCTCGGATCGCCAGTACGAGCGCGCCCTGGCCGAGTCCGCCGCCGCGGTCGAAGAGTTTGCCGACGATCGGGCGCTGAAGATGCAGCGCGCCACGCTGCTGGCCGAGCAAGGCCAAGCGATCGACGGCGCCAAGTTGCTTCGCGGCGAGCTCGACGGCGAGGCGAGCGACCTCGAGATCTACCTGACTCTGGTGCAGGTCTACGAGAAGGGCAAGATGTACGACGAGGGCGTCGATGCGGCCCAACAAGCCGCCAAGCTTGCTCAGGGCGAGCGGGCGCAGCTCAGCGTGCTGTTCTCTCACGCCTCCCTGCTCGAGCGCGCCAAGCGCTTCGACGAGTCCGAGGCGAAGTTCCGCGAGCTGCTCGAGCTCGACCCCGACAACTCCGGAGCCCTCAACTATCTGGGCTACATGCTCGCCGACCGCAACGTGAAGCTCGACGAAGCGCACGACATGATTCAGAAAGCGCTCGACCTCGAACCCGACAACGGCGCCTTCCTCGACAGCCTGGGCTGGGTTTACTACCGTCAACAAAAACTGCAGCTCGCCGAGCGCTACCTCACCCGCTCACTCGAACAGTACGGCGAAGACCCGGTGGTGCATAGCCACCTGGGCGACGTCTACTACGCTCTCGGGAAGAAGGAGCAGGCGCGCAAGCATTGGGAGCGGGGTCTGGAGGAGTGGCGCCGGAGCGCGTTCGCGGATCAAGACCGCACCGAGATGACCAAGCTCGAAGAGAAGCTCGAGCGCCTCGGCGTGAAGGTCTCCAAGGCCGAAGACGACAAGTAGGCCCTCGCGACCGCATCTCTCGCCGGCCCGCGCGGACCCGATAGACTGAGGCCATGTTGCGCCCCGCCTTGTGCCTCCTGTTGACCTGCATAGGCCTTTCGGCGGCCGAGACCGCTGATCTGGTCGTTTACGGGGGCACGGCGGGCGGCGTGGCGACCGCCGTGGCCGCGGCGCGCGAGGGCCTCGACGTCATTCTGCTCGAGCCGCGCGACCACCTCGGCGGCATGCTCACCGGCGGCCTGAGCCAGTCCGACATCGGCAAGCGCGAGGTCATCGGCGGATTGGCGCTCGAGTACTTCTGGCGCGTCGGCCAGCTCTACCAGGTAAGCCGCCGGCGCAACGAAGTCGCCTGGAACTTCGAGCCGCGCGTCGGCGAGCAAGTCTTGCGCGAGATGCTACGCGAGGCGAGCGTCCGCGTGCTCTACCGCCACCGCTTGCGTGAGCACACCGGCGTGCAAAAGGCTGGCGTGCGCATCGTCGCTCTCACCGCCGAGAACGGCGCCGAGTTTCGCGCCGCGATCTTCGCCGACTGCTCCTACGAAGGCGACCTGATGGCCCAGGCCGGGGTGAGCTACACCTGGGGTCGCGAGTCGACCCGCCAGTACGGCGAGTCGCTGGCCGGGGTGCGGGACCGCACGCCCAAGCATCAGTGGCTGGTCGACGTCTCGCCCTACGACGCCGGCGGCAAGCTGCTGCCCGAGATCTCGCCGCTGCCCAAGGGCGAGCCCGGCGCGGCGGATGAGCGGGTTCAGGCCTACAACTTCCGCATCATCGCCACCGATGTCCCCGGCAACCGCCTGCCCTGGCCCAAGCCGGCTGGGTACGATCCCAGACGCTACACCCTGCTGCGGCGACTGATCGAGGCGACCGTCGCCAAAACCGGCAGGATTCCTACGATGCGCCAGGTCCTCAAGCTCGACCGCATCCCGGGAGGCAAGATCGACATCAACAACCAAGGCGCCTTCTCCACCGACTTCATCGGAGGCTCCTGGGACTACCCCGCCGGCTCCTACGCCCGCAAGGCCGAGATCTGGCAAGCGCACGTCGACTACGTTCAGGGCTTGCTCTACTTCCTCGCCAACGACTCCTCCGTACCGCGGTCTCTGCGCGACGAGGTCTCCAACTGGGGATTGCCGCGCGACGAGTTCGTCGACACGAACCATTGGCCTCACCAGCTCTACATCCGCGAAGCCCGCCGTATGATCGGCGATTTCGTGATGACCCAGAAGGACCTGCAAACCGAGCTCGCCAAGCCCGACGCGATCGGCATGGGCTCCTACAACTCCGACTCCCACAATCTGCATCGCTTCGTCAACCAGCGCGGCTTCGTGGAGAACGAGGGCGACATGCAGGTGCCGGTGACGCCCTACCAGATGCCTTACCGCGTGATGCTGCCGAAGAAGAGCGAAGCGCGGAACCTGCTCGTGCCGGTCGCCTTCTCGGCCAGCCACGTCGCCTATTCGTCGCTACGCATGGAGCCGCAGTACATGATCCTGGGGCACGCGGCCGGGGTGGCGGCGTCGCTGGCCGTCGCGGGCGAGGTCGCGGTACAAGACGTCGAGGTCGACGCTCTGCAGGGTAAGCTGCGCGAGCAAGGCGCCGTCTTCGAGTACGTTCCTTCGCCGCAGAGCCACATCGTCCGCCAGTTTCGCTCGCGGTTCTGCGGGCCCTCCGAGCCTCGTCACGGCTTCGAGGCGCGCGAGACGCTGCGGTGCAATTGACGGCCGCAGAGTAACCAAAACGGCTCCGCGCACGTAGCCGATTTTCGTCTGCATTGCCATGTAAATAATTCCAATTTATCCGGAATTCTTACGTCCAGAGAAGGTCAGCCGCCCCGCCGAGGCCTCGCCTCAATATTCCAATAAGTTATTGAAATAAACATACTTATAGTGGTACGTCGAGTCGACTGCCAGTTTGGCGCCCGGCGCGCATACTAGTAGGGCCAAAGGAGGCCGGGCACGCAGCGCACGCGTTCGACCCGGAAATTAGACGCAGATGACTCACGAAAAAACCAGCACCATCGCAAAGATCGCGCTCGTGGCCGCCCTCGCCCTCTCGCTAGGCGGCGCCTTCTATTTGCTCCGCGAAGTTCGCGGGCTGCAAGCCGATCTCCGCGACGTCCGCCAACACATGACCGCTCAATTCCAAACCGCGCAGGAGCGCTACGCCGCCGAGGCCGGCGAGACCGCCCGCGTTATCGAGACTCTAGAGTCCGAGTTGACCGCCGCACGCCAGCAGGCGAAATCCGCCGCCGGCGCCGCGCGCATTCAAGCTCAAAAACACGCTGACAAGCTCGCGCTGCAAATCCGCGAGCAGCAACAACGCCACGCCGAACAGATGGCGCTGGTCGCCGAAGAGATGCGGCAGAAGGCCGGCGAAGCCCAGCAGCGCTTTGAGCAGGTCGACGCCGACGTCACCACGGTTCGCACCGATGTCGCCGCAAACCGAGGCGACCTCGACGAGACCATCGCGACGCTGCGGCAAGTCCGCGGCGACATGGGCGTGATGAGCGACCACATCGCCACCAACGTCGACGAGCTCACCGCGCTCAAGGAGCTCGGTGACCGCAACTACCACGACCTCGCGCTCGGCAAGTCCGACAAGGCCCTCAGGCTGGCCGGCGTGATGATCACGCTCAAAGACACCGACCACGGCAAGAACCGCTTCACGGTCAACATCACCGTCGACGACAAGGCCATCGTCAAGAAGAACAAGACCGCTCTCGAGCCGGTCCAGTTCTACGCACGCGGCTATCGCCAGCCCTTCGAGCTGGTGATCTTCGAGGTCGAGAAGAACCGCATCGAGGGCTACCTCTCGACGCCCAAGGTCCAAGTCGCGCAGGCGCACGGACCGGCCCTTCGATGAGGCCTTGGCCCTTGAGTCAAATCCCCGGCGGCGGGCGGCTCGCGAGAGCGCCCGCCGCTCCGTTTCCAGCGCCCGTGTACAATGCGAACCAGCATGCTCCTTCGCGCCCTCGCCTGCGGTTTGATCCCGGTCCTGGCGGCCTTGGCTCAAAGTTTTCCCGAGCCGCCCAAGCCTGATGTTCCGTTCCTCATCCACGCCGGCAATCTAGTGGAGACCGAGACGAACGAAGCCACCGACGAGAGCGACGAAAAGGAAACGCGCTACGCCGTCCCCGGCCCCACCTCGCCCGCGCGGACCCCGCTCGCGCTGCCCGAGCTGGCCATGAAGCCCGAGACCGTCGACCCCGGCCTGCTCGAGCTCTACCGCTTCGAGCCGGTCGATGGCCGCCGCGAGATCCTGCTCAAGCGCAAGAAGAAAATTCTAGCCCGGCCGTTCCACGTCACCGCATTGCCGAGCGACCGTAAGGGCGTCTATCGCCTGCGCGTGGCGCAGACGCTCGAGCCGGGCGAGTACTGCCTGACGCCCCAAGGCGCCAACGCCGTCTATTGCTTCACGGTCTTTTAAAGGACCGACCCGCCCCTACTCGAACTTCCGTCCGCCCAGATACACGGCGTGGATCTTGCGCGTATTGCGGATGTCGTCGAGCGGGTTCGCGTCCAGCACGATCAGATCGGCGATCTTGCCCTTCTCGAGCGTCCCGAAGCTCTTCTCGATGCCCAAAGCTTCCGCGGAATACCTCGACCACGCCTCGATCACGCGCATCGGCTCGACTCCGGCCTCCACCATCAGCTCCGCTTCCCAATGCTCGAAGAACCCCGAGAAGCGCGCCACCGGCCCCGTATCCGTTCCGAACGCGACGTTCACGCCGGCGTCCACCAGACGCTTGACGTTCTTCATCGCCATCGCGAAGTCCTTGCGCCCCTGCTCGATCGTCTTTGGATCGGACTGCGCGGCCTTGTGCTTGGTCTTGACCAGCTCGATCAGCTCGGCGTCGACGGTCTTGGTGAAGAACGGATCGTCGAGCCACTTCGGCGGGTTGTGATAGACGTACGTCGACTGCTCGCGCGTGATGGTGGGCGCGTAGTAGACGTCGTGCCGCTTCATCAAGTCGATCAATTCCTGGTCGACCTCCGCGTCCCGCACGCTGTGGCCGAGGATGTCGATGCCGGCGCGCACCAGGTCCTTCGCATCTTGCAGCTCGTAGACGTGCGCGAAGGCCTTGAGCTTGTTCTTGTGCGCTTGCTCGATGATGGCCGTGTAGACCTCTTTCGGCAGACGCGGGAAGGCGCCGTGGTGGGTATCGACCCACATTTTGATTAGGTTCGCGCCCTTCTTCGCGGTACGGTCGACCCAAGTTCGCGCTTGCGAGGCAGACGCCGCCTCTTGCGCGACGCCCTTCACCCCGGGGGCCGTCGTCGGGTAGCCGTTGATAGTCGTGAACCCCTGGAGCGCGGTCAACACGCGAGCGCCCGCGAAGGCGTTGCGGTCGCGCTCGTCGCGGTAGCTCGTCATCGCGTCCTCGTCGGTGCCCATCGAGGTGGTCGTCGTCACGCCGTAGAGGGCGTAGGTGCGCAGGTTGTCGATCACTCGCTCGCGGGTGAAGTAGCTGCGGTCTTGATCGAGCCCCTTGGTGTTGCCCACGTGGCCGTGCAGGTTAATGATGCCCGGCACGATCACCTTGCCGGCCAGGTCCACCGTCTGGGCCCGCTTCGGCGCCTTCACCCGGGAGGACGGCCCGATGGCGGCGATCTTCTCGCCGCGGATCACGATCGTCGCATCCTCGATGGCCGCACGACCGGTTCCATCGATCACCGTGGCGTTGGCGAGCACACGCACCTGCGCCGGGGCGGCGAGCGCGGAAAGCAGGGCGAGAACGACGATTCGACTCATACCGACCGGATCATAGCACGGGGTCGCGCGAGCCCTCCGGTGCTACCATAACCGTCTTCGTGGGCCTTCGATTCATCGCCTGGCTGACGATCGCCGGCGCCCTGTGGGCGCAAGCGCCAGAGCGTCCGCGCGTGTACGCCGTCCGCGACGCTCGCATCGTCCCGGTCTCCTCGGCCCCGATCGACAAAGGCGTCATCGTCCTCCGCGACGGGCTGATTGAAGCCGTGGGTGCGAGCGCTCCGATCCCGCCTGACGCTTGGGTCGTCGACGGAGACGGCCTCACCGTCTATCCCGGTTTGTTCGACGCCAGGAGCGTCGTCGGGATGCCCGCTCCGTCGACGGCCGGCAACTCCGGGCCGCTCTCGCGCGGACCTCAGGATCGCCCCGCCACCTCTCCCTGGCTCGCCGCGGTCGACGCCTTCACGGGTAAAGACGAGGATCTCGAGGCCTGGCGCGAGGGCGGATTCGCGACGCTCGCGCTCACCCCGCGGGTCGGCATCTTCCCCGGGCAGAGCTCGATCGTCAATCTTGGCCGCGGGCCGATGCGCGAGCGCGTCGTCGAGCCGCAATCCGCGCTGGCGGTGCGCATCCCGGCTGACCGCGAAGGCTACAGCGGCTACCCTGGCGCCTTGCTGGGCCGCATCGCCTACGTGCGGCAACTCTTCCTCGACGCACGATGGCACAGCGACGCACTGGCGCTCTACGCCGCCGATCCGGCCGGCCTCGAGCGGCCCGCCCGCGACCGCGCGCTGCCTCCCGTCGGCGCGGCGTTGAAACAAGACAAGCCCGTCCTCTATCCGGCGAATACCGCAATCGAGATTCGCCGTGCAATCGGGATTGCGCCCGAGCTAGGGACGCGCAACCTGGTGCTCTACGGCTGCCAACAGATGTACGAAGATGGCCTGGCGGCGGAGGTCGCCCGCGCCGGCCTGAGCGTTCTGGTCGACGTCTCGTGGCCGCGAGCGCGCAACGGCGCCGACCCGGAAATCGACATCCCGTTGCGCACGCTCGAGCATCGCGAGCGCGCGCCCGGCAGCGCCAAGGCGCTAGCCGCCGCCGGAATCCCGTTCGCCTGTTACTCTTCGAAGGCAAAGAGCCCGCGCGAGTTGCTGGACGGCGTGCGCAAGGCGGTCGAGGCCGGGCTGAGCCGTGAGCAGGCGATTCGCGCTCTCACGCTCGACGCCGCCGCAATCCATCGCGTCGACCGCATGCTGGGCTCCCTCGAACCAGGCAAGATTGCCAACCTCGCCGTTTTCCAGGACGACCCGCTCGATGAGAAAGCCAAACCCGTGATGGTCTTCGTCGACGGCGTCAAGTATGAGGCGCGCCCATGACCGCCCTCGTCCAACGAGCGGCATGGTGGATCGTCCCGCTCGCGCTGATGGGCTCGCCCGCGGCCACCGCGCAACCGACTCTCATTCGCAACGCCACTATCCTCACGGTTTCCGACGGCACGCTCCGAGGCGCATCGCTGTCCATCGTCGACGGCAAGATCGCCGCCATCGGAGAGGACCTGCCTGCCCCCGCTGGCGCGAGAATCATCGACGCCGCCGGGATGTTCGTCATGCCGGGCGTCGTCGATTGCCACTCGCATATCGCGGCGGACTCCATCAACGAGAGCTCAGTCCCGGTCTCGTCGATGGCGGCGATGGAAGACGTTCTCGACCCCAGCGACGTCGCCATCTACCGCGCACTGGCCGGCGGCGTCACCACCGCGAACATCCTGCACGGCAGCGCCAATCCCATAGGCGGCAAGTGCGCCGTCGTCAAGCTGCGGTGGGGCAAAACAGCCAAGCAGATGCTGTTCCACGGCGCCAAGCCGGGCATCAAGTTCGCGCTCGGCGAGAACCCGAAGCGCCAAGGCAAGCCGATCCACCCCGGCTCACGGCAGGGCGTCAACGACGTCATCCGCGACGCCTTCCTGCGAGCGAAGGCCTACCAAGCGAAATGGCGGACCTATGAGTCCGAAACCGCACGCGGCAAGCGCGCCATCCCGCCGCGGCGCGATCTTGAGCTCGAGCCGTTGGTCGAGATTCTCGAAGACGAGCGCCTGGTGCACGCCCACTGCTATCGCGCCGACGAGATCCTCGCCCTGCTCCGCCTCGCCGACGAGATCGGCTTCAAGATCCGCACCTTGCAGCATGTGCTCGAAGGTTACAAGGTCGCCGACGAGATCGCCGCCCACGGCGCCGGGGCCTCGACGTTCTCCGACTGGTGGGCCTACAAGGTCGAAGCCTACGACGCCATCCCCTACAACGCTGCGCTGATGACGCGGGCGGGCGTGCTGGTCTCCATCAACTCCGACTCCGCCGAAGAGATCCGGCACTTGCCGCAAGAGGCCGCCAAGGCTATCAAGTGGGGCGGGCTGAGCCGCGACGAGGCGTTGGCTCTGGTGACGCTCAACCCCGCCAAGCAGCTCATGATCGACGACCGCGTCGGCTCGATCGAAGTCGGCAAGGACGCCGACCTCGCGATCTGGGACGGCGACCCGCTCAGCGTCTACTCCAAGGTGTTGACCACCTTGGTCGACGGCGAGATCTATTTCGACCGCGAGCAGGACGCCGATCGGCGCAAACAGACGGCCGAGCGGAAGAAGGCGCTCGCCGAGAAGCGCAAGAAGGAATCCGCCGGCAAGGAGGAAAAGAAGCCGTGAGAGCTTTGGCCTCTCTGCTGACGTCCGCGGCCCTGCTCGCCGGCGCGCACTCCGCCGCGGCGCAAACGACCCTGATTCGCAACGCCACTGTCCACACGCTGGCGGGCGAGCCGATCGAGAACGGCGCGGTGCTCATCGATGACGGCAGGATCGCCGGCGTCGGGCGCAGGCTGCGCGCGCCGCGCGGCGCCACCGTCGTCGACGCCAAGGGCAAGCATCTCTACCCCGGACTGTTCGACGCCTTCACCCAAGTCGGTCTCGTCGAGATCACCGCAGTGGGCGTCACCGGCGACCGGCGAGAGAAGGGCGACTTCAATCCGCAGCTCCGCACCGCGATCGCCGTGCATCCCTCGAGCGAGCACGTCGCGGTGACGCGCGCTAACGGCGTCACCCACACTTTGACCGCGATGCGCGGCGGCGTGTTCGCCGGTCGCGCCGCCATCGTCAACCTCGACGGCTGGACTTGGGAGGAGATGGCGCTCGAGCCCGACGGACCGCTGGTGGTCGAGTGGCCCGTCATTCGCGTCTACGCCGAAGGCGCCGGCGGAGGGCGCCCGACCACGGTCGAAAAGGCATCCGAACGATACGAAGAGCGGGTTGCCGAGATCGCCGAGTGGATCGAAGCGGCGCGCCACTACGCACAGGCTCGCAAGGCTGGCGCCGAGCCCGACCGCAAGCTCGAGGCCCTGACGCCGTTGGTCGAGAGGCGACAGCCGATGATCGTCGTCGCCAATCGTGCACGCACCATCCGCAATGCGGTCGCGTTCGCCGTCGAGCATGAGCTCGACATGATCCTAGCCGGCGGCATGGAGGCGGCCAAGGAAACCGAGCTGCTGCGCGAGCACGGCATCCCAGTGTTGCTCGGCCCGACCCTGCAGAGCGTCAGGGACGAAGACGCCCCCTACGACGAGCTCTTCGCCCAACCCGGCGAGCTGCATCGCGCCGGCGTGCGGTTCGCTATCGCGTCCGAGCAGCACTATCTCTCGCGCACGCTGCCCTACGAAGCGGCAAACGCCGTGCCGTTCGGGCTGCCCCAGAACGAGGCGCTCAAGGCGGTCACGCTCTATCCAGCCCAGATTCTCGGCCTGGGCGACGAGCTCGGCTCGATCGAGGAAGGTAAGATCGCCAACCTGATTCTGACCGACGGAGACCCGCTCGAGATCGAAACGCAGGTCGAGCGCGTCTTCATCGAGGGTCGAGAAGTGTCAATCGACAACAAACATCGCCAGCTCTACGAAAAGTACTTGGGGAGGCCGCATGCAGCGCCGTGAGTTTCTCTTCTCCGCCGGCGGTCTTACGCTGGCCGCTTGCGCCGGGGAGACGCCGGCGCCGGCGCCCGTCGAAGCGCCATCAGCGCGCATCACCCAAGACCGCGTCGCCTTCATCACCGACGAGTACAGCCAGGACTTGGCCGAAGCGATCGCTTTCGCCAAGGAGTTCTCCGTACCGTTGGTCGAGGTGCGCGGCTTGTGGGATACCTACGGCATCTTGCTCGAGCCCGCCAAGCTCAAACAGGCAAGGCAGATGCTCGACGACGCGGGTCTGCGCTGCTGCGCGCTGTCGACGCCCCTGCTCAAGTGCGTGGCGCCAGGCGTCGAGCCCATCGAGCGCGTCGAGCTCGACATCGAGCTGGCCGCCAACTCCTTTCCGATCCCGACCGGCGAGCAGTTCGGGCGCTCGACGGAAATGCTGGAGCGGTCGATCGAAGCCGCCTCCATCCTCGGGTGCAACATCGTGCGCTGCTTCTCGTTCTGGCGCGCCGCCGAACCCGCATCGGCCTATCCGCTGCTGCTCGAGAAGCTCGAAGAGCTCGCGCCCGTGGCCGAGAGAGCCGGCATGAAGCTCGCCATGGAAAACGAGCATGCCTGCAACGTCGCCGACTGCGGCGAGGCCATGCAGGTGTTGCCGCAGGCGCCGGCCAATGTGGGCCTACTCTGGGACGTGCTCAACGGCGTCTCCACCGGCGAGACGCCCTACCCCGACGGCTACGCCAAGCTCGACACCAGCCGAATCTTCCACGTGCAGCTCAAGGACGCCGATCTCTCCGCCGGGACCGAGCGCTTCACCTACACCGCCGTCGGCCAGGGCGACATGCCCTACGCGAAGATCTTCAAGGCGCTCGCCGAAGATGGCTACGAGGGCGCGATCTCGATGGAGACGCACTTTTCACTCGACGGCTCGGGCTCGAGAAAGGAGGCCAGTCGGCTTTCCATGCAAGGCGTGCTGGCGGCGCTCGAGCAGCAGTAGCGCGTTTCGCGCCGATCCTACGTCAGCACGATCGGCGAGGCGTCTTCGGCGCCGTCGGGAAGTGGCAGGGCTTCGCGGTCCAGCCACATCTCACCGGCGCAGACCGAGCGGATGCAGTGCGGCAGGTGATCGACCGCCGAGCCTTTGAGCATCACGCCAGCGGCGCCGTCCGCAATCGCCTGCACGTACTCGATCTCATCCTCTGAAGCGGTCAGGATGATGATCTTCGTGGCGGAGTCCTGGCGCGAAAGCTGGCGCAGAGCGCCTAGGCCGTCTAGCCCCGGCATGCGCAGGTCGAGCAGCAAGACATCGGGCTTGAAGTGCTCGAATGCTTCGATTGCTTCTTTTCCGTTTGTCGCGGTCGCAATGACCCGCATGTCGGGCTCGAGCGAGAGCAGCGTCGTGATGCCTTCGAGGAAGACGGCGTGATCGTCTGCGATTGCCACGCGGAACTGATCGGCGGATTTGGGATGTGCAGTTGCCATGATGTCCAGGCTCCCCACGGGCTCATTCCTAGGCGACCCCGTGTTGCGCTTCCAGTGTGCGACGCCGGCGCGCCTGCCGTATATGGTTCCGACGTACTAGCGCGCTCAGCCTTCCTACTTACGGGTTTCTCCTAGTCGGCGATCCGACCGGAAGCCGCTGCGCGGGCGCTGTAGCGTGGGGAGATTCGCACTGTTTGGTCGAGACCGCGGGCTCGCGCATGCGGCTTCGCAACACCAAGCCGCGCGTCAGCGGCTCTCCCCTTCTACCGGAATATCCGGCCGGGGGTCGGAGATGAATCCGTCTTTGTTGGGCATTTCGACCCCGCGCAGCGCCGCGGCGTCGAGGCTCGAGCTCTGGTCCACTAGACCGTTGAGGCTGAGAATGTAGGCCGTCACGGCGTAGACCTGGTCGTCGGAGAGCGATCCCGGTGTCTTGAACGGCATGGCGCGCCGGATGTAGTCGAACAGCGTGGTCGCATAGGGCCAGTAGCTGCCGACGGTCTTCTTCGGCTTCGCGAGCCGCAGGTCCTGGGGCGTGCCGACGAAGCTCGTCTCCTCCGAGCCCTTGCCTTCGGGGCCATGGCATTCACGGCATTGACGTTCGTAAATTTCCGCGCCCTCGGTCGCGGTTCCGCTCCCTGGGGGCAAGCCCTTGCCGTCGGGAGCGACGGTGATGTCGGCCGCTGCGATCTCGTCTTGGCTGGCGGCTCGCCCCAACCCGTACTGCTGGGCGGTCGCGGTTGCGGCCGCAAGCGTCGCGCAGGCCAACACGCCGGTGTAGGAGCTCAGCCTAGGCATCTTCGCTCACCTTCCCGTCCGGGCCGATCTTCCAGGCTTTGCGGCAGTTGTTGTGGTAGTCCGAGCTCTCGCCGCGCGCCGCGATCAGCTCTTCCACGGCGGGTTGGACGTAGCCGGTCTCGTCGATGGAGCGCGAGAGCAGGGTCGTCTCGCCTCCTTCCCAGCGCCAGGGCAGGCGAAAGCGGGTGAACGCCTTGGGCAGCCGCGGCTCCTGCACCTCGGCCGGCTGCCAACTCGCGCCGCCGTCCACCGAGACCTCGACCGCCTCGATGCGACCCGCGCCCGACCATGCCAGCCCGCGAATCTCGTAGAAGCCCGGGCCGTCGAGCGACTGCCCGCCCGAGGGTGAGGTGACCACTGACTTGGCCTCCATGGTGAAGGTGAACTGGCGCGCCTTGGCGTCCGCGACCAAGTCAGTGTACTTCGAGGTCTCGTCCCGCGCCATCACCGGGGCCTCGACAGCCTTGATGCGGCGCAACCACTTGACGTTGATATTGCCTTCCCAACCCGGCGCGACCAGCCGCAGCGGGTAGCCCTGCGCGGGCCGGATTGCCTCGCCGTTTTGGCCGTAGGCGAGCAGGCAGTCCTCCAGCGCCTTGGCCACGGGCAAGCTGCGCGCCATGCGGCAGGCGTCGCCGCCTTCGCACATCAGCCAGGCGGCCTCGGGCTTCAACCCGGCCTCCTCGAGCACCGTTCGCAGCAATACGCCCGTCCACTCCGAGCAGCTCGCCATGCCGTGGCTCACTTGCACGGTCGACGCTTTGTTCGCGCCCCACTCGCTGCGGCTGTTGCCGGCGCACTCCACGAAGTGAATCCGCGAGACCGAAGGCAGCCGCTCGAGCTCCGCAAGCGTAAATACCAGCGGGCGCTCGACGAGCCCGTGGATGAGCAGCTCGAACTTTGCGGGGTCGATCTGAGGGATGCCGGCATGATGGCGCTCGAAGTGGAGCGCCGACGGCGTTAGGATCCCGTGCGAATCGGCCAGCGGCGTCAGGCTCGAAGCCTCTTCCGGGGTGGGCGTCGAGGGTCGCAGACGGGTCGCGCTCTCGTGCGTCGAGCGCTCGCCGTAGGCGCTCACCGGTTCGCCCAGCCGCGTTGGCCCCCCGTCGCCGCTCTGCGAGTCTTCGCCCCCGCAGGCGGCCAGCCCTCCGGCGGCGGTGAGCGCCAAGAACTTGCGGCGCGAGGAGTCTTCGACCTTCGACGACATCTTTCCGAAGGGCCATCGTAGCGCAGACGAGGGGTCTGGCCGCACGCTCAGCGGGGCGCCGGCCGCGGCCTTTGCGGCGCCGGGCAGCAGTCCGCCGGGCAGAAATCGTGCGAGGGCCCCATCTGGCCCAGCGCCAGCCTCGGCGCGCCGAGGTCCGTCCGCTCGCGAATCAGCTCCCCGATCATCCGCACGAAACGCGCGTGATGTCCGACCGTCGCGGCTCGCACCATGTTCAGCCCGATCGAGCGGCACAGCTCGGCGGCTTCGGTGTCGAGATCGTAGAGCACCTCCATGTGGTCGGAGATGAAGCCGATGGGGACGACCACCACGTCGTCCGCGCCGGCCTGTTTGCGATCCCGCAGCTCGTCGAGGATGTCGGGCTCCAGCCAGGGTTGGCTCGGCGGCCCGCTGCGGCTCTGCCACGCCAGCTTCGACGCCGGGCGGCCCGCGCCCGCCGCGACCAAGCGAGTCGCTTCCTCGAGCTGATCCACGTATTGCGACGACGAAGCCATTGACAACGGCACGCTGTGAGCGGTGAAGACGACCTCCGCGGCTTCGCGACGCTCCTCCGGAACGGCCTCGAGCGCAGTTCGTGTGTTCTCTACCATCGTCTCGATGAAGCCAGGGTGATTGAAGAACGCCCGCAGCTTGTGTATCTCCGGCGCGCGCTCGCCGACCTGCTCACGGGCGCGCACGATGTCTTCGCGGTACTGCCGGCAGCCAGAGTAGGAGCTGTAGGCTGAGGTTATAAACGCCAGCGCGGTCTCGACGCCGTCGCCGACCATCCGGCGCAGCGTGTCGGCCAGGTACGGCTCCCAATTGCGGTTGCCCCAATAGACCGGCAGCTTGGGGCCGGTGGCGGCGAGCTCACGCTCCAACGCCCTGATCAGGGCGCGGTTCTGATCGTTGATCGGGCTGCGACCGTCGAAGTGGTAGTAATGCTCGGCCACTTCGAGCATGCGCTCGCGCGGCACGTTCTTGCCACGCAGGACGTTCTCGAGGAACGGGATGACGTCCTCATGCTTTTCGGGTCCGCCGAAGGAGAGAACTAGGACGGCGTCGTACTGCATCGAGCGTGGGCGGCCCGCTCGCGGACGCGCTCTCCCAGGGTAGCGATGTCGTCCTCGCTGTTGAAGAAGTGCGGCGAAACGCGCAGATACCCCTTGCGGGCCGCGACCGCGATGCCTTCCTCGCGCAGATCCACCGCCAGCGCGGACGGATCGAGGTCGGCGAAGCGCGCGGTGACGATGGGCGAATCGAACGATGGGTTGCTCGCCCCGGGGACTTGCGCACCTGCCGCGGCCAGGGCCTCGCGCGTCTGCGCGGCCAGCGCGGAGACACGCTCCAGCACATCCGCGAGCCCCAGGCCGTGAATCAGCTCGAGCACCGCGCCCATCGCGAACAGCCCGCTGAAATTCTGAATACCGCCTTCAAAGCGCGCCGCTTCGGCCGGCAGCTCCGGCGTCCCGTGGTGCAGGCTGTCGACCTCGCGCCATCCGGCGTGGCTGCGCCACGAGTAGACGATGGGGCGAATCGCCTCGCGCGCCGCTTCCCGCACATACAGGAAGCCCGCGCCCGGCGGCGAGCACAACCACTTGTAGGCGTGCACCAGGACCAAGTCCGCCCCAATCGCGTCCACATCGAGCGGAATCGCCCCGGCGCCTTGGGTGGCGTCGACCAGAAAGAACGTTCCGTTGCGGCGGCAGGCTTCGCCGATGCGCTCGAGCGGAGGGCGAAAGCCGGAGGCGTAGTTCAGCGCGCTGAGCATCACCAGCCGGGTGCGCGGTCCGATGCGGCCGATGAAGGCGTCCGCGTCGAAGTCCTCGCCCGAGGGCGCCGCGTCCAGCTCCACGCCCTCCCTCGCCAACGCGCCCGGCGCATAGAGATTGTTCGGGAACTCGTCTTGCAGGCCCAGAATCCGGTCGCCCCGCCGCCAGTCGATGCCGTGCAGGATCCACGACAGGCCGACCCCAGCGTTCGGGATGAACGCGATGTCGTCGCGGGCGGCGCCAATCAGCTTCGCGCACAGCTCGCGGATGTGGTCCAGCCGGTCGAACCACGTCAGAAAATCGAGCGACGCCGTGCGATCGCGGTCTGCGAGATACCCCGCCGACGCCTCGGCGGCGCACGCCGGAACGGGGCCGAAAGTAGCCGTGTTGAGGTAGCGCCAGTTGGCGAGCACGGGAAACTGTTCCCGCACGCTGAGGAAGGCGCTCTCCACCACCCCAATGTAGCTCAGCGCCCAAACCGCCGACCTCGCTCCGCGTCCAAGCTCGAAGCGCTTTTGAGGAGGGGAGAGTTGGCTCGCTACACTCAACGGAAGATGTCGCCCACGATCACCCGACGAGGCTTCGGTTCGCTGCTCGCCGGCGGTCTCGCCTCAGGGGTCGCCGCCCGCGCTCAGTCTCGACCGCCGAACGTGTTGTTCCTAATCGCGGACGAGCTGCGCGGCGACTCGCTGGGCTTCATGGGCCACCCGGTCGTCAAAACCCCCAACTTGGATGCGCTGGCCCGCGGCGGGGTCGCCCTGCGCCATTGCTTCTCGGCCGCGCCGGCCTCCTTGCCAGCGCGCGTCAGCGCTCTGACCGGAGCCTACCCCAGCGTCCACGGCGCCGGCTCGCCCGATTCGCAATTGCGGGCTGGCCAGTTCCTGCTGCCCCGGGCTTTCGCCAAGAAGGGCTACCGTACTGGCGCCATCGGCGATCTCACGATCCCGGGCCACGGGCTCGAGCATCTCTTCGACTTTCAAGCCACGTTCTCCGGCGACTACCAAGCGCTGCTCGCCGAGCGCTACCCGGCGCTCGAGGGCGACGCCCACTCGGTGGCCGACAAGATGGAGAGTCACGGCAGCGGCGCGCATTGGTTGGCGGGCGCGAACCGGCTGCCCGCCCAAGACTGCCCCGAAGCCTGGGCCCTGGCCCGCGCGATGGAGTTCGCCGAGGGCGCCGAATCCGCAGAGCCCTGGTTTCTCTTCGTCGGCCTCCACAAGCCGGTCGACTCCTTCGTCGCGCCGTTTCCTTGGCCGCGCCGCTACCCGGCCGAGCAGATTGGCTTGCCCAAGCTGCCCGCCGAGCGGCCCGCGCCTCCGACTTCCGAGGACCGCGACGCCGACTACATCACCGCCGGGCTCGAAGCGATGCTCACTTCGTTGCGGCAGGTCTACTACGGCGGCATCTCGTTCCTCGACGAGCAGGTCGGCGCGCTGGTGCGCAAGCTGCACAGCCTCGGCCAGCTCGAGAACACGCTGATCGTGGTCACCTCGGACCACGGCAACATGCTCGGCGAGCTCGGGCGCATGGGCGCGGGCGTACCCTACGACGGCGCCACCCACGTTCCCGCTGTATTCCACTACCAAGCCGGCTTCGAGATCACCGGCGGCGTGGACCGCGTCGTCGACACGACTTGTCTCGCGCCCACCATCCTCGAGCTGGCCGGCTTGGAAGCTCCCGACGGCCTCGGGTCGTCGAGCGCGAAAGAGATTCTCACAGTCGTCGGCGCCGACTGGGACGAAGTCGCTTTCCAGGAGCTGGGTCTGCGCGCAGTGCGGACGCCGCAATGGAAACTGGTCGAGCCGGGCGATCACCCGAGCTGGGAGCCTCAACTGTTCAACCTCGAGGACGATCCACGCGAATCGACGAACCTCTACGATGACCCGGCGTCGGCGCGAGCGCAGGCGGAGTTGGCCGCGCGCTTGCAGGAGTTGGAAGCGGCGGCCTAAGCGGGACCGCCTGAAAGCGATGGAACGATTTCGAAAGATCCTACTGAGCGTCGACCGCGCTAAGGCCCGCGATGCGGCTTACGAGCGCGCCGTCGGCCTGTGCAAACGGACCGGCGCCAAGCTCGAGATGCTGGCGGTCGTGCCGGAGCTCTCGGTCTACCTGCGCTATCCGCAGTTGGCCTACCCTTCGCTCGAGCAGACCTTGGAAGCCGAAGTGCGCGAGGCGCTGAGCGAGCTTGCCACGCGCGCCCGCGAGCACGGGGTGGACGTGACCACCGCGGTCCGCCACGGTAAGCCTTTCCTCGAAATCGCTCGGCAGGCCCTGGCGAGCGGCTCGGATCTGGTGATCGTCAGCGCCGAGGGCGACGATGCGCTGCGGCGCTCCACCTCGACAGCGATGCGGCTGTTCCGGGTCTGCCCCTGTCCGGTGTGGGCGGTGCGGCCCAAGCACGCCGGCCCTTACCGGCGCATTCTGGCCGCCGTCGACCCTGGCGCGCCGTCTTCGGACGAGCGCGGCCTCAACGAGCAGATCCTCGAGCTGGCGCTCTCGCTCGGCGCGCTCGAGAGCGCACGGGTGGAGGCGCTGCACGCTTGGCGCGGCGAGCACGGCGGCGACGAGCTGCGAGAACGGGTCGGCGAGGCCGCGCGTCAGTCGCTCGACGCTGTGCTTGCGCCCTACGGCGGGGATTTTCCCGCTGACGCGGTGCACTTGATTGAAGGCGATCCTGGCGACTCGATCTCGAGCTTCGTCGAGCAGAACGGCGTGGATCTGTTGGTGATCGGCACGCTCGTGCGCACCGGAGTCGCCGGCCTGCTGATTGGCAACACGGCGGAGAGGGTGTTGGGCCAGGTGGACTGCTCGGTGCTGGCGCTCAAGCCGCCCGGTTTCCGCTCACCCGTGGAAGCGGGATGAGTCTAAGGCGCAAAGCGTTCAACGCTCCGTCCGCGGAGTTCCGACGTTAACCTCGCCCGGCCTGCAGCGCCTTGGCCACGTTCGACACCGCGCCCCAGAGCAGCGCCGAGTCCGCGCCGCAGCTCACCAGCTTCATTCCTTGTTTGATGGCTTTGACGGCGAACTCGGCGTTCCGCACGTGGATCGCGGGCCAGCGTCCTGCGTTGTTGCAGGCCTCGATCAGGCGCTCGATCGCCGACCACAGCTTGGGGTGGTCCCAATCGCCGGCGACGCCGAGCGAGATCGACATGTCGGCCGGCCCGAGCAGCAGCGCGTCCAGGCCTTCGACGCCCGCGATCTCGTCGATCGCCTCGAGCCCGCGCACGCTCTCGATTTGCGCCACGATCAGCGACTCGCGGTTTTGGTGGGCGCGAATCTCGTCCAGCGTGGCCGTCTTGTAGCCGATGTGCGGCGGCCCCAGACCGAAGCCGCGCACGCCTTCGGGCGGGAACTTTGCCCAGCCGATCGCCTCGGCGAGCTTCTCCGGCGATTCGGTGCGCGGAAACATCACGCCTTCCGCCCCCGAGTCCAACGTACGCGCCACCAGATCGTACTGGAAGTCGGCGACGCGCACGATGGGCGAAACCGGCGTTTGCAGGCAGACCTGCAGGATGTCGTGGATCGTCTCGCTGGTGAAGGGGCCGTGCTCGGTATCGAGAAACAGCCAGTCGAGCCCGGCGGCCGCGGCCATCTTGGCGATCTCGACCGTGGGCATGGCGTTCTGCGCCGTTCCCAGGGCGACGCCGCCGTCGGAGAGGATCTGCTTGACGCGATTGGAACGCATGAGCCCCCCAGTATGCCAAGCTCGCGGGTCGAAAGGCATTGCGCTCCCGCCTCCGATGGGGCTAGCATGACGACGGCGCGCGATCGAACGCGCGTCCTAGCGAGCTCAACCGCACAACCCTTCAGGAGGCGGAACCATGCCCACACGCATGCGGATGCTCAGTCTCTTCGCCCTCTCGGCGACCCTCGCCTTCGCAGCCTTCCCGCGGGTCACCTCGGTGGAACCCGACATGGCCCAGCCGGGCGACGAGGCGACGGCCTACGGGTCGGCCCTCGAACAGGTCGTCAAGCTGTTCCTCACCGCCGGCGGAAAAGACATCGAGGTCGAGATCAAGAAGAATTCCGGAGACGACCTTCTCTTCGCGCTACCGGCCGACTTGGCGCACGGCGCCTATCGGTTGACGATCCAGACCGGCGGTGACAGCCCGGCCATCATGGTCCAGCCGATCCAGATCGAGGTGGCCGACGCCGCCGCCATCGCGCAGCGCAAAAAGGAGCTCGAAGCGCCGCCGGAGATCGTGGAGCAAGAACCTCCCTCGGCCGAGGAGCCGCAGTAGGCGCGCGAAGCGTAGGATAGAGGCCAGGGATGCGCCTGGCGCACATGTTGGCGGTCAGCCTAGCGCCGGCGGCGTTCGCGGCGGAGCTGAGCGTTGAGCTCGAAGGCCTGTTTCGCGATGGAGCGGCCCGCGTCCAGCAGCAGTACGGCGCCGATCACCGCCGAACCGCCGACGCCTGGCGGGACCTCGGCCTCTTTCTGCTCGAGCACGGCAAGCCCGACGAGGCCGAAGCGTTGCTGCGGCGCGCGTTGGAGGTGCACGCTCAGGTCGCGCAAGACGACCCGCTCCTGTTGGCCCAAGGACGAGAAGCGTTGGCGGAGGCGCTGCTCGCCCAGGGAGACGGCGACGGCGCGGAGCCGCTCTACCGGCAGGCGCTCGCGGCGCGGCGCGAGGTTCAAGGCGCCGCCCATCCCGACGCCGCCGCGCTGGAGGTGCGCTTGGGGATCCTGCTCGAAGCCAAGGGCGACTACGAGGCCGCCGAGGAGCTCTACGCGCGTTCGGTCGAGGCGGCGCCGGACGGCGAAGTCTGGGAGCGGCTCTCGGCCCTGGCCGAGGCGCGCGGCGACGACGACGCGGCGGAGGCGCGCGCTCGCCAAGCTCTCGAGCTGTACGAGGAAACGCTAGGCGCGGCGCATCCCAAGACCGCCATGGCGCGCAACACGCTCGGGATGCTGGCCATGAACCGCGGCCGGCTCGACGCGGCCGCGACGCTGTTCGAGAGCGCCATCGAGTCTTTTCGCCAGGGGCCCGGGCTCGAGCGCCCCGACGCCGCCTTTCCGCTCGACAATCTCGGCAACGTCCGGCGCGAGCAAGGCCGCTACGACGACTCGCTCGAGCTGCTCGCGCAAGCTTTGGCGATCCGCCGTTCAACCGTAGGCGCCGATCACCCCGACACCGCCGCCACGCTGGTCAACCTCGGCGGGCTCTACCACGTGCAAGGCAAGCTCGCCCAAGCCGAGCCGCGCTACCGCCAAGCGCTCGCCGTGCAGCGCCGCCAACTTGGCGACCACGACCCCGCGGTCGGCCAAACCCTCTACAACCTGGGACACCTGCTCGCGGCGAAAGGCGAGATGCCCGCCGCCGCCGATGCGTTCCGCGAGGCCGCAACGATTCTCGGGCGGGCCTACGGTCCGGCGGACGAGATGGTCGTCGAAATCCGCGGCATCCTCGAACAGCTCGACGCGCGCTAGCCGAAGTTTCGCGATTCGACGGCGAAAGGAGCTAATTTTGCTGGGACGGTGCGCGTAAGCGTATTGCTGTCAACGGCGGTGGAGGGCAAAGCGGCTGTAGTGCCGACCTACCCCCTTTACTTTCGAAATCCTCGCTTCAAACTGGAAGCATGTTTCTGCGGGCGCGCAGGCGGCGCAAAGACGGCAAGCAGCATCGCTACTGGAGTGTCGTCGAGAACCGGCGCGTGAGCGGCGGGCGCGTCGTGCAACGCCAGTTGCTGCATCTCGGCGAGCTCAACGATGCGCAACCCGCCGGCTGGGTGCGCACCATCGAGACGCTCGACGACGCCGGCGCCCCAACGCAGCAGCTGGCCTTGTTTCCCGACGACCGCGAGCAGTTGCCCACGCTCGGCTGCGAAGCGGTGCGGGTGCGCGTGGGCCAGATGCGGCTCGAGCGGCCGCGCCAGTTCGGCGCCTGTTGGCTGGCGCTCGAGCTGTGGCGGCTGCTGGGCTTGGACGCCTTCTGGCAGAGCCGTTTGCCCGCCAGCCGCAAAGGCACGCGCTGGGCGAACGTGCTCGCCGCGCTCGTCGCCTACCGGCTCCTCGATCCCGGCAGCGAATGGCGCATGCACCGCCAGTGGTATCACTCCAGCGCCATGAGCGACCTGCTCGGCGAGGACTTCGCGCTGGCGCAGAAGGACAAGCTCTACCGCTGTCTGGACCCGAGCGGCGTTGGGGCCGTGCGCGCCGAACGTGGCTGATGGACCGCGGCATCCCCACCGAGCGCACGCTGGAGCGGATGCGCGCGCGCGGCATCGACTATCTGGTGGGCACGCCGAAGGGCCGGCTGGGCAAGCTCGAGCAACGGTTGTTGGACGAGCCGTGGGTGCGGGCGCGCGAGTCGGTGCAAGTCAAGCTGCTTGAAGACGGCGAGGAATTCTACATCCTGGTCCAGAGCCGGGACCGGGTGGCGAAGGAGCGCTCGATGCGGCGGCGCAGGCTCAAGCGGCTGTGGACGCGGCTGGGCGAGCTGCGCGCCCGCAAACAGCTCACGCGCGACGCCTTGCTGTTGGCGCTGGGCGCGGCGAAGAAAGAAGCCGGACGCGTCTGGCGGCTGGTCGAGTTGCGCTTGCCCAACCCCGGCGAGGCGGTGACCCCGGCCACGTTCTCTTATGCGCTTGACCGTCAGAAACTACGTCAAGCGATCCGCCGCGAAGGCCGTTATCTGCTGCGCTCGAACATGCGCGCCGAATCGCCCGAGCTGGTGTGGGAAAACTATCTGCTGCTCACGCGCATCGAGCAAGCCTTCAAGGAGCTCAAGAGCGACCTTGCCGTCCGGCCGGTCTATCACCAGCTCGACAGCCGCATCGAAGCGCACATCTTGGTGAGCTTCCTGGCCTACTGCCTGCACGCCACGCTGACCAACCTGGCGCGCCGCCACGCCGGCGGTCTGACGGTGCGAGCCATTCTGGAGAAGCTTGCGAGGATCGTGATGATCGACGTGCACCTGCCCACGACGGACGGTCGCGAGATCCTGCTCAGCCGCTACACCGAACCCGAGCCCGACGCCAAGCTGCTGCTCAGCCAGCTCTCCCTCAGCCTGCCGGCCCAACCTCCGCCCCGCATCGCTGCCCCCGATTCCGAGCCCCTGTAGTGCCGACCTTTTTCTGAGCCGTACTGAAAACACGGGGCTTAGCCCCTCCCAGACCCCCGAATCGCGAAACTTGGGCTAGCGAGGATTCGTGCGGATTCCGAACCGGAGCCGTAAGAGAGCAGGCCGTCCAACTTGGCCCCCACGCGAATCGACTTGCCGACGTACGGTGCTATTCGTCGCGCAGCGCGCCATCGGGGTCGATCGTTGGTCCCAAGCCCAAACGGCGGCCCAAGCCGTTCCATCGCGAGCCGTTCGCCAACAGCGCTTGGCGCCGCAGGCTGCCCAGGCGCCGAGCCATCTCGCCGACGTACGCCGGCCTGTCTGTACTGGGCGCTGTACGCGCCACCACAGGCTGCGACCATTCGTGATGCAGGATCCCGAAACGGAGACAGGCCTCGCCGCAGAATTTCACGCCAGCAAATCCAGCTTCATGCAACGCCTGCTCGAGACCCGAGCGGCTGAAGAGACGAACCTCGAGCGAGGCGTCAGTAGTTCTAGGTCCCTGGTGGAACACCAGTCCTTCGAAGGCTTCGAGAACGCCGTCGGCCCGGCGATTCACGAGCACTGGCGAACCATCGACCTCAGCAACGCTGAACCGGTGAAGCGACGGAAAGCGCTCAATCGTCTGCTCATCGAGAGAGTAGGGCACGCTGAGGATCATCCGCCCGCCGGGGACAAGCAATCGCCGGGCCTCCGCGAGGGCCTGCTCGACCGGAGGCCTTACGTGTTCGAAGACCTCACTGGCGATCACGAAGTCATAGCGAGAATGGTCCTGCGGGTGGGCTTCGGTGATGTCGAACCCTGGCTCGAGGTGGTAGAAGGTGTTCTGGTAGGCGAACAGATCCTCGAAGCGGTCGGCGTATCCGGCCCAGTCGCTCAGACCCAAACCGCGCAGTGTCCGGAGGGGCGGAAAGTCCTGCATCAGCAGGCTCGTGCCGAAGAGCTCCAACGAAAAGAGGTGGATGATCGCGCGCGCCCGGGAGTTGGAGCCGCAGCCATCGCACGTTGGCGGCTGGGATGGGTCGAGAAGACGCTCCTCCTCGGCTTGGCAACGCTCACCGCAGATGTTGCAGATGAGTCGGTGCATCGTGTACCCGAGCTACCGCCTGAGCTCAAACCGTCGCAGCCAAATCCCGATACGCTCTGATGTTATCGCTATCGCAGCAGGCCTCATCTGCAATCCTACATCCCGAAAACGCTCCTTCTTGTGTGGCGCACGGCTGCGCCGTGCACGCGAGGCTGCGCCTCGCGCCGCCCCGCCCCCCACTATGACGGATCCGGCTCGCTGAGCAGCCAACGCACCGCGTTCTGCTGCAACTTTACGTACTCGGGATTCCACAGCACCCGCAGCAGATGGCCGGGCGAGAGGTAGCAGATCCGGCCCGCCCCGTAGTCGTAAGCCCATCCGCCGGGCGCGGTCGGCCCCATCTCGCGGTAGTCGAGCCCTTCTTCGTTGACCGTCTCGAGGAAGACGTGCGCCGGGTCTTTGTCGTACTCCATGTAGTGCTGCTCGTCGGTGACGATGAAGTCGCGGACTCCCTGGGTAATCGGGTGGTCCGGGTCGGTGACGCGAACCTTGAAAGTCCGGATCGGAGGATGGCCGGCGTAAGCCGCGCCCAGCACGTCGCGGAAGTCCGGATCGGTAAGACCCACGTGTGTCACGTTGTGAAGAAACAGCGCCGCGCCGCCCTGCTCGACGAAGCTGCGCACGGCCTTGCCTTGCTCGGGCTTCATCCAGAAAGCGGGCTTGGCGGCGGTCTCGGGGACCGGCGGCTCGGAGACGAGCTCCGGCTTTCCGGTGTTCACCCAGGCCGCGTTGGTGGTCTCGTTGGGATAGCCGTCGGGCCAGATCATTCCGTCCCGCAGAATGATGAGCAGCTTGTAGCCCGCGAGGTTTTCCGAGGTTAGCCTCTTCGTTTCGTCACAAAAGTCGATCGTGAGGCCCAGCGGCTCGGCGATCGTCTTGTTCAGCCCGGTTCGGATGTAGTCCGAGTTGTGGTAGCGGTCTCCGATGAGAGCGAAGGCGTCGCCTTTTGTCAGGTTTTGTCCGGCCGATCGGGGGGGCTCGACCCGAGCGCAGCAGAGCAGAGCCGTCGCTGCTCCGACGGTGACGAAGAGAAGGCCCCGAGAGCGTTTCATCGGACGGGAGTGTAGCGCATTCCCGTCCGCTCAGCGCGCGTCGGCGTCACGCGCGCAGCGGAACCCGATCGTGGGGCTGCGCTCGTTTGGCCGCGCCCAACTGCGATAGGAGCAGGTGAGGAACAGCGACTCTTTCTTGTCGAACCAGGAGCCGCCGCGGAGCACCCGGTACTGCCCCGCCGCGGGGCCGGCGGGGTTCGTCTCCGGCGCCTCGGCGTAGTAGTCGCGCGCCCACCAGTCCGCGGTCCATTCCCAGACGTTGCCCGACATGTCGCACAGGCCGAAATCGTTCTTCGGCTTCGTGCAAACGTCGGCCGGGCCTTCGGAGGGCGCGCCGAAGCGGGCAAGCTCGTCTGTCGGCTCATCGTCGCCCCAGGGGTACATCTCGCCCTCGCGATTGCCGCGGCAGGCCTTCTCCCATTCCGCTTCGGTGGGCAGGCGCTTGCCCGCCCATGCGCAGTACGCCACGGCGTCTTCCCAGCTCACGTTTGCGACCGGCTGGTCGGCCACGGTTGCGTCTGGCTCACCGTCGATCCAGTGGAACGGCCGGCGGCGCGCTGTCGCTTCGACGAACTCGAGATACTGGCGGTTCGTCGTCTCGGCCTCGTCGAGTTGAAAGGCGTCGAGCACGAGCGGGCCCACCGGCACGTCGTCTTTGAGCGGGTTGGGATACCACTTCAAGCGCGCATCGGGCCAGTCGTGCGTTCTGCCCCGCAGAAAGTCTCCGCTTGGAATGATCGCCATGCCGGGCTCCTGAGCCGGAGCGGGCGACGCGAGGGCGAGGAGAAGCGCGCCACAGAGACTAACCGTAGATCTCGGCAATCTCATCGGTGGGAATCAGGCCGTTCGCCCCGAGCTGATCGACGTAGACGTAGGTGCGCCCCGAGGGAAGGTTGTGGACCCGTTTGCCCGCATCGATGCCGAGCGCCGAGTAGATCGTCGAAACGACGTTCTCGATGCGCGGCTGGTCCCCGAAACGCCAGCCAGGGTCGGTGCAGTAGCGGCCCTCCGCGTCGCTCTCGCCGATGATCGCGCCGCCTCGCACGCCGCCGCCGGCAAACAGGGCGGGGAAGACTTCCCTGTGGTGGTCGCGGCCGCCGAGATGGTTCAGCGCGCCCGGCGTTCGTCCGAACTCGCTCATCAGCACCACCAGCGTCTCGTCGAGCAGGCTCTTCGACGAGTCAGTCTTGCCCGGCGTGGCGGCGAGGTCTTCGAGCAGGCTGGCCGCGGCCGGGTCGAACTGGGAGATGAGCTTGTAATGGTTGTTGTCCTTCTCGGTGTTCCAGATGTTGTTGTGGTGGTCCCAGCCGTGCTGGCAGATGTGGATGTACCGCGTGCCGCCGTCCTGCTGCAGCAGATTGCGCGCGAAGGCGCACGAGAGACCGACGGCGTTGTCGCCATAGCGTTTGCGGTCCTCGTCCGAGAGCCGGAACGCGGCGGGCCAGCGCTCGTCGGTCAACATCCGCTTGCCGACCTCGCTGAAGTCCTCGAAGGCGCCGAGCTGCTTGCCGTAGGCCTTCATCCGGTCGCGCTGCGTATCGCGGAGTTGCGTCAGCAGCCGCCAGCGCTCCTCGAGCAGCTCCACCGCTTTGGCGTCGAGCGCCATGCCCTCGGCGGCGACCTTGGGGTTGATGTCGAAGACCGAGTATTGCGGCGGCAGGAACCCGGTGGCCATCGTGCCGACTTGGTTGGTTTCCAAGTTGAACGAGACGTACGTGGGGAAGGTGTCTTCCTCGCGGCGCTGCGATTCGAGCTCGTAGGAGACGACCGAGCCGACCGAGGGAATCTCGCGCGCAAAGGCGATGTTCAACGGACGCCCCGCCTGCAGGTAGTATTGGCCGCGCAGGTGGACCAGCTCGTGGCTCGCGAACGAGCGCACGATCGCCACATGGTCCATCACCTGAGCCATGCGCGGGAACAAGCCGTGAGGCAGGTCGATGCCAGTAGAGGTCTTCCGAACGTCGAAGGTCTTCTGGGTCGCGACGTTCTCCTTGAAGTCGAAGGAGTCGATGTGGCTGATGGCTCCGGAGATCTCGTAGAAGATCACATTGCGGGCGACGCCTCGAGGCTCGCCGCGGCGCGGGGCCGCGGCGCTCAGCTCGAGCGGCTGAATCGCCCCCACCGAGGCGCCCAGCAGGCCGGCGCCGCCGAACTTCAGCAGCTCGCGCCGGGTGGGCAGCAGGTCTCGTACGCGTCGCGGTTTCATGGTGTGCCGGTCTCCGGGCTGGCTAGAAGTTGTAGAGAAACTCGCTCAAGTTGAGGAGCGCCCACTGCAGGTTGCGGGCGCCCTCGGCGCGATCCTCCGCGAGAGCGGTCATGGCGATGTCCTTTTCAACCGGCGTGGGCGTGCGCGCAATGCTGGCCAGGAACAGCTCTTCCACGATGGCGGCGTCGCTGGCGTCGCCGTCGAGCAGCTCGGGCAGGCGGCCTTTTTCGTCGGCCTCGATGCGATCGGTCACCACCTTCGAGCGCATCAGCATGATCGGCTGCAGGGGCGACGCGGTCGGCGGACGCGCGACGGTATTGCGGTTGGATTGCCCGAAGGCCAGCATAAAGCTCTTGAGGTCGCCTTTAGGTCGCGGCACACTCACCTGCATGGCCATGCCCACGGTGCGCCCGCCGTCATCGAGCTCGCCTGGCACGCCGGTGGCGGTCACGATCGCGTCGTGCAACTCCTCGGCCGTGAGCATGCGCGCGTACTTGCGGGCGTAGTACTTGGTGTACGTGTCGCTCCACTCGCCGTCGAAGCGGGCCGAGAGTTGGTAGGCGCTCGAGTTACAGACCGTGCGGAACAATTCGTGGAGGCTGTAGCCGCCGTCGCGAAAATGTTCCCCCAGCTCGTCGAGCAGTAGCGGATGCGACGGCTGCGAGTCCCAGCCCTCGGGCGCGGCGTTGGGGTCGAGCCGGGCCAAGTCGAACTCGTCGTACGGCTCGACGATGCCGAAGCCCATGAGCTTCGACCAGAACAGATTCGCCGATGCGCGCGCGAACTGCGGATGCGCGGTCACCATGCGCGCCAGCTCGTCGCGAGGATCGGCGCCGGGCCGCGGCGCTTCGCCGGTTAGCAGGAACTTCGGCGCCTCGGGCCCGCCCGGGCGCGGGACGCGCAGCATGCTCGGGCCGTCGGAATCGTAGCCGGGCGCGAGGTCGTCCACGATGAAGTGCGCCATGATGGCCTGCGAGCGCTCGACATGCGGAATGTAGCGCGTGCGGCCCAGGAACGCGGACTGCTGAAAGAAGTCCGCCCGCTTCTTCCCCGTCAAGTAGACGTTGACTTTCTCGAGATGATTCGCGCCGTCGTGGCACGAGATGCACGAGAGATTGACGCCGAGGAAGACCTTGCCGAACTGAATCGTCAGCTCGTCGTGGGTGTCGAGCTGGTGGACCTTGCTCAAGTCGTCGCCATGCGCGACTTGGCCCGGCTTGCCTTCCACGTGCTCGCGGACGATGGGGTTCATCGCGGCCACGACGTTGCTGCTCTTGCCCGACGACGAGATGATCGAGCGCACCAGGTCGTCGTAGGGCCGGTCCGCGGCCAGGCTCTGTCTGAGGTAGTAGTGGAAGAGCTTGTTTCCGCTGGCCTTGCCTTGGACGCGCAGCGTGTCCATCAGGAAATAGGCCCACTTGTCGACGAACTCCGGGCTGCCGACGAGCTCGTCGATCAGGCGAGCTCGTTTGTCGGGCGAGCGGTCGGCGAGAAACGACCGCACCTCGTCGGGCGACGGCAGCCTGCCGGTGAGATCGAGCCGGAGCCGCCGGAGCAACTCTTGGTCGCTCGACAAGCCGGCGTGCGGCACGCTGTCGCGCTCCATCTTCGAGAAGATTCGCTCGTCGATGAAGTTGCGCCGCTCGACCGGCGCGCTGGCCGGCGCGTCGAGCCCGGCGGTGAGCCGCTGTGTGCGTGCTCCTGCGGCGTTGGACTTTTTGGGTTCGAAAAGCCCCGAATGAACCTCCGACGAGATCGCCGGGTCCGGCGAGGCTGGGGTCTTCTCTTTCTCGCGCGCGGCTCCCGCGAACGCCGTGGCCGCGCAACAGAGCGTCAGGATCGCGAATCGCATCGTAGCCTCAATGGAATTTTGGACTGCAAGCCTTGTAAAGTCAACCGCCTGCTGGGTCTATGCGCGGCGGCAGGTCGCCATACCCGCTCGCGTGACCATGGGGGCGCCATTCCAGCCTGAAGGCGTTTGCTACACTCCGCGCAACGATGGTGGCGGAGAAATCGATGACCCGAAGACGAGCCCTTCAGGCGGGGGCGGCGGCCGTGTTGACGGCGCAAGGTTGCGCCCAAGAGCCCGCGGCCGAGCCGAGACGAGGGCGCATCCGGCAGTCGCTGACCTACTGGTGTCTAGCGGCCACCGACTGGGCTTGGGACCTCGAGCGGATCTGCCTCGAGGCGAAAAAGCTGGGGTGCGTGAGCGTCGAGCTGGTCCCGCCCGAGCAATGGCCGACGCTGCGCGAGCATGGCTTGGAGAGCGCGATCGCGGCCAACGGGATGCCTGACCCGCCCTTCGTAAAGGGATTGAACAACCCCGCCTACCAAGAGGAAGTGATCGCGCGGACGAAGCAGGAGATCGAGCGCGCGGCCGACTTCGGCATCCCCAACGTGATTGCGTTCACCGGCTACAAATGGCGCGATGCGGAAGACCCGGCCAGCGGCGAGATCTCGCTGGCCGAAGGCGCGGACAACTGCGTCAGAGCCCTCTCCGAGCTAGCGCGTGAAGCCGAATCCAAGGGTGTGACGGTCTGCCTCGAGCAGCTCAATACGCGCGACGACACGCACCCGATGAAGGGCCACCCTGGCTACCAAGGCGACGACATCGACTACTGCGCCGAGATCGTCAAGCGGGCCGGATCTGCGAACGTCAAGCTCCTGTTCGACATCTATCACGTACAGGCGATGAACGGGGACGTCATCCGGCGCCTTCGGCAGTATCGCGACCTGCTGGGCCACGTTCACACCGCCGGGAACCCGGGCCGCGGAGAGCTGGATGATGCGCAGGAAATTCACTACCCGGCGGTCATGCGAGCGCTGCTCGAGGAAGGCTACCAAGGCTACGTCGGCCAGGAGTTCATCCCCACGCGAGAGCCCGACGAGGGACTTGCGCAAGCCGTGGCGCTGTGTGATGTTTGAGCCTCGGATGCGGATGTTGCTTCGACGGATTCTGATCCCATCGACCGTGCTTGGGCTGTTGGCCTCGGCGCCGGCGCCGGCTCAGAGCTTGCCTCCCCCGGTGGATCGCAAGATCGATTTCACGCGCGACGTCGACCCGTTGCTAGAGAGGCGTTGCTACGGCTGCCACGGAGACGAGGCCGTGATGAACGGCTATAGCTTGTGGAGAAGCAAGGACGCCATTCGCGGCGGGTATTCGGGCAAACCCGCGATCACCCGCGGCGACAGCGCCAACAGTCGCATGATCCGCATGGTCGCCGGCCTGGAAGAGAACATGCTGATGCCTCCGGCCGGCGGCAAGTTGACCGACGAAGAGATCGGCGTGCTGCGAGCCTGGATCGATCAGGGCCTCGCCTGGGGGCAGGGGCGCGGCGACGTCGATCCGAAGGCCGGCGAGGAGTGGCTGGCGATGGACTACGGTCCGGTCATCTCGGCCAGCATCACCGTGCGTGAGCCGGGGGATCCGCGCGCCGACAAAGGGCCGGACGACAACGTCGTCTACAAGGCTCACGCGGTTTCGCTTACGCCGGACAACCGAGCCGGGGTGGTTTTCGACACGGAGCTGCTGCGCTATAGCGTGGGCTGGACCGGCGGATTCCTGGAGCTGACTGGGACGGTGTTCGACTGGAAGCACGGGCCGCATCCCTACGTCGACGGGGCGCCGGTGTTCGAGACCCCGGTCGAGCCAGGCTGGGCGCGCGATGGCGCGTTCGCCGATCCGCGGGCGGGCGGCTTCGGGAAGTTACCCCAGGACTGGGCCGAGTACGGCGGCTACTACGTCCACGGCCGGCGGATCGTTTTCGAGTACTCGATTGGCGGGACGCGCGTGCTCGATTCGCCTGGATACCGGGAGGCTGATGGGCTCGGGATCGTCACTCGCCAGTTGGAGCTCGAGCCGGGCGAGGACGAGTTGTTGCTGCAAGTCGCTGGAACGACGGAGACTCCGAGGAGAGTGGCGGAATCGGTCGTGCGCGCCGGCGACCTGCTGATTGGCCTGGCGGGCCGGGGCGAGCTGGTGCTGACGGCGGATCGAGTCCGTCTGCGGCTGCCGCCTTCTGACGACACGCGTCGGGCGGCGCTGTGGTTCGGCCGGGCTGGTGGCGCGGGAGCTCGCGCGTTCTGGCGGGCGGTCGCAGGCGCGCGGGCGGAAGACTCGTTGGCCGCGCTGACCAAGGGCGGCCCAACGCGCTTCGCGCAAACGGTGGCCGCCTCGGGCACGCTCGGAAGCGGTTCCGGGCCCTACGTCGTCGACGAGATCGGCCTGCCCGATGACAATCCTTGGAAGTCCTGGATGAGGCCCGGCGACTTCGACTTCTTCCCGGGCGAGGACCGCGCGGTGATGACGACCTGGAGCGGCGATGTCTGGATCGTGGACGGCGTCGACGGCGATCTCGACCGGCTCGAGTGGAAGCGCTACGCCACGGGCTTCAACCAGCCGCAAGGGGTCGAGGCGGTCGACGGCGTGGTGTACGTTCTCGATCGCAATCAGATCACGCGCTTGCACGACTTGAACGGCGACGGCGAAGCGGATTACTACGAGAGCTTCAACAACGACTTCCTGGTGACGCACCACTTCCATGAATTCACATTCGACCTGGACCGCGGGCCCGACGGGGCGTTCTACTTCGCCAAGGCCGCCCGCCACGCGTTGCCGGCCAAGGTGGACCACCACGGCGTGATCTTCAAGCTCGACGCCGAAGGCGAGAATCTGGAGGTCGTCTGCCGAGGATTTCGCGTGCCGAACGGCGTGGCGGTGGGGCCGAACGGAGAGATCACGACCTCGGATCAAGAGGGACATTGGATCCCGTCGACGCCCGTGGTGCTGTGCGAGCCGGGAGGCTACTACGGCTACCCCTGGGGCGGCGGAGTGGGGCCCGACGCGGTGGAACGCTATGACCGGCCGATCGCCTATCTGCCAATCAGCGTCGACAACTCCGGCGCTGGGCAAGCGTGGGTCCCCGACGGGCGCTGGGGGCCGCTCGAGGGTCACCTCGTCCACTCGTCTTTCGGACGGGGAAAGATCTTCGTCGTGCTGATGGAGAAGGTCGACGGGCAGGTGCAAGGCGGCGCCTACGAATTGCCAGTCGACTTCGATACGGGGCTGATGCGGCCTGACTTCCGCGAGGACGACGGACAGCTCTACATCACGGGCCTCTATGGCTGGGGCTCCAAGAAGAAGGCTCCCGGCGGCTTCTATCGCGTGCGCTACACGGGCGAGGACGCCTGCCTGCCGATCGAGTTGCACGTGAGCAAGCGCGACGGCATGGCGATCCGCTTCACGCAGCCGCTCGACCGCGCGACGGCCGAAGATGTGAGCCGCTACCAGGTTCGGCGGTGGAACTACAAGCGAACCAGTCGCTACGGCTCGGACCTGTTTCGCCTCGACGGCGAGCAAGGGACCGAAGAGGTCGAGGTGCGCGCGGCGCGCTTGTCAAGGGACGGCGCGACCGTGCTGTTGGAGCTCGAGGACTTGCGCGAGGTCGACCAAATGCAAGTCTCGTTCGAGCTGAAGGCCATTGACGGGGCGCCGGTTCGGTACGAGATTTCGAATACGGTGAACAAGCTCGAGCAGAGGCCGGGGCGGCGCTTTCTCGGTGCGCGGTGATGACGCCACGAAGTCAATCGGCCGCTAACGCTTCGTGATCGATTGTTGACGCACGGCCTCGAACAGCGCGACTCCGGCCGCCACGGACACGTTCAGCGACGCCACCTTGCCTTGCATCGGGATGCGGAGCAGCCGGTCGCACTTGCGGGCGGTGAGGCGATGCAGTCCCTTGCCCTCGGCGCCCAGGACGAGTGCGAGGCGGCCGGTCAGGTCGGTTTCCCAGCATGCCCGCTCGCCCCGCTCATCCAACCCGTAGACCCAGAAGCCGGCTTGCTTGAGCTGCTCGAGGGCGCGATTGACGTTCTTGACGCGGACGACGGAGAGAAATTCGAGGGCGCCCGCGGCAGCCTTGGCGACCGTCTCATTGAGGGCCGCGGAACGCCGCTCGGGCACGACGACGGCCGCGGCTCCGGCGGCGTGGGCCGACCGGACGATGGCGCCGAGATTGTGGGGGTCTTCGACGCCGGCGGCGACGACGATCAGGGCGTCATCGCCGGCCTGCTCGAGGATGTCGGCGAGCCGGGCCGTTTGCCGCGCGCCCGCCACGGCGACCACTCCCTGATGCACGCCGCCGCGAGCCTGTTTGTCGAGCACGCCGCGGGCTTCGAAGCGCACGGGAACGCCCGCGCGGCGGCAGGCGTCGATGATGGCTTGCAGCCGCGGGCCGCCCGCGCCGCGCGCGATCAGCACGCGCTCGAGGGGTCGGCCGGCGTCGAGCGCGGCCTGCACGGCGTGGATTCCGATCAGACGGTTCATCGAAGGGTTTCCGGTATCCTATGAGCTTACCGGCGCGCGCGGTCCGTGCGTCCGAGCCGGGTCCCCGAGAAACACGATGTTGCGCTTCGAAACCGCCGGCGAGTCGCACGGCGAAACCCTGGTGACCACGCTGACGGGCCTTCCCGCGGGCGTGCCGGTCTCGCTCGAGACGATCAACCGCGAGCTCTGGCGGCGCCAACAGGGCTACGGTCGCGGCGGCCGCATGAAGATCGAAACCGACAAAGCGCACATCGTCTCGGGGGTGCGGCACGGACAGACGATCGGCTCGCCCATCGCGATTCTGCTGGAGAACAAGGACTGGCGCAATTGGACCGAGGCGCTGCCGGTGGAGGATGTCGACGGCGGCGAGGAGAAGGCCAAGCCTGTTACTCGTCCGCGGCCGGGCCACGCTGACCTGGCGGGCTGCATCAAGTACAACTTGCCCGACGCGCGCTACGTGCTCGAGCGCGCCAGCGCCCGCGAGACGACCTCGCGCGTGGCGGTCGGCGGGCTGTGCAAGCTGTTTCTGGGGCAATTTGGGATCGAGGTTCTCAGCCACGTCGTGGCGGTTGGCCCGGTACGGCTGGGGCGGCCGGCTTCGTGGGAGGAGATTCGAGCGCTCGCGGGCAAGGATGAGGTACTGCTCAACTGCGTCGACGGCGAGGTCGAGCAGCGCATGAAGGAAGAAGTCGACCTGGCGTATAAGACCAAGGACACGCGCGGCGGCGTGTTCGAAGTCGTCGCCCACGGTTTGCCGGTCGGGCTGGGATCGCACATCGCCTGGGATACCCGGCTCGACGGCCGGCTGGCGCAAGCCATCATGTCGATGCAGGCCGTGAAGGCGGTCGAAGTGGGTGCCGGGACGGTGACGGCGGTGTCGCCGGGCAAGGACTCGCAAGACACCATCCACTACGACAAGGCAGAGCGTGAGTGGCATCGCGGCTCGAACAAGGCCGGCGGCCTCGAAGGCGGCATGACCAACGGGCAGGACTTGGTCGTGCGCGGCTACATTAAGCCGATCTCGACCTTGCGCCAGCCGCTCGAGTCGGTCGATCTGCCCACGCGCGATCCGGCGGCGGCGGCCTACGAGCGCTCGGACGTTGCCGTGGCGCCGGCGGCGGGAGTAATTGGCGAAGCAATGGTCGCGATCGTGCTGGCGCAGGCGTTCCTCGAGAAGTTCGGCGGGGATTCGTTAGGCGAGACGAAGCGGAACTTCGAGGGCTATCAGGAGCAGGTGAAGGCGTACTAGCGGCCTAGCTCCGCGCCCTACAATGGGCCCATGTCAGCAACCCGAGTCGCCAACGTTCGACCAGTGTCGGAAGAAGAGGCCAGCGGCAAGGTCGCCGCGGTCTACGACGACATCAAGCGCGTCAAGGGGATTGACCGCATCCCGAATTTCTGGCGCGTACTCGCGACGAACCCAGATCAGCTCGAGCTGATCTGGACGCGGCTGAAGGCGTTGATGCATCCCGGAGCAGCCGGGCGCGCCTCGAAGCTCGACCCGCTGACGCGCGAGCTGATCGCGCTGGCGGTCTCGGCGACCAATGGTTGCGCCTACTGCATCAACTCGCACACTGCTGCGGCGCGGAACTTCGGTTGCGACGACGAGATGTTAGGCGAGGCGCTGGCGGTGGCGGCCCTGTTCAACACCACCAACATGCTCGCCGAGGGCTATCAGGTCGAACCCGACGTCTTTCCTCCGGTCGAAGATTGAGCCGCCCTCAGAACGTGTAGAGGAAGTGCGGCACCAGCGTCAGCTCTTTGTCCGGCCGCATCTCGCACCAGCCGACGCGCGGCTCATAGCCGCCCTTGGATTCCGCAATCATGCGGTAGAGCACCTCGCCATCGTCTTCGAGGTGATAGCTGTCGACCAGCAGACGCGGCTGGAACTTCGTCAACGTTTCCTCGGCGCCCTCGAGTCCCTCGCGCTCCGCGCCCTCGATGTCCATCTTGACGAAGTCCACGCGCTCGAGGCCGAGGTCGGCGACGAGCTGATCGATCGAGACCGTCGGCGCCTCGAGATCGCCGCCCTTTTGCTCCTTCACGATGCTGCTCATCGCGGAGTTCAGGTGGCCCACGTGAAGCGTGATGGTCCCTTCTTCCTTCCAGATCGCTTTGGGGACGACCACCACGCGGCCTTGCTCGATCTCGGCCGCGAAGTTGCGATTCAGGCACTCCACCTGCGTCGGGTCCGGGTCAACGGCGACGACCTTGGACGCGCCCTCGCTTAGCGCTCTGCGTGAGAACACGCCCACGTGCGAGCCGAGGTCGAGCACCACGTCGCCCTGCTCGATGTTGCTGCGCCCCATCTCTTCGACGATCGATTCGTGCTCGGCGTGGAGGTATGCGATCAGGCTGCGGCCATCGCGGTCATGGCCCTCCTCCTTGACCCAAAAGCGATTGCCGCGAAACTCGACCTGGACGATCTCCCACTCCTCGTCGCGGTCCACGACCTTCGCTTCCTGGTCGTACTCCTCGTAGCGCGAGATGAAGCGCTCGTTGTCCCAGTAGATGCTCGCAATGCGGCCCCACGCGCATTCCGGGGCGGCGCCTCCGATCTTCTTACCGGCGGCCCAGCCGGTGACGACTAGGACGGGAATGCCGCCCGAATAGACCAGCGCCAGGCCGAGAATCGTGATGACGCCGATGCGCCACGGCCAGGCGGACTTCTTCGCGGCAGTGTTCTCAGGGGAGCTCACGAGGAAATCGTGACACGACTCCCGCGAACGGCGTCATAAGCAGCTCGCCTTAGGCGGGCGGGCCATGGTGACTGTCTCAGGGCGCGGGCTGGATCGCGACGGTCACGCCGGGCTGCGTCTGGATGCGGTCTTCCCCGACGTCGAGGCGCATCGCGACGGTGTCGCCGGTCGGCGCGCGCGAGGGAACCTCGAGCACGTTGATCTGGTTGACGCCGACGAAGCCCGGCGCCTGGCCGGCGAAGGACACCTCGGCCTCGAAGCCGGCGAAGAACACCCGCACGCGCTCGACCGTGTTGCGTATCTGCGTCAAGCTCGAATCGCCCGTTCTCTCGGGAGGGTCGAGCGGGCCCAAGCCCGAGGCGTAGAGGATTAGGCCGTCTCCTTTTCGCGCGGGCCGCGTCGGGACGCCGCCACAGCAATCTGTTGGCTGGGCGACCGTGCCGTCCAAGTTGACCGCCACGACCGGGCCGACGCCGGTCCCGTCCAGGGTGAAGAACGACGGCACGACCGAAGCCACTTCGGCCGTGAACGGCGCGCTGTCGCCTTCTGGCACGTCGACTACGATGTCGGTCGTGGCCGCGCCGCCGACCTCCCACGGAACCTGGGCGTTGATCTGATTCAACGATGTAAACAGCAGCGGCGCAATGATCGTGCGCCGGCTCGAACCCGAGCCCACGATGAATCGAACGCTGACGCCCTCGATCTCGGTGGGCAGCGGTACCTGGGACGCGATCCGCAATTGACCCGCAAACATGCCGAAGAGCGTAATCAGCGAGCCCGGCGAAACGCCCCGCTCGGTCGTGAATGCGGCAGCGTCGGCCACTGCGGTGATCTCGGTGAGCGATTCGCGGACGACCAGCGTCATCCTGCGCTCGTCGACCTGTCCCGCGAGATCCTCCACCTGCACCTCGAACTGAAAGGTTCCGAGCTGGGTCGGAATCCCCGACAACGTTCCGTTGGCGAGCAACGTCAGCCCCGGCGGCAAGCTCTGGTTCGGCGTCAGAGACCACGAGCGCGTACGGAAGCCGCCGGTGGCCTCGAGCTGCATCACCAGGTCGGTGTCGAGCTTGGAGAGCGGCAGATCCGCGGGCGTGACGATGAGCAGCTCATGCATCCCGAACCCGTCCACGCTGACCTCTTGCGGGTCAAGCTCGATGCCCGAGTTCGACGCCCGCACGACGATCGACCCGGTGAAGCCGCCCTCGAGCGTTGGCGTGAAGACGACTTCGACCCTCTGATTCCTGGGTCCCTCGAACTCTTCCGGGTCCACCGTGAAGGCGTCGTTGCGCGACTCGATCGTGAAGTTCGTCGCGCCGTTGGTCGTGATCTGAAAACTAAGCGGTTCCGAAGGAACGTCGATCAACTGCGGGCCGAAGCTCAACGCCGTCGGCTCGATGATGAACGGCACCAGGCCCGTACCCTTGATGTCGACCGAAGCCTCGCCGCACAGCGTCAGATTCGGTCCAAAGGCTTGGATGTCCAACTTGCCCGTGTACTGCTGAACCCGCGTCGGAATGAAGCTGACCTGGACCTCCATCGGCGGTGGTCCGGCAAGGCCGTTCACTTTGATCTGAGGCGGAGTGGACGGGTCGAGGTCGAAGCCCAGCGTCTGGATTTGCGTCGGCGGAACCGGAGTCACGATCACTCGGCTGTTCGCGAGCGAGTCGACGAGGACGTTGCCGAAGTCGCGGTTGCCCGTGATCTCGAAGCGGCAATCGCCCGAGCCGCCGATGACGGTCTGCGACCAACTCGGCACAGCGAACGCCAACAGCAGCGCCGCGAGGGCTCCTCCGATCGTAGCTGGCCCGCGTCCCCCCTCAGTTCTCATGTACTGCTCGATCTCTCAGATTCCCAACGACGGGCGCAACGAATGCGTCCTCCCCCGGGCTTCACCTTATCCCACCCAATCCGCGGCGGGCAAGCTGCGTTTGTGTTGTGCAACATGTTGATTTCGTTATGTTTTATCGCGCAGAGCCAACCTGCCTAGAATGGGGGATGTGGCCGGCTCCTCGTTCAACGAACCCAACCTCGCTCTCAATCGGATCTATACCCGCGGCGGCGATCTGGGCGAAACCAGCCTCGTCAACGGCCGGCGCGTCGCCAAAGACGATCTGAAGATCGAAGCCTACGGCACGGTCGACGAGCTCAACGCGTTTGTCGGGCTGGCGCGCGTGTCGGCCTCCGAAGCTGGGCTATCCTCGCTTGCGGCGAGCCTGCTGCGCGTCCAGCACGAGTTGTTCAATTTGGGCTCGATTCTCGCCACCGACCCGGGCGAGGAAAACCCTGGTCAGCCGCGGGTAACCGAGGCGGATGTTGAGCAGCTCGAGGCGGAGATCGACTCCTGCAACGCCGAGCTTCCCAAGCTCAAATCGTTCGTTCTGCCCGGCGGCTGCCGGCTCGACGCCGAGATCCACCTGGCGCGCACGGTCTGCCGCCGCGCCGAGCGCGAGCTCGTGGCTCTGCGCCGCGAGGAGGAGGTGGACGACGCCTGCCTGCGGTATCTCAACCGCCTCAGCGATGCGCTGTTCGTGTGGGCTCGGCGGGCCTGCCTATTGATCGAGGCCGAGGAGACGCTTTGGCAGCCGAACGAAGCGGCGTCCGCGAGAGATTAGATTTTTTTATTCGATCATAGATTAGAATAAATTTGACTCATGCCCTCGCGCCCTGCTTGACTGGGTCCATGGCGGAGCACTCAGACCGAGTTTGGCAGGACGCTCGCGTGGCGAAGACCTATCTGACCGGGGTCCGGCGTGCGATCCCGCTCGCGGCCGAGCAGATCGACGTCGTACTGCGGCTCGTCGAGGCTCGCGGGCTGCCGGTTGGGCGCGTGCTCGACCTGGGTTGCGGCGACGGATTCCTGGCCGCCCCGATTCTCGACCGCTGGCCCGAGTCGTGCGCCGACCTGGTGGATTTCTCCGAGACGATGCTGGCGGCGGCGCGGGAACGGTTCGCCGGCCGTCCCAAGCGAGCATCCATCGTCCGAGCGGACTACTCCGACCCAGCCTGGGTGGACGCTCTCGCTCGGCCGCGCGCCTACGACGTGATCGTTTCCGGATTTTCCATCCATCACCAACCCGATGAGCGCAAACGCACGCTCTACCAGGAGCTGTTCGACCTGCTCGCGCCTGGCGGCATGTTCCTCAACGTCGAGCACGTCGCCTCCGCGACGCCCTGGCTCGAGGAGCAGTTCAACGAGTACCTCATCGACGCGTTCCACGCCTACCACGGCGACGCCAAGTCGCGGGCCGAGATCGCGCGGGAGCTCGTGCGGCGCGACGACAAGCAGGCCAACATTCTCGCGCTGGTCGAGCGCCAGTGCGATTGGCTGCGCCAGATCGGCTTCGAGGACGTCGACTGCTACCTCAAGGTCTTCGAGCTTGCGGTATTCGGCGGCAGAAAGGCGGCGGCCTCGGACGACGGGTAGCGGTTTCGGGCTACCGGGATTCGCGATAATGGGCGTTTCGCTCATGCCCGCCAAGCGATCGATCCGCTACCAAGACGCCGGCGTCAACATCGACGAAGCGGATCGCGCGACGGCGAAAATCAAGACGCTCGCCAAGCGCACCTTCAACCGCAACGTATTGGCCGGCGTGGGCGCCTTCGGCGCCTGCTACGCGCTCAGCGGCGAAAAGCTGAAAGACCCGGTGCTGATCAGCTCCGCGGACGGCGTGGGGACCAAGTTGCACGTCGCATTCGCAATGGGCGTGCACGATACGGTGGGCCAATGTCTGGTCAACCACTGCGTCAACGACATTGCAGTGCAGGGCGCTAAACCGATCTTCTTTCTCGACTACTTCGCAACGGGCGAGCTCGACGTCGAGGTGGCGCAAAAGGTGGTGAGCGGCTTCTCCACGGCATGCAAACAGAACGGTTGCGCTCTGATCGGCGGAGAGACCGCGGAGATGCCGGGGATGTACCGCAAGGGGGAGTACGACCTCGCAGGGTTCATCGTCGGCGCGGCCGAACGCTCGAAGCTGCTCGAGCCCGCGATGGTCGAGCCGGGCGACGCCCTGATCGGCCTGCCTTCCACCGGCTTGCACACAAACGGCTATTCGCTGGCGCGCAAGTTGTTGTTCGAGACGGCCGGCTACTCGGTCGCAAAGAAGCTGCCGCAGCTCGGTCGCACCGTCGGCGAAGAGCTGTTGCAGATCCACCGCAGCTACCTGAAGCCTCTGCGAGCTCTCCATGACGGCGGTCTGCTGCACGGCGCCGCCCACGTCACCGGCGGAGGCATCACCGACAACTTGCCGCGTATTCTGCCGCCGGGCGTCGAAGCGCGCGTCCAGCTCGACTCCTGGAAGCCGGCGCCCGTCTTCGAGCTGCTGTGCGAGATCGGCGCCGTCGATCCGCTCGAGATGTTGCGGACTTTCAACATGGGAATCGGGATGATTTTCGTCGCGCCGGGCGGCCGGGTTCCCGCCGCGATGAAGAAGTTGGAGAGGCTCGGCGAAGAGCCGGTGCTGATGGGCGAGGTCGCCAAACAGTCGCGCGCCAAGGCCAAGCCCAAGGTTGTCTACGAAGAATGAAGAAGCTGGGCATACTTCTCTCGGGCCGCGGCTCGAACTTCGAAGCAATCGCGCGCAACGTCCGCGAGGGCTCGATCGACGCGGAGATCGCCGTCGTCCTTTCGAACAAGCCCAACGCCATGGGGCTCGAGACGGCGCGCGCGCTGGGGCTCGCCGCCGAGTGTATTCCCTCCAAGGGCCTCGAGCGCGAGGAGTACGACCGCAAGGTCGTGGCGCGGTTGCGCGAAGCCGGGGTCGAGCTGGTCTGCCTGGCGGGCTTCATGCGGCTGCTCAGCGCCTGGTTCGTCGAGCAGTATCCCGAGCGTGTGTTGAATATTCATCCTTCCTTGCTGCCGTCGTTTCCGGGGCTCGAGGCGCAGCAGCAGGCGCTCGAGCACGGCGTGAAATTCTCCGGCTGCACCGTGCACTTCGTCGACGAGAAGCTCGACGCGGGGCCGATCATCAAGCAGGCCGTCGTGGCCGTGCTCGATTCCGATGACCCGCACACGCTCGCCGACCGTATCCTGAAAGAGGAGCACCGCATCTACAGCGAGGCTGTCAAGCTGGTGCTCAGCGGTCGCTATCGCATCAAAGGCCGTCGCGTGATCGAGGAATAGGCAGCCGCGCCCATCTGCAACATGACCGTCGACGAACAGCTCGCCTACATCAAGAAGGGCTGCAGCGAGATCATCCGCGAGGAAGATCTGCGAGAACGCTTGGTCCACGCCGATGAGACCGGCAAGCCGCTGCGCGTCAAGGCCGGCTTCGACCCAACGGCGCCGGATCTGCACTTGGGCCACGCGGTATTGATCCGCAAGCTCAAGCACTTCCAGGACTGCGGGCATACCGCCATCTTCTTGATCGGCGATTCCACCGCGATGATCGGCGACCCCACCGGACGCAACGCCACGCGGCCGCCGCTCTCGCGCGAGCAAATCCTCGCCAATGCGGAAACCTACAAAGCGCAGGTGTTCAAGATTCTCGATCCCGACAAGACCGAAATTCGCTTCAATTCCGAGTGGCTCGACGGCCTGGGTTTCGAGGACATGATCCGGCTGGCCTCGATGTACACTGTGGCGCGTCTGCTCGAGCGCGACGACTTCTCCAAGCGCTACAGCGAGGGCAGGCCTATCTCGGTTCACGAGCTGCTCTACCCGCTCACGCAAGCCTACGACTCGGTCGCGCTCGAGGCCGATGTGGAGCTGGGCGGCACGGACCAAAAATTCAACCTGCTCGTCGGCCGCGAGATTCAATCCGACTTTGGGCAGCAGCGCCAGATCATCGCGACCGTACCGCTGCTCGAGGGACTCGACGGCGTGCAGAAGATGTCGAAGTCGTTGGGCAACTACGTCGGCGTTACCGAGCCGGCGGAGGTCGTCTACCGAAAAGTGATGCAGACCTCCGACGAGCTGATGTGGCGCTACTACGAGTTGCTCACCGACCTGCTCCTGCCCGAGATCCATGCTCTGAAGAAGGAATGCGCCGAGGGCAAGCGCCACCCGATGGACGTGAAGCACGCGCTTGCCCGCCGCATTACCGCTGACTTCCACGGCGCAGCCGGCGCGGATGCGGGCGAGGCGAGGTTCCGCAAAGTGGTGCAGCAGGGCCAGGTCCCCGACGACATGCCTGAGCACGCCCTGCCAGAAGCCGTGCGCGACGGCGCCGGCGTGCGGGTCGACAAATTGCTGCGCGAGATCGGGCTGGCGAGCTCGGGCGGCGAAGCTAACCGCAAGCTCAGCGAAGGCGCGGTCGAGATCAACGGCGAGAAGCAGTCGGAGCGCAGCTTCGAGATCCCGGCCGGCGTCGACGAGCTAGTGCTGCGGATGGGCAAGAAGTGGGCCCGAGTGCGTATTTAGCGCGGTTGTGAAGAATCGTGGTCGGGGGACAGTCAGCGAGTTTCGCGCCTTGGAGCTCCATCTCAACCTGTTGATTCCATTGCGGCGCGAAATCGTGACCGTCCCCAGCGGCCAGCAGCCGTGGGTGTGAAGCGGCCTTTTTGAGGGAGTGGGCTCTAACGGGGTGGGGCGATCTTGCGTAGCTGCTCGGCCAGCGCTTTTGCCCTCGCGGACTGCTCTGGTCTCTCGGCGACGTTCGTATTCTCGTCGCGGTCGAGCTCGTGGTCGTAGAGCATGCGCGCTACCGCTTCGCCCAACTCGTTTGTGTACTCGCTGAAGCGGTAGCGGTCTGAGCGGATGGTGTCGCCCTGGCGGAAGCGGCCGACGGCGTATTCTTTCCACGCCGCTCGTGGGTTGCGCATCAGCGTCAGCAAGCTACGCCCCTGCAAATGCGAAGGCATCGGTAGTCCGGCGAGCTCGGAGAGCGTTGGGTAGATGTCGATGAACTCGGTCAGCTTGGCGACGCGGGTACCGGGGCGCACTCCAACAGCCTGAGGCGCCGCGACGATAAGCGGCGCATGCATCGAAGTCTCGAAACAGGAGTGCTTGTTCCACATGCCGTGCTCGCCGAGCTGCCAGCCGTGGTCGCCCCACAGCACGATCACAGTATTGTCGGCCAGCCCGAGCCGATCGAGCGCATCGAGCAACCGGCCGACTTGCGCGTCGATGAAGCTGACGCAGGCATAGTAGCCGTGGATGAGCTTGCGAGCCGTCTGGCGATCGACAGGGCCCTCGGGCGGAATCGAGGCGTAGTTGCGTAGCTCGCCCGAGGTATGCAGCGCCTGTTTCGGCGCCCCCTTTGGCGGCCAGTAGTTCGCCGGCAGGTCGATGTCGCCGAAGTCGTAGAGGTCCCAGTATTTCTTCGGCGCCAGGAACGGCAGATGAGGCTTGTGAAACCCGACGGCAAGGAAGAACGGCTGGGAAGGATCTTTGGAGAAGCCCTCGAGGTAGCCGATGGCGCGGGCGGCCGCCTCGCCGTCGCGATACTCCTCGTCTTCGGCGTCGCCGGCGCCGTAGGGCAGGTTGCGCACGGTCTCGTCGGCGGGATACCTGCGTTTGTGGTCGGCGACGGCGCGGCGGTTGGCCTCGTGGTTCTTGTAGTCGTCCAGGCGCGAGCGCCAGGGCGGCTCGGACCAGCCCGCCACGTTGTCTTCCGGGTGGTGGAAAACTTTGCCGAGGCTGATGGTGGTGTAGCCGTTGGCCCGAAAATGGGTGTTGAGCGTGACCGCGCCGGGGGCGTCACGCTCAGCCCAGGCGAGGTAGTTGACGAACCGCGCGGGGCTGGGGCGCAACCCGGTCATCAACGCGGCGCGCGAAGCGCCGCAAGTGGGGACCATGCAGTAGGCGCGTTCGAACAGCACGCCGCGCGAGGCAAGCTCGTCGATGCGCGGGGTGTGCATGAAGGTCTTGCCATAGCAGCCTAGTTGCGGGCGCAGATCGTCGACGGCGATGAACAGGACGTTGGGTGCGGCGCCGAGCGCGCAGGCGACCAACCCGAGCAGAGGTCCGAGCGCCCAGGCCCTCAAGCTTGATGCTCCGGGTGCGTGCAACCTTCGAACTCGGCCACCGCCGTGTTGCCCTGGTATTCGAGCTCTTGGTGGATGCCGATCTTCGAGGTGTAGTAACCGTCGATCGTCATGCGCTTGAGGGTGCGGAAGAAGCGCTCGAGCTCGGCGGAGGGGTCGAGCTCGTTTGCCGCCATCGTGGCCACCACGCTGTCCTGTTGCGATGCCTCGCAGGAGCGAAACGGCTTTCCGTAGCGCCGATTCGCCTCGGCGTCGACGGCCGCGAGACCGTTGCGCCAGATGCGTTGAGCCGAGCCGCCGGCGTCGCTCACCATCACGTCGATAAAGCGATTGACCAGCGCTTCAGCCGCCCCGGGGGAATGGTCGTCGGCCGGAATGATGATCTCGCTGAGGCGCTCCAGCGTCTTCATCTCCTGGGCTGTGAAGAACAGCGGGCTATAAGCGTTCTGCTGCGCTTCGACGTTGGGCGCGAGGAAACCGGCGGCGATGAGCCGAAGGATGACGCGGCGTTCCATGAGGCGACCGACAGTCTATCACGCGCTCAGTCCTTGCGGGCAGCCTTCTTTCGGGCGCCGCGCGGGCGGTCGGGCAGACGGGTCGCCACGGGTACCAGCGAAGTCGAGAGGCTGTCGGTCGCCTCCTTGGGCACCTTGCCGAGGTTCTCGTTGACGTAGGCGACGAACTGCTGCATCTGGGTCTGCATCTCCTCCATCTTCTGACGCATGTTGAGGATGATCTCGACGCCGGCGAGGTTGACGCCCAGGTCGCGCGTGAGCGAGAGAATGACGTCGAGGCGCTGCATATCCCGTTCGGTGTACATGCGCGTGTTGCCCTCGGTTCGCGACGGTTTGAGCAGCCCCTCGCGCTCGTAGAGCCGCAGCGTCTGAGGATGGATCTCAAACTGCTCGGCCACGACCGAAATCGTAAACGCGCCCCGTGTCTTTTTGCTCCTGGCCATCAATGCACCTGTTCGAATAACTTCTTGCGCGGGTTCTCGGGGTTCAGCTTGTCGAACTCCCGCATCAATTCCTTGGTGTTTTCGTCGGGGATCGCGGGCACCACGATCTGGACCTCGACGTAGTGGTCGCCGCGCTTGTTGGTCCGGCGGTTGAGCACGCCCTTCTCGCGCAAACGGAAGACCTTGCCGGAGCTGGTAGCCGGCGGAATCTTCAACCGCGCTTTGCCGTCGATGGTGGGCACCTCGATTCTCGCCCCTAGGATGGCTTCGGCCGGGGTAATGGGCGCTTTGACGCGAATGTCGTCGCCGTCGCGTTTGAACAAGTCGTGTTCGCCGACGCGCGTGACGATGTAGAGATCGCCGGCGGGCGCGCCCATCGCGCCGGCGTTACCCTTGCCCGCCACACGCAGCCGGGAGCCGTTCTGCGCGCCGGAGGGAATGCGCACCTCCACGGGCTCGGAGCGCGACTTGCGGCCATCTCCGTTGCAGCTCACGCAGGTGTTGCGCAAGTTGCCCTTGCCGCCGCACTTGGGACAAGTGAGGTTGAACTTCATCGCCCCGACGGTCTGATTGACCTGGCCCTTGCCCTCGCATTCGGGACAGACCACCGGTCCGGAGCTGACCGCGCCCGCGCCGCCGCACTGCGCGCAATTCTCGAAGCGCTGGATGCTGAGCTTGAGCTTGGAGCCGCGAATGGCGTCCCAAAATCCGATGTCAGCGGTGTACTCGAGATCTTCGCCCGGCTTGGGCTGAGGGCGCGCCTTGCCGGATTCAGCCGAGCGGAAGAACTGGGAGAACAGGTCGCTGAAACCGCCGCCTTGAAACGGGCCGGAGCGGCCGGTTTGTTGGCCGCCGCCGCTCTGGCGGGTGAACTCGGAGAAATCGAAGCCGCTGAAGTCGAAGCCGCCGTGCGCGGCGCCGCCGGCCCCTCCAGGGCCGCCCGCGCCGGGAAAGCCGCCCGGTGCGTAGAAGCCGTATTGATCGTAGATCTTGCGCTTCTCTTCGTCGCCCAAGATGTCGTTGGCCTCTTGTACTTCCTTGAACCTGTCTTCAGCGGCCTTGTCGCCCGGGTTGACGTCAGGATGGTATTTGCGCGCAAGACGACGGTATGCCTTCCGGATGTCGTCCTGGCTGGCGGACTTCTTGACGCCCAGCGTCTTGTAATAGTCTTTGTTCTCTCCTGTCGCCATCGTTTCGCGTTCGGCCCGCTCGCGCGCGGGCGCGCCGAGGCCGGCGCCGCACGGACTTGCAGTCCGCGCGGCGCCAGGATTCGGCCTAGTTGGACTTGTTGTCGTCGACGTCGACGAACTCGGCGTCCACGACGTCTTCTTCGGGCTTGGTCTCGCCGCCCGGCTGATCGCCGCCGGCCCCGTCCGCGGCGCCGGCTGCTGCGCCTGAGCTGGCTTGGTACATGGCCTCTGCCAGCTTGTGGCTGGCCGTGGTCAGAGCGTCGGTGGCGCGATTGATGTCTTCGGTCGAATCGCCCGCCATTGCCTTCTTGGTTTGCTCGAGCGCGTCCTCGATTGCCTTGGCGTCGTCGATGCCGATCTTGTCGCGGTTCTCGTTGAGTGTCTTCTCGGTGGAGTAGACCATCGAGTCCGCCCGGTTGCGCGCCTCGATCTGGTCGCGCCGCTTCTTGTCGTCCGAGGCGTGGGTCTCGGCGGCCTTGGCCATCTTGTCGATCTCGTCCGAGGACAAGCCAGAGGAGCTGGTGATGGTGATCTTCTGCTCCTTGTTGGTGGCCTTGTCGAGGGCGGAAACGTTGAGGATGCCGTTGGCGTCAATGTCGAATGTCACCTCGACTTGCGGCATGCCGCGCGGGGCGGGCGGGATGCCGACGAGCTGGAACACGCCCAGCAGGCGGTTGTCCCCCGCCATGGCGCGCTCGCCTTGGTAGACCTTGATCTCGACCGAGGTCTGATCGTCCGCCGCGGTCGAGAACACCTCGCTCTTGCGCGTCGGGATGGTGGTGTTGCGCTCGATGAGCTTGGTGAAGACGCCGCCCAGGGTCTCGATGCCGAGCGAAAGCGGCGTGACGTCGAGCAGCAGGACATCCTTGACGTCGCCGCCCAGAACGCCGCCCTGCACCGCGGCGCCGATCGCCACCACTTCGTCCGGGTTGACGCCCTTGTGGGGCTCCTTGCCGAAGAACTCGGTGACCATCTTGTGCACCAGCGGGATTCGCGTGGAGCCGCCGACGAGCACGACCTCGTCGATGTCCGAGGGCTGCATCCCGGCGTCTTCGAGAGCGCGCTTGCAGGGCTCGAGCGAGCGCTGCACCAGCGGCTTCATCATCTCTTCGAGGCGGGCGCGCGTGACCGTCTTCTGCAAGTGCTTGGGGCCCTCGGCCGTGGCGGTGACGAAGGGCAGGTTGATCTCGTGCTCCATCAGCGACGAGAGATCCATCTTGGCCTTCTCGGCGGCCTCCTTGAGGCGTTGTAGCGCCATCTTGTCCTGGGAGAGATCGACGCCTTCTTCTTTCTTGAACTCGTCAACGAGCCACTCGATGATGACCTGGTCGATGTTGTCGCCGCCCAGGTGTGTGTCGCCGTTGGTGGCCTTGACCTCGACCACGCCTTCGCCGACCTCGAGGATCGAGATGTCGAAGGTGCCGCCGCCAAAGTCGTAGACGGCAATCGTCTCGTTTGACTTCTTGTCCAGGCCGTAGGCCAGAGCGGCTGCGGTGGGCTCGTTGATGATGCGCTGGACGTTGAGGCCGGCGATCTTGCCGGCGTCCTTGGTTGCCTGTCGCTGTGCGTCGTTGAAGTAGGCCGGCACCGTGATGACCGCGTCGGTCACCTTGTCGCCTAGGAACGCCTCGGCCGCTTCCTTGAGCTTGCCGAGCACCATCGCCGAAATCTCTTGCGGCGAATGCGTCTTGCCGCCGGCCTCGACGCCTATGATGTCGTTGTTGCGCTCGATCTTGTAGGGGACGAGCTTGCTCTCTTCCGCCACCTCGTCATGCCGGCGCCCCATGAAGCGCTTGATCGAGAAAACCGTATTCTCGGGGTTGGTCACCGCTTGGCGCTTGGCCGCCTGTCCCACCAGACGCTCGCCGCCTTTGGTGAACGCGACTACCGACGGAGTGGTGCGCGCTCCTTCCTGGTTGGCGACCACAGAGGGTTGGCCCGCCTGCATGACGGCCACGACGGAGTTGGTGGTACCAAGGTCGATGCCGATGATTTTGCCCATAGTGCTTTCGTTGTCCTCCTCGTCCTCGCGCCCCGCCTGGGGAAGAGCGCGAGATGCAAACCTGCGAACCGCAGCTTCTGCTAGATCTTATCTTAGCCTACACTGATTATCAAACTTTAGTCGATTGCTGTCAACCTATTCGATGCGCCGCCCTCCACTTCGGTTGCAGCGCCAGGCGAGCGGCCATAATAGTACTGGTACTATGGGCGCGGACGAGCTCGCCAAATCGCCCACGCTACGAGGGCGGCGGCGGCGTAGGCCGCGATGGCTGTCCAGGGCGGCGCGACGTAAGGCGTCCATGGGCCGGGCAGGCGGGACAGGGTCGTGACCGCCGGCAACGCCGGCCCCGAGGCCGCCAGATCGGCGACGGGGCCGAGCGCGCCCAGCGCGCGTTCGACGTCGCGATACATCGCCAGGCACCAGCTCAGGAACAGCGAGCTGGCCGCGAGCGGCGCGGCCAGCTCGCGCGGAGTCTGGATCCAAGCGCACGCCGCCGCCACGAACATCAGCGGTATGACCGGCGCCATGTACCGGACGCCCGTGTTGGCTTGGATTGCGTTGTAGTCCAACCCCGAGAGGAACAACCACAGGGCGGCGACGCAGCCATAGAGCAGCAAGGCCGGCGCAAGCCCGAGCCGGCGCGCGGCCGGGCCCGGCCACAACGCCAGCGCGAGTAGCGGGCAACTCGTCAGCAGCCCGTATGCCGGGTCGAGCCACAGCCGCCAGGCCCAGCGCCACCGCGGAGGGTTGAGCCCGCGAAAGCCGGTTTCCTCGATCCACTCGAGCGGCGGCATCCACGTCTGCGGCGGGTAGAAGGGATGGCCGAAGCTCCGCCACTGATACCACCACAGCAGCAGAATCGGGCCGGTTGCGCCTGCGGCGAAGCGCCCGACGGCGCGCAATGCCGGCCGCCCTTGTCGGCGCGCCTGAGACAGCGCAAACAGCGCCAGGGGCCCAGCCACGAATACACCGGAATAGTCAAGCAGTACGCACAGGCCGGCCAAAACTCCGGCGAGAAGCTCGCGGCGTGAGGCCGATATCGCCTCCTGGAGCGGGTAGAGCAGACAAAAGGCCGCGAAGGCCGCGTGGCCGACGAGCACGTTGTGATTGAGCGTGCCGGTCCGGAACAGCACCGGCGTCGCAAAGGCGTAGAGCAACGCCAACAGGAACGCTTGCCTTTCAAACTGCAGGATGCGCCGGAGGAAGAAGAACATCAGCACGACCCCCGCCGCCGAGAGCGGCGCCATCGCGCCAGCCTGCATCACCAGCGCCGCCAAGCCGAGCTTGACGTCGAGGCCGCGGCGCCAGGCCTTGCGGTAAAGCTCGCGCGCCAGCGGCCAGGGCGAATCGTAGGGCGGCGGCTCGCTGACGCCGGCCTCCCGCCGCGCGCGATTGACGCGGTCGACCACCAGATCGATTGCCGGGCGCGCTGCGGCGTACGGGATCGCGCCGATCATCGAGACGCCGGGATTGGCGCCTGTATGCCAGCCGCGACCGGGATGCTCGAACAAGTCGGGGTGCAATCCTGCGTACTCGTCGACTCGGAAGCTCAACTCGTCGCCGATCGCCATGGCGAGGTAGACGTCTCGCACGACGTTGGTGGCGAAGTGCAGGCCGTAGACGAGCCAACACGTCCAGAACAGACGGACTGCGGTTTGGCGAGCCGTAAGCGGCGGAAGGGGCATCGCGGCGACGGATTCCCCCGATGGTAGCCTAGCGTTTGGCGCATTTTGTGGCGCAGGGCTGCGCCTCGCAACCATGCTGCTGTACTACATCACCGACCGGCGGGCCTGCCCTGGCCGAGTCGAGCGGAGGATTGCAGAGGCGCTCGTCAGCGGCGTCGACATGGTGCAGGTTCGGGAGAAGGACCTCGACGGGCGCGAGCTCTACGAGCTCGTGCGCGATGTCGTCGCTAAGAAGGTCGCCGGCCAGATCCTGGTGAGCGCGCGCATGGACGTCGCCCTTGCCGCCGGGGCGGACGGCGTCCACCTGCCCTCGGACGCCCCCAGCCCCGCTCGGCTTCGCGGCGCCGCGGCGGAGGGCTTTGCCTTCGGCGTCTCCTGCCACTCGCTCGCCGAGGTCGGCCGGGCGGAGCAGGAAGGCGCCGACTTCGTGGTCTTCGGCCCGGTGTTCGAGACTCCCTCCAAAGCTCGCTATGGCCCGCCGTGCGGATTGCGGGAGCTGGCTGCCGCGTGCCGTCGCACGAGCACGCCGGTGTTGGCGTTGGGAGGCGTTTCGCTCGGCAACGCGCGGGCCTGCCTGGATGCCGGAGCGGCAGGCGTCGCGGGGATCTCGATGTTCCAGGGCGCGACGCCGGCAGCCGAGGTCGTCGCGTCGCTGCGCGCGCTCGAGGCGTCGGGATGATCCGGAGCCTGGCGTTGTTGGTCACCGCCGCGACGATGCTGCCGGCGCAACCGTTCGGCGGGTTCGAACAGGCGCGTGCGCGCACCCTCGGCGCGGCTGAGCTCGACGGGCCGGCCGAGCTGCGCGCGAGCCTGCCCCTGACGCTGGTCTACCTGAGGGGATCGAACTGGTCGGAGAAACGCGTATTGCGCCACGTTCGCAGCACCGCTGCCGCTTTCGCCGCTTGCGGCATCGGCTTGGCGCCGGTCACCTTGGTCGCAGCGCGAGCTCCGGACGGGCGCCATGATCTGGACATGACCGCGCAACACGCCGAGGCCGGCGTGCCTCGAGACGTGCACCGGCTGGCGTCGCTCCTGCCGCGCTCCGCCGATTGGCCTGTCGTTTTCTTCGCGGGCCGGCTGCTCGGCGATCGAGCTTTGGCGCGCTCTTATGGCCGCGGCGAGATCGCGACCGGGGGCGAGAAAGACTATCCCTACATGAGCACGGCCTGGATCGCCTACAAGACCCACTGGATCGAGCGCCAGGATGAAGGGTACTCGAGCTTGGCCCACGAGCTTGCGCATCTGCTCTGCGCCTGCGAGCACGTCGCTGCCGACGAGCCGCATCTGCTGCACACACACCGCAACCGGCTCTCCTCGCACATCCTCCCCGAGCATTGCGAGGGCATGCTGAAGAGCGAGCTGCTGCTGCGCCGGCCTCTTCTGGATTCGCCCTCAAGTCGCTGAAAGTAAACGCTTTGTGGAAACAAAGGATTTCTATGTTCCCGATAAAAATAATCTTCTTGCGCCGTCGTTCGGCGGCCTCTAGAGTGGGAACAGTTCCGAGCCGACAGGACTTGGAGTGAACATCTTCTCATTTGCCTGAGGCGCTCCGCGATGTGCGCCTGGGCTTCACCGGTCGAATCGATAGCCGCGGCGCTCCAGTAGCGACCCACGAGCGGCGAGCGGGTTACCCTCCGCGCTCTGCTGCCGGCACAGTCTTCAACCCAGACGCGCCGGCTAGCAAACGACGACGCTTGCTTCGCGGACCCTTTCCGATTCCGCGAACGATCCGTCGGCGCCCTGGGCCTCTGTCCACTCGATTGGCTCGAGAAGCGGGAAAAAGGAGTAGAAACGCAGCATGAAGACGTTTCGGAAACGAATTGCGGGAGCGGGAATAACCCTAGCGCTGCTCGGGGCGGCGCCGGTGTTGGCGCAGCAGGCGGATGCTTCGACCGAGTCCGAGCTTCGGGCAGAGGTCGAGGCGCTCAAGGAGCGGCTGCTCCAGATGGAGATGTTGTTGCGCGAGAAGCTTGGGGCGGAAACCGAGGCGCAGCCGGCTGAAGCGGAGCCGCCTGCCGCCGATGAGCCGACCGCCCTCGCGACGGGTGCGACGGGCGAGAGCGGAGCCTACATCGCTCCGATCGCGGCAATCGCGCCCACTCACGCCGAGCCGCAGGACGACATGGTGGTGGGAGCGGCGAGCACCGGCGGACAGCCGCTGAGCGTTACCGGGATCATCGACACCTACCTCACCTACAACGCCAACGACCCGCAGGACGGGACGAACACGCTCTACTACACCAACCCCAACTCGCGCGGCTTCGGGCTCAACCAGGCCAAGCTCGAGATCGACGCCGGCGGGGACGGTCCGGTCGGGTTTCGGTCCGACATTTGGTTCGGCTCCGGTTCGCGCCTGTTTCGCGACGGCTTGGAGCCCGGCGCGCTCGAGGATGTGATCTACCTGCAGCAAGCCTACGGCTACTACACCTGGGACAACGGCGCCGAGCTCGACGTCGGCCTGTTCGGCACCATCGCAGGCCTCGAGGTGGCCGAGTCACACCTGAACTGGAACTATACGCGAGGCATCCTGTGGGCCTGGAATGAGCCGTTCTCGCACTTGGGCGCGAAGTTCTCCGCGCCGATCACCGACGAGCTCACGGGCACGGTCATGCTCGTCAACGGATTCGACAACGCGTTCGACCAGAACAGCGGCAAGAGCTACGGCGTGCAGGGCTCATGGGCGCCGCACGACCGCTTCAATACCACTTTGACCTGGATCCACGGGCCTGAAAACGATCTCACCAATACCGGCTGGCAACGAGACCTGAGCTGGAACTTCTACGGCGGGCTCCACGAGAAATTCGAGGTGATGGCCAACCTCGACTGGATCTCGGCGACGGACCCGTTCGATACCACGGCTACTTCTTGGGGCATCGGCGGCTACGCCCGCTTCAGCCCCACAGAGAAGTTCCGGATCGCGCACCGCTTCGAGTACTTCGACGATCAGGAAGCCCGCTCCACCGGCGTCGAGCAGACGTTGAAAGAGTACACACTGACGTTCGAATACGCGCCCGAGCCGCGCTTCATCACCCGCGTCGAGTGGCGGCGAGACTGGTCGACGACGCCGTTCTTTAGCTGCACCGACTGCGGCTCGCTGGGCTTCCGCGACGACCAGAACACCTTCACGGTTGGTCTGATGTGGATCATGGGCCCGAACGAGTAGCCGCACACAACCCTCTGAGGCCGGACGGCCGCGAGCCCGCCATGCTCGCGGCCGTTTCTGGTTGGCGTGGTCTATGATGTCGGGCGATGCCCAACCTCAGTCGCCGAGAGTTGATGCAGACCGCCGCGGCAGCGGCGGCGGCCTCGCCGCTGCGGGCCGCGAAGGACGAGCGTCCGCCCAACATTCTCTTCCTGCTCACCGACGACCAACGCTGGGACATGTTCGGCGTGGGGGGGAACCGCATCGTCGAGACCCCGAACATGGATTGGCTCGCGCACCGCGGTACGCGCTTCGAGAATCACTTCGTCACCACAGCGATCTGCGCCGTCTCCCGCGCGTCGATCTTTACCGGGCTCTACGCTCGCTGCCACGGCATCCACGGCTTCCAGCTGGGGCTCAGCGACGAGCAGCACGAGTACAGCTATCCAGTGCGGCTGCAGAAGGGAGCCGGCTACCGAACGGGCTTCATCGGCAAGTACGGGGTCGGGAACGCCGAGGCCGTCGAGGCCGCCGGCAAGCGCTTCGATTACTTCGGCGGCTTCCCCGGGCAAGGGCAGTACATCGTCGAGGGCCGCGACCACATGTCGCGGCACATGGGCAACCAAGCGGTCGAGTTTCTCGACGGCTCAAGCGCCCGCACGCCTTGGTCACTCTCGATCAGCTTCAAAGCGCCGCACGTGCAGGACGGCGTCCCGCCCTACTTCTTGAACGACCCGCTCTACGATGACCTGCACCGCGAGCGCGAGCTGCCGCCGTTTCCTCACATGGACGGCGAGTACTATCTCTCGCTGCCCGACGCGCTCAAGAACAGTGAGAACCGGGTGCGATGGGAGCAACGCTTCGAGACTCCCGAGTTGTGGGAGGAATCGGTGAAGCGCTACTACCGACTGATCCACGGCGTGGACGTGCAGATCGGGCGGCTGCTCGGCGAGCTCGAGAACCGGGACATGCTCGACAACACCGTCATCGTGTTCAGCGGCGACAACGGATTCTACCTGGGCGAGCGCGGCTTTGCGGGCAAGTGGTACATGCACGAAGAGTCCATCCGCACTCCGCTGATTGTGGCCGATCCGCGCCGGCCCGAGTCCCACGGCCAGGCGCGCGACGAGATGTCGCTCAACATCGACATCGCGCCGACGATCCTGAGCCTCGCCGGCCTGGAGCCGCCGGCGTCGATGAACGGCCGGGACTTGAACCCACTGGTCGACGGTGAGCGGCCTCGCTGGCGCACCGAGTGGTTCTACGAGCATCTGTTCGAGCGCCACAACATCCCCAAGAGCGAGGGGGTGCGGACCGAGCGCTGGAAGTACTTTCAGTTTCCCGAGCTCGATCCGGTACACGAAGAGATGTACGACCTGGCCGACGACCCTGGAGAGGAGCACAACCTCGTGCGCGAGACCGAGCACGCCATGCAGCTTGAGCGCATGCGCAACCGACGGCGGGGGTGGATCGCGAATCTCGAGGCTTGGCGCATGGATCGACCCTGGTCCGAGCCCCGCGCCTGAGCTGCTCGTCGGCCCTTGGTGAGACGTGGCGACTAGGTCTGCGCCGCCGCCGCGGACAGGGCCCCGCGCACGGCCTGCAGGAGTTGCTCTGGACGGTAGGGCTTCGCTAGCAGATGGGACTCCTCGACCGGCATGCCGTCGAAGGCATACCCAGTGGAGAGGATGACGGGCATGTCGGGCTGGAGATTGCGGATCTCCTCGAACGCCTCACGCCCGGACTTGTTCGGCATGACCAGGTCGAGGATCACCACGCTGATCGAATTCCCGAGCCGGGCAACGGTTTCGATCGCCTCGCGCCCGTCGCACGCTTCCACGATCTCGAAGCCCTGCTCGGCCAGGATCGCGCGCGCCACTCTGCGTACGTCGTCCTCGTCGTCGGCGATCAGGATGCGGCATTCGTCGGGCTGGTCCTGGGTGAACCAGAACTTTTGTAGACCGGCGCGGTGCTTTTCGTAACGCGGCAGCCAGACGCGAAAAGTGGCGCCCTCGCCCGGGGCGCTCTCCACTTCGAGGCCGCCGCCGTGATTCTCCACGATCCCGTAGGCGGTCGCCAACCCCAACCCGGTGCCTTTGTCGACAGGCTTGGTCGTGAAGAACGGCTCGAAAATGCGCTCGAGCGTCTTCTGGTCCATGCCGGCGCCGTTGTCGCTCACGGCGATCTCGACGTAGTCGCGTGAGCGCACCCAAGCCCGGGTGCGACGGAACTCGCGGTCGAGCGAGCGATTCGCGGTGGTGATGCGTACGACCCCGGACTCGCCTACGGCGTCGCGGGCGTTGAGGCAGAGATTCATCACAACTTGGCCGATCTGCCCGGCGTCGGCGGCGACCTCCCAGAGCCCGTCGTCGAGGTCGGCGCGCACCTCCACCCGCGCCGGCAGGCTATGCCGAAACAGTTCGATGGCCTCCTCGAGGCGCTCGTTGATCTGGACGGGGCGAATCTCGGCCGGGCTCTTGCGGCTGAAGCCGAGGAGTTGGCGGGTCAGCTCGGCGGCGCGCTCCGCGGCGGTTTCGGCGTCGCTCAGCCCTCTGGCCACGGCGTGGCTGGGGCCGAGCTGCATGCGCGCGAGGTTGAGGTTGCCCAGGATGGTGGTGAGCAGGTTGTTAAAGTCGTGTGCGACTCCCCCGGCGAGCGTGCCGACGGCTTCGAGCTTCTGCGCGTGCAACAGTTGCTGTTGCAGGCTGACGCGCTCGGTGACGTCGTGCACCATCGATGCGACGGCCACCACGTCCCCCTCGTCGTTGACCAGCGCGGTGTGGAACCATTCACACTCCACCGTGCCGCCGGACTTGGTGCGATTGCGGCACTGTTGGCGGTTCACCGCGCGGCTGCTTCGCAGCTCGTCCCAAGCCTTCTCCACCGGATCGTCCGAGGAGTCGGCAAGCAGCTCGCCGTACTTCTTGCGAACGGCTTCGCCCTGAGACCAGCCGAAGATTCTTTCCGCCGCTTCGTTCCAGTCCTGAACAGCGAAGCCGAGATCCCAGATGATGCAACCCAACGGCATGGCCCGCACGAAGAACTCGAGTTGGCGGGCGAGCGCGCGTTGCGAGGTCTCGATCAGCTGCTGGTGCGAGATGTCTCGCAACGCGACCAAGATGCCGAGCTTGATGCCGCCGGATTCGATGACGGTGGCGGTGCACTCCAGCGGGACGCCGGAGCCGTCGGTGCGCAGGCCGCGGTACTCCACGCCGTCGACTTCGCGCGACCACTCGCGGCAGAGCTCGAGTTGCCGCCGCCACAGCCAACGGTCCCGGGGGTCTAGATAGTCCTCGAGCGGGCCCAAGCGGCGCTCGTCGGACTTGATCCGGAACATCTTGCGGAAGCGGGCGTTTACGTACTGCGTATGGCCGTCGAAGTCGCACAACGAGACCGATTCGTGGACGTGGTCGAGCATCCGGCGGATGTGGGTCGCCTCGGTGCGGCCCCCGTCCGCGTCCTTACGCGCCTGTGCCAAAGCGCGCCCGCGACGCACCGCGACCGCGGTCGCGCCCAGGGCGACCACGGCCGCGCACAAACCCGCCACGGTGATGTGCCAGTCCAGCAAGGCGTACGTTGGCCTTCTCAGGGCAGATCGGCGGGTTTGGGACGAGCCAAGAGTCTATTCCTCCCCGGCCGCGGTGGAATAGCGGAGACGATCCAGCGAGAACAGGTCGTCCCGGTAGATGCGCTCGGCCTCGATGCCTGCCGGCAGATCGTCCACAATCTGCCGGCCGCGAAGGGTCCACGGCACGATGAGGAACGCGTAGCGCCGTTGCCGCAACAGACGCGGCACGCTCTCGGCTGCGTCTGCGGGGTCGACCAGGTACTCGCAGTGCAGCCGCGATGGGTCGGGCGCGTAGGCGGCCGAGGTTAGCCCGATCGCTAGGGTCCAATCGCCGGGTTGGTGCTGCTGGGCGAGCCTCTCGAGGACGGGGTAGGTGGTCAGGGTTCGGCGCAGGTAATCGGCCTCGTCGATGCGGCCGGCAAGCAGCGCGAACTGCGCAGCGTTCACCGAAACGATCGACGCCGCGAGCAGGCTCACCAGGCCATTGAGCGTGACGAGCCCGGCTAGGAACGGGCGCCAGCGCGAGGACATCCGCTCCCACGCCGCGAAAAGGCGGCGGACGCTCAGCGCGACCAGCAGCGCGATTGGCACGATGGCATAGCGCACCACCGGCCACACCGAGCCCCAGTAGAAGAAGTAGATTCCCGTGAATGCCAGACAAGTCATTTCCGCCGCGCTCGCCCGCTTGCGGCGGAGCAGCGCCCACAGCGGCGCCAGCAGCCACAGCAGGAAGCCGATTGGGTTGGGAGTGGGCGACTCGAACGCCACCGTGCCGTCGAAGTGGACGGTCCACGGGATCTTCCAGTACGGTACGCTGCGCCACTCAGCGGGCCGCATGGAGTTGGGCCGCAGCGATTCGAACGCCCAAGAAATCTCCACCGGGTGGAACGGATTGCCGGTGAGCAGGTAGGCCCGCAGGGGCCATGCACCCGCGATCAGGAGGGCCAGGCCCGACCACCACAGCAACTCGCGCCATCGATCGTCGAGACGCCGCCAGCGCCATAGAAACAGGATCGCCAGCGGGGCCGCGCCAAACGCCGCAGTGTACTTCACCGTGAACGAGGCGGCGACGAAGAAAACGCCAAGACGCAGCCAGGTCTTGGCCTTCGTCCCGCCGGCGGCCAGAAGGCAGAGCAGCCCCAGCGTCTGGAAGAGCGCCATCGCCATGTCGTTCTTGGCCACGCCGCCGGTCCACGTCAGAAACGGCAACGTTGCCGCGAGGAGGACTCCGGTCAGCCGAGCAGCCGGGGCGACGCCGGCGCGCCCCGCGACGGCGCCGAGCGCCGCCAGCCATAGCACGAAGAATAGCGGTTGAATCAACTGTGCCGCCGCTCGTCCGCCAGCTCCCATCGCGGCCGCCATCAGCAGCTCCACGCCCTGCGGGAAGTAGGTGTGGCTCAGGTGCGGCAGAGCCTCGGGACCGCCGGCTGCGAGATAGTGCAGCGCCGCCGGCAAGTGCATCATCAGGGCGTCATGCGCGATCGCCGGCGCGAGCGCCAGCATCAGCACGATCGCAAGGAAGGGAAACGCAAGCGCGGTCGCCACCCCGGCGAGCGGATGGTCGAAAAGGGCCTCGCGGCTCCAGTCCTGGAGAAGCTCCAGGAGCTCGCGCGCCGTTGCCACGAGCCCGCATCGTCCGGCCGCCAGTGCGACTGCGATCCAAACCCAGTAGGCAGCGAGCGGGCCGAGCGCCATCGAGCAAGGGATCCACAGCGCGAATCCGAGCCCGGCCGAGAGCGCCAACGCTTCGAGCCGGTCGCACGCGACTCCCGTCCCGTCTAGGAGCCGGCGGCCAATCGCCACGGCCGCGCAGCACAGCGCCAGCACGGTCGCAGCGGCCAGCGGCTTCCACAGCAGCGGCGCCGCCAATGCCAGGCCGGCTAGAGCCCACGGCTCGGCCTTCCTCAGCCGGCGCGGCCTGAGCCAGGCGTAGGCCAGCGTCGCGATGACCATCGCCGGCGCCATCCACAGAATCAGCCGGTAGAACTGCGGACCGGGGCTGCGGAAGTACTCGAGATGCCACGCCAGCGCGGGAGCGATCAGCCATCCGCTCGCAACCCACCATCCGCCCAGCAGCCACGCGCCGGCCGATCCGCCTCGACGCACGAAATCCAAGCGAACGATGCTAGCACGCGCACGCCGCCTGCCCGATTTTTCGGTGTGTCTCTTGGTGGTGCGCGGCGCAACCTTGCCGCACAAAGAGCTAGCCTAGACATCTCCGGCTCTTCGATGCGCTCCTCCGTCCCCGCCTATTTGCTCTGGCCGCTGTTGCTCCTGGTCCTGCTTGCCGCCGCTTGGCTGCGATTGCACGATCTGGGCCAGGGGACGCTGGGCCACATCGAGAGCTACACGCCCGGCATCATCTTCCCCGAGGGCGTCTCGGACCCGCCAAGTCGTGTCGACCAACGCCACAACATGATCTGGGCGATCAACGACGTCCACGGCCCGTTCTGGTATCTGTGGATGCTGCCCCTCACCCGGGTCTTTGGAACGAGCTTAGTCGCAATGCGCTTGCCGGGCGCATTACTCGGCATCGGCGCGGTCGCGTTGGCGTTTTTGGTCGCCCGTCGCATCGGCGGAGCGCGGCTGGGGCTGGCGTCGTCGGCTCTGCTGGCGGTTGCCGGGCATCATCTCTACTGGTCGCGGCAAGCGCGCTTCTACTCCTCTGCGTGCTTCTTCGCGGTGCTCTCGACTTGGCTGCTGCTCAGGGTGGCCGATGGCAAGGGGCGCTGGCCGCTGGCCGCCTACCTTGCCACGACGCTGGCTGGGCTGGCGACGATCTACTACTACTGGCCAGTGGCGATCCTGCAACTGGTCTGGATGGTTGGGGTCGAGAGCAGGCGGGGAGCGCGCGTGGCGGGCTGGCAGCTGTGGGCGTTCGTGGCGGCGGCGCCGCTTGTCACGCTCGCCGTCTATCAGGCGCGGCCCGGACCCTACCTGGCGTACGACGATTGGCGCTTCCTTGGCGGCTACTACACGTTCGGGTTTCTGCTTGAGCCGGCCATCGACGCTGGCAGCGCGCTGAGCTGGGTGACGCCGCTGCGCTGGATCCTGCCCCTCGCTGCATTGCTCTGCCTGGCGCTCGGACTCCGGTCGCTCGTTCGGGCGCCGGCGACCAGCGACGGGTCGACCGCGGCGGGCCCGCCGACCTGGCTGGTGGGCGCGACGGCCTGCTTGTCCGCTGCCGTCGCCATCTGGGGCGGCGCGCTGGGTGCGGAGGTTTTTCCGCACAAGCGAGCCTTGCTGCGGGCCAGTGTCTTGGTTCCGCTCGCCCTGGCGGCCGTCTGCTTCGTGCTGCGCGGACGGCGGTTCGCCGTACCCGAAGCCGTACGCTCGCCGCTCGCTCTGGCGGCCATGCTGGCTCTGCTACCCGCGCTCGGCGTCGCCGCCATCTCGCAGGCGTTTCCGTTCTACGCGCCGCGCGGGATGCTTTGCTACACGCCGTTCCTGCTCATCCTGGCGGCTCGAGGCGTTCTCGAGATGGCGCGCCCAGGCGTGGCCATCGCCGTGTTGTTGGCGGTCGCCGCCCTCGGCAGCGTACGGACTGCGCTCGCCGACCCAGGAGCCATCGACTATGGCGGCCTTGCGCGCCAATGGCTGCCCCAGATCGAAGACGCCGACCGGATCTTCATCGCACCGCATTGGTCGACCACGCCGGAGCTCTACTACCTGCAAGGCCGCTATGACCAGATCGTCGGCCGCGACTGGCAATCATCAGATGCCCGGCGAGCGTGGGCCATCCTCGTTCCCGGTGCGCCCCAGCCCGTCGCGTTTCTGCAAGCGCTCGAACAGCGCGAGCGCACGCGGACGCTGCGCGCCACCGGCATCGGGGTCGCGCTTTTTGAGGCGCCTTAGGTCGATATCCGCGCAGTTGCGGCACAATAGATGGCGAATGCGCCCCGATCGCCGCACGTTCCTGGTCTCGCTTGCCGGCGCCGCGCTGGCCGCCTGCACGGGATCCGACGAGCTCGAACCCGAAGGCGCCCAGCGCCCCAACATCGTGTTCATCCTCGCTGACGATCTGGGTTTCGGCGAGCTCGGCGTCCACGGCCAACAGCACATACGCACCCCAAACATCGACAGATTGGCGGCGGAAGGCATGCGCTTTACCAACGCCTACTCCGGAGCGACCGTCTGCGCGCCATCGAGATCCACGCTGATGTCGGGGCTACACACCGGCCACTCGCCGGTGCGCGCCAACGGCGGCGGCAACCCGATTCGCGACGAGGACTTCACGGTCGCCGAGGCGCTGAAACAAGCCGGCTACCGCACCGGCTGCTTCGGCAAGTGGGGCCTGGGCGACATTGGCACCTCGGGAGTGCCATGGCGGCAGGGCTTCGACGAGTTTTTCGGGTACTTGCATCAGGTCCATGCGCACTATTTCTACCCGGAATATCTGTGGAAAAACAGCGATAAGCATTCGCTAGAGGGCAACCGCCGCGACGTGGCCAGCGGCGTCTACTCCGCCGATGCGATCCACGAGCAGGCGCTGGATTTCCTGCGCAGCCATGTCCGCCAGACCAAGGCGCTGGCCGCGCAGGCGCCGGACGGCGAGGCGACGCCGTTCTTTCTCTATCTCGCCTACACGCCCCCGCACGGAGAGTACCAGGTCCCAGCCGAGTCCGCCGAGCCTTACCGCGGCCGCTTCCGAGAGGACCCGATCGCACAACGCGGAGACCACGCCGCCCAGCCCGAGCCCTATGCAACCTACGCCGGCATGATCAACCGGCTGGACGACCACGTGGGCGAGGTGCTCGTCGCGCTCGACGAGCTCGACATCGCCGAGGAGACCCTAGTCATCTTCACCAGCGACAACGGGCCTTCCCCGCCGAACAATAACCTCGAGCTGTTCGATTCGAACGGTCCTCTGCGGGGTCGCAAAGGGCAACTCTACGAGGGCGGCATCCGTGCGCCCTTCTTGGCGCGCTGGCCGGGACGTATTGCCGCCGGCTCTACGTCCGACGTGCTCACGGCGTTTTGGGACTTCTTCCCCACCGCCGCAGAGCTCGCTGGCGCCGCCGTCCCCGACGGTCTCGACGGCGTCTCGCTCGTCCCCGCGCTGACCGGCGCCGGGGAGCAAGTCGAGCACGAATACCTCTACTGGGAACACCCCGGCGGAGATCTCGCCAACCACTACCGCGCTGCGCGTATGGGACACTGGAAAGCGATTCAAAACGGAGCGGACGCGCCGCTCGAGCTTTACAACCTGGAGGAGGACGAGGGCGAGACGACCGACCTCGCCGCCGCGCAGCCAGAGGCGGCCGCGCGGATGGCCGCCATCCTCGAGCACGCGCATTCGGAGCCGCGACCGCACTTTCGCAAGGGCTGGAACCCTGCTGACGAATGATTCAAGATCCGCCCGATCTGTTTGGCCCTGAGGATACCGGACCGCCCGACCGGCGCATGATGCGGCTGCCGGTCGACGCCCGCTTGAAGGTTCTGCTCGAACGCGTGGCGCAGGCCGAGGGGATTCCGGTCTCCGAGCTCGTGGAGAAGATCCTCTTCCACTCGCTCGACGAGCCGCCCACGGATCCGTATAAGGAGTCGACGCGGTTGCGTTTGGCGGCGATGGCGGCCGAAGAAGGGATCGTGCGGATCAAGTAGCCGCGCGAACCGTCACAGCATCCTTGATGTAGGAGAGCCCCGAGGCGACCGTCAGTACGACGGCGAGCCACAACACGGCGTCCGTGACCGTGGGCGCCGGCCTTGCAAGCACGATGACCAGCGCCAGCGCCTGCGCGCTATCAGCGGCCTTGCCCACGATGTTCGGCAATAGGCGGACTCCGCTCAGCAAGTACTTGAGGGTCCATCCCAGCGCGATGCCCAGGTCGCGCGCAACGATCAGCGCGCCGGCCCAGACGGGGACGCGGCCGATGACCATGAGCGTGAGGAACGCGCCGTTGATGTAGAGCTTGTCCGCGATCGGGTCCAGCACCTCGCCAAGCGGATTCACCCGCGCGGTTTCGCCGTGCTTGGCCTGGCGCGCCAGATAGCCGTCGAGGATGTCGGTGACCTGCAGCGCGACGACCAGGCTCACCGCGACCCAGTCGAGCTCGGCGGTGGCGCCAGTCTGATAGATCACCCAGATGACGAGCGGTACGGCAATCAGGCGTGTGACGGTGAGCGCGTTGGCGACGCGCAATAGAGACCAGTTGATGTCGGCGGCAAGCTCGCCCGCCCGGCGCTCGACCGTCTTCTCCGCCACGCTCTTGATTCTACCCGCCGTGACCGCTCGAAAGGCTCGCCGCGATCCTTTCGAGGCTTGGAGCCGACTCCCTAAAAGCTCCAGCTCAGGCTGGAGTAGCCCGTGTTGGCTGCGTAGCTCTGCGTTCCGGTGAAGCGCTCATCGTAGTCATAGCGTTGCCAGCCGAAGTTCCACCACAGTTTTTGGTGGAGCTTGACCGATAGCCGCGCTCGCGGCGACTGGTAGGTGAGCGGGAAGCTCGTGAAGAAGTTGGCGCCGTCGGAGCCCGCCACCGGGTAGACCGGAGCGAAGGGCTCGGCGGCGGGCAGTCGGTCTCGGCCGTCGCCCGTGTCCTTTGCGATCGTGTAGCCCGCATAGAGCAAGACGCGCTCGTGCGCCGCCAAGCGGACGCCGAAGCTGCCGGTGTGCAGATTGCCGGTGTAGAAAGTGCGTGCGAAGGAATCCTCCTCCTGGTCCGGCGGCGCGAGCAGGTTGAAGATACCCGCCGCGGTGTCGAGGTGCAGGAACTGGTAGCCGCCGTTGAGCGTCAGGCGGCCTTCGGGGTCGGACCACGAGCCGTGGAAGCCGCCGCCGCGGCTCTCTGAAGAGTAGTTGACCAACGAGACCGGGTTGTTGTTGACCTTGCTCTGAAAGTTGGCGGTCAACGTCGCACCGCGGCCTCGCCACTGCACGCGCGCCGACTCGGTGTGGAACTTGCGCTCGCTCACCGGCGTAAGCGGACGGTCGGCGCGGCCGATCTCGAAGTCGAACGAAGCGCGCACGCCTTTCGCAGGCAGCCACCTCACTCCGGCGCCGCCAGAGTGGATGTCGTTGTCGATCTCCACCAACGGCTCCTCGATGTTGATCCCCGAGACCTCGAAGGCGGACCGAGCGCCAGTTCTGCGCGTCGAGAAGCGATAGGCGCCGTAGAAGCTCACCTGATCGACGGGCCGGAAGCTGGCCTCGGTCGCGTTGGTGATGTGACGCACCGAGAGGTCCTCGAACTGGAGTTGCTCGTTGGTGAAGGCGCTGATCTCGACGAACCGCGCGCCGCCGCGGATGCGCGTCGAGTTGACCGCGCCGGTATTGGTGATGGTCAGCCGCCGGGTCGGCATGAAGGTGACGGTCAGGTCTCCCGCGCCTTGCTTGCGGCTGGCATCGCCAATAACGAACGTCTGGCGTTGGGTCGATCGGTTGCGCTGGGGGTCGAAGCCGATGACATTCTCATCGAGGGCGGCGTTGCGCTGCCCGCTCGCGTAGATGAAGCGCCCGTGAAAGCCCACCCGGCGCTCCTTCTCGGTGCGAACGGCCACGGTCGTCACGGGCGTGTTGCCGTGGAAGGGATCCGAGCGTGTGAGCTCGGTCACCGGCTGCACGTTGCCGATGGCCGCGGGAAACACCGAGCCATCCGAGTACGCGGTGTCCTCTTTGTAGTTGTCGAAGGCCTGGATGGCGGTGACCGCCAAGCCGGCTGCGCGGAAGTTGACGCCCACGCGATAGTTGTTGTTCACTCGCCGCAGGTCGGTGCGGTAGCGCAGGAAGTTGGCCCTGTCCAGTGCTCCGATGCGCCTGGGTATGCCGGCCGAGGAGAACCCGGGGCCGGTCTGCTTGTTGCGGTCGTAGCCGAGCAGGATCTCGAAGCGCGAACCGGGAAGCAGCGTCAGGTCGTGGGTCTGGAACATGCGCTCGGCGTCGAGGGCGTGCTCGCCTTGCCACAGCATCGGCAACTGGTTGGCGTAGCGCACCAGGCTTGTTCGCATGCGGTAGCGATAGAGCCCGTGCTTCTCGGCATCCGCGGTGTGGAACTGGTAGGGGTCGGTGGCGGCGCCCAAGGTGTGAAACGAGAATTCGTCGAGGAAGCGGCCTTGCCCGTCTTCCGAATGAATTCGCAGCGAGCCTTCGAGCAGGCGGATCCCGTTGCCGAAGTTCACCGCGGAGCGATACACGTCGCGGTTTCCGCTCACGTCGGCAAAGCGGTAACCGACCTCGTAGGAGTTGGTGACCGAGTAGCCGCCCGCGTTTTCGAGATCGCCGGGCTTGTCAGGCGATGGCGCCACCGTTGATTGCGCGGCGGCGAGGGAGGCAAGCAGGAGGCCGAGAGTTGCGGTCCGCATACGTCGTCACCTCCTCAGCAGCGGATCAGCGTTGGACCCGTGTATTCGCGCGTGGCACGTCACGCAGTTCTGGAAGCGCGGGTCGGCCAGGTTGTGGAAGCCCGCTGTCGGGTTGGCGATGCCCTGACCGGAAAGCCCAAAGCCGCCCTGCTCGCCCATCACGCCGTTGTGGCACTCCAGGCACAGGGTGAAGGCGGCCGGCCGCGTCAGCAGCCTGGCGTTGGTCGAGCCGTGCGGCAGGTGGCAGGCCGTACAGCCCTCCACGCGCACCGGCGCGTGCTCGTGGACGAACGGCCCGCGCTTGTCGGTATGGCAGCCCGTGCAGGCCATATCGTTCCCGAAGGCCTGCCGCACCATCGGAGAATGCGCGATGCCCCAAGTCGCGGTCGGCGCGCCGTGCGGGTTGTGGCAGTCTGAGCACTCGATCGCGCCTTCGTTGACGCGGTGCTTGAACGGCAACTCGAACTGCGCCCGCACCTCGAGGTGACACGTGTAACAAGTTTCCGTCTGGCGCTTGGCGAGCAGCGCCCGCTGGTCGTCGCGGCCGTGGATGGTGTGGCAGGAGATGCAGGAGACCTCGCCGGTGGAGTGCGACGAGCGCCGGATCTCCATCTTGCCGAAGTCCTTCGAGTGGCACCCCAGACAGTTGTCGAGCACGGCCGCGGGCTGCAACTCGGGGAACTGTACGATCTTGGTCTTGTCGCCAGCCCCGGCCACGTGCAATCCGCCCGGGCCGTGACAGCCCTCGCAGCCCGTCTTTTCAGCCGGTTGGCCCTCCACGGCAATGGAGTGGAAGTGCGGATTGCGGGGAAAGGCCTGCCAGACGTCGGGATGACAGGCCTGGCAGACTTGGCTGCCGAGAAACTGTTGTTCAGCCTCCTGTCCGGAAAGCGCTGCGGAACACGCAATGCCTAACAGGAGGACGGCGTAGCAAGACCTCACGCGATTCAACCCCTCGCGAACAAACCCCTAGAAAGTCGATTCTACGGCGATCGACCCATGCAGGTTTCCCCATAGTACGTTTTCGAACCGTTCGGCGGGAAGGAATTTCGCTCAAACAAACCGCGCGGGCGATTCGTACGTCTCTGTAGGAAAGCGCACGGCAATCGTGAGACTGCTCCGACACATCCTGATCACTGCGATCGTTCCCTCTCTGGCGCTCCTCCTCGCGTCAGTCTTCGCTCCGGCGGGCCCGCCCACAGCCTCGGCCGCATCCGACTCCCTCCCCGCGGTCGAGATCTGCCAAGGCGAGCCCGCCGGCTGGCTGGAAACGATCCTCCACGCCACCGGCGCGCTGTTCTGCTGACCCGAATCGCCGTCCGTGGCTCAGCGCTCGGGGATGGCGTAAGAGGTCGGCTTCCAATCCTTCGGCGGGCGGTAGTCGATCACCTCGATCGGACTCTTCTGCAAGGCGCGAAACGCGCTTAGTTTCTCGAGTAGGTCTGCGGTGATCTCGGGATTCTCGCTCGCCACGTCGCGCTCTTCGTAGGGGTCTTGGTCGATGCGATAGAGCTCGAGCTCCGCGTCCTGGGCGGGATCGTCGACTTTCTGCAGGTCCGGGCCGAGCCGTACGAGCTTCCAAGGCCCGGCGTTGACGGCGTTGCGCTCGAAGAGGGTCTCGCGGCCCGCCTGCTGATTCTGCGGGATTCGTTGGCCGCGGAAGTAGGAGTGAAACTCCCAGTCGGGGCGCGCTCGCTCGCCGCGGATCACGTCCCAGACGGGCTCTCCATCGAAGCGGCCCGCGGCGGGCGGCTCGGCGTCGGCGACCTCGAGCAGGGTAGGGAGGACGTCGACGTAGCTGAGCGGCTCGGCGAGCTTGCGTCCGCCCTCGAGCCCGTTTGGCCAGCGAATGGCCGCGTTGACCCGGATGCCGCCCTCATACACCGCCCACTTGCCGTCGCGTAGCGGGGCGTTCTCCGAGCCCGACGTGAGCGCTCCGCCGTTGTCGCTGAAGTACCAGACCAGCGTGTCGTCGGCCACGCCCTTGGCGTCGAGGGCGTCGAGGATGCGTCCGACCTCGGCGTCGAGCGAGGCGCTCATGGCCGCCTTGATGCGGCGCGTCTCGCCGGAGATGTCTGCGAACCGCTCGAGCAACTCCTCCGGCGCCTCGTTGGGCGTGTGGATGGCGTTGAAGGCGACGTAGAGGAAGAAAGGGTCCTCCGCCGGCGCTTGCTCGATGATGCTCGCCGCCTCCTGGCCGAGCAGCGTGGTGGCGTAGCCCTCTTCCTCGGCCACTTCCCAGTCGCGATGCCAGTCGGTGACGCCGTATTGGCCATGGCTGAAGAACCCGACCGCGCCGCCGCCGAGCCCGTAGAACGACGTGAAGCCGCGGCTCATGGGATGGTGCGCTCGCTTGGACCACCCGACGTGCCATTTGCCGACCATCGCGCGCGTCGAGTAACCGAGCTTGGCGAGCTCTTGCGGAATCAGCGTCTCGCTTTCCGGGATGGCGCGCGTACCCCAGCGCTTGACGGTGATGCGCTGCAACCCAAAGCGGATTGGATAGCGGCCCGTCAGCAGCCCGGCGCGGGTCGGCGAGCAGATGGGGGTTACGTAGAAGCGGTCGAGCTCGACGCCCTCGCTGGCCAGGCGGTCGATGTTGGGCGTGGGGAATTCCGCGCCGTGATAGCCGACGTCTCGCCAGCCCTGGTCGTCGCTGACGATGACGACGATGTTGGGCGGGCGAGCTGCCGCGGGCTCTTCGGGCGCCGGAGCGGAGCAAGCGGCGAGGAGGGCGATGGCGGCGAGCAGGGCGGAACGCATTGCGGCAATAGTGTACGCCAGCGGGATGCGATGATGGCGTCATGCCGGGTCGCGCTTCCCCCGCCTTGCTGATCGTTGATGTGCAAGAGGCGATGGACGACCCCAAGTGGGGACGGCGCAACAATCCGGAGCTGTTGCCCAACCTGCAGCGCGTCCTCGGGCGCTGGAGAAGCGCGGGCGCCGCGGTCTTCCTGATCGCGGATGACGAGCCCAACCCGGAATCGCCCTACCACCCTGGGAGGCCGGGCAACGACTTCAAGCCCGAAGTAGCGCCCCTGGCCGGCGAGCGAGTGGTGCGCAAGACGAGCGGAGACGCGTTCGAGGGAACGGACTTGGAAGCGATGCTGCGCGCGGATGGAATCGATGCGCTGGTCATCGGCGGCTTCATGACGAACATGTGCGTGGCTGCGACCGTGACGTCCGCGTCGCGTCGAGGATTCCGCGTGCGCGTCCTCTCCGACGCGACTGCGACGGTTGGGGAATCCGACCTCGCTGGACGCTGGACCGAAGCCCAGGAGGTGCATCGGAGGGCGCTCGAGGCGTTGCGGGACGAGAGCGTCCAGGTCATCGAAACCGCGGAGGCGATACGGTTGGTCCAACAGCCAAGCTAGACTAGCCCTTTGAGCCGCGTCCTCCCCGCACTGCTGCTCGCGCTCGGCATTGGCGCCGTATTGCTCGCGAACGCCGCCTGGAACAGCGTCACCGGCTACCAGACCTCCTACCTCGTCGATGCCGAGCTGGCGCCGGGCAAGCCGTTGGCTGGGCGCGTGGTCCTGGTGGTCCTCGATGGGATCCGCAACGACGTGGCCGAGCGGGCCATGCCCAACTTGCGCGAGCTGGCGGCCCGCGGGAACGGCCGGACGGTCGAGACCGTGCTGCCGTCGCTGTCGAACCCGGCCCGGGCGACGCTGGTCACCGGCGCCGGACCGGACGTACACGGCGTCACCAACAACGGCCGCTTCTCGCCGCCGCCGGTGCGGTCGCTGTTCTCGCTGGCTCGCGAACGCGGCCTGCCGGCGGCGGTCTATGGCGGCCGGTTTTGGTCTGACGCGTTCGGCCAACACCTTCGTCCGTCGGACAAGCAAGGCTTCGAGAAGGAGATGCACGAGGTCGACGACGCCGACATGCTCGTCGAGTGGCAAGGCCAGGTTTGCGACGCGATGCTGCCGTTTCTCACGGCGCACTCGCAGGGCTTGCTCGTGGCCGGCCTGACCGCAGCGGACGAGGCCGGCCACGACTACGGCGGAGAGTCCGAAGAATACGTGCAGGTCGCCGCCTCGGTGGACGTCTGTTTGGGCCGGTTGGTCGCCGCGCTCGACGACGGCGAGACCGCGTTCGTCGTCGTCTCCGATCATGGTCACATCCACCGCCGGGGGCGCGGCGGCCACGGCGGAGCGGAGGACGAGGTCACCGCGGCGCCGCTTGTGCTGGCCGGCCAAGGCGTCAGGCCTGGCCGGGGCGGCGGCTGGCAGCAAGACGTTGCGCCCACCGTGGCAGCTCTGCTGGGCTTGCCGATTCCGGCGAGCAACCAGGGCGCAGTGCTCTTCGACGCTCTGGAGCTGGACACCGGCACGCGCGAGGCGCTCGAGCGGCGCATGGTCGAGCAAGGCCAGGTCTTCGCCCAGCAGACGCCCGGCCGAACCCAGACGATCGAGCGCGAGCGCGCCGACCGCGCGCCGGCGAGCTTTGGCGCGGCGCTGGCGTTTCTCGTCGCGCTGGTGCTCGCCGTCGTCCAGGCGCCAACGCCCAAGCGGCGCTTGGTATGGGCGATGGCGGTCTGGGTCGTCGCCTATTTCGGCCTATTCTGGGCGTTCGGGTTGGACTACTCGCTGAGCTCAATCGTCCGCGAGGAGTACGTCAACGGCTTCTTCGCGCGCGACGTTGCCGCCGCGGCGATCGCGTTCGTTTGCGCGGCGCGGGTCGCCAGGCGGGGCCTGCTGTGGCTGGCGCTGATTCCCGTTGCGCTGTTCGGCATTCGGGTTGCGATGATCCACTACCGGACGGGGCTGATCATGAACGCCGTGATGCCGGATCTCGACATGGGCCTGATGGCCTATCTCGATCTGCTCGCTCTGTTCGCCACGGCGCTGACCGCCTGCTTGGCGGCGGCTGTGACCTGGCTCCATCGCCGCCAAGCGCGATGAGACCGTCGTCGCCTGGCCGCCCACGGAGCGAAAACTAGGAAAACTAGGAGGCAGGAAAACTAGGAGGCGCCCTCCATGAAGATTTCATAAAGGCCAATGGCCAGAAGGTCTGCTCTCAAGGGCTCAAACCTCGCCAAGCCCGAGTCCGAGCAGAAAACTAGGAGGCGCCCTCCATGAAGATCTTGTAAAGACACGTGCGCGCGGCTACGAAGCTGGTTCGGAAGCCGCCTTGCAGAGATTCGACGCGCTAGCCGCCCAGCGCGCGCGCCGGATTGCGGATCAACAGCTCGTCGAGCTCGGACTGCACGAAACCTTCGCGCAACAGGCGCGGCGCGAAGTCAGTGACGAGGTAGGCGTAGTCTCGGTAGCGGGCGCCGCCCACCGGGCCAGGCCGGTACCAACCGGCGTCCTGCGAGAGCAGCGTCCGCCCGAGCAGTCCGGCGTCGGCCATCGACCGCAGACACTCCAGGTGCCAGTCGGCGGTTTGCGGTCTCAGCCCATCGAGCTCCACCCAGACGCCCTCACGCGCCAACCGCTGGCGTAACCGGTGGTCGCGCTCGTTGTGGGCGTGGACCCAGATCAGACGCTCGGGCGCGAGGCCGGCGGCTTGGGCGATGCCAAGCTCTTCGAGAGCGGGCGCCGCCGGCCCGGTGTGAGCGGCGACCGTCAAGCCGCTTTGGGCGCCGGCTAGCGCGGCGGCTCGAACGAGCTTGCGTTCGATCTCGGGTAGCGGAGTCTCCTTGTTGACGCCGGTCTTGATCAGGCCGGGCTTGACGCGATTCGGCCCCGCGCCCTGCTCGATCTCTTGCAAGTAGCGCTCCGCCAGTTGTTCCGCGGTCTCGCGTCGAGCGTAATCCGGGATGAAGCGCTGGCTCGCCGCCCCGTAGACGCCGGTCGAGCCGACGATGTTCAGCCCAGAGAGGGACGAGAGCCGCCGCAGCGCCTCTAAGTCTCGCCCAATGTGGAGCGGCGTGGGCTCGACCAGCGTAGCGGCGCCGACTTGGCGTAAGCGCTCCAGGTAGGGCAAGCAAGTCCGGATCGCAGCGTCGCGAGAGTAGTCTTCAAAGCGACGCTCGGGCAGATCGCGCAGGTCGGTCACGACGTGCTCGTGCATCAACGTGACCCCCAGGTTGGAGGCGGCGAGCGGACCCGTCACCGTCTGTACAGTCCGTTGTTGCGCCGCTGCCGTCGCGGCGCCGAGCGCAAGGAATCCTCTACGGGTCATCGTTCTTAGTTTCCTCTCGTCGTCGGCTTGTGGGCAAAATGGGAGACCGACGCTCGTGGAGCAACTCGGCCTCAGCTTCGGCGGCGCCCCCGAGCGGCGCATCTTCTCGGTCTCCGAGTTGACCGCCGTGGTGCGCGGCTTGCTCGAAGACTTCTTCGGCGCGTGCTGGGTGAGCGGCGAGATCTCCAATTGCCGCCGGGCGCCGAGCGGCCACTACTATTTCACGCTCAAAGACTCCGAGGCGCAACTCAAGTGCGTCTGCTTTCGGCAGAATGCGATGTACCTCAAAGTCAAGCCGCAGGACGGCCTCGAGATCGTTGCGCGCGGCCGGGTGAGCGTCTACGAGGCTCGCGGCGAGTACCAGCTCTACGTCGAGGCGATCGAGCCGCTAGGCCACGGGGCCTTGCAACTCGCCTTCGAGCAGCTCAAGAAGAAGCTCGACGCCGAGGGACTCTTCGACGAAGAGCGAAAGCGTCAATTGCCCCGGCTGCCGCGCCGCGTCGGCATCGTCACCTCGCCGCGCGGCGCTGCTATCGCGGACATGGCACGCATTCTCGAGCGTCGCTGCCCGGGGCTGCACATCCGGCTCTACCCGGCCCAGGTGCAGGGCGAGGGCGCCGCTCGGGAGGTTGCACGCGGCTTGAAGTGGTTCAGTGAGAGCGGCTGGCCAGATGTCGTCATCGCCGGCCGCGGCGGCGGCTCGCTCGAGGACCTCTGGGCCTTCAACGAAGAGATTGTTGCGCGCGCGATTGCGGAGTCGGCGGTGCCGGTGATCTCCGCCGTCGGCCACCAAACCGACTTCACCATCGCGGACTTCGTCGCCGACGTGCGAGCGGCGACCCCATCGGCGGCGGCTGAGCTGGCCGCGCCGTCGAAGGCGGAGCTTGCGGGCGCGATCCGCGGTTTGGGCGAGCGGCTCACCCAAGGGATGCGCTACCGCATCGCGCGCGCAGCGCGGCGGCTCGTCGAGTCCGGGGTCGAGCGACCCGCGGCGACGGTACGGCGACGGATGCAGCGGCTGTGGCAGCGCAATGACGAGCTCGAGCTACGGCTGCGGGAGCAAGTCGTCGGGCGCATCCGACTGGCTGAGAGGCGGTTGCGCGCCGCCCAGCACTCTCTGGCCGAGCTCGATCTGCGCGTGCGCCTGGCCCGCCGCCGCGCTCGTATGGAAAAGCTCGACGAGGCGCTCGAGCCGGCGATGAGCCTCCGCATCGAGCGCGCCGGTCGCCGCCTCGACGCGCTCGAACGCGGGCTCGCCTCGCTGAGCCCGGTCGCCATCCTCGAGCGAGGCTACGCCATCGTCTCCGACGCCGAGGGCGCGATCGTAAGGGACGCCGGGAGCGCGGAGGAGGGTCAAGCCCTCGACGTCCGTCTCCACCGCGGCCGCTTGGGCGTGCAAGTGGAGCGCGTGGCCGAGGAGTGAAGCGGAGAATGCGGGACCATGGGCGGTATGGTCCCGCTCGCTTTCCAACGGCTGACGTCCGAACACCAACGCCGGCGTGCGCTCGAGTTCTTCGAGACCGTCCGCACGCGGCGCTCGGTGCGGGACTTCTCGGCCGAGCCTGTGCCGCTCGATGTCATCGAGACGGCGATTCGCGCCGCGGCGACCGCCCCGTCCGGCGCGAACAAGCAGCCTTGGCATTTCTGCGTGGTGCGCGACCCGGAAATCAAGCGCCGCATCCGGCAAGCGGCCGAGGCCGAGGAGCGTGAGAACTACGAGCGGCGCTTCCCGCAAGAGTGGCTCGACGATCTGGCGCCGTTCGGGACGGATTGGCGCAAGCCGTTTCTCGAGACCGCGCCTTGCTTGATCGTAGTGTTTCGCCTCGACTACGCGTTGGGCGCCGATGGCGGCAAGTCCAAGCACTACTACGTGAACGAATCGGTCGGCATCGCCGCCGGATTCCTGCTTGCGGCCCTGCACGCGGCTGGCCTTGCGACGCTGACCCACACGCCGAGCCCGATGGGCTTCCTCGGCGAGATCCTCGAGCGTCCCCCCAACGAGCGCGCTTTCCTGCTGGTCCCGGTTGGCTTGCCCGCCGAGGGCGCGCGCGTTCCAGCGCTCGAGAAGAAGCCGCTCGAGCAGATTCTGACTCTGTATTGATTCCCAGCCAAACCGTTGGTATGCTGAAGGTTCTGTGATGGCGCTGGACCCGCCGCGGGTTCGGCGTCGTTTTGTGTGAAGCCATGCCGAAAAGAACGTTCCAGCCGAATCGCCGCCGGCGCGCCAAGACGCACGGTTTCCGCACGCGGATGAAGTCTCCGGGCGGGCGCCGGATTCTCGCCAACCGGCGCCGCAAGGGCCGCCATGAGCTCACGGTCAGCGACGAGCGTAAGGGCTGACGACCAGCGAGCCCCCCTCCCGGATTCGAGCCAATCCTTTCCGAAGTCGCGGCGGTTGTTGCGCCGCCAGGATTTCCAGCGCGTCTATGCCGAAGGGATCAAGGTTCCTTGTTCGCTGTTCCTGCTCTTCGTACGGCGGCGCGAGGCGCCCGGCTCGTGCCGCGTCGGGCTGACGGCGTCGCGCAAGTTCGGCAACGCGGTGCAGCGCAACCGAGCCAAGCGCCTGTTGCGGGAGGTCGTTCGCGGGAATTGGCGGGCGCTGCCGGAAGGCTGCGACTGCGTGCTGCATATGCGGGCCCGGATGCGCGAGGCGTCCTACGCGCGAGTCGAGTCCGAGGCGCTGAGGGCGATGGAACGGGCGCGGGCTACACTGGGAGTGGAGTGAACCTGGGCCGACGAGTCGTCGTATTCCTGTTGCTGTTCTACAAGAGTCAGATTTCTCCATTCCTGCCGTCGGCCTGCAAGTACCAGCCCACTTGTTCGATGTACGCTAAAGAAGCAGTAGAGCGTTTCGGGGTCTGCAAGGGTCTATACCTTGCAGGCAGGCGCTTGCTGCGCTGCCACCCCTTCGCCGAAGGCGGAATCGATCCCGTTCCCGATGCCTGAAAAAGACGACCAGTTCGTACAGCAACGGCTGCTGCTGGCCTCGGTGCTCTCCGGCTTGGTCGTGATGGGCTATTTCTGGTGGCAGAGCCAGAACGCCCCGCCTTCGCCTCCGCCCCCCGTCGAGCAGCAAGTGCAACAGGCCGAGCCCGCGCCTGCTCCGGAGTCTGATGAGCCGCAGCCCGAGCCCGCCGAGGCCCCGCCGCCGGACGAACCGGCCGAAGACGAGCAGCCCGCGCAGCTCGAGGCGATCCGTGCGACTGCGGAGCAGGTCGTCGTCATCGAGACCGACGTCTTCGAGGCGACGTTCAGCAACCGCGGCGCGGTGGCCACGAGCTGGGTTCTCGCGGACTACGAGGATTCGGCCGGCGATCCGCTCGATCTGGTGCACGCGCAGGGACTTGCGGAGTTCGGCGCGCCGTTTCGCTTGACGCGCTCGGGCGGCGCCCCGCTAGCCGAGCTCGACAACGCGCTATTTCGCTTCAACGAGGGCCCGTCGCGACGAACCGCGCCGACGACGCTCGAGCTCGAGTACTTCGACGGCATCCGGCGCGCGCGCAAGGTCTTCGCGTTCTCCAAGGACGGCTACGTCGTCGACCTCGAGACCAGCTACTCGGAAAACGGCGCCGCTCAGCCGCACTTGATCGCCTGGCCCGGCGGCTTCGGCGACACCGCGCATCAGCAGGACTGGCTCTACTCCAAGACGTTCTACTTCGATCCGAGCGAGCAGGGCATCGTTTGGATCGAAGCCGACGACGCCGAGGACGCCCGCATCGCCAACCGCGGCCTCTACCCCTTCGCCGGTCTCGAGGATCACTTCTTCGCCGCGATCTTCCTGCCCAAAGACGGCGAGCCCATCACGCTCGAGACCGCCGCAATCGAGATCGCCTCGGACCCCGAGGTCGATAGCAAGGAGATCTACGCCGCGCTCGCTGTCGGATCCGAGGGCCGCAACGCCTTCGAGGTCTTCGTCGGGCCGAAGGACGTGGACGAGCTGCAAAGGGTCTCGCCTCAGCTCCGCGACGTCGTCGACTTCGGCTGGTTCAGCTTCGTCGCCGAGCCCCTTTTCCTGCTGCTGCGCTGGGTGCACGACAATGTCGTCGCCAATTGGGGCTGGGCCATCATCATCGTCACCATCTTCATCAACTTCCTGCTGTTCCCGCTCAAGTGGAAGGGCTCGAAGTCGATGAAGCGCATGCAGCAAATTCAGCCGATCATCTCCCAGATCAACGAGAAGTACAAGGGCATGGGGATGACCGATCCCCGCAAGCAGAAGCAGAACGAAGAGATCATGGAGGTTTACTCCAAGTACAAGGTGAACCCCGTGGGCGGCTGCTTCCCCATGCTGCTGCAGCTCCCGTTCTTCTACGGCTTCTATAAGGTGCTCACGCTCTCGATCGAGATGCGCCATGCGGACTGGCTTTGGGTCGCGGACCTCTCGCAGCCCGAGTCGCTCGCCATCCGCGTTCTGCCGCTGGCGATGATGGGCACGCAGTTCTGGATGCAGTCGCTGACGCCCACCCCGACCGTCGACCCCGCGCAGGCGCGCATGATGAAGTTCATGCCCCTGATGATGGGCTTCATCTTCTACGGTTTCTCCGCCGGGCTGGTGTTATACTGGCTGACTGGCAACTTGGTCGGCGTGGGCCAACAGGTGCTTCTCAATAAGATGCCCGGAGAGGAGCTGGACATCTCGAAGGACCTCAAGCGCACCAAGAAGCGCTCGAAGTAAGCGACGCCCGCGCGACTCCGGTTTCGCGCCTCGACGAATCCACATGGCCGATGAGAAATGGGATCTTGACGACGTTTGCCGTCGCATCGAAGACTTCTTGGACCCGTTGCTCGACGTGGCCGACTTCGATCTCGATTTCGACTTGCGCGAGGGTGGCGCGGACTCCTCCGAGCTGATCGACCCGGACTTGACGGTCGACTTCGAGGGTGAGGACGTCGAGTTGCTGCTCGCCAACCGCGGCGAGCTGCTGCTGGCGCTCGAGCATCTTACGCTCGAAGCCATCAAGATTCCGCACGATCAGCGCTACCGCGTCATCTTCGACGCGAACGACTACCGCATCTCGCGCATCGAAGAGTTGCGCATGACGGCCGAGCACGCGGCCGAGAAGGTGCGGCGAACCGGACAGCCCTTCCACTTCCAGCCCATGACCTCCCGGGAGCGCCGTATTCTGCACATCGCGCTGCGGGAGTTCGAAGGCGTGACGACGGAGTCCGAAGGCGTCGCCCCGCGCCGGCACACCGTGGTCTACCCAGCCGGCTAGCTGCTAGACCGCTTGGAGAGTTCCGCTCTTCCGCGTGGGCGGTTGTCCCAGCGACTTGTTCTGACCTTCCATTCCCCGATTTTCGCCAGAATGTAGATGTGATCAGCGAGCGCCTCGGCCAAATCCGCGAACGCATCGCCCGCGCCGCCGAGGGCGCCGGTCGAGAGCCGGAAGCGATCACGCTCGTCGCCGTCTCGAAGGTCAAGCCCGCAACCGACATCGTTGCGGCGTACGAAGCCGGGCAGCGCGACTTCGGCGAGAGCTATGTCCAGGAGTTTCAGGCTAAGCGATCTGAATTGCCCGATCTGCCCGGCGCGCGGTTCCACTTGATCGGGCATTTGCAGAGCAACAAGTCCCGCATCGCAACTGAGCTCTTCGACGCGATCCAAACCGTGGACAGTGAGAAGCTCGCGCGCCGTCTGAACGATCAGACCGAGAAACCGCTCGACGTATTCTTCGAGGTCAAGCTCTCGGCGGAGGAAGCGAAGCGCGGCATAGACCCCGAGCAGATCGGGGCGCTGAGAGCTTTCGTCTCTGGCTGCGAGAATCTGCGTCTGCGCGGGTTGATGACGATGCCGCCGTGGTCGGCCGATCCGGAGAAGGCGCGGCCCTACTTTCGGCGCTTGCGAGCCCTCGCCGAAGAACACGGGCTAGCTGAGCTGTCGATGGGCATGAGCCACGACCTCGACGTGGCCATCGCCGAAGGCGCGACGATCGTGCGCGTCGGAACGGCGATTTTCGGCAAGCGAGTCAAGCCGCAATGAAGATCGCGTTGGTCTCGCCGCTGCCGCCTGCGCATACGGGCGTAGCGGAGTTCTCTGCGCGGCTTGGATGCGAGCTCGGGCGCTTCGCCGAGGTCGACTCGATGGAGTCAAGTACCGCCGCTGAGCTCGACGACTATCACCAGCGCCTCTACCAGATCGGCAACAACCCTCTGCACGACGGCGCCTACGAGGCCGCACTGGCATCGCCGGGGCTCGTCGAGCTGCACGACGCGGTTTTGCACCACTTCCTGCTGGGCAAGCTCTCGCACGCCGAGTATTTAGACGAGTTTGTCCTCAATTCCGGCGCCTGGGCCCGCGACCTGGCCGCGGACCTGTGGGAGCGCCGGGCGCAGTCGGCAGCCGATGAGACGTACTTTCGGTACCCGATGCTGCGCCGGGTCGTCGAGTCCGCCACGGGCGTCATCGTGCACAATCCAGGTGCGGCGAGACGAGTGCGAGAAGCAGTCGAGAAGCCGCCGCCTCTTTTCGAGATTCCTCACTTCGTCGACCTGGAGCCGCTGCCCGGCGGGGAGGCGCGCTCGGCTCTCGGCGTGCCGGATGACGTGCTGCTGGTCGGCTGCTTCGGCTTTCAGCGTCCCACGCGCAGGCTTCGCTCGGTGCTGCGCGCGGTGTCCCGGTTGTGCGCGCCTTGGCGCCTTCTCGTCGCTGGCGAGTTTGTCTCTGCGGACTACGAAGCATCGCTCGAAGACTTGCTCGCGCAGCCGGGCGTGCTGCGCGCGCCTCACGTCCCCGAAGATGAGCTCCAGCGACTGATCGCGGCGGTGGACGTTGGCGTAAACTTGCGCTGGCCCTCGGCCGGCGAGACGTCCGGCATCGCGATGCGGCTGATGGCGGCGGGCAAGCCGGTAGTTGCGACCGAAGCCGAGGAATGGGCCGCGACTCCGGAAGGCGCGGTCTTGCGGATTGACGCGGGCGAGCCGGAAGAGGAGGAGCTCGTGGAAGTGCTCGAGCTGCTGGCGCGCGAGCCGGAGATGCGGAGAGCCGCGGGCGCGGCCGCTCGTCAGCACATCGAGCGATTTCACTCGATCGAAGCCGTGCTGCCGCTCTACCGCCAGGCGCTGGCGCCGCCCTCGGATTGAGGGCGAGCCGCTTTTGGCGCTGCTATCTCTTGCGGCTGGTCAGCTTTGCCGCTAGCGCCGCGGCCGCAACCAGGAACCCCAGCATCGTGATCGGCGGCAACCCTCCATGCCAGCTCGCCGGCGTAAGCCAGCCCTTCCAGCCCATGGTGAAGGTGTGCCCGGCCGCCATGGCCAGCGTCCAGTAGCCCATGCGCTGCGCCCGCTGCCAGCGGACGCCGCCCAAGGCCTCGTACATCAGCGGCAGCGTCGTGATCGCCGGAAACATCAAGAACCCCACGCCGAGGACGCCGAACAGGAGCGTGATCTCTCCGGTCAAGTTCATCTTGCCGGTCTCGAGGAAGAACTTCGCGTAGTAGACCGGCGAGAGCATCGCCAGCGAGGCGAAGATGTGCATGCCGATGAAGTACATGCCGGTCAGCCCTAGGAACTTGGCGAGCGAGCGCCGGCGCTTCTCATCGCCCGCGTAGACCTTGATCCATTTACCCGAGAGGTAGGACGCCGCGATAAAGCTCACGCCTCCAAAGGCAAACGACTTGTTGACCACGTAGAGCGGAAGATGAATCCATTCGACTCCGCCGAAGACGTTGTAGCGAATGATGGCGTAGAGCAGGCAAACGCCCCAGATCCCGAGCACCCAGCGGAGCTTCTCGCCGATGGGGAGAACGATGTCGGAGCCTGGGTTGGGCTTCCACCCCCTACCGTTCGGGCGCGTCGCGGGTTCAACGGTTGCCGCAGCCATGGCGTTCCAGAGTAGCGGAGAGGCGGGGTCGGAGTCCATCGTGGAGCCCCGGATGCCGGCGTGAGCGTGAATCGCCTTGGGGCTTGTGTCGAGCGCCGTCGGGGCGCCATGATGATGCGAGCCATGCACCGCCCTCTCCTCCTCGCTTTGCTCTGCGCCGCCTCGGCGCTGTCGCAGCCCGCCGTCGTCGTCGACTCGCCCATGGCCCCGCCGGATTGGGCGTTGCTGGAACAGCAACTGCTCAGGGCCAACTCCGACGCCGTGGAGGCCTTTGCCGACCGCTACATCGACGAACGCGGCTACTTGCTGCACACCATCCGCTGGGGCACCCTCGACGGTCCCGACGACGCCATCGAGACCTACTTCAACTGGACGTTGCTGCACGCGCTCGGCGGGTCGGACTCCGTGCTCGAGCTCTACAAGAAGGGCCTCGAAGGCCACCTGGAGCAGTACGGCGAGCTGCGCACCGAGCTGACCGAGCTCGCCAAGAACGGCGCCTATCACAAGGAGTTCATCACGCAGTCGGACTGGTTCCACACCGGCGAAGGGATGCGCGGCTTCTTCATGATGGGCCTCGCCGACCCGACCGACCCGCTGCTGCGCAACCGCATGAAGCGCTTTGCCCGCATGTACATGGGCGAAGACCCCGAGGCCCCGAACTACGACAAGGACAAAAAGATCATCAAGTCGATTTGGAACGGATCGACGGGCCCGATGCTGCGGCGCGCGACGACCTACGATTGGGTTGGCGACCCGGTGCCCGGCACGTTCCACCTTCTGCACAACCCGGCGCGCGACAACGAGATGCTCGACCTCGAAGAGTGGTATCCGCGCATGCTGGCCCACTGCGAGGAGTACCTCGACTCGGCCGGCGACAACTTCTTGAACCTCGGGGCCACGCTGCTGGGACTGAACGCCTATGCACTGACGGGCGAGGCGAAGTACAAGGACTGGACGGTCGAGTATCTCGACGCCTGGAAAGAGCGCACGGCGGCGACGGGCGGCATGATCCCCTCCAACATTGGGCTCGACGGCTCGCTCGGCGGCGAGCACGACGGCCAGTGGTGGAAGGGAACCTACGGTTGGAACTTCACCATCTTCGATGGCGAGCTGCAACAGATCGCCCATCGCAACTACTTCACCGCCGCTTCTTGGACGGGCTTCTCGAACGGCCTGCTGCTGACCGGAGATCAAAGCTACGTAGACGTGCTGCGCAAACAGATGGACTTGATCTACGACGCAAAGAAAGTGGAGAACGGCAGGACGCTGCTGCCGCGCATGTACGGCGACCCGCGCGGCTACAAGTACGACGGCGAGCCGGAGTTCTACCAGTACGAGCCGGTCACCTATTCGGACCGCTTGGCGGAGATCTATCTGTGGTCGATGGACCGCAACGACCTCAAACGGATCTCCCTCGATGACGAGCCGTGGCTCGGCTTTTTGGAGGGCGACAACCCTTCCTACCCGGTCGAGGCGATGCACCGCGACTTCGAGCACATCCGCGAGCGCATCGAGCGCATGCGCCACGATCCGACCTCGCCGGACACGCGGCTGGCGGACTACTTGCTCCGCATCGTGCCGCCGACCACCGATACGCTCACGCAACTCATGCTGGGCGGCTATTTCGCAAGCGGACGCATCTGGGCGCTGCATTCACGGTTGCGCTACTTCGACCCGGTGGCGAGGCGCAGCGGCGTGCCGGAAGGCGTCAGCGCGCTCGTCTCGAAGCTCGAGGGCGACAGGGTTACGGTGACGCTGGTCAATACGAATCAGATCGAGGCGCGCGACGTGATCGTGCAGGCTGGCGGCTACGGCGAGCACCAGTTCACCGGGATTCGCCAGAGCGGCCGGTCGCGTAGATTAGACACGCCACTGGTCTCGGTGCATCTGGAACCGGGCGCGGGCGCGGAGATGACGTTCTCGATGAGGCGGTATGTGAATCCGCCGACGCTCGCGCAGCCCTGGAACCGCGGCTGGATCGGCCCGCGGTAGCGTTACCGCGACCGGAAGGGCCCAAACACGGCCTTCACCCGCATCGACTCGTCGGAATCCTCGAGCACGAGCGCGCGGTACTCGCCGCCGCCGGGCTCGACGCGGATCACGATGTGCCCTTGCTTGCTGATGAGCTCGTCGAGGAGCGGGCCGATGACGTCCCGGTTGGCTTGCGACATGTTCGTCGCCAGGATGTCGCGCTCTCCTGGGTAGAGCCGGCGTGAGAGCATGCGGTCGAGCACGTCGTGACCGGGGTGGTCCGACGACCAGACCTGCAGGATCCACAGCCGCGGCCTCAGGGTCGAGACGAAGAACGCGTTGGTCGAGTCGCGGTTGCCGTGGTGGTTGGGCGCGACGACCTCGACCGCGCCGACGGCCTTGGCGACCGGCGTCTCGATGTCGTGCCAGGCCGGGAACCCGGGCTTGGGGATTCCGGGAATGTCGCCGCCGGTGTAGAAATCGAACTCACCGTAGCTGACGCGAACGCCGAGGCTCGACTGGTTCTCGTTCGGCCTGTCCTGCTTGGGCAGGGACTCGAAGCCGGCGGGGAAGCGGCTGCGTGTGTTGTCGCCGACGCCGGTCCAGATTGCGCCGTTCGCCGCGGTATTGCGGACTTCGAAGTCCGGATAGTCTTGCGGCGCGCGCAGCAGCTCGATCTGGTCGCCGCGGCCGGGCTCGAAGCGTTCCATGCGGGCGGGCTCGGCGCGCGCGAAAGAGAGATACTCCGAGTCCTCGTAGCCTTCGAGCTCGAACGGGTAGTCGTAGGCGGGCCAGCCGCGGTCGAGCATCTTGCGGATGGGGATGTGCCGCGCGAGCTCGGGGAAGCCGTCCATGTGGTCGCCGTGGAGGTGAGAGAGCAAGGCGTAGTCGATCCCAGGCTCGCGGAAGTGTGCGAGCACGCGTTTGGCGTAGCGTGCGATCCATTCGCCTGCTGGGCGCGAGCGGTCGGGCCTGGGCGCGACGCCCTGAGACGAGCCGATGGGCCAGCCGCCGTCTCCGGCGTCGAACTGCAGGGTCGTACCGTCGGGCAGGATGAGCAGCGCCGCGTCGCCTCGGCCGGTATTGATGAAGTGGATGTCGAGGTGGCCGGGTTTCCACGGCGGCAGGGGCGAGCCGACTTGCTGGGCGAGGAGGGGAAGGCCGAACAGCACGAGTGTGAGGAGTCGTTTGGTCATGGCTGGGAACGAGCGGAGGCCGAAGCTCCCCATATTGTCCGAGGTTTGGAGAAATTGTAAAGGGCCGGCGATCGAGCTCCTGGGACAATGAGTTCCGATGCCGCCTGCTCTCGCCGACCCCGCACGCTTCGACGCCGCCAAGCGGCTCTTCGACGAGTGCGGCTTCAATGAGCGCGGCTTTGCCGGCCCGGCCGGAGAGGACGACGCCAAGGCCCTGCTCGCCAGCTTGTTCCTCCAAGCCGCCGACATTCCGAAGCAGCGCGCAGACGAAGTTTTGCCCGCCCCGGGCGTCGAGCCGCTCCTCGAGCTCGGCCTGGTCGAGCTCGTCGACCGGGCCTACCGCGCCGCCGTCCTGCTCTACCCGCTCGCCGGCCTGCACATTGCCTCAGACTTCCCAGGCCGGGACCTAGCCGGGGAGGACTTCGTGTTTCCCGCCATCTCGCAGCAAACCTGGGAGTACCTCAGCATCCTCCCCGATACGCCTTGCGACTCCTTTCTCGAGATCGGAACAGGCTCTGGCGCCGCCGCGCTTCTGGCGGCTCGCTACGCCCGCGCGGTCACCGCCACCGATATCAGCCCGCGCTGCCTTCATTTTGCGGAGTTCAACCGTCGCCTGAACGCAGTCGAGGGCGTGCGCTTCCTCCACAGCGATGTCTTCGATGCACTGCCGCCAGGTGAGACCTACGATCGCATTGCCGCTCATCCGCCCTACGTGCCGTGGACCGGCGAGCAGGAAGCCTACCGCCATGGCGGTCCTGACGGCGAGGCCGTCCTGCGTCGCGTACTGGCTGGCCTCGAACAACGGCTGCGCCCGGGCGGAACTTGCCATCTCGCGGCCATGGGTCTGGACACGCGCGACACTCCGCTCGAGCATCGTATCCGCGGGATGCTCGAGCCCATGCCCGCCGACCTGCTCGTCGCTGAGCGAGAGACTCTCTCGCCGCTCGAATTCGTGCTGCCGTGGAAGGAAGGCGAGGACATGAGCTTCGAGGAAGCTTGGGGGCTCAGCCAAGTGTTGCAGGCAGCCGGAGCGACGGCGCTGGTCCGCTGTTCCATCCTGATTGGGCGCCCCCTGGGAGACTGCCAAAACCGGACATTCCGTCGCAGGGCCGGCCCAGCCGCCGGAGCCCTCGAGCTGGCCGAAGAGCTCGCCCGCGAGCGCCGCGAATGGTCGTGGGAAAGCCTGCTCGCCGCAGCGCCCGAGCTCGCCGGCGAGGTACAACTCGAAACCCTCAGTCTTCCCTCCGAGGAGGGCTGGCAGCCGCGCACCCGGATCCTCGAGAGCGCAAATCCCTTCGTGTTCCGCACCGATTGCCCGCAATGGACGGCCGATTTGCTGCCCCAACTCGACGGCCGCCGCACTCTGGGTGAGTTGCTCGAACCGCTCGCCGTCGATCCCGAGGAAGCCGAGATCCTTCTCGCCTGCTTGTTCGACGCCGGAGTACTCCATGTCTGACCGCACGCCCGAGACCTTTCGGCTCGACGACCGCTCGTCCCTACTGACGATGGAGCCGCGGCACGCCGCCGAGCTGTTCGCTCTCGTCGACGCCAACCGCCAACGCCTGCGCGAGTGGCTTCCGTGGGTCGACCACAACTGCTCGGTCGACGACTCGCGCGCCTTCATCGAGTCCGCCATCGAAAAATGCCGGCGTGACGAGGAGCTCGTGTTCGGCATCTGGTTCGACGACAGCCTGGCAGGCGTCATCGGAGTCTTCTTGCGCACGGCCAACTCCACCGCGGAGATTGGCTACTGGATCACCGCCGAGCGCGAGGGCCGGGGCTTGGTTTCGCGGTCCGTCGAGGCCTTGCTAGCCCATCTATTCCGAGATCGCGGCCTCAATCGCGTCGAGATCCGCTGCGCCCCGGGCAACGCCCGCAGTTGGGCCATCCCGGAGCGCCTTGGCTTCGAGCTGGAAGGAACGCTGCGTCAGGCCGAGCGCCTCTTCGACCGCTTCGTCGACAACCGAGTGTACGCGCTGTTGCGCTCGGAGTGGCGCGCAGGCAGTTAGTCTCGCGCTGAGCCGAATATCGCTTCGAGTCGAGTCGCGGGGGCGGCGGCGAGCTCGGCGAGCCAACTCGAGGCCTTCGCGGCGCCCTCGTCGCCCAGGGTGCGGATCGATTCGAGGTGGTTCTTGGTCTTGCGCGCCAGCTCGTATTCGCGCAGGAAGCTCTCGGGGGCGGCGCCGGCGGGAGGGCGAATCAAGGCGCCTTCGATGTGCGACTGTTGGGCGATCAGCAGCTCGTGCTCGGCGCACAGGTCGGAACGCATGGCGGCGCTCGACTTTTCGAGCGAGCGCGGCAGCTTGCCGATCACCTTGCCGACCCGTTTGACGCGCTCATCGATGTGGCGCTGGATCTGCTCGCGAGCCGCCTCGTACAGCACGACCTGGTCCGAGTCCGCGAACGGCAAGCGCACCTCGGCGTACCAAGCCCCGAGCGCCCACAGATTGCCGACCAGCTTCGCGGTGGAGAGGATTTTGCGCTTCAGACCGGTATAGACTTCGCGATCGAATCCGTCGACGTGCTGGCTGCGCGCCACCTCGAAGTGCACCGCGTCTGAGGCGACATCGTGCCGTACGATCGACCCCGCCGCGACCACCGCGCCGAAGCCGACGTGTACTGGCGCCACCAGGCCAACTTGGCCGCCGACGAAGACCGGTGCGGAGCGCAGCAGCACGCCTCGCACGTCGCCGATCATGCTGCCCCACTTGTCCTGGCGCGGGTCGAAGTTGAAGTGGACGACGCCGGAGCCGACCTCGGAGTGATCGGACCGCGACGTGCCGCCGGACATGAACAGGTCGCAGTAGTTGATGAGCGAGCCGGTGACGCAGGTGGCGGTGAGCACGGTGTTCTTGAACGCGACCGAGTGCGCGGCCTCGACCTCTTCCTCGAGCAGTGTGCCCGGCCGTAGCTCAGCGAAGCCGCGCACGGCGGCGCCCTGGAGCAGCGTCGCACCTTCGTAGGACCCGGCTCCGATCTCGCAACCACGGCCGATTTGGCAGTCTTGCACGCGGGCATGGCCGGAGCGGCCGACCTGCGCGTCCTTGCCGATGAACGTCCCGGCGCCGCTGATGGTGGCGTGGTGGATCGTAGCGCCGGGCTCGATGCCCTCGAGCGGAACGTCGTCGCTAACGTAGACGCGGTCCGAGCCCCACACGTTGACGCCGCGGTCGGATAGACGAGCAATGCGTAGGCGATTGCCTCCCTCGTCGTAGCGGTCTTTAGTCTGCATATTTCGACATGCGAAGAACCGATTCTATCCCATCGGAGGGAGCGAGACGGCGCCGACGCCCAAACCCGGAGCGTCCGGCAGTAGATATCCGGAACCGTCGATCTCGATCGAGCGCTCGCAGAAGCGATTGGCCCACTCGAGCACGCGCGGGTTGTACTCGACGAGATTGCAGCTCTCGGCGGCGGCGGCGAAGTGCAGCGCCGCGGCGATCTGCGGGCCGCAGGCGGTGCTGACGTGCGGCACGACGGCGACGCCGGAGGAAGCGGCCGTTTCGGCCAGAGCGAGCGATTCGGTGATCCCCACGCGGCCCAGGTCCGGTTGCAGGAATCCGACGACGCCGGCTTCGAGGAAGGGCTCGATCTCATGCCGCGTGCGGTAGCTTTCGCCTAGCGCTAGCGGAGTTGCGATCGCCTCGGCGAGCGAGCGATGGGCCGCGAGGTTCTCGGGATAGAACGGGCACTCGAGCCACAGGACGTCGCGTCGGTCGAGCTCGCGGCCGAACGCGACCGCGTCCTCGGAGTCGAGCCGCCATAGCGCGTCGACCGCGATGCGCATCTCGGGGCCGAACGTTCCGCGCAAGCGGTTGATCAGGTCGAGCAAGTCGTCCCTCGAGCGGTCGTAGAAGAGCTTGTAGGCGCGGAAGCCTCGTTCCCAACTCGGGCGGGCGGCTTCGACGCGCAGTGCGTTGGTCTCTCCGGAAAGGCCGGAGACGTAGGCGGGCAGGCGCGCAGGCAGACGGCCTGGGGCGGCGAGCTCGGCGGCTGGTTTGCCGGCCGCCTTGCCGGCGAGATCCCACAGCGCCAGGTCGACGCCGGCAATAGCGTCGAGCATGAATCCGCCGGTTTGGCCGCGGACACGCATCGTGGCGTACATACGGCGGTAGAGCTCGGCGATGCGCTCGGGCGTGGCCTCGAGCTCTTCGCCAATGACCGCGGGGCGCAGCAGCAATTCGACGATGGAGCAAGCGACCTCAGGAGCTAGCGGCGCCTGCGCCTCGCCCCAACCTTCGAGGCCGTCGGCGGTGCGCACGCGCACCAGCGCCGTCTCGAATCGAGAGGAGTACAGAGTGGGAAACGTGGAAGACCACTGGTAGGCGAGCTCGCCGCCGGCGAGCTTGGCGGGCAGCCCGGCGGCGCCGGTGCCGGCGGCGACATCGCGGGCGAGCCTGATGGGGAAGGCGTCGAGAGCGTCGATGCGCATTGGGTGTTCCGGTCGGCCGGCGTCGGCGCTGCGGCCCAATCTACATGCGGTAGACGAGCTTGCGGAGGCGGGCAAGCTCGTCCAAGCCTGCGGCGTCGAGCGAGCGGGTGGGTGCGCGGACGGTAGCGGTCTTGATGACTCCGCGCGCAACTAGATTGTGCTTGGCCGCCGAGACGCCCAGGCCGGGCTGGAGCTCGTAGCGTACCAGCGGGAGGATGCGGGTATACGCCTCCCAAGCCCGATCTTCGTCGCCGGCCTCGAGGGCGTCGAAGATTCCTACGAAGTCGTGCGTCATGTCCGCGGCCGGCATCGTACCGCGCGCTCCGCGCTGGATCTCTTCGATCAGGAATTGGCCGTTGAGCCCGCCGAGGAGCGTAAGCGTATCGCCGGCGGCGGCGGCCGTTGCGGTGATCTTGGGGGCGGTCGGCGGCGCCTCGACTTTGACGTACTCGATGCGCTCGATGGAGTCGGCAAGCTTCGCCAGCATGGCCGGCGGCATGGGGACGCCCGAGAGCAGCGGCGCGTCCTGGACGACGATGGGGATCTTTACGGCTTCGCCGATGTCCTGGTAGAAGGCCGCCAAGCCGTCGGCGTCGGGCTTGAGGTAGTACGGCGGCAGAACCATCAAGGCGTCCGCGCCAAGGCTTTCGAACTCGCGGCAGTCTTCGACGGCGACCCGGGCGCCGGTGGCGCCGACGCCCACGACCAGCGGGACTTTGCCGCCGACATGTCGTGCGATCGCCTCGAGAAGCTGGCGCTTCTCCGAGGCCAGCAAGGCGTAGCCCTCGCCGGCGTTGCCGAACGCTCCCAGCCCGTGCGCGCCCTGCTCGAGCAGATCGTCGACGAGGCGCAGTTGGCTGTCGAGATCGATCGAGCCGTCGTGGGAGAACGGCGTCGCGAGGATGGGGATGACTCCTTGAAGCTTGTTGGACATGCGGTGGTTCTTAGCTGGACTCGAAGGGGCTCGTTTCCTTACGAGCGTGTGTGAAAGCCGTGCTCGGGGGACAGTCAGCGAGTATCGCGCCTTGGAGCTGGATCTGCGCTCGTTGATTGCGTTCCGGCGCGAAATCGCGACAGTCCCGAGCGGCTAGCATCCGTGCGCGTGAGAGGGCCTCGTCGCACAGGCTCCCACGCGCGCGGCTCCATGGAGAGAAGACATGCGTGCATGACGTCATGGCGCTAGTCGGCGGCGGGCGCAGATTCCTGGCTCTCGAGGTCGGCCACCAAATGCCTTTGCGCCCGGCGAATGTGCTGTGTGAGCGCGGCGGCAAGCTCCTCGGCTTGGCGTTGTTGGAGCGCTTCGAAAATGGCGCGATGCTCGGTTTGTTCCTGCGCGACGCGGGCGCGCCATTCCCCGCTCGCCGAATGGACGCGGCCGATCTTGATGTGGGCCTCGAGCTCTTCGTAGATCTCGTAGAGCTTACGGTTGCCGCTGAGGCTGACGATGCGGCGATGGAACTCCGTATTAAGGTCGTCGTGCCGTTGGCGCCGCTCGGCGTCGTCGATGGTCTCGTCCATTGCGTCGACCAGAGCCTCGATCTGCTCTAGATCCTCAGCGGTTGCGTGGACGACGGCAGCTTCGGCGGCGAGACGCTCCAACGCGCAGCGGACTTCGAAGGTTTCGGCGATCTCGCGCGGATCGATGCGGGCGATGTAGGTGCCGCTACGCGGGATGATCTCGACCAATCCGGCGTCGGCGAGCCGGCCGATGGCTTGGCGGACGGGCATCTGGCTGACGTCGAAGGTCTTGGCCAAAGCCGGAATGTCGATGCGCTCGCCGGGCTCGAAGCGGCGGCTGAGGATCGCGTCGCGGATACGCTCATGGACATCGTCGGCGACGCGGCGGCGGTGGATCTTCGCGAAGCCGTCGGTGCGTTTGCTGCGCGCCTTCTTCATGCGGGAGCGGCCTCCAGAGGTTGCGCCCGATCTTCGTCGATGCCGCCCTTGATCAGCGCCCGCAGCAACAGGTAAGCCAACGGGTGCAGGAACGACATCACGATGAAGATCGTCGCGTAGGAGTAGTGCTCGACCACGTAGCCGACCGCGCCGGTGGCGAGCACCGAGCTCAGCGAGCTGCCGAGGCCGACCAAGCCGGAGACCGAGCCGACGATGGCAGTGGGGTAGATGTCGTTGGTCATCGTCATTTGATTGGTTTTCCACGACATGTGGGCAAAGGTGATGAGGCAAATTGCCGCGATGGCGACGACGCTGGATTCGGTCCAGGCCACCACCATGCCGAGCGGCATGAGCAAGGCGCTGAACAGCATCACGCGCTTGCGCGCCGCCACCGGCGTCAAACCCGACTTGATGAGCCGGCCAGAAACGTAGCCGCCGAGCATCGAACCGATATCGGCGGAAAGGAAAGGCATCCAGGCGGTGAGCGCGACGAGCTCGATGCTGAAGCCGCGCTCCTCCTGCAGGTACTTCGGCAGCCAGAACAGGTAGAACCACCAAACCGGGTCGGCAACCACGCGGGTGAGAAACAGGCCCCAGGTTTGCGGGAACTTGAACAGATCGCGCCAGCGGATCTTCGTCTCGCGCCGATTGAAGGCCGCCTCGCGGACGATCATCTCGCGCTCTTCATCGGTTACGCGCGGATGACGGTCGGGAATCCAATAGAGCCGCAGCCAGAAGATGAGCCAGAAGAAGCCGGACGCGCCCGTGATGACGAACGCGGCGCGCCAACCGTAGTTCGAATAGATCCAGACGATGAGGATGGGCGCGATGATGGCGCCGGTGGCGGCGGCGGCGTTGACCAGACCGTTGGCGAAGCCGCGCTCCTTGGGCGGGAACCACTCGGAGATGGCTTTCTCCGCGGCGAGGAAGTTGCCGGCTTCGCCCGCTCCGAGCAAGGCGCGGAAGGCGCCCAGGCTCAACGCGCCGCTAGCCGCGCCATGCAGCATGTTCGCCAGCGACCACCACACCATCGCCACCGCTAGGGCGACGCGCGTGCCCCAACGGTCGATCATGAGTCCCCACACGATATACATGCCCGAGTAGCAGATGAGAAAGCCTTGAAGAATCTGCGAGTACTCGATGTTCGAGAGGTTGAACTCTTCGGAAATCTGCACGGCGAGGACCGACAGCGTCTGGCGGTCGACGTAGTTGATGACCGTGGCGAAGAACAGCAATGCGGCGACGCGCCAGCGGAGGTTCGGCGTGCGTTTGTCGGCAGCCGTCATCCCACGCGGAACCTTTCGAGCTCTTGCTCGTCGAACTGGACGCCAATGCCGTGGCCTTCGGGGACGCGGGCGTCGCCGGGGCTCCACTCGAGCGGTTCTTTCAACAGATCATTGCCGAAGGGCCGCTCGAGCAGCGTGCCGCCCTCGATGATGACGGCGTTGGGCGTGTGCGCGGCCAGGTGAGTGGAAGCGGCCAGGTAGAGCGCCGTGCCGGTGGAGACGTGGGGCGACCACAGCACGCCGTGCACGTCGGCCAGGATGGCAATCTTGCGGCACTCGGTGACGCCGCCGGAGCGGCAGACGTCGGGGTTGATGATGTCGACCGCGCGGGCCGCGAACAGATCGCGGAACTGATAGCGGTTGGAGACCTCTTCGCCGGCACAGACGGGCGTCTTGAGCGAGGCGCTGAGCTCGGCGTAGCCGCCGATGTCCTCGGGCAGCAGCGCGTCTTCCCACCAGCCGATGTTGGGCAGCTCGTCGAGCTGCGCGCCGATCGCGCGAGCCTCGTGGATCTTGTAGGCGCCGAGCGAGTCGAGCAGCAGTTGGCCGTCGGAGCCGATGGCTTCCGACGCGGCGTGGACGCGCTCGAGATTTGACGTGCCGGGTCCCTTGCTCAGGCCCATCTTCACGGCGGAGAAGCCGCGGTCGAGCGCGGCGCGGGCGTTGCGCTGGAGCTCGTCGAGCGTGCGGCCGCCGAGCCCGGCGTAGGTTGGCAGGCTGCTGCGATACTTGCCGCCAAGCAGCCGATAGAGCGGCTGCTCGACGTACTTGCCGAGCAGGTCCCACAGAGCGAGGTCGACGCCGGCGATGGCTTCGGTGTAGAAGCCGGTGGCGTAGCCGCGCAGCCGCTGGCTCGAGTAGAGCTTCTCCCACAGCGGCTCGACTTGGCGCGCGTCTTGACCGATCAGGATCGGCGCTAGCAGATCGTGGACGACGGTTTGATGAGTCCTGGGCGCCGCCGGCGCGTGGCTCTCGCCCCAGCCGACCAGGCCCTGCTTGGTGGTGATCTTCACCAGCGTCGCTTGGGTAGCGCCGCGAAAGCGTGAAGGCGAGGCGTGGTCGAGTCGATTCCACAGGCCTTGACCGCCGGTGGTGGCGCCGACGGGCGGCATTTCGATGTAGTGCTCGGGTGGCTTGTCGCCGCCGGGCGGGGTGCGGATGACGATGGCCTCGACGCTCTGGATCTCGAGCGGGCCGTTGCCGGCGGCGAAGAGGCTATTGAGAAGCGGGCCGGCGGCGAGACCGAGAGTCTCGACGAAGAAGCGGCGGCGGCTGGCGTTGCGCATTGCGGCCTGGAGCTCCTCTACTGGGCGTCCCGCGCGCAGCGGAAACCGACGTTGGGGGTCTTCTGATTCGGCCGCACCCAGTTGCGGAAAAAGACGGTGATACGGCGCGGGCCGCTCGACCAGGAGCCGCCGCGGATGATCTTGTACATGCCGGTTTCCGGACCCCGCGGATTGCGCGCCGGGCTGCGCTCGTAGTAGGTGCGTTCGAACCAGTCGCTGCACCACTCGGCGACGCCTCCCGCCATGTCGCGCAGCCCGTAGGCGTTGGGCTTGCGCTTGCCGGCGGGGCCGGGGCCCTCGGGGGTATTGAACAGCGCGAGGTCTTCGGAGGGCTTGTCGTCGCCCCAGGGATAGTCGAGGCCTTCCAGGCCGCCGCGCGCGGCTTTTTCCCACTCGGCTTCGGTGGGCAGGCGCTTGCCGGCCCAGGCGCAGTAGGCGGAGGCGTCGTTCCAGTCGACGTTGTAGATGGGGAGGTCCTTTTTCTCCTTTGGCATCGCACCGCCGAGCCAGTGGCGGGGCGGCGTGTGGCCGCTGGCTTCGACGAAGGCGGCGTAGTCGGCGTGGGTCGCCTCGTCGATGTCGAGATAGAAGCCGTCGATGTGGACCGTGTGGACGGGCCGGTCGTCGCGCAAGGCGAGCGGGCGCATGCCTTCCCGGTCGTCGGAGGTGGTGCGGTGGCGGCCCATCGAGAGCTCGCCGGCGGGGATGAGCGCCATCTCTTCGCGGGCTGTCGAGGAGCGATCGTCTGCGTTCAGCGTGACCGCTGCGCCGACGACCAACAGCATTAAGCGGCCGGAGGCCGTCAAACGAAGAGCTCCTCGATTTCGTCGGCGATGCAGGGCTCGGTGGCGCCGAGCGGATCGACGAAGCGGTAGACGCGCTTGGACGGCGTGTTGGTGATCTCTTTGGTCCAGTCGATGCCCAGCGCGGAGTAGACCGAAGCGACGATGTTCTCGGTCTTGGGCTGCATCTTGTGCTTCCAACCGGTGTCGAGGCAGTGCTCGCCCGCGGCGTCGGTCTTGCCGATGATGCGGCCGCCCTTGACCCCGCCTCCGGCGAACAGGCCGATATAGCAGAGGTTGTAGTGGTGGCGGCCGGCGACGCCGTTGAGCTTGCCGGGAACGCGGCCGAACTCGGTGGGCACGGCGATGACGGTCTCGTCGAGCAGCGTCTTCGACGGGTCGCGCGGCGAGGGAGTCGCTTCGAGGTCCCCGATGAGCTGGGCGAGTGCGCGGTCGAGGTCGTTGCAGTGGTTGTAGTGGTTGCTGCCGACCTCGTGGTTGAAGATGTTCTTGTGGTGGTCCCAACCGGCGTGCTTGACGTGGATGTAGCGCGTGCCTGCGTCGGCCTTGACGAGGTTGCGCGCGAGCAGGCAGCCCAGGCCCACGGCGTTGTCGCCGTAGCGCGTTTTGTCGTCGTCGGCTAGGTCCAGCGCGGCGGGCCAGCGAGAGTCGCCGAGCACGTGGTAAGCCTCTTCCTGGAACGAGCGGAAGCCGGCGAGCGCGGGGCCGCGGCGGCCTTGCTCCCGGGCGATGGCGTTTTCGAGGTCGCCCAGCAGACGGTAGCGCTCTTCGAGCAGCGCGAGCGCTTCGCCCTTGGCGGCCACCGAGCCGGCGCCGGCGCCCGCGTTGACGTCGAGCCCGGAGTAGCGCGGATGCAGGAACCCGCTCGGCAGCGCGGTGGAGCCGAGGTTGCAGGAGATGAACGTGGGGAAGGTGTCCGACTCGCGTCGTTGGTCATGGAGCTCGGACGAGACGATGGAGCCTACCGGTGGAATCTCGGCGACTTGCGCGGGGTTCAGCGGACGTCCGGCGCGCGTATAGTACTCGCCGCGAAAGTGGACGACCTCGTGGCTCTTGAACGAGCGCACGATCGAGACCTTGTCCATCAGCGCCGAGAGCTGCGGGAACAGGCGATAGGAGAGATACAAGTCGTTGCGGACTTGACGGACGTCGAAGTCGGGCTGCGTGCCCTCATCCTCTTTGAAGTCGAAGGTGTCGACGTGACTGATAGCGCCGGCGGCCTCGACGACGATGGCGAAGCGCGCCGTGCCCCGCGGGGTCGCGTCTCCCGCGGCGCGGACCCGCGATGGCCACAGGCCTTCGCCGACGAAGGCCCCAAGCAGGCTCGCCGTGCCGTACCTGAGCACGTCGCGGCGGGTGGCGATGAGGTCTTTGACGGTGCGCATGATTCGTTGTTCCGTTATCTGTTATCGGTTGTCCGTTGGCCGTGTTCTGCTTCGTTCTAACTCTCGGCGGAAGACCGCCAACCGCTAGTGGGTTAGTAGTTGAAGAGAAACTCCGGCTTGTTGACCAGAGCCCATTGCAGGTTCTCGAGGCCCTGCTTGCGATCTTCGTCGAGCGCACTCAACGCGACGTCCATCTCGGCGGCGAGCGGGCGGCGAGTCAGCGTGGCGACGTAGAGCTTCTCGACGAGTGCGCGGTCGATGGCGCGGTCGAGCTCGGCTTCGGTCGGCTCGCGACCAGCGGCGACCCGCCAAGCTTGCGCCACATCGATGCGGTCCGCCTCCGCGCCGTCGAGTAGACGTGCAACGCGGCTCTCGCCCTCGGCTTTGACGCGCGCGAGCACGACGTCGGAGTTCATCATCAGCATCGCTTGCAGTGACGAGGTTGGCGTGCGCGCTGGCATCTCGTCGCGGCTCTTCTGGCCGAAAGCGCGCATGAACTCGCTGACCTCGCGGTTGACATGCGCCGGGTCGAGCAGCTCGCGCGCGAGCTGTACTTCATCCGAGCCGCTCTTGTAGGAGCCAGGCACGGCCGTCGCGGTCACGAGCGAGTCGTGAAGCTGCTGGGGCCCAAGCATGCGGACGAACTTGCGATTGAACGTACGCGCGTACTCGGGCTTCCACTCAGCGTCGAACTGCGATGAGAGTTGGTAGGCGCTCGAGCGCATGATCGTGCGCACGAGATGCTTGAAGCTAAAGCTCGACTGCTGGAAGTCCTTGGCGAGCGCGTCGAGCAGCTCGGGATGCGAGGGCTGCACGGTCCAGCCTTCGGGGATGTCCTGGTCGGGGTAGTAGCGATTGAGATCGAAGTCTTCGATCGGCTCGACGATGCCGAAGCCCATCAGCTCAGCCCAGATGCGATTGGTCGTCGCGCGGGCGAACTGGATGTGGCCGGTGAGCAGGCGCGCAAGCTCGTCGCGGGGCAACGCCTCGGGACGGGCGGCTTCGTTGGTGAGGATGAAGCGCGGCTGGTTGGAGCCGCCGGTGCGCGGCACGCGGACGATGCTCTCGGCCGTGGTGGGGTAGCCCGGCTCGACGTCGTCGACGGTGTACTCGGTGTTGGCCTGGAAGCCGTTCTCCCAGTTCATCAGCATGCGTGTGCGTCCGAAGAACGACGCCTGCTGGAAGAACTGCTCGCGAGTGTGATCGGTGAGCCAGAGGTTGACCTTCTCGAGGTGGTTGCGGCCGTCGTGGCAGGAGATGCAACCGAAGTTGACGCCCAGCAGGACCTTGCCGTAGGTGATGGTGAACTCGTCGATGGCGTCGGCGCGGTTGACCAGGTCGTGCGCGTCGGGCTCGTCGGGGTCGTCCTTGGCTTTGACGAAGTCGCGCGCGAAGTAGAGGCCGCCGGGCAGGGAATGGCTGCTCTTACCGCCTTGGGTGAGCAGGTCGGAGACGACGTCGGAGTAGGGCCGGTCGAGCCGTAGCCATTCCTCGACCCAGAAATGGAACAGGTTCTTGCCGTAGCCCATGCGATTGCCGGCGCGGAACAGATCCTCGAAGTAGTAGGACCAGCGCGAGACGAACTCCTCGCTCGAGATGAGCTCGTCGATGAGCTTCGAGCGCTTGTCCGGGGCGGCGTCGCGGAGGAAGGTCTGGGTTTCCTCGAGGGTGGGGATGCGGCCGATGGCGTCGAGATAGGCGCGACGGACGAATTCCTGGTCGCTCGCCAGGCCGGCGTGCGGAATGGCCTGGCGCTCGATGTTCTCGAAGATGTGCTCGTCGATGAAGTTGCGCCTGTCCACCTTCGGCGAAGCTTCGGGCGGGCGCAGCCCCGCGGTCTGGCGGGTGAGCTGCTCGGCGGTCTTCGCCGGGTCGGGCGCTTCGGACTCCAGACGCTGGTGCGCCCGCTCCATGCGCTCACGCGCCTCGGGCGTGAGCGTCTGCGCGGAGGCGACCGCGGCAAACAAGGCGGCTAGTGCGACCATTCTAGGCATAGCAACGAATCTCGAAAATACGCGCCTGCGCGCCGCGATTGGCTGAGGTCACGTGCACGCGTACCGCCTTGGCTTCGACCGGATCGAAGCGATGACGGCGCAGGCGCTGATGGTTCGCTTTGACGGACGCCAGCGTTTTTTGCGTGGCGCCGGCAGTGGATCGGTAGCTCAGAGCGTAGTCGCGCACGGTCTCCGGCTGCGGCCCGCGGATCAGGTTTTCTTGGACCCGCTCGGACGACGACAGCGTGAGCTCGCGCTGAAAACCGGTATCGAAGGTGATCTGCACCTCGGAGATGGTCTGTGGCTCATCCCACTCGAGCTCGATCCAAGCGCCATCGTCGCCCAGGCGCTCGCTCCAACGATGAATCTCGGGACGAGTTTCACGCGGAATGTCGCGGGTGATCCCGTCGAGGACCAGCTCCGGCTTGGCGTCTCGACTATGGCCGGAGGCGGCTACCTTGGCTTGGCGCGCCAGATCCTTGGGATCGCGGTTGACGCCGTCACGAATCGTCTGGTCGTCGCGCATCAGCGTCTGCTGGAGGCTCGACAACAGCGTCTTCTTCTCGTAGAGGTCGCGCGGGTTGAGGCCTTCGCGCGCGCACATCGCCGCGGCCGTTCCCACTGCCTGGCCGACCACCGCGCAAGTGCCCATCACGCGCGTGGAGGTAAAGGCCACGTGCGAAGCCGAGATGTTGCGGCCCGCCATGAACAGGTTCTCCACGTTGCGCGAGTAGAGCGCCCGCAGCGGAACGTTGTAGACTTCGTCGGTCTTGATGGCGGTATTCGGCGGCAGGTCTTCGCGGTCAAAGCCCCCTGGCGGATGGTCGTCCATCGCCCAGCCGCCAATGGCGACGGAATCTTCCCAGAGGCCCCGCTCGAGGTCGCCTTGGGTCACCATCACGTCGCCGATCATGCGGCGGCTGCCGCGCCGGCCGGGCATCATGCCGACCCAGTCGAGGCCCCAGTTGGCGCTGGAGGGATGGTCGCCCGAGTTCTTGATGTAGTCCCAGACGCCCATGGTGATCGCGAGCAGCTCGAAGCGGATACGCTCGTTGTCGCGCACGATATCTTTCTCGCCGCCCCACTCGATCCACCAGTAGCCGTACTCCCAGGAGCGGATCTTGCGCATCCGCAGGGTCTCCGCGGTCACCTTGCGCGCCCACTTCGGAGCGGTGAATGGCACGGGGCGGCCGTAGTCGCGGGCGGTGAAGAGAATCGAAGATCCCAGGGTCTCGTTGTCGGCGGTGACGGGCGCGAGCGATTCGTTGAATTCCGATTGCGCTTCGCGGCCGGTGCGATAGTCCGCGCCGCATTCGACGGCAAGCCGCGAGTCGCCGGTGGAGTCGGAGAAGAACTTCGCCTTGACGCGGTAGAGATGCTCGCTGCGGTCGCAGCGGGCGAGGACCTCGGTGATGCGGTCGCCTTCCTTCTTCGCCGAGAACAACGAAGTCTCGAGCAGCAGCGTGATGTTCGGCTCGCTGACGACTTTGTCGTAGAGCAGCAGGTCCCACATTTCGAACGAGCGTTGCGGATTGTTGACCGCGTCGTCGAGGCGCAACTCTTCGAGCAGGCCGCCCTCGCGCCAGCCGGGCCGTCCTTTGTGGCAGTTAGCGCCCACGACGTGCATGTGCACCTCGCTCGACGAGTTGCCGCCCAGGCGAGAGCGATCCTGCAGCAGCACGACCTTGGCCCCGTGGCGCGCCGCGGCAATGGCCGCGCAAACGCCGGCCAAGCCTCCTCCGGCCACGCACAAGTCGGCTTCGAGCTCGACCAGCGTCATGTTGGGCTCGGCGGCCATGGTGTGCTCGAGAGCCTTCTCGGGGACGATGCGGTCGAACTGATCGCGGATCTGGTCCGCCGAGGCCGTGCCGGCGAGTTGCGCCGCGGGAAGCTTGTGGGCCAGCACGGCTAGCGAATAGCCGCCAAGGCCGATTCCGAGTACATCTCGACGTCTCATATGCATCTCTACTTTACCCGACGAAAAATTTGGACTCGGGCGCCGTTGACCTCCGCGACGAACAGCCGGCCGTCGGGCGCCAGCGCCATCAGATGAGGCAGTTGCAGCGTCTCGGGGTCGCCCCATTGGGCGGTCATCTCGCCGTCGCTCAGACGCAGGTGGCTGATGGTGTGCGCATCGCCGTCGCTAACGAGGAGCTCGTCGCCGACGACCAGCGCGCCGAAGGGGTTGCCGAAGCCGGTCCATGCGGCCAGGAACTTGCCCTCGGGCGAAAAAACCTGGATGCGGTGGTTGCCGCGGTCGGCCACGTAGATCCGATCGGCGGAATCGATGGCGATCCCGTGCGCGGCGGCGAATTCGCTCTCGCCTTTGCCCTTCTTGCCCCACTCCCCGACGTAGGCGCCCGCGCGGTCGAGGCGGACGATGCGGCCGTTGCCGGCGTCGGCGACGTAGACGTCGCCATTGGAGGCGAAGACGAGATCGTCGGGGGACTTGAAGTTTCGATTGCCGGCGCCGGGGCGGGCTTCGAGGCCGTAGGTCGCGAGCAGCTTGCCTTCCGGCGAGAATTTGCGGACCACGTGACGGGCGTTGTCGGTGGTCCAGATGTCCCCGTCTGGACCGACACGCAGTCCGTGCGCGACTTGGAACATCCCGTCGCCGAAGGCGTGGGTCATCTTGCCGTCCTCGTCGAAGGCGAGGATCGGGGGCTCGCCGCGATGGAGGATGTAGGCGCGGCCATCCGCGTCGACATCCACCGCGGACATGGCGCCAAGGCTGACTGGAGGCGGGATCTCGAGGAAGCCCTCGGACTGGAAAGGATCGGCGGCGCAAAGCGCCGCCGATCCAAGCAGAAGAACGCAACAGAGCCGCGACCGCCAGGAGACAGGTCGGAAGCGCCCGCGGCTCTGTCGCAGAATCGGCATGTCTCAGAAGATGAGCTTCAAGCCGAACTGCAGCCGCCGCGGATCGCGGGCCTGATTGATCGTTCCGAACGTACCGCTGGCATTGAAGCCGTCGGCGCCCGGGGAGAAGGTGTCGTTCACTAGTCGGTAGTTGACGTGGTTGAGGAAGTTGAACGCCTCGGCGCGGAACTGGACGTTGAACCGCTCGCCAATCATCGTGTCCTTGATCAGCGAAAGATCCCAGTTGACCGTACCGGGGTGTCGCACGTCCGGCAGTACGCGACCGACGTTGCCGAAGATGAAGTCCGGCGGGTTGACGAACTGCTGCGTATCGAACCAACGGTTGATCGTCCGTTGACCCTTGTCGAGTCGTGCGCTCGTGCCGGTGGAGTCGGGCCGATTTGCGGCGTTGTTTCTGGCGCCGCGAACCGTCAGCGGGACGCCGGTCTGCAGTACGCCGATCGTGTTGATCTGCCAACCGCCGACGATCTTTCGCAGAGCCCCGCTCTGGGGATCCCAGCGCTTGCCACGGCCGAAGGGCAGCTCGTACAGGCCGCTGATCACTAGCCGGCGCGAGACGTCGGTCGGATCGACGCCGCGAGCCGCTTGGCGATCGAACAAACCGTTTTGGAAGCCGTTCTCATTCACCTGCTCTACCGCCCCGAAGTTCACGGGGTTGGCGAGCGAGTCCGAGATGCGCTTGCCGCCCGTGAAGGCGACGTGCAGCAGGAAGCCATCCGTCAACCGCTTCTTGGCGTTGATCTGCAACTGATGCGAGATGTAGTTGCCGAGCCGCGGATTGCGGATGTTGACGTTGTTGTAGTGCGGAAAGGCCATCAACGAGCGCTCGCGCGTGATGGTTGCGCCGCCGAGGCCGCCGGGCACGAGTCCGCGGTTCGGATTCGGTACGCGGTCGAACAGGGATTGGCCCAACTGCGCACGCACGGCCGGGTCGACTTGGTTGAGGTTGTAGCCCGACGAGACGAAGTGGTTGCCCTTGTTGCCGGCATAGGTGGCGTCGAACACCCAGTCGCCGATCTGGTGCTGGACGGCGAGATTCCACTGCTGCGTCATCGGCGTGGTCGAATCCAGCTCCGTCAGGTTGACGTTTTGTCCCAACCGCGCTGCCGGTCCGGCCGAGGCGCCGGGCGATTCCTGAAATGGCTCCGGGAAGCCGTCCTGGAAACGGAAGGCGGCCTGCCCGGGCGTAGACGTGTTGTAAGTCGTGCGCGTTCTGGAGAAGAGTGTCACATCGCCCAGGTGGTTCCGCCAAAAAATCGACGGATAGAAAACCCCGTAGCCGCCGCGCACGACGGTCGTGCCCTTGCCCGTAAGGTCGTAGGCGAAGCCGAATCGCGGAGCGAAGTCGTTGTGATCTTCGTCGACAAACGAGCGGGGCTCGCCGTCGACGCCGGCAAACACCGTGCAACCCTGCAGTCCGTTGGGCAACGTGCAGTTGGGGTCGAAGTTGATATGGCCGTTCCAGCGCTCGACCGGCTTGCGCTGGAAGTCCCAGCGCAGCCCCATGTTGAGGGTCAGCCGGCTCGTGATCTTCCAGTCGTCGTTGACGAAGAAGCTCGTGGCATAACCGTGCCACGAGTTGCCCAGGATTCGGTCGATAAACGCCACCGAGACGTCGCCGGTCAGGAACTGCGCGAGCTCGGATCCCGTGCCGCCCGGGCTCTGAGGATTTTGGGTCAGGCCGCGGAACTGGAACTGCCCCGACAGAGCGCCGCCTTGGCGGTTGCCGCCGTAGAGGTCGCGATGGTTGGCGCCGAACTTCAAGCTATGGCTGCCGCGAATGACGGTCAGCATGTCCTGAATGTCCCAGTTGAGCGAGCTGCGCGTACCGACGGCGCCGCCGCCCAGTCTGGGGTAGGGCCGCACGTTCAGATCCGGAAACTGCTCCGGCGGGACGCTCGAGGGCAGGCCGATCTGAGCAGGCCAATCCTTGAATGCGTTGATCGTGGTGAAGGTGAAGAGCTGCCGCGACGTGCCGACGCGCAGGTTGTTGATCATGGTCGGCGAGAACGTATGCGTGTCGGAGAAGACCATGTTGCGGTTGGTCTGGTCGTCGTTGCGGTTGCGGCCGACAGTCGGATCCGTGAACACGTCGTTGCCGGAGGGCTGGTGACGCGCCTGCGAGTAGCGGAAGAACATCGAGTTCTTGTTGCTGAAGCGGTGATCGACCTTGAAGTTCCACTGCGACCAGTTGACGGGCCGGACTTGAGCGTCCTGAAAGTTGTTGGCGAAAGTGTTGGCATTCGACGGCGTACGGTTCGGCGAGGGATAGAAGCGCGTGACGTTCGAAGAGACGGAATCGAAGCGGCTGCTCGGGACGACGTTGTTCGGGTACGGGTCGCGAACCAGGCCTCCGCCGTCGGGGTTGTCGCGGGTGCTGTCCGGGTCGAAGACGGGGATCATCGCGCCGCCACTGGTCATTAGGCGACCGAAGTCGCCCTGCAGGAACTCGGGCAAGGGCACGGTCCGGATGCGAGGCTGGCTGCGCCGCAGGCGATACTCCTCCCAGTTGAAGAAGCCGAACGTTCGGTTTTTGATGATCGGACCTCCTATCGAGGCGCCGAACTGGTTGTAGCGCAGCGGCAGCTTGTTGTTGGAGAACGTATTGCGGGCGTCGAGTTTCTCGTTGCGCAGGAACTCGTAGGCCGTGCCGTGAATCTGATTCGTTCCCGAGCGCGTGACGAGATTGATGGCGCCGCCGGCGGTGAATCCGAATTCGGCCGACATTGTGCCCGACTGCACTTTGAACTCCTCGACTGCGTCGACGGCCGGGGGGACGCCGACCTCGCCAACATAGCTCAACGTGTTGTTGTTGCCGTCGAGCATCTGCGAGTTCATCGAGTTGGGGCTGCCGTTGATGGAGACCGACGAGAGCTGAATGCCGCGATCGCCGAAGCCGGAGTTGGTGGGGCCGGCGTTGGAAACGACGCCCGCGGTGAGCATCGTCAACGCCAGGGCGCTGCGGCCGTTGAGCGGCAGGTCGCTGACCCGCTTGCGCTCGATCACCTCGCCGAGCGTGGCGTCGCCGGTGGCGACCAGCGGGGCTTCGCCGACGACTTCGACGACCTCGGTCACTTGGCCGACTTCGAGCGTTAGGTTGACCTGGGCATTCTGGTTGACCTGCAGTGTGACACCGCTGCGCACTGCGCGCTTGAAGCCGGCGGACTCGGCCGCGATTTCGTACTCGCCTACGGCGAGACCCGGCGCCACGTAGCCGCCGCTCTCGTTCGTCGTCGTCGAGAAGGTAGCGTTGGTGGACGTGTTGACCACTTCTACTTGCGCTCCCGGAATCACCGCGCCTTGCTGGTCAGACACGGTGCCGGAAATGGTGCCAGTACTCTGCTGGCCGAACGCGATCAGCGCGCTCAGGACGCTGAGCGCGACGAGGCGCACACCCCGAAAACTCATTTGGACAAACCTCCTGGTGCTGTGTATACGATCTGTTATAACAGACCCTCGTAAGGCTACCGGTATTCCCGTTATGCTGTCAAGCGTGAGGCGCCTGGGAGTCGCATTTTTTTCACTCTTGACGTTGGCGACGGCTCAGCAGTTCGAGGACTGGACCGCGGCCTCCGGCGTTGTGTTCTCTCACGATGCCGCCAAGACGCCGGAGAAGCGCCTGATCGAGGCCATGGGCTCGGGGCTGGCCGTCGAGGACTTCGACGGCGACGGCCGGCTGGATCTGTTCTTCGTTGGCGGCGCGGGGACGAACCGGCTCTACCGCAATCTCGGCGGGATGCGGTTCGAAAGCCTCGGCTCCTTCGTCGATGAGGCAAGCGGCGCCTTCGGCATGGGCGCGGCGGCGGGCGATGTCGACGGCGACGGGGATATCGATCTGGTCGTGACCGGCTTCGGCCGGCTGGCGCTCTACCGCAACCGGGGCGCGGCTAAGTTTGACCGCAGCGTGCTGCCCGCCAATGGCTGGCTCGCCGGCGCGGCCTTTCTCGACTTCGACTCCGACGGTCGGCTCGATCTGTTCGTCTCGCGCTACCTCGATTGGGACTTCGAGCGCAGCCGTTGGTGCGGCGAGGACGAGCCGGGGCGCCGCTCCTACTGCCACCCGCGGGAGTACGGCCCCACGACGCACCTGTTGTTCCGCAACCTCGGCGGGGGCCGCTTCGAAGACGTCTCTGACGCCGCAGGGTTGGGGGAGCGCCCCGGCAAGGGACTGGGCGTCGCGGTCCACGACTTCGACCGCGACGGCCGGCCGGACGTGTTCGTGGCGAACGACTCCTACTCCCAGCAGCTATTTCGCAACATCGATGGGAAGCGCTTCGAGGAAGTCGGCGTGGCGGCCGGCGTGGCCTACGACGCCGATGGGCGAGACTTCGCCGGCATGGGCGCGGTCTTCGAGGACTATGACAACGATGGACGCCCGGACATCTTCGTCAACGCGCTGGGCCGCCAGGGCTACTGGCTCTATCGCAACCTGGGCACGGGCGAATTCGAGCCGGTGAGCCGGCGGTCCGGGCTAGCGGGTCCGAGTGAGATGCATTCGGGCTGGGGTGCGGCTCTGGCGGATTATGACAACGACGGTTGGCGCGACCTGTTCGTCGCGCAAGGCCACGTGATGGACGACATCGAGCGCACCGACCCGGCGCTGGCCTACCGCGAACCACTGTTGCTGCTGCGCAACCTTTTCGGGCGCTTCTACGACCGCACCCGCCAGGCCGGGGAGGCTCTGCTCGAGCCGCGCGCGGCGCGCGGCGCGGTGGCTGCCGACCTCGACTCCGACGGACGGTTGGACCTGGTGGTGACGACCAACGACGGACCGGTGACGATCCTGCGCAACGCGACGAGACGCTCGGGGAAATGGATTGGCGTGCGTGCGCCCGCGGGCGCCGATGTGACTCTCGAGCTGGAATCGGGCGGGCGCCTGAGGGGCCGCGCGGGCACAGGCGGCAGCTACTTGTCCACGGGGCCGGGGATCGTGCACTTTGGGCTAGGTTCGGAGGTTCCGGTCGCGGTGACGCTACGGCTCTCCGACGGGCGGGAGCTGGTCGTGGATGACCCGCGCGCCAACGCCTTGGTCCTGGGGATGGAGCGCGAGTAGGCGTTCCGGCCGCCTTTGCTCCCGCGTCATTCGGGTCGCGCGCGGTTCGCCCAGTGGCCGCTGGCGTCCTGGCCGGCCACCACGACGCCCTTTTGGTTCCATCCCAGATGGGCCTGGACGTCGGCGGCGCAATAGCGCAAGGTCAGCCCGCAGCGCCGGCGATCGGATTCGTTCGCCTCCGAACCGTGCAGCAGCAGGTCCGAGTGGAGCGACATCTCGCCGGCCGCGAGCGCGTCGTCCACCGCGGCGCCGTAGCGCTCGATGTTCGCGACGGTCTGGTCGAGCACGTTGCCTTCCTCCGCGGCGCTTTTGTCGTAGTCGATATGACCCTCGAGGTGCGAGCCCGGTAGAAACTGCATGTTGGCGTTCTGCGGGTCGACATCGTCAATGGCGAGCCAGACCGTGCAGGTCTTCGTCGGCGTCAGCGGCCAATAGCTGGCATCTTGGTGCCAGGCGACCTTCTTGCCGTCGTGGGGCATCTTGCAGAAGAAGTGCGAGCCCCAGCCCACGACGTCGTCGCCGAGCAGATCACGGACGTAGTCGACGATGCGCGGTTCTGTGAGGATGTCCCACGCGACGCCGTGCTTGAGGTGTGCGGACGAGATCGAATAGCTGTCCTTGCCCTCGGCTTCATACTGCGCCAGAAGCTTGTCGAATTCGCCGCGAATCGCGATGATCTCGGCGGCGGAGTAGACGCGAAACGCCTTGAGGTAGCCGTCGCGGTTGTAGTCGGCGATCTGTTCGGCCGTGAGCGTCTTGGGAGCGGGGTTATCCACAGGGAAGAATCTCAGCTTGCGGTCGATCTGATCGAGCTCTTCCTGGGTGGGAATGATGGCGAAATCGGTCTGCGCGGCCATGTTTCTTCTATGCTACTTACCTTGAGGCTGTTTGCGGCGCTGGAGTTGGACGAGGACGCCCGGCGACGTTTGGCCAAGGTCGCTGCCGACTTGCGGCGCATCCCAGGGGTGCGCTGGACGAAGCCCGAGTCGTTGCATCTAACACTGCGGTTCTTCGGAGAGTACCCCGAGGAGCGCCTGCCGGAGCTGACAACTGCGCTAGAGCAAGTTGAGACGCCTGGCTCTGCTATCCCTGTCGAGCTGGAGCGGCTGAGCTTCCTGCCCGGCGAGCACGAGCCGCGGATCTTCGTCGCGGTAGGCCAGACGCCCGAGCCGCTGGCCCGGCTCCAGGTTGGAATCGAGCAAGCCGCCCGATCGTTGGGCTTCGAGCCGGAGCGCCGCGGATTCTTGACCCACGTTACGCTGGGCCGCGTCCGCGACCCGCGCCAGGGGAGGAAGTTGGTCGCCGCCGCCAGCGAATACGAGGCCGACCTCGGGGCTTTCGTGGCGGACCATTGGACGCTCTACGGCAGCCAGCTCACGCCCGAGGGCCCGATCTATTCCGTTCTCGCGCTTTGGCCATTCAGCTAGGGTCCGACTCGCCGCGGGTCAACCAAGCTCCCCGCGCTTGCCCTGCTCGACAATCCGTTCGCAGGCCCTGATTGTTAGGGCCATCATCGTCAATGTCGGGTTTTGGCAGCCTATCGAGACGAACGCCGCTCCGTCGGTTACGAAGAGGTTGTCCACGTCGTGCGTCTGATTCCACCTATTCAGCACGCTCGAGCGCGGGTCGTCTCCCATGCGCGCCGTGCCCATCTCGTGGATGCCAAAGCCCGGCACCGACGGCTCGCCTTGCATCTCGACATTCTTCGCGCCGGCGGCCTCGAGCATCTCCGCTCCCTGCTCTTGGGCGTCCTGCCACAGCGCCAACTCGTTTGCGCTCCAACGCATGCTCACGCGCAGCGCCGGAATGCCCCAGGCGTCGGTGATTTCCGGGTCGATCGTCACGCGGTTCTCCCGCCGTGGCAAACACTCGGCAAACGCAATCAAGCTGGCGCCCCAGGACGCTTCGGTCCGCACGGCCTGCTTGTAGCGCTCGCCAAAGCCGGGCGCGGTGAAGTGGAATCCGGGCCAGACGCCGCCTTGGTAGCCGTAGCCGCGGATGAAGCCGTTCGTCTGGCTTCGATCCACGTTGCGGAAGCGCGGAACATAGAGGCCGTTCGGTCGCTTCGGCGGTCCCTGCCAGGCCTGCCCCTTGGGCAGCTCCGGGAACTGACCCACCGTGTAGCCCTTGTAGACGTGGTCCATCAAGTAGCGGCCTAGGACGCCGGAAGAGTTGGCCAACCCGCCTGGCGCCGAGTTGAGCAGCAACCGCGTCGACTCGAGCGTGGAGGCGCAAAGCAGCACGACCTTGGCGCGCACCTCGCGCGGCTGGCGACTCTGGCGGTCGACATACGTTACGCCGGCTGCGCGGCCCGTAGAGTTGTTCATCACTACGTGCGAAGCCACGGCGTCGGTCATCAACGTCAGGTTGCCGGTCTGCGCGGCGTCGGCGAGGGCGGAGAAGGGGCTCGCGTAGTAGGAATTCGTGATGCAACCCTGCTCGCAGGGGCCGCAGTAGTGGCACGCGGCGCGCCCGTTGTGGTCGGTGGTGAGGATGGCCGTGCGGCCTACCGAGACGACGCGTCCTAGCTTGGCTTTCACGCGCTCGCGCAGCAAGCGCTCGCCGCAACTGAACGGCATCGCCGGCAGGAAGTCCGAGTCGGGCAACTGAGGCAGATTCTCGGCCAGACCGCTGATGCCGACGTAGCGCTCGACCTTCGAGTAATAGGGTGCGATCTCAGCGTAGGAGACCGGCCAGTCCGTGCCGTAGCCGTCGTGGCTTGCGGCCTTGAAGTCGAGGTCGCTCAAGCGGTAGCTCTGGCGGCCCCAGGAGAGCGTGCGCCCGCCGAGCACGCGCATACGAATCCAGTGGAACGGCTCGTCGTCGTCAAAGGTGTAGGGGTTGTCGATGTCGTCGACGAACCAGTCCTGGTTCGATTCCCGGCAGGCGTAGCAAAGACTCTGGATGGGTTGATTGCGCGATTGGGTCGGATGGACGCCGCGGCGAGGCAACTGGTAGGACTGGACGTGCTCGGTGAAGTCGGCTTGGGTGACCTTGGGCCCGGCTTCGAGCACACACACCTTCAGTCCGGCTTCGGAGAGTTGTTTGGCGGCCATGCCGCCGGTCGCGCCGGACCCGACGATGACGGCGTCATAGACATTGGCGCTGCGGTTGAGAATTTGCGGCATCGACGATTCACTCGACTCTCGGCGTAGTGTAACAACGCATCCTAAAATGGGAGGCCTGGACCGCGAGACTCGCCGCGAGCTTGGATTGGCCGCCGCCGTGGTCGCCCTGGCGCTCGCGGCGCAAACCTTTACCGTTTACCGCAACTTTGGCGGCGATTGGACGGCGCTGTTCGTCACCTCGGCCGAGCGCGATCTGCCGCTGGGCCTGCGGGCCTACCGCTTTCATTCGACGGGCGGCTACGACGGGCAGTTCTACCGGGCGTTGGCGCACGATCCCCTGTTGCGCCGCATCGACCCGAGCTTCTTCGATGCGCCAGAGCTGCGCTGGCGGCGCATTCTCACGCCGAGCCTCGCCCACGTGCTCGCGCTGGGGCGCCCGGGGTGGATCGACGGCGCGTACTTGGCCGTCACGTTGGCCTTTCTGGGGTTGGGCGTGTTGTGGTCGGCGCGCCTGTGCGGGTCGCTGGGCCGGCCGCGAATGCTCGGGGCGGCGATGTTCGCGGCGCTGCCGGCGGCGGGGATCTCGCTGGAGCGCATGACGATCGATATGGGACTCGCCGCGCTGGCGGTTGGGTTCGCGTACTTGGCTCGACAACCGCGCGGGCCGGCGTTCTGGGCGGTGGTCGCGCTGGCGCCGCTGGCTCGCGAAACAGGAGCGGTCCTGCCATTGGCTTGCGCGGGCGACGCCTTGGCGCGCCGCGAGCCGAGGCAACTTGCCGCGGCCGTCCTTGCCGGCCTGCCTGGACTGGCGTGGTTCGCGTGGGTGCGCCTGCAAGTGGGCCCGGACGCCGTGCGCTTCGTCGAGCAGTGGCCATTGCAGGCGCTGTTGGCGCGCACACTCGACTTTTCGTCGATCCCGGCGGAGCTCTCACGGCAGCTCGTCGCCGGGGCGTTGGACTACCTGGCGCTAGTCGGCGTGTGGGCCGCGCTAATTCTCGCCGTACGCGCAGTCCGGCATGAGCGCGGGCCGCTGCGTTGGGCCGTCGGGCTGTTCTGCGTGTTCCCCGTTCTGCTCAGCTACCCGGGAGTTTGGTCGGAAGCCTACGCGTTCGCTCGGATTCTCTCGCCACTCGTGCTGTGGCTCGCGCTTGGGAGCGCGCTGGGCACGCGACGGCTCGGATGGCTGCCGTTGGCGCTGATGGCGCCGCGCATCTTCGCGCAGCTCATCCCGCACCTGCTTGGCGACGGCGCGGGATGGCGGTAGCAGAATAGGGTCGGCTGCTACGGGTCGGCGTCGCGCGCGATTCCGTATGCCGCGTGGACGTCCGGCAGCGAGACGATTCCGAGCAGTTGGTTCGGATTGGCCCGGCTGACCACCGGCAGGACCGGATAGTTCGCCAGCAGGCGCATCGCCGAGTCGAGCGACAAGTCGGGATAGAGCCGCACGACGGTACGCAGCGGCAGGGCTCTATGGACCGTCTTGTCCGAATCGCCGGCCTCGATCGACTGCTCGAGATCGCCCTTCTTCGCCCAGAACCAACCCTTGCCGTAGACCGAGATCAGGCAGTGGTCCAGGTTCTTGGTGCGCAAGCGCTCGTACGCCTCGGCTACCTGCATGCTGCCGGGCATGACGACCGCGGAGCCCGAGCGCATCGCGTCCTCCACGCTCAGCGGCAAGGCTTCGCGCTGCTCCTCCACCGACGGCAGGTCGAAGCCGTCCTGACGACCCACGATTTGGAACAGAGACTCGTGCTGCAGGTGACGCGAGACCAGGAACGAGATGGTGTTGGCGATCATCACCGGCAGGATGATCACGTAGTTGGCGCTGATCTCGAACACCATGAAGATGGAAGTCATCGGCGCACGGAACAGGCCGGCAAAGAAGGTGCCAATGCCGACGAGCACGTAGGCGCCCGCCGAGCTGGTCGCGAACGGCCAATACTCGTGCGCCAAGCCGCCCAGGCCGCCACCGATCATCGCTCCGATGAACAGCGTCGGCGCGAACATGCCGCCGGGGGTACCGGCCGACAAGCACAATGCCGTGCTGACCATCTTCAGCAAGCCGAGCAGCAACAGGAAGTGCCAGACGTAGCGGTCATGCAAGGCCGAATCGATCGCTCCGTAGCCGGCCCCGAGCACTTCGGGAATCCACGTCCCGGCGATTCCGACCGCGAATCCGGCCAGCAGCGGAAGAGCGAAGATCGCCTTCAGCGGCAGGTCCTTGGTCCGCTCGCGAACCCGTGTGACGAGCTTGGTGAACCAGGCGGAAAGATACCCGCTGACGACTCCCACTAACGCGTAGACGATGAGCTCGCGGTAGTCGGTGAGGAGGAACTCGGGGACGCTGTAGAGCGGCTCGTCGCCCAAGAACCAGCGGCTGACGACGACCGCGGAAACCGCCGCGAGCACGATGGAGCCCATCACGCCGGCGCTCCACGCCGCGACGACCTCTTCCATGACGAACAGCACGGCGGTAATCGGAGTATTGAAGGCCGCCCCGATGCCCGCCGCCGCCCCGACCGGGGCGATGAGCCGCATGTGCTCGCGCGTCAACCGAAACAAGCGACCGAGCAAGGAAGCGATACCCGCGCCCATCTGCAAGGCCGGATCCTCCGGCCCCATCGGATTGCCTGTTCCGATCGAGATGGTGCTGCAGAGGAACTTGCCGGTGACCCCGCTGAACGGCACGTAGCCGTCGGAGACGTAGAGCGCGGCCTTGGTGTAGTTGACGCCACTGCCGCGAGCGGTGGGGAAGAGATAGTAGGCCAGCGCGAAAGACACCAGTCCGCCCACCGCGGGCCACAAGGCCACGGTCCACCACGCGCGATGCCCCAGTCCGTGGACCGTGCGCCAGTTGAAGAACTCGATCGAGATGTGAAAGCACACGACGACCAGCCCAGCGAAGATCCCGATAATGATCGAGAGCAGCAGGAAGCGCTGCGTGTCGCCCATGACCGGGCCGGTCCCGCTGAGCTCCCGCAGACGCGTGATGGCGCGCTCGAGCCGATCTCCGGCCGGGGCCTTCGGCATCATGGGAGCTCGCGCATCACGCGCGCCAGTACGTCGTCGTCATCCCAGATGCCGCGGCAGACCTGCTCTCGGAGCGGCCACAGATTGCCGGCGAGCAGCAGGTTGGCTTCGGTCTCCGCGGCTACGTCGCGCGGTCGGCGACGTTGTTCGAGGCGCTGGACGGCCGCTGCGAGCAGGTCGCGCACGGCGGCGGGTTGGGGGGCTGGCGGCCCCTCCATGTCGGGGCCCAGCGGGTTCGCGCAGCCGGAGATGTAGCGCGCGGCGCGCTCGAGCACTTCCCGGCTGCGGCGATACCGCTCGTAGGCGCCGAGCCCTCGTGCGGTTGGATCAAGCGCTAGGACGCGGTCCATTAAATCGACCGTATCGCGGACGTCGCCGTCGTCAGGACTGGCCGCTAGGGCCCGGCCCAGGTAGGCGCGCGCTTCCGCGTAAGCGCGTAGCTCGAAGTGCGCCATGCCGATCGCCCGCAACAGCTCCGCATCGCGCGAGCGCGGATCGTCCAGGGTGGCCAGCACCGCGAGCGCGTCGCGGGGCGCGCCGAAGTCTTTCAGACCGAAGCCGACCAGCCGGGCGAGCGACGCGGTCTGCGGCTCCTCCTCCCAGATGGTCAGATATTCGCCCACGACCTGCGCCGGGCTGCCGTGGTCCTCGAGCAACTCGACTAGCTCGAACCGCGTCGCACGCCGGTTCTGTTCGGGATTGCGCGGCCAACGACCGTAGATGGCCGTGCGCAGGTAGTTCGCGGCCTGGTTGTAGCGGCCGTCGCGAGCCGCTAGACGGCCGAGCAGGCGGTTGGTCGTGGCGTCGGTGGGGTGTTGCCCGCGCAGCTCGAGCAATTGATACTCGGCTTCCTGGTAGCGTTGACCGTCGAACAGCGCCAACGCCAGTCCGAGCCGATAGTCGAAGTTGTCGCGCCGGTAGAGCAGGGCGTCGCTGAATTCGTCCACGGCGCGGTCGTGGTAGCCGTAATCGGCCAAGGTGCGTCCGATGCGGTGGTGCTCGCGGGCCCTCTCGAGGCGCTCCTGATCGAAAGCGCGGTTATAGGCCGCCGTGCCGATCATCAGCGCGATCATCACCGCGAACACGCCCGCCAGGATCTGCGGCGTCGCGCCGATGGCTACGCTCGAATGGGACTTGCAGTGGGGACACTCCGCTCCCGCGTGCGGAATCGGGTTGCGGCAAATCAGGCAAATGTACCGTGACGGGGGGCTCGTCACCTTTCACCAGGATAAAGGGTCGGCGCCGGGCGCGCGACTCGTTAGCCGAACCCGACTAGACGACGCCAGCCGGAGCGCCTCTCGACGACAGCCTCTTCAAGACCGAGCCCTGCACGCGCCATTGCTCGAAACTGCCGCCCGGGCGCGGAGCCGGGCTCCGCCAGCCGCCGCTCGGAATAGGCCGAGCTGATCTCGAGGTAGTCGTTTTCGACCGAGAATTGCACCGGCGCGCCGATGGACTTCTCGGCCGTGGCCGCCTCGATGGCGCGCTTGGCGCCTGCCCGGTTCAACGTCACGCGCAACACGTCTTCGGCGATCCCCAGACCCCGCAGGTCGGCGATCCGGCGTTTGGCTAGGTAGAGCGCGCGAGCCTCGGGAGTGCAGACCAGGTAGACCAGGTCGGCGGTCGGCAGCAGTTTTCGAGACGAGGAGAACAACGTGGGCGGCAGGTCGACCACGACCCACTGGTAGGCCTTCCGTGCGGCCGCGATCACGTCCGGCAGCGACTCCAACATCTGTTCGGAGACGTAGCGGTCCGGCGGCGGCGGCGAGAGCAGGTCGATGCCGTTCCACGGAGTGGTCACCTTCTTCCAGTAGAGCTTGGCGGCGGCGGGGCCCTCGAGCACGTCTAGCAACGAATACCCCGGTCGCTTGTTCAGCCAGAACGCCGCCGAATCGGAATGGAAATCCAAGTCCAGCAACAGGACCGGGGAGATCTCGGCGTCGTCCGCGCGGCCAAGCTCGGCCGCAAGCGCGGCCGCGAAGTGGATCGAGATGGTCGACGCTCCGTTGCCGCCCTGCGCGGGAAGGAAGCAGGCCATCTTGGCTTGTCCGCCATCTTGCGGACCCGAAGCTCGAAACGAGCAGCGCAGGACCTCACTGAGGTCGTAGGGCGGTGCAATAACGTCCTTCGCGCCAGCGCGCAGGGCGGGCAGCAGCGACTCCGCTCGTCTGCCGTCGTCGGTTCCCAGGATCAGCGCCCCAGGGGCCTCGCGGGCCACGATCTCGATCAGATCGATCGCCTGCTCGGGATCGTCCAGGTGCACCGTCACACAGGCGACGTCCTTTCCGTTCTCTTCGAGGAAAGCCTCCAAGTAGTCCGCGGTCGGGTAGCTTGCTACCGCGATCGGCTCGACTTGCTCGGCGGCGCCGGCCGCGCGCACGGCTTCCTCGAAGCTTGCCAGGACCTCCTCGGGGCAAGCCAAGAACAGGAAGACCGACGTGCGCTCGGCCGATTCAGCCGACGCGCCGTCGTTCCCCTCGCGCTGGGACCGGCGTGGACGCATTCCCCTACTTCGCAAGCTATCACGCGACTCGGGGGGCGCCAACGGAACCGGAGTACCGAATTGACCCGAAATTTCACCGCTGCCTTTGTAGGGAAATCCCCTGAGCCGCGTGGACCCTTTGGCGCCCCGGCCCCGGGAGTTTCTTGGGCTTAGTCGCGCCAGTCGTCGGTGCGGAAAGGAGACGCCGGCAGGCCCTCCTGGTTGAACAACGCGGCGTTGGGCGAGGCGGCCCAAGCGTAGCGGGCCGCGGCTGGGTGCTCCACGTGCGGGCTCGATAGCACAACGGTAGGACCCTCGACGACCGCCTCGGCCTTGTGAAAACGACCGTCCGGGCCGGCAATCTGAAACGCCTGGCCGACATCCTTTTTCAGAACAAGCCCGGACCCTATATGATCGAACCACAGCCGTAGCTTTCCGTTCTCCTGGGTCATTTGCCGGTACGCCGGCCCGGAGAAGACCAGGTCTCGCTCGCCGTAGGCGACCGCCCTGGCGGCCAGCGCCAGCCGCAGGCCGACATCTTGCTTGTTCCTAGGGTGAATATCTGTGGGGTTGCCGATATCGATGGTGACGGCCATGCCGGTGTTCGCGAGCTCGAGCGTGTTGTTCTGAGATTCGCGCAGCTCCGGCCACTGCGCGATCTCGGGGACCCGGCCGTAGTTCGCCAGTTGGACGAACAGGAACGGCAGGGAACCCAGCCGCCAGCGCTCGCGCCAATCTTCGATCATCGTCCGGAACAGCCGCCCGTAGATGTAGCCCTGGCCCCGGCTGGCGTTGTTCTCGCCCTGGTACCAGATGAATCCTCGCACCGCGAAGGGCGTCAGCGGCGCGATCATCGCGTTGTAGAGCACCGCCGGCTGGTGATGGTGTCCGCGGCCCTGGGGCGGTTGCGGCCGGCGTCCCGGCGCTTTGCCAGCGCTACGAGCTTCGACCGCTTGGCGCCGCCAGCGCTGCAGCGCCTGCTCGTGGCGAGCCATGGCACGCGGGTAGTTCCGCTCGACCCGCGCCCAGTCGTCGAGGAAGCGGTGCAGCGCGGGGTCTTCGTCCAGGCTCTTTCGCGTCGTCCAAGCTTGGGCCGGGGTTCCGCCCCAGGCCGATTGGATGACGCCGAACGGCTTGCCGGTCTTCCGGTGCAGGTGGCGGGCGAAGAAGTACCCCACGGCGGAGAACTCCGCCACGCTGCCGGGGCTGCAGACCATCCACTCGCCTTCGACATCCTCTTTGGGGCGCTGCGCGGTGTCGAGCTTGACCTTGAAGAGGCGAATCTCGGGATAGTCCGCGGCCAGGATCTCGTCGTCGGCGTCGTTGGAGTTGCGCAGCATCCAGACCATGTTGGATTGGCCCGAGCCGACCCAGACCTCGCCAACCAGCACGTCTTCGAGGTCGATGCGATTCTTTCCCGAGATTCGAAGCGCGTAGGGTCCGCCGGCGCTCTCCGGGGCGAGATACAGGCTCCAGCGGCCGTTTTCGCCCGCGACGGTCGAGGCGGTGCGGCCTCGGAAGTCGGCTTCCACGCGCTCCCCCGGGTCCGCCCAGCCCCACAAGTGAATCGGCCGCTCGGCCTGCAGAATCATGTGGTCGGAGAGCAGCGCCGGCAGCCGGACATCGGCGAGGGCGAACGCGGGAGCGAGCAGGAACAGGAGCAATCTGCGCATCGGCTGGCATTGTGGCACAGTTGGAAGTTCACCAGCAGTGGCCCAGCCCATGCAGCCGGACGCACCGCTCGTCTCCGCCGTCATCCCGGCCTACAACCCCGAGGCGTTCCTCCTCGAGACGGTGGCCAGCGTCGAGCGCCAAACCCACCCGAGTTGGGAGTGCATCGTCGTCGACGACGGTACAGATCGGCCCGAGAGCCGGGCCATCCTAGACTCGATAGAAGGCCGCGGCGAGCGGCGGCTTCGTATCGTTCGACAAGAGAACCGCGGCCTCGCAGCCGCCCGCAACGCCGGCATTCGGGCGGCGGCCGGCGAGTACGTCGTTCCTCTCGACGCCGACGACCTACTCGAGCCGGAAATGATGGCGGTCTGCCTGCACGAGCTCGAGGCCCGGCCCGAGGGCGGTTTTGCCTACTTCGACTACCACGTCTTCGGAGACAACGACTATCTCGAACAGCCGGGCGACTACAACCTCTACCGTCTTCTCGACGAGAACTTTCTCTCCTACTGTTGCTTTCTGCCGAAGCGCGTATGGCAGTCTGCCGGCGGCTACGACGAGTGGCATCGCTGGGGCTACGAGGATTGGAGCTTCTACCTGAATCTGGCTAAGCGCGGACTGTACGGCTGCTACGTGCGGCGGCCGCTGTTCCGCTACCGCACGCATGGTCGCGGCTTGCACTACGTGGGGCTAGAGCGGCACGAGTCCAATTGGGCGCACATGGAGCAAACGCACCCGGAATTGCTCTCGCCGACCGGCCGTCTGGAGGTCAAAAGGCGCTGGGCGCCCTCGATCTGCGTGGTGGCGGCCGGCGCCGCGCCGGAGCTCTCGAACCAGACGCTGCTCGACTATCAGCTCTTGGTCAACGCGTCCGAGGCCGGGGCGCTCGAGCGCTCGCCCGCGCCGGCTTTCCTGTGGCTGACCGGGGGCGGGCGGTTGCGGCCGCACACGCTCGAGGAGTGCGTCTGGGCTCTGCAAACCCATGACTGGGTGAGCTGGAAGGATACCGGCGATGCGCCGCCGCCGACGCTCGCCGCCTCGGCGGGCCCGCTGGGCGTCTCGCGCGAGATGTTCGCCGCCTCCGAGCCCAAGCCCTCCGGCACGGTGTGCCGCCTCACCCGGCGCTGCCGGTCGGGAATGTCCGAGGCTCGAGCCGCCGTGCTGGAAGCGCCGGCGCCGCCGCCCGCGCCGCTGGAGGGCCGCAGCGGATTCTTTGGACAGCTCCATCGACACCTCTACAACGCCGAGTTGCTCTCCGCCCAGGCTTGGCTGAAGCATCCGCTGCGCTCCTCCGCGCGCCTGATCCCGCTGCGGATCAAGGAGCGGATCAATCGCGCGGCTGGCCGTCAGGTATTCGATCTCGGCTTCTACCTGCGTTTCCAGCCGCGCTCGGCCTTGGTCGCCGGCGGCATCGTTGAACGCGTCGACTATCTGACTCCGCAGGCGCCGGCGGGCAAGCGCCGACTTGTGCTGATCACGCCGCATCTTGGCGTGGGCGGGGCTGAGAACGTACTCCTCGAGCTTGCTCGACAGATCGACCGCGAGCAGTGGGAGGTATTCGTACTGGCCACTCAGTCGCACGACCGCCGGCTCGCGCCGGATTGGAGAGAGCTAGCGGACCACGTCTACGACCTGGAGAAGCTCGAGCCGCTCGAGCGCGTCCCGGGAGCGCTCTATTCGATGGCGCTGAACTGGGGCTTCGACGCAATCGTTCTGCAGAATTCGCTCGCCGCCTACAGCGCCCTGCCCGCCATTCGCGAGAAACGGCCGTCGATTCGGGTCGCCGATCTGCTGCACGCCGTCGACGAGGACTGGGACTTCTTTTCCGCAACACTCGACGTGGCCGACTGCCTCGACCGCCGGGTGGTTATCTCGGCCGCGGGACGCGAGCGGCTGTTGGCCATGAACGCGCCGGAAGAATCGGTCTTGCTGATCCCCAACGGCATCGACCTCGATCGCTTCGATCCGGCGCAGCTCGATCGCGCCGCCCTCCGCCGGCAGCTCGGTCTTCGGCAGGACGCCGTCGCGATCGCGTTCGTCGGCAGGCTGGACCGCGTCAAGCGCCCCCTGTTGCTCATCGAGGTCGCCCGCGAGCTAGCGCGTCAGGCGCCGGCGCTGGACTTCACGATCGCGGTGGCCGGCGACGGCCCCGAGGAAGAGCCGCTGATCAGCCGTATCGGGGCCGCTCGCATCGAACGACGCTTCAGGCTGTTGCGGCACGTCGATCGCCCTGAAGAGGTCTATGCAGCGGCCGACCTGTTGGTGATGACCTCCGAGGCCGAAGGCGTGCCCCTAGCTATGCTCGAAGCCCTCGCGACGCGCACGCCGGTCGTCGCCTGCCGCGCCGGCTCGATCGAAGAAGCCTTGCCCGAGGAGTGCGGGGTGCTGGTGGAGCCCGGTCCCGATGAGCACGTGCGCCTTGCCCAGGCCATCCTCGAGCTTCTCGACGATCCGCAGCGGATGCAGGCAATGGGCGCCGCCGGACGGGCGAGAATCGAGGAGAATCACTCTCTCGAGCGTGCGCGCTCGGGCTACCGCGAGTTGCTGGACGCGCTGAGGGGTTGAGAGAGGCGCTCAGCGCCTCAACGAGCGAAACGCCCTATTCGCCGCGGCGCTTCACGTTGGCCTTCAAGCTCCCCACGCCGTCGATGAACGCCTCCACGCTGTCGCCCGGCTGGATGCGGGCGCCCTTGGGACAGCCGGTCGAGAGAATGTCGCCGGGCTCGAATGTCATCACGTCGGTGTGAAACGAAGCCAGCTTGTCCGGCAGGTGGCGCATGTTGCGTACGAAGTCGCGCGAGAACACCTCGCCGTTGTGCTTGGTGACGACTTCGAGCGCATTGGGGTCCGCGATCTCGTCCTTGGTCACGATGACCGGCCCGAAGCTGAAGAATGTGTCGAAACTCTTCGAGCGCTGGAGGTAGCGCGGGTTCTTCGCCAGGATATCGAGCGCGGTCAGATCCAGCGTGGTGGTGTAGCCGAGGATCACATCCCCGATGCGCTCGATCGGGACTTCGCGGCAGCGCTTGCCGAACACGATCGCGAGCTCGCCCTCGGCGTCGACCTCCTTCGTGAGCCGCTCGGGCGGCAGCTCGATGTCGCCGCCGGGCTCGAAGATCGAGCTGGTCGGCTTCATGAAGGCTCCCGGTTCTTCGGGCTGTACAGCGTTGATGTCTTCGGCGTGCGACTTGTAGTTGAGCCCGATGCACCAGATCTTGCCCGGCTGGGGATAAGGGATCCGCAAGGCGGCTTCGGCGAGCGGAATCTCCGCCTCCAGCCCCCGGGAGAGGTCCGCGAGCGCGTCGAGGTTCTCGGTGCGAATCAGCTCGAGCATCTCGAGCGGAAAGCGCGCACCGCGTTTGGCGTTGACCTCGGCAACGGGCAAGATCCTCTCGCCCAGCAGGACGCCCGGCTGGCGGGCGCCGGCGTTCTCGAACGTACACAGACGCATGAGCCGCCATTATGCCAGGATCGATCGCGCGAAAGCCCGGCCGCGATCGCATCGCTGGTTGGTGCGGCTGGATCCTCTACCATGGAAAACTCCGACGAAGCCCTTGGCGGAGACTCGCAGGATGCCGCAGCCGCTCACGCCCGTCTCGAACAATCGCGCAATACTCCTCGTCGTGCTGCTGACGGTTGGGTTGGCAGCGAGTTGCTCGCGGCCTGACCCGGAGGCGGCCGACCCGGGCGGCGCTAGCGGGAAGGCTCAGATCGCCTTGATCATGAAGTCGCTCGCCAACGAGTTCTTCTCGACGATGGCGGAGGGGGCGGAGCAGCATCAGCAGGCCCGCGCCAACGAATACGATCTGATCGTCAACGGGATCAAGGACGAGCGCGACCTGAGCCGCCAAGCGGCCCTGGTTGAGGAGATGGTCGCCCGCGGCGTGGACGCCATCGTCATCGCCCCGGCCGATTCGAAAGCCCTGACGCCGGCGCTGCAGCGCGCATTGGATGCCGGGGTCGTCGTCATCAATATCGACAACAAGCTCGATGACGACGTATTGGCTGACGCTGGCGTGCGCATCCCGTTCGTTGGCCCGGACAACCGCGCCGGGGCCCGCAAGGTTGGCGAATTCCTGGTAAGTCGCCTGAAGGCCGGCGACGAGGTCGCCATTCTCGAGGGCATTCGGACGTCCTTCAACGGGCAACAACGAAGGCTGGGCTTCGAGGACGCCGCGCGCGCCGCCAGCTTGGACATCGTAAGCTCGCAGTCGGCGCAATGGGAGATGGCAATCGCGAACCGCATCGCCGCGGCGATGCTCAGTGAGCACCCTGATCTGGCGGCGATCTTCGCGTGCAACGATTCGATGGCCTTGGGGGCGTTGGCGGCTGTGAAGGCCGCGGGCAGGTCAGGCGAGGTTGCGATCGTCGGCTTCGACAACATCGGCGCGGTGCAGCAGGCGATTCGCGAGGGCGAGATCCTTGCGACCGCCGACCAACACGGAGATCAGTTGGCGGTGTTCGGCATCGAGCGAGCCCTCGAGAGCCTCGCGAAACGAGCGTCGATCGCCGACACCGAGACCCCGGTGGATTTGATCACCGCCGCGGACCTGCGCTGATGGACGCTGCGACGGAGCCGCTGCTCACCCTGCGGGGCGTCGGCAAGAGATACGCCGCGGAGGTGCTGCGGAGCGTCGGTCTCGACTTGCACCCTGGCCGGGTGCACGCGCTGATCGGCGCCAACGGGGCCGGCAAGAGCACGCTCGCGCGAATCGTCAGCGGTCTGACCGAGCCAAGCTCCGGCGGCATGACCCTGGACGGCGAGCGCTATGCTCCCGCGGGTAAGCTCGACGCCGAGGGTCGCGGCATCCACATCGTCCAGCAAGAGCTCAATCTCATCGAGCCGCTTTCGATCGCCGAGAACCTCTTCTTGAATCGACTGCCCCGCCGGCGCGGGCTGATCGACTATCGAGAGCTCCACGAGCGAGCATCCCAGGCGCTCGATCTGGTGGACCTCGGCGCTCTCGACCCGCGCACGCCCCTGGGCCGGCTGGGAGTAGCGCGGCGACAGCTCGTCGAGATCGCCGCGGCTCTTTCGCGGCAATGCCGCTGCCTGATTCTCGACGAACCGACCGCGGCCTTGAACGGCCCGCAGGTCGAGCGTCTGTTCGAGCACGTGAGCAACCTGCGTGCGGCCGGCGTCGCAGTCGTCTACATCAGCCACCGCATGGAGGAGATTCACCGGATCTGCGACGTCGCGACCGTGCTGCGCGACGGTCGCGTGACGGCCACGCGCGCTACGACAGAGCTGCCGCTCGACGAAGCGGTACGACTGATGACCGGCGACGCGAACGAGCGCGAGACCCGGAGCCGAAGCGCTGAGGCCAAGCCCCAAGTCCCCGACGCGGCGCTGCGGGTCGAGAAGCTCTGCCGCGGAACGTTGCTGCGTGATGTGAGCTTCGAGGCCAGATGCGGAGAGGTTCTCGGCGTCGCGGGGCTGGCTGGCGCGGGCCGTACGGAGCTGCTGCGCGCGGTCTTTGGGGCGGACGTGGCAGACTCCGGGGCGGTCTACCTTCCTGGAGCCGACGAGCCGCGGCGGTTCCTGTCTCCGCACCAGGCCGTGCAAGCCGGGCTGGCGATGACGCCGGAAGATCGCAAGCACGACGGCTTACTGCTCGAGAAATCGATCCGGCTGAACGTCACACTGGGCCCGGCGGGGCGGTGGGGCCTGGCTTGGACCGACCGCGAGGCGGAGGCCTCGGCGGCGCGCGGATTGGCGGCCGACACCGAGATCCACTGCGGATCGATCGAGCAGCCGGTGGAGAAGCTCAGCGGCGGGAACCAGCAGAAGACCCTCATCGCGCGCTGGCTATTGCGCGACGCCGAGGTCTACCTGCTCGACGAACCCACTCGCGGCGTCGACATCGCGTCCAAATCCGCGATTCACCGCCTGCTCCGCGAGTTGGCCGCGGATGGCAAAGCGATCGTGCTGGTCTCGAGCGACTTCGAGGAGTTGATCGAAATCAGCGACCGCATGGTGGTGATGGCGCGTGGGAGGCTGGTCGCGAGCTTCGAGCGGGGTGCGTGGTCACGCAGCGAGATCCTCGCCGTGGCGCTGCAAGCTGGACCGAACGACCAAGCAGCTAGCTCGGCAACGCCCACGGAGGAGCAGCCATGAGCGGCCTGGCGCGTGGGTCGGCTCGGGATCGAGGGCGTCGCGCCTTGCTCGAATACTTCGGATTGCTGGCAGTCCTGTTTGGCCTCGTCGTGTTGTTCAGCTCGTTGAGCGAGAGGTTCTTCGACGCTCGTACGTTCTTCGCTCTGGCCAATCAGATCCCCGATCTCGCGGTCATCGCGGCGGGCATGACCTTCGTGCTGGTGGTCGCCGGCATCGATCTCTCGGTCGGCTCGGTGATGGCGCTTGGAGCGGCGGTGCTGGGAACCGCGATGGCCGACTGGGGATGGCCGCTGGCCCCGGCGGTGATGCTGTGCTTGTTCACCGGTCTGGCAGCCGGTCTGGTGAACGGCGCGGTGAGCACGCGCTGGAGCATCCCCTCGTTCATCGTCACGCTGGGCATGCTCGAGATTGCACGGGGCGGCGCCTACCTGGCGACCGACTCCCGGACGAAATACATCGGCTCATCCATCGAATCGATCGGAGCGCCGCTCGGGGGCCTGGGCTTCTCGCCGGCGTTCCTGATTGCCGTGACCGTGGTGGCGGCCGGACAGATTGTGTTGAGCCGCACGGTGGTCGGCCGCCACATGGTTGCGATCGGAGCAAACGAGCGCGCCGTCCGGCTCTCGGGAATCGACCCGCGCCCCGCCAAGGTGATCGCGTTTGCGGTGTGCGGTTTCTCGAGCGGGCTTGCCGGCGTGTTTCAGACCTCCCGGCTCTCCTCAGCGGACCCGAACGCGGGCGTCGGCATGGAGCTTTCCGCGATCGCCGCGGTCGTCATAGGCGGCACGAGCTTGATGGGCGGGCGCGGCTCGGTCGTCAACAGCTTTCTGGGCGTGCTGATCATTGCCGTGCTGCAGACCGGCCTCGCTCAACTCGGCGCTTCGGAGCCGACAAAACGACTCATCACCGGAGGGGTCATCGTCGCCGCGGTCATTGTGGACGCCTATCGCCGACGCTGGACCCGGCAAAGCGAGAATTCCATCTCATAGGCCTGGATCAGGCTCGCCGGCGGCGCTGCTCAGCGAGGCTGAACTCCTGGCGCCACTCTGATTCCGCTCCTCCGCCGTAGCGAGCCACCGAGACGTCCAACAAATACGGCTGGCCCTCTTTCACTGCCGCCACGCCGCGCCGAAGCGCCTTGGCCAACTCGGCGCCTTCGCGAACCGCTTCTCCGGCCACGCCTTGGCTCTTGGCCAGCCCCACGAAGTCGATGTCGGGATCGCCGAGGTACATCCCCGGATAGCGGTCCGTCTCCGTCATCTTGCCCTTGTAGCGGTGGTAGGCCATCCGCACGGTTTGGTAGTTGCGGTTGTTCCAAACCACCGTCAGCACCGGGATTTCATAGCGCGCCTGCGTCCAGAAACCCGGAGCGCTGTACATCACGGATCCGTCTCCGATCGAGCAGACGACTTGCCGGTCCGGTTGCGCCAACTTGGCGCCTGAGGCCGCGCCGACGCCCCATCCCAGCCCGCGCCCAGAGGCGTACATATACATCGCCTCGTCGTCCCGGAACCCCCGCCGGATCGCGCCGTGCCGCCCGGTGATGCTCTCCTCGACAACGATCGCGTTGGGGTCGATCTCTTTGGCGAGCGCCTCTCCCAGCTCATCGGGGTGCATCGGGGAGGCGCCCATGTTGCGTCGCGCCGCCGCGACGCGAGCCCCCTCCGCCTTGTCGAAGGCGGCGCGCAGCGCTCGCGAGCGAGGTTCGGCGAGCTTGCGGCGGCGATCAGCGGTGGTCAGCGAGTCGACGGCGTCGAGCAGATCGCGCAACCCGTCCCGCACGTCGGCGAACAACGGCAAATCGACCGGGTAGTTGCGGCCCATGTCGTCGGCGTTCGCGCTGAGCCGAATGAAGCGAGCGTCGAGCGGCGCCTCGGGAGATTTGGGCACGAGCCTGCCGCCAAAATCCGCCGCCCCGATCATCATCAACGCGTCGGCGCCCTTCGCGTACTCGCCGCTCGGCCGGAAGCGGCCGACGTAGTGGGGATGGTGCGACGGGAAGTTCTGGTAGGACTGGTTCGAGTACGCCACCGCCAGGCCCAGCTTTTCGGAGAGCTCGAGCAATTCTTGCTGCGCGCCCGACTTCCACACCTCGTCGCCGGCGATCAGCACCGGGTTCTTCGCTTCGATCAGATGCCGCGCTGCGCGTTCCAGGTCGTCCTTTGCTGGGCGCATGCGCGGGCTGTGCAGGAAGCGCCCCGCCGGCATGATGGCCGCGTCCACGTCGCGGGCCTCGAGTGCGTGATGGGCGAAGGCGAGATAGACGGGTCCGCCTGGCGCGGCCGCGGCAACCTTGTACGCACGACGCAGCATGAGCGCCAAGGACCGCGGCTCCCGCGCTTCCCAGGAGATTTTGGTGAACTGTCGGTTGACCTCTTTCTGGTCGTAGCCTGGGCGCGGCGCAAGCTGGGCTTCGTCGCTCCACATCTCGTTGTCGTTGAGACCAGCGGTCACCACCAGCGCCGAGCCGTCGCGCGAAGCGTTGTACATCTGCCCCGCGGCCTGCGCCGTGCCGGCAATCACGTGTAGATTTACGAACGCCGGTTTGCCGGAGGCGCGATGGTAGCCGTCGGCCATCGAGATCACCACGCCCTCGTGCAGCCCCAGGATCAACTGCATCGAGCCGTCGGCGAGAAAGGCGTCGAAAAATCCCACCTCGAACGAGCCCGGGTTGGTGAACAGGTACTCGGTCCCGGCGGCCTTCATTTGCGCCACGACGAGCTCGCCGCCCGTCCCGCGCACGTGCGTCGTCCCGTGGGCGTGCTTGCCTGAGCTGGTCTCGGAGGCCTCTAACGGCGCCAAGGCCGCCTGCGCGGCCGCCGCGGTGAACCCCAGCCCGACCAACGTCTCCACGAAATCGCGGCGCGAAAGCTCTCGATTGCAGTAGCGCTGTAGTAACGATCGCATCTTGGAACCTCCTCGGTTGCAGGCATGATATCGCTCCAGCCGCCTACGGACAAGGCGTCTCAGCGGACTCGTCGTCAACCCGAGAACTGTTCACGACTGAGCTGACGGAACTACAATTGAATCAATTTGCCGTTTCGACCGAAACGATTCGCAGCAATGCCGCGTAATAGTCCACCGACCAACTCCAAAGAGGACAGACCATGAGACTTTCCAAGCTGCTTGTATCCATTGTTTGGGCGTCTGCGGCTTTCTCGCAGTCGTTCCTTTACGACATCGACGCTCTTGCGGGCCGTGCGCCGGCCCCGGATGGGATCGATGTCGAGCAGGCGCGCTTCTCGAACATGAATTGCGTCGACCGCGACGAAGCCGGCAACATCTACCTCTGCACCAATTCCAACGGAAACATCTATCGTTTGACCCCTGATGGGAGCGTCTTTCGTGTGTTCGGCGCCGGGATCGCCGGGTTCGCGTCGGGAGGCCCCCTCGACTTCGGGGACGGCGGGCGGGCGCTGGACGCGCACGGCAACCCGGTGGACCTAGCGCTCGACCAAGAAGGGAACATCTATTTCGTCCAGACGCGACCCGGCCAGTTGCGCAAGATCACCCCGGACGGGATCGTGACGCGAGTGGCGGGAACCTCCGAGAGCGGCTTCAGCGGCGACGGCGGGCCGGCCATCGAAGCGCAGCTGCGGACTCCACTCGGCGTCGCGGTTGGCGTCGACGGCTCGCTGTACATCTCAGACGCGGGCAACGACCGCATCCGGAGAGTTACCCCGGACGGGTTCATCCAGACCATCGCCGGGGGCGGCTTCGGCGCGCCCACGCCCCAGGGCGTTCCCGCGCTGCAGGTCCGCCTGCCGAGCCCGCGGGAGCTCAACTTGGACGCCGAGGGCAATATCTATGTCGCGGACGCCTCGGCCGAGCAGGTCTATCGCATCTCTCCGCAGGGCATCATCCGAGTGATCGCGGGAGCGGGCCCGGGGGTTGGTTTGCCTGTTCAGGATGGGCTGGAGGCGACTCAGGTTCGCCTACATTTTCCAAGTGACGCCGCCGTGGCGAGCACCGGCGAGGTATACATCGCGGATCAATCCAATCAGGCAGTCCTGAGAGTCGAGACCGACGGTACGCTCTCGGTCATTCGGCCGGGGCCGGCGGCGACCTTCGGGCCGGGCTCCATCAAGCTCGAGCCCGACGGCGGGTTGTTGGCTGCCGACGTGATCGAGGACGTCATCTGGCGCATCTCCCCGGACGGCGTCTCCACCGCGCTGACGAGGCGCCGCTTCGACGGTTCTCCGGGGCCGGCCACGGGCGCCGTGCTTTATTTTCCGAACGGGGTCTTACTCGACGCAGACGAAAACCCGCTGGTCGTCGACTCTTTCCAGTTCAGTATCCGGCGCCTCAATCCAGACGACACCTTGGAGGTGATCGTGGGGGGTGCGGGCTTCGGACGCACAACCGGGCCTACGCCGACCCCTGAAGGACCCTTCGGTCTCATCCGGGACGCCGCCGTCGATTCGCAGGGCAATCTCTATTTCACCGACTATTCGAATCATCAAGTGCGCATGGTTCGGGCTGACGGGACGACCGAGCCGCTCGCCGGGAACGGCGAACCCGGTTTTTCCGGCGACGGCGGGCCGGGGAGGTCGGCGCTGATCGCCTTTCCGCGCGGCATCGCGGTCAGCCCGGACGGCGATGTGTATTTTTCGGATTCGGCGAACCACCGCGTCCGGCGGATTCGCAACGGTTTCATGGCAACCGTTGCGGGGAGCGGGGTCCGAGGTTTCTTCGGCGAGGGTGTGATCGCCCGCGCCGCCGCCTTCAATTCGCCGCGCGGGCTGGCTTTCGACGCCGCCGGCAATCTCTACATCGCCGACACTTTCAACCACCGCATTCGCAAGGTCACGCCCGAAGGCGTGATCACGACCTTTGCTGGCAACGGAGAGAAGGGTCATTCGGGAGACGGCGGGCCAGCGACCGAGGCCCGGCTCAACGAACCGCATCGGCTGACCGTCGACCGCGACGGCTACCTCTACATCGCGGATAGTTTCAACCACGTCATCCGGATGATCGCGCCCAACGGGACGATCCACACCATCGCGGGCAGCCCGATGCTGGCGACCGATTTCGGCGACGGGGGTCCGGCGCTGCAAGCGAAGCTCAACTTGCCGAAGGGCGTCGCGGTGCGGTCGAACGGCGATGTCGTCTTTTCGGATAACGACAATCACCGGGTTCGGATCCTAAAGCCTCGGCCGCGGATCGCCGGTGGCGGCGTCGTGAATGCGGCGAGCTTCGCGCCGCGCATAGCGCCCAGCTCCATCGCCTCGGTATTTGGAACGAACCTCGCCGGGATGGCTGAATCCGCAGGCACGACCCCTTTGCCGGCCGAGCTTGCGTTCTCGAGCGTCTCGATCACCGATAGCGAAGGGGCCGAGCATGACGCCAGGTTGTACTTCGCCTCCCGCACTCAGACAAACCTGCTGGTCCCCGCGGGCGTCGCGATTGGACCGGCGACCCTGACGGTGCGGCGGACGAGCGGGGCCGAACATCAGGCGCCGGTGGAGGTCGCGGCGGTGTCTCCCGGGCTCTTCGAGCCTGCAACGTTCGTCATCGTGCGGGCGGACGGTACGCGCGAGACGGGCGTGGTGGAGGGGCCGCTGGTCACCGGCGAGGGTGATGAAGTCTTCTTGACGCTGTTTGGGACCGGCCTTCGCAACGCCGTCGCCGTATCAGCGTCGGTCGGGGCGATCAACGCGCCCGTGCTCTTTGCCGGCGAGCAAGGCCAGTTCGAGGGGCTCGACCAGGTGAACCTCGGGCCGTTGCCGGAGGAGGCGCTGCCATTGCTGGGGGAGGCGCCAATCGGCTTGACAGTTGACGGCGCGGAGACCGTGTCGGTCGTTGGGGCGCGGTAGGCGTTCTACCCCTCTCGCAGCGCCCCGGCGATCTCGCTGACCGCCTCTTCGCAGGCCTTGCGGTCGATGTCGCGGTGGGTCAGCATACGGATCCGATCGGCGTTGCCGCTCGCCAGCACGCCGCGCCGCCGCAGGCGCTCGCGGAGCTCGCCGACACTCAGCTCGGTCGTCGTGCGATAGAACAGGATGTTCGTCTCCGGTTCGGGATTTTCGACCTCGAGGCCGTCCATGTTGGCGAGCTCGGCCGCGATGTAGCGCGCGTTGGCGTGATCTTGAGGCAGCAGGGGCGGAGTCTCCTCCAGCGCAACCAGGCCGGCGGCGGCGACAACGCCCGACTGACGCATGCCGCCGCCCAGGCCTTTGCGCACCAAGCGCGCCCGCTCGATGAAGTCCGCCTCGCCCACGACCACCGAACCCACCGGCGCGCCGAGGCCTTTGGAGAGGCAAAACGAGACCGAGTCAGCCGCCTCAGCCACCCGCGCCACGGGGACATCCAACGCCGCTGCAGCGTTGAATACCCGCGCGCCGTCCATGTGAACTTGTACGCCCCGGCGATGCGCCTTCTCGGCGATTTCGGCGAGCAGCTCGAGCGGATAAACGCGTCCGCCGGCCATGTTGTGGGTATTCTCGACCTCGACGAGCGTCGTACCGCGAAAGTGGTCGCTGGCCGGCCGAAGCCGCGCCTCGATGTCGGGCCAACTCAGAAGGCCGTGCTCGGTCTGCACCGATCGGATCATGCAACCGGAGAGCTGCGCCGGCATACCCATCTCATAGAGCACGATGTGGGCGCGGTCGTCACAGACGATCTCCTCGCCGGCTTTGGTGTGGGCCTTGATAGCGGCTTGGTTGCCCATCGTCCCGGTGGGGACGAAGACCGCCGCGGGCTTGCCGAGCAGCTCCGCGGCGCGCTGCTCGAGACGATTGACAGTGGGGTCCTCGCCGAGCACGTCGTCGCCGACCTCGGCCTCGGCCATGGCGCGTCGCATGGCCGGGCTGGGCTTGGTGACAGTATCGCTGCGAAAGTCGATCGGCTCGCTCATCGAGCCCTATTGGAACAAAAGCTCGGTAAAGACTTCATTGGAGAACAGCACGCCTTCGGCGGTGAGGCGTAGCTGATCGGGAGCGGGGCGCTCCAGCCAACCGCGGTCGATCAGCGACGCCGCGGGCGCGGCCAGCGTCGCCATCTCGCCGAAGTCGAGTCGGACGCCGTCGATCCGCCGCAGCCCGGTCAATAAGCGGTCCTGCAGCATCCGCGCCGCGTCGAGCTCCTCTTCGTTGATGCGTGGGTCGTCCGCTTCGACGTACTCGGCTGCGGTGCGAAGGTTGGCCCAGCGACGCGCTCCGTCAAACGAGTGCGCATCGGCGCCGAAGCCCAGGTAGGGCTGCCAGCTCCAGTACTTGAGGTTGTGCAGCGACTCCGCGCCCGGCCGCGCGAAGTTCGAGATCTCGTAGCGCTGGACGCCGATCTCCGCCAACCGTTCGACGGCCTCGAGGTAGAAGCTCGTAATCGCATCCTCGCTCGGAACCGATGCGGCGCCGTAGCGATGGCCCCCTCTGCGCAGCTCCTCGCCTAGACGGCTTTCGTCGTCGACTTCGAGCATGTAGACCGAGACGTGCTCGACGTCGAGCCGCTCCACCCAGTCGAGCGAGGCCCGCCACGTGGCTGCGGTTTGGCCGGCGAGCCCGGCGATGAGGTCAACGTTGATGCGCCGGATGCCAGCGTTCCCAAGCCTGTCAATCTCCTCGCGGATCAGCTCGGGGTCATGTTTGCGCCCGGCCCTGGCGGCAACCCGCGGGTCGAACGACTGTACGCCCAGGCTGACGCGGTCGATGCCCTGCCGCGCCCACATCTCGGCTCGCTCCGCGGTCACATCGCCCGGGCTCGCCTCGAGCGTCGCCTCAGCCCAAACGCGCCATCCTAGCGCCGCGCCGATCCGGCGCCATTCGTCCGCGGTCATCAGGCTCGGCGTTCCGCCTCCGATGTAGAGCGTGTCGGCGCCGGTCAAGTCTGCGGCCTGCAGCTCCCGCTCGAGCGCCGGCGCGTACCGCCGGCGCAGCGCGCTATCAAAGACGCCCGAGGCGAAGTTACAGTAGGTGCACTTCTGCCGGCAGAACGGGAACGAGACGTAGACGCCGGGCATGGGAGCCGTTCGCTCGGCTCCAGAATATCAACGCCGCGCAGGCTCCGAGGGGTCCAAGACCGTTTGGTATCCTGAGGCAGTCTCAGGTCGCCTGGCGCGGTCTGCGTTGGCGTGATGGAAAACGTTTGTATTCCGCATACGCAGATCCCAGGATCGAGCAGAATCTTCCTCGACCTGCTCTATCACTACGAGAGAGTTCGCGACCTCTATCCCCATCAGCCGAACCTAGACGGCATCGAAGCCGCGGCGGAAGCCATCGACTACCCCGGCGAGCGGCGGGAACGCGTCGTCGCAGCCCTTCGCCGCCAGAATGCTGACGCCGGCCCGGCCGTCGCAGCCAATCTGGACCGATTGGCGCGGCGTGAGACCGTCGTCGTCGCCACCGGCCAGCAGGTCGGCCTGCTTGGCGGGCCGTGCTTCGCGGCCTACAAGGCGCTGGCGGCTATCAAGTACGCAGCCGAGCTCAGCAATCGTGGTACGCCCGCCGTGCCGGTGTTCTGGCTGGCGACCGAAGACCATGACATCGACGAGGTCAGCCACGTCGAGTTGCTCGACCGGGACTCGCGAAGGGTGGAAATCCAAGCGGCGACCGACGTACGTCCTGGAGCGCCGGCTGGCGATGCGAAGGTGCGGGAGGTCGACTTCGAGAAGCTGCGGACGGCGCTGTCCGGAATGGACTTTTCATCCGAAGTCCAGACGTTGGTCGAGGAAACCTACGGCGGGGCGCCGCGCTTCGGTGAGGCGTTTGCGGCGCTTTGGAGACGGCTGTTCGCCAAGCGCGGGCTGATTTTGCTCGACCCGATGGACGAGGAGTTGCGTGCAACGGCGGCTCCGCTGCTGCAGCAGGCGCTCGAGGCGCGCGAGCCCATCGCGGCCGAGCTTGCCGAGCGCGCCAGAGTGCTCCAGCAGCGGGGGTATCACGTACAGGTCGCGGCGCCCGCCGACGGCGTCATGCTGTTCCGTTTCGAGGACGGGCGGCGTACGCCTCTGCGGCTCGAGGATGCGGGCTACAAAGCAGGTCGCCGGGCCTATGCGCGCGACGAGTTGCAGCGCCTGCTCGAGAGCGAGCCGGAATCGTTCTCGCCCAATGCGCTGCTGCGTCCGGTGGTTCAGGATTACCTGCTGCCAACGGCCGGCCTGCTGGGCGGTCCGGCCGAGCTCGCCTACTGGGCGCAGTCCGCCGTTCTGTATGAACGTTTGTTGGGTCGCGCGCCGGCCATGCTCCACCGGGCGTCGTTCACGCTGCTCGGTCAACGAGTCGTCAAGCTGCTCGACAAGTATGAGCTGAGCGTGACCGACTGCCTGACGCACGAGGCGGAGCTGCGCAAGCGCCTGGGCGCACGCCTGACGCCGGCCGGGCTGACCGATCAGCTCGAGCGGCAGGGCGCTGCGGTTGGGCGCGCGTTGGAGCAGATGCGCGGCTCGCTCAAAGAATTCGATCCGACGCTGGCCGAGGCTTTGGAGCGCTCCAGGCGCAAGATTCGCTACCAGTTCGAAAAGATTCGCGACAAGACCGGCCGCGAGATGCTGCGTCGGGACGCGCGCGCGAGCGGCGACGCCGAATGTTTAGCGGCGTGGCTCTACCCGCACCGCGGCCAACAGGAACGTCGCTACTCCATCTTGTCTTTCCAAGCACGCTATGGCGAGCGACTTTTTGACGAAATATACGAAGCAATTCGGCCCGAATGCGCCAACCACCAGGCGCTGGTCTTGTAGGCTGATTGGAACTTTCCGAATTCGTCGTCGTATCCCAGGTTAGCAACGCCTTGGAGGACATCGAGCTTGCCCTATTGCATCCACTGCGGCCATGAAGCTAGCGCGGACGCCCGCTTCTGCCGCAAATGCGGCAAACCGCAGCCCGGTGCGGCCGTCCCGCCTCCGGGCGCTTCAGGGCTGAGTCCGCGCGGCGCATCGATGCTCTGCTACGTGCCGTGGCTCGGCTGGATCGCGGCGATCTACGTGCTCGTCTCCGATACATTTCGAGGCAATCGCACGGTTCGTTTCCACGCTTTTCAGGGGCTCTACATCTTCGTCGGGTGGATGCTGGCGCACTGGGCGCTGGGTCTTTGGCTGAGACTGTTGTTCGACGATCGCGGGCACGGCTTTGCTTCGATCATCGAGCTGTTTTTGCTCGGCGTGTGGGTGTTCATGCTCGTCAAGACGAGCAACAACGAGCGCCACGAGCTCCCGCTGGTTGGCGAGCTGGCGGAGAAGTCACTGTAGGAGCCGGGCGCTTCAACTGGCGAGCTCGGCCAGCCGTCGTTCGATGTCGGCTCTTGCCTCGACGCTCGCCGGAGTCGAGGGCAGGCGCGGCGAGCCGCCGTAGGCGCCGCGCAAGTCCATTGCGGCCTTGAGACCTGGCGGTCCGTACAGCTCGGGGATCTCCGACGCGGGTAGCGCCCGCGCGATCAACTCGTCGGCCGCCTCCACCTCGCGTATGCGCAAAGCCTCCTCCACCGATAGCAGGTGGAACGGCACGACGTTTGCCAAAGCGAGCACGGCCGCGCGCGAGCCGGCCTCCCAGCCAGCTCGCCAGGCGCCTTCGCGCCCGATCCAGAGCTTGGCGGGGTCCGCGGATGCGGCGAAGGTCGTGATCCACGTCGTGTCGACGCCGCCGTAGCAAACCGCGGCGACGTTGGGATGTTGCGCGACGTCCGCTGCGGCTTGCGCACTCAGCGGACGCCGCGCGTCCGCCGCGATCGCCACCGGCAGCTCGACGCGATCGGCGACGGTACGCAAAAACAATGCCGCGCGCTGCTGGTCTTCGGCCTGATGGTCCTGCGCCGAGGGGCGCACCCAGACCCCGGCGCAGCCGAGCTCTTTGGCTGCGCGGGCTAGCTCCACGGTTTCATGTACACTTTCGGCGGCGGCGCCGGCGATCCGCACGCGGTCGGGCGCCGCATCGGCGGCCAACTCCCAAAGGCTGCGCCGTTCCGCGCCGCTCAGCAGCGCCCCTTCCCCAATCCATCCGGTCAGAACGTAGCCGGCGAGCGTGCTGCGGGCCAGCCGGGCAAGGTTGTGGCGCACCTTCGCCGGATACAACTCGCCTGCGTGGTTGAACGGCGTCGAGACCGGACAGAGAACACCCCGAAGCTTCCGCATGGAAACCTCCTATTGTATGGCGCTCGCCGCCAGGTCACATGAGCGAACCGGCGTCGCTCCGTTGCAGCAGCGGCTCTCTCGGTCGCCAATGGTCCGGGCGGTCGGACTCATCGGCGCGCACGACGCAGTTCCGGCCGCGGCGTTTGGCTTCATAAAGGGCGCGGTCGGCGCGCTCGACGGGACCAAGGCAGTCCTCACGGTCGCGCGCGTAGTCGGGAAACGAAGCGACGCCGCAACTGATCGTGATGCTGAACGGCGCGTCGGTGCCCTCGAGGTCGAAGCGAACCGAGCGGACCTGGCGGCGCACGCGCTCGGCGACGCGCGCGGCGCCGGCGACGTCGAGCTCAGGCAGCAGCAGCACGATCTCTTCTCCGCCGTAGCGAAAGGCCTGGTCGGTGGCGCGAACGGCCCGGCGAACCGCCGCGGCGACCTGCTGCAGAATCTGATCCCCACGTTGGTGACCAAGCGAGTCGTTGTAGACCTTGAAATGGTCGACGTCGCACATCACGATGCCGAAACCACGCTGGCTTTTCAGCGCCCAGGCGTGAAGCTCGCATAGTCGCGACTCGAAGGCGGCCCGATTGCCGATCTTCATCAGCGGGTCGACTTTCGAGCGCTGATCGACGTCAGCGGCGTACTCGCGCAGGGCGTCGTTGGCTTGTCGTAGGCGAGTCTCGAGAGAGACGATGCGCTCCCCAACCTTTAGGCGGACCTTGAGCTCGTCGGGGTCGGGAGGCTTGGAGAGAAAGTCGTCCGCTCCGGCCGAGAGCGCCTCCAGCAGGTCCTCCCGTCCGGAGCGCCCGGTGAGAATGATGAGGTAGGTATAAGATGGCAGGGCCGCGGCACGAACGCGGCGACACAAGCTGACTCCGTCCTCGCCCGGCATCATCCAGTCCGAGACGAGAATGCGGAATTCGCCCGTCTGGATCTTTTCCCAGGCCTCGCTCGCGTCTTGGGCAATTTCGACCTGGTGCCCAAAGCCGCGCACGAGCTGCGCAACGGTTTGCGCAGTCGTCGGATCGTCCTCGACGACCAGAATCTTCATTCGACCCCAAGCTCCGTCCGGAAAACCTCGCGGGCCTTAGCGAGCTCGCGCTCCACCTCGTCGAAACCTCCTTGCAAAGCGTTCTCTACGCCGCTGCGGCCAGCCTCTTCCAAACAGCGGCAGGCTTCGGCAAGGATTTCTGCGCCGACGTTGCCGCCAGCGCCTTTCAAACGATGAGCGGCTTCGGCTGTTTCGTTGCAGTCGGCGGCCGCCACGGCGGCGCGTAGACGCTCGAGTTGCAGCGAAGCGTCCTCGAGAAAAACGCGGGTGAGCTCTTCCGCGAACTCGTCGTCTCCCATGGAAATTGCCCGAAGGCGTTCGAAATTGCAGATATCCGGCACTGATCGGGCTCCTCTTTTGGGCTCATCGGCGCAGTCGGGACGATTGGTTAGCACGATCCAGCCGATGAGAATGGGGATGACGATACAATCGACGGCGCTCACGGCGTTGGCCGCCGCGGCTGAGCGTGTGGAGGCCGCGGCGGAGGGCGTCCGCAGAGCATCGGCCCCGCCGTCCGCCGATCAGGTCGATTCGGCGAGCCTCAGTGAGGAAGCAGTAGGATTGCTGGCGGCGAGCCGAGAATTCAAAGCCGCGTCCGAGCTAGCTCGCACGGGAGACGAGCTAGCCCAGACGACGATCGACTTGCTGGCCTAGCCGCCACGTCGTTGCGCTCGCTCACCGTGCTCGACGTACTGTCGAGGACGGCCTGTGCGCGCTGCGCTTCGCGCGCCTCGCGCTGACGGACCTCTCACACTCTTCCGCTCGCCGCCTGGTGAGCAATGGCGGCTTGCGGCCATCTCGCCCTACGCCGTTACGCGGATGTCGCTGCCGTCCATGTAGCTCGGCGTCTCGAATCCGAACAGATTTAGACACGTCGGCCCCATATCTTCGATGCCCGGATTCTCCGCCTCGAAGTTGCGGTTGCAGAACAGCACGCCGGGGATCAGCGGCGGGTCGACGCAGTGGTCGCCCGACCACGCTTTGAGGTTGTCTTCGAACAGGGGGGCGCCCACTTTGCCCACCGCGACGTCCCATGCTGAGCGGTAGCCAACGTTGTAGCCCACCACGACGTCCGGCGCCACTCGCAGGTACGGTCCCGAATAGCAGGCGCCCTTGGGGTAGGCGCGGTGGATGGCGACCTCGTCGCGCTCCGGGTCGCGCAGGCCGGTCAGCTTGTCCGCGATCTTTTTGGTGAGCGCCGGCGCTTGCTTGGGATCGACGATTCCTTTGGCCTCCCGGCCGCGCACGTTGAGATAGATGCCGGCAAGCCCGAAACTGTAGGCCCGCGTTCGCGACCAATCGACGGCTCGTAGATAGGAGTCCTTATCGAGGTCCGCGCCCTCGCGCACAGCAAGGTAGCCGTTGTCTCGCAGCCAGGTGTTGAGCTGGATGCCGCGCTGGAAGCTCTTGAAGCCGTGGTCGGAGAGCACGAACAGAACAGTGTCGTCGTTGACGTGCTCGAGCGTGCGGCCGACGATCGCGTCCATGTGCGCGTAGAGCTCCGCGATGGCGCCTGAGTACTTTGGCAGCCCATTGCCGTTCGCCCTGTGCGCCGGGTGGTCCTTCTCGAGGTAGCGGAAGAACATATGCTGCACGCGGTCGGGCGTATCGAACACGCACGTCACCACGCCGCGCTTGGTCTTCTCGAGCGCCGAGAAGAACATGCGCTCACGCTCATTGCAGATCGAGTAGGCCTGCTCGAGAAACGCGTCTTCGTCAATCACGCGCTCGTTGAGGGCCCAGGTGTCCTCGGCGAGCCCGAGCGTCGAGTAGTCGCCGAGCAGCTTTGCTAGATAGGTGGCGTAGTAGCTCGGGTGCGAGATGGGCAGCGCCGGCGCCTCGGGGTCGATCGAGATGGGCGTGACGTAGAGCGAGACCTCCGGTTCGGTCGAGACGATCCGGAACTGCGCGATGCCGTGAACTTTGACGCCCGGTCCCGCTTTGAAGGTCAGGCGAATCCAGTCCGTGTTCTTGCCGGCCTCGAGCTCGAGCCGTTCTCCTTGAAGCTCCAGCACGGCCCGGCCCCTCGATCCGCCGGAGGCGGGCGTGAGCGTAAAGGGAATCTTCATCGCGCCGCCGCCTTCGAGCATCGAGTTCTCCGGTCCGCTGATCTCGCCCTTGTACGAGCCGCCGTCCTTTTGCAGGGGAAAACGGTAGCCGGCCTCGAAGTCCGCTTCACCCTCGTTGGTCGTAAATTCCTGAAAACTGCCTTGCGTGCCCAGCAAGTCCGGCGTGCACATGGCCGAGAGCAACTTGCCCTCGAACTTCTCCGGGGGGAATGTGATGGGCACGCGCAAGATGGTCGAGCCGACGCGGTGTTCGCCGAGGATGCTCCAGAAGGTCTTCGACTTGCGGCGCATCTCGATGAGCGGCCGCCCGATAGGGATGCGCCACTTTCCGATCTTCAGGCTGCGGGCCGGCGGCGCCACGTGCGAGCTGGCAAGCTCGGGGATGTAGCTCTTGAAACTGCGCTGTAGGAAGTCGAACATCTGATGCTTGCCGGGATTCGAGCCCGTAGCGAAGGTCGACCAGGCTACGGGCGAGAGCGGCGGGAAAGTGGTGCGCAACTTCGCGTAGCGCCCTTGGTCGCGCAGCTTGGCGAGGTTGGGCATCTTGCCCTCGGCCAGGTACTTTTCGGTGAGCGTGGGCTCCAGACCGTCGAGCCCCAGGAAGATGACCTTCTTGACCTTGGCCTTCTTGTAGCCCTGCGCGCCCCGCAGCGCGCGGAGCAAGGCCCGGAACGGCCAGATGAGCAGCGAAGCGAAGCCCACCAAGAAGGCCAGCGCCAAGCTTAGGAACGAGCCCACGAAGGCGAAACCCGCGCCGGGGCCGACATAGGCGGCGGCAAGGGCGGGGAACAGGAGCAGGACCACGAAAAGCGGCCCAAGCAGGCGAAACATCTTCGTCATTCTAGCGGGAGCGCGGGCTTGGGTTTGCCTGCCGTTCTTGGGACACTGAAGCCAGCCGCCATGTCGCTTCCACGCCGCGAATTCATCGCCATACCAGCCCGGGCCTTGGGCGGAGCGCTGCTGTGCACGCTTGCCGGAGAAATTGAGCGCCTGCCCGCGCAGCGCGGCGAGGACGAGACGGTGGAGTTCGAGCTGCGGCACTTCACCGCCGCGCAAGCGCACGTCGTCCAGGCGGCGTGCGAGCGCATCTTGCCATCGGACGAGACCGGTCCAGGCGCGACCCAAGCCGGCGTGGTCATCTACATCGACCGCCAGCTCGCTGGCCCCTACGGCCGCGACGCCTGGCGCTACACAAAAGGCCCTTGGGAATCCGACGACTGGGAAGGCCACGGCTACCAGGGCAAAGAGAATCCCCGCGAGATCTATGCCGCCGGAATCGAATCGCTGGGCGGCGACTTTCCCGGGCTCGACGGTGAGCAGCAGGACGCTCGGCTGCTCGAGATCGAAGGTTCGTTGTTTTTCGAGATGCTGCGGCGGCACACCGTCGAGGGCATGTTCTGCGACCCGCTGCACGGCGGCAACGTCGACCTGATCGGCTGGCAGATGTTGGGCTTCCCGGGGCCGGTGATGAGCTACAAGGACCGCATCGAAGAGCACGGCGCGCCCTACCGGCCCAAGCCGCAAAGCCTGGAGCAGGTCGTCGGCCGCGGCGTGCGCGGGATGGAAGACGAGGAAGCCGGATGAAGACCCGACCGCCCGTGGACGTGGTGATTGCCGGCGGCGGCTGGACCGGCCTGCTGATGGCCCACGAGCTCGCGCTGCGTACCTCGCTGCGCGTCCTCACGCTCGAGCGCGGACCGAACCGCTCTATCGTGGACTACATGGCCGGCATGGACGAGGTCGACCACGCGCTGCGCTGGAAGATGATGCAGAACATCGCCGACGAAACGGTCACGCATCGCCACTCCGCCGGCCGCCGCGCCGTGCCGGTGCGCCAATACGGATCGTTCCTGCCAGGTACGGGGACCGGCGGCTCCGGCGAGCATTGGACCGGCTACTCTTACCGCTACATGCCGGAAACCTTCCGGTTGCAGAGCCACTTCGCCGAGCGCTACGACCGCGCCCAACTGCCCGAGAATCTCGACGTGCGCGACTGGGGCATCGAGTGGGGCGACATCGAGCAGGACTACCAGCGGGCGGAGGCGCTGATCGGCGTCGGCGGCGTGGCCGGCAACCTCAGGGGCAAGCTCAATCCGGAAGGCAACATATTCGAGGGTGAGCGGAGCAGCGAATTCCCGCTGCCGCCGCCCAAGATGACACGTGCGATGACGGTGGTGAGTGAAGCCGCGCGCGAGCTCGGCTGGAACCCCTATCGCGCCCCCACGGCCGCGCTTACCGAGACCTACACCAACCCCCATGGCGTGACGCGACTAGGATGCGAGTACTGCGGCTACTGCTCGCGCTATGGCTGCATGGTCGGGGCTAAAGCGCAGCCTACGAGCGTGCTAGTCCCGATGCTCCAGCAGCAGGACAACTTCGAGCTGCGCAACCACGCGTGGGTTCGCCGCGTGTTGCACGAGGACGGCCGCGCGACGGGCGTACTCTACATGGACGAAAGCGGCGAGGAGGTGACGCAACAGGCCGACATCGTCATCCTGGCCGGCTTCACCGTGCCGAACATCCGCCTCCTGCTGCTCTCCGCGCTTGGCGAAGCCTACGATCCGCTCTCGGGCAGGGGCGCGGTGGGTCGACGCTTTACGCAACAGACCGGTAAAGTGACCGGTGGCTCGAAGGTCGTTTTCGACGAGCCGCTGAACCTGTTCATGGGCGCCGGCGGGTTGGCGATCAAAGTGTCCGATTTCGACCGCGACCGCGCTTCTGACGGCACCGGGACATTCCTGCGGTCGGGCAACTTCGGCTATTCGGCCGGGGGCTCGACGCCCATCCGCGCCTTCGAGTCCGCGCCCCCTGGCACGGTCGAGAGTAACTGGGGCGCGGCTTGGAAGAAGGCCAACCTAGACCACTACGACCGCGTCATCTCGCTTAGCGGCATGGACGCCGAGCACATGGCCTACCGCCAAAACTTCGCCGACCTCGACCCGACCTACACGGACAAATGGGGCGACCCGCTGCTGCGGTTGACGCTCGACTTTACCGAGCACGAGATTCGCCAATCGCAGTTGACGGGCAAGGTCCTCGGCCAGTTTGCGAAGGAGATTGCGCGCGTCGGCAAGGCAAAGCTCGTCGAGCGGCCATATGGGATTCCGGGGAACGGACGCTACGCCGCATCGCACTACCAGACCACGCATCTGCAGGGCGGCGCCAACATGGGCGTCTCGCCCGGTGACAGCGTTGTCAACACCTACCTGCAGCACTGGGACGCGCACAACGTCTGGGTGGTCGGCGCATCAGCCTTTCCGCAAGCCGGATCGACGAACCCCACGCTGACCGCGCTTGCGGTGGCCTACCGCGCCGCCGACGCCATCATCGAACGCTACATCCCCAGGCCCGGAATCCTCGGCTGAACGCCCGGGTCCGGCTCGGCGACAATGTTGGCGTGACCAAAGACCACATCCTGCTCGCGCAGAAGGAATTCCTGTTCCCGGCGGTGATTACCTATTTCGACGCGCCGCTCGTGCTCGACCACGCCAAGCATCAGTACGTCTGGGACGCCGACGGCAAGCAGTACCTCGACTTCTTCGGCGGCATCGTCACCGTCAGCGTGGGTCACTGCAATGCGAAAGTCACCGCGGCGATTCAACAGCAGGCCGAGAAGCTCTGCCACGTCTCGACGCTGTTTCCCACCGAGCCGCAGGTTGCGCTGGCCAGGCGCATCGCAGAAGTGACGCCGGGGCAAGCGCTGACGCAGTCGTTCTTCACGAACTCAGGCACCGAGGCGAACGAGACCGCCGTGGCGCTGGCGCGCGTCCACACCGGCAATACAGAGATCGTGGCTCTACGGCACAGCTACCACGGGCGCAGCGAGGCCGGGCGCGCGATGACCGGCCAAGGCGTGTGGCGCAGCCCGCTGCCGCCGGCCGCGGGCTACGTGCATGCCCACAACGCATACTGCTACCGTTGCCCCTTCGGGCTCGCCTATCCCTCGTGCGGGTTGCGCTGTGCGACGGACGTGAAGGAGCTGATCGAGACATCAACTTCGGGGAGTGTTGCGGGGCTCATCGCCGAGCCGCTGCAAGGCGTCGGAGGCTTCATCACGCCGCCAAAGGAGTACTTCCCGATCGTGGTCGACATCGTGAGGAAGCACGGCGGCATCTTCATCTCAGACGAGGTCCAGACGGGCTGGGGGCGTACCGGCTCGAGGTGGTTTGGCATCGAGCACTACGACGTGACGCCGGAGGTGATGACGTTCGCCAAGGGGCTGGGCAACGGGATGCCGATCGGGGCGACGACGGCCAGGCCCGAAGTTGCAGAGTCGATGCGCTTCATGACGCTCTCGACCTTCGGCGGCAACCCCGTCGCGAACGCAGCGGCCAAAGCTGTGATCGACTTTGTCGCCGAGGAGAACCTGCTTGCAAACTGCGAGGAGACCGGCGGTTACCTGCGCGACAAGCTCGAGGAGCTACGGCAGAAGCACGCGCTCATCGGCGACGTGCGCGGCATGGGGCTGATGCAGGCGCTCGAGCTGGTGGGCGACCGCGAAGCCAAGACCCCCGCGCCGGCCGAGACGCGCAAACTAATGGAGGCGGCCCGCAGCGAGGGCCTGCTGGTGGGCAAGGGCGGGCTCTACGGCAACGTGATCCGAATCTCTCCGCCGATGAACATTGGTCGCGGCGATGTGGACGAGATGGCGCGCATGTTGGACAGCGCGTTTGACCAGATAGGCTGACCGGGCCCCAGGCTAGGCCAGCCAGGCCTCCAATTTGTGCTTTGCCTCGGCGAGGTAGCCCGGCATCTTCTCAGCCTGCCCGCCGATCTCGAACATGAGCAATCCCGTGTAGCCGCCCCGGCGCAACGCCGCGATGAGTCGCGGGTAATCGACGAACCCATGCACGAGCGGCTTGTGCTCGGCCCAGGTGTCTGGCTCGATGTCGTGGATATGCAGGTGGAACAGCTTATCGCCAAGTCTCTCGACCAACTCGATGTTCGTATCGTTGTACGCACGAATGCCTTCCGGGGAGCCCTTCCTGTCTTCGGGGACCTTGGCGACAAGCTCGGCGTAGGCGCGCTGATGCCCTACGTCGAGCGTCGCGCCCACCTGCTCATGGTCGATCGCTTCGATGAGCCGGACGAAGTCTTTGACCGAGGCAGGGAAGCCGGTCTCGATGGCGATCTTCAGCCCGAGCTTACTTGCTTGATCGCCCCAGCGGCGGTAGAGTTGCAACCGCTCATCCCAGGTTTGCTCTAGGTCTGCCGCCTCCGCGTGCAGCACGCACAGCTCCGCGCCGAAATACGCCGCGCCCTCGAGGGCGGTCTCCACCCGGCTGCGCGAGAACTGCTGAATCGGCGCGAAGGGGCTAAAGGTCTTGAGGTCGGTGTAGGGCAGGTGCGCGGTGACTTGCTCGAAGCCTTCGAGCGACCTGAGCATGCGCTTCTTGTCGCGACGGCTGAGGCGGTCGAATTCGAAGCCGGGGAAACGACCCGGGGTCGCCGTGATCGCGCCCATCGGATGAATCTCGATCGTCGGGAAGCCGGTCTCGCGAATCAGCTCGACGGCTTCGAAGAAGTCGTACCCGGTGACGGCCGTGTTGGCGCCAAGCACGGACGCATCTATGCCGGCGGCTCCGAGCCGGGTCCCCGCAAGCCCGCCGAAAAGCCCTGCAACGAAACGGCGCCGACTCGTCAGCGGGCCGTGTCCGCTCCCTGACGGTCGCGGCTCCGGCGTTTGAGCGCGGAGCTCGTGCGGCGTGTTCTTCATCATTCTTCCGGGAACGGCCGTCCCTGCACGGCTTCCAAGTATGCCGGATTCTCGCGCCGCAGCTTCAACGACAAGTTCTTTTCCTGCGCAGCACGCTTGCGGTCTTTGAGCCGAAAGAAGATTTGGGAGAGCAGCAGATGCGGCTGCGGATGCCGCGGCTCGCGACGCACCGTCTCTTCCAGCTCGCGGATGGCGTCTTCGTACTGCTGCAGGCCCATGTAGGCGCGTCCCAGGCGCGCTCGCGCCGGGATGTAGTCCTCGCGCAGCTCGATCGAGCGCTTCAGAGGCTGGACAGCTTCGGCGTAGCGGCCTTCGCTGACCAGCCAGTCGCCCCAGTAGTAAAGCGGTTCCTCGTAGTTCGGGTCCAGCTCCAGCGCCTTCTCGAGATGCGGCAGGCCCTCGGCGACACGTCCGGCCTTCTGCAGGTGCCAGGCGTACTCGAAGCGCGCCCGGGCCGAGCTGGAGAACTTCTTGGCGGCTTGCTCAGCGATAGCCAGACCGCCATCACGATCACCGGCTTGGCGAGAGGCGGTAATGGCCATCAGGTGCGCGTCGAGGTCGTTCGGCCGCAGCTCGAGCGCCTTGCGGGCCATCTCCGCGGCGTCGTTATAGTAGCGGCCCTTGCCCAGCTCCACCGCGACGATCTGTATCAGTTTCACCTGGTCCGGCCGAATGGCCAGCGCCCGCTTCCAGGCGTGCACGGCGTCTTCGGTGCGCTCTTGCTTTTGGCGGATCAGCCCAGTGAGGTAGTGGGTGTTGAAGTCCCGCGGGTCTGCCCCGGCCGCCCGCCCGAGATACTCGGCGGCGACGTCCAGCCGGCCGAGCGTATAGCTCATGTAGCCCAGATTGAACAGCGCCGGGAAGAAATCGGCATCCTGCGTGAGCGCCTGCTTCCACAGCTTCTCGGCCTCGTGGATCTGATTCTGCTGCGCGAGCTGCTGAGCGCGATCGGAGAGCTCTCCCGGCGTCTCCGCTGCTAGGAGCGACGCTGTTGCGAAAGCCAGGATGAGCGTCCGCGCGCGCATCACTCCATTGCGACCGTCCGGCCGGAGCCCTCTACCAGGCGGTACGTCTTGCCCGCCGCCGCGCCCGGGAAGGTCTCTAGCTCGCCGCTCGGCCAACGCACCCTCACCGAGTCGACGCGGTCGGATTCGCCGAGCCCGAAGTGCGCCCGCCGGTCATTGTGCGAGAGAAAGCTGGACTGGCTCAGCACCGCCGTGCTCAGCGTGGCCTCTCCCAGCGAGACTTGAACCGTCGCCCCAAGCGCTTGCCTGTTCGATTCGGTTCCTTCGAGCAGGAAGCGGATGAAGCGATTGCTGTTCGCCAGATCGTTGCGCAGCAGCGTCGGTTCTTCGCCCATGTTCACGACCACAACGTCGAGGTCGCCGTCGTCATCGATGTCGCCGAACGCCGCGCCGCGGCTTGAGCGTTTCTGCCCGAGACCCGGGCCGGCCAGGTCCGTCACATCCTCGAAGCGGCCGTCGCCCAAGTTGCGGTAGACGACGTTGGGTTGGCGATATCGCTCGTTGACCCCGCTCTGCGCATCGAGCGACGGGTAGACGTGTCCGTTGACTTGCAGGATGTCCTGCCAGCCGTCGTTGTCGAGATCCGCCAGGGCGACGCCCCAGCCGACGAAGTGCGGATTGACGCCTAGCCCCGCCCGCAGCACGACGTCCTCGAAGATTCCGTCCCCTAGGTTTTCGTAGAGGTTGGGATAGTCGCCGGCGAAGTTCGTCTTGACCAAGTCGAGCCGGCCATCGCGGTTGTAGTCGCCCACGCCAATGCCCATGCCGCCCTGCTCGAAGCCGTGCTCGTTGAACGCCAGGCCGGTCTCGGCGGCAAAGTCCGTGAACGTGCCGTCGCCGTTGTTGAGGAAGAACAGGTTCGGTGTCGAGTCGCAGGCGACGTAAATGTCCATCCAGCCGTCTTCGTCGAGGTCGAGCGCGACGGGCGTGAAGGCATAGAAGCTCTGCCCGCCATGTACGCCGGCAGCTTCGCTGACATCCTCAAACGAACCGTCTCCGCTGTTGCGGTAGAGGGTCACGCCGCCGTAGGGGAGCCCGCGGGGTCCGCAGAACACCGACATGCCCTTCCACTCGCAGTTCGAGGCTTTGCCCGGAGGCGGCGCTGTGGCCGGATCAAATTGCTGGTACTGCGTCGTCAGTAGATCGAGGCGTCCGTCGCGGTCGAAGTCGACGAAGGTGCAACCCGAGGTCCATTGCTTCTCGCCGCCGGCGACACCGGCCTTGGCGGCGACGTCCTGGAACACCCCTTTGCCGTTATTGATGTAAAAAGAATCCGGCCCCCAGTAGGCGACGAAGAGGTCCGTGTCGCCGTCGTTGTCCACATCGCCGGCGCACACGCCGCCGCCCCAGCCCGAGCGGCCGACGCCGGCCTTGGCGGTGATGTCTTCGAACTTGCCGCCGCCGAGGTTGCGAAACAGCTTGGCCGTTGCACCCTCGACCGCGCCCTCGAGGGTGCGTCCGTTGCCGACGAAGAGATCGAGCTTGCTGTCGCCGTCCACGTCCGCCATGGCCGCTCCGGGACCGTTGGCTTCGAGGATGTACTTTTTGGCCTTCTCCCCGCCATAGACCGACTTCATGCGCAGGCCCGCCTGGGCGGCGATGTCGACGAGCTTGGCGTCGAAGGGCCGGTCGGAGCGCTTGCCGGCGGCGACCGGCGCGGCGTTGCGCGTGGCCGGACCCTGGGCGAGTAGGCAGACAGCACACAGCGCCAGGGCAAACAATCGAAACAGAGTGCGCATGAGGGCTCTAGCCCGAGTCTAGCGGGAACCCCGACCGCGCGGGGCAGCCGCCGCGCAGCGCTCGATCTCGGGGCTTGGTGGACTCGGACTCCGCGCCCCGATCGTCTCGTCGGTTCGTTTGACATACGCTCGGCAGCGGTCCTAGAATAGTCAGTCGTTACCGGCGCTGTTGTTAACGGTAACACCAGACAACGTCGCGAGGCGCCCCGGCCGAGCGGCAACCACAAGTTTTGGGGGAAATCAGATGACACATCGGTCGAAGGGCGTTCTCACGTCCCTCCTTGGCGCGGCCTTGTTGCTGTTGCCAACTCTCGCCTCGGCCCAGACCGCCGCCACCATCGTGGGCGACGTGACGGACCCCAGCGGCGCCGCTGTCCCCGGCGTGGCTGTAACGGTTACCAACGACGGCACGGGCATCGCCCGTGAAGTCAGCACGAACGAAGCCGGCCAGTATCGCGTCTCGCCGCTCAACCCTGGCAACTATACGGTTGCGGTTGAAGCGGCCGGGTTCAAGAGCTCGATCCAATCCGATGTCGTGCTCCAGGTCTCTGCGGTTCTTGAGGTCGACTTCACTCTCGAGCTCGGTGAGGTGACCGAGACCATCGAAGTCACCGGCGCCGCGCCGATCATGCAGACCGAGGAAGCCTCGGTCGGCAACGTCGTCAACTCGCAAGAGCTGCGCCGTCTGCCGGTGAACCAGCGCAACTACACGCGCCTGATCCTGCTGATGCCCGGGACCAGCTCCCGCCGCCGCAGCCAGTCGCGCGGCGTCAACGAGTCCGGCACGCAGCTCTACTCGGTCAACGGCGGCCGCCCGCAGGACAACAATTACACCCTCGACGGCGTCGACTCGAACATGCAGATGATGAACTCGCCGGGTATCTCCCCGCCAATGGACGCTATCCAGGAATTCAAGGTCGCCACCAATACGGGCTCCGAGTTCGGCCGCTCCGCGGGCGCGAACGTGAGCATGGTGCTCAAGTCGGGTACCAACGAGCTGCACGGTACGCTCTACGAGTTCTTCCGGAACGACAATCTGGACGCCAACGAGTTCTTCGCCAACCGCAACAGCCTTCCCAAGACGCCGTTCAACTTAAACCAATTTGGCGCCGCCGTGGGCGGTCCGATCCCGGGAATGAAGAATAGGATGTTCTGGTTCGCTTCTTGGGAGAGCTTCCGGCGCCGTCGCGGCAACACGACGCTGTACTCCACTCCACCGGCGGACTTCCGCGCGGGCGACTTCTCGCGCGTGGAGGACACCATCACCGATCCGTTCGACAACGACAACCCGTTCCCGAACAACACGATTCCGGGCGCGCGGATCAACCAGGCGATCCCGACCGCGATCAGCATCATGAATCCGGCGGGCCCCAATCGTCCCGGCGACACGAACAACTTCGTGAACAACCTGGGTCGCGCCAACGACCGCGACCAGTTCCACTGGCGCTGGGATTACGCCATCGACGACAACGATTCGGTGTTCTTCCGCTTCAGCAACCAGAACGCCGACTTGGCGACGCCGAACTCGAACCCGCTGTTCTTCCGTGACGGCCAGTTTGACGTGTTCAACTACGGCGGCACCTGGAACCACATCTTTGGCGCGACCTCGGCGCTTCAGGTGACCTTCGGCACCAACCAGCCCAACAACCCCGGCATCACGCGCACCGATGTGATCACGCGCGCCGACTATCTCGATCGAACCGGTTTGCAGATGTACCAACGTGAGGTCTTCAGCGACCCGCTGGTGAGCATTGGGTTGGGCGCGTACAACGCCGGTACCGGCGGCGGTAGCGTTACGGGAGACGAGGTCTACCAGTTCTCGTCGAATTTCTCGTGGATCCAGGGCAAGCACAACCTCAAGGTCGGCGGCCAGTATCACCGCCGCCGGTTCTACACCAACACGTCGAACCCGATGAACGGCAACGCCACCTTCAACGGTCAGATCAGTGGCTTCCCGATGGCGGACGCACTCCTTGGCTTCCCGACGGAGATCCGCCGCGGCCAGGGCAACACGCTCACCAACGGTATTGGCCACTTCATGACGACGCACATCCAGGACGATTGGCGGGTGAGCTCCAAGCTGACCATCAACCTCGGTCTGATGTATCAGTTCGGCAGCCGGCCGTACGACACTACGGACCGTCTGGGCAATTTGTGGGTGCGCCGCGATGACAACGGCGACTACTTCGGCACGCTGATGTGGGCCGCCACGAACCCGCAGCCTGCGCCGCCGGACGGCCGCGTGCCTGCGCCGTTGGATACCTTCCAAACGGACCTCCCGGCCAACATGGCGGGCTGGGGCCGCGCCTTGGTCGGCTCGGACAGCAACGACTTCGCTCCGCGCTTGGGTATTGCCTACAAGGTGAGTGACAGGACCGTCATCCGCACCGGCTTCGGGGTCTTCTACAACTCGACGTTTGTACAGGAGCTCCAGGACCTGCGCAAGTTCTGGCCGTTCACCGTTCAACAGGTGTTCAGCCCGAACCGCGGCGACGTTCCGGACTTCTCGATCACCGACGCGGGCCCGCCGTTTTCCTCGACGGCCGCCATTGGCGGTTGGCCGCAACAGCCGACGAACCGGTCGCCTTATTCGATGCAGTGGAACTTCTCGATCCAGCGCCAGTTGCTTAGCGACATGACGCTGGACGTGGGCTACGTCGGTTCCTCGAGCAAGAAGCAGATCGGCTACTCGCCGTTCAACAACGCCCTGACCCCGGGACCGGGCGACGTGCAACCGCGCCGCCTGTTGCCGAGCTTCGGCGATCTCGACGGCGGCTCGAACCAGTACAACGGCACCTACAACGCCCTGCAGATTAAGCTGCAGAAGCGCTTCAGCGCGGGTTCGCAGTTCAACATGAACTACACCTGGCAGAAGGCGCTCGACGGCCAATCCTCGCTCGCCGAGGTCAAGGTGCAGGATCCGTTCAACCGCCACCTGGACTATTCCCGCTCGAGCTGGGATACGCGTCAGGTGTTCAACTTCGCCTACGTGTACGAGCTTCCGTTCGGCCGCGGCCGGGCTATGGGCGGCGATTGGAACAAGGCGCTCGACCTGATCGCGGGCGGCTGGTCGCTCGAGGGCATCACGCGCCTCGAGACCGGTCCGCCCGTCAACGTCCGACTCAACCAGGACGTGGCCAACACGGGGCGCTCCCGCCAACGTCCGAACCTGGTGGGTGACCCGAACAACGGGCCGAAGACTCCGGACGCGTGGTTCAACGAGGGCGCTTTCGAGATCCCGCAGGAGTTCACCTTCGGTAACGCGGGCGCTTACATCACGGACGCCGACGGTATCGTCTCCTTCGATGTCGCCGTACAGAAGGCGTTCCCGATCAACGAGCGGCACTCGATCGAGTTCCGCACCGAGTTCTTCAACTTGCCGAACCACGTGAACTTCGGGCTTCCCGAAGAACGCTTGCAACGCGGCAACACCAATAGGATCACGGGCCAGAGCACCAACCCGCGGCAAATCCAGCTCGGATTGCGCTGGCGCTTCTAGGTTCTAACTTTCTAACCTCAGACAGTAGAGGGGAGCCTACGGGCTCCCCTCTTTTTTTCGCTTGGCGCTCTGCTCTCCCCAGGCGGCCGGGGGAAGGGCAGACGCCCAAACCCGTTCCGGCTACAATGAAATCTTCGACTGGAATCGTCCATGAGCACGACCGTATCCCGTACCGAGACCGACGCCAAGCTGGTCGAGCAGGCCATTCCCGAGCCCAAAAAGAATGATCCGGCCGAACGACCGCGCGGCGTGATCGCCGAGTGGACCGTCACGATCCTGCTGCTGTTGTTCGGCACGACCACGCTGGTTCAAGCGTTCGTCATTCCGACCGGCTCGATGGAAGACTCGCTGTTGATCGGAGACCACTTGCTTGTGGACAAGCTCTCCTACGCTCCGCGCGATTCCGTAGGCGGGGCGTTGCTGCCCTATCTCGACGTCCAGCGCGGCGACATCATCGTGTTCCGCTATCCGATGGATTTGGCGCAGACCTTCGTCAAGCGCGTGATCGGCGTGCCGGGCGATCGCATCAGGATCGTCGACAAGGATGTCTTTCTCAACGGTAAGCCAATCGACGAGCCCTACAAGGTTCACAAGACCGAGTACATGGACGCCTACCGGGACAACTTTCCCTCGGCGCCCAACGTTCAGGTCTACGAGCCTGCGCAAAAGATGCTGCGCGAGGACGTGCGGGGCGAAGAGCTTGTGGTGCCGGAAGACCACTTCTTCGCGTTGGGCGATAATCGCGACCTCTCGCTCGATAGCCGCTACTGGGGCTTCGTGCCGCGCGAGAACATCATCGGCAAGCCGCTGATCATCTATTGGTCCTACGACGCCCCGACCGAGCATCTCGAGGACTCCAGCATCTCGCTCGCGCACATCCAGGACGTGCTGTTCAACTTCTTTTCGAAGACGCGCTGGGGCCGGTCGTTCAACCTGATCCATCCCTACCCCCTCGAACGAGAGCCATGAGCCTTCCTGAGTTGCACGCCGTGATCCTCGCGGGAGGGCGTGGCACTCGTTTTTGGCCACGCAGCCGCGCCAGAATGCCGAAACAATTGTTGCCAGTGGTGGGCGAGCTGTCCCTGCTGCAGCAAACGGTGCGCCGCGTGTGCGACTTGATCCCGCCCGAGCGCGTCTGGATCATCACTAGCGAGTTGCTGCGGGCGAAGGTGCGCAAGCAGTTGCCTGACGTACCGGCGCGGCAGATCGTCGCCGAGCCCGAAGGGCGCAACACAGCGCCGGCGATCGCGCTGGGCGCCGCGCTGATCGCGCAGACGAACCCGGATGCAGTGATGGCCGTGCTGCCGTCGGATCACCTGATCCTCGACGAGGTCAGCTATCTGGGAGTGCTCGAGTCCGCCGCAGCCGCCGCGGCCAAGGGCGAAGATCTCATCGTGCTCGGCATCCAGCCTCGGTATCCAGAAACTGGCTACGGCTACATCGAATTCCCCAAGACGACCAAGCCGGGCGGTCGATGGCCCGCCAAAGTCACGCGCTTTCGTGAGAAGCCCGACCCGGCCACGGCGCGCCGATTCGTCAAGGCGGGGAACTTCTACTGGAACAGCGGACAGTTCCTCTGGCGGGCCGGCACGATTCTCGACGCCGTGCGGGAATTCCTGCCACGGACCCACGCGGCCGTGACGGCTCTGCCCAAGCTCGCTTCGAATCGCTTCCGAGCCGCTCTCGCCGAGGCTTACCCGAAGACCGACAAGACGTCGATCGACTACGGAATCCTCGAAGAGGCGAAGAACATCGCGGGGTTCCCGTGCAAGGATTTCGGGTGGAACGACGTGGGCAGTTGGGAAGCGGTCTACCAGCTTGCGGCCAAGGACGCCGACGGCAACGCCGCCTCGGGAGCCGTCGAGCTCCTCGACGCCAAGGGCAACTACGTCGACGCTCCGGGCAAGCTGGTCGCGCTGGTCGACGTGCACGATTTGATCGTGGTCGACACCAAGGACGCTCTGCTGGTTTGCCCGCGGGCCGAGGCGCAAAAAGTGTCGGCGCTGGTCAAGGCGCTCGAAAAGGCGGGCTGGGATTCTCTGATCTGAGGGGCCGGCTGCTGCTAGCTTGCGAAACCCACGATCGTCTCTCGGACCTCGACGTCGTTGGTCTCCGGGTCGAAATCGAACAGGATGAGGTCTGCCAGGTCCCCCGGCTGCAGGAAGCCGGATCGGCCCTCGAGATTGCAGCTCTTGGCGGCGTTCTCCGTACCGGCTTGCAACGCCTGTCGCAGGTCGAGGCCGGTGAACTTCATCAGGTTTTCCAGGCCGCGGTCCATCGATAGAGCCGAGCCGGCCAGCCGGCCGCTATCGGTGAGCCGGATGGATTGATCGGCCGTGAGCCGGACCTCGAGATGGCCGAAGTGGTAGACGCCCGGCTCGCAGCCGGCCGGCGGCGCGGCGTCGGTGACCAGGATCGTCCGCCCGAGCCCCTTGGCACGCACGGCGATCTTGACGAAACACGGCGGCAAGTGGATGCCGTCGACGATTAAGCCCGCCCAAAGCTCGTCGGAGGCCATTTGATAGTTGATGTAGTTGGAGTGACGGGGAACGGTTTGGTGCGCACCGTTGCCGAGGTGGGTGCTCATGGTCGCGCCCGCGGAGATGGCGTCGTTCACGTCCTGCTCGCCGGCGTTGGTGTGGCCGAGCGAGACGACGATCCCCTTCGAGGCCATGTGCTCGATGACCGGGATCGCGCCGGGCGTCTCGGGCGCGATGGTGATCAGGCGAATGTTGCCCTCGGCGGCGTCTTGGAAGGTCTCGAATTCATCGATGGTCGCCGGTCGCACATGCTCCTTGGGGTGGGCGCCCCGCGGACCGTCGTTGGGGCAGATCCAGGGACCCTCGACGTGGAAACTGATCATCGACTCGCCGTTCGCGAGCTCGCGGCGGGCTCTGGCCAGGTTACGGAGCGAGCCGCGGATGTTCTCGTGTGAGCCCGTGATGACGGTCGGGAAGAAGCGCGTGACGCCGGTGGCCCGTTGGACCTCGATCGAGCGCGCGATCTCGTCCAGCGGCGTATCGGGCGAGTTGTAGTCGACCCCGGCGAATCCATTGACTTGGATGTCGATCATGCCGGGGGCGATCCACTGCGCCGGCTTGACGCCGTCGGCGGGTTGGACGCTGCTGATGCGGCCGCTCTCGACGGCGACCTCGACGGGCGAGCCGTCCGCGGGAGACAAGCCGAGATACTTCGTGGTAGATTGCATCGTTCGGACTCGTAGTTTGGCACAAGTATTTTCGGCCGGACAACGAACCTTTGCCGTGGGAGGGGTGGCGAGTGCAGACGACGATTGACGACCGCCGTGTGAGTTATGAATCGAGGGGGGGCGGCGTACCGCTGTTGCTGCTGCATGCGTTCCCTCTCAATCGCGCGATGTACGCCGAGCAGGCGTCGGGTTTGGCCGACATCGCGCGGGTGATCACGGTCGATGCTCCCGGGGTGGGCCGCTCCGAGCCGGCGCCGCTGAGCATCGACGGGGTGGCGGACTTAGCCGCTCGGCTGCTGGACGTGTTGCAGATTTCGAGGGCCGTGGTCGGCGGCGTCTCGATGGGCGGCTACACCGCGCTGGCCTTCGCCCGGCGACATCCGGACCGGTTGCGGGGTCTGGTGCTGGCTAACACCCGAGCCGCGGCGGACACAGAAGAGGCGCGTCGCGGCCGAGCCGAGACTGCGGAGGTTGCGCGCGCAGAGGGTCCGTCGGCCATCGCCGACCGGATGCTGTCGAAAGTGCTGGGCGCAACGACGCTCAAGCGCAATCGCAAGCTCGTCGAGCGTGTGCGCGCGATGATGGAGTCGGTGCCGGGCGAGACGATCGCGGAGCTGCTCGGCGCGATGGCTGCTCGCGAAGATTCGACCCCGCACTTGGGAGCGATCGAAGCTCCGACGCTCGTCATCGCTTCCGAGCAAGACGCCGTAACGCCGGCGTCGGAGGCTCTCGAGTGGTCGAAGGCGATCCCCGAGAGCCGCTATGTCGAGATCCCCGGCGCGGGCCATCTTACGAATCTCGAGGCGCCAGGCGCGTTCAACAAGGCGGTCCACGACTGGCTGGAGACGGCCGTGCTGTTCCGCGAAGGTAAAATGAGCGCGGATTGAGTGACGGCAGAATTCGGCGGGCGGGGGCCCGCACGATCTTGAGCCCTACAAGCGGCTTCATCGCCAGCGCCGGGTTCACGCACTCGCTGACGCCGGCGCGCAACTGTACCTACGGCTGTCTCTACTGCTACGTGCCGACGATGCGGATCTTCGGCGGGCTGAAGCGAGAGGACTGGCGGCGCTGGGGCCAGCTCACCACCTTCAAAGCCAACGCGGCGCAGCTGCTCTCGAAAGAGCTTCGAGCAGGCCAGCGCATCTACTGCTCGCCGCTCACCGACCCCTACCAGCCGGCCGAAGCCGAGGAGCGCTCGATGCCGGCGGTTCTCGAAGCGTTGATCGACCGCCCGCCGCGAGTCCTCACGCTACAGACGCGCTCGCCGCTGGCGGTGCGGGACGCGGACTTGCTGGCCCGGCTGGCGGCCAAGACGAAGCTCCGCGTGAGCTTTTCGATCACGACGGACCGCGAGGACGTGCGGCGGCGCTACGAGCCACACTGCGAGCCGATGGCGGAGCGCCTGCGGGCGATTCGCGCACTACGAGGGGCGGGGTTGACGGTGCATGCCACTCTGGCGCCGTTGTTGCCGTGCAACCCCGAGGAGCTGGCGGAGAAGGCGCTCGATGCGACGGACACGGATCTCATCGGCGACCCGCTACACGTGCGGGCGGTCAAGCTCCGCGGCGCCACCACACGGGACGCGGCGGTCCGCCTGGCTGAGAGATTCGGTGAGCAGTCCTGGCTCGACCCGGAGTTTCAGGCCGATGTGATCGAGCGGATTCGCGCGGTCGCGGCTCGGGCCGGCCGGCGGTTCGGAGTGGGACCCGAGGGATTCGGTTGGCTGGCCCAGCAACGAGACGGGGCCCCGTTGCCGGGGCCCCGTTGCGATGCCGCCTTGCCGGCGGGCTAGAAGGTGACGCGCAGACCAAGCTGCATGATCCGGCGGCTGTTTGGCAGCGTACCGGTGACGAAGCCGAAGTTGCCCGAGCCGAGCGAGCGGTTCGGAACGTTGAACGCCGGAGTGTTCAGCGCGTCAAACGCCTCCCAGCGGAACTGGGCGCGCCAACGGTCCTGCCAGCGGAAGTTCTTCGCCAGCATGACGTCGAAGTTCACGCGACCCGGTCCGCGAATGCCGGGCAACGTCCGCGAAGAGTTGCCCAGCGTGAACTGATCCGGCTCCGCGAACGCATCCGGGTTGAGGAACTGCTTGCCGATCACGTTCGGCGCCGGCTCGCCTTGATTCGGCGACTCGAACGGCGCGCCCGTGACGTCGGCGCGCAGAATCACGCCCGCCCCGATATCGCCGCGCAGGTTCGGACCGCCGTCGACCAAAGCGCCGAAATAGCCGCCGGTGCGCAGCGTGGCCACCGTCGCCAACTGCCAGCCGCCCAGGATGCCGTCCACGATCGGGTTCCAGTTCGATCCCCACTTGCGATTACGGCCGAAGGGCAGATCGTAGATCGGCGCCATGACCAAGCGATGCGGCAGGCCGTTGACGGACTTCGACCGCTCGTTCCGGAAGTCATAGAGGTCCTGCGGGTTCGTGTTGTCGCCGAACGTATCCGCGTCGCCGATGAACCGAATGTTGTCGATCCACTGCGTGTGCGTGTACGCCACGGTCCAACCCAGGCCGCCCTGATAGCGCTTCTCGGACTTGAACGTCAATGCGTAGTAGTTCGAGATGCCCCAGTTGGGCGACATCAATTGGATCTGATCCAGATTGCCAGCCCAGGCATGCCACGGGCGGAAGTCCCGCTCGCGCTGCGCCTCGGTGACACCGGACGCGTTTGCCGCTGCCAAGTCGTTGGGGTGGATCACGTTGATGTTGATGTTGTTGATCGCCTGGTGCCGGGCGAGGCTGCCCAAGCCTCCGAACTCCCACAGCACGCCTTTCCAGCGCGTCTGGAAGGTCAAGTTGAAGTTCTGCGTGTAGGGCATCTCGCGAGCCTGGTCCCAGAATTGGATCGTCGACGTCTCGAACCGCGTCCCCACGGTTCCGAAGCCGCCGTTGAGCTCCTCCTCAGGGATGTCATCCAGCGCACCGGCCGGAACGCCGTCGCGCAGGAAGCCGTTGCCCGACGAGGTCGCCAAATCGCCGCCGCGGGTGCGGAAGATGTTGTCGAATCCGGCGCGGCCAGGCTGGATCGAGTTGCGATCGTAGGGGTTGCCGTAGAAGATTCCGAAACCGCCGCGAACGACCAGCGAGTCGTCGTCCCTCAGCCGGTACGCAAAGCCAAACCTGGGCGCGATGTTGTTCTTGTCCCAGTTCCACAGGTAGTTGCCCGTGCCGTCGCGGTTCGGGAACAGCACTGCGCCAATCGCGTCAGGCTCGATGCCGTCCAGGCCTGCGCGCGGGTTCGGGCAGAACTGGCAGAAGCCGTTCATACGGCCCGCTACCTCGGTGATCGGGGTCTCGGTCTCGTAGCGTACGCCGATGTTCAGCGTCAGCCGGCTGGTCGGTTTCCAGTCGTCCTGGAAGTAGCCGGACCAGTACTTGATCCGCTTGCCAATGCCCGGTGCAACTCGAGTGTCGATGTTCCAGATCCGGCCCAGCATGAAGTCCGCCAAATCTGCGCCGGTGTTGTTGTCGCGGCCTCCGCCATCAGGACGATACCGGGTGAAGTTCCCGCTCAGCGTCCAGGCGCCGCTCGGCTGCGGACGGCTCACCTCGTTGCCTTGGAACGACGTGTACTTGCCGCCGAACTTGAACGTGTGGTCGCCCGAGATCTTCGTGAAGTTCGCTTCGTAGTCGAAGTTGGTGAACGCCGCGAAACGGTTCGCATTGCCCGCCGCGCCGAACTGCGTCATGGGGCCGCCGCGGCCGCCTTGGATGTTGAAGCGCGGGAACACTTCGCCGCCCTTCTCGAGCCCTGGCAGACCGAAGAAGTCCGCATAGTTCGTCTCGCAGCAGTCGCCCGACCGGCGGTCGACAGTCACGCGATTGAAGCCGACGATCGCGCTTACGAAGAACGTAGGAGAGAACGTGTACGTGTTGCTCCACGCCCAGTTCTGACGCACGTTGATGATGTCCAGACCGTTCGGGTCGGCTACGCCGTAGCCCTGCGAATAGCCCGTCAGCGTGTCGTCCGGAGTCGTGTAGATCATCCGCAGAAAGGTGCGCCAGTTCTCGGTGAAGTTATGGTCGACTTTCCAGGTGTGGTAGTCGCGGTCGCGGGACTGGTTCGGAGTCTCGCGCCAGTTGCCCGCCTGGTTCGCCAAGTTGTTCGGCGTGCGATTCGGAAGCGGGATGAAGCCCACGGCTTTCACCGCCACCGGGTCCAGCCTGGCGGAAGGGATCTGGTTGTTCGGAAACTGCAGAGACTCTCTCGGGTTGTTAATGGGTCCCGAGGCGCGCGTGAGCGGGTCGTGGATCGGAACGAACACAGCCTCGCCGCCCGCGCTGCGCGTCAGCGACGAGAAATCGCCCGTACGCCACTCCGGCAGACCCACGTTGCGGGTCCGCACTTGGCCGAGTCTCTGGCGGAAGATGTCGACGTTGTAGAAGAAGAATGTCTGGTTTTTCTTGATCGGTCCGCCGATCGACGCGCCGCCGTTGTTGCGGCGCAGCTTGGGCTTGGTGTCGATGTTCCAGCCCGCCGCGTCGAAAGCATCATTGCGGATGAAGTGGTAGATGCTGCCGTGCCAGTCGTTCGTTCCACTGCGCGTAACGGCGGTGACGACGCCCGAGGAGCTGCGGCCGTATTCCGCGCCCATCGAGTTGACCTGCACTTTGAACTCCTGCATCGAGTCCACCGGAGGCGACATCTCGACGTTCTGCACGCCCAAGCCGCCGCGCGTGTTGTTCACGCCGTCGATGAACGACCCCGTCGAGCGCGTGCGTCCGCCGCCGATCGACATATTGCCGTTCGACTCCGAGCGGAAGGCGCCGGGGACCAAGTTGACGAGATTGAAGATATCGCGGTTGGGCAGGGGAAGCTCCTGGATCTGCTCGACCTGCACGGTCGAGCCAACCGAGCCGGACGTGGTCTGCACTTGAAGCTGCGTCGCGGTGACCTCGATCGTCTCGGTCACCGAGCCGACCTCGAGCTGGAACGATTGTCCGACCGCGGTGTTCGCGTTCAAGCGCGCGCCGGTCACCTCCGCGGCCTTGAAGCCCTCCGCGGAAACTGTGATGTTGTAGTCGCCGGCCGGGACGTTGGGAATCGTGTAACGCCCGCCAGGGCCGGTCTGGCCGCTATAGGTTACGCCGGTATTGGCGTTCATGATGAAAATTTCCGCGCCGGGAATGACGGCGCCGGAAGCGTCGGTCACCGTGCCGGTAAACGTACCGACGGCGGCTTGGCCGAAAACCAAGCTCGGGACCAACAGAACCACGGCGAGGATCGCAGGCAACGTGCCAAGCGACCATCGTCCGCTCGAAGAGCTAGACATTCGAGAACCCCTCCAGTCTTTCGCGACGGAAGGCGGTTGATCGTCTGGTCGACACGCCTTCCCAGTGGGCGACGTGTGCCTCTTCGCCGCCCGTTTGCTCAAACAGGCGACCGCATTTGCATGAGACGGCTCTGCGGCCCGACCCTGTGGCTCAACCCCGTCCGGGTCGCCCAGAGCCGTCCAGCGGTCGCGGACAGGGTAGAGACCCGTGCGGCGCCCTGTCAAGCTCGGCTCGTAAAATCGCTGGCGCCCGAATCGGCGCGCCCGGCGGCTAGGACTGCCCGCGGAGCGTTTCCAGCTCGGCTCGCAGCGCCGCGACGGCGTCTTCGAGCGCCGCCACCCGCGCTTCGAGCGCCGCCACCCGCGCTTCGAGCGCAGCCGCATCTGGAGACGGCGAATGGTGCGCAGGTGCGCTTGACGGGGCGGGGCTTTCCGCCGGTTCGCCGCTGAGCAGGTGCGCCCAGCGCGCCTCCTTCTCGCCTGGTTGGCGGGCGAGCTGGACCGCCAGCGGATGCTCTCGCTCGGCAAGCGCCTGGAGCGTCTCGTCGACTTCTTGCAGCGAGTCGAAATCATACAGCCGGCCGCTGCGCCCGCGAATCTCGCCCACCGTCTGCGGGCCGCGCAGCATCAGCACGGTCAAGGTCACGAGTTGCGGCTGGTTGAGGCGCAGCGCGTCGGCCATGAGGTGGCGATACTTGGGCACGCGCGAGTCCGAGCCGGTGATGCGTGTGGCCAACCGCTTCTCCTTGAGGCCGTCGATCGCCGTGAGCGCCTCGCCGTCGCCGTAGGAGACGACCGGGTCACGGCTCGACTTCTGATTGCAAGCCGAGACGAGCGAGTTGAGCGTAAGCGGATAGTAGTCGGGCGTCGCGATGGACTTCTCGACCAGGCACCCAAGCACGCGGCACTCCTCGGCGCTCAGCTCGACCTCGCCGCTGAGCAGGGGGCTCGGCTCAGTCTCGGGACCCTTCGGAGCAAGACGAATCGTGCGGTACTCCATGCGTTTCTCTGAGCGTAACAGCCTCGTGGGATAATCGTGGGTCGCTGATGTCTAGACCGGATTTACTCAACCACGTCGGCGGGCAGTGGCTGCCGGCGGGAGAAGACTGGATCGATGTCGACAACCCCGCGACCGGCGAGGTGATCGCGCGCGCGCCGCGCTCACCGGCGATGGCGGTAGATGTCGCGGCGCAAAACGCCGCCCGGGCGCAGCAGGAGTGGCGCAGGACGCCGGCCAACGAGCGGGCGCAGTTCCTCTACCGCCTAAAGGCCTTGCTCGAGCGCGACTTCGAAGAGACGGCGCGGCTGATCACCATCGAGTGCGGCAAAACGCTACCGGAGTCGCGGGGAGAGCTCCAACGCGCGATTGAAAACGTCGAAGTGGCCTGCGGCGCCCCGAGCCTGTTGCAGGGCCATCTCTCTGAAGACATCGCACGCGGCATCGACGAGCTGATGGTGCGCCAGCCGGTGGGCGTGTGCGCCATCATCACGCCGTTCAACTTTCCAGGCATGATTCCGATGTGGTTCCTGCCCTATGCGGTGGTCTGCGGGAACGCCTGTGTGGTGAAGCCCTCCGAGAAGGTTCCGCTGACAATGGACAAGCTGATGCGGCTGATCGAGGAAGCCGGATTTCCCCCCGGAGTCGTCAATCTCGTGCACGGCGATCGTGACACGGTGGATGCGATCCTGGACCATCCAACGATCAAGGCCGTCAGCTTCGTCGGCTCGACGGCGGTCGCACGCCATGTCTACGCCCGTGCGGCCGCGAGCGGCAAGCGCGTGCAGTGCCAGGGCGGCGCGAAGAACCCGATCGTGGTCTTGCCAGACGCCGACTTTGAGATGACCGCGAAGATTGCGGCGGACAGCGCGTTCGGCTGCGCTGGGCAGCGCTGCCTGGCCTCGTCGGTGGCGATTCCGGTGGGCGAGGCGCGGGAGCCGTTCACCGATGCCATGGCCGATATCGCGGCGTCGCGCAAGGTCGGCTCGGGGCTCGAAGACGGCGTCGAGATGGGACCGGTCATCACCCCCGACAGCCGCCAGCGGATCGAGGGCCTGATCGCTCGGGCCGAGGCCGAAGGCGCCAAGGTGCGGGTAGACGGTCGAAGCCCGAGCATCGCCGGCGGCGAGGGCGGCAGCTTCGTCAAACCCACCATCCTCGAGGATCTCTCGCCCGAGAGCGACATCGCCAAGACGGAGATTTTCGGCCCCGTGCTCGCTCTGATGGCGGTCGACTCTGTGGAACAGGCGATCGAGCGGATCAACTCCGGGGCCTACGGCAACATGGCGTGTCTGTTCACCTCCAGCGGGCGCGCGGCGCGACAGTTTCGCTATGAGGCCGAGGTCGGTAACGTGGGCATCAATGTCGGCGTGGCCGCGCCAATGGCGTACTTCCCCTTCAGCGGTTGGAAAGAGAGCTTCTTTGGCGACTTGCATGCGCAAGGGCGCGACGGGATCCAGTTCTTTACGCAGGAGAAGGTCGTGGTGGAGCGTTGGCCCGAGGAGTGGAGCCGCAAGTTCTGAGCGTCGCTCAGATCTCGACCCAATCGCCACCTGCCGCGGCGGATTCGTAGCCCGCTAGCGAAGTCCGCAGCACGGTGCGAGCCGATTCGGCGGCGGCGAGGTCGCGCGAGCCGGCTTCGATCCGGCTCACAAAATCGCGCAAGTGAGCGATGGTCGCGGGCAGAAACGCGGGTCGCGCCATCGTGGCGAACACGCGCGAGCGGCCATCCCGTTCCTCCCGCGCTTCGCCGCCCTTGTGTAAGCTCGTGCGCAGCCGCGGCCGTCCGGCCCAGTCGAGCGCCAGCCTCGCCACGCCCCCGAGCGAGATCCGCACCGAAGCCCTCTCGCAATCGAGCCGCATCTCGAGGTAGCGCATCGGTGCGTGCGAGACGCGGTTGAGCCATAGCGTCGCCACGCGATCCTCGGGGAACTTCAGCGTGGCCTGAACCAAGACGTCAGAGTGGTACTCCGGCCGGACTGCCGGCATCAGGGCCGAGATCGCCGCGGGCTGGGCGTCGAACAGGTAGGCGAGCAGGTCCACGGCATGGCCGCCGAACTCGTAGAGCGTCGCCTGGCGCATCGCCCGCCGCCAGCTCGGTCCGTCGACATCGGCCGGGTGAAACATCTGCTGCCAGACCTGGATGCCGTGGAGACGGCCGAAATCTTCGGCCGCCAGGCGCTGCCGCGTCCGGCGGTAGAGGTCCATGTAGCGGTACTGGGTGTTGACGGCCAGTTGTAGGCCGCGCTCGCGGGCCAGGTTGATCAGCTCGTCGGCCTGCTCGACGGTCTGCGTAAACGGCTTCTCGAGAAAGACATGAACGCCGGATTCCAGGGCCTTGCGGCCCAGCTCGAAATGCGAATCCGGAGGCGTCCCGATGAGCGTGATGGCGGGCTGCTCGCGCTCGAGCAGGGCCTCGGCGGAGTCATAGGTCCGAATATCGAAATTCTCCGAGGCCCAGGCGCGCCGGGCTGCGTCCGGGTCGCATCCCGAGAGGGCCTCGACGCCGTCGACGGCGCGCGCGGCCGGCAACAGTAGACGCTCGGCGGCGCCGCCGAGCCCGAAGATGGCTAAGGGAAACACTCGAATGTCCTAGGCGAGAATCCCATGTTACGATCGCCCGGTGGAACTTCGCTGCCCACGCTGCAGAGGTCCGCTCGTTCTCGACCCGGGCGACCGGAGCGACCCCGACAATCCCGTCGGTCCCGCGCTGCTGTGCGATCCGTGCCGCGGCGACTACCCGGTTCGGCTCGATATTCCCGATCTACGGCTCGAGCCAAGCCCGGAGATCTCCCTCGAGGAAGACCTGGCGCTAGCCGAGAAGCTCGCCGCCTTCGCGGCGCACATGAGCTTCGACGAGCTCGTCGAGAAGCTCTACGAGCTCCGGCCCCCGGCCCATCCCAAGCTCAAGGCCGCGCACACGGCGCACTTTCACGTCGAGGTCGAGCAGGCGGAAGCGGCATTCGGGCGCTTCGATCCGACCGACCGCGGCCCCTACTTGGACGTCGGTTGCGGGATGGGGCGGTACCTGGCGGCGTTCTCGGTTGGCGGCCGCGAGGTCATCGGCGTGGACGCGGCCCTGTATCAGCTCGTGATGGCGAGGAAGTTGCTCGAAGAGAAGCAGTTCCGCGTGCAACTCGTCGCCGCGAACGGCGAGGCGCTGCCCTTCGACGACGCCCGCTTCACCGCAGCCACGGCGGTCGATGTGCTCGAGCACGTCAGCGACCCGAACAAGGTTGTCAAAGAGATCAGCCGCGTGCTCGACGACGGGGCCAAGGCAGTGATGACCACTCCGAACCGCTTTAGCTTGACGGCGGACCCGCATGTCGGCATCTGGGGCTTGGGCTTTCGCTCGCATGAGAGTGCGGTCGAGCTCGTGAAGAAGAAGCTCGGCGTCGACTACTCCTCGATTCGGCCGTTCTCCTATGGCAAGCTCTGCCAGATGCTCGACGACGAGTTTCCGGGCGAAGCGGTGATTCACGCGCCGGTGCCTGGGCCGGTGGAGAAGGCGTCGTTCTCGGGCGGGAAACGGCTGTTCGCGGAAGTCTACTCGCTCGCGCCATCGCCGCTGATCGCACCGTATTTCTTGGTGGACGCGGTGAAGAGCGTCCGGGCGTAGGTCCGACTTGTCGACCCGTTGACCGCCCGGGGCAAACCCGCTACACTTGCAGGAAGGGAGATTTGCGTCCTCGGACGCGGATCGGAGATTGAGATGACGAAGAGCGCGGCAGGATTGAGGAGTGCGGAGCGCCGCAGGCCCTCCGTCCGCTGCCGCTCGCCTCGTGAGCGCATGAACCGCAGCACGCTCACCATTGCACCCGAGATCGTTTCGACCTCGGCAGGAGCCGGGTTGGACGGCTCCCCCATTGCGGTTCTTCGAATTAACGGCTCCATCGTAATCGTAGCGGTATCCCGCCCCGGTTAACGGCCTCTTCGTATCTCGAACAAGAAATCGAAACAGGCCGCCGCCGGGGCGAACCAAGTGATCCGGTCGGCGGCCTTTTCTCTGCCTCGCCGAAGGTTGTGACCGGAGGATCCGATGCGGCGGGGCGGTGACGAAGGAACGGAGAGATAAACGACATGGCCTTGATGACAGGCGCGCAAATTCTGGTGGAGAGCCTAGCCCGGGAAGGCGCCGAGGTGGTATTCGGCTACCCCGGCGGTGTGACTTTGCCGGTCTACGACGTCTTCTATGACCACGATCTGCGCCACATCCTGGTGCGGCACGAAGAAAACGCAGCCTTCATGGCGCAGGGTTTCGCTCGCGCGACCGGCAAGGTCGGAGTGTGCATGGCCACTTCCGGGCCCGGCGCCACGAACCTGACCACCGGCCTGGTGGACGCTCTGATGGACTCGATTCCGATCGTCGCCGTCACCGGACAGGTGCCGCAGGCGTTGATCGGACGCGACGCCTTTCAGGAAGCCGACACGTTCGGCATCACCCGAGCCGCCACCAAGCACAACTATCTCGTCAAGGACATCAACGATCTCACGCAGGTCATCCACGAGGCGTTCTACATCGCCCGCAGCGGTCGTCCCGGGCCAGTGTTGGTGGATGTGACCAAGGACGTGCTGCAAGGCAAAGGCCGGTTCACTCCCAAAGACGAGCTGCGCCCGCTGCGCGGCTATGACCTGCGGCTCGACCCCGACGAGGCGGAGATCGAAGAGGCGGTCGGCTTCCTATGGGAGGCCGAGCGGCCTTACATTTACGCGGGCGGCGGGGTGATCAGCTCCGGCGCGGCCGCCGAGGTCGTCGAGTTGGCGGAAATCCTGGGCGCTCCACTGGCGCACACCGTGATGGGACACGGCGTGATGCCCGCCGAGCATCCGCACTACGTGTCGATGCTGGGCATGCACGGCGGCTACGCGGCGAACATGGGCGTCACCGAGTGCGACACGATCATCGCATTGGGCGTCCGCTTCGACGACCGCGTGACCGGCCGTCTGGACCGCTTTGCGCCCGGCGCCCGCGTGCTGCACATCGACATCGACGCGGCGGAGATCAACAAGAACCGCCGCGCCGACGTCGGCATCGTGGGCGACCTCCGGCGCGTGCTCGTCGAGCTGAACAAACGCCTCCGCGAAACCAAGGCCGAGAAGGCCGCGGAGAACGAGCAGGCGCGTGCGGGCTGGCTGCGCCGGGTGATGCAGTGGAAGCGGGAGCATCCCTACGACTACGAGCCCTCGGCGACCGAGATCAAGCCGCAAATGCTGATGCAGCAGATCGACCAGATCTGCAAGGGCGAGGCGAACGTCTGCGTCGACGTGGGCCAGCATCAGATGTGGGCCGCACAGTGGTTGCGCTTCAACGAGCCGCGGCTGTGGCAGTCTTCGAGCGGGTTGGGCGCGATGGGTTTCGGGCTGCCCGCGGCGATGGGCGCGGCGGTGGCCGCGCCGGATAGACCAACGGTGGCGCTGGTCGGCGACGGCGGGTTCATGATGGCCATGCCGGAGCTGGCCACCATCGCGGCGAACAATATCCCGGTCAAGATCATCATCATGAACAACGGCTGGTTGGGCATGGTGCGCCAGTGGCAGCAGTTGTTCTATTCCAAGCGCTACAGCGAGGTTGCGATGGAGCCGGGCTTCCCCGACATTCCGATGCTCGCCGCTTCGTTCGGGCTCAAAGGCTCGACTGTGCGGCAGCCTTCCGAGCTCGAGGACAAGCTCAAAGAAGCTTTCGATGAGCCGGGGCCGTTCCTGCTCAACGTGATGGTGACTCGCGAAGAGAACGTGTATCCGATGGTGCCGGCCGGCGGCGCCCTTTCGGACATGATTTTGGGCGAGCCAAAACCCGCCGCTGCCGGCGACTGAGAAGCGTGAGGACGAGACGATGAACCAACTGATTTCCTTACTGGTCGAGAACAAGCCGGGCGCTCTCATGCGCGTCGCCGGCGTGCTCACCTCGCGCGGCTACAACATCGATAGCCTGACGGTCGCCAAGACGCTCGCCCCGACGCTGTCGTCGATGACCATCGTCGCGGCCGTCAGCGAAGAGAACCGCGACTTGCTCATCAAACAGATCACGCGTCTGGTGGACGTGGTGAAAGCCGTCGATCTGACCGAATCCAAGGCCGTGCAGCGCGAGCTCGCACTCGTCAAGGTCTCCAACGTCAAGCCCGAGATGCGCTCGGCGCTAACCAGAGAAGCCGAGATCTTCCGGGCGCGCATCGTAGACGTGGCGCCGACGCACTATACGCTCGAGGTGACCGGCTCGCCGGACAAGATCGACGCGCTGATCGAGTTGCTGCACCATTACGGTGATGTGGAAATGATCCGTTCGGGATCGATGGCGATGGCGCGGCTGCCGGGCAACCGGTTGCCGATGCCAAAGTTCAAGTTGGATGCGGATGAGCCGGAGACCGAGCCGGTGGAATCGAAGTGAAGCGCCGGGGTCCGAGCCGCGACCGCGAGGAGCGCTTGCTGACGCGCGCGGCTCGGAAGCGGACTGAGGACGAGACAACACAGAGAAGGAGAAGGGAAGTTGGCACTACCGATTTACTACGAACCTGACGGCGATCTTTCGAATCTCGATGGCAAGACGATCGCCGTCATCGGCTACGGCAGCCAGGGCCATGCGCATTCGCTGAACTTGAAAGAGAGCGGCGCGGACGTCGTGGTCGGGCTCTACGAGGGCTCCAAGTCGTGGGCCAAAGCCGAGCAGGCCGGGTTGCGCGTGATGACGACCGCAGAGGCCGCCAAGGTCGCCGACGTGATCATGATCCTGGTTTCCGATCATATTCAGGCGAATCTTTATGACGAGCAGATCGCGCCGCACATCAAGCCCGGCGCGGCGCTGCTGTTCGCGCACGGCTTCAACGTGCACTTCGGTTTCATCGAGCCGCGCAAGGACATCGACGTGTTGCTCGTCGCCCCCAAGGCGCCGGGCCACCGCGTACGCGAGCTGTTCGAAGAGGGCGTAGGCGTGCCGGGGCTGGTCGCGGTGGCGCAGGACGCAACCGGAAACGCCAAGAAGCTGGGTTTGGCCTACGCGAAAGGCATCGGCTGCCTGAAGGCGGGCGTGATCGAGACCACCTTCAAGGAAGAGACCGAGACGGATCTGTTTGGCGAGCAGGCCGTGCTTTGCGGCGGCGCCTCCGAGCTCATCCGCGCTGGTTTCCAGACGCTGGTTGACGCCGGCTACGCGCCGGAGATGGCCTATTTCGAATGCCTGCACGAGCTCAAGCTGATCGTCGATCTGATCCAGGAAGGCGGCCTGAACTACATGCGCTACTCGGTCTCCGATACGGCCGAGTACGGCGACTACACGCGCGGGCCGCGGGTGGTCGACGATCACGTGCGCGAGAACATGAAGCAGGTACTCGCCGAAGTGCAGTCCGGGCAGTTTGCCAAGGAGTGGATGGACGAGAACAAGGCCGGCCGTGGGAGATTCCTCGACATGCGCAAGGGCCAGCACGAGCAACCGATCGAGGAGGTCGGGGCGAAGCTTCGCAGCATGATGCCCTTCTTGAAGCGTAAGAAGGAAATGCCGACGGCATAAGGCGGATTGGGGACTGTCGCCCTTTGGCGCCGTCCCCCCAACCTAGACGAAAACGGGGGAGGTCCCGAAGCGGGGCGGCCCCCGGGGAGAACCTCAATGCGAGTCGCAATCTACGACACCACTCTCCGCGACGGCACCCAAGGCGAGAACGTCAACTTCTCAGTCGAGGACAAGCTGCGCATCGCCCGGAAGTTGGACGAGATTGGCATCGACTACATCGAGGGCGGCTGGCCGGGGTCCAACCCGCGCGACCGGGACTTCTTCGAGGCCGCCAAGTCGCTCGACCTCGCCCACGCCAAGATGGCGGCGTTCGGTTCCACCCGGCACGCCAAGAACCCCGTCGAACAGGACGATAACGTCCGTCTGCTGCTCGAGTCGGAGACGCCTGTCGTCACCATCTTTGGCAAGAGCTGGAATCTGCACACCGAGCGCGCGCTGCGCGTGACCGAGCAGCAGAACTTGGCGATGATCTCCGACACGGTGAGGTATCTCAAAGAGAACGGCCGCGAGATGATCTACGACGCCGAGCACTTCTTCGACGGCTACAAGGGCGACCGCGATTTCGCCCTGCGGACTTTGGATGCAGCCAAGGAAGCTGGCGCCGACGTGCTGGTGCTCTGCGACACCAATGGCGGCACGCTGCCGGGCGAGCTCGCCGAGATCGTCGCCGAGGTGCGCAAGCGATTCGACGGCCCGCTGGGGATTCACACGCACAACGACGGCGAAGTCGCGGTCGCGAACGCGATCGCGGCCGTCGAGCTAGGCTGTTCCCACGTCCAGGGCACCATCAACGGCTACGGCGAGCGCTGTGGCAACTCCAACTTGGTTTCGATCATCGCCGGGCTCGAGCTCAAGCTCGGCCACGAGTGCGTCGGGAGCGAGAAGGTCGGGCAGTTGACGAAGCTCGCGAACTTCGTGGCGGACACGGCGAACCTGCAGATCCCCAACGGCCAGGCCTACGTCGGCCGCTCGGCCTTTGCCCACAAAGGCGGCATCCATGTCTCGGCCGTACTCCGAGATGCCTCGACCTACGAGCACGTGGAGCCGGAAGCTGTTGGCAACCGTCGCCGCGTGCTGGTCAGCGACCTCTCAGGGCGCTCCAACATCTTCTACAAGCTCGAGGAGAAGGGCCTGAGCGAGAAGCTCGACGACCAAGCTCGCAAAGACCTGTTGGCGCGCATCAAAGAGATGGAGAACGACGGTTACGAGCTCGAATCCGCCGAAGGCTCGTTCGAGCTGCTCGTGCGGCAGACGCTCGACCCGGACCATTTCTTGTTCGATCTCGAGAAGCTGACCATCATCACCGAGAAGCGCGGCAAGGACCGCACCGAGCATCGGGTGGAGTTGGTAGTGCGCGCCTCGGACGGGTTGCAGCACTGGGCTGAGGTGAGCTCGGAAGGCGGGCCCTTCGACGCCATGGCGAAATGCCTGCGGACGTGTCTCAAAGACGTCTATCCGCAGGTGCTGGACGTGAAGCTCACCGACTACAAGGTGCGCGTGCTCGACGCCTACAAGGGCACGGCGGCCAAAGTGCGCGTGCTGGTCACCTGGCGCGACGGGGCCGAATCTTGGACGACAGTCGGCGTCTCGGACGACGTTCTAGAGGCGAGCTGGAACGCCCTGTGCGATTCGCTGCGACTCGAGCTGCTCAGGATTCAGGAAAGCGAAGCACAAGCGGTCCAGCAGGCGTAGTCTAGCCCGGGCCCACGCCTGCCGCTTTGACGGACTCTCCGTCGCCGCCTTCGAACAGACCCCGCTGGTCCTCGATGCCGAGTAGGTCGCCGGCTCGAGGTTCCGGCAGGGCTTCGACATCCTTGAGCTTGCGCTGCATCACCCGGCTGCGCTGCTTGGCGCTTTCCATCACGTTGTTCGCCTCGTTGAGCTTCTTCTGAACCTTGTCGAGCACTTCGCCGAACTTGCCAAACTCCGCCTTGACCGCTCCAAGCACCTCCCAGACCTCGCTCGAGCGCTGCTGAATGGCGAGCGTCCGAAAGCCCATCTGCAAGCTGTTGAGCGTGGCGGAAAGCGTGGTCGGGCCGGCGAGCACGATCCGTAGCTCTTGTTGCAGTGCGTTCGCCAGGCCGGGTCGCCGCAGCAGCTCGGCGTAGAGACTCTCGATCGGCACGAACAGGATGGCGAAGTCGGTGGTGCGAGGCGGATTGATGTATTTGCGGGCGATCTCTTTCGCCGCAACGCGTACCGCGCGCTCGAGGCCGCGCCGGGCCGTCTCCACGGCAAAGGCGTCGCTTTGGTCCTCGGCGTCGAGCAGACGCTGGTAGTCCTCCTGCGGGAACTTCGCATCGACGGGCAGCCAGGCGTCGGGGAGCTGAATGGCGAACTCCACGCGTTCGCCCGATCCGGGCCTCACCTCGACGTTGGCGGCGAACTGGTCCGGCGCCAGGTAGTTCTCTAACAGCGCGCCAAGCTGCATCTCGCCCCAGGCGCCGCGGGTCTTCACGTTGCTCATCAGGCGCTTCAAGTCACCCACGCCGTTGGCCAAGGTCTGCATCTCGCCCAGGCCTTTGTGGACGACCTCGAGTCGCTCGCTGACTTGCTTGAACGACTCGCCCAAGCGTTTCTCGAGCGCGCCGTGCAGCTTCTCGTCGACCGTCTTGCGCATCTCGTCGAGCTTGAGCTCGTTGGAGGATTGCAGCTCGTTGACCTTGGCGTCGAGTGTGGTGCGCACCGCTTCCAGACGCTTCTCCTGTGTTTGCGACATCTCGGTCAGCGAGGTCCGAAACTCCTTCAGTCGTTCGCCGACCTCAGTCCGCAGCCGGGCAGCGCTCTGGTCGTTGGTCTCGCGCAGCGCCTCGATGCGATCGTTGAGCTGGCTGCCGAGCTTGCCGCCGCTGTCTTCGATCCGCTTTCCCACCTCTTCGCGAAGCTCGCGCGCGTAGCGGGCCGTTTCACTACGCTCGTTGCGGAGCTCTTGCTCGAGGGTCTCCTCGGTGCGTCTCGCGGAAGCGCGAAACTCCTCGGTCAGCGACTCGGCGGCCGCCTGTGCGCCGCCGCCGCGCCGGGTGAGAATCCAAACGACCGCGAAGCCGATTTGAGCGGCCAGCACGACGAAAAGCAAAATCGTGGAGAGATCCAAAGCTAGCTCCATGGTCTCAAACCGAGGCTCGCTCAACTTCTTCGTACTCGCGCCAGACCCCGAGCAGAGGAAAGTAGAGGCCAATGCGAACAGAGCGGTCCTCGATGCGCCGGTAGAGCGTGCGGTAGTCCTGCATTTGCGCCCGATAGCGCTCCATTTGCTTGTCGACGACGGTCTCGATGTCACCCTTCTTTCTAGGCGTGACCTTGAAATCGACGATCCACCGCACGCCCTCGGCGTCGACGAAAGTGCGATCGATGCGGCGGTCGACTACGCGGCCGTCGACGACGCCGGTCAGCGCCGCTTCGCTTTGGGCGTCCTGGTGTGAGGCGTCGAGGATCCAGCGCCCGCGCTCGTCGTCGAGGGTTTGCGTCAGGGCCAGCTCCGCCTGGTCGCTCGCGGCGCGGATCTCGTCCGGCTCGAGCCCGGCGGCGCGCAGAGCCGCATCCAGACGCGGGCGGGCGGCGCGGATGCGCTCGAGACTCCAAGCCTTGGCTCCTTCGCGCCCGATCTCCTGCAGCATGTCGTGCACGGCAGTGCCGATGGCGCGGCGGCGATGGACCGCGGCCCGGTAGCGGCGCGGCTGCTGCTGGTCGGGGCGCGCAGGCGCGGACAGGGCGCCTGGCCATCCGGCCGTCAAGCGACGAGCTCGCCGGACCGGGGCATCCCCCTCCGGCGCGCTCCGCTCGCTCGGGGGCGGGGAGTCGAACATGGGCTCTACCGCCGGCCAAAGCAAGCTTAGCAACGTATCCTTCGCCGGCGGCTTGGCTTCGCCGTCTTGGAGACGCACGGCGCCCAGCAGATGGAGCTCGCTCTTCGCCCGGGTGGCGGCGACATAGAGCAGGCGGGCGAGCTCGTGGCGCTCCTTCTGGCGTTCCATGCGCTGGATGTAGCGGTAGATGGAGTCGGATGCCACCGCGGCGGACTTCAGGGGCGCGAGCAGAAGATCGCCGCCGAAGGCGCCATCGTCATCTGGAAGCTCAAACCAGATCATGAGCTGATCGTCGTCGCTCTTGGCCTTGCGACCCAGCCCGGGCACGATGACGACATCGAACTCCAGCCCCTTGGCCTTGTGGATGGTCATCACCTGCACTTCCTGGCCGGCGGCGGGATCTGGCGCCGCGAAGAGCTTGGCGACGCGCCCGCGTAGCAGATCGAGGTCGGCGTCGCAGCCGCGATCGGTCTCCTCCAGCAGCTCGAAAAACGCCCCGGCGTCGTCCAACCCGGACTCGGCCGCGACCGACGCGGGGCCCCCCAGGCGCAACCAGACGCCTTCCACCCAGGCCCGCAGCGTGCGCGGCCGCGTTGCTGTCATCCCTCGCAGCAGGCGGCCGACGCGCTCCCGGCCTTGCTCGCTCAGGCGGGCCAGGCGGTCCGCGTTGGCGAGCAGTTCCGGAATCGCGCTCTTCGGTTCATCGCCGGCGAGAGCGTGCAGATCGTGTAAGCTCAGCCCGCACCAGGGCGCCCGCAATACCGCCAGCCAGGAGACGCGGTCGCCGGGATGCAACAGCGCCGTCGTCAGCGACAGCAAGTCCAGCACCGCCGGCGAGGCGTCGAGGGGATCGATCTCGACCGCGCTGTAGCGGATGCCCGCTTGCCGGAGCTGTTCGAGGATTGCCGGCAGGTGCGAGCGCGAGCGCGCGAGAATCGCGACGGATTTGCCAGCCTGCCGCGAGGGGAGCGCGATGTCCCGCACCGCGGCCGCCTCGGCGGCCTGTTGGTCGCCCTTCGATTCCTCCCAAAACGGATGGATTTCGACCGCGGGTCCCGGCTCTTGCTGGCTAGCGCACGAAGAAGCCGCGAAGCGAACCGCCCCAACCGCGATGTCTTCCTGCTGCGAAAAGACCTTGGGAAAGACCTGGTTCACCCAGTCCACGATGTTGCGGCGGGAACGGAAGTTCACGCTGAGCTGTAGCGGCTCGAGCGGAACGTTCGGCAACCCGTGCCGCGCCGCCCCGAGGAACAAGCCGACTTCGGCCTCCCGAAAGCGATAGATCGACTGCATCGGGTCGCCGACAAGGAACAACGTGCGTCCGTCGCCGGGCGTCCAGCCGAGCGTGAGCTTTTCGAGCAGCCGCATCTGGGAGTGGGAAGTGTCCTGAAACTCGTCGACGAGCAGGTGCTCGATGCGGCCGTCGAGAGCGAGTGCGAGGTCGGTCGGCGCTTGATCGTCGCCCATGGCCTGCAAAGCCGCCTGCGCAACGGCGACGAAGTCGGTCTGGCCGCGCTCGTCGAAGACCAGACGGAGCTGAGCGGCGGCAACGGGCAGAGTCTCGAGCAACGCCTCGAGAACATTCCATTGCGCTTGATCGAAGCGCGGTTCGGGCAGCTTTGGGACTTCCGCCAGGAGCTCGCAGAAGGCGAGGTGCAAGGCCAAATCGGCGACGACTTCGCACATCGTGCGCTTGATCTGGGGCGCGGTCGTGGGGAAACCGATCTGCACGTTGACGCCTCCACCGGCCCGCGGTTGGCCCTGGGTCGTCAACAACAGCGAGGCAAGCGCCCGCCAGTACTCGAGATCCGAAGCATCGGGCGCCGGCAGCCTGGTAACGCCTGCACATCGCTGAATCTCGGCGTGCTTCCCCTTCCCTTGGAGATTTGCCGCGGCGTGGCGCATGAGCTCGACCGCGTGGCTTGCGACCATCTCCGGCAGCTCGGCCTCGAGTTGCTGCAAGCGCTCCTCGATGTCTCGCCGGAGCAGGTTCTCGATGTTCTCGCGAAGCGTGGCGCGGTCCGCGTAGACATGCCGCAGCCACTGGTCTCTGCGGGCCAACATGGCCGCGAGCAACTTGACCAAGCGATCCTGCTTGTTGTCGACGTGTTTGAGCAGCGGCTCGATGGCGTCGCCGTAGCGGTCTTGCTCGAGCAGGTCGACGGTACGCTGCGCCGCCTCGAAGTGGAGCTCGCTGGCATCCTCGACGAGCTCGGGTTGGGGGCCCATGCGCGAGAGCCACGGCATGCGGCGGACCAGTGCGACGCAGAGTGAGTCGATTGTGCGAATCTCGAGCCGAAGCGGGTTCTGCGCCAGATCCCATCCCAGCTTTCGATCGTGCTCACGGACTGCGCGGGCAAGGCGCCAGGCGTTTTCCTTGTGCTCCTCCTCCGGCGATGGCCCGTCCGCGTCTTCGAGCGCCTCCAGCACCCGGCGGCGCATCTCCGAGGCGGCCTTCTTGGTGAACGTAATCGCGACGACGGACTCGGGTCTGCTTACTGTCGTTAGCAACCGCAGGTAGCGCTGGATGAGGAGCTCGGTCTTCCCTGAGCCTGCCGGCGCTTGGACGAGGAACGAGCGGGTTGGATCGAGTGCGCGCTCGCGCGCCTGTTGGTCGGCTGGCGTCATGGCGCGTCATCCTTGCGGCACAGCGCCGGCAGCTTGCAGTAGCGGCATTTGCCGTCGCGCGGGTCGACCTCGGCTCGGCCGGCGAGGAAGTCCGCGGCCAGGGCCTCTAGATTCTCCCGCCACTGGGCGACGCGGTTCTGAAGGTCGGGATCGTTGCGCGCGCCCACACCCTTGACGCGAACGTCGCGTGCGACCGCTCCCTGAAACTTCAGCCCGTCGGCCCGCAACTTGGCGAACAACGCGCCGCCCAATGAGCCTTCGTGTGTGACGGCATAGAGCGGGATCTGAGGTTCGAGAGGGCGCTCGCGGTCCCACTCTTTGGGGTGTGTGAGACCGGTCTTGTAGTCGACGATCACACGACGGCCGTCGGCGAGCGCGTCGATGCGGTCCACGCGCACATCGGCGGCGACGCCGCCGACCTCGACCCTGGTGCGCGTCTCTCGTTCGACGACGGCGAAAGCGTCCGTGCGATGTTCCCGCTCGACTTCGAGCCACGCAGCCAGCAGCTCTTCCAAGCGTTCTCGCTCGACCTGCTCGAAACGCCGAGGCAGCGCCGAGCGGCGCATGGCGACGAGCTGCTCGATCGCGTGGTCGATGCCCGCGAGAACGGTCTCGCGCAGCGCGCCGGCGTTGCGACTCGCGAGCTCTTCGGAGCTTTGCAGATTGCCCCAGATGTGCTCGAGCGCCTCGTGGACCAGGCGCCCGCGCTCGGAAGGCGCGAGTCCGGGCGCGGCCGTCTCCAGCTTTCTCGCGCCGAGGCGGTGCTCGGCGAAGGCGCGGAACGGGCAGTGCGCTTGATGCTCAAAGATCTTTGCGCCGCCCGGCGTCCTCTCTCCCCTTGGCGCGGGCGGACCGGCGGCGTCTTCCACGCTCTCGACGCGAGCCGCACGCCAGAGCCGCCGTAGAAGGCTCTCCGGCGGCTCGCCAGCCGCCTCGTCGACGGAGGCCTCGTCGACCTGTGCGACCAGAGGACTGGGCCCAAGCTCGCGGTCCTCCACGGCTCGCGCGTGGCTGAGGACGACGAGCGGCGCAGCCGCGAGCAGGCGGTCCGTCTTGAGGCGCGCAAACTCGAGCTCGCGCTCGACCGATCCATGCGGCAACTCGAGCTCGCGCTGCAGCTGCAGCGGCAGGAACGGGTTGGGGCGCGGCGGCGGCGGCCAACTCTCGTCGTCCAGCCCGGCCACCCAGAGATGGTCGAGCTCGGCGCCGGCGGATTCGAGCAGGCTCATCACTTCGACGCGAGCGTCCGGCGTCTCAGGCTGGAAGGGGGTCGTCCGGGCCAGGCGCGTCAGCATGCGGCGCGCCGCGGGCATGTCCCACGAATCCTCGACGGCGCCCAGCGAGGCGAGCTCGCCGAGCAACTGCTTCCAGCGCGCCAGCACTTGGCGCCCCTCGTCCGAAGAAGCCGCCTCGCCCGGCCAGCCAAGCGCGTCGAGCAGGCGCGAGAACGTTTCGGCCCATCGCGCTGGAGGTTGGCTCTCGGGGACGCGGCGATAGAGACGGGCCCAACGTCGCAAGGCCTGCCGGAGAAGCGGCGCGGCGTCGAGGCGTCCGCCCTGGCGGTGCGGCTGGATGCGCGCCACGCCCTTCTCCCGGAGCAGCCTGTCCAGCAGGCCGCGGGCGTTGCGTTCCGCCTCGCCCCCGGCTATCGCCTGGCAGCGCAGCCAGCCGCCGAAGGTCGCCAAGTCCGTGCCGCTTGGGTCGAGCTCGAGAGCCAGCAGCGCGCCGTGGACCAGAGCGTAGCGGTCGAAAGGCAGCCCAACCGAGATGACGAAGCCGGGATCGGCGTCGGCGTCGAGCAGCAGAGAGGCTTCGGAAAACTCCTCGAGAAAGGCTCGCTCCACCTGTTGCCGGCGGGCGGGGAGATTGGCGACGATGACGCCGATCCGGCCCGGTTCGCCGCGCTCGACGAGCCTCTTGGCCCAGCGCGCGGCCGCGCGAATCTCCTCGCGCGGGCTCTCGAGCGACACTCGGCTGGCTCGGCTCGATTCCGCGTTGGGAGCCGCCATCGTCCGGATCCGGCCGGTCAAAGCGACCGCGTCGAGCAGCTCTTTCTGCTGCGGCGAAAGCTCGTCGAAGCCGGCGAGAATCAGCTCGACCGGAGGCAGCTCGCCGAGTCGCTCGATCAGCAAGTCGACCGCGGCTCGAGCGGAAATCCAGCCCTTCCGTCCACACCGGTCCTCGACTTCCCGCCGCCAACGCACGAATGAGCGCACTTCGTCGATGGCAGATTTTGTCAGGTCGGACAGGGGGAGACGCCACTCGACTAGGGTCGCGGCCGCTTGGAGCGCCGCCTCGGCGGTGGCCTCGATCGCCAGCAGGTCGCCTCGGCGCGGGTCGTGGCGAATCGCGTTCTCCCAAAGGATGGATTCTTGCTCGGCCGTGAGCCGAATTGGAGCCGGTTGTGGGAAGCGGTATCGCAGCTCATTCCAGAGCCGGTCGATCCACACGTTCCACGAGTGGATCGCGGGGCTGGGCCACGCTTGCTCTCCCGCGCCGTGGCGCCGCTCGTTGTAGGCGCGCCGTAGTACGCGCGTCAGGCGGTCGCTGCCGGCAACCAGCGTCGCTCCGGCCTGAACCGCGACGAGAGCCTCGTCTCGGGCAAGCGGCCGGGCGGGTTTTGCTGCGAGAGGCACTCGGCGAACAGGGGGCGAAGATGCCGCCCCCTTCGAGCATAGCGAATTCAGCGCATGTAGATGGGCTGCCGCTCGTCCGAGATGTGGAAGAGCACTCAGATCTGCAGGCGAGCTCGGCGGATCCGCAATCTTTGACCGCCGCCCCGAAGCCGGCGCGGCGGCGCAAGTCGAAATAGAGCTACTGGACGATCTTGAAGCCTTTGGCGAAGGCTTCGTCGTTGAAGACCATTTCGATCTTCGCGTCGTCGTCGGCCTTGGCGACCTCATCGAGGCAACTCGCGCAGCAGAAGCTGACCGTTGCGTCACCCACCTTCGCGCTCAAATTCTCGCTCACGCTCTCTCCAGCCAACGGGCAGGCGACCTGTTGGGCCTGCCCGGTGATGAAGAGCTGGTAGTTGGCCTTGGCCGCATACTTGGCCGTGTTCTTCTGGAACTCCGCATCGCAACCCGCGCAGCAGAAGAAGACTTTGCCTCCCTTGTAGTCCACCGATGTGCCGGCCGTCGCCTTGCCGCCGGCGATGGGGCACTTGGCGTGAGTCAGGTCCGGTCCGGCTGCCCACAACATCGAGGCGGCAATGGCTAGCGTCGCGGAAAGAAGGGAGATGCGCAGTTTCATGAGGATTCGTCTCCTAGAGACGACTCTAGCACGGGATCGAGCCGGCGTCCCGCGCGCTCTCACTGTTTCTGATCCGCTTCCTCGCTATCGAAGATTGAGCGCGTGGGCGGTCCAGACGCACACCGTCCCCGCTTGCACGAGCCCCAGCTTGTCCGCCAGCCGCCATGAAGCCTCATTCCACTCCATTGCGCCCCACACCACTGACTTGCCCGCTTGCAGCATGCGCTCGTACATGCCCCCAAACGCCGCGGCGGCAAAGCCGCGGCGGCGATACGGCTCCCAAGTATCGATCGAAACGTCCCACTGTCCCTCGGTGAGCGCGGAAGGATAGCAGAAAGACACCGGCAAGCCGTCGGTAATCGCGGCGGAGACCCGCGTGCCGTCCTCGAGTGTTCCTTCGAGCTCCTCGCGGAGATCGAGCGGCAAGTGACTCAGCCGAGGCAGGTCGGCTCGGGTGAGCTCTTCGATCGTGTCATGGACGCCGGGCGCGGGCAGGCGCGGGGGGCTCGAGCCTGCCGTATAGATGCGCGCCTCGGCCCCGGGCAGCCCCATCAGGTACTCGCCGTGCTGGACGTCTTCGACCTGCGCAACAACCTCGACGGTGTCGCCGGCCTCGTCCAGAGCGGCCTCGAAGATCTGATCCGAGGGTCGCCCCAACAGAAAGAGCATTTCCTTGTCTAAGCTGCGGACCACGGCGTTGTCCGGCTCGCCGAAAACGTCCCCGCCCTCGAGCAGCGCGCATCTCGTCTCCACCCAAACTGGCTTGTCCGGGATGCGCTCGAGCAGTTGTTCGCGTGTCGTCATCGTGCAGCCTGTTCGCTATCCTTTACAGCGTATGTCAACCGCCCTCAATCGTCGCAGCTTTCTCCGAACCGCCGGGCTCGGCGCCCTTGCGGCTCCATCTGTCTTGGGCCAAGCCGCGCGCTCGAGCGGCCCCAACGTGTTGATGATCGCGATCGACGATTTCAACGACTGGATCGGCGTGCTTGGCGGCCACGCACAAGCGCTCACGCCGAACATCGACGCCTTGGCCCGGCGCGGAGTCACGTTCCGGCGCGCTTACTGCCAGGCGCCGATGTGCAATCCCTCGCGCGCGAGCGTGATGACGGGCCTCCGGCCGACCACCTCGGGCTGCTACGCCAACAACGACATCTGGCGCGACGCCATGCCCGACGCCGTCACCATGTCCGAGCACTTCCGGCTGCACGGCTACGAGGTGTTGGGAGCAGGCAAGATCTTCCATTCCAACCAGAACGAGGAGCGCTCCTGGGACTACTACTTCACCACGCCCGGCTATTTGGCGCCGGACGACCGCCCGGTGAACGGGCTCAACATGGGGCATTTCGATTGGAGCCCTCTCGACGCTCCCGACGAGCAAACCGCCGACTACATGATCGCCGATTGGGCGGCAACCTATTTGCGGCGCAAGCGTCCCAAGCCGTTCTTCCTGGCCGCGGGCCTCTATCGGCCGCATCTCCCGTGGTACGCCCCCGAGGAGTACTTCAAGAAGTTTCCCGAAGCTGAAACGATCTTGCCGAAGATCCTCGACAACGACCTCGACGACGTACCCAAGGGTGCGATCCGCAGTATGCGCGACCACGACAACGTCACCTCTTCGGGGCAATGGAAGAAGGCCGTGGCGGCCTACTTGGCCTGCATTCACTACGCCGATCGGAACGTTGGTCGCATCCTGAAAGCTCTTGACGAGGGGCCCCACGCAGACAACACCATCATCGTGCTGTGGACCGACCACGGTTGGCACTTGGGCGAGAAGAAGCACTGGCGCAAGTTCACCCTCTGGGAGGAGAGCTGCCGTGTGCCCCTCATCTTCGCCGGCAAGGGCGTTGAGACGCGAAACGCCTTCTGCGACCGAACGGTCGAGCTACTCGACATCTACCCGACGCTGACTGATTTGGCGGGTGTACCGCACCGGCCGGAGAACGATGGCGTCAGCCTGCGGCCCTGGCTCGAAAATTCCGCTGCTCCGCGAGAGCGCCCGGCTATGACGCATCTTGGCCCGGACAAGCACGCGGTCCGCTCCGAGCGTTGGCGCTACGTCACCTACCCCGGCGGCGACCAGCTCTACGACCACGAGGTCGACCCAATGGAGTGGAGCAACCTCGCCAGCGCGCCCGAGCATGCCGCCGTCAAGCGTGAGCTCGCCGCGCATATTCCCAAGAACCCGAGCCGCAAGCAGGTAGCCGGCTGGAGCGAATTGCCGGACGAGGCAAAGGATCTCGAGCCGCTAGGGCCGAATCGTCACCACAAGTCGGACCCGGACAACAACGTCGACCTGCTGCCGGCGCCGCCCGGGTGAAGGACGATCACGCCTACTCGACCGTGACGCTCTTTGCCAGATTGCGAGGTTGATCGACATCGCAGCCGCGCAGCACGGCGATGTGATAGGCCAGCAATTGGAGCGGAACGACCTCGACGATGGGCAGCAGCAATTCGTTCGTCGCCGGGATCTCGATCGTGTCGATGTCGAGCGAGCGGCAGGTCTCGTCGTCGCGGTTACACACCGCGATCACGCGCCCGCTGCGCGCCTCGACTTCCTTGATGTTGCTGATGGTCTTCTCGTAGCGCGTGCGGCTAGCCTCGTCGTCGGGGTCGTAGGAAGCAATGACGACCACGGGCAGGTTCTCGTCGATGAGTGCGTTGGGTCCGTGCTTCATCTCGCCCGCGGGGTAGCCCTCGGCGTGGATGTAGGAGATCTCCTTGAGCTTCAGCGCACCCTCGAGCGCGATCGGGTAGTGGATGCCGCGGCCCAGGAAGAGCGCATCGGTGGCGGTGTAGTACTTCTTGGCGAGCTCGGCGCAGACTTCATCGAGCCGCAGCGTCTCCTCGAGCTCGTTGGGCACGAGGAAGAGCTGGCGGGCGAGGTCTTTGGACCGCTCCGCGGTGATCGTGTTGCGCGACTGCGCCAAGTGGAGGGCCAAGATGAACAAGGCGGTGAGCTGCGAGGTGAACGCCTTGGTCGAGGCGACCCCGATCTCGGGCCCGGCGTGCGTGTGGATCGCGCCCGCCGCCTCGCGCGTGATCATCGAACCGATGACGTTGCAGATGGCGACCGATGGCGAGCCTTTTGCGATCGCTTCACGTTGCGCCGCGAGCGTGTCGGCGGTCTCCCCGGATTGGCTGATGGCGACGGTCAGGATCTGCTCGTCGAGAATCGGATCGCGGTAGCGGAACTCGCTGCCGTAGTCGACCTCCACCGGCACGCGCGCCAGGCGCTCGATCATGAACTTGCCGGCCAGCCCGGCATGCCAGCTCGTGCCGCAGGCGATGATGCGCACGCCGCGGATCTCGCTGAACTGCTGCGGCGTCAAACCCATCTCGTTGAGATGGACCTGACCACTCTGGCGGTGCACTCTGCCCAGCGCCGTTTCCCGGACCGCGCGCGGCTGCTCGAAGATCTCCTTGAGCATGAAGTGCCTGTAGCCGCTCTTCTCGGCCAGCACCGGATCCCACAGGATGTGCTGCACGGGCCGGTTCGCCGGCATGCCGCCTGCATCACGCACGCTGACGCCGTTGGGGGTCAGCACGGCAATGTCGCCGTCGTCGAGAAAGATGAAGTCGCGTGTGTGGTGCAGGATTGCGGGCGTATCGGAGGCAAGGAAGTACTCGTTGTCGCCCAGGCCGATAATGACCGGCGGCCCCGAGCGCGCGGCAACGACCTTTTCCGGGTCGCGCCGCGAGATGGCCGCCATCGCATAGACGCCGCGGATGCGCTCGATCGCCTCGGCGACGGCGTCCTCGAGCGCAACGCTGTTATTCCGGCTGTATCGATCGATGAGGTGCGCGATCACCTCCGAGTCGGTGTCGGTGACGAAGTCGTGACCCTCTCCTTCGAGCTGCGCTTTGATCTCGAGGTAGTTCTCGATGATGCCGTTGTGGACGACGACGATGTCGCCGGACTGATCCCGATGCGGGTGAGCGTTCTCTTCGGTGGGTTGGCCGTGGGTGGCCCATCGCGTGTGCCCGACCCCGTAGTTGCCTTCGGCGGGATCGAGCCGCACGGTCTCCTCGAGCATCCGCAACTTGCCCGCCGCGCGGCGCACCTGGAACGGCGAGCCGTTCGCGCCGACCGCGACGCCGGCTGAATCATACCCGCGGTACTCGAGACGCCTCAGGCCGTCAATGATGATGGGCGTTGCTTTGCTGGGGCCGATGTAGCCGACGATTCCGCACATAGGTTCCTACTCTCGGATCTCGACCGTGAACTCTTCGATCACGGGGTTGGCCAGAACTTCGCGGGCGATCTTTTCGATATCTCGTTTTGCTTGGGCGGCGTCGGTCTCCGGCGCAAGCTCGATCTCGAAGAACTTCCCTTGGCGGACGCTCGCGACCGCCTCGTGACCCAGGTTGTTGAGCGCCGCGCAAATCGTGCGCCCTTGGGGGTCGAGCACGGTCTTCTTCAACGTAACGTGAACGAGAGCTTCCATCCCTAGATTGTCGCAGAGCCGCGGCAGGGCATAGGCGGCGCTTCGCTGTGTGCCGTGATCGGGAATCCCCTAGTTCACCGCCGCGATCAACCTGTAAAAACAGTCGGTCAACGGTCAACGGTCAACGGTCGCGTTCCCACGTGGAGGCACGAGATGCCGCCGGTCAACCGCCGCACTTCGACACAGCCGAATCCGACTCGGCGCATTTCCTCTGCGAGCTCCTCGGCCGTGTAGAACTTCTCCACTGACTTCTGCAGGTAGGAGTAGGCGCCGCCCGAGCCCGAGACGGCGTTGCCAATCGGCGGCAGTACGTGGCGAAAGTAGAGGTCGAATAGCGGGCCGAGCAGCGGAACCGTGGGCTGCGAAAACTCGAGGATTGCCAGCTTGCCGGCCGGCGCCAGCAGCCGGTACAGCTCTTCGAGTCCCTTGCGGTAGTTGGCCAGATTTCGGAAGCCGAACGCGACGGTCACGGCGTCGACGGAGCCATCGGGCAGCGGCAGCCGTGTCGCGTCGGCCTCGAACAGCGACGAGCCGAAGCTCGCTAGCTTGCCGCGCGCGGCATCGAGCATCGGTCGGCAAAAGTCGCTGGCCAGCACAGGCCTCCGAGCTGTCGTTTGATTGCGGCGCTCCCGCTCGAGCGCCAACGCGACATCGCCCGTTCCGCAGCAGACATCGAGCAGTCGCGCCTCGGGTCGCGCCAGGACGTCCCGGATCGAGTCAACTAGCCGCTTGCGCCAGTAGACGTCCACACGTCCGGAGAGCAGGCGGTTGAGCAGGTCGTAGCGCGGGGCGACACGGCCGAACATCTCGCGGATGCTCTCAGCCGCCGCGGCCTCGTCGCCGGGGCGTACGCCCGCTGGGCTGGCGCCGTTGGGCATCGGGCTAGACTGCCGCCCCCGCGGCGACCACGTCCAGCGCGACCCGTGCGGCTTCGACAACCTGCCCATGGGGAATGTCGCTGCGCACCACGACCTTTCCGATTCGCTCGGCGAGCACGAAGTGCGTCTTGCCGCCGATGGTCTTCTTGTCGCCCCCGACTCTTGCCGCGATCTTGGTTGGATCCAGACCCTGCAGGCTCGGAATCGGGCCGTAGGAGAGGACGACCTCCTCGATGCGCGCTCTCTCGTTCGCGGCCACCGTACCGACGGCTTCGCCCAGCCGACCGGCCGCAATCATCCCCCAGGCGACCGCCTCGCCGTGGAGCAGGCGCTTGTACTTGGTCTCGGCTTCGAGGGCGTGCCCCAGGGTGTGACCGTAGTTCAAGATGCGGCGCAAGCCCCCCTCGTGTTCGTCCTTCTCGACGACTTCGCCCTTGATGCGCACCGATTCGGCGATGGCGTGCTCGAGCAGCTCCGGGTCGCCGGCCTTCGCGCTGGCGCGCCCCGCGGCCATTCTGTCGAAAAGCGGACGACTCCAGATCACGCCGTGCTTGAGGACTTCGTAGAGCCCCGCACCGAGCTCGCGGGCTGGCAGCGAGGCGAGGGTTTGCGGGTCCATCAACACCAGTCGCGGTTGATGGAAGGCGCCGACGAGGTTCTTGCCCGTCCGCAGGTTGACCCCGGTCTTGCCGCCCACCGCTGCGTCGACCTGCGCAAGCAGCGTGGTGGGGCACTGGATCACGTCGACGCCCCGCATGTAGGAGGCCGCCACGAAGCCGCCCACGTCGCCCGCGATGCCTCCGCCGAACGCTAGCACGACGGCCGAGCGGTCCGCGCCGCGCTCGTGCAGGCGCTCGCTGAGCTCTTCGACCACCGAGAGCCGCTTGCGATCTTCTCCCAGCTTGAGAGGAAGAATCTCGAAGCGGGTTCCGCGAAGTCCATGCTCGAGCCGCGCGCCCTGCGCTCCCCACGCCCCCTCATCCGCGACGACGAACACGCGCCGGTCGCCGACGATGGGCGCGACGTAGTCGGCGGCGCGCTCGAGACAGCCGCTCTCTACGATGACATCGTAGGTCGACGCCGCCGTACGGACGGGGATGCGCTGCATCTTCGTTTTGTAGCACGCGATGGAGATCGACGCTCGCCCGCGGGAGCCGGGGCCTACTCCAAGTACTGAGCGATGTCAGGGTGCAGCAACTCGTCGATCTCGGGTTCGTCGACGTTCTCGCGCGTCACCACCGTCGCCGGCGAGTCGATGCGCTTCTCCGGCGTTTCGCCGTTCATCGCTGCTACCACGACTTGCACCGCGGTGTAGCCAATGTTGAACGGGTCCTGGACGACCAGCGCGTCGATGACGCCGTTGCGTAAGTCCCGCTCGATCGAATCGCCGGAGTCGAAGCCCACGAGCTTGATTCGCCCGGAGACGCTGCGAGCTTTGAAAGCCTGCGCCGCGCCGACGATGGCCGGCTCGGCCGAAGCGAACACGGCGTCCAGATCAGGATTCGCCGTCAACATGTTCTCGGTCGCCGCCAGCGCTTTGGCGCGGTCGGACATGCAGTACTGTTCCGCCACTTTCTCGATGCCGGGGAACTGCTTAGCGATCGTGTCCTCGAACCCGATCTCGCGATCCTGGGTCGAGGTGCTGCCTGGCACCATCTTGACGATGGCGATCTTGCCCTCGCCGCTGATGAGCCCGGCGAGCGTGTTGGCGGCTAGAACGCCCGCCTGGTAGTTGTCGGTCGCCACGTGGCTGACGAATTGGTCCGTCTTGACGCCGGAGTCGAAGATCGCCACCGGAATGCCCTCGCGCGCCGCCCTCTCGACGACGCTGACTAGCGAATCTTCTTCCGTCGGCGCCAGCACGATCGCGTCGACACGGGAGTTGATCATCGCATCGACGATTTCGATCTGACGCGAAAAGTCGGTTTCGGTGGGCGGGCCCTTCCATTCGATCTCGACGTCAGCTTCGCGCCCCGCGGCCACCGCACCGGCATGGACGTGTTGCCAAAACACGTGCGCCACGGCCTTGGGCACGACGCCGACCCGCTTCTTCGTCGAGCGATTGCAGGCGGCGGCTAGGAGGCCGAGCCCAAGCGGGGTCGAGAAGAGAATTTCGCGCCGTAACATGTGGAAAGCCGCGAGTCTTTCAGTGTATCCCGAAATCAGTTCGTGCTCGAATCAACGCAGTTATACTGAGCTTGCATGTCCGATTCGCGACAACTCGCCCATGAGCTGGTGGATAGCCTGCCGGATGACCAGCTCGCCGGTCTGGTCAGCTTTCTGCGTACGATCGTCGACCCAGTCGCCGAAGCTCTGCGCGATGCTCCGCTTGATGACGAAGAAGAGACCGAGAGCGAGGAGCGCGCTATCCACGAGGCGCGCCGCTGGCTCGAAGACCATGACGGCAAGGGGATCCCTCATGCCGAAGCCATGAGTCGCCTAGGCTTGGGGTAGCGAGCTCGATGCAGATCGAGTGGACTGGCACTGCGCTGGCGGATCTAGCGGGTCTTGACAGGTCGGTCGGACGTCGCATCAGGCATGCCGTTGAACGCTTCGCCGAAACGGGGGGCGGTGACGTCAGAAGGCTCAAGGCGTTGAGAGATCCGGAGTTCCGGCTCCGAGTGGGAGACTATCGGGTTCGTTTCCAACAAGCCCGCGGAGCCATGCAGATCTTGCGGGTCTTACATCGTTCTGAAGCCTATCGCTAGCGATGTCGGCTGCGATTCTGGTTCTACGCCAAGAAGGTTACCGCCGCTGCAGCAATCAGCTCGGTGCGCGGTTCGTGCATCGCGCTGAAGCTCCGCCCTTGTTCTGCTATCGTGCAGTTTCCACCATGCGTCCGCTCCTTCTCTCGCTGATCCTCGCCGGCCTGCCCCTTCACGGTCAACTCACCGATGCGGACATCGAGCAAGGGTCGGGAAAGAACTGGGTAACCTATTCCGGCGACTACGCCTCGTGGCGCCACAGCCCGCTCGACCAGGTCAACACGGGCAACGTGCATCGTCTTGCCCCGGCCTGGGTCCGTCACATCCCTGACGCCCGCCGACTCGAGACCACGCCGCTGGTCTACGAGGGTGTGATGTACGCCACCAACACCAACTCGGTCTACGCAATTGACGCGCGCAACGGCAAAGTCATCTGGGACTGGATCGATCCAACCAAAGTCCGCCAACGCCAGAACCGCGGCGTCGCCTTGCTAGGCGACCGCATCTTCGTGGCCACCGTGGACTGCCGGCTCGTCGCCCTCAACCGCTTCAACGGCGGGGTGATCTGGGAGACGCGCTTCGCCGACCACTTCCGCGAGCACTACACCACTTCCATCGCCCCGCTCGCCGTCAAGGGACGCATTCTCGTCGGCGTCGCCGGCGGCGGCCACGGCCAGCGTGGCTTCGTGGCGGCCATCAATGCGGAGTCGGGCGAGGAGGATTGGCGGTTCTGGACCGTTCCAGCCGAGGGCGAGCCTGGCTCGGAGACTTGGGGCGGCTTCCCCTCGAAGTGGGCCGGCGCCCCCACCTGGACCACCGGCTCCTACGACCCAGGCCTCAACCTCGTCTACTGGCCCACCGGCAACCCTTGGCCGGACTTCTACGGCGGGCGCCGCAGGGGCGACAACCTCTATTCCGACTCGGTCGTGGCGCTCGACGCCGACACCGGCGAGATGCGCTGGTACTTCCAATTCACGCCGTTCGACGAGTGGGACTGGGACGCCAACGAGCAGCCCGTGCTCGTCGATCGCGAATTCAAGGGCCGGCAGCGCAAGCTACTGATCCAGGCGAACCGCAACGGCTTCTACTACGTCCTCGATCGCGAGACCGGCGAGTTTCTCCATGGCCGCCCGTTCATCGACGAGCTCAATTGGGCGAGCGGTCTCGACGAGAAGACCGGGCGCCCGCTCGAGATTCCCGGCATGCGCCCCACCGCTGGCGGCAATCGCATCTGCCCGTCCGTGCGCGGCGCGAGCAATTGGATGTCGCCCTCGTACAATCCTGATGCCGGGCTCCTCTACGTCGTCACTCTCGAGCAGTGCGACATCTACACGAGCTCGGCCAAGGAGCCCGTACCCAACAGCGGCTTCCGGGGCACCGGCGGCGAGCAGATCCCGGCCGAGCCCGGCGCGTTTTTCTTGCGCGCGCTGGACCCGTTGACCGGTGATCGAGTCTGGGAATACCCCATGCCCGGGCCGGCGAAGATGTGGGCGGGCACGGTCTCCACCGCCGGCGGGCTCGTCCTCTCCGGCGACGACGACGGCAATCTCGTCGCCTTCAACGCCAAGACCGGCGAAGACCTCTGGCACTTCTCGATGGGCAATACCCTCTACGCTTCGCCCATGACCTACGAGGCGGACGGCAAACAGTACGTCACGATCGCCACCGCGACTGACATCTTCACCTTCGCCTTGTTCGGAGGCGAATAGGGCGGGTTAGCCCTTCGACTTCGCCGTCCAATACTTGGGCAAGTCGTTCCTGGTTTCCCGCAGGATCTCGAGGATGGCGCGCCGGTCCTCGGCCGAGAGCCCCCGAAACGTTGTGGAGTGATCTTTCCCCGTCAGCACCGCCCAAAGCTTCCGGTACACCAGCGACTTGGCCGCGCCGGGCAGCGCCGTGAACGCCGCCGAATCGATCATATAGCTGCACGGGTAGCGCATCAGCCGGCGCTCCAGGTCGAGCTCGCGCAGCGAACGCCCTTGGGCGTCCTTCCGCCCTGCGCCTTCGAAGTCCCGGACGAAATCGCCGTGTCCGCGGACCGGCTCGTCCAGCGGCGCTTCGTCGACGAAGAGCATGTAGCGCAACAACTCTTCGGCCGTCTTGCGCACCCGCGTGCGCGCCTCTTTCGACAAAGCGCTGAGCTTCGCGGCCCCCCCCGCCTCGTGCAGCGCGATGCGCGTCTCGTAACCCAGCCGCACGATCAAGTTCGTCATCCGCGTTTGGTGCTCCAGCACCATCAGGGAGGCGATGTCGCTGGTCGAGCGGAGGTAGTCGTAGGGGCTCACATAGGGCTCGAGGTCCTCCAAGTTGGCCGCGCGGTCGCCGACGAGCGTCGACTCCCGGCCGTCTTGCTCGAAAAGCAGGTTGCCAAGGTGCCTTTGCGAGCCGTGCAGGCCGGAGACGTACCAGCCGCCCCAACGCTCTTCCAGAGGGCTGCGATGGTCGGTGATGAAGCTCGGCGAGCGGCGCGGCGTACCGGAGCGATCCGGGTGGACCGAGCGCACCAGCAGGCCTGGGGTCCCAAGCGTCGCCGGGCCGACGTGGCAGGAGATGCACTCGGTCGTGCGCAACGCGAAAGTCGGCCGCGGGCTGGGCGCCTGCTCGAGCGTATAGAAGACGACGCCAAGCTTGGGGTCGAGCGATGCCACCTCCAAGACGTCGCCCCCGCGCACCCAGCCGACCGCCACATCGGGGCTGTGATAGATCGCCCGCGGCATGCGCGGCACGATGCGGACCGCCTGAAAGCTGGTCTTCGAGAAGACCAGCGCCTGGGAGGAAACCGGTACGTCGAGCGCCTCGAGAACCGCCGGTAAGTAGCCGAAACGCGGGTCGTGCTCGAGCGCCGCGTCTCCCGAGCGCAGCCGCTGTTGCAGGCGAGCGACGGCGTCCTCCGGTTCGGCGTTCCAATAGTCGATTGCCGGGTGCTCGCTGGGAAGAATGCGATGCTCGTCGATCAGCGCGGCGGGCCGCTCCGCACGGGCGTGTCCCAGCGAAAGAAGGACTGCGAGAATTGCTGCGAGACTCCGCATCAGAAAACCTGCATTTCAGACTCCACAATAGTCGATCCCCATTTCGGTCGCAATCTCTCGAGACGAGCGCGGCTGGCGTAGCGACCGAGACGGACCTATACTACGCTCGGGTCCGGCATGACGGCGTTGCGCCTCGCAGCTCTGGCGTTCGCGGGAGCCCTCTGCGCCCCTGCGCAGATCGTGATCCAAGGGCTCGTCCGCGACGCCGCCGACTCGAAGCCTGTCGCCGGCGCGCAGGTGCTAGCGATCGCGGGGCGACCGCCCTCCATCGTCGCGTCGGCCGTTTCGGACTCCGAAGGACGCTACCGGCTCGAGACAACCGAGCGCCGACTCGAGCTCACCGCCGAAGCGCTCGGTTACTTTGTCTCCCGGGCAGGGGATGTAGAGGGTCAGCGGATCGCTCGAAGCTGCCCGGAGTCCGGCGCCTGCGGGGACACGGATTTCTTGCTGTCTCGCGCGGTGGTTCTCGATGGCTGGATCACCGACAAGTTCGGCAACCCCCTGCAGAGCATCGAGCTGACGCTGACGCCGGGCGGCCAGGCGCCGCGGGGCGCATCCGCGCGGCGCCGGTCCCTGATCCCGATGCGCCAGGAACGCAACCGCAACGCGCGTAGCGTCAGCGACGACCGCGGGTATTTCCGGTTCTGGGGGCTGCGCCCGGGGAGCTATCACCTCTCCTCGCGAAAGGGCGGAACACGATACGGCGGCATCCCGGAGCCGCCCGAGCTCGACCGCGTGATCGAGATCCCCGAAGGGCAGGGCTCGGTGCGACTCGATTTCCAGTTGGCCGAGCCGCCGCCCACATTCACGATTTCCGGCCAACTCGAAGGCCTCGAGCCAGGCGACGCCCGCTGGATTACGCTGGAACCGCTCGAGGGCGGCGGGGACCGTGTTCGTCGACGAGGGCAAGTTCTCGCATCCGACCCCCGCCGGCCGCTACGTTGCGCGCCTCGAGCAGGTGGTCAAGGCCGACCGGGCGGATCGCCAGACGGACTACCTTGCGACCCTGACCGTCGATCGCGATCTCCCGGACCTGCGCCTGCGCCCGCAGCCGCCCACGGGGGTCCGCGCTCGGGCGGTCTACGTGGAAGCGCTGGCGGCGCCGTTTACTCTGCTGCTGCGCGCGAAAGACCGTCCTGAAGCGTCTCCGCGCGAGGTCCGTTTCAACGGCGTGGAAACCGAGATCGCCCGCCACGGATTTCTGCCTGGAGACTATATAGCCTCCATCCGATCCCAAGGCTACTACTTGATCGAGCGCCCCGAGCTGACGATCCTGCCGGGCCAGTTGACCGAGCTGGAGCTTCGTCTCTCGAACGTCCGCTCGACGCTGCGCGGAACGGTTCGCCTGGTGGCGGGTCCTGGCAAATTGGACGCGGCGCACATCACGGTTGGCATTCGCGGCCGCGAGACCCGCGCCGTTGAGACCGACGACGAGGGCGGGTTCCTCTTCGAAAACCTCATCCCAGGGGACTATGAGATCGCCGCCTGGGCCCGACCCGCGGTCGAGGTGAGCGGCGACGCTGTTTGGCGGCAGGCCGGCGACCGCGTCAAGCGCATCTCGGTCGAGCCTGGTTTCGAAGTTGAGGCGGAGCTCACCATCACGCAATGAGAGTGTTTTTCGGCTGTGGTCTCGCGTTGGCGCTTCCGGCGCTGGTCTCGGCGCAAACCGCCATCGCCGGCCGGGTCGTGGATGCCGGGACCGGACAGCCGCTAAGCGGAGTCGCCGTACGATTGGCGGGCCCGCCTGGGCAGGCGCACGTCACCGAATCCGACGCGGAAGGTCGTTTTCGGATCGACGGCGCATCGCCAGGGAGCTACCGCACCACCGCCCTGCGTTCCGGCTACGAACCGGGCCGCGGCCCGACTCTCGAAGTCACCGGCCGCGAGAAATCCCAGGACCTCTCGATCGAGCTCAACCGGTCGGTCGTCATCACCGGACGCGTGCTCGACCATGCGGGGCGGCCGGTGGTCGCCGCCCAGGTCTCCGCCTACGAGAAACGGTTCGATCTGCTTACCCTCGAACCCATCTGGGACCGGTTCGACTCCCACTCGAGCTACGCCCTCACGCCCTACATGGGCGTGACCGACGATCGCGGCGAGTACCGGCTTTGGGGGCTGCCGGCGGGCGAGTACGTCCTGGCTGCCGCCTCCACGCCGCGGCACGGTCCCCGCGGACGGGTTCTCTGGACTTCGGCGCCGGCCTTGCATCCCAACGCCTCCAGCTTCGACGAGGCGGCGCGTTTGAGGCTCGATTGGGCAGAGGTGCGCGAGGGAGTGGACATTCGGCTTGCGCCGCCGTCGCCGACGCGGCAGACGATCACGATTCTCAACAGCGAGGAGCCGTGCGACCGCTGCTACGGTGCGCTGTATCGCACCGGGGGCGAATCGGACGTGCGGGTGGCGGATGTAAGACCGTCCGCTCGGGGGGAGCTGGTTCTGGAGGGGCTGCCGCCGGGCGAGTACCAGCTTGGTTTGGCGTTCCGATCGGGAATCGGCCCTGGCAGAACAGCGATAGGCTCGTTCCCGATCTCGTCGGAGCGAGACCGGCCTGTGACGATCGAGCTCAGCCGCCCGGTCGCCGTTCGAGGGCGCGTGGTCTTCGAAGACCCGCCGGACGTTGCACCCGAGCCTCCCCGGCAGAACCCGAGGTTCCCGCAGTTCAACGCCGCCAGGCTCGGACCGCTTGCGCGGGAGCAGGAGAAGGTCTTCTTCTCTTGCCGCAGTGAACCGGCGGTGTTCTCCGGCGATGGAGGCGAGCGCGTCTTCGACCTCTCAGCCGCGCCGGGTCGATGCCAGCTCAGCGTCAATGGGCCGCCGGACTCCTACCTGGCCTCGCTTTCCCTCGACGGTCGTCCGCTCGCTGAGCTTGTGCTTGATGTTCCGCCGGATGGGCTTGCCGGGGAGTTGGTCGCGCGGTTTCGGTTCGACCTAGGCGAAATATCGGGACGCGTCGAAGGGCCGGCAGAAGACGCCTGGGTGGTGTTTCTACCCGCCGAGCGGCAGCCGTTCCGCGGCTTCCGGCCTGTCCGCGCGGAGCCCGACGGGTCGTTCCGGGCAAAGCTGCCGCCAGGGCGTTGGCACGTTCTCGCCGTTCGGTCGCCAGGCCCGGTTCTATCTCCGGGCGCCATTGCGAAGCTCTCTTCCCGGGCTGGTCGAGCGGAGCGCGTGGACCTGGAAGCCGGCCAATCGTCGACCCTCTCGTCAGAGCTTCCCGTCCTCGAATAAACCGTGGCGTCGTCGAGATCGAAACGCTATAGTTTCCACGGGAAGGGGAGATGGACGAGCCGACGCGCCCGAGCGGCGAGATTACACAACTATTGCGAAAAATGCAGCAGGGGGACCGCGACGCCGCGGATCGGCTGGCTGGCCAGGTCTACCCCGAGCTCAAGCGCATCGCCGCCCGGCGGATGCGCGACGAACGCGCCGGACATACGCTGCAAACCACCGCGCTGGTGAACGAAGCCTACGTCAAGCTGGTGCACCAGAGGGAGGCCGACTGGAGCAGCCGTGCGCACTTCTTTGCCGTGGCGGCGCAGATCATGCGGCGCATCCTCGTCGACCACGCTCGAGCGAAGCTTGCTGACAAACGCGGCGGAGGCGCAGCTATGGTTCCGCTAGACGAGGCGCTAGTGTTTAGCGCCGAGCGCTCGCGGCAGGTGGTAGACCTCGACGAGGCCCTCTCTCGACTAGAAGTCCGCGACGAAAGAGTGAGCCGCGTGGTCGAATTGCGTTTTTTTGCAGGTTTAAGCGTCGAAGAGACTGCGGAAGCGCTTAGAATATCGACACGCACGGTTAAGCGTGACTGGCAGTTCGGGCGAGCCTGGCTGCAGGCCGAGCTCGAGACGAGACGCGGAGATGACGCCCGAGGCATGGCACAAGGTACGTGACATCTTCGCCGAAGCGGCGGATTTGCACGGCGACGAGAGGCAGGCCTATCTCGCGACGGCGTGTGCGCCGGACTCGGCCGAGCGCGCCGAGGTCGAGCGCCTCCTGGCCGCCCACGACGCCCCCGACGAGCTGCCGGAGACGGTTGCGCTGTTGCCGTGGAGCCTGGGCGAGAGGGCTGGCGAGCTGAGCCCGCACACCCTCGTCTCGGAGCGCTATCGCATCATCGAGCGCGTCGGCCACGGCGGCATGGGCGAGGTCTACGAGGCCGACGATCTCGAGCTCGGCGGGCGGGTCGCGCTCAAGACGATGTTGCCCGAGTTTCGTGAGAACGCGGAGGCGCTGGCGCGGTTCCGGAAGGAGGCGAGTCTTTCGCGGCGCTTGGCGCACCCCAACTTATGCCGCGTGTTCGACGCCGGAATTCACACGACTCCAGATGGCCGCGAGGTCATCTATTTGACGATGGAGCTGCTCACCGGCCAGACGCTCACCGAGCGGCTGAGCGACGGCGGGCCGCTCGGAGTCGAACGAGCCGCGCCGCTGATCAGCCAAGTCCTCGCAGGACTCTCGGCGTTGCACGATGCGGACGTGATCCACCGCGATCTGAAGCCGGGGAACATCATGCTCGTCGAGAAGGGCCGCGCGGAGCGCGTGGCGCTGATGGACTTCGGCCTGGCGCGCGCCCTGTCAGAAGCGGCTCCCGGCGGTGCACGGACGGCGACCGGCCGCATCCTCGGCACGCCCGACTACATGGCGCCGGAACAGCTCGTGGGCAAGCCGGCTGGGCCCGCGACCGATCTGTTCTCGTTCGGCGTGGTCGTCTACGAGTTGCTGACGGGAGAAAAGCCCTGGCCGGGCGAGGACCGCTGGAACGCGGAGCCCGTGCCGCTACGGCAGCGCCGCCGCGAGCTGCCGCAGGTGTGGGAGACCGCGCTGGAGCGCTGTTTGCGCCGCGATCCCACCGAGCGTCCGCAGTCGGTGACCGAGCTCGCGGGTCTGCTCGGCGTGCGGCCCGCCGGGGCCTCGAGCGCCGAGCGGCCCCCGCTACAGCCTTCTCCTCCGCCTTGGCGCCGGTGGCTGCCTTGGGCTGCGGTCATTTGTTTTGCGCTGTTGGCCCTTCTGGGCTGGGAGTTGCGCGAGAGATGGCAAGGGCCTGAAACGGCGAGCCCCGAAGCCGTCGAAGGCGAGTGGCGCATCGCGCTGTTGCCCTTCGAGTCGATCGGCGACGACGAAGCGCTCGCCGGCTCGGCGGCCGGCTTGGGAGACGTGATCGCCCGCAGACTTTCGCAGTTCAACAGTCCTTCGGGGACGCTCATGGTCGCGTCTCCCCGCGAGGTGCGCGGACGCGGCATCGAGTCGCCCTCCCAGGCGGCTGCCCAGTTGCAGGCGCGCATGGTGGTGGAAGGCAACCTGTTGGCCAATGGAGACGAAGTGGAGCTGACGCTCGCAGTTGTGGACACCGAGACGGGGGAGACCGTCAAATCGGCGACGGTCGCCGACGCGTCCGACAACCTCGTCGGGCTACAGCGCCAAGCCGTAGCGCGGCTGCAGAACCTGCTCTCGCTCCGCCTCCGGCCGGATAACGCCGAGGCGCCGCTCGACCTCGCGCCCGGAGCCTACGAGTTTTACGTGCAGGGCCTCGGCTACCTCGAGAGGGACGATCAGTTGGAGCAGGTCGAGTACGCCGAGGGGTTGTTCCGCAAGGCGCTCGAAGCCGATCCGGACTTCGCCGATGCGCAGGCAGGCTTGGCGGCGGCGCTGTGGCAGAAGTTCAAACGCACCAGCAACCCGGACTGGATCGCCGAGGCTGTGAAGGAAGCCGAAAAGGCGCTCCAGCTCGACCCGGACTCCGACCGCGCCCACGTAACGCTGGGTTTGGCAAAGAACCGCCGCCCTGAGACGCAAGAGGAAGCGCTCGAGCACTTCAACCGCGTGCTCGCGGCCGACCCGAACCACGGCGAGGCGCTCGAAGGCCTGGCGGATACCTACCGGCGGATGGGCCGCACCGAGGAGGCCGAAGCGGCCTTCCGGGACATGCTGGCAAGGCGGCGAGGGGATTGGCGCGCGTATAAGTACGCCGCGCTGTTCTATGAGAGCCAAGGGCGGTATGACGAGTCGATCGAGGCCTTGCAAGCCGCGCTCGAGTTGACGCCTGACAACGCGGAGATCCTCGGCACGTTGGGGACCGTCCACATGCTGGACGGCGACTTCCTCGAGGCCAAAACGTCGTACGAGCGCTCGGTGGCGATCGAGCCGACGCAGGCGTCATTGGCCAACCTCGGGAGCATCTACCATCGGACCGGGGATCTCGAGAACGCGATTCTGACGCTGGAAAAGGCCGCGTCCATGGAATCCGCAAGGCATCAGACCTGGAGCATGCTGGCGCGGGCCTACGGCGCAGCGGGCCGAGAAGCCGACAAGGCTCGTGCGGCGGAAAAGGCCGTGCAACTCGCCCAGCGAGCTCTCGATGCGGACCCCGCAAACGTCAGCGCAATGCTTGGACTGGGCGCTGCTTTCACGCAGACCGGTCAATCCGAGATGGCGGCGGATCTGGCGGAGCGCGCTGTGGGGCTGCAGCCTGCGGCGCCGCGTACGGTTGCAGCCGCCGCAACGATCATCGCTGAAGCAGGACGTATGGAGCGGGCGCATGCGCTTGCCTGCAAGGCGATCGAACTGGGCGTCCAGCCCAATGTGTTCGAAACCTCAGCAGATGTGCAGGTTGCGATGCAGAGCATCGGCCCGTGCAACTTGAACCACTAAGCAGGAATAAGGAGAAGCGAAAGATGGAAAAGGTAGGCCTCGTTTTGATTGAAGATATCGGATCCGGCGAGGACGCGTGCGTTCAGGCCCTTGGATTCCCCGAGACGTCGAATGGCGAGCTGTTCCTCAATCGCCACGGCGCTAGCAACCCGATACTGAAGCTGAGAAACCTGACCGATCACGACGTCCGGATCCAGATTACAGATATCGATTCCGGGAGCCCGCCCGAGAATGGCGTGTTTCCGGGGCATACCGTTGGGAATAGGCCAATTACCGACATCCAACTCGGCCCCAAGGCAAGAGATGAGGTCCAGCTACTGACGAACATCGGCGGCGGCACGAAGATCGGAGGTCGACAGCGATGGCATCAGATTCGCCTGAGGCTCCTGCCGGCGGGGGGCGTCAATCCGTGTCCGCAGCCGCCCTTCCCGCCGGAAGTCATCGTCGAGTGCTAGTCTGCGCGTGCGGCTCTGACCGGTTCCGATTGGCGCCGCACGCGCCAGCTTGCGGTCGCCGCCGTGCACGGGTGACCTTGCGTGGGAGGGTCGGTTCAGTCCCGGCCCCCTCCCGCCAGCCGCAACAGGATGTTCAACGCCGCCACAAACACGTTGAACAATCCCGCGAACAACATCAGCGCCCCGGGGATCGGGCTGTCCGCCTCGGGGCTATGCAACACTTCGCTGGTCGCGTAGACCAGAATAAACACGCCAAAGATTCCGATGCCGGCGGAGATCAGCGTCGCCAGCAGACCGACTTCGAGGAAGCCGTTCAGGATGACCGCGCCGATCAGGCTGACGAAAATACCAGTCATCAACCCACGCGGGGCGGAGAAGCGGCGGTTCGACACCATCACGTAAGTCGTCACCCCGCCAAAGGCGAGCGTAGTGATCGCCAGCGCGCCCTTGATCGTTCCCGGCGCCGCGTAGCTGGCGATCGCCAAGATCGGCGCCAACACCAGCCCTGAGACGAAGCCGTCCGCCACCAACGCCGAGACGCCCAGCACCGGGTTGTGCCGCGCCGCCATCGCCACCCGTGGAATCACGTTGATCAGCACCATCGCCCCAATCCAGCCCAACCAGCCGCTGAACAAGTTCACGATCCACGACGTGTTCGCGCCGACCCAGCCGCCCGCCAGCGCAAAGACGACACTCAGGCCGAGCAGCAGATACGTCTGCTTGATCGTCTCGGCGCGGCGAGCCTCCAGCGTGGTCGTACCAAAAAGCTTGTCGGCGGTCGAGAGCGCTTCGGCCGAATAGGTCGGGCGAGTTTCTGGTTGCATGTTGCGAGTTTAGGGCGCCCTCGAGCATATTGCCAAGAAAAAACTGCTCGACTCATAGGGTCGCAGCCCGCTCTTGGTTCTACCGGCTCGCTCGCGCGCTGGCCGCGTCATACAATGCCCGGTATTCCGCGGCGGCTCTTCCAGCCGAGAAACTCACGGCCTTGGGGTAGAGGTTCGCCAGCACGCCGGCGTAGGCCCGGCTGTTGCGCCACAGCGCGGCGGCCTGTTGCAGGGCGTCGAACAGCGCTTCGGCCATCATGGCGTACAGGGGAATGCCGACGCGGTCCTCGGGGCCGGCGGCGTGCATGATCGCCGGCCAGGAGCTGCCGAGCGGGAGTTTCTCCCGGAACAGAATGCCGGTCGCGTTTCTGGGATTGCGATTGTAATCCGCGACTTGGCCGGTCAACCCGCCCGTGGCCCGGGCCGCCACCGGCGTGCCGCCCAAGTAGGCTTCGGTGGCGGCGCCAAAGGGTTCATAGAGTGACGGCATCACGGCGAACGACGCCCCGGCCATCGTCTCCACGAAGCCCTCTTCTACACGGAACGGGTACACCGCCACGTCGCCCCGGCGCAGCTCCGCCAGCCGGCGCAGGTCGTCCAGCCACGGTCCCGCGTCGCCCACCACATTCGGCGTCAGGATGAACTTCGCCTCGTCTGGCCGGAAGCCGCCGATCGCCCGCGCCAGCAAGTCGAAACCCTTCTGGCCCGGGTCCAGACGCCCAAACATGAAGAACACCGGAACCTCGGCCGGCAGCGAGACCAGCGAACGTCCCGCGCCACCGTCCAGCCCGCCCAGGATGCGCTCGTCTTCGTAGCCCGCCAGCACTTTGAGCATCTGCCGGCGCTTGGCCGATTTCTCGGCGAGCAACGCCTGCACCGAGCCGGCTTCGAAGTCTTCGAGCGCCGCCAGGCTGAAGGGCGGCTTAGGCTCCCCAAAAAGCGGGTTGTCGATGCCGACCACGCCCTGCGCTCGATACACGCTCTGCAAGTGCGCCGCGAAGTGTTCGGTTTGCAGCGGATCGGCCGTGAGCTCCGCTGCAAACCCCGGGCTCACCGTCGAGAGTGGCGCATCGGTTAGCGGAATCATCCGCTGGTAGACGGTGTCGTGGCCCAGCGGCCAGCGATGAGGCCCGAGGCGGTCGGTGACGCCGGACAGGGTCGGATCGTCGAGCGAATGATCGTAAGGGTTGTGCGAAGTCAGCACAGTCGCCGCCGACCCGAGCACACCCTCCAGCACGGCCTGCTTCACCGTCAGGGCCGTCGGGGCGAACTGCCAGTCTTGCGCGTGAACGATGACGTTGTCCGTCAAGCCAAGATGAGCCAACACGTAGGGCGCGGCCTGCGAGGCGAACAGCGCGTCGCGCAACAGAAACCAGGAGTGGCCGTGCGCGTAAGGGTTCTTGCGGTCCGGTCCGCCCGGCGCGTCGAACACGCCCCAGCCCTGCATCAAGATCCAGCGGTTGTCCTGGCCGTCGCGGTGTTCGAACAGCTCGAGGCGCTGGGGCCGGCCCGCGTAGGGAAACTCGATTTCGCCGAGGTAGCCCAAGGTCGAGTAGTCCGGCGTGGTGGCGAGGTTGCGATGCAGCGGGCTGAGCAGCACGACGTCTTCGCCGGCGGCCCGCAGGGCGGGCGGCAGATACGCGGCGACGGCGAAGATGCCGCCGGCGCGCGCAAACGGGTTCTCCCAGACGCAATAGGCGACATGGCGTTGTGAGGCGTCGATGCCGGCGCGCGCCGCCGCGAGTCGCTCTCGCTCCTCGAGCGTGAAGACGTGCTCGAGTTGGGCTGGATCGGGCTGCCAATTCCTTAGAAAACGGGTGAGGTCGGCCATCGAGATAAGGTCTCGTACCAGTCTAGTGAACCGCGGCCGAGAGGCTACACTGGTTTTTCGTCTCCCCGCCATGAGCCAAGGTAAGTTCCTGCAAGCCAAGCCGATCGTCGATTTCCCTGCAACCGAGCGGGAGATCGCCCGTTTCTGGCGCGAAAACAAGACCTTCGAGAAGAGCCTCGAGAACCGCCGCGGCGCGCCCCAGTTCACCTTCTACGAGGGCCCGCCCACCGCCAACGGCCTGCCCCACAACGGCCACGTGCTCACGCGCGTCTTCAAGGACGTCTTCCTGCGCTACCAGACCATGCGCGGCCGTTACGTTCCGCGCAAAGCGGGTTGGGACACCCACGGCCTGCCCGTCGAGGTCGAGGTTGAAAAGGAGCTCGGCATCCATGGCAAGGAGGCCATCGAGGAGTACGGCGTCGAGAAGTTCATCGCGCGCTGCATCGACTCGGTCTTTCGCTACACCAACGAGTGGGAGCGCATGACCGAAAAGGTCGGCTTCTGGGTCGACCTCGACGACGCCTATGTGACCTATCACCGCTCGTTCGTCGAGAGCGTCTGGTGGGCGCTCTCGGAGCTCTTCAAGAAGGGCCTGCTCTACAAAGGCCACAAGATCGTCTGGTGGTGGCCGCAAGGCGGCACGGCGCTTTCCGCTGGCGAGGTCGGCCAAGGCTACAAGACCGTCGAGGACCCCTCCGTTTACGTCAAGATGCCGCTGGTCGATCAGCCCGGCGTCAGCCTGCTGGTTTGGACCACCACTCCCTGGACGCTGCCCTCGAATCAGTACGTCGCCGTGCGTCCGGAGTACGACTACGTCCAAGTGAAAGACGAGGAGCACGGCTCGCTCGTCATCGCGGCGGCGTTGCGCGAGACCATCGCCGGCAAGCTCGGCCGCGAGCTGCCCGTCGAGCGCGAGCTGAAGGGCGAAGAACTGTTGGGCAAATACTACGTTCCGCCCTTCGACTACTTCTACCCGCGATACAAAAACCTCGAAGCCGCCACGCCCGAGGGCGACAAGATCAAGGCGCTGTGGCGCGTGCTCTCCGCCGATTTCGTCGAGCTCGACGCGGGTACGGGGCTGGTGCACGAGGCCCCGGCCTTCGGCGAGGTCGACTACGACCTGTACCGCAACACCATCGCCGAGTACAACAACGCCGATGAGATCCCCTTGCTCTGCCCCATCGGCCCCGACGGCAAATTCGATGCGACCGTACCGGACATGCAAGGCAAGTTCGTCAAGGACGCTGACCGCGACCTGATCCATAAGATGCGCGAGAGCGGCGTGCTCGTCCACCGCGAGAGCTACCGCCACGAGTATCCGTTCTGCTGGCGCGCCGACGACGACCCGCTGATCCAGTTCGCCCGGCCGGCGTGGTTCATCAAGACCACGGCGCGCAACAAGGAAGTGCTCGCCAACAACGCCGAGATCCGCTGGCTGCCCGAGCACATCGGCACGGGCCGCTTCGGCGATTTCTTGCGTAACAACGTCGACTGGGCGCTCTCACGCGAGCGCTACTGGGGCACGCCGCTGAACATTTGGATCAATGACGAAACCGGCGATATGCAAGCGCCGGCCTCGGTCGAAGAGATTCTCGCCAAGAACCCCAACGCCTTCGACCACTGGCACGCCGCCAAGAAGGCCAACCCGGAGCTGAGCGACCATCTGATCGTCCATAAGCCGTGGATTGACGAGGTGACGTGGACGGAGCCGGGCGAGCCGGGCGTCTACCGCCGCGTGCCGGAGGTCATCGACTGCTGGTTCGACTCCGGCTGCATGCCATTCGCACAGTGGGGCTTCCCGCACCAGGGGCGTGAGAAGTTCGCGGAGTCGTTCCCGGCGGACTACATCACCGAAGCGATCGACCAGACACGCGGCTGGTTCTACTCGCAGCTCATGGTCTCGACGTTGGTGTTTGACGAGGAATGCCAGAAGCGGCTGGGGCTCGAGCCGCGGCCCTACCCGCACCCGTTCAAGACGTGCATCGTGTTGGGCCATGTGACAGACCCGGACGGCAAGAAAGAGTCCAAGTCAAAAGGCAACTTCACGCCCCCCGATGCCGTGATGGAGAAGGTGGCGCAGGAACTCGCCGCGACCGCTGCCGGCGACTGCGGCGTCACGGTCAAACCGGGTGAAGCGATCATCGCCCGTGAAGATCTCGAGGCGCTCGACCTCAAGCCCGGCGACAGGATGCTAGTGCGCTGCGCCGCCAATCCGGATCAATCCGTCGAGCTCGCCATGCGGCCCGGCAAGAAGATGCCGCGCCGCGTGATCGTGCTCTCGGACGAAGACCGCGAAAGAGTCGGCGCGCGGTGGAACGCCAAGGGCGCGGCCGTCAAGCCGAACGAAGTGATGTGGCTCGACGCGAGCGAGCGCATCCTCGTCGAGAGCCCCGTCTCCGCCGCCCCCGGCGCGGACGCCTTCCGGTGGCTCTTCCTCGCCGGCACGCCGCCGTGGTCGCAGAAGCGCCACTCGCTCGGCCTCGTCCGCACCATCCAAAAAGAGTTTCCGCTCAAGCTGCGCAACGTCTATGCCTTCTTCACCATCTACGCCAACATCGACGGCTATGACCCCGCCGAGCGCAAGGGCCGCCCCGTGGGCGAGCGCACCGTCCTCGACCGCTGGATCCTCTCCGAGTTGGCGCTCACCACCAAGGCCGTGCGCGAGAGCATGGACGACTTCCGCGCCTACGAAGCCGCGCAGGAGCTGAATACCTTCGTCGACGGCCTCTCGAATTGGTACGTCCGCCGCAGCCGCGCGCGCTACTGGAAGTCCGAGATGGACGCCGACAAGATCGACGCCTACGCGACGCTCTACGAATCCTTGACCGTCGTGGCGAAGCTGGCAGCCTCGTTCACGCCCTTCGTCGCCGAGGAGATCTACCGGAACCTCGTCTGCCGGCCGTTTCCTGATGCGCCCGAGAGCGTCCACTTGTGCGACCTACCGCTTGAGGACGAGACGGCCATCGACCGCACCTTGTCCGAGGAGATGGCCGCCGTCCGCAACGTCGTCTCGCTCGGCCTGCGCGTGCGCACCGAGCACAAGCTCAAGGTACGCCAACCGTTGTACGAGGCCGAAGTGGTTCTCAGCGACCACGCATTGCAGCAACGGCTCACGCCTTACCTGCCGCTCATCTCCGAGGAGCTCAACGTCCACAAGACCGAGCTAACGCCTTCCGACCAAGCGCACGTGCGCTATGTGGTCAAGCCTAACTTCCGCAAGCTTGGCCCGCGGCTGGGAAAGAAGATGAAGTCGGCGAAAAAGGCGTTCGCGCAAGTCGACGCCGCCGCCATGCGGGCCGCCCTGCTCGACTCCGGCGCCGCCTCGATCGAGATCGACGCGGAGACGGTCAGCCTCGATCCCGAAGACGTCGAGGTGGCCGTCGAGGCCGCCGAGGGCTACGCCGCGGCGGGCGACAGCGCCACCGTCGTCGTCCTCGACACCGAGATCGACCAGCAACTGCTCGACGAAGGCCTCTACCGCGAAGTCTTGCGACGCGTACAGGACCTTCGTAAGGACCTCGACGTCGAATACACCGAGCGCATCGCCGTTTGCCTCTCCGGCTCCGAGCGCGTCGAGAAAGTGCTCGCCGAGAACCGCGACGACCTGGCCGAGGAGGCGCTCATCAACGATCTGCGCATTGGCGGCCCCAGCCTCGTAGGCGCCGAGACGCGCGAGCTCGAGCTCGATGGAGAGGCGATGCGGCTCGAGCTGGCTCGCCCGGCGCACCGAAACGTACAATGAAGCTCGTCCGTCCTATATCCTGACGGAGGAGGAGCTCTGCATGAAAACGAGACGATCGATCCTGACCGCCGCGCTCGGCGTTTTCCCTGCGGCGCTCGCCCTCAACGCGGCCAAGGACGACGACAAGCCCACCCGCACCGTCAAGGGACTGGTCACCGACGAGGCTGAGACGCCCATCCGGCAGGCCGTCGTACAGCTCAAGAACACCCGCACGGCCGACGTCAAGTCTTACTACACCGACGCGCAGGGGCGATTCTATTTCGCCGGCCTCGATCCCAATATCGACTACGAGATCAAGGCCAAGGCCGAGGGCATGCGCAACAAGACACGCCGCGTCAGCAGCTTCGACGACCGCATGGAGCTGTTCTACGAATTCAACCTCAAGGCGGAATAAAGATCCGCTTCCCCATGTACAAGGTAGCGGCCGCGCTGGCGGCGCTCGCGGCGCTCGTCCGGTGCGGGCCGCCCATGCCGTCGGTCGTCTCGCCCGTCGAGCTCGAGAGCCGCCTCTCCACGCTCGATCGTCCGACGGTCGTGCTGCTGTGGGCGGACTGGTCGCGCGCTTCGGTCGAGCTGCTTCCGGCCGCCGGCGAGCTGGCGCGGGAGTACGAGGGCGCCCCGTTGAGCGTGCTGACCGTTTGCCTCGGCGAATCGCCCTCCGAGGATCTGCGGCGCGAGCTCGGCCGATTCCCCTCTCCATCTCCGCACTTCGCGCTCGAGGGCGATCCCACCGTCTTGCTCGCTCGCTACGGCGTGGCGGACATCCCTGCGGCGCTGGTGTTCTCGGCCGACGGTCGGCTCCAGAACGCGCTCGGCTCCACCGACGCCGCGCCGCTGTCTCCCGCGGATCTCGCCGACGCGATGGCCGCCGCGCTCGACACCGATTGAGCCTGATAGAATTGAAGCGACATTCGATGACAAGCCCGCTGCCGCCAGAATCGAAAATATCGGTGGCGTCGTTTGCCCGCCACTGCAGCGAGCAGATGATCCCGATCAACGCCTCGTTGAGCTATTTCTCCGTCATTCCGCTCGACGACGCCGACCTGCAGCGCTTGGTCTACGACCCCGCCGCGACCGTTCCGCCCCAGGCGCAGCGCATCGTCCCGAAGCTCAACCTGGTGGTCGTCGGCTACTTGGAGAAGACGACCGGCGAAGGCGAGGAAGCTGAGCCGCAAGTCGTCTTCCAACGTCCCTCGGCGGACAAACAGGTCTATTCCGCGGTAGCCGACCACGACGGCGCCGCGTTCTTGTTCTTGGCCGTCAAGGACGAGGATGTCGCCGACTGCCACGACAGTTTCTACCTCGAGCTCGCCGCTTTGATCGTCGCCAACGCCGGGGAGGCGACGATCGACCGCTATGCGACGCTGCTGCGCGAAGAGCTCCAGGCGGAGGTGCGCGGCGAGGTCGAGGACCGCAGTTGGCGCTTCAAGGAAAAGGTGCTGCACCAGTCGAGCCGGGCGCGCAACACCAAGACGTTTCGCGAGTACGTGCGGGAGTCGATGATCGACACGCTCACGCTCTACCTCCACGGGCTCTGCTGCGACATCGACGTCGAGGCTGGTCCGCGCCAGCTGCCCAGCGGACGGATCCGCAAGCGCCTCGAGCTGTTGCGCGAGCTGCTGCCTCCGCCCAAGGGCGTCGCGGTGTTTCCCGAAGAGTTGCCGATAGCCTCGTCCTGAGGAGATTGCCGTGGAGATCCGGACCCTAGAGGAGCTCGAGGAAGCCCTCTCGCGCCCCAGTCAGGCGGACGTCGAGGATCTGCGCGCCCTCGAGGGCGACCTGCTGCTGCTCGGCGTCGCGGGTAAGATGGGCCCCAGCATGGCGCGCCTCTCGATCCGCGCCTCCGAGCAGGCGGGCGTCGAGCGCAAAGTCTTTGGCGCCGCCCGGTTCTCCACGCCGGGCTCGAGAGAGGCGCTGGATGCGCTCGGCGTCGAGACCATCGCCTGCGACCTTCTCGACCGCGCCGCCGTCGAAGCTCTCCCTGATTGCCCCAACGTCCTCTATATGGTTGGGCAGAAGTTCGGCACTTCGAGCAATCAGGGCCTGACTTGGGCGATCAACTCTTATGCGCCTGCGGTCGCCTGCGAGCGTTTCGCCGCTTCACGCATCGTCGCGTTTTCCACCGGCAACGTCTATCCGCTCACCCCCGTCGCCTCCGGCGGGCCGACCGAAGATGATCCGGTTGGTCCGGTGGGCGAGTACGCACAGTCGGCCCTGGCGCGGGAGCGCATATTCGAGTACTTCTCCGAGCGCAACCGCACGGAGATCGCGATCCTGCGCCTCAACTACGCCATCGATCTGCGCTACGGCGTACTGCGTGACATCGCGGATCAGGTCGCATCGGGCGCGCCGATCGATCTGTCGATGGGCTACGCCAACGTCATCTGGCAGCGCGACGCCAACTCGGTCGCGCTGCGGGCGTTCGCCCACGTCTCCTCGCCCCCATTCGTGCTCAACCTCACCGGCGCGGATACGATCTCGGTGCGCGACGTCGCTGGACGGTTCGGGAAACGGTTGGGCAAGCAGCCGCGCTTCACCGGAGAGGAAGCCGAGACTGCGTTGCTCAACAACGCCGCCCGGCGCCAGCGGCTGTTCGGGCCCGAAACGGTGACGCTCGACTGGATGATCGAGCAGATCGCCCGCTGGGTTGAGGCGGGCGGCGCGAGCCTCGGCAAGCCGACGCACTTCCAAGAACGTGAAGGCCAGTTCTAGCGGCCCGAGCCGCTAAACTCTTGGAGTCATGTCCACTCGCCGCGACTTCCTCGCCGGCCTCGGCGCCGCATTCACCGCCGCCTGCGCTCCAACCCCGCAAGCTGAGCCCGCCGGCAAGCGCCCGAACGTCCTGTTCCTATTTCCCGATCAGATGCGCGCCCAGGCGATGGGGTGCATGGGCAACCCCGACGTCCGCACGCCCCACCTCGACCGTCTCGCCGCCGAAGGCATCCTTTTCCGCAACACCTTCGCCAACACGCCTGTCTGCTGCCCGGCGCGGGCGAACATTCTCACCGGCAAGTACGCCCACCAGAACGGCATGATCGCCAACGACCTTCGCTTGCGCGAGAGCGAGACGACGATCGCCGAGCTGCTCGCCGCCGAAGGCTACCGCACCGGCTTCATCGGAAAATGGCACCTCGACGGAGGCCCGCGCCAGCCCGGCTACATCCCGCCCGGTGAGCGACGGCAGGGCTTTGAATTCTGGGCGGCGAACGAGGTCAGCCACCGCCATTTCGATACGCACTATTTCCGGGATTCGCCCGAGCCCATCCCGATCAGGGTCTTCGAGCCCGAGGCGTGGACCGATCTCGGCGTCGAGTTCCTGCGCGAGACCGAGGCCGACGACCGCCCGTTCTTCCTGACCATCCAGATGGGGCCGCCGCACAATCCCTACAAAGCCCCCGAGCAGTATCGCGCGATCTACGATCCCCAGGCCCTGACGATGCGGCCCAATTGGGCCGACGGCGAGCGCGTGCCGGGCAGGGAAGACCTGGCCGAGTACTACGGCATGATCACCGCCGTCGACGACCAGGTCGGCCGTATTCTCGCCGAGCTCGAGCGGCTCGGTCTAGCCGAGGACACCGTCGTGCTTTTCTCCTCCGACCACGGCGACATGATGGGCTCGCAAGGCGCGCGTCTCAAGCGCAAGCCCTGGGCGGAGTCGATCGGCGTGCCTGGTATCGTTCGCTACCCTCGCCGGGGTCGAAGCGGCCTCGAGACCGACGCGATCTTCACGCACGTGGACTTCGCGCCCACCTTGCTGGCGCTGTGCGGCGTCGACCCGCCGGCGGAGATGCAAGGCGCGAGCCTGGCGCCGGTCATCCTGGGCGAGGCCGACCAAGGGCCGAACTCGGCCTTCTTCCAAATCTTCGGCCCCTACGATAGCGGCGGAGTCGCCGCCGGCTGGCGCGGGGTCCGGACCCAGCGCCACATGTACGCCCGCTACCGCAACGAGCCCTGGGTGCTCTACGACCTGGAGGAGGACCCCTACCAGATGCGGAATCTCGCCGGCGACCCGGCGGCGGCCGAGATCCAGGCCTCTCTAGAGGCGAAGTTGGACGACTGGATGGCCAACACCGGCGACTCGTGGGATTTCGACTGGAGCGTCCGCGTCGAGGACAAAGGCCGACTCTACCGCCACGAGACCTTCTATACCGTGGACGAGTACCTGGAATGGGCCCAGGCGCACCCCGATGCCGAGAACTGACGCGGTTGAGGAGGCGATGGCGACGTGACCGCTTACGGGCGCGGTGCTGACCAGACCTTCTTTCAGAGCCGCATGCGCCAGCTTGCGGTCTGTTTCGAAACCCTGCGATCCGCCACGTTCCGCACCCTCGCGCGAGCGGCCCAGACAGTATGCCGGCGGTCGCCACGAGGCGGTCTTAGCTCCTCAGGCCTACCCCTTAGGAAACGAGAACTAGGGCCTTTGTTGACACGGAGTACTTTCGTATGGTACTCCCTTGTACGATAGCGTGTAGAGAAAGCTCACATGCTCGCTTTGGGTTCAGAAGGGGTCTTGGCGCTCGGCAGCGAGTCCAAGCCGGGCCCTGCCCGGACCCGCGAAACAGATCATACGGCGGCGCCCCCGTTGTGAAGCGCCTGCAGTTTGGTCTACAATGGAGCGGTCCGTGTGGTTCGTGGCGGGGCGGAAGCGCCGCCTACGGGTTCGACACACGCGGCGGCCCCTGCGGTCGTCGCACGATAGACAGTTCTTGTGGGAGAAGGAGAGTCAAATGGTAGCCTCTAAGAAAGTCGCCGCCTTGCTCGCATTGCTTGTGCTAACAGGCATCGGCAGCGGCGTGGCCCAGGCTCAGCTCACCGGTCTCGTGACTTGTTCCGCTACCGCGGTTCCCCCGGTTGTTCGCGCCGAGGGCATTGCGGAGCTGGTCGGTGACATTGTCCTGGTTTGTGTAGCGAATGACGCACCACCACCGCCCTCGGGGGCGTTCTTGGTCAACGTCAGCGTCTCACTAAACGTAAATGTGACGAACAACATCAACTTCGGCGACGGCTCGAACGTCACCGATTCCGTGTTGATCATCAACGAAAATAACTGCGCCGATCCGGGCCCGCTGGGCAACCAGTTCGGCACGTGCGGCGCGCCGTTCCCCTTCGTGCAGGATCCGCAGCATGGCACGCTCGCGGCGGACAACCGGCTCGAGTGGAACGAAGTGCACTTCCCGTATCCGGGAGGGCTGATTCCGGGCGCTCCCGGGCCAAATCAGTTCCCGACAACGCTGAGGATTTCCTCGATCCGCGCCAACGCTTCGCAGCTCGGCGTGCCGAACGCGGCGACCTTCCCGTCGACGCAGATCACGGCGTTCCTCTCGATCACCGGCCCGACCACGATCTCGATCACCAACAACGTGCTCAACGTTGCGGTCCCGATCCTCGGCCTGATCACCAGCGGCGCCGGCTCGATCAACGGCTTGCAGTGCATCAACGCCAGCGGCACGGCCGGCATTCGCCTGCGTGAAGGTTTCGCCACGGCGTTCAAGACGCAGGGCGTGCCGACGTTCCAGACCGGACAGACACAGTGGGAGTCCGGCTACTGGGCGCCGGGATCGAATAACGGCGGCGGCGCCTCGCAGGGCACTCGCTTCTTGATTCGGTTCTTCAATATTCCCGAGGGCGTGAGTATTCGCGTTCCGAAGGTCATCGAGAACGGCAGCGACGTCGTCACGGGCGACGCGATCCGCTTGCAGTGGGTTAGCGGAGCGGACGCCAATGGCGCCGGTGGCACGATTTCCGAGGCCACCGACACGCTCTCGGTCGGCCTTTCCGGCGGCTTCGGCTCGGTTACCTACGAGGTGGTCGACGACGATCCATTCCGCATCGAGTCGGTGGATGTCGACATTCTCGTGAGTTGGACGGCGGATACGTCGAACGACTTGCCGGCAATCGGCAGCGGTCAGGTTTCGGCCAGCTTTGCTCCTCTGAGCACGGTAGTGCGTGCGAACCTCGCTGCGCCTGAGCCGCGCTTCCTAGAAGAGACGGCGACACCGCGTACGTTCATTACGCTCGCGCGCTGCACAACCACGTTGCTCTTCCCGTTCGTGACCAACCAGGCCGGCTTCGACACCGGTTTGGCCATCTCGAACACTTCGAGCGACTGGCTGGGCACCGATCCGCAGACCGGCGCTTGCACCATTCACTATCACGGTGCGACGACGGGCGGCGGCGCTGCGCCTCCCGAGCAAACTTCCACTCCGATCGCGGGTGGCGAGCAGCTCATCTTCACGCTGTCGGGCGGCAACAACGCGCAGAACATCACCGGCGCGCCGGAGTTCCAGGGCTACATCATTGCGGTCTGCGAATTCCAGTACGCGCACGGCTTCGCGTTTATCACCGACGGCTTCGGCGGCATTCCGGCCTTGGCCCAGGGCTACCTCGCTCTCGTGATTCCGGTCACGCCGAGAGGTCGTGTTCCTGGCGTGCCGAATCTGCACAGCCTCGGAGAGAGCCTGTCGCACTAAGGATTGTGCGGGGACGGCCCGTCGGGGCCTTCTCCGCCAAACGATATAACGTCAACCTGCTTGTGGAGTTGAGGAGAACTGAAACATGGCAGCTTTGAAGAAGAGCTCAATGGCGCTACTGCTGATCCTCGGGATCATGCTTGGCGCAAACGTGGCGAGCGCGCAGTTGCCGTCCCAGACCCTGGGACTGGTCGAGTGCACCGCCACCGCCGTTCCGCCCGTCGTACGTGCGGAAGGCATCGCAGAGCTCGTGGGTGACATCGTCCTGATTTGCAGGACCGTCCCCGCGCCTCTGGGCACTGGCGATCCCACGCGGAACGTCATCGTTACCAACGTCAGCGTCTCGCTGAACGTCAATGTCACCAACAACATCAATTTCGGCGAAGGCTCCAGCGTGACCGACGCCGTGTTGATCATCAACGAGAACAACTGCACTGACCCGGCGCCTGCCGGTTCGACGTTTGGCGGTTGCGCAACTCCGGACGCCCGTTTCCAGGACCCGCAGTTGGGCGTTCTCGCGGCCAACAATCGTCTCGAGTGGAACGAAGTCAGCTTCCCGGTTCCCGGCGCCTCGGCGTCCGGCATTCCGGAGGCGGACTGCGCCGACGGCCTTCCGGTGGATCCTCCAGGGTCTGTCGCCAGCGGCTGCTTCCCCTTCACGACGACCGTCCGCATCACCTCGCTGCGCGCCAACGCGTCACAGCTCGGCGTTCCGGATTCGGCCACTTTCCCGTCGACCCAGATCACGGCGTTCGTCTCGATCACCGGTCCGACCACCATTCCGGTCACCAACAACGTGCTCAATGTTGCGGTGCCGATCCTCGGTCTGATCGTCACGGGTCCCGGCGCCGTCACGGGTCTGCAGTGCCTCGGCGACAACAGCAGCGCCGGCAACATCACCCTGCGCGAGGGCTTCGCCACAGCGTTTAAGACTCTCGGCGTCCCAACGTTCTCTCCGGGGCAAACCCAGTGGGAGAGCGGCTATTGGGAGCCTGAGTCGAACAACGGCGGCGGCGCGACCCAAGCGACGCGTTTCATCCTGCGGTTCTTCAATGTTCCGGAGGGCGTCACGCTGACGGTGAACAACTACGTTGCCTCCGCCACTGGCCTTCCGCTGCCTTCGACGGGTGACAACCTCGAGTTGTTCATAGTGCCCGGCGCCGGCGCGGACGGAGCGGGCGGTAGCGCAAATCCGGGTGTCACCAGCGGCACGACCAGCGTCACCCTCTCGGGCGGCTTCGGTCAGGCGGTGTACGAGGTTCACGACTCGAACCCGTTCCTCGTCGAGTCTGTCTCGGTGCCTCTGAATGTCTCCTGGGCCGCCGACACGAGCAACGACCTGCCTGCCATCGGCAGCGGTCAGATCTCGGTCAGCTTCGCGCCGATTAGCACGGTCACCACGGCCAGTCTTGCGGCTCCCGAGCCGCGGTTCGTGGACAACAGCGGTGACCCGAGGACGTTCATCAGCATCCTGCGCTGCACCACCACTCTTCTGTTCCCGTTCGTGACCAACCAGGCCGGCTTCGATACCGGTTTGGCCATCTCGAACACCTCGGAAGACTGGTTGGGCACCGATCCGCAACGCGGCGCCTGCACGATCCACTACCACGGATCGACGACGGGCGGCGGCGCTGCGCCTCCGGAGCAGACCTCGACCACCCTCGAGGGTGGCGAGCAGCTCATCTTCACCCTGTCTGGCGGCAACCAGGCCCAGGGTATCGAAGGTGGTCCTGAGTTCCAGGGCTACATCATTGCGGTGTGCGACTTCCAGTACGCGCACGGCTTCGCATTCATCACCGACGGCTTCGGCGGCGTGCCGGCTTTGGCGCAGGGCTATCTGGCTCTGGTCATCCCGGTTGACCGCGGGACGCGGATCGCCGGGGTGCCTGGGTTGCACCTCTTCGGCGAGTCGCTCAACCACTAGCCGTTAACGAACCGAACGGACAACGGGAAAGGGGGGCCTTCGGGCTCCCCTTTCTTGCGTCTGCGCATAGGTACGATCGGCCACACCGCTCAGAGGAAAACCTGATATGATCAGGGGACGCCCGCGCCTGCCCGTCCGCCTCGCCCAAGGAGATCCGATCACGCCATGCGGCTTTTCAGCCAGGCACTTCTGTGTCTTTGCTTCTGCTCGTCCTCATTCACCCACCTGTTCGCGGCCGATCAGATTGTTCTCTTTCCGGCGGGCAACGCGTCCCAGTTGCCCGTCCTGCGCGCGGACGACCTCTCGGTTGCGGGCTCGATCGCGGCTCCATCGAGCTCGTTTGACGTCCTGCAAAGCATCGACGGCGGCAAGTATTACATCTTGACCCGCCGGGCAACGCCCTCGATCGTGGTCGCCGACTCCGCCACCTTCCAGGTTCTCGGCACGGTCGAGCTTGGCGCCAGCGTCACCGACGCCGCTATCAGCCCCGACGGCCGCTATATCCTCGCCGCAACCGGCGACATCCGCATCATCGACACCGTTTCGGACGCTCAAATCGGAGCCCTCGACGTCGGCGGCGGGCCCACCAAGGTCATCTTCGACGACGCCTCGACCAAAGCCTTCGTGCTCTCCAACTCCGGCCGAACCCTCACCGTCATCGACATGGCCAGCCTCGCCGTGTCGGAGACGGCCGTGATCGACGGCGCACACAGCATGGCGCTCACCTCCAACGGCTCACGCCTGCTCTTCAGCCTCCCTGACGGCGTGTTGCAACTGCGAGCCCGCGATCTGAGTGAAATCTCACTCGTCCCGGCCAAGGTCCGACTCGTCAACTCCACCGTGCACGCAACGCCGTCCGGAACGGCGGCCATTGTCGAGAACCGCGGGGTGGGCGAGAACCGCACCGCGCAGTACCTCGACCTCGACCTTGGCGTTGCTTTCGACATCGGCAACGTCGGCCTCACTCAATTGCGGCAAGTCGAGATCCTCGACGACGCCCGCGCTTACGCGGTCGACATCAGCAGCAACGAGGCCGTCCTGCTCGATCTAACCGCGCGACCCAATATCTCCGCCACGCCGTTGCCGTTCGGCTCGAACGCCCGCTCGCTCGAGCTCTCCCCCAGCAGGCGCGAGCTTTATGTCAGCTCGCTCGCCGACGCCTCCATGCTGACCGTCGACACGGCCACGAACCAAGTGTTGCGCTCGGTCGGGCTGCCCATCGCGCCGGACGCGCACGCCCTTGTCTTCGGCCCGTCTCAGCTCGGGCCGGCCTCCATCACCATCAACGGGGGCGACAACCAGTTCTTTCCGCCCAACGCAATGCTACCGATTCCGCTCTCGGTCCGTGTCGCTGACAACCTGGGCCGGCCCATTCCGAACGTTCCCGTGCTGTTTGACGACCCGACCGGCGCCGGCGTCATCATCTCGCCCGAGCAACCCTCGTTTACCAACGCGCTCGGCATCGCCACCGCCACGGTCTCGCTGCCGGCTCCCGCCGAGCCCGATCCTGTCGAGCTCGGCGAAGAGGGCGGGGAGGCGTCCCAGGACGCCCCCGACGAGCCCACTCTCGATCCCATCACGATTAGCGCCGCCACTGCCGGCCTCGATCCCGCGCTGTTCACCGCAACCGTCATCAACGGCTTCGGCCTCATCAAGATCTCCGGTAACAATCAGGGCGTTGACGAGAACCGGCCTTTCCCGCTGCCGCTCGTGCTGATCGCGACCGACGAGAGCGGGTTCCCCCTGCCGGCGAACACTCCCATCACCCTCGGTTTCAGCCTGGCTTCGTGCCCAACCGAGTTGCTCACCGACGAAAACGGCTTCATTACGATCAACAACTGCAGCGCATTTCCGCTGAGCACCAATCCGTTCAACACCGAGCTCTTCTCGAAAGGGAGCATCACGGCTTCCTACTTCACGCCGGACTCTCGCCAGGTGCGAACCGCGTTCAGCTTCGTCGTGATCCGCTCCGGCAACCAGCTTGGAATCACCAAGATCGCCGGAGACAACCAGACCGGCCGCAGCGGAGAGGAGTTGCCCGTCCCCTTCACCTTCCGGATCGGGCGTCCCAGCGGCATCGGCGGCACTATCGACCCCTTCAATGTCGAGCTCAGGCAGGTCTCCGGGCCGCCCGTCGTGCTCGAGCGCCGCTCGGCGCCCTCGATCATGTTCCGCGACACCGAGGTCCGGGCGCGGTTGGGCGAATCGGCTGGAACCTCCGTCATTGAAGCGCGCGCCAGCGTTCCGGGTCTGCCCGTGGTCACCTATACCGTCACCGCCACCGGCGGCCGAGCAACTTCGCTCGAGAAGACCGGCGACAACCAGAGCGGCAAGATCGCCACCACCCTCGCGTCGCCCTTGCGCGTGCGCGTGATCAACGAGACTGGCTCGCTCGTTCCGTTCCCCGAGATCGTGTGGCGTGTTGTTCAGGGGGACGCCTCGCTTGCCACCACAACCGACGCCACCGGATCCAGCGCCATCGTCACGCTCGGCAACACGCCCGGTCCGGTTCGCGTCGCGGCGGCAATCGGATCTTTGCAGACTACCTTTACGCTCACCGCCCTGGCGCCGGAGCCGGCCTCGATCTCCACGTTCTCCGGGCAGAACCAGATCCTCACCACCGGCGTTCTCTCCGAGCCGCTCGTGGTGCGCGTCAACGAGCTCGACAACCGTCCCGCGGCCGGCGCCATCATCACCTTCAGCGGTCCCCCCAACGTGCGGCTGCATCCGCTCAACGGCACGCCTCCGGCCAACCCCGTACAGATTCTTGCAGATCAGGACGGCCTCGCCGGGGTCCAAGCCGAGCTCCTCGCCGTCAGCGCGCTCGGAGAAGCGGGCGCTTTCCCGGCGCAACTCACCCAGACGGTCACCATCACCGCCTCAGCCGGCTCGGAGCTTTCGACTTCCTTCTTGCTCAACGTCGCCGGCCGAACGCCCAGCTTCGAGAATCGCGGCATCGTCAACGCCGCCAGCTTCGAGCCTGGTCTAGTTCCCGGCGGCATCGTCACCATCTTCGGATCCGGCCTGATGGAGGGCGTCCTCGGCACCCAGTTTGCCAACGGTCAAACGTCGTTCCAAGGCACCACAGTCCGCATCGGCGGCATCCCCGCCCCCATCCTCACCTTGAGCGCGGGTCCGCCAGAGCAGATCAACGTACAGGCGCCGTTCGAGCTCGCTCCCGGACAGACCACCACGGTCGAGATTGAGAACAACGGCTCTCGCTCTACCGTCGGCGGTATCCCCGTCTTTCCCGCGCAGCCCGGCATTTTCGAGTTCAACAGCTCGAGCGGCGGCCGCTTTTCGGCGGCGATTCACACCGACAGCCGCATCGTCACGCCGGAGAACCCGGCGCGCCACGGCGAGATCATCTCGGTCTTCGCCACCGGCGGCGGTCGCGTCAATCCGCCCGTACCCACCGGTACGCTCGGCCCAGTCCCGGCCTCGGTCGGCACGCTGCCGGTGTTGATCGGCGTGGACGACAAGGGCGCTCAGGTGCTCTTCCAAGGCTATGCGCCGGGGTTCCTCGGGCTCTACCAGTTCAACTTCGTCGTCCCGCCCGAGGCTCGCTGCGGTCAGCGCGCGTTGAGCATCAAGGTCGGCGACGACTTCAGCCCCAACTCCACCATCCCCATCCTCTGCCAGCAGTAGAGGCGAGCGCCGGGCCGGAGCCGATGCGGCTTCGGTCCCGCGCGCTACACTAGCGGGCGATGGCGCCCGATCACGAGCCCCCGCCGATCCTAGGGTCGTGGCGGCGCATCTACGCTCTGGTGCTCGGGTTGCTCCTGTTCTGGATCCTCGCCTTCGGCGCCTTCACCGCACACTTCCGCTCGCTCCAATGAGAACCGCCGACTGGATCGTTCTGATCGCGTCGCTCGTCGGCATCGTCGGCTATGGCCTGTGGAAGGCGCGGGGCAGCCGCAACACGCGCGACTACTTGCTCGCCGGTAAATCCATGCGCTGGTGGGTTATCGGCTTGTCGATCATGGCCACGCAGGCCAGCGCCATCACCTTCATCGGCACTACCGGCCAGGGCTACTCCGACGGCATTCGCTTCGTGCAGTTCTACCTCGGGCTGCCTATCGCAATGGTGCTCATCTCGGCCTTCGTCGCGCCCATGTTCCATCGCAGCGGCGTCTATACGGCCTATGAATACCTCGAGAAGCGCTTCGACTCCAAGACGCGCACCCTGGCGAGCCTGATCTTCCTCATCCAACGCGGCTTGGGCGTCGGGCTCGCTCTCTACGCTCCGGCCATCGTGCTCTCCACCATCCTCGGCTGGCCCGAGTCGGCCACCATCGCGACCATGGGCGTGCTCGTGGTGACTTATACCGTCATCGGCGGCATCAAGGCCGTCATGTGGACCGACGCGCAGCAGATGCTGGTGATGTTCCTCGGCATCTTGGTGGCCTTCTTCTCCGCCGTGTTGGGCCTCCCCGAAGACATCTCCTTCAGAGAGGCGCTTTCGATCGCCGGCCAAGCCGGCAAGCTCGAAGCGATTACGCTGGATTTCGATTGGAATGACCGCTACAACCTTTGGTCGGGCCTCATCGGCGGCTCGTTCCTCGCGCTCGCGTACTTCGGCACGGACCAGTCGCAGGTGCAGCGCTACCTCACCGCGAAGAGCCTCACCGATAGCCGTTTCAGCTTGCTGATGAACGCCATGATCAAGGTTCCCTTGCAGTTCGCCATTCTGCTCACCGGCGCCTTGGTCTTTTCCTTTTTCGTCTTCGAGCGTCCGCCCATGCTGTTCAACACCTCGGCGGCGGAGACGGTTGCGGCGCGGGCGCCGGAGCGGCTGGCCACGATCGAGCAGGAGTACCGAGCGGCCTTCGACGGGCGTCGAGAGGCCGCGCGACGCTGGGCCGGGAGCGGCGACCGCTCCGATGGGCTCGACTACAAGCAGGCCGATGATCGCCTCCAAGTTGTCCGCGGCGAGGCGATCGCCCTCGCCGAGGAAACCACGGGCGACCCCTACAACGACACCAACTACATCTTCCTGACCTTCGTGATCCAGCACCTCCCCGTCGGCCTAGTCGGCCTGATCATCGCAGCCGTGTTCGCCGCCGCCATGTCGACCATCTCCGCCGAGCTCAACTCGCTTGCCACCGCTTCGGTCATTGACCACTACGCGCGCTACCTCAAGCCCGGCGCCGCGGACCAGCACTACGCCTGGGTCTCGCGCGGCGCAACCGCCTTCTGGGGGCTCTATGCAACGATCTTCGCGGGCTTCGGCGATCGGCTAGGCTCGCTCATCGAGGCTGTCAACATCGTCGGGTCTTGGTTCTACGGCTCCATGTTGGGAGTCTTCGTGCTGGCCTTCGCGCCGTGGCGGGCGAATGGAACGGGGGCGTTCTTCGGCATGCTCGCCGGGCTGGCCGCGGTGGCGTATACCAACCTTTTCACCGAGATCACATTCCTGTGGTTCAACGTGATCGGCTGTTTGGTGACCGTGGCTGTCGGTCTCATCCTCAGGCGCTCCGGTGACCGGAGTCACCATTAGTTTAGTTAGCGCGAGTGGCGGCGACCCGGAGCGTGTGCACCGAGCCCGGGCAGCCATGCCCGGGTGCGATGTTCAACAGCGGCACGAAACATCGCACCCCGGCATTGCTGCCGGGGCTCAGAACGGGCCGAACCCGGGAACGAGAGAGTTTGCCTTCCCAGAGTCTTAGAGAGCTAGCTCTCGGTGCTTTGCGCCTTCCGGCGTAATGTTGCGGCGATAGAGCGGGTGTCGAAAATCATGCATCACATACATCTGCTCGTTCCAAGGCCGCGCTTGGAGCCTGGTGAGTCTGAGTAGGTGTATGGGGCAGATTTTCTGATCTTCATTCTCCTCGTTGAACTCGCGAATTGCCCGCAACTCTCCCACATATTCGTTGTGACAAGCGTGCTCCGGCCAAAAAGTATCGTCGAAATAGCAATAGGTTCGAGGCAACCGTGTTTGTTCGTCGGGGTTTGTTAGGAGCGGAAACGCTTCCTTCGTCGAGCTGTAGTAGTCGAGGTCGAACGACACGAATCCGATGCTCGACTTTGGCTTCCAGCTCGCCGCGGTCTCGCCAATATCGCCTATGATCAGCTCGGTTTCGGGCGCGAGTTTCTCGCGGAGCTCGTCCTTCTCCATCGAGTAGAAGCCCGCGCCCCACACATGCGGCGCATCCCGGTAGTCCCTTGGTTCGGGCATCCCGCAGCCGCTATCGAAGCCCGCTACATGAATCTGTATTCCGAAATGATCGCCCACCTGGGCAGCGACTTCCTCGAGCGCGAGCAGCCCGCGCCCCCCGGCAACGCCAAGCTCGACCACGGTGATGGCGTCTAATCCGAGCCGCTTCGCCAAGTCTGCGGCTGAGTAGACGCCGAATGCGAAATGAGGGCGCTCGAAGATATCATGCCGCACCCTGGTCTCTACACCGCCGAACGGATAGCGTAGCCAAAGGCCTCTCGCTCCGGGAGCCTGAGTCAGACGGGCTAGTAGTCGATCCAGAATCACTAGCTGCTCTCGACGTTTTGGTCGCCAGAATTCGGCGGCGCTCGGACTCTGCTCGAATATTAGACAAGAACGGCGCCACGGCGCAACACGGAGCGAGCCGAGCGATGGAGCTGTGCCCGGGGCATGCCGGGTTGGCGCAACGTTTCCGGGGGCCACGGCCGAACGACGGCTGTCTCACGATCACACCGTCTCTGGCCCACTTTGCGTAGCCGCTCCAGGGCGTGAGAAGACCGACTTTGCCGGGACGGCCGCTACCCTTTCCGTGAGGCGCTTCGCGCACTCGTCCCGGTGACTGGGCGGACAAGTGCGACAGGAGTTCGCCCGCATCTGTCTCACCCTTTACGATGAAACCGATCACCGTTCGACCAGGCAGCTGTCTTGACAGACCCCTGAGAAGCTGATCTCCCTGAGTCCCAGCGCCAGCAATGCAGGAATAGAAGACTATCTTGGCGTCAAGTGTCAAGTAAAGCCGTAGGTTGTTAAGCTCCATCCTGAACTTACTGATGGAATTGAAAGTTAGCGCACGGCCTAACCGCACCACGCCTTCCTTGTCGCCATGAGCAATCAGACCTAGCCTCGCTACGCGTCCGCGAAACGATCCTCGGATAGCTGAGTCAGAAGGTACCTCAGTGGTTCGAAATGAAATGTGTGGCTCCAGCCACTACTGTAGGCGTGCTCTTGCCAGCTGCCAATACGGGGAGCCCGGTGTGCGGCCCATACAGTTGCCATCTACCCTCCTGGTGGGCGGAAGACTCCAGTCTCAACGCCAAAACTCTAGCCGAGTTCCGACTGAAGTGCAACCCTTTTTGGTGAGCTTAGGGCTGCCGCATCGGGAGGGCTGGGGGGCGAGGCGTCCGTGCGGCAGAAGGAGCTTTTGCGGAAGCCCAAGCTGAGAGAGCGCGGGTCCGTTATCCGGCTTCCAGTCATCGTCTTCGGGAAAGAGCCGGCTCTGCGCGATACAATCGAGCGTTCAAGGACTCATGAGCAACTCCAAGGACTATTCGCCCGACCTCGTCGCGCGCGCCGCCAAGATCAAGCTGCTGCTGATGGACTGCGACGGCGTGCTCACCGACGGCCGCATCTACTTCCTTCCCAACCCTGACGGCTCGGTCGGCGAGACCAAATGTTTCGACTGTCACGACGGCATCGCGCTTGCATGGGCGCGCAAGAACGGCATCGACACCGGCATCATCTCGGGTCGCGGCGGCCTCGCCGTCAAGGAGCGCGCCCGCTCGTCCGGCATGAAGTACTTGTTCGAAGGCAACACCGAAAAGCTGCCGCTGCTCGAGCAAGTCATGGGGGACTCCAAGCTCGCCGCCGACGAAGTCGGCTACATCGGTGATGACATCACCGATCTGCCGCTGCTCAGACGGGTCGGACTCGCCGCAGCTCCGACCAACGCGCGACCGGAGGTTTTCGACGCCGTCCACTACCGCATCCCCGCCGCCGGGGGCGGCGGCGCGGTGCGCGAGGTGATCGAGCTGCTGCTGCGCGCTCAAGGCAAGTGGGACGCCGTCCGAGCCAACTACGACGTCTAGCTCCTCGACGATGGCGCGGGCCTCCAAGAAGCGAAAAGGCGCGGCCAAGCAGCCGTCGGAATCCCAAGGCCGGTTCCGCCCCTGGCCCTGGGTCGCCCTGCTGTTTGTCCTGAGCCTGATCCTCTACGCTCCCGCGATCGACGGCCCCTTCGTCCTCGACGACTACGACATGATCGAGGGCTTTAGCGCCGTGCGCACCGGGCAGATCGGCGCGATCATCCGCTCCGGGCGGCCGCTGTTGATGCTCACCTTCGTGGCCAACTATCGGCTCGCCGGCGGCTTCGAGCCGAAGCTGTTCCACCTCACGAACATTCTCTTGCACGCCCTCAACGCCGTGCTTGTGTGGCTGTTCGTCGTCGCGCTCTTCGAGAAGGCTCCATTGCCGAACCGGCTGCTTTCTTTCCGGCCGTTCTTCGTCTACGGGCTGCCGCTGCTCTTCCTCGTCTCGCCCATCCAGACCGAGTCGGTGGCCTACGTCAGCAGTCGCTCGGAGGTGCTGGCGGCCACGTTCTACATCGGCGGCCTGCTGGCCTTCCTGCGCCTGCGGGGCCGCAACCCCTGGTGGACGGCCGCCGCGGTGATGGCCTGTTTCGTCGGCGCCGCACTGAGCAAGCAAGACAAGCTCACTCTGCCCTTCGCTGTTCTCTTGCTCGACTACCTGCTGCTCTCGGGATGTGACTGGCGCGGGTTGAAGAAGAGCTGGCCGACGTATGGCCTGTTTGGCGTCGGCATCGTCGCCGGCTTCTTCGTGGTGGTCAGGCCGTTCCTGTTTGCCAAGACGGCGGGCTTCGGGCTGGACTGGCAGGAGTATCTGTTCACCCAATTCCGCGTGGTGTTTCGCTACATGCGCCAGGTGGTCATTCCATTCGGGTTGAACGTTGATCCGGACATTCCGGCTTCGCAATCTCTGGGCGATCATCTCTCGTGGTTGGCTTTGGTCTGCCTGCTCGGTCTCGTCGTCGCCGCGGTTTGGTTCCATAAGAGAGCGCCTTTGCCAGTCTTTGGGTTCCTGCTGTTCTTGCTCGTCCTAGCGCCGACGACGACGTTCTTTCCATTGGCGGACTTCGCGGCCGAGCGGAGGCTCTATTTGCCCTCGATTGGTTTCTACTTGGCGCTGCTCTGGGGCGCGACGAGAATCTTCGAGCCCGGCGCGGCAGCGGCCAGGGCAGTGTTTGCGGCCGTGCTCGCGGTCTATTCGCTGGGTGCGTTCCAGCGCGCCGGCGTCTGGGCGGATGAAGTCCGGCTGTGGGAGGACGCGGTCTCGAAATCGCCTCAGAAGGAGCGCCCCTGGACGTGGCTGGGCCGCGCCTACTTCGAAGCGGGAAACCAGGCGCAGGCGCAGAACGCTTGGGCGCGCGCTGCGGAGCTGGTCGAGCCAGGCTCGGACCAGGAAGCGTTTCTCTACAGCAATCTCGGCTTGCTCGAGGCCCGCAGCCAACGTTGGGATCGGGCAATCGCCTACTACAATCAAGCGATCGCGGCGGCGGACTTCGAGCCTACGCTCTACGCCCAGTTGGCTGTCGCGCAAATCCGGGCTGGTAGGCCCGAGGAAGGTTGGCAGAGCTTCGAAGCCGGGGCGGAGAAGGAGTGGCTGCTCTCGGCGCAGTACTACATCCTCCGCGGCCAAGAGTATTTTCAGATCGGCGAATACGAGAAAGCGGTTCGCGATTTCGAGGATGCACTGGAGCGGCAGCCGGATGACCCCGAGACTGCGCAGAACCTGCAAGTGGCCCGCCGGGCCGCCGGCCTGCAACCCTGAATCGCTCGGCGCGCCGGGCGCCTACGGTCGCGTTTTCGGTCTTCTCAACCGCCGAGCCAACTCCGCCAGACCGGCTTCGCGCCAGTCGCGGACGACGGCCCTGCGGTTGACCTCTTCGAGCTCGGAGCGGTAGATTTCCACTTGCCGCGGCGCCACCACCCCGACTTTCACCTGGTTACGGCTGATGTTGAGAATGCGCACCTCCACGTCCGGGCCGATCCGGATGGACTCACCCGGATGCCTTTGCAGTACGAGCATCAGGCCGCCTCCAACGGTTGGAGCGCCGAGTACTCCGAGTCGACCTGCACGACCTGCTTGCCGCGCATCGACGCTGGGTTGACGACGATCGGGGCTAGCAGGTTGCACGCCGCCGGCGTCTCTGCGCCCGGCAGCACGAGCACCGCCAGGCACACGAAGCCAGCCGGATCCTGGTCGGCCGCGGCGTCGAGCGTCGCGCGGTCCTCGTCACTGAGCTCGAGCGCGTAACCCTCCACCACCGAGTGCACCGGGATCACCGGCAGGCTTACGTGCTCGTCCTCCACCGATTGCAGCACGGCGATCGGCTCCATCTCATCCGAGCGCAGGATGACGAAGCCCTGCTTGCCGGACAGACCGGGAATCCCCTCCGGGAACGTGATGACGCTCTCGGGCGGTATCGAGCTCGATGCAGGCATCTACGCCAAGATAGATCGGCGGAAAGTCAGGAATCCTCCAAGTCATGCGTGCTCAGCCGGCCAGATTCGTGGAGCCGCCGGAAGTCCGCGATCGTCTGATCGACGCCTTGGTCGAGCGGCGTGCGCGGCAGGGCCGGGAGGAACTTGCAGAGCTCGGCGTCGTCGAGATCGCAAGCCACCGGGATCGGACCGCCCGAGAGCCGGATCAGCCCCTTCGACTGTGGCAGCAACTCTTCGAGCGTGTGGACGAAGTCCGTCATCTCGACCACGTCGCCGCGCAAGTTGAACGTACGGCCGACTTGCCGCGCATCGAGCGCGCAGAGCACGAAGGCCGCGGCGACGTCACGGGCGAACTGCAGCGCGTTGCGGCCGCTGTAGCGCATCGTATAGGGCCGGCCGAGCAGCGCCGCCTTGATGGCGCGTGTGGCGTCGGAAGTCAGCCCTTGGTCGCGACCCAGGCCGTAGACGGTCCACGGCCGCAGGCCGATCGAAGATACTCCGTGGTCCCGGAAGTAGACGCGCGCCGCTCCCTCGTTGGCTTGCTTGAAGACACCGTAGTGCGTGGCCGGCGCCAGCGGCGAGTCGTCGGTGACCCTCTTGCCGCCGTAGAGGTCCTCGGGGCCGATCACCGCGGCCGAGCTGGCGTAGACGACTTGACGGATCGAGTCGAGCTGCCGGGCGGCCTCGAACACGGCCAGCGTCCCGAGCACGTTCACGCGCGCGCCCTCCATGGGGTTGGGGCGGCAGTAGGGCATCTGCAGTGCGGCTAGATGGATGACCGCCGTTGGTTCGTGACGGCGGACTACGTCCAACACGGTCGGCAGGTCCGCGATGTCACCGGTCTCCACCGGGATTTCGTCCGGGCGGCCGGGAACGAGATCGTCCATTCGGCGCAGCTCGGGATCGCGATCGAATAGCACGCACGGCACGTCGCGGCGCACCAGCTCGCGGACGGTCCAGGCTCCCAGGAACCCGGACGCGCCGGTGACGAGGATGCGATCAGCGGATTTGGGCATGGGGGGAATCGCATGACATTATCGGACAATCCGCGACTCTCGCTCACGCCGCTGTCATGCGACCGAGCCGCCCGGGGCAACGAAGATGACGAGTGAGCGGATGGACGACGGCTACCTTCGAGCGCGGCTGGAGGAGCATCACGACGCGCCTCAAGAAGAGACGGCTTTCACGCCGACGCCGACGATGGCGGCGATGCTAACCCAGAGCAACACGTCGTAGAGGCGCGACGGCTTTAGCTCGGGGGCAAGACGCCGGTAGCGGAAGTGCTGCGCCGCGAATACCACCACCAGCAGCAGACCGGCCAACGACACGCCGCCCGCGGTCACCATGAAGACCGGCGCCTGCACGAACAGGAACAGCATCGTCCACAGGAAAGGTAGCAGCCACGCCAGCAGGCGAAACCACTTGCGGCGCGCCTCGTCGTCTTCGTACTCCAAGAAGCCCAACTGCGCGAAGGCGTCGGTGAACATGCGCGTGCTCGAGGCGCAGGCGACAAACAGCGTCGAGAACAACGCGGTCACTGCGCCGACGAGAAACAATCCCATGGCGCCGGGGCCGAGCGTTTCGGTGTAGATGCCCGAGAGCACGGCAATGACCTGCGGGCCCTGCGGGACCTCGCCGCGGGCGTGCAGCACGGCCGCGCCGAGGAGGTAGAAGGCCGCCGTGGCGACGGTATAGAGAACCATCGAAGCGATGGCGTCGACGTACATCACGCGGATCCAACCGCGTGCGCGCCGAGCCCATTCCGGCGATCCTTCGCGCGGGCCGGCGAAGGCGGCGTAGCCTTTCTCCAGGCACCAGTAGGGATAAGAGATGATCTCGTCCGCGCTGACGCCAGTGAGCCCGAACGCCGCGACGGCGACGCCGACCGCGGCGGCGGGCAACTCGAAGGCAAGCCCCTCGGCGAGCATCGAGGGGTGAATCGCGTAGGGCGTCCACTGCAACAGCGCGGCGCACGCGAGCGTGACGAAGGTGAAGGTTGCGGTGAGCGCGACGGCCGTCTTCTCGATGAAGTTGTAGCGGCCGCGCCAGACCAGGAAGGAGGCCGTGAGCCCGCAGATCCAGGCCCAAACAGCAGTTGGCGCCCATGGGAACGCCAAGTTGAGCGCCAGCGCCACCGCGCCCACGATGCCGCCGTATTGCACGAGCTGAATGAGCTTGACGACGAACCAAACGACGAGGGTCCAAGAGGCGCCGCGCCAGCGCGGACCGGGGAGTTGGTTGAAAGCGAGCAGCGTGGTCTCGCCCGTGCCGATGGCATGCTTGCCGAACTCGAGCTGTACCACGACCTTGACGGCGCAGCTCACCAGGATGACCCACAACGCTACGAAGCCGGCCTGCGCGCCGAGCGCGGTCGTCATGATGAGCTCGCCCGAGCCGACGATGTTGGCGGTGAGAATGAGCGAGGGGCCGATGCTGCACAGCGCGCCCCACGGCGTGGCGGGCGGCTCGCGGATGGAATGGGCCGTCACGCGCGCACGGCCTCGAGGGCGTCCCAGTCGAACGCGACGCCGTGACCGGGGCGGTCCGGCGCGACGGTCGCGCCGTCTTGGATCTCCATCGGATGGCGCAGGTAGCGCTCCAGGCCGAAGCCGTGCGCTTCGAGGTAGGAAGCGTTGGGTACGGCGGCGAGCAGGTGGACGTGGAGGTCGTGCACGCCGTGGGTCGTCACCGGCAAGTTGTGCGCCTCGGCCAGCCGCGCCGCCTTCATCCAGCCGGTGACGCCGCCGCAGTTCGACAGGTCCGGCTCGGGGAACCCGACGCCGCCGGACGCGATCGCCTTCTGGAGCTCGTAGAGCGTGTGCAGGTTCTCGCCGGCCGCGATGGGCACGCCCCCCTCGCGGGCGACGCGGACGTGACCCTCGACGTCGTCGGGAATCACAGGCTCTTCCAGCCAAAAGACATCGAAGTCTCGAAATCGGCGAGCCGCGCGAACGGCTTCCTCGACGCTCCAGCGCATGTTGGCGTCGACCATCAGCGGGATGTCCTCCCCGAGCAGCTCGCGCATGGCGGCGACGCGTTCGACGTCCTCGCCGAGGCGGTCGCGGCCGACTTTTATCTTGATGGCGCGAAAGCCGCGCTCGAGGTTGGCGCGGGTCTGCTCGCGGAGCTGGTCGAGCGGCAGGTCGAGGTCGATGCCGCCGGCATACACCTCGACCCGCGGATCATGTCCGCCAAGCAGGCGCCACAGGGGCTCGCCGGCGAGCTTGGCTTTGAGATCCCACAAGGCGACATCGACGGCGGAGATCGCAAACGTCGCCGCGCCTCCGCGCCCGACGTAGTGCAGCGCCTGCCACATCCGTTGCCAGAGATGCTCGACGCGGCGCGGGTCTTCGCCGATCAGCAGCGGGCGCAGGTCGCACTGGAGGTGCGCGCGGATGGCGGCGCCGCCGGTCTTCCCGACGGTGTAGGTATAGCCAAGGCCCTCGACGCCCTCGCTGGTGCGCACCCGGACGGTGACCAGCCCAAAGAATCGCATCTCGCCATGGGTGGAGTCTGTGAGGACCGTGGGCAGCGGAATATCGTAGTGGCCGACCTCGAGGGCTTGGATCTTCATGTTTGCGGTTCAGGAATCGCTCGCCGGCCCACGGCTCGGCTAGTCCGCGCGGAATAGGGGACTGTGTACGAGCGCGGCAATCGTGTCGACGATGCGGTAGTCGCGCTCCGCCGACTGAGCCAGGATGGCGTCCACCTCCTCGTCCTCCTCCGGCTCTCGGCCGTTGGCATAGGTGAGGAGCTTGGTGATGAAACAGCGGACAAAGCGCTCCTGATTCTCCTCTGAGCCGAGAAGCCGACGGTATCCGACGATGTCTCGGTACTCGCCGCCGTCGGGCAAGCGAGCCGCGGAGTCGACTGGAATCGGTTGATTCTCCCAGGGCCTGGGAGCGGGGGGCAAGCCCTGTGCCTCGAGTCGTTGGTCCTCGGCGAGGATCTCGAGCAGCTCTCGCTTCGAAGGCTTCGAAGCGATCTGCGCGGTGTACGCCTCGCGCCACGAGCCGACCGGATCGAAGCTCTCGAAGGCGTAGCCGTACGGGTCGAGGGCGCGATGGCAAGAGGCGCAGTTGGGGTCCGCGGCGTGAGCGGCGAGAACCTGCTTGATCGTCTTGGCTTGCCGCACGTCGGGCTCTACGATCTCGACATCGCCTGGAGGCGGCGCGGGCCGGATGCCGAGGAACTTCTCCATGACGTAGACGGCGCGATGGATCGGCGATGTGGAGAGGCTATCCGCCGTTGAGGTGAGAAAGGCGCCCATGCCCAGCAGCCCGCCGCGTCGCCCGTCCTCGAACACATGCATGCGTAGCTTGGAGTCCTGTGCCACGCCCTCCACTCCGTAGACCTGAGCGAGGTCAGCGTTGATGAAGGAGTAGTTGGCGGTGAGCAGCTCGGGAACGGGCAGATTGTTCTCCACGACGTGGCGGAAGAACTCGAGCGCTTCGTCGATCATGTCTTCGCTGAGGCTCTTGCGCGAGTAGAGCGGGTAGCGATCTGGATCCGGCGCCATGAAGTTGATCTGGTCGAGCTCGAGCCAGGAGTAGGGGAACTGGCGCAAGAAGTCCTCGGCGCGTCCATCGTCGAGCCGGCGCTGCACCTCGGCGCGGACAGCCGGCAAGCTCTCGAGCCGCCCGTTGGCGGCGGCGCTCTTCAGGCCAATGTCCGGGATTGTGCTCGAGAGGAAGAGGCTGAGCTTGGTTGCGAAGCTCTCCGCGGGCCGAGCGTCGCCGGCGTTAACGAGCAGGAACGACGGCGAGGCTAGGATAGCGACGACGCCCTCGGCCAGGGCGGCGGTGGCGTCGGCGCCTTGCTTCGCACGCGCCTCGACGAGTCTTGCGATGGGCGCGAGCTCGCGGTCCGCCACTCGACGTCGCCAGGCGCGCTCGGCGATAGGACGCAAGATCGCCGCGGCGTCTTCGACCTTCGGGTCCGCGCCGATCAACTGGACCTGACGTCGCGGCGGCCAGCTCCGGTAGAGCGGGCCTTCCACCTCGGCGCTGAAGAGTCGAGGCCGCGCGCCCTGCCAATTGTCGGTCCAGTGGCTCCAGTGCCCGGGGTTCTTGGCGGTACGAGCTGGCGCTTTGGGCAGCTTGTCGCGCAAGACGGCGGCGTAGAGCTCGGGGTCGGTCTTCCGGATGTAGTCGTGGCCGATGGCGAACTGGAACTTGAAGTTGCTGTTGCCGCGGAATCGCAGGCCATCAGTCGGATACGACAGCTCGATCCGCGTGCCGGCGGCGATCCACTCGTCGAGCTCGATCTCGGTGACCTCTTCGTCCAATAGATCAAACGTCTTCTCGCGATCGCCAAGGTGGACGCGCAGGCGAATCGGGTCGTCGTGATAGATTCCGGTCTCGGCTGCATCATAGACGCCGCGGTCGACTCCCATCGCCCGGATCTTGACGCGGTAGCGCCCGGTCGCCGGCGCGGAGTCGAAATTCGAGAAGTAGACACGCAACCTGGGATCGAGAAACTCGATGCTCTCCGAGGTCCGGTTCGTACGCCCCTGTCCCCGCCGCTGCGACAAGCTCATCATGAACATGTCGTCCGCGGCGACGGCGTGACGGCGGGTCGGCGGGCGCGGGCCCGAGAGGATTGTAGCGTCCACCACCTTGCGAAATGCCTCGATATACTGCTCGAGGTGGAACTGACTCAGGGCGAGGGCTTCACTGTTGGTGTCGAAGCCCTCCTGCAAGGAATCTCCGAGTAGGTTGGCGAGGGGTTGGTGCGTGCCAACGTCTTCGATCTGCAGCACGTCGCGGACGCCGTTGGCGATCTCGCGGTTGTTGAGGCGTCGTGGCAACGGCGGGCTCGAAGGCGCGGCGTGCGCTCGATGGGCGCGGATGCCTCGTTTGAGCAAGTTGACGAGTTGACGGCGATCCGCCGAGGAGAGCTTACTTGCCTGCGGAGGCGGCATGTAGCCGGTCTGGACGAACGTAACGCTCTTGGCCCACAAGCCGAGCGACCTCTCTCCAGGTTGCTCGCCCAAGTCGGAGACGCGAAAACCGGCGGCCGGCGCTTGGTCGTTGTGGCAGGCCGCGCAGTGCTTGGCAAGCAGACTTGGTTGTTCCGCACCGAAAGCGCTGCAACCCAGCAGCGCCGCGAGAGCGAGCAACCCGCGCCTAAGCATGGGCCAACTCGAACGAGCTCGTGCTGGTATTGAACACGTCCCGCTCGACGCCGAAGCGTTGCAGCAGCGTGACGTAGAGATTGCACAGCGGCATGTTCGCACCCGCGTTAGAGCGAGCGTCGACGTGCCCGCGATGCCGGAAGCCGCCACCGGCGACCAGGATGGGAAGGTTGCGGTTCGAATGTGTGCCGCCGTAGCCCATGCCGCTGCCGAACAGCACGATCGTACGGTCGAGCAGCGTGCCGTCGGCGTTGGGCTCGCGAATGGAGTCCAACTTCCGCAAGCAGCGTGAGAGCTGCGCGATCTGGAACGACTCGATCGCGACGAGCTCCGCGATGACTTCCGGCTTCTTGCCGTTGTGCGTACAGGCATGATAGCCCCGCGTGACGCCTTCGAGGCTGGTGTAGTTGAGCTCGTTGGGGAAGGCGACGGTGGCGACGCGCGTCAGGTCGGTCTCGAACGCGTAGGCGACCATGTCGAAGATCGCGTCGTAGTGGTTGGCGACCGTCGTCTCGTAGCTCTTGAAGTGATGCGAGATGTCGAACTTCGGCTTGTCGCGGTCGATCCAAGCGCCGCGGTCGGCGAAGCTGCTCTCGAGCTCGCGGATGGAGGTGGCGTACTGATCCAGGCGCTGCCGATCTCCGCGGCTCGCCTGTCGCCCAACGGTTGCGAGCTGGCCGCGAACCGCGTCGAGGATGCTGCCGTTGCGAGCGAGGATCTCGCGCCGCGCGGCTTTCTGCTCGGGGGTCAAGTTCAGAAACAGGTGGTCGAAGAGCTTCTGGGCGTCGGTAAACGGTTCCAGCTCCACTCCGTTGGCGTTCCAGCTCATCCGGATGCCGCGCTCTAGGGCGGCGTGGACGGAGGCGAACCGCACGCGCCCGTAGGTCCGCTGCGCCATCACCTGGTCGACCGACACGTTCTTCTCCGGGAACGACGAGGCGGTCTCGGGCAGAATGCCGTTGAGGAACGAGATCTCGCGCCCGTGGCCGCTCACCATGCCATGGTCGGTGTAGGAGAGGATGGTCAGCCGATCCCGGAGCCAGTCGAGCGAGCGCAGAGTCTCCGTCTGCTCGTACTGAAGGCCAAATTCGCTCGGGAAGAAGTGCTCGGGGTGCATGCCGAGCGGATTGCCGACGACGAGAAACCGCATCGGCGGGGCGGCTTCGGCGGCGCTGGCGACGCTTTCCAGCAGCGGCAGCGACAGCGCGCCGCCCACCCCTTTCAACACTTGGCGTCTTTGCAAGGCAGCGCTCCTCAGGCGATCAAATCGGGAATGACTTGTCCGCCGGTCTGCGAGAGCTGTTTGAAGCGCCCGCCATGGAAGTAGGTCAGCTTGTTGTCGTCGAGACCGAGCAGGCGTAGCAGCGTGACGTGCAGGTCGCGCATCGGGTGGACGACCTCGACGGCGCGATTGCCGGTTTCGTCGGTCGCGCCGACGATCTTGCCGCGCGGGGCGCCGCCGCCGGCGAGCAGCACGGCCATGGCGTCGGCGTTGTGGCCGCGGCCGTTGGGGTCGACGCCGCCGCGCCGGTTGTTGTCGGGCGTGCGGCCGAACTCGCCGGTGATGACCACCAGCGTCTCGTCCAGCAACCCGCGGGCCTTGAGGTCCTTCAGCAGCGTCGCCAGTGGCCGGTCGACGCTGCGGATGCGTGCGGCGTGGTTACGCTCGAGGAAGTCGTGGCTGTCCCAGCCGCCGGAGAAGATCTGCACGAAGCGTACGCCTTTCTCGACCAGGCGGCGCGCCAGCAGACAACGACGTCCGAACTCCTCGGACTCCCGATCGCGCAGGCCGTAGTCCTCCTGCATCCCCTCGCTCTCGCCCGAGAGGTCGATGACGTCAGGCACCTCGGCCTGCATGCGGTAGGCGAGCTCGTAGGTCTCCATGCGCGCGTTGAGGTCTGCGTGCGAGGGATGGCGGGCGGCATGGCCGGCGTTGAGCTCGCCCAACATGTCGAGGGTGCGCCGTTGCTGCTCGCGGGTCTTCCACTCGGGAGGTTGCAGATCGAGAATGGGCGAGCCCGCCGGCCGCAGGGTCGTGCCCTGGTAGTAGGCCGGCAGGAAGCCGTTCGACCAGTTGCCGGCGCCGCCCTGCGGGTAGGCGAGCTCGGTCATCACCACGTAACCGGGCAAGTTCTGGTTCATCGTGCCCAGGCCATAGCCGACCCAGGCGCCCATGCCGGGGTCGCCGCCGAGTTGGCTGCCGGTATTGAGGTGATAAAGCGCGTCGGGGTGATTCACCGACATCGCTTGGCAGCCGCGGTAGACGCACAGCTCGTCGGCGACCTCCGGGGTCGCCATGTGCACGAACTGGTCGCACATGTCGATGCCGGCTTTGCCGACTTTGTTGAACTGGAACGGGCTGCCGACGTAGTAGGTTTTCTGGGTAACCTCGACGAGGAGCTGGTCGGGGTCGCGGGCGGACTCGGTGAGGTGAAACCGGTTGAGCGTAGGCTTCGGATCGAAGGTGTCCATGTGCCCGGGACCGCCTTCGAGGCAGATGAAGATGCACGCCTTGGCCTTGGCTGGCAGCATCGGTTCCTTCGGCGCCAGCGGTCCCGCTTCCTTCGCCAGCAGGTCGCTGAAGGCGACCGAGCCGAGCGAGGCTCCTAGGCCATAGAGGAGCTGGCGGCGGCTGATCGCCGGGTCCCAAGCGCGGTTGGCTTTAGTAGACATATGCAAACTCGTTGCTGTTGTAGAGCAGCAGGCAGAGGTCGGCCAGAGCCCGCGTCTCGGACCCGACCTCCCAGGCTTTGGCGTCCGGCACGTAGTCTTCGAAGCGGTTGAGGATCTCTTCGTACTCGAAGGGCTTGCCGGTGAATTCCTCGACGAGCGAGCGGGTGACGCGGGTCGGATAGCTCGTCTCGGCGGGAGGATGGGCGCGGTGGTGCGCTTCCATCTCGCGCAGGAAGCCCGCGAGCTTGGCGCGCTCTCCCGCGCTGGCGCGGCGGCCGTAAGCTAGCTCGTAGGCGCGATCGATGCGGGCCTCGCGCGTGCCGGCTTCCTTCTCGAGCCGTAGCGCGAACGCGATGGAGCGGTCGGTGGCGGCGTCGGAGTTCATCAGGGTGAGCGCCTGCGGGCTGACCGAGGGCGAGTCGCGGCGCTCGCAGGAGTCGTTCGGGTTGGGCTGATTGAACACCTCGAGGAACGGGTCGGCTTGGCCGCGCACGCGGTAGGCGTAGATCGAGCGCCGATTGCGTTCGGCGGGCGTGCGCGAGGGTTGGTGCGCTGGCGCGATGGAGAACTGAATCATGCGAGGCTGCAGCGCGACCTCCATGTTGATCTCGGGCATGATCGGCACGCCTCCGAGCTCGCGGTTGAGCTCGCCCGAGACGGCCAACATGGCGTCGCGCACCTCCTCGGCCGTCAGGCGGCGCGGCTCGAAGTAGGCGAGCAGCTCGTTGTTCGAGTCCTTCTCGCGAACCTCGTCCATGTCCGGCCGCTCGGACGACTGCCGATACGCGGCGGAAGTCATGATCAGCCGGTGCAGCCGTTTGAGCTTCCAGCCGTGCTCGACGAAGTCGCGCGCGAGCCAGTCGAGCAGATCGGGGTGGGTCGGCTTGGCGCCCGAGACGCCGAAGTTGTTCGGGTTGGCGGCCAGGCCGCGGCCGAAGTGGTATTGCCAAACGCGGTTGACGATCGAGCGCGTCGCGAGCGGGTTGCCGGGGTCGGCGATCCAGCGCGCGAGCTCGCTGCGGCGACCCTCGAGCTCCTCGGTGATCGCCCAGGGATCATCGGCGTCGCCGGGTCGATGGATCGCGCTCAGCACGCCCGGCGTGACCGGCTCGGTCGGCGCGTTGACGTCGCCGCCGGTGTGGATGGCGCTGGTCGGCCGCCACTCGGGATCGTTGTCCTCGGGGATGCGCAGCTTGCGGGCGTTGCCGGGGATGTAATCGGGTCCGTTGAACACGCTCTGGGCCAACGGCTCGTAGCGTTCCAGCCGCCGCGTCCAAATCCACTCGTCCTGGCGGCGGACCTTCAGCCGGCCTTCCTCCTGGTAGTCGAGGCCGGCGTGGCGCGGCGGCTTCTCCGAGTCGGGAACGTCTTTCCGTTGCGCGGCAGGCACGAATTCCCGACCGCGATCCGCGTACCATTCGCGCTCGGCTGCTTCTATTTTTTCTTCCAGCGCATCCTTGCGCTCGGTGGCAAAGTCCTTGAGTACCTGCACGTGCGCGCGCTCGGCTTCGAAGCGGGCTAGGTTCTCTTGCGGCAGGAAGGGGGCCGGCCGCTCGGCCATCTGCGTCCCGGCAAAGGCCGCGTAGAACCGATAGTAGTCGCGGGTGGGAATCGGGTCGAACTTGTGGTCGTGGCACTTGGCGCATCGCAATGGCATGGCCAGGAACGTTTGGCCGACGCTGTTAACCACGTCGTCGAGGTAGGCTTGCCGGGCGATCTTCTTCGGCACCATCGCCGAGCCCCACGGACCCATGCGCAGGAACCCGGTGGCGACGAGCATCTCGGGGTTCTCCGGCGCGAGCTCGTCGCCGGCGAGCTGTTCGACGACGAACTGGTTGTACGGCTTGTCCTGGTTGAACGAGCGGATGACGTAGTCGCGATAGCGCCAGGCGTTGGAACGTTCGAAGTCGTTGGAGTTGCCGGCGGTGTCGGCGTAGCGTGCGACGTCGAGCCAGTGCTGGCCCCAGCGCTCACCGTAGTGCGGGCTGGCGAGCAAGCGGTCGATGAGCTGCTCCCAGGCGTCGGGCGAGTCGTCTTCGAGGAAGGCCTTGGCCTCTTCGGGCGCGGGCGGCAGGCCGGTGAGGTCGAAGTAGGCGCGCCGCAGCAATGTGAGCTTGTCGGCCGCCGGCGCCGGCGCGAGCCCCGCGGCTCGCAGCCTAGCTTGGTGGAAGGCGTCGACCGGGTTGGCCGCGTCGGAGCTCGGCGGCGTGACGCGGCGCAGCGGCTGAAATCCCCACAGGTCCCCGGGTTTGTAGCGCCGGTTCGTCCAGTCGTCCGATTGGCCGCCGCTGGTGGAAACGCGCGCGCCCTCGACCGTGCTCTCTTGCGCCAGCGACTCCGCCGCGTACTTCGCCTGGGTCTGCTCGTCGGGCCAAGGCGCGCCGGCGTCGATCCAGTCCCGGACCTTCCAAGCCTGCTCCTGGGTGAGGCGGTCGTTCTCCTTGGGCGGCATCTGCAACTTGGCGTCCTGCCAGGTGAGAGCGGTGTAGAGCGAGCTGCTGGCCGAATCGCCCGCGACGAGCGTCGCTCTGCCGGAGGCGCCGCCGGCCAGCATCGCTTCTCGCGAGGTCAAGTCGAGCTCGCCCAGCTTGACGCCCGCGCCGCCATGGCAAGCAAAGCATTTCCGGGCCAGCAGAGGCCGGACCTCGACGCTGAAGAGGCGTTCGGCGGCCTCGTCCGCCGGCAGGGCCGTGGCGAGGACCAAGGTGAGGACGGTAGCTCTGCAGAAGTGCATCGGACTAGCGATAATTGTCTTCAAATTCGAGCCTCCTGTCAAACGCGCGGGAACCTACGAAACGGGCCTGGCAGGTTGCAGACAAAGATCATTCGGCGACTGTTGTCGGGGGCGACGATGGAGCTTCTCGAGGTTATTTTGTATACAAACTTTGGGCTTCAGGCGTTCGCTCTTAGAGCGCGGCGGGCGGCGTCGACGGGCCGGTCTCGGAGCGGCTGGGCGCACTCGGTCAGCGCCGTCGGCCTGAGGTATAATCCGCGGGCATGTTCCGGCTGAACGTCCTGCTTCTCGCGCTGTTTTCAATCGCCCTTCGAGCCCAAGACGCTACCCAGGCCGGCCGTTTCGTCGTCGAGCACCCGACGCTGCACAACCTCGGCTTCGAGTGGACGATCGAGGGCGACGCGAATCGCAACGCCGCCGTGTTGGTCGAGTTTCGCGAGGTCGGCGAGCCGGCTTGGCGGGAAGCGTTGCCGCTGGTGCGCATCGGCGGCGAGCGCGTCTTTCGCGAGCGTGAGCATCTCGACTACACCGTGCCGGACGGCTTTGCCGGCAGCATCCTCAACCTGGAGGCGGGGACCGAGTACGAATGTCGTTTCGAGCTTAGCGATCCGGACGGCGTCAGCGGCAAGGCCGACTACGTCGTGCGAGTCAGGACGCGTAGCGAGCCGCGGCCCTATCCCGGCGGTCGCACATTGCATGTCTACCCGCCCGCCTGGGAAGGCGAAAAGGAAGAACCCAACTTCACGAGCCTGCTGCAGGCCTACTATGGCGCCGGGCTCGGCGATTGGAGCGTCGTCTGGGAGCGCCGCGCAGAACCGGGCGACACCATCCTGATGCACGCGGGACTTTACAAGAACAATCGGCTGGACTACGTCGACGAGATGATGACGCCATTCGACGGCACGATGTCGTTGACGCTCAAAGGCACGCCGGAGAAGCCCATCACGATCAAGTCCGCCGGCGACGGCGAGGTAATCTTCGACGGCGATGGCAACCACAACATCTTGGACGTGATGGCCTCGCAGTATCACATCTTCGACGGGCTGACATTTCGCGACACCGACGTGGCGATCTTGGCCGGGCGGAAGGAAGTCTTGGGCGCGGTCGGGCTGACGGTGAAGAACTGCAAGTTTGAAGACATCGGCTTTGGCGTGTGGACAGAATATGCCGGCTCGAGCGACTTCTACATCGCGGACAACGTTTTTTTGGGCCGCAACGAAAAACGGATCCTGGTCGGCTGGACCGGCAAGTGGTGGCGCGGCGTCGGCCCCTACGGCTCGCACCAGATGCGCAGCTACTACGCGGTGAAGGTCTATGGGCCGGGCCACGTCATCGCGCGCAACGCCGTCGCATATTTCCATGACGGCATCGGCATCTCGACCTACGGCGCGCCCGAGCAGGACCCCGAGCGCAGAGCGTCGTCGATCGACATCTATGGCAACGACATTCACATGTCGGGCGACGACTTCATCGAAACCGACGGCGGCGTGCACAACATTCGCGTCTACGGCAACCGCGGCGTCAACGCGGCGCACGGCGGCTACAGCTCGCAGCCGGTCTTCGGCGGTCCTGCGTACTTCATTCGCAACGTCCTCTACCACGTTCCCTCCGGCGTGGCGTTCAAGTTTTCGGCCAAGCCGGCGGGACTGTTCGTCTACCACAACACCATCATTGGCGAGCAAGTCGCCGGCGATCCGTCGGCGAACGTGCACTGGCGCAACAACTTGTTTCTTGGGCGAGGTACGCCGGAGAGAGGCGTGATGCGCTGGGCCAACGCGACCAGCGCGTTCAGCTCGGACTACAACGGCTTCCGGCCGAACCCGGGCGTCGCCGAGCAATACCGCTGGCTGGCGCCGGCCTCTGGCGGGACGACCTACGAGTCGGCGGACTGGCGGAGCTTCGCGACCTTACGGGAACTGCGCTCGGCCACCGGACAGGAGACGCATGGGATAGAGGTGGACTTCGACATCTTCGAAGACCTCGAGCCGCCCGCCGTGGCGAAACGGCACGCCGTCTACCACGCGATGGATCTCAACTTCCGGCTCCAGCCGAGCGGCGACGCGGTGGACGCTGGCGTCAGGATCCCGACGGTCAACGACGGTTTCACCGGCGCCGCCCCGGACCTGGGCGCGCTGGAGGCTGGCAAGCAAGCGCCGCGGTACGGGCCGCGGTGGCTCGAGGGCGCTCCGTTCTATCGCTGAGACTTTTCATGTACTTAGACGATCCGCCACCGTCTGCGTTTCGCCCCCGCCGAGCCCCGCCAGCTATGGCGGGGTGCGATATCCGACTCGGCACAAGCATTCGCACCCACGCATCGCTGCGCGGGCTCCGGGCCGGGACAGTCGTGGAAGAGGAGCCGCGAGCGCGAGCGTTTCGCCCCCCACCGAGCCCCGCCATCTACTACTACTGTGTTACAAAAATCCAGACCCGCAGAAAGGGCAGCTGTGGAGCTGGCGTAGGATGTGGCGCGCGATGGCGGCGCGCAGGGTGGCGATCTAGACCGGGTTATGCCGCTCGGCTCGGATTGTCAAGGGCGGAGCAAAATTAGACCACCGTGGCGGAGTAAAACTAGACCACTCGGCGCCCGGGTAAAGGATTCCGAAAGCGGCTGTGGAGGCGGGCTGGAGCGGAGTCCGGGCCCTCGGGCCCGGGCGTAGCGGAAGCCCGCCTCTGCAGCCGGCGGCGCAGCAGGAGCCTCAGGGAGCGCGTCACGTGCTTCGACGCTGCCATACATCTCAATGCGATGCAATGAGTCGAGCAGCAGAGCATGATCGACCCCGCTCACCGGGCTTTTGGGACACAAGCCTAGAGCCCTAAGGGCATTTACTGTAAGCCGGGATTTCCATTTTGGCCATCCCGACGCGTGTAGCGTAGTCGAGCACGCCGCTCCGCAAGTAGGCGTCGCGTGCCCGGCAATCAAGCTCCGAGGCTTCGGCCATGTTGAATGATATCGACCGGGGTCTCCGTCCGGCTGTCTGAGCCACGGCTACTATAGCGGGCCAACGGTTGCGCTTGCATGTGCAGCCAGACCTCCGCTCGCGACCGGCGGCCCTCTCCTCCGGCGTCACAGCCGAATCGCCTACGCGCGTCCATCCTCGCCGCATCGGCAACGCCCGAATGTAACCATCCGTGTAGCCATCCGGTGCGCTCTGGTGTGCTTCGGTGCAACATCCTGAAAGGGCGAAGTGCCCCAATTCAACGGGATGCGGCGTGGTGCAGCGCCGCCGTCCGAATTCACACGCAGGAGGTCCCCAGTTCGAGTCTGGGCGCGCGCACTGACCGGTCGCGAGATGTGCAGAAGATCGGCCAGGTGTCCGCTAGGTGTCCAAAGTTGTCGAGGAACAAGCCACCAGACCGGCCTGGGAAGCCAACTCAAGGCACCTAAAATGTTGAAAACACGGAGCGGGAGACGGGGATCGAACCCGCGACATTCAGCCTGGGAAATCACGAATCTGCTGTAAATAAGGACCTTAGAGTTAACGGCATTGATCTCTGCCACCCTAAGTCCTGTAGTTTCAACACGCCATTTCGCTCGTCTACTAACGGAGCCAGTTTGGAGCCATTGACCGCCGCGCTCCAGAAGTGTGGGCGCCGTCTACGAACGCTCAACGAGCGTTGACGCCCTGATCGAGCAGCCATTCGAGGTTGAATCGCGCGACGGTCAGAAACTGATAGGCCCAGTAGCGCGGTTTTGAGCCGGCGCGCACCATCGGCTCGGGCGGGCCGCTTTCGTAGAGGCAAAGAATCGTTCCATCAGGCAGCACGGCCAAGTCGCTGTATGCGCTCGGGCCGGCATGGAGCAGCTTTTGGACCGGCCATGTTCGGCCATCGTCGCGGCTGAGCTTGATCGTCACGTCCATGCGGCGGCTGTGCCTGCGATCGGTCGTGTGCGGATTCGAATAGAGCAGCAGCGGCCCTCCCCTAGTCTCGTCGCCCGGATGCCGCACCAGGCCGGCCGCGCAGCCGGGCTCAAGTAGCTCTTCGACGAACCGGGGCTCAGACCAGTCGGTTGCTCCGTTGTGACTGACCGCGACAAGGCGACGATTCTTCGGATCGGTGTTGCGCGCACTGATCATCACGCTGCCGTCGGCAAGCTCGGCGGCGATGGACTCTCCGCCGAGCGGAATGGCGACGTTTCCGCGCTTCCAGGTCTTGCCGGAGTCGTCGCTATAGATGGTCGCTGAGGCCTTGCGCATCGCGACCCCCGGCTCGTAGGTCGCCATCCAGAACGGCGCGACTAGGCGCCCGCTGCGGAGTTGAATGCCGTGCCCGGGGCCCGTCGCGATGACTTGCCAGTCGAGGTCGGGTCGATACTCGTCGAAGGCGTGGGTGATTTCGGTCGGCTTCGACCAGCTCATGCCGTCGTCGTCGCTGCGCATGTAGAAACAGCGCATGTACTCGACGCAGTAGAGGAAGTGCACGGGTCCGTCGCGGTCGGCAATGGCGATCGGATTGTTGACGGTCTGCTCGTCGGGCCCGCCCATGTCCTTCTTCTTTTTGGACTCGGACATGTGCGGGTTGCGCGCAAGCCGGGGACCCAGGTGGGCGATCTGCCGGGCCTTGTCCCAACTCTTGCCGCCGTCCGTGCTGCGCCGAATGTGGATCTCAATCTCACCGCGGTCGGCCACGGTGAACTTTCGAGCTTCGGCGTAGGCCAGCACCGTGCCCTTCGCCGTCACGACTATGCCGGGGATGCGGTACAGAGTGAAGCCGTTAGTCCGTTCTTCGAAGAGGTTGATCTCTTCGAGGAACGGCGCCGCCATGAGCGGTGTCGCCAGAGCGGCCAAGAGAGCAAGCTTCATCTCGCGGCTCCATTTCCGGGACGAATCCGACTCCGGAGCGTCTGATCCATCTTGGAGCGCAACCGGTCGCGCGCTTCAGCATAGCTCGCGGAGTCGATCAGGTTCCGCTGCTCGACCAAGAAGCCACCCTTGGTCGCGACGCCCGCCTTGTCGCCGTAGTCGTAGAACTCTTCAGCCAGCACCTCGCGGCTGAGCCAATCGACCCAGCGGGTGTATCGCTGTGTCGCGGTGCGAATGGAGTAGCCCATGATCTCCGGTGCGCTCGGCTTGAAGGGGCGGGAAAACTGGCTGAGCACTAGCTCGCGACCCGCGGCGTTCGGATCGCGTAGAGCCGCCGAAAAACTGCGTCCGTCGAGACCCTCCGGCGGCGTCAGACCGGCCAGCTCGGCTAGCGTCGGGTAGATGTCGACGTATTCCGTCAGCGTCTCCGTGGCGACGCCGGGCTTGGCCATCCCCGGTGTCCGGACCATCAGAGGAACGTGAGTGTCGAGCTCGAAGTTCGTGTCCTTGCACCAGTGGCCCGCCTCGCCGAGCGAGTAGCCGTGATCGCCCCACAACACGACGATGGTGTCGTCGTCGAGACCCAGCCTCTCGAGCGCGCGCAGCAGCTTGCCGACCTGCGCATCGGTGTAACTTACGCAGGCGTAGTAGCCGTGCCGCAGCTCGCGCGCTTCTGCGGGCGTGACGACCTCATCCTCGGGGACGTCGGTGTAGCCGCCCATCTCCAGGTGATCGGGATAGGCGAACTCCGGCGCCCCATGCGTGCGCTCGTTCGTGAAGTTCGGCTCGAAGACTTTCGGGTCGTAAAGGTCCCAATAGCGCTTGGGCGCGTTGAAAGGCAGGTGCGGTTTGAAGAAGCCAACCGCGAGGAAGAACGGTTGTTCGGAGCGGCTGATCTGCTCCAGCCTTTCGACGGCGAGCTTCGCCAGCTTGCCGTCCGGGTAGCCGTCGTCGGGGACGTCCGCCCTCTCGAACGCCGTGCCTTTGGCTCCGCTACCCTTCTGCGGCAAGACGTAGTTCTTCCAGCCATCGCGGTGCAACACTTCGGGCACGGACCATGACACGGGATCCAGTTCTTTACTATTGCCGCTAAAAATCTTGCCGAGCCCTTCAGCGTGGTAGCCGTTGTTCTTGAACAACTGCGGCAGTGTAACCAGGTCGGGAAACCGCGCGCGAAACCGGTTGCGGTTGTGCCAAACGCCCGTGTTGTCGGGCAGGCGTCCGGTGAGAATTGCCGTTCGCGAGGGGCCACAGACGGCTTGCATGCAGTAAGCGCGGTTGAATTGGCGAGCCGTAGTGGACAGGCGGTCGATATTGGGCGTGATCGCGATCGGGTCACCGTAGCAACCCAGCGAAGGCCTTAGATCGTCGATCGCAATGAAGAGTACGTTCGGCTTGTCGGCGGCCAACGAGGCTAGTGCAGTGAGCAGGAGCGAGACGAGAACCCGGTTGATTGTGCTGACGGACATCCGGCTTGATTGCCTCACTCGAAGAAGTAGCTCGGATACTCCCAGCCGCGCTCGCGGGCCCCGGGTTTCGAATCGATCTGAGCCTCGGCCTTGAAGCGCTTGAGATTGTTCGGGTCGAGTAGGGGGTCTTTCGTTTGCTTGCGCCAGTGATCAAGTTCCCGTCGAAGCTCACCCAGGGAGTCAGCGTGGGCAGGGTCGTCCGCGAGGTTGCTGAACTCGAAGGGGTCTTCCCGCAGATCGTAGAGCTCGAAACGCGGAGGTCGTTCCATAACCTGATAGGCCTGGCGAACCTCGGGCGGCGCCGCTTCGATGACTTCGGGCAAACTCCCTTCGATGTGGTGCAGCGTAAACTCATACCCCGGATTGATCTCGCCGGGCAGCAGATTCTCGATGAGTTTGAATCGGTCGTTCCGTACAGAGCGCTGCGGATAGAAGTTCGGCTTGGCGGCGTGGGCGTGGAACTCCGCGAACAGATAGCGTCGCCACTCGGGTTGCTTGCCCTCGAGCAACTCGATCAACGAAGCGCCAGGTAAGCCGGCGGGCGCTTGCGCCTCGGCCGCGGCGAGAAACGTCGGCATCAGGTCAATCGTGGACACCAACTCCCTGCGCTCTTGCCCGGCCTTCGCCCGGCCCGGCCAGCGCACGATGAACGGGACACGCAGGCCGCCTTCGTAGCAGGTCCGCTTGCCCCGAATGAAATCCGCGCCATGGTCGCCGATATAGACGACCAGCGTGTCGGCGGCTTTCCCTGAACGATCCAGGGCGCCGAGTAGATCACCGACAAGGACATCGAGCCGCTCCATGCTGTTGTAGTAGTCGGCGGTGACCTGACGCAGCTTCTCGCCGCGCAGCCTGAGGTAGGCGAGCGTCTGGACATCTTCGGCGTTCAGCGGTTTGGCGGGCAGTCCCTCGGCTTGCCTCAGCCAGGGCCGGTGCGCGTCGGGATAGTTCACGCTCAAGAAGAAAGGCTCATCCGAAGCGCCGAAGAAGGATGCGGCGTGCTTGGCGTAGTCGCCTAGATTCTTGCGCTGGAAGTTCGCGGTTGGGATCGCCTTAAAGTCGAAGGGAAAAGCGGACTCGGGATTGACGTGGATCTTGCCGATGATCCCGGTCCGATAGCCGGCCTCCTTGAGGCTCCGCACGACGTTCGGCGTATCGTCGCGGTACATGCGAAACCCCCATGTGGCAAGACCGAGCTGCCCATGCTGATGCACGTAAAGGCCGGTCAGGAAGCTTGCTCGCGAAGGACTGCAGCCCGCCTGCGGAACGAACGCGCGGTCGAAGCGCACGCCCTCGGCAGCCAACTTGTCGAGGTTCGGCGTGCGGGCGTAGGGGTCGCCAAAGGTCCCGATCTCGGGTCCGTTGTCTTCGGAGACGATCAGCAAGATGTTGGGCCTGTCGGCCGCCGAACAGGGCAATACGGAAACGGCGAGAAGGGCCGTCGGGAGGAAAAGAAGCTTGGACCAACTCATGGGCGGTGTAGGGACGGGCGAGCCTGTGAACGACGCTCGCCAGCGTCGATTGTGACTGGAGCAAAGTCTACCAGAACGAGCTCGTTGGTCAGACCGATGCGCCGATGCGCTAAATTTGTCGGCAATGCCTAGAGGAACCTCATACGCCCGAGTCGCGGCGGTCGCCGCGGTCCTGCAATTTGGGAGCCTGCCGGCCGCGGAGAAACCGGTCAAGACGCCGGTTGTGGACTGGACTGCCGGCCGGGCGGCGGACTTTCGTTACCAATTTCTGGACCGCGTGGAGACGACCGAGCTGTACCACGCGACGCCGGAGATGGGGACCTTCAGCCATCACGGATACCTCGCCTATCACAAGGGAGTCCTGTTCGCGGCCTGGGATAGCCATGCCCGCGACGAAAACTCCTCGGGCCAGCACGGGGTGTTCCGCTACTCGGCTGACGGAGGCGAGACGTGGTCCCCTCGCAAACCTCTTTTTCCGCCGCTCGCCGACAAGGTTTCCTGGTCCGAAGCGAACCAATCGAACCCGTTTCAAACCTCGCAGGGCTTTGCTGAGATCGACGGCCGGCTCTATGCCGTGACCTGCGTCGACAAGGCGCTGAAAGAGAAGGTGTACCGCTTCAATGAGGTGTCGCGTATCCGCGTTGGATTTCTCGCACGCGAAGTGCACGCGGATGGAACGCTTGGCGAGGTCTTCTGGTTATCCGAAACGGCCCCTGAGCCGGAGCCTGGTTATCCGGCCCTTCCCGCGGGAGACCGAAGGCTGGTGGCGAAGATCAATGCGCATTTCGAGGAACCAGCCAACCTGCTGCAACTTCTCTTCAAGCCAAGACAGCACCCGGATTCCGACGACGACCACCGCATGACCGAGCCGACTCAAACCTGGCGCCTCGACGACGGGACGTGGGTCCGGCTCTACCGGAACCAGGGCACGATTCACGGAAAGAGCCGTGCCGGAATCGAGGCGTCGCGCCCCCGCCGTCACTACGCCGCCTTCTCGTTCGACAACGGCAAGACATGGACGGCGCCCACACGAACGAACTTCCCCGATACGGGCTCTCGCGCCAACGCCGGTAGATTGCCGAACGGCCAGTTCTACGTGATCAACAACCCCCTACCGATGTCGGCCAGAGAGGGAGGCAGAGCGCTGCTAGCGATCTCGCTTTCCCACGACGGCCTAATCTTCGACCGCATGGCCGTTATTCGCTTCGTCGCTCCGCCAACCCGCTATCCGGGCAAGGCGAAGGGCGGCGGCGGATACCAATACCCGCACTCGGTCGTCGTTGGCGAGAATCTCTGGGTGATCTACTCGGTGAACAAAGAAGACATGGAAGTGGCCCGGATCCCGCTTTCCGAGCTCGATCGGCTCGGGAAATGATCTCGCGGCTATGGCCTTAAGCCGGCGGACCTCGCCATGGTCCTAGTCGACTGGATCATCGTCCTCGTCTACGCGATTTCGACAATCGTGGTGGGCTGGCATTTCGGCAGGAGACAGAGCGACACGAGCGAGTACTTCATCGGCTCGGGGCGGATGAATCCCTTCCTGATCGGGGTCTCGTTGTTCGCCACGCTCCTGAGCACGATCAGCTATCTCGCCATTCCGGGAGAAGTGCTAGGCAAAGGGCCCGCCTACATGGCCATCTACCTTGCGCACCCGTTGATCTTCCTTGTCCTGGCGTTCGTAATCCTGCCCGTCTACATGCGGAATCGGGTCACCAGCGCCTACGAACTACTCGAGCAACGCCTCGGCTTGAGCGTGCGCTTGCTTGGCGCGTCGATGTTCCTGGTGCTGCGCCTTATTTGGATGTCGCTGCTGATTCACCTGACGGCCAAGGCGCTGGCGATCATGATCGGAGTCGGGGAGGACATGCTTCCGTGGATCGTCGCGGTGACGGCGGTCTTTGCCATAACGTACACGTCTGTTGGCGGACTTCGAGCCGTGGTGATCACCGACCTGATGCAGTCTCTGCTCCTGTACGGCGGGGCCTTGCTGGTGATCGGGACAGTCACCTGGAAGGTGGGCGGCTTCGGGTGGTTTCCGACGCAATGGCAGTCCGAGGTGTGGGACCAGCAGCCGATCTTCAGTCTCGATCCGTCGACTAGGGTGACCGTTGTCGGTTCGATGCTTTGGATCTTCCTCTTCCTGGTGTGCACTTCCGCGGGCGACCAAGTGTCGGTGCAACGCTTCATGTCGACGAAGGACATCAGCGCCGCCCGCAAGGCTATCGCAATGCAGTTGGCGGTCGCGTTTACTGTCGGTTCGACGCTTGGGCTTGTCGGCCTGGCGCTCCTTGGATTCTTCCAGGCTCACCCCGACCTGCTTCCCGCTGGAGGGGCTCTCAAGACCCAAGCTGATCAGCTCTTCCCACATTTCATCGCTACCCATTTGCCCCCGGTCGTGACGGGTTTGGTCGTCTCCGGCCTTTTCGCGGCGGCGATGTCCAGCATCGATTCGGGTGTGAACTCGATCACCGCCGTTGTGATGCGAGACTTCCTCGACCGATTGGGGCGCAGGGCCTTGACAGGGCGCCAACATCTACGTGCGGCCCGCCTGCTCGCCGTCGGCATCGGCGTGATCGTTGTCATACTCAGCACCGTGATGCAGCACGTGCCCGGCGACTTCCTGGCCGTCACCAACAAGACGACCAATCTGCTCACGGTACCAATCGCGCTCTTGTTTCTTTTTGCTCTTTTCGTCCCTTTTGCGAATGCAACTGGCGTTTGGATTGGAACCTTGGCCAGTGTCGTGACCGCGGTCCTGGCGGCGTTCTCCGGGGTGCTTTTCGGGATGGATCCAGTCACGGGTTCGGATCCGATCAGCTTTCAGTTGATCGCGCCCTTTTCCTTAGCGGCGGGCCTCGCGGTCGGTCTCATAGCGTGCAAGCTATTTTCCTTGGAGGGCGCGCAGAGGAGAACGCCTTAGCGCGTTCCTGATGTGCGACACTATTCAACTTTCGCCAAGGAAAACGATTGGTCATGAGAAAGAGCAAAGCCCTTGCCCGCATACGTGAAGGAGAGATCATCCGCACATGTGTGCTCGGCCACTACATTCCGGCATTCGTCTGCCATGCCGCGCGGGCGGGCTATGACTGCATCTGGCTCGATCTAGAACACCGGCGGTTCTCGTCTCGTGAGGTCCAGGCGCTGCTGGCGTTCTCGCACTTGTACGACATCGACATCATGTTGAGGCCGCCGACGCTCGAGAAGACCGGCCTGTATCGCTACCTCGAGGACGGCGCCGCCGGACTGCTTATCCCGCACGTTTCGACTGTCGAGAAGGCGAAGTTGCTCGTTGACGCCGTAAAGTTCCCGCCCTTGGGTGACCGCGGGATCGACAACGCCGGGCTCGATGCGGACTTCCACATACACGATGCCGACGATTACGTCGCCTGGGCGAATCGGGAGACCTTTCTTTGCGTACAGATCGAGACGCCGCAAGCGGTTCGGAACGTCGAATCGATTGCCGCGCTTGAAGGCATCGACATGATCTTCGTCGGACCTGGCGACCTCGGGTTGCGGCTACGTCAGAGCGGGGAGATGACGCTCGACGAAGCGTGGGAAACCGTGGCCGCCGCCTGCAAGAAGCACGGCGTAGCGTTCGGCGGCCCGACCATCGCCCCGGAAGAGCTGCAACGGCGAAGACAGCAGGGAGCGCAACTGCTAGTTGCCAGCAGCGAGTTCCAAAGCTGGTCGAATGGATTGAAGCAGGATTTCCGGAAGTTCGATGACGAATCGCAAGCCTGATACAAAGGCAGACGGAGGGCAGATGGTAACGCTTGAAAGGAAAGAAGACGGCGTTGCAATTCTCACGCTCAACCGCCCCCCCGCTGAATCTGTTCACCTTGGAAATGACCCGAGCCTTTGATGAGCGGTTGCGTGAAATCGGACAGGACTCCTCCATCCGAAGCGTCGTTCTGACCGGGAGTCAACGCGCATTTGGCGCCGGTTCGGATATCAAGGAGTTTCCCGAGTACTTCGAGACTGGAACGGTGATCGACACGAAGCTTCGGTACGAAAACGAAGTGTGGAATCGTCTGGAAGACCTGCCGCAAGCTACCGTGGCGGCAATGAGAGGCGTCGCGCTCGGCGGCGGCTTGGAGCTGGCTCTGTGCTGCGATTTCCGGGTCGGCGCCGACGACATGAAACTTGGACTACCCGAAATCAAATTGGGAGTCTACCCGGGTAGCGGCGGCCTGATTCGGTTGCCACGCCTGATTGGCGAATCCCGCGCCAAGGAGGTCCTGTTCCTCGGCGACTTCATTTCCGCCGAACAGGCGCTGAGCTGGGGCATCCTCAACCGCATGACGCCCAAAGAAGACGTGCTCAGCACGGCGGTCGACCTTGCTTGCGAGCTCGCAAACCGGCCGGCACAGTCCATCCGGATCATGAAGAAAGGATTGCGTGAATTTGAGGGCAAGTCCCGAGACGAGGCCGTCGCGATCAGTCTCGACTTGAGTGAAGAAGTATTTGCCACCGAGGACGCCAAAGAGGGCGTCGACGCCTTTTTCAGTAAGAGAGAGCCTGAGTACAGGCATCGCTAAGGGGATAGGAAACGGATGCTACTCGACGGTATGAAGGTCATCAGCTTCTGCCACTATCTGCTCGGGCCCGCAGCCACGCAGTACCTGGCGGATATGGGCGCTGAGGTGATTAAGATCGAGCCGCCCGGTGGACCGCTCGAGCGCAAATGGTCGGGCGGCGATTCCTTTGTTGACGGCGTTAGCGCATTCTTCCTCTCCGCCAATCGAAACAAGCGCAGCCTTGCCGTCAACCTCAAGCATCCTGATGCCAAGGAAGTCATCAACCGCATCATCAAGCGTTCGCATGTGCTGGTCGAGAACTTCCGTCCAGGGGTGCTCGAGCGGTTGGGATTCGGATTGGAGGAAGTGCGAAAGATCCGTCCCGACATCATATATGTCTCGGCCACGGGTTACGGATCATCGGGACCAATGAAGGACGCCCCCGGCCAGGACATGCTGATCCAAGCGAGAAGCGGGATGATCGCCGCCATGGGCGACTACGGTGAGCGTCCAGTGCCGGCCGGCAACGCGCTCATCGACCAGCACGGATCAACGCTCATTGCGATGGGTATCGCGGCGGCCTACGCAAAGCAGATTCAAAAAGGCGAGGGTACGCGCATTGAGGCCAATCTATTCAATGCCGCGATCGATTTGCAGACCGAGCCGCTCACGTCATTCATGAGCAAGCCTGATTTGACGAGCGACGTCTTTAAGCGCGATCCCCATCTGGCGACCTGGTACCATCCGGCGCCTTACGGCGTCTATCAGATGGCGGACTGTTTCGTGGCCATAGCAATGAACAACACAGCCGGGGCGTTGGCAGAACTGTTGGGAAGCGAGAAACTCAAGGAACTGTCAGAGAAGGACCTGTTCGAAGAGCGCGACGCCTTCGCCCGCGAGCTGGCACAGGCATTGCGGGGATTGAGGCTGTCCGCCATGGCGGAGCAATTCGATCGGGCCGGGATCTGGTACTCCCGCGTGCAGGACTACAGCGAACTACGAACCGACCCCCAAGCGGCGGCCAACCAGGTGTTCCGAGAAGTACCCATCAAGGACTCCACAGCCACGCTTGTCAATCACCCCTTGCGCTATGACGGCGAGGTCCCCGAGCTCAGGCGGGTGGCCACACGGTGCGGGCAGGACGGAAAGGAAATCCTCGCCGAGCTGGGGTTCACCCCCGATCAGGTCGAGGAGTACTTCTCCGTAGGAGCGCTCTACGAGGAGCCGGAATGAACGCAAATTCAACCGGGGAAGACAACAGCCTTCGCGACAGGGCTCTCGAGCTGGGAATCGACAAGTGCTTGCGCGATGCCGAGCGATTGCCTTCCTTCCCGCACGTCACGAAGGACGGCGACTGGCTGCTCAGCGAACACGCCCGATGGACGGGAGGATTCTTCGTCGGAATGCAGTGGTTGGCAGGGGTGTTGCGTGATGATCCTGCCATCCTTTCAACGGCGCGCTCTTGGGCTGTGCGCCTAGCTCCGCGGGCCTCGGACCGCTCCACCCATGACATGGGCTTCATATTCGAGCCGAGTTGCGTACGCGGGCACAACATCCGCGCCGATGATCAACTGCGTTCGATGGCGATCACGGCGGCAGGCTCGCTGGCCTCGCGCTACGTTTCCAAGGGCCGTTACATTCCCGCGTGGGATCCCTCGGAAGGCTCGGAGTACTTGGCTCTTGCGATCGTCGACACCGTCATGAACCTGCCGATCCTGTGTTGGGCGGCGCGGGAGTCCGACGATGACCGTCTACAAGAGGTCGCGGTGCAGACAGTCGAAACGATCCGCGAGCAACACATCCGCCCCGACGGCGCCGCTTACCATGTCGTCGACCACGACCCGGAAACAGGCGAAGTCACCCGTAGGGGAACTCACCAAGGCGCCCACGATGAATCCTGCTGGACAAGAGGGCAGGCGTGGACGCTCTACGGATTCACCCGCATGGCAACCATTCTCGAGTCCGAGCAGCTGATGGCTACCGCGCGTGAGACGGCGGACTACTTCGTGGCCCAACTGGGCGACCGGGCCGTGCCGCCGTGGGACTTTGACAGGAATGACCCCAATGAGCCGATCGATTCGTCGGCTGGAGCCATCGCGGCCAGCGGTCTGCTCGAGCTCGGCCGCCGGACTGGAGAGAAGGGCTACACCGACGCGGGCGCACGGCTGGTCGACGGACTGATCGACGAATGCGTCGACTTTGAGCATGTCGAGAAACCGGGTTTACTCATGCATGGGACGGTCGATTATCCCCGGCGCTCTGGAGTCGACGAATCCATCATGTACGGCGACCACTACTTCATGGAAGCGCTCGTCAAACTGCGGCGGCCGGAGCATTGGGACATCCTTGGCTGCTGCTAATCCCAGCGAGTTGAAAGTAGGGCGACATGGCTAAGCAACCAAACATCGTTCTCATCATGGCGGACCAAGTGAATCCGTCGTTCTTGCCCATGTACGGGCATCCGGTCTTGAAGACGCCCAACCTGGAACAGATCGCTGAGGAAGGCGTCGTGTTCGACACGGCGTATTGCACCAATCCGATTTGCGCTCCGTCACGTTTCTCGATGCTGACGGGTAGGCTGGCGTCTGAGTACAAGGTCTTCGACCACGGGTGCGAAATGCCCGCCTCGGCCCCGACCATGATGCACTACTTGCGCCGGGAGGGATACCACACTTGCTTGTCAGGCAAGATGCACTTCCTTGGCCCGGACCAGCTACACGGATACGAGGAGCGGCTAACGACGGACATCTATCCATCTGATTTCGGGTGGGGTCCCGACTGGCGTGCCGGTACGCCGGAAATCCCGTGGGCGCCGACGGGGATCAGCCCACGCACTGTCCTCGAAGCCGGCCCATGCGCTCGAAGCCTTCAACTCGACTACGACGAGGAGGTCGCGCACCAGGCCGTCCAGAAGATCTACGACCTGGCGCGCCGCCCCGAGCCCCAACCATTCTTCCTGACGGTGTCGTTTTCCCAGCCGCACAGCCCGTTCGTTGCGAGCCGCGAACACTGGGATCGATACGACGACGATGCCATCGACATGCCCAAGGTGCCGCCTCTCTCGCTAGCAGAGATGGACGCGCACTCACGACGCCTTCATCACATGTTCCACATCGATGAATACACCGTGACCGATTCGCACGTGCGGAATGCCCGCCGCGCCTACTACGGCATGATCAGCTACATCGATGACAAGATCGGCGAGCTCATGACAGCCCTGGCCGAATCCGGACTTCTCGAGAACACGGTCGTCGTCTTCACGTCGGACCATGGCGAGATGCTGGGCGAGCGGGGCCTGTGGTACAAGCAGTCGCTACTCGAAGGCTCAGTTCGGGTTCCCTTGATCGTCCGCATGCCGGGCGGGCCTCAGGGGCGGCATGTTTCGCAGACGGTCTCGCTGCTCGACCTGCTGCCGACCTTCGTGGAACTAGCGTCCGAAGAACGGCCGGTCGACTACGTCGAGCCGGTAGCCGGCCACAGTTTGTTGCCGATGTTGACATCGGAAGCCGGCAATCGGGAACACCCGGCGTTTTGCGAGTATTCCGCGGAGGGAACGTTTGCACCATGTTTGATGGTGCGAAAAGGAAACTACAAGTACATCTACTGCGAGACGGATCCGCCCTTGCTGTTCGACCTGGAAGCCGACCCTGATGAGCTAAACAACCTGGCCGAAGAGGAATCGCACGCTGATGTCTTGTCGGATATGCATGACGAAGTGCTAGCGGTCTGGGATCCGCAGCAGTACAAATCCGACGCGTTGGCATCGCAAAAGCGCCAGTGGTTCATCCATCGGGTGCAGTCGAAGACCACCCCAAACCCATGGGTCTTCCAGCCCTCCAGCAACGCTAAAGAGCAGTACGTACGCAGCGGCGCCAACACAACCTTCGTCAAAGGACAGGCTCGCTTGCCGTACGTTGAGCCTGCTCGGCCCGACAAGCCACGTCCAAGCGCTTCGACGGAAGGAGTTCGTTGAATCGCGAATTTGCGGCGACAGGTAGGTTGTCGCCCTCGTGGGCTCTTCCCGAGCCCCGAGCTGGGTTGGCGCTTTGGAACCAGCCGAAACCTAGTCGCAACTAAGATCGTTTCGAGGTTCCCGAACGACCAAGCGCTAGCAGGCCCAAGGGATACGGCAGTGCTATCATGGCCACGTCGTCATGTGCCTGGATCGCCAACCGGCAACCGTAACGTGGGAGTTCCTAACCTACTTCGCAGTCTGCTTAGGCGTCGCTATTAGCTGTCCGGCCGCCTCACCAACTTTCACCGAACAACAGCGAGCCTACTGGGCTTTCCAACCGGTCGTGGCTTCTGAGGAGCACCGTTCGATCGACTCCTTCATCGCGGCGAAGCTCGTAGCCGAAGGTCTCGACTTGGCGCCCAGGGCCGACAAGCGGACGCTCATCCGGCGGGCGAGCTTCGATCTGATTGGGCTGCCGCCAACGCCCGAGGAAGTTCAGGCTTTTCTCGACGACGACACGCCCGAAGCTTTCATCAAAGTGATCGACCGCCTCCTCGCCTCGCCCCACTACGGCGAGCGCTGGGGACGCCACTGGCTCGACGTAGCCCGCTACGCCGAAAGCGACGGCTACGAGCACGACGCCTCGCGCCCCCACGTCTGGCGCTATCGCGACTACGTCATCGACGCCTTCAACTCCGACAAACCCTACGACCGCTTCGTCCAAGAGCAAATCGCCGGCGATGAAATGTGGCCCCAAAGCTTCGAGGCCCGCATTGCGACGGCCTTCAACCGCCACTACCCCGAAGAAGGCAACCAGAAAGACCTGATGCTGGCGCGCACCGAGACGCTCGCAAACATCACCGACGTCGTCGGGTCGGCCTTCATGGGGCTGACGTTCGGCTGCGCCCGCTGTCACGACCACAAGTTCGACCCGATCCTGCAACGGGACTACTACCGCCTGCAGGCCTTCTTCGCAGCCGCCAGCCATGTGGACCGTTTCCCCGTCGCGCCAGACGAAGAGTTAGCCGAGTACGAGCGTCAACAGGCGATCTGGGAACGTGAGACGCGTCCGATCTGGGATGAGCTTGCCGGGCTGCTCGACACGGTCCGCATCAGGACGCCGGAGTTCCTGCTGAGCCGCTACCCGGACTACGTGCTCAAGCTGATGGCCAAGCCCGACCCTGAGCGCACGCCCGCCGAGAAATGGATGGCGTTCTTGCTCGAGTCGAAGGACTGCGGGACCTGCCCGATCCGACCCGAGCCCTGGCGCGACACGGGCTTCTTCGGCGTCGCCAAGAACCTCGACGATGAAGGCAAGGAGCGCTACGACGAGCTGCGGGCGAAGCTTGCCGAGCTCGAGCATCTCAAACCGTCCGACATCGCCCGCGCCTCGGGAATCATCGACGTGAACGACGACCCGCCCCCGACCTACATCCTCGGCGTCGGCCAATACACGTCTCCCGGCGAAGAAGTTCAGCCTGGGTTCCTGTCGATCCTCGAACCGCGAGACGCAAGAATCGAACAACCCCGCCCCGGAACCACCGGCCGGCGCACCGCACTGGCAAAATGGCTGACCGACCCCAAGAACCCCTTGACCGCGCGAGTGATGGCCAACCGCATTTGGAGCTACCACTTCGGGCAGGGCATCGTCGCCACGCCCAGCGATTTCGGCGTCATGTCGGGCGGACCGACCCACCCTGAGTTGCTGGACTTTCTAGCGGGAGAGCTCATCGAAAGCGGCTGGAGCGTCAAAGCGATGCACCGGCTCATCATGAATTCCCCCGTCTACCAACAGAGCTCCGCACAGCGTCCGGAAGCGTCCAAAGCCGACCCCAAGAACAAGCTTCTATGGCGCTTCCCGCCGCAGCGCCTCGAAGCCGAAGTCCTGCGCGACTCCATCCTGTCCGTAGCGGGAACGCTCAACCCCGCAGTCGGCGGCCCCAGCGTGATGCCACCGTTGCCTGCGAGCATGCCCGCGCCCCGCGGCGGTTGGAAGACCAGCGAAGACCCCGCCGACCACAACCGTCGCAGCGTCTACATCTTCATGCGCCGCAACCGTCCTTACCCGATGCTCGACGTATTCGACTTCCCCGACTCCCACGAGTCCTGCGCCCGCCGCAATCAAACCATGACCGCCCCGCAAGCCCTGACGCTGCTCAACAGCGAACAGACCGCCCAGTGGGCCGAAGCGTTTGCCTCACGGGTCGTCCGGGAAGCGGGCGAGTCGAACAGCGCTCAACTCGAAACCGCTCACATGCTCGCCTACTCTCGCCTGCCCGACCCCTGGGAGAAGGACGCGGCCTTGAGCTTCCTCGATCGCCAGACGAACATTACGGGCGGCGAGGACGCCGCCCTCGCCGACTACTGCCTCATGCTGCTCAACTCGAACGAGTTTGTTTACAGGTTCTAGATGATGACGGACCGTCTGCCGCCCCGCTCCCGCCGTGAGTTTCTAGCCCGCACCGGCAGCGGCCTGGGGGCGCTGGCGCTATCTCATCTCCTCGCCCAAGACAGGGCTCTAGCCTCGCCGCTCGACCCCAAGACCCCGCACCATCCTCCGAGGGCCAAATCCGTCATCTTTCTCTTCATGGAAGGCGGCCCCAGCCAAGTCGATCTGTTCGACCCCAAGCCGGAGCTCGAAAAGCTTCACGGCCAACTCATCCCGGAATCCTTCGAGATCCCCGAGACGACCGCGACGGGCTCGCACCGCATGCCGCTCATTCCGTCGCAACGCACTTGGAAGCAGCACGGCGAAAGCGGCCTGTGGGTTTCCGACTGGTACCCGCACGTCGCCCGGCATGTCGACAAGCTAGCCGTCATTCGCTCCTGCGTCTCCGACGGGGTGAACCACGTCGGCGGAGTACGGCAGATGAACACCGGCTCGATCCTGGCCGGCCGCCCTTCGCTCGGCGCCTGGACGACCTACGGCCTCGGAACGGCCAACCAAAACCTTCCGGCCTTCGTGGTCCTCACCGACGACAAAGCAGTCAAAGGAGGGCCCGTCAACTGGAGCTCGGGTTTCTTGCCGGCCACCTACCAGGGGACGCGATTCCAGAAAGACGGCCCGCCGATCCTGCATCTCGAGCCCCCCGAAGGCGTCAGCGACCGCCGCCAACGCAGCCGCCTCGACTTGCTCCAAGCCCTCAACCGGCATCACGCCGACAACCGCCCGTCTGAGGAAGAGCTCGACGCCCGCATCGAGTCCTACGAGCTTGCCTACCGCATGCAGCGGTCCGCGCCCGAAGCGGTCGACCTCGGCAAAGAGACCGAAGCGACGAAGCGTCTCTACGGCATGGATAACGAGGAGACCAGCAAGTTTGGGGCGAATCTCCTACTGGCGCGACGCCTGGTCGAGCGCGGCGTGCGCTTTGTGGAAGCCTACTGCGGCAGTGGTAGCGGCTGGGATTCCCACACCGACCACGAAAAGCGCCACGCACGCTACTGCCGGATTTCCGACAAGCCCATCGCCGGTCTGCTCACCGACCTCGAATCGCGGGGCCTGCTCGACGACACCCTGGTTGTCTGGGGCGGCGAGTTCGGCCGCACGCCTTTCTCCGACACGTCTAACGGCGGGATTCATTCGATCGACAAGTTCGGCCGCGATCATGACCCCTGGGGCTTCACGATGTGGATGGCCGGCGGCGGCGTCCAAGGTGGACAAGCGATCGGCGCGACCGACGACGTCGGCTTCCGCGCGATCGAGAAGCCATACCACGTGCTCGACATCCACGCCACGATCTTGCACCTGATGGGGCTGAACCACCTGCACGTCAACTACCTCCACAACGGGCGCTTCGAGCGGCCAACCGTAAACGGCGGCAAGCTGATCGAAGAGGCGCTTGCTTAGTGCACGGCGTAGCGGAAATCAGCCGCGATTCGATGGGAGCTCTGAGACCCACTCCACGCCAACGGCCATTGAGCGGTTCTTTTTCTAACTAACCGCAAACAAGGACGATTGGGGCGTTGCCGCTGAAACGTGACGAATATCCCCCTCGCTTGAATTTTCGACCGTTCCGAACCGTTCGTGGCGCACGGGCCACCGATTCCTCCGCGGCGTTTCCGTGCTGGTAGGCTCTAGAGATCGCCAGGAGGGGGGAAGCAATGTCAAAGCAAGGCACGAAGATCAGCCGACGAACACTCGCGAAGTCTGCCGGAGCAGCGCTGCTCGCCCAATCGGCGGCGCGAGCCCAGGGGGCCAACGAGAGGCTCCGAATCGGCTTCATCGGCGTCGGCGTGCGTGGGTTCGGCGCGCACGTGAAGCGGATCGTCCAAGCAAAAGAGATGGGATCGAATGTCGATCCCGTCGCCGTCGCCGACGTCTACGACGTTCACCGCGAGCGCTCCCAAGACTACGTCGAATCGCAAACGGGCGTGCGGCCCAAAGGCTACCTCGACTATCGAGACCTGTTGGCCCGCGACGACGTCGACGCCGTATTCATCGGCACTCCCGACCATTGGCACGCCAAGATGGCGATCGACGCCATGAACGCCGGCAAACACGTCTACTGCGAGAAGCCGATGACGAAGACCATCGACGAGGCCTTCGCGGTGGTCGACACGTGGAAGAAGACCGGCCGCGTCATGCAGGTCGGAGTGCAGTCGACAAGCCTGCCTGCCTGGAACCGGGCCAACGAGCTGATCCGCCAGGGCAAGATCGGGAAACTGGTGCAGTTTCAGACCGAGCACTACCGCAATACGCCGTTCGGCCAGTGGCGCAACCGCAAGCTCACTGCCGAGATGACGCCGCAGACGATTGACTGGAAACGTTGGCTCGGCTTGGAAGAAGGACTCGTGGACGAGGAGCATCCCTTCGATCGCGCGGTCTTCGTGCAGTGGCGCGCCTACTGGCCCTACGGCGCTGGCATGTACACCGATCTGTTCGTCCATCGGACCACCTCCATGCTCAAGGCGACCGGTCTGCGGCTGCCCGCGCGAGTTGTCGGGGCGGGCGGCATTTTCCTGGAGTACGACGGACGGGACGTGCCCGATGTCGCCACGGTTGTCGCCGACTTCAACGAGGGCGCGCAGTTGATCGTCACCGCGTCCATGGTCTCCGCCGGGGCCCCGATCAAGCAGATCATCCGAGGTCATTACGGCTCGTTCGTCTTCGGGAACGGCGACCGCTTCACGGGGTTCGACTTTGTGCCAGAAGCCCAGCGGGTGACGAAAGATCCGTCAATCGTCGCCGAGCGCATTGAGACGGGTGAAGTTCCCGATACGATCCAGGCCCACATGGACAATTTCATCGAAGCGGTGCGAGCTGGGAGGCCTGAAATCTGCCACAATCCGCCTGACCTTGGAGCCGCGGCCGTCACGCTCGTCAATCTTGGCGCCCAGAGCTATCGAAACGGCAAGGCCTACTTCTTGAATCCGGAGACGCGAGAGATCACCGACCAGGACCCTGGTTGGGCCCAGCGCTGGGAGCAAATGTCCAAGGCAAGGGCCAAGCCGTTCCACGTGCCCGGATGGGAAGCCGGTGACCGCGGCAGCGCGCTGGAGACTCTGGAGCAGATGAAGCTTGGAGGCCCCTGGGTCGACGGCCGCCCCCCGGAAGGGCAGATCTAGCTAGCTACTCATCGTCGATCTTCATCCGGATGTTGCGAAAGCCGGCAATGCAGCCTTTGCCGTGATCTTGGAAGCCGATGAAGCCTTTCGCACGGCTCATCTCCGCGTCACGATCGATTAGTGTCGCAAAGTGCACGCCGTTGATGTTCTGGATGAGTTTGTCGCCCCGCACGATGAGCTCCATCGTGTTCCACTCGTGCTCTTTGTAGTGCGCCTGGACCGTGACGGCGGGTGCGAATTTCGTGTTCGCGCGTTGGCCGCTCTCCTCAATGACCGCCTCTTCACCCGCCGTCGTCATCAGGTGGCGGATCTTCTTCTTGGGGTGCTCTTGGTCGAGCAGAGAGTGGTGCCACAGTCCCATCTTGTTCTGGCGGGCGATCTCGACTTGATACCCGAAGACCTGCCAATCGCCCAGGTCGTCGCTGCGAACCTGGACCCCGGAGTTGCCCCGATCCCAACGGAACTCGAGGCGGAGGACAAAATCAGCGGGCTCACCGCCGCGCCAGATGATCCAGTTCCGTTCCTCGGACGCTCCGGTCGACCACATCTCGCCGTCGCGGACTTCCCAAGCGCCGGGCTTGCTGTCCCAACCCTGAAGATCCTCACCATTGAAAATTGGCACGAAGCCGGTCTCGTCGCCGGCATGCAGCGACCCTCCGACGAGAAGGAGCACCGCCAGAGATGAGGCCATGCCCGTTGTTCTGAGTTTCATCTGCAACTAAAATACCGTATGTCTTGTCGCGACCGATCGGTTCGGCTCGAGCGAGAGAACACGGAGGGCATGGAGGCGCCCGCTATGAACGAATCGAACAACCCATCCCGCTTGCCCCGGCGTGAATTGCTACGAGGGGCCGCCGCGACCGCCTTTGGGCTATCGGTCGCCGCAGGCGCGAAGAATGCCGGGGCACAGTCACGCTCCAGCCTCGTCAGCCAAGAGAACGCCAAGCCCGGCACGCGCGACTGGTTGCTCACCAAGACGCGCACCGTCCCGGGCAAGGTGAACATCCTGCCCAGCGGGCGCAGCACGTGGATTGAAGGCTACTGTTCCGCGAACAGCGTACGGGCCGGCGAAAAGCTGCAGGTCATGGTCAGTACGAACCCGGCTTCGCGCTTCAAGCTGGAGATCTTTCGGACGGGCTATTACAACGGCGACGGCGCCCGGCTGGTCCAGACTTACGAATCGCTTCCAGGCGTCGTCCAGCCCGAACCGGAGATCGGCGAAAACTACTTGCGCGAATGCCAGTGGGAGCCTTCGGTGGAATTCGAGATTCCCGAAGATTGGCTCAGCGGCGTCTACCTGGGCAAGCTGACGGCCGAGGTCAGCGGGATCCAAAGCTACGTCATCTTCATCGTCCGCGATGACCGCCCCTGCGACCTGCTGTTCCAGTGCAGCGAGCTCACCTGGACCGCCTACAACCGCTGGCCCACCGACTACTGCATCTATACCCGCCACGACGGGCGCTCCAGCACGACCGCGCCCAGCGGGACGGTGAGCTTCGATCGCCCCTACGCCTTGTTTACCCACCCCGTCAACAAGATGGCCAAGTCAGGCGGTTCGGGTGAGTACCTGCCCTGGGAATTCCCGTTGGCGTTTTGGCTGGAGCAGCACGGCTACGACGTCTCTTACATCTCGAACATCGACACGCACGCCGAACCGGCGGGCTTGCTGCGCGCAAAGGGTTTCATCTCAGTGGGCCACGACGAGTACTGGACCGAGGACATGTACGACAACGTGATGAACGCGCGCGATGAAGGCGTGAACCTCGCGTTCCTGAGCGCCAATGCCGTCCTATGTGTCGTACCGCTACACCCGTCCAGCAGCGGCAAACCCTACCGCACCACGCGCCGGGAAGGTTGGTTCTTCCCCGAGCAATCCGAATTCGGGGACAGGGGTCGGATGGAGTCGCCCTACGAGAAAGGATTCAAACCCACCTTGGGGCGGGACGGCGCTTTGCTAATGGGCGCGCGGACGACCCCGCCAGTCCGGGGCGCCGGCGATTGGACGTGCGCTCTGCCGGAGCACTGGCTGTATGAGGGCACGGGGATGAAGAAGGGGGACTCAATCCAAGGCCTCATCGGCTGGGAGTGGCACGGCAAGCCCATGATGGACCTGCCCGGCATGCAGGTCGTCGCCGAAGGCGAGACACGCATCAACGGAAAGCAGCCGGGCCACTACACCGCCACGATCTACGACGGGCCCAAAGACAACATTGTGTTCAATGCCGCGACCATCTGGTGGGCCAACGGTCTGTCCAGCCCGCCGGGACACGTCAATCCCGTGAGGCACGGGGTGGCTCAACAAGGGGTGGACGAGCGCGTCCAGCAAATCACCCACAACCTGTTTCGGCGCATTGTTTCGTAGCAGACGACGATCTGACCTAGCGCCAACTTGAACCGCCTCGTACAGCCATGAAGAACCAACGCCCCATCCTGCTTTTTGTGATCCTCGCCCTGGCGGCGGCCGGACCTTTCTCGAATACGCAAGCGCAGCAGCTCTCCGAACGGCAACGGTCTCAGCTACTCAAGCGTTTTCCCGAAGCGGATGCGGACGGCGACGGCAAGCTGAGCCAGGAGGAGTTCCAGGCCGCCCACCAAAAGGCGCGCCAATCCCGGCAGGGGGATGCGCGCCCGGCCTCGCAAAGAATTCCGCAGTTTCCATATCATCCTGGATGGGAGAAGGATGAATTTCCTCCGCACGCGGTAAGCCTCAAGACGCCTGATGAGATTATGGCGATCTATAAGGCCGGCCCCGCGGGAAGAACATACGTGGATTCGGGCGAAGCCCTGTCCTACCCCAAGCCCTCGGACGGCGCCATGCGCATCGTGGGAACGGGCCACAGTTTCATGAAGCCCGCCTACACGACATTGCCCCTCATCACCCGGGCAGCCGGCTTCGAGCAGCCCATGCGCCTGCATACCGGCGGCGGCGTCACAGGCGCCGCGCACTACAAATGGGAGCAGGAAAACGGCATCTTCGAATTCGACGGCAAGCCGCTGCCCAAGCTTCTGGCAGCCATTTCCAACGCGGAGTGGGAGGCCATGATCTGGGGCCACGGCCCCCCTGACGCCCGCCCGAAATTCTACGCGTCCTGGATCAATTTCTGCACGCGATACAACCCCGGCATGAAGTTCTTTCTCGCCGACGCCTGGCCCCAGCTAAGTCAGGCTCAGAGGCTCTTCAACCTGGAAGCAACCCCAGAGTCGGAAGGGTTCTTCACCGACGAGGTCCTCGATCAACTGGCCGCCGACCGGAACACCACCTTTGCAGGCCTCGTGAACGTCCTGCGCAAGTTAACGGATGACGTATACATCCTACCCACCCACGACGCCATGACAGAGGCCGCCAGACGGTTCAACCGAGGCGAACTTCCCGGCGTTGAAGGCCTGCACAAGTTGATTGGCGGAAAAGAGCGTTCCATTTGGAGAGACCAAATCGGCCACTTGGGTCCCGGGTTCGACCGTCTGGAGGGCTACGTCTTCTACGCCACGCTCTACGGCAAATCCCCTGAACTCATTTCAGAGCCCATCAACTTCAACGATGACCAGAGCTTCCCAAGCGCCGCGCTGGACAAAACTTTCCGCGAAATCGCCTGGAAAGCGGTCGTGGAGCATCCCCTTTCCGGCGTGACAGATAAGAACAAGAACGGCATTGGCGATCATCTGGAGTAGCGTTCCATTGGAGCGCGGGAGTTCGGGGGGGGGAGATCATCACCAGACGTCGTTCAGGCGATTTCAAGAGATGCTGGATGCGTTGGGCGAGAATTGAGGCGAGAAGATTGAGCGGGTCGATGATGAGCAAGCAGAGGGATTCTGAGCGGGCCGGAAGGATCGTCCTCACCACGCTGGCCCTAGGGCTGCTCTCGGCGCCTTACCCGGTTCAGGGGCAAACCGACCGGCCCAACGTCCTCTTCATCGCGATCGATGACTTGAATGACTGGACGGGCGCCCTGAAGGGCAACCCTCAGGCCCGGACGCCGCACATGGACAAACTGGCTTCCAAGGGCATGGTGTTCACCAATGCGCATTGCGCGGCTCCAGCTTGCGGTCCTTCAAGGTCTGCCCTGATGACTGGGATGCGCCCTTCGACATCGGGGAACTACGTGAATCAAAATTCGTTCACGAAGAACCCCATCCTGAATCGCTCGGTGCTCTTGACTGAGTTGTTGCAACAGAATGGCTACTATGTAGCCGGCTCCGGCAAGTTGTTTCACGGCGCTCATTTCAATAATGAAGTACAGGGACGGGGCTTTGATGATTATTACCCGAGTAAGACGCAAGACCTATTTCCCCGGATAGACAGATTCTCATCCCCGAGGCCTCTCAATGGGATGACGAAGGGAGTCGCAAGATACGCCGACTGGGGCCCTTACGCTCCCGACGTCGCCCTGGATGACATCAACGATGGGAAAACTGCGAAATGGGCGGCAGACACACTACTGGGAGGTGAGCTGAAGGAACCGTTCTTTGTAGGCGCCGGCATCTTTCAACCGCATTTACCCAACTACGCGCTTCAGGAATACTTCGATCGATTCCCTCTGGATGAGATCGAGATCCCGGAAGGCTACCTGGAAGATGACATGAATGACGTGCCCGCAGCGAGCTCCAAGCAGCGGCACATTGCTTGGGCCAAGGCAATCAGGGCCGCCGGCCAGTGGAAGCACGCCATCCAGGCCTACCTGGCGGCCAGCGCTATGACCGATGAGCTGATTGGGCAGATGGTCGGGGCGCTCGAGAAATCAAAATACGCCGACAGCACAATTATTGTGTTGTGGAGCGACCATGGCTTTCAGCTGGGCGAAAAGGAACGCTGGGCGAAGTACTCCCTCTGGGAGAGGGCCACGCGGGTCAACATGATCTGGGTGGCGCCGGGCGTGACCACGCCTGGCTCGACCACGGCCAAGCCGGCGAACCTACTGGACATCTATCCGACCCTGACCTCATTGATTGGAATCGATCCGCCTGAGCGACAGCTGGAAGGGAACGACCTCTCTGTCTTGATGAAAGATCCTGATGCCCCCTGGGGCAAAGTCTCGTTGACTACGTTTGGCTTCAAGAACTACGCCGTTCGCTCCGAACGGTATCGTTACATCGTGTACGAAGACGGCTCGGAAGAGCTGTACGATCACCAAAACGACAAGTGGGAATGGACCAACCTTGCGAACGATCCTGAGTACGCGGCTATCAAGAAGCAGATGCGAAAAGAGATCCCCACTCATCATGAACCCATTGGCGCTATGCAACGATCCCGTTACCCAAAAACCAAGATGCGCTAGCAAAGATGAATTCGGGAGATCTTTCATGAACAAGGCCTTCATCGCAATCGCTGTTTTGGCGCTGATCCCGAGTGCCAATGCCGAAGAAGCCATCCAGCACGAACTTCCCATTGTCACCCACTGGAGCAATGAGACGAACGCATTTGAATACCTGGCCAGCGACCAACCGAACTACAGGGTGCCGCCGGCGCAAGAGAAATACCAGCCTGGCAACTCTTACTATTTCTACCGGCGGGGAGACCGCAACTTTCTGCCGGATCTGAATGACTACGTGGGCATGAACTATAGCCTGAGGGCCGTCGGCGAGGAACAAGTCAACGCGCTAGCGGAAAGAGTACGCAAAGCAAGCGGGATCGATCTGAAGTTTTATCGTCCGGATGCGTTCATAGGCCGAAATAGTCCCACCAGGCTTAAAGATGCGCCCGGGTATATTCAAGTGCTACATGGAAAGATCATCAAGAGCGGTGAAGGCGATCCCGGATGTCTGGTGACTTTCTTGTTGCCGCCAAACTGGAAGAGAGATGCTCCTGAAGGAACCTATCCAATCGTAACTGTCGGTCACTACGATCTGAATGAACATGTGTTCTTGCCATCGCCCAACGGCAGAGGGGATGCCTTTGGGTCTATCGTTGCCAAGAGCGGTATCGAGGGGCGCACGGGCGCAATCGGAGTGATCTGGAATGGAGGAGGCGCCTGGGCCACCTACACGCGAAACCCGAGGGCGTTCAAGCAATTCGGAAAGATCATCGACTATGCGGCCGAAGAGCTCGGCGGAAACCGTCACTGCGTCATGGCAACCGGAAATTCCAGAAGTGGTATCACGGCAGTGAACATGGCTAGTAACCCGCTGAAGCTGGACTACACCATGAAGTTCATTTCCGCAGGTTCTTTTGCTTCCAACCCAGAAAACAATGAGTTAGCTTTTACAACAACCTACCCCAAGCAGCTCATGAATCTCTCCAGGATGACGGGTTTTCAGGATTCCTGGAAACCGGGATGGACCTATCCGGCTACAGATGGCGTCCATGTCCGTGCCGAGGACGTCGATCGGGAGGCCCTGGTTAACACGCGCTTCATCGGTAAGGATGTGTATGAGGTTGCGAGTTATATCCTTTCGGGAAGCGAGCGCCCTGATCCTGACATGATTCAGCTCTCGGACAACATGATGGACGGGATACTGGAAGCGGGAACGTCGGTGTTTCTCGAAGTGAGAACAAATGACATTCTGCCCCACTTCAATATGCTCGCCTATGCCAGCAAGCTGGAACAAAAAATGGAGGCAAGGGAAGACGTCCGGCTCCACGTGGATTATATTGCGCGTGCCGGCCACGCTTTCCGAAGGACGCCCCAGGGCGGCTTCGTCCTACATGAGAAGCTGTGGGAGGCGCTCTCGCAGTTCATAGACCCAAATGCGTCCCAGGGTCCACTAGTTGAGCCCGGCAAGGGCTACTTCCGAATCAACAGAAAGACCCGCGGCTTTGAAAAGCTCGAGCTGAAAGACGGCATGCACCCATTTGCCATGGATATGCCAATCGGCATCATGCGAGGCGATTCTATCACCCTGGTTTGTACAGGAGAACCGGGTACCGCTTATCGAGTTGAGCTCGACCCGGTAGAAGGCCTCGACGCGCCTGGCTTCAAGACAAGAGGGAAAATTGCTGCGGACACAACGATGAGGGGCGTTAGTGTTATCGATGTTCCACTGGGTCAGCCCATCGGGAAATATCGGTACCGCCTGTGGATCAAGAAGCCAGGCCAGGCGGAAGTGGAACTGGACAAGAGCCATACCGTATCAGGTGGTGACGCCCTCATGGAAATATGGGATGAGAGATCGGCAGACGGAATTGTGAGCGGCGAGTTCGTTTGGCGGAAGCTCTATTTGCCGCTCCTGCCCAAGAAGCTGGGCCCTGTCATTTGGGGGTTCTCTGAATACTAGACCGGCTCAAGAGAGGCTGACGATTGGGGATTGCTAAAGAGCACGGCGCCTCGGAGCCGACTGCCCGCACCGGATAAACAGAACTAGACATGACGACCACTGAACAAGCCTCCCGCCTCATCCTGCCGCTGTTCCTGATCCTGTTCGCTCTGCCGGCGAGCGCCGATGAAGGAGACAAACCTGGAGTACAGGCCGCCCATGAGGCCCTACCCGAAGGCTCGCGCGTTGACGACATGGGCATCAGCGGTCCGGTGCCCGTGGACCACCCGGGACGCCGCTACCCGGCGACTCGCGACTTCCCAACCGGGCCCGACATCGGCGAACGCTTGCCCGACTTCACTCTGCCGAACCACAACGGCGAGCCGGTTAACTACCATGCCAACCGAGGCGATTCGAAGTCGGTCGTCGTCTTCTTCCGATCGGCGGTGTGGTGACCGTACTGCCGCACGCAGCTAGTTGAGCTGCAACAAGCTCTTGACCTCTTCGCCGCCGAGAACATCAAGGTTTACGGCATCAGCTACGACGCGGAGCAGCATCTCAAGCAGTTCGCCGACAGGCATGAGATCGCCTATGACTTGCTCTCCGACTACGACTCCAAAGTCATCAAGAGCTTCGGCATTCTCAACACCACCATTGATCCCGACAACGACGTGATTCACCGCACCACAAATCGCGGCTTTTATGGATTGCCCTTTCCGGGCGTTTACGTCACCGACTCCGAGGGACGAGTCACCGAGAAGTTCTTCCATCGAAACTTCGCCACTCGAGCCTCCGCCGGCACGATTCGTAACTCGGCGATCGGCCGCATCCTGTCGACCCACGAGACGCCGACGGCTGAGCTCAGCAACGAGCACGTCAAGGTCTCGGCGTTCCTGGCCGACGAGTCGCTCCGTTTCGAGTCCGAGAGCACGGTCTACGTGCGCTTCGAAGTCGCGAATGGCTACCACATGTACGCCGCCCCGCTGCCCGAAGGATTCATCGCGTCGACTGCGACCATCGCAGCGACCAAGGGCGTGCGGGTCGGCGAGCCGAAGTATCCGCAGACAACTCCACGCGAGTTCCCGGCGCTCGGCGTCACGCTCAACGTCTACGAAGGCGTGACCGACGTCGCCATTCCGGTGATCGTCGGCTCCGAGATCCTCGACTGGTCTCTCCGAGACAAACCCACCGAGATCGAGCTGCCAATCGAGGTCGTCTTTCAAGCGTGTAGCGAGAAGGTCTGCTTCCGGCCGCAGCGCAAGCAGCTCGTCCTCAAAGCGCCGATCGGGTCGCACGTGATGCCGGAGCGACGCCGGAGGGCCAAGAAGGGGCGGTCGCCTTGATGGATTCTGGGGAGATGGGAAGGCAGTTGTTGAACGATCCAAGTCACTACACGCCTGGCGTGCTCGACCGGCAAAATGCTGACACACGGTTCTCCCTTGCAGTCGTAGCGATCGCGCTGTGCGCCTGTTCCGCCCCGGAGCCACCGGGGCTTGCGCACCTCAGCGTCCCCGAAGGCTTCGAGGTCGTCGTTGCCGCCGCACCGCCGCTGGTCGAGCGGCCGATGATTGTGGATATGGACGATGAAGGGCGGCTTTACGTCGCCGAGTCGTCAGGGTCGAACGCCCCGGTTGAGGAGCAGCTCGCCGAAAAGCCCCACTGTATCTTGCGTCTCGAAGATCGAGACGGGGACGGCGTTTACGATTCGCGGACCGTTTTCGCCGATAAGCTGATGCTCCCTGAGGGGGTGCTGTGGACCAAGGATGCTGTCTACGTCACCGCGCCGCCGGTGATCTGGAAGCTCGTAGACGCCGACGACGACGGCGTCGCCGAGCATCGCGAGGTTTGGTACGACGCCAAGACGCTGACCAACTGTGCCAACGATCTGCACGGTCCGTACGAGGGACTCGACGGCTGGATCTATTGGACCAAGGGCTCCTTCGCCGAGCAGACGCACGAGATCACGGACGGTTCGACGCTGGTCACCAGAGCGGCGCACGTCTTCAGGCGCAGGCCCGAGGGCGGGCCGATCGAGGCGGTGCTGACCGGCGGGATGAACAACCCGGTAGAAGTCGCTTTTCTGCCGACGGGCGAGCGGATGTTGACCTCGACGTTCCTGCAGTTTCCGGAGTTGGGGCGCCGTGACGGCGTCATCCACGCGATCTACGGTGGCGTGTATGGAAGAGTCCACCGCGCCGCCGAAGCCCATCCGATGACCGGGGGCTACCTCGATCCGATCTCGCATCTTGGTCCGGCTGCACCGGTAGGACTGGCCGCGCTCGAATCTGAAGCGCTTGGGTTCAAGGGCACGAACCTGGTCTCAACGACATTCAACACTCACAAGGTGTTGCGGCACCGCCTAACACCCAAGGGCGCAACGTTCGAGAGCGAGGACTCGGATCTGCTAGTTTCCTCGGATGCGGATTTTCACCCGACGGACGTGATGGAGGATGCCGATGGCAGTCTCCTGGTTGTCGATACGGGCGGCTGGTACAAGCTCTGCTGCCCAACGTCGCAACTCGCCAAGGCCGACGTGCCCGGGGCGATCTACCGGGTGCGGCGCAAAGGAATGACGCCGCAGAAGGACCCGCGTGGGACGGAGCTAGCGTGGGATGTTGCGGCCACGGAGCTGGCGGAGCGGCTCGACGACGCACGGCCCTTCGTGCGCGACCGCGCCCTGCGAGAGCTCGCGGGTATGGGCGCGTCAGCCGTTTCGGCGTTGTCGAGCGTTGACCGCTCCGCCACAGCACGCAGGAATGCCGTCTGGGCGCTCACGCAGATCGACGCACCGGAGGCTCGGGCGGCTGTGCGCAAGGCGCTGGCCGACGAGGACGAATCGGTACGCCATGCCGCCGCACATGGCGCGTCGGTTTGGCGGGATTCGGAGGCGACGCCGGCGCTGCTGAGTTTGCTGGAGCAGTCGAAGCCCCTTCGCCGGGTTGCGGCAGAGGCGCTGGGGAGGATCCGCGACGCGGAGGCGGTGGAGGAGCTGTTGGCATTCGCGGCGGATGCCGACGAACAGGTCCTCGCTCACTCGCTGACGTTCGCGCTGATCGAGATCGCAGACCCCGAAGCGACACGAGCCGGACTTCGCTCCGCCTCCCCGCGTACCCGACGGGCGGCGCTTCTAGCGCTCGACCAGATGAGGCCGAGCGCCCTCGAGCCGCACACGGTCGTGCCACTGCTGACCTCGAACGACGAGTTGCTGCGCGAGACCGCTTCCTGGATCGCCGGACGACGATTGGAGTGGGGCGCGGAGTTGGCAAGGCCGTTTGCGGCGCGACTGACGGCGGGCGACGAATCGGTTGAGGATCAGCTTGTCCGATTTGCCGAGTCGCCGCAGATCCGCACGGTCGTTGCGCGCGCCGCGGAGTCGGGGTCCCCGGCTTCTCGCCCCATCGCCCTGCGCGTCATGTCCCGAGCCCTGCTCAAAGAACGCCCCAAGGAATGGGACGACGCGCTGACTCGCATCCTCCGCGACGCGACAGGCGAGACCGCTGAGGCGGCCGTGCGGGCGGCAAACACGCTCAAGATGCCGAGCCATCAGTTGCGGACATCACTACTGGCTGTTTCCGAGAACGAAGGCGTCGGGCCCCGGACGAAAGTCGAGGCCCTCGAAACCGCACTTTCGGATGCGGACGAGACACCTCCGTCTGCATTCGCGTTCTTGGTAGACAGCCTTGACGCCAATCAGGGGGCAGACACGCGAGTGGCAGCTGCCCGTGCTCTCGCCGGCATCCCACTCGACGACGCACAACGTTTCGAGCTGGCGGAGTCGCTCACGGAGACGGGGCCAGCCGAGCTCCCGCGCGTCCTTGACGCGTTTGCTTCCGGCGGAAGCGCAGAACTCGGAGAGGCTCTACTTACATCGCTCGAGCAGAGCCGCGGAAGCCCAGGATTGCAGCCCGGTAGCGTTGAGGCCCTCTTTGCGGCATTCCCGGCATCTCTAGCCGAGCGCGCACAGGCCCTCGCGAACTCGCTCGACGCCGATCGAGCGGAACAAACCGAACGGCTCGAGTCCCTGTTGGCGTCGCTTCCCGAGGGTGACGTGCGTCGCGGTCAGGCAGTATTCAATGCCGAAAAGACAGCCTGCATCTCGTGCCATGCAATTGGCTTCGAGGGCGGCAAGGTTGGGCCTGGCTTGACTACGATCGGCCAGATTCGCGAGCGGCGCGACCTACTGGAGGCAGTGCTCTATCCCAGCGCGTCGTTCGTCACCAGCTACGAACCGGTGATCGTCGAGACCCAGGACGACATCTACAGCGGCGTGACAGTGGAGGAGACCGAAGGCTGGATCGTATTGGCGACGGGTGCGGAGGAACGTGCGCGGATTCCGCGCGAGCAGATCGAGGAAGTGCGTCCCGGACGAGTATCGGTGATGCCCGCGGGGCTCGATGCGGAGTTAAGCACGCAGGAACTGGCCGACTTGCTAGCGTTCCTAGAGGGCACGCAGAGGGGTCCTTCCGACTAGACCCCCGGCTGCATCTGCAGATGAGATCACTGAGCGGGCAATCTCGGCGATCTCTCGCCCAGGCCGGCGCCGGCGAAAACCGTCGCACTTGTGTAGCGAAGGTCGCGAGGAGTGCAACCGGCGGCGAATCCCAAAGCCTGTCGAACGGATCGAACCAGGATGTCCGGAAACTCGATGTTGTTTGAGCGGCTGCGGTTGATGCGGTATTTTGTGACGATGATGCGAGTTCAACCTTCAGCAACAGCCGGGATGGCTGCGGTGGCGCCGGTGGTGATCCTACTCAGCGGATTGGGAGCGCCGCTGCTCGCTGAAAACTACAAGGGCGACGTGACCGACGTCCACACCTTGCGGCGAATCGAACAGCACCCCCTTGCCTGGAGGGTCTGGCAGCCGTTCATCATTCAAGGCGATCGGCCCAGGGATCTGATCGTTGCCTATGGCGCGATGGTCAACGGCAAGAAAGACATGGGCGACATCCTGGTCACGATTTCTGAGGACGACGGCGATACTTGGGAGGAGCCCATCACCGTCTTCAATCACCTCGAGCGGCAAGGCGGGGTGCAGTTCGCCTACGCCAACCCGGTGCTTTATCGCGCGCCGGGGCAGGACGTCATTTGGCTGTTCGCGATGCGCTGCCTAATCTCCTTTGAGAACAGCGAGGAGTCGCAGCTTGTCGGCGCCTTCACGGCCGACGGCGGTTACAGTTGGACGCAGGTCGAGCTGGCCATGCACTACACCGGCCCGATCATCACGAACGCTGGGATTGTCGAGTCCGAAATCGACGGCCGCGAGGTCTTTCTACTGCCGGGCCATCGCAACACGCTTCAGAAGGATCCGCGTGGAACGCGTGACCATTTCATTCTCTCGAGCAGCAGCCTGCTGGAGTGGAACCTCGAAGCTTTCATCCCGCAGCCGAAGTCGCCCCGTGTCTTCTTACACGAAGGCAACATGGTGCCAGGCGACAATCCCGGCGAGCTCAAGATCGTGATGCGCACCGCGGACTACGACAACTCCGCTCTGACGACCAATCCGCCCCGCGCCTATTCGAGCGTCAGCACGGACGGCGGCCACACCTGGAGCGTCGCCAAGGAAGAGCCGGAGTTGCACAACGCCAAGTCGAAAGCCTACTTCGGGCAGTCCTCCAACGGCACGCACGTGTATGTCTACAACGACGGTCCGGCGCAAAGCCAGGGCGGGCGCATGGCGCTGCGCTACAAGACCAAAGCCCCGGGCGGCTCCTGGAGCAAAGAGAAGACCTTCTACGACGCGGGGATCAAGAACTCCTACCCTACCCTGGTCGAGGTCGCGCCGGGCGATTTCCGCGCGGTGTGGGACAGCGGTACGCCCACCCGGGCGCGTACGCACATCCACTTCGGAAAGCTCAAACTGAACCCGTGAAGCTCGCAGCGCTAGCGGCTTCAGGGCTGCTCGAACGCTGTCTGCTGTTCGTAGACGTCGACGGGCTTCCATAGCCGCTCTTCTTTGTACTTGCGATAGAGATCGCCGTCGGCCTCAGGGTTCTTGGTCGGCATCTGTGCGCCGACGGAATCGCGCCAGGCGTGGAGCTTGGCCCGCAGCTCGCGGGCCCTTTCCGGCATAGCTTCCGAGAGGTCGGTCGTCTCGCCAATGTCTTCACGCAGATCGTAGAGCTCGGTATGGCCGTCCTCGTAGAACTCAAGCAGCTTGAAGGGCCCGTCGCGGACGGCGCCATACGGAGTACAGGTGATGATCGGGGTGTGCGCGTTGTAGTGAGGGTAGTGCCAGTAGATCGGCCCCCGACGAAAGCTCTCATCGCCCCTCAGTAGCGGGAGGAGACTCTTGCCGTTCACTTTCGCAGCGGCGTCGACCCCGGCAATGTCGAGCATCGTCGGGAGCAGGTCGACGCTAATCACCGGCTCTTCGACCGTCAAGCCTTTCGGCTGCCCCGGCCACTTGACGATGAGCGGCACCCGCACGCCGCCCTCCCAGGCCGTGCTCTTCTCGCCGCGCAACGGCAGGTTCGACGTGATGCGTCCATCCTTCGAGAGGCCGCCGTTGTCGGAGAAGAAGATCACGACCGTGTGCTCTGCGATACCGAGCTCTTCGAGCTTCGCTACGACGGCGCCCACGCTGTCGTCTAGGCCTTCGACCATGGCTGCGTACTCAGGGTTGTTCTGCGGGCCGCTCGGTTTCTTGCGGCGGTATTTCTCGATGACATCGGGTTTGGCCTCGATGCGGGTGTGAACCGCGTAGTGGGAGAGATAAAGGAAAAACGGCTCGTCGCCGTGAGCGTCAAGAAACGTTTCCGCTTCGCGCGTGATGCGGTCGGTTAGGTACTCGCCGGGCCGTTCGTCGGGGAAGGGCCGCCAACCGAGGCGCTTGATCTTCTCCGCCGGCCAGTAGGGCGGAAACATGCTGCCGTGCGAACCGGCATGACTGCCGCCGATGCTGATTTGGAAACCGTGATCCTCGGGCCACCAGCCCTTCTTGCCTAAGTGCCACTTGCCGATGGAGGCGGTCGTATAGCCGGCATCCGCGAGCATCTCGGCGATTGTCGTTTCGTCGTGGCGGAGGTAGTTTGTCCACTTGGGAATGTCGAGCTTAGCTCCGGGCGGAGTACGCCCGGGAATCCAATCGGTGAGGTGAGTCGTGGCCGGATACTTTCCGGTAAGGATACTCGCCCGCGTAGGCGAGCAGGAATTCCCTGCGGCATAGGCATCAGTGAAGCGCACGCCTTCCCGGGCCAATCGATCGATGTGCGGGGTTTCGTAGTAGGTGCTGCCGTAGCTGCCGAGGTCGCGCCAGCCCAGGTCGTCGGCGAGGATGAACACGAAGTTCGGCTTTTGCGCGACGAGCAGGCCGGCGCACCCGCAGACGGCTAGGGCCAGACGAAGGGCGGCCGCCCATGTATGAACCTTGATCATGGTGTCGAAGCTTTCTTTTGCCAAGTGTACGTCTCGGGATCAAAATCGAATGCCGACTTGCGCAGGGCTCCCGGTGCGTTCTTCTTGGGTAGCCAACGGGCGTGCTCGGCGATGAGGTCGCGGAATTCCGGCTTCGCTGCCAAATTGTGCCATTCATGCGGATCGCTCTTGTGATCATAAAATTCCTCGGCGCCGTCCGCGTAGCGGATGTAGCGGTAACGCTCCGAGCGCACGGCGTGGTTGCCGCGGCCAAATGTCATGACCGCCGGCCGTTCCCACCGGCCTTCGGCGTCCTCTAGGAGGGGACGCAAGGTCACGCCCTCCAGTTCGTCCTTCGGCGGAAGACCGCATAAGTCGACGAGTGTCGGGTAGAGGTTGAGCAGGCTGACCGGCCGCGGCGACTTCGTTCCGGGCTTGGTGACTCCGGGTGCGACGACGGCCAACGGCACGCGCGAGGAGCGCTCCCACAACGTGTCTTTGGCAAAGTGCCGCTTCTCTCCAAAGTGATAGCCGTGGTCGGACCAGAGAACGATGATCGTATTCTCCGCATAAGCGCTACCGTCGAGCGCATCGAGTACACGGCCGACGAGGGCATCGGCGTGGCGAATACCGGCCGTGTAGGAGCGCACGACATCGTCGAAGTCTCCGTGCTTTTCAATCAGCTCAAGATCGTCGCGACGATCCGCCGCCAACTCTTGGCCGATTGGCGGGACATCGTCGAGGTCGTCTTTCGGGGCTTTCGGGACCGGAGCGTCTTCCGGCGTCACGGAGTCGTACCACGTGCGGGGAGCGTAGAACGGCAGGTGCGGCTGGAATAGGCCGACGGCCAGGAAAAACGGCTTGTCGTGCTTGCGGGCGAGGAACTCCTCGGCCCAGCGAACCGTAGATCCGTCGCCCATTTCCATGTCGGACTTGTCGAGCGGGCCCCAATCGAAGCTCGAGATGTGCCGCTCCTCCCGATAGGCGACGAGAAAGCCGTCCTCCTTCAGGTCGCTAATCAGATCGGAATACTCGTCCCAGGAATCGGGCGGATTGAAGCCCGGGGTGTGATGAAAGACCTTGCCGCCGCCGGCCGCGTAGTAACCGTTGTCCTTGAAGTAGCGCGGCAGGGTGATGAGATCGGGGAAGTTGGGCTTCCACCATTCGCCGTTGGCATAGATCCCCGTGGTCGACGGACGCAGGCCGGAGAGGATCGCCGTTCGCGAGGGGTTGCACTTTGGCGAAGGAGCGTGCGCATTGGTAAACAGGACGCCGCGTGCGGCAAGACGATCGATGTGCGGGGTCTTGGCCGGCGGATAGCCAAGCGCGCCGACCCAGTCGTTCATGTCATCGACGCTGAGGAAGAGGACGTTGGGCGGTTCCGCCGCGGCTCGGGCCGTGAGCGCAAACGAGGCGATCAGCAGCAGAGCGGCGTTCGAGAGCTTCAGGGCGTACATCGGCAGACACGATCGTAGCGGACCGCCGGCGCCCCGTGTCATCTTCGGCCGGAGAGGCGTCGCCCGAGTCTGGCTTCGCTACACTCAATCCGATATCGTGACTCCGTCAGAACTACGAGACCACCTGCATGCCGGCGAACCCGTCTTCGGCACGCTGATCGTTTCTCCGTCGCCGCACTGGCCGGAGGTCGTGCGCGGCTCCGGCGTCGACTTTGTTTTCATCGACACCGAGCACATTGCTCTCGACCGCAGCCGTTTAGGCTGGATGTGCCGCACTTACGCCGCGATCGGCATCCCGCCGATTGTGCGCATCCCATCGCCAGACCCCTACCAAGCAACGATGGCGCTCGACGACGGGGCGGCGGGCGTGATCGCGCCCTACATCGAGAGCCCCGAACAGGTGCAAGCGCTGCGCGGAGCCGTCAAACTACGCCCGATCAAAGGTGAAAAACTGAAACGAATGCTGGCCGGCGAGCCTAGCGAGCCCGAACTCGATTCCTACATTGAGCGCGGAGCCGAACAACGCCTGCTCGTCGTGAACATCGAAAGCACGCCCGCCATCGAAGCTCTCGACGAGATTCTCGCGACCCCAGAGCTGGACGCCGTACAGATCGGGCCGCACGACCTTTCCTGTAGCCTGGGAGTCCCCGAGCAGTGGGACCATCCCAAATTCCTCGATGCCTGCGAAACAATCTTTCGCAAGGCGCGGACGGCCGGCGTGGGAGCCGGCATTCACTTCTGGGGTTCAGTCGAACAGCAGACACGCTTCCTCGAGATGGGCGCGAACATGCTGATTCACAGCGCCGACATCAGCCTCTTCCAGCAACACCTTCGGCTAGAGTTAGCCGCGATCAAGCGATCCGTCGGCATCGCCCACGAGAAGGACGGCGGCGGCGCCCAGCCGAACATTTGAGGCGCCGAGCGTGACGATGACCCCAATCCGATTCGCATCCACCTGCTTGTTCCTAAGCACCGCGGCTCTGCTACAAGCCCAAGGCGGCAGTAAGCTCGACGCTCCGCTGAGCAGCGGTCATCCGATCCTCGTGGGAGGGAACGGCGGCGTTGGACCCTTGGCTTCGATTGGCATCAGCGCCACGCCGATCGGTTCCGCCTTCGTGTTTGGCGGCGAGCGACCGGACATCTTTGTCAGCTCCGACCGCTGGTATCCGGGATTCCATCTTTATCGGTGGGTGAAGGACACGGCGGAGGGTGTTCCAGTTTTCTCGCAGCCAATGGAAGTCGATGTGTCGGCTTTGCCCCAACTGGAAGAGTACGAGTTTCAGGATCACGCTGTAGCGAGCTACGTCTGGCAAGGGGCCGCCGGGAAAGTGTATGGGTTGTGGGTGCGGCGCACGGAATGCGTGATCGCGTTGTTTGACCGCGATGCGATGCGATTTGATGTCGTATCACGGGTCGGGCTGTCGGGTTTGCCACGATTGCCCCGGGCGGCCACGGCTTCAGTTAGCGGCGACGGGCGGTTAGCGTTGTACCTGAGCGTTTCAGACGGCGTCCGCTACAAAGCTCTCGGGAGCCATCGCGCCTCCGCCTACCGTCCGTTCGATGGGTCGGGGATTTGGCTTGGCGGGATTCCTCGTGACGCGGTTTATCGGGCTGCGTTCGATTTTCCCGAGGTTCCGAAGAGCCCGGTTGCCGAGGAGATTGTCTCGCATGAGGCCGGCGGGCAATTCGGCATCAACGGCATGGCGGTCGTGGAGGACGCCGGCGAATCCAAGCTGATCCTCGGTACCCTACTGGGAGGGCTGCACGCGCTGTCGGGGATCAACGGCAGAACCGTTGCGAAAGCCCCGGTTGTCGATGAAGCGGGCGTTTCGCTACGCCATCCCGAGACCTGGACCAATGTCATCCGCTACCCTTCCACCCGCGCGGGCCTCAACGACTTGCTCGCCTCGGGCGAAGGCGGAACCTACTACTATCAGAGGCAATCCTCGAGCCCCAAGCCCGGTCACGTCGCCTACAAGCCCGCTGGAGAAGTGCAGCAGGTCTCGGCCGAGCTCTTCGGCGGCGCCCTAGTCGTGCCGAGCGTCGTCGATTGGAACGGCGACGGCCTGCATGACATCGTCGCCGGAAACTCCCAGGGGTTCCTCTTGTTCTTCGAAAACGTAGGCGACAGATCCCGCCCGCGTTTCGCACCGCCCCGACGCATGTCCGCCGCCGGAGAGCTGGTCCACATCCAGGGGCGCTACGGCAGCATCCAAGGCCCCGGGGAAGCCCGCTGGGGTTACTCGAGCCCGAACGTTTTCGACTGGAACGGGGATGGAACGCTCGACGTTCTCATGAATGACATTCGCGGCATCCATGACGTTTATCTCAACAACGGCACAAAGACTCATCCGAAGCTCGCAGCCCCCGAGGCGCTCTATCTGAATGACTTGGACATGCACGGCAGTTGGCGGACGCGTCCCGGCATTGGCTCCCTCGCCGGCCGCAACGTCTATATCACGCTCGATGACGACGATCAATTCCATCTGTATCGCCAGATTGACGCCTTCAATTTGGAGGACGGCGGCAAACTGCGTCTCGAAGACGGCTCTCCGATCAGCGCGAATTTTTTGGAAGCCGGCGGGCGAGGACGCATCAAGTTCGAGCTCGTCGACTGGGATGGTGACGGCGCCATGGACCTCATCGTGGGTACGCCGAGGCACAGCACCGTACCGGTCGCCAACGAGAGCGGCCTGCCTTGGTCCCGCGATCATGCCGGAGCGGCGGTGCTGCTGTTAGAGAACAGAGGTACGGACGAAGAACCAGTCTTCGCCTATCCCAAGCTGATGCACCATCAGGGAAAGCCGGTTCACTTAGGCCAGCATTCCTGCTCGCCGGCGGCCGCGTTTTTCAGCGATGAACCTGACTTGGTAGTGGGAACGGAAAGCGGACGCATCATCTACTACGATCGAAACCAGATTACCTGGGAGTAGCGGGGTTTCCCCGGCCGAAAGGCGCCAGACTGACAAGCGTACCGACGATCGCTCCGGCGACGAACGAGGCCGGCATCATCCACTGGAAAGTTAGGCCGAAGATCTCGTAGTAGGCTACTCCCACGGCCACGGCGACGCCTGCTAGAACGCCGACGTGTGTTCCGAGTGCGGTGGCCCAGGGCACGAACATAGCCATGAAGAACAGCAGAAACAGCGGCGCCGTCAGCAGGTTGGCGATCTTGTAGCAAAGTTCGAGAATGTTGCCCTCGATCTGCCCGATCAACGTCCCGAACGCGACGACCACGACCCCGATCACGAACGAGACAAACTTCGCCGCGCGGACGCGGCTGTCCTGTGAGCCCTTCGGCTTGTGAGCAAAACGGTCGACGAAATCAGCGGTGACGACCGAGCAAGCAGAATTCAGGCCTGACGAGAGACTCGACATTGCCGCAGCCAGCAGACCGGCGATGACGATGCCGCTAATGCCTCGAGGCAACCCCTTGACGATGTAGATCGGCAACAACTTGTCGGCGGCATCGAGCGCGGACTGGTCCGCAGGGAGCATCTCCGGCCGCGCCTGAAAATAGGCCAAGAGTGTGAGTCCGACGGCGGCTAAAAATGGCCAGAGCAAGAGGTTGCCAAACACTGCTGTGAGGAACATCGTCCGGGCGGCCGATGTGTCGCGGGTAGCCAGGTAACGCTGGATCGCGATCTGATCCGACCCCGCCGTGCAAACAAACCACGTGAAATACGACAGAGCCGCGCCCACAAACGTGAACCGCACCGTTGAGTCGTACCAGAAGACCGGTTTCTGCCAATGCGCGGGCCATTCGCTTGGCCACCATTTCGCGACGCCACCAAGTTCGGTTGTGATGAGTGTGACCATCAGTGCTGCGCCGCCAACGAGAATCGCTGTCTGAATCACGTCGGTCAACACAACCGCCCGCAGGCCGCCCATCGAGGTATAGAGGACGGTGATGAGTCCGAGGACGATACAGATCCAAGGCACGGCTGACTCGTCCAAGCCGAGGATCGGCGCCAGGACGACGTCCGCCGTGGCGAACATCACAAGCGCCATCCAGAACAACCGCAGGGTCAGAAGAACGACCCCGCAAGGCGTGCACTCAGGCCCAAGCGCGTCTCCAGGATTTCGTACGCGCTCGTGACGCGCAGGCGCATGAACGCGGGAATCAGCAGCCACCCGACGACTGCGGCGATCAGCGGCAAAGCGGCCAATTGGGCCAGCACCATCGGCCCGTACTTGATCATTTCGCCCGGCACGGCGAGGTAGGTGATCGTGCTCAGCAAAGAGGCAAAAAGCGAAAGCCCCACCTTCCACGGCGACATGTTCCGTCCGCCCAGCAGGTAGTCGTCGGTCGTGCTCGTGCGCTTGGCGTAGAACCACCCGACAGCGAGCATCCCCACGGCGTAGGCGGCGATCACAAACCAATCGAGAGAGGTCATCTGCTACCGAACGGTCAGCCACCAATGCAGCACGTTGGTCTTGTTCAACTCGTACGCGTGCGAGGCCTGAATGAGTAGGCGCTTCGGAGCATCCGGGTCCTTCGAGCTGACGACGACGCTGTTCGAGTAGGCCCCCAAGCCGGCCTCGCGCTTTCTCAGGTAGACGCCCTCATCCCAGGTCAGACCATCGCGCGAAGAGTACAGGACCATGTGCCCCTTCTCCTCGCCGAGGCTCCCGCTCCGGCCGTGCATGAAGTAGCAGCCATCCATCGAAATGAACTGCGGATTACGGATCTTCTTCGCGAGGTGGGCGGTCTTCGGCTGAGACCAAGTCCGTCCGCCGTCGTCGCTCAACACGTAGTCGGACTCTTGTTCGTTGTCCCGGTTGTAGATGTAAACCACAAGCTTTCCCGACTCAAGCATGCCCATCGTTCCATAGGACCTTGCTGTCGTGTCGAAGGGAAGCTCGCTGCGTTTGGTGAATGTGCCGCCGCCGTCGTTGCTCACGAACAATTCGTAGACGTGCTCCTTCTTGTTGCCGAGGAAGTTGATGTCGTTGTCGTTTGCGAAGTGCAGTGCAAGGATCTCGCCGTTGACGTAGCAAGCGTCGTAGACCCGGCCGCGCTTGTCGCCCAATTCGGCCGGCTCGCTCCAGGTGCGGCCCTGGTCTTTGCTGATGACGTATATCGGCTTTTGGAAGTGCGACCAGACGGTGTCGGTTGAGATGTCGCACACCAGGGAAAACAGAACGATATGCCCTTCGTCCGTCAGGACGGCTTTCTCGGCGAAGGCGGAGAGCTTTCGGGAAAGCAGGTCCTTCGTGTAGGTGAGCACGTTCGGCTTGCTCCAGGTCTTGCCGCCGTCCTCCGAGCGCTTATACTCCATCCATCCGACAGCCGAGTGACCCTTGTTGTCGTCCGAACAGTTCGGATAGAAGGCGAGGATCTTGCCTGGCCCGTATTCAACGAGGGCGTGTCCGAGGTGTCCGCTCCTTCCAGCTTTCGAGTGATCAATGAAGAGGATTCCGTCGTTTGGGGGATTCGGCGGGTTGAGTCGATACGCGCACGCTGGACTCGCCTTCGATTCTTCCGCCTGAGACGGGCCGCCCAGCGCGAGCCCGCCTGCGCAGGCGACTCGGTTCAGCCAAACTCGCCGCGTCGTGTTCATGTTGTCGCTGCTTCCAGGAACTCGCGGTACGCGCTCTCGATGTGCTCGCGGATCGCCTCTCGGATTGCCCTTTGCCTGCCGCGACGCAGCGCTTCGACGATCGGCTCGTGCGGGCTTGTCACTTGAGTCAGCGCCTCGCCGGACTGGCTGTGCCGCATGCTGATGAAGTGAAACAGAGGAGCCGCGACTTGCTCCAATGTGCGGTAAAGCGTCGCGTTGCCCGCCTTCTTCCAGATCGCGCGGTGAAACTCGAGGTCTACTCGCGCCATCTCGCTGTGGGCGTTTTCCGAAGCCAGGTCCGAGATCTCTCGAACTTGTTGATCAAGGGCCGTGAAGTGTTGCGGACCTAACCGCCGGGCCGCTTCCACCGCGGCGTACTGTTCTAGCTGAATCCGGACGTCACAGCGCTCCCGGACTTCTTCCGCCGACAGATCGAGGACATACGTGCCCTTGTTCGCGATCCGGGTCACAAGGCCGGCGTGCTCGAGTTGCAGCAAGCCCTCGCGGACCGTCGCTTGACTGACCCGCAGCTCGCGGGCCAGATGCATTTCGCGCAACGGCGCTCCGGGCCGGAGTCTCCCCGAGAACATTGCCGATCGTACGGCCTCGAAGACAAGACCAGACGCCGAGGAAACCTCGATCGGTTGAAACAAGACTGCGGGGGCGGACGCCATCTGTACCAGATAACTGAATTACCGATAATTGGTATCATGGCTGACGGCCCGATGTTTGTCAACGATCGAACCTGTTGTGGCTTGGCCGCGCTCTCGTCTGCTCTAGCCGCGGCGCTGGTCCTCACCGTTCTCGGCTGCGCTCCCGCTCCGCCAACGGAGCCTAACATCGTTGTCATCTTTGCCGACGACATCGGCTACGGGGATCTGTCGAGCTACGGCGCGACCAAGATCCAGACACCCAACAGCGACCGCCTCGCGCGCGAGGGAATGCTTTTCACCGACGCGCACTCGCCGTCGGCAGTCTGCACCCCTTCGCGATACGCGCTGCTGACCGGGCGCTACGCCTGGCGAACGTGGATGAAGAACTGGGTGCTGGACGAGCACATGCCGCTGCTCATCGACGAGGACCGCTTGACGATGCCGCAGATGCTGCGTGAGCTCGGCTACGCGACCGGCGCGGTCGGCAAGTGGCACCTCGGCTGGGGCGACCAGGTGCCGCCGGACTTCAACGATGATTCGAGGCGCGGGCCGCTCGACGTCGGCTTCGACGAGTTTTTCGGGGTGTCCTACAGCCACAACAGTTCGCTCATGCTGCAGAACTTCGTCCGCGACCGGCGGATCGTGGGCCTTGGGGCGGACGAAGATATCCGCGATCCCGAAGTGCAGCAGCGGCTTGCGCGGCGGCTGGAAGATACGGCGATCGAGTTGAGCGCTGAGGCGGTCCAGTTCATCCGCAACCATCGCGACGAGCCATTCTTTCTCTACTACCCCACAACCAACGTCCACTGGCCGCGGACGCCGAACGAGCGGTTCGTCAGCAAGAGCCAGGCCGGCGTCTACGGCGACTTTGTGGCCGAGTTCGACTGGGCGGTGGGGGAAGTCCTGAGCACCCTGGACGAGCTTGGCCTCACCGAGAACACGCTCGTTGTGCTGAGCAGCGACAACGGCGGTCGGCCGACCTCTGGGATGAATGGGCACAAGCCGAACGGCGACCTGCGGGGCATCAAACGTCAGATTTGGGAAGGCGGCCATCGAGTCCCGCTGATCGTTCGCTGGCCGGGCGAGGTCGAGGCCGGCGCCACGAGCGACGAAACGGTTTGCCTGACTGACCTGATGGCAACGCTCGCGGCCTACTTCGAGTACGACTTGGCTGACGACGCGGCCGAAGACAGTGTCAACCTGCTGCCGCTCTTGCGAGGTGAGAACTATGCGCGGCCCATCCGCGAGGCGACCGTGCATCACTCCGTGAGCGGCATGTTCGCCATCCGCCAAGGCGATTGGAAGCTCATCGAGGGCCACACGGCCGGCGACTTTCGCAAAGGACACAACGGGGGCGAGAAGGCGAAGAAGTTGCCGCTCAAGGATCCGGTTACCGGCAAGTTCCAGCCGTTTACTTTCGACATTCTCGACTTCGATCCGGAGAACCCGGTCTACCGCCTTTACAACTTACGAGAGGATCCTGCGGAGTCCAACGACCTCTCGACTCAGCAACCCGAGAAAGTCAGGGAGCTGGCGGCACTGCTTGACAGCTATCGCGACTCAGGGCGAAGCGTGCCCACCAGGAACTAGGAGTTACAAATGTCTGAGATTCACGGAATCATCCCGCCGATGGTGACGCCGTTCACCGAGAACGGCGACGTTGACGAGGCCGCCCACCGCGCCGAGGTGCGCTTCCTGGTCGAAGAAGCGGGCGTGCCAGGCGTCGCGGTCTGCGGCTCAACCGGCGAAGGGCAAGCCGTCACCACCGACGAAACCCGCCGCATTACGGCGGCAACGGTGGAAGAAGCCGCCGGCCGGGCGAAGGTCATCACCGGGATCATCACCGACAGCACCCGAGCGGCGATCGAGCGCGGCAAGGCGGTGGCGGATCTCGGCGTGGCCGCTCTGCAGGTTACGCCGGTGCACTACCTGTTCAAACCCGACGACGACTCCTCGGTGCGGCACTTCGACACGATCGCCCAAGCGACGGGACTGCCCGTGATCATCTACAACGTGGTGCCCTGGTCGTACCTTTCTCCCGACACGCTGGTTCGAATCCTGAAGGAAGCGGACGGCGTGATCGGCGTCAAGCAAAGCGCGGAGGACATGAAGGCTCTAGCGGATCTCCTTCTCCGCGTCGAGACCATGGAGACCTCCAAGAACATCCGCATCCTAACCGCTGTCGATGCGTTGCTCTATCCGTCGTTTCAGTTGGGCGCGCACGGCGCGATTGCGGCGATCCTGACCGCGGCGCCGAAAGCGTGTGTCGAATTGTGGAGCGCCGTCGAACAGGGGGACCACGCTCGCGCGCTCGATCTGCACAAGCGGATACTGCCGTTCTGGGATGCGCTCTGGGGGCCGAACCTTCCCGCGACCGTCAAGACGGCGATGCGAATGCAGGGCCGCGACGGCGGCGTGCCGCGGGCGCCGATGCCGGATACCCCAGAAGATAAGAAGCGCCTGATCGAAGCTTCACTCAAAGGCCTTCTGAAATAGCCTGCTCGATAGGTCCCCGGACCGTTTCCTGATACAGTAGCCACGCCATGGCAGAGATCACCCGCCGTCAGCTTATGCTTGCCAGCCTTGCGGCGGCGCTGCCAATCCGTGCGGCGAACAGACAATTCACCATCGCTTTCGTGCCGGGCAGTATTGGCATCGAAGCCGACCAAGAGCGCGCGATCGAGCTCGCCGCCAAACACGGTTTCGAATCGGTGCAGCCCTTCGGCCAGCAGTTGCTTGCGGACGGCGTCTCACGCCACGTCGAAACGCTGAAGATACACAAGCTGCAATGGGCGGCGGCGAACCTGGCGGTCAGCCTGCGCGCCGACGAAGCAACTTACAGGGAAGGCCTGCGGAAGTTTCCGCGGGAAGCCAGCGCCCTGCACGCTGCCGGCGTCACGCGCGTGGGCGCTGCGATCTCCTCGACCAGCGACACGCTCAACTACCTCGAGAACTTTCGACAGCACGTCCGCCGCCTGCGCGAAGTGGGCTCGGTGCTGGAGGACAACGGCTTGCGATTGGGGCTCGAGTATCTGGGAACGAAGCATATCTGGACTCGCGGTCGGCACTCCTTCCTGCATTCCATGAAAGAATGCCGTGAGCTCATCTCCGAGACCGGTAAATCGAGTATCGGCCTGGTCCTGGACAGCTGGCACTGGTGGACGGCGCGCGATAGCGTCGACGACATCTTGGCGCTCGAGAATCGCGATGTCGTCTCGGCCGATCTGAACGACGCCCCGCGCGGCATCGAGATCGACGAGCAACGTGACAACGAGCGCGAGTTGCCCCTCGCAACGGGCTTGATCGATGCCAAGGCGTTTCTCGGCGCTTTGCTCGAGATTGGATACGATGGCCCGATTCGCGCCGAGCCTTTCAACCAGCGCTTGAACGACATGAGCGACGACGAGGCGGCGTCCACGGCGGCGAGAGCCATGAAGCGGGCCTTCGCGCTCGTGAGTTAGTATTGTCCCGGCCCAATGCCCGTCTCGCTCAGCCCGCTCGATATCGTGATCTTCCTGGGCAGCCTCAGCTAGCACCGAGTTTGGGCTATGACGAGGTGGCCGTCGCTTCGAGAGTCGGCGAATCTGCTATTGCGCATGTCGACATCGACCTATTCGAGTCGCAACCGGTCGACACTTCGCTCGACAGAGAGGTCGATGTCCAGCTCGCTGTCGATGTCTCCGAGCGCGGTTTGGGCGGGAGCGACCCGAGGCTCAGCCGAGAGGTTTTGGGCGGACCAGCGCCCTAAAACAGGGGGTCGCTCCCGCCCAAACTGCGCTCGCCGTGAGACCCGTCCGGGGCTCGCGGCGCTCTCCATCTGACTGACGCGCAGAGGTTTCGTGACTCGATCGGTTTTGGGCCGAAGGGCCTGAAAGGGGAGCACTTGCTGCAATTAGGTGCTCCCCTTTCGGCGCCGATCTTCAGCGGCTCTAGCGCCGGCAGATAGCGAGGGGAACAGCGGCTGAGAGCGGAACACCCGCTGCAAACAGGTGTTCCGCTTTGGCCGTTCGGGAAGCCGGACTTCGGTTCCTTTCGAAGCGACGGTTCCAAGCCATAGGAGCCCGGCTGTGGGTACCAGTTCCCCATCCCGAAGCAGCTTCGAGAACCCCTCCTCCCTGTGGGCGAAGCCTTCTTTTCGCGACATCGGTGCGCTCATCCGGGCCCCCTCTCCATGAGGTTCGCTGGTGCTCGCGGCTCCATTCTTCGGACGCCAACGACGGAGGTACCGAATGGAACCACAGAGGAAGTTGCTCACCTTGAACGAGGTCGCCCGCGAGCTGCGCTGCTCCAAGGCCCATGTCTCCAAGGCCACGGAGGGGAGGGTCCGGCACGCTTCGACCCTGCCGACGGTTCGGCTCGGTCGAAGAAAGCTGGTCCGACGTGAGGCCCTCGACGCCTGGATTCGAGAGAACGAATCGGGCGGTCGTGATACGCTGCCAACGTCAGAGATCGACGCCGCGAGACGCATTCGAGGAGGTACTTGATGCGAAAGCGGCATCAGAAAGGCAGCTTGACCAAAGTGAACGGACGCTGGGTCGCACAGTGGAGGCAGGACGGCCAACGCCGCAAGCGAAGGCTCGGACTGGTCGCTGTGATGACGAAGGCCGAGGCCATGAAGCAGCTTGAAGAGCTGCTGGCTCCGGTCAACCGAGGCTCGGGGAGCCCCTCGTCGGCCGAACTGCTAGGACGGTTCGTCGACTTCGTGTTCCTGCCGTTCTATCGGCGAAAGTGGAAACGCTCAACAGCGATCACCTGCGAGAGCCGGATTAGGACGCATGTGCTCGCCGAGTTCGGTGCGCGACCACTCGGCAGCTTCGACCGCGTCGAGCTGCAAGACTGGCTCGAATCGAAGGCTGAGGAAGGCCTGTCCCACAGCACCATCGACCATCTGCGATGGGATCTGAGTCAGATCTTCAAGATGGCGGCGGCGGAAGGTTGCATCAGCCGATCTCCCGCGACGCTTCTGTTCACGCCCCGAGCGGCCCGAACTCCGCCTCAACGGCGGATGAATCTTCAGGAGGTGAATCTATGCTTCGAAGTCCTTGACCAACGCGAGCGGCTGATCGCCATGCTCGCCCTGACCGCCGGCATGAGGCCGGGAGAGATCTTGGCGCTCCAGTGGAGGCACATCCAGCCAGACCACATCGAGGTCGTCCAACGCGTCTACCACCAGGAGATCGACACGCCCAAGACCAAGCACTCGGTCCGTAGCGTGGCGCTGTCTCCGACGCTGAAAGCGGCCCTCGAATCCTGGAGAGAGGTCGCCCCATCGGACGGTCCGGACGCCTGGGTGTTCCCGTCCGAGCATGGTCGGACGCCCGTGATCGCCGAGAACATATGGCGACGAAACTTCCTGCCGCGGCTGAAGGCTGTCGGTCTCGAGTGGGCGACGTTCCTGGTGATGCGAAGAACGCATGCCTCGCTGATGCGAGACCTTGACGTCGATCCGAAGCTGGTCGCTGACCAACTCGGGCATACGCTCGACGTCAGCCTGAACGTCTACGCAAAGAGCGGATTGGCTAGGCGTGGTGAAGCCCTGGCCCTGTTCGAATCGCGACTGAAGGACGTGCAGACAAGCGGCGCTCCAAACTGAATTGGAGCCAAATGGAGCCAGACCGTCGGCTCAATCGCTGTAACTTGCTGAAAACATGGAGCGGGAGACGGGGATCGAACCCGCGACATTCAGCTTGGGAAGCTGACGTTCTACCACTGAACTACTCCCGCTCAGCGGTTGCGACAGCCACGAGTCTAGCACGGCTCTCCGGGCGGTTAGTATCCTGGGATGCGCTGGGTCCCCGATGGAAAACCTCCCGCTGAGCCTTCGGCTCGTCGTCCTGTTTTTGTTGCTCGGCGTCAATGCGTTCTTCGCTGCCGCCGAGGTGGCGTTGGTCTCGGTGCGCGAGACCCGCATGCGCCAACTTGCCGACGAGGGCGTTGCGGGCGCGTCGGCTGTGCTCGGGCTGCTCGCCTCGCCCGACCGCATGCTCTCGGCCACGCAGCTTGGCGTTACACTGGCCAGCTTAGGGCTGGGATGGGCCGGCGAAGCGACCGTGCTGCGTTTTCTCGAGCCCGTGCTCTCCTACGTCGTGCCAGCCGACATGGAGCAGACTCGCCACGTCATCGCCTTCGCCGTCTCGTTCATCGGAATCACCTACTTCCACATGGTCCTCGGCGAGGTCGTGCCGAAGAACCTCGCCATCGAGCGCTCCGAGCGGCTTGCGCTCAACGTCGCCCCGCCCCTCGAGCTGTTCGCCACCGCCACCGGCCCCTTCGTTTCGCTCGTCAAAGGCACTGCCTGGAAGCTCTCGCGCATGCTCGGCCTGAAGATGCGCGGCGGCCAAGAAGGCTACACCGCCGAAGAGCTCAAGCTCATCGTCAGCGTGAGCGGGCGCGAAGGCGAGCACGCCGAGCGACAGCAGAAAATGCTCCATCAGGTGATCGACTTCTTCGACCTCACAGTCCGAGAGGTCATGGTGCCTCGCCAGGAAATGGTCGCGCTCCCCAAAGGCGCCACCATCGACCAGGTCGTCGACACGATCGCCCGTCGCCGGCACAGCCGCATCCCCATCTACGAAGGCTCCAAAGAGAACGTCGTGGGCGTCATCTTCGCCAAGGAAGTCTGGACGTTCGTGCAGCAGATGCGGCGCTGGGAGATGCTCGGACGCCCCTCGCCGCAGTTCGTCCTGCAACGCTTCGTGCGCGACGTCGAGTTCGTACCCGAAACCAAGGAGATCTTCGAGCTGCTCGACGAATTCCGAGAGCGGCGGCGGCTGCTCGCCATGGTCGTCGACGAGTTCGGCACTGTGTCGGGGCTCGTCACCATGGAAGATCTGCTCGAGCAGGTCGTCGGCGAGATCCGCGAAGAGCATGAGAAAGCTTCCTCGCTCGAGCCTCCCAGCGGGCCCATCGAGCTCGACGGTATCACCAACGTGCGCGACCTCGAAGTGCAGCACGAAATCGAGCTGCCCTACGACGCTGGCTTCGAGACCCTAGCGGGGTTCTTGCTCAGCCGCTTCGGCCATATTCCCGCCGTCGGCGAGACGCTGGAGCACGACGGGCGCGTCTACACCGTCGTGCAGATGGAACGTAACCGCATCGCGCGCGTCAACATTGCGCCGGCCGAGGTCGCCGAAGAAGAAGCCTAGCCGCGGCTAGGGGCGCTCAGCCGAACAAGCGATCGAGGAAGAGGCCCCGGAAGCGGTCACTGTCGACATCCACCGCCACCTCAACGGCGCGATCAGCCCCCGGGGGCTCCGCCGTCTCGCGCAGATCGGCCACCAGCATGCCAGTCGTCAGCCGTCCGTCCGTTTCCACGTCCAGCACATGGCGCTCAGTCGAGACCAAGCTTGGATCGAAGGCGACCGCCACGGCGAGCGGATCGTGCAACAGGCATTCCGCCCTCCCCGTCCGCGCTTCCCGGAACTCGAAGTAGCCGCGGGTCACGCGCTCGGCAAACTTCGCTCCCGGCGCCGCGCTGGCGCTCGCCCGCCGAACGAGCTCATCGCGGGAGACAGTCGCCTTGGTCGTTGCGTCGAGAGCGACGACCGTTGTCGGTACGCCTGCTCCGAGCACGATGCGCGCCGCATCGGGATCAGCGTAAAAGTTGAACTCCGCGGTCGGCGTGACGTTGCCGGGAGCTCGCAGCGCTCCCCCCATAATCACGAGGTTGCGCACAACCGCCATCGTGCCGGCGTCGGCCAAGAAGGCTCGCGCCAGGTTCGTCAACGGTCCCAGCGCGACCACGGTGATCTCACCGGGATCGCGCGAGATGGTTTGCAGCATCAGCTCCACTGCACCGCTAGCGGCTACGCCCGCGGGAGGGCCATACTCCTCGGCCGCGCCGCCAAGACCGTCGTCGCCGTGTACGTGGGAGGCGTCAACAGCGCCCCGCTCGAGCGGCCCAGCCGCGCCGCGCGCTACCGTGGGCAGCGGCGCCAAGCCGGCCGTCTCTAGTGTCAGCAGGGCATTGCGGGCGGCCGGATCGAGGCCGACGTTGCCCGCGACCACCGTCACCGCCTCAATCCGGATCTCCGGTGACGCTGACGCCAGCAACAGCGCAAGCGCGTCGTCAATACCGGGATCCGTATCGACGATGACTCTGGTCATTTCCCTCCATCAGCCCCCCTTTTTAGCAAACTCTCCGACGGCTGAGTGGGAAAATCCGGTTTGTCTTCGAACTAAACGCCTCCAAGCGGCCGACGCTTCCGTTCCAGGTCGCCTACGAAGGCGGCCGTGGCGCTCAGCAAGCGACGGACCAAACCAGCGTGCAGATCCTTGCGATCGAACTTCTCCGCGGGGTCCTCGTGCAAGTCGTACAGAGCAACCGGCTCGAGGCCGTCGCCGCCCTGGGCGCGCCGCACATGCAGCTTCCAACGCCCCTCCCGCACGGCCCGGATATTGGCTCGCTCCCTGCCTCCGGCAAAGTAATAGAAGCGGTCGTGCGGCGAACGGGCGCCAGGCGCCGCGCTGAGCAGCGGCCACAAATCTCGTCCATCGATCACCCGGTCCTCGGGCGGCTCGACGCCGGCCAAGCGAGCGAACGTCGGCAGCACGTCCATGTTGGCGACCGGCTCCGAGCTCACTTGCCCGGGCGGGATCTTTCCGCGCCAGCGAAAGATGCCGGGAACCCGCATGCCGCCCTCGAACGTCGTCCCCTTCCCGTCCCGGAACGGTCCGGCCGATCCGCCGTCCACGCCGTACTGCAGCCACGGTCCGTTGTCAGAGGTGTAGACGACCATCGTGTCATCGGCGATCTCGAGCTCGTCCAACTTGTCGAGAATGCGCCCGACCGACCAGTCGATTTCCTCGATCACATCGCCGTAGAGCCCGCGAATGGATTGTCCCTTTCTTGCGGAGGAGACGAACAGAGGCACGTGCGGCATGGCGTGCGGCAGATACAGAAAGAACGGCTCGCCCGCGTTTTCTTCGATGAAATCCAGCGCACGGTCGGTGTAGCGCTCGGTGAGCCGGGTCTGGTCCGGGTTCAGCTCGAGCACCTCGTCGTTGGCCATCAAGGGCAGGTTCTCGGGGAAGCCCTGCCCGTTCTCCACGTCGTAGTAGCGCCCCTGGCCGGCGTAGCCGGTGTAGTCGGCTCGTTCGCGTGCGGCGCGCATGCGGGCGTCCTCGTTGGGTCTAGGCGGCATCACCGGATGGTAGGGCCACATGTCGTTCGAATACGGCAGGCCGAACCAGCTTTCGAATCCGTTGTAGTGCGGCAGAAAGGGAGCCCGCGAGCCGAGATGCCATTTCCCGATCATGAACGTCTTGTATCCGACGTCACGCAGCAGCTCCGCCACGGTCACCTCGTCGGCATGGATGCCGGTCGCCGACTTCGGGCCGTGGTTGAAAGCAAGGCTGATCCGCGGGGGATAGCAGCCGGTCATCAGGGCGGCTCGCGACGGACCGCAGAAGGGGGCGGCGTAGAAACTCGTGAAGCGCATCCCCTCCCGGGCCATGCGGTCGATGTTCGGCGTGCGAATGTCGGGGTGTCCCTGGATTCCGAGGTCGTGCCAGCCCTGGTCGTCGGCGAAGATCAGAATGAAGCTCGGCCGGTCGGCCGCCGCCGAGAGCGATGAGCAGCAGAGCAGCGTAAGTACAAGGCGCAAGCACGACATGACGGCGCCAAGTCTACCAGACCGCTCCCCGCGCGAGCCTCGTCTGCGTCACTTGAGCCGGTAGACGTCGATCGAATAGCCGCCGCCCGGTTTCACGAACTGCGCCAGCAACTGCGCCGTCGGCTGACGAACCCGCACCGCCTCGGGCGGATAGTAGTTCGTGTCGGTGAGATAGAACACGCGCTCGGCCGTCCGGAAGTCGAGCTTGCCGGCGGGTACGCGCTCGTAGTGCGAGCGCATCAGATCGACCTCGGCGTTCGGCATGATCGCATGGGTGGGCGATATTTGGGTCCACCAAGCCTCATGCACCCGGATGCCGTGCTTGAAGTTGAGGTAGGGGAAGATCGCGTCGGCCGGCACGCTCCAGATCGGATCGACCAGCAGGATCATCGGGCCGTTGCGGATGGCCTCGGCGCGCAGAAAGCTGATCGCCTCGCGCACGCCGAAGCCGGCGTGGGAATAGGTGCCGAAGTAGAGACCGGAGTCGTGCGGCGAGATGTTGTTCTTGGGGTCGTTGAGCACCATCCAACTGCGCGCCGCCATCGGCAGCGCGACTGCCAGCGTCAACGCCCCCCACCCGATGCGGCTCGCGGTCACGCGCTCGAAGCGCGGCTCGAGCTGCCGCGTAAGCTCCGCCGCGGCGAGCCCGGCAAGCAACAGCCAGGGCCACAGGTGCGGGAACGGATAGCGCGTCGGGATGAACGTCAGCACGAAGAACTGCACCAGCAACGGCAGCGCCGCAATCAAGCCAACCGCCATGCCGGGAACCGATCGACGCCACAGCAGGTAGCCCAGCGAGAGCGCGATTCCCGCCGCTGCCGGCCATCCGACCAAGTACGGGACGTACTCGCCGAAGCGCGGAGCATTGAGCACGAACCGCGAGAACGGGTTCTCGAGGAAATCCGACGGCGAGATGAAGAAGGTCGTGTGGTGCAGCACGGTCGAGGCCGTCTCGAACATCGGCGCCTCGGGCTTGCACACCCACGAGATGGCGGGGAACACGGCCGCGACGGCGCCCATTCGCGCCCACGCTCCAGCCAACTCGAGCCAGCGTCCGCGCCGCCTCCATAGCCCCGCGACCAACGGGATGCCGGCGAAGAGCAGGGCGGTCGACTTGAACCAAAACCCGAGCCCGAAGATTAGCCCGGCCGCCAGCTCGCGGCGCGGTTTGACCTCGTCGGCTTCGAATGCCCACAGGCAGGCCCACAGCAGCGCCGCGCCCGAGAGGTTCACCAGCGCCTCGGTGTAGACCAGCCGGTCATACATCATCGCCCAGGGAAAGACCGCATAGAGCGCCGCGCCGGCCAGACCAGCCGCCGCCGAGTCGAGCCGCCTGCCCACCGCGTAGATGAAACCCGTCGTTCCCACGCCCGCCGCCACCGAAACCATGCGCGCCATCCACAGCGGGTCCGTGTTGGGCGCGAGCATGCGCTGAACCGCGTAGATCCAGTAACTCAGCGGTTGCTTGCCGTCGAGCAGCGAGATGAACCAGCGGCCCTGGTGATCGATGATCTCGGCCCAGCGAATGTAGATGCCTTCGTCGCTGACGACCGGATAGTCAGCCATCAGCCGATAGATGCGCGGGCCCGCGGCCAGCGCCAGCACGGCCGCCAAGGCTAGGCGCTGCGGCGTGATCCAGCGCGACCGCTCGGATTGAGCCGCCGCGCGACGTCTGCGCCGCTTCTGCTTCTTGGTCGATCTCGGGGGAGCTGCGGCTGTCGGAGGCATCGTGCCGGGGCGACAAGGGGGCTTCCGCTATTCTAGAAATTCCCGTAGGTGCGACGCTGAGCGGACTCGGAATCGGCATGGATCAACTGCTGGCGCCGGCGCGCCGCTTCTACAAATCCAGCCCCGCAACGGCGCGCTGGGTGAACCGCTTGCTCTGGACCCTCGCCGGACCGCGCAACCGCTTCGAGACCCGTTCGATGATCGCCCTGTTCGAGCAGGTCCAGCCCTACACCTTGATCGGCGGCTGGGGGCTGCTGGCGCTCTACCGGCTGTGTCGCGAGGCCGACCGCAGGGCGATCCGGGGGGCGTTCGTCGAATGCGGCGTCTTTCGCGGCGGCTGCGGCGGCGTGATGGCCGCGCTGGCGGCGCGCGGCGCGCCGTCGAGGCATACCTGGCTGTTCGATTCCTTCGAAGGGCTGCCGCAGCCGTCCGCGCGGGACCGGGCCAATCCGCTGGCCCGGGCTGGCGGCTTCGCGGCCCCGATCGAGGACGTCCGCGAGCTGCTGTTCGAAAAGTTGCAGTTGGACGAGCGCGACGTCTCGATCGAACAGGGTTGGTTCGACCGCACGGTTCCCGCGGCTCGCGAACGCATCGGACCCATCGCCGTGCTGCGGCTCGACGCCGACCTCTACGAGTCCACCCGCTGCTGCCTCGAGAACCTCTACGACAGCGTGACGCCCGGCGGCTACGTCCTCATCGACGACTACTACGGCTGGGAGGGTTGCCGACAAGCCGTCGACGAGTTTCTCGCGGCTCGCGGCGAGCAAGTCGAGATGACCCTGGTCGACCCCTTGGATCGCGCGCGCAAGCTCTCCGCGGTGTTTTTCGAGAGACCGCGCCCGGGGCGGCCTAATCCGAGCCCCGGCAGCAATGCCGGGGTGCGATGTTTGCGCAGTCGTTGAGCTACGCACCCGGGCATGGCGACCCGGGCTCGGAACGGCTCCCCAACACCGAAGCCCCGCCAAATCGCTTTGGCGGGGCTTCGCATCTGTCCAGAGACTGAGAGGCGCCTAGGTTAGCGCTCAGGCGGCCTGCTTGAGGTTCGCCTGCAACTCGTCGTGCGCCTCGCGGCAGCTGACGCACATCGTGGTCCACGGAATCGCTTCGAGGCGCTTGGGGTTGATTTCCTCTTCGCACTCCTCGCAAATTCCGTATTCGCCGGCTTCGAGGCGCACCAGCGCCTTGTTGATCGCGCGCTTGGTCTCGAAGTCGGTGTTCACGAAGCTGACCGCCATGTCCATGTCCGCACGCGACTGCACCTGGTCCATCGGGTCGTTCGACCAATCGCCCAGGTACTCGTCCAGACGCGGGCCAGACCCCATCATCTCGGCCAGCTTGGTCCGCAACTGCTCGCGGGTTTTCTTCAATTGCTTCTTGGTCATCGTCGGTATCCTCTGCCTCTCAGTTCTCAGTCAGTCGTTTGATTGCTTGTCTTGAGCTCGTTCCTTGGATGCTTTCCACTCATCGGTGGTTGCACTCTTTTTCGTTAGCGAAAATTTTCTCGAAAGGCCGGCGCGGGCCTAGCCGAGAAGCCGTCGGGCGTCGAGGAAGACACTGCTCAACATCGCGGCGGTGAGGCGGCCTGTCTGCGTGTTCTGGCGGCTCGGGTGATACGAGCACAGCAGCGTCGGCAGACCGGCGGGGAGCCGGTGACAGGCGCCGTGCGCGAAAGCGAAGCCCGCGCGGCTGGTGATCTTGCCCTGCCGTTTCAGCACGTCCAAATACGCGTTCGATGCGAGGCGGCCAAGAACAGCCACCACCTTCACGTGGTGCAATAATAGCATCTCCTCCTCCAGGAAGCAACTGCATCTTGAGAGCTCTTCGCGGGCAGGCTTGTTATCAGGGGGCGCGCAACGCGCGGCGGCGGTGATCCAGGCGTTCTGCAAGCGCAGGCCGTCGTCGCGCGAGACGGCCTCGGCTTGCGAGGCGAAGCCGGTCTGGTGCAGGGCGCGGTAAAGATAGTCGCCTGAGCCGTCGCCGGTGAACATGCGGCCGGTGCGGTTGGCGCCGTGGGCGCCCGGCGCCAGGCCGACGATCAGCAACTGCGCTTTCGGGTCCCCGAAACCCGGCACGGGCTTGCCCCAGTACTCCCAGTCCCGGTACGCGCGTCGCTTCACCACGGCAATGCGGCTGCAGTGCTGGCGGAGCCGCGGGCAGCGCTCGCAGGCGACGATGCGCTGGGAGAGCTCGTCAAGCGAGCCGGCTTGCGCTCGGGATCGTCGTTTGGCGGCCATCGCGAAAAGCTCCGGAGTATAGCACCGCCGATGGTCGGTTGCCGGGCCAAAAACGTTTCTGCTATAACTTGCGGGTCGCGCCCGGCGAGCCACCGTCTCGCAAGCGGTCTCCGGGAGTGCGACTCGAACTGGAGACCGCCTAGTGGCCAAGAAGAAAGCCGCAAAGAAGAGCGCCAAGAAAGCCGCGGCCAAGCCTCACGCCGCCGCGAAGAAGGCCGTGAAAAAGGCCGCCAAAAAGGCAGCGGCCAAAACTGCAAAAAAGGCCGCCAAGCGCAAGGCGGTCGCCAAGGTCGCCGCGCGGCCAAATCGCGCCACCGCCAAGCCGCCGAAGAAGGCGGCGAAGAAAGCCGTCCGCAAGGCGCTGCCGACCTCCGCCGAGCGGCTACAAGCCGAGGCCTACGCAAAGGCCGTCACCACGTTCCAAGCGGGCAAGATCAAACGCGCGCTCGATCTGTTCGAAAAGGTCGCCGAGGGCCCTGACTCCGGATTGCGCCACCGCGCCCACGTCCACATCCAGATTTGCCGCCGGCGCACCGAGTCCGTTAGAGTTGTGCTGAAGACGGCCGAAGACCATTACAACTACGCCGTCAAGCTCATCAACGACCGCCGTATAGACGAAGCCCGGACGCATCTCGACAAAGCGCTCAAGAAGGCGTCGCGCGCCGGATACATCCACTACGCGAAGGCTGTCGCCGCCGCTTTGGGAGGCGACAGGGATGACGCCTTCCGCAGTTTGAACCGCGCCGTCGAGCTCGATCCGAAGCACCGTCTGCAGGCGCGTCGCGACCCCGACATGGCGGCCGTGCGCGACGACGGGCGGATCGCGGAGCTTCTCGAAGGTGATTCCCCTGCCGGCGACGCGTAAGTCCTCTCGAACACTCCCCGGGAAAGCGAGCTCGAGCGAATCCGACACGCCGGTGCGCATCGTCGCGCTGGGCGGCGGCACGGGCTTGTCCACACTGTTGCGCGGTTTGCGCGACCTGGCGGTCGAGCGTGAGCAAACCGACCCGTCTCGGCCCGCGCCCGAGCTCGCCGCGATCGTTACGGTCACCGACGACGGCGGCAGCTCGGGCCGGCTGCGGCGCGACTTCGACATGCTCGCCCCGGGCGACATCCGCAACTGCATGGTGGCCCTCGCCGAGGACCAAGCGCTGCTCTCGCAACTGTTCCGCTACCGCTTCGAGAGCGGCGAGGGGCTGGAAGGCCACAGCTTCGGAAACCTGTTCCTGACCGCGCTGTCGAACGTCACCGGCGACTTCCACAAGGCCATTCGCCTCTCGAGCGAGGTGCTGGCGATTCGCGGCCAAATCTTTCCCTCGACGCTGATGAACGTGACGCTCGAGGCGCAACTCGCGAGCGGCCGCTCGATGGTAGGCGAGACCAGCATCACCGGCAGCCGCGACGGCATTCGGCGCATCCGGCTGCGGCCGGAGAAGGTCGACCCGGCGCCGGGGGCGATGCAGGCGATCGCCGAAGCTGACTTGATCACGCTGGGGCCGGGGTCGCTCTATACCTCCATCATTCCGAACCTGCTGGTCGACGGCGTGGCGGAGGCCATCGCGGCGTCGCCGGCGACCAAGGTCTTCATCTGCAACCTGATGGGCGAGCCGGGCGAGACCGAGGGATACTCGGCGGCCGACCATCTACAGGCGGTCTTCGAGCACTCGCTCCCCGGGCTGCTCGACGTGGCGATCGTCAATGACAGGACGATTCCGGCGGCCGCGCGCAAGCTCTACGAAGAAGAGAAGGCTTCCCCGGTCAAGCTCGACCGGGAGCGGCTGGAAGCGGCGGCGCCGCGCGTGCTAGCGACGAATCTGCTGGCTAAGGGCATGCCGCTGCGGCACGACTCCGACGGGCTGGCGCGGATGTTGTTCGAGATGGCCGAGCAGAGCCGCGCCGGAAGCAAGCGCTCGGGCGTGGCCTCCTACTAGCGATCGAGCAGGTGGTCCGGGCGCCAACCGAAGCGGCCGGGGCCGGTCTCGGGATCAAACTGCAGCCCGATCAGAAAGCTGTAGTCGCCCAGATGGCAGTAGCGGACCTTGCCCTCGGACGTGAAGCCGTCGGCATGCAGGGTGACCTGCCAGCCTTCGGTGAGCGGCAAGCTGCTGCTTACGCAGACCCCGTCTTCGCTGACGTCCTCGACCAGCGCGTGCTGACGGACGGCGTGGCCCTGCTGGTCTTCGAAGGCGATCTCGGCCAGGTTGGAGCAAAGTGTGCGGCGTTGGCCGCGGCGGTCGTTAGAGACGGCGAAGGGAGTCAAGGCGCGAATCCTCCCTGCTCTCATCGGCCGCCGGAATGCTATTCTGATCGGCAATGTCGTCCGAGATCCAACGCCGCACATTCCTCTCCGCCACCCTCGCCGGCGTCGGCGCCGCGTCGGCCGCGCGCGCGGCCGAGCAAGCCCCGATGCCGATGCGCACGCTGGGCAAGTCCGGCTTGCGCATCTCGTGGTTCTGCCTAGGCGGGTTCCACATGCGCAAGAACGGCCTGGAGAATGCAGTCCAGATGATCGACCGCGCCTTGGACTTGGGCGTCACCTTCTTTGACTCGGCGCACAAATACCACAACGGCGCCAGCGACGAGGCCTACGGCGCGGCCTTTGGCCGCAGCAGCTCCAAGCGGCAGAAGGCGACCCTGATGTCGAAGGCGCAACTGCGCACCGAGGCCGAGGCAACGCAGCAACTCGACGAGACGCTGCGGCGCATGAAGACCGACTACCTCGACTTGTGGCAATGCCACGAGGTCTCGCGCATGGACGAGGTGGAACGCATCTTCGGGCCGAAGGGGTCCTACGAGGCGTTCGTCAAAGCGAAGAAGGCGGGCAAGGTGCGCCACATCGGCTTCACCGGACATCACGATCCGGCGGTCCACACGGCGCTGCTCGAGGGCGGCGACGAATGGGAGACGATCCAGCATCCGGTCAACCTGATCGACCCGCACTACTTGACGTTCAAGCCGGTGATGCGGGCCGCGCGAAAGAAGGGACTGGGCTTGATCGCGATGAAGACCAACGCCATCGGCCACATCACCGCCAACGGCATCGCCTCCATCCCCGAGTGCCTGCGCTACGCGATGGCCCGCAAGCCCGACGCCATCGTCTCGGGCGTCGAGACCATCGAGCAGCTCGAACAGAACGTGGCGACCATCAAGACGGCCAAGGCGTTCACCGACGACGAGATCGAGACGCTGCTCAGCCGCACCGCCAAGACCAAGACGGGGCCGGACATCGAGCAATACAAGCGCAAAGACGCCTAGCCGGTCCGGTGGCCGACGTCTTCACCACTGAAGAACGTTCGCGGGTGATGCGGCGCGTCAAGAGCGCCAACACGAAGCCCGAGATGCGCGTACGGCGTTGGCTGCACGCCCGCGGGTTCCGCTTCCGGCTGCATCGCAAGGACCTGCCCGGCAAACCGGACATCGTGCTCCCGAAATACCGCACAGTCATCTTCGTGCACGGCTGCTTTTGGCACGGGCACCCCGGCTGCAAGGCGGCTGACTTGCCGGCTTCGAACCGGGAATATTGGGAAGCGAAGATCGGCCGCAACGTCGAGCGCGACCGGCGCACTCGAAGACTGCTGCGCGAGCAGGGCTGGCGGGTGATGGTGGTTTGGGAATGCAAGCTCGGGGAGCTGCCGCGCACCCTTGGCGGGCTGACGAAACCGGACATTTCCTGACATCGGGGGCGGCTGCCGCAGGGCTTGCAGTCGCCCAGGCGCCTCCCCTGCTTTCAGGATACGGGGCGCGACCAAGGGGTTTCGGACTGCATGGTCGTAAGTTGTTTGTGGTCAGCGAGATGAAAATTTCGTATCGGCGTGACGCTGGCGGATGGGTCGCACCGCGAATCGCGGGAAAGCTCCTGAACCTTTACCTGTCCCGCGGCTGGCCAGCCAGCGCGAGAAGTCGCTCGACCAGGCGGCCGTACACCGTCCCTCTAGCAGGGTTGTTCATGAACACCCGTCGTCCGCCACTGCTGGACACCCTGACGTACTCGTACTGGATGCCGTCGAAGATGGGGGCCGCGCCCGGTGGCAGCGCATCGACGCCTTCCTGCTCCAGAAACGCAATCAATTCGCGCCACTCGCCAGAGCTGAGCGGTCGCTGCTCATTCGGCTCGAGACTAACTGCAGCGCTGGCCCCATCAGCTGTTCTTCGAACTACGACGAGCCCCCTTTGTCCCCAGTATCCCGCGGCCAGTAGCGCTACGATCTCGAGGGGACCGTCGTCCGCCCTCACCTCGTTTCGGAGGCTCTGCTCCCACTGGTCGAACTGGGAATAGGTATCGTGGCCGGGATCGAAGTCTTGCCTGGCGCCCAAGATCAAGGCCTCGCCCGGATAACGGGTCAGCACCATTCCGCGCGCCTCGAAGCTGTCCTCGCTGATCAAGTAAGCCTCCGATGCGGCTCTCACTGCTGCGGAGTTGCTGCTGAGCAGCCGTTCGACCTCTAGCAGCGGCAGAGGCTCTCGAACCAGGCGAGCCGAAGCGAGCAACGCTCGAGTGGCGCCGAGATCCGCACCACGCAAGACGCTCAGCTGTGCAGAGCGCTCAGCCAGGAGCACGCTCGCGATGGCCGCTGCGGTTCCTCTTGAGGGAAGCAACACGCTGACCTCTCCCCGCACCGCCAGCTGGAGCTGATCGCGCCGCTCGAGCACTCGACCAATCGACTGCGCGGAGGCTGTTCCGTCGGCGATGCGCCGCACGATGTCCAGATTGACGACTTCATGAGGCCAGGAGTGCACGATGTCAAGCATCCGAGCCACGACTGAGGGCCTGTTGCTCTCGACCGAGCGGCTCCGCGCCAAGACCGCGCTCGCCAGCCGTTCGTCTGTTGGCGAAAATCGCGTCAAGAATTTCCCAATGGTCAGCTCGACGGGCAGGGGGGCGGCTTGCCAGGCATCCGACTCCTCGATCCGCTTCCTCCCCCCGGGGCGCCCGAGCTCAGTGGCCAGCGCCTCGAGCGCGTCGGACGCCTCGGCGGGTTCGAGGCCACCGCAGGCGACCATTGCCCGAACGATCCGCATACGGTGCTGCTCTTCCGTCTCCTGCACCAGAGCGATTCGCAGGGCCGAAATGGCCCGAGGCTCGCAGTAGTTGGAAAGCGACTCGGCGGCGTACGAGCGTTCGGAAGGGCTCCCGTCTCCGGTCTCGACGATGTGGATCAGCCCAGCCGTACTTTCAGGCATCTCCAGACGATCCATCGACTGAATCAGCCTCAATCGGTCCCCAGCCGACGACCAATCGCTGTTCATCAGCCACGGCAGCAGCGGCAGCAGCGCATCCTTTCGCGCCCGATCCAGGTGGAACGCCACGAGGGTGTTGACCGCCGAGTCGTGAATTGCGCGATTGGGATCGCCCACCAGCTCCGCCATGACCGGTATCCATTTGTCCGGATTCCGGGCGACAGGCGTGTTCAGAGGGTGCATCATGAGATCGCCATCGCGCAGGGCCCGAAGCGTCGGGTCCGCAAACAGCGACAAATACCATTCGTCTCTGCCCGCCCAGTCAGATTCCATCAACGCGTCAAGGGCAAAGTTGCGTGCTCGCCCAGGCGCCGTTGTGTCTTCAACGATGTTCCGCAAGCCAAGACGCAAGGGGGTCGCGGCGTGAAGGCCCACCGCCTGGAGAGCCCGCTGATAGCGGAGCGCTAGCGCCCGAGCCGCCAACCTAGGCCCGCCGCGAGTCTCGTGCTCCCGCAAAATCGGCTCGGCCGTTCTCCAATCGAGCCTTGCAAGAGCTTCGAGCTCATCCGCACCATAGACCCAACCATCGTTGGAATGCGCGCCACGTGCGGCCTGGATCAGCTCGGCGCGGTAGTGCTTGCTGTTGAACATCAGCCACCGTCGAACATCCTTCCAAGCGTCATCCCGCCGCTCGTCTGTTCGGCGATCGAGCTGCGCTTTCACGCGGTCGTGGGCGTCCGGACTGTTGGGCAGGAAAGGATAGAGCGCTCGCAGCTTTTCGGGGTCCTGCTCGCACTCAGCAAGCAGACGCAGACGCATCTCCTCGGTAGGTTCGGGCGCGCCGCGCCCCCTCGGAAACCTCGCCCAATAGAGGAATAGCTCCTCGGACGGAGCGTCGTGTTTCGGGGAACGCTCTCTCGTGTGCTGAGCGGGTTCGGGAAGCGGCCAACTCGGGGCGGGCGCGGGCATCTCGAACAGATCGTCGATGACCTGCTGAGGCGGTCCGCCCGTCTGGGCGAGTGATGTGGCGGCAATCAGCAACGCAGCCGTCCAGAAGCGCAGACCCGACATCATGGTTCCAAGGACACCGGAGAGACCGCAGCGGTTTCGAGAACCGCGCTTGCCGCGTAGCTGTCTCACCCTTGCGCCCGTTGCAGCAGCGCTTCGCGGCGGCGTTTGGGCAGCTTGGCGAAGACCAGGCGGTAGGATTCCTCGATGAGCTGTTTTGCTTCGGCAGATTTCAATGCGTCGCGGGTTTCGAGCGCTACCCAACTGGCGCGGGCGAGGTAGGGCGAGGGGCGGATACCGGGGCGCTCGACGAGCTCGGCGAACTTCTCGGGCGTGCACTTGAACGCCAGCCAGACCTCATCGGGCTCGAGCCCCGCGACGGCAAACATCTTGTTGTCGACCGAGAAGACCAGATTGTCGCCCCACTTGACCGATTCGGAGGCGTGGGGTAGCGCCAGACAGACCTTCCGGACCCAGTCGAGCGTCATGGGGTTCAGGATACGCTACTCGCCAACGACGTAGGCTGCCAGTCGATTGCGAACCGATTCGGCCGCTTCGGCGACGACCAGCACGGCCTCGTCCGCGTCCTCGCGCTCGAGTACGTGAGCGTGGGTGTAGAGAAAGCTGACGAGGTCCCCGCGCTGGTGCGGTACGCGAAAGCGGCGGCGCTCTACGGAGTCGGCCGGCAAGCCGCGCTCGATGGCCCGCGATAGCTCGGCGAGCCCGTCGCGTTCGCGAGCCGAGATGGCGACGACGGCAGCGCATCCGCCGGCGGCGGTCTCGGCTTCGACGAAGGCGCGCGCGGCTTCCGGTCCGGTCAAGTCGCTCTTGTTGAGGACGAGGACCTGCGGTTTCTCATGCGCGCCAAGCTCGGCGAGCAGGCGGTCGACCTCGCGCATCTGCTCGCGGCGGTGCGGCGAGGAGGCGTCGACGACATGCAGGATCATGGCCGCCTCGACCACTTCCTCGAGCGTGGCGCGAAAGGCGCGCACGAGCGTGGTAGGCAGATTGCGAATGAAGCCGACGGTGTCGGAGAGCAGCACGCGCCGACGTGAGGGCAGCTCGAGCACGCGAATGGTGGGGTCGAGCGTGGCGAACATCTTCTTGTCGGCCAGCACGGCGGAATCAGTCAGCGCGTTGAACAGCGTCGACTTGCCGGCGTTGGTGTAGCCGGCAAGCGCGACGGTGGCGAGCGGCACCGCAGTCCGCTTCTTGCGTTGCAGGGTGCGCGTGGCGCGGACCCGCTCGAGATCGGCTTCCAACTTGGCGATGCGACGGCCGATGCGGCGGCGGTCGGTCTCGAGCTTGGTTTCGCCGGGACCGCGCGTGCCGATGCCGCCACCAAGCCTGGACATGGCGGCGCCGCGCCCGGTGAGCCGCGGCAGCGCGTAATTGAGTTGGGCGAGCTCGACTTGCAGCTTGCCTTCGCGGGTGCGGGCGTGGCGGGCAAAGATGTCGAGGATAAGCTGTGTGCGGTCGAGCACGCGGCGCTCGAGCGCACGCTCGAGGTTGCGCTGCTGGCTGGGCGAGAGCGGCTGATCGAAGAGCACGAAGTCGGCGTCGAGCTCAGCCGCCCACGCCTTGACTTCCTCGACCTTGCCGCGTCCGGCGAGTGTGGCCGGATCGGCCTTTTCGCGCGGCTGCGTGGTCGCGCCGAGCACCTCGGCGCCGGCGCCGGCCGCCAACTCGGCGAGCTCCGCGAGCGACTCCTCGGCACTGTAGTCGAAGGCGGCTTCGACGGCGGCGGCTCCGGGACGCTCGGCCGAGCGCACCTCGACCCCGACGAGCACGCAGGTTTCGGTGCGCTCGCCGCGCAGGTCGGCTGTGGATTCGGCGCTTCGGCTCACTGTGGCGATTCGACGGCGCCGGGCGTGGGGCTATTCGCCCTCGTCTCCCGGAGCGCCGGGGGGCTCTGAAACGCGACGGGGAGCGCCGGGCTGATCGTCGTGGCGATCCTCGCCGTGCGCATCGTGGCTGCGCGGCGGGCCGCTATGTTGGCCGTGGCCGCCGCCATGTCCACCGCGGGGCGTCACCACGGTCGAGATGGCGTGCTTGAAGATAAGTTGCTCTTGATGATTGGTTTCGAACACCACACAGTACTTGTCGAAACCGCGTACCCGGCCCGAGAGCTTCACCCCGCTGGTGAGGTAGATGGTCACGGGAATGCGCTCTTTGCGCGCTGAGTTCAGGAAAGCGTCCTGTAAGTTTTGGCTCGGCATGAAAAAATCACCTAAACGGCCTCAGCGGCGCCACGACGGACGCCGGGGAAGCCGAGCTTCTTTCGGATATAAGAGAGGCGCTTGCGTCTACGCGCGGCCGCCTCCGTCGCTCACCCCCGCGGGACGCACGGGAGGGCGACGAGTTGCGATGCCCGCATTGTGGCATAACTCGCCAGGCGGGGAGTGCGCGATCGCCCCTACCAGCCCGTGTCGGAAGTCGCGTAGGCCGCGTTGCGCGCGCCGCGGGGCGAGATGCGAGGCGTTCGCGAGGAATCGATGCGGTTTCATCCTGAGCGAGCGACAACGAAGCAGATCGTCCCGCGCCGCCGCAACCCTTTGGGCGAGAGGGGCCAACGGAGAGATGGCGGGGCCGCGTCGGCTTTGTCGCTCCTCGGGGTCGGATGTCCCGCATCGACTCTGCCTCATCGTCGAACCCTCGTCGCTCCTCGCCGAGCACACCCAAGACCCTCTCGCGCGGCCCACGCGACTTCCGACACGGGCTGCTACACCTCCGGCGGGAGGGTTTCAGTCATTGAACCTAAGGACCAAGCGCCGTCGAACCGTTAGAATAAACGCGTGTACTTGCCGATCTTGCGCCAGATCAGCCATTCGCTCAAGACCCTGAACCCCAACGAAGTGCGGGCGATGGCTGACCGCCCCATCTCGTTCGGAGTACTGGCGGCGGACGACCAGGTTGCAGCGGAGATCTTCAGCTTTCTGCTGCCGGTGGAGCTCTCGGAGGCGCGCGCGCGGGAGGCCGGCAAGCGGATCGTCCGCATCGGCGCGGAAGAGGACTTCGAGCTGTGCAACCTCGGGTTCGCCGAGCCGGGCGTGCCGCATCCGGCGCACTTCTACCGCTTCGATCCGTTCCAGCCGCAGCGCTCGGTGATGCAGTTGCTCGACGAGCACCAGGACGAGGCGTTGGCGCTGGCGCGCTGGTTCCCGGCGTTCCGGGATGAGGTGAGCGAGCGCACGATCTGGAAGGTCTGCAAGGAGAACGCGCTGTTCACCGTGGCGACGGCGGTGCCGAACGTGGTTCCGAGCGTGATCACGGCGCCGTGGGCGGTGGGGGAGTTCGCCTCCGACACGGCGTTCCTGACGATGAATCAGGTCCGCATGGCTTTCCTGCTGGCTGCGGCGAGCGACCGCGAAGTGGGCTACGGCGAGCAGAAGGGACAGATCGGATCGATCATCGCGGCGGCGTTTGGGTGGCGCGCGTTGGCGCGCGAGCTGGTGGGCAAGATTCCGGCCGGCGGCGGGCTGGTCTCCAAGGGCTTGGTCTCCTTCGCGGGCACCTATGCCGTGGGCAAGAGCCTCGACCGCTACTTCCGCTTCGGCAAGCAGCTCACGCGCTCGGAGCGGCGGGAGTACTACGAGCACGCCTACGACCGCGGCCGCTCGGCGGTGCAAGAGATCGTCGACCGCTTCCGGTCACAGAAGAAGCCGGTCAGCGCGATCAGCAATGGCTGAGGGAAGCGCGCCCCCGCCCCCGCAGCGCCTTGGCCGCCGCGCGTTCCTTGGAGCGCTGGCGACGCCGCTGGCGGCGGCCGAGGAGGACACGGGCCGCTTCGTCGAGAAGGGCCCGCTGTGGCGCACGCAACCGATCGACGTAGCCGGGCCGATTCCCTACTTCATCGATGCGCCCGACGCGCGCGGGCGCTCCCACGACGGGTGGCTCGCCGAGCGCGCGCTGGCCGCTTGGGACGACGCTCTGGAAGGCTGGCTGTGCATGACGCCGGCCGCGGCGACGCGGGCGGCGGTGCGCGTCTACTGGGGCATGACCGGCGACCGGTTGGGGCTGATGCGCGCGATCGAGGCGGGGCCCTACCGCGGCGGCGAGGTCTACGTCGACCCGCGGCCCGAAGCGTTCCATCCGCAGCTCGCTGAAGCTTGCCGCGAGGATCCGCTATTCCGCGACGCGGTGGTCTACTCGACGCTGCTGCACGAGACCGGGCACGCACTGGGGCTGGTCCACAGCGTGGAGATGCAAGATGCGATGTACTTCGGGGGCGACTTCGTGGGCTTCTACCAGGCTTACCGCGCACAGATCGAAACGCTCGAAGACATCCGCCGCAACCCCGGGCTGAGCCGCGAGGACGTCTCGCGGTTGCGGGCGAAGTATCCGCCGCAGGCGCTGCTCGATCAAGAGGTGGAGAAGCGCGCAAACGAGCAGGAACGGGAAAAGTGATTCGCTATACTCAGCGCGTGCGGATCGCCCTCGTCGCAGGCTTGGCCATGCTCGCCGCATCCGCGGCCTCGGCGGATACTCCGGCCGAGTCCATGACGACGATTCGCGGCCACGTCGCATCGGCCGAGCCGGTCGCGCAGCACGCCGACGAAACGGTCAAGCTGATTGGCGAAGACGGCAAGGCCTGGGAGTTGGCGGTAGAAGCCGACAACTACCATGCGCTACACGACAAAGAGCTGGCCGGGCGCCTGTGGGAGATTGTCGGCTACCCGCGGGAAGAGGGCCGCTTCGAGGTGCGCCACATGTTCACGATCAAGGACGGCGTGCGGCACAAGGTGAGCTACTACTGCGAGATTTGCCACATCGTCAGCTACCGGCCGGGGCAATGCATGTGCTGCCAAGAGATGGTCGAGCTGCGCGAGAACGCGGCTGACGAACACTAGCAGCCCGTGTCGGAAGTCCCGTGGGCCGCGTTGCGCGCGCCGCGGGGCGAGATGCGAGGCGTTCGCGAGGAATCGATGCGGTTTCATCATGATCGAGCGACAACGAAGCAGATCGTCCCGCGCCGCCGCAACCCTTTGGGCGAGAGGGGGTTGGGCGCGTCGCTTCGTCTGCTCGCTTTTCTGCGTCGGGTTTGCATGCTCCATGTCCGCTCAGTTCTCCGCTAGCCAGATTGAAGTCGAGGGCGTGCCGGTGGTGCGGTTGCGAGACGCCGGCGGGGGCGCGCGGGTCTCGATTGCGCCGACGGTGGGCAACATCGCCTACGAGTACGCGGTCAACGGCAAGAACGCCTTCTGGCATCCGTTCGATTCGGTGAGCGCGTTTGCCGCGGCGCCGAAGTTGAGCGGCAACCCGTTGCTGTGGCCCTGGGCGAACCGTTTGGATCGCGACGGCTTCTTCGCCAACGGCAAGTTCTACGCACTGCGGCCGGAGTTGGGCAAGATCCGGCGCGACGGGGCGGAACAGCCGATCCACGGGCTGCTGTTGTTCTCCGACGCCTGGCAGGTCGTCGAAGTCGCCGCCGACAAGGAGTCGGCCTGGGCGACCAGTCGCATCGAGTACGGGCGTCACCCCGACTTGGCGGCGCAGTTTCCGTTCGCGCATACGATCGAGATGACCTACCGGCTACGGCGCGGCGAGCTGGAGGTGAGCACGCACGTGGTGAACGAGTCGGCCTCGACGATGCCGCTATCGCTGGGCTACCACCCCTACTTCCAATTGCACGACGCGCCGCGCGATCAATGGCGGGTCCGGCTGGCGGCGCGCAGCCGCTGGGAGCTCAACGAGAAACTCACGCCGACCGGGGCGAAGCAGCCAGTCGCCGAGCGCTTCGCGCGGCCGGATGACCTGCCTCTCGAGGGCGTGGTCCTCGACGACGTCTTCGGAGAGTTGATCCGCGAAGCCGGAGATTGGGCGCGGTTCGCGGTGAGCGGCAAGCGGGAGAAGATCGAAGTGCTCTACGGACCGGGGTTCGACACTGCCGTGGTCTATGCGCCGGGCGGGCAGGGGCGCTCTTTCATCTGTTTCGAGCCGATGGCGGGGATCACAAACGCGTTCAATCTGGCGCACGAGGGTCGCTACGACGCACTGCAGACGGTGGCGCCGGGGAAGTCTTGGACGGGCCGTTTCAGGATTCTGATATCAGGATTTTAAGACCTGATACTATCTGTAAAGATCGCCGAATCCTGTTGTTTCCTTGACATTTGGGCTTTGTTGTGTTTCACTAACGAAGCCAAGCAGCGGCCTGCGCGGGCTCGCACCGGGATCGTCATCTCCGACATTTGGCGTGGAGGGACCGTATAGGCGGCGTCCGCAAATTCAACGCGCGAAACGCGCGGAATCTGAAACGGGAGTCGTGTGTGAACAAGCCGAAATATGTAACCAAACTCGAACGCGTAGACGGGCTGAGCGAAGCCGAGAAACGAAACCTCGAAGCGGTATCGAAGAAGTTTGTCTTCCGTGCGAACGATTACTATTTAGGCTTGATTGATTGGAACGACCCCGACGACCCGATTCGCAGGTTGGTGATTCCCGACGAAAACGAGCTGAACGAGTGGGGCCGGCTGGACGCCTCCTACGAAGCGCTCTACACCAAGGCTCCGGGGCTGGAGCACAAGTACCGCGACACGGCGCTGCTGCTGTGCAACGACGTTTGCGGCGCGTATTGCCGATTCTGTTTCCGCAAGCGGTTGTTCATGGACGACAACGACGAGGTCGTCAAGGACGTGCAGCCAGGCTTGGCCTACATCCGCAACCACCCCGAGATCAACAACGTGTTGCTGACCGGCGGCGATCCGCTGATCATGTCGACGAGCAAGCTGGAGCCGATCGTGGCGCAGTTGCGGCGAATCCCGCACGTCAAGATCATCCGCTTAGGCAGCAAGATGCCGGCCTTCAACCCGCATCGCATCATCCAGGATGAATCGCTGCACGCGATGTTTCGCAAGTACAGCACGCCGGAGCAGGGCCGCATCTACGTGATGTGCCACTTCAACCATCCGCGCGAGCTGACGCCGGAGGCGCGGGAAGGGTTGGACGTGCTGCAGCGCAACGGCGTGACGACGATCAACCAGACGCCGATGATTCGCGGCATCAACGACCGGGTCGAGGTGTTGCGCGATCTATTCAACGAGCTGTCGTTCTTGGGCGTGCCGCCTTACTACGTCTTCCACTGCCGGCCCACCGAGGGCAACGAATCGTTCTCGCTGCCGGTGGAAGAGGGTTTTCGGATCTTTCTCGAAGCGCAGAAGCAGACCTCGGGGCTGGCGCGGCGGGCGCGCTACTCGATGTCGCACGTGACGGGCAAGATCGAGGTCGTCGCACTGACCGACGAGCAGATCATCTTTCGTTACCACCGCGCGCCGAACCCTCATGACGAGGGTCAGACGCTGGTCTTCAGGCGCAACCGGGATGCGCGGTGGTTCGACGACTACCCGGAGTCGGTGTCGTACTTGCCGGAATTGCCGGCGGGCTCGGAGCAGTTGGTTTCCATCGACAGCGACATGGCCTCGCGGGCCTAGCGGGCGCGAGGCGCGGGCCGCCGGGCCAGTTCCCGTCCCTGCCAATCCTTGCGTTGACCCGCCCGCCCAGAGTTTCCTGAGGCCCTGATTACCCGGTTTAGGGCGCTCTGGGCGGCACGGTCAGCTCAGCCGAAAACAGTCCTTCGGTATTGATGAGGCTATCGCTCGATCGCAGCCGCTCGGGCTCTCCGCGCGCTTTCGTGCAGGTCGAAGCGGTCGAGGGTCATCACCTTGGACCAGGCCTTGACAAAGTCGTTGACGAACCTCCTCTCGCCCCCGGCCGAGGCGTAGACCTCCGCGATGGCGCGTAGCTCGGCGCTCGAACCGATCGCCAGATCGACCGGCGTGGCCGTCCACTTGACTTTGCCGCTCGTACGGTCACGGCCCTCGTAGACGCCTTCCGTGTCGGAGCTGCTCCACTGAACGGACATGTCGAGGAGGTTGACGAAGAAGTCGTTGCTCAGCTTGCCGGGGCTGTCCGTGAAAACTCCGTGGTCGGATCCACCGGCGTTGGCGTCCAGGGCGCGCATGCCGCCGACCAGAACAGTCATCTCGGGGACGCTCAGGGTCAGCAAGTTGGCGCGATCGATCATCGCGTTGACCGGCGACAGAGCCGCCCCCTTGCTGTAGAAGTTGCGGAAACCGTCCGCCTTGGGCTCCAGCACGGCGAAAGAGGCTGCGTCAGTTTGGGCCGCGGTAGCGTCCGTGCGCCCGGGTTGGAACGGAACTGTCACGTTGTGGCCGGCGTCCTTGGCTGCCTTCTCGATCGCGGCGGCGCCGCCGAGGACGATGAGGTCAGCCAGGGAGATCTTCTTGCCGCCGGACTGCATGTCGTTGAAGTCCGTCTGGACACGTTGCAGACGGCCCAGGACCTTGGACAGCTCGCGCGGGTTGTTGACTTCCCACTCCCTCTGCGGGGCCAGGCGAATGCGGGCGCCGTTGGCGCCGCCGCGCATGTCGGCGCCGCGATAGGAGGCGGCCGACGCCCAGGCCGTGCGCACCAGCTCGGGCACGCTCAGGCCCGCGTCGAGGATGTTGGACTTCAGCGCCGCAACATCGTTGGCGTTGACCAGCGGATGATCGACGGCGGGGACCGGGTCCTGCCAGATCAGCGCCTCTTGCGGAACTTCCTTGCCGAGATAGCGAGAGCGCGGGCCCATGTCTCGGTGGGTGAGCTTGAACCAAGTCTTGGCAAACGCAAGCTGGAACTCCTTCGGGTTCTCCTGGAAGCGCTTGGCGATCTTACGGTAGGCCGGGTCGGCCTTGAGTGCGAGATCGGTGGTGAACATGATCGGCGCGTGGCGCTTCCTCTGGTCATGCGCGTCGGGCACGAGGTTGGCGGCCTGTCCCTCGGCGGGGACCCACTGGGTGGCGCCGGCCGGGCTCTTGGTCCGCACCCACTCGTACTTGAACAGGTTGTCGAGGTACCCGCTGCTCCACCATGCCGGGGTGGCCGTCCAGGCGCCTTCGAGACCGCTCGTGACGGTGTCCTCGGCATTGCCCTTGCCGCACTTGTTCGTCCAGCCGAGGCCTTGCTTTTCGATGGGGGCCCCGCCGGGGTCGACACCGACGCAGTCGGGCGGTTTGTGCGCGCCGTGGGCCTTGCCGAAAGTATGGCCGCCGGCGATCAACGCCACCGTTTCCTCGTCGTTCATGGCCATGCGGCCAAAGGTGTCGCGGATGTCCCTAGCGGCGGCCAGTGGATCGGGGTCGCCGTTGGGACCCTCGGGATTCACATAGATAAGGCCCATCTGGACGGCGGCGAGCGGGTTCGCCAGCTTGCGATCGCCGCTGTAGCGCTCGTCGGCGAGCCATTCCCTCTCGGGGCCCCAATAGACCAGGTCGGGCTCCCAGTCGTCCTCGCGTCCTCCGGCGAAACCGAAGGTCTCGAAGCCCATGGACTCCATGGCGACGTTGCCGGTGAGGACCATGAGGTCGGCCCACGAGATCTTGTTTCCGTACTTCATCTTGACCGGCCAGAGCAGGCGCCGCGCTTTGTCGAGATTGGCGTTGTCCGGCCAGCTATTGAGCGGCTCGAAGCGCTGCTGGCCGCCGCCCGCGCCGCCGCGTCCGTCGCTGGTGCGGTAGGTGCCGGCGCTGTGCCAGGCCATGCGGATCATGAAGGGGCCGTAATGTCCGTAGTCAGCCGGCCACCAGTCCTGCGAGTTGGTGAGGGTCTTTTCGATGTCGGCCTTGAGGGCGTCGAGGTCGAGGCTCTTGAAGGCCTCGGCGTAGTTGAAGTCGGCGCCCAAGGGGTTGGATTGGGGGGCGTGTTGCCGGAGGGGCGAGAGGTCGATTCTCTCGGGCCACCAAAACTCGTTCGGTGTCGGCTCCTGGGCGTTGGCGGCGTCGGTGAGCGCCAACGGGGGCGCTGCGAACGCGAACGCGGCGAGCAGCGCCAAGAGGGTCCTATTCATGACCGTTGTCTCCTTCATGATCGTTGTCTCCCTGCTTGATGGGAAGGATTTTCCCAGCGTGACAAAGGGCGGCCCGACAGGTAGGGGCCGTCTGCTGAGCGGACGCAGATCGCCCGTCCTTGTGTTGTCAACAACGGCGCGCGAAAATTATTCCCTGGGGAACGGAATTTTCTTGCGATGCCGTTGTTGACCGTTCAGAGGAAGACAGCTCTGGCTGAGATGCACCAAGCGATGCTCGCCTGCCACGGCTCGCTGTTCCGCTACGCGCGGGCGCTCAGCGGGGACCCGGCGGAGGCGGAAGAGCTCGTCCAAGACTGCTACCGGCGGGCTTTGGGCGCGGCTCGGAAGCCGTCCGCGGGAGAACCCGAGCAGGTGCGCCGCTGGATGTTTGTCATCTTGCGAAATATTTGGAAGAACGACCGGATGGTTCGGAGTCGAGAGGATGTCTTGGAAGCGGCCGGGCCATTGGAGGCGGAGGCGGGATCTTCGCCCGAGGGCCGGCTGTTGCGTCGCGCGTTGCAGATTGAAGTCAGGACGGCGCTGGATTCGCTCAGCGAGGCGCATCGAGAGATCATCGTTTTGAGAGACATGGAAGGGTTGGCGTACGAACAAATCGCCGCGGTGCTGGACTGCCCGGTGGGGACGGTGATGAGCCGGCTGGCGCGCGCGCGGACGCGCTTGCGCGAAATCTTGTCCGAAGTCGTTGGGCAGGAGTCGCGGCAGGGGGCTCATTCATGATGAACTGCGGCGAAGTTCGTGACGCGATGCACCGCTATCTGGACGGCGAGCTGCCGCAAGGCCGGGTCACGGCGCTGGAGTCGCATCTGCTCGACTGCGCTGGCTGCCGCGAGGAGCACGCGCGCTGGCAGGATGTTGCGAACGCAGTTCGCGGCGCGCGGGAGGCGTATCGGCCCCCGGTGAGCTCGAAGGATCGGGCCCGCGCCATGCTCGAGCAAGCCGGGAGCCGGGAGCGGTGGTGGCATTGGGCCCGGGCGGCGGCGGTCGCCATTCTGCTAGGCGGCGGGATAGCGGGCTGGCTGACGGGCTGGTTCGTCCAAGACGGTGCGTCGTTCCGGGTGTACGCCGCAGAATCACACTTGCGGTACTCCCGCGGCCGACTGAATTTGGACGCGAAGTCGGGAGACCCTGCGGTGCTCTCAGGGTGGCTGGAGGACAACCTGCCGTTCCACTTGGAAGTGCCCGCGTATCCTGAAGCGATGCCGGGCGACAACGCGTACGAGCTCGTGGGCGCGCGGCTGCTGCGACATCAGGACGACGATGTGGCGTTTCTCTCCTACACCATGCACGATGAGCCGGTGTCGCTACTGGCGGCCTCGGCCGACGGGCGCGAGCCGGCAGGTGGCGAGGTCTACCAGTCCGGTGACCTGGACTTTCACTTCTACTCGGTGGACGGGTTGAAGCTGATCGGCTGGGTGGATGACGGGCTGAGCTACGTGATTGTGTCCGAAGTGGATGCGGCCGGGGCTGAGTCGTGTGTGGTGTGCCACGGCCAAGGAGCGGAGCGGCGCAAGTTCGAGGCGCTAGAACCGGCCCGCTGACACCCCTTCTGGCATTGCGCCCGCAGGCGGCCTTGCGCTACCCAAGTCTCCCTCCCCCTCGGCGGAAAGGTGGTGAAAACAATCCTTCGGTTGACCGACCACCAGTGCGAGCTCGAAAGGCCCCGGTGGAGGGACCCCAGAGCGGATCTAGAGGGCTCTCGCAGCTAGCGCAGGGTTTGCCGCAGGCGTTCGTCGAGCTTGGTCATCGTCGCCGGCAGGCGGGCCGGGTTCGAGAGCAGATTGCGAACGCCGTAGTCCCCCTCGTCTTGGTAGAGGACTTGGGCGGCGGCCAGGGCGAGCGTATAGGCAGTTTGCGCGGTGGCCGCATCCAGCCTCGCCCAGGAACCCATCAACTGTTGCAGCTCGGGCAGGTTGCCTTCCCGGTTGAGCCCGGCGAGGCGTTGCCGCTCGTGGGCGGCCAGGCGCCGGCCGGAGACGTACTCCGCCACGCCTTCCTGGAACCAGACCGGCCACTCTCCGCGCCGGGCCAGGCAGGCATGAACCATCTCGTGGCGCGCGGTTTCGCGTACGTGGTCGTCGAGGTTTCCATCGGCTCCCAACGCGATGTGGATGCGGCCGTCATAGTGCCCGCCGCTCCACGTCGTTGGACCGGCGCCGGCGCGGTAGTCCTTCATGGTCTGGACGACGACGGTGAGGCGGTCGCGAATCTGGCAGCCGAGGCGGGCGGAGATGGCGGGCAGCTCGCGGTCGAGCTCGCGAGCCAGAGCGCGCGCCTGCGCTTGCGGCAGGGCCTTGCCGTCGTAGCGCAGCACGAATCGTGAGCCAAAGGCCTTGTCGTCGCTCTGGTCGGCGGCTTGCTCGGTGCGAATGCGGGCGAGTAGCTTCTCGAGGGCCGGATTGGGTCGAGCGCGGACGGAACGCTCAAGGAGCCGCTTCGCGTCCTCGGTGCGGTCCTGTTGAAAGGCCGCCACGCCGGCGAGACCGAGCAGCCCGGGGTCGTCGGGATGCGCGCGGAGGGCTGGGTCGATAGCGGCTTGCGCCTCGCCCGGGCGCGTCAGGCGCAGGAAGGCGGAACCGCGCAGCACGGCGGCGAGCAGGTTGTCGCGCGGCACGTCGCGGAGCAGTTGCTCGACCTCGTTCGCACGCCCGGCCTGGAAAGCATCGATCGCGGCCTGGATGGACTGCTGGGAAGCCGTGCTGGGCGCGGGCGCGCCAGGATCGCTCCGCGGCCGAGGCGGCTCGATGCGGATCGATTCGACCGCAGTGTGCGCGAGCTGGCTGGCCGAGGCGGCGCGGCGCTCCTGCTCGAGCGTCTCGAGGCCGGCGAGGGCGGCGCGGTCGACGTAGCCGGTGAGCTGCGCGCCGTCGAGCTCGGTTCGCACCGAGTAGCAGCGTGCATCCGCGCCGGCGAAGGAGAACCGGAGCGTGACCCGGTGCCCTTCGGGCAAGGTGGCCAACGCGGCCGGCGCGCCGCAGGACGCCCGCAAGCTCGCCCCTTCCGATGCGACAACGAGCTCACGGGCGAGCGCGGGCGTGGCCAGGGCGAACAACGACGAGATGAGAAGGAGTCGGCGCGTCACACTTCCAGGTTGCCTGGGCGTTTCCCAAGCCGTCCCTCGGGGAAAGCCCTCAGCGAAACGGCGTCTTCCGCCGATTGAGTACACTCGGTTACGAAATGAAGACCATCCCCAAACCGCGTACATTGGCGATCGACATTGGCGGATCCGGGCTGAAATGCTTGATTCTCGACAAGAAAGGCGAAGCGGTAACGAAGCGTCTACGCGAACAAACCCCGGACGAGCCGACGCCCGAAGCCGTCCTGCCGTTGCTCGAGAAGATGGCTGTCGAGCAGGGCAAGTTCGACCGCATCTCGGTCGGCTTCCCCGGAGTTGTCCATGAGGGGGAGATTCGGACGGCAGTCAACCTGCATGACGACTGGGTGGGCTTCCACTTGGCGCGTGCGCTCGAGAAGCTGCTCGATAGGCCCTGCCGCGTGGCCAACGACGCCGACGTGCAAGGGCTGGGAGTGATCCGGGGCCAGGGCGTGGAGCTCGTGTTGACCCTGGGCACCGGCGTCGGATCGGCGCTGTTCACCGGCGGTCGACTCGTGCCCAACCTCGAGCTCGGGCACCACCCGTTCGAAAAGGACCGGACCTACGAGGAACGTCTGGGCGAGGAGGCGCTCAAGAAGAGAGGGTCGAACCGCTGGAACCGCCGGTTGGAGCGGGCGATCGGGATCCTCGACTTCATCTTCAACTACGACACGCTCTACCTGGGCGGAGGCAACGCCAAGAAGATCGACTTCGAGCTGCCGAGCAACGTCGAGCGGGTGGCGAACATCCACGGGATACTCGGCGGGATTCGGCTCTGGGACTAACGGCCGCTTCTCGGGGGGACGCCGTTCTTCACACAACCCACCCCGGCATTGCTGCCGAGGCTCAGATAAAGAGGCGCGCCTGCCCGCACCGAGCCCGGGCAGCCATGCCCGGGTGCGATGTTCGAGGTGATACGAGCGTCAGCACCCCGGCATTGCTGCCGGGCCTCGGAAAATAAGAAGAAGCGCCTTGCCGAGCCCGGGCAGCCATGCCCGGGTGCGCATCTTGGTCCAACAGCAGTACAGAGAAAAGGCTCGGGAGCGTCTCTCAGGAGACCGCGGCGCGGCGCGTTTGGTCGCGCGAATCGAGCAGGCTCCGCACGAAGGTGTCCGACGAGGTTGGCCGGCCCAGCAGGAAGCCCTGCGCGTACTCGCAGCCCATCTCCGAGAGCAGTTGCAGCTGATCGGGGAACTCGACGCCTTCGGCGACGACCTCGACGCGCAGCGCCTTGGCGAGCGCCACGATGGCCGCCACGATCTCCGCGCTGGTCGGGTCCAGCCGCGCCGCGTTGACGAACGAGCGGTCCACCTTGAGCGCATCGATCGCCCAACGCCGCAGATAGCTCAACGACGAGTACCCTGTGCCGAAATCGTCGATCACCACCTGCACTCCCAAGCTGCGCAGATCGCGCAAGCGCCGGGAGGTGACTTCGGTGTTCTCCATCAGCAGCGTCTCGGTCACTTCGAGGTGAATGCTGGCAGGGTCCAGGCTGTAGGTCAGCAAGCTCTCCGCCACCATGTCCACGAAGGTTGGCTGGCGGAACTGCAGCGGCGACACGTTGACCGAGGCGAAGATGTCCGGCATCCCGGAGTTCTTCCATGCCGCGAGTTGGCCACAGACGTCCTTGAGCGCCCATTCGCCGATTTCGACGATCAAGCCGCTGTCTTCGGCCAGCGGAATGAAGCGCGCCGGAGGCACCAATCCCTGGCCCGGGCGGTTCCAGCGCAGCAACGCCTCACAGCCGCACATCTCGCCGTCCTTCAGCGAGACGATCGGCTGGTAGTAGACCACCAGCTCGTCCCTCTCGAGCACCCTGCGAAGCTCGTTGCGGATCTGCAGCTCCTCAACCGCCGACTCGTGCAGTTGCTGATCGAACACCGCCAAGCCGCCGCGCTCGACCGACTTCGAGCGGTACATCGCCGCATCGGCGTCTCGCAACAGCCTCTCCGGCGTCGAGCGAGTGTCGCTCAGCGCCACGCCCAAGCTGGCCGAGATGAAGATTTCCTGCCCGTGCAGCTCGAACGGCTTCGCCAGCGACGCCAGGATGCGCCGGCCGACGATCTCCGCCGTCGCGGGCTGATTCATCCCGTCGAGGATGATGGCGAACTCATCGCCGCCCAGCCGCGTCACCTTGTCTTGCAGCCGAACGCTTTCGAGCACCCGCCGGCCCACCGCGCACAGCAGATGGTCGCCGATCGAGTGGCCCAGGCTGTCGTTGATGAGCTTGAAGTTGTCGAGATCCAGGAACAGCAGCGCGAAGAGGAACTTCTCGTCCTGTTTCGCCTTCTTGCACAGTGCGTCGAGCGATGACATCAGCAGCGCCCGGTTGCCCAGGCCGGTCAACGAGTCGTGCAGCGCCTCGTAGCGGAGCGCCGCCTCGGCTCTGCGTCGCTCGGCGATCTCGACCTGCAGCTCTTGGTTGGCCGAGCGCAGCTGCGCCGTGCGTGCGGCCACCTGCTGCTCGAAGCCGGCGCGCTGGTCCTCGAGCGCCTCGCCGTGATCGTCCAAATCGCCCAGCAGGGCGTTGACCGCATCGGCGATCTCGCGGCCTTCGGGGTCGGCCTGTTCGGGCATGCGGAAGCCTGACTGCGGGTTGCCCATCGCCAGGCGCAAAGCCAGGATCGTCTCCTGCGTGGGCCGCACGATCAGCCCGTGCAGCGGGGCGAGGGTGACCGCCACGGCCAGAGCCGCGGCCATTAGCGCCAGCACCAGCTCGCGCGTGAGCTCGGCCGGCGCCTGGTTGCCGCCAAGCAGGGCGCCGCTGAGGATGACCAACGCCACGCAGAGCACGGCGGCGGCTATGGCCGCCACGGTCACCGCGCCCACGTAGCGCTGCTGGATCGGCGCCGACTGCAACGTGCGCAGTGTAGTCAAGAGTTTACGGCTGCGAAGACGCCTCGCCATTTCCACGAACCACGGACCTTCCCCAAATGGCTGGGGGTAGCCTCTTCGATGATTCGCGCACGTCGTATGCCCCGTAAACTAGGGTTCCACCGGGGATGGTACTCCCTCGGGCGCGACCGCATCGGGTATTCGCCTGACGGCGTCTGAGGGTGTTGACTCGTAAGGCGACGAGCTTCGATCATGTCAGGCGGAGAGATCCCAGACCATGAAAATGCTCATCGCCGGCGACTGGTCCGAGTCCGCCGAAGCCATCGAAGTTCGCAACCCTTTCGACAACTCCGTCGTCGACACCGTCCCCAAAGCGGCGCCCGCCCAAATCGAGCGCGCCCTCGCCTTTGCCGCCTCCGGGGCCGCGGCCATGCGCAAGACCAGCGGCCATGACCGCTACCTCTGGCTCACCAAAGCCGCCGAGCTCATGCTCGAACGCCAGGAAGAGCTGGCGCGCACGCTGACCATGGAGGAGGGCAAGATTCTGGCCGAGTCGCGCGGTGAGGTCGAGCGCGCCGCCGAGACGATGATCGGCTCGGCCGAGGAGGCCAAGCGGCTGGGCTCGGAGGTCGTGCCGCTCGACGGCGCGCCCGGCTCCGGCAATCGCCTGGGCTTTACCTTGCGCGTGCCCTGCGGCGTGGTCGTCGCGATCTCGCCGTTCAATTTTCCGCTCAACCTGGTGTGCCACAAGGTCGGCCCTGGTCTCGCCGCCGGCAACAGCGTCCTGCTCAAGCCCGCCACCGACACGCCGCTCGTCGCCCTGAAGCTGGCCGAGATTCTGCTCGAAGCCGGCGTGCCCGAGCACGGCATCCAAGTCGTCACCGGCTCGGGCCGCGACGTCGGCGCCGCCATCTGCTCCGACCCCCGCGTCCGCAAGATCACCTTTACCGGCAGCAAGGAAGTCGGCGAGCAGATCACCAAGGTCGCCGGCCTCAAGAAGGTCACCATGGAGCTGGGCTCCAACTCGCCGCTGATCGTGCTGCCCGACGCCGACCTCGAGCGCGCCGCCGCCGCCATCGCCGCCACCGGCTACTCCAACGCCGGCCAAGTCTGCATCAGCACCCAACGCGTCGTCGCGGACAAGTCGATCTACGCCGATCTGCTCGACGCGCTCGAGCCAAAGGTCGAAGCGCTCCAGACCGGCAACCCGCTCGAAGACGGCGTCCACGTCGGCCCGATGGTCCGCGAAGACGACGCCAAGCGCGTGGAGAGCTGGATCGACCAAGCCCAAAGCAACGGTGCGCGCCTGCTCACCGGCGGCGGCCGCGACGGCGCCGTCTATGCGCCAACGCTGCTCGCCGATGTCGACCGCGGCATGCGCATCTCTTGCGACGAGCTGTTCGGGCCCGCCGTCGGCGTCACCCCCGCCGCCTCGGTCGAAGAAGCCATCGAGATCGCCAACGACACCAACTACGGCCTCTCGGCCGCCATCTTCACCGAGAACCTCGAGAACGCCATGCGCTTCGCCCGCGAGGTCGAATCCGGCAACATCCACATCAACTGGGGCTGCCAGTGGCGCGCGGATCTGATGCCCTACGGCGGACTCAAAGACAGCGGCTTCGGCAAGGAGGGCCCCAAGTACGCCGTCGAAGAGATGTCCGAGCAGAAGATGGTGGTGATGCACCTGCGGGGATAGGAGACGACCGGTTTCTTGGCGTACGGCTGAGGCCTGCATCGGGGCCTGTGGCCCCGGGGCGAGGCGCAGCCGTGCGCCACGAGAAGAAGCTCAGCGATCCTCTGAGCCCGGAGCGCTCAGCCGCGCCTCCATCTCCTCCAAGCTGCGCGGCCAATCCTTACCCAGCAGCCGCGAGAGGGATCGGTCGGCCAACAGCTTGCCGCCCGTCTGGCATTCGGGGCAGTAGTTCGTCTCGCTCTCGGCATAGCGAATCCGCTGCACCGGCGTCTCGCAGACCGGACAAGGCTTGCGGAACTTGCCGTGCACGGCCATCTCGGGCCGGAACGCCGTCACCTTCGTGGGAAACTCGCCCTCGGCTTCGGCCCGCAACCTGTCGGTCCACTGCCGCAAGGTCCCGCCCACGGCCTCGTGCAGCCGCGCGATCTCGTCCTCGCTCAGCTTCTGCGTCAGCGCGATGGGCGAGAGCCGCGCGGCATGCAGGATCTCGTCCGAGTAGGCGTTGCCGATCCCGCTGAACAGGGTGGGGTCGGTGAGCGCACGCTTGAGCGTATGGTTGCGCCGGGTCAGCGTCTCGCGAAACCGCTCGGCGGTCGCCTCGAGCGGCTCCGCGCCGCCGCGGTCGAGCGTCCGCCAGGCTTGCGGCCCTGCGAGCAGGTGCAAGGCCGCACGCTTCTTCTTCGAGATCTCGTTGAGCAGCAGCGTTCCGCCCTCGAAGTCGAACGCCGCCAGGCCGCCCTTGCCCGCCGGCTTCGCGCCGGGCTTGTTCCATAGCAGGCGTCCGGCAATCATCAGATGGATGCCCAGCCACAGCTCGCCGGCCAGCCCCAAGACGATGCGCTTGCCCACACGACGCAGCGACTCCACCCGGCGTCCGGCAAACGCGGCCGGCGGCGGCTCGAGCGTGCGCAGCAGAAACGGGCTCTTCAGCCGGATCCCAAGCAGCTCCGCGCCGAGAACGCGCTCCTCGAGCGCTTCCACATACAGCGTCATGTCTGGCAGCTCCGGCATAGCTCGACTCCACATGCGCAGCCCGGCCGCGGCCGCCGACCGCGGTTTTCCGAGTCTCGCGTACTAGGATGCCTCAGTCACATGCCCTAGGACGAACTACCGACCTGGGATAGGCCATACGGTCGAGGGTCTACGACACCCTCGGGGCCTAGAATGATCTTGGCGCTCGAGCCCGCTCGAGCCGAAGGACCGTTTTCGCGATGCAATGCCGCTCCTGTGATCACCACCTCATCGACAAGGCGCGATTCTGCGACGATTGCGGTGTCGCGACCGCATCGCTCGAGCTCGACGCCGACGGCTTGATGAGCTATTGCAGCAAGTGCTCCGGCTTGTTGCGGGGAAGCAAGAAGTACTGTATCTACTGCGGCGAGCCGTCGCCGCACTCGGGCAAGTTCAAAAAGAAGCGCGAAGCGAGCAGGCTAGAGCAGATCCTGATGGACCCGCGCGTCCAGATAGCGATCGTCGGCGTTATGCTCATCCTCGCGTCCCTGCCGGCGGTCACGCCGATCCGTTACCGCATGACGTCCGCGGCGCCGTTTGTGACCGTGGAGTGGGAGAAGGAGGATCGGCAGGTAGGCACGCAGCGGGTAGTGATCCCGCGGCAGAGTCGCTTCACGATTCAGGCTTTGGTGGACGATTCCGACCGCACCGATGGCATGACAATCGCGATGGCTGGCGGCGTCACGCGGGATTCCAAAGGCAACCTTTACGTTTCCGACTCGGCCGGCCACCGCGTCTATCGCATCGCCCCCACGGGCGAGCGCTCGGTCTTCGCTGGCAGCGGCGCCGCCGGCTTTGACGGCGACGGCGGCGGCGCCGCCAGCGCCCAACTGGACTCGCCCCGCGGCCTCGCCATCGACGACCTGGACCGCGTCTACATCGCCGACGCCGGCAACAATCGCATTCGCTTGGTTGACGAGCGCGGCATCATCAAGACCATCGCCGGCAGCGAGGGCAACCCCGAGGAAGGCGGCGAAGCCATCACGCGCTTCTCCGACGCCGACGAAGCCACGCTGCTCTCGCCCAGCTCGGTCTCGGTCGACGACGACGGCACGCTCTACGTCGCCGAGAACGCCTGCAAAATCGGCAAGCGCAAACCCACCGTCTGGGTCCTCAAGCAGAAGTTATAGGCTGGGGGCTGGTTGACGATCGCACCCCGCCATCGCTGCCGGGGCTCGGAAAACGCCATGCTGAGCCCGGGGGCGGCGTTGGTTCGTTATCCTGAACCCGTATGCGCTCCTGGCTCGGCCATCTGGCGAGCGTGAAGGCTCGCACGGCCTTTGGAGGCCGCATTACGCCGCCGTTCGTTACGCTCTACGTCACGACGCGGTGTGATGAGCGCTGCATCCACTGCTACTACTGGGATCAGCTCAACCCCAAGCCCAACCGCGACTTCACGCTCGACGAGCACCGCCGCACGCTCAGCTCGATGGGCGAGATCTACAACCTGTTCATCGGCGGCGGCGAGCCCTTCCTGCGGCCCGATCTGGCGGACATCCTGCTGCACGCCGCGCGGACGAACCGCGTTGGAAACGTCTACGTCCCCACCAACGGCCAGCACGCCGAGCGCACCGTCGAGACGCTTGAGCGCGTACTGGGCGGCGCTCCGCGGTTGCGGTTCCACCTCAATCTCAGCGTCGACCACAGCGACGCCGACGAGTACGATCGCATCCGCGGACGCGAAGGCGCTTGGCGACGCATGCTGCACACCTTCGAGGCCGTGCAGCCGCTGCGCGAGCGCTATCCCAACCTGATCCTCCACACACTGGCAACGGTGATGCGGGATAACCAGGAGCGCATCCTCGAGATCCACGACGAGTTGTTGCGGATCTTCGAGCCCGACGGCGCGTCCTACAACTACTGTCGCGGTAATCCGCTCGACCCCGAGCAGACCGAGGTCGACGCGGCGCGCTACCGGGCGCTCGCGGCGCGCCTCGAGCGCGACTACGCCACGGGTCGCCTGACCGCGCGCGGGCCTTCGGCCTACGGCAAGGCGAATCACCTGCTCGACCAGCGCGTACGGGAATCGGTCGAGCGCACCGCGGTCGAGCGCCGCGCGCAGTTCTCGTGCGTCTCCGGTCGCCTGGCCTGCGTCATCGATTCAATCGGCGAGGTGAGCGAATGCGAGGTCAACCAAAGCCCGCTCGGCAACCTGCGCGAGGTCGGCTACGACTTCCGCAAGCTGTGGTTCTCAGAGGAAGCCGAACGAGTTGCACGCCGGGCCGCGGACGGCTGTTCCTGCACACACGAGTGCGGCCACTACGCGTCGAAGATCTACTCCATAGGCGAAGTCGCCCGCATCGGCTGGAGGACCGTTGCGGGCGACCGTGTTCGAGCGGAGAAACGAACAGGGACTCGTTAGCAGGCGTCAGGCGAGCGAAGGCAGAGCAGCGCCCTCGGCGCCGGCTTGCGCCTTCTCCTGCTCTTCGAGCGCGCGGGCCATCGCGTGGAAGCGCTCCTTGGCGTCCTGCATTTCCTTGTGCGCCGCGGTGAGCATGGCTTCCTCGGACTCGAAGCTCTCGCCGGACCAGGCCACGCCAAAGCTGGCGCTGAACTCCACCTCGACGCCGTCGAGATCGATTGCCTTGCAGGTCAGGCCGCAGAGCCGGTCGGCAGCCGTGTCAGCGTGCTCACGGGTAGGAGTCTCGTCGAGCAACAGCACGAACTCGTCGCCGCCCATGCGCGCTACGAAGTCGCTCTTGCGTGCGTTCTGGCGCAGGCGCTCGGCGACGGTTTGCAGCAACAGGTCGCCGCCGCTGTGGCCGACTTCTTCGTTGACGGCCTGGAAGCTGTCCACGTTCATCACGCAGACCGCGAACTTGCGCTCGGTGTTGCGCTTCTCGCGGCTGAAGCTCTCGACCAAACGATCGATCATCGCCGGGCGGATGGGCAAGTTGGTCAGCGGATCACGCTGCGCCTGCGTCTCGAGTCGTTGCTGGCTCTCGTAGAGCTGCATCGCGGTCTGGCGGCGCGACTGGTAGAAGCCCCAGGCGGTGGCGGTGGCGGCCAACAGCGCCGCCTCGAACTGCACCCACTCGGCGCTCCAGTTGTCGGCCCAAGCCAGCAGCGCCCACCAGCCCTGCATGGCAACCGGAACTACGAACAGCGGCGCTCGCCGGGCGGCGATGGCGCCGGTCGCCACGACCAAGATCACCGCAGCGGCGACCGCCAACGGCGACCAAGCCGAAGCGAGATGGATCAGGGCATTGCACAGCGCCAACAGCAGCACGCATGTCGCCAGCCCGTCCGAGCCGATGTAGGTCTTGGCGTTGCGCCGGATCAGGGTCGAAGCGCAGAAGGCCGCCGCCGTCACCAGCATCGAGAACAGCGACATCCCAAGGGCTTGGCCATACGGCACGGAGAACCAGTACGCCGCAGCCGCGAACGCATGCACCGCGCCCACCAACGGCAGCGCCATCGCCAATGCCTCGCGGGTGCGTGTAGAAAAGAAGTCCTGGAAGTTCTGTTCGGGCTCTTTAACGATTCCCTGGGCTCGGTCAGTTGTGTTTCCCATCTCGTGTCTCCCTCTCGCCGACGGTCTCGTTTTCGCCTGCCGTCGTGCCTACGGGATTAGTCTCCACTGATTCGGGAACGAAAACCATGTGGCTAAAGTACTTTTCGTAGGTCGGGAATTCACCGGATGCGCGCTGAAACCTTGGTTTGGCGGACCTCAGGGATTCGTACCAAGAGTCCTGCGGAAAGACCTGGGAATGTTCCCAGAGGGGCGCCGAATGGCCCCGGTGAACATCGCACTACTTGAACGCTACCGCAAGCTCGCGCGTGCGGCTCGGAAGGACAGAGGTGAGCTTCAGGGGGCGGGCGCTCTTCTAGTTGCTCGCGTTGAGCCGGGACGCCTCGAGGATCGGCAGATTCGCCTCGGTCGGTACGTAGATGATCTCGCTCGAGCCGTCCTGGAGCCCTTGAACCCACAGATAGCGCAGATACGCTTCGTTGTCCTGCAACGACTCTCCGATGATGCGGTTGGCCTCGGCCACGCCCTTGGCGCGCTCGATCTCCGCCTCGCGCAGCAGCTTGGCGGACTCCGCGCGAGCGCGGGCGTCCTCGATCATCACCTTCTTTGCAAACTCTTGCTGCTCGAGCTCGGCTTGTCCAGCCATGCGCTTGACGTAGACCTGATAGTGAGGAAACCCCCACAGCAGCACCGTCATCAGCGCCACGCCCATGACGGCAAGGGGAAGGATCTGGAGCTTCTTCATGGCATTCGCCTCCTGGTCTTTGCCACGAGTACGAACGCCGGCGGAGCTTCGTTGGCGAAATCGGTCAGTTCTGGACCGCGATCAGCGCGCTCAGGTCGAGCGTCGAGGCCCCGCCGAGGCCCTCCGACGGCACGCTCAAGGTAATGTCGATGTTCTTGCAGCGCTTCTCATCACAAGCTTGTCCGCGAATGGCGACCTCCCCCGCGCCGGGCCCGGTCCGGCTGACCGGCGCGGCGAACAGCGCCGGCTCGTCGTAGCCCCAGGTGTACCAGCGCATCTCGGGCTTGGAGTAGTCGTGCGGCTCGGATTGCTTCCAAGGGCCCGCGAGGGCGAGCGCGCCGCTGACGGTGATCCGCGTAGGGGCGTCGATGCCGAGGGAAGGCTTGCCCGCGAGGGCCTGCTTGGCGCGGATCTCGTTGTCCATCGCGTAGGTGTGCCAGCCGCTCATCTGGGTCGCCTGGACGACCAGGTAGTCGCCGTCCAGCTTGGCGCGGTAGTTGACCGCGTGCTCGTCGCCCAGGCCCACCGCGACCGGCTGGGTCCACTCGCCGGCCCAGGCGGCTGCCGCAAACACGATCGAGCATGCAAGTTTCGTCTTCATTTCCTAAAGCCCATTCTACCGGTCGTCAGCTCCATCTCCAGGCGCTGGGAGCCGCGGACCACGTCCAGCTTCGAGGTCGCGCCCGACTTCGTTCTCAGGCGGATGAACAGCTCAGCCGTGTTGGCGATCTCGTCGCGCCGCACGCCGTTGACGCCCGCGACGACGTCGCCCTCCTCGAGCTGGTGCGAGCCCAGAAGGCTCGCCACCCCGTCGACATAGCTCACCCTGCTGGCGAACCCGTCCTCGGGCAGACCCAGCTCCGCTTTCTCCGCCGCGGTGAGCGGCTCTGAGCGGAAGTAGGGGCGGGGCTCGATCGTCCAATGCCGGTGCACCAGGTTGGTCAACCAGAAGCGGGCCGGCAGCGCGACGGCCAGCTCAACTCTTGCGCCCTCCCGCTCGACGCTGATTCGCGCCTGCCGCGCGTCGCGGTCGACCTTGTCGTACTCATGCTGTAGGTCGGCGAAGGTGTAGACCGGCGCGTCCTCGACATGCGAAATCGTGTCGCCCGCTCGCAGTCCCGCCTCCGCCGCGGGCCCCTCGGCCCGTTCGACACGCAGACCGTTCGGGACGTCCAGGTGAATCCCGATGGCGCGAATGTCGGGGGAGACGTACATGTCTCGGATCTTGTCGAGCGTGCCCGCGCGCTCTTTGTGCAAGGCCTGGTAGTCGGCGATGAGGTGGCATTCGACGCAGGAGCCGCGGCCAACTGTCCGCTCGATGAGCAAGGGATAGTTGCGCGGATAGTCGGGCTTGGGACGCGGTTTTGGCGGCAGCCGTCCCGCCTTCCACTCCTGGTGCAGATCCAGGCCCTTCTCGAGGGCGAGCTTCAGGCTATTGAGGTTGAGATAGGAGTCGACGGCGCGGTCGTCCCGACCGCCGTAGCGCAGATAGATCTGCTCCTCGGCGTTGAGGATGAAGAAGTAGAGCGTGTTGTGCCAATCGCGCTCGAACAGAGCGATGTCGATATTGTCCATTCGCGTGATGCGAACGGTCACGTACTGGCTCAGCAGCTTCCCGCGGTCGGAGTTGGACGGCGACAGCACAACCTGTGCGTCGAATTCACGGCCGGCCCGTCAAGGCGAGCAGCGGAACTCTAGGAAGATTGGCTTGCCGGTCTTCTTCGCTTCGGCAATGGCGTCGTCGTACCTCTCGTACCACCCGATGAAACCATCAACGGCTTGTTGCGCGGCGGAGGCTGAGGGAAACAGGACGGCGAGGAGTGCAAGCTCTCGGAAACGCATACTGCTGGGACGGCTCTCCAGTGTACAAAGGCGTGCGCGAGCGCGGGATGGTTTCAGCCGCCAGGGCTGGCGCGCAACCGCTTGGCGAGTCGCGCTAACTACACGTCGCCATCGGGCCGATAAGCGTTTCGAGCCCCAAAAGCTCGCTGCATGGCTGTCGAAAGCTCCAGCACCGTGCTCGTCGTCGACGACGAAGAACCCATTCGCGACTACCTCTCCTCGGTCCTCCGCTTCGAAGGCTACGAGTGCCGGACCTTCGACGATAGCACCGACGCGCTCGACTACCTATCCGCCGGCGAGGAACCCGCGGACCTGCTGCTCACCGACATCAAGATGCCTGGCATGACCGGCATCGAGCTGCTGCGCTCGGTCAAACAGCTCAAGCCCGCCATGCCCGTCATTCTCGTCTCGGGGCTCTACGAGCTGGCGCTCGCCATCGAGGCTCTCGAGTACGGCGCTGACGACTATCTCAAGAAGCCCGTTCGCCCGCGCGACGTGTTGACCGCCGTGGGCAAGTACATCCCGCGGGACTCCACCGCACAGGAAGAAACCATTCAGGAAGCCTTGCAGGACTTCATCGCCTCGCGCGAGGATCCGCACGCGTCCGCGCACATTGCCGCCATCTTCCGCAGCCTCGGCTTCCGGCGCTACGAGACCTTCCAGCACTCCAAGCGGGTCGCCGCCTACGCGCGTCTACTCGGTGAGCGCTTCGGCTTGGTCGACTCGGATCTGGAGCGCCTCGAGCTCGGCGCGCTGCTGCACGACATCGGCAAGATCGGCATACCGCGCAACGTCTTGCTCAAGCCGGGGCCGCTCAGCGATGAAGAGTGGACGGTGATGAAGGCCCACCCCGTCATCGGCCAGCGCTTGATGGCGCGCTTCCCCGAGCTCACCCGCGAAGCCGACGTGGTCGGGGCCCATCACGAGCGCTTCGACGGCGGGGGCTACCCGGCTGGTCTCAACGGCGAGCAGATTCCGCTGTTCGCTCGCCTGTTCAGCATCGTCGACGCCTACGACGCTCTCACCTCCGACCGCCCCTACCGCTCCGCCCGGGGCGCGGAGGCGGCCAAGGCCGAGATCGCAAGATCTTCCGGCGATCAATTCGATCCCGAGCTGGTCGAAGCCTTCCTGGCTTTGCCCGAGGGAGACCTCGATAGCATCCGCGAGCGTTACCCCGACGTCTTGGGCGACGGAGAGTAGCCTGTGGCCGAGGCCAGGAACCTCGGGGCCCGCCGATGCCGGGTTGCCAGCTCGAACCCATACGCGAGCTCAATGAGCCGCTGTTCCGTCCAGGCCTTCCCAAACAGCGACACCCCGACCGGCAACCCGTGGACGAATCCCATCGGCACGGTGATGTTGGGGTACCCGGCCCGCGCCGCCAAGCTCGAGCTGCCGCCCGAGCCGTGGTCGCCGTTCACCAAGTCGGTCGTCCAAGCCGGCCCGCCCGTCGGGGCCAGGATTGCGTCGAGCTCGTATGCCTCGACCGCTTTGTCGATGCCTTCGGCCCGCGCCATGCGTTTGGTCAGCGCCAGCGCGTCGCGGTACTCCTGCTCATCGAGCGGCCCTTTCTCCACCGCCCGCTCAAAGTGCTCCTGGCCGAAGTAGAGCAGCTCGCGGTCGGCGTTGGCTTGGTTGAACGCGATGACGTCCGCCATGCTCTTGACGGCGACCTCTGCGCCGACGCCGGCCAGATAGGCGTCGAGATCGGCCTTGTACTCGTAGAGCATCACGGTGTAGCCGGCGCGGCCGGTCTCGCCGCCCTCGGGCAGCCCGTCGATGTCGAGCGTCTCGGCGCCCTCGTCGCGCAGCGCCTGCAGGGCCTGCTCGGCGAGCTCGTCGACATCCTCGCGACGCCCCATCAACTGCCGCGCGACGCCGATCCGCGCGCCCTCGAGCCCGCTAGGCTTGCACGACGCTGCGTAGCTCTCCGTCCTGCGCGTCGACGGGTCGGCCAGTCCGTCGAGCAGCATCGCCGCGTCCAGCACGGTGCGCGCCATGGGCCCGGCGGTGTCTTGCGAGTGCGCGATTGGGATGATGCCGGCTTGCGCGATGAGCCCCAGGGTCGGCTTGATGCCCACGATGCCGTTGATCGACGACGGACAGACGACCGAGCCGTTGGTCTCGGTGCCCACGGCCGCGGCGCACAAGCTGGCCGCGGCGGCCACGCCCGAGCCGGAGCTCGAGCCGCAGGCATTGCGGTCGAGCGCGTAGGGGTTGCGCGTCAGCCCGCCGCGTCCGCTCCAGCCGCTCGTCGAGCGCAGGCCGCGGAAGTTGGCCCACTCGCTCAGGTTCGTCTTGCCGAGGATGACCGCGCCGGCTGCGCGCAAGCGCTCGGCCACGCCAGAGTCGCGTCGCGCGATCGAGCCTTCGAGCGCGAGCGACCCGGCGGTGGTCTGCATCTCGTCAGCGGTGTCGATGTTGTCCTTGATCAGGATCGGCGCGCCGTGCAGCGGCCCGCGCACATTGCCCTGCCCGCGTTCAACGTCGAGCTCGCGCGCAATGGCCTCCGCGTCGGGGTTGAGCTCGATCACGGCGTTCACGGCCGAGCCTTGCTTGTCGACCGCCTCGATGCGCTCGAGATACTGCTCGACCGCTCGCTGGGCGGTTAGCTCGCCGGCGTCCATGCGCCGCTGCAGCTCGGCGAGCGAGACCTCCTCGAGCTCGAACGCCCTAGGCCGCCCCTCCTGCGCACAACTCACGGCGGCCGTCGCTCCGGCAGCCGCTAGGAACCCGCGCCGCGTCCACATGCCGCAGAGTATACGACGGCTGGGCGTGCTCGACCAGCTCGCTCGACCAGCTCAGTCGAGCCTTTCGACGCGCACATCGCCAACCGGGTCGTTGTGGCTCCAGACGAGGCGCTCTCCGGCGGCGGTCTGGAACCAGATGTCGAGGGCGCCGCGGCCGGCGGGCAGCTCGAGCTCCGCGGCGAGGCCTGGTGCGGACTGTTCCTCGCCTTGCCAGAGGACGTGGAGCGAGCCGGGAGGCGGGTCGGGAACGTTCATCTCCAACCGGTAGCGGCCGGCTTGCTCGATCTGGACGGACCACGTCGTAGGCTTGCCGTCGACGAAGGTGGAATCCTGGTAGCGGCACAGCGTGGCCGGGTTCTCTGCGTCGGAGCCGAGGTGGATGACGCCGGGGGTGAAGTTGCGCGTCGCCTCCACATCGGTGAACCAGGCCTCGTAGCGCGCGCGGAGGTCGGCGACGACTTCAGGGTGGTCGGCGGCGACGTCGCGCTGCTCGCCAGGGTCGGCTTGCAGATTGTAGAGCTCGAGGGGCGGGTCGCCAGCGTAAGTCCACGCTTCGTCATTGAAAGTTCCCGGGCCGAGCACGAGCTTCCAGCGGGCGGTCTCGATGGCGGCGTTCTGGTAAGGCCGAGGCTGGAGGCCGCGGTGGACTTGGGCGAAGTGGGTGCGCTCCCAAGTCTCGGGCTCGCCTTCGAGCAGGGGTCGCAGGCTGCGGCCGTCGAGCTCGCCAGGCTGCACGAGGCCGGCAAAATCGAGCAAGGTGGGCGCGAGGTCGATGTGGGCGGCGATGCGATCGACCTTTTTGGGCGCGAGACCCGGGCCGCGCCAGAAGCTCAGCGCGCGGATGCCTCCCTCGTAGCTGGTGCTCTTGCGGCCGCGCAGGCCGGCGGTGTAGCGCTGCTGTTGCGGGCCGTTGTCGGAGAGGAAGATGAGATAGGTGTCGTCGTTGAGGTCGACCTCGGTGAGGCGCTCGGTGAGAAGGCGAAGGTTGACGTCGATATTCTCGACCATGCCGTAGACGCGGGCGGTGGTCTCGTCGAGGCCGGCGTCTGCGTAAGGCTTCCAGTAGTCTTCGGCGATCTCGAGCGGCGTGTGCGGCGCGTTGGTGGGGATGTAGACGAAGAACGGCTCCGCGTCGTGCTCTGTGATGAACCGCATCGCTTCTCGGAAGAAGACGTCGGTGCAGTAGCCCTGGGCCTGCTCGCGCTCGCCGTTGCGCCACAGGTGAGGGTCGAAGTAGGAGTTGGGCGCGTCGGGCGATTGGCCGATGCCGCCGGACTTGTGCCACAACGCGACGTCGAAGCCTTGATCGATGGGGCGCATGGGGTAGTTGTCGCCCAGGTGCCACTTGCCGAACAGTCCGGTGCGGTAGCCGGCGTCGCGCAGGCGCTCGGCGATGGTGACCTCGTCGCCGTGCATCTTGGCGCCGCCGCGGGAGGTGTGAACGATCCCGGTGCGGTAGTGATAGCGGCCGGTCATCAGCGCGGCGCGGGTGGGCGCGCAGACGGGCTCGACGTAGAAGCGTGTGAATTCGACCGAGTCGCGGGCGAAGCGGTCGAGGTTGGGGGTGAGGATCTGCTTGTTGTCGTGGTGGCCGATGTCGCCCCAGCCCTGATCGTCGGTGAGGATGACGATGAAGTTGGGAGGGCGGTCTTCGGGGGGCGTGGGGGAGCAGGCGGCGAGGAGGAGGCAGGCGAGCAGGGCTCGGGGCATGGGGAGAGTGTAGCGGAGGGGATGGGAGCCGCCGTCCTGGCGGTCGCATGAGCGATAGCCGAGCTTCTATCGCTCACGAATAGCCGCTATCATGAGCGATAAAATTGCAAACGGATGCGTTGGAATTGGCAGCAACCCGAGTGGCCGCGGTTCGCATGGGATTAGTCGAGGCTGCGGCGCGCCGAGGAGCAATTCCTCCTTGGCGCCGGGACCGCGTTCGGCGTCGAGCGCCACCTCGAGGACACGGGCCGCGAAGAGCTCACCGTGCAGGCTCTCGTCGGCGAGGCTCTGACGACGTCTCAAATCGAAGGCGAAACGCTAGACCGCGCCAGCGTGCAGTCCTCGGTCCGGCGTGAGCTGGGTTTGGCCGCCGATCGCAGGCGCGTGCGGCCGGCGGAGCGCGGAGTCGCGGAGATGATGGTGGACGTCTATCGAACCTTCGCCGAGCCGCTCAACGACGACACTCTGGTCCGCTGGCAGAGCATGCTGCTGGCGGGCCGCGCCGATCCGCGCGATCGCGGACGATACCGCACCGAGGGCGACCCGATGCAGATCGTTTCCGGTCCGGTCGGCGGCGATCGGGTGCACTTCGAGGCGCCTCCTTCAAAGCGGGTCGCTGGCGAGATGAAGCGATTCCATCGCTGGTTCAGCCGCACCGGCCCGGATGGCTCGGAGCCCCTGCCGGCGCTCACGCGAGCCGGGATCGGACACCTCTACTTCGAGTCGATCCATCCGTTTGAGGACGGCAACGGCCGCATCGGCCGCGCCGTCGCGGAGAAGGCGATCGCGCAGACGATTGGGCGGGCAGCCGTGAGCCGGCTTGCAACGGCGATGCTGGCGCGCCGGCGGGACTACTATCGAGCGCTCGAGGTCGGTAGCCAGGACCTCGAGATTACACCTTGGCTCGAGTGGTTCGCCGACACGGCGCTCGAAGCGCAGCGTCGGATAGCGGACCTGGTGGAGTTTCTGGTGGCGAAGGCGCGCCTGCTCGACCGGCTGCGCGGGCGGCTCAACCCGCGGCAGGAGAAGGCGCTGCTGCGAATGCTCCGCGAGGGCCCCGACGGCCTCGCGGGCGGGCTCAGCGCAGGCAACTACATGACGATCACCGGGGCCTCGCCCGCTACCGCAACCCGCGACTTGGCGGGCCTGGTGGGGAAGGGGGCGCTCGTGAGGACGGGAGAGCGGCGGCATGCGCGGTATGAGTTAGCAATGTGAAAGCGCTGACGGATCCGCAATAAGCTACGCGGTTGCTCGGATCATCAAGAGTTGACCTCCGGGCCCTCCGCTTCGAGCCACTGCTCAACAGTCGGGAAGTCGACAGAAATCTTTCTAAATCCACTCGACCGGAACCCAGATGCAATCTTGTCCGAGTCCGAAGCGGCGCAGTCTAGAGAAGATGGAGTGACCTGTCCAACCGCGTCTGTCGCGGACTACGCTACAGGCGAAGCCACAGATGCGCGGAGCCGCATCGCGGAGGACAGGTCATGGCGAAGTTGGGTGTGCTCGGCGAGGAGCGACGAGGGTTTCGACGATGAGGCAGAGTCGATGCGGGACATCCGACCCCGAGGAGCGACAAGGCCGACGCTGCCGGGCCTTCCCGCCATTGGCCCCTCTCGCCCAAAGGGTTGCGGCGGCGCGGGACGATCTGCTTCGTTGTCGCTCGATCATGATGAAACCGCATCGATTCCTCGCGAACGCCTCGCATCTCGCCCCGCGGCGCGCGCAACGCGGCCTGCGCGACTTCCGACACGGGCTCCAGGTCAACCCGGACGGGCTATTCTCGAAAGGCGGAGCGCTCGATGCGGATCGTCTCCTCCGCCTCGGGCGCGAGCTCCTTCTCGAGCTCGCCGTAGCGCACCGTGAGCGGTTTGCCCAGCAGTGAGCGAATCTCCACCCAATCGAGCTGGCCTTCGCTCCAGGCCAACGAAACCTCGAAGCCTCCGCGCGCGCGCAGGCCGGTGACTTGCCCGTCCGGGAAAGCCGAGGGCAGCGCCGGCAACAGGTGCAGGAAGCCGCGATCGCCGCGCTGCACCTCGCTTGCGCCGAGCGGCTTGCCGTAGGGGTCGTGGCTCTGCAACAGCATCTCCACGATGCCGGCTGTCGCGCCGAAGTTGCCGTCGATCTGGAACGGCGGGTGGGCGTCGAACAGGTTCGGATAGAGGCCGCCGCGGCGGTCGTCGAGCCGCGGCTCGTCCGTGCCGGGTACGGGGGCGAGCAGGTTCCTCAGGATCAGATAGGCATGGTCTCCGTCGAGCAGCCGCGCCCAGAGGTTGACCTTCCAGCCCATCGACCAGCCGGTGGCGCCGTCGCCGCGAAGCTCGAGCGACTTTTGCGCCGCGCGAAAGAATTCCGGCGCGCCAAACGGCGTGATCTCGACGCCGGGGTGCAGTCCGAACAGGTGCGAGACGTGGCGGTGCTTGTTCTCGGGATCGTCGACGTCCTCGAGCCATTCCTGCAACTGGCCCAACCGGCCGATGCGGTTGGGCGCGATGCGCTCGCGCAGCCCGCGCAGCCGTTCGCGAAAGTCTTGGTCAACCCCGAGAATCTCAGCCGCGGCGATCGTGTTGCCAAAGAGGTTGCGGATGATCTGGTGGTCCATCGTGGGCCCCATCACCAGACCGCCGTTCTCGGGAGAATTGCTGGGGCCGGAGATGAGCCAGCGGCCGTCGGGAGTCTCGACGAGCACGTCGGCGAAGAACTCCGCGGCGCCGTTCATGAGGGGATAGGCGCGCTGCGCGAGCAGTTTGCGGTCGCCGCTGAATAGGTAGCGCTGCCAGACCTGCTGGCAGAGCCAGGCGCCGCCGGTCGGCCAGATGCCGTGGTTGGAATGGTTGATGGGCGCGGCGCCGCGCCAGAGGTCGAAGTTGTGGTGCAACACCCAACCGCCGGCGCCGTAGTGCTCGCGGGCGACCGCGGCGCCGGACTCGGCTACGTCCTCGAGAGCGTCGAGGAGCGGTTCGGTCGTCTCGGCCAAATTCGTCGACTCGGCTGGCCAGTAGTTCATCTCGGTGTTGATGTTGACGGTGTACTTGGAGTCCCAGGGCGGCTCGTTGGAGTCGTTCCAAAGGCCTTGCAGGTTGGCCGGCTGGCCGCCCTCGCGGCTGGAAGCGATGAGTAGGTAGCGGCCGTATTGGAACAGCAGCTCGACGAGCTGTGGGTCGCCGCCGGAGGCGAAGTTGCGAATGCGCTCGTCGGTTGGCTGCTCGGCCGCGGGGGTCTGGCCGAGGTCGAGGTCGACGCGCCGGAACAGGGCGCGGTGGTCGCGGAGGTGCGCCGCGCGCAGGTCGTCGTAGCTCTTCGCTCGCGCCGCGGCCAACGTAGCCTCGTTGCGCGCACTTGGGTCGGCGGAGACGTCGCGGAAGTCGATGAAGTTCGTGGCGCCGGCGAGCAACAAGGTCGCGGCGGAGGCGTCGCTGATGCTTAGGGCGTCCCCATCAGTTTCGATCCGGCCGTCGGTTTCGACCGTGACTCTGGCCTCAAACCGGATTGCGCCGCCGGAGACCTGGCCCGACAGCCGCATGCCTGCTTCGCTCACGGCGACCGTCGCTTCGGGATGCTCGCTCATCAGCGAAGCGCGAAAGGCGAGTGGGGTTTCGCCTTCCGCCGTGAGGCGTACGACGATCACCTGATCGGGATGGCTGACGAAGACTTCGCGGCGATAGGTAGTCCCGGCGGCGTCGAAGGCGGTCGTCGCGACGGCGGAGTCGAGGTCGAGGCCGCGGCGGTAGCCGGTCGGCTCGGCGCCGTCGAGCGCAGGGAAGCGGAGCTCCAAATCACCGAAAGTCTGATAGGCCTTCTGGCGCAACGGCACGCTCATGAAGCGCTCCATCGCGAGTTGCTCGGCCTCGGTTTGACGCCCGGCCCAGAGCAGCCGCCGGATCTCGTCGAGCGACTCCACCGCGCCGGCGTGCGCGTAGTCGTGCGGCTCGCCCTGCCACACGGTGTCTTCGTTGAACTGGATGCGCTCGAGGCCCGGTTCGCCAAAGACCATTGCACCCAGGCGCCCGTTGCCAACCGGCAACGCCTCGGTCCATTCGGCGGCGGGCTGTTGATACCAAAGCTCAAGGCTGGATGACTCGGGCGGCGCCTCGGTGCAGGCAACGGCGAGCGCCAGCGGAACCAGGAGCGCGGAGCGGAAATGCATGACCCCAGCATGATACGCCAGCGAACGGGCCGATCCGCGTGTATAATGCCCTCGATGCCCACCGGCCCCGCAGCCCGCATCACCGACAACGTCATCCACCCGCTGCCGCCGTTGCTGACCGGCGGACCGGCCAGCATGAACGTCCTCATCGGGTTCTTGCCCGCCTGGCGCGGCATTCCGGCTGCGGCCGCTGCGGCTATCCAAGCCGCCAGAGCCATCAGCGATACCACCATCAAGGTCGCCGAAGCTGCAACGGTCGCGGCAGCCGGTACGCCCGGAGCGCCAGCTGCCAGGGCTGCCGAGGAAGCGGCCAAGGCCGCCGCGGCCGCGGCGATGGGATCGATGATCAGCTCGATGGGCGCGATGACCGACATCCACGCCTGCACGACGCTTCTGCCCATCCCGCCGCACGGGCCGGGCGTGGTGGTGGACGGCAGCCAAACCGTGATGATCAACATGCTGCCGGCGACGCGGCTGGGCGATACGATCGTCGAGGCGGTGGGGCCGCCCAACAAGATCGTCCGCGGCGAGTTTACGGTGATCATCGGCGGGTAGAACGCCATGGCCGAAGCGGCTGAGCACGAGAAGCGATCCGAAGAGATGGGCGAGATCGTCGGCCTGACGGTCACGCTGGAGCCGGATACGAGCGTGCGCGTTGGCGATGCGGTGGAGATCAAGGGAACGCTCGAGTTTCGGCTCGTCGCGCTCGGGGCGATTGGGCAGATCGCGTCATCGGAGAACGGCCAGGCTTTGCTCGAGGCGCTTGACGGATTGCACCAGCGCGTCACCATCGTCGAGACCGAAACGGGCAACGCCGTCACCGAGCTTTCGCCCGAAGGCGCCCGCGTAACGGCGTTCTTCAATCCCAAACGCGAAGCGACCGGCCAGGGCGGCGAGGAGTGGGAACAGCGGCCGCCCGCCCTCGGGCTGGCGCACCTGCTGGTCCGCGCCGAGCAGATTCTGAAGGGCGCGGTCAAGACGAGCTCGACGGGCGAGGTGCGCGACGCGGACCTGGAAGCGGTGGGGCTCGAGCCGTGTGACTCCTACCCCTTCAGCGAAAACAAGATTCGCGCCGGATGGAAACCCACTCTGCCGCCGCGCGAGCAATACTAGAGTCCAGCCGCCGGGGATGTTTGCTGCGTTCGAGCAGGGCTGCGAGCTGCGCGCCGCGGTGCAGCGCCAGAGCGATGATCGCGTCGCGTTGTTCTACGAGCTGCGGAACAAGCGCGACGCGACGCTGCTGGTGTTCGATAGCGTCGAGCCGCCGGAGTCGCCTTACTACGTGGAGCGCACCGCGAGCGGGATCGCGATCGCGCAGAAAGTCGTCTCACCGCCGCGCGGCCTCGAGCTCGAGCGCCCGGAGATCCCGCTGGCGTCGCGAGTCGAGCCAGGCGGGCGGCTGCGGGTGAAGCTCGATCTTCCGCTGCCGCTGCGCGAACGCCTGCCCTATTCGCAACTGACGCCGCGCCGACCACCGGCCGGACAGTACTTGGTGCTCGAAGCCTGGCTCGAGGTGGGGATCTGTGAGCTCACGGCCGAGTTGCCCGCGAAGGAGATCGAAGGCGGTGTGGCGCTGGCGCGCTTCGGGCCCGGGCTTCAGACGGTCGTGCGCACGGGGCCGATCGGACGGTTCGCGTTCGACCCGTCGCGGTGACGGACCCGCCAGCGTGCGGCTCGCCAAGAGGTCCGATCCGAGCCGCGTCCCGCCAGGGTGCGGTCGCGTCTACCTCGCAGGGGTCTTGCAGGCGACCGCAACGTCGCGCGTGCGGCTCGGAAAGAACAGCCTCTACGGTGCGACCGGCAGCGAGAGCGGGAGAGTGCTCTCGCTGCCGAAACGGATCTCGATCTCCAGCCGGCCCCCGGCGGAAAACTGCTCGGGCAACTGGAAGTTCACCTGAAGGAAACTAAGGAAACTAGGGAAACTGGAAACTAGGGAGGGAAACTAGGGACATCCATGATGGGTTCTTGTCCGGTGCGAACGGCGACGACGAGCCCGTCACCGACGAGGACCGCCGCCGCTTTCACGAAGGACAGGCTTGGTTCGCCGAACGCGGCGGCAAGGGCGTTCCCATGGAGGACGTGTTGGCCGACTTCGGGCTCGCTCCGGAAGACTTCCCGCTCGACGAGTGAGCATGCCGCTGCCCTACCCGGATCGAGTGGCTGCCCGAGGCCCGCGCCGATGTCCGCCGGCTCGACCGCCCCACGGCCATGCGGATCTTCGACGGCATCCTGCACTACGCCCGCACCGGCTCAGGCGCCGCCGCTCCGCTGCACGGCGAGCTCGCCGGCGCTTTCCGGCTGCGCCTGGGCGACTACCGCGTCCTGTTCACCCTCCACGACGACGCCATGCGCATCCTCGGCGTGCGCAGGCCTACCGCTGAGCGCCCTGTCAAACAAGGTCCCCTCGCCAAGCCCGCGGAAACCCCCGCCAAGCGGCCGTTTTCGCGCCCTCCCCGAACCCTGCCAAAAACGTCCCTTTCTGATAGCCGCCGCCGACGGGGAAGCAGCAGTCCCAGGCGCTCCGTACAGGTACCCCTACTACTACCGGTGCGCAACTTCTAATTCATTCTTGCCCGCGTCCGCTTTCTCAATCAGCTCTTGCATTCTTTTTGCGCTGATCTCTTCGCCCGCCGCCAGCTCGTACATCACGTTCAGCACGATCGTCCGCAACGCCAACACCTCTTCGAGCACGGCCTGCTCGGCCCGGCTCGCCGGCTCGCACGCCTCCAGCAGAACCCCTCGCGCGCCCACTCGCCGAGCTTCACCCCCCGCGCCTTCACCGCCCGCTCCAGCCGCTCGTACTCGGCTTCGGTCAGCTTCGTCCCCGCCGATCGCGTCCGCTTCTCCATGCCTCGCATTGTCGCGCTGACGCCGCCCGCGGCTCCCGCCTCGGGGTGATCGTATGAAAGCGCCGCGAGCTGCGCAGCGCTACGGTGACGCTCATGAGACCCATCCTGGGCTGCGACGCCCACAAACGCTATTCCGTCTTCGTGCGCCTGCACGAGGACGGCCGTTCCGATCCTCCCGTTCGCGTCGAGCACGACCGCGATCGCTTCCGCGCCTTTCTCGACTCGCTCGGCGAAGCCTCCGACATCGCCGTCGAGTCTACCGCCCACTGGTACTGGCTCGTCGACGCCATCGAGCAAGCCGGGCACACCCCGCATCTGACGCAGCCCTTTCTCGCCAAGCGTATGATGGCCTCGACCCACAAGACCGATGCGCTCGATGCTCGCGGGCTCGCCGTCCTGCTGCGCAACGGAACGCTGCCGGAGGTCTGGATTCCTCCGCGCGAGCTTCGCGACCAACGCGAGATCCTGCGCACCCGCATGGCGCTGCGGGATCTGCGCACCTCGCTCAAGCACCGCATCCACGCCGCACTCGAACGCTATGGCTTGTTTGCAACCGGCGTCAGCGACCTGTTCGGCAAGAGCGGCCGCAGCGTGCTCGCGCGGCTGGCCCAGGAACTGCCGCCGCACACCGCCGCCATGGTCGCCGAGCAACTCGCCGCGCACGATGAGCTTGGCGCGCGCATTGCGGAGCTGGAGCGCTACATCCGTCGCGTCGTCTCGCCCGACGCCATGGTCAAGCGCCTGCAAACCGCGCCCGGCATTGGCGAGATTCTCGGCCCGGTCATCGCGCTCGAGATCGGCGCCATTGCGCGATTCGGACGCGCTGAGCAACTCGCCGCTTACTGCGGACTCGTGCCGCGCGTGTTCGCCTCCGGCGGCAAGGTCGTCCATGGACGCACGTCGCGCTTCGTCAACCTCTACCTGAAATGGGCCTTCGTCGAAGCCGCCAATTGCGCCCTGCGGTTCCGCGGGCCGCAGAACCGCCATGTCCGTGAGCTCTACACGCGGCTGCAACCGGTCAAAGGACACGGCCGCGCGGCGGTCGCCGTCGCACGGCATTTGGCTGAAGCGGCTTTCTGGATGCTCACGAAGAATCAAGATTACCGCCCTCCGCGCAGGCCCCGAAGGCCGGCTGGAGAGGCCGCGACTTCGTCCGCCATCGGGTCAGCGCGAGACACGTCTGGCAGTTGAGAACGGTTCCCGTTCTCCGCTTGGCGGCTTCGGGCCGCCGGGCGCTCAAAGCCTCGGGGTGAATGCGAAACCCGTCAACGAATATGCTCTTGCCGCAACGAGACGGCGTATACATGGCTCTTGACGAAACCGTCAGCACGAGCGATCGGACGAGGACTTCGAACGAATCGGAGGACCTCTGAGAAGTAGTTGAGATGGACGGGGCGGCGCCCCGTCGGATCTATCGCTTTGGCGCCGTGATGATCGATGATCCGCCGACGGGGCGGACCCGCGATCTCTTGAGAAGGCGGGCCCGCTCGCCATCACGGCCTCCGGCTCGGCGCTCGGGTTGCGTCCCCGCAGAGCCCTATCCTCCGGCCGGCTCAGAAGGAGTGTATCGCGATGCTGCGCCTGACGGCGCGATTAGGCGCGCGAATCCCCTTGACAGCGGGAGGCGCTTTCATACATGGCGTGTCACCACCCTCTCCAGCCGCTGAAAGCGGCTCTGGTTCCCCCGGGGGAACCAGAAGTTGCTCTAGGGGAACTTGTTGATTCTAAAGGGACGCCGGGAAGGCCGGAAGCGGCTAAAGAAGCGCCGAATCAGCCGCGAACCGCTGATACCAAAGAGGTTCTCACAGAGGAACCGACATTCATGAGAGCCGGGATCGTAGGGCGGTTAGTTCGTCACGCGAAAGGCCCAGCCGTGTGTGTAGCTCTGGATCTTCGATCTCTTCCAGCACGACGTCGATTGTTTTCCGCAGCGCACTCTCTTCGTTTGGGGTCAAGGACACATCCGTTGGCCACCCTCCGGACTTCAATGCCGTCCGAAGTCTCTGCTCGACAGATGGGTCAAGGGTTCCCGACTGGTTGAATTCAGCAACGACACCGGTCTTGGGAAGTCCATGGCGGACCTCGTTGATTGCGTTGCAAATGCCTACAAGTTCGTCTTCAGTCAAGATCATGATTTCCACTAGTTCAGTCGGTCAAAAAATGCTCGGCCGTCATCGGGTCTGAACACCGTTCCTAGATCCGGATGATTGGGGTCATGTATGACGACCGTGCCCGTCTCGCTGTCCCACCACGCCTTTCGGCCACGAGATAGGTTCTTGGCGTCGCCGCCCTTGGCCTTGGTGATGATATGGCCGACGAACTGGGACAAATCGTCCACCGTTCTTATCTGCTTGACCTGCCCGCCGATTCCAATGATCAGACCGCCTAAGTCGCCCTTTGTGAGCACGTGCTTCGTGAAGGCATGGCCGCGCCCGATGTTACGGGACACCGTTTGGACGAAATTTTTCGGGCTTCCAACGAGCGCTCCTGCCAGGACGGTACCGCCAGCGGTTCTCCCAGCCGCCCCTCGGCTCAGCGGAATATTGGTGAGTGACTGAGGCCGCTGGTCAAAGAGAAATGCAAACGAATCGTTTGCTAGGTTGTTTACGCCGAAGAACGCATTGATGAAGAATGCGTTGAGCGCAGGGCCAGGGTCGGCCACGACGGTCACTTCGGCTCCACCAAGAACGTTGTCTACCGCAATCCCTTCACAAGTCTCCCCACCATCGTCGACTGTTTCCTCAGATCCGTCAGCGTTCACCACGCAGGTCGTTCCGCTGGGATCGGTGAAGTTAGTCGGAGCGTTGCGTACGTACGTATAGAGGTTCCAGCTTTGCGGGTTGCCCTGATGCTGATCGAAGAACGGTCCGTCCGGAGATAGGAACCTTCCGAGACTCGACCCGTAGTAGCGCGCCCTGAAGTAGTCGAGGTTGGACTCGGTATCGCGTTCTTTGGCGGTAAACTCCTGCGCGAAGGGATCGGTGCCGGCGCCGCCGTAGCAGTTCCAGCCCTGGCGGCCCGCGCTGGCGTCGCCGAGGATGCGTTCGCCGAAGGGGTAGAAGTCTTGCCAAACCTTGCAGCCGCCCTCGTGATCTGTGACGAGGCGGGTCGATCCTAGGTGATCGGTCGTACGGAAGAAGCGTCCGCCGGCGGTGGTAGGTGGCGCAGTCGAATACTCAGCAGTCAGCATCCCGAAAGCATCGTAGACGAAGGTCGTCGAACGCGCGGCCGTCGTCTTTTTGATACGGTTGCCTTGACCGTCGTATTCATAAGTCGCGGTCGTACCCGTGCAGGGCCCTGAAGCTCCGGCGCAGAATTGCGATTGCTTGTTGTTCGCGTCGTAGGCCGCCGACCACTGCCGGGCGCCTGAGCTCAGCGGGTCCTTGTACCAGAGGAGATTGCCGGCCAGGTCATAGCTGGCCCAGTCGGCGGTCAAGCGGTTGGACGCCGGCACGAAGCCAGGCTTGTCCGCAGTCGTCCCGGCTTGCGTGCTGCAACCCAGACTCGGATCGTCCTCGGCGCATAGCGGGGCTGCCGCCGGCGTGGGCACGGCGCCGCGCATGGCGCGGTTTCCGAACGCGTCGTAGTGGTAGGTGCGCGACCAGCTCGTCGTCGTCTCCTGCACGGAGGACAAGCGGTTGAGCGCGTCGTAGCCGTAATTCTGCGAGAACGCGCCGACGCTGGCAACGGTGGGCGTGATCGTCTGTTTAAGGATGTTGCCGTTGTTGTCGGGGGTGGTCGGGCTACAGCCGGTATCGCCCGCGCCATAAGCGAATGAGAGCGTGAGCAGCCCGACGGCGGACATGCTGCACGGTTGGAGGCGGCTCGACGGGGCGCCCTGGACCGCCAAGGCGACAAGCCCAACGAAGAGTAAGCGCGCGATGAGAGAGCGGATGCCGGCCATTGTCCTCGAACGACCGCGGCTCTGTCGAGCGGCGACGCGACCCCCATTGATTCAGGATCCGGATATCGAGTTTCTATGTTTCTATTCGGGAACCGGAGCCCGAATTGGGCCAGGAGGGAGCCCCAGTCGATGCGGCCCGCGCCCCACGCCGGACGGATGCGCGGCGTCCGGACTCGCGTTTGATCTTGGCATGAACGGCTCCCTCCCCTTTGGCGTTCTCCCACAAACACGGCTCGGTGGCCTTCGAACCGGTGTAAGCTGGAGCCGGCGAAAAAGGCCTGGTCAACTTTCAACCGACTCCGGACAAGCGAGTTGTCCAGAAATGTCGGGAATTGTCAGCCGAATGCACTGCTCTGGCGCTACAGCACGTTCTCTGACCAACCTTCGAGCGTCGCTTTGATGTGCTCGCAAAACCGCGCCGCGACGGCGCCGTCCACCACACGGTGGTCGATGTTGATCGTCGCGTAGCAGATCGTCCGCACCGCGATGGCGTCGCCGACGACCACCGCCGCTTTGTGCAACGCGCCCAGCCCGAGAATCGCCGCGTTCGGCTGGTTGATCGCCGATGTGCCGAGCACCGATCCGAATCCGCCGAAGTTCGAGATGGAGAACGTCGACCCGGACAGATCGTCCGGCTTGAGCTGCTTCTTGCGAGAACGGTCGGCGACATCGGTCACCGCTTTCTGCAACCCGACGATCGAGAGCTGATCGGCGCTGCGCACCACCGGGACGACCAAGCCCCAGTCGAGTGCCACCGCAATGCCTAGGTTGACGTCGCGGTGGTAGATCACGTCCTCTCCGTCGAGCGAGGCGTTGAGCAGCGGATACTCTTTGAGGGCCGCCGAAACCGCCTTCATGAAGAACGGCATGTAGGTGAGCTTGACGCCGTTTTGCTCGAGAAACTTCTCCTTCGCCGCCGCGCGCGCCTTGACGATGGCCGTACAGTCGATCTGGTGGACCAGCGCGACGTGCGGCGAGGTCTGGAGCACTGATCGCACCATGTGCTCGGCGATGCGTTTCCGCATCGTCGAGAGCGGCTCGACGTAGTAGTCGCCGAAGCGCGCCTCCGGGGCCGGCGGGAACGGCGTAGCAGCAGCGGGCGCCGCGGCGGCGGCAGCGGGCGCTGCTGGGGCGGCCGGCGCGGCGGCGGGCTTGGGGCCAGCGGCCAAAAAGGCCTCGATGTCCTTTTTGGTGATTCTTCCGCCGGGGCCGCTGCCCGGCACCTGCGCGAGATCGACGTCGTTCTCGCGTGCGATGCGGCGAACTAGCGGCGAGGACCGAACCGTGCGAGACGACGAGGCTGCCGGCGCGGGCTTTGGCGCGCTCTTGGGTGCGGCTTCGGGCCTGGATTCCTGCTTGGGCGCTTCGTCCTTCGGCGCCTCCTTTTTCTCCGCCTTGGCGGCTGGCTTGGCCGCTCCTCCGGCTTCGGCGACGCGCGCGATGACGGTGTTGATCTCGACCGTCGAACCCTCTTCGGCGAGGATCTCCTCGATCACGCCCGAGACCGGCGACGGCACCTCGGAGTCGACTTTGTCGGTCGAGATCTCGAGCAGCGGCTCGTCCTGCGCGATGTTCTCGCCGACCTTCTTGAGCCACTTGGTGATCGTGCCCTCGACAATGCTCTCGCCCATCTGGGGCATCAAGACGTCACTCATCGTTCCTTCCTCATGTTGCGTTCGAAAACTTCGCCGAAGCGGCGCACCAGCGCGGCTTGGACTTTGGCGCGGTCCGGCGCCGCGCCCAGGAGCTTCTCCATCGACGTAACCGGCCGCGTCAAACCGCACGGCACGATGTGCTCGAAACAGGTCAAGTCCGTCGTCACGTTCAGCGCAAAACCATGCGAGGTAATCCAGCGGCTCAGATGCACGCCCATCGCCGCGACCTTGGCTCCGTCGACCCACACGCCCGTCGCGCCTGGCGATCGCTCGGCGGTGAGGCCGAATTCCGCCAGAGCGAGGATCAACACGTCCTCGAGCGACCGCAGGTAGGCTGCCACGTCGCGCTTCCACTTCGTCAGGTCGAGGATCGGATAGCCGACGAGTTGCCCCGGACCGTGGTAGGTCACGTCGCCGCCGCGGTCGGTCTCGCGCAGCTCGATGCCGAGCTCGGCCAGCCGCTCCGCCGAGACGAGCACGTTCTCCATGTGAGCGTTGCGGCCCAGCGTCACCACGTGCGGATGCTCGACGAATAGCAGCCGATCCTCGTCAGCGCCCTGCTTGAGCCGCTCGACGCAGGCGAGTTGAGCCGACCACGCTTCCTGGTAGCCGAGGCGCCCGAGGTCCTCCCAGACGCAGCAGCGGTCCGGCTCGGGCTGAGCGCGAGGCGGCAGGCCGCGTGTGGTCGGCCGAGAGGCGTCGGCGGTGGGCGTCGCGGGCATTGCTTGGTCAGGCGTTGATCGCCAGGCCGTGTACGGCGCTGAAAGCTTCTTGCATCGCCTCGGGCAAGGTGGGATGGGCGTGAATGGTGTCCATCATCATCTCGACCGTGGCTTCGGCCTTCATGGCGGCGACGGCTTCGGCGATCAGCTCGGTCACCAGCGGTCCGATCATGTGCACGCCCAGGATCTCGCCGTACCTCTCCTCCGAGACGACCTTGACGAATCCGCCGTGCGCGCCGAGGATGGAAGCCTTGGAGTTGCCCGCGAAAGGAAACTTGCCGATCTTGACAGCGAGGCCCTTTCCCCTAGCGGCCTTCTCGGTCAGGCCCACGCTCGCGACTTGCGGCTCGCAGTAGGTGGCGTTGGGGTTGAGCTGGTAGTCGATCGGCTCGGGGTCTTTGCCCGCGATGTGCGTAACCGCCACGAGGCCTTCCATCGACGCAGTGTGCGCGAGCTGCGGCGAGCCGGCGACAATATCGCCAATCGCATAGACGTTGGGTTCGGAGGTGCGCATGTGGCCGTCGACTTTGAGGAAGCCGCGGTCGGCGACGATCTTCGTGTTCTCGAGGCCGATGTTCTCGGTGTTCGGCGCGCGGCCGACGGCGACGAGCAGCTTCTCGACTTCGAGAGTCCGCGCTTTGCCGTCCTTGCCCTCGTACTCGAGCCTGACGCCCTTGCGCGTCTTGGCGATCTTCCCGACTTTCGTGTCGAGGTGGATCTTGACGCCCTTCTTCTCGAATGCCCGTTTGATCTCCCGCGAGACGTCTTCGTCCTCGAGCGGCAGCGCGCGCGGCAGCATCTCAAACACGGTCGCCTGTGTGCCGAAGCTGTTGTAGACCGAAGCAAACTCCATCCCCACCGCGCCGGCCCCGATGACGGCGAGCGACTTGGGGATCCTGGTCATCTCGAGGATCTCGATGTTGGTGAGGATCTTGTTCGGGTCGGGCTCGAGCCCGGGGATCATGCGGGCGCGCGAACCGGTCGCCACGACGATGTTCTTCGCCGAAACGGTCCTGGCGCCCTTCGGTCCGTCGACCTCGATCTTGCCGCCGCCGAGCAGCTTGCCGTAGCCCTGGATCCACCCGATCTTGTGCTTCTTGAACAGCATTGAGATGCCGCCGGCGTGCTTGTCGACGATGGACTGCTTGTGCTCGCGCATCTTGCCGGCGTCGAGCTTGACGCCGCCGGGAGAGACGCCGAAATCCTCGCTGCGCTTGAGCTCGTCGTAGAGCCCGGCGAAGTGCAGATAGGCCTTGGTGGGAACGCAGCCGACGTGCAGACACGTGCCGCCAAGCTTGGGGTCTTTCTCGATGCAGCCGACCTTCAGGCCGTATTGCGCGGCGCGGATCGCGGCGACATACCCGCCGGGCCCGCTGCCGAGTATCAGAACGTCGTAGTCCATGGCGAAGCTTTCAGTCTAGCAGGGCCAGAACCGAGTACGGATAGTTGCAGATGCAACGGGTGTGTAGAGCTACTTGTCCGTTTTCGCGGCCTCGACTCCGCGGGTGGCGGCCTGGATTTCGGGCTTCGGCTCTTCGGCGCCATCGGCGTCGAAGACGGCGCGCTTGGTGTGGGCCTTGCGGCGTTTGGTGAGATCGGCCAGGTCTTGCCGGCGCGCTTGGTCGAGCGCTTTGTTGTCGCGATTGAGGTAGGCGCGGTCGGACTTGCGCTGGTCGGCTAGGTTGTTCCGATCGGCGAGGTCGCGCTTGGCCCGCTTTTGGTTGCGCTTGGCTTTCTTGCGCGCTTGTTTGGCGGCGCGTTTGGCCTCGGAGCGGCCGGCGAGCGCGGCGGGCGCACAGCCGAGCAGCAAGGCCACAAGCGAGCGACGGGAGAATGCCATCTCCTTTGATGATCGGTCGATCGGCGGCGAAAAGGAATCGGGCGAACGCCTGAGGCCGGGCCGCCCGGCTTCCGCACCGACGCGGCTAGGCTTTCGCGAACCGGCGTCCGCGGACGTGCTCGCGAGCGGCGCCGGCGGCGGCTGAGTCGATCCGGCCGGTCGTTTGGTAGTAATCGATGAGCTCGCTGACGCGGTAGAGGCTGTGGACCTCGCAGCCCTGGCCTGCGAGGATCTCGTCGCCGCCCTGCTCGCGGTCGACCACGACGAGGATCCGGGCGACTCGCAAGCCCTCCTCGGCCAGCGTGGCGATCGACCACTGTTTGGTGCGGCCCGAGGCCATCACATCGTCGAGGAGGGTGATCTGCCGCTGAGGGTCGATTTCGCCCATGAAGGAGCTTGCGCCGGAGCGGCCGCCAGGGTAGCTGGCGGGCTTCTTGCGGAGCTGCCCGTAGGCGAGCGGCGCGGCGGTCTTGTGCGACGCCAGAGCGGTGGCGAGGGCGAGAGGAGTGGCCGTGTCGGGAATCCCGACGACTTGCTGTCGCCTGCCGGGCTCGCTGAGCTCGACGATGCGGCGGTGCAACGCGCCGCCGAGGGCGCTCATCGTCTCCAGCCGCTCGTAGAGCTTGTGGCGGAGGTCGATGAAGATCGGCGTCGAGAGAGCGTACTCCTCGCGAACGCGGTCGCCGAACAGGATCAGCTCGTCTTCCCAGAAGGCTTCGAGAAGCGGGTCGAGGCTAAGCTGAGGCTGGGCTCTCATTGCGAGATCTTACGCTCGGCGGCCTTGCGGCGCAAGTAGTCGATCACCGCCGCCGGCGTATCGGCGCTCTTCAGCCTAGCATCGGAGTCGAGCTCGAGCGCGAGGCCCTCGGCTTGGCCGGCCGCCACGCACCGCGCCCACTCCGGCTCGACGAGAAGGATGCGGCCGAGGCCGACCAGGGAACAGCCGTCGCGGCGGGTCGCCAGCGCCTGGGCCGGAGTTGCGATACCGCCGACCGCGATCGTCGGCCGGTCCAGGCGCTGCTCGAGCTGCATGGCGAGCGGCCGCCGGTCCCCGGGGTCGCGGATCGAGCCGGCGAAGTAGTCGGGCGCGGCGATGTCGAAGACTTCCACCCCACAACCCGCGAGCAAATCGGCCAAACGGCAAAGCTCGGCGAAGCCGTAGCCGGCGGGGTCGGCCTCCTCGGGGTCGAGACGCATCCACAGCGGTCCGCCGAAAGCCTCGGCCGCCGCGTGCGCAGCGGCGACCAGCAGAGCGGCCCGCCGCTCGAAGCTCTTGCCCGGGTTGGCGGCGGGCGAGAAGACTTGCTGCAGCGCGTAGCGGTGGCCGCCGTGGAGCTCGACCGCGTCGAAGCCGGCTTGGCGGGCGCGGCGGGCCGCGGCGGCGAATGCGCCGGCCAAGCGGGCGGCGCCGGCGCGCTCGGGCTCGGACCCTCCGTGGCGGCAGAGTTGCAGGACGGCGAGCGATCTCCCGGCTTGGATGGCTTCGGCTACGCGGGCGAGCGAGCTGACCAACCCGTTGCGATCGCAGCGCCATTGGCCCTCGAACGAGACACCGTCGGCCGAGACCGCGCAGCCGGCGGTGATGACCGCGGCGAGCCCGCCGGCTCCCCGGCGGCGATAGTAGGCGATCTCTGCGTCGGAGGCCGCGCCGCCCGGCTCGGCCGCGAAGGTGGGCATGGGGGCCATCACCAGCCGGTTCGCCAGCTCCAGACCGGACTGGGGCAGGACGAGCGGCTCGAACAGGGGCGCGAAGCTCATCCCTGGACGCGTTTTTCGTGGTCTTGCCAGTAGGGCTCGCGGAGCACGCGCTTGAGGATCTTGCCGGTGGCGCCCTTGGGCAGCTCCTCGCGGAGCTCGACCGATGAAGGGACCTTGAACCCGGCGAGATGCTCGCGGACGTGGGCTCGTATTTGGTCTTCGTCCGCCGTCTCGCCGGGCTTGAGGGCGACGATCGCCTTGGGCGTCTCGCCCCATCTCTCATCGGGCACGCCGATGACGGCGCACTCATATACGGCTGGGTGTGATGCGATGACTTTCTCGATTTCGAGCGAGGAGATGTTCTCGCCGCCGGAGATGATGATGTCCTTCTTGCGGTCGACGATGAGCAGGTAGCGATGCTCGTCCCAGACGGCCATGTCGCCGGTGTGGAGCCAGGTTCCCTCCATGGCTTGGGCGGTGGCTTCGGGCTCGTTCCAATAGCCGTCCATCACGCCGTCGGCGCGGATGAGCACCTCGCCGATGGATTTGCCGTCGCGCGGCAGGTCGACGCCGTCCGGGTCGACGACGCGGACCTCGACGCCGGGCAGAGCGTAGCCGGTCATCGCTTGGCGGCGGATGCGATCGTCGTGATCGAGCTCGCCGAAGGTCGCTTTGGGATGCGCGGTGGTCGAGACGGGCCCCGACTCGGTGAGCCCGTAGCCGGCCAAAGCGCGGCAGCCGAGCTTCTCCTCCACTTCGCCGACGAGCGCGGGCGAGGACGCGGCGCCGCCGATGGCGACTTCTTCGATCGACGAAAGGTCGTAGTCGCCCAAGCCCTCGAAATGCACCAGCGCGGAGGCCATGGTCGGCACCATGCAAAACGAGGTGACGCCCTCGCGCTCGATGAGCTGGCAGAGCTGCTGGGGGTCGAAGCGCTTGACCATCACGTGGCGGCCGCCGAGATAGGTGATGGTGTGCGGCCGCCCCCAGCCGTTGGCATGGAACAGCGGGATGGTGTGGGCTTCGACGCGCTTGTCCCAGGCGACGCAGTTGTCGAGACGGCCGTTGCTCATGATCACGTTCACGGCGTGCATGTAGAGCGTGCGATGACTCATCATCACGCCCTTGGGGCGTCCGGTCGAACCGCTTGTGTAGAACAGCTCGGCGATGGCGTCTTCGTCGTAGTCGGTGAAGTCCAGCGGGCGCGGCTCGGCGGCGGCGAGTTGGCCTTCGTAGGACGGCGCGGCGAGCCAGTCCGGCGCATCCGGGATGTCGTCGAGCGAGAGCCAACCGAGTTGCGGAAGCTGCTTGCGCAGAGCCTCGGCCAGCGGCAGGAACTCGGGATCGAAGACGACGAGCTTCGAGCCGGAGTGCTCGAGGATGTAGGCTTGTTCCTCGGCCGAGAGCCTGACGTTGAGCGAGAGCAGGATGGCGCGGGCCATCGGTACGCCGTAGTAGAGCTCGAGCAGTTGATGACAGTTGAAGCTTAGGCTAGCGACGCGGTCGCCCTCGTGAACGCCCAGGTTTCGCAGCGCGGCGGCTAGCCTGAGGCTGCGGTCGAGGACCTCGTCATAGGTCAGTCGCTTGTCGCCGTCGACGACGCCGATCTTCGATCCATACTCTTGCGCCGCGCGCAGCAGGCAGCGCACGGGGGTCAGCGGGAGATTCATGATGGCGGCGGACCTCCTCGGGCCGGGGGCAAAGAGAGGATTCAACCAAATCCGGGGCGGGAAGTCTAGCGGCCGCCAGTAGCCTACTTGGGCCGCAGCTCGATGCGCAGCTGGTTCGCTCCAGGTTGGACCCGGTAGTTGAGCGGGCGATCGAGATCGACGACCAGGCGGAAGATCGGCGGATCGACTTGGAATTGCGAATAGCGGATTGTACGGACGGCGTTGCGGCCCACGGCGAGCCTGCCGGTAGCCGGCTGGAGCACTCCCTTTCCGCCAGGGACGTCGACCACGACGCGGTCGGGGGAGTTGAGCGCGAAGGCTTTGAAGGTGGGCTTGGCGCTGGTCTGGACCGCTACCGTGAGGCCGCCGCCTTCCTGTACGAAGTCGACGCCTCGGACCTCGAGCGCGCTGCTCGCGCCAGCCGTGGCGCGGGCGGTTGGGCTGGGCTTGGGTTTGGGAGCGGTCGGCCGCGGCGCGGGGGCGGTCGGCTGAGGCTTTGGCGGGGCCGGGCGGGTGACCGAGGTGACGGCGGCAGGCGGAGGCGGCGCGTCGCCGCTGACCGCCACGCGGAAGGTGATCCGCTCCGAGCGTGTTTCCGGCCGTGCGCTGCCCCGGGAATAGACCGTGGCGGTAGCGGGATCGTTGGGGTAACCGCCGCCGCGCAGCACGCGGTAGACGCCCTCACTCGGCCCGCGGGGATCGTCGCGAGGCGAGACCATGTAGTAGTCGTTGGCGTACCAGTCCGCGGTCCATTCCCAGAGATTTTGGCTGACCGCGTGGACGCCGAAGGGGTTGATCCGCTCGGAGCCGTCGGGCGCCGGCGCGTCGCCCCACGGGTACTTCTTGTCGTCGGCGCCGCCGCGGGCCGCGCGTTCCCACCGCGCTTCGGACGGCAGGCCCATCGGGCGGCCAGTCTTGCGGGAGAGCCACTCGCAGTAGGCCTGGGCGTCGTCCCAGCTGACGCCCGTCACCGGAGCGCTGTCGGCATTGTTGGCGGGGCTTTCGTGATCGGGACGGAAGGTCCGGAACTGGGCGTTCGAGACTGGACGGACGCCGATCCGGAAGGCGGGCGTGCGCACCTGGTGCGCGGGGCGCTCCCAACTGTCCCCGGCGCCTGATCCCATCGTGAAATCGCCGGCGGGGATATTCGCCATGTCTGGAACGGTTTGGGCCGCGAGCTGTCCGAGGAGCGAGCCGGCGACGACCGCCGGGACCAGGGTGGCCGGAAGCAAGATCCTTCTCACGAGCCTTTCAGTGTATTACGCCCGGCGGGGCGGCTGGAGCCGGTCCTTGACGAAGCTGCTATTTCCTGCCAGGCTAGCGAGAAACGCGAGTCGGTCTAAGGTATCTACCTTAGACCGAAGAGTCGTACCTTGCCTGGAGAATAGCCGAAGAGCCGCTCCCCTCGCGGATGAACGCAAATGCTTGTTGGACAACCGAAATCTTGGATCGCAGCGATGGCGCTGGCACTGTGTGTTTTTTCCGCCCTGGCGGCTCAAACGGCTCCGACTTCGGCGGAGAGTTGGAAGCAAGACATCGAGGCTGGACGGCGGCTCCAGAGCGAAGGCAAGCTGGACGAAGCCGAGCAGTCGTTTGTCTCGGCGCTGAAGACGGCGGAGCGCTTTGGCCCCGCGGACGTGCGGTTGGGGGCGACACTCAACACGTTGGCTCTGCTCTATCACTCCAAAGGCGCCTACTCGGCCGCCGAGCCGCTTTACCTGCGCGCGGCGGATGCGCTCGACGAAGCGCTGGGCAGGGATCATCCGACGGTCGCGAAGGTGCTGAGCAGCTTGTCCGCGCTCTACCTGACGCAGCAGCGCCCCGGGGCGGCCAGGCCCGTCGCGACGAGGCGGCTGCGTCTGCTCGAGAGCGCTGGCGAGGTCCCTCCGGACGACTTGGTCGACGCGCTGAACCAGCTTTCGCTGGTGGAGTTTCTCGAAGGCAAGTTTTCCGAAGCCGAAGCCTACCAGGCGCGGGCGCTGGGCATCCTGGAACGCGACAGCGCCGGCAACCGCGCCGCGATCGCGGAGGGCGTCAGCAACATGGGCGTGATCCATGCCGCCGCCGGTCGCTACTCCAAAGCGTCCGCGAGTCTCGAGAAAGCGCTCGAGCTGCGGGAGAGGATGGGCGCGCGAGAGACGATTGAAGCGGCGCGGGACCGCGGCAGCCTGGCCGAGGCCTACGCCGACCGCTTCCACTTCGCCGAAGCCGAGCGACTGGCGACCGTATCGCTCGAGCAGCGCCGCGAGCTGCTCGATCCCAATCACGCCGAGATCGCGACCGCCCTCAATAACCTGGGCGAGATGCTGCGGACCCAAGGCCAAGCTGCGGCGGCCGAGGAGCTGTTCCGCGAATCCTTGGGCATCTGGACCTATGCCGTTGGCGCGGATCACCTCGAGACGGCGGTGAGCGAGCACAACCTGGCCACCGCGCTGCGCGACCTGGGCCGCTACCTCGAGGCCGAGAAGCTGTTGGCAAAGTCGCTGCAGACGCTGACGCTGCAGTTGGGCGCGGACAATCCCAAGGTGCTCCAGGTGCGGCGCACCTACGAAGAGACCAAGCGGCTGGCGCGGGTGGCGTCGGCGGCCGAGCCCGGCGCGAGCCGCGGCGTCCAGCCGTGACCCGCGGGCCGGTCCGCGCCGAGCGCTCTTGGTAAACTGACGGCAACGGGGCTGGTCCTTTCGCGGTGTGGCGGTTTCCTGATCCTAGAGAAGGAGCTCGGGCTTGTGTCGCTTGCACGGCGCTGGCGGCCCTGACGCTGTTCGCAGCGGGCGTCGTCGCGCAGGCCTCCAGCGTCGAAGCGGCGCTCGAGCAGGCCAGGAGCGCTCTCGCGCAGAGAGCGGCTTCCCAGGCGCAGTCGATTCTGGCCGAAGCTCTTCCCGCGGCGCGGGCGCTCGATGCGGCCGACGCGCGCCGGGCCGACGCGCTGGTGCTGATGGCGCGCGCCCACCGCGCGCTGGGCGACCTGGCCGAGCCGGAGCAGCTCTACCGCGAGGCCGATCCGTCAATGCGCGCCGTCCACGGAGCCGGCAGCGTCGAGTACGCACGCTTCCTCAACGAGGTGGGCCGCTACTATCACACTCGCCGCAAATACGATATCGCCGAGCGCTTCTACCGCGAAGCGTTCCGGGTACGCGTCGAGCAACTCGGCCAAGAGCACGCTGAGGTCGCTGACAGCCTGTGCAATCTGGCGATCCTGTTCGAGAATCAAGCGCGCTACGCCAAGGCCGAGAGCTATTACAAATACGCGCTCGCCATCCGGGACAAGCTGCTGGGTGCGGACGACGTGCGGACGACCGAGACGCGCGAGCATTTTGCGCGGTTGCTCTATCGCATGCAGCGAACCGAGGAGGCCGAGGGGCTGGCCGTCCAGGCGCGCTCGGTGCGCAGGGAGCTGCTCGACGAAGCGACGGCGCAGCGAGACGAGGTGGGCGAGATCTTGGACTCTTCGTCGGGACTGCGGCTGCCCGAGCTGATCGAGCGCACCGAGCCAGGCTACACCGAAGAGGCCCGCATCGCGCGCCACGAAGGCACGGTGCGAATTCAGGTGGACATCGACGAAGACGGACGCACGCACAACCCGCGGGTGTTGCAGATCCTGGGGCTAGGCCTCGACGAGCAGGCGTTGGCGGCGGTTCGCTCCTGGCGCTTCCGGCCGGCGCGCATGAACGGCCGCAAGGCCGCGACGCGCATCGTGTTGGCGATCGACTTCAGCCTGCTGTAGGGCAAGGGAAGCGGTTTCTTACCGGTCAGCTTGGACCCAAGCCCGGACGCGAGAGCTGGTCCAGTGCCAACCGGTAGGATCGCGCAGTAGATACCGCTCGATGCGGCTGCCATAGTCCGCGATCGCTTCCTCGAGAAACTTCTTCTTCCTCGAGCGATCGGCCTGGACCGGCTCTCCAATGGTCGCCCTATAGCGAAGCTCGCCGAGTCTCTCCACGTGTAGCGGGATCAAGGGCGCATCGTGGCTCAGCGCGAGCGACGGTGCGCCTGTCGGAAACATCATTTCCCGTCCGCAAATCTCCGCTGGGAGCTGCTGCCGGCCGCTATCGCGCTCACCCGCCACACAAATCGATCCCTTCCGCCGGAGAACCGACTTGAGCTCGCGAATATAGGACAAGGATTGATCGCGGGGAATCAGCACGCGCGACGCGAGAAAGCGATTTTCTGCGATCCTCGCGAGCGGCGCCACGAAATGCTCCCCCAGTCGGGACAACGGGTAAGTGGCTCCGTGGTCCAGAGCGCTCAACATCGTAAAGGGCGCTCCGGCGCTATGCGTCGCCATCTTTGGCAGAATCGAACCGCAGAAAGCCGTGCTCCAAAATACTACGCCACTATTCTTGGTTGATCCCAGGTGCTCTCGTCCGATAATCTCCAACTGGATGTCGTGTTTGGCGCGAAACGTTAACGACCAATTTATCCACTGATCTTCGAGAAGCGCTTCGTAGTGTCGCCGGGCCAGCTCGTCGAACGACGCTTCGGGCAGGCGCCGCCCGAGGACAGCTCTCATTGTATCAGCGATGCCTTCGATGAAGAGCTTGCGACCAGCGAGGCAACGGTTACGTCGGTAAGCAAATAGTTTGGCGCCAACCCTTCGGGGCGCCAAGGAAGCAGCGGCTCCGCCGAACAAGTATCCTGCTGCACAAACGAGGTCATCTTTACTCAAGATCGGAATGACTTCTTGCGTTTGCATGAGCTTGGAGAGCCCTGGTCTCGACCTTTCTCGACTCTCGAATCTAGCTTAGTGCAGACGGGGTCCGAAATCTACGATCCAGAATCGCGGCCCCATTCTTGGCCACGTGGACTGCCGGTGGCGCGAACCTGCGCGACGACGGAAAGAGCCGCTTGCGCAGGGTCGGCAACGCATTGGTGCGCGCGGTTGGCGTCGTCGAAGCCCAACCCGCCGAGGGTGTCTCGGCACACGATACGACAACTCAGGTAGAATAGCGCCACGTCTTCGAGCGGCGCGGCAGGACGGGCTTCACACTTGTTCGCATTTCAGAGTAGCGGTGAGTAACTCCGACCGAACATCCTTGGTCACGACCGTCGTGCGGGGTAATCGAGCCCGAGATCTGCTGGATGACCCTGATTTCGTCGAGGAGTGGCTGGCGCTGTGGAACGACTGTCCATGGTCCACGGTCTATCAATCTGAGAAATTCACCAGTATATGGTACACGGTTTATCGCGATGTCTACGAACCTGTCGTGATCGCTGGCAGGGCTGGGGGTAGGCTTGCTGGCCTGTTTCTGCTAGCCCTGCCGGACGATCAAGAGAATTTGGTGCACGTCGGCTCGCATCAAGCCGAGTACCAGGCCTGGCTGGCCTTGCCCGACTGGTCTCTGCCGTTCTTGTTGGACGCTTTGACCGAGTCTAGGAGGCTTGGAGCCGCGGAGCTGCGATTGCACTTTTCCGCACCGAAGTTGCCGCTGGGCTGGGCCAAGGAAGTGACGAGGAGCGGTTTCGGCGTCAAGATCGTCAAGCATGAACGCGGATTCATGCACGTCGGAAGCGACAGTTCCTGCCGTGCCTCTCTGAAGAAAAGGGGAAATCGAAGCAAGCTTGCGCGTCTGGGCCGTGACGGCGCCGTCTCTTTCGTCCAGTACAACTCGGGCTCCGAGTTGGCGGAAGTGATCGATTCGATTGCAGACTTTTGTGACTTGCGGCAAGGGGCGGTTCATGATGTCACCCCGTTCTATTCAGACCCTCGAAAGAAGGACTTCTACCTCGCGTTGGCCGATCGTCATGACCTGCTCCACGCGACCGCTCTGGTAGTCGGGTCTGCGCCGGTAGCGGCCCACATAGGCTGTATTGAGAAAGACTATGTCTCACTCGGCGTCATCGCGCACTCTCCCTTCGCTGCCGCCAATTCTCCAGGCAAGCTGATCCTGCATTTGCTGGGTTGCAGGTTAGACGAGCAGGGCTATGAGGTATTCGATCTGACGCCGGGGGGCGCGTACAAGTCACGATTTACCGACAGTAGTGACGAGGTTCCTTCGATTGTCTTTTTTCTTACGCGCTGGAGCAGGTTGCGCGCTCGCGCGCGGCGATACGCGGTCGCGGCCGCTACGAGGGTTGAGCGGGCGAGTGGGCTTGACATTCGACAGCTAGGACAAAAGAGCGCCGCCCGAATGCGACTCTTACGTCGTGCGGCGAGATATCCCCACCGCGTAGGGCCTGCAATTGTTCAATTGCTCGGCCGCCGCCTTCACTATTCGGGTGAGGTTCGCATCTACGGGCTTCGCGTCGAGGACGCAATTGGCTTCGAGATCGATCGTCCCAGACTCCGAATGAATTGCCTAGAGGACCTGCTTTGCTACCAGCCGGTTGCGTTGTCAGACCCACCCAGAAGTGAATTCTTGGCGGAGGCGCTCAACTATTTGGAAGCCGGCCAGGCGGTCTTCACACGGACGGAGAACGGGTTGTTGCTCCACACGAGCTGGCTTGTCAAGAGCACGGAGGAGATTGGGTCGGAGCACGGTCACGAGCTGGTCTTCAACGAAGGCTCGGCTGTGCTTTGGAAGGACTACACGCACCCTGCAGCGCGGGGTCGCGGCTTGCATCAGGAGTCGATCAAGTTGCGCGCGCGGTACGTCGCGAAGGAGGAGACCGCGCCGCTTGTCGTCGCCGGCGTTCTCGCCGACAACGGCCCATCGAGGCACAATTTCGAGACGCTGGGTTTCGAATGTCTCGGATCCGCCTTCGTGAGAACACGTTGGGGCAAGTCCAGGCGATGGACGACGGGCGCGTTCCTGGAACGGTCGCACCAAGCCTGATGCCGGGGGGCGTCTTCGACTGCGCGTGTCGGTTGGACGACTCGCTTACAGGCGGACGATATTGTCGCCGGAGACCCCTCGCAGCGCGTTACGCGAGTCGACGACCAGTTTCGCGCGGCGGGCCAGGTCCGCGTAGTCGACGCTGCTGTGGTCGGTCACGATGACGATGCAGTCGGCCGCATCCACGGCCGCAGCGAGGGGCGTGTCCCGCAACGTGCGCGATTCCAGCTGGAGCAGCGGCACGAAAGGATCGCTGTAGGAGACCTCGGCGCCGTCCCGGATCAGCAGCCCCAGGATGTCGACCGCGGGCGATTCGCGTACGTCGGCGACGTCGCGTTTGTAGGCCACGCCTACGACGTGAATGCGCGAACCCTTGACCGCCTTCTCGACGCGGTTCAGCGCGGCGCGGATCTTGTCGACGACGAAGTGCGGCATCGAGCCGTTGATTTGCGAGGCGAGGTGGATGAAGCGCGGTTCATAGCCGGCTTGCTTCGTCTTCCAGGACAGGTAGTGCGGGTCGACGGGGATGCAGTGGCCTCCCAGCCCCGGTCCGGGATAGAACGGCATGAAGCCGAACGGCTTGGTCGCCGCCGCCTCGATCACTTCCCACACGTTGACCCCCATCCGGTCGCACAGGATCGCCATCTCGTTCGCCAGCCCGATGTTGATCATTCGGAACGTGTTCTCGAGCAGCTTCACCATCTCCGCCACCTGCGGAGAGCTCACCGGCACGACGCGGTCCATCACCTGGGCGTAGTACTCGCAACCCAACTTCGTGCAGGTCTCGGTGACGCCGCCGATCACCTTGGGGATCTGGCGTGTGCCGTAGCGCCGGTTTCCCGGATCGACGCGTTCGGGCGAGAAGCACAGAAAGAAGTCCCGGCCGACTTCCATTCCCGAGCGCCCCAGCAGGGGCAGGATCGCTTCCTCGGTGGTGCCGGGGTAGGTGGTGGACTCGAGAATCACCAGCGTCCCGGGCCGGAGGCGCTCGGCGACTGTCTCCGCCGCCTCGACGACGTGGCTCAAGTCGGGATCTCGCGTCTTACGCAACGGCGTCGGGACACAGATACTGATGGCGTCGCACTCTCTCAGCACCGTCGCGTCGGCCGAAGCGGCTAGCTTGCGCTCGGCGACGATCCGCTGGAACAGCTCGGGCTCGATGTCGGGGATGTAGCATTCGCCGCGGCCGATGCTTGCGACTTTGTCCGCCGAGTGGTCGACGCCCACGACGCCGAAACCGCTGCGGGCGATCTCGGCGGCAAGCGGAAGGCCGACGTAGCCCAGCCCAACCACTCCGGCCCGGGCCGTTCGGGTCTCGATTTTCGATTGCAGAGCAGCGGCAAGACTCTGCGGCTGAGGGGATGTCGCCATCTCTGGGACCCGGCAGTGATCGACGGCCGGAACCGTCAGCATAGCCGGGCCGGCCCTTCCTGGCAATGGCGAACGACCAGCGGGCGCGAAACTCAAGCGTCTTCGTGGCAGCAGAAGCGGCGGTCCATCGCGACTTTGTTCGCGTCCGCCATCTGGGTGGAGAAGCGCTTCATCTGCTCGCTGGGCATCGGCTCGAAATCGCGCGCGATTTGCGTGTTCTGGCGGATGTAGTCGAGCTTGTGCATGCCGATCACCGCCGTGGTGACGGGCAACGACAGCGAGTAGCGCAGCAGCGGCTCGATGCCGGCCTTGCCCGGGCCGTCGCCCATCAGGCCGTCCTGCGCGGTCACCTTCATGGCGATCACGCCGAGGTTCTTCTTGTTGGCGACCGGCAGCGCGACGCGCTCGAAGCTGTTGGCGGGAACCGGCGGCAGGTTCTTGCCTTCGGTGCTGCGGCCTTGCAGCGCGGCGTTGAGCGCCATCTGCGTACAGTCGAAGTCGTGGCGCTCGAGCGCTTTGGCCAGCGTGTCGGGAAAGGTGTGGCTGGTCACGCCGACAAAGCGGCAAGCCTTCTCATCGCGCAGCTTCATCAGCAGCTTGAGCGCCCCCTTCTCCGCCGCCGCCAAGTCGTCCTCGCCCCACAGGTTGTGAATGTGGATGAGGTCGATGCGGTCTGTCTGGAGCCGCTTGAAGCTGCCTTCGGTCAGCCGGGCGGCTTCGTTGTAGTCGCGGACGCGCACCTTGGTCGCGAGGAAGACCTCTTTGCGGCGAGTCTTCATCACCTCGCCCACCCAAGTCTCGCTCTTGGTGTTGCCGTAGGCTTGGGCGGTGTCGAGATAGGTGATGCCGGAATCGATGGCGAGGTTGATGGCCTCCACTCCTTTGTCTTGATCCCCGTAGGCGAGCAGGCGGCTGCCGCAGCCCAGAGCCAAGATGGAGGGCCGTTCGCCGGTTCGACCCAATACGCGGGTCGGCAGAGCCGGCTTGGCCGCAGCCGACCCGGCGGCCGAGGCCGCCGCGGCGGAGCCGATGAACGTGCGACGCGAGATTTCGTTTGACACTATGGGGGTTACGTTGGCCCACCGCGGCGCCGGTTGTCAAGACGAATGGCGCCACGCCGCGGCGCGCAGAGGAGGAGCACGACATGGCAGAGACTCGCTCAACCGGAGCCCAGGGCGCCGCGCCCGCTCAGCAGGCGCAAGTCGCGGTCTGGAGCAAGCTCGAAGACCGTGAGCCGGCCTACGCCTTGGTCGCCAACGTCGACCTGGTGGTGATCCGCTACGGCGACGAGGTCTCGGTGCTCTATGGCCGCTGCCTGCACCGCGGGGCGTTGCTTTCCGACGGGGCAATCGTCGGCGAGGACCTGATCTGCGGCGTCCACCAGTGGGACTACCGCTACCGCACTGGCGTCAGCTCGTACAACAACGAAGAGGCGCTGCATAAGTTCCGGTCCTGGGTCGATGCGGAGGCCGACGCCGTGTTCATCGACGAGTCCGAGGTGCGCGCTTGGGAGGCGGACAACCCCCAACCCTACGACCGCGACGCCTATCAAGGCCTCTACGCCGATCCGCATGGCGGCCCGGAGGAGCCCAGGACGGGCTATATCCAGGCGCTGGCAAAACGGGGCCTGCAGGACTGGGGACACCACGGCCAGGTCAGCGCCATGGGTGTTCCGCTCACCGAGCTGCCCCGCTGGGCGGACATTCAAATCCTGACGGCGCAGCTCGCGCGCAAGCCGCTGCTCGATGACGCCTCGGTGGAGACCAAGGTCGTCATCGGACCGAACGCCCACAAGCCTCTCGAGCTCGAGATTCCGCTGTTCGTCAGCGACATGAGCTTCGGGGCGCTGAGCGCCGAGGCGAAGACCGCGCTCGCGAAGGGCGCCGAGCTTGCGGGCACGGGGATCTGCTCGGGCGAGGGCGGCATGTTGCCAGCCGAGCAGCAGAACAACTCGCGCTATTTCTATGAGCTCGCTTCGGCGCGCTTCGGCTGGAGCTTGGAGAAGGTCGAGGGCGTGCAAGCCTTCCACTTCAAAGGCGGCCAGGGCGCCAAGACTGGCACGGGAGGCCACTTGCCGGGCGAGAAAGTGAGCCCCGAGATCGCGGAGGTGCGCGGACTCGAGCCGGGGCAGGCCGCCATCAGCCCGTCCACCTTCAAGGACCTCGAGACGCCGCGCGATTTTCGGGAGATTGCCGATCAGGTGCGCCAGGCGTCGGGCGGCATCCCCATCGGGTTCAAGCTCTCGGCGCAGCACATCGAGGCCGACATCGACTTTGCGCTCGACGCCTCGGCGGACTACATCATCCTCGACGGACGCGGCGGCGGGACCGGCGCCGCGCCGGTGATCTTCAAGAACAACATCTCGGTTCCCACCATGGCCGCGCTCGCCCGCGCCCGACGTCATCTCGACATGCGGGGACGTGGAGACGTGACCCTGGTGATTACGGGCGGCCTGCGGACCGAGTCCGACTTCGTGAAGGCGCTGGCGCTGGGCGCGGACGCGGTCGCGGTCTCCAATGCGGCGCTGCAGGCAATCGGCTGCCTCGGCATGCGCGCCTGCCACACCAACAACTGTCCCGTCGGAATCGCCACGCAGAAGGCCGACCTGCGCGCGCGGCTGCTGGTCGAAAAGTCCGCGGCTCAGCTCCAGAGATACTTCGAGTCGACCGTGGAGTTGATGAAGATCCTGGCGCGCGCCTGCGGCCACGACAGCTTGTGCAAGTTCAGCCTCGACGATCTGACGACATGGGACCGCGACATCGCCGCGCTCACCGGGGCGGCCTACGCCGGCGTGGGGCCGGCGTAAGGCTGCATGCGGCCTAGCCCGCCGGCGCTTCGTGCAGAGCCACGCGGTTGCCTTCGGTGTCTTCGAAGTGCGCGATGAAGCCGTGCTGCCCGATGCTGGTGCGCGGCAGCAGGGTCTTGCCGCCGGCGTCGGCGATCCGGCCGAGCGCTTCGTCGATCTTCGGAACGTGGATGTAGACCAACGAGCCTGTGTGCGAGGGCGTGTAGCCTTCGCCTTGGATCAACGTGCCGGCCGATCCCGGCTTTCCCATCTCCATGGGGAACCAGGCCATCTTCGAGCCGTTCATCTCGTTGACGGCGAGGTCGACGCCGCAGACTGCCTCGTAGAACGTCTTGGCGCGGCCGATGTCGCTGACCGGGATTTCGAACCAGTTCACGGGGTTCGGCTTGATTGGCATTTGCTTGTCTTCTCCTCTTCCTGGTTGGCCAGGACTCAGTGTGGGAACTTGGGGTCCGCCAGGACCTCGTCGATCTGTTCGTTGTGGCGCTGGTTGTGCAGGGCGGCGAAGCGCAGCCAGTGCGCAGCGCTCAGCGGGCCGAAGGGCGTGCCGCTGTCGGCGATGTACGCCTTGTAGCGCTTGGTTTCATCCAGCGCGCGCTCGAGGGTGCGCGAGCGGGCGGCCGAGTAGGCTTGTACGATCTCGTTGCGGCTCATCTTGCCTTGGGGCGCGACCGGCGGCGGCGCCTCGGCCTTGTTCGTTCGATCGGGAACCACCTGCGTGATGGCCCCGACCTTGCCGTCCGAGAGCTTGGCCCAGTCCGGGTTGGGCTTGCCACTGAGCAGGTCATCCACTTGGGAATGAAATAGCTGCTCGGATAGGTAGAGATGCTCGGCGACCTCTCCGGCGGACCAACGCTCGGGCGCGGGCTTGAAGCGCCATTGCTCGTCGCTGAGCCCGGCGAGCTTGGTTAGCGTATCGCTCCGGGAACGGTGGAGCAAGTCGAGGATGTCGGCGCGCTCGGCGGCCGACAGACGCCCGTCTCCAGCCTTCGGCGCGGCCATCAAGGCGGCGGGTGTGGCCAGCGAGAGCAGGAACCGCGAGCGGGTGATGAGGGGGGCGGGGGATCGCAAAGGTTAAGCCTCCTGTTAAGTGACTTGGATGTCACGTTACGGTAGACTAACGTTTGGCGATTCGCATGTCAAGGCGGCCAAGGAAAAAGCAATGACACTGGAAGATCTGATCCTCGACTCCGAACAGAGCATCGAGATTGCAGCCCCGCCCCAGAAGGTGTTCGATGCGCTGCTGCGGCGCTTTGGCCCGGCCAACACGCGTCCCGACGGCGAGGCGATGCCGATGGTGCTCGAGCCCAAGGCTGGCGGACGCTGGTACCGCGACCGCGGCGAAGGCGTCGAGCACCTCTGGGGCTTCGTGCAAGTGATCAAGCCGCCGACGCTGCTCGAGCTGGCTGGTCCCATGTTCATGTCCTACCCGGCGAACAATCACGTCGAGATGAAGGTAGAGGAGACCGCTGCGGGCTCGCGCGTGACCATCCGTCACCGCGCGGTCGGCATGATCGACCCCGACCACCGCCAGGGCCTCGGCGCCGGTTGGGACAACGCATTGAAGGAGCTGCAGAAGGACTGCGCGTAGTGGACGATCTGGATCCGGTCTGGAAGGCGCTTGCGGACCCGACCAGACGCGGGATCCTCGACCTGCTACGGGTGCGGCCCCGCACCACCACCGAGATCGTCGAAGCCTTCCCCGAGCTCACCCGATTCGGCGTGATGAAGCACATTGCCGTGTTGCGGGAAGCAGATCTGGTGCGGACACGAGCCTCCGGCCGCCAACGCGTCAGCTCGATCAACGCCGTGCCGATCCGGCGGATCTACGAACGTTGGGTAAGCCGCTTCGAAGAGCTTTGGGCGAACCATTTGCTGCGGCTGGAAGACATGGTGGAGAGCGACGAGAGCTAGCGGCTGTTTCGCGTCTGGAGCCAAGTCGGGGTGCGAAATTTCGTGCAGTTGTGGAGGAGCGCACCCGGGCGTGGCCGCCCGATCAAGGAAAGGGGGGCCGACCCGCGTGGGTGCTGCTCGAAACCAAGTAGAATCTTGACTTGGCCATGACACCGGTACTGCTCATCGGGGGCGGCATGATCGCCCACGACCAAATCTTGCCCGCGCTTTACCAGATGCAGCGCGAGAAGCGCGTCGGCGACATCACCGTTTGCTCACAGCGCGCCTCGAGCGTCAAGGCGCTTGCTGAAGCGCCCGCGCTGACCAAGGCCTTCCCGGGCCAATCCTTCCGCCCCATGCCGGACTACCGCAGCGAGCCGGCGGACACCAAGGACCCCGAGCGCTACAAGCAGGCGCTCGCCGATCTCCCGGCGCGCTCGGTGGTGGTTGTCGCGACGCCGGATCAGACGCATTATCCGCTCGTGATGGACGCGCTGCGCGCCGAACAGCACGTCGTTTGCGTCAAACCGCTGGTGCTCGACGTCCAGCATTCGCTCGAGATCGAGGCCGCGGCCGAGAAGCGCGGGTTGTTCGTCGGCGTCGAGTATCACAAGCGCTTCGATCCGCGCAGCCTGATGGCCCGGTCCCGGGCGCGCCAAGGCCTGTTCGGCGAGCTGAAGCTCGGTCACGCCGTGCTGATGGAGAAGTGGCACTACCGCGAGTCGAATTTCCAGAATTGGTTCTCCTGCGAGGAGACGGACTCGTTCGTCTACATCGGTTGCCACTACGTGGACCTGGTGCACTTCATCACCGGCCTCAAACCGGCCGCTGTCAGCGTTTATGGCGTGAAGGACAAGTTTCCCAATGGCGTCGAGGGCTATTTGTGGACCGACGCGCGGGTGATTTGGGAGAACGACGCCTGCCTCAACGTGCAGAACTCGCTGTGCTTTCCCGACGCCGCCCCGGGGCCGAACACACAGGGAATGACGCTCTACTTCACCGGGAACGGCAACGGCGCCTTGCTGCGCCACTCGGACCAGTACCGCGGCCTCGAGTACAGCTTCATCGAGCCGCTCGACTCGCCTGGCGGAACACAGCACGTCGAGCCTAGCCCAGACTACTTTATGTACCAGGACATGGGCGGAGAGGGACTCGTCCCCTGGGGGTACGGTGTGCGCTCGGTGGACGAGCTGGTGAGCGCGGCGCTGTGCATCGAGGCCGAGAGTGCGAGCATCGGGCAGCGTAAGGCCAAGATCGCCGAGCTCGACCGGCGCGGCATCGTGGCTACGCCGGCGAATAGCCGCTTCAACGAGCTGGTCTGCCAGGCGGGGCGCGAGTCGATTCTGAACCGGGGTAGGGAGGTCGAGATCGACTACCAGGCGCCGGGCGTGCGGATGAGGGGATGAGCGGCGGAGGCTCGATCGCGGCCTTTTGCGCTGGGATGTAGTTGGCCGGGCGCCCTCTGATACAATCGGGCGCTGATGAAGCGCCTTGCTCTGGTGTTCGCCCTCTGCGCGCTGCCTGCGCTCGCCCAACAAAACTTCGTCGTCATCTTCGCCGATGACCTGGGTTGGGGCGACATTGGCCCATTTGGCCATCCCACCATCAACACGCCGAATTTGGACCGCATGGCGGCCGAAGGCCAGAAGTGGACGCAGTTCTACGTGGCGTCGTCGGTTTGCACGCCGAGCCGAGCCGGCTTGATCACCGGCCGGTTGCCCATCCGCAGCGGCATGACCTCGGACGCCCGCCGGGTACTGTTCCCGGACTCTTCGGGCGGGTTGCCACATAGCGAGGTCACTATCGCCGAGGTGCTGAAAAAGAAAGACTACGCCACTGCCGCCGTCGGCAAATGGCACCTTGGGCATCTGCCGCAATGGCTGCCCATGCAGCAGGGCTTCGACTCCTACTTCGGCATTCCCTATTCGAACGACATGGACGGCGTGCGGCAGGACATCCCGCATCGCCGGCGCTTCTGGAACCCCAAGAGCGAGTACTGGGATGTCCCGCTGCTCGACAACGAAACGGAGCTCGAGCGGCCGACCGATCAAACGACGATCACCAAGCGCTACGCCGAGCGCGCGGTCGAGTTCATCCGCTCGAATCGCGGCAGGCCGTTCTTCCTCTACTTGGCGCACAGCATGGTGCACGTGCCGCTGTTCGCCTCCGCGGAGTTTGAAGGTAAGAGCCGCCGCGGGCTGTTTGGCGACACGGTGGAGGAGATCGACTGGTCGGTGGGCCGCATCCTCGACACCTTGCGCGAGCTCGGCCTCGACGACCAAACGCTGGTGGTGTTCACCTCCGACAACGGTCCGTGGCTGACCTACGACGACCATGGCGGCTCGGCAGGCGGGCTTCGGATGGGCAAGGGCTCGACCTGGGACGGCGGCATGCGCGAGCCGACGCTCTTCTGGCAGCCGGACTTGGTGAAGCCTGGCATCGTGCGCGACCTGGGCGCGACGCTGGATCTGCTGCCGACCTTCGCGGCGCTGGCCGGCGTGGCTGCGCCGGACGACCGCGAGCTCGACGGCTACGATCTTACGCCGGCGCTCAAAGGAACGGGCGGATCGCCGCGCGACCGCGTCTTCTACTACCGCGGCACGTCGGTTTGGGCGGCGCGCAAGGGCGCTTGGAAGATTCACTACCGCACCAAGTCCGGCTATCTGCGCGACCCGATCATCGAGCACGACCCGCCGTTGCTCTACAACCTTGAGGTCGATCCGGGCGAGAAGATGAACGTCGCCGAAGATCACCCCGACATCGTTGCCGAGATCGACGCCATGGTCGAGGAGCACAGCGCTGGCGTCGAGCCGGTCAAAGACATGCTTGCCGACAGGATTGCCGAATGAGACTGCCCGCCGTCGCCCTACTCCTTTGCGCCGCGCCGCTGGCCGCGCAGGACGCCGACCGCTGGGAGCCCGCGATGCAAGCCTTTGACAAGGCCGACAAAGCGCGTCCGCCGGCCAAGGGAGGCGTGGTGTTCTACGGCAGCTCGACGGTTCGCCGCTGGGACCTCGACAAGTCGTTCCCTGGCAAGGGGTACGTCAACCGCGGCTTCGGAGGATCGACGACACCGGACGCCATCCGCTATCTCGATCGCGTCGTGCTGCCGCTCGAGCCGCGCGTGATCGTCCTCTACGAGGGCGACAACGACATCGGACGGGGCGGAACGGCGCCGACGGTATTCCAGGACTTCCAGGAGTTCGTCGCGAAGGTCCACGCCAGGCTGCCCAGGACGAAGATCGTCTTTCTGGCGATCAAGCCGAGCCTGGCGCGGTGGCATCTGATCAATCCGATGCGCGCCGCGAACTTGATGATCGAAGAGTACTCGTATCGCGACCCGCGGCTCGTCTATATCAACACCGAGGCGCCGATGCTCGGAGAGGACGGCGAGCCCCGCGGCGAGCTGTTCGTCGCAGACGGGCTGCATATGTCCGATGTGGGGTACGCGATTTGGAAGAAGTTGTTGGAGCCGCACCTGCGATGATTGGCCGCGCCGCCCGGGTCGCTCTGACCGCAGCGGCGCTTGCGCTCGCTTCCTCGCTCGCCGCGCAGCCGCGGCCCAACGTCGTGTTCATCCTGGCCGACGATCTGGGTTGGGCGGACTTGGGCGTCTACGGCGCGGACTTGCACCAGACGCCGAACCTGGACCGCTTCGCCGCGTCGGGCGTGCGCTTTACGCAATCCTATACCGCGTCGCCGGTTTGCTCGCCGACGCGGGCATCGATCCTGACCGGCAAGCATCCCGCGCGGCTGCACCTGACGATTTGGCGGGAGGCGGCGCATCACCCGCCGCTCGATCGCAAGCTGCTCACGCCGCGCACGATGGATCATCTTCCGCTCGGCGAGACGACGCTGGCCGAGGTGTTCAAGCAGGCCGGGTACGCGACGGCCCACGTCGGCAAGTGGCACCTGGGCACGGCGGAGCATTATCCGCAAACGCAGGGCTTCGACTACAACGTGGGCGGCACGCTGTGGGGCGCTCCGCAGACGTTCTTCTACCCCTACTCCGGCGACCGCTATTTCCGCGAGCCGCGCTACGTGCCGCATCTCGAGGACGGCGAGCCAGGCGAGTATCTGACGGACAGGCTGACCGACGAGGCGCTCGAGATTCTCGAGAGGCATCGGGAGCAGCCGTTCTACCTCCAGCTCTGGTACCACACCGTACACACGCCGATCGAGGGCAAGCCGGAGGCAGCGGCGCGCTACCGCGGCAGGATTCGGGCGGGCATGCGCCACCGCAACGCGCACTACGCCGCCATGGTCGAGAGCATGGACGAAAACGTCGGTCGCGTGCTGGCAAAGCTCGACGAGCTCGACTTGGCGGACGAGACGATCGTGGTGTTCTCCTCCGACAACGGGGGATACATCAACGAGTTCGGCGGCGAGCGGGTGACCAACAACGCGCCGCTGCGCTCGGGGAAAGGCTCGCTCTACGAGGGCGGCGTGCGCGTACCGACCATCGTCAGGGCGCCGGGCGTAACGCCCGCGAGCGGAGGAGTCTGCGAGACGCCGGTGTCGTCCGTCGACTTTTTCCCCACCTTGCTCTCGTTGGCCGGGCTTCGCTCTCAGGTGCGGCCCGACGGCGCGAATCTGACGCCGCTGTTGCGCGACCCCTCGGCCAGGCTCGCGCGCGAGGCGCTCTACTTCCACTACCCGCACTACTACGCCACGACCACGCCGGTCAGCTCGATCCGCGTGGGCGAGTGGAAGCTGATGGAATACTACGAGGGCGCCAAGCTGGAGCTCTACAATCTGCGGGAAGATCCAGGCGAGAGGAGGGACCTGGCAAGCTCGAAGCGCGAGACGGCGACGAGCTTGCGGGAGCGCTTGCACGTCTGGCTGGACGAGGTTGGAGCGCAGAGGCCTTCGCCGGCGCCGTGAGGCAACCGAGACGCGCCCGTGAGGGCGCGCGCTAACCCCGGCCGCGCAACAGCGCCATGGCGGCCGCTGGGACGCCGACCGCTCCGGCAAAGGCCAGAAGAAAGGAGTGGGTCTCGAGCGCCAGCGCGCCGACCGCGGCGTAGACTGTCGCGATGGCGAGGTTCGAGAGCGCAGTCAGCCACGCGAAGCGACGCAGACGCATGCCGGCAACGCCGGCGAAGACGACTGACGCTTCGGCCAGCACGGGGACCGCTCGGCTAGCCACGATCGCCCAATCCCCCCAACGGCGATGCAGCCGCGAGGCGCGCTCCAGCTCGGCTTCGCCGACGAGTCGCCGGGTGAGCGCCCGCGCCGGCTTGCGTCCGAGCCCGTAGCCGATCAGCGCGCCGGCCGTCATGCCCGCCCACGCCGCCGCCGCACCCGGCGCCAGCCCAAGCAGGTACCCCGAAGCGGTCGCAACCAGGCTCGAGGGGATGGGCAAGAGCACGTCGGAGGCCAGCAGCGCCACGATGGCGGCCGCGGCCATGGGCTTGGAGCGTCCCTCCGCAACCTGATTCTGCGCCCATGCCGTCAACTCCGCTTCGTATAGGGCGAACGGGATGAGGATGGCGGCGAGCGCGAGGACGCTGAGCAAGATCCAGCGGGCGGCGGTCGGCATGCGGTTGACCAGCATAGCGCGCGGCGCTCGGCGGCAGAACGAGCGGGTACACTACTGCCTATGCCGCAATCGACCCGTCGCGACGCCCTGAGGACTCTCTCGGGAGGCGCCGCCGCTTCGTTCCTCTTTCACGGCTGCGGTTCGACCCCGCGCGCCGCCCCCCCGCGGCCCAACGTGCTCTTCGTGATGACCGACGATCAGCAGCATTCGCAGATGTCTTGCGCCGGCCATCCCATCCTCGAGACGCCGCACATGGACCGGCTCGCCGACGGCGGCGTGCGCTTCGAGAATGCGTTCTGCACCAACTCGCTCTGCGCCCCGAGCCGCGCGACGGTGATCACCGGTTGCCTGAGCCACGTGCACGGCATTCGCGGCAACTCCGAGCGCGCCGACGCGGTCGAGACGCTCGACGCCAGCCTGCCGACGTTCCCCAAGCTGCTGCAGCAGGCCGGCTACAAGACGGCGCTGATGGGCAAGTGGCACATCCGCCAGGATCCGGCGGGTTTCGACGAATGGAAGGTGCTTCCGGGCCAGGGCGTCTACTTCGATCCGGACTTCCTCCACGGCGGGACAAAGCGCGAGGAGTCCGGCTACGCGACCGACATCACCACCGACCTCGCTCTGGAGTTCTTGAAGGCCAACGCCGGAGAGGGCGCGCCGTGGTGCCTGGTCTATCAACACAAGGCGCCGCACCGGCCCTTTACGCCCGCGCCGCGCCATGCCCAAATGTGGGACGACATCGAGTGGCCCAAGCCGGAGACCTACGACGACGACTACGCGACGCGCCGTATCGCGCGCGAAGCGCAGGACATGAAGTTCGAGGTCAGCCTCGAGGGCGACTACGAGGGCGAGATTCCCGTAGGGCTCTCCCCGGAGCAGAAGAAGGACTGGATCTACGACCGCTTCGTCAAAGACCATCACCGCTCGGTTTATGGCGTCGACGAAAATCTGGGCAGGATCTTGGACTTCCTCGATGAGAGCGGCCAGGCCGAGGACACGCTGATCGTCTACACGACCGACAACGGCTATTTCCTAGGCGAGCACGGCTGGTACGACAAACGCTTCATGTATGAGCCTTCGATGCGCGTGCCGTTGCTGTTGCGCTATCCGCGCATGGTCGACGGCGGACAGGTGGAGAGTCGGTTCGCGATGAACATCGACTTGGCGCCGACGATTCTCGACTTTGCGGGAATCGAGGTTCCCGACTCGATGCAGGGCCGCAGCCTCAAGCCGGTGGTCGAAGGAGAGCCGCCGCGGGATTGGCGCACTTCGGCCTACTACTCCTACTTCGAGAATTCCTGGGCGTTTCGCAACATGTCGAGGGATCAGATGACCGATCCGTCGTTCCAGTTCTGGACCGCGCACCGGGTGGGGCCCAACCGCGGCGTGCGGCGAGACCGCTACAAGCTGATCGAGTACTACACCGAGGACGGCTACACCGAGCTGTTCGACCTCGAGGAGGACCCGCACGAGCTGAGCAACCTGGCCGAGGAGACCGGGCACGCCGAGCTGCGGGCGGAGCTCACCGCGGAGCTGCGCGAGACGCAGCGCTCCTACGGCGACTCGAGCGAATAGGCGCTGGCATTGCGGGCGGGTAATCCCCGAGTTTCTCGAAAATTCCGTGAAACTCGATCCGAAGCTGTGGCACAGTAGAAACGGGAGGGCCGACTGCGTTCCCCGAACCCGAGGTCGGCCGCGGCGGAGCGCCGCTGGTGAATGGGAGAAGAGCGCCCGAAGGTATTAATCGTAGACGACGAAGAGGCGGTTCAGAAGTTCGTAGCGGCGGTGCTCGAGCGCGCGGGATATCAGCCGGTGGCTGAGGCCGCAGGCGCGCCAGCTCTGGTCACGGCGGACCGTGAGCGGCCCGACGCCGTCATTCTCGATCTCAGGCTGCCCGGCATCAGCGGGCTGGATGTGTGCTCGGAGCTGCGGCTCTGGTACAAGGGCCCGATCTTGGTGCTTTCCGGTCTGGGAGACGAGGTGACGATCGTCTCGGCGCTGGACCGCGGCGCGGACGACTACCTCATCAAGCCGTTCCGCAGCGAGGAGTTCCTGGCGCGGCTGCGTGCGCTGCTGCGACGCTCCCGCTCGGATCGGGAGGAGGAGTCGGTCGTCACCGTCGGCGAGCTGCGGATGGATTTCTTGCAGCGCGAGGTGCAGGTTGGCGGCGAGCCGGTCCACCTGACGCGCACCGAGTTTGACATCCTGGCGCACCTGGTTTCGAACCGCCACCGCGTCGTGGCTTCCGAGTCGCTGCTCAAAGCCGTGTGGGGGCCGCACCACGGCGAGTACGCCCAAACGTTGCGGGTGCACATCGGGCACATCCGCAAGAAGATCGAGCCGGACCCGTCGAGCCCAAAGTACCTGATAACGGCGGTCGGCGTGGGCTACCGCTTCGTAGACCCGACTGAGGAATAGCGCTGGGGGGCGCGATTGCGCGGGGTAGAATGGCCTCTCGAGCCTGCACGCCCCTTGCGAGCCCTGTGGGGCTTGATCGCGGTGGCCCGGGCGCGGATGCACTGTTGCGCGGCGCCATGCCGGCATCGAATCCATCGGGCAGCCCGGCTCGCCGATGCTGGGCGCGGACGCCTGCCGCATGTCTTGCGGGGCGGCTGGCGATGGGCGGGCGCGCGCGTCGGCGCCCCCCCATCGGCCTGACATTTCCTGACATCGCGGTCGCGGCGTTTCTACCGGAAGCTCCACATCTCCGGGTCCGTGAGGTGTCCCACCGAGTTGAAGCTGAACAGCCGCAGCTCTCCGTCTTCGCCTAGCCGCAGCGAGGTCATCGAGGCGTTGTAGGTGACGCCGGCCAGTCGCCACATCTGCTGTTCATCCAGGCCCAGCGTCTGGCCGACGGAAATCCCCACCGGCGTCGCCGAGGTGAACACGGCGACCTTTCTTCCCGGACCGCCGTGATCGTTCAGCCGGTGCAGCGCGGCCTTGATCCGCTCGCGGAACGCTTCCCAGGATTCGCCGTCATAGGGATGGCTCTTGGTTACCCACGCGCGCACCACGGCCACGTCGCAGTAGTTGTGCAGCCGGTGGACGCCGGCGTGCTCGTTCTCCATCTCGCGCACCATCTCGGCCCACAGCTTGGCGAACTCGGGATCCTCGCGGGCGAGCGGGTCGGCGACCTGCTGATAGACCGCGCCCAGGTCGAACTCGTTCCATTGCTCGTCGAGGGTGACCTCGGGGAACGCGACGCCGGCCTTGCGGTAGACGCTCTGGACGATGTGGGCGGTTCGGCGCTGGCGCTCGAGGCTACCGGCGATGGCGGCGTCGAAGCGCATGCCCTGGGCCGCGAGTCGCTCGCCCAGCAGCCGCGCTTGCTGCTCGCCAAGGCTCGAGAGCGTGTCATAGCGATGCCGCGGTCCGGCTTGGCCGTGGCGGAACAGATAGAGGGCGCTCACGCGGATTCCACCACCAGTCGAGCTGCTTCGGCCAGCCCTTCCACGCGCTTGTCGAAGTCGCGAAAGCGCTCGTCCTGGGTTTGTCCCACGTGGAAGCGGTAGTAGATCTGCTGCAACACGACGGCCAGCTTGAACAGGCCGAAGGCCTCGTAATAGGCGATGTTGCCGAGATTTCGACCGGTCTTCTCATGGTAGCGAGCGAGCAGCGTTTCCCGGTGCGGCCAACCGGGTCGCGCGGTGAGGGGCGTGATGGAGCCGCGGCGCGGCGGCGGGTCGTCGGCTTGGGGCCAGTAGCAGAGCACGATGCCGAGATCGATGAGCGGGTCGCCGACCGAGCTCATCTCCCAATCGAGCACGGCGGTGATGCGGCCGGGGTCGTCCTCGGCAAGCATCAAGTTGTCGAGCTTGTAGTCGTTGTGAACGAGCGTGGCGCGGGGCGACTCCGGCAGATGCTGCTCGAGCCAGGCGCTGAGCTCGTCCATCAGCGGCAGCTCGCTGGTGCTGGCGCGCTCCCAGCGCCGGGTCCAACCGCGGACTTGGCGCTCGAGGAAGCCGTCGGGCTTGCCCATCGAGTCCAGGCCGTGGGCGTAGATGTCGAGCGTATGGAGCGCGGCCAGGCCGTCGATGAAGCCCCGCGCTATCGTCCGCGGCGTCTCTGGCGCATGCCACCCCGGCGGCAGCTCGTTTCGCAACACCACGCCGCGCCGCCGCTCCATCAGGTAGAACGTCGCGCCGGCCACCCCGGGATCCTCGCAGAGCAGGTACGCCCGCGGGGCGGGCGGGTAGAGCGGCGCCACTTTCTCGAGCACGCGATACTCGCGGGCCATGTCGTGCGCGCGAGGGGCTACTGGGCCCAGAGGGGGACGCCGCAGCACGTACTCGCGGCCGCCGCTGCGCAGCAGGTAGGTCAAATTGGAGTGGCCGCCGGGAAACTGCTCGAGCTCGACGCCCCGCTCCGCGCCGTCGATCTTGCCCGTGAGGTAGCGCCGCAGCCGGTCGAGATCGAGCTCTTCGCCGGGGCGGATGGGGGCTGTGTCCTGCATGAAGGGATTCGGGGCGGGCTTGCCGAGCCCCTACAGGCTAGAGCATTTTTCAGGAAGCTGGTTGCCGTAGCCCTATGCGGCGCCCGAAGCAGTTTCCGATGGTAATCACCACGCGCGCCTCGGTCGATTACTCCTCAGACGTGTCTGACGCCCGGCCGCACATCGTTTTCCTGCTCACTTCACCCGTAGCCCCGCCCCGGATGTTGGCCGGCCAGTGCCGCTACTTGGTCCAGAGGGGATTCCGGGTGACGGTGGTGACCGGGCCGGGCCGCGAGCTCGAGCGGTTCGGCCGCGAAGAGGGGGTCGAGACCGCGGCGGTGGAGATGGCGCGCGAGCCTTCGCTCGTAGGAGACTTGCGGTCGCTGCGGCGGCTCTACAGTTTGCTGCTGGATCTGCGCCCCGACGTCATCGAAGCCGGCACGCCCAAAGCCGGCCTGCTCGGGATGCTTGCCGCGTGGCTGGCGCGCGTCCCTGTGCGCGTCTACGCTTGCCATGGTCTACGCCTCGAAACCGCGACCGGGGCGTTACGTTTTGCGCTGGAGGCGTCCGAGAGGCTCTCGATGGCGCTGGCGCATCGCGTGCTCTTCGTCAGTCCGAGCTTGCGCGACCGCGCCGTGGAGCTGCGGCTGGCGGCCGCGGCGAAGGGCGTGATCGCGGCCGCCGGCAGCGCCAACGGCGTCGACCCGGACCGCTTCGAAGCGGCTTGGCGACGGCCGGCGGGCTCGGGAGTTGTCGGGTTCGTCGGGCGGCTGACGCGCGACAAAGGCGTCGAGGAGCTCTATGCGGCGTTCCGGCGATTGCGCGGCGAGTTTCCGGCGCTCAAGCTAGTGCTGTTGGGCGATTTCGAGGACGGCGACCCGGTCGACCCGACGGTGCGGCGCTCGATCGAGCGCGACACCGAGGTCGCGCGTCCAGGCTTCGTGGATGACCCGGCCCCGTTCTACGCCGACCTCGACATCGTGGCGCTGCCGTCCTATCGCGAAGGCCTGCCCGGCGTGGCGCTGGAAGCCGCCGCGGCGGGCCGCCCCGTGGTTGCCGCGCGTGCGACCGGTTCGGTGGACGCTGTCGTTGACGGGGTTACGGGCTTGCTGGTACCGCCGCGCGACCCGCAAGCGCTGGCAGCGGCGCTGGCCTCGCTGTTGCGCGACCCCGAGCGCGCCCGCGCAATGGGCCGTGCAGGCCGCAAGCGCGTGCTGGCCGAGTTTCGCCCCGAGCAGGTTTGGGGCGCCAAGCTGATGCTCTATCGCCGGCTTGCCGCCGCCGGCGGCAAGGCGTTGCAGCGGGCGCTCAAGCGGCTGCTCGACATCACCGCAGCGGCGATCTTGCTCGTCATCACCGCGCCGATTCAGGCGGCGTGTCTGATCGCCGTACGGCTCGTGATGGGCGGTCCGGCGATCTTTCGGCAAACCCGCCCGGGCCGGCTCGACGCTCCGTTCGTGCTGCTCAAGCTGCGCACCATGACCCAACAGAGTGACGCGGCGGGCCGTATGCTGCCCGACGAGCGGCGCATGACGCCGCTGGGCCGCTTCCTGCGCCGCTGGAGCCTGGACGAGCTGCCGCAACTCGTTAACGTGTTGCGCGGTGAGATGAGCCTGGTCGGCCCGCGGCCGCTGCTGACGGACTACCTCGACCGTTACACCGAGCGCCAGCGCCTGCGGCACGCGGTGCGGCCGGGCATCACCGGCTGGGCGCAGATCCGCGGGCGCAACCTGCTCGATTGGGAAGAGCGCTTCGAGCTCGACGTGGACTACGTGGAGAACTGGAGCCTGTGGTTCGATCTGCGCATCCTGGCCGAAACCGCCTGGATCGTGCTGGGCGGCCGAGGCGTGGTCTCGCGAGCCGGAACAACCGCGCAGATTTACCGGCCGGCGGGCCGAACTACAGCCGCCGCGCGAGACTGACGATTCGCTCCTCAACCGCCATGCCGCTGCTCGAGCCTCTTCGCGCCTGGACCGTCCGGCGCGTCTATGCACGCCACAACCAGGCCGCGCCGGTGCGCCGAGCGGTGGCCGCCGCGCTCGCTGAGCTGGACAAGCAAGGCGCGTGGGGCCTCGACCTGGGTTGCGGCGGCAGCCGCCTGCACCGGCGCATGCTGCGGCTCGACATCGACGCGGCGGGCGCGCCCGATTGCATCGGGTCCGCCGAGCGGTTGCCGTTCGCCGACGGCAGCCTTCGCGTCGTCGTCAGCCAAGAGGTTTTCGAGCACTTGCCCGACCCTTGGACTGCAATCCGCGAGGTGCGCCGCGTGCTCGCCCCCGGCGGAGCGCTGTATCTGCAGACGCCGTTCATCATCGGCTATCACCCCGGCCCCGCCGACTATTGGCGCTTCACCGATGAAGGCCTCGAGCGGCTGGTGCGCTCGGCCGGGCTCGAGCTCGAGCGCTTGGAGACCGCCGTGGGCGCCGGGACGGGCATGTATCGCATCGCGACGGAGTTTCTGGCGGTGCTCGCCGGCTCGATCTGGCAGCGCGCCTACCTGCCGGTCAAGGGCCTCGCCGCAGTGCTATTCTCGCCATTGCGATGGGCCGACCGGCTACCCGCGAAGGGCATGATCGCGCGCCGCATCCCGGGCGGCTATTGGGCATTGGCGCGCAAACCGGCATGAACATCCTGTTTTCCTCCGCGGGCCGGCGCGTCGGCCTGATGCGCTGTTTTCGAGAAGCCCTGGCGGAGCTGGGGCTCGAGGGTCACATGGTGGCCGCCGACGCCGCGCCCCACGCGCCGGCGGCGCAGTTCGCCGACCGCGCCCACCTCGTACCGCGTTGTACCGAGCGTGGCTTTGTCGCCGCGCTGCTCGAGCTGTGCCGGCGCGAGCGCATCGACGTCGTGGTGCCCACAATCGACACCGAGTTGCCCGTCTACGCCGAGCATCGCGCGGAACTGGCCGCAGCCGGCGTCCACGTGGCGTGCTCGGGCCAGCGTGCGGTGGAGATTGCCGCCGATAAGCGCCTGACGCACGCTTGGCTGCGCCGGCGGGGCTTTCCGGTCGTGCGCCAGACCAGCTTGGAGCAGGCCTTCGTCGAGGCCAACGAGTGGAGCTTTCCCGTGGTGGTGAAGCCAGCGGGCGGCAGCGCCTCGGCCGGCCTGCGCGAGATCGCCCGGCCGGCGGAGCTCCTCGCGTTGCGGCCCAACGCCGACGACCTGATCGTGGAAGAGATGGCGGGCGGCGCCGAGCACACCGTCCATGTCTACGTCGACCGCAGGGGCCGCTGCCTGTGTGCGGCGCCGTGCCGGCGTCTCGAGGTGCGCGCGGGCGAGGTCTCAAAGGGGCTCACCGTCAAGCGCCGGCCGCTGATGGAGCTCGCTCGCGCGATCGCCGAGACGCTGCCTGGCGCTTCCGGGCCGCTCAACATTCAGATCTTCGAGGACGTCGACGGCTCGATGCGCGTCATCGAGATCAACGCCCGCTTCGGCGGCGGATACCCGCTGGCGCATCAAGCCGGGGCGCGGTTCGCGCACTGGATTCTCGAAGAGGCGAAGGGGCGGACGCCTCAACCGGCGTTCGACCAGTGGCAGGACGACTTGGCCATGCTGCGCTTCGACGAGGCGGTGTTCCTGCCTGGTTCGGCGATCCAATCCACTCGTGACGCGGCTCAGCGACCGGCTCGCTCTTCGAGGATGCGCCTGGCCTCGGCGAACTGAGTCAGCACGTGCTCGCGCTCGCGCTCGGAGCGCCAGCCCGGGTGCTGCCGGGCCTGCTTGGTGATGGCGTCGATCCAACGCACGAAGTAGGCGGCGTCCTGGGGCGAGCGGATGGGCTCATCGCCCGCCAGCACATAGACGGCGCCGGTCTCGGCGTGCAGGTTCTCGTCGTCGATGGGGTAGACCGGATCGTCGCTCAGCGCACGAAGCGTGAACCAGCCGCTGCGCTCCACCGGCACGCGCCCGCGCCACGACGCTCGCCGGCGGCCGTCGGTCAGCGGGATCGTCTCCACGACCTCGCCGCGGAAGATCAGCTCCAACCGATCGATCGGGAAGGCGGACTCGAGCGTCGCCCCGATCTCGACCGCGCCGCCGCCCGCGGGCAGGCGCACCTCGCCGCCCGGGCCCTCGCCGTCGACGCCGAGCCAGACCAGCGGGCCGTTGGTGAACATCGTGCGCCCTTCTCGGATGGCGTCGACCCAGCGCTGCCACTCGAGCTTGCCGCTCAGGTCGGCATAGACGCGGGCCGCGCCCAAGGCCGGCGTGCGGTGCAGGTTCGAGATCGAATCCTCGCCGCCCGAGGCGGTGACGCGGAAGCCGCAGTTGAGCGCCCGATGCCACACCTTGCTGGTGTGGCGTGCGTAGGCGGCGCTGGTCATCACCTCCAGGTACTCGAATGTGCCCAACGCCAGATCCACCGGAAATGTGCGCGCGTTGGCGTAGCCGACCTCCTCCGGCGGCGCGCCGAAGGGGTGGACGTGGCCGCCGATCGCTCCCTGCTTGCGCGCCAGCCGGAACATGTCCGTATTGGAGGGATAAAGGCTCTCGATGGCGGTGTCTTCGTACCCGGTGGTGAAGGGCGAGATGAGGTGCTTGCTCAGGTTGATGAAGTTGACGTGCCCGTAGAAGGGCGGACGATACTCCTGACCCCAAGCGAGCAGCCGCTGGGGCGTCGAGCGGCCCTGGTCGTACGGCCCGTTGAAGAACTGATGGTCGAAGATGCGGTTGTCCTTGTTGGCGATCTTTTCGCCGACGACGTCGAGGTCCTCGGCGGCGGCCATGAACATCAAGTTCGCGGGCGTGTTGTGCAGGTTGCCGCCGTAGTTCATGTGGACGTGGTCGCTGCCGGAGAACCATCCGCGCGCCTTTGCGTTAGTGACGCGCTCGAGCGTGATTTCAGCGTGGGTGAGCTGGCCGTCGACCACACTTGGCGCAATCTCGACCGGCAGCCGCTCGAAGCCCTTCATCGCCATGATCTTGACCTCGCCCGGCGGCAGGTCGAGCTCGAAGGTTCCGTCGGTGTGGAAGAAGTCCAGGTGGAGCGCCCGCTGCCCCACGCGGTGGTAGGCGTCCGGCGGAGCGTAGGCCTTGCCGTCGGAGGCGACGAGCATGATCTTGGCCGGCGCGGGCGGGCCGTTGGCGCCGTCCCGCACGGTGACGGCGAGCTTGCCCATCGGCCGTTTGTAGACGCGGCGGCGAATCTCGACCTTGCGCTCTTCGCCGCCAAAGGTCTTCAGCAGCCGCAGCTCGGAGAGGCCGCGCTCGTTGGCGACATAAACGATCCATTCGCCGTCGGGCGACCAGCGCGGCTCGAAGTGATCCCACTCGCCGAAGGTCATCTGGTAGGGCTCGCCGCCGCTGACCGGCAGCACGTAGAGGTTGTTGAACTGGCTGCCGCGGTGAGAGCTATAGAGGATTCGCGCGCCGTCGGGCGACCACTGTGGACGGGTGCGGTAGAGGGTTTCCTCGCGTAGGATCAGCTCGGCCTTCTCCATGGCGTTGGGCTCGACGGGCGCGCGCCAGATTCCGCCGGAGCCGAGCGAGATGCCGCGATTGGAGACGAGAATCATCTCGTCGGCCCGCGGCGACCAGGTGGGTTGGATGTGCAAATCCTCGGCGCCGAAGTAGAGCCGCTCGTTGCGGAAGTTGTGGTCCGCGGTCAGCCGCACCGGCTCGCCCGGGTTGCCGCCGTCGTCGAGCGGCATGGCGTAGAGGTGGTACCAGCCGCCGGGCTGGGTCGAGACGTAGAGCAGGCGCTTGCCGTCGGGCGAGAAGACGGGATCGAGGTGCACGTGGCCGCCCTGGGTGAGGGCGTGCGTCTCGCCGGTCGTCAGGTCGAGCATGCGGAGATTGATCGCGGTGTAGTTTTCGTCAGCGGTGTAGACGATCTTGGAGCCGTCGGGCGAGAAGACGGGCGAGGAATCGTAGGTGGCCGCGGAGGTGAGCTCGTAGGCGGTCGTGCCGTCGACGCGGATCTTCCAGATCGAGCCCGACATCGCGAAGGCGATCCACTCGCCGTCGGGCGAGAAGGCCGGCCGCCACGGTGTGGAGGTCGCCTGCGGCAGATAGAAGTTCTGCATGTAGTTGCCGCCGGTGCGCGCGTTGGGATAGGGCGCGGGGTTGGAGCGGTGGGACTGGGCGGCGAGCGCGGAGGCAAGCAGAAGCGAGAGAGGAATGGTGAGCGTGCGCACGACGGCAAGAGTATACTCTGATCTCAGAGTCTTAGCAGTACGAGGCTCAGCCCCAGCGATGAAGACGAGCTACGATTTCAGCAAGGGCGGCCGCGGCCGGGTCTGGATTTCCCGCGAGCAGCCTGCACGGGGCGCAGCTCGGTTGCAGCTAGGCCCTTGGCAGGGCCCAACAAAGGGGCGGCGCCGCTGGATTCCACGGGCGCGGCGCCCGAGGCTGATTGCTGCCATGCGCCTACCGGCGCAAAGATCTCTCCGGTCAGCGACGGGACGCTCGCGCATGCGGCTGTTGTTTCTCGCGTGGCTGCCCGCCGCTCTGATTGCCGGCCCCTGGGAGCGCCACATCATCGACGACTCCTCGCGCGGCGCGGACGGGGTGCGCTTGGCTGACGTCAACGGCGACGGCCTCGAAGACATCGCGACCGGCTGGGAAGAGGGCGGGCGAGTGCGCGTCTACCTCAACCCGGGGGCGGGGAGGTCGCGCCAGCCTTGGCCCGCGGTCACCGTGGGCGCGGTCGGCTCGCCCGAAGACGCCGTCTTCGCCGATCTGGACGGCGACGGCGCTTGGGATGTCCTCAGCTCGACAGAAGGCGACGAGCAGACGCTCTACGTTCATTGGGCGCCGGCCGAGCCCGAGCGCTATCTCGACGCCTCGGCTTGGGCGACCGAAGCGATTCCCGCATCGCGTAACCTGACCCGCTGGATGTTCGTGCTGCCGGCGGACATCGACGGCCGCCGCGGGATCGACTTCTTCGCAGGCTCGAAAGAGCCCAACGGCACGATTGGCTGGTGGCAGGCGCCGGCGGATCCGCGCAAGCTCTCCGAGTGGAAGTGGCATCCGTTCTACGATGCCGGCTGGACGATGTCGCTGATCGCCGGCGACCTGGACGGCGACGGCGACGACGACGTGGTTGCAACTGACCGCAAGGGGTCGCGGCGCGGCATCGTGTGGTTCGAGAACCCGAGCTGGCGCGAGCGCCGCATTGGGGCCGTGGGAGAGGAAGAGCTGATGTTCATGACGCTAGCCGACCTCGACGGCGACGGCCGCCAAGACGCCGTTGCGGCGACCCTGAGCGGCCCGATCGTGTGGCGCCGGCGCACGGACGCAGGCTGGGAGCGCCATGAGATCGAGCGACCAGAGGGGGTGACGCGGGGTAAGGCGGTCGCCGTCGGCGATCTGGACCTCGATGGGCGTCTCGATCTGGCCTTCACCGCGGAAGGCGCTGACGGGGAGCGCGAGGGCGTCTACTGGCTCTCCCATCGCCAGTCGCCCGCCGAGCGCGACTGGGACGTTCACCGTATCTCCGGCCCCGAGGGCGTGAAGTTCGACCGCATCGAGCTGCTCGATCTCGACGCGGACGGCGATCTCGACCTGATCACCTGCGAGGAGCGCGAGAACCTGGGCGTGATCTGGTATGAAAACCCGGCGCGATAGCCCTGCGGCGGCGGAACAATACTGGCGCGATCTTCGTATCTTTGGGCAGGATGTTCACCTTTCTGCTGTGGTTGATCTTGTTCGTGTGCTGCTGGCCGCTGGCTTTGCTGGCGCTGGTGCTCTATCCGATCGTGTGGCTGTTGCTGCTGCCGTTTCGGCTGGTCGGGATCGCGGTGGACGGCGTATTCGAGTTGCTCAAGGCGATCCTCTACCTGCCCGTACGCCTGCTCAACAAGTTGAGCGGCGGGGCAAAGCCGGCGCAAGCCTAGTTTGGCGATTCGCCGCGAGGGGTGCTTTTCTGAGCCCCGGCAGCCATGCCGGAGTGCGATCTTTCGTGCCGTTGTTGAGTTGCGCACCCGGGCATGGCCGCCCGGGCTCGGCAGCGTCTTGCCCGAGGCTCGGCGGCGATGCCGAGGTGCGAATCTCAACCCGGCGTAACTTCCCACCCGGCCTGCGCGAAATCCAACTAGCGGTCGCTAACGGCGTCTCCGCTTACACTAAAGAGTCCCAATCGCATGGCTCACTACTACGAATCCGACGACTTGCCGCGCTTCGGCGACATGGGCAAGAACAGCCCCGAGCTGTGGAAGAAGTTCTCCGAGTGGTACGGGGCGGTTTTTGCCGAAGGCGCGCTGTCGCAGCGCGAGAAGGCCTTGATCGCGCTCGCCGTCGCGCACGCGGTGCAATGCCCCTATTGCATTGACGCCTACACGCAAGACTGTCTCGAGAAGGGCTCGAATCTGGACCAGATGAGCGAAGCCGTCCACGTCGCTTCCGCCATCCGGGGCGGCGCTTCGCTCGTGCATGGCGTGCAGATGCGCAACGTAGCGGAAAAGCTCAGCATGTAGGAGCCGATTTGACCGTTCTCTCCCTCAGCGCCCGCAGCCACGATCTCTCCTCAGCCGCCGAGCAGCTCCGCGTGCTCGAAGACCCGGCGTCGGCCCTGCCGCACTTCGACGCGTCGCTCGGGCAAGCTGGTCTGCACCCGTTGACCTCGACCGGCATCGAAATTTTCCAGATCAACGTTGGTAAGCTCTGCAACCAGAGCTGCAAGCACTGCCACGTCGACGCCGGCCCGGATCGCAAAGAGGTCATGACGCGCAAGACGGCCGAGTTGTGCATCGAGGCGCTCGAGCAGACCTCGGCGCAAACGGTCGACATCACCGGGGGCGCGCCGGAGCTCAACCCCAACTTCCGTTACCTGGTCGAAGAGTCGCGGCGGCTCGGCCGCCATGTGATGGACCGCTGCAACCTCACCGTGCTCTCGCTCGCGCCGCAAGCGGACCTGGCGGAGTTCCTGGCGCGCCATCAGGTCGAGGTTATCGCCAGCTTGCCCTACTTCAACGCCGACCGAACCGACGCCCAGCGCGGCGCCGGCGTCTTCGAGAAGTCGATCGAGGGCATTCGCAGGCTCAACGGGCTGGGCTACGGCCGCGAAGGTTCGGGGCTGGAGCTCAACTTGGTCTACAACCCGGTTGGGGCGTTCCTGCCGCCGCCGCAAGAGGCGCTCGAGCGAGATTTCAAGCGCGAGCTCGCGACGCGCTACGGGGTGGAGCTCAATTCGCTCTACACCATCACGAACATGCCGATCAGCCGGTTCCTCGAGTTCTTGCTGCGTTCGGGCAACTACGAGCGCTACATGCACAAGCTCGCACAGGCGTTCAACCCGGCGGCCGCGCAAGGCGTGATGTGCCGCAACACGCTCTCGGTGGGCTGGGACGGCGCGCTGTACGATTGCGATTTCAACCAGATGCTGGAGCTTCCGGTGAGCTTCGGCGCGCCGGCGCGCTTGGAGGACTTCGTGGCGGGCGAGCTCGAGCAGCGGCGCATTGCAACCGGGCGGCACTGCTACGGCTGCACGGCCGGGGCGGGTTCGAGCTGCGGCGGAACGACGGCGTAGGCGGCCCTGGTATCCTGAGGCGGCCATGGACCGCCGCACTTTCCTGGCTTCGACTCTCGCTTCGGCGGCCGCCGCCTCGGCCAAGCGCTACACCGCCGCCGTCATCGGCCACACCGGCCGCGGCAACTACGGCCACGGGCTCGATATCGTCTGGAGCGCTCTGCCGCAAGTCGAGCTCGTCGCCATCGCGGATCCGGACGACGAAGGTCGCGCCGCGGCCCAAGCTCGCAGCGGCGCCAAGCGAGGCTACGCCGACTACCGCGAGATGCTGGAGAAGGAAAAGCCAGAGCTGGTCAGCATCGGTCCGCGCCACACCGACCAGCGCGTCGCCATGGTGAGCGCAGCGGCCCAGGCCGGCGCGCACATCTACTGCGAGAAGGCCTTCGCCGAGAATCTCCAAGGCGCCGACGCCATGGTCGCCGCCGTGCAGCGCGCCGGCGTAAAGCTTCAGATCGCCCACCAGATGCGGCGCTCGCCCCTCGTGCTGGAAGCGGTGCGCATAGTGCGCGAGGGCGAGATCGGCGTCGTCCAGGAAGTGCGCGGGCGAGGCAAGGAGGATACTCGCGCCGGCGGCGAAGACTTGATCGTGCTGGGCTCGCACATCTTCGACCTGACGCGCATGTTGCTGGGCGATCCGGAGTGGATCTTCGCGCACGTGACCCACGGCGGGCGCGAGCTCGACCCGCGCCGCCGCACGCCGACCCGCGAGCCCGTCGGCCCCACCGCCGGCCGCGAGATCGCCGCACAGATCGCCTTCGACGGCGGCGTCCACGCCTACTTCGCTTCCAAGCAGAGCGACCAGACGCATCCGCTGCGCTTCGGCGCGACCGTCTACGGCAGCAAGGGCGCGGTCTTCATTCCCATGGGCATCTACCCCGACGGCCAACCCTACATTCTGCGCTCGCCGGCGTGGATCCCCGACGCCGAGAGCCGCTGGGAGCCGATCGAAGTCGCCTTCGAGCCTCCGGTTCCCGCCGATGAGCGTCAACTGGCCAACGCGCTGATGATTCTCGACCTGATCGAAGCGATCGAGCAGGACCGCCAACCCGCCTGCAATGAAGAGGACGGGCGTTGGACGGCCGAGATGATCAGCGGCGTCTACGCTTCGCAGCTTGCGGGCGGGCCGGTGCGTTTTCCGCTCGCGCAACGGCGGCATCCGCTGGAGGCCTGAGTGGGCGAGCCGGCGTTGCGGCGCCGAGAGCCCGCCAACGTCATCTCGTCCGAATTCGGCCTGGCTGGTGTCTATAGGTCCAGTGGCGTCGACCCGGCACTCGCTCCTTGGAGCTCGGGCGAAGTTTGCGTTGGCGTTCGCCGGGGCTTTCGGCGTCGGGGCCTTCTCACTGTGGCGTGCGGAGATGACTGTTTGGCGCGCGCCCGCCGAACGCCTCTACTTCTTCCCACCCGCGGGCTGGCTTGGCTGGTTCGAACGGTGCTGGTTCAACGATTGGCTCTATGCCTTTGGGATGGCCGCAATCCTTTATGTGCTCTACAACCTGAAGGAGTTGGCGACGGGTGAGAACGGGAACTCACGCGATCGTTGGTGCGAGCACCAGCGGCGTTCGAGGCTGATGGTGGGAACCGGGGTCGTGATCGTGCTGCTGTGGGCCTGGCTCGAGGAGGTGGCCGATCTGGTTCCCGGGTATGTGTTCGACAAGTGGGACCTCGCGGCGATCTACTTGGGTTTCGCGGTGGGCTGGCTTGCGCTCCACCGGCTGCCGTACCCAGTGTTCGGAGTGCGGCCGGCGCTGATTCCGGGACAGACCTGCGGGGGGCGGACGCTGCTCGAAGTGCGTCTGGCACTTTGCGTGTCGTTCGTGCTCGTCTATACGGCGCTCGTCGATCCTATGACGATGGGCGACCGCTGGTCCCATCTCGCGGAGCTAGGTTGCTTGATCCTAGGCGCGTCGCGGCTCTTCGCCATGGCCGCGAGATCGGATCCACGATCGACGAGGCTTGATGTCCTCGCGCAGGCGCCATAATCGTCGAGTGGACGATCTTCCGCGGCGTGTCCGGCGCAGCGTCGAAACCCTGGACGCCTGCAGCGCGAATCCGCCGCTGGTCCGGATTGGCGACTACGGCGACAAGTACGCGCTCGACAACACGCCGGAGATTGATTGTGCGAGCCGCTGGGAGCTGTGCAAAGGAATCTGTTGTCGCCTCGAGTTTTCACTGAGCCAGCAAGATCTCGACGAGGGCGTCGTCACTTGGAATCGAAACCGCCCCTACCTACGCGCGAGCGGCGAGCAGGGGCGCTGCGTGCACCAGGACTGCGAATCGGGCGCCTGCGGGATCTACTTACAGCGACCGGCGCCATGTCGAACTTACGACTGCCGCAGCGACAAGCGCATCTGGATCGACTTCGAAGCGCGCCAGGTGAATCCGGCGATCCTCGAGCCTGGCTGGCCGGGTTGGATAGACGAGGAGTCGGAGTGGCCGGAGTAGCGCGGCGCGGGTGGTTTCGGCTCGTGGCGAATGGACGGACTTTGGGTCGCTTCCAAGCCGCGGAACCGGTCCGAGGCGGAGCCCGGCTGGCGGGCTGGGCGCCGGCGGGGCCCGGATCGAGGCCAGCTCGCGCGGCCATCTTACTGGAGGATCGCGAGGGCGCGGAGCTGCGGCGTTGGGAGTGTGGGGAGATCGATTGGGAGGCGGATCCGCTGGTCGTGCGGCGTCTGCGACGAGTCACTGACTCTGTGTGAAGCGGATCTCGCTGTCGACCTCGGTGCGCTGAAAACTGCTGTTGACCAGCGAGATCGCTGCGCGGCGACGGAAGAAGTGCAGAGCCTTGATCCGGAGCTCGCCGCCATAGGAGACGGGGAACCAAACGCCATCCTCAAACTCTTGGTAGCTCACCTTGAAGCCGAGCTGACGGATGTTCACGCCGAAGAGCGTCCTGACCCATAGGGGGATCTTCCATGCGAGCTGCGAGGTCACCAGAAGCGGCTGGAGTTGCTCCTTGTCCACGAGCGCCTCGCCGCGCCACGGGGCGCCGTCGAAGCTCTTCTGTTTCGGCTCGTAGCGAATCTCATAGACTTGGCGGCCCTGATAGACGTCTTCCTCGAGTAGCTCGAAGTCGTAGCGGGCTTGTTTGTCGCTGGTGAGAGGGAACAGGTCGGGGTCGATGCCGTCGCGGGACTTGTGATTCCCGGCAAGCTCCTCATGGAGCCCGTCCGCGAGCTCGACATCGATGCCGTCGAGCTCCTCGGCGCTGATCTTGCCGACACCCATCAGCTCGAGCTCTTCCCCGTCGTTGCGGTGGATCACTTCGCGGTCTTGCAAGGTGCGGTCCATGCCGGCCTCGGTCGGGGTTACGACGTAGTAGCGGGTGTCGTCGCGCTTGAGCTTGTTCGCGCCCTTGGTGATGCGAACTCGGGCGCGCTGCTGGAAGACGTAGTGTTTGCGCAGGGCGACCGCGCTGTCCTGGTTCTCGGCGACTCGGAGCATGATCTCGCGGGCGTCGGGAGGGGCGGCCAGAGCGGCGGCGGACAGCGCGAGGATTGCGGCGGCAGTGCGCATAGCGGAACTGGACCGCCAGTTTGCACCGGCGGCTCTGTCTCCGATACGCGAGCCGCGAGGGAAAGTTCCCCGGAAGTTACTCGTGTACGACGTAGATTGGCGACGACCAGGCGACCTCGCCGGCTTTCTCTAGCTCCGATGCGCTATAGCTCTGCACGACGCGCACGTAGTAGTAGCTCTCGCCGTCGGAGGGGCGCGCCCTTACGCCGGTTTCCGGGCGAGACCAGTCTGCGATGAGAGCCGTTTCGCCCATGCTCGTGTCGCCGAACTCCTGGTCGCGGTAGCGGAATGCGACGCGCTCCGCGCCCTCGCCGCGCTTGGTGTAGACCACGCGGTTGTTCTTGATGATCTCGACAGTGCGGATCGGGCCGGTTCCCTCGACGTTGACCGCCAGCTCCGGCGCCGAGCCGGCGCGAACCTCCGCGCCTTGCATCGCGTCGGCGGTGTGGAAGTCGACGACGATGTTGTCGGTCGAGGCGAAGGTTCGGCGGGCGCGGAAGGCGTCGAGCAGGTCTTCGCGCGTGGTGGTGCGGGCGGGGACGATCAAGTTGGCGTAGGAGATGTGGGTCGAGTAGTGGTCGCTGGCGGCCAGAAAGCCCATGCGGTAGCCGGCGCCGAGGGCGTTCCACACCAGACCTTTCTGGAAGGGCTTCTTGCCGGCGGAACCGGGGCCGTTCTCCCCGGGCAAGGCCGAGCGCGGACCGCCCTGGGTTTCGTAGGAATTGCGGTCGCCCTGGTAGATCTCGACTACCGGGATGACCTCGTCGTCCCGGCGCGTCCAGTCGGTGCCCATGATGGTGGCGCTGGTGTGGGGGATGCCGATGCCGCCTGTGCGGCGGAGGTAGTTCCAGAGGTTCTGCGGGTCGGAGTCGAGCAGCTCGGGCCTCTCACGCACATGGAGCCTGGGAACTTTCAGGCTGAAAACGCCGCGCGTGGAGTGGAACACGTTGCGGTGGCCGAGCGGGAAGTTCGGCGTGCGCTCGTAGCCGTAGAGCGGAGTGAAGCGGCCGGGGACGTGGAACAGATCGGCGGACTTTTGCGCGCGCCACCACTGGAACTCGCTGTCCGACTGGGGGTCTTCGGGCTCATCGGTGTCGAGCCACTGCCCGTAGTTGTGGTCGCTGACGCCGAGGAAGTCCAGGCCCGCGGCGTTGAGGGCGTAACGGTAGGCGTCGTAGAGGGTGCCGTCGATGGCGCCGTCCATCGAAGTTTCGGTGTGGCGGTGAAGATCGCCGCGGACGATCTTCCAACTCCGGCCGCCAGCCTCGACGCGATGGCCGCGGATGCGGCTCAGGTCGGCGGCTTCGGTTGCGTGGGTCGGGGCGAAGCCGGGCGCCGGCGTCGGTTCGAAGGCGCTGAGCGCTGGATCGGCGAGGCTGTCACCGAGCAACTCGCCGTCGAGCGTGAGCACGCGCACGTCGTGGTGCTTGGGCAGGGTGACGGGCAGGGCGCGATTGTCGCCAACCACGGCCAGCAGGAGGCGGTCGTCGCCAGCCGGCGTCGCCGCCATCGTCGCGTCCTGGCGACCGGTGCTGCCGGGAAGCAGGATTGGGGCCGTCCAGGCGGCGCCGTCCAGCGTCATCGCGTAAGAGTCGAACAGGTGACCGCCCCAGCGCCCGGCGGCACGCCATTGGTGGCGCAGGAAGAACCAGACGCGGCCGGAGGCGTCGGCGGCCAGCCGCGGCGCCTGGAACAGCCTTGCATCGAGATGAGCGGGGTAAGCGTCCGCCAGCGTTGCGCGAGGCTGCTCGAGCGCGCCGCCGCTGTAGATGGCGACGCGGGGTTGCCGCCCCAGGCCTTCGCCCGACGAAGCGTAGAGCCGCGAGCCCTGATCCTTGAGGAAGATGTTGAGCTTCGGGTTCTGGTAGCCGGTGTCCTTGCCCCAGTTCGCGGCGGCTTGCTCCCAAGCGACCCAAACGCGGCCCTCGCCATCGACGGCGACGTCGGCGCGCATCTCGGCGTAGGGCGTCGCTGAGACGGTCACGGTCTCGCCGGGCTGGTTGCCGTCGAGCGGCTTCAGCAGCAGGTCGTAGCCGTTGGCGCCGCGATAGCTGTCCCAGGCGATCCAGGCGCGCCCGCCCGGCTCCACCGCGACGGCGGGCTCCCAGTCGTCTTCAGGACTGGAGGTGAGGTTGATCTCCCGTCCCCAGCTGCGGCCGTCGAAGCGTATTGCCAGAATGTCGGCTTGCGGCGCGCCGCCCGCGGGGTTGTCGCGAAAGCCCATCCAGGCCAGCGTAAAGCCGCCCTCGGCGTTGGGCGCGAGGCGATGGAAGATGTCCGGGCGGGGATCGCTGGTGAGCTGTCGCTCGGCGCCCCACCTGCCGCCAGAGAAGCGCCGCGAGCAAAGGTTGAAGTCGCCGCTCCCCATCACTCGTTGCCGGCTGTAGACTGCGATCGGGTTGCCGCCGGAGTCCTGCCCGAGCGCCACGCGGAAATGATCGCCCGGCGGGGTGAGAGGCGCGGGCTTGGACCACCGGCGGCCGTCGGCGCTGCGCGCGAATAGGACCTGATCCGCGCCCTCGTAGAAGAATCCGTCGCGCTTGCGGGTCTGGTAGCCGATCCAGGCGAGCCAGTACTCACCGTCCTTGGTCCGCAGCAGCGCCGGGCTGTCGTCTTCGAATTCATGGCTCGAAACGGTGACAGGGATTGGCACGCGCTCGACGCCGATGTTGTTGCGGAATCCGTCCGGCCGAAAGATGCGGCCGTAGGGAATCTCCGCGGGGGTGAAATCGATGTCGCCCTGCCGCGAGTAGACAGCAACCGGGCGCGTCTCGGGGCCGACGAGGTCCATGACGATCCCGGGTACGGCGATATCGTTCGCGACGTTCTGGAAGCGGACCTTCCAGCGATTGGGGCCGTAGATACGGTCGTCCTCGTGCAGATGCCAACCCGCGAGCGAGCGTACGCGCTGGTTCTCCTCAACGCCTCCGTTCCAGATGGAGCCGTGCGAGCGGCTCTCGAGCCCGTAGGTAATGAGGAATCCCGAGGTCGACGGCGCCTGGGCGGCGAGCGGCAGGGCGCAGAGCAGGGACGCGAGGGTGAGTCGGAGCATGACCGTTCGCGGAACATGCTAGCGCGAATCGGCCTCCGAGTTGCGGCATCGCTCAGCGTCCGCTATCGTATGCCATCGCTCGGTTTCCGCAGAACTGGGAAGCCTTTGTTGCAGTAGGAGGGAAGAATGCAGTTCATGAATGTATGGAAGATCCGGCCCGGGTGCATGGAAGCAGCCGCCAAGCGTTTCTTGGAGACAGGCGGCGCTCCGATGCCTGAAGGCGTGAAACTGTTGGGACGCTGGCACGCAGCCGACCTGAGCTGCGGCTACAGTCTCTCGGAAACGGACGACCCCGCCGCGGCTTACCGGCTATCGGTGACCTGGGGAGACGTGCTGGAGATGGAGACGCACCCGGTGGTTGGAGACGAGACAGCCGGGGCGGCGCTCGCTGCGCGCTTTGGCTCTTGAGCCTAGCGAGGCCCGCCGCTTGGCGGGCCTCCCCGCGGTTTCAGCGGCGGCGCGGATCGAGATAGGGGTCTCGGTCGAAGTCTCCGCGGCTACGGCCGTAGCCGAACCCGCCTCGGCGGCCATCCTCGAGCGAGCTGTCGGACTTCCAGGTGATGCGCGCGTGGTAGCGGTCGTCGCCGCCCTTGTGGTCGTGAACGGCTAGCACGAGCGCCCAACCGTTGCGCGGCGAGGGCGTCTCGACGATCTGCATGCGCGCCCGGCCGTCGCGTTGGTCGAGCTTCAGGCCGAATTTCCCTGCCGCGTCTAAGCCGCCCCGGGCCTCGCGCCTCGGCGGATGCGATCGGTCAAGGCCGCCGCGAAGACGCCGAATCTAGTCACGTTGCGTGGTCGGCTCCACGTACTCTCAACAGAGTTTAGCGCAGGCATTTGACCTGGAACTCGTCGACTGGGAACGTGTGAAGCGAATCCGCGGCTGGCTCTCGCGATTCGCAACAAAAGCTTTCGAATCCCCAGCGACCGGGCTCCGGGCGCCTGTCCCGGCAATTCTTAACTCACATTCCTGTCACCGCAGGAGAAGCTCCTCGATCAGCATCAGGTCCGAGCTTCGCTCGCCGTGAGGGCAGAACAGAACCTCCGAACCGTCAGGGGCCACCGCGAGTCCTACCGCCAAACTACCTTCCACCGGGAAGAGTCGTTCGGGGCTTTCCTCGTCGAAGCCGTGCCGCCAGAGCCACCATTGGCCTTCACGATCCGATTCGGGGAGCAAGAAATAGATCCCATCAGGACCCAGGGTTGTGTTCAGGCTTTGAAGATCAACCTGCTCGATGATCTTCTGTTCCGTGGCGGACTTCTTGTCCAGCGCCCAAACCGACCTCCGCTCACGATCGTCCCGCCGGACGAGGAAGACTTGGCGGCCGTCCCACGACTCGATCGCGTACGTACCTTCGCCGATCAGCGCCGGCTCGCCGCCTTCTGCCGCCACCTCCCAGACTGTCGGTTCTCCCAGTCGGTTTGAGCTGAAATAGATCCTCGATCCATCGTGTGACCAAGTCGGCTGTGCGTCGACCGTGGGATGGTCGGTGAGCCGCCTCAAGCCGCTCCCATTCGCTTGGACAACATAGATCTCCCGCTGGTTGTCGACAATCGATTGGAAGGCTATAGCGCTGGAGTCGGGCGACCAGTGCGGCGCCGACGACATCGGGGAGCGAAGCTCGGTCACCTGAAGCGCGTTCGAGCCGTCTCGATCGCAAACCCATATCTCGCGGTAGCCCGTCCGGCTGGAGCTGAAGGTGATCCGCTCCCCGTCCGGCGAATATTGCGGCGTCAGGTCTCTGCGGGTGGACCGGATTACCGGGCGCTTGTCGGCTCCGTCCGGCAAGCTTGCACGCCAAATATTCGAGAAGCTCGAGGACTGAACGAAGGCGAGGCGACGGCCGCTCCGGGATACGACCGGGTACGACCCACTCCCTGCCTCTTGGATGGGGCTCGAGACGCCGCCCCTCGCAGGAATGCTTCTCAGGCGAGAGTCCTCATTGAAACCTTCGGTGTAGATGATCTCGGCGCCGTCTCCTGACCAAGCCGGATCCCATGCGTACTCATCGCCTGTCAACTTTCGCGCCGGCCCTTCGGGCTCTAGGGCGTCTGTGAGGTGCAGCAGATAAACGGATTGCTCACGGGCCGATTCTGAGCGGCTGAAGGCCAGGGTCCTGCCGTCCGGCGATACCGCGGGATAACGGTCACCGCTCGCCGATTTCGGAGGCCGAGTCAGGAGCGTGCGCTCCCCGGTATCCAAAGAGACTCTGAAGATCGACCACGGCGCCTGCTGGTTTGGCCGATCCCATAGAGCCAGATGTCTGTTGTCTGGAAACCATGAAATGCGCTGCTCTGGGCAATAGGACTTCTCGACCGCGCCGATACGGCGCTCCGGCCCGCCGATCGATGGAATGAGGATTAGCTCCGCAGAATCGGCCCCACACCGGATGAATGCGATCGTGCGACCGTCGGGCGACCAGGCGGGGCTTGTGTCGTCGGCGGGATCGGAGCTCAGCCGTTGCCACGTCGACCCCCCGATCAGCTTGATGTAGATGTCGGCGCTGTCTCCGGCCTCCCCTGTCCAGGAGAAAACGACGCGTTTGCCGTCGGGAGAGAAGTCCGGCGCGCGTTCCTGTCCAGGATAGGAGGTCAAAGGCACGGGCGGAGAAGCGGGCTCGGCGCCGGCGTCTCGTCGCGGCGCCCCGACCCAATGCCAGACTGCTCCAAGCGCGAAGATCGCCAGCAGCCCGGCTGGGACGAAAACCGCGGGGGACAGAGACTGTCGCTGCTCGACAGCCGGGTCGCCTATGGGCAGACGGGGCTCTACAGAGGAGAGGAATCGGTAACCCCGCCGAGGGACGGTCTCAACGAACCTTGGGTTGTCGGCGGAATCACCGAGCGCTGCCCGAATCTTCTGGACCGCGGTGTTCAGGCTCTTGTCGAACTCGACGAACTCATCCTGGGCCCAGAGTCGATCTTTCAGTTGCTCCCGAGTGACGATTTCACCGGGCTTCTCAAGGAGGGCTTCCAGCACCCGGAACGGCTGCTCTTGGAGCCGGACGCGAACACCGCGCTTGCGCAGTTCGCGTTTGTGAAGGTCCGCCTCGAAGACGCCGAATCTCACCACGTTGTGTGTGGTCGGCTCCACGTACTCTCAAGAGAGTTTAGCGCAGGCATCTAGCCTGGGGATTGCCGACTGAAACTCGTGAAGTAGTCCGGAGCAGGGGCTTTCGCGCAGTATCCTACCCCGAAAGCGGAAACGGACGACCCCGCCGCGGCTTACCGGCTATCGGTGACCTGGGGAGACGTGCTGGAGATGGAGACGCACCCGGTGGTTGGAGACGAGACAGCCGGGGCGGCGCTCGCTGCGCGCTTTGGCTCTTGAGCCTAGCGAGGCCCGCCGCTTGGCGGGCCTCCCCGCGGTTTCAGCGGCGGCGCGGATCGAGATAGGGGTCTCGGTCGAAGTCTCCGCGGCTACGGCCGTAGCCGAACCCGCCTCGGCGGCCATCCTCGAGCGAGCTGTCGGACTTCCAGGTGATGCGCGCGTGGTAGCGGTCGTCGCCGCCCTTGTGGTCGTGAACGGCTAGCACGAGCGCCCAACCGTTGCGCGGCGAGGGCGTCTCGACGATCTGCATGCGCGCCCGGCCGTCGCGTTGGTCGAGCTTCAGGCCGAACAGCTCGCCACGCGGCATCTCTTTGCGAAACTCGCAGCCGGCGTTGCGCGGCGGACCGCCGCTGAAGACCCGCCAACGCACTTGGTCGCCGCGGATCTCGAACTCGGCGGCCCCGTCAACGAAGGCGCGGACGTCGAATCGGCCGTCGTGGCGATACGGATCGTAGTTGTGGCTCGGGCGTGCGCGCCAGACGCGCGAGTAGGAGCCTCCGCCGCCATAGCGATCGCCATAGGGGGCATAGCCGTCTCGACGGTAGTCGTCGTCCGGCTCATACGGATGCCGCGCCGCGGCCGCCGCGGGGAGCAGCAGCAAGCCGGCGAAGCCTCGGCGTGAGAGTCCAGCGGGAGGTCTGATATCGAGTTTCATGATCCTGTCTCCTGGGCTGGCTGCCCGTGTGTGGTAGACGGGCGCCTTTCGCCAAGGATTTCAGATCGATTTGGCGCACCGCGGTGGTGCAAATCGGCCGGGCCTCACTCCCCCGCGGCGACCTTGCGCGTGCTCCAGCGGTTGACGATGTAGAACAGCGCGACGAGCACGACGGCCATGGCGATGGCCGCCAGGGCGTTCTGTTTGAGAAAGGTCGTCGTCTCGTCGCCGTAGCGCAGCGCGAGCGCCGCCTCGCCGAAGAAGCGCACCGTCCGCCCAAACACCGTGGCGGCGACGAAGCGCCACAGGCTGAGCTGGAAGACCCCGGCTGCAATGACTAAAATCTTCGTCGGCAGCGGCAGCGGCAGCATCATCGGCGGGATCAGCACCAGCGCGCCCCACTCCTGGGTCTGACGCTCGAGCTTCGCCATGCCCGCGGGCGACACCTTCTTGGCGAGCATCACCCGACCGCCCTTGTAGGCCAAGTAGTAGAGGATGAGCGAGCCGATCAACGAGCCGACGACCGCGAGCGCCGCGGCGAAGTACGCCGTGCCCGGGGCCGCGATGGCCTGGGCGATCAGCAATGCATCGACGCCCTGGGGCAGGGGAATGAAGGCGGAGTCCGCCAGGGAGACTACGAAGATCCCCCATGGTCCGAGCGTCGAAACGCTCTGGACGAGCCAGGAGCCGAACTGTTTCATCAGCGGAATCGAGCCGCGACCGGGAGGGAGCGACCCTTCCCGCGCGGCTCAGGCGGTCTTGTCCCGAGAGTAGCAGAGATCCGCCAAGCGGCAATCGCCGCAGCGCGGACGCCGCGCCAGGCGTTTCGCGAAACCAAGCGGCGGTGACGCCGTCACTCCGCGTGTTGGCGCCACGCACGGTCTGGCCACAGCCTATCGTCGCTCGGCCTTCAGCCTGATCCTTTCCTCCATCACCCGGTGCACGTCGCTCGACACGAACTCCTCAGGCGGTTCGCTGACCAGAGTCAGTGAGCTCACGTCGAACGGCTCTTCCTGAATGCCCGAAGTCGCGTGTACGAGTGTAAGCCGGGACAGCTCGCGGCCATCGAAGCCCCAGATCCGCTTCTCAACCGGCCAGCATCCGTGGGCTGGCGACCTCGCGATCTCGACTTCGAGACTGTCGTCCCTGAAGCGGAAAACCTCGAGCGTGACGCCAGCGACCGTTCGAGTTCCCGTGTAGACCTCCCAATCCGCAAAGCCGACGCAGGCGCCGTGCGGCCGCAAGAGCATTCGGCGCTTGTACTCGGAGACTTGACCGGTCATTCGCGAGCCCAGCCAGTCGAGTGCAATGTCCCCCTGGCCGGAGCTGGGGTCGTACACCAAGCGGCTCTTCGACGAGGTTGCTTGGGCATGAACCGTTCGCAGATCTTCGCGAGCCAATCGCCCATCGGCAGCGAAGGACAGAGTGGTCACCGTTGTGATCTTTGGACTGCCGTCCGGCTCGAAAAGGACTTCAAGCAAATCCAGCGTCGACGCCTCCCGGACGGAGAACCATCCGAACACGTTTGGGTGCATGTAGCCAAACCACATGCCCGACGCCAGCAAGAGGGTCAAGCCCGCTCCACGTAATATTGCTCTCATTTCGAATACCTCCTAGCAGATCGCCGATTGATACAGCATTTCGTAGTAGTCGCAGGTGTGGATGTCATCGAAACACTGCGCCCACGCGGGCGGCGGTCCTAGGTTGGGGTCGTCGCACCACCATCGACAGCAGACCTCGCCGGACATGCACCCGGGAGGGGCCGCCAAATCCCACAAGGCGCCGCTTCCGCTGCCGTAGCATGCAATCGCAGGATGGCCACCCGCGACGATGCCAAAGCACAGAGCGAACACATGGTGTAGTAGTAGTCTTCTCATTACGCCTCCATTTCACGCGGATTCGCGAGTCGTTTGTCGGGCGCGATTACGTGCAGTGATCTCCGGAGATTACTGCAGAGAAGATCGCGATCAGAGCGCCTTTTCTCGGCCTGCCTTCGAACGGTTGAAGCATACCGATCTTTTTTTTGCGTCAAGGGAATTTTCTCTTCTTGTGTGCAGTTTTGTGTTGTTGCGAACGTTTTCTACCCTCGACACGAATTGCCCGGCAATCCTGTGCCATCCGCCCCGCACTCACGGACAAGCCGAATTGTTTCATCAGCGGAAACCGAGACGCGACCGTGAGGGAACGAGCGCTCCCGCGCGGCTCAGGCGGCCTTGTCGCGAGAGTAGCAGAGATCCGCCAAGCGGCAATCGCCGCAGCGCGGACGCCGCGCCAGGCAGACCTCACGACCGTGCCAGATGATCTGGTGGGAATAGAGGATCCAGCGCTTCTTGGGGATCGCCTTCATCAGGTCCTGCTCGATCTTCTTCGGATCGGCCGCCTTGGTCAGGTCCAGGCGCTTCGAGATACGCGCAACGTGCGTATCGACGACGACGCCGGTCGCTTTGCCGAACCACGTGCCGAGGACGACATTGGCGGTCTTGCGCGCGGCGCCGGGCAGCGTGAGCAGATCGTCCATGTGCGAGGGGACTTCGCCGCCAAAGCGCTCGACGATGCCTTTGGCCGCGCCGATGAGCGACTTGGCCTTGTTTCGGAAGAAGCCGGTGGTCTTGACGAGCTGCTCGACATCGGGTTGGGCGGCGACGGCCATGTCTTGCACCGTCGGGTAGGCGGCGAAGAGCTCCGGCGTCACCATATTGACGCGCTTGTCGGTGCATTGCGCGGAGAGGATGGTGGCTGCGAGCAGCTCCCAGGCGGAGTTGTGGGTCAGCGCGCAGTCGACGTCGGGGTAGTCCTTGTTGAGCCGCCGCAGGATCAGGCCGACGCGCTTCTTGCGCTCCTCGGGGGTTTTGGGTTTGTTGGCAGGGGCTTTCGCCATCCCTCGAATTGTGCCAGAACGCGGCAAGGCGGTCGGCTTCCCGCCTCTACGGCCCCGTCTCGACATCAGCGGACCGCGCCGCTCGTTCCAGCCGCTTGTCTCGGGTCCAAAGCCGGCACTTGGACAGCAGGGCCGACGCGATCAGGTGTGCGTCGATCCAGCCGATCCCGACGCCGGAGAGCTTGTGGCGCTCAATCAACTCCATGACCTCTGCGTTGGTCGCCTCGACCCCACTGGGGAGGGTCGCCAGGTCAGCCAAGATATCCGTGCGCCGTTTGAGGTTGCCGCAAGCCAATTCGCCGATCACGGCGGGATGCCCGAGAACCCACCGGCGTTCCAGCAACTTGACGAGGGCGGGCTCCCCCGAACGCAGATGATCGATCCAAACCGAGGTGTCGACCAGCGTCACCGGGGTCCTCGCGCCGGTCGACGTGGAATGGCTTCCAACTGGGGCTCGGAGCCCCCGAGACGGGCCAGGCGGCGGGCGCCTTCGACTGAAATCAGCGCTTCGAGCCCCGCATGCACCAAGGCGGTCTTCTCTTTGATTCCGGTGAGCTTACGCGCGCGTTCGACCAGGCTATCGTCCAGGTTGAGCGTTGTCCTCATGCATATTAGTATGCATGATTGAGGCATCAATCGCCTACGCCATCGGCAGCAGCACCGACCCCAGCCAGCTCACCAGCAGTCCCGCAAACCCCAGCACGGCCAGGCTCGGCGTCTTCGTCATCAGCGCCTCGACCTCGGTCAGCCCGGTCATCGTGCGGAACACCCAGAAGCCCGAATCGTTCATCCAGCCGCCGGTGATGGAGCCCGCGCCGATGGCGGTGAGGATGTAGACGGGATGGTAGTCCGGCGGCGCTTGCATCACCAGCGGCGTCAGGATGGACGACACGGTAATCATCGCCACGGTCGCCGAGCCCTGCGCGATGCGCAGCATCATCGCCACGCCAAACCCGAGCAGGATGTAGGAGACGCCTGCGCTCTTGGCCCATTCGCCCAGCACGTCGCCCACGCCCGCCGCCACCAGCATGCCGCCGAACGCGCCGCCGCCGGCGGTGATCAGGATGATCAGGCCGGCGTCCTTGATGGCCATCTCGGCGGGCTTGGCGAGATCGCGCAGCGAATAGCCCTTCTGCCGCGCCAGCACCCACATGGCCGCCGCCGCGGAGAGGATCAGAGCGAGCGAGGGGTTGCCGAGGAAGCTCGCGTAGGGCCGGATCGCGCTCTCCGGCGCGAACGTGCCGGTCAGGGTGTTCGCCGTGATCAGCACGACGGGCAGCGCGATCGGCATCAGCGACAACCAGAAGCTCGGCAACTCGCTCTCGGGCTTGTGCGCGATCTCTTCGAGCTCGGCAAGAGACAGCCCCGGCGCTTCGCGTACCGGGATGTTGAGCTTGCGGTCGATCCAGATGCAGTAGAGCCAGGAAGCCAGAGAGCTTGGGATCCCCACGGCCAACCCGACCATGATCATCAATCCGAGATCGACCTGCATCTCCGTCGCCATCGCCAGCGGCCCGGGAGTCGGGGGCACGAAGATGTGCGTCGAGACGCCGCCGGCGCCGATGGCCAGGGTGTTGAGCAAGTAGTTTCGCCCGCCCGAGCGAATCGTCATCGAGCGCGCCAGCGGCACCAACAGATAGAACACCGTGTCATGAAAGACGGGGATCGAGAGGATGTAGCCGCTGATGACCATTGACAGCGACGAGAAGCGGTCGCCCAGCCAAGCGATGAAGCGGCGCGTGATCTTATCCGCCGCGCCGGATTCCATCAAGCACTGCCCAATCAGCGCCGCCATCGCGATGGCGACGCCGATGCGCCCCACCACCGAGCCGAACCGCGTTCCCACCTCGCTCATCACGTCCGGCAGCGCGATCATCGGCGAGAGCACGCCGATCAGGATGGCCGAGAGGATCAGCGCGACGAAGGCGTTAATCTTCCAGCGAATGATCAGAACGAAGACCGCAATGACGGCGATCAGCAGGATCCACAGCGGGTGCACAGCCCGCCCATGGTACACGGTCGCGGCAATCATGCGTGCTAAGCTGAGCCGCGATGATTCGCACCGCCATCGAAGGCTGCGTCGGCGTGCTCACGCTTGCTGAGCCGAAGCGGCGAAACGCGCTCTCGACCGCGATGATGCGGGCGATCCTGGGAGGCCTCGAAGAGCTTTCCGCGGCGAAAGCGATCATCCTGGCGGCCGAGGGGCCGGCGTTTTGCGCTGGGCACGATTTACGCGAGCTGACCGGCGAAGTCGCCCAGCAGGAGTATCAAGAGCTATTCGACCTGTGCACCAAGCTGATGGAGCGCATCCAGGCGATGCCGCAGCCGGTGATTGCGCAGGTCCAGGGCGTGGCCACCGCGGCCGGGTGTCAGCTCGTGGCGACCTGCGACCTGGCGGTGGCCTCCGAGCGAGCGGGCTTTGCGACTCCGGGCGTGAAGATCGGGTTGTTCTGCTCGACGCCGATGGTGGCGCTAAGCCGCTCGGTCGGACGTAAACGGGCGCTCGAGATGCTGCTGACCGGTAGAGCCATCGACGCCGCGACGGCCGCGGATTGGGGACTGATCAACCGCGCCGTGCCGCCCGAGCAACTCGAGGCCGAGACGCGCGATCTGGCCGCGGGTATCGCCGAGGCCAGCGCCGCGACCGTAGGCGTCGGCAAGCATGCCTTCTACGAGCAGATCGAGCTCCCGCAAGGCGAGGCGTACTCGCAAACCCGACGCGTGATGTGCGCCAACGCCATGGGGGTCGACGCCCAGGAGGGCATGACGGCATTTCTCGAGAAGCGCCGCCCGGTGTGGCTCGAACAGCCGATCAACGGCTAGCGGCGTCCAGGTCCCGCTCGCCTTCCCGCCCATTCTCCGAGCGCGGTTCAGCCGATAGGCGGGCCCCTAGCTCACGAAGCCTAGCCTCTTCGACGGGCTTGACCCAGTAGTCCACTACGCGGCGGAACTGGTACGCCTTCGAGATGTCGTCCGCGTTCCGCGAGGAGGTGAGCATCACCACCGCCGCCCACCATTCCGGCATCAGTCCGTCATCGACGCGCCTCTCGAGCTCCTGAAGCAGCTCGAGGCCGGACATCCGGGGCATGTTGATGTCCACCAGCAGCAGAACGGGCGGAGGCCACGGGCCGGTCTCGCGGGCCAGCCTTGCCACGTCATCCATGTATTCCAAGGCGTCGACTCCGGACGGAAATTCCATCACGTTCTTCGAGATGCCGGCCTTGCCGAGCACGCGCCTGGCGATGTAGCGATCCGTCTCGAGGTCATCAATCACCATCACCGTGTTCAACATCGGATACTCCTGTCTTCAACGGCGTCCAGAATTCGAATCGAGTCCCTTCGACCAGACTGATGAACGTGATTTCGCCACCCATGGCTTCCACATGCTTTCGGGTTAGCGCCAAGCCGAGGCCGCTGCCGTCGGTGAACCCGCTGTGGAATCTTTGGAACATTCCAAAGACGTGCTGTCGGGATTCGTCGGGGATGCCGATCCCGTTGTCCTCCACGGCCATGTTTAGACATCCCTCTTCAACCGAGCCTTGCACTTCGACCTTGCGATTCGACCTCGAGGGGCCGCTGTAGCGGATCCCATTGGAGATGAGATTTTCTAACACCTGTGAGAGGCGCACCTTCGGAACCCTTGCCACCAGCCCGGGCTCGACCTTCGACGTCAACGCCACGTCGCGCTTTACCGCCAACGGCGCGAGGCTGGCAAACACTTTCGAGACGAGCTCGGCGATATCGACATCCGTGCTTTCGAACTCGACGCGATCGGCCTTGGCGAGTGCCAGCAGGTCTTCGATCAACCCGGCCAATTTCGCGGATTCGGTGTGCACGCGCTCTAGGCATTCCAACGCTGAGCCGGTATTGCCCTCATCGAGATCTTGCATCGCCAGGCCAGTCAGGCCCTCGATGCTCTTGAGCGGGGCTTTGAGATCGTGCGAGGCGCTGTAGGCAAAGCTCGTGAGCTCCTCGTTGAGCTGAGACAGCTCACGGTTTTTCTCGCGAATCTCCCTTTCCGCCCGCTTCTGCTCAGTGATGTCGGCGACGGTGGCGACAGTGAAGCGGCGATCGTTCGAGACCAACGGAGTGAGTCCAACTTCCACTGGAAACTCGCTGCCGTCCTTCTTCCGGGCGAACAGCTCACGACCGCGGCCCATGCTGCGCGGCGAGGCCGTCTCACCGTAGCTGGCGCGGTAGACGCCATGCCTGTTGCGGTAGCGGTCCGGGATGAGGCTCTCGATCGATTGACCGATCAGCTCGTCCTGCTCGTAGTCGAACATGGAGTGGGCAAGCTGGTTCGCCAGCGTGATCAATCCCTTCGGGTCGACCATAAGCAACCCGTGGGAGGCCGCCTCGGTCACGCCGCGAAACTTCTCCTCTTCCTTCTTCCGCTCGGTGAGGTCCGCGACGAACGCCAGCAAGAGCGTCTGATCGTCGGCTTCGAGCGTGGATAGGCCCACTTCGACCGGGATCTTGCGACCGTCTTTCGAGACGCCGAATACGTCCTGCAAGGCTCCCATGCGGCGTGCACTGGGATACTCGCCGAATGCCTCGCGCAACTCGCGATGACGGACGTGCAAGGAGGCCGGTATGAGAATCTCGACGGGCTGGCCAATCAGCTCGTGCCTCTCGTACCCGAACCTGTCGTCGAGCCGGTCGTTCGTCATCACGATGCTTCCGGCTCGATCGACGGCGAGCATCCCGATTGGCGCGCCGGCGAAGGGGTTGTGCCCCTTGGCAACGGCATGCTGGAGCGCGCCCAACGCGGATGTCGTCTCAATCTTTTTGGTCGATTTCGAATTCATTGAGCGCAGTTTTGCCCGTACCTACGACGATCGGCTGCCAAGCCGGAGGCAATTAGTTCAAGGCGCCAGGTCAAAACCCGCCTCCGCCCAGGCTCCGGCCGTCATCTAAGCGCGAGGTTTGGGCAGCATGTAGGTCAACAGCCCGTAGGCGACGCCCTGGCCGCCGTCGTCTCGCACGTCTACCACGCCCACGATGATCGTCTTACCGGTCTTGACGAATCGCGAGCGGGCGATCAGCTTGCCTTCGCGCGCTGGGCGGAGATAGTTCAACTTCATCTCGACGGTCGTGGTCGGGCGCCCAAACTTCTTGGTGATCGCAATGCCCAACGCCGCATCTACCAGCGCCGCCGTGGCGCCGCCGTGCAGCACGCCGTTGAGGTTCATCAGCTCGCCGCGCAAGGGCATTTCGACGGTTACGCCGTCTTCGTGCTCTTCCACGAGACGAATTCCCAGCAAGTCGTTGAACGGCATCGTCATCCTGTTAGTTTTCCTTCCAAGCGCCCAGGCAGCTCAACTCGGGCTGCAAGCGATCCCAACTCACACGGTCGACTCTCACGCGAACGCGGTCGCCCAGCCCGTACTGCTTCTTGGAACGGCCGCCGACGAGCGCTCGCAGGTTGGGGCGATAGTGGAATCGCTCCTTCTCGAAGGAATCGACGGAAACGAAGCCCTCGATGAACATTTCCTCGAGCTCGACCCACATACCGTGCTCGGTGACCGCGACCACCATTCCGGCAAGCTCGTCGCCCAGGCGTTGCTCCATGAATTTGGCCTTCTTCCAGTCCAGCAGAGCGCGCTCGGCGTCGGCGGCGCGGCGCTCGGCGAGCGAGGCGTGGTCGGCCAGCGCGGCGAGAGCGGGTAGTGTGAGCGGCGGCTCGCGGTCATCGAGCAGCGCCGTGAGCGCGCGGTGGACGACCAGATCCGGGTAGCGCCGAATCGGGGAAGTAAAGTGGCAGTACTGGTCCGCGGCGAGCGCGAAGTGACCGAGCGCCTCCTCGCTGTAGCGCGCTTGTTTGAACGAACGTAGGATGCGGTAGCTGAGCACGCGCTGCTCGGGCCGGCCTTCGAGCTGCCGGATCAGCTGCTGGTAGTCCTGTGGGCGCACTTCGACATGACGCGGCGCTCGAATCTCGCGCGCCCCTTTCGAGCCGTCGCGGCGTCTGCGGCTGCGTGTAAGCGTCTTGGGCGCGATGTCGACTCCGAGCGAATGACCGAACGAGCGCGCAACCTCCTCGAGCTCCACGATGCTCTTCGGGCTAGGAGTCTCGTGCACGCGATGCAACAAGGCGCGTTCGTTCCGCATCAGCTCGCGCGCGACCGCCTCGTTGGCCGCCAGCATGAATTCTTCGATGATGCGGTGCGCGATGTTGCGTTCCGCGCGCTTGACGCCGGTCATGCGACCCTCGGCGTCGAAGACGATCTCGGCCTCGGGCATATCGAGATCGACCGCGCCGCGTCTTTCTCGTTTGCGGATGAGAATCTCGGCGAGCTCGCGCATCAGCCGGAAGCGCGGCGCATGCTCGGCGTATTGATCGAGGGCTTCCGCATCGCCTTCGAGGACGCGAAAGACGTTCGTGTAGGTCATCCGCTCGGCGCTGCGAATGACGCCGCGACACAGCTCGACCTTGCCGAGCTCGCCTTTCGCGTCCATCCGCATCAGCGCCGAAAGCGTCAGCCGCTCGACGCCTGGGTTGAGCGAGCAGATTCCCGTCGAGAGGCGCTCGGGCAGCATGGGCACGGCGCGGTCGGGGAAGTAGGCGCTGGTCCCGCGCAGCTTGGCGTCCTTGTCGAGCGGAGAATCCGGCTGCACGTAGTGGCTAACGTCCGCGATGTGGACTTGCAGCGCGAAGCCGCCGTCTGGTTGACGCTCGACGTAGACAGCGTCATCGAAGTCGCGCGCCGTCTCGCCGTCGATCGTCACGATGGGCAAGTCGCGAAAATCTCGCCGGCGGGCGATCTCCTCGTCCGGGATCCGATCGGGAATCTCCCGCGCCTGCTCGAGCGCTTCCGGCGAGAAGCGGTAGGGCAGGTGATGCTTGCGGATCATGACCTCGACATCGACGCCAAAGTCGTCCTCGAGGCCCAGCGCTTCAACCACGCGGCCTCGGGCCGGGCGATGGCGGGAGGGCAGCTCGGTCAGCGCGACCGTCACCATCATGCCGTCGAGCTCCGCCGGCGAAGAGACGAGCGGGGGATCCGCTTTTCCCAGCCGCTCGCCGTAGAAGCTGCGGGGCGGCAGCTCGTGCCCGTGCTCGATCTCGACGCGGCTCAGCACGCGCTCGTCGAACGGGATGACGCGAGCGCCAAAGGGAGATAGCTCGAAGCGGCCCACCAGCAGAGCTTGCTCTCGCCGGAGGATGCGGCGAATGCGGCCTTCGGCGCGGGCGTCGTCGCGAATGCGAGTGATCTTCACGAGCACGCGGTCATCGTGCATCGCGCTCTCGGTGTAGTCGCGGCCAATATACACGTCGCCGTCGACGCCCTCGACGGCGCGATCGAGGATGACGAAGCCGTAGCCGGCTGGATGCTGAGAGAAGCGTCCGGCGCGCAGGCCGGTTTCTTTATCCGGGATGCGGTAGTGGCCGCGCCGGCCCTCCCACAGCCGGCCCTCGGCGACGAGCTGGTCCAGCGTATCTTGCAAGGCCTCGCGCCTGGCGCCCTTCAGGCCCATCATGCGCGCCATGTTCTTGAAGCTCGAGCGCCCCTTGGGTTGGCCGCTCAAGTGCGCGAGTACGTCGCCCGGCTCCACGGACCCATTGTGGCGTGGCGCTGCCGCGGCGCGCATGGCGAGCGCATGCGCGCCCCACCCGCGCTACGATGAGCGCCATGACCCGCCGAAGATTCCTAGCCGCCTCCACCGTCGGCGCGGCGGCGAGCGCTGCCCAGCCGGAGCTGTTTGAGCGCCGCCTAGGCAGGCAGCTCCATGCGAGCAGCCTTGCTTCCGCCGCCGCAGTCCAAGACTGGACCATGGAGGGGCCCGGCGAAGTCGCCTTCTCGGACGGCTGGATGAGAATGTGGTCTCCCGGCGAGCAGATGCACCATGTCTTTTGGTGTCCCGCGACTCTGCCCGCGAGCTTCGCCGCCGAGTGGTCGTGCCGCAATCTCCATCCCGAAGCCGGACTCTGTATCGTGTTCTTCTGCGCGATGGGGCTGAACGGCAAGGATGTCCTGGACCCCTCGCAACCCAGCCGTGACGGCACGTTCTCGCAGTACCATTCCGGCGCCTTGCGTAACTACCACATCTCCTACTACGCCAACACGCCCAGCCGCCCCGACCGCCCGCACGCTCATCTGCGACGCAATCCGGGGCACAAAATCGTCCAGGAAGGCCCAAAAGGCATCGTGCACGACTCCCGCGCCGAGCACCGCGTTCGCCTGATGAAGGACGCAGGCCGGATCCTGATGTGGGTGGACGAGCGACCGATCGTCGACTGGACCGATCCCGACCCGCACGGGGCGGGCCGGATCGCACTACGGCAGATGCAGTGGACAGTCTTTGAGTATCGCGACTTCAAGGTCTGGAGCGTATCGTAGGACCCGGCTGTGAAACTGGCTTGATTTGCCCAGGCTAGTAGTCTTCTTCCTCCTCCTCGTCGTCGTCGTATTCCTCGCCCTCCTCGTCGTAGTCGTCGAGGTCGTCGTCGCCGAAGATGTCGTCGTCCCCATCGAAGCCGTCTTCGTCGTCGTCGTCCCAGTCCTCGTCGTCCTCTTCCTCGTCCTCATCGTCCTCGTATTCGTCGTAGTCGTCGAGCAATCGGAAGCCGTTCGAGCCCGCCTCCTCCGTTGCGAGGGCGATGGGAGCTTCGAGACCCGCTCGGTGAGAGATGCAGCTTGTAGACATCGCAGTGGCGGCCTCCCGGCAACCGCTGTCTGCATTCTCGCTCAAAGCCGGCTAGCAGGGAATGGGAAGAGAGCCATTTTTTCGCGCCTGCCGGACGGGCGACAATAGGACGTCTGTGAGGGCGGTGGTGCAGCGGGTAGGTTGGGCGTCGGTGCGTGTTGACGGAGCGGTTTCCGGGGCGATCAGCCGGGGGCTATTGGTGTTGCTCGGGGTCGGCCAAGGGGACGCCGAGTCCGACGCCCAGTATCTAGCCGACAAGATTGCAGGCCTGCGCATCTTCGAGGACGAGGCAGGCAAGATGAACCTCTCGTTGGTCGAGGCGGGCGGCCAAGCGCTGGTGGTCTCGCAGTTCACGCTCTACGGGGACGTGCGCCGTGGGCGGCGGCCAAGCTTCGACTCCGCCGCGGAGCCGGCCGAGGCCGATCGCCTCTACCAAGTTTTCTGCCGGCTGCTCGAAGCAAAGGGCCTGCGGGTCGAGACCGGCGTCTTCCAGTCGATGATGGATGTCGAGCTGCTCAATCGAGGGCCGGTGACGATCCTGCTTGACTCGGCGAAAACGTTCTAAGGCCTCGAGCGGGCTACAATCGCGTCGTGCGGATCACATCCCTCGACGTCACCTCGGTGGCCGTCACTTCGCGCGGCAACTGGAATCTCGTCCGGCTTCGCAGCGACAAGGGCCTCACAGGCATTGGCGAGGCGACCCATGCCCTCGGCTTCACGCGCGCCTCCGACGCCGACGACGCGCGCATCGCGGCGGCGTTGCGCGAAACCTTCGCGGCCGTGGAAGGCCAATCGCCGTTCGACATCGAAGCCTACCGCCAACGCGCCTGGCAGCGCGCCAAGGCCGGCGGGCTGCTGATGGCGACGGCCTTCAGCGCCATCGAGCAAGCGATGTGCGACCTGGCGGCGCAAGCGCTCGGCGCGCCGCTCCACGAGCTGCTCGGCGGACGCGTGCGTGAGACCGTGCCAGTCTACGCCAACATCAACCGCGCCGCCAATCGCCGTACGCCGGACGACTTTGCCGAGAAGGCGCAGCAGGCCGTCTCGGAGGGCTTCCGCGCCGTGAAGGCGGCTGTGTTCGACGACTTCCCCGCGGCAAGCACGGACGAGCGCGAGCGGGCGGCCAAGGTCGATTTGGGAGTCGAGCGGCTGGAGGCCATGCGCCGGGCGGTCGGCTCGGAGGTCGACATCATGGTCGACTGCCACAGCCGCTTCGACCGTGTGCTCTCCGTCGAGGTCGCCAAGCGGCTCGAGCCGATCGGCCTGCGTTGGTACGAAGAGCCGGTCGCCCCCGAGCAGCTCGTCGACACGCGCGCCATCCGCGACTCGATCTCCCAGCCGATGGCCGGCGGAGAGATCCTGGCGGGCCGCGAGGGATTTCTGCCTCTGTTGCAGTCGCAGGCTTTCGACGTGATCATGCCCGACGTCAAACACTGCGGCGGGGTCTTCGAAGGCAAGAAGATCGCGGCGCTGGCGGAGACCTACGGGGTGGCGTTCTCGCCCCACAACCCCAGCGGGCCGGTCTCGATGGCGGCTTCGGCGCAACTGGCCGCGACCGTGCCGAACTGTCCGGTGCTCGAGCACGCTTGGGGCGAGGTGGGGTGGCGGGCGGAGCTCCTCGATCCGCCAGAGCAGTTCGAGGACGGAAAGGTCGTGCTCAGCGGGCGGCCCGGGGTTGGGCACAAGCTCACATCGAGAGCTGGAGCCCGTTAGCGGGGAGGGCCATGAATGGCAGACACATTGCGAGATTTGCTCCGCCACGAAGCGTGGGCCGACGCAAGATTGCTGCAGGCCGTAGGGGAGTGCGCCGGAGCATGGGAAGATGCATCGATCCGGGACAAGCTGCACCACAGCCACGGCGTTCAGAGGGTCTACCTAGCGCTGATCCGGGACGAGCCCCTTGACCTCGAGAAGCTCGAGCGGCCGTTCTCCTCGTTCGACGATTTCGGAGCCTCCGTGCAGGAGTTCCATGGCTCGGTCCTCACCCGGTTCGAAAGCATGAGCCCGGATGACTTGGAGGGGGATGTCGTCCTCAACGTCCCCGGGCGCGAAGACCAGCGGAACACGGTGCGCGAGGCGCTCCTCCAGGTAACCACCCACAGCCACTATCATCGCGCTCAGCTCGCCACTCGACTTCGCGAGCTTGGCGGAGATCCGCCGGCGACCGACTTCCTCGTCTGGGTATGGGACGGCCGGCCGGAGTGAGGGGCGCGGCGGGGAGGCGGCAAGGCCGGGCTCGGCCGCTCCCGCGGAACACGCCGCCGCGACCAGGATCAACAAGCTGCGGGAAAAAGGGGCGCACGGGCTAGTCTTCCATGAGCTCGAGCACGTGCGGGCCGCGGTCTTCCGGGAAGCCCACGAGCGGGCCTTGACGCTGGAACACGGCGCCGTCGCGGAGGTCGAACCCGATCGTCGCCGGCGGCGCGTCCGCATCGATCGCGTGGGCGGCGGCGGCGAGCTTCTCGACGAGGTCGGGATGTTCGGCGGCGAGGTCTCGTGATTCCGCGGGATCGGCGGCGACGTCGTACAGCGAGCGGGTCGGCGGGCCGCCGGGCCCTCCCCGACCTCTTCCGCTTGGACCGCCCGGACCTGGTCCGCCCGCGCCAGGACCGCCTCCGCCAGGACGCCCGCCACGCGCCGCGCCGGGCCCACCCGGGCCGCCGGGTCCGCGGCGTCCCCGACCGGCGAACCGGCCTCCGGAGGACTCGACGTATTTCCATCGCCCGCTGAACAGTGCGCGTCCTCGCATCGAGCCGAGGACCAAGTCGCCGCGCTCGACCGATTCGCCGCCGGCGATCGCCGGCCACATGTCGAAGCCGTCGAACTTCTTCTCCACGGTCGAGGGGACGCCCGTTGCTGCGATCAGAGTCGGCAGCCAGTCGTGTGCGCTGACTTGCTGCTCAAGCACGCCCGGCTCGATCCTGCCCGGCCAGTTCACGAAGCCCGGCACGCGCACGCCGCCTTCCCACGGCGAGCCCTTGCCGTCGCGCAACGGTTCATTGTTCGCGCCGCCGATGACCGTGCCGCCGTTGTCGCTCACCCAGACGACGAGCGTGTTCTCGCGCAGGCCCTGCTGCTCGAGCGCGGCGACGATCGCCTTCGTTGAGTCGTCGATCTGCGTGACCATCGCGGCATACGTGCAGCGGACTTCGTCCTCGATGTCCGCGTACTTCGCTAGGTAGTTGTCCGGCGCTTGCAGAGGCGTGTGCGGCGCGTTCCAGGCGACGTAGAGCAGGAACGGCTTGTCCTGGTCGCGGTTCTCGATGAGGCGGACGGCCTCCCGCGTGTAGAGGTCGGTCGTGTGGCCTTCCTCCTCCACGGCTTCGCCGTTGCGGTGCCAATCGGGCGTACCCATCAGCGTGTCGCTGTTGTGCGAGTAGTGGTCGAGCCCGCCGGTGAGCGAGCCGTAGGAGTGGTCCCAGCCACGCTCGTTGGGCAAGTAGTCGCGCGAGCCGTGGCCGAGGTGCCACTTGCCCATGAACCAGGTCTGGTAACCGGCGGACCGGAAGACCTCGCCCATGGTGGTTTCATCGAGGGGCAGGCCGCCGTGGTCGATGATCGGCCCGGCCATGCCGAAGCGCAGCGGCGAGCGGCCGGTCATCATGGCGACGCGCGTGGGGGTGCAGAAGGGGAAGGCGTAGTAGCGGTCGAGCCGTAGTCCTTCGGCGGCCAACCTGTCGATCGTGGGGGTTTGAATCTCGCTGCCGTTGTAGCCGACGTCGTTCCAACCGAGGTCGTCGGCCATCATCAAGAGGATGTTCGGACCAGCGGCCGGGGCCGAGACGACCGCGGCCGCGCACAGCGCCGCGAGGAGGAGTGCTCGTTGCATCGGTTTCGCCTCGCGGGCTCTAGGCTCGCTTCACTCCGATCGTCAGTGTGCCGACCTGGGTGTCGCCGTCAGTCGTCATCGTGGGGAACAGACCGACCGGATCCTCGCCGTTCATGCCCCAGCCCTTGACGAAGTCATTCGCGAAGGTGAAGGGCGACGGGTACCGCGACTCGTAAGCTTCGGTCTTGTGGATCGTGTCGGTCAGCTCATCCGGGAAGTAGAGTTGCGTCGTAAGCAGCTCGTTGTTGCCGAGATGCACCTTGACGTGCACGTGGACGGCGCGCGGGTTGTACCAGCCGGGATAGATGGTCAGGAACTCGGTCTCGCCCTGATCGTTCGCCGCCTGCGAGCCGCGCAGGAAACGCTTCGGGCCGGTCGGCTCGCGATGGCCGCCTCCGCCGCCCCCGGGAGGGCCTCCGGCCCGACGACCGCCCGCGCGCGCTCCGCCTTGAGGTCCGCCGGGCCGACCGCCCGGCCGGCCGCCGCCGCGCCTTCCTCCGGCCCCAGGTCCTCCCGGGCCGCCGCGTCGACCGCCGCCCGCTCCACCGCCGCCGGGGGGCACGTTGGGATCGACGTCCGGATGTCCGCTGTAGTTGCCGAGCGCGTCGCAGGACCAGATTTCGGTCTGCACGCCGGCGATCGACTCGCACGTGCCGGCGTCAACGACCTTCAACCGGAGCACGAGGTCGACGCCGGGCTTGCCGGCGCGCACGTCGCGGCGGTTCTCCGCCTTGGCGATGTGGTACGGACCTTCGATCTGTTGGGAGGTGAGGATGCACTCGGCGGCGCGGGCGAAGTCGGCGCCGCCGAGTGTACCGGCGGCCGCTCCTCCGAGCAGCAGCGCTTCTCGGCGCGTCGGGCGGTGGATTCTTGATTCGTTCTTGGCCATGGGTCTGCTCCTGTGGTCGGGTCCTTGGTTGCTTCGTTACGTAGGACTGGGGGCCGCGCCGTAGAAGGCGTTCGCGAGAAGGGCTCGTACGCGTTCGACAGTCACGGGTTCGGGGTTGTTGATCGGGCTTGCGGTTGCAATCTGCGCGGCGTGGTCCAAGTCGGACTCTTCGACGCCGATCTCGCGCAGCGAGGTCGGCGCGCCCAGGCGCTTGGCGAGGTCGTGGATTCCGCGGGCCGCGTTGGCAGCGCCGATCGCTTCGGCGACTTGGCGCGTGCCCGCCTCCGCGGCGCGGGCGTTGTAGGCGACGCTGTGCGGCAGCAGGACGGCGTGCGTCTCGGCGTGGGGCGTGTCGAAGGCGCCGCCGAACGTATGGCACAGCCGGTGGTGCAGGCTCGTCGTCCCGACGCCGATCGCGCCGGCTGCGAGGCAGGCGCCGTAGAGCGCTTCGCTGCGCGCCTGGATGTCATCCGGCTGGTCGACGACGCGCGGCAGAGAGCGCGCGAGGGCGCGAATGCCGTCGAGGCCGAGGCTGACGACGATGGGATTCTGCTTGTCGGTGGCGACGTTCACGACAGCTTGCGCCATCGCGTTCAGTCCGCTGGCCGCCGAAGTCTTGGGAGGCAAAGAGACCGTGAGCTCGGGGTCGTAGAGGGTCAGCGTCGGGACGACCTTGGGATCGCGGGCGGTGCTCTTGCGGCCTTCTTCGGTTACCGCCCAGATGGATGTCATCTCCGATCCGGAGTACGTGGTCGGCACGACGACGTTGGGCAGCCCCACGCGCGCGGCGAGCGCTTTGCCGAGACCGGTCGTCGAGCCTCCGCCGATTGCGACCGTGCATTTTGCGCGGGCGTCCTTGGCCGCGGCCGCCGCGCGGTCGAGGGTCAATGCGGGGACGTGCATCCGGGCCTCGGCGAAGAGGCCCGCCGCGCGGTCGCCGAGCAGCTCGACGATACGACAGCCTTGCTCGGCTCGTCCGGGAGTGGCAAGCACGAGGGCGTCTCCGAGCCCGAGCGTCTCCATCTCCGCCGGCAGCCGAGCAAGAGCCCCGGCCCCGAAGACAATGTTCCAGGGCAGAGCCTTGAACGTGAAATCGTTCACCGGCGCGCCTCCGCCGCTTCGAGAACGGGCGATCCGGGGAAGGCCTTCTCCGTCAGCACGCGCATTGCGTCCAACGCATTGTTCCGCAAGGCATCGTCTTCGCTTTCGAGATCGGTCAAGAAACCGTGGCCGGACTTCTCGTAGAGGTGCAGATCGAGCGCAGGGTTCGCTGTGCAGACGCTGCGCAGACGTTCGATATTTTCCGGGCCCGCCAGCGGATCCTCGACGCCCATGAGGATCGTGACCGGATGCGCGAGCTCCGGCATGTACTCGAACGCCGGATCAATCGCGTCTTGGTTCGGCATGCCCCAGGGGAGCGGATAGTAGGCGAAGGAGTCGCCGCGGTAGCCGCGGCGCACGAGCTCGAGGAGGAAGTTCCCGCCGATGCAGAAGCCGACGACCGTTTCGACATGCTGCTTGGAAAGGTAGCGCTCCACGTCATCGCAGAAGGCGCGGTCGCGGATCCTTGGGCGGCGCTCGTAGGCGGCTTCGCGAGTCATCTCGGGGAGATCGCCAAACGGTTCCCACGGGTTGACGAGGTCGACGCGGGCGCCTTGGTCGGCGAGGAACGACGAGAAGCCCTGGTAGAAGGGCGTGACGCCGTAGATGTCCGGCAAGACCGCGATCCGCCGCGGGGCGTCGTCATCCCCATAGCGCAACGCCGTCACTTCTCCGGCGTATGGTGACGGCGCGCCGACGCCGCCGAAGAACGAGAGCTCTCTGGTGTGGCACATGGCGCGCTAGTTGAGTTCGATGATTCCGACGTCGCCCGAGATCGTGATCTCAGTGCCGAAATGCTTGGAGGCGTCCGCGATGGCCTTCAGCACGCGCTGGGCGATCTCGCCCGAGGCGATGTGCGGCGTTCCGATGTCGACGAACGGGCCGTCGAACTTCAGGTCGACCGGATGGAGCCGAATCTGCTTGAGCTTGCCCTCGTCGTAGTGCGAGACGGCCACGACGCTCTCGAAATACTCGCGGCTGTGGTTGGCCGGGTAGATCATGGCTTGGATCTCCGCCCGCGACAGATCACGCGCCGCGGCTCCCGGGCCGCCTCGCCCCGCTCCGGGTCTGCCCTGTCCGCCGCCTGGTCCGCCCCTGCCCGCGCCCGGGCCCCCGCGCCCGCGCTGCGCGTTTCGGCGATACTCCGGGCTGAAGATCTCCTGGAAGAACGGTTGGCGGGTGAAGTTTCCGAGCTGATAGAAGATCGGCTTGCCTTTGTAGATCTCGATGCCGCGTAGTTCGCCCTCGCCGTGGGAGAAGAAAGCGTCGGAGCCGTTGTCGATGGCCGTGTGGGCCAGCTCGACGAGGAAGTCCGGCGGCTCGCGAGATTCCTTGCCGGCCGAAGTCGCGTCGTCGGGGATCTGCCAGTGATGCGAGTGGATGTTGGTGACGACGAAGTCCGATAGATACTTTGCGCCCCTGACCTCGCGGGCGAAGGTCGCGAGCTCGGCGTCGGGAATATCGTAGGAGTAGTTCGGCTTGTCGCCGACGACGTAGACTTCGTCGTAAACCTTGATGCTGTCGCCGCGGTCGCTGAAGGTACGTGCGCTGGTGATGGGGTAGAGGCCGGGGAACAGCCATGGCGAGGACTTCTTGGCTTGGCGGAGCGCGTCAAAAGACTCCTGGGTGATCGAGACGATGCGCTGCGGATGGATCGCGTTCGCGCCGGGCGAACCGGTTGTCCCGTCGCCGACCGGGCGGGCGTCGCGGAAAGAGTTGGTCGTAATTCCCAGAAAACCGATGCGGCCTTTCGACGTGTCGACGAACTTGGCGCTCTGCGCCTCGGTCAGATTGCGCCCCCAACCCGCGGTGACGATGCCCACGCGATCCATGTTCTTGAGAGTTTCGAGCATGCCCTTCACGCCGAAGTGCGTCGTGTGGTTATTGGCGAAGTTCATCATGTCGAAGCCGATGTCGCGCAAGTCGTCGGCGATGTTCGGTCTCCCCAGAGCCTGGAACATCTTGCCGTCGTTCTCGTCCATGACGATCGCCGGGTCCGCGACGTTCTGCTCGAGGTTTCCGAAGGCGACGTCGGCCTGGCGCAGGATGTCGTAGACGCCTTGCACTTCCGGGACTTCCAACTTGGCCGTCGGGCGGACGGCGACGACGTCGCCGACGGCGGCGATGGTGAATGCGCCGTTTATCGTCGTTTGGATATCGCGGGCATGGTCGACCATCACGCGTTGGTAGCGGCGACTCTGCGCCCAACTGGTCAGCGGCTCCCAAGCGAGCAGCGCCAGCATGAAGGCGAACAGGGAGAGGCGAACAGACAGGACTTTCATGTCATTGCTCCGATCGTTATTGCTCTGAACCCGGATTTCCGATTTGAGGTTCGCCTGCTAACCATCGCGATGCTCCCGGCGCCCCTGTAGATGCGGGTTTGAGCGCATCAGATGGGCCATGGAGGGCGACACCGAGTGGGTGACAAGGATGGCAAGCCGTTTTGGTTCTCGTTCAACGGGTTTGTGAAGGTCGATTTCCAGGGCTCGCGGGTCACCTCTGACGGCGGCCTGCTGCTGGTTCGAGAGCTAGACGAACGGCTCGGCCTCGGCAAGCTGATTGACGACCATCTCAGCGATACGCGGCAGGGCGAGAACAAGAAGTTCCCGCTGGCGGATCTGGTGCGGCAGTCGGTCTACTCGCGGTTGGCGGGCTACGAAGACCTCAACGACGCCGTGCGGGTGGCCGCCGATCCGACGTTTCGCCTGCTCGGCTCGAAGAAGAACTGGGATCGCGGCGGGGCGCTGACCTCGCGGTTGCAGAGCTTCGAGACCGGCATGCTCGCCGGCGACGAGAACCTGATCGGGTTGATGGCGGTGAACCGCGAGCTGATCGGCCAAGCCGAGGCCGGCGACGACAGCGAGCGCGTGGTGCTCGACATGGACTCGACCGAGAGCCCGGTTCATGGCCAACAGGAAGGCAGCGCCTACAACGGCCACTACGAGTCGGTCTGCTATCACCCGCTGTTGCTGTTCAACCAGCACGGCGACTGCTTATCCGCGAAGCTGCGGCCGGGCAACGTCTCCAGCGCCGAGGACTGGGACGAGCTGTTGCTGCCCGAGATCGAGCGCCAACAGGCCGAGGGCAAGGAAGTCACGTTCCGCGCCGACGCCGCCTTCGCCAAGCCGGAGATTTACGAGGCGCTGGAAGAGCGCGGCGTCAACTACGTGATCCGCATTCCGGCCAACAGGAACCTGGAGCTGGAGATCGAAGACATCCTATTCCGAGCGCCGGGCAGGCCCTCGCTCAAACCGCTGGTGCGCTACAAGAGCTTCCGCTATCAGGCCGCGAGCTGGTCGAAGTCCCGGCGGGTCGTCGCCAAGGTCGAGCACCACGCGGGCGAGTTGTTTCCGCGCGTCGGTTTCATCGTCACGAACATGGCGTTGCCGAGCCGCTCGGTGGTGCGCTTCTACAACAAGCGCGGCACGGCGGAGCAGTGGATCAAGGAAGGCAAGCAGGCGACGTGCTGGACGCGGCTGTCTTGCCGGCGCTTCCGAGCGAACGAAGTGCGGCTGCAACTCGCGGTGCTGGCCTACAACCTGGGCAACCTGTGGCGGCGGCTGGGGCTGCCGAGCCGGATCAAGAGCTGGTCGCTGACGAGCTTGCAGCAGCGGCTGATGAAGACCGGCGGTCGGCTGGTGAAGCACGCGCGGTACTACTGGCTCTTGTTGGCCGAGGGGCGCCTCAACCGCCAGCTGTTCGGCGAGATGCTGGCGAGGTTGGCGGCGCTGCCTGCGCCGGGAGGCTGACGCGGCGAGGCTCGGAGCATCCGAACACGAGTCGCCGAGAGGCGAGGTCGGAGCGGTGTCGGCGAAGGGCGCCGTCCGAGCCCGTGAAGCGACGCGCGACGCTCCCAGTCGCGGCCAGACAAAGGAGGAAGGAGGCGAATGTGCCGGAGAAGGCAGAAAACCGTTGCGCCGGAGCGGCGTGCTCGACTACGCCACACGCGTCGGGATGGCCAAAATGGAAATCCCGGCTGAAGGGCTCAAGCGGACGGACGGCGCCGGAGACGCCGTGTGCGTGTGGATCATCGCGACGGCGGCCGCGCCCAGCAACAGCGGCGCCGCCAAGACGAGGTAGTACGTCGATCGTTCCCAGCCCCAGCCGATCATCAGTCCGGCCGCGTACGGCCCGAGGATCGATCCGATGCGGCCGACCCCGATCGCCCAGCCGACGCCGGTCGAACGCGCGATCGAGGGATACTGCTGCGCTGCGAGGGCGTAGAGCCCGATCAGCGAACCGTACGTGAAGAATCCGATCAGTGCCGTCAGCGCAATGAGCGCCGTGAGCGACGAGCTCGAAAGAGCGAACGCCGCCATCAGGGCCGCGCCGAGAACGAAGTAGACGGCGATGAGCCGGTCCAGCCGGTAGCGTGAGGAGGCAAAGCCCAGCAGAAGCATCCCTGCTCCGCCGCCGACGTTGAGCAGAATCCCCCCGAAGATGCTTCGGTCGAGAGGAAGCCCGGCGCCGACCAGAATCTGCGGCGTCCAACTGATCAGGAAGTAGATCACCAGCAGCGACGTGAAGAAGCTGATCCAAAGCAGCGTCGTCGCTCGAGCATAGTCGCCGGAAAACAACACGCCGATGCTCCCCCGCGGCTCGGCCTCTCGTTTCGCGGGCAGAGCGCCCAAGGGATCCATTTCGAGCCTTCGCAGCAGCGCATTCGCCCGCTCGAGCGCCCCGGTCGGCCGACGTGAAAGGAGAAAGTCCAACGATTCGGGAAGCTTCCAAAGCGCCACCGGAATCAGCGCGCCGGTCAGGACGCCGCCGTAGAGAAAGAACGCGCGCCAGCCGGACTCCTCGATGCTTTGTTGTGCAATCAACCCGCCGAGAGTCGCGCCGATCGGGTAGCCGAGGTAGAGAATACTCACCGACATCGTTCGCCGCTTCTCGGACGAGTACTCGACCACCAACGTCGTCAAGCTCGCGAACAGCGCGCCGATGCCGAGTCCGGTCAAGATCCGCGTCGCGACGATCTGAGTCACGCCGTCCGCGCGGTGCGTCAGCAGCATTCCGACCGTGACCATCGACAGCCCGAGCAAGATGGTCTTCCGCCTGCCGATATAGTCGGCCAGCGGAGCCAGAGCGAAGGCTCCGATCGTCATGCCGAAGAGCCCAGCGCTGAAGACGATGCCGAGTCGCTCCGGAGCAAGACCCCACTCCCGCGCTAGCAGCGGCCCGGCGTAGGAGATGATCACGACGTCGAAGCCGTCCAGAATGTTGATCAACTGGCAGATCAACACGGTGGCTATCTGGAACGCCGACATGGGGCGTTGGGCCAGCGCTTCTCGTACATCCTGCTTCACGGCGTACCGCATCGAGCGGAGGACGGTCCGACCGAGACCTTCCGGGCAGTATCGTACATATGTTCGATACTTGGGTCAAGGGGATAGGCGTACTCCAGTCGATCAGGTTACAGAAATGGCTATTTCCATAGTGTTGGGCTAGACTAGTCGGAGCGGAGAGTTGGACAGTATCGAACAGGCGAGCGGTAAGGGAGGCAAGCGGGCCGCCTTGCAGGATCGGTCCGCCCGGCCGAAGCGGAACGAGCGCGTACCGAAGCTCCTGCGCCGCGTCGAGCGGCTAGTGGCCGCCGGAAGCACCGTACAAGATGCGTGCGAAGAAGTCGGCATCACCAAGCCGACCTACTACCGCTGGCGCCGAAACGCCGAGTCGAAGGACCAAGACGCGGCCCTGGCGTCGGAGACCGCTCGGCATGTCCTCGACGTCGCCGAACGCCTCTGCGCCGAACACGGACTGGAGGTCTCTCTGCGCGAGGTCGCCCGAGCCGCTGGAGTCAGCAACGCCACCCTCTCCTACCACTTCCTGTCCCGCAACAAATTGCTCTATCAAATCTGCGCCAGGCGCGTGGATCAGCTCGACGGCGACCGATACCGTCTCCTCGACGAAGCCGAGGAGCGCGGCAATCCGCCCAAGCTGGAAGACGTGATCACGGCGTTCTTCCTCCCCGGCCTGCGAGCCACCGCAAGCTCGGACCCGGCGCTCGCCGCTTACATGCGCTTCCTCGGGAGAATCGCACAAGATCCGGCCGAAGAGACGCAAGCGATCATGGCTCGCTGCTACGCGAACCTGCACAAGCGCTTCATGTTCGCTTTTCACCGGACGCTGCCGAAACAGTCCCTTGAGGAGGTCTACTGGCGCTACACCGCCTTCACCGGCGTCTTCGTAACCATGGCGCAGAACCCGAACCGCATCCATAGAATCTCGGCAGGGCTGGTGAACGTGACAGACCCCGAGGCGGCCATGGAGAAGCTGCTGCCGATTCTTGTTCCCATGATGAGGGGGTAGGTCCGGACGCTCTGCGTCAGGCGCCACGCCGCTGCCGGACCCAGGTGTGGCCGTGCTGAGCTAGCTCATGTTCGTCACGTCCGCCGACGGCCAGCTGCTCGAAAGCTCATGTCTCGAACCTGATTCGGCGCCACGTATGCTTCCAGCGGGACGTGCCCGGAATTGGCGAAGGTGGCCAGACCAGCCAAGATTCCTCGAATCCGAGACAGCCTATCTGACTTTTTGGTCGTCCTGGTAGCGGGATCACCGAGCCGCGGTGAAGGCTCTGGCGCCTTAAGCCCGGATTTCCGATTTGAGCTTCGCCTGCTAACCATCGCGATGCTCCCGGCGCCCCTGTAGATGCGGGTTTGAGCGCATCAGATGGGCCATGGAGGGCGACACCGAGTGGGTGACAAGGATGGCAAGCCGTTTCAGTTCTCGTTCAACGGGTTTGTGAAGGTCGATTTCCAGGGCTCGCGGGTCACCTCTGACGGCGGCCTGCTGCTGGTTCGAGAGCTAGACGAACGGCTCGGCCTCGGCAAGCTGATTGACGACCATCTCAGCGATACGCGGCAGGGCGAGAACAAGAAGTTCCCGCTGGCGGATCTGGTGCGGCAGTCGGTCTACTCGCGGTTGGCGGGCTACGAAGACCTCAACGACGCCGTGCGGGTGGCCGCCGATCCGACGTTTCGCCTGCTCGGCTCGAAGAAGAACTGGGATCGCGGCGGGGCGCTGACCTCGCGGTTGCAGAGCTTCGAGACCGGCATGCTCGCCGGCGACGAGAACCTGATCGGGTTGATGGCGGTGAACCGCGAGCTGATCGGCCAAGCCGAGGCCGGCGACGACAGCGAGCGCGTGGTGCTCGACATGGACTCGACCGAGAGCCCGGTTCATGGCCAACAGGAAGGCAGCGCCTACAACGGCCACTACGAGTCGGTCTGCTATCACCCGCTGTTGCTGTTCAACCAGCACGGCGACTGCTTATCCGCGAAGCTGCGGCCGGGCAACGTCTCCAGCGCCGAGGACTGGGACGAGCTGTTGCTGCCCGAGATCGAGCGCCAACAGGCCGAGGGCAAGGAAGTCACGTTCCGCGCCGACGCCGCCTTCGCCAAGCCGGAGATTTACGAGGCGCTGGAAGAGCGCGGCGTCAACTACGTGATCCGCATTCCGGCCAACAGGAACCTGGAGCTGGAGATCGAAGACATCCTATTCCGAGCGCCGGGCAGGCCCTCGCTCAAACCGCTGGTGCGCTACAAGAGCTTCCGCTATCAGGCCGCGAGCTGGTCGAAGTCCCGGCGGGTCGTCGCCAAGGTCGAGCACCACGCGGGCGAGTTGTTTCCGCGCGTCGGTTTCATCGTCACGAACATGGCGTTGCCGAGCCGCTCGGTGGTGCGCTTCTACAACAAGCGCGGCACGGCGGAGCAGTGGATCAAGGAAGGCAAGCAGGCGACGTGCTGGACGCGGCTGTCTTGCCGGCGCTTCCGAGCGAACGAAGTGCGGCTGCAACTCGCGGTGCTGGCCTACAACCTGGGCAACCTGTGGCGGCGGCTGGGGCTGCCGAGCCGGATCAAGAGCTGGTCGCTGACGAGCTTGCAGCAGCGGCTGATGAAGACCGGCGGTCGGCTGGTGAAGCACGCGCGGTACTACTGGCTCTTGTTGGCCGAGGGGCGCCTCAACCGCCAGCTGTTCGGCGAGATGCTGGCGAGGTTGGCGGCGCTGCCTGCGCCGGGAGGCTGACGCGGCGAGGCTCGGAGCATCCGAACACGAGTCGCCGAGAGGCGAGGTCGGAGCGGTGTCGGCGAAGGGCGCCGTCCGAGCCCGTGAAGCGACGCGCGACGCTCCCAGTCGCGGCCAGACAAAGGAGGAAGGAGGCGAATGTGCCGGAGAAGGCAGAAAACCGTTGCGCCGGAGCGGCGTGCTCGACTACGCTACACGCGTCGGGATGGCCAAAATGGAAATCCCGGTTAAGCGCTTGAAGGCGGTCAATCTCACGTTCCCCATCCGACCCCTTCCGCATTTCGCGAACCTGGGGCAGAATGGTCCTAGGACCATGCGTATTCTCGTCACCGGCGGCGCCGGCTTCATCGGCTCCGCCTTTATTCGTCTTCTCATGAGCGGCGACAGCGAGGTCGAGATCGCGAATCTCGACGCGCTGACCTATGCCGGTAACCTCGACAACCTCGAGCCCGTCGCCGACAATCCGCGCTACCGCTTCCTCCACGTCGACCTGCGCGACGGCGAGGCGACCGCGGAGGCCGTGGGCGAGTTCCGGCCGCGGGCAATCGTCCACTTCGCAGCGGAGTCGCACGTGGACCGCAGTATCCTTTCGCCCAAGCCGGTCGTTGACACGAACTTCACCGGGACCTTCCACATCCTCGAGGCCGCCAAGGCCGCCACGGTCGAGCGCTTCGTCCACGTGTCGACCGACGAGGTCTACGGCTCGATCGATCCGCCGCACGACGCCGACGAGGACTACCCGTTGCGCGCTTCGAGCCCGTATTCGGCCTCGAAAGCCGGCTCGGACCTGCTGGCGCTTTCCTACTGGACAACCTACAAGATGCCGGTTTCGGTCACGCGAGCGTCGAACAACTACGGGCCGTATCAGTTCCCCGAGAAGCTCATCCCGCTGATGATCTGCAACGCGCTCGAGGACCAGGACTTGCCGGTCTACGGCGACGGCCAGCAAATTCGCGACTGGCTCTTCGTCGACGACCACGCCCGGGCAATCGAGGCCGTGCTCGGGAAGGGCGCGCCGGGCGAGATCTACAACATTGGCGGCAGCCGGGCGCTGCCGAACCTGGACGTGGTCCACAAGATCCTCGAGGCGACCGGCAAGCCGGAGAGCCTGATCAAGCGCGTGACCGACCGCCCCGGCCACGACCGCCGCTACGCCATCACGAGCGAGAAAGTCTCGAAAGCGACCGGCTGGGCGCCACAGGTGCCGTTCGAGGAGGGATTGGCGGCAACGGTCGCCTGGTACCGGGAGAACCAGGGCTGGGTGGAGCGGGTGCGCTCGGGCGCCTACCGCGAGTGGCAAGAGAAGAACTACGCCGGACGGGACGCGGCTCTGTCGGGGCTGGGGTAGGGGCGGCCGCAGTCCGGAATCAGTCCGGTGGTGCGGTAACATCAATAGCGTGAATCGCGACCTTGAGGCGATGGCTTCGCGCCTGATCTATTCGATCTGCGCCCTAGTGTTGGCCGCCGCTCCGCTCTGGGCTCAGCCGAGCTTCAAATCCGCCGTCCGCCCGGTCCTCGAAGAGAGCTGCCTGGCTTGCCACAACGCGGAGAACGCCGCCGGCGGCCTGGACGTCGAAGCGTTTCACGGCGCCGAAGGCGTGCTCGCCTCCCGAGAGCAGTGGGAGCGAATCCTGCTCAAGGTGCGCACCGGCGAAATGCCTCCGCGCGGGATTCCGCGCCCCGCTGACGACGCGGTCCAGGGCTTTCTCGCCTTCATCGAGGGAGTCTTCGAGAAAGCGGACGCCGACAGCGCGCCCGACCCCGGTCGGGTCACCGCGCGCCGGCTCAATCGCGTCGAGTACTCCAACACGATTCGCGACCTGCTCGGCGTGACCTTCCGCGCCGAGCAGGACTTTCCCTCGGATGATTCCGGCCACGGCTTCGACAATAACGGCGACGTGCTCACCATCTCGCCGGTGCTCATGGAGAAGTACCTCGACGCCGCCGAGCGCATCGCCGCCAGCGCCATCGGCGCCGACCCGCTGCCGAGCAAGCCGGTCGAGTACGAGTACCACCTCAAGCACAAGACCGCCCGCCGCGTGGACGTGGGCGTGATCGAGGCTCAGCACCGGGTGGAATGGGACGGCGAATACCAGATTCGCATCGGCCTGCCGGGCGAGCGGCCGCCGGACGCCAAACCGGTTGAGCTCGCGCTGACCATGGACGGCGAGGACCTGCAGACCGTGATGGCGGAGACCAAGCCCTCGGGCCTGGTCTACTTCGGGCCGTATTCGCTCGAGGAGATGCGGCTGTTCTTGCCGTCCGGCGATCACACCTTCCGCGTCGAGTTTCGCAACGACCCCTACCCGGAGACGCTTGGGCCGAAGGAGATCTACGACCGCGACAAGAACAAGTTTCCCGAATCGATCACCTTCGAGGGGCCGTTCCCGACCGACTACGAGCCGCCCCATCGCAAGCAGATCCTGGCGTGCGATCCGGAGTCGGGCGGGGCTTGCGTCGAGCGTATCCTTTCCAAGCTCGTGCGCCGCGCCTACCGCCGGCCCGCGATGGCGCAAGACGTCGAAGCCTTGGTGCGCTTCGTCGGGATGGCCGAGCGTCAGGGGCAGACGGCTACGCAGGGCGTGCAGCTCGCGCTGCAGGCCATGCTGGTGTCGCCGCACTTCCTGTTCCGCATCGAGCGCGACCCGGACCCGACTGACCCTGGCGCGGTACACCGGGTTAACGACCTCGAGCTCGCCTCCCGGCTGAGCTACTTTTTGTGGAGCTCGATGCCGGATGAGGAGCTGCTCGAGCTCGCCGAAGCGGGCAAGCTGAGCCAACCCGAGACGTTGCATGCGCAAGTCGACCGCATGCTTGCCGACGAGCGTTCCGCCTCGCTCGCCGAGAGCTTCGCAGGCCAATGGCTCGAGACGCGCAACTTGGATCAAGTCAACCCCGACCCGCAGAAGTTTCCCGAGTGGAGCGCGGAGCTGCGCGAGGCCATGCGCACCGAGACGCGCTTGTTCTTCGAGGCCATGCTGCGCGAGAACCGGCCGCTCTCCGAGTTCCTCACAGCGAAGTACACCTTCGTGAACCGGCGGCTCGCCAAGCACTACGGCATTGAGGGCGTGAAGGGACGGCGCTTCCGCCGGGTGGAGCTCGAGACGCCGGAGCGCACCGGGATTCTCGGCCATGCCAGCGTGCTGACCGTCTCGAGCTACCCCACGCGCACCTCGCCGGTGATCCGAGGCAAGTACGTGCTCGAAAACATCCTGGGCACGCCGCCGCCTCCGCCGCCTCCGAACGTGCCGGCGCTGGACGATAGCGGCGTCGGCTCCTCCGGATCGCTGCGGGAGAAGCTCGAGCAACACCGCGCCAACCCGGTTTGCGCCTCCTGCCACGACCGCATGGATACGCTCGGCTTCGGCCTCGAGAACTACGACGCCATCGGCCGCTGGCGCAGCGAGGACGGCGACTTTCCCATCGACTCGAGCGGCACGCTGCCCTCGGGCGAAACCTTCGACGGCCCCGAGGGTCTTACGGCGATTCTGGAGTCGCAGATCGAGGACTTCGTCCGTTGCCTAACCGAGAAGATGCTGACATACTCTCTAGGCAGAGGCTTGGAGCAGTACGATCGCCGCACGCTCGACCGCATCGTGGAGCGGGTGGGCGAGGATGACAACCGCTTCCAAGCCCTGGTGCACGAGATCGTCGGCAGCCTGCCGTTCACGATGAGACGCGGCGAGGCGGTGACGACCGAAAATCGCGACGAAGCCAAGGAGATCGCACGGAAATGACCACTCGCAAAGCGCTCTCTCGCAGAACTCTGTTGCGCGGCCTGGGCGCCTCGGTGGCGTTGCCTTTCCTGGACGCGATGACGCCAGCGCTAGCCTCGAGCACGATGCCTGGCGGGCGGCCCAACCGCATGGCGTTCGTCTACGTTCCGAACGGCATCGACATGCGTTTTTGGAACCCGGATTATGAAGGCAAGCTCCGGGGCGAGTTGCCGGCGACGCTCGCTCCGCTCGAGCCGCTGCGCGACCAGATCACGATGCTCAGCAATCTGACGCACAACAACGGGCGCGCGCTGCTCGACGGCGCCGGCGACCACGCCCGCTGCTGCGCTTCGTACTTGACGGGCATCCAACCCTACAAGTCCGCCGCCGAGATCAGGCTGGGCGTCTCGTGCGATCAGATCGTCGCCAACCAGATTGGCGCGAAGACTCGTTTCCCGTCGCTCGAGATCGGCATCGAGGACGCCCGCCAAGCCGGCAACTGCGACTCGGGCTATTCGTGCGCTTACACCAACAGCATGGCCTGGCGCTCGGAGTCTCAGCCGCTGCCGCCGGTGCTCAACCCGCGCGACGTCTTCGAGCGGCTCTTCGGCAAGGACGCCCACTTGAGCCCCCAGGAGCGCGCCGAGCGCAGCCAGCGCCGCCGCAGTATTCTCGATTTCGTCGCTGACGACGCGCGCAAGCTGCAAGGCGACCTCGGCCCCAGCGACCGCCGCAAGCTCGACGAGTATCTGAGCTCGATCCGCCAAGTCGAAACGCAGCTCGAGAAGGCGGAGGCCGACGAAGAGCCCATCGAGCCGGGCATCGAGAAGCCCTGGGGCATCCCCTCCGACTTTGCCGAGCACTTCCGGCTGATGGCCGACATGGTCACGATCGCCTTCCAGGCGGACCTGACGCGCGTGATGACCTTCCTGGTCACCCGCGAAGGCTCCTCGCGGCCCTACCGCGAGATCGGCATCCCCGACGGGCACCATCCGCTCACCCACCACCAGGGCGACCCAGTGCGCATGGAGAAGGTCACGAAGATCAACCTCTACCAGATGCAGCAGTTCGCAGCCTGGATGCAGCGGCTAGCTGAGATTCCCGAAGGCGACGGCTCGCTGCTCGACAACGCCATGTTCGTCTATGGCGCCGGGCTCTCCGACGGCAACCGCCACACGCACGACGACCTGCCGACGCTGCTGGTCGGCCGCGGCGCGGGCCACATCTCGCCGGGCCGGCGCATCGTCTACCGCAAAGAGACGCCGATGTCGAACCTGTTCCTGACGATGATGGACTCGATGGGCGTCCGCCAAGAGCATTTTGGGGACTCGACGGGCCGGGTGGCGCCGTTGAATTTGACGTAGGCGCCAGCACCTGGCACTTAGCACCTAGCACTTAGAACCCGCTGGCCGCCTAGAAGAACGCCCGCGAGTACATGTACTCGGGCGCGAATACGCCCTGGAACTGGATCGTCGTTGGCCGGTGGACGACCTCAACCACATACACCTGCTCGTTCTCCTGAATGCCTGTCGTGGCATTGGTGACGGTGGCCGGGGCGCTGGTGGCGCGGGCTTCGGTGAGGTCGAAGTAGTTCTCGTGGTCGCCTTCGGTCGCCGAGGCGCCGGAGTCGTCGACGAACGAGAACGGGAACCCCGCGGCGGCGAGCCGGCTGTGCATGCCGGTTCCGCTGGCGTCGCCAATCATGTAGCGCTGAGCGATGACGACTTCGCCGTTGTTGTTGCAGTTTCGCGTGCCGCCCGCGCCGTCGTCGCACTGGGCGTTCGCCGGGACGCGCGTCAGCAGCGAAAACCACACCGCGCTGTGACCAGAAGCGAGTTGCAGGTCCAGACCGGTCGCGGCGTCGATGATGAAGTTCTTGTTCTGGTCGCTTGCGAAGTCGATGCCGCGCGCGTACATGTTGCCGCCGTTGCGCACCACCTGGCCCAAGGTCAGGTGACGGTCGAGAATCATGCCCACGGCGAACGCGCCGACCGACATCAGCACCAGGAAGGGCAGCGCGATGGCGAACTCGACGACCGACTGGCCCTGGGTTCCCAGCCCGCGCAGGATGCGTCGCAACAAGACGATGGAGTAGGGGTATCGCATACGTCTGCTCTCAAGGCCCGCAGGCGGTCGGATTCGCGAGCGTGCCGCGCCCTGGCGGAGCGCCGGGGAACGGCTCCATCTTGTCCGACGCCGAGACGCTCAGCACGAACGGGAACGAGCCGCCGCTGGCGTCCTTGCGGATGAGCGTCGTGACCGGTGTGAGGTCGTAACAACTGAGCGTGATCTTGATGATGCTGCCCGCCTCGGCGTTCGCCACCGCCGCCGAAGCGGCGCCGCCGGCCGGGCAGGTGGCGCCCGCGGCGCAGCTCGGGTCGTAAAACTCGATGCCCACGTAGGCGTCGAGGTCCGCATCGCTCAGCAAGCCGAAGCTGTTTTCCTTGATCACCTGCTTGATTTCGTCGTCGAGTCCCGCGCCGTCGCCGCCGGTGATGGCGAAACGCACCGCGGCGCGCGCCGCATGGTGAAACGTCGCGCGCACGAACAGCACCCAGGTGAACTCGAACATGCCCACGATCAGCATGAGCAGCATGAGGAAGACGAGAGAGAACTCGACGAAGGCGTTACCTCGCTCACCTGCGCCTCGAATGCTGGGAATGCGTCTCACTGGATGGTTGCGGCCGCCGGGTCGAATAGTAGAAAGGCCGGCTTTGAAGTCGAGTCTATCCCGGCGCCCGGGTGCGAGCAATTAGACTGAGGACGTAGCGTCGTCGTCACTTCTTCTTACTCCCTGGAACTTCTGTCCGGCTAGCGCCTAGGGTCTTTCCCCAGCTTTCCTCATCGGCAAAACACCGAGAAAAGATGAGCTTCAAGTACTGGCGAGCCGCGATTTTCGATCTGGATGGTACTCTGGCCGACACCCTACCGGTGAGCTTTGCGGCATTCCGCAGAACACTGCAGGGAGCGTTGGGGCAAACCTTTACGAATCAAGAGATTCGAAGCCGATTTGGGCCGAGCGAGCGGGGCGTTTTGAGGGACCTGCTGGGCGGCGGGGAAGCGCCCCGGCAGTACCAGCGCTTCCTCGAGCTCTACCGCCGCGAGCACCGGCGATGTCCGGCGCCGTTTGCCGGCATCGCGGACCTTCTGGCCGAGTTGCGAGACGCGGGCGTTCAACGCGCCATCGTAACCGGCAAGGGGGCGGATGCAGCCGCGGTGACGCTCGAGCTCACCGGCCTGGGCGGGAGCTTCGAGCGCCTGGAGGCGGGCTCGGCGGGCGGCGCGGTGAAGGCGGAGTGCATGCGGCGCGTGCTGCAAGCCTGGCGGACGCCTCCCGCGAGGGTGTTTTCGCTCGGCGACTTCCCCGCTGACGTGCGCGCCGCACGCGAAGTCGGGGTGACGCCGTTGGGCGCGGCTTGGGCGTCCACCGCTGACCGCGGCGCGCTCGAAGCGGCGGGGGCGCGCCGGGTGTTCTCACGGGTGAGCGAATTGGCTGCTTGGCTGCGCAAGCCCGGCTAGTATGCTGGCTCGCAGCGGGGCTGAGCGCCCAAGGCGCCGATTGCAGCCAGGCCCTTGTCAGGGCCGAGGAAAGGGGCGGCGCCACCGGATTCCACGGGTGCGGCGCCCCTGGCTGACTACTGCCATGCGCCTACCGGCGCACTAGGCTGGTCCGCTCAGCGTCCGGACGATCTCGTCCGCCGACGCGCGGGCGCGCTCGAGCTCGCCGGGGCCGTAGCTGATGGCGCCGACCCGCGGGTGGCCGCCGCCGCCGTAGCTCTCGCACAGGGTCGCCAGGTTGTGCTCGGGCTCGGTCTCGACCCAGGGGTTCGAGCCGACCGAGATCTTCGTGCGGAAGCCCGCGTCGACCACGGCCACCGTATAGACGCTCTCCGGGTAGAGGAAGTACGGGATGAACTTGTTGTAGCCGGACAAGTCGGTATCGCCCAGGTCGAAGAACACGACGCGGTCGCGGCAGCTCGAGCGCTCGCGGATCACCTCGATGGACGCTTTGTGCTTGCGGTAGAGATGCTCGAACTCGGCTGCGATCTCGCTCTGCCGCATCACATCCGCCAGCGGCTTCTCGATCAGCATCGGGATGACCTTGGCGGTCATGTTCTGCTCGGCGGCTTCGAAGACGAGGGTGAGCTGCATCGCCGGCTCGGGCATGAGCACGGCGGTCTCCGCGTTCTCGTAGCGCGCGCCGTCAATGATGTCAGCCCAGTGAATCAGCTCGCTCATCGCCGAGGGGTCGTAGCCGAACTTCTCTCGCGCGATGTCTGCGATGAACTGCGTGCAGGAGCGGTACCCGGGGTCGTAGAACTTCTTGCCGGAGGCGTCGCGTTTGTAGTGCGCCTCGTCTTCTTCGCAGAGAAATGCGCTCTGGTGGTGATCGAACCACCAGGTCAGCCGGTCGTTGGCGGCGTACTTGAAGTCGACGATGGCGTTCTGCTCGCCGTCGAAGAGCTCGTCGGGGAAGACCTGCTTGGCTTGATGGAATAGCCCGGCGTAGGCGATCTCGGCGTCAGCGGCGACGCGCTGGCGGAAGAAATGCGAGAAGATCGCCGCCGAGCAGGCGCCGTCGAAGCAGCGGTCATGATAGAGCACGCGGGCCTGCATGGGGAGAACCGTTCATGATGCCCCATGCGGCGCCTGTGTGCAAGCCCGTGCTCACTGGTCCCTTTCACCTGAGATAATGATTCAACGGCCCCCGGGGCCTGGGAGCAAACTGACCAATGCGTTCTGAATGGGTCGCCAAACGCGCCGCGGACCCTGTCCGCACCCAGATGCACTACGCCCGAAAAGGCGTGGTGACCGAGGAGATGCTCTACGTCGCCGATCGCGAAGGGCTCAGGCCCGACCTCATCCGCGACGAGATCGCTCGGGGCCGCCTGATCATCCCGGCCAACGTCAAGCACGTGAATCTCGAGCCGATGTGCATCGGAGTCGCTTCGAAGTGCAAGATCAACGCCAATATCGGCAACTCGGCGGTGAGCTCCAACGTCGACGAAGAGCTCGAGAAGCTCGCTTACTCGGTGAAGTACGGCGCCGACACGGTGATGGACCTCTCGACCGGCGGCGACATTCCCAGCATCCGCAAGCAGATCATCCGCAACTCGCCCGTCCCCATCGGCACGGTGCCGATCTACGAAGCGCTCACGCGCGTCGACGGCAAGATCGCGGAGCTGAGCTGGCCCATCATGCGCGAGGTCATCGAGGAGCAGGCCGAGCAGGGCGTCGACTACATGACGATCCACGCCGGCGTGCTGATTCAATACGTGCCGCTGGCGGTCAAGCGTCTTACAGGCATCGTCAGCCGCGGCGGCTCGCTGCTGGCGGAGTGGATGGTGCGCCATCACAAACAGAACTTCCTCTACGAGCGCTTCGACGAGATCTGCAAGATCTTCCAGAAGTACGACGTGAGCTTTTCGCTCGGCGATGGCATGCGGCCCGGCTCGTTGGCGGACGCCTCCGATGAAGCGCAGTTCCGGGAGCTGGAAACTCTCGGCGAGCTGACCAAGAAGGCTTGGGAGTACGACGTGCAGACGATGATCGAGGGTCCGGGCCACATCCCGATGGACCAGATCAAGCTGCAGGTCGACAAGGAGATGGAGATCTGCCACGAGGCGCCGTTCTATACGCTCGGCCCGCTGGTCACCGACGTCGCCCCGGGCTACGACCACATCACCAGCGCCATCGGCGCGGCCATGATCGGCTGGCACGGCGCGTCGATGCTCTGCTACGTCACGCCCAAGGAGCACCTCGGGCTGCCGAACAAAGAGGACGTCAAGCAAGGGCTGATCGCCTACAAGATCGCCGCCCACGCCGCCGACGTTGCGCGTCATCGCCCCGGCGCGCGCGATTGGGACGACCGACTTTCGAAGGCTCGCTACGAGTTTGATTGGGAAGGCCAGTTCAACGAAGCGCTCGACCCGGAGACGGCGCGCGCCTACCACGACGAAACGCTGCCCGAGGAGGGCTATAAGTCGGCGCGGTTCTGCTCGATGTGCGGCCCGAACTACTGCTCGATGAACGTCTCGAGCCGCATCGCCGAGTTGACGATGGAAGAAGCCGAGGCAGTGGCGCGCGGCGAGCACCTCGTGACGCTGAGCGGGGACTGAAACCGATCGCCGCGATTCGCCGTCCTTCCGCGATCCGCGTCAACGCATGAACCTGAAGGAGCAACTCCGGGAACGCGAGCTCCAGTGGAAGCTCTTTCACGAGTGGGAGGAGGCGCATCCCCCGAAGGACCGCAACTTGGAAGCCGTGATGGCCGACCTGAGCGCGATCTGGCGGCGGTTTCCAGAGGATGTTCGCACCACCGATCCCGACCCGGAGAAGCTCGGCCTACGGAGACTGCGCGAGACGCTCCGCAAGCTGGGTAGCGCTCGATGAGTGACTTGGACCTAGCCGTCGCCGAAATCTCGAAGACCCTTCGAGAGATCGGAGCTCCGCACATGCTCATCGGCGGTCTCGCGGTGGCGGCTTGGGGTGTTCCGCGCGCCACGCTGGACGTTGATGTCTGTGTCTCCGTGGATCCGCCGCGGGTCTCAGACGTCATTCAGGCGCTCGGACGAAAGCTCGAGGTCCGAACATCGGACCCGGTCTCCTTCGTGGCAAAAACGTCGGTGCTTCCGCTCGCATCGGTGGACGGCGTGCGCATCGACTGCATCTTTGCCCGCCTGGACTATGAACGGAGGGCGATTGCGAGGGCTGTCCCGATGGAGTTCAGTAATCACTCCGTGCCCGTCATGCCGGTCGAAGACCTTATCTATGTCAAGTGCGCCTCCGAGCGCTTCAAAGACACTGAAGACGCGACCAAGCTGCTCGAGAGGCATGCCGCCACTCTCGATCGCGAGTATCTCGAACCTCTCTTGATCGAGCTTGCGGACAACATGGCGAATGATCACTTGAAGCAGTTGATGCGAAACACTTTCCCCTGAGCGTGCCCGGAGGCAAGCGCTCGATGCACCTCTCGAGCGCGCGGCGGAGCCTACAATAGATGGGGCGAAAGCCGAGCAGCTCGTCACGCTGAGCGGCGCTGAAGCCGATCGCGCGATGGCGATGAGTCGTCGCGTTCCCGTCCGGGGATGTCCTGGCTCCCGCAAAACCGATGGCCAGATTGCGCGACCTCGAGGCCTCCTATTGGGTCTATATGAAGGCCTATCGCTACCGCTCGCTCGATTGGCGGCCGGGGGCGCGGCTGGAGAGGCCGCTGACGGAGGCGCGGCTTGCCGTCGTCACTACGGCGGCTCTCTTCGGCCCGGAACACGAGCCGTTCGACAAGCGCTTCAAGGGCGGCGACTACTCCTATCGCGAGATCCGCCGCGACGCGGACTTGGGGAGCCTGCGGCTCGGCCACAAGAGCGACGCCTTCGACCACACGGCCGCCGAGCGAGACATGAACGTTGCGTTGCCGCTCGAACGGTTGGCGGAATTGGCCGCGCAGGGGCGTATCGGAGCGCTCGGGGACCGGCACTTCAGCTTCATGGGATCGATCTCCGCGCCTGGCCGGTTGGTGCGCGAGACTGCGCCCGAGGTTGCCGCCAAGCTGCGAGCCGATGGAGTCGAGGCGGTCCTGCTCACGCCCATCTGACCGCTTTGCCATCAGTCGGTCGGACTGATCCAAAGCGTCATCGAGAAGGCCGGAATTCCAACCGTGTCCGTGACCGTGCTGCGCGAGATCACCGAGAAGGTCGACCCGCCGCGGGCGCTGTTCGTGGATCACCCCATGGGATACACGCTGGGCGAGCCGGGCGACGCGGCGGGGCAGCACGGGGTGCTCGAGCGGGCGTTGGCGATGCTCGAGCGCGAGCCGGGACGGCTGGAAGAGTGGTAGATCAGCGCCTGCGGTGCGCGAACAGCCACTCCCAGACGTCCATTGGCAGATCGCACGCGTCGCCCGCGCAGCGTGTCCTGTAGCCCTTGGCGTCGTCGTCGCGCTGGTATCGGAAGGCCTGGATCCAAGAGTTGTGCCGCACGTCGCGCAGCTCTGTGTAGCGGATGTCCGCCCCGGCGGCGCGCATAGCGTCGAATGCTTCGCGCGACTGGGCTACGTCGACGAGTTGATCAGCGTCCCCGTGGAACAACCACAGCGGGATGTGCGCCAGCTCGGCGGGCTCGATGTCGAAGTTGGCGCACACCGGGATGGCGGCGGCGAACAGCTCGGGGCGCATCTCGAGCAGCTTCCACGTTCCGCGGCCGCCGCCCGAGGAGCCGAGCACGTAGACGCGCGCGGGGTCGATCGGCAAGCGAGCGAGCAAGTCGTCGAGCAGCCGGGAGACGGGCTCGAGGTCATTCTTGACGTAGAGGTCCTCGACGTCTGGCCGATTGAAGGGCTTCGGGCCCCAGATGGCGCCGGCGCCGTGTTGGGGGACGAGCACGTATGCCGGGTACTTCTCGCGCCAGGCTAGCCGGGCCATCACGCCGTTCCACACGCGCAAGCTGCTCAGGTTGTCATCACCCGTGCCGCCGGAGCCGTGCAGGCTGACGATGAGCGGGTAGCGCTTGCTCGGCTCGACCTCGAGCGGCGGCATCAGGCGATAAGGCATGCCCTCGAATGCGGCAGGCTCATAGGCGGCGATGAGCGACGCTTCGCGGATGCCAGGCCCGAAGTTCTGGCGGCCCCGCCGGCGGGTCCTGAGGATGTAGTCGGAAGCTTCGGCCTCGGTCAGCCTGCCGTCGGCGTTCGTGTCCGCCTCGGGATAGGCGGCGAGCATCTTAGCGAGCCGTTCCTCGACGGTGGGGGCGGCAATGGCAAGGACGGGCAACAGCAGCAGGGTCGTCCGCATGAAGCCACTAGCGTAGCGCGGGGGCGCTCCGGGCCGCGTCCCACCGCGGCGGGGGTATACTTGGCGCGATGCGATGGATTCTTCTGGTCCTCCTCCTTGCCCTCCCTGCGCAAGCGCGCATGCAGGAGAACGTGGTCTACGGCATGCGCTCCGGGCTGGCGCTTCTGATGGATGTGCATTCCCCGGAGCGCTCCAACGGGCGCGGGATCGTCTTCATCCCGGGCAGCGGCTGGCACGCGCCTTTGGACTACGCCGCTCGGCCGCTCAAGGAGTCCGGTTTCGCGAAGTTGTGGGCGCCGCCGCTGGTCGAGGCCGGCTACACGGTCTTCGTGATCAACCACCGGGCCGCGCCGCGCTTCCAGCACCCGGCGGCGCTCGAGGATGCACGGCGGGCGGTGCGGTTCGTGCGTGCGCACGCGCGCGAATACGGCATCGATCCGGAGCGAATCGGCGGGGTAGGCGGGTCGTCGGGCGGGCACTTGATCTCGATGTTGGGCGTGCTGGACGCGCCGGGAAACCCGGCGGCGAGCGACCCGGTGGAGCGCGAAAGCGGCAAATTGCAGGCGATCCTGGCGCGGGCGGCGCCGACAAACTTCACCAAGAGAGCGAGTGCGTCGACGGCAGCCTACATTGGGACGCGGCTCCACGTTCGGGACACGCCCGGCGCGCCCGAGTTCGAGCGTCACTGGCAGGCTTCGCCCGCGGCGCACGTCTCGCCGGACGACGCCCCGTTCTTTCTGATCCACGGGGACGCGGATGACCGCGTGCCCTACCAGCGGTCGGTCGAATTCCAGGCGATGCTCGAGCAGGTGGGCGTGGAAGCGAAGCTGATGCGCATCCGGGGCGGCGGGCACGGAGCGAGCTTCCCGGGGGCGAAGGATCCGCCGGACTTTTTGCGTGCAATGGTGAAGTGGTTCGACGGGAAGCTCGCGCCGGAGCCGGCTGAGGGACAACAGGCAAGGGCCAAGGGACGAGAGCGAGTCGAGCGGGATGTGGTGTTCGGGATGGTGTCGGGCGGCGCGCTTCTGATGGACGTCTACAGGCCCGAGCGGCCAAATGGCTACGCCGTGGTCCACATCACGGGGAGCGGTTGGCATACGTCGTTGGCGCCGGGGGCGGCGCAACAGAAGGCCTCGGCTCAGGTGCGGATCTTCGGCGGTCCCTTGGTTGACGCGGGCTACACGGTGTTCGCGGTGAACCATCGCACCGCGCCCTGGCACAAGTATCCGGCGCAGCTCGAGGACGTGCAGCGAGCGGTGCGCTTCATCCGCCACAATGCGGCGCGTTGGAGCGTCGATCCCGAACGCATCGGCGGCGTGGGCGGCTCCTCGGGCGGCCATCTGACGGCCATGCTGGGGCTGCTCGACGGCCGGGGCGACCCCGACGATCCCGACCCGGTGAACCGGCTAAGCGCCAAGCTGCAGTGCATCCTGCCGTGGGCGCCGCCGGTGGATTTGGTTGCGATGAACCCGCAGTACGGCAACCCGACGTTCGCATCTTGGCTTGGAATGCGGCTCATGGCGCGCGATCCGAAAACCTCGGCGCAGTACGAGCTCTATCGCGAGGCCTCGCCGATCCAGTACGTCTCGGCGGACGACCCGCCGACTTTGCTTGTCCATGGCGACGCCGATGAGGCCGTCCCGGTCGCCCAGTCTGAAGCGCTCTCGGCAAGTCTACGCAAGGCGGGCGTGCCGGTCGAGGTGATCGTCGTGCCCGACGGAGGCCACGGGGCCCGGTTCCCGGGCAAGCGAGACGGTTCGCCGGACTACCTTGCGGCGATGGTGCGCTGGTTCAACACGCATCTGAAGCGGTAGCGGACAGGGACAAGGGACAAGGGACGGGACAAGACTTCCGTCGTTCACGCCGCCGACTCTTGTCCCCTATCCCTGGTCCCTTGTCCCCTATCCCTGGTCCCTTGTGCAAGCGAGACGGTTCGCCGGACTACCTTGCGGCGATGGTGCGCTGGTTCAACACGCATCTGAAGCGGTAGCGGACAAGGACAAGACTTCCGTCGTTCACGCCGCCGACTCTTGTCCCCTATCCCTGGTCCCTTGTCCCCTATCCCTGGTCCCTTGTGCAAGCGAGACGGTTCGCCGGACTACCTTGCGGCGATGGTGCGCTGGTTCAACACGCATCTGAAGCGGTAGCGGACAAGGACAAGACTTCCGTCGTTCACGCCGCCGACTCTTGTCCCCTATCCCTGGTCCCTTGTCCCCTATCCCTGGTCCCTTGTGCAAGCGAGACGGTTCGCCGGACTACCTTGCGGCGATGGTGCGCTGGTTCAACACGCATCTGAAGCGGTAGCGGACAAGGACAAGACTTCCGTCGTTCACGCCGCCGACTCTTGTCCCCTATCCCTGGTCCCTTGTCCCCTATCCCTGGTCCCTTGTGCAAGCGAGACGGTTCGCCGGACTACCTTGCGGCGATGGTGCGCTGGTTCAACACGCATCTGAAGCGGTAGCGGACAAGGACAAGACTTCCGTCGTTCACGCCGCCGACTCTTGTCCCCTATCCCTGGTCCCTTGTCCCCTATCCCTGGTCCCTTGTGCAAGCGAGACGGTTCGCCGGACTACCTTGCGGCGATGGTGCGCTGGTTCAACACGCATCTGAAGCGGTAGCGGACAAGGACAAGACTTCCGTCGTTCACGCCGCCGACTCTTGTCCCCTATCCCTGGTCCCTTGTCCCCTATCCCTGGTCCCTTGTGCAAGCGAGACGGTTCGCCGGACTACCTTGCGGCGATGGTGCGCTGGTTCAACACGCATCTGAAGCGGTAGCGGACAAGGACAAGACTTCCGTCGTTCACGCCGCCGACTCTTGTCCCCTATCCCTGGTCCCTTGTCCCCTATCCCTGGTCCCTTGTCCCCTATCCCTGGTCCCTTGTCCCTGTCTATACTGGTCCCCCATGGGTTTCGTTCTCCACCCGATCGATTGGATCGTCATCGGGCTGTACTTCGTGATGATCGTCGCGGTCGGGCTGTGGGCGGGTCGCCGCGTCAAGAAGACGTCCGAATACTTCCTGGGCCATCGCGGCTTCTCGGTTTGGCTGGTGATCGGGCAGGCGTTCGGCGTCGGCACGCACGCCGAGATGCCGGTCTCGCTCGCGGGCAAGGTCTACCAATCGGGCTACGCGGGCATCTGGTATCAGTGGAAGAACCTATTCATCACGCCGTTCTATTGGATCTTGGCGCCGCTGTTCCGGCGCTTCCAACGCACGACGACGGGCGAGGTCTACGAAGACCGCTACGGCAACTTCATGGGGGCCGTCTACACGGCCTTCGCCATGTCGTACTTCATCTTCAACATGGGCGCCATGCTCAAGGGCGCGGGCAAGCTGGTGTCCGCCGCGGCGGGCGGCGCGGTCACGCCGAATACGGTTGTCCTGGTGATGACGGGCACATTCCTGATCTATTCGTTCGTCGGCGGATTGGTGTCGGCGGCCTACACAGACTTCGTGCAGAGCTTCTTCATCATCGCGCTGTCGTTCCTGCTGATTCCGTTGGGTCTGTCGCAGATTGGCGGCTTCACGGGCATGCGCGAGTCGCTCTCGCCGGAGATGCTCTCGATGGTGACGCCGGGCGACGTGGGCGTGTTCACGATCTTGATGTTGACGATCAACGGGCTGATCGGCATCGTGGCGCAACCGCACATTCTGGCAAGCGTGGGCACGGGCCACAACGAGTATTCCTGCCGCATGGGCATGGCGGCGGGCAACTTCGTCAAGCGCTTTTGCACCATTGGGTGGGCGCTGGTCGGCCTGCTGGTGGCGGTGATGCTGGTGCAGTCGGGCGAGCCGGCGTTCGCGGATCCCGAGGAAGCGTTCGGCTACGCGACGCGCGAGCTGCTAGGGCCGGGCTTGGTCGGTCTGATGATCGCGAGCGTGCTGGCGGCGAACATGTCGACCGGCTCGGCGTTCACGGTGGACGGCGGCGCGCTGTTCACGCAGAACTTCTATAAGCGCTACGTGGTGAAGGACAAGACGGACAAGCACTACCTGTGGGCGGGGCGCTTCGCCGGCGTGACGATGACGACGCTGGGCGTGGTGTTCGGGTTGTACGTGGGCAACGTGTTGCAGGCATTCCTATTCACCGAGACGATCGCGGCGTTCATGGGCGTGTCGATGTTCGGGGCAATTTCGTGGCGACGGGCGAATCGCTACGGAGCGTTCGCGAGCCTGATCCTGTCGAGCTTGGTGTTCTTCTGGCTGACGTGGCAGGACTACCAGCAACTGTTGCAGTGGGAGGCGGCGAACTTCGGGATCGCGATCCTGGTCGGGTTCGTCGCGCTGGCGGTGGTGAGCTTGCTGACGCCGCCGGAGTCGGGCGAGCGGCTCAGTCCATTCTACAAGCGGCTGCGCTCGCCGATGTACCTGGACCAGGAGACTCGAGAAGAGAAGCCGGTGACCGAGCCGGGGCACGAGCTGCTGTTCGTCGAGCTGTTTAACCTGCGGCTGGGCGAGGGGATGGGGCAGTTCTACCGCCGGTTCCGGAACGACATCAACGGGCTGCTGGCGTGCTTCGGCGTCGTCGTGGCGCTGATTCTGCTGGCGAAGGGGATTTTGTACTTGCCTTAACGCGGACGCAGCAACTCGTACGCGTCAATTTGCCCATCCTGGGTGAGGTCCAACACGCGTAGGGCTGACGGAGCGGCTCCCACTTCAGCTGGCGAGATCACGCTGTTTCCGTCTGCATCGAGAGCGCGATGGATGCGGTGCACGCGCATGTATTGATCCGGCGTCCCGTTAGCGAAGTCCTCTCGGAAGCCGCACTCATGGGCCGTCAAGGCTCCATCGCGGTCCCGGTCGAGGACCGACAGGCGGTTGGACGCTTGCGTAATCTCTTCAGCGGCCAGGATCCCGTCGTGGTTCACGTCGAGCGCGCGCAAGACGAGCAGGGTCGAGAAATAGCTCCCGGCTTGCAGTCTCTGACGGGGCTGCTCTGTGATCTGGGGCTCGCTCGGTTGCGGGACTAGTTGGTCGCGAGAATTCGGCGCCGCGCGCGCGCCTTCGGCTGACTGGCCGTCGCGTGCCAAGACCGGGGCTGGGACGTGGTCGCCCTGGGGCAGCACGATGAGACGTCCGTCATTGTGACGTTTGCCTCCGGAGATCGCGCCGAGCCAAACGATTCCGAAACTGACCACTGTCGCCAATACGCCGTTGATCAACGCCGCGGGGCGCATCTTGAGAGGCGCGACAGTATGGAACATCGGCGGCCCCGCGGTCTGTATGGCTACCGACGCCTCGGCTTGTTCGCCGTGACCGCCAAGGTACGCCCATTGCCGCACCAGCGAAAGCAGGCCGTCCGCCAGAAAACGCGCCCTGCGACCGCTGCTGATTGTCTGATCAAAAATCCAGAGCATCTCCTCCGCATACTCGCGCCGAAATCGGGACGGATGGAGGCGAAGTAGCGAAAGGTAGATCGAACGGAGCATCATGCCCTCCCCGGAAGCGGCCGCTGGAGACGGGCGCGCGCCACTCGCACGACCTCGTCGAGGCGCTCCGCCTCGGCGGCCAGCAAGCGCCGGCCCAAATCGGTCAATGCGTAGTAGCGTCGGCGCGAGTCCACTGAGTCGGGCCCCGAGACCTCACCGATCAGCTTGGCCTTCAGGAGCCGCTGAACGTTGTCGTAGAGAGTCCCGGGTCCGAGCTCGTACTGGCCTTTGGATTGCCGTGCGATTTCCTGCATGATGCCGTAGCCGTGTCGCGCGGAGTCGGCCAGCGCCAACAGGATGTGGAGGCTCGCTGGGGCGAGCGGCAGGAGCGCTCGAACCTCGTGTCCCATAGTCAGTGTCCGTTATATCGGAAACCGACTATTGTGTCAAGGAATGACAACTCTCGCGCGGCGTCGGGCGCGGACTGCAACCTCGCGGTTGCGGCTCTGATTGAGCTGGTGTATCCTGCGCGGCGATGATGCGTCTCCTGTTGCTCGCCTTACTCGCCGCCCCGCTGCTCGCCCAACCCTTCCAACTCTCGCGCGAGCAGATGATCCGCTACACGGCGAAGAATCCGTACGGGCGCTTTCCCGACGGACGCCCGAAGGTCCCCGACGCGCTGCTCGAGCGCGTCAAGTCGATGTCGGTCGAGGAGGCCTGGGGCATCCTGCGGCGCAAAGGCTATCCGAACCAGCATGCGACGGGATTCAAGGTGTTGCATGAGGGGCAGAAGCTCGTCGGGCGGGCGATGACTGCGAAGTACCTGCCGTTTCGCGAGGACTTGGATGAGGCGACGATCGCCGAGGTCACCGCGCAGGGCAAGGCGCCGGGCAGCACCCAGCGTGTGGTGGATGAGCTACAACTCAACGACGTCCCCGTGGTGGACGTGATGGGCCCGGGCGTGGGTCACAACTTTGGCGGCGACAACATGCACGCGGCGATCTACGGCGTCACTCGAACGGGCGCGGTGGTCGACGGTACGATACGCGACGTAGAAGGCACGTTCGACCTGCCTCTGCAGATCTACTATCGCGAGCCGCATCCGGCGGCGGTGGCGGGCGTGACGGTGGTCGGAATCAACGTGCCGGTCGAGATTGGCGGCGCGGTGGTGATGCCCGGCGACGTCGTTTTGGGCGACCGTACGGGCCTGATCTTCATCCCGCCGCACATGCTGGAAGAGATCCTCGACTACGCCGAGGAGACGCAGCTCAAAGACGCCTGGCGCAAAGAGAAGTTCTTGACCGGCGAGTACAAGGCGAGCGACCTCTACGGCGCGACGGCGAACGAGGAAGCTGTGCGTGAGATGAATGAGCACGTGAAGCGCCAGATGGAGCTGCGCGAACAGCGCTAGCGCACGCGTCTTGTGGCGCACGCAAGTCCAACGCAAGTCGGTTCCATGGCTGGAGGCTGTGTCGACGCATACGCGGATGCAAACGATCCGGAGTTGGCGATCGAGGTTCCCTCCCCTTCCAAGGCTCCCAGTAGCCGGCCGCTCCGCGACCCCGTGATAGAGTGAAGTGGTCCGGAAAACGGGCCCCCCTTTCTCCGCATGGAGCGCATTGGCCGTTACGAAATTCTGAGCGAGCTCGGGCGTGGCGCCATGGGCGTGGTCTATCTCGCGCGCGACCCCAAGATCGGCCGCGATGTCGCCATCAAGACCATCAAATTGGCCGACAAGGCGGCCGAGGACGAAGTGGAGGCCCTGCGCAATCGGCTGGTGCGCGAGGCGCAGTCCGCCGGCCAGCTCTCTCACCCCGGCATCGTCACCATCTACGACGTCGACGAGGAAGAGGGCGTCTCCTACATCGCCATGGAGTACGTCCGCGGCGAAACTCTCGAGCACAAGCTGCGCGATTTCGGCCGCATCGAGGATCTCGATTTCGTCTCCCGTGTGTTGAGCGAAACCGCCAAAGCTCTCGACTACGCCCACGGCAAGGGCATCATTCACCGCGACGTCAAGCCGGGCAACGTGATGCTAGGCGACGACGGCACGGTGAAGATCATGGACTTCGGCATCGCGCGCATCGGCTCGGCCAAGCTTACCCAGACCGGCACGGTTATGGGCACGCCGAGCTACATGTCGCCCGAGCAGGTCAAGGGCGACGAGCTCGACGGACGCTCGGATCTGTTCTCGCTGGGCGTCATCGCCTACGAGATGCTCACCGGCAAGAAGCCGTTCCACGGCGACAACCTCACGTCGGTGATCTATAGGATCGTCTCGACCGCGCCGGAGCCGACGACGGTCGCTTCGCCCTGGGTCGCGCCGGGCGTCGACTCAGTCGTGCTAAAGGCGTTGAGCAAGGAGCCGGCGGATCGCTACGGGACGTGCTCGGAATTCGCTGGCGCCTTCGTCGCCGCAGCGGGCCCGGCCGCCGCCGGCCAAGAAGATACGCAGGACGTCGACTCGACCAAGGTCCACGACGGGCCGCCGCCCGCGGCCGCCGACCCCAACGAAACCCAACCAATCCAAGCCATCGCGGAGAAGACCGGGGCGACCGAGCACGTGCGAGCCTCTCCCGACCCCTCCGGCGAGGTCTCAGCCAAGGCCGCACCGGCGCTGGCGGCGGCCGCGGCGGTGAACAACGAGACGGGGGGCTCGAAGCTGCCGCCCCTCAAGCGGTTGGCGAGCCGCGGCGATCCCGACATCGAACCCAGCTCGCCGTGGCCGAAGCGGATTGCGATTGCCGCGCTGTTCGTTCTGGCCGCGGGATTGGGCGCGTTCGTCGCGGCGAATCCGTGGGTGCTGGTCGATCCGGTCGGTGCGGTCGAGATGCTGTTGGGCGGGCATCCCGACAGGGTCCCGCTGCCTGAGCCGTTGGCCGAGTCGATCGAGCAGGAAACCGCCCCACCCGAGGCGCTTCCCGAGGCGCCGAACCCGGTCGCGCAACCTCCCGGCGCCGCCGAACCCGAGCGCGCCGAAGTCGCGCCGGCCGACCCGGAGCCCGTCGAGGCCCCGGCGCCAGAGCCTGCCGCCCCGGTTGCGAAAGTCGAGCCCGAGCCGCCGCCTGCTCCCGCCCCGGAGCCGCCCGCGCCGCAACCTGCGCCCAAGGCCGCCGCGGCGACCAAGAAATCCGGCGCCGCGGCCGAGGGCGTCTCGGTCTACTTTCGCACCCAGCCGATCGGCGCGCAGATCACCGTGGACGACCGGCCGGACTGGACTTGCAAGACCCCCTGTCGGCTCAACGAGCTCCCCGCCGGCGCACGCCGCGTAACCGCGGAGCTCGCCGGTTTCCACACCGCCGCGCGTCGCGTTCAACTCGGCGCCAATTCGCAGGAAATCGTGCAGATCCGTCTAGAGGACGCGCGCGTGATGACCCTCATCACCAGCGAGCCGCCCGGCGCGGAGATCTACATCGACGGCCGCAAGCAAAAAGAGACGACCAACGCCAAGATCCCGCTTCCGCGCGGCACCTACCAGATCAAAGTCGTCAAACCGGGCGTCGGCGAAGCCGAACAGGTACTGGTGGTGGACGCGGATCAGATCCCGTTCGCCAAGTTCGTGATCGGCGAGCAGCAGTAGGCCGCCGTGGCGGCGCGCCTGTGCACAGCATGCCGCGCCCCTACGGTGGAGCAAGCGCCCGCGAATGTCGCCTCGGATCGGTCCGCTATACTGACCCCCTACGTGGCCGGCGGTTTCCAAGACGTTGAAAACGCAGCCCGCCGGGTCTTGCCGGAGCAGCTCTGCGACGAGCTTCGTACGCACATCATCGAGGGACGCCTCTCGCCGGGAAGCTTGCTCCGCGAGGAGCGCTTGGCCGCGAAGCTCGACGTCAGCCGGACGCCGCTGCGGGAGGCGATTCGCAGGCTTGCCGACGAAGGATTCATCGAGAAACCGGCGCGCAAGGGCGCCCGCGTGGTCGAGCTCACGCCTGAAACGGTCCGGGAAGTTTATGAAGTGCGCGAGGCCCTCGAGGGTATGGCGGCGCGCCTGGCCGCCGAGCGCATCGACGCGGCGCACGCGGCGCGAATCAGACGCTACCTCGACGAGTTGCGCCCCAAGATCGAGGCGGGCGAGCTCTCCGATACCGGCGACATGATCCACGAGGAGATCTTCGCCGCTTGCGGGAACTCGCGCGTCAGGCGGCTCATGGCCGTCTACCGCGGAAAGGTCGCCTGGATCCAGCGGGTGACCTTCCAGTTCTCGCAGCGCCTCGAGCGAGCCTACCAGGAGCACGAAAGCGTGGTGCGCGCACTCGAGTGCGGTGATCCCGATTGGGCCGAAGCGGCAGTCCGGCGTCATATCCGCAACACCCTGGCGGAGTGGCTGGAGCGCTCCCATTCCGAGCCGGGGCAAGCGGCGTCCTAGCGGACCGCGAGACCACGCGCTTCCGACTCGATGCTACAATCGCGCCAAGCCTGGCCGATGCGTCGACTCGCCCTGTTGCTCTCCGTTTCCTTGACCGCCGCGGCTGCGGACTGGCTGCAATTTCGCGGGCCGAACGGCGCCGGCGTCGCGGCGGAGCAAGCGCCGCCTGAAAGGTTGGATCCGGCCTCGAACCTGCTCTGGAAGACGCCCTTGCCAGCGGGGCATTCCTCGCCCGTCCTCAGCGGCGATCGTATCTTCCTCACCGCCGTCGAGGACGAGCGGCTGCTGACTATCGCGCTCGATCGCCAAACCGGCGCCGAGGCTTGGCGGCGCGAAGCGCCGCGTTCGCGGCAGGGCCGTACGCACAAGGTCAACAACGCCGCCGCCCCCACGCCGGTCAGCGACGGCTCGAGGGTCTACGTCTTCTTTGGCGACTACGGCGCGCTGGCCTATTCCGCCGCCGGCGACGAGCTGTGGAAGCTGCCGCTGGGCCCCTTCCACAACCAGATGGGTATGTCCGCCTCGCCAATTCTCGTCGACGGCAAGCTGATCCTCGCGCTCGACGACGATCGCCAGTCGTCGCTGATCGCCCTGGATCCCGCAAACGGAGAGATGCTGTGGCGCGCTGACCGTTCCGAGTTCACGCGCAGCTTCGGCACGCCGGTCGTCCATAGGCCGGCGCGCGGGCCTGCGGAGATCATCCTGGCCGGCGCCTTCCAACTCGCTGGCTACTCGGCCGAGACTGGCGAAAAGTTGTGGTGGTCTCGCGGGCTTTGCTGGCAGCCCAAGGCCGTGGCCGCGGTGGACGGCGGCATGGTCTACGCGCACTGTTGGGCCGCTGGCGGAGACCGCCCGCCCGAGAAGGTCTACCCGGACTTCGACGCCGCCCTCTCCGAGCTCGACGCCGACCGCGACGGCGCCATCGCCAAGGCTGAGATCTATCCTGAGCTCGACAAGAAGTTCAACAGCTTCGACCTCGACAAAGACAAGCAGCTCGGGCGCCGCGACTGGACCTACCTGCAGTCGAAAACCTCTTCGCAGAACGCGCTCATCGCGGTCCGGCTGGGCGGGCGAGGCGACGTCAGCGACACCCACCTCGCATGGACGCATCGCAAATCGCTTCCCAACGTCGCGTCGCCGTTGGTCTACGACGGCGTCGTCTACCTCGCCAAGGACGGAGGCATCGTCTCGGCTCTCGATGCGAAGACGGGCAAGCTGCTCAAAGCCGGGCGGCTGCCCGAGGCCATTGGCAAGTACTTCGCCTCGCCGGTGGCCGCCTCCGGCCGGGTCTACTTCTTCGATGCCGCCGGCGTGTTGAGCGTCGTCGAAGCCGGAGCGCAATGGCGCGTCTTGCAAACGCTGCCGCTGGGCGAAGGCGGCAACGCGACGCCGGCTCTGGTCGACGACCGCATCTACGTCCGCACGCACGAGAACCTCTACTGCTTCGGAAAGCCCTCTCGATGACGCCGCCCCCCGCGCCATACGGGCAATCGCTCGCGCTGCTCACCGACTTGTATGAGCTGACGATGGCCTACGGCTACTGGAAGTCGGGGATGGCGGACCGCGAGGCCGTCTTTCATCTCTACTTCCGGCGCGCGCCGTTCGGGGGCGCCTTTGCGGTGGCCTGCGGCATGGGGCCGATGGCGGAGCTGCTGCGCGGCTTTCGTTTTGCCCCCGACGATCTCGACTACCTGCGCAGCCTGCGCGCTTCCGACGGCGAGCCGTTGTTCGAGCGAGGCTTTCTCGAGTACCTGCACGGCTTCGAGTTCCACTGCGACATCGACGCCGTGCCCGAAGGCGCCGTCGTCTTCGCCCAGGAGCCGCTGGTGCGCGTGCGCGGCTCGCTGTTGCAAGCGCAAATCCTCGAAACGCTCTTGCTCAACGTCGTCAACTTCCAGACTTTGGTCGCCACCAAGGCCGCGCGGATCGCGCACGCCGCCCAGGGCGAGCCGATCCTCGAGTTCGGCCTGCGACGCGCGCAAGGCATTGACGGCGGCCTGGCCGCCAGCCGCGCCGCCTACGCCGGAGGATGCTCGGCAACATCCAACGTGCTGGCGGGCAAGCTTTACGGCATCCCGGTGCGCGGCACCCACGCGCACTCCTGGGTGATGTCGTTCGATACCGAGCTCGAGGCCTTCCAGGCGTGGACGCGCGCGATGCCGGCGAACTGCGTCTTCCTCGTCGACACCTACGACACGCTCGAAGGCGTGCGCAACGCCATCGAGGCGGCGAGCGAGCTGCGCCGACAAGGTCGCGAGATGTTGGGGATCCGGCTCGACTCGGGCGACCTGGCCGCGCTGAGCCGCGAGGCGCGCCGCATGCTCGATGGCGCCGGCTTCGCTTCCGCGCGCATCTACGCCTCGGGCGATCTCGACGAGCACCGTATTGCCGAGCTGCGCGCCGCCGGCGCACGCATCGCGGTTTGGGGCGTCGGTACCAAGCTGGCGACCGCCTACGACGAGCCGGCGCTAAGCGGCGTCTACAAGCTGGGGGCGATCCGCGAGAACGGCGGCGCCTGGAGCGAAAGGCTCAAGCTCTCCGACGACGTCGACAAGATCTCCAACCCCGGCGTGCAACAGGTGCGCCGGTACCGCATCGGCGCCCGTCCTCTCGCCGACGTGCTCTATGACGAGAGCCGGCCGCTCCCCGACGAGCTCGAGGCCGTGACGTTGGCCGAGCCCTTCCAGCGCTTAGCCATCCCGCCGGACGCCGAGCACGAAGACCTGCTCGAGCCGCTATTCCGCGACGGCGTTTGCCTGCATGAACCGACCAGCCTGGAGCAGGTGCGCCAACGGGCCGAGCGCGAACGCCTGGCGCTCGATCCCGAGTTGCTCGCCGCGCCGCCCGCCGCGGAGTATCCGGTCGGGCTCGAGCTCAGCCTGCATCGCCACAAGCAAGAGCTGATTGCGCGCCACGGCTTGTCGGCCTCGCGGACGGGTTGATGCGACGCCCGTGGCCGCTATCGCAGGTTCCTCAGCGGCAAGGGCGTGATCGGGCGTTGCGGATCGGTTCGCGCGCGGCGAATGTCGAGCATGGCGTCGAATCGGGACTCGTCCACCAGGTTCTCGAGACCTTGCTTGCGGGCCTGCTCGTAGCTGTTGGGCTTGGTGAGAAACGTGGTCTCGAGCGGGATCAGCTCGGCGCGATCGATGCGCGCCAGCAACTCGGCGTGAATGCGGCGGCCGGCCATCCACGAGCTCGTGTTGGGCTCGCCGCCCGAGGCTTCCGGGTTGAGAGAAGCGTCGGGCTGCTCGGGCACGCTGAAGCTCTGGTGCAACGCCCAGTCTCGCCAGTAGCCTGGGAAGGCGTGTCCGGTGAGCAGGAAGATCACCGGGTAGATGTCGACATACTCCAGGCAGGCGGCGACGAGCAAGGCCAGATCGATGCACGTGCCGCGGCGGTTCTCGAGCACCTCGCTCGGTCTGCGCAGCCGCTGTGACGCCTGGGAATACGACGGCGGCGGGTTGATGTAGGTCAGGTCGAAGTCGTGCTGCAAGGCTGACCAAATCGCGCGCACTTGCAGGTCGACGTAGGCGCGGTTCTCCTCGTCGTTCGCACAGACCGTTTGGTAGCCGGAAAAGCCCGCCGCGGGGTTGTCCGAGAGGACGCGCAGATGGCGTACGGCGTGGTCGAGCACCCTCTCCACGGCGGAGTCGCGGGGCAGCACGAACGACGGCAACCACACGCCATCCGTCTTGTTGTCCTTCCACTCGCTCGGCGGCAGCAGGGTCACCGGGTAGGTTCGTCGCAGCAGCGTTTCGCCCCTCTGGCGGACGTGTGCGTAGAGCGTCGTCTGGATGCTCTCGGCGCTGTGGTCGAGCATCGACCAGGTCAGCGGGACGCGAATCTGCTCGTTGATGTCGGGATGCTCTGCCGATCCGCGCGGGGCCTCTTTGTCGAGCGTAAAGGCGCCGCGAAACGGGAAGACCTTGCCGTGGACGTGCAGCTCCACGTCCACGTCGACGCCGTCGACTTTGCCCAGCCGCCGCGGCGAGAGCTCGAAGGTTTGGAAGAGGTTGCGTCGGTTGTGCAGCAGCGAGTAGTTGATCTCGCGATTGGGTACGACGTGCACGCTGATCTGGTCCGACGCGCCGGTTGCGCTGCGGCTCTGTTCGAGCACCTTCTGGATGCGTTGGAAGCCGCGCCTGTTGCGCCCGGTCAGCTCGCGCGCGATCTCGATTCCGGCTTGCGTATTGGCGATCGATTCCGCGGCCCAGAGCAGGATCCCGGCGCCGCGCAGGCTCTGGGCATGGCTGCGCAATTGCTGGAAGGCCCCGGCAAAAGCTTCCGCGAGCTCGCCGGCGCCGAGCTCGTCGTCGCTCGCCAGCGCCTCGTAGAAGATCGAGAAGAACAGCTCGGCCAGCGAGTTGTCGATGGTGTCCTGGATGCCGACCGCGGCAGCGGCGCCGTGGGCCACGGCGAGCCCGGCGATGCGCGGCCCGGAATGATAGAAGTTGGCGGTGACCAACCGCGGAGGCTTCTTGCCGGCGGTGAGGATCTTGGCCAACAGCTCCGCCTCGACCACCACGGGCTGCCTGTCAGCGTCGCTGAGGTAGTAGCCGTCGCGGCGATGCTTGTCGGGCGGCAGCTTGAGGATCTCCGCTCCCTCGTGGGCGTCCACTCCGGCTAGGTGGATCATCGCAGGCAAGCTGGACTTGATCGCACGTTCGAGCTCGGCTTGGGTGGGGTTGTGGAGGCTGGGATCGTCGTCCTTGAGATCGACCCCAAAGGGCGAGAGAACGCCGTAGCGCTCGGATTCGAACCAGAAGCGCTCGGCGAACTTCGGCGGAGCGCTCTCTACGAACAGCGGCGCCCCCGCCGCATCGGCCGGCTGCGGCGCCTTGCGTTCGAGCCGCCGCACCACCAGCAGGCTGGCGGCCCGCCGGCGCGTGCGAGTCGCGAAGTGCAACAGGTGCTCCCAGGGGAACACGCGCGTCTCCCAACCGTCGGCTTCCTGCTCGAACTGCAAACCGACCTCGATGAGCCCGGCCGAAGCCAGTCGCGTGATTTCGCTCTTGGAGACCCCGATGCGCTCGAGATCCTCGACCGCTCGCGCCGCCAGCGCATCCCGCGCGGCTTCGTCGGTGGTCCAGCGGCCGCGGTTGCGGACCACGTAGCTCCACTGCACCGCGAGCTGTTGAACCTTCGTCGAGCTGCGAATCTCGATCGGGTCCCCGCCGGCGGGCTGCAGGGTGACCTTCGCGGGCTTGCTGGCGGCTTTGGCTTTGCGGCGGGCCATCGGGAGGCTGGTGGAGAGGCGCTGCGCTCTCGCCTCCATTATCCGCGGCGAGGCCAACCGGTTCGGGCCATCGGCAGTTCCAAGTGCTTGATTTCTCAAGCGCGAATCCTTTGCGAACCGGCGTGACGCCGGGGAGTATAGTAGTGGCCATGTCGATCTCACGCCGTCGCTGGTTGCAGACCGGTTGGCTCGCTTCGCTGGTTGGTTGCGCGCCCGAGCCGCCGCCGCCCGCCCCGTCCGTCTACGAGCGGTTGGGCCTGCGCCCCATCGTGAACTTTCGCGGCACGCACACCACGCTCGGCGCCTCCAAGCAATGGCGGGAGTGCTTCGAGGCGCAGGCCGAGGCGGCGAGAGAGTACATCGTGCTCGAAGAGTTGCAGGAGGCCATCGGCGAGCGCCTCGCGAAGCTGTGCGGAACCGAAGCCGCGATGGTCTCGACCGGAGCAGCGGGGTCGATCGCCATCGGAACCTACGCCTGCGTCGCCGGCGACGATCCGGCGAGGATCAAGCAGCTCCCCGATCTCGACGGCATGAAGGACGAAGTCATCATCCAAAAATGCCACCGCGTCAGCTATGACCATGCCGTGCGCGGCTCCGGAGTCGAGATCATCGAAGTGGAGACGGCCGAGGAGCTCGAAGCGGCAATCAACGAACGAACCGCGATGGTCTACTTCCTTCCCGGCAACAACGACGACTACGACTGGGGAGAGTGGGTCCGCATCGACGAAGTGCTGCAAGTGACGCAGCCCGCCGGCGTGCCGGTGCTGGCCGACTGCGCCAACATCCTGCCGCCATGGCAAAACATCCCCGATTTTGCCGCCTCCGGATGCGATCTACTCGCCATCTCCGGCGGCAAGCACATGCGGGGTCCGCAATCGGCGGGCGTCCTGGCCGGGCGCAAAGACCTCGTCCGCAAAGCCTGGTTGAACTCCAACCCGCACTCGGACTCCAACGGCCGGCCCATGAAAGTAGGGCGCGAAGAGATGGTGGCGCTGTGGACGGCCTGCGAGATCTACGCCGGGCTCGACTTCGAGGCGCTCGACCGCGAATGCGAACGGCAGGCGCAGTGGTTGAAAACGGAGCTCGAAACCATTCCCGCGCTACGCGTGGAGATGCTGCGCAACGAGAACATGCGCCGCGTGCACCGCGTGGGCGTGTGGTGGGACGCCGACCAGGTCGGCAAGACGCGCAGAGAGGTCGAGGCCGAGCTGCTCGCGGGCGAGCCGCGGATTGCCGTCGCCGGCGCGCCGGAGAACGGCATCGCCTTTTGCGTGTTCATGAACGAGGCGGGCGAGGAAGAGATCGCCGCGCGCCGCATGCGCGAGGTGTTCAGGGGTTGACGCGGCGAGCCCACGACTTTGGGCGCTCCACGCCGCGGGCTTCGCTGAGATCGAAGTGGCCGCTCGGCTCTACGCGATAGAACAGCACGAAGATCACCCACGGCAGCAGGTGGCCGCAGACCAGGCCCAACGCGATGACGCCGCCCCTGCCAATCGCGGGCTGTAGCAGCACGCAAGCCGGGAGCAGAATCAACACGGGAATCAGGATCATCGCTCGCAGCGTCGAGCCCGCGATCTTGAGCTCGGTTCCGCATCGGGCGCAGTCGAACACGCCAATGAAGATCCGCGGCTGCTCGGTGTCGCAAATCGGGCAGCGCGCCATGCCCTCAGTATCGACGATCAAGATTTCGTTCGCTCGAGCCAAAAGGATGATGTATTCTGGGTTCCCGCCTCCGGGTTGCCCGCGCCGTCCCGGAGTGCGTCGAGCGCCCCGCGCTCGCCCTCATCGTGTTCGTCAGGAGGTAAAGATTGTGGCCAAGCCCGCCAAGAAACTCTACAAGAAGTACCAGACCAAGTCGCCGAAGCTCCAACTGCTCAAGCGCAAGAAGGTAAGGCGGAAGCTAGCCGCCGAAACCCACAGGTTGACAAAGCGCTTCGTCTGCGAGACCGACCGCCGTGGACACACGCGGCCAGATAACCGCTCTCCGCTGGAGCTCGTCGTCGACGCCTCCGAAGGGTTCGTGCCTCTGTGGGCGGCCAACTCGACGCTGCGCTGGAAGTTCAACGAGAGCTCGATGCAGGTCTGGGCCAACTCCGAGGAGATCAAGACCTACATTCGCACGCTGTTCGGCATTGCGGTGCAAGCTTGGGGCGAGGCCGCGCCCGTGCGGTTCACCGAGAAAAGCGACACGTGGGATTTCGAGATCTTCTTGCGATCGTCGAACAACTGCAGCCTCAGCGGCTGCACCTTGGCCAGCGCCTTCTTCCCCGATGGAGGCCGCCACGGGCTCTACCTCTACCCGGTCATGTTCGACCAGAGCCCCAAGGAGCAAGTCGACACGCTCATCCACGAGATCGGCCACGTCTTCGGGCTGCGCCACTTCTTCGCTCAGATCAGCGAGACAGCCTGGGCGAGCGAGATCTTCGGCGCGCACGACAAGTTCACCATCATGAACTACGGCGAGCTGAGCGAGTTGACAGATCAGGACAAAGCCGACTTGACGAAGCTCTACCACATGGCTTGGAGCGGTGAGCTGGCTGACGTCAACGGTACGCCGATCCGGTTCATGAGGCCGTATCATACAGCGGGCCTCGTCGAGGGTTGCCCGTGAGTCTGGCTACGGCAGCGTGATCCAAATGGGCGACGACCAGGCAATCTGGTCGTTCGCCTGTTGCACGCGCACGTAGTAGTAGCTCTCGCCCGCTACCGGTCGCTCATCGATGAAGGTAAAGTCGAGCTTGGCGTCACGATTCTGTAGCGTGAGGACGAATTCGTCGTTGCGAATGACGTCGAGCTGTTGAATCGGCGCCGTGCCTTGGACGCGAATTCGCAGCTCGAACTTGCCGCTCTTCGACTCGACGATGTCGCCCTGGATATATTCCTTGCCGTCGGTCAACAAGCGATAGTCGAGGACGATGTTGTCGGTGGAGGCGTAGGCGTGGCGCTTGCGCATGGCGTCGAGCAAGCCCTCGCGGGAGTGCTCTTCGGCGATCAAGTTAGCGTAGGAGATGTGCGTGGAAAGATGATCGGAGCTCGCTTGCACGCCGAGCTTGTAGCCCTTGGCCCAGGCGTTCCAGACGTAGCCGAGCGGCCGAAAACCGCCGGCTTGCGAGGTGACGTCCTGCTCGACCGCCGCCTTCGGCGCGCCTGCATACTCTGCTGAGACGCGATCGCCCTGATAAATCTCGACGAGCGGCTCGACTTCGGGATCATTGTCACGCCAATCCGTTCCCATGCCAGTGGCCGAGGTGTGCGACATCGCGACGCCGTCGTACTTTTTCAGATATTCGTATAACGGTTTGGCGCCCACCTCCGGGTCGTTCTCGTTTTCGAGCGTGGGAAACGTGGGATTGCCTCGATCGGCGAAAAAGACGTTGCGATGTCCCTGCGGGTAGCCCAGGCCGCGCTCATAACCGTAGACCGGCGTGAAGCGGCCCGGGACCGTGAACACATCCACGCGCTGTTGCAGCAACCAGTTGATGTATTCGATGTTCGGTCCGCCGGAGCTGTGATGGTCGCTCAGGCCTAGATAGTCGAAATCAGCCGCATTGAGCGCGTAGCGGTAAGTGTCGTTGAGCGATCCGTCATTGTTGCCGTCGCCCGAGTATTCCGTGTGCCTGTGTAGGTCCCCGCGGTAGATCTTGTATTGTTTGCCGCCCGAGTCGATGACATAGTCGCGGACACGCGCGACGTCATCGGCTTCATTCGGATGGTTCTGAAAGATGCGCAGCTCGTCCCGTGCGCGTGGGGCGAGGCGCGCTTCGACGACTTCGCCCGCGGGTTCGGGAATGCGGCCGGAAAACACTTCGCCGTGCTCGAAGAAGTAGTCATCGTAGATCCGGTTGTCGGTCGCCCAGGCCGCGACCACGCGGCCGTCGGAGGTGCGCGCGAATCCCCCTCCGGCGTCCGAGCGGCCTTGCGTTGTCGGCAGCGGCGTGGGCGTCGACCAGCGGCGACCGTCATAGGCGACGGCGAAGGTCTCCCAGGCGGCGCGGTGTGCAGCCGCGGTGGGCGGCACTTCTCGCTGGCGCAAGAAGCGGTGGCGGAACAGCACCCAGAACCGCCCGTCGCCGTCAATCCGGGCGAGCGGGTAGTCGTTGAATCCGCGCAAATCGGCGGGCAGCGAAGCCTCGAGCCCAGCGATTGGGCATTGCCACTTGCCGTTGGCGTATACGGCCGTGCTCACCCAGCGCGAGCTGTAGAGCTGCGTCGCTTGACGCCGCAGCAGAAAGCCAGTGTCCTTGCCCCACTGCATGTCGCTCTCATTCCACGCCGCCCACACGCGCCCTTGGTCGTCGCACGTAATCGACGGATAGGCTTCATAGCGAAGCGTGTCCGCCACGGGAATGACCTCGCCCCACTTCTCGCCGCCGAACGAGCGCATCGAGATGTCGTAGTCGCCCTGGTCGTAGCTGTCCCAAGCGATCCAGACGCGTCCGCGATTGTCTGCGGCCACGGCCGGGTTCCAATCGTCAGCGCTCGACGCCGAAACGACCTCTTCGCCCGACCAGCGGGATCCGTCCCAGCGGCGCGCCAGTATTTCCGACTGCTCGGACCGAAACCCCTGCCACACCAGCCAGACTCGACCGTCGGCGTCGAGAGCGAGCCGATGGTGAATGTCCGGGCCCAGCGCGGCAGTCAGCCGCAGCGGCTCGCCCCAAGTTCCGTTCTCCAGCCGCCGGCCGTAGAGGTCGAAGTTCCCGTTGACTTGGTTCGACCACACAGCCCAGGCGCCGCCGCGACCGTCGGAGACCAAGCGCACCAGATAGACGTCGGCTCTCCCGGTGAGGGCCTGCGGCTCGCCCCATTCGGCGCCGTCGAAATGACGAACGAAGACGCGGTTCGCCCACTTCCGGTAGCCGACCCACGCCACCCAATAGCCGCCCTTGCCATCGGCTGCGACGTCGGCGAAACCGCTCTCGCGGCCCGCTTCCGAGATCGCTTCCGCCCGTACAGCGGGCTCGACCGAAACAGCTCCGTTCAGGAACATTCTGCGTTGGCCGGCCGGGATGTCGGCAACGCGAAAATCCAGTGCGCCTTGGTCGGTGTTGAAGCTCAGCCTGGTGTCCGGCCCGCCCTCCACGGTGACGAACAGGCCGGGCGTGTAGACGTAGTCCGGCACGGGTGTAGATGGCTCGGGCTCCCAGTTGCGATAACGAAACTTGCGGCCCTCGGTGGTGGCGAGCGTCCACCTGTTCCCCTCGATGCGGTCGGCGGAGCGGGGCCGCCAACTCCGCAACTCCGTCACCTCGCCCGCGGTCGCTTTGACCGACCCCTTCCACGAGCGCGGCCCGGGATCGCTCAGCCCGAAGCGGACGAGAAAGGAGGAGTGTTCCTGCGCGCCCAGCGGCAGCGCGACGGCCAAGGCAATCCAGGCGAGGCGGACCATGCCGCTATGCTCGCAAATCGGCTGGGCGGCGCGCGTCTTGGACATTACCGCAAGCTCGCGCTTGCGGCTCTGAAGAGAAGGTCTGGTCAGAGCCGCGCCCGCGGTGCGGTAAACGTGACGATCGCAGGCTACTGCAGCACCCGCAACGCCGCCGGCGCCTCGCGCTCAATCGACACGAGCTCGCCGACCAGCGAATTCGGCCCCGCTGAGGCGACTTCGACTTTGCAGTAAGCGCCGCGCAGGTCCCCGCCGTTGACCAAGCCACGCGGGTCGGTGAAGTTCAGCACGCGGCCCTGGGTCGTGCGGCCGATCCACTGGCCGAATTTTTCGCGACGCCCTTCGACCAGCGCTTCGTCCCTGCGGCCGACCCACGCTTCGTTCTGGCGTTTCTGCAAGCGGCGCTGCATCTCTTGCAGAATCGTCAGCCGGCGCCCTTTTTCTTCCTCGGGTACTTGGTCGGCGTAGTCGATCGCGTCTGTGCCGCGGCGAGCTGAGTACTTGAACGAAAAGACCGAGGCGTAGCCGACCTGCTGCATCAGCGTCAGCGTCTCCTCGAAGTCCGCTTCGGTCTCGCCAGGGAATCCGACGATGATGTCCGTCGAAAGCGCAATCTCGCGCTTCGCCGATCGAAGCTTGTCGATCACACGCAGGTACTCGTCGCGCGAGTAGCCCCGGCGCATCCCGCGCAGCGTCTTGGTCGAGCCGGACTGCACGGGCAGGTGCACCCAGTCGCACAGCACCGGATTCTCGTCGAGGGCGTCGACGATGTCTTGGGTAAAGTCGCGCGGGTGGGAAGTAGTGAAGCGCACGCGGCGGAGGCCCTCGACTTGCCCGACCTCGCGCAGCAAGCGTGCGAAGCTCCAGCCCGCGGGCGAGGGGTCGCGATAGCTGTTGACCGTCTGGCCGAGCAGCATGATCTCGCCCGTGCCCTGCGCGGCGATGCGACGCGCTTCCGCCATCACGCTCTCCGCGGAGCGGCTGCGCTCGGGCCCGCGCGTGAACGGCACCACGCAGTAGGCGCAGTTCTTGTCGCAGCCCTCGATGATCGTCAGAAACGCCGAGTAGGGATTGTCGCGCTCGGCGTGCGGCTGGTCGAAGGTGTCGTCGGTATCGAGGCTCAGGCCCGTGACGCGCTCTTCACCGGACTCGAGCCGCTCGAGCAGCAAGGGCAGCTCGCTATAGGACGCCGACCCGCACACCAGGTTGACGTGCGGCGCGAGCTCGAAGATGTTCTCGCCATTGTGTTGCGCCACGCAGCCCAGCACGCCGAAGCGGCGGCCCTTCGCGCGCCTCTTCGACCCGGCCAGGCGCGCGAATACCTTCTGCTCGGCTTTGTCGCGGATGGAGCAGGTGTTGTAGAGAACGAGTCCCGCGTCCTCCGGCGCCCGCACCTGCGTATAGCCGCGCGCCGATAGCGTGCCCCGGACTTTTTCCGAGTCGTGCACGTTCATCTGGCACCCGAAGGTTTCGAGATAGTAAGTCTTCCGCACGGCAGTCGCTAGGTGGATGGTATCACCGCGCCAGAAAGCATCGCTGCGACCGCGTACAATAGCCGGTGATGGACTCCTCGAGACGTTCGTTCCTACGGGCGGCGAGCGGCGGCCTCGTCGCGCTCGCGGCCTGCACGCCCGAGCCGGAAGCGTCGGAACCGGTCGCACGGGCCGAGAGGCCGAATGTGATCATGATCATGTCGGATGACTTGGGCGTCGAGGCGATTGGCTGCTACGGCGGAGAGTCCTACCGCACGCCCAACCTCGACCGGCTGGCCGCGACCGGCGTACGCTTCACCAACGCCCACGCGCAGCCGCTCTGCACCCCGACGCGGCTGCAACTGATGACGGGCCAGTACAACTTCCGCAACTGGTACGGCTTTGGGCTGATGCGTCCCGAGGAGCGCACCTTCGGCCACCAGATGCGCGACGCCGGCTACGCGACTTGCATCTCGGGGAAATGGCAACTCTGGAGCTACAATCCGCCGGAGTTCGAGCCGGAGTTTCGCGGTCTCGGCCAGCGTCCCGAGGACGCCGGCTTCGACGACTGGTTTCTCTGGCACGCACGACACACCGAAGACAAAGGCTCGCGCTTCGCCGAACCCGCCGTCCTCGACAACGGCGAGCCCGTCGACGGGGCGGGGAAGTACGGGCCCGACCTCTACGTCGAGCGCATCAACCGCTTCATCGAGCAGCGCCGCGACGAACCGTTCTTCGTCTACTACCCGATGGCGCTCACCCACGGCCCCTTCAATCCCACGCCCGACAGCGCGGACTGGGCCGAGGGCGACCGGCTCCGCTCGAGCGCCGACGACTATTTCGGGGACATGGTCGAGTACATGGACCAGTGCGTCGGCCGCATCGTCGCCAAGCTCGACGAGCTCGGGCTGCGCGAGAACACGCTGATCTTGTTCTTCAGCGATAACGGCTCGCCCAGAAACACCGCCTCGATCCAGAACGGCCAACTCGTCCAAGGCGGCAAGGGTTTGCCGACCGACGCCGGCACGCACGTTCCGCTGATCGCCAACTGGAAGGGCGTGAGCGTGGAAGGCGCCCTCAACGAAGACCTCGTCGACTCGACCGACCTCTACGCGACCGTCCTCGACGCCGGCGGCGCCGCGGCCCCGTCTGGCGCCGCCATCGACGGACGCAGCATCTTGCCCCAGATTCGCGGAGGGCAGGGCGACCCCAAGGACGTCATTGTGGTCTGGCACGATCCGCGACCCGGCGTTGCCAAGGAGAACTACACGCGGCTCGAGCTGTTCGCCCGTGACAAACGTTTTAAGCTCTACGACGACGGACGCCTCTACGACGTCCCCGCCGACGTGCTCGAGCAGAACCCCATCGCGGCCGGCGAGGGCTCGCCCGAAGCCGAGACCGCCCGCGCGAAGCTCCGCGAGGCGCTCGATCGCGTGCCGCCCGAAAAGCGCGCGCCACAATGGGATCCCTACAACGAATTTCGCAACTCTTGATCTGGAGAACCGACCATGAATCGACGCACCGCTCTCGCCATGCTGACCGGCTTCGCCGCCGCCAACGGCCGTGCGGCCGAGCTTGCGACAAAGAAGGCTCTCACCCTCGAGGTCGTGAAAGCCATCGCCTCCGCGGCGGAAGTCCACGCCCGCAACAACGACTGGAACGTCGTCATCGCCATCCTGGACGACGGCGGCCATCTGCTCTACCTACAGCGCATGGACGGGGTCCAAATCGGATCCATCGAAGTTGCGCGTCGTAAGGCGGAATCCGCACTGAAGTTCAAGCGACCCTCGAAGGCGTTTGCGGACGGAGTCGAAGGCCGGCAGGCTTTGCTCGTGCTGCCGGGAAGCATGCCGTTCGAGGGCGGCTTGCCGATCGTGCATGACGGCGCCGTGATTGGCGCAATCGGAGTCAGCGGGGTGACCGCGCAGCAAGACGGTTTGATCGCCAAGGCGGGCGTGGACGCCCTGCCGGCGATTCTCCGGCGCTGAGCCTGCTGCCGCGCGCGGCATGCAAAATAGGGTCCAGGTCCGCTAAACTATAGAGCTTTAAAGATTTGGCGGACCATGATCCTACGACATATCGCAGCAGTTCTGTTATCGATCAGCTTCGCAGTCGTGGCCGCGGCCGAGCCGCCTTACGAACCAAGCTGGGAATCGCTCGATTCGCGCCCGGCGCCTCAGTGGTATCTCGACGCCAAGCTCGGCATATTCATTCACTGGGGCGTCTACGCCGTGCCGGCCTATGCGGCCCCGGACAGCTACTCGGAGTGGTACTGGCACAACCTCGTCGAGCCGGCCGACGGCGAGGCGAATGAGCGGAACAAGCGCAACCGCCGCGTCACACAGGCGTTTCACAAGCGGGTCTTTGGCGATGGCTTCGGCTATCCGCAGTTTGCGCCCATGTTCGAGGCCGAGCTGTTCGACCCGGCCGAATGGGCGCAGATCTTCAAGCGCGCGGGCGCTCGGTATGTCGCTCTGACCTCCAAACACCACGACGGCTATTGTCTGTTCCCGAGCGAGGAAGCGAATCGTCACTGGGGGCGGCCCTGGAATTCGGTCGACGTGGGCCCGCGTCGAGACATCTTGGGCGATTTGGGCGAGGCTGTCCGCGCGGCCGGCTTGAAGATGGGCTTCTACTATTCGCTCTACGAGTGGTACAACCCGCTGTGGCTCGCCGACCGCGAGCTCTACGTCGACGAGCACATGATCCCGCAATTCCAGGATGTGGTCACGCGGTACGAGCCCTCGATCATCTTCTCCGACGGCGAGTGGGACATGCCGGCCGAGAATTGGAAGAGCGAAGAGCTGCTGGCGTGGCTCTACAACGAATCGCCGGTCAAGGACGACGTGATCGTCAACGACCGCTGGGGCAAGGGCGCGCGGCATCACCACGGCGGCTACTTCACGACCGAATATGGCGCCGGCATGCCCGACGCCTCCCACCCCTGGGAAGAAAACCGCGGCATGGGTTTCAGCTACGGCTACAACCGTAACGAGCCGCTCGAGAACTACCGCACCGGCAAGGAGCTCATCTGGATGTTCGCCGACCTGGTGGCGCGCGGCGGCAACCTGCTGCTCAACGTGGGTCCGCGAGCCGACGGCAAGATCCCGGAGATCATGGTGCAGCGGCTCTACGAGTTGGGCGACTGGCTCGCGGTGAACGGCGAAGCGATCTACGGCACGCGACCATGGCGCGTATCGGCGCAATGGAGCGAAGGGCCGAAGCCCGAGATGGGTTTTGGGGAGTACCGCGTCCCCTACGACGTGCTCGAGATCGCCGGCCAGTCGCCCAAGAACGGGCACGCGGTCAAGCAAGTGTTTTTCACGAGCAACGACGACGCCGTCTACGCAATTACGCCGGGTTGGCCGGGCGAGACTCTGACGCTACGCGGCGTGACCGGCTCCAAGCGTAAGACCGTGGTGCACATGCTCGGTTCGGACAAGCCGCTGGCCTGGTCGCAGAAGGGCGGTGACCTGCTTATCCAACTCCCCGAGTTGGGCCCGGAGCAGATCCTCGGTAGCCATGCGTGGGCGTTCAAGCTGACCGCGGTGGAGTAGGCAAGGGAACGTTATGGCAAAAAAGTCAGCAAAGCGAGCGGTTAAGAAAGCGGCTAAGAAAGCGAGGGCCAAGAAGGCCGTCAAGAAGCCGGTGAAGAAGAAGACTGGGCCGGCCAAGAAAGCCGCCGCCAAGAAAGCCAAGAAGACATCGACCAAGAAGGCCGCGCCCAAGCGGACGGCGAAGATGACGGCCGCGAAGAAAGCCGCGAAAAAGGCTGTGAAGAAGGCCGCGGCGAGCAAGGCCAAAGCCGCACGCAAGAAGGCCGCGAAGAAGCCAGCCGCCAAGAAGGCTCCGGCGCGCAAGAAGAAAGTCCCCGCCAAGCCCGCTAAGGCTAAGAAGGCGCCTCCGGCTAAGAAAAAGGCGGCTAAGAAGTCTGCGCCTGCCCCGCAGAAGCCGCGACCCGCGTTGCGCAAGAAGGCCGCGCCGAAACGCGCTCCGGCGCCTGCGCCGTCGCCGATCGGCAAGACCGCCGCACAGCCGACCATCTCCATCCCGGCCGGCGATGCAGGCGCGGCCGCGGCTCCGGCCCCAGCGCCGTCGCCCAAGCCCGCTCGCAAGCCTCCTAAGAAAATTGTGGCCTCCCTCAAACCGCCCAAGCGGGCCTCCATCCCCTCGCGCGACGTGCGCACCACTCATTTGGAGAACGATCTGCTCGTTATCAGCGAGCGTGTGCCGAACGCCAAGTATGTCGGGTTGGGAGTCTACGTCAAGGCGGGCTCACGCTTCGAGGAGCTCAACGAGAGCGGCGTGACTTACCTGCTGCAAAACATCGCTTTCCACGGCACCAAGCACAAGACCGCCAAGACCATCGAGAAGAACATCGAGAAGCTTGGCGGCGAGGTGCGGACCATCAGCGAGCGCGACTACTGCGCCTACACGGCGCGCGTCGGCGGCTCCGACTTGGAAAAGGGGCTCGACCTGCTCACCGAGCTCTCGCTTCACCCGCAGATCACCAAGACCGGCTTCGCGACCGAGACCAAGCGCGCTCTCGAAGAGCTTCGCGAGGACGAGGAAGCGCCGGACTTCATGCTCGACCGCATGTTCTTCCGCAGCTTCTGGAAGGGCCACGGGCTCTGCCGTCCGCCCAAGGGTCGCCTGCTGCATTCCAAAGGACAGACCAAGCTCGAGAACTTCAAGCCCAAGACCATCGAGCGCTACCACACGCGCAGCCACCATCCCAAGGGCATGATGGTGCTGGCCTCCGGCGCCCTGGACCACGACAAGTTCCTCAAGCTGGTCGACAAGCGCTTCGGCGCCCTCGAGGAGCCGAAGAAGAAGGTCTCGTCTCCCTCGCCCACCGCGTTTCGATTCCTCGCCCTGCGCAACCGTCCGCAGTTCGAAGACATCCGCTTCCGCTTGGGCGTGCCAGCCTGCAACGCGTCCGAGCCCGAGCGCCATGCGGCGCGGCTGCTCAACGCCATTCTGGGCGGCGGGCCAGGCTCACGGCTCACCCACCGGATGGCGGACGGCTCGCTGTCGGTGATCGAGGCGTTCTCGGAGCTGGTCATGTTCGCGGACGCCGGCTGTCTGTCGGTGCGCGTTCACTCCGAGCGCGAGCAGGCCGTGCGGGCGCTCGAGACCGTCGTTGCCGAGATCCGCAAGCTGGCGTTCGGGGAGATCAGCGACAAGGAGCTCGACTGGGCGAAGGCCTACTGCCGTGCGCAACTGCTCCAGGAGATCTCTTCGCTCGGCGCTCGTGTCGAAAGTTTGGCGCGCCAGCAGCGCTACTTCCAGCGCGAGGTCTCGATCGAGGATGAGATCCAGGCGCTCGAGAGCGTCAAGGCGGAGCGGGTCCGGATGTTGGCCGCGGCCTGGATCGCGCCGCATCACCTATCGCTGGCGGTGTTGGGCAATCTGCGCGGAGTGAACATTCGGCCTAGCCTGTTGAGCTGGTAGCGGCGCTACAATAGCGCGCGATGCGCACTTTCATCTTCGTTCTGCTTCTCACCGCGACGCCGCTGGCCGCGCAGCGCTACGAGCTGCTGCTCAAAGGCGGTCACGTGATCGACCCCGGCAACGGCGTCGACGCGCCCATGGACGTCGCGGTCACCGACGGCAAGATTGCGGCCGTGGCCCGGTCGATCAGCCCGGCCGATGCGGCCAAGACCGTCGACGTTCGCGGTCTCTACGTCACGCCAGGCCTGGTCGATCTGCACGTGCACGTCTATGCCGGCACGGGCGAGCGGGGCTCTTACGCTGGCGACAACTCGGTCTATCCCGACGATCACTGCATCCGCTCGGGGGTGACGACGGCGGTCGACGCGGGCTCTTCGGGCTGGTCGAATTTCCCCGACTTCAAAGACCGCATCATCGATCGCTCGGTCACGCGCGTGCTCGCATTCCTCAACATCGTCGGCAAGGGCATGCGCGGCGGCGACATCGAGCAGGACCTCTCGGACATGCGTCCCGAGCCCACCGCGCGCGTCGCCAAGCAGCATCCCGAGATCATCGTGGGCGTCAAGACGGCGCACTTCATGGGACCGGAGTGGGCTCCGGTCGACCGTGCGGTCGAGGCGGCGGAGATGTTCGACGGCGTGGTGATGGTCGACTACGGCGGCTGCGCCGATTGCGAAGATCGCAGCACGTTCCATCCCAACCGCCCCTTTGAGCAACTCGTCCTCGAGCACCTGCGGCCGGGCGACATGTATACGCACGCCTACCTCGGACGAGTGCCGTGGTTCGACGCCAACGGCAAGCTGCACTCATTCTTTGGCGAAGCGCGGGCGCGTGGCGTGAAGTTCGATGTGGGCCATGGCGGGGGGAGCTTCTGGTGGAACCGCGCCGCACCAGCCACGCGGCAAGGCTTTTGGCCGGACTCGATCTCGACCGACCTGCACATCAGCTCGATGAAGGGCGGCATGAAGGACATGACGAACGTGATGTCGAAGTTCCTCGTGCTGGGCGCTTCGTTGCAGGATGTCGTGCGCTGGTCGACCGAAAACCCGGCGCGGCAGATCAAGCGCGACGATCTTGGCCGGCTCAGCGTGGGGGCCGTGGCCGATATCGCCGTGCTGGGCCTGCAACGCGGCCGCTTCGGCTATTTGGATGTCCGCAACGCGGTGATGGAAGGCCCCCAGAAGCTGGTCTGCGAGATGACGGTGCGGGACGGGAATGTCGTTTGGGATTTGAACGGACGCGCTGGGGAAGCGTGGCAGGTGCTGCACGATCAGTTGTAGGCGGCGCGCCCCCATCTTTCCTGACGTTTTCAGACAATATCGGACATTTCCTCGCCGCGCGCCCGCCGTGGCCGAGCGCAGGTGCGGTGGCTGTGCAGAGCTTCTGCCCGCGGCTCCAGCTTACACTGGCCCGGATTGGAGCGCCCGGTGTGATTCAGCCATGTCGCTGAAGCAAAAGGGATTGGGAATTCGGCCGCGATGTGAGGATCCACACATGATCCCGCGCCTCCGTTGCTGTTCCACTCTGGCGCCGCGGAGACGCGGGCGCAATGTTCGACCGCTACGGCATCCCACAACGGGGAGCTAAGTGGTTGAGGGGGGGGATTTGAACGGGGGCGCCAATTCAGCTCTATCCTGGGGTTTCCGTTTCGGCCTTCCCTGCATGGGCAGGCTAGCGGAACCGGAGCCGCCGCGCGACGGTCTAGGCCTAGCGAGGAAGTCCGCCGCCATATCTCACCGGGAGCCGGCGGAAGCGCGCGATAGGCCCGCCATGACTTCGTTGCGCTCGCCCGCCATGCTCGAGGCACGCGACCGCATGCTAGCGGCTGCGACCCGCGCCGCGCAGGCGCTCGAGCTCGGCCTCGAGGCGCTTGGCCGTGTCGGGCGCCTTGCCGGTCAGGTCCGTCGTCTCGCCGATGTCCTCGGAGAGATCGAAGAGCTGGTACGGCCGGCCGAAGGGCTCGCCGCGAGGCGCTTGCCGCCCGCCGGAGCCGTTGCCCGCCACCAGCTTCCACTTGCCGTCGCGGATGGCGAACATGCCGGCCGAGGAGTGATGGATCACCGGGGCGCGTTTCCAACCGGCCTTGCCGCTGAGCAGCGGCAGCAGGCTGAAGCTGTCTTCAGCGGCATCGTTGGGCAGCCGGGCGCCGACGATCTCGGCCGCTGTCGCGAAGAAGTCCGTTAGACAGATGGTCTGCTCGGTACGGCTGCCGGCGCGCACTCTGCCGGGCCAGCGCGCGAAGAACGGCACGTGATGGCCGGCTTCCCAGATGTCGGCCTTGGTGCCGCGAAAGGCCTGGTTGGCGGTGTGGTGCGTCTCGTCGTAAGACTGGATCGTGGGATCACTCACGTGGTCGGGCTCGCCGCGGGCGAGACGATACATGTAGGAGCCGTTGTCGGAGGTGTAGAAGACGAGGGTGTCGTCCGCAACGCCGGCGGCGTCGAGAGCGTTGAGCACCTCCCCGACTGTCCAGTCGACCTGCGCGACAAAGTCCCCGTATGGGCCCAGGCCGGTGGCGCCGACGAAGCGCTTGTGCGGCAGCGTTGGCTTGTGGGGAGCGGTCAGCGGGAAGTAGAGCAGAAACGGTTGGTCACGCTCGGCGCGTTCGTGGATGTAGGTCGCCGCCTCGGCGGTCAACTCGTCGAGGGCGTCTTCGGGGACGAGGTCGCGCCCACGAGGCCCGAGCCGCAGAAACCCGGGGAAGGCGACCGCGGACTGCAACACGACGTTGCGCGTGATTTGGCCGTTGCGAACATAGACGTACGGCGGGAAGTCGAGCGAAGCCGGGATGATGAATGAGAAATCGAAGCCGCGCGTGTGGGGCCCGTCGGTGACGCCCTGGGTAAAGTCGATGTCCTCGTCATTCTGCTTGCGCACGAAGCCCAATCCCAGGTGCCACTTGCCGACGATGCCGGTGTAGTAACCCTGCCGCTGGAGGAATGAGCCGATCGTCTCGCGGCCTTGCTCGATCAAAGGCTTGCCGTAGCCGTTGAGCACGCCGCGCTTCAATGTTCCGCGCCAGGCGTAGCGGCCGGTCAACAATCCGTAGCGGGTCGGCGTACAGACGGCGGAGCCGGTGTGCGCGTCGAGAAACGTCATGCCTTCGCGGGCGAGGCGGTTGAGGTGAGGCGTGGGGATCCTAGAGTCGGGGTTGAGCGCCTGCACGTCGCCGTAGCCCATGTCGTCGGCGAGGATGAAGACGATGTTCGGTTTCTGGGCGGGCGCGAGCGCGGCGAGGGCGATTAGGGCAAGAGCAAGGCGATGCAGGTGCATGGCGAACCGTTAGGGTTTCACGCAGCGCCAGGGTGCGTCAAGACGGTGCGTGAGAGAACGTCGGTGCTCGATCCGGCTATCATCCTTATCGTATGGGACGTCTGACCTGGTTCCCGGCGCTCGCGCTATTCGCTGTTCAAGCTACCGCTCAATCGCCGTTCGCCGTCGAGCGCCTCCGCGATCCCGTCACCCAGCGGCGCATCCTGCGCTACGCGAGCCCGCACCACGAGACACACCACTACTACTTCGTGTCGCCCTGGTCCCCGTCAGGGGATGAGCTCCTGTTCTTCCAGTTCGAGAGGGCGGTCGAGAAGCTCACCGCGACTGGCCGCTATCCGGGAGCTCTCTGGATAGCAAGCGCCGATGGCGCCGGGCGGCGGAAACTCGCCGAACGGTTGCGGGGCCACTACCATACCGGAGTGAATCAGCTCTGGGGGCCGAATGGCGGGTACGTCTACTTCCAATCCCGGTCCCCGGGCCCGCAATGCATGGCGCGGGTACCCGCGACCGGCGGAGAAGTCGAGTGCATCGATACGCCCGTGCCTTGCGGCAGGCTCAGTCCTGACGGAACGCAGCTATCGTGCGGCGTTGCATCCGAACAGGGGGTCTTCGATCTCGCCAGCCGGTCCTATCGCAAGCTGGTCACGCTCGCACAAGCGCGCGTGATCACGCCCAATCGCCGGATGATCGAAGGAGGGCCCTCGCAACTCCAGAACACGCGCTTCAGCCCGCAAGGCGATCGACTGATGATCGTCCACCGCACGCAAGAAACTTATCCGCGCCTGGTCGAGATCTTCGTCTACGAGTTCGAATCCGGCGAGCTTCGCTGGCTGGCGGACGACCTGCATCATCCGACCTGGCGCCCCGACGGCGAGGCGATCCTGTTCGTGCGTCACGACCCGCGCACGAATTTGCAGTGGCTGGTGGAGGTCGATGTGGAGTCCGGCGAGAGCCGGGTCGCGTTCGATAAGGCGCACGTTCCCGCCGGCCATCCTTCTTACCATCCCCGCAAGCCGTACCTGGTCGCATCCGACTGCTACGGCGGGGAGATGGGCAACGGCCTCGCGTTGATCAACCTGCGGACGCAAGAAATGAAGCAACTGGTGACGATTCCGCTGGGGTCGAAACCGGACGAACCCGCCGACGAGCGCTTTCCGTTTCGCAACTGGGGCATCTGGTTTCCTCCGCGCAAGTACCTCAATGAGCCGCGCCCGGTCTGGAACCACGACGGCTCCAAACTGCTCTACACCAGCGAGGAGAGCGGCCGGATGAATCTCTACGTCGTCGATACGTCAGATCTCTAACGATCTGGCAGCGGCCGCGCCCTCTCTCTGACATGCTCCCTCACGCCGCTCGTCGCGCCCAGATAGTTGAACTCCTCCGCCATCTCCAGGCCGTGCTTGGCAGCCACAGTCTCGGCCAGCTCGCGCAGGTAGGCTTCTACCAGCCGGCTGATCGAGGTTTCGGTGATCTCTGACAAGAGGGCGATCGGGCGGCCGGCGGCTTCGAGCCGATGCTTAACCTGGGCCGCGTAGGTACGGTTGGCGGTCTCGAGCTCGAGCGCGGCCGCTAGCTTCCGTTCGAACGTCATCGCGATGTTGACGGCCTTGAGCTGCGCCTTGCCCTCTCCGCCTTCACGCGGCCGGTAGGGGCGGTAGGGAGAGTAGAAGTAGTACTCGCGCGCGGAGTAGCCGCGCAGGCCCATGTAGGTCATCTCCTGCAGGAAGTAGTCGCCGCCGCCGTACGGAGACTCTTCCGCCATGCGGCCGACGCGGTAAGTGTCGTCGTCGCCCAAGTAGTGGATGTACCAATCTGGAAACACCAGGATGCGGGGCTTGTAGTAGCGGACCAGGGTCATCAACTGGTTGCGCAGCTCGCTGCTCGAGACGTAGGCAAGCTCTCCGGTCTTATGACCCAGAAAGAGCGTTTCCGTCACGCCAAGCGCATCCGCCGCCCGCTCCGCCTCGCTGCGACTTCGCAGGCGGGATTCGGCGGGCGTGAGCCCTGGGCCACCCTTCTCCCCGTTGCCGAAGTGCACCACATGAACGGGAAGTCCCTGTTTCACGAGGTCGGCGATCAAGCCGCCCGCGCCGAAGACGTAGTCCCGGGCGGAAGCCGTGACAACCAACGCTCCGCCAGTTTCCGGCTCGGCGCCGCCCGCTGCGACCGCGGACAAGGCAAGGACGGCCAACAGAGCCGCTCCTGAAACGTTACTTCGCAATGGCTCGCTCCAACGCATGCGGCGGAATGTCCGGTCCGGGCCCCACGTAGTTGAATTCCTCGCCATAAGCGAACCCGTGTTTTTGGCCGATCGCCTTCCCCAGATCCTCCGCCCAAGCTCGAATCAGCGCGCCCACAGACCTCTCGTCCAGAAGCCGTAGCGGCTCAATGTCGCGCCGGGCCGCCTCCAGACGCATTCGCGTCTCGACCGCGCGCTGGCGGTTGCGCGTTCGCAGCATCGCCAAGGCGGTCTTCTTGGCCTCCATCTGCGCGCCAACATCCTGCGCTTCGAGGCGGGCGTTCCTCTCGCCGCCCTCGCCGGGCGAGTAGGGTCGGCCGACCGGATAGTAGTAGACTTCCGGGACCGCGTAGGGCTCGAGGCCAAGGCGCGCCAGCTCAGGGGCGAAAGTCGCGCCGCCGCTGTAGCCCCAGGCCTCTTCGGCCACGCGGCCGCCGTGGTAGACGTCCCAGTCGGACTGATAGTGCACGTAGGGGTCTGGGATGAAGATCTTCTTCGGCCGCAGGTGGCGGATCAGGCCGAATAACTGCTTCCGTATCTCCGTGCTGGAGACGTATCCGAGCTCGCCGCTCTTGTGGTCAAGGAAGACCCAATCGTCGAATCCCAGATACTCGGCAGCCGCCATGCCCTCTTGGACGTTTGCCCAGCGGGTCTCGGCCGGGTTGAGGCCCGCCGATTCCTTCTCGTCGTTGCCCAGTTGCGCAATGGTGATTTGGCAGCCGTCGAGGACGAGGCTGGCCAGCGTCCCGGCCGCACCGAGCAGGTAGTCCTGTGCATCGGCCGTAACGACGAGAACGCGGTCTGGTTCCTGCGCCCTCGCCGCTGCTGACATCCCGAGCGTCAGCATGAGGCTTGCGGCGATAGGGTGGGGCGACAAAGCGAACCTCGCGGCGAGCGGCTCGATTGTAGCATCGCGAGCCGAGTGGTAAGATTGCGGGCGCTCGCGTCATGTTCCTTCGACTGGGCATCTATCTGCTCGGGCTGTTCGCGGCGGCATTGGCGGCGGATCCGCTCCCGCTGGCGGAGCTCCCGCCGGGCGAAACCTTCCTCGTGATCCATCCGCACCACGACGATCACACCTGGCAGTACGGCTTCGGCGGGTTGATCGCCAAGATGGTGGACGCAGGCTGGAGCGGCGTCTACGTCCGCGTCTCCAACGACGAGAAGGACGGCGCAAACGGCTGGGCGCGCAACGACATGACCAACGAGGCCGAGACGCACGAAGCGCTGGAGGCGCTCGGCGTCGAGCGTGTGATCAGTCTGAACTGGCGCAACGATCACATGGACTCGATTCCCCTCGTCGAGCTACGCGCTCAGTTGATCCTGCTGATCCGGCAACTGCGTCCCGACGCGGTGATGGCCTACAACCCCTGGGGACGCTACGATCGCAACCCCGACCACCGCATCGTCGCCCGCGCCGTCGGCGAAGCGGTGCAGTTGTCGAGCTTCGCCAACGTTCAGACCGAGCATGGCGACGTCGGTCTCGAGCCGCACCACGTGCCCTGGGTGTACTATTCGCAGCGCTCCGACTACGGCAAAGGCTACGAGCCGAACGTCGCCGTCGAGATTTCCGCAAGTCAGCTCGCCCGCAAGAAGCGAGCGTACTGGCTGCACCGCAATGCGCGAGTACGTCCGCGGTCCGCCGCGAACATCCGCCGTGCTCTGGACGATCGCGGCCTTCGCATACCAGAGCTCGAGGGCCTCGATGACGAGCAAGCGGCGATTCAGCTTCAGGAGTGGTTCATGGTGTGGATCTCCGCCAAGCGCGGCGAGGAGAACGGCGTGCCCTACGCTGAGGTCTTCTTTTTCGCGGACGAGTGGCGGGCCTGGCCCGGTCTTGCCGGCTACCTGAACGAGAGCGCGGTGGCGCAATGAGGGTCGCGCCTGCCATCGCCGCCCTGCTGCTCCTGGCCTCCCTGCGGGGGCAACCGTTGCCGCTAGCCGAGGTTCCTCCCGGAGACGTTTTCCTAGTCCTGCAGCCGCACCACGACGACCACACGACCGACTACGGCATGGGGGGCCTAATCGCCAAGCTCGTTGATGCGGGCTATCGCGGTATCTACGTGCGCGCCTCCAACGACGAGAAGGACGGCCGGCACGGCTATCCGCTCGACGACATGATCAACCTGAAAGAGGCTTTGGCGGCAACGAAGATCCTCGGCATGGAGACGGTCGTCAGCCTGGGCTGGCGCAACGACTACATGGACCCCATCCCGCTGAACGAGCTGCGCGCCCAGCTCATCCTGCTGGTGCGGAAGTACCGGCCGGATGTGGTCATCGGACACGACCCTTGGGCGCACTACGACCGCAATCCGGACCATCGCAAGGTCTCGCGCGCCCTCGCCGAGGCGTTCTGGATGGCCGGCTACGCGAACGTGCATCCCGAGCATCTGGAGCTGGGCCTCGCGCCTCACCGTGCGCCCTACCTATTCTTGAAGGCTCGCGTCGACTACGGCCGCGGCCACTGGCCGAACGTCGCCGTCGAGCTGACCGAGGCGCAGGTGCGGCGCAAGATGCTTGCGTACTCCACGCACCGGAACGTATACGCCAAGCCAGCGGCGGCTCGCGCCGCCCGGTCAATGCTGGCCGAACAGGGGCTCTACTTGTCCGCGATCGAGGGCTTGAACGATCAGCAGGCGGCGACGTTAATGGAGGAGTGGCACATGGACTGGATATCGCGCAAGCGCGGCGCCGAGAACGGCGTGCATTACGCCGAGGTCTACTGGTTCCGGGACGAGCTCGACCACCTTCCCGGACTCGAGGACTACATTGCCGCGGAGGCTGTGGCGCGATGAGAGCAGTCCTGCTAGCGGCTCTGGCGGCTTGCAGCGTGGGAGCCGCCGAAGATGGCAAAGTCGTCCTGATCATCACCGCCGACCAGACAGACTACGTGCTCGCGGCGGGCGGAACGATCGCAAGGATGGTCGACGATGGCGCAAGCGCGCATCTCGTCCGGGTCACCAACGACGACAAGGATTCCTGGGAGCTCTCGCCGGAGGAAACGGCGGTCCGCGCGCGCCGCGAGAGCGAGGCGGCCGCGGGAATTCTCGGCATCGCGGATGTTATCTCGCTCGGCTATCGCGCCGGCGAGCTTGCCGGCGTACAGCACACCGAGTTGCGGGACCGACTTCTCTTTTACATTCGCAAGCTCGAGCCGGACGTACTCTTCCTGCCGAACCCCTACGCCGAGTACGTGGAGGTTCTGGATCGCTTCTACGTTGGGAAGGCCGCCGAGGACGCCGCCCGCGCCGCGGCTCTCGAGAACTTTCAACCTCCTTTCGCGACAGTCGGGCTCGAGCCCCACGTCACGGCGGAGCTCTATTACTATGCCCAGCCGTTCGATCCGCGGCGGCGCGAGCCCGAGTCGACGCCGACGTTCGCGCCCCAACCCACAGCGCTCGACATTGCCTCCGCGTTCCAGAAGAAGCTCCGCGCCGCGCAGGCTCTCGAAACTGCAAACCGCAGCATGGCCATGCGCATCAAGCAGCGGCTGGAGCAAACCGGCCGCCGGCTGCCACTGCTCGACGAACCGACGCTTGAGAACATCAACCGGCTGGTCGAGATTAACGTCCGAAAGCTAGCGGAGATCGCCGCTGAAGGGACGTCCCACGAGAATGCGGAGGAGTTCCAGTATGCGGGAGTCGAATACCAGATCCCGTCCGCCTACCTGCGTTGACGTCGGTTGTCTCGGAAGGAGAGAGGCCCGGCGGGGCTGGGTATCGAGTCGAAGGGTTTAGATTGCTTACCCAAAAGAGGAGGTAGCAGAATGTCCGATCAGATGAGTCGTCGAAACTTGCTTCAGGGCGCCGCAGCGGCGACAGCGCTTGGCTCCGCCTCCTGTGCGGGCGATCAAGTTCTGGAAACGGCTGCGGCGCCGGACGAGGTCTACACGCGCCTCGGCGTCGCGCCCGTCATCAATGGCGTCGGCACGGTCACGAACCTAGGCGGATCGATCATGCCGCCCGAGGTCGTGGACGCGATGGTTGCCGCCTCGAAAAGCTTCATTCCTTTCCGCGAGCTGCAGGAGAAGGCCGGCGATCACATCGCCAAGCTGATCGGCGTGCCAGGAGCGATGATCTCCTGCGGCGCGGCGTCGGCGATCACTTGCGGCACGGCTGCGGCGGTGACCGGCGGCGACGACGAGAAGCTGCGGCGCCTACCGGATACGGCCGAAATGAAGAACGAGGTCGTGCAGCAGCGCGCCCATCGCAGCGGCTATGAATCGCAGATGCATCTCGTCGGGACGAAGACCGTTTGGGTCGAGACGCGACGGGAGCTCGAGCAAGCGATCAACGAACGTACGGCGATGATGTTCTTCTTGAACAAGGCCGACCCCAACGGCGAGATCCGGCGAGCGGAATGGATCGAAGTCGCCAAAGCGAACGGCGTCCCCACGATGAACGATGCGGCGGCTGACGTGCCGCCGCCCGAGCGGCTGAGAAGCTATGTCGAAGAAGGCTTTGACATGGTGATCTTCTCCGGGGGCAAGGGGTTGCTCGGCCCGCAAGGGTCGGGCCTGCTACTTGGACGTCTGGATTTGATCGAGGCCGCACGCAAAGCGATCAGCCCGTTTGGAGGCATCGGCCGCGGCATGAAGGTCGGCAAGGAGGAGATCATGGGCCTGGTCGCGGCGGTCGAGCGCTACCTCTCCGTCGACCATGAGGCGGAGCGCCGCGAGCTCGACGATCGGGCGGCCCGGGTATTAGAGACGCTCGGCGGCTTGTCCGGCGTGACCTGCGAGAAACACGTGCCGGAGATTGCGAATCACGTGCCTCACGTATTGGTGAACTGGTCCGAGAGCGAGCAGGGTCTAAGCTCGCAGGACGCGGTTGAGCGGCTCATGGCCGGCGATCCTCCGGTGGCCGTTTCACGCACGGGCGAAGGCGCCTTGCGTATCTCCATGTGGATGCTGCGTACGGGGCAGGAGGTGGTTGTCGCAGACCGGGTAAGGGCGCTGTTCGGATGACGCGAGGTCGACCATGATTCGGAGCTGGGTAATCGCAGTCGCTTTGAGCTCACTGTGCGCGGGCGAGACGCACACGATCGTTCCTGACCGCTACTACGACACCTTCTCCTACGCCCATCCACCGGTTGGGCGGATCCGCTCTGGCGACCGCGTGGTCACGAAGCTGCTCGACTCGCGCGGCCACGACGAGCACGGCAAGCTGGTCATCTATGCGGACAACGTCCTGACTGGCCCGTTCTTCATCGAGGGCGCCGAGCCCGGCGATACGCTCGTGGTGCGCCTGGAAAAGGTGCGGCTCAACCGCAACTGGGGATGGAACGGCGTCCGCGTGGGCCTCGATGCGCTCTCGCCCGGCATGGTCGCCGGCATCTACTCGAACGAGTGCTGCGAGGAGTGGCTTCAGCCCGGAAGGCGCAACGCGCTCAAGTGGGACATCGATTTGGAGCGGCTGACGGTCAAGCCCTCGCGGCCCCTCGGCGACAAGCTCGCGATGGAGTTCTCGGCTCGCCCAGCGGTTGGCTGCGTGGGCGTGGCCCCGCGCCAGAAGCAAGCCATCTCGTCAGGTCCGACAGGCCCGCATGGCGGGAACATCGACTACAACGGAATCGTCGAAGGAACGTCTGTCTACCTGCCGGTCTTCGAGCCCGGGGCGCTGCTGTTCCTGGGAGACGGACACGCTGCGCACGGAGACGGCGAGTTGCTGGGCAACGGCACCGAGACGTCACTCGACGTCGAGCTCTCGGTGAGTCTCATCAAGGGGCGGTCGGTCGGCTTCCCGCGGCTGGAGAAGCCGGATCACCTGGTGACCTTCGGGACGACGCCGCGCGCGATGAAGACCGGATTCCAGGGGGCAATCTCCGAGATGATTACCTGGCTCACCGAGGACTACGGCCTAGCGCCGCCGGAGGCGCACGTGTTGTTGGGCCTGGCTGCTGAGCTCCGCATTGCAGCTTGGAACAACACCTACATCTGCAAGCTGGCGAAGCGGCATCTCCCGGAGCGCGCGGCGCGCCCCTGAATTTCGGAGATCGGTTGGGACCGTGGCGCCGGTGGGTGTACACTACAGGCGGCTTTCACACGGACCACCACAGTGAGCTGCACGCGCAGATCTCTCCTGCTTGGCTCCGCCGCGCCGCTCGCGGGCGCTGGATGGGTATTTCTCGACCGCGCGGGGGCGGCCCAGAGGGAACACTCCGGGATCTACCCCATCGTTCAGACACCTTACACGGACGACGACAAAGTCGATTTCCAGACGCTAGCGCGGGAGGTCGAGTTTCTCCACCGTACCGGCGTGCACGGCATCGTGTGGCCGCAACGCGCCAGCCAGTATCAGTACCTGACATTCGAGGAGCGGATGGAGGGCATGGAGGCCGTGGTCGCCGCCAACGAGGGTCTGCGCCCCAAGGTACTGTTGGGTGTACAGGGGCCGGATACCGCAACGGCCATCCGCTATGCCAAGCAAGCTCAGAGGCTTCAGCCCGACGGCATCGTGGCGTTGCCTACGCGAGACCAGGGCGAGCTCGACCTGAATGCCGTCGCGGACTATTACGCGGCGATCGGCAAGGCCTGCGACTTGCCGCTGTTCGTGCAGACCACGGGTAACATGACGGTCGAGCTCGTACTGCAGATGGCGAAGCGCATCCCGACCTTGCGCTTCGTGAAGGATGAGGCTGGGCACACCCTCTCCCGGATCGGCGAGTTCCATCAGAAGGGCGGGCGCTCCGGACCGCAGGTCTTCACCGGAGGGCACGGCCGGACGCTGATCGACGAGATGATGCGCGGCGTGGCAGGGAACATGCCCGCTTCCGGCTGGGTGGATCTCTACGTGCGGGTTTGGGACGACTGGCATGCGGGCCGTCGCGATCAGGCGCTGGAGGTGTTCTCGAAGATCATGCTCTTCGTCACACAGGCGACAGCGCATGGATTCCAGTCGCTGAGCTATGTACTGCACCTGCGAGGCGTCTTCCCGAACGACCGGATCCGCGGCGTGGATCAGCGCCGCCTCGACGCCAAGGCGCGAGCGGCCTTCCGGCACACCTACGAGCATGTGAAGCCGTATTTCACGGCTGAGGACTAGGAGAAGAGCATGGCGAATCGAAATCGAAGCTCACAAGACGGGCTCACGCGGCGAGGATGGTTGGGGGCGGCCCCCCTGGTTGCGGCGCTGATGGCGGACGCTTCAGCGATCCCCGCTTCGGCCGCCCCGGCAACCGAACCGCCGCCGGATGTCTACACCGATATCGGCGCGCACCCGTTCATCAACTGCACCGCAACGGTGACGATCAACGGCGGTTCGCGGCAGTTGCCCGAAGTGATCGAGGCCGTAGAGCATGCCGCGCACTACCACGTAAATCTCGATCAGCTCATGGAGGCGTGCGGCAAGCACATCTCGACGCTGCTCGAGGTTCCTTGGGCGATGGTCTCCTCAGGCGCAGCGGGCGCGCTGGCCCACGCGACGGCGGCCTGTGTGGCGGGCACGGACCCCGAGCGCATGCAGCAGTTGCCCAACCTCGAAGGCCTCGAGGACGAGGTCATCATTCCGAAGTCCTCGCGCAACGCCTACGACCATTCGGTGCGCATGGTGGGCTTGAAGACGGTCGAGGTCGACTCGGTGGGGGAGCTCGAGGCGAAGATCGGGCCGAACACGGCGCTGGTGATGGTGCTGGGCAACCGCTTCGAGGACGTGCGGGTCAGCCTGGAGGACGTCGCGCCGATTGCGAAAAAGCACGGCGTGCCCGTGCTGGTCGATGCCGCGGCGGACATCTTGATCACCCCGAACCCCTACCTCGCCGCCGGGGCCGACTTGGTCGCCTACAGCGGCGGCAAGATCCTGCGAGGCCCGCAGACCGCCGGTCTGCTGCTAGGGCGCGAGGACTTGGTTCGCGCTGCCTTCGCCAACAGCGCTCCGCACCACGCCTTCGGCCGGCCGATGAAGGTCAGCAAAGAAGAGATCGTCGGCATGACCGCTGCCGTAGATGTTTGGGTGAACAAGCGCGACATCGCGGCCGAATACCGCGAGTGGAAGCAGTGGTACGCGCACATCATCGACCGCATCACGAAGGTTCCCGGAGTGTCGGCCGAGATCGACGAAGGCTCGCGCGGCGGGCCCTTCCCCACGATGGACATCTCCTGGGACTCCGAGCGCATCGGGATGACTGCCGGCGAGCTGCACGACATTCTGCTCTCGGGCGAGCCGCGCATCCAGACGCACGCCGCGGGCGACGGTCACCAATTCCGGCTGCGGCCGGTAGCGATGAAGCCCGACGAGTACAAGGTCGTTGCCGAGAAACTTTACGAAGCGTTCCGCAACGCCCCCAAGCCCAAGAAGCGGCAGTGGGCGAAGCCGGCTGATGATGTTTCGGGTCGCTGGAACGTCCACGTAAAGTTCTACCGCGGAGAAGCGGACCACCTGCTGTTCCTGCAAGCCAGCGGCAACCGCGTGACGGGCACGCATGTTGGCAGCCTGACGCGCGGCCCGCTCGAAGGCTCGATCGACGGCGCCGAACTGGCCTTCTCGAGTGTGCTGCCGATGGAGGGCTCGAAGTTGGGTTACAAATTCAGCGGCAAGGTCAAGGGAGATCGCATCGAGGGGGAGGTCGATCTTGGCGAGTACCCCAACGCTACCTGGACGGCCGTGCGTCACAGCTACGGCGGGGAGCTGCCGCGCGATCCGGCGGTTCGACGCAAGACAGGCTAAGAGGAGAGAGGAGAAGGGCATGGCCGATCAGAACACGCCGACGAGACGCAAGGCGCTGGCCGCGACCGCACTGGGGCTGGCGGGAGCGTCCTCCGCGCAGGCGGCGGAAGAGTGGACGCCGAAGAAGGAGCGTACCGGCGGGCCGATCCGCTCAGGACACCTGCTATTCCTCAGCGGCATCGGCGGCTGGTATCCGGACCGGCGCCCCGAGGGACCGGGTGACGTGAAACAGCAGACCGGCGACGCGCTCACCATCATGAAGCAGAGCCTCGAGAAGGCCGGAAGCTCCATGGAGAACGTGCTGAAGGTTCAGGTGTCCCTCGTCGACCCGGAGCTCAATTGGCCGGGCATGAACGAGGTCTACAACACGTTCTTCAGTGGCGAGAAGCCGGTACGGTCGTACTTCGGAGCGACCGGCTTCCGGCGAAAAGGCCAGTTGCTGCAGATCGATTGCATCGCCTACGTGGAGTGATGAAGCGACGCCGATTCCTCGGAGGTTCTCTGGCCGGCGGCGCCGCGGCGGCCATGCCGGCGGTCGAGCAGATGGACCGCCAGGCCGATGTGTTCGTCGAGCGGGACGAGTCCGGCCGCCCCCATGCAGGCAAGATGCTGGCCGCGATCCAGCCGCACTGCGACGACGTGCCGATCTTTGCCGGCGGCACGGTGGCCAAGCTGATCGCCGAAGGCTACCGCGGCATCCTCATCCGAACCACCAACGACGAGGCCGCCGGCAGCGGCGCCACTTTTGGCGAAGTCGTGCTCAACAACGAGCGCGACACCATCGAAGTCGGCCGCCTGCTGGGTCTCGAGAAGTTTTACGACCTTCGCCTCCGCAATCACCGCATGGACGGCATGGAACGGCTCGACCTCCGCGCACGGCTGATCTTCATCTTCCGGCTCATGAAGGTCGACACCGTGTTCTCTTACGACCCCTGGGGACACTACGAGGAGAACCCGGACCACTACGTGACAGCGAGCGCGGTCGAGGCCGCCTGCTGGATGTCGGGCTCGCGCCACGACTACTCGGAGCACTTCGACGCCGGGCTCGAGCCGCAGGCGGTGAAGGAGAAGTACTACTTCGCGCGAGGGCCCCAACTCGTTAACCGCGTAGTCGACATCTCGTCCTACGCAGAGAAGAAGATCGAGGTCAACCGGGCGAACGTGACGCAGGGGCCGGCCGGTGAGAACGGCGCACGCTTACGCCGGAGGCTGGCAAGTGAAGGCAAGCGGCTCCCGCTGCTCGGCGCCGACGACGAGACCGCGAACCGCAACTACATTCGCGAGTTCGTGATGGACCAGGACCGCGAGTGGGGACAACGCTACGGCGTCGAGTACGCCGAACCGTTTCACTACATCGGGCCGCCCGAAGACCGCGTCGGCGAGTACGTCGCGCGGAATGCGGTCCCGCTCTAGAAACAGGAGAGACAATTATGGCTGACAGACCCGAAGATCGCAGAGACTTCTTGCGCGGCGCAACCGCGGCGGGGGGACTGGCTGGGATGGCCGCGCTGGCGATGGCCGTGCCTTCTGAGGCCGCCGGAGGCAAGATCGAGAAGACGCCGGCCGGCTTGCGCGTCGGCAATCTGGTCTTCACCTCCGGTCTGACCGGAGTGGCCGATGGCGACTTCGGCGGCACGATTGAAGAGCAGACCCGGACCACGCTCGCCAAGCACAAGAAGAACCTCGAGGCCGCCGGCACGTCGCTCGACAACGTGTTCAAGGTCGTGGTTTTCATGGCGGACATCAAGGTCGAGAAGCCGGCGATGAACAAGGTCTACGCCGAGTTCTTCAAGGGCCCGGTGCGGCCGTCGCGGTCCGCCATAGGCGTCGAGTTCCCCGATTCGAAGACGAAGGTCGAGATCGAGATGATCGCCTGGGTTCCCTAGCAGCCCGGCGACCACGGCTAGTCCGGGATCACAGGCAGCAAGACGTGCGACGCCCTTCCCGCCGAGTGGTAGATGGTCTGCTCGGCAACCTTCATCTCGTCACCAGTCCCAAACGGCTCGCCGGTGTTGAGGTTGCGCGAGAATTGCGGGAAGTGGCTGCTGGTCACATGCACACGAATGCGGTGACCTTTCTGAAAGAGGTTAGCCGTGGCGATCAGATCGATCTCGAGCTGGTAGGCTTTGCCCGGCTCGAGCAGCTCCGGGGAGCTGAGGCCGTTGCGGTAGCGCGCTCGTAGAATCCCCTCCGCCACGTTGATCGAACGGCCGTCGGGGTAGATGTCGATCAGCTTCGCGACGAAGTCGGTATCGACCGCGCTCGAGGCCGCCCAGAGCTTCAGCTTGACCGGCCCGACGACCTCGAGTCCCTCTTCGAGCGGTTCCGATGTGTAAACCAGGATGTCTCCTCGGCGCTCGATCGGGCGCTGATCGCGCGGGCCGGATACCGTCGAGACGCCGCAGCAGTTCGCTCCGCCTAGGCTCGGGACCGGGTTGCGCGGGTCGTACGTGAAGGCATCTCGGGGAGAGTCACTGGACGGCTTCTCCCAGGAGAGCCGGCCGTCTCCTTGGGAGCCGTTCGCCTTTCCGCCGCTGTCCAGGTAGAGCGGCTTGTGCTGTGTTCGGGCCAACGGATACTCGTTCTCATAGCGCCACTCGTTGCGGCCCATCACGAAGATCTTGACGGGCGGCTCGCGGTCGAGGCCGTTGTCGACGCCCTTCAGCCAATAGTCGAACCAGCGCAGAGCCAACGCACTGCCGTCCACCGCCGCGGCCTGGCCCCAGTCCATGTCTCCTATCACTTGGCCGACGCCGTGCTCCCACGGGCCGATCACCATCTGGCTGCCCCTACGCGCCTTCTCGTTAGCGCCCTTTTTGCTGACCCCTTCATATCCTCGCAGCGTGCCCTGCGCGAAGATATCGAACAAGCCCCCCATGGTGTGCACCGGAACTTCGATCTTGTCGAAGTGCTCCTCGACGCTGACCTTGCGCCAGTAGTCGTCATAGTCCGGGTGGGCGAGCCAATCCTCGTAGAACCGCGCGTTGCGACCCAGCAGGCCTTGCATCCCGGTCAACGGCAGATGCCAAACGACTTGATCGTAGCTGACGCCCGTCGCCGCATCCCGTGCGGAGTGCATGCCGGTGTTTTGCATGATGCGCGACGCCTGACGCACGGGGCCCCAGCCGAAATTGAAGGCCAACCGCCATCCGCCGTTCACCGTGATCCAGTCGTGGTAGATGCTCGTCGAGGCGACTCGTGGAAAAATGGCGACCAGATGCGGCGGTTGCGCCTGCGCGGCGCGCCATTGCACCTGACCCAGGTAGGAGCCGCCTTCCATGCCGATCTTGCCGTTTGACCACGGCTGCTTGGCCGCCCACTCAATTGTGTCGTAGCCGTCTTCCAGATCGTCGCGAAACGGCTCCCAGCGACCCTCGGACTCGTGGCGCCCGCGAACATCCTGGTAAACATACACGTACCCTCGCCGCGAGAAGTAGACGGCGGAGGCATAGGAGGACGGCGCCCTTTCGGTCGAGTACGGAGTCCGCGAGACGATTACGGGATACCTCCCTTCCGCCGCTGGTCGGTAGACATCCGCGTAGAGAATGACACCGTCGCGCATCGGGACCGGGACGCGATTCTCCAAGCGGATGTCGTTTGTCGGCGGAGGAGTCTCCGGGAGCTCGTAGGCGCCCGCCGGGACTGCGGCGCACAGAATAGCCGCCGCCCGCAGCCATCGTCCGCCAAGGAAATGGTGAGAATTCTGTGGCTTCATCGTTGACTCCCTGAGCGTCGCCCTTCAATCCGAGGTCATGCGGCCAAATACGCGGTCGATCGCCGCAATCGCTTCGTCGATGTCGATGCCGGTATGCGCCGCGGAAACGTAGAAACGGCCGTCCGGCAGCAAGTACAAACCCTCCTCGAGTGCAAGTCTCAGGAACTCGGAGAGAGCGAGGCGGTCATCCTCCAAGGTGTGGCGATAGTCGTACAGCTCGGACCGAGCGGTGAAGTGCAGGGCGAACGCCGCGCCGAAGCCGGTGATGCGCAGCTCGATGCCTCGCTCCGCCGCGGATCCTCGAATACCGTCAATCAGCCGATCTCCGGCCTTGTTGGCCTGCCGGAGGGCCGCACCCTCGTTGGCGGCGATCGTCTCCAGGCAGGCGTCGGTCCCGGCCAGCGAAAGCGGGTTTCCGTTGAAAGTTCCGCCGAAGGCCACGCGGCCCGGCCCAATGCTATCCATGATGTCCGTACGCCCGGCCACCGCGCTGATGGTGACTCCGCCGCCCAGCGCCTTGCCCAGAGTGGCCAGGTCCGGCGTAACGCCAAACGATTCCTGCGCGCCTCCGGGGGCGATGCGAAAGCCGGTGATGACCTCGTCGAAGATCAGCAGCGCGCCCGCCTCGGCGCAGGCATCCTTTACGGCTTCGAGGTAGCCCTCTCGTGGCAACAGGCAGCCGCTGTTGCACAGCACGGGCTCCATCACGACTGCCGCGATCCGGCTCTTCCGGCGATCCAGAGCCTGCTCGAGCGCTTCCATGTTGTTCCAGCAGGCGACCGCCGCGTTCTCGGCGGCGTTCGCGACCTGGCCCGGCGACCCAAGAACGACATGCGGCGCCTCCGGCGGACCCGCCGACTCGAGCGGCGGCTTGTAGCTGACTAGCGCGGAGTCCATCCAGCCGTGGTAGTGCCCCTCGAACTTCAAGATCAGCGGACGCCCAGTGTGGGCGCGAGCCAGACGAAAGGCCAACTGCAGGGCCTCGCTGCCGCTCGAGGTGAGCGCGACGCGTTCGGCGCAAGGCACGAGCTTCTGGATTCGTTCACAAACCCGCGGTTCGAGCTCGTGTTGGGCGCCGTAGGCGTGCGGCTTGCCGGCAGCCTCGGTCAGGGCCTCGACCATGCGGGGATGTTTGTGGCCAAGAATCAACGGCCCCCACGCCAGCGCGAAGTCGATGTATTCGCCCCCATCTGCATCGCGGAGCCGCGCCCCTTCGGCGTCCTCGAAGAAGAGCGGTTCTGGCAGGGCGGCGCGGAACGGGCTGCTGACCCCGCCGGGCAGTGACTTGCGCGCACGCGCCAGCAGCGCTCGTGACCGCGCCCATCGATCCTGCTGTTGCCGGGTCATCGGGAGCCTGGGACTAGCCGGTAAAACGATATAGCGCACCTCCGGGCAGTGTCAAACGAAAAGTTCATGACACACATCTTGGTTCTAAATGAGAAACGAAGATCGGCGGGTTCTTGGAGCGCTACCCTTTCGCGCGGGCGCTACGCCTGGCCGGCTTCGCACGCTCCTTCGGCTTCCGTTCGGCGGTGGCGGATGCCTCCGGCTCACGTAGACGCTTGGAGATCTCGGCCGTCGCCAGCAGCAGGTCCTCGATCACCGGCGCCTTATCCGGAGGGTCGAAACGGGAAGTCGGTCCGGACACGCTCATCGCCGCAATCGCTCGGTCGGTCGAGTCCAGGATCGGAGCCGCCACGCAGGTCGCCAACGATGAGGTTTCTGCGCGGTCGCGCGCATATCCTCGGCAGCGGACGTCTTCGAAGCCGCCCAGCAACTGCCGGAGGTCGGTGATCGTCTCACGGGTGAAGGCTTCGAGCTCATGGTCACGCAGCAGGTTCTCGGCTAGGTTGGGGGGTGAAAAAGCCAGGATCGCCTTGCCAAGCGCGCTCGCGTGCAAACTCACCGTCGCGCCGGGGGTTTCGTGCAGGCGCAAGGCGTACTCGCTCGGCACAACCTCGACATAGCGGACCAATCCCTGATGCAGGCGGCCCAGATTGACGGTCTCACCGTACGTGTCACGCAGCCTGATCATGTGCGGCAGACTGATTTGCTTCAGCCCTTCCGCCAAGGCGTCCTCGCCCATCAGGCTGCTCAGCCTGGGGCTGGCGTAGTAGCGCCGGCGATCGTCGCGGACGAGATATCCCAGATGCGAGAGCGTCGTGAGGATGCGGAAAGCCGTGGATTTCGGCACCCCGGTTCGCTGGATGACTTCGTTCAGCGTCAGACGTTCCGCTCTGGAGATCTCCTCCAAAACGCTGAACGTGCTACGGACCACAGGAATCAAGTACTTCGGGTTCGCCGCGCCGTCCGCCCCGGCCGGCTGCGCGCCGTCCCTCGAGCTGGTTCGAGAATCCGCCACCGTTTCGCGCTCCATCGCCGATTGTCGCACGCAGGCTCGAAGGTCGCAGCTGTCGTGCGGCTGGGGCGTCTCGTGGCTTTTTACGTGTGCGTCTCGGGGATTCGCTTGACCTTGCCGTCCAGATCCGGTATACCTTCCGTGGGCGCGGTCATAGAACCGTAGTTTCTCTATTGAAACCCAAGCTCACGCATGAGGTCTAGCAGGCGGCGGCGTGCGGCTCGCCGGGCGTCGTCGTCCCACGATTGAGGAGACTCGCTGAATGTCTGGACGAACTAGAAAACCGCTACGCTCCCCTCGGGCGCGGTTCGCATGCGCGGCGCTGACGCTGTTGCTGGCGCTACCGGCCGCGTTTGCGCAATCGACGACGCAGACCGTCCAAGGTCTCGTCACGGATTCCTCCGGGGCCGTCATCCCCGGAGCGACAATCACTCTCACGAACATCGACACGGGCGTCCAGCAGACGACCCAGAGCAACGCGACCGGCAACTACACCTTCACCCTCGTCCTCGTTGGCAACTATGAGGTCAGGTGCGAGTCCGCCGGCTTCAAGACCGAGGTCTCGACCGGCGTGCGCGTCGAGACCGGCGGGCAGGTGCGCCAAGATTTTTCAATGGAGGTTGGCGAAGTCACCGAGACGATCGAGGTCTCGGCGGCGGCCGTAACGCTCCAAACCGAGAACGCCATCACCGGTAGCGTGGTCGAGAACAAGCGCGTCATCGAGCTTCCGCTCAACGGCCGCAACATGGTCAACCTCGCGGTGCTGACGCCGGGCGTTCAGTTCGGCAACCGGACTGGTCGCGGTGACGGTTCAGGCGGCTTCCCTATTCCGGGCCAAGCCTACTCCGTTTCCGCGAACGGACAGCGGGAGATCCACCAAGTCGTCTCGCTCGACGGTGTGGACGCCAAGGATCCCCGCATTCATATCGCGAACTTCGTGCCTTCGATCGAGGCCATCGAGGAGTTCAAGATCCAGACCAACTCCTACTCGGCGGAGTACGGCTTCGGCGGCGGCGCGGTGACCAACATCACCATGAAGTCGGGCACGAACGAGATTCACGGCACGCTGTTCGAGTTCCTGCGCAACGACAAGCTCGATGCGGAGAGCTACTTCTTGAACTTCGAGCTCGCGCAGGGCGAGGATAGGCGGCCCAAAGATCCGTTGCGCCGCAACCAGTTCGGCGCGGTGCTGAGCGGTCCCATCGTCAAGAACAAGACGTTTTGGGCGTTCAACTACGAGGGCCGGCGGCAGCGCGAGGCGCTCCCGCAGACGGCTTGGTTCCCGAACCAGGCGTTCCGCAGCGGGGACTTCTCAGAGTTGTTGACGGGCACGATCAATCCGGAAAACGGTCGACTGTTCCGGCAGCCCATCGTCGTCTTCGATGCCTTTACCGGAGACCCCTACCCAAACAACGTGCTGCCACAGACGGCCATTAACCAGAGCGTCGTCAACAACATCCAAAACCAGTTCGTTCCCCAGGCTCAGTTTAACCAATCCGATCCAACCGACTTCACAGCCCGGGGAGCGGTCAACCGGCCGATCGACACAAACCTATGGTTCGGACGCGTCGACCACATCTTTGGGCCGAACAACCGGATCTTCGGCCGGATCGCCTATGACGATTCGAGCTTCAACCAGTTGTTCATCAACCCAAACTTCCCACGGTTCCTCGATTCCCGCGTCGTGAACGTCGCGACTCAGTGGGTCAAGACCATCACCCCATCGACCTTCAACGAGCTGCGGTTCGGATTCAATCTTTCAGACGACGATACTCAGCATCCGCGAACCAACGATGATAGCTTCAACATGGACGCTCTCGGAGTCGGGCAGGTGCGGGTCTTCGGCGACAACAACCGGCCGCTGAACCCGCGCGAACACGGCTTGATGGACTTCGATAGTCTGGGTGGGGTTCCAGCCCTGAGGCTCCGCGAGGCGACTGGCGGCAATGGATTCGATTTCCTCGACAGCTACCAACTCAGCGACCACGTCTCGACCATCCGAGGAAAGCACAACCTCAAGATGGGCTTCGAGTGGTATCACGTTCGCATCCAACGTGGCGCCGCAAACATCGCTCGCGGTCGTTATACGTTCGGCGGCAACGAAGCCGGCTTCAACTACGCATCTTTCCTGTTGGGCCGGCCGCGGCGCACGCAAACTGCCGAGGGTTTGCCGCTGACCTTCCCGCACGTCAACCGCTTTGGCGGCTACATCAATGACGACTGGAAGGTGACGTCCAAGCTGACGCTCAACCTGGGCCTTCGCTACGACTACGCCGGTTGGCCCGTTGACCAAGACGGCCTCCAGCGTACGCTCGATTTCCCTGACAGCCGCAACCTCGTGGATGGGCGGGGAGCGGGCTTCACCACCGAGGACGGCCGGGTCATCCCAAGCGTCTTCCCTGAGTTCGTCGATGAGAGGGGCGCCATCAAGACGATGAAGCAGAACACCTTCCGCTTCTTCATGCCCCGCATCGGCATTGCCTACCGCATGAACGAGAAGACCGTCATCCGAACGGGGGCCGGTTGGTTCGACAACCTCGATCACCAGAACACGTGGACCATTCTCAACCTGATGCCGCCGAAGTCGGGAAGCCTGCGCTTCGACTCGGTGACGAACGCCGATCAGACCATACCGGTAGTTGGCGCGGATGGGCAGAGCTACAACGTTCGCACGCGCGTGTATCGGCCGGGCTCCGACGTTCTGACGTTGGAAGACCCGTTCCTGCAGAACACCGGAGGCGAGGCGCCTCTCCGTCCGGTCAACGTGTTGCACACGCCGCCTGATCGTAAGAACGGCGCGGTGTGGAAGTGGAGTTTCGACATCCAACGTCAGCTCCCGGGCAATACCGTCGCCACGGTCGGCTACGTCGGCTCAAAAGGCACCCACGTCGGAAGCTCTGTCCGGAACTACAACAACGCCAGGCCCTCACCGGACACGAACATCGCCCCGCGGCGTCCGTTCCCGTTCTTCTACGATCCGGCGACGCCGGAGCTGGGAGTGCAGGCGCTGGCGATCATCCGCTATCTCGATAGCTTCGGCGAGACGTTCCACCACGGCCTCCAGCTCAAGCTGGACCGGCGGTTCTCGAACGGCTTTGCCGGCGGGCTGGCCTACACCTTCTCGAAGTCGCACGGCGATGGCGAGAACGGCGGTCAAGAAGGCGCGGCGTTTTCCAATCAGTTCGACCGGCGAGCTTCGCGCGGACCGTTCCGCTTCGATCAGACGCACAATTTCGTCGCGAACTTCGTTTGGGAGCTGCCGGGGAATAACCTCCCGGGCGGGCTCAAGCACGTTCTCGGCGGCTGGCAGACGAACGGCATCCTGAGCATTCGGTCGGGTTTCCCGGTCAATATCGGGCTCGGTGGCGACCCGCTCAACCTCGGCCGCGGATCCGAGCAACGGCCCGACCGCATCTCGGATGGGCGTCTCGACAGTCCCAACAGAAAGCTGGCCTACGATCCGTCGGCCTACCAGCGGGTGACTTGTCAGATTCCCGAACGGCAGGACCTCTGCCGCTTCGGTAATGCCAGCTACAACCACCTGCGTCAGCTCTGGGGCCGCTCGTTCGACTTCTCGGTCTACAAGAACATTCCGATCAAGGAGGAGATGCGAGCGCAGTTCCGAGTGGAGATGTTCAACGCGACCAACACACCCTACTTCAGCAACCCGCGAGGCATTGGCTTTTCCTCGATCGACACGATCGTGCCGGACGCCGCGCGGATGGGTGAGATCCGGTCGACTTGGACCGACATGCGGACGATCCAGTTGGCTTTGAAGTTCTTCTTTTAAGCCATAACCCTCGACTAAACCCGGCGGCCGGCTTCTCCTCAACGAGAGCCGGCCGCTCCTATAGGGATCGCAGCCGCCGCAGGTTCGCGCGAGCGGCCGCGTGGTCCGGATCGAGGGCCAAAGCGGTCTCCAACGCGAGGCGCGCCCTCTCTCGCTGACCGACACTCAGCAGCAGTGCGCCCAGGTTTGCATGGCCATCGGCGTGTGCGGGATTCTCCTGGATCGCCGCTTCGAACGATCTCCGCGCGCCCGCAACGTCTCCGGTTTCGAGCAGCGTTAGCCCGAGGTTCACGTGGATTGCAGCGTCCCAGGGCGTCCGTTCGAGCGCCTTGCGGTAGGCGGCGAGCGCTTCGTCTGTTCGCCCCTCGTCAGCGAGCAGGTTGGCCAGATTGTTCCAAGCCTGCGGATAGTCGGGATCGGCCTGGAGCGCCCGCCGGTACGCCTGCTCCGCTGCTACTTTGCGGCCTCGGTCTCCTAGCGCCTCGCCGAGCTCAAACCAGGGCTCCGGCGATTCGGCTGGCGCCGCTCCGAGCGCCGCCTCCAGTCGCTTCACGCCTTCGCGTAGATTCGCCTTGTCCTTGACCTGCGCCATGGCCTGGTACACGGCGTCGCGAGGCGAAGGTTTCGGATTGATCTGCACCACTTCGCCCCGGTAGGTCTGCTCCTTCTCGGTCTTCTCTCGCAGTGGCGCCAGCAGATCGCCCAGCAGCGGCCGACGCACGATCTTGTGGTCCGTCATGGCGACATGGACGACATCCTCGGTGCGCCGTAGCGGCATGTGGCACGAGACGCAGTCGGCGGTCTCGTCGTGGCCGACCGCCTCAACTAGGGTGTGGCAATTGCGGCAGCGTTCACGGTAGTAGGCTGGGCGCGCTGCTGGCCCCGGCCGGTCGTGCGGACTATGGCAGTCGAGGCACGTCATCGCTCCAGCGCTCTGCTGGAAACACTCCGACTGCCGCAAGCGATAGGCCGCGCTGACAATCTCGAACTTGTCGTCCCAGCCCTTCCCCGGCGCGTGATCGAAGTGGATCATATAGTCGCCCAGCGGCTCGCCAGGCCTGTAGCTGTAGAACGGACGTCCAAAGCGTCGCAGCGAATCCGGCAGCCGAAACGTCGTCGTCTCGTAGTGGCACTGCATGCACGTTTCGAGCGACCGTTCGGGGCTGAGCCCGGCGGGATTCACAATGTCGGCGGGAGCCCTCGTTTCGGCGTGTCTCGCGCCGGGGCCATGGCAGCGCTGGCAGTCGATTCCCATCGGCAGCTCGCGCGGAAAGAGGACGTCGGCGTCCCAGCCGGCACGCGCTCGCTCGGCGCGGACGTCCGGATAGGCGTTGTGGCAAAACATGCACTTGTGGTTCACCTGCCTGCCAAACCCGGGGTGGTTGGCGCGGTCGTAGCCCGGCGCCATGGCCCAGGCCCGCTCCTGGGAGTACCAGGAAACCGGCAGCTCGAACAACCGGCCTTGCGGCGTCTGGTGCAGGAAGCTGAGCGCCCGCTCGCCCGAGCCCATCACGTGCGTCACCTTGCGCTCGAGAATGTCGCGGCGCTGGCCGCCCTCCATCCGATAGCGGCGTACGTAGAGCGTCTGGCCGCGGCGAAACATCTCATAGTGGCGCTCGGAAGCCTCGTGGTAGAAGCTCGCCTCGTTCCAGTCCGCGATCTCGCCCGCGGAGCTCGCCGCATAGAACGAACGTCCCATGGGCGTCTCGAGATAGCGGTCATAGAGCACCTGATGGCAAGGGCGGCAGGCCGCTGGGTCAACGTATCCCGGGGGCGCGCCGCTGAGAGCGGACGCCGCGACCAAAAGGACCGCGGAGTTACGGATCATCTTGTATCGAGCACGGGGCGGAGCGCTTCGGCTACCGCCTCGCCGGCGATCCGGTAACCCTCGGCGGTGGCGTGAACAGGGTCGACGAATAGACGGGCGCCTCCGCCGACGCGAAAGCGGTCGGCGAGCTCGAGGAACCGAGTGCCCGCTTCCGCCGCGACCGCCGCTATGATCCGCTGCCTCGGATGAGCTTCTTCGCCGAGCATTTGGCCCTGCGAGGGCCAAACTACAAGCAATGGTGTCGCACCCTTTTCCTCTGCGACCGTGATCATGTTTCTGAGCTCGCCGGCAAACTCGTCGTCGCTCAGCCGCGGTCGAGCGGCGCCGGGCGCGACGCGACGCAACAAGCGCGTCACGCGATGGCGGCTGAGCTCGCCAGCCCGCTCGGCCGCGAGCAATTCCAGGTGTTCGGCGTCGCTCAGGTGGTCCCAGCTCGTACGACCGTTCATCCAGAACGCAATCACGACCGCCGCCGGGCGTGAGTCCAGCTTTTCGAGCAACATTCGGCCCTGGAAGGCGGAGTAGCCGGGGACGCCGGCGTTGACAACTCGGACGCCGAGCCGCTTGCCGGCGATCGCCGGGAACGTATCGAAGTCGTTGACCGGGATGCCAAACGTACAGGAGTCGCCCAGAAAAAGAATCTCCGGCGCGTCGTTGTGCGCCTGCGGCGACCGCCTTCGCCCTGCTGCGTCAGTCGAGACGGCAAACGGGTACTCGCGATCGGCCAGTTTCTCCGCGGCCTCTACGGCCTCGAGGCTCGGCTTGAGCTTCCAGAACAGATCGGGGTCGGCCTCGAAAATTTTCTCCGTGCCTGGAAAAACCTGCAGGTTCGTACGCAGGAAGTTCCAGCGCCGGTTACTGTCATCAGCGGACGCCATGCCGCAAAGCGCAAGACTCAGAGACCAGGCGGTGAGGACGAACCTCATGGCACAGCGGCCTCGAGCCGCGCCAAGCCGGCGGCGGCGGCCTGGCGCGCCGCCGCGTCTCCGCTGGCGAGGGCGGCTTGGTAGTGCCGCACCGCCTCTTCGTCGCGGCCCAAGTAGGCGAGGATTCCGCCCAGGTTGATGTGCGCCGAGGCGTGAGAGGGATCGATCTCGAGCGCCCGGCGCAGCTCCTCGGCGCCCGCCTCCCACTGTTCGGACGACGCCAGCGCCACCCCCAGACCCGCGTACGGGGCGGCCGACGAAGGATCACGCTCGATGGCCCTGCGGTAGTGCTCGATGGCTTCCTCAGTCCGGCCGAGGCGCGCCAGCGCGCGGCCGAGGTTTTCCTCGATGACCGCCGGGCGGGCGGCGGTGGAGGCCGCATCGCCTGGCATCAACGGCGAGGCGGAGGCAATCGCTTCCGTCTTCTCCTCTTCGGTCAGCGCGAGTGCACGCTCGAAGTGTTCTAGCGCCTGCTCGAATGAGCCTTGGTCGTAAAGCGCCCCGCCCCAGTTGTTGAAAACCTTCGACGAGCCTGGCAGCCGCTCAGCCGCGCGCGAAAACGCCGCCGACGCCTCCTCGTAGCGGCGACTCGCCCACAAAGCGGTGCCCAAGTTGTACTGGGCTTCGCCCAACTCCGGCGCGGCCGCCGCCAGGGACGCCGCCCTCGCCAGGTCATCCGCCGAACGGCCCTTCTCCGTTGCTACGAAAACTAGCAGCACGCCGCCGATCGCAGCCGCTTGAAGCCAGCCTTTGTTGGCGGGCGACATCCGCGCAAGCCAAGCCTTCATGTTCGCGTTGGCGCCGGACGTCGCATCGGCGATCGAGAGATCGGCGCGCGTCCGCCGATCGCGAATCTTCCAGATGAATCCGTCGAAGTAATAGTGCATCGCATTCGAAGTCGCAATGAACGCGACCAAGAGCCGTTGCGCAAACTCATTCGGCACCCCGGCCGCAAAATAGTTGATGGAACCGTAGGCCAGGATCAACATCGCGTAGAGCGCGACCAATACAGCGGCCGGCCGGAACAGAAACCGCGTAAAGCTCGTCACCGGCGCGTGCTTCGTCACACGGTTGCTGTTGTAAACCCAAACGATGCCGTAGTACTGAATGCAGTGGAACGCCGACCAAACGGTGAAGCCGACCAGGAAGTCGTCGAGCCCGACGTAGAGATACCACGTGGCGCCGAGAAAGATCCCCAGCAGCGCCATCTTGCGCCAACTCAGCGGCAAGCCCCGCCGCCATTGGTTGAGGTGCCAGCCCAGCCAAGCTAGCGTGCTCAGGGCCGCGGCGGCCAGCAAGACCGTCCGAAAAACGCCCACAGTATTTGCTGACAGCGGCGCAAGCCCGATCTGATAAGCACGGTCGAGCAGGTTGTGGCTATAGTGCGGGCTCACTGCAATCAGCGCTACGTACCAAGAAATCGACAGCGCCCAATCGAGCCAGGAGCCGGTGGCGTCGACAGCTCCGGCCTTCGAATCGTAGATCCGCATGAAGCCGTAGTGCTGCATCAACACATGCCAGATGTCCCACAGAGCGACGAACACCAGCAGGCCGTGCAGTTGGTTCGCGTCGAACCACATCGCCGCCCCAAAGATCAGCGGCGGCCCCAGCAAGAATCGCCACCGGAACCGCTCCATGAGCTCGCGATCGCCGTAAGCGCGTAGAAAGGTCGGAAAGTGGTGCCCGAACGTAAAGAACGCAAGCAGAAAGATCGCGATCTCGCGCGAGGTGAACGCGCTCCGCAACGGCAGGAAGGCCGCCATCACCAGCAGCGGCGCCCCAATGAAAAGCAGGCTGTCCCTCAGTGGGCCTAGAATCCAGGGCGAGCCCACGACGGCCGCACCCGCTGCCGGTGACGGCGAGGGCTCTGGCTGTTTCCGCTTGGCTCTGCGCGCCATCGCTCCAGCCCAGGCCTACTTGAAGTTGCTGTAGGGCCCGACGTTCGAAAACTCCTCAGCCGCCAGCCCGTGCAAATCCCAAACGATCTCCCCAGCCCGGACGGTCAGCACGGCCGTGATCCGGCGGTCGCCGATGTGCTTCGCGCGCCCCGAGTCGAGGAATGCGAAGCGCCCCCGCTCGACCGCGAGCACTGCGATATCGGCCACCGCTCCCTCATCCAGGTTCCCAAGCTCATTCCGCCGGATCGCCTTCGCCGGATTGATTGTCGTACGTTCGATCACCTGCTCGAGAGTCATGCCGATGTTCAGGAACTTCGACATCACGTTCGTGAGCGTGGCATGCGGCAGCATGATCGAGCTCTTGTGGATGTCGGTGGAAATCGTGTCCGGCAGGAAGCCCTGCTGAATGGCCGGCACGGCGATCCGGAACCAGAAGCTCCCCGCGCCGTGCCCGACGTCGAACAGAACTCCGCGCTCACGCGCCTTCCACATGTAATCCTGCACGCGCCTGTTCTCATCGAGCTGCGGAGTGAGCCGCCCGTAGAAGTGCGTGTGGATGTTCCCCGGCCTCATATGTTCGAGGATCAGCTCTTTGTAGCCCCGACCCGGCTTCGGGTGGAAATCCACCATCAACACCGTGTTGGAGAGCTCGGCCGCCTTCACGGCCCGGTCAACCGCCTCCCAGTCCGCCGGCTGATAGTGGGCCGTCTTGATGCCGACGATCGTGTCCGGATACTTCTTGGCCATCGCGACCGCGGCGTCGACATCCATCTCGGAGGCGTCGTTCTCCGGTCCTCCCTCGCCGCTGCCGTACATGCCGGCGCCAACGATGTTGAGCAGCGCGAGGACCCGCGTCTGGGCCCGATCGATGGTGTCGCGCTTGAACTGTTCGAAGCGCTTGTGGCCGGATGTGCCGGCGTCGACTGCTGTCGTCACGCCATTGCGCAGCGAGTTGTGATCGGGGTTCAAGCTGAGGCTCGGGCCGGTGACGTCGTGGTGCGTATGGATGTCGATCAGCCCGGGCGTGACGATATAACCGGAAGCATCCACCACCTTGCGTGCGTTCGCGACGGGAAGGTCTTTCGCGACACGGTGAATGCTGCCGTCTATGATCGCGACGTCGAAGACGCCGTCCCGCTCGTTCTTCGGGTCAATTACGCGCCCGCCGGTGAGCAGTACGTCGTAGATTACTGGTGTTTCGGCAGCGGTGTTCGTGGCGAGAACGAGCGTCGCGACCAAGACGTAGGGGCGCAGCATGCAACGCCCGTTACGGAACCCGAACATAATCGCCCGCCTCCTGCCACTCGGGGAATCCTAGCCCTTCCCGATCGACCACGATCGCACCGGCGCGCACTGTGAGGATCGGGCTAAGACGCTTCGTCGCGAGGCGCTTCTTCTTCCAGGCGTCCATCAGAGCGAAAACCCCGTCCTCGACGCGGAAAACGGCGATGTCCGCTTCCTTGCCCACGCCCAACGTACCGAGCTCTGGGAACTTGCCGATCGCCTTCGCGGGCGCTACCGTGGAGCGCCGGATCGCTTCAGGCAAGTCCATTCCCAGCGACATCATTTTGGTGATGCAGTTCGCCATGTCGGACTTCGGGCCCATGATGCTCGCTTGGTGCAGATCCGTTGAGATCGTGTCCGGGTAGAAGCCATCCTCGGCAGCCTTGGTCGCCACGGGCCACATGAAGCTGCCGCCGCCGTGGCCCAGATCGAACAGTACGCCACGCTGGCGGGCCTCCCGCACGTAGGGCTGCACCTTGCCGTTGAAGCGGTCGACGATCTCGATCTGGCGGTCGTTGAAGGTATGCGTCTGCATGTCGCCTGGCCGCATCCGCTCGAGCAGGAGCTCCCGAGACGTCCGGCCGGTGTTGGTGAAGATCTTGTTGTCGATAATCACCGGCTTGCCGGAGAGCTCACCGGCCTTGATGGCGTTGTCGATGGCCGCCCATCCGGGCTTCGAGAAGTGCGCGGTCTTGATGCCGACGATCAGCTCCGGATGCTCGGCCATCTTGGCGGCCGTCTTCTCGGGATCCATGTCCGACACATCGCTCTCGTAGGGTTCGCCGATCATGCCGTGCCCGACGATATTGATGAAGCTCAATACCCGCGTCTTCATCTTGTCGATGACGGTCTCTTTGAGCTCCTCGAACGTTCGCCATCCCGCGCCGCCGCAGTCGACCACCGTCGTCGTGCCCGCGTAGAGCGCGGTGTCGTCCGGAAAGATGCTGCCCGAGTAGCCGTAGACGTGCGCATGCAGGTCAATCAGGCCGGGAGTGACGATCGCTCCCGAGGCATCCACGGCCTTCCTGGCTCTGTCCGCGGAGATGCCGGCAGCCACCTCCGCGATCTTGCCTTCGGCGACTGCAATATCCATCAACGCATCGATGTCGTTGCCGGGGTCGATGACGCGGCCGCCTTTCAGGACGAGGTCGTACTCCTGCGCTGCCGCTGTGAGCGCGCACACCGCGAGCAATGAGACGAGCTTTAGCCAGAGCCTTCCGCCGTCCACGGAACCCGTCCTTGGAGTCTGAGCAGTCACCGATTCGATGCGGTTTTTCTTTTGAAACGTGCGTTTCGGCAAAGTCCGTCGGCCAACAGTATAGAGGAATGGGAATCTCAAGCGTGGCCTTGTCGCCTCCGGATCACGCACGCTGGAAGAACGTGTTCGCCGGCGCCTTGTACCGGATCCCGAGCTCGGGCGTATCGACGCGCCGCTTCTGCGCTCGCGAGTCGAACAGGAATGCCAAGACGCCAGTGACGAGCAGCGTTCGCTCCACCGGATAGAGCGGCTTGCCGGTCACGAAGAGCTCTTCGATGCAGTGGGTCAAGCCGTCGAAGTGGGGCAGGTCGCGCGTTTCCGGCACTTGCCCGAAATGGGTCGAGACCACGCGCCCGTCGACTTCGGCGGCGAAGTCCCAGCGGTATACATAGCCGTTCAGCATGTAGGCCACCGCGTCGAGGCCATCTCGGTACTTCAATACGAACAACGCGGGGTCCTTGCAATGCGTCTCCATCGTCCCCGCCGGCAGGTGTGGGTTCCGGGCCAGCGCCGCCTCGAGCAACGGTTTCGACCATGCGCCCGGCCCGTCTCGCCAGCGCCACACGGCGTCGCCTTCGAGCAGTTCCACCGATTCCACGCCAGACTCCCCGCCAGCCCGGCGTTCGACCATGCACTGCATCGCCTCTAGCGTGTGGAAACCGTAAGCGTCCAATGGACCATAGCCGACTTGTACCGCACGCCGAATGGCGGCGCCAGGGCGAATCTCGAGCTCCGGGGTCCGTACCGTGACAGGGATCGACGACCCGGCCATGAAAGGAAACTCGAGCTCGACGGACCAGTCGTACATCTGCTTGGCCTTCTCCCAGGAGTACGAGAGGTGCTTGTCGTTGAACAGCGGCAGACCGCGTCCGCTCTTGCGAAAGACGCTGACGATCTCCGAGAACAGCCGATGGCGCGGATAAAGCTTCTGCCCGCGGTCGTTGGTCGGGTACTCGCCATGCTCGCCAATCAGCAGCACGGCATCCACGGCCAGATCGTTCCCGCCCAGCGTCAACGCCTCTTCGATCGTCGGGCAGATCGTGTAGCGGTACCGCGAAGCCAGCCCCCGGCTCATGTCCGACTCCGGGACCTGATCCGTGTACATCGAGACGATGCGGGTGCGGGGCTCCTGGCGCTTCCCGTTCGGATAGTACCCGTCGAAAATGCGCGTGCAGATCACGTCTGCGTGGGAGCGATGGCGAAACTCCGTGATGATCGCCGCCACCCTGGGCTTGGGCTCCTGAGCTGGAAGAAGCGCTCCGCCGAGCCCCAGTAAGAAGCCTCGCCGCGTGATTCGCATCGGGTGATCCTCGCTCGGATCGGAAATGCCATCCGGTCCGGCTACATTATTCCAGCAAAGCGAGTCCCGCGCCAAGCCCGTCGCTGCTCCTCTGCGCAAAAATTGGCGGACTCCGGACGAAGCGCCGCCAGCTCAGCTGCGAGTGAGCTAAGATCTGGACGCAGCAAGGAGGCCGACCACCATGAGCCGCTGGAACCGCAACCTTAACCATCCCAGAGAGTACTGCGTCGATCAGCCCACACGGGCCTTTGATCACGACGACCGGCTGTAGCGCCGATTGATTGAAAGTGCTCCCATTGTCCGCAGGCGATGGCTTCTCAACCTTGGGAAAAGGGCGGTAGCGTGACCATGGTAAAGAATCAGTTGGGAGTACGTGACGCTATGGCTTCTCGTTCGAACAGTTCGGCTCAGAATGCCGAAGTTGAATCTGCCGTAAATGAGCTGATGTTCATCCATCCGGAGGGAGATACCGCTTATGTTCAGGTTCTCCGAGTCTCCGAACTTCGGAAGCGTAAGATGCCCTTCTCAATCTATGACCCTGCCCGCCATGAATTCCATACGATCCAAGTCATCACTCGAGGCACTGGCTATCATTGGGTCGATTTCGAGCGCCTCAAGGTCGGTCGCGGAGACATTCTTTACACCCGACCTGGGCAGGTGCGAACGTTCGATCGGGCATCGCGGCATGAGGCTCTGTACCTGTTGTTTCGCTCCGAGGCGCTCCACACTCCGGAACTGCTTCAGCAGGTCGATCCCGGGCGACAACCAACCATTCGCCTCACAGCACCCGACTTCGAGTTGATTTCAAACTTGGTGATGTCCCTCAAGTCCCTGGAGAGGCGCCGGCCATCGTTCGACGTACATCAACTGAGCCCGTGGATCCTGGGGGCGATCGTGGCAGCGGTCGGTGAAATCGCAAAGGCCCAGCACGGACAGAGAAGTTCTTCGCCATCTCACTATATGGAACTTGTCCACAAATTCGAAATGGTTCTCGAAAAACAATTCACTTCCCAGCGGATCATCTCCTGGTATGCCGACGAGCTATCTGTCACCGGTCGCAATCTTGCCCGCGCATGCACGGCCGTTCGCAACCGAACACCAAAACAGTTGCTGAATACTCGCGTGACCGTCGAGGCAAAGCGCCAGTTGATCATGTCTCGAGATTCAGTTGAACGAATCGCGGCAAATCTTGGATTCACTGAGTCAACAAACTTCGTGAAGTTCTTCCGCAAGAACTCTGGACAAACGCCAAACGAGTTTCGCCGCCGAATAACCCTGGGTTGATCGATAGTTAGGTGACGCCTCCCAGTCTGTCCGATATTGACCACTGATTGTCCGTTCGGAACCTTGAGCGGACTAGCCAAACATGCGACCCTTACGGGATGAATGACCTAAACCTCTCAATCTACAACGGCGTCGAAGCAAGTGTGAACTCGTATCTGTTCAGTGACAGTGACAGTGCGATTTTGGTAGACTGCCTACGGAGCAGCACAGAGGCAGGAAAATTGGCGGAATTCGTCAGAAGCGCAGGAAGGAAACTGACCCATATTCTGATTACGCACGGACATGCCGATCACTACATCGGTGCGGGCGTTCTGCGAACGGAGTTCCCGGACGCCCGAATGGTGGTGACGCGGCAGGAGATTAAAGATGACATCATCAAGTTTTCCAAATTCATGGAAGGTATCGGCTGGCTGGATAGCGAGCCAGCGATGAAGCCGGCGACGGAAGAAAACCCGGAGGGGTTCGACTACGAAAACAACATCGCGGTGCTGGACTCAAGGGAAATGCCCCTGAAGGGCGGAGCGACGCTCGAACTCAACAGCGACTTCGATAGTGCGGAGTGCGATCACTTGACCACGATCTACAGCAAGGACTTGAATGCATTCTTTTCTGGCGACTTCTGTTACAACGGTGTACACCCTTGGCTGGCGATCGACAGGAAAAGCATGGCCAACTGGAAGGACCAGCTAGACAAGTTCTCGTCCCAGCTGAACTCTGCGAATCCGACCGTCTACCCAGGGCATGGAAGGCCGTCGGACATCTTCCTGTTTGGTGAGGTGAAGAAGTACATCGAAGACTTTGAGGACACGATCGGCAGCTCAAAGACCAGAGGTGAAGCGATGGATAAGATGAAAGCGATCTATCCCGAATTCAAACAGGCAGACTTCTTACTTCTGAACTCTGTCAATGCGGCGATTGAAGAGTAGGGTTTTTGGCGATGGCCGATGGATCCAAGCGGCTCCCAGGTTTCCGCCAGCCGCTCGCCTTTTGGACTCAACGTGGATGCCTACCCCGCAGCTGAGAATACACTAGTGTACCGGCCGTCGAGGATGTCATTTAGGTTCATCGGCGATGAGACGTTTGCTCGCCATGACGGTGCTCTTTATGCTGGTGAGAGTGGCGCCTGCGGCCGTGAAGAGGATCATCTGTCCGCCGGGCTTTCGACCCAACATGCTGCTCGGGCCAGAGGTCCAGGTCGACGACACGCTCTACTGCGCCGGACAGACCGGATCCGACTTGAAGACCGGAGAACACCCAGGAGACTTCGAGGAAGAAGTCCGACAGGCGTTCCGCCGCTTCGGGAACATACTCCGGGCCGCGGACTCCGACGCCGTGGATGTCACGGTCTATCTGGCCGACATATCGCTCTTCCCAGAGATAAGCTTCGTCTACAGCCAGTATACTTCAAGAAGGATCGCCCAGCTTGGACCGTCGCCGTCGCCGGCCTCGTCGGCAAGGCGCCTTTCGAAATCACTGTCACGGCGCGAATGAGCGGACGCCTGGGGGCCAAGGCGTGCTGAGCGGGAAGCGAGGGACCCAGTATGCTTCGATTCTCTGCAGTTCTTTTCGTCGCGGCGCTGGCCGTTCGCGCCCAGGTCCCGTCGATCTCTGTCGACACCCCCATGCCTCCGCCGGAATGGGCGCTACTCGAGCGAGCCTTGCTCGACGCCAATTCTCGTGCGGTCGAGGAGTTCGCCGGCCAGTACATGGACGCGCGCGGCTACTTGCGCCACACCATGCGCTGGGGCACTCTCGACGGCCCCGACGATGCCATCGAGACCTACTACAACTGGACCTTGCTGCACGCCCTTGGGGGCTCCGACCGCGTCCTCGAGCTCTACCGCAAAGGCCTCGAGGGCCACCTCGCCCAATACGGCGAGCTAAGGACCACGCTGACCAAGCTCGCGGAGAACGGCGCCTACGAGCGAGAGTTCATCACGCAGTCCGATTGGTTCCACACCGGCGAAGGTATGCGCGGCTTTTTGCTCTACGGTCTCTCGCACCCTCACGACCCGGTTTTCGTCGACCGCATGACGCGCTTCGCGGGGATGTACATGGGCCGTGACCCGCTCTCGCCCAACTATGACCCCGAGAAGAAACTCATCAAGAGCATCTGGACGGGCAGCCAGGGGCCGATGCTCCACAAGGCCACGACCTACGATTGGGTGGGAGACCCTGTCCCCGGCACGTTCCACATTCTGCACAGCCCCGACGGACGCGGCGGCATGCTCGACCTCGAAGAGTGGTACCCGCGCATGCTGGCGCATTGCGAGGAGTACCTCGACTCGGTCGGCGACAACCCGCTCAATATGGGCGCCACGCTACTGGGTCTCAACGCTTTCGCTCTGACCGGCGAGTCCGAGTACCGCGACTGGGTCGTCGAATACATCGACGCTTGGCGCGAACGCACAGCCAAGACCGGCGGCATGATCCCCAGCAACGTTGGCCTCGACGGCGAGCCCGGCGGCGAGTATGGCGGCCAGTGGTGGAAGGGAACCTACGGCTGGAACTTCACCATCTTCGACGGCGAGATCCGCCAGATCGGCCACCGCAACACCGTCACCGCCGGCGCCTGGCCGGGGTTCTCCAACGCTTACTTACTCACAGGCGACACCAAGTACATCGACGTCCTGCGCAAGCAGCTCGACCTGCTCTACGAGCACAAGCGTGTCGAGGACGGCCGAACTCTGCTGCCGCAGATGTACGGCGACCCGCGCGGCTACAAGCATGACGGCGAGCCGGAGTTCTATCGCTACACGCCGAACCTCTACACCGACCTGCTAACGAAGGTCTACCTGTGGTCGATGGACCGCCGCGACCTCGAACGCATCCCGGCCGAAGAGGGCTGGATCGCCTTCCTCGAAGGCAAGGACCCCGGTCATCCCGAGCGGGCGCTCCGCCGCGATCTCGAGGTTGTACGTTCAAACGCCCAGCAAATGCGCCGGGATCCCACCAGCCCCGACACCCGCCTGGCGGACTGGCTACTCGGCATGGTCCCCCCGCAGACCGACAATCTGACCGAGTTGATGACCGGCGGCTACCTGCGCGGCGGCAAGCTGTGGGCGCTGCACGCCCGCCTGCGCTACTTCGACCCCGTGCGGCGGCGGGCGGGTGTTCCGCCGGATGTCGGCGCCCTCGTCGAGAGGCTCACTGCCGACTCTGTCACTTTCACCCTTGTCAATCTCGACCCCGTCGAGGCGCGCGAAGTGGTCGTGCAGGCCGGCGCTTACGCTGAGCATCAGCTCACAGGGGTGTCGCAGAATGGCAGGGCTGCAGACCTCGATGCTGACGCTGTGACCGTGCGCCTAGCGCCCGGGGCCGGCTCTACGCTCACCCTGACCATGAAGCGCTACGCCAATCCTCCGACGCTCAGCCAACCGTGGAGCAGGTGACCCGTGCAAGTCTTCGACGACGCCATCACACGCCGCCGCTGGACGCGGCTTGCCGCTGGAGCGGCGCTCGCGGCCTGCACCCCCGCCCCTCAGGAGGCATCCCCCTTGATCGATAACCCACAAGGCGACTTTCAGTTTCTCCAGGGCAGCGGCCCGTACTCCTCCGGCGCGGTGGCATCGCCAGGTTTTGAGATCGTCCACGCCGTTTTCAACCCGCTTCCGGAGCTTTGGCAAGCCTTCGACATGATCGAGGCGCACCTCGAAGCCGCCGGCCGCCCGCTCGACGCGCTGTGCGGCATGGAGCTTCGAATCCCCAAGGCGCTCTCGGTCGAGGGCTTCAACTCCTTCAACGAGCCCTACATGGACCGGCTCGAGGAGTGGGGCGCGCACGTCGACGGCATGAACCCCGTCGCCCGCACGAACGTCGCCCTCGAAGTCGCCCCCGTCGCCGAGCCATCCGTCTACGGCTTCTGCTCCACCGTGCCGTCAGACACCACAAGCAAGACCTTCGTGATCGCCGGCGCCGGTGAGCTTCAAGGCTCCGGCCTCAACAACATCGTCAGCCAAGGCGACGTAAGTGAAGCCGGGCTGCGCGCCAAAGCCGATCGTGTTCTTGCCATCATGACGGAGCGCCTCGAAGGCATGGGGCTCGCCTGGACCGACGTCACGCAGTCGAACATCTACACCGTCCACGATATCCATCCGCTGATGGCGCCCACGATCCTGCCGGCGCTCGGGGACGCGAATCGGCACGGCGTTCGCTGGCACTACGCGCGGCCGCCGGTTCTTGAGATCGAGTTCGAGATGGACATGCGCGGCGTGCGGCGGGAGATCGTCCTCAGCGGTTAGGGCTGGCCGGGACCCGGAGCCGGCATCTACCATGGCTCGGGACGTCGCGTCAGCCGTCTGCCGCGTTCGGCCGCCTCCCGGCTGCGCGTCGCCCCGATGCGCATCCCTTCGCCGAGACGTTCCTCGATGTTCTCGAGCGTCGCCACGTCGAGGAAGGCGATGCCGGCCGCCTTGGTTGCGGCGAGCACGCGCTGGCGCGCCTGCTCGACTACGGGCTCGTAGGGCGGGTCGTGAATCTCCGGAAATCCGAGGGAGAGCCCCATATCGCCTGGGCCCCATTCCGCATAGCCGACTCCAGGCACGGCCGCCGATTCCTCGGAATTCTCGAGCGCGTACCTGTCCTCGATCTTCAATCCGATCATGATCTCGCCCTCGGGGTTGAGTGGCCACACGTCGGCCCGGCGCATGTATTCCCGCGGCGAGAGGCCCCAAATCTGTGCGGCGTTCCCCTGGCCGCCGTTGCCCCGCAATCCTTCTTCGAGCGGTCCGTCGTCGACCCCTTGGCGATGGTGCGGATAGCGGGCGAGCCGCACGAATTCCCGCACCGCCGCGGGGTCTCGGGCGTGGCAAAGAGTCACACCGTGAACGCCCGAGGCCAGGATCTGCTGGATGACCCAATGGTTGGCGCGCACCGTGGCGACGTCGAGACCGCTGAACGGCACGACCACCTGCACCGAGGGTGTGCGGTGTCCGCTTGGCGTTGGTCCTCCCTGCACGAGCCCGGCCATGAGCTCGCGTAGCTCGGTCACGTCGTAGGCGCCGAACTCCATCTCGTAGATGATTAGGTCGGCCCACGTCTGCGCCAGCCGAAGACCCTCCTTGAATCCCCCTTGGCTCCCGCCGCGGCCCTCGGTGAAGTAGTAGATTGGCTGGTCCTTGCTGAGCAGCTCGATTGCTTTGTTGATGCGCCGCGGCTGCGGCGCCGCGGTATCAGCCGCCGGGAGCAGTACTGCGGCAATGGCGAAGCACGCCATCCAAGAGCGTAGAGTCAAACAAGACATCGCGAACCTCAGATACTCGTTTCGCTGTTTTCGCGTCGCTACGGCCACTCGGCGTTCGCGCGCCTGTATCATAGGTCTGGCTCCGCCGTGGGAGCCAAACGGATTCGAACCCATCTTAGAGGAGAATCGCAATGGATCGTCGCAGATTTGTTGGGCGTTCGATCGCGGGCGGCGCTCTGGCAGCAGCCGGCGCCGCGGCTCAGGCGCCCAGTCAACAGGGGTCGGAACCGGGCGGCGCCGGATCGACGGATTGGGCCGCCCCCGAGATCTTCATCGAGCGCAAACGCAGCGGGAAGCCACACCGCGGCAAGACCCTCGCTGCCATCCAGCCGCATACCGACGACATCCCAATCTACGCCGGCGGAACAGTCCTCAAGCTCCTCGACGAGGGCTATTCGGGGGTGCTCATCAACCTGTCCAATGACGAGATGGCTGGCCGCGGCGATACCGTGGGCGAGGTCATCCTGAACAACGAGCGCGACACGCGCGAAGCGGCCCGGAGGTTGGGACTCGAGGAAGTCGAGTTCCTCGGCTATCGCAATCACCTCATGGACGGCGCCCAGATGCTCGAGATGCGCGCCCGGCTGATCTTCCTGTTTCGTCTCCACAAGATCGACACGATTCTCGTATACGATCCGTCTGGCCTCTACGAGCGCAATCCCGACCACTACGTCACCGCGAAGGCGGTCGAGGCGGCGGCCTGGATGGCCGGCTCGCGCTGGGACTATCCAGAGCACTTCAAGGCCGGCCTCGAGCCCCACGCCGTCACCGAGCGTTACTACTTCTCGAGGGGGCCTCAGCTCACCAACCGTGTCGTCGATGTCAGCGACTACATTGACCAGAAAGCTAGAGTCAACGTCGCCAACGCGACCCAGGGCCCGGCGGGGAACACGGGCTCACGGCTGCGCGCCCGACTCGCCGAGCAGGGCAAGCGTCTGCCTTTGCTTGGCGAAGACGACGCGACAGCCGACTTCGAATACGCGAAGCACATCGCGCTTCGACGTGACCGCGAGAGAGGATTGCGCCACGGCCTCGAGTACGGCGAGTACTTCCACTACATCGGTCCGCCGGCGTCCTACGCCGAAGAGTACGTCGCTGCGAACGCTGAGGCTCTCTAGTTCAACGTGCCGGGTCTAAACCCGTATTTCCGGCCTTCCGGCGGCGGCAACGTGCGGATGGTGCGCTCAGTCAGCTTCATCGCGCCCGCAGGGCCGCACAAGTCCGGTCCCTGCGCGAGCCAGGGCCCCACTCAGGGCGCCACTTGTCACGCAAACGGTTGTCCGCCTTGACTGCGGCTGTCCCCGGTCGAGGCAGACCTTCGCTTAGAGCATTGATTTCTAGGGGCTTAAGGGCTATCCCGCTGAAGGGAGAGTGGTGAGCGCGCAGGGAATCGAACCCCGAACCTAGTGATTAAGAGTCACTTGCTCTGCCAATTGAGCTACGCGCCCGAGAACTTTCACGATACCAGCCGCGGCGGCGGCGTACAACCCCGCCAGGCGCCCGGCCCTTACGCGTCCGCTTGATCCGCCGGAGCGTCGTAGCGCGGCATCAGGCTCCCCAGCGCTAAGGTGGCGATCTCCACCAAAAGAGTGCACAGCCGGATCCCCACCGCCAGGGTGAACGCCGGGCCGGTTGGCAACACACGGCTCAGTAACAGCCCCAGCGCGCCCTCGCGAATCCCCATCCCGCCGGGCGCGATCATGGTGAGCGTACCCACCAGCCAGGCCACCGTATAGCTCGACCCGATGTAGGTCGACGCGCCTTCCGGAGCTCGCAGCACGCCGTTGACGAACAAGACCACGCCGGCCGCGAACAGCAGCCACCCGGCAACGTAGAGAGCCCAAATTCCGAGCAACGACCTCCACGGAAGCTCGAGCGGCGTCCAACTCTGCCCCAGCCGCTTCGCCAAAAAGCCCGCCCACCAATTCAGCAGCTTCGGATGCACGAACAGAACCGACACCGCCGGGAACGCGAACAGGACGACCCGGTGGTAGGCTCTGAACTCGGCGAAGGCCTGTTGCAACGTCCACGACGCGGGAACCAACGACGCCAGCGTGGCGAGAAACAAGTCGAGAATCGTCGCCGCCAGGCACGCGCCGGCGGAGACGTTCCACTGCTTGAGCAAATACACCCGGCTGACGAACTGCCACACGCCGCCGGGCACATAGCGGCTCAGCTCCGCCTTGCGGCACATGCGGAACACCGCCGGAAAGGGCGCCTCGCTGCCGAAGCCCCTCAGGATCACATTCCAGCCGTAGGGCCGGAAGACGTACCAAGCGCCGCAGAGGACGAACGACGCGGCGAGGTAGGCCGGCCGGACGCTCCACTCGGCGGCGCGCACCTGCTCCCAGTTCTCGAGAATCACTCGCCCGACGAAGAAAGCGACGACGAGCGGAACGAGGAATTTTGCGATACGCGCCGCGCGGTGAGCCACGCTACTCAAATCGCTCCTCGACGGCGTACTGCACCGCGGGCTCGGCGCTCAGCGGCGCCCGAATCGCCACCTCGGCCACCCACCCGGCGCTCATCAAGACCACGGCGGTCAGCGCGAAGAACAGCGACTTCAGACCCATCACCCACCCCACCCACTGCGTCTCGAAGTAGCGGTCGCCCAGGTGTATGTCGAAGCCGCACAAGAACGGCAGCGCCGCCAGCGCCGCGACGACGCTCAATGCAAAGCACGCCAGCGCCGCCCAACCGAAGCCGTGCGCCGGGCGGCTCCGGTAGCTGGTCAGCAGCAGCACCGTGATCAGATCGACGAAGCCCTTGAACAAACGGCTCACGCCATACTTCGAGCGCCCATGGCGGCGCGCGTGGTGGGTGACCTCGATCTCGCCGATGCGGTAGCCTTCCGCCGCCGCCAGCGCGGGGATGAAGCGGTGCAGCTCGCCGTAGATGCGCACCGCCCTCGCCACTTCGCCGCGGTAGAGCTTGAAGCCGCAGTTCATGTCGTGCAGATCGACGCGGGTGAGCTTGCGCACCACGAAGTTGAAGATGCGGCTGGCGACGACCTTGTTGAGCGGGTCGTGCCGTCTACGCTTGTACCCGGCGATGAGGTCGTAGCCCTCGTCGAGCTTGGCGAGAAAGCGCGGGATCTCGGCCGGGTCGTCCTGCAGATCGCCGTCCATGGTGAAGACAAGATCGCCGCGCGCAGCCTCGAAGCCCGCCATCAGCGCCGCCGCCTTGCCGAAGTTGCGCCGGAAGCGAATGGCGCGCACCACGCCCGGCCGCGCCGCGCGGCCGATCGCCTCCCAGGTGCTGTCGGTCGAGCCGTCGTCGATGAAGACGACCTCGTAGGCGTGTTGGAGTTGTTCGCCGATGCGCCGCGCCAGCTCCTCCACATCCGCCTCTTCGTTGTGAACCGGAATCACGACGGAGACTTGCGGGAGCGGATCCGACATACGGCGCGGGCCAGACACCGAGTGTAACGTAGCAGGGCCTTCTACGCCCTTTCGCTAAGGCCAAATTCAGCGAAACCCGTTAGGGGCGAGCCCGCGTCTATGGGTGGTAGAATATGGCCAAGAGCCTGAAAAATCACGAGGTACTACCAGTGCTGAGCTCCAATCGAAACGTCCGCGCCCCGCGCACCCTCACGGGGCGCTCGGGCCAATCCGCAGTCCCCCCCGTTGCGATCGTCCTGCTGGTGCTGATCGCGGTGCTGATCGGGGCCACAGTCTATCTCTATCTCGAGATCAACAACACGCGCCAGGAGTTCGCCGAGCGCATCCAAGGCTTCGAAGAGCAGATCGCCCAGCTCGAGGGCAACGTCAACCGCACCTCGCGCGTGATCGACGACAGCGTCGCCGACGTCAAGACGCTGGTCGAGTCCGCCGAGAAGACGATCGACGAGAAGGCCCAAAAGGTCGAACAGCGCGTGCTGGGCCGCACCAACACGCTGGCCAAGGAGCTCGAGCAGACCAAGGCGCAGCAGCAAGCCGGCTTCCAGGACGTCGGCGGCAAGATCTCCGAGCTCAACGAGGTTGCCAGCTCCACCCAGAGCGAGGTTGGCCAGCTCACCGGCCGCGTGGAAGGCGTCAAGCAAGATCTCGACGAAACCGCCAAAACGCTCGAGCAGACGATCGCCGATCTCAAGTCGGTACGGGGCGACCTGGGCGTACAGAGCGGGCTGATCGCCACCAACTCCGGCGAGCTCGACGCGCTCAAACGCTTGGGGCAGCGCAACTACTACGAGTTCGACATCGGCAAGAGCAAAAACGCAACCCGTGTGGGGCGGATTCAAGTGCGCCTGCGCGACACCAACGAGAAGAAGAGCCGCTTCAACCTCGACGTTCTGGCCGACGACAAAACGATTTCGAAGAAGAACAAGACGCTGCTCGAGCCCATCCAGTTCTACGTGATGGGAGTCAAGCAGCCCTACGAGATCGTGGTCAACAAGCTGTCGAAGAATCGCATCGTCGGCTACCTGGCGACTCCGCTCGACGACGAGCCCAACCGCCAGTCAGTCGCTGAGAAATCGTCGGAATAGGTTCTCTCCCTCATGCAGAACCGCGAAGGCGGCGTGCGAGCCCTGGCGCATGCCGCCTTCTTGTTTGCGATTCCGGCAGCGCCCGCTCGGCGCCGTTCGGCCGCAAGCTAGGGCGGGTTCACACTCTTGGGCGCCAAGGGCGCCCGGCAAGGATAGAGCCACGGGTATAACCCGTGGACCTGGGGAGGCCCCGCTTCTGCGGGCGCCCTGCAAGGGGCGCAGCTCAGCCGCGGCCAGGCCCTTGTCAGGGCCGATCCGGAGGGGCGCCATTCGATTCGCCGAGCGCGGCACCCGAGGCTTTCTGCCACGCGCCTACCGGCGCAAGCGCTGACCTCTGGCGTCGTCACCTTGAACGAACGGATTGGAGCCAGGCGTCGAAGCGCTGGGTCATGCGGCGGAGGATCTCGGGATGCTTGGCGGCGAGGTTACGGCGCTCGGCGTAGTCGGCGGTGAGGTCGTAGAGCTCGACGGGGGCGTTGGGGGCCGGCTGGACGGTCTTCCAGCGGCCTTGGCGCATACCGCTGGAGCCGCGGTAGCGGAAGAAGATCGCGTCGTGCAGGGAGTGGGCTTCGCCGCGCAGGACGGGCAGCGGGTCGCGGCCGTCGATGATACGATTCGCGGGTGGTTCGGCCTCCGCGGCATGCAGGGCGAGGACGAAGAGATCCATGTTGGTGATCGGCTCACGGCAGACAGTTCCGGCGGAGATGCGGCCGGGCCAGCGGAGAATGCAGGCTGTGCGGACGCCGCCCTCGTAAGTGGTCGTGCGCCCGCCGCGGAAGGGGCCGTTGTCGGCGACTTCGAGCGGCGGGCGGCTGGGTTCGACCTTGCCGCCGTTGTCGGAGGCGAGCATGACGAGGGTGTTGCCGCGTAGCTCGAGCGCGTCGAGCTTGGCCAGGATGCGGCCGATGGCGGCGTCGAGGGCGGACAGGACGGCATGGTAGCCGTGCTCGTCGACGCCGTCATCGGGCTGGTAGCCGTAGAGGCTGAAGAGCTCAGCAGGGGCCTGCCAGCGCAGCGGCTCGCCGGGCTTCTTGTTCTTGGGGTTGGGGACGTGCGCGGCATTGAAGGGGACGTAGGCGAAGAAGCGCTTGTCGCGGTTGCGCTCGATGAAGTCGCAGGCGGCGTCGGCAAAGAGGTCGGTCGTGTAACCCTCGAGGTGCGCGGGCTCGGTCCCGCGGAAGAGGTCGTGGCGGGCGTTGTAGGAGTACGTGTAGTAGTCGCAATTGCCGGAGCGACAGCCGAGGTACTCGTCGAAGCCGCGCTCGGTGGGACGGCTGCCTGCGGCCCACCCGAGGTTCCATTTGCCGAAGGCGCCGGTCGCATAGCCTGCTTGCTGGAGCAGTTGCGGCAGCAAGATCTCGCTGTGCGGCAGGCCGACGCCGCTCCAATTCTCGGGCGCGGCGAGTTGGTGGGTGAGGCCGTTGCGTTCGGGGTAGCGGCCGGTGAGCAAGGCGCCTCGCGACGGCGTGCAGGACGAGGTCGGGATGTAGAAGTCGGTGAGGCGGACGCCTTCGCGCGCCAGCCGGTCCATGTTTGGCGTGCGGATGACGGGGTTGCCGTAGCTGCCGAGGTCGCCCCAGCCGACGTTGTCGATGTAGAGCAGGACGACGTTTGAGCTCTGGGCCGCAGCGGACACCGAGAGCAGGAAGAGGGCGAGCGCGACTCGCGACATGCGGGCATTGTACTCGGACCCTAGCAGCCATATCTCATCAGGAGCCGGCGGCAGGGCTAGTCCTCGCTCGGGCGTTGCCACGGCTTGTAGGCGGTGTCCTTGAGAAACGCGACCAGGTCCATGAGCTCCTGTTCGGAGAGTTGTTCGTCGAGCCCGGAGGGCATGATGGAGACCGTGCCTGGCCGGATCTCCTCGATGTCAGCCCGCGCGACGCGCACTTGCTCGTCGGGCCCGGAGGCAAGCAGCAAGTGGGTGTCCGACTCCTCGATCGGGACGCCGGAATAGATGTCGGTCGAGGTCACGGCTACGACGGGCTCGTAGCTGCGGACGAAACTGAGGCTGGGGTAGAGAATCGATTCGAGCAAGTCGCGATCGGTGCGCGAGCGCCCGACGCTGCCGAGGAACGGGCCGATGGCGCCGCCTTGATAGCCGATTCTGTGGCAGGTCGCGCACGCGGCTTCAGCGCTGTTGAACACGGCCTGGCCGCGCACCGGGTCGCCGTTGTCGACTGAGGCGAGCAGTTGGTCGATGCGTCTGCGCTGGGCGTCGCGGTCGAGCTCGCGCTCGGCGAGCAACTCACGGACGCGTTGCCCGACGGGCTCGGGGTAGTTGGCGACGGCGGCTTCGAGGATGTCGGCGCGCACGCTGCCTGCAGCGTCCAGCGAAGCGAGAAACTGCTGACCGAGCTCGAGACTCGAGCCCGCCGAGAAGGCTTGCACCAGGCTCGGCAGCTCCATCGGACCGACGTCGGGCAGGCGTGTGGTCAGGCGCAGAAGCTGATCTTCAGAGAGCTTGGCGACAGCAAGTGCGCGGGCGGCGGCGGAACGAACCTCGCTGGGATGAGGCGGCGCGGCGTGCTCGGAGAGGAACTCGAACAGCTCGTCGGGCACGCCGGGCCGGCTCGCAATTGAGGACTGCGCGGCTTGGGCGCGCGTGAGCGACGGCAAGTCGGTGTTGCGGGCCGCCTCGAACAAGGCTGCGTCGAGAGCCGCATCGCCTTGCTCGGGCCGCCCGAGCGAGCGCGCCGCGGCGACCGCGGGGGCGATCGAGTCCGTCGCCAACGCGCTGACGATCGCCTCACGCCACGCCGCCGGCGTCTCATCGAGCGAGGCGTCCGCGATGACCTCGAGCGCCACCCGATTTCCAGCGGAAGCCTGAGCCGCCAACAAGGCTTGAATCTCGGCATGGCCGGCGAACTTCGCAAGCTGCGGCGTGACCGCACCGTCGTGCATGCGCGTGCGGAAGTATCCAACCAGCGCGCCTCCCCATTCGGCGTGGTTGCCCGCGATCCACTCGGCGGTTTCCGCGATGAGGGGCTCGTCGGAAGAGAGCAGTGGGACGATCTCGCGCGGGGTTACCGCGGCTGGCTCCATCTGATCCAAGGCGATGAGTGCGGCGCGGCGGGTTCGGAGATCGGGAGCGGCGAGCCCTTTCCTGGTTGCGTCGTCGTCGGCAATCTCGATCAGCGCATAGGTGAGCGAGTGCCGCAGAGCCTCGTCGCCGGTCGCGGTTGCCGCGAGCAACGCCGGAACAGCCCGAGAATCGCCGATCCTGCCCAGCGCTTCGGCGGCGGCGCGTTGAATCGGGGCGGGGCCGGAGCGCAGTTGACCCAGCACGGCGTCGAGCGCGGCCTCGTCGCGCCAAACGCTCACCGAGTGCAGCGCCGCATGGCGGACCGCTGCTGACGGATCGTCCAGCCTGGCGCGCACGCCTTCGCGCGCCTGCTCGCCCTCGATGCGCGTCAAGGCCCAGACGGCGTGCGGGCCGCGGGCGTCGAGCAGTGCGTCGACGCCGCCGCGCGGCAGCAGCCGCAGGGCGCGGCGGCGGACGGCGGGTCGAGGGTCTTCGAGCAGCGCGGATGTCGGGCGCGTCCAGTCGAGCTCTTCGCCGCGCGGGTTCTCCGGGCCCGCTGCGCCGCTGCGCCGGACGCGGTAGATCGCCCCCAGCACCTCCGGCTTGGCCAACTGCGACGACGGGCAACAGATCTTGTACCAGGCGCCGGTGTCGACAACCAACAGGCTGCCATCAGCGTCTTCCATTACGTCGGTCGGATGGAAGTCGTAGCTGTCAGAAACCAAGAAATCGGAGTCTTCGGTCCGATACGTCGCGCCCTCTGGAATTAACTCGTGGCGCGAAACCCGCTGCATGTTGAACTGCGCCATGAAGAGGTTGCCAGCGAACGACTCGCCGAACACCGACGACTCGTAGCGCGCGAGCCCAACGGGCACGACGGCGTCCATCTGGGTCATCACCGGGTTGTAGCCTCCGGTCATGGGGTGTCGATCGGTAACGCCGTGAACTTTGCCGTAGACGCCGCCATAGAGGGCGTGCAGCAGGCCGTCGCGGCGACCGTGGGTGGGGTGCTCGGTGAAGGTGGAGGTGAGGAAGCGCTCGCCTTCGTCGTTGAAGGCGACTTCAATGGGGTTGTCCATGCCGCCGGTGAGCACGGGCTCGATTGGGCCGCCCTCGGGGCGCCGGCGGAGGATGTGAGAGGCGCGGGTGACGAGCGGCGGTCGGCCAGGGCGCTGGTAGGTCTGCTCGGCGAAGGCGCCCTTGGTCCAGTAGATCCAGCCGTCGGGTCCGAGGTAGGGCCCATGCAGATCGTTGGCGCAACCGGTCAGAGTCTTAGCGTCGAACCAGACCTCGCGCTGGTCGGCGACGCCGTCGTCGTCGGTGTCGGTGAGCTTCCAGATTTGCGGCGGCGCGGCAACGTAGACCGAGCCGTCATGCCAGAGCACGCCTTCGGGCAGCATCATCTTGTCCGCGAAGACGGTGCGCCGGTCGTAGCGTCCGTCGCCGTCGGAGTCGACGAGTCGAAGAATGCTGTGCGGGCGCTCGCGCAGTTGATCCTCGACGCTGGCGGTCGAGCCGGAGGATTCGGCGACGTAGAGCCGCCCTTGCTCGTCCATGTCGATGATCATGGGGCGCTCGACCAGCGGCGGGCCGGCGGCGAGCTCGACTTCGAAGCCCTCCGGGACGGTGAGATTCCCGTGGCTGACCGGGCCCGAGCAGGAGCAGAGGGCGGCGCAGATCACTAGCGCGAACGTTCGAAGCGGCGGCACGGCTGAGGGGCATGCTAGCACGCCGCGCGGGCTCAGCGGTCCTTCGTCAAACCGAGCAAGGCGGCGGGGTTTCGCTTCGACATGAGATCGACTTGCTGCTGCGTGAAGCCGGCGGCAAGCAAGCGCTGGATGAAGGCCTTCATCCCGTCGGTGTGGATGGGATTCATCGGCTGTCCGAGGTCGCTCGAGACGATTACATGCCCGGCGCCAACGGCGCGGATCGCCTCTACGTATGTCGCGAATTTCTCGCGCTCGCTGAGCTCCCACATCGGGTAACGCTCAAGCGCAGTCCCGAACGGATACTCGAGAAACGCGCCGAGCTCGGCGGCCTCGCGCTGCTGCTCGAGGGACATCGAGATCGGCGGCGGCAGCGGGTGCGTCACGATCATACGCTCGATCCCGCGCTCGATGGCTGCGCGGATCAGCAGCAGCGATTCCGCCGGGCTGGAGTGTCCGGTCGCGAGCGCGAGATCATGCTCTTTTACGGCGTCGAGCACCTCGAACACCTCCGGCAGGAGCTTCCCGTCCCGAGAGACCTTGATGAGATGCGGATTCGGCAAGGAGTTGCGGTGGTAGTGTTCGGAGTCGAACGTCGGCATCCAGACGACTTTCCCGTGGCCGCCGGTCGTGCGCGCCATGTGGCGCACCGCCTGCGCGTTCAGCCCGATCGTCGAGTTGAGCGCGATGCCGCCATAGAGCTCGATGCCGGGGACGACGCGGGCGACCACGTTGGCCAGCGACGCCGTGTGGGTGTAATGGTTCTTGAACAGCAGCGCACGCATTCCGTTGTCGCGCGCGAGGCGAGCAATCGCGATGGCGTCAATCGAGCGCGCGCCGCTGTCGGGAGCGCAATGAACATGCAGGTCCACGACGCCTTCAAGGCTCGCGGGCGCGCCGCCATCGGGGCCGCACCAGGGGCAATCTTGGGCGACGGCGGCCGGCGCGCTCAGCAAAACGACGAGGCAGAGAAACTTGTCGATTCTATGATTCTAAAGGGGCGCGAAGAGGGCCGCAAGCGGCTAAAGAAGGGCCGGATTGCCGCAACCCGTTGATCGCAACGAAGTTCCCACAGGGGAACGTCAGGTTTCCATCTGACGGGCCTTACAAGTTGACGAAACCCTCCGTCCAACCATCACGGTTGACGACAAACTCGTGGACTTCAAAGCCCTGTGGAAACTCGCCAAAGTCCGGTTCGGAGCCCGAACCGAGCTCAGGCCTGTGCGATGCTGACCGCAGCCATGCCCAGGACGGCGCGGGTGGTTGTGGTCGGCGCACCGCGCAACCTCACCCAGCGCGGCAACGACCGCCAGTCCATCTCCCTCGCGGACGCCGATCGGCGAACCTTCCTTGAGCGCCTCGAGCAGGATTGCCAAACCTGCGGCGTTCGTCCTCATCGCCGTTCGTGTCCTCTAGGGACGGATCACTTGGTCCCGGCGCTGCTTTGCGTCGACTGCAATCCGGTCCGCGCCGGCATGGTGGGCGAGGCGGCGGAGTACCCCTGGTCAAGCGCGCCGGCGCACGCGGCCAGCGGCGGCGACCGCTTCGTCGACTGGAAGCTGTTGGCGGAAGTACGGGGGCGGTTGGCGGGGCGGAGGCGCTGGGCCGCGGCCCCGGCAAGGATGCCGAAGACGGGCTGAGGGCGGCGACCTACCACGCGGGCAGACCGCTTGGCAACGAGGCGTTCGTCCGGGAAATCGAGCGCCAAACGGGGCGGCGGCTGCGTCGGGGCAGACCCGGGCCCAAGCCCAGGAGCCGCGGTGCCGCTACGCCCTGAGGTCGTTTGTCTTGAATAAGATGAGACGGTCACTCAGGATTCAATTCGGGCTCCGTCCCCGAACTCCCTTCCTCCATAGACTTGACTTAGCTCCGATCGATCCGACCGTGTCGAGGAGTGTCCCCTTTTCCGGCCCCGGTCAGCAACTAGAGGAATGGAACGCCACCGAGCTCAAAACACAAGGCTTAAGGCATAGCACAGCGGCCCGGCCCACCTGGTGGCGAGTCTCGAATGTACGTTTTCGCACACCTGGCCGGGAGCGCCATCTCATTTCTCATGAGTCACTTCGGCTCGACGCCCCAACCCACGCTGATCCCGCGGGCGTAAGCTGGAGCCGCGAGCCGGCGCCGACCCAACCCGGAAACCCCTCCGCGCCCCGGAGGCGCGGGCAGCCAGCCTGGGGGCGCCCCTTGGGCATCGCGCTCCGCTTCGACTGGCCGTGCGCCCTGGCAAATGTCGGGTTTTGTCCGAAAATGTCAGGAAGATCCAGGGAGCGGCCCGCCGACGAGCGCCATCCACGGGCTCCAACAAATCGCTAAGCTGGAACCGTCATGGCCGAATCCTGTGAACTCTCCGTATCTCGCCGCGGCTTCGTCAAGGCCGCTGGCGCCGCATCCGTGATGGCCCAGGCGGCCCAACGCGCTTACGGCGCCAACGAGCGCTCGCGCGTTGGCTTCATCGGAGTGGGCAACCGCGGCTTTGGCGGCCACGTGCGGCGCGCCGCCAACGCCAAGGAGCTCGGCGCCAACATCGATCTGGTCGCCGTCTGCGACGTCTACGAGGGCCATCGCGACCGCGCCGCCGACTACATCAACTCGCAGATCGGCGTCCGCCCCAAAACCTATCTCGACTACCAGGACATGCTCGGCGCCGAGAACCTCGACGCGGTTTTCATCGGCACGCCCGACCACTGGCACGCCAAGATGGCGATCGACGCCATGCGCGCCGGTCTGCACGTGTACTGCGAGAAGCCCATGACGAAGACGGTCGAAGAAGCGTTCGCCGTGGTCGACGCCTGGAACCAGAGCGGCAAGGTGATGCAAGTGGGCGTGCAGTCGACGAGCCTGCCCGTGTGGGGCAAGGCCAACGAGATGATTCGCGACGGCAAGCTGGGCAAGCTGATCCAGTTTCAGACCGAGTTCTACCGCAATACCAACTTCGGCCAATGGCGCAACCGCAAGCTCACACCAGAGATGACGCCCGATTCGATCGACTGGAAGCGCTGGCTCGGCGTTGAGCACGGCTTGGCGCCCGAGGCGCCGTTCGACCGCGCCGTGTTCGTGCAGTGGCGCGCCTACTGGCCCTACGGCGCCGGCATGTACACCGACCTGTTCGTCCACCGCACCACGTCCATGCTCAAGGCGACCGGCCTGCGCCTGCCTGGCCGGGTCGTCGGGGCGGGCGGTATCTTCTATGAGTACGACGGCCGCGACGTGCCCGATGTGGCGACTGTTGTGGCGGACTTCAACGAGGGCGTGCAACTGATCATCACAGCTTCGATGGTCACCTCGGGGACCCCGATCAAGCAGCTCATCCGCGGGCACACCGGCTCGTTCGTCTTTGGCAACGGCGAGGAGTTCACCGGGTTCGACTATGTGCCCGAGGCGGCCAACGTCACCGGCGATCCGACGCTGCAGGCCGGCCGGATCGAGGCCGGCGAGGTGAAAGACACCTCCCAAGCCCACGTCGACAACTTCCTTGCCGCGGTGGCGGCGGACGATCCAGGGGCGTGTAACAATCCGCCTGATCTCGGCGCGGCGGCTGTGACGACGGTCAATCTGGGCGCCCGCAGCTATCGCAAGGGCAAGGTGCAATTCCTCGACCCCCAGACGCGCGAGATCTCGACCGTCGACCCAGGTTGGTCGGAGAAGTGGGAGGCCAGGTCACGCGCCGGCGCCTCGCCGGGGCACGTGCCGGGTTGGCGCGCCGGCGAGCGCGGCAGCCGGCTCGACACGCTCGACCACATGCGACTGGGCGGCCCTTGGGTCGACGGCAAGGCCCCGGAATCGCGCTAGGGCGGCTGGCTCCAATCTTCACACGCCTGTTCCAGACGTCTCGTCAAGCCGTCTCATCTGAGACAGCGCGGCCGCCTGCGCTCCTTTCCTATGCCTAGACGAATCAGCCACTTAGGGCGATCGTCCCGTTTGGCCCTCGGCCTGCTTCCTCTCAGGGCAAACCCCCAGAAGAAAGGCGGCAGACAATTGTGATGAAGAAGTGGGAGAGATCCAAAGTGGCGACCAACCTGATCTACCAAGCGATCACGGAGCTGCGCTCCGAGCTAGCACTGCTTGATACCACCATCGAGCAAGTCGAGGCGCTTGCGGAGGACCCGCCGCGCCGCGTTCGTCCGCGCAAACCGGAGCTCAACCGGCCCTTGCGCGTGCAAACGAACGGCAGCAGTCCGCACTAGACGGACTACCCGCCGGTCCCAACTCGCAGGAGGAGCCGGCAACAACATCCCAAGCGCCAGGGCGTCGAGGGAGAGCGACGCCCGACCCTCCTACGGAGGCGCTTGGAAAGCCGGCCGCGGCTCGGCCTACGGGGGGACGGGCCGCGCGCCGGTCGATTCCAGTCACGACAAATCGCTACAATCATCCTCGTGCGTTTGACCACGAGCTTCGCTTTGATCCTCGGCCTCGCCGCCCCGCTCGGGGCCCAACAGAGCCCGGCCGCCCAGGCTCCGAACGTTCTCTTCGTTACGATCGACACGCTGCGTGCGGATCACCTCTCGTCCTGGGGCTACCACCTCGAGACGAGCCCCAACATGGACCGCCTCGCAGCCGAGGGCGTGCGCTACGCCAACGCTTACACCGTTACCTCGCGTACGGCGCCGTCGCACTTCTCCATGTTCACCAGCCGCTACCCGCAAGAGCACGGGGCCAAGCTCAACGGCTTCGCCGTGCCGCAGGACTCGAAATTCCTCATGCTGCCGCAGGTGCTCAAGAAGTTCGGCTATAGGAACGGCGCTTTCGTGAGCGCCTGGCCGTTGACCAAGAAGCTGACCAAGATGGACCAGCACTTCGACGTCTACGACGAGGACCTCAGCCGCAGCTACCAGACCATCAACTCGATGCGTTGGGCCGAAGATGTCACGCCGCGAGCCATCGACTGGATCAAACGCAACAAGAAAGGCCCGTTCTTCGCCTGGGTGCACTACTTCGACCCGCACTCGCCCTACGATCTGCGGCCGGAGTTCAAGGCGACCAAGGCCACCGGCGCACCCGACCGCACCAAAGAGCGCGGCCAGCACGTGGTGATGAAGGACCTCCAAGCCTACAATTCCGAGATCCTCTACACCGATCACTGGGTGGGCAAGCTCGTCGACGCGCTCGACGCCGAAGGCTTGAAGGAGAACACGCTGGTGATCATCACCTCCGACCACGGCGAGATGATTGGCGAGAGAGGCTACCAGGGGCACAGCCACCGGCTCTACGAGTCGGTCGTACACATTCCACTGATCGTGCGCATGCCGGGTACGGTGGTGGAAGGCGAGACGGTGACCACGCGCGTCTCGACGCTCGACTTGATGCCCACGATTCTTGACATGACCGTGAAGAAGGCGGACTCGAGCGCCAAGATCCCCTCCGACATGGCCGGCCGTAGCCTAGCAGCGAACCTGGAGAAGGGCGAAGAAGCGCCCGATCGCACGGTGCGCTACGTAGCGTTCGGCGGCCAGAAATGGTTCATGCCCGGTTGGCTCGCCAAGCTCTGGCTGCGGGACCTGGACTTCCCGCTCAAAGTCGGTTATCGCACCGGAGATAAGAAAGTCATCTGGACGCCCGAGAAAGACGAGATGGAGATCTTTAATCTCGGTCGCGATCCGCTCGAGAACACCGCTGCGACCCCGGACGAGGACGACAAGGTGTACGCGACCGAAAGCGACCGCATGACGAAATGGTTCAAGGCCACGCACCTGGCCAACGGCGAAAACCGCATGGACGCCAAAGACCAAGAGGCGCTCAAGAGCCTGGGGTACATCCAGTAACTCCACGGCGGTGAGAGCGACCCGGAGGGGCGCGCGATGGCGCGCCTCGCGGTGATCTATTCACACCTCCCAGACCTATCTGGCTTCGTCACCAGCATTCCTAGCTTCTCCCCATGTGTTCCAACTCAACGGATGGGATCACTTCCGCCGCCCAGCCCGCTGGCGTCCCGAAAGCTCCGGCAGCCCCGGCACAAACTATTGCATTGTGGGAAGAGCTCGGGAGTTCGGTGACTGGGCGAAACGGTGACCGCTGTCCCGTTTTCGTCAAGAAGAGAGTTGTACGCGATCTGACCGGATCGCACCGGTTATTGAGCCTGTTTCATTTCCCTTACAACCAAGCCGGCATCGAGGGCCAGCCGAGCGTCACCATCAACACTGGCCCGGACGGCGTCGCGAGGGCGACCTTCACCCTGGGCGCGGAAGAGGCCATCGCCGGCCACTCGGTGGTGGCGGACACGGTCGGCAACACCGGCCCGACGGTGAGCTTCACGGCCACCGCTCAGGTGCCGGGCGACCCGGCCGAGACGAGCGTGAGCGGCGTGGTGCTCGATAATCCGAACAACCCGGTGCCCGGCGTCACGGTCTCGATCGTCGAGACGGGGCTGGCCGTGCAGACGACCGCGCAGGGCCAGTTCTCGCTGCAGCCGGCGCCGGTGGGCGAGATGCACTTGCACGTGGACGGCACGACGGCGACGCGGCCCGGCTCCTGGGCCTCGCTCGAGTTCCAGATGGTGACCGTGCCCGGGCGCGACAACACGCTCGGCATGCCGGTCTACGTGCTGCCGCTGGACTGGCCGAACGGCATCCACGTCACCGAGACATTGGGCGGGACTCTGACGATCCCGGGCATGCCAGGCTTTTCGCTCGAAGTAGCCCCGGGGTCGGCGACCTTCCCGGACGGATCGCGGGAGGGCGACGTCTCAGTGACGCTGGTGCATGCGGACAAGGTGCCGATGACGCCGAACTTCGGGCAGCAGCCGCGCATGGTGATCACGGTGCAGCCTCCGGGCGTGCACTTTGACCCGCCAGCAAAGGTGACCTACCCGAACCTGGACGGCAACCGCGTGGGCGAGACAGTCGAGCTGTACTCGTTCGACCACGACATGGAGCGGTTTGTTACGAGCGGCACGGCGTCGGTCAGCGAGGACGGGCTGCTGGTGGCGGCGGATGCGGGATCGGGGATTCGGAAGGGGGGCTGGCAGTGCGCGGGCGGGGCAGCCGCCGCCGACGGGGACGTGTCAGCCGATCACTGTTGTCATAAGTCCGGATCCCGTTGTCCTCTTTCTAGACGAAACGGTCCCGGTCACTGCGTCCGGGATGCCAGGCCCAGATGGGAATCCCGCCTTTGACTGGACGATACAAGATCCGTCAATCCTCACATTTGCCAGCGGACCTCAGAGTGGCGGGCCGGGGCTTAGTTCTGCTCAGCTGGATGGCAACGAACCCGGAACAACAACGCTGATGGCCCAATACACGAATGACGAAGACCAGACAGGTACGGGGTCCGCAAATGTTTCCATCGTGAAACTTGAATTTCGTGATACTGATAAGGACGTCGAGATACTAGAAGGTGACATCGCCGCAATCACCGAAGAGCCGAAGATGCCGGCTCTCAGGGCAAGGCTCATCGGTGGATCACCGGATTTTAACGTCGAATGGCGGCTGACAACTCGCTACCAAACACCCGGAAACTTGCCCGACACTTCTCCGAGAAATGACGTGTGCGAGTTCCCAGAAAGCGACCCTAAGGTACTGGCCGGTGACAAACCTTGGGTTATAGCGAACGACTGGGGCGACCAGTTCTGTGGAGGCGATGCCACGCTGAGCTATAAACTAGCGGACAAACCCGCGCGAACACTTCAATTTGAGATACAGGGGGAGAACCCTGAAGCGCAGAGTACCGTACGCAACTTCTTGGGCAGGCTGCGCGTCCAGTTAATCGCGCACCAAGAATCCCGCTTTCAGCAATTCCAAACACTGTCTGGGTTCGTGTCCTCTTATGAAGTCGGACCATTTAGTGTACTGCGGTCCGTCGATGAGGGCTACGGGCTAGGGCAATTGACAAATACTCCCATTCCTTCCTCGCAAGAACTCTGGAACTGGAAGCTTAACGCCCTTGCGATCATTGACCGGGCTATCACGGCCCTTAATGATACTCTTGCTTATCGGAATCAAGTTGTTAACGGATTGCCGTGGGATGGCCAAACGGGAGGGACCCCGGAGACGCCCGCGGAGGGTGTCGCCGCGCCAGATGCATCGCCATTCACTTTCGATCAGATCGACATGGAGGTATGGGCGCGTTACAACGGTGGATTTCGATACCACAACTGGGACCCAGAAGAAGGTCAGTGGGTGGAAAGACCGAATAATTCCGCGCCGGGGCAGAGCACGGGGAACGACTATGCCGAGCTGTTGGCACCGCGAAGGGATGCGATCGTTAACTCAAATCAGTTTCCTCCGCTCTGGATACCATGATCGAAGCAACTGCACGCACAATAAAGCTGGCGATTGCGATTTTCGCCATAGCATCGCTAGCGCGGTCCCAAGGATTTAAGCCGGTAACCGGACAGCCCGAGAATGGTGCCGCTGCAGTGTACTACGACATATTAACAGACGGTCGCGTGGTCAAAGTGGACTTTCTGACCGCTGTCGGAGAGCTGGTCGGCACTCTCTCGTGGGAAGGCGACACGCCTCCCGTAGTACTGGGCGGCTTGGTGGATCCAGACAGGGAGATCGTCGCATTGCTAATTAGGGATAGAGTGGGGTATCCACTTGACTCAGGTGGCCCCAACATCTTGTGGTCGGCCTTACCCCGGTTCGGCGTCCCAATCGGCCACGATCGAGCGGTACGGCGTCGGCTCGACCGCGACAGCTTGCTGAACGAGGCGGTAGAACAGCTTGCCGCGGCTGCGTGAGCTGCGGCGGTTGAAGCGGAACACGAATTCATCGAGGTAGTAGTCGAGATGCTCGCGGCTGATCGCGCCTTGGTGGGTGCCGAGCATCCAACGCTTGAGCAGCGAGATCGCCTTGTGGACCCGCGGCAGCAGCTCCGACGCCTCCTTGCGCCGCCCCGACAAAAAGACGATGCGATGCCGGTAGCCCTTCTTCTCGAGCGGCTCGTAGCCCAGCCAGCCATCGCTGTGCAGCAGGCTGCCCGGCTCGACCGACTCCTCCACGAAAGGGATCAGACTGGCCCCCGAGGCGTCGCGCACGCGACGCATGCGCAGGCGTCCCATCCCGGCGCCCTTCTCCTCCACGGCCACTGCAATCAGCGCTTTGCGCTCGGTCTGACGGCCGGAAACGCCTTCTTCCGGGCCGCCCCAATAGGTCTCGTCGACCTCCACCACGCCGCTGAGCCGCTCGCGTCCGGGACGCACCATCGCCCGGCGCAGCTTGTGCAGCCAAGTCCAGGCCGTCTGATAGCTGCCGAGGCCCAGCACGCGCTGCAACCCCAGCGCGCTCGTCCCGTTCTTCTGCGCCGTCACATGCCACATCGCCCGAAACCAAAGCCGTAGCGGTTTACGAGTGTCTTGAAAGATCGTGCCGGCGGTCGCCGAGGTCTGCCGTCCGCAACGGGCGCACTCCAGCCTAACTTTGCGCACCGGCCACGCCCGCCCATGGCCGCAAGCCGGGCAGCGAAACCCGTCGGGCCAACGCAGCCTCACCAGGTAGTGGCGGCACGCCTCCTCGGTCGCGAAACGGGCCTCGAACTCCACCAGATCACGCGGATAATCCTCCACAGCGCCGCATACTACATCTTGGGGTCACCTGAGTTAAGTGGATACCCCACTAGGGATAGATTGTACCCCCGGCCTTATTGGGGCAGGCTGTATCGCTCTCGCTTGACCGAAGGTGGCATGCTTGAGCCAACCAGTATAGTTGTTGATTACAATCGGGCGACGACTCAACTTCCTGTCGGAAAGGATAATCTATTGGTCAAAATTCCCAGCGTGTCATCTATCGAAAAACGTGAGTGGCTTTTGTATAATATACCGTCCAACTACGTCATGGCGCTATCTCGACTAGATATCCCAGACGGTGCGCGTGTCGGCAAGCGAGAGGACGGGACCATTATTCTTCTTGATCGATACAGTGATAAGACCCTGAGAGTGTCGAGAAACGACAAGGGAATCGAGGTGGAGCGCTTAACCTTGAGTTACCCGAAGGCACTAGATCAGGACGCGAGCGGACGTTACGGAAAGGCGATTGGATCTCGCACGATTGTGATATCCGAGGGGGCTAGGGCGACGAACTATTCGAAGCTATATTTGTTTCGTTCGGATACCGGTGCCTTGTTGGCCGAGTCGAAACCTCGTGATTTTGTCAATGGTCGATTCTGGGTGGGGGACGACGGCGACAAGAGCGGCAGTATTCGGATCTACTGCCTCGAGGAGCAGATCGTGAACAGCCAGCGCCAGCTCACTGGGCGTCTTTTCGAATTCGAGACTGTACGCAATGAGATCGTGGAGACCGACGTTCGAGAATTCTCAGTAGGTGATCAACGTGTGCTGGTGGGAGCCAACAGACAGCCCGTGATCGTGGGTTTTCCGCCGTTGCGGTATGTCAGTGTATTCGAGGCATCCCGTAGAGCTTGGATCCTGGGAGGTACAAGTGTATCGGGTCAAGCTGGTGCGCTCTCGAGGGCGGTCGAAGCTCTTGAGCAGGAGATGGAGACGTTAGAGCTGAGGCCGATAGTCGGTCTCCGGCGCGATTGAACACCGAACTTGGGATTGCGAGATGCTTAGATGTCACTGATTGAGCGATAGCGGCGTGATCTGATTGGGTACTGTTGACATTCGGCGGCCGGGAGGGCCGGGGAGGCTAAGAGGTTCAAATGGGGCAGCATATCCGAAGCCAGCGAAGCTGGAACGCAACGGCGGAGATCATGCACTTTCTTGCGTGTCGGCGAGTCGTTCTTTGCGGAGAAGGGTGTCTCGTTCTTCTTACTTTTGTGTTTTCGCACGTGGCCTATGGGCAGCTGGATAGCACGTGTACGGTCAGCATCCTGAACCGCACATCCCGCGCAACCGCCGACGGCCGCTGGCTCATCAACAATGTCCCTACCACCTTTGGACCCGTGCGCGCCCGCGCCACTTGCACTGAATCGACAGGCTCTACGCTTTCCGGCCAAACCAGTTACGTTACCATCCAACCAAACCAAGCCAATGGCTTCGAGTCGGACATAGTGCTTGGCGTGGTGGACCCGATCCCGCGCTTCCTGACGCTGTCCTCTGCTGCAGCGAGCCTCGGCGCCATCGGCGCGACCACACAGGTGACCGTAACCGCCACCTTCGCAGATGATTCGACGGGCGACCTCACCAGCCCCACGGCCGGAACGTCTTATACGGTCAGCAACCCCGCCATCGCCACAATCGACGCTAACGGCCTCGTCACGGCTGTATCGAGCGGACGGTTCATCGTGTCCGCCATAAATGACGGCGTGGTGGGTGCGATCGAGCTGCAAGTGGCGCTGAGTGGGGAGGATGCCGACGGCGACGGCATGCCCGATGAGTACGAGGTGCGTTTTGGCCTCAATCCCAACGACCCGTCCGATGCTGGACTCGATCCCGACGGCGACGGGCTGACGAACCTCCAGGAGTCACAGCTTGGCAGCGATTCCTTCAATCCCGACATCACGCCGCCTGCCGTCTCCCAAGTTGATCCCGCCGATGGGGCGACCGACTTTCAGCTTAACCACGCAATCATCGTTCGCTTCACCGAGCCGATGTCCGAGGAATCGATCGTCGATGGCGTCGTTCAACTCTTCCAGGGCGGATCGGAGATCCCAGGGACGCTTGCCTTGTCCGATGACGGCCTCAGCTTGAGCTTCCGCCCAAGTGCACAGTTGACCGCCCTGACTTCCTACTCCTTGACCGTGCAGAACGTCCGCGATGTGGCCGGCAATCTGCTGCCCCAGCCCGTCACCAGTGGATTCACCACGGGCAACACGGTGGACTGTGAGTGGCGCTGCAAAACTAGACCACGAGGCGGCAGTTGAAGGCGCGCTGATGGCGCCGGAAAACTAGACCGCGGAGGTGGTCCGCGAGCATCCCTGGGGTGCGGTGTGGAACACCGGGAGGGATGTATCGCGTGGAGCTGTACGCACAAGTCCGCCGCAGCGTCTTTGTCGAGGGGATCAGCGAGCGAGAGGCGGCGACGCGCTTCGGGATCGCGCGCGAGACCGTGCGCAAGATGTTGCGCTACGCGACGCCGCCGGGCTACCAGCGTTCGAGACCTGTCAAGCGGCCGAAGCTGGGTCCGTACACGGGGATCATCGATCAGATCCTGGAGGACGATCGCGAGCAGCCGCGCAAGCAGCGCCACACCGCCAAGCGGATCCACGAGAGGCTGCGCGAGGAGCACGGGTTCGACGGCGGCTACAGCAGCGTCAAGGAGTACGTGCGCGAGCAGAAGCTGGCGTGCCAAGAGATGTTTGTGCCCCTGGCGCATCCGCCCGGGGACGCGCAGGCGGACTTCGGCGAGGCCACAGTCGTCATCGCAGGAGTGCAGCGCAAGGCGCACTTCCTGGTGGTCGATCCGCCGCACAGCGACGACGCGTTCGTGAAGGCGTTTCCAGCCGAGACGACCGAGGCGTTCTGCACAGCAGGTGGAGGGACGGCTGCCCACCGACACGGCCCGGGCGAAGCTCTCGCAGGTCGTGCCGCCGTGGCTGGCTGAACGCGAGCGCCTGAAGAGCCGCAACACCTGGAAGACCGAGACGCACCTGAGTAAGCCCTTGCTCGCTGCGCTCGGGGACAAGCGCCTATGCGACATCACCGGCGACGACATTCGGGGCTATCAGGCGAAGCGCTCGGCGGGAGTCAACGCCAAGACCGTTAACCGCGAGCTACGAATCCTGCGAGCGATTCTCCAGCAGCATCGACTGTGGGGTAAGCGTTCGGTGACGACCGTCTTGACTCGACAGGGTTGAACGAGTAAGTAAGTGTCCACGCAAGGCTTATGTGGACACGTAGCAGTGGCGACGTCGCCCTCAGGCTGGCGGCGGCGCCGCGGCGGCGTCCAGGCCCACGTTCCAGGGCAGCAGCTGCGCGATGCGGTTGATCGGATGGTCGGCGATGCGGTCGAGCACGTGGCGCAGGTAAGCTTCCGGGTCGACGCCGTTGAGCTTGGCCGTGCCGATCAAACTATACATCGCCGCCGCGCGTTCGCCGCCGGCGTCCGAACCCGCGAACAGATAGTTCTTGCGCCCCAAAGCCACCGCCCGCAAGGCTCGCTCGGCGGCGTTATTGTCGATCTCGAGCTCGCCGTCGTCGAGGTAGCGCACCAGCGCCGGCCAACGTCCCAGCGCGTAGCGCATCGCCTTCGCCGTCTCCGACTTCTTCGATAATCCGACCAGATTGTCGTAAAACCACGCGTGCAGCGCCTCGAGCAAAGGCTTCGCCCGCGCCTGCCGCTCGCGCCGGCGCACCTCCGCCGGGCTGCCGCGGATCTCTTTCTCGATCTCGTACAACGCTCCAATGCGCTCGAGCGCCTCCGCGGCAAGCTGCGACGCGTGCGCCTGTTCGATGTCGAAAAACTTGCGCCGCACGTGCGCCCAGCAAGCCGCCTCGCGCACGCGCCCCTTTTCATACACGCCGTTGAAGCCGGCGTAAGCGTCGGCGTGCAGCGTCCCCTCGAACCCGGCCAAGTGCGTCTGGGGGCGCTCGCCCTTGCGGTCGGGCGAGTAGGCGTACCACGCCGCCGGCGGCGCCTCTCCGCCCGTCGGCCGCTCGTCGCGCACGTAAGCCCACAAGCGTCCCGTCTTGGTCTTGCCGCGGCCGGGATCGAGCACGGGAACCGGCGTGTCGTCGCCGTGGATGCGGCTCCCCGCGAGCACGTGCCGCCGCAGAGCCTCGAGCAGCGGCGCGAGCGTCCGGCTGGCGCCGCCCACCCAGCCCGCCAGCGTCGAGCGCTCGAGTTCCACACCTTGATGTCCGTAAATCTCCGCCTGCCGGTAGAGCGGTAAATGGTGTGCATATTTTGCCGTTAATACGTGCGCCAACAAGCCCGGTCCGGCCAACCCGCGCTCGATCGCCCGGCTCTGAGCCGGCGCTTGCACGATGCGGTCGCAACAACCGCAGCTCAGCTTCGGCCGCACCCGCCGGATCACTTTGAAGCGCGCCGGGGAGTACTCGAGCGTCTCGGAGATGTCCTCGCCAAGCTTGCGCAAAGCGCCGCCGCAGTCGGGACAACTCTTCTCGGCGGGTTGTTGAACGACGGTCTCGCGCGGCAGCTCCGGCGGCAGCTCGCGACGTCGAGGCTTGCGTCGAACCCCCTCCAGAAAGGCTTCGGGCGCGCTGTCCGGCTCCGGCGCCGCTTCGGCCTCGGCGGCTTCGAGCTCTTCGAGCCGCAGCTCGAGCTGCTCGATGCGGCTGTCGATCTTCTCTGACTTGCGCCCAAACTGCAGCCGCTTCAACTTCAAGATCAGCAGCTTCATCCGCTCGATCTCACTCTTGTGCGATTCGAGTGCGATCTTCTGCGAAGCGAGCTCGGCGTGCTGCGCCCGGCACAGCGCCCGCAACGTCTCCAGGTCCAGAGAGTCCAGATCCAGCGCGGGAGAAGGCGCTTCGGCCATGTCTCTATTTTCTCATATTCGAGAGGGAATGTGGTGACCTATTTCGATATATCTCCGTCCGAAATGCTTTTTTCCTTACGCCGCCGTCCGCGGCGCTTCCCCAAAGGCTTGCGCCGTCCGCTCGGGCCGTCGCCAGTCGATGCCTTCGAGCAGCATCGACAGCTGCGCCCGCGTCAACAACACCGCGCCGTTCTCGGCCCGCGGCCACACGAAGCGTCCGCGCTCGAGACGCTTGGCGAACAGACAGAGGCCGTCGCCGTCCCACCACAACACTTTGATCAGGTCGCCCCTCCGTCCGCGAAACACGAACAGATGCCCGTCGAAGGGATTTCGGTCAAGCTTGTCCGCAATCTGCGCGCTCAACCCCGTGAAGCCCCGCCGCATGTCCGTCACCCCGGCGCACAGCCAGATGCGCGCCCCCGCCGGCAGTGTGGTCATGGGAGCAACAGCTCCAGCACTTGCCGCAGCGTCGACGCCTCGGCGCCTTCGATGCGCACCCGGCCTCGCGGCAGCTCGATCTCGATCGCGCCGCAAGCCTGCCCGCTTGCCACCTCACGCGGCTCCTCGGGCGCTACGTCGCTCAGCCGCACCGGCAGCCACTCGGCCGCAGGCTTCTCCGCGTCGTCGGCGAGCAACCCTTCGCGATACAGCTTGCGCCAGTGAAAGATCTGGTTGGCGTTGACCTGGTGCGCCCGTGCCAGCCGCGCCACCGACACGCCTGACTCGAAGCTCTCCTCGACGATCCGCCGGCGTTCTTGCTTCGATCTCCGCCGCCGCCCCGGCTTCTCCGCTGCCTTCTCCATCGCGCTCTCCCTCAGCGCCCTCCCGCGCCTCCGTCGAGCTTGCCTTATCCCTTCGCTTCTGTCGAGACGGTCCTCGCCGCACGCTTACACTGTGGGCACGTCTAGCGGACGAGTACAAGCAGCTCCGCGAGACGAGCAGAGGACCTGGCCGAGCCCTGACCGAGGAGCAAGAACGGAAGCTCTTCGAGACGGCCGCACGTCGCCCGGGCTGGGAGGCTGCCTACTACGCTGGGCTCCTAGCTGCGAACACGACGGCCCGACGCTGCGAGCTGAAGGGCCTGATCCTAGAGGACGTCGACCCGGCTGAGGGCGTCATGCGCATCCGCCGCACGAGCACCAAGACCGACGCGGGCGCCCGGGTGATCCCGCTCAACTCGACGGCACGGTGGGCCGTGGCCCGACTGCTCGAACGGGCGCAGAAGCTCGGAGCATCGTCGCCCGAGCACTACCTGTTCCCCTCCTGCCAGCGGAATCAGGTCGACGTGACGCAGCCGCAGAAGACGTGGCGGACCGCATGGCGGAGGCTGACCGTTGAAGCCGGTTTGAAGGGCCTACGGTTCCACGACCTACGCCACCACGGCATCACCAAGCTCGCCGAAGCCGGAGTTCCCGACCAAACGCTCACGGCCATCGCCGGCCACGTCAGCCGCGAGATGCTGGAGCACTACTCGCACGTCAGGCAGCAGGCCAAGCGCCAAGCTGTCGACGCCATCGACTCCTACCGGCCGCACGAAGCGGCGTCGACCGATGAGGAGTCGGTAACGATCAACTAACCGGATGTCCACACGGATGTCCACACGGAAGGGCAAAGTTGACTGAGTGTTACCGAGTGATGTGGACCGGTACGGGGCGCTACCAAGAAGCGCCGGTGAGGAGCTATGTCTAGCCTTTTCAACGCTCTATCACGCTCAGTATCGCTCCATCACGCTCCACTCCGATAATTGGGGTGGAAGAGGTCCCGAGTTCAAATCTCGGCGGCCCGACCAATCTTCTCAATGGCTTAGAGCCGTCCCCCCCAATCGTCATCGCGAAAATCCCGCACTATGCCCGCATTGGAAGCGGGCGTGCTTCCTCATCGAGCAGTCCGCCGAACAGCCGTTGCTGTGCGCGCCGGACCGCCATCTCGCGCCGGTCGAGGCCGACGACGGCGTACTCCGAGGTCATCACCGGTCGTGAGTGGCCGGCTTGCGCTTGAGCTTCAATCGCCGTGGCGCCTTCTTCCTGGATGAGGGGCGGGTTCTGCCGGCGGAACGAATGCCAGCCGAGCGGCACCCCTCCCTTCTCGAAGACGTAGTCGTCGAGCTTGCTGTTGAGCGGACAATGCCTTCGCAAGGCGCCGTCAAGATGGCCGAGCGGCAGGACTCTCCGCGAGCGCTCGCTCTTGGGAACGTCCGTCTCGCCGCGGTACATCCGCTCCTCGACGAAGATCAGGCCGCGGTCAAGATCCACCGCGCGCCACTTCAACGCCAAGATCTCGCTGATCCGAATGGGATTCGAGCGTCGACGAGAAGTGCGCCATCTGGAGCGCGAGTACCGGCTTCGCGGCTCCGAGATTCGGACTCTGACCGACGTTGGGCGGTTCCGAGCGATCGACATCGCCGACCTTCGAGATCATCGCTTCGCCATGGCGATCAGTGGACACAAGACACGACACGTCTTCGATCGCTACAACATCGTCGCAGATCGGACCTCGAAGAACCGGCTCGTAAGGTTGGTGAGTTCTTGGACGGAAAGGGAAAGTCTGCTGGGGAGGCGAATACGACGCGCCGAGTCAACTAAATCGTTACAAAGACCGTTACAGTACGCTCTTCGGGGTGGAAGCGCTCAATCCACAACTGGTTGAACAGGAATGGCGGGCACGACGAGACTCGAACTCGCGACCTCCGGCGTGACAGGCCGGCGTTCTAACCAACTGAACTACGTGCCCTCGAGCCTTGTGGAGCCTCTGCTCCACGGCAGGCTGCTCCACAAAAGAAGGGTGCGCTCGAGCGGAACGCACCCAGCTCTGACTCGATCCTAGCACGTCCGCCTAGGGCGTGCAATCGCGTGGGCCGCGCTACTCCGCTCTCACTCGAGCCAGCGCATCCTCGTCGAATTCGAAGCCCAGCCCGGGGCCCTCCGGCACGCCCACCGAGCCCGCTTTGTAGGGCAACGGAGTCGACAGCAGGGCGTTCCCGAACTCGCGCTTGTAGCTCTCGCCGCCCTCGAGAATCACCGTATTGGCCTGCGCCGCGCAGAGGTGGATGGCCGAGGCGCGGTAGGGCGCCGAGCCCATCGAGGAATGCGGCGAGAACAGCACCCCGTGCGCTTCCGCCATCACCGCGATGCGCTTCGTCTCGGTGATCCCAATCCGGGCCGTGTCCGGGTTGATGATGTCGCAGGCGCGCAGGTGAAACAGATCGCGGAACTGGAAGCGATTCGAGTACTGCTCGCCGGCGCAGATCGGCATGTCGAGCGTGTCGGCCAAGCGCGCGTAGCCGTCTAGGTCGTCCGGGGTCAAGATGTCTTCCCACCAGCCAACGTTGCCCATGGCGTCCAAGCGGCGCCCCACGCGCGTCGCCTCTGCCAGCGTGTAGCCGCCAAGCGAGTCCACCAGGATCTCACCGTGATCCCTCAGAACCTCCGCCGCGGCGCCGACCCGGTCGACATTCCGGATCTCCTCGCCCCGGCCCTTCGCCAGGCTCATCTTCTGTACCGTGTAGCCCGCCTCGAGCAGCGCGCGCACGTTCCTCGCGACCTCCTCGGGCGGCCCTCCGCCCACGCCCTGATAGGTCGGGATGCGATCGCGAAACTTGCCTCCGAGCAGTTGATAGACCGGCAGCCCGGCGGCCTTGCCGACGATGTCCCACAGCGCGATGTCGATGCCGGCCATCGCTCGCGTGTAGTAGCCCGTGCCGTAGCCGCGCAGCTTCTGCGTGGAGAACATCTTCTCCCAGAGCGCTTCGATTTGGCGTGCATCCTCGCCGAGCAGGATCGGCTCGAACATGTCGCTGATGATGGTTGCCGCCACTCGCGGCGTCATCACCGCGTGCGACTCGCCCCAGCCAACGATGCCCTGGTTCGTCGAGACCTTCACGAGCAGCGTCTGGCGGTAGCCGCCTTGTCGCACCGTCTCGGATCGCTCGAGCCGGTTCCACAAGCCCTTCGTTCCCGTCATGCCGCCCAGCGGCGTCATCGAGACGAAATCGCTCTCGGGCCTCCCTGGCGCCGCCGGTGCGCGCAGCGCGATCGGCTCGATCTTGGTGATCTCGAGCGGAACGCCGATCTTCGAGCTCGCGGCGCGCAGGCTCTCGAATCCTGAAGAAAGGGAAGCAGCGGCCGCACCGGCGGTGGAAACGCTGCGCAGGAAGCTACGTCGGGTCATCGCGACCCAAGCATATCAACCTACGCCCGCCCGGCGTAGGCGCCATCGGCGGTGTTGACCTTGATGACCTCGCCCTCTTTGATGAACGGCGGTACTTGCACCACCAGGCCCGTTTCGAGCTTGGCCGGCTTGTTGACGTTGGTCACCGTCGCGCCCTTGATCGCCGGCTCGGTCTCGACAACCTTTAGGTCCATCTGCGTCGGCAGGTCGATGCTCAACGGGGCCTCCTCGTAGAACTGCACCGACACCTTGGTATTCGGCGGCAGGTAGTAAATCTGGTCGCCCAACTGTTCCCTCGCGATCCCGAGCTGTTCGAACGTCTCGGTATTCATGAAGTAGTACTGATCGCCGTCGTCGTAGAGATACTCCATCTCCTGCGTCTCGAGTGTCACGCGCTCGAGCTGATCCTCCGAAGCGAATCGCGTGTCGACCAGGGCGCCTGTTCGCATGTTGCGCAGCCAAGCCCGCACGAAGCCGCGCAAGTTGCCCGGCGTCCGATGCTCGACCTTGTGGACCGACACCAGGTCGTCGTTGAACTTGATCAGCATGCCTGGGCGGAGTTGTGTCGCTTGCACTTCGAGGAACGGCTCCCTTTTTCGGTGAACGGAAGGACGACGATTCGAGGGCTAGAGCGCCGTCCAGCTTTCGAGTATATCAGCGGCGGCGGACCCGTCCGTCGGGCGCCGCTGTCGTATCTCAGACCAGCGCCGCCAGGGTCTCTCGCGCACACCCGATTACACTACTCCAAGCCTCCCGGCCATACCACTCTGCTCGCAATCGTGCGAGCGCACTTTGAAAATGAGGCAGACACTCGGCGACCCGCCGGGGGGAAACCGGGACGGGAGGCGACGCCCGCTCCGAGAGCCAGCCCATCGACGCGGCAACGATGTCTTCCGGGCTGCCATCGTAGGGCTCGAGATCGAAGCCGCCGAGGTCCGAGACGTACAGCTTGTAGTCGTGATGCCGTGGTACGAGTGCGAGCCAACGATGGCTCTCCGCCTTCGGCTTTCCGGCTAGCTCATCCGCGTGGCGCTTCGCCATCGCCATGCCAAGCTCCAGCGGCATGTTGAAACGCGCCAGATTCGCATCGCCTTCGCCCCGGCATTTCGACAGATCGTGAATGGATAGCCTCGATGTGAAGGTCGCGTCGAGGATCCTCGAGATTCGCGGGGTCGAAGCGTCGCGACCCTCGAGCGCCGATTTCGGCGAGAGGCCACAGGCTACCACCGCGAGTACCAGCGCGTCGAGGCAAGGCTGGAACGCTTGGTCGTATGGGCAGTTCAGGAATACGCTCGAATCCGCGGAGGACGGCGACTCCGCGGAGGTCGCGGCGGAGCCGCTACTCGACACGCTCCGGTTCCCGCGCCACCGCTTCCCGCTCGATATCCTGGAGCCGCCGTCGCCATTCCTCGACTAGCGGCCTCATCTCCGGACTGTCGGTCGATGTCTCGTTGGCGCCCGGCGCTTCGAGGATCCGCATGACCTTCTGGGCTGCCCGGGTGATCTCGTCGATGTCGTCTGTCATCTCAACGGCATTCCAAGCGCGAAGGAACATGGCGGGCTGCGCGCCTCCCAGCATGACAGGGACGATCTTTGCTTCCGGACGTCTAGCCGAATGCTTTGCGGCCTTGCGCCACTCTAGCCTCAGCTGCTCGTCCGGGTCCCCGCCCGAGCGCACGAGAATGACAAAGGCTTGGGACTCGGATAAGGCCTTCTCGATATCGTCGACCCAATTCTTCCCCCTATACCTGTCGCCAAGAAACACCTCAGCTCCTTGCCGCTCGAGCTCGTGGGCGAGTCGCTCGGCCTCGGCGCTCGTGCTCCTCCCGTGAGCGATGAATATCCGCGGACTCATACCCGGCTCGCGCTCTCAGTATAGATGGGTTTCCGGCTAGTTGAGCCCGATCCGTTGGAAGAGCCCAGCCCCCAGCCAATCCCGGAACCAGCCAAACAGGACCTCTCCATCAAGGAGGCTCGCAGCCAAAGCTTCGCCGAGCGAGGAGCCCTGGGTCAACGTCGACAGCAACTCGAAAGCCGGCTCGTCGAGCGTCAGCCAAAAGACGCGATACTCTCGCCGGTAGACCGCCACGCAGGTCCTCGCCTGGGCCGGCGCAGGATAGTCGCGGCCGTCGCGATAGGCTTCCTTGAAGCGATCGACCGGATAGTCGAAGCTCAGCAGCCGCAGCGCCGCGATCGACTCCAGACGCGCGCCTTCCCAGGCCTGTTCGGCAACTTCGGCGACGGCTTCAGGTCCCAGCGGCGGCGTCTCGGCCTCGTCGAACACCTCCGTCACCGCAAGCTCAAAGCGCGCCAAGTCGTGCAGCAAGCCCTGATGCTCGAAGCTCGGCAGCGAGGCGACGTAGTCCGGCAGATGATCGCCCAGCCGATTGAGCGTATAGCTCCGCGATGGATATTCCCGCACGTAGCCCCTCGCAAGGCGCGCGAACTGCGCTTCGCCAAGCCAATCGCGCGTAACCGGGTAATCGGACTCGAGCGCCTCCTGCAGCCGCAGCAGGTACATCCCGCGGTAGACCCCTGCGCGCTCGGCCGAGGTCATCGTTCGCGAGGCCGTCACCAGCTCCGAGACGTCGCCGGCAAACTCGTTCGCTACGGTCTCCGAAGCGAGCGCCTCCTCGTCGGTCTGCTCGGGCGAGACGATGAACGCCTGCAGCCAACGCTGCGTGCGAGCCAGGTCGAGCTCAGCCGGCATGGACGACCGCCTCGGTTTCGGCCGGCTGCACGCGATACAGCGCGGCCTTGCGCGCCTCCGCATGCACGACTTCGAAGCTTGGGATGTCGGCGTCCCACTCGAGCAGAGTCGGCACGCTGCCGAAGCACTGGTAGGAATGGCGATACAGCTCCCAAACCTCGTCGATCACGTGGTCGTCGTGCGTGTCGATGATGTGCGTGCCCTTGTGCGTGTGCCCGGCCAGGTGGTGTTGCACCACCCGGTCGCGCGGCATCGCATCGATGTAGTCCCGGGGCTCGAAGCCGTGGTTGAATGCGCTCACGTAGACGTTGTTGACGTCGAGCAGCAGCGCGCAGTCGGCCTCTTCTGCGAGTGTCGCCAGGAACTCCCACTCCGTCCATGTGGAGTCGGCGAGCTCGAGGTAAGTCGAAGGGTTCTCGAGGGCAATCGGCCGCTCGAGGAAGTCTTGAATCTGATTGACCCGGCCGATGACGTGACGCAGCGACTCGTCGGTGTAGGGCATCGGCAACAGATCGTGCACGTTGAGCCCGCTGACACCGGTCCAGCATAGATGGTCGGAGACCCAGCGCGCGCCGGTGCGCGCCGCCAGCTCCTTGAGCTTGCGCAGATACTCCCTGTCGAGGGGGTCGGTGCTGCCGACCGACATCGAGACGCCGTGCATCACCACCGGGTAGCGCTCGCACACCTGGTCGAGCACATACATCGGGCGTCCGCCCGTGTCCATGAAATTCTCTGAAAGAATCTCGAACCAATCCACCGCCGGACGCTTGGCGAGGATGTGGGGGAAGTGTTTGGTGCGCAGCCCGACGCCGTAGCCCAGGTCCGGCAGGTTCCAGCGGTTTTGCATGCGTTCAACGTCTCCAGATCGGAGGCGAGCCGGCTCGGCCGGCTCGCCTCCTGGCTGCGTCCAGGGTCTACGAGTCCTTGACCGGGACCGCGCAGCCGCCTTGTCCCTTGCACTCGTTCTTGCCCGCACAATCGTTGTTGGCGGTTTTGCAGCCGCCCTGCCCTTTGCAGTCGTTCTTGCCCGCGCAATCGTGGTGCGCGACGGTCGCGCAGCCGCCCTGGCCCTTACACTCGTTCTTGCCGCTGCAATCGTGCTTGCCGGCCACGGCGCAGCCGCCCTGGCCTTTGCAATCGTTCATGCCTTTGCAGACGTGCTTGTCTCCTTTGGCCTGACCGCTTGCAATCTCGGGTTTGAAGGCCGCGCCGGCTGCCATGCCGGCGACGGCCGCGCTGAGCGCTCGATGGAATTTTCGACGTGTCATGGTCGTACGATGGATCTCCTTTTGGGGTATGGTCGAGCGCCGCTTCGCGAGCTCGGTCTACTGCATCCTTCGGCCGCCTCGTCGTCGAAGTTATGGGATCGATACCCGTGTAACGGCCGCGAACATGCAGAAACGCCGGGTCGAGCGACCCGGCGTTGCCATCATGCGGCGCTGTGCGCGGCCTCAGTCGCGCACCACCCGCAGATTGTTCGTCACCGAGAACACGCCCGCAACGGCGTTCGTGCGGATCCCCGCCACGTTCTTCTCCGACTCCGAATTCACCGCGCCTTCCAACGTCACGTCGCCGTTCTCCACGATGATGTGGACTGGCGGCACGGCCTGGATCGCGTAGCGGCTGAACATCGGGTTGTAGTAGATCGCACGATAGACGGCGACGCGAATGCGGTCGTCGTTGGGCGACAGCGGCAGCACATCGATCTGGTTGTCCACCGACTCCACGCCCTCCACGTTCTTCACGACCCTCTCGATGCTGCGCTTCAGCGTTGGCCGATTGACCTTCCCCATCAGGGTCACTTTGCCATCGTCGACCCGGTACGCAATGTGGTCGAACAGGCTGTAGTAGGGCAAGGTCACAATCTCTTTGCGGATCTGCGCTTCGACCCGCGTCATTTCGTGGTGGTCCGCCACGGCGGGCGCGGCGAGTGAAAGCGTCAGCGCGAGCGCCCCGCAGGCGGCAAGTATTCTTTTCATCACGGTCTTCCTCCTCTGTCTCTCTGTTCGATGCTGGCCAACTCCAATGTGTTTCATTCGCTTGCGAGAATGGGAGCGCATGGGCGTGATCCTGAGCTGCAACGAGATCGCAAAATCCCACGGCGCCCGCAAGCTCTTCGAGGGCTTGTCGCTGACCGTCGAGGACGGCCACCGCCTCGGCCTGATCGGCCCCAACGGCTCCGGGAAGACGACATTATTGCGCATCTTGGCGGGGTTGGAAACGTGCGACGCCGGCGTCCGGTCTGTGCGCAAGCTGGCGACCCTCGGCTACTCGCCGCAGGACTCGGTCTTCGAACCCGGCTCGAGGGTGCGCGACGTCATGGCCGCCGCCATGGCGGACTCGCCGCTCGAGACCGCCGCGCGCGAGACCCGCATCGGCGTCGCGCTCGGCAAAGCCGGGTTCTCGCGGGACGATGCGCAGACCGCCGCGCTCTCGGGCGGATGGAAGAAGCGGCTCTCGATCGCCGCCGAGCTCGTGCGCGACCCGGATCTGCTGCTGCTCGACGAGCCCACCAACCACCTCGACCTCGACGGCATCGCGTGGCTCGAGAAGCTGCTCGCGGCCGAGCGCTTCGCCTGCGTGTTCGTCAGCCACGACCGCTACTTCCTCGAGAGCGCGGCGCGGGAGGTCGCCGAGATCAACCGCGTCTTTCCCGCCGGCCTCTTCCGCGCCGCCGGCGTCTACTCGAGCTTCCTCGAGAAGCGCGAGGCGCGGCTGCACTCGCTCTCCAAGCAACAAGAAGCGCTGGCCAATCGCGTGCGCCGCGAGATCGAGTGGCTGCGCCGAGGCCCCAAGGCGAGGACCGGTAAGTCCAGGGCGCGCGCCGACGCCGCCGGGCGGATGATCGACGAGCTCGCCGAGGTCGAGGAGCGCAGCCGCGGCGGCCTGGCCGGTATCGATTTCACTGCGTCAGAGCGCAAGACCAAGCGCCTGGTCGCAGCCGAGGGCGTCGCAAAATCCCTCGGCGGCCGTCTCCTGTTTCGCGACCTCAGCTTCGTGCTCACGCCGGGAACGCGACTGGGCATCGTCGGCCCCAATGGCTCCGGCAAGACCACGCTGTTGCGCGTCATCCTAGGCGAGTGCGAGCCGGACGCGGGCGCCATCGAGCGCGCCCCCGGCTTGCGCGCCGTCGCGCTCGATCAGCACCGCGCCGCGCTCAACCCGGACGACACACTCGAGCGCGCTCTCGCGCCCGACGGCGATACCGTCCAGTTCCGCGGCCGCGCCGTGCACGTAGCCGGTTGGGCGAATCGATTCCTCTTTCGCGCCGAACAGCTTCAGCAGCCCGTCTCGACCCTTTCCGGCGGCGAGACCGCCCGTTTGGCGATCGCCCGATTGATGACCGAGGAGGCCGACATCCTCACGCTCGACGAGCCGACCAACGACCTCGACATTCCCACGCTCGAGACGCTCGAAGAGACGCTGCTCGAATTCCCCGGCGCCCTCGTTCTCATTACCCATGACCGCTACTTGCTCGACCGTGTCTGCACCAGCGTGATCGGGCTCGACGGCGACGGCGTGGCCGGCCGCTACGCCGACTATCGCCAGTGGGAAAGCGCGCGCGCGCAGCGACGAGCCGCCGAAGAGCGGCCTAGGCCCGCGCCCGTGCGTCCCCGCGAGACCAAGCCGCGCAAGCTCTCCTACCACGAGCAGCGCGAATGGGACGCCATGGAGCAGAGCATCCTCGACGCCGAAGCCGAGCTCGAAGCGGCGACTGGTTCGATGAACGACCCCGAGGGAACCGCCGATCACGAAGTGGTCATGGCGCGCCACGCTCGGCTCGAGCGCGCCCAAGCGGAAGTCGACCGTCTCTACGCCCGCTGGGCCGAGCTCGAAGAAAAGGCGGGATGACGGGCAAGGGTGCGGTCAGGCGACAGAGCGCGGGTCATGGACGCGACCGCAAGCTGGCGCATGCGGCTCAGCAAGAAATCCGGTCCGAGCCGCATCCCGCCAGGGTGCGGGACGCTACCGCAAGCCGGCCGTCACCCGAACACGCTGTGCGCCAGCACCCGAATGCGCCCGTCTCCCCGGCGCTCGACCAGCGTCAGCTCGCCGTCAGCCTCGATGGCGCCTACGCCGGAGAGATCGCGCGGCGCTTCGACCAAGAACGCCGCGTAGCTCCGCGTCTTCTCTTCGCCGGCGTCGAGGTAGTCCAGCAGAGGCCGCCCGAAGATCGTGCCCTTCCGGATGAGCGTTGGGAACGGCTGGTGCAGTCCCGTCGTGCCAAACTCCAGTCCGCGCGCCAGCGGCTTACCGGCCTGCACGTGCCGCCAGATGTTCAGCCAGGGGTACTCGGCCGTTCGCCAAACGTAGCCGAGGATCAGCCCATGCGTCGGGCTGTAGGCGGTGACCCAACCCAGCTTCTCGTCGACGACAAACGAGCAGACGTTCGGCTGCGGATCGTCGGTCAGCCGCCGCAGGTCGACTGATGCCGCGTCCCGCAGTGCGACGGGCCAGACGATCTTCGGCGTCTCGGGATTCGGCGGCGGGCTCGACTGCATGAAGCCCTGGCGGGCGTTCGAGTCGACCAAGGTACGCTCGTCGAGGAACGGCGGGCCGATGGTCGGGTGCTGCACCATGTTGTAGACTCGCCCCAACGCGTTGCGGTTGGTCACGGTTTCCTCGACCAGGAAGGCTGGGCCGTCGAGCATGCGCAGCGTCCGCTCGACGGCGAGCCCCGCCATCGGCAACTCGGTCCGCATCGAGCCCGCGCCGGTCTGCTGCCATTCCACTCGCGTCGCCTCGCCGTGGTACGGCATGCCGTTGGCAAGCTCGGCTGGCGAGGGCTGCCCCCAGCGGTCCAAGCATAGGAAGTGGCTCATCGGTTTCGCCTCGCCGGGCTTGGCGTCGTTGGCCCAGACCAGCGGATTGACTTGTCCGCCCGCGAGGCGGAAGTCGACGATGGAGCCGCCCAGCAAGTCGACGCTGACGCGCGCTTGCTCGTTGGCGAGCTTCAAGGTCGGCCGGGCCTGTGCGGCGGCTGGGCGAGCGGCGAGCGCGGCGCCGAGGGCGAGAGCATGGCGGCGGGTCACTGGCTTCCTCCTAGCGGGTAATCCTCTACGGCCATCCCTATTCGCTCCCAATTCACGCCGGCCTCCTCGCCTTCGTCGTCGTGGCGGACCGCAAAGTAGATTCGGGTCGGCTTGGCAAAGATCAGCTCTTCCGGCAAAAGGCCCCAATAGCGACTGTCGAGCGAGAGGTCGCGATTGTCGCCAAGGACGAAGTAGTGGCCCTGGGGAACCACGAGTTGATCCGCGTCCACGTGGTTCTCCAGCATGTCGAGCGCGGGGTCGTACATCTGCACGTTCGGCGCGGAAGGGAAGTTGTCGCGGTAGCCGTCTTCGTACTCGGTCTTGTGGGCGACGTAGGGTTCGTCCATCGGTCGACCGTTGAGGAACAGCGTCTTGTGGCTGATCCGGATACGGTCGCCCGGCACGCCGACGACGCGCTTGATGTAGACCGCTTCTTCGTCCATCGGGTAGACAAAGATGACGATCTCGCCCCGGCGGATCGTCGTCTCCGCCGGATCGATGTGTTCGGCCAGGATACGGTCTCCGATCTCGAGTGTCGGCTCCATGCTGCCAGCCGGAATCACAAATGCCTGGTCGCCTGGGATGAGCAGGCCGAGCGGCGACCAGCCGCCGATGCAACTCGTCATCGCTGCGACGGCGAGAAGCAAGCCGCCCCTACTGCCCCAGCTCATGGCAGAAAAAGCACTCGGTCGTCGCGCCTTTCTCGGCGTGACAGTTCATGCAGGCCGTCATGTTGGTCGAGACTTCCTTGGCCAGCACCTCCCGCGTCGCCACCGGGCCGTGGCACGTCTCGCACGTCTCGCCGGCCTGCACGTGGCGCTTGTGGTTGAAGAAGACGAAGTCGGGGACGCGGTAGACGCGCACCCATTCGAGCTTTATCTTCTGGTTGGCGAGCATCAGCATCTTCTGGACGTCCGGGCTGTCGGTGGCAATCGTCTGGTGGCAAAGCAGACAGTCCTTCAACTTCGGCAGTCCCGCGGCGCGCTTCTTCTCCGCGCCGGGATGGCAGTCCAGGCACTCGAGGCCTTGCTCGGCGTGCGCCTTGTGGTTGAACGGCGCCGGTTGCGGCGGAACCGCCATGGGCAACTGCTCCGGCGGCGGCGTGTAGACGAGCTCGTCCTGCGCCAGAGCCAGCAATGCGAACAATGCCAGGATCGATAGGGCTCGAAGAGTCATCAGCGTCCTTCGGGCAGCGCGTACACGACGAGCGTCGCCATGTACCTGTCGTTGTACTTGTTTCCGCCGCCGGCCGCAATCGCAACGTACTGCCGTCCATCGGCGCCGAGGTAGGTCATGGGGCTGGCGTGCCCGCTCGCCGGCAGCCGAACCTCCCACAGTTGCTCGCCGCTGTCTTTGTCGAAGGCGCGGAAGCGCGAGTCGTTCGTCGCCGCGATGAACACCAGCCCGCCCTTGGTGACGAGCGACCCGCCGAGGTTCGACGCGCCGGTCTTGGGCACGCCCAGCTTGGTCAGCTCGTCATACTCGCCTAGCACCGTGCGCCAGCGAAACTCGCCCGCGTTCAGATCGACCGCCGTCAGATGCCCCCAAGGCGGCTTCTGGCAGGGATACTGATTCGAGTCCCAGAAGCGGCCGTACTTCGTGCCGCGGCTGCGGTAGTCGGGGTTACGCGACTCGACCATCTGCACGAGTGCGCCGACGTCCATCGAGTTGACGTAGAGCGTGTAGGCCTCCGGGTCCCAGGCGCCGCCGCCCCAGTTGGGGCCGCCGTTGGTCCCGGGGAACATCACGGTCAGCTTACCCGCCTCGATCGGCCGGAACAGCGGGCCTTCGACGACGGCGTCGCGCGTCATCTCGAGGCACTCGGCGCGCGAGTCCGGCGTGACGTTGGTGAAGTCCGCCCGCGTCATCGACTGCCGTGTCACGGGGGGCGGCTTCTGCGGATGCGGCTGGGTCGGCCAACTCTCTTCGCCGGGAACCGCGCTCGCTGGGGCCGGCCGCTCGTCGATGGGGAACAGCGGCTCGCCGGTCAGCCGGTTGAACAGGAACACGTAGCCCGTCTTGGCGACCAACGCGACCGCAGGGATCGTCTCGCCCCCGCGCATGACCTCGATCAGGTTTGGCTGTGCAGGCAGGTCCCAATCCCACAGGTCGTGATGGATCGTTTGGTAGTGCCAGCGGCGAACTCCCGTTTCACAATCCAAGGCGACCAAGGAATTTCCAAAGAGATTCTGCCCCTTGCGGTCGCCGCCATAGAAATCGGTCGAGGGCGAGGTAAGCGGCAGGAAGACCAAGCCGTTGTCTTCGTCGACCGACGCCATCGACCACATGTTCGTTCCGCCGCGCTTCTGCCACGAGTCTCCGGCCCAAGTCTCGTGACCGAATTCGCCCGGACGCGGCACGGTGTGGAACGTCCAAAGCAGCTTGCCCGTGCGCGCGTCGAGGCCGCGCACGTCGCCGGCGGGTCCTTGCGGCAGCGAGTCGGTCACCCAGCCGCCGGCGACGATCACGTCGCCGCAAACCGCAACCGGCGACGTCAGGCCGTAGCGTCCCGGCGCCTGCATCACGCCGTCCTTCAGGTCGAGGCGGCCGCCGTCGCCGAAGGCGGGGTCGGGCCGGCCGGTCTTGGCGTCGATGGAGAACAGATAGCCGTCCTGGTTGCCGAGGAAGACGCGACGTTGGTCTCCATCCCGCCAATAGGCGGCGCCGCGGTTGACGTAGAGGTTGACGCGGCTCGTCTTGTCGAGCCCGGAGTCGAACGCCCACAGCTCCTCGCCGGTCTCGGGCTCGAGCGCGATCAGGCGGTGGAAGGGCGTGGTCAAGTACATCACGCCGTCGGCGACCAACGGCGTGGCCTCGAAGGCGGAGCGAGAAGGCAGCCCGCGCTTGCCGTCGGAGAAGTCGCCGGTGTCGTACTCCCAGGCGACCTCGAGGCGGAAGACGTTGCCGCGGTTGATCTGGTCGAGGGCGGAGTACTTCTGGCCGCCGGGATCGCCGCCGTAGGATTCCCAGCTTTGCGCCGCGGCGGGCAGGCCAACGACACAGGCGAGCGCGAGCGCCGGGAGCGTCAGACGGTGATGGCCGCGGGTGGTCAAAGCTACTTGATCTTTTCGTCCTTCTCGATCTTGCCGTCGCGCACGTGCACGACCCGGTGCGCATGCTCGGCGATGTCAGGCTCGTGGGTAACGAGGATGATGGTGTTGCCGTGGGAGTAGAGCTGCTCGAAGATCTGCATGATCTCGACGCTGGTGGCGGTGTCGAGATTGCCGGTCGGCTCGTCGGCGAGCAGAATGGCGGGGTCGTTGACCAGGGCGCGGGCGATGGCGACTCTCTGGCGTTGGCCGCCGGAGAGCTCGCTCGGTTTGTGGTACATGCGCTGGGTCAGATCGACGAGCCCAAGCGAGTGTTTCGCGCGGCGCGTCCGCTCGGCCGGCGACAGCCCGGAGTAGACCAGCGGCAGCTCGACGTTCTGCAAAGCGGTGAGCCTGGGCAGCAGGTTGAAGGTCTGGAAGACGAAGCCGATCTCCTTGTTGCGGATGTGCGCCAGCTCGTCGTCGTTCATCTTCGAGACCAGGTGGCCGCGAATGTAGTAGTCGCCGGCGGACGGCGTATCGAGGCAGCCGATCAAGTTCATGAACGTCGACTTGCCCGAGCCCGAGGGGCCCATGATCGCGACGTACTCGCCCTTGCGGATCGTCATGTCGACGCCAGAGACCGCGTGGATCTTCTGGTCGCCCATCTGATAGGTCTTCCACAGACTGTAGGTCTGGATGATGACGTTGTCGCGAACGAGCGTCTCGCCGCGTTGCTTCTCTTCCGCCGTGAGTTTCGCCATGATTACTTGGATTACCTGCTGTCTTCGGTCCTGACCGCCGCGCCGGAGACGAGCGACCGGATCACTTGATAGCCGCCGGTGATGATCCGCTCGCCTTCGCTCAGCCCGCTTGTCACCTCGATCGATCCGCCTCCGCTGACGCCGGTGCTGACGACGCGGTAGATCGCCCGCTGATCCTCGATGACGAAGACGCCCTCGGCGTCCAGTCCATCCTGCTCGCGCACGGTCAGCGATTGGATGGGGATCGTGAGGGCATTGTCGCGGACGGCGGTGGTGATCCGGACGGTGCAACTCATTCCGGGCCGCAGTGTTTCGGGCGGATTCTCGAGCGCGACGGTTACCTCGAAGTCGCGCGCCTCTTGGGTGACGGCGGTGGACTGGGAGGCGGCCAGCCCGCTGGAGCGCAGGATGGCCGTGTTGCCGATCTCGGTGACGCGGCCGGCGAAGCGCTGCTCGGGCAACGCGTCGATCGTAACCTCGGCGGGCTGGCCGAGCTCGACGTTGACGATGTCGGTTTCCGCTACCAGCGCTTCGGCGGTGATGACCGACATGTCGGCGATGGTCATCAGAAGGCTGGCCGGGGAATTCTGAATGCCGGGCACGACGGTCTCGCCGACCTTGACGGGCAGGTTGGTCACCACGCCGTGGATGGGCGAGATGGTGGAGTGTTTCTTCAGCACGTCCTGTGCGCGGCGCAGTTGGGCCTCGGCTTGGGCGATGCGGCGCTCGGCGGCCTGCTGCTTCGCGCCGAGCTCGAGCCGCTGCGCGCGCAGCCGCTCGAGGGTGGCTTCGGCTTCGGCGAGCGCGGCTTGGGAGGTCCGGAAGTCGGCGCGCCGGCGGTCGAACTCGTCGCGCGCGATGAGCCCTTCGGTGACCAGCTTTTCGGCGCGCTCGAAGAGCAGTTGCGCGCGCTCGATCTCGGCGTGGGTGCGCTCGATGGTGGCTTGCTGGGCGCGCTCGGCGGCGCTGCTGGCCTTGAGCGCGGCGGAGGCGGCGCGCAACTCCGAGCGCATCAGCTCGAGCGCGGCGCGTTGGGAGTCGACGTCGGCCGCCGGCTGCACCGACTCGAGCTTCGCCAGCAATTGCGCTCTCTCGACGACGTCGCCTTCTCGGACATAGAGGTCGGTAATGCGTCCCATCTGGTCGGCGCCGATGTTGATGTAGTTGTTGGGCGTGATCTCGCCCGACGCGGTCGCGACTTGGACGATTCGCTGGCGGACGACCTCGCCGGCTTGAACGGCGACAGCGGAGTTGCGCGAGCCGCCGAGGACGAACGACGCGATCACGCCCACGATGACTAGGGCGAGAACCAGCCAGAGCAACTTGGATCGGCGGGACACGGCGGGCTCCTCTCAGTGTCGCGCAAAGGGCGGATGGGAGAAAGGCGTGGTAATTGCCGCGGTCCGGGCGCGGTCGTATGATGATGGCGATGAAGCGTCAGACGTTCGAGATCTCGGCCACCGAGCTTGCGGCGCAATGCTCGGCGGTGCTCGACGAGGTTGCTTCCACCGGGCGCATCCTGATCGTCACCAAACACGGTCGGCCCGTCGCCAAGCTAAGCTCGATCGAGAAAGAAGATCCCCCATCTCTGATCGGTAGCTTGACAGCCGAGCTCGACATTGAGAGCCCGACGGGGAATGGTGAGATTCGTCGTCGGCCCAGCCACAGGGCAACTCATGCGCTACGCCTTAGCACGTCAGCGCGCTGAAACAGGCTGCTGCGAGATCGGGCGCAAACGTCGGGAGAGCATCGACGTCATCCTGCGCCGAGGCGGCTTCATGGCCACAAGCTCATCAAATGTGATCGACAATGCCATCGCGGGGTTTGCACTCACGCAGTGAACGAAGGACTAAGAATGCCAACCCTCTATCGCGACACCGGCTACTCGCTGATCCATCTCATCGAGGACATCAGGCACGGCAACATCGCACTCCCTGACATCCAGCGACCTTTCGTGTGGTCCAACGCAAAAGCTCGCGACCTCTTCGATTCGATGTACAGGGGTTACCCGGTCGGCACCTTGATGTTCTGGGAGACCGGGGCCGACGTTGGCACGAAGCAGGTCGGAGGCGGCGAGAGCGACAAGGTCGCCAAGCTCCTCATCGTGGATGGCCAGCAGCGCTTGACGTCCCTGTACGCCGTCCTGACCGGCAGGACGGTCCTCACGAAGACCTTCGACGAGAAGCGCGTCCGTATCGCCTTCAGGCCTACCGATGAGACATTCGAGGTCACCGATGCGGCCATTGAGAGGGACCCGGAGTTCATCCCCGACATCACCGTGCTGTGGTCGAACGGATACAAGTCGACGGTCCGGGAGTTCATGACGCGTCTCAGCGAGAATCGGGACGAAGAGCTCGATCACGAGCAACAGGACTTTCTCGAAGAGCGGATCGACCGAGTTCGAGATCTGCGCGATTTCCGCTTCCAGGTCATCGAACTCAACGCTGGTGCGAACGAGGAACAGGTCGCCGACATTTTCGTCCGCATCAACTCGGAGGGCGTGAAGCTCAATCAGGCGGACTTCATCCTCACCCTGATGTCGGTGCACTGGGAGAAGGGACGCAAGCAGCTCGAAGACTTCTGCAGAGACGCGGTTGATCCGAAGGTCTCCGGCCCATCGCCGAAGAACCCGTTCATCGACCCAAGTCCCGACCAGCTACTTCGAGCCGGCGTCGGGCTGGCGTTTCGGAGAGGGCGTCTGCAGCACGTCTACAACATCCTTCGGGGCAAGGATCTTGAGACCGGCGACGTGTCGCCCGAACGGCGCACGGAACAGTTCGACGAGCTGCGACGCGCCCAGGGCGAGGTGGTCGACCTGACCAAGTGGTTCGAGTTCCTCAAGTGCATGAACCACGCCGGGTACAGAAGTCGCAGGATGGTGACGTCCGAGAACGCGCTGATCTACACGTACATCCTGTGGCTCATAGGACGGCGCGACTTCGGGCTCGAACTCAAGACGCTGCGTGGCGTCATCGGACGCTGGCTCTTCATGGCTCACACGACGGGTCGGTACACTTCCTCGCCCGAGAGCCAGCTCGAGGCAGACCTGGGAAGGATCTCGGCCCTGGAGCCTGGCGACGGAGAGGCCTTCTGCGCCGAGCTCGATCGCATCGTGCGCTCGAACTTCACCGGGGACTACTGGGAGATCTCGCTGCCGAACCGGCTCGACACGTCATCGCCCAGGTCCCCGGTTCTTTACGCCTACTGGGCAGCCCTCAACTTGCTCGACGCCGAGTTGCTGTTCAGCAAGCTCCGAATCCGCGAACTTCTCGATCCGGCTGTCACCTCTCCGCGCTCGATAGAGCGACACCACCTCTTCCCCAAGGCGTTCCTGGCGGCGAAGGGCGTCACGACAACACGACAGATCAACGCGATCGGAAACATGGCGTTCCTCGATTGGCCCGAGAACGCGGCCATCAGCGCGGACGACCCGCTTGTGTACTGGCCGGCGATGACCAGCGGCATCGACACCGATCGGATGAAGCGGCAGACGTACTGGCATGCCCTGCCGGTCGGCTGGGAGCAGCTCGACTATTCGACGTTCCTCGAGCGACGCAGAGACCTGATAGCGAAGGTCGTGCGTGACGGATTCGATCGTCTCTGGGGCGACGAAGGCGGTAGTGCCGAGCACTCTTCGACGCTCGCTGATCTCCTCGCCGGCGGCGAATCTCAAACAGTCGAGTTCAAGTCGACTGCACGGTGGAACGTCCACACCAACCAGGCCGACAAGAAGATGGAGCACGTCATCACGAAGACCGTCTGCGGCTTCCTCAACGGCGAGGGAGGAACGCTGCTGATCGGCGTCGATGACGAAGGGCATGTCGTTGGCCTCGGTGCCGACATGCAGACGCTCGGCAGCAAAGCAAACCGGGACGGCTACGAACTCTTCCTCCGACAGCACCTCGACAACAACCTCTCAATCCAGACAGCGGCCGTCGTCCGAATCCGATTCGACCAAGTTGACGACAACGACGTCTGTCTCGTGTCGGTCGCCGCATCGGGAAAGCCGGTGTTCGCGAAGCCGCGCGAGGGTGGACAAGGCCCGACCGAGTTCTGGGTCCGCATCGGCAACGCTACGAAACAGCAACACGGCGACGACATGATCGAGTACCGCGACAACCACTGGGGCTGAGCGACGCCGGTACGGTCTTCGCGATCCTTCGCCAAGCACTCACCGAGGACGAACTCTAACTCCATCGGCACGCCCGCGCGGATAGAGGTCAACGGCGCGCCCCATCTCTTGATCCAACTAAAGGGGTTATAGGAGCCAGAAGCGCCCTGCCCGAGAATTGGCCCGCTCGATTTTACAGATGTAAGCGATCCGCGCTGCCGGTCCTGTTCGCCTCGGATGATAACGCTCGAGGGCTACATAGGCTGGATTGCAGCGACCGCGACGAGCTGCCGAAGCCAGCGAAACCCGCGCGGCTCGCGGAACAGCCGGAGGGGCCTTGCCGCCGTCACAGCGTCTTGTCCGCTTCGCTGTCGACGCTAAATCCAGTGGAATCAGCTTGTTGGTCGAGCCATTCTGCTCCGGTGAGCCCTCGAAGCTTGGACCGCGATGCTACCCTGAAAACTGGACAAAGAAGGCGGCCTAGGAGATGCGGCCGTCTCTCACTGGCCAGTCCAACTCTAGAATTCTCCAACGCGCCCTGGCGGCTGGGCCTTGTTAACCGCCCGCAAAACCCGCGGCAGTAGAGGACCCGTCCATCGAGGACGCGCCTGCGGCGTACGGCAGGAAACTTCCTAGCGACCAAGGCCCGGCTGGATTCCAGCCGGGCCTCGGTCCGTTAGGACCTCAAAAATCGGAGTAGTCTGCCAGAACCTGACAGAGTCTGCCATCACACCAGCGTCGCGTCTGACTCCGCTATGATGCTTAGCGCCATGCACACGCTCGTCGTCTGCGCTCTGCTCGCCGCTCTACCGCTAGCCGCCGCCTCTATCGAGACCATCGCCGGTACCGGCGTCTCCGGGGCCACGGGCGACGGCGGTCCCGCCGCCAAGGCGCAAGTCGGCAACCCCTATGGGCTGACCCTTGGTCCCGACGGCGCGCTTTATGTCTGCGAGATCGACACGCATCGTATTCGCCGGATCGACATGGCGAGCGGCAAGATCTCCACCGTCGTCGGCACGGGCGAGCTCGGCAACTCGGGCGACGGCGGGCCGGCCACGAAGGCCAAGGTAAACGAGCCCTACGAGGTGCGCTTCGACAAGGCCGGCAACATGTTCTTCGTCGACATGAAGAACGCGAACGTGCGCCGGGTGGACGCCCGCAGCGGCGTGATCTCGACGGTGGCGGGCGCGGGAGAGATCGGCTTCTCCGGCGACGGCGGGCCGGCGGCGGAGGCGACCTTCAAGCAGCCGCACTCGATCGCTTTCGACAAGGCCGGCGATCTCTACATCGCCGATATCGGCAACCAGCGGATCCGCAAGGTCTCCATGAAGTCGGGCCGGGTCTCGACCTTTGCGGGCACCGGCGAGAAGCTGCCGACGCCCGACGGCGCGCCGGTCAAAGGGACGCCGCTCAAGGGTCCGCGCGCGATGGCCTTCGCGAGCAACGGCGACATGTTCCTCGCCCTACGCGAAGGCAACCAGGTGTGGCGGCTCGACTGGAACAGGCAGGTGTGGCGTCACATTGCCGGCACGGGCGAGAAGGGCTACCAAGACGGCCCTGACGCCAGGAAAGCGACGTTGTCCGGCCCCAAGGGCATCGAGGTTGGCCCCGACCGAGCCGTCTACATCGCCGACACCGAGAGCCACACGATCCGGCGGATCGATCTCGAGACCGGGGCGATCGCCACCGTCGCCGGAGACGGCTCACGCCACGACGGGCCCGACGGCGACCCGCTCGCGTGCGGGCTGGCGCGTCCGCACGGAGTTTACGTCGACAGCGCCGGTGCGGTCTACATTGGCGACAGCGAAAACCACCGCGTACGCATCGTGAGGTAGAGGCGCACGGAATGGAGCCGTTCGACCCGTTGAGCCCTGTCTTTTGGAAGCTGATCGGCGCGGCCGCGCTGTGCGGGGGCATCGTGGGGCTCGAGCGTCAGGTCATGGGCAAGCCGGCGGGCGTGCGGACCAGCATCCTGGTGTGTCTGGGGGCGGCCGTGTTCGTTCATCTCGGAGCGTCGGTGTCCGGCCCGGTCGCGGACCCGGCTCGCGTACTGAGCCAGCTCGTGGCGGGCGTGGGGTTTTTGGGCGCCGGGGTGATGTTCTCGCGCAGAGGCGTGGTGAACGGGGTGACAACCGCCGCGGTCATCTGGGTGCTAGCGGCGATCGGGGCGGCCGTCGGGTTCGGATATCACGCCGGAGCGGTCACGCTGGCCGTGATGACGGTGGCGCTGCTGGTAGGCATCGACCTGCTCGAATCGAGCATCAAGTGGCTGGCGCGGGGCGTGCATACGCAGCAGGAAGATTGAGGCGGGGCGGACGCGTGCCGACGCACGCGTCTCCCACTCGCCCCCCGGGGCCGCAAGGGCCCGGGAAGCGCGTCGTACCCTACTCGACCGCTACCGTCGCCTTTTGCGTGCTCTCCACGCCGTTGACGATCAGCTTGACCGGTTGCTGGCCCGAAGGCGTGCCGGCGGCGATCTCGAAGTTGAACTGCGTCAGCGCGCCAACCTGCCCAGGCGAGGTTCCGGCGTAGTGCACGATGGCTTGCACGCCGCCAACCCAGATCTCGACCTCCGCGTCGAGCTCCGAAGCCGCGTCGGCAATCTCGCCGTCGCCCAACTCGGCGTCCGTGCCGCCGGCGCCGGTGCCGAAACCGATGACCACCGAGCCCACCGGAGCTGGGCTGGTATCCCGGTTCAGCGTCCCGTCTTGGTTGAAGGCGGCAATCTGCCCCCGACCTTCGCCGGTCAGCGTGAACAGCTCGGGCGCAAAAGGCCTCATCGGCACCGGGAACGGCGTCGACTGGAAGCCGCTGCGCACCACGAGCAGCTCGACCTCCTCGCCTTCGAGCTCCTGCGGCACGATCACATTGACCTGGTCGTTGCGCACGCTCAGCACGCGCGCCGGAACGCCGTCGAAGAACACCATCGTGCCGGCCACGTGCTCGCCGACTGCGCCGTCTCTGTCCAAGACGAACAGGGCGTTCTCAGCCGGGCCTAGACCTTGGCCGAAGATCGTCGCGATCTGTCCCGGAGCGATCGGCTGGGCCTCGAACGAAGCTGCCCCTACCGCCACCGCGGGGGCGACTTCATCTCCCTCTTCTTGCTCGGCGCCCAGACGGACGTTCAGCGGCGCCGGCCAGGTCCGCGGCGGACGACCGGCGTTGCGCACGTGGATCGTGCCGCCGCAGGCGCGGGCTTGCTCCGCGTCACTCTCCGGCAGCATCAGATCGACCAGCACGGGCGTATCGGCCGCGACCAGCAAGATCTCGCCGTCGTCGCTGATCTCGAGCACGCCTTCTTCATTGACGTTCGCGCCCGAGACTTCCGCCAGCAAGCACTCGCGCAGCGACGGCGTCGGCCACAACACCACGTTCTCCAGATTACGGCTCGGCACGAGCGCGATTTGCGCCAGCCCGTCGGTGAACAGATCCAGCGTCACCGCTTCCACCGGCGCGTCGCCGTTGATCCACGAGATCACGCCGCCCGGGCCGTCGCCGTCCTCGCCGTCGTCGTCAGGCTCCTCGTCTCCTGTGTCTGATTCGGTCTTCTTCAGGCTCACCGAAAGCGGTTTGGCCAGATGCTTGCCGTCGACGAACACATGGACGGCGCCGCCGATCGTGCGGCCGGCTTCGTCAGGCGTCTGCAGCACGATCAGCTCGATGGGGACCGCCACGCCCTCCTCGAGGCTGAACGGTTCGCGCGGGATCCCGAGGAAGCCCTCGAGCGAGGCGCTCATGCCCAGCGTCGCCCCCTCGGCGGTTCCATCCGGGATGAGCTCGACGAGAATCACGTCGCCGTCGACATGCGCGTTCTCCACGCGCGAGGGCGACCATTCGACTTTGATCGGCTTGCGATCGTTGGGCCGGTCCATGGCCGGCAAAGCGAGTGTCCCGACGATTGCGGCAACGGTGAGAATCAGAGTGGAACGGGTAAGAAAGCGCATTCTAGTTCCCTATCGGACGGAGGCGGGCGCGCCTAAGTTTTTTTTGGGGGAATACCGGAAGTTTAGCACCGAGGTTGCCTAAACGAAATCCCCCATCGGTACTACCACGCACCTACCGCTGGACTTCCCGCGCTCCCGCGCGCGACAATTGCATCACGCCCGGCCGCGTCCCGCCCCGACGCGTCTTCCGCACTGCGCTCCGCCGCGAAGCGCATTTCCACTTTCGTTTTTTGTTCGCCTTGTTGTAGGATGAGGAAACCCGCCTCGGGAAGGAGACTGACGTGACCGAAGTACGTGACCGCTTGCGCAACCTCGAATCCGCCATCGGAGAGATCGAAAAGACCCACGGGAAGGGCTCGATTCTCCGCCTGGGCCAACGGGAGGCCGTCGTTTCGGTGCCCGTCATCCCCACCGGCTCGATCTCGGTCGACGCCGCCCTCGGCGTCGGAGGGCTGCCCAAGGGGCGCCTGGTCGAAATCTACGGCCCGGAGTCCTCGGGCAAGACCACGCTGGCGCTCTCCGCCGTCGCGCAGTGCCAGAGGCAAGGCGGAATGGCCGCCTTCGTCGACGCCGAGCACGCCATGGACCCGATCTACGCCGGTAAGATCGGCGTCGACATCGACAACCTGCTCGTCTCGCAGCCCGACTCTGGCGAGCAGGCGCTGCAGATCGCCGACGTGCTGGTGAAGTCCGGCGCCATTGATGTGCTCGTGGTCGACTCGGTCGCCGCGCTGGTGCCGCGCGCCGAGCTCGAGGGCGAGATGGGCGACAGCCACGTCGGCCTGCAGGCGCGGTTGATGTCGCAAGCGCTCCGCAAGCTCACCGGCCAGATCTACAAGTCGAACTGCTGCATGATCTTCATCAACCAGATCCGCGAGAAGATCGGAGTCATGTTCGGTAACCCGGAGACCACCACCGGCGGCCGCGCGCTCAAGTTCTACTCCTCGGTGCGGCTCGACATCCGCCGCATCGCCGCCATCAAGGACGGCGACGCCATCACCGGCAATCGCACCAAGGTCAAAGTGGTCAAGAACAAGGTCGCACCGCCGTTCAAGATCGCCGAGTTCGACATCATGTACGGCGAAGGCATTTCGCTCGAAGGCGACCTGCTCGACCTCGGCGTCGAACACCGGCTGGTGCAGAAATCCGGGGCCTGGTATTCCTACGGCGACGAGCGTATCGGCCAGGGCCGCGAAAACGCCAAGCAGTTCCTCAAAGACAACCTCGACGTACGCGACAAGCTCGAAGCCGAGTTGCGCGAAGCGCTCGGGCTGGCCGATGCGGCCGCTCCGCCGCCAACCGGCGAAGAGATCGAAGAGGCCGAGGAGGTCCCGGCGCGGGCCCGCAAGGCCAAAGCGTAGAACCGGCGGCGTCGGCTATTCTAGTGGCGTTGTGCGACAGCATCTCGCCTTGATTTTCATCGTGGTCTTGCTCGCGGGCTGCAATCGCCACCCGGATCCGACCGTCGAGCCCGAGGATCTGCCCGCGATCCCCGATCTGCAGCTCACGCGCATCTCCGACGAGGCACGCCTGACGATCGAGCAGGCCCACGAGCGCGTCCTGCAATACCCGGGCGACGCCATGTCGAACGGCCAGCTTGGCCTGGCTCTCCACGCCAACCGGCGCTACCAGGAAGCCGCGGTCATGTACGACCGTGCGCGCAAGATCCACCCCCAGTTCTTCAAGTGGGAGTACTATCGCGGCGTCGCCCTGGGCGAGATCAACGAAGTCGCCGAAGCTGGCGCTTCGTTCCAGCGTGCGCTCGAGAGGGTCGAGAACGAGCCCAACGCCTTGCTGGGTCTGGCGCAGGTCTACTTCAAGAGCGCCGACCTGGCTAGCAATGCGGCGCTCGAGGACGAGGGCGACAAGACGCTCGAGCGGCTCATCGAAACCAACCCGGACTTCGTGCTCGGCTACCTGGTCAAGGCGCAGCGGCTGGAAGAGGCGGGGGAACTAGCCGATGCGGCCCAGATCTACCGCCACCTGCTCGACAAGGGGCCGGTCTTCGGCGCCGCCCACCAATCCCTAGCGAAAATCTATGAACAGCAGGGCAACGCGGCGAGCGCCGAACGGCATATGGCCCTAGCCCAGCAGGCTCCGTCGATGCTGCCACCCAACCAGAATGAGTGGATGGCGGAGGTGCATCGGCTGGGCGTAGCCAACATGGACGACGCCGTCCGCGGCCAGCTCTTCCTGCGGAACAGGCTGACCGGCCCGGCCACTCAAGCCTTCGAGATGGCCGTTGAATCCGACCCGGGCAACGTCCACCATCGGGTCAACCTGGTGGCGCTCTACGGTATGGCCAAGAACCTGGACCGCGCCGAGGAGCACTACAACGCCGCGCTCCGGCTCGGCGGCGCCGACGCCAAGGTGCACTTGAACATGGGCACGATCCTGCTCGGCGCCAAGCGCTTCCAGGAGGCCGAGCAAGCCTACAATCGCGCGTTGGCCGCGGACGGAACCACCATCAAGGCCCACCTCGGGCTGGCGCGCATCGCCCTGATGAACGACGATCCCAGCCGCGCCGAAAGCTTCGTCCGGCAGGCGTTGGCCCTCGAGCCGCTCAACCCGCTCGTCTACCGCGAGTTGATCCGCGCGCTCCGGCCCCAAGGCCGGCTCGAGGAAGCCGCCGAAGCCGCCAGAAAAGGAGCAGCTTACAGCGAGGGACGCACCGCCGTCACCCTGCTGCGCACCCTGGCCGCCCTCGAGCGCGAGCGTGGAGACGACGCGGCCGCTCGCGCCGCCCTCGAGCGCGCCCGCACCGAAGCCGAGCGCGCCAACAACAACGTCGACCTGGCGCTCATCGACGCACAGCTCGGCGCCTACGACAACCCCTGAGCCCGCGCCGGCCTTGCGCCCCGGCCGCGTTTGTGCGACCGTACGCGCAGGTCAAGGAGAATTACCCCGTGCACGACTCGATTTCCCGCCGCTCGTTCCTCGGAGGCGCCGTCGCCTCGTCCCTCTCGGTCGCCTCCGCCAAGACGGCCGCCCTGCCCGCGCGCACCCTCGGCCGCACTGGCGTCGAGGTGACGACCATGGCGCTTGGCTGCGGCAGCCGCCTGCTCTCCTATGAAGACCAGGACAAGGCCGTCGAAACCGTGCACATGGCGATCGACTCCGGCGTAGGCTATCTCGACACCGCCCAGAACTACGGCAACGGCCGCAGCGAGACCTGGGTCGGCCAAGTGATGAAGACCCGCCGCAATGAGGTGTGGCTGGCGACCAAGACCGGCGCGCGCACCTACGACGACGTTCTCTCGCGCATCGAGGAGAGCCTCGAGCGGCTCCAGACCGATCGCGTGGACCTGCTGCACATCCACAACCTCGGTCACGAGGACGACCTCGAGGCGATCGAGAAGAATCGCGTGATGAAGGCGATGTACCGCGTGCGCGACGAGAAGATGGCGCGCTTCATCGGCATCACCTCGCACACCAACCCCGCCACGCTCGCCGCCGCCATCGAGCGCTATGACATCGACTGCACGCAGATGGCGCTCAACGCCGCGCTGCAGGGCATGCAGAACGGCCAGGGCAAGATGGTGCTCAACCCGGCCATGGCCACCAGCTTCGAGGACGTTGCCCTGCCGGTCGCTCGCAAAAAGAACGTCGGCGTCATCGCGATGAAGATCTTCGGCCAAGAGGAGATCCTGCCCAACCCCGACGACAAGGCGCAGGTCGATCGCTTGATCAACTACACGCTTTCGCTCGATGGCGTCGCGACGGCCGTGCTCGGCTGCCCCAAACACGAGTTCCTGCGCCACAACGCCTCCACGGTGCGCGCGCACCAGCCCATGTCGAAGGCCCGGCGGAAGAAGCTCTCCGACGTGATGTCCGAGAAGTATAAGCAGGCGCTCGACTTGAAGTTCCAGAGCCACGTCGACGCATAGGTCCGCCCCTCGAGCCGCGATGAAGCCGGCGTGCTAGCGTTTAGAAGATGACTCGACTCGCCGTCCTGGCCGCCGTCGCCGCCTTGCTCGCCGTTCCGGCCTTTGCGGCCAACGAGCTCTCCAATCGCCGCGCTCCGGGCTTCTCGCTGCCCGACATCCAGTACAAGTCGCACGACCTCAGCGACTATGCCGGCAAGGTCGTCGTGGTGAACATCATGCGCACCACCTGCCCGCACTGCACGTCGTTCTCCAAGGTGCTCAACGCCGCCGAGAAGAAGTACGCCGGCCAGCTCAAGGTGCTGCACATCGTCAACCCGCCCGACAACCAAAGCGCGGTCCGCCGCTACACCATGGCCAATGGCATCTCGAGCACCATCCTGTTCGACTGCGGCCAGATGGCGGCGTCTTACCTCAAGGTCACCCCGCAGAACCCGAGCTTCGAGGTGCCGCATTTCTTCGTCGTCGACCAGAAGGGCATGATCCGCGAAGACTACGGCTACAACGCGCTTTCGAAGGGCGTGTTCGAGGGCGACGGCGTCTACAAGATCCTCGACAAGTACGTCTCCAAGCCTGCTCGAGCCGATTGAGACGAGGCGCGTCTGGTCCGAGCCGCGTCCCGCGAGGGCGCGGCCGGCGTGAACGCCGCAGGGTCTCTGGACGTAGCCGCAAGCTGGCGCGTGCGGCTCAGAAAGAAATCAGTTCCGAGCCGCGTCCCGCGAGGGCGCGGTGAGCCCGGCCCAATCGCGCCGGTATAGTAGAGGGATGATCCCCTCGGGATCTTCCCGCTTTGCCACCCTCGCCCTGCTGCTCTGCTGCTCGTCTGCGGCAGTCGCCGACGTCCCTTCGCCGGAAAGCCATTTCGGGCATCCCATGGGCGCCGACCGCCGGCTCGTCGCCTGGGACGACGTCGTCGACTACTACGAGCTCGTCGGCGAGCGGAGCCCCTACGTCGAAGTCTCCGAGCTCGGCTTGACGACCGAAGGCCGTCCGTTTCTACTCGTCGCCGTCTCGACGCCGTCGACGCTCGCCCGCCTCGACGAGTACGCCGATATCCAGCAGCGCCTCGCCGATCCCCGTGTCACGCTGGCCGACGAAGCCGAGCGGCTCATCGAGCAGGGCAAGTCCGTCGTCCTGCTCACTTGCTCGATCCACTCCACCGAGGTGGCCTCCACGCTGACCGCAATGGAGTTTCTCCACAAGCTGGTCACCGAAGACACGCCCCGCCACCGCGCCATTCTGCAGGAGACGATCTTCCTGCTCGTCCCCTCGCTCAATCCCGATGGCGTCGACAAGGTCGCCAGTTGGTACGAGCGCTGGCTCGACACGCCTTACGAGGGCGCTCCGATGGTCGAGCTCTATCACAAGTACGTCGGCCACGACAACAACCGCGACTGGTACATGTTCACCCAGGCCGAGACGCGGCTGGCGATCGAGCAGATCCACAACGTCTGGCGCCCGCAAATCGTCTACGACGTCCACCAGATGGGCACGACGGGGGCGCGCATGTTCGTCCCGCCCTGGGACGACCCGGTCGACCCCAACGTCGATCCGCTGATCGTGCAGCAGATGAACGCTTACGGCGCGGCCATGGCAGCCGATCTCACCGCCGCCGGACGCACCGGCGTGGTCGTCAACGGCATCTATGACTTCTTCACGCCGGCGCGCCATTACCAGGCTTACCACCACGGCCTGCGGCTGCTCTCCGAGTCCGCCAGCGTCAAGTACGCCTCGCCCATCACCGTGCCGTTCGAGTCGTTGCAGACCAAAGCGCGCGGCTACAACGCCCAGCAGAAGAGCTGGAACTTCCTCGAGCCCTGGCCGGGCGGCGAGTGGATGCTGCGCGACATCGTCGACCAGCAACTGATCACCTTCGAGACCGTGCTGCATGAGGCGGCGGTTGGTCGCCGCGAGCTGCTGCGCAACTTCTATCGCATCGGCCAACGAGCGGTCAACCGCGACGCCCCAGCGGCCTTCATCGTCCCCGAGAATCAGCTCGATCCCAATGCCGCGGTGCGGCTGCTGCGGACGCTTGAGGCCGGTTCGGTCGAGATCCGCCGCTCGCGTCGCGACTTCGTCGCCGGCGGCCGCAACTACCAGGAAGGCGACTACGTCATCTCGATGCGCCAGCCCTTCGCGAGCTTCGCCAAGACGCTGCTCGAGCGACAAGACTATCCCGATCTCCGCGAGTACCCCGGCGGGCCGCCCAAGCGTCCTTACGACGTCACGGCGCACTCGTTGCCGCTGCTGATGGGCGTAGAGGTCCACCAAGTCGAGCGCCCGTTCGAGACCGACTTGGGCCCGCTGGAGCCGGTGCGCACGCCCGCCGGCCGCGTCGCGCGAGCCGAGACGCTGAAGCTCTCGCCGGCGGCGAGCCATTCCTGGATTGCAGTCAACCGCTTGCTTGCAGCCGGCGCGCCGGTCTATCGCAATCGCGCCAACGGCGACTTCTACGTCGCCGCCGATGCGGCCGGAGAGCTTGCCCGCACGCTCGCGCGTTCGCTGGGCGTGCGCTTCGAAGCGACCGGCGAACCGTTGCGCGCCCACCGCCGGCTCAGCGCCCCGCGCGTGGGTCTCTACTCCGGCTTCACCCCGATCATGGACGAGGGTTGGACGCGCTGGCTGCTCGAGCAGTACGAGTTCGATGTCGAGCGGCTCGACAACGCGGGCGTCCAGCGCGGCGGCTTGCGCGAGCGCTTCGACGCGATCATCCTGCCCGACGCGTCTCTGAAGGTCCTGCAGAGCGGCTACATTCGGGGCGCCTCCTACCGCGGCGCCCGCGTGCCGCCGGAGTACACCGGAGGGATCGAGGACGACGGCGCCGCGGCCTTGCGCGAGTTTGCCGAGCAAGGCGGCGCCGTGCTGGCCTTCAATCAGGCTTCCCTCTACGCCATCGAGAAGCTCGATCTGCCGGTCGAGAACACCTTGGGCGAGGTGAGCTCGCGGCGCTTCTACGCACCGGGCTCGCTGCTCGAGGTCGAGGTCGACACCTCCCATCCGCTCTGCTTCGGCATGCGGCCGCGCGAGGCAGTCTGGTTCGAAGAAGGGCCGGCGTTCCGGCCGGCATACGGGCGCGGGCGGCGCGGCGCCCTGCAGAGCGTGTTGCGCTACGCCGACGGCGACGTGCTGGCCTCGGGTTGGCTGCTGGGCGGCGAGCTGCTGGCCAACCGCAGCGCGGTGATGGACGTCCCCGTCGGCCGCGGCCACGTGCTCCTGTTCGGCATTCGGCCGCAGTACCGCGCGCAGCCAAACGCCACCTTCAAAATGGTGTTCAACGGCCTCTACTACTGGCGCTGAGCGGGTGAACTACTTCAGCTATTTCACCGAAGTCGAAGAGCGCTTCCAGCAGGCCCGCGGTTCCGGCCTTTTTCTGCTCTCTCCGCTCGACTGGGCGTTGCTCGAGACTTGGAAGGAGTCCGGCGTTCCGCTCGAAGCCGCGCTCGCGGGCATCGACCGGGCTTTCGAGAAATACCACAAGCGCAAGCGCAAATTCCGGATGGTCAACTCGGTCGCCTACTGCACGCAGGAGGTGCTCGAAGCCGCGCGCGAGATGGCGCAAGGCGACAGCCGCGCCGAGCCCGCCGAACGAGCCGCCGGTCAGGGGTTCGAGCCGGCGCGCATTGCGGCGTACCTGACAGAGAACGCCGCTCAGGTCCGCCGTGCGGCGGCTGAGTTGAGCCCGGGGGCCGCCGAGAGTCTCGGCGAGACCGTCTCCTCTCTCGAGCAGCTCGCGGCCGCGGCCGCGGCCGGAGACATGGACGAGCTCGAAGCCGTCGAGCAGCGCCTGACGGTGATGGAGGAGCGGATGCTCGCGACCGCCAAGCAAGGCTTGAGCGAGGACGATCTGCTGGCGATTCGTCGAGAGATGGACGCCGCGCTCGCTCCCTACCGCTCGAAAATGCAGGCTTCGCAACTCGACCTGCTCGAGAGGCAGTATCAACAGCGTGCGACGCTCGAGAAGGCGGGGCTGCCGCGGCTCAGCCTCTACTACATGCGCTAGCCGCCCGTGGCCTCGGGCTTACAATGAGAGCAGCCGCATGAAGCGTACGATCCTCCTCTACGGCGACCCCTTGCTCGAGACCGCGTGCGAGCCCGTGCCGGAGTCCGAGCTCGGGACTCCCGAGCTTCAGCAGCTCGTCGACGACATGTTCGAAACCATGTATGACGCCAAGGGTGTGGGGCTGGCCGCGCCGCAGATTGGGGAGCTCAAGCGCGTGTTCGTGGTCGATACGACGGTGACCGAAGACGGCGAAACCACGGGCGAGAAGCTGGCGATGATCAACCCGGAAATCGTCGAGACCTCGGGCGAGCAGCTCGGCGAAGAAGGCTGCTTGTCGATCCCCGGTTTCCGCGAGAAAGTGCGGCGGCCGTACAAAGTGAAAGTGCGCGCCCGCGACGCGCAGGGCGAGACCTACGAGCTCGAAGGCAAGGACCTGCTCGCGCGCGCCGTGCTGCACGAAAACGACCATCTCGACGGCGTGCTGTTCCTGCGTCACCTCAGCATGCTCAAGCGCAACTCCATCAAGCGCAAGATCGAGAAGCTCCGCAAGAAAGGCGAGTGGGAGTAGCGGACTCGCCGATGCGCGTCGTCTTCATGGGCACGCCGGCGTTCGCCGTCCCCACGCTCGAAGCGCTGGTCGAGGCCGGCCACGAAGTCTCGCTCGTCGTCACGCAGCCGGACCGGCCGGTCGGGCGCGGACGCAAGCTCACTTCGCCGGCAGTCAAGCAGAAGGCCGTCGAGCTCGGGATCGAGGTTTTTCAACCGGAGAAGGTTCGCGCGGAGGCGGCGTTCACTCGGCTCGCGGAGGCGGCGCCCGAGGTCATCGTCGTGGTCGGCTTTGGTCAAATCATTCCCCAGCGCATCATCGACCTGCCGCGGTGCGGCTGCGTCAACGTGCATTCTTCGCTGTTGCCGAAGTACCGCGGCGCGGCGCCGGTGAACTGGGCGATCGTGCGCGGCGAAACCGTGACCGGCGTCTGCACGATGCAAATCGTCAAGAAGCTCGACGCCGGAGACGTGCTGCTGTGCCGCGAGACGCCGATCGGCGAGAACGAAACGGCGGGCGAAGTGCTCGCGAGGCTCGCGCCGATGGGGGCGGAGCTGCTCGTCGAAACGCTTGCCGCTCTCGAGTCGGGCGGCGTCGCGCCGCGGCCGCAAGACGACGCGGCGTCGAGCTACGCCCCGCTGATGAAGCGCGAGGACGGCGAGATCGATTGGGATCTGTCGGCGCGCGAGTTGCACGACCGCGCGCGCGGCTTCGATCCCTGGCCAGGCGCCTATACGAGCTTCCGCGGCAGGCGGCTGAGCTTGCGCGGCACGCGCGTGCGGGAGGGCTCGGCGGCGGCCGGCGCAATCGTCGAAGCGGGTGAAGCGCTGGTCGTCGGTTGCGGCGGCGGCGGGCTGCTGGCGGCGCGGGAAGTACAGCTCGAAGGCAAGGCGCGCATGGCCGCGGCGGACTTCGCGAATGGCTACCGGCCCAAGCCGGGCGAGCGCCTGGGCGCGTAGAATAGGGAGTTTGGCGCGGAGCCGTTCTCAACGATGAAGACCCCTCTAGGCTATCGTTTCGCCGCCGGTTACGCGGGTGTGAGGAAGCAGCGCTCGGACGACTTGGCGCTGATGGTATCCGACGAGCCGGCCTCGGCGGCGGGCGTGTTTACGCAGAACCAAGTGCGCGCGGCGCCGGTGCTGCGATGTGAGAAGCATTTGCGCTCGAGCGGCGGAGTCGCGCGCGCCATCGTGGTCAACGCCGGCAACGCCAACTGCGCCACGCCGGACGGTGACCAGGTCGCGCGTCGGATGGCGCGCGCCGCTTCCAAGTTGGCGCGCTGTACGCGCGAGCGCGTGCTGGTCTCATCGACGGGAGTGATTGGCGAGCCGCTGCCGGTGGGCAAAATCGAAGAGCGCTTGCCGGCGTTGTGGGAGGCGCTTTCGCCCGACGGCTTCGAGGCGGCCGCGCGGGCGATCATGACGACCGACACCGTGCCCAAGATCGCCCAGGCCGAGCTCGAGACAGACGACGGGCTCATCCGCATTGCCGGCATGAGCAAGGGCGCGGGCATGATCATGCCCAACATGGCGACCATGCTCGGCTACGTCTTCACCGACGCCGAAGTCCGGCCCGGCCCGTTGCAACGCATGCTCGCGGCCGCCGTCGATCAGACGTTCAATTGCATCTCGGTCGACTCCGACACTTCGACGAACGACACGGTGCTGCTGCTGGCCAACGGCGCCTCGGGCGTGCGTCCGAGGGGCAAGGTGCGGGACGCGTTCACGAAGGCGCTCGAGAAGGTTTGCCTGGAGCTGGCGTTGGCGATCGTGCGCGACGGCGAGGGCGCAACGAAGATGTTGGCGATTTACGTGGAGGGAGCGCCCAGCGACGCGGCGGCCAAGAAGATCGCGCGCGAGATCGCCAACTCGCCGCTGGTGAAGACCGCGCTTGCCGGCGCCGATCCCAACTGGGGCCGCATCTTGCCGGCGGCGGGCAAAGCCGGCGTCCGGTTCGACCCGGGCCAAGTGGACATCTTCCTCAACGGCCACCGGGTCTGCGAGCGCGGCATGCGAGCGGGGTTCGTCGAAGAGGAAGTGCAGCAAACGATGGAAGGTCCGGAGTCGGTGGTGCGCTTCCACATTCGCGGCAGAGGGCGCGGACAGGCGCGCTTCTTCACCAGCGACTTTACCGAAGACTACATCAAGATCAACGCGGAGTATCGCACCTGATGCGTTGGGCCGCGGCGGCCCTTCTGCTGCTCGCCGCGCCGGCGGCCGGGCAGGAAGAAGCGCAGGCCGCGCGCCGGCTCGTCTTCGATGCGAGCCGGGCGTTGCAAGCCGGCAATGCGGCGCGCTTCCTGGGCTGCTTCGACAAACGCGCGACGCCTGATTTCGAGCGGCTCCGCGACTCGGTGGTGACGCTGCTGGCGGCGAAGAACGTGGCGTCATCGATCGAGGTCATCGAGGCTGAGGCCGGGGCGGGGGAGACGCGGCTGCGGGTCGATTGGCTGTTGCAGCTCACTCCGATTCGGGAGCTCGGCGCGGTGCAACAGCGGCGGGAGACGGTTGAGGTGCGGGTGCGGGCCGGGAGGAAACCGAAAATCGTCTTTCTGGAACCGATCGAGCTGTTTCGGCCGGTGTTGGACTGACTTTTCCTGACATTTCCTGACATTTGTCGAGGCTTGGCTGGGCGGGCTGTTTGTTCTGTTTTCATTGTACGGGGCGCGGCCAACAGGCTGACCATTGCGCGTCGCTCATGTGGTTGATTTCCCGGGGGCTAGAGAATTTCAAACTGTTGTGACGGCATTCGGCGCGGTAGGCTGTTAGAGCGGTCGGGAGTCCCGTGGCGAAACTTTTCCCGATTCTCAAGTGGTTCTGGGCGGGCGTCGTGCTGGTCATCGGCGTCGCCGTGCTGCAAGGGCTGGTGCTGGGCGACCGGACACCGGTGGAGCTGTTGGCGCTGTGGCGGCCCTGGCTGCTGCCGGGCGGTGTGCTGCTCACCGGGCTAGGAGTGCTCACCTGGTTCTCCTACCGGGCGCACCAGAAGGCTCGCTGCCATGACCAGTTCTTGTGGGTCAAGGCGACCAAAGATCTACGGCCCGAGGACCTGGGCTATCAGCCGCGCGAGATTGGGCAGCAGGCGACCGTACAGCAGCGTCCCCACTACCCGGCCTACAAGGCGCGGACGGCGCGCGATCACCGGCTCGGCGGCCAGGGCCGCGGCGCGGTCTTGACCGAAGACGAGCTACTGGCGGGGCTGCGGCAAGGTCGCGGCGTGCTGCTGATCGGCCCGCCCGTGGCGGGCAAGACGCGCACCGTCTACGAGCTATTGCGACGGCTGGAAGGTTGGGAAGTCGCGCGTCCGCGGCCGGACCAGCCGGCGCCCGCCGATGTCGAGTGTTTCCGGGGCAAGCAGGTGGCGCTGCTGCTCGACGACCTGCACAAGTACGCGGAAGGCCGCGACAAGCCGGACCTGGAACAGCTCGCGGCGTCGCTGGCGGCCTGCGCTTCGAGGTCGGCGGTGGCGGCGACCTGCCGGGACGGCTCGCCGCTCGAGCAGGCGCGCCAGGCGTCGAACCTGCAGCGCATCTTCGAAGACATCCCGCACAAGCTTGCTCTCCAGGCGCCTAGCCCGGAAGACAAGCGCGCGCTCGCGGACGAGCTGAAGCTCGCGCTGAGCGATGCGGACGTCGGCAAGGCGCCGACCTACGGCTTTCTGACGATGAACCGCTCGCTGGAGGCGATGCACCGGCGCTATCAGCAACTCGGCGACGAGGCCCGGGATGCGCTGTCGGCGATCAAGGCGTTGGATCTTGCCGGGGTGCGGCCGTTTACGCTCCGGCGGATCGAGGCGGTGGCGGAGAAGGTTTGCGAGCACAAGGGCTTGCAGGTACGGCAGGCGACGCGCGAGCTTGCCGAGCAGAGCTTTCTGCGGCGGCCGCCGCGGAACGAGACGGTCGATCCGGAGCCGGCTTATCTGGATGAGGTGGTAGCGGGGTTCGAAGAAGGGATGGTTGGGCCGACGTTGGAGCGGGTGGGCGAGGTGTTGCGGGGATTGGGGGATGCGGAGGGGTTAGCTGCGCTTGGTGTGACGTATGGCGCGGTGCGTGAGGAGTACGAGGAGGCGCTGGCGGCTTTCGAGGCGGCGCTGCAGGTGCGGCCGGAGTACCCGGAGGCGTTGGCCGCCAAGGGCGGCGCGCTGGGATGGCTTGGGCGCTATGAGGAGACACTGGCAGCTTGTGAGGCGGCGTTGAAGCAGCGGCCGGATTTCCCGGAGGCGCTCTCCAACAAGGGCGTCGCGCTGGGGCGGCTTGGGCGCGGTGAGGAGGCGCTGGCAGCCTACGAGGCGGCGCTCGAGCTGCGGCCGGAGTACCCGGAGGCGCTCCACAACAAGGGCGTCGCGCTGGAGCGGCTTGGGCGAATCGAGGAGGCGCTGGCAGCCTACGAGGCGGCGCTCAAGCTGCGGCCGGAGTACGCGGAGGCGCTCCACAACAAGGGCGTCGCGCTGGAGCGGCTTGGGCGAATCGAGGAGGCGCTGGCAGCCTACGAGGCGGCGCTCAAGCTGCGGCCGGAGTACCCGGAGGCGCTGTTTGGCAAGGGCGCCGCGCTAGGGCAGCTAGGGCGAATCGAGGAGGAGCTGGCAGCTTATGAGGCGGCGCTCAAGCTGCGGGCTGAGGACCCGGAGGCGCTACTCGGCAAGGGCCGCGCGCTGGGGCGGCTTGGGCGAATCGAGGAGGCGCTGGCAGCCTGCGAGGCGGCGCTGGAGCTGCGGCCGGAGTACCCGGAGGCGCTGTTTGGCAAAGGCGTCGCGCTGGGGCAGCTTGGGCGTAACGAGGAGGCGATTGCAGCTCTCGAGGCGGCGCTTGCGCTGCGACCAGAGGACGAAAACGTCAAGGCGTTTTTGGACGGCCTCCGAGGGCAGGGGGCGGCTGGGGCGGGCTGATGCCGTGGGGACAGAACGAGATGGCGGGCGGCGGTATTCCCCGCGCTTTGCACAGGGCTAGGGTTGTGGCGCCCCCTGCGGGGGCTTGGCGCCAGAGCCGCTCCCGCGAGAGTGCGGCCACGTGGTCAATCGTAGTGTTCGCAAACAGACCGCAAGCTGGCGCGTGCGGCTCTGAAAGAGCTCCGCTCAAAGCCGCGTCCCGCCAGGGTGCGGTCAGCGTGAACATCAGGCGCTCTTTGGAAGTGACCGCAAGCTGGCGCGTGCGGCTCTGAAAGAGCTCCGCTCAGAGTCGCGTCCCGCCAGGGCGCGGTCAGCGTGAACATCAGGCGCTCTTTGGAAGTGACCGCAAGCTGGCGCTTGCGGCTCTGAAAGAACGCAGCATCCCTCAGGGAGCGCTGGGCGCGGTGAGCTCGAGCAGAGTGATCTCTGGCGGCGCCAGGAAGCGGACCGGCAGGATGCTCGTGCCGACTCCGGTGGAGACGTACATCACGCGGCCCTGCTCGCGGATCAGGCCGATGGCGTAGCGCTCGCCGAACTCCGACGGTACGATGGGGCGGCCGATGAGCGGGACGTAGACTTGGCCGCCGTGGGTGTGGCCGGCCACCATCAGATTCACTCGCGCGGGGATGTCGGGGAAGATGTCCGGGTTGTGGGTGAAGGCGAGGATGGGGGCGTCGTCGGTGACCATGGCGAGCGCGGCGTCGACGTCGTGCGCGGTTTCCCAAAAATCGCCAATGCCGACGATCCAGAATGGCGCCTTGCCGCTGTCGATGCGGACCGCCTCGTCGAGCAGCAGCGGGATGTCGTTCTCGCCGAAAGCCGCGATCAGCTCGCGCGGACGCCGCAGCCACCAGTCGTGGTTGCCCATCACGGCGAAGACGCCGAGCGGAGCGCGCAGCCCGGCCAGCGCCGGCGCCAAGTCGTCCGGATGGACGAAATCGCCGCCCAGTATGCCTTGGACGACGAAGTCGCCCGGGAGCAAGATCAAGTCCGGCTCGAGCTCGTTGGTGCGCCGGACGAGCTCGCGCAGCGACTCGAGGCCCTTGTAGGGCGAGCCGACGTGCAGGTCGGTCAACACGGCGACGCGCATGCCGGCGAGCTCAGAGGGCCAGCCGGGAACGGGGACTTCGTCGCGCCGGACCCGCAGCGAGGACGGCTCCCACCAGAAGGCCCACATCGCGAGCACGAGCCCGACGAGCGTGATGGCGATCCAAAGCTGGCGCAGGCGCCGCAAGCTTCAGGTTGACAGAGCGGCGGCAGCGTCCGCTCTCAGAATTTCGCCTGAATCGGGCGCGCCCGCTCGAGCCGGCGCAGAAACTGCCGGCGCGAGATCTCGACCGCGCCCATGCGGCGGGTGAACGGATTGATCACCTGGGCGTCGAACAGTGTGAAGCCGCGCTCGCGCAGGTGCTCAACCAAATGGTGCAAGGCGAGCTTGGAGGCGTCGGTCTGGAAGTGGAACATGGACTCGCCGGAAAAGGCGCCTCCGCAGGCGACCCCGTAGATGCCGCCGGCGAGCTTGCCTTCGCGATCCCAGACCTCGAGCGAGTGGGCGTCGCCGGCTTGGTGGAGCTCGCGGTAGGCCTCGGCGATGGCGGGAGAGATCCAGGAGCCGTCGTCGGCGCGGGGCACGCGGGCGCAGGCCTCGACGACGCGGTGAAAGGCTTGGTCGCGGGTGATACGGTAACGCCCCTGGCGAATCTTCTGCGCAAGCCGACGGGAGACGCGGAGGCCTCGGTCCAAATCGAAGATTGCGCGCGGATCCGGCGACCACCACGAGACCGGAGCGGCGGACCAGGGAAACAGCCCCTTGGCGTAGGCCTCGCGGAGACGCTCGACCGAGAGGCCGCCGCCGACGGCGACCAGACCCTGCGCGTTGGCTTTGTCCGGGTCGGGGAGCGGGTTCTTGGCTGAGAGAACGGGAATGCGGCGAGGGGCGAGCATGCGGTTGGCTGCGGTTGTCAGCCTTCATCCAGAGAATCGCACAGACGGAGGGAGCGGCAGTTTGCTCGGGGGGACAGTCAGCGAGTATCGCGCCATGGAGCTGCATCGGAGCTCGCTAATTCCGCAGGGCCGTCCACTACACTGAGCAGCGGATGCTGGCCGCTGCATTCCATCCGCTCGTCGGCGATTGGTTCGCCTCGACTCTCGGCGAACCGACCGAGCCGCAGACGCTTGCTTGGCCGCCGATCGCCGACGGTCGCGACGCGCTGGTCTCCGCGCCGACCGGCTCGGGCAAGACGCTCGCGGCCTTCTTGACGGCCATCGACTCGCTGGTGCGCGAAGCCGAGCGTGGACCACTACCCGACCAGACGCGCGTCGTCTACGTCTCGCCGCTCAAGGCGCTCTCGAACGACATCCACCGCAACCTCGAGGTTCCGCTCGCGGGCATCGCCGAGCTCGCCGGCGAGCGCGGGGTGGAGCTGGCGCCCATCACGCGCGCGGTGCGCACCGGAGACACGCCCGCCGCCGAGCGCCGCAAGATTACGAAGACGCCGCCGCACATCCTCGTGACCACTCCGGAGTCGCTCTACCTGCTGCTCACGGCGGAGTCTTCGCGCAAGGCGCTGGCGAGCGTGCGCACGGTGATCGTGGACGAGATTCACGCGGTGGCGCGCGACAAGCGCGGGACGCACCTGGCGCTCTCGCTCGAGCGGCTCGAGCACGTGGCCGGCCGCCGGCTCCAGCGCATCGGGCTCTCGGCCACGGTAAGCCCCATCGAAGAAGTCGCGCGCTTTCTGGCGCCCGCCGCCGCGGCCGAGATCGTCAACACGGGCCACCGCCGCGAGATGGATTTGGCCGTCGAGATTCCCGGCGACGAGCTGGGGCCGGTGGCCTCGAACGAGATGTGGGCGGAGGTCTACGACCGCCTGGCCGAGCTGATCGAGACCCATCGCACCACGCTCGTCTTCGTCAACACCCGGCGGTTGTCTGAGCGCATCGCCCACGCATTGGCCGAGCGGTGCGGCGAGGACGCCGTGCTGGCGCACCATGGCTCGCTCTCGCTGCCGATCCGTCAGCGCGCCGAGCAGCGCTTGAAGGGCGGGGAGCTGCGGGCGGTGGTCGCAACGGCTTCGCTCGAGCTGGGCATCGACATCGGCTCGGTCGACCTGGTGTGCCAAGTCGGCTCGCCGCGCTCGATCCACGTGGCCTTGCAGCGGGTGGGGCGCTCTGGTCATGCGGTGGGCGCGACGCCGAAGGGCCGCTTCTTCCCGACGACGCGCGATGAGCTGATCGAGTGCGGCGCGTTGCTTGCCGGCATTCGCAACGGCTCGCTGGAGCGGCTGGAGATTCCCCGCAACGCGCGCGACATCCTGGCGCAGCAAATCGTCGCCGAGGTCGCGGCCGAGCCGTGGAGCGAAAGCGGGCTTTATGAGTTGTTCCGTCGCTCGTGGCCGTTCCGTGATCTCGCCGAGAGCGAGTGGGACGAGGTGGTGACGATGCTCTCCGACGGCGTCTCCACCGCGCGCGGCCGCGCCGGGGCCTATCTGCATCGCGACAAGATCAACGGCCGGCTGAAGGCCCGTCGCGGCGCGCGGCTGGCCGCCATAACCTCCGGAGGCGCCATTCCCGAGACGGCGCAGTACACGGTGGTCGTCGAGCCCGACGGGCGCAAGGTCGGCACGCTCGACGAAGACTTCGCCATCGAGAGCATGGCCGGCGACATCTTCCTGCTCGGTACGCACTCGTGGAAGATCAAGCGCGTCGAGCCGGGACGCGTGCGCGTGGTGGACGCGCAGGGCGCGCCTCCGTCGACGCCGTTCTGGTTCGGCGAAGCGCCGGGGCGATCCGCCGAGCTCTCGGCGGAAGTCGCGGCGCTGCGCGAGCAACTCCACGGGGGCGAGGACCCAGGCGTGTTCGATCCGCCGGCTCTCGAGCAGGCCGCGGCCTATGTGAAGGCTTCCGCGGCCATGCTGGGAGCCTTGCCGGCGGCGAAAACGATCGTGGCCGAGCGCTTCTTCGACGAGGCCGGCGGCATGCAGTTGGTCCTGCACGCCCCGTTCGGCGCGCGAGTGACGCGGGCCTGGGGGCTGGCGCTGCGCAAGCGTTTCTGCCGCACGTTCAACTTCGAGCTGCAAGCCGCCGCCACCGACAACGGGCTCGTCATCTCGCTGGCCGAGCAGCACTCGTTTCCGCTCGAGCTGGTGTTTGCGTTTCTCGAGCCGGCGCAGCTCGAGGACGTGCTGACGCAGGCGATGCTGCCGGCGCCAATGTTCGGCGCCCGTTGGCGCTGGAACGCCACGCGCGCGCTGGCGGTGCTGCGCTTCCGGGGCGGGCGCAAGAACCCGCCGCCCATCCAGCGCATGCAGTCCGACGATCTGCTCGCCTCCGTCTTTCCCGACCAAGTGGCCTGCCAGGAGAACCTTGCTGGGCCGATCCGCATCCCCGAGCATCCGTTGGTGCGCGAGACGATCGACAACTGTCTGCGCGAGGCGATGGATGTGGACCGGCTGCGCGGGATCCTCGAAGGCGTGCAAGCAGGCGAGATCCGAACGGTCGCGGTCGACACCGCCGAGCCGTCGCCGCTCTGCCACGAGATCCTCAACGCCAACCCTTACGCCTTCCTCGACGACGCCCCGCTCGAGGAGCGCCGGACGCGCGCGGTTGCGTTGCGGCGGGTCTTGCGCACCGATCCCGCCGACGGCGTTGGCGCGCTTGACGCCCGCGCGATCGAAACGATCGCCGCCGACTCGCGCCCGAGCCCACGCGACGCCGACGAGCTGCACGACGCGCTGTTGACGCTGATTGCGCTGCCGCCCGAGCCGGAGTGGCAAGCTTGGTTCGACGAGCTGCGGCGGGAGCGCCGGGCCCTCGAGCGCGTCCGCGGCGGCAAGCGGTTTTGGGTCGCGGCTGAACGGTTCGAGATGGTCGACGACGTCCGCGAGACGCTGCGCGGTTGGCTGGATTCTTGCGGGCCGCTCACCGCCGCGGAGCTCGCCGACCGGCTGGCCTTCGAAGCGAGCGAGGTGGAGATCGCGCTCGCGGCGCTCGAGGCCGAGGGGCAGATCCTGCGGGGACAGTTCACGCCCGGGTCGGCTGAGCTCGAGTGGTGCAACCGCCGAATCCTGGCGCGCATTCATCGCGCCACGCTCGGCAAGCTGCGGCGTGAGATCGAGCCGGTCTCGAGCGCGGACCTGTACCGCTTCCTGTGCCGCTGGCAACACGTCGCGCCGGGCTCGCAGTTGCACGGCGAAGACGGTGTGCTGCAGATTCTGGCGCAACTGCAGGGCTACGAGGCGCCGGCGGCGGCGTGGGAAGGCGACATTCTGCCGCGCCGGATCGCCAACTACACGCCCGCGCTGCTCGACCGGGTTTGCCTCTCGGGCGAGGTGATGTGGGGCCGGCTTTCTGCTCGCAGCGCACGCCCGGGCAGTCGTCCCGCGCGGCCAACGCGCGTCGCTCCGGTGACGTTCCTGTTGCGCGAGGACTCGGCGTGGCTGCTGGCCGCGGGCGGCGGTCCGACTCCTTTGAGCCCGGCCGCGGAAGACGTTTTGGGAGCGCTGCAATCCCACGGCGCATCCTTCTTCGCGGATCTGGCGAGCTCGAGCGGGCGATTGCCCTCGGAGGTCGAAGACGCTTTGTGGGAGCTGGTCGCCTCGGGTCTGGTCACCGCGGACGGCTTTGAGAACCTGCGCTCGCTGCTCGACCCCAAGCGCCGGCGCGGCGAGGGTCGAGGGCGCAAGGCGCGGCCTCGGCATGCGGCCGGCCGCTGGGCTCTGCTGCGGCGGGAGGGCGGCGGCGAGGGGGACGGCGAGGGGGACGCGGCCCGGTTTGCGCAGCAGCTTCTGGCGCGCTGGGGCGTGGTCTTCCGCGACCTGCTGGCCCGCGAAACGCTGGCGCCGCCGTGGCGCGAGCTGTTGCCGGCGCTGCGCCGCATGGAGGCGCGCGGCGAGATCCGCGGCGGCCGCTTTGCCGAGGCGTTCGTGGGCGAACAGTTCGCCCGGCCCGAAGCGCTCGACCTGCTGCGCTCGCTGCGACGAACCAAGGCGCGCGAGGAGCCGGCGCCGGTCTCGATCCCGAACGCGGACCCGCTGAACCTGGACGGCATCGTGCTGCCCGGCGCCCGCGTGAGCCCGCTGCAAGGCGGAGCGCGCACGGTGGCGGTGTAGGGCTGACCCGTGCCCTGAGCATCCTGCACTTAGCCAAAAGACTTGTCGGTCGAGCGCCCGCCGGGCGCGGCGATCGGGCGCAACCATGGAGGAATGGGCCGATGCCCGTATCGCCGACTGGCGGCAAGCAGGGCTGATTCTACCCCGCTGCCGCGCGGTCCGCGAGGTAGTAGTCGTGGCGGTCCTTACACAGACGGCACTCGAGTGTGGTGAGCAGCAGCTCGGATTCTTCGTAGCGGATGCGCGTAGGCGCCGGGTCCACCTGCGCGTATCCGCCGCCGCAACTGCAGCGCAAGCGGGGCACGACCTCGGCAAGCCGGCCTTGGACGGCGGTTTGCGGCGACTCTCCAGGACGAAAGCCGGATTGGAACGGTGGCTGGGCCGCCGGCTGGGTCCCGGACCCGGTGTGCGACTTGTGGCGGATTGCCAGCAGAGATGCCCCGAGCACGAGCGCCAGTAGCGCCATCACGCCCCAGGCGGTCGTCATTGAGATCTCATTGGCTTGCTCTTCCCGGATGCGGTAGCTCGAGAGGTCGTCGATGCGGGCGACTTTCTCGAGATGCCCTGCGACGTTCTCGGGCTCAACGTGGTCCGAGAGGCTCTTGAGCGACCAGGTCAGCTCGAGCTGCTTGGCGGAGGTGTCCGCCTCCATACGCCAGCGAAGTGCGGGGGTTTCGAGCCGCCAGCGGCCTTCCTTCACGTCGAGGCGCCCGACGCCCGATACCCGGATCCGGTGCTGCGTCCAGAACGGGTGGCGGACGCCGAGCGGCGTCGAGCGCACCCGGATGTCCGGCTCGTCGAGGTTGTTGTCGATTGACTCCGCCCAAAGTTCGCGTGCGCCGTCTCTCCAAAAGTGCGGGATTTTGTAACTTTCGTGAATGGTAAACACATTCGCAGACTCGTCGTCTTCGACACGCAACGGCTCGGCTTGCTCGATGTCGGGGTCGGCGTCGGCGTAGTAGTTGAGGTAGTCGCGGGCAATCTCATCGTGCGGCTGACGGGAGAAAGTTGCACGGGCCGAATCCGCGCGCGAGCCGCGTGCACGCGTTGTGATGTCGAGCAGCGCGGAGCCGTCTTCGCGCACCCCATAGTGTTCGGTGACCTCGTAGTCCGGCTTCGAGAGCGAAGGGAAAGGGATCGTAGCGAGATCGTCGGTCTTCTCGGCGACTAGCAGCGCGACTCCCAGGTCCGGCGGCTGGCGTCGGCGCAGCGCACCCCTCTCGAGCGAGCTCGTGGCGTCCATCCAAATGCGGTTTCCATCGAGCTCGGCAGCCACGATCGCGTGGTCGAAAGCGAACGAAGAGGGTGGAAGATCACGCAGCGACTGCTTCCACTCGGTGTTAACCAGAGCGACGTGGGCTTCGATGCCCATTGCGCGCAGAATCGATGTCAACAGCAGCGATTTGTCCTTGCAATCCCCGAAGCGTCGTTCGAATACGACTGCTGGGTCGTGCGGTATATAGCCCGAGGCGCCGATCTCGATCCCCATGTAGCGCACTTCGTCCTGAACGAATCGCAGCGCCGCGCTCACCTTGGCCTCTTGTGTCTCCGCGGTTTCCCACTTTTTCACACGTTCGAGCAGCTCAGTCGGCATGCGTTCGCGAGCGAGAACCCGCGGCTCGTAGCGGGCGTACGCCCACGCTGCCACTTCGCTCCAGGAGTCGAAGGTGGAGAGATGCGCCATCGGATAAGTCATCAGCCAGGACGGCTGTGAATCCTCGTAGACCTGGGCAGGAATGTCGTCGCGAGCCCAACGGTAGTCGGTCCAGTCGCCGTGGCGCGTAACTTGGGGTTCGAGCGCCATGTTGAAGTAGCGGATCCGCAGTGGGCGCTCGCCCCGATAGCGAACGCGAGCCCGGCGCTTCGCCACAGGCGAGTCCCAGCCGAAGCGGCGCCACATGGCGTAGTCGTCGCCCAGTGCGGGGTTGCGACCCGAAAGCGTCCAACTCCGCTCGACCACGTCGCCAACTCGAACGTCGGCGAGCATGGCCAGCACCTGCACTGAACCGTCGTAGATCTGGCGATTGAGCTCACGTTCACGCTGAATGGCCTTGAGCTCGCGAGGGCGAAGAGCATCGATTCTCTCGCCTTCGCGATGGATCCAAATGCCGTGGATGCGCAGGCGCTCGAAGCTCGGGTCGAGCTCGAATAGCGTCTGCGAGAGATTGTCGATCCCCGTGGTGGTGACGACCTGGCTCGCGCGGTGATAGAAGTGCTCGATTCGCTCGGGGCTGATGAGCGATTGGTCGTCGACGAGCAGATAGTGGGTGTCTCCCCACTTCGACGCGCTGGGCTCGCCCGGCTCTGGCACGGATTCGGGTTCGACCCATGTCGGGTGGGGGACGCCCGCGGTCCAGCCCTGTCCTGAGGTGTCGGTCGCGAGCGGAAAGAGCGCCAACGCGAGCGCAGTCGATGCAAATAGCGGGGCGCGAGGCAATAGAATCCTCCGAAAACCGACACCTTTTCGGCTGATCTATGAAGGATACGCCCAGGCTCTCGATAAGGCAACCAGATTTTGGCCGGCAATCGCACCGAATCTTTGCCCGACGCGGTCCGCTAGCGGCAAAAGCTCCCCGTCCCTAGTCGGGCGCCCCGAACGACCTCTCTCGGGCGGCCAGGAACTCGTCGCCGGCGTTCCACGTTGGCAGATCGGGTTGGGCGGCGACGCGCAAGCCGAGGTCCAAGCCGAAATTGGCGAGCTGGGCCAGGCCCGCAAAGTCCCATGCCGGGTCGAATTCATCACCTTGCTGGTGATACCGCTGGGTGCGGTAAGCCTCGGCCTGCTGCTCGCCGTAGCTCGCAGGCTTGCCCAGCACTGTCTGGCCTTCGTTGAGCGAGAACGCCGGCACGCCCACCCGCGCCAGGCTGAAGTGGTCCGAGCGGTAGTAGTAACCTTGCTCGGGGTGGGCGTCGGGCGTGAGCGTAACCTGGTACTCGCCGGCGAGCGCCTCCACCATCGGCGCGAGCGTCGTCCGCTCGTAGCCAGGCAGGGAGATGTCGGAGGTTTCTCCCACTGGCAAGATGCCGTCGTAGTTGAGATCGACCGCGATCTTGCCGGCCGGGAGCGGCGGATTGCGGCCCAGATACTCCGAGCCGCGCAGGCCGCCTTCTTCCGCCGTCACCGCGGCGAAAAGAATCGTCCGCTCGGGCGTCGAGCTCATCGAGCCGAAAGCTTGCGCGAGCTCCAGCAGGACCGCGACGCCGGTCGCGTTGTCGACCGCGCCGTTGTAGATCGCATCGCCCCCGTCGTCGGCTTCGCCGCGGCCGAGATGGTCCCAGTGCGCGGTGTAGAGCACGGCCTCGTCGGCGCGCTCGCCGCCTTCGATCTTGGCGACCACGTTGTGGGTCTCCATCTCGGTGACCTCGCTGCGCAGCATGCCCTCCACGCGGGCGTTCAGCTCGATGGGCTCGAAGCCCTGCGTGTTGGCCATGGCCAGCAGCTCGTCAATGGACTTGCCGGCGGTGGCGGTTGAGCTCTGCAGCAGCGGCAAGGCGGCCTCGGCGGTGATCCAGCCGGCGGCGGCGAGCGCGGGTTCATCCGGCGCCAGGCGCACGAAGGGGTTAGTGCGGCCCCAGGAATTGCGTACGACCGACCAGGGGTAGCCGGCGGTCTCGTCGGTGTGGACGATGAGCACGCCCGCGGCGCCCTGGCGCAGCGCCTCCTCGTACTTGAATACCCATCGGCCGTAGTAGGTCAGCGCCTGGCCGCCGAAAAACGCCGGATCGTCCGAAGGCGGCTCGTTGGTGAATAGCAGCACGAGCTTGCCTTCCACATCCGCGTGCTCGTAGTCGTTCCAGCCCAGCTCGGGCGCCACGATGCCGTGGCCGACGAAGATGGCGTCGGCGTCGAGCGGGATCTCGGTGCTCTGTTTGTGGCTGATGGCGACAGCTTGCTCGAGCCAGGCCAGCGAGGTCCGCTTGCCCTGCGCCGTCCACGCGATCTCGGTCGTCTCCAGCGGCTCGACGCCCACCAGCGGGACGCGCTGGAAGTAGGAGCCGTCGTCGCCGGCCGGCGCGGCGCCAGCCCGTTCGAACTGCGCGGCAATGTAGTCGATCGTCGGTTGTTCGTCCGCGCTGCCCGGACCGCGCCCGCCCAGCTCGTCCGAGGCCAAGTGGCGCACGTGCGCGGCGAGCGCGGCGGGGTCGACCCGTGGGATCGCCTCGGGAGCGCAAGCGGCCAACGACACGGCGAGCAGACAAACCAACGCACGCATGCCCAATAGCTTAAGCGCTCGCGGCTCTTGCGCGGCTGCTGGCCGCGCGGGCCTTTTGGTAGACTCACGCCGGAGCGGAAACCCTGATGAGTCCCACCCTGCAAGCGCTCGCCGCGACTTTCGATACGACCAACATGCTAATCCCGATGGTCCTCGGCGACCTGAGCGACGAGGCCGCGCGCAGGCGTACGCGCAACGGCGAAGGGCCCTCGATCGCTTGGTCCGTCGGCCACATGTTGGCTTACCGCCAAATGGCCTGCGCGGCCCTGGGCGCGGATGTTGACGGACGATTTGCCGAAAAATTCGCCCAAGCCGGCGCCACCGACGGCAGCGACTACCCGAGCTGCGTCGAGCTTTTGCAGAATTGGGAGAAGGTTCGCGCCGAGCTTGGTGCGGCTCTCGACGGGGCCGATGAGGAGACGGCCGCACGCGTCATCACCGGAACACACGAGGAAGGGAGTCCAAACCTGACGCTACCTTTCTTCGCCTTCCACGAGGCCTATCACATGGGCGCGCTAGGCGCCATTCGCAAGGAGCTCGGCTACCCCGGCCCGGCCGAGCTGGTGATGGCGCGCATGGCGGGCGCATAAGATGGTCCAGCGGGCGCCCTCACGAACGGTCCCCACGGAGCGCGCGTCTGGAGCACATTCTTCGCAATGCCTCGAACGCGCGCATTGACCCGTGCGTGCGCGAACCGTGGGGCCGCGGCAGCATGTGGCTGCTGATGTCGAACGTCAGGCGGAACACCAACAACTGCCTTTCTTGCAGTCGAAGAGTAAGCGTTCGGTGACGACCGTCTTGACTCGACAGGGTTGAACGAGTAAGTAAGTGTCCACGCAAGGCTTATGTGGACACGTAGCAGTGGCGACGTCGCCCTCAGGCTGGCGGCGGCGCCGCGGCGGCGTCCAGGCCCACGTTCCAGGGCAGCAGCTGCGCGATGCGGTTGATCGGATGGTCGGCGATGCGGTCGAGCACGTGGCGCAGGTAAGCTTCCGGGTCGACGCCGTTGAGCTTGGCCGTGCCGATCAAACTATACATCGCCGCCGCGCGTTCGCCGCCGGCGTCCGAACCCGCGAACAGATAGTTCTTGCGCCCCAAAGCCACCGCCCGCAAGGCTCGCTCGGCGGCGTTATTGTCGATCTCGAGCTCGCCGTCGTCGAGGTAGCGCACCAGCGCCGGCCAACGTCCCAGCGCGTAGCGCATCGCCTTCGCCGTCTCCGACTTCTTCGATAATCCGACCAGATTGTCGTAAAACCACGCGTGCAGCGCCTCGAGCAAAGGCTTCGCCCGCGCCTGCCGCTCGCGCCGGCGCACCTCCGCCGGGCTGCCGCGGATCTCTTTCTCGATCTCGTACAACGCTCCAATGCGCTCGAGCGCCTCCGCGGCAAGCTGCGACGCGTGCGCCTGTTCGATGTCGAAAAACTTGCGCCGCACGTGCGCCCAGCAAGCCGCCTCGCGCACGCGCCCCTTTTCATACACGCCGTTGAAGCCGGCGTAAGCGTCGGCGTGCAGCGTCCCCTCGAACCCGGCCAAGTGCGTCTGGGGGCGCTCGCCCTTGCGGTCGGGCGAGTAGGCGTACCACGCCGCCGGCGGCGCCTCTCCGCCCGTCGGCCGCTCGTCGCGCACGTAAGCCCACAAGCGTCCCGTCTTGGTCTTGCCGCGGCCGGGATCGAGCACGGGAACCGGCGTGTCGTCGCCGTGGATGCGGCTCCCCGCGAGCACGTGCCGCCGCAGAGCCTCGAGCAGCGGCGCGAGCGTCCGGCTGGCGCCGCCCACCCAGCCCGCCAGCGTCGAGCGCTCGAGTTCCACACCTTGATGTCCGTAAATCTCCGCCTGCCGGTAGAGCGGTAAATGGTGTGCATATTTTGCCGTTAATACGTGCGCCAACAAGCCCGGTCCGGCCAACCCGCGCTCGATCGCCCGGCTCTGAGCCGGCGCTTGCACGATGCGGTCGCAACAACCGCAGCTCAGCTTCGGCCGCACCCGCCGGATCACTTTGAAGCGCGCCGGGGAGTACTCGAGCGTCTCGGAGATGTCCTCGCCAAGCTTGCGCAAAGCGCCGCCGCAGTCGGGACAACTCTTCTCGGCGGGTTGTTGAACGACGGTCTCGCGCGGCAGCTCCGGCGGCAGCTCGCGACGTCGAGGCTTGCGTCGAACCCCCTCCAGAAAGGCTTCGGGCGCGCTGTCCGGCTCCGGCGCCGCTTCGGCCTCGGCGGCTTCGAGCTCTTCGAGCCGCAGCTCGAGCTGCTCGATGCGGCTGTCGATCTTCTCTGACTTGCGCCCAAACTGCAGCCGCTTCAACTTCAAGATCAGCAGCTTCATCCGCTCGATCTCACTCTTGTGCGATTCGAGTGCGATCTTCTGCGAAGCGAGCTCGGCGTGCTGCGCCCGGCACAGCGCCCGCAACGTCTCCAGGTCCAGAGAGTCCAGATCCAGCGCGGGAGAAGGCGCTTCGGCCATGTCTCTATTTTCTCATATTCGAGAGGGAATGTGGTGACCTATTTCGATATATCTCCGTCCGAAATGCTTTTTTCCTTACGCCGCCGTCCGCGGCGCTTCCCCAAAGGCTTGCGCCGTCCGCTCGGGCCGTCGCCAGTCGATGCCTTCGAGCAGCATCGACAGCTGCGCCCGCGTCAACAACACCGCGCCGTTCTCGGCCCGCGGCCACACGAAGCGTCCGCGCTCGAGACGCTTGGCGAACAGACAGAGGCCGTCGCCGTCCCACCACAACACTTTGATCAGGTCGCCCCTCCGTCCGCGAAACACGAACAGATGCCCGTCGAAGGGATTTCGGTCAAGCTTGTCCGCAATCTGCGCGCTCAACCCCGTGAAGCCCCGCCGCATGTCCGTCACCCCGGCGCACAGCCAGATGCGCGCCCCCGCCGGCAGTGTGGTCATGGGAGCAACAGCTCCAGCACTTGCCGCAGCGTCGACGCCTCGGCGCCTTCGATGCGCACCCGGCCTCGCGGCAGCTCGATCTCGATCGCGCCGCAAGCCTGCCCGCTTGCCACCTCACGCGGCTCCTCGGGCGCTACGTCGCTCAGCCGCACCGGCAGCCACTCGGCCGCAGGCTTCTCCGCGTCGTCGGCGAGCAACCCTTCGCGATACAGCTTGCGCCAGTGAAAGATCTGGTTGGCGTTGACCTGGTGCGCCCGTGCCAGCCGCGCCACCGACACGCCTGACTCGAAGCTCTCCTCGACGATCCGCCGGCGTTCTTGCTTCGATCTCCGCCGCCGCCCCGGCTTCTCCGCTGCCTTCTCCATCGCGCTCTCCCTCAGCGCCCTCCCGCGCCTCCGTCGAGCTTGCCTTACGCCACCTTCTCTGTCCACACGGTCCTCGCCACACGCTTACGATGGTGCGGCCGGGACGCGAGCGGCTCAGCGGCGTGGTGGAGGTCGACGAGACCTATTGGGGCGGCCCGGAAGAAGGCGTTTCCGGCCGTCAGACCGAGCGCAAAGCGCTGATTGCAGTGGCCGTGGAGGAGAAGGGCGCCGGGATGGGACGCCTGCGCATGCGTCGCGTGCGCGACGCCTCGGGGGCCAGTCTGATCCCTTTCGTGGAGGAGTCGGTCGAGCCGGGCAGTCTGCTGCACAGCGATGGCTGGCTGGGCTACGAGCCGCTCGAGAAGAAGGGCTACCGGCATCGCATCGTCTTTTTGTCGGGGCGGCGCAAGGAGGCGTCGGAGCTGCTGCCGCGGGTCCACAAGGCGATCTCGCTGCTCAAGCGTTGGATGCTCGGCACCCACCAAGGCGCGATCAGCCACGAGCATCTCGACTACTACCTCGATGAGTTCGTGTTCCGCTTCAACCGCCGCAGCTCACGCAGCCGCGGCAAGCTGTTCTACCGCCTCGTTCAGCAAGCTGTCGCGGTCGAGCCGACGCCGTACCGCTCGATCGTGGCCGATTGGGACGCCGAACCGGGGTAAGGCCGACCACAAGATGTTGGGGCCACCTGAGTCAAGTGGATACCCCACTTCGCATCAAAAGCACTAGCCGCAATGCTCGAGTTGGGGTCGTATTCGATCATCTGCCTCTCGAACGATGCATGCTCTCCGTCGTGCTCGCATTCGTACCGCTCGCACAGGAGCTGAAACGTTGTGGCGTCGATGATCTTGTAGTTGCCACTCGGGTATGAGACCTTCACGGCCGTACGCCCTCGAAACGTCACTTGCTCCTTGCGCTTTCCACGCATGATGAGTCTGCGATGGTACTCAGTTATTGGCGATGGTGGGGGCCCTCCAGGGCCGTTGATCGGCATGATTCGAACGAGCTTTTGCTTGGGCTCAATCACCCGACGCTCGTTTGTCTCGGAATCGTGGATGAAAACCACCGGTTCTAGGGCTCCCGGGCAGATAATGTAAGACTGCTCGTAGCGCTTGGACCCGTCGGACGTGACGTACACAACCGCTTCAGAGAGCTCGTCGATTCGCGGCTCCCCTTCTGCGAACGTGTGTTGGATGTAGCGGATCCGGGTTGCCGGAACGGTGACCTCGTCAGTTGGAAGAACGGGGTGCGAGATTTCGGGCTCGGCCCGTGTCCGGTCTTGTGCCAGCAAGCCGATTGAGATGCCGACAAGCGTCAGCAGCGTGAGGGCGCCGGCTATCGCGGAATGGCTGGTGCGCATGTGATTGGCCTCCTCATGAGCCAATGTGACCGGGCGCGTGACGGATCGAAGGCTACCCCCCCCAGGCGCAATAGTCAAGAGATTTCTCTGTGAAGACTCATCCGTTGCGTTGATTGATGTGCATTTTAATACCATCACAAGAGCCCAGGCCGCATTTCTTTGGACGGGAGTTCAGGGACGGGAAGCCGTGAAATAATGTTGAAAAGCACTTTGCAATGTAGTGCAATAGGAAGTGTCAGACTCTCCCTCCTCGCCGGCCCCCCGGCACATTCCCGTTGACCGTAACCAGCTCCGCCTCGAGACCCTCGACGTCGAGCGTTTGATCGGCTCCGACCACCCGGCGCGCAAGATCTGGCGCGTCGTCGAGCAGCTCGAGCTATTGCGCTTCGAGACCGAGGCGCCCGCCTCGAAGGCGTCGCCGGCCGGCCGTCCCATTCGCCGCAACTGCTCGTCGCGGTCTGGATCTACGCGTACACCAAGGGCATCCACTCGGCGCGCGAGCTCGAGCGCCAGATGCATCACGAGCCCGGGCTGCGCTGGCTCGCCGGCCTCAACGTCATCAACCACCACACTCTTTCGGACTTCCGGGTCGGATATGACGAAGCCTTGCGCGAGCTCTTCGAGCAGGTGCTTGCCATGCTGACGATGAAGGGACTGATCACGCTCGAGCGCGTCGCCGTCGACGGCACGAAGATTCGTGCCGACGCGGGCAAGAAGAGCTTCGGCAAGCGCGCCAAGATCGAGGCGCACCTGGAGCTGGCACGCGAACATCTCGACGAGCTCGAACGAGCCGAACGCGACAAGCACACTTCGCAGCGCCAACGCTCGGCGCGGCGCCGCGCGGCTCGTGAGCAGGAGCAGCGGCTCGAAGAAGCGCTCGTAGAGATCGAGCGGTTGCGGGCGGCGAAGAAGGGCGACAAGCAGAAGGAACAGCAAGCTTCGTCGAGCGACTCCTCGGCGGCCTTCATGTGGATGCACGACGGCGGGCTGGCGCCGGCGTATAACGTACAAGTCACCGCCGACGCGGCGCACGGGCTGATTGCAGATATCGAGGTCGTAAACGACCCAGCAGTCGACGTCGAACCTCGGGACTACGCCGCCGACTGGGGCGCAAAACCCTCCACCTTGATTCGGTCTTCATCCCTGCGCGCCTGCGCTAGATCGTAGGCGGCCTGCATGCGGATCCAGGTATCTGCCGTCGCCCACCCCGCTTTCTCAAAGCGGATCGCCATCGCCGGCGAAACGCCCGCTTGCTCGTTCACCACACGCGAGAGAGCCCCGCGGCTCAAACCGAGCTTCCTAGCCGCGGCGGTCACCGTCAGTCCGATCGGCTCCAAACAATTGATCCGGACCGAGAGACCGGGGTGGGGCGGGTTCTTCATGGGCATCATCTTCATCCCTTGGATAGTGGTAATCGACGAGTTTCACATCGTGCGCATCGCCGCCCTCGAAGCGAAAGACAATGCGCTAATTTGCACTCACCGTAACCGCGTAGTAGCCTTCCAAATCACCCTTGAGTGCATGCAGCCGCAACGCCGGAAGACGCATCCCGTCCACGCTCTGTGAGGCGTCGAGGTGTCCCAAGATCGTACGCACCTTGTCCAGTAGTTCGGGACGAACGCCACTCGCGTCTCCACGTTCGAAGAGTCGCTTGAGACCCCTGTGCCGGAAATTGCGAATCACGCCTGACTGTACAGTGAAGCGTACCACGCGCCGAACTACGCCTGGCCCCGGACTGGACCCGACCCGCCATGTGCAGCCGGCCCGAGGCTGAGTCTTTTCCCGCGTTCAGCCACCCCGCGCCGCACCTCAGAAGAAGTATTCCTTATACTTCAGCCCTGCCACCTTTCCTTGCTATTATGTTGCTTGCTGCTCTGAGCGAGCCGCCTGACCGCTGTGCGCCCGTTGGGGACGGGCTCGCCCAGGCGAATTGAGACGCCGGCCCCGCTCCCGGGGCCACTTGGAACAACGGAATAGCCTATGACGAACTTCGGACTCCCTCCGAAGCAAGGTCTCTACGACCCTGCTCAGGAACACGACAACTGTGGTATCGGCCTCGTCGCCAACATCCAGGGAAGCCCTTCGCACAAGATCGTCGAGCAGGGCGTGGAAGTCCTCGTCAACCTGACCCATCGCGGCGCCTGCGGCTGCGACCCCAACACCGGCGACGGCGCCGGGTTGCTGTTCCAACTCCCCGACAAGTTCTTCCGCAAGCACGCCGCCGAGCTGGGCTTCGAGCTGCCCGAGCTCGGCCACTACGGCGTCGGCATGCTGTTCCTCTCCAAGAACCCCGACGATCGCGCGACGGCGCGCGAGATGATCGAGCACTACGTCTCTCAGGAAGGCGCCAAGGCGCTCGGTTGGCGCTCGGTCCCGGTCAGCTCGAAGGCCATCGGCTGGCTCGCGCGCGAGTCCGAACCCCACATCGAGCAAGTGTTCATCGCGCGCGGCCCCGGCCAGGAAGGCCTGACGCTCGACGAGTGGGAGCGCAAGCTCTACATCATTCGCAAGCGCTGCTACCACGCCTCGAACAAACGCGAGCTCCAGCGCTACTACGCGGCGACGTTCTCCGCCAAGCTCATCTGCTACAAAGGCCTGCTGCTCGCGCCGCAGATCTTCGAATACTACCCGGACCTGCAGGACCCCGACTTCCAGTCGGCCATTGCGCTCGTCCACCAGCGCTTCTCGACCAACACGTTCCCCACCTGGGAGCGCGCCCAGCCGTTCCGCTACCTCGCCCACAACGGCGAGATCAACACCTTGCGCGGCAACATCAATTGGATGCGCGCGCGCGAGGCCACGCTGCATTCGGAGCTGTTCGCCGAGGACATCGACAAGCTCAAGCCGATCATCGACCTCAACGGATCGGACTCCACGATGATCGACAACGCCCTCGAGTTGCTCGTCCAGGGCGGACGCTCGGTGGCGCACTCGCTCATGATGCTCGTCCCCGAGGCTTGGTCTTCGCACGCGCACATGTCCGACACCAAAAAGGCGTTCTACGAATACCACGCCACGATGATGGAGCCCTGGGACGGCCCGGCCTCGCTCGTGGTCACCGACGGCCGCTTCGTCGGCGGCAATCTCGACCGCAACGGCCTGCGCCCCTCGCGCTACTACGTCACCCACGACGGCTTGGTCGTCCTCGCTTCTGAAGCTGGGGTGCTGCCCGACATCGAGCCCTCCAACATCGCCGTCAAGGGCCGGCTGCAACCGGGGCGCATGTTCCTGGTGGACACCCAAGAAGGCCGCATCATCGCTGACGAGGAGATTAAGGAGCAGATCGCGCAGCGGCGCCCCTATCGGGAGTGGCTCGACAAGGAGCTCATCGATCTCGACATCATCCCCGAGCCTGACGAGGTCCACGGCGTGGACCACGATACGCTGCTGCACCGCCAGCGCGCTTTCGGCTACACGCTCGAGGACGAGCGCGTGCTGCTCATCCCGATGTCGGACAAAGGGCAAGAGCCGATCGGCTCGATGGGCGTCGACGTGCCGCTTGCCTGTCTATCCGACAAGCCGCAACTGCTGTTCAACTACTTCAAGCAGCTCTTCGCCCAGGTGACCAATCCTGCCATCGACCCCATCCGCGAAGAGCTGGTGATGTCGACCTACACCTACGTGGGCCCCGAAGGTAACCTGCTGACCGAGGAGCAGGACTACGCGCACGTGGTGAAGGTGCGCAACCCGATTCTCACCAACGAGGCGCTGGCCAAGCTGCGGTCGATCGGCGATCCGGCGCATCGCATCGTCGGCGCGCCGGAGATTCGCTTCGGCTGCACCACGCTCGACATGGTCTTCCCGGCGGCCGACGGTCCGGCGGCTCTCGAGCCTGCACTAACCGCCTTGTGCGAGCGTGCCGAGAAGGCCGCCGACGACGGCTACGCCGCGCTCATCCTCTCCGATCGCGCCGTCGACGAGCGCAATGCACCGATCCCGAGCCTGCTTGCGCTCGCCGCCGTCCACCACCACCTGATTCGCAGCGGCCGCCGCGGCAAGGTCGGCCTGATCGTCGAGACAGCCGAAGCGCGGGAGGTGATGCACTTCTGCCTGCTGCTCGGCTACGGCGCCAGCGCGATCAACCCCTACCTGGCTTACGAGGTCATCGCCGACCTGCACCAGGAGAAGCGGCTGCGCGAGGGCCTCGAGCTCGAAGACGCCACCGAGAACTACCGCAAGGCGCTCAAGAAAGGCATCCAAAAAGTGATGTCGAAGATGGGCATCTCGACGGTGCAGAGCTACCAGGGCGCGCAGATCTTCGAAGCCGTCGGGCTCAACAACGACGTCGTCGACCGCTATTTCGAGGGCACCACATCGCAGATCGAAGGCGTTGGCCTGGAGATCCTCGCCCAAGAGGCGCTGGCGCGCCATCGCCGCGCCTTTGAGCCCATCACCGAGTCGGAAACCGAGCTCGAGCTGGGCGGCAAGTACCAGTTCCGCGTCCGCGGCGAGAAGCACTTGCTCAACCCGCACACGGTGTCGAAGCTCCAGCACGCCGTCCAGCGGCAAAGCTTCAACAACTATAAGGAGTACGCCGACACCGTCAACGACATGAACAAGAACCTCTGCACGCTCAGAGGCTTGTTCGACTTCAAGCTTGCCGACGAGCCCGTGCCGCTCGAAGAGGTCGAGCCCGCCAAGGAGATCGTCAAGCGCTTCTGCACCGGCGCGATGAGCTTCGGTTCCATCTCCAAGGAAGCCCACGAAACCCTCGCCATCGCCATGAACCGCCTCGGCGGACGCTCCAATACGGGCGAGGGCGGCGAGGACCCCGCGCGCTTCCAGCCCCTGCCCAACGGCGACTCCAAGCGCTCCGCCATCAAGCAGGTCGCCTCCGGACGCTTCGGCGTCACCGCGCATTACCTCGTCAACTCCGACGAGCTGCAGATCAAGATTTCGCAAGGGGCCAAGCCCGGCGAGGGCGGCCAGCTCCCCGGCCACAAGGTCGACGAGTTCATCGGCTGGCTGCGCCACTCGACCCCCGGCGTCGGGCTCATCTCGCCGCCGCCGCACCACGACATCTACTCCATCGAAGACCTCGCGCAGCTCATCTTCGATCTCAAGAACTCCAACATCCACGCCAACGTCTCGGTCAAGCTGGTCTCCGAAGTCGGAGTGGGCACCGTCGCCGCCGGCGTCTCCAAGGGGCACGCCGATCTGGTGCTCATCTCCGGTCACGACGGCGGTACCGGCGCCAGCCCCGTCAGCTCCATCCAATACGCCGGCACGCCCTGGGAGCTTGGCCTCTCCGAGACGCAGCAAGTGCTCGTGATGAACGACCTGCGCGGGCGCATCCGCGTGCAGGTTGACGGCAAGCTCATGACCGGCCGCGACGTCGCCATCGGGGCCCTGCTGGGCGCCGACGAATTCGGCTTCTCCACCATGCCGCTCATCTCCATGGGCTGCATCATGATGCGCAAGTGCCATCTGAACACCTGTCCTGTTGGAATCGCCACACAGGATAAGGAGCTCCGAAAAAAGTTCACCGGCACGCCCGAGGACGTCATCAACTTCTTCTTCTTCATCGCGGAAGAGGTGCGCGACTGGATGTCGAAGCTCGGCTTCCGCAGCATGGACGAGATGATTGGCCGCGTCGACAAGCTCGACGTCAAAGCCGCCGTCGACCACTGGAAGGCGCAGGGGCTCGACTTCTCTCGCGTGTTCTTCGATCCGGCGGTGGACAAGAGCATTGCTCGCCGCCACACCGGCAAGCAAGACCACGCCATCGCTGAGCAGATCGACAACGACCTGATCGCGCGCTCCAAGCCTGCGCTCGAGAAGGGCGAGAAGGTGCGTTTCGGCTACCCCATCCGCAACGTCAACCGCACGGCCGGCACCATGCTCTCGGCCGAGATTGCGCGGCGCTATGGCGGCGAGGGCCTGCCCGAGGACACTATCTGGATCGACTTCGACGGCTCCGCCGGCCAAAGCTTCGGCGCCTGGGCCTCGCCCGGCATGACGCTCGCCATCCGCGGCGACGCCAACGACTACTACGGCAAGGGACTTTCGGGTGGGAAATTGATCATTTCGCCGCCCGAAGGCTCCACGTTCGTCTTCGAGGAGAACTCGATCATCGGCAACGTCTCGTTCTACGGCGCCACCGGCGGCGAAGCGTTCGTCAACGGCATGGCCGGCGAGCGGTTCTGTATTCGCAACTCCGGCGCGACGGTTGTTGTCGAGGGCGTGGGCGACCACGGGTGCGAATACATGACGAACGGCAAAGTCGTCATCCTAGGCGCCGCGGGCCGCAACTTCGGCGCCGGCATGTCCGGCGGCATCGCGTATGTGCTGGACGAGTCCGGAGAATTCCGCGACAAAGCCGCCAACCACTCGATGATCGACTGCGATCCCTTCGACCAGCCGGAAGATCAGGCGGAAGTCCGCACGCTGATCGAGCGCCACGTCGAATACACGAATAGCCCGAAGGCCAAGTGGGTGCTCGACAACTGGGACCAGATGACGGCCAAGTTCATCAAGGTCTTCCCGAAGGAGCTGAAGAAGGCCGTGGCGGATCGGTATGCCGCCGAACGTGAGCTAGTCGGCTAACCGCCAACAACCGCCGGCCACCGCAACCAAAGAGCCGCGGGCGGGAGCCCGCGGACCCGGCGCGCCACGCCGTATCGCATTGTCCTTATCCCGACCCCGCCACATCAGTGGGGACCGGCTTCAGCCGGTCCCCGGCGGGCTTAAGCCCGGCAAGGTCAGGCCCCGAATTCGGGCTCGCTTCCCGATTCCGTCCATGGCGCCCTCCAAACCTGCTGTAGAATAATCCCAGGTCACCCATGCCCGTCACCATCGAAATCTCCGACGAGCAAGCCGCCCGCCTTCGCCAGCAAGCGGACGCCCAGGGCCTCTCCGTCCCCGAGTTCCTCGAACGCCTGATCGCCGCCGAGCCTGAAACCACAGAGGCCGCAAAGGCTCACCGCCCGGTGTCCGAAATGATCCGCGACATATTGGGCGAAGTCCCAGCCGAAGAGCTGGCAAAGCTCCCCAAGGACGCCGCCAGCCAGATTGACCACTACATCTACGGCCATCCCAAGCGATGAGCGCCGTCTTCGCCGACACCTTCTACTGGACGGCGCTAACCCACCCGTCAGACTCTCACCGTGAGCAGGCGCTCGCCCTGGAACGGGAGCTTCTCGGCCTCCGGCTCATCGTAACGACCGAGGAAGTGCTGGTCGAGTATCTGACCTTCTTCGCCAACAAGGGTTCGTACTGGCGACTCCACGCCGCCGCCATCGTCCGCGAGCTGCCGCTGGAGCCGGGTGTTCGAGTCCTGCCGCAAAGCGCCGAAACCTTCGCACGCGGCCTCGAGCTCTACGAAAGCCGCCCCGACAAGGCCTACAGCCTGACGGACTGCATCTCCATGCAAACCATGCGCCAAGAGGGGATCTCGGACGTCCTCACCCACGACCGCCACTTCGAGCAGGAGGGCTTTCGCGCGTTGTTCCGTTAGGCGGTCCGTAAATCCAAGGCTGTTTCCTCTTTTTCGCGTCTGCGCTCGTGCTTTGCCGCCCTGCGGATCCGTTCGGCGCACCGGGATTTCGAACGCGACGAACCCTACGCCGAACAGTGGCTGTTGATCGAATGGCCGCAGAACGAAGCCGAGCCGACGCACTATTGGCTGGCGAATCTGCCGGCGGCGACCAAGCTCAAAGACCTCGTTGCGATTGCGAAACAGCGCTGGGTCATCGAGGGTGATTATCAGGAGCTCAAACAAGAGGTGGGCTTGGGCCACTACGAAGGGCGCGGCTGGCGAGGCTTTCACCACCACGCGACATTGTGCATTGCAGCATACGGGTTCTTAGTCGCGGAAAGAGCTCGTTTTTCCCCCTCGACCCGGGTCGGGACACTGCAGCTACCCGTCCCCAAGCTCCCGGCCGGACAACGCCGGCGGGGCGCTCCCCATCCGAGCCGAGCGGCATAACCCGGTCTCGATCGCCACCCTGCGCGCCGCCATCGCGCGCCACATCCTACGCCAGCTCCACAGCTGCCCTTTCTGTGGGTCCGGATTTTTGTAACACAGTAGTACTAGAGATGAAGTGCATTTATGCAAAGTACGCAATAGACCGTTCTACAACGTCAATGGTGGCACTTCCATTCAGGGCATCTGAAATCTCTTGCCTGGTCCAGTTGCCGACTTGATCGCGTTCGTATTCATAGATCCAGTGGGCGTCGATGCCAAAATCTGACGTCGCCCGCCCGAAAGGCGCGATAACCCATCGCTGAGACTGTCTCAACTCTTCGATCGCATCCCCGTACTGATCAAACCTAGTTCGCGTCTTAATGTCGACAAAATCCCCGTGAATCCGACTAGTACGCACGTCCCCAGACTCGTCGGTCGCGATAGACACCTCCAAGGTCACGAATCTGCTACCAGCAAGGCGCGGTGCCAAGAATCGCAGAATGTCTAGTAGCCCATCGACCGCCCCCAGGTTGCGACTCTTGTAGCGAATTGATGCGACCCGCGATGCCTCATCGGGCACGACGATTTCACCCACAACGCGGTGCTCTTTATCGTGGAAGGTTCCGCCTTTCACATTCCCCGAGGGGCCGCAGCTAATGGTCAACGTATCGGCGAGAGGAACCTCTATCGATGTACGAAAGCCTGGGAGCCAAAAGCACCCGCCATCAGCTCCGACTCGTGGAGCAAAAGCCACCTGAGTATAAGAACCATCTGAACGATAATTATATCGATCAGACTCCCAGGCTATACCGTCAGCATTGATCTCAGTCCTGCTAATCCTCCGACCGTCAGCATCATACTCGAACCTTACCTCGAAAGCGCCATGACCATCCTGCACGGGTGCGGAGATTGTTCGCAGCTGGCAGCTCCCGTCATACAGAAACTCGACAGTCGACTCGACACCATTCTTGCCACGGCTCTCAATCCACGCAATCTTGCCCGCGCGACTGTAGACGTAACGAGTGACTGAGAGGCGACCGGTTGACAAGTAGCACACCGACGCCTCTTTGATCGACCCCCGAAAAAAGGGTAGTGTGTCTTCGTATCTTCTGCCGGTACAGAGCGACATCACAAAACGGGACCCCCGCTCATGGCGAGGGGCCCGCTCCACTCCTGCCGCAGTCAGCTCATATTGCCGCTGCGCCTTTGTAGTCTACCAGCTATCGCACCACTCTCAAGGGATCGGATCGTCGCACGGTATGTTGGTTTGACTAGGTTCATCCGACGTGAAGGGCGCCTTCCAGCAGGACAGGGATGTGCCAGCCTTGAAGAAGACGTACTTCCTGGCTATAAAATTGTAGCACCTAGGCGAGAACGGATTAACTGGAACGCCAAAGTCCGTTGGGCCGCAATAGTTGTGCGAAGGCGCAATTGGGATCGGACCGCAATTCCGCTCATAAGCACAATCGAACATGGGAGATACCCTGGTATTGCGAACGAACGAGACTTTCTGGGAGCCTAGCTTGTAGTGCTTGTTTGTCGGACCAGCCGTAAACAGACCCGCATATCCGTTTCCTACAGCAAGGTAGTCGCCGTAGTCTTCGTTTGCTACCAGGAACGCGGTTGTCGTCGCATAGTACGACCCCGAGGAACTGGAGAAGCTGGTGCGGCCAGTAGGACTGTAGATTGCCGCCTCAACGTAAACATCCTCCTCGTCGCCGCCGTCTAGGAGTGTCTTGATATACGAGCCGCTCGATGTTCCCCACGTCGTGACGGAGTAGTATGCTGGGCAGGCATGAGATGAGCGCACTGCTACAAAAAGAACAGCGACGACGACTGCGCACCATGCCGCAGAAAGCCTGCACCTGAGTCCGTTGCCGCTTGTTTTCGTGTTCGTCATTGGGCTACTCCTTCTGCTGTTGACGACTCCAGGAGTTCGATTGATGGTCGAATCCGAGCAGTGATAAATGATTCCAGTTGCTCGACTCCGGTCGGCCCTAGGCGCGCCTCTAGTTGGGATATTGCAGAGCGAAGGAGCACACGACGCTGCTCACCAATGCCTTCGGCCCGCGACTTGCCTTTGAGTGCGGGTGGCTTCTCGAAGAGAGCCTTCAACTTCCTTCCGTAGCCTTCAGCGACATCAACGAGTGCCTGTTGATGGGCGAAACCTAAGCCGGTTTCGTCGAGGATTGCTCCTCGTCGTTCGGCGTATGCCCCCGCCGGCTCTGCTGAGTCCTGAAGAATCGTTAGGAACAGCACCGAATACTCTATCGTCTTCGGGAAAGCAGGGGCCGCCGAAGTCGACGTTGTTGCGCCTGACTGGGCGAGGCCAGGTAGCGAGACCAGTGCGCCGATCAAGATGGGGAGCACCAGTTGGCGACTGCATCTTCTCATTGTTGATCTCCAACACATAGGGTTCTTCTCCTATTCTGGTTGAGGGGTTATCCTGGCGCGATACACAGCGGCTCCGGGTCGTTCTAGCTGGATTTCCCGGAACCAACGAGTACGAGTCGTTCGCTCTTGGCTGTAGGGTGGCGTAAAAATATCAAGAAGAAGTGTTTTGTCCGTAGATCTAATCGCGTGAAAGTGGGGTATCCACTTGACTCAGGTGACCCCAAGATGTAGTATGCGGCGCTGTGGAGGATTATCCGCGTGATCTGGTGGAGTTCGAGGCCCGTTTCGCGACCGAGGAGGCGTGCCGCCACTACCTGGTGAGGCTGCGTTGGCCCGACGGGTTTCGCTGCCCGGCTTGCGGCCATGGGCGGGCGTGGCCGGTGCGCAAAGTTAGGCTGGAGTGCGCCCGTTGCGGACGGCAGACCTCGGCGACCGCCGGCACGATCTTTCAAGACACTCGTAAACCGCTACGGCTTTGGTTTCGGGCGATGTGGCATGTGACGGCGCAGAAGAACGGGACGAGCGCGCTGGGGTTGCAGCGCGTGCTGGGCCTCGGCAGCTATCAGACGGCCTGGACTTGGCTGCACAAGCTGCGCCGGGCGATGGTGTGTCCCGGACGCGAGCGGCTCAGCGGCGTGGTGGAGGTCGACGAGACCTATTGGGGCGGCCCGGAAGAAGGCGTTTCCGGCCGTCAGACCGAGCGCAAAGCGCTGATTGCAGTGGCCGTGGAGGAGAAGGGCGCCGGGATGGGACGCCTGCGCATGCGTCGCGTGCGCGACGCCTCGGCGGCCAGTCTGATCCCTTTCGTGGAGGAGTCGGTCGAGCCGGGCAGCCTGCTGCACAGCGATGGCTGGCTGGGCTACGAGCCGCTCGAGAAGAAGGGCTACCGGCATCGCATCGTCTTTTTGTCGGGGCGGCGCAAGGAGGCGTCGGAGCTGCTGCCGCGGGTCCACAAGGCGATCTCGCTGCTCAAGCGTTGGATGCTCGGCACCCACCAAGGCGCGATCAGCCGCGAGCATCTCGACTACTACCTCGATGAATTCGTGTTCCGCTTCAACCGCCGCAGCTCACGCAGCCGCGGCAAGCTGTTCTACCGCCTCGTTCAGCAAGCTGTCGCGGTCGAGCCGACGCCGTACCGCTCGATCGTGGCCGATTGGGACGCCGAACCGGGGTAAGGCCGACCACAAGATGTTGGGGCCACCTGAGTCAAGTGGATACCCCACTCGCGTGAATATTGTCCCGTGATCCCGTAAGGACACTGACGCCCCCCGTCGATACATCTGTCAGTCCCGTCCGCTCTAATCTGCACATCGCGGACTCGGGGTCCCATGACCTAAGATTGTAGTTTTCAATCCTACACCGGCCCGCAAGACAGCTTATGACTCCCGTCATCTCCGGGTGATCGTGCGCCGGGATAGACTCGCCGGGCTCCAACGAGACGAGTACCACTTGAAATCCTGATTCCTTGCGGACCTCGGAAAACTCTGGTTGATCAGGAATCGAAGACAGGAAATCGAACCCCGAAAATCTTGTCTCCTCCACGAGGGCCTTAACTTTCTGCACGTAAGCCTCTTGGTTCCACGAAGGCTCCAATTGGGCCCGCGAAAGCTGGCGCAATCGCATGAAGAAGTAGTTCCAGTCGGCACTTGAGGGTTGAAGTCGTGATCGCTGGCCTCTGGCGCTGGCGGCGGCTGATAAGAATGCGCACAGAGCTGGGCCACCTATCCAAATAGCGTTTCGGCGACTTAGCGGTCGGGATAGAGGGGGCATTCGTCCTGATCCGTGGATTTTGTATCGCAGCTGCGAGATTACCCCATCGTTATCCCCGTGTCAAGAATAAAGTGTGTGGGTTCTGAGCAGAAGGTGCGGTTAATCACTGGGGAGTTCGGGGGAGTTCGGGGACAGGAAGCCGGGAGTTCGGGGGAGTTCGGAGTTCGGGGAGTTCGGGAGTTCGGGGACAGCCCCCTAATTAACCAGCTAACAAGCGTGAAATCAAGGACTTCCAAGCGCGAGCCGCCCCGGCACCAGATGGCCCGGCCCCTTGCCTCCCCGCCCCGACCGTGCAACAATCTCCACCGACACCCATGGCGAGAACCGCCCGTGTGGTTGCGGAGGCCGTTCCGTACCACATCACCCAGCGGGGCAACAATCGTCAGGACGTCTTCCTGCTACCCGAAGACCGGCGATTCTATCTGGATCTCCTCCGCGCGAAGTGCAGCGAGCACGGCGTTGCCGTACTCGGCTACTGCCTCATGACCAACCACGTCCACCTGATCGCCATCCCCAAGCGCCCGGACTCGCTCGCCCGCGCCATCGGCCAGACCGATGGCCGCTACGCGCAGTGGTTCAACCGCCGCAACCGCCGGATCGGACACCTGTGGCAGGCCCGCTTCAAGTCGTGCGCCCTCGGCCGCAGCCACCTCATCGCCGCACTCGCCTACGTCGACCTCAATCCCGTCCGCGCGCGAATGGTCTCCGCCGCCGCCGAATATGAGTGGTCGAGCGCCGCCGCCCACAGCTCGAACGCCGCCTCGGACCCTCTGCTCGACGACTGGGCCTGGAGCGAGCTTCACATCCACGATTGGGCCCGCGTGCTCGGCGTCGGCGTCTCCGAAGCCACCGCCGCCGAGCTGGGCCGCGCGACCGAGGCCGGCCTGTCCCTGGGAGACGAAGCCTTCGTGCAACGCATGGAGCGCCACGTCGGACGAGATCTCCGGCGCAAGAAGCCCGGCCCGCAGCTGAAAACGCGGGCGCAACGGGTTTGACCGCGACCAGTTCCTCCCTCAGAGATCTTCCGGTTTTAGCCCCGTCCGTTTCGAGATCCGGGCCAGCATGCGCGGCCCGATCTCCTCGTCATCGTGAAAAGAGAACACGTAGTCGGGCCAATCCGGCCGTTCCAGGATGCGATGCGACCCGCGCTGGCGCTTCGCCCGCCAGCCAATCCGTTCCAAAGCAGCGAAGACGCGCCGCGCTTTACTGGCGCGCCAACTGCTCATCCGGAATCGTAAACGACACGCCCAGAGCGGACGAGTCGAGCTCGCCATGGGCAATCCGGTCCGCGATCACGTCGATCGCATCGCGCTGGACCTGGCTAATCGCCTCCTCGCGGCTTGCGCCGTAGCGCACTACGCCGGGCAGCTCGAGGACTTCCGCGATCCAGCGGCCGTCCTCTTCCCGCTCCAGCTCGATCGTAAGCTTCACGCATTCATCATAAGCGGAAACACCGCGTCTTGGGCGAAAGCTCATGATGGCGAGAATCGCCCGTGTGGTCGAGCAGCGGCGTTCGGTCACCGAACAGGAGGTCGAGGACGAAGCGCTGACGCTGGAGTTGGGGCGCTGAGCGTCGCTTCGCTCCTACCCTACATTTCCCAACTCTCGCTCGCCACTTTCCAGCCGCCGTCCCGGTTCACCATTTCGATCGTCGCCTTCGCCGAGCCGTCCTCCATGCATCCGGCGATGAGGCCCTCGGCCTGGAGCGTGGCCTTGTCGCCCTCTTCCGAAACGGACGTGATCGTGAGCTGCTTCGGGTTCTCTTGAAACATATCGAGGAAGAAGTCGACATCCTCGCCGGTCATCTGCTCGGCCTGCTCCTGGATGACGTACTCCTTTCCGTCATCAAGACGCCCGGCCATCATCGCTTGGTAATACAGCGTGTAGGCTCGAGCCGCCTCGGAGCCGTCGCCGCCGGACACGGTCGCTTCATAGGCCGGCCGCTCGCGCACAAGCCCCACCTCGAAACGAGCCTCATAGGAGAACGTGTGGTCGGTAAACGAACCCGCCTCGACCCGGACGGCGCCCTTCAGCGTCTCGTCGTCATATTGCTCGACGGTCACTTCCGGGTCGCCGATGCTGGTGAGCATGCCGTCCCAACTCTCGTGGTAAAGCGCATTCAACCCCGCCCGTTCAATGCCCTTCGTCTCCTGGGAGATCGTCACGGCGATGCCGCGGAGCTTGCCTTCGGTCGCCAGGCTGTAGGCGTCGAAAAGTCCGCACCCTTCCGGCAACGGTCCCTCCGTGATTAGCATGATCGTGTCGCCGAAACCGGGTTCCGCGGTCATCGACTTCAGCACGACGGACGACCCGTCGGCGGTGAGCCTCCCCTCCGCCGTGTCGGCGAAGAGAGAGACCGGCAGCACGGCTGCCAGGCACAGGGGTCGGAGGGCGTTTGTTGGAACGCGCATGACGCGGCGATTATAGCCTAGGAGAGTGTCCCACAGAAGAGGTTCCCCGGGGCTGCATCCTGCTCAGCGCCTGCCGGCGCCGCGTCGGCAATGGGAACCGTGCTGGCGCTTCGCAACCGAGAGCTCGGGGCGCAGCGGGCTCGAGCCGATCCGGAGCTTCTGCTAGACCTGATCCGGCACGACGAAGGGTGCGCGGTAGTCCCGGGTGACCAGGCGGTTGGCCTCGTCGTTGCCGATGAAGCGTTCGGTGACGGGGTTGAAGCGGAGCTTTTCGTTGGTGCGGTAGGCGATGTTGGCCATGTGGCACAGCGCCGCCGAGATGTGGCCCACCTCGATGTCGCAGTTCAGATCGGTGTGCTTGCGCGAGCGCATCGCCTTGAGGAAGTTGTCGACGTGGAGGTAGGTCGTGTCTTCGGTCGTCTTGCCGCTGGGGCCCGGTTCGCGTTTCTCTCCCAGGTAGACCTGGTAGCCGCCGCCGTGGACGTTCATGTAGCCGTCGCTGCAGAGGAAGAGGATGCCGATGGTGTGGGCGCCGTTGCCGGAGTCCTGGAGCAGGTTGGCCTCGCCGCCGGTGATCAAGCCGCGCACCTCGAACATCAGCTCCTTGTCGGGGTAGCGGAACACGGCGAGCTGCGTATTGGGAGTTTCTTGGTCGTCGTCGTAGGCGAACTTGCCGCCTTCGGAGAAGACGTTGTCGGGCAACTCGTCCAGGCCCAGACCCCAGCGCGCGACGTCCATTTCGTGCACGCCTTGGTTGCCGATGTCGCCGTTGCCGAAGTCCCAATACCAATGCCAGTTGTAGTGGAAGCGGTTCTCCTTCCAGGCGCGCGGCCAAGCGGGGCCGAGCCACATGTCGTAGTCGACGCCGGGCGGCACGGGGGCGGGCTGGTTCGAGCCGATGGATTTGCGGCGCTTGAAGCAGAGGCCCTTAGCCATGTAGACCTCGCCGATCACGCCGTCCCTGAGCATCTCTACGGCTTCCATCTTGTGCGGCGTCGAGCGGCTTTGCTGACCGCACTGGACGATCCGTTTGTACTTGCGCGCCGCCTCGACCATCTTGCGGCCCTCAAAGATGTTGTGGCTGGCGGGCTTTTCGACGTAGACGTCCTTGCCGGCTTGGCAGGCCCAGATGGTGGAGAGCGCGTGCCAGTAGTTGGGGGTGGCGATCGAGACCGCGTCGATGTCCTTAGACTCGAACGTCTTGCGCATGTCCGCGTACTCTTGCGGGCGATGTCCGTCCTGCTCTTTGGCGACCTTGGCGGCGGCTTTCTCGTTGACCGCTTGGTCGATGTCGACCACTGCGCGCACCTCGGCGCCGGGATTGCCGGCGAAGGCCGAGATGTGACTGTTGCCGCGGCCGTTCACGCCGATCACCGCGACGCCTACGCGCTCGTTCGCCCCGAGGACGCGGGAGTACTGCGCCGCCGTGAGCACCGCCGCGGCGGAGCCGGCGCGCGAGAGGAAACTGCGTCGATCGATGGACATGTGGCTGCTACTACCTCCAGGGAGAACCGGATCCGAATCCCTGGTTAGATTAGCATGCGCGGCCGGGCGCGCCGCGGAGTTGATAAGCTGCCTGGGAGCAATCATGCGTTTCGCCCTGGCTTTCCTTCTCGCGCTGCCGCTGGCCGCCCAACGACCCAACATCGTGCTCGCGATGGCCGACGACCAAGGCTGGGGCGAGACGGCCTACAACGGACATCCGTATCTGAAAACGCCGATTCTCGACGAGATGGCGGCGTCGGGTCTGCGGTTCGATCGTTTCTACTCCGCCGCGCCCAACTGCTCGCCCACGCGGGCGTCCATCTTAACCGGCCGCCACCCCAACCGCTCGGGCGTGTTTGCGCCGAACCACTCCACCCGGCCCGAAGAGATCACGATCGCGCAGATCCTGCGCAATGCCGGCTACCGCACCGGTCACTTCGGCAAGTGGCACGTCGGGGCGGTCAAAGAAGGCTCGCCGACCAGTCCCGCCGCGCTTGGCTACCAGGAGTACTTGGCGCACGACAACTTCTTCGAGCTCGATCCTCCCATGAGCCACAACGGCGCGGATCCGATGATCCTAAAGGGCGAGAGCTCGGATGTCTGCGTCGATTACGCGATTGAGTTTCTGCGCAAGGTGCGCGAGCGAGGCGACCAGCCCTTCTTCGTGACCTTGTGGTTCGGCTCGCCGCACAGCCCCTACCGCGGGTTGGCGCCGTTCATGAACCTCTACGTCGAGGTTCCGGGAGAAGTGTTGCGCAACCGCTTCGCCGAGATCACAGCCATGGACCGCGCGCTCGGTCGTTTCCGTGAGGCCTTGCGCGCGATGGGAGAGGCGGACGACACGCTGCTGTGGTTCACCTCAGACAACGGCATCACCGTCGAGGGGATACCCGATGAGCAGCGAGCCGACCTCTACAACGGCGGCTGGCGCGGCCACAAAGGCGACCTCTACGAAGGCGGTCTGCGCGTGCCGGCGATCGTGGAGTGGCCGGCGGTGATCCGCGAGGCTCGCGCGACCGCGGCGCCGGCGGTCACCACCGACATCTTCGCCACCGTATTGGGCCTGCTTGGCCTGGAGCACCCCGACCCAGAGCGCCCGCTCGACGGCGCGGACCTCAGCGCGTTGCTGCGCGGAGAGCCGCTACGGGAGCGTCCCGAGCCGATCGGCTTCTGGCGCTACGATCGTCGGTCCGAGGCCGAGAATCCGCGTTGGATGGATGCGTCGCTCACACGCGGCACCACACCGACGACGCGCAATCCCGGCATCGACTTCGTGAACTTTCGCCATCCGGTCGCCAAGACCCGCGACTTCGGCGGCGTCGCGGCCTGGACGGAGAATCGTTACAAGATCGTCCGTTTCGACTCGCAGGCGCCCGAGCTCTACGACATCGTGGCGGACCCCTACGAACAGCGCGATCTCGCCTCGGAGAAGCCGAAGTTGGCACGGCGCATGGTTGCTGCGCTCGAAGCGTGGCAACGCTCGGTGGAGCGCAGTCTTACAGGCGCGGACTACTGACGAGGCGAGCGGATGGCGCGCCTACAGCGCCGCCAGCACGTCCCGCATCAGCCGCTTCTCGCCCTCGACCCCGTCCCATGGGCCGTGTTCGTACTCGAGCGCGATCTTGCCCTTGTAGCCGCTGTGATTGAGGATCTGGACGCAGCGCGCGATGTCGACCGAATCCCAGCGATCCCAATACTTGGCGTGCACGGTGGTGTGCGCATAGGGCATCACCGCTTCGAGACCGTGGTAGAGCATGTACTTGTGCTCCCAATTGCAAAAGTCCGGCGACGCCTCGCAGTAGGGATGGTTGACCTCGTCGAGGATGATGCGGATGTTCATCGCATTCGCGCTCAACCCCCAGTGGTTCTCGATCGTCACCTTCACGCCGACCTTCTCGCCGTGCTCGGCCATCTCGCGAAACGACGTGATGGCGTTGGCGAAGTACTTCTCGATCTCCTCGTTGCGCGGGTAGCCGGTCTCGGCCGTGGCGGCGGGGACGATGCGCGGACCGCCGGTATTGACGCGCATCGACTTCGCGCCGATGTGCGCCGCGCCATCGAGCCACTTCTTCGCCGTCGCGATGCCGGCCCTGCGCGCATCGGCGTCGAGATCGGAGACGTTGCGTGGCGCGTTGTTGGAGATGTGGTGGCAGCGCACGCCGGTGGTCGTGATCTTGTCGGCAAGCTTGTCGAGCCACTTCTTGCCGGCGGCGGTGGCGGGGTCGAACTCGCGGATCGTCCGCTCACGGCCGCCGTAGACGACCTTCTGCAGCTCGAACATCGAGTCGTCGTCCTGATCGCCGAACAGCGACGACCACAGATCCATGTGGCGCACACCGGCGAAGGTGTCCTTGGTGAACTGCGGGAAGTCGAGCAGCGTGAGCGTGCCGTACTTCTTCTTCATCGCGTCGGCTTCGGCCGACGGCCGCGAGGTGCGCCGGTTGAAGAGCCAGCGGCAGGGGTAGGTGTTGGAGGCTAGCCGGTCGAGCTTTTGCTCGTCGGTCAGCGGGCTCTGGTCGGCCCTGGCGGCGCCGGCCGCGAGCACGCCCGCGGCGACGGCGGCGCCTTTCAAGAACGTCCGCCTACGGCTCGAATCCCCGGTTGAGTGTTGCTGCGGCTGCGTCATCGGATTGCCTCGCGGTCAGGATAGCGGACGCGCCGCCTTCAGCCAAATGCCGCTACGGCTCGGCCGCCAGCAGCTTCGACTCGACTTCGAACTTTCTGAAATCGCTCCAGCCAACCTCGATCTCGCGCCGCAGCCCCTTGAGCAGCCCAATTTTGGCGTCGAACTTCAGCCGAAACGTGTCGAGCATCCAGACCTCGCCGTTGAGCTCGCGCTGCTCGAACTCCATTCTCGCTCCTTCGCGGAGCTTGAGCAAGAACAGCCCGAACGAGGCGTTCTCGATCGTCTCGGCTTCGGCGCGCACCCAGCCGTAGTCGTGCTTTGCGATCCAGAAGCGTCCGTGCAACTTGGTTAGAAACCTAGCGTCCTTGAAGCCTGGCTCGTAGCCCGGTTTGGGGTCAGCGCGAATGCGCCAGCACGGCACGCCGTCGCGCTGTTCCTCGCCTTCGAGAGTAAAGTCGAACGCCTGTACGATCTCGGCGCGCATCCTGCGGCGCTCCTCTTCTTCCTTGCGCTTGTTGGCCAGGCGCTTCTCGCGCGCCTTGTCCGACTCGTTTGCACGCTTGTCCATCTCCTTGTCGAGCTTGGTCTGTTCTTTCGCCGCCTCCTTGGCTTGGAGAGGCTGGCCATCGCGCGCGACGAGCCGCTCGTAGGGCTCGTCATAGAGAAACGTGACGTCGAACGTCTTCGATTCGATATCCTTCACCGCGCCGCGAGAGTCGAGCTTGCGCTCTTCGACGCGCTCGGTGTAGGTGTAGCTTTTCGCCAACTCTTCGTTGCGGCGGTCCTGCTGGAAAGCCCGTTCGACGATCTGGGCGAGCTCGGGCGCGTCTTGCGCCGCCGCCGCTGCCGCTAGCAGGATGAGCAGCCATCGCATACACAATGCCTACGACAGCTCCGGCCGCGAGGTTTCCTCTCGCGTTGCCCCGGGTCGCCGGCTTCCGCTACCCTGCACGGGTCGGCGTCGCCATCCGCGGCCGCCCGGCAAGGAGCAAGACTCGTATGGGAGACATCGTCCACACCTCCAGGTTACGCATTCTGCAGGACAAGCCGCCCGAGCGTCGCGCCTTCGTCGAAGGCTTCGAGGATCCGCTCGCGTTCGGCGTCCACGGCGGAATCAAGCACTTCTACGGGCTCGAGCCGGACCGCGATCTGCCCGCCACGCTGGACCACATGGTCGGCGCGGTCGGCGGTTGACTGACCGGCACTCTGTCAGGGGCCCTGGCAGCTCGTAAGATTCCGCCCTTCCCGGACAAGGTCTGGAGCGAGGTCGAGGGCGACATCGAGAATGTCGACGGCGTTATGCGCATCACGCGTATTCGCGTCAAATACCACCTGAAAATTCCGGCTGGGTCGCGTGACCGCGCCCAACGCGCGCTGGACACGCACAAACAGAAATGCCCTGCGGCCATGAGCGTGGAAGGCGCCATCGCTATCTCGCTGGACGCGGAGATCGAGGAGGAAGAAGCCGCTACATAGACGGCCCAGCGGGGGCATGGTATCGTCGACTCTTGCGCTCGATGGTCTCACGATGCATTTGTCTCCCCGCTTCCCCCGAACGATCTTCTCTTCCATCCTGGTCCTACTCGCCGCGAATGTTCCGGCCGCGGCTCAGCGAACGGGCCGGCCGGCCGCGGACCTGATCTCACGCCTGACGCAGCCTCGTGAGGTGAGCGTGATCGGCAACGCCGTCGACACCGGCACGGGCAACTTCTCGCTCGAAGCCAGCGTGATTCAGGTACACGGCGGCCGCACGCTCGACTTCACCGCGGTCCACGACTCGCTCACCACTCCGGCCGCCATCATTGGTCAGCCGCTGTTGTTGGGCGTTGGTTGGACCCACCCATACGCCGCGCGCGTGCAAGGCAGGCCGGGCGGACCGGTCACCGTCCATTGGGACGACCATCGCAGCAATCGCTTCGGCTTCAGCTCGGGGTCGTATCCGCCGCTCGACGAGAGCAATCGTTACGACCGGCTCGAGGAAGTCAACGGAATATTCCGCTGCAACGAATGCACCTGGCGGGTAACGCGCGAGGACGGCACGATGCTGGCCTTCGATTCGAACGGCGTTTTGAAGGTCATCGGAAACAAGATCAACCAACTACTACTGGTCGAAAAATCACTCGGCCGTGTCGAGAGAGTACGAGAGCCGATCTCGGATCGCGAGATCGAGTTTACCTACGGCGATGCGAACCGCATTCGCTTCGTCTCCGACCCGGCTGGCCGGCGCGCCTACTTCCAGTACGACGAGCTTGGGCGCCTGACTGCGATCCACAATCCGTCCACGGTGAGCGACCTGCTGCTGCAGCCGGCCGTCATCTTGCCGATCCCCGACAACGGCGTGCTGGAGCAGGACATCACGATCAGCAACCGTCCCGATGAGGCCGGCATCGTATTACTGCCGGGAACGCGCTTCTCACACTCGCGGCCGTCCGACGTGCAGGTCACGCTCAGCTCGCCCACCGGCCGCGTCGTCGACATCACCGACTTTGCCGAGCATCCCACGCCGACGGTCTTCAACTACGAAGACGTCATCCTCAACCAGTTCCAGGGCGATCAGGCCAACGGCACGTGGACGCTGCGCATTCGCGACATGCAACCAGGCGCGACGGGCGAGGCGTTCGGGTTCACCGTGCAGGTCTCCGAGCCCACCTTCCCGACGTTTTTCCGCTACAGCGACGCCGGCCAGATCGCCGAGGCCATCGACGCCAACGGCGACCGCATTTTCGCGAACAACTACGATGCGCTCGGCCGCGTGGTCGCGCAGGACGACGGCCGCGCGGAGACGCCGCTGGCGCGCTTCGCCTACCAAGAGACTGCGCAAGGCGTCGTGACGACCTACACCGACCGGCTCGGGCACGAGTATCGCTTCGAGCACGACATGAACTACCGGCTGCTGCGCTACCTCGATCCGCTCGAGGCCGAGACGCGCTACGAGTACGCGTTCAACGGCGACCGTACGGCGATCATCGACGCGCTGGACCGCCGAACGTCGTTCGAATACGACGGCAACGGCAATATCACACGGGTGACCGATGCGGCCGGCAACTTAACGCGCATGTCGTTCGTCGGCAAAAACCTGTCGAGCTTCACCGACGCCGAGGGTGCGGTGACCAACTTCACCTTCAACAACGGCAACATCACTTCGGTGAACGATGCGGAGGGACATCAGGACACGCGCCGCTACAACGGCAACGGGCAGCTCAACAACGTCATCCTCGACGACGGCGCCGGAATGGACATCAACTACACCGGCGGCCAAGCGACATCGGGACAGATGCTCCGCGGGCCGTTCACCGGCGGGGCGGACTATGACGAGATCGGGTTGCCGTCGGAGATCGAAGACGGCGCCGGCATGAAGACGCTGCTCGACTACGACGGTCGCGGCAACGTCATCCGGCGAACCGACCCGTTGGGCAACGTGGAGTCGATGGAGTACGACGCGCGCAACCGCCTTGTGCGCATGGTGGACAAAAACGGCAACGTAGCCCGCACGCAATACGACGGCAACGGCAACGTCGTCTCGCGCACCGACGCGCTCGGGCACACCACCCAGCTCGTCTACGACGACGGCGACCGGCTCGTTGAGCTCATCGACGCGATGGGCAATTCAGCCACCCGCGACTATGACGCCGTCGGCCGCCTAATCTCGGAGACCGACGCCGCGGGCAACACCACGCGGCGGCGCTATGACAGGGTCGGCAACGTCGTCTCGCTGATCGACGCGAAAGGCGTGGTCGCGTCCACCACCGTCTATGACGAGGTCGATCTGCCAATCGCGACGACGGACGCGTTGGGCAACGTGGCGCAGACGCGTTTCGACCGTGTGCAGCGCCCGACCGAGTTCGTCGATCCGCTGGGCCGGGTGACGCGCCTGACCTACGACAAGATCGGGCGGCTGCTGCGCGTCGACGACCCGAGCGGACGGTTCACTACCCAGAGATTCTTCGGCGACGACGTGCTGGCTGGGATGACCGACGGGTCGGGAGCGGAGACGCAGTTCAGCTACGAGGATCAAAACCGCGTCCGGCAGTTCACGCCCGCGACCGGCTCGATCGCGCAGATCACTTGGGAGTACGACGAGCGCGGCCTGCCCGTCGAAGAGGACCTGCCCGGCAGTGCCGAGAAGAACTACGAATACGACGACGCCAGCCGGCTGACGCGCGTTGAGTACAGCGGCGAGGGCGCGCGCGCAACCAAGCAGTACGCCTACGACCCCAACGGCAACCTGACGACGGTTCGCTCCGGCGGCGCGGTGCGGTTGCGCCGGACCTTCGACGCGCTCAACCGCGTCACCTCGTACCGCGATGCGCACGGTGATACGCTGCGCTACGCCTACGACCCCAACGGCAACCTGCAACGGCTGACCTACCCCGACGGCAAGACGGTCGAGTACGAGTACGACGAAGCGAACCGGCTGATCGCCGCCGTCGACTGGGCGCAGCGCCGGACGAGCTTCAGCTACGACGCCAACTCGCAGTTGACCGACATCGGGTTCCCCAACGGAACGAGCAGGCGCATGGAGTACGACGAGGCCGGAAGGCTGGTGCGGCGCCGCGACTTCACCTCGGGCGGCGTGCCCATCGTCGATTACCGCTACACCTATGACCCGCTGGGAATGCTGAGCGAGGAGTACAGCGGCGCGCCCGCGCAGCCGGCCTATCAGCCGGCGGCGATGAGCTTTACCTACCGCAACGACGGACGCTTCCAGACGATCAACGGCTCGCCGGCGACCTACGATCCACGCCGCAACCTCACCTCGTTGCCCGGCGGGTCCGCCGCCTACGACGCCGACGGCAACTTGATTCGAAGCCCGGACGGATCCTACGAGTACGACGCCGAAGATCGGCTGGTCGCGTGGACGAAGGCCGGCGGACGCACCCGCTTTACGGTCAACCCGCACGCGGACCTCGACCAGATCCTCGTCCAACGCGCGCCGAACGGATCGACGATGCGGTTCGTCTTCGCCGGCGGGCTGCTCTATGAAGAATCGGGCGACGGCATCCGGGTCTTCCATTACGACCATCGCGGCAGCGCGGTCGCCTTTACCGGGGCGAACGGAACGATGGTCGGCTCGGCGGCTTATGGGCCGTACGGCGAGCTCATCCAGCAGGACGGCCAGGCCCAGTCGATCTTCTTGTTCTGCGGGCTGTACGGCGTGGTCAGCGACGGCTCGGGGCTCAACTACATGCGCTTCCGGTGGTACTCGCCGGACCTGAAGCGGTTTCTCACGCCGGACTCGCACTACGGCGACATTGCCGATCCCTCGTCGCTGAATCTCTACGCCTACGCCGGCAACAATCCGGTCAACTTCATCGACCCGCGCGGAGAATTCATCGGCGCTCTGGTGGGGGCGGTCGCCGGCGCGGTCGTGGGCGTGGTGTCGACGGTGGTGACGGCGGCGGTGACCGGCCAGCCCCTGACCGCGGGTGACCTGATCGGCGCCGCGGTCGGCGGAGCGGTGACCGGCGGGCTGCTGGGATTGTGCGGGCCGGTGTGCGCCGGCGGGGCCGGGTTGATCTTATCCGGCATCGGCGCCGGGGCTGTGGGCGGCGCAATCGGAAACGCCGTCGGCCAAGGCGTCGATATCTTGACCAACCAGCAGCAAGGCTTCGACTGGGGCGCCTTCGGCGCCGAAGTCGGCCTGTCAGCTGCGTTTGGCGCTTTACCGTTCGGCAGGGGCGCCAAGGGCGGCGCGCGGGCGGCGTCTCGCGCGTCACGCGAAGCCGCCGAGGCCGCCACGAAACGCGGCTCGAAGTCGGCCGTCAGCAAGCTGCTGCGCGGCGGGGCGTCGGCGAAACGCGGAGGAGACGACCTGCTCAGGCTCAATCCGCCGAAGCTTGGCGGCAAGACGCCCGTTCCCAAGATTCCGACCCGGCTCAAGCACCTCGAGCCGCCGCCGCCCAACCCGTGGGTGGAAGCGGCGTTCAATGGTCCTCTGGATACTTTGGTTGGGATCGGGCAGGGCTATGTGGGCCATCGCATCGAGCAGGCCCAAACGGCGACCGCTCCTGGCAGCGACGGATCGAACACGACCGACGCCCACTCGGTTCGCCAGGCGGGCAACCGCGAGCTCAACGAGGGCCGCCGCTCGTTCTATGGCGAGTACGCCGCCTGGAACTTCTACCAGGCTGTCCACACACTGGCGGGAAGACCGCTGCCGAACAACCCCAATCCGGCGCTGCCGCAGTTCTAGGAGGAGCATCGTGATGAAGCAAGTCCACAGCATCCTTCTTCTTGCGGCGCTCGCCGCGGCTCCCTGCCTGGCGCAGGTCTACGAGTACGACGCCGCGGGCCGGCTCATCCGCGCCGTCTACGCCGGCGGCGGGGGCGTCGCCTACGCCTACGACGCGGCGGACAACCTGCTCTCGGTCACGCCGTTGGTCGTGCCGGCGGCGCCGATGGAGGTGGAGGTTTCGCGACTCTCGAGCACCGAAGCTCGCTTGCAGTGGCAACCTTCTCCCGGCGCCCAAGGCTATCGCGTCGAACGCCGCATCGTGGGTACGAACGAGTGGCGGACGGTGGCTTCGGTCGGCGCGGGCGCCACGACGTTCTTGGACTCGAATCTGCTTGCCGGGGTCGAGTACGAGTACCGCGTCGCAGGGGTCGGCCCCGACGGTCCCGGCGCCTACTCGGACATCGCCAGCACGGTGCGCGACATCACCGACCCCTCGATGTCGACGCTCGTCCCGCGCATCGCCGCCGGCGCATCGTTTGTAACGAGCTTCCAGATCGTGAATCTGACGAATTCGCCGGCGGACTACCGCGTGGGGCTCTACGACGGCGGCGGGCAGGCGCTGGCGCTGCCGTTCTCCGATGGCGCGGGCGGCAATGCGGGCGGCGCTTCGTCGCTTTCGGGCCAATTGCCGGCCGCCGGCGGACGATTCACGGAAACGTTCCCTACGGGCGACGTGCTGGCGGGCTACGCTGTGCTCGAGGAGGGCGCGGGGAGCGTCGCGGTGACGACTTCCATCACGCAGCTCGTGCCCGAGCGCGACCCCTTCCAGGCGGCCGTTCCGCTGGCCTCCGAACCGGCGCTGTCGCGCTTCCCCTACCTGAACACGCGGCCCTTCACTACCGTGATGGCGCTGACCAACAACCGCGCCGACGCACAGAACGTGACGCTGATCGCGAACGACCCCGAAGGGGCGACCCGCTGTACGGCGACGCTGCCGGTGCAGCCGGGCGCTCACGCGGCGTTCGCCATCCAAGAGCAGCTCGCCTGCACAGCCGGCGCGACCGGCGTGGTCGAGGTGAGCGCCGATGGCGAGGGCGTCGGGCCGGTGAGCTTCGTCTTCCACGACTTCGGGCCCTTTACGACGAATCTGCCCGTCGCGCCCGCTGACTTGAACGCCTCTAAGAGCGTCGTACCTCGCATCGTGACCGGCGACGCGTTCGAGACCTTGTTGCAGATGACGAACCTGAGCGAGAGCCCCACGAGCTATCGCGTCAACTTCTACGACGCCGACGGCGCGCCATTGTCGCTGCCGTTGGCCAACGACGCCGGCGAGTCGATCGGAGAGGCGACTTCGATCTCCGGCACAGTTCCGGCGGGCGGCGCGCGCAGGGCGCGCACGCTGGCCTCGGGGCCGACGCTGGCCGGCTATGCGGTTGTCGAGCTCGGCGCGGGGGACGTTGCGGTGAACGCCACCGTAACGCAGATCGTGCCCGAGCGCGACCCGTTCCAGGCCTCGGCGCCGCTGCTCGAGCCGCTCGAGCGGGCACGGCTCCCGTTCAACAACACGCGGCCGTTCACCACCGTCATGGCCCTCACCAATCCCAGCGGCGGCGCGTCGCAAGTCACTCTGATCGCGCGCACGCTCGACGGGCAGGAGCGCTGCCGCGACATCCGCGAGCTCGCCGGCGGCGCCCACGACGCGTTCGTCATCCAGGGCCGGCTAGCTTGCACGGTCGACACGATCGGCGTGCTCGATATCGAGGCGGACAACGGCGGCGTCGCCCCGCTGAGCTTCATCTTCCACGACTTCGGGCCGTTTACCACGAACCTGCCGAGCCCGTTGCCCTGAGGCAACGTATCGGGGAGCATGGGCGCGAGGGCTTGGCGCCGGTCGAGCCTCCGCGCTATGCTGCCCCTCGTGTCCCGAGAGCTCATCGACCTCGCCCAAAAGCCCGACGGCTCGCTAGCCGCCAAGATTCGCGCCGCCTTCCCGGCTGAGGAGCTCCGAGACGGCTCGGCCGTCGCGGCCGATCGCGGCGACTTTCTCTACGCGCTCGAATCGTCCTCCGAGCCGCAACTCTACATCGACGACGAGCCCGCGCCGCCGATGGAGAAGCTGGATGGCAACCTGTGGTTCTCGACCGCGCGGCTGCTGCAAGGCTGGTCCCACGCGCACTTCTATCGCGCCGGCGGCAAGGTCCTTGGCGAGAAGCGCTTTGACACGGCCGCGTACATGGACGAGTCCTACGAGCGGGCCGGCGTCCCCAAGGGCGAGCTGTCGGAGATGATGGTCCACGAGTCGGCGGTCTACCACGGCTGGAAGGTCTCGTGGTGGATCTACGCCTCGCCCGGCGTCAAGCCCGATACTGCGGCGCCGGTGATGGTTTGGGCGGATGGTCACCGCTTCTTACAGCGGGACATGCGCGCCCGGTTGTTTCCCTTGACCGAAAACCTGGTCCAGGCGGGCAAGATTCCGCCCATGGTGCATGTGCTCATCTCGCCAACCGTGGTCGAGGACGCCGTCAATGGCCCCTACACGCCCAACGGGCACACCGGCATGCGCAGCCTGCTCTACGACTCGGTCAACGACGACTACAACCACATGGTGTTCGGCGAGATCTTTCCCAAGGCCGAGACGATGTACAAGCTGCGCACGGACGGCTACTCGACCGGCGCGTGCGGCCAATCCTCGGGCGGCATCTGCGCCTTCAACCAAGCCTGGCAGTACCCCGAGCGGGTCAGCCGCGTCATTTCGCGCATCGGGACATTCACTTCGATTCAGTGGCGCTACGGTCAGGAGGCGCGCGACGGCGGCGACCGCTACGGCTTCCAGAAGCCGCCGCAGGCCTTGCAGGGCGGGGAGATGTTCCCGTTCCTGGTTCGGCGGCGAGAGAAGAAGAACATCCGCGTGTGGCTCTCCGACGGCGCCTACGACCACGAGATCGCGTTCGGCTCCTGGCCGCTGCAGAATATCCAGCTCGCCAACTCACTCAAGATGCAGGGCTATGACTTTCGCTTCCGCTTCGGCAACAACCAACACAACACCGAGTTGGGCGAGGCCGAGCTGCCCGAGGCGATGACCTGGCTCTGGCGCGACTACGACCCGGCCAAGATCGAGCAGGTCTACGAGCAGGAAGAGGCGGAGAGGGACCGGCCGTTGTATCGCGTGGGCATCGTGAACCGCTCGGCGCGCTAGGGCGGCTGCGCCGTGCACCACGAAGAAGAGACCATCGCGGCTAGTCGACTTCCGGCAGCGAGGGGCTCGGCAGTCCGATGTGGACGTGCGGGCCGGTGGCCTGGTTGGGAACGGCCGAGCGGAAAGCGATATAGGGGATGCCCCAACTCTCGAGCATCGTGATGAGGAACATGCCCTCGTCGGTATCGGGGTGCACCGCGATGTCGAGCCGGCCGGTATGATCGAGGCCCATGGAGCGGTGCAGGGGAGTGTCGCCGTCCGCGCTGATAGGCAGCGGCGAGAGAAACGCTTCGTAGTAGAAAGCCTCGATGTCGATGAGATCGAGCTCGCTGAAGCCGCCGCTGCCTTCGTAGTGGAAAGCGAGATCCTGCTCTTCGAGCTCTTCGAGGCGGTCTTCGGCGCGAGCCATTGCGGCAAGCTCTTTCGCGAGCCGCCCCCGCGTCTCGGCCAGCTCGAGCAGTTTTTGCGCGGAATCGTAGGCTTCCTTCGCGGGCTCGAGCTCGTTGCGGGGCACGGCTCCGGCGTCGACGCGAGCCAGCGTCAGTTCAAACTCTTCCTTGGTCAGGTCGCGCAGGCGCTTCGCGGCTTCGAGCAGGTCCTCGATCTCGTCGAGAGTCAGGTTCTGCTTGCCGCTCAGCGTGCGTAGTTGCGTCTGCAGGCGCTGTCGCTCGAGGTCGCGTTCGAGGTTGGTGAGCGCGGTGCGCGGCAGTGCGCCGGCCCGCACCAAGGCGCGTACCCGCTCGCGCTCGGCGGAAGCGGACGCCGTCTGCGCCGGCGCCAGGCTCGCGCCAAGGGCTAGCACTGCCAACGCGGCGAAAAAAAACCGCACTCCTTGAGTGTAAGATAGGTACGAAACCACGAATGGAACCTTGGCAGATCGCAGTCGAAGCTGCGCAGTCGAAGAAGGCTGAAGATATAGTCGCGCTCGACATCGGGAAGGTTAGCTCCTTCACCGAGACGTTCGTACTCTGCACGGGCACGAACACCCGGCAGACGCAGGCGATCGCGGACGCGGTGCAGGAGAAGCTGCGGGAAGAGGGCTGGCGCCCGATGGGCGTCGAAGGCGAGCACAAGGGCGAGTGGGTGCTGGTCGACTACGGCGACATGATCGTCCACGTCTTCACGCCGGAGAAGCGCGCGTTCTACGACCTGGAACGGCTTTGGAGTAAAGCGCCTCGCATCGAGATCCCGGAAGAAGCCCCTGTTGAGGGTTGACGTCTACTACATCGGCAAGCCGCGCAGCGGCCCGCTCAACGAGGCTGTGGCGGAGTACGCCAAGCGGCTGGGGCGCTATTGCCGCTTCCACATCCGCGAGATCAAGAGCGAGAAGGACGCACCGCGGTCGAAGGCGCTCAGGGTTGCGCTTGACCCGCGCGGCGAGGTGATGGGCTCGCAGCGGTTCGCCGAGTTTCTCGAGGGCGCCCAGCGGGATGTGGCGTTCTTCGTCGGGGGCGCCGAGGGTTGGTCCGAGGAGTTCCGGCGCGATGCGGATCGGCTGCTGCGGCTCTCGGAGATGACGCTGCCGCACGAGTTGGCGCGGGTGCTGCTGGTGGAGCAGATCTACCGGGCGTTCACCATTCTCAGCGGGCATCCGTACAACAAGTAGAGCCGGTCCGGTTCATCACTAGGCTGCGGTCTCGCACCAGAGCAAGCCTACAATTCACTCAGCGTCCGCGCCATCTCCCGCAGCCCAATCGTTTCGGTTTGGTGGCGCCCGGCATAGCGTTCTTCGCCGGAGTTGACCGCAAAACGGCGCGAGACGCTCAAGTCTTCGCAGGCGGTGAAGAAGCCCTTCTTCGGGCTTGCCGCCGCCCCGCGCTTGACGTCGATCGCCCACAGCCCTTGGCCCGGGATCTCGAGCGCCAGATCGATCTCAGCTCCGGCTGCGCTGCGGTAGAACAAGGGCGCCGTGCGCGGCGGCGCCGCGGCGATCAGATTCTCGATGGCGAACCCCTCCCAACTCGCGCCGGCAACCGGGTGGCTAAACAGATCCTCTCGATCTGCGACGTTGAGTAGGGCGTGCACGATTCCGCTATCGCGGATGTAGACCCTCGGCGATTTCACCAAGCGCTTGCCGATGTTTGCTTGGTAGGGCTGCAGCCTTCGGACGAGCAGCAGGTCGACGAGCAGGTCCAGATACCGTGCGACGGTCTTGCCGTCCACCGCCAGCCCTCTGGCGAGCTGAGCTGCGTTGAATACGCCGCCTTGAACATGGGCGAGCATCGTCCAGAACCGCCGCAACGTGGTGGCGGGTATGCGGGGACCGAGTTGGGGGATGTCGCGCTCGAGATACGTCCGGATGAAGTCGATCCTCCAGGACATGCTCGTGGGGTCGTTCGGAGCGAGGAGGCTGTCTGGAAATCCGCCTCGCAGCCAAAGGACTTCGGTGTGATCGGCCGGTGTCTCGAGGACGTCGAGCCCGGACAACTCGATGTAGGCGACGCGGCCGGCGAGCGACTCGGATTGTCGCAGCAGCTCCGATGACGCGGAGCCCAGCAACAGGAATCGCCCTGATCGACGTCCCTTCCGCCGGCCCTGGTCGATCAGGCCGCGCAGGACCGCGAACAACTCCGGCGTGTGCTGGACTTCGTCGAGAATCACGAGCTTATCCTCGTGACCGGCGAGGTAGCTGGTCGAATCGGCGAGCTTCGCGCGGTCGGCGGGAAGCTCGAGGTCGAGGTAGACGCTATCCCGAGTCTCGGCGATGCGGTGGGCGAGCGTCGTCTTGCCGACTTGGCGAGGGCCCAACAGGGCAACAGCCGGAAGCCTCTCGAGCCCGTGCTCGATCTGAGATCTCGTTCGACGTGGGACTATCAACCTTGCAATTATGGCATGCCATGCCAGATTTGCAAGGTTGACGGGGGTACAGGATTGGCTTCTCGAGCCCGGTTTGCGCCACAATGACCACGCTTTGTCTTCCGTTAACCGGCCCACCCGACGCGCATTTCTCGCCCTGGGGGCCACGGCGGCGGCCGCTCAACGGGCGTCCGCCTCCGAGCGGCCCAACATTCTGTTCTGCATCTCCGACGATCAGTCTTGGGAGCACGCCGGCGCGATGGGCGATCCGGTGGTGCGCACGCCGGCCTTCGACCGCGTAGCCGAGCAGGGAGTTCGGTTCACTCGTGCGTTTTGCGACGCTCCCACATGCGGCCCCTCGCGCAGCGCGATCCTGACCGGGCAGTCGATCTGGCGGCTCGAGGAAGCCGGGAACATCCACAGCACGCTGCCGGCCAAGTTCGCAACCTACACCGGGATGCTCGAGCGGGCGGGCTACAGAACCGGGCATACGAGCAAAGGTTGGGCGCCCGGACGGCTCGAGCCCGGAGGGCGCACGCGCAACCCCGCCGGCGATCCGTTCGAGAGCTTCGACGAGTTCATGGAGGGGCGGGATGGCGGGCCGTTCTGCTTCTGGCTCGGCAGCCGCGATCCGCATCGCCCCTACGAGCTTGGTTCGGGCGAGCGCTCGGGCAAAGATCCGGGCAAGGTCGTCGTGCCCGCCCATCTGCCTGACAACGACCTAGTGCGGAATGACATTCTCGACTACTACGTCGAGATCGAGCGGTTTGACAGCAATGTGCAGCGAGCGCTCGACCTGCTCGAGCGGACTGGGCGGCTCGAGAACACGGTCGTCGTCGTGACCAGCGACCACGGCATGCCGTTTCCGCGGGCCAAAGCAAGCCTGTATGACCAAGGCAGCCGCGTGCCGCTGGCGATCTCCTGGCCGCGGGCGGTTGCCAAGGGGCGGACGGTCGAGGACTTCGTGAGCCTGAGCGACATGGCGCCGACGTTTCTCGAGGCCGCCGGGCTGGAGCCGCACGAGGAGATGACCGCCCGCAGCTTGCTGCCGTTGCTAGCTGGCGCCGGGGAAGGACGAATCGACGACTCGCGCGATGCGGCCTTCATCGCGATGGAACGGCATGACGGTTGCCGCCGCGGGGGCAAGGGCTACCCCTGCCGCGCCATCCGTACGCGGGACTACCTCTATATCCGGAACTTCGAGCCGACGCGCTGGCCCTCCGGGTCGCCCAATGCGGCCGATTGCGCCCGCGGCATCCCCTACGGCGAAATCGACAGCTCGCCGACCAAGACGTTCATGATGGAGAACCGCGGCGACCCTGCGGTCGATCGACTGGCCGAGCTCGCCTTCGGCACGCGGCCCGGGCACGAGCTCTACGACCTGCGGCGCGATTCCGGTCAGCTTCGCAACATCGCCGCCGAGCCGCGAGCAGCAGCCACGCTGGCGGCCTTGCGGGAGCGGCTAATGCGACGGTTGGCCGAGACCGGCGACCCGCGCGCCCTCGGCAAACCGGCGCCGTGGGACTTCTACCCCTACTACGGCCGCAAGGTCAACCAAGATTGGGAGGTGGACCGGCCAGGGTAGGGACGCGGGTCGCTCTAGCGCGAAGCGACGAATCGCGTCACCTCTTCCCGCGTGGGCGCGGAGGTCTGCGCGCCGGACCGCGTCACCGAGACCGCCGCCGCCGCGCTGCCGAGCTCCACCGCGGCGCGCAGCGAGAGCCCCTCGGCCAGCCCCGCCGCCACGCCGGCATTGAAGGTGTCGCCGGCGGCGGTGGTGTCGACCGGGTCCACTCGATGGGCCGGCACGGTAAAGCTGTCCGCGCCGTCGGAGACCAAGCAGCCCTGCTCGCCCATCTTGACGATGGCAATGTGGACTCCGCGCTCGTGGAGCAGCCGGGCGGCGTCGCGGGCGTCTTCGTAGGATCGGGGCGGCTGATCCGGCCTGCCGACCAGAATGGCGCACTCCGTTTGATTGGGCGTGACGATGTGCGCTAGGCGTAGCAGCTCGGAGGCCAGCGGTTGGGCCGGCGCCGGATCGAGGATGACTTGCGCTCCCTTTTCCGCTGAAGCGCGCAGCAATGCCTCGACGGCGGGCAGCGGAACTTCGAGCTGGCAGAGCACGATCGGCCGGCGCTCGAGCGACGGCGCCATCGCTCGAGGCCAGGAGGCGTCGACGGCGCCGTTGGCGCCCGGGGCCAGCAGGATGGCGTTTTCGCCTGACGGCAGCACGGTGATCGAAGCGCAGCCGGTTGCGCGGTCGATTCGCTGAACGCCGCCTACGTCCACCCCCGCTTGGCCGAGGCTGTCGAGCAACAGCTCGCCGAAGACGTCCCGGCCGACGGCGCCGTACATCGCCGTCTGGGCGCCGAGGCGGGCGGCTGCATTGGCTTGGTTGGCGCCCTTGCCGCCCGGGTAGACAGCCAGGTCGCCGCCTTGCAGGGTCTCGCCGGCATGCGGCAGCCGGTCCGCGCGGATAACCAGGTCGGCGTTGAGGCTGCCGAGGACGACGACGGGTCTCATCGGCTAGCCGCGCGCGCGTGGGAGAACAGCCACGGCATCAGCCCTGCCCGCATATCGCAGCGGTCGCTGCTGCATTTCGTGGTTCCGTTCTCGCCGCCAACGATCATCTTGGCGGCCACCCCGTGACCATCGCCGGCCCAAGTGGTCAACTTCATGTTGCCGCCGAGGTGCTGCATTTCGGCGAAGAGCTGCCGCTCGCGCTCGTAAGGGCACACTTTGTCGGCGTCGCCATGGAAAGCCCAGATGGGAACGTCCTTGATGAGCGTTGGGTCGATGAACTCCTCGGTCTCGGGTAGACCCGTACCGGCCGATGGGGCCGCGGCGGCGAAGTAGTCAGGATCAATCTGCAACAGAATAAACGTGCCGTGGCCGCCCATCGAGTGCCCGAGAATGTAGATCCGGTCCATGTCGACCGCCGGCAGCGTGGAGATGATCTTCTTGATGCCCGCCAGATGCTCGGCGTCCCAGAGCCGGGGCGACTGGGGAGCGAGCACGTAGCAAGGGTAGTCCGCCCGCAAATCCCGCTCGGCGAGCAACCCGTTCCACACGCGCAGTTGCTTGCGATTGTCCGTTCCCCGGCCCCCGCCGCCGTGCAGCGAGACGATGACGGGATAGCGGTCGTCCGCGTCGAAGTCGAGCGGCCGCATTAGGCGGAACGGCATCTCGTCGTCGGCGTGTGGCTCGTAGGCCTCGACCCAAGCAGGGGAGGTCTGAGCCGCGGCGGCGATCGGCAGCGCGGCGAGGAGCGTGGTTAGAAGAAAGCAGCGGGCTGCCTGCATGGGATTCACTAGCGAAACACGATCAGATTCTCGAGCGTGACTTGGCTTCCCGAGCTGCCCGGGCCCGCCTCGCCGCGTACGACCAACCGCAGCTCATGCTCACCGGCGCTGAGCCCGAAAGCGTGCCAGACGGCCTCGTTGAAGCGGTACTGCTCGGCGTCCGAATAGACGTCTGCCGTGCGGTGCAGCTCGCCGTCGAGGTAGAAGTCGGCCACGCCGCCGTTCGGCAAGTAGGGGCCCGACAGAATTGCGCCGGTCCCCTCGAACTTCACGCTGGCTTCCGGGCCCTCGACGCCGGCGGTTTGGCCCACGTAGGTGCGGCCTCGCTGTTCGCGCTCGACGCGCTCCCAGGGGCCGGAGAGCGTCCAGCGCGGGTCTTCGATCAGGATCTCCTCGGCGGGCGAGCCGTAGTCGTCCCACAGCTCGAGCTCGGCGGGGGTCGGCTCTTGCCGCTTCACCAACAGACGGTCGCCGTCCAGCCGGCCGCCGGTGCGTTCGACCAGCTCGATGGCGCGGTTCTTGGTGCTCTCGACGATGGTCTTGAACGTGAAGTCGGTGTAGCTGAACTTCTGATCGGCGATGGGCGGAATGCCGGACTTCCACCGCTGCGGGATGGCGTCGTAGCCCAGCATCACGCCCAGGATGCCGGCGGCGCTGGCGGGATTGCAGTCCGAGTCCTGCCCGGCTCGCATGGCGATCTCCATGGTCTTGCCGAAGTCTCGATCGCCGTAGAGCAGACCGAGCGCAATGTAGGCGCCGTTGAGCTTGGCGTCGATGTTGAACGGCTCGACCGAGCCCTTGGGACAGGCCTCGCGTGCGTTCCACTTCTCTTCGAGCAACCGCCAGACCGCCTGCCAGTCGTCGGGGTGCTGCTCGTGCCAGGCGAGAGTGTCGACGATGAGCTTGGCGTAGGGGCTTTCGGCGGGGAGCGCCGCGAGGCCGGCGCGCACCACGGCGACCGGGTCGGACTCGAAGTAGGCGGCGGAGTACATCGCCGAGGAGAACATGCCGCCGTAGATGCCGTCGCCATGGTTCATCACGCGGCCGACGCGCCAGCAGATGTCATTGGAGGACTGCGGCAGGCCGGGCGCCATCAGTCCGATGAAGTCGGCCTCGATCTGGAAGTCGATGTCGTTGGCGTGGGCGTTGTACTCGGGCGTGCCGCTGAGCGTGGCCGGCACGCCGCGGCGCAGCGCTCGGCGTGCGGCGAGGTTGGCGTGCCAGAGCCGGTAGCCGGAGTCCTTGAACATGGCGCCGAAATCGTCGGTGGTGGCGTCGAGGCCTTTGGCGTCGAGCACGGCGGCGAACGTCATGTCGACGTAGAGATCGTCATTGTCGAGGGCGCTCTCGACCATCTCGGGCGTCCACTGTGGGACTTTGTCCTCGGGGATGATCTGGTTGTTGAACCGGAACTCGGTGGGCAGGCCGTAGCTAACGCCGATCATCTGGCCGGCCCAGCCGCCTTCGATGCGGTCTTCGAGCTCTGCCATGGGGATGGCGTCGAGGCCAGGGTCGGAAGACGAGCAGCCCGCCGCGGCGAGGCCGAAAATGGCGGCAAATGTCAGGGTTGCGAACCACCGAGTCGTCGTCATGATCGAGGATTGTACCCTGCCGGGGGCCCGGAGGCTTTTCAGCGGCGGTCTTCCAACCCGAGTCGGCCGTAGTGCGGATCGGACTCCCACGTTGGCGGGCGCCCGAGCGCGCGGGGATCCGCGGTGGCGAGCAGGCGCTGGTCGAGCCGCGCCGCCAACTCGCGCTTGATCTCCGCGTAGGCCGGCCGGCCGGCCACGTTCTGCATCTGGTCGGTCGCGAAGGCCATATCGTAGAGCTCCTCGGCGGGGCGCTTGCCGAAGGCGGCCCCGTAGTAACGCTCGAAGCCGGGCGAGTCCTTGCGGGCGCGCATGAAGCTCTTCGTCGGGGAGGGGTCGACCTCGCCGAGGATTGGCGGATCGCCCGCCGGCCAGCGGTCGGGCTCGAGATTGCGGATGTAGAGGAATTCGTGTGTCCGGATTGCGCGCATCGGGTAGCCGACGCGGCCTTCCCGCCAAGGCGTGTGCCGTTCGCGGGCCAGGATCGCGTGATCGCGAGAGGCGTCGGTCCGGCCGCTTTTGTCTGACGTCAACAGATCGAAGAAGCTGCGTCCGGTCATCTCCTCGCTGGGCTCGAGGCCGGCTGCTTCGAGGATGGTTGGCGCCACGTCGACCAGGCTGACGAAGTCTTCGACGACGCGTCCCGCAGGCGCGCGCTCGGGCCAACGGACGGCCAGCGGAACGCGCGCACCGTAGTCGTAGAGATCCGCCTTGGCGCGCGGAAACGGCATGCCGTTGTCGCTGGTGACGACCACGAGGGTGTTGTCGAGCTGGCCGCGCTGCTCGAGGAGGGCGAGCATCTCGCCCAGCTCGCGGTCGAAGCGCTCGATCTCGAAGTAGTAGTCGAGAATGTCGCTGCGAACGGTCGGGTGGTCAGGCAGAAACTGCGGCACGACCACGTCGTCGAGACGCAGACCGGAGGCGAGCCCGGCGCCGGGCTCGTAGCCGCGATGCGGGTCCGTGCTGCCGAACCAAAAACAGAACGGCGAGCCGGCGGGAACGGACTCGTGAAACGCCTGGAAGTTGTCGTACTTCGGCCCGGCCGGGTTGCGCGTGCGTCCGCCGGCTTCCAGGCTTCCCGGCCCCCAGCCCTTGCGCATGTGACCCACGTGGTAGCCCGCGGCCTCGAGCAGGTCCGGGTAGGCCTCGAACTTGGCCGGCAGCGAGCTCCACAGGTTTACGCCCTCTTCGAGGCGGTAGCAGTCCTGGCCCGTCAGGATGGCCCCACGCGAGGGCGTGCAAGACGGCGAGCTGCAAAAGGCGTGCGAGAAGCGTACGCCTTCGGCGGCGACGCGGTCGAAGTGGGGCGTGCGCACGACGGGGTCGCCGGCGGCGCCGGAATGTGCGAAGGACTGATCGTCGGAGATTGCAAACAGGATGTTCGGGCGGGACGCCGCGGCGCTCGATTGCTGCGCAACCGCCGCGACCGCCCCGGCTGCCAGAAAGTCTCGTCTAAGCATTGCGGCCAACGGGCGGCTAGGGCCGTACGATCTCGACCAGCCCTGCGGATTTGGCCGCGGTCATGCGCTCGCCGGCGGCCGCGACCCGGCCCGCGAGCTCGTCGATCTTCCACTTTTCCGCGCCCTTCACGTCGCTTCGGAAAGTGTTTGCGATCGGCGCCGTCCACTTCTCGGCGATCGCCTCGGGGCCGAGAACGACTCCCATCACCGGGCCGACGTCGCCGGCGTTCGTGTCGGTGTCCCAGCCGGCCATTACGGCGATCGAAATCGTCCGCTCGAACTCGCCCTCGCCGTAGAGCAAAGCCAAGGCGTTGACGGCGTTGTTGGGAAAGACGCGGCGGCCTTTCTCGTCTCCCTCCGGCGCCCACTTGGCGTCGATCTGTTCGTGGGCCTTTTCCCAGTCCTTGGGCCATTGCTCATGCCAGGCCATCACGTCGCGGATGCAGCGCGCGTAGTCGCAGTCGGCGGGAATCGCGGCGAGCCCGGTTTCGAGCAGCTTGACTGGGTCGGCTTCGAAGAAGGCCTCGGCGGTCAGCGCCGCCATGAACATCTCCCCGTAGACGCCGTCGGTGTGGAAGCTGACCTCGGCGTCCCGCCGTCCGTACTCGGCGGCCATTTCAGGATTGCCGGGAAGCACGTAGCCCCAAAACTCTCCTTTCATCTGGCCGCCCATGTACTCGCCGTTCTCGTGCTTGCCCGATTCGGGCGGTTTGACACCGTCCCGCAGCAGCTTCTCGGCGACGCGCACGGCTCTGCCGCAGTTTTGAGCCTCGAAGACCGAGAACGAGGCCAGCCACTTGTCGGCGATATCCTGGCTGGTGATCTCAGGTCCTTTCTCTTCGATCAGCAGCAGGTTCGCCACCTGGTAGAGCGTGTCGTCGTCGGGGCCGAAGCCGGTCGGGCCCCAGTCGTCGGCGGTGTACCACTGTTTGCGCTGCGGGTCCCGGTGCGGCGGCAGCGTCTTGATATAGCTGGTTAGCGGCCATTGCCCGAGCTCGGTCAGATACGGCTCGAGGTCGCGCTTGTGCATGCCCTCGACGCTCATGCCGAGTGCTCCAGCCACGGCCGCTCCCAGCCAGGCGCCGTGCACCCTGCGGGCGTAGTCCTCGGCTGCAATCGTGCGTGCGTGCGCGGCCTCGTCGCTGGTCTGAGCCGACGGACCCGCGCCGCAAGACGCCAACACAATCGCGAGGCAGGAGGCGGAGATTCGATTGCGTGTGTTCACGAGGCCGTCCCGGCTATGGCTTCAGATGCCGGTCGAAAAACTCGGCTGCCATCTCGACCAGCTCCTCCGGCGTGTCCTCGGTGGCGCCCCGGAACCCGTGGTCGCCGCCGACTACTTTGTAGAGCCGAGATTTCACGCCGGCTTTCTCGAGCGCCGCGAACAACAGCTCGGATTGATTGTACGGGACCGCCTGGTCCTTCTCGCCGTGCATCAGCAGCATGGGCGGATCGTCCCCGCTGACGTAGCGAATGGGGTTCGCGCGCTGGGTCTTCTCCGGCATCTGTTGGATCGGCCCGCCGATGAACAGCGACTCCGGCGACTGTGGCGCATCGTGATCGATGCGGCCTTCGAAGTCGTTCATGCGCAGGAAGTCCGTTGGCCCGAACCAGTTGCACACCACGGTCGGCCTCGACGAGACGTCTTGATTCTCCGGGTGCATCGCATCCCACTCGCGCACGTCCGAGGCCGTGCCGAGCAACGCAACCAGGTGGCCTCCGGCGGAGGAGCCCCAAGCGGCGATCCGGTCCGGGTCGATGCCGTACTTCGAGGCGTTGGCGCGCAACCACCGCAGCGCGGCTTTGCAGTCGGCAATGGCGGCCGGGAAGATCGCCTCGCCGCTCAGCCGGTACTCGACCGACGCCAGCAGATAGCCGCGCTCGAGAACCGGCGCGGCGCGGTTGATCCCGGCCTTCGAGCCGTTGCGCCAGCCGCCCCCATGGACCCACACGACCAGCGGCATCGGCTTCGCCGGACGGTCTTCGGGGATATAAAGGTCGAGATGCAGCTTGCGATCCCCGACCGAAGCGTAGACCAAGTTGCGATGCGCGGCGACGCCGTCGGGAACTTGGGTCTGTCCACGGTTGTTTTGCGCCGGAAGCGCGAGGGCCGCGCCGAGAAGACACGACAACAGGGCGAGCTTTCGCATAGGACACCGTTATCGTAGTACGAGCGCCATGGCACGGCAACCGAACCTTTTGGTGATCGTCGCCGATGATCACGGCTGGAACGACCTCGGCTGTTACGGCCATCCTGTGGTTCGCACGCCGAATCTCGACCGCATCGCCGCCGAGGGAGTGCGGTTCACGCGTTGTTTCACCACCGCGCCGCTGTGCAGCCCGGGCCGCGGCGCGGTGATGACCGGGCTGTACCCGCACGTCTCCGGCGTCACACGGTTGGTGCAGGGCGATGCCGCCGAAAGTCTCTCGATGGACCCCGAGCTTTGGACCTTCGCCAAGGGCCTCCAAGCGCTCGGCTACGAGACCGCGGCGGCGCGCAAGTGGCACCTCTCCACCGCCGGCGCCACCGCGCACGGGTTCGACGACGAGTTTCCCGATCGCGCCGACTATCTCGAGCAGTCCGAGGCGTTCCTCGAAAAGCGACGCGACCGTCCGATTTGCCTCTACTTCTGCCCGACGCACACGCATCGACCCTACCGCCGCCACGACGATTTCCCTTATCGCCCCGAGGAGGTCGCCGAGTGTCTGCCGCCCTATCTGCGCAACACGCCGCAGGTGCGCGAGCACTACGCGCGCTATCTCTCCGAGACGAGCAAGATGGACCAGGAGATCGGCGTGCTGCTGCGGGCGCTCGAGCGGACGGGCGAGCTCGACCGCACCGTCGTCGCCTATATGACCGACCACGGTCCGTCGATGCACCGCGCCAAATTTTCGCTCTATGAGTGGGGCCTGCACTCGAGCTTCATCCTGCGGGGGCCCGGAGTCGCGGGTTCCGGGCGGGTTGACGACAGCTTGGCGTCGACGATCGACGCGCCGGCCACGATGATGGCGCTGGCGGGCGGGGAAGCGCCGCCGCGGCGCCAGGGGGTCAACCTGTTCGACGGCCGGCGGACGCATGTCTACGGCCAACACCACGAGCGCAACGAGCTCTATTCGGTACGCGACCAGCGCTTCAAGCTCATTCGTAACATCACCAAGGACGAACCGCTCATCTGGCCGCAGGTCATCCGCAACTGGGACGGCATGGCGGACGACGTGTTGCAGGACCCTTACCCGTTGCCGCGGCCGTCCGAGGAGCTGTACGATCTGGAAACCGATCCGCTCGAGACGCGGAGCCTGGTTGCCGACCCGCGCTACGAGGCTGAGCTCGACGACCTCCGCGGCCGTCTCGACGCCTGGCTCACGCAATCCGATTCATGAGACGCCACGCCGCCCTCCTGCTCGCCATCGCCGTTCTGGCTTGCGCGCCCGCGCCGGAACCCGAACCCCAGCCGCCCAACATCATCCTGATCGTCACCGACGACCAAGGGTGGACGAGCGTCTCCTACCGTGCTGACCCTGCCCGTCCCGATTCGGTCAGCGACTACGTCGAGACGCCGCAGATGGCGCGCATGGCCGAGGGCGGCATGCGCTTTACCGACGGCTACTCGCCCAACGCCCAGTGCTCGCCCACCCGCCACAGCATGCTCTTTGGCCAGAACGCGGCGCGCCACATCTACAACCGTACGCTCGACTGGATGTCCGCGGCCGACGCCAAGCTCACCATTCCCAAGGCGATCAAGGCGGCCAACCCCGACTACCGTACCGCCCACTTCGGCAAGTGGCACATCGGCATGACGCCCGCCGACGCCGGCTTCGATTACACCGACGGGCTCAGCTCGAACGCCGCCGGCGACTTTCAGGACGGCGCACACCGCGACACCGACGGTTTCCGCGACGCCCTGCGCGCCTACAATCAGCAGCACGGCGTGGCGCCGCCCGACTACGGCTACACCTACTCGAAGCCCCCGGTCTACTATCCCGACGACGACCCCAAGCGCGCCTATTCGCTCGCCGCCCGCGCCGAGGCCTTCATGCGCGAGAGCCACGCCGCCGGCAAGCCCTTCTTTGCCTACGTGGCGCACTACGCCACCCATCTCGATTTGGTCTCGAGCTCAGCGAGCTACGACTACTTCAAGCAGAAGCCTCGCGGCGAGAAACACGACAATCCCGCCTTCGCCGCCATGGCCAAGGACATGGACGCCTCCATCGGCCGCCTGCTCGACGCCGTTGACGAGATGGGCGTCGGCGCCAACACCTACGTCTTCCTGATGGGCGACAACGGCGGCGTGCAGAATTTTCCGCAATCGGCCTCGCTAGGTGAGGGCGTCGAGATCGTCGAGACTCACGAGACCAGGATCCAGTGGCGCAACTTGCCGCTGCGGCACGGCAAGCACGAGTACTACGAGGGCGGCATCCGCGTGCCGTTCCTGGCCATGGGGCCGGGGATCGAGCCGGGCTCGGCGACCCGCGAGCCGGTCAGCGGCCTCGACTTTCTGCCGACGTTTGCCGAGCTCGCCGGTGGCGCGGAGCTGAACGCTGCTCTCGACGGCGACAGCATCGTCGACGTGCTGCATGGCGGGTCGCTCGAGCGCAAGCGCGAAGCCCTGTTGTTTCACCAAGGCGCTAACCGCACGCCAGTCAGTGCTGTTCGCAAAGGCAAATACAAGCTCGTCAAGCACTGGGACTTCGAGCAGGAATGCAAGTACTGCGGCGAGAAGCTGATCGAGCTTTACGACTTGAGCGAGGACCTCGGCGAGCAGCGCGATCTCTCCGCAGAGCTACCCGACGTGGCCGCAGAGCTCGACGCAGAGCTCGATGCGTTCCTGACCCAAGTCGACGCCGAGACCCGGTCCGCCGACCGCCGCGACCCCTACAGCCGGCTCGTCCGCGAGCTCGGGGAAGGGGCAGGCCAGGTGATGCCCTACAGAGTCGAGCCGTGATCGCCGCTTTGCCGTCTGCGTCGGCGTCGACATCTGCAAGAATGAGGGAGCCATGCGAACGCTACTGCTGGCTACGCTGTTCGTCGCTGCGCTGCCCGCGCAGTACACGCGGCCGGGCATGCAGCTCGAAGGTTGCCCGCTACGCGCGGTCGACGGACGGATCCAGACCATCAGCCCGCAGGGTCAGCTCACGCTCGACCACAAGGGCGAGCTCATCGTGGCCCAGATCACCGACCAGACGCGCTTCCTCATCCCCGGCTATGACAAGAAGCAGATCCAGGAGGGGTTGACCGTCCGCTTCCCCCCGGGCACGCGCGCCAAGTTTCGTATTTGCCAGCGCAACGGCGAAGTCGTCGACATGAAAGTCGTCGAGGACAAGAAGAAAAAGAAGCGCGGCTAGAAGAAGATGGCAACAGCGGACCAGATGACCAGCGAGATCATTGCGCCGGTAGCCGCATAGCAGGAGTCAGCTTCGGGCGCCGCGCCCGTGGAATCCGGTGGCCGCCCCTTCTCGACCCTGGCTGCGACGGAGCTGCGCCCCTTGCAGGGCGCCCGCGGAAAATCGGGCCTTCCTGGGTCCACGGGTTTCCCCCGAGGCTCTTTCCTGCTTGCGCCTTCGGCGCCCAATAGTGCTGCGTCTCTAGGCCGCGCGCGGTTGCTCGTCGGTCCTGGGCTTCCACCTGTAGGCGTCGACGGAGTTGCGCCAGAAGTACTTCTCCCGGGCCTCGCGGCTCTTCTCGGCTGCGTAGCGCCGCACGATGCTGAGGACCTTGGGGTACGGGCCCAGGCTCATGGAGTTCGGCCAGTCGCTGCCGTAGAGCACGCGGTCCTCGCCGAAGACGCCCCACATCTCGTCGAGCTTGGCGCGGTAGATCTCGAGGTCGTCGGGGACCTCGCCGTCGATGTCGCGCAGCACCGCGGAGACTTTGACGTAGACGTTGGGCCGCTCGCCAAGCGCCGTCATGGCGGCCCGGTAGGCGTCGCGCTCGGGGCCGGGCGCGGGCGCGGCCAGCTTGGGGAGATGGTCGAGCACGACGCGCAGCCCGGGGACCTGATCGGTCAGCGTGACGACGTCTTCGAGCGCGCGGACGCTGGGGTTTGCCGTGTCGAGCGTAAGCCCGCGGTCCGCGAGCATCCGCACGCCGGCGACGAAATCCGGGTTGGCCAGCTCGTCGCGCAGATCCCGGCCCCACAGGTAGCCGTAGCGGATGCCGAGGAAGAGCGGATTCGCGGCAAAACGCTCCAGATGCGCGGGGAACTCCGGCTTGCCCGGTTCGAGGTCGCCGATCGTGCCGACCATGATCGGATCTTTCTCGATGACGTCCAGCACCCACTGGTTGTCCTCGAGCAGCGGGCTGGCCTCGACCTCGATGGCGCCGACGACGCCCAGCCCCGCGCTGGCTTCGCGGAAGTGCTCGGGCAGGGTGGGTTTGTATATCGCTGCGCGCGACTCCGGCGGCCAGGGTATGCCGCCGGGGCGGGTGGGGTCGTAGAGGTGGATGTGGGTGTCGAGTATGGGCGGGGCGCCGGAGGCTTGCGGTTCGGCGGGCGACTCGGCCGGGGGCTCGGGGCGGCAGCCCGCGGCTAGACCGGCGGCGCAGGCGGAGAGAAAAGAGCGTCGATTCACAGCGATAGGGTAGCGCGCCCTCGGGGCCATTGACCGCCATCGCCGCCGCCGGGTAGCATGAGGTTGCCGCGAGGCAAATCTCGAAAAGGAGGTGATCCAGTTAAATGAGTGGTAGTAGTCCTTGTATTGAGCGTCTGGATGGAGGGGTGACCGACGGCTAACGCCGCGGCTCCGGCGTTTCGGAGCCGGCGCGGGTTCGCCCCGCACGCTCCAGACGCTCCTACTCACCCAAAGCGCCGCTGGATCACCCTAGCGGCCGCCCCCGTTCCCCGCCGGACTGTTCCCCGGCGGGGGCGGGCGAGCTCCGACCCCCGCGGGTCGGTATTTTTTTGCCCTCGAAACGCGGCTGCGCGCTCGTGCCGCGAGGGCGGCGCATGTTGATTCTCGGCATCGAAAGCTCCTGCGACGAAACGGCGGCGGCCGTGGTGGAGGACGGCCGGCGCGTGCTCTCCAACGTCGTCTCGTCGCAGTTCGACGTGCATGCGCGCTACGGCGGCGTGGTGCCCGAGCTGGCTTCGCGAGAGCACCTTCGGGCGATCGCTCCGGTGGTGCGCGAGTCGGTCGGGCAGGCTGGCCGCGCCTACCGGGAGCTCGACGCGGTCGCCGCAACCTACGGTCCGGGTTTGGTGGGGTCGCTGCTCGTCGGGCTCACCTACGCCAAGGGACTCGCGCTCGCGCTGGACAAGCCGTTCCTCGGTGTCAACCACATTGAAGGCCACATTCACGCCGTCGTGCTCGAGCAGAAGCAGCAAGGCAGGGAGGCGGAGTTTCCCGCGCTGGCGCTGGTCGTCTCGGGCGGGCATACGCATCTGTTCCGCGTCGAGCAGGAGGCGGAGCTGGACTTTCACTACCGTTTGCTCGGGCGAACTCGCGACGACGCGGCTGGGGAGGCCTTCGACAAGGTCGCGAAGCTGCTCGGGCTCGGCTTCCCTGGAGGGCCGTGGATCGATCGATTGGCGCCCTACGGCGACGCCTCGCGTGTGGCGATGCCGCGCACGCGCATGAAGGGCAACCCGCTCGACTGGAGCTTCTCCGGGCTCAAGACGGCGGTGCTGCGCTGGGTGCAAGCCGCGGAGATGGAAGACGAGATCGCCGCGCGGCGCGAGCTGTTCTCCGCCGCTGCCAAGCCTTCGCTCGAACAGGCGCTGGCCGCCACTCCGCAGGCGACTCGGGATCTGATCGCGGCGTTCCAGCACCGCGCCGTCGACGAGCTGTCGCAGCGGTCCTTGCAGGCGGCCGAGGGGCTGGAGGTACGCTCGATTCTGGTCTCCGGCGGCGTGGCGGCCAACCAGGGGCTGCGCAGCCGCTTCGAGCAAGAATCGCCCCACCCGGTCTGCTTCCCGACGATCGGGCTCTCAACCGATAATGCCGCGATGATTGCGGCGGCGGCCTATCCGCGGTTGGCGCGTGGCGAGCGGTCGGGGCTGGATCTGGCCGCGCAGCCAAACTTGGCGTTGACCCAGCAGCGGGTATGATATATTCCGAATAGTTCTTACCATGGCCAAAATCACCATCTCCATGCCGGACGCGATGAGCGAGTACGTCTCAGCCCGCGTCGAGTCCGGTCAGTACGGTAATGTCAGCGAGTATTTTCGGGACTTGGTGAGGCGAGAGCAACAGCGCAAGCAAGCAGAGCACGAGCTTCGCCAGATGCTCGAGGACGCCGAAGCCAGTGGCGAGAGCGCACTAACGCCCGAAGAGATTTGGCTGGCCGCCGAGAAGCGCTATCTAGCGAGAAATGGCTGACTACCGCTTGAGCGAGGACGCGGCCGCCGACCTCGCAGTGATCGCCGACTACACGATCGAACGATTCGGAATCGAACAAGCGAGAAGGTACAGGGCCGGCCTGTTCGAATGCTTTTCTCGAGTAGCAGCATTCCCTCGGATGGGGAGCCCCTGCGACGCAATTCGCCCTGGCGTGTGGCGGTTGGAGCATCGATCGCACGTGATCTATTACCGTCAGATCGATGAGCGCATCCTGATTCTCCGCCTCCTCGGCGTCGACCAAGACCCTCACCGTCATCTATGAGACCCTAGCGGGTCGTGGCCGACCTCCTCGTCGTCGGGCTCTATGTAGCCGCCGTCCTCGCCATCGGCGGCTACTTCGCCCGCGGGCAGCGCTCGCTGAAGGAATTCTTCCTGGCCGGTCGCGCGATCCCGTGGTGGGGCGCGGCGCTCTCCGGCATGGCCACCATGTTGAGCGCCGTGGGGTACCTGGGCGCTCCGGGGCAGGCTTTCGGCGGCGATTGGCGCTACCTGCAGATGCGGCTGGCGGTGATCCCGGCGCTGCTGATCACCGGCTTTCTCGTGCTGCCGCTGTTCTATCGCCTGGAGATCTACACGGCGTACGAGTACTTGGAGCGCCGCTTCGACCGCCGCACGCGGCTGCTGGCCGCCATGTTGTTCCTGCTGCTCAAGTTGTTCTACACCGGCGTCGCCATCTACGCCCCGGCGTTGGTGGTTGCCGAGATGACGGGCTGGCCGCTGGCCTGGATCGTCGTCGGAATCGGCGCGTTGACCACGCTCTACACCACCTTGGGCGGCATCCGCGCCGTGATCTGGACGGACGCTCTGCAGATGGGCGTGCTCACCGCGGGCATCTTCCTGGCGCTGTGGCTGGTCGTCGGCCGGGTGGACGGCGGGCTCTCCGGCGTCATCGCGGAGGCGGTTGAGGCCGGCAAGCTGCGCCTTTTCGACTGGTCGCTCGACCCCACAATCGAGTTCACCGCCTGGAACGGGCTGATGGGCGGAACGATCTATCTGGTGAGTCAATACGCAGTCGATCAAGCCGAGATCCAACGCTTCCTCACGACCAAGTCGGTATCGGGCTGCCGCCGTGCGATGGCGTGGTCTCTGCTGGCAAACGCCGTTCTCGGGATCTTGCTGTTTCTTGTCGGTACGGCTCTGTGGGTGTTCTACCGGCAGCACGCTCCGGGCGCGGCCATCGAGGCCGATCGCGCGTTCCCGAAGTTCATCTTGGAAGAGATCCCGGCTGGGCTACGCGGCCTGGTGATTGCGGGCGTGTTCGCGGCGGCGATGTCGACGGTGAGCTCGATCTTGAACTCACTCGCCGCGGTGGTCGTGCGCGACCTTCGCGCCTTTGGCGATGACGACGTCGGCGGCGGGCTGGCTTGGGCTCGCTACGCGACGCTGGCCGCGGGAGCGGGTGCGACAGCGCTTTCGCTCTACACCGCGCAACTCGGCAACGTGCTCGTCGCGGCCGGCAAGATTCGCGGCTTCTTTGGCGGAGTGCTAGTCGGACTGTTCCTGCTTGGCATGCTCTCTCGGCGGGCGACGGCCGCCGGGGCGTTCTGGGGCGTGATCACGGGTTTCGCGTGCGTTTCGCTCGTGGCGGCGCTCACGCCCATCTCGTGGCTCTGGTACACGGCCTTCGCGGCCGCGTCGACCTACGCAGCCGGCGCGGCGCTGAGCCGCCGCGATCCTCCGCCCGAGCGTGCGAAGCTGAAAGGGCTCGTTTGGCGCGCTCGAGCCTGATGACGGACTCCTCCAAGTTGCTGCTCGGCCGGTCTGACATTTCCGGACGGTACGACCCGCTCCCGCGCGTGCTCTTCTACGACGACTTCGACGAGGGCGCGAACGGCTGGTGCGAGTTGGTGGGCAACCATGCCGGCGATCTGCGCAACATCCGCCCGGCGATGGCGGATCTGCGCCCGCCGCAGATCTCCAATTGCAGCTTCTTCGACATCGGCACGCACGGCTCGCTCGAGGGAACGTACGCGCTCAAGCTCGCGACGCGAGCGAGGGCGAATTCTCAGGCCGTGCTCATCAAGCGGTTGACCTCGCAGGCGCGCGGGCTGGTGCAGTTCGAGACTTGGTTCACGTTCAAGGCCGAGCCGGTACCGGGTCGCGAAGACTGGGACGGCAATCAAGACCCATCGGAGACGGGTTTCGGTGATTTCACTTTCTCCAACGACATCTGCGAGGGCGCCGACGGCCGGCGCTACATGCACGCGTTGCGCTACGTCAACGCCGACGAGGAGGGACGCCTCGTACGCTGCTGGTTCTACAAGACGTCGTTGCATACAACAACAAAAATGTCCCTCGCCAAGGACGGCGCTGAGGTCCAGGACATTCACGTGCAGAGCCCAGACGACTGGACGCCCTTGCCCGACGGCGCCCAGGAGCTGTGCTTCAACGAGACGGCGACGAAGATCAACTGGCACTACTTGCGCTGGCGCTTCGATACACAGGAGCGGCGCAACGTCGAGCTTCAGGTCAACGACCGGCGTTGGGATCTGCGCGACATCCCCGTGCCGTTCTATGACCAGCGCTACAAAGGCCTCGCCAACCTACTGAACTTTCTCGTCGATGTCCGCACCCGCAGGTCGCTGCGCAATTTCTTGTTCTTCGACTCGATCGTCGTCTCGGCGGACTGGTAGGAAAGATGCTGCGCCGCTCGCTCACCGCCGTCCTCGAGAAGAGTTCCACGTTCGACGCGGACTTCCAGACCGAGCCTTACGAAGTCGCCTGGGCGTCGGAGGCGCGCTGGTTCGTGCGGGCGTTCGAAATCGAGGGCCGGCTATCCATCGCCCCCGAGATCTCGCCGGACGGTCTAGAGTGGTGCGCCGAACCTGGCTGGCCGACGCTCGAGATCGACGCTCCGGGCCTCTACAGCTTCCCGCTGCGGGATTTCGCCCACTGGCTGCGGCTGAGCGCGCGGCTCGAAGGCGAAGTGCGCGTGCAGATCCTGCTGGCGCTCAAGGAGTAGGCATCGCCAGGAACATGTAGGCGCGGCAGAGCTCGAATTCACGCTCCATTGCCGTCAGCTCCAGCGGGGAATCGCCGCTGAGCCAACCATCCAGGGTGAAGATGCGGTACTGCAGCGAGCTCGCCAGCAGGTCGTAGATGTCCGCAGGGGCGGTCCCATAGCAGTCCGCCGCCCCGAGGCCGTGCTCGAAAAGGACCGCGGGCCGATGCCGAGCAAGCGTGCGGCTCGAGCCGCGCAACACTGCGAGCTCGCCGCCTTCCACGTCGATTTTCAGAAAGTCGACCGGCGCCTCGGGATCGAGGAGATCGTCGAGACGACACGCCCGCACCTGGATGATCTCTACAGGCTCATCCGGCCGCTCATATTGTCGTCTGCGTAGACCGCTGTAGGCTGGCGTGCGGACGACGTGGTGGAACTTCGACACGCCGTTGGTGTCGGAAAGGGCGACTTCGTGGACAGTGGCAGAGGGGAAACGTCGCCGCAGCCGGTCCGCGAATTCCGGCAGCGGTTCGATCGCGATGTGGCGGCCGATCGGCGCGATCCTTTGGATCCGGGCTAGGATTGCGCCCTGGTGGGCTCCAACATCCACGCAGTTCGATCGAGCGTGGAGGAGGTCCGCCAGGGCGGTCGCCGTCTTTGCATCGACGTGGCCGGGACGATCCAGGCCGAGCAAGGAGCGCAAGCCGAAGCTGGATCCCCAGAGCACGCAGGGTGCATTGATGCATGCGGGCGGCCATTCAAGGGCTGCGCTGGCCCCTGGCTCTTGCAAGGCGGCGCCGGGGTCGAGCTAAGCTCCATCACAAGGCGCGGGCACGGATCCTGCTGGCGCTCAAGGAGTGACGGCGTTCATGCGGGACCCTCGAGCCGATGCAGGACCAGCTCCGGCATCGGAAAATGCTTCTCGTTGTCGGTAATGAGGTGTAGGCCGTAGTGGAGCGCCGTCGCGGCGATCAAGACGTCGGGCAGGCTCAGCGTGCGACCTCTCCTAGCCCACCTGGACTTCAAGCGGCCCGCGGAGCGCGCAACGTCGGCCGTGGTCTCGAAAAACCGGAGGCTGCTCATGAGCCTGCCCGTCATCACCGCCTCGTGTTCGCGCATGCCCGCGAAGACCTCTGCGATCGTCACGGGACAGCTTGCGAGCATGTGACCGCTCTCTACCAGCGTCCTCAAAGCCTGGCTGCGGTGTCGCTTGCCGTTTAGCGCGTCGACGAGGACCGAGGTGTCAGGCAGAAAAACGGCCACGGCGATCCCCGTCGCTAGATTCGCCCTCGCTGCGCTGCTGCGAGATGTAGTTGGCCGCGCCCTGCGCCAACTCGGGATGGTCCTCGTCCCGCCAACTTCCCTCGCTCTCGACGAGGGCTCGCGCAAGTCGTCGGCGATCGAGCTCGGTGCGCGCCGCCTCCGTGATGAATGCGCTACGCCCACGCTTGCCGACGAGCTCATCGATCTCGTCGACCAGCTCGTTCGGAATCATGATGTGCGTGCGCCGCATCATCTGTCCGCAGGATATCACACGGCAAGTGTGACTTGACGGGGTCTCGCGACTTGCGCCTTACGAGCGTTTCCGGACAACGTGGTTCCCGTGACGGTCCTCGATGGCGCTCCAGCCAGGAGGAACGTGCAGAGTTGAAAAGGTTTGAGAATCCCCCACGTCGCTCGCCTCGATCGGCTGGCCTGCTGAGGTCAGGCCGGTTGCTCGCAGCCGTACCGCCACGGTCTCCACCTCTCGTCCTTGGTGCGAATACCCATACAGCCGTTCATGCGCGGCGTCGAAGTCTCCCCTCTCCGCCCAGGGCACGTTGATTTCGAACGATTGCCCGGCGTAGCGCAGGTCCACACTGCGCTCGAGCTGAGCCTGTTCGAAGCCCTCGGCGGCCAGGTTGACGCGCGCCTTGCTCTCCAGCTCCCCCAAGACAGCGCCGGGGTCGCGCTCCAGTGCGCTGTGCGAGTACTCGCGGACGAAGTCCGCCGTCAGCATTCCGTAGGCCGAGAGCACGCCGGCCTCGCGCGGGGCCAGCACGGTCCCAATCTCCAACCGCTCGGCAAGCTCGCAGGCGTGCAGCGGCCCGGCGCCTCCGAATGCGACCAGCGCGAACTCTCGCGGGTCGTGCCCGCGTTCGATCGACACTCGCCGGATCGCCCGCTCCATGTTGGCGTTCGCCGCCGAGACGATCGCTTCGGCAAGCTCGATCGCCCCCACGCCGCAACGACGCGCGAACTGTTGCATTCTCGTTTCGGCGCGGGCCACATCCAACGTCATCCGCCCGCTCAGGAAGCGCTCTGGGTCGATCCGCCCTAGGATCAGATTCGCGTCGGTGACGGTGATTTCGTCGCCCTCGCCGTAGCAGACCGGACCGGGCTCCGCCCCCGCCGAGCGCGGCCCCGCGCGCAAAGCGCCGGCCGCGTCGAGCCAGGCAATCGAACCGCCGCCCGCGCCCACGGTGTGCACGTCCAGCATCCCCACGCGCACCGGCAAGCCGTCGAGCTCGCCTTCGCTCGTCATCGTGAACCCTCGGTCGTATAGAGCGACATCGGTCGAGGTGCCGCCCATGTCGAAGGAGATGATGCGCTCGAACCCCGCCGCCCGCGCCGCCGCCGCCGCGCCCAACACGCCTCCCGCCGGCCCCGACAGCACTGTGTGGACCGCCGCTTCGCCTGCCCGCGCCGCCGACATCGAGCCGCCGTTGGACTGAAACACCCGCAGTCGGGTCTCGCCCGGCAGCGCCTCGGAGAGCCGTCCCAAATAGCGCGCCATCAAAGGCGAGACATAGGCGTTGACGGCCGTCGTCGACGCGCGTTCATACTCGCGATGCTCGGGCAGCACTTCATGCGAAAGCGAAACGAACAAGCCGCGGGCCCGTAGCGCCTCGCCCACGAGCTTCTCGTGCACCGGATTGGCGTAGCTGTGCAGCAGGCAGACCGCGACGGATTCGGCGCCCGCGGAGCAGATTGCGTCGACTGCTTGCTCGATGGCGGCCGGGCTCGGAGCGCTCAGCACCTCGCCGTCATAGGCGATGCGCTCGCCGAGGCCGAAGCGCAGCTCGGGAGGCGTCAGCGGCCGGCGGCCGCGGTCGAGCCAGTCGTAGAGGCTAGGCCGGTTCTGCCGCCCGATCTCGAGCAGGTCCTCGAAGCCCGCGGTGGTCAGAAACGCCGTTCGCGCTCCACGCCGCTCGAGCAAGGCGTTGGTGGCCACCGTCGAGCCGTGGACGAGCTCGGCGACCTCCCCCTGCAGGCCTGACACGATGGCTCGCGACGGGTCGTCCGGCGTCGAGGGGACTTTGTGCGTGCGCAGGCCGGACCCGTCTTGGAAAACGAAGTCGGTGAACGTCCCTCCGGTGTCGACGCCCGCACGCATGATCCTGGCAATTGTACGACGCCGGACCGCGACGGTTACACACTTGGCGGTGGGGCTGCGGCTGCGGGATCGCCGCTCGCGCCGCCCGCGGAAAACTTTCTGGACACGAGGCCCGCGCGCATGGTAGAAGTAGTCACTTAAACGCGATGCGGCGGCTCTACGCAGATCAACGGGAGGGGCGATTTATCCGCCGCTAGGCGGCCCCGAGTGGCGTTAGGGATTCGACACGCATCGTAGCTTCGACAACCGGTATCCCGACCCGCTCTGTTTGGAGTGGGTTTTTCTTTTCAGGTGCAGACATGATCATTTCGATGAAACGCGGCGCGACGACGGATCAGATCGATCACATCCGGAGCCGCATCGAGGAGTTTGGCTACAAGGTCCACTCGATCGAGGGCGATGAGCGCGTGGTCATCGCCGCCGTCGGGATCGGGGATACCTCCCACGCACTCGAGTCGTTGAGGTCGTCTGAATTCGTGGAGAGCGCCATGCCGATTTCAGCCCCGTACAAGATGGTCAGCCGAGAGGTCAAGACGGGGCGTACCGTTGTCGAAGCCGGCTCGGGCCGCTCGATCGGCGGCGGCGATTTCGCCATGATCGCCGGTCCGTGCTCGGTGGAAACGGAAGAGCAGATCATGTCGACCGCGGAGGTGGTCGCCTCCGAGGGAGTCAAGTTCCTCCGAGGCGGCGCCTACAAGCCGCGCAGCTCGCCTTACGCCTTCCAAGGTTTGGAGGAAGAAGGCCTGAAGCTGCTGCGCCGCGCCGCCGAGGCGCACAACCTCGCTGTGGTCACCGAGGTGATGACGGTCACCAACGTCGATCTGGTCAGCGAATACGCCGATGTGTTGCAGATCGGCGCTCGCAACGTGCAGAACTTTCCGCTGCTCAAGGAAGTCGGCCGGATCCAGCGTCCGGTGTTGCTCAAGCGAGGGCTTAGTACGACGATCAAGGAACTGTTGCTCTCGGCGGAATACATCGTCGCCCACGGCAACTCGAACGTCGTGCTGTGCGAGCGTGGCATCCGCACCTTCGAGACCGCCACCCGCAACACGATGGACATCCAAGCCGTGCCGGTGCTCAACCAAATGACGCACTTGCCGGTGGTCCTCGACCCGGCGCATTCCTCCGGCAAGCGATCGTTGATCACGCCGCTGGCGCGCGCCTCAGTCGCGGTGGGCGCGGACGGCATGATGGTCGAGGTGCATCCCGATCCAGAACAAGCTTGGAGCGACGGCCCGCAGTCGTTGACCTTCGAGGAATTCCGCGCCATGATGGCCGAGATCCGGCCCTACATCGAGCTGTGGAACAAGAGCCGCGAGCGGGACGAAAAGCGGGCCGCGTAGAAGGGCGCCCTCACGGCTTCCGGCGGGCGCCGGCTGAGCGCGACTCTTCGATCCGCGCGCGGTGCGCTTTGCGTGCGTCGTCGAGCGCGGCGCGCGCTTCGGCTAGGCTTTCGCGAGTCTGATTCGCCCAGGATGCCTGGCGGCGAACCCGCGGCGGCTTGCGGCCGTCGTTTCTCGGCCCAGCCCAGGCGGAGGCCGCAAGAATCAGTACCAGGATCCAGGGTCGCACCTAGCTCTCTTCGGCCCTGAAATCGGGCCCGTATAATGAAATTTCCCCCGATGCGGCGAAGCCCAATTCTGGTGTTGCACTACAACGAGTTGTGGCTGAAGGGCTGCAATCGGCCCTTTTTCGTGCGTCAGCTTCGGGAGTCGGTGCGGCGCACGCTCGACGGCCTAGCGGTTTCTTATGCGACCCAAGTCGACAGCCGTCTGCTGGTCGAGGCGGACACGGAGCAAGTCGCGCAACAGGCCGCCGACCGGCTCTCCCGCACGCCCGGCATCGAATACATCGGGCGCGGCTTTCGCACCGATGTCGATTTCGACGCGATTATCGAGCTGGGCGCGGAGCTGATGCGCGCAGGCGGCTACGAGACGTTTCGCGTACGCGCGCGCCGCTCGAACAAGCAAGTGCCGTTCCGCTCCGCCGAGCTCGAACGCACCCTCGGCGCCCGCATCAACGCCGAGGCCGCCGCGGCTGGGCGCGAGATTCGCGTCGACTTGAAGGGTGCTGAGCAGACCTGCTGGGTCGAAAGCACGCCGGCCGGCGCCTTCGTCTACACCGACAAGATTCCCGGCCTGGGCGGGCTGCCCACCAACACCGGCGGGCGGCTGATGTGCCTGCTCTCGGGGGGGATCGACTCCGCCGTCGCGGCGTTCAAGATCGTGCGCCGCGGGGTTCGCGTCGACTTCATCCACTTCTACGGGCAGCCGGCGCGGCCGGGGGAAGACTCGCCCCCCATTGCGCGGGACATCGTGCGGACGCTGACGCCCTACCAGGGGCTGTCGCGACTCTACCTCGTGCCGTTTGACCGGATTCAGCGCCGCATCGTCGCCGAAGCGCCCGACGAGTTGCGATTGCTGCTCTACCGCCGCATGATGCTGCGCATCGCCGAGCGGCTGGGGCGCGCCAACAAGTGCCGCGGCGTCATCACCGGCGACTCCATCGCGCAAGTCGCTTCCCAGACCCTGCGCAACCTCGAAGCCGTCAGCGCCGCCGCAACCATGCCGCTCTATCGCCCCTTGTGCGGCGACGATAAGCAGGAAATCATCGCCATCGCCAAGAAGATCGGTACGTTCGAGATCTCCTCGGAGCCGTTCACCGACTGCTGCCCGCTCTACATGCCGCGAAACCCCCGCATCTCCTCGCGCATCCATGAGTTGGATGAGGCGGAGGCGGGCCTGGGCGTCAGGGAAATGGTCGGCCAAGCCATCGGAACGGTGCTGCGCGAGGCCTACGAGTACCGGCGCGGCGAGGTCGTCCTCAAGTCCTCGAAGCAATATGTGGCTTCCCATGAAGTTCCCGAAGAGGCTCTGGCCGGCTAGCCTGCTCGCGGCGTCGGCGCTGGCCCCCGTCTACGGCCAGGAGCCGGCGACGGAAGGCGCCGAGCAACCGCGTTTTCGGCTGGTGGCCGTGGATCTGCTCGACAGCCAGGGCGGCTACGCGATTCCCGCCGACAGCGTCTTTTACCCCGGCGAGAAAGTGCATCTCGGGTTCAAGATCGCCGGCTACGCCGTCGACGACAAGTACAACATCCATCTCACGTGGCGCGCCGAGGCCGTGGGCCCCAACGGCGTTCGGTTCGCGCCGGCCGAGGGCGGCGAGTTCGCCGCCGAGCTGGCGCCGCAAGACGAGGACTGGGAGCCGTCGGTCGAATACTCCGCCACGATTCCCTTCCACGCCGGCTCTGGCATTTACCGGCTCCAAGTCGCGGTCACCGACCACAAGGGATCGGAAACGCTCGAGCGGGAGATTCCTGTCCGAGTCGAGGGCGAGGATGTGGAGGTTTCCGATAGCCTCTCGGTCCGCAACTTCGTCTACACGATGACCGAGGGCGGAACCGTGCTCGAAGAGCCCGTGTTCCGCCGCGGCGATACGGTCTACGCTTCGTTCTACATCACCGGCTACCAAACCGACGAAGAGAACCGCTACGACGTCGAGTCGAACCTGCGGGTCATCGATACCGAAGGCAAGACCGTGCTGGCGCTCGCACCTCCAGGCGAGAAGGGCGCGCCGTTCTTTCCGCGGCTGTGGCTGCCGGCGAAGTTCCGGCTCGACCTCGACCGCACCATCCCGCCTGGCCGCTACGTCGTGCAGCTCGAGATCAAGGACAACGTCGGCGGCGAGACTTTGCTGGCCGAAGAGAACTTCCGCGTGAAGTGAGTACCATAGTCGGAATGCCGGCTCACCGCCTGGAACCCGCGAGCGCCGACGAGGCGGCGGCGGCGCTCGCCGGCGCCGCCAACGACTCCAAGACGATCGAAATCCTAGGCGCGGGGAGCAAGCGAACCCTGGGCGGCCCGGCCGTCGAAACCGATGTCGCGGTCACGACCGCGCGGCTCGACAAGCTGCTGGCCTACGAGCCGGCTGACTTGACCATTAGCGTCCAGGCGGGCATGCGCTGGGCCGAGCTGTGCCGGGTTCTCGACGAGAACGACCAGATGATCCCGCTCGACCCGCCGTTCGCCGACTCGGCGACCGTGGGCGGCGCGCTCGGGGCCGACTCGAGCGGCCCGCGCCGGCGCCGCTACGGCACGGCGCGCGACATGGTCATCGGCATGCAGTTCGCCACCGCCGAGGGGAAGCTCGTGAGCTCGGGCGGCATGGTGGTCAAGAACGTCACCGGGCTGGACATGGCCAAGCTCATGCTCGGGTCGTTCGGCACCTTGGCCGCGATCACCACCGTGAACTTCAAGGTCTTCCCGCGACCCGAGCGGGAAGCCACGTTCGTCTTCCGGCACGAGTTGGCGGAGACGTTGATCGAGCTGCGCGCAGCGATCCTGAAAGGGGTGGCGCAGCCGTTTGCGCTCGATCTGATCAACCAAGCCGGCGCGCAAGGCGTGGGGCTCGAGGCCGAGGCCCCGTTCGCACTGCTGGCGCAGGCCGAAGGCTCCGGCGCGGTGGTCGAGCGCTACCGCAGCGAGTACCGGCGGCTGGCGCAGGCCGCCGGCGTCGAGCTCGTGGAGCCGGACGCGGAGGGCGCGAAAGCGGTGTGGGCGGCCGTACGGGAATTTCATTCGATCGCGTTGGCCGCCCAGCCGGACGGCGCGCTGTTGCGCATCTCGACCACGGCCGCCAAGCTGGCCGAGGTCGTACGGCTGGCCGTGGGCGATAGCTGGCTGCTGTCGCGGGCTGCTAACGCGGTGGTCTACCTCGCGTGCGCTGGAGTCGAGGAGGCGGTTCGGCTGACCGAGCTGCTGCGCGGCGCTGGATTCGACGTGCTCGTCGAGTCGCTGCCTCCAGGCCGGCACGGGGAGGTCGAACAGTGGTTGAGCCCCAGCTCGGCGCTCGACGCCATGCTGCGTCTCGAGGCCGCGTTCGACCCGGGCAGCCGGCTCAACCCCGGGCGGCTGTGGGGAAGGATCTAGCCGAAGCCGCTAGCGCAGCTCGATCTTCCCGATGCGCGTCTGAGTCCGGCACTTGATCCGGTAGTGATACGCTCTTCCCGCCTCCAAACCCTCGAACGAGACGGCGCGCAGCTCGCCGCCGGCATCGACCTGGCGCTGAAAGCTCGCGAAGTCGTCCGACGGCGCGAGATCGACCAGGCAGGCCTCTCGTGCGTCCGTCCTGTACTCGACCTTCAGGCCCGCCTCCGAGGTCGTCGTCCGCACTTCGCGAATCTCCCCCGCGGTCTCGCGAGCTCGGTCGATGTCCGCCCCCCGGCCTTGTGAGTCACGGGGCTCGCGGAGATTCGGGAACGCTTCGGCGAAGCGCTGGCGGGCCGTCTCGCCGGCCGCGCCCGAGCCAGCGCACTCGATCTCGGGAAAGCCCGCGTAGAAGTCTTCGCAGTCGGCCTTGGTGAAGTTGCGCTGCGGCGTCGCGTCATCATAGGCGTCCGCGGAGGATGAATCCCGCACGCCAGGCAGCACCAGGTTGCGCGCAAATTTCGAGTGCGGATCCGGCCCGGGCGTCCGCGTAAAGACGTGCGCGAAAGCCGCGCTCGACGGGCCTTGGGGGCGCGCTTCGAAATCACCCACACGCCAGCCCGCCGGCATCCCGCCGAGGCTGAAGTCGTGGTTGTGGGTCAACACGTTGTCGCTGACGTCCACGCCCGAGCTACGGCCTAGGGAGAACCAAAAGAAGCCCGGGCCGCGTCCGCGGTTGTCGAGCGCCGTGTTGCGGCGGATCGCGAGATCTTCCATCGGCCCGGTCAGAAACACCACTTGGCCGCCATAGTTTCGCGACGGCTCGAACAAGTTGACGCCCGACGGAGCGCTTCGCATGCGGTAGAAATCGACGTTCTCGAACAGGTTGTTCTCGATCGCGATGCGCGCCGCGGGAAAGCTCGCCAGGTGGATGTTGTCGTCGACCGTCGAGATTTGGATGGCGGTCGAGACCCTGCGGAAGACGTTGTTCCGGATCGCGATGTCGTGAATTTGGTTGTTCGGAGTCGGGCCGCCTCCGCGCGTGAGCAGTCCAATTGCGGGTCCAAGCGGAGTCCAGTCGGCCCAGTTGCCCTCGATCACGTTTCCCTCGATGAGGAATCGAGCGCCGCGCTTGAGCTCGATGGCGTGGCGGATGGAGTAGTAGCGGCCGTCGGACTCGCTCGAGCCGGAACGGAAGCGCTCGTCGTTGCGGAACGTGTTCCCGACGATGGCGACGTCGCGCGGTGTCAGCTCCGCGGTACGCCGCGACTCTTCGGCGAACACGGTGACCCCCATGCAGTTCTCGAACAGGTTGTTGCGGATCTCGACTCGTGACGAGTCGCCCAGCGACACCGGACGCGCGGCTCCGGCGAAGTAGCCGTGCACGCCACGCTCGGAGTTGCCGCCGAGCGGATTGACGGGACGCCAAGAATGGACGCCGGAGACGACCGAGTCGATCAGCGCGCTGTCGTCCGACCACAGCCCCATCGCCGTTTGCAGCCGAGTGGGAAAGCCGCGGCCGTGCAGCCAGCAACGGTCGACGACGATGTTGCGCGCGTTCCGCCCAAACGCCGCCAAGCCGGGGAACGAGCCGGGGTCGACCGTCAGGTAGCCGCCGCCCGTCGCGGGCGTCGCTTCCTCGACATCGTCGAGTCGTACCTCGCTTTCGCTGACCACGGTGTAGAGCCGACTGCCGTTGAGCCCGGAGGCGCTGTCGAAACCGAACGCTTGCAGAGCACGCCTCAGGCGCACCGTGCCGCAGTCCGTGCTGCAGTCGGGCATCGGGTCGGCGCGGGCCAGCCGCAGCCCGTCATCGGAGCGGTAGGCGGCCGCGATGCCGTCGACGGCCCAGCCTTGCAGCTCGATAGTCGATGCCCACGGCCAGGCCCGGACGGCGTCGGCGCTGAGCGCCAGTCGCCCGTCTTCGATAGCCGTGATCCTGTGCGGCTCGGGCTCGGGCAAGGCATGCGGCAGGCTGGTGCGGCAAACCGGCTGCGGACCCGGCGTGCAGCTCTCCACGGGAATGCTCAGCGCCAGCGTGACCCAGCCGCCGCTGGCGCCGTCGCCCGCCGCCTCGGAGCGCACCGCGAAGGCGCGCTCCAGCACGGCTTCAACGGTGCGAATCCCGTCGACCGCTCCCGTGCCTGCAACTGCAATCGATTGCCCAAAGCTCAGCGGCAGCTCACGGTCGAGCGACACCAGGGCAAGGCCCGGTCTCCAGGCGCTCACCGACGTCACGCGAGCGGTCACTGGAGCGATCTCGTCGTGGCTGGGGTGGGTGAGCTCGAGCCCAGTAATCCGCCAGCCCTCGGTACACGGCGCTGCGCACTCGCTCTCCGGCGGTGTGGTCAACGCCAGGCGCCACATCAGGCTGGGCGAGCTCCAGTCCCGCGGCGTCGAGATGGTCGCCATCAGCGGAGCGAACGAGGGGTCGATGCGCATTCCGGCCGGGGGTAGGCGCTCGAGGGCGGTGGACGGCCGCACGACAACGACGCCTGGCCCGCTCTTGGGCGGCAGCACGAACGTCCCGTAACACGTCGCGCCAGCCGGAATCACCACTTCGTGGTTTCGCGACGAGTCCGCGCGGGCCGCCGCCTCGAGCTGCTGCTGGAAGTCAACGCACGTCCCGTCCTCGTCCACCGACACCGCGAAACTGTCGCCGTCGATCGCCGGAAATGGATGCTCGACTCGCTTGGGCGGCGCCGGCGGCACGGGCCGCTCCGCGGGCGCGGCAACGGTGCGGAAGCGTGGTGGCGCGTCCGGGCCGTCGCACTCGTAGCCCTGGCCGGCGCTCGCCCCGCGGCAGTACCAGGTCGCCTCCTCCGCACCGTTGGTCGAGCGCGCGACCGCCCGAAAGTAGTAGGTGGCGTCGGGGCGCAGCCCGCCGATTGCCAGCGAGCGGTAGGGCGATGGCGAAGCGGATTTCCAGATCGCCGTCCGGTACCCCAGCAAATGTGATGGACCGTACTCAACCCAGTTTTCCGTCGGCCCCGGAAGCCCCGAAATTTGGAAGCGAACGGCGACCGTCCCGTGGCTGATCGCCTCGACTTTGAGGTCGGAAATTGCGGGCTCGGCCTGCGCCGGTCCCGTAAACCATAGAAAATAAAGACAGAAAGAGAGTGCAGCCCGCGCACTAAGCCTGAGCATGTCGGCCTCCGGAAGAAACCGGGCGCCGGGCGTTCTCTTAGCGTAGCGTGAATGACTGGTTCGGTTTGGGCAGCACTGCTTCCACGTCGTAGCGTTCGCGAATGGCGGTGGCTAGCGCTTCGGCCTGCGAGGTGTCGCCGTGGACCAGGAAGACCTTCTTCAGCTCGGGCGCGAGCGGCTTCAGCCAAGCCAGCAACTCGCGCTGATCAGCGTGGCCGCTCAGCTCGTTGAGCTTGGCCACCTCGGCTCGTAACGGCGTCTCGTCGCCAAAGATCTTCACCTCGCGCCGGCCTTCCAGAATGCGCCTGCCGAGGGTGTGCTCGGCCTGGTAGCCGGTGATTAGGATCGTGCTGCGCGGGTCGGGCGCGTAACGGCGCAGGTGGTGCAGGATGCGCCCCGCCTCGCACATGCCCGAGGCGGCCAAAACGATGAACGGGTAGGGCATGTCGTTCAGCGCCTTCGACTCCTCCACGTTGCGCACGTAGCGCAGCCGGCCAAAGGCGAACGGGTCGCGCTGGTCGAGCAGGTATTCGCGGGTTTCCGCGTCATAGCACTCCGGGTGGTCGACAAACACCTTCGTTACGTTGACCGCCAACGGGCTATCGACGAAGATCGGCGCCTCGGGAATTCTCCGCTCGTGCGTCAGCTCGTTGAGCAGTAGCACGAGTTGCTGCGTACGGCCCACCGCGAACGCCGGCACGATCACCTTGCCGCCGCGCTCGAACGTGCGTCGCACGACATCGGCGAGCTTGGCGCGAACGTCTTCGTTGCGGCGGTGCAGCCGGCCGCCGTAGGTGCTCTCCATGATCAGGTAGTCCACCGGGGCCGGCGGCTGCGGGTCGCGGATGATGGGGAGGCCGGGTCTTCCGATGTCACCCGAGAAGCCGAGCCGCAGCGGGTTCCGGCCATCGCGCAGGTGGAGCACCAGCGACGACGATCCCAGCATGTGGCCCGCGTCGTAGGACTCGTAGCTGAGCCGTTCGGTGAGCACGGTCGGCGTCTTGTAGTCAACCTGCTCGAACCGCGGAATGGTGGCTTCGGCGTCCTTCATCGTGTACAGCGGCTCGACCGCCTTGGGATCGAGGTCGCGGTCGAGGCGGCGGCGGCGGGAGCGGCGGCGGTTGAGATACTCGGCGTCTTTCTCCTGGATGTAGGCGGAATCGCGCAGCATCCTGTCGCACAGGTCGGCCGTCGCCGGCGTGGCGTAGATGCGTCCCTCGAAACCGGCGCGCACGAGCGACGGGAGATTGCCGCTATGGTCGATGTGCGCGTGGGAGAGCAGCACGTGGTCGATGGTGCTCGGGCGAAACGGCAGCTTGCGGTTGCGAGCACGAGCCTCCGAGCGGCGTCCCTGGTAGAGACCGCAATCGAGCAGAAAACGCTCGCCGTCCACATCGATCTGATGCATCGAGCCGGTGACGTCGCCTACGGCTCCACGAAAGGTCAGCTTCATGAAGGGGCTATTGTGGCAGACTCGGAGCGCCGGGGGCGCGATGGAATCAACGCCAACACGAAAGATCGCACCCCGGCATGGCTGCCGGGGCTCGGAAAGCCTAATTTGCGGAGCCGTCGTCAAAACCGGAAGTAGGGTCGCAGTCCTTCCAGGTTCCAATCGATCTCAGCTTTCTGCGCCGCACTCCAGGAATACTCGCCGCGGCGCGAGACGGCGGTCTTGAAGATTCCGCGCTTGTGGAAGACGTAGTTGCGCACGCCGGGGATTTGCGGGTCGAGGTTGACCATCAACAGCAGCTTCGAGAAGACCTCGCGCAGCTTTGTGCGGTCGTCCTTCTGGTGGAGCTCCCACAGTAGCGCGTAGACGTCGGCGAACATGGCGCCCGGCATCGTTCCATCGAAGCCGAGCCGCATCTCGTAGGGCCAGCCCTTGCCCGCCGCGCCGGAGAAGACCGCCTTGATCAACTCGGGCCGGTGCTTGCTCAGCTCCAGGCAGCGCTCGACGACCGGCTTGTACTCTTCCTTGATGTAACCGAAGTTGGGAAACTCGCGCGCCATCTCGAGGATGAATTCGACCGTGGGCTCGACGCCGGCGGCGCCTCCGGTGGTCTGGATGAACACGGGCCGCTTGGCGAGCTTGCAGAGGGCGCGGTAGTAGGCGCGATAGTCGTCGAGCGATTCGGCTTGTTTGGGCGGCATGGCGATGACGGCGTCGGGGGCGAGCTTCTCGGCGCGGCGGGCGTATTGCAGCATCTGCTTGCGGTCGTCCGCCTGCACGCCGAGCACCAGCGCCGGGCGCTTTCCGCGGGCGGCCCTCGCCAACACCTCCATGCCGCGCATGCGCTCGTCCTGGTCGAGATAGGGGTACTCGCTGGCGAACTGGGGCCAGACCATGCCCTGGACGCCGGCCTGGTGAAGGTAGTCGACCTCTCCCGCCAAGTCCTCGTAGTCAATCTGCTTCGACTCGTCGTAGGGCGTGCCCATGATGATGAACGCGCCCTGCATGGGTTTCCGCGTAGCGGCCGGGAGCGGCCGGCGGGCGAGGGCGACGCCCCCTGCAAGAGCGGCGAGCGCGGCGCGGCGCGAGAGCTGGTTTGGCATGGCGAGCCCCATTCTATCCGAGCCGGCGGCTGGCGATCCTCGGGCCCGGGACGCAATACTGGGACGAAGGCCGCCATGGCAACCTTTGCAAAAGAGCCGCTGCGGGAAGGACTCGCGATCTCGATCGAGACGGCGCGCGGCAAGGGCATCCTGCATGAGCTCACCGGGGTCATCCTGCGTCATGGCGGCGACATTACCTCGGTCGCCATCCTCGACTCCGGTCAGGAGATCGAGACGGTCGCTTTCGAGGTCGCCGACCTGGAAGACCACGACGGGCTGATCGCCGATCTCGACTCGCTCGAGACGGTGCGCAAGGTGAGCGAAAGCCGCGGGCTCAAGCGCATCTTCGGCAAGCGCATCATCATCATCGGCGGCGGCGCACAAGTGGGACAGGTGGCGCTTGGCGCGGTGGGAGAAGCGGACCGCCACAACCTCCGCGGCGAGCGCATCTCGGTCGACACCATCCCGCTGGTCAACGAGGAGAACCTGGCCGAGGCGGTGCGCGCGACCGCCCGGCTGCCGCGCGTGCGGGCCGTGGTGCTGGCCGGCGCATTGATGGGCGGCGATATCGAGACGGCCGTGCGAGAAGTCCGCGAGCGCGGTCTGCTGGTCATCTCGCTCAACATGGCCGGCTCGGCGCCGGAGGCCGCCGACCTCGTCGTGACCGATCCGGTGCAGGCCGGCGTGATGGCCGTCATGGCCGTTTCCGACAACGCCAAGTTCGACGTCACACGCTTGACGCGCCGCCGCTTCTGAGCCGTCGCAACGCCGCGAAGCGGGTTAGAATCGACATCAGTGGCGCGCGTTCCCCAATCGCTCAGCTTCGGTCCGCTCCGCATCGAGCCTGCGGTCACGCTCGCCCCGATGGCAGGCGTTACCGACACCGTGTTTCGCCAGTTCATCCGGCGGCTCGGCGGCTGCGGCCTGATCATGACCGAGTTCACCTCCTCGCACGGCATCGTCGCGGAGGAGAAGCGCAAGCTCAGCGGCAAGAAGCGCCGCCGCCACGGCTTCAACTATCTCTACTTCGAGCCCAACGAGCATCCCATCGTGGCGCAGCTCTTCGGCGCCGACCCGAAGGTGCTGGCCGAGGCGGCGCGAGTGATTGAAGACGCAGGCTTTGATGGCGTCGACATGAACTTCGGCTGCCCGGTCAAAAAGGTCGTCAAGTGCAACGGCGGCTCGGGATTGCTGCGGGACCTGCCGCTGATCCGCGAGATCCTCGAAGCTGTTCGTGCAGCGGTGAGCATTCCGTTCACCTGCAAGATTCGCACCGGCTGGAACGACTCGGAGATCGTCTGCTGCGAGGTCGGCAAGATCGCCGAAGACGTCGGGTTGCAGGGCATCGCACTGCACGGTCGCACCCGCGAGCAGGGCTACTCCGGAACTGCGAATTGGGATTGGATCGCGGCGCTCAAGGAGGCCGTGAGCATCCCCGTGGTGGGCAACGGCGACGTCTTTTCACCCGAAGACGCCGTGCGCATGTTCGAGCACACCGGTTGCGACGGCGTGATGATTGGGCGCGCCGCGTCATCGAATCCTTGGATCTTCCGCCAGATCCAGCAGTACGTTTCGACCGGCCGCTACGACCGGCCGAGCGAGGAAGACCGCTACCGGATGATTCGGGACTACTACGCTTTGCTGCTCGACAAGGAAGACCGCATTACCGGCGAGGTGTGCGGCAAGATGAAGCAATTCGCCACCTACTTCACGCGCGGCGTGCGGAACGGCTCGCAGTTGCGCAAGGCGATCTACCGCACCCACGAGGCCGCGGAGGTCGTGGCCGTGGTCGACCGCTTCTTCGAGGAACAACTGGCCAGCGCGGCGTAGGGTCGAGGCGCGCTCAGCCGGCTGGGCTGCGGGCGTTGGCCAGAGCGCCGTACGTCGCGACGCAAGACGGCACGACGCAGGTCAGCGGGATCTTCCACCACAGAGCACCGGAGACGCCGTGCGCCCCCAGCACGTCGCCTTGGTTGAGCGCGACCAGCAACGTGCCGACGATCAGCGCCACGTACTGCGAGCGGCGCGGCATCGGGCCGTGTAGCAGAGCGCAGCGCAGGCACTTGCGGAGCCGCCCCCCGGACGTTCTCAACGTGTACGTCATGGCAGGTTCCACAGCCCGGCCGCAACTAGCGCATTCCGCCATCACCTGTTCGCTTTCGCGAAGAATGGGAAAACGGTCTCGGGCAGCGGCTCGGGGCGGAATAGCTCCGCGGGCATCGTCTTCAGCTCTGGCGCAATCTCGGGTCGGAAGCCCATCTGTGGAATCAGGTCGGCTTCAAGGTCGACGCCGGGCGCGAGCTCCTCGAGACGCAGTCCAGCGTCGGTGAGCCGGAAGACCGCCGCTTCGGTCACGTAGAGCACGCGTTGGCCGAGCCGGCGCGCGTAGTCTCCGCTGAAGGTCACCTGCGCAACCTGCTCGACGAGCTTGGGCTTGCCGTGGCGGAGATAGCGCAGCTTGCCGCCGGAGATCTCGATTTCTGCGCGCACCGAGAGCGTGCCGCAGAAGGCGAGCTGGTCGGCTTTCTGCGAGATGTCGATGAAGCCGCCGACGCCGACGATCCGCTCGCCGAGCTGGCTGACGTTGACGTTGCCGGCGCGGTCGATCTGCAGGAAGCCCAGGAAGGTTTGGTCGACGCCGCGGCCCTGGTAGAAGCTGAACATGTCGAGCGTGCCGACGATGGCGTCCGGGTTCCACACCGCGCCGAAGTCCAGGCCCAACGCCGGCACCCCGCCGAACTGGCCGTGCTCGATGGTGGTGGTGACGCGGTCCGCGAAGCCCTGTTCGCGCGCCACCGCCACGACGCCGTCCGGGACGCCGAACCCGACGTTGAGCACGGCGCCGGGCCCGAGCTCCTGCGCCGCTCGGCGCGCGATGACTGTACGTGCGGAGAAGTCGAGGTCGTCAAAGTCTTCGGCGGGCCGACGGGCGTCTCCGTTGTAGGCCGGCTCGAGGTCGGTTTGGAAGGTCTGGCCGGCGTCGGGATCCACGACGACGGCGTCGACAAAGCAACCTGGGACCTTCACGTCGCGGGGATGGATCTTCTCGCAGCGCTCGCGAACGACCGCCAGGGTGAGGCCGCCGGAGGCCCGCGCGGCCTGGGCCAGGGCGAGGTTGTGCCACCAGCCGGCTTCTTCGTTCATCCCCAGGTTGCCCGCCGGGTCGGCCGTCCAGGCCTTGATCAGGGCGACGTGAATGGGAATCGTCGGGTAGAACAACCACTCCTCGCCGCCTCGCTCGACGAGCTCGACGACGGGCGCGGCGGCTTTCTCGTTGATGCGTCCGCCTTGCAGGCGCGGGTCGACAAAGGTGTGCAGGCCGACGTGCGTCATCCAGCCGGGGCTGCCGGCGGCGGCGCAGTGGAACATCTGGATCATCGCGCCGGCCGGCAGGCAATAAGCCGGGAAAGCGTTCTGGCGCGCCAACTCGGCCATCGCCGGCGCCATCGACCAGTGACCGCCCACCACACGCTCATACATCGCCGCCTCGGCGACGTGCTGTAACCCGCGCGAACGCTGGTCGCCCACGCCGAACGGATGCAACAACCTCACACGCTTGGGCTGTCCGGAGCCGCGGAAGCGCTCGCCGAGCGCCGCGAGCAGGGCATCCGGGATGGCATGGCCCGACCCCGAGCCGCCCACCGCGATCGAAGCGCCGTCGGGGATGCGCGCCACGGCTTCGGCGCCGGAGCTGAACAGGGGGAGAGGATCTCGCAAGCCGCTAGCATAACCGACCGGGGCGGGACGCTATAATTCGGTCAGCGAGGAACGTACCGTTCCTTCCTTTCCCGAGAGCGCGCTCCGCCATGCAAAAGCCCCTGCTCGTGATGAAGTTTGGGGGGACCAGTGTTGGTTCGCCCGAAGCCATTCGCCGCGCCGCCGAGCTTGCCGCCCAAACCGTTGCGGACTGGCGGCCGGTGGTCGTTTCCTCAGCCATGGCGAAGGTCACCGACCTGCTGCTCGACACCATGGCGCATGCCGAGGCGGGCGACGAGGCGACGCTCGAGAAGAATCTCGCCGCGCTCGAAGACAAGCACGTCCGAGCGGCCCGGGAGCTGCTGCCCGCCGAGCGGCACGAGCCGGTGATCGAGCAGATCCGCGGGCTGGTGGAGGGCTACGCGCGCGTTGCTCGCGGGATGCTGTTGCTGGGCGAGCGTCCGCCGCGCTCCGAGGACGAAGCGGTCGCGACCGGCGAACGGCTCTCGACGCTGCTGATCGCCGAGACGCTGCAAGCGATGGGACGACCGGCCGAGGCGGTCAATTCCTGGGAAGTGGTGGTGACCGACGCCGTCTTTGGCAGCGCCTCGCCGCGCATGGACGAGACCGCCCGGAAGGCGGGGGGCAAACTGTTGCCGCTGCTCGAGCAGGGCGTGATCCCGATCCTGACCGGTTTCAACGGGACCACCGCCGACGGCGTGCCGACGACGCTGGGGCGCGGCGGCTCGGACTTCTCCGGCGCGATCCTGGCTTCGGCGCTGGATGCGCGGGAGCTGTGGATCTGGACCGATGTCGACGGCATCCTCACCGGCGACCCGCGGATCATCCCCGACGCGCATCCGCTGTGCGACGTGACCTACAACGAGGCCGCCGAGCTCGCCTACGCCGGCGCCAAGGTGCTGCATCCGCGCACGCTCGCGCCGCTCATCGAAAAAGACATTCCGGTCTGGATCAAGAATACCTTTCATCCTGATACCGGGGGAACGCGCATCAGCTCGCAAGTCACCGACACCTCAGGGGCGCGGGCGATCACCTCGATGGCTCGGGTCACGCTGATCTCCATCGAGGCGGTGAGCCTGACCGAGTCCGGCGCGCAGCTCATGTCCCGGGCGTTGGCCGCGGCGGCGCGCGCGAAGGTGGAGGTGCTGCTGCTCTCGCGCTCGAGCTTCCGGCAGAACTTCTGCATGCTGGTGCGGACCGAGGAGGTCGAGGCCGTGATGGAGAGCCTGCGGGACGAGCTCGCGCTCGAGCTCGCGCACGGCTACGTCCACCCCATCGAGATCGACCACAGCGTCGGGATGCTGGCAATCGTCGGCGAGGGCATGCGGGGAGCTTCGGGGTTGGCCGGGCGGATCTTCACGGCGATCTCCGAGCAGCAGGTCAACATTATTGCCATCGCGCAGGGCTCGAGCGAGCTGACCATTTCGATCGTGGTGCGCCAGGACCAACTCGAGGACGCCGTACGCGCCGTCCATGCCGAGTGCAAGTTGGGAGCGGCGGACCTACGCCTCAGCGGGTAGAATGCGCCGCGGGCGCACCACCGTCACCGGCCGGCGGCGGCGCAGAAACACGACAGCGATCAGGAAGCTGATGCCAATCTCGACCGCGAACACGGCCAGAACCACCGCGTTGCGTTGATTGGAAAACTGCGCTTGTCCGTCGAGATAGCTCGTGCGGAGCTCCGCCAACAGGCGGGGGTCGCCAAGCTCGCCGATGTTCGCGCGGGTGAGCACTTGCGCCGGCGTGAGCGCTCCCTCGCTGACCCGGTCGATCTGCTGGGTGCGGAAGTCGTAGACCTGCTTGGCGATGGTGATCACCCGCTCGAGCCCCCGGCGCTCGCCCACCAGCGGCAGATGGTTGCGGGCCTTCCAGTGGTAGTTGCGCGAGGCCACCGCCAGCCGCACGTAGTGGATGATGGCCGGCAGATTGCGCTCGAGCTCGGCTTCGGACTGCCCCTTCACGGCGCTGAACACGAAGTTGTGGTCCTGGTCATGGAGGTAGTTGCGCGGCCAGGCGGCGGTCTGCTGCAGGATGAAGTCGACCTTGCCGAGGTCGAGGAACGGCCCTTCGGTGGACTCGAGCGTGCCCTGGAACTTGCGCTCGGCCTCGATTACTTCGTCAATCCGGGCGCGGTAGGCGAGCACGATCGACAGCTCGCTCTCGTTGAGCCCAGGGGGCAGCGGGGCGGGTGCGGCGGCGAGAGACGACGCAACCAAGACAAAGCTGAGAGGGCCGAGGCGCATCCGGAGTTGAAGCAAGGACGCTCGAAACAGGGGAAAGGTTCCCCACGAGGGATAGTCTAACGATCGGCGGCGTCGGAGCGGGGGGTTAGCTCACGGCGTCCGCGCGGGCAAAGATGCGGTCCGGGGCCTGCGGGAAATAGAGGAAGAGCGCCGGACAGAGCCAGCCCTCCCGGCCCTTGCCATCGCGATACCACCAGCCCCCGGCCTCCTCTCGTAAGCGTTCGAGCTCCATCTTCGCACCGGGGAACCTTGCGGCCGCAAACGTCATCCGGAAGCCTTCTTGGGCATTTCGCGATGTCCTGAACCAGGTCGTCGATCATCTCCGGCATGCCATCAACGAAGGGTTCGCGGACCAGACCGACGCGGTCGTCGTCGAAAACCCACGTTCCCTCGTAGCGATAAGGCGCGATAACCATCAGAGCGTTCGCCATGTTTCCATTGTGAGCCAATCTTGTGGAACGTGTTCACGCCTGCGTCTCCGCCGCGCGACCCCAACAGCGCCCCGGAAGACGCACCCGTGAGCGCCCGTGCCCGGCGCCGCGCGGAATTACGGCGCCTACGGCCACAAGCAGAACGATTCGAAAGAATTGGGCGCCCATTCGGACCTCCACACTTCGCCTTGCGTGCAATCGCGCGGAGGGGCGACAAGGCGAAGCGTGGTCGGCTCCTAGGCTTTCCCAACCGAGTGGCCTCACCCCTTCCGCACAGGCGCGACCAGCGCCGAGCGATGTTCGCCCGCGTGCCACACCGCATTCCGCGCCGGGCGCATCTTGCTCGGCAGGTCCGCCGCGATCGCCTCGCCCGTCTGCGGGTTGATCTCCCAGTAAGGCGCCCCGCCCGAACAAACCGTCAGCCGGATGCGGTGGCCGCGGTTGAACACGTGGCTGAGCCAGGTGATCTCAATCTCGACGGGAACGATCTCGCCGGGCTCGAGCAGCTCTTGCTCGTCGAACCCGTTGCGAAAGCGCAGCCGCCGCACCATGTCGCTGATCAAGATCGACCGGCCGTCGGGATACACGTCGGTCAAACGCACGATGATGTCGGTGTCCGGCGCGGTCGAGGAGACGAAAAGCTTGGCTTTGACGAGCCCGGTCCACTCGACGGCTTGCGCGAGCGGTTTCGTGGTGAAAGTGCGCACGCCGAGGTGTTTTTCGAATCTCCGTTGGTCGATTCCCGATTGCGGCTGGCGTCCTTCGAGCACGGGCGGGTTGTAGGGATCGCTCATCCACTCCGTCGCACTTTGTCGCGTTTTGTCATGGGCTGCGGGGGAGAGCCGGCCGCCGTCGAGCAGGTAGTACGGACGCGGCTCGGCCGGAACTGGCCAGTCGTCGGCCTCGCGCCACTCGTGTCCCGGAGCTCCCGGCTCGCCGCATGCGCCCATCACGTAGTATCGGACCGGGGGGTCCTTTTCGATGCCGTTTCGCTTGCCCGCGAGGTGGTGGTCGAACCAACGCATCTGGTGCTCGGGGATCGAGAACTGCGAGTGCTCGGGAAAGGTCAGCTCGCCCACCTCGAGCGCGTCCTTGTTGTAGCGGCCGTGCACCCACGGCCCGAGGATGAGCTGCTGCTTGCCGGGGTGCGCGCGGCGACGGCCGATCCAGGTGTCGACCACGCCCAGGTTCACGCGATCGAACCAGCTGCCGACCAGGAACGACGGCGCCGCCATCTTGTCGAAATGCAGCATGGTGTTCTCGACATCCCACCAGGCGTCGTAGCCGGGATGACGCAACTGCTCGGCGAGCATCGCCTCGCCGTCTTCGGGCGCTCCGGCGGTTGCGCACATGCCGCGAAAGCGCTCCGGCCGCGCCGCGCCGCCAATGCGATAGCCGTGATGGAATAAGCTGGCGCCGAAATCCACAAGGTATTGGGCGTCGAGCGCCTTGGGTTGCGAGGCCGCCAGAAAGTTCTGTGCGTAGCCGCCTTGCGAAGCGCCGTAGGAGCCGACTTTGCCGTTGCACCAGGGCTGCTCGAGGAACCAAGCGATCGTGTCCGCGCCGTCCTTCTGCTCGCTCAAGCCCAACGCACGGTAGGCCAGGAACGTTCCTTCGGAATCTTGCGCTCCGCGAAAGCTCTGCGTCGCGACGACGTGGCCGCGGCGCGCGAAGCCGGCCGATTCGAGCCTGGTGCGGTCGGAGCGAATCGGGGCGTAGCGCTGCTCATAGATCACCGGCCATGGCCCGCGGCCTTGCGGCATGTAGAGCCAGGTCGAGAGGCGCGTCCCGTCGCGCATCGGAACCATCGCGTGCTTCTCGCTCACCCCGCCCAGCTCGAGCTTCTTCTCGCCAGCGGCGGCGCCCAACGGGAGGGCGAGGAAGGATCGGCGCAGCATGGCAGAGAAGCTAGCACAACCGCGGCCCGCGTGCGTGCGATCATGGTCGCCTCCGATGGCGCGAGCCTTTCGCAAATACCTGCTTCCCGGCTTCGTCTTCCAGTCGATCGTGGTTGGCGGCGGCTACGGCACCGGGCGCGAGCTCGTGCAGTTCTTCCTCACCAAGGGCCCTCTGGGCGGCTACTTGGGTATGGCGATCGCGACGCTGGTGTGGGGCGTCATCCTGGCGCTAGGGTTCGAGTTGGCGCGTCGCGGCGGGCATTTCGACTACCGCTCTTTCACCCGGAGCCTGCTCGGCCGGGCGTGGATCGGCTTCGAGGTCCTCTACGTGCTCTCGACGATCTTGACGATTGCGGTCGTCGGCTCAGCCTCGGGCGAGCTCGCGGCTGAGATGTTCGGTTCGCCGCCGCTGGCCGGCACGCTCGTCGCCGTAGCGGCGGTGGCGTTCTTCGCCTTTTGGGGCAGCAAGCTGATCGAGCGCTTCTTCTCGCTTTGGTCGATGGCGCTTTACGCTGTCTACCTAGTGATGATCGCGCTGGTCGCGCCCGGCTTCGGCGACGCCATCGCGGCCAACGCCGGCGTCTGGAATCAAGACGCACCGTGGCTGCTCGGCGGGCTCGAGTACGCGGCTTACAACTTGGCCGCTCTGCCGGCGATGCTCTTCGTGGTGCGGCATCTGGAAAGCCGCCGCGAGGCGGCAATCGCCGGCTTCGCGGCCGGGATGATCGCCATGTTTCCCGGAGCGCTGATCTACACAGCCTTGCTGGCCTTCTATCCGTCGATCGTCGACGAGGCGATCCCAGCGAACTACGTGCTGAGCCAGCTCGGGCGTCCTGGCTTTCAGTTGTTTTTCCAACTCGTGCTCTTCGGCACCTTCATCGAGACGGGCACGGGCATGATTCACGGCTTCAACGAACGCGTCGCGAGCTTCATGGCCGAGCGCGGCCAGACCTTGACGCACTGGCGGCGACTCGCGATCGCAGCGCTGATCCTGGTCGTGTCAGTATGGCTGGCCGACCGCTTCGGGCTGATCGCGCTGATCGAGCGCGGCTACGGTTGGATCACCTACGGGTACTGGCTGCTGTTCCTGGCGCCCATCCTCGTCGTAGGCGTTTGGCGGGTCGTGCTGGGGCGCTCCGAACCCAGCGAGATCGCCTGACCCGCGCCGAAGCAGCTAAGCTATCGGGCGGATGGCTGCGACGCGGCTAGGAATCCTGTTGTTGTGCGCGACCGCATGGTCGGCGGCGGCCGAGCGGTTGCCGCGCGACCAGGCCCGCAAGCTTGACAACCCCCTCGACGCCAGCCCGGAGGTCCTGCGCCAAGGACGTCGCACCTACCTGCGACTCTGCCAGTATTGCCACGGCCCCAAGGGCAAGGCTCAAGCGAATCCAGACTTCGAAGCGCCCAGCTTGCTCGAGCCCGACACCTGGCGGTTCGGCTCGAGCGACGGCGAGACGTTCGTCTCGATCCGCGATGGCGCCGGACACGCGATGCCGGCCTTTGGCAGCAAGGCCAGCGAGGAGCAGATCTGGCAATTGGTCCACTACGTCCGCAGCCTGCAGCCGGAGAAGGCGCGAGACACAGGGAGCGAGAGATGAGCGCCAAGAAAGTTTCGCGCAGAGGTTTCGTCAGCGGCGCCGCGACGGCCGCCGCCATGGCCGGCGCTGCGGGGGCGTCGACGCACCAAGAGCGTGACGCGAACATCAAGATCCCGAGCGAGGTTGGCGGCAGTCTCGCCGAGACCGCGAATCCGGCGGAGTTCCCCATGTCCGGCGCGCAGGTCTTCGCCAGAGCCTGCAAGGCCGAGGGGCTCGGCGCGCTGTTCTGCGCGCCCGGCAACTACGTGGTGATCAATGCCATCGCGTCCGAAGGCGTGCCGACCTACGGCGGTCGCACCGAGGGCATGATGTGCGCCGCGGCCGACGGTTTCTCGCGCGTGACCGGCGAGGTGGCGGCGGCCTCGGGCACCGAGGGCCCCGGCTTCACCAACATGATCATGAACATCGCCGCCGCCAACGCCGCTTGCTCGCCGCTGTTGGTGCTGGCGAGCAACATGACGATCGGGCTCGACGATACGCAGCAGGCGATCCAGCGCGGCTACCAGCAGCCGACCACCGAGGGGATCAAGAAGTACGGCAAGCGGCTGATCACGCCGGAGCGCGTCCACGAGTACGCCGCCTACGCCTTCCGCCAACTCAAGACCGGCGTGCCGCGCCCGGTCCACTTGGACTTTCCCGGCGAGGTCGCGCGGCAGACCTTCGAGAGCGCCGAGGATCTGCGCTACTTCCACGACAAGTCGAAGTACCGCACCGAATCGCGGCCGCACCCTTCTGCCAAGGAGATCGCGCAAGCCGTACGGCTGCTGGAGAAAGCCGAGCGACCGATCATCGTCGCCAGCGCGGGCGTGTTCTACAGCAAGGCTTGGGAGGCGCTGCGAGCAGTGGCGGAGAAGGCCGACATCGCCGTGGTCGAGTCGGGGCCGAGCCGCGGCCATTTCTCCGACGGCCATCCGCTTGCGGCCAACACGGCGCCGGATGCGCTGTTGAGTGCGGACCTCGTCGTGCTGGCGGGCCAGTACGTGATGCCGACCCTCGGCGAGTACTCGTTCGATCCGGATGCGACCTACATTCGCATCGACCCCGACGCCTCTGACATTGGGCGCAACCTGCCGATCGATCTCGGCATCGTGAGCTGCGAGAAGGCGGCGCTCGAAGCGCTTGCCGAGGCGCTGCCGCCGAAGAAGCGTCCAGCGTGGCGCGACGAGCTCGCGGCGGCGCGAGCGGCGTTCGAAGCCGAGAACGACGAGCACTACGCGTTGGGTCTCGAGTACAGCGCCAAGGCCGAATGCGTACACCCGGCTGTCATCGCGAAAGGGATTAGCGACCTGCTCTACGAAGGCAAGCTGCCCCGAGAGCAAACCACGGTCGTCTCGGGCGGCTACGGAATCGCCCGCTTCACCCGCCGTCGCCTCCGGGCCTATCGGCCGGGGCAGATCTGCAACGGCGCGTATCAGTACGGCGCAATCGGCCCCGACGTCGGCTACACCGTGGGCGTGGGCGCGGCCGTGCAGCAAGGGGCGGGACCGCAAGCGCCCTACCGCGGCGCACCTGTCATCGCGGTCACCGGTGACGCGGGGTTCGCCTACTCCGGCATGGAGATGGAGACGCTGAGCAAGTACCGCATCCCGGCCGTCGTCGTGCTCTACAACAACAACGCGTGGGGCGTGTGGCGTAGCGGCGCGAGCGGCGGCCGTGCGGGCACTGCGCGCGCCGAGCACATGTACCTGTTCCAAGAGAACCTGCGTTACGAGAAGATCGGCGAAGCGCTCGGCGCCCGCGGTGAGTACGTCACGCGAGCCGAAGACTTCCTGCCCGCGCTCGAGCGCAGCTACGAGATCGCGGCGGCCCAGCGCGTCTCGACGGTGATCAACTGCCAGGCGATCAAGGAATTCTGGAGCGTTCAGGACTATCCGCCGGGATTCCTGCAGAAGGTCGAGCCGGGCTGCATGGCCTACTACCACTGATGCGGCTGCCAACCGAGGCGGCAGGTCGAGTCGAGGCGTTGCTGCGCGAGCGCGCGAGACGCGGCGTGTTCCGCTCCTTCGCGGCTTCGCAGGGCCGGGGCGGCCGGCGAGTGTTTACCTTCGTTTGGTTGAAAGAACGGCCGCTGCGGCTGAGGTTCGATCCAGCCCGCGGCGTGCTTGAGTTTCGCCATCTGCTGCCAGAAGTTCCGGCGCGCTCGGCGCTCTACCGCGACTTGCGCGCCTTCTTGAAGCAGCGCCAAAGCCCGCGGCTTCCCGCGCATCGTCGCGTCGACCCGAAACGCGCGACGGTGCGCTGCCGCAATCGCTCGGGCTCGGTGAGCGTATCGCTCGAGACCCTCGACGGAGACTTGGACTACCTGACCACGAAGGCGCTGAAGCTGGTGAACGAGATCTTTCTGGGGTTCTTGAAGGGCCCTTACTACGAGTACATGGCGGCGCACTTCGACGAGCCGGAGGAATAGAGCGCTCCGGCCAGTCCGCCGCCTCGCGCCCGCCGCGGCGGCCCACTATACTTGCGGCATGACCCGCAGAGGCTTCGTCGCCGGCTCCACCCTCAGCGCTCTCAGCGCTTCACGCGCTCTCGGCGCCAACGATCGCATCCGCGTCGGGATGCTTGGCGTCGGCGATCGCAACCTGCTCGGCGAGGTGCTCGAGTTCCGCGAAGAAGCCAACCTCGAAGTCGTCGCCGTTTGCGACATCTGGCGCCAGCAGCGAGAAGACGCCGGCGCCCGCGTCCGGGAAGCCGCGGGCTCGGCGCCGGACCTGCTCCAAGCCCAGGAGGACCTCTTTGCTCGCGACGACATCGACGCCGTCGTCATCGGCACGCCCGACCACCAGCATTGCCTGCAGCTCATCGACGCCATGCGCGCCAATCAAGACGTCTACATCGAGAAGCCCCTCGCGATGGACCTCAAAGAGCTCAACAAGGCCTATGACGCCGTCCAGGCCGGCGATCGCGTCGTGCAAATGGGTACGCAAGTCCGCAGTTTTCGAAGCTCGGTTGCAGCGAAGAGATTCGTGCAGCAGGGAGGGCTGGGGAAAGTATTCAAGATCGAGCAGGCGAGGAACTCGTATCGGCCCTACTGGTATAGCCGCGCCGAACGGCAGGTCGAGCAAAGCGACACCGATTGGAAGCGCTTCCTGATGCAGCGCAAACACCGCCCCTGGGACGCCCAACAATTCGCCGGGTGGTTCGGCTACCGCGACTTCTCGCAAGGCGCCCACAGCAACCTGGGCGTCCACTTCCTCGATCTCGCCCACTTCATCACCGAGTCCGGCCTGCCCACGCGCGCCGTCACCATGGCCGGCTCCTATCGCTGGAACCAGGACGGCTTCACTTGCCATGACTCGGTTGAGACTACGCTCGAGTACCGTGAAGGCTTTCTCGTCCGCTACTGCTCGACCTTCGGCTGCCGCGGCAACAACTTTCTCAAGTTCTTCGGCACGCGCGGCGAAATGGACGCCACCCGCTGGGGCGAGCCGTTCAAGATCAGCGGCCGAACCGTCGAGGACGAGGACCGCATCGAGCAAGACGGCGTGATCGAAGAAGTCGAGAGCCCGCACCACATGTTGAACTTCTTCCAGTGCGTCCGCTTCCGCCAAAAACCTAACGCGCCGATCGAAGCGGGTTATGCGCACTCGATTGCCGCGATCCTCGCCGACGAAAGCATCGTGCGAGGCCGCTGCGTCGAGTTTGACGAGCGCGCGCGAAAGATCAAGAACGGCTAGCGAGCGCCGTACTCAGCCAGAGCTCAGGGCTCTGATAAGCTGGGGTTTTCGGTTCGCTGGGGCGCGAACCGGTTCCCAATCATGACTGGCAACGAGATCCGGGAGAAGTTTCTCCGCTACTTCGAGTCCAAGGGGCATCGCATCGTCTCGAGCTCGTCGCTCGTGCCGGCGAACGACCCGACGCTGTTGTTCACCAACGCGGGGATGAACCAGTTCAAGGACACCTTCCTCGGCGCGGAGAAACGCGACTATACTCGCGCGACCACCTCACAGAAGTGCGTCCGCGCCGGCGGCAAGCACAACGATCTCGAGAACGTCGGTTTCACCCGCCGGCATCACACCTTCTTCGAGATGCTGGGCAATTTCTCCTTCGGCGACTACTTCAAGCGCGAAGCCATCGAGCTCGCCTGGGAGCTCGTCACCGAAGTCTACGGCCTGCCCAAGGATCGGCTCTACGTCACTATCTTCGAAGACGACGACGAGGCCGAAGAGCTTTGGACCAAGCACACCGGGGTCGGGCGCGAGCGCATCTTCCGTTGCGGCGCCAAGGACAATTTCTGGCAGATGGGCGACACCGGCCCCTGCGGTCCGTGCTCGGAAATTTTCTACGATTTCGGCCCCGAAGGTCTGGAACCCTATGAGGCCGACGAGCCGTTCCCCTCCGAGGTCTCGCGCTACGTCGAGATCTGGAACCTCGTCTTCATGCAGTTCGATCGTGACGCCGAGGGCAACCTGACGCCGTTGCCGCGTCCGTCGATCGACACCGGCATGGGGCTCGAGCGCACCGCCGCCGTGCTGCAGGGCAAACTCTCGAATTTCGAGACCGACCTGATTCGTCCCATCATCGACGAAGCCGGCAAGATGCTCGACCTCGCCTACGACCCGGCGGAGAAGTCGAGCGCCACGCTGCGCATCATCGCCGACCATGCACGGGCGGCCGAGTTTCTCGTGCACGACGGTGTGATGCCGGCCAACGAGGGCCGCGGCTACGTGCTGCGCAAGATCATCCGCCGCGCATTGCGGCACGCGCGCCTGGCGGGCAGGGAAGAGCCGTTTCTCTACGAGCTCACCAAGTTTGTCGCGGAGCTGATGAAGCCCGGCTACCCGGAGCTCGAGGAGTCGACCGGCCGCGTGCAACGCATCGTCCGGGAAGAGGAATTGCGCTACCAGCGTAGCTTTGCGACGGCCGAGCGCGAGTTCGAGGCGGCGCTCGAGCAGGTGAGCAACGGCAAGATCCCCGGAGCCGCCGCGTTCAAGCTCTACGACACCTTCGGCCTCTCGCTCGACGAGCAGCAGGAGATGGCGCGCGAGCGCGAGCTCTCGATCGACCTCGAAGGCTTCGACGCCGAGATGGAAAAGCAGCGGGAGCGCGCCCGGGCGTCCTGGAAGGGCGCCGAGACGGCCAAGGTCGCCGAGGTGTACCAGAAGCTGCTCGACGACCATCCCACCGAGTTCGTGGGCTACGGGACGACCGAGGCCAACGACGCGAAGATCGTCGCCTTGCTGGTTGACGGCGAAGCGGCGGAGCGGGTTGAAGCCGGCGCCGAGTGCGAAGTGGTGCTGGATCGCACGCCGTTCTACGCGGAGTCCGGCGGGCAGGTGGGCGATACGGGAGCGTTTCTGGCTGGGGCGGATGAGGTCGCGCGTATCTCGGACACGCAGGCGCCGGTGAAAGGCTTGAGCGTTCACCGAGCCCGGGCGTTGGCCGAGCTGAAGGTGGGCGACGCGATCGCGGCCCGCGTCTCGGCCGATCTGCGCGACTCCACCCGCCGCAACCACACCGCGACGCACCTGCTGCACGCCGCTCTGCGTCAAGTGCTCGGCACGCACGTCAAACAGGCTGGCTCGGTGGTCGACCCCGGGCGATTGCGCTTCGACGTTACCCACTACGCCGCCATCGAGCCGAGCGAGATGGAGGAGGTCGAGCGCATCGTCAACCGCGAGATTCTCGTCAACACGCCGGTCGAGACGAACGTGATGGATCTCAACAACGCCGTGCAGGCCGGCGCCATGGCGTTGTTCGGCGAGAAGTACGGCGACGAAGTGCGCGTCGTCGAGGTGGGCGAGTTCTCGAAGGAGCTCTGCGGCGGCACCCACGTTTCGCGCACCGGCGACATCGGAGTCTTCAAGATCACCAGCGAAGGCAGCGTGTCGGCCGGGGTGCGGCGCATCGAGGCGGTGACGGGCGAGGGCGCCTATGAGCAGTACCGCGACGCGCTCGAGAAGGTGCGCCGGATTGGCGGCCTGCTCAAGGCCTCGGACCCGAACGTCGTCGATGCGGTCGAGCGAGCGCTGGCCGAGCGTCGAGAAGCCGACAAAGAGATCGAGCGGCTCAAGGCCAAGCTGGCGCAGTCAGGCGCGTCGGATTTGACCTCGCAGGCCAAGGAAGTCAACGGCGTCAAGGTGATTGCGGCCAAGGTCGACGGGCTCGACCGCGGGCAGTTGCGTTCGTTGGTCGACTCGCTGCGCAATAAGCTGGGCTCGGGCGTCATCGTTCTCGGCACGGCGGCCGATGGCAACGTGGCTCTGGTTTGCACGGTGACGAAGGACCTGGCCGGCAAGAAGCTGCACGCCGGCAAGATCGTCGGCGCGGTGGCGGAAAAGGTGGGCGGGCGCGGCGGCGGCCGGCCGGACATGGCCGAAGCCGGCGGCAAGGACGCGGGAGCATTGGCTGGGGCGATCGAGAGCGTCTACGGGATCGTCGAAGCGGCGGGCTGAGCTTCACTCTGCTCGCTCGCCGAGGTCGCGATTTCGCTGCAACTTTCTCGATCTAAGCGCTTTACAGGCTCGGTTTGCGTCTGTTAACCTCTACTCGGGTCCGTTTGCCCCGGTCCCGAAAAATCGCGCCATGAAACTGCCGTCGGCTCTACTCGTCTTCCTCGTCTCCTGCGCGTTCGCTACCGCGCCCGCCTTTGCCGCCGACTCGATCACCGATCAACAGCGCGAGCTGTTCGAGTCCAAGATCCGTCCGGTCCTCGTGAAGAACTGCTACGCCTGCCATTCCGCGCAGTACAAGACGCGCATGGGCGGCTTGTCGCTCGACACCAAGGCCGGTCTGCTCTCCGGCGGCGCGCGCGGCGAAGGGCTCGTACCCGGAGACCCGCAGGGCTCGCTGCTGCTGCAGGCGATGCGGCACGAAGGCAAGCTCAAGATGCCGCCGCAGGGCAAGCTTTCTAACGACGTGCTCGCCGACTTCGAGCAGTGGATCGAGATCGGAGCGCCCGACCCGCGCGAAGGCAAGAAACAAGCCGCTTCCAATATCGACATCACGAAGGGGCGCGAGTTCTGGGCGTTCCAAGCGCCCGAGAAGCCCGCTACGCCCGCCGTGGAGAACGTCGAGTGGCCGCGCAGCGCGATTGATCAGTTCGTGCTGGCAAAGATCGAGGAGAAGGGCATCGAGCCGGTGGCCGACGCGGACCGCGGCTCGCTGTTGCGGCGTGTGACCTTCGACCTTACCGGCTTGCCGCCGACGGCCGAGGATCTGCGCGCGTTCGTCGACGATCCCGCGCCGACCCCGCAAGCGTTCAAGAAGGTCGTGGACCGCTTGCTCGACTCGCCGCAGTTCGGCGAGCGCTGGGCGCGGCATTGGTTCGACGTCTCGCGCTACGCCGAGACGATTGGGCGTACGCGCAACGCGCCGTTCCCGCTGGCCTGGCGCTACCGCGACTACGTCATCGACTCGCTCAACGAAGACAAGCCCTACGACCGCTTCATCAAGGAGCAGCTCGCGGGCGACCTGTTGCCCTACAACGCGCTCGAGCAGCGCCGCGAGAACGTGGTTGCGACGGGCTTCCTGGCGTTGGGCGCCCACGACCTCAACGAGCCCGATCGCAAGCTGTTCCCGATGGACGTGGCCGACGAGATGATCAACGTCACCTCGCGCAGCTTCCTGGCGCTGACGGTGGGGTGCGCGCGCTGCCACGATCACAAGTTCGACCCCATCCCGCAGAAAGACTACTACTCGATGGCGGGCGTCTTCCGCTCCACCAACCTGATGGCGGGGATGCGGCAACGGCCAATCTTCAACGCCGTCTACTTCCATCGTGACCTGTTAATCGAGCTGGAGGGCTTGCCGGCCTACCAGGGCCAGGACGCCGCGGAGCTCAACGCCAAGAGGCAGGAGATCTGGACGCAACTTCGCCAAGCGGAGAAGGACCGCGACCGCACCGAGGTGCGCCGGCTGGCGCGCGAGCTCGATGCGCTGCCGATTCCGCAGAACCTCGCCATGGGCGTGCGCGATGCGGATAAGCCGCACGCGGTGCGCGTGAACATCGGCGGCGATCCGCACGAGCTGGGCGACGAGGTCCCGCGCGGCTACGTCCAAGCGCTCTACGCTCCGGAGGCCAAGCTGGCGGCGATGCCCGACGATGCGAGCGGTCGTTTGCAACTCGCGGACTGGATCGCGCGGCGGGACAACCCGCTGACCGCTCGGGTGATGGCCAACCGCGTGTGGCATCACCTGTTCGGCCGCGGTCTGGTGAAGACCGTCGACAACTTCGGCAAGATGGGCGCCGCGCCGACGCACCCCGAGTTGCTCGACTACCTCGCCGTGCAGTTCATGGACTCCGGCTGGTCGCTGAAGGCGCTGATCCGCGAGGTGGCGCTCAGCCGAGCCTACCAGCTCTCGACCGACTTCAGCGAGCAAAACTTCGAGATCGAGCCGGACAACACGCTCTACTGGCGCGCCAACCGCCGCCGTCTCGAAGCCGAGGCGTTGCGCGACGCCGTGCTGCACATCAGCGGCGAGCTCAGCTTCGATCGGCCCGAGGCTTCGCCGGTCTACGCCTTCGACCGCAACCGGCTGGTGCAGCTCAACAACAAGCAGGTCGAGCCGTGGGAGGTCGAGTCGACCTTGCGCAGCGTCTACGTACCGGTGGTGCGCAACATGGTGAACCGCTTCTACGAGACGTTCGACTTCCCCGAGCCCAGCGAGACGCACGGCGCGCGGGCGGTCACGACGGTGGCCCCGCAGGCGCTGTTCCTGATGAACAACGATTTCTTGGATCGCAACGCACTGGTCGCCGCCGAACGCCTGATGGCTAACAGCGAGACGGCGCAGGAGCGCGTGCGGCGCGCCTACCGTCAGACGTTGTCGCGGGAGCCGTCGCAGCGGGAGCTGGCGAGCGCGGTGAAGTTCGTGCAAGCCGTCGAGGCCAACTACGTCGCGCCGCAGGCTCAACAGCCCGCCCGCAAGGCTCGGCGCGCCCGCCGGGGAATGGAGACCGAGACCCAAACGCCCGCGGCCGGCAACGCCGCGCAGGCCGCCTGGGCGCGGCTATATCACGCGCTGATGAATAGCGCGGAGTTCCGCTATCGGGGATAGATCAACAGCAAAGGTAAGACCATGTCGTTTTCGCGCCGTAACTTTCTCAAGAACGCTTCTTGCGGCTTCGGGTACCTCGCTTTCGCGGGCATGGCCGCGAAGGCGGCCGCGACCGGCGGCGGATTCCAGAATCCGCTCACGCCCAAGAAGCCGCACTTCGCGCCGCGCGCCAAGCGCGTCATCTTCATGTTCATGCAGGGCGCCCCGAGCCAGCACGAGACCTTCGACTACAACCCGGAGATCATCTCGGCCGCCGGCGGCACCGCGGAGTCGGTAGTCAACGGCGCGAAGCGCTCGGGCAAAGTCCTGGCGCCGGTCTACGAGTACAAGCGGCATGGCGAGAGCGGCTTGCCGATCTCGGAAGTTTTCCCGCATCTTGGCAAGCACGCCGATAGCCTGTGCCTGCTCAACGGCATGGTGACCGACACGCCCGCGCACCCGCAGGCGTCGATCTTCACCCACTGCGGCAACATCACCTTCGTGCGGCCTTCGATGGGCGCTTGGGCGCTCTACGGGCTGGGAACCGAGAACGAGGACCTGCCCGGCTTCGTGACGATGAACCCGCCTCCGGTGGGCGGGGCGTTGCTCTACGGCTCGGCGTTCCTGCCGGCCAGCTATCAGGGCACGCGCCTCACCATCGAGAAGGGTCAGGATCCGATCGACAACATCCGCAACGCCCGGCTCTCCTCCCAAGCGCAACGCGAAGAGCTCGACTTCGTGCAGGAGATGAACCGCGAGCTGCTCGATCGCTCCAAGGTCGACAACCAGATCGAAGGCGTCATTCAGTCCTACGAGCTGGCTTTCCGCATGCAGTCTTCGGTGCCCGAGGTGATGGACGTCTCCAAGGAGAGCGAAGCCACCCGCGAGATGTACGGCCTCAATGACAAGGTCACCCAGGAGTTCGGCACGCAATGCTTGCTGGCGCGGCGGATGGCCGAGTCCGGAGTACGCTTCATCGAGCTCGGCAAGCGCGGCTGGGACCAGCACCGGCAACTGCGACAGAAGATCAACGAGAACGCCACCGCGATCGACAAGCCGATCGCGGCGCTGTTCACCGACATGAAGCAGCGCGGCCTGTTCGACGACACGCTGTTCGTTTGGGGCGGCGAGTTCGGGCGCACCAGCTATGAGCAGAACGACCAGGGCGACGGCCGCGCGCACAACAACCGCGGCTACACCATGTGGATGGCGGGCGGCGGCGTCAAGGGCGGCTTCCGTTACGGCAAGTGCGACGCCACCGGAGCGGCGATCGAAGACAAGGTCCACACGCACGACCTGCACGCGACGATGCTGCACATCCTGGGCCTCGACCACACCAAGCTGACCTACCGCTACTCGGGCCGCGACTTCCGGCTGACCGACGTGCACGGCCGCGTGGTCGAAGAGATCCTGGCCTAGCCTGCAAATCTCACCATCTGAGCGGCGCAAGCAGGCGATAGGCCCGCCCATACTTCGTTGCGCTCGATTGCCGTGCTCGACGTACTGTCGAGTACGCCTGTGCGCGCCAACCCGCGCGCGCCTCGTCTTGACGCGCCTCTCACCCGCTTGCGCTCGCCATCTGGTGAGATTTGCAGGCTAGCTTCGCGAGCCTTCCCTGGGCTACTCGTAGCGGTAGCCGGCCCCGTGCACGGTCCGGATGATGCGCGGGGCCTTGGGGTCGCGCTCGATCCTCTTGCGCAGTTGTGAGATGTGTTGGTCCAGCGTCCGGCTGTTGGCCGCGTGATCCAGTCCCCAGCACTCGTTGAACATCGTGTTCCGGTCGACGACCTGGCCTTGCATGTGATGCAGCAGCCTCAGGATCTTCACGTCCCGCAAGCTCAGGTCGATCGCCTCGTCTCCCCGCCTGGCGCGCAACTCGGCGGGCAGCACCTCGAGGTCGCCCATCCGGAATTGCTCCGGCGCCGGTGTGCGACGCGCTTTGCTGTAGCAGCGGCGCGTGACCGCACGGATCCGCGCCAGCACCTCGCTCACGCCGAACGGCTTCAAGATGAAGTCGTCCGCGCCGAGCTCCAGGCCGACCACGCGATCCACCTCTTCGGACTTGGCGCTGATGAAGATGATGGGCGTGTCCGGATCGTCGCGCCGAATCTCGCGACACACCTGGTAGCCGTCCATGCCCGGCATCATGATGTCGAGGCAGAGGAAGTCGGGCGATTCGCGGCGGTAGAGGGCCAACGCCTCGGCTCCGTCGGCGGCCGCCAACGTCTCATAGCCCTCTCGCTCGAGCACCTCCACAAGCCCGGCGCGGATGTTGAGGTCGTCTTCGGCTACCAGCACGCGCATGGAGTCTAACCCTCGATGGTGAGCCGGAAGCAGGCGCCGCGCTCGGACGGCGCAAGCTCCAAATCGCCGCCGTGCATCCGCGCCAGCTCGCGCGAGATCGCCAGCCCGATGCCGGTTCCGCTCACGCCTTCGGTAAGACGGTTGTGGACGCGATAGAACGGTTCGAAGATGCGCTCCACTTCCGCCTCGGAGAGACCCGGTCCGGAGTCCTGCACGGTGATCGCCACACGCCCGCCTTGCTGCTCGGAGCGCACCTCGATCGGACCGCCCGTCGACGCGTACTTCTCGGCGTTGCTCAGCAAGTTGCCCAAGATTTGCTCCAGCGCGTCGGCGTCGAACGAGACCGGCTCCGGCGCGCCGGCTGAGAATCGGACTTCGAGGTCCTTTGCGGCGAGCGCGGGTTGGAACTGGTCGACAGTCTTGCGCACCACCTCGTCGAGCACGCCCGTTTGCCGCCGGATCTCGAGCGCCTGGCGCTGGCTTCGGCTGAAGCTCAGCACATTGGCGATCAGGCGGCTCAAGCGCTGGCTCTCCACCACGATCACGTCGAGGTAGCGCCGCAGGCGGTCGCTCTCTGGCTGGGACTCGCGCTCCTCGACGTCGCGGTCGAGCAGCTCGGCGTACATGCGGATGTTGGTCAGCGGCGTCTTGAGCTCGTGCGAGACTTGATTGACGAAGCTGACTCTTTGCGCCGCTTCGCGCATCTCGCGCGCCTGCTCGCGGTAGAAGTAGAAGGCAAGGCCAAGCACGCCCAGCGCCAGCAGCGCCGCCGGCGCCGGTCCGCGGCGCCAACTCGCGCCCTCGAGCGCCGCGCCCGCCACCGAGCTCGACGCGTAGTACTGTAGCCGCCAGCCGGCGAGCGGTTCGCTGACCGCGATCTCCACATTCGGCGCCGCATCCTCCTCCGGCTCCACTGCGCCCCATTGGTAGATCGCGCGGCCCGCCGCGTCGAGCAGCCGCACCTGGCCCTCGGCCAACTCCGGCGCGAGCGCGTCAGTCTCGGGCAGCGCAGCCACGATGTCCGCGAGCAGCCGCGTGCGGTTGGCCTCCGCGGCATGGATGGCGTCTCCTTCGGGGATCCAGAGCATCAGTTGCACGCCCCGGTCGCGGTACCAGGAGTGCCAGCGCGCCTCGCCAAACGCCGCGGCCTTCGAAGGTGTGTCCGGCAACCGCACCAGCTCGTGTGAGATCTCGCCTCCGTCCCAAATGTGTCGTGTACGCTCCAGCGAGGCCCGCTCGCTCTGGCTCCATTCCGAAGACGCGCGCAGCGCCGGATAGACCAGGCGATCCTCGGCGTCGAGCACGTAGAGCTGCACCGTGTAGGGCGAGGTGCGGCTGCGCTCGCGCAACTCTTCGGTTTCGGTCGTAAACGGACGCATCTCGTCGAGCAGGCGTTCGCGGTAAGCGTCCAGCGCGCCGACGATGACCGCGTCGACGGCGCGCAACTGGCCCAACATCAGCTCGCGGAACCCGAGCTCGCGCAGCGCCTGCTCGTCGCGCAACGCCTTCGCCCCCAGCCATGCCACCACGGCCAGGGGCGTCAGCACGATCAGAGCGAGCACCACGATGAGCTTGGGTTTCAAGTTTGGCCGTTACCTCTTGGGAGGCGGAATCGCCCGCTGTTGCTGCGTCTTGTACTGATACTCTTGCTGGACCTTGCGCTCGCGCTTCCAGTCTGCATCATCTTGCACGCTCTCGCTTGCGCGCTCGTTGCTGGCGGCTTCTTGATCCAGCCGTTGGTCTTTGAGCTCGACCGCGTTACGGCGCAGGTACGCCGCGTTCTTCTCGAAGGCGATCTGGGCTTCTCGCACTTGGCCTTTGTCGCGCAGCGCGGTGGCGGCCAGGTTCTGCTCGGCGCCGATTTGACGCACAACCTCCACCATCACCTTGCGGTTCTTGCGCGCCTCCACCGCCGAAGGCGAGGAAGTCGCCGTCACCCGCGCCTGGCTGCGCAGCGTGCGATTCTGGGCGCTGAGCATGTCGCGATATCCGACCTCGACGTCCGCAACCGTCTGCACCCGGCCGGAGGCGCCGGGGTCGATCTCGACCTCCACCACGAGTGCGCGGGTTTGGTCCCGGAAGAGCTGGTTCATCGACGCGCGCACCGTCCGTCCGGCGATGTGCGCCTCGCGGCCCAGAACGCGCACCGGCCGCACGCTCGGGCCGCAGCGGATGCGAATCTCCACGCCCTGCGCCATCACCGAAGTCGCCTCGCCAAACTCAGCCGCGAAGACCGCTTCGAGGTCCTCGGCGTCTTCGACGAAGTAGTGGTTGCCGTCGCTCGCCATCGCGAGCCCGGTCATCAAGTCCTCGTTGTAGTCCAGGCCGAGCCCGACCGTGGTGACCGAAATCCCTTGCCGCGCCAGCGAGGCGCCCAGTTGGCGCAGCTCGCCCGGCGAGCTCGGCCCGATGTTGGCCAGACCGTCGGAGAGCAGCAGCAGCGTGTTGACGCGGTTGTCGTCGAGGAACTTCTCGAGCTCGCGCGCCCCCTTGCTCACGCCGCCGAACAGCGCCGTCTTGCCTGAGGCCTGAATGCTCCATACGGCTTCGCGGATCGCGCCGCGGTCATGCAGCTTGGTTGCCGGAACGACCACGTCGACGGTCGACTCGTACGTCACGACCGATACGATGTCGTCGCGACGCAAGCGATCGAGCGCGGCGATCGCCGCCCGTTTGGCTTCGGCAATCTTGCGTCCCTGCATCGAGCCGGAGCGGTCGAGCACGATTGCGATGTTGATCGGCGCCCGCTCGCGCGAAGGCGTGTCCAGCCCGCGCAGGCCGATGTGTAGATATACGGTCCGCGGAGCTCCGGCGAGCACCAGAGGCGAGGACATCGCGACCTCGAGGGCGGCGGAGTCCGCGGCCTGGCTCGGCCAGGTCATCGCGACGCAGGCCAACCCGAGCAGCAACGGACGAAGTACGGATCTGAAATCGAGCATGAGTGGGAGTCTCCTTTCCATGGGTTCTGATTCGAGACTACGTCCCGACTCGAGCCCGGTGGTCAGAAGCTCGCAAGGAGATTGTAAGAGTTTTGTGAGAAGCGCCAGCTTATAAGCCGCGGATCCGGCCCAGTGCAGCAGAAGCCGCGTTGGCGACATCCAGCTCGTCGCTGTGGCGCAGCTTCGCCAGCGCGTCGATGGCTTGGCTGTCTTTGCGGCGGCCCAGCGAGTTGATCACGCCGATGAGCAAGTCGCCCTCCAGGCTTCCCAGCGCGTCTCGCAGGGCCGCGCCCGCAGCCTTGCCGGGCATCGGCTCGAGCGCCGTGCGCGCATAGTGCGACAGCTTGGCGTCGCTTAGCAGCGCCGCCAGCGCGGGCACGGCTTCGTTCGCGCCCACGACCGCCAGTCGTTGGCAGGCCTTGGCCTTAACGAACTCCGTCGCGCCGCGGTCGCGCAAGATCGCGATCAGGCGATCCTGCGGCAAAGTCATGATCTTTCCGGCTTGTTGAGGCATCGCAGCTCCCCTGCTCAGATCAACCGCCACGGCTCGCGCATCGCCCTCGAGCGCATGCGGTTGGCTTCGTCGTCGTTTCGGAACGTGTCCGTCGCCGGGTCGAATTCCAGCGGCCGGCCTAGCTGGAACGCGATGTACGCGGCGTGGCAGCCGATGTGCGTCTGGCAGGCCGCCAGCGCGTTGGCCCGCGGCTGCTTGCGGCTCTTCACGCAATCGAGGAAGTCCCGCGCGTGGTAGGTGGTCGCTTCTCGCGAGTCGGTGAAAGCGCGGCGAAACTCCTTCAGGCTCTCCGAGGTCTCCACCTTGCCGCTGTCGCCGGTCTCTACCCAACCGTCGGTTCCCTCATAGCGCACCGAGCAACTTCCCAACCCCATGAACCCCGAGTCCCGCAGGATCAGCTCCACCCCGTTGGCATAGGTGCAATTCACCGAATACGGCGTGTCGCCCGCGCCCGAGACGGGCTCGAAGCGGATGGGCGTCGTCTCGTCCGCCTCGTTCACCCACTGGCACAGGTCCGCGGTGTGCGAGCCCCACTCGAGGATTCCGCCGCCGTGAAAGTCGAAGTAGCCGCGCCACTTCCCGTCGATGTACTGCGAATTGTAGGGCCGCCACGGGCACGGACCCAGCCAGCGATTCCAGTCGACGACTTGCTTGGGCGGCTCCGGCTCGGCCGGCAGCCAGTCATGGACGGTCTTGGGCGGCCAGCGGTCCCCGGGGCCGGCGTTGGCGTGGAGCTTGGTCAGCCGCCCGAGCTTGCCCGTCATGGCCATCTCGGCGGCGTGCTTGAAGTTGGTTCCGTTGCGGCGCTGCGTTCCGGCTTGGTAGATCCGCCCGAAGCGCTCGAACGCCACCGCCAACGCGCGGCTCTCCTGGATCGTCATCGAGCACGGCTTCTCGCAGTAGACGTCTTTGCCTGACTGCGCGGTGAGGATCGAGAGCAGCGTGTGCCAGCGGTCGCCGGTGGCGATCAGCACGGCGTCGATATCCCGGCGGGCCCACAGCTCTTGCTGATCGCCGTACATCACGCAGTCGCGGTTGCCGTGATGTTTGTCGGCGATCGACTTGACCTCCTCGCGCCGTTGGTCGCGCACGTCGCAGATGGCGCGAAACTGCACGTCGTCGTGTTTGAGAAACGCCTCGAGATCCCGCCCGCCGCGGCGGCCAATGCCGAGACCCGCCAAGTTCACGCGGTCGCTCGGCGGCGTGGCGGCGCCGAGGCCCAACGCCGACGCGGGTACGATCATCGGCGCCGCCGCAGCTTGCAGCGCTCGCCTGCGGGTAATCTTGCTAGGTTCGAACATGGCTTTTGTCCCAGAGCTTAGCGTGATCCACAGGCCCGATGTGCGAATCCGCACCGCCGCGCGCAATTTTTTCGCGCCAAAGCCCTCGCACTCTGCCACACTGGCGCTAGCGGCCATTTCTCATCAGGCGGCGAGCGGAAGGGTGTGAGAGGTCCGTCAGCACGAGGCGCGCGAAGCTCGGCGCGCACAGGCGTACTCGACAGTACGTCGAGCACGGCGGGCAAGCGCAACGAAGTGACGGCGGGCCTATTGCGCGCTTCCGCCGGCTCCTGATGAGAAACGGCCGCTAGGAGCGCTCCCGAGACAACCCTTTGTCCCCCGCGGCGACACACTCCCTCGCTTGGCGACAGACGCTTGCACGTCTGGGTCTGCACCCTGGATTTCGCTCCGAAACCGCCTTCTGGCGGCGCGAGCTCACCCTCGCGGGCGACTACGCCGACTTCGTCGGAGCAAGCCTCGACCCCGGGCGGATGAGTCGCGTCTTCCCGCCCGATCTCGCGCCCGTGGCGGGAGCCCTGCAAGAGCGTTTCGCGGCGCCGTTGGCGGCCCTCGACGTCGGCTGCGGACCCTCGTCGCTGCTGAGCCTGGGACACCTTCGCGGCTGGTTCGAGCTCACCGGCGTCGATCCGCTGGCCGATCGCTACCGCGCCGCGCTCGAAGCATCGGGCCGCACCCCAGCGGCGACGCTGCTCGCCGGCTTCGGTGAGCATCTCTCGAAGCTGTTCGCGCCCGAGTCGTTCCATCTCGTCTTCACCTGCAACGCGCTCGACCACACCCAAGACCCGGGGCGCGTCGTCGAACAGATGAGCCGCGTGCTCGCGCCTGGCGGCGTGCTGTTCATCCAGGGCTATGTGCGGGAAGGCTCGGCCAACCACTTTCACGGCCTGCATCAGCACGACCTCTACCTCCGCTCGGGCGGCCGGCTGATGTGCCGCACCCGTCGATGGCCGCTGCGCCGGGGCCGCCACGGCGTCTGCATCTCCGACGGCCTGCCGCTCGAGCCGATCTGGCAGACCACGCCCTCGAGCGAGGTCAAGAGCCCGCTGCAGGTCGTCTACCGCAAGACGGCGACGTCACCGCTCGCTTAGCGGCGCCGCCAAAGCTGCGTATGTCCCCTAACGGATCCTCGTAAACGCACACCGCCAATTCCGCGCCCCGCTAAGGCGTAACCCGGAGGTACAAGAGGGCTTAGGGCTTGGCAGACTCAAGGCAAAACCGCCCGCCGGGGCCCCGGCGGGCGGCAAGATGTGCCATGAGACTCCGTACCTTCCCCTCACTCGCGCCCGTCCTCGCTTTGGCGCTCGCCTCCGCGCTACCGGCCGCGCCGCCCACCGCGGAAGCCGGCGACGACCTGTTCGCCGAGTGCGTCGGCGGGCTGGGAACCTTCACGCTGCAAGGCAACGGAGTCGACCCAGACGGCGACGACCTCACCTTCACTTGGACCGGGCCGTTCGGCATGGCGGAGGGTCAGGTGGTCGAGGTGCAAGTTCCGCTCGGAGTCAACGTCGTTACGCTCGAGGTCAGCGACGGCGTCGAGTCCGCCATGGCCAACCAGAACTTGATCGTCGTCGACACCAACCCGCCGGCGGTTGGCGTCGCCCCCAACCCAAGCCTGCTCGTTCCCCCTGACGGTTCCTTCCGCGAGATCAACGTCAACGTCGTGGTGCAGGATGTCTGCGACCTGGGAACCAGCTATACGCTGCATTCGATCACCAGCACCGAGCCGGAGACGCAGATCGTCGTCGGCGCCGACTTCGGCACGCCCGACACCGAGCTCGTTCTCGGCGCCCTGCTCACCACCGAGGGCCGTCAGACCCGTGTCTACAACCTCTTCTACGAAGGAACCGATACGCAAGGCAATACCGCCGTCGGCAGCGGTCAGGTGACGGTTGCCGCGGAAGGCGTCCTCGATGTCACGCCGACCAAGCTGATCTTCCGCCACACCCTCGGCGGAGATCCGCCCCCGTCGCAGTCGTTCTTCGTCTCCTCCATCGCCGCCGCCAGCTTCTACGAGATCTCCTCCAACCAGCCCTGGGTACAGGTCAGCCAGGAAGAGTTTGGTCGCGCCGGCGAGCCGGTGGAGGTCACGGTCGATCCCTCCGGCCTCGAGCCCGGCTTGCACGCCGCACAGCTCACCGTGACTAGCGAGTTCGGGCCGAGCGCAATCGTGCGCGTGCAGCTCTATATCTCCGACCGTCCGCAGATCTTCACCATGCCTGAGAGCTTGAGCTTCGAGCATGACGTCTCGGTGCTGCCCTCGGGCGTCGTGGCCCAATCGGCCCCGCAAACCCAACACGTCTTCGTGGGCGCGCTGCACGCCCAGGCGCCCTTCTCGGTCGCCACCGACGCGCCTTGGTTGGCCGCCACCGACAGCGGCCTCACGCCGGCGCGCATCCTCGTCAGCGCCTCGGGCGAAGGCCTGGACGTCGGCGAATACTCCGGCGCGGTCCGCATCGAGCCCGCAGACCCCGAGCGTGAGGATCTTACGATTCCCGTCTCGCTCAGCGTCATCGCCTCGGCCGGCGTGCAGGTTCCGACCTATCTGGTCAACGCCGCCACCATGGAGCGCAAGCCGCTGGCGCCGGGATCGCTCGTCACCGGTTTCTGGGACAACCCCTTCGGTTCCGAACAGGCCGCTGCCGGCTTGCCCCTGCCCGCGACGCTCGGCGGCGTCTCCGCCACGATCGACGGCATCCCGGTGCGCTTCAGCTACGTCAGCCGCCGCCAGTTCAACGCGCAGTTGCCGCAGGATCTCTGGGCGGGCGTCTCGCAGATGGAGCTCTTCTTCGAGGGCGAATCAGTGGGGATCGTACCGGTCCAGATTCTGCCCTCCGCGCCCGGCATCTTCCACGCCAACGGAAACGCCCTCGCGCTCAACCCCGACGGCACGCTGAACGGGCCCTCCAACCCGGCGCCGCCCGATTCCGCCGTGGCGCTCTACCTCACCGGCCAGGGCCACACCGACCCCGTCGTGCCCGACGGCGCCGCGGCCCCGGCCGACCCGTTCGCCCTGCCCATCTACCCGCTGCACCTCACCATCGACGGCGAGACCGCACAGCCGTTCTTCGCCGGGCTCGCCCCCGGACAGGCCGGCCTGATGCAGCTGAACGTTCCGACCTCCGGGCTCGCCCCCGGGGCCCATTCGGTCCAAGTCTCGATGCACGGCGAGCCCAGCAACGGGGTTCGCATCTACGTGGGCCAGTAGCCGCGGGTCATACTGAAGCCTGTGGCCACTTCGCGCAGGGCTTGCGCGCTCGCGGCGGCGGTCGCGCTGCCGCTGGCCGCCTTCATTCGCACCGAACGTTCGCCGGGCACGCCGCTCGTCGCCGCCAACTCGCACGCCATCGAGTACCGCATCCACGCCGGCACGCTCCCGGGCTTGCGTAGCTCCTCCGGCGAGGAAACGATCACCGCCGACAGCACGCCCACCGCCGCCCTGCTCGCCGCCTTCGAGACCTGGAGCCGCATCGAGGGATCGCACATCCAGTTCGCCTCGCCTGTTCCAGAGCCCGACGGCGCCGCGCGGACGGACGGCGTCAACCTGGTCACCTTCGCCGACACGCCGGGCAATCGTTCGATCACCGCCGGCGCCATCGCCGTTACGCGGCTGTTCTCCGACCCCGACGGGACGCTGCTCGACACCGACGTCATCTTCAACCCCGAGATGCCGTTCTCGACCACGCTCGAAGAAGGGACCTTCGACATCCAAGGCGCGCTGACACACGAGCTCGGGCATGCGCTCGGCATGGATCACTCCGGCTCGGCGACGGCGACGATGTTCGCCACCACCACGCGCGGCTCCAAGCGCTTGCGTTCCTTGACCGCCGACGATCGCGCCTTCGCCCAAGAGGTCTACCCCGGGGAGGTTCCGCGCGAATTCGGCGCCATCGAGGGCGTCGTCGGCTCGCCGGCCGGCGGCTTTGTCATCGGCGCCATCGTCACCGCCTACGCGGAAGATGCGAATCTCGTCGTCAGCGCCATCACCGGCTTCGACGGCCGCTTCCGAATACCTCAGCTTCCGCCTGGCGACTACCGGCTGATCGTCGAGCCGCTCGACGGGCCGGCGCAGGTCTTTCACCTCTCGTTCCTGCGCCGCGGGGCCAACACGCGCTTCCGCACGCTTCATTCAGACTCCCCGATCCCGGTCCTCGTCAACGAGACTGCTCAGGCGAGCCTGACGATCGAGCCCGGAGACCCCGTCTACAACCTGATCGGCTTGGGCGCATCGCAGCCGGGGGAAGAGCCCGCGACGCGCGCCGGCGCGGTCGTCGAACGCGGCTCGGTCTACGAGATTGCGCTCCACGGCGAAGGACTCGACGATCCGGCGATCGAGCTCGAGTCGTTGCAGGTGCTGGGCAGCGGCGTCGAGATTCTTCCGACGCCGCTCGAGCGTGACCGCGTCGGCTTTGAGGGCGGGGAAGACTTCCCCAGCCTGCACTTCACCATTCGCGTCGCCGCCGACGCGCCGCTCGGCGTGGCCTCTCTGCTGCTCGCCACACCCGCCGGCTTGGCGGCCTCTACAGCGGGATTCGAAGTGGTCGAAGCCGAGGCGCCGCCCGATCTGAACCGAGAAGGCGTCGTCAACGCCGCCACGTTCTTGGGCGGCCCGGTCGCGCCGGGCTCGCTGTTGTCGCTCTTTGGGCGCCGGCTGGCGCCTACAGCCGCGGGCGCCTTCGTGGATCCCGTTACCGGACGGTTGGGCGATCTGCTGGCTGGCGTTGCTGTGCGGCTCAACGGCAAGCCGGCGCCGCTGCTGTTCGTGAGCCCGGGGCAGATCAACCTGCAGGCGCCGGTCGATCTGCGGATTGGCCAGGCGATCGTCTCCATCGATCGCGATGGCATGGTTTCCCCGCCCGTCAACCTCGATGTCGTCGCCAGCGCTCCGGGGCTGTTCGGCGCCCCCGGCGGGGCCGCCTTGGCCGTGCTGGCTGACGGCTCTCTCAACAGCCCGGCCACGCCGGTCCGCCGCGGCGACTTCCTCACTCTCTACGGCGTGGGCGCCGGAGCCGTGAGCCCCGCGCTGCGCTCCGGCGAGTTGGCTCCAGCCTCGCCTCTCAGCCTGGTCGACGGCTCGGTGGAAGTCCTGGTGGGCGGCCAATCCGCCGCGGTCACGTTCGCGGGCATGACGCCCGGCTTCGCTGGGTTGTTGCAGATCAACATCCGCGTGCCGGAGGACGCGCCCGCGGGAGACGCCGTGCCTCTGCTGGTGCGCATCGCCGGAGCGGCCGCTCCGTTGCGTTCGATCGCCGTACAGTAGCCCGCGCAGCCGCCCTCAGGCCAAGCCGCGCCGCGCCACGGTCCACAGAATCTTGCAGCCCGCTGAAAAGCTGCCCCACAGGTTGCCCGACACCTTGCTGCGGCCCGCCTGTCGTCGCCGGTAGCTCACCGGAATCTCGAGAATCCGCAGCCCGCGCCGCACGGCCTTGATCTGCATCTCGATCGTCCAACCGTAGTCGGTGTCGCGCATCTCGAGCGCTTCCAAGCTTTCCGCCCGAATTGCCCGGAACGGCCCCAGGTCGCTGAAGCGATGGCCCAACAACAACCGGGTGAGCAGCGTCGCCAGCCGATTGCCGAAGCGCTGATGCGGGCTCAGCGCCCCGGGCTCTGCTTCCCCCAGCTCGCGCGAGCCGAGCACCAGGTCGGCCTCGCCGGCGGCGATCGGCGCCAGCAGCCGCCGCGCCTCGGCGGGCGCGTCGCTGCCGTCGGCGTCCATGAAGACCACCGCCTCGGTCCCCAGCGGCAGCGCCGCGATTCCAGCCAGGCACGCCGCCCCATAGCCCCGTCGCGGCTCGCGCACCACCCGCGCGCCGGCCGCTTGGGCCGCTTGCGCCGTCGCGTCCCGCGAGCCGTTGTCCACCACCAGGATCGTCTCGAACAACCCTGCCGGCACGGCGCGCAAGGTCTCCCCTATGGCCTCTTCTTCGTCCAGGGCCGGGATGATCAGCGCCGCCTCCATCGCTCAACTACGCCGTCGGTGCGAGGCGTTGGAGGCGGGGTCGTAGATGATCTCGCACTCCGGCAGCGCACGCCTCAGGCGTTCGTACCCCTCCGGGCTCACGTGCGTATGGTACAGGTTGAGCCGCCGCAGATTGCGGAGCTCCTCGAGCGTGTCCAGCGAGGCGTCGCCGATCTCGGTATTGTTGAGATTCAGATCGACGAGTCCTTTTAGCGGCGCCAAGGCGGCCAAGCCCTCGTCGGTAAGCTCGGCGTAATCCAGATTCAACCGCTGCAGCTCGACGAGCTTCGCCAGATGCGCCGCGCCCTCATCCCCCACCCTTGTGCGCGCCAGCGAGAGGTTTTGCAGAGATTGCAGGCTGACGAGATGCGCCAACCCCTCGTCGGTGATGCGCGTATAGTCCAAGCGTATCGTGCGCAGGCCATTCAGCCCGGCGACGCCTCGAAGGCCGTCGTCGCCCAGGTCGGTTCCGGCCAGGTCCAGGCTCTCGAGCGCGCCCAACCTCGCCAGGCGTGGTCCGGCGTCGTCGGTGATCTCGGTATGAGCGAGCGACAGTCGCCGTAATGCCGCAAGCCTCGCCAGTCCCACGAGCGCGTCGTCGCCCACCGGCGACCCGGCCAGGCTGAGCGTTTCGAGCGCTGCCGGCAGCACGCCCAGGCCGGCGTCCTCGATCGCGGTGTTCTCGAGCGATAACTCGCGCAGCTTCGCCAATCCCGACAGCGCCGGCGCCGCGGCGTCGGAGAGCAGCAGATGGTTTAGCCGCAGCGTCTCCAGCGCCGGGAGCCCCGCCAACAGCTCCACTCCCAGGTCGCCAACCTCGGTTGCCGAGAGGTCCAGCTCGCGCAAGCTCGTCTGCGAAACCAGCGCTTCCAAATCCTCGTCGGTGAAGCCCGTTCTGCTTAGCTCCGCGGCGGTCAGCATGCCCGCCTCGACCCGCGCCGAGCCGCCCTCCCGCTCGACCCATGCCGCCAAGGCTTCGCCGCTCCGCTCCGGCGGCGGCAGGGGTCGCGGCAGCGACGGCGCGCCGCTCGAGACGAACACGATGCGCGCCCGCGGCAGCGCCGCCCGCAGCCGCTCCACCCCGGCGCCGGTCGCCCGGCTGTAGCGCAGGTCCGCCGCCCGCAGCTCGCTCAGGCTCGCCAAGCGCTCGAGCCCGGCATTCGACACCCGAGTGCGGTAGAGATGCAGCTCCTCGAGCGCCCTCAGCCCCTCGAGCCGCGCCAGGCCGGCGTCGGTGATCTCCGCCCCGCTCAAGCCCAGCTTGCGCAGGTTCGTCAGGCCAGCCAGCGATTCGAGTCCCGCGTCCGTCAGCGCGTTCCCGCTCAGATCCAGCTCTTCGAGCTGCGTCAGGCCGCGCAATGCACGCAAACCGCTGTCGGTGACGAGCGTGTCGGCTAGGCGCAAGCGCCGCAGGTCGCCCAGTCCCTGCAAGCTCTCGAGCCCGGCGTCGTCGACCCGGGTACGGCTGAGGTCGAGAATCTCCAAGCTTCTGAACGGCTCTAGGCCCGCGCCCTTGACGTTCGTCTGCCGCAGCCCGAGCTCGCGCAACCCGATCAGCTCGGAAATCGCTTCGAGCCCGGAGTCGTCGAAGCGAATGCGGTCCAGAAAGTGATCGCTGAATGTGAGCCGCTCGAGCGCCGGCAGTGCGGCTAGCGCCCCGAGCCCGGCGCTGAGGTTTTTGCCGCCGTCGGCGTTGCGGCTCCAGATCGGCCCCGGCAGGCGGAGCTCGCGCAGCCCCTCCAGATCCGCGAACCGCTCCAGGTCCGCCGGAAACAAGTTGACGCCGATCAAGTCCAGCGCCTCGACTCGAATCTCCCCGCCGGGCAGGCCCTCGAGCGATGCCACGGGACGTCGCTCGGCCTCGAGCCGCACCGTCCCGCCCATCAGCAAGACCCACTCCGCGATCGCGCGGTCGTCGGCCCCCGCGGCCAGCGCGGCCGAGAGCAGCATTGCAACCAGACGCAAGCGCATCGCGGCTCCATCATAGCGCCGCCGTCGAGGACCGCGCCCGCGGGAACCCGGCCTCTATCGCTCTCGCCAATAGTTAGACACAGTCTATGGTGAGAGGTATGCAATGGTTGAACTACCACCATCTGTTCTACTTCTGGACCGTGGCTCGCACCGGCGGCGTGACGGCTGCGAGTGAAGAGATCGGCTTGGCGCAGCCGACCATCTCCGCCCAGGTTCGTAGGCTGGAAGAATCCCTCGGGCGGCGACTGTTCGACCGCATCGGCCGGAGGCTCGAGCTGACCGAAACTGGTCGAGTCGTCTACCGCTACGCCAACGACATCTTTTCCCTCGGGCGGGAACTGCAGGATACGCTCCGCGGAGGCTCGGCGGACACCCGCGAGAAGCTCCGCGTCGGCGTAGCAGACGTCTTGCCAAAGATGGTCGCCACGCGCGTGTTGACGCCCTTGTCGGGAGGAGAACGAGGAGTGCATCTCGTCTGCTACGAGGGCAAGCCGACCGAGTTGCTGGCCCGGCTGGGTGCGCACGAGCTCGATCTGGTGCTCTCCGACGCACCGATCGGGGCGGAGACGAACATCCGTGCGTTCAATCACGAGCTAGGCGAGTGCGGCGTCTCCGTTTTCGCGCCGAAGAGACAGGCGCAGCGCTACCGCAGGCGTTTTCCCGAATCACTCGACGGAGCTCCCTTTGCGGCGCCGACCGACAACACCTCCCTCCGCCGGATGCTCGACTACTGGTTTACGCGGAAGGGCGTACGGCCTCGGATCGTGGCTGAGTTCGAAGATAGCGCCCTGCTGAAGGCGTTCTCGCAGTCGACCGGCGTCGTTTTCGCCGCCCCCGATCTGGTGCGGGAATCGATCGCAAAGCTCTACGGAGTGGCCGAAGCGGGCTCGCTGGACGGAGTGCGCGAGCGCTTCTTTGCGATCTCGCTCGAGAGGAGGGTCCGGAATCCTGCGGTCGCCCTGTTGCTAGAAGTGGCCCACGAGCACATCTCCGTTGATGCGTGATTATCTATGGATATAGATAAATTATCTATTTGTTCGAACAGTTGGACAGGCCCTATAGTAGCAGTTAAGCCCCATGGCAGATGCTCTATCCAACTCCGCCGGAGCTCCTTTGGACGCTTTGCGTTCGCCGCTCGAAAGGGGCCTCTCCTTCGACGGCAACCCTCTGGCGCGACTGCGCGCCCTGCTCGAGCTCGAACGCCGGGACCTGTGGGTCGTAGTCATCTACTCGGCCGGCGTCGGGCTGCTCACGTTGGTCGTACCGGTCGCCGTCCAGGCGGTCGTCAACTTCATTGCGTTCGGATCGCTGCTGCAGCCGCTCGTCATCTTGACGCTGTTCGTGTTGGTCGCCTTGGGCTTCTCTTCGGTGATGAACGCATTTCGCGTACTCACGGTAGAGATCATTCAGCGGCGTCTGTTCGTGCGCGTGACGACCGACTTCGCGCAGCGGCTCGTGCGCGTTAAGGCGGAAGCCTTCGACCGCCTCTACGGCCCCGAGCTCGTCAACCGCTTTTTCGACGTGGTCACGGTACAGAAGAGCGCCGCCGCGCTTCTGATGGACGGTCTGTCGCTGGTCATGCAAACAGCGCTCGGCATGGTGCTGTTGGCGGTCTATCACCCCTTGTTGCTGGCCTTCGATGTTTTCCTCTTGCTCGTGATGACCGTCATCATCTTCGTGCTCGGTCGCGGCGCCGTGCCGACCGCGATCAAGGAGTCGAAAGCGAAGTACGCCATCGCCGCCTGGCTGGAGGAGATCGCCGCGCATGTGCCGGCCTTCAAGTCTTCCTCGGGGACCGCATACGCCCTGGGCCGCACGGACGCGTTAGCCCAGGAATACTTGGTCCTGCGCAAGACGCACTTCAAAGTCGTGCTTCGTCAGATCATTGGCTCGCTGGCGCTGCAGGCCTTCGCCAGCGCGCTGCTGCTCGGGATCGGGGGGTTCCTCGTCATGCGGGGGCAGTTGACGTTGGGCCAGCTCGTCGCCGCCGAGCTGATCGTCACCACCGTCGTGAGCGGCTTTTCGAAATTCGGCAAGAAGCTGGAAACCTACTACGACATGCTGGCCGCGCTCGACAAACTGGGGCAGATGATCGATCTACCGCTGGAACGCGACCCTTCCGGCGCCCCGCCGGCCGCGGCCGGCCCGGCGTCGGTCGAGCTGGTCGACGTTCGTTTGGAAGCCGCCGCGGGCGAGCCCGCCCTGGACGGCGTTTCGCTGCAGATTGCCCCTGGCGAGCGTCTGGCCGTCACCGGGCCAAGCGGCTCTGGCAAGTCGGCTCTGGCCAGCCTGCTCTATGGTTTGCGCAGACCGGAGTCGGGTGTCGTGCTCGCCGACGGCTTGGATGCACGAGACCTGTCGCTGACCGACCTTCGCGAGAAATCCGCCCTGGTTCGCGACGCGGACGTGATCTGGGACACGATCCAGCACAACGTCTCGATGGGGCGGCCAGACATCGACATCGCACAGGTGCACGCGGCGCTGGAGCAGGTCGGTCTTCTTGCCGACGTGCTGGCCCTGCCCGAGGGGCTCAAGACCCAACTCGGCGGCGGCGGCGCTCCTCTGACGGGCGCACAGGCCGTGCGGCTAGCCCTCGCGCGCGCCATCGTCGGGCGTCCTCGCCTTCTGATTGTCGACGCGGTGCTCGACCGAATCGGTGATCCCAAGGTCCACGAGCTGGTTTGCCGGACACTGTTTGACGAGGATGCACCCTGGACCCTGGTCTGCATCACGGACCGGGATCGCCTCGAGCCCTACTGCGACCGGGTGATTCGGTTGGAACGAGGCTGCGTGCTGGAGGCGCCGGCCATGGGGGGACAGCGATGACCACGAACGTGAAGCCTTTCCGGGGAGAATTCGAGGCGTTGAGCCAGTGTGGTTCGACCCAGAGCTCGCGCGTATTGGCCTGGCTGCTTGCCCTGATGCTGCTGGCGATCGTGCTCGCACTCACCGTGACGCCCTGGCAGCAGAATGTCGTGGCCTCCGGCAATGTCGTGGCGTTCAACCCGGTCGAGCGGCGGCAGTCCATCGAGGCCCCGATCGACGGCCGCATCGTACGCTGGAGCGTCGTCGAGGGGTCCCGTGTGCGGCAGGGCGACGTCTTGCTCGAGATCTCCGACAACGACCCCTCGCTCGTCGAACGCATGCAGGCCGAGCGGCTCGCCACGGACGGTGTGCGCGGTGCGGCGGTGCGGAAGGCCGGCTCGTACCGCGACAAGATCGAACGTTTGGAGCTCACTCGGGATCGTGCGATTGCCGCCGCCGAATCGAAGATTGATGTCGCTGACGACAAGATCAAAGCCGCCGAGCGCGCACTCGAGGCTGCCGAGGCGGCGGAGGAAACGGCCCGGCTCAACATCGAACGCCAACGGCGGCTCAACGAGAAAGGGCTCTCCTCGAGGCGTAACTTCGAGCTCGCGGAGCTGAGGTACAACCAGACCGTCGCATCCGCCAACAAGGCGCGCGCGGACCTCAACGCGGAGCGAAACAACCGCATTGCTCTCGTGGCCGACAGGGAGAAGATCGAAGCGGACAATCAGGCAAAGGTCGAGGACGCGCGGGCCTCTCTGGAAGCGGCGCTCTCTGACGCTCAGAAGGCAGTGGCTGAGCTCACCAAGGTCGACGTACGATTGGCCCGCCAGGCTACGCAGGTCGTTCAGGCGCCGGCGGACGGCGTGGTGCTGCGCGTGACGACGCGCCAGGGGGCCGAGATGGTCAAAGCCGGCGACACTCTGATGGAGCTCGTCCCAGATTCACAGCACAACGTCGTGGAGCTCTGGGTGGATGGCAACGACGCGCCCCTGGTCTCTCCCGGCCGCAAGGTGCGGTTGCAGTTCGAGGGTTGGCCGGCGTTGCAGTTTTCGGGGTGGCCGTCGATCGCGATCGGCACGTTTGGCGGCGAAGTGTTGTTGGTCGACGCATCGGACAACGGACAGGGCCAGTTTCGCGCCCTCGTGCAGGCCGATCCTGAGGACGCCCGGTGGCCCGAGCAGCGCTACCTGCGGCAGGGCGTACGCGCCAACGGTTGGATCCTGCTCGACCGGGTCTCGCTCGGTTTCGAGCTTTGGCGTCAGTTCAACGGCTTCCCGCCGGCCACGACCGCCCCGGGGACCCAAGTGCAAGGGGCCGGCGACAAGGGGAAGAAGAGTTGACGGTCCGGTTGATGGCCTTGGCCGCGGTTGCGGCGGCTGCGATGGCGCAGGCGCCGCGCGGCCCTCTGCTGCTCGAAGATGTCCTGCAATCGGCGGAGGCTTCCTACCCCGTCTTACTGGCCGCGATCCAGGAGCGCGCTATGGCGGAAGGCAAGGCGCTCAGCGCCGAGGGCGCCTTCGATACGAAGCTGGGAATCGGTTCCGATATGAACCAGTTCGGCTTTTACAAGAATCGAATCAACGGCGCCAAGATCGAACAGCCGCTCGCCGATTGGGGCGGGGAAGTCTTTGGCGGCTACAAGCGCGGCCTAGGCAACTTCGGACCTTGGGAGCAGGACCTGCTCACCCTCTCCCGCGGAGAGTGGAGCGGGGGCGTTCGTTTGCCCCTGCTCCGCAATCGAGAGACGGATCAGCGCAGAACGGACCTGCTCCTCGCACGCCTCTCCATCGAGCTCGCCAGCGCGTCTATCGAGAAGCAGCGGCTGAAACTCCTCGAGGCGGCGTCGAAATTCTACTGGGAGTGGGTCTCTGCCGGGCAGAAGCTCGGGGTCGCGGAGGCGCTGCTAATGATTGCGGAGGACCGCATCCGCCAAGTGGAGGAGCAGGTGGAGGAGGGCGCGATTGCGGCGATCGAGATTGCCGACAACCAACGCGCGGTGCTCGAACGACGCGCCGCGGTCGTTTCGGCCGAGCGGGCGCTGCAGAATGCGACGTTCGAGCTCTCGCTGTTCTACCGCGACGATCGGGGGCAGCCCTTGATGGTCGACCGAGCCCGGGTTCCTGAGTTTCCGCAGCCCCTGTCTGTTTCGCCGCCGCAGATCGAATCGGATCTCGATCGGGCGCTCGAGCTGAGGCCCGAAATCGCCGGCACACTGGTAGAGCTACAGCAGAACAACGCATCGCTCGCTCTAGCGAAGAATCAGCTCTTGCCCGAAGTCGACTTTACAGCCCAGTACGGGCGCGATTCCGGAGTGGGCTCAATCACGAAACGTGGCAGCGAGCTCATCGCGGGCGTGACGCTTAGGTCGCCCTTCCAGCGCCGCAAGGCTAAGGGCATGGTGGCGTTACAGGAGGCAAAGCTCACGCAGCTCGACCAAAAGTTGCGTTTCGCTCGCAACCGCATCGAGGTCGAGGTGCGCGACGCGGCCTCCGCGCTGGAAGCGGCGCTGCAGCGGTTGGAGCTGTCGCGCGCCGAGCTCGAAGTGGCGCAGCGGCTGGCCCAGGCCGAGCGCGAGCGCTTTGAGCTGGGCGACTCGACGCTCTTCATCGTCAATTTGCGCGAGCTCTCCGCGGCGGGCGCTCGCCTCAAAGTCCTAACCGCGCTGGCGGAGAGCCACAAGGCGCTGGCCGTCTACCGGGCCGCGACTGTGAGTTTCTAACTAGATCTCCGGGATCGGCGCACCCTCGGGGATGTCCTCTCCTTCCCAGTTGACCTCGCCGTCTTCGTAGAGCAATATCCGAGCCGCGCTGCCGCGCACGGGCTTCTTGCTCGTCTCCGGCGCCCACTTGCGCAACTCTTCGAGCGTGCTCGCGTACTGCTCGTCTCCGGCCAGATTTGTCCACTCGTTTGGGTCATTCTCCATGTCGTAGAGCTCTTCGCTCCCGTCGGCGTAGACGATGTAGCGCCACTTCTCGGTGCGGATGCCGTGATTGTCGTGATTGTGTGTCGTGATCGCCGGCCATTCGCGAGGGGCGTTGGGGTCCGCGAGCTGTGGCGCCAGGCTGTGGCCGTCGAGGTCCGCCTTGGCGGGCAGACCAGCCAGCTCCAGCAGCGTCGGGTACATGTCGATCAGCTCGGCCGGCCGCGTCGTCTTCGCGCCTTCCACGATGCCCGGCCCGGCGAAGATCAGCGGCACGCGCGCCGAGCGGTCCCACAGCGTGTTCTTGCCCGTGATCAGCTTCTCGCCCAAGTGCCAGCCGTGGTCCGACCAGAGCACCACGATCGTGTCGTCGGCGTGCCCGGACGCCTCGAGCGCGTCGAGCACCCGCCCCACTTGACTGTCGACGAAGCTAATCGACGCCAAGTAGGATCGCACCAGGTTCTTCCACTGGTTCTCTTCCTCGAGGAACTTGTAGCGCGGCTCGGGCAGCTTCCAGTGCAGGTACCAGGAGAAGCGCGGCGTATCGTCACGATCGTCCTTGCGCATCGGCGGCAGCTCGAGCGTCTCCTCGGGATACATGTCGTACCACTTCTGGGTGACGTAGCACGGCACGTGCGGCAGGAAGAATCCCGCCGAGAGGAAGAACGGCTCCTGCGGGCCCTTCTCGAGCTGTTCGACGGCCCAGCTCGCCACCGCCCAGTCGCCCTTTTCCTCGTCCTCGTGAGGGAACGTCCCCCAGTCCATCAGCGGATGGTTCTGGGGCGTATTGACGAGCTTTTCCTCCGGACGCGCGCCGACGCCGGCCGGCGGGCCGATCTCGTGGAACTCGTCGTCTTCCTCGCCGCGTCCGTAGCGGCCGTGGTAAATCTTGCCGGTCGAGTAGGTGCGGTAGCCGTGCTGCGCCAAATACTGCGGCAGCGTCACCAGGTCCGCGAGCTCCTCCACTTCGCGAAACCACGGGCGCAGACCGTAGACGCCCGTCGTCGACGGCCGCAAGCCCGTCATCAGCGCCGTTCGCGAAGGATTGCACAACGGCGATTGCGTGGCGGCGTTGAGGAACGTCACCCCGCGCGCGGCCAGCCGGTCCATGTGCGGTGTTTGGATTTGCGGGTGCCCGGCGAGCGGCCCGACCCAGTCGTTGAGGTCGTCGATCGCGAGGAAGAGGATATTGGGCTTGGCGGGCGCGGCGGGCGGCTCCGGCGCCGGGGCGCACGAGAGCGCGAGCAGAGCAAGCAGAGCGGCCGCGGACAGGGATTTCATGACGTCACAAGATCATACAGCAAAGCGCGGTCAAGGCCGCCGCCCGCCGATGCAATAGAGCTTGGTTCCCGCGCGCAGGTAGACTTTTCCCTCGCTGAGCGCGGGTGTGGCGAAGATCGGGTCGTCAAAGTCGACCGTCGCCAGCGGCTGCCATACCGAGCCCGCGCGCACGACCGTGACCAAGCCCTTCTCGCTTGCAAGGTATATCTTCCCGTCCCCAGCCACGGGCGAGGCGTAGTAGTTGTCCAGCGCTTCGCGGATGCGGCCTTGCTTGAGGACTTCACCCGTCTCTTTGTCGAACGCGGTGAAGATGGCGCCGTTCTTGATCAGATAGGCGGCATCCTGGTAGACCAGGATCGCGGGCACTTCCGGCATGTTCTTCCGCACCTGCCAAATCGTGTGCGTGCTGGTGACGTCCCCGCGCCCGCCGAGCCGAATGCACAGCGTCGAGTTGGTCGAGGTCCGGCGCATGGTGTAGTAGCGCCACTCGCGCTCGTTGTACTCGCCGTCCTTGTCGAGGTCCTGCATGGCCCACGAGCTGTCGGGCGTCCATTCTTCGGGGACCTCGTCCTCGGAAATCGTACCGTTCCCGTTGGCGTCCAGCTTCGCCAGGGCCGCGGCGAACTCCGGGAGGACCAGCCGGCGCGCGGCCGTGCCCCCGACGGACCAGGCATTGAAGAACAGGCGATCGCTCTCCACCACCGGCGTGCCCTTAACCTGGTACGCGATGCCGCGCCATCGCCAGAGCTCTGCGCCGCTCTCCAGTTCGTAGCTGACGATCTGATATGAGCCGGGCGCGATGATCTCCGCCGGACCGTCGGCGGGCCGGTAGAGCACGGGCGTGGTGTAGCTATGGACCATGTCCGGTCGCTCGGTGCGCCAGACGACCGAGCCGTCCCGCGCGTCCACCGCGACGACGAAAGCCTTCTGATCCTGGTCGACCACCATGATTACTTTGCCGTCGGCATAGATCGGCGAAGCGCCCATCCCGTGGAAGTTGCTGAACGGGCCCATCGGAATGCGCCAGCGTTCGTTGCCGTCCGGGCCGTAGGAAAGCAAGCCGTAGCCCCCGAAGAATACGTAGACGTTCTCGCCGTCGGTCACCGGGCTCGAGGACGCCTCGTCATTGAGCCGGTTGAGCTTCTCCAAGCGCCGGGCGGGAGCGGCGCGGCGCCACAATACCTTGCCGCTCGAGCGGTCCAGGGCGAAGGTGACGAGTCGCTCGTCCTCGTGGCCGGTCAGGAAGATCTTGTCGCCGGTCAGCGCCGGCGAAGACTTTCCCGTCGGGATTTCGGCCGCCCACAGGGCGGCCGCAGGGCTGAGCGTCTCGGGTAGCGGCGCGGAGTCGTTCACACCCACGCCGTTCGGTCCGCGGAACCGCGACCACTCCTCCGCAACGGCCCCGAGTGCACAGATCAACAGCGCCGCAATGACTCTCACTGGCCGGGATTGTCGCACAGCCGCCTTGCATGCGTCGGCGCGCGCGAGCGACGCTGAATGGCGATGAGCGTTGATTGCTTGATGATCGGAACTGGCGAATACACCACCGGCTACGTGCACGGCGCCGCCGCTGGCTCGGACAAGGGCGCCGGCGTCGTCGGCCTCACGCTATTTGACCTGCGCGCGCAGAGCCGCGTCGGCCGCCTCGCCATGGCTGGGACCGCGGGCAAAAAGTTCCCCGGCATCCGCGCCCACCTCGATCGCGTCATCGGCGAGCGTTACGGCGGGCTCGACGTCTCGTTCGACTCCTTCCCCTCCGGCGATGTCGAGCGCGACCCCGAAGCCTATCTCGCCGCCCTCGACACCATGGCTCCGGGGGACGTCGTCACCATCTTCACCCCCGACGACACCCACTTCGCCATCGCTATGGCGGCGGCCGAGCGCGGGTTGCACGTGCTCGCCGCCAAGCCGCTCGTCAAGACGCTGGACGAACACCTGCGGCTGAAGCAGGCCGCGGAGGCCAACGAAGTTCTCGTCGCCATGGAGGTCCACAAGCGTTGGGACCCGATCTACGTCGACGCGCGCGACCGCATCCGCGCACTCGGCGACTTCAGCTTCTTCCAGTCCTACATGAGTCAGCCCAAGACGCAGCTCGACACCTTTCGCGCCTGGGCGGGCAAATCGAGTGACATTAGCTATTACCTCAACGCCCACCACATCGACTTCCACGCTTGGTCAGTGGCCGAGTTTGCTCGTCCGCTCCGCGTGCACGCCTCGGCGGCGACCGGCGTCGCCCAGGGGATGGGCATGCCGACCGAAGACACGATCACGCTGACGGTCGACTGGGAGAACCGCGGCGGCGCCCGCGGCACGGGCGTCTACACGGCTTCCTGGATTGCTCCCCAGAGCGACGTCCACTCCCAGCAGCGCTTCTTCTACATGGGCGCCAAGGGCGAGCTCACCGTCGACCAAGCACACCGCGGCTACACCGTCGCGACCGATGCGGACGGCTACCGCTCGGCCAATCCGCTGTTCATGAAGTACGAGCCCGACGCCCAAGGACGCTTCGCCGGCCAAAGCGGCTACGGCTATCGCTCGATCGAGGATTTCGTCGAGGCGGCCAATGCCATCCGGACAGGGGAGGCGAAGCCCGCTGACTACCGCGACCGCTTGGCGACCGTCGAGGACACGGTGTGGGTGACGGCGATTCTCGAAGCTGGCCGCAACAGCCTCGACGCGGGCGGCACGGTGGTAGAGCTCAGCTGACTAAGGGACGAGCGGCGAGGGAGCCGCTACTATTGAGGCCATCGAGCACATGGATTTCACCGAGTCCCCTAGGCTGAAGGCTAGTTCTTCGCTGGCCGCTTGCCTTCGTAGATGGTCCGGTGTCGATAGTTGTTGATCATTCCGTCTAGTCCCCAGCCCAAGAGGTAACCCGAGCCGACGGCGAAGGCCGTGTCCGCGCTTCGGTTCCATTGCGGGGTCGATACGCTCAACGCCAACCCGCCCATCACCGATGGAGCTAGGACCTGGCCGAATTTGCTCTTTCGCCCGGAATCGACACGGATGCGCCGCACATCGGCGCGACTGACCGTTGCAACACCACGCTTCTCGCGGATCACGAGTGTCTCGCCTGTTACGCGCTCGATTGCGCCGCGTATGCGACCGCCCCGGGAGAAGAGCTTGACTTCCACCCGTTCGCCGGGTCGCAACGCCTCGACCGGCGCCCAAGCCGCAGACTGCGCCATGAGCACAACGGGTGAAATCAGGGAAAGTAGTCCGAAAATGACGAACGTTCTCACGGTACGAACCCTCCATGCTATCAACTCGACGGGCCAGGACGAGCAACCGTTGTGCGAACAAGGCCAAGGCTACAATGGCTACACCGTCAACTACGGCAGTAGCCCTTGCGGTTCACACATCTCGGGAGAGTACAAGGCGAGCCGACGAGGTACGAACGACTGGAAATGTAGCGGCCAGAACATTGACACGGAAAGCGGTGGCGCCGACAGCGACGGAGAGGATGTCTATGCATCGACCACCTTGTTCTCACCCTCCTTGACCCGGAACATGATGAACAGGTGAGTGTATCCCTTCTCGTCGCTCACCGCACTGGCGGCCTTGGTGTTGCCCTTAGTCCCGTTCCGCCCCTCAGCTGAGCCGGCAGAGAGGACCCCAGGAACAAGGATGTGACGAGAACGGCGCCGAATGTGAGGCTAAAGGTCTCATTGGCGTCCTCCTTTCGGGCGAGCAATTAGATTATCGGATCGTTCGACCTCCTATCAAGGAAATTCTCGGTGATTCTGAGAAAGTCGCCGAAGACGGCGAAAATGTTCCCTCGATCTTGCCTGCTCCCTGGATTGGTTCAGCCCAATGTTAGTGGAACGTGGTTGATGGTTGACATTGGCAGCCGGTCGTCGGCCTGGTAGATGGACTGATGATCGTGCCGGGCGGCAGCCCTCGAGGGTTCGCTTAGCCGCGGCCCGCGGCCGCGCCCTTGCTGCCGCCCAGCTCGGTAGGCCAGTTGGCGAGGGTGATGGCCGGTCGCTTCACGCCGCCTCTCGAAAGGGTGCGATCCCGCCGTCAATCGCGGGATCTCGATGGCGACCGCAAGCTCGCGCATGCGGCTCGGACAGAGGGCAGCGCAGCTACATCTTGTACTGGCCTAAATCCTCGTCGCTGAGGTTCTCGAGCCAGCGGCGCAGCTCGTCGGAAGTCGCTTTGTCGCTCACCGCCTGGCTCACCTTGGAAGACTTGAGCACGTCGTCGTCCACGAAGATCGGGCAGTCCATCCGCAGCGCCAGCGCCAGTGCATCGCTGGGGCGGGAGTCGATCGAGACGATGTCGCCTTCCTTCTCGAGCCAAATGACGGCGTAGAACGTATCGTCCTTGAGCTCGCTGACCACCACCTTGCGCATCTCCATGTCCGCGCCCATCAGCAGGTTCTTGATGAGGTCGTGGGTCATGGGGCGCGGCGTGGTGACCTTTTCGATTTCGAGCGCGATCGCGTTCGCTTCGTAGGCGCCGACCCAAATCGGCAAGACCGACTTGCCGTCGAGATCGCGCAGGATGACGATCGGCAACTGCGTGACCGGATCGAGCATCAGCCCGCGGATCTTCATTTCGACTTCCATGCCGTCATTCTCCCCTTTCAGCTCTGAGCTGGCAAGGGCAAAAGCGCTACCGGGATGCGGCCGCGGCGCAGTAGTCGAGCGCACGCTCGATTCCCGCGGCCTCGTCGAGCCCCTCCCCGGCAGATAGGCCCCCCGAAAGCTCGCTCTCGCCCAGCTCGGCTTGGACCGCCTCCAAGCATCCCTGCATTTGCCTGCGCCGCCGCTCGGGCAGGGGCGCTTCCAGCTCGGCGCGAATCTTCCGCGCCAGCCCGACCAGCTCCACGCAGCCGCCCTGTGGCGCGGAGGTCCGCGTCGACTGCGCGATCGCTTCGAGACACTCCGCCACGCCCCTGCGGTCCTCGAGGCGAGCGCGGATCCGCAGGCTCGCCGCCAGCGACTCCGCCGCGCGCGCCCGCTTGCGCGTCGCCAGCCAGCAGCCCTGCTCGAACAGCGCCATCGATTCCCCCCACGGCGACTCGAGAGCACGCCAAGCCTCCAGCGCTTCCTCCAGCAGCTCTCCGCCGCGTTCCGGCTCGCCCCATTCCAGCAGTACGCACCCCAGCAGCGTCCGCAGGTAGGCGAGCAAGGTGTGGTGGCCGCCGCCGCTCCACGACGAGAGGCCCTCCATCGCGATCTCCGCCGCGCGCCCCGGTTCCAGCCGCTCCCGGGCGAGCTCGCCGCGGTTGATCATCGCCCAGCTCAGCAGCCCGAGGTCCTGGATCGGCCGCAGGATCTCCAGCGCCTCGTCGAGCAGCGCCCCGGAACGCTCCAGGTCGCCGTGGTAGCGCTCGGCCCAGGCGAGGTTGATCAGCGCGAACGCCTCGCCCCGCCGGTCTCCCGCCTCGCGCCGCAGCGCCAGGCTCTCGCCGTGCAGCCGCGCCGCGTCCCGGTAGCGCCCCCGGTAGTTGGCGATCCACCCCAGATTGTTCAGCGCCAGCGCCCGGCCGCGGGCGTCGGCGGCTTGGCTCGAAGCCTCTAAGGCCTCCTCGGAGAGCGCCTCCGCCCGGTCGAAATTTCCCAGCAGCATGCGCACCCAGCCGAACCCCGCCAGGCTGCGCCCGAGAGCATCGGCGTCCGCGGTTTCTCGGGCCTCCTCCAGAGCAAGCTCGAGTGTTTCGGAAGCCGCGCGCAGGTCGCCCTGGTAGTGGCACAGCGTGCCCAGCCCATAGAGCGCTTTGGCGCGCACCCCCGGCGATGCCGAGCCCCCCTCCGTCTCGAGCAGCGAGGCCAGCAGCGGCCGCCCCTCGTGGATGTGGTTGCGGCTGATCCAGAAGCGCCACAGCGCTCCCCCCAGCCGGATACCGGCCTCCGCGTCGCCGCTGTGCCGCGCCCACTGCATGGCCGCGCGAAAGTTCTCGTGCTCGGCGTCGAGCCGCTCGAAGGCTTCGGACTGGCCAGCGCCGGTCAGCGACGGTTCCGCCTCTTCGGCAAGCTCGAGGAAGTGCCTGGCATGCGCGTGCCGCACCGCCGCTTCCTCGCCATGCTCGCGCAGCTTCTCCAAGCCGAAGGCCCGAATCGACTCGAGCATCGAGAACCGCGGTTCGCCATCGCGCCCGTCCGCGCAACCGAGCAGGCCGTGGTCGGTGAGCGCGCCGAGCGACTGGTAGGCTCGCCCTTCGCAGTCCAGATCCGCGCCGCACACCGCCTGCGCGCCCTCCACTGTCGCCCCGCCGTCAAATGCCGACAGCCGCCGGAACAGCGCCCGCGTCTCCGGCTCGAGCAGCTCGTAACTCCACGCAATCGCCGCCCGCAAGGTCTTGTGGCGCTCCGGCATGTCGCGAGCGCCGCCGGTCAACAGATCCAGCCTGCGTCCCAGCCTCTCCCGCAGCGCCTTGGGCGAGAACAGTCGAACCCGCGGCGCCGCTAGCTCGATCGCCAGCGGCAGCCCGTCCAGCCGCAGGCACAGCTCGGCCACGTCCGCTGCTGTGGTGCGGTCCAGCCGGAAGTCCGGCCGCACCGCCCGCGCGCGCTCCACGAACAGCGCCACCGCCGGACACCCGGCGAGCTCAGCCGGAGCCTCCGCCCCGCCGCGCTCGGGCAACCCGAGCGGCGGCGCGGGATAAGCTTGCTCCCCGCGCACGCCGAGCGGCGCACGGCTCGTCGCCAGCATCTGCACGCCCGGGCACGCCTCCAGCAGCTCCGCCGCCAGCGCGCCCGTCTCGCGCGCCTGCTCCAGGTTGTCGAGGATGAGCAGCACGCGCCGCTCTCGCAACTGCGCCAGCAACGCCTGCTTGGCGTCGCCGTGGCCAAGCTCGTTCAATCCCGCGGCCCGGCCGATCGCCGCCGCCGCCTCCCTCGCGTCGTCGACCGCAGCCAGCGGCACGAACACGACGCCGTCGTCATAGCGCCCCTCGAGCTTGCCTGCCAGCTCGGCCGCCAGCCGAGTCTTGCCGACCCCGCCCGGCCCGGTGATCGTCAGCAGCCGCACGCTCTCGAGGTAGAGCCGCAGCTCCCGCAACTCATCCTCGCGCCCGACAAAGCTCGACAGATAGACGGGCGCGCTCGCTCTCTCTGCTGCTTTCTCCATGCCCGTCGCCGCGTTCGATTGTAACACCGCGGCGAGCCTACCCGAAGGCGCAAATCCTTTCTATCGAACGCGTTAGCGGCGGCGCGCCGCTGGCGGTCGTCGCAAGCGCGTAGCCCGCCCAACTGGATGTCGAAAAATGCTGCAACTCGCGCCCCAGCGTGCCGATAAGGATTCTCAGGAGCGCTCAACGCATGTCGCCGTGTCCCGCCATCCGCTTGCTATCCGCCGTGGCCGCGGTGCTGCGAACGGCGTTCCTGATTGGATTTCCGCTCGAACACTCCTCCAGTTGATTGCTCCTCACAGTGAATCGCAAGAAGGGCGGGCCTCAGGCCCGCCCTTCTTGTTTCCGCGCCAGGCGGTCGCTGAATTGGCTCGATCCGGCGCTGCTGAGTGAGCCGTTCGGAACCGTCGCCCGGGGAGGGTCTCCCCGTGTGTTGCGAGACGAGAGTGCTGAACTGCCAGCCGTATGGCGAGCATGTGAGCCGGAAAAGCGGCGAGCGAGCGCTACCGCCTCGGACCGCGAGCTGCTTGGCGTTGCTCGCGCTCCCGTTCACGCGCCTCCTTGCGTGCATCGCGCTGTCGCTTCCGCGCTTCCTTCTCCTGCTCGCGGGCCTCTTCCCGGGCCTCGCGCTCTCGTTTGCGGGCTTCGCTCTCGCGCTCGCGAGCCTCTTCTTCCTGCTCGCGCCGGGCTTCCTCGGCCTCTTCCCGAGCTTCTTGTTCGCGCTCGCGGGCCTCTTCGCGGGCTTCGCGCTCGCGCTCGCGCGCTTCTTCTTCCTGCTCGCGCCGGGCTTCCTCGGCTTCTTCCCGAGCTTCTTGTTCGCGCTCGCGGGCCTCTTCGCGGGCTTCGCGCTCGCGCTCGCGCGCTTCTTCTTCCTGCTCGCGCCGGGCTTCCTCGGCCTCTTCCCGGGCTTCTCGTTCGCGCTCACGCGCCTCTTCGCGGGCCTCGCGCTCGCGCTCGCGGGCTTCTTCTTCCTGCTCGCGCCGGGCTTCCTCGGCTTCTTCCCGGGCTTCTCGTTCGCGCTCGCGCGCCTCTCCGCGTTGATCGGCTTGCGCCAGATCAAACACGATGGCATCGTTCCAAGCTCGGGGTTCGATCTCTCGAGCGACGCCTGGGCTGGGCGAGGTCGAGCTCGCGGGGAATTGCTGGACGGCGGCGCTCGGCGTGGCCCCTAGCAAGAGACTGACCGCCGTCAGCCCGCATACCGACAGGAGCGCCGTGGACAAGGGAGTCCGTGGGGATTCCTGTCGAGACAACGAACATTCACCCATATGCTCAGCCTAACACTGTTCGCGGCCGCGATCATGAGCTGACGAATCCGCCCGCTCGGCGGCTCCAACTGGGGTCTGGAGTGTTCGAGCCGCGCGTGCAGGGCCGCGGTCCCTCCCGGGCCGAAGGCGCCCGAGCGGGACCGCTCCCTCTGAGGCTGAGGCTGCGGCTCAGCCGCTAGAAGCCGATCCGCAAGCCGAACCGGAACACGCGTTGGTCGAGACCCTCGCGGCCGGTATTCTGCACCGCTGTGATCACCCCGAAATTGGCAAGGTTGCCTGCATTCGAGCTCGGGTTGGCAAAGTGCGGCGTGTTCGAGAGGTTGAAGGCCTCGGCCCGGAACTGGACGTCCATCCGCTCATTCACCTGGAATTTGCGGAAGACGCCCATGTCCACGTTGATCAACCCAGGACCCCGCAACGTGTTCGACCCGCAGGTGCCGAAGCGCGGCGTTCCGCCCGTTACCGCGGGGTTTTCGACGCCCGCCGTATCCCACCAACGCTCCACCGTGCCGACCTTGCGCACCGGCGCCAGGCAGTCGCCGAATTGGCTCGATCCGGCGCTGTTGAGCGAGCCGTTCGGAGCCGTTACCGTTGAGGGTCTTCCCGTACGCAGCGACGCCAGAGTGTTGAATTGCCAGCCGCCCAGCAGCCATGCCGCCGGTCCGCTCTGCGCAAACCTTTTGCCCCGGCCAAACGGCAGCTCGAAGGCGTTCGAGATCACCAGGTTGTGCCGAATGTCCTCGTTCAGCGGTCCGTAGTTCTTGCCGTAGAACAGCGGATGCCGGGCTCGCGGCTGTGCGCTCGACGACTCGTCGGTGAAACCGCGGCCGTGCGCCCACGTGTAGGCCAGGTTGAAGGTGTTGCCCGCGGCGCGCCGGGTGATCCGCATCTGTAGCGAATCGTACTTCGGCGTACCCAGGGCGCCCCAGAACAACGTATTGGCCGTGCGTCCGTAGGCTTGCCTCAGCACGCGTCCGCCGTTGCCTCTTCCGATGTCGCCCCAGTTCGCCTCCAATCGAGCCGACTGCCGCACCGACCGCGTCGCCACGTAGCCGGCCGAAGCGATCCACGAGTTGATCCGCTTCTCCATCGTGAAGTTCCACGACTGCACGTAGCCTCGGTTGTAGTTTTCGTCGATGGTCGCCACGTTGGCCCGAAGCGGCTGCTGAATCTGCTCCGCCACCTCGACTACCGGGATGTCCGGCAGTCCTTGGTCGAGCGTCGTCGAGTACGAGCGCGAGTTCGGAACCGCCAGCGCCAGCGAGAACTGCGTCGGCAGGTTGCCGCGCAGGTCGCGGCCCAGGTTGAACGGATCGTACGTCAGCCCGTAGCCTGTGCGCACTACCAGCGTGTCGCTCGCGCGCCAGGCGATGCCCACGCGCGGCGCGAACAGGTTCTTGGGTTGCGGCAGGTCGCAGTTGGTGGGCGTCGAGCCGACGCCGCAGACGAACATGATGTTGTCGTCGATGTCAAACCGCTCGATGCCTCGGCCCACACGGCGCGGAAGCGGATAGAACTCCCAGCGCGTGCCGTAGGTCAGGGTCAGGTCGGGCCTTACCTGCCAGCGGTCGCGGATGTAGAGTGAATACTGCTTGGCGCGCGTTTGCAGGTTCTTGCCCGTGAGGAAGTTGCGCGCCGCCTCGCGAGGCAGCCCCAGCATGAACGACGCAATCGTGTTGTAGTCGTTCGTACCCGTTCCGGGCTTGCTCGTCGTGTCGTCGCGAAAACGGAAGCCGCCCGCCGGCGCGTCGCCGCCGGGGAAGTTCGCCACTTCCTGGTTGATGTTGCTCAGGAAGGTGTCGGTGCCAAAGCGGATTTCGTGATTCCCGGTCGTCCAGTTGCCGTTGACGGCGATCTGGTGCTGGAAATCGTGCCCGATGAAGGGCGAGGTGGCTTGGTAGCCGAGGTTTCCGAATCCGGAGTCGAAGCGCATTCGCGGCATGCCGCCGTAGAAGGTGCCGCCGCCGCCCGGCAATCCGTCGCTGTTCGTACCCGGAATGCCGAGCAGGTCGGTCCCGATGTTCTGGTCGAGGTTGGCCGCAAAGGCGTTGCTGTCGAGCAGCATCGACCCGAAGTAGGCGTCGAACACCAAGTTCGGCTTCGCTACGTAGGTGGTCGAGATCGTACCGCTATAGGTCGGCCCGAAGCCGTTGTCTGTCCGAAAGTTGGTCGGGTGAACCGAAACGCCCGACAGGTTCCCGAACGCGCCCGGGTTGACCTGGTCGTAGTAGAAGAAGCTCAACCGCGCGAACATCGTCCAGTTGTCGGTGAGATTGAAGTTCGTCTTCGAATCGATCTGATGCCGGTCGAAGGCGTAGGTAATGCCCGCGTTGTAGTTGTTGTTGAGGCCCAGCGAGCCCGTCCCGGCGCGGTTCGGCAGGTGCCAGTCGCCGCTCGAGTGCGAGTCCGCGAGGATGCGGCTTGCGCTCGCGATTCTCGACTCCGGAATGATGTTGTTCGCGAACGCCGTACGGTTCGCCTCGTCGCCAATCGCCGTCGACATTGGATCAAAGATCGGCAGCGGCGAAGCCGAGAAGTCTCCCGCCCGCATCGCTGCGTCGGGAACCTTGCGGAAGCGCGTGGCGTTGGAGTGCTCCGCCGTCCGCTCGTAGCTGAAGAAGTAGAACGCCTTGTTCTTGACGATCGGTCCGCCGATCGTTCCGCCGGCCTGGTTGTAGATGAACTTCGGTTTGTTCTGCGTGCGGTCGCTGAAGTAGGGATAGGCTTGCAGCTTCTGGTTGTTGTGGTACCAGAACGCTGAGCCGTGAATATCGTTCGTGCCGCTCTTGATCTGGATGTTGATGGCGGCGCCGCCCGCGAGCCCCTGCTCGGCGTCGAAGGAGCTGGTGACCACGTTGACGACTTCGATCGACTCCAGCGCCGGGTTGATGCCCGACATGTGCGTCAAGTTCGGGTTGTAGTTCGTCGCGCCGTCGATGCGCACGTTGTTGCTCTGGTCGCTGGTGCCGTTGACCGAGAAACGCACCGCGCGCGTCGGGTTCGCTGGCACCGAGTGCGCGTTCTGTGGCGGCGAGAAGCCTGGGATCGTCTGCATCAGCATCTGGTAGTTGCGGCCCAGCGGCACTGGAACGTTCTGCAGATCCTGCTTGTCGACCTCCGCGCGCACCTCGGCGCGATCCGTCTGCAGGCGCGCCGCGGAGGCGCTGACCTCGATCGTCTCGGTGACCGAGCCGATCTGCAGCGCGACGTCCACGCGGGTCACGTCGTTGACGCCAACCTCCACGCCGGTCTGACTGAGCGTGCGGAAGCCGTCCGAGCGAACCTCGACGGTGTAGATGCCGGCCATGATCGTGGGAAAGTTGTAAACGCCCGAGGCGTTCGTTTCACCGGAGCGTTGCGCGCCGGTTTGCTCGTTGGTCACGGTGACCCGGGCGCCCGGAATGACGCCCCCGGACTCGTCTGCAACGTTGCCGACGAGCCCTCCATAAAGAATCTGAGCGTGGCTGGGGACGGCCGCGCAAGCGAGCGCGATCGTCGCCAGCAGCAGACGCTGGACGAACATGATGACCTCCTGAGGGTTCTTTCGCCCGAACCCGCTACTAGCCTACACCTCAACGCTTCGTTTTGTCGAAGATCGGCTATTCTAGATCCCGTCATGCCCCAACCCAGCCGCCGCGCGTTCCTCGAGACCGCCGCCGCCCTCGTCGCCGCGGCCCCCTCCGCCGCCGCTCCGCAACGCCGCTCAGGCGAATGGCGCAACGAACAATCGCCCATGGCCTACCGCCGTCTGGGCCGCACCGGGCTGATGGTCTCCGAGGTGCTCAGCGGGGGCGACCCTATCCGCTCGGACAACTACGACCACTTGAGCCTCGCCGTCGAAAAGGGACTCAACTATTTCGACATGGCGCCCTCGTATGGCCGCGGCGACTGCGAGACCGCCTACGGCAAGTTCCTCGCGGGTTCATCGTCCAAACGTGAGAAGGTTTTTCTGACGACGAAGATCTCCGGCTACGCCACCGTGCGCGACGATCTTTATCAAGAGATATTCAAAGGCCTAGCCGGTTCGAAGCAGAGCGCCGTCATGGCCCGCGCCGACGAGCTGATGCGCGAGCGCGGCGTCGCCAAGCCGGGTTATTTCCTCGAGTACTTCCCCAACCAGATGCGCCGCTTCAAGGCCGCCTACGTCTCCAACGCAATGATGCCCGAGTACGGCCACCGCGTCGAGGGCAGTCCGAAGTTCAAGCAGTTCGTGCGCACCTCGCTCGAGCAGAGCCTGGAGCGCATCGGAACCGACTACTTCGACATCGTCATGGCGCCGCACGGCGCCTCCTGCGCCGAGGAGCTAGACAACCCGCACATCTGCGAAGCCTTTGCGCAACTCAAAAATGAGGGGAAAGTCCGTTTCTTGGGCGTCACCTCGCACAACGACCCAGGCGGCGTGTTGCGCAAGGCGGCCGAGGTCGGCTACTACGACTGCGCCCAAGTCGCCTACAACGTCGTCAACGGCGGCTACGTCGAAGACGCCATTCGCCTGGCGAAGTCCAAAGACATGGGCGTCATCGCCATGAAAGCCGCTATGGCCGTCGCCACCCACCACAAGCCACTGCAACCAGTGCCGCAATGGCGCATCGACAAGATCCACCGCATTATCCCCGGCGAGATGAAAGCTCCCATGAAAGCCTACCTGTGGGCGCTACAAAACCCCGGCATCTCCGCCGTAGTCTCCAACCTGTGGGACAACACCTTCATCGAAGAAAACCTCTCGCTAGCGGGGAAGAAGATCGACCTGCAGCCAGCTTGAGCCTCGAGCCTCATGTTTGTGGCGCACGGCTATGCCGTGCAGGCGAGGCTGCGCCTCGCCTCGGTCAATGGTCAACATCGCCGCCTCACTTGCGGAGAAGGATTCGCATCGGGCTCACTCGAATCGTACCGAAACGGAAATCGCAGGCTCCGCCGAAATGAGCTGGTCCCCCATTCGAACCGAGGGGCGTCACGCGGGTTTTGAAAAAGTTTGCACCTGATTCCAAAGGTCTTATCAGACAAAAGCCTCGGAAACCCTTGGAGCGATGGGTTAACCTCGAAGCGAGAGCAACGAGCTCCGGTCAACGACCAACGCTCCGCCGGTTTTGTCCGAAATTGTCAGCCTCTTGGGGGGGGCGCCGAGGCGCGCTATACTCCATACCGTGACGCGCCGCGAACTCCTGCGCAGCTCCGGCATGGGCATGGGCTGGCTCGGCCTTGCGGCTCTGCTCGGCGCCGAGCCGAAGTTCGACCCAACCGATCCGCTGGCGCCCAAAGCGCCTCCGCTGCCGGCCAAAGCCAAACGCGTCCTGCACATCTTCATGAACGGCGGCCCCTCGCAGGTCGACACGTTCGATCCCAAGCCGGCGCTCGAAAAGTACGCCGGTAAGAAGTTGCCGATTCACTTGCGGACCGAGCGCCAAACCGGCGCGGCGTTCCCCTCACCGTTCGAGTTTCAGCGCCACGGCGAAAGCGGCCTCGAGGTCAGCGAGATCTTCTCGAAAGTTGGCGCCCACGCCGACAAGCTGTGCGTAGTCCGCTCGATGCACACCAACGTGCCCAACCACGGGCCGTCGTTGATGATGATGAACTGCGGCGCGACGCAGCAATCGCGTCCCAGCTTCGGTTCCTGGCTCACCTACGGGCTCGGCTCGGAGAACCGCAATCTCCCCGGGTTCGTCACGCTGTGCCCGGGCGGCTACCCAGTGTGGGGCGCGAAGAATTGGCGCTCGGCCTTTTTGCCCGGCGCCTACCAAGCGACGCACGTCGACACGCGCGAAACCGATCTCGACAAGCTGATCGCCAACGTGCGCAGCCCGTTTTCGACCCGCCGGCAACAGCGCCGGCAACTCGACTTGCTGCAGCAACTCAACCGCGCCCACCAAGCCGACCGCGCCGAGGATCAGCTGCTCGAAGCGCGCATCCAAAGCTTCGAGCTCGCATTCCGCATGCAGATGGAAGCGGCCGACGTCTTCGATGTCTCGACCGAGTCCGCAGCCGTGCGCGAGCTCTACGGCGACACGCTGCACGGCCGACAGATGCTCATCGCGCGACGTTTGCTCGAGAAGGGCGTGCGCTTCGTGCAAGTCTGGCACGGCGCCGGCCAGCCTTGGGACTCGCACAGCGAGGTCGAGAAGAACCACCGCAAGCTCGCCGGCCAGTGCGATCAGCCCATCGCCGCCGTGCTGCACGACCTCGATCGCCTCGGTCTCCTAAAAGACACGTTGGTCCTTTGGGGCGGAGAGTTCGGCCGCACGCCCGTCGTCGAGCTAACCTCGTTCGGCGCCAACGCCGGCAAGAACGGCCGCGACCACAACTCGCACGGCTTCTCGATGTGGCTAGCCGGCGGCGGCGTCAAGCCCGGCCATGTCCACGGCGCGACGGACGAATTCGGCTTCGCCGCGGCCGAAGACAAGGTGCACGTGCACGACCTGCACGCGACGATGTTACGGCTGCTCGGCTTCGACCACGAGAAGTTCACCTACCGCTACGCGGGCCGGGATTTCCGGCTGACCGACGTGGAAGGCCGCGTGGTCGACGCGCTGATGGCGTAGCGCGTTAGAGCCGCTCCAGTCGCGTCTCGGCGTCGCCGAAGCGATCCATCTCGATCCCCATGCGATCGAGGATCCCGAGGTACAAGCTGCACATCTTGCGGTTGTCGTCGCCGGCCGCGAGGTAGTCGAGGGTGCGTCCGGTCTCGAGCGCGCCGCCGAGCCCGCCGGCGGTCACCACCGGCAAACGCGTGTTGTCGTGCAGCCGCCCGATCCACATGTTCGACAGATACAGCAAACAGGAATGGTCGAGCACCGTGCCGTCGCCTTCGGGCATGCTGTCGAGCTTCTTTGCCAGGTAAGCGAACTGGCTCAGGTGGAAGCGTGCGATGCGCTCGTAGTCGTCGGATAGGTTGTTGTGTGAAGCCGAGTGGTGGCCTCGCTCGACGCCCAGGAAGGGATAGATCATCGCCGAGAGGTCACGCACCAGCAGCAACGACGCCACGCGCGTGCGATCGGTCTGGAACGCCATCGCGATGATGTCGCACATCAGCCGGGCGTGCTCGCGCAGGTCCTCGGGCAAGCCGTTCGCCGGACGCTCCATCGTGATCAGCGGCACGTTCCGTCCTTTGGCGCGATCTTCGGACTCGGCGAGCTTGGCGCGCATCTGCTCGACGCGCTGCTCCACCTCGCGGACGCTCGTCAAGTACTCGTCGAGCTTGGCGCGATCGGCGGAGCTGACCTGGCGCGTCAGCGCCGCGGTGCGATCCTTCACGCGGTCGAGCACGCTCAGGTTGCGCAAGCTGCCGCGGTTCTCAAACAGGTTGTCGAACGCCAGCGAAGGATAGACCTCGACCGGCACCGGCGAGTCCGGGCTGCGCCAGGAGATGTGCGAGCTGTAGGCGAGCGAGTAGTTCGTCTCGTGGTAGCCCGTCATCGGCTGCTCGCAGGCCAGCACCAGGCTCGAGAACGGCGTCTCGCGCCCGACGTGGTTGGCGATCACCTGATCGACCGAGACGCCCGAGCGAATCACCGCGCCTTTCCGGATCTGCACGCCCGAGAGCAGGTTGCCGGTCTGCGCCGGGTGGATGCCTTTGCCCGTGGCTTCCTTGATGAACAGCCCGTCGATGACGTTGATCTTCCCCTTGATCGGCTCGAGCACCGACAGCGTCTTGCTGAGCTGCATCTCGGCGCCCTGGCCCGAGGCGCTCCAGTGGTTCTCGTTGATGCCGTTGCCCATGAAGACCACGCCGAAGCGTTTGGGGAACGCAGCCGGCGCCCGCGGCGTCGCCGCGGGCGCGAGCGACTCGAGCCAAGGCAGCGCGACCGCCGCGCCGGCGCCGCGCAGCACGGCTCGGCGCGAGATTGCAGACTTTGCGATCCGGTTTTGCGGCATCTCTCTATTCCGTCTCCGGGTTGGGCGCGGCGGCGGGGTCGCGCCGGTTCCGAAACTGCGGGCTGGTCACGATTGTCTCGAAAAGCGAGCTGAAGCGGAAGCCGTTTTGGTCGAGATTCTCGATGGCCGCGTCGACCAGCGGCTCGTCGGAGAGCTGCAGCGAACGGCTCAGCGCGTAAGCCAACATGCTGCCGGTCAAGCGCCGCAAGTAGTCGTCCTGGCGGCGCTCTCGAATGTAGCTCCGCACGCCTTCGAGGCCTTCGCCCCGGCCGCCGCCGGGGAACTCGGCCACGGCGTCGACCAAGCGTCCGGCCAGATCCTGCCGACGGAGCTCGCCGGCAGGCCCGTAGCCCTCAAAGGCCAGCCCGAGCGAATCGAAGCGCGCGTGGCAGCCCGAGCACGCGGGGTTGGCGCGGTGCTGGGCGAGCGCTTCGATCAATGGCAGCTCGGACTTCGACTCGTCCTCGGGCAGCTCCGGCACCACCGGTGGCGGCGGCGGAATCTCTTCGCCCAACACGCGGCGCACGATCCAGTAGCCGCGCTTGACAGGGCTGGTTCGCAAGCCCGGCGAACTTTGCGTCAAGAAGACCGCCATGGGAAGCAGACCCCCGCGTCCGAAACGAGCGGCGCCGTCCACTCGCACCCACTGCGTCTCGTCGCCCGTTCCCTGCGGCATGCCGTAGTGCCGCGCCAAGACCGGGTTCACGAAGGTGTAGTCGCCGTAGATCAAATCCAGGACCGAGCGGTCGTTGCGCACCGCGTCGACGAACAAGCGCACCGGCTCCTCGAACATCGCCTGACGCAACTCGTCGTCGAAGGCCGGGAAGCGGGCGCGGTCGACGGCGTTGTGTTGCTCGAAGCGCCGAAACTCGAGCCAATGCCCGGCAAACTCCTTCGCCATGCCGCGGATACGCCCCTGCCGCAACATGCGTCGAGTCTGCGCGACCAGCACTTCCGGCTCGACGAGCGAGCCGTCCTCGGCGTGCGCCAACAATTCGGCGTCCGGCATGCTCGACCACAGGAAATAGCTCAGCCGGTTTGCGAGCGCGTAGGGCGAGAGCGCGAGCCCGGGCCCGCTCGCCGCTTTCCGCGCGCCTACTCCGAAGCTGTCGATCAGATCCATCCGGTAGAGGTGGTCGGGCGACATGAGGATGCTGACGACCGAGTCGCGAATCGCCTCCTCATGCGACAGGCCGGTCTGCTCGCGGAGCTGGCCGTAGTGGCTCAACGCCTGGTCGGCTTCGGCGGGCGCGAGCGGTCTGCGGTAGGCGCGCTCGGCGAACGAGACGAGCGCGTCGAGATGCTTCGCCTCCGCGTCCCGGCGCATCTTCTCTACGCGACGCAGCGTGGCGTCGACTTTGCGGTAGTGGGTGCGAATGGCGTCGAGCGCCAGCGGATCGTTGTCCGGGTTCTGCCGGACCTTGGCGAGATAGCGGTCGCGGATCTCGAAGATGACCGGCGTCGCGCGCACGTCGGCATCGGCCGGCCGCGCGCTGCCCGACTCGCGACCGGTTCCCAACGCCTCGCCGCTTTGGTTGAAGTAGTACTGATCCCAGGTACGGCCGGTGTAGTCGGCGACGAAGTCGAACTCGTCCCACAGCCGCTCGAGCTGGCGGCGTCCGGCTTCGTCGAGGATGAGCTCGCGCAGCGGCGTATCGTCGCGGTAGAAGCCCATCACGTTGTGGAAGCCGGCGCTGAGATAGCGCCCTTTGTCGGCGGAGTCGTCGGGATAGAAGCGGCCGCGCTCGCTGATGTAGAAGGTGTCGGGGAAGACGCTCGAGAAGCTTGCGAAGGCCGCTTCGTAGCGCGTGCGCTCACCGCGCGGAACGACCAGGTCCGGATTCCCCGCGCGGGCGTGGAGCAACAAGGCCCGGGCCCGCGTGGAAGGTTCGCGCCCCAGGCTCGGGTAGTCGGGAATCTCGGGCAGCTCCGGCTCGGGCTCGCCTTCTTCGCGCAGCGCGGTGCGGTCGAAGTCGCGGCGGTGGGCGGCGAACTGGTCGTAGCGCCAATTCGCCAACGGTTGCGACCACGTGCTCAAGCCGTCGACCTTCGGAGCGCGGAACTGGCGTGCGGTATGGCGGCGCAGCTCGACGACCCAGTCGCGCATGGCCTCGGCTCGGGCGCGTACGTCGGCGACCCCGCTCTCGCTTAGCGCCGGCAGCTCCCGCCACATCCGGCGCAGCTTGGCGATCGGACCAACCTCCTCGGCTTCGCCCTCGAGGACCTCCCAGACCAAAGGCAGGTACTTGGCGCTTAGGCCGGCGGCGTTCGCGACCTGCTCGAGCGTCGCACCGCCGCGGTCGTGCTTGTAGCGCCACGCCGCCTCGAAGTAGTCGGCGTAGTCGGTTGGCTGGCTCTGGTAGAACTCGACAATGCGCTGGACGGCGTACTTTTCGCGGTCCGTCTCGACGAGCATCGGGTGGGGGGCGAAGTCGAAGCCATCCGGGGTGAGCACCAAATGCTCGCTGACCCGACGCGCCGCCTGCATGTACTTGTCGAGCAGCGACGGCGACATCGTGAGCGACTCGCCCGAGTTGTCGAAGCCCGCCAAGTTCGCCGGATCGACGGGAAACTCGCGCGTCGGCCGCAGGTCGACGCCGGTCAGGTCGCGGATGGTGTAGTCGTACTCGGCGTTGCTCAGCCGCCGCGGCAGGACCAGGCCGGGGTCGCCGGCATTGCGGCGGGCCTGCTCGTCGCGCACGTCCTGAATCCACGCGACGACGCGTTGGCGCTCCGCCGCGGTCGGTTGAGGCAGGGCCGCCGGCGGCATGTCGCCGGCCTTCAGGCGCGAGAGCACGAGAGCCCAATGGGGCTGATCGCCTGTAACGGACTCGTAGGTCCGATAGACCGAGATGTCGAACTGCGAGGCGGGTTTGTCGCCGCCATGGCAGCCCGCGCAGTACTGGTCGACGAAGGGACGGATCGTCCCGTCGAACTGCCGCTCGAGCGCGGGCGAGGCGGCAAGCGGCGCAGCGAGAACCAGGAGCAGCGCCCCGACTCCGTCGTGGTATGCGAGTCGCCGATTCATCGCGTGGCCAACACCCCGGCTACGACGCGCTTGGGAACGTTGCCTACCGGAATGCGGGCGACCACCTCCATCGATTTGGTGTCGACCACGGCCGTCTCGTCGTCGCCGGCGAGCGCTACGTAGAGCTGCTTGCCGTCCGCGGTCATCGCGAGCCAATCGGGGTGGGCGCCGGTCTCGATGAAGGCGAGAAACTCCCACTGGCAGCGGCGCTCGGCGTCGTCCCTCCAGCCTGCGCGGCAGGGTTGCGGCACGCGGTATGCGTAGACTCCGCCGTAGTGCTTGCTGGTTGACCAGACGACTTGCTGGTCCGGGCTTACCAGCAGCCCATGCGCCGGCGAGCCTTGCAGCGTGTGCGTCTCCTTCTCGCGGCCCTCGGGCGCGGGAAACTCGATGCGCTCGACCAACCGGCGCGTGGCGTAGTCGACCACACCGAAGCCGTGGAAATTCGAGAGTTGCACGATGGCCCGATCGGTGGAGCCGTCGCCGCTTTTGAGAAACGCCATGGGGCGAATGCCGGCGTCTAGTGTGAGCGTCCAGGAGACCGCGTCGCGCGCCACGTCGATGACGCTGATGGTGCGCTCCTCGATCGAACCGGCGAAGACGTGCGTTCCGTCCGGCGTGACGTAGACGTTGTGGATCGGGCCTTCGACCGCGATCGTCTTGGCGTTGACGAGCCGGCGCGCGTCGATCACGTCGACTGCCCCGGGCGCCTCGCGGATGCCGACGTAGACCTTGGCGCCGTCATGGGTCACGGTGACGTTGTTGGGCCGTCCGCTCAGCGGGATGCGCTTGAAGACCTCGAGCGTTTTGACGTCGACCACATCGAGTGTTTGGCGCGCTTCGTTGGAGGCGTAGACGCGCTTGCCGTCCGGGGCGATCGAGACGCCGTGGGGCGCTTCGATTCCTTCGATCAAGCCGACGATCTGGTTGTTCGCCGGGTCGATGACGTGGATGTTGTCGCCGGCGGCGTTGGATTGCAGCACGCGTTCGACGCCGGCGGTCGCCGCCATGGCGAGGCCGCCGAGACGCTGGCCGCGGACCCAGGCCGCGAGCGTCTGCCACTCCGGATGGGCTTTGGTCGACCAATGCTTGCCGCCGGCGTGGAAGGCGTCTCCGCCGGCGTGCTCGGCAAGGGGGTGGATGAGCATGCGGCTGCGATCGGGCTCGCCGGGGGTGACGAAGAGCTTCCAGGTCTCGAAATTCTTGCGGGACTGCTCGGCGTCCCAAGTCCCGGCGCCGGGCGCGAGGGGTTGCAGCACCGGCTGACGATGGTCGTGGCAGGTGACGCAGCGCGCATGGCCGAGTCGCTTCTCGAGAAAGATCGGCTGGACCCGCTCTTTGAAGAACAGGAAGTCGAGATCGGAGGCGGCCCCGGAAGACTGAGCGAGCGCGCAGCCGGCGACGAGCGCGCCGAGAACGACAAGGCGAAGTACGCGAAGCATCACGGCGCCATTCATTGTAGTGCCTCCCGATTGATACGATGTTGCGATGCTGCGGCCCTCACGCGTGCAACCGGACTAGGGGCGTGGAGAAGCGCCCGTCCCGCTCTCTCGAAGCCCACGCGCTGCTGGTCTTACAGAGGGCCGCGCACGACCGCCGGCTGCTGTGGCTGGCCGCTGCCGTCGCGGGTTTGTGCATCGTGCAGGCCGGCTACGCGGCTCTGGACTGGAACTGGGGCGGGTACTGGAACGATGTGCGCGTGGCGCGGGCCTATGCGGTTGCCGGCGGAGCGGACATCTACGGCTCGGCGAACCAGGGCGTGTTGCCGGGGCACCTCTACGGCCCGGTCGGCTTCTTCCTCTACGCGCCGGTGAGGCTGGCATCGACGCCGGGGGGCGCGATCCGGATGGGCGTTGCGCTCTCGGCGCTGCTGGCGCTCGCGCCGCTAGCCCTCGCATTCGGTTGGAGGCGCCGCGGCGTGCCGGAAGCGGCTCTGGCGCTGGCGGCGTTCCTTCATCTGTACTGGTCGCCGGTGGCGGGGACGCTGTGGAGCGTGCATGTGGACGCGCCCGCGATTGGGCTGATTCTGCTGAGCTGGATCGGCCTGGCGCGGGCGGCCGAGACAGCGGCTGACTGGCGTTGGCCGGCGCTGGCGGGCGTCGCGGCCGCGGCGGCGGTGTGGGCCAAGCAGACCGCCGTGCCGGCGTTGCTGCTACCGCCAGTTCTGCTATGGCTGGCCGGCAAGCGGGGCCGGGCGGCGGCGGCCGCGGGCTGGGGATTGGGCTGTGCAGCAGGGCTAGGGGCGCTGTTCGGCTGGTTGTGGGGCTTCGAGGACCTGTGGTTCACGATGTTTGAAGTGCCAGGGCGTCACGGCCGCTACGTGGGCCGGTTGCTGGCCGATTTCACCGAGCTCGGGACGTTGCTGGATCTCGCGCCGCTGATCGCGATACCGCTGATCTTGGGACGTCGCGGGCCGGCCGGCCGAGACAGCCGCCGGGCCCGCTTGGCCCTGATCTACTGTCTGGCATTGATCCCGTTCGCCGCACTGGGGCGGCTGAAGATCAGCGGTGCAGTGAACAACTACCTGGGGCCGGACGTCTTCGCGACCCTGGCGGTCTGTCTGGCCGCCGCCGCGGCGTTGCGGCGGCCGCGCAACGGCGGCGCGGTCCGGCGGCGCGCTTGCGCGTTGCTGGGGCTGGCGCTTCTGGCGCAGGTGACGCGGACGAGCGGGTTCCTGGCGCACGAAGCGGTGCGGCAGTGGCAATCTCACCCCACGGCGGCCAGTGACGAGGCGTTCGCCTACGCGAGGGCGCATCCTGGCGACGCCTACTTCCCGTGGAATCCCCTGGCGACGTTGATGGCCGAAGGCCGGCTCTACCATTCCGGGCATGGAGCGGTGGGCCGCAGGCAAGCGGGCCTGCTGGTCAGCGACGCCCAGTGGCGCGCCCACGTGCCGAAGCAAGCCCGCTACGTGATGTTGCCAGCGGGCTCGCGTCCGGATTTCCACGAGGTGATGCCGGAGTACTCCAAGCGCGTCGAGCTGGCTGAGATGCCGCGTTGGGACGTGTGGGCGCGCACCGCGGCGGAGGGTTCCCGGTAGAATGCAGGTCGCCGGCTGGAGGCGGCGTCAGCATGTCGAAACGTTCTGTCGCGGCAATCGTTCTGCTCGGATGCGGGATGGTTGCTCCAGGTCTGGGAGCCTCGGGGCCGTTCGATGGCGAGAAATTCCAAGGCCGCATCGCCTGGAGCGCCGACGGCAACCACAACGACGAGGACGATTGGGCGGCCTCCCCGGTGGCGCTGGCGATCTTTGCGGCCTTCGGGGTGAAGGAGCAGCTCGTCCACTTCGACTACAACTCCATCCTCAACAACAATGACCCGGAGTGGGCCCGCACGCATCGGGAGAGCGTGCTGGGCGCGGTGGAGAAGTTCGGCTACGATCCTGCGCGGTTCTTCGATGACGGCCGCGACCTCGAGGGCGCGCTCGAAAACCTGACCCGGGCGATTGACGCGTCTTCAGCGGAGGATCCGCTGTACTTGGTGATCGCCGGGCCGATGGAGGTGGCCTACCGCGCGATCCAGCGCTCCGATCCCGCCAAACGCAAGCATGTCTACGCCGTCTCGCACAGCCGCTGGAACGACGGCTACGACGCGGACTACGTCTACAACTACAGCAAGCGCAACGTGATTCCGTCTGGGGTGACTTGGGTGCAGATCCGCGACCAGAACGCGTTCCTGAGCACCAGCCCGTTCGGGCGGCCGGCCAACGCCGAGGAGTGGGCGCCGTTCCACTGGCTGCGCGATGCCGCCGATGCGAAGCTGCGTTTCCTGTGGCAGCGGCTGCGGGTTTCGACGCGCGCCGATTGCTCGGACGCGGGCATGGCGTACTTCCTGATGAGCGGGGATGAGGAATCGGAGATCGCCAAGGTGCGCGCGCTGCTCGAGGAGGGCCGTGTTCCGGCGCCGCTCGACCCGCGGCCGGTGGTCCGCATCGAGGCTGAGAACTTCGTCGAGCTCGACGGCTTGGAGGTGGTGCACGACAATCGCGACCGCCAGGTTTCGCACCGCATCCACGTGCGCGGGACGGGCGCGATGCGCACGCCGTTCGCGCAACCTTACACCGCGCGGGAGGGGCGCTATGACGCCGCGGTGCGCTACCGCGTTGACGGGGCAGGGCAGGCGCGCTTCTCGTTGCGTATCAACGGGCGCGCGCAGGGGAAGAGCTGGGGCGCCGGCGCGGGCGGGGAGTGGGCGACGCACACGATCGCCGGAGTCGAGATCCAGGCGGGCGATGAGCTGGAGTTGCGGGTTGAGGCGCGCGGCGAGGGCGCCGGCCGGGTGGACTACGTGGAGTTGCGGCTGGTCAGGCCGCGATAGGCGGACGCCTTGGCGCCGGCTGGTAGACTGGAACGCGTGCATAAACGGCTGAGACAGGCGCTCGCGACCTTGGTGATCGCGCTCGTCTTGGCGGCGCCGCTCGCTGCGGCCGATCTCGCCGCGGAGCTCGTCGCGCGGCGGACGAGGCTGATGGAGCGGCTCGGCGCCGATACGCTCCTGCTCGCCCAAGGCGCGCCGCACCGCAACTACTCGCTCGACGTCGACTACGAGTATCGCCAGGAAAGCAATTTCTACTACCTGACCGGCATCGAGATTCCCGATGCCGCGCTCGTGCTGCTGCCCGGCGCCCGGGCGCAACGCGAGATTCTCTTCGTTCCTCGCCGCGAGCCGGAGCGTGAGCACTGGACGGGTCGGCTGCCCAGCTTCGACGCGGTTTCCGAACGCTCCGGCGTCGAAGTCGTGCTTCCCATCGACGAGCTCCAAGGCTTTCTCGAGCGAATGGCCAGCGGGCGGCCCTACCGCGCGCATGCGGACCGCTATAAACCTCTGACCCGCGACTTCGACCCCTACCTCGAACGGGTATTGCGCGGCGAGGGCCGAATCGCCGTGTTGCTGCCGGCCCTCCCGAGCCTTTCGGCGCCGCCTGATCCAACGCTCGCGCTGGCGAACCGCATGCGCGACCGGTTCGCGGGGCTGCGGGTTTGGGACGCGACGCAGATCGTGCACGAGCTGCGGCAAACCAAGTCGGCGTTCGAGATCGAGCTGCTGCGCGAGAGCGCCGCCATCTCGATCGCGGCCCACAAAGCCGGCATGCTCGCGGGCCGGCCAGGCGCGCATGAGTACACCGTGACGGCCGCCATTGAAGCCGTCTACCGGGACCGCGGCGCGATGGGCTGGAGCTACCCTTCGATCGTCGGCAGCGGGCCGAACGCCACCATTCTGCACTACAACAGCGGCCGGCGCGCGCTGGACTCCGGCGACCTGGTGTTGGTGGACGCCGCCGCCAATCACCAGTACTACACCGTCGATATCACGCGCACCTACCCGGCAAGCGGGAAGTTCAGCAAGCCGCAGGCGGAGCTGTATCGACTGGTCAACGCCGCACAGCAGGCCGCGCGCGAGGTCGCCCAGGCTGGGGCGCACGTCCACGAAGTCCACCAGAAGACCGTGGACGTCATCCGCAAGGGGCTGCTACGGCTGGGGCTGATTACCGACGCTACGGGCGAGCAGTACCGAACCTGGTACACGCATGGCTCGGTGCACTATCTCGGCATGGACGTCCACGACGTGGGGGACTCGCGCGAGCCGCTGGCCGTGGGTCACGCCTTCGTCATCGAGCCGGGCGTCTACATCCAGGACGATGCGCTCGAGAACCTGCCGAAGACGGCGGAGAATCTGGCCTTCATCGAAAAGGTGAGGCCGGCGTTCGAGAAGTATCGCGGCATCGGCGTGCGGGTGGAAGACTCCTTCGTGCTGACCAAGGACGGGTTGGAGGATCTCTCCGCTGGCGTGCCGCGCACCGTCGAAGAGATCGAGACATTCCTGGCTGAGCGGGAGTAGAAGAGGCGCCCGCGGCGTGCCGGCGTGCTTTCCTGCAACTTTTGCCAATTCCCCGCATCTGATCGGATGAGAGCGAATCCCCCGAATCCCTACCGGGAATCAGGGGATTGCCTCAGACGGTTGATACAATGGCGTTTCGCGGGCTTTGCCGCTCCTGCGTCGAAGCTGACAACGAGAACAACCAACGATGGCCAAGATTATGATTCCCACGCCGCTGAGGCAGTACGCCGGCGGCGCCGACAGCGTCGAAGTGGACGCCTCCAGCGCCGGCGAGGCGCTCGACAAGCTCGTCTCCGCCCATCCCGATTTGAAGAAGCAACTCTTCAGCGACGAAGGCAAGCTGCGCAGCTTCGTCAACGTGTACGTGAGCGACGAGGACATCCGCTACCTCGACCGCGAGAAGACCGAGGTGAAGCCGGACGACACGATCTCGATCGTTCCCTCGATTGCCGGCGGGAGGTAAGCGATGTCAGCTCTACCCGAGCTCACCAACGACGAGGTGCTGCGCTATTCGCGCCACTTGATCCTGCCCGAGGTCGGCCTGGAAGGCCAGCGCAAGCTCAAGGGCGCCAAGGTGCTGATGGTCGGAACCGGCGGGCTGGGCGCGCCGTTGGGCCTGTATCTGGCCGCGGCGGGCATCGGCAAGATCGGCATCGTCGACTTCGACAACGTCGACGTGACGAACCTGCAGCGTCAGGTCATCCACGGGACCAAAGATGTCGGGCGGCCGAAGATCGACTCCGCGGCGGAGGCGATGCAAGACATCAACCCGTTCCTCGAGATCGAGAAATTCGAGACCGCGCTGTCGAGCGAGAACGCGCTGGGCATCATCGAGGGCTACGATCTCGTGGTCGACGGAACGGACAACTTCCCGACGCGCTACCTGGTGAACGACGCTTGCGTGCTGCTCGGCAAGCCGAACTGCTACGGCTCGATCTTCCGCTTCGAGGGGCAGGCGACGGTGTTCCACCACGACGGCGGCCCGTGCTATCGCTGCCTCTATCCCGAGCCGCCGCCGCCGGGGCTGGTGCCGAGCTGCGCCGAGGGCGGGGTACTGGGCATTCTGCCGGGCATCATCGGCGTGATTCAGGCGACCGAGGCGGTCAAGATCATCTTGGGCAAAGGCGAGAGCCTGAGCGGACGTCTGCTGCTCTACGATTCGCTCGGCATGAAGTTTCGCGAGCTCAAGCTGCGGCGGAACACCGAGTGCCCGGTGTGCGGCGACAACCCGACGGTGACCGAGCTGATCGACTACCAGCAGTTCTGCGGGATTCCGCAAGCGGCCGCGGCCGAGGCGGCCGAGCAGGGCAAGCTGCCCGAGATCACACCGCTCGAGCTCAAAGCGCGGCTCGACGCCGGCGACGACGTGTTCGTGCTCGACGTACGCGAGCCGCACGAATACGACATCGCGAAGATCGAGGGCACGACGCTGATCCCGTTGGGCGAAGTGGCGCGCCGGGTTGGCGAGCTCGATTCCACCGCCGACATCGTGGTCCACTGCAAGTCCGGCGTGCGCTCGGGCAAGGCGCAGAAAATCCTGACCGACATGGGCTTCTCGCGCGTGACGAACCTGGCGGGCGGGATTCTGCGCTGGGCGGACGAGGTGGATCCGTCGATCGCGAAGTACTGACCGCGCGTTGCGGATTCGGGCGCGGTGATCCGATGGCCGAGGCGACCCTCGAGAGCATCATTCCGGTTGAGCGCATCGCCGCGCAGATCTACTTGATCCGCGGCGTCTCGGTCATGCTGGACCGCGACCTTGCGAGCCTCTAAGGGGTCAGGGCCATCGCTCTGAGGCAGCAGGTCAGGCGCAATATCGACCGTTTTCCCGGCGATTTCATGTTCCAGCTCAACGATGACGAGGCCGACGCCTTGGTATCACAAAATGTGATACCTTCGCGCCGCAGCTTGGGCGGGTCATTGCCTTATGCCTTCACCCAGAAGGGCGTCGCCATGCTCTCCAGCGTCTTGCGCAGCAAGCGCGCCGTGCAGGTCAACATCGCCATCATGCGCACCTTCGTGCGCCTGCGCCAGATGCTGGCGACCAACGACGAGTCGGCCCGCAAGGTGGCCCAACACGACGAGGAGATCGGCATCCTGTTCGAGCACATCCAACGGTTGTTGGCTGAGCCGGAGCAGGCCAACGAGCCCATCGGCTTCCTCCACCCGAAGGGCGACGACTGATCGCGCCTTCCTCGAGGGAGCGACGCGATGCGGGATGAGGACATCGACTACCGCTGGGCTTCCATTCCGTCCGCGCGTCTTGCGCTCAATCTACGGGCGCCGCCGCTTCCTGGAGCAGGGCGTAGACGCGCGAAACCGGCAGTCCGACCACGTTGAAGTAGCAGCCTTCGATGCGGTCGATGTACTTCGACGCCAACCCCTGGATGCCGTACCCGCCGGCCTTGTCGAGCGGCTCGTCGGTGGCGGCGTAGGCGGCGATCTCTTCCCGGCTCATGCTGCGAAAGCGAACTCGCGTGCGGGCCACGCCAGTGCGGGCGCGCTCGCCGTCGAAGAGGCAGTAGCCGGTCAACACGTCGTGCTCGCGTCCGGTCAGGCGAGTGAGCATGCGCTCGGCGTCGGCGGCGTCTGCGGGCTTCTCCAAGATGTCGCCGTCGACGACGACGGTAGTGTCCGCGCCGAGGGTCAGCTCGCCCGGGCGCCAGGCCGCGCGCGCCTTCTCTTCGGCGAGCCGTTCGACATAGCTTGCCGCAGTCTCGTCAGGACGCGGCCTCTCGTCGACCGCGGCCGGCCGGGTCTCGAAGGCGAGGCCGGCCGCGGCCAACAACTCACGGCGGCGCGGAGATCCTGAGGCGAGCACGAGCGTGCGCGAGGTCTGCACGACTTCGATTGTGTCGAATCGGGCGCATTGACAGCAGGCGAAGCGGGCTCCTACTCTCAGGGAAGCCCCGGTCATGTCCCCCAAAGTGGTCCAGGCGCTGGTGAGACGACAGGACGACGGCTATTTGGCCGAGTGCGTCGACTACCCCGTGGGCTGCGAGGCCGCGTCGCTCTCCGAGGCCGCACGCATGATCGAAGAGGCGATCCACGCCTATCTCGAGCGGCGCGGTGAGGCCGGCGAGGTCTTGCTGCTGATCTCGTGCTATTTCGGCCGGTTTTCGATCGCCGAGTTCTGAGCGCTACGGGAAGGGATCCTCGATCGGCGTGTTGGGAATCCCGGACTTCTCGCGCTTCTTGCCTTCGAAGAGTAGCGTGACCTCGACGGTCTTGGTCGTCTCGTCGATCTCGCGCCGCCACTTGGTGTTCTCGAGGTTGTCGAACATCTGCTCAGCGCGAATGCGGTCGAGGAAGTAGCCCGGATAGGCGGCGTCGAAGGGATCGCCAAGCTGCATGCCCCAGCGCTTGCGTACCGCCGGCTCGGAGAGGATGTCGAGCCCCTCGATGACGAGCTTGCGCAGCGTATACTGTGGCCCGGGCGTGACCGACCAAACCAAGTCGACCGTCTTCGCTTCGTGATCGACGTTGCTCTCGAGCTTGGTGTCGGCGCGCAGGAAGCCGTTGCGGCGGTAGCGTTCGTCGAGCTCGGCCTGGGCGTCGCGGGCGAGCTTCATGTCCACCGGGTCGCCGGGGTCGAAGCGAAAGATCTTCTCGACGACGTCCTCGGGCAGCCCGAACGCCTCGGGCTTGCGGACCTCGCCGTAGGTGTAGAGCGGGCCGTCGTCAACCCCAACCTTGACGAGCAAGCCGGCCGAGCCCGGGTCGGGCTCCACCGACGCTTCTTCGAACTTCACGTTCATGCGGCCCTTCCCCTCAAACAGGGGCCGGACGTTGAAGTGCAGCAGCTCCATCAGGCGCGCCTTGGAGTACGCCTCGCCCATCGCGGTGGGGTTGAAGATCCGCTGGAGCTCGAGCGGATGGATGGCTTGCGAGCCTTCGAAGGTGACGAACGCGATAGTCTGCAGCTCGGTCTCGGGTTGGAAGAGCATGGCGAGCTCGCCGCCCTCGATCGGGGCTAGCCGGCCGATGATCTTCGACTCGTTGCCGGCCTCGGTCCAATGCTGCTGCAGCGTGTTGCCGATGCGCAGCGCCATTGTGCCGGTCGAAGGCACGCGCGCGGAGAACAACGGCACGCGCTCACGCAGCAACGCCAGCAGCTTCTCCGCCGGCGTCTCGAAGCCCTCCAGGCGGACTAGGTAGAGCTGTTGGACTTCCTGGACGGTGAACGTCACCTTGTAGCCGTCGCCTTGCGGTTCGTAGCGGTACTGGATCGTCTCGAATACGCCCGCGTTGTCGAGATTGCTCAATGCGCGATCGAAGTCTTCCTTCCCCGCTGGCGCTCCGAGCTCGAGTCCGGCGAGGGCTTCAATGCTGGCCTGGTCGAAGTTCTCCGCCCCCACGATCGCCACTGCGCGCAGCGGGTACTTGCGTTGATCCTGCGCGGGGAGGGCGACCACAAGCAGGCATGCGACAACGAGGAGACGCGAGACCATGGCTATGAGTATGGACGAAGCGGCGCGGCGCGGGTTTCGGCCGCTGTTCTTCAACGGAGCCGCGTCCCGCAAGCGCGGTAGGCGTGAACGCCGCAGGGTCTTGGACGCAACCACAAGCTGGCGCATGTGGCTCGGAAAGAAGTCTGGTCCGAGCCGCGTCCCGCAAGGGCGCGGTCACCTGGCCAAATGCAGGGTTTGAAACAGACCGCAAGCTTGCGCGTGCGGCTCAGACAGATGCGGCCACATCCGTCGGCTAGACATACAGCGCGTCGATCTGGCGCGCGAATCGCATTTCGACCGCACGCCTGCGGACTTTCATCGTGGGCGTGATCTCGCCGTCCTCGATGGTGAGCTCGCGGTCGAGCAAAATGATCTTCTTAGGCTTCTCGTAGCGCGGCAGATCGTCGACGGTGCGTTGCACCTCGGCTTCCATGAAGAGCTTGATGCGGGTGTCCTGCACGAGCTCGGTGTGGTTGCGGAACTCGATCCCGTTCTCTTTGGCCCACTGCTTGAGCTTGTCGAAGTCGGGAATGATGATGGCGCTGGGGAACTTGCGGCCCTCGGCGGTGACCACCGCCATCGAAACGTAAGGACTGGTCTTGAGGTGATTCTCGATAGGCTGCGGGGCGATGTACTTACCGCCCGAGGTCTTGAAAAGGTCCTTCTTGCGGTCGGTGATCGAGAGATAGCCCTCGGAGTCGAGTTGGCCGATGTCGCCGGTGGCGAACCAGCCGTCCTCGTCGAGAACCTCGGCGGTGGCGTCGGGCAGCTTATAGTAGCCCTGCATGATGGCCGGGCCTTTGGCGAGGATCTCGCCGTCGTCGGCGATGCGCACCTCGGTGCTGCGTACGACCTTGCCGACCGTGCCGATCTTCCAATCCTCGGGCGTATTCATCGAAATGATGGCGGTGCTCTCGGTCAGCCCATAGGCCTCGTAGATCGGAATGCCGACGATGGCGAAGAACTCGCCGAGGTGCTTGCCCAGCGGGGCTGAGCCGGAGGCGAACAAGCGGAAGCGTCCGCCCAGGCGTTTGCGCAATTTGCGGAACACCAGCAGGTCGGCAAGCGCAGCCTGTAGTCGCAGACCGGCCGGCGCGCCGCCGTCGAGGCGGCGCGCCAATGCCCGCTCGCCCGTCCTCAGCGCCCACTCGAACAGCCGTTTGCGCAGCGGCGAGCCGGCGGTGACCGCTGCCATCACCTTGGCGTGAATCTTCTCGAAGAAGCGCGGTACGCCCAGCGCCATCGTGGGCCGCACCTCTTGCATGTTCTTCGGCACGGTGTCGAGCGACTCGGCGTAGGCCACCGTCGCGCCGCCGTAGAAGAAGATGTAGTCGGCCATGCGCTCCGCTACATGGGAGAGCGGCAGGAAAGACAGACAGACGTCTTGCGTGGTCACCTGCAGCGGATTGTGCTCGACCGACGCTCCGAAGTTGCGGTGCGTCAGCATCACGCCCTTCGGCGTTCCGGTGGTGCCCGAGGTGTAGATCAGGCTCGCCAGGTCGTCCGGCTCCACTTGGCTCATCGTCGTCTCGAATTCCTGCAACTCGGCCTCGCTCAGTGGCTCTTTGCCGATCAACTTCGAGACCGAGATGATGCGCTCGTCGCCTTTCGGGGCGGGATCAAACACCACGGCGCCTTCCAGGTTGGGCAGCTTGTCCCAGATCCTCTGCACCTTCTCGAGCTGCTCCAACGTCGAGACGAAAATCACGCGCGCCTCGGAGTGCTCGAGCAGGAACGCGATCTGCTCGTGGGTCAGCGTAGGGTAGACCGGGACGCTCACCGCCCCGGCCGTCATCAGCGCGAAGTCGGTGACCGCCCACTCCCAGCGATTCTCCGAGAGCAGGGCGCAGCGGTCGCCCTTGCTCACGCCCACCTGCTTGAGCGCCAAGTGCAGCTTGCCGACCCGCCGATAGAGCTCGCGCGAGGAGATCGGCTGGTAGCGCTCGCCAATCTTGGTGAGGATCGCGTCGCTTTTGTCGTATGAAATCGCTCGACGAAACAGGCGCGAGAGCGTCTCTGGCATTGCCGTTATTCTCCCATGACCTGAAAAAGGGGACGCGTTTTCGACGGCGACCGTCGAGCTCCGCATAGTAGACCTGTTCCCAGGGTCCCAGGTCAAGGCAGTTGGCGGGGATAGGGAGAATCACCCGGTGTCGCGCGAGCAAACCCTCGAGACCTGCGTCGCGACCGCCGGTGGGAAAACCAGCCGCGCCGCTGTAGACTAGAGGGCTGCCGCCGCCTGACTTGCCAATCGTGCGGGCTGGCGTCTCGGTCGAGATGGCTGCGAATCACAATCGTTGGAAACAAGCCGCCGAGGCCCTCAACCTCGGCATTGCGCCTGAGCGCGTCGAAGCGATTGCGCCCGTGCTCGAGGAGCTGATGGCCGCCGCGCGCCGTGCGCTCGACCGCGAGCTGAGTCTGGTGGAGCCGGTGACCGTATTCCGTCCCCAACGCCAGCGCCGGGGCGGCGAATAGAGCGGCCATGCTCGATCTGCCTCTCGAGACGATTCGCGAGCTCTCCGGACGGTTGCGCTCGGGCGAGATCTCGCCGGTCGAGCTCGTCGAGCAGACGCTTACGCGCATCGAGCGACTCGAACCCCAGCTCAACGCCTACATCACCGTTACGGCCGGGCTGGCGCGCGAGCAGGCCCGCGCCGCCGAGCGCGAGATTCGCGCCGGCGATTGGCGCGGCCCCCTGCACGGCATTCCCTACGCCGCCAAGGACCTGTGTTTCACCAAGGGCGTGCGGACCACCGCCGGCGCCAAGATCCACGGCGACTTCAAGCCGGACCACGATGCGACGTGCGTCGTCGCATTGCGCCAGGCCGGGGCCGTGCTGGCGGGCAAGGCCAACCTGCATGAGAACGCCTACGGCATCACCAGCGCCAACCCGCACTACGGACCGGTCCACAATCCCTGGGACCTCGAGCGTATCCCGGGCGGCTCGAGCGGCGGCTCGACGGCGGCGCTCTCCGCCGGAGCGTGCAGCTTTTCGCTGGGGACCGACACGGGCGGGTCGATCCGCATTCCGGCCTCGTTCTGCTCCCTCACCGGTTTGAAGCCGACCTTTGGGCGCGTGAGCCGCCACGGCGTCTTCCCGCTCGGCGCCACGCTGGACCACGTCGGCCCGTTCGCGCTGACCGTAGAGGAAGCCGGCTGGGTCTACCAAGCGATGGCCGGCCGCGACCCCAACGAAGACGCCACGGTGGATCGGTCGGTCGAGTTGCCGGTGTTCGAGCCGGAGGCGCGCCTCGATGGCCGGCGCATCGGCGTGCCAGCGACGTTCTACTTCGAAGGCCTCGACCCCGAGGTCGAAGCCGCCTGCCAAAAAGCGCTGCGGGTGCTCGAAGAGCTCGGCGCCGAGCTGACCGAGGTCGCGGTCCCCGACATGGAAGAGCTCAATGCCGTCGCTCGGGTCATCCTGCTTGCGGAGGCGTCCTCGGTCCACGCCCGCAGCTACCGCGGCCGCCCCCAAGACTACGGCGAAGACCAGCGCGCCTTGCTCGACCAGGGTCTATTCGTCACTGCGGTCGACTATCTCAACGCGCAGCGCCGCCGCCGGCAGCTTTGCGAGGTCTTCCACGCGGCGCTCGACCAAGTCGACGCGATCGTTGCCCCGGCTGTTCCCGTGCTGCCGGCGAAGATCGGGCAGCGAACGTTGGCGGTGCGCGGCGTCGAGCACGATGTGCGGTTGGCGACCACGCGCAACGCTCGTGGCCTGAACCCGACGGGGCTACCGCTGCTTTCGCTGCCGTGCGGCTTCAGCGAGTCCGGGCTTCCGATCGGGCTACAGTTGGCCGGCGCCCTGTTTGACGAGAAGACGCTGCTGGCGGTTGGACACGCATACCAGCTCGCGACCGAGTGGCACACCCGCAGACCGGCGGTTGCTCGGTTGGACTGATTTTCGAGAAAGAACCAAAGGAGAGAACTGAAATGTCAATTGGACAGTCGATGTTGGCCGAATACGACCAGGAGATGGCGACCACCCGGCGCGTGCTCGAGCGCGTGCCGTTCGACAAGGCGGATTGGAAGCCGCACGAGAAGTCGTTCTCGATGACGCAGTTGGCCTCTCACCTGCGCGACATGGCCGGCTGGATGGCGGTAACCGTGCAGATGGACGAGCTCGACCTCGGACCCGACTTCACGCCTCCGCCCGCGGCGACAAGCGCGGACGAGTTGCTGGCCGCGTTCGACAAGGCCGTCGCGGAAGGGCGCGAAGCGTTGGGCGGCGTCAGCGACGAGGCGATGATGCGCACGTGGTCGCTCAAGCAGGGCGATCAGACGCTGTTCTCCATGCCGCGCATCGCGTGTATTCGGGGGATGATCCTCAACCACGTAGTGCACCACCGCGGGCAACTCTCGGTGTACCTGCGCCTCAACGACGTGCCGGTGCCTTCGATCTACGGCCCGTCGGCGGACGAGCAGAACTTCTAGGCGCCGGGTTGCCAGTCCTGGCGACCTTCTCCAGAGCCGTCGCGAAGACTCGCGACGCTGCAAGCCTGGCGGCTCGCGCCGCGTCTCCCGGTGTGCGTTAATGGGAGCCGCACCGAGAGGGACCCATGCGTAAACGGATTCTGTTCGCCGCCGCCTTCGCCTGCTTGACCTTGCTTGCGCTCCACGCTCAGCGCGGCGCCGTCGAGGTCATCGAGATTGGCCGCCACAACGTCGACCAGTTGCCGAAGGGCAAGGAGGCCGACGGATTGCCGGGCGATTTCGTGCTGCGCAACGACCAGGTCGTCGCTCTGATCAGCGGCAACCAGCCGCTGCGCCGCGCAAACATGACGACCGAATACGCCAGCCCCATCCCGGGGACGCTGTTCGACTTCGACTTGCGCGGCGCCGACAACGACCAACTGACCGCCCTACGGCCGGCGAACCAGGCCGGCGAGCTCTCCTGGGTGCGGCCAGCCGAGGGAGGCGAGGCGGTCGAGGCTGTCCGCAGCGCGCCGATGGGGGGCGGCCTGGCCGTGCGGCACGTCTATCGTCTCGAGCCGGGTAGTCGTGTGCTGCGCGTTGCGACCACCTGGCGCAACGAAGGCTCCGCAGCCCGCGAAGTGACGCCGCGGGCGGTTTGGAAAGGGTTGACCGGAGAGGTCCAGGCCGGCGCGATCCGCGTGGCCGACGCCATTGACGCCGCCGACAAGCGCGGTTACGCCTGGGCCCCGCTCGAGCCCCGATCGCTGCCCGAGAAGATGGCCGTGGCGACCGGCGAAGAGAGGACCGTCGAGATCGCGGTAGCCGTGGGCGAATCGCCGCTGACGGCCTACGGCGAGATTGCCGCTTTGCTTAGCGATGCCGGCGAGGTGTCCGGCGTGGTGGCGGACTCTGGCGGCGAGCCGGCCGTGAATGCCGCATTCATAGCCACCATCCGGGGGGCGATCCTGCGCGCCTACCCCGACGCGCAGGGTCGCTATCGCGTCCGGCTGCCGGCAGGCTCGCACACGTTGCGAGTCGAGGACATCGGCCGCGAGCCGCAGCAGGCGCGCGTCGAGGTTGCTGCCGGCGGGGCCGTGGACAAGGACTGGACCGTTTCGCGAGCCTCGCGCGTCACCGGCTCGATTCGAGACTCTGACGGGCGGCCCTCCCCGGGTAAGATCCAATTCCTGGGTCGCAACGGGACCCAGACGCCGAACTTCGGAACCGACTACCGCGTCCACGGCGGCAATCACCAATACCAGACGCACGACGGCCGCTTCGACCAGCAGGTTCCGCCGGGCGATTACCTGCTTCGCTTCACGCGCGGTCCTGAGTTCGACCTGGCCGAGCGCGAAGTACGCGTCGGCGCCGGCGAGACCGTCGACGTCGAGGTTGCGCTGCGCCGTACGGTCGACACCTCCGGCTGGATCTCCACCGATTTCCACGCCCACTCCACCCCCTCGGGCGACAACTATTGCAACACTCGCGACCGGCTAATCAACTTCGCCGCGGAACACCTCGAGTTCGTTCCCACCACCGAGCACAATCGCGTCTACGACTGGGCTCCGCTCATTCGGGACCTGGGCCTGAGCTCCCGCATGAAGACCGTGCCCGGCATCGAGCTCACCGGCTCCGGCCAACACTTCAACGCCTTCCCCATCACGCCCGATCCGCTGAGCCAGAACGGCGGCGCGCCGCTGTGGACCTACGACCCGCGCATCAACGCCATCAACTTGCGCAACTGGGGCACGCCATCGCTGCACCAGGGCTCGCGGTATGATTCCGAGGCCAACGCCCGTACGGCGCGCGACGCGCACTTCGGCGGCGGTCCCGATCGTTGGGTGCAAGCCAACCATCCCGATGTCGCCACCGTGTTCTTCGACCGCGACGCCAACGGCGTGCGCGACGGCGGCTTCGAAGGCTTTGAGGAGATGATCGACGCAGCGGAGGTCTGGAGCGCGGAGATCCTCAACCTCAACCCGGTCGTGCGGCGCATGGACATCGAGCGCGACTGGCCGAACCGCACCTTCCATTGGCTCCAGATGCTCAACCAGGGCCGCCACGTCTGGTGCGTCTCGGTCTCCGACGCGCACCGCATCTTCGGCAACGGCGTCGGCAACTGGCGCACCTACGTGCCGAGCTCGACCGACCAGCCGGCGGAGATCGACCACGAGGAGGTCATCCGCAACGCCAAGGCCGGCCGCATGATGATCACCAACGGGCCTTTCCTCGAGGTGACCGCGGCTGACGGCCTGCCGATCGGCGCCACGATCCAAGGCCAAAGCTACGTCGACTTGAACATCCGCGTCCAGGCGCCCAACTGGGTCGAGCTCGACCGCGTGCAAGTGCTGGTCAACGGCCGCCAGCCCGAAGAGCTGAGCTTCACCGCCCGCAAGACGCCGCGGATGTTCCGCGACGGCGTCGTCCGCTTTGAGGAAACCGTGCGCGTGCGTCTCGAACAGGACGCCCACCTGATCGTGGTCGCGACCGACGAGGACTCGACGCTCGAGAAGGGCTGGGGTCTCAACCCGCAAGGGCGCATACGGCCAGTCGCCTACACCAACCCAATCTACGTCGACGTGGCCCACGACGGGTTCCAAGCCAACGGCGACACATTGGGTCATCCGCTGCCGCATGCCGCACGGCAGCCCCTGTAGCGCGATTCGCCGCAGGCCCGGCGCCCCTCAGTCGCCAGCGACCGGCTCGGGGTCGAGCCTGTGGCGCGAGGCCTCTTTATCGATATACATGCGCTGGTCGGCAATGCTGACCAACTCGTCGGGATCGAGAGAATCGCTGGGATAGTGTGCGGCGCCGATGCTGAGGACGGGCCGCACGAAATGCTCCTCGCCCACCGGCGCCGGCTCGTCGCTGACCGCCTTCTTGACGATCGTGACGGTCTGCTGCAGGTCGGTCTCCCTGACGCCGGGCAGCAGCGCCAGAAACTCGTCGCCTCCGATGCGCGCCACGAAGTCATAGCTCCGCAGCGACGTGCGCAGCCGCTTGGCGGTCGCCGCTAGCAGCTTGTTGCCGGCCGCGTGGCCGTAGGAGTCGTTGACCGGCTTGAGGCCGTTGAGATCCATGAACAGCACGGCTACGCTGCGTTTCTCGCGCTGCGCCCGGTTGATCTCCTGTTCCAGCCGCTGGAAGCAGGAGCGCTTGTTCGGCAGATTCGTCGTCGGGTCGGTCACCGCTTCGATCCGCAACTTGCGCAACTGCTGCGCCGCGACCAGCGTCCTGGCAAGCTTCTCCGACATCAGCGAGAGCAGCAGGCTCTGATCCTGATCGAACCCGGAGGCGTGGCGCGAGCACATCACCAGCATGCCCACCGGCCGGTCTTCGAGCAGCAGCGGCGTCGCCATCGTCGAGCGCGCCGACTCGAAGTGCCGCGCGCTGTGCAAGTCGAGATCCGCGCCCGGGCTGGAATCGTCGATGACGGGAATCCGCAACTGCGCCGCGCGCCCGATCAATCCGCGCCCCTCGGGGATCGACAATCTCTCGAGGCAGTGCTCGGGCAGCCCCACCGCGCTTTGCAGCGTGTAGACGCTCTTGCTGGGATTTATCAGAAAGACAGCCGCGATCTCCGCCCCGCAGCTCTCCGCCAGAATGCTGAGAGCCTCGTGCATCGAGCGCTCGTAGTGCAGGTCGGCGCCGAGCAGATTGGTCGCTTGGTAGAACGCCACCATGTGATCGGGCCGGCGGCTCAGTTTTTGCAGCGAGATCGACCGCGACGAGTAGACGATGTCCCGCTCCTTCTCGATCCAGGTCTGGCGCACCGTGCGGCCGTCGGGCTTGGCCTGCTGCTGGAGTTGCGCCTCGCGCTCGAGCTCGGCGCGGAGCTCGTCGGCATAGGCCGGTAGCTGGTCGAGGAACGCTTCGAGAATCCTCGGATCGAAGATCTTGCCGCTCTGATTGCGCAGCAGCTCGACCGCTTTGTCGATCGAGAGCGCCTTGCGGTAGGGCCGGTCGCTGACCAGCGCATCGAAGCAGTCCACCACGGTGAGGATGCGCGCCAGGCGCGGAATCTCCTCGCCGCTCAGCCCTCGCGGGTAGCCCGAGCCGTCCCAGTGCTCATGGTGGCTCAGCACCACGTCATCGACCGGCTCGGGGAACTCCATGGCCGAGACGATGCCGGCTCCGATGGAGGCGTGGGCGGTAATCTCCTGGAACTCGCGGTCGGTCAGCCGGCTGGGCTTTTGCAGAATGTAGTCCGGAACGCCTACCTTGCCGACGTCGTGCAGCAGCGCGGCGAGTTGCAACGTGCGCACCTCTTCGGCATTGCAGCCCAACTTGCGCGCCAGCCGCGACGCCAGCAGCTTGACGCGTTGCAGGTGTCCGGCCGTGCTGCCATCCTTGGCCTCGATCGCGACGGCGAGCGTCTCGAGCGCGCGCTGGCGAACCTCGGCGAGTTGCTCCACGTGGTGCTGATGCTGCTGCAGGCGCGGGAAATAGGAGTGCAGATACCAATAGGCGCCGGCGATGATGGCAGCGCCCATCAAGGCGTCCCATCCCGAGCGCGCGTCCGAGAAGAGTTGCGCCGCGAAGACGCCGATCGGCGCCAGCAGGTAGATCGGCGCCGCCCAGAACCAGGTGCGGTTCCACACCTTCCACGGCGAAGCGCCGTTGCTGAACCCGATGCGCAGCGAGTGCAAAGCGCTCGCAACCGCGAAGTACGCCGCCGCCGCCAGCGCCGCGGCCACCGGCCACAACATCGCGCTCTCGGTCGAGAGCGCCGCATACGCCCGCCAGGCTGCAAAGACCCCAATCGCGGAGACCGCCGCACGGTAGCCGGCCCTGCGCAACTCGCGCGCCCAGCCTTCGCGGCCCCCCTCGCGCGAGAGATGCTCGAACAGCTCCGAGCCGGCCACGATCAACCAAGCGGCCCAAGGCGGCTGCGCCGGGATCGCCGCAAACGCAAACGGAAACGCCAGCGAGACCGGCCGCTCCAGCCCGGGCAGCTTCACTCGGATACGCGTGCCGATGCACGCCAGCAGCAAGACGATGAGGAAGGCCGTCCAGTTGACCGGCTCGCCCGCCCTCGACATCCGTAGTAGAACCAGTACCGCCAGGGCCGATGCGGCGATGTAGCTGAGCGCCTCGGCGGATCTCGACGGCCTCGGGTCATTCATGGCCAATGCTGGAAGGACGTCAGAGTATGCCCTCGCCCCAGCCGGGAGGCTGAGCGAAAGCGTCCGAATGCCTTATTTTTTGGCTCCGAGGGATTACGAGTCAATAGTACCAGAGTACTATTCGTCCTACGCGGTGTGCTGCCTCGAATGCGCAGCGAAGCCCCCACCCGAACCGCGCGCCTTCAACGCTCCGACCCAAACGCGAACAGCCGCGCGGCCAGCCCGGTCAACCTAGTCGGCGAGATCGTCAATCGCGATGAGCTGCCACGCCTGCGCGCTTCTACAGTGCGTATCGAAAAGTCAGACTAGCGCTTCGTGGCGCACGGCTGTGCCGTGCAGGCGAGGCTGCGCCTCGCCCCGGGGCCATGGGCCCCGATACACCGCAAAATCACAGCTACACGCTCACCACCGGTACCGGCGACTCGCGGATGAGCCGGTAGCCGTCCGAGCCGCCGCCGAGCAGGCCGCGCTCGGCGCTGCGCCCAATCACCAACGCTCCGGCGCCGGTCTCGGCCGCCACCTGCGCAACGTAGGACGCCGTCTCGGCGCCCTCGGCATGCACCGTCGCCTCGCAGCCGACCTCCGCCAATAGCTCTTCGAGCTTCTCGTGCGAAGCTTCCCGGACGAGCCGTTGCGTCTCATCCGGCATCCACTCGCCCGCGCTCCAGTCAATCGCAGGCGGCACGTGGACGACGTGCAGCGAAGCGGACCAGGAGCGGGCGAAGTCCGCGGCCCAGCGCAGCACTTTGGCGCTGTGCGCGACGTCGCGCAGGGCAAGCGCACAGGCCACCGCCTCGTAGGGCGCCGCACGAAACGCCGGCTCGTCGGTCAGGTGCGCGCCGGTCAATACCGGACAGTCGGCGTCGTGCAGCACCTTGGCCACGACCGAGCCCAGCAGCAGCCGCCGGAAGCGGCCGTGGCCGTGTGTCGCCACTACGGCCAGATCCACGTCATGCTCGCCGATCAACCGCTCGATCTGATGCGCCGGGTCCCCGCTCGTCAACACGGCCTCGGCCTGGCCAATCGGCGCCACAGCCTGGAGCTGAGCATCGAGGCGAGCCTGCAGCTCGTCGAGATTCGCCTGTGCCATCTCCGGCGCCAGGCCTTTGCCCAGCAGTTGGTACTCGTGCGGCGCCGGGGCGGCCACGTGCACCGCGATCAGCCGTGCCCGGAAATGCACGGCCATGGCCGCGGCGTGCTTGAGCGCTCGCGCCGAACGCTCGGAGAGGTCGGTGGGCGCCAAGATCGTACCAATGTCCAACATCGCGGCCTCCTTGGGCTGCGCTACACGCTGATGACCGGGCAGGGCGATTCCCGGATGAGCTTGAAGGCGTGGTCGCGCAGGCGTCCCAGCATACCGCGCTCCGGGCTCCGCCCTATCACCAGAACGTCGGCCTCGACGCCGGCCGCCGTCTGGCGAACGTAGTCGGTCGCCGGTTCGACGTCGATTCTCAGCTCGGCCTCGCAACCGACCTTCGCGATCAACGCCCGCGCCCGCTGCTCCGCGTCGGCCGTCAACCGCTCCTGCAACTCCGGCGTAAAGGAGTCGTCTTCGAGCGGCGCCGTCTCCAGCCAGCTCACCGCGTGGATCACGGTCAGCTCGGCGCCCCAGCTCTTCGCGAAGGCGCTCGCCCAACGCAACACGGTTTCGGAGTGCTCGCGCAGGTCGATCGCGCAGGCTACTCGCCCTAGCGCGTGATCGGCGAAGACCGGTCCGTCTTCGAGGTGCGTTCCGGTGTAGATCGGCGCATCGATGTCATGCAGCACCTTCGTCGTCACCGAGCCCAACAAGAATCGTCGAAACGGGCCGAAGCCGTGAGTCGGCATCACTAGAATCGGATGCGGCGTCGCCCGGGCGACGTCTGTGATCTTGCCGGGCGGGTCGCCCTTTTCGATGACGATTTCCCACGCGACCTCGTTTCCGAGCGAGCCCACGACGGCCTCGACTTGTTCGCGCATCTTCGCGCGGATGTCCTCTTCCCGGGGCCACGCCCCCCCGATGTAAGCGCCGCCTTCGTAGGCCGCGTACTCGTAGTTTGAATAAGGAATTACGTGCAAGAACACTAGCTTCGCGGAGAAGCGCCGCGCCAGGCACAACCCGTGAGCGCCGGCGAGACGGCTACGTTTGGAGAAGTCGAACGGAACGATGACAGTCTCGATGGCAAACATCGCATCCTCCTTTTCGTCTTCCTCCTTCCAGTCGTTAGATGCTGATGACCGGGCAGGGCGTTTCGCGAATCAACGCCGAGGAGTGCGTTCGCAAGCGGCCCACCAGGCCCTCGTCGGCGCTGCGGCCGATGATCAGCGCGTCGGCGACGACCTCATCCGCCGCCGCGGTGATGAAGCGGGTGGCGTCGGCGCAGTCCACGTCGATCCTGGCCGTCGCGCCGACCGCCGCGAGCAGCTCGCGCACGCGCTCGGTTTTGACTTGGTTCACGCTCTCGCGCAGCCGAGCCGGAGTGTAGGGTCCGTCGGCGGGCAGCGCATCGATGGGCGGCGAGGCGTGAATCACTTGCAGATCCGCCTCCCAGGCCTGCGCGAAGCCCCATGCCCAGCGCAGCACGGCCTCGCTGTGGGGCCCCAGGTCGATGGCGCAGGCGACGCACTCGTAGGGCTCGGTCTCCGACTCGGGCAGCTCTTCCACGTGCGCGCCCGTCATCACCGGACACTGCAGATCGTGCAGCACCTTCGAGGTGACCGAGCCCAGCGCGAAACGCCGGAACGGCCCGTAGCCGTGGGTCGGTATCACGATCAGGTCGACCTGCTCATGCTCGGCCATCTGCTCGATCTTTGCCGCCGGGTCGCCCCAACCGACCACGGTTTCGATGCGCCGTCCGCGGCCGGTGCGCTCGGCGAGCGCGGCCAACTGTACGGCCAACTGCGCCTCGATCTCCTCCGGCGCCGGCCAGACCGCGCTGGGATTGTAGCCGCCCTCGAGGAAGCCGTGCTCGTAGGGTCCGGGCGGCACGGCGTGCAGGAAGATCACCTCGGAATCGAACTTGTTGGCGATCGCGACGGCGTGCTCGGCCGCCGCGGTCGAGCGCTGCGAGAAGTCGACTGGGACCAGAATCTTGGCAAGTTGCAGCATCGCGCCCCTCCTGTGCCCGGGCCCGCTCACACGCTGATGACCGGGCAGGGCGCTTCCCGCACGATCGCCAGGGCGTGCTCGCGCAGCCCTTCGAGCGGTCCGTCATGGGGATGGCGTCCGATGACGAGAATGTCCGCGTAGGCCTCATCAGCCTTCTCTCGGATGTAGGGAACTGGCTCGGTGCTGCGGACGTGGACCTCGGCTGCGCAGCCGACCTTGGCGAGCATCTCGTCGATCGCGGCGCGGGCGCCTCTCTCGAGCGCGTCGCGCGTCTCCGGCGGAAACCAGTTACCGTAGCTGCCGCCCACCTCCACCCGCGGCGCCGCGTGGATCACGATCAGGTCCTCCTGGCAGGCCTTGGCCAGATCCCAAGCCCAGGCCAACACCTCTTCGCTGTGCTCGTGGAGGTCGATCGCACAGGCGATCCGCTTGTAAGGGTCGGGGTCGATCGGCGTGAGCTCGGGCACGTGCGAGCCGGTGAAGACCGGGATCCGGACGTCGTGCAGCACCTTGCTCACCACCGAGCCGAGCACAAAGCGCCGGAAGCGCCCGTAGCCGTGCGTCGGCATCACCGCCAGGTCGATCGCCTTCTCGGTTACTAGGGCTGCAATCTCTCGCGCCGGGTCGCCGCGGCTGATCACTTTCTCGACCGCGCCGGCGGGCTTGACCTTCTCGATCAGCTCATCCATCCGATGCTCGAGCGACTCGCGCACTTGCTCGAGGTTCGGCCACGCCGACGCCGCGTAGAAGCCTTCATCGAAGGCTGCGTATTCGTAGGGCGAGGGCGGCACGAAGTGCGCGAACACGAGCCTTGCATCAAGCTTCCTTCCGAGCTCCGCCGCGTGCTCGGCCGCCGCGATCGACCGGTCGGAGAAATCTACCGGGACCAGGATGTTTCGAATATCCAGCATCGTCTTCGCCTCCCTTTGCCAACGCCGCCGCCGGCTCCACGGCCGAGTATAGAGGGAGCAACCCGGGCGCCACCTCGTGGCGTTCGGTCCTCGTCTTGCAGCAGTGAGAAACGATGATGTCTCCCCTAACGGCAACGAGGGGCGCCGTCGAAGACGGGATCGAGGTGCTGCTGGTCGGACCTCCCGATTGCCCGGTTCTATCCAACCTGGCCGACGCGCTCGACCGCGACGGCTGGCCCGCCAGCCGGCTTGTGCGGGTGCGCGAGTTGGCGGCCAAGATCCAGCCGCATGGCCGAGCGGTGGTGGTGGTGCGCGCCCACGATGCGGCGCCGGCTTTCGAAGCTCTCGAGGCTCTCGAGCCGATGCGGCATTCCACGCTGCTCATCGTGGTCGTCGACCGGGCTGAGCTCGGGCAGTATTACTGCCTGATGCAGGACGGCGCGGTGGAATACTTCGAAGCTAGCGAAGATCCGCTGCGGATCTTGCAGGGCGTGGAATGGGCGGCCCGCGTTTTGGCGCCCTGAATGATACGATGGCCCCGCATCCGCGCATGCCGAAGGAGCACCCAGAGTCTGCCGGCTCGGTCCCGGGGATCCTCGGATCGCCGCATCTGCTCGCCCGCATCTTAGACATCGCCGACGACGCCGTGGTCTCCGTTGACCCGCAGGGGCGGATTTGCGTGTTCAATCAAGGCGCCGAGCGCATCTTCGGCTACGCGTCGGAGGAGTTAGTCGGCCGGCCGCTGTCGATCTTGATTCCTTCGCGCTTTCGCGCCGCGCACGAAGAACACATGGGTGATTTCGCCCAGTCCCCCGCCGTTTCGCGCATCATGGCGCAACGGTCCGAGATCTACGGCAAACGCAAGGACGGGTCCGAGTTCCCGGCCGAGGCGTCCATCTCCAAGGTCGAGATCGACGGCGAGCCGATCTTCACGGTGATCCTCCGGGACGTCAGTGCGCGCAAGGAAGCCGAGGATCGGCTGCGTGCCGCGGTCGAGGAGAAGGAGATCCTGCTGCGCGAGGTGCACCATCGCGTCAAGAACAATCTGCAGGTGGTCTCGAGCTTGTTGAGCCTGCAGGCGCGCGCGACCGCCGACCCCGAGATCGCCAAGGCTTTCGAGGAGAGCCAGCGCCGCGTCCAATCGATGGCCCTGATCCACGAGCAGCTCTACGAGTCGCACGACCTGGCCGACGTCGACTTCTCCGAGTACATTCGTCAGCTCGCCTCGAGGCTGTTCCGCTCCTACCAAGTGCGGGCGGATCGTGTACAGCTCGCCACCGACATCGCCGACGTGAAGATTGGCGTCGACGCGGCGGTGCCGTGCGGTCTGATCCTCAACGAGCTCGTATCGAACTCGCTCAAGTACGCTTTTCCGGACGAACGCCCAGGCGAGATCTCGATTCAGGTGGCGCGCAAGCACGACTCGAGCGCGGTGCTCAGTGTGGCGGACGACGGCGTCGGCCTGCCGCCCGAGATCGGTTTCTGGAGCACGAAGACCCTGGGGTTGCGGCTGGTCCGCTCGCTCGTCCGCCAGATCGACGGAGAGATCGAGATCGCCGGTCCGCCTGGCGTGGAGTACCGCATTCGCTTTCAGATCGACCCCCCGGCGAGCGATAATCAAGCTTCATGACGCCCGCCCGCATCCTCATCGTCGAGGACGAGCAGATTACCGCGGCGGACATCGAGGACATCCTCGCCCACCTCGGGCACCGTGTGGCGGGCGTGGCGACCTCAGGCGCCGCCGCCGTCGGACAAGCCGAAGCCGAGCAGCCGGACTTGATCTTGATGGACATCCGGATCAAGGGCGAGATGGATGGCGTGGAGGCGGCGCGCATCGTACGCGAGCGTTTCGGCATCCCGTCGATCTTTCTCACAGCGCACGCCGATGAAGCGACGCTCGACCGCGCCAAGCTGGCCGAGCCGCTGGGCTACATCGTCAAACCGTTCCACGATACCGAGCTGCAAGCGGTCATCCAGATGGCGATGCACCGGCGCGCGGTTGACGACGAACGGCAGGGCGAGGAAGCGGAGCTGGCTTCAACGCTGGATACGCTCGGCGACGGCGTGATTCGCTGCGACGACTTGGGCCGCGTGCGCTATCTCAACGCCGCCGGCGAGCACTGGACCGGCTGGCGGCTCGACGACGCCAAGGGGCGCTCGCTGGGCGAGGTGGTTCGGCTGGTCGACGCCAAGACGGCTCGCCCGGTGGAGGGATTCTTGACCGAGGCCGTGCACCGGCGAGCGCCCACCGAGTTTCCCGCCGGCTGCCTGGTCCGCTCCCGCGACGGCGTCGAGCGCGAGGCGGCCGGGCACTGCGCTCCCGTGCTCGACTCGAGCGGAGCGTCGGGCGGAGCCGTGCTGGTGTTCGGGCATCCGATGTCGCCGGCGGCGGAGCCGTACCAGCGCCGCGGCGATCCCGATCTCGCGCTGCCGCAGGACGAGGAGATCGTCGTCGCCTCGCCGGCGATGCGCTCGCTGATGAAGTTCTCTACGCGGATCGCCGCCAGCGGCGTGGGGGCGGTGTTGTTGCTCGGCGAGAGCGGCGTGGGCAAGGACGTGCTCGCGCGCTATCTCCACCGCCGCAGCAAGCGCCGCCGGGCGCCGTTTGTGGCGGTCAATTGCGCCGCCATTCCCGAGACGCTGCTCGAGAGCGAGCTGTTCGGCTATGAGAAGGGCGCGTTCACCGATGCGCGAGCGCAGAAGAAGGGCGTGTTCGACATGGCCGACCGCGGCGCCGTGTTCCTCGACGAAATCGGCGAGTTGCAGCCGCACATCCAGGCCAAGCTGCTGCGGGTGCTGGAGGACCAAACCTTCCGGCGGCTGGGCGGAGTGAAGGACATCTCGGTCGACCTGCGGATCATCACCGCGACCAACCGCGATCTCGCCGCGGCGGTGACGAACAAGGAGTTCCGCGAGGACCTTTACTACCGGCTCAACGTCATCACCATCTCGATCCCGCCGATCCGCGAGCGCATGCAGGACGTGATGCCGCTGGTCGAGCTGTTCATCGAGCGCTACAACCGCCGCTTCGAGCGTGACATCCAGGGCGTGCAGCCGGAGACCGAGCGCATGCTGCTCGCCTACGATTGGCCGGGGAACGTGCGCGAGATTCGCAACGCCATCGAGCGGGCCATGGTGCTCGAGGAAGGCGACCGGCTGGGTCCGGAGAGCTTCTCGCTGGGATCGGAGACGGGCGCGCGCGCGGCCGCCGCCGCACCGGTCGCCGGCGACGCCTCGCTCGGAGACGTCGAGCGCTCGATGCTCGTGCAGGCTCTCGAGAAGTGCGGCGGCAACCAGACGCGCGCGGCCGAGCTGCTGGGCATCACGCGCGACACGTTGCGCTATCGCATCAAGAAATACAAGCTGCGTTAGTCGGTCTCGTCCAGCAGGCGCCGGATGTGGGGCTCGATCTCGGCGACGACGTTTGCCGCGTCGCCGGAGTAGTAGCCGCGAATGCGGCCTCGCTGGTCGACCAAGACGAACTTCACGCTGTGGGTAATGATGCCCGGGCCGGGCTTGCCGCCCTCGGCGAGAGAACCGTCGTCGACGGCGAGCAAGAAGCCCTCCTGGATCATGTCGTAGAGCGCTTGCTTGGAGCCGGTGAGGAAGAGCCAGCGTTCGGGGTCGGCTTTGTAGCGGCTGGCGTATTCGGTGAGAACCTCGGGCGTATCGCGCTCGGGGTCGACGGTGAAAGAGACGAGTTGGACGTCGAGGTCCGAAACCGCGCGTTGCAGCGCGGCCATGTGCGTCGACATCAGCGGACACGGGCCGGCGCAGGTGGTGAAGATGAAGTCGGCGACCCACACTTTGCCGGCCAACTCAGTGGACGCGACCGTCCGGCCGCTGCGCTCGGTGAGCTCGAAGCCCGGGGTTTGGCCGTAGTCGGGCAGGGGCTCGAGCCGGCCGCAGCTCGAAATCGCCGCGATGACGGCGAGGGTCGGGATCAGCCTGACATTTCCGGACATTTTCTGACGTTCTGGCCTGGCGGGGGCCGGCGGCGAATCGGCCAGCGCGGCCGCTCGCGCGACTCGCCGGCGGTCTCCTTCTTCAGGGTAAGCCATGAGGCCAAACGATCTGGGCGAGGAGTTGGGCAAGCGGCCCGCGAATCAAGGAGATAGAAATTGCAAAGCGGCGTGACGGACGGTTGGGGCTCATCGCGTGCGTACCACCGGGGGCTCTGGATGGAGGTTCAGTTCGGGCTCCGGCCCGCTTTCCCGGCCGCTTTTCGCGTGTCGCTTGGTCGAAGAGCGCCTGGGATAATTGGGCGTGCAATAGACTTTGGATGGGATGCGATGGATCATGGTCGCCGCCGTTGCCGTCGGAGGGCTCATGGCCAAGGAGCCGCCGGCCGTCCAAGAGGAGCCGCCGAGGTGGGAGCTGATTCGTCCCGAGGCCGTTCCGTACCCACCCCTGCCGCGCCAGGCGAGGATTCAGGGCGCTGTGCGGCTTCGCATGCGCGTGAAGAAGGACCGCGGGCTCGGCCGGGCGGTCGAGATCGAGGGGACAGAAGGCCACCCGCTCCTGGAAGCCCAAGCCGTCTCTTCGGCGCGGCAGTGGCGATTCAAGCGCGTCAAGGGCAAGACGAACTGGTTCTTCGCCGTGATCGACTTCCAACTCATCGATTGCCACGGGAAAGCGCCAATGATGCTCGAGACGAGCGCCTCTTTCTGGACCCCGCCCAATCGCATCGAGGTCCGCGGTTGCGTGGTCCTGCTGCAAACCCAGTCTGTTCGGTGAGGCGCGGCTAGGGCAGTTTGCGCCGCACTTTCAGGGTACGATGAGGGGCCGCCGTCGCGGCCCTTTCGGGCCTGAGGCCCCCGCCTAGCCCAGCGCCGAGACGGCCGTAGGAGCGTCTCCCATGATTCAGAACTCAAGGATGTCCCTCCTTTCCGTCCTTTCCCTCCTGGATACGGCTCCGATCCGCCGAATCGACGTGTACGGCGGCGACGCCGAGGTCGCTGGCGGGGCAGATTGCGCTGGAGGGGAATGAGGACGGCGCGCCACGCGTCGGAGCCGAGTAGCGGAGACCGGCGTCTAGCGGTCACACGCGTGAGGCGTGGATTATCATGAGCGGGCACAGTGGATCGGCAAAGCCGAAGGTTTTCATTAGTTGGTCGATGCCTCGCGCGGGCGGTGTCGCGAAGGGCTTCAAGGCGCTGCTGGATATGGTGTTGCCGGAGTACGAAGCCTTTTTGTCTTCGGATATCCCGTCCGGCACGGACTGGTGGCCTAAGTTGCGCCAGAGTTTGGAGGACCCGACAACGGGCGTGGTGTTCCTGACTCCTGAGAATCGCGAGAACCCTTGGTTGAATTTCGAGGCGGGAGCTCTCGCAAATAGCCCGGCGGGTAAGGTGATGCCGATTCTTTGCTTCGGTTTGGAGGAAACCAGCTTGGGGCCGCCCATGTCGGCTTTCCAGGCACGGCGTTGCGACCGCGACGGAATTGAGCGATTGCTCTGCGACTTGAACGAGGCGGTCGAGCGGGAACGGCGCCGAGACAAAGCGCACGTCGAGAAGCAGGTTAAAGCGTTCTGGAAGGATTTTGAGGAAGCGTTAGAAGCGGCAAATCTTCAGCCCAGGCAGCGGTCGCGCCCGCGCCGGCGGCGAGCACTGACGATATGCTCAAGGAAGTGTTGCTTCACACGAGGGAAATCAGCAGGCGGCTCGGTCGGTCGCCCAATGACGCGGGACGGACGCAGAGCAGGCGGAGCAGGGAACGCCTCTTCACCGCAGCGACAATCACGATGTCGCAAGATGAAATGGACGCTTTCCGACGCATGACGGAAGGGTTGCTTAGCGACGATGATCTGAGTGATGACCGGTTCGAAGAATTGCTGATGAGAGCCGCCAAGCGATTTTACAGGGACCGCGCAACCCTCGTAGGGCATCCGCGACCTTGATTCGCTACATGTGGCGAAAACGGGGGCGAAAAACGGGACAGTTTTGTCACCAGTTCTTCTTTCTGCCTCCGGGATTGGCGGCGTGACCGCACCCTGGCGGGAGCGGCACGGACCAGAGCCGAGGCGCCAGCGCCTGGCAACCGAAACTACTCGGTCAACGGTCAACGGCCAACGGAGTACCGCCATCTGAGCTATCATTAAGCTCGCAAAGGAGTAAACCCATGGAACGACGGACTTTCATCAAGTCGGCCGCCGGTACGGCCGCAGCTTCTTCCGCCTTCGCTGCTGGAGGCCGCGTGATCGGCGCGAACGACAAGATTCGCGTCGCCGTGCTCGGCGTCAACGGCCGCGGGCAGAGCCACATGTACGGCTTGCAGCCGATCGACAACGTCGAGGTCACCACCTTCGTCGACCCGGACACGTCGATCGCCGAGAAGCGCGCCGGCGAGTTCGAGCAGAAGCACGGGCACAAGCCCAAGGTCGTCCAGGATCTGCGCCGCGTGCTCGACGACAAGAATATCGACGTCGTCACCATCGCCACGCCGAACCATTGGCACACGCTCGCCGCCATTTGGGCCTGCCAGGCCGGCAAGGACGTCTACGTCGAGAAGCCCGCCACGCACACCTATAACGAGGGCCTCTCGCTGGTCGCCGCCGCCAAGAAGTACAACCGCATCGTGCAGCACGGCGTACAGCTTCGCAGCTCCGAAGCCGTCCGCGAAGCCATGGAGAAGATGCACAACGGCTTCATCGGCGACGTCTATATGGCGCGCGCCACGATCTTCAAGTGGCGCCCCGAGATGCAGAACCATCCTGATGAGAAGCCGCCTTCGCATCTCGACTACGACCTCTGGGTCGGCCCCGGCAAGTATCGCCCGTACTCCAGGCGCCACGTGCACTACAACTGGCACTGGACCTGGGACTTCGGCAACGGCGAGATCGGCAACCAGGGCATCCACGAGACCGACTGCCTGCAGTGGGGCTTGCAAGTCGGCCAGCCGACCAAGCTCACCTCGCTCGGCGGCAAGTATCTGTGGAACGACCACCGCGAGACGCCTGAGTTGCTGACCACGTTGATGGAGTTCGAGGAGGGCGGCAAGAAGAAGTTCGGCGAAGTCGCCGTGCGCTTCTGGATTTCGAACGTGGAGACCGAGGGCAAGAACTCGAACCTGTTCTACGGCTCCGAGGGCTATCTGGCCATCTCGGGCTACACCGACTATCAGTTCTTCATGGGCAAGAACAACGAGCCCGGACCCTCGGGCAAGGCGCCGACGCGGCACTTCGAGAACTTCATCAAGGCCGTTCGGAGCCGCAAGACCTCCGACCAGAACGGCCCGGTCGAGACGGCGCACTCCGCCGCCGGCATGGCGCACCTGGGCAACATCGCCTTCCAGCGCGGCAAGGTGCTCGAGTTCGACCCCAAGGCCGACCGATTCACCAACGACGACGAGGCCAACCGGATGCTGACCAAGCCGTACCGCAAAGGCTTCGAAGTTCCGGCGCCGAACAAAGTCTAGCGCCGTTCGCGAAGGGCGATCGACGCGAACCCCGGCCGCGCGCCGGGGTTCTCGATTTTTGCCGAAATCAGCGCTCTTTCCAGGGTTATCCCTAGTCGATAGCCCTTCTGGCCAGTACTAGAGGTCTATGCCCGTAGAGCGAATCGCCCCAGAAAACCCGTATTCTCGCCTCTACTCAGATCGGGTCGGCTCGACCAAACTACACCCGTGGAAAGAGCGGTTGATGCCGGAATGGCACTGCACACAGGGACGGCGTTGAAGGGAGGCCCGCCAACGCCGATATGGCCCGAGTTGGACGCGGCGCAGAAGGCTGACGCGCTGGCCGCGTCTTGGCCGGCGCGGTTGCGTTTCGCCATGGCCGGGGCCGCGTTGCTGGCGTTTCTCACCGCGGCCGCCTCGTTTCGGGCCGCGGACGGGATGTTCGACTGGCGGGTTGGCGTGAGCCTGACGCTGGGCGGCTCGTTCCTGGCCTCGTTCTTTCTGATCAAGAGCCACGGCTTTTCGCGGGTCTGGCTGGCGCCGCTCGGGCTCATCACCATCACCTTGACGTTGGTCAACTTGATGGCGTGCATGATGGAGCAGGTCAAGGCCGGGCTGGCGCACTCGGAGGCCGCGGTGGATCCGGCTCTGGTCTTCCTCACCCTGATCGTGGGCAGCCTATGGGCGCTCCGCATCCACCTCTCGCCCACCGGCTTTACCTTGGCCGCCATCATCACCGGCGTGGTGTTGTGGGGACCGTGGGTGATGCTGTCGTCCGCTCCTTTCGAGTTTGCCCTGATTGGCTTGGCGTGCATCGCCGCCGGTGCGCAGATGCGCTGGATCGGAGCCGAGCGCGCCTACGCCGCCTACTGCCGCGAAGTGGTTTGGCCGCGGCTATGGCGGGGCAGCGTGCAGGCCGCCGTGCTGCGGGAGATCTCGCAACGCGCCAACGAGCCTCCCAAAGCCGAGCCGGCCAACAATAGCGTGATGGATCAGCTCGCCTCTGCGGTCGACGTGGCGCGCGTGCAGACCTCGCTCGTCGGGCTCGCCTCCGCGCTGGGTTCTTCGGAAGCGCCGGCGACGTCGTCGGGTCAGAACGAGAACAAGCCGGACAAGGTCGATTCGTCGGACTGAGGCCACCCCCCACAGGGATGCGGGCGGGAGCCTGCCGCGTCTCACATCAACCCGATCTCGATCGGCTGCGCCGTGGCCCGGTCGGTGTAGATCACCGCGTCGGGATGACCCTGCACCAGGGTCGCGGGAAAGCGCACCGAAACCTCCCCTGCGGTCGAAATCCGAAAGATCGCGCGGTGACGCTCGCCCGCGGCGAGGTAGAGGCGAATCTTGCGTGAGGCCAGGATGTCCCGCATGCCCAACGTGACGGCCATGGGCGGGATCGCGGCAGAATCGCCGCCCGAGTTGTGGATCGACTGCACGACGATCGAGTCGTCGCCGAGCGTGAGGACGCGAGTTCGCGAGTCCCGCAGTTGTGCGACTGAAATCTCGTGCCAACGACTCAAAGGCGGTTCGTTGAACGCCACGTGGCCGTGGTAGCCCACGCCGCCATAGCAGACGTCGACGCCGCCGAGCTCGCCGATCTTCTGGCTGATCTCATCGATGCGAAACGGGTGCGGGAAGTGCGTTTGCGCGGAGGGGATGCGCAGCTCTTCGTCGAGCTTGGCGAACAGCTCGCGCTTCATGAAGCCTTCGAACGATAGCGGGTGGTCGGTTGGGATGGGCCGCCCTTGCCAGTCGAGAAACTCGTCCATGTTGAAGGTATGCACCCTCTTCCAGGAGATGCGCTCGCGGTTGCAGATCGCGGCGACTTCCCGGTAGTGGCGGACCGGGCCCACCGGCAGGATCAAGCGTGTCGGCTCGCCGCGCTCGTTGCGCGAGCGAATCTCGTTGGCGATCGAGCGCGCGAAATGGCTGAGCAGCGACGCCGTATCGGGCAGCAACTCGAAGGGCGTATGGGCGACGCCGCGCAGCTCGTCGACGGGCAGTTGCATGAGGCGTCGTTGGTCGGTCATGGCGAGAGCTGCGTGGTTGGAAGAGAACGGCCCGTCCCGCGCACGGCCGGCCGCGGCGCCGGGATAGGGTATTCTGGCAGTCCTTGAAGGTCTCGAGCAAACGCTGGTGGGTGCTGGCGCTGCTGTTCCTCTCGATCGCGGTGAACCTGTTCGATCGGCAGGTGCTGTCGTTGATGGCGCCGCTGATTCGCGACGAGCTCGAGCTTTCGAACACCGAATACTCCTACATTCTGTTCTTCTTCCTGCTGGGGATGACGCTGTTTCAGATCCCGGCCGGCCAGATGATCGACCGCAAGGGCGCGCGCTTCGGGCTCGCCGCCATCATGCTCTGGTGGTCCTGTGCGAACGTTCTGCACGCGGCGGCGCGCAATCTTTGGCATTTCTGCGCGTTTCGTTTTCTGCTGGGGGCGGGGGAGTGCGGCAACTACTCCGGGGGCATCAAGGTCATCTCGAGGTGGTTTCCGCCCGCCGAGCGCGCGCTGGCGGGCGGAATCTTCAATGCGGGCACGGTGATCGGCGCGGCCGCGGCGCCGCTGATCATCGTTCCGATCGGGCTCCGCTTCGGCTGGCGGTGGGCGTTCGTCATTCCGAGCGCGTTGGGGCTGCTTTGGCTGGTCCCATGGCTGCTCTCTTACCGGGATCGCGCGTCTGGCCACGAGGGCGGGGAGTCGCGCGGACCACAACTCTCGCTGGGCGCGCTGTTCGCCAAGCGCCAGGTTTGGGGCGCGGTCGCGGTGCGAGCGCTGGGCGGCCCCGTGGTGCACTTCTACTGGTACTGGCTGCCGGAGTATCTCAGGCGCGAGCGCAACTTCAGCATGGAAGAGATCGGCATGACGGCTTGGGCGCCGGCGGTGTCGGCGGGGCTGGGCAACGTGATCGGCGGCGCTCTTTCGAGCGCTCTGATGAAGCGCGGCGTGAGCGCGGACCGGGCCCGCAAGACGGCCTTCGTCGTGGCGGCGACGTTGGCGTGTTGCTCGATGGCGACGACGTTCGTCGAGAGCTCGTGGGCTGCGCTTCTCGCCATGTCGATCGCCACGTTCGGCGTCGCCATCATGGCGGCCACGCACATTGGCATGCTGACCGATCTGTTTGACGACAAGGTGCTGGCGCGGCTCGCCGGCGCGACCGGGGCGGGGGAGGGCGTGGTCAACATGATTCTGATGGTGGCCGTGGGGGCGGTGGTGGATCGCTTCTCCTACGGCCCGGTGTTCGTCGCGGCGGGCGTGATGCCGCTGCTGGCGCTTGGGGCGGTGTTCGTTCTGGTGCGACGAATCGAGCGGGTGGAGTTGTAGGGCGGGCGCTCACAACGGGAACAAGTCGGCTCGACAGCTCGTAGCACGCAAGGTACAACTGTAGGAGAGACACCCCCGATGCGCACCGCCCAGATCCTCGCCCTTTGCCTAACCGCCTGCCTCTGCGCAGTACCGCTGATCGCGGCCGAAACGCCGACTTACTCCGCGCACGTCGCGCCGATTCTGCTCGACAATTGCGCTTCGTGCCATCGGCCGGGCCAAGCCGGGCCCTTCTCGCTGCTGAGCTTTGAAGACGCGAAGAAGCGCGGCCAGTTGATTGCCGCCGTCACCGAGTCCGGCTACATGCCGCCCTGGCACGCCGAGCCTTCCGACGAGCCCTTCCATGGCGACCGCAGCTTGAGCGACGCAGAGATCGCGACGCTGGCGAGGTGGGTTGCGGCCGGGATGCCGCAGGGTGATCCGGCCAAGGCGCCGGAGCCGCCGCGGTTCGCCGAAGGGTGGGAGCTGGGCGAGCCGGATACGGTGGCGACCATGCGCGAGCCGTTCAAGATCCCCGCCGACGGGCCCGACATCTACCGCTACTTCGTGATGGAGATCCCTGTTGGGGAGACGAAATACATGAGCGCGCTCGAGTTCCAGCCCGGGGCGCGGGCCGTGGTGCACCACGTGCTTGGGTTTCTCGTTCCGGCCAAAGAGCTCGAGGGTAAGAGCGGCCGGGATTTTGGCGCCGCGACCAATGACCGCAACCGCATTCTCACTTGGGCGGTCGGCACGAATCCGCGTGTGCTGCCCGAGGGCGTGGGCGTCGAGATCGGGCCGGACATGAAACTCGTGATCCAGATGCACTACCACCCCACGGGCAAGGTCGAGCACGACCAGTCGAAGGTCGGCTTCCACTTCGCGGATCAGAAGCCGGAGCGGAGCTACATCGAAGTACAAGTGCCGCCGCATTTCGGTCAGGTTTCGGCGATCAACGTGCCGGCGGGCAGCGACGCCTACACCTTGCGCGAGACGTTCACGTTGCCGGTGGAGGTCGACGCCTTCTCGACCTTTGCGCACGCGCACTACATCGGCAAGGCGTTCGAGTTGAAGGCGCATCTGCCTTCGGGAAAGACGAAAGCGCTGTTGAAGATTTCCGACTACGATTTCGCCTGGCAGGAGCTCTACAACTTCCGTGATCCGGTGCGGCTGCCGGCCGGCACGAAGATCGAGTCGGTGATCCGCTGGGACAATCGCGCGGAGAATCCCGTCAACCCCTACAGCCCTCCGCGCGACATCCCGTGGGGGCTGTTTTCCGAGGACGAGATGGGCAGCATCATCCTCGACGTGGTCGTCGTCGATCCGGCCGACGAGCGGAGGTTGCTGGACGCCATCAAGGAGCGTTCGCTGCTCTCGGCAATGAGCTTCTACCTCGCGACCGACGGCAAATTCTGCGGCGGCCGCTGCGCGCCGCCCAAGGGCCTGGCGCGAAGGGCTGCCAAGGCCGCGCGGGAACGCTTCGACAGCAACGGCGACGGCAAGCTCGACGCGGCGGAGAAGGCGGCCGCGCGGGAGTACCTCGAGAGCCAGGGATTCGACGATCCGGCGAAGCGCGAAGCGGAGCTGTCGGCTTCCGCCCGCTAGGATGGAAGCCCGTCCATCGGGGGCGCTCAGCGCCTGCTGAGCTCTCGCGATACACTGGGCTTCTTCCAATCGAAGGAGCCCTTTCTCGTGTCGAATCCGCTCAAGCACAAGTCCCACATCATCACCGACGGCCGTGACCGCGCCCCGGCGCGGTCCTACTACAAGGCGATCGGCTTTACCGACGAGGATCTCGCCAAACCGATTGTCGGCATCGCGAATACCTGGATCGAATGCATGCCGTGCAACTACCACCTGCGCGAGCTTGCCGAGCGGGTCAAGCAGGGCGTGCGCGAGGCCGGCGGCACGCCGATGGAGTTCAACACGATCGCGATCTCCGACGGCATCACCATGGGCACCGAGGGCATGAAGGCTTCACTGGTGAGTCGCGAGATCGTCGCTGACTCGATCGAGCTGACCGCGCGCGGCTACATGTTCGACGCCCTGGTCGCGATCGTCTCCTGCGACAAGACGATCCCGGGCGGCGCGATGGGGTTGGCGCGGCTCGACGTGCCGTCGGTGCTGCTCTACGGCGGCTCGATCATGCCGGGCAAGTTCAAGGGCGCGGACGTGACGATTCAGGACGTGTTCGAGGGCGTGGGCAAACACGCCAAGGGGCTGATGTCGGACGAAGACCTGCTCGAGCTCGAGAACGTGGCTTGCCCCGGCGCCGGCGCCTGCGGCGGGCAGTACACGGCGAACACCATGGCGACGGTGATGGAGGTGATGGGCATCTCGCCGGCCGGGTCGGCGTCCGTCCCCGCGACCGCGCCCAACAAGGGAGATTCGGCCTATGAAGCGGGCAAGATCGTGATGGAGACGCTACGGCAAGACATCCGGCCCAGCGGTATCTTCACGCGCAAGTCCTTTGAGAACGCCATCGCCTCGGTCGCGGCCACCGGCGGCTCGACCAACTCCGTGCTGCACATGCTGGCTCTGGCGCACGACGCGGGCGTCGAGCTCGAGCTCGAGGACTTCAACCGCATCTCCGAGCGGACGCCCCTGCTCGTCGACTTGAAGCCTGGCGGCCAGTACGTTGCGGCGGACGTGTGGAAGGCCGGGGGGGTGCAGTTCATCACCAAGCGGCTGATCGAAGGCGGCTACGCGGACGGCTCCGTCCCGACCGTCGAAGGCAAGTCGCTGGCCGACTCGGTCGCGCACGCCGAGGAGACGCCCGGGCAGCAGGTCATTCAGCCGCTCGACAAGCCGCTGAAGCCCACCGGCGGCTTGGTCATCCTGCGCGGCAACTTGGCGCCGGACGGCGGCGTGGTCAAAGTCGCCGGGGGCAAGCACCTGGTCCACCGGGGCCCGGCGCGGGTGTTCGACAACGAGGAGTCGGCCATGCGGGCCGTCACCTCGGATTCGATCCAGAAGGGCGACGTGATCGTGATCCGCTACGAGGGCCCGGCGGGCGGCCCGGGCATGCGCGAGATGCTCGGGGTGACGGCCGCGGTCGTGGGCGCGGGGCTGGGCGAAGACGTGGCGCTGCTCACCGACGGACGCTTCTCGGGCGCGACGCGTGGGCTGATGATCGGCCACGTGGCGCCGGAGGCGATGAACGGCGGCCCGATCGCGGCGGTCGAGGAAGGCGACATCATCGCGATCGACTGCAACGCCAAGACGCTCGAGATCGAGCTCGACGACGCGACTTTGCAGGCGCGGTTGGCGAAGGTGGCCAAGCGCGAGCCGCGCTACAAGACTGGGGTGTTCGCGAAGTACGCGAAGTTGGTGAGCTCGGCGAAGTTGGGGGCGATTACGGATCCGGAGTGGTAAGGGGCCCAGTATTCCTCGACAACAGCCGTATGCAGATGTTGAGCGCCCATGACCGAAGCGGGGCTAAGGAAGGCGGCCAATCCACCGATCGACGCCGCCGCGGGCGAACTGAGGTGCCGCGCGATCTAGCAAGACGGGGATGGATGACCATCCCAGGCGGCCATGTAGACCTTCTTGAAATCGCCAGCACGCTCGGGTGCGCGATCCCCCTAAGGTCCTTCGAGCCAGTTGTTTCCCGTCTCGTTCCAAGTCTAGCCAACGCCGCTCGCCCGCGATCGTTGAGCGCGACTTTCGGCCATGGTGCATTCCCGTTTCATATTGATACAGCTCATTGGATAAATCCGTGTCGCTACGTTATCTTGTCAAGCATTCAATCAATCGGAACATCGCCAACGCTCGTTTCACGCTGGGACGGTCTGTTCACGCCCCAAGAAGAGCGCCTCCTGTCAGCGGCAATTTTCGAAGTACACATCGGTCGTATGAGCTTCTATTCGCCTGTTCTCGATTCAAGCCGGCGAATATTGCGGCTTGACCCGGGATGCATGCAGCCGAAGAACCTGGATGCGTTTGCGGCAGCAAACTTGATCGCCGAGCGAGCCCAAGAAGCCGCCACACCCATCAGTGGCGTCGCAACGAGATATTGATCATTGACAACTGGCGCGCATTGCACGCGCGACCCGATGTAAGACTGAACCCCATGCGTTGTTTGTTTAGGGTTCTGGTGGCCTAATGATTGCTTTCGATTCTCAAGCTCTGTGGGCAAAGTCGAAGATCACTAGCGTCCGGTTAAGGACGAGCCAAGCTGCTACAAGTCGTTACTTTGGAATCGGTTAGGGCCGGATTTGGCTTGCCGCGATTTGAACGGCGGATGGCGGTTGTAGGCGCTTTGGGCGCGGCCAACAATGGTGCATGAACCTTGGGCGCACCGTCTTGTCGCAGTTGATCAGCCATCTTCCGGATCGTGAGTTCCGCCGTTGCGTCCTGCGCTACGACGGCGACCGCCGGGTTCGCAGCCTCTCGTGCTGGGAGCAGTTTCTCGCGATGGCCTTCGCCCAGTTGACCTACCGCGAAGGCCTCCGCGACATTGAGGCGTGCCTGCGCGCGCTCGGCCCCAAGCTCTACCACTCGAGTGGTGCGAAACACAAGTTGACGCTTACGAGAGGACTGCCCAGCCTGCGGTGCCGTCGGGTGGTTGTTTGGAGAAGAAGTCGGGCGCCATCGCAACGAAGTGCAAGTCGATGATGACGAGATGTACGCTTGGCAAACCGAAGATGTTTTCTATGCTACTGAGGAGTTTGTTTGCACGGCCTGCGGGCTCCAACTTCGCGGCCGCCTTGAACTGGATGCTGCGGAGCTCCAGGATGAGTTCGAAACGGAGGAGGATGTAGAACCGGATTACGGTGATGAATACGGAAACGAGTAAGCAGGTGCCCTGCCTTGCTTGCCGTCAACTCGGATGGTGCGTCGCCAGAGAAGCTGTGGCGCTCCCGGCGTACCGACTGTCTTGACTCACTCCACCGGACGTCTCAGATCGGGTCAAGGTGGGGTCTGGTCGCTCTGAGGCCATCGGGAAGAGTGTTCAGAAGTGACGACTACTTGGATGCCGAGTTTGATGTGTAATATTATATAGACGTCGCATTTCGATATGGCATCGCATATGAAGCCTGTCCGTCTGGAAGTCCTGCCGACCGACATGCGGCAGGCCTTGTTTGCGACGCGTAAGGCACGGGGCTGGAGTCAGGCGGAGCTCGGCCGGCGGGTCGGGCTGCCGCAGATGCACATCTCGCGGATTGAGACCGGGAAGGTCTCTCCGCAGTTCAATACGCTGCTGGACTTGGTGCGTGTGCTGGGGCATGACCTGTTGCTGGTACCGCGCGCACTCGTGCCGGTGACGCTGGCGATGGTTCGCGACCACGAGAGGCCTGACGGCCCAGCCGAGCAACGCCCGCTCCACGCGGACTTGCGGGACGACGACGTCTAGCTGGTAGGAGTTCGATGTCCACGGATTCCACCCGTGGCTTCCTGCATGGCGCCTCCGGCGCCGGAAGGCGGGAACTGATCGTGTGTGGCTGGTGTCTACCGGCGCATGTGCGAATTTGGTTTCGGGTGGCCGGGGCTCGACACGATCTCGCTCTACAACATGGGGCTGCCGTGGTTTGCACTCGGGGCGCTGGGTGTTGGGGTTCCGGCGAAGGCGCTGGCTATACGGCGGATCTGGGGCGGCGATCAGCGGAGACTCTGGTTGGCGAGCCTCTCCTCGATTTTCGCTTTCGGCGTCCTGATCGTCTGGTTTCCATCGCATGTGCTCGTGTGGGAGCTCGTCGGTGAGCTCGTGGGCGACTGCGTGGGGTGGTGCGGTTGGTTGCTGCTCCTCTCGGCTGGGGTGGCGACGGCCCTCGACGCGGCGGTGCTGCGGTTCGGGTTCCGCGGCAGGGCCAACGTCTCCCTGTTCGCGGCCAACTTCGCCAGCTTGGCCGCCGGGTACGCAGTCGTGGTCTGGTACGCCATCCACAACCCGCCCATCGCATGAGCCGGGCACGCGCACTCACGTGCGCGTCTCAGTCGAGGATTCACCCAGACGCATCTGAGACGCGTACGTCAGTACGCGTGCGGCCGGGTCTTCCTGCCCCGCCGCAATCGTTCCAGTTTCGCAGCAAACCCTATTGCCGGGTCCTGGAACGTTTTGGTACTGTTGAATTTACGGATTTCGACCGGATTCGCCTAGCGAAAGCACTTCCCAGAGTCAGTATCAGACCACCCGGGCGCGGACGTCTCCCGATGAGCGACCCAGACCACGATCACGACAAGCGGGAGCTGCCCCCGGTCGTGAGGCGGTTCGGCGGCAAAGCGGCCGATGCGGGGTGGACCTTGAGCGGCGCCGTGATCGGCTGCCTGCTGATGGGGTACATGCTGGGAGCGTACTTCGACGCCAATCCGGCCGCAACCGTGGCGGGGCTGATCCTGGGTATCTTCGTAGGGTTTTACAATTTGGCCAAGGTGATGGGGTTGTTTGGGTGAGCGCCTCGCTTGCAGCGGGACTGGCGGCCGGCCTGGGGTCGGCGGCGATCTCGGAGACGTTGCTGGCGTGGTGGGCTCGTCATCCGCGGACCCCGGCGATGCGCGTCGCCTTTGCCGGTCTGGCGCTGCGGACGGTTTGGATGGCGGCGGCACTGCTGCTCGGGCTCGTCTCGGGGCTGGCGGAGCCCAAGGCGTATATCGCCGCTCTGGCGGCGGCCTATTTGTGCGCCCAGGTTTTGGAAGGTTTTCGATACCGGCGTTTCGTGGATAGTCGATGATTGCGCGTCTGCTGATCACGTTTATGCTCGCGGCGGGCCTGCTCACGGCCCAGCACGCCGAGGACGCCCATGCGGCCGAGGCCGCCGCGCACGGCGGCGAGCATCATGAGGAGACCCTCTCGGATGTGATCATGCACCACATCTCGAACGCGCCGATCGATCATCCGTTGGCGCAGCAATTGGGGCTCTCCAAGGCGTCGCTGATGATGCTGATCGCCGCGGTGCTGCTGATCGCGTTGTTCGGCTTCGCGATGCGGGCCACGCGGCTGCGCGGCGCGCCGAAAGGCTGGACGAACGCGCTCGAGGCGGTCGTGCTCTACATCCGCGACGAAGTGGCGGTTGCGGCGATGGGCAAGAAGTGGGGCCGCCGGTTCACGCCCTTTCTCTGTACGCTGTTCTTCTTCATTCTCGCCTGCAACCTGCTGGGCATGGTTCCCGGCTCGTACACGGCGACCAGCAATCTCAACGTAACCGCGGCGCTGGCGCTGATCACGCTCGTCCTCATCGTGGTCGCCGGCATGATCGCGCAGGGTCCAATGGGCTACCTCAAGCACATGGTGCCGGCCGGCACGCCGCTGCTGATCGCGCCGATGGTGTTCTTCATCGAGCTGCTGAGCTTGTTCGTTAAACCGATCGCGCTGACCATTCGTCTCGGCGCGAACATGACTGCGGGGCACATCGTCATCTTGGTGATGCTGAGCTTCATCTTCGTCTTCCAGAACGTGGCCATGGCCGGGCTTTCGATCCCGCTGGCGGTGGCGATCACGATTCTGGAGACGATCGTGGCCTTCATCCAGGCGTACGTCTTTACCCTGTTGTCTTCGATCTTCATTGGGATGGTGGTCCATTCCACTCACTGAATCAGACACATTCGAAACGAAACACAATCGAACGGAGGAGATCTCTCGAGATGCTAGGAAACACCAAACGGGCGGCGACCGCCCTGCTGTTCTTGATGGCCATTCTGCTGCTGTCGCCGACCGCGGCGCTGGCGCAGGACGGCGCGGGCGGCGGCAGCACGCTGCACTACATGGGCGCGGGGCTGGGCGCGGGCATCGCGACCATCGGCGCCGGCATCGGCATTGGCAAGCTGACCGCGTCGGCGACGGAGTCGATTGCACGGCAGCCGCAGGCGGCCAAGGACATCACGGCGGCGTTCCAGCTCCCGCTGTTCCTGCTCGAAGGCGTGGCCGTGATCGCGCTTGCGGTCTGCTTCGTCATCATCTTCGCAACGTAGGCGCTCCATGGCTTCCGACAACCCGTTGCTGCAGTTCGAGCCGGGCTTGATGGTCTGGACGGTCGTCACCTTCGTGGTGACGCTGCTGGTGCTGCGCAAAATCGCTTGGGGGCCGCTGCTCAAGGCCCTCGACGACCGCGAACAGCGCATCGATGACGCCTTGTCCAAGGCTGAAAAGGCCCGCAAGGAGGCCGAGGCCGCCATCGCGCAAGCCAAAGCGGATTCCGCCGCCGCGTTGCGGAAGTCCGAAGAGATGGTCAAGCAGGCCAAGGTCGACGCCGAGCAGCTCCGCCAGAAGATGATCGAAGAGGCCAAGGCCGAGTCACAAAAGGTCGTCGAGGATGGCCTGAAGCGCTTGGAGAGCGAACAGCGCGCGGCCATGCAACAGATGCGCCGTGACACCGCGGACCTGGCCATCCAAGCGGCCGCCAAGCTCGTCAAGAGCTCGCTCAGCGACCAGCAACAGCGCGAAATCGTGGACGGGTTTCTGCGGGATCTGCCCGAAACGCGGGTCCAGTGATCGATGCGGCGGCCCGCGGGCCGCCGCATCCGCGTCTATTGCTTCGGCCATACGCCCCTGCCGCGCAGACGGGGGCTGCTCGGGGCGTTCGGGGAGGGCGGAGTATGTCTTTGCTGCGTTGCTCTAGCCCCGAATTTTCATTCACTTAAGCCCGATCCTCGTAGCAGCGAACGCCTCGTCCTACGTACTCTTACGCCATTGACTAGGGTTTGGAGCGGATCGCCGCCTTGGACCCCAACAGACAGAATGCGAATTGGGTCGGGGAGTCCTCGTCCCGGTGCGATTGCCTTCCGCAGGGTTGGAAGGGCGTCGACTATGCATTGTCTGCTCTGCCACGAGAAGATCCCGCGGCTCCGGGTTTGGCGCACCAAATCCGAGTTTTGCTGCGAAGAGCACGCAGCGCTCTACAAGAAGCAGACGCTCGAGCGGTTACTGGTCGACCCTAGCTCGAACCAGAGCAGCATGCAGGATTCGCTGCCCGAGCCGCCCGAGCCGCAGGAGTTCGAAGCGGACGAGCAGGAGCTTCGCGCGGGTCAGCACGCCCAGGGTGACGACGAGCTCGAGTCTTGGGAGCGCTTCGATCGCAACGAGCCGGCGGTGATTGAGTCGGTGGACCTGCCGCTTCCCGCGGGCGAAGAGGCTGAGCAAGGGATTGACGATTTGTGGAGCGAGGCTGCGCCGGTGCCGGAGTCGCCCGAACCCAGCCAGCAGTCCGCCGAGGACGCGCTGGCCGCGCTGCGCGACCTGGCGAGCCGGGCGAGCGGCGGGGCGGCCGAAGAAGGCTCCGAAAAGGAGAGCGTCTTCGAGATGCCAGCTTCGAGCGAGCAAGTGGAAACGCCCGCTGCGAGCGTGGAAGAGGTCCGGCCTGTCGAAGAGGCGCTCGCCAGCGACGAACCCGCATCGGCGCTCGACGATTTGGCTTCGCGGTTCGAACCCGACGCGCCGGATCGCGCTCAGGCTTGGGATAGGGACGACGAAGACGACAGCTCGATCCTCGATCGGCTCATGGCCGACCCGCTCGAGTCGTGGAAGCAGGAACGCCCGCTGGACGAGCAAGAATCTGCGCAGGACGAGGTTGAGCACGCGGCTGGCGAGCCGCTCGAGGAGCTGCCGGCTGTCGAGAGCGCGGCGCGCGCCGATCCCGAGATCGACCTGGAAGCGCCGGAGCCGGATTGGGACTTTGCGGACGCCTCCGAGGAGCTCAGCGCCCTGAAGGAGTCGCTCGCAACGACCGGCGCTCCGCCGGTGCGGCCCGACCAGACCGAGGAGGTCGACGTATCGCCGGTCGACCCCGATTGGGACGAGCTCGAAGCGATGGAGCTCTCTGACGCCGACATCGAGCCGCCCGAGCCGGGCCTGGATTTTGAGGACGACGCCTCGGCAAAGGTCGTCGCCTTCCCCGAGCCCGCGGCCGAGACCCCCGAACCGGCTCCGGAAGAAGATGCGGCCGAGCCCGGGGCTGAGACGAGCGAAGATCCCGAGGCGCGCGCGCACCAGACGCTGTTCCGCCCCGTGCTGGCTCTAGTGGAGCTCGAGCCCGACATGGCCGAATGGACCGGCGAAGAGCCGGAGCCGCCGGCCACCGAGGCTACTGTGATCGCGGCCGAGGCCGCCGAGCCGAATCTGCCTCGACGGCTGACCGCGCTCGGGCCGGAGAATAGCCTTCAGGGGAGCGGTAGCGTGCTGAACGCCACGCCGTCAGCGGCTGCTGAAGACTCCGAGGCCGACGGCCCGGCCGGCGCCGGCGCTGCGGTCGAAATCGCTCCGCCGGCGAGCGCCGTTTTGGCGCCGGCCGGCGCCGGCGAGGGCTCTCGGCGCTCGACTGAGCTGAGCATGTACGGCGGATCTGTCGATATTGAACCATCAGCAGCGCTCGAACAAGCGTCGATGGAGTTGCTTGACAAGGAGGTCTCGGGTCCCGTCGACGCGCCGTTCGAGCCGGCTGGGCTGTTCATGGACCTCGCCGATCCCGCCGCGGGCGAGCTGGAGGACGAGACGAAGGACGGCGTGGACGTAGCGGGCGCGGGCGCGGGCAGGAGAAGCGAGAGCCCTCTGGGCGCGGCCTGAGCGCGCGTCCGAGGCTCGAAAGAGGGAAAGCGAGATGAAGATCCTGGGTGAGCTCAAATACGGCGAAGACGAGGGCCGCAACGAAGGCGACGCCAACGAAGCCTCTAGCGCGAACGCGCAGGCGGAGTCTGGCGCGGACCACTATGCAGCCGCCGTCGGCGCCTATCTGCGCGGCGACTTCGACGAAGCGCTCGACGAGCTCGGCAAGGCTAGGGCCGCCGGCGAGGATCCCGCCGAGGTATGGACCGCCACGGCCCAGATCTACCTCGAGCGCAAGGAGTTTGAGAAAGCGATCGAGGCGTACGAGAGCCTGCTGGAGGTCGAAGGCGACAATGCCGCCGCGCAGTTCAACTACGGCCTCGCCCTGGAAGCGCTCGAGCGCTATGACAAGGCGCGCAAAGCCTTCCAGTTTGCAGCCGAGCGCTCGCCGGAGCTGACCGAAGCCTACTTGGGCTTGGGCGGCGCTTGCTTGAAGACGCAGGATCCCGAGGCGGCGCGGCGGGCCTATCAGACCTATCTCGAGCACGATCCCGAGTCGTTCGCCGCCGAGTTCGGCGTCGCGGTCTCCTACCAACTGCAGGAGAACTACGACAGCTCGATCGAGCGCTACGTGTTGGCGTTGCAACGCAACCCCGAATCAGGCGAGGTGCTCACCAACCTCGCCGGCGTCTACATCAAGACGGCCAACTACCGAGACGCCGAGAACTGCTTCCGGCGTCTGCTCAAGGGCGACCCGGAAAACGCCAAGGCGCACGAGGGCCTTGCCTACGTGCTCTACCGTCTCGACCATCTCGAGTCGGCCAAGGGCCACTACGAGAAGCTCACCGCGCTCGAGCCGGAGTCCTACGAGGGCTGGTACAACCTCGGCCTGGTGACTCAGAAGATCGGCGACTACGACGGCGCCGCCTCCCCCTACAAGAAGGCGCTCGAGATTCGCGAAGACTCGGTTGAAGCGCACTTGAACTTGGCCGCCTGCTATCAGGAGTCGGGCCGGGACGACGACGCGCGCAAGCTCTATCAGCGCGTGCTGGGCTTCGACGAGGATTCGCTGCCGGCGCTCTACAGCCTGGCCGTGATGCACGAGCGCAATGAAGAGTGGGACGAAGCGATCGAGTACTACGACAAGGTCGCTGAAGCCACCAGCTCGCCCGAGCCGCTGTTCCGGCTAGGCGCGACGCTGCACAAGAACGGCCAGTGGCCGCAGGCCGCCATGCTGTTCGAGCGCTGCGTCCGCCACAAAGCGGACTGGCCCGAAGCCTGGCTGAACCTCGGCATCGCGCGCATGCGCATGAAGGAGCTCGACGCGGCGGCCGAGGCCTTCCAACGCACTCTCGAGCGGCGCTCGGACGAGCCGGAGGCGCTGCTGGGCTTGGCTGGCGTCCGCGTCGCCCAGGAGGACTTCGACTCCGCGCGGGAGCTCTATCGCCGCCTGGCCGAGCTCAAGCCCGACTCCGCCGAGGTGCTCTTCAACACCGGGTTGCTCGAGCAGAAGGCGGAGAACCACGAGCGCGCGGCGGAGCTCTACTCGCAGGCCATCCGGAAGAAGCCCGACTTGGCCGAGGCGCATCTGAACCTGGCCGTGGCGTTGCAGTCGATCGGTCAGGAAGAGAAGGCGGTGGCGGAGTTCGAAGAAGCGATCCGGCTGAAGCCGCAGCTTGCTAAAGGCTACTTCTCGCTCAAGCCCATGAGCCGCTCGGTGGCGCGTCCGCGCGCATAGCCCCGCCTCGTCCCGGCTAGCGAATCTTCGCGCTAACGATTGGTCGGCGCAATCCCGGCAAAGCCGTATCCCGCAAGGTGCGGTCACGCGGCCGATCGCAGAGTCTCGAGAAAGACCGCAAGCTTGCGCGTGCGGCTCGGACCAGAGAGTTAGATTCCTTGGATTCGCTGCTCGTGCCAGAGGACGTACTGGAGGAGCGCGAAGAGCGGGCGTCCGTGGTCGGCTTTGCGGGATGCGTGCTGGTTGACAAGCGTGTCGACGGCGCCCGAATCGAGGATCTCGAGCGCCTCGACTCGCTCGCGCGACAGCGTCGATCGCAGCAGCTCGCGCCACTCGGCGTTGAACCAGCGCGAGTAGGGGATCTCGAGGCCGAGCTTCTTCTTGCGCAGGGTCCGCGGCGGCAGGGCGGAGCGGTAGGCTTCCCGCAGTAGTCGCTTGCGTTCTCCGCTGGGATACAAGACGCCGGCGGGCACGGTGGCCAAGAGCTCGACCAGCTCCACATCGGTAAACGGCACCCGCGCCTCGAGGCCGTGAGCCATCGTCATGCGATCGTTCTTCACCATCAGGTCGTCGGGCAGGAAGACTTGCCGGTCGATCGCGAGAAGACGCGACAGCGGCTCGAATGCACCGCTCGCCTCGGCGGCGTCGAGGAAATGTCGCAACGCAGGCTCGAGCGGGCTTGCCCGGCCGCGGTAGAGCGCGCGCTTGCTCTCCTCGTCCAGCGCGAGACGCCACCACAGATGCGCTTGCTCGGGCGGCAAGTCGAGCCCGCCGAGGAAGCGCTTCGCCTTGAGCTCGAGGCTGAGCTTGCCGTGCGACACCGGCAACAGCCCGACGAGCGGACGCAACAGGCCGTCGCGAACGATGCGCGGGATCCAGCGCGCCCGCCGAGCGGCTTTGAACGCCGCGTAGGTGTCATAGCCGGCGAACATCTCGTCGCCGCCTTCGCCCGAGAGCAACACGGTGACCTGCGGCCGCGCGAGCTTGGCCAGATGCCAAGTCGGGATGGCCGACCCGTCGCCGTAGGGTTCGTCGATGTGGCGGATGCTGTCGAGCAAGGTCTCGCGCACCATGTCCGCGGTGATGTTGACGACGTGATGGCGAGCGCCTAGCCAATCGGCGACCGCCTGGGCGTCGCGCTTTTCGTCGAAGCTCGGCTCGTCGAAGCCGATCGCGAAGGTTTGCAGGGGCTCGGAGCTTTGCTCGGCGGCGATGGCGGCGATGACGCTCGAATCCATGCCTCCCGAGAGCATCACCCCGACGGGGACGTCAGCGATGCGGCGTCGCTCGACGCTCCGGTGCATCAACTCGCGCACGCGCGAGACGGCGCTGCGCTCGTCGATAGCCGGGTCCGGCGCCCAACGCAGCTTCCACCAGCAGCGCAGCTCGCTCGAGCCGTCCGCTCGCACCGTGAGCACGTGGGCCGGCGGGACCTCTCGGACGCCCTCGAACGCGGTCTGCTCGCCCGGGATGTAGCAAAAGCTCAACAGGTCGTGTAGGGCCTGACGATCAGGGCGTCGCGGCACGGCCGGGTCGGCGAGGATCGCCTTGATCTCCGAGCCGAACCGGAATGACCGGCCGTCGCGCCAATAGAACAACGGCTTGACGCCGAAGCGGTCGCGGACCAGGTGAAGCTCTTGCTGACGGGCGTCCCACAACGCAAAAGCGAACATGCCGTTGAGCGCGGGCAGCATGCCGAGACCGAGCTCTTCGTAGAGATGCAGCAAGATCTCGGTGTCGGTCTTCGAGACGATGCGGTGTCCGCGCGCGCGCAAGTCGTGCTCGCGCTCGAGCTCGCCGAAGTTGTAGACCTCGCCGTTGTAGCTGATGCGGATCGAGCCGTCTTCGTTCGCCATTGGCTGGCGGCCGTCGCGCGAGAGATCGAGGACGGCGAGGCGCCGGTGGCCAAGCCCGATGCGCTCGTCGGTCCAGACGCCGGAGTCGTCGGGGCCGCGATGAGCAAGGGACGCGGTCATCGCCTCGATCAGGCGCGGCGCGGGAGGCTCGCCGTCCTCGCCTAGCCGCAGGACTCCGCAGATGCCGCACATCAGCGCTTCCGAAACCCGAACACGTTGGCGTAGCCGAGGAAGAACGCCCTGCTGCGCTCGAGCTCGAGCCCTTCTTCGCGGCCCCACCTGGTCACTTGCTCGACGGAGTGAAACGTGGCTCGCGGCGTCCAAAGCTTGTCTCCTAGCAGGTGCAGGAGTTGGCGGTCGGAGAGCTCTTGTTTGAGGTGCGCGCGGGCGAAAGGCTGCAGCGCCCGCGCGAGCGCTTTGGGCGCGCGCTCGAGCGGCCAACGGCGGCGAATCGGGCCCCACGCGGCGTAGATCCAGCGGTAGACGTTGCGCGAGTTGTAGAGAAAGACGACGAGGCGGCCGCCGGGCCCGACGACGCGCGCCGCCTCTCCGAAGCCGCGACGGCAGTCCGGGGTGTGGTGCAGGACGCCGATCGAGACAGCATGGTCGAACGCGCCGTCACGAAACGGCAGATCGAGCGCGCTCGCTTGCAGCAGGCGAGCAGCCGGGTTGATCTCGCGGCAACGCCTCAGAGACGCGCCGCTGAGGTCCAGGCAGGTCATCTGAGCGCCGCGTTCGGCGAGCCCGCGGGCGATCTCGCCCACGCTCGAGCCGATGTCGACGACGGCGCTTCCCGCGAGAGCGTCATCGGGCAGAAACTCCCGCAGGTATTGCCTCCACCAGGCGATACGATCGGGGCCGCCTTCGATGAACGGATACTCGTCGTAGTGCGCGCGGGTGCGCTCACGCAGCGCCAGCTCGCTCATGGCGCGGCCTCCGTACGACGCAAGCGGTAGACGTAGACGTCTCCGTCGCCGAGTGTGCCGGGGAAGACGCGCACGAGCTCATAAGAAGATCGCACTCGCCGGTACACGTCGCCATGATAGGCCTGCATGTGCAGCGGCAACGAGTAGAGCAGCCAGACGCCCGCGGAGCCGGCCTCGAGCGCGGCGAGATCGGCGCCGGTTTGCACCAGCTCCCACTGTGGCGCGTAGTGGCGAGAGTAGACGAAGCCGGCCACGCCGGCCGCCGCCGCTCGCTCGCCGGCGCCCAAGCTCGCCAGCACGAAGTCGCGGGCGCCGGTGTAGTCCTGCTTGGGACGGTAGGCCGCCGGCAGCGTCGCGACACTGGCGGCCAGCACGACGACCATCGCCGGGGCGAACAGGCGTGGACTGCCGGAGGTCAGCAGTCGCATGCCGCGTACGAAGGCCAGCGCCGCAAACCCGATCGCAAAGAAGAAGAAGCGCGGCCAGATCGGATGGCCCAGAAGCATGTTCACGCCCAACCCGGCTGCAATCGCGGCGGCGAACGCGGTCGGCGGAAGCGGCGCCGACCGCAACCAATCCCACGCGCCCCAGGCCATCCACGCCACAGCGACTCCCGCTGCCGCCATCCCCCATGCGGCCTCACCCGGCGCCATCTCCGAAAGCGTCCAAAGCGGATTCTTCCATTCGCTCACTTCCGAGCGGTCCGCCAGCGCCGGCCCTAGAATCTGTGGGAGCGCGATCGCGACCAGCGCTAGGGCGCTCAGCCCCGCTAGCACGAAGCCTGACAACGCATCCGATAGAGGGGCGCCGCGGCGCCGGCCGTGCAGCGCCAGCCAGGCCGCGAGCTGACCGGCGACGACGAAGATCATGTTCATGTGGATCCACGCCCCGAGCGCACAGCTCAGCCCGTATGCGCGCCACAGCGCGGGCCGTGACGCGCGCGAGGCCCGCACCAGCAACTCGGTCGAGACGAGCGCCGCCAACAGCAATCCCGTGTAGCCGCGGGCGTTCTGGCTGAACCACACGTGGTGGTAGCTCACCGCCAGCAAGGCCGCCGCCCACAGGCCTTCGGTGACGACGCCGACGGCGCGGGCTAGCGAGACCAAAGCATACAAGCTTCCAACGCCTAACAACGCGGCCGGCAGCCGCAAAGCCCAGGCGCTCTCGCCAAACACGGCGGTCGAGGCTTTCGCCAGCAGACTGTAGAGGAATTGCTGATTCTGCGTGTGGTAGGTAGAAACGATCTCCCCCGGGCTCAGGCGCACGTAGCGGACCAGCGTCTCGACCTCGTCGCCCCAAAGGCTGGTGTCGAGCGCGATGAGCCGCGCGAGCAAGCCGACGGCGAGGATCGCGACGAGGGGCCAGGTCCGGTGTTGAGCGGGCTCGACATGCTTCGTCCGAGCGTTCTGCGGCGTTCGGCGGACCTCCCAAGCGAGCCAGGCGGCCAACGCCAACAGCGCCGCCCGCAGCCAGAGCACGCCGTCGACCAACAGATCATCGTGAGGACCCGCGCCGCGCAACGAGTCGAGGATCACGTTTGCGGGGACGAGCAGCGCTGCCGCCGCAAGCAGAACCGCGCAGGCAACGGCTGCGTTCGTTCGCGAGGGGCGCCTGGCCGGAGGCGTTTCCATCCCGGTCCGCGTGGGCGAGGCCTACCTCGGCGAGAGCGCGTCGAAGTAGCCGCCACGGTCTTCATACGAGCCTCCGCAGGCACGGCACACGTAGGCGCGGCTCTCCCTGCGCATCGGCGCCGAACCACAACCCGTGCACCGCAGCCAAGGCTCGCGAGCCGCTTGCCCGGCAAGCTCGCCCGTCTTGCGAAAGCAAAATACGTTTGCGTAGTTGTGGTAGAAGCGCTTCCAGGCCAGCAGATCCAAGCCTTCTTGCCGGCCCCAACCTTCGATCTCGCTCACGGTGTGGAAGGTCGCGTGCGGCGTCCACAACTTGTCGCCCAGCAGCTTGCGCAACTCGGGCTCGCTCAGCTTCATTCCGAGGTGACCTCTCACGAAGGGCTGCATGCCGCGTACGAGCCAGCTCGGCACGGCGTCGAGCGGAACATTCTCCCGGACTGGCTTGCACAGCTTGTAGGCGGCGTTGAGGTAGCTCCACTTGTTGTAGATGAACAGCACGACGCGGCCGCCGGGCCGGGTCACGCGCGCCATCTCCGCGAACCCCTGGCGGCAGTCGGGCGTGATCATAAGCACGCCAATCGACAACGTGTGATCGAACGATTCGTCGGCGAAGGGCAGGTCAAGCACGCTGCCCTGGTAGCGCTCGGCTTCGGGGTTGATCTCGCCGCAACGCCGGATGGCGCGCTCGGTCAGATCCATGCAGACCATGTGCGCGCCGCGGTCCGCGACGCTGCGCGCGATCTCGCCCACGCCGGATCCCATGTCGCCGACTAATCGCCCCGAGACCTCGCTCACGGGTAGGTAGTCCGCCAAGTACTCGGCCCACCAGGCGATTCGGCGCTCACCGCCCTCGATGAAGGGGAAGCGTTCGTAGTGAGCCTTCGTCTGTTGGACTTCGAGAGGCGGCGGCGAGGGGCGAATAGCATCTAAAACAGGCGCGCTCATAAATGTTTCCAGGATAGCAGCGTCGGACCCCGACTCAGGGAATAACAGCACCGGCGCGGCTCGGGAAACAGCAGTGTAGCAGCCCTGCCGAGGCGCGACTCAAGCGCGTACGAACTGCCAGAACAGGCTCGCCTGGTTCCACAGCGCGCGCAGCTCGCCCTTCGAGAGCCGCGCCAACAGGTATCCCGGCCGCGTGTAGTAGCGCAGGTAGGCGGAGCGGGTAAGCCGCTTCATCTCGGGCAGGGTGAGCGGGCCTTCGACGGCCTCGGGGAACAACGAGTCGTCGCTGAAGCGCAGGTTGGGGTCTTGGCGGACCTGATCGTAGAGCGCGGTGCCGGGGTAAGGGGCGGCGATGTGGAACAGCGCGTAGGCGGGGTTGAGCCGGCGGGCGAAGCGGTAGATGTCGTCCATGTCCGCGGGCGTCGCGCCGGGGAAACCCAGCATGAAAAAGCAGGCCGCCTCGATGCCGGCGTCGCGCACCAGCCGCATGCCGTCTTCGATCTGCGCCATGGTGATCTTCTTGTTCGTCCACGCGAGCGCCTCGTCGCTGCCGGCCTCGACGCCGAAGTGAATCAAGCGGCAGCCGGCGCGCTTCATCAGCGCGAGCAACTCGGGGTCGACGAGGTCGAACCGCGTCTGGCAGCACCAATCGAGCTCGAAGGGTTGCCCCAGCAGCCAGGTGCAGAGCTCGAAGACCTGCTTGCGCAGCACGGTGAGCTCGAGGTCGATGAAATAGGCCGTTCTGACGCCGCAGTCGCGGACGGCGTGCGCGATCTCGGCGGCGAGCTTGGGCACGGACTTGGCGCGCACCCCGGCGCCGTAGGTCTCGAGCAAACAGAACTTGCAGCTCGAAGCGCAGCCGCGCGACATCTCGAACAGGCAGAAGCGATCGCCGAGCACCTCGTAGGAGTAGCGCTCCATGGGGAGCTTCTCGAAGGCCGGGACCGGAAGATCGTCGAGCCGCAGCGGCGGCTGGTCGGGGTTGTGTCCGCCTGGCCCGGTGAGCCCGCAAGCGGAGGCGGGGTCGGCGGCGGTGCAGATCTCGACCGCGGCGGCCTCGGGCTCGCCCCGCACGATGCCGTCCGCGGAGGTCCCGGCGAGCATCTCGGCGGGCTTGACCGTGCCATGGCTGCCGGTGACGTAGAGCTCGGGCGCGACTTGGCGAAGAGCTTTCGCCGTGGCGAGGAACGGTCGCAGATCGAGGTGGGGACACTGCCAGCGATCGAGACTGGTGGAAGCGAGAAAGACCTTGTCGTAGCCGCGGGCCTGGGCGGCGACCTGCGCCGGCTCGAGCTCTAGAGCGTTGGCGTCGAGGATGTCGGCCTGGACGCCGGCGCATTCGAGCATGGCCGCGGTGGTTGCGAGGTCTAGCGGGGGCCAGCGCCGGGCATAGATGCGGCCGCGGCGTTGGACCAGGCTTTGCTGGAACGGATTGACGAGCAGAACCCTCAAGCGCCGCCCCTCGAGCGCGCCTTCACCGCTTGCGCCCCCGCCGCGCCGCGCCGCAGTCGCATCACGCCTTGGATGTCTTCCCAGGCGGTCTCGAGAATCTTGACGCGGCTGTCGTCGTCCTCCGACCAAACGACCGGAAGGTCGGCGATGGAGCGGCCATGGCGCTCGGCGAGCGTGAGCAACTCGGTATCGAAGAACCAGGAATCGTTTTGCGCCAGCGGCAGCAGCTCGGCGGCGGCTTGGCGCGTGATGGCTTTGAAGCCGCACTGCGCATCGCTGAAGCCGACGCCGAGCGCCAGCCGCAGGAAGGCGTTGTAGAGCCGTGAGACGATCTCGCGCTTGAGCGAGCGGCTGACCCTCGAGGCGGGAAGCAAGCGAGAACCGGCGGCGATGTCGTATCCGCCGCGGTAGAGCGGATCGATGAGCCTGGGCAGCTCGCGAAGATCGGTCGACTGGTCGACGTCCATGTAGCACATCGCGTCGGCGTCGCTGTTGGACCAGGCAAAGCGGAGCGCGCGCCCGCGGCCGGGTTGGCGCAGGTGCAGGTGAAAGACGCGCGGGCGCTCCATGCTGAGCTGCTCGGCGATCTCGAGCGTACGGTCGGTCGAGCCGTTGTCGGCGATGACGATGCGCCAGTCGTAGGGAAAGCTCTCCTCGAGGAATGCGTAGAGCCGCGCGATGCTTTGCTCGAGCACGTGCGCCTCATTCAAGACGGGGATGACCACGTCGACGCGATATTCAGACTGCGCCTTGCCGTGCGAGGACATGGCCGCGTCCCTCAGCCCGAGGTCTCCTGTGCGATGCGGCCGGCGCCGAGCCGACGGCCAATCCGCGCCAACGCCGCCGCGGCCAGATCGCGCCGCAGCCAACAGAACAGGGCAGTATAGAGGGTTCCAGCCGCGGCGGCCTGTAGCCAGCGGTTGACGTCCAGCAACAGCGGCGCCAGCGAAAGGGCAAAGGCGAGCGAGGGCGCGCCGAGCGGCTCGAGGAAGCTGACTTTGCGGATGCGCTCGCCGGCGGTGCGCCAGGTGAGCGCGAGCAGCGTCAAGTTGCCCGCGACCAGGCCCACGCTGCCGGCCAGCGCGCCGAGCTCGCCGGCCAGCGCCCAGGTGAGCCCGCAGGCCGTTGCCGCCGCGACCGTCGTCCAGACGAAGAGCAGCGTTTGCAGATCGTAGGCCAACAGCAGATAGCGGTAGTGTCCGCTGATGGCCGCAACCGGAATGACCCAGACCAGCACTGCCAGCAGCGGGCCGCCTTGGGCGAACTCGCCCCCGTACGCGAGCGCCAACAGCGGCTCCGCCAGTAGCGTGAAGCCCAAAGCCACCCCCAACGCCGCCCAGATGGTCACCGCCAACGAGCGCCGCATTAGCGCTTCGAGCTGCTCGCGCGGCTGCGCCACGGTGCGCGCCATCGACGGCAGCAGGTTGAAGAAGTACCACCAGACGAAAGTGTGAAGGGCCAGAGTCGCCCGATGCGAGGCGCCGAACCAGCCGACCGACGAGTCGCTGAGCTCGAGGCCGAGGATGACCATCGGCAAGAACCACAGCGCGGCCCAGGCGAGGTTGGACATCCCGATTGGCGCCGCGGTGCGGAGGTGCTCCCAAGCGATCCTGGGCCGCAGCCCAAAGCGCGGCACGCCGTAGCCCATCTTGGCCGACATGGCCCAGCAAAACGCGGAGGCGACCACTAAAGACGCCGTCTCGAAAACGCCCACGCTCCACAGCGGCGTATCGGCGCGGAACAGCACAAAGACCAGCACGGTGAAGGTCGCTTGCCGCAGCAGCGAAGCCGCCGCCACCCAGTGCATGGCGTCGTGGCCCTGGAAGAACCACAACATGAGCCCTGGCGTTGCGAGCAGGCTGGTGGCGTAGACCACCAGCAGCAGCTTCGCCTCGACAGGCTTAGGGATCACGGCCGCGAAGACGACCAGCAGTAGAAACGCGAGTGAACCGGTCCATAGCCGGATCTCGAGCACTTCACTGAGCAGGGCCTTGGCGCGCTCGGGCGCTTTCGCAATCTCGCGCGCGCCGTAGGAGCCGAGGCCGAGCTGCACGAACATAGCGAAGAACAGCGTGGCGGAAAGGCTGAACTCGAGGTCGCCGTAGCGCTCGGGGCCGAGCGTGCGACCGAGGTAGGTATAGGCGAAGAAGGTGAAGACCTTCGAGACGAGCTCGCCCACCGTGAGAAACGCGAAGTTCCGCGCCAGCTTGCCTTCAGCCATGGCGAGCCGTCTCCGCTTGGGGTTGGATCTCGACCAGCGGCTCGGGGGCGGCGGGGCCCGGCCGTCGCCAGGCGCGGGCGCCGACGAAAGCTCGGGCGAGCGAGAACGGCTGGAACACCACGCTAGGCCACAAGAAGGTTTCGTTGGTGCAATCGCACTGCTTGGCCGCGATGGAGGCGCGCTGCTCGGCCGCTTGCGCCGAGCGCCAGATCTCGGGGAACGGCCGCTGACGCAAGTTGCCCACCGGGGGCCGGCTCTCGCACAAGCTGACGTCGCCGTTGGAGTACACGACAGCGCTCAACTTGCCCGCAGTACACGGCACGACCTGGACGCCCTCGTCCGCCGTGCGCGTCTTGGCCCACTGCGTGAGCGGTTCGGCGATGGCGCCGTAGCGGCCCTGTTCGCGCGGCCGCCAAAGGCGCTCAATGTAGGCGTAGAGCCTGCGGAAATCCTCGAGCGGCGGCGCCTGCAGCGAGGCGTCTTTGCGATCGCCGCGGATCAGCACCAAGTTGTGATGATCCATCGCCGGGCAGCGTTCATAGAGGCGGGCGGTGAGTCGCTCGAGCTCGTCCAAGTTGCGGTGGGTTGCGGTCGAGTTGGCGTGAATGCGGATGCGCGGGTCCTTTTTCTGGAGCGCCGCGAGCGCGTCGTAGGTCTCCATCGCGCGATCGAACGCCCCGCGCATGCCCCGGAAGCGGTCGTGCGCCTCTGCCAGGCCCTCGAGCGAGATCTCCACCGCGAATAGCTCCAGGCCGGGCTCCCGTAATGTCTCTTCAAGTTGCGTGACGGTCCGATCGGCGAACGAGGCGTTGGTGGGGCAGTAGATCTGGCGCACGCCGTTGCGCCGGATGAACTGGCGGCAAACCGCCCCGAGGTCCTTGCGCAAGAAGGGCTCCCCGCCGGAAAGATTCAAATTCTCGACGCTTCCCAGCGATTCGGAAAGCGCCACGAGCTCATCGAAGCTCAGATCGTCGTAGCGATTGAGGTTGCGCCAGTAGAAACAGTGGTCGCACTGCTGGTTGCAGGCGGAATTGACGAAGAGGACGAGAAACGGCGGGTCGGGAGCGCTTCGGAACGCCTTGGCGGTGATCCTGGCGTGGCGAACGATGCGCTGACCGAGAGTCATCCAGACGAGGGTCGGCCTCGCTCAAGTGTACTACGTCGACGCACCTGCAGCCGTTCTGCCACAATGTCGTGAGCGCCGGTCATGAACCCGATCCGCCTGTTCTTGCAGTACGTCTCCAGCAACTCTGCTGGAGAGAGGCTCGTAGCGGTCACGCTGTTCGTTCTGCTGATCGTTGCGATCGTGGTCGGCGCCATCTTCGGCTATCACTACGTGGAGCGCAAACAGAAGAAGCGGATGCGCAAGCGCCGGCATCGCAAGCGGCGCGAACGGCGCCAGCTCGCCGCGGAAGACGTCGAAGGCGACGTCTGGTAGCTGGGCTCGCAGCTGATTCGGCGCGCGCTGCACCCGTTTCGGTCGCGTGGCGGGGACGTCCTGTTCGCGCGGTTTCGTATCCCGTTTTCGGACGAATCGAGGGCGCAGGGACGCCTGGCTGACTCGAGCGCCGCAGCAGCCTGGGCCTCCCGCAGGAACCGCTTCCTGTGGTCTTCGTCGCCCAACGAGTGCGGACGAAGAAACCAGTCCCTACGATTCCCTCCTGGTTGAGGGCTCAGGCAAGGGGAGCTCGATCACAAACCGGCTACCGCGTCCCTCTTCGCTTTCGGCGGTCAACGTACCGCCGAGCCGCTGGACGATTACGCGGCTCGTCGGTAGGCCCAGGCCCATCTTCATGCGGCCCTGCCCGGCGCCAAACCCGATATCGAACAATCCGCCTAGCGTCTTGGCCGGCATGCCCTTACCCGTGTCGGCGATGGAGACCGCAATGCCCGGGTCGCTCCGTTTCACGCCCAATGTCAGCGTACCGCCGCCCGCCATTGCCTCGAAGGCATTGGTCAGGATAGTCACGAAGACTTGGTTCAACTCCACCGGTCGGCATTCGAGAGCCGGTACGTCCTCGTAGTCCCGCACGATCTCGACAGCTCCCTTGAGAGCCGGATTGACGACCTCGAGCGAGCGGTCCAAAGCCCCGCCAAGATCGATCGCTTGCACGTCGGACTCGTCGAGGTGAGCGAAGCCCTTGAGGGCGCCGACCAAACGCGCGATCCGCTGTCCGGCATCGTTCGCCACCTTCGGTGTTTCGGCCATCACGCTGAGTACTCGCTGCAACCTGCTGTCCGAACGAAGCGCCGCCAAGCTCTCGGCGGTGTCGATTGCCTGTGAGACCTTTGGGACGGAACGTTCCGTGGTCGAGACAGCGCTCAGCAGCACGCCGAGGGGAGTATTGACTTCGTGCGCGATGCCGGCGACCAGACCTGTCAACGAGCTGACCCGAGCCTCCATGACCAGCTCGGCTTGGCGTTGCTGGATCTCCGCGTTCGTCCGCTCCATCGCAGCCGCTTCGTGAGCAGCCCGTCTGGCCGACTTCGTTAGCCAGGCCAGAAACAGGCCGGAGAGGAGGATCGTCACGGTATCGGCCAAGGCATTCGGCAGGAAGGTTACGCCGGGCGCCTCGGCGAGCTCGCGGTCGAGGGTCCAATTGACGTCTGGTCTAGAGAGAACGTAAGCCTTGACTGTGAGGTCGAGAAGCAGCACACCGCACGCGACCAGGGCGGGCAAACGCGGCCGCAGAGCCAGACTGTTGACAATGATGAAGAGGATGCCGAGCTTCCCGGGGCCGTCTTCCACCATGAGCGTCAGAGCAGAGCCGCTCGCCGTCAACCCGGTCTCCTGCACTAACGTCGCGCACGCGAGGAGGGATAGATCGAACAGCGCCCCGATCAAACCGGCGCGGCCCAAATGGACTCTCCTGACGGCCAAGGAGCGAGAGTAGACCATCAATGCCCCGCCCGCCAGGCACAGCCCCCACATCACGAGTTGATCAGGCGTCCGCTGAACAAACAGCGGGGACAGAAAGGCAATCACAACAAGTACGACAAGCCGCGTCCGGATGGACCACATCAGGCCGGCGGCCTCGCGCTCCAGGAGGCTGTTCCCTGCGCTGTCGACGGTGGGTACGCGATGCTTTGGAGGCTCCAGAGGCATGACTCGTTCCCTACTCTTCAGCCCCGGTCCTCGATGCGGTTCGGTCGATACGAGCTGATCAGCCTGGCAACGAGCGCGGCCAAGAAGAACTGTTCAGCGACGGCCTCCGTGATGACCAGGGGACGCACCGCGGGCGCGATCGGCGTCATGTCTCCGCAACCCAGCGTCGTGAGTGAAACTAAGCTGAAGTACATGAAGGCGGCAACCTCCGGACCGGAGGAAGGGGCGTCGAGCCCTCCCATGTCAAAGGAACCTGGCAGAACGAATCTCGCCAAGGCATAGAGGGCTCCCCAGGCCAACCCGGCCAGCAAGTAGGCGCTTACGGCGCCCGCCAGCGTGTCCGCCGTGACTCTCGCCGGACGCAGCACAAAGCGTAACACCTCGACCAATGTGAAGATGCAAAACAAGCCCAGCAACGCGAGGGCCGGAGCCTTGGCGGCTGTTCAATACGGACTGGAGGGAGACCGCGAGGTCTTCGTGTGTGACGCTGTTCCGCATTTCTCCGCCCGCGCTTTAGCCTTACCGACGGATCTGGGGCGTGAGCTGAGCGATCCAGAACCTGTGCTAGCATCGAAGTGTCAACCCTCGCGGTGAGGTGCGAGAGCGGTTGAATCGGGCGGTCTCGAAAACCGTTGAACCTTTGCGGGTTCCGTGGGTTCGAATCCCACCCTCACCGCCATCCTATTTCCCTTCTAATCAGCAATTTTGCAGCGACCTGGCCCGCTGTGTACCTCGTATGTACCCTTCGTCCGGTTCTCGAGGCCCGACTCAGAGGCGTTTGGGGGGGAGCCCGGAGCCAGCTTGATCGCTGAGAGCGGCGCTTTTCAGTGGCGAATTACCATGTCTCGCAGTGCGGCTGCCCAACGCGACACGCGCCCAAGTTGATCCCGAACGGCTTCGGCGCTACGTTCTCGACCCCCAGCACGAGGAAGGCCAGCACAAGGCGCGCGTCTTCAAGTCGGTCTTCGGTTTGTATCTCGAGAGCGCGGAGGAGCTGCGGACCGCCCTCTTGAATGCCGCATTGTCCGACGAGGCCTTGGAAACCCGTGCCGACGAGTATGGTCAGCGCTACCGGATCGACTTCGAGCTTGAGCGAGGGGGTCGACGTGGCATGATCCGGAGCGCCTGGTTCATGCAGCTCAGAGCGGCGATCCGCGCTTTCTCAGCTGCTGGGTGCTGGTAGAATCCGTACGGGATGCCTGATCTCGATTCGTAGACCTGACCACCGATCGAGACCCACACAAGGAAATGAAGACCGGGCAGTGCGTGCTATGCGGGACCGAAGGGAAGCTCCACAACAGCCATTTTTTGCCCAGGAGTGCATACCGGCTGATGCGGGAGTCAGCCAACGAGAGCCCGGTGCTGATGTCCCGCCAGAAAACGATTCTGAGCGACCGCCAGATGACGCATCCCGTCCTCTGCGGCGCCCGCGAAAGTCGTTTCAGCGCCAACGGCGAGAGCTATGTCGTGCGCTGGCTCAAGAAGGGCAATCGTTTCCCGTTGCTCGATAGGTTGAAGCTGGCGATACCCCTGTATACGACTGGAACGAACGCTGCGTTCGTGTGTCAGTCGGTCGGGATCGATGGCGAGAAGATTGGCTATTTTGGGCTGAGCATTCTTTGGCGGGCTGCCGTTAGGTCTTGGCGGACATTCGATGGAGGCTCCACTTCCGTCGCTCTCGAACCGCGCCACATGGAAGAAGTGCGCAAGTACCTCGCTGGGGAGGCCGCCTTTCCGGGCGACCGCATTGCTGTCGTTGCCACAGTGAAGACGGACCTTTTCTCTCAGGGGTCTTGCTTCGTTCCCAGTCGTGTAACGGACCATTCCAGGATCGTCTACAGTCTCTTGGCCAGAGGTTTGTCTTTCCGCTTTGTTTTTGGCGGGGCTCATTCCCCGGCACAGCGGGCCATTTCGTGCATTGGACCGGGGGAGAATCTGATCTTCGCCAACGACGGGAGTGATGAGGCCTTAGCATCATGGAGTAGCTTGATGGAGACGAGCGCTCCCAAAGGATCGCTTGCACCGCCGCTCGGGTAGATGATTGGCGTACACGAAAACGTTTCGGCTCGACAGCGAGTGCCACGGTCCACGCTAGTTCACGACGGAATCGTCTCTTTTTGGGCCGCCATGCGGTTCCCGGGTGAACACCACCGGGTCGCGCGCCCAAGTGCGTCGAACGTCGGCCTCTAGCTGTTCCTGCCGCGCTTGCACCCAGGGGGCGTAGTGCCGCTCCGTGACGCGTATGCTCGCATGGCCCAATAGCACGGCCACTCGTTCGATCGGTACGCCCTGTAGCAGGAGCGCGACGGCGAACGTGTCGCGGAAGTGATGCGAGTGCGCGTCCTTGAGGCCAGCGATCGTGAAGAGGCGACGAAGATACTTCATCCACGTGCGGGCGATTCCGTCACGGTCGGAAGCGCCGCTCCGAAAGAAGTGCGTTTCGTTCGCGGCAGCGAAACTTGTCATTGCTTCGATTACGACCTCGGGGAGCGGGACGTAGACGGGAACTCCCGTCTTCTGGACGTAGAGTAAGAGCTTGCCGTCCACAACGTGATCCCTTCGCAGCCGTGCCGCATCGCCCACTCTCAGGCCGGAGTAGTGTCAGTAGGAGCACGAACGCACGCAGCCGGCGGCTGTCTCCGGAGTCCTCGTCACACGCTTCGAGGACCCGAATCACTTCGTCCCGCGAGAACGGCATCGTGGGTCGTTGGCGCACCTTCGGGTTCTCGATCTTCCGCGCTGGGTTGTCGGCGATCCAGCCGGAATCCGCGGCATACCGCAGAAACGAGCGCAGGCGCTCGAGCTTCTTGAGAGCCGTGTGATTGCGCTGAGTCCATGAGGCGCGGAATGCCCGGAGGGCCGAGACGTCCAACTCGACCAGGAATCGAATTCCTTCCGACTTCGCGAGCGCGGTCAACTCGCGGAAGAATAGATCGTATTTCGCGATCGTCGAAGGCCGAGCCGCCTCCGGTCAAGGTCGGCACGGAAGTCGCCTGTTGCGTTGTCGACGGAGATCGGCGTCTCCGCGTCCTTGATCTCGTTCTCCGCTTCCCGAACCTGGTCGTCTCGCGGCCCAGAGTGAGGACGCCAGGTAGGGTCACTCACGGCACCAAGTCCTCCGAGACGCCTCCCGCCAAGATCGGGTCATCCGCCTGGTTGAGCAAGCGCGCCGCCTCATGCTGGCGCGCGCTCGAGTTGAGCGGCGGTGCGGCCGCGGGCTGGTATCTGCGCCGCCAGCGGGACGGCGCTGAGCAACAGCGCGATTCCAAACAGTTGCGAAAACGGCATCGGCGGGCGGCTGGGCCAGGCGGCGATAAGCCTACTTCACGTGCTCGATGCGAGCTCAGTTCCCGCCTCGTTGCGCACGGTCCCGGCAGGCGGGCGAGCGAGAGTCGAAACGCTCGCGTGTTGTGCTAGAGTCTCACCGGACCGTTCGCCCACCGGACGGCCCGATCCCCTGGTTTGGAGGCGCGGCTTTGAAGATCCAAGTCACGATCAACGGCCGGCGATTCGAGCGTGACGTCGAACCTCGCCTGCTGCTCGTCCATTTCTTGCGCGATCTGGGAGGTTTGACCGGCACGAAGGTCGGCTGCGACACCAGCCAGTGCGGCGCGTGCACGGTGCTGCTCGACGGCGTCGCCGTCAAGTCGTGCACCTGCCTGGCTGTCCAGGCCGACGGCGCCGAGATCACCACCGTCGAAGGCTTAGCCGACGACGGGAATTTCCACCCGTTGCAGGAAGCCTTTTGGAACAAGCACGGGCTGCAGTGCGGATTTTGCACGCCGGGCATGATCCTTGCCTCCCACGAGCTGCTGCGCACCAACCCCCACCCGAGCGAGAGCGAAATTCGCCACGCGCTGGAAGGGAACATGTGCCGTTGCACCGGCTACCAGAACATCGTCCGTTCGGTGAAGGAAGCCGCCGCCACGATGCGAGGAGGCGCGCAATGACGACCCGCATCTTCGGCTCCGGGATCCGCCGCCGCGAGGACCCGCGGCTGATCACCGGCAGCGCCCAATACACCGACGACATCACCTTGCCGGGCATGCTCTACGCGGCGATGCTGCGCAGCCCTCACGCCCATGCCAGGATCGCCTCCATCGACGCGGCCGCGGCGCGAGAGGCGGAGGGCGTTGCGGCGGTCTACACGGCCGCCGACATCGAGGGCGAGCTGAACCCCATGCCCTGCGCCTGGCTGCTACCCAACGCCGGGCTCACCGTGGCGGACTACCCCTGTCTTGCGAAAGAGGTGGTGCGCTACGTGGGCGACATCGTCGCGGTCGTCGTCGCGGAAACACGCTACCAGGCCTACGACGCGCTCGATCTGATCGACGTCGATTACGATCCGCTGCCCGCCGTCACCGACCCCGAAGAGGCCGCCAAGGACGGCGCGCCCAAGCTGCACGGCGACATCGACGGCAATCAAGCCTTCCACTGGACCGTATCCGGCGGCGATGTAGATGCCGCGTTCGATGGCGCCGACATCGTCGTCAAGGACCGCATCGTTCAGCAGCGGCTGATTCCCACCGCCATGGAGACGCGCGCCGCGCTGGCGCATTACATCCAAGCTTCGGGCGAGCTCACGCTGTGGAACACGACGCAGAACCCGCACATCGTGCGCTTTCTCTCTTCAGTCGTCACGGGGATTCCCGAGGACAGGACGCGCGTGATCGCGCCCGAGGTCGGCGGCGGTTTCGGCAGCAAGATCGCCGTCTATCCGGCGGACTTTCTCACCATCTTGTGCTCGAAGAAGCTCGGGCGGCCGGTGAAGTGGACCGAGACGCGCAGCGAGAACTATCAAGCCACGACGCACGGCCGCAACCACGTCCAGGAAGTCGAGCTGGCCGCAACCAAGGACGGCAAGATCACCGGCCTGCGTGCGAAGGTGTGGTCCGGCATGGGCGCGTACCTCTCGACCGCCGCGCCCGGCATCCCGACCATCCTGCACGGTCTGATGCTCTCTGGGGTCTACGACATTCCCGCGATCCACGAGGACGTCTACGGCCTCTATACCAATGGGACGCCGGTGGAGGCCTATCGCGGCGCGGGCCGGCCCGAGGCGACGTTCATGATCGAGCGTCTAGTCGACCTGCTCGCCGCGAAGCTCGAGATGGATCCGGCCGAGGTGCGCCGGCGCAACTTCATTCCGGCCTTCGACGACGGCCACGACGTGGCCACGGGGCTGACCTACGACAGCGGCAATTACCAAGGCGCGCTCGCCAAGTTGCTCGACAAGTCCGGTTATGACGCCTTGCGCGCGGAGCAAGCCGAGGCGCGCAAGTCCGGACGCTACATCGGTCTGGGGCTGGCGACCTACGTGGAGATTTGCGGCTTGGGGCCTTCACAGGTCGCCGGCGCCATCGGATTCCAGGGCGGGCTGTGGGAAAGCGCCATCATTCGCTTCCACCCCTCGGGCAAGGTGCACGTCTTCATTGGCGCTTCGCCGCACGGCCAGGGCGAGGAGACGACCTTTGCACAGATCGTCTCGAACGAGCTCGGCGTCAGCCCGGACGACGTCAAGGTCGTGCACGGCGACACAGACAACACGCCGATGGGCTGGGGCACCTACGGCAGCCGCACCACCGCGGTCGGCGGCGCTGCTCTGGCGGTGAGCGCGCGTAAGATCCGCGATAAAGCAAAGATCATCGCCGCCCACCTGCTCGAGGCCGCCGTCGAGGACATGGACTACGAAGACGGCAAGTTCTTCGTGAAAGGCTCGCCCGACAACGCCAAGACCATCCAGGACATCGCCCTGATGGCCAACGTCGCCTGGAACATGCCCGAAGGCGTCGAAGCGGGGCTGGAAGCGTCGACGTTCTACGATCCTCCCAACTTCGTCTACCCCTTCGGCGCCCACCTGGCGGTCGTCGAGGTCGATCCAGAGACCGGCGCCGTCGAGCTGAAGCGCTACGTGTGCGTGGACGACTGCGGACCGCAAATCAACCCGATGATCGTCGAGGGTCAGGTCCACGGCGGCGTGGTGCAGGGGATTGGGCAGGCCTTGTGGGAAGAGGGCGTCTACGACGAGCAGGGACAGCTCGTCACCGGCACAATGCTCGACTACGCCATTCCGCGGGCCGACCGATTGCCCGACATCGAAGTCCACTCCACGGTGACGCCGTCACCGCATCATCCGCTGGGCGTCAAGGGCATCGGCGAGGCCGGCACGATCGCTTCGACCGTCGCCGTGTACAACGCGGTGCTCGATGCGCTCGCCCCGTTCGAGGTTGAGTCCGTCGCCATGCCGTTTACGCCGGAGCGCATCTGGCGCGCCATCCAGAAGGGGAGGGAGGGCTAAGTCATGTTTCCCGCGGAATTCGACTACGTGCGAGCGAGCTCGGCGGCCGAGGTTGGCGAGTTGCTCGCGACCCACCCCGACGCCAAGCTTCTCGCCGGCGGCCATAGCCTCATCCCGATCCTCAAATTGCGATTGGCGGCTCCGGCGACGCTGATCGACATCGGTCGCGTCGCCGAGCTGCGCGGCATCAACGTTCACGGCGGCGGGCTGCACATCGGCGCGCTCACCACACACGCCGAGCTGGCGGCCTCCTCCGTGGTGCAACAACACGCGGCGGCGCTGGCCGAGGCGGCCGGTATGATTGGCGATCCGGCCGTGCGCAACCGCGGCACCATCGGCGGCAACGTCGCGCATGCCGACCCGGCTTCGGATCTGCCGGCCGTGTTGGTCGCGCTCGGCGCGAACGTTCACATCACCGGGCCGGACGGCGCGCGCATCGTGGCGGCGGCGGAGTTCTTCCAGGGGCTGATGACGACCGCGCTGGCTGAGAACGAGCTGCTCACCGCGATCGAGGTTCCGGTGCAAGCGGCGGGGCAGGCTTCGGCCTACGCCAAGATGCCGCATCCGGCTTCGCGCTACGCGGTGATCGGCGCCGCGGTCAGCCTGACTTCCGAGAATGGCCAATGCTCGGACGTCTCTGTCGTTCTCGGCGGCCTGGCGCCGACGCCGGTGCGCGCGTCCGGCGTAGAGGCGGCGCTGAAGGGCCAGGCGCTGAGCGAGGACGCCATCGCCAAAGCCGCCGCCGAGACGGCCGGCAGTCTAGGCGACGACCTGCTTGGCGATCTGTACGCCTCAGCCGAGTACCGCAAATCAGTCGCACACGTTTACGTGCGTCAGGCGCTGCAGGCCGCGGCCGGAAGGCTGCCGTAGCCTGCGCCGCGGCGGCCCATGAACCTGAACTCCATCGACGAGCTCCAGGCCGCGCTGGCCGAGCAGCGCTACATCGCCGGCCGCGGCTTGGCGACCTCTGTTTATCTCGCGCTCAGGCTCGAGCGCCCGCTGCTGCTGGAAGGCGAAGCCGGGGTGGGCAAGACCGAAGTCGCCAAGGCGCTCGCGCAGCTTCTTGAGACCGACCTCATCCGCCTGCAGTGCTACGAGGGGCTCGACATTGCGCACGCGGTGTATGAATGGAACTATCCGCGGCAACTGCTCGAGATCCGACTGATGGAGGCCGGCGGCGCGGTCGACCGGCAGGCGGCGGCGGAGGAGCTGTTTCGCCGCGAGTTTCTGATCCGCCGCCCCTTGCTACGCGCACTCGAGCACGAAGGACGGTCGCCGGTGTTGCTGATCGACGAGCTCGACCGCGCCGACGAGGAGTTCGAAGGTTACCTGCTCGAGATGCTCTCCGAGTTCCAGATCACCATCCCCGAGCTCGGCCCCATCCGCGCCGAGTCGCCCCCCGTCGTCATCCTGACTTCCAACCGTACGCGCGAGCTCCACGACGCGCTCAAGCGGCGCTGTCTGTTCCACTGGATCGACTATCCCGACTACGCCAAGGAGCTCGAGATTCTGCTCGCCAAGGCGCCGGACGCGCCCCGCCGGCTCGCCGAGCAGGTGGCGGCGTTCGTGCAGGAGCTCCGTCGCGCCGAGCTGTACAAGAAGACCGGCGTGTCCGAATCGCTCGACTGGATCGCAGCCCTCGTCGCTCTCGACCGCGAAGAGATCGACGCGGAAACGGTCGACGATACGCTCGGCATCGTGCTCAAGAATCAAGAAGACCTCGAAGCCATCCGCGGCGAGCGCGCTCGCGGCATCCTCAATCGCGCTCTCGCTGGCGGCGTCCGCTCAGCCGGATGAGCCAACTGCTGAACAACGTCGTACGCTTCGCGGGCATGTTGCACGCCCTAGGCATGCCTGTGCCCGCCGGCCGCTCGATCGAGGTCGCGCGCGCGCTCGAGCACATCGACGTGGGCCGCGGGAAGGACTTCTACTTCACCTTGCGCACGTTGCTCGTCCATCGCGTCGAAGACCTGCCGTTGTTCGACGAGGCCTTTCGCACATTCTGGCGGCCGCCGCGCTGCGAGCGCACGCAGCTCGACGTGCGTGCGCTTGGCGAGGAGCGCCGTTTCGGAAAGCCCAGGGTCGAGGAGGAGTCGCTACGCGCCGAGCCCTCGCTCACCGGCCGGCCGGGCAAGCCCGCCGAGACCGTCGAGCTGCGCACCTACAGCGCAACGGAGTCTCTGCGTGAAAAGGATTTCGCGCGCCTCACTGTAGAAGAGTTGGAACAGGCGCGCCAACTCTTAGCGGAGCTCCGCTGGTCGCCGGGCGTCCGCTTCACACGGCGCTGGCGCGCCGGCGCGGGTCGCGAGCCGGATCTGCGCCGGCTGCTGCGCCAAGCCATGCGCAGCCAAGGCGAAGCCTTCGCGATCCCCGGCCGCGGGCGCAAGCGCAAGCGGCGGCCCATCGTGCTGTTGTGCGACATCAGCGGCTCGATGGAGCGCTACACGCGCATGCTGCTGCAGTTCGTGCACTGTATCTCCGAAGGCTTCGAGCGCGTCGAGGCGTTCGTGTTCGCCACGCGCCTCACCCGCATCACGCTCGAGATGCGGACCTCTCGCATGGACCGCGCATTTACCCGGCTTCCCGCGCGCGTGCCCGACTGGTCCGGGGGTACGCGCATCGGCGACGCGCTGCGCTTGTTCAACCTCCACTGGGCGCGCCGCGCGCTCGGCGGCGGCCCGGTCGTGTTACTCATCTCCGACGGCTGGGACCGTGGCGACCCCGACGTGTTGCGTCGCGAGATCGCACGCCTGCAACGCGGCTGCCATCGCTTGATCTGGCTCAATCCTTTGTTAGGCTCCCCCGAGTACGAGCCCCTGACGCGCGGCATGCAGGCCGCGCTGCCCTTCGTCGACGACTTCCTGCCAGTGCACAACCTCGCCAGCTTGGAGAGCCTCGCCGGACACTTGAACGCGCTACCCGAGCGGCGACGCCGCGTGTGCTAACCTGCGCCGGACGTGAACCTGACCGCCTCTTACTCCTTCGCCGCGCCGCCCGAGCGCGTCTTCGACCTGATGACGGACCCTGAGGTCGTGGCGGCCTGCTTGCCGGGCTGCGAGCAACTCGAGCCCGTGGGCGAGAACCGTTACCGCGCGGCGCTAAAGATGGGCGTCGCCGCCATCACGGGCCGCTATGAGGGGACCGTCGAGCTACAGGATCTGCAGCGGCCCGACTCCTACAGGCTCGTCGTCGCGGGGAAGGGAAAACCTGGCTTCGTCAAGGGCGGCGGCGAGATTCGACTCACGCCAACCGAGACGGGCACGAAGGTCGAGGTAACGGGCAAGGCCCAGGTGGGCGGCGCCATCGCGCGAGTCGGCCAACGGCTCATCGGCGGCGCCTCCAAGATGATGACCGACAAGTTTTTCGACTGCCTGCGGACCAAGCTGGAACGCTAACGAGCCGCCCTGTTCTTTGCGCCACAAAACGGGCTCTACGACGGCTCGCGTCTCCTCCGAGCTCGGCGAACGAGGATCCAGCACAGCCCTCCGACGAGCGCCCACGGCGCCGAGGCCGTGACGACGTAGATCATGGCCTGCAACGAGCCTGCCAGCACTCGCGCGGAGTCCCGCAGAGCCTCGGTCACCGGCTCGATGATGCTCAGCACCGCCCCCTCCCGCTCACTCAAGTTGACTCGGATGGTCGATGTCGCAATCTTGTGATCGTAGAATCGTTTCTCACCCTCGAGCTGTTCGATCTCCTCGGTAATCCGGCTCAGCTCCCGCTCCGCTGTAATCACGTCGGCTAAATTGCCGGTGCGTCTGGTCAGAATCTCGCGCAACCGCTTTGCGGCGTCACGCTTGACCGCCAGCCGGGTCTCGAGGTCGAAGTAGGCTTTCGTGACGTCTTGAGTCGTTACGCCTTCGTGCTCGACCCTGCCCAATACGCGAAGCTCGGCGAGCGTTGCATCGAACTGCGAGGCCGGTATGCGGAGGCTGATCGACGAGAACCGTCGACCGGAGGAGTACTGAGACGTTTGCGAGTCGGCCACCAAGCCGTCATGCCGGCTCACGATCGTCTCGACGGCGTGGGCCGCGGCGTCCACGTCGGAGACCTCGATGTTGAGGTCTGCATTGCGAATCAGCTTCTGCTCGCGCCAGATCGAGTCGGCCGCCGATTCATCGGGCGACTCCGCCTCTAGCTCTGACGCGCTCTGCGCCTCTCGCTGCGGCTCCAACTGAGGGGAAGGCGTCGGGCCCGCCTGGCACCCAAGCGCGACAGCCAGTGCCATCGAAACACCGAATCGAGCGCGGCAGCTCATGCGCCTCAGTCTAGGCCAACCCCGGGAATCGCTTCCGCTGCTCCGCCCGAAAACGATCGATCTCCGCTTCGCTCAGCGTGTCGCCGGCCTCGTCTTGCCAGCGCTCCATCTCGCTCTTGAGCTTGCGACGCAGCCCCGCTCGTCCGCTGTCGCGGATCAGATTCCGCATCTGGTAGGGGTCCTCCCGGTTGTCGTAGAGCAGCCACGGCTCGCCTTCGAGCTCCGCGTAAGTGTAACGCTCGGTCCGGACGCCCCGCCATGGCCGCACGCCGTTCTGGATCCACGGGTTGCCGCCGTGCACCATCTTCATGATGGGGACCGAGCCGCGTTCCTCCTCCGCCCCGTCCGCTGCATGGCGGCTCAGGTCTCGTCCATCGAAGAGCGCGGGATCGAACGGCGCGCCGGCCAGCGCCAGCAGCGTCGGGACGATGTCGACCGGAGTCAGCAACGCACCGGTTTGCCGGCCCGGAGAGATCCTCCGCGGGTAGCGCAGCAGGAACGGCACGTTGATCGACTCTTCGAAAGGCATCTGCTTGAGGCCCATGCGGTGCGCGCCGACCATGTCGCCGTGATCTGAGGTGTAGACGACGATGGTATCTTCGGCCGCGCCAAGATCGTCGAGCGCGCCCAGAAGCCGCCCCAAGCAGGCGTCGAGCGCTTCGCAGGCGCCGTAGTAGCCGTGCAGCATCTGCTTGCGGATGCGCTGGTCGCTGTCGAGCCGCGCGCGTGCATTGGCCCGCTGCCGCTTCTGACGCGCTGTCATCGGCCGGGTATCGGTTCGCAGCAGCTCGTCGACGACCTCGCGCTCCTCGATGTTGGGCGGCAGCGGGATCTCTGCTTCGGGCCGGAAGCGCGCTTCGTAGGCCTCCGGCGCCCGGTAAGGGTTGTGCGGCGGACCGAACGACATTGCCAGACAGAACGGCGCGTCACGCTCGACCGACTCGCGCATGAACCCGATCGCCAAATCGGTCTGCGAATCCGGCTCGTAGCCCCGGTGCGTGAGCTCGCGCTCGGGGTCGTCCATGTAATAGGGCGAGTCGAAGTGGTCGTGGTTGCAGGAGTGCACCGCCCAGAAGTCGTCGAACCCCTGTCGCCGACGGTGCGGCACGAATCCGGTGCGGTTCGCCTCGAGGTGCCACTTGCCAATGTAGCCGGTGCGATACCCAGCGTCTCGGAATAGCTTGCCGAAGGTGGGCAGATCGTCCGAGAGCGGCGTGTCGTTGCCCACCACGCCGTTGCGCATGGGGAACAAGCCGCTCATCAGCATGCCGCGGTAGGGCGAACAGACCGGATAGATGCTGATGGCGTTGTCAAAGCGGCATCCCTCGGCCGCGATGCGGTCCGCCGCGGGCGTACGCACCGGCGCGCCGCCGTAGGCGCTCACGGTGCGGGCGTGCTGCTGATCGGAGAAGACGAACAGGACGTTCGGTCGACCGTTGGGTCGTTGCGCGGCGGCGGCCGCGGCGGCGGCGAGCAAGAACTGGCGTCTCGTGCCCGTCATGACGTGGTCATTGTTACACCAAACCGCGGGCGGGCGGGTAGGTTTTACCGCGACCCTGCAAATCCTACATCAGGTCCTACATTTTTCAGTACTGTAGGAGCGGCATTCATATAACTCATTCGCCGAAAGTTGTCCCGCGATCGCCCTGTTTGGAACCGGGAGTGCTACCAATCCGCCCCAACGGCCGGATGCCCGATGTTGGCTGATAACAAAGGAGAAAGAGATCACACGACCGCCTCGTCGACGTTCCAGAGAACGTCAAAACTAAGGCGAATCCCCCAGATAGTACTTAAAGTACTTGCGTATCTGTAATTGTAGTACTCGAGTTCCGAAAAAGCCCGATGACGAACCAGATGCGATTGCGGTTGCGCAATGGATCGAGAGTCATCTATGTCCCCACACAACCTACGAATCGTTCTTTCCGCCACACTTGTGCTTGCCGGAGCCGCTAGCTTCTTCGCCCCGGCAGATCTCCAATCGCAGTCGCCCGAGCCGCCGCCCGTTGTCTTCGTATCGCGCCAGATTCCGCCCGTCGGCAGCGTCTTCTGGGACGTGCCGAACGACATGCCGGGAGTGGGCTCCTACAGCCGCTTCCGGGTCGCCGCCCCAGGACGCCTGCTGGTCCGGGAATCCAACGGCTCCATCCGCGTCCTCGTCGACGGAGCCAACCCCACGCCCGCCAGCCTGAACCTCATCGACGTCAACGCCCCGGACGTCTCCTGGGACGGGACCAAGATCGTCTTCTCCGGCTTTCCCGCCGACGAGCACGACCCCTCCCGCGACAACATTCCGCTGGCGGACCCCGACTCCTGGCGCATCTACGTGATCAACTCTGACGGCAGCGGACTGCGCCAGCTCACCACGTCGGATCAAGATCATCTCGACTACTCGCAGTTCGGCATCACCGCATCGGGGGCGCTGCAGGGTTACGACGACGCCGACCCGGTCTGGCTGCCCGACGGCCGCATCGTCTTCTCCTCCACGCGCTGGCCCGCTTTCGGGCAGTACAGCGCCGCCCGTGCGACCAACCTCTACGTGATGAACGGCGACGGCAGCAATCTGCACCGCATCACCGCGGAGCGCAGCGGCGCCGACCGGCCCGTCATCGATCCGCTCACCGGCAAGATCGTTTTCAGCCGTTGGTGGCGCAACCACCGCTTCGCCACCAATCTGATGGACACGGTTCCCAACAACGAGTACGACTGGTGTTGCGAGGGCTACTACCGCAAGGACGGCCTCACCATGAACCGCGGCAACGAAGTCGGCGGTCCTCTGCTGCTGTTCAGGAACCTATGGCACCTGGCGTCGATCAATCCCGACGGCACCGAGCTGCAGCAGTTCGCCGGCGCCCATCACAGCAGCGACGCCGCACACGCATACGGCGGCTCATTCGAGGCCGACGGCGACATCGTCGCCAACTACTTCCCCATGACCAACATGAGTGAGGCGGCGGGCTTTGGCGGTCTGCGGCGCTACAAGCGCGGCGAGCCCGAGTACGAGTCGATCATCGGCATCACCGCGCGCTATGCCGAGGGCGCAACGCGAGTCAGCGAGAACCCGCCTTCGTTCGGAATCCTGGTGGGCAACTACGCCGGCGAGCCTGCCGTGTTGCCGGACGGCCGCATCGTCATCTCGTGGGCGCGCGACGTCTACCAAGACTACGGCTTGTACGTGATCGATCCCGACGGCTCCAACCGTACGCTGCTCTACGATCTGCCCGGCGCGACCGAGCTTCGCGCGAAGCTGCTGATCCCCAGACAGCTCCCGCCGATCATCCCGGACACGGTCAACACCTACGCCTCGCTGCTCCCGCCCACCGAGCAGGGCCCCTACGACATGGACGGCACGTTCATCTTCGACGCGCTGAATGTCTACGGCAACGGTCCGGTGGACACGATCGAAGCCAGCGCTCCAGCAGTCGGCTCGGCGGCAAAGATCCGCTTCTTCGCCGATTTCCAGCGCGTCAATTGGGGCTCGCTCGAAATGCTCGATTGGCCGATTCTGCTCGCCGAGCGCGACGTCAACCCCGACGGCTCGGTCCGCGAGAGCGCGCCCGCGAATATCCAACTCTTCGAGCAGATCCGCTCCGCCGACGGCACGGTTCCCTTCACGATGGGTACGCCGCTCGGCGCCACTCACGTCGCCGGGATGAACTACGGCAAGCCGGGTCAGGTTGCGCGATGCGTCGGGTGCCACGCCGGCCACACGATGATTCCGGTTCCCGACGACGACGAGGAGGCCAAGTGGAGCAACCTCGCGCCGGGAGCCTCCATCGTCGCGTCTTCGTCTCGCCACGAGCCGTGGAACTCCGGGCTCGTCGACCGCCGCGTACGGAAGGGCTCCGACCTGATTACGTGGTCGAGCGCGTACGGCGCGGTCGATGATCAGTGGGTCGAGCTGGTCTTCCCCGAGCCCGTCACGGTCCGCACGGTCCGACTCTACAACGTGCGACCCGACAACGGCTCGACGTTGCAGGTGCACGGGGCGACCGTACGGCTCGGCATGCCAGGCGCAGCGGACTGGGTCGCCTCCGGCAGCGCGCAGGAAGTTTCGGTGGACGGGACCGAAGTCACGTTCCCGCACCTGCGGGCCCAGCGCGTGCGCATTGAGATCGACTCGACGTCCGGCCGCACCCGCGACGGCTATCCAGTCGCCTCTCTGGCTGAGGTCGAGGTCATCGCCCGCGCGGGCGGCGACGCGCCTCCGCCGCCGAGCAACACGGCGCCGACGCTCAGCATCGCCTCGCCCGCCGACGGGACGACGGTGAGCGAAGGCACGCCGGTCTCGCTGCAAGCCTCGGCGACTGATACACAGGACGGCGATCTCGCGGGCCTGATCTCGTGGGCCTCGAGCCTCGACGGGCCGCTCGGCGCCGGGCCGAACCTCTCGAAGACACTCAGCGTCGGCGTGCATCAGATCACCGCCTCAGTCACCGATTCCGGCTCGCTGTCGGCCTCCAAGTCCGTCGGCGTGACGGTAACCGCGTCGGGACCGGGCAACACGGCGCCTACTCTCACGATCACGTCGCCAGCGCCGGGGACGAGCGTGCAGGAAGGGACGCCGGTCTTGCTGCAAGCCTCCGCGGCGGACGAGCAGGACGGCGATCTCTCCAGCTCGATTGCGTGGAGCTCGAGCCTCGACGGTCCGCTGGGGTCCGGGGCGAGCCTCTCGAAGACGCTGAGCGTTGGCGTACATCAAATCTCGGCCGAGGCGACCGATTCCGGCGGCCTCGTGGCTAAGCAGTCGCTCGGCGTCACCGTAACCGCCGAGCCGCCTCCGCCGCCCTCCGGCGAGCTGACCGTGACGGCCGTCACGCCCAGCCGTATCGATCCGGATCGCGCAGTCGAGATTCGCGTCACGGGAACCGGGTTCGAGTCCGGCGCGACCGCGAGCCTGGTGAACGGCAAGGGTCGCGCGCCGCGGATCCTCCGGACGCGGTTCGTCAACGACACGACACTTACGGTCACCGTGCGGGCCTTCGGCAACGGACCGAAGGGCGATCGGGTTTGGGACGTCGTGGTCGTCAATAAAGACGGCGCCAGCGCGGTCCTTCCCGGCGGGCTGACGGTGTCGCCCCGGTAGGGCGCTGCCGTCTCCATCAACTTGGCCCCGGCGCCCGCCAACGGCGCTGGGGCCTCGTCACGCCCTCAAAGGTCGCTCTAACGATAGGCGCGTGTAACCCACTCGGCGGCTACGCAGGGCTTCGCGCCGTCTTCCACCTCCACCAGCACGCCCCAGACGAACTGCAGCCCGCCGTCGATGGGCTCGACTTGGTTGAGCGTGAAGCGGCCGCGCACGCGCTTGCCCGCCGGAACCGGCGCCGGAAAGCGCACCCGGTTCAGCCCGTAGTTGACGCCCATCTTGAAGCCGCCCTCCACGCGAAAGGACGAGCCGGCCATCACCGAGAGCAGCGACAGGCTGAGGAAGCCGTGGGCGATGGTCGTCTGGTAGGGAGACTCGCTTGCGGCGCGCTCGCGGTCGAGATGGATCCACTGGTGGTCGCCGGTGGCGTCGGCGAACTGCTGGATGCGCTCTTGAGCGACCTCGACCCAATCGCTCACGGCGATCTCGCTGCCGACCAGAGACTCGATTTCGTCGGCGGGAATGATGCGCATGGAGGACAATGTAGCGTACGCGCCGCCGCTTCGCCTGATGAACCTCGAGCTCGAAATCTTCCGCAACCTGTTCGTTTCGATCGCCGAGGAGATGGGCGTGGTGCTCCGGCGCACGTCGTTTTCGCCCAACATCAAGGAGCGCCGCGACTACTCCTGCGCGGTCTACGACGCCGGGGCGGAGACGATCGCGATGGGCGATCACATGCCGGTGCATCTGGGCGCGATGCCGTCGTCGGTGGCCGAAGCGCTGGCGGCGCACGGGCTCGAGCCGGGCGACGTCGTGTTTCTCAACGACCCGTTTCGCGGCGGGACGCACCTGCCCGACATCACCTCTGTCTCCGGGGTGTTCCTCGACGGCGAGACAGCGCCGGCGTACTATTTGGCGACGCGGGCGCATCACTCCGACGTGGGCGGCATGACGTCGGGCTCGATGCCGCTGGCGCGCGAGATCTACCAAGAAGGTCTGCGCATCCCTCCGGTGAAGCTCGTCCGGCGGGGCGACTTCGAGCAGGACTTGCTCGAGACGATCTTGGCCAACGTGCGCACTCCCGAGGAGCGGCGCGGCGACTTGGGCGCGCAGCTCGCCGCGCACCGCTCCGGCGAGCGCCGGCTGCGCGAGGCGACGGCCAAGTACGGCGAGCCTCTGATGCGCGAGCAAATGGACGCGCTCAAAGACTACGCCGAGCGCATGATGCGAACGAAGCTGGCTGCCATCCCCGACGGCGAGTACCGCTTCGAGGATTGCCTCGACGACGACGGCTTCTCCCAGGAGCCAGTCCGCATCGTGTGCCGCCTGCAAGTGGAGGGCGACGGGGTCACGGCGGACTTCTCGGAATCAGCGGAGCAAGTGAGCGGCGGGGTGAACGCCAACCACGCCATCACGACGGCGGCGACGATGTACTGTTTCCGCTGCTTGATTCGCGAAGAGATCCCCTACAACGCCGGTTTGATGCGGCCGGTCCGCATCGTCACCAAGGCTGGGTCGGTCGTGGACGCCCGTCTGCCGTCGAGCGTGGCCGCGGGCAACGTGGAGACCTCGCAGCGGATTACCGACGTGGTGTTGGGCGCGCTGGCTCAGGCGCTGCCCGACGACATACCCGCCGCGAGCTCGGGGTCGATGAACAACCTCTCGCTCGGCGGAATCGACCCGCGTACGGGCGAGCCGTTCGCCTACTACGAGACGATCGCGGGCGGCATGGGCGCTCGGCCGCGCGCCGCGGGCCTCAGCGCCGTGCACACCCACATGACCAACTCGCTCAATACACCGGTCGAGGCGCTCGAGAGGCAGCTCCCGCTGCGGGTGCGGCGCTACAAGCTGCGGCAGGGCTCCGGCGGCGCGGGGCGGCAGCGCGGCGGCGACGGGGTCGTGCGGGAGCTCGAGCTGCTTGCCGAAACCGAGGTGACGCTACTGAGCGATCGCCGCAAGACTCAGCCCTATGGCTTGGCCGGCGGCCAGCCCGGCGCTCGCGGCAGGAACAGCCTCAACGGTGCGGCCATCCCGTCGAAAGGGACCGTACGTGCAGGCCCGGGCGACGTGTTGACGATCGAGACTCCGGGCGGCGGCGGATTCGGAGAGTAGAGGTAATTCGCGCGAGGCGCAGCCTCGCGTGCACGGCTGGAGCCATGCGCCACAACGGCCCCAGCGGCCGTTAGCTCTGCAGCAAGACTCGTCCGGCGGCGGGGCCGCCAAAGGCGGTCAGCCCCAGGCGAAAGAACAGCCAGGCGACTTCCCTCAGCTGGCTCGTGTGTTGCGGCCGAGCCGCTCGCGGATCTCGTCCACCCTGGTTCGCACGGACTTTGCCGCCTCGCGGAACAGGTGCGCGTCGACCGAGTAGGCCAGGTAGCGCACGCCTTGGCCGAGCCACAGCTCAGCCTGCTCCGGGGTATTGGCGAAGCAGCCGACGGCGAGACCCTGGCGCTCGGCGGCCGCGATGATGGCGCTCATCGCCTCGCGCACCTTGGCGTGGGTCACCTCGCCGGGCACGCCTAGGGTTTGCGACATGTCATACGGACCGAGAAAGGCGACGTCGACGCCGGGGACGGCAAGGATCTCGTCGAGGCGCTCCAGCGCTCGAGGCCCTTCGATGTGGAGCACGAGCAGAGTGTCTCCGTCGGCTTCGCGGCGCAACTCGTCCACCGGCAGCGCGCCGTAGCGCCCGGCGCGCACGAAGGGGTTGAAGCCGCGCTCGCCCTCGGGCGGGAAGCGCGCGGCGCGCGCGGCACGCAGCGCGTCTTCGGGCGAGGCGATGCGCGGAACGTGCAGGCCGACCGCACCCTGGTCGAGCGCTTCGAGGATGGGCCCCGGGGCGTTGTCTCGAACGCGCACCAGCGGCGCCACGCCGGCCGCCGTCGCTGCCCGGATCAGCCCGCCGACCGTCTCGCCCGACATCGCCGAGTGCTCGCGATCGAGAATGGCGATGTCGTGGCCGGCCAAACCGCAGGCCTCGACGACCTCCGGCGCGCCGGTCTCGACGAACGAGCCCAGCAGGAATCCGTTCTCAGCCAGGCGGGCTTTCGCGCTGACGCGATGCATCGACGCGCGGCCTACGGCTGGACGACCGCGTTGCCGGCTTCCTTCCAGGCCGTGATGCCGCCGAACTCGATGGGCTGCTCGTAGCCGTTGCTCAGCAGCAGCTCGGCCGCCCGCGATGCGCGCCCGCCGCGCATGCAGTAGGTGACGATGGGCTTGTCCTTGGGCACTTCGGCCAAGCGCGTTTCGAGCTCGTCGACGGGGATGTTCACCGCACCGGCGATCATGCCGTGCTCTTCGAGCTCGTCGGGGTTGCGCACGTCGAGCAGGTAGACGTCCTCGCCGGCGTCGAGTCGGGCCTGGAGCGCGGCTGCGTCCATCTCGGTCGCGGCCGTCTCGACCGGGTCGTGGGACGACGCGGCTTCGGGAGCGGGGGCCTCCGCGGCGGGTTCGGTCTCGACGGCGGGCGTGCAGGCCCAAACCGCGAGGGCCATGGCGATTGAAGCGGCAAGTTTCCTCATCTCGAGCGATCCTCCATGTTCCCCGTATTATTCCACGCGGGCTAGACGCCTTGGGCGTCGGCGCCCCAGATCACTTTGTGCAGTTGATAGCCGAATCGCACACCGCCGGGCGCGTCTTCGAGCAGCCAGCCGGCGAACGCTTCGAGGTCGACGCCCGCGTGCACCGGGGAGAAGAAGACGGCGGCGAACCTTTCGACCAGGCGGTGCTCTCGCGTGAAATCACGGGCGAATTCGTAGTCGCGGCGCGACGCGATGACGAGCTTGATCTGGTCGCGCGGCGTCATCACGTCGAGGTTCTCGAGCCGAAACGTATCCGGCTCGCCGGAGTCGGGGCACTTTACGTCCACCACTTTGACCACCTCCGCCGGCACGTCGCCGAGGGGGCGCTCGCCGCTGGTTTCGAGCAACGTCGTCCACCCCTGGGCGAGGAACCGCTCGAGCAGCGGGATCGCTTCTTTCTGCAGCAGAGGCTCGCCGCCGGTCAGCTCGACGAGATCGCCGCCGAGGCCGCGGACGCGCTCGACTGTTTGGTCGACGCTCATCCGCTCGCCGCCGTGAAAAGCGTACTCGGTATCGCACCAGGCGCAGCGCAGATTGCAGCCGGTCAGGCGCACGAAGGTGCAGGGCAGGCCGGCATAGCCGGACTCGCCCTGGATCGAGCGGAAGATTTCGGTGACCTGGAGCGCCATGCCGCGTGCTTCCTACTATTCTGACGTTCCTCCGGCTACACTCAGGGGTGGCGTTTCGGGCTCGCCCGGCCCCTAGGCCCAGGGGCGGCGCGGCCGGCGCCATCTCAAGGCGATGCAGAAGCTGTTGATCATCCTGTTGGCGCTGGGCGCGATTGCCATTGGCGCGCTGTTTCTCACGCGCGGTCCGGCGGCGCGCCTGCAGGGCGAGATCACCGAGGTGCGCACGCTCTCGGTGGAACCGGAAGCCTCGGTCGCGCTGGTCAACTTTCGCGCCGAGAACATCACGCCGAACAACTTCGTCGCCTGGGATCGGCGGCTCGAGCTGATCGACGCCGAAGGCCAGTCGCACCGCGGCACGACGGTGAACACGATCGACATCCAGGACCTGTTCAACTACTTCCCGGCCCTGGGCGGCATGAAGGACGAGCCCTTCGGCGCGAAGACCGAGATCCCTTCGGGCGAGACCGTGCGCGGGCTGGTCGCGGCGCGCTTCGAGGTCTCGCAGCAGACTCTGGACGCCCGCAGCGCGCTGCTCATCCACGTGACCGACGGCGTTGGCCGCGTGACGACTTTGGGCGACCCGCCGGAGTAGGCGATCCGCCGCCGCCGTTGGGATCGAAGCGGACCGCCCGCCCGCCCTCGATCTTCAGCGCCCGCTTGCCGCCGAGCAGGGCGAGAATCTCTTCGCCGAACACGTCGAGCGCGCCGGCGCCGAGGATGCCGGAGCCCTCGAGATCCTCGAGCGTCTCGAAGTCGCCGCGCAGCAACAGCAGCGGCGCGTCGGAGTCCATCAGGAAGCGGAGCGGGACGTCGCTCTCTTGTGCGAGGAAATTGAGGAAGCACTTGAGCACGGTCAGCGCCGGTCCCTCGTTGCCAACCGGCTCGGCCTTCTCGGGCGGCGCTTCGAGGTCGTCCGCGGGGACCGCGCGGCCGCGCTCGATGGCTTCGAGGATGTGCTTGGCGCCATAGTCGCGCACGCGAGCGCCGAGCCCGCGGAAATCGGAGAGGTCTTCGGCGCGGCGGGGTTGGGCGCGGGCGAGCTGAACGAGGGTCTGATCCTCGGCCAACCAACGGCGCGGGATGTCGCGTTTGCGCACGCGGGCCTCGCGCCACTGCGCCAGCTCTTTGAGCACGGCGTATTCGCGCTTGTCCACGCGGGCGTTCAGCGCCAGCTTGCGCGCGACGGCCAAGCCGTCGCCGTCGAAGCGCTGCTGGTCGGCGAGCTGGGAGCAAAGCTTGAGCGCCCAGCTTCGGCGGCCGCGACGTTCGAGCTCGTCCAGCAGACTCTCCGCGAGCTCGACCAAATGCGCGACGTCAGCGACCGCATACTCACACATCGCCGGCTGCAAAGGGCGATTGAGCCAGTTCGTGCGGGTATGCCCCTTCGGAACGCTGACCCGCAGCACCCGGCGCAGCAACGGCGCCAAGCCGATCTGGTCGCCCATGCCGGTCAGCGCCGCGCCGATCGAGGTGTCGAACAGCGGGGCCGCCACGATCCCGTAGTGCGAGTAGAGACACTCTTGGTCTTGCTCGGCGGAATGGGCGACCTTGAGCACTCGCTCGGCAGTCAATACCTCGAGCACCGGCCGCAAGCCCTCGCGGTCCGCTTCCAGCGGGTCGATCAGCCAGGCCTCGTCCTTGCTCGCGAGTTGCAACAGGCCCAGTTGGGGATGGAAAGTCCGCTCGCGCAGGAACTCCGTGTCGAACGCGATGATGGGCTCGTCTGAGAGCCGCTGGGCGATCTCGGCAATCCGCGGCGGGTCGCTGATCAGCTCGGGAGCAGGCTTGCCAGCCCGTTGGCTTCGGCTCTTGGGCATGCGGGCGGGATAAACGTCGAGCCTACCAGAGCCGGGCGATTGGAGCAATCGGCGCCGGATCAGGGCGCCGGGTCAGGGCTTGGCCGCCAGCTCCTCCTCGCTGACGCCGGAGTTAACGCTCACCTCGACGACGGCGACGTCGGTCACCACCGCGCCGCCCTGGCGAATCGTGATTTTGTGCGGAATGCGAACGCCCTCAACGACGCGGAAGTCCCGGTGACGCTCCTCGACCTGAGGGGGCGTCCCGGCGAGCGCGACCCCAGCGTAGACCAGCTTGTAGAGCTCGCCGGTCTCGCGGTCGATCCAGATCTCGACGCGCTCGTCGCCGTCTTTCGATGCGACTTCGAGCACCGCCGCCTGACGCGCGCCATCGTCGGCCTCGCGCACGAACCGCACTTCGCGGTCGTCGAGGCGGTCGGCCAGCAGCAGCGCCTCACGCAAACGGAACAGCTCGCCGCGGACCTGTCGCAATTGCGGCGGCGGCAACGGAGCCTGCCCCCGCGGCCCGTGCATCCAGCCGCCTTCTGCGTCGACGAAGACGGTGACCTTGCCGAACGGCAGCGCGCTCTGCTGGCGCAGCGCCCCTGGGAGGACGTAGACCAGCGTTTGCTCCGCGGTCAACCCCGCGGCGGCGTTGCGCATATGGCGCTCGAGCCGGACGTCGCGAACGGCCGCGAGGACATCGGCGCCGCCGGCTCGTTGCTGGGCCTTGCGGAGCCACTCCAAGGCCTGCTCGTCCGGTTCCGCCGAGGCCAGGCCGGCCGCGAGAACGACGATGGCGGCAACTCGCATCACTGCCCTCGAATGTAGCGTAGACCGCAGCTCATTTCGCGCGCGCCTTGGGCTACGATGGCAGCAGCCGCCATGCTCGAAGTCGAAGTCAAGTTGCCCATACGCTCTCTTCCCGCCCTGCGCGCCCAGCTCGAGACGCTGGATTGGACGCCGGGGGAGCGCCTGCTCGAGCGCAATACGGTCTACGATTCGCCTGACCGTGCGCTCGAGAGCGCCGGCAAGCTGCTGCGCGTGCGAGAAACCGGCGATCGCGCGATCTTGACCGTCAAGCTGCCGATTGCCGAGGAGGGTCCGCATAAGGTCCGCGAGGAGCACAACCTCGACGGCCCCAGACCCACGCTCGAGCGGATCGTCGAGGGCCTCGGCTTCAAGCCGGAGTGGCGCTACGAGAAGCGTCGCACGCGCTACCGCAAGCCCGGCGAGCCGGGGGTCATCGAGCTCGACGAGACGCCGATTGGCGACTTCCTCGAGCTCGAAGGCCCGCCAGAGTGGATTGATGCGACCGCAACGGCTCTGGGATTCGAAGAAGCGGACTACGTGGCGGCGACTTATCGCGATTTGTTCGTCGAGTGGAACGCGCGCCAGTCCACCCCCCGGCGGGACATGACATTTCCGGACAAATGACGACTCGCGCTCACTCGGGGTGGACGATCGCGAAGCCGGCGTAGTCGACCTTGGCCGCGTGTGATTCGAGCGCCGGCCAAGCTTGCTGATGCGCGTCGGAGGCGACCCAGGCCATGCGGAGCTCTTCGGTGTCGAACGAGAGCCGGACTGTGTAGTCCGAAGTCCCCGGCTTACGGACCATCATGGCGCTGCGGAAGCCCTCGCGCGCGCTGACCGCCGGATAGAACACTTCCCGGAAGGTCTTCTCCATCGCTTCCTCCTGCCCGGCCTTGGCGGTGAGCCAGATGTGCAGCTCCATTGGCCCGTCGATGTCGAAGAGACGCTCGGCGGCGAGCACGGCAGGCGAGAGCAGGGCGGCGCAAAGCAGAGCGAGAGCGGCGGCGTTCCGGATCATACCGACATCTTGATCGCTGCGGCGCCGCGATGTCCAGCCTGGAGCTACCAGTAGAGCCGCAGCTTGACGGCGGCGGTGCGCGGTTGCACCACCCGCGTCCCGACGAACACCGACTGGAAGTTGTAGAGCGCGGTGCGGTTCGTGAGGTTCGACACTTGGAAGACCACTTCCCAATCCCGCCGGTCGCCGGCGTAGTGCTCGTAGCCCACCGCGGCGTCGATGATCGTGCGCGGGCGCACGCGCGGCGGATCGGCGGTCAGGTTCACGTAGGGAAGCTGGTCGAAGAAGTCTGGGTCGAGCGCGACTTCGGCGGGATCGGAGGGGTTGGAAACCAAGCCGCTGTCGTAGCGCGTCTGCCAGCTCGTCCACCAGTTTCGACTCGCGCGGAATGTCGCCAACCCGCTCACGCTCAGCGGCTGGTCGTGGTCGATGATGAACGGGCCCTCGCTGAGCACATCGAGGGCGGAGGAACCCAGAAACAACCCGCCGGTGAACGGCGGCGTCACGACGACGTGGTAGTGGGTCAGGCTGAGCGAGCCGCTCCAACGCCGCCACTCCGGCACGACCAACCGCGTCTCGAAACCGTTGACGTTCGATGCGGCGAGCGAGGTGGGGAAGATGATGCCGGTGTTGAGGAAGTTGTCGTTGTCCTGCAGATCGGTCGAGTCCTTGTGATAGTAGACGGCGTTGAGGCTCGCCTTCGAGCCCAGCCGTTGCTGGAGCCCCGCCTCGTAGACGTTCTGCCGCTGAGGCCGGATGAGGATGACGCCGCCGCTGAGGTCGCGGCGGACGTCCGGCGGCGCGAGGGAAGAGGCCGCCTGCGAGCTCGACAGCAGCAGGTTCTCGTTGGGCGGCGTCTGGTAGTTGCGGTTGTAGGAGGCGCGCAGAACCGTGCCGGTCTCCTCGAAGTGGTAGGCGACGCCGAGCCGCGGCTGCAACTGCGAGCCCTTGGTGAGGAAGGCGTAGCGGTCGAAGCGCGCGCCGAGGTTGAGCAGCCAGCGCCCGAGCTTGATCTTGTCTTGCGCAAACGCCGTCGCCAGCGAACCGGTTCCCTTGCCCGAAAACCGAAACCAGTCGCCGCCGCGGGTGAAGTCGAACGGAACCAGGTTGGGGTTGAAGTCCGGGGAGTCGGGCTGGTTGAAGGCCGCGTCGGTGAACCCGAACGAGAAGTTCTCGCTGACGGGAAAGCGTTGGTAGTCGGCGCCGAACCGCAACGTGTGGCGTCCGCGAATGACGTTGAGCCGATTGAAGGTCGCAACGGTGGAGAGATGCCGCGACAGTGACGAGGTGACCGGTGTATCGGCCGCGCTCGGCAGCAGTTGCGCGATGGTGGCGCGGTAGGACGCGGTCGACTCGAACGTCGCGGCGGGCCGCAGCATGCGTACGTAGCCCAGCGAGACGGCGGCGTCGCGCAGCAAGCGGCGCTGCTGCTGGCCGGCGGCGTGTTGGGAGCGCAGGTTGGCGAGCTGGAACGACGAGCGGCCGGCCATGGCGTTCAGCCGAAAGATGTTCTTCTCGGTCGCCTGCCAGTCCAGCCTTGCGAAGCCGCGCTCGGCGTTGCCGCCGTTGTGCAGGTTGTCGAGCGAAGGCGTATCGAGAAAGCGGTTGCTCTTGACCGCGGAGAGTGCGCCGAACCAGCCGAGCTTGCCGGTCGCGCCGCCGGCCTGCGCCGAGGTCGAGGCCGTGTCGAAGCCCGCCGCGCCGAGCTCGAGCGTCGCAAAGGTCCGGCCTCCGGCGTCGAAGCCCGAGCGGGTGGTGATGTTGGCGACTCCGGAGACCTTCGCGCCGTACTCCGGCGGCACGTCGCCGGTGTAGAGCTCGATGGTCTGCACCAGGCTGGGGTCGATGGAGGTGGCGAACGAGCCGGTGAACTGATCGCTGATCGGCATGCCGTCGATGACGTAGGTCATCTGGTTGTGAGCCCCGCGCGGATGGATGGCGCCATTGGCGTTGGCGGCGAAGCCGGGGAAGTTGAGCAGCACCGCTTCGAGGCCGCGCGCGCCAACTTGCACCGGCATGCGCTCGATCGTCGCGCGGCTCAGCTCGCTGCGCGTGCCGGTCGCCTCGGCGTCGATCAGCGTGGCGTGCGCGCTCACGCCCACATCCACGGTCTCGAGCCGCGCCTCGATCTGCAAGGCGATCTCGAGCGTGACGGGCACGGTGGTGCGCACCGCGACGGTGCGGCGATGCGCCGCAAAACCCGCGCCGGAGGCTTCGAGCTCGTAGGTCTGGAACGGCACGTTGGCGAGCTCGAAGGCGCCGCTGTCGTCCGACGCCGCCTGGCGCGCCAGCCCCGTGCGCGCGTTCGTCAGCCGCACCGTGGCGCCGCTGAGCGCCGCGCCGCTCGGGTCGGTGATGACCCCGCGGACCGTGCCGCTCGCCTGCGCCCAGGCCGAGCCGGCGGCTAGCGAGAGCGTCAGTCCCGCCAATGACAGTAATTTAGTCATGCCTAAATATTATCGGCCAAGGATCTAACTCTAGATTGCCCTGGGCCAAAAGTCAAGCCGCAGAGCCAGCCTGGCCGCCCACGTTTTACAATGCGGCGGCATGTCTGTATCGCGCCGAAGCTTCCTTGGGCTGTGCACCGCGGCCGGCGGCCGGGCCCAACTCGCGGACCTGACCGACGACAAGCTGCGGCTGCCGCTCGGCTTCAGCCTCTACGCCATGCAGGACTTTCGCGTGGGCGACGCGGTGGAGTACTGCGCGCGGCTGGGCTACGAGGCGATCGAGATCACCCTCAACGAAGGCTGGCCGACCGAGCCAGCCAAGTTTCGCTCCGGCGACCGCGCGCAGCTCAGCTTCCAGTTGCGCGATCTCGACATCCGGCTGCCGGCGATGATGGAGCGCATCCTGCTGACCGCTGATGACGCCGAGCACGCGCGCAACCTGGAGAAGATCCGTCTGGCGGCGCAGCTCGGCCACGACATCGTCCCCGGCGAGCCGCCGCTGCTCGAAACCGTGCTCGGCGGCAAGCCGGCCGAGTGGGAGCAGTTGAAGGGACGCATGGCGGAACGGCTGGCGGATTGGGCGCGCGTGGCGGCCGAGGTCGACCAGACGATCGCGCTGAAGGCGCACGTAGGCGGCGCGGCGCACCTGCCCGAGCACATCACGTGGCTGCTCTCGCAGGTGCGCAGCCGGCGCATCCGCGCGGCCTACGACTTCAGCCATTTCTCGCTGCGCGGGCTGGACATGCGAGGCACCTTGCGGGACCTGCTGCCCGAGACGGTGTTCGTGCACGTGAAGGACGCCCGCGGCGGGGCGGCCAAACCCGAGTTCCTGCTGCCCGGGGCCGGCGAGACCGACTATTTCCAGTTGTTGAAGCAGCTCGACGCGGGCGGCTATCGCGGCCCGGTGGTGGTGGAGGTGAGCGCGCAGCTCCAGCGCAAGCCCGGCTATAGCGCGCTGGACGCGGCGGACGAGGCCTACGAGGCCATGTGGGCGGCGTACGAAGAGGCCGGGCTGCGGTAGGCGCTGGCCCGGCTGGCCTCTTCGGAGGCGATATCCCGCTCTATCCAGTAGGATGTCGCGAACGAAACTTCACGCCACGATTTTTCTGATTCTGCTGGGCTGCTTCGCCAGCTCCGCGCTGCCGGCCGCCTCGCAATGCGACGAGGACTGCGGCGAGGTGATCCTGGGGCGGCCGAAGCTATGGGCGCTCGAGGACGCGCAATACCTGATCGGCCAGACGCTCGAGAGGCTGAAGGGGCTGGAGGTCACGCTGCCGGAGAACGGCTCGATCGACCCGAACCGCGTGAACTCGAGCGAGCTCGAGGTGGTGACACGGGCGCTCGGAATTGGCGCCAATTTTGACGCAGCGACGGCGCTGAAGAACCGCCGCTCGCTCGAGGATTACGACCGCAAGCGGGCGCGAGCCGACGAGGCGCGGCAGGAGCTTGCGATCCTGCGACCGAGGATTCAGAAGCTCGAGCTGGAAAAGGCGCGCCTGGAAGGCGAGGAGGAGGCGCTGCAGGACGGTCTGGACGCGATCAACGAGCGACTGGGTGAGATCGAACCCCTGCTGGCTGAGCTGGACACCGGGGACCAGGACGCCGCGAAACCCGCTCTCTCCTCCGCCAAGCGCAGCCGCCTACTGGATGAGCGGACAAGTCTGAGGGTCGAGCGTCTGAGCGTGAAGACCGAGCAGGCCGACAACCTGGGCGCCCGAACGAGGGTGGACCAGGAGCTGGCCGTGCTGCAAACACGAGAAACCGCTCTTGCCACCGATGCCGCCGACGTGGCTTTCCCAACCGAGGTCCAGTCCACCGCGGCAACGGGTGGAGACATCCGGGGAGATAACTCCGCGCTTCAACAACTCCTCAACAGCAACAAGGTGGAAGACGCGCTGGCGGCGAGACTCAACCAGATCCTGACCAACGACGCCAATCTCCACTACGTGCATGAGCTCGACAATCTTCTCGACGCCGAGCTGCAGCTCATCTCCCGCCGCCTCACCCTGCTGCGGCAGTCCGTGGACCCGAACTACGACTTGTACTTCATGGAGCTGACTTCGTCGCTGACGCCGTTTCGCAAAGCGAAGAATCACATCGCGCGGGCGCGCTGGACGCTCGAGACGGGTGAGCCGGATTTCTCGGAACTCCGCCCTCAGCGGTCCAAGGGCGAGACCGCCGATGCATTGGCGAACGCCGCCTGCGACTTCATCCGATGGAATCCTTCGCGCTACACGGATTATCCGGATTGGGCCGGCCCCTGCGATGTCTACGCTGGGTCGTCGGCTAACATCGTGAATCGCCTCCGCGCCGAGGGTGTTCTCGACGAGGTCGTAACGAAGGCCCCGCCAGTCGACTGGCACGCCGCGACTGAGCAATACGCCCTTGACAACGCCCCTGAGAAGATCGCGATCGCCTACGGCTGTGAAAGCATTGCCGCCGAAGAGATGAGGTCTGGCGACGCCAAACAGAAGGCTGAGATCGAAGCCTGCGATCGCTGGATGCAATCAGGCGACATCAGCGGGGACTTGGGTCGCGCGCTCACAACCGGGCAGTCAACTGGGTGGCATGGCGTTCCGGAAAGCGTGAGGCAGCAGGACATCGATACTCGAGGCGTTGAGAACGCGGTGATGGAGGCTCAGGCCGATGCGGGCTGTGCACAGCTTGCCAGGGCGACGGGACGAGCCGCGGACGCCTGCGCGGCGCACCAGGCCGGCGAGAGCGCCCTGAGAGTCCGTTTTGAGCAACTGGGATTGCTCGAACAGGTCGAGGCTGCGCACGCCGCTGTCAGCCGAACCGCCAACGCACGGGAGGCCGCCGCCGCGTTCGATGCGGTGTTTCGTGAACGAGAGCCCTACATTTTCGAGATGACTCCGACGCAGAGTGCCATGAACGTTTCGCGTCATCAGAAGATCTCGAAGAACTTCGTCTTCGAGGGCGCGTTCCGGTTCCTGTTCGGATTTGGCGCAAAGACGAACTACCAACGCCAGCGGGAACAGTTCCGGCAGTTCCTCGAGCAGCGCGTGTTCATCGCCGGTCACGGCAAGGGGTCGAATGTGTTCGGGTGGGACTATGCGCCGCTGCCAGGGGATCGCTACGTCGCGCAGGGTTCTTACACATCCTATGCCGTGCTGGCTGTGCCGAAGAACGTACGCACTCTCAAGATGACCGCCTGCGCCGACTGGCGCCTCAAGCCTGACCAAGCCCCGCGCCGGGAGAGCTACGAGATCGGCGAGGTCTGCCAGGGGCAAGGTCACGGCGCCAGCACGCTAACCACTGGAGGCGAAGGCAAGCGCAAGCTGACCGAGACGATCGTCCTGCCCAACGAGAGCGACTTTTGGGTCCACACGATCCACTACGAAACCGTTCCCGAGGGCGAGGACACCTCGGTGATTCTTCACGGTCGCGGGTTCACCCGGGAAACCTCGATCTTGGTCAACAACGTTCCACTCGACCCGCGCTGGAGGCTGATTGACGGCGGCTCGTCGGACGCCAGCTTCCTGGCGCCGAAGGACGGAGTGGCGTCGAAGGTCTCGGTGAACACGGCGCTTGGCGGGGACCGCAAGGTCGTGGGCGAATTCGAAGTGGTCTCATCCACGCGCATCGTCATGCGATTCAACTGTGGGGCGGGCTTCGTGGGCGTGCCGCAGATTACGCTGGTGGCTCCGAAGAAGTCCGTGCATTTGAACCGGTTGGATCTGCAGACGGCGGGCTTCAATGGCGCCAAAGTACGCCTCGACAGAATCCACAGCGACTTCCTCGCTGGCAAGAGCCTCGACCGCGTCTTCTTCAAGCCCAAGGAAGGCTGGCCGGGCGTGCGAAAGCTCGAGATTCGCGAGATGGACGATGCCAAACAGATGACGGGATTCGTCCTCGATGTCGCCGGGATCGATCTCTCCGACGCGAAGAAGATCAAGGTGTTCGACGCGAACCGAACGGGCCAGAACGCCTGGGGGCTCCGCGAGTTGCCCGCGACCGAGGCGCTGCCAATTCCAGCTCAGCACCGAATTCGGTTCCGAGGCATCAAGCCGAAGGATGGCCGGATCTCGATCCTAGTGTTCCGCTACCAGGGACCGGAAACCACGAGATCGCGGATCGACGCGGACGTCTCGAACTGGCAGGCTTCGTTCGAGCATTCCTTCCTGCCGCCGTTTGGCCCGGTCGTCACCGGCGGCCCCGCGCCTTCGAACGGCCCCGCCGCCGGAACGAACAAGGTGACCATCAATGGGCACGGGCTCTCCACCGTCGACAAGGTCTATTTCGATAACACGGCGGTCACCGAAATTGTGGATCGATCCGACAGCCATCTGGTCGTTCGGGCGCCCAAGGGGACCGCGAGCACGTCGGTCAAGATACGCCTGGTCAGCAAGACGGTTCGCAACGGCAAGCGCCTCGAAGCTCGGGTAGGCAAGGAGTACAAGTACGACCCGGCGCCGAAGAAGACGGCCAAGGCCGGAGGATAGCCGCCGCGGCTCGGAAGGGCTCGGCTATCATGGACCGCGATGGATCGCCGAGCATTCCTTTCAAGCGCCGGTGCGGCGCCGCTGGCCGCCGGCGCGCAGAGCCCCGCCTCAGAGACTCCCGAGCGTCCGCCGAATGTCCTGTTCCTGTTGTTCGACAAGTGCCGGCGCGACGCCATCGGCGCCTACGGCATGCGCGAGGTTTCGACGCCGAACATCGACCGGCTGGCTGGCGAGGGCGTGCTGTTCGAGAATTGCTACGTACCGCAGGCGTTGTGCGGGCCGACGCGGGCGTCGATTCTCACCGGCAGCTACCCGCATTGGCATGGCTTGCGGCGCAACGTCTATCCCATTACGCCCGGCAAGCTCGCGAGCAACTACCAGGAGCCCATCACCGATCCGTTTCGCGATCCGCGCTTCCGGCTGATCGACAACTGGGCTTACTTGCTCAACAACGCCGGCTACGCCACGGCCCACATCGGCAAGTGGCACCTCGGGCCGCTCAACCCAGGGTTTTTCGACTACTGGAAGAGCTTCAACTCGCTGCTGCGGCACTGGATCGGCGAGCCGCACCGCTCGCGCTACCGCCCCGACGTGCACACCGAGCAGGGCATTCGCTTCATCGAAGAGCACCGCGACGAACCGTGGATGCTCTACCAGAGCTACTACGCGCCGCATGAACCCCTCGATCCGCCCAGGCGTTTCCTCGAGCCTTACCAGGGCCAAGAGCATGCGGGCTACTACGGCTCGGTGAGTAATCTCGACTGGAATGTGGGGCGCATCGTCGACGCGCTCGAGCGCACGGGCCAACTCGACGACACGCTCATCGTGCTGACCACCGAGCACGCTCGCACCTGGGGCGAGCGGGAGGGGACCTCGGAGGGCATGTGCGTCTCCTATGACGAGGTCGCGCGCGTGCCGTTGATTTTGCGCTACCCCAAGGCGCTCCCGCGCGGCCGTCGTTGGCAATCGGGCGTGAGCTCGGTCGACTTGATGCCGACGATCCTGGAAGCGGCGGGCGTGCGGCCGGTGATGGGGACGCACCCCAGCTCGACTCGGCCCTTCCTGCACGGTCGCAGCTTGCTGTCGCTCGTTGCCGACGGGCGAGACCGCTGGGACCGGCCCATCGTGGTCGAGAACCTGCCGCAGGCCGCCATTGACGGCTCGTTTTATGAGGAGCGGGCGTTGCGCAACGAACGTTACAAGCTGATCGTGCGGCTGTTCGACAATCGGCCGGCGATCCGGCCGGGCGAGCTCTACGATCTCCGCGAGGACCCGGACGAGACGCGGAATCTGTGGAGCGAGCGGCCGGGGGTGGTGCGCGAGATGGCGGAGACGCTGCGCGGGTGGGGCGAGCAGACGCGGGACGGGCTGGCGATTCGCCTGGGTGACGGGGCGCTCGGCGGTTGAAGCGCCTACTCTTGGGACACCCCTAGCAGCGAGGGCCGCCCCGCCGGCCCGCCCGCCGGCAGGCGCGGGACACGCTGCGCGATCGCAGTGCGCGCTCGCTCGAATTCGCCCGAACCAAGTTGCAGCGATTCGACAAGAGCCGATGCGCGCGCATCCGCGAGGCGCTCTCGCTCGTGGTAGTCTTCCCGCCGCGTCATCGGGCCGGCGAATCGGGCGTCGCAGGGTGCGGCGGCGAAGATCAGCGGCACGGAGGCGATCTGGTCGGCGCTCTTCTTGCGCGTCGCCCAATCCCGGGTGCGAGCGTGGACGATCGCATGCGCCAAACGCCACGCGAAGGCTCGCTCGTTTGATGCTGTGAGAAAGCGCCGCGCCGGAACCAAGATGCGCCCGCCCGGAAGGACTTGCGGCCAGTAGGGCGCATCGGCCCCGCCGGTGTGGATCTCGACCGTGCAGCAAGGCCCGTCGCCGCGCTGCCGCTGCGCCAGCTCGCCTACGATTCGCTCGAGATACGCCTCGGCTTCGGGGGCGTCGATCGTTCCGTGTCGCGCTCGAAAACCCCTAGCCAGCTCGTCGCCGAGCACGACCTCGCGCTCGACCGCAACGCGCGTCGGCGCTTCCTGGGCGATTGCGGGGGAAGCGACGGAGAGCGCGAGGATGAGCCGCATGTACATCAGACGCCTGTCCAGAGGCTGCTATCCTGACAGTTCTCTGCACGCCTGAGCGGCGGACCCGTGTTCGACCACCACAAGAAGCGCGCCTTCCTGCTGTTCGCCGCCGCGGACGTCATCCTCACAATACTCGCTTTCGAGGCGGCATACCAGACGCGCGTATTTCTGCCGCTGCCGCGCGTATTCTTCATCACCACGCCCATCAAGGCGCTGCTTCTGGGCTTCGTGCTGGTGACCTGGCTGTTGCTGGGCCGCTCGATCGGCGCCTATGCCCGGCTGTACGGCTCGAATACGCGCGCGGCGATCGTCGATACGCTGCGGCAGACGGTCTTTGGCGGGTTGGCGCTGATCGTCTTCATCTACTTCCTGCGGATGGACATCTCGCGTCCGTTCATCGCGCTGTTCGTGGTCTACGACTTCGTGCTGCTGTCGGTCTACCGGGCGGCGGCGGGCAGGCTGCGCGGCTGGGTGCGCAAACAGTTCGGCGCGGAGTTCTTCTGTGTCGTGGTGGGCGAAGGTAGCGAGGCGCTGCGCGTGGCGAGCTCGATCGAGCAGGCGGACGAGTTTGGCGTGCGGCTGCTGAGCTATGTCGACCTCAGCGGGGTTGAGGGCGAGACGATTCAGCTCGAGGAGAAGTACCCGGTCAAGCGGCTGGACGAGCTCGCAGCCTTGTTGCGGGATGACGTGGTCGACGAGGTGATCTTCGTGGTGGACGCCTCGAAGCTGGCCGATCTCGAGGACATCTTTTTGCTCTGCGACGAGGAGGGCGTGCGCACGCGCGTCGCCACGCACTTCTTTCCGCACGTCAACTCGCGGGTGTTCCTCGACCGCTTCGGCGAGTTGCCGTTGCTGACCTTTTCCACCACGCCGCACGACGAGATGCGGCTGCTGGCCAAGCGCACCGCGGACGTGGCGCTGGCGGCGATTTCGCTGCTGATTCTGGCCGTTCCCATGGCCGTCGTCGCGCTGGCGATCAAGGCGAGCTCGCGGGGGCCGGTGATTTTCGCCCAGACCCGTTGCGGGCTCAACGGCCGTCGCTTCCGGTTCTACAAATTCCGTTCGATGGTTGAGAACGCTGAAGCACTCAAGAAAGACTTGATGCACTTGAACGAGAAGGACGGCCCGGCGTTCAAGATCGCCGCCGACCCCAGGCTGACGCCGGTCGGGGGTTTCCTACGCCGCTACTCGATCGATGAGTGGCCGCAGTTTTGGAACATCCTCAGAGGCGACATGTCGTTCGTGGGTCCGCGGCCGGCGGTGCCGCAAGAGGTGGAGCAGTACGAGACCTGGCAGCGGCGAAGGCTGAGAATGCGTCCTGGACTGACTTGCCTATGGGCGATTCGAGGGCGCGACAGCTTGGAGTTCGAGCACTGGATGCGGATGGATCTCGAGTACATCGACAACTGGTCGTTGTGGCTGGACTTGAAGATCGTGCTCTACTCGATTCCGCTGGTGCTGGCCGGCCGGGGCGCGAGCTAGAGCGATGGATTTCCCGGCGGCATGGCGCCGAGTCGCCGCTCTCGCCGGCGAGCAGTTCTCGACCGATCGAGGCGACGCTTTTGCCTACCGCTTCAACAAGACGTTCGTCGTGGTGGAGCCGGGTGCACAATCGATTCCGCGCACGAATTTCGAGAAAGTCCACAAAGGCGCCGAGCGGCCGGTGCAGGGCCAGCGGTTCATCCAAGCGATCTATGCGGACTCGCGGTTCGAGCGTTAGACCATCGTCAACCAGCCGAAGCGGTCGTCGACTTTGCCTTCGATGATGTCGTGGAAGGCGTCTTGCAGCTTCTCGGTGATCGGTCCGCGCTTGCCGCAGCCGACTTGGATCTTGTCGACCGAGCGAATGGGCGTGATTTCCGCGGCGGTGCCGGTGAAGAAGAGCTCGTCGGCGATATACATCCACTCGCGCGGGATGGCCTGTTCGACGACGGAGATGTCGGCTTCCCTGGCGAGGGTAATCGCGGTATCGCGCGTGATGCCCGGCAAGGCGGACGTCCCCAGCGGAGGCGTGTAGATGACGCCGTCGCGGATGAGGAACACGTTCTCGCCCGAGCCCTCGCTGACGTAGCCGGCGGAGTCGAGCGCGATGCCCTCCGCGTAGCCATTCAGCTTGGCTTCCATCTTGATGAGCTGCGAGTTCATGTAGTTCGCCGCTACCTTGGCCATCGCGGGCAGGGTGTTGGGCGCGATGCGCGTCCAGGAGCTCACGCAGACGTCGACGCCTTGTTCGAGCGCCTCGGGCCCGAGGTACTTGCCCCACTCCCAGCAGCAGATGTAGATCTCGATCGGGTTCTCGAGCGAGAGCACGCCGACTTCGCCGTAGCCGCGGAACACGATCGGACGGATGTAGCACGAACGCAGCTCGTTCTTGCGCACGAGCTCCACGATGGCGTCGGAGATCTGCGCTTGCTCGAAGGCGGTGATCTCCATGCGATAGACCTTCGAGGAGTCGTACATGCGACGAACGTGCTCGGCGAGCCGGAAGATACCCGGCCCCCTCTGCGTTTCGTAGCAGCGAATGCCTTCGAACACGCTGGTGCCATAGTGCAGCGCGTGGGTCAGGATATGGACTTGGGCGTCGTCCCACGCAATCCATTCCCCATTGCGCCAGATGTTGCTGGTGGGTGTAACCATGGGAATCTTCCCATTATGCCCGCAAGGTTGTTTTTTCGGAAGGGGGGCTAGACCGTAACGCCAAACACGCCTTTGAGCGCGTAGGCGACGACGATCGAGATCACCAGGAACCAGATCAGCCAGTGCAGCCGGAGGCCGAAGGCGTCGATCTCCGAGCCCGGGTAGCGGATCTCGACGGATTCGATGTCCGCGGCTTCCAACAGCGGCTCGCCGGGCGAGGCGAGCGCTCTCCAAGTCGAGCTCTCGCGCTTGTAGGAGACGTAGCGGAGCCCCGGCCCGGCGTCGACCGACTTGGTCCAGTGCTGCTGGTTCCAGACGAAATCCAGGTCGCCCGAGGCGTCGCCGACGGCCTTGATCCGCCAATTGAACTGTCCTCGATCGCGAGCCCGGACGGCCGGGGTCTCGACGATCACGCCCTCCGGCGCGGTCAGCATGGGAGCCCGAGCTGACGGGGCGAGCTCGCCGGCGGCCTGCACGGTGACGACAGCGGTTTCGCCCGCGAGAGGCGCGCGGATGCCGTAGACGGCGTCGAGATGGAACAGCAAGATGACCATGGGGATGGTCAAGATCAGGGCCGGCTTGAACATGTGGCCCATGTAGCGCAGGTTCGCCCCGATCAGGCTGGCCTGGGCGCGGAAGAGCAGACCCGGGTCGTCGCCATAGAGGCGCAGCTCGAGCAGATACGCCTGCATCTTCTTCTTCGCGCGCTCGATCGCCCGCTGGTTCGACGTCTTGCCGAAAACCCAGAGCATGGCGACGCCGACCAGCGCCGACAGCACGGCCAGGCTCACAAGCGGGTGGGCGCCGCCGAACAGAGCGAGGTGGAGCTCCAAGGCGTCGCGGATGAGGGAATGTACGAAGCTCACGGGCGAGGCGGGCTACTCGATGTAGCCGAGACCTTGGAGTTTCTTCAGGATCTCTTCGTCGGATTCGCCCTCTTCAATCGAGGACAGCTCCTTTTCGAGAACGTGTTGGACGAACTCCTGAGGAGAGGAGTACCCGGCGGCGTCCGCGCAGCGCTTGATTCGCTCGAACAGCTCCTTGTCCAACTTGACCGATGTCGAAGATCCCAGCATGGCTACCCCGGACATTGTAGCGGGTAGGGGCATTCGGGCGACAGAAGCGCAGGCGGTTCGCGTGGTTTCCTCTCCCCCCAAGGTCTTTCTACCTGAACAAGGCGCGGAAGCCCTCTTGCTCGAAGTGCCGGTCGTAGGTCAGTACGTCGAGGATTTCTTCGCGCCGCATGATCTGCATCGAGATACAGTCGGTGAGACTGTAGCGCTTGTCCGGTCGCGCCGCGTAGAGCTCGAGCCCGCTCGCGAACTCTCGACTCGATTGAGGCACGATATCCAGATGGGGGAGGGTTCGCAGGTTGTTGACGACGGTGACGGCTCGAGCCCGCCAATAGGCGCCCCGCTTCGAGAACAAGTTCAAGTACTCGGCAAGAACGTCTTCGCTGGTCACCACGCGTCCGGAGCGTTCGAGGCTCGCGGCAAGAGCGAGAGCCTGCTGGTGGTATTGCTCGATCGGATGCGTCAGAGCCGCCCAGTAGAACGTGTCGGCGAAAACGACCGTCATTCCTTCGGCGCGCCGTAGAGGTAGTGATCGGCCTGGCTCGCCAGATCCTTCGGCAGCTTGGCGAGCTCTTCCGGCGGCGGATCACCGACGATACGGCGAATCATCTCCCCGGCCGTTTCGCACGGCGCTTCGAACGCTTTCTCACCGTTTGCAGCATCTGCCGTCAACGAGCGGCTCAGCAACTGCATGGCGAGCTCCTCGGCCGACACGCCGGCGGCCCGCGCCTGTTCCTCGAGCGCGGCTTCCTTCTCGGGCGGCAGTTCGATGATCAGGGTCATGGCCGATTCCAGCTCGCTTACCTTGTCGTTCCTACTCTGTTGACTCTACAGCAGATCGGGCCAACTGTCACGTTCTGCTTCTACCCCTGGCCCAGCACCTGGTCGTCTACATGCATCAACGTCGGGGAGCGTTCGGGGCTCGCCGCCCTACACGCCCTGCTCGGTCCTGTACCAGTCGTAGAGCGAGCGAACACCCTGCTCGAGGCCGATGCGCGGCTTCCAGCCGAGCTCGGACAGCCGGCCCACGTCCAGCAGCTTGCGCGGCGCGCCGTCGGGCCTGCTGGCGTCGAAGCCGATACCTCCCTCGAACCCGACGACGTCGGCGATGATCGCTCCGAGCTCGGCGATGCTGACGTCCTGGCCGCAGCCGACATTGACGATCGCGGGCTGATCGTACTCGCGCATGAGGAACAGCAGTGCGTCGGCAAGGTCGTCGACATGCAGGAACTCGCGACGCGGCTTCCCGCTGCCCCACAGCGTCACGCGCTCGAGCCTGTCGCGCTTGGCCTCGTGGAAGCGGCGCAGCAGCGCCGGCAGGACGTGCGCCGTCGCGAGGTCGAAGTTGTCGCCGCGGCCGTAGAGGTTCGTCGGCATGGCGCTGACTCCGTTGAACCCGTACTGCCGGCGGTAGGCCTCGATCATCTTCAGCCCTGCGATCTTGGCCACGGCGTAGGGCTCGTTGGTCGGCTCGAGCGGAGTGGTCAGCAGGGCGTCTTCACGGATCGGCTGCGGCGCGTGTCGCGGATAGACCGAGGACGAGCCCAGGAACAGCAGTTTCCTGGCGCCAAAGCGGCGCGCCGCATCGATGACGTTCGTCTGGATGAGCAAGTTGTCGGCGAGGAACTCCGCGGGGCGATCGACATTGGCTTGGATGCCGCCCACGCGCGCCGCGGCCAGGAAGACGTACGCGGGCCGTTGCGCTTCGAAGAAGACCTCCACATCGAGCTGGCGACGCAGGTCGAGCTCCTGGCGCGAGCGCGTCAGTAAGCGCGACGCGCCCTCGGTTCGGAGGCGGCGCAAGATGGCGCCGCCGACCAACCCGCGGTGGCCGGCGACGTAGATGGGCGCGTCGAGCTGCATCGTTGGCGAGGAAGGTATTATCCTAGCGATTGAACCTTGCGGCTCGTCTGGAGCTTACGGTACTTCCAGGCCGGACGAATCGGCGGTCAGGAAAGCGTGATCCGGCGGCTCGCGGCGGGTTTGGCAGCCCGGCCGCTAACGCCCGATCAACGGATGTTCGCGCTCTGCGCCCCGCCCCAAAAGGAGGCGGTCGCGGGTATGTGCGACTGGGCGGGGATCGAAGAGATCCCACGCGATGGCGGAATCCGCCCGTTGGCAAACGCTCTGCGGCGGCTGCAGCCGGATCTCTATCTTTGCCCGCAACACATCGTCGAGCCGTCGGATCCGCACTGCGTGACGGTCTCGCTGATTCCCGACCTACAGCACGAGGCCTGCCCTGAGCTGTTCGCCGCCGAGGAGCTGGCGAACCGCAGACGCAGCTACGCCGCGGCCGTGCACCGGGCCGATCTGGTCCTGACGCCTTCGGCGTACGCCCGTTCGACGATTCTACAGCGCTACCCGGAAGCGGACGCCGAACGCGTGATCGCCGCCTACCCGGGCGTGGATCCTGCATTCCGAGCCGATGCGTGGCGGGAACGCGGCGACTACCTGCTCTATCCAGCCAACTTCTGGCCGCACAAGAACCATGCCCGGCTGATGGAGGCGCTGGAGCGTTTGCGCCAGTTCGGATTGGCGCCGCCCGTGGTGCTGACCGGCGACCCGGGCTCCGGATACCAGCGGGTGGCGGCGCAGATCGACTCGCGGGGCCTGGAACGCCAGGTTCGGTTTCTGGGGCGGCTGCCGCTCGAGGACTTCGTCCCGCTGCTGCGCGGCGCCCGGGCGTTGGCGTACCCGAGCCTCTACGAAGGCTTTGGGCTGCCCATCGTGGAGGCCTTCCACTGCGACACGCCGGTGTTGTGCTCGCGGGTCGCATCGTGTCCCGAGGTTGCGGGCAATGCGGCGATGTTTGTCGACCCGACCGACGCCGCATCGCTGGCGAGCGGGCTGCGGCGCATCTGGGGGGACGCGGGTCTGCGGGCCCGGCTCGTCAAAAACGGCCGGCGCCGGCGGGAAGAGCTCGACTGGAACGCATCGCTCGAGCACATCCGCGTCGCCCTGATGTGGGCTTTCGAGAACCCTCGCAGGTCGCCGCCGCTGCGCGCTCTCGTACGCGCTTTGGGGAGGAGTTGAAGCGCCCGTTGTCCAAGACTCCAACAATTTCGGTGATCACCCCTTCGCTCAACCAGGGCGGAACGATCGAGCAGACGATCCAGTCGGTCCGCCAACAGAGCTACTCGCGCTTCGAGCATCTGGTGGTGGACGGCGGAAGCCGCGACGATACGCTGGCCGTGCTCGAACGTTATCCACATCTGCGCTGGGTTTCCGAACCGGACGGCGGGCAGACCGACGCCATCAACAAGGGTCTGGCGCTGGCGGGGGGAGAGATCGTGGCCTACCTCAACTCCGACGATTGGTATCTGCCCGGGGCCTTCGCGGCGGCGGCCGAGGCCTTCCGAGACCCGGCGTGTCAGGTGCTGGTTGGGGATTGCTTGCGGGTCAACGAAGCTGGCGAGACGATCGGCAAGTACCGGGCGCGTCTCGATGCGCCGCGTGACTTGTTGCGCTGGTGGCGTTGGGATCGCGGCGTCTGCATCCCTCAGCCGGCGGTCTTCTTGCGGCGCTCCGCGCTCGATGCCGTCGGCTGGTTCGATCCGGGCTTCGACATGACGATGGATCTCGAGATGTGGATGCGGCTAGCGAAACGCTTCCGCTTTACCTTGGCCGGCCGGGCGCTGGCGGCCTGCCGGGAGACGCCGGCGACGAAGACGAATAGGCGTCGCACCGACATGATTCTCGATTGCGACCGGGCGGCGCGCTTGCACCTCGACCTCGAACCGCTGGAATCGCGGACGGCCCTGGCGGCCGAGCTCGGCCGCCAGGCGGCGGGGCACTTGCTGACGATCGCCGAGGAGCAAGGAGACCGGCATGCACTGTGGCGAGCCTGCTTCTTCTCACCCGCCATCGCGCGGTCGGGGCGCTTCTGGAGAGCCCTTGGCAAGAGCTCGAGAAGCGCCCGCGGAAAAAGTTGGCGGACCGTTTGGGATTCGAACCCATGACCTCTCGGTCGACAACCGAGCGCGCTGACCGGACTGCGCCAACGATCCTGGAACGAGCTTGATTTGGTTGCGGGCGGCGGAATCGAACCGCCGTCTCCGGCTTATGAGACCGGTCTGGAACCACTCCAGTCAGCCCGCAATTGTGTTGACCGGATCCCGGCGCCGCCTCCGACGCCGGGATCCGGTCATTCCGGCTGGATCTTCACCGTGCGCTCGAGGAGCGCGTTCATGCCGCCGACTACGGTGATCTTCTCTACCTTGTCGGCGATGCGTTCGAGAGCTTCGAGCTCCTTGAGGCGGACCAGAACCGGGTTCTCGTCCATCAGCTTGGCCGTGTTGAGCAGCGAGCGGGTCGCGGCAACCTCTTCGCGGCGGCGGATCAGGTTGGCCTGCGCCTGCTTCTCCGCCGTCACGACCTGGTTGAGGATGTCGCGCACGTCGCCCGGCAGCACGACGTCCTTGAGGGCGATTGCGCCCACACGAACGCCGAGCGGCTCCATGTCGCGGCGGACGGTTTCCGCCACCGCGGCGTCGAGGTCGGTCTTCTCCGCCAGCATCTGCTCCAGAGTCCGCTTGCCGAGGTACTGGCGCACGGCGATCTGGACGGTGCGGTAGAGGTGCTCGCGCACGTCGGTGACGCCGGCGCGAGCCGCGGCCGCGTTGACGATCTCGAACACCGCCGAGACGTTGACGCGGATGGCGACCTTGTCGGCGGTCAGGATTTCCTGACCGCTGACCTCGAGCGTCTGGCGCCGCAGCTCGCTGATCGTGATCGCCGGCTGCGCGACGGCGGTCCAGAACGCGTAGGTTCCGGCTTCGAGCTCGCGGATCAGGCGTCCGTCGAGGTGCGCCAGACCGCGCTTGCCCTCATCCACCAGGGTGAAGACGGCAAGCGAGGCTGCGCCGAGGCGCGCCAGCGGCGCCACGAGACGAGCCGGGACCTCCGGCTCGTCCGCGACGTTGATCCGCTCGAACGTCACCTCGACTCCGGCGCGCCAGAACAGCGCGCGCCGGCCCGGGCCCACGACCCGTGCGAGCTTGCCGTCGAAGCAGACGACGGCGACCTCGGCGTCGGCGGTCTCGATGACGGCGAAGTGCTCGCCGGCGACGTCCGGACGCTGCGTGGCGAGGAAGTCGCCCCACTCGCTCACCAGCTCCGGCGAGCGCACGCTGTGCGCTTCGGCTTCGACCCCGAGACCGAAGATCCAATAGGCGCCCGGCGTGAGGATCGACTCGAAGCGCCGGTTGCGGGTCACGATGACGCGTTCATTGTCGCCAACGAGGATACGGGTGATCATGGTTGCACCTCCTGCGGGCGCGGCCAGCCGCGCCCTCTACGTTCGTTCGTTCATTGCAGATCGAGAAAAGGTCCCCGGGACGCGCTCCACGCGGCCGTCGGCGGGCTCCCGCTAGGAGCCGGACGATTCCGCGAGCGAGAATGCGCGCGCGGGTCCGAGCCGGCAGTTTCAGCGGGAGCGCAAGGCCTTGGCTGCGCTGCCTTGGGCCGCCGACTTGGGCGTCAGCGGCTCCGCGGCCGAAGCGCGGCCCGGTTTCCTTCAGTTGCCATTCCTGAGTGACAGTCAGGTGGTCGGAAAACGGGAATCGAACCCGTGGCCGTCAGATCCGTAGGTCTGATGCTCTAACCGCTGAGCTATTTCCAGGTGTGGAGTCCGAAGGGCCGAACCACGCCGGTATACGGTGACTCATCGAGCCCGCACCAGTGAGGCATTGGGAACCCCGACTATTGGCGTGAAACGACATTAGGTGACCTCCGAACAAAGGAAGAATACCACCACAATTCAGTGGTGTCAATATCAATCTGACGAAAGAGATCGCGCTTCGGCATTGCTAACGCGAAAGATTCAGCGTCCGCTCGGCCAACGCGTCGATCCTGCGGGCTTCCTCGTCGCGGTCGAGCAGCCCGAGCAACGCGGAGTAGCTGCTGAGCGCCTCCGCGCGCACGGTCAGATCCGACTCGTATTGGATGCAGGCGCGGAGCTGCTTCTCGGCCTCGCCAAAGTCCGCCGCCTCGATGGCGAGCAGGGCCAACTTCAGTAGCGCGTCCGCGCCCTCGCTCTCGGCCTTAAGGCGAACCGAGGCCGCATCGCCGACGCGCTCTCCGGTCAGCTCATCGGCGGCGTCTTCGCCCTGCGCCACCGCGACATGGTCGACCGGGACGGACCCCGGCGTCTCGAAACGGGCGAGCACGTCTTGGACGATCGAAGCGGCCAGGCCAGTGTCGCCCGCACGCGTCGCGTAGTTGATCTCCCACTGGCGCTCCGGCGCATGCTGATACACGAATGCGGTGAGCGAGCCCTGCACGAGGACGAAGGCGTTGCGTTGCGCGAGGAAGGCGAGGTCGAGGTTGCGCAGCTTGCGCTCGATCGCGATCAGCTCGGCGCGCAGGCGGCGATGAGTCGGGGACGCCTCGGCGACTTGCGCCAGCTCCCCCTGGCGGCGATCGCGCGCCTGCTCGAGCGCCGTACGAAACTCGTCGGGGGTCCGCGCCGGGGCCGCGAGCCCAGCTCCGCCGGCTGTGCCGAAGCCGTCGCCCTCGTCGGAGATGACCTCGTCGCCGCCCGAGCTGCGCACCTCGAGCCCCGCCGTTTCATAGGGGCCGGCAGGTTCTCCGCAGCCGGTCCACGCCAGCCACAGCGCCGCCCCTACACACGCGCTAATTGGTGATGTCGCTCGTGATCGACTGCTCACGGATCGGCAAGTACAGCTCGTACCACTTCTTCTGCGCGTCGCTGCCGGCGTAGTCCTCGAGCGCCTTCTCGCTCTCGAACTCCATCACGAAGGCGGCGTCTTTGGTCTGCGACTTGATCGAGCGCAGCCATACGCGCTTCAGCCCCGGGTAGTTCATGTTCGCTACTCCGTCGAGCGCGGCTTGGATCTTCTCCGGCGACGTGCCGTTCTTCCAGTTCACCGTCACCACGTGGACGACGGACTTGGGCTTCTCGATGTGATGCGCGCCCACCAGCGCGCCCGCTCCGAAGATGGCGCATGCGCCGACGGTCAGCAACAAGGTCTTGGTCAGATTCTGCAAAGGGGAAACTCCTGTCGAAATTTGGAACATCGCGGCGCCCGAAGCGCCTCTCTCCATACTAACGGTCGCCGCCGTTGCGCGGCGGCCCTTCCTCCGCGGCGACGCTCGAGATCAGCAATGCCGCGCCCTGCGTCACCACGTTTTCGCGCAACGCGCTCGGGACCACGCGCACGCGCTCGCGGAAGTACGGCACGGTCCTCTGGCGCGTCTCTCGCTCGACCTGCTCGAGAAAGCTCGGGTAAGCCGAGCCCAGCCCGCCGCCCACGACGATTCTGTCCGGACACATCAAGTTCGTCACCATCGACAGCGCCGCGCCCAGATAGCCGGCGGCGCGCTCGAGCGTGCGTCCCGCTTCGGGCTCCGCCGCCGCGGCCAGCTCGAAGAGCCGCGGGCTCGAAACTGCGCCGCCGCCGTAGAGCCGCGGCAAGTTGGGCCCTGCGCACAGCGCCTCCAGGCAGCCTCGGTTGCCGCACGCGCAATCCGGACCCTCGGGATCGACGATCAGGTGCCCAATCTCAGCTTCGCCCAGCGGGCTCAGCGCTGCGATCTCTCCGTTTCGCACCAGCCCGCCGCCAATGCCGGTTCCAATCGTCATGTAGAATACCGTCGCCGCTCCCTCGCCTGCGCCCCTGCACGCCTCTGCTAGCGCCGCCAGCTTGCAGTCGTTTTCGATGGCGACTGGCGCCCGAAATTGGGCTTCGAGCGTCGCGACCGGGTCAAGCTTTTCCCATCCAGCCTCGTGCAGGCAGACCATCGGCCGCCGCTCGGCTCGGTTCACCGCGCCGCCGTAGCCGAAGCCTACGCCGGCAAGCCCGACCCCCGCCGTCAGCTCACGTCCGGCCGCGATCAAACGCGCCAAGCTCTGCTCGGCGCGATCGTCGGGGTTGCGCCGCAGGATGCGCGTCTCGAGCAGCCGCGCCTCGGCGTCTGCCAACGCCGCGACCAGCTTCGTGCCCCCTGTCTCGAAGACCAGGTAGCGCCGCTCGCTCACTCGGCGCCGGCCTCCCGCAGAGGCTTGCCCTCGACGCCGCGCAGCAGCCGGTAGTCGAGCCCCATCAGCTCGAGCATCGTTGGCGCGATGTCGCTCTGGGAGCGCGGCTCGCGCGTCTTTGCCACGCCTTGCGCCGGCGTGTCCGGTCCCAGCGCGGCGATCCAGATGAATTCCGCGCCGTCGACCTTGGCGCCGTGGCTCCCCCAGTCCTGGTGAGTCGCGCCGCGTCCGTGGTCGACTGTCACCAGCAAGGTAGTCTTGCCGCGATAGTGCGGGTCGGCCTCGACGGCTTCCCAGATTCTCTCCAGGCAGCGGTCGAAGTAGTGCGCCGTTTCGAGCACCCGGTCGTAGCGGCGCTCGTGCGCCCAGTCATCGGTCTCGCCCAGGGCGATGTAGAGCGCTCGCGGCTTGACGGTCCGCAGATACTCGAGCGCCAGCTCGAAGGTCGAGTAGTCGTGCCGCACCGAGCGCCACGGCGTGAGCAGCTCGAACTGGTTGTCGGCCAGCTCCGCCAGCCGCGGGCTCCAATTCCCCGACGCGAGCGGCTGGTAGCCGGCGTTGATGAAGATCGAGTCCGAGCGCCGCGCCCCGATGCCTTGGAACACGCTCCAGGAGCCGAACAGTGCGACCTTTTCGCGCGGCAGATCGAGCTCGGCGCGCAGGATCTCGAGTACCGTCGTCGACGGGTTCGGGCGCAGGTCGTTCGAGTCGATCACCTCGTCCTGAGGCCGGCCGGTGAGGATCTCCGAATAGCCCGGATAGGAGAAGCGGTGACGGTTGCGCACCTTCGCCTCCGAGCCGTGGTCGCGGTCGCCGATCAGCACGCCCTCGGCGGCGACCCTCGACCACAGGAAGGGCATCAGCTTGCGCCGCCGGAGCTCGGGCGTAGCGGCGGCGAAGCGTCGCCGCACTTCCGCGCCGTCGCCGTCCATGTGAGCGTCCTCGCGGCGCTCGAGCTTGGGATCCATGCCGTGGAAAACGTCCTGCCAGCGCAGACCGTCGGCGGTGACGAGGATGACGTTCTCGGTCCGGTATTGCGAGCCGGCCGAGGCCGCGGCGAACAGGCTGAGCAGGAGCAAGCGAGTCACGGACGTTTCTCCAATTCGCGAATGGTTTCGTCGAGAACGTGCAACACCGTCGCGAAGCTCTCCGCGCTGAGCTTATCGATCGTGTCTTGATCGGTGTGCCAATAGCTGTTGTAGAGGCCGTAGTCGAAATCGATCAAGTTTGCCGCCGGCATGCCGCGTTGCAGGAACGGGATGTGATCGTCTTCCACGTAGCGCGGCTGGGTCCGCGGAAAGACCTGAGCGTAGCCCAGCCGATGCGCCGCCGAGACGATCGCGTCGCGCAGCCAGGGCGTGGAGTTGCCTTCGTAGAGCAGCTCCAGGTCCGCGTCGCCGATCATGTCGACGTTGATCAACCCCACCAGCTTCTCGGCCGTGCCGTCGGCGGCCCATTGCGCGGCCATGCGGCCGCTGCCGTAGGTGTGGTCGCCGTCTTGCCAGGCCACCACGGCCTCTTCTCCGTCGAAGAAGATCAGCCGGATCGTATCTTTGCGCTCCCGGCCGGAGAGCAGCTCGGCCAACGCCAGCAGCAGCCCGGTGGAGGAGCCGCCGTCGTTGGCGCCGACGAAGTGCAGGCCGGGTTGGGCGAAGGTGTCGTAGTGGCCGCTGACGGCGAGGATGCGGCCCGAGGTCCCGGGGAGCTCGCAGACGATGTTCTCCATCTCGCGCGGGCCCAGAGGAGTGTGGGCGGAGAAGGCGTCTCGCTTGAGCTCGCAGCCTGCCGCCTCGAGCCGGTCCGCGATGAACGCTTGCTGCTTGCGGTTGGCCTCCGAGCCGGCCGGCCGCGGCCCCAGCGCGACCACTGCGCGCGTGTGCTCGAGCGCGCGCCGGCCCAGCTCGGCATGGCTCGCCGGCGCGCTCCGGCCCGCGCAAGCGGCGAACGAGAGAATCAGGAAGACGGCTTGCGCGCAACGCATCGGTAGGCCAGTGTGAACTCCTTGGTCGAGTCGAGAAAGTCGAGGCTTGGCAAGATCAGCGCCAGCGGTCCCGCCACGAGGGCGACGAGCGGGAACAGCAGCCATCGCGCTCCACCCTGGCAATAGTTCAGCGTCGCAATCAAACGCCGCGCAAGCAAGGTGAAGAATCCGCCGATCGGGTCGATGCGCTCGGGAACCAACCCCGCGCGATCGAGCAGATACCGCAAGCCGTGGCGGGTGTAGCGGTAGTAGTCATGCGGCGCTTGATGCACCTCCCATTGCTGCGGCGCGACCACGAGCAGCGCGCCGCCGGGCCGCAACACGCGCGCGATCTCCTCGAGAGCGGTCGCCGGCTCGGGCAGGTGCTCGAGCGTCACGATGTTGAGCGCCGCGTCGAAGACCTCGTCGGCGAAGGGCAGGCGCGTGAGGTCGGCGCGGCAGTCGAGGCCAGCGTAGTCCCATTCGTCGTCGCCGACGGCGAGGTCGACTCCGCTGTAGCGTTGGTTGGGGAAGCAGGCGGCGTAGCGACCCTCGCCGGCGCCGGCGTCGAGCACGCGAGCGCCCGGCGGCAGCGCCGCGGCCAGATCCCCGACGGCTTCGTCGATCGCCGCTTCGACCCGCAACAGACGTCGCAGCAAAACCCCGGGAACGAATCGCCCGAACTTGCCGGTCAGGCTCACCGAACGCCCTCGCGTTTTGGCGCCGCGGGGACTGTCACGTGTGAAGAAATCCGGGACTGGCTCACGCGATTTGAAGCAAGTTCCTTCATATCAAAAATGGTCGGCGTCGCGAGTGCCTGTCCCAGCGATTTCTTCACACGTTCCTGTGACGATTTCGCGCCGCATTGAAGCTCCCAGGCGCAGATGGCGCTCGCGGGCGCGAAACTCGCTGACTGTCCCTCGAGCACGCTTTTCATACACACTCGTGCGGTCGTGGCTCTCGAGGACGCGCTTCATCCCTCTCCCCGCCTCGCCGCCTCGATCATCACCGTCGATCCCGCCGAAGCCGCGGCCTCCAGCAACGTCAGCGGCGCTGACGCCACCGTCAACCCAAAGTAGGCCAGGCTCTTGAGCATCTCCTTCGCCGGACCCTCGCGCACCCCGCGCACCTTGCGCGCCACCGGATCGAGCGAAGGACACAAGCTCGTAGCCAGCCCGGCCGGATTGTCTCGCAGCGAGAAGAACTTGCGCCGCTGGACGTCGAAGCCGCAATGCTCGAGCAATCCCTCGAGGTCTTCCGCCCGGAAGTCGATCAGATGCCGGGGGATGTCGAGCCCGCTCCAGCGCTCGCCCAGCAGCAGCAATTGCCAGCAAGCCGCGTTCGGCACTTGCACGACGATCCGGCCGCCCGGCGCGAGCACCCGGTGCGCGGCTTCCAGCGCCGCCATCGGGTCGGCCAGGTGCTCGAGCACGTGGAACATGGTGACCGTCGAAAACGAGCCGTTGCGAAAGGGCAGGTCGGGCAGGGAAGCGCAGGCCGTCGGGATCCCGTACTGCCGGCGCGCCGTTCGGGCCGCCCTAGCCGAGACGTCCGAGCCAACTACGTCGTAGCCGAGCTGCTCGATCGCGTGCAGGAACGATCCGCCGCCGCAGCCGACGTCGAGAACCGGGCCGTCGCCCCGGATCGCGTGCGCCGCGAACCGCACGTGGTCGCGAATCACGAATTGGCGGTAGATCTCGGCCAGGCGGCTCGCCGAGGACTTCTCCTGCTCCCACCAGTACGTCTCCGGATAGAAGCTCGCCAACTCTTCCGGCGTCGGCAGCGGGTCGAGCCGCAACAGCGCGCACTTGCTGCATTCGACCACGTTGAAGAAGCGGTTGGTCGTCCCGTAGAGGCGGTCGGCGCCGCGAAACAGCGTGGTGTAGACTTCGCTCTCACAGCGCGGGCAGGCCGAGCTTGCGACGGCGTCTGTCACGGCGAGGCGACAGCCGCGGGCGCGGAGCGAGAGACGAGCTCGTCGAGCGGGATGCGGTGTCTTTCGAGGAGGGCGGCGGTTTCGGCGCCGGAGAGTTTTCGCAGAGGGTCCAAGGCGCGACGCTTGCGCAACATGCGAGGCAGGCCTGCGAGCGCCGCCGCGTGTGCGCGAATCAAGCATTTTAGCAAGCCCCATTTGCCCAGGCTGCGCCCGGCCTGCGCCGACTCGCCTTGGCCGCGCCGCGCCGAGCCGGCGCTGGCGAGGGCGCGCCTGAGGTAGTGGAACGGCACGAGCGGCCACATGCGAAGCGGGAAGTGCTTGAAGACCAGCCACAGCCGGTTGCGCTCGATGAGGAAGATGCGTTCGGTGGAGTAGCGGCCTAGCGTCGCGCCCAGCCGATGCCGCACGAGCGCCGACGGCACGGCCAAGGCGCGGTAGCCGGCGATGCGGGCGCGCAGCCCCAACTCGGCGTCGTCGGCGTAGGCGAAGAAGTCTTCGTCGAAACCGCCAACCCGCTCGAGCATCGAGCGGCGGTACATCGCGGCGCAACCATCCGGCCAAGCCGTCTCGTGTTCCTGATCGTACTGCCCGTGGTCGCGCTCGCCCGAGCCGCGCCCGCGGTTCTGGCCGTCGGGATAGATCAGGTGGCCGACCTTGTCGATGACGGAGGGATCTTGGTCGGAGACGATCTTGGAGGCGAACATGGCGTAGGCGGGCTCGCGCCGGGCCGCCTCGGCGAGCTCGGCCAGCCAGGCTGGGTCGGCGATTGCGTCGTTGTTGAGCAGCGCGATTAGCTCGCCGCGTGCGATCGCAATTCCTTGATTATTGGCGGCGCAAAATCCCACGTTCTTCTCGTTTGAGATAAATCGCACATCCGACCACTCCGGCTGGACGAGCAGATCTAGCGAGCCGTCCGTCGAGCCGTTGTCGACGACGATGATCTCGTAGTCCTGGAACTGTTGTGTTCTAAGAGACTGCAAACACGCCTCGAGCAGCGGCTTGCGGTTCCAGTTGACGACGATGACGGAGATGCTCGGGGCGGCCGGCATGCGGCTTCGGGGCTGTGGAAAGAACAAACCGCCCGCGCCCCGTTGTCAACGGACAGCAAAGTATTATACGCTAAGAACCCCAAGGATAGGATGACCGAAATGTCTGGCGTCGGAGAGCTGTTGCGCTCCCACCGTACGAGTCAGGGCGTCGCGCTCGAGCAGATCGCGGAAGTCACGCGGATCAGCGTGCACCAGTTGGAAGCGATCGAGGAGGAGCGCCTGGATGAGCTGCCTGGCGGCGTGTTTCGCGTAAGCTTCGTGCGGCAGTTTGCCCGCTGCGTGGGCGCGGACGAGGAAGAGGCGGTGCGGCTGCTCAAGTCGCAGACGACGACCGCCGTCGAGCTTTCGAATTGGGATTCGGACCCGCAGCGGCGCGATCCGTACCTCAACGGCGGCCGGCCGGTTGCGCGCCTGATGCAGATGGCCGGCGGGTTCCTGCGCGAGCACGGCAGCGCGCTCGCCAGCGTGGCCGTGGGGCTGCTGTTGATCATCGGCGGGCTGTACTCCTATCAGTCTTGGGAAGTGAAGAAGCAACAGGACGCCGAGCAGGCTGAAGCCATAGCGCAAGCGGCGATCGGGGCGGAGCCGGAAGCGGCGCCTATCTCGCAGCCGACGCTCGAGCCGGCCGTGCAATCGGCTTCGCTCGACGCGCCTGAGCAGGAGCCGGCGTCGCCGATCTCGCTGCGACTCCAGATCGTCGAGAGAGTGTGGATCCTCGCGGTGGCGGACGGCGAACAGGTGCTCGAAGGGATCTACCAACCGGGGCGTGAGCTCGAGCCGATCGAAGCCGAGAAGGCGGTCGAGCTCAAGGTCGGCAACGCCGGCGGCGTCTCGCTGGCGTTCAACGGCAAAGACTTCGGGCTGATCGGACCGGCGGGACGCGTGCGCAACATCGTCGTCACGCCCGAGGGCGTCGAGGTGATCGGACCGACGCCGCGAGGCCGCCGGCCATCGCAGGAGTCGGTGCGTGTGCCGACGACGACGGCTTCGTTGCGCTGGGCCGAGTTGGCGTTCTCCACGCCAGCGGTTCGCTGAACCTGCCGACTGCTACAATCGCTCTGCAATGAAGACGAACAGGCGGGCGTTCGCCCAATCGTTTGCAGGCGGAGGACTGGCCATGGCGGCGGGAGCAGCGGCGTCGGCGGCGTCGGCGAAAGGCATGCGCATCGGCAAGGTCGACGTGCTGCCGGTCGGCATCGAGTTTCGCTCGGCATTCAAGATCGGCGTCGGCCAGGTGGGCGGCAAAGGCGTCCCGGGCCGCTACGTGCTGGTCCGCATGGAGACCGAGGACGGCTTGGTCGGCTGGGGCATGACGAACACCGTGCCCAACTGGGCCTACGAGACGATCGAGGCCGTGGTGGGGACGGCGAAGAACTACCTTGCGCCGCTCGCCGTGGGCAAGACGCCGTTCGAGCTCAATCGCCTGAAGAAGGAGATGGACGAGAAGATTCGTCCGGCGGTCTCCAACGGCGCGCCGTTCGCCAAGAGCGCGGTCGAGATCGCGATGCTCGACCTGCAGGGCAAGATCGCCGGCCAGCCGTTGCACGCCATGTTGGGCGGCAAAATGCGCGACGGCGTCGAGCTCTGCTACGCGGTCTCGATCGACACGCCGGAGGTGATGGCGGCCGAGGTGAAGAAGTGGCCGGCGTGCAACTGCTTCAAGGTGAAAGTGGGCGGCGACGCCGACCTCGACATCAAACGCCTGGAAGCCATCATGGCCGCGCGGCCCGACATCGTCATTTGGCTCGACGCCAATCAGTCGTACCAGCCGATCGCGCTCGAGCGCTTCTTGGCGGCGATCCGGGACTTCGACCAGATTCGCTGTTTTGAGCAGCCGGTGCGCTCGGAGGATTGGCTCGGGCTGCGGCGCGCGCGAGAGAAGAGCCCCTTTCCGGTGGCGTTGGACGAAGGCTCGTTCTCATCGTTCGACGTGGCGCGCGCGGCGGTGCTCGATGTTGCGGACCTCGTTGTCCTAAAGGTGCCGAAGTCGGGCGGCGTGACGAATTGCTACAAGTCGGCGGTGGTATCCGAAGCGCACGGCATTGGACTGTTGGGCAGCGGGTTGACCGACGCCGGCGTGAGCTTGATCGCGGCGGTGCATCTCTACTCGACGCTCGACTTGCTGTTGCCGCCCGAGCTCAACGGCCCGCAATTTCTGACCGATCTGCTGGTTGACGGCTTGGAGATGGACGGGGTGACGGTGAAGGTGCCGGACAAACCCGGATTAGGCGTCGATGTGCCCGAGGACGAGGTGCGTTCGAGCTTGTTGAAGCTTGGATGAGGGCCTATCCCTGACATTTCGCGACATTTCCTGACATTTCGTCAAAACGGAGCTTCCAGGCGCGCGGTTGGCGTCCCGGCTCCAGCGTACACTGGCGGGGACGGCTCCGGCGGGATCGATTCCTCTAACCTGTTTACTGTGAGAGAGATACAAGACTTCTCTGTGTGTGCGCAATCGTACAGTAGGTATTAGGGGATATTCGAATCCGGTAATCTTTTATGCGCCGGGTCGAGGAAACTGTTGCGGCGCTCGGGCGCGCCTGTGTAGACTTGTCCGCAATCGATGGCGATATTCGGCGATCTCGAGGATGCGCGGCTGGAGGAGCAGGTGCGCGCCTTGCAGGCGTCTGAGGAGGTGGTGGATCGTGCTGTGGCGGCGAACATCGTGCATGACCACCGGGTCTCCAAGGAGCGCTTCAGGTCGTTCCAGAGAGTCTTGGAAGACCAGCCGAACCTTCAACTTGCTTTTGAGGAGTACCGCGATCGCCACCGCACCGAGTACTGTTCGGATTTCAACGTCCGCAATTTGCGAAGCGCAGACGATCTGGGGAACCAGATTTGTCTGCAGCTGATCCGCTTCGATGAGTTTGTCCGGCAGGCGCTCGTGGGCGCTCAGCGCGAGGAGAGGGAGTACGCCTTGGGCCTGTCCCAGCTCAGCGTCGCCGGCGAAGGAGACGACGGCCCGCTCGACAATTGGGAGGCCTTCCACAACTGGATCGGATCTCTGCCGGAAGAGAGACACGATGAGGTGTTCGATGCCGCGCTCCGCGCGCTCTCCGAGGCGCGAATGGGGAGCCGAAGAGCCGTCTGGGTCACCCCCGATTTGTCAGTCGGGGGCTTGCTGAGCGATTCCATTGACCGTATTGCCCGATTGCTAGGGGTATGGCATCCACGGCCGCAGTACGCGATTCTCGTCGCGTATGACTTTGACGGCCTGTCTCGGCCATACCGGCCCTGCTGGCTCGAGGCGGGACCACATCCCTATCATTTCCCAAGCGAGCCCGAGTCGAGGTTGGGCTACGCGATGGACCTGGATGCGGAAGGCAGGAACCTCGTTGGGGAGCTCGTTCACTTTCCCGAGCCTTTGAAAGCCTGGAACTGGAAACGGGCGTTCCGGAAGTTCGGACTAGTCGGCGGCGGTCCGGAGCCAGATCTGTTGGAATCCCGCCGCCGGCATCACGAAAAACTCCCGGGAACCGAGCGCTGGTATCGGGTGGCGACGCCCGAGCCCGTTGCGGAGGAGCCCTTGAGTTGACTCGGCTGGCGCGCAGGGCGAAGCCGTCGGGAGTCTCTGGACTTGGGCCTTTTCGGCGTTGGCCGGAAGTCTGAGATAATTATTGGTGTAGTGGGGTATCCACTTGACTCAGGTGACCCCAAGATGTAGTATGCGGCGCTGTGGAGGATTATCCGCGTGATCTGGTGGAGTTCGAGGCCCGTTTCGCGACCGAGGAGGCGTGCCGCCACTACCTGGTGAGGCTGCGTTGGCCCGACGGGTTTCGCTGCCCGGCGTGCGGCCATGGGCGGGCGTGGCCGGTGCGCAAAGTTAGGCTGGAGTGCGCCCGTTGCGGACGGCAGACCTCGGCGACCGCCGGCACGATCTTTCAAGACACTCGTAAACCGCTACGGCTTTGGTTTCGGGCGATGTGGCATGTGACGGCGCAGAAGAACGGGACGAGCGCGCTGGGGTTGCAGCGCGTGCTGGGCCTCGGCAGCTATCAGACGGCCTGGACTTGGCTGCACAAGCTGCGCCGGGCGATGGTGCGTCCCGGACGCGAGCGGCTCAGCGGCGTGGTGGAGGTCGACGAGACCTATTGGGGCGGCCCGGAAGAAGGCGTTTCCGGCCGTCAGACCGAGCGCAAAGCGCTGATTGCAGTGGCCGTGGAGGAGAAGGGCGCCGGGATGGGACGCCTGCGCATGCGTCGCGTGCGCGACGCCTCGGGGGCCAGTCTGATCCCTTTCGTGGAGGAGTCGGTCGAGCCGGGCAGCCTGCTGCACAGCGATGGCTGGCTGGGCTACGAGCCGCTCGAGAAGAAGGGCTACCGGCATCGCATCGTCTTTTTGTCGGGGCGGCGCAAGGAGGCGTCGGAGCTGCTGCCGCGGGTCCACAAGGCGATCTCGCTGCTCAAGCGTTGGATGCTCGGCACCCACCAAGGCGCGATCAGCCGCGAGCATCTCGACTACTACCTCGATGAATTCGTGTTCCGCTTCAACCGCCGCAGCTCACGCAGCCGCGGCAAGCTGTTCTACCGCCTCGTTCAGCAAGCTGTCGCGGTCGAGCCGACGCCGTACCGCTCGATCGTGGCCGATTGGGACGCCGAACCGGGGTAAGGCCGACCACAAGATGTTGGGGCCACCTGAGTCAAGTGGATACCCCACTATTGGTGTATAAGGGAAGTATGCAGGAAGGCCGGGAGAAACCGAGCAGGATCGCGGCGGCTTTGAGCGAGGGCTCGGCCGCCGCTGCTGACGGTAACCTGGAGCCCCTGTGGTCGCTGCTGCGCGGCGACGGATTGTTCGAGATCACCCCGGGGACGCCGAGCACGGCTTGGCTGCTGAGAGAGATGCGGCAGGATCCGGGCCTGCGGGCCGGGTTGGTCGATGCGCTTCCGCGGTTGATCGACGCCGCGGCAGGACGTTTGCGATCACCGGATTGGCGTGGCGCGGTCTATGCGCTGATCGACCTGTGTACGTATGTTCGGAATCGCGAGAATCTCGGACCGCCGCTCGAGGCGCTCTACCGCAAATGGCGGGCGTCGGGATTCCGTTTCGAGTACTCGGACTTGGATATCCGAGAACCGCTGCGGGCGGCTTTGGCCAACAATCAACAGGGGAAGAACTTGGTCGAAGATTGGAAGGCGGGGCTCGAGGCGGGCTATGACGGCTATTTGCCGCTAGGCATGGCAGAGGCGCTGCGCGGAATCGTTCTGATGGAGCGTGAGGTCGGGCAGTGGCCGAAGCAGGAGATTGGGGCGGCGCTGGGGAAGATTGCGCTCCGGATTGAGGAACGGCCGGAGGAGACGCGTAGCCGTGTGCTTCTCGGCCACCTGGACTATGTGTACAACGCGCTGGGGCCGATCCCGGACTGGGGATTCGAGCGCATGGACATGGCGCGGATTGGGGACTGGCCGCAGTGGGCGGTGCATGAACCGGGGACCCCAATAGTCGAAGCACCGGGGAGTCCGGGGCAGTTTCTCGTTACTATGGCAATCGCCCGCAGCCTGCAGAACCACAACCACTCCTCGATTGTGGATCAATCCGGCGCCCATGTATGGATCGTCGATTCCAAGCCTAACGTCCTGCCGTGCCTGCGCGAGCTCGAAGAGAAAATCCCGTTGCACCTAGATGGAATGAGATCGAACGGAATCATATCCGGGCGCCGGTTTAAAGCAGCCCTGTACCACGCCATAGTGGACCACCAATGCAAAGTAGCAACGGATGTGGCCTCGGACCTCGAACAAGACCTACTCCTGGAGGAACGGCGCGCCCTAGTTGGCTAGCTCTCAGGCGAGGCACGAGCGTCAGCCTCTAAGTAGCCTGGCCAGGCATTCGGCCAAGCGGTTCTCCTGCCCGGCCTTTTGCTGAAACTCTAGGCGTGAGAAGTGCTGCATAGCTGCCCCCAGAGGCGCTTCCACGTCGGACCGATCTAGGACGGTGAACAACACCACGGGCAACGCTTGTCCGCCCGCCTCAGCTAATTTCTCGAGGCAACGGAAACCGGCGAGGTACGGCCCTTTATCCTTGACGATAGGGGGCGGGACCGGAGTTTCCGGTCCGGGATCCGCCCAGCGGAGCATGACGTCGAGCACGAGGGCGCACGGTTGCCCCTTGACGATCTCTTCCACTCGTCGGCAGAACTCGGATTCGCTCGTGATGATCACGACTTCGCTGTAGTGCTCGCTCAACGCCTTCTCGATCGTTTCCGCCTGCAAAAAGTCGTCTTCCACTAGCCAAATCTTCATGACGCATCTCCTCACGCCGGGAATAGCAGGCGCGCCTCAAATGAGCCGCCCCGGACCGAGCTGAGCACAAGCTCGCCGCCGTGGGCTTCCATGATGTGCTTGGCGATCCAAAGCCCGAGGCCGGATCCCTCTTGTGTCCACAGTTGCGCTCGCTCGGTTCGAAAGCCGCGGTCGGACAGCCGTTCGATCTGGGTCGAAGGTATTCGCTCACTAGCATTTTGGACCGTGAAAGCGAAGCGTTTCCTCTTGCCTGCAAAGCCAGTCGATACTCGAATTCTCGTCCCTGGATAGCTGTACTTTCCTGCATTATCCAACAGGAGGTAGAGCAGCTGCTCGTAGAGCTCCAGGTCGACGCGAACAAGCGCTGATTCCAACCCCGAATGCTCGACCTTCGTGGTCAGGTTGCGGGCCGGGTCGAGCGCCGTCTTGACCGCGTCGACTGCTTCGTCCACCAACTCCTGAAGTTTCCAAACTGGATGTTCCTCGATACGAAGCGCTACTTGGCCGTCGCGGTGCAGCTCTTCGTAGATGCGCATGCTGGTTGTGACGCTGCGGGCGCGCGCGACCGCGCTACGAACCTTCTTGGACTCGTCCAGCCAGTTCGAGGCGCCATCCTTTCGTTTGCAGAGGCTGCGCAGTGTGGCGTTGGCGGAGTTCAGCGGCGTCTTGAGCTGGTGGGCGACATCGGCCTGCACGTTGCGCATGCGCTGCATGCCGTTGGCGAGCTCGCGTTGGCCTAGCCAGGCGTTCCAGAAATTGCTCAACTGGACCGCCAATCGTCCGAGTAGATTCGTTTCGGCAGCCGAGTAGAAGTAGGGCGGCTGCTTTGCCCAGCAGCAACGAACAGCGCCCAAAGTGCCGGTCTTGGACGGGATGGGTACAGCCATGAAGCTGACCGGCTCGCCCCGGGCGCCGGGCTCCTCCATCGACCTCACGCCTGCCGGATCGTTCCAAACGATCCCTGGATAGGCCTCCCGGATCACAGTGAGATCGCTATCCCAGTGAAGCAGGTCGAAGATGCTGACCGGTTGGTCGCGGAACAATACCCATGGGGTCAAGCCTTGGGGCGGGCCGTCGTCGGGGCCGAGAACGGGGTAGGGCCCGGTTGCCGCGAACGGCTCGTTGGTCGTGGCTTGCAGCTCGTACTGTGCAGGGCCCTCGACGAGCGGGTCGCGGAGGAAGATCGAGACCTCTTGAGCGAGCATCGAGTCGGCGATCCGGTTGCAGATCTCTCTGAACATCGCCCGCACCTGTTCGAGGTTGAGCGGATCCTCCTGGGCGCCGAGATCGACCGCGCGTAACGAGTCGCTCACCTCTTCCATCAGATGCAAGCTGACCGAGTCCAGGACCGTTCGCCAGAGGTCAGGCAGCAGGCGGCCGCAATCCTCCAGGAACCCAATGTCAATACGTGCGAACGACCCAGGCTGTTGCTTGTACCCGCACAGAGCCGCAATGGGAGGCTCCTGCAGCGGGAACTCGATCGGCACGCTGACGAAGGCTTTGGTCCCCGTCTCTTTGAAGAACGGCTTTGTGTGGTCGACCTTCCGGCTCGCCACGACATCGTAGACGTGGTCGGGCTCGCCTTTGATCATGGCCTTGCCGGTGACCGAGGAGAGCTCCTGAAGGTGGGTGGTCCAGCTCACGTCGCCCCGGAACCACTGGGCTCCGACGTACAGGCTGCCCTTGGGATCGGTTTTGTCGAGGACCGTACCCGGGGTTGGCAGCCAGAGAATACAGCCGTCGAGGTTGGCGACCTGGGCGATCTTCTCGACGAGCGCGGTCAAGCCGGCCCGGGACTGATGGCCAAAGGACGCACGCACCAAAGCGGCGAGCCGGTCGGGGACGGATCGCGGCGGTTGGATGTAGGTACGCCGGGGTGCATCCTGCGAGCGCGTCGGCGAAGCCATGGGCATCATTGTGGCACGTGGCCCGTGGCACGTGGTGGGGGTCTTAACAATTGGGGTCTTGCAGCGCTCGTAACGCTGGCTTATATTGGAAGTGAGTGGCCAGTCTCGCTGGTTCGGCCACCAAGGGGTATACATGATCTCAGTGTGCACGCGCCTTCTGTGCGCGTTTTCGATGCTGTTGCTGATTGCAGCGGCTCCTCTCGCGGCCCAAACGCAGGGCCGGCTGACCGGTACGGTCACCGATACTTCCGGCGCTGTCATCCCTGGCGCTCCGGTTACTCTCACCAACGCCGCGACCGGCGTGGAGCAGAGCGCCAACACCAATGAATCAGGCGTTTACCTGTTTCCCTATGTTGTCCCGGGCCAATATGAGCTGACGGTCGCCTACGAAGGCTTCAAGACCGCGACACGGGCCAATCTCACCGTCGAGACCGCGACGACGCGCACCGTCGACATCGCTCTCGAGGTCGGCGAGGTGGCCGAGGTCGTCACGGTGGAGGCGACGACGCCGCTGCTCGAGTCCGCGACCTCGTCGGTGGGCCAGTTCATCGAGCGCGAAACGGTATTCAACATGCCGCTACAGAGCCGCCGCAGCGCCTCGCTGGTGCGGCTGATGGGGAACATCAGCTTCCGGTCCGAGGACGGCGGCGAACAGGTTCCGAAGTTCTCGATGGCCGGCGGCCGCTCGCAGAACCAGATGTGGACGCTCGACGGCTCCGTGGTGCAGAACATGGCGATTGGCACGCAACAGTTGGCGCTGAACCCGCCAGCCGAGTCGCTGCAAGAGTTCAAGGCCGAGATGAACAACTACTCGGCGGAGTTCGGTCGCGCCGGCGGCGGCTTCATCGTCATGACGACGCGCTCGGGAACGAACCAGTACCACGGCGCGGCGTATGAGTTCTTCCGCAATAACGCGATGGACGCGCGCAACTTCTTCGCGGCCGAGACCGCCCCGTTGCGCTACAACATTTTTGGCGCCTCGGTCGGCGGGCCGATCAAGAAGAACAAGACGTTTTTCTTCTTCAACTACGAAGGCGCGCGGCGGCGTGACGGCGTGACGTATTCGGGCGACGACGTGCCGCACGCCATTGAGAAGACCGGCGATTTCTCGAACCGCGCCGGCCTGACGCTGATGGACCCGCTCGGCGGTGAGTTCGCGAACAACGTGATCCCGCAGAGCCGAATCGATCCGATCGCGGCGCAGGTGGTGCGTCTGTACCCGGACCCCAACCAACCGGGCGATCTGAGCAGGGCGCCGGCGAACAACTTCGTCAACAACGCTTCGAACGGGCTGGATCAGAACTTCTACACCGTCAAGGTGGACCACAACATCGGCGACAACGACCGCATCTCCGGCCGCTTCATGCACGTCAAGGCGCCGCAGAACATCCCGGGCGTCTACCCGGAGGACTTCGCCGACCCGCGCGCGGGCCAGCGCTTCAACCGCCACCACAACACGACGGTCAACTGGATTCACAACTTCTCGCCGACGGTGATCAACGAGTTCCGGTTCAACTGGGGCGACCGCTTGCACATCAATCGCTCGGCGGCGCGGTTCTCGGGCAAGAACGGCGAGTTCGGCATCCAAGGCGTGAACCCGGAGTCGTTCGCGCGATTCAACGTCAACGGCCTGACCTCGCTCGTACCCGGCAACCAGGAGCGCATCCAGACGCCGATCCGGACCATCGAGCTGAACCAGAATCAGACCTGGATTCGGGGCTCGCACCAGATCAAGTACGGATTCAACTGGCGCTACTCGCGCAACATCGACGACCAGAACAACCAGACGGGCGGTGTGTTCGGCTTCAGTAGCCAGCCCACCGGCGTCGGCCTGGCAGAGCTGCTGCTTGGGCACGTGACCTCTGCCTCCATTAACGACGCGGACATCCTGGATCGCCGCACCGACTACTACGGCTTCTTCGTCCAGGACGACTGGAAGGCGACGGCCAAGCTCACCATCAACACGGGCCTGCGGTGGGAGTTCGATACTCCGCTGTGGGACCGCAACAACCGCATGAACGGGTTCGACTGGAACCAGACCAACCCGGTCTCGGGTCTTCCTGGCGTGGTCACCTTTTTCGGTCGAGACGGTCTGAGCAAGTCCTCGCACGACACCTACTTTGGGGCCCTCGGACCGCGGTTTGGCATTGCTTATCAGCTCACAGACAAGACCGTGATTCGGACCGGCTACGGCATCCAGTACTACGGCGCATACCGTGGCGCGGTGCCGAACGCCTTTTCGCTGGGTTTCTCGACGCAGGGCAACTTCACGTCGAGCGATGGCTTCGAGCGAGCATTTGCTTTGTCGGAGGGCATGCCGGCCACGGCGAGCGCCGACTTGGGGCCGGGCTTCGGGTCGGTGGAGTTCGGCGAGAGCCCGCTTATCTCGCCGCAGTTCTTCCGACAAGGCCACCGCAGCCCGATGGTCCAGCAGTGGAACTTCAACATCCAGCAGCAGCTTCCCAACGACATGATGGTGGAGCTGAGCTACATGGCGAACATGGGTCACCGGCTCGGCGGCGCCAACGTCAACTGGAATCTGATTCCGCTGGACGCAAATGGGCTCGGACCGGCGCGGCGCTCGCAGCAGTCGCGGCTGTTCCCGACCTTCAACGGCGTCAGCCAACGCTCGGCGGACTGGGGCAACTCGGCGTACCACTCGGGCAACCTCAAAGTCGAAAAGCGCTACTCGGGCGGGTTCAACTTGTTGATGAACTACACCTGGGCGAAGTATCTCGACGATGTGGAGGCCGGCTCGGAGCTCTCCGAGTTCCAGGGCAACCGCAACCAGCATTGGCAACTGCGTCATCTCGATCGCAGCTACTCCGGCAGCGACATTCGCCATCGCTTGGCGTTGAGCGCGGTCTATGATCTGCCGTTCGGCAGAGGCCGCAAGTTCGACTTCAACAACGGCGCTCTCGACGCGATCGCCGGCGGCTGGGGCCTGGGCGTGATCACTGAATTTCGCACCGGGTCGCCCTATGCGGTGATCGAGAACAGGAACCTCAGCAACACGTTCGCTCCGAGCCAACGCTCGAACATTCTCGGCGATCCCGAGAAGCTTCCCGGATGGCGTGACAACGTCAAGGGGGAGACGTTCTTCGATACGGCTCTGTTCGAAGCGCCGGGCGACGGCGTCTTCGGCACCGCGCCGGGATCGTTGTGCTGCGGTCCGGGGCTGGCGAACATCGACTTCTCGGTGCACAAGTGGTTCAACTTCACCGAGCGGTTGAAGCTGCAGTTCCGCGGCGACTTCTACAACCTGCCGAACCATCCGCAGTTCGCCAATCCGGAGGAGCGCCGCGGCCGCGGCGGCTTCGGCCGGATTGCCAGCACGCTGCGTGGCACCGGCGGACGCGTGTCGCAGCTCTCGCTGCGACTCGAGTTCTAACGGCAGCGGGTCGACCGTCTAGCAAAGGGCCTGCCGAGCGGCGCTCGGCAGGCCCTTTGCCGGGTTGCCATAACGGCGAGCGCGACCTTCCACTCTGAGCAGTAGTTCCAGACCGCTCCTCGCCGTCAAGGGTTCGTGCAGCTAGCCCGCTTCTCTCACCGCGAGAGGCGAGGAGGGGCGGAGAGGCGGTTTTGAGGACGGACGGAGGCCTCAGGGTCGTCAGCGGCCCCGACCGGCGCCGCTGATGACCCGATTGGGGGCGAAACGGCTCCTCGCCGGCGTGCGTTTTCGGCCTCTTATCGAATTGCGAGACACTTATCCGAGACCGCCTCCGCAGCCGCGTTGCCCCGCTCGTTTGTTTTCAAGCTGTTGGCTCAGAAGGGCCGCACAAGCGTCTCCACACCGTCTCGAACAGCGCTCGCCAGGGCCAGCTCTCGGCCGGCGACAGCCACACCCGCCGCGCCGTCACCCGCACCTGCGCGCCCACCTTGAGCCGCCGCCGCCGCGGCGTCTCGGTCTGCGCCCGCGCCCACGCCGTGCCTTCGAGCCCCAACCGCCGCAGGCCCAGCATCAGCGTGTAGGCCAGCCCAGAAAAATACAATCGGATCTGATTTGCCCGGATCGTCTGCGTGCTCATGCGGTCTGAGAACAGGCTCAACTGCTCCTTGATGCGGTTCTCCATCTCGCCCCGCGCGCAGTAAAACTGCTCGTACAAGCGTTGCGCCGGGTAGTCTTTGCTCCTCAGCGAGGACAATGATCCCCGTGTACGGACCCAGCTTCGGCCGCTTGACAGGTTTCGAACGTTGGTAGCCCGGCGGCGTCGCGTAGCGCAACATCTTGCGCACCGTCTCGCGCGCGATCCCGAAGCGCGTCGCCGCCTCTCGCTCGCTGATCCCCTCGACAAAGACGCTGCGGCGGACTTGTGCGTACAACTCCACGCGATACATCCCTCCCGGTGTTCCACACCGCACCCCAGGGATGCTCGCGGACCACCCGGCGGTCTAGTTTCCCGGCGCCATCAGACTGCCTTCAAACCGCCGTCTCGTGGTCTAGTTTTGCAGCGCCGTTCTCAGACTGGAATCTGAGAGAATCTCTGGTGCCGGCGACATCGAATGCGGCGATGCCAGAAGGCTTGGCGACCTGGATGACGACGCGTTCGATATGGCGGTGACTTCGCCCCCGTATCTGAACGCCATCGACTATTTGCGCGGCCACAGGCTGACGTTGGTCTGGCTTGGCCACGATTTGTCCGGACTACGTGATCTTCGTTCTACTTGAGGGCGCCGCCATGGTCGCGCTCATTGAGGAATTCCGCGCCGCCGAGCCGGCGCAGACGCAAGTCGGGGAAACGTTGTGATTCGCTCCGCTCGAACGTCGGCTCCGGAGCCGGCGAACCCAGGCAACTTACGGCGCCGGCCAGAGTACAGGGTCCGCTTGGACGGTCCTTTGGACTGCGCCCACCGAGCCAGCTGAACATGCCCGCACTTTCGGTCTGCCCCGGAAGCGACAGGCCGACAAGCTCGCAGTGAATCCGCTGGAGCGTGTGTCTGAGCTCTTCACACTTGGGTCAAAAACCGCAGTCACTCGCTTCTGGGTCCGCCATTCCGCGACGCTGCTACTTCCAACGAAGTCGACAATCTTCTTATGCCCGAGCTCGTATTCGAACGCAACGATGCCAATTTTCGTCCAGGTGGGCGAGAACAGGACTTCGATTGCCTCGAGCTCGGTGCAATCGCCCTCGCGCGACACTACAAGCTGCAGCGTTCTTGGGTTGACGATCTGCTGATCCTTCTCGAACGTGAGAGGACCGAGCAAGATGCGACAGCGAGGCTCGACCTCGGCGGCGCTTGCGGAGCCGAAAGCCCCGCACCCTAGAACGCACAGCGCGATCCGGTGCAGCAAAATGATGAGACGTCTCTTGCTAGTCATGTGTCGATCTCCTGATGGCTAGGCCGCCGCACCACTGCGGGCTGCGTATGCTAACCACGCTGCCCAACGCCGAAGTGCGCTTCACGACGCTCGACATGTCGAAGCCCGAGTAGCCGAAACTGCTTGAAGGCAGGTAGCGCCGTAATGCCCTGTCTCTTCTACTTGATAGTCAGCGGCCATTCCGCGACAGTTTTCTTATCCTCAGGCAAGATCGTTAGGTTATCAATCAACCCGCTAACGGATGAGACCGTCCCGTGGTGCCGAATCCAGCCCGATGGGCCGTTAGGATCGGCGCCGATCCGGAATTCGGCGCGCTGTACCTCATCAACTGTCGAGATCTGCACAAGCTGGGTCGAGGAAGCGGGAGAGTAAGTTATGTGGGCGGGCGCCGCGCTGTCCTCGCAGGCGGGATCACAGTGAAACCCGCCGTGCTCGTTGAGCTTGATCCCGATGGTACGGCCAGCCAAACCTGCCGAAACAGAGAAGACGACCGTCGCCGTAGTCTCGAAGCGCTCTGGCGCCGCCCCTCTGTACAATATATCCGGCGTATAAAACACGCCCAAAATCTTGATCGTGTGTGGAAACTCTAGAGAGAGCGTCTGCGCGTCACTTCTGCTCGTCCAGTCGTGACAACACAGCATCGCACCGAATACGATCAGGACCGCAGATAATGTTCTCTGGCGCAACAGAATACCTCCTATCAGCACTTTGTACGCAGAGGGTAGCCCTTCGGCCACCCTCTGCCTTTATCTAGTTGAAAGTGATATCTCCTGTCGTCTTGCCAGCCGTGGGGTTGAACTTCGTCTGTGATGGACATGAGCACCCGATGGCTTTTGCTGTGAACTTTAGCGTTCCCGTGGGCGAACCAGACTTTTTACGAACCTTGAACGTGTAGACGGTCTCGCTTGAGACAACGATGCCAATTTTCGTCCAGGTGGGCGAGAACAGGACTTCGATTGCCTCGAGCTCGGCGCAATCGCCCTCGCGCGACACTACAAGCTGCAGCGTTCTTGGGTTACGACCTGCTGATCCTTCTCGAACGTGAGAGGACCGAGCAAGATGCGACAGCGAGGCTCGACCTCGGCGGCGCTTGCGGAGCCGAAAGCCCCGCACCCTAGAACGCACAGCGCGATCCGGTGCAGCAAAATGATGAGACGTCTCTTGCTAGTCATGTGTCGGTCTCCTGAAGACCAGGCGGATGTGAGTCCTGGGCTCGGAGCGCCCGTCCGGTAGGCCCACGCTCCGAGCCCCAGTTGTCCAGGTCCATCTGTAGCGCCTAGTCACGGCCGTCGCCGACTCTAATAGACACGTGACGAGGCGATCCTTCGAGCTGCAATTCGCCGGCAAGAACTGTTATCCATACGCTGAGGTGTCCAGCCTTCCTGTTTTGCTTAGATGTCTTCAATAGCAGCGAACACTGCGCGTCTGAATCGGCCGTCATCTCCACAACACAGGTCTTGCCGAGCGATCCCGCCGTCAGGAGCACGCCAGACGGGTTGACCGGAGCAGTGATGGCAAACTTGACTTCTCTCTCGCCCTCAAACACCGTCAGTGCACGAGCCCTAGCGTCAAGCATTAAATCTCCATCGGCGACTGCGAGAACGCGCTCGATGTCAGCCAAAATCAGCTCAGCCCAAGGCTCTTCGCTTCGTGAAGATGTTGGGTATGCCACCAGAACTGCCACCGTCACGATCATTGGTAAGCGCCATTTCATCGTTGTACCTCGAACATTGGAAGAGGAGGCTCCGAGCCGGAGCCCCCTGGTTTTACTATTCTTGCTGCACATTCACGGTTACTGTCTTCGGCGATCCAGCAATTACAGCATCCGAGCTGTTACTTACCAGCGTTATCGTATACACTAGCTGGCCATGGTTGGGATTCGAAGCGCTGGTTTGGACCGTTAAGGCGCACGTAACCTGTCCACCGGCAGAGACACTAGCGCTCTCGCAGGTTTTGCCGGAAGCGCCCTGGGCAAGGGCGATGCCAGATGGATTCTGAGGCGCCGTAATGGCTATCTTCAGGTGCTTGTTGCCCGTAAAATCGCCGGTCGCTGTGCTGGCGGTTGCCGTGAAGGTTATACTGTCGTCCTTTTGCTCGATTGTGAATGGTGAGCCCGCAGTCACCGTGAGCGCCCCGGTCCACTTCGCCTGAACCGGCTTTGCAGGCGCGGAGTAGATGTAGTCAGTCTGACCGAACTCGTCGATAACCTCCCAGGAGCTCGACTGAACGGTAGCGTTGCCTGCCTGTTGACCAGCGATCGTTCGAGTCGCTGATGAGCCGGACATGGTAACGATGCTTGAGTTCGAAGTTATGTTCGAGCACCACCAGCACAGTTTTTGCGTATAGTCGCTATACTGCATCCATAACGTTACGGTTGTTGTTTCGCCCACCGCTAGAGTGACGGCGTTCGTATTAGCCATGTCGAGCGCAACAGCGTAGACGTATGTGCCGTAGAAGGGCAGCGCGACGTCTTCATCCGCACTGATCACATGTTGCTTTGTCAGCAATTTGCTCGTGCGCCGATCCTTACCGTGGACTGCATATCCGCCCTCAATGACGCCGTTCGGAAGGGAGGAGAGGTAGTCCCGAACATTGACGGTCGCGGAAGCGTGGGGCTCCAATGGAAACGTCGGCAGGTCGAACGATCCACCATTGTAGGCCAGCGTCACAGTAACGTCATCAGCCTCGTATCCGAAGTTCGTCACGGTGATCACGGACTCGCGGTCGCCGGCCGTTGTCCAGTGAACAGCATCGTAGCCTCCTCCCGCGTAGCTCTCGAGCTTCGAATAGAAACCGAAGGTCCGGTTCGCCGAGATGCCAAATACGCGACCCATCAGCGCGCCCTCGTCTCCGCGGTGCCGAACGACGACCGACGCCTCGGAAACCGACCTTGGGATCAGGGAGCGGCGCTGTAACTCGTCGAAGCTGACCGACAGGACCTCGCCTGCTCCTATCTCGCCGATGGCAACCGGCGCCACGCCTACGGCTCCGGCATCGTCGTAGTAGACTTCGGCGTCCACGGCGGCGGTAACGGGCGACATGTTCTTTAGGACCAGATGCGACTCGACATCTGCTCCTCGACCCAGGGACGCGAGTGAGGCGTGCTTACCGATGAAGATCTGGGCGCCGTAGAGCTCGTTCCCGCGGTGGAGTCCCGGGTCCGTGAACGCCATCATCGACGAGTAGCCGGTCTCGTCGCAGTCTATCCAACCGGTCGCCTGCACTGCGCCGGATGGACCGTCGTGCCGGAGCGCAATGCTCCCGACTCTTTGGTCTTTCGGCCCCCGGGGCCGCGGCCCTTCCATGCGGAGCTTGCCGAAGCCGTTCGGAGGCAGGACGATAGGATCGAGGTCAGAGGTTGCGCCGTCATACGTGAGCTCGGGCTGGACCGTCACGGTCTGATCGGACGAGTTGTAGACCGCAAAGAAGAGCTCGGCGCTTCGCATCGGCAGCCAGAACACGCCGTGCTTTTCGTTGGTCGCGCGCGGGCTGGCGGAAAACGACTCGACCGAATAGGCGAGGTTGTTCGCCGGCATCACGACCTCGGTTTCCACGTTGAGCGCGCCGCCGTGCTCTCGCTCGTAGAGAAACTCGGCGCCGCCGAAGCGGCCGCCGCCGTAGCCGAGAGCATTCATGAGCTCATTGACTTGAATCGACGCGTTCCCGCGAGGCGTCAGCGTCACGGCATCCACGGGGACGGCCGTGCCGTCCTCGAGATGGAAGATGGGTTGAACGACGAGCTCTTCACTGATCAGATTGTTCCGCAAGTGAACCGTTGTCAAGCAGTCTTCAATGCTCGTCCAGAACGGGCTAACGCGCCGCTGGGTGGCGGCGTCGAGTTGCCCGGCCGCTCCGGCGAGGACCAACAGCGCGATGAGGGCGGCAAACATGCGCCTTCCGGCAGAGACGCCGCGTTGTACGCGCGGGGGGGGGGGGGGATCGATCTTTGTAGCATCTTTCGAGACCTCATATCGTCGTACTCGCAACTCTCTCCTCGGGGGAACCGAGGAATCGGAACGCGTGAAGAAATCGCTGGGACAGGCACTCGCGATGCAGACCACTGTTGATTCGAAGGAACTCGCTTCGAATCGCATGAGCTAGTCCCGGATTTCTTCACACGCTCTTGCGGGCGAATCCGAGACGAGGACTCTGCCATTGCTCAATCGCCGGCGGGCAGCGAAACGGGATAGAGGTACACTGAACGTGCTGGCCGCAGACGTCCGTCGTCTTCGGTCGCCGGTCCCGGCGGAGCTGCGACTTCCGCTGGGACCACTCTATTCAGTGTGAGTATAGCCGCTCGCGAGACCGTGTCAAGGAAAAAGATGGGCGATCTTCAAAAAGTAGCGGAAGTAGTGTGATAATTATCTCCTTTTGCTCGAAGAGGCGCGCCCGCGCTTGGCCGTCAAGACTTCTCTTCATCGCCCTGCTCGCCGGCTGCTCCTCGCCGGACGCCATCACCGTAGGCTGCAAGAATTTCACCGAGAACGTCTTTCTTGGCGAGCTCATCGCGCAGCAGATCGAGCGAACGACTGACTATCAAGTCGTACGCCGGCTCAACCTTGGCGGTACGTTTCTCTGCCACCAATCGCTGCTCGCCGGCGAGATCGACGTGTACCCCGAATACACCGGCACGGCTCTCACAGCCATTCTCGAGCAGCCGGTCGAGAGCGAAGCCGGCGCGGTGTACGAACGGGTTCGACAGGCTTATGCGGAGCGGTTCGATCTTGAGTGGCGGCGTCCGTTCGGATTCAACAATACCTTCGCCGTGTTGATGCGCGCCGAGGATGCGCCGGAGATCCAGACGTTGACCGCGCTCTCGGCCGCGGCGCCGGAGCTGCGCATCGGCTTCAACTTCGAGTTCCTCGAGCGCGAGGACGGTTGGGGGGGGATGCGCGAAGCGTATGGGCTGGAGTTTCGAGGCGACCCTGTGACGATGGACCTCAACCTGGTCTACCAGGCCTTGCGCGCGGGCGAGGTGGATGTTGCCATCGGCAACTCGACTCACGGTCTGATCGCCAAGCTCGACTTGCGCATGCTCGACGATGACCTCGGGTTCTTTCCGCCTTACAATGCGGCGCCGATCGTGCGCAGCGATACGCTCGAGCGCTACCCAGGCCTCGGCGACGCGCTCGATGCGCTTGGAGGCTCCATTCCCCAAGCCAAGATGCAACAGCTCAACGAAGCGCTCGACGTGGAGCAACGCCGCGTTGAAGAGGTGGCGGCGGAGCTGCTCTCGTCATTGGCCGCGGCTCCGGCGGGCCAGTGAGACGTCTTCGAGGGCGCGCGGCAACAGCCCCAGGCAGAAGCCGAACACCGCGTGGCCGATCAGCGCGCCCGGGAACGGCTGGCGGATCACCAACGCTGGATTCCATTCGCGCCAAAGGAAGCGAAAGCTGAAGTAGTACCAGGCCAGCCCCAGCAGCACTCCGAGGGCGCGGCAGAGGTACGGCCGGCGACTCAGCTTGGCGAGCGGCCAAGCGGCCAACATCCCAAACAGGGCGCTCGCCACCACGTAGACCGAGACGCCGGTGAGCGTGACCATCGAGAATGCCCGCGTCAGCGCCTTGCGGCCGACCAGCCCGGCGGCGTGCAAGTTGAGATGCCGCCATGGCCCGTCGCCTCGCATCGCCCCGTCGAGCGCATAGTAGACCACCGCGACCGAGGCGGCGAGCACGCCGGTGGCAAGGCCCGCGAGCAGCAACGCACTCCAGCGCGGCGCTTCGGACGGTGCGGGCTGGGCGGGCGCGGCCAAGGGTAACCGCTAAGCTAGCACTCCAGCCTCGACGCCGTCTAACCGGGGCTCGGACCGCGGCCGTGTTGTACACTCGAGATCAGGTTAGGAGGACTGCGATGTATCCCGAGTATTTCACCGCCCCCATGCGAGAGGAGTTGACCAGCCACGGCGTCGAGGAGACGCGCACGCCAGAGTCGGTCGACGACTTGCTCAAGCCCGGCAGCGGCTCGGTGATGATGGTGATCAACTCGGTGTGCGGTTGCGCGGCCGGCAAGGCGCGCCCCGGCATCCTGCAGTCGCTCGAGCACTCGGTGAAGCCGAACAAGGTTGCAACGGTGTTCGCCGGCGGCGATGTGGCGGCCACGGCGCGCGTGCGCGAGTTGCTCGTTGGCTATCCGCCGTCGTCGCCTTCGGTGGCCATCTTCAACGACGGCAAGCCGGTCTACTACATGCCTCGTGTCGAGATCGAAACTTCGGATTCTCTGACGATCGCGGAAAAGCTGAAGAAGGCCTACGAGCAGCACTGCGCGACGACCGCCGCGTAGGAAACGATCGTAAGACCTACCAGCCCTGCGTGCCGCCGCCGCCTTTGAACGGCCCGGCCACGTGGGAGGTGATCCAGCCACCGTAGAACGTTCCCGGCTGAGACTCGACGCGCTCGCCGTCAACGTAGCAGGCTTCTACCTTGCCCGGGTAGAAGGCGAACATGTCCGCGAGCGCTTCATAGCCCTTGGCTGGGCGCGGATAGCTCCAAGAGGCGTTCACGGATTCTCGCTCGCCGACGCGGAGGTCCCAGTAAGCGGCGCGACCCTTGAACTCGCAGAACGAGCGCCCGGTTCCCCGAAACAGATAGCGCATGTCGATGTCCGCTTTAGGGAAATAGTAGACCGGCGGGTGGCTCGTCTCGAGGACGCGCAGCGCCCGTTTGGTTTCTGCGACGATCGCGCCGCCAAATTCCACGCGAAGCTTCCGTCGCGTGGCGTCGAGCGCCGGCGGGCGAGGGTAGTCCCAAACTGACTCCTGGCCGGGACCCGGCGGAACGCGAAAGTTGCGCATGCCAACCTAAATCGAAGCAGCCTTGGAGTGGAAACGCAACTCTCGGCTCAAGGGGCGCACCGCTACACGCCGGCAGACTTCGCCGTCAGCAGCCAGCACAGCGAGCCTCGCGGCGCCGGGCCGGTCGAGAGCAAGTCGAAGCAGGCCAGTCCGGCTTTTTTCATCTCGACTGAGCCGCCGGGCGCGCCGAGCAGCAGAGAGGCGAAATCGGAGAGATGAGGATTGTGCCCGACCACCATCGCATGTTCGGCGTCGCGGTAGTTGCGCAGTTCTTGCCAGGTTTGGCGCGGGTCGGCGTAAGGAGTCAGCTCTTCGGTCTCCACGAGCTCGTTTGCGAACGCCAGCTCCTCGACGGCAATGGCGGCGGTTTGCCTCGCGCGCACGTAGGGGCTGGTGAGGATGACGTCCGGCCGGACGCCCGCTTCGCTGGCGCGGGTCAGCACGCGCCGCAGTTTCGCGATGCCTTCGTCGGTCAAGCGCCGTTGCGGGTCAGGCATGCCGATGCCGTCCTCCGCAATGCCGTGGCGCAGCAAGTAGAGCCTCATCAGCGACCAGTGTATCGCGGGCTACAATGGGCCGAATGGCGAAGCGTCGCGCCCAACGCCGGCCGTCCGATGCGTGGGCGCCGCGCTTGCCGTGGATCGTCTTTGCCGTCACGCTCGCCGTCTTCTTGCCGGCGCTCGGCAACGGGTTCGTCAACTGGGACGACGATCGCAACTTTCTCGACAATCCGTTCTACCGAGGGCTCGCGCCGGAGAACCTCTCGTGGGCCTTCTCGACGTTTCGGCTCGGCCACTGGCACCCGCTCACTTGGCTCAGCTTGGAGCTCGACTACGCTCTGTGGGGGATGCAGCCGGCCGGCTATCACCTGACGAACGTGCTCTTGCATGCTCTTACTGCGCTGCTGACCTACTGGCTGTTCGTGGAGCTCACGGGGGCGCGCTGGGCGGCGGCGGTAGGGGCGCTGCTGTTCGCGCTGCACCCGTTGCGCGTGGAATCGGTGGCTTGGGTGAGCGAGCGCCGGGACGTGCTCTGCGGCGTCTTTTCAGTTGCGACGGTCCTCTACTACTTGCGCGGGCGCTGGCTCATTGCGTTGGCTCTATTCAGTGCGGCGCTACTGTCGAAAGTCTTGGCAGCGGTCGTGCCGGCGGCGTTGTTGCTGCTGCGGCCGCCAAGCCTGCGGCTGATCCCGTTTTTCGCCTTGGCGTTGGGCGCGGGCTTGGTAGGTGTTGGGCGCTACGAGGGAGGTCTTTCGGCGGCGGCGGCGGATCTCGATCTCTATCCGGAGTTGCGGATTCTGTTGTCGGCTTTCGGGTTGGCGTTCTATCTGGTGAAGACGGCGCTCCCCTTCGGGCTCTATCCGCAGTACGTGTGGAGCCTGGACCCCCAGCCGGGAGATTCGCTATTGGTGGGAGCAGCGGTATTGTTCGCGGCGGTTGCAGTCGCTGCCGCCTGGGCTTGGCGTCGCGGCTGGCGAGAGCCCGTGTTGGGGCTGGCGATCTACACGATTGCGCTGTTGCCAGTGCTGTCGCTCGTGCGGTTGGACCGTCAGCAGATCGTCTCCGACCACCACTCCTACTTGGCGTCCATCGCACTGGCGGCTTTGGGCGCCATGGGCTGGCAAGCCTGGCGTGAACGCAATACCGGCGCCGCGGGTTGGGGCGCGATCGTCGTCCTGAGCGCGCTAACCGTGCTCACGGTGCGGCAGGTCGGCCACTGGGAGAGCTCGGAGACGCTATGGCGTAGGACGGTCGAGGCCTACCCGCTCTCCCTCACGGCGAGGAACAACCTGGGTCGCGCGCTGGCCGAGCAGGGCCGAGTCGCCGAAGCGATCGAGCAGTTCGAAGGCGCGGTCGAGCTCCAGCCCGACTACGCGCACGCACGCTATAACCTGGGAAGCCTGTTGATGCAGCAGGGCGAGCTCGCCGCCGCGGAAACGCATCTGCGGGCCGCGCTCGGGAGTGAGCCGCGGATGGCACAAGCATGGAGCGACCTCGGCAACTGCGTGCTACGCCAAGGACGCGTCGAAGAAGCGATCGCCGCCTACGAGCAGGCGCTCGAGATCGCCCCACACTACGCCGACGCCCTGCACAACCTCGGCGTTGCTCGGCAAATGCTCAACGCGCCGCGGTAGGCCTTGTGGCGCACGGCGTAGCCGTGCGCCACAGGGAGAAGAAGAGCCAGCGCTATGTCGCCTCCTCCCACGTGTCGGCTTTGCGATACTCCTCGAAGCAATACTCCAAGCCCTCGCGACCCGGCTCGGAGAGGCCGTGCTCCATCCCAACGACGCCTTGGTAGCCCTTCTCGTAGAGGCGCCGAAACAGATGCCGGTATCGAATCTCGCCCGTGCCCGGCTCGTTGCGTCCGGGCACGTCGCCGACTTGGAAGTACGCGATACGGTCCCAGTGTTGGTCGATGTTGTTTGCAAGATTCCCTTCCGAGATTTGCTGGTGGTAGATGTCGAAGAGGATCTTGACGTGGGAGCTGCCGACGGCGTCGATGATGCGCGCGGCATGCTCGCTCGTCACCACGTGGTAGCCGGCGTGATCCACATGAATGTTGAGCGGCTCGAGCACGAGCGTGAGATCGGAACGCTCCACCAGCTCGGCCGCCTTCTTCAAACCGGCGATCACGTTTTGCGTCTGACGTGCGATCGAAAGATAGTCGACCGAGAGACCGCTGGTTACCGTCGCCCACTTGTTTCGCATCACGGCGTGATAGTCGAGCGCCGTCTTCACATCGGCGAGGAATGCGTCATGGAACTTCGGGTCGACCAGCGCGTCGCCCTTCCAGCCGCCCGAGTTGACCACGAACACCCCCATTTCCATGGCGAGATCGTCCATTTTGGCGCGAATCCCCTCGGCTTGCTCGAGCGAGTGATTGCGCGGCAGCGAGTTGTACTCGAAAGCGCGGAAACCGTAGCCGGCATAGACTTCCAGGTGCTCTTCGACCGAGACGTCGCGCCCAAGCAGGTGCATGCGTGGGGCGTAGCGCAGATGCCAGTCGTGGGTGCGCGCCGTTTCGGGCTCGGGATCAGGGCCGCCCGATCCGGAGCAGCCGAGCAGCGCGGCGGTGGAGGCGAGGAAGGCGCGGCGGTTCATGATCGTGGAGCCATTCTAGCCCAGGCAGAGCGCGGCGCCCAAAAAGGGAAAGCCGCGAGGGGGGCTCGCGGCTTCGAGGTTCCTAGTCGCCCGACGAGCGGCGACTCTTCTTGCGGTTGCGTTTGCGAGCGAGGGCTTGCTTGAGCCGGCGCTTCTCGCCGGGCTTCATGTAATACGAGTGGCGCTTGACCTCTTTGATGATGTCTTGCTGCTGCACTTTGCGCTTGAATCGGCGCAACGCGGCGTCTAGCGATTCGCCTTCGTTGATGTAGACTTCAGCCATCTCGTTTCACCTCCCTTCCGGGAAGCATCCCAAGACTTCGAGGATAGCACGGCTAGGCTCGGCGCGAGAGCAACGAGCGGCCCGTCATGGGCTCGGGCCGGGTGACGCCGAAGAAGTCCAGGATCGTCACTGGCAGGTCCACGATATTCGGGTCCGATTGGCCGATTGCGCGGCTCAGGAACAGCGAGCCCGGCACCAGCTCCGGCGCCATCGAGTGGTCGCCGCCCCAAGCCAACGTATTCACGTCCACGATCGCCTTTCCCGTCTCGCCGAGCAATGAGCCGTTCGCGCAGCGGTAGCCGGGCGTGTAACCCACCAGCATCTCCGGCATCTCGTCGATGCGCTCGCCGCTATACATCTGGTCGCGCTCGTAAACTTTGTGAACCGGCGGCTTTCCGGTTTCCGGGTCGCTGATCGCCTGCAGCTCATTCGTGAGCCGCGAGATGATCTCCGGCGCTTTCTCCGGGCTAACGACTCCGCGCTCCTCGCGGCCCTGCATGTTGAGATACAGGCCGTTGAATCCGATGCCGTAGGCGACGGTGCGATCCCAGTCCACATCGTCGACGGTAGTGCGCTCCTTCGCTTTCTCAGAGTCCTTGATCGTCAGGTAGCCGTTGTCGCGCAACCAAGTGTTGAGGTGGAATTGGCGGCCGAACTGCGCGAAGCCGTGGTCGGAGCAAACGACGAGCAACGTCTTGTCGTCGACCGCGGGCAGCACCCTGCCCACCAGCTCGTCCATGCGCTCGTAGACGTGCTGGATGTAGCCGGAGAAGCGGACGTCGCTCTCGGCGTGCATGGGGTGCGTCTCATCCATGTTGCGCCACAGCATGTGGGCGTCCTGGTCGGTGGAGGAAACGTAGAAGTAGAACAGGCCGGAGCTCTGCTTGGAGAACTGCGCCCACTCGTAGTCGAACAGCGCCAGGCGGTCGTTGAGCACGAGCTCGGCCTGCTTGACGTAGTCCTCGTCGCGAAAAATCCCCAGGTCGAACGCCTTGGTGTCGGTCGGCAGACCCTTGGTCCAAAACGGCCCGATGTGGCGCGCAATCTCGCCGCCGAGCTCGGGCGGGTAGGTCACCGGCATCGCCTGGTCTTCGGGGTCGATGTTGATCGGCTGTACGAACAGCTTCAGGTGTGGGTGCACCTGCTTGACCATGATGCGCGTGATGCCGGCCACGCTCGCAACGTGGGGAATGAGCTCGAAGCGCACGCGAATCCAGTCGCTAAACTCGCCCTCGTTGACGACCAAGAGCTGATCGCCAACCTCGATGCGTACCACCGGCTCGGTCGCGTCGCGGTGGACCGTGAACGGCACTTCGGTCGGGCCTTCGGTGGAGGTGTCGAGCGAGTTTCGGAGGCCCCGAAACGCCAGGTTGGCGCGGCCGTCGCGAACCTGAGCGCGCAGAATCTCGCCGCCGCTAAGGGCTTCTTCGGTGTCGTCCGGGTCAGAGGTGTAGTAGGTGAACGACCCGAACGAATCGACCACATCGGGCGTGCCCATGCCGCTGATGGCGCGCGTAGCCGTCTCTTCGACGGGGAAGTTTGTGGGGATCTTGATGACGGTGGCGGGAATGCCTTGCTCGGTGAGGTAGGCCCAGAAAGGCTTGCCCGAGCGCAGGTTCTCGACCTCGCCGCCGCTGATGCCGAAGCGATAGTCGCCCAGTTGGATGTGCTCGTCTACATCGCGCGTCTCCCAGATCGAGAAGAACGGTTGGTAGGTGATCGGGTTGCGGGCGATAAAGTCGGGAATGCCGTGACCGCCCGGCGACATTCCGGTAATGAAGCTCGACCAGGCTACCGGGCTGAGAGCGGGAATGGTGGTGCCCAGCGGCTGGAAGCCGCCCATGGCGGCGAGCTTGCGGAAGTTGGGCGCGCGACCGGAGTCCATGAGCGCCCGGATGATCTTGGGCTCCATGCCGTCGAGACCGAGCACGATGACCTTGCGACCCCCGGGGTCGCCGGCGAGCTTGCCGCCGCAACCGGCGGCCGCGGCCGCGAGGCTGCCCGAGAGAAAGCTACGCCGGGTGAAGCGGGAGTTGGGCATGCACCTCCGTCCATTGTAGAAGGGCCGGCGCCGCCATCCCAGGCGACGGCAAGGTCCCGGATCGTCGCCTGTCCGTTACCTTTCCGCTACGACGCGATTAATCGTCGGTGAATTCGCCCCTCCTCGCCCGAAACGCGTTGACCGCGCCCGAGCCGCCTTCCGATCCTGGCCTCTTACGCCATGACGAACACTCATCTGATCCTATTCCGGCTTGCCCGAGCCGGCTCCGCTTTTCTCGGGCTGCTCGCGCTGACGGCCGCATCGCTCGCCTCCGCGCAATCATTCCGCGGCGACTTCCGTCGAATCGCCACGTTTCCAGTCGTGCTGAATACCTGCGCGGGCCAGCCCGCAGACTGTCTCGACACCGAGACGGTTTCGGAGATCATCGCCGCCTCCCGCGACGGCCGAACGGTCATCTACACCGATGCCGAGACCGGCAACATCGGCTTCGTGGACATCTCCGATCCGGCCAACCCTCAACCTGGCGGCTTCGTCGAGACCCCGGGCGAACCCACCTCGGTGGCCGTCGCGAGCGGCTATGCGCTGGCCGCGATCAACACCAGCGCCGATTTCGTGATGACCTCCGGCGAGTTGCTCGTGATCGACATCGCCACCCATGAGGTCGTACGCACGATCCAGCTCGACGGGCAACCGGACTCCGTCGCCGTCAGCCCCAACGGCCGCTACGCCGCAATCGTCATTGAGAACGAGCGTAACGAGGACCTCTGCATCGGCGGCACGCTGAACGGCCAAGAGGTCGACGAAGATGAATGCGAGGAGGCGGGCGGCGAGCTCGGCATCCCGGGGCAGGCTCCCGCGGGGTTTCTCACGGTTCTGGACATGACCGGCCGGGGCCCCGCATCTTGGTCCACGCGGACCATCGCGCTCACCGGGCTTGCGGACAAGTTCCCGGGCGACCCTGAACCCGAGTACGTCGACATCAATTACGCCAACCAGGCCGTCGTGACGCTGCAGGAGAACAACTACCTGATCGTGATTCACCTGCCGACCGGACGGATCCTCGACCATTTCAGCGCCGGCAAGGTCGACCTCACGCAGATCGACACCGAGGAAGAGGACGTCATTCGGCTCAACAGCAGCCTCGACGACGTTCCACGCGAAGCGGACGCCGTCACCTGGATCTCGAATCACGAGTTCGCCACCGCCGATGAAGGCGATCTCGACGGGGGAAGCCGGGGCTTTACCATTTACCGTTCGAACGGCGCCGTACGCTTCTCGTCGGGCAATTTCCTCGAGCATCTGGCCGTCCGCATCGGCCACTATCCCGAAGACCGCTCGGGGAACAAAGGAACCGAACCGGAAGGCATCGAATATGGACTATACGGAAACCGCAGGCTGCTCTTCGTGGCCTCCGAGCGCGGCAGCTTCGTCGCGGTCTACGAGGTTCCGCCCATCGGCGCTCCACGATTCCTGCAGGTTCTGGCCGGCGGCGCCGGTCCCGAGGGGCTGCTCGCCATTCCAAGCCGCAACCTTTTCGTCACCGCCTCGGAAGTAGACGATCGAGGCGATGTGTTACGCTCGGCGATCACGATCTACGAGCTCGGCAACAAGTCGAACTACCCAACGATCGTCTCGCTCAACCGTCCTGATCGCACTCCCATCCCGTGGGGCGCGCTCTCGGGGCTGGCCGCCGATCCGTCTGCCCCCGGCATCGTCTACACCGTGCATGACAGCTTCTACGACGAGAGTCGCATCTACCGGATGGACGTGAGCCAGGCGCCGGCCGTAATCATGCAAGAGATCGTGCTGCACGACGGCGGCGGCGGGACCTTTAACTTCGATCCCGAGGGGATTGCTCTGCGCTCGGGCGGCGGCTTCTGGATCGCCTCCGAGGGCCGCGATAGCTGCGACTCGCCAGGAGTGTGCGACCTGCGCCGGTCGAACCTCATCGTCGAAGTCGATCCCTTCGGTTTGGTGCTGAACGAGATCTCGCTCCCGCAGTCGGTCGCCGACATCCAACGCAACAACGGCTTCGAGGGCATTGCATCGGTCGGTTCCGGCGACAGTGAGGTCCTCTTCGTCGCCTTTCAACGTGAATGGAACTTGTTCGATCCCGCCGGCTGGGCGCGCATCGGGCGCTACGAAGTCGCGAGCGGCGACTGGACGTTCTACTACTACCCGATCGATCCCGCGACCTCTCCCAATGGCGGCTGGGTGGGCCTCTCCGAGCTTACGGCTCTGGGCGGCGGCCGCTTTGCGGTCATCGAGCGCGACAACCAAGGCAACATCGACGCCACGATCAAGAAGCTCTACACCTTCTCGACGGGCGGCGTGACGCCGCTGCCGCAGGAGTCGTTGCCGAATGACCCGTCCGACCCAGCTTTTCCGGCGCTGACCAAGACTCTCGCTCGCGACATTCTGCCCGATCTACAAGCTCCCAGGGGACTGGTCATCGAGAAGGTCGAAGGTCTTGCCGTGATGCCGAACGGCGACACTCTGATCGTCACCGACAACGACGGCGTGGACGATTCGAGCGGCGAAACGCAGCTCATCAATCTCGGTCCGGTCTTCTGAGCCGGAGCGGTGAGGACGCTGAACACCACTTGGCCGGCTCGCGCCCATCGAGCCGGCCGTTTTTTTGGTCGCGGCAGCCGTTACTGCGGCCGCGTGCTTCGCGAGGGAGGCAGGGAATAGGTACGGCCGCGATTGGGGTTGTCTTGTTGTGTCGGCTGCTGTTGTTGGGCGGGCGGCGCTTGCGGCGCCGGCGTGGGCTGGTTGGGGTCCGAAGGCGTGGAGCCGTCTCGGGCCACCGGTTGTTGGGAAGGTCCCGGCGCGGGTTGCGACGTCGTCGCGGGCAGGTTGGGCGTAAACCCGCCGCCGCCGAACTGGGTTTGGCGCGGGTCGGGGCCCTGAGGCGGAGCGGCGCCGGTTGGCGCCTGTCCGGGCAGCCCCGGAATCTGCTGCATGGCTCCGGGCGCGCCGCTCAGCGTGGTGGCGCCGCTTACGCCGGGTTGAGCGGGATTCATGTTGCCGCCCTGGGCGGCCGCGGCGCCCATCGGCCCCATCCCCGAATCCTGGCGATAGTCGTAGACGAACTCCCACTCCTGGTAGGTCTCCATGCCCTTGTAGACCTTGACCGCGCCGAGCTCCTCGGACTTCGATGCGACTCCAGCGATGCCTTCTTGGAACGACGCTCCGCCTTGCTGGCCTTGCGCTAGAGCGCCGCCGCGCTGCTGGCCCTGGATGCCGGCCAGACCTCCGGGCCGCGGCGTCGTCAACAGGCGGCCGATGACGCTGGCGGCGTCGGGGCTCACGTTTTGCATTCCTATTGGACCGCGTGCGCCCCCGGCCTGCTGCTGGGCTTGTTGGGTGAACCCGCCGCGCTGAGCGCCCTGGTTGCGTTGGCCGATGCCGCCGCGCGCCTGCGGCAACGAGTAGCCGAAGCCGCCGGTCGGCTGCGTCGGGTAGCCCGGCTGTTGCTGGCCTGGCTGCGGCCGCTGGCCGGCATTCGCGGGCACTTGGCCGGGGGGCAGGTTGGAGTAGTCGGTAGGCTGCTGCTGATCGGCGGGCAGCGGACGGCCGTCGGGGCCGAGGCCGGCGGTCGCGGGGTTGTTGGGGTCGCCGCCTTGCTGCTGCGAGCCGCCCTCGCCGCCGAGTTGGGTGTTCTGGCGATCCAGCGGATTGTCCGGAGCGGCGGATTGGCGCACCTGCATGGCGCGGTTGGCGCCTTGGAAGACGCCGGGCTGGCCGGGCGGAGGCGTGCCGTAGAGCGCCTGGTAGGTGGTGGCGTTCATGCGCTGGTTGCGAGTGTCCCGGCGTGCAGCGGGCCGGCTGCCAAAGCTCGACCCGCCTCCAAAGCCGGAGCCGCCGGCGCCCATGCGGCCATCGGCGCTCATCATCTCTTCGGGATCCTCGGTGTCGTAGACCAGCGAATCCTTGAAGCGGCCGTCGGTCCCCATGTGAACCAGGCGCCACTCGTCCTCGCCGGTCATCGGATCCTTGTAGCGCCGCCGCAGGTAGCGCACTCCGTTGGTGTCCTCGAGATCGTCGAGCTCCTGCGGATACTTCTGATGCTCGCGGAAGTAGAGCTTGATGGCGCGAGAGTATTCTTCGCCGCGGTCGATCAGACGCTCTTCGCGGATGCGTTGGGCGCTCATCGCTTCGCGCGGGAGTGCGCGCACGAGCAGAACCGAGAGAATGACGGCGCTGAGGAAGATGGCGAGCAGGGCGTAGCCGGCGTCCGCGCGGCGCCGCGCGCGAGGGAGCGGGTTGTGCAACGACCTTGGCATCAACTCGTCGGCGCCGTAATGGGCAGCGTCTGCTCCTCACTATATTCGAGGTCTTCCATCACGATGGACGTCAATCCGATGCGTTTTACCTTATATCGGTCGCGAAACACATGGCCTTCGCCGCCGATCAGTACGTCTTCACCGTCGAGCAAGAATGCGCGCCGGTCGCCCTCCTTGGAGGGGCTGGCGAAGCCGTAGTACTTCCAGGTGATGCGCGGCGCGCTGCGCGCCGGCGGCGGGACCGTGGTCGGCTTCGCTTGTATCGGAGGGCGCGGTCGCGGAGTCGTGGCCTTTTGAGCGGCCTTGGCGATCTCCGCGGCTGAGAGCGGCTGCTGGATCCGGCGCCTCTGCCCGAACTGGAAGATGTTGCGGCGATAGCGGCTCATCGGCACTTGGCGGACGGCGGCCAGCAGGTCAGTCCGCAAAGTCGGGTCGGCGGCCAGCGGGTTGAACTCTTCGTCGTGGGATTGCCGCCAAATCGGCTCGAAGTTGTTGCTCCGCCGGAGGCGGGTGGTGCGGCTGCGCGAGCTTTGCACCGCGGCGATGGTGCGAGCCGGTCGCGTCTGCGCGGGGATGGGGGCGTCGGCGCGGGGCTCGCTTGCAGCGGGGCGCGGACGAGTGGCGGGCGCCGACGAGCCGCCGCCGGAAAATACGTTGACGTATACCGTCGCCGCCGCCACGACGGACAACCCGATCGCGAGCGCGGTCTTCTTCTTGTCCTCGGTCCCTAGCTTCATAGGTCACGCACGAATGCGTCGATACGCATGGTGATCGCCAGCTCGCCCTCGTCGCGAGGAGCGGCGGCAAGGCGCTCGATGATCAGAAAGCGGCTGGAACGGTCCAGGCGGTGCAGCAACTTGACCAAGCCGTCGTATTGGCCGCGGAAGTTGGCGCTGATGGTGACCATGCCGTAGCGGTCATTGCCTTCGATGGTGTCGCTCTCGTAGTTCGTCTCGCGCACCTCGACGCCGGCTTCCTGCGCGGCGGCGCCGATCTCGGTGAGCAGCTCGGAAAACGTCGTGCGGTGGTCGAAGGTCAGCTCATCGAGCAGCCTATCGCCTTCCTCTACGGCCGATTCCACGCTGGTCTTCGCTTGACGCAGTCGCTCGACCGCGGCGCGTTTGGACGCCACTTGTTGCGTCAACTGAGCGGTCAACTCTTGCTGTTGGGCTTCGCGGTCGTTCAGCGGGCGCACGGCAAGGTACCAAAATCCGATCTCGACGAGCGCCGCCGCGGCCAGCAACCCGAGGACGGTCTGCTTCGACATCCGTCGCCAGACGGGCGTGTGGGCGCTAGAGCTGCTGGTCATACTGCACCGTGAGTTGAAACCGGTAGTACGGCTCGTTTTCGTTGGGCGGGTTGTAGCCGCGCACGTTAGGGTCCTGGAAGACGGCGGACCGCTCGAGCTCGGTCACGAGCTCGATGAAGTCGTTCCAAGTTTCGGCGCCGACCTGCATCTCGAGCTGCACGTTGTTTTCCGCCGTCACCTCGGGCCGGATCTGCATCATCAGCACGCGCGGCGGCAGGACTTCTTCCACGTCGTCGAAGGTGCGTTTCCACGAGACGCCCTTACGCGTGAGGAGCTGGTTCAAAAAGAAGGATCGGTCGTAGACGTCGACCGTCTCGGCTTCGCGCAGCTCGTTGGTCAACTGCGTCTCTTCGGCGCCAAGCTGGCTGAGCTGCTGTTGGATGGCGAGTCGCGCCTGCTCTGTCTCGGGCGTGACGGCGCGCTTGGAATGGTAGGTCCAGCCAAGCCCGATGGCCGCGAGCACGAGCATGGCCGCGGCCAGACCGCTGAGCGACCAGAACAGGCGTGCGCGGCCAAAGGGCCTGGTTGCGAGATTGAGGTTGACGCGCACGGTTCTAGAACGGCCCCCTTGGTCCGCCATTGGGATTGTCGGCCGTAAAGACGGTGACGTCGCGTCGGAAGTAGACGGTTTCCCACCCCGGCCGCATGCCAATCTTCTCCGCCACCCGCACCGAGCGTCGGTTGGCCGGCTCGATGATGGCGGTCAGACGGCCCCAGTTCTTGTTCTCCCAAGCCCACCGCACGCAGGCGCCGGCAGCTTCCGAGGCAAGGCCCTGGCCCCAGACCTCCCGCGCAAAGCGGTAACCCAGTTCGGGGAAGCGGCCCTCGGGCAGCTCTTGGTAGACGATGCCGCAGATGCCGACCAGGCGGCCGTCCTGCTTGCGCTCGACGGCCCAGTGCGTGTGTCCGGTCTCCTCGTGCAGCCGTTGTTTGCGTTGCATCCACTCGCGGCTCTGTTCAAACGACAGAACGCCCAGGGAGAAGACCATCACCTCGGGCGAGCCCAGCACGTCGCGGTGCAGCGCTGGCAACAGCTCGTCGCTCCACGTGCGCAACGCCAGGCGAGGCGTCTCGAGTACGGTCGTAGCTGGCTGGCTCGCCGTCATCGATGCAAATACCCCCATATGCCCGATTCGCGCGCCGCGGTGGGTCCCTTAGGCGAGCGGACAGCTTCGACCGAGCAACCGAGCTCGGCCGGAAAGCGTTGCAGCGCGGCTGGCAGCAACTCGCCGAACCCGCACAGTGCCAGACGGTCGACCTGAGCATCGAGATTGTCCGCCACGAAGACCAGCGTGGGGTAGAGATCGGCGAGCATGTCATCGAGGGCGCGATCGGCGTCGTCGTGGCCCTCGGGCGAAAGCTCGACCGCGCGCACCATGCGCACGTGGTCGCCGTCGACTGCGACGAGCGTAAGCATGCGGCTCGAGAGCTTGGCGAACAGCGTCATGCCCGCTTCGTCGATGAGGTTGAGAGCGTCGGCGGATGATACGCTGACGTGGCCGGGCCACAGGCCGGCCCGCTCGAGGACGCTTTCATACTGCCGCACGACTTCCGCCGCCGTAATGGCCACGAAGGCGGAGACTCCCGCGCCGTTCTTGTGGACCGCGGCCGCCAAGCGCGCTTCCTGCACGTCGAACGGCACGGACTTGGCGAGGCGAAACCGCAGCAGCTTGTCGCGTTCGTCGCGCTTGGAGGGCAACAGGTCGAAGTCGAGCACGGTGAGCCGCGAAGACTCGTCGGGCAGGATGAGCGCCGCTTCGTTCCGTTTGATCGGGCCGAGCTGCTCGAGCAGGCTTTGAACGGAATCCTCCACGGCTGTGAGGTCCTTGATGTTGGGCCGGCCGGGCGCGGGGTCGACGACGCCCGGCTCGAAGAAACGCTCCGCGCGGGCTTCGGGCTCGAGGGACTTTGGGTGTCTCCGCACTGCTGTTACGCCGGCTTCGTCGAATTCGAGAAGGACGAGCGGCGGCGGGTCGGATGTGAATGCGGTTAGCATGGCGTGCGCTTGTGAACGGTGAACGGTGAACAGTGAACAGGGGCTGCTAGTTGCTCCGGCGTTCGAGGCCTCCGATGAGCCGACCGGTTTTCGCTGCCATGTTCAGTAGCTCCTCGCATGCTTCTCGTCTCAAGTAACCCAAATCTGTCGCCAACAGTACGAAGTTCTTGACTTCCTCCAGCGAACCGTTCGCAATCAGGGCGAACCGGCGGAGCTCGTTCCTCGAATGGCGACCATAGCCTTCCGCAAGATTTGCTCCTACCGATGCCGCGCTTCTTCGCAGCTGGTTCGTCAATCCAAACGTTTTGGTCCTCGGGAAGTTCGACGACTCTCGATAGACCGCCAAAGTGAGCTCGTGAGCCGACTGCCAGGCCACAGAGTCTCGGAACGATCGAATCAGCACTGTTCACCGTTCACTGTTCACGGTTCACCTACTCAATAAACGTCACCTTATTGATCTCGCGCAGCGTCGTAATGCCGTCGCGCACCCGCTCGATCGCGGACTCGCGCAAGGTGTTCATACCTTCCTCCCGCGCTGCTCGCATGATCTCCGAGCTGGGGCGCCGCTCGAGAATCAACTCCCGGATCCGATCCGACATATCCAGCAGCTCGTGAATCGCCGTGCGGCCGCGGAACCCTGTGCCCGAGCACTCGATGCAGCCCTCGCCCTCGGTGAACTCGAACTCCGCCCAACGCCCCGGATCCATCCCGGACTCCTCGAGCAACTCGGCCGGATAGCGAACCTTCACGCGGCAGTGCGGACAAATCAGCCTAACCAGCCGCTGCGCCAGGATGCAGTTCAACGCCGAGACGAAGTTGTACGCCTCGACGCCCATGTTGAGGAAGCGCCCTAGCACGTCGACGACGTTGTTGGCGTGCACCGTAGTGAACACCAAGTGGCCGGTCAGTGCGGATTGAATGGCGATTTGCGCCGTCTCGGAGTCGCGGATCTCGCCGACCATGATCTTATCCGGGTCGTGACGCAGGATCGAGCGCAGGCCGCGCGCGAACGTCAGCCCCTTCTTCTCGTTGACCGGGATCTGCGTGATGCCGTGGAGCTGATACTCCACCGGATCCTCGATGGTGATGATCTTGTCTTCGTCCGTCTTAATTTCGCTCAGCGCCGAGTAGAGCGTCGTCGTCTTACCCGAGCCCGTCGGTCCGGTCACCAGCACCATGCCGTAGGGTTCGTGGATGTAGCGCGCGAAGCGCTTTTTGTCCCGCTCCGAGAAGCCCACCACGTCGAGCGAGAGCTTCTTGAACTTCTCGCTCATCGACTCCTTGTCGAGCACGCGCAGCACGGCGTCCTCGCCGTGGACCGTCGGCATGATCGAGACGCGAAAGTCGATCTGGCGGCCCTTGTAGCGCACCCGGAAGCGGCCGTCCTGCGGCACGCGCCGCTCGGCGATGTCGAGCTCGGACATCACCTTGATGCGCGAGAGGATCGTCTCGTGCCAATCCTTCGAGATCGGCGGCATGGCGTAGTGCAGCACGCCGTCAATGCGGTACTTGATGGCGACTTCGGCGTTGCGCGTCTCGATGTGGATGTCCGAGGCGCGGCGCTCGAGGGCGTTGAAGATGGTGGTGTCGACGAGCTTGATGACGGGCGAGATGTCGTCGTCGCCGGTCAGCTTCTCGATCGAGAGCGTCTCGTCGGCGTCGTCGTCCTGGATGACGTCGAGCACGAAGCCCTCGGTGACTTCTTCGAGCACGCGCTGGGACTGCTCGGTCTTCTTGAGCAGGTCGTTGATCTGCGAGAGAGTGGCGACCTTGATACGGATCTTCTTGCCGAGCAGGACGGAGATCTCGTCCAGGGCGGGGAGCTGGCTGGGGTCGGCGATGGCGATCTCGAGCGCGCCGTTGCGCTCGGCCATGGGGACAAAATTCAGCCGAAACATCAGCTCGACCGGGATCGAGCGGAACAGATTCGAGTCGATATGCGCGCTCGACAGGTCGACGAGCTCGTAGCGGTAGCGCGCCGCAAGCTCGCGAGCGTGCTCTTCTTCATTGCCGTCGGGCGGCAGGACTGGATCGGCGGCGGCCATTGGGCACAGAGCTCCCTCTAAACAGGATGACGCAGCCGCCTGGCCGAGCGTGGAGGGAAAAATGGGGCGCTTCCGAGTGTGCGCCTGCAGGCGCACAGCAGCAATCAGCCCCGGGCGCCGCGCCCGGGGATTCGTGGCGGGTCAAACCTGAGAGAGGCCCTGGAGGGGCCTGAGCTTCCGCCCCGCAACCCGGGACGCCGCGCGCCTCGGAGCTGCGCCCCTGGCAGGGCGCGTAGAGGGCGGCTCGTTTCGACGGACCACGGGTTTGCACCCGTGGCTTCTCCCCGGCGCCTTCAGCGCCTGATCGCGTGGACACGTCCGAGTCCCAAGCGCAAGCTTGGAGTCCGGCGACGTGGCACAGCCATTGACGAAAGACCCGCTTACCCCATCGCCAGCTTCTCGAACTCTGTGAGCTCCCCTTCGGAATAGTTGGATATCAGGCGGCCGCACTCGCGGCAACCTCGTGACAACGCCAGGAACGCGATGATTGCCTGGACTGCTTCCGGCTCCGTCGTCTTTAGAATCGCTTTGGCTGCTAGATCCCTGTAGCTCGGCGAGCGCGCTGCTATAGCCCTCCTTGGCCCAGTCCGGCACGTCGGGGTTCCGGTCGCGGCCACGCGCCAACTCGATGGTCGTGACCATTGCATAGGTATTCGCATCGATAACGCCGCGCGCCTTGTGAATTCGAACGAGATGCGGGATGGCGACGAACGATGCCTCCCCGACATCACCCTGATGGTGGATTTCATTCCAAAGGTCGCGCCAAGCTGCGTCGGCGTCGTTCCCGTCCTCCAGGCCGGCGAGAAGTGGACGAAGATCCACTGGACGCTTGTAGCCCCCCTTGAGGGTTGGCCAGCGAGGATCGTCAAGAGGCAGCATGTGTCGACCGCCGTAGGCGTGCTCGGACCCCAGCTTCGCGGCCGGGAGGGACTGAGATTCCTTTCTACGCGGCGTCCTTGCGCCGGGCTCGCACCTCCAGCCGAACCTCCTCGTGCTTCTGGAGCGCTTCGAGCACCCGTGTCAGGTGCGAGGCCCTGGGATTTCCGCTGGGGCCGAACATCCGGATTAGGCTCTTTTGTGGAATCCCAGTCGCCTCCGTCAGGGCCCGGTATCCGATCGTCGCCTTGATCGTGTTCCGCAGAATCGCCTTTGCGCTGTCGAACTCGCCGCTTAAGAGATTCCCGGGGCTTCGGTCAGCAACGCCCGGCGGAACCCGGCGCTCTTTCGAGCTGCTTCCGCAAGCGTCTCTTTGAAGTCACGAGTCAGCGGCATTCTTGCCCTCTAAATCACGTACGGCTTGCGATAGTCCCGCGTCAGCAGCTTCGTCGCTTCCGCATCCCCCACGAACTTCGGCCCGCCGTCCAACTCCAGCCGTCGCCCTACCCGGTAGCTGATGTTCCCCAGGTGGCACATCGCCGCGCTCACGTGGCCGATCGCGATCTCGTCGTTCAGGTTCTGATGCTTGCGCGAATGGCAGGCGTCGAGGAAGTTCTGCATGTGCAGCCGAACCGGGTCGGCCTCGGGCGAGCGGTCCGGGCGCAGCTCCATCAGCAGCTCGTTGCTGTCGCCTTTGAACGCCTGGAAGCCCGAATTGGTCATCGCCGCCCAGCCCTCCGAGCCGTAGAACAGGTTGCCAACCATCACGTGCAGCGGCTCTGCTCCTTTTGGCGCCGTGGACGGAGCCTCGCCGCGCCGGCGTCGCGCGGGCGGCACGTCGCCCTCGGCGCCCGTCATCAATCCTCGTACCTCGAACACCAGCTCGCGCCCGCCGAAGTCGTAGCTCGCCGTCAACGTGTTCGGGGTCTCCTGGTCGTCGTCGTAGACGAACTTGCCGCCGTGCGCGTAGGCCGACTTGGGCCACTGCGGGTCGCCCATCGCCCACCGCGCGATGCCCAGCTCATGCACGCCCTGGTTGCCCAGGTCGCCGTTGCCCGTATCCCAGAACCAGTGCCAGTTGTAGGCGAACCGCAGCTCGTTGTAGGGCCGCAGCGGCGCCGGGCCCAAGAACTTCTCCCAATCCAGACCCGGAGGCGTCGGCTCGTCCGCCTTGTGGCCGATCGACTTGCGGCGCTTGTAACACAGGCCCTTGGTCTGATAGATGTCGCCGATCAACCCGCCTTTGATCGCGTCGATCGCCTCCATCTTGTACTTCCAACTACGGTGCTGCGAGCCGATCTGCAGCATGCGCTTGGTCTTACGCGCCGTCTCGAGCATCGTCAGCCCTTCGTGAATATTGTGCGACGCCGGCTTCTCGCCGTAGACGTCCTTGCCGGCGCGCATCGCCCAGATCGCGGCCAGGGCATGCCAGTGGTTCGGCGTCGCGGTCGAGACCGCATCCACGCTCGCATCGGCGAATACGTCGCGCATGTCGGCGTACTCCTTCGCCTTGTCGTTCGCGCTGCTGCTCAACTTGGCCTGGGCGCGTTCCCGGGCGGCTTGGTTTACGTCGCACAGCCCGACGATGCGCGCGCCGGGTAAGGTCGCGAAGGTTCGCAGATGCGCCCCGCCTCCGCGGCCCCCCAAGCCGACGATTGCGAGGCTCACGCGGTCGTTCGCCCCCCAAACGCGTAGCGCGGAAGCCGCCGTGGCGGCTCCCATGAAGACCCGTCGTGTCGTGTTCTTGGGCATATCGCTGCTGGTTTGCTCCTCGCTGGACGTAGCTTACCAAGCCGAGGCCGCTCATCCCTCGGGTGACCCGCTCGGCGCGAGGGAGATTGCCGCAAGGGCAAGGCAGCGCTCGACCCATCCACCTCGTCGCGGATCATCGGCGAAGGCGCCCGACGAGTGTCGTGGCTAGAGAGGCGGCGCGCCGTCCGCCGCGGCGGCTTCATGGGCGTCGCTGGCCGCAGCGATTGCAGTGGAACCAGCGTTTTTCGTTTCGCTTGCGTCTGTCGCAAGAGTAATCTGATCGACCTCGTCAACCGGCACGGCTCGCTCCCACGGTTTCTCAAAATGCGACTCGAAGTATTGATGGTAGATGTCTTCGGTGTTCTGGGTCTTGCGCACAACCAGCGTCATGCACCGATGGGACTCGCTTTCGTTCGGGTATGGGTTCAGGAGCATGGCTTCACTCGTCGCGATACCGAACACCGAGGGTGACCCTTTGTAGTACTTGATCCCATCGACCGACACTCCTGTCTGTAGAAGCTGAGCTAAGATCGAGGTAGCCTTCCTCCCGGCTCCCGGCTCCCGCGGCCCTACTGCATCACGCCCTTGGCGTCTTCGCTGGGCGGCTGGATCGCCTCCGGAGCGGCAGATTTGCTCAAGTCCTGCAGCGGCTTCTCGAGCGCGATCATCAACACCTCGTCCATCGTCTCGACGAAGTGCAGCTTCATGTCGCCTCGGATGTTGTCCGGAATGTCGGGCAGGTCCTTCTCATTCTCCTTGGGCAGGATGGCTTCGAAGATGCCGTTGCGATGCGCCGCCAGAAGCTTCTCTTTGAGCCCGCCGATGGGCAGGACCTTGCCGCGCAAGGTGACCTCGCCGGTCATTGCGATGTCGCCGCGGACCTTGATGCGCGTCAGCGAGCTGACCAGCGTGGTCGTGAGCGTGATGCCCGCCGAGGGTCCGTCCTTGGGGATGGCGCCTTCGGGGATGTGGACGTGGACGTCGAGGTGGCGATAGAAGTCCTTGGGCAGGCCGAGCTGCTGCGAGCGAGAGCGCACGTAGCTCATCGCGGCTTGCGCGGACTCTTGCATCACGTCGCCGAGCTTGCCGGTGAGCGTAAGATTGCCCTTGCCGTCCATCAAGGTGCACTCGATGGGCAGGATCTGGCCGCCGACCTCGGTCCAGGCTAGCCCGGTGGCGACGCCGACTTCGTTCTTCTTCTCGGCCTCGAGGTCGCGGTACTTGGCGACCTTCAAGAAGTCCTGAATGTTGTCCGCGGTGACCTTGATCTTCGCCTGCTTCTTTTTCTTCTTGGCGCCGCGGGCGAGCACGACTTTGTGGGCGACCTTACGGCAGACATTGCCGATCTCGCGCTCGAGATTGCGGACGCCGGCTTCGCGCGTGTAGCGCTGGATGATCGCCTCCACGCCGCTGTCTTCGAAGACGACGTCGCTGTCCTTCAGCCCCGTCTCCTCGACTTGCTTGCTGATCAGGTGACGCTTGGCGATCTCGAGCTTTTCGAGCTCGGTGTAGCCGGAGAGACGAATGACTTCGAGGCGGTCGAGCAGCGCGGGCGGCAGCGTGTGCAGCACGTTGGCCGTGCCGATGAAGAAGACCTTCGAGAGGTCGTACTCGACGTCGAGGTAGTGGTCCATGAACGACGTGTTCTGCTCGGGGTCGAGGACCTCCATTAGGGCGGCCGAGGGGTCGCCGCGGAAGTCGGTCGACATCTTGTCGATCTCGTCGAGCATGACGACCGGGTTGTTCGTGCCGGCCTTCTTCATCATCTGGATGATTTGCCCGGGCAGGGCGCCGATATAGGTGCGCCGGTGGCCGCGGATCTCGGCCTCGTCGCGCACGCCGCCAAGCGAGAGTCGCACGAAGTTGCGGCCGGTGGCCTTAGCGATGGACTTGCCCAGCGAGGTTTTGCCCACGCCTGGAGGTCCGACGAAGCACAGGATCGAGCCGCGCGGATTCTTCACCAAGCGGCGCACGGCGAGAAACTCGAGGATGCGTTCCTTGATCTTCTCGAGGCCGTAGTGGTCGGTGTCGAGCACCTCCGCGGCGAACTCGAGGTCGCGCTTCTCGCGGGACTTCTGCTTCCACGGCACCGCGAGCAGCCAGTCGATGTAGTTGCGGCTGACGGTAGCCTCGGCGCTCATCGGCGGCATGTTCTCGAGACGGCGCATCTCGGTCGTCGCCTTCTCGTTGGCGTCCTTGGTCATGCCGGCGTCTTCGATCTTCTTGCGCAGCTCGTCGAACTCGCTCTTCTCGCCGCGGCCGAGCTCTTTCTGGATGGCCTTGATCTTCTCGTTGAGGTAGTACTCTTTCTGCGCCTTCTCCATCTGGCGCTTCACGCGGCCCTGGATGGTGCGGTCGACGTTGAGCTTTTCGATCTCGATGTCGAGCACTTCCGCGATGCGCGCGAGACGCTCAACCGGGTGGAAGATCTCGAGCAGGTCCTGCTTCTCGGGGATGGTGAGCTGCAGGTTGGCGCCAATGGTGTCGGCGAGCTTGCTGGGATCGTCGACGCGAATGGCCGCGATCATCGTCTCGTAGTTGAGGTTTTGGCTCTGCTTGACGTACTGCTCGAACAGGTTGGTGATGCGGCTGGTGAGCGCTTCGAGATCGGGGCCTTGTTCGTAGGCGTGCGTCTCGGTCTCGACGTCGGCGAGCAGGAAGCCGTCGTCCATGGCGACCGAAGAGACGCGGCCGCGCTCGATGCCCTCGACGAGCACCTTGATGTTGCCGTCGGGCAGCTTGAGGCTCTGGACGATGGAGACGATGACGCCGACCTGGAAAATCTGGTCAGGCTTGGGATCGTCGAGCGAGGCGTCGTGCTGGGTGGCGAGGAAGATCTTCTTGTCGGCGGCGAGAGCCTCTTCGAGCGCGCGAACGCTGGAGTCGCGTCCGACGACGAAGGGGGTCATCATGTGCGGAAAGATGACCACGTCGCGAATCGGCATCATCGGCAGCCGGCGGGTCACGGTCGGTCCATTGTCGGAGGGCATCTAATCTCGATTATGACGGTCGTCCCAGGGAAAGGGAAATCAGGGGAGGGGCTTAGGCGGGCGCCGCCGAGCCGGGGTCGATGACGTCGGCCCTCGCGGCGCCCGCACAGCAGCTGGCCGCGAGGGCCTCCAACGGGCTGAGTCCGTCGGTTACGGCGTAGCGGCGTAGTCCTCTCGACGATTCTCTTGGGGCCCCAACCCCAGAGGAGCCCCCGCCTGTTGCTACTCGCCTCGTTCGTACCAGCAGAACCTCACTGGCGTTTGCCGTGCCGACAGGTCTCGAATGTTGGGGCTAGAACGACTAAGACAATGCCTCCTCCGTTCGGCAATAATATCGTTGACTCATCGGGCGGGGGTGTCGTATGATTGGGCGTCCGGTCCTTGGCCGCGACGCTTGGAGGCCCATGAAATACCGCACGATAGACCTAAAGATTGACCAGTTCGTCTCCTACGCCAATGACAACAAGATCAATCTGATCCCCCCGTTTCAGCGGGGGCACGCCTGGAAGCTACCGGCACGAAAGAAGCTGATAGCCAACATCGTTATGGGGAAACCGATACCGGCCATTTTCCTGTATCGTGAGCCGTCAGGAGACAAGTACCTATACAACATCCTAGACGGCAAACAGCGGATGGAGAGCCTTCTTCTCTTCATCGGGAACGAACATTCCTCGCTGAAGATCGATGGCATTGCAAAGTACTTCTTCGAGCCGCGCCATAGAAAGGACATCAACTTCAAAATCGACTTGGATGGCAAAAAGGTCGGAATCAAGGACTTGGCTAATGATCTGTTCAGGGACTTCAGGGAGTACGTGATTCCGACAATCGAAATCACGGTTGACGAAGACCACGCCACCCCGCTCGATGAAATCATCAGCCTCTTCGTTGACATCAATTCACAGGGCGAGAAGGTCACACGGTTCGACATCGTTAAGGGTATGTCTCAAGACCCATTACTACGGCAGAGCTTCGATCTGATCGCGCGACACGAGACGCGCGGCAAGGATATCTTCTATAAGCCGAAGGTTAACACCCTCACATCGGTTCTGAAGCGACTTCAGATCGTTGACAAGATCAAGGGTGGCAACGCCAGGGTCGATAGAATGTGGGAGCTGCTCGTCGAAATGGCGCTATTCCTTAGAACCAACAAGCATCGAGCGCCGTCCGAGATTCTGAACAGTTTCATCCGTGACGAGAAGAACAAGAAGCTCTCGGTGGTGGAGGCTCAGAAGCTTAGAGGCCTGTTCTCGTTTGTACAACGGTGCTACAAAGACGGGCTGATCGAAACAAAGCTCGCGACGAATCAGATTCATTTCTACACGATGACCACGTCAATCGTCGCGGATGACCTGTTGCAGAAACTAGGCGAGGATGAGTTATCTGCTCGCCTGATACGCTTCGGCAAGATGATTGACCAGGGCAAGGTGCCGAAGTCGATCAAGAGGCACTTGGCCTCGTATCTCGATTTGACAGAAAGGCAGACCACGCACGTCAAGAGACGTCAAGAGCGCCAAGTAGCCTTCACTAAATCGATCCTGGGCATGGGATAGAATGAGGCTGAATGGACCAGAGCAAACAGTTCAAGGCGTTTTCCAAGCTGGTAAATGCGGTGCTCACCGTGCCAGCGGAGACCGTGAAAAGGCGCGTAGAGGATCATCGGCGCGAGGCATTGCGAAACCCAGGGAGGCCGGGTCCGAAGCCAGCCAAGGTCAAGGCTTCGGCTTCGGACCACGCCGACCCGCCCGACCGGGCCTAGGCGGCGGTCGGTTTTTCTCCGGCCTTGCCGGTGACTTCGGCGTAGGTCAGCCGCTTGCCGGCGATGCGCGACGAGGCCAGCTTGAAGCGCTCCAAATCAGGCAGCGGCTCCCCGTCGTCCTTCTTGCGGCTGTTGTAGCGGAACGCCTGCTCGTCGAGATACCGGAACAAGTGGAACGGCTCGACACTCACGTAGGTGCCGTGCAGCCCGCGCTTGAGCAGACTCCAGTAGTTCTCCATGCAGTTGGTGTGGACGTTGCCGTCCACGTAGGCGATCGCGTGGTCGATTACTTGGTGATCGTAGTCGGCGCCAAGCCCGCGATAGCCCGCCATAGAGTCGGTAAACAACTCCGATCCTGCCTCTACGTTGTCCTTCACCTGAGGGTGGACGGTAGCCGCCTTGCGATTCGGCACGACGGCGGTACGGACCTCTCCGCCGCGCTTCAGGACGCCGATGACGGTCGCCTTGTCCTTGCCGCCGGTCCCGGTGATGCGGTCCTTACGCTTGCTCTTGTGCATGTTGCGAGACTTGCCGCCGATGAACGACTCGTCAACCTCGACTTCCCCCGACAGCTTTCCTCCCGACTCACCCTGAAGGGCCAAGCGCAAGCGGTGGAGCATGAACCACGCGGACTTCTGAGTCACGCCGATAGTACGGGCCAGTTCGTGCGAGCTGACGCCGTTCTTGCAGTTTGCCAGCATCCACATAGCAGTCAGCCACTTGTCGAGTCCGATTGCGGAGTCCTCAAAGATGGTTCCGACCTTGATGGAGAATTGAGCCTTGGGGTGGCTGCGGTCCTTGCATTGCCACAGCTTGCGCGACTTGATGAAGCCGACGTTCTTCGAGCCGCAGCGCGGGCAAAAAACGCCGTCAGGCCAGCGACGGTCGGCCAAGAACGTCAGGCAGTTGTTCGCGTCGGCGAAATAGATGATCGCGTCTTGAAGGGTCTCGGGTTCGTTTGCCATGAACCCAGTATGGAGCATCTAGTCTGATGAGTCAAGTATATTTTTGCCATCCGTTCTCACTGTAGTCCCAAACTCAGCCTCAGGCCTCGATCGATCATTGACTCCAGCTTGCCTTTCGGCTGAGGTAGATCGAGTGTCGCCGGCAAAACAGCACTCTCCCTGGTTGCCCTGAGCGCACCCAACGCGGACGCGGCGTAAACTGACTCCGCCAATTCACCCGTTACCTGTAGCCGCCGGATCGTGCCGGTCCAGTCGTTGGCAACTAGCTCGACCGGTACGCTCGAGGAAAACCGCGGGCCAAGCGTGAGGACTCGCCGATATTCCCACTCCGGTCGTGTAACCCTCGTCAGCTGTTCCGCGATGACGGGCGGAAATCCACCTCGTGGCGCCTTGAGAGACTCACCGCCAACCGCATACGCGGTTGAAAAGCCTGGTCGAAATTTGCTTTCGAGAATGAAGCCTTCCCTCGACTGCCCCGGGGCAATAGCGTCAGACTGCGCCGCCCCAGACCACCAAAGCAGCATCCCTTTGTTGCTAGCCCCCAGGAGCGGCACAGCCGATTGAGTGAATCGTGGTCTCATGTTTGGCGCGACCGGGTTGCCTGTCCACGGTCGCTCGGACTCGTGTCTAAGAGTCCCGGAATAGTCGTCGCTGGCTGTGACAACCATAAACCGCTTGATCTCCTGCGCGGCATCCGCAGAATTTGCAACAGTATATCGATACCGATACCCCGTATCGGTCTTTTCCACCTCGACATCAATAACGGGTTTCGATAGATGACGACCGAACCGCACGGTTGTGTATTCCGTCGTTCGGGGCGGCTCCCGTCTAGAGAGCGCTTCCAGGTCGTTTGGATAGTGAAGCAGGTACTCCTGAGTTTTGAGATCGACGTATACGTACTGACCGTCGATTCGACCCTGCTCTCCCGCCCAGGGGGGCACTGGCGATAAGCCACGACGTGGTGACTGGGCTGCAAGAGTACACACAATCAGCCCTAGGAATACGAGAAGCGGAACACGCTCAGAGTGTGTGTATGACATGACTATGGACGTCCGCGTGCCCGTGGGCTTCCGCCCACGGCATGCGACGGGGCAATCTCCCCGCGGGTTGGCCGCAGCCGCGGACTCATCCGCTACAGAATCCCGCGCAGCCATTCCAAGCTGCGCTCGAAGTCCACCCGTTGCTGCTCGACCACGGCGCGCTCGAACACGGGATTATTGCGGTCGTTGTTGGGGATCATCATGCCTTCCATGAACGGGTGGCCGCGCTTGACCAGTTTGGCGAAGCGCGCGAACTCCTCCGCTTTGAGCTTGGGGAACGCTTGCCAGAAGTCGTTCTCCCAGTAGGGCAGCACGGCCGGCGCGCGGCCGGTGATGATCTCCAGTGTGAGCGGGACGCCCGGGGCGAGCTCGATGAACTTCTTCACCGCGCGCTCGATCTCGACCGAGCCGTCGCCGAGCGCCGTCCACTGGAAGGCGGCGCCGCGCGGGTGCTCCCAAAGCACCGTGTCCCGGAAGTGCGAGCTGACGGCGACGGGGCCGAGCACCTCGACGGTCTCGAGCGGATCTTCGAGCACCTCCATCGGGTTGCCGGTGTCGAGCGTGCAGCCGACGAAGTCTGTTCCCGCTTCTTCGATGAGCGCGCGCATCTCGGTCGCGCGCAGGTCTTTGTGGTTCTCCGGCGCGATCTTGATTCCGGCGCGCAAGGCGTCGTCGCGAACTTCGCGCAACACGCCCAGCATCGCTTCGACGTGTCGTTCGAGCGGACCATCCTTGCGCCGGAGGTTGCCCGAGCCCATCACGCAGCGGACGGTCTTCGCGCCCAGGATTTTCGCCCAGTGGATGGCGAAGCGCAGTTGCTCGGCGGGGGTCCCGTAGCGTGCAAAGCTGCGCTGGAAGCCCGGGTTGGTCGGGCACACGCCCCACGTTCCGGCTTCGATCTTCACACCCCGCTTGTCGGCATGCTCGCGTACGCGTTTCAAGTAGGAGTCGTCGCGGACCTGCTCCTGCGACCCAAGATGCGGCCACTCGGAGAACTGCACGACGTCGAGGCCGACCTTGGCGGCGTAGTCGAGATACTCGAAGGCTTTCCAGCCGAAGCCGCGCAGGGTATAGGTGTCCATGCCCAGCTCGGTCTTGCCCGCGGCGCCGCTCGCAGCGGCAGCGGCGCCCATGGCGAGGAATCCCCTGCGCGTCCATGACATTTCACGATCTATTTTGACAGCTCTTGCCCCTGCTAACCTGCCCTCAGTGGACTTGACCGTTCCCGAGGACGCCGCCGGCCAGCGGCTGGACCGCTATCTGGCCGAAGCGCTGCCGGACGCCTCGCGCACGCGCATCCAGCAATGGATCAAGCAAGGACGCGTGCTCGTCGACGAAGCCGCGGTGCGGCCCGCGGCTCGGCTGCGGGGCGGGGAATCGGTGGAAGTCGACCCCGCGCCGGCCGAGCCGTTGAAAGCCTTCCCCGAGGCGATTCCGCTGGAGGTTCTCTACGAAGACGAGCACCTCGCGGCGGTCAACAAGCCCGCCGGCATGACCGTGCATGCCGGCGCGGGCGCCGAGTCGCGTTCGGGAACACTGGTCAACGCTCTGCTGCACCATTTTGGCGCGCAGCTCTCGCAAGCCGGCGGCGAGCTGCGGCCCGGCATCGTACACCGGCTGGACCGCTTCACCTCCGGGGCCATCCTGATCGCCAAGACAGAGAGAGCTCATCAGGGCTTGGCGAAGCAGTTCGAGAATCGCGAGATCCACAAGACCTACTTGGCGCTGGTCCACGGCCGCGTGACGGCCGAGCCGCCGAAGAGGGCGAAAGCGCTGCAAGCCGACGGCCGGAGCTGGGTGCGGATCGAGTCGCCCATCGGCCGTGACCGGCGCAACCGCGTCAAGATGGCGGTGCTGGCCGCGGGACGGGCCGCGGCGACCGACTATACGCCGTTGCGCGGCAGCGATCGCTACACGTTGCTCGAGGTGCGCATCCACACCGGACGCACCCACCAGATTCGCGTCCATCTGGCCTCGATCGGCCGCCCCGTCGTGGGAGATCGGCTCTATGGCGCGCCCGCGTCGAAGCTCGAGCGCTTCTTCCTGCACGCTTGGAAGCTCGGCTTGGCGCATCCGCTCAGCGGCGATCTGCTCGAGCTGGAGGCGCCGCCGCCAGTCGAGCTGACCGACTTCTTGGCGACCCTCCCGCTATAATCAACACAGGTCCCAAGAACTCGATGAACCGAATCGCCATTGCCGCCGTTGCGTCGTTGTTGGGGGGCGTCGCCTTCGCACAGGACGCCCGCGTGCAGGGGCCGGATCAGGACGTCGTCGTGCCGGCGAGCGAGGAGACGGTGATCCGCGTGCAAGTCTCGCGCGTGCCGTTGCTCTTCACCGTTACCGACAAGAAGAACCGCTTCATCACCGACCTCGAAAAAGAGGACTTCGAAGTGTTTGATAACGGCGAACGGCAGGAGATTCGGCAGTTCGTACGCGAGTCGGACTTGCCGTTGCGCATCGGCATCGTGATGGACACCTCCAACTCGATTCGCGACCGTTTTCGCTTTGAGCAAGAGGCGGCGATCGAGTTCATCCGCGGCGTGCTGGCTGAAGAAAAGGACCGGGCGTTCCTGGTGAGCTACGACACTCGCGCCGAGCTGATGGTGGACTTCACCCACGACCCCGAGCAACTCGCCAACGGCGTGCGCAACATGCGCCCCGGCGGCGGCACGGCGCTCTACGACGCGGTTTACTACGCCTGTCGCGACAAGCTGCCCGAGGACCGCCCGCTCGAGCAGTTCCGCCGCGCGCTCGTGGTCATCGGTGACGGCGAGGACAACCAGTCGTCGGTGACGCGCGACATGGCGCTCGAGATGGCGCACAAGTCCGAGGTGGTCGTCTACACCATCTCGACTAACCGCTCGGGACAGCGCCAAGACGGCGACAAGGTGCTCAAGTACCTGGCCGAGGAGACCGGCGGCATTTCGTTCTTCCCCTTCCAGGCCCGGGATCTCGAGCAGTCGTTCGCAGACATCGCAAACGAGCTGCGGCACCAGTACTTCATCATTTACTCCCCAACGAGCTTCGAGCTCGATGGCAGCTTCCACAAGATCCGCGTGAAGCCCAACGTCAAGAACGCGCAGGTACGCGTGCGCTCGGGCTACTACGCGCCCCTGCCGGGCGAAGCTTTGCCGTAGCCGGCGCGGAGCTCGCGGACTGTCCCCCGCAGGGTTTTCACACACTCGCCAGCTCGCGGTTTGTTTCGAGATCTCGCGATTGGCCACGTGACCGCACCCTGGCGGGAGCGGCTCCGACCAGAACTAGATCAGCCCGATGGCGTTGAGGAACACGCACACGATGCCGACCGGCACCACGAAGCGCAGCAGTGTGAGCCAGGCGTTGTAGAACACCTTGTACTTCGAGCCGGAGAGGAAGTGATCCTGGCGAATGGCGTTGTCGAGGCGCCAGCCGGTGAACAGCGAGATGCCGATGCCGCCCAGCGGGAACAGGATGTTCGAGACGGTGTAGTCGAGGTAGGTGAACCAGTTGGCGATGATGGGGTTCGACACCGCGCCGCCCAACGCCGACGGGATGCCGTAGACGAAGATCCCCAGGCCGAGAACGGTGGCGGCTTTCTTGCGATCCCAGCCGAGCTCGTCCATCACCACCGCGGTCGGGACCTCGAGCAGCGAGATGGCGCTGGTGAGCGCGGCGAAGACCAGCAGCACGAAGAAGACGCCCATCAACACGCTCGCCAGCGGCATCTGGATCATGCCGGTGGGAATAGAGGCGAACAGCAGGCTCGGCCCTTGGGTCGGCTCGAGGCCTTGGAAGCTGAAGATGATGGGGAAGATCACGATCGACGCCATGATCGCCACCGCCGAATCCAGCGCCGAGATCTGGATGGCCGAGCCCATGATGTCGTCGTCGCGCCGCAGGTAGCTGCCGTAGGTGATCATGGTGCCCATGCCGATCGACAGGCTAAAGAAGGCTTGACCGAGAGCCGCGAGCACGGAGGACGGACGGAATTGCTCGGGGCGAATCCCGAATGCGAATTCGAGACCCTCGCCGAAGCCCGGCAGGAACGCCGCGCGCACCACCAACGCCAACAGCATGAACAGCAGCGACGGCATCAAGATGCGCGACCAGCGATCGAGGCCTTTGGAGACGCCGCCGACCACGACGCCGACGGTGAGCAGCATGAAGACCGCGTGCCAGAACAGGTTCAAGCCGCCGTTGGTCAGCACGCCGTCGAAGACCGCTTGCACGTTCTCGACGCCGGCTGCCGCGAGCTCTCCCGTGATCGAGAGGAACGCGTAGTGGATTGCCCATCCCGCGATGACGCTGTAGTAGGAGAGCAGCGACACCGCCGCCAGCACGCCGAGCCAGCCGAAGATCATCCAGAAGTTGCCCTTCTGGGTAAGCTCGCGGAAGGCGCTGACCGGCGACTTCTGGGTGGCTCGGCCGATCAGGATCTCCGCCGACATCACCGGCAGCCCAACCAGCAGCACGCAGACTACGTAGGCGAGGATGAACGCGCCGCCGCCGTTCTCGCCGGTGACGTAGGGGAACTTCCAGATGTTGCCCAGGCCGACGGCCGATCCGGCGGCGGCCAGGATGAACCCGAGGCGGGAGCCCCATTGTGCGCGCGGTGCTGCCAAGACGTTTCCTCTCCCTATGCGGTGGGGGCTGCGAGCCGCAGCGCCGCCCGAGCAAGATGGGCGCATCGAGCCGCGCCCGCAGTCGGCCCGCGGGGCCGACTCGAATGAGTCAAGAAGATACCACAGGTCCCAGCGCGGAAGGTCTCGGCGCCCAGGGTCTCAATGCAGGGCGTCGCGCAGCGCGGCCTCGAGCTCGGGGAAGGCGAACAGGTAGCCGGCGTCTTGGGCGGCCTCGGGGATTACCTTCTTGCTCGAGAGCAGCTCTTCGGAGAAGCCGCCAAGCGCCAGCCGGACTGCGAATGCCGGCGCGGGCAGCCAAACCGGGCGGCCCAGCACACGCCCCAGGGCGCGCGCGAAGTGAAGCTGGCGGACTGCCGCCGGAGCCGCCGCGTTGACGGTTTGCGGCGGGCTGGGGTCTTCGAGGCAATGGGTGATGAGGCCGATCAGGTCGTCGCGGTGGATCCAGGACCACCACTGGCGACCGTTGCCGAGCGGTCCTCCGAGCCCGAGCTTGAAGGGAGTCAGCATGGCGCCTAGCGCGCCGCCGTCCGCCTCCAATACGATGCCGATGCGGAGCACGGTGATCTCGAGCCCGAGCGAGGCGCCGCGGCGCGTCTCCGCTTCCCATGCGACGCAGGTCTCGGAGAGGAAGCCCTCGCCTGGCGGTGCGGACTCGTCGAGGGAAGCATCTCCGCGGTCGCCGTAATAGCCGATGGCGGAGGCGCCGATGAGCCGCTTCGGCCGCTCATCCACCGCGGCCATTCCCTGCAGCAGGTTGCGCACGCCGGTTACGCGCGAGTCGACGATGCGGCGGCGCTTGCCCGGCGTCCACAGGCCGACCACGCTCTCGCCTGCGAGGTGGACGATGGCGTCGACGGAGTCGAACGCGGCGGCGGGAGCGGGCTCGCGCATCGGGTCCCAGCCCCAGACGCGTTCGAGCTCGGGTACGGCCTCTTCCGCCCTTGCAGGGGTGCGCGAGAGCGCGACCACGGCGTGGCCCGCCCCGTTCAATACTCGGCAAAGGGCCTTGCCGATGAACCCTGTCGCCCCCGTAACGAGAACTTTCACTGCAAGTGCATTGAGGGGTGTTTCAGGAGTGGTACGCCCGGCAGGATTCGAACCTGCGGCCTCTTGCTCCGGAGGCAAGCGCTCTATCCAGCTGAGCTACGGGCGCATGCGCCAAGCTCCATTCTCGCCCGGCGCCGAGCAAAGGTCAAATCCGGTGCGCCGGGCGGAAGTTTTTACATCCTCGCCTGGCGATTCGGGGACCGCCCACGCCACACTTTGGCCTGGGCCGTCGGGCTCTGGGAGAGATCGATCGACATGAAACGGATACTGCTTTTGACGGTCGCCGCGCTGCTCTCAGCCGGGGCCGCCCTGGCTCAGCCGCAGATGGGCCCGCCGAAGAATCTGAAGGTGTTGCCGAGCGACATCGAGCCGCAGCAACTGATGGGGATGATGCGCGGCGTCTCCGGCGCGTTGGGCGTCCGCTGCAACCACTGCCACACGCCGCCTGACTTCGCCTCCGACGAGAAGCCGGAGAAGGAGGTGGCGCGGGCGATGATCAAGATGGTGCAGAACATCAAGGGCCACGCCGACGAGTACGCGCCGGACGGCCGCGCGGACAAGGTTGGCTGTTGGACCTGCCATCGGGGATCGGCGACGATCGAAGACCCGCCGGCGCCGCCGCAACGCGGGGGAGGCCGCAAGAAAGGCGGCGGAAACTAGGGCCGCGCAACAGCGCTTCCTCGCGGCGGTGCGCGGAGATCGGCCACAATACGGGGTCGAAGCTCCATGCCGACTTGCACCCGTCGCACAGCCCTCAGCCTGCTTGCCGGCGGCGCAGCCTCCTCGCTGCGCGCCCAGTCTGCCGCGTCCAGGCCCAATGTGATCATCTGCATGGCGGACGATCAGGGCTGGGGCGATGTCGGCTATAACGGACACCCCTATCTGCAAACGCCGCATCTGGACGCGATGTCTCGCGCTGGACTGCGTTTCGAGCGTTTCTACGCCGGGGCGCCGGTTTGCTCGCCGACTCGCGGCAGCGCCCTCACCGGCCGCCACCCCTATCGCTACGGCGTCTACACGGCCAACACCGGCCACGTACGCGCCGAGGAGGCGACGCTTGCCGAGGCGCTCAAGACCCAGGGCTACGCAACCGGGCATTTCGGCAAGTGGCATCTCGGCACGCTCACCCGCGATCTTCGCGACGGGCGGCGCGGCGGGCGCGACGACACGCGCGAGCACTATGCGCCGCCTTGGGAGAACGGATTCGACGAGTCCTTCTCCGCTGAAGTCCAGATGCCGACGTGGAACCCGATGCGGGAGCAGGCCTTTCCCTCCAAGTATTGGACCGGGCCTGGGGAGTACGCGACGGAGAACCTCGATGGCGACGATTCGCGCGTCATCATGGACCGCGCCATTCCGTTCATCCGCGGCGCGGTCGAGCGAGGCCAACCGTTCTTCACCGTCATCTGGTTTCACGCGCCGCACGAGCCGGTCGTGGCCGGCCCCGAGCATCGCCGCCGCTATGTCGGGCGCAGCGAAGGCGAGCAGCACTTCTACGGCTGCATCACGGCGCTGGATGAGCAAGTGGGCAGGCTGCGGGCGGAGCTGCGCAGCCTCGGGGTCGCCGACGACACGATGCTGTGGTACTGCTCCGATAACGGCCCCGAGGGGCGCAACCACACCACGGGCCGCCGCCGCGGCTCCGCCGGGCCGCTGCGCGGACGCAAACGCAGCTTGTTCGAAGGCGGCGTGCGCGTGCCGGGCCTGCTGGAGTGGCCGCGTCGCATACCCGAGCCGCGGCGGACCTCCGTGCCGTGCTCTACGCTCGACTACTTCCCGACCGTGCTCGCGGCGTTGGGCTTCGAGATGGAAGGGGCGCCGGATCCGGTCGATGGCGTGAGCTTGATGGGGCTGATCGACGGGACGATGCGCCGGCGCCCGCGCCCGATCGGGTTCCAGACGCCGGGCGATAACGACCGGGCGGCCGAGGCGCGCCTGGGCTCGCCCAATCACGCTCTGATCGACAACCGCTACAAGCTGTTGTCATACCTGGATGGCGAGCGGGCCGACGAAGACCTGCTCTTCGACATCACCATCGACCCGGGCGAGCGCTACGATCTCTCGAAAGAACATCCCGAGATCCGAAATCGCATGAAGGCGCGGTTGGCGTCCTGGGACTCCTCCTGCGCGGCAAGCGATCGCGGCGAGGACTACTAAGCCTGCAGTTGTTGCTGTGGCGCACGGCTGTGCCGTGCAGGCGAGGCTGCGCCTCGCCCCGGGGCCGCAGGCCCCGATACCGCCCCGCGCTTAGTCCACGAACGCCAGCTCGTTGGTCAGCAGCAACGTCTGCGCCAGGCGCTCCCAGCCTGTCAGCGGTTCGGACGCCGGTCCGCGAAAATCCTCCCGAGCGCTCCAAGAGCGCTCGCCCGCGTCGAGCTCCGGCGCCCAGGTGAAAGCGTCGGACTCGTAGTCGTCCAGCGAGTCCACCACGAAGTCCAGCGCCTCGCCTGGCTCCACCGCGACATCCTTCAAGCTCGTCTCGCATGCGTCGCCGCGCAGGGTCCAGGAGCCGAGCTTTCCCTGGCGGCTCGAGATGATCCAGGCGCGGACGCCGTTGGAGTAGTCGAACCGCTTGCCCTGCTGCGACAGCGCGTGGCGCAGCTCGCCTCGAATCGAAACCCGCGCCCCCGCCGGCGCCACCCAACGGCGGATGACTGCGTTGCGCGCGTCGTCTCCCGGCGAGCCGCCAGTGGCTGTCAGCTTGGCGGCGCCGGCGCGGCCATCGGGCAACAGCGAGCTCTGCTGCCAAGCGTCGTCAATCCAAACGCGGAAAGGCTCGAACCGCTCGACGAGGCCGCGCTCGACATCGACTTGCCCAAAGCCGTAACGCCAAGGGGATGGCGACCGGCGCGGCGCCTCAACGTCCTCGCTTTCTTTGACGAAGCGCTGCGCCGCCGCAACTTCGCGCACGCTGGGGGAACGCGCCAGAGTCAGCCGATAGAGCGAGTCGATGTCCTTCGCTCGCTCGGCCGTCGCGCGCGCTTGTTCCGCCACGAATGCGCTGTTCATCAGGAAAAGCGCCTGCTGCGGCACGGTGGTGGTTTGTCGTTGCGGCGTGTGCTGCTCAGGATTCGAGAAGTCGAAGCTGCGCATGAGCGCTGAGGGCTCTTCGCGCGAGATGTAGGCGTAGACGGTCCGCCGTGGTACGCTCGGCCGCGCGCCGAGCTTGAACGGCGCCGGATCGAGACCGCTGTCGAGGCGTCCCGCGGCGGCGAGCATGGCGTCTCGCATGGCTTCGAAGTCCAACCGCCGTCGGTTCTGGCGCCACAACAGCAGGTTCTCGGGATCTTCGGCGCGCGCCGGCGCGCGGTCGCGAGAAGCTTGCCGATAGGTTTCCGACAACACAATCCGCTTGATGAGACGCTTGGTCGACCAGCCGTCTCTCACAAACGTCACGGCCAGCCAGTCGAGCAACTCGGGATGAGTGGGGGCGTCACCGCGCGTGCCGAAATCACTGGCGCTGCGCACGATGCCGCGCCCGAACAGTTGGCTCCACACGCGATTGACCATCACTCGAGCGGTCAAGGGATTGTCGGCGTCGGCGATGACTCGCGCGAGCTCCAGTCTGCCGCTGCCCTCGCCGAAGAGCTTGCCGCCGAGCGCGGAGAGAAATCTACGAGGAACCTCCGCGCCCTTGTCATGCTGGTTTCCGCGCACGAACACGCGCGCCTGCAAGGGGCGCTCGGCGTCTCGCACCGTCATCGCGTGCCGCGGCCCGCCGCGCCAGCCCCAATCCGACATGACCGCGTTGTACTGCCAAGTCAGGTTCTTGACCGTGTTCGAGTCGCCTTCGTTCTGGATCCACCAGAAGTCCTCGAAGGGAACGTTGGCGGGCGCGTCGGGTCCCCATAGAACTTGGCGCAGAGCTTCCTTGCCGGGATCGGCCCAGGGCTCGGCCCGGCTGGCGGCGGCGAGCGCTGCGGGGTCTGGATTCGTTTGCGTTCGCGAAAGGTAGTCCTGCCAACGCTTAAGCAGGTATAAGCTCAGGTTTCTCTCGATGGCCATCTTCTCGAGCTTGGTGTTCGAAAAGTCTCTGCCGTCCTGGGCTGCCTGCAGGTACTTCTCGAGCGCTTCGCGAGAGCGAAACTCCGCCTTGTGCTCCTCGAGCCGCTCACGCTTGAACGCGTCGATGGACTCACGCCGCTTGGCGAGCTTCGCGAGATAGTACTGCGCGTGAGGGGAGCCGTGCGACGCCCCCAATGGCTGAGGCTCCAGCACGTCGCGGGAATTGAGGAACACGCCGTAAAGCGAGTAGTAGTCTTTCTGCGCGATCGGGTCGTACTTGTGGTCGTGGCAGCGCGCGCAGGAGACGCTCAGCCCGAGCAGACCGCGCGTGACGACGTCGATGCGATCGTCGAGATTCTCCGGGACGTCTGTCGGTCGCGGCAGGTTGATGCCAACCGTCAGGAACCCCAGAGCGGCGAGATGGCGCTCGTTCTCACCGGGCAGCAGGTCCGCTGCCAATTGCCGCAGTACGAAATCGTCGTAGGGCATGTCTTCGTTGAAGGCCGAGATCACCCAGTCGCGATAGGTCCATGCCGCCGAGAACGGCCGAGCTTGGAAGCCCTCGTCGGAGTACCGCGCCACGTCGAGCCAGTACCGGCCCCAACGCTGACCGAAGAGCGGTGAGGCGAGCAGAGCGTCCACGCGACGCTCCCAGGCGTCGGGCGACTCGTCGGCTTCGAAAGCGCGAATCTGCTCGAAAGTCGGCGGCAGGCCGACTAGATCGACATAGAGCCGCCGCAGCGCGGTGCGCTTGTCCGCTCGCGGGGAAGGGGAGAGCCCGTCGGCGGCCAGCCGCGCGGCTACGAAACGATCAATCGCCGACGCGGCGGCCCCGGCGGGGACCGCCGGCTCGCGGGGAGCCTCAAAAGCCCAGTGGTCGGCGTCGAGCCGCGGCGTTTCGGCGGCGAGCTGGCCGCCTCGCGGGTCTGGCGCGCCCATGCAAATCCAGGCGCGGAAACGCCCGATCTCATGCTCCGGGAGCTTGCCGCCGGGCGGCATCTTGAGCTCGTCTTCGTAGCCGAGCGCGTGCAGCAACAAGCTGCGATCAGGCGCTTCCAGATCGATCGCCGGCCCGGCGTTGCCGCCCGCGCGCAGCCCTTGGCGGGTATCGAGCCGGAGCGCCCCCATTGGCTGCGGCGAGGCGGCGCTGTGGCAAGCGTAGCAGCGCTCGACCAACACCGGTCGGATGTGTCTTTCGAAGTAGTCGACGCCTTCGGGGCTCTGAGCCGACAGGATGGCGCCAACCAGCAGCGTGCATGACAACAGACGCCGAATCATAGACTTCCGAGCCGCATGGTAGCACGGAGCTGCTACTCGCGGGCGGTCTGGAGGCCGAGCCGGATGGGGGCGTCGTAGCCGGTCATCTCGAGGTAGCCGCGGCCGTGCAGCGGACCGCTTGGGCCGGCCCCGGTGAAGTCGGCGGCGCCTTCCCAGTAGCTTGGTCCGGCGCGGCTCGCCACTTCCTGCTGGGCGAGCGGGGTCGTCATGCGAAAATCCAGCCCCAGCATCGGCAGGCGCACGCGCCACTCGAGCGGGTAGCGGCCGCCGGTATCGGGAGAAGTCCACCAGCCGCTGGGGATCATCTCGAAATCCTCGGCCCGCAGGTGCGTCGCACGGCCCTGGGCGTCCACGTGGGCGCCGGCCGAATGCGGATCGGCCTCGCCGTCGGAGTCGCGCATGCGGTAGAGCATCAGCTCGGAGCCGTCCTCCCACAGGATCGACATCCAGTCCCAGCCCTGCTGGCCTTCGCCCATCGAATCGGTCGAGAATTCATGATCCATCCAGGACTCGCCTTGGACGGCAAAGCGGCTTCCGCCGACATCGATGGAGCCGCTCGTGGCCAAGCGCGTAAACGAGATGTAGTGCGAAGCCTTGCCCGCGCCGTCGGCCTTCTGGCTCACGCCGCCGATGCCGTGGATGACCGGGTGTTTGCGGGGCTGCAGGTCGAGCTCGATGCGGTAGCCGGGCGCGACGGCGCGCAGCCGCTGCGGGCCGACGGGATTCCGCGGGTCGAGCCATTCGGCTTGCCAATTGCCGTTCCAGATGCGGGCGTCCTCGAGCGAAGCGCCGGCGATGCCAGGTCCGCCGCGATTCACCCGCTCGGCCTGGTGGAACTGTTGCGCTTCGATGTCGCTGAGGGTGAAGTGCGCCAGGTAGATCTGGTCTACGTCCCAAGGCGACTCGGCCGGCCGCGCGCGCTCGACGGCGTTGCGAAAGAAGGTCAGCTCGTAGCCGAAGCGGCGGCCCTGCGACGTCTCCAGGTTGCCGGTGTAGTACCACCATTCGATCTCGAAGCCCGGATGCGCAAAATGGTCGCGAGGAAACTGAAATTCATAGCCCGGCAAAGCGGGCTCGAACGCGGCGAGCGGCGCTACACAGAGCACAATCAGACTCAGTAGTCTCATTCTTCGTGCAAGGCCTCGATGGGGTTGAGTCGCGCCGCCATCCGCGCCGGGTAGAGCCCAGCGAGCACGCTCGCTGCGTACACTCCCGCCAGCGCGGTCAGCAGCAGCCGGGCCGGCCAGTGAAATTGAATCGTCCAGCCGAAGCTCTGCTTGTTGATCACGTAGATCAACACCAGCGAGAGCACCGTGCCCAGCGCCGCGCCGACGGCGGTCGAGAGCAGCCCCAGCAGGCCCGATTCGGTCAGGATCAGCTTCCGTATCTGCCCAGCGGATGCGCCAAGGAAGCGCAGCACCGCGACTTCGCGCCGGCGGTCGATCACCATGGCAACCAGGGCGCCTGCCATGCCCAACACAGCGACGAGAATGGCAACCGCCTCGAGCGCCCAAGTGATGGCGAACGTGCGGTCGAAAACGGCGATCGCCTCTCGGCGCAGCCGCGCGTTGGTGGCGACATAGAGCCGGCTGCCGGCCGCGACGCGCTCCACCGACCGCGCTACTCCCGCCGCGTCCTCGCCCGGATGGAGGTAGATCGCCAGGCTCGACAGATCCGGGTCGGGCAGATAGCGCAGCATGGTCGAGCGGTCGATGACGACGACTCCGCGCTCGCTCGAGTAGTCATAGAAGACCCCCAGAACCTCGAAGCTCGCCTCCCGTCCGCCAAGCGGGAGCTCCAGACGATCGCCGGGCCATGCTTCGTGCTTGCGCGCGAAAGGCTCGCTAACGATGGCGTAGTCGCCTTCGGTGAGCCGTTGCAGGATGCCCTCGGCCTCGCCGCCCGCCAGAAACCGGATGCCGGCGCGGCGACCGTGGATGCGGGCGTCGCCGCCGCCCAGGGTGGCAGGCGCTCCGTCGTAACGAATCGGATAGCCGCGGAAGCGGTCGACCTGGTCGACCTGCGGGAGCTGCTCGATGCGGTCGGCGAGCTCAGCGCTCAGGGTAGGGAAGCGGTCCGTCGCCGGCTCGCCGGCGGGTCGTACGAACAGGTCGGCGCGCAGTTGGCGGTCCATCCACAGCAGAACGGTCTCGCGAAAGCTGCCCACCATCACCGCGATGCTGACCAGCATGGCCGTAGCCGTGGAGAGCGCGCCAACGAGTATGGCCGTCCGGGCGAGCGACGCGCCGACGCTGCGCGCCCCCAGGAAGCCCTCCACGCCAACCAGCCCGCGCGCCGCCGAGGATCCCCAATGCGCCGCGGCCTTTACGATCCAGGGCACGGCAAACGCCGAGGCGACCAACAGCAGGACCGACGCCACGTAGCCGAACACCGGCGTATTCCCAATCGGCGGCAAGCAGGCCGCCGCCGCGGCCAGCGCCGCCAGGCCGAGCCCGATGGCGAGGTTGCGTCCGACGTGCAGGCGCGCCTGGCGCTCCCGGCGCCCGCGCGCCATCGCTTCGGTGGGCGGCACGCGTGCGGCCTCGCTTGCCGGTTGCAGCGCGGCCAGCAGGGCGACGCCCAGGCCCGCCGCCGCGGCGGTGAGCACGCGCAGAGGCGTGATCTCGATCGCCCCCGGCGCGCTCGTCACGTAGAGCGTCCGCACGGTCAGCGCCATCAGCTCGACCGCGCCTTCGGCCATCAGGCGGCCCAGTAGGATTCCGAGAATCGTACCTAGAGATCCGAAAACCGCCGCCTCGGCCAGAAACGCCCAACGCACCTGGCCGCGTGTGGCGCCCAGGGCCCGCAACACGCCGATCTCCGCCCGCCGACGCACCACCGACACCGCAATGGTGTTGTAGATGAGGAACGCGCCAACCAGCAACGAAAGGTAGCTCAGCACCCGCAGGTTCCAGCGGAACGCGCTGAGCATCTTGCGATTTTCGTCGGTCGCCGTCCCGGTCTTGCGCACCTCGACGCCCGCCGGGGTCGCCGATCGCAGCAAGGCTTCCCAGTCGCGCTCTTCGCCGTCGGGCGCGTGGACTTGGATGCGGTCGATCCGGCCCGATTTGCCGAGCGCGCGCTGCCCGGCGGCCATGTCAAACAAGACGACATTCTCCGCCGCAAGCCCCTCGAAGCCCTCCGCCAGCAACACACCGCGCACTTGATAGTCCTTCGCCTCGGCGTTGATCTGCAGCCGCAGCGTCTCGCCCGGCTGAGCGCCGAGCCCCGCGCCGACCCAGACCGAGCTGTCGGCTTGCATGTCCTCGAGATCGAAGGCGCCGTCACCAGCCGCCTCAGCGCGCTGCAAGGTCGCGTCGCCCAGCAAGTCCAGCCCGAATACAGGCGCTGTGCGGCCCTGCGGCTCGACCACGGCGTACCCTTCGACCCGCGGTGAGAACGCCAGCTCATGCGGCAGCCGCACCAGCTCGCCATGGAGGCGCTCGTCGAGGCCGCCGACCGCGGTGACCTCGAAGTCGGCCTCGCCGGTGAGCGACTCCATCGAAGACTCGAAGCTGCCCGCGGCCGCGTCGGCGGCGAGATCGATTGCCGTGACGACGGCCACGCCCAGCGCGACCGCGACGACGGTGAGCGCGGTGCGCCCCGGCTCGCGCAACAGCGGCCGGATCAGCAGGCGATGAACGATCGTCAGCGCGCTCATGCGGTGACCGGCCGGGTCTCCTCGATGCGGCCGTCGCGCAGCCGGACCAATGTGTCGGCGAGCTTGGTCGCCTCCGGGCTGTGGGTGGCCATCAGGACGGCCGTGCCGAGCTCGTCGGCCACGCGCCGCAGGAGGCGCATCACTACATCGGCGCTCGTCGAGTCGAGATTGCCGATCGGCTCGTCGGCAAGCAGCAGCCTGGGCCGATGGACGATTGCGCGAGCTATGGCGACGCGCTGCATCTGCCCGCCAGAGAGTTGATGCGGGTAACGCCCAGCCAACTCGTCCAGCTCGACCAGCGCCAACCGCTCGAGCGCCCGCGACCGCACATCCCTCGCGCCGGCGAGCTGCAATGGCAACTCCACGTTCTCAACCGCGGTCAGGGTGGGCAACAGTTGGAAGAACTGAAAAACAAAGCCCACTTTTTCACGGCGAATGCGGGTGAGAGCGGCGTCGTCGAGCCCGGTCGTCGCAAGGCCGTCGAGGACGACTGATCCGGAGGTGGGAAAGTCCATCGCGCCGGCCAGGTTCAACAGGGTCGTCTTTCCGCAGCCGCTACGACCGACCAGCGAAACCAGCTCGCCGGCGCTTGCCCCCAGCGAGACGTCGTCCAACGCGCGCACCACGTTGTCACGATCGCGATATTCCTTGACGACTCCCCGCAGCTCGAGCATCGGCGCCTGCTCTTCAGCTTATCGAGGGTTGAGGGGCGTCCACCATGCTAGATGGCGCGGCGCCTGCTGCCGAGGCCGCAAGATGTAGGGTCTGGGTTGCCAGATCGGCCGTTTTCGGATGTTCCACGGGAAACCTAACTTCTTTTCTTTCAAGGGTTAAGAGGCGACTGAACGATGCCGCGGCCAAACCGTGGGGTCGCGCGAATGTTCCAGTGGCGACCCGGCTCGCGGTGCGCGATAATCAAAGCCTTCGCCGGAACGCCGCTCGCGCCCAAGCTCACGCTCACCCTTGCCCTCACCCTCGCCTATCTCGATGGGATCCCTCAGCGCGAGACTATTCGCCGAAACTGTCAAGGGCGCCAGAAAAATAGACCAGCGTGGCGCTGTAAAAGTAGATCACCCGTACAAGGAGCGAGATTGCCGATTCGCGTATTCGGGTGGCCGGCGACCACGGCAAAGAAGACATAGCGGAGTTGAGGCCGGGTTCGCTTCGGCCGACGCGCCGGATTCGATCGTTGGTAGCCCGGCGGCGTCGCGTAGCGCAGCATCTTGCGCACCGTCTCGCGCGCGATCCCGATGCGGGTCGACGCCTCTCGCTCGCTGCGAGAGTCGGCGCCATGGAGAAGCGGACGCGATCGGCGAGGACGAAGCTGACGCGCCGGCGCTCGAGTGAGTACAATTTCCTGCATGTCTCGACATCAGATGACGCGCCGCTCGTTGTTCCGCAGCCTCGTCGGCGCAGGCTCGCTGGTTGGCCTCGACGCGCTGTTTACCTGCGAGCGCACCGAGGCCGCCGCCGTCGGGCCGAACGACAAGATCAAGGTCAGCAAGATCGAGACCTTCGTGTTGAAGAGCTCGTGGGTGTTCGTGAAGATCTCGACCGACGCCGGCGTCACCGGCTGGGGCGAGATGCTCAAGGATGATGCCAAGGCTTGCGCCGCGGGCGCGCTCGAGGTTGGCGACTACCTCATCGGTAAGGATCCGCTGCCGGTCGTGCATCACTGGCAGGCGATCCACCGCGGTGCGTTCTATCGAGGCGGCCCGATCAAAACGGCGATCTCGAGCGGCATCGATCAAGCGCTGTGGGACATCAAGGGCAAGGTGTTCGGCGTACCGGTCTACAAGCTGCTCGGCGGGCCGGTGCGGGACCGCGTGCGCGTGTACGGCGAGGTCAGCGAGGTGACCGGCGTCAATGCCATGAAGGTCGGCCCCCGCGTGGGGAATCGCCAGGCTTTCAAGTACATCGAAGGCAAGAAGGCCGTCGATGCGGCCGTGGAGCATTTTCGGGCGCTGCGCGACAAGCACGGCGACGGCGTCGACATCGCGCTCGACTTCCACGGCGCGGTGCAACCGCCGACGGCCATGCTGCTGGTCAAGGCGCTCGAGCCTTACAACCCGTGGTTCTACGAAGAGGTGGTGCAGGCGCTCAACGTGGACGTGATGGCGGAGATCGCCGCCCAGACCCATGTTCCGCTGGCGACGGGCGAGCGCATCTTCACCAAGTGGGGCTTCCGCGAGGTCCTCGAGAAGCGCGCCGCCAAGATCGTGCAGCCGGATGTGAACTACGCCGGCGGCATCACCGAGCTGCGGTTGATCGCCGGCATGGCCGAGGCCTATTATGCGCCGATTGCGCCGCACAACCCCAACGGGCCGTGCTCGCTGGCGGCGAGCCTGCAACTGGGCGGCTGCGTGCCGAACTTCCTGATCCAGGAACGCGGCGACCGCGAGCATGAGCTGCTGGCCAAGCCTCTGCCAGCGGTGCGCAACGGCTATCGTCCGCTGCCGACCGATCCGGGGTTGGGCATCACCATCGACGAAGACAGATTGATGGCCGAGGTTGGCGAGCCGCGCGAGTATCTGCCGAAGTACGATCCCGACGACGGCTCGGTGGTGGACTGGTAGGCAGGGCGGGGGGCCGTCCAGATGTGTTTGCCGAGCCCGGGAGCGATGCCCGGGTGCGAACTCAACAACTGCACCACAATCGCACCCCGGCATGGCTGCTGCGGCTCAGAAAGGGCCCATCGGGCCATGTTGCCCTGCGGCCATCGGCCCCACGCCCAGATCAACCGAAGCTTTCCTCGTACTGCCGCAGCAGATACTTGTCCGTCATGCCGGCCAAGTAGTCGCAGACCACCCGATGCGGCGGCTCGGCGCTCAGCCGTTCGCGGTGGAGGCTCGGCATCTCCTCCGGGTTGTCGACGTAGCGATGGAACAGTTGTGACACCTTCTCGCCGGAATGCTGACTCTCGCGTTCGAGCGCGGCGGATCGGTATACCCGCCGCCGGAGCAGCTCTGTCAATCGCTCGAGCAGCCCGGCCGCCTCGGCGGTCAACCGCGCCAGCCGCTCGGGGTGCTTGCGTACCTCCTCCGGTGTTTCGACCTGAGCTTGCCGCGAGGCAGCCGCCACACCCTCGATCAGCCCCGTGACCAGTGCATCGAGAAGGCCTCGCAAGGCCTCGTTGAAATGCAGTAGAGGGTGCGCCTCGGAATGCTTTACCACCGCCTGGTCATACGCCCGGTCGAACCAGGGGATCTCGGCGCGCACCTCGTCGGGCTCGAGCAGGCGCGCCTCGACCGCGTCGTCGAGGTCCGCGCAGCTGTAGGCGATCTCGTCGGCCGGGTCGATCAACTGCGCTTCGAGCGGCGGTCGTTCATCGAGCCGGTACTCGGCCAACTCGGGATGCTCGGCGGCGCTGTAGTCGCGCGAATGCTTGATCAGCCCCTCGCGGAGCTCGAACGTCAAGTTCAGCCCCGGGAAGGCCGCGTAGCGCCACTCGAAGCTCTCGACGATCCGCAGCGCGTGCAAGTTGTGGTCGAAGCGCTGGCCATAGCGGCGCATCTCGGCGTCCAGGGCCGACTCGCCGGTGTGCCCAAACGGCGGATGCCCTACGTCGTGCGCCAACGCCAGCGCTTCCACCAAGTCCTGGTTCAGACCAAGAGCGGAGGCGACGGTGCGGGAGACCTGTGCGACCTCGATGGTGTGTGTAAGTCGGTTGCGGAAGTGATCCGAGTAAGGCGCGGTGAACACCTGCGTCTTGTGCTCGAGCCGCCGGAAGGCGCGCGAATGGATGATCCGATCGCGGTCCCGCTGATAGGGCGTTCGGTAAGCGTGCTCGGGCTCGGGAAAGCGCCGTCCCCCGCTGCTCGCGCTATCAAATCGCAGGCGGGAGAGCATTGGGGATGGACCGCTAGCCGCCCTGGATGCGGCGCATCGTCGTTCCCGCCGCCACGCTCACGGCGCCGGGTTGCGCCATTAGCTCCTCCAAGATCGGCTTCGCCGCTTCCGGGTCGACCTCGGCCAACATCCGGGCCAGGTGCAACTGCGCGCGCTCCTTCGGCACCAGCGGCGAGGGGTTGGCGATCAAGTGCTCGAACTGCTTCTTGGCCTCGTCGACGCGATCGAGCCGGCCGTGCAGGTCGCCCAGCACGAGTCGCGCCATGCTGGCGTAGTCGCCGCCGGCGGCGATCGCCTTCTCGAGCTTGGCCTGCGCTTCGTCGTTGCTCTGCTCCTCGATGTCGAGCAAGCCCAGATAGTATTGCGCCGCGCCCGCTTCGCCGCGGTTGGGATACTCGCTGGCAAGCTCTTCGAACGCCTCGGTCACGCGTCGGCGGCGCTCGCCCGCGGTGGTGTAGGTCACGAATCCCGGGCGCGGCTCGGTCGTAACCACGCCGTGGTAGAGGCGTACGGCGTCGAGCAGCGCGGTTGATGCTTCCGCGGCTACGCGATCACGGTAGGACTTGTAGGAGTAGCCCCCTACGATCGCGGCGATCACGGCCACGAAGGCGATGGTGATCGGAGTGCGATGCCGCTGGAAGGCCTTGTACTCCTGGCCTACGACCTCGGCGAAGCGATCTTGTTTCAGTTTCTTACGGGTGAATTCGGCCATCGATGCAGGTCCGTCAGCGTCTGCTATCAGCCTACGGTCCGCGGCCCGGTAGTGTCAACGCGTGGGCGACTCGCGGCGTGAGCTCGGCAAAAGGGCTTGGCTGAAACAAGCAGGGTGCGGTATGATTTGGTACTTCAGTCTCTGGGGCGTAAGGTTTTCGGCCGCGACGCCGATTCCATGAAAAAGAACCTTAGAGATTAAGGTGAACTGCTGATTCATAAGGGGAACCCCGGGCAGCGATCCTAGTTGTCCGTAGGCGCATCGTGGTAGTGCTGAAAAACCTGGAGCGTACGCCCGTCCTAGCCCAGGACGGCGTGGTACTGAGTACCAAGGCGCAGCGCGACATTCGTCGCCTGGCGGCGAAGCTCGCGCCGTCGGCCGAACAGGTCGAGACGCGCTGGCGCCGCCGGCTCGAGTCGGTGTTCTCGGGCGAGCTCGATTCGCCGCGGCGCAAAGCCCTGGCGGCGATCAACCCTGGGGCTTGGGCGCCGCTGCTGGCCAAGGGCAAGCTCGACGCCTTCTTCGAGAACGTCGAGTACCACGCCCGCAGGCTGGCCAAGCTCGACGTCGCGCCGAACCAAGTGCTGGCTTCGGTCTCGGAGTATCAGCGGGCGCTCTCGCCGGCCATCAAGCGTTGGTTCCCCGAGCAAGCCGCCTCCTACGAATACGCCCTCGACCATCTCTACTTCGGAATTAAGCTGACGCTCAACGACGCGTTCTACCAAGTCCGCGACGCCGAGTCCGACGCCTTCTTCGACGTGCTGCAGGATCAGCTCGAGACGCTGCGCGTGAAGGACTTGCTGCGCCGCGTGCTCGAGACGCTAACACGAACCTTCAGCGCGCATGGCGGCGTGATCCTGCTGCTCGACGAGGAGAAGGGCAAGCTGGTCGGAAAGGCGTCGAAGGGGCTGACGCGCGCGTTGGCTCGCTCGTTCGACGCGAAAGTGGGCGAGGGCTTCGCCGGCACGATCGCCTCCACGGGCAAGCCGCAGGTGATCGTCGACGCCAAGGCGGACGAGCGTGTCTCCTCGGACAAGATCCGCGAAGCTTTCCAGAGCATCTGGGGCGTGCCGTTGACCGTGCGAGGCAAGATGACCGGCGTGGTCGCGTTGGGTTTCTCGTACGAGTACCATTGCCTGCCGCGCGAGATGAAGCTGTTCGAGGCGATCGCGGAGCGCTGCGCGCTGGCGATCGAGAAAGCGCAACTGGTCGAAGAGCTGCGCCTGCGCGAGGAGCGGATCCGCGCGCTGGGCGAGCACATGATGAAGGTCGAGGAAGAGGAGCGCCGCCGCATCAGCCGCGAGCTCCACGACGAGGTCGGCCAAGCTTTGCTGGTCGCTCGGCTGTATCTCGAGATGATCGAGGGCATGCTGGGCAAGCAGAACAAAGAAGCCCGCACGAAGCTGAAAGACACGCGCGAGGTCGTCGAGACGACGATCGTCGAGATGCGACGGCTGATCTCAGCGTTGAGCCCGAACGTGCTCCAGGAATTGGGTTTGCCGGCGAGCATCCGGCAGTTCGTGAAGAATCTGAGCCGGACGTTCCCCGGACGCGTGCGCATGCGCATGTCGAACGTGGAAGAGTTGCCGGACGGTCCGAAGATCATGATGTATCGCTTGGTGCAGGAGTGTTTCACCAACGCAGTGAAGCATTCGAACGCCAAGAACGTGAGTGTGGAGCTGACCCGTAGAAGCGGGCTGGTCCGCATGCGCATGCAAGACGACGGAGTGGGTTTCAGCGTCGCCGAGGCGGCTACGAAACGCGAATCGTTCGGAATTGCGGGAATGCGCGAACGTGTTGAGCTGTTGGGAGGTAAAATCGATATCGCATCATCGCCCGGGAAGGGGACGAAGGTATCGATTGCCATTCCAGTTTAAAGAGAGGAGGGGGGCGACACGGGCTGCGACCGCAGACACGGCCCGGGGGCCTCACGCTTGAGGAGATAACGAGAAATGTCGAAGATCCGCGTCCTATTGACGGATGATCATACGCTGTTCCGTCAGGGCATCTTGAACCTACTTTCGCAGGAGTCGGACATCGAGGTGGTAGGCGAAGCCGCCAACGGCACCGAGTCGGTCGACCAAGTGCCGAAGCTGCGTCCCGACGTCGTACTCATGGACATTGGCATGCCTGGCCTGTCGAGCTTTGAGGCCACTCGACAGATCAAGAAGCTGCGTCCGGAAACCAAGATCCTGTTCCTGACGATGTACGACGACGAGGACTATCTGGTCGAGTGCATGGAAGTCGGCGGCGCCGGCTACGTGCTCAAGGACTCGCCGGCCCCGCAGTTGCTCGCGGCCATCCGCGACGTCTACCGCGGCGGCAGCTACCTGAGCCCGAAGATGCTCTCACAACTCGTCGACGACTTCCGTTCACGCATCAAGTCGACGCATCGCCAGCCGCGATTCGCCACGCTGACGCCGCGCGAGAAAGAGATCCTGAAATTCCTGGCCGAGGGCCAGAGCGTGAAGGAGATCGCACAGCACCTCAACCTCAGCGTGAAGACTGTCGAGGCGCACAAGTTCAACTTGATGCGCAAGCTGGACATTCACAACAAGGCGCAACTGGTGCAGTACGCCATCCAGAAGAAGATCATCAAGATTCCGGTCGGCCCTTAACGCCGTCCGCCTACGCTGGTGGAGATTCGGGCCCGCGGAGATTGCTCCGCGGGCCTTTCTCGTGTGTAGTTGGCTGACATTTCCGGACAAAACCGGACGTTTGGCCGTTGACCGTTATCCGTCGGCTGTTGGCCGTTGCAAGGATCGCTCTACCTTCACCCTACACCTGTGGCTCGGGGTCTTTGGGGGCTTGGGCGGGTAAGTCGTTTGGAATGAACCGTAGAAAAATTCAAACTGCCGTGACAGACCTTGCGGCCTAGCAGTCCGTGTCGGAAGTCGCGTAGGCCGCGTTGCGCGCGCCGCGGGGCGAGATGCGAGGCGTTGGCGAGGAATCGATGCGGTTTCATCCTGAGCGAGCGACAACGAAGCAGATCGTCCCGCGCCGCCGCAACACTTAGGGCGAGAGGGGCCAATAGCGGGAAGGCCCGGCAGCGTCGGCGTTGTCGCTCCTCGGGGTCGGATGTCCCGCATCGACTCGGCCTCATCGTTGAAACCCTCGTCGCTCCTCGCCGAACACACCCAAGACCCTCTCGCGCGGCCCACGCAACTTCCGACACGGGCTGGGGGGTGGGTGGCGCATCCGCTCGAAGAACCGTCGCGAGGACTCGCGACGCGGCAAGCTGGACAACTTGCGCCACGGGGGAACGCTCAGATGTGCAGTGGAGTGCGGCCGATCGTGTGGCGTTGTTTTTGCTCTAGACTGACAATACGTCACAAAGCTCCGTCCTAGACTAGAAGGGTTTGATGTGAACGAACGAGGCCTGCCACATCTCGAAGCGCCGGCGAAGACAGCGGCCCAGTTCATCGGCGTAGTCGTGCTCTTGTTGAGCGCTTCCCGCCTCGACGCCGCCTGGCGCCAGTATCGCTCCGCGAACTTCGAGCTCTACGTGGATGGCGGCGGCACGAGAGCCGAGGAGATCTTACATCACCTCGAGCAGGCGCGGTCGCTGTTTTCGCTCGTCGAAGGCTCGAGCTTCGAGACCGACAAGCCTGTGCGAATGATCGTGTTCAACTCCAGGCATGCGCTCTCGAAGCTATTTGGCCGGGGCGAGACCCCGTACGCTTTCTACTTTCAGTCGCGCGAGCGGAACTACATGGTCTTCCAGAACCTGAACGCCGACCTGATGTATGAGACCGCCGTTCACGAATACGCACATCTGCGGGCGAGGGAAGGCGGGCTGACACTGCCCTTCTGGCTCTCCGAGGGGCTGGCTCAGTTCTACTCGACCATGTGGCCCGATGGCCCGAATGTGCGGGTGGGCTTGGCGCCCTACCGGGTGTCGGCATACGGGGTGAACGCCTTCCCGTCAGTCAAGGCGCTGCTCGAGACGCGACCGAGAAAGTCTCTCTCGATGGAGCGACGGCGAAACATCTACATCAAGGGTTGGGCGCTGACTCGACTGTTGGCCCTGGGGGAAGACTATCGAGATCAATTCGCGGATCTTCTACTGTCGATCTCGGCAGGAGAGAACGCGAAAGATGCGATTTACGAGATCTATGGAAAAACTCTCGACGAGGTCACGACAGACCTCACCTCGCAGCTCAACGCAGGAAGTAAGCCGTTGCTGCTCTTCGAGACGAGCTGGGACCGCAAGAAGAATCCTCTCGAGGCCCGGAAGCTCGACATCGTCGAGGAAGCCTTGCTCAAGGCGGACCTGCTTCGCCGCTCGGGAATGGCTTCCGACGTCCGCAAGCAGCTCGATGTAGTTCTCGCTCAGGATGAAAACGATCCGCGCGCTCTCGCTGAGCTTGGGCGCATCGAACAAGAGGACTCGGAGGCGGTCGCTACCTTCGAGCGGGCCATCGAGAACGGTGCTGAGGATCCGTATCTGTATCTCGACTATTCCCACGCTTTGCTGCGTCTGCCGGACGAAACGGAGAAGCTCGTTCGCAAAGCCCTCGAACAGTCGGCGAGGCTTTCTCCAACGGAGGCGGATCCGCACATCGCGCTGGCGGCGTATGCCGAGAAGGACGGCAACGTCGCCGCACAGATTCTGCACCTGCGCAGGGCGCGCGGCATGAAGTCCTCCGGCGACTATGTCCGCCTGATCGAGCTTTCGCGCGCCCTAGCCGCAAACGGCAGCCACGTGCAGGCGCGTGTCGCCGCGGTGCAAGCGGGACTGCTGGCCCGGACGGACGGCCAGGTGGAAGAAGTTCACGAAACGCTCGGCGCAGAGGACTCGCCCCTAGCCCGGGTCGACGCCTTGCTCGCGAACCAACGCGCCGACGAAGCGGTCACGTTATTGTTGGACCTGCAGAAACGACACCCGGGCGCCGCCCCGATCTACGAGCGCCTGGCCGCGGCGCAGGACAAGAGGGGGGCCGTCGAGCAAGCGGAAACCTTCCGCCGAGACGCGCTGCTGCATCGTCGCGCCGGCGCCGCGGAGGCGCGGCGCGACGGGCCCACGATTCTCCGATGGGTCGCCCTGCTGGACGCCGCCGGGCTGACTACGGCGAGCGATCGCTATTTCGAGGTCCTCACCCGGCTCTACCCGCAGGACTGGCTGTTTCGCAACAACAGAGCGTACGCCCTGGCCAACAGCGAGCTACGTCTCGATCTCGCGGTCGAGCTGGCGGTGGAAGCCTTGCGGTACGTACCCGAAGACCTGCGGGCAAGTGCGCAAGACACCTACGGCTGGACGCTAGTGAAGTCGGGCCGTGTCGACGAGGCGATTGAGATTTTCGACCAGCTCTCGGATCAATACCCAGGCAACCACGTCTTCCGATATCACCTTGGCGTCGCCTTGCAGAAGGCAGGCCGCGGGGAGGAAGCGACAGAGGCGTTCGAGCGAGTCCCGCGAGACAAGAGGATTCCGGATTCCTTGCGGCAGAGGGTTGTGCGTGCGCGGGAGGATCGCGAATAGCCGGGGCGAGGCGCAGCCTCGCCTGCACGGCTGTGCCGTGCGCCAGTGTGCCCGGCATGGGCTGGATCTAGTGAGCTGAAAGGAGCTCATCGGGACCGATGGAGGTAACTGTAGGGAAGAGCAAGGCGGAAGCCGTGAGGCGAAGCCGAAGGAAGCTCGGAACGAAGTCACGACCGCAGGAACACGAATCGGCAGAGAGGCCGGGCATGGGCGGTGAGCTTGCTGGCCACAGCGAAACCCAGTATCCATACGAGGCATGCGAGGTAGAGCCGAGCGGCGCGGGACGAAAGAGGCAGCGCCTTACCCGGGGAGATCTCGGCTGGAAGCGTAGAGCCGAAGGCGGAGAAAGTCAGCAGAGGCCGTAGTAGCGAAGAAGCGGGGTAACGCCCGTGGAGCAAAGGGCCGAAGAGCCAAGGAGCAAAGCGCAGAGACCGACTCCGCAGAGCAGCCGAAAAGAGGTCGACCGGAGATCCCGAGCCGCAAGGCTCCCATCGAAAGACGGCGAAAGGGGAAGCGCAGCAGGCCAGAAGCGGTGGAGCCGCGGCGAGGATCGACGAGATGACGACGGCAGAGCTCGCCGAACACTTCGCGGCGCACCGCGAGGTGATGGTGGCGAAGCTCGCGACCGGGCGGTGGACGCCGTCGCCGGTGAAGCGGGTGGAGATCCCGAAGCCAGGCGGGGGAGTGCGACGACTGGGGATTCCGACGGTGATGGACCGGTTGATCCAGCAGGCGCTGTTGCAAGTGCTGGGAGCGATCTTCGACGACGGATTCAGCGAGTCGAGCTACGGATTTCGAGCGGGGCGCAGTGCGCACGATGCGGTGCGGGCGGCGCGCGGATACGTCGAGGCGGGGAAGGACTGGGTGGTCGACATCGACATCGAGCGCTTCTTCGACACGATGAATCAAGACCTGTTGATGGCCCGGGTTGCGCGAGTAATACGGGATAAGAGGGTCTTAAGATTGATTGGACGGTATTTGCGGGCCGGCGCGCTGGTTGGGGGCGAATGGAAACCGAGCAGGGCGGGGACGCCGCAGGGCGGACCGCTATCGCCGCTGCTAGGCGACATCGACCTCGATCCGCTGGACCGGGAGCTGGAGAGGCGTGGGCTGAACTTTTGCCGCTACGCCGACGACTGCAACATTCATGTGAGCAGCGCGGCGGCGGCGGAGCGTGTGCTGGCGTCGATCAGCGAATGGATCGAGCGGCGGTTGCGGTTGCGGGTGAATCGAGCCAAGAGCGGGAGAGGACGGCCTTGGGAGCGACAGTTTCTGGGGTTTGCGATCGACCGCGAGGGCCGGATAGCGCTGGCGCAGCGAAGCCTGGCGCGGTACAAGCAGAAGGTGCGAGAGCTATGGCGGGGAGGCCAGTCGTTGACGAGCCGCGAGTTGCGGGATCGTTGGCGGAGCTGGCTCGAAGGCTGGTGGGGCTATTTCCGATTGGCCGAGAACCGCAAGAGGCTCGAGTGGCTGGAAGGTTGGACGCGGCGGCACATGCGCAAGTGTTTCTGGCTGAGGTGGCATGACACGGCGGGACGCAAGAGAGCGATGCGGCGGTTGGGCGTGAACGAGCGATTGCTACGAGTCGTAGCGACGCGACGTGGATCTTGGTCCATGTCGAACAACGCGGTGATGAAGAGCAGCTTGACGAACGCCCGGCTGGAGCACCACGGTTTCTTGGTTCCATCCCAGCTTGCAGCGTGGTAAGCTGCCGGCTCAACCGCCGGATACGGAAAACCGTACGTCCGGTGGTGTGGGAGGGCGGCCCCTTGGGCCGCCCGACCCGATCGGGCGGTCTACAGGATGTCACGAGGATCGCGCCCCCGAGATCTGGCTTGCCAACCCTGCAAGGACCCGGCTGTAGCCGAGCTGCGTCCCTTGAGGGCCCATTGGGGAAACCGGCGCCTTCCCGTCCGCGGGTTTCGACAGCGGCTGCTTCCTCCGGCGCTGAGATGACCCGGATCGCGTCTCTCGAGCATGTTCACTGGCATGCTACGGGGTTTCCGTACCCGGGTCGACGGCCTTCCTTTTCCACACCGCGTACCGTCGGCTGCCCGGCTGCCTGCCACGATCCCACCAACCCAGCGGTCGATCGTGCTCGTACTTCCACACCAACTCGTACCGCTCCTCGCTGAAGGCCTTGGCCGTCTCGCCGCGCGGATCCCAAAAGACGTAGTAGTCCGCGTCAGGCCGATCATCGAACTGGTCGTCGGGAATCCTGCCGCGAAACTGCCGGTTGTGCGGCGCCGAGGCGTCGAGCAAGCCCACCCAGCGCATGTCGGGGAAATAGAACGACATTGGCATCCCTTTTACATTTCGCAAGAACGCGACCCGGTCGCCCGGTTGGAGGTGCTCTCGGAGATAGTCGATCAGCGGGCCGTTGTAGCTCGAGTCCCGCAGGAATTGGCGCTGCACCACCTCGTCCATGCCGCCCATCATGTAGTCCAGATTTGGCCATGCCATCATGCCGGCCAAAACCGCCGCGCCCGCTGCCTGGTTGCGTCGCGCCACCCCTGCCGCCGCCAGCGAGCAAACCACGACCGCGGCCGGCAGGATCTGATAGTAGTGCCGCGTATAGGCCTTGTCCTTGCCGGCTGCGACAGTCATCAGCGGCGAGACGAGCAGGATGAGCCCGGCCAGCAATCCGAGTTGCGCCCAGAGGCCTCGTTCCTTCAAGCCGCTCCAGCACAACAGGTACGCCGCCGGCGCGCTCGCGCAGAGTAGCGCGACCAGCCAGAACGCTCCCGCTGGCAGATTCGCAACCGCGTCGCGATCGACGAGCAGGCCGACCAGCGGAAGCGCCGCCGCCAGCAGCGCCAGCGGTTTCGCGGCGCCCCGCCAACCCCGCCGCCACGCCACTGCGAGGTACGCCGCGGGCAGCAGCCAGATGATCGGCAGCGCTCTCCAGAAATCCTGCATGCGCCGCGCCAACGCTCCTTGGTAGACCTCCAGCAGCGGCTGCCCGGCGCGCGGCGGCCAGCTCTCGGCAAACTCGGCGTGCAACCACAGGAACTCCGCCACGATCGGAACAGCCATCACGGCACAAGTCGCCAGGAAGCCGCGTATGAGGCGAATGTCCTTCGTCAACAAAACGAAGACGCCCAATGCGGTCCAGCTCGTGACGAAGCTGACGTAGTTGGAGAGGTACAGCAGAAAACCGGCAGCCGCAAGTCTCAAATAAAAGGTGCGCTGCTCGGCGAGCCGCGGCTCTCGCAGATAGCGAACCATCTCGAGCAACAGCCAACTCACCGCCAGCAGCACCAGCGCGTAGTAGCGGCATTGCCGCGCCGCGTTGAGGAAGAAGATCGACGAAACCGCAAGCGCCGGCGGGGCCAGCGCCCACGCGCTCGCGCCGAAGGTCGCGCGCCCCAGCCGGTACAACAGAAACAGCGCGAGGGTCGCCGCCAGCGCGAACGGTACACGCGCGCTCCACTCCGTCGCTCCGAAGAGCGCGAACGAAGCGCCGGCCACATAGAACTGCAAGTAGCTCTGCATCGCCGGCAGTAGCCTTGAGTTGACGTCGTGCCCATCGGCGGCTTGTACGAGGAGTTGGCCTCGCTCGGCGTCGTAGGCCCACGGAATCCAGTCGCCCGACTCCGCCATCAACTTGGCCCAAACCGCCGTCGTCCCCTCGTCGCGCCAGAGATGATTGCCATCCAGGCGCCAGAACAAAGCGATTGCGGAAACGACGACGAGAAGGGCGGCGAGAACGCGCTGCATGAACCGAATAGCATAGCCGACCGCAACTTGTGAGCCGGCGCGGAGTTTGTACAACTCGTAGGGCGAGCCGGCCGTCCTCTCTTTCTGGAGACCAATCGAACGGAGGATGAAGCAATGCAGAAGTGGATGCGGTGGACGATGACGGCAATGTGCGCTCTCACGCTCGGCGCGGGCGTCGCGGCGGCCGGCCCCAACAACGTGAAGGATCGTCAGGTCGTGCAACAGAAGCGCATCAACCAGGGCGTCAGGAGCGGCGAGCTGACCAAGGCGGAGACGCTGCGACTGGAGCGCAACGCCGCGCGGATTCGTCGCTCGACGGCGAGGGATCGCAAAGACCAAGGCGTCTTTACGCCGCGCGAGCGGGTGCAATCGCACCGTAAGCTCAATCGCCAGAGCCGCGCCATCGGCAAGCAAAAGCACGACCGGCAGAAGCGCTAGAGGGGCTTCACCCGTGCTCGCGGCCGGAGCTCGATTTTGGGCTCGCGGCCGCGAGACGGCGCTTTCCGCTAACATATCGATGACATGGACCGCAGAGGATTCTTGGGCGCATCCGCCGCCGGCCTAGCCGCCGGCTCCGCTGCTGCCGCCGAGCGCGGCGGCAATCAGTTCTTCGAGTTGAAGGAATATCAACTCCGCAACAGCAAGGCCGACCAGCAACGCCGCTTGGTCGAGTTTTTCGAGAGCGAGCACCTGCCGATGACCAAGCGCGTCGGCGTCGCCGCCGCCGGCTACTTCTCGGTGTATCTCGGCGAGTTCGGCCCGCGGCTGTTCTCTCTCGCCGCCTACGACTCGCTGGGGCACATGCAGGAAGTGATCGACGCGCGCGCCGCCGACAAAGCCTGGACCAAGGCCGCCACCGAATTCGGCGGCGATCCGCGAGCGCCTTTCGATCGCGTCAAGAGCCGCCTGCTGCGGGCTTTCGACGGCATGAAGAAGATCGAGGTCCCCAAACCCAACGACCAGGGCCCGCGGATGTTCGACTTGCGCACCTACGAGGCGGAGACCTTCGCCGACTTGCGCGAGAAGATGAACATGTTCAACTCCGAGGAGATCGACATCTTCCGCAAAGTCGGCGTCAATCCGTTGCTTTTCGGCGAGACCATCGTTGGCGAGCACATGCCGAACCTGACCTACATGGTCTATTACGACGACATGGCCGCGCGCGACAAAGCCTGGAAGGCGTTCCTGAGTCACCCGGACTGGGTTCGTATTCGCTCGAAGCCGGGCTGGGGCAACGCGGATATCGTGTCGACCGTAGGCAACATCCACCTGAGGCCGCTGAAGTTCTCGCCGATCCGGTAGGTGCGATTGGCGGCGTGACCGCACCCTGGCGGGACGCGGCTCCGACCGGAGGCTTGTGCCATCTCCAACCGTATAATGAGGGCTTGTCCGACCCCATGGAGACCCTCATGTCCCTCGCTTCCTTCCTCTCCCGGCCCGAATGGACGCTGGTCCTGCCGTTGATCGGCATGGCGCTCTATCCCCTGAGCGCCTCCGCCCAACGAACCGACGCCGAGATCGACATCCCCTATACGAAGTTCGTCCTCGACAACGGGCTCACTCTGCTCGTCCACGAGGACCGCAAGGCGCCGATCGTCTCCGTCAACGTGTGGTACCACGTCGGCTCGAAGAACGAGAAGCCAGGCAAGACCGGATTCGCGCATCTGTTCGAGCACTTGATGTTCAACGGCTCGGAGCACTTCAACGACGACTACTTCCAGGCTCTCGAGAAAGTCGGCGCCACGGATTTGAACGGCACGACCAATTCCGACCGCACCAACTACTTCCAGAACGTTCCCACGCCCGCTCTCGATCTCGCCCTTTGGATGGAATCCGACCGCATGGGCTATATGGTCAACGCGATCGACCAAGACAAGCTCGACGAGCAGCGCGGCGTTGTCCAGAACGAGAAACGGCAGAGCGAGAACTCGCCCTACGCCATCGCTGACGAGCTGATCACCAAGGGGACGTTCCCGGCCGGCCATCCCTACTCCTGGACGGTGATTGGCGAGATGGAAGACCTCGGCGCCGCCTCGCTCGAAGACGTTCACGAGTGGTTCAACACCTACTACGGCGCGGCGAACGCCACCATCGCCATCGCGGGGGACATCGACCCGGCGACGGCCAAGGCGAAGGCCGAGAAGTATTTCGGCCACATCCCCGCCGGCCCGCCCATCGCCCGCCAGCAGAGCTGGATCGCGAAGCGTCGCGGCGAGCACCGCCAAACGGCCCTGGATCGCGTACCCCAAGCGCGCATCTACAAGGTGTGGAACACGCCCGGCTACGGGACCAAGGAGGCCGTGTTGTTCGACCTGATCACGGACGTGCTCTCGGCCGGCAAGACGTCGCGTCTTTATAAGAGGCTCGTCTATGACGACCAGATCGCCACCTCGGCGCGCGCCTCGATCTACGGCCGCGAGATCGCCGGCCAGGTGACCATCACCGCGACCGCGGTTCCCGGCGGCGACTTGAAACAGGTCGAAGCCGCGATCGATGAGGAGCTCGCGCGCTTCCTCGCCGACGGTCCGACCGCGGAAGAGCTCGAGAGGGTCAAGGTGCAGCATCGCGCCAGCTTCGTGCGCGGTATCGAGCGCATCGGCGGCTTTGGCGGCAAGAGCGACCGGCTGGCGGCCAATCAGGTCTACACCGGCGATCCGGAGCACTACAAGACCCAACTGCGCTGGGTCGAAGAGGCGACCGCGGACCAGATGCGGCAGGCGGCGCGGGAGTGGCTCTCCGACGGCGTTTACGTGCTGGAAATCCATCCTCTACCCGAGACCAAGACCACGAATGAGGATGTCGACCGCTCCAAGCTGCCCGAGGTCTCCGGCTTCCCCACGCTCGACCTGCCGGAGCTGCAGCGCGCCAAGCTCTCCAACGGGCTCGAGATCCTGCTTGCCGAGCGCCACGAGATTCCCACCGTCGAGCTTGCGCTCATCGTCGACGCCGGCTATGCGGCCGATCAGTTTGCCGCGCCGGGCGTGGCGAGCATGGCGATGGGGATGATGGACGAGGGCGCCGGCGAGCGCGACTCGCTCGAGATCAACGACGACTTAGACCGACTGGGCGCGAACCTTTCGACCGGCGCCGGCATCGACTCCTGCGCGGTGCGCCTCTCCGCGCTCGAGACCAAGCTCGACGACTCGCTGGCCATCTTCGCCGACGTCATTCTGCATCCGACCTTTCCAGCGAATGAGCTGGAACGTCTGCGGCGGCAACGTCTAGCCACGATTCAACAGGAAAAGACCAACCCCTTCCTGATTGCCTACCGCTTGCTGCCGGGGCTGGTCTACGGCGCCGATCACGCCTACGGGCAGCCGCTAACCGGCTCGGGCGACGAGGCGTCGGCGATGGCGATGCAGCGCGACGATTTGGTGAAGTTCCACCGGACCTGGTTCCAGCCGACCAACAGCAAGCTGATGGTCGTCGGCGATACGACGCTCGCTGAGATCCAGCCGCTGCTCGAAAAGCATCTTGGGGGCTGGAAGACCACGGGCGAAGTTCCCCGGAAGAACATCGCCCCGGTCGAGCCGCCGGACAAGCGCATCATCTACGTGGTCGACAAGCCGGCCGCGCAACAGTCGATCATCATCGCGGGGCTGCCGACCGTGCCCAAAGACAATTCGGACGAAGTAGCGATCGAGACCATGAACGCCATCTTGGGCGGGACGTTCACCTCGCGGCTCAACATGAACCTGCGCGAGGACAAACATTGGTCCTACGGCGCCCGCACGATGATTTTCGATACCAAGGGGCCGCGACCGTTTTTCGCAGTCGCGCCGGTGCAGACCGACAAGACCAAAGAGTCGCTGATCGAGATGGATAAGGAGATGCGCGCCATCCTCGGGGACGCGCCGCCGAGGCCCGATGAGCTGCAGAAAGCGCAGGACAACCTAACGCTGCGCCTACCCGGACGCTTCGAGACCAAGCGCGCTTTGCTGAGCGCCATGCAGGAGATGATCGTCTACGGGTTGCCCGAGGACTACTACGAGACCTATCCCGATGAGGTCCGCGAGCTCGAGCTCGAGCAACTCTCGGCTGCCGCGCGGCAGGTCGTGTTTCCCGACAAGTTGATCTGGATCGTAGTCGGAGATCGCGCCGAGATTGCCGCTGGCATCGACGAGTTGGGCTGGGGCGAGGTGCGCCAACTGAGCGCGGACGGCGAAGTCTTGAACTAGCGCGATGTGTACGGCGAGTCGTGGGGGCTCGACATTTCGCCGCAGGCGAGCACGGCCCTCGCGCTGCTGCGCCGAACGCGGGCAGCCATGCCCGGGAGCGCAACTCGGGAGAGTGCCGCAGGGCTTGCCTAGGCCGACGCCGCGCGTCGCCAGAAGTCCTCGAAAAGACTACCCATCGCCGAAGCCAGCGATTCGTGCTCGAACACCAGTGCGGTGATCTGCGGGTTCGTCACCACCGGGTCGTTGAGCGAAATCATGCCCCGTTGCTGGTCGAACAGAGCGAGCTTCAGCGGCAGGGCGTCGATGGTGGCCACCTCGGCGCCGGCTTGCTGGAGTGAGGCGAGCTGGTCTTGTTCCACGGTGCCTTCGGCGAATAGCAAACGGCAGCTCAGGCCCTTGGCCGAAGCTTGTTGCACGATCGGCTCGCGCCCGGGGTCGACGCCGTAGGGCGGGCGCGCGAACTCGAGGTACTCCTTCTCGCAGCTCAGCAGCATCCGCCGGTACTCTTCGGCGATCTGCGCCGTATCGGCCACGATGCGCAGATAGTCCAGAGGGCCGTGGCCTTGGTTGCCGTTGTCAAAGGTGTCACGCAGGTCCGCGCCTAGCATGCCCGCCAGGCGCTGCCGCTCTTGCCACTCTTGCTCGAACTTGTCCTTCTTGCGCTCGAGGAAGCCGCCGAGCGCAAGCCGGGGCTCGACCGCGGAGAACAGCTTGGCTTTGCCTTGGACGACTCGCACGAAGCCTTTCTCGACGAGACTGTCGAGCACTTCGTAGATCTTCTGACGCGGAATTCCGGCGCGGCCGGCAACCTCGAGCGCCTTGAAGCTCGAGTGGCCGATGAGCACGAGGTAGGCGCGGGACTCGTAGGCATTGAGACCCACGTCCTGCAGACGCCGAATGTTCTGCTCCCGCTCCACCTAAACCCCACGGTATCACGACCGTGCGGCGTCGGGCTTGCCGTCTACCGGGGGCTGCGGGCGCTACTCCGCGGACTGTTCGCGCTGGATCTTCTTGGCTCGGCGGAAGGAGCTGTAGCCAAAGTAGAAGCACATGATGGCAACGCCGCCGGCCAGGGCGAGCTTGATCAGCGCGTCCGGGTCGCTCTCGAGCGCGCGGTAGCTCTCGACCACGCCGTTCGCGTTGAAGGTGAAGAACAGCGCCAGCGCGAAGAAGACGAACCCGATCACCTCGTTCCAGAGTTGCTGAAAGATGCCGATCAGGCGCGGGAAGAACGAGAGTGTTTCCTTGAGTCCGGCGCCGGCTGCGTGCAGGATCTTCATCGCCTCTCGAGACTCATGCTACCAAAGGCCGCGCGCTACAATCGGCAGCGTGATTCGTGCTTGCTTGCTACTACTGGCGGCAGCGGTTGCGACCGCGGCGCAGCCCAATTTCCTGGTTCTTTTCGTCGACGACTTGGGTTGGATGGACGTCGGCTACCAGGGGGGCGAGCACGACACGCCGAACATCGATCGGCTGGCGGCCGAGTCGATGGTCTTCTCGCGGGCCTACATTCCCACGCCTACCTGCAGCCCCAGCCGCGCAGCGCTGCTGACCGGCCAACATCCGATGCGGCTGGGGTTGGCGCGACACATCCCCACCGGACCCAAGTACGGTTTCGACAAGCTCGGCCGCACCGAGCGCGAGCGGCACCAATGGGAGGGCGACGTAACCGGCTTCGCCTCCCGCAACTGGCTTCCCCTCGAGGCGACTACCATTGCCGAAGCCCTGAAACCGCTGCGTTACGACACGGCGTTCTTCGGCAAGTGGCACCTGGGGCACGAGCCGTACCATCCGGTAAAGCAGGGCTTCGACGTGCAGCGCGGGGTCTCGAACTTCGGACACCCGGGCTCGTACTATCCGCCCTACTGGCCCGTCGGCAATCCCTATCCGGACGCGCCCGGGGACAAGTATCTGACGGATCGAGTCGCCGACGACGTTGTCGCCTATTTGAAGGATCGGCCCGAGCAGGCGAGGCCCTATCTCGCGACGGTGTTCTTCTACAACGTGCACAGCCCGCACGTCGGCCGGCGGGACTTGGTGCGGAAATACGAGGCGCGCGGGTTGAAGGGCCGCCACGCTCACTACGCCGCCATGGTCGAGGCGACCGACGACTCGATTGGCCGCATCCTCGAAGCCGTTGAGGGGACTGACACCGTCACGGTGTTCCTGGGCGACCAAGGCGCGCTGCTGACCAACGCGCCCCTGCGCGGCGGCAAGCCCGCTGGCACGGCGCTCTACGAAGGCGGCGCCCGCGTACCGATGCTGCTGCATTGGCCTGGTCGCCTCGAGGCAGGGAAGAACGCCACGCCCGTGCTCTCGGCGGATGTATTTCCTACCCTGGTCGACTTTGCCGGCGGCGACCCGGCAAAGCATCAGCCGCTCGACGGGCTGAGCCTGCGTCCTCTGCTCGAAGGGACGGGCTCACTCGAGCGTGATGCGCTCTTCCTCGAGCGTCACTACGAAGACCAATATGCAGCCGTTGTGGCCGGGGATTGGAAGCTTATCGCTTACTGGAGCGGCAAGCGCGAGCTCTTCAACCTGGCCGCCGATCCTTCCGAAGAACGCGACCTGGCGGACCGATTTCCCGAGCAGGCAGGGCTGCTGTTGAGCAAGCTGGCCGCCTGGCGCAAGAGCCTGGGGCTCGCGGCGGCGCCCAACGCGCGCTGAGAATCGCGGCTCGCCCCGCTAGTTCCCTCGGAACGCCTTGCTCTCCACAACGGCCAAGACCAAATCGCGCAAGCCGCCTTCCTTGGCAGCCCCGGCGGCGAGACGCTCCGCGTCCGCTTGGTCCTGTTGTCCGAGCTCTCGACCGGTTGCGTAGGTCAACAGCTTCTCGGTCAGACACTGAGCGAACTGTTCCTGGTTTGCGTCGAGCAGAGCCCGTTTGAATCCCTCGATGTTGCGGAAGGTAGCGCCGTCCGGCAGCCTGCCCGACGCGTCGATGAGCGGGCCGGGGCCGTTGGATCGCGGGTAGCGGTCGCGCCAGCCGCCGATGGGATCGAAGTTTTCGAGCGCAAAGCCCGGCGGGTCGATCGAGCGGTGGCAGGCGTTGCAACTCGGAACCTCGCGATGCCTGCGAAGCTGATCGCGAATCGTCGTCGCGCCGCGAATGTCCGGCTCGAGCGGTTCGATGTTCGGGGGCGGCGGGCTGGGCGGCGATCCAAGAAGGTTTTCGAGCACCCACACGCCGCGCACGACAGGCGAGGTGTCGATGCCGTTCGCGCTGGCTGTCAACACGCTCGCCATACCCAGCAGCCCGCCGCGGCGCCGGTCCCGCAGCTCGACTTTGCGGAATTGCGAACCATGCACGCCGTCAATTCCGTAGAGTCTCGCCAGCCCGCCGTTGACGAAAGTGAAATCCGAATCCAAGAAGCGCGCGATCGGCAGGTTCTCCTCGACCAAGTGCGCAAAGAAGAGCTGCGTCTCCTTTTTCATCGCCGCTTCGAGGCCGTCAACGTAGTACTGGCGGAAGTCCTGCGAGCTCGGCGGCATCGAACCGATCTTGTAGAGCTCGAGCCAACGGGAAGGGAATTGCTCGGCGAAAGCCTGCGCCTTGGGGCTCGCCAACATGCGCCGGGCTTGCCCCCTTAGCCCGCCAGGGCGCCGCAGCTTGCCGGCGCGCGCGGCAGCGAGCAGCTCGTCGTCCGGCATGGAAGACCACAAGAAATAGCTCAAGCGCGAAGCTAACGCGTAGTCGTCCAGCGGCCCCTCGCCCTCGCTCAAGTACAGAAAGCCCGGCGAGGCGAGCACGGCGCGCAGCCCGGCCTTCAGCGCTTCGAGCTCCGGGTCGCCCTGAGCAGCGCGCTGGCGAACCAGAGCCGCCAACGGCGCAATCTCGCCTTCGCCGAGCGGTCGCCGAAAGGCGCGCGCGGCGAAGCGTTCGAGGATCGGCCGCGCATTGTCGAGTGTCGGCTCGCGGTCGCCGAACAGCGCCGCGTGCGGCGCGGGCGGCCACTGCTCGAAGTGTGGTCCCTCGATCTCGATCTCGTAGACCCGCACGCGCGGGCCCTGGTACTCGCGGAAGAACGTTGCCCAACCGTCCCGCCGGTTGAAGATCCGCGAGGTTCCCGCCGTCGTCAACTCGGTCTTGGAGGCGCCCTCTTTGGAGACGCGGCGCGTGAACGACTCATCGAGCGTTTGTCGATTGATCGGCCCTTCCGGCACTACGTAGCCGCGGATGAAAGAGAGGAACGTATCCGAATAGCGCGTGACGAGCGTCTTGCGCAAAGGCTTGACGCCGTTGGGACCGTTGGGAAACGTCAGCCGCGGCTGATAGCCTCGGTCGAGCCAGATCCGCGACTCGTACCAGCGCGGCTCGGCGGAGAGCTCAAACTCAGCGACTTGCCTGTCCGAGGACGTGCGTAACCCCAACTCCCCGTAGCGCGCCGCGCCGGCGACGACCGCCATGCGCAACGGCTCGTCCTTCCGAACGGCGACGACGTCTTCGTGATAGGGGTATTGCTGGTTCACGCCCTGCGCCTTGACCCGAAGGGTGTAGTAGCCGTCCCGCGGCGCGCCTTCGAGAAAGTCGTCGATCCACAGGAAGCCGCCTTGGTCGGAGGTGTTTTTGCGAATGTTCTGGTACTCGCCTGGAACGTCTTGGCCGTCGTGACGGTTGCCTGTGGGAGAGAACGGCGCCCGGAAAGCATACTTGCGAACCTCCGGACGATCGCCCATCGAGACGGCGCGGTCGACGAAGGTTTCGGCCGCCGCCAGATAGCCGCTGAGCAGGAAGTCCGAAGTCCGCAAGGCGGCGCCGATGTTGTTGAATCCGTCCTGCTCGGCGTCAGGAGGAAACACGTCGGTCGGATCCGAGAGCATGTCTTGCAGCGAGAGCAGGTCGCGCACGGTGCGGTCGTACTCGTAGCGGTTGAGGCGTCGCAGAACGGTGCGGCTGCTCGTGGCTGCGGCGTCCGGCTGCGACTCCGCCAGCTTGCGCGCCACCAGGTCGACCAGAGCATGCCGTGCTGACTCGGTCGGTTGCTTGGCCCCTTTGGGCGGCATCTCGAGAGCCCGCAGCTTGCCGACGATCGACCGCCACTGCTCGCGGGCCGCGCGCGTCTGGAGGGATCCGTCGAGCGCATCGAAGCGCTGGCCGGCCATTTGCGTTTCAGGGCCGTGGCAATCGACGCAATACGCCGCGAGGAACGGCTGCACGTCGTGCTTTCGTTGGTCGGCGGCGAACGTCGCGACCGCCATGATTAGTAAGGCCGCAGCGAGCCGCATTACGCGAAGTCCTCGAGCGTACCGGTAGCTTTATTGAACCGATCCACTTCCATTCCGAAGCGTTGCAGCATTGTGGTGTAGAGGTTGCACAACGGCACGCGGCGCTCGGTCGAGTAGGCTTTGTGCTCGCCGTGCCGGAAGCCGCCGCCCGCCAGCAAAATGGGCAAGTCCTTGTTCGAATGCGAGCTGCCGTTGCCCATGCCGCTGCCGAACAGCACCATCGTACGGTCGAGCATGCGCGCCCCGTCGACGTCCTCGATGCCGGCGAGGCGATCGAGAAACTTGGCGAATGCCTTGGTTTGAAATTTCTCGATCACGAGCAGCCCGCGCTGCAGCACCTCTGCCTTGCCGTGGTGGGAGAAGCCGTGATAGCCGCCGCTCAATCCCAGGTTCTGCGTGTCGATCACGCCGGGGATTTCGAGCGTCGCCACTCGGGTCGAGTCGGTTTGGATGGCGAGTGCGACGAGCTCATAGAAGTCGTCCAAGCTCTCGGTGAACGGCCCGTCCTGCGGCTCTTCGATGTCGACCCGCGGTTTCGGCCGGTCCACCCAACCGCTGGCCATGCCGATGCGCCGCTCCACTTCGCGCACCGACGTGAAGTACTCGTCGAGCTTGTGCCGGTCGAGCTTCCCAAGCCCGCGCTCGAACCCTTGGGCTTGAGCCTGCACGGCGTCGAGGATGCTGCCGTTGACCTGGTAGGCGTGCGCCTTCGCGCGTCGCGCGTCGTTCGACTCCGCCATGAACAGCCGCCGGAACAAATCGCCGGCCCGCGTGACCGGCGGGACGTTGACGCCGTTGCGCGTCCACGACATGCGGCATGCCATGTCGCCGTCGGCGTGGCCCACGCTCGCGACGATCGACGGGAACCGCGTACGCGCGCCAACGTGCTCGGCCGCCCGTTGGTCAATCGAGATGTTGCGCTCGGGCCAGTCCGAGGCGTCCTGGTCGCGGATGCCACACAGGAAGGCGTGCACCGCGCGGTGGCCGCCTGTCACGTCGTGATCCAGGTGCGAAAAGACGGTGAAGTCATCGCGGCGGCCAGCAAGCGGCTCGAGCAGCTCGGGCGTCTGGTAGCCGGGCCCGGCATTCGCGGGGAAGAACGCCCGCGGCAGCAAGCCCAGCGGGTTGCCCACGCACACCATTCGCATTGGCGGCGCTTCAGCCTCGCCCCGCGCCGCGGACTCGAGCAGCGGCAACGCCAGTGTCACCCCGGCGCCGCGCAGAAACGATCGACGTGTGAGCGAAGTGCGCATCCGAGTGCGACAGTATCACAACTCGCGAGGGGACGCGCTACGGCAGCAGGTCGAGCAGGCGATCGATCTCCCCCTCGGTGTTGTAGAAATGCGGCGAGACGCGCAGATACCCGAAACGCGGGATTGCGACGATGCGCTCCGCGAGCAAGGTCTTGGCAAGCTCGGACGAATCTACTCCGGGTTTGCGAATGCTCACGATGCCCGAGCCGGACGGCGTGTCCCGCCGCGCACGCGGCTTGTAGCCTTTGTCCTGTGCGGCCTGGTAGAGACGGTCCGCGAGCCGGCCCACCTGTTTGGAAAGGCGCTCCACGCCGATCTCGAGTAGCAGCTCGATCGAGGTCCGCAGCGCCGCGCAACCGATGCTGTTCAGCGTGCCGGCCTCGAACCGTCCGGCGTCGGGCCGCAAGGCGGGGTCTTTCGAGTACTGCGGATACCCGGCGACGTTCGTCCAGCCAAACTCGACGATGTCGAGCTCGGGCAGCAAGTCACGATCGATGTAGAGGAAGCCGGTCCCCTCGGGGCTAAGCAGCCACTTCTGCCCGCCATTCGAGAGTGCGTGAATCGCACTGCGCTTGACGTCCACGGGAAACGGTCCCAATCCCTGGATCGAGTCGACGACGAACAGGCAGCCCCGCCTGCGGCAGATTTCGCCGATGGCGTCGAGGTCGGCTCGGAACCCGCTGACGTACTGCACGTAGCTGACGGCGAGCAGGCGCGCCCCCTCGCAGGCGCGGTCGAGATCCTCGAGCTCGAGCCGTCCCTCGCGCAAGCGCACCCAGCGAAGCTCGACGCCGCGCTCCTCGAGCCGCGCCCAAGGGAAGTAGTTCGCGGGAAACTCATCGGCGACCCCAACCACGACATCGCCGGGCTTCCAGCGAATGCCGTTCGCGAGGAAGCCGAGCCCTTGCGAGGTGTTGGTGGTGACCGCGATCTCGCGGGGCTCGGCATGGATCAGTCGCGCCGCCGCAGTCCTCAGCCCAGAGACAGCGTCGAGCCAGGCGCGGTACTCCAGGCCGCCGCGCAGCATCTGCCCCTCGGCGAGCCGCTGAACCACCTCGGCCGTCCGCCGAGGCAGGGGGCCTGTCGAGGCGTGGTTGAGGTAGCCCCATTCCTTGGCAACCGGGAACTCCTCACTGCGACAAGCTTCAAGGTCCATCACCTAAATCAGTGTATGAGGTCCCGCACGCCCTCGCCCGAAGGAAAAACCTGCTGGCCGGCAGCGCGGCGAGGTCATCCGCGGCGAGCAGCGCGGAATCGGAGACCATAGCGGCCACGGGCTCATTCTAACCGCCCGAGGCCGGGCGCTTGGCGTCAGTTTCGCCCTGTATTCTGGCGGCCTCTGCGCTTCCACCAGACGTCCGGTTTACCGTCCGGGCTCAGGTGAGGATTCGAGGCGGCGAGCGGGCCGTAGAGCTCCGGCCGCCGCGCCCGCAGGTAGGATTGCCCTGGCGCGACCTCAAGCTTGGCGGGGTCCAGCGTTGCCGTCACGACCTCGTCGCCGAGCCTGCGGCACTCGATCAATACTTCCCCAAAGGGGTCGAAAATGAGCGAGCCGCCCGGCTTGATCGTCCCGCCGTCGTCGCCGATCGGGTTGGCGTAGACGAGGTAGACGCCGTTCTCGTAGGCGCGGGAAGGCAGCCAGCGCATCAGCCAGCCGCGGCCCTTGGGGCCGTCGAACTCCTGGCGGCAGCGCACCGGGTCGCGCTCGCGGTTCTCCCACGCCTCGCGCTCCACCACGCCGCGCCCGGGCATCGGCGAAGGCAGACAGCCGGTCACGTGCGGCGCCAACACGATCTCGGCGCCGAGCAGCGCGGTGGCGCGCACGTTCTCCACCAGATTGCAGTCGTAGCAGATGAGGATGCCGAGCTTGCAGCCCAAAAAGTCGAACACCGTATAGGAGTCGCCGCAGGCGATGTGCTCGCTCACGAAGGCGTGAATCTTGCGGTGCCTGGCGACCAGGCCCTGGGCGGAGACCACGACGTAGGTGTTGTAGATCGCCCCGCCGGCAGCCTCGAGCAGGCCGGCTCCTACGGCCAGGCCGCGATTGGCGGCGATGGCGGCGAGCGCCTCGACCGAGGCCCCGTCGGGCACGGGCTCGGCCAGCGCCTCGATCTCCTCGCGGCTCAGCCGCTCGAGAAACGAGTACCCCGGGATCGAGCACTCGTGAAAGCAGACGAGCTCGGCGCCGTCCGCGGCGGCGGCCGCCGCCAGCTCGTCGATGCGGCCTAGGTTGTACGGCTTGTCGGCGTCGCGAGCCTCGAACTGCACCGTCGCGACCCGGATCTCACGCATGCTCGGCGCCCCGCCGCTGGAGCAACATCCACTGGTAGAGGTCCCACCCCTCGTAGACGCGCGTCCAGACGTTGTGCGCGAGGTCTTCGTGGACGGTCACGCGCACCTCCGGGTGGCCGGAGTCTTCGAGCGCACGCGCGCTGGCCAACACCCATTCGGGTTTGACGACAGGGTCGCGGCCGCCCTCGAAGATCCAGATCGGCAGCTTGGCGTCGGCGATCGGCTGGACCTTGGCAGGGTCACAGGCGCCGCAGACCGGTGCGGCGGCGGCCCAGCGGCCGGGGTGCATCGAGGCCATCGACCACGTCCCGTAGCCCCCGTAGCTCAGCCCGGTGATGGAGACGCGGTCGGCGTCGCCGCGGTAGTCCTTCAAGGCGGCGTCGACCATCGCGAGCAGGTCGGGCGCGACCAGATCCCAGCCCTCGGGCAGAGAGAAGCGCGGCTCGCCAGGCGGCTCATCGCGCTTCATCGTGGCGGTGGGTCGCGAACCATGGTTGCGGGGAGGCGGCTCGGCCCGCGTGCGCGCCGGCGGCGGCTGGCTCCGCTCGCGGCGCCGGCGCGTGTACCAGTCGAGCTGCGGTTGCAGGATCACGAACGGCAGATCGCGGCCCTGGATCCAGGCTTCATGCAGCGGGCCGTGGATCATCGTGTAGCCCAGCTCGTCGTTGCCGTCGCCGCGCTCGCCGTTGCCGTGCAGGAACAGCAGCACGGGCCATTTGCGCCCCGCTTCGCTGTGGAAACCCGCGGGCAAGTAGACGTAGTGGCTACGCTCGGGACCGCCGGCGGCCGGGCGATACGGGCGGCGTAGCAACTGCGGCCGGCTGCGGCCCGGCTGCTCGTCGGCAAGCAGGGCGGCGCCGGATGCGAGGGCGGCGCCGGCGCCGAGCGCGGAGCGTCGGGTCAGGGGCGAGGGTTTCATCGGGGAGCCTCCAGCGCCCTATAATACCGAGGGTGCGCCGACTGTTTCTGTTTGCCGCTTTGATTCTGCTGACCGCATGCGCCAAGCCGGTGGACCGCACCGGCATGGTCCGCATCGAAGCGGCCGACTTCTACATGGGAACCGACAAAGGGTTCCCCTACGAAGGACCGCCGCACCGCGTCACCCTCGATCCCTACTTCCTCGACGCGACCGAGGTGACCAACGAGCAGTTCGCTGCATTCGTGGAAGGGACCGGGCACGAGACCACCGCCGAGGCGCTAGGCGACTCGGGCGTCTTTCTGCCGGAAAATCACCAGTGGATCCTGGTCGACGGCGCCGATTGGCGTCATCCCGAGGGGCCGGACAGCTCGATCGAGCAACGCATGGACCTGCCGGTGGTGCACATGTCGTGGGACGACGCGGTCGCCTACTGCGATTGGGCCGGCAAACGCCTGCCAACGGAGGCGGAGTTCGAGTACGCCGCGCGCGGGGGGCTCGAGGATGCGGAGTTCGCCTGGGGAAACGACTTCAACCCCGAGGGCGAGTTCCAGGCAAACACCTGGCAGGGCGTCTTTCCCGAGGCCGATCGCAAGGAGGACGGCTTCTCTGGCGTCGCGCCGGTGAAGCGTTTTCCACCCAACGGCTACGGCCTCTACGACATCACCGGCAACGTCTGGGAGTGGGTCCACGACTGGTATGACCCGGGCTACTACGCCGTGTCCCCGACCCACGACCCCGCCGGACCCAGCACGGGAGACGAAAAGGTGCAGCGCGGCGGAAGCTGGCTGTGCAGCGTGAACTATTGCCAAGGCTACCGCGTGGCCTCGCGCATGAAGACCGCTCGCGATTCCGGGCTCAACAATCTCGGATTCCGCTGCGCCGCGGATTGAGCCGCCGCCCGCCATGAACCTCGGACAGTACGCGCTTACCCTGGGCTCGGTCCCCTTCTTCGCGTCGCGGCTGTTTCTCACCTCATTCTTGCTGGCGCTGTTCGCGCGCCTGGCGCAAGACGGTCACCTGGACTTTCTCGACCGCCTGGGGCCGCTGGACGTGGATCTGGCCTTCGATCTGCCCGCGTGGATGACCCACCCGACCACCCTCTACGTGCTGGCCGTGCTGGCGGTGCTCGAATCGCTCAAGGACAAGCATGGCGGCATCCGAAGCTTCTTCGAGCTGATCGACGCGCCGGCGAAGAGCTTCGGCTCGGCGGTGGTCAACAGCGGCGTCCGCGTCAAGGCCGGGGCGGGCGGCGGCGCCGCCGCGGGCCTCTACACCGCCGGCTTCGGCCCCGAACTCCTGTGGGCCGTCGTGCCGGCGGCCCTGGTGTGGTTGTTCGCCAGCATGCGGCAGCGTGTCTACGAGTTCCTCGACGAGCTCGACCCCGAGGACGATCTCGGCGTGCAAGGCTTGCTGAGCTGGGCCGAGGATGGCTGGGTCGCGGTCGGCGTACTGATGCTCGTCGTCTTTCCCGCGATCGCGCTCGTGATCGCCGCCCTCACCGCGCTCGGGCTCATCTTCGTCAACTGGCGCCTCAAAGTTCGCGAAGAGAGCTTGAAGATCCCCTGTCCGGCTTGCGACTCGTCGAACCACCCCTCGGCGCTGCGCTGCGGAAGCTGCAAGCGCGATCTGCCCGACGTTCGCCGCATCGGCTTCTGGGGGCAACCGCAGAGCAACGTCGTGACCGACGCCGCCGAGCACCGCCTGCGCCTGCTGGCGAAGAAGCGTTGCCCCGAGTGCGCCGCGCCGCTGCCGGACAAGTCCGTACGCCAGACCTGCAACGGCTGCGGCGAGGAGACCTTCGCCTCGGCCCGCCTCGCCGAGCAGTACGTCCTGCGCCTGAACCGCAGGCTGCCGCGGACGCTGCTGCTGGCAACGCTGATGAGCGCCGTGCCGTTTCTGGGCATCGTGCCCGGGATCGTCTACTACCGGCTCAGCCTGCTCGCCGGCTTGCGGGACTACATTCCGCGCGGGCGCAACCTGCTGGTGCGCTGGTTCCTGCGCATCGTTTCACTGTTGTTGTTGGGCTTCCAGTGGCTGCCCCTGTTCGGGGCGCTCAGCTTGCCGGCGATGTGCCTGTTGAACTTCCTGGTCTACCGCAATGCGTTCCGCTCGGAATGCGAGTCCAAGTTGGCGCCGCAGGCGGCGGCGTGATCGATCAACGCTCCCGGGCGGGCGCGGGCGGGGCGGCGGGCGTATCCACTTTGTTCCAGAAGCCGCGGAAGTAGTCGTACATTGACAGCACCGTCAGCACGACCACGGCAAAGATCGCCACGTCGCCGAGTTGGCGAATCAGCGGATCCCAGGGCGCGATCAGCAGCAGCGCCACCGCCACCACCTGCGCCACCATCTTGCCCTTGCCCAGCCCGCTGGCGGCGATCGTCACGCCCTGCGTCAGCGCCACATAGCGCAGCCCCGAGACGGCGAACTCGCGGCCCACTACCAGCACCACGATCCACGCCGGCACCCGACCGAGCTCCACCAGCGAGATGAACGCCGCCGAGATGAGCAACTTGTCCGCAATCGGGTCGAGCAGCTTGCCGAACGTGGTGACCTGCTTGCGCCGCCGCGCGATGTAGCCGTCGAGAAAGTCGGTGATCGCGGCGGAAAGGAAGATCGCCAGCGCGATCCATTCGCTGCGCACGGCCGTCCCGGCGACGTCCACCGTAAACTCGCCGCCCATCATCACGGCGATCAAAACGGGGACGAAGAAGATCCGCGAAAGCGTGAGTGCGTTCGGAAGATTCATCCCAAACGAGATCGGCCAAAAGCCGATCCGGGTTCACGATTTAGACTACTACAGTCTCGGCGCGAGCCCAACCCCGCCGCGGCGCTCCTTTACGTTTTTGCGTGTGCTGAAGTAGCCTGGAGGCTTCCCCGAGACCCCGTGGATACCTTGGAAAAGCGCCGGCGCGGCATGCGCGAGGATTGGGATCGACGCGCTCGCGAGGATGCGGCGTACTACGTCGCCTTCGGCCGCAAAAAGCAATCTTCGAAGGAATTTTTCGCGTCCGCCGCGGACGTGCTGCGGATGCTCGAGCAGGAGCTCGCCCGTTTTCCGGCGGAAGCCCGCCTCGAGGACAAAACGGCGCTCGAAATCGGGTGCGGCCCCGGTCGTTTGATGCTGCCGATGAGTCGCCGCTTCGGGCGGGTCTGCGGCGTCGATGTCTCCGAGGAGATGGTTGCGCGCGCCAAACGCAATTTGGCTGAAGCGCCCAACGCCGAGCCGCGGGTCGCCGCCGGCGTCGACCTCGAGGGCTTTGCGGACGAGTCGATCGATTTCGTCTATTCCTATGCGGTCTTTCAGCACATTCCCGAACGCGAGTTCGTCTTGTCGTACCTGCGCGACGCGGTGCGTGTGCTCAAGCCGGACGGGCTGTTGAAGCTGCAGTTCAACTCGCTGCCGCGGGAAGGGAACCCGGTCGTTGAGGCGGTCCCCGGCTGGTCTCTGCGAGCGGGCGCGCCGCCGCGCAAAGCGGCGCTCCGCACCGCGGCGGACACCTGGAGCGGGTGCAGCTTCCAGGGCGAGGAGCTCGCGGCTTTCTGCCGTGAGCATGACCTGCAGTTGCTCGCCCTGGAGGGCTTCGATACGCAGTACCTGTGGATGACCGCGCGCAAGCGCCGGCCCCGGCTCGAGCCTAACGCCGAGCTCGAAATCGCGGGAACCGCGAGCACCTTTACCAGCGACCGTCTCATCCCCCAGGCCGGCCGCTTCGCGAGCGCTTCGCTGTGGGTCGTCGACCTGCCCTCCGGGGCGGATCTGAACAACCTGCGCGTGGAGATCGACGGCGCTGCGGCGGCGCCTTCCTACATCGGCCGCAAGAACCGCGTGGGCTCTGGGCAGGTGAACGTTTTTCTACCGCCTGGCGCGCGCACGGGCATGCTGCCTGTGCGCTTGCTGCTAGACGGCCGCGCGGCGTCGAACGTCGCGACCCTGCGGGTGATTCCGGCGGCGCCCCTGATTCCGCGGCTGCTCAGCGTCACCGACGGCGTTGACTTGCTCTCCGATCTCTCGATCGTCAGCCGTACCCTCAAGGTGTCGCTCGAAGAGGTCCCCTATGACGACCCCGGCGAGGTCTGCACGCAGTTTCGGGCGCGGCTCGGCGAGCGGCCGCTCACCCAGGTCGAGGCGTTCTGCGTCGACCCGCTGGCGCGTCGTTTCGAGCTCAACCTGACGGTCCCCGAAAAGTTCGTCGGCGGGGCCTACAATCTGTACTGCAGCCTGGGAGAGAGGAGCTTTCCTCCGACCGGCCTGCACCTCCAAGCATGATCGTGGGCCCGGCCAGCCGCTCGCAGATCACCATCCAGGCGGCGGAGAGGCTGCGCGAGCTGGGCGCCGGCGTCCCGTGGGAGGTTTGCCCGCCGCTGCCGCCGCGGCTGATTGCCTGGCTCTGCGCGGTTCCCGGGATGACGCCGGAGATGGCGTATGTCGTGCTGGCCGTGCTAGCGTTTTCGGCCGCGTCTTGGGCCGTCTATCGACTGTGGCGCGTGATGGGCGCCGGCGTCGGCTTGGCGCTGCAGGCCGCCGCGCTTTCGCTGCTGGCGCCGTCGGGTTGGATCGCGATTCTCGAGCGCGGTGAGATCGACCGCCTGCTGTTCTGGAAGCTGCTGCCGTTCGTCTTCCTGGCCATCGACGTGTTTCGCCGGAAGCCGAGTAAATGGCGTCTCGTACTGATCGGGCTGGCGCTCGCCGTGATGGCGCTGACCCGCTCGGAGCGCCTGATCGCCTTCGACGCTTTGGCGCTCGCGGAGTGGGTCGTGCTCTTCGTCGCCTGTCCGCCCTGGGCGACGGGCTTTGGGCGGGCGCGCATCGCGGCTGCCGCGGTGTTTGTTCTGGCCGCCTGGGCCAGGATGACGCTCGCGAAAGAGCCAGGCGCGCTAGCGCCCATGCCGGCGGCGCTCGTCGCCCAGGCCTCGAAGCCCGCCGTCGGCCCCGTCTCGCTCGAGGCGCGGCTCGACCCCGCGCGCCGTCGAGCGCACGAGCTGATCAACTCGGAGCTGCGGCCGCACGAGTCGTTGCTGTGGCTGCAAGCCCTCGGGGCGCGGTCGGCGGTGGCGCCGGCGCATGGCAAGTTTGCGCGCTATCTGGAGTGCATAGCCGAGCAGGACGGCTGGTGCGAATTCGACACGGCGACGCCGGCGCCCCCGGCGGTGTTGGTTTCCCGCCAGAGGTTCGACGAGCTGAAGCCCATCCGCGGATTGTTTGACCTGGAGGGCTTGGAGCGTTACCTGAGTTGGGCCATGCGGCCCGAAGCCGTGGGTTTCGAGCGAGACGGAGACCGCATTCGGGTTCACGCGGACTCGGGGCCGGACGACCTGATCCTGGTGCGCGTTGCCGCTCGTGATTGGCTGCTCGACGCCGACTCGAATTCGAGCTATCCCGCCAGCGACCCGCTCGGCTTCGCCGTGCTCGACGGCGCCGGGACCTTCACGCTTCGCTTCGCCGCCGGCGCGCGCCTCGGCGGGCGACCCGAGGCGATCCATCTCGACGACGGAGACTACCCGCGCATCCTGCCCGAAGGCGTGGTCGAAGCCACCGCCTACCGCCCGCCGCCCTTCGAGCCCGGCGCCCATGTCTCGATCTTTGGCGAGCGCTTCCGCCCCGACGCCAGTCACGCGCTGATCGACGGCGTGACGGCGCCCCTCGACTACGCCTCGTCCGCGCAGCTCAACCTGCGGCTGCCCGCCGACATCGCGCCCGGCCCGCACGAGCTCGTCATCAACAGCGCGAACCGCTTCAGCTATCCCTATCGTTTCGAGGTCACCCGACCGTGAGCCGCGCCGCGTCTCGGACGGTCTGGCTACTGCTGCTCGCGGCGTCGGTCGCCGGGACGCAGCAGGTCGGCTTCTACCAGTGGGTTGGCGTGGGGCCCCGCGGCGAGACCGATGACCTGCTCACAGCCGCGCGCGAGCGCACCACCGGGCTCGGCTTGAAGCTGTTTCGCATCTACCTAGGGCCGCGCTTCGACTACGTCCGCCCCTATCTCTCGCCCAGCCGCTTCGAAGACGACGATGCCGGCGCGCGGACTCCGGCCGACATCCTGCGCATCCCGCGCTACGCCGCCGTGCTCGACGACCCCGCACTCGAAACCATCGTCCTCACCGCCTACACCGCGCTGGACTATGGCGCCGGACCGGACGACCTCAATCTGTTGCGCCCCTTTCGAGAGGAGGAGAGCGAAGCTGAGCGTAGCCAGATCGAAGCTCTCTGCAGGCTGCTCTACGAACGCTGGGGCGCCCAGGAAAAGACCGTGATCCTCGCCAACCACGAGGCGGACGAGAAGCTCATGGAGCTGCTCAACCACGACGACGACCCCGATGCCGCCATCGAGACGCTCGTCGCCTGGACCGACGCCCGACACGAAGCGATCGCGCGGGTCCGCCAGGCGCACCCCGACGCCAAGCTGCGCCTGCTGCACGCCTTCGAGATCTCCGCCGTCAACCTGCACATCCGCAAAGATCAATGGCGCTACCGCAAGAGCGCGCGGGCGGGGGGATACAACGCGCTCGAGCACGTCTTGCCCCGGACTCGCTGCGACCTGGTCTCCTACTCCTCCTACGAGTCGGTCAACTCGCCTTTCCAGACTCAGCAGATCGCCAACCCGCCCGCGTCGATCGGCCCGCGCCTGCGGCGCGACTTGAACCACATTCGCGAGCTCGCGCGCAACTCGATTTCCCCCGAGGGGCGCGCCCTTTTCGGCGACCGATTTGTCATGATAGGTGAGCTGGGTTTGGCGCGAGAGCGCTTCGAGTCGCTCCCATCCGGCGGCGTGCTGCCTCGGCTCGAGGCCGCCATTGGCGCGGCGCGGGATTGGGGCTGTCCTTACATCACCGTTTGGCAAGTCTTCGATGCGCCTCGCAGGGGCCTCGAAGCGCGGGGTTACGGCGCCTTTGACCGTGCCGGCGAGCGGCCTGCGCTGAGCCCGGGAAGTTGGGAGTGCGACGCGATCGCCGACTGCCTCTCTCGGCAGGTTCGGCCATAACCCGCTGTTCGCGTTTCGGGCGTTGCATCGGGCGCCCCGTAGGAGTACAACTAACCGAATGTCCCGCCCGCGATCGAAGATCGGCCTCAAGCTGTATCGCTACACCAAGAACCCCCATTACGAGCGGCTGATGGCGGATCGCACGCTCGAACGTCTGCGAGATATCGACCGGGTCTATCGAGAAAAAGGACTCGCGGGTCTCAATCCCAAATCCGACGCCCTGATCCCCATCGGGGCCGAGATCGACGCGGACGGTGCTGTCTCCAAGAACGGCTATGGCGTGCTCCATCTACCCTGGCGCGCGCAGCACCACCCCGAGTGGCCCGGTGAGATCGCCGACGAGGTCAAGCAGATCAAAGCCGCCATCCGCCAAGCCCACGGCGTCACGGTTCGCTACATCATCTGGGCTGGCATGGGCGGCTCGGCGGAGGACAAGGCGTTCTATTTGTCCGCCGGTCTGGTGCGGCGGCGGGTGCGCGTGTTCTTGCTCGACTCGACCGACCCGCGCAAGCTCACCGCCATTCTCGATGAGATCGTGCGCCTGGAGAAGCAGCCCCTCGACAAAGCGCTGAAGAAGTGTCTGGTGGTCGGCATGGCGATGGGCATGACGTCCTACGAGCCGGTCGTCAACCTCGAAAAGCTCGACGCGCTCTACAAGAAGCTGCGCATCGCCAACGAAGCGAACTTCATCTACATGACCTTGCCCGGCTCGATCCTCGACGAGTTTGGCAGGGCGCGTGGCTTCAAGCGCGTCCCGTTGCAGCCCGATGGCGCGAACACGACGGCTGGACGCCACAGTGGGCCGCTCACGCGCGGCAGCCTCTATCCGCTGGCCTTCAACGGCGTGGATCTCGCGGCCTGGATGAAGCAGACGGCGTTGACCGAGCGCGAGATCCGGGCGGCGCTGCAACTCGCCGGGTTCATCCAAGGCAACGCCGAAGCGGGCCGCGACAAAGTCACGCTCTACCTGCCGTCGCGCTGGTCCGGCGGCGCGGTCTGGACCAAGCAGGATTTCGAAGAAAGCCTCGGCAAGAGCGAGCAGATCGGCGTGAAGATCGTCATCGGCGAGAAGGCCAAGCTCGTCGACTACTTCCCGCCCAAGTCCCCCAAGCAGGATCGTTGCTTCCTTTTCGTCAACGCTTCGCACGGGGGCAAGAACCCCGATGAACGCAAGCTGCAGGCGCTGCGCCGAGCCGGCTATTCGGCCGCGGTGCTCGACGTTCAGGGCGAACTCGCCCTGGCGCGCTACATGCAATTCATCCACTGGACCGTGTTCGGCCTCGGCGCGCTCCGGAAGATGAACTTCGTCACCCAACCCGGCGTCGAGCTCTACAAAGACTACGCGAAGAAGATCAACGACCGCGCCAAGGTACAGGGCGACGTCGAGAAGACGCGCGCCTGGCGCGAGCTGATGGAGTCGCGCTTCCGTCTGCGTTGGCGCGGCGGCATCTCGCTCGACTTCGGCGCGTTGAAAGAGGTCGGCTTGCTGCGCGACGAAGATCTCGAGATCGAGCACGGCAACGCCGCCGCCGTCTACGCCCACGTGCTCGAGCGGCTGCGCGACGCCGGCGAGATCAGCTACGGAGAGCTGACCTTCTTCGGCGACACGCGCTACGACCCGGCCGGCGTCGATCTGTTGAAGGCGCTCGACGCCGCGGCGGCCTCGGTGATGCGATCGCGGTTGAAGATGCCCGCGGACGTCTACGAGGGTCCGGCGATGAATCACTCCTACCACGAGATGATCATCGGTTTCGGTCAGGGCTTCTCCACCGTGTTGCTCTCGGAGAAGCAGGCGACCTACAAACGCGTGGGCTACACCTCGGACTACCACCGCGCGCAGTGGCTGGCCACGCGGCGCGCGTTGGCGGATCGCAAGCGCGCCGTCGTCGCCATGACCATTCGCGACACCAGCGAGCGCAGCCGCGACGCCCTCCGTGAGTTCTTCGCCGAGACGGCTCGCCGCTTGCGCCGCCGCCGCTAGGATGGACCGATGGCGCGCATCCGCACCAAGCCCCGCGAAAAGCACAAGGCGCCCCGCGCCCCGTTGATCGGCTGCGTGCTCTTCGTCGTTCTCGCAATCTTGTTCATCACCTGGGCGATGTCCGGCGCGCTCAGCGTGGACTAGCCCGCGCTGCCCCGCGTCGCCCCAGAGTCAGCTCCCTATGAAGATGGATCCCAGCAAACGCATCGACGGCAGACTGCTCGAGCAGCCTCGGCCCGTCAAGATCACCCCAGGCTTCTTGCCGACCGCCGAGGGCTCGGCGCTCATCGAGACCGGCAACACCAAGGTCATCTGCACGGCCTCGATCGAGGAAACCGTTCCGGGCTTCCGGCGCGGGTCGGGCCAAGGTTGGGTCACCGCCGAGTACGCCATGTTGCCGCGCGCGACTTCCACCCGCACCTCGCGCGAGGTCAACCGCGGCCGGCCCAGCGGCCGGACCTCGGAGATCCAGCGCCTGATTGGCCGTGCGCTGCGAGCCTCGGTCGACTTCGACAAGCTGGGCGAGCGCTCCATCCTGATCGACTGCGACGTGCTGCAAGCCGACGGCGGCACGCGCACCGCGGCCATCACCGGCGCCTGGGTGGCGCTGGCGCTCGCCCTCGAGCAGCTCCGGAGCTTCGGCGCGGTCACGGTCGATCCCCTGCTCGAGCAGGTCGCCGCGATAAGCGTCGGCGTGGTGGGCGGCGCTCCCATGCTCGACCTCTGCTACGAAGAAGACTCACGCGCCGACGTCGACATGAACGTCGTGATGACCGCCAAGGGCGAGTTCGTCGAGCTCCAAGCGACCGCCGAGCAACGCTCGTTTCCCGGCCGCGACCTCGATGAAATGCTGCGCTTGGCCAAAGCCGGGATCGACATCCTCGTCGAGGCGCAACGCGAGGCCGTGGCGTGATTCTCTACTGCGCAACCGGCAACCAGGGCAAGCTGCGCGAGTTCCAACATGCGGCCGGCCCCGACGTGGAGATTCGCGCCTACGGCCCGCTCGACTGCCCCGAGACCGGCGAGACCTTCACCGACAACGCCGTACAAAAAGGGCAGTGCTACGCCAAGGCGCTGGCCCGCGAGAGCGACGAGCCGCAACTGTTGTTCTGCGACGACTCGGGGATCGAGGTGGATGCGCTCGAGGGCGCTCCCGGCGTCCATTCGGCGCGCTTCTCCGGCCCCGACGCCAGCGATGAGAAGAACAATGCTCTGCTGCTCGAGAAGCTGCGGGAGACGCCGCCAGAGGAGCGCATCGCCCGCTACGTCTGCGTCATCGCGCTGCTGCGGGGCGAAGAGGTGCTGCAAACCTTCGGCGCCATCGCCGAGGGCCTCATCCAAGATGAAGCGGCGGGCTCGGGAGGCTTCGGCTACGACCCGCACTTCCGTTTTCCGCCGCTGGACCGCACCTTCGCCGAGCTCGAGCCCGAGGTGAAATGGGAGCACAGCCACCGCGGCAAAGCCTTCCGCGCCATGCTCGCCTGGCTCGAGGACAACGACAGCCAGGGGTGAGATCCTTGGAGCCGCCGCGATGTCGGCCGCGGGCCTCGCAAGCTATAATCAAGTCATTGATTCCATGGCGCTCGTAGCCCCTTCCATCCTCGCTGCGGACTTCGCGCGGCTGGCCGACCAAGTCGAAGCCGTAAAACAAGCCGGCGCCAAGATGATCCACGTCGACGTGATGGACGGCCGCTTCGTGCCCAACATCTCGATCGGCTTGCCGGTGGTCGAGAGCCTGCGCGCGGCGACCGACTTGTTGCTCGACTGCCACCTGATGATCGCGGAGCCGGACCGCTACTCGCCGCAGTTCATCAAAGCCGGCGCCGGCATCGTGACCGTGCATCAGGAGGCCTGCCCGCATCTGCATCGCAGCGTGCAGCTCATCCGCGGCGAGGGCGCCAAGGCCGGCGTGGCCGTCAACCCCGCGACGCCCGTATCGATGCTCGATCACGTGTTGCCCGACGTCCATTTGGTGCTGGTGATGAGCGTGAACCCCGGTTTTGGCGGCCAGCAGTTCCTGCCTTTCGCGCTCGAGAAGATCGAGACGCTGGCCCGCATCCGCCGGGAGCGCAGCCTGGACTTCAAGATCGAGGTCGACGGCGGCGTCGCGCTCGACAACACCGCCGCTCTGGTCAGCGCCGGCGCGGACATCCTCGTGGCCGGCTCGAGCATTTTCGGAACCCCCGATCCGGGCTCGGCCGTAGTCGGCATGCGAGAGCGCATCCGGGATGCCCGCATGGTGCGCGTTTAGCAGCCCGTGTCGGAAGTCGCGTGGGCCGCGCGAGAGGGTCTTGGGTGTGTTCGGCGAGGAGCGACGAGGGTGTCGATGCGAGACATCTGCCCCGAGGAGCGACAAAGCCGACGCGGCCGGGCCTTCCCGCTATTGGCCCCTCTCGCCCAAAGGGTTGCGGCGGCGCGGGGCGATCTGTTTCGTTGTTGCTCGATCATGATGAAACCGCATCGATTCCTCGCCAACGCCTCGCATCTCGCCCCGCGGCGCGCGCAACGCGGCCTACGGGACTTCCGACACGGGCTGCTGACCCTTCTTCCCCTTGCTAAGATGACCCGAGAGACCGTGATGCCAATCCGATCCCTGATCCCCGCCTTGATTCTGCTGGCCGCCCTCAGCGTGGGCTGCGGCCGCAGCAAGTACGACAACCCCATCGCCAACAACTCGCAGCAGCCGGACAAGATCCTGTTCGACCAAGCGATCGAGAACATCGAGAAGCATCGCTACGAGCTGGGCCGGCTGACGTTGCAGACGCTGATGAACACCTATCCCGACAGCGAGTACATGGCCAAGGCCAAGCTCGCGGTCGCCGATAGCTGGTACCGCGAAGGCACCTCGCACGCGCTGGCGCAAGCCGAGGCCGAGTACAAGGACTTCATCACCTTCTACCCCAGCATGGAAGAGGCGGCCGAGTCGCAGAAGAAGATTTGCGACATCCACTACGAGCAAATGGTGAAGCCCGATCGCGACAACACGCACGCGGTGCGCGCCGACCAGGAATGCCGCCAACTCTTGTTGCAGTGGCCGAACAGCGTGTTCGTCGACCCGACCAAGCAGCGGTTGCGTGAGATTCAAGAGGTGCTGGCCGAAGCCGAGTACCGCGTCGGCATGTTCTATACCGGCAAGGGCAGCTACCGCTCGGGAGCGAACCGCCTGCAGACCATGGCCGATCACTATCCGCTGTTCTCACACAACGACGTCGCTCTATGGGAGCTCGCCAACGCCTACAGCCGCATGGGCGAGCAGTTCACCGATGAGATGGTCGAGGCCTACACCCGCATCGTCCGGGACTATCCCTTGAGCGACTACGTCGACGAGGCCAAGGCGAAGCTCACCGAGCTCAACCGGTCGATTCCCGAGCCGAGCGCCCCGTTGGCCGAGCTGATGCGCTACAACATGGAGCGCCAAACACGCAAAGGCAAGCTCAAGAAGGCGCTCACCATCTTCGGCACCGCGCCCGACCTCGGCATGGCGGCCAAGATGGGCGAGCCGACGATGACCTCGCTGATGCCTTCGACGCCTCCTGGGATCAGGGCCACCACCGATATCGGAGTGCAGCCAAGCGCCGATGTGAGTGTAGAGCCGTTGAGCGACTCCGAATCGCAGCTCGACGAGAAGCCGGACGCCCGCTTGAATCAGCAAGGCGCCCAGGGCGGCGAGGGGGCTTCACAGCAGAAGCCCCAATAATTCGCCTGACTGGGCTCGGCGACGGCCGCGATTCGGGATAAACTCAGGGGGTACGCCGTGGCGCCCCGAGCCGGCTCATAGACGAGGTCCGCCTTGAGCTTGATTCTCATCGCCGACGACAACCCCCACGCCCACCGCATGGGACGGCAGATCCTCAGCCAAGAAGGCCACGAGGTCGTCACCGTCTCCAGCGGCGACGAGGCGCTGAAATACCTCGAGCACAATCGGCCGGACCTGGTCATGGTCGACACTCGCATGCCGGGACCGAACGGCTACGAGGTGTGCCGAGAGGTCAAGCATGGCGGACGTTTCACCGACGTCGGCGTGGTTCTGTTGGCCGGCCCGCTCGAGCCGTTCGATTCGAATATGGCGCAGACCGCCGGTTGCGACGCCGTGCTGCACAAGCCGCTTGACGCCTACTCGCTCATCGAGACCATCAACAAGTTGTTGGGCGAGGTCGCCAGCCACGCCGCCGCCGATCCTCCCGACCCCGAGGTCATGAACGGCTCGGGCGCCGAGAGCTCGCACAGCGCTCGGCAGGCCGTCGCCGCCGATCCTTTCGAGGATCTGGTCGAGCAGGCGCTAGGGCGCAACGATGCCAAGGCCAGCCGCGACGCCAACGTGCGCGCCGCCGTCACCGAGGCCGTCGAGGCGACGCTGCCCGACCTCGTCGACACGATCACCAAACACGTCGTCGCCAAGCTCAACGGCCCGGGCTAGCAGCCCTTTGGGGCGACGGCTAGGAAGGTTCGCCCGCCCCGGCGGGAGTTGCCAGGGGCGGGTGTGCGCAGTGTGGCGGCTATAGCCCTTTTTCGGCGAGCAGCTTGGCCAGGTCGATCACGCGGCAGGAGTAGCCCCACTCGTTGTCGTACCAGGTGAGCACCTTCACCATGTTGCCGCCGAGAACTTTCGTCATCTGGCCGTCGACGATCGAAGAGCGCGGATCGCCCAGAAAGTCGGTCGAGACCAACGGTGCTTCGGTGTAGCCAAGGACGCCCTTCAGCTCGCCCTCGGCCGCCTCTTTGAGCGCGCTGTTGACCTGCTCGACGGTAGCCTCGTTCTCGAGCTCGGCCACCAGGTCGACGACCGAGACGTCCGGGGTCGGCACGCGGATGGCGAACCCGTCGCATTTGCCGTTGAGCTCCGGCATCACCAGGCCGATGGCCGCGGCGGCGCCGGTCTTGGTGGGAATCATGTTGAGCGCCGCGGCGCGAGCGCGGCGAAGGTCCGAGTGCGGCAGGTCGAGCGTGCGCTGGTCGTTGGTGTAGCTGTGCACCGTGGTCATCGTCGCCTTGCGGATGCCGAACTTTTCGTCGAGCACTTTGGCGACCGGCGCCAGACAGTTGGTGGTGCACGAGGCGTTCGAGATGATGTTGTGCTTGGAGGCGTCGTACTTGTCGTCGTTGACGCCGAGCACCACGGTGATGTCTTCCTGCTTGGCGGGGGCGGAGATGATCACCTTCTTCACCGGGCCGCGCAGGTGCTTGGCCGCGTCGGGGCCCTTGGTGAAGATGCCGGTCGACTCGATGACGATTTGGGCGTCGTTGTCGCCCCAGGGGATCTTCGCCGGGTCGCGCTCGGAGTAGACGCGGATCTTGTCGCCGTTGACGGTGATGCCTTCGTCGTCCGCGCTCACGTCGGCGTCGAGCTTGCCGAGCACCGAGTCGTGCTTGAGCAGGTGGGCCAGGGTGTTGTTGTCGGTGATGTCGTTGATCGCCACCACCTCCACCTCGGGATCCTCGAGCGTGGCGCGGAAGACGTTGCGGCCGATACGGCCGAATCCATTGATTGCTACTTTCACAGCCATGGTGTGGGCTTTCTCTCCTCGTTAGTGATCGTCTGCTGTCGCAGGTAGACGGTGAGCTCGCCTCCGCGGATCAGCCGCGGAAGGGAAATTCGTTTGTCGGGCGGTCAACGCTCGATCGGGTCGATCTTGCGAACCTCGCCCCCCAGGTTCGCATGTTCGTGTTTCACACGGATGACCTGGCCGTCTTCGAAGGTCACGAAGACGACGTCTCCGGGGGGCTTGCCATAGATCCAATCTTCGTGCTCGACGCCGTCCTCGGTCGTCTCACGGTACTTCTTGTCGGGCTTGTTCCTGGCGAGCAGGACCATGTCGCGGTCCATGCCCTCGATGATCTCGCCTTTCTCGATCGCTGCGCGAAACTTGGGCTCGAGCTGCTCCATGTAGAGCTCGGTGGCGCTGCGCTGCTCGAAATCGAGGACGGGTTTGAGCAGCTCGAGGAACTCCTTGGCGTTCTTGTCCGGCAGGCCGTCTTCGAAGAGCAGGGCGAGCTCGGTGCCGCCGGGGGCGTGCGTGGCGGCGTTCTGGCCGAGCGTCGTGCCGGTACGGGTGGAGCCGGAAACCTGGATGCGGTGCCACCACTTGCGGCCGCCGCTGATGCCGTAGTTGAGCTCGATGAGCAGTTGGTCGTCCTTGATCTTCACGCGTGTGATCTGAACCATGTCGCCCAGCCGCGCGGCTGGGCCGAACTCCTGCAGAGCGGCGCCCCACTCGTGCGTATCGAACGTGCCGTCGGGTTGCAGCCCGAGCGGCTTCTTCGAGCGCGGGATGAGCAGCTTGGCGGTGCCGAACTCGGCGGTCAAGTCTCGGATGAGCGTCTGCTTTTCGAGCTCGCTCATCTTGCCTGGCAACGCCGAGACGCAGATCAGGGCCGCGGTCACGATCGCCAACGCTCTCATCATGCTCATCCTCCTTGCTCAGGCCGGGCGTCTTCCCAAATCAGGCGCCCGCTCTGATTGACGCCGCGGAGCCGCCAAGCGATACGTAGCAACGCGAGAACGACGAGCGTCGCGGCTAGGCCGCCCTCGGGTCCGTACGCGCCGCCGTCCCAAAAAGGGCTGCCAAGCGGGACGGTCTCGAGGCTCGTACTCTTGATTCTAAGCCCACTGACCGGCGCGCCCAAAATCGCCAATGCGAGATTCCAGCCAAAGTGCAGGCCGTAGGGCAGCCAGAAGGACCGTGACCACACCAGGCATAGCCCGAACAGGATGCCAAACAGGACGGTGTTGGCGACGGCGACTTCCGAGACCTCCGGGTTCGAGCCGTGCACGAAGCCGAACACCATGCCGGTGAACAGCGCGGCGCCGACAGGCGTGATGGCGCGGGCGAGCTGCTGGAAGCCGTAGCCGCGGAAGAACAGCTCCTCGCCCAGCGCGGCGCCGGCAAGGACGGGGAGCGAGAAGTACGAGACGCCCTCGGCGGAGCTCTCGAACCCGATCTCGCCGGCCACGTAGAGGACGACCAAGACGGCGGCGGCGCTGAGCGCGGTGAGCGCCGCGCCGCCCAGCAGCGGGCGCTTCCAATCATGCCCGCTCAGCCCCAGGCCCTCCCACGCTCCGATGCCGGCGGGCCGGGGGAGCACGAAGTTGGTGATGAGGTTGGCCGCCAACAGCGGCGCGGCCGCGAGCAGCAGCCGATCCTCGACCGTCCCCAGCAAAGCCCAGCCCATGAGCTGCCAGAGAACGAACGCCAGCAGATAGAAGACCACGGCCCACGCCAACCCGGAGACATTGCGCGCCCAGGGCGGAGCGGGTCGATGGGGCTCGGGCAGGTCCAAGCTCGTATCGTATCGCCGTTCAGACCTTCAAGAAGATGCGCCGTCGCCAAAGCAGCCAGGCGAAGCCGAAGCAGATGCCGACGTGCAACAGCCCGTAGAGCAGGGAACCGTTCGGCATCCCCAGCGCGCCGGCCAGCGGCTGAGAGACGGCCTCGCGAGGTCCAAAGGTATTGAACGCCGACTCGATGACGGAGTGGAACGTGTAGACGCCGATCGCGTTGACGCCGAAGATCGTCAGCGGCAGAGTCCAGGCGCCGCGATGGCCGCGGGCGTCGGCGATCCAGTAGGCCGCGCCGAAAACGGCGGAGGCGATGCCGGCCGTGATCAGCGTGTAGGGCACGGTCCACAGGGCCTTGTTGATGGGCTGGAAGGGCGAGAGCGCATAGCCGAGAATGATCAGCCCAAGCCCGCTGGCCGCCAACCACGCGGCGATGACGCCCGGCGTCTTGCGCGTCCGCAACTTGTCGCCGGCGAGCACCCCGAACAAGAACGTCCCGATGGCGGGCAGCGTGGTGAGCAGCCCTTCGGGATCGTAGACAGGCGTGAAGAGGTGACCCGGCATCAGCAAGCGGTCGAGTTGCGCGCCGATGTTGGCTTCCATCTCGTAGCCGGCCGGCGCCATGGCGAACCAGTAGGCGCCGCACAGCGCGCCGATCGAGACGATGCGTCCGACGGGGCCGGTCCACAGGTAGATCAGCGTTCCGGCGAGGTAGCACAACGCGATGCGCTGCAGCACGCCGGGAATCCGCAGGGTCGCGACGTCGAAGCCCCACAGGGCGTTGAGCAACAAGCCGATCGCGAAGATGATGGCGGCGCGTCGCAGTGCGTTGCGCAGCAGGTCGCCGCGGGTGTGGCCGCGCTCGAGGCGGTTCGCCGTCGAGAGCGTGGTCGCAACGCCGGCGATCCAGAGGAAGGAAGGGAACACCAGGTCGGTAAAGGTGAGGCCGTCCCAGTCGGCGTGGCGCAGCTGCGCGTAGGCGCCGGGGCCGAGCTGGTTGTTGACCAGGATCATCGCGGCGATGGTGAAGCCGCGAAACAGGTCGAGCGAAGCGAGTCGGCTCGAGGAGGCGAAGACCGCGCCTTTGCCTGCGGACATTCCGCTCAGGATACGACGTTGGTCGAGCCCTGGGGTACAATTCGGGCCGTATGTTCGAGCGGCTTCTGCTGATGTTCGCCGCGGCGGCCGTGCTCGGGGCGCAGACGTCCGACTATCGCTCGCATGCGCCCTTCCTGACCGAGGCCGAAGCGGCGCAGCAGGCCGCGCGGATCGACGTCGGACGGGCAGAGCTGCTCGGCGCTAATGCGGCGACGGCCGGCGGCTTCGGCGAGCTGACGTTGCGCTTCACCGTTGGGCGCGCCGGCATGGCGACCGGCGGCGGGTTGCGCATCGCCACCGCGCACGACTTCCGCTGGGACATGTGGGGCGGGACGCGGCTGCAAACCAGCGATCCCAAGGCGGCGAACTTCCTCGTCCATCGGACATCGACCGGCGCCAAGTTGGCTTGGCAGCCATGGCCGCAGGGCGGGCAGCAGTCGTTGTTCCGCGAATATCACCCTTGGCAGACGATCAACGAATTCGTGCTCGAGGGCGAGCCGCTGCGGCAGGGCGACTGGATCGAGATCGTGTTCGGCAGCCGCGCCGGGGGTTCGCCGGGCGTCGAGATTCAGCCGATGGACGAGACGGCGTTCGAGCAGAAGGTCTACGTGGACGCCGAAGGTCGGGGCGTGTTCCTGCCGCTGCCACAGAGCCCGACGATGCAGGTGCTGCCGGGCGAGGCGAAGGAGCTGATCGCAATCGCGAAGACGGAGTGGGTCGCCGGAGAGGCGGGCTGGGTGAATGTTTGGCTGGACGACGGGCTGGGCAACCCGGCGACGCGTTACGCCGGCGCGGTCGACTTGGCGCTCGAGCCGGGCGCGAACCTATTTCGCGCGAGCTGGAGCTTCCGCGCGCAAGACCAGGGCGCGCATCGCTTCGAGGGCGTGCGCATCGATCGGCCGGGCGTCTACCGCGTGCGCGCGACTACACGCGACGGCAAGACGGCTCGTTCGAACCCGTTTGTCGTGCATGAAGCCAAGCCCGCGCGGACGGTATTGTGGGGCGACCTCCACACGCACACCAAGTACTCCGATGGACGCGGCACGCCGGACGAGATGTACGCCTTTGGGCGCGACTACGCCGCGATCGATTTTTGTGCGATCTCCGACCACGCCTTCACGACGACGGATTGGATGTGGGACGACATTCAACGAGCCACCGCGGCATACAACGAGCCCGGCCGCTACGTCACGTTCCTCGGCTACGAATGGAGCGGACGCACCGAAGTCGGCGGCGACCACAACGTCTACAGCGTCGACGGCCGCATGCCGCTGTACCGCAGCTATAACGGATACAACTATCGGAATTTGCGCATGTACCACGGGCCGAACAAGATGGCCGGGCACGTGGAAGACCTCTTCCGCATGTTGGGCGAAAACTTCGAAGACGAGAACTTGCTCGTGATCCCGCACTATGGCGGCCGGCGCGGCAACCCGGAGTGGCACAACCCCGCGTTGCAGCGCGGCATCGAGGTCTTCTCAGATCATCGCCGCTCGGAGGATTGGGTCGCGACCTATCTCGAGAAAGGCCATCGCGTCGGCATCATGGCTTCGACGGACAATCACTCCGGCAATGCGGGCTACGGCGTGCGCCGGATCGACCGCGAGATTGGCGAAGACCGCGAAACGTTCTCGCGCTTCAGTCCGGCCGAGCGCGGTACGGCGCTGATGGCGGTTTACGCCGACTCGCACGACCGCGAGGGCGTCTTCCAGGGGATCTACCATCGCAGAACCTATGCGACGACGGGTTCGCGAATCGTGCTGCGCTTCGAGGTGGACGGGCTGCCGATGGGCTCGGAAGGGAGACGAAGCGCGGCGCCGGAGATCGCCGTGTCGGCGATCGGCGAGACGGGGCTCGAGACCGTGCGGATCGTGCGCAACGGCAAGATCATCCACGCAGTCGATCCGCCGGGAGACACGGTCGATTTCGAGTACGTCGACCGCTCACCCGAGCCGGGGCCGGCGTACTACTACGTGGACCTGGTGCAGGACGACGGCGAGAAAGCGATCTCGAGCCCGGTGTGGCTGGATTAAGGATCGAGATGTCCAATTGATGGTCGTGATCACCCGATTGGACTGACATTTCCTGACATTTCGTGACAAAACGGCCGGAGCGGGCGGGCGCGAGCCGGCCGGTCGGACTGCGAGCCCTTCTCCCTCCATTGTCCCCTGCCGTTGCAAGCGCGGCGGGGTCCGCGCCGTCGCAAGTTGATGATTCTGAAGAGCGCAAAAACTTTCCATCCGGCGTGACGGCGGATTAACGGAAAGGCGGCCAATCGCGCAGCCCCAGGATCTTCGAGGCCGGAGGGCGTTTGGCCGAAAATCTGAGCTACAGCGCCGCCGTTGCCATCTCCCCGGGCCGGACTTCCACGCCGGACAGCGTCTTCGCAGGACTTGCTCGCGTTCGGACGACGTAGACGCCGGGCGGCAGCACGACGGGGTCTCCGCCAACGAGGCCGCTGGCGACGATGCGGCCTTGATCGTCGTAGACGTCGAAGGGCGTTCGCACGGCCCGGGTGAGCGAGGCGGCGAGTTGCTCGGCGTCCGCTGCATCAAAATAGCCGCCCCCGCCCAGGTCGGCCCAATAGCGGAACCGAGCTTTGAGATCTTCATCCTCGATTGCAAACCCGACGATGTTGACGCGCACCTCCACGCCGGCCGCGCGCAGTTGCTCGATCGCGGCCGTAGGGTCGCCGCCGCAAGTCTCTTCGCCATCGGTCACCAGGACGACGACCTTCTGGCCCGGGGTCGCGGCCAGGTCTTGCTCGACGGCCTCGAGCGAGGCGGCAATCGGCGTCTTGGCCAGATTCATCGCCTGGATGGAGGCGATCTTCGTCGCAGCGGCCGCGGGGTCGAGCGGCGCCAAGAGCATCTCGAGGTCGGTGCGGCACGAGCCGGCTTCCTTGTGGCCAAACACGCGCATGGCGAACGGCGTCCCCGCGGGAATCGTGTGCTGGGTCAGCGCCGTCAGGGTGCGTTTCGCAATTTCGATGCGCCGCTCGGACCCTTGGCGCTGGAGCATGCTGCCGGAGGCGTCGAGGATGATTTCGACCGCCCCGCCCGGGGCGGAGGCAGAGGCGGACGCGGCCCGCGGCTGCGCCGTCACTCGCAGCTTGCCCGGCTTGGCGCCGCCTGGCGTGACGCGAATCGGTCGCGCGGCAAGCGTCTTGTAGTCCTGCCCGGTGAGATATCGCAACTCGTAGTCGCCCGGTTCTAGCGGCGAGAGCAGAGTCAACGGGTTGCCCCTGTAAGTGTAGGCGTGGCCGCCGTAGCGGCGTTGCGGCTTATCCTGCTCGACGATGGTGACGAAGTCGCGCGGGTTGTCCGGTCCGCTCCAGCGAACCTCGAAGGGAACGCGTCCCGCCGGGACTTCCGGCGGCGCTTCGAGGGCGGCGAGGGTCGCGCCCACGGTGATCGCCAGCGTCGCCAAGGTGCGGTGTTCCTGGCCGGTAAGGTAGCGAATCTCGTATTCGCCGGGCTCGTCGGGAGCTTGCATCTCGAGCGGGTTTCCGCGGTCGGTGTAGACGTACTTCTCGTAATTGCGCTCAGCCGTACCCGCGGGAACGATGGTGACGAAGTCGCGCGGGTTGTCGGGTCCGGTCCACGCCACGCGAATGGGCTGGCCGGCCTGCATTTGTGTCGGCGCTTCGAGGCTCGCTGACACGCTCTCAACCAACAGCGGACGGGCGGTGACGGTCCGGTAGCTCTGGCCGGTGAGGTAGCGGATTTCATAGTCGCCGGCAACGTCCGGCGCCGTCAGCTTGGCAGGGTTTCCGCGGTGGACGTAGACGTAGCGCGCGTACTTCTTCTCTGGCGTTCCCTTCAGGACGACCGTGATGAAGTCGCTCGCGTTCCGCGGCCCGCTCCATTGCACCTCGAAGGCTTGACCGGCATTGACGCGGTCCGGCGCCTCGAGGGTAGCCGAGACGGGCGTGAGCGTCAGCGGCTTGGTTGCCCGGGTTGGATAGCCGCTGCCGCCGCTGAGCCAGCGCACCTCGTAGTCCCCGGCGATGTCGGGCGTCGCCAGCTTAACCGGGTTGCTCTTGAGGTAGACGTAGCGCTGGTACCTGCCGTCGGGAAGGTCCGCCGGAACGATGGTGATGAAGTCTCGGCCGGAGTCGGCGCCGCTCCAGCCGATGGAGATCTCCGAGCCGGCCTTGGCTTGAGCGGGGGCGTCGAGGGTTTGGCCTTGGAGCCCGGCGGCGAGCAGGACGGCGGCGGCGAGGACGCGGAGAGGCATGTCCAGTCATCCTACCAGCGCTTAGGCAATGCGGCTCGGGCCCGAGCGCGCTCAACGCCGTGTGCGCGACCTCAGAGGGCGCGGCGTGGCGGAGCGGAAGGCACGGACGCCGGCCCATTGTCCCGAGAACGGGATGGGAGTCCGTATGTATGCGCCGTAGATGCGCCCGCCTCGCACGGCGACGTCCCAAGTTCCCAAGCCGTCTTGCCGCTCCCCGATTTGCTGCACGAGGCGCGGGGCGGCGGGGTTCGCGACGTCCAGGACGATCAGGTCGCTATCGCCGCCGGAGACGTAGAGGCGCTTGCGGCGTCGATCGAGATGCAGTCCATTGGTGTGGCCGCCGCTGTTGAACCAGAGATTGGAGGCCGCGTCGCACCCCCAAGGGTTCCACCAGGCGAGCTGGCGGATGTCGGACGGAACGGCTACGTCGAGGATTTCGACGCCGCAATAGTCCGCAGCGACGTAGGCCACCGCGCCCTCGATGACGACGTTGTTGTGGGCTTGCGCCTTGTTCCCCATCGCTGGATTGACGTACTGGCCGATCTCGCGCGGGCTCTCTGGGTCTGCCAAGTCAAGTATGCGCAGGCCGCCCGCGTCGTTTGCCACATAGAGCAACCCGCCAGAGGCTGCCAGGCCGCGCGCTCTTGGATGTGCGATCGGCGAAGGATTGGGGCGCGGAAAGTGAATGTCTGGCAGCATCGTCGCGGCCAGCCGAATGTCTGTTGGGTCGCTCACGTCGAGGATGTGCAATCCCTCGCGCATGGCGGCGAGGTAGGCGAATCGGCCGACGATGGCGACGTCAGCCGCCCCGCTGCCGCGCTGCTCGGACTGCCAGGCCGAGAGCACGACGGGGTTGACGGGATCGGTGACGTCGACCGCCGCCAATCCGGCCTTGTCGCCCGCGGCGGCGAAGTGGTCGCCCAGCGCGACATAGAGCAGCGAACCCTCGTGATGGAGGTTCATGGCGTCGAGATTCGCCAACTCCGGCTTCGTGAGGCCGCCGACGCGGACGGGCTCGCGCGCGGCGTCCTCCCGGAGCGCCAAAACGCCGCCGGCCTTTTGCGCGACCAGGATGTAGGGCAGCGGCCCCTCGATCACCTCGATTCCTAGCGGGAGGAACGGGTCGGCGCCGTAGGCCCAGAGCTCGGCGGCGCCGGCGTTTGTCAACGGGAGCAAGAGTAGGAACGCCAGAGAAAGAGTGAGCTTGCGGGACATTGATTCCGCCTAGGTCTCCGCCTGCAGACGCCGTTCGAGCTCGGCCAAGTCTTCGGGCCGATCGATGTCGGCGACCACCGCCGGGTCGTCGACCTCCACGAAGACGGCCTGCGGGTAGCGCCCTCGTAGCACGGGCTTTGGGCTGGCGTCTGGCGGCAACGCTAGCAGCTCGTCGATGACGACGCGGCGGATGAGAACCGGATGCCCGCGGCGCCCGCGGTAGGTTGGCGAGACGAGCGGCGGGTCTGACTCCTGGCTCGCGGCAATGAGCTTGCTAAGAGTCTCGACCCGCAGACCGGGATGGTCGACGAGCGTGAAGACGACTGCCTCGGCCCCGTCGGGCACGGCGCGCAGGCCGGTTTGGAGCGAGGAAAGCATGCCGCGGTCGTAGCCCTCGTTCACGACGACGCGGGCGCCCCGAGCCGCTGGGCGAATCGTCTCGGCATGATGCCCCAGCACCACGATGACAGGGTCGCAAGCGAGTCGAAACGCCGAAACCAGCGAGCCGAGGAAGGTCGTCTCGCCCCACCGCAGCAACGCCTTGTCGCGGCCCATGCGGCTCGATCGGCCGGCTGCCAGGATGACCCCGGCGAGCTTCATCCCACCTTGGAGGGATCAGGCTCGGGATCGGGCTTCCCGGACGCGTGAATCGCGACCGCCTTGGGCAGGCCTTCGCGGAAGATCGACTTCGACAGCGCGCTCCAACCGGCTTGCGGCCGCCGCCGGTGGTGGATCATCTCGGCGACGACGGAGACGGCGATCTCCTCCGGCGTCACTGCTCCAATGTCGAAGCCCATGGGCGCGTGGATGCGCTCTAGCTGCTCGACCGGCAGGCCCTCGCTTGCCAGTTGCTTGGAAACCTCGACGGTCTTGCGCTTGGAGCCAATCATGGCGACGTAGCGTGCTTCGGTTTGCGCCGCCCAGCGCAGCACGCGCATGTCGTCCTTGTGGCCGCGCGTGACGATGATGAGGTAGGTCGCGCTCGAGACCTCCAGCTTGGGAAAGACGTTCTCGTACTCGTCGGCGTGGACCTCGAACGCCTCGGGAAAGCGCTCGGCGTTGGCGTACTGTTCGCGATCGTCGATGACTGCGGTACGAAAGCCGGCGAGTGAAGCGACCTTCGAGAGGCTCTTGGAGATGTGGCCGCCGCCGAAGATGTAGGCGGTGGGAATGGGGAGCACCGGCTCGACGTAGACGTTCAACTGTCCTCCACAGATTAGCCCGCTGTCGTAAGCGGCTTCCTGGTTGAGCCGGAAGCTGAGCATGCGAGGCTTCTCGCTCTCCATCACCTCGCGTGCGGCTTGCCAGACCTCGGCTTCGGTGCAGCCGCCGCCGATGGTGCCGACCATCGAGCCGTCTTCGCGGATGAGCATCTTGGCCGACTGGAAACTGGGGATCGAGCCTTCAACCTCGACGATGGTGCACAGCGCGGCTTTTTGGCCGCCGCGGCGGACCGCGACCAGCTCTTCGAAAACGTCCATCGGGCGGGGCATGGCTCGCTTCATTATAGGTTTGCGGCGCTCGGGCCCATGGCCCCGGGCGGCTGATATGGTGTGAGCTGTCAAGTTCGGAAACACGAGGCCGCTGCAAAGCAACGCGAAGGCGCCGCTCGCGGCGATCTCGAAGGAGCTGCCTCACTCTAGTTTCGAAGATCGTCCGCCAAGCGGACGCTGCCTAGCAGCCCCGAGGGAATCCACAGAGCTCACGCGCGATCGCGGAGGAGATCTTCGAGCCGTTGAGCCCGGCAGTCATGCCCGGGTGCGGTATCAACAACGGCGCGAACATCGCACCCCGGCATTGCCGCCGGGGTTCGGAAGGCGCCGCGCTGAGCCTGGGCAGTCGTGACCGGGTGCACTTCGCCTGCAGCGTAATCCGCGAGAGACGCGGTTGGACAGGTCACTCCATCTTCTCTAGGCCTAACTCGCGGGCCGGACGCTGCCTGCCACGATCGGCTCGATCGCCCCCTGTGGAGTGCGGAGCAGGAGCTGGCCGCTGGCGTCTAGACCCGCTGTCACCCCCTGCAGCGGCCGGCCGGCGCCTTCCACCACGACCGCTTTGCCGCTTGCGTAGGACGATGCGCGGCTGAAGGCTTCCACGATCGGGGCCGTCCCGCGCTCGACGAACATGCGGTAGTAGTCGCTGACGCGGCGCAAGATGGCTTCGAGCACGGAGTCGCGGAGGTACTCGCAGCCTGTCTCGATGCGCAGCGAGGTAGCGAGCTCGGCCAGCTCTGGCGCGAAGCTTGCTTGGTTGACGTTGACGCCCACGCCCGCCACGGCGAACCCAACCTCGTCGGCATCGGTGTTGAGCTCGACCAGAATGCCGGCGAGCTTCTTCTCGTGGAGCATCACGTCGTTGGGCCAGCGGATGTCGCAGACCACGCCGGCCGCCTCGCCGACGCCGCGCGCCACGCCCAGCCCGCAAGCGAGGGTGAGCGCCGCCGCGGCGGAAGGCGCCAGGCGCGGCCGAAGCACGATCGAGAAGTAGAGGCCGACACCCGGCTCGGAGCTCCAGGCGCGTCCCAGACGCCCGCGGCCGGCCGTCTGCTCCTCAGCGGAGACCAGCGTCCCCTCGGCCGCACCGTCGAGCGCGAGCCGGGCGGCCTCGCGCATCGTCGTGTCGATGACGGGGAAATGAACGCGCGGCTGGCCGAGGCGGGACACGGTCTCCATGATACGAACAAGGCTGTGCGGGCGACCGCGTACAATCGGAGGTTCATGTCCGCTCCCGCCCGCGTCGTCGTCGTTGGCCCCATGCCGCCGGAGAAGAGCGCCTACGCCTTGGCGCGCTACTCGCGCTCGGCCGATTCGGTCGTGCAGAGCCTGGACTGGGTGCGCTCGCACAGCTCCGAGAAGTTTCTCGACAGCTTCTACTTTCAATACGGCCACGCCTCGATCGCCGACCTGGGCCACGTCACGTTCTGCTTCGAGGGCGTCTCGGAGCTCGCCGCCATCGAGATCGAAGATGAGCCGCTTTGGGACGGTCAGGCGAAATCGAGTCGCTACCAGGATTTCTCCAAGGGCGCGGTCATCACGCCGGACGAGATTGCCGGGACGCCCGAGCAGCAGGTCTACCAGGACGCCGGCGCGGAGCTGATTCGGCGCTACTTGAAGCTGCACGCGCGCCTGGTCGAGGCCCTCGGCGAATCGCTGCCGCGGCCGGAGTCGATGAAGCAGGGCGCTTACGAGCGTACGATTGCCGCGCGGGCGTTCGACGGCGCGCGCTACTTGCTCTTCCTGGGCGTCTCGACGAACGTCGGTCAGGTGGCGAGCATACGGACGCTCGAGAAACAGATGCAGCGGATGGGCGTCTCGGAGTGGGCCGAGGTCCGGGACATCGCTCGCGAGATGCACCAGGCGTGCGCCGCTCCGCCGAGCTGCGCGTGGGAAGCCTCGCAGGCCGAGGAGGCCCTGGCGCCGACGCTGGCGAAGTACGCCGAGCCCCACGAGTACGCCCGGCGGGCGCGGGAGAGAGTGCGCGCCTGGGCGAGACAGAACGCCCGCTTCGACGCGACCGCGGAGACGCCGGGCGTCGACCTGGCGCCGAACGCCGACCCGCTCGATGAGATCGTCGCGACTTGGCTCTACGGGGTTGGCGACGCGCCCTACCGCACGATCCTCGACGACGTCTCGGGTTGGAGCGCGGCTCGCAAGGACGAGGTGATCGACGCGGCGCTCGAGGGCAGAGAGCGGCGCGAAGAGTTTCTGCGCGAGTTTCGGGCCGGCTACTCGTATGTCCTTGATGTGACCTGCGACATCGGCGCCTACCGCGACTTGCATCGCCATCGACGCTGCATCCAGGTACGCCAAGATTGGACCGACGCGCTAGGAGCGGAGACGCCCGAGATCGTAAGCGAAGCCGGCCTCGAGCCCGACTATTCCGCTGCGCTAGAGATCGCCGCTCAGGCGCGCAGGCGTCTGCCCGAGCGCGCGCGGGACTACTTGTTGCCCTTTGCCGCGCGCTGTCGCACGCTCTACAAAATGGACTTCGCCGAGGCGGAGTACATCGCGCGCGTGCGTTCCGGCGTCAAGGGTCACATCAGCTACCGGCGCGTTGCTTGGGAGATGCGCAACCGGATCGTCGAGAGGGAGCCCGCGTTGGGCCGGCTGATCGAGGCGACCCCGCCCGAGGTCGACGACCCCCTGACGCGTTGAGCAGGCTTGGCGCTTGGAGCGCTGTGCGGGGCAGCGAGCTGTCGGCGCTGGTAGACTGAGAGGGTTTTTCGAGCCTATGCGCCCCTTCGCAGCGATCGCGGCAGTCGTGTTGCTGGCCGCACCCATCCTGGCGGAAACGCCTCCCGGCCTGCGCATGCTGGCCGACAACCCGCTGATCGAGTCGCCAGACCGCAACTGGCGAAGCCTCGGCATCGGCACCTGGGAGATTCGCAAGCTCAACCGGGTCTACAACAAGGAAGGCGTCGTCGCCTGGAACGTGGGCTACAAGTCTGATGGTTTGGGTATCGCCGGCTTTCTCGCCCAACCCATCGTCGAGTATGAAGAAGTGGGCGGCGAGCAGACGCCCACCGCGACCTTTCCCGTGGTGATTCTCTGCCACGGCTCCTCGCGGGGCGTCACGCCGGCCTACCGCGAGATTGCCCTCGAGCTGGCTCGCCGCGGCTACGTCGTGGCGGCCTCGACCTACCGCGGACAGCGCGGCCTCGCGGGCCACTCCGAAGGCAAGCGCGAGTATGCGGGCGGCGAGACGCTAGACGTGCTGCAGCTCGCGCAACTGGTGCGCAAGCTCGACTATGTCGACTCGCTGCGCATGGCGATTTGGGGACAAGCCGAAGGCGGCTCCATCGCGGCGCAGATCATCGGCCGCTCCAACATTTTCCGCGCGGCTGTGGTCGTGGCCCCCGCGTTGTTCGCCAGTACGTCGGACTACCGCTACGCCGGGATGCGGAGGCTGGCTTCGTTGACGGCGCAGATCAGCGGGCGCGAGATGTCGTCGGGCGAGATGATTCGCGGATTGCGCAAGCGCGACGCGTTCTACAACATTGCGAAGATCGATACGCCGACGCTGGTCATCGCGCCGGGGACAGACCCGGGGGGCCAAGAGCTTGCCATGTGGGTGGATGCGTTGGGGCGGCACGGCGTAGAGCACCGTTTGCTGCCCTATCCGAACATGTTTACCGACTTCATGACCGCGGCAGACAACGGACTGCGTCCGCCGAGCTGGGACGCGAGCCGCGCAGCCGCCTGGGCGAACACGTTCAACTGGATCGAGTCCTACGTCCCGCCGCATCCGGGTCCGCCGCCCGAGTAGGCCCTCCGATGACGTCGGCGCGCGTGAAGGAGCTGGCGCTCGAGGCCGGCTTCGAGCTATCGGGCGTCGCGCCCGCGGCGCCGACGCTCGAGGCGCGATTCTATCCCGAATGGCTGCGGCGCGGCTACCACGGCGCGATGGCCTACCTGGAAGGCGCCCGCGGCGAGATGCGCGGCGATGCTAAGAGGTTGTTGAAGACCGCAAAGTCGGTGATCTGCGTCGGGCAGGTCTACCACGCCGACTACCCCTACTCGACCCGGTGCGACGCGGAGGAGAAAGGCTGGGTCGCCCGCTACGCCTGGGGCCGCGACTACCACGCGACGATCAAGGAGCGGCTCTACGAGCTGGTTGGCGCCCTGCGCGAAGAAGCCGGCGACGGGTTCCGGTACAAGGTGTGCGTAGACACCTCTCCGCTGCTCGAGCGCTCCTATGCGCACGGCGCCGGGCTCGGTTGGATCGGCAAGAACACCTGCCTGATCAACGAACGCGTCGGCTCCTGGGTGCTGCTTGGAGAGATCCTCACCTCGCTCGAGCTCGAGGCCGATGAGCCGGCGCCGTTTCGCTGCGGGACCTGCACGCGCTGCATCGACGCCTGCCCGACCGACGCGCTCGTTCCGCTCGAGCCCGGCGCGGGGCCGAGCCACGCTCTCGACTCGCGCCGCTGCATCAGCTACTGGACGATCGAGCAGCGCGGCGCGGTGGACGAGGAGAATCGCGCGGCGAGCGGCCGGCACGTCTTCGGGTGCGACATCTGCCAGGACGTCTGCCCGTGGAACCGCTGGGACCGCGCGCCGCGGACCGACGCGCCCGAGTATCAACCCGTCAACGCCGAGCCGGACCTGGCGGAGTGGGCGGGGTTGAGCGAGCAGGAGTATCGCGCGCGCTTCGCGTCCACGCCGCTCGAGCGTACGCGCCACGCCGGTTTTCTGCGCAACGTCTGTACGGCGATGGGCAACGCCGGACTCGACGAGTTTCGCGAGCCGCTGGAGCGACTTGCCGAACACGAGGACGCAGGGGTGCGCGAACACGCGCTCTGGGCGCTGGCGAAGCTCGGTTAGGGCCAGGTTGTGGCGCACGGCTGCGCCTCGCGCCGCTACCGCGCAAACCGTCCCAGCAGGGCCTTGCCCGGCCGCACTCCCTCCACCGTTACGCCGTCGCGGACGACCGGAACGCCGTTGACGAGCACGTGCCGCACGCCGCTTGAAAAGCTCAGGTCGTCTTCGAAGGTTGCCGTATCTCGGATCGTCGCCGGGTCGAAGACGACGATGTCCGCGTCGGCGCCGACCCGCAGGCGGCCCTTGCGTTTGGCCGCGGGTGCGATGATCTCGAGGCGCTTGGCCGGCATCAGGGTCATCTTGCCGAGCGCTCCCATCAGCGACATCACGCCTTGTTCGCGTACGTAGCGGCCCAGCACGCGCGAGAACGTGCCGGCGCTGCGCGGGTGCGCTCCCGGAGCGTAGGGCATGCCGTCGGAGGCCACCATCACGAAGGGCGTGCGCAGTGCGAGCTCGATCCACTGCGGCTTCATCATGTGCATGATCACCGTGGCGCCCTTGCTGCGGTACTTGTCGAAGCTCTCGGCGTCGAGCCGCTCGCCGGTATCCTGCACCTGGATGTCGCCGTAGTCCATCCCGAGCCGCTCGCGCCAACCCGGGTCGAAGATCGTGCTCGCGATGTTGGTCGACGCCGCGGTGTAGGGGTAGGCTTCGGTCGTGATGTCGAGACCGCGCCTCCGCGCGCCGCCGATGAGGTCGAGCACGACGGCGATGTTGCCAAGGCTCATGGAGTTGACGTGCACGATGTGCAGCGGCGCCCCGGTCGTGGCGGCGTTCGCGATCACCTCCTGCATGGCGTCGACGTTCATCCCGCGGACGTGGGTGAAGATGGGCGTCAGCGTGGGCGCGGCAAACTCGAAGACGCGAAAGATCTCGGCGTTGTCCGCGCCGGGGAAGTAGCCGTGCGGCATGCCCACGCCCAGCGCTCCCTCTTCGAGCCCTTTGCGCAGCAGCGAGGTCAACTTCTCGATGCCCGCCTCGTCCAGAGCCTCGTAGCGCGCCTGGCCGAGCAACCGCCGCTCGGCGCTGGTGAGCTTGGGCTCTTCGCCCGGCTCGGCGGCTCTAAACTTGTCAAGCAGGCCGGCGAGCTTCGGCATGGCCCGCAAGCGCAGTTGCCCATGCGCGACCGTGGCCCCGAAGTTGATCAACGCCTTGCCGCGCCGGGCGGCGATCCACTTGGCCACGTCCGGCGCGCCGCTCTCAAGCTCGAGTGCTGTGGTGACGCCGTCATGCGCTTGGTAGACGTTGGCTTCGTAGGTCTGTCCGTGGGCGTGCAGATCGATGAAGCCCGGGGCGACGACCATCCCCGCCGCATCCAGCTCCATCGCGCCCCGCAACGGTTCCGCCGAGACCGCCGCGATGCGTCCGTCGATCAGGCCGACGCTGCGTACGGCGTCCAGACCCGACTCGGGGTCCATCACGCGTCCGCCCGAGAGGACCAGGTCGTAGGGTTGCGCCGCGGCGACCGCGGCGAGCAGCAGGGCTAAGAAGAAGCGCACGATGGGCTCCAATGTACGCCGCGGCGCCCACAATCGCAACTTGACAGCTCGCGTGGGCAGCTCGCGTGGGAAGTCGCGTGGGCAGCGCGAGAGGCGGAACCGGTCCCGAGCGGTCACGGTAGGTTGCGCAGGCGCCGGGTGATCGCGGCGGGGCCGGCCACGTCGGTAAAAAGCACGATGAAACTCGCAGGCGCTTCGGTCAAGTACTTGCCGCAGCAGCGGTGCTCGCGGCCGAAGCCGAAGACCGTCATTTCGCCGTCCATCTGGTAGAACTGGTCGAGCGTCGCGTCGGGTTGCTCCTTGGCGACGACGAGCAGGCGCGGCGCGCGATTGTCGCCGAAGGCGATCCATTCCGGGTCGGGAAGGTCGCGGGCGAAGGCGTCGTCCATGCCGCCGCGGGCGCCGTCGGCGAGGAGCCAGTAGTCGTGGTCGAGGTCGAGCTTGCCGCCGGGCGTCCCCTCATAGAGGAACCAGTAGGGACGCGGGGCTTTGGTGACGGTGAGGCGGGCGAAGTCTGGATAGAAGTCCCAATGAGCCGCCCAAGCGCCGTCTTCGCAGGTGGAGACGATGCGGGCGCCGGAGGCCTGGGAGGCGCAGAGCGTTCCGCCGGGATGCATGCCGGCGCCGGGGTGGATGAGGTTGGGAATGCCGCGGAACTCGCCAGCGGCGCGGGCGCCAGGGCGATAGCCGATCCAGTCGTTCCCGTCGGGGTCGAGCAGGGAGGCGAACCCGGCGCCTTGGCGGTGGTAGATCCAGGTGGCGGCGGGGGTCTCGATCTGGTAGGAAGGTTGGCCTTGGTAGTCGGGAATTGCGGTGATGCGGACTTGGGCGCAGAGGGGCGAGACGAGCGACAGGATTGCGATTGCGAGGATGCGGGAAGGACGCGAGGCGCAGCCTCGCGTGCACGGCGCAGCCGTGCGCCACAACGGGCTCGAAGGGGTTTGGGTTCTGATCATACGATTGTCGCGAGCGGTCAGTGACCTTTCGGGACCTCCGAGTAGAGTATCCATTGGGAACAACCGAGGGCGCCAGTCCGTCGCGTAGTTAGACTCCTATCGATGCTTCTAGGGTGGCCGACTACGGTTACGGATTCGTATGACCGACGAAAAGGAAACGTGAAATGCCCATCCTCGCCCGTAGCGACGGTTTCCTCCACGCCGTCAATCGTTATTGAAAGTGAGGTGGTTACGGGTTGTGTCGGCGATAGTCGCTTAAGTCGCAGGTCCGCGAGATCAGCGGTCACGAAGCCGGTGACCCCATTGGTTTGGCCACGATCTCTCCACCGCCTAGCTAACTCTAGCTCGGCGGGATCTCTGTCTATCTCTTTCGTTCTCGAGCAGGGCTTCAAGGTGAGTTCGTCCGGGGATTGGTACAAATAGACCAAATATTTGCGGCCGGCGTGGAGAGGGGCGGTGCAGGCGTGAAGGTCGTAGTTTGCCTCGAGGCCATCCAAAGATACGGGGCCCTTGAGGCGCTCCAGTACTTCGAATTGAATTGTAGCTGTCTCTGAGAAGAATCGATAGATGCTGGCGACAGCCTTCGAAAATGCGCCCGGCCTTGCTAGAGTCAAACCCCCGAGCGGTCTTCCCACGAAGACCGCATCCGCCGCCTGATATTCGTCGCATGCCGTCTTCAGCGAGTGCAGGCAGTTGCATGCAGACGCAGGGGCAGGTCCCAGCATCGCCAGAAGCAGCGACAAGGTGAGAGATCGCATAGAGGTATTTGTCCTGTACAATAGACGACGCTTCCAACGCTCTACGCGTGGACCCAAATGGCGTTGGTTCGCTTTTGCACCACGGGCTCGAAGAGGTTTGGGATCTAATCTTCAACTATGGCGAGCGGGCGAGGTTTTCGTAGACCAAGACGTTGGCGTGGGTCCAGCCTAGGCTGACGATGTCGAGGTCGCCGTCGTTGTCGAGGTCGACGACTTGCGCGCCGTCGTGGTGCTCGTCGCCGGTGTGGACTTGATGGCGCACCCATCCGTCGCCGGTGTTCTCGAAGATGAGCAGCGCGGAGGCGGAAGGGTCAGCGAGGTTGTGCTGACCGACGATGACGTCGATGTCGCCGTCGCGGTCCATGTCGGCGACATCGAGGCTCATGGGGCCGACGAGCTCGGCGATCAGGCGCTCGGGCCACTCGCTCTCGGCTCGCAGGGGTTGCTCGTACCAGGCGAGCTTGCCGGGCGCGCGGCTGGATTCGTAGCCGACGACGGCGTCGAGGCGGCCGTCGCCGTTGATGTCGGCGAGGCGGTTGCGGTCCGGCAGGCCTGCGGAGGGGTTGGCGAGCACGTTGGTGAAGCGGCCGCCGTCGTTGCGAAGCCAGTGTGTGCCGGTGAATAGGTCGGCGTCGCCGTCGCGATCGATGTCGGCGACGCTGAGCTGCTCCTGCTGGGTGAAGGGCGAGATGCGCCGCCAAGTCCACCAGCCGGCGCCGGGTGTGAGCAGTTGGACGCCGCCGCCGTCGCGATGCCAGGAGAGGGCGACGCTGGGGCGGCGGTGCTCGTCGAAAAAGCGGCCCGCCGCAGCGCCCTGAAGGAAGTCGCCCTGGCCGCGCGGGACATTGTGGTGAAGCTCGAAGTTTCCCGCGCCATCATTCTGAGCCCAAACGAAATTCGGGTTGCGCACAGAGCCTTCGCCTTGGGTTCCGAGGACATCGAGGTCGCCGTCTTGATCGAAGTCATGGACGGCGGCGACGTTGCGCAGGGGCGAGCCGAATTCGCGCCGTCGCCAATCGCCGCCGGCCGAGCCAGGGTTGCGATACCACCAGCCGCCCGCGGCGAGGTCCGCGAAGCCGTCGCCATCGAGGTCGCCGGGGAGGATGAAGACGGCGCGCCAAGGCTTGGCGGCGTCGATGACGTGGCGGCGCCAGCGCTCGAGCGGGAGCGTCGGGTCGGAGGGGGCGTGGTTGAGCCAGACGTCGATGCGGGGGGTGCGCCAGTTGTAGGGTTTGGAGAGGATGTCGAGATCGCCGTCGCCGTCGAGGTCGGCGAGGCGGGTTTCGTGGTTGCCGAAGCCGCGCGAGACGAGCTGTTCGGTGAAGCCGCCGCGACCGTCGCCGTAGAAAACGCGCATGCGCGCGTCGTAGTTGCGGGCGGCCATGCGGGTCCCCCATTGGCCCATCTCGGCGGAGAGGATGTCGTCGAAGCCGTCTTGGTTGACGTCGCCGACGCCGATGGAATGGCCGTGGATGAGGTCGTTGCGGGGCAGCTCGTGCGCGACCCAGCGACCCCCTTTGCGCTCAAACCATCGCATGGGACCGTTGACGTCGCCGGGGGCGAAGACAACCTCGGGCGGGCCGCCCGCGACGAGTTGGCCGGCGGCGGCGCGTGAGAAGCGGTAGGCGTCGTCGATGACGTGCGCGGTGAACTTGCCGTCGCCGGCGTGTTGGTACCAGCGGCCGCCGCCGACGATGTCGAGAACGCCGTCGGAGTCGATGTCGGCCGCGGCGAGGCCCTCGTGCTCAGGGCCGCTCCAGCGATATATGACGTTGGGGGTCCAGACGGCGTGGTCGCGGGGATTGGCGGGGACGTCGTAGAGCAGCAGTTGGCGGGCGCGTTGATTCCAGGCGACGAGCTCGGCTTGGCCGTCGCCGTCGAAGTCGCCGAAGAGCTGGTCGTGGTGCTTGTTGGCCCCGGAGGACTTGATGAGGCGGCGCGGCCAGCGCTTGGCGGGAGAGAGCGCGGGATGGGGGTTCTCCCACCACCAGACGCGGTTGTCGCCGGCGTCGGCGCCGAAGACGATGTCGAGGTCGCCGTCGGAGTCGATATCGTGGCAGGCGCCGCCGGCTTCGATGCGCAGGAAATCGGGCTCGGGGATGTGCTTGGTCCAGCCGCCGGCGGTGCGCAAGAGCAAGGTGAGGGCGGGTCCGACGACGCGGGTGGCGACGAAGAAGTCGTCGTCGCCGTCGTTGTCGACGTCACAGGCGAGCGAGCCGGTTTGCTGGGGCGAGGGGCCGGGCGAGGGGAGGTCGCCGGTGGAGCTCGACAAGTGTTCCCAGCGCGGCAGGGGTTGGGCGGCGAGGGCGGCGGCGCAGAGCGCGAGGCAGGCCAAACGCATGTCGGGCTCAAGGATAGCGCGATGGCGTAAGGCGAATGGGGGCGTGGTAGAGCGGAGTCCCTAGGTCGAGGCGGGGGCGCGGCAGAATAATCCGGGAGCGCGGCGGCGCCGATTCACTTTCCTTCCGACGGAGCCCGAGTTGGAGTCGCGCTGTATCGTTCACATCGGCCGGGGGGCCGGAACCTTAGCGCTGTTGTTCGACCGTCTGGCCCAAGCAGGGGCCGAGGTGGCGGCGAGACTGCAGCCCGCCGAGGCCTTACGCCGCATCGAGCGCGCGGGGGTCGACGTGTTGCTCCTCGAGCGCGCGGACGCCGACCCGTTCGAGGTTGCCGAGGCGGCGCTGCGAGCTGATCCGATGCTCAGCGTCATCCTTTTGGCTCATCGGCCTGAGCCGCTCGAAGCTATACGCCTCGGCCAGATTGGCGTTGCGGAATACTTGCCCGCGACGGGAGTGCCGGCGGAGTGGCAGCTCGAGCGCGTAGCGATGGCGATGCTCGGGCGACGGCGGACGCAGGGCGGCGAGGAGGAGTCGTTCGCGAAGCTGATTGGCGCCAGTGCGGAGATGGCGCGGGTGACGGGCTTGGCGCGCGTGATCGCGCCGCGGCAGTCGACGGTGCTGCTCAGCGGCGAGACCGGTACGGGCAAGGAAGTGCTGGCGCGTGCGATCCACCAGGCATCGCGGCGTACGGCGAGGCCGATGGTGGCGGTGAATTGCGGCGCGATCCCGGCGGAGCTGATCGAGTCGGAGCTGTTTGGCCACGTGCGCGGGGCGTTTACCGGCGCGACCTCTTCGCGGGAAGGCAAGTTCGAGCTGGCCAATGGCGGCACGATCTTCCTCGACGAGGTGGGCGAGACGCCGCCGGCGATGCAGGCGAAGCTGCTGCGGGCGCTGCAGGAGCGGGCGTTCGAGCGCGTGGGCGGCGCGGAGACGATCCGGGTGGATGTGCGAGTGATCGCGGCCACCAATCGCGACTTGAAGGAGATGGTGGCGCAGGGGAGGTTCCGCGAAGACCTCTACTACCGGCTCAACGTGGTGCCGATCGAGCTGCCCTCGCTGCGCAGCCGCGCCGAAGACATCCCGGCGCTGGCGGCGCACCTGATCACCAAGGTGTGCCGGCGGGAGGGCTTGCCGGCGAAGCGCTGCTCGCGCGAAACGCTGGAGCGGCTGATGCGGCACGACTGGCCGGGGAACGTACGCGAGCTCGAGAACGCGATCGAGCACGCGGTGGCGCTGAGCGGGGGCCGGGAGACGCTGTACCCGAGCGACTTCAGCCTCACCGCGGGAAGCGCGGCCGGCGGGGCCGCGCCGGAGCTTCGGGTGCCCGCGAGCGGCCTGGACTACGACGCCGTGGTGGCCGGCTTCGAGCTGAACTTGATGCGCCAGGCGCTCGAGATCTCGAACGGAAACAAGAAACGGGCGGCCGAGCTGCTCAGGCTCAAGCGCACGACTTTCAACACGCGGCTCAAATCGATTGAGGACATGAGGGAGAAGACGAGCCAGCATGGTGTGGCAACGCTAACGGAGGACGACTGATGTTGACGCCAGGATCTCTCAAAGCGGCGCGCTATCTGGACCTGCTTTCGGCGAGCCAGCGGGTGACGGCGGCCAACATCGCCAATGCCGACACGCCGGGCTACAAGACCCGGACGTTGGACTTTGGCGGCGCGCTGCGGGCGGCGCTCGAGAAGCCTTCGCGCAAAGCGGCGATGGAGCCGGCGGTGGTGGAGCTGGGCGGGCTGCCAGTGAAGAACGACGGCAACGACGTGAGCTTGGACCGCGAGCTGCGCAATCTCTCCGAGACGACGATTCGTTTTGGACATGCGCTGTTGATGATGCGCGGCGGCGTTCGGCAGGTGCGACAAGCCATTCAGGAGGGCCGCGGCGGGTAGGCCGAGGCTAGACGACCATGAATCTCTATTCGACGCTCGACATCGCCGCCTCTGGGCTCGCCGCGCAACGTAAGCGCGTCGAGATCCTGGCGGAGAACATCGCGAATGCGGAAACCACGCGCACGCCCGAAGGGGGGCCGTACCGGCGTCGCCGGGTGGTGTTCGAAGGCAAGCCGCCGCGCGAAGGGTTCCTGATTGCGCTGCGAGGCGCCCAGGCCTCGGGCGTGCGGGTGCGGCAAGTCGTCGAAGACACCACGCCGCCCGAGCGGCGCTACCTGCCCGCGCATCCCGACGCCAACGAAGAAGGCTATGTGGAGTTTCCGGCCTTCAATCCGGTGGAAGACATGGTGGACCTGACGGCGGCGGTGCGCGGATACCAGGCGAACCTCTCGGTCGCGAGCGCGGTCCGGGAAATGATCAACCGCACGATCGAGGTCGCACGAGGCTAGCGATGGACGTTACACGCTTTTCGCGGATCACCGCGCCGGAGCTGATCGCGGAGATCCAGGGAGCCGCGAAGGATCCTGGTCGCGCCGAGGACTTCAAGGGATTGTTGCGGGAGGGATTCCAGCGGCTCGATCAGCTCGAGAACGAGGCGGCGAATCAGGCGCAAGCGCTGATGCGCGGCGAGGAGGTGGAGCTGCACCGGGTGGTGCTGGCCGGCGAAGAGGCTGGGTTGGCGTTCGACCTGATGTTGGCGGTGCGCAACAAGGTGATCGACGCCTACCAGGAGGTCATGCGGATGCCGGTTTAGGCTTCCCGCGTAGCCGACGAACGGAGCCGCCGGCGGCGACCGGCGGTTCTCGTGCGTCTGCAGGCAGGGTGAGCGCCGGCCGCCAGCGGCTTGCGACTTGGACTGAATGAACGAACTGTGGGCCAATCTGATTCGGCTCTCAACGCAGCTCATCGAGCTGTGGAAGGGGCTGCCGCCGGCGAAACGCGTGCAACTCGTGATCGTCGGGGTCGTCGTGTTTGCGGCGCTGGGCGGCTTCGTGTGGTGGATGCAGCGGGTGGCCTACCGGCCGCTCTACACCGGGTTGAGCGAGGCTGAGGCGGGCGCGATCATCGAGCGGCTGGCGCAAAGCGAGATCCCCTACCGGCTGGCGGGCGGAGGCACGACCGTGCTCGCGCCGGAGGAGCGGCTGGACGAGATCCGGCTGCAGCTCGCGGCTGAAGGGCTGCCGCAGACCGGACGGCTGGGGTTCGAGATTTTCGATGAGAACAGCTTCGGGGCGACGGAGTTCGCCGAGCAGATCAACTTCCGGCGGGCGCTCGAAGGCGAGCTAGAGCGCACGATTGCGTCGCTGGTGGAGGTGAAGAGCGCGCGGGTGCACATCAGCCTGCCGCGGCGCTCGGTGTTCTTGAGCCAGGAGCGGCCAGCGAAGGCGTCGGTGGTGCTCGAGCTGCGCCAAGGCCACGGGCTGGGCGAAGAGAAGACGCGCTCGGTGGCGTATCTGGTGGCGAGCGCGGTGGAGGGACTCGACCCGGACAGAGTGGTGGTGATGGACCATCTGGGCCGCTTGTTCTCGCAGCGCTATCGCGGGCTGGGCGGCGAGCTGACCGACACGCAGCTCGAGTACCGGCGCAAGGTCGAGGCCGAGACGGTGCGCAAGATCGTGGAGACGCTCGAGCCCTACCTGGGGCCGGGCGGGGTGCGAGCCAACGCGGTGATCGACGTGGACTGGGACGCCGGGGAGCAGACCGAAGAGGTGCTCGACCCGGCGCCGGTGGCGCTGAGCACGCAGAAATCCGAAGAGCGCACCGTGGACGAGATTCCCGCGGGGGCGCCGGGCACGGCGTCGAACTTGCCGCGCGAGCCGGCGGCGGCGGTCGACTCGGCGCGCGGGCTCTCGCGGACGCAGGAGACGACGAACTTCCAGACCAGCCGCAGCGTGACGCGGATGAGCCTGGAGCGCGGCGCGGTCGAGCGCATGTCGATCGCCGTGCTGGTCGATCACCGCGTGGTGCTCGACGAAGAAGCCCGCAAGCTGGTGCGCGAGCCGCGCGAAGAGACCGAGCTCGAGACCCTGCGCGAGCTGGTTTGGGCGGCCTCGGGCGCGGTGGCCGAGCGCGGCGACACCGTGAGGGTGGAGAGCCTGCCGTTCACGATGCTCGAAGAGCCGCCTCGGGTTCCCGAGCCGCCGCCGGACCCGGCCGACGAAATCCTGAGCATGGAATGGCTGCACAAGTACCGCCTGCACGTCGGCGCCGGTGCGGTGGCGTTGGTGTTGTTGAGTGTGTTCGTCGCCTGGTTCCGGCGACGCCGGCGCCTCAAGCGCATCGAGCTCGAGCGCAAGCGTGCGCTCGAGGCCGAGCAGGAGCGACTCGAGCTCGAAGCGGCCGAAAAGCAGAAAGAGGAGCAGCGCAAGCTCGAAGAAGAACGCATGCTGCAAGGGCTGAAGCTCGCGCCGGCGGCCAACAGCAAGACCCAGGCGCTCAAGAAGCACCTCGAGGAGCTCGCGGAGAGCGACGGCGAAGCGTTCGCGCGTCTGCTGAAGACCTGGATTCACGAAGATGATTAGCAACGCCGACAACGAAAACGAAATTTTCGCGGGGCTGAAGAAGGCCGCGATCACGATGGTCACGCTGGGCGACGATGTAGCGGCGAAGGTGTTTCCGTTTCTCACCGAATCGGAGATCGAGTCGCTCTCGAAAGACATCTCCAAGCTGCAGACGGTGACGCCGGACCAAGCGGAGCGTGTGCTCGACGAGTTTCACAACTTGCAACTCGCCCAACAGCACCTCTCGGCGGGCGGTCTGGAGTACGCCAAGCGGGTACTCAACTCGGCGTTTGGGCCGGACCGCGCGCGCAACATCATCGACCGGCTGGTGCGCTCGCTGGGCGCGGAGATTCCGACGTTCGATTCGCTGCAGAAGGCCGACCCGCAGCAGGTGGCGAAGTTCATTCAATCCGAGCAGCCGCAGACGATTGCGCTGGTGCTCTCGCACTTGAACTCGAGCTCGGCGGCGGGCATGTTGATGGCGCTGCCGGCGTCGGTGCGAGCCGACGTTGCCCTGCGGATGGCGCGGCTCGAAGAGATCTCGCCGGACATCGTCAGCCGCATCGCTTCGATCCTGGAGCAGAAGCTGAGCTCGCTGGGCCAGTTCAGCCGCGAGTCCTATGGCGGCGTGCCGGCGGTGGCGGAGATGTTCAACCGCCTGGAGTCGAACTCGGGACAGGATCTGCTGGAGCAGGTGGAAGGGCTCGACGCCGAGCTCGGCGAGGCCGTGCGCAGCTTGATGTTCGTCTTCGACGACATGCTGTTGATCGATTCGATTGCGATGCGCGAAGTGCTGACTCGTGTCGACAAGAAGGTGCTGACGACGGCGCTGAAGGGTACCAGCGAGAAGCTGCGGGAGCACTTCTTCACCAACATGTCCGAGCGTGGCGCGAACATGCTCGTAGAGGACATGGAGGCGATGGGGCCGGTGAAGATTCGCGAGGTCGAAACGGCGCAGCAAGAGATTATCGCGGTCGTGCGACAGCTCGAATCCGAGGGCGTGCTGAGCCTGCAGGGCGCGGTGGGCGAACAGTACGTTGTCTAGGCTGTTCAAGGGCGGCGCCGGGGTGGAGCCCCGCGGTCCGAGTTGGGCCGCGCCAAGGCGGGAAGCCGAGCCTTTCCGGCCGCGGCGTGTGGGCGAGAGCGGGGAGGAAGAGGAGAGCGCGGAGCCGGAAGAGAAGATCGACCTCGACGCGGTGCGCAAGCAGGCCTTCCAAGAGGGCTACCAGGCAGGCGCCAAAGCCGCAGAGAAGCGGCTCGCCCAGGAATCGGCCCGCAAGCTGGCCGAGCTTGGGCGTGTATTCGACGAGGTGGCCGGCTACAAGACGGCGTTGCGGGCGGAAGCCGAGCAGGAGCTGGTGGATCTGGCTTTTGCGATCGCGCGCCGCATCGTGCGCCGCGAGCTAGGTGTTGACCCGACCGCGGTGGGCGCGCTGGTGAAGACCTGCATGCAAGACTTCCCAACGGTGGCGGTGCAGAAGGTGCTGGTGCATCCCGACGACTTGCCGCTCGTGCGCGAAGCGTTGGGCGGCGAGGTCGAAGCCGCACCGGATGCCTCGATCGCGCGAGGAGGCGCCGTGCTCGAGACCGATCAAGGCCGGCTCGACGCCCGCATCGACGCGCAGCTCGAAGAGATCGCGCTGGGGTTGGCCGATGCGTGAGGACGCGAAGCTCTCGATCCGCGAATCGCTGGCCGCCATGGCTGCGCGGGTAGATGACTTGCAGCCGGTGCGTGCGGAAGGCGCGGTGACGGATTTTGTCGGCTTGGTGATCGAGTCGGAAGGACCGCCGGCGTCGGTAGGCGATCTGTGCGAGGTGGAGACGGCCGAGGGCAAGGTGCGCGCGCAGGTGATCGGGTTCAAGCGAGGGCGCGTGTTGGCGATGCCGCTCGAAGAGGTTGGGGGCTTGCAGCCGGGGGCCGCGATTCGCAAGCGACCTGGCGGCGCGCATGCTCCGGTGGGCGAAGCGCTGATGGGGCGCGTGCTGGATGGCTTCGGCCGTCCGCTCGACGGCGGCGGCTCGCTTGGGTGCACCGAACTCCGGCCGCTGTACACCGACCCGGACGGCCCGATGGAGCGCGAGCCGATTCAGGAACCGCTCTCGACGGGTGTGCGCTCGATTGACGGGCTGATTCCGTGCGGCAAGGGCCAGCGCGTGGGAATCTTCGGAGGCTCGGGCGTGGGCAAGAGCACGCTGTTGGCGGCGATGGCGCGCAACGGCTCGGCGGACGTGAACGTGATTGCGATGATCGGCGAGCGCAATCGTGAGGTGCGCGCCTTCTTGGAAGAGACGCTGGACGAAGAAGGACTGCGGCGCTCGGTGGTGATTGCGGCGACCTCGGACCGGCCGGCGCCGGTGCGGGTGCGGGCGGCGTTCCTGGCGGCGACAGTGGCGGACTGGTTTCGCGAGCAGGGCAAGGACGTGTTGCTGATCATGGACTCGGCGACGCGGCTGGCGATGGCGCAGCGCGAGATCGGGTTGGCGGCCGGCGAGCCGCCCAGCCAGAAAGGCTATACGCCGTCGGTGTTTCAGCTGCTGCCGCGGGTGTTCGAGAGGGCGGGGAACTTTGACGCGGGCTCGGTGACGGGCTTCTACACCGTGTTGGTGGAGGGCGACGACATGAACGAGCCGATCGCGGACGCGGTGCGCTCGCTGCTCGACGGCCACATCGTGCTCTCGCGCGAGCTGGCGCATCGCAACCACTACCCGGCGATCGACGTGCTGGAAAGCGTGAGCCGGTTGCAACACGCCATCGCCGGCGCCGATCAGCTCTCTAGCGCTGGGCGGCTGCGCGAGGCGCTCGCCGAGTATCGCCAAAGCGAGGATTTGGTGCGGCTCGGGGCCTATGCGGCCGGCTCGAACCCGAAGCTCGACGCGGCCCTCCAGTCGCTGGAAGCGCTGCAGGGATTTCTGCGCCAGGACCTCTCGCAGCCGCAGCCGATCGAGAAGACCCTGGGTGAGCTCGCGGACGTGACCGGCAAGCTGAAATGAAACGGTTCCGCTTTCCGCTGGAAACGCTGCTCGGCTTGCGCCGCAGGAAGCTCGAAAGGCTCGAAGGGCGGTTGGGCGAGGTACGTCGGCGGCGCGCGGAGTCGCTCGAGCAGGCCGCCCGATTAGAAAGCGCGAGCGCGGAGGCGCGGGCTTCGCTCGAGATGGGTGAGCGGTTGCGGGGCGCGGACCTGCGGCGGCTGGACGCCTCGGTGACGGCGATGCTCGCGCAGGCGGATGAGGCGCGCGAGGCCGCGCGGGGGCTTGAAGACGAGATCGCCAAGGCGCGGGCAGCGGTGCTGCAAGCCAGACGCGAGGCCGAGGCGCTCGAAAAGCTGCGCGAGCGCGAGCTGCGCGCTTGGGGGAGGGCCATGGAACGAGAAGAGGAAGCGCTGGCGGCCGAGCTCTACCTGATGCGCTGGTCTAAGGGTGATAATGAGGCTCGATGAGCCGCCGCTCCGCGCTCCCGATGGCTGCTCTGCTGGCCGTCGCGCTGGGCTGGAGCCAGTCCGAGGAGTGGCAGTCCGTGGAGCAACAGGCGGCGGAGTTTCACTTTCTTCGTGTGGAGTATGTCGATCTGCCGGGCGCGAACCGGCGTTTCGGGCGTGGCTGGTGGCGACAGGACTGGCCGGAGGCGGAGGCGCACTTCGCGCAGGGCGTCAAGAGGTTGACGCAGATTGACGTCGGCGCGGGCGTGCATCTCGGGCTGACCGACGACCGGATCTACGACTATCCCTGGATCTACGCGACGCAAGTCGGCTATTGGGACCTGAGCGACGAGGAGATCGCGAGCTTGCGCGAGTATTTGCTACGCGGCGGCTTCTTGATGACGGACGATTTCTACGGCGAGGCGCAGTGGGCGGTGTTCGCAGCCGCGATGGCGCGGGTGTTCCCCGAGCATCCAATCGTGGAGGTTCCCGAGGACGACTCGACGCTCCACGTGCTGTATGACCTCGACCAACGGATCCAGATACCCGGTTTGCGACATCTGCGCGGGCGCTGGGGCCAGCCAGGCGAGCCGCACTGGCGCGGGATCTACGACGAGGATGGCCGCATGATGGTGGCGGCGAACTACAACATGGATATCGGGGACGCCTGGGAGCACGCCGACTGGGTGGAATATCCGGAGCCGATGACGGCGCTGGCGTATAGGTTTGGGATCAACTATGTGGTGTATGCGATGACGCACTGAGCGGGCGCGTTATACGCTGCTATTTGCGATAAAGGAAGACCTCGTGAAGGGGAATTTCGGGGTCCGGGTCGACGATAGACTCGATGCGCTCGGGTTTCCAACCCGGGAGCGGAAACTTGTAGGCGACGAGCCTGGCGCCCGGCTTCATTTGTTCTTCGAGCTTGGGTGTGACTTTTTCTAAACCCTCGGGCGTCAGGTAGCAGGTGATCACGTCGGGCAGGGAGAAGTCGGCGGTCATCAGGTCGCGCGCCTCGACGCGCGCGAGTGCGGTCAGACCTTTGGCGGCGATCTCCTCGCGGCTCGTTGCGACTAATTCGGCGTCGATCTCGAGGCCGAGGGATTGGACGCGGTACTGCTGGGCCGCGGCGATGACGATGCGGCCGTCGCCCGACCCGAGGTCGTAGAGCAGATCGGCGTTGTCGGCTTCGGCCATCGCGAGCATCAGGCGGACGACGGCATCGGGCGTGGGCTCCCAGGTCGAGAGCAGCTCCGGCGTTGCGGCTTCGGGGAGGGTCGCCGGGGTCGAACAGACGGCCAGCAGCAGAACGGCCGCCGTGGCGAGGCTCCTCACCGCTTGTACACGTAGATCGAATGAGTGAGCCCGTCGAGCTCGGAGGCGTCCTCGGTTGGGATCTCTTCGTCGGGCTCCCAGTTGGGGAATAGGAAGTCGTGGGAGATGACGCGCCCGCCGGGCGGGAGCTCGCGCTCTAGGATCGGTTCGAGCCGTTTCATTGCGCGCGGCAACAGATAGACGGTGACGACGTCGGCTTGGGAGAAGTCGGCTTCGAAGAGATCTTGCTGGCGGATCTCGGCCTTGGCGTCGAGGTTCATCTCGGCGATCTTGCGGCGAGAGGAGCGGACGAGCGCGTCGTCGATTTCGTAACCGATGGCGCGGACGTCGTAGTCCCGCGCGGCGACCAGCACGATGCGGCCGTCGCCGGAGCCGAGATCGACGAGGGTCTCGCCTGGTTGCAGGTTGGCGGCGGCGAGCATGGTTTGGACGACCGGGATGGGCGTGGGGTAGTAGGGCGCGACTTTGTCCTCATCGCCGGTCTTCGGCGTGTCGGCGGCGAAGAGGAGAGCGGCGAAGAAGAGCGTCGCGAAGAGTCGCATTTGAGGACCAGTATAGGGCTCAGCGACGGTAGAGGTAGATGCGGTAGGGCAAGCCGTTCGCGGGATCGAGTCCGCTGAGAGCCTTCGTCGGCGTCCATCCTGGCATGGGGTAGTCGTGTGAGACGACGCGGCTGCCGGGTTTCATCTGGCGTTCGAAGATCGGGACGAGCTCTTCGAGCATGACGGGCAGTAGGTAGACGGTGACGAGATCCACGGTACGGAAGTCCGCCTGGAAGAGGTCCGCGTTTTCGATGCGGGCGAGGGGGCCGAGGCCCGCTTCGCGGATGGCCTGGCGGCTCTGGGCGACGAGGTCGCGGTCGATCTCGTAGCCGGTCGAGCGCGCTTGAAAGCGGCCGGCGGCGGCGAGCACGATGCGTCCGTCGCCGGAGCCGAGATCGAAGTGCAGCTCGCCGGGGCGCAGCTCGCCGAGCTCGAGCATCTGGCGCACGATGGGGTCGGGCGAAGGAACGAACGGCGCGGCGCGGCGGCGGTCCTGGAGTTGGGCCGTCGCGGCCAGGGCGCAGGCGGCGAGCGCCAGGGCCAGCGTAGAATGAACGGTCATGGAGCTCGAGGCGGTTCGCGTGAACATTCCCGACGGGGCCAATGTCATTATCGGCCACGCGCATTTCATCAAGACGGTTGAGGATCTCTACGAAATCATCGTCTCGACGGCGCCGCAGATGAAATTCGGCATCGCGTTCAACGAAGCCTCGCAGGAGCGGCTGATTCGCCACGACGGCAACGACGACTCTTTGCGCGAGTCCGCGATTGCGAACGCTCGGGCGATTGGCGCGGGGCACTTGTTCGTCATCGTGCTGACCGACGGCTTTCCGATCAACATTTTGCCGCGGATCAAGGACTGCCAGGAGGTCGCGCGTGTATTCTGTGCAACTGCCAATCAGCTCGAGGTGCTGGTGGCGGGCAGTGATCAGGGGCGCGGGGTGGTGGGCGTGATCGACGGGGAGAGTCCGTTGGGCGTGGAGAATGAGGCGCAGATCGAATTCCGCAAAGGGTTTTTGCGCAAGATCGGGTACAAGCGCTGAGTCGGCAGGGCGACGGAACCCTCATGCGGCCCGCGCGCACAGCTTCCACTGCGTCGCCCAGGCTCGCGTGGGGGCTTGCCGCGTGCGGGTTGGTCGCGATGGCGCTTCTGTTCGCGCCGCGCACGAAGCTGATCGCCAGCGCGCATTACGACTTTCTGCCGTTCTACGTCGCCGCGGGGTTAGCGCCGAGCGCGGATCTCTATGACGAAGACCCCTACCACTCGTTTGGGCTCGACCGCTACGGCAAGGCCTATCCTTACTTGGTTTACATTCGGCTGCCGTTTTATGCGCTGTTGCTCAAGCCGTTGTCGTGGCTGCCCTATTCCGCCGCGACGGTTGCGTGGTTCGTGCTGCGCCTGGCGGCGGCGCTTGCGTTGCTGTTTATGCGGTGGGGGCCGGGCCGCGGTTGGGTCGCGGCGGCGCTGTGCTGGTCGATCCCCCTCTTTGGCGGCCTGTTCAATGGCCAGGACGCGATCCTGCTGCCGGCGGTTCTCGCCTGCGGCAACGCCGTGAGCCGAACGCGGCCGCGCCTGGCTGGGCTGGTGTGGAGCTTGTGTGCGATCAAGTTCCACTTGTTCGTGACGTTGCCGCTGGTGTTTGTGCGGCGGGGCGGGGGAGAGCTGCTGCGCGGGTTTGCATGGGGCGCGGCCGGGCTGGTTGCGCTGTCGTTCCTCGCCGGCGGGGCCTCTTGGCCGCTGCGCTACGCCGAGGTGTTGTTCGACGAGGAGCTGATGATGGTGGGCGCGGCGGCGAGCCCGACGATCATGCCGAACCTGCACGGCCTCGCGAGCGCTTTGGGCGCCGGGCCGGTGCTGGAATGGACCGCCGCCGCGGTGGTGGTTGGCGCGACGGCCTGGGTCGCGCCGCGGCTCGAGCTGGGCGCGGCGCTGGCGGCGGCGGCGGCGGCTGGCGTGCTGGTCAGCTATCACTGTTTTGTTGCGGATTGGGTGGTCGTGTTATTCGCCGTGTTGCTGATGTGGCGATACGTAGAGGCCAACATCGCAATCCGGCTGCTAGGAATCGCGTTGCTAGCCCCGCCGGTGATCTGGATGCAATTGTTGGGACCGCCGTATTCGGCGGTTCCGGCGACGTTGCTGCTGGCGTGTTGGGGCGCGTTTCTTTGGGAGGCGCGGCGCGAGGCGGCGGCTTGAGCAGGGCTGCCGCGTCCGGGCGCGGGCGAAGGCCCGTTGTGGCGCACGGCTGTGCGGTGCAGGCAAGACTGCGCCCCGCCCCGGGGCCGCAGGCCCCGATCCACGGCACAGCCATGCGGGCGCATGACCCAAGCAGGCGGACTTAGACGCTGGCGCGGGTGCGGAGGAACTGTGTTTCTTCGCTTTCGCGCTGCTCGCTGGCGCGGGATTTGCGGCGCTCATAGGCCGCGCCCATGAAGCTGGCGAAGAGCGGGTGCGGCTCGAGCGGCTTCGATTTGAATTCGGGGTGGAACTGGCAGCCGAGGTACCAGGGGTGCTCCGGCAGCTCGCAGATCTCGACGTAGGTGCGGTCCGGGGTCTCGCCCGAGACGCGCATGCCGTGCGCTTGGATGAGGTCGTCGAACTCGCGATTGAACTCGAAGCGATGGCGGTGGCGCTCGTGAATTTCACGCTTGCCGTAGGCCTCCAGAGCCAAGCTGTTCTCGGAGAGAACGCAGGGCCAGGAGCCGAGCCGCATGGTGCCGCCGAGGTCTTCGACGCCCTTGAGCTCGCGTAGCTTGAAGAAAACACGGTTCTGCGCATCGGGCGCAAACTCGGTGGAGTGCGCGTCGGCGACGCCGCAGACGTTGCGCACGAACTCGATGACCATCGTCTGCATGCCCAGGCAGATGCCGAAGTACGGTACGCCGCTCTCGCGGGCGTAGCGAATCGCCTCCAGCATGCCCTCGATGCCGCGCTCGCCGAAGCCGCCCGGCACCAGCACGCCGTCGGCGTCGCCGAGCAGGCGGTGCGCTTCGTCGGCGGTGATGCTCTCCGATTCCACCCAGCGGATCCGGGTGCGCACGTGGTGCGCCAGCCCGCCGTGGAGCAGCGCTTCCTTGAGGCTCTTATAGGAGTCCTCATAGTCGACGTATTTGCCGACGATGGCGATGGTGACGTCCTGGACCGGGTTGGCGAGCCGCTCGAGCATTTGCTTCCAGGGCTCGAGGTCGCGCTCGCCGGCGTCGAGACCGAGTAGGCGCAGGATGATGTCGTCGACGTTCTGGTCGGCGAACTTGACCGGCACTTGGTAGACGCTCTCGACATCGGGGGCGGCGACGACGGCGTCGCGATCGACGTCGCAGAACAGGGCGATCTTTTCGCGAATCTCGCGTCCGAGGTCGGTTTCAGTACGGCAGACCAGGATGTCGGGCTGCACGCCGATGGCGCGGATTTCCTTGACCGAGTGCTGGGTGGGCTTGGTCTTGAGCTCGCCGGCGGCGGCGATGTAGGGCACCAGCGTTACGTGGACGAACACGCAGCTATCGCGGCCGCCCTCGTGACGCATCTGGCGAATGGCTTCGAGGAAGGGCAGCGACTCAATGTCACCGACCGTTCCGCCGATCTCTACGATGACGACGTCGATGTCCGGCGTGGCGAGCTTGCGGATGGCGGCCTTGATCTCGTTGGTAACGTGCGGGATGACCTGGACAGTTTTTCCGAGATAGTCGCCGCGGCGCTCCTTGGCGAGGATCTTTTCGTAGATGCGGCCTGAGGTCCAGTTGTTGGCTTGGGAGAGATTGGCGTGGGTAAAGCGCTCGTAGTGGCCGAGGTCGAGGTCGGTCTCGGCGCCGTCCTCGGTGACGAACACCTCGCCGTGCTGGAACGGGCTCATGGTGCCCGGGTCCACGTTGAGGTAGGGATCCATCTTCTGGAGGGTGACGCGGAGGCCGCGACTCTCGAGAAGATTTGCGATGGAGGCGGCGGCGATGCCTTTGCCAAGCGAGCTGACCACGCCGCCGGTGACGAAGATGTATTTGCAGTCGACGTTCCGATCCGAGCCGTTCACCAATCACTCCCCCGCGGCTTGGTCGGACCTTCGGCCGGCGCCGCTGCTTCCGCTGCCGAGCCCGCTCGCCGCGAGGCGGCTCGAGAACGCACGGGGAGCGGCGCCGCAACCGGTTAGGTTGCGGAAACGGAAGCCAATCCTGCCAGGGTGCGGGGAGTCTCGAGGGCGTTCGCGAAGCGGACGAGCACGTAACGTTTCGTACCGTTTTTACGTGAGCGGTACAACTCACTCTAGCACGCTTGGGGCGTGTGGTATGATCCAACCAGCGAGAAACACCGGGCGGCGTTCGCGAGGCCGCCGCCGGGCGAATCCGTAAGCCGACTCGAGGCCAGGAGGAGCCGTGGAATTTACGAAACGACCGCCGCATGCAACGGTTTTGCGCCGGAGGTCCGGCCTAAAGCTTCTTACGCTCGCCCTGTCCGTTTCGTTCTCGCTCCCGCTCCCGCCGGCTTTCGCCGCCGACGCCAACGTCTCCTCCGCCGACCCGACCGTCGAGCTCAAGACCCGCCCCAAAGAAGTCGACGAACGCACGGTCAACCGCGCCAGCGTGATCAAGACCGACGTCGAGATGGTGCTGATCAACGTCACCGTCACCGACCCGATGGGTCGCATGGTGACGGGGCTGACCAAAGAGCATTTCCGGCTCGCCGAGGACAAGAGCGAGCAGGAGATCGAACAATTCGGCTCGGAGGACGCGCCGCTCTCGCTCGCCATCGTCTTCGACGCCTCCGGCTCGATGGGCGAGAAGATGGGCAAGGCGCGCGAAGCCGTGGCGCAGTTCGGCAAGACGGCGAACCCGGAGGACGAGTTCTTCCTGGTGCAGTTCAACAATTCGCCGGACTTGATGACCGACTTCACCAACAGCATCGAGGACATCCAAAGCCAGCTCACCTTCGTGCAGTCCAAGGGCCGCACGGCGCTGCTGGACGCGATCTACCTGGCGCTGAACAAGATGAAAGAGGCGCGCAACACGCAGAAGGCCTTGTTGGTGATCTCCGACGGCGGCGACAACTCGAGCCGCTACACCGAGCGCGAGATCAAGCGGCTGGTGCGCGAGTCCGACGTGCAGATCTACGCGATCGGCATCTTCGAGCCGTTCAGCTCGCGCGGCCGGACGCCGGAAGAGCTCTCCGGCCCGGGTCTGCTGACCGAGATCGCAGAGTCGACGGGCGGGCGCCAGTTCCCGGTGGAGAACCTCAACGAGTTGCCCGACGTGGCGGAGAAGATCGGCATCGAGCTGCGGAACCAGTACGTTCTAGGCTACGTCCCAAAGAACGACGCCCACGACGGAAAGTGGCGCCGGGTCAAGGTCGAAGTCAAGAAGATCCGCGGCATGCCTGAGCTTCGTCCCTACTTCCGCAAGGGCTACTACGCCCCATCGCGGTAGTATGGGAGTAGCAAACCGCTAAACCTCGATGATGTTTCAGAAGAACCTCGTGTGGGCCGCGGCCGCGGCGATCGTGCTGTCGTGCGCCAGGCCCTCGGCTGCGCAAGAGGAGCCGTTTACCATTCGGACGGACGTTCGATTGGTGGTGCTGCACGTCACCGTCGTAGACAGGGACGATCGTCTGATCACCGACCTGACGCGCGAGTCGTTTCAGGTCTCCGAGGATGGCAAGCAGCAGGCGATCAAGGACTTCAAGCAGGAAGACGTCGCGGTGTCGGTCGGGATTCTGGTCGACAACTCGGGCTCGATGCGCGACAAGCGGCTGAAGGTCAACTCGGCGGCGGTGGAGTTCGTCAGGGCGTCCAACCCCGAGGATGAGGTGTTCATCGTGAACTTCAACGATGAGGCCTACCTGGACACCAACGGCTTCACCAACGACATTCCGATGATGCAGGACGCGCTGCAGCGCATCGATTCGCGCGGCGGCACGGCGCTCTACGACGCGGTGCAGATGTCGCTGGACTTCTTGAACAAGAAGGGCAAGAACGACAAGCGGGTGCTGCTGGTGATCTCCGACGGCGAGGACAATGCCAGCCGGGCGGAGCTCGAGAACGTGGTGCGCGAGCTGCAAGAGCAGGAAAAGACGACCACGATCTACGCCATCGGCCTGCTCAGCGAAGAGGAGCGGCGCTCCGCCAAGCGGGCTGAGCGGGCGCTCAAGTACGTTACGCGCGCCACCGGGGGCCCAGCCTATTTCCCCGCGACGGTGGACGAGGTGACCTCGCTGACCAAGCGCATCGCCGCCGACATCCGCAACCAGTACACCATCACCTACACGCCGGCCGAGAACCCGATCCCCGGGTTCCGCCAGATCAAGGTCGATCTGCTGGGCAGGGCGAAGCGGAACCAGGTGCGGCACCGGCCGGGCTATTACGCCCAGAAACAGTGATCCCGAAGCTGTCGGAAATCCCCGGAATGGCGGCGTTCCTATGGACCGCGGGGCGGGGCTATCGGTTGCGCCCCTGGGAGAGTCCCTATCTCCGCTGGCGGGTGGAGACCTACTGGGGTATCCCGGCTAACAAGTTGAATCGGACCTCTTTCTTCCAGTTCACATGGGAGCAAAAGGCTCATTTGGCGGGGTTTTTGCGCTGGGCGGGGCGGATGAGGCGGGACATGCGCGGCTAGCCGGAGGCTCGGGATTTTCCTTAGACCTGGGCAAGTTCCTAGGTTCGGGCCTTAGATGCGGCGGCCCAAAATACAGGAACTTCCTTAGACCAATTCAGTACTCATGCTCCATTCCAAAGGAAAGCGGCAGTTGCGACGATATGGATCACAGAAGACCGTTCTCACGGTGATCCAAATAACGCAATGCTGTTCCCCTCTTCTACAACCGCTCGCCAAGATCGACAGGCTGACCGAGCCTTGCAGCGCCTCGCCGGCGCCGTCCTCATACAAGCCCTTCAAGACGCCAGTAACGGCCCGCGCCGCCACCGCGAGGAAGCCTTGGAATGGATCCATGGCAAATCGAGCGGCGGCTTTACCTTCGACTTCTGCTGCGCGCTGCTGGGCCGCTCGCCCGACGACGTGCGGCACCGGCTGATGCGCCAGAACTTCATTCCGAAGTGGGATCCGACGACGGATACCGACGCCTACGGCTCGAGCGGGTACGGGTATAAAGATCAACCCTGGCGACTGCAGGCGAGCTAGATCCAAACAGTAGGACGAAGAGGCCGCCCCGTATGGGTGGCGGCCTTGAACCGAGCTCCGCTTGCGGTATGCTGATGCGGCATGCTGCGTCCTCTGATTCTTCTGCTGGCGGCGAGCGCCGCCGCGGCCGCCGAGCGGCCAAACGTCCTGTTTCTGTTCGCGGACGACCAGCGGCCCGACACCATCGGCGCGTGGGGCAACCCGCACATCCAGACTCCCAATCTCGACCGGCTGGCGCGCGCCGGTTGCAGCTTCAAGAGCAACTACTGCATGGGCGCGTTCGGCGGGGCGGTGTGCGTGCCGAGCCGGGCGATGCTCAACACCGGCAAGTCGTTCTTCCGGATCCAGATGGACATGTCCGGCGAGCGGACGCTGGGCGAGGCGCTGCAGCAGTCGGGCTACCATACCTTCGCAACGGGCAAGTGGCACAACCAGCGGCCGTCGTGGCTGCGCAGCTTCGCCGAGGGGCGCTCGATCATGTTCGGCGGCATGAGCGATCACTCCGACGTTCCCGTCGACGACCTGGGGCCGGACGGCAAGCTGGTGGAAGGCAACAACCGGCGGCGATTCTCGAGCCGCTTGTTCGCCGACGAGGTCATCGAGTTTCTCGAGGGCTACAAGGGCGATGAGCCGTTCTACGCCTACGTGGCGTTCACCGCGCCGCACGATCCGCGTCAGCCGCCGCTGCGCTATCGCGAGTTCTACTACCGCTCCAGGCCGCCGCTGCCGCCGAACTTTCTGCCGCAGCATCCCTTCGACAACGGCCACATGACCGGCCGCGACGAAGAGCTTGGGCCGTGGCCGCGCACGCCGCTCATCGTCAGCGATCAGCTCGCCGAGTACTACGGCATGATCACGCACATGGATGAGCAGATTGGGCGCATCCTGGAAGCTCTGGACCGCTCGGGCAAGGCCGAGAACACCTACGTGATCTTCACTGCCGACCACGGTCTCGCGGTGGGCAGCCACGGGTTGCTCGGCAAGCAGAACATCTACGAGCACTCGATGCAGTCGCCGCTGATCGTGCGCGGGCCGGACGTGCCGCGGGGCAAGTCGACCGAGGCGTTCACCTACATCCTGGACCTGTTTCCGACCGTGCTCAACCTAGCCGAGGCGAAGGCCCCGGCGGGGATTGACGGGATCGACATTCGTCCTCTATGGACGGGGCGGAAGCAGAAGAATCGCGAGACGATGTTCCTCTCGTTCCGGAATCTGATGCGCTCGATCAACGACGGCCGATGGAAGCTGATCCGGTATCCGCAGATTCACCATACGCAGTTGTTCGACCTCGCAAACGACCCGCACGAGATGGTGAATCTGGCGGAGGAGCCCGAGCACAGGGCGCGAGTCGAGCGCATGATGGGGATGCTTCGAGCGTCGCAGAAGCAGTTCGGCGACGATGAGGAGCTCACCGCGGCGAACCCCAAGCCCAAGGCGATCGACATGACGGGGCGCAAGCGCAACGTGGACCGCTGGCAGCCGATGTGGCTGATCGAGAAGTATTTTCCTGGCTGGCTCTAGGGCGGCCAGGGCGCAGAGGCTGGAGGGAGGGGCTCTATTGAGCCGGGACGACGCCTAGGCGGCGTGCAACGCGGGCCAGGGTTTGCTTCAACCCGTCGAGCTCGGCGGAGAGGTTGGCGTTCTCAGCGGCAAGCGTATCGACGCGCTCGCGAAGCGCGGCGATCTCAGCGCTGTCGGCGTGCATGAGCTGGCCGCGGATCAAGCCGGGGTCGTTGTTGGCGGAGTGGACGTTGAGGTAGAAGGCGCTCGGGTCGGCGAGGATGTCTTCGACGGCGTCGAGGCTGTCTTGGTCGATGAGGACGCGCTGACGGAACAGATGATGGGCGCCGGGGTCGACGGAAACTTCCGCGCCGAGCTCGGCATTGATGACCACCGGTCCCTTGGTGGCCCGCGGGCCGCGGTGCAGGTGAATCTTGGTGATGAGGTCGGACGCCTCGGTGGCGAAGTCGAGCTGGAAGTCGACGAGGGCGCGGGTGAGGGCGCCGGCGTCGTCGCGCGTGGTGTGGATGAGCACCGTGGCTCGACCGCCGGCGGCGAAGCCCTCCGCCGGGGGGGAAACCGCGGACGGGCTCAGCGGAGCGGACAAGGCGGCCAGGCCGGAGCTCTGAGCCAGGACGGATGAGGCGGCGAATAGCGTCACGAGCGTGACGCGGACTAGTCGACTGGACATGGAGGATACTCCTGGAGCAGCGAGAGCGCTCTTTTGCCCAGCTTACGACATTTTGGGGCGTATCTGTTCTAGCCAGCGAGCCCTCGGAGCTTGATCGGAGGGCTCGCCGTTTCCATCTTAGTTCGAGTGCTACTCGACGGGCACGACGCCGTTGGCGCGCGCGATGCGGGAGAGCGTCTCTTTGATGTCCGCGAGCTCGCCGGCGAGGGCCGTGTTGGCTTCGCGGGCCTGACGGAGCTGACGACCGAGGCCCTCGATGGCGGCCGAGTCGGGCCGCATGAGTTGGCCACGCACTACGCCGGGGCGATTCGACATCGAGTGCAGGTTGAGGTAGAACCGCGCGGGGTTGCGCAGGATCTCGCGGACCGTGGCGAGGTCGTCAGCCTCGGTGAGGACTCGTTGGCGGAAGATGCGATGGCCGCCAGCGTCCGCTTCCATGGCGCCCCCGAAAGCGGCGTTGACCGCGACGCCGCCGTTCATGCCGCGACGGCCACGGTGGATGTGCATGGCGGTGAAGGTTCGCGGAGCGTCGGTGTGGATGTCGAGGATGAAGTCGACGACTGCCTCGGTCAACTCGCCGCCGCTGTCGCGGCGCATGTGAATGAGGATCACGGCTTCGCCGGCAATGCCGACGCCCTCTACTGGCGGGTTCTGCGACGAGGGGCTCAGCGGAACTTTGAACATGGCGAGCCCGGCCATCGGCCGCGGTCCGTCCGGGTCGGGCCTGTCGGTGACCTGGGCGAGCAGCGAGCCGGCGGCGAGAGCGGCCAGCAGGCCGGCGAGAGTCAGATGTTTCAGCATTGGATATTCCTTCTCCTGTGGTGAGGCGTCCAGCGGGCGCCGGGATGGACTTCAGACCGGCGGAGGCGACGCGCTGAAGGTGCGCCGCAACCTCAACCCCCGGTGAAATCAGTCAGCAAGAATCTTGGCATGCCGGAGGGCGCGGCGGAGAGAAGTGTTACAGAGGTTGCCGGCTCGCATGCGCCCGAGCCAGGGGCCGCACAGGCGGATGCGCCGCGGCGGGGGCCTGGGTTACCCTGAGTGCCGTGCCGATGAAACGACGAAATTTTCTTCAAACCGCCGGGGCGGCGGCCGCGGCCGCGCCGCAGGTCTTGCGCGGACAGCAACGCAAGCTCAGGGTGGGCGTGATCGGCACGGGCCGGCGCGGGCGCAACATCGTCCAAGCGGCGGTGGCGAGCCCGGACACCGAATGCGCGGCCATCAGCGAGATTTGGCAGCCCAACGTCGATCTGGCGCTGAAGATCGCGCCGGGCGCAAAGGTGTACCGCGACTTCCGCGATTTGATCGCGGACGATTCGATCGACGTGGTGGGGATTGGCACCCCGGACCACTGGCACGCCTACATGACGGTGGAGGCATGCAAGGCGGGCAAGGACGTCTACGTGGAAAAGCCCATCTCGGTGACCGTGCACGAAGGGCAAATGATGGTGCAGGCGGCGCGGAAGTACGAGCGCATCGTGCAGGTGGGGACGCAGCAACGCTCGGGCGACCACTTCCAGCATGTGGCGAAGATGATCCGCAACGACGAGGTTGGCGACATCTCCTTCGTGCGGACCTGGAATTACGGCAACAACTTCCCGCAGGGCATCGGCAACCCGGCCGACGCAGAGCCGCCCGAGGGGCTCGATTGGGACATGTGGCTGGGGCCGGCGCCGGAGCGGCCGTTCAACGCGAACCGCTTTGGGGTAAACGAGAAGTCGTTCTCGCACTTCCGTTGGTTTTGGGACTACGCCGGAGGCATGATGACCGACTGGGGCATCCATCTGCTCGACATCGTGTTATGGGCGATGGGCGAGCCTGGCCCGACGGCGGTTAGTGCGGTGGGCGAGAAGTACGTGCTGGGCGACAATCGTGAGACGCCGGACACGATTCTGGCGAGCTACGAGTTCCCCGGGTTCGCGGCGGTGTATGAGAACCGCGTGACGAATGCGCAGTCGATGTTTGGCGAGAACTACGGCATCACCTTCCACGGAACCAAGGGCACGCTCTTCTGCAACCGGCGGCGCTGGGAGATATTGCCCGAGATGGAGCGACTGGAGACCGGCTCTCGGGAGCGCATGGGTGCGGGGAAGGGCGAGTTCGGCAACAACTCGACCACCGACCATTGGGCGGACTTCGTCTCCTCGATCCACACCAGGACGCCGCCGATCGCCGACATCCTCGAAGGGCACCGCTCGACGACGACCGCGCTGCTGGGCAACATTGCGCTGCGCAGCAGGCAGCGGGTGGACTGGGATCCGGTGGCGGAGACGACGACGAACGCCGAGGCGCGGAGCTTCCTGCGGCGAGCGTACCGCGCGCCGTGGAAGCTCGAGCTGTAAGGCGCTGAAAAGAAGAGGTCTCGAGCAAGCCACAAATCTGTTGCACCATGAAACCTGACGTCGCCGGGCCCCGTCAAAGGGGATGATGGCGACAATGACTGCAACTTATCCCGGACAGACTGCTTTGACTCCAAGCGAACCCAAGGTGGCGTACCGCGACACTCCAGAAGCGGAGCTGGTGCGGCAAGCGCAGGCTGGGGACGACACGGCGTTTCGACAGATCGTCGAGAAGCACCAGAACAAGGTGTTCTCGATCATCTACGGCATCTTGAGGAAACGCAACGACGCCGAGGACATCGCGCAGCAGGTGTTCGCCAAGATCTACTTTTCGCTCAAGGGATTCGATTTCCGCTCGTCGCTGATCACCTGGGTCTACAAGATCACGGTGAACGAATGCTACGACTACTTGCGCAAGCGCAAGGTGCGCAAGTTGGTCTACGAGTCGGACTTGGCGGAGCAGGACGAGCGGTCGCTCGAGAGCTCGCCGCTGGCGGTGGAGAAGAGCGCGGCGGCGGACGATCGGCTGGAGAACCGGGATTATCTGATGAAGCTGCTCTCGAAGGTGTCCGAGGAAGAGCGGATGTTGCTGATACAGAAAGAGGTCGAAGGGCTGACGGTGCAAGAGTTGGCGGACCAGACCGGGATCAACGAGAATACCATCAAGGTAAAGTTGTTCCGGGCGCGGCAGAAGCTGGTAAAGGCCGCAGCGAAGATCGACCGGGCGGTAGCGTAATGGATCGCTATATCAAAGACCGACTCGAGGAATATCTTTCCGGCGAGCTAACCGGTAAGGAACTGGCGGAGCTCGAAGCTCGGCTGGAGCGCGACGGCGACTCCGCGGCCGAGCTTTCGCAGTTTGAGGCCAACCGCCGGTTGTTCGACGCCATTCGCGTGGACGCGAGCGAGCTGGCGTCGCCGGCGCCGGGTTTCTATGCGCGCGTGAACCAGTTGATCGAGTCCGAGAAGGAGGTTCCCTTTTGGGAGGTCTTCTTGCAGCCGTTCATGGTGCGGCGGTTGGCGTTTGCGGCGTTGATGTGGATGCTGGTATTGGGTTCGGCGGTGGTGTTTACCGATCAGACGACGCGGGCGAACACCGAGCTGGCGGACCTGATCCTGAGCGAGCAGCCGCCGGCGAACTACCAGGTACGGATGGGCGTCGACATCGAGCAGAACCGCGCTTCGATGTTGGCCGAGATGATGGCGCCGCGAGACTGAGCTGAACGATGTCCGAAGCCCGACTAGTCGCGTATCGAGAGAAGGCCTTCGGGCTGCTGGCGGCGGTGTTCGTCGCGGGCCTGGCGACAGGCGTGCTCGGCTTGCGGGCCTACGACAAGCATGCCCGCGCGGAGCCTGCCGCGACCACCGCGCCGAAGGAGCAGACGCTGGTGGCGCTGGAACGTCTCAGCACCAACCTAGAGCTGACGCCGGAGCAGTCCCAAGAGGTGCAGATCATCCTCGACGAGCACATCATGCTCGAAGCCGATCTGTTGGCGCAGATGCGGGCGCTGCAGCAGCAGGGGCGCGAAGAGATCATGCGGGTGCTGAACGAGCAGCAGAAGAAGAAGTTCGAGGGGATGCTGCACTCGTTCGCCGCGGCGCCCTGACCCGATCGCAGCTTGTTGTTTGCCAGCAACCCGTGTCGGAAGTCCCGTAGGGTGCGTTGCGCACGCCGGCGTTGTCGTTCCTCGGGGCGGATGTCCCGCATCGACACCCTCGTCGCTCCTCGCCGAACACACCCCAAGACCCTCTCGCGCGGCCCACGCGACTTCGGAAGCGGGCTGCTAGTCGCCGTGCCGGCGAGATTGTTCCGGAGCGCGCCAGGCGAACCGTTGACTCCGCCGCCTCTGGATATGACCTGCTGATGGTCCTCGAACCCGTACCGCCTCCCCCGAAACGCCCTCCACACGCTGCTATACTCCTCGCCGGAATGCATCGACGGCGCTTCCTGCTACGCTCCGCCGGATCGCTCTTGGTTGGCCTTGCGCCCGCCTTTCGGCGCTCGGCCTTCGCCCAGAGCCGCGGGCGCACCTACGCCTACGACATGGTCGTCAAGGGCGGCCGCGTCGTCGACCCGGCGCAGAGTCTATCGAAGGTTCAGGACGTCGCCGTCTCAAATGGCAAGATCACCCGTCTCGCCGACTCGATCCCGGCCTCCGACGCGCTCCACGTCATCGACGCGACCGACCGCATCGTCACCCCCGGTTGGATCGACATTCACGTCCACGTCTATGACGGCGTCGCGCCGCTCGGCATCCCCGCCGACCCGAGCTGCGTCGCCAAGGGCGTGACCACGGTCGTCGACGCCGGCTCGGCCGGCGCACACACCTTCCCCGGCCTGCGCCAGTACGTCATCAACGTCGCGGACACGCGCGTGTTCGCGCTGCTCAACATCTCCGTCGTCGGCCAGTCGACGCTCTCGCAGGACAACCCATGGGGCGAGCTGCTCGACCTACGCTACGCCAACCCGGACCTCGCCGCAAAGACGATCGAGCGCCACCGCGACGTCATCGTCGGCGTCAAGGTGCGCCTCACGCGCAACATCGCCGGCGACCACGACCTCGAAGCGCTACGCCGCGCACGCCAGGCCGCCGACGCCGTCGGCTTGCCGCTCATGGTGCACATCGGCGGTTCCTATTCGCCCGTGCCCGAGATCCTGAAGCTCATCAAGCCCGCCGACGTCATCACACACAGCTTTCGCGGCGGCGAGGGCGGCATCCTCACCGAGGACGGTCGCGTGCTCGAAGAAGTTCTCGAAGCCGTCGATGCGGGAGTCCATCTCGACATCGGTCACGGCGCGGGCAGCTTCTCGTTCGACACCGCCGAGAAGGCGATGCGGCAGGGTCTGCTGCCCGGCACGATCTCGAGCGACGTGCATCAGTTCAACGTTCACGGCCCCGTGTTCGACCTTGCGACGACCGTATCGAAGTTTCTGCATCTTGGGCTCTCGCTCGAGCAGGCGATCGAGCGTGTCACGGCGAACCCCGCTCGCGTCTTCGGCGCGCTCGGGGGCTTGGGCAGCCTCCGACCGGGCAGCGAGGCGGACATCTCGGTCTTCACCCTCGAGCGCGGCCGCTACGCCTTCACCGACGCGCTCGGCGAAACGCGTAGCGGCTCACAGATGCTCGAGCCCGTTGCGACCGTCAAGGGCGGCAAGCTCTACGGCGCGGCCTCGATTCCGGTCGAACGGCTGTAGAGCGCGGTGAGCCGGGCGGTATAATCTCCAGCAAAGCCTTCAATGTCCCGCCGCATCACCCGACGATCCTTGCTGCGCGGGTTCACCGCCGCGGGAGCGGTGCGCGTCGGCCTGCCGGCGCTGAGCTGCATGTTCAACGCCAACGGCTCGGCCCATGCCGCCGACGCCGGTTCGAGCGCCCTGGATACGCGCTTCGTCTTCTGGTTCAACGGCAACGGCATCCCCGAAAAATACTGGAAACCGAGCGAGACCGGCGAGGAGTTTCGCATCACGCCGTGTCTCGAACCGCTGGCGCGGTTTCGCGACGACATCCACGTCATCACCGGCCTCGACTCGGCCGCCGCCCGACTGCCCGGACCGGGCAACAGCCACTACCCCTCGATGAGCGCTCTGCTGTCGGGCCGGATCTACACCGGGCGCGGAGCGGGCGGGATCTCATTCGACCAAGCCGTGGCGACCAAGATTGGCGGCGCCACGCGCTTCCGCTCGCTGCAGGTCGGCGTCTGCCAAGAATCGTTCGGGGAGTCCATTCAACGCAACATGAGCTGGGCCGGCCGCGACAGGCCGCTGCCCCCTGAGACGATCCCGCACAAGCTCTTCGATCGCCTCTTTGGCAAGCGCGAGGAGGGTTGGCGAGGCCGCAAGAAGAGCGTCCTCGACGCCGTCCGAGAAGACGCAGCCGCCGTCGCCGGCGTCCTCAGCCGCTCCGACAAGGTGAGGCTGGACGAGTACCTGAGCTCGGTGCGCGACCTCGAGCGCTCGATCGCCAGCCTGCCGCCCGAGTACGAACGGGCAGTCGAGCGGCCCTCCGAAGGCGGCGATATGCGCGACTACCCGCGCATCGCCAAGCTGCAAACCGACCTGCTGGTTCATGCCTTCGCTTCCGGGCAGACGCGAGTCGCCAGCTACATGCTCACCAAGTGCCAGGGCCTCACTCGTTTCCCCTGGCTGGGACTGACCGCGCAGCGGCACCACGAATACACCCACGGCGAGGTCGAGACGCCTAAGGGCATGCGCATCCTGCGAGACATCTGCCGCTGGCACGTCGAGGAGCTGGCCTATCTGGTGGGCCGGCTGCGGGCCACGCCCGACGGCGACGGCAACTTGCTCGACCGTACTCTCGTGCTGTTCGTCCACGAGCACGCCGAGGCCAATCCCCACAAGAACAACGACCTCGCCGTGATCGCCGCCGGCCACGCGGGCGGCTTGCAGACCGGTCGCCACACTTGGACGACCGGCACGCTCGGCGATCTCTACGTGACACTGGCCGAAGAGGCGCTCGGAGCCCGCGTTGGGTCGTTCCCGACGTTTCAACGCAAGCTCACCGGCATCGTCTGAGGGCGGAGTTTCGGCTTGTCGTCGTTTCGCCTTTCGCCGTTCTACCCCATCCTCGACACCCGCGCGCTGGCCGCCCGCGGGCTCGACCCGCTCACGCTGGCTCGGGCGTTGCTCGAAGCCGGCGTAGGTATCCTGCAGCTACGCCACAAGGACTCCTGGACCCGCCAGGCGTTTCGCCTAGCCGCGGAGATCTCTCAGCTTGCCGCCCAGGCGCAGGCCTGTTTCGTCGTCAACGACCGCGCCGATATCGCGCTGGCAGTCGGGGCGGCCGGCGTGCACCTGGGACAACGCGACCTGACCCCGGCCGCGGTCCGCGGCTTCGCCGGAAACCGCCTCCTGATCGGGCTCTCGACCCACAACGAGGCGCAGCTCCGGGCCGCCGCCCACCAGCCGGTCGACTACCTCGCGCTAGGGCCCATCTTCGCGACGGCGAGCAAGGAACGGCCCGATCCGGTGGTGGGTCTGGAAGAGCTGCGCCGCCTGCGAGTCCTTTCCAAAAAACCCTTGTCGGCCATAGGCGGCATCAGCCTCGAAACCGCCCCAGCGGTCCTGGAGGCCGGCGCCGACTCTTGCGCGGTCATCTCCGACATGCTCGAGGACGATTGGCGCGCCAGAGTGCGCTCGTGGCGCGCCTTGGAGCCACCGTCCGGCGCGCCGTAGCCAAAACGACCAGAGCCGCGACCGTGAGAGTGTGTATGAAGACCGTGGTCGGGGGTCTGGAACGTGTGAAGAAATCGCTGGGACAGGCACTCGCGATGCAGACCACTGTTGATTCGAAGAAACTTGGTTCGAACCGCGTGAGCCAGTCCCGGATTTCTTCACACGTTCCAGTCAGCGAGCTTCGCGTCTTGGGGCTCCATCTCAACTGGTTGATTCCATTGCGGCGCGAAATCGTGACATCCCGAGCGGCACAGCCCCGAGCGGCCAGCATCCTTGCGCGTTGAGGCGGCCTTCTCAGACGGGCTCTCGCGTATGCGGCTCAGCCCTGGACGTCTGCTAGCCGCAGGCTCATCATCGTTCCCTGGCGGCGGCGAAAGCCCAGCCGTTCGTACAGCTCGAGCGCTTGGCGGTTCCCGAGCTCGACGCTCAGGTGCACCGCCTGGACGCCCGAGGAACGAGCCGTCTCGAGCGCTGCTTGAATGAGCTGCTGGCCAAGGCCCTTGTCGCGATACTCGCGCGCAACGAACACCTCGTCGATGAACGCGTCCCGCCCGCCCATCTCGAGCGAGTAGCCGGTACACAGCGCCAGGTAGCCGACCACCGCTTCGCCGCCTCGCAGCACCCAGACCGCGCCATACTCGGGCGTGTCGAGCAAACCGGCCAAGGCGTAGCGGGCGACGTCGGAATCGAAGCGTAACCCATCTTCGGCGTAGTACTGCCGCATCAACGGCAGAATGGTCTCTAGATCGGTCGGCAGCGCTCTTTCGATCATTCCAGCACTCTCCCGGCGGAACATCTCGGGGCCGCGCGGTGTCCAACCAGTGTGGTCGCGGTCTTGGAAGGGACGCCCGCCGTCGGTGGGCTAGAATACGAAAAGCAGCCTGCTGCGGATTCCCTAGACATGATCGAGACCATGTTTGCCAAAGTTTTTGGCACCAAGCACGAGCGCGAGGTCAAGCGCCTGGCCCCGAGGGTCGACGAGATCAACGAGCTCGAGGACCGCATGGCGAGCCTCAGCGACGATCAGCTGAAGGCGAAGACGACAGAATTCAAGCAGCGGCTCGAAGACGGCGAAGATCTCGACGACATTCTTCCCGAAGCGTTTGCGGTGTGCCGGGAGGCCGGCAAGCGCGTGCTCGACATGCGGCACTACGACGTGCAGCTGATCGGCGGCATGGTGCTGCACTCGGGCAAGATCGCCGAGATGAAGACCGGCGAGGGCAAAACGCTGGTCGCAACGCTGCCGGTCTACCTCAACGCGCTGTCGGGCAAAGGCGTCCACGTAGTCACCGTCAACGACTACTTGGCCCGGCGCGACTCCGAGTGGATGGGCAAGCTCTACGGCTTCCTGGGGCTGACGGTCGGCGTCATCGTGCACGACCTCAGCGATGAGGAACGGCGCGCCGCCTACAACTCCGACATCACCTACGGCACCAACAACGAGTTCGGGTTCGACTACCTGCGCGACAACATGAAGTTCGACGCGGGCGACTGTGTGCAGCGCAAGCATCATTACGCGATCGTCGACGAGGTGGACTCGATCCTGATTGACGAGGCGCGCACCCCGCTCATCATTTCCGGCCCGAGCGAGCAGTCGACCGACAAGTATTACAAGGTCAACCGCGTGATCCCGGGTCTGGAGCGCGGCGAGATCATCGAGAACCCCGACGACAGCCGTGACAAGACCTACACGAAAGACTACATCATCGAAGAAAAGCACCGCACCGCCTTTCTGACCGAGCAAGGCGAAGCCAAGGTCGAACAGGCGCTCGGCATCGACAACATCAACGAGCTGTCGAACTACGAGGTCAAGCACTGCGTTGAACAGGCGCTGAAGGCGCACGTGCTCTACCACCGAGATCAACACTACGTCGTCAAAGACGGCCAAGTGATCATCGTCGACGAGTTTACCGGTCGCCTGATGCCCGGCCGCCGCTGGTCGGACGGGCTGCACCAGGCCGTGGAAGCCAAAGAACGCGTCAAGATTGAGCGGGAGAACCAGACGCTCGCCACCATCACCTTTCAGAACTACTTCCGCATGTATTCCAAGCTCGCCGGCATGACGGGAACGGCCGATACCGAGGCGGGCGAGTTCTCCAAGATCTACAACCTCGAAGTCGTCGTCATTCCCACCAATCGGCCGCTCCAGCGCAAAGAGCACCAAGACGTCGTCTATCGCACCGAAGACGAGAAGTGGCGCAACGCCGCCAAGGAGATCAAGGAGTATCAACATCGCGGCCAGCCCGTGCTCGTGGGCACGATCTCCATCGAGAAGTCCGAGAAGATTTCGAAGCTGCTCAAGAAGATGGGCGTCAAGCACCAGGTGCTCAACGCCAAGCAACACGAAAAGGAAGCGCGCGTGGTGGCGCAGGCGGGCCGCAAAGGCGCGGTTACCGTCTCGACCAACATGGCCGGTCGCGGCACCGACATCTTGCTCGGCGGCAATCCCGAGGATCTCGCCAACGAGCACTTCCGCAAGATGGGACAGAGCGCCGAAGAGGCTCCCAAGGCCGACTACGACGCGGCCTTCGCGAGATTCAAAGAGGAGACCGACGCGGAGCAGAAGGAGGTCATCGGCCTCGGCGGTCTCCACGTTCTCGGCACCGAGCGGCACGAGTCGCGCCGCATCGACAACCAGTTGCGCGGTCGCGCCGGGCGCCAGGGCGACCCCGGCGCCTCGCGCTTCTACCTCTCGCTCCAAGACGACTTGCTGCGCATCTTCGGCGGCGAACGCGTCCAGAACCTAATGCTCAAGCTCGGCATGGAAGAGGACATGCCGATCGAGTCGGGCCTGATCACCAAGCGCATCGAGGCGGCGCAAAAGGCCGTCGAGGCGCAGAACTTCGCCGCTCGCAAGCACTTGCTCGAGTACGACGACGTGATGAACAAGCAGCGCGAGGCGGTCTACGGGCTGCGTACGCAGTTGCTCGACGGGGAGACGCAGAAGGACTTCGTGCTCGACCGCATCGGCGGCGTGGTTGGCGGGTCGGTCGAGATGCGTTGTCCGGAAAAGGCGCATCCCGATACCTACGAGACGGCCGAGCTCTTGCTCGAGATCCAGAATCTATTCGGCGTCTCGGTCGACCACCTCAAGCTCGACGGCCTCGACCCGCAAGGCATTGCCGACGAGATCACCGACTATCTCTCCAAGGAGTACGAGGCCAAGGAACGGCTGATTGGGGCGGAGCGGCTGCGCTACTACGAGCGCATGATCATGCTGCAGATTCTCGACTCGCAGTGGAAGGATCACCTGCTCTCGATGGATCACCTCAAAGAAGGCATTGGGCTGCGAGGATACGGTCAGAAGGATCCGCTGATCGAGTACAAGAAGGAATCGTTTGACATCTTCGAAGCGATGATGCAGCGATTTGAAGAGGAAACCCTCAAGTTTCTCTTTAATCTGCAGGTCGCCGAAGGGGCGCCTCCGCCGGAGCGCCGCCAAGCGCCCACTTTCGAGGTGCGCGGCGAGTCTCCCGAGCCGGCCGAGGCCGCGCCGGCGAACGGCGCGAACAAGATGGAGACCTCGATCGAGGAGTTTACGCGCGACGTGCGCCGCAAGAAGGAGCGTGAGCTCGCGCAGGTCTCGTTGGCCGGCTCGGGCGGCGCGTCCTCGACGGCCGTCAAGCAAGCGGTTACGACCAAGGTTGGGCGCAACGATCCCTGCCCATGCGGCTCGGGGAAGAAGTACAAGAAATGCTGCGGGCAGGCAAGTTGAGGTTGTACGCCGCGGCGGCGTTGGCGATCGGCCTGGTAGCGGCGTCTCCGGCGCGGTCGGCTTTGGTGCCGGAGGCGCTCGGGGAGTTCGTCCGCATGACGGTCGAGCCGGTGGAGCCCGCCGATCGAGCCCTGGCCGAGGAGCTCGGTTTCGAAGAGGCGCAGAAGGGCGTCTATGAGACCAAGGACGGACGTCGCCTGGAGGTGACGGCCACCCGCTACTACGACGACACTGGCGCTTTCGCGGCTTTCCAGTGGAGCAAGCCCTCGCGCGGCGAGTGGATCGAGCATGGCAAGCGCGCCTGGAAGGGCCCCGACTCCAAGCTGATCCACATCGGCAACTATGTGGTGGAGATGCGCGGCGACGAGCCGGTTCCCGAAGATGTCGAGCTGATGCTGGGCTACCTGCCGCGCATGCGGATGACGGTTGACCCGCCGGTGCTGGCCTACACGCCCGAGCACGGCGAGCTGCCCGAGACGCGTCGCTACATTCTTGGGCCGGAGACGCTCGATCGCGTTGCGCCGGAGACGCCTCCCTCGGCCGTCGGCTTCCACTTCGACGCTGAAGCTCACTATGCCGAGTACGAGACGGATGCGGGGCCGATGCGCCTGCTGCTGATCAGCTATCCAACGCCGCAGATGGCGCGCTTGCAGGCGGAGGAGCTCCAGAAGCTGGACGCGGTGGTCGCCAAGCGCACCGGGCCGCTGATCGCGGTGGCGCTGGATCCCGACTCAGCCGACGAAGCGCAACGGCTGCTCGCGCGGGTGCGCTACGAGGCGGACGTGACGCTCGAGTACAGCGAGCCTGTCCGCCACGACGACCCGTACTTGCTGCTGATGGACATCATCTTCCTGTGCGGGACTCTGGTGGGGCTCTCGATCGCCGGCGGTCTGCTGGTGGCCGGCGTGCGGCGGCTGGCGGGCAAGGTCGCGCCGGATTCGCTGATCGCGCCGCCGCAAGGCGACGGCATGATCCATCTGGACTTGGACGATCCGCAGGGCTGAGCGGGCGTATACTGAGGACACAGCGTGGAGGCCCATCCATGGCGAGTGAGAAACCGGTCGCCGACTTGATCGAGAAGGGGTTCTGGACCGGCGAACGGGGCTTGAAGGCTCTCGAGCCCGGGTTGAGCCGCGCTTTCGCCCGGGTGGAAAGCGCCCTGTCCCCGCAGGGGTTCGCCGCTGACGGCCCGGCGGCGGAACGGCACGGATCTGTCGAAGTCCACTACCTGGCGGCTGCCGGAAGTCGGAGCCTTTCCAAGGTCATCATCGCTTCGCTCACTCCGGAAGCGGAAGACGGCGTTTGGGTGTCGTTTATCGCTGCCATGATCGATGACGAGCGAAGCCGATTTGTACGAGGGCGGGAACGTCGGCTGCATGCGCCGCCTGGAGCTGTACGCTCTGGCGACGCGACGTGGCTCGATTCGGTGGAATCCAGAGTCATCGAGCTTTGCGCCGACAACGCAACTTGGGACGACCTCGCGGAACGACTGGCGTCCCGCGAAGGGGCGTCAGCGGACCGCGATGGCGAGAGGCTTCGAGAAGCCGGCCAGCGGCCGCTTCACCCATCCCCGCTCACCGCCTGGTGAGAATTGGCGGCTGACGAAACAGGCTGCCCGACCGCTACCCGATCGACATTTCCCATGTGCTGACCAACGCCTGGCGGGGAAACCCGTTCGGTAGCAGATATTCGAACCCGGCGCCCAGCCGCACCCAACGCGGCCCCAAGATCTCATCGATGAAGTTGGGATCGAGGACGAGGGCATAGGCCGGAGGATCGGCTGGGCGGGGGAGGAAAAGCCAATCGACGGCGTCGGAAGGGCCGTAGGGGAGTCGGCGTAACGAAATGGCGATCCCCGGCGGCCGCGGTCGTGATCTTCCCAAGTTGCGATGCCCGCAGGTAGCGGCCGCCGATTTCCGCGGCGACCTCTGGTCCGGTTTTTGATGGTAGGTCGGACTCCCGAGTTCAACTGGACGCGATCGATGCGACGCGCTCGATACGCTCCTGATCGAGAAGAGTCGCGAGCCTTGGTACGCAAGCCGGCATGAGCTCGAACCCGACAGTCTATCGTGTTCGCCGCTCCACGCCATCTGCGCCACTTGCTCCTTAGCCCAGGAAGCCCTCCAGCGGTCCCTGCAATTCGCGCGCGATCTCGAGATTCCGCTCTGCGCTCAGATCCGAGATCACGAACGCCAGGCGTCCGCTGGTTTCGAAGCCGGCGATTTCGAAGCGTCCGGCGCGCGTTGCCGACGGCTCGGCGCCTAGGGCTTCGCCAGCTTGCTTCTCGGTCACCACGACCGAGACCAGCGCATCGCCGTCCATCAAGATCATGTGGACGTAGTCCCGCCCGCCGAAGCGGCAGCGATGGGCGACGAACATGGTGGCCTGGCGGCCCACGGCTTGGTGCGCCATCTCGGCGATGGGCGCCTCCGAGCCGAGCTCCATTGCAGCTTTCTCGTTGGTGACGGCGCTCTTGGCTCCAGAGCGATACACCGCGCAGTGCAGATGGTCGATGATTGCCGGCGCGTACGCGGCGGCAACCTCGCCAACCAGGCTGCGCACCTCGAGCTCGATCGTGAGCAGCTCGAGCGGAAGATAGCCGGTGACACGTTCGGAGACCAGCAGTCCCGCGCCCAGCGAGATCGCCAGCGCGGCCGCCACTGCCAGCCAGCGCGCCGGTCCGCGGCGATACTCGGCATGCAACCGGCGCTCGACCCCGTCTCGCAAACTGCCCGGCGCGGCCTCGGCCCGGACGGCTTCGCGCAGCCGATGGCGCACCTCTTGCATGGCGGCCAATTCCGCCGAGCACGCCTCACACGCCTCGAGATGAGCCGCAACCTCGGCGGCCGGTTCGAGGGCGAGCTCGTCGCTCAAGTAGGCGTCGAGTCGCGCGCGCACTCGCTTGCAGCTTGCGTCGTCGAACGGAACCAGCTTCATGCTCCGCGCCCTCCCTGCGCCTGTGGCCCGATGCCGTAGTCCGCGGCCTGGCTGGCGAGCTTCTCCCGGAGCGTCGCCCGGCCGCGGCTCAGCCGCGACATCACGGTTCCCAGTCGGATGTCGAGCATGGCGGCGATCTCCTTATACGAAAACTCCTGCACGTCGGCGAGCAGCACTACATCGCGGTAGGCCGCCGGCAACGCGTCGAGCGCCGCCACGATTCCGCGGTCCAACGCGTCAGAGGACGCGGGCGGCGCCTGCTGCCGTTCGAGGATCTCTTCGCTCTCGAAGGCGACCGCGGCCCTGCGTCCGCGATTACGCTCGTCGTGGACGCAGTTGACGAGAATCTTGTAGAGCCAAGCGCGGCTGTTCGCTCCATCGAAGGTGTGGAACGAGCGCCACGCGCGCAGGCAGGTCTCCTGCACGACGTCCTCGGCGCGCACCGCGTCCGTCAGCATGCGCCGCGCGGTGCGATACAGCTCATCGAGATGCGGCAGCGCCGCCGCCTCGAAGCGCGACTCTTCGGCCTTCTTCCGAAAGAACAAAGTTCCCTCGTGCGATTGATATAACCGCCGCAGCTCCCAGTTTATTCCGGATCGTACGCTGGGGCGCACATCGGGGCCTTCGGCCCCGGGGCGAGGCGCAGCCTCGCCTGCACGGCACAGCCGTGCGCCGCAAGGCGTTCAGGAGTCGTCTTCGGCTTCGAGCACTACGGCGGTGCCGTAGGCTAGGATCTCGGCCATGTTGCTGGCGATGTAGGAGGTCGAGAAGCGGACGTTCACCACGGCGTTGCCGCCCAACGCTTGCGCCTCCTCCACCATGCGGTCCAAGGCGTGCTCGCGGCTCTCGGCGATGAGCTTGGTGTACTCGTGGACCTCGCCGCCGACCCAGCCCTTGAAGAAGGCCAAGATATCGTCGCCCAAGTGGCGGGCGCGAACCGTGTTGCCGCGCACCAGCCCGAGCGAGCGCACGACGTTCTTGCCGGCGACCGAGCCTTCGGTAACGACGATCATCTCTTCACCCCGCGATAACGGTCCTTGGGGGCTTCGAGCCAGCGCTGCCTGGCGACCGAGCCCAACAGCAGAAACATGCCCAAGCCGATGGCGCCATAGACGAGCTTGACCCAGAGCGGGACCTGCGGCATCATGGCCAGCCGAACGATCAAGACGCAGATGACGGCCACCACGCCCGAGGCCAACAGAAACAGCCCCATCCGCCGGGGAGCTTGCACCGAGAGCGAACGCGCGAGCTCGTCGAGGCGATCGTCGGGCGGCGACGCGAAGGCAAGCTCGGCGGTGAGCTTCTGCACCTGCTCGAGCTCGCGAAACTCCTCGCGAGACTCGTCGGAATCCTCTAGATACAGCCGCACGCGCTGCTGATCGGCTTGGGTGAGCTCGCCGTCGAGATAGGCGGACAACATCTTGTCGAGAGCTTCGTTGCGCATCAGAGTAACCTCCTCAGCTTGCGACGCATCGTCTCTCGAGCATCATGCAGGCGTGAATTGACGGTCGTGGTCTGGGCGCCGACGATCTCCGCGATCTCTTTGTAGGAAAAGCCGTGGAGGTCGCGCAGCACGAGCACTTCACGCTGCTGCTCCGGGAGTTGGCGAATCGCGTCCCAGACTTTTTCCTGAACCTGGCCTTTGACGGCGAGCGCTTCGGGGCCGGGCCGGTGCGAGATGTCGGGAGCGGTCTCAGGGGCCTCCTCCCGGTAGGTCGCCCGCTTGCGCAAGAAGTCGATCGCCATGTTGCGCAGGATCGCGTAGAACCATGGCGCAAAGGGGCGATTGGGGTCGCGCATCCGCCAGTTGCGATGCACTTTGAGGAAGGCTTCCTGGGTCACGTCCATGGCGTCCTCGCGGTTGCCCACGATTTGCAGCGCGAAATGGAACGCGCGCAGCCGATACTCGGAGACGAGCTTCTCGAACTCGTCGGCCCGAGGAGCCGCGACGTTGAATTCCGCGCCAAGCTGGGACGCCACCGCCATAGGTTCTCATAAAGTCCTACGAGCGCCGGTCGGGTGTTCTTCCCAGAAAACAATGGCCAGAGCGGCTTTTTACGTCTCAGCGCGCAGCCGGAAGCTGATGTCGGCTGCGGGGGCGGAGTGGGTCAGCGCGCCGACGGAGACGAAGTCGGCGCCCGTTTCTGCGTAAGCGCGGACTGTTTCGAGCGTCACGCCGCCGGAGATTTCGAGCTTGGCGCGGCCGGCGACCCGCTCCACGGCCCGGCGCGCCTGCTCCGGGGTGAAGTTGTCGAGGAGCAGGTGGTCGGCGCCGGCCGCCCAGGCTTCGTCGAGCTCGGCGGGGGAGCGGACCTCGATCTCGACCGGCAGACCGGCCTGTTTGCAGCGCTCGAAGGCTTCGCGCACGCCTCCGGCGGCGGTAATGTGGTTGTTCTTGATGAGGACGGCGTCGAAGAGGCCGAAGCGATGGTTCACGCAGCCGCCGGCGGCGACCGCGAGCTTTTCGAGCCGGCGCATGCCGGGCGCGGTCTTGCGGGTGTCGAGCACCTTGCATCCCGTGGCGGCGACGGCGTCGGCGTAACGCCGGGCGTTCGTCGCGATGCCGCAGGTACGCTGAAGCAGATTGAGCGCGGTGCGCTCGAGCGTCAACAGGCGCCGAGCCGAGCCGCGCACTTCGGCGAAGGGCGTTTCGGCCTCGAGCTGCTCGCCGTCGAGGTAGAGCAGCTTCACGTCTTCCTGGTCGTAGATGATTTCGAGCAGCGCCAGGCCGGCTAGCGTCAGAGGCTCGCGCGCGAGGAAGAATCCTTCGGCCCGCGCCGCCGCGGGGACGCAGGCTTCGGTCGTGACGTCACCCGGGCCGACATCCTCGGCCAACGCGCGCGCGATCAGGTTGCGAATCTCGGGGTGATGCCAGGGGTTCACCGACATTGTTGGAGTCGAGTCGAGGTTACAGCGCTCCCAACGTCGTGCGGATGCGTTCGAGCTGCGACTCGTAGTCGGCCAGCTTCTCCTTGATCGAGGAGACGACGCTTGTCGGCGCATTCGCGAGGAACTTCTCGTTGCCGAGCTGTTTACGGGCGCCGTTGGCGGCTTTGTCGAGCTGAGCGAGTTGCTTCTCGAGCTTGGCGCGCATGCTCCTTTTCTGTTCTTCCGGCAGATCGACGGCGAGGTCGAACTCAGGCTTGTGCAGCAGGGCGCCGCCCTCAGGCGCATGGCCCTTGCGAGCGTCGAGCTGCAACGCGGCCAAGCGCTGCAACGCGCCGGCTTGCGACTCGGCAACCGCGCGCACATCGGCGTGCGGTGAGAACAGCGTGCCAGAGAGCGCTTCGCGCGGCGGTATGTTCATCTCGGCGCGCAAGTTGCGAACGGCGCCGGCGACATCCTGCAACACGCCCACCGAGCGCTCGGCCGCGGCGTCGCGCCGACCAGCGTTGGGTTGGGGGTAAGACGCGAGCGCGATCGAGCGCGGCCTGCCCGCTGTGTTGATGGTCAGCCGCTGCCAAAGCTCCTCGGTGATGAACGGCGTCACCGGGTGCAGCAGCCGCAAGGCGCGCTCCATTGCGGCCAGCATGTTCTTCCACTCATTGGTTAGCCCCGTGCCTTGGCCAAAGGAGAGCTTCTTGAGCTCGATGTACCAGTCGCAGAGCTCGCGCCAGAAAAACTGATACAAGCAGTTCGCCGTTTCGTGGTAGCGGAACTTCTCGGTGTGCTCGTTGGCGAGTTGCGCCACCTCGTCCAGGCGCGAGAAGATCCAGCGGTCTTCGAGCGCAACCTCGCCGGTCTGCTCGTTCGGCAAAGGCTCGAACTCGTCTAGGTTCTCTGGAGTCCAGGGCTCGGCGCCGGCCTTCTCCAGGCTCATGAAGACGAACCGCACCGCGTTCCAGACTTTGTTCGCGAAGGTGGCGTACCCGGCGATGCGGTCTTCGCTGAGCACCACGTCGGAGCCTTGCCCGGCGGAGGCGACCAGAGCGAAGCGCACGGCGTCGGTGCCGTACTTGTCGGTCATCTCGATCGGGTCGATCACGTTGCCCTTGGTCTTCGACATCTTCTGCTTGTCGGCGTCGCGCACCAGGCCGTGGATGAGCACCTTGCGAAACGGTGCGTCGTCCATCATGGCCAGGCCCATCATGGTCATGCGGGCGACCCAGAAGAAGAGAATGTCGAAGCCGGTGATGAGCAGCGAGGTGGGATAAAAGGTCTCGAGGTCCTTTGTCTTCTCCGGCCAGCCCATCGTGGAAAACGGCCACAGCCCGGAGCTGAACCAGGTATCGAGCACGTCGGGGTCCTGCTCAAGCGAGCTCGAGCTGCACTTGGCGCAAGCCGAAGGGTCCTCGCGCAGCACCATCATCTGGCCGCAGTCGTCGCAGTACCAGGCCGGGATGCGGTGTCCCCACCACAGTTGCCGACTCACGCACCAGTCGCGGATGTTGTGCATCCATTCGAAGTAGTTGCGCTTCCACTGGTCGGGCAGGATGTCCATGCGGCCGCTCTCGACCACCTCGATCGCGCGCTCGGCCAGCGGCTTGGTCTTGACGAACCACTGCGTCGAGACACGCGGCTCGACAGCGAGCCCCGAGCGTTGGCTCTTGCCCACGTTGTTGAGGTAGTCCTCGACCCGCTCGATCAGGTCTTGCTCCTCGAGGCGAGCGACGATGCGGCGGCGCGCTTCGTAGCGGTCCAGGCCGGCGTACTCGCCGCCATGCTCGTTGACCCGGGCTTCTTCGTCGAAGATGTTGAGGATCTCGAGCCCGTGACGCTTGCCGGCCGCGAAGTCGTTGGGGTCGTGCGCAGGGGTGATCTTGACGATTCCGGTGCCAAACTCGGGATCGACGAAGTCGTCTGCGATGACCGGCATTTGGCGCTCGACCAGCGGCAGCGTAACCGTCTTGCCGTGCAGGCGCTTATAGCGATCGTCCGCGGGGTGGACGGCGACCGCCATGTCGCCCAACATCGTCTCCGGGCGGGTCGTGGCCACGACGACGAACTCGCCCGGCTCATCGGTAATCGGATAGCGGATGTGCCACAGGTGGCCCTTCTGCTGTTCGTAGACGACCTCGAGGTCCGAAAGCGCGGTCAGCGTTCCGGGGTCCCAGTTGATCATGTACTCGCCGCGATAGAGCTGGCCTCGCTCGTAGAGCCGTACGAAGGCTTCCCGAACCGCGCGGGAGAGACCCGGGTCCATGGTGAAGCGCTCGCGCGACCAGTCGCAGCTCGCCCCGATGCGCTTGAATTGGTTAACGATCTTGCCGCCGTACTCGTCCTTCCAGGCCCAGACGTGCTCGAGGAACTTTTCGCGGCCGATCTCGCGGCGATCGATCCCTTGCGCCTTGAGGTGACGCTCGACGAGCATCTGGGTTGCGATGCCGGCGTGGTCGGCGCCGGGCAGCCACAGCACGTTGTCGCCGCACATGCGCCGCCACCGCATGGTGATATCGGTCATCGCGATTTCGAAGCAATGGCCGACGTGCAGCGCGCCGGTTACGTTGGGCGGCGGCGCGACGAGCGAGTAGCTCGGCTTGTCTGAGTCGACGGCGGCGACGAAGAGCTCTTCGTCGACCCAGCGCGCCGCCCATTGGGGCTCAAAGCGGCCGGGCTCATAAACTTTCTCTAGCTGCATGGAGAGGCTTCTGGCGAAACCCCAAGGATATCAAGCCCTCACGGGCAGAGGAGGGCCGGCGGATCAGATCATCCGGTCGACCCAGCGAATCAGCGGGTCGAGGATGGGGCCGAAGGTGCGTTGGACCTGGCTGCCGACCCAGCCCGGCGACTGGTAAGCATAGAGCAAGATGGCGAAGACGACGGCCGGGACGCCCAGCGCCCAGAACATGCTGATTGACTTGTGATATGTCCCTCGTCCCACGGCCTATTGCCGCCTCGCAGCGGTCTACGAAGACGATTCTAGGCCAGTGGTCCCGCCCAGTCGTTAGGGCGGATGCCTAGGGTCGAGCGGGGGAAGACGCCTTAGCTTGGGCCGGCTGGGTCACTCGTACCGCAGCGCCTCGACCGGCGCCACGCCCGCTGCCGAGCTCGAGGGATAGATCGTGATCAGGTAGCTGATGACGAGCGCCGCCACGGCGACCACCAAGCCGTCCTGCCACTCCGGAGCGAACGGGACATACTCGAGCCCGTAGACTTCCGGCTCGAGCGGCAACAGCCTGTACTCGTCGCAGAGCCAGCACACCGCATGGCCGAGGACCAGGCCCGCGATCACGCCGATGACGCCGATGATCAGGCCCTGCCACATGAACACGCGACGGATCTGCGCCCGGCTGGCGCCCATCGATTTCAGGATCGCGATGTCTTTGTTCTTCTCCATCACCATCATCACCAGCGAGGTGAGGATGTTGAGCGCGGCCACGATCATGATTAGCCCGATGGCGATGGCGGTGACCAACTTCTCCATCTCGAGTGCGTTGAAGACGGTGCGGTTGCGCTCCGCCCAGCTCATCGCGCCGTACTCGGGCCCGGCCTTTTCCTCGGCGGCGCGCGCGACCTGCTCCGCCAGCGTCATGTCGTCGAGTCGCAGCTCGACGGCATTGACGACATCCTCGACGGCGAGCGTCTGCTGCGCCGCGCGTAGCGTGGTGTAGGCCCACTTGTTGTCGTACTCGAAGAAGCCGGAGTTGAAGATGCCGACCACGCGGAAGCGCTTGCGGACGGGCATCATGCCGTAGGGCGTGATCTCGCCCTGCGGATTGAGCAGCGAGACTTCGGTCTCGAGCCGGGCGCCGATGGTATCCGCCAGCCGCCGGCCGAGGATGATGCCCGGATGCGAGCCGGGCGGTTGGATGAGGTCGTTGAGCGAGCCCTCTTCGAGGTTGCGCAACAGCTCCGCCACTTCGATCTCGGTGGCGGGGTCGACGCCCTTGACGACGCCGGCCGTGCCGCGAATCGGCGTCGAGATCATCACCTCGCCGTAGAGCGCCGGGGCGGCCACCACGACGTGGTCGAGCTTCTCGAGCTCGGCCGCCAGCGGGCGCCACGCCTCGATGCCGAACACCGGTTCCTTCTCCATGACGTTGACGTGAGCGGTCGCGGAGAGCAGGTGACGCTGCAAGTCCTGCTGCACGCCGTTGTTGATGGCCATGGCGACGATCAGCGCCGCCACGCCGGTCATCACGCCAACCACCGAGATGACGGTGACGATGGAGATGAATCGCGTTTTACGCTTGGCGCGCAGGTAGCGGGCGGCGACGAAGAGCTCGAACGACATGGAGCCAGCCGCCCGGTGAGAATCTAGCGGCTAGCCCTCAGCGTAGCGGAGTTGTTGTAGGCTCGGTGGGATGTTGACTCGCCGAAGCTTTTGCGCCCTGGCCGGCGGGCTCGCTTGGTCGTGTTCGCAGCGCCAGCCCGAGGCCGAGGCGCGACCGAACATCGTCTTCATCCTGGCGGACGACCATCCCAATAGCGCGCTGAGCTGCTACGGGAGCCGGGTCAACCGCACGCCCAACCTCGATCGTATTGCCGAGGAGGGCATGCGCTTCGACCGCGCCTACGTCACCACTTCGCTGTGCTCGCCGAGCCGCGCCTCGATCCTCACCGGAACTTATCCGCACGTGAACGGGCAGGTGGAGATCCCCAGGCTCTTCGACGGCAGCCAAGCCACGTTTCCGAGCGTGCTGCAAGCCTCTGGCTACGCCACGGCAATCATCGGCAAGTGGCATCTCACCTCCGAGCCGCAGGGCTTCGATCACTGGGAAGTCCTGGTGGGCCAAGGCGCCTACCGCGACCCGACCTTGGTCGAGAACGGCGTGCTCCAGCAGCGATCCGGGTATGCGACCGACATCATCACCGACCGCTCGATCGAGTGGCTGCGCGGGCGCTCGCAGGAGCGTCCGTTTTGTTTGCTGTGTCACCACAAGGCGCCGCACTACGTCTGGGAGCCGGACGAGAAGCACGCCAGCCTCTACGACGACGTCGAGTTTCCCGAGCCGGCCAGCTTTGACGACGATCATCAGGGGCGCGTGTCGCCCCGCGAAGCCGACCTCAACGTCGCCGACATCCACGAGCATCCGACTTACCGCCGCTGGCCCGCTCGCGAGGACGCGCCGGTGGATTCGCCGGCGGGCGAGCTCAAGCGCTGGAACTTCCAGCGGTTCATGCGCGACGTGCTTGGCTGCGTCGCCTCGATCGACGACAACGTCGGGCGGCTGCTCGCCGCGCTGGACGAGCTCGGGCTGGCTGAGAACACGATCGTCGTCTATACCTCGGACAACGGCTATTTCCTGGGCGAGCACGGCTGGACGGACAAGAAGGTCATCTACGAGGAGTCGATTCGCGTGCCGCTGATGATGCGTGATCCGCGCTCGGTGGCCGCGGGATCGGTCAGCGAGGAATTCGCGCTCAACATCGACTTGATGCCGACCTTTCTCGACTATGCCGGCGTGGAGACTCCGGCCGTGGTGCAGGGAAGGAGCTTGCGGCCGATTCTCGAGGGCGCCGCGCCGCCGGATTGGCGCAGCTCGATCTACTACCAGATCTACCACGCCAACCAAGGCATCCAACGCCGCCTGCCGCACTATGGAATTCGCACCGAGCGCTACAAGCTCGCCTACTGGTATCGCGAGATCGAAGACTGGGAGCTCTACGACCTGGAGAAGGATCCGCAGGAGATACGGAACGTCTACCGCGACCCCGCCTACGCCGAGGTGGTCGAGCAACTAAAGGACGAGCTCGAGCAGGAGCGCGAGCGTCTTGGCATCACCGCGGAGCTCGAGCAGGAGATCGCCGACAAGACGCTGCGGGGAGAGTGGCGCGCTGAAGCCAACGATTACCGCAAACGCAAGATGGAGGAGTGGCGGCGGTAGCCGCTTTGATGTGGCGCAATGCGAGGCAGCGGGTCGTACCAACACCGGACGACTCCCCTCTGTCGCTCCCTTTCGGGGCTCAAGCGATCGCCGCCCGCGCGCAATTTTGGGCACGCCACCAGGATGCCGAGCGCGGGCGGGCCATGGCCGGTTGCAAAGACCCTACTTGCGCTTGCTCAGCTCGAGGATGGCGTCGAACTCTTCCTCGCGAATCGGCATCACCGAGAGTCGGCTCTGCCTCACCAGCGCGATCTCCTGCAGTCGTTCGTCCTTCTTGATCTCTTCCAGCGTCACCGGCCGTTTCAGCCTTTTCACCGGTTTGAGGTCGACCACGGACCAACGCTCGTCCTCGGTCGTCGGGTCCTGGTAGTGCTCCTTGATCACCTTGGCCACGCCGACGACCTCGAGACCTTCGTTGGAGTGATAGAAGAATACTTGGTCGCCCTTCTTCATCGCGCGCAGATTGTTCCGTGCTTGGTAGTTCCGCACGCCGTCCCAGTAGGTCGAGCCGTCCTCGACGAACTGGTCCCAGGAATACTTGAAGGGCTCGGACTTGACGAGCCAGTGCTGCTTGTTCGCTTTCGCCATGGGCATCTCCGGATCGGTGTCTCCGGATCTTACCAGGCTCGCATCGCGTCTTCGAACAGCCGCGCGAGATCGTCCTTGTCGGCGGGCCGCGGCGAGAGCTTGGTCACGCGGTGCTGCGGCAAGGTGGCTTCGACTAGGGCGGGGATGTTCGCCTGCGAATACCCCACTCCCTCCAGGCCGTTGGGGACGCCGAGGCGTTGCATATAGCCCGTGATGGTATCGGCGAGCGCCTTGCCGGCGTCCTCGGCGGATACGCGGGAGACATCCGCGCCGAGCGCCTCGGCGGCTTCGAGGTGCCGCTCGGGACAGGCCGAGGCGGTGAAGCGAAACACCGCCGGCGCGTTCAAAATGACCGAGAACCCGTGCGGCACGAGCGGCTTCTCGACCGCGTAGCCCGCGGGGCGGTAAGCATCCACCATGCTCGAGACCGGGTACGACATCCCGTGCGGCAAGTGGACGCCGGCGTTGCCGAAGCCGATGCCCGCATAGGACGACGCCAACAGCATCCGGCCGCGCGCCTCATCGTCTTCGGCGTCGGCGACCGCACGCTCGAGATACTCGCGCACCATGCGCAATGCCTGCAGCGCCCACACGTCGCTGATGGGGTTGGAGCCCTGGTAGGCCGGCCTCGAGACCGGCCGCTCCGGCGCCGTGCGCTGGTCGAAAGGAATTGCCGTGTAGGACTCGATTGCGTGCGAGAGCACGTCCAGCCCCGTCGACGCCGCGACGGCGCTGGGCATGCTGCGCAGGTTGAGCGGATCCAGCAGTCCCAGCGTCGGCTTGAGCCGCCGGTGAGCGATGCCGGTCTTGGCGTGCAACTCGTGCAAGTCGAAGATCGCCACCCCGGTGGTTTCCGAGCCCGTACCAGCCGTGGTGGGAATGGCGTAGAGCGGTGCGAGCGGACCGGGCGGCGGCAGTCCTTTCCCGATGGGCGGGTTGACGTAGTCGAGGAAGTCGGCCGGCCAGCAGGAGTAGAGATTGGCGGCTTTGGCGGTATCGATGGTCGAGCCGCCGCCAACCGCAACGAACGCGTCGAAGTCGCCGGACCCCGCAAACGAAATCGCGTCCTGGAACGACCGGTCTGTCGGCTCAATCACGACTCCGTCGTAGACCCGGTGGCGGATCCCCGCGTCTTCGAGCGCTTCCAGGGTTCGCTCCACCGGTGCGAGCTCACGCAGATTCGGATCGACGACCACCATCGCGAGCTTCGCGTTCTGCTCGGCGAGGTCCTGGCCGACCTCTCGCGTCACTCCGAGGCCGTAGCGGATGTTGGAGGCGGCGAGCTCGACTGCGTATTCCTTGGTCATGGGGCGGGAGACGTATTGTCGCATCCCGCGGTGATGCCCTCGTGCGCGGCGTCGCACTCGGCGCAGCCGGCTCCGCGCGGATGCAGAAACAGCAACGGGTCGCGGGCCAGCCGCTCGTGCGCGACTCGCGCGATGTCGCGGCAACGCGCCAGCCGCGCATGCGCCTGTCCGACCCGCCCCTCGGCCTGAAGCCCGGCGTCCCGCAGCCAGCCATCGGCTAGCGCGAAGAGCTCGCAGCAGTGATCGTTTTCGCGGTAGTCGATGCGCCGCGGCCCGACGCCTTCGAGAACGGTGATGTGGCGCGGCACGCCATAGGGGACCCCGGCCTCGACCTCGGCCAAGTGCAGCGTCGTGTTGGCCTCGTGTCCCACGCCGAGCAGCAGAGCGCTGCCGTCTAGGTCGCGCACGCGACCGACCGGGCTGTTGGGCGCATGCGGCGGCAGCGGCAACGGGCCGTGGACGATCTCTCGCGCGCGGGGCCCGACGGCAGCGAAGGCGAAGGGATGCTCGCTGCGCTCGACGCCCGGCGTCAGACGAAATGTTTCCGACGTCACGCCCAGATCCGGCGACGCCGGCGTAAGATTGGGGTCGAAGGGGTCGTCGTCGTTGCCCGTCCAACACGGCGCCACCAACGTCCCTGTCGGGCCCAGCGCTTCCCGAAGCGCCCGGATAAGCCCTGCGGGCCCGCCTTCTACGGGTCGAACCGAGCGATAAGAGACATGGACGAGCAGGATTCCGCCGCGCTGCACGCCCAGCTCCCGGAGCTGTGCGCACAGATCCTCTAGGGCGACCGGGAATAGGCTGGACGTAGCCACGGTTTCCTCAAACGAGAAACCCATAGCATGAACCGCTTCCACTCACTGCTGCTGGCCGCCATGCTCCCCGCGAGCCTGACCGGCGCCCCCGGCCCTGGCGAGCTCGGCGCCGCGCCGTCGGCTGCGCAAATCCTCGAGCGCGCCCTGGAGTGCGCCGAGCGGGCCAACGACGGTGCGGTCTTCGCCCAGTATGGAGCCATCCACACGAGTCGGACAGTGATGTTGAACGACGCTGGCGAGGCGTCCGAGACTCGGCTCGACGTCTACCGTGTCCGGCCTGTCGACGGCGAGGCCTTCTACGAGCTGCTCGAGCGCGACGGGCGAGCAGCGACCCGGCGTGATCTCGAAAGGGAGGCCAGGCGAAAGCAGCGATTTCGCGAGCACCTCGAGTCCGAGGGCGATCTAGCGCACGAAACCGGGTTGGGATTCGCCCTGACGAGCGCCGTCGTCGAGCGTTACGATTTCGAGCTCGCGGGCCGGCATCCCGACTACGGCTGGACGTTGCACTTCTCACCCAAGCCGGGCGTGCCGCCCGTGCGGCGCAGAATCGACCAGGTGCTCAATCGCCTTGCCGGCACGCTGTGGATCGATCCCGAAGACTTTGGCCTCACCAGGGCCGAGTTTTCCTTGGGCGAGCCGCTGAAGATCTGGGCCGGGCTGTTGGGATCGCTGGCCCGGTTCGACGGGCGCTTCGAGCAGGTGCGCCTGGCGCCCGGGCATTGGCTGCCCCACCGGCTGCAACTCGAGATGGGCGGCTGGGTCCCGTTCCAGTCCTTACGTAGACGGGTGGAGCTGGACTGGCGAGACTACGAGCCCGCGGGGCCCGGTCAAGCCCGGTAGCGTTTCGCGAGCCCGAGGCGGCGCTCGGCCTTCTCATAGAACCCTCGAGGCGCGTGGCGGTCGTTGTGCAAGTAGCAACGCACCAGCGCTTCATTTCCCTCGATCGTCCAGACGCGGCTCATCGGCAGGGTCGTGCGGCCGGCGTGGTGGTTTGACAACGCGCTGACGTTGACGAACCAGACGCCCCACTTCTTCTCGACGTGCGACTTATCCCCGTAGGTGTCGTCGGGATGCGTGTGGGTGTGGCCGCCCAGCCAAACGTCGATCGCCCCCGGGTTCGCGGCGAGATAGCGCTCGAAAGCCTGCGCATCCGGCTTGCTGTCGACCCAGTAGAGGTACGAAGCCCCGATGGGCGTGCCGCGCGCTTTGTAACCGTGATAGTGCGAGCGCCAAGCGCCGCTGTCGTCGCGCCGCATACCTTCCCATTCTCCCGAGGCGACGGTGGTTTCCTTGAGCACGTAGTGGTGGGCGCAGACGATGATCTTGTCCTGGTTGGCCTCGACCATTCGCTTCCACCAGGCGAAGGTTTCGCCCGAGACGACGCCGCTGGGATTGCCGCCCAACGTTCCGCGGCCAACTGTCTGGCTCGGCTCGTTGATGTCGCTCATCATCAGGAACAGGATGTTGCCGACCTGGAACGAGTAGCGCTCCCATGTCCCGGCTATCGCGTAGGGCCGGTTGGCGGAATCGACTCGCGAATGCGCCGGATGCTCGCCGGTCGGGTCGAGCCACTTGCGCCACCACCAATTCTGGGGCTCGTCGAGGCCGCTGCGGTCGTGGTTGCCGCCGAGCGAACAGATCTGCTCGCGATCATGCGTCCGCAGCCCCTGTTCGAATTGCCGTACGATCAGCTCGCCCTCTTCGTCCTGGGGCACGGCTTGGCCGCCGGACATGTCGCCCAGGTCGAGCGCGAGATCCCACTGGAAGTCGCTCTCGGAATGCTGAATGGATTCGACCAGGCTCTCCCTGCCATGGCGCTGGTCGGTGCCGACGTGGGCGTCGGAGAAGGTCCACAGATGCAGCCGGTCTCGCGACTGCGCGGCCGCGGCGCCGGCAGCCAACCCGCCCAGGAAGGCGCGGCGCGTCACGAGGCGGCCCTGCTCCTCTTGCCGCGGTTCGCCTCCTGGCGCTCGAACAACGGCATCCAGCGCTGCTCGATCCAGGCGAAAGCTTCGTCGAGGCCGCGTTGCTCGAAGACGCGGCCCAGCTCGGCTTCGACTGCAGTCGGCTCGCCGAACGCCGAGAGAAACTGATTCGAGGCCATGCGGTGGTACTTCGCGCCGTCGACGCGGCCCTGCTCGCGCAGAATGCGCAGCCGGCCGTAGAGGCATAGCACGGCGTCGCCCACCCAGGCTTGCGCTTGCAGTTGCTCGTCCGCCACGCAGATAGCATAGCCGGTCCGCCCCGCGGGCGCGTTGTCGGCCGCCCGGCGCTCGTGCTCTACTGGTGCTCGCATTTCTCATGAAGATCACCGATGTCGAAGCGATCTACCTGCGCTTACCCCAGGTCAAACAGCAGTGCGACTCTGGCCAGGACGCGCTGATCGTCCGCGTGCACACCGACGCCGGGATCACCGGCATCGGCGAGGTCGACTCGAATCCGATGGCCGTCAAGGGCGCGATCGAGGGCCCTTTCTCGCACACCACCGCGGCGGGCCTGCGCGAGCTCGTCATCGGCGAGGATCCCTTCGAGACCGAGAAGATCTGGCACGCGATGTACCGCGGCAACATCTACGGCGGCCGCCGCGGCGTCGGCCTGCACGCGATGAGCGGCATCGACATCGCGCTGTGGGACATCAAGGGCAAGGCGTTGGGGATGCCGATCTGGAAGCTGCTCGGCGGCGGGTTTCACCAGACGATCCGTCCCTACGCCAGCTCGCTGTGGGGCCCAACGCCCGACGCCACGCGGGAGCTCGCCGAGCGCTACGTCGACAAGGGCTTTACCGCCGTGAAGTTCGGCTGGGACCCGATGGGGCGCAACGAGCAAACCGACATCGCCCTCGTCCGCGAAGCCCGCAAGGGTCTGGGCAAGGCCGACCTGCTCGTCGACGCCGGGCTGGTGTGGGACGCCAAGACAGCCATCCGCCGAGCGCGCGCCTTCGCCGAGCACGACATCTTCTGGCTCGAGGAGCCCCTGCTGCCCGACGACTACGACGGCTACGCCAAGCTGAGCCAGGCGGTCGACGTGCGCATCGCGGCCGGCGAAGAGGAGTCCGAGCGCAAGTCGTTCCTCGAGTTGATGGACCGTGGCAAGGTGGATGTGGTGCAGGTCGACCTGACGCGTTGCGGCGGCTTTACCGAGGCCGTCAAGATCGCCGCGCTGGCGCGCGACCGCGGGCTGCCGGTGGCCAACCACGGCTTCACGACCTACGTCAACGTAGCGGCAGCGCTGCACTGGCTCAACTCGGTCCCCAACGCGCTGATTCTCGAGTTCGTCGCCGAGGAGGAGACCACCCTGCGCGACCACGTCACCAAGCAGCGCATCGAGGCGGTGGACGGCATGGTGGCCGTCCCGCAGGCGCCGGGGCTGGGGGTGGATTTGGATGAGGAGGCGGTGGAGAAGTACCGGGTGGCTTAGGGGTTGGTCCCATGGGTGCGCTGTTCGCGACAGGCTGGCTCGATGACGACGAAACAGGCTTCTCGTCGATGATGGCGTTCGCCGATCCTGCTACGGCGAACGGTTAATCTCTCTTCGGCACGCAGATCCTAACCGCATTGCCTTCCGCCGGACCACCAGCTTTGGCTGGTACACCCGTTGACAGCCATGTCGTCCTCAAAAACATGTCGGGACATCCGCGCCTCCGTTCGCAGATCCGAGATCGTTTTGACGTCGGACCCAGGAGTCTCGACGCTCGCCACTATCGCGAACTTTGGCGGCAGCGACACGGCGACGATCCCACTCTTTTTCCCGTCCCCTGCTCCAGGGAACCAGGACCCCGTGTCAACAACAATCACCACTAACGACAGTGGAATGTGCAGTTTCCGAGAGCAGATAGAGTGCAACGAATTCATGCCATGCTCGACGAATCCCAGTGGTATTGGCATCAAGGACTGGAATCAAAGCTGTACTTTCGGCCAGCCGTTGCTGGCTACCTGTCTTCGCACCCCTATGCTGTAGCGCTATTGGCCTCGGACGGCCAGGCGGTACCGGCCCAAACGCCCGGTACCGCCGCTGGTATATGGTCCCGTCCCCACGTCGATGTACTATCTTTTTTGGGGAGAGTTTAATGGAAACCCGAGAGTGTAGGCGTGAAATGTGGTTCGGCCTTGTCCTTGGCGGCATGGTGCTAGTCTCTGCCGCATGCGCCGAAGCCGAATCGTGTAGTCTGGAGTTGACGAGTGTCTCGAGCACTTATTCCGACGCAAGCTCAGTTATACTCCGGGCAACGGTTTCGGCGTCGACGGGCTGCGGCACTGCAAGCACCACAGATCGGAAGGCTTCGGTAAGCTGGTCACCGGAGGGTAGATGCGAGAACATGAGGTTCGAGTACGAGCCTCCTCTGAGTTTCCCAGCCCCTGCACCCGGGGGACAAGCCATCGCAGCCGTCAAGGTGTCGAGCCGGAGCGAGGCAGATGCGGGTTCCGAGCCATTTTGAGTTGCGGCGACTTCGTCAACTGTCAGCTGGGTCCTGGTGGCGGCATACGGAGTTGGGGTAATATGCACATGTTTGGCGAATAGGGGGCGGAGCCGCCCCCGGCGCTTAGCGTGGCCCTTTTACAAGTTGTGAGCTAGTGGACGAAGCCCGCGGTCCGCAATTGCACAGCGTGATCAAGCCCGATCCACCGGGTAGGCTTGCTGAAACGACGCTCGCCCGAGCTCACCTCGCCGCGCTACTCGGCCTCGTCGTAGGTCCGTTCGGCTTCGCTCAACGTGACTCCGTAGTGTTTGCCTCCCAGCGTGACGCCGCTGCGCACCTCTCCCCGCACCGTGAGTCGCGTACCCGCCGCCGGCAGGCCGCTCGAGGTCGTCACGTTGATCTCGCCCGTACCGTCGGAGAGCGTGTACATCCCTAGCGAGAAGATGCCAACCGCATCGGTCACCTCGCCCGCGAGCTCGACGGACTGCTCTTCGTACCGTGCCGGGTCGGCGAGGATATCGGCGACGGTGAGCTTGGCGGCGGGCGGCGTACAGGCCGCGAGCAGCGACAACGCAGCCAGGGCGAGTCTCACAGCTCTTTGACGGCCGTGGTCAGGTCGCGAATCGCCTGCTTGCCGTCGGAGAAGAACATCAGCGAGTTGTCGTTGGCGAACAGCGGATTGGGGATGCCGGCGAAGCCCGGGCTCAACGACCGCTTGATCACCACCACCGTCCGCGACTTGTCGACGTCGAGAATCGGCATGCCGTAGATCGGGCTGCTCTTTTCCTCGCGCGCCGACGGATTGACGACGTCGTTGGCTCCCAGCACGATGGCAACGTCGATCTCCGAGAACATCGGGTTGATCGAGTCCATGTCGTAGAGCTTGTCGTAGGGCACGTCGGCTTCGGCGAGCAGCACGTTCATGTGGCCCGGCATGCGTCCCGCGACGGGGTGAATCGCGTAGACCACCTCGACGCCGCGCGATTCGAGCTGGTTCGCCAGCTCACGCACGGCGTGCTGCGCCTGGGCCACCGCCATGCCGTAGCCCGGCACGACCGCCACCTTGTCCGCGGTCTCGAACAGCATCGCGATCTCGTCGGCTCCGGCGCTCTTGATGCGGCCGGCGTAGACGTCGTCCGCCGAGGGTCCCTTGGCGCTGGCGTCGCCCAGATCGCCGCGCATCACGTCGATCAGCGAGCGGTTCATCGCGTCGCACATGATCTTGGTCAGAATCAGCCCCGACGCGCCAACCAGCGAGCCGGCGATGATCAACACGTTGTTGTTGAGCACGAATCCCGTCGCAGCGGCGGCCAAGCCGGAGAGCGAATTCAGCAACGCGATCACCACCGGCATGTCCGCGCCGCCCACCGAGGCGGTCAGCAGGATGCCGTAGAGCCCGGCGACGATCGTGATCGCCCAGAACACCCACATCTGGGACGGGTCGATGACGAAGTACGCTGCTAGCGCCGCCGCGGCCAGGCCCGAGCCGATGCTCAGCGTCTGGTACGCCGCTCCGGTGGGCTGGAACTTGATCTTCTCGGCGAGCTTGAGGAAGGCGATGAGCGAGCCGGTCAGGGTGACCGCGCCAATCAGCGTGCTCGCGGCCGAAGAGGCGTAGAGCTGAATCGCGGGCACGCCCGCCGCCATCTCCGGCGCGAGCACGGCTGTCGCCGCAACCAGCGCCGACGCCCCGCCGCCAAAGCCGTTGAAGATGGCCACCATCTCGGGCATGGCCGTCATTTGCACCTTGATGGCCGCAATCGCGCCGATCAGTGCGCCGATCGCGACGCCCAGCAGGATGAGCTCGAAGCTGACGATCTGCCGGTCAGCCAGAGTCGCCACGACCGCGACGAACATCCCCGCCGCGCCCAACAGATTGCCGCGGCGGGCGGTGCGCGGCGAAGTCAGCCCCTTCAGGCCTAGGATGAACAGGACCGAGGCGACCAGATACGCGAGGTTGATGACGGAGAGATTCACGGCGCGCTCCGTCTACTTCTTCTTCTTGAACATGGACAACATGCGATGGGTGACCAAGAAGCCGCCCACCACGTTGATCGTCGCCAGCGCGACGGCCGCCGTTCCGAGGAACCGCGCCAGCTCGGGGACCTGCGCTCCGGCGGCCACCAGCGCGCCCACCACCGCAATGCCGGAGATCGCATTCGAGCCCGACATCAACGGCGTGTGCAGCGTCGGCGGAATCTTGGTGATGATCTCGAAGCCGACGAAGACGGCCAAGGCGAAAACGGTCAGTGCGGCAATGAAGGCGTCCATGGCGACCTATTTTCCTTCCAACGCTTGCTGCAGGCGCGGGTGTGCCACTTTTCCGTCGTGGCACACCAGGGTTCCGGCCGTGATCTCGTCTTCGAGGTCGAGCTCCAGCCGGCCCTCTTTGACGAGGTGCGACAAGAAAGTCTGGATGTTGCGCGAGTACATCTGGCTGGCGTGGGCCGGCACTTGCGCGGGAATGTTGATCGGGCCGAGGATCTTCACGCCGCGCCGCTCGATGAGCTGGCCGGCCTCGGTGGCCGCGCAGTTGCCCCCGCGCTCGGCGGCCAGGTCGACGACCACCGTACCCGGGTGCAGCCCTTCCATCATGGCTTCGGTGATCAGCACCGGAGCCTTGCGGCCGGGGACGGCGGCGGTGGTGATGATGACGTCGACGCCGCTCAGATGCTCGCCCAGCAGCTCCTGCTGCCGCGCGTAGTACTCAGGCGACTGCTGGGCCGCATAGCCGCCCGCGCCCGTCTTGGTCTCCACGTCGACCTTGATCTCGACGAACTTCCCGCCGAGGCTCTCGATCTGCTCGCGCACCTCGGTGCGGATGTCGTAGCCCTCTACGACCGCGCCCAGGCGCTTGGCGGTCGCTATTGCCTGCAGACCGGCGACGCCCGCTCCCAACACGAAGACTTTGGTCGGCTTCAGGGCGCCGGCGGCCGTCATCATCATCGGAAACATAGTGGGCGCGTGGTCGGCGGCCATCAGCACCGCCTTGTAGCCGGCGATCGACGCCATCGAGGAGAGTGCGTCCATCGACTGCGCCCGGGTGATGCGCGGCATCAGCTCCATCGACAGCAAGGTCAATCCCCGGCCCGCGAGATCCCGCATGATCTGCGGCTGGCCCAGCGGGTCGAGAAACGCGACCACCGCCGCACCCTGCTTGAGCGCGTCGAGGTCTTCGGCCGGGTATTGGGCGTAGTCGCCGGGGCCGCGCACCAGCAGCACGATGTCCGCTTGGCCTAGCAACGTTTTGCGGTCGGCCTCGATGCGGGCGCCGCGCGCCTCGTACTCGGAATCGGGGTGCAGCGCGGCTTCGCCGGCGCCGGCTTGCACCACCACTTCTAATCCCGCCTTGGTCAAGGCCGGGAGGTCTCCGGGCACGAGCGATATGCGGGTTTCCCCGGGGAAGGACTCTTTCGGAACCGCGACGATCATCGTGGCAAGACGGGCGGCTTGGCGCTCGGCGGGAACCCAAGTTGTACCAGAAATCCCAATCCGCTGTCGATTCCGCGGGCGGCGCGCTATCCTGTGGCCGATGTTTCGCCTGTTTCTTGCCCTCGTCGTCGTGGCGTCGGCGTTTGCGGCCGAGCCGGTCGACCTCGAGGTCGTTCACCGGATTCGCCGCGAAGCGCTCGAAAAATCCAAGGTGACGGACCACCTTTTCGAGCTCGTCGACGTGCATGGCCCGCGAATTACCGGCTCCCCCGGGTTCCAAGGGGCGGCTGAGTGGGCCGCCGGGCAGCTTCGCGAGTGGGGCGCGACGAACGTCAAGCTCGAGAAGTGGGGTCCGTTCGGCCAAGGCTGGTCGCGCGAGTACTTCTCCGCTCACCTCGTCGAGCCCGGCTACGAAATGCTGATTGGCGTCCCGCTTGGCTGGACGCCATCGACCGACGGCCTGGTCGCCGGCACGCCCGTGCTCGCCCCGCTCGAGGGCTATCCAACCATCAAGCGGCGCGAGCAGGCGGTCGACGAATTCATCGAGGAGCATCGCGGCAAGCTGGGCGGCGCCATCGTGCTGCTCGGCCCGCTCAAGAAGGTGCTGACCAATGACCTCGCCCAGATGCATCGCTTTACTCCCGAAGATCTCGCCGAGCGCTCGGCAGCCCGCGAGGGCGTCGTTCCCGTCGATTTCTCCGATCCCGACATCGAGCTGCCCGAGGACCCCGAGCAGCGCCGGGACTTTCTAGCGCAAGCGCCGGCCTGGTTCAACAAGTGGCGCCGTGACGAATCCCGCCGCGTGCAGGGCAAGCTCAACCGGTTTCTTACCTCCGAAGGGGTGCGGTTGGTGATCCTGCCCGCCGCCAAGGGCGATGGCGGCACCGTTTTTCCGCCGCGCATGGGCGACCGGAGCCTCGACCATCCCCTGCCGCCGCCGGCGATCGCCATCACGCCCGAGCAGTACAACCGCATCTTCCGGCTCGTCGAGAAAGGGCGCGAGCCCAGAGTGGAGGTCGAGGTCCGCACCACCTTGCACCGCGACAACCTCGATTCGGTCAACGTCATCGGAGAGCTTCCCGGAAGCGGGCCGCACCGCGACGAGATCATCATGATCGGCGGACACCTCGACTCGACCGCCGCCGCGTTGGGCGCGACCGACAACGGCGCGGGTTGCGCCGTGATGATCGAGGTGATCCGTATCCTCAGGACGCTCGAGCTCGAGCTCGAGCGCACCGTCCGCATCGCTCTGTGGGGCGGGGAAGAGCAGGGCCTTCTCGGCTCGAAAGCCTACGTCAAGGAACACTTCGGCAACCCGGAGACGATGCAGCTCACCGACCAGCATGCGCGCTTGGCCGGCTACTTCAACGTCGACAACGGTAGCGGCAAGATCCGCGGCGTCTACCTGCAGGGCAACGACATGGCGCGGCCCATCTTCGACGCCTGGCTGCGACCCTTCCACGACCTCGGAGCAAAGACGCTCTCGATCCGCGATACCGGCGGAACGGATCACCTCTCGTTCGACGCCGTCGGGCTGCCCGGTTTCCAGTTCATCCAGGACCCAATCGAGTACGAGACCCGCACGCACCACTCGAACATGGACGCCTACGATCGCGCGCAGCCGGCCGACCTGATGCAGGCCGCCGCCATCGTGGCGTCGTTCGTCTACCACGCGGCCAACCGGGAAGAGAAGCTGCCGCGCAAGCCGCTGCCCGATCCGCAGCCGCTGCAACGGCCTGCGCCGTGAGTCCGCCCAGAGCCGTTCCCGCTTACGGTCGCGGCTCTGCTAGCAAACCTCTCAGCGTCTCCACCAACTTGGCGCGCGGAACTTCCTGTTGGCCAAAGCGCGCCGCCTTCCACTCCTCGTGGCTGCCGACCTCGCCGGCTTGCTCGCGGCCGACTTCCATCTGCTTGACCGTCACCACGCCGCGGGCGGCTTCGTCGCCGCCCATGATGAGCACATAGGGGATCTGCAGCCGGTCGGCGCGCTGGAGCTGCTTGCCCAGCTTCTTCGGGCGGCCGACGTGGATCTCGGTGCGGATGCCAGCCCGTCGCAGCTCGAAGGTCAACTCCAGATACTCCCTCATCAGCGAGCCGTCCATGGCGGTGACCAGCACTTGCGCCGTCGTGCGGGGCGTGCGGACGCGACCGAGATGCATCAGCGCGGCCAGCAGCCGGTCCACGCCGATGGAGGCCCCGGTCGCCGGGATGGGCTGGCCGCCGAAGCGCGTGACGAGATCGTCGTAGCGCCCCCCGCCAAACACCGAGCCGATCTCCGGCGCGTCCACCAAATTCGCCTCGTAGACCGGACCCGTGTAGTAGGCCAGCCCGCGCGCGATCGAGAGATCGAGCATCACGCGGTCGCTCGAATAGCCAAGCGCTTCGAGGTGCTCGGAGATTGCCTGAACCTGGTCGAGCTCGGCCTCCGCGTCGTCGACCGAGGCGAATAGCTCGCGCACCTTGCCCAGAACCTCGGCGCGCGTCTCGCCCTTGGTGGCCAGGAAGGCCTCGATCTTGTCGACCTGCGCGGCCTCGACGCCGAGCCCGCGAATCTCCGCGCCGGACTCGTCGGTGTAGCCGCTGGTGAGCTCGCGGCGGACCTTGTCCATGCCCAGCTTGTCGAGCTTGTCGAGCACACGGAACACGTCCGCGCCGCGCTCCTCGGCGATGCCGGCGTAGGCGAGCAGCAACTCGAGGATCTTGCGCGAGGAGAAGCGCACGATGTAGGGTCCGACCTCGAGCGCGTCGAGCGTGTCGCACATCGCCGCCATGATCTCGACGTCGGCGACCTCGGAGGGCGCGCCCACCGAATCGATGTCGAACTGGGTGAATTGCCGGAACCGCCCCGGCGCCGGCTTGTCCGCGCGCCAAACCGACGCCACTTGGTAGCGGCGGAACGGCAACTCCATCTCTTGCCTGTACTGCGAGATGACCCGCGAGAGCGGGACGGTCAGGTCGAAGCGCAGCCCCAGCTCCTCCTCCTCCGGATTCGTCACACGGAAGATCGATTGCTGCGCTTCCTGGCCGGCGGCTCCCGAGAGCACGTCGAGGCGCTCGACCGCCGGCGTGTCGAGGGGCGAGAAGCCGTAGCGTTCGTAAACTCCGCGAATGACGTCGATCATCCGCTGGCGCGCCAGCATCTCTTGGGGGAAAATGTCGCGCAGACCGCGCGAAAGACGTGGTTCGACCTTGCTCATCTCAGGGCGTGCTCGAAAGGCCAGAGTAGCACCCCATGTGCGCTTTGCTGTAACCTTCGGGCGGTGATCGCGACGGTACCAGGGGCGTTCGCTCGAACGCGGTTAGAGGAACTACTCACATGACAAGAAGGGAGATCCTGCACACAGCTTTGGTCGCGCCGTTGGGCGCGGCCGTCCTCAAGGCGGCTGATTTCTGGGAGCAATCCGAGTACACCTCGTGGGGTGACAAAGAGGTGCAGAAGATGCTCTTCAGCTCCCCGTGGGCGAAGAAGGCGCTGATCAGCGGCCCGCCAACCGGCGGCGCTCCCGGCGGCGGGGGCTTCGGCGGCGGAGGCGGCGGTCGTGGAGGCGGCGGCCGGGCCGGAGGCGGCGGTGGAGGGGGCGCCGGCGGCCCAGGCGGCGGCGGAGGCCGAGGGGGCTTCGGCGGCGGAGGTGGCGGAGGTGGCGGCGGCGGCGGCTTCCAGCAGATGAGCCTTTACGTGCGCTGGCACAGCTCGCTTCCCATCAAACAAGCCATCGTCGCTTCGCAGACCCAGGCCGAAGGGGCCGCGGTCAGCGACGAGATGAAGGAGTTTCTCACGCGCGAAGAATCGCACTACATCGTCAACGTGCTGGGCTTGCCGGCGCGCATGCAGCGCATGGCCCAAAACGCCGAGAGGCTGAAGGAAGCCGCGGTGCTCAGCCTCAAGGGTCGCGACCCGATTCTCGCCAGCGGCGCGGAGGCGCAAGCGAACGGCCAGTCGCTGAGCCTTTTCTTTCTCTTCCCCCGCGAAGGCAATGAGATCACCCCGGCGGACAAAGATGTCGAGTTCGTGATGAAGCTCGGCGGGCGCCGCCGCGGCGGTGAAGGCGAAGGGGGCGACCGAGGCCAGCAGCAACGCCGCGCCGGACCCGGGCTCGAGGTCAAGTCCAAGTTCAAGCTCAAGAACATGATGTACCAAGGCGCCCTGGCGCTCTAGCCGCCACTTCTCACCAGGAGCCGGCGGAAGCGCGCGATAGCCGCGCCATCCCTTCGTTGCGCTCGCCCACCGTGCTCGACGTACTTTCGAGTACGCCTGTGCGCGCTGGGCATCGCGCGCCTCGTGCGGACGGACCTCTCACTCACTTCCGCTCGCCGCCTGGTGAGAAGTGGCGGCTAGCGCCCGGGCGTGAGAGCCCGCGCCTCGACATGCGCTATGCTGTGCCGCATGTCGAAGGTCGCGTTTATCACCGGCGCCTCCCGCGGGATCGGTCTCGCTTGCGCACATCGGCTGGCGCGTGAGGGCTGGAGCATCGTCATCGCCGCCAAGACCGTCGAGCCCCATCCCAAGCTGCCGGGTACGATTCACACCGCCGCCGAAGAGCTGCGCGCGCACGGCGGCCAAGTGCTTCCGCTGCAGTGTAACGTTCGAAATCTCGACGAGATCGACGCCGCGGCCAAGCAGACGCTCGACCAGCTTGGTCGCATCGACGCGGTCATCAACAACGCCGGCGCTCTGTGGTGGAAGCGGATGGACCAGGTCCCGATGAAGCGCTACGACCTGGTCCATGAGGTCAACTCCCGGGCCGCCTACGCGGTGACGCTGGCCTTCCTTGAGACGATGATGGAGCAAAAGTCTGGCCACGTTGTCAACATGGCGCCTCCCCTCAACACGCAGATGATTCCCTCCAAGATCGCCTATTCGATCAGCAAGCTCGGGATGACGATGCAGGCCATCGGCATCGCCGAAGAGCTCAAGGACTTCAACATCTACGGGTCGGCATTGTGGCCGGCTACCACCATCGAGACTTCGGCGAGCATCAACTTCTCGTTGGGCGAGCGCAGCAACTGGCGCAAGCCGGACATCCTCGCGGATGCGACCTACGAGATCCTGATGCACCCGGAGAAATCCAACGGCCGGGCGCTGATCGACGAGCCGTTTCTGCGCGAGGTCGGCTACACGGAGTTCGACTGCTATGCGTGCGTGCCTGGGAGCACGCCTCAGCGGATCGGCTGGACGAGCACCGTAGCGGGCTGAGAGCACCCGGCGCCGCGACAAAGAACGTCTGATCGGAGCCGCATCCCGCGAGGGTGCGGTCACGCCTCGAAAAGGAAACCGCAAGCTGGCGCATGCGGCACTGAAAGAGGGTCCGATCGGAGCGGCATGACGAGGGCGCGGTAAGCGAGCGAACCGCAAGGCATTGGAAGCCACCGCAAGCTGGCGCATGCGGTACTGAAAGAAGGTCTGATTGGAGCCGCATCCCGCGAGGGTGCGGTAAGCGTCCGCGCGCCGGCGCCGTTGTACACTATCCGTGGGTTCTATGCTCCGCGTCGTCGTCATTTTGGGGATTGCGGCCGTCGCCGCGCGGGCGGCGGACTCAGGCGCCGCTCTCGAGCTGCTGGCCGCCAAGTGCCAGGGTTGCCATAGCGACGAGCTCCGCACCGGCGGGCTGAGCCTCGCCACACAAGCCGCGGCGCTCGAGGGCGGCGGCCGCGGGCCCGCGATCAACCCGAGCGATCCAGACGGCAGCTTGCTGTTGCGAGCCGTGCGCTACGACGGCATGCTAAAGATGCCGCCCGCCGGAAAGCTCGACGACGGCGAGATCAATTTGCTGGCCGAGTGGATTGCAGCCGGGGCGGAATGGGCGGATACGGCGTCGCCGGGGGCAAAGCACTGGTCGTTCCTCCCGCCCGAGCGGCCGCAAGTTCCACGGGTTGCCAGCGGTGCGCCCGCGCGCAACGCCGTCGACGCATTCGTGCTTGCGCGCCTCGAAGACGAGGGCCTGACCCCGTCTCCGGCGGCCGACAAACGCACCTTGATCCGCCGCGCCTATCTCGACGTCATCGGCCTGCCGCCCAGCCCAGCCGAGGTGGAGGCTTTCGTAGCGGACCAACGGCCCGGAGCTTGGGAGAGCGTCGTCGACCGCCTGCTCGCCTCGAAGCACTTCGGCGAGCGCTGGGGCCAACGATGGCTCGACCAAGCGCGCTACGCCGACTCCGACGGCGGCAGTCGCGACGAGCCGCGTCAGATCTGGCGCTACCGCGACTGGGTCATCGAGTCGCTCAACCGCGATCAGCCTTTCGACGAGTTCGTCGTGGAGCAGCTCGCGGGCGACCTGTTGCCCAAGCCGCGGACGGACCAGATCGTCGCCACCGGCTTCAACCGCAACACCTTGCTGCAAATCGAGGCCGGAACCGACCGTGAGCAATACCGCGTCGAGATGGTCTATGACCGCGTCGACACGATGGGAACGGTGTTCATGGGCCTCTCGGTCGGCTGTGCGCGCTGCCACGACCACAAGTTCGACCCGGTCTCACAGGCCGAGTATTTCCAGCTCTACGCGTTCTTCAACAGCACCGACGATTGGGACGACTCCCGCCCTCGCTTCCGCTCCGGCAAGCGCAACAACCTCCACGTCGTGCATGCGCCGCTGCTTGAGCTCGCCTCTCCCGAGCAGATCGCCAAGCGGGACGCAGTACGGGCGCAGATCGACGCGCTCGACAGAGAGTTGGCCGAGTACCGCAAGAAGGCTAGTCCCAAGGACGGCGACCCTGGGCTCGTCGAGCGGAGCCGGTTGATCGACGAATTGATCGCATCGATGCCCAAGATCGAGTCGACGCTCGTGATGCGCGAGCTCGACCAAGCGCGCGAGACCTATGTACACCAGAGCGGAAACTTCCTCTCCCCGGGCGAGCGTGTGCAGCCGGGCGTGCTGAAGGCCCTGCATGGTTTCGACGGCCGAAAGCAAACGAATCGGCTCGACCTCGCCCGCTGGCTGGTCGCTCGCGACAATCCGCTGCTGGCGCGTGTGACGGTAAACCGCATCTGGCAGGAGTACTTCGGGCTGGGGATCGTGGAAACCGAGAACGATTTCGGAACACAAGGCTCGCCGCCCACCCATCCAGAGCTGCTCGATTGGCTCGCGGTGGAGCTGATGGATCGCGGCTGGAGCCGCAAAGCGATTCACCGGCTCATCATGACTTCCGCCGTGTATCGGCAGGCGTCGAACACGCGACCGGAGCTCGATGAGAAGGATCCGCGCAATCGGCTGCTGGGCAGGCAGAACCGCCTGCGTCTCGATGCGGAGATCGTCCGTGACGTCAGCCTGGCGGCCAGCGGTCTGTTGACCGCCAAGATCGGCGGTCCTGGAGTATTCCCGCCGCAACCCGAGGCCGCCATGCTGGCCAGCCAGGTCAAGAAGACTTGGAAGCCTTCCGAGGGCGAAGGGCGCTACCGGCGCGGGATGTATACCTTCTTCTGGCGGCTCACGCCCCACCCCGCCTTGATGGTGTTCGATCGACCCGGCTCGAACTTCGCCTGCACGCGCCGGCCGCGCTCGAACACGCCGCTCCAAGCCCTGACTTTGCTCAACGACAAGGCCTTCCACGAGCTCTACCAAGCGTTCGGAGAGCGTTTGATGGAAACGCCCGAGGGCGAGCGGCTGCGGCGGGCGTTCGAGCTGACCGTCGGCCGGCCGCCGCGGGACCGCGAGGCGGAGGTCATCCGGGAACTGCTAGCGCATGAGAAGGATGCGCTGCAAACCAGCCCCGAGGAGGCCGCACAGCTCGCGCCCGGGGCGGGCGACCACCCTGTCGAGCTGGCGTCATGGACGGCGGTGGCGCGTGTGCTGATGAACACGGACGAGTTCATCACGCGGGAGTGAACCGAGATGGATGCTGAAGCCTATCGCCTGCTTGCGAGGACCCGGCGCCAGTTCTTTCGAGATTGTGGAGTCGGCGTGGGAAAGATCGCGCTGGCGTCCCTGCTGGCGGAGTCGTTGCCGGCGGCTGCGACCTCGGCGACCAACCCCATGGCGCCGCGCAAGCCGCACTTCGAACCCAAGGCCAAGAGCATCATCTACCTCTTCATGGCCGGGGCCCCGAGCCAGCTCGATCTCTACGATGAGAAGCCGAAGCTCCACGAGCTCGACGGCCAGCCGCCGCCGCCTTCGCTGATGGAAGGCAAGCGGTTCGCCTTCATGGAGCGCATGGAGAAGGCGAAGCTGTTCGGTTCGCCTTGGAAGTTCAGCTCCTACGGGCAGAGCGGCACGCGCGTGTCGGATTTGATTCCGCACATCGGGTCGGTGGCCGATGACATCGCGATCATCAAGTCGCTGCGCACCGAGAACTTCAACCATGCTCCGGCGAAAATCTTCGCGCATACCGGATCGGTCATCGCCGGCCGGCCCAGCATGGGGGCGTGGCTGACGTACGGGCTTGGCAGCGAGGCGTCGGACTTGCCCGGATTCGTGGTGCTGCAGAGCGGACCGCGGGGCCCGCGCAACGGTCCGATCATTTGGGGTAGCGGCTTTCTGCCGTCGGCCTACCAGGCCACGCCGTTCATGCCGGGCCCGGAGCCGATCTTCAACCTCGAGAGCCAGCCCGGGGTGACCCACGAGCGCCAAGGGCGGGCGTTGGGTGCGATCAGAAAGCTGAACGAGATGCGGCTGGAGGAGTCCGGCGATCAGGAGATCGCGACGCGCATCGCCAGCTACGAAATGGCCTACAGGATGCAAACCGGCGGCACGGAGCTGATGGACTTCTCGAGCGAGTCGGAAAAGACCCTCGAGATGTACGGCGCGCAGGCGGGCGAGTCGTCGTTCGCAAACAATTGTCTGTTGGCGCGCCGGCTTGTGGAGCGCGGCGCGCGCTGCGTGCAGCTCTACCACACCGAGTGGGATCACCATCAGAACCTCGTCAAAGGCCATGCCAAGTCGGCCGGCGAGATCGACCGGCCGGCAGCGGCGCTGACCAAGGACCTCAAACAACGGGGCCTGCTCGATCAAACGCTGGTAGTCTGGAGCGGCGAGTTCGGCCGCACTCCGATGGCCGAGGGCGGGCTCAAGACGATTGGGCGCAACCACCACATCGACGCGTACGCGGGTTGGATGGCCGGGGGCGGCGTCAAAGGCGGACAAACGATCGGTCGCACCGACGAGCTCGGCTTCAACATCGTGGAAGACGAGGTGCACGTGCATGACCTGCACGCGACGATCCTGCACTTGATGGGGCTCGATCACACCAAGCTGACGTTCAAGTTCCAGGGCCGCGAGTTCCGGCTGACAGACGTGGCGGGGAACGTTGTGGAGAAGCTGCTCGGTTGACCGTTGACCGTTGACCGTTGACCGTTGACCGTTGACCGTCGAGAGCTGAGCGTTCTAACCTTGATTCACACTATCGATGGCTCTTCAGTCCTATGAGGAGCTGGAGGCCTGGCAGGCGGCTCACCAGTTGACGCTCGACGTCTATCGGGCGACCGAAGGATTACCGAAACACGAGATGTTCGGGCTGACCGCGCAGCTGCGGCGGGCAGCAGCATCGGTTGCCGCGAATCTTGCAGAGGGGTTTGGGCGCCGCAGTCCGCGCGATATTCTGCGGTTCACGAGGCTATCCGATGGCTCGCTTCAGGAAGTCAAGTACTTTCTTCGCTTGGCTTTCGATCTGGGATACTTGGAGGTCTCGATGCACACGGCCCTCCGATCGAAGGCAGATCGAACGGGTGCGCTCATTGGCGGCTACCAACGCTATCTTGCAACCCAGGCCTCGAAATGAAGAACGGTCAACGGTCAACGGTCAACGGTCAACCGCCACTCCACTCCATGACAGGGTTTGCGCGCGTCGCCGCCGAGGGCGAGCCCGCGCTCGAAGTCACCCTCCGCAGCGTCAACAATCGATTCCTCGACGTCAAGATCCGCACCCCGAGCGAGCTCGACGGTCTCGACGCCCGGATCCGGGCGCTGGTCGGCAGGCGCGTCAAGCGAGGATCGGTGCAGGTGCACGTCAACCTACGCGCCGAGCGCTCGACGGCGCTCGCGCTCAACCGCGATCTGACGGACGCCTACCTAACCGCTTACGGCGAGCTCGCCGAGGCGCAAGGCGTGAAGGCGCCGGCCGACCTCACCAGCATACTCCGCATCCCAGGCGTGCTCGAGGAGACCGACGCCGCGCGCAGTGAAGAGGAGCAGGCCGCGCTCGCAGCCCGCTTCGAGCGAGGGTTGGAGACCGCCCTGGTCAAGCTCAACGAAGAGCGCGCCAGGGAGGGCGCGGGGATTGCCGCGGACGTCCGGGCGCGCGGCGAGACGATCGCCGCCGAAACCGCGGCCCTAGCCGGTCCGGCGTCCGAGTTGATCCCGCGCTTCCAGGAGCGGATCCGCACGCGCCTCCAAGCCCTGCTTTCCGAGACCCCGATCGACGAGCAGCGCGTTACCCAGGAAGCCGCCGTTTTGGCCGACCGCTGCGACGTCAGCGAAGAGTTGCAACGGCTTGCGGCTCACGCCAAACGGCTCGGCGAGATCCTCGACTCCGGCGGCGAAGCAGGCAAGCAGATCGACTTCCTGGCCCAGGAGATGAACCGCGAGGCCAACACGCTGCTCTCGAAGACGAACCCGCTGGGCGAGGCCGGCCTGCCTCTCACCGGCGCCGGCCTCCGGCTCAAAGCAGAGATCGAGAAGATCCGCGAGCAAGCGCAGAATCTGGAATAATCGAAAGGGCCGGTGTCGATCGTTTTCATCATCTCCGCTCCTTCTGGCTCCGGGAAATCGACCCTGGTCCAGCGGCTCATGGAAGTCGATCTGGACCGCGAGGAACGCCGCCTTCAATTCTCCATCTCGGTCACCACCCGCGATCCCCGCCCCGGCGACCGGCCCGGCCTCGACTACGACTTCATCAGCCGCGAGCGATTCGAGGAGCTTCGCCGCAAAGACGAGCTGCTCGAATGGGCCGAAGTTCACGGCAACTACTACGGCACAGCCCGCGAAGTGCTCCACAAGGCCGAACAAGAAGGGCGCGATTTGATTCTGGACATCGACGTACAGGGCGCCGCACAATTAAGAGAGAAGCTGCGGGACGCCGTAACGATCTTCATCCTTCCGCCATCGCGGAAGGTCCTGGAGCAGCGACTGCGCAAGCGCTCGTCGGACAGCGACGAGGTGATTGCGCGCCGCTTGGAGGGCGCCGCGGCGGAAGTGCGCGACTACGAGAAGTACGATTACGTTCTCGTCAACGACGATCTCGACGAATCGTTCGAACAACTGCGGGGCATCCTGCTGGCTGAGCGCTGCCGGCAAACGCGCTCGACCGAGCGCCTCCGCGAGATCCTGGAAAGCTTTCACTTGACGCTGCAGCCATGAACGAAGACAACAGCCAAGCTCTCTCGCAGATCGAGCCGGAGCCGCTCCCCCACGAGGACACCAAGCCGCCCGACATGCCCTACTTCATCCCCCAAGATGAAGAGCAGGGCGTGTATCGCTTCATCCTCGCCTCGGCGAAGCGTGCGCGCCAATTGCAGAGCGGCGCCCGGCCCATGATTTCGACTACCTCGCGCAAACCCACGCGGATCGCCATGGAAGAGATTCGCCAGGGCGCGGTGCAGGTCGAGATCTTGCCCGACGACTGGGTTCCGCCCGAGCCCGAGCCGGAGGCGTTCGAGGACGTGGCCGCCATCGGCGAAGTCGCGCCGCCGCCGGCGGATCCTCAGGCCTCCTAGGGGGCTCCCGCGTGTCCCACTCCCCTCCGGCCCGGCAGACGCCGCGGCGTATCGTGCTGGGCGTCTGCGGCGGCATTGCGGCTTACAAGGCCGCCGAAGTCGCGCGCAGGCTGCAGGAGCGGGGTTTCCGCGTCCAGGTCGCCATGACCGCCAGCGCGCGCGAATTCGTCACGCCGCTCACCTTCGCCGCGCTCACCAATGAGAAGGTCGTGACCGATCTATTCGCGACGGCCTCGGGCGACGAAACCCTCCAGAGTGCAATCGAGCACATCGAGGTCGCCCGCGCGGCGGACCTGTTGCTCATCGCCCCGGCAACCGCGGACATGCTGGCGAAGCTAGCGCTGGGCCTGGCCGACGATTTTCTCTCCACCATGCACCTCGCCTACACCGGGCCGATCTTGGTGGCGCCGGCGATGAACGTGAACATGTGGAATCACCCGGCGACCCAGCGGAACCTGCGCACGCTGCGCGAGCGCGGCGTGCAGGTGATCGAGCCGGAAGAAGGAGACTTGGCCTGCGGCATGACCGGGCCAGGTCGCCTGGCCGAACCCGAGGCGATCGCAGCCGCGGCCGACCAGTTGCTCGCAGGCGGGAGCGACCTCGCCGGCGCCACGGTTCTCATCACGGCCGGGCCAACCCGCGAACCGGTCGATCCGGTGCGGTATCTCTCGAACCGTTCCAGCGGACGCATGGGCTACGCGTTGGCCGCGGAGGCTCGCTCCCGGGGAGCCCGCGTGCTGTTGGTTTCCGGGCCCACCGCCTTGCCGACGCCGGCCGGCGTCGAGCGCATCGACGTCGAAACGGCCGCGGAGATGTATGAGGCGACGGTTTCGCGCATCGAGCAGGCCGACGCGATGATCCTGGCGGCGGCCGTGGCGGACTACCGGCCAGCCTGCTCGGCGTCTCAGAAGGTCAAGAAGTCCGCGGCGCCTGGGGCGCTCGAGCTCGAGCTGACCCAAGACATCCTCGCCGAGTGCGGACGACGCAAGGGCGAGCGCCTGCTGGTGGGATTTGCCGCCGAGACCGAGCATCTCGAAGCGAACGCTCGCGAAAAGCTCGAGCGCAAGGGCTGCGACCTGCTCGTCGCCAATCTAGTCGGGCGTGAAGGCACGGGGTTCGACGCCGCCGAGAACGAGGGCTTGCTGCTGCACCGCGAAGGACTCGTCGAGACGCTGCCGCGCGAGTCGAAACCAGCCATGGCGCGCCGCATCCTGGACGCCGTCGCCGCCAATCTGAGACCTTAGGGACGGGGCATGTCCTCGGACCTGGCGCAGTATCTCCGCTTCTACAAAGACCTCGGCTTCGAAGACTACTACGCGGTCGAAGCCCCGCCGTCGCTCCAGCAACCCGCCCCTCGCCCGAGCCGCGACCGTGAGGAAGCGGACCAGCCAACCGCCGTGCCCAACCCCGGCCAACTCGACCTCATCCGCGCCGAGATCGGCGAAAATTGCCGCCGGTGCAAGCTCTGCGAAGGCCGCTCGCAGATCGTCTTCGGCAGCGGCGATCCCGGGGCCCGGCTCGTCTTCGTCGGCGAAGGCCCCGGTGCGGACGAAGATGCGCAGGGCTTGCCGTTCGTAGGCCGCGCCGGGCAGTTGCTCACGCAGATGATCGAGGGCACCGCCGAGGGCGAAGGCATCCCCATCCGTCGCAAGGACGTCTATATCTGCAACGTGGTGAAGTGCCGCCCGCCGGGCAACCGCGCGCCGGAGCCCGACGAGATGGCGACCTGCGGGCAGTTTCTCGAACAGCAGCTCGAGGCGATCGCGCCCAAAGCGATCTGCGTGCTGGGTTCCACCGCCGCCAAGGCGCTGCTCGAGACCAGGGACGGCATCACCAAGATGCGCGGCAATTGGCGCAAATGGCGCGACATCCCCGTCATGCCGACCTTCCACCCGTCGTATCTGTTGCGCGCCTACAACAAAGAAGCCAAGCGGCTAGCCTGGGACGACCTCAAGAAAGTCCTGCACTTCGTCTACGAGTAGGCCGAAGAGAACAGACCGATTGGGCCCCAGACCTTCGCTGCGGCATGCGGCGCGGGGCATTTGACTCTCAGGCGCTGGCCGCGACGGGACGCCCAGCTGGGGATCCTCCGCCGCTCGTCCCGCGCTTCGCCGCCTCCTCGATCGTCCGCACCAACTCCTCGCCGTCGAGCGGGTTGCCCAACACGGCGTAGACGCCATGCGCGAGGATCTCCGAGACGTCGAGGTCGCGTCGAGGCGCGATGACGATCATCTCCGCACGCGCATCTCGACGAGCGAGCTCCTGGTGGACGCAAAACCAGTTGCCGTCCTCGAGGGTCAGATTGGCGACGACGACATCCGCCGCACGTCCGCCGGCGAGCGCTGCGCGCGCCTCGGCGCAACTGCTCGCCGTCACGATCTCGAGGGAACGCGCTTCCGGCCTCGCCATCACCGCGCCGAACTCCTCCCCGCTCATCACGAGTAGGACATTGGTCTTCTTGCTCACTGCCTGAGCCCTCCGTGGGCTCGTACGACAGGTCGATGCAATCCGGGCGCCGATCTCAGAGACCGAAGCGCAGCCCGAGCGAGAAGGTATGCGTGCGGAAGCTTTCGAGCAGCAAGAGCTGCTCTGCAAAGCCGTACCAGCGCCACTCCGAGACCCAGTCGACGCGTTCGGTGATCGGCGCCGTGAGCCCGAGCTGAGGCTGGTAGAAGTCCGTCGGGCGGCTACCGGCGTTTACCGCTAGGCTGCCGCCGAAGCGTAGGCGCGCCTCCCGCGGCAGGTTCGTCTCCAGGTACGCCCCGGCGTAGTGCGCGTTGTCGCGGTAGCGCGCGAAGTCGCTGCCGAAGAACGGCAGTTGCACCGCCAGAATATCCGAGCGCACCGTCGCCCGCGTGTAGTCGGCCAGCAGGGTAAACCGCTCGCCGCCGTCCGGGGCCCAGGAGACGGTCACGGATGTTCGCCGGCTCTGGAAGTCCAGGTCGATGGCCGGGTCGTCGTTGCGGTTGTCAAGCACGGAGAAGGCGCCGTAGAGACTGAGCTCGCGGTTGAGCTTTAGGCGGGCCCGGCCCGCCGCTTTCTTGTAGCTCATCAGCCCGGTGCGGAAGAACGTCTCATTCCCCGGCGAGGCCTCGAAATCGCCGGTCAACCTGAGGCGCCCTTTCATCAGTCGCACCGCGGCGCCGGCCAGCGCCACGTGGCGCTTCACCTCGCCCTCGGTGCGCGGTTCCGGCGTGAGCGACAGCGTTGCCGGCGGCACGCGCGCGTCTCCCCACACGTAGCGGTGGCCGCCCCGCAGGGTCGCCTGCGGCGCGAGGTCGTAAGAGACGTCGACTTGATGTTGGTTGTAGTTGAAGATCAACGAGTTGATCGCGATATCTCCGAGCGCGGTCTCAGGCTCGGTGTTGAGGATCTGCGTCAGGGTGGAGCCGGAGGAGACGTGGTAGCGGTCGGTGTACCAACTCTGCGCGATCCTCAATTTCTGGGTCGGGCGCCACTCGGTCGACCACGATCCCGAAGAGCGAGGGCGATTGGCGTCGGCGAGATTTCGCTCCAGCCCGCCGCTGTAAGGCGCGAGCAGGCGTCGCAGCACGAACGAGCCTTCGGCGGCGAGCTCGGTCGAGACGTCCAACTTAGGCTGCGAGTAGAGGAACTGGCCGCTGACGCTGAGGCTGTCCGCGGGACGGCCTTGCACGACGACGCGATTGAACACGCCGCTGCCCTCGGCCGCGTAGCGCTGTTGCAGCCGGTCGAGCGTCAGCTCGCGGCCTAGGAACAGCGTCGAACGGTTGCCCGTCAGCGGCTCTCCGTCGTAGGCGACCCGCTGGTCGTCGGAGAATGACGTGCGGCCTTGCTCGAGCGTCACGTTCCAGCGCTCGAAGTTGAGCTTCACGCCGCCGCGCACCGAGAGCAGGTCATCGTCGAGATCCGTTCCGACCGCAAATTCGTTTCCGTCGGTGGCATAGAGCGTGCGGCCGCGTCCGAACCCGTCGGCCTTGTAGACGCCGACGAACGGCGCGATGGTCTTGCGCGGGCGCAACGTCAGGTCGGCTTCAATCTGCCGTCGGGTGACGTCGAGCGCGCGTTGACTCAGCAACAGCCCTTCGCCGAGCAGCGGGTTGGCGAACGTGGGCAGGTCGTTGAAATAGGCCAAGTTGCGGTAGCGCAGTTGGAAGTCGTAGCGCTCCGCCTTTCCGGCTTCGACCAGAGCGGTGTTGTAGGGGTCGCCGCCCCAGGCGTCTCCGGTAACCAGGAAGCGGTCCGCCCAACGGCCGCCGGGCCGCGCATAGCGCAGCTCGGCATCGTAGAGCCGCGGGCCCTCGCCAAGGTTGACCACGCTGCGGTAAGTCTGGAAGCTGCCGCCCACGTCCTGCACGAAACGGTTGCGCACGTCGGCGAAGCCGCTCCAGTACTCGCCCTGCGCGCTCTGGGTCTGCGCCGCGAGCGGCCACGCGGCCGCCGCGAGCAAGACGGCGGTGCGCAGGCGCTTCATCGCAGGAAGTCCGGGCTCACGAACGAGCCGTGAATCTTCGAGTGGCAGGTGGTGCAGTTGCGGAAGCGCGGGCTGCGCGTGTCATGGAAGCCTGGCGGCGAGCCCCCCAGCGTGGTGAGCGTGGTGGTATGGCACTCCAGGCAGAGTTGGCCGACGTTGTGACGCGCCATCATGCGCGGGTTCGACGAGCCATGCGGCTCGTGACAGCTCGAGCACGGCTCGACCTTCACTGGTGCATGCTCGAAGGGGAACGGCCCGCGCTTGTCGCCGTGGCACTTTAGGCAGACCACTTCGTTGGATGAAACGCGCGTCATCTGCGCCGGCGGCGGCTCGCCGTGCGGGTTGTGACAGTCGGTGCACGACATCGCGCCTTCATGAAGCTTGTGACGGAACGGCCGGTTGAACGCCGCGCTCACGTCCATGTGGCACGAGGCGCAGAGCGAATCGGTCGCCTTGGTCAGCAGCTTGCGCTCGGGCGCGGCGTGCATCTGGTGACAGCTCGTGCACGCGAGGCCGTTCCGCATGTGATCAGAAAAAAAACGGCCGGCCTGCGCCCCCTCGCTGTCGTGGCACTCCAAACAAGCCTGGTTTACGCGGCTTGGCTGGCCCTCGGCGTAGACCAGCAACTCGGCCGGGTCGAGCGCCTGCACGTGCGGAAGCCCCGGCCCATGGCAGGACTCGCAGGCAATCTCGGTCGCCTCGATGAGCTGCGAGGTCGCAAGCACGGTGTGCGGATCGTTGGCGAAGTCGTGCGTTTCCTCTTCGTGGCAGACGTCGCACTTCTCCGAGCCGATGTAGCCGCCCTTGGTCTGCGCGCGACCGCCCAGGGGGATCGAGAGCAGCAGCAGAAGCGCCCAGGGCGCTCCGCCGAACACGTTCGCCTTCAGGTCGTCGGGATCGATCTCGAGCTCGAGACCCTCGTGGCAGCGCGTGCAGTTGTTCAGCGAGCCAAATGACGACTTCTGAGGCGCGTGGCAAGCGGCGCAAGACTCGTTGCGGCGCTCGGCGTCGCGGTGGTAGTCCTCCGCGTAGCCCTCCAGGCCAACTTCCTCCATCGCCCAAAGATTGTCATGGCAGTCCCTGCAGTCGCCCTTGGAGTCGACGATGTGCTGGTCGTGGTCGAAGGAGACGTCGCCCAGGCGGTTGGCGTAGAAGATCCTCTCGGGCAGGCCCAGCAGCGAGCCGCGCTCGTTGGTCGTCGCGTCGGTGTGGCACTCCACACAGTGGCCCTTGGACTCGAACGCTTCGCCGCCCGGGTAGTGGCAAGCGCCGCAGGAGGTCTTGGTCTGCTCGGAGGTCTGGTGCAGATTGTCCTCGTAACCCAGCAGACCCTTCTCGAGAGGAAAGATGCGGTTGTGGCACTGCTGGCAGTCGTCTTCGGCCAGCTCCACGTGCTTCTCGTGATCGAAGCGCGCCGGGCCCAGACGCGTGTCGACGCTGGGCAGATCAGGAATACCGCTGATCCCGGTGACCGGCGTGGGCTTGGGCTCGCCCAGCCCCACGTGGCACTGCGCGCATTCGCCGGCCGAGGCGAACGCCGTGCCGCCGTCGACGTGGCAGCCCGCGCACGAGCTCTGCGCGGCTTCCGCCGCTCGATGCATGTCCTCGCCATAGGCCAGCGCCGGCCCCTGCTCCATCGGGAACAGGGCGTTGTGGCAATCGACGCAGCGTCCCTCGGCGTGCTCGACGTGCTTCTGGTGGTCGAACAGCGCTTCGCCCAACGTGGTTTCGTAGCGCAGCTCGCCGGGCAACGGGCTTGGGGCGGTCGAGGCCGCGGCGGCGAGGAAGGTCTTGGGAGCGCTCAGCCCGGTGTGGCACTTGTCGCAATTGCCCGCCGAGGCGAACGCCGAGCCGCCGTTGACGTGGCAACCCGCGCATGAAGCCTGAGCGGCCTCGGCGGCGCGGTGCAAGTCGGCGCCGTAGCGCAGGCTGCCGCGCGACATGGGGAACAGCGCGTTGTGGCACACGGTGCACTCGCCCTGCTCGTACTCCACGTGCTTGGCATGGTCGAACGGCGAGCGGCCGGCTTTGGTGTCGTAGACGATCTGTTGCGGCAAGCTGTCTCGCGCCGAGGTCAAGGTGAAGTCCGGCGCCGCCGGCGCGCTCACCGGCTGACCGTCGACCACGATGGCGTGGCAGGATTCGCACTCGTCGCCGAGCGCCTGCCGCGCGCCGTCTTGGCTGAGGTGTCCGTCGTCGTGGCAGCGGAAGCAACCGAGGTAGTCCTCGTGGCCGCCTTGGTTGGGATGCACGCCCCACCTCACCCCGAGCTCGGGCCAGACGTTGCGCTCGTAGATCGCCAACAACGCCCGTGCCGCGGACTCTACGGCCGCTGCGTCAGCCGAGGGGTACTCGGCGCTGTAGAACGCCTGGATCGCCTGCGGGATGCGCTCGGCGGCTTCGGCTCGGTTGGCGTACTCCGCCTCGATCGCCGCCAGGCCCTCGCGCTTGATGTAGGGCAACGCGGGATCGATCTTGCCGTCGGCCATGGATCGGTCGACCGCCTTGGATGCGACTTCGAAGCTGTGCGCCGAGCGATTGTGGCAATCGACGCAATCCATCGTGCGGAGCTCAAACGCCTCGCTGTCGCCCTCGTTCCAATCCGCGGCGGCGTAGACGGTTTGGCGCCCGTCGGGAGCGGTGTAGCGCATCCAAGGGATCGTCTCTCTGCTGCGGTCGGAACGGTACTCGAGCTTGGCCCCGCTCGCCATGTGGGCGCCGTGAGCCCCGGTCGGGTTGTCCGCGCCGCCGATCTTGAGCAACAGCTCAGTTCGCGTGGCGCTGTTCGCCGCGTCCTCGCCGAAGAAGATCCACTCCTTGCGCTTGTCCGCCAAGTCACGGTCGGCGTGGCATTCGCTGCAGGTTAGATTGCCTTGCGCCAGGTTGTGCACCGGCGTCGGCACTGGCCGCGGATAGCTGTCGAACATCACCTGGATGAGTTGCTTCGTGCCATTGAGCTTGGCGGCGACGAACGACTGCGCGCCTTCGCCGATGTGGCACTCCACGCACGCCACTTCCGCGTGCGGAGCGATCTGCGAGGCAATCCACTCCGGCTCCATCACGTGGCACGCCTGCCCGCAAAAGCTTCTCGAGTCCATGTACTCGACCGCGGAGTAGGTCAGGCTGCCGCCGATGACGACGTTCGCGGCCGTCATCACCAACACGAACGTCGCGAGCTTGCGGAACTCCGGGTTGTCCCAGCTCAGAGGAGGAAACGCGGAGGGATATACCCCGGCGCTGCGCTTGCGCCTTTCCTTGAGTCGAATCCCGACCGGGATCAGCACGAGACCGAACAGAAACAGAGCCGGCAGTCCGAAAACGGTGAGAATACCCAAGTAGGGGTGGGCGTCGCCGCCCGGGCCGAGCTGCGCGGGCAGCGTGAAGAACCAGGCCACCGCCGCGGTCGTGACCAGAGCGACGCCGAGCAGACTGATCCAGTTGTCGGCCAGGTAGACGAGTGGCCCGAGCCGGCCGTTGCTGTTTCCGTTCATGGAGCCGCCCTATGATCGTACAAGGCCGCCCGTTGAGCGGGCGGCCTCGTGCGTTTTGTTACGTCACTGCGCGTGGGAGCGGTCCACCGAGAATTCGGCGTTCGGACCATGGCAGATGTCGCAAGACTCGCCATAGACGTCCGAGGTCGTCAGCTCGGCGTGCGCGGCGGCAGATAGCGAGGTGTGGCACGACGTGCAGGCGCCAGTAATAGGGGGCGCGGGGTTGAACAGCCCGCGTGGATCGACGGTCGAGAGCGTGTTCGCCGCGATCGGCAAGTTTTGCGTCCCGTCGACGTGGCACGACTGGCAGTCGGCCAGCGGACGCGGGAATACGACTTCGTTGTAGTTGTGCGGGCGATTGCCGAAGCCGTACACGGTGTAGTCGCGAGTCTGCGCCTCGCCGGAGTGGATCCGGTGGATCATCTCCTTGAAGTTGACCGACTCGGCTGCTCCCTGATCTTCGGGCCGGCGGCGAGCGTCGGTCTGGTTCGGGTTGTGGCACAACACGCAATGCTCGGTGTTGTTGCGGTTGGAGCCGTGGATGTCGAGCGAGAAGTGGCAACTGTTGCAGTTCTCCAGCGAGACGACCGTGCGCCGCGGCGCGGCCGGGCCGCCGTTGGGGTTGAAGTAGGCCACCACGTTCTCGCCCGCGTCGCGCACCGAGCGCTCCTGCACCGTGCCGGGCAGCAGCATGGCGTTCTGATAGCCTTCTATGCCGACCGCCCACGCGCCGTCCGCGCCTTCGGGCACCGCGGCCTCGAAGGTGTAGTTGTACACGCCCCCGCCGCCGGTGGCGGTGGTGGCGTCCTCGGAGACGAAGCTCGCGAAGTCCGCGCCGCCGGGCGCCGCCATCACCAACGCCAGCCTTCCCATCGCGCTCGGCTCGACCGGATCGCCCGCGTCGTTGCGGATGGAGAAGGTCACCACCGGGGTCTGCCCCGGTGCGGTGCTGTTGATGTCGAGGATCTCGAAGTTGGTCCCAGGCAGCCCTTGCGCGAACCGTTCCACGGCATGCGCGCCGACGACCGAGATATCGAACGGCAGCTCGCCGACCGGGAAGTGGCAACGGCCGCAGAGGTTGTCATTGGGTTGCGGCAAGCCGCTGGCGTGGTTCTCGCCTGTATCGAAGTTCACGTCATCATGGCAAGCCCCGCAGGCGCGGCGCGTCGGATTGAGGAGGTGACGGTTCGCATCCGGCGCGCCGGCCTGCTCAACCGCCCCGATGCCCAGGGCGGCCCGGATCGACTCGTCGCCGGCCCGGCTGCGCATCGGCGCACGGCCTGCCCGCAGCGGCGCGGGCAGAGAGCCCGGCTCTTCCACGTGGCAGGTCTGGCAGTTGCGCACGTCCGCCGGGAAGACGACCTCGGAGTAGTCGTGGACCGAGTTGCGGAAGCCGATGATCTGATACGGCTGGCCGGCCTGTACGCTCGGCAAGCTCGCGCCCATGTGAATCTTGTGGACCATCTCCGCCATATCCACGTTGTTGCCCGTGTCCGGGTCGCTCGTGCCCGGGTTGTGGCAGGTCACGCACAACGCGACGCCCTTGCGGCGGCCATGCAGGGTGAGATCGCCGTGGCAGGCGTTGCATTTGGCGTCGGTGACCGAGAGCGTCACGTCCGGCGCGGCCGAGCCGTCCGGCACGAAGTCGAACGTCCCCGAAACGTCCTCGTTGGGAAGCTCGAAATCGCTCAGGTTGCGCGTCACGTACGCTGACACGGTGTGGGTGACCGAGAGATCGGAGCCGGCCGGAACCCGCGTACCGAAGGTGTACATGTACTCGCCCTCGCCCAGCTTGGTGAACGAGCCGCCCGAGTCGCTGGTGGCCTGCGTTGCCGTGAGCCCGGTGATCGAGCTCGACCGCGTGCGCGTCGTGTAGGCCTCGTAGACCGTCTGGCCCGCCGGGATGCGCGCCAGAATCGAGCTCACCGAGATCGCGCCCGGGCTCGTCACGCCCTCGCGGTCGAGCGGCGCGCCGTTCGCGTCTCGTAACGAGAACGTGTACGTAGCCGTGCCGTCGGACGCGATCGCCGCGGAAGTGATCTGGAAGTCGAGCCCTGGCTGAATCAGGCCATGCTCCTTCTCGCTGAGGTAGAAAGCCTTGTCGTGTGGCGTCAACGCGCTCTCGTCGGCTGCGTACGAACCGACGGTCGCCGCGAGCGCGACAGCGACGACCGACAGACATTGGATGAACCTCATACCGTTTGCTCCTTCTCTACCGAAACCAGTGTCGCAGCATGCGCGCTGCCAAGTTGGGGCGAGCGCGACGCACAGCTCAAACCCGCTACTGGTAGGGCTTTCAGGCGTCTGCTCCGGATCCGGGCGCTTGCTCGAGATCCCAAACTCAGCAAGCAGCCCCGGGGCATATGCCCCACTCCCCACGCTCGCATGCTGACGTAGACGCGTTCAACCGACGATAGCATCAGAGGCGAGTCGCGCGGAGCATCACGGGCGCGAGTCGGCCGCCCCGCAACAAACCACTTGATTGTTTGAAACAAATCTGTTCAAATTTGAAGTGGATCTGGGGTAACCTACTGCAAACCCTGAGGAGAAGCAAATGGCTCAGAGGAAATCGGCCAAGAAGGCCACCCCCGCACGCGGTCGCAAAGCCGCGCCCAAGAGGAAGGCGGCCAAGAAGAAGGCCGCCAAGAAGACCGTGAGGAAGGCGGCACGCAAAGCGCCGAAGAAGGCAGCGAAGAAGAAAGCTGCAAAGAAGAAGACGGTCAAGAAGGCGAAGAAGGCCAAGAAGGCCGTGAAGCGCTCAACCAAGAAGGTCGCCAAGAAGGCAGCCAAGAAGAAGGCTGCACGGAAGGCGCCGAAGAAGGCTGCGAAGAAGAAGGCTGCGAAGAAGAAGGCGGCCAAGAAGCGAAAGGCCGCAAAGAAACGCTAGCGCGCCGACTCGTCTTAGAGACTCGCGCCCGGTCGAGGTCGAATGCCTCGTCCGGGCGTTTCTGCGTCTGGCTCGATTGCAATCACGCGCGCCGGAGCGCCGTCGGCGTCGGGCAGCTTGATCGGCAGCGCACATAGTTGCGGGCGGGGCTGCTCGATGGCGGCCAAGTTTCGCAAGTACTCGATCAGCGGAACTCCCCTGCGCAGCAGCACGTCGTGGCTGACGAACCGCTCGATGGGCGCCGCATCGCCGGAGAGCAGGTCGCGGATCGGCTCGTCCTGCGGGAAATCGAAGCCCACGGCCGCTGGCTTCCGTTCTAACAACAGCTCGCACGCCTCGCGCGTCAGGTAGGGCGCGTCCGTCCAGAACGCCCGGCTCGAGAGCGAGCGCCTTTGATCCCAGCCCGTGCTGAGCAGAACGATGTCGCCCGGCCGGGGGTCCGCGCCGGCGAGCTCCGCGGGCCCGATCGCCGTGTTCGGCTCCACCTCGGTCAGGTCGATGACGGTTGCCTGGCCGACCAGCGACTCGAGCCGCAGCTCCGAGGTCGTCGCGCCGTCGGGCGAGATATGGCGCGGCGCATCGACGTGCGTGAAGCCGTGCACGGCCAGCCCAATGCGGGTGACCTCGAACCGCGCGCCCTGCTCAAACGAAGCCGTCAGCCCGCGCTCGACCTTCCAACGAAAGTGGTCCTCGATGGGATAGCTCAGGTCCACGATGCGCGGCATGGGTCAAGCGTAGACTATTGGCATGCAAGGCAGGGTCGCAATCGTCACCGGCGGTGGAGCGGGCATCGGCAAAGCCTGCGCCGAGCGCTTCGTCCGGGAGGGCATGCACGTCGTCATCGACGACATCACGCGGGAAGACGGCGAGGCGACAGCCGGCCAGCTTGGCGTGCTGTTCGAGCACGGAACCGTCGCCGATGAGGCGCATTGCCGACGCCTTGCCGAGCTCGCGCTGCAGCGATGGGGCCGCATCGACGTGCTCGTCGCCAACGCGGCGAACCGCAACTTCTCGCGCCTGATCGACGCGACTGAGAGGGAGTGGGACGAGATGTTGGCGGTCAACCTCAAGGGCACGGCGTTTGCCTGCAAAGCCGTTCTCCCGCGGATGATCGCGCAGGGCGGCGGAGCGATCGTGCTGCTCTCGTCGGTGCATTGGCAAGCCGGCCGCGGCGAGATGCCGCTCTACGACGCGACCAAAGCGGGGATCGTCTCGCTGACCAAGAGCCTGGCGATCGACCACGCCGCCGACGGCGTGCGCGTGAACGCCGTCTGCCCGGGATTGACGATTACTGACTTCCACATCCGAAAGGCTGAGAGCGAAGGCCGTTCCGTCGAACAGCTCTGGAAAACCAAGATCGGCCGGCTGCAACGCCCCGCGAAGCCCAGCGAGATCGCGGCGGTCGTGCGTTTTCTCGCGAGCGACGAGGCGTCCTACGTGACGGGCCAAGCCGTGATGGCCGACGGCGGGTTCTCCGTGTAAGGCCGTCCGCGCCGCCCCCTTCTGTCCGAGGCGCGCGCGCCAGCTTGCGGAGGCGTCCAAGAACGCCACGACCGCATCGCCCGCCGTCATGCCATCATGAAGCTCGTGCGTTTTCTGCTGATTCTCGCTCTCACCCTGAGCGCCGCCGCCCAAGACCTGGCCGTCCCCGACCGCCGCCAGGCGCAACAGCTCTTCGAAGAGATCGTCGACTTGATGGAGGCCTCTGCGATTGTCGTTCCGGAGCTTGCGCGAGCCGGCGCTCCGCTGGCCGAAAACGCCCGTCAAGACGCCCGGGCGCTGGCGCTGCGGCCCGGGCGCGAGCACGTCGGCGTGCTCTACCGCTTCTTGACCAACGCCAAGGTCTACCTGCAACTCGTCGACGCGCTGCCCAAGCCGCCAACCTTTTCGGCCGACGTCCGCAAGCAGGTCGAGTCGCTGCGCGAGAAGACCGACCGCATCGAGCTCTACTTCCGCGCTCAGCTCGACCGCCGCGAAACGCAGCTACGTGACCCCGACCGCGACAACCTGCGCCGCTACAGCGAAGCCAACCAGATCGACGGCGAGCCCGCGCCGGGCGTCCAACGCGTGGTGTTTCTGGGCGACTCGATCACCGATGGCTGGGAGCTCAACCAGTACTTCCCCGGCAAGCCCTATCTCAACCGCGGCATTAGCGGCCAGATCAGCGGCCAGATGCTCGGCCGCCTCGAGGCTGACGTGCTCGACCGCAAGCCCCAAGCCATCGTTCTGCTCGCTGGTACGAACGATTTGGCGCGGGGCGTCGCGCTCGAAGCGATCGAGAACAACATCGCGATGATCGCCGATCTCGCCGCGGCCCGCGACGTCACGCCCATCCTGGCTTCGATCTTGCCGGTCAGCGACTACCACGCCGAACGCGATCCGCGCTTCAAGCGCACTCCCGACCGCCGCCCCGCCGACATCGTGGCGCTCAACCAGTGGATGCGCGCCTTCGCCGAGTCGCGCGGCTACCACTACCTGGACTACTACGCCGCGACCGTCGACGAACGCGGCATGCTAAAGGCCGAGCTCGCCGGCGACGGCCTGCACCCCAACGCCGAGGGCTACAAAGCCATGGCGCCCCTCGCTGAGCAGGCCATCGCCGCCGTCCTCGCCGGCAAGAACAGCTCGACGAAAAAGCGCACCCGCAAACGCTTCGGCGTCTTCTAGTGTGCTCTTAGCGCACGGCTGCGCCGTGCTATGGCGTGCCGCCGCACGCGTCTCTGTCGCGGTTTCTACGTTGGCGCAACGGAGATTCGGGACGCCTGCGAGAATGGGAGCTGTTGAGGGTTGGCGCGCTCGTTGTTGTGTTTGCACTTGCGCCGGCGTTGGCCGCGCAGGTTTGCCGGCTTTCGGTTTCGGGGCTCAACCGCAACCGAAGGGTGATGGGGCCAGTGAATACCGAGTGCCCGGCGCCGTTGCATTCGGCGCCGTTCGGCAACTGGGGCGTGACCTCGAACTTCGGGCCTAGCCGCGACGGCCATCAGTTCGACGGCTGGTGTCACGACTCCCGCGTGAGCTTCAACAACGGAGACATCCGAACCGCCTGCGGCAGCGAATGGTATCAGTGGAACTCCTGCACGAGCCACGAGGATTTCCGGGCGCCGAACTGCACGCTCTACAACACGGCGGACTGCACGGAGCAGGCGACGACGACGGGCGTGAACGTGCTGGCGGCGCAAGCGATCGAGCTGCCGGTGGGATGTCCGCTCGATACCGACGGGGACGGGTTTGCCGACGCGGGCGGCTGCAGCGATTTGCGGTCGTACTCCCACGGGACGAACTTCATGTCGGTCTACGAGCTCGACCCGTTCACCGGCGACGAGCTGGTGCAGACGCTCTTCTTCCCGCCGACGCCGCTGGCGCTCGATTGCACGACGCTGTCGTGCTCGCCGACGGGCAGTGCGTGGGTCAGCCCGATCGGCTACGACGACCCGGAGGACCGCGCGCTGATCGACGCCGAGTTTGCGATGACGCTCAACGGCGGCGAGTTTCTCGATCCGCTGGGCGACTGTCGCGCGCCCGTGCCTCAGGCGGCGGCCGTCTCGGCGGCCAGCTATGTCGAGGGCGAGGCGGCTCGGGACTCGCTGGTCGCTGTCTTTGGGGCTCAGCTTGCGCCACGCGACCAAGTCGCGGTGTCACTCCCGTTGCCGACCACCCTCGCGGGTACGTCGGTGGACCTGTTCGACAGCCGCGGCCAGAGCTCTGCGGCGGGGCTGCTCTACGTCTCTCCAGGGCAGGTGAATCTCGTGATTCCGGCGGAGGCCGCTTTGGGGCCGGCTCGGCTGCGGCTGCGCGAGGCCAGCGGAAGGGCGTTGGCCGAGGCGCGGCTGGTGATCCGCGAGGTGGCGCCGGCGCTGTTCACCGCGGATGCGAGCGGGCGAGGGCCGGCGGCGGCGCTGGCGGTCTTCGTTGGCGAGGATGGAGCGCAGCGAGCGGAGCTGACCTTCGCATGCGACGCAGGCGGCTGCCGGGATCGAGCGTTGGAGGCGCCGGCGGCGATCTCGCTGTTTGGCGGCGGGCTGCGCGGGCGGTCGAGCTTGGAGGCGGTAAGGGCGCGCATCGGGGGCAGGGAAGCGCAAGTGCTCTACGCCGGGCCGCAGGGAGAGTTTGCGGGGCTCGACCAGCTCAATCTGGTTCCGCCGGCGGGGCTGCGCGGCAGCGTCGAGGTAGAGATCGAGGTTGAAGGCGAGAGGGCGAACGCGGTGACGTTGCGGTTCCGGTAGGGGGACGTTGTGGAGCACGCCTGCGCCGTGCAGCGGGGCCGGTGGGCCCCGGGGCGAGGCGCAGCCTCGCCTGCACGGCTAGAGCCGTGCGCCAGTGTGCCCGGCATGGGCTGGATCTAGTGAGCTGAAAGGAGCTCATCGGGACCGATGGAGGTAACTGTAGGGAAGAGCAAGGCGGAAGCCGTGAGGCGAAGCCGAAGGAAGCTCGGAACGAAGTCACGACCGCAGGAACACGAATCGGCAGAGAGGCCGGGCATGGGCGGTGAGCTTGCTGGCCACAGCGAAACCCAGTATCCATACGAGGCATGCGAGGTAGAGCCGAGCGGCGCGGGACGAAAGAGGCAGCGCCTTACCCGGGGAGATCTCGGCTGGAAGCGTAGAGCCGAAGGCGGAGAAAGTCAGCAGAGGCCGTAGTAGCGAAGAAGCGGGGTAACGCCCGTGGAGCAAAGGGCCGAAGAGCCAAGGAGCAAAGCGCAGAGACCGACTCCGCAGAGCAGCCGAAAAGAGGTCGACCGGAGATCCCGAGCCGCAAGGCTCCCATCGAAAGACGGCGAAAGGGGAAGCGCAGCAGGCCAGAAGCGGTGGAGCCGCGGCGAGGATCGACGAGATGACGACGGCAGAGCTCGCCGAACACTTCGCGGCGCACCGCGAGGTGATGGTGGCGAAGCTCGCGACCGGGCGGTGGACGCCGTCGCCGGTGAAGCGGGTGGAGATCCCGAAGCCAGGCGGGGGAGTGCGACGACTGGGGATTCCGACGGTGATGGACCGGTTGATCCAGCAGGCGCTGTTGCAAGTGCTGGGAGCGATCTTCGACGACGGATTCAGCGAGTCGAGCTACGGATTTCGAGCGGGGCGCAGTGCGCACGATGCGGTGCGGGCGGCGCGCGGATACGTCGAGGCGGGGAAGGACTGGGTGGTCGACATCGACATCGAGCGCTTCTTCGACACGATGAATCAAGACCTGTTGATGGCCCGGGTTGCGCGAGTAATACGGGATAAGAGGGTCTTAAGATTGATTGGACGGTATTTGCGGGCCGGCGCGCTGGTTGGGGGCGAATGGAAACCGAGCAGGGCGGGGACGCCGCAGGGCGGACCGCTATCGCCGCTGCTAGGCGACATCGACCTCGATCCGCTGGACCGGGAGCTGGAGAGGCGTGGGCTGAACTTTTGCCGCTACGCCGACGACTGCAACATTCATGTGAGCAGCGCGGCGGCGGCGGAGCGTGTGCTGGCGTCGATCAGCGAATGGATCGAGCGGCGGTTGCGGTTGCGGGTGAATCGAGCCAAGAGCGGGAGAGGACGGCCTTGGGAGCGACAGTTTCTGGGGTTTGCGATCGACCGCGAGGGCCGGATAGCGCTGGCGCAGCGAAGCCTGGCGCGGTACAAGCAGAAGGTGCGAGAGCTATGGCGGGGAGGCCAGTCGTTGACGAGCCGCGAGTTGCGGGATCGTTGGCGGAGCTGGCTCGAAGGCTGGTGGGGCTATTTCCGATTGGCCGAGAACCGCAAGAGGCTCGAGTGGCTGGAAGGTTGGACGCGGCGGCACATGCGCAAGTGTTTCTGGCTGAGGTGGCATGATGCGGCGGGACGCAAGAGAGCGATGCGGCGGTTGGGCGTGAACGAGCGATTGCTACGAGTCGTAGCGACGCGACGTGGATCTTGGTCCATGTCGAACAACGCGGTGATGAAGAGCAGCTTGACGAACGCCCGGCTGGAGCACCACGGTTTCTTGGTTCCATCCCAGCTTGCAGCGTGGTAAGCTGCCGGCTCAACCGCCGGATACGGAAAACCGTACGTCCGGTGGTGTGGGAGGGCGGCCCCTTGGGCCGCCCGACCCGATCAACGCGCTCAGTGGCAGCGGCTAGCGCTCCACCAGCGGGCCTAGGCCCTCAGCCGAAGCGCGCGTGACGTACGATTCGAGGCCCCGCTCCTCCAACAGCGTCCTAGACAGCCTGTTGGCGACGCGTCGGCTCTGAAAGCAACCTGCGATTACGAAGTAGAGGGGACCCTTTGCGGCGCGCGGCGCCGCGTGAATCTGGACGGGCAACTCGGGCGTGCGTAGCTTTTCCGCAAGTGCGAGGGCGTTGGACTTGGAAGAGAAGGCTCCGAGTTGGGCGCCGTAGTAGGGCTTCCCGCCGCAGCTGCTGAGAGCGACGGGTTTGCTGCCGGGAGGCGAGGCGGGCGTCGGGGGCGGCTGCGCCTCCGAGACCGCGGGCGGAACGGGCGGGCGAGCGGGCTGCGGGTCGAGCCCAGCAATCCTGATGGGCTCGGGGGCGGGCTCAGGCGCCGGCGCCGGCTCAGACACCGCGGCCACGACTGGCTCTGGCTCTGGCTCTGGCGGGCGCAGCTCGGTGACCAGGGGCTCCGGCGGCTCGTCCTTGCCTCGGATCCGGAACACCACGTCGTCGAGTACGACCTCGGGCCCCTCGCTACACGAAGAGCCTTCGCAGAGGCCGGCGTCGCGGCCGCCGGAGGCGCTTATGCGCAGGGCGTCCATGTCCTCGAACTCGAGCTCGAGGCGTTGGCGCTCGCCGGCGGCCAAGGTGAGGGTGCGGCGCCGGACGCTCTCGGCGCCACGCATCGCATCGATCCGAACCAGCAACTCGTTGCGCCAGGCGGAGGTGATGTAGAAGCTCACGACGTCAAAGCGGGCCTGCGTGTCGGGGTGGATCTCGCTGTAGGCGGCATTGCGCAATGCGCCGACCGCGGCGAAGCGGCCCGAGACCTTTCCGGTGCGGTAGCCGCTACGGGGGAAGTGCTTGGTCATGCCGTGATCGGAGTTGATCACGTAGAATCCGGTCCAGATCAATCCGGTGTAGGTGAACCCGTCGCGGGTGGGCAACACGAACCCGGTTTGCAATGTGGGGACATCCTCGAAGTCCGCCACCTCGACATCGCCGACGAGAGGCGCCGCGAACAACGCGGAGAGAGCGGCGATCAAGGTGAGGTGCGAGCGGGACACGACGAGGCGAATTGTAGGCGACGCGTTTTCTCGAAGTTTAGTCGATCGTGCGGGACGAGGGGGCTGGGCGTCTAGATCCTCCCGCGTAGCTTGTAGACGACCAGGGCGCACAGCTCGCGAATGGCGTCTTCGTTGAGCCGCATGGTCTCCGCGCTGGGCAGCACGGCGTGCCAAGGGATTTCGTCCGGCGCGCCGCGGCTGCCGGCGGGCGCCGCAACGACTTCGAAGCCTTCGCGGCGCAGGCAGCCCAGCGCGCGCCGCATGTGGAAGCCCTCGGTGACCACGGCGATTCGACGCACGCCCATTGTGCGCAGCAGCTCGGCCGCGCGCCGGGCCTGCTCAAAGGTCGAGCGCCCGTGCGGCTCGAGCAGGATGCCACGCTCGGCGACCCCCCAGGCCTCGAGCTGGCGCGACATCAGGTCCCATACGGCGTCTGGGGAGGCTTCGCGCCGGCCTGGTCCACAGACGACGACCGGCGCGCCCGAGGCGGCATGCACCCGGGCGGCGGTGCGGCAACGCAGCAGGGTGCTGTCGGAGAGATAGGTGAAGGGCTGGTTGGTCTGGGGACCGAAACTGCCGCCGGAGAACAGCACGATCGCCTCGATGTCGGGCGGCGCAGGGTCGGCGTGGCGATAGGGCGCTTCGAGGCCGGCGTGGAGCAACCACGAAGCCGGCGGCCAGGAGAACGCAAACAGCAAGATGAGCGCCGCCACGGCCGGTTTGCTGCGAAACCGGGAAGGGCCGTGCAGCACGCCCCAAAACGCCAGCGCCAGTAGCACGGGATAGACCCATTGCAGGTAACGAAGCTCGAGGAAGCGCCCGCCGAAGAGCTCGCTCATCGCGCTCCATTCTCTCGAATAGAACACAAAAAAGCGAACCTGTTATAGAATCGGGGCGAGTGCCCGAGATCCTTTACCTTCATGGCTTTGCCTCTGGGCCGAGCTCTCACAAGGGGACCTTTTTTGCGCGTCAATTCGCTCAGATCGGCGCGCGCGTCCACTTGCCGGACCTCAATGAGGGGGATTTCACCGGTCTGACGCTGACCCGCCAGGTGAGCACGGCGGCGCGGTTGGCGCACGAAATTCAGCCCGAAATCATAGTTGGCTCGAGCATGGGCGGCTACGTGGCGGCGCTGGTGGCGTCGATCGAGCCCAAGCTCGCCCCGGCGCTGGTGTTGATGGCGCCTGCGTTCGGCTTCGCGCGCCGCTGGGCCGAGCGGCTGGGCGAAGAGAAGCTGCGGAGTTGGAAGCAAGAGGGCTCGATGGAGGTCTACCACTACGGGCTAGGCCGTAACGCTCGGATCGGCTACCAGCTCTATGAGGATGCGCTGTGGTTCGCCGACGCGCCCGAGATCGCGCAGCCGACGTTGATATTCCACGGCGAGCGGGACGAGGTGGTTCGGCCGGAGGTCTCGGTGCAGTTCGCCTGGGGCAAACCGAACGTGCAGGTGGAGTTGCTGCCCTCCGACCACGGCCTGGGCGACGTTCTCGATAAGATATGGACGGAGACGACGGCGTGGCGCTCGCGTCTGCCGCCGGCAGGTTAAGAACTAGGGTGAAACCCCTTTCCAGCCAGGTGCGTAACCGGCTTCGAGAACCGCAGCGCATGGATCGCGACCAGCGGACATTGGTAGACAACGCTTTGGCCGACCCGGCGGCGTTTGCCGCCATCGTCGACAAGCACAAGGCGATGGTCTACAGTGTGGCGTACAATTTCTTTGGCGACCGGACGGTTGCGGAAGACATTGCCCAGGACGCCTACTTGGAGCTGCATCGGAATCTCGAGAAGATCGAGTCCGATCTGCACCTGACGTTCTGGTTGCGCCAAACCGTCACGCGGAAGTGCATCGACTGGACGCGCCGGCTCAAACACCGCCGGCACCAGCCGATGGACGCCGCGCCCGAGCCCGGGGTCGAACCGGTGAGGCGCGATCCGATTCTGGCCGGCGAGCTGGCGAGAATCGTCGCGACGCTGCCGGAGAAGATGCGGTTGGTGGTGATCCTGCGGTTTCAGGAGGACTTGAAGTTGGCCGAGATCGGCGAGACGTTGGACATGCCGGTCAACACGGTGAAGACGACCTTGAGGCGTGCGCTCGAGAGGCTCAGGCCTAAGGCCGCACATTTGGCGTCGGAGGCGCTTTATGGACCCGTTCGAGCATGAATTGAGAGCGCGGCTGGCGCGGCGGGAACCGCCTTCGGACTTCACCGAGCGGGTGATGGCGAAGGTGCGGGCCGAGGCGCCCGCGGCGCCCGTGCCAGTGGAAACGCCCGGGCGGGCGCGGCGACGGCGGCCGGCGGCGTTTCGTTGGGCGACGGTGGGCGCGATGGCGGCTTCGTTGGCGTTCGGGGTGTTGGTAGTGCGGCAGCAGCGCGCCGAGCGGCGCGCGGCCGAGCAGGCCGAGGCGCAATTGATGGAGTCGCTTTCGGTGGCCGGCTTCAAGGTTTCGCAGGCGCGCGACAGGGTTTGGGGCGCCTCCAGGGGTAACTAAAATGCGTTACGCAATCGTATTGTCGATCTTGCTGCTGGCGTCGCCGGCCTGGGCGCTGACCGGCGCCAAGGTGGATGTCGACCAGCCGGATCTCGAGCAGAAGGCGGATGAGGTGGTCGAGGTCAACCTCGAAGGCAAATCCCTTGAGCAGGGCAGCAGGCTGCTGGCGATCCGGCAGGGTGTGAGCTCTCCGGTCAAGTCGCTGCTGGGCAAGCTCAAGGGCATCTACCGTCGCACCTACCGCTTTGCCACCGGCAGCGACGGCTACGAAGACGCCGATGTCGCCTCGATCCACGAAAAGATGAGCGGAGAGGGCTGGGCGCCGGTGATCGACGTCAAGGACAACAACAAGGGCGAATCGGTGACGGTCTATTCCTACACCGAGGGCGAGAACGTCTCGGGCGTGACGGTGGTCTCGTCAGACCCCTCCGAGGTGACGGTGGTGAACATCGTGGGCGATGACGTCGACCTACAGGCGCTAGTCGAGGCGAGCGAGAGTTTCGGCGTCCCGATGATGCAGGTCGGCACCACCGAGCTCGAGAAGCTAAAGGTCAAGCTGCCCGAGCAAGCGCCGCCGCCGGCGCCTAAGAAGGACTGACGGGTCCTCGCCCCGGGGCGAGGCGCAGCCTCGCCTGCACGGCTAGAGCCGTGCGCCAGTGTGCCCGGCATGGGCTGGATCTAGTGAGCTGAAAGGAGCTCATCGGGACCGATGGAGGTAACTGTAGGGAAGAGCAAGGCGGAAGCCGTGAGGCGAAGCCGAAGGAAGCTCGGAACGAAGTCACGACCGCAGGAACACGAATCGGCAGAGAGGCCGGGCATGGGCGGTGAGCTTGCTGGCCACAGCGAAACCCAGTATCCATACGAGGCATGCGAGGTAGAGCCGAGCGGCGCGGGACGAAAGATGCAGCGCCTTACCCGAGGAGATCTCGGCTGGAAGCGTAGAGCCGAAGGCGGAGAAGTCAGCAGAGGCCGTAGTAGCGAAGAAGCGGGGTAACGCCCGTGGAGCAAAGGGCCGAAGAGCCAAGGAGCAAAGCGCAGAGACCGACTCCGCAGAGCAGCCGAAAAGAGGTCGACCGGAGATCCCGAGCCGCAAGGCTCCCATCGAAAGACGGCGAAAGGGGAAGCGCAGCAGGCCAGAAGCGGTGGAGCCGCGGCGAGGATCGACGAGATGACGACGGCAGAGCTCGCCGAACACTTCGCGGCGCACCGCGAGGTGATGGTGGCGAAGCTCGCGACCGGGCGGTGGACGCCGTCGCCGGTGAAGCGGGTGGAGATCCCGAAGCCAGGCGGGGGAGTGCGACGACTGGGGATTCCGACGGTGATGGACCGGTTGATCCAGCAGGCGCTGTTGCAAGTGCTGGGAGCGATCTTCGACGACGGATTCAGCGAGTCGAGCTACGGATTTCGAGCGGGGCGCAGTGCGCACGATGCGGTGCGGGCGGCGCGCGGATACGTCGAGGCGGGGAAGGACTGGGTGGTCGACATCGACATCGAGCGCTTCTTCGACACGATGAATCAAGACCTGTTGATGGCCCGGGTTGCGCGAGTAATACGGGATAAGAGGGTCTTAAGATTGATTGGACGGTATTTGCGGGCCGGCGCGCTGGTTGGGGGCGAATGGAAACCGAGCAGGGCGGGGACGCCGCAGGGCGGACCGCTATCGCCGCTGCTAGGCGACATCGACCTCGATCCGCTGGACCGGGAGCTGGAGAGGCGTGGGCTGAACTTTTGCCGCTACGCCGACGACTGCAACATTCATGTGAGCAGCGCGGCGGCGGCGGAGCGTGTGCTGGCGTCGATCAGCGAATGGATCGAGCGGCGGTTGCGGTTGCGGGTGAATCGAGCCAAGAGCGGGAGAGGACGGCCTTGGGAGCGACAGTTTCTGGGGTTTGCGATCGACCGCGAGGGCCGGATAGCGCTGGCGCAGCGAAGCCTGGCGCGGTACAAGCAGAAGGTGCGAGAGCTATGGCGGGGAGGCCAGTCGTTGACGAGCCGCGAGTTGCGGGATCGTTGGCGGAGCTGGCTCGAAGGCTGGTGGGGCTATTTCCGATTGGCCGAGAACCGCAAGAGGCTCGAGTGGCTGGAAGGTTGGACGCGGCGGCACATGCGCAAGTGTTTCTGGCTGAGGTGGCATGATGCGGCGGGACGCAAGAGAGCGATGCGGCGGTTGGGCGTGAACGAGCGATTGCTACGAGTCGTAGCGACGCGACGTGGATCTTGGTCCATGTCGAACAACGCGGTGATGAAGAGCAGCTTGACGAACGCCCGGCTGGAGCACCACGGTTTCTTGGTTCCATCCCAGCTTGCAGCGTGGTAAGCTGCCGGCTCAACCGCCGGATACGGAAAACCGTACGTCCGGTGGTGTGGGAGGGCGGCCCCTTGGGCCGCCCGACCCGATTCCCGGTTGCTCCGAAGGTTACCGGCGTTCCGGTCGAGGGCGATCGGCGTCGCGGTGATGAACCGAGTGGACGCGCGGCGCCACCGCTCGGGCGAGAGCGACCACTTTGCCGACACTTCCACGCGACGAATCCTGAAGGGAGGGAGCGTGCCGCCCGCGAGCGTCAAGGTCCCGCGCTCGTCGGCGCGTTCCTGCTCCCATCTTGCGACCAAGCGAAGCAGCATTTCGCGGTCGGCTGCCGGAAGCTGACGAGGCAGTATCAGCGCGCAGCCCATGATCGCGCCGTCGGCGTGCTCGTGTCCGACGAATGGCAGCGGGACGAACGCGAGGTGCGGTTGCGCGGCCGGAGCGCTCTCTGCGTGACCCGAGAGTGTCGCCGGCAGGCCCTGGCCGCTGTGCTGTTCGAGCAGTGCGCCGCGTAGCGCTCGCGCGAGATCGGAGGAGCGCGAAGAGACTGGGCGCGAGCCGCCGACCCGTTCGAATACGACCCAGTCGGCGGAAAAAACGCTCTCGACATACGCGGTCGGGGCGGCGGCTTAGAACCGGGATTTCCATTTTGGCCATCCCGACGCGTGTAGCGTAGTCGAGCACGCCGCTCCGGCGCAACGGTTTTCTGCCTTCTCCGGCACATTCGCCTCCTTCCTCCTTTGTCTGGCCGCGACTGGGAGCGTCGCGCGTCGCTTCACGGGCTCGGACGGCGCCCTTCGCCGACACCGCTCCGACCTCGCCTCTCGGCGACTCGTGTTCGGATGCTCCGAGCCTCGCCGCGTCAGCCTCCCGGCGCAGGCAGCGCCGCCAACCTCGCCAGCATCTCGCCGAACAGCTGGCGGTTGAGGCGCCCCTCGGCCAACAAGAGCCAGTAGTACCGCGCGTGCTTCACCAGCCGACCGCCGGTCTTCATCAGCCGCTGCTGCAAGCTCGTCAGCGACCAGCTCTTGATCCGGCTCGGCAGCCCCAGCCGCCGCCACAGGTTGCCCAGGTTGTAGGCCAGCACCGCGAGTTGCAGCCGCACTTCGTTCGCTCGGAAGCGCCGGCACGACAGCCGCGTCCAGCACGTCGCCTGCTTGCCTTCCTTGATCCACTGCTCCGCCGTGCCGCGCTTGTTGTAGAAGCGCACCACCGAGCGGCTCGGCAACGCCATGTTCGTGACGATGAAACCGACGCGCGGAAACAACTCGCCCGCGTGGTGCTCGACCTTGGCGACGACCCGCCGGGACTTCGACCAGCTCGCGGCCTGATAGCGGAAGCTCTTGTAGCGCACCAGCGGTTTGAGCGAGGGCCTGCCCGGCGCTCGGAATAGGATGTCTTCGATCTCCAGCTCCAGGTTCCTGTTGGCCGGAATGCGGATCACGTAGTTGACGCCGCGCTCTTCCAGCGCCTCGTAAATCTCCGGCTTGGCGAAGGCGGCGTCGGCGCGGAACGTGACTTCCTTGCCCTCGGCCTGTTGGCGCTCGATCTCGGGCAGCAACAGCTCGTCCCAGTCTTCGGCGCTAGAGACATTGCCCGGCCGCAGCTTTGCCGTCAAACAGTCGCCGTGCTGGTTGAACAGCAACAGCGGGTGATAGCAGACCGACTCGTAGTGGCCGTTGTAGGCGCTGCCTTCCTGTTGGCCATGAACCGGGCTCTCGGTCGAGTCCATGTCGAGCACCACGCGCTCGCTGTCGTCGCCGGCCTCGGCTTGGCCGATCAGCTCGCGGTTCACCGCCATCAACCCGATCAGGTTCTCGTCGCCGGCGAGCATGCCGGTCTCGAAGCTCTGCAACCGCGAGGTCAGCGCCCCGCCGCGATCCCAGTTCTTCTTCGAGCCGAGCAGGCGAAACGTCGGATCGGCGGCCACCCGCACGGCGTCGTTGAGGTCTTCGTAGCCCGCCAACCGCGAGTAGACCGACTGCCGCACCAGATCGGCCAGCGGGAACTTCTTGTTCTCGCCCTGCCGCGTGTCGCTGAGATGGTCGTCAATCAGTCTGCCAAGACCGAGCCGCTCATCCAACTCGCGCACCAGCAGCAACCCGCCGTCAGAGGTGACCCGCGAGCCCTGGAAATCGACCTTCACAAACCCGTTGAACGATAGCTGAAATGGCTCGCGATCCTTGTCACCCACTCGGTGTCGCCCTCCATGGCCCATCTGATGCGCTCAAACCCGCATCTACAGGGGCGCCGGGAGCATCGCGATGGTTAGCAGGCTGGAGTCAAATCGGAAATCCGGGAAGTATAGTCCTGCGTCACCTGCCAGGCCTGCCCCGAACCGTTGTCCGGCGCCCAGATGGTTTGCTGAACCATGTTGCCGTTGTTCTGCGTCGATGCGCCATAGCCGAAGCCCAAGTGCAGCAAGTCCGAGGCCGTCTGCACCGCGCAGCCCACCGACGTAGCATTGCCCAGCCGCCGCGCGGTCGGCTGCAGCAAGTCGTTGTAGCAAGTCTGCTCGGTGAGCTGATTGCCCAGCTGCTTGTTGTCGATGCCGCCATGCGCCGCATAGGCCACCGAGTTGAGATAGCTCGCCCCGCCTCCGGCCTCGCCCACGGCATAGGGCCGCCCGGAGGCGTCATAGGTGAAGTCGACGATACGTCTGGAGGGTAGGCCCGCGAGGCGCGACCCGCATGCTTTTATCCAAGGCTGGTCCCCGAATTGCCCCGAATTGCCCCTAAGTGCCGAAGTGCGCCGTCCCCGAAGTGCGCGAGCCCTGCGGTGAGGACGCGTAGCGCTGCTAAACCGTAAGTCTCGTGCTCTGAGATTGATAGCGTTTCCATCCGGAACCCGTTGCCGTCCGCGCCCAAGCATCGCCACCTCCCCATGGGCGCGCTAGGCGCTGGAATCCAAGCCACTTGCTCGGGGATGTCACCGGATTCCAAGGTGGGTAAGGCGGCTCCCCTACGATTCCGTCCCCGAACTCTCCATTCGGGCTCCGTCCCCGAATTGCCCGCGAATTGCCCAGCGTCACACCATTCCGAATGCCGCATCAAGCAAAACGTCTCCCCAGAAAAAGTTGCAAGAGACATACCAGATTTTCGCCAGGCGAAACGACGCGGGGTTGAAACGGTACAATACGCGGTCGTGCTACGACGCTTCCTCGCGTTCTGGATCGTCGCCTGCGCCGCTCTGGGCGCTCCGGTCCAACCAGGCGCGTTGCCCGGGACCCTTCCCTATCCGGCCGAGCTCCAGACCGCCCTGCACGCAGCTTGGGAAGCCCGGCCGGCCGGCTACCGGCCCCGCGCGCGCCATCTCGACGACGCCGGCCAACCGCGCTACCTCAACCGCCTGTTCCTCGAGACCAGCCCGTACCTCCGCCAGCACGCCCACAACCCCGTCGACTGGCGCCGCTGGGGAGACGAGGCTTTCGAAGAAGCTCGCCAGCTTGGGCGGCCGATCCTGCTCAGCGTCGGCTACTCCACCTGCCACTGGTGCCACGTGATGGAAGACGAGTCGTTCGAGGATCTCGAGATCGCCGAGCGCCTCAACCGAGACTACATCCCCATCAAGGTCGACCGCGAAGAGCGTCCCGACATCGACGCCTTTTACATGGGCGCGGTGGCGCTGCTGACCGGCGGCGCCGGCGGATGGCCCATGACCCTGTGGCTCACGCCCGATCGCAAGCCCTACTACGCAGCTTCCTACCTCCCGCCCGGCGACGGCGACCGCGGCGCGCGCTTTGGCTTCCTGACGCTGCTCGGCAAGATGCGCGAAGTCTACGAGAGCTCTCCCGACACGGTCGCCCATAACGCCGAGGCGCTCACGCAGCGCATTCAACAACTCTCCCAAAGCGCCGCCGGCGAGCAAATCCCGGGAGACGATGCGCTCGACCGCGCCGCGCGTCACTATCGCCAGCGCTTCGACTCCGCCCACGGGGGTCTGGAGGGCGCGCCGAAGTTTCCATCGGACCTGCCTGTCCGATTCCTGCTGCGGCGAGGCGGTCGCGACCTGGCTGAGAGGACACTCGAGGCTATGGCGCGCGGCGGCGTCCACGATCACGTGGGCGGCGGCTTTCATCGCTATACGGTCGACGGCGCCTGGCGCATCCCGCATTTCGAGAAGATGCTCTACGACAACGCGCTGCTCGTCCGGGCGTATCTCGAGGGCCATCAGGCAACGGGCAGGCAGGATTTCGTCCGGGTCGCCAGGCGCACGCTCGACTACCTCGCCAGCGAAATGAGCAGGCCCGGTGGCGGCTTCTACTCGGCGACCGACGCCGACAGCCGCGATCCCGCAACCAGCGAGCGGGTCGAGGGGCGTCTCTTTACCTGGACCCGTCCGGAGATCGAAGCCGCGCTCGGCGCGGAGGAGGCGCGTGCGTTTCTAGCCGCCTATCCCCTGGCTCCGGACGCTGAGCTCGATGGCCGCTTTGTGCTCAACCGGGTGGGAGAACCAGCCCAGGACGACGTCCTCCGCATCCTCGTCCAAGCCCGAGCCGCCCGCCCCCAGCCGTTCCGCGATGAGAAGATCGTCGCCTCCTGGAACGGCCTAGCGATATCGGCGTTCGCCTTCGCGGCGCTGGTGCTCGACGAGCCGGCCTACGCAAGCCGCGCCGAGCGGGCCGCCGACTTCGTCCTCAGCCGAATGCGCCCCGACGGCCGGCTCGCTCGCAGCTACCACGCCGGCCGCACCAGCGGCCACGGCTTCCTCGACGACCATGCCTTCCTCGTCGCGGGCCTGCTGGACCTCTACGAGGCAACGAGCGATCTGCGCCGACTCGAACAGGCCATCGAGCTCGACCGCGAAGTCGAGAAGCTGTTCGAGGACCCCAAACAGGGCGGCTTCCACTTCGCCTCAGCAGACAGCGAAGCGCTGCCGCACCGGCCCAAACCCATCGCCGACAGCGCGGAGCCCAGCGGCAACTCGGTGCACATCCTCAATTTGATGCGCCTGCACGAATTCACGACTCGCGACGGCTACCGCCAACGCGCCGAGCGCGCCCTGCGAGCCTTCGCGTCCACCATCGAAGCCAATCCCGCCGCCGTTTCCGAGCTGCTGCTCGCGGTCGCGTTCCGCACCGACGGCCCGCTCCAAATCCTTGTGGTCGCCGGCGACGATGACCCGCAGCCGCTGCTCGATCTCTTGCGCAAGACCTTCATCCCAAGCCGCGTCCTCGCGGCGCACCACGAAGACGAGCTGGCGGAAGCGCGCCGGCATATCCCGCTCCTCGAGGGCAAGCGCGCCATCGGCGGGCGCAGCACGGTCTACGTCTGCCGCGAGCGTGTCTGCAAACTACCCGTCTCCGATCCAGGGGCGCTCCGCGAGGTTCTCGACGCTTCGGCGCGTTGACGCGCTCTTGCACGGTCTGATACCTTCGCAGGAACGGCTCTAGTACTGTCGAGCCCCGCCCTACGGCCCCGGATTCTCAGGCGCAGCGTCCGCTCCGCCGATATGCTTTCAACACCGTCTCGACCTGGAGGAATAGGTTTGGCACGCACGGATCGACACCTGTTTACCTCGGAGTCCGTCTCCGAAGGGCACCCCGACAAGCTTTGCGACCGCATCTCGGACGCGGTCCTCGACGCCGTCCTCAAAGGCGACCCCAACGGCCGCGTCGCCTGCGAAACCCTGGTGACGACGGGCCTGTGCCTGATCGCCGGCGAGATCACCACCTCGCAAACGCTCGACTACACGCAGATCGCGCGCGACGTCATTGCAGACACCGGCTACACCGACGCCGCCTACGGCTACGACGCCAAGACTTGCGCGGTGATCAACGCCATGGACCGCCAGTCGCCCGACATCGCCATGGGCGTGGACACCGGCGGCGCCGGCGACCAAGGCTTGATGTTCGGCTTCGCCTGCAACGAGACGCCCGAGCTGATGCCGTTGCCGATCATGATGGCCCACAAGCTGGTCCACAAGCTCACCCTAGAGCGCAAGAGCGGCGCCATGCCGTTCCTGCGGCCGGATTCGAAAAGCCAGGTGACCGTCGAGTACGTCGAAGGCAAGCCGGCGCGCATCGACGCCGTGGTCGTCTCCAGCCAACACGACGAGATGGACCAGGAAGATCTGCGCAAGCAGATCATGACCAAGATCATCCGCCCGACCGTGCCGGCCGAGATGGTGGACGACAATACGAAGTTCCACATCAACCCGACCGGCAAGTTCGTCATCGGCGGCCCGCACGGCGACGCCGGGCTGACCGGCCGCAAGATCATCGTCGATACCTACGGCGGCATGGGCCGCCACGGCGGCGGCGCGTTCTCGGGCAAGGACCCGACGAAGGTCGACCGCTCGGCGTGCTACATGGCGCGCTACATCGCCAAGAACATCGTCGCCGCCGGCTTGGCCGACCGTTGCGAAGTGCAGCTTGCCTACGCCATCGGCGTCGCCGACCCGGTGTCGGTGATGGTGGACTGCTTTGGCACAGGCAAGATCGACGATGTGCGGCTCTCGCAGATCGTCCGCGACATCTTCGCGCTGACGCCCAAGGGCATCATCGAGACGCTCGACCTGCGTCGCCCGGTCTTCTATGAAACCGCCGCCTACGGCCACTTCGGCCGCTCGGGCGACGGCTTCACCTGGGAGCGCACCGACAAAGCGGCCGAGCTCGAGCAAGCCGCTAGCGCCGCGGCCACGGCGTAGAACCGCAGTCGGCCCGCTCTATTCCCTTGCCAGAGCCGCGCGCGCAAGCGGGCCGTTCGCACTGTCGACAGATCCGGGAACGTCGATTACTGTTAGAGGAGCACTAGGTTTTCCATGTCAGCCACTACCACCGCCCCCGCCCAGACCGCCGTCGCAACCGAGCGCCCGCCGTTCAAAGTCGCCGACATCTCTCTTGCCGAGTTTGGCCGCAAGGAGCTGCGCTTGGCCGAGCAGGAGATGCCCGGCTTGATGGCTCTGCGTGAGCGCTACGCCGGCCAGCAGCCATTGAAGGGCGCCAAGATCATGGGCAGCCTGCACATGACCATTCAGACCGGCGTGCTCATCGAGACGCTCACGGCTCTGGGCGCCGACGTACGCTGGGTCTCCTGCAATATTTTTTCGACGCAGGACCACGCCGCCGCGGCGGTCGCCGTCGGCCCTAACGGCACGGCGGACGATCCGCAAGGCATCGCCGTCTTTGCTTGGAAGGGTGAAACGCTCGAAGAGTATTGGTGGTGCACCAACGAAGCGTTGACTTGGCCCGACGGCTCCGGCCCGGACCTCATCGTCGACGACGGCGGCGACGCCACGCTGCTGCTGCACAAAGGCCGCGAGTTTGAGCTCGCCGGCCAAGTCCCCGCGCCGACGGCCAACGACTCCGAGGAGTGGACGGTGGTGCTCGAGCTGCTCGCGCGGCTCATCAAGGAAGAGCCCAACCGCTTCACGAAGATCTCCGATGGCGTGCGGGGCGTCTCCGAGGAGACGACCACGGGCGTGTTGCGCCTCAAGCAGCTTGCCGAGAAGGGCGAACTGCTCTTCCCCGCCATCAATGTCAACGACTCGGTCACCAAGAGCAAATTCGACAACATCTACGGCTGCCGCCACTCGCTGCCCGACGGCATCATGCGCGCCTCCGACGTGATGATCGGCGGCAAGATGGTGGTGGTCTGCGGCTACGGCGATGTCGGCAAGGGTTGCGCCCAGTCGATGAAAGGCCAGGGCGCGCGCGTCGTCATCACCGAGATCGATCCCATCTGCGCCCTGCAAGCCGCGATGGAAGGCTACCAGGTCCGCACGCTCGACGAAGTCGTCGACAAGGCCGACATCTTCATTACCACCACCGGCAACTTCAACATCATCACCGCCGAGCACATGGCGAAGATGAAAGACAAGGCGATCGTCGGCAACATCGGCCACTTCGACAACGAGATCGACATGGCTGGCCTCAAGAAGATCGGCGGCGTCGAGCGCATCAACATCAAACCGCAGTACGACGAATACCGCTTCGCCGACGGCCACTCGGTGATGATCCTCGCAGAAGGCCGCCTGCTGAACCTCGGCTGCGCCACCGGCCACCCGAGCTTCGTAATGTCCGCCTCGTTCACCAACCAGGTGCTGGCGCAGTTGGAGCTGCACCAGAACGCGGACAACTACGACAAGCAGGTCTACGTGTTGCCCAAGAAGCTGGACGAGGAAGTTGCTCGGCTGCACTTGGCGCACCTGGACGCGCACTTGACGAAGCTGACGGCTGAGCAAGCCGACTACATCGGCGTGGATGTCGACGGGCCGTATAAGGCGGATAACTACCGGTATTGAGCAGTCGGCTGTTGCGCCAACCTTGAAAGCGCAACAGCCTGTGCCCGCTTGATCGCCCTCAAGCCAGCAGCTCGTCCACAACTCGTCCCTTACCGTCCTTGGTCACGTAGAACGGCCGCTGCTCGACGACCGCGCCGTGATCCGGAGCGATCCCCATCAGACGGTAGATCGTGGCGTGCAAGTCGGTGATGTCGATGCGGCCCTCGATGATCGAGCACGGCCGCTCGTCCGCCGTCTTGCCGTGGACGTAGCCCTTCTTCACCCCGCCCCCGAACAGCAGCGCCGACGACGCCTCGGTGAAGTGGCGGTGCATGCCGTAGTGCTTGAGCTCTGAGATCGTATCCGGCTGCTTGATCTGGTTCTTCACCGTCTCGCCGGGCCGGCCTTCCATCATCATGTCGCGGCCGAACTCGCTCGCCACCACCACCAGCGTGCGCTCGAGCAGCCCCCGCTCTTCGAGATCGAGGATGAGCTGCGATAGCGGCGCGTCGATCATGGCCTTCATGTCACGGGCGCGGGTATGTCCGTTCTCGTGGGTATCCCAGAAGCGAAACGGGATGTATTCTGTCGTCACCTCGACGAACCGGGCGCCCTGCTCGGCGAGCCGTCGCGCCAACAGACACGAAAGTCCGAAACGCGACTCCCCATAGGGCGCTCGGCTCTTCTCCGGCTCGAGCGACAGATCAAACGCCTGGGCCGCCGGCGAGCTCAGCAGCCGGTGTGCGTTCTCATACGAGCGCAACATCGACTCGCGCTGATAGCTCGAGCCGTGGCGCATCAGCGGGCTTGCCTGGGCCAGCTTGCGAAAGCTTTGCCAACGCCGCTCCGCGCGCTGCTGCGAGACGCCCGCCGGCGGTCGCACGCTCGCGGCCGCGTCCAGCGGGTTGGTGATGAAGAACGGCCCGTACTCGCTCCCGAGAAATCCCGCTGTGTGGAAAGCTTTCAGCCCGTCGCTCTCCGCGCCGATCTCGATGTTCTGGCCGATGTCGATGAACGCCGGCATGTCGGCGTTGTTCGGCCCCAGGGCGCTCGCGATCCAAGCGCCCAGGTGCGGCGCCGCAACCGAGAGCGGCGGCGCGTAGCCGGTGTGCCAGTGGTACTGATGGCGTGCGTGCAGGATGAAGCCGAGGTCGCCGGCGCGATAGCTGCGGATCAGCGTGCCGCGGTCCATCACCGCGGCCATCCGCTCGAGCCCCTTGGAGAGCTTGATGTCGTCGACGACGGTGTCAATGGCCGGGAACGTGCTGAGCACGCGGTTGGATTCGAGGCCCGTCTCGAAGGGCGTGTAGCGCTTGGGGTCCCAAGTCTCGGTCTGCGCCATGCCGCCCGCCATCCAAATCAGGATCAGCGTGTCCGCTTTAGCCTCGGGCCCGGTGGATGCGGAGAAGAGCCGCGGCGCGCCCCGCAAGGCCGCCAGCGTCGCCGCGGCCGACGCCTTCATGAAGAAGCGCCGGCTCAACCGGGACGAAAGCTCGCGTGCGGGGTCCTCCGGCATCGGGCGCCTCTACCGTATCACTTGAAACTCGGGTAGCAGGACCAGGCTCCACAACAAATCGGCCAAACCGCCAGTGGAGATCACGCCGCCCTCGGCTCCGAGCGCCTCCAACGCGACGGCCCGCTCTTGCTCGGTCGGTTCGCGACCCAACGCGCGCAGGTAGAGCGCGTCGACTGCCGCGCGCGGCTCCGCCGGCAGTCTGCCCGCTTCGATCCCGATCGGCGACCCGCCGCTGGGTTCGACCAGTCGAGCGTAGTCCGGCTTCTCGCCGAAGACGAAGAAGCGCACGCGCGGGTTGATGTCGCTCGACCGCGACCCCTCGCCAATCGACGGCGACACCCGAATTGCAGTGGCGCCGCGCGGAACGGCAATCGTTCGCTCGAACCGCAACCCTCCCGAGAGCGATCCATCGGTCACCGTCGCCGTCTCGCCGGCTTGGGTGAGGAAGCTCGTCCCCTCCCAGCTCACCTCCACGCGCGTCGGATCGTAGGAGTCGGCGTCAACGGCCGCCAGCCAAAGCTCGCCATGGCCGCGGATGTCGATCTCGGCGCCGTAGTCTTCGCTGTTCGCGCGTACCACGCCCGAGTCGTAGAGCGCCCGCGGCGCCTCGGTCCTGCGGCCCAACAATCGCTCCGCGCCAGCCCGCACGCGCCGCGTCAAGGTCTCGCCGTTGAGCAGCTCGAGCATTTGCAAGGTGGTCGCCTGCTCGTTGCGCTCGGTGAAGACCTGGTCCCGCTGCGGCCGCCCCATTGCGCGCCCTAGCGGCGTCGCCTTCACGCGCCAATCCCGCGCGTAAACGGCCTTCTTGCCAACTTGCCGCGCGGGCCATTCGCCGCTGATCGACGAGAGCGAATCGCCGAGCTGCTCCGCGCTCATGCGGCGCTCGAGCGGCCCGCGAAACACATAGGGATCGCTCGCCTCGCCCTCGGCCGGAAGCTGATACGTCTCCGACGTCATGATCCGCCGCAACAAGTGCTTCAAGTCATAGCCGTGCGCGGCGAAATCGCTCGCCAGCCAGTCGAGCAGGTCCGCATCCCACGGCTCGCGATCCATGTCGTCGGCCGGCTCCACCAGCCCGCGGCCCATCAGACGCTTCCAGTAGCGGTTGACGATCGTGCGCGCCAGGCGGCCGTTCTCCGGCAGGGTGAACAGCTCCGCAGCCCGCGCTCGCCGCTCGGCCAACGGCGCATTCTGCGGAACTTCGCCCAGCTCGGGAAACAAGAACTTCACCACCGCCCGCCGCCCCGTCGGCGTATCGCAGCGCACCAGCTCGAGCGGCGTCTCGGAGAACATGCCCGCCAGGCCATATGCGTCCGCGAGCTTCCACTGGTTCACGAAGCTGTCGTGGCAGGACGCGCACTTGAGGTTGATGCCGAGGAAGACCTGCGCCGAGCTCTGCGCCGCCTGCATGGCAGGGGTTTGGCTCGCATTCACCGTGCCGCGCCAGTTCACCCCGAGCAGAAATCCCTCCGGCGCGCCGTCTCCACGCGGATTGAGCAGCTCGCGCACCATGCGGTCGTAGGACATGTTCTGCTCGAGCCCCGTCAGCAGCCAACCGGTGATCGACTCGCGTCCGCCGTGGTAGACCACGCCTTCGTCGTTGCGCAACAGGTCGTTGTAGAAGCTGATCCAGTGGCCGGCGTAGAGATCATCGTTGGCGAGCAGCCGATCGACGAGCCTGGCGCGCTTGTCCTCGGAGGGGTCGCTGAGAAAGCGCGAAAGCTCGGACGGCGGCGGCACGAATCCCCATACATCCAAGTACGCCCGCCGCGCGAACGCCCGATCCGAGACCGTCGCCAGAGCCAAATAGCCCTGCCGCAGGCGATACCGCGCCACGAAGCGATCGACCGGGTTGGCCGCCTCGCCCTCGGGAACCTCCACCGCGCGCGGCGCCAGCGCAGCCGTGGCTCGCAGCGGGCCCTCGCTCGCCCCTTCCCATTTTGCGCCCTCGTCAATCCACCCTCCGATCGCACCGATCTCAGCCTCGCTGAGTGGCGGCATACCCATCGGCATGCGCGGTTCCGCCGAGCCCGCCACGCGACGGTAGAGCAGGCTCTCCGCGGCCGCGCCCGGGACTACGGCGGCGCCGCTCGCGCCTCCCCGCACCACCTCTTCCAAGCGCTCGAGCGACAACCCTCCCTGCTTGGTCGACGCGCTATGGCAGCGGAAGCACTTCTTCACGAAGATCGGGTGCACCTGCCGCGCAAAGTCGGTCTGCGCCTGCACCGCGGACGGCGCTAGCGCGAGCGCCAACAGCGGCGCCGCGACGCCTCGACGCAGCAGCACGATCGCGCAACCCAACAGCCCCAAGAACTTCGCCATGTCGAGCCCGGTGTAGAGATTGTGCAGCATCCAGAACCTGTCCACCATGATCGGCGGCGTGCCATCGAAGTCGATCGCCCGGCCGACCTCCACTGTCATCTGTACGATCACCACCTCGGCAACCACGACGCCCAAAGCCAGCCCGGCCACGCACTTGAACCCGATGCCCCGTTTGGTCAGCCAGGCCAGCAGGGCGAACACCGCGCCCAGGGCGAGTTGAATCCAAGCCCAATCGGAGAAGAACTTGCGGTTGACCTCCGAGGCCTGGTAGCGCATCGCCTCGCGCGCGTTCGCTTCGGGCAGCGGCGCCAATCGCTCGAGTAGCGCCTCGGGCGGATCCGCCAGAATCGCCTCGACGACCGCGAAGTTCTGTGTCGCCGTCGCCCACATCCACAGCGTTCCGCACAGCCACGCGCCAAGGACGAGAACGAGCAGAACCAGCAGGCGCATCCGCAACTTTCTACTTTAAGCGAACGCACACCAGCCGATTCTCATCCCGCGCATAGAGCCGGCCGTTGGCCAGAGCCGGGTAGGCGCGCACCGTGCCCGGCAGGATTTGCGCCCTGCCCAACGTCTCGAACCTGCGCGGGCTCGCGCGCGCCAGAACCAGCTCGCCCGACTCCCGCAGCAGCACCAGGATGTCGCCGGCGAGGGTCACCGTGCCCGCCCCGAAGCCGTCCTGACTCCACAACACCTTGCCCGTCCGCAACTCCACCGCCCGGAACGACTGGCCGTACTCTTGCCTGCCGTGGTAGCCGTAGACGACGCCGTCCTTCGCCACCGGCGTCGCGTAGTGGCTCGCCAAGGCGTCCTCGCCCGACCACAGCTCGGTCGGCTCGTCGCCGCCGATCTCCAGCGCCAACGCCCCCGTGCCGTAGCTCGCCGTAAACAACATCGTCTGACCTTCGACCACCGGCATGGCGGCGTTGACCGACGCGTTCGAGCGTGCGCGCCAGCGGCGCTGATAGACGATCTCTCCATCGGCGGGCTCCAGTACGGCCACGCCTTCGCGCGTGAAGACGACCAGCCTGCGCTTGCCACCGACCTCGGTCATCACCGGCGAGGAGTAGCTGGCCTGCTCGTCGGTCGCCTTCCACAGCAGCTTGCCGGTGTCCTTGTCGAACGCAACGACGCCCGCGCCGTCGCCTCCGCCTAGGTTGAGGAACAAGCGGTTGCCATCGACCAGCGGGGTCGTAGCGGCGCCGAAGAATCCTTTCCGCACGCCGTACTGTTCGTTGGCCTTCACTTGCCAGATGGGCTTGCCCGTCGCAAAGGAGAGGCAGGTGAGAACGCCCTGTGCGCCAAAGGTATAGACCTGGCCGCCGGCGACCACCGGGCTCGCCCGGGGCCCAGGGTCGAAGCCGAAATCGTCGCGGTAGCTCGTTGCGTACTCGTGCTTCCAGATCGCCTCGCCAGTAGCCGCGTCGAGGGCCTCGATCACTTCACTCGAACCCCGGCGGTGGAACAGAATCAGCCGCCCATTGGCGACGACTGGATTGGAAAAGCCGTCGCCAACCTCACGTTGCCAGAGCGCCTCCGGGCCGCCTTCCGGCATTGTTCCGGCAATCGTTCCGGGATAGACCCCGTCACGCCGAGGGCCGCGGAAGTCGGGCCAGTCCTGGGCCAGCGCGGGCAGAGCGATCAGGAAACCGACGATCAGCAAGCGCACCATGATCAGTCTCCCATCGTAGCCGCCGGTCCAGTCGCAACGAACCGCGGCAGGCGTGCGGGGAGCGGCGACGGGAACCGCTCAGCGCCCGGCTGCATCCAAAGCCACACGACCCGTTCGAGCGCGCCCTTAGGTTAGCCTGTTGGGTCCGATGCCCCTCGCCATGGCACGCATCCGAGGCACTGACGTCGTTTGGCTGCTCTTCCTCTCGGCCCTGGCCGCGCTCGGCCTGACCCAAGCCGAGCACTCGCCCTGGGAGTGGGTCGCGCTGCTGGCTCTCGGCGGTCTGCAGATCGCCGAAGGCAACCTCGGCTGGAGTGAACGACCCGCGCAGGCGGTGTGGGCCATCATTGCCAAGTTGGGCCTATGCTACTTGCTCGTCTGGACCACCGGCGGCATCGAGAGCAGCTACTACTTGATCTTCCTGCTGCCCATCGTCTCCGCCGCTTCGATGTTCAGCTTGAACGGCACGATGCTCGTCTGCGCGCTCGCCAGCGGCTTGTACCTCTCGTTCGTGCTCTATGTGCTCGATACCTACTACGTGCCGCCGGACGGCCAACGCGAGCTCACCGTCCGCATTCTGTTCTTCTTCTTGAGCGCCATCCTGGTCAACCGGCTCGCCACCGAGAACCGCCTCAAAACCGTGCGGTTGAGCCAGGCCAACAAGGAGCTCAGCGAGGCGCAAGCGGAGGTGCGCCGCTCCGAGCGCCTCGCCGCTCTGGGCCAGCTCTCCGCCGGTCTCGCCCACGAGATCCGCAACCCGCTCGGCGTCATCTCGGCTTCGGCCGAGATCCTCGCCAAGAACGTCGAAGACGAGAACGAGGTCGCCAAGGAGGTTGCAGGCTTCATCGGCGCCGAGGTCAACCGCACCAACGCCCTCGTCACCCGATTTCTCGACTTCGCCCGCCCCTCCAAACCGCACCGCGAGGTCCAACAGCTCAACCCCATCATCGAACGCGCCCTGCAAACCCTCGCCGACACGCGCAAGCCTGAAGATCCCGACGTCCGCGTCGAAGCCAACCTCGGTCAGGTCCCGCCGTTCTCCTTCGACGCGACGTTGATCGAGAGCTCGGTCGCCAATCTGTTGCTCAACGCCCGCGAGGCGATGACGCAAGGCGGCCGGCTGCGGGTCGAGTCCGCGGCCGACGACGGCTTCGCCCGCATCACCGTCTCCGATACCGGCCCCGGCATCCCGCCCGAGAAGCTCGAGGACGTCTTCAACCCGTTCTTCACCACCAAGCCGCACGGCGTGGGCTTGGGGCTCGCCATGGTGTCGAAATTCATCGACAGCCACGGCGGGACCATCACGGTGGAGAGCCAGCCCGGCGACGGCGCCCGTTTCCGTATCCTTCTGCCCTTGGACTCTGAAGCATGACGCAGCCCAAACGCATCCTGGTCGTCGACGACGAAGCGAAGATGCTTCGCGTGCTCGAACTGCAGCTCCAGACCGCCGGATTCCAGGTCACCAAAGCGGAATCCGCCGAGGCCGGCGTGAAACTCTTCGACGCCGCCGTCTCCGACGGCAAGCCCTTCGCGCTGGTGATGACCGACTTGCGCCTGCCCGGCATGGACGGCCTCGGCTTCCTCGAAGAAGTCCGCAAGCGCGACGGCGCACCCCCCGTCGTCGTCATGACCGCCTTTGGAACCATCGAGACCGCCGTGCAGGCCATGAAGGCCGGCGCCAGCGACTATCTGCTCAAGCCGTTCTCGCTCGAGGACATGATGATCACCCTCGAGAAGGTGCTCGAGCTGCACGCCCTGCGGCGCGAGAACCGCGAGCTCAAGGAAGAGCTCACGCGGCGCTACGACTTCGGCCAGATCATCGGCCGCAGCGAGAAGATGCGCGAGATCTTCGAGACGGCCAAGCGCGTGGCCCCCACGCGCGCCACCGTGCTGCTTGGCGGCGAAAGCGGCGTCGGCAAGGGCATGCTCGCGCGCGCGATCCATCTCAGCTCGCCCCGGCGCGACGCCGCTTTCGTCAAGATCGCCTGCTCGGCCATCCCGGAGAACTTGATGGAGTCCGAGTTGTTCGGCTACGAGAAGGGCGCCTTCACCGGCGCGGTCCGCTCGCACCCCGGCAAGTTCGAGCAAGCCGACGGCGGCACGGTCTTTCTCGACGAGATCGGCGACGTGCCGGCCTCAGTACAAGTCAAGCTGCTGCGCGTGCTGCAGGAGCGCGAGTTCGAGCGCCTCGGCAGCGCCAAAACCATCCAAGTCGACGTGCGCATCGTCGCCGCCACCAATCAGGATCTCCGCGCCGCCCTCGAGCAAGGAACCTTCCGCGAAGACCTCTACTACCGCCTCAACGTGGTGCCCATCAACCTGCCGCCGCTGCGCCAGCGCAAGGAAGACATCCCCTATCTCGTCGACCACTTTCTCGCCCAGTTCGCCGAAGACACCGGCGGCCGCGTCCAGAGCGTGGCGCCGGAGGCGATCGACAAGCTCAAGACCTATCACTGGCCCGGCAACGTTCGCGAGCTCGAGAACATCATCCAGCGCAGCATGGTTCTGGCCCAAGGCGAAGAGCTTGCCGCCGGCGACATTCAGCTCGACGGCGCGGGCCGGGTCGAGTCCACGGCGGAGGAGGCCGGCTTCCTGCCCGAGGGCATGACGCTCGACCAGTTCGAACAACAGCTCATCCGCGAGGCCATGCGCCGCGCCGACAACAACAAGAGCCAAGCCGCCCGCCTGCTCGGGCTCACCCGCAACGCCCTGCGCTATCGCTTAAGCCAAATGGGCATGGAAGAGTAGACCCGCAAGTTTTTCTGTTTCGCGCCTTTAATCCTGCGCTATTCTATCCTCGCCCCAAAAAACGCTGCGCGCCCGAGGCTCGCTACACAGAGACGCGCACGTCAGTGCGCGTGCACCCTCTCCAGGGCGGAGAGAGCCATCCTGACGCCAGCTTCCTCAAAGGAGACCTTTCATGCCCGACCAACCCAACCCAAACGCCGACGCCGACCAGCAGATGCCGAGCGGCGCGATGAACCCCGAAGGCGACCAGATGCCGTCGGGAGACATGAGCAGCGACCAAACCCCCGAGGCTATGCCCGAAGGCGGCATGGAGGAGGGCGCCGGCGACGAGCCGCAAGCGGCGGAGATGCAAGGCGAATCCGTTGCAACGGATTCGTCCGCCGCAGCCAATAGAGCGCGCTTTCCGCCCGACGACCCGGACGCGACCCCGACGGACGGAGACCCCGAGCCAGGCGTCGTGGAAGTGGAGTTCCGGGAAGGGTTCGCTCCGCTCGTCGCCCCCTCCGAGGGCGGTCGCGCCGCTATCGCGAGCTCGGCCGGCGCCAGCTCCGACGCGCTCGGCGAGATCCTGCAGCGGCGCCGCCTGGAGCGCGCCGAGCCCAGCATTCGCGTCACCTCCGCCGAAGCCGCGTCCATCCACGCTTCGGCCAGAGCCAACGACCCGAGCGTGCCCAATCTGTCGAATTTCATGACCCTGCACTTCCCGGCGGGTGAAGACACCAGGCAGATCGCCGCCGAGCTGCGAGAATTGCCGGAGGTCGAGCGCGCCGTCGTGGTGCCGCGGGCCTTGCCGCCCCACACCGCCCTAAACGAGCCGCTGGCCGGCGCCGTCGACACCATCGTGGTCAACCCCACAACCGGTCTCGAGAACCAGTGGTACATCTTCCGTTGCCGCGCCGATCGGGCCTGGAACCGGGCGACCGGCAAGGGCGTCGTCATAGCGGATATCGACTGGGGCTATCGTACGACGCACGAAGACTTGAGCCCGCGACTCGACATGACGCGCGCTTACAACGCCTTCGACGACGGCACGGACGTCACCACCGGCGGTTCGGTCTTTCACGGAACGGGCGTGATGGGGCTGGCCGGCGCCGCCGACAACAACCTCGGAATGGCCGGCTTCGCCTTCGAGTCCAGCCTCTGGCCCGTGCAGGGGGACACCGGCCCAGGCACGCCGGTTGGCGGCAACGCGTGGGCTCGCGGAATCGATTGGGTCAACTCCGCCGACAGCGGTTGCCGTCGCAAGGTGATCATCCTCGAGGTGCAGACGGGAAGCTTCGGCAACTACGAGATGATTCCCTCGGTCAACGCCGCCATCCGGACAGCGATCGCCAACGGCGTGGTCGTCTGCGTCGCCGCGGGCAATGGAGACCGTGACGCCGGCATCGACGACTCCGGCGATCCCATACCGCCCACCGGCTCCATTCTCGTTGGCGCCACCAGTTACCACCCCACCGTGAACCCCAGGGCCGGGTTCAGCAATTTCGGACCGCGAATCACCGTTGCCGCCCCCGGCGACAGCAACCACGACGTTACCTGCGACAGCGCCAGCGATTCCGCCTACCGGAACGACTTCGGCGGGACGTCCGGCGCCACGCCGAAGGTCGCCGGCGCCGCGGCGCTGATGCTCGAAGTCAACCCAGAGCTCACGCACGCCGAAATCCGCGACATCCTCAACCAAACCGGCGGTCCCGTCGTCACCGACGCGGCGAAACCGGTCGGGACCTTCCTCAACGTGGAGGCCGCCGTGCAGGAGGCGGCCCGGCGCGCTCGCCCGAGAGTCTCGGGGCCGGTTGTGTCTTGGGGTCCCAACAGGCTCGACGCCTTCGCGCTCGGCACGGACTCGGCGCTCTACCACAAGTGGTGGGACTGCGCGGCCTGGGGACCTTCGCCCACCGGCTTCGAGCACATGGGCGGCAAGATCCTCTCCGACCCCGAAGCCGTCTCCTGGAGTTCCAATCGCCTCGACCTCTTCGTGCTCGGAACCGACCGCGCGCTCTACCACAAGTGGTGGGACGGCTCGTCCTGGGGCCCCTCCCTCACCGGCTTCGAGAAGATGGGCGGCAAGATCATCCGCCAACCCAAAGCCGTCTCTTGGGGACCGGACCGCCTCGACGTGTTCGTGCTGGGCACGGACTCGGCGCTCTACCACAAGTGGTGGGACGGCTCATCCTGGGGGCCCTCGCTCACCGGCTACGAGAAGATGGGCGGCAAGATCATCTCCGATCCCGAAGCCGTCGCCTGGGGCGCGAACCGTCTCGACATCTTCGTGCTGGGAACCAACTCGGCGCTTTACCACAAGTGGTGGGACGGCTCGTCCTGGGGCCCCTCGCTCACCGGCTACGAGTACATGGGCGGCAAGATCATCCGCCAGCCAAAGGCCGTCGCCTGGGGAACCGATCGCCTGGACATTTTCGTGCTCGGTACGGACTCCGCGCTCTATCACAAATGGTGGGACGGCTCATCCTGGGGGCCCTCGCTTACCGCCTTCGAGCACATGGGCGGCAAGATCATCTCCGATCCCGAGGTCGTCAGTTGGGGGCCGCACCGCCTCGACATCTTCGTCGTCGGAACCGACTCAGCGCTCTATCACAAGTGGTGGGACGGCTCATCCTGGGGGCCCTCGCTCACCGGCTACGAAAACCTGGGCGGCAAGATCGTCGGCCAACCGCACGCCGTCGCCTGGGGCTCGAACCGTCTCGACATCTTCGCACTAGGAACCGACTCGGCGATGTATCACAAATGGTGGGACGGCAGCGCCTGGCGTCCGTCGATGACGGGCTGGGAAAAGCTGGGAGGCGTGATCACCCGGTTCTGACTCGAGCCCGCCCCGGGACCGGAGTCCGGTGCGTTTATACTGGAAGTTCAGCCTCCGCGGAGAGATGGCCGAGCGGCTGAAGGCGCACGCTTGGAAAGCGTGTATAGGGGTAACTCTATCGAGGGTTCGAATCCCTCTCTCTCCGCCATCGCTCCTCCCGCCCTGATCGCAAGCGGGCCCGCGTCGCCGCCCGTGGAAGTCGACTTCCAGGCCTACGAGTACCGAGCCGACGGCGTCCTCGCTCTGGCTCGCTTCCGTTTCCGCGGCTCGGTCGGGGAGGGTTGGACCGTCACCCGCAACGGCGCTTCGACTCTCGAGCTCGGCCCGGGCTATCGCCTGTTGCGCGTCTCCCGCTGCGGAGTCTGCTCCACTGATCTCGCCCGCCGCTTCCTCCCCTTCCCGCTGCCCCAGATCACCGGCCACGAAGTCGTCGCGCTCGATGAGGACGGGCGTCGCTACGCCGTCGAGATCAACGCCGCACCCGTCACGCGCGGCGTCGAGACCGATTGCCCCTTCTGCCGCACCCTGCCCAACCATTGCCCGGACCGCCTCGTCCTCGGCATTCATGACCTGCCCGGCGGCTTCGGGCCCTACATCTTGGCGCCCATCCACGCGCTGCACGCCGTTCCCGAGTCCATCGACGACGACGCGGCGGTGCTGATCGAGCCGCTGGCCGCGGCGCTTCACGCGGTCGATTCGATCGCCATCGAGCCCGGCTACCGCATCGGAGTGCTGGGCCCGCGCAAGCTGGGCATGCTCGTGCTGGCGGCGCTCGCCGCACGACGCAAGCAGCACGGCTCGGGCTACGAGATCGTGGCCCTGTCACGCCGCGAAGACCTGCTCGAGCTCGCCCGCGACCTCGGCGCCGACCGCACGACGCTCGTCCTCGACGAGACGGCCGAGCCGCCCGCCGCCGACATCGTCGTCGACTGCACCGGCTCGCCCGCGGGTCTCGAGCTCGCCATCCGAGCAGCCAGGCGCGAAGTCCATCTCAAGTCCACCCACGGCCAGAGCGCCGCCGGTCTGCGGCATCTCACCGAGCTCGTCGTCGACGAGCTCTCGATTCGCCGCTTCGACCCCGTCTCGCCTCCACAACGGCAAGGCGAAGGCGCCGACGTCGAGAGCCAGCCCGTAGTCGCCTGGCTCGCCGGCGGATCGCCCCCCGACGACGCGGGCGGCGCCGTCTCATTCCGCCGCGCCAGCTCTCCAGCGCGCATGCTCGAAGCCCTCGAGAGCAGCTCCGGCCGCTCCAGCCTCCCGCGCGTCGACGCGGCTGTTGTAGATTCTATTGCGATGCTCGAGCGCGCCATCCGACCCACCGAAGACCGCGAGGATTCGTTGGTGCGCCCGCGCGGCGCTATCCTGGTTACCGAGCCCTCCGCCGACGATCTCGCGGCGTCGCCGCTGCTGCGAGCAATCTGGGAACGCGACCTGTGCCTCACCAGCTCCCGTTGCGGCGACTTCGCGGCGGCCCTCGAGCTGCTCGAAGCCGACGCTGATCTCCGCGCTGCCGCCCCGCGCCTCATCACCCATCGTTTCGGGGCCGACCAAGTCCCGCTAGCATTCCAGGCCGCCGCGGCCCGCGACTCCATCAAGGCCATCGTCAAACACCAGATCCGCCCATGAAGTTTTCCGCCCTGCTCCGAGAAGCAATCGACTCCGCCGACGCCGAGCTCAGCGACGAGGCCACGCACGCCCTTGCCACCGAGCTCACCACGCTCATCCGCGCGTGGGTCGAGATCCACGAGCCCGATGACGTCGACGTCGACCCCGAAGACCCTCAGCGCGTCCTGATCCTGCAACTGCTCGAAGAGCTCGAGGACCGCAGCGAGATCCCCATCGTCGAGTAACCACGTGGCGACTCCCGGCGACTTGAGCATCTTGATTCCCGCGCGCCGCCCCGCGCGTGGACTCTGCATCCTCCCCATGCGTCTGTACGCCGCCTTGCTCGTCTGTCTTGCGGTCTCCGTCTCCGTGCAAGCCCAACAGCCCGAGTCCGCTGCGCCTGCCAGCGTCGCCGAGCCGGAGAGCGCCGCCGAAGCAGGCCCAGCCGAGGCGCCCGCCAGCGAGCCGGAAGCGCAACGCACCCAGATCAACCTCCTCGGCCAGACCGACTCGCAAAGCGGCGAGAGCCGGCGCAACGAGAACGTCCAGTTCAACCTCGTCGACAACAACGCCCTCAAGGAGCTCAACATCCGACTCGGCACGACGGCCACGCTCGTTGACGAGTTCAAGGTCGAGCAAAGCTACTTCGGCGGAGAGCTCGGCGCCCCGCCCACGCGGCCGGTCCACGCCGGCGCCATCCCCGGCGGCCGAGCCTTCCACGGCAGCGTCTTCGAGACGCACCAGAACAGCGTTACCAGCGCGCGCGCGTTCTTCCAGGTCGGCGATGTCGCGCCGGCGCGCGAGAACAACTACGGCGCCCGCGTCACCACGCCGCTCTGGGACAAGGCGTTCCTTTCGCTCAACGGCACGCAGCTCAAAGTCCGCGGCCAAGTCAACGGCAATGCGCTGATTCCGCTGCTCAGCGAGCGCACGCCGCTCACCAACGATCCCGTGATCCGGCCCATCGTCGAAGACATCCTCTCCGCCTATCCCGCCGAGGCGCCGAACCGCACAGACATCGCCGCCCGCGCGCTCAACACCAACAGCCCGCAGCGCATCGACACCAACGTCGCCGGCGCCCAGCTCGACCAGCACATCTCCGACGCCGATCGCCTGACGTTTCGCTATAGCTTCACTGGCCAAACCGTTGACGCCTTTCAGTTTGTACAAGGCCAGAACCCCGATACGGACACCAAGAACCACAGCGCCCGCATCACCTGGAATCACACCCCGAGCGCCAACACCAACATCGAGAGCTCCGTCGGTTTCGACCGCCTCGGATCGCTGCTGTTGCCCGTCTCCGGCGACCGCCCTTCGCTCAGCGTCGGTTTCGAGATCCAAAGCCCCGCGCCGCCGCCGCCCATCCCCATCGATCGCGCGCAGAACCGCTTTCGCTACGGCGCGACGGTGCGCCACGAAAAGAACCGGCACTCCCTCACCGCGGGCTTCGCGCTGACCAAGCTGCTCTACAACGGCGAGGAAACCGACGGCCACCGCGGCATCCTCAGCTTCAACCGCACCATCGAAGACGGCGTCGCGTTCTCCGCCATCGACAACCTGCGCCGTGGCCGGCCATTCCAGCTCATCCAAGCGCTCGGCACGACTTATCGCGGCTTCCGCAACTGGTCGAACCTCTTCTTCGTCGGCGACCAGTGGCGGCCGAACCAAAAGCTCACGCTCAACTTCGGATTGCGCTACGAGCCCGTCTCACGCCCCCGCGACGCCACCGGGCGCAGCGAGCTGCAGTACGAGTCCGACAACAACAACTTCGCGCCCACCTTCGGCCTCGCCTATCGCCCCGGCGAGCGCCTTGGCGTCATCCGGCTCGCCTACGCCCTGCACTACGGCGAGATCTTTCCGGTCACCTACGGACAAGACCGCCTGAACGCTCCGCACAGCCTGCGCATCTTCCTGGCCCAGCCGAACCTCGCCGACCCGCTCGGCGGCCGTCGCTTCGAAGACATTCCGCCCGACTCGCGCACAGGCCTGATCGAAGTAGGCCCCGACATGGTCGTGCCCTACTCGCACCAGTACAACTTCAGTTGGCAATTCGAGCCGGTGCGGAATTGGCGCGTCGAAGCCGGCTACGTCGGCTCGCGCTCGCACAAGCTCATCCAGACCTACTTCCTCAACCGCGCCCGCTTCGTCGAAGGCATCGACTTCGCCCAACGCACCGTCAACGCCCGCCGCGCCAACCAATCCATCTTCGAGCACCTGTTCATCCACAACGGCTCGCACGGCTACTTCGACGCGGCCCGCATCTCGCTGGTCGTTCCGCGCTGGCGCGGCCTGACCCTGAACGCGTCGTACTGGTTCAGCAAAGCGCTTGACACCGGCTCGAACTACACCAACACCGCCTCCGGCCCCGACGCCCGCGACGCCATTGGCCAAACCGAATTCGATTCGATGAACGACCTCAAGGGCCTGAGCAACTTCCACCAACCGCACGCCTTCCTCACGCAGGCGACCTACGAGACCCCGCGCTCGTCGCAGGCGGGTTGGGCGGCGAAGATGTTCGGCGGTTGGAACCTCTCTACCGTGCTGCTGCTCAAGACCGGCACGCCCTTCACCGTCGACGCCGGCTCCGACGCGCCCGGCTTCGGCAACTCCGATAGCCAACGCTCGGATCGTCCCAACTTGCTCGACCCCTCCATCCTGGGCCGCACCATCGGCGACCCCGATACCTCCGAGCAACTGCTGCCCCGCACCGCGTTCGCTTTCATCGACGCCCCCAACGAGCTCGCCGGCAATCTCGGCCGCAACACTTTCCGCAAGGGCAAGATCGCCAACGTCAACGCCTCCCTCTCGCGCACGTTTTCGCTGGCCGCGGAGACGCGCCTCATCTTCCGCGTCGAATCGATCAACCTGTTCAACACCCCGCAGTTCGCCGACCCCACCAAGTCGATCACCTCGCCGAGCTTCGGCCAGATCAACAATACGCTCAATGATGGCCGCGCTTTTCGCTTCACCCTGCGCTTTGACTGGTAACCGGCGAGCCGCGGCCCTCGCCCTGACGGCGCTGTGCTGGCTGGCCTGCTCGGACGAACCGCCGCAGCCCGAACCGGTTCGCGAATGGGGCCGCGTCGAGGACTTCGACCAACCTCTCGCCGTCTTCGAGCACGTCTTCTGGGAGCCCCGTGACACCACCACCACGCGGCGCCACCTGCGCTCGCTCGACCTCGCCGGCAAGCGCGTGATGGAGATCGGAACCGGCAGCGGCCTGCTCGCCTTGTGTGCGCTCCAGGCCGGCGCAGCATCGGTGCTCGCCACCGACGTCAACCCCCACGCCGTACTCAACGCGCGCTACAACGCCGAGCGGCTTGGACTCGCCGAGCGCTTCGAAGTTCGCCATGTGCGCGAAGAAGACCGCGGCGCCTTCGTCGTGCTCGAGCCCGGCGAAACCTTCGACCTGATCATCTCCAACCCGCCCTGGGAAGACGCCGGCGTCCAGCGCATCGAAGACTACGCCCTCTACGACCCCGGCTGGCTGCTGCTGCAGAGCCTGCTCGACGGCCTGCCCGAGCGGCTCGAGCCCGGCGGCCGCCTGCTGCTCGCCTACGGAACCCGCTCTGGCGTCATCGCCGTCATTCGCGAAGCCAACGCCCGCGGCTATCCGGTAACCACGCTCGAAGACCAAGACCCGGCAACCCTGGCCGACGAGTTCCTCCCCGCGGTGAACCTGGAAATCCGCCTGCCCGACTAGTCCGTCCAACGCGCCCGCATCGCCTGGCACGCGAAGCCCTACGCCTGCTATCCTTCGACCCAGGAACCTACCAAAGATGTCTAACTCCGTCACCCGCCGCAACTTCGTCTCCGCCGCCTCCGGCGCGGCCGCAGCAGCGCCCGCCTTCCTATCGGCCCAGAACGCCAATTCCAAGATCGCCATCGGATGGGTCGGTCTCGGCAACCGCGGCGGCAAGCACATCTACACCATGGCGAGCGAAGCCAAGGGCGACGCCCACATGAAGGCCATCTGCGACACCTTCTCTCCGCGTCTCGCCCAGCACAAAGACAAGCTCATCTCCGAAGGCCAGCCCACGCCCGATACCTACGACGACTACTACAAGATGCTCGACGACAAGTCCATCGACGCCGTCGTCATCATGACCCCCGAGCACCTGCATCGCGACATGGTCATCGCCGCGCTCGACGCCGGTAAACACGTCTACTGCGAGAAGCCCCTCACGCACACCATCGAAGAAGGCTTCGAGATCCTGCAAGCCGTCGAGCGCAGCGGCAAACAGTTCCAAGTCGGCACGCAGCGCCGCAGCTCCAAGGTCTACATGAAGGCCAAGGAGATCTACGAGTCCGGCGTGCTCGGCGAAGTCGTCTACGCCCGCGCCTACTGGTTCCGCAACAGCCCCGACACCTTCCCGGCCTGGCGCTACAACATCCCCGCCGAAGCCGAGCCGTCGAACACCGACTTCAAGAAATTCCTCGGCGACGCCCCCGATGTCGAGTTCGACAAGAGCCGCTACTTCCAATGGCGCCTGTTCTGGGACTATTCCGGCGGCATCTCCACCGACCTGCTCGTCCACCAGACCGACGCGCTGCACATGATCACCGGCCGCACCTACTGCAACAGCGTCATGTGCAACGGCGGCGTCCACGCCTGGCACGACGGCCGCGAGGTGCCCGACACCATTACCGCCGGCTTCGAATATCCCGAGAATTTCCACGTCAACTATTCGGTGGCCTTCTCGAATTCCTACTGGGGATACGGCGAAGAGCTGATGGGCCGCAACGGCACAATGCTCATCAAGAACCTCGCCGAGCTCTACGTCTACGGCGAAGACCCGCGCCGGCTCAGCAAGGGCTCCAAGCCCGCCGCCGAGATGCACTTCAACACCCAGAAAGACTTCGGCCAAGGCAACCCGACCAACGAGCACATGCGCAACTTCCTCGACGGCATCCTCGGCAAAGCGAAGCTCAACTGCCCCGCCATCGTCGGCCACCAAGCCGCCGTCACCGGCCACCTGGCCACGCTCTCCTACCGCAACAACAAGAAGGTCTACTGGGACGACGAGCAGGGGCGATACCACTTTAGTTAGAGGCCGCAGAAACAGGCCTCGCCAAGGCGGGGTCTAGACACAGCGATGGTCCGCATCATCGACTCGGCGAAGCGCACCCACTCGGAGTTGCAAGGCGCCGGGTCCATTGCGGGTCTGGCGCCCACCACCCGAGTCGGGCAGCGAGATCCCTGAGAAAGAAGGGAGCTGAACGAGATCTGACCGGACCGCGCCGGCTGTTGAGCCTGTCCCGTTTTCGTGTAGGCGTCATAGCTGTAGACGCGCGACCGTCCGCGTCGAGCAGGTGAACGGCGAGCTCGCGTGGGCGTCCCCGGTGCGGGTGCGATCTCCGCAACGGCACGAGACACATCGCACCCGGCATTGCTGCCGGGGCTCGGAAAGCACCCGCTCTGTCGGGTCGCGTCGAGCGACGGTCTGATGTAGATCGCTAGACCTCGTCGCTCTCCAGCGGATCTTCGAGGCCGTCGAGCCAGCCGGAATCGGCGGCGACTTTGCCGAGCGCTTCGCGGATGGGGCCGGCGGAGAAGCCGGCGCGCATCAGGCGATGCGTCAAGCGTTGGACCTCGCGCGGATCTTCGAGCCGGCCTTCAAGCCGCCGGCCGAGCTTGCGCTCGAGGTATTGGCGGATCAGCTCCAGCTCGTCGACTTCGCTGTAGGCTTCCTCGACGGTGCGCTCGGCGGTGGCAGAGTCGACGCCGCGACGACGCAGCTCGCTGAGCACGCGACGGGCGCCGAGGCCTTCGAGCTCGCGCTTGGCGTAGGCATGGGACTCGGCCGTACGCTGGTCGTTCAGGTAGCCGATCGAGCGCAGACGCTCGATCGTCTCGTCGACGTGGGCCGGATCGGCGGCGCGCGATGCAAGCTTTCGGCCTAGCTCACGCTCGGTGAGGGCGCGCCGGCCGAGGGCTGCAACGGCGTAGTCGTAGAGCGCCTCGGGGCCGAGTTTCTTTTTGGCGCGTGAGGCGAAGGAGGCCACTCGTGCGATTGTAGCGCCGACGCTCGGCCGCCATTGTCGGCCAGCCTCACTACAATAGGCCGACATGAAGAGGATTGCTGTCGCCGTGCTGGCGCTGCTCGGCTGCTCCGCTCCGCAAGAGCCTGCCCGTCCGCCCAACTTTCTCGTCTTGCTGGTCGATGACTGGGGTTGGACCGACGCTGGCTGCCAAGGCAGCGACCTCTACCAGACGCCCAACATCGATCGCTTGGCGCGCGACGGCGTGCGCTTCACCAACGGCTATGCGGCCTGCACGGTCTGCTCGCCCACTCGCGCCGCGTTGATGACCGGCAAGTACCCGGGTCGCACCAACGTGACCGACTTCATCCGCGGACACTCCTTCCCGCACGAAAAGCTTCGCGTGCCCGACTGGACGATGAAGATCGAGCAGCGCCACACGACCATGGCCGAAGCGCTGCGCGGGAAGGGCTACCGCACGGCAATCGTCGGGAAGTGGCACCTCGAGCCGCGCGGCGACGCCGATGAAGCCGAGTACGACCCGCTCGAGCACGGCTTCGAGGTCAACGTCGGGGGCAACGAATGGGGCGCGCCGGCGACCTACTTCCATCCCTATGCCAAAGAGGGCTCGCCGCGGGTGATGGGGCCGCTGCCGCCGGGCGGGGTCGACGGCGAGTACCTGACGGACCGGCTCACCAACGAAGCGTTGAAGATTCTCGACGGTTGGTGCGACAAGCCGTTTCTGCTCTACTTCCCCTACTACACCGTGCACACGCCGATCGAGGCCAAGCAGGATGACATCGACAAGTACGCACCGCTGGTGCAAGACGGTATGCGCCACACCGACGCCGAGTACGCCGCCATGGTTGCCAGCCTCGATACGAGCATCGGTAAGCTACGGGTGAAGCTCGATGAGCTTGGAATTGCGCACAACACCGTCATCTTGCTCGCCGGAGACAATGGCGGGCTCGATCGCGAGGGTCGCCCGACCGAGAACGAGCCGCTGCGCGAAGGCAAGGGCTCGGCCTACGAAGGCGGCGTGCGCACGCCGACGATCGCCTACTGGCCGGGCGTGACGCGCGGCGACGCGGTGAGCGACGAGCCGGTGATCACGATGGACCTCTACGCAACCGTGCTCGACATCGCCGGCATCGAGCCCGACCCCGACGTCGACGGCGTGAGCCTGACGCCCATCTTGCGCGACCCCGCGGCGGAGCTCGGCCCGCGGCCGCTCTACTGGCACTACCCGCACTACCACTCCGGCGGCGCGAACCCGCACTCGGCCATCCGCGACGGCGACTGGAGGCTCGTCGAGCACTACGCCGAAGACCGCATCGAGCTCTACAACCTGGCCGAGGACGTGGGCGAGGAACACGATTTGGCGGAAGAGATGCCGGAGAAGGCGGCGGAGCTGCGGGCGAAGCTCCACGCCTGGCGCGCGAGCGTTGGCGCACAGGATCCATTGCCCAATCCGGACTACGACCCCGAGCAGGCGCGGCGATGACGCGGCGGGCCTTGCTGGGAACCGTTGCCGCGGCCGGCTTCGGACAAGAGCGCCGGAGCCGCCGTCGCCCGAACATTCTGTTCGTGATGACGGACCAGCAGCGCTACGACTCGCTGGGCGTCAATGGCAACACTCTGGCGCGTACGCCGCGGCTCGACGCTTTTGCCGCCGAAGCGGCCAACTTCACGCACTGCTTCGTGCAAGCGCCGGTCTGCGTGCCCTCGCGGGTGACGTGGTTCACCGGCCGCTACCCACACTCGCACAAGAACCGCGTCAACTACACGCCGCTCGATCGCGGCGAAGTCTTGATGCAGCGCTACTTGAAGCAGGCGGGCTATCGCACGGCCTCGATAGGAAAGCTGCACTACTGGCCACCGACCGCCGAGCACGCCCGCGCGACGGGATGGGATCACGTCGAGATCCACGACGGCGTGAACGATCTCGACCGCCATAGCGACTACGCCAAGTGGCGGAGGGAGCGCGACCGCAACGCCGGCGAGTACCACTACCGCGCGCTCGATCCCGACCCCAGCGGCAACCCGTTTCGCGGCCGGCTGCCCGCCGAGCTGCACGAGACGACCTGGACCGGGGAGCGGACGCGGGCTCAACTCGCTGAGCTCGCACAGGGCGATCAACCGTGGTTCCTGTTCTGCTCGTTTTGGCAGCCGCACTCGCCTTTCGTCGCGCCGCGCCCCTGGGACTCGCTATTCAACGACGTGGAGTTTCCACTGCCGCGGCCCTACTCGCTCGAAGAGATTCGACAGTTGCCTGAGCCGCTGCAGAAGCTGATCCTGCGCGGGCGTCCGCGGTACGACATGGACCGCGAGCAGTTGCAATGGGCCTACCGCACCTACCACGCCAACTGCGCAATGCTCGACGCCGAGATTGGCCGCGTCCTCGACGCACTGGATGCGAGCGGGCAAGCCGGCGACACCATCGTTGTCTTTTCGACCGACCACGGCGACCAGTTGCTCGAGCACGGCCTGATGGGCAAGAACTGCTTCTTCGAGGCGTCGATCCGGCTGCCCTTCATGGTGCGTTTTCCGCGCAAAGTTCGTCCTGGGCGCTACGACGCGCTAGTCGAGACGACCGACCTGTTGCCAACGCTGTTCGAGCTGTGCGGCGTCCCGGAGCCCTACCCTTGCCAGGGCCGCAGCTTTGCGCCTCTGGTGACAGGCGAGGGCCGCCACGAGCCGCGAGATGCGGTGATGTCTGAAAATGTCATGCCGGAAGTCATCACCGGCGGCTCGCTCGACTTCGAGTTCGTCAAGGGCGAAGGAATCAAGGGCGTTCGTCATCCGGACGCAAAAATGGTGCGGACCCGGCGCTGGAAGCTGGTGCGCTACGCGGGCGGCGAAGGCGAGCTATACGATCTCGAGAGCGACCCCGACGAGGACCGCAATCTCTACGACGACCCGCGCCACGCCGCAACCGTGGCCGAGCTGCAAGATCGCTTGTTGAGCTGGCTGATGACGGCCGACGAGACCGACCAGATCGCACCGCGCTGGCAAAGAGAGTAGGCCCGCCGCCGCCGGTCAACGGTCAACGGTCAACCGAACCTAATTCGCCCAGACCGGGCTCGACCACGCCTTGACCGTATCGACCTGTTGCACGCGCAGGTAGTAGTAGTTGCCCGGCCGCATCTCCTCGCGGTGCTCGTAGAGCAGGTCGTAATCCATCGGCGCGCCCGGGCTTACCAGCTCGGCTTCCACCACAAACTGCAGGTCGACTCCCATCGCTTCGAGGTAGGGATGGCGCGGCTTGTCGATCTTCCCCGAGCTCCAGGTGAAGACGCCGTCGTCCTCGAGCTCGGCCAGCGGGATGCGGACCTCGTGCTCGCCCAGCAGCGGGTCGTCGCGGCGAAATACGATCGCATCTCCCGTCGCGCCGGAGAGATCGACGAGCACACCGTCGAAGTCATTCGAAGTGGTGGCGCTGCGGTACACGACGCGGTTGCCGAGCTGGCCGAACGACTCGAACGAGTTGTCTTGATTGAGGACCCGCTCGAGCAACACCCGTCCCGCCGTGGCGCGGATGTCGCCGTCGGCGAGCGAGGTGTTGGCGCGCCGCTGGTAGAGATTGTCCGCCCACACCAAGCGCATTAGGCGCGAGCTCGGATCGCGCGCGGTATTGACGGTGTGGACGGTGCGGTTGTTCTTGACGATATCGAGCCGCAGCAGCCGATCCGTGCCCGAGACCCTCGCTTCGATCTTGGCGGCATCGGCTTTGGTGCGCGGTAGCTCGCCGCCCATCGGCTCGCCGTTGACGCGGAAATCCATCAGCAGACGTTGATTGCCCGTGACGCCGAAGGTGCGGCGGTCGACCATGGCTTCCCACAGGTCTTCGCGATCCGGCGTATGGGCCAGCACGGCGGTCAGCGGATTGGTCATGGTGTAGATCAAACCGGGATTGGCTTGTCCGAAACTCACGGTGTGCGTGTCGCCCGATGCCGTCGCGCCAACGCGTTGGCCGCTCTCGAGATGCTTCTGATAGGACTCTTCGAAAACGCCGTGGACCGAGGCGACTTCGAATAGGCGCTCGATGCGCGGATCGGTCTCGTGATCCCAACTCGGCGGGCCGCCGCCAATGTGCGGGATGACGAGCGAGCGCTCGCCGGAGCGGCGCAGCAGCTTCATCATGTCGCCCACCGGAGCGCGGGTCTGGTTCGGATCGATCTCCATGGTGGATCGCGCGTCGTCGTCGGCGTAGAAGACGTTGTGGTGGCCGCCGGCGCGCGTGCCGACCGAGTACTCGTAGGCGAGGATCGGCGTGAAGCCTTTCCAGCCTTTCATGATCTTGTTGGCGCGCACCAGGTCCGGCCAATAGTTGGCCGGGAACGACTGGTCCTCGAGCTTGAGGATCGGCCCGGAGACGCCGAGCGTCTGTTGATGCGGCGTCACGGCGCCGAAGTCGAGCATCGCGACTTGACGCGCGAACAGATAGAGCTCCTCGTAGACGCCGCGGCCATCGCCGAGGTAGGCGTGCTGGTGCAAGTCGCCGTAGTAGACGCGACGCTCTGGCGTCTGTTGAACCCAGATAGGGTTGCTGAGCCCCTCGAAGCGGCCGTCGGTAGTGCGGACGCGAATCCGCGCAACGCCTTCCTTACTCGCGAGCACGTTCTTGGCTACGTAGTGCAGCAGCTCAGGGTCGTACTCGAACTTGCTTACGCCGACCTCGCCCGAGAGCATCTCCAGCTCGAGACCCGCGCCATCGCGGGCGAGCGACACCCATTCATCCATCGGCACGACCTCGACGGTGAACGGCTCGCGAACGCCGACGATCGACGGCGCCTGTACTTTGAGCTTGCCGAGAGGGCCGCCCAAGACCTTCATGTAAGCGTCGCCCCCGTAGGCGAGGATCTTCTTTTCCGGCTCGTTCGTGATGGCGACGCGAAAGTTGAACAAGTTCTCGGCGTAGAACTGCATGCGCACGCCTTGTTCGCCTCCGAGGTCGAAGAGGATTTTGTCGCCGGGCTTCAGCGTTCCGGACTCGACGACCAGTGCAGCGGTCTTGCGATAGGGGAAGACTTGGTGCTCATTACGTTGGACGCTATTCAAATACTTGCGGGTCTGGAACGTCACGCCCGCAGCGGCGACTTCGGCGCCGAAGAAGGCGGGCTCGCTGGCGTCGTCGACTTGAAATTCCTCGACGTCGGAGGTGAAGTGCTTCCAGATCTCGATGGACTCGCCGGCGGTGATGGGCCGGTCGCCCACGGTGTACTCGATACGGACGCGATGGCGCTTTCCCATCTCGACGATGGGGCTCGAGAGCAGACGAACCGTGCCGTTGAGCTCGAGCCCGGGAGGGAGCCAGGCGCCGGGGCGATACTCGAGCCGCATGTCGGTGGGGTCGGGCAGCCCGTCGCGCTGCTCGGCGGGCCGATTCGCCCAAACGGCTGCGCCCGCCAGCGCACTCAAGGCGAGCAGAGTGAAGGCGTGTCGGCGCAATCGCATCGAGGGACAGGATACCAAGGCCCGTTCGCGTTGGAGCTGTCGGATGCGTCGGTGTGCACCGCGACAAGCCGCAGTCAGGCCGGGGTCGCCGTGAGCTGCTTCGACTTCGCGAGCGCCTGCTCGACGTCCGCCAGAATGTCTTCGATCGCCTCGATGCCAATCGAGAGGCGCACCATGCCATCGGTGATACCCAAGCGTTGGCGATGTTTCGGCGCCAAGTCTCGGTGCGAGCTCATGGGCGGATAGAGCGCCATGGTGTGGACGTCGCCGAGGCTGGTAGCGGGAACGGTCAGCTCGAGCGCGTTCATGAACGCGAGCGCGCGCTCCCGCCCGCCTTCGAGCTCCACGGTGACCACTCCGCCGAAGACGCCGTCGGGGAACAGCCGCAGCGCGATCGCGTGGTCGGGGTGATCGGGCAGCCCGGGATAGTGGACTCGTTCGACCCCAGGAGCCCCTGCGAGCGACGTCGCCACTTCGAGCGCATTGCGACTTTGACGCTCGAAGCGCAACGGTAGAGTCTTGACGCCGCGCATCGTCAGGTAGGCTTCGAACGGTCCCAGGTTCGGACCGAGCGTCTTGGTGAGGAAGTGGACGACCGGCCGCATCTCTAGCTTGCCCAGGATGACTCCGCCCAGCACGTCGCCGTGGCCGCCGAGGTACTTCGTGGCGCTGTGCATCACCAGGTCCGCGCCATGCTCGAGCGGCCGAAACATCGTCGGCGGAGTGAATGTGCCATCTACGATGAGCAGCGCTCCGTGCCGATGGGCGATGGCGGCCACGCGCTCCATGTCGCAGATCCGTAGCATGGGGTTGGTGACCGTTTCCACGATCACGCAGCCCGGTCGCTGCTCGGCGACGACCTGCTCGAAGCGTTCGAGATCGTTGGGGTCGACGAAGCGCGGCTCCACGCCGAGCGGCTCGAAGACCTTCATCAGCATCGACAACGTTTGACCGTAGAGCACGTGTCCGGCAACGACGCCCTTGCGGCGATCGGTAACGCCGGCGAGTAGGCCGAGGTGCACGGCCGCCATCCCCGACCCGGTTGCAACGGCGAAGTCGGCGCCTTCGAGCGAGGCGAGTTGCTCCTCGAGCGCCGCGGTCGTGGGGTTTCCGTAGCGTGTATAGTTGTGCCCGGAGCGCTCCTCGTTGAACACCTCTTCGAGCGTCTCCACCGAATCGTAGAAGAAACTCGACGCCAAGTGGACCGGAGTCACGACGGAGGTGTATTCACCGGGCTTGCTGCGATCGCCGGCATGTACGGCCCTGGTTTCGATGCGCTTGGACTCACCCATGGGATCTATCTGAGTATACGCCGGATTCCGGGAGGCGAACACGGGGACGGCCGCACCCGCGTCTGCGATTCCTTTGCACGTTTTCGGCCCCGCGATCGTTCTTAGTTATGAGGGAGATTTCTATGTTGCGCTTCACCGTCCTGTTCTTCATTGCTAGCATCGTGGCCATGTCCGCCGCAGACCTCGACGTGCGTCGCGTGGTTCTCTACAAACACGGTGTCGGCTTCTTTGAACGCGCCGGCGAGATTCCTTCCGGGGAATCTGCCGTGCTGCAGTTCAAGGCCGAAGAGATGGACGATGTGTTGAAGTCGCTCACCATCGAGCAGACCGGGGGCGACGGCGTCTCGGCGGTTCGCTACGATTCGTCCGATCCGCTCTCGAAACGGCTCGAGGTCTTTCCCTTCCGCCTTGGCGGCGGCATGCAGCTCTCGGCGATTCTCGATCAGTTCAAGGGGGCGGAGGTGGAGCTGCAGATGAGCGGCGGCGCCTTGCGCGGCTCCATCGTCAGTGCGAGACAGTTGCCGGCGACCGAGGCTGAGGCGGGCGCGGAGCAGTTACTGTTGTTGGTGACGGGCGCGCTGCGTACAGTCGACCCGGCCGCGGCCGCTGCGATTCGCTTCACCGACCCCAAGATTCAGCAGCAGTTCAGCGACTACCTGGCGACACTCTCGCGCTCGCGCAACACCGACCGTCGCACCGTAACCATCGAGTCGCAAGGCGGCGCGGCGCGGGTGGCCGCGGGCTACATTACGCCCACGCCGATCTGGAAGAGCAGCTACCGCCTGGTGTTCGACGCACAGAATAGGCCGCTGCTCGAGGGCTGGGCGATCGTCGATAACACCTCCGGCGAGGACTGGGACGACGTGAGCCTTTCGCTCGTCTCCGGGCTGCCGGTCTCGTTCATCAGCCGACTCTATGAGCCGCGCTATTTGCAGCGGCCAGTCATCCAGCTCGCGCAGGATCGCGCCTGGACGCCCAAGGTGCACGGCGGCGCGGTGGAAGAGATGGCGGAGAACGAAATTGCAGCCGGCGCGTTTGCCGACCAACTAGCGGGCGCCAGGCTAGCAAAGCCGGCCGCTCCGCCGACGGCCGCGAAGGAGAGCCGCGCCTTCCGCCAGGACGTTGTGGGACTGATGGCCAACGCGCCCATGGAGGAAGACGCCTTCCGTCGCCGCGAGCTCAGCTCCACTGTCGCGGCTTCGGCGGTCAAGGCCGAGCTCGGCGACCTGTTCGAGTACCGCATCGACCACCCGGTCACTATCCGCAAGAGCGAGTCCGCGATGCTGCCGTTCTTCCGCGAACGCGTGAGCGCCCGGCGTCTCTATATCTACGACGAAGCGAACGGCTCGCAGCACCCGCTCAACGCCGCCGAGGTGACCAACTCATCCGGCGCCACGCTCGACGGCGGCGCCATTACCGTCTACGATTCCGGCGCCTACGCCGGCGAGGCGTTGGTCGAGACGATCAAGGCCGGCGATAAGCGCTTGATCAGCTATGCGGTCGACCTGGGCACGCGTGTCACCACGGCGTTTGATTCGACCTCGAAATTGCAGCAGGAATTCCACTTCCGTCGCGGCGTCATGACCACCAAGACCGCCCAGCGCGAGACGAAGACCTTCACCATCCGCAACGTGGACGACGACGAGAAGACGATCATCCTCGAGCATCCGGTCCGCCCGGGCTACGAGCTCATCGACACGAAGCCGGCGGAGAAGACCGCCTCGGCGTATCGCTTCGAAGCTCCGGTCGAGGCCGACTCGACCACGAAGTTCTCGATCGTCGAGGAGCGGGTTTACGATCAGCAGTTCTCCATCACGAACATGCCCTACGAGCAACTCGTGAGTTGGACGCGCAACAAGGACCTCAACGCCGACGGCCGGCAGAAGCTCGAGCAGATCGCGGAGCTGAAGCGGCGCATCGCCGCCACGCAGCAGGAGGAAGAGCGCGTCAATCAACGCGTTCGCGAGATGAGCGAGGACCAGAGCCGGCTCCGCAGCAACATCTCGACGCTGCGCTCGGTGACGGGCCAGCAAGAGAAGGTAAACCAGTACGCCGAACGGCTGGCCGCGCACGAAGGCGAGTTGGTCGAGATGCGCGATCGCCAGAGCGAGCTGCGACGGCAAGCCGACGCGCTCCAGCGCGAGCTCAACACGCTGATCGAGACGCTGGAGTTCTAGCCGCCGCGGCCGTTGCTAGAACTTCAGCACGGCCTTGCGGCTGTAGAACCCCTCGGCGTACCGCTCGCCGCTCTTGCACTCGAGCCCGCGCAGCAGCGCAACCGCCGCGAGCTGCTCTTTTGAGAACCACGGTTTGTCGCGCTGGCTCTCGAAGCATTCCCAAATCAGCTCGAGCTTCTTCTGCATGAAGGCTTCAGCGAGCGGAACGAATACGTTGGGGGCGCCTAGGTCGCCTTCGTACTTGGGGATCTCATACTCGAGTATCCCCTCGCCGCCGCGGAAGGCGCCCCAGGAGAGCTCGCCGAGCACGCGGTGGTCCTGATGCGCGTCGTCGCGCCGGTGCGTGAAGACTAGGTCCGGTTGAAAGTCCCTTCGTAGGCGTTCGAGCTCTTCCTTGAGCTCGGCGTATTGTGTCGGGAACACGGTGTCGCGGTAACGATGGGTTTCCACCAAAGGCGCGTGCGCGCCTTCCAGGAAGGCGACCGCGGAGCGTTGCGCTTCGAGCTCGCGCGCTCCTTCGCCGCTGAAGACGATCCAGCCGACCTCGAGCTCGGGCCGCGCCGCGAGCATGGTCAGCAGCGCGCCGCCGCAGCCGATCTCGATGTCGTCGGCGTGCGCCCCCAGCAGCAGCACCCGACGGACGGCGCTAGCGTCGAGCGAGAACATGGTCGTTCGGCGCCGACTGAGACGCCTTCCAAAGTTGCCACGGAGCTTGGCCGTCGCGGTCCATCTCCTCGAGCAATTGCCTGTCCTTGAAGGTATCGAGGCAAGCCCAGAAGCCGTCGTGGACGAAGGCGTTGAGCTGCCGCTTCGCGGCGAGGCGATGGAACGGCTCTTCCACCAAATCCTCGCCCGGGCGCATCCAATCGAAGATCTCGGGCTTGAAGGTGAAGTAGCCGCCGTTGATCCACAGCGGAGCGTCGATGATGGGCTCGATGTTGCGGACCGCGCCGTCGGATTCCAGACCCAGCAGGTGGAACGATGCACGCGGCTTGACCGCGATGCAAGTGGCGACCGCATCGGTGTCGCGCGCGCGGTCGACCATCGCCGGCAGCGAGACGTCGGAGAGCCCATCGGCGTAGTTCGCGAAAAACATCGTCTCGCCCTCGACGAAGCGGCGCACGGTCGAGAGCCGTTCTCCGATCGAGGCGTTCTCGCCCGAGTCGACAAAGGTGATGCGCCAGTCCGAGATGTCGGTGCTGAGGCACTCCACCGAGCGCCCTCCATCGGCGAGCACGAAGTCGTTCGAGACGCACTCGTTGTAGTTGAGGAAGTATTCCTTGATCGCGTGCCCTTGGTAGCCGCAGCAGAGAATGAAGTCCTTGTGCCCGAAGTGGGCGTAGTACTTCATCAAGTGCCAGACAATCGGTCTGTTGCCGATAGGAACCAACGGCTTGGGCACCGTCGCGGACTCCGGTCCGAGACGGGTGCCCTTTCCGCCGCAAAACAGTACGACTTTCATACGCGTGCGCCCTCCGGTGCAAACACTGTTACTTCGGGGATGGGGACGACGAACTGGCCGTTCCAGTCCTGGATCTCCGCGAGTTGCCCCGCGATCTCGTCCTTGAGGTTCCAGGGCAGGATGAGGACGTAGTCCGGCCGATCGCGAAAGATCTTCTCGGGCTCGTGGATGGGGATGCGCGAGCCGGGCAGATACTTGCCTTGCTTGTAAGGGTTGCGGTCGACGGTATAGGGCAGCAAGTCCGACCGAATCCCGCAGTAGTTGAGCAGGGTGTTACCCTTGCCGGGCGCGCCGTAGCCGGCGACGCTCTTGCCCTCCCGCTTGGCGTCGATCAGAAACTCGAGCAGGCGGTAGCGGCACTGCTGCGCTTGTTCGTCGAAGTCGAGGTAGCCCTCGAGCTCGTGCAAGCCGGCGGCGCACTCGGCGGCGAGTGTCTCGCGGACGCGCGACGACAGAGGTTGCGGCCCGCCTTGGCGTTGCGCGTAGATGCGCAACGACCCGCCGTGCGTGGGCAGCTCCTCTACGTCGAACACTTCCATGTCGTGCTCGCCAAACAGGCGGGTGATGACGAGCAGTGACAAGTAGGAGTAGTGCTCTTGGTAGATCGTATCGAACTGATTCGAGGCGATCAGCCGCTGCACGTGCGGAATCTCGCCAGTGAATACGCCCTCGTCGCTCAACATCACGCGCAGGCCGCCGACGAAGTCGTGCAAATCAGGTACGTGCGCCAAGACGTTGTTGGCGACCAGCAGATCGGCCCGCAAGCCGTCGTTGCGCAGATCCCGCGCCGTCTCGACCCCGAAGAAGCGATTGACGGTCGGCACGCCCTGCTCGATCGCCGCTTGGGCGACGTTGGCCGCGGGCTCGATGCCGGTGCACGGCACCCCCGCCTCGACGAAGTTGCGTAGCAGGTAGCCGTCATTGCTGGCGACCTCGACGACCTGCTTGGAAGCGTCGATTCCGAAACGCTCGGTCACCGAGGCGCAGTAGCGGCGCGCATGGTCGAGCCAGGAGTCGGAGTAGGACGAGAAGTAGGCGTACTCGCTGAAGATGTGCTCGCCGCTGACGTGCGGCGGCAGTTGCACCAACAGACAGTCCGAGCAGACGTAGACGCAGAGCGGATAAAACGGCTCCGGCTCGTCGAGGCGGTCAGCCGGCGTGTAGGACTCACACAGCGGCGATAGGCCCAGGTCGACGAATATGTGCTCGAGGACGGAGCCGCATAGGCGGCATTGACGGTTCATTGGACGGCCTCCTCAGGCGCCAGCGCGGCGATGGTCGTCCGCAGCCCCTCAGCAAGAGGGACGCGGGCGCGCCAGCCCAGCGCGCGCTCGGTCGTAGCCGCGTCAGCACGCCTGACGCGTTCGTCTTCACGGTCGGCGACCGCGAATCCGAGCAAGTGCTGCGCATCCATCGAGCGAGCGACCATCCGCGCCACCTCGCCGACGGTGACCAGCTCGCCGGAGCCGATCTCTAGCGTCTTGCCTTCGAGCCCGCGTGCGGCCAGGGCGAGTAGGAGCGCCTCGACCACGTCGTCGACGTAGATCCAGTCGACGGCCCGCTCGGCGCTGCGCAGCTCGAACGCCTGCCCGGAGGCGAAAGCGTCGATCATCTGCGGAATGAGCTTGTCGGCTCGCTGACCCGGCCCGTAGCTCATGAAGATGCGCGCGGTGACGACGGGCAGAGAGTAGAGCCGATGGAACAGCGCGGCGTAGTCGCCCGCGGCGCGCTTGGCCAACGCGTAGGGCGACGGCGCTGCGGCGCCGTCCTCGGGCTCCTCCAGCGAGCCCGTGACGACGGTGCGCTCGCAGCCCGCCCGCAGGGCCGCTTCGAGCACGTGGACGGTGACCAGTAGATCGCCCGTCAAGCTGGGGTAGACGTGCTCGACTCCTTGACGGCCGTTGGCGTAGCCGGCCAGGTGGAGCACGCGCTCCGGGCGCGTCTGCTCGAACAGCGCGAAGACCGCATCGCGGTCGGCGAGGTCGCAATCGCGGCGCGTGACTGCGTGGACTTTTGCCGCGCCCGCCAGCGCCTTGGCGGCATGCGCTCCCAGGAAGCCGCCCGCGCCGGTGACCAGCACACGCTTGCCTCGCAGGCTCTCGGGATCGGCTCTCATTGCGGGACCTCCTCGAGCAGGTCGTTGTTCGCAAGCAGCTCGGCGGCGTCCGCGATGTCGGCGAAGCGGAGCCCGGAGCGCTCGGCGACGTCGAGGAGAGACGCGCCGCCGTCGCTCAGATTCAGCACCCACACCGCGGCCCTGCGCAGTCGCTCGCCGGCCTCGCCGCCAAAATGCGCGTAGAGGCCGCGGCGGCCCAACTGCGGCTCGCCGTAAGGTTCGAGGTTGCGATAGACGCGGTTGCGATCGACCACGTTGAGGATTGCGCGCGCGTTCGCCAGGCTCTGCTCCAGGTGCTCGGGTCGAACCAGGTCCAGGTTGTCGGCCGAGGTGTGATACTCGGCGTACTCGCCGTGGGGCGAGCGGGTGAGCCGGCCCACGGCGAGGTTGTAGCCCGGCGAGCAGTACTGCCGCTCGTCGTAACCGTCGGGATCGAAGTCGACGATGCGGCCGGCGTCGCCCAGCACGTGCGCGGCGGCGCGATCGATCACGGTGTCGCCGCGACGGCTGCGCTTGTAGGTCTGTGGCCCGCTGTCGCCCAGCAACGCCAACACCAGGCCGTAGCGGATGCGCGGCACGACGGCGGAGTTTTGCGCCAGCCAGGCGATGGCGCCGATGGTTCCGGGTGCAAACACGAAGCGGTAGCTGTAGCGCGGGCGGCGCTCGAGCATCTCGGCCGCCAGGCAAACCGCCACGGCGATGCCAGACAGGTTGTCGTTGCACAGCGAGGGATGGCAGCAATGTGCTGAGATCAGCACCTCCTCCGGCGTCATGCCCGAGACCAGGAGCTCTCCGTAGCTCAGCGATCCGAAGTCGAGAGTCGAGTCCACGACCACCTCGTACTCCTCGTCGTCGCGGAACTGCTCGAGTTGCCGCTCGCTGAGGCAGAACCCCCACGACTCGTCGTAGTAGGACGTTCGATAGGGGATCCAATCGGGATGCGCGGGCAGGGAATGCAGATGGGGCCGCAACTCGGCGAGGCGCATGCGCGTCCGCACCGGCGCCGAGTAGTTGACGACGTGCAAGTTGTGCGCGCGAAAGTCGATCAGCCGCCGGCCCGACGAGTCGGCCACGTAAGCGTCGCGGATGTTCCACTCCTTCGGAATCTTCCAGTCGAGCACCCGCGTTCCGGTCGAGACGTGGCTGAGCTCGAGCGGCAGGTACTCGCGCAAGATGTCGAGCGTATGCCGCAAGCCGTCGCCGGTGATGCTGCGGCAGATGGGGTAGAGACGCTCGATCAGGGCCAGCATCTGCTCGCCGGTCGCGATGGCGCCGCGGGCGGTTGCGGGGGTCATCGGGCGCCTCCCGCTGCGAGATTCGGCCAGGAGAGGTCGCGGTCGGAGATGACGGCCGGGGGCGCCGGCCATTCGACGCGGATTGACGGATCGTCGTAGCGAACGCCCGCGGCGGCCTCCGGGCAGTACGGCGCGCTCATCGAGTAGAGCATCTCGGTATCCGCGCGTAGGGTCTGATAGCCCTGCGCGCAGCCCGCGGGGACGTAGAGCGAGAGGCCGTTGTCTTCAGAGAGCCGCACGCCGCACCAGCGCCCGCGCGTGTCGGAATCCTCGCGCAAGTCCAGCGCCACCACGAAGGCCTCCCCGCGGATGCAACGCACCAGCTTCTGCTCACCGTGCGGCGGCGCTTGGTAGTGCAACCCCCGCAGCGTGTAGCAGGCCCTGGAAAAGGCCACGCTCGACTGCACGATCGGAAACTCGACGCCTTCGCGTCGCAGCTCCTCGGCGCAGTAGATTCGCGCAAAGTAGCCGCGCTCATCCGAGACCGGCTCGCCTTCGATGATCCGGACTCCGTGCACGCTCTGGGGGTGGAAGATCACTCGTCCTACACCTCGGTCAGCGCCGGCCGTCGGAAGCTCATGTCACGATCGAGCACCCCATCGCTGAGCAGCCTCTGGAGCTTGGGCATGCGGTGGAAGCGTGGCGAGTCGACATCGTCGGCCCCCAGGCCGTAGCGCTCGAACGCCTCTTTCATCTCTCGCACGCCCGCTTCGACGTTCGACTCGAGCTCGAAGCCGAGCGCCCGCTCGATCTTCGCTGCATCGATGCGATAGGAGCGCGCATCCGGCCCGGCTCCGTCGGCGTACTCCGCCTCACATCCGGGGAAGACGCTGCGTACGATCTCGACGACGTCGCGGACCTGATAGTTCTCCTGCAGCGAGCCGACGTTGAAGATCTCGCCCGTCACCGCCGCCGCGGGGGCGTCGAGCACGGCCGCGAAAGCGCGCGCGATGTCGCGCACGTGCACCAGGGGGCGCCATGCCATGCCGTCGCTGCGCAGCAGCAGCTTGCCGGCTGTCGCGGCGCCGGCGGTAAAGTAGTTGACCACCAGGTCCAGGCGCAAGCGCGGGGAGAATCCGTAGGCGGTCGCGTTGCGCAGGCTCACGACATCGAAGCCGTCGTCGGCCATCGTTAGCAGCTCGGCCTCGGCCGAGACCTTGGTCCTGGCGTAGGCGGTCAGCGGGCTCACCGGCGAAGTCTCGACCGCGCAATCGCCGCCCTGCGCGCCATAGACGCTACAGGTGGAGGAGAACACGAAACGCCGCACGCCGGCTTCGCGGGCCGTCCGAGCGAGCTGCAGCGTTGCGCGGTGGTTGATGTCGAGAGTCGCCTCTTCGTGCAGCGCTCCGAGCGGGTCGTTGGAGAGCGCCGCGAGATGGCAGATCGCGTCCACACTCTCCAAGTCGCCCGCCTTGATCGAGCGAACGTCACGCTCCAGACGCAGTCCCGTCGCCGGGACCGGGCCGATCGCGCAATCGGCGAACAGGCCGGAATCGAGCGCCAGCACGTCGTCTCCACGCTCGGCCAACATGGGTGAGAGGACGGCGCCAATGTAGCCGTCCGCGCCGGTGACGAGCACCTTCATCGCATAACTCCTCTGGCGCCTCGCTCGGCGCGCAACCTCGCAGCGAGTCTCCTCTGAGACGGTTTCGCTGTTAATCTAGGATTTCTTTTGCTCCGATATGCCCTAGTGCGAGCTAGCGGACACGTGCAATTCGTCGTAGTATTCTTCGTAGCAGCCGATCCGGCCCGGGCGAAGGGAGCTGGCTCTGACTGATGCTGTTCTCGGTGGTCACGCCCGTGTTGAACGGCGTCCGGCACTTGCCCGGATGCATCGAGTCGGTGCGCTCCCAGCAGGGCGATGGCATCGAGGTCGAGCACATCGTCGTCGACGGCGGCTCCGAGGACGGCTCCGCGGAATTCGCCGCCTCGCAGGGCTGCCTCGTGATGGGCCGTGAGCGCCCCAGCGTCACCTTCGCCATCAACAAGGGCGTGGCGCACGCCAAGGGCGAGGTGGTGAGCATGCTCGGTTGTGACGACCGTTTGCTCCCAGGCGGCTTGGCGCTGGTGCGCGCAATGCTCGCCGCAGAAAGTCGCCCCTGGGTGGTGACCGCCTGCCGTTGGCTCGACGCCAAAGGCGCTCCGCTGGGAGACCAGCCCGCCGCGCCTGCCTGGCTGACCGCCAGCATTTCCGCTTGCCTGGGTTGGAATTGCACGCCGCACGTTGCAATGTTCTTGCGACGCGAGTTCCATCACCGCATCGGCGAGCTCGACGAGCGCTTCACCTACGCTCCCGACTACGAGCTGGCCTGCCGCGCGCTGGCCGCCGGGCACCAGTTCAGCCGCGTTAGCGAGCCGGTCGCCGCCGCGCTGCGGCACGGTGAGAATCGCAGCATGCAGCGACGCGAAGACCACCTGGCCGAGCTGGCTGAGATCCGACGCCTGTACGGTCCTACAAGCCGTTTTATGCAAACATGGAACCGCTATATGTTGAAGCTTTGGCTCAACTGTGCCAATCCGCGCTGGTTCTGGGGAAAGCATCGCGAGATCCTAGGCGTCGAAGCGCAACACTCCCAACCGCTGAAGGGCCCACAGCGGGAGAAAGCGCGGGGTCTCTAGCACGTACCGGCGCCACAGGCGTTTGGGCTCGACCACCAACCGGAAGAACCACTCCAGCCCGTTGCGCTGCATCCAAGCCGGCGCCTGGCGCAGCAACCCGGCGTGAAAATCGAACGCCGCCCCGACACCGACCATCACCGTGCCGGGCAGCGTCGCGACATGCGCGGCCATCCATTTCTCTTGCTTCGGGGTGCTGATGCCCACGAAGACGATCTCGGCGCCGGAGGCCTGGATGCGCTCCACGATCTCCGCGTCCTCCTGCGGCGTCAGCGGCCGGAACGGAGGCGAGTAAGCGTCGACGATGTCGATCGTCGGGAACTTGTCCTCGAGATTGGCTTGCAGCCGTTCTAGACACTGGGGACTGCTGCCGTAGAGAAAGATCTTGTGGCCGTGCATGGCGGCGTCCCGGCACACCTCGAGCATCAGCGTCGGGCCGTAGACGCGTTGTTGCCCCCGCACGCCCAACGAACGCATGGCCCAGACGACCGGCATGCCGTCCGGCGTGGCGATGGAGGCCCCGTTGAGGATGCGTCTCACCTCGGGAGCGTCGCGCGAGGTCACGATGCCGTGCACCGACGTCACCGTGATGTAGCGCGCCTGCCCAGCGCCGCTCTCGCGGCCTTCGGCAATCCAGCCGCGCACCGCCGCCACCACGCTCGCATAGCTGACTTTGCTGATGCCGACGCCCACCACGTTCTGTTTGTCCGGCGCCTCCACGGCAACGCGGGGAGCTTCCAAATCCGCAATCATGCGTGCACCTCCTCGGCGCGGGGCGCGGCGACGGGCTTGCCCAAGATCGCCTCGTAACCCTTGACGGCTTCCCGGGCGGCCAAATGCCACCGGAACACCGTCTCGACTCTGTGCCGCGCGGCTTGGCCCATGGCGCGCCGGCGCGCGGGGTCGCGCAGCAGCTCGGTGACGCGTGCGGCGATCGCCGCGGGATCGTCCGGCGCTGCCAGCAGCCCGCAATCGCCGCCGACCTGGAACGGAATGCCGCCGACCGTGGTCGAGACGATCGGCAGGCCGCCCGCCATCGCCTCCAGCACCACCAGCGGCAGCGTGTCGCCGCGGGTCGGGTAGACGAAGATGTCGCTCGAGCGATACAGCGCTCGCAACTCGGCGTCACTGACCCCGCCAGTGAAGACGACGCGCTTACGCTGCTCCGGATCGAGGCCCGCGCTTGTCATCAGCGCTTCCGGCTCCGACGGATCCTTGAAGCGTCCGGAGACCACGGCTTGATAGTCGCCCTCGATGGCCTTCAGGCTCTCGAGGAACGTATCGACCCCCTTGTAGGAGTGCAGGCTGCCCATGTAGAGCAACTTCGGCGCCGAGGAGAGGCTGAGCTTCTCGCGAGTGGCCGCGATTTCCGCCGCCGGCGCTTCCTCGAGGTAGTACTCGTTGACGCCGTTGGTCACCACGCGAATCCGCTCTTGCGGCACGCCCATCGAGCGCAGCAGGTCGCCGTCGAGCTCGCTGAGCGCGAACAACCCGGCCGCCCCGGCCACGATGCGCTGGAACGGCTCGCCGACCATGCGGTCCGAAACCGTCCGCATCAGCCCGGTAAAGCCGCGCATCTCCGCGTAGCGGCTCATCTCGTGGAAGCCGTGGGTGGTGATGACGTAGGGCGTGCCGGCGCGTTGGCAGGCGCGGGCGATGCGCTCTGCCGCGCGCGGCGGGAACAGGTTGTGGATGTGGACCAGCTCGTAGCGGCCGGCTTCGATCATCTCCGGCAACCGCGAATCGACCAGCGGAATCGAGACGGCCCGCGGCGCCAGCTTGGCCAGCGGTCCCAGCAAGTTCGTGCAACGCACGTGTTGGATGCGCAGCGCTCCCTGGGAGACCACCTCGTCGCGATCCCACATGATCGCCAGCTCGAGCGGGCAGATCTCGGCGGTGGCGACGCTCAGGTCGCGGCCGGCGTTGGTCGCCCCGCACACCTTGCGGTAGGGGTGCGCCACGATCACGGCTAGAATCCCCTTGCCCACTAGCTCGCCTCCAGCAGCGACTGCGGAATGTCGGGGCTGCGCCACAGCTCCTGCAAGCTAGAGCGCAGATTCATGCGGCGTTGCCAGCCGTAGCGGGAGGCCATGCGCCCGGTGTCGGCGGCGAGGTAGGGGCGGTCGCTCTTGCGTACCCGCGCCGGGTCGGTCTCGATCTCGAACGGCAAATCGCACACACGCGCAAGCTCATCGACCAGCTCGTAGACCGAGAACGCCTCGCCGGTCCCCAGGTTGACGACCTCCACCGGCTCGCCCGAGGGCTTGCCCAACGCCACCGATGCAAAGCCGGCGGCGGCGTCGGTCACGTCGATGTAGTCGCGCTTGGGGTGGCAGTTGCCGAGCCGCAGCTTGGTCTGGCCCTTGAGCGCTTGCGCCAGGATGGCAGGCAGGATGTGCGGATTCGTCTCGCCCGGCCCAATCACGTTGAACAGCCGCACGATCACCGCGCTGAGGTCCAACTTGGCGGCGCAGTAGCGGATGTACTCCTCGCCTTGCAGCTTCGTCAGCCCGTAGATGTCCATTGGCCCGACCGGGCTCGAATCCTCGCGGTGCGGCTGCTCCTCCGGCGCGTAGACGGCCGCGCTCGAGGCGAAAACGAAGCGCGTGCCCGGCTTGCAAGCGCGCAGCAAGTTCACCGTGCCGAGCACGTTGATGCCAATCGCCTCGTCGGGCTCGCGCTCGCACTCGGGGATGAAGTGGATGGCGGCGAGGTGCACCACGGCCTCGGGCTGCTTTTCCTCGAAGACTCGCTCGACCTCCGCCTTGTCGCGGATGTCGACCTTGCGGAAGTCGATCTTCTCGAGCTCGTCGTCGTGCAGGCGCAACGCGCCGCTCCGCAGGTTGTCGATGACGGTGACCTCGTGGCCGTCGGCGAGCATACGGGTGAGCGTCCTGCCCACGTAACCGTTGCCGCCAGTGATGAGAATGCGCATGAGTCGAATCCCTGTTCTCAGTCCTGTCAATGGGCCGCCAGCGCGGCCTCCGAATATGCTTGGCCGGCCCTCTCGGCCAGCAAGACCTGTGTCAGTCGGCGAGCGTAGCGCTCCGGGGCGAATCGCTCCAAACCGTCGGTGCGCGCTTGTCCGCCAAGCCTGCGGCGCGTTTCGGGGTCGGCTGCCAGCCGATCGAGCGCGTCAGCGAGCGAGTGCGAGCAGTTCGGCTCGACCAGGATTCCGTTGCGGCCCTCGGCCACCAACTCCGGCAGCGCGCCCGCGCGAGCCGCGACGATCGGCAGACCGGCGAGCATCGCCTCGGCCACGGCCAGCCCAAAGCCTTCGCCGTTGGCTGGGTGTGCGTAAATATCCATCAGGCCGAGCAGCTTGCGGGCGTCCACGCAGGCCCCGGTCGCGACGACGCGCTCCCGGACTCCGCGCTCGGCCGCCAGCTCGAGCATTGCCCGCAGTCGCTCGCCGTCGCCTACCAGCAACAGATAGGCGTCGCTACGCGCCTGCGAGAGCCGCGCGAACGCTTCGATCAGCACATCGTGGTTCTTCCACGCGACGAGCTCTGCGATGTTTCCCACCACCAGCGCGTCGGCGGGAATGCCGAGCCCGCGGCGCACTTCCCTCGGGTATGGCGCCAGCTCGGCCACGCCGCGCGGATCGACGACGCCGTTGTAGACCACCTCCGACGCCCCGACGTGCGCCGAGAACTCGTGCGCCCGCCGCACCGCATCCGAGACGAACACCAACGTGTCTCGCCGGGCCAGCAGGCGGAAGATCGAGCGCCGCAGCAAGCCTTCGATCACCAGCGGAATGCTGTGGATCCAAAACATCACCCGGCACGGCAGGCCGCTGGCCGCCGCCTTGGCCGCCACGTAGGCCCGAAAGCTGGTCGCGGCCACGACCTCGATGTGCTCGGCTGTCAAGATTTGGCGCAGCCGGCGCGTTGCGCCCAGATAGGAGCCGCCGCACAGGTAGGTCGGCACACCCAAACTCTCGAGCGCGGAGCTGAGGCAGGTTTCGGCGCGATCCAGCGCACCGACGTAGAGTTGGACCTTCGAGCCGTCGTGGCGTTGGGCGTACTGCAGGAAGCACTGCGCAACGCCGCCGTCGTAAGCCAAATCGCGATGGAGCAGCAGCACTCTCATGCGGGCGCAACCTCCGCGCAGGCCTCAGTGCGGCCCAGGCGCGCGCGTAGCCGCCGCGCCGCCCCGGCCATCGCCGTGCGGCTGTCGGGCAGCGCGTCGATGCGGCGCCCCGGCGGCGCGCTGTGATTGTTGCCGTAGGGCCGGTACTCGTTGGCCAGCTCGCCGGCGCGAATCTCCGACTCGGCGTTGCGGCAGTGGTAGGTTGCGCGTAGTCGCTGCTCGACGCGCGGCAGCGAGGCCGATAGATAGCCTTGGACGAGGTCCTTCTGCTTCCACAGCAGCCGCCGAAACGGCGCCGCCGCTGTGCGCGCCGCCCGCCCAACCGCGTTCGGGCGAGCATCGGAGGCGATCAGCCTGTAGCGCGGCTTCGCGATGCCGGCACGGGCCGTCAGGTACTCATGCACCTCGGCCCAACTCCAGCCCGGGTTTGACAGCAGCGTGTAGGTTTCGGGCGATACCTTGCCCTGGGCGATCGCCGCCAGCGCCGCGGCGATCTCGAACGCAAACACGGTGTAGGAGGGGCAGTCGGGCACCGCGGCCAGCCGGTCGGCGTTCGCCCGCAGACGCCGCGTCATCTCCCGCGTGACCGCCTGCAATTCACCGTGGACCACGCCGACTCGCAGGATGTGCGCCGGCCGCGCCGTCTTCTTGCAGGCCGCGCGCACCAGTCTTTCGGCGTAGCGCTTCGACGAGCCATAAGCGTTCCGCGAAATGCTGTGCCAGCCGAGCGGGCTTTGGAAGTCGCGGAATCCCAACGCCGTGATGCTGCTGAGGTAGACGTAGGGCGCGCCGGCCGGGGACGCCGCAACGGCGGCGGGGATCAGCGCCCGCATCTGCTCGCGCACTTCGCTCGCCGAGCCGGTCGGGAGCGTGAAGTCCGCCACCGCGTCGCACCCCTCGAGCAGCTTGCCGGCTTGATCGGGATCGGCGGCCGTACCGGTGCGGCAGGCAACGCCCTGATGACGCAGGAAAGCCGCGCCCGCGTCGGTGCGGCAGACAGGGACGGGCTCGATGTCGCCGCGGTCCCGCAGCAGCAGGCAAACCTCCGCGCCGACCTGGCCGTTCGCGCCGATGATCGCCACCCGTTTCACGCCGCTCGCACCTCCTGGCGCGTGTGGCGCAGACCTTCGATCAGCTCGGTCGTCAACAGCGAAGCGATCGCGGACGTCTCGTTGGCGACGCCGGTCCGCACGCCTTCGAGGAACCGCTGCCAGTAGGCGCCGAACATCTGAAACTTCGTGATCGGCGCGAGGCCGCCCAACGGTTCCAGCCGGTACTCGCCGCCGCCGCCAGCAGGCTGCACGCGCACGCTCCAATCCACGTCCTCTCCCACCAACGCGTATCCTTGGCCAACCAGCGGGTAGCGCAGCACGGCATGGTCGAGCTCGAGCTCGACGCCCTCGATGCTCTCTTCGAGAGAGGTGACGGTGATTTCGCACTCCACGTCGCCGCCGCCCTCCGTGTTCAGCGTGGCCACGGCGCGCGTGTGCAAGTCGAGGCCGTCGTTGTCGCACACCGAATCGGCCCGGCCGATCTCAAAGCCCTGCGCGCCGCTGAGGCGCAACAGCGTATCGATGCCGTGGACGCCGACCTCGAACAGCATCCCGGCGCCGCCCATCTGGCCATCGAAATAGAAACGCCCGTGGGTGACCAGCCCTGGCTTGCCGAAGCCAAATCGCACGCGCCGCAGCTTGCCGAACAAGCCGGTCGCGACGGCCTCGCGCGCGACGCGCGTGGGTCCCCAAGTGCGCATCATCAACCCCGACGCCAACGCATGGTCAGGGAACCAGGAGCAGACGCGGCGGTGCAGCTCCGAGCTGCACGCAAACGGCTTCTCGACATAAATGGCCGCGTCGCGCTCGCGCAAAGCCTCGTAGTAGGGCATCCGCGCACCGTACGGCGTGGCGAGCAGATAAACGTCGGCCTCAGGCAGCGCGGCCGGGTCCTGCGGACAGGCGACCGCCGTGACGCCGTATGCGCTGGCGATGTCCTTCGCTCGGTCGGCGTCGAGGTCGCAGACCCACTCCGCCCGGACACCGTCCAGCGCCCGCAACGTCGGCAAATGGACCGCGCGCACGATGTCGCCCGCGCCGACGATTCCGACCCGGACCGGCGCCAGAATCCTGCGCCGATCCTCAGTTTGGGGGAGGTGGTTCATTGAGCTTTCCAGGCGCCGGCAGCGCCTGAGGCGAGGCCGGCGCGGAGTCGCGTCTGCGCTCAGCCCGCCGCCACCGGCGTACGGACTTGCGCGTGAATCCATTCGTAGGTCCGCCGCAGTCCCTCTTCGAGGCTGATCTGCGGCTCCCAACCGAGAACCTCGCGCAGCTTGTCGTTGTTGCTATTGCGGCCGCGCACGCCCTGCGGTTTGGTCAGGTCGTGGGCTTTGTCGATCTTCTTGCCGGCGATCTCCGCAACGATGTCGACCAACTGGTTGATCGTGATCATGCGGTCCTGGCCGAGGTTGAGTGGATCGCGATGGTCCGAGCGCATCAGCCGGAAGATGCCTTCCACGCAGTCATCGATGTAGCAGTAGGACCGCGTCTGCTCGCCATCGCCCCACACCTCGATCGTGTCGACATCTTCGGCCATCGCGATCTTGCGGCACATCGCCGCCGGAGACTTTTCGCGGCCGCCGTCATAGGTGCCCAGCGGCCCGAAGATGTTGTGGAAGCGCACCACGCGCGTCTCCAGACCGTAGTCCTCGGTGTAGTGCCGGCATTGGCGCTCCGAGTAGAGCTTCTCCCAGCCGTAGCCGTCCTCGGGGTCGGCCGGATAGGCGTCCTCTTCCTTGAGCGGCTCGAGATCCGGCTTGTCTTGCAGATAGCCGGGATAGATGCATGCCGAGGAGGTGTAGAGATAGCGGCTGACGTTGGCGCGCCGGGCGGCCTCGAGCATGTGGATATTGATCAGCACGTTGTCGTGCATGATCTCGGCCTTGTTGCTTTCGATGAAGCCGATGCCGCCCATGTTCGCCGCAAGGTTGTAGACCTCGTCCATGCCTTCGCAGGCTCGGAGGCAGTTGTCCTCGTAGCGTAGATCCAACAGTTGGAAGTCGTGTGCGTCGGTGGCGGCGTACTCGGGTTCTTTGATGTCGACGCCGCGCACCCAATAACCCTTCTCGACCAGGTAGGTGGTCAGATGATGTCCGATGAAGCCGCCGGCTCCGGTGACCAGTACTTTCTTTTGATGGCCCATGATTTCTTTCGTATTTCTCCTTCTACCGGGCTTCCCCGTAGAGCATTCGATTGCTGATGGCCGGGCGCGAACCGGCAGTCAGAGGCGCACGCAGACCGGCCTCGGTCCGCGTGACTTGGGGCTCGGCGAACGCGCAACGCGCGCGCGCCGTCCCGAAACCCAGGGCGAACCAGAACCAGATCCCGAGCACGGGACCCTCCATCAGCACGCCCAGGGTGGAATTGACCCAGGTGGCGAGCAGCATGGCCGCCCAGAACGCGAGCTCGGCCCTCTCGGCCTGCTCGAGCGCTCGTCCGCCGCCGCGATTTGACCAAGCGGCGCGAACGAGCCCGCCGACGCCCAGCAGCATCACTCCGGCCCAGAGTAGGAACCCGAGCACGCCCATGCGGGCCAGCACCGTGAGGTTGAAGTTGTGCGGCGAGCGCGTCGGCCAAGCGCCTTCGTCGAGTCGCCGCAAATACTGGTTGTAGTAGGACAGGTCCGTCCCGAATCCAAGGCCCCAGACCGGCTCTTCCCGCCACACCTCGGCGACGAGCTGCTTCCACCAGACCGCACGCCACAGCGACGTGCTCTGGAGTTGTCCCGGAGCGGCTTGCGTGAAGCGGTCGAAGTTGCCGGCGGTCGCCAGGTCGCTGACCGCCGTCGGCGCCAGCAGCACCGCGGCAAGCAGCACGAACACCGCCAGGAACGCCGCCTGGAATCCGATCCGCGAGGCGCGAAACGCACGCCCGGGCGCGAAGCGCAGCGCCAGGAACAAGCCCCAAGCCGCGAGGATCGAGAGCTTCTCGGCCCGGCCTTGTGACGCGGCCGCCAACACCAGCGCCAACGCCGCCGCCGGCGCCCAAGCGAAGTGGTACTTCTGCCAGCTCCGCGGGTACCAGCGCCCGAAGATCAAGATGGTCGCCAGACCCAGGTGCTGGATCAGCTCCTTGTGCGAGGACCAGAACACCGAGACGCCGCGCCAAGGCAGGATCGGCCCCAGCCGCGAGAGGCGATAGTCCTCCGGCAGCGAGACGTCGATCATCGTCCATACCATCGAAAGCAGCCAGATGGCGGTGAAGGTGCGCCACAGCTTGTCACTCACTGCGCGGCGTCGAGCGAGCTCGTAGCCGACGAAGAACAGCAGCGCGTAGTAGGCCATCGCCGAATCGCGCAACGCCAGCTCTCCGTGAGAGGGCAGCCCCCGCACGACCAGCACCGCACCCAGGCCCAAGTAGCCGAGCACGCAGTAGGTCAGAGGGCGGGAATCCGGCAAGAACGCGCGGACCACGCCGCGACGGTCGACGAGCCAGGCGAGCGCCAGCGCTAGCACGACCTCGCCCCAGTACAGCGGCGGTATGCCGAGGTAGGTCGGCCCCTTGCCGAAAATCGTGATTGCGGCCAGGTAGGCCAGCACGGGGTAAGCGACCCAGGGCAGCCGGACGCGGACTTCGCCGGCCGGCGCCAACGCGGCCGGGGTCGGCCAAGCGGTCCACCCGGCGCTCATGCGCGCCTCCCGGCGGGCGACGCCTGCGCAACGAAGTAGATCAGCAGCGCCAAACCCAGCGCTTGCGCGGCTGCCGCGGCGCCGAGCGCTCCGCTCACGCCATAAGCCTTGGTCGCCGGCACGACGGCAACGGCAAAGAGCAGCCCCACCGCCACCGAGCCGATCAGCACCGATCGAAAGCGGTCGGCCGCCCGCAGCGCCAGGCCCAACGCCTGCGCTCCGCCCCAAAACGCCATGGGCAAGATCGCCAGCGGCGTCAGCCAGGCATGGCCGTCATAGGCGCCACCGTAGAGCGTGCGCACCGCCGGCTCCGCCGCGAACCACAGCAGAGCGGTATAGCCCAGGCCGGCCGTCACCGCCGCCCATGCGATGCGGCGCCCCTGCACGAGCGGCTCGCCGCCGCGCGTGGCGTGCTGGCACAAGTAGGGGAAAACCAGCCGCGAGAGCGCCGCCACCAATTGATTCAGGGGCATGGCGAAGTTTTGTAATGCACGTAAGGCGCCGGTCATGGTTGGCCCGAGGATGCCGGCCGTGACAGGAAATGTCAGGTGCACCGGCGCCCACAGCGCAATGGCGTTCCACAGCTCCCAGCGCCCGAAACGCCGGCTGGCGCGCCACACCTCTCTCATCGACACATCCGGGTCCGGGGCCCGCAAACGCTCCCGCAGCGCCGGAATCTGGATGGCGCCGGCCGCAAAAGCTGCAATTCCCATCAGGGATACCGCGACCCACGACGACGCCCAGCCGCCCGCCCACGCCGCGCCCAGCCCGGCCAGCAGGACCGCGCCGTAAGCCAACGAGCCGCGCGCGGGGGCCGCGGGCGAAAGCGCCGAGTAATGCATGTCGCGCAGCATCCAATGAAAAGTGATCGCAACCGCGGTGAACGCTGATGCAAACGTCAGCAGAGCGATCGCCGGGCTGTCGGCGGCCGCCAGCGCCCAACTCGCTCCGAACGCCAGAATGAGCGTCGCCGCCGAAGCCCATCCGTGCAGCCGCAGCAACGAGCGCATGTAGCCCGCCTTCTGCCTGGCAGTCAGGGTCGGCAGATGCACCATCAGCGGCACCAGGAAGACGGCCTGGAACGCCGCCGCCAACAAAAGCAGCATTGAAAACGCTACCGCGTAGCCGCCGTATGCAGCCGGTTCGAGCCAGCGCGCCATCGCGACGCTGAGCACGAAGTTCGATCCTGATACGGAGCCTTGCTCGAACGCCGCGGTCGCGCCGCGGAAGGTCCAGTCCAGCCAACCGATCTCGGAGTCTCCCCCCGCCAAGGGAATCGCCTCGGTTTGCAGGGCCGCCGTGTCTGTTGCCGGATCGATCACGCTCCCGATGTGATCCTCCGTATGCACTGAGAAACTCTCTAGTAAGCTCCTTTGCCCGTGAGCACCGCCAGTGGCGTTTCGAGCAGGATGCGCAGGTCCAAACTCAGAGACCAGTTGCGCACGTAGGACGTGTCCAGCTCGATCCACTTATCGAACGAGAGGTCGCTGCGGCCGCTGATTTGCCACAACCCGGAGATCCCCGGCGGCACGCTCGAGCGCAACTCGGACCAGTCTCGGAACTTGCGGCTTTGGCCGTCGGGCTCCAGGTCCTGCGCCGGCAGCGGACGCGGGCCGACCAGGCTCATGTCCCCGCGCAGCACGTTCCAAAGCTGCGGCAGCTCGTCGAGGCTGTAGCGGCGCATGATGCGTCCGATCGAGGTGATCCGAGGGTCGGCCCGAATCTTGAACACATGCTCTTCCTGCTCGTTCTGCTCCGCCACTTCGGTGCGCGTCGGGTCGGCCTGGCGCATCGAGCGGAACTTGAGAAACGTGAAGTAGCGGCCGCCCTTGCCCACCCTCGGAGCGCGGTAGAGCACCGGTCCCGCCGAGGTCGCCTTGATGGCCAGAGCGAGCACGGCGAACAACGGGCTGAGCAGCAGCAAGGTCGAGCCGGATACCGCCACATCGAGCGCCCTCTTGACGAAGTGCTGGGTCCGCGGAAAGGCCTGCGGCCGCATGTCGAGCATCAAGTAGCCGCCCTGCGTGGTCAGGTGCGGAACCAGGCCCTGGTCCAGCCGCGCCAACGAGCGGCTCGACCCAATGTGCATCTTGCGCGCGACGCCGGCGCAGCGCTCGCGAGCCTCGGCGTCGAGGCCGTCATCGACCAGAATCAGCCGGTCGAGCCCGTGGCGGTTAACCAGCGCCGGCAGCGCGTCCACGCCGCCCAGGGTGGGCCGCCCGCCGGCGGCTTCGGCGCCGTTCGGCGCAATCACGCCTTCCACCGAGATCGCGCGCCCGCTTTCGGCCTCGAGGCTGGCGGCAATCTCGTGCGCCCGCTCGGGCTCGCCCACCACGGCGACGCGCTCGGGGGTGGGAAATCTCTCCGCCGCCATGATGCTGCCGATCAGCGCCGCATAACGCGATCCCAAAATCCCCAGGAAGCCGAACGGGGCCAGCACCAAGATGAGCGAGCGCGAGATCTCCGCACCCAAGCTTTGCGAAACGAAGCCGACGACGATCACCAATACCGCCATCGCCGAAGCCGGTTCCGCAACTTCTGCAATCGCGCCCGCGGCGCTCAGCGAGCTCCGCGAACGATAGGCGTTGAGGTAGGCGGCCACCAGCAGCCACAGCAGCGCCAACACCGAAAACGGCGGGATCAGCTCGAACAGCTCGGCCCGCGTAAACTCGCCCGGGATGAACGGATTCAGCAGCAGCCGCGCCTCGATTGATAGTCGCCACGCCACCGCCAGCGCCGCCATGTCGAAGCCGAACTGCAGCAAGCGGTAACGCGTGCGCCGCAGCAGCTGCGCGCTCGCCGAGCGCGCGCTGCCGCCAGCGTTGGCCACGATGAGGCGCAACGGACGCGGCGACGCTTGATTGGTGCGGGTGGCTTGCATCGACTCCATCGTTCTCTAGAGCTCGACAGCGTCCCCGGCCGCGATGCCCGCCGGGCTCGCCCCGCCTCTCACGCCCGCGCGGCGCACGTTCGAGTCCCGCAGGGTCTTGCGGGCGCGATCGGTATCGCGGGCGCAGTCGTTGAGGATCGCGCCAGCCACCGGCGTGCGGTCGCTGAGGAAGCGGTCGCGCGCGGCCGAGGCCTCTTCGACGGTCGTCGAAGCGGCGCGCACCACCAGCGCGACGCCGTCGGCGATGCGCGCGAAGATGCGGGCGTCGGGACCGTCGAGCACCGCCGGCGTATCAATCAGCACCACGTCGAACTGATGGAAGCGGTGCATTAGGGCCGCCGCGAAGCCACGACTATGCAGCAACCGCGCGGCATGCGAAGGCATGATGCCGGCCGTCATCAAGTGCAAGTTCTTGAAGTCGGGATGCATCGCCTCGACCACGCCCTCGGCGATGAGCCGCAGGTTTTCCTGATCGGAGCGCTTGGCCTCGTCGGCGCCGAGCTCGCCGCTCTCATCCGCGCCCACCTCGAGCAAGTCGCCCAGCCCGGTTCGTTGTGAGAGTCCGAAGAGCTCGTGCTGCACGGGGTGGTGCAGGTCGCCGTCGACCACCAGCACGCGCTCTCCGCCGGCGGCGAGCGCCACGGCGAGGTTGTACACCGTGGTGCTCTTGCCCTCGCCTTCGTTGGCGCTGCTCACCACCATCACCTGCGGGCTGCCCGGCCGCCGCGTCAGCAGCAGCGAGGTCATCAGATTCTGGTAGGACGCCGTCGCCAGCGCATCGCCCGCCGGCGCCACCGAGATCGCCGAACCGCCGGCGTCGAGTTGGGCCTTCGATAGGTTCAGCAGCCCGGCGGTCTTGAGCCGGCGCGCGTCAGGAACGGTCAGCGTGGGGATACAGGCCAGCTCCGCGGTTCCGAGCATGCGCGGGATGTCGCCCGGCTCGAGGTAGATCGGCATATTGCGGGAGCGCGAGCTCGCCAGCACCAACCCCAGCATGCAACCCAGCGTCAGCCCCAGCCCGGCGTTGAGCAGGTAGTTCGGGCTGGCCGGCTTCCGCGGCGCCGCCGCGGGGTCGACCACGCGGATGTGAGTGGCGCCGATGGTCGCCGCTACTGCTGACTCTTTGATCTTCCGCAACAGATTGTCGTAGAGCGCCCGCGAAGTTTCCGCCTCCTGCCGCAACAGGTCGAACTCGATCGCCTTCGCCTTTTGAACCGCGACCACGCCGGACGCCAGCCGGTGCTGCTCGGTGATCATCTGCTCTCGCTTCACCGCAGCCTCGAACTGATTGCGGGCGCGCGCCAGGATCTGGCTGCGCTCGTCCTCGAGCTTGCGCTCGAGAAAGCCGATCTGCGCTTGCAGCGCCTTCACGCCGCTGTATCCGGGCTTGAACTTCGTGGTCAGCGCATTGAGCTCGGTGCGCAGCGCGGCCAACTGCAGCTCGTGATCGCGCAGCGCCTCGCTGTCGAGCGTCTCGGCGGCGATGTTGGGCGAAAGCGCTCGGGCCTGCTCCCACTGCGACTGGTTGGTGATGCGCTCGGACTGCGCGCGCGAGAGATCGTCCTGGATGAGCCGCAGTCGCTCTTCGGCCAGCGTGGAGCCGCCGGCGAGCGAGACGATGCCGTTGCTGCGCGCCATCTGCTGCAACGCCGCGTTCATCTCGCCGAGCTGCTGCCGCGTCGAGCCGAGCTCGCCCGAGAGCCACTCCGCGGTCTTCTCGGCGGCTTGCCAACGGCTCTCGATCGAATGCCGAATGAACTCATCCGCCAGCGCGTTCGAGAACTCGGCTGCGACCGTCGGGTCGGAATGCTCGAAGTAGATGTCGACCACGCGCGAGAGGCCGGCCGGCTCGACGTACAGGTTCTCGAGCGCGGCGTCGGTCGCCGTCATCGGAGCCTCGCCGAACAAGCGCGCCCGCAGGCCGCGCTCGGGCGTGAGCTCCTCAGTCAACCCCAGGCGTTCAATGACGCCGCGCACCAGCGGCCGGCTGGTGACGATGCGAATCTGGGTGGCGAGCTCGGAGTCGATTGAATAGTTGTCCGCCGCCTGCGTCGGCCGCAGGTTCTCGAGATCCAAGAAACGTTCGTTCGGACGCTCGACCTCGACCGCCGTACGCGCTCTGTACACCGGGCCCTGTAGCAGCGACACTCCGATTCCCAGCGCCAGCCCGGCCAAGGCCGACAGGGCAATCCGCCAGAAGTGCCGCTTGACGAGATCCCAATAGCTCCACAGCGCGGCCTCGCCGTCATCTTCGAGCGCACGCGCCGGATAGATCGGTTGCCCGTGGTAGGCAGGGAGAGCTCCTCGGTCCGTCCTCCCTTGGAGGACTAGGTCCTGCTGGTTTCGATGGTCCATTTTCCGTCCAACTCGAGATCCGGCTCGCCTAGCGGCGCCAGATCAAGATTCCGCTCAAAGTGCTCAAAACCGTGTCCGCCGCTTTCGCGGAGGCGCTCTTGGCTCCACTCTTGGGAATGAACAACACGTCCTCGGGGGAGAGGGGGATGTCCTCCGCGCTGCCCTCGAGGATCGCTTTCAAGTCGACGGGGACCTCTTCGGCTTCCGTATCCTTGTTTTCGCGGCGCAGGATCTTCGCCCTCTTCACCGCGGCGTGCGGCCGCAATCCGCCCGCCAGGGCCAACGCCTTGAGCGTGGTGACCCTTTCTCGTTCTTTCAACACGAATCCGCCCGCCCTCTCGACCTGACCGACCACATACACCAGATCGGCCTCGCGGACCGAGACGACGTCATCAGGCATCAAGGTCAGATTCGATCTCGGGTCTTGCGAGGTGACGAGCGGGGCTAGCGGGATCTCGACCGTGCTGAAGCCGCCCACGGCGTCCACTGCGGCGTCGGGGTGATCCAGCACGCCATGGTCGAGCCGCCGCGTGACGGTAAGCGCATGCCCGGAGTCCTCACCCAGGCCCCCCGCCAAAGACAGCGCTTCGAGCAGACGCATGTCTCCGCGCATCTGTAACGCGCCGGGCTCTCCGACCGCTCCGAGCACGTAGACCGGGCGGCTCGCGCTCTCGATGACGCTCACCGCGGCCTGCGGATCGTACATCACCTCCGAGAGCTTCAGCTCGATCTGCTCTTCGAGCTCGCCCGCGGTCAATCCCTCCGCCCGCAGGCGGCCGACATGAGGCAGGCTCAGCGCGCCGTCCGCGCCGATGGCGGCTTCACGCTCGGCGAGCTCGGGAAGATCGACCACATCCACGCGAATCTGATCGCCGGGGCCCAGACGGGCTTGCCGGGCGTCAGCCTCGATCGATTGTTGGGAATCAGTCGCGGAGACGCCGGTCGCGGGCAGCGCCGCGAGGCAAAAGACAACAAGGGGAACAGCGCTGTGCACCGACGGATGGCTCATGCGTATCGCAGACCTCAGTCGCTTTCGAGCGCGAGTCGAACGGTTCGGGCGCTCTGGAAAGCAAACACAAGAGCCGTCGGGGGGCAGCGGACTCTTAGATTCAATGCTACTACGGGTTTCACCTTATGTCCAGATGTGGTGGAAAAAAAACCTAAATCGCGGATCAGAGGCCGACGGCTCGCGATGTCTAGACATCGCATGAAATCCTACATCCTTATTGTAATCAGCCATTTATGCCCAACTCTCGGTGTCGGGTCAGCGGCTGATTTCCGTCGTTTGACAGCGGCGTTTGTTCGGTCGAATGCGCCACGAGAACACCTTAGGCCACCGCCGTATTGCGATCTAAGGTGAATTCCCCGGGCGCGTGCGCGAGCGCAGCGGCTTGGGCGCCTCCTCCGGCCGCGCGTCGCTGCTTAGACAGGGTCGCGGCGAAGGGCGGTCAGAGTAGGGCGACGGGGCTACGCACGCCTGTGGCTGCGGCGGAATGGCGGGCCGCAGCGATTGAAGCAAGTCCTCGCTGAGCGCCTGACGCGCCGCCTCGCCGAAAACGTTCTGCGCCAGCGTCACTGGATCGCATTGCGACCCGCCCTTCCAGAACGACGACGGCTCGCCCGTGGGCTTCGCCGCATATGCGATGTTGCCGCTCACGCGCACCGGGCCGCACTCGCCGGCGTACTGACGCCACACGTAGATCGCCGTGTTGCCCGCGCCGGGATGCGGCACGAACGAGTTGCGGATTCGGTTGCCGACGATGCGATGGTTTCGACCGCTGGCGATGCCGATGCCGCACTGTCCCGTCTGCCACAGCGTGTTGTCGAGAATCGCCATCTCATGGGCGCGCTGGTCGGCAATGATGCCGCATCCTGAAGCGCTCTCTCCCCCGAACACGAAGTTTCCCGTCACAGCCACGTCGCTCGATTGGCCCACGTTGATCGCATCCTCCTGCCGCTGGCCGAAGCGCAGCTCGGGGTCGTTGACGGCCTCCATGAAGTTGCCTTCGATGCGGACTTGGCGGCAACCGTCGTAGACCTGCACCTGTTGGCCGCGCGGGAAGGGCCCGAGAGGGTTGAGCATATAGTTGCCGACGATCTCCACGTTGACCGCGCGCTGGACCTCGACGTTGGTCTCGCCGTAGGCGATCACATTGCCGGCAACCCTCAACCCCTCGAGCTCGCGCCCATACACGCCGTCGCCGTTGTCGCAGCAGCGCGTAACCGGGTGCTCGGGATGGATGTAATTGTCGGTGATCAGCGTCGCGTCGCTGCGCAGCAGCACGATCGCGTTGCCCTGGCAGGGCCCGATGTCGGACGCGCGAATGCGCACCCCCGTCGTGGTATCGACGTGGACGCAGTCCTCCGCGGGAGACTCCAGGCGCAGCTCGCGAATCTCGACATCCTCGACGTCGTGGATCTCGAGCGATCCGACGACTACCGTGTCGGGGCCGCCGCGCAACATCAGGCCCGAGCGCAGCCGCAGCCGTCCTGCGAAATGCCGGCCTGGCGCCAGAACGATCTTGTCACCCGCGGAGGCCGAGTCAATCGCGCGTTGAACGCTGGCGCCCGGCCGAACGACCGTCTCGCTCGCCTGGCAGGCGAGCGCCAGGCACGCCAGAGCCGTGGCGAGCAGAATGGGTTGGCGCCGACGGGCGCACTGCTGCAAAGTCCGACGTAACATTTCCCGAAAGTGATCGAGAAACACCGGGAGAGGGCTCGGGCTTCTTGCGACACATTTTAGCGCGTGTCCGTCGCCGTGGGAAGTCCCCCGATTCTCAGCGGCTCAGATCGAGCGCCACGTCGACGATCATGTCTTCCTGTCCGCCCACAAGCTTGCGCTCGCCGACTTCCACCAGGATTGCGCGCGTATCCACGCCGTAGCGCTCGCTTGCTTTCTCGGCGTGGCGCAGGAAGCTCGAGTAGGCGCCGGCGTAGCCCAGAGCCAGCGTTTCGCGGTCGACGCGTACGGGACGATCCTGCAGCGGTCGTACGAGATCCTCGGCGGCGTCCATCAGCCGGAACAGGTCGCAGCCATGTGCGATCTCCCGGCGATTCATCACCGCGATCAGCGCCTCGAGGGGAGCGTTGCCCGCTCCGGCGCCCATGCCCGCCAGCGATGCATCCACGCGCGTCGCACCCTCCTCGATCGCCACGATCGAGTTCGCGACGCCCAGGGTGAGGTTCTGGTGGGCGTGCATGCCCTTCTGGGTTTCGGGCTTTAGCACGTCAACGAAAGCCCGGAAACGCTCGCGGATGCCGTCCATCTCGAGCGCCCCGGCCGAGTCGGTCACATACACGCAGTGCGCGCCGTAACTCTCCATGAGCTTGGCCTGGCGGGCAAGCTCGGCGGGCGGGCTCATGTGGGCCATCATCAAGAATCCGGCAACATCCATGCCGAGCTTGCGCGCGGTCTCGATGTGCTGCTGCGCGATGTCGGCTTCGGTGCAATGGGTAGCGATCCGCACCGAGCGAGCACCAGCCGCGTAGGCTTGCTCGAGGTGCTCTGTCGTCCCGATGCCGGGCAGCAACAGCACGGTCACCTTGGCCCGCTCGACGGCTGCGGCGACCGCTTCGATCCACTCGAGATCGGTGTGGCGCCCGATCCCGTAGTTGAAGCTCGAGCCGGCAAGGCCGTCGCCATGGGTGATCTCGATTGCGTCGACGCCGGCCTGATCCAAGGCCCGGGCGATGGCGGCGCACTGCTCGGTCGTGTACTGGTGCCGGATGGCATGCATGCCGTCGCGGAGGGTGACGTCTTGGATGTAGATCATTTCTGTAATCGGTTGTCCGTTGACCGTTGACCGCGTGTGGCTACGCTGGCGTGAGGTTGCGGGCTAGGCGTTCGCCGGTGGCGCGCGCGGCGGAGGTCATGATGTCGAGGTTTCCCGCGTAGGCGGGCAAGTAGTGCGCCGCGCCTTCGACTTCCAAGTACACCGAGGTTCTCAGGCCGCCGCCGGGCCAAGGCGAAGGCGCATCCGGCGGGATCGACTCGAACTGCACCTGCTGCTTGAGCCGGTAGCCCGGCACGTATTGCTGTACGTCGGCGACCGCGCTCGCGATCGAGTCGGCGATCGCCTGCTCGTCGGCCTCGCCGGAGAGGCAGAAGACCGTGTTGCGCATTAGAATCGGCGGCTCTGCCGGGTTGAGCACGATGATGGCCTTGCCGCGCTGCGCGCCGCCGACGACTTCGAGGCCGCGCGCGGTCGTAACGGTGAACTCGTCGATGTTGGCGCGCGTACCCGGGCCGGCCGAGCGCGATGCGATGGAGGCGACGATTTCCGCGTAGCGCACCGGCGAGACGCGATGGACCGCGGCGACGATGGGAATCGTGGCCTGGCCGCCGCAACTCACCATGTTTAAGTTCGGCGTTTGCCTGTGCTCGCCCATGTTGACCACCGGCACGACGAAAGGTCCGACGGCCGCGGGCGTGAGGTCGATGACCTGTTTACCCTCGCGCGCGAGGATCTCGGCATGCCGCAGATGGGCCTTGGCGGAGGTGGCGTCGAAAACGATCTCGATGTCGGGGAATCGCGTACTGGCGAGCAGCCCGTCCATGCCGTGGTGCGTCGTCTCGACGCCCAGCTTGCGCGCCCGATCCAGGCCGTCCGAGGCCGCTTCGATGCCAACCAAGACCGCCGGCTCGAGCTCGCCGGGGGCGCGCAGGATCTTGAGCAGCAAGTCGGTCCCAATGTTGCCGGAACCGAGAATGGCGCATTGCACGGACATGATGGGAAGGAGTCGGGCGGGCGAGCCGTCCAGCGCAATGATAACCCGCTGGGAGGAGTGGAACAAACCGTCCCTTTCTCTCGTCGAGATAATGGAGGGATGCGAGCGGTGCAGAGAGTTGCGATTGGATTGCTGCTTGCCGGTCTAGCCGGCGCGCAGACGTTAGCGGACGTCGCGAGCGTCGATCACGGCCGGCTCGACGACGGCTCGCGCAAGGCCACGGCGCTGTTCTTCGTGCTCACCGACTGCCCGATCTCGAACCAGTTCGCGCCGGAGATCAACCGCATCTGCGACGCCTACGAGCCTCGCGGCGTCGGCTGTTTCCTCGTCTACGTCGATCCGGAAAAATCGGCGGAACAAATCCAGGCGCACGCCGCCGAGTACAGCCACTCGAGGCCGGCCGTGCACGATCGGGACCGCGCCCTGACCGCCAAGGCCGGGGCGACCATCACGCCGGAAGCGGCGGTGTTCGCCCCCGACGGCGAGATGCTCTACCGCGGCCGCATCAACAACCTCTACGCGTCTCTGGGGAAATCCCGCCAGCGCGCATCGGTGCACGACTTGCGCCAGGCCCTGGATGAAATTCTGGCCGGCGATCCCGTCTCGACGCCGCGAACCCAGGCCGTGGGCTGCTTCATGCCGCCGAAAGAGCTGTAGGGGTGGGCCTGCTCAGCGCCTCTTGACGAGCAGCGAGAGCAGGAAGTCCTGCGCCTGGGGGGCCGCGCGAATGCGCTTCCAGGCGCGAAAGGCTTCCCGGGTTGTGTCAACAGCCACGATGGCGTCGACGCGCGCCCACTTTTTCGAACCGTCATAGTCGGCTGTGTGCCGGCTCTGCTGTAGCTCGACGAACGCCTTCGCGACAATCAGCAGCTCCTTCGCTGTGTCCGCGGAAGCCCCTCGAGCGCAGGCAGGCTCATGGTCAGCTCGCGAATCGTCTGCTTGCAGGCGTTCTTCATCGAGCCGTGCTCAAACGCTCGCGCAAGTTGATCGTGATGCCGCGCATGTTTCCAATTGCGGGTCGCTTCGAAGACCAGGTAGTGAAAAAGCGCGTAGTACCCCGTTGAGATCGCTCGGCGGAGATTCGCCTGCCGCGGCCGGCTGCGATCCCGTTGCGTCAGATGAGAAGCCTGCTCGAGCAGGTCGTCGTGAAGGGCCACGACGCTAGTCCCAGGCCTTTTCCTGCAAGAGCTCTTGCTCTGAAACGGTGCGAAAGTTGAAGTACGGCAGCAGGCCCTGTTCGTAAGGTTTGATCTCGTCTATCACCTTCTCGCGAATTCTGTCGGCCAGAGGGAAAACGTCGTTCGGGACGGGGACCGATTCGTCGGCAAGCAGGATTCGGACGAAGATCGCCGATTCCCCCGTCCAGTCCTCCTCCAGGCTGTACCCGATCCGCACCACGTCTGGCGCGAGCGCCGCCTGCGCCCGCTCCAGCGCCGCGGCGATCTCCTGCTCGTCCGCCATCCACCTCGGTACGATTGCCACGGCCGTCGCCTCCACGCTCACCATAACCCGCCCGCCGCAATCCCGACAAGCCGACTGCGCCATCCGCACTCCCCTGGCCGGGCGACCCCTGATAAGGGTTATTCCCGAGAAAGCGTAAGGTCGAAAGCGGATCGCCGCCGCCCCACCCCTCTTCTAGCCTGGAGTGGACGCCGAGCCGCCCGTGTGCGTCTCTATGCTCCGGGTCCTTCGGGGCCTATCCCCGCGAGCGGCTCCGGACGACCAACGCCCATGAATCGCAAGGTCTTGATCGTAGGCGGCATCGCTCTCGCGGCGGCGACTGCGGCGACGCTCTTCTTTTACACCATCCTCTCGGACCGCATTGGAGGCAGCGGCGAGGCGCCGCGGACCGGCCTGGTCGCCGTCGCTGCTCAAAGCCTTCCGCGAGGCGTCAAGCTCGCCGCGGCGGACATCGAGATCCAGACCCGGCCGCTCGCCGAGATTCCCTCCGGCTCGTTCCGGTCGGTCGATCAGCTCGAGGGCCTCTACTTGGCGCGCGAGGTGATGGCCGGTCGGCCCATTACCGCCTCCAGTCTGCCCGCCGAAGGCAAAGCCGGCGTCTCGGCCGTCATTCCGCCTGGCATGCGAGCCGTCTCTCTGCACGTGGAAGGCTACCTCGGCGTCAACCGCTTGCTCGGGGTCGGCGACCGCGTCGACGTGCTGGCCGCCAATGCGCTCCGCTCGCCGGGCCGCTCCGATATCAGCATCGCCACGGTTCTGCAAAACGTCGAGGTGCTCGCCACCGATCGAGACGCCGACGACCGCCAGTCGAGCGCCGCCAACGTCACCGTGTTGGTCAACGCCGACCAAGCCGGCCTGGTGACCCTGGCCGATCACTCCGGCGAGATTCGTCTGGCGCTGCGCAACCCCATCGACGAGGCCATCATCGAGGCCGAGGATCTGCGCGCCCGGCAGGTGCTCGCCGACTCTCGCACGTCCCGGCGCAAGGTTCGCACCGCTGACGGCGCCAACCGCGACGGCTCCGCACCGCCCGCGGCCGTCGCGGACGACGCCCCGATTAGCGGAGACGCCCAACCCGCCGCGGACCCGCGACGAGCGAGCCTGGAGGACTGAGCGACGATGGCGACGACTCCCCCGGCCGTCGACGGCGCCCTCGACGCCCCGAAATCCGAACCCGCCGCTCCTTCGGCGCAGGAGACCATCGAGCTCAAGTACGTCCTGCACCGCAGACTGCTCGAACGCATCAATCTCGACCGGCTGGTCGAGATTGACGCCCCGCGCGTGCGCCGCGAGGTCCGCGCCGCCGTCTCGGCCCTGGTGCAAGAGCAGCCCGCGCAATTGCCCGACGGCGAGCGCGAGCGGCTGATCGATCAAGTGCTCGACGAGGTCTTCGGGCTGGGGCCGCTGGACCCCTTACTCCAAGACCCCACCGTTTCCGACATCCTCGTCACCACGCCCAAGCTCGTCCACGTCGAGCGCGACGGCCGCTTGACCAAGACCGCCATCCGCTTCAAGGACAACCAGCACCTCACCCGCATCATCCAGAAAATCGTCGGCCAAGCCGGCCGCCGCATCGACGAGTCCTCGCCCATGGTCGACTGCCGCCTGCCCGACGGCTCGCGGGTCAACGCCGTGATTCCGCCGGTGGCCGTCGAAGGCCCGCTACTCTCGATTCGGAAGTTCTCCAAGGACCCGCTCCAGGCCGAGGATCTGGTCGACCGCGGCGCGCTCAGCCGCGAGATGCTCGAGTTTCTCTCGAGCGCGGTCCGCGACCGCCGCAACCTGCTCATCGTCGGCGGCACCGGTTCCGGCAAGACCACGCTGCTCAACGTGCTGTCGGCCTACATCGGCGCCGATGAGCGCATCGTCACCATCGAAGACACCGCCGAGTTGCAGTTGCGCCAGGAGCACGTCGCCAAGATGGAGTGCCGTCCGCCCAACCTCGAGGGCGAAGGCTCCATCAAGGAACGCCAACTGGTCATCAACAGCCTCAGGATGCGCCCCGACCGCATCATTCTCGGCGAGGTCCGCGGCGAAGAAGCCCTCGACATGCTGCAGGCGATGAACACCGGCCACGACGGCTCGTTGGCCACCATTCACGCCAACTCTTGCGCGGACGGCGTCCATCGTCTCGAGATGATGGTCGCGCTAGCGAACTCGAACATCTCCGCGCCTTCGATTCGCCAGCAGATCGCCTCCGCGATCGACCTCTTCGTCCAGGTTGCGCGCTTGAGCGACGGCTCGCGCAAGGTCGTCGAGATCTCCGAGTCGCACGGCATCGCGCCCGACGGCTCTGTGGAGCTCAAGCCGGTCTACCTATTCGAGCGCACCAACGTCACCGACGACGGTCGCATCTTGGGCGCGTTCCGGTCCGCCGCGGACGGCAAGCCGCTGCGCCGCCGCCAGCCAGCTTCGGAGAGCCTGGGGGTTGGCGGCGAAGCGCCGGCCGCAGCGAGTGGAGAATGAGCACGACGGTCGGCTACGCGGTCATCTTCTTCGTGACGTTCGGTTTCGTCGCGATTGCGGTGGCGCTCGGCTGGATGTGGGTCGACCGCCGGGCCGACGACGACAGCGAGCCCGACATTCTACAGCGCCGCCGGCTCAGCACGCTTCAGTTGCTCTCCCAGACGCTCGAGCGCGGTCGGCTCGGCGACCGCTTGAATCGACTCGCCGCCGAAGCCGACGTGGATTGGTCCGCCGGACGGGTCACGCTGGCCGCCGCAACCGCCTTCATGCTCTCGACCGCCATCCTCGGCCGCTTGGACTTCGTGCCGAGCTGGGCGGCTTTCGCGGTCGCGTGCGTCGCCGGCTACTCGCCCGTGCTCTACATCGAGGGCCTGCGCAACAAGCGCCTCAAGCTCGTCGAAGAGCAATTGCCCGAGGCGCTCGAGTTCATCTCCCGCGCACTGGTCGCCGGTCACACCCTGCCCATGGCGCTCGAGTTGCTCGCCGACGAGATCGGCCCGCCGCTCAACCAAGAGCTGCGCAAGACCGTCGACGAGTACAACCTCGGAGTGTCGATGGAGCAGGCGCTCGAAAACTTCGCCGACCGCGTGCCCAGCGTCGACATTCGCTTCTTCGCCTCGGCCATCATGACGCAGTCGCGCACCGGCGGCAATCTGCATGACCTCCTCGAGAGCCTCTCCGAGACGATTCGAGAGCGCGCCACCCTCAAGGGGCACGTCAGGGCAATGACCGCCAACGGTCGCATGACCGCCATCATCCTGGCGCTGCTGCCGTTCATCATCGGCTCGATCATGATGTTGGTCAACGCGGACTACTTCACCATCCTGGTGAATCATCCCGTCGGCAAGACGCTGCTGTTCCTGGCGCTGTGCGGACAGGTTCTGGCGTTCGCGGTGATCCGCAAGATCGTCGACATCCGGGTATAGATATGCTGCTCGGCCTCTCTATCGGATTCTTCGTCCTCGTCCTCGCCGCGGTGAGCGGTGCGGGGTACTGGTTCTACCTCCGGCGCGACCAGCCCGTACCCGTCCCAGCAGCCGCGGGCGCGCCCGTCGCCGCGCAAGATTGGGAAGAGGAAGAGGCGCCGGAATGGGCCGCCACGATCCAGAACCTCGCCGAATCCACGCCGCTGCGCACCGAGGCCAAGCCGGAGCTCAAATCGCAGCTCGCCGCCGCGGGCGTCCGCGCCCCCTGGGCGCCGCGCGTGTTCCAGTCCGTCAAGGCGCTCGCATCGGTCGCCTTCCCGCTGCTGGTCTTCGTCTTCCTGGCCTGGCTCGGCGGCAGTTGGATGGGGGCGCTGCCCGGGACGGCGTTTGCGGTCTACATCGGCTTCGTCCTGCCCGATCGATGGTTGCGGCGCAGAATCCGCGCGCGCCGGCTGGCAATCAATCGAGCCTTGCCGGACTTTCTCGACCTGCTCGTCATCGCCATCGAGAGCGGCCTCTCGCTCGACCAGGCGCTGGCCGACACCGCGCGCGACCTGCGCAAGGTGCACCCGGCGCTGAGCGACGAGTTGGGTCTGTTCCGCAGCGAGCTCCTCGCAGGCTCCTCGCGCTCGGAAGCGCTGCGCAACTTGGGGCTGCGTACCGGCGAGCCCGAGCTGCGTAAGCTGACCTCGCTGCTCATCCAGGCCGATCGCTTCGGCTCGAGCGTCTCCAAGATGTTGCGCACCCAGGCGCGCTACATGCGCATTCGCCGCCGACAACTCGCTGAAGAGAAGGCCCACAAGGTCGGCGTAAAGCTGCTCTTCCCGATCTTCTTCCTCATCATGCCCTCGGTCTTTCTGGTCACGGCCGGCCCGGCGGTGCTCATGCTGATGACCAACTTCAGCAAGATCGCCGGCGACCTCTAGCAGCCAGCGCTTCGTGCTAGCATCGGGTCTCGATCGTCGCGCGCTCGTTCCTCCCGACGCACCATGAAGCTCCGCCTGCTGCCGCTCCTCGCCGCGCTCCTGGTCTCCTCGTGCGCAACCCCGCCGTCGTCGTCTCCCGATGAACCGGCGCAGCAGCCCGCCGACGGCCCCCGCATCACGCACGGTCCCATCCTCGGCCGCGTCAGCTCCGATTCGATCGGCGTTTGGGCGCGGACCTCCGAGCCCGCCACCGTCACCGTCTTCTACGGCAAGCGGCCCGACGCCATCGACTTCTCCAAGACCTTCCAGACCAACGCCGCCAGCGACAACACCGGGTGGATCAGCCTCGAGTCGCTCGACTCCGGCGCCAAATACTACTACGAAATCTCGACCGCCCACTCGCCGCAAGGCGTCGAGAAGCTCAGCGGACACTTCCACACGCTGCCCGAGTTGCAGGACGTCGTCAGCCCCATGGCCAACCCCAACGGCCTGTTTAACCTGCGCTTCGAGTTCGCTTGCGGCAACAATCAGAACCCCGACGCCGGCAGCGCCTACCACGAAGCCCTGCCGACCTACGCCACCATGCGCCGGAACCTGATCCGCGACGAGCAGCCCGGCCTGGTCGACTTCGCCATCCTCAACGGCGATTGGCTCTACGAGAACGACGAGAAGCGCAAGGTTACGCCCGCACAGTGGGCCGACGAGAACGGCGTCGATCAGAGCCGCATTCCCAGGACGCTCACCATCATGCCTCCGCTGGCCGGCGTTTGGGCCAACTACAAACACTACCTCGAGCAAGGCGTCACGCTCGCGGACTGGCACCGCTACGTTCCCTCTTACTTCACCTTCGACGACCACGAGATCGTCAACGACGTTTACGGATCTGGGGAGGTCGGTCGCGTCGACCGCCGCGCCGTCTTTCGCGACATTGGCCTGAAAGGCTGGTACGACTACCTTGGCTGGTCCAACGAGCTCCCCGAAGACCAACAGATCGTCTTCGGCAACGCGCGCTTCGAAGGCGGCAGCGACGTCATGGTCGCGCCCGAGGCCAACTTTTCCGATCTCGATATCGACGATATCCCAACCCTGCACGTCCATTGGGGCACGCCCGACGCCGGCGTGATGCGAGGCGCGGACGACAAGGAGGGCGGCGACCCCAATGCGGGCGTCTACGAGGTCGTCGAGGTGCTGGGCGTCGATCGCCTGCGCATCCGTCCGCGGGCCAAGGCTGACGGCGAAGCCTCGTTTTCGATCGGCAAGCGCTCCTACTGGCGCAAGCGCGTCTCCAACGTCGATCTGCTCTTCCTCGACACGCGCACCTACCGCGAGATGCACGACGTCAACAGCCGCAGCAAAGACGTCTCGATGCTCGGCAACAAGCAACGCGAGTGGCTCAAGCTCGAGATGAAGACCTCCAACGCGGCCATGTTCTTCGTCGTCTCCTCGGTCAACTTCACCATCCCCCACATCGGCGGCACCGGATCGGCCCCGGGGCAGCCGGCGAACAAGGACGACGCCTGGACCGTCTTCCTCCAGGAACGCGAAGAGCTCATCCGCTTCTGGGACGATCTCGACAAGCCGGTCTTCGTATTGACCGGCGACCTGCACAACAGCTTCGCCATCCAAGTCACCGACAACGTTTGGGAGTTCGCCTCCGGACCGCACAACTCGGTCAACCACCCGGCCTCGAGCGAAGGAGACCGGCCGCCCAACGGCCCCTACAGCTCGTTCGGCCGCGACGTCGACATCCGCTGGTCCACCTACCTGCTCAACGAGATACCCAACGAGATGCGCAATCGCGTCATCTATACCGTCGTGCGCGTCAACAACGTGTTCCGCAACGAAGTCCAGCCGGGGGTGAACCGTTGGGTCGCCTATCCCAAGCCCCAAACGGTTTTCCAGTACTACGACGGCATCACGGGCGAGCTGCTCTACGCGGAAGCGATCGTGGCACAATAGGGGCCCTCCGGGTCCCATGGCGTTTCGTATCCTCCTGCTCGTTCTGCTCGTCTTTACCGCGGCCGGGAGGCCGCATCGCGCATCGCCGCCGGACCGATGTTGGGCCGGCTGACCTCGACCTCGGTCGCCGTCTGGGCGCGCACGGCCGAGCCCGGCTCGTTCTCGGTACGCTACGGCGCCTCGCTGGGAACGCTCGACGAGGTCGCCGGACCCGTGCAGACGCAGCTCGCCGATGACAACACCGGCGTCGTGGAGCTACGCGGGCTCGAACCCGGACGCGCCTACTTCTACCAGGTCTTCGGCGACCCTCTCGACGGCCGCACGCCGGAGAACACCGGACGCTTCCGCACGCTGCCCGACCCGGCGCAGTTTCGCAACGCCGCCCACAACCCCCGCGGCCTGTTTAACTTCAGCTTCGAGTTCGCCTGCGGCAACAACCAGAACAGCAACCCCGCCCTACCAACCCTCAGCACCATGCTGCGCGACGCCGGCGACGAGATCGCGTTCGCCATCCAGAACGGCGACTGGGTCTACGAGGAGCTGCGCGACTACCCCGCCTCGGCTTGGCTCGAGCAGGTCGGCGCCGCCCGCGCCCCGCGCATCGTCGAGATCGCGCCGACCATCGCCGGCGTCTGGGAGAACTACAAGCTCTACCTGCGGCGCGGGGGCCCCCTGCGCGCCTGGCACCGCAACGTCCCGTCGTTCTTTACCTTCGACGACCACGAGATCCTCGGCGACGTCAACGGTACGGCGACGATCGGGCTGCGCAGCCGGCGCGCCGCGTTCCGCGACATCGGCGTGCGCGGCTGGTACGACTACCTGGGCTGGGCCAACCACGCGCCGCAACGGCAACAAGCCGTCTTCGGCCGCGCGCGGCTCGAGGAAGGCAGCGACATTCTCGTCGACGCCGACGCGGACTTCACCGCCTGGAACGCCGAAGAAGCCGCCACCCTGACGGTCCACTGGGGCGGCCCGAAAGCCGGCGTCAACGAAAAGGAGCTCGACGAGACCGGCGGCGATCCCAACGCCGGCGTCTACGCCGTCGAGGAAGCGCTCGATGCCAACCGTCTGCGCATCCGCCCGCCCGCCAAGGCTTCCGGCGAGGTCTCCTACTCCATCGGCCGCCTCAACTACTGGTCCATGCGCGTGGCCAACGCCGAGATCTTCTACCTCGACACCCGCAGCCACCGCCAGCTCCACGACATCCGCGACCCTTACGACCCCAGCGTCTCGCTCCTCGGTGAACGCCAGAAACGCTGGCTCAAACGCGAGATGACCCGCTCGCCCGCGGACTTCCTCTTCATCGTCTCCTCAGTCAACCTGATGATTCCGCACGTGGGCCCCGGCATGGCTGGACCGAACAAGGACGAAGCCTGGACCGCGATCGCGGCCGAGCGCAACGAGATGATCGACTTCTGGGACGAGCTCGGCAAGCCGGTGTTCGTGCTCACCGGCGACTTGCACAACAGCTTCGCCATCAAGATCACCGATCGCGTCTGGGAATTCGCCTCCGGGCCGCACAACTCCGGCAACCATCCCGTGGCCAGCGAATCGGGCCGCCCGCCCAACGGCCTGTTCGAATCGCGCGGCAAGCCGGCCGAAATCCGCTGGTCGACCTACTTCCTCGACGACTCCGCCACGCCGCGCCGCCAGCCGGTCTACTGCCTGGTGCGGCTGCAGAACGTCTTCTCCAACCCAGGCAAGGACAGCCGGCAGCGCTGGATCGCCTACCCGCGCCCGCAGGCAATCTTCCAGTACTACAGCGGCCTCACCGGCGAGCTGCTCTACGCCGAGTCGGTGTTGGCGTCAGGCCGGTGATGGGTGTTACGCCTATAAGCTTTCCGCTTTCGCGTTGCAACGCCTTTCATCTGCCTAACTACAAGTGTAGCTCGTCCTGCTTTCCGGTCAAGAGCGGTTCGATCAACACGACCTCGAGGATGAAGACGAACTTCTGGTCATTCGTCGACCGCCTCTTCGGGGTGTCGCTGGAGCAGGACCAGGGGCTCGCCGGTCACGCCATGCCGGGCGTGGGCAATCCACTGCAAACGATGCATTTTGACCCGGACTTCAACTGGTTTACCGGCGAAGGCATACCAATCACTCCTTACGATGAAGACGGCGTCAAGAACTACTACCCGATGTTCGAGGTCGTGGTACGCAACACGCAGGGCGCCACGCTGGCCACGACGCAGATCGTGCTGCCGGTGTCCGACGAGCTCGACTGCAAAATCTGCCACGCCTCGGGAGCGGTGATTGCGGCGCGACCCGCCGGGGGATGGTCGTTTCTGCCGGATCCGGAGCGTGACTACAAGACCAACGTGGTGCGCAAGCACGACGACCAGAGGCTGGGCGATCCGACCTACCAGGCTGCGTTGGCCGAGGCAGGCTACCTCAGCGGGGGCCTGTTGGCGAGCATCGAGTGTCAGAGCTGCCACGGGTCGATGAGCGCGGTTGGCGCGAGTGATCGCGCGGGCTGGTTCGACGAGCCGGGTTGCGAGGGTTGCCACACCGGCGCCGCGACCGACAACAACGGGCAGATCCGTTTCCTATCGGTGTTTGAGCCCGGCGGCCAGGAGCGCGAGGCGGTCAACGACGCCTTCGCGGTCAACGCCGACACGCTCTACCGTTTCTCCAGCGGGCACGGCGGCCTGCAATGCTCGGCCTGCCACGCGTCGTCGCCGCAAACCGTCGCCGGCGGGCCACACGGCATGCACCCGATCGGTCAGGATTGGCTGGAGGAACACGAAGACGCCGCCGACGACAACCCGGCGCAGTGCCGATCTTGCCGCGGCGAAGACGGCCGCGGGACGGTGCTTTCGCGCGCGCTTGGCGACCGTACGCTCGACACCGAGCTGGGCCGGCTCGAGCTCTGGCGGGGCTTCCAGATCGGCTGCTACAACTGCCACCGCGGTCCCGATGACGACGACCGCAATCGCAATCGTCCGGCGGTGGTGGAAGACGCCTCGCTCACCACAGTGGCGGGCGTTGCCGAGACGGTAACGTTGCAAGCTTCGGACCGCGAGCGCGCCACGCTGACGCTGCGAATCGTGTCCCAGCCGGCTAACGGTACGGTCGCCCTGGACGGCAACCGCGCGACCTACTTCCCCTTCGAAGGCTTCTCCGGGAACGACTCGTTCACGTTTGCGGCCTGGGACGGGCAGACCGATTCGAACCTGGGGACGGTGCGGGTCGTGGTCGAGCCGTAGGCGCCGGGGCCGCGCTCCGAGCCCCGGCAGCCATGCCGGGGTGCGATGTCCGTGGCGCTGTTGAGATCGCACCCGGGCATGGCTGCCCGGGCTCGGTTCACAAAGGGATCGCGTGTCCGGCGCCCCATGGCGTGCGTGCGCTCACGGGAGTCAGGGCCGTACCGAGACTGTGTCCGAACCGGGAAAATCTTCAGGGACGGGCAGGGTGACTTGGCCGGTGGCGGCCCATTCGGCGCCGCGCTGGAGGGTGGTGAGGAAGCCGACACAGTGCATCGCCTCGGGCGAGTGCCCCAGGGTGGTGTGGAAGACGCGGCCTTGGCCGTAAGAGATGACCATCAGTAGCGGTTCGTGCTCGCCGGTTCCGCGCGTGGCGGGGTCGGAGAACCCCGACGCGAGGACCTCGACGTTGCGGGCTGGTCCGCGCATCTGGTCGTAGAGCTCATCGGTGGCGTGGAGCCAGCGGGCGGGCAGGCCTTTGGTGATGGGGTGGTCGGGGTTGCGGATGTCGATGGCGAACTCGTGGCGGTCGCCGTGATGGCCGCCGGTTCCCGGGGTCGTTTCGTCGCGGATCCATTCGCGGCCGCGCAGCCGCAAATACGGACCCGCAGACTGGTTGCGGCCCTCCCAGCCGCCGACCGCGATCATCTCGTTATACGCCGGCCACTGCGGAAAGGCGTTGTTGGCGGCGTGCACCGAGACGAAGCCCCCGCCGCCGCGGACGTATTGCTCGAAAGCGCGGCGCGCGGGCGCCGGCCACGGGTCGCCGTTGTAGTTTGAGACGACGACGTCGTAGTCGCCAAAGGCGGGCGCGAACGCGGAGTTGTCCTGGCCCTTGGGAGGGGTCGTGGCGACATCCACGGCGAAGCGGCCCGACTCCTCGAGCCAGCGGCGGATCAGCGGCGAGGTTTGCGGCCAAGTCCGGTGATTGTTCTGGCCGTCGATGAGCAGGGCGCGGAGCTTGCCGGCAGCGCTCGCGGCGGCCGCGCCGAGGCCGGCGGCCAGGAAGAGGCGACGATTCATGTCCGATAGTGTAGCGGCGGCGCGTCAGCGTACGGGTTGATAGAGGATGACGGACCAGAACGGACCGGGAATGCGGTCGTTGATGGTCTCGGCGGTCCAGGCGTCGATGTCGGCCCAGCGCTTGCCGTCTTCGGTGTAGTAGGTCTCACACACGCGCAGGCGCTCGCCGGTTTTCGCGGCGATCCAACAACGCCAGCCGGGCTCGGGTTTTGGGGCGAGGGCGGGGCGGACTTCATACTCAGCCCGTTCGAAGCAGTATTCGACGCCGCGGAGCGTGCGCGTGGGGCGCTCGGACCAGCGGAACAAGAATGACCTAGAGTGTTCCACAAATCGTGCACCGGCGCCGGAAAATCCGGTCAAACAACTGCGATCCGCCGGCCCAAGCGGCGCGCGGCGGAGCTTGGCGCCTTCCCACTCGAGCGGCCAGCCGGGGAAGCTTGCCGGCTGTGCGGCCAAAGGCGTCGAGCTCGACGGACAGAGCGCGAGCAGACCGCAAGCAAGGCCGCAACGCAAGAGCGCCATAAGGGCTGGGCGCTTCATTCTTCCAGCTTAACTTGAGCTTCTGATCCGGCCAAGTCGGCGGATGCCTGTAGCGATAGCGCGTTCTCCTTAGTTCGGGCATCAGTGCTTGCCCAAACCATAGGGGAAAGCGTGGTATGGTCTCCGACGGTTGCATGAGGCCGGAGCGGCGGACGGCAACGATGTTTTCAACAACCTAGAGGAGGGATGCAGAATAGATGCTGCAGGAATTCAAGGACTTCGCGATGCGCGGCAACGTCATGGACATGGCTGTCGGCATCATCATCGGCGGCGCCTTCGGGAAAATCGTCGCCTCGGCCGTGAACGACATCCTGATGCCGCCGATCGGCATGTTGATGGGGGGCGTGGACTTTTCAAAACTATTCGTGGCGCTGGACGGGATGGAGTATGCGGACCTGGACGCGGCGGCCAAAGCCGGCGCCGCGACGCTGAACTACGGCGCGTTCATCCAGTCCGTGGTCGACTTCGTCATCCTGGCGTTTGCGATCTTCGTGATGGTGCGCTGGATGAACAACCTCAAGAAGAAGGAGGAGGAAGTTCCTGCCGCTCCGCCCGAGCCCACCAAGGAAGAGACGCTGCTGACGGAGATTCGCGACATTCTTTCGAAGAGCTAGCCTACGCGCGTCCTCATCGTTTGGCTCGAGCGGCCGATGAGGGCGTTGCGTTGACCGTAGGAGCAGCACACACAGGCGCGCACGCCCACTCCCATGGACCCCTGCAGCCCGAGCGTGAGCAGCGGGGACCGCAAGGGCGAGACGAAAACGAGCAGCGCGAGATTGCCGAGCTGCAAAAGGTCGATCGCGAGGTGCGTGCGCATGAAGCGGCGCACCTGGCGGCGGCCGGAGGGTTGGCGCGCGGCGTCAGCTTCCAGTACGTCACGGGTCCGGACGGCCGCCAGTACGCCGTGGCCGGCGAGGTCAGCATCGACACCGCGCCGGTGTCGGGCGATCCCGAAAAGACAATTCAGAAGGCGCAGCAGATCCGTGCGGCGGCGACGGCGCCTGCGCAGCCATCGGGCCAGGACCAGCAGGTGGCCGCGCAGGCCGCGCAGATGGAGCAGGCGGCGCGCCAGGAGCTGGCCGAACGCCAGAGAAAGGAACAGACTGAGGCGCTGGAGGCCTCGGGCGCCCCCGGCGTGCGGGAGGACGTCGGGCGGCTGGAGGCGTTTGCCTGAGGGGGTTCCCACGCGACGGCGCCCTTGCGGGATGCGGCTCGGACAGGCTGGTCAAGGCACGAGCGAGGTCAGCGTTGGGTTGCCCTCAGCTCGTAGCCGGTACGACAAGCGCCGTTGCGGGTCCGGGTCGCGTTCGAGGTCGTAACCGTCGCCGAACATGCGGTCGAGCAAGGCGACCAGGCCCTCGCGCACGGCTCCGTCGCTTGCGTCATTGTTGGGAAAGCCGAGCCGATCATTGATCGAGATGATCCAGTCGCCGCCGCGGACTCTCAATTCGGCCGGCCACTCGGGCTCGCCCGTGAGTCGCGTCGCCAACGCCAAGTGGCGGCGAAAGGCCTCGGCGAACCTTTCTTCGGTCGAGCCGCTCAGCCCTTTTCGGTTCTGTACCAAGATGCCCAGCCCGGGCTCGTTGGTGTCGACGGCCACGTTCTCCCGTTTGCCGGCCATCATCACGGCCGGGCCCTGCTGCATGTGCGCGTAGTCGGCTAGATCGACCCAGTCCGGGGCCGCGTCGGTCTCTTTTCGCCAGCGGTCGAAGGCGGTGAGGATGGGGTCGAGCTCAGGCTGCTCGGGCGCGTCGAGCAGGACTTTCAGATCAATGCGCTGTAGATCGTTCGCCATCGGTTCCAATCAAGCCTTTGCGTAGACGTCCTGCGCCGCTTCGATGAACAGCGTCGCTTCCTCGACGCGCTTGCGCGCCGCCACCATGTCCAGTCCGTTTCCTTCCTCGGCCGAGCGGAAGTAGTTGTCGGCGAACGGCTTCAGAAACAGCCCGGTGTCGTAGAACAGCTCGCGGAACTTGCCGACGCGGTCGTACTTGTCGCTCAGCCACAAGCCCTTGGTAAACAGCAGCGCGTCCGCGGCCTTGTTTTGCGCCTCGAGTGACTTCTCGAGCGCCTCGCTCGCCGCGCCTTTCTCGAGCGCCACCGTCGCCTCGAAGTTCAACCGGTCGGCGTCCTCGAGCAGGAACTCGGCTTGGTCGACAACCTCGCCCGCGCACTCGCCCACGCCGACGCTCTTGATGTACTCCCACGTTTGGCGATTGTCGTGGTAGAACGCCGCGTCGTCCTCATAAGCGGGCAGTTGCGCATACGGGGCGAGCTCTTCTTTGAGCTTGGCGCGCCCGATGCGCTCGACGACATCGGAAAAGCCTTCGTCGCCTTGCTTTTCGCGGTCGTAGATCTCGGTCAAGCGGCGAATTGCATCCGGCACGTTCTTCGCCGGGACTTTGCCGACGGCCAGGCCGTAGGTTTTGGCGTTGCCCTCGGTGGTGCCGCCGAGCACGACCTGAAAGACCGGCGCCGAGTGTTGGCCTTTGCGCTGCACCGAGCCGAAGAAGCCCAGATCCGCAACGTGATGCTGGCCGCAGGAGTTGAAGCAGCCCGAGATCTTGATCTTCATGTCCTCGCGGTCGGCCAGATCGCTCATGCCGTTGGAGAACTTCTCGTGCAGGACCGCGGCCAGGCCGCGCGAAGCGGAGATGCCGAGCTTGCAGGAATCGGTGCCCGGGCAGGCGGTCACGTCCTTGAGGCGCGCCGCGCCAGTCTCCGCGATGTGCAGATCCGCCAAGTCCTGGTAGAGCGCCGGAAGGTCGGCGTTCGAGACCCAACGCACGATCAAGTTCTGGCTGACGGTGGTGCGAATCGTGTTGTTGACGTACTTGTCGCACACGTTCGCCAGGGCGCGCATCTGGTCCGAGCTGATGTCGCCCAACGGCAAGAAGATCTCGACCGAGGAGTAGCCCTGCTGACGCTGCGGCTGGACGTTGACCTCGAGGAAGCGGCGCAGCTCGGGCGAGGCGTCGTCGGGGAGGGCGAGCTCGGAGGGCGGCTTGAGCGGTTGGTCGCTGTAGCGTGCGCGGGCGGCCTCGATCTGCGCTTCCCAAGCCGGGTCGTGCGGAAGCTTCTCGCGCTCTTCTCCTACCCGCTTGGCAAACTCCTCGAAGCCGATTTTCTCGATCAGGAACTTGATGCGCGCCTTGGCTCGATTCGTCTTCTCGCCGTCGCGGGCGAATACGCGCGCGATCGCCTGCGAGAGCGGCAGCATCTCTTCCGCCGTCACGAAATCGTAGAGCTTCTTTGCCTGGTAAGGCAGGGCGCCCAGCCCGCCGCCCACCCAAACCTCGAAGCCATGCACGCCGTCCCGCAGCCGCGCGATGGCGCCAAGGTCGTGCAGCCGGATCAGCCCGCAGGCCGCATCCTCGCAGCCCGAGTAGGCGATCTTGAACTTGCGTCCGAAGTTCTGCGCATCGGGATGGCGCAGCAGGAAGAACGCCATCGCCCAGGCGTGGCTGGTGACATCGAAGGGCTCATCGCCGCAGACGCCCGCGTAGGGGCAGCAGGTGACGTTGCGCACCGCGTTGCCGCAAGCCTCGCGCGTGGTGATGCCGACCTCGGCCAACCGCCGGAACATGTTCGGGCTGTCGTTGATGTCGATGAAGTGGCACTGGAAGTCCTGCCGCGTCGTTACGTGCAGCACGCCGACGGCGTACTCCTCGGCGACATCGGCGAGCACGCGCATCTGGTCGGTGGTGACCATGCCCATCGGAATCTTGATGCGCTGCATCTGGACGCGCTCCTGGCGCTGGCCGTAGCAGCCGTAGCGCAGGCGGAGCTCGGTGAAGACCTTCTCGGCCGTCGCTCCGGCCTGGAAGCGGCGGAGGTTGGTCTCGAACACGTCGATCTCCTCGCGCATGGTGGGGTCGAGATGGCCCCAGCGTTCGGAGGTATCGACGGGCTGGATGGAGGCTGTGGACATGGGCGGACTCCCACGATAGGATCGCACGTCAGGCAATCTCTACTATGTTGATCGACATTATAGCAATTGATCAGGCGGAGCGCGTATGCTGGAACAGATAGCTGCTGAAAGGAACGCCGGATACGGGGTGGCGGGGGTGGCGGGTCAGGCAATCGCTTCACGGGAGAATCGAGACAATGCTAGCTCAAAAGGGCTTTTGGTCCTACGTTCGTGCAGACGACGAGGCTGAGGGTGGGAGAGTCTCAGACTTGGCACGCGACCTGAAGGCTCAGTACGAAATCTTGACCGCGGAGTCGCTGGAGCTGTTCCTGGACAAAGACGCGATCAGATGGGGCGAGGGCTGGCGAGAACGACTAGATGACGGGCTATCATCTACTGCCTTCTTCGTCGCTGTGCTGACGCCCCGGTATTTCTTGAGCGCTGAGTGTCGCCGAGAGCTTCAGTTCTTTGCCCGGCAGGCCACGCAACTAGGTGTTAAGGAACTGTTGCTGCCGGTTCACTACATCGACGTATACGACTCCCGTCCAGAAGGCGAAGACGACAGCTTGATCGACTTGGTTGCGCAGTTCCAAATGGAGGACTGGCGAGAACTCCGTTTTGCCGAAAGGAGGTCAGAGGTCTATCGGCGCGCAGTCGCTCGCATTGCCAAGAGGATCGTTGAAGTGAATCGTCAGATTGAGACAGAACAGACACTCGTCGCAGAGCACCCTCCCGGGTCAGCAGCGGACACCGTTGACAACGAACCGTCTGTCGAGAAACCGGGCACGTTGGACCTGATAGCCCAGATGGAGCACACGCTCCCCAGGATCACCAAGACGATTGAGGAAATCACACAATGCATCGCAAAGATCGGCGAAACAGTGAAACAAGCGACTCCGAAATTGAAAGCAGAGGCTCCCATGAAGATGAGAATAGCAATCCTTCGAGGACTTGCCTACGATCTGGCGATGCCTGCAACCGAAATGGCGTCGCTTGGCGATGAGTTCACAACGCAACTACACGACCTCGATCAAGGGGTTCGGGCAGCCATAGCACATGTAGGCGACTCGGAGGCCATGACGCCGGAAGCCTGCAAGTTCTTTGAGGGAGTACGGACCTTGTCGGTGGCGGCGCATCGAGGCCTGGGTGCGGCGGAGCAGATGAACAACAGTATTTCGCCGATTGAGCCGATGTCTCGCGATCTTCGGCCCTCTCTACGTCGGGTGCGCCATGCCCTAGCGAGGATAGTTGAAGGACGAGACGTCACCGACGAATGGATTCATTTGATCGACGACACCGGCCTTGAGTGCAATGATTGACAATTCGCTGTGGACGACGTGTCGATGATCCTAGCATATGCCCCCGGGAAGGCATAGGCCGGTTGGTGGCTGGAGGCTGGGAGTCAGAACCTACGGACCGGGGTCCGATGTTGCATCAGCTCCACACGCCGGTCAGCAGTGCAGAGTTTCCTTTGGCTGATACCCTGGGGTCGCGATGAAAGACATCCGCATCCACCGCCGGGGCGCGGACCGCATCGCCAACGGTCACCCTTGGGTCTATCGCGGCGACCTGCTGGGCGCGCCCGATGCGGCGCCAGGGTCGGTCGTCCGCGTGCTCGACGGACGCAACGTGCGCCTGGGCTGCGCGCACTACTCCTCCAAGAGCCAGATTGCGCTGCGCATGCTGCCGTTCGAGACGCAACGCACCGACTCGGGTTTTTTGCGCCGGTTGATTCGCCGCGCCGAAGAGCATAGAAAGCGTGTGGTCCGCGATAGCAACGCTTACCGTGTCGTCCACGCCGAAGCCGACCTGCTGCCGGGGTTGATCGTCGACCGCTACGGCGAGTGGCTCGTCGTGCAGACCCTGTCGCAGGGCATGGACACGGCCAAGCCCGCCTTGGTCGAGGCGCTCGAAGAGCTGTTCGAGCCACGCGGGATCGTGGAGCGAAACGATGTGGCGACGCGACGCCACGAAGACTTGGAGGAGCGGAAGGGCGTGCTCGCCGGCGAGGAGCCGCAAAGCCTGAGCGCGGCGATGAACGGTCTGCGCTTGGATGCGGATCTGTTGGGCGGACAGAAGACCGGGCTGTTCCTGGACCAGCGTGAAAACTACGCCGCGGCCGCGGCGTACGCTCATGGAACCGCGCTCGACTGCTTCGCCTACCGCGGCGGATTCGCGCTCCACATGGCGAGCCGTTGCGAGCGTGTGATCGCGGTCGACAGCTCGGAGTCCGCACTCGACGGCGTGCGGCTCAACGCAGCTCTGAACCAAGTTGACAACGTCGAGCCGCGCAAAGCGAAGGTCTTCGATTTGCTCAACGACTACGCGCGCGGAAGGAAGTCGTTCGAGACCATCGTGCTCGATCCGCCGGCGTTCGCCAAGTCGCGCCGGCACGTCGACGCGGCGGCGCGCGCTTACAAGCAGATCAATCTCGAGGCGCTCAGGCTACTCGCGCGAGACGGCGTGCTGGTGACCTGCTCCTGCTCGCACCACTTCTCTGAAGCGGATTTGCTGGGAGTTGTCGCGGCGGCGGCGCTCGATTGCGGCAAGCGGTTGCGGGTGATCGAGAGACGCTCGCAGGGCAGGGATCATCCCATCGCGCTGACGATTCCCGAGACGCACTATTTGAAGTGCTTGATCTTGCAGGTGATATAGCGGGCCGAGCTCGACGGTGCGATGTTTGTGCAATTGTTAAGCAATGCACCCGGGCATGGCCGCCCGGGCTCGGCAACGCGCATTCTCTCCGAGCCCCGGCAGCGATGCCGGGGTGCGATGTTCGCGCCGCTGTTGAGCTGTGCACCCGGGCATGGCTGCCCGGACGTTCACAAGGCCGGTTCAGGGCAACGAGGCGATGGCGACGGTCACGCCGGCCTGGATTGATTCGCCGCCGATGAAGATTTCGAGCGGGGTCTCGAGGCTCCCCGCCAACTCGCGCGGGACCAAGGCGTTGATCTGCGCCACGCCGTGGACTTGGTTGGGCGCTCCGCCTGCGTAAAGTACGGCCGCTTCTACGCCTCCGATCCTCACCCGCACCGGCGCTACGATTTGAGGAAACGGTTGGCGCGCGGGAATGATCTCGCCATCGACGCCGCGGGGCGCGGTCTGGCCGACCCCAGTCAGAAAGATTTGCAGCAACGAGCCCGGCGACGCTGGCCGGCTGGGGTTGTTGATGCTGGAGTCCTGGTTCAGCACCGCGCCCTGTCCTTGGCCGGTCTGCGAGAGGGTGAAGACCGCCGGCGCAGTCTGTGCAACCGGCAGCAGGAGAGGCGCGGAGACGGCGCCGTCGGTTTCCACCTGCACCTCGACGTTGTCGCGAACCTCGAGGAAGAACGGCGCCACGGCGCTGAGCTGATTGCGCGAGACGAAGATCATCGGCGCCGGCTCGCCGTCAAAGAGCACCCGAACGCCTCCCAACTCGCGGTCTAGGCGGCCCGCTTCGTCCAGTCGCGGGCCAATGACTGCGCCTGGACCGATGCCGAGGCCGAACAGCGTGAGGATTTGGCCGGGCGCCAGCGGCCGCGCGACGAAATCCGCCGCTCCCACGACCGCCTCGGGGCGCAACCGCGGCCGGTAGAGCTCGAGCAACAGGCCGTCTTCGAGGCCGCCGCCATACTCGGTCTGTGGCGCGCCGGGCGTTGGATCCAGCGCGGGAGGCCCTGCTCCCGCGGTCGTCCAACCGACGATCAGCTCATCGTCAAAGGGCCCCGGGGCGACAGCCGCGGCCGTGTCCTGGCTCGAGGAGCCGTAGGCCCCCACGTAGACCGTCTCGACGCTCGTGAGCTGCTCGTCGAAACAGAACTTGCCGGCGGCGAGATCCGCGCCGGCGTCGAAGAGGCGCTCAGGGAAGCCCGCGCTGGCGGGGAAGTCCGCCGAGGCCGTGCTGCCCGCCACGGCCAAACAGCCGCCGGAGAGGGCCAAGCCCGCGCCTGTGTCATCCGAGCCGCCGCCGAGCCAGAACTGCGCCAAAGGGCGGTCAAGCAAAGGCGGAAACACACCCGCGAGCAAGCTGCGACCGCCGGGGTTGCCCGCCAGGGCGCTGGGCGGGACGAGGTTGGCGTCAAACGGCGGCGCCACATCGGTCGAGACGCTGTCGAGCAAAGCAAATAGGCGGAAGCCGTCGGTGTTGTCCTCGATCGCAAGGTCGATCAGATCTTCACTCGCCGATCCGCCCCAGTAAGTCCGGCCTAGCGCGCGATAGAGAAAGGGGAGGTCCAAGCGTCGCCGGATCGGCTCGAAGCAGCCGAGGTAGGCCTCGGTCGAGCCGGCCGGCTCGGGCTGGAATCCGCTCGAGGGTAGATCGGAGGATGTCGTTCGCGTACCTAAACAGAACGAGCCGTCGGCGGCGACCGCGATCGCTGCGCCGGCCTCCTCGCGGGCGCCGCCCAGGTAGGTTGCGTAGACCAGCGGGTAGCTGCTGGAGGGCCGCCGGCAGTGGACGGAGAAGAACGCATCCGTGCCGCCGCCGTTCTGCTCCTGGACGGCGAAGGTCGTGGTCGGGAAGTCGGACGAATTGGTATGTCCGGCCAGAATGGCGCAGGGAACGCCGGAGTCGTCGATGAAGGCCTCGATCGAGCCGGCGACGACAGTCTCTTCGCCCGAGCCGCCGACCAGCGTCGAGTATTCGATCTCGTAGCTCGAGAACGCGCCTTGCCGAGGCGGTTCGCCCTCGGTTCCCAGCGCGAAGAACGGGAAGTCGCTCTCGCGCAGCACGGTAAAGAACCCGTCGGTGCGGCCGGCCAGCTCACGCTGGCTGGCGTCCTGAGAAGTCGGGAAGTTGGCGGACTGGGTGTCGCCGAAGACGTAGACGCGACCCTGACGGTCCACGCGAATCCCGGCGGCGCGGTCGCGTCCGTCGCCGCCGAGGAACAAGGTGGCGACCAGGCGCCAGGTTTCGGCGCCGTCGGGGGCGACTTGGCGCTCGAGCTTCGAGGCATACACGTCGGAGGATCCTTCGCGAGGGCTGGGAAATCCGTTGGGCGGCAGCGGCAGATCGGGCGAGTTGGTGCGGCCGACGATCCAGAGCGCGCCTTTCGAGTCGTACGCCGCGTCGTCGATGCGCTCGCTGCCCGAGCCGCCGAAGAAGCTGGCGAGCCCGATGCGCGGATCGATGCGCAGGGGTCGTGAGGGGTCGTGGGCGTCGAGCTCGAACCCCACTCGTTTGGGCCCCAGCTTCCGGTAGCGCACCGGAGTTTCGACGCCGTTCTGGAACGCCTTGGGCGGCGATTGCAGCAACTCGTCCGCCGCGAGCGACCCATCTGCCAGAATCTCGGCGCGGCGGTCGAAGCGTAGAACGATCTCCTCGGGCCGGGCGCTGGGGGCGACGAAGAAGTCGTACTCCACGTCCCCGTCGCGCTCGTAATATTCGACGGAGACGCCGGGGTAGAGCTCTTCGAAGCGGACGCGGTCGTAGCGCGGCGCGATGCGGACGCGCGCTCCCTCGAAGGTCTGACGGATGTGGCTCGGCGGGCCTACGGGCTTGGGCTGGCGGGGCTCCATCGCGCCCTCGAGGCGAAACCGGACGCTGCCTACGGGCGAGACGAGGATGGTATGCCGCCCGTCGGTGCGGAGGGAGAACCGGCCTGCGCGCGCGAAGGCCCAGGGGCCGTCAAGCTCGAACGCGACGGGCTGGCGTGCGAGGCCCGCCTGCAGCGAAGCGGCCGGCGCGGCGGCCATCCAAGCCGGCGCGGCAAGACAACACAACAGGGCGGCCGCGAGCAGGTTCTGCATTCTCGGATCGCCGCGCGACCGCGGCGCACCCGAACATCATACCCTGCTGTATGTTTTCGTACATTACCCGCCGACGGCGGCGCGAGCGCTGGGCTCGGGAACGGGTCTGTCTCCGGACGACTTCTTGCCGCTACGCGACGCGGCGGCGTGGGCTTCGGTGGTGCGCAGCACGCGAGAGAGATCGGAGGCCGGCATGGGGCGGCTGAGGTAGAAGCCTTGCGCCATGTCCACATGCTCGGCTTCCACCTGCTTGAGCATGGCCGCCGACTCGATGCCTTCCGCGGCGACCCGTAGTTGGATGGCGTGTGCCAGGCTGACGACGCCGCGCACCACCGACTGCTTGGTGGTGTCGACATCTACGCCGGCAAGGAACGAGCGGTCCAGCTTGATGGCGTGCAGAGGCATGGCCGTCAATCGGTTGACCGAGGCGTCGCCGGTGCCGAAGTCGTCGATCGCCAATCGCACGCCGTGCTCTACGAGCTGGTGCAGATTGCGCACGCCGACGCTGGAGGGTAAGGCGAGGGACGATTCGTTGATCTCGAGTTGCAACAGCTCTGGCGGCAACTCCGTGCGCCGGAGGATGCGGATGACACGCTCGGCGAAGTCCTCGCGCTGGAGCTGGGAGGCCGAGACGTTGACCGAGACGCAGAAATCGCCGAAGCCTTGTTTGAGCCATCCGCGACGGTAGACGCAGGCGGCCCGTAGCGCCCATTCGCCGATGCCGCTGAGCAGCCCGGCGTCTTCGGCGAGCGGAATGAATTCGGCGGCCGACATGCGTTCCCCGCCAGGCCGCTTCCAGCGCAGCAGCGCTTCGGCGCCGGTGACCACGCCGCGGCGCAGGCAGACGATCGGCTGGAAGTGCAGCTCGAGCTCGGCGCGTTCGGCGGCGCCGGCGAGCTCCTGCTGCAAGTTCATCGTCAAGTCGGCCTTGCTGCGCATGTCCGCGCAGTACATGGCGACGCCCTGGCGACCGGTCTTGGCCTGGTACATGGCCTGATCAGCGTCGCGTAGCAAGTCCGAAGCGCTGGGTCCCTGTGGGCCTCCGATGGCTATGCCGATGCTGGCGCCGGATTGCACTTCGCGACCGCTGAGCTCGTAGGGCATCGAGAGCGCTTCGTGGATCGTCTGCGCGGCCGCTTGGGCGCTTTTCTCAGACCCGACGCCGGGCAGCAGCATCACGAACTCGTCGCCGCCCAAGCGTGCGACCACGCCGTTGGTCCCTTTGCACTCCTCGAGTCGTTGCGCGGCGGCGGCGAGCAACTCGTCGCCGACCGCGTGACCCATCGTGTCGTTCACCAACTTGAACTTGTCGAGGTCGAGGAACAGCAGCGCGAACGAGTCGCGCCTCTTCTGGGCCTGCTCGCAGGCGCGCTCGAGCATGGGAAGGAATGCGCGACGGTTGGGCAACCCGGTGAGGCGGTCCATGTAGGCGTCGTGCAGGACGCGCTTCTCGACGTCGACGATCGAAGAGATGTCGATCTGGCAGCCGACCACGCGTTTGGCCTTGCCGGAGGCGTCACGCTCGGCGCGCGCCCTGTTCAGAACCCAGACATAGGCGCCGTCGCGGGCCCGGAAGCGGTAGTCGCACTCGATGGAGTCAGTGTCGCCGTCGAGGTGCGCCGAGATGGCTTGTCGCACCTCGGTGACGTAGTTGGGATGGATCCGGTTCAGCCAAGCGTCGAGACTCCCGGTGGTCTCGTCGGGCTCGTCGCCCACCACCCGCGACCAGGACTCGGAGAACCGCAGCGTGTCGCTGTCGAGGTCCCAACTCCACAGCCCCACGCGGGCGGGCTCGAGCGTCTTGACGGCGACGTCGAGCTCAACTTCGGTTTTGGGTTCGGGTATAGGCTCCGGAGCGGCCTCTTCATGCTGGCTGCGGAAGTAGCCCCAGGTCGAGCGCGCGAAGAAGTACAGCGCGATGGCTCCGCCGACCGCCGCGGGCGGGCCGAGCATCGTCCAACCGGCCCCGAGCCACATGAGGCAGCCGAGAACACTGAGGAGGTGGAAGCCGCCCTTCGACTTGGAAACCGAGGCGGCGATCATCGCGCCGAGGGCGCACAGCATCGCCCCGCCATAAAGCGGAGTGACCGATCCCGCTGCTGAGCTCAATTCCGGCATAGGACGCCGAGCCGCCGGGGGCCTCCCGGCGCGCACGAGTCGCGTAGCTCGATGGTCCCCTGTGTCGCGCGAGGCGTCAATGAACCGCCAGTTTCAGCGGCGACAACACAAATCGCTCAGGCAGCGTTGGCGAATCGCCTTAGATCGGGTCGCGTCACACTCTAGCGGCTATGGTAGAATCCTCGCCTAGATCCTCTATGTTGCGCATTTCAAAGTACTTGCTCCTTTTTCTTGCGAGCGTGCCGACGGCCTCGGCCGAGTCGGTGCAACTCGTTGAGCCGTGGCGGACCCAACGGCAACTTCGCACTGGCGAAGCGGTCTCGATCCACGTTCGGCTCAACGATCCGGCGGCGTTGCCGGCCAACGCGCGGATCGAGGTCGTTTGGGACGCTCCCGAGCTGCCCGGACCGAGCTTCGAGGGGCCCCGGGGCGACCTGCACGCCACGCGGACCGGCGACTGGAGCAAGACGCTGCACGCGCTCGACCCTGACGTCACGCTGGTCTATCGGGCGCCGGTCGATGGCGCCTACGCGCTGCAAATCGAAGCGGTGACCGACCGCGAGGACGCGTTGCCGGATTACCATCGCGATGACGGCATCGCATCGCTGGCAACGCCGTTGCCCCGCCGCACGCCCGACCCTCGAGGGGCCGCCCTGACGGTGGAGACCGAGCCGATTCCCGCGCTCCACGGCGCCGGGCTGTTGCTGGAAGCCGAACCTAACGACACGCCCGAACAAGCGCAGGGGTTGCCGCTCGGCGCCGGGGACGCCGACCGCGAGCTGCGCGTGATCGGCTCCCACGACGAGCTCGAGTACTTCCACAACGCCGCCAGCGGCCGCGGTCCCGACGACTGGTACAAGATCGTCTACACGGGCTCGCGGAGCAAGCTGCTCACCGCCAATCTGCAGATGGTCGAGCCGGTGGTCTCGGGCCGCATCCGGGTCTACCGCGTCGGCGCGCCGACGGCCGAAGATCTCGAGCCGCGCGAGCCGCCCAAGCGCGCCGATTTCGGCAACCAGAATCCCGTCCCTTACATGCACCCCCCGGCCGAGATCATCCCCGGCCCCGAGCCCATCTATACCTATTTTGACGGCCGCGACATCAACGAGCGCATCCACCAGCAGGACGACAACTTTCGCGCCTTCGTCACGCGCCGGCTGCACCCCGGCGACACCTACTACCTGAGAGTCGAGGCCAATCAGCCCGCTTATGAGCTCGAGCTGCGGGTGATCGATCCGGCGCCGTACGACGACCCGCGCAAGGCGGTTCAGCTCTCGCTCGACTACCAGCTCGCCGAGGTCGACGCTTGGCTGATCCATCGGCCGCGCAACATCGCCGTGCACACCCGCGTGCGAGACGGCTCGAGCTTGTTCGGCGAGAACTGCATGAGTTGCCACACGCAGTCGGGCGTGTGGGGCGTGGCGGATGCGCTGCGTTCGGGCTATCGCGTCGAGCGCGCCGTCCAAAGCCAGCGCCGGCTCATCAATACGATGTACGAAAGCCTGCGGCCGACCATCAAGCTCGAGGACGCCGCCGTCAACACTTCCCTTGCGCCGAATGACCTTGGCGACGCCCCGGCCGGCAGCCGCGTTGCCGGGCGCAACGTCGTGCTGCACGAACGCACCTTCCGGCCCAAGGCGCTGCACGCCTATCAGCAGCGCCGCACCGCCAACTACGTGCTCCAAACCGCTGACCCCAAGGGCATCAACGCGGCTGGGCGAGGCTCGAACTTCGGACCCAACGTCGTGTTCAAGTTTGCCGCCGAGATCCTCGAGCGCGCTTGGCGCGACACCGGCAATCCGAAGTACTTCCTCGGCCTGGAGGAGAAAGCCCGCAAGATCCTCGCTACCGGACACGATCAGCTCAAAGTCGTCGACGACTTGGGCCACCGGATCGAGCTTCTCCACGACCTGTTCCCCAAGCGGGACGAGTACCTCGCGACCGTCGCCGAGGTCAGCGACCACGACCCTCTGCGCATCGAAGAAGCGAGCCGCTTCTACTCCGCGCTCGAGGAGCAGGTCGAGCGAGACCTGGCTCGGCTGTTGGCATTGCAGCAAGACAGCGGCGGCTGGAGCTTCGACCTAGGTATCGAGGAGGGAGACGGTTGGCGTCGACTGGATGAGGAGCCCGACGCCGCGCCGACCGCGGTCGCGCTGATCGCACTGCGCGCGGCCGGCTACGGGCCCGCCGACGAGCCGGTGAAGCGAGCGGTCGAGTGGCTGCTGGCGAACCAATTCGAGTACGGCCTCTGGAACAAGGCCGCACAGACTGGCTTCGTCACCAATGCTTACGTCATTCGCGCGCTGAGCCGGCTCTACCCGGGGGGCGCGGAGGCTCCGCGGCGGGCGACCTTCGAGCCGGCGCCGAGCGAGTCTCCGCTCGAGAAGCTTGCGCGTGTGCGCGCATTGCAAGCGACCGGACGAGCCGACTTCGCCGGCCTGATGCTCGACGCGGTTGGCGACGCGGATCCGCAGGTGCGGCGCTACGCTTACTTGGGGCTCGCGGGCGTGTTGACGACACGCCAAAGCGAGCCGCGGCTCCGGAGCGACCATCGCGCGCGGGCGGTGGCGGCGCTCGTCGCCGGGTTGGGCGACCCGGTCAAGGCTGTACGCGAGGCCGCGTTCTGGTCCTTGCGGCAGCACTTGCTCGACGACGCCGGCTGGCCGGAGCTGTTGGTGGCCTATGCGCAAGGTGATGCGCGGGCGCGGCAGTCGGTGCTGCAAGCCCTGGTGACGCGGGCGGATCTGGCCGGCGCACGGGCATCCGTCGAGCCGGCCGAGCTCGCCGGTTTGATCACGCGCGCGATGGAGGACGTGCATCCCGGCGTGCGAGCGTACGCGGTCAAGGCAGCTTGGCGGTGGTGGGTCTGGAATCCAGCCGTCCGCGCACCGATCAACCGCGCCTGGGCCGACCATCTGACCAAGCAAGAGTCGAACGCGCACGCCGAAGCGGCTTTGCGCTACTCCACCGCTTCGATGCTGATCGTAAACGGCCAGATCGCCAACCAAACCGGCGGCGACTTCCTCGATCAGCAGTACCGCGAGCTCACCGCGCTGTACGAGCTGCTCGCGCTCGAGCGCGGCCGAGGCGGCGAGGCGGCCGAACGGCTCGACCGCCGGCTTGCGGGGGTCGCCGCCACGCACTTCCAAGAGCGCGGCGGAGACGGCGGTCCGGGGCAGTTGGGCTATTCGACGCCGAGGGCGAGCGAGACGCTCGGCGAAGCCGTGCTCGCAGCCTATCGCCGCGCGCCGGACGCGACGGCTCGCAAGGTCGCGCTCGAAGGAGCGGCGAACATCAATCACCCCGAGCTGCAAGGCATGTTGCTCGAGCTGCTGCGAACCGGCGATCTCGATCTGGTCGCCACCGCCGCCCGCTCGCTCTCGAACCCACAGGCGATCGAGCTGCCGGCGAGACCCGCCACGCTCAGACAGCTTCTCGACAAGCTCGAACGCTTCTTGGCCGCCGGACGGGCCGACGACGCCCGCGCGCTGGCCAACTTCCTCTCGAAGGTCAAGTGGGACTTCGAGGGTGTGAGCCCCGAGCAAGAGCGTGCGTTCTACGAGCTGCTCGCTCCGCGGCGCCGCGCGGGCCGAGCGCCGTCGCCGCCTCAGGCCCTGCTGGGCCGGCCCGCCCCGAACCCCGAGCCCGCCGTCGACGAAACCGAGCGCGCCGCGCTGCTGGGAACCATCCTCGGCGGCAACCGAACCCTGCAGCGGCGTACGGCGTTCGACCTGGTCGGCTCGGGGGCGCGCGAGTTCTGGCTGCCCTCCACCGAATGGATGGTCGCCTACGAGGAAGGCGGTCTGCGCGCGGAGGAAGCCGTCGAGGGCGCCGTCGAGGCCGAAGACCTCGAAGTCGTCGAGCTAACCTTCGGACGCACCACCGAGCAGATCGTCCCCGACGGTCTGACCAGCCGGAACACCATTCTTTGGTGGCGCGAGGGCGTGCCGGGCGCCAAGCTGACCTTCGCGATCGAGGCGCCGGTCGCGGGTCGCTTCGAGATCGTCTCGGCCTTCCTCCACGACCGCGAGATGGGCGTGGTGCAGTTCGCCCTCAACGGCGAGGACATCGGTGAGCCGTGGGACTTCTATCGCGCCGATCTGACCGGGTCGGGACCGGTTTCGCTCGGCGTCCACGAGCTCGACGCGGGCCGCAACCTGCTCACCGTCAAAATGCTCGGCGCGAACCCTGACGCCGAGCCCAACCACATCTTCGGCATCGACTACGTCAAGCTCGCGCTCGACGACGGCGCGGGGTCGATGTTCACCACCGATGAGCAGGGCGTCGACGTGATCGACCCCATCGTCGAGGCCAAGGGAGACATCTTGCGGATGTTCAACTCGTGGTTCGACGCCGAGGCGCCGCGCGAGACCAGAGAGCAGGCCATCCGGCTGGCCGGCCGCACCGCCCTGCGGCGCAACCCCGAGGTGCGCAAGGCGCTCGCCAACTACGTCGACCACGAGCCCGCGCCGCGGCTGCGCGACATCATCCAGAACATCCTCAACAGCGACGACCAGGTCTACGGCAAGCAGCTCGCCAAGCTGATCACCGAGCAGAAGGACACGGTGAGGGGCAACGACGTGCGCCCGCTCGAGTCGACCCAGGAATGGATCGACGACCTGCTCCGCTTTCGCGACTACGTCTCGGCCGAGCTCAGCGAGATCAACGAGGCTGACAATCGCGCCTGCATCTCCTGCCACGGCGTACCCGGGCGCGTTCCGACGTTGTATCTAACGCCGCCCGACGCCGCCGGCTACATCCGTCCCGAAGACCTGCTTGGCAACTACCGCCGGATGCAGCAACGCGTGGATCTGACCGATGTCGAGAAGTCAAAGTTCTTGCTCAAGCCGCTGAACATCCAGACCGGCGAGGATGACGGCCACCAGGGCGGAGTCCGCTACGAGCGGGGGGACGCCGGCTATCGCGTCATCCGGGACTGGGTGCTCGAGCAGTACGAGCTGCAAACCAACGAGTAAGGACGTCCTGGCAGAGGCAGTCTGGCGCCGAATCTGCAACCGAAACAGGAAATGGCAAAGCTGGGCGGAGAGACCGCGTGGCATTCGGCGTCCGCAGCCGAGGCGTTGCGCGCGCTCGAGGCTGACGCGGAGCGCGGCCTCGAGGACGATGAGGCCGGGGCGCGTCTCGAGCGCCACGGTCCGAACGCCATCGCCGAGCAGCCCGGTCCGGGCCTGCTCCGCATGTTCCTCGCGCAGATCCGCGAGACGCTGGTGCTGGTGTTGCTCGGCGCGGCCGGCGTCAGCTTCGCGCTGGGAGACCTCACCGACGGTTTCGCCATCCTGGCCATCGTGGCGCTCAACACGGCAATCGGCGTTCGTCAGGAGTACAAGGCCGAGCGCGCGATGGAAGCGCTCGCGAAACTCTCCGCTCCGCACGCCCGCGTCCGCCGGGAAGGCCGCGTCGTCGAGACGTCGGTCGACGCGCTCGTCCCGGGCGACATCGTGATCCTGGAGGCGGGCGCGGCCGTTCCAGCCGACTGTCGATTGATCGAGGCGGCGAGCCTGCGTTTGGATGAGTCGGCGCTGACCGGCGAGTCAACGCCGGTCGACAAAGACGCCGCCGCGACGCTCGACGCCGCGACGGCGCTGGGCGACCGGACCAACATGGTCTACCGCGGCTCGGCCGTGGCGGCCGGCCGCGGCCTTGGCGTCGTCGCCGCAACCGGCATGCTCACCGAGCTGGGGCGGATCGCCGGCATGCTCGTCGAATTGGAGGACGAGCGCACGCCTCTGCAACGGCGCCTGGACCGGCTGGGCAGGTTTCTTACCGCGGCGGCGGCCGCGATCGTGGCGGTGGTTTTCGCTGCGGGCGTGCTGCGCGGGGAGGACCTCGACGTCATGTTCTTCACCGCGGTGAGCCTGGCCGTCGCCGCCGTGCCGGAGGGGCTCCCGGCCGTCGTCACGATCGCGCTGGCGCTGGGCGCTCAGCGGATGCTGAGCCGCAATGCGCTGATCCGCCGTCTGCCCGCTGTCGAAGCGCTCGGCTCGGTGACGGTGATCTGCACCGACAAGACGGGCACGCTCACCGAGAACCGCATGATGCTACGGACGATCGTCCTGCCCGAAGGGCCGGTCGAGCTCGACGACCAACGGGCGCGGCTGGCGCTGACCGCCGCAACGCTGTGCAATGACGCCGTCCTCGAAAAGGATCGCGCCGTCGGCGACCCGACCGAAGTCGCCCTGGCGGAAGCCGCCGCCCGCGCCGGTCTCCCCAAGCCGGATCTGGACGAGCTAGCGCCTCGTCTCGCCGAGGCGCCGTTCGAATCCGCGCGCAAGCGGATGTCGACCGCGCACGCGGTCGACGAGTTACGCGGGTTGCCGCGTGCGGCGCGCTACGCAGTGTTCGCGAAAGGCGGTCTCGGCGCGATCTTGCAGGTAGCGACCCGCGTCGAGACCGCGGGCGGATGCGAGGAGCTAGACCCGGCTCGCGTGGCGGAGATCGAGGCGCGACACGACGAGCTCGCCGCGGCCGGCATGCGCGTGCTCGCGCTGGCTTGGCGACCGGCGAGCGACCCGCCGGCCTCGGGCGAGCTCGAGCGGGATCTGATCTTGATCGGACTGGCGGGCATGCTCGACCCGCCCCGCCCGGAGGCTTCCGACGCGGTCAGCAAGTGCCGGTCGGCGGGGATTCGCACCATCATGATCACCGGCGACCATCCCAAGACGGCGGAGGCGATCGCCGACGAGATCGGCATTCCGCATAGCGGGCCGGCGATGAGCGGGAGGGAGATCGCCGCTGCTAGCTCCGCCGAGCTCGAAGCGGCCGCGGCCGAGACCGGCGTCTACGCGCGTGTCTCGCCGGAAGACAAGCTGCGTATCGTGGCGGCCCTGCGGCAACGCGGGCAGATCGTGGCCATGACCGGCGACGGCGTCAACGACGCGCCCGCGCTCAGGCGCGCCGACATTGGCGTTTCGATGGGAATTACAGGCTCGGATGTCGCCAACGAAGCCTCGGACATGGTGTTGCGCGATGACAACTTCGCCACCATCGTCGCCGCCGTCGAAGAAGGCCGGGTGATCTTCGACAACGTCCGGAAGTTCATTCGCTATTTGCTGTCGGCGAATTGCGGTGAGCTTTGGGTCATGTTGGCCGGGCCTCTCACGGGCATGCCGATCCCGCTCGCTCCGCTGCAAATCTTGTGGATGAACTTGATCACCGACGGGCCGCCGGCGCTGGCGTTGGGAGTGGAACCAGCCGAGCGCAACGTGATGGCGCGTCCGCCCTCGGCGCCGCAGGCAAGCGTCTTTGGTCAAGGCGTGGGGCGCGACATCGTCTGGATCGGCTTGTGGATGGGAACGGTGGCGCTAGCGGTGGGTTGGTGGTACTGGCGGCATGGGCTGGAGCAATGGCAAACGATGGTCTTCACCACGCTGACGTTCTCGCAGTTGGCTCTCGCATTGGCCGTGCGGTCTTCGCGCGAATCGTTCTTTCGGCAGGGGCCGCTGTCGAATCCGGCGCTGTCGCTCGCCGTTGTGTTCTCGGCCGGATTGCAGCTTGCGGTCGTTTACTTCACGCCGCTGCAGCGGGTCTTTGAGACGGTTGCGCTGGACGGGCGCGATCTGGGCGTCGCGGCCGGCGCCGGCGGGTTGGTCTTCGCGGCAGTCGAAGCGGAGAAGTTGCTGCGCGGAACGAGAAGGCGCGGCTAAGCCGCGCCTTCTCAAGATTTCGTTCTGGCCTAGTCGATGACTAAAGCGTCTTCATGTAGAGGATGATCGACTGCTTCTCTTCGTCGCTCAGCAGCTTCTCGAAGGCGGGCATGCCGTTGCCGCCTTTGTTGAGATTCTCCATCATGTTTTCGTCGGTCGCGTCCTTGCCGCTGGGCAGCTTGCCGTCCTTGATGCCGGCGAGCCCGGGGCCGATCTTCTTGTCCTTGCTATCGGTGTTGTGGCACACCCCGCATTTGGTGTCGAAGATCTCCTTGCCGTCCTCGGCGCTCTGGGCTTGCGCCAGAGGGGCGGCGAGGGCGATGGCCGCGACGGCGGCCCACAAAGAAAGTCGATGCATAGTGTCTCCAGTCCTCCCGTCTGCTCAGGTGTTTGTCTATTGTATCGCAACCCCGGCAGGCGCTCCGGAGCTCACGGTCCGTTGCAATAGACGCGAGAAATGCCGTTTGCGTTTCACCGGAAATTCAGCCCGACAAGCGGCTGCTGGCGTACCGCGTCACCCGAAGCGGATACTTGTCCGGGCCCCGGCAGCAATGCCGGGGTGCGATGTCGGTGCCGCTGTTGAGATCGCACCCGGGCATGGCTGCCCGAGCTCGGCGCGGAACATGCGCCCCCCTTTCCGAGCCTGGGCAGCGATGCCCCGGGGGCGATCTGGGCTCCGCCGTCCCTGTCTCGTCCCTCGACCAGGTAGTCTGAGCGGACCAATGCATGCCATACCCCTGCGATGCTGGCGCCAATATCGCAAGAAGAGCAGAGCGGCGGATCACGGACGGCTGACGGTCGCGGCTCCGGAGGCGTGCGGGGCCAACGCGGGCCGGGCTTTGGCTGCGAGCCGTTCTCGCCAACGCAACGAGCGCCAACGTGTCGCCTCGACCAGTGGTCGCCAAACCGCATGGACCAACTCGCGCTCGATCAGGAGATGCCAAAACCAGTTCGATCGCTTGTATAGATACGACATCGCCAGATACGGCGCCCACGCGCGCCAATCCTCCGGGCGACGCTTCCAAATCGAGGCGTGCGAGAAGAGCCTCTGATACATCCACCCGTAGCCCTGCTCGAGCTCCTCGGGCGACATGTGCCTGGGCCGGAAGACGGCGTGCGCGGTGTCGTACCGGCTCCAGTCCCGGTGCAGCAGCCGGCCTTCGGTTTCCATCTGGCGAAATAGCGGCGTCGCCGGGTAGGGCGTGAGGATGTGGAACGTCGCGCACTCGAGCCGGTTCTCTTCCACCCAATCCGCCGTGCGCGCGAACACGTCCTTGCGGTCGTGATCGAAGCCCAGCACGAACGAGCTGTTCACCTGGATTCCGTTGTCGTGGAAGATCGCCACGCGGCGGGCGTAGTCGGCCGCCTTCGGGGTCTTCTTGCGGGCGTCGACCAGGTTGCGGTCCGTCAACGACTCGAAGCCCACGAACACGCCGGTGCAACCCGCCAGCGCCATCTTGCGAATCAGCGCGGGGTCGTCGGTGACGTCGATGGACACCGCCGCGCTCCAAATCTTGCGCAACGGCTCGAGCGCACCGCAGAGTCGCCGAAGATAGTCGGGCCTCGAGCCGAGATTGTTGTCGACGAAAACGGCGTAGGGCTGGTGATCGTCGGCCAATTCGGCGGCGATTTGCGCCGGATCGCGCATGCGATAGGGCATGCGGAGCCCGTCGGTCGCCAGATAGCAGAAACCGCAGCGGTTGTGGCAGCTGCGGGTGGCGATCAAGCTGGTCGTCGTCAAGAAGCTTCTGCGCGGCAGGATGGCGCGCCGCGGCGCGGGGTCGTCGCGGTACTCGTTGGCGAATTCGGCGGTGTAGCGGGCTTGCAGGCGACCGGCGGCGGCGTCCTCGAGGATCCGCGGCCAGAGTTGGACGCCGTCGCCCAGCGCCAGCGCGTCGGCGTGGGGCGCGCACTCGTCCGGACACGAGAGCGCGTGCAGCCCGCCGAAGACGACTTTGCTGCCCCGGGTCCGGTACCAACGCGCGAGCTCGAAGGCGCGCTGGGCGAAGGTGAGATGCACGGTGATGCCGACGACCTCCGGCGTGGGCTCGGCCGGCGGCGGCCCCTGAAGCAGGTTTTCGTCCCAATATTCGACCCGCCAGCCCTCAGGCGTGGCCGCGGCGAAGCTGGTCAGGGCTAAGGTGGGGGTGAGAACGTGCTTGCCGAAGCTGGCGTGGGCGTCTTTTGGGTAGAAGGGGTTGAGCAGGAGGGCGAAACGCCGCTGCGGGGCCGGAGTGGGACGCGTCCAGTCCAACGCGGGCGGCGCGGCCATCTCGGGGGGCCGCCAGCGCGGTCTCAAGGGGGTGGTGAAGGGAACGCCGGGGTCGATCATCCTTTAACTTTACAAAAAAAAGTACTTTGAAAACAACAATCGACCTATCAAGTTGATTATGGGATACTTACGTGGATTTCGCAAGCGTCAACCGGTCCGAAAACGTCCGATTCTGTCAGTCCAAATCGATCTCGCGCACGTGCTTTTCGACCGGCTTGCCCTTCTGCCGTTTGAACAGCCCCTCGAACTTTTGTTCGAGCTCGCCTTCGTGCTTCTTTTGGGCCGCGAAGGCTTTGCGAAAGGTCTCGTCGCGGCGCGCTTCCTCGCCGCGGATTTCGGCGACGGCCTTTTTGAGGTCCTTGGTTACGCGCTTGCTCTTGGGCGCCTGGTGCGCGAGCACGATTCCAGTGTCTGGATCGATCTCGAGCGCGGCCCGGCAACAGGGGCAGGATACGCGCAAGATGGAGTCTTTCATGGCTTCATCCTACAGGAGGTCGCCGCGGTTCTCTCAGTCATTCCCCGCGCGTCGAGATTCTCCTTTCCGGGGCTACAATTCTCGTAACTGCCGACCCAGGGAGCAGTCCCGGGGGGCGGCGCAGGGCATTTTTGTAGATGGCGTTCCGCGTAGGACAGCGAGTAGGCGGCTACGAATTCCTCCGAATCCTCGATTCGGCCGGGGCGACGATCGTCTACGAGGTCTACAACGAAGGCGCCGGCCGGCGCGAAGCGATGAAACTGTTGCCGAAGGAGATGAACGGCGACAAGCGCGCCGTCGAGCGCTTCCTGCGGGAAGCCAAGATCCGCTCTTCGCTCTCGCACCCCAACATCGCCACCTTCTACCGCGGCTTCGAGCTCGAGGGCGAGCTAGTGATGACGGTCGAGAGCTCCGATGTCCCGACGCTGGAGGCGCGCCTGGAAGAAGGCCCGCTGACGATGACCGAATCGATCGACATCATGATTCAGGTCCTCGAAGCGCTCGAGCACGCACACAAGGCTGACGTGGTTCACCGCGAGCTCACGCCGTCAAACATCTATCTGTCGTCGAGTTGCCACGTCAAGCTCAGCGGTTTTGCCATGGCGCGCCAAGCCGAAGATCCCAAGCTGACGCGACCGGGGCTGGTGAGCGGTCCGATCCACTACCTCTCGCCTGAGCTCGTCAAGGGCCTCAACGACATCGACGGCCGCTCGGACGTCTACTCGGCGGGCGTGCTGTTGTTCGAGATGGTCACCGGCGCCAAGCCGTTCGATTCGCGCAGCCAGTTCGACATCATCCAAGCGCACGTGATGTCGCCGCCGCCCGAACCGACCGATTTGCGCGAGGACGTGCCGGCGGAGCTGAGCGCGGTGATCCTAAAGTCGCTCGAGAAATTTCCCGAGGAGCGCTACGGCAGCGCGGACGAGTTCCGCGAAGCTCTGGCGCGCGTCCGCGCGCAGGTGGTGATGCTTGAGACACAGGAGAAGACGTTCGCGGTAAGGCCGCCGATGGAGAATCTCGACGACGAGATTGGCGAGGCGATGGCGGAGGTCAAACGACCCCACATGCCGCGGCGCTCGGCCCGGACGCGCCGCGCCGCGCTGGCCGGCGGGCGCGGCCCGCTCAGCGGACCCGACTGGGGCGAGCAAGGCGAGGATTTCGACCCCGAGTCCGATGAGCCGCCGCCTCCGCGAACACCGAGTAACACAGCGGAGGAAGGCGGCGGGAAACGGAGCGGCTGGCGCACCCGAGATCTCGCCATGGTTGGTTTCTTGGCGTTCGTGCTGGTCGCGGCGGCGATGTTGGCCGTCATGTTTGTGTTCACGGGATGATAATGCCGTGCAGGAGCGTCCGATGAGTGTAGGGAGCGCGGCGAAACGCTTTGCGCCCGGACGGAGTCTTTTGTTTAGATGGAGACGGGCCGCCGTGAGAGTGGCGCGTCGCGATTTCGAAGGTTAAGGCGTGGAAGAACATCTCAAGCAACTGATGCAGCGGCTCGGCCACGCGATCAATGAGTCGCTGTCGGAATCGGATGCGATTGCAGAGGCGATCGGCGAGATCCGTCGTGAGGGGCACGACGTGTATCTGGTGCTCGAAGCGACGATTGGGCTGAGCAAACGCGAACAGCTCGAGCTTCTCGACGAAGAAGGTTTCAGCGAGCAGGACCAAGCGTTCCTCAAAGCGCTGAAAATCGCCGTCGACGAGTAGCCTCGGCCGAGAGTCTACTCCGACTCGTCCTTGGACTTGGCCGCCTTCTTCTTGGCGGCCTTTTTGCGGGCCGCTTTCTTCTTGGCTGCCTTCTTCTTGACGGCTTTCTTGCGGGTGCGTTTGGGCTTGGCTTCCTCGGCCTCGTCCGCGCCGGCTTCGGGTGCGGGCTCTGGATCCCGCGCGACGGCCGGCGCTTCGTCCTCGAGTGGAGAATCGGCGGCAGGGGTCTCGTCGCCGCGCGCGCTCTCGCCTCGGCCGCGGCCGCCGCGCCGACGCCTGCGCCGTCCGCGCCTGCGGCCCGCGCCTTCGCCTTCGCCATCGGCCTCGGCGGAGGTGCGCTTGTTGGCCGCCTTACGCGTCCCCGGCTCGATCGGCGTGATGGGATCGTTGAGGTCGGGGCCCGGGTAGTAACGCAGGGTTTCGGTCGAGTCGGCTTCGGTCAGCAGCAGACCTTTGTCGCAAGCCAGGTTCAGCAATTCGCCGAATTCCTGGAAGCCGAAGTCCGCCTCGTCGAAGTCGGGATCGGAGGCGCGCATCAGCGCCTCCACCTCTCGTTCGGGGATGCCCATCTCGAGCAGATCCACGTATGCGATCAGGGTCTCTTGCAGCGCCGGCAGCGCCTCTTCGCGCTCCGCAGAGGCGTCGACGGCCACGTCGTCCACCACGCTCGCACCGGTCCGTTCGACCACCAGGTGATGGTCGACCGTCTTGACGCGGATCAGCTCCTTCTGCTGCAACTTCTCCATCAGACCGGAGAAGGACGAGACGCCGTAGTCGCGTTCGGTGAAGGCCGGGTCGAGTTGTAGCATCGTGCTCTTGAGCAGGCCGAGCTGCGGTTGCACGTCGCGAATCTCGAGTGCGCTCAAGGAGCGCTCGAGCAGCGACAGCGCTTGCTCGAGCGGCAACGTGCGCTTGGGCGGAGGCGCGCTGGAGCGGCCGCCGCCGCCGCGGCTGCGCCGTCGCGGCAACAGGTCGAGCAGCGACTCGTAGCTGATGAACTCGTGGCAGTTGCGTTGCAGGATCGTCGAGGTGAACTGCTTGCCGCCTACGACGTAGACGCGCTTGTTGTACTCCTTGAGCTTGTTGACCAGCGGCATGAAGTCGCTGTCGCCCGAGACGATGGCAAAGGAGTTGATGTGGTCGCGAGTGAAGGCCATCTCGAGCGCGTCGAGGGCGAGGTTGATGTCGCCGCCGTTCTTGTCGCCGCGCGGGGTGGAGTCGCGCTGCACCATCTGCACGCCGTACTCGGCGAAGGCGCGCGTGGCTTCCATGTGGCGCCCCCAGTTGCCGTAGGCGATTTTGGAGATGATTTCACCGCGCTGTTTGACCCCTTCGAGGATGCAGCCCATGTCGAGCTCGCGGTTCAGCGTGGACTTCACGCCGATCTCGATGTTGTCGTAGTCGATGAAGACCGCGAACTTCCGTGTCTCTTCCACTGGTCCCGATTATATCGGGCTGCGAGGGCGCTCAACACGCCCGCTGGCCAAAACATCGAAAATATTGCATGTTTTGGGTCCAGTGGGCTGCCATGATGGGGCCTGATGATGCGTAACGTATTGTTGAGCCTGGTTTTGTCGGCCGCCGCGGCGCTTGCGCAGGAGCCCGCGGCGCGCATCCTGGTGGTCTATCACTCCGGCACGGGCAACACCCGGCAGATGGCCGAGGCGGTGGCCGCGGGAGCGCGCGAGGCGGGGGGCGTGGAAGCCAAGCTGGCGCGCTTCGACGAGGCGACGAAGGCCGATCTCGAGCAGGCCGACGGCATCGCCCTGGGCTCGCCGGTCTACATGGGCGACGTGGCGGTGGAGGCGCGGCAGGCGGCGCTTCGCTGGGCGGTGGAGTTTGGCTTCTGGGACAGCCGCGGGCTGCAGGACAAGGTCGGGGCCGTGTTCGCGACCGGGGCGTTCCCCTCGAACGGCAAGGAAGTCACCATGCTGAGCCTGGCGCAGACGCTGTGGCAATTCGGCGTGGTGTTGGTCACGCCGTACGGCTCGATTGGCGCCTCGGCCACGACGGCGCGCCCCGACCCCGGCGTGGATGAGGCCGAAGAGAAAATCGCGCGGGAGTTGGGCCGGCGTCTGGCGGAAGTGGCGTTGCGGATGAAACGAGGCGGCGAGGGAGCGCCGTAGGGGTGAAACGCGGGCTCGATTGGCCGTGGGCGCGCATGCTCACGCACTTCCGCTCGCCGCCTGGTGAGAAGTGGCGGCTAGCTTGTTTCGGACATGGGTGTAAGCCCGCGCGCCTCTGGCCGGAGCTGTGCGCGGACTCGCGGCGCTACTGGAAATTCGGAGAGACGAAGCCCAAGATCTGCAGCGCGACGAAGTAGGCGGCGTCAATTCCGTCTACCTGCCGGGAGCCAACGGTTGCTTTCGTGCCCGTGCCCACCAGCAAGATACCAGCCGGGTCTTCCGCTCCCGGTGCGGCGACGCTCGCCGGCACGGCCAACATGACCTCGGGCGGAATCGTAAACTCGCCGCGCGAAGCGTCTGCGGTGCAAAAGAACGTGCGGCCGGCTTGCGCCGGCTGATTCTCCGAACGGCCGAGAATCAAGACGAAATCAGTGGAGGCGTCGACGCCGGCCCACCGGACGCTCAGTCCCTGAGCGCGGTTGGCGGCGGGTAGCGTCGTGGGCGACACCAAGGTCCCCACCGGCGGCAGCGTCATCGACACCTCGAACGCCGGAACTTGCGGCCCGGCCTCCGCGCTGATCGTCACCAGCCCCGGCGGGAAGAAGTCCAGCGGGAGCTCGTCCGGGTCGACGATCGTGCCGGCTGGCGAAGTGACCGTCAAGTCGCCGCCGAGCAGCTCGGCGGGCTCGAGCGGGTCCACCGGGAAGAAGTCCATAAAGGTAGGCCCAACCATGCAAGAGCCGAGTTGGCCCAAATGCGTCTCGAGCGCCACGAATGACAGCGTCGATTGGTTCAGCAAGTCGAGCGAATACTGCCCAGCCTCGGTCTCGACGGTCGGCTCGAGGCCGCCGCCGTTGACCAGCGTCACCGACCCCACTCGCAGGCTGCCCTGCTGCTCGGCCAGCATGATCTCCTCGGCGCTCAACGGCCCGCTGCAGAAGCGGCCTTGCGGCGAGACCGCGATCGTAGCGTAGTTGCTGATCACGCCATTGACGCGAATTGCGATCGACACGTAGCAGCCGTCGAGGCCCTGAGGCAGCGTGAAGTTGATCTGGTCGATGCCCGGAAACTGCGGCGAGCGCCCGGCGTAGAACGGCTGTACGATCGTCGTTCCGTTGAGGATGACGTCGACTTGGTAGGGCAGGCTGCCCACCGGCGGCAACGCGGCGTCGCTTGCCTGGATCGGCCCCAGTCCCGTACCCCACAGGATCACGACCTGATCGGGCTGGGCGGCCTGGTTCAGCGCGTTCAGCGGCGCCTCGGTCTGCGAGATGAAGTTCTGGAGAATGGCCGGCCCGAACCCGGCTTGATTGCGCGTGAAGATTCCGAACCCGTTCTCGACGACCTTGACGGCGACTGGGGCGCTGGTCTGCCCCCCAAAGGTGACGGTGAGCGTGCCCGCCCCTTCCGGGGTATTGGAGGGCAGGACGGCGGCGAGTTGTCCGCTGGAGGTGAACAACAGGAATGGCGCGACGCTGGTTCCGCCCACCGTGACCGTCACCGAGGTTCCGGCAAGCTCCGTCGTTAGGGGAATGGCGCTCGACTGCACCAACCCGGCCGGTCCCATGCCCTGGCCGAAAACCACGAACATGCCGCCGCGAGCGATGCCGTCGCCGGGCAGCCCGTCGCGGGTGAAGCTGGCCGCGTTGAGCACGCCGCCCTGGCCTACGACCGGCTGGGCTTGCGCGGCTCCAACGAGTAGCAAGAACAGTGCGGGGACAAGTGTCTTGGGGGACATCGAGCCCCAGCCTACCACTGTTGCGTCGGCGTCGGCGTTGCGCGCTCAGGGCAACACTGTCTCGAGCACGAACGTGTTGTTTTCCGGGCGCGGATCCGGCGTATCGGAGCTGCCGCTCACCGTGGTGGTGAAGGCGCCCTGAGCCGGCGGGCGCACGTCGAGCAGATAGGCTTTCGTGCGCCCCGCGCTGAGGCCGTCGATCGAACAGCGGAACTCGAGGCCGAACAGCGCGCAGCCCTTCGGCGTCTGCGTCGGGATGAGCTCTGGCGCGAGCTCGGCGACCAAGCGGACGTTTTCCGCCCGGCCCGGCCCGCGGTTGCTCACCGAGACGGTCAGCCGTCCCGTTCCGCCGCTGAAGGCGATGTAGTAGGCGTTCGCGGCGAGATCGGCCTGCGCGTCCGAGGCGATGATCGTGCTTGCCGTATTGTTGCCGGGTTTGGGATCGGTCGTGGTCGAGGAAACCGAAGCCGACGCCGCGACCTCGGAGGTCACGTCGAGGCCGACCGTTCCGGCGAAGGAGACGGCGATGGATTGGCCCAGGGCCACCGTGCCCAGGTCGCAGGTATAGAAGCCGGACGACCCGCTGCATCCGGCGGGCGCGGTCACCGCGCTCAAGGCTGACGGCAGCCGAACGGCCAACGTCACGTTCTGCGCCGCGTCCGGTCCGTCGTTCCAGACTTGGACGTCAAACTGCAGCGGCTTCTGCGGCCGCGCGACGCTGGGCGAGGCGGCAATCGAAACGCGCAGGTCGGCGCCGCTGGGCGGAGGCGGAGGAGGAGGCGGCGGTGGCGGCGGCGGGCCGATGGGCGCGACCAGCGCATTGCAGTACTGCACGTCCGCGTCGCTGATCACGCCGTCGCCGTCCGGGTCGGCCGGATCGCCGACTGATACGGTTTCGCCGAGCCGCCCCGTCAACGCGATGATGTCGGCCGAGGTCACGTTGGAGTCGGCGTCGAGATCGCAGAACCCCGCCGACGCTACCGGGTTGCCGATGCGGTAGTCGACGGCGCGTATCGAGCCGACATCGCAGCTCGCCTGCAGATAACCCTGAAAGCCCGGCGCGGCGGGGATGCCGAGAGCCGGCAACCCCCGCGAGAGCGTGAAGCTGCGCGAAACGCCCGGCGGCATCGGAACCGCCGTCGCCGCTGGCGCCGCGGTCCCGCGGTACTCGAGCAGGCAAGCGCCCCCGGCCGGAGGCGTGCCGAAACCGTCGACGCTGGTATTCGCCAACACGATCACGCGGTCGTCGCCGCCCAGGTTGGAGGCGAAAGGATAGGCCAACGCGGAAGATGACGCGCTCCGGGGCAGGGTGAGCCGCTCGGCGGATTGGGCGAAAGCAGCGTCGGTGACGGCCCCGGGCTTGGAGACCATCAGCGCCGCCGCGCGAGCACGCTGGAAGTTGCACGAGATCGAGAGATGGCCGACGAAGTCGGGTGCGGGGGCTACCGTCCGGGCCGGCTCGCCCAAGCTCAACGGGAAGTAGGCGTGGTCACCGGCGCCGATCGCGAGCGTCTGCGGAGGGACGGTCGGGGAGCTGGCGTCCCCGTGGTAGCTCACCGTGCATGCGCCGCCGGTTGGCACAGTGCCCAGCGCGTCGAGCGAGGTGTTCGCGATCGCCAGCCAGGTCTCGAAATCGCCTCGGGTCGAGACGTGCGGCACGATCAGGGGAGAGACGTGCGGCGACGCGTTCGGATCCGGCTCGACCGGGAAGACGATGATCGGGATGTCGAGGATCTCCGGCGTCAGCCCGAAGCCGGTGATCGCCGGGCTCTCACCCGGCAGCAGGCTTGGATTCTGGTATTCCGTGATGGTCGCGAAGCCCCGCGCGCGGCCGAACTCGCAGATGGCCGTCAAGTACCCTTCGAACCCCGGCGCGCCGGCGACGCCGAGCCCTGGCGCGCCCGTCGACAGCGTAAAGTCGAGGCGGTCGCCCGCTTGCAGCATGTTCGATGTCTGCGAAGCCGGAGCGTTGGTCCCGAAATAGTCGAAGCGGCAGCGTCCCTGTTGCGGGCCGATCGCCGGGTCCGCCGTCGTGTTCGCAACCACGATTCGCGTATCGAAGCCGGGCGCGTTGGTGACGTAGCTGAACAGCAGCGGTCGCAGCGGCAGCGGCCGCGGCTGGTCGTCTACGGCGACAACCTCCGCCTCGCCTTCATACAGCGCAGCGCCCGCCCCCGAGGAGACGACCACGGCGCCGAACGCCGCCGGGAAGTCGCAATCGGCCAGCACATAGCCCAGGAACTCCGGCACGAGCGCGGAGATCGTCAAGTCCGCCTGCGCGCCTGCGGCGATGCTCGCCGTCGTTAGCGGCGCCGGCGCTCCCCCCGGCGCGGTTCCCTGGAACAGCAGAGTGCAGGCTCCCGCCCGTGCAACGGTTCCGGGCGCGTCGCCGGAGCGGTTGCTGATGACGATCCGAGTGTTGTCGCCGTCCTGGTTGGTCACCAACGGGAACAGCAGGGTGAGGGAACTTTCTCCGACCGGTTGGGCGTTTGCGGGGGTGGCAGCCGTGAACGCGATGAGCAGAAATGCGAGTGAGCGAACCTGAAGCCGAGCCATAAACGGTTTCCTCGCCGCGGTCCGCGTGGGCGGACCCGCTGCCAAGGAACATCGGTGGCCTACGAAGAATACTATAGACCATTTCCGGAGTAATGGTTAAGACGAATCCGTCTTTCCGGGGAAATGTAGTGGTCTTAACAGCAAAGCTCCCCAGAGGCGGGCGGCCTCCGGGGAGCTCGGGTTGGGCGCGCGGGCGCGGTCGGTTGGTGACTTAGTTGACGGTCAGCGGGACGGGCGACACTCCGGTCGCTCCGCCGGGATTGGTGACGCGGACGTGCCAAGTGCGCTGTCCTTTGCCGCCCTTGGGCACGTTGATCTGAACCTCGATTGAGGTAGCCGAGCTCGTAACGTACGTGATGACGGTGGGAGTCGGCCCGCTGCCGTTCTCGAAGGAGACCACCGCACCGGGCTCGAAGCCGGCGCCGGACACGACGAGGGTCGGCTGGGTGTTGCGAGAAACGGTGGCCGGCGAGATGCCGCTCACCGTCACGCCCGGCGGCGGATTGCCGACGGTGATCGAGACCGAAGTGTTGCCAGTGGCGCCGCCGCTGTCCGTCGCCGCGGCCGTGATCACGTGCACGCCTTCGCTCAACACCGCAGTGCTGAAGCTCGCGCCGGAACCGATCGCGCCGTCCAGGTTCGACGACCAGGACAGACCGGCCGAGAGGTCGCCGTCTTCGATGTCGTTCGCACTACCGGCGAAGCTGATCAGAGCGCCGTTGGCAAACGTCGCGCCATCGGCCGGCGAGCTGATCGAGACCGTCGGCGTGTTGTTGGCCGGCGGATTGTTGGTGACGAGCAGCGTGCCCGGAACGACGCCCGGGCCGCCGCCGCTGCCGTTGGTGACGACGAGCTGCCAAGTGCGGTCGCCCTTCTTGCCCTTGCCGCTGACTGAAACCATGGCCTCGATCGTCGTGGAGCTTTTTACCAACAAGGACGAGACAGACGGCGTCTTGCCAGAGCCATTCTGGAAGCTCAGCGTGGCGCCGTCGACGAACCCGGTTCCCGTGATGGTGATCGGCATCGCGGCATCGAAGGGAATGACGGTCGGCGAGAATCCGGTCAGGTTAAACGCCTCGGCCACGGTCACGCTGGCCGCATTGCTGGTGACGCCGTCCGCGGTGGCGGTGACGTTGGCCGAGCCCACGGCGTTCGCCGTCACCAGGCCTGCCGCAACCGAGGCCGCGCCCGCATTGGAGCTGCTCCAAGCGGCCGCTGCCGTCAGGTCCTGATTGGTCCCGTTGCTGTAGGCGCCCGTGGCGGTGAGCTGCTGGTTCCCGCCGGGCGCGAGATTCACGTTGGCCGGGGCGACAGTGATCGAGACGAGCGTCGGGTCGGTGACCGTTAGAGTCGCTGGCGTGCTGGTGACGCCGTCGAGCGATGCGGTGATATTCGACGAGCCCGCGGCCACGCCGGTCGCCTCGCCGGAGCCGTTGATGGTCGCGGCGGCGGCGTTCGAGCTGGCCCAGCTCACCGACGAGGTGATGTCGTTGCTGCTCGAGTCGTCGTAGTGCCCGGTCGCGGTGAACTGCTGCGTCTCGGTCGTCTCGACGCTTGCGGACGCGGGGGTCACGACGATCGAGGTGAGCGTCGGCGAGGTCACGTTGACGGTCGCCGCGTTGCTGGTGACGCCGTCGAGCGCCGCGGTGATGGAAGCCGCGCCGTCGCCCTGGCCCGTCGCAACGCCGGAGCCGTTGATCGTAGCCACGGCGGTGTTGGCGCTGGACCAGGCCACGTCGAAGGTCAAGTCATCGGTGGTCGCGTCGTCGTAGTGCCCCGTCGCGGTGAACTGTTGGGTCGCCCCGGTGATGATATTCGCCGTCGAGGGCGCGACGCTGATCGAGACCAACGTGGCCGGCGTGGCGTCGGGCCGGAAGTCGTGTGCGATATAGGCCGTGGTGTCGCCCGTGCGCGCGTTGTCGCGGTCGGCCGCATTGCCGGTGGGGAAGCCGCCATAGAAGACATCCGGGTTGGAGTGGTACATCAGCCGCGTGCAGCTGCTGGTGCAGGCTGCCGGATACGCCATGACCGTGCGGGCGACGTTGCCGCCGATGGCGGAGCCGAACGACCAGTCAAACGAGCCGGCGCTGGGATAGGCGCTGGAGTTCGCCGGATCGTGCTCGAAGCCCAGGTTGTGGCCATGCTCGTGTGCGAAGGTCAGGTTGCCGACCGCACAGCTACGCACGGTCACCTGGAAGGCCGAGCCGGCAAAACCCGGGCCGGGGTTGCGCTGGACGTAGCCGATGCCGCAGCCGCCGCTGTTGACGATGAGCGACACCATGTCGGCGCCGTGCTGGTCGCGCAGTCCGGCGGTCGTCGCGTCGGTGCGGATCCAGCTTAGATCGTTGCTCAGGTTCCCGCTGTCGTTGTAGTTGGCGAGGGCGGTGTGGACCAGCACGTAGCGGCCGAACATGTTGCTGTTCGCGAAGGCGGTGTTGGCGTTGTCGACCGCGGCCTGAATAGTCGCCTCGATGCCGGCCACGCCGCCCGCGGCGTCGCGGGCCTGCGGAGTGTACATCGCGAGCAAGTGCATCTCGGCGTTGGGATCCGCAGCTCCGGCCGTTGCGGGCGCCGAGGGCCCCGCGGCGACGCCGCTGTCATTGGCGCTTCCAGGCGCGATCGGGCCGCCGTCGCAGGCCGGAAAGCTCGCTAGATCGAGCTTCTTGATGGCTTGGCTGCGTCCCGGGCCCGGAGCGATCTCGTAGGTATCCCCATCGATCTGAATCGTCCCTGCGACCAAACCCTTGTGCCGCGTGAGGACCACCTGGCTGTCGCCCGCATAGGGAACGCGTCCGCGCCACACCAGCCCGTTGCCCCGACGCTGCTCGAAGTCGCTCTGCTCGACCAGGATCGCCGGCGCATCGGGCAGGTCGATCCACAGGCTCGCCGGGTTGTTCGAGAGCACTTCGGCCGCCACTTCGAGGCCGTGGCGTACCACCACGTTCGGCCCAGGGTTCTCAGGAGTACCGGGACCTCGGAACAGGCTGGGTTGGCCAAGAATCGGCGTCGCCGCTACGAGCGCGACCGCAACGAGGAATACAGATCGCTTGGACTGATACAACTTCGGGTCCCTCCCCTTCGTCTCTCGAGCGCCGGACGGATGAGCTTCGCCTTGCGCCTGCTCGGTGTCGAAAGTCCGAGCTTGGCGCCGGTGCGGTCCGGTCTCTAGGGGAAACCATGGTGCCGAACGTTCCGGGGCGTCAATAGTACGAGGGTCATATGCGGGGCCCGTACGGTGATACCGGGAAGGCTCGCAAAGCCGGGCGTTGGGCGTTGAATCTGCTACACTTTTTCGTTGCGCGGCGCGCCGGCCGGCGGTCGCCAAATCCACAGGAGAAAAGCGAGCGAGCCATGAGTCGACCGGTCACCTTGTTCACGGGCCAATGGGCCGATCTGCCTCTGGAGGCGCTGGCCGGCAAGGCCGCAAGCTGGGGCTACGACGGCCTGGAGCTGGCCTGCTGGGGCGACCACATGGACGTCGCCCGCGCGGCGACCGACCTCGACTACTGCGCCAAGCAAAAGGCGATTCTCGACAAGCACGGCTTGCAGTTGTTCGCGATTTCCAATCACCTCGCCGGCCAGCTCGTCTGCGACCCCAACGACGATGCGCGCTCGGACCTGTTCGCCCCCGAAGAGACCCACGGAGACGCCGAGAAGAAGCGCGCCTGGGCGGTCCAGGCCGTCAAGGACACCGCGCGGGCGGCCAAGAACCTGGGCCTCGAGGTCGCCAACGGCTTCACCGGCTCCTCGATCTGGCACATGCTCTACAGCTTCCCGCCGGTCTCCGACGCGCAGATCGACGAAGGATTCGCTTACTTCGCGGAGATGTTCAATCCCATCCTCGACGTGTATGACGAGTGCGGCGTGCGCTTTGGGCTCGAGGTGCACCCCACCGAGATCGCCTTCGACATCCATACGGCGCGCAGAGCGCTGGACGCGATCGACAACCGCGAAGCCTTCGGCTTCAACTTCGACCCGAGCCATCTGCACTGGCAGTTTGTCGACCCGGCGGCCTTCCTATGGGAGTTCAAAGACCGCATCTACCACGTCCACATGAAGGACTCGGCGCGCCAACTCGACGGCCGCAGCGGCATTCTCGCCTCGCACCTCAACTTCGGGCATCCCCAGCGCGGCTGGGACTTCCGCTCGCTGGGCCACGGCGGAGTGGATTTCGAGGAGATCATCCGCGTGCTCAACCACATCGGCTATGACGGGCCGCTGTCGATCGAGTGGGAAGACAGCGGCATGGATCGCGAAGCCGGCGCGGAAGAGGCTTGCGCCTTCACCAAGAAGGTCGACTTCGCCCCCTCGGGCCGAGCCTTCGACGCCGCCTTCAGCGACTAACGATTAACGAGGAGCGGAGCCGCATGCGCCAGCTTGCGGTCGCTTTCGAGAGCTCGCGATTGGCGGCGTGACCGCACCCTGGCGGGCGCGGCTCCGACCAGAACCACGAGCGTGAGGGAGCGGGCGTCTTCGCCCTAGGCGCGGAGGCTAGGTCGCCCCAACAGAGCGGTCTTCGGTTAGACTCAGGAAGTCATGCCGCGTACGATTCTGCTCGCCCTTGCTGCGCTACTCGGCGCCAGCGCCCTTCCGGCCGCCGGGGCCGCCGGCAAGACGACGTTCACTCGCGACGTCGCACCGATCGTCTTTGCGAACTGCTCGGGTTGTCACCGGCCGGGCCAGTCCGCGCCATTCTCGCTGTTGAGCTACCAAGACGCGCACAAGCGCGGCCGGCTGATCGAGGCGGTTACGCAGTCGCGCTATATGCCGCCGTGGCACGCCGCGCCGGACTACGGCCACTTCAAGGACGAGCAACGGCTCAGCGACGATGAGATCGCGACCATTGCGAAATGGGTGCGTGACGGCATGCCCGAGGGCGACGCAAAGGACCTGCCGGCGCTGCCGGACTTCCCCCAGGGCTGGCAGCTTGGCGAGCCGGACCTGGTGGTCGAGATGGAGCAGCCCTACCAGGTTCCCGCCGACGGCGCGGACATCTACCGCAACTTCGTGGCCGCCACGGGCACGAGCGAGGACAAGTGGGTGCGGGCGATCGAGTTCCGGCCCAAGGCGCGCAACGTGATGCACCATAGCCTGTTCAAGGCGGACCCGAGCGGCGGCGCGCGCAAGCTCGATGCGAAGGACGAAGAGCCGGGGTTCGGCGGCATGGGCCCGGGCGTCCGCGGGCTGGTCGATTTGAGCGGTTGGGCCGTTGGCGGCAATGCGCGTGTGTTCCCCGAGGAGTCGCCGACCAAGCTGCCCGCCGGCGCGGACTTCATCTTCCAGTCGCACTTCCATCCGTCGGGCAAGCCTGAGACGGAGGTGTCGGCGGTCGGCCTCTACTTCAGCGACAAGCCGGCCACACGGAAGAAGATTGGCTTCCAGGTTCCGCCGATGTATGGCGCCGGCGCGGGTATCGACATTCAGCCGGGCGATGCGAGCTTTACGATCCGCGAGCAGTTCACGCTGCCGGCGGCGATCGAGATCTTTGCCGTGACGCCGCACGCGCACTACATCGGCAAGTCGTTCAAGGGCTGGGCCGTGCTTCCGGACGGCAGCGAAGTTCCGCTGATCCACGTGCCGGACTGGGACTTCGCCTGGCAGAGCATGTATACCTACGCCGAGCCGGTGAAGCTGCCGGCGGGGGCGACCATCCATGCCGAGATTGTCTACGACAACTCGGCGGAGAATCCGCGCAACCCCTCGAGCCCGCCCAAGCGCGTGACCTGGGGCGAGGCGTCGACCGAGGAGATGGGCTCGCTGATCTTCACCGCGCTGGCCGCCGATGAGGCGGATGTGCCCGCGGTGAAGAAGGCCTACGGCGTGTTGGTTTCGAAGCACGTGAAGCAGAGGCGCGAGCAGCGCAAGAACCGCGTATCGACGGTGCGCCGGACGCGGGGCGGGGAAGAGTAGCGGGTCCGCGCCGCGGCGCTGGGCCCGGCACGCAGGCCCACCCTGCGTTTCAGTAGCGCCAGTGTGGAAACTGAACAGAGCCGCGCACGTGAGTGCGCCTGCCTGCGGCCATTCGATTTCGGCATAATCGAATGACTCCGCCATGTCTGAAGCCTACGAAAAGCTGGGGGCGCTCTACCTCGGCAAGACCTACGATCTCGACGAATCTTCCCTGAACGACAACCTGCTGCTGCTCGACTCGAAAGACCTGACCACGCACGGGGTCTGTTTCGGGATGACCGGCTCGGGCAAGACGGGCTTGTGCGTGTGCTTGCTCGAAGAGGCGCTGATCGACGGCATTCCCGTGATCGCGATCGACCCAAAGGGCGACCTCGGCAATCTGCTGTTGAATTTTCCCGAGCTGAAGCCGAAAGACTTCCGGCCGTGGATCCAGGAGAGCGCGGCGCGCCGGAAGGGCAAGACGCCGGAGGAGTACGCCAAGGACCAAGCCGCGTTGTGGAAAAAGGGACTGGCGGATTGGGGCCAGTCGGGCGAGCGCATCGCACGTCTTCGCGATGCAGCCGAGATGGCGATCTACACGCCGGGCAGCGAGGCGGGCATTCCGGTCTCGATGCTCAAGTCGTTCTCCGCACCTTCGAAGGAACTGATCCACGACCGCGAGCAGATGCGCGACCGCGTGCAGGCCGCCGCCGGGTCGCTATTGGGGCTGGTGGGGATCGACGCGGACCCGGTGCAGAGCCGCGAGCACATCTTGCTTTCGCTCCTGATCGACAAGGCTTGGCGAGCGGCCAAGGACTTGAGCTTGGCCGAGCTGATCCAGCAGATCCAGAATCCGCCGGTCGAGCGCGTGGGCGTGTTCGATCTGGAATCGTTCTTCCCCTCGAAGGATCGGATGGGGCTGGCGATGGCGATCAACAATCTGCTCGTATCGCCGGGCTTCGAGGCCTGGATGCACGGCGAGTCGTTGGACATCGACCGCTTGCTCTATACCCAACAAGGCAGGCCGCGGCTGGCGATCTTTTCGATCGCTCACCTAGGCGACGCCGAGCGGATGTTCTTCGTCTCGACCTTGCTAGGCGAGGTGCTGAGCTGGATGCGGCGTCAGGCGGGTACGAGCTCGCTGCGCGCCCTGCTCTACATGGACGAGATCTACGGCTACCTGCCGCCGACGGCGAATCCGCCGTCGAAGCAGCCGTTGATGACGCTGATGAAGCAGGCGCGGGCCTTTGGCGTGGGCGTGCTGCTGGCGACGCAAAACCCGAAGGATCTCGACTACAAGGCGCTGTCAAACGCCGGCGCGTGGTTCGTGGGGCGGTTGCAGACCGACCGCGACCGTGACCGCGTGCTCGACGGGCTGGAGGGCGCCGCGGCCGGCGCGGGGTTGCCCTTCGACCGCGCCGACATGGAACGCAAGATCTCCGGGTTGGGCAAGCGCGTGTTTCTGCTCTACAACGTGCACGAGCAGGGACCCGAGGCGTTCCATACACGCTGGGCGCTATCGTACTTGAGCGGTCCGTTTACGCGCGACCAGATCGAGCGGCTGATGGGGCCGCGCAAGCCGCCCGTCGAGGCCGAGCAGGAGGCGCCTGCCGCGGCGGCGGTCGCGCCCGAGCCCGCCGCCGCCCCCGCGCTGCCCGCCGGCGTTCCGCAGTTCTTCGCCCCCCTGCGCACGATTGGCCCCGCCGACGCTCGGCTCGAATATCGTCCCGCCTTGGTCGGCCAAGCCCGCGTGCACTACACCAACCGCAAAGCCAAGCTCGACCAGACGCACGACCTCACCGTATGGACGCCGATCGACGACGCGCCCACGCCGGTGGACTGGCAACTCGCCGAGGATTTCGAGCTCGAACCCGATGCGCTCGAATCCGAGGCGCGCGCCGACCAGGCGGCAAGTTATGCGGCGCTCGCTCCCGACGCCGCAAAGACGAAGAAGTACGGCGTGTGGTCGAAACGGCTGGCGGCGTGGATCTACGCCGAGCGTCCGCTCGAGCTCTACTTCAGCCCGACGCTCAAGCAGACGTCCGACCCGGGCGAGAACGAGCGCGACTTTCGCGTACGGCTCGACCGCGTTGCACGCGAAGAGCGCGACCTGCGTACCGAGAAGTTGCGGACCAAGTACAAGTCGAAGGTCGATCGTTTGGAAGAACGGATTCGCAAAGCCGAACAGACCGTCGACAAGGAAAAGGAGCAAGCGAGCTCGCAGACGGTGGCCTCGGTGCTCTCGGTCGGCTCATCGCTGCTCGGCGCCCTGTTCGGCCGCAAGGTGCTCAGCGCGACGAACGTGCGCCGCATGGGCACGGCCGCTCGCGGGGTGGGTCGCATCGGCAAGGAGCGCAGCGACATCGGGCGCGCCAAGGAAAATCTCGAGGCTCTCAAAGAGCAGCTCGCCGAGCTGAACGCGGAGCTCGAAGCCGAGGTCGAGGAGATCGAGGACAGCATCGATCCGCGGACCGAAGAGCTCGAGACGATCGCGGTGAAAGCGAAGAAGACCGACATCGATGTACGCTTCTGCGCGCTCGTTTGGCTGCCCTATTGGGCGACATCGCGGGACGCCGGGGAGGCTTGGCGCTAATTTCCCGCGAAAACACCGGCTCGTTCCGGCTGTTTTTTGCTACGATTTGACTCTCCACAAGAGGAGGCAAGATGAACTACAAAATCGAAGAGATCGAGGGCATCGGCCCAGTCTACGGCAAGAAGCTCGCTGCCGCTGGCGTCAACACCACCGGCCAGCTCCTCAAACGCGGCGCGAAGCCCGCCGGACGCAAGGAGCTCGAGGAAGCGACCGGGATCAGCCACGCGCACATTCTGACGTGGTGCAACCTCGCCGACTTGATGCGCGTGAACGGCGTGGGCAAGCAGTATTCCGAGCTGCTCGAGGCCGCCGGCGTCGATACGATCAAGGAGTTGCGGAACCGCAACGCCGCCAACCTGGCCGTGAAGATGAAAGAGGTCAACGACGCGAAGAAGCTGTGCCGCTCCGCGCCGTCGGAGAAGTCGGTTGCGAAGTGGGTGGCGCAGGCCAAGAAGACCACGCCGGCCATCTCGTACTAGTCGCCTTCTCGATCGGATCCGGGCCGCTCCCGCGAAGGTGCGGTAAGCGTGAACGTCGCAGGGCTATAGAAGCTTACCGCAAGCTGGCGCATGCGGCTCTGAAAAGAAGGGAAGCCCGGCGTGGAGATCTAGCGCTGCCAGTGGGTCTCGTGGCAGACTTCGCAGGCTTCGATGATTTGGTTGCCGGCGTCGTTGATCCCGTCGACGTCTTTGGCGTCGGCGGCGCGCTTGGCGGCCAAGCCGGCCTCGATCAGCGCCCGTGACGTGCTGATCCACACCTCGTCGTTTTTGGCCCGTTCGCCAATCATCAGCAGGTTTCCAGACTCTGCGAGGATGATCGCCTGATTGCGCACGTGCTTCCAATCGCCATCGTCGGCGGGCGGGTTGCGCGCGACGTCGAACAGGGCGTTCGAGGCGGGGATGATCATCGCCTGCATCAGCTCGGTCAGGCTTGCGACGGGCTCGAGCTCCGGTTCGGCGGCGCCGAGCAGGGCGGCAAGCGCCAGCGCGGCGAATAGCGCGCGGACCGAGCGTCGAGTCAATCGATTCGCGGGATTCATCTCAATTGCGCGGGCAGTGTCAGCGTAGCCAATCCAGCTCGGCCCCGCAAACGGGTCCGCGGCGGCTCAAAACTCGATCACGACTCCGACCGAGGGCAGGATTGGGAACGTGTCCTCGAGGTCGGGTACGCGATTGCCGGTGATCGGGTTAAACCCTCCCTGGAAGTTCGTCCGGATGTTGCGCCGGTTGAGCACGTTGATCACCTCTCCGAACAGCGTGACCTGCCAGTCGCCGAAAACCAGCAGCTTGTTGATGCGCAAGTCGAGGCGCTGGTAGTAGGGCAGACGAACCCGATTGCGGACCTCGTCGAGCGCCAATTGCGTCTCGCCGGTTTGCAGGAAGAACCCTGGCAGCGGCAGGCTGGAGCCGTGCGCGAGCTTGGCGCTGAGGTTGAGCCGCGGCGCGGGCCGGTAGCTCCCGAACAGGTTGACGGTGTGGCGCTGATCGTAGTCGGAGGGATAACGGATTCCGAGCACGCCGTCGGAGGTCTCCGAGCGCGTCCAAGCGTAGGAGGCCCAGCCGTTGAGGCCGTTCGCGCTGCGCCGCTGGAGAAAGAGTTGGAATCCGCGGGTGTAGGACTTCAACGCGTTCTGGTAAGGCGCGTTGAACGCCGGCGGGACGAAGGCGCCGTCGAGCAATCTCGGCTCCACCAGCGGGCGCGCAACCAGGTCGCGGTCCCAGCGGTGGAAGACCTCAGCGCGCAGGCGCGCGCGGGCGGGCAGCTTTTGTTCGACGAGTGCGCGCAGGTGGTTGGAGCGCGCCGGGTCGAGCGAGGAGCCTACGAAGCGCGATAGCGCCAAGCTGAGCTCGGGGTGCTGGACGGCTTGGCCCCACTCGGCGTGGAGCTCGGTGGAGCGCCGCGCAAATACCGAGGCGGATGCGAACGGAGCGGCGGTCGCGGTCTGGTTCGTCGAGTTGCGGTCGAATCGCGCGCCGGTTCGCATCCGCAAGCGGCCGTCGAAGAGCTGCGTCGACTGCTGGAGATAGCCGCCGCCGAGCGTGCCCGAGCCACGAAACTCGTCGGTAACGAGGGCGATGTTGTCGGGGCCCGAGCGCCGCACGAAGTAGCCGTCCTCGCGACGATTGCGCGCCAGCCACCCGGCGTCGAGCGAAAACGAGCGATGCGCCTGCCAGGAGAGATCGCCGCTGCCGACCCATTCGGCGTAGAAGTCTTCGGCCAGCGGCAGCAGCGCACGCCCGAGGTTCTCGAAGCGCTCGCGCAGATACGCAACGCGGTTCTCGACCAGCAGGTTGGAGCGTGGCGCGTAGCGTGAGCCCAGCCGCGCCAGTGTGAAGTGCAGGTCGCTCTCGATGTCGGCGTTCGGGCCTTCGTCGCGAAAGTCTCCCGTGCGTCCCAGACCCGAGCGGCCGTCGACGAGGCCAAGCGAAACGGTGTGCTTGGGCGAGAGATCGTAGCTGAGGCGGCTTTGTACATCGGAGAATCCGAAGGCGAGCTCGTCGTCGTCGGAGACCGCGCGCAGGATGTACTGGAGATAGCTCTTGCGAGCGCTGAGGAGCCACGAGCCGCGGCCGCGCTTGCCGAGTGGGCCTTCGAACGTCCCGGCCAGGTTCGACATGCTGGCCGTCACGCGGAAGCCGAAGGACTCGCGGTCGCCTTCACGCGAGCGCAGGTCGACCGCGCCGGCGGTGCGATCGTAGTAGCTCGACGGCGGCGCCCCGGGCAGCAGATTGACGCTCTCGAGCATCTCGCCGTTGAGGACGGTGACCGAAGGGTTGTTGATGTCGCCCTGCACGGTGTGGAATGGCGAGCGCAGCAGCACGCCGTCCAGATACAGCCCGACCCGCTGGAACGGCGCGCCGCGCAGAGCGAACTGGCTCTGGAAATCATCGCCCGCGGCGACGCCGGGCAGCCCTTGCACGGCCCGGAGCGGGTCGTCGGTGAGCACCGACGCCAGGTTGCGCAGCTCGTTGCCGGCGAGGGAAACCGCCCCGGGAAGCTCGTGGCCGTAGGGTCCGGCGGTCACCGAGACGGACTCGGTGCGGCGCAGCGAATCGGGATGCAGCGAGACGGCAACCTCGACCGCGGCGCCCGTCTCGACCTCGAGCTCGAGGTCGGCCGGCCGGTAACCGACTCCGCTGAATCGCAGGCGCAGCGGTCCCGGCGCCGCTCCTGCGAGCTCGAAGCGGCCCGAGGAGTCGGTGACCGCCCGTAGGCCCCGCTCCGCCGCCTCCACCCGCACACGGCCAAGAGGCTCCTCGCTGGCCGCGTCGCGCACGATTCCGCGAACGGCGGTCTGAGCCCAGCAGGGCGCGGCGAACAGCGCCAAGGCCAAACACAGTCTTCCCATGGCTGCAATCTACGGCAGCCGCGGCTCGGAGCGCTAGGTTAAAAGCGCGATCGGGGTCCCGATTCACCGTGAACTCGAGCGATGAGCCGGTGAAAACGGGGATCTTGGCGGAAGGGGTCCATCAGCGGGTTGGTCGCCAGGCCGACCCGCGGAAACCGCCCGCTGGCGGCGATTCGGTGCAACTGGCGGAAGCCGCTCTCGAGCCGGCCCTGGTCGAGGTCCAGAACAGCTAGGCCGAAGCTCGCGGTCTCGACCGCGGAGGCGATCTCGCGACGAATCTCCCGCGCTTGGTCGTGCTGCCCCAGACGGGACCTCGCGCGGGCGAGGGCGACCAGCAGCCCGCGACGCCTGCCAGAGCGCTCGATCGACTGCTCCAACACGCTCGCCGCGTCGTGGGCGCGGCCCAACTCCAGGTAGCTGTAGGCGAGCCGCTGGGCGGCGGAGTGGAAATCGGGCCGCAGCTCGAGCGCGGTCTCCAGGCTCTCGATGGAGCGAGCGTGCTGGCGAGCGAAAAAGTAGACTCGTCCGAGGCCGGCGTAGTGGATGGCCGAGCTGGGTTCGAGCGTCACCGCGCGTTGGGCGTGGCGGATGGCGTCGGCGTGGGCTCCGCGCACCGAGAGCGCGGTGGAGTACCACTGATGCGCCCGGGCGAGATGGGGATCCTGCCGCAGCGCGGCGCGGAACAGCGGCTCGGGGTCGGGGCGCGCGGGATCGAGCCGCATCCGTGCAAAGCCCGCGGCGGCCAGCGCTTCCGGGCTGTCTGGGTCGATCGCGCGCGCTCGCGCGAGCGCCGCGGCTCCGAGCTCCAAAGCCCGATCCCGCGGGATCTGCCCGAGGGCGCCCATGAGGTGGTAGCTGTCGGCGATGGACGCCCAAAGACGCGCGGAACGGGGCTCGAAGCGGAGGGCTTGGCGGTAGAGCTCGACGCTGCGCTCGAGGCTCGCTTGCGTGCCTTGTCCCCAGAGTTGCCGCCCGCGCGCTTCGAGCCGGCTCGCCCGCTCGGCGTCGGAGAGCGCATCTCCGGAGGCCGGAGCGGTTGCCGGCATCGGAGCATGCAGCATGCCGGCGACGGCGAGCACGGTCATCGCCGCCAGCGCCCCCGCCGCGGCGAACGGAAGGAAGCCGGGCGGCGGGCCGGGCTCGCGAGTCGAGCGCGGCGGATCGACCTGCTCGACCACCGCCACGTAGGCGCCCTTCGGAATGCGGATTCGGATCGGGTCCGCGGCGCCTGCGTCGGAGTAGTAATGATCGAGCTTTTGCCGTAGCTTGCGCGCGTGCACGCGGACGATCGAGTCGTCGCGGGCGAGATCGGTGACGTCGCGGGAGAACACGCCGACGGCCAACCCGGATTCCTTCAGCGAGGCGGTATCCCCTTCGAGCGTGCGGGCGACGATGAAGCGCAGCAGCCGGCTCTGGACGGCTGAACGCCGGAAAGCGGCGCTCGCGAGGATGCGCTCGAGCTGACGGTTGACCTCGTCCGGCTGCATCCGCTCATGATAACGGGCGTCCTTGCGCCGCGGCGCTTGGGCGCGTCGACATGTCCCCGCGATCCATTGCCGAGGCGAGCCGCCGGGAAGAGCTGGTCCGTCGAATTCGCGAGCTGCGGCCCGATAGCCGCCGGCGGTGGGGCAGGATGTCGCCGCATCAGGCGGTCTGTCATCTCTCTGATGCGTTGCGCTCATTCCTGGGGGAGGGCGCCGCTCCGCCGCGGCTCGACACCTGGTTCAGCCGAATGGCGATTCGCCGGATCGCGCTCTGCGGACCCTTCCCGTGGCCGCGCGGGCGCCGCACGGTGCAGGGGCTCGACCAAGTCGCTGGAGAAGGCACCCCGCCGGGCGACTTCGACGCCGATCGCGAGACGCTGATCGAGTTGCACGAGCGTTTCGCGGCTCTACCCGGGTCGCCGCCTGTGAGCGCGCACCCGTTCTTCGGCCCGCTCAGCGGGAAGGAATGGCGGATCTGGGCCTATCTCCACGCGGATCACCATCTACGCCAATTCGGAGTTTAGGCTCGGCAATGCCGTGCATCGGGGCCCGGAGCCGCGACGAGGCGTGGACTCGCCGTTCGGCGCCTTAGCGATTGGACGTTGTCACGCGACGCGTCGGGACGGTTGCCTGATTTTGACGTCGACCTGCATGCCGGCGTCGGTGAGCATGTTGACCAGGGCGTCGAGAGAGAAGCGGCTGATCTTGCCGCGGGTGAGGTCCGGGACGCGGGGCTGCCTGACGTTCAAGCGTTTTGCGGCGTCGGCCTGCGTTAGACCCTCTTTCTCGATGTAGTTGCGCAGCGCCGTCATGAGCTCGGCGCGTAGATGCAGATTCCGGGCCTCTGACGCCGAGAAGCCGAGGTCTTGGTAAACGTCGCCGCTTCCTTGGCTGATGCTCGTTGATTTCATTGCATTGACCCGCCCCTTTTTTGGCTCGCCTCGATTCGAGCAGCGCCGAATAGCGCTGCCGTCCGACTCGAGATCGGCTTTTCGCGTCGTCCTGGTCTTCATTACAAAGCAGGGGAGCACGTAGACGGCCTCGTTGAACCGCGCCACGTAGAAGACGCGAAACTCGCGCTCGCCACGAACGCGGATCTCCATGACGCCGGAACCGACATCGGGCATCGGCTTGAAGTCCGTCGCGGCTTCTCCGCGTTGGAGCAGCTCGAGCTGATAGCCAGCATCCGCGCGGATGTCCTCCTCCTCCCGAAGCCGCGCCAGACTGCCGCCCAGCCATGCGATGGGTCTCGGGCCCGTCGCATGTTGATCATATTAGATTCGATATAACGCCGGCGGGCCGGCGCACCATGCCGCGCCGCTGCGAGGGTTGCGAGGCAATGAAGACGCCCAGGCGCACAGCTTCTCTCAAGCTACGAATTGCCGAGTCGGCCGTCTGTGCGCTATTCTGAACTGCGTCACGGCAAATCCGCCGGGACTCTCCCTGACAGTCGAATTTCTGGCCAATCCCTCCCGGCCGCAACGTCCTGTTTGACGTCATGTCATGACCATCACTGAACTCAAGAAGAAGAGCATCACCGAGCTTGCGAAGATCGCCTACGAGCTCGAGATTCCCGGCATTAGCGGGATGCGCAAGCAGGAGTTGATTTTTCGCATTCTGCAAAGCCAGCCGATCGACCGCGAAGGCCTGATCGCGACCGAAGGCGTACTGGAGACGCTGCCCGAAGGCTTCGGCTTCTTGCGCTCGCCCGATTACAACTATCTGCCAGGCCCCGACGACATCTACGTCTCGCCGGCGCAGGTGCGACGCTTCGGACTGCGTACCGGAGACACGGTCACCGGCCAGGTTCGTCCGCCCAAGGACGGCGAGAACTACTTTGCCCTGGTCCGCGTCGAGAAGATCAACTTCGAAGAGCCCGAGGTCGCCCGCAACAAGATCCTGTTCGACAACCTCACGCCGTACTACCCAACCGAGCGCATGAAGCTCGAGACCGACCGCAAGAACTACTCAGGCCGTGTGATGGACTTGCTGGCGCCGGTTGGCAAAGGACAGCGCGGGCTGATCGTCGCGCCGCCTCGCACCGGCAAGACGATGATGTTGCAGTCGATCGCCAACTCGATCACCGAGAATCATCCCGACGTCACCCTCATCGTGTTGCTAATCGACGAGCGCCCCGAAGAGGTGACCGACATGCAGCGCTCGGTCAACGGCGAAGTCGTCAGCTCGACCTTCGACGAACCCTATACACGGCACGTGCAGGTGGCTGAGATGGTGGTTGGCAAAGCGAAGCGGCTTGTCGAGCACAAGAAGGACGTGGTGATCCTGCTGGACTCGATCACGCGTCTGGCGCGCGCCTACAACACCGTCGTGCCGCCTTCGGGCAAGATCCTTTCCGGCGGCGTCGACTCCAACGCTCTGCAACGGCCCAAACGTTTCTTCGGCGCGGCGCGGAACATCGAAGAAGGCGGTAGCCTGACGATCATCGCCACCGCGCTGGTCGACACCGGCAGCCGCATGGACGACGTGATCTTCGAGGAGTTCAAGGGCACCGGCAACATGGAAGTGTTGCTCGACCGAAAGCTGGTCGACAAGCGCACCTTTCCGGCCATCGACATCCACCGCTCGGGCACGCGCAAGGAAGAGTTGCTGCTCGATCAGGAGACCCTGGGCCGCGTGTGGGTTCTGCGCAAGGTGCTCAGCCCGCTCTCGACCACCGAGGCCATGGAGCTGCTGCTGGACCGGATGGGCAAGACGCGCAGCAACTCCGAGTTCATGCAGTCGATGAAGAGCTGAGCTGCGTGGCGCCGGTAGGCGCCTGGCAGAAGACAGCCTCGGGCGCCGCGCCCGTGGAATTGAGCGGCCCCCACCTTTCCTCGGCCCTGACAGGGGCCTGGCGGCAACCAAGCCGCGCCCCCTGCAGGGCGCTCGCGTGAACTTCCCTTCGTGGCTCCACGGATTTCATCCGAGGCTATTTCCTGCATGGCGCCTTTGGCGCCCATCCACGGACTCGAGCGCTAGAGGCTAGCGGCTGAGAACGAAGTTGACCTCGATCTCGGTCGCCACCTGCACCGGCTCGCCGCTGAGCAGCGTCGGGCGATAGCGCCATTGCTTTACGGCCTGGACCGCGGCCGGAACCAAGAAGGGGTGTCCGCTCAAGACCTGGAGCTGCTCGATCTCCCCGGCGCGGGAGATGATGGCCCTGAGGCGCACCTTCCCGCCAATGCCGGCTTGCCTGGCGATCTGCGGGTAGGCCGGCTGCACGCGGCGGATGATCTTGGCGGCCTGGACCGATTGACTGACCCGGACCGGCCCGCTCGGCGGCGGGGGCGGAGCGGGCTTTTTCTCGACTTTCGGCTGCGGCGGAGGCGGAGGCTGCACCTCGAAGGAGTACGAGCCGATGACGCCGATTGCGCCGCCGCCCGGATCGCCCCCGACCACCGGCCCGGCCGCAGGGGGGCTCGCCGCGTAGTCTTCGGGGTCGACGATCACCGCAACTTTGTCGGGAATGCTCGGCGGCTGTTTGAGCTCGCTTTCATAACGCGCCGGAGCTTGCGCCATCTGAACCTGCTCGGGCGGCGGAGGCGGCGCGCCGGGCGGAGGCGCGGGCGCCTCGAGCCATACGGCGAAGCCCGCCGCCGGCAGCAGCGGCGTATACGCCATGGCGCCGAGCACGACGAGGCAAATCGCCAACGTCTGTGCGAGCAAGGATGCGAGGAAGCTCCAAGTCTTGCGCGCGGCGCCGCCGGAGCTCACGAGGGATTGTTGAAACACGTTTCTCTCCTTTTTCTCGGACTCGAAAATCCGAAATGAGGGAACGCGAGAAACGGGCCGGCCAGTTTGCGTTCGCTTCAGTAACTAAAGACACCGCGGGGACCGAATCAGTTCCCGCAACTCAGCGCTAGGGGCGCTCGACCATCGGGACGAAACGCACGGGAAGGTCGCGGCGCTTGTGGATGCGGCCCTTGCGGTCCTTGTCGAGGATGACGATCTCCTGCGCGCCGTAGCTGGGACCGACGGGCGCGATGAGGCGTCCCCCGGAAGCGAGCTGGTCGATGAGCCGCCGCGGGATCCGCGGCGGCGCGGCCGTGAGCACGATGCGGTCGAAAGGGGCATGCTCGGGCCAGCCTTGGTAGCCGTCGCCGATCTTGATCTCGACGTTGCGGCGATCGAGTCTCTCGAGCCGATCGCGGGCCTCGAGCGCAAGCGGTTCGACGATTTCGATCGAGTAGACTTGGTCGGCGAGCAGAGACAGGACGGCGGCCTGGTATCCGGAGCCCGTGCCAATCTCGAGCACTTTGTGATGAGCTTCGAGCCGGAGAAGCTCGGTCATGTAGCCGACGATGTAGGGCTGTGAAATTGTCTGCCCATACCCGATCGGCAGCGGATGGTCCTCGTAGGCTTCGTCGACCAGTTGGGCGGGTACGAACTCCCGCCGCGGGATGCGCCGAAGCGCTTCGAGCACCGCAGGGTCGCGCACGCCCCGAGCGACGATCTGCGCTTCTATCATGGCTTTTCTCCTGTTCGCCTGAGGGCTTTCTTGCCGCGCGGCGGGGGGATCCTGCGCGGCTGCCGGGGCGAGTAGCTGTGCGACAATTGCCCCGAAAAACAGTAGAGCGGACGGGCCTGGAAGACGCTCCATGGCTTCCTCCATCCTCAGTTTACTCCTATGTCCGAGAATCAACTCGAGCGCCGCCTGGGTTTGGTGAGCGCGACCGCGATCGTGGTGTCGAATATGATCGGCACCGGCATCTTCACGACCAGCGGTTTCCTGGCCGGCCAACTCGGCTCGCCGACGCTCGTAGTCTCGATTTGGCTCGTTGGCGCGGCGATCGCGCTGACCGGTGCGCTGTGCTACTCCGAGCTCGGCGTCAACTACCCGCGCTCGGGCGGCGAGTACGTTTATCTGAGCGAGGCCTGGGGGCCGGCGTGGGGGTTTATCGACGGCTGGGTGAGCTTCTTCGCCGGCTTTTCCGCCCCGATCGCGGTGGCTGCGCTGGGCGTGGCGGCCTACGCGGGCCACTTCTCGCCGAACCTCGACCCGCAAGCCACGATCCCGTTGTCGCTGGGCCCGATCGACCTGCAACTCGGCGGCGCGCAGTGGTTCGCGTGCGGAGTCATCGTCGTCTTCACCGCGCTCAACTTGTTGAGCGTGGACTCGGTGGCGAAGATGCAGAACGGCTTGACGGGCGTCAAGCTGTTCGTCCTCGGCGCGCTGCTCGTATTCGGCTTTGCGATGGGGACCGGCGACTGGGCGCACTTCCAGCAGACCGCCGAACGCACCTCGACGACGACCGTTCCCGCCCAGTTCGCGCTCAGCTTGGTGTTCGTCTACTTCGGCTACAGCGGCTGGAACGCCGCCGTCTACGTGGCCGAGGAGATCAAGGACCCCGAGCGCATTCTGCCGCGCTCGTTGGTGTTGGGCACGATCCTGGTTGCGGCGTTCTACGCGGCGCTGAACTGCCTGTTCATCTATGCGACGCCGCTCGAAGAGATGAAGGGCGTGGTGGCGGTTGGAGCGCAGGCCGCGCAGAACCTGTTCGGCGATTCCGGCGGCGGGATTTTCGCCGCGGGGATGGCGCTGTCGCTGCTCGCCACCGTCAACGCCATGTGTATGATCGGTCCGCGGGTCTACTACGCGATGGCGCGCAACGGAGCGTTTTTCTCCGCGGCGGGCAAGATCCATCCGAAGTGGAAGAGCCCTTGGGTGGCGGTCACGGCGCAGGGGCTTTGCTGCTTGCTGTTGATCCTCACCGGTACGTTCGAGAGCCTGCTCTACTACATCGGGTTTACGCTGTGGCTGTTCTCGGCCATGTCGGTGCTGGCGCTGGTGAAGTTCCGGCGCAACCCCGATTGGAAGCCTTCACCATGGGTTAGCTTTGCCTGGCCGCTGGTTCCGGGATTCTATATTGCCGTAAATCTCCTCGTTTTCGTGTATTTCGCCGTCGATAAGAGTTGGGAGGCGTTATGGAGCCTTCTGACAATTTTGGCCGGCGGAGTCGCCTATCACCTCTACCGCCGTACGAGCTCAAGCTAATCTCGGCCGCCCGGGGCGCCGATTCCTCTTGAGATGGACGTTGTGTCGGACAACGGCGGGGGGGCTACGCCTGTTCCGCGGTACCGCATACTCGTGGTCGACGACAACGACGCCGACTCCGGTATCGTCGAGCGCCATCTGCGGCGCGTACAAGCGTTCAGCGCCGCGGTCGCCAAGGCGGGCAGCCACGAAGAGGGCTTGCGCAAGCTCGAGACCGAAGGCGCGGACTGCGTCATTCTCGACTACCGCCTTGGGCCGCAATGCGGGCTCGATACGCTGCGCGCCATTCGAGAGCGAGGCGATGACACGGCCATCATCTTCGTCACCGGCGTTGGCAGCGAGATGATCGCCGTGGAAGCGCTGCAGTGCGGCGCACAGGACTATCTGGTCAAATCCGTGCTCTCGGCCGAGGTGCTGCAGCGGGCCGTGCTCAACGCGATCGAAAAGGTCGCGTTGAGCCGCAAGCTCAAGGAGAAGCAGCGCGAGCTACAGGACTTCGTCTCGGTCGTCGCCCACGACTTGCAGCAGCCGCTGAGCGCTGTGAAGGGCAACGTCGAGCTCATTCGCGACTTCTATGGGGCGAGGTTTGACGCGCAAGGGCTCGAATTCGTGCATGCGGCGGTACGAACCGCGGACCGCATGGCGGAGATGATTGACGCCTTGCTCGGCTACGCCCGCGCCGGCCGCGACCGGGCGCCGGAAGAGAACCTCGATCTCGGCGAAATTGTCGGCGCGGTCCGCGCGGACCTCGCGGAGCTGATCTCCCGCTCTCGGGCAGTGGTCGAGGTGGATGAGCTGCCGGCCGTGTCGGGCGACGCGGTGACCTTGGCGCAACTATTCCAGAATCTCATCGCCAACGCCATCAAGTTCCACGGCGACCACGATCCTAGGATCGTGGTTGGCGGGCAGCGCCAGGGCGAGCGGGCGTTGCTGTGGGTGCGCGACAACGGAATGGGCATCCCCGAGAAATCGCGCGAGACGGTGTTTGCGCCTTTCCGTCGGCTCTCGCAAGCCAAAGGGCGGCCGGGCTCGGGCATTGGGCTGGCGACTTGCAAGAAGATCGTCGAGCAGCACGGCGGCCGCATCTGGGTCGAGTCGGGGCTCGGCCAGGGTTCCACGTTCTATTTCACCCTGGTCGCTTCGGGTAAAAACGCGCGCCCGGACGCACTCGGCGCTGCCGGCAGGGTGCTCATTGTCGACGCGGAACCGACAGAAGGCCATGCGCTGGCGCGCGTTTTGGAATCGCGAGGGATGACGGTGTTCCCAGCGGCCGGCGTCGAGGAAGCCGTCAGCTTTCTCGACGCCGAGTCGTTCGACGCGCTGGTCGTCGACCTGACCTTGCAGGACGGCGACGGTATGGACCTGGTCCGCGACGTGCGCAGGGACTCTCCGGGTACGGTCGTGCTCGCGGTCACCGCCGGGGACGGTCGCAGCGCTCCGGGCCCGCTGTTAGCCGAGGCGCGCCGGCAAGGCGCTGATCATGTTCTGCCTAAGCCGCTCGACCCGGTCCAAGTCGCGCAGGTGCTGCAACGCATGATCTCCGAGGCCGCCCCAGCGGCCTAGCAGAGTCGGCGGCCGGCGGTCTAGGGAAGCGGGAAGGCTAGCTCGCCAGGCGACTGCGCACGAGCTCTTCGTTGAGCTCGTAGCCCAATCCAGGCGTGTCGGGCACGCGCAGCATGCCGCCAGGGCCCAGCGGCTCGGGCGGCACGGTCATCTCCGCTCGCCAATCCAGCGCGTCGCCGTGCGAGTACTCAAGGATGGAGTAATTGGGGATCGTCACGCAGACTTGCGCGGCGGCCATGTTGCCGATGGGGCTTGCCGGGCCGTGCGGCGCGACGTCGTGGCCGCCGGCCTCGGCCATCACCGAGATCTTCTTCAGCTCGGCCATGCCGCCGCAATACTTCACGTCCGGCATCATGATGTCGCAAGCGTCCGCTTTGAGGTACTGCCAGAACTGTTGCACGCCAAAGAGGCTCTCGCCGCCGGCGGTCGGCATGGGCGCTTGGGCGCTGAGCGCCGCCCAGGTTTCGAGCGGCCGGCTGACTTCCTCGAGCCAAAACAGCTTCAGAGGCTCGAGTCTCCTGAACAAGTCCAGCCCGCTCGCGAGGTCGAAATTGTTGTGCGCGTCAACGAGCAGGTCGCCCTCGGGCCCGAGCACCTCGCGCACCGCCGCGATGCAGTCCACGCCGAGTTGGGTGTGGGCTTCCTTCTCCGCCGCTGAGCCCTGCCGCGGGAAGCCGTCGAAAGAGGCCATCTTGATGGCGTCGAAGCCGTGCTCGACCGCGTTGCGGGCCACCTCCGCAAAGCCCTCGGGCGTGCGCACGTCGGTCGAGCGATTGATGTTGGCGTAGTTGCGCACCTCGTCCCGCAGCTTGCCGCCGAACAGCGCCCAACACGGTACGTCCAGCAGCTTGCCTTGGATGTCGTAGCAGGCTTGCTCGATGGCGCTCAGCGCACAGCTCACCGCCCGCCGTCCTTCCGGAAACTCGGCGTGTGCGTGTGCGCGGAACCATTCGAGCTCAAAGACCCCGCGGCCCTCGAGCAGCGTCGCGTACTCTTCCACCTTGGCGTAGGCCGGATCGTCGCGGCCCGAGTGCGAGGCGTCGCCCAGGCCGCTGACGCCGGCGTCGGTCTGCAGCCGAATCACCAGCCATGGCCCGCGGTTGTTCACCTCGATGCGAAATAGCTCGACCCCGGTGATCTTGACCCCCAGCGCCGCCTTGTCGGGCTCGGGCGCCGGCGCGCATGAAGCCAACGTGGCCGCGCCGGCGGCGGCGGTCGAGAGAAATCTGCGGCGGTGCATCAGCGTTATTGTACGGAAGCTACAGGCGCACCAGCTCGTCGGGGTCGTAGTGGCGTCGCGCGCCCTCCACCAGCTCGGCTTCGCGGTCCCGCCGTTTGTGCAGCCCCGGCAGCTTGGCCTTATCCCAAAGCCGCTTCATCGAGCGGATCTGAAAAGCGATCCCGGAGAGGTCCTGGGCGGGGACGAGCGAGCGAATGGCCTTCATCTCGCGGCGCCGCGAGCCCGTCATCGAACCGCCGCGGTTGAACACCAGCGAGAGCAGCATCGACTGTGCGTCGTGCGGCAACTCTTCGACTCCAGGGAAGGCCCGCTTGGTGCGGGCGGCGAAGTGCGTGAGAGTGCGGCGGAAGAATACCTCTTGCGCCGGCTCGAGTGGAACGACGACGTTCTTGACCCGCTTCACGGCGCGCTTCGCTCGTTCTCCGGTCAGGCCCTGCACCTTAAGCAGCCGCTCCAGGTCGTCGTCGCGGATGCGCCCGCGCCAATCTTGCTCGATGCGGCTGGCAGGCGTGTGGCCCAGGTCGTAGCCGATGCCGATGGTCACCCCGCTCGCCGCACCCGGCCATATCGGGTTCTGAAGCTTCTTGCGGTAGTGCGCCTCGGAGCTGATCTCGAAGCGTACGATCGCGTCCAGGCCTTTCGCCGAGGCCACCAAGCTGTGCTCCGGCGGCGGCCCCTCGCCCGGCATCGCGATGGCGACGAGCTCCTCGATGCGCGTCATCGTCACCGGCCCCAACATCCCGTCCGCCTCGACTCCGATGCGCTTCTGGAGCTGCTTCAGCCGGGTGGTCACGCTTGGCATGCTCTGGCGAGATTATCACGGAAATGACCCGTCAGCGCGGAGAAATGTCATGGGATATCCTAGTCCGATGCCAGGAGCCCCCTAAGAGCATTCGATGAGGCGAATGTAACCGCCGGGCTATGGCCTTTCTGGGGCGATCAGGCTGAACATGGAACTTGCACGGGCGTACGGGATCTCCCGGCGCCCAGGCGATGCGATCCGTGTCTTCCCAGGCCGCCTGCTTGCCCTCGAACGCCGCCGTCGTCGCCCCATCCGACGGCCGGGGGAGGCTGCGCCTCGACCAGTTCCTTGCGCTTCGGACGCTGCACGCGGCACGCTGGGCGGGGCCGCTGTTCTTCGTGTTTTTCGCCGCGTGCGCACTGGGGCCCATCCGGTCGATGCCGGCTCGCGGGGCGATGGTTCTTGCCCCGCTGGCGATCGTTGCGGCGGTCACTGCCCTAGCGGTCTCGGTGGTCTCGATGCACCCTCGGCTCGGGCCGCGTGCCGGGCGTGCCGCCTTGGTTGCGCTGGCGCTGACCGCCGGCATCGGCTTTCTGACCCATCTAGCCCTCAGCGGCCGAGCCGACGCCACGACTTTCATCGCGATGATGGCCGTCGGCGCCGGGCTGTTCTTCAAGCACCGCCCGGAAGCCTATGGCATGGTGGCGCTCTACTCGGCGGGGTGGCTCGCAATTGCCCTGCAGCACGGCGGAGAGCCGGGTTGGGTGCGCGAGGGGTGCGTTCTGCTGCTGGCGGACATCTTCTTCGTGGTCGCGTTCGAGTCCCAGAGACTGGGCTATCGCGAGCTTCTCTCCCAGCGCAACGAGCTGCTCCAGCGAGCCCGCATGGACGAGCTGACGCGACTGCCCAATCGCAGCGCGGCGATCGAAGGAATCGAGAGAGCGCTGGCTCGCGCCGAGCGCAAAGCCGATTACGAATTCGGCCTGTGCTTCCTCGACATTGACCGCTTCAAGCGCGTCAACGACCAGCACGGGCACACCACCGGCGACCGAGTGCTGTGCGCGGTGGCGGACCGCCTGCGTGAGCTCTGCCGCAAGAATGACGCTCCGGCGCGGCTGGCTGGCGACGAGCTCCTCGTCGTTCTCGACGATGTCGCGTCGACGGAGAAGCTCGAGCAGGCGGTGAGACGAATCCGCGAGGGGTTGCGGCTCGAAGTCGGCGACGATGTGATCACGGTCAGCGCCGGAGGCGTTTGGTCCGGCGACGGCTACCGGACCGCGCACGACATGCTGGTCGCGGCCGACGCTGCGATGTACGAAGACAAGCGGCGGCTCAGTGAGCCGGTCGCCCAATCCGCATAAAGATCGCCAAAAGACCCAGCCGGCAAGGCGTCGACTCCAGGGCGCCGCGCCTACACTCGTTTTCATGGGCGGCTCGCGTCTCTTGCTCGCGTTTCTGCTGGCGCTTGCGGCCGCCGGGTGCGGGCGTCCGCCGGACGAGGCCGCCGCGGCCGCTCACGAGGAGATGCAGCAAGCCGTCGCCGAGTTGCGCGCGCAGGTTGCGGCTCTCGAGCGCAAGGTCGCGCGCCTGGAGCAGGAGTTGGCCGAGCACGAGCAGCAGGCGAGCACGGCGGGATCCGCAGTTGCGGCCGCCCGCCGTTGCGAAGGCACGACCGGCGCCGGCGCGCGTTGCTCGCGCTCGGTTCGGGAAGGCGAGCGCTACTGCTGGCAGCACGCCGACTAGCCGCGAAGCCAAACGCCGCCCGGCCATCGTGCACGACGCGCGCCTCAGTTCACGTAGCCGCCGGGGCCGTCGCCCTTGTTGCGCTTGCGCATGTAGACTTCAAACTTCTTCTGGGCCCGGCGCAGCTTCCACTGGCGGTAGCTCGCGCCCCAATCGATGTCGAGGAACGCCGGCCGGCGCTTGAGGTAGATCCACGCGAAGACCATGCCGCCGAGATGCGCGATGTGGCTGACGTTCGACTGGCTCGACCCGAAGGTCGACATGAACTGGATGCCCCCGAGGATCGCCACGAACACCCGCGCCGGAATCGGAAAGATCAGCGCGAACAGCACCGTGCGGTTCGGGTAGAGCATCCCGAACGCCAGCAGGATGCCGTAGACCGCTCCCGAGTTGCCGATCGTCGGGATATCCACTCCGCCCAGGAAAAAGCGCGCCGCCACGTCGCACAGCCCCGCGCCTACCCCACAAAAGAAGTAGAACTCCAGGAAGCGCCGCTTGCCCCAATCGCGCTCGAGATCCTGCCCGAACATCCACAACATCAACATGTTGAACAAGATGTGCCCGAAGCCGTAAGGGCTATGGATGAACAGATAGGTAAACGGCTGCCACAACGCGCCCTTGATCAGCCAGGACGGGATCAGGCTGAAGAATCGAAACACGCTCAGTAACGGCTCGATCCGGAACTGCGTCGCGAAGAAGTAGACGACGAAGATGGCGGTGTTGATGATGAGCAGCCGCTTGATGATCGGCGGGACGAGGCCGCCAAAGTGCATCGTCGAGCGGCCGAAGCCGCCCCCGCCGCCGAACCGGGAATACGTAGCCATCGAGTAAGCGAAAAGCTCGTACCGAGTCTAGCAAGTTCCCCATTTGCCGCCCTCGTGACGATGAGTATCTTGAAGGGAAGAGGAACCGAACTGCGCATGCGGCGAAGCAGAACACGCGCCCACTCGACCGGCCTGCTCGGCCAGCTCGTCGACCGGGCGGCTGGCAAGGGCCAAGCACTGATCTCAGCCGGTGAAGAGCTGCCGGTGGTGCTGGCGCGCTACCCGCGCGGCCGCGGCAAGCTCGTCGAGTCGTTGCAGGACGCGGTGACGCGGACCTTTCCCTCGCTGCCGGCCGCCCTCCGCTCCGCCTACCGGGAGACGTTGGCGCGCGCGACTCCGGTCGTGATCGCCGATCTGAGGCGGCGAAACCTCTGCGATTGCCTTGGCCACCACCACCCTCCCGCGGCGCACAGCAGCTTTGCGCGCGCGTTCGCGAAGGAAACCGGTCGCCGCGTAGGAGAGATCGATCTTGCGATCGACTCCATCCGCGATTGGAAGCCGCTGCCGCTCTCCGGGCTGGCCGTCGAGGCTTGGGTGCCCGAATGCGACCCGGTCTCCCAGAACGAGCTCGCTTCGACTCGCTTCCACACCGCCCTGTTGTCTGTCTTCCTCCACGAGCTCGAGCACCTGGCGTTCCCCGAGCGCTCTGAAGACGAGGTGCGTCGCCGCAGCGACGCGTTCTACGTCGACGCCTTGCGAGCGCAGATCGCCGACAGCTTCGGCCTGGAATTCGGCATCGCCGCCGAAATGGCCGCCTAGCGATGATGCGCCTCTTTCCGAGCTCCGGCAGCAATGCCGGGGTGCGATGTTTGTACAACTGTTGAGACATGCACCCGGGCATGGCTGCCCGAGCTCAAATCTCCCATGTCGCCGTCGCCAATTCCCGGCGCAAATACCCCTATCCCAGAACCGGCTTGATCAACTCGCCGTGCACGTCGGTGAGCCGAAAATCGCGGCCCTGGTAGCGGAACGTGAGTCGCTTGTGGTCGATGCCCAAGGTGTGCAGCATCGTCGCGTGCAGGTCGTGGACCGCCACCGGATTCTCGACGATGTTGTAGCTGAATTCGTCCGTCTCGCCGTAGGCGACGCCGGGTTTCACGCCGCCGCCAGCCATCCAGATGGTGAAGCAGCGCGGATGATGATCGCGGCCGTAGTCATCTTCGGTCAGCCGGCCTTGGCAGTAGACCGTGCGCCCGAACTCGCCGCCCCAGACGACGAGGGTGTCCTCGAGCATGCCGCGGCGGGCGAGGTCTTCGACCAGCGCCGCGGAGGCCTGATCCGTGTCCGCGCACTGCTTGCGGATGTCCGCGGGCAGCTTGGTGTGCTGATCCCAGCCGCGGTGGAAGAGCTGGATAAAGCGCACGCCACGCTCAGCTAACCGCCGAGCTACAAGACAGTTGCGCGCGTAAGTTCCAGGCTTGCGTGCATCTTCGCCGTAGAGCTTCCAGGTCGACTCCGGCTCGTCGTCGAGGTTGGTCAGCTCGGGCACCGAGGCCTGCATGCGGAACGCCATCTCGTACTGCGAGATGCGGGTCGCAATTTCGGGATCGCCGTACTCTTCCAGCCGCATTTCGTTGAGCTTGCCCAGGTCGTCGAGGAAGCGGCGGCGATCGTCGCGGCCAAACCCGCTGGGGTTCGAGAGATAAAGCACGGGATCGCTGCCCGAGCGGAATTTGACGCCCTGGTAGCGGCTGGGCAGCCAGCCCGAGCCCCACAGCCGGTCATAGAGCGGCTGGCCTTTCGTGCCCGAAACCATTACGACGAAGGCCGGCAGATCGTCGTTCTCGCGGCCCAAGCCGTAGTCGAGCCAGGCGCCGATCGAGGGCCGCCCGGCGAGCTGGAATCCGGTCTGGAAGAAGGTGATCGCCGGGTCGTGGTTGATCTGCTCGGTGTGCATCGTCTTGATGAACGTGAGCCGATCGACGATCTTGGCCGTGTGGGGCAGTAGTTCGCTCACCCAGGCGCCAGACTGGCCGTGCTGTCGGAACTCGAACAGCGACGGGACCATCGGAAAGCTTTCCTGGGTAGCCGTCATCGCGGTCAGGCGCTGGCCTTGGCGGATGGAGGCGGGCAGATCCTCGCCGCGTACCTTCGAGACGTAGGGCTTGTAGTCGAATAGATCGAGCTGCGACGGCGCTCCGGATTGGAACAGGACGATGACGCGTTTGGCCGTGGGCGGGAAGTGCGGCGGAGCCGCGGAACCTTCGACCGGCGCGGCCGGCAGGTCGCGGCCAAGCAAGTTTGCCAGAGCCGCGACGCCGGCGGCGGAGCGGCCGAGGAAGCCCCGGCGGTCGAAGCGCCGCGCGCTCTTGTCCCTTGTCCCTTGTCCCTCGTCCCTCGGTCCCTCGTCCCTCATTCCTTTGTCACGACCTCGTCCATATTGAGAATCAGGCTCGCGACGGCGGTGTGCGCCGCGTGCTCGGCCGCGTCGAGCGATTCGTCGCGCTTGGACTCGCCTTCGCTGAGTAGGGCGATAGCCTCGTCCGGCGCGGCGGCGTAGCGTTCGCGGTAGTGATCCAGGCTCGCACCGAGCACGGCGCGCTCATCCGGGCTCGGCAGCCGTGCGGTGGCGGAGCGGAATGCGAACCCAATCGGGTCTCCGGCGCCTTCTCTCAACATGCGCTCGGCAAGCTTCCGCGCCGCTTCGACGTAGGTCACGTCGTTCATCAGGTTGAGCGCTTGTAGCGGCGTGTTCGTGCGCGTCTGCTGCACCACGCAGGCTTCGCGGCCGGCCGAGTCGAAGTTCATCATGAACGGCGGCGGCGCCGAGCGCTTCCAGAAAGTGTAGAGGCTGCGGCGGTAGAGCTTGTCGCCGTGGTCCTGGTCGTAGCGCTGGCTGTTCATCTCCTTCCACAGCCCCTCGGGTTGATAGGGGCGCACCGAGGGGCCGCCGACCTTCTCGACCAGTAGGCCCGAGAGCGCCAGCGCTTGGTCGCGCACCATCTCCGCTGGCAGCCGGACGCGCGGGCCTCGAGCGAGCAGCGCGTTGTCAGGGTCGCGCGCGAGCAGCGTTTCCTCAGCCGCGGACGACTGGCGGTAGGTCGAAGACGTCACGATCGTCTTGACGAGCCTCTTGAGGTTCCAGCCCGACTCGCGCAAATCGACCGCCAGCCAGTCGAGAACCTCCGGCTGCGTCGGCCACTCGCCCTGCGAGCCGAAGTCCTCGACGGTCTTGACCAGGCCGCGCCCGAAGAACATCTGCCAAACGCGGTTGACGGCCACGCGGCTGGTGAGCGGATGCTCGTCCGAGACGAGCCACCTCGCGAAGCCCAGACGGTTGTTCGGGACGCCTTCGGGCAGCGGCGGCAGGATGGCGGGCACGGCGCGCTCGACGACCTCGGCCGGCGCGTCGTAGACGCCGCGGTCGAGCCGGTGCGTCACCCGCGGCTCAGGCGTCTCTTCCATCACCATCACCGTGGGGAAGCTGCGGGTGAGGGCTTCGCGTTGCTCGCGCAGGTCTTCCAGGGCCTTCCGAGCGGCGATCAGCTCCGGGGGGCCAAGCTTGCTCTGGTAGGCCCAAGTCAGCTTGTCGTGCTGGGCGCGGCCGCGCGGGCCGTGCTCCGCGATGTGCGCGACCGGCTCGGGCGTAGCCAGCACGGCGATCTGGGCGCGCGAAAGAACGTCGGTGTAGATGCGGACCTCGTCGATCTTGCCCGTGAACGCCTTGCCGATGCCGCCGCCCGCGCCGATGCGAATCGGCGTCTTGCCCTTGGTGTCTTGGTTGATCGAGTCGAGATCGACGTCCAGCTCGACGGGTCTGCCGTCCACGTAGAACTGCACGCCGGTGGCAAAGCGCGAAGCGTCATAGCTCACCGCCACGTGATGCCACTGGTTCAGCGGAATCCGTTGCTTGGTCGCGACGCGCAAGGAGTCATCGAGCCAGCGTTGCACCATCAGCAGCTTCAACTTGCCGTCGATCAAATAGAGACCCCAGCCTCCGAAACCGTTGCCCTGGTCGTCGGCGTCGGGATCCGTCTTGGCGACGATGGCTCCGTTGGGGTCTTCGGCGTAGATCCACGCCGCGATGGTGAAGCGGTCGTCGTAGTTGGGGTTGGGCTCTTCGCCGGCCTCGACGCCCTTCGTTCCATCGAAGCTCCGCCCGCCGCCCACCTTGCCGGAAGTCCCGCCGTCATCCAGGCTTACGTGTAGGGCCAGGTCGCGATCGGGATACCAGTCAGCCCCGGCCGGCAGGCCCCGCCTATTCAGAGGATGCTGCCGGCGGGCGGCTTCGAGCTTCTGCTCAGCCGCCGCGATCTTCGCCTCCAGCCGCTCGAGCTCGGCCTGCTGCTCGCGCGTCGGCGCGGGAATCATCGGCGGCGTGTTGCCGTACTTGAATACGCGTCCCCGCTCAGGGATTGAATTGAAATAGGCCGAGAGCTGGTAGAACTCCTTCTGCGTAAACGGGTCGTACTTGTGGTCGTGGCAGCGCGTACAGCCGAGCGTCAGGCCCATCCAAACCGTCGCGGTCGTCTCCACGCGGTCGACGATGTATTCGACGCGATACTCCTCGGGCACAATGCCGCCCTCGGAGTTCGCGCGGTGGTTGCGGTTGAACCCCGTCGCGATCACCTGCTCCATCGTCGGGTTGGGCAGCAGGTCGCCGGCGAGCTGCTCGATCGTGAAGCGGTCGAACGGCATGTTCGCGTTGAAGGCCTCGATCACCCAGTCGCGCCAGCGATACATATCGCGCGCTGCGTCGGTCTGGTAGCCGTTGGTATCGGCATAGCGGGCGGCGTCGAGCCAGCGGATGGCCATGCGCTCGCCGTAGCGGGGCGAGGCGAGCAGCCGGTCGACGACTCTCTCGTAAGCCGCGGGCGAATCGTCGGCGAGGAAGGCGTCGATCTCGTCGAGCGTGGGCGGGATGCCGGTGATGTCGAGCGTCACGCGCCGGATGACCTTTTCTTTGGAAGCCAGCGGCGAAGGCTCGAGGCTTTCGGCTTGGAGGCGGGTCAACACGAAGCGATCGATCGCGTTGCGCGCCCATCCACGCGGGTCGTCGAGCTCGAGCTCGGCCTTGCGCGGCGGGATGAAGGCCCAGTGGCCTTCGTAGGCGGCGCCTTGCTCGATCCAGCGCTCGAGCAGGTCGATCTGCCGGTCGCTGAGGCGCGCTTTGCCGGAGTAGGCCGGCGGCATGCGCAGCGCGTCGTTCTGGTGGCGAACGCGCGCCACGATCTTGCTCAGCTCGAAATCCGCGCCCGGTTTGGCGTCGAGCCGCAAGCCGCTCACGCGCTTGCTCTCGTCCGGCCCGTGGCAGGCGTAGCAGTTGTCGGAGAGGATGGGGCGGATATCGCGGTTGAATTCGACGGTTGCGAGCAACGCGTCCGCCTCCGCCGCGAGGGTGGGCAGGGCGATGAGGACCAGCGAAAACAGACGCGATTTCAACACGTTGCAGCTTGGGATTATTATGGCCGGATGGGCCGGGGATCGCAATCGGGGCAGAGGATCGGACACGGCATGGCGCTGAGCTGTCCAGATGATATGTAGCAGTGATTCGCCGTGGGCGAGAGCGTAGCGAGTCCCTCGTTGGTGGCGTTGTAGGCCTAGCCCGATCGATCGCCGAACAGCTCGCTGGCTTCGCTCTCCGTGAGCTGGCAGTCCCTCATGATTTGATGGAACAGGCCCGGGCCGATCGTCTCGCGGGCGTGGACCGGCACAACCGTCCTGCGGCCGTCGGGATGCCGCAGCAGGTGGTGGCTGCCACGAACTCGGATGATTTCGAAACCGGCGCGTCCAAGGGCGGACACCAACTCTTTGCCAGTGACACGAGGCGCCCGGCTCACGCGGCGTCCGCAATCGTGATCCGCTGGATTCCAACGAACTCGACGTCGTCTGGCAAGGCATCTTCCGCCTGCAAACACAGCTCGATCGCTTCGCGGATCCGCACCGTAACCTCGTCGAGAGAGCGCGCCTGAGTATGGCAGCCAGGCAGCCGCGGGACGTGGGCGACGTAGAATCCGTCCCCGTCCCGCTCGATCACTACATCGAATTGTCTGGGCATTACTTTCTTTCGTCATTCTATGCGATCCAGCCCGCAGCCGCGACCTCAGCCGGGACGGTCGCACAGCCCTGCTAGACTGGCGTCTCGCATGTCGAGGCGCTGTTGGATCGTGGCGCTCTGCGGCGCCGGGCTCGCTCTGGCGTGGCAGACGTTCCTCGTCTACGGCCTCTATGGCGGGGATTGGTCCGGGCTCTTCTACACCGGCTCGGAGGTCGCGCTCCCGCCCGCCATCGCAGCCGAAGATCCCGCCCGCGCTCCGGACGCGGTCGGCTTCGACGGCCAGTTCTACCACGTCGTCGCGCACGCGCCCACGCCGCCCGCCGACTCCGCGGCTTACGTCGACAACCCCGGGCTGCGTTGGCGGAGAATCCTGGTTCCCGGGCTGGCCCATGCATTGGCGTTTGGGCGAGACTCCGGAGTCGATTCAGCCTACCTCGCCGTGGTATTGGCGTTCACCGCGGCCGGCGTATGGTGGGCGGCTGAGCTCGCTGTGCGCCACGGCGCCTCCGCCTGGCTCGGGCTGGTGTTTTTGCTGGCGCCGGCGACGTTCATCTCGCTCGAACGAATGGCGGTGGATGTAGCGCTGGCGGCATTGTGCGTCGGCTTCGCCGTGCGCGTCCAACAGGACAAAGAGATCCCTTTCTACGCCGTGCTGACGCTGGCGCCGCTGGCGCGCGAAACCGGGATCGCGCTTGCGGGCGCGTGGCTGCTGGCCCAGCGCAGCGGGCGCGCGGCCTTGCTGGCCGCGGCCTCGCTCGCGCCGCTCGCCGCTTGGTCGCTCTACCTGCACAGCCGCACGCCGGCGGATGCAACCGCTTGGTTTACCGGGCTGCCCTTCGCGGGGCTGGTGTTGCGGACCCTCGAACCCATGCCCGAGGCGGCGCCGACCTGGGGCCTTCAGCTAGCGTCGGGCCTCGACTACCTGGCCTTGCTCGGAGTGTGGGCGGCGATCGTACGAACCGCCCTCGAGCTCCGGCGAGCGCCGCGACAGCCATTGGCGTTGGCCGCGGCGCTCACCCTGGCAATCTTCGCCTTCCTCGCCAAAGAAGACATCTGGCTGCACGCCTACGGCTTCGCGCGGACGCTCTCGCCCGCGCTGCTGTTGTTGGCGCTGCTCGGGCTCGAGCGACGCCGCGCAGCGCTGGCCCTGCCCTTGGCGCTCACGGTCCCGCGCATGCTCTACCAGGCGCTGTTGCTCGCGAAGAGCGCCCGCTTCTGATCGCGAGCACTTACGACGCCCGGTCGGCGGGGACGGGTGGAGCTGGAGGAGCCTTCGCCCGTCCCGCGGCGGACCAGTCGATGTTGCGCGTCAGGTACATGATGGCCGCCAGCGCCGCGAACAGCAGCAGCGAGCCTGCCAGCAAAGCGTAGTCCTCGAGCTGCAAAATCAGATACAGACATCCGTAAAGCGCCGCGATGACGCCGCCCACCGACGCCGCCCGCATCCACGAGCCCAGCACCGGCTTCGCATAGCCGGTCACCAGGGCGACGATCGGCGCCGCGGCCAACAGATAGGCTGTGTTGAACCCAAGGTGCTCGCCGAGGGAGAGCTCGAGCAGATAGAACAAACACAACGCGGCGCCGATCAAGGCGTACTCGATGAAGTGAACTCGCGCCCCGCCCAACGCCTCGAACAGCCAGATCACCGTGAACGTCAAGGCGAGAAAGAGAATGGCGTATTTGATGGAACGCTCGGTCTGGCGGTAGGCGTCGACCGGCGCGATCAGGTCCACGCCAAACAGCGACATATTGATCTTCGACGGGTCGCCGTCGCCCACCCACTTTTCCGGATAGCTGCGTCCTAAATAGGGAATGCTCCAGTCCGCGGTGAAGCTCTGCGGCTGGACGTCGCGCTCGCGCGGCAACCATGCGCCCTGAAAGCTCGGATCGCCCCAATCGGCCGAGAGGCGCACGCTGGTCTCGCGGCCCAGCGGCGCGAAGCGAATGGCCTGGCTGCCGTTGAGGCTGAGGTCGATGGAAAACTCGATCTCCTCCTCGAACGCCTCGCCAATGGAAGCGTGAATGCCCGGACGCGGGCTTTGGCGCGCGCCTAGGCCGGGCTCGAAGTCGATACCGCGCTCGCCCCACTGCAGGCGCGCCGCGTTCTGAATCGCCCTCGCATCGAAGATCTCGAAAACGATCTCGGCGGCTTCCCAGCGCAGGTCGTCTTCCTCGATCACCCAATCGGAGACGTCAGGCGGCTGGAACGCCCCGGTGATCGTCAAGTCGGTCGTGTACACCGGCGCCTCGAAGATGCCGCGGTGGCGCGATTCCACCTCGAGGCCGCCCTCCACGTTAAGCCGCGAGGGCAGGAAAGAGCCGTGCAAGATGACGGTTCGGATGTTCTCGACGCCCTTCTCGTCCACATAAAGTTGCTCGTAGCGGTAAGGCACGACGAGAAACGGTCCCACGAGCTCCTGCCGCTGACCCCAACTCTCGGCAATCTCGCGCACGGCCTGGTCGCGGGTGCGGTCGCGCTCCCAGGCGATGGCGTTGATCAGAAAGATCGGGATCTGCAAACCCAGGGCAAGCGCTCCGACGATGACGAGCCGTAGGGCCGGCGAAGACATGATGTTGGCCATTGAGGTGATCCTGCCACGAAGTACTTTGTTATGTCAAGTAGCGATAATCGGGAGCATGCTTTTTGCCGTCGATGTCGGCAATACGAACCTGACGCTGGGTGTGTTTCGCGACCGCGAGCTCGCCGGCCACTGGCGGCTGAAGACCGACCGCGAGCAGACGGTGGACGGCTGGGGCGTGCTGTTCCGCAACTTGCTGTCGTTGGGCGGCTTGAGTCTCGACGCGATCGAGGGCATGGTGGTTTCCTCGGTGGCGCCCAGCTTGGATGACTCGCTACGCCAGATGGCGGACCGTTACCTTCAACGGACGCCTCTGTTCGTCACCGCCGACACCGACACTGGCCTTAGGATTCGCATCGACAACCCGGCTGAGCTGGGCGCGGACCGCATCGTAAACTCGGTGGCCGCTCACGCGCGCTTCGGGGGGCCTTGCGTGGCGGTCGACTTCGGTACGGCGATCAACTTCGACGTGATTTCGCGTGACGCGGAGTACCTGGGCGGCCTGCTGTGTCCGGGGCTGAGCGTCTCCGCCGAGGCGTTGTTCCGGCGCACCGCTCGGCTGCCACAGGTCGAGATTCGCAAACCAGAGGGGCTGATCGGCAAGAACACCGTGCATGCGCTCGAGTCGGGCTTCTACCACGGCGCGCTGGGCCTGCTGGACGGAATTTTGGAGCGCCTGATCGAGCAGCTTGGCGAAGAGACGAAAGTCGTCGCGACCGGCGGTCAAGCTGGCGTAATTTGCCCGGCCTCGCGGTACGTCCAGGCCGTCGAGGAACACTTGACGCTAGACGGGCTGCGACTGATCTGGGAGAGGAATAGCTAGGCCGCCCGTTGCGTGGGCACGTCTTCGCAGGCCAGTAGGTTCGGGTCGGCGGTCAACAAGGTGAGCCCGAGCACCCGCGCCGTCGCGCCGAGCAGGCGGTCGGCCATGTCGCCGGCGGGCAAGCTCACCGCACGAGCCTCGAGCGCAATCTCGTTCGTCACGTAGGCTTCGCGGCACGGCAACTCGCGCAGCGCGGTCTCGGTCCAGCGCTCCAGAGTGTCATCGAGCAATACTCGTCGTTGGGAGTACAGGAGGTTGAGCTCCCAAAGACTTACAGGAGAAAGCCAAAGCTCATTCGAGGGATCTTCGAGGGCTCTGCGAGCGCGCTTCTTGAGCTTGCCGCCGCCGATGGCCCAGAGCCAGACGTGGGTGTCGAGCAGCAGCTTCACCAGCGCACCTCGCGCCGCCTTCCTCCGCGCTCCGGCGACGCCACGATGTCGCCCGCCAGCTCGATGCTGTGCGCCAGCCCGCCGAGCTTGCGTTTGTCCGACGACGGCGGTTCGGGCGGAACGATCTGTGCGATCGGTTTGCCGAAGCGCGTAATCAGGATAGGCTCCCGCGTCTTGCGAACCTCTTCGAGCAGAGCAAGGCATGTAGCCTTGAATTTCGAGATCGCGACGCGCTCCATAGCTGGACGATCCTACCATGGTCAAAGACCATGGTCAACTTCGGGCAACTTCCTCCAGTTCAAGGCATTAGGCTTTGGACTTACATTCCTTCACGAGGATGTTTTGGATCTCTAGAACGGCGCTGTGGCTGCATGTTTGACCGCGGCTTCGAAGTCGTCCAGCGCGCCGCCGAAGAAGTGGTCCTTGGCTTCGATCCAGACTAGCTTCTTGGGTTCCGGCATCGTCGTGAAGACCTCGTCCATGCGCTCCCGGGAACCGTACTCGTCCTGGGTCGAGTGGATGAAGTAGCGCGGGCAACCGCAGCTCGCCAAAAAGCCGAACGAAGCGCGGTCGACGGGCACGCCGCAGCCGATCACGCGCTCGACGGCGGGATCGCTGCAAGCGACCCTCAGGCTCATCGACGAGCCGAAGCTGAAGCCGGCCAGCACGAGCGGCAGCCCCGGGTAGCGGTCGCGCATGCAGGCGACGGCGGCGCGGACGTCGTCTTGCTCGCCTTTGCCATGGTCATGCTCGCCTTGGCTCTGCCCGACTCCGCGGAAGTTGAAGCGCAGCACCGCGGCGCCGGTCTCGCGCAATCCGCGCGCGAGCCGAAAGACGACCTTGTTGTGCAACGTGCCGCCAAAGAGCGGATGCGGATGGCAGACCACGGCGACGCGCTCGATCTTGGTCCCCTCTTCGGGACCTTCGTGCAGGGCTTCCAGGCGGCCGGCCGGACCGGCCAGGAACGTCGTCTCGAGTAGGCGCGCCATCAGTTCGAGCGGTAGTTGGTGAACTGCATGTCGATGCCGAAGTCCTGCTCTTTGAGCGTCGCGATCACCTTCTGCAGGTTGTCGCGGTCGGGCCCGGAGATGCGCACCTGGTCGCCCTGGATCGAGGCTTGGACCTTCTTGAGCTTGAGGTCCTTGACGGTCTTCACGATCGCGCGGCCTTTCTCGACCGGGATGCCCTGCTGCAGCTTCACTTCTTGCACCACCCGACCGCTGGCGGCGGGCTCGATCTTGCCGTACTCGAAGGCTTTGAGCGGAACTTTGCGACGTACGAGCTTCTCTTCGAGGACCTGCCGGACTTGCTTGATGGTGTACTCGTCCTGCGAGCGCAGCGTGAGCTTGGGCGTCGCTTCGTCGAGCTCGACCTCGCTTTTGGTGGGCTTGAGGTCGAAACGCGTACCGAGCTCCTTGTTCGCTTGCATGACGGCGTTCTTGACTTCGGGGAGCTCGAGCTGCGAGACGACGTCGAAAGTATTTTGCGCCATGATGAAGTTCTCTCGATTCTCGCAGATTCAAGCGTCTCGAACGATCGCAGCCGCGTGGCGCTGCACCTTGCGAAACGCCTCGGCGATCTGCTCCATGGCGCGCTTGTTGGCGAGCAGGGTGGTCTGGCCGAACCAGAAGGCGCGTTCGCAGAGGCGGTCGTTGGCGGGGGTGTGGTTGCGCTCTCGCCATTCCGAGATCCGCTTATCGGGATAGATCGACCGAAACGCCCGCGAAGCGAAGGTCTGGTTGAGGAAGTCGGCGCGGTTGAGCGGCGAGTAGCCGCCGGAGAGCGGCGCGCCTTCGGCTTGCATCGCTTCCTGGAGCTTGGCCTTCGACATGCCGGCAAAGGCGGCCGGGTCGTAGCGCAGCATGTAGAGGTGGTAGGCGTTGCGCGTGCAGCCCTGATGCACGGCGGCCGGCTCGATGCCGGGGACCCCGGCGAGCAACTTGTCGAGGCGGGCGGCGTTCGCGCTGCGGCGCTTGGCTTGCGCTTCGATGCGCTCGGTTTGGGTGAGCAGCAGGGAGGCTTGAAGCTCGGTCATGCGCAGGTTGCAGCCGTGGCCGGCGCGGGCTCCCTCGGTCGACCCATGCAGGGCGGCGCCGTTGTTGTGGAAGGCGCTGGCGGCTTGCGCGAGGCGCTCGTCGTTGGTGGTCAGGCAGCCGCCTTCGCCGCAGTTGAGGTTCTTCGACGCCTGAAAGCTGAAGCAGCCAGCGTCGCCGTGAGCGCCGACGGGTTTACCGCGCCACTCGGCCAAATGGGCTTGGCAAGCGTCTTCGACGACGGCAATGTCGTAGCGATTGGCGATGCGCAACACGGCGTCGAGATCGCACGGCGCGCCGGCGATGTGCACCGGTAGGATGGCGCGGGTGCGCGGCGTGAGCGCGGCTTCGATCTTGGTCGCGTCGATCTGGTGCGTGCGCGGATCGCTATCGACGAAAACCGGCAAGGCGTGGTGCAGCAGCACGGCGTTGACGGTGGCGATGAAGGTGTAGGGCGGAACGATCACTTCATCGCCGGGGCCGATCTCGAGCGCGGCCAGGGCGGCGTAGAGCGCAGTGGTTCCGCCGTTGGTCGCAACCGCGTGGCGAACGCCGAGGCGCTCGGCCCACTGGCGCTCGAACGCGCTCACGCGGTCGCCGCCGCGCCGATACCACTCCCGCGATCGCAATGTGGCAAGCAGCCCGCGCTCGTCGTTGGATTCGATACGCGGCCATTCAGGAAAGGGCTCTTGGCGCACCGGCTCGCCGCCGAGAATGGCCGGCTTGGAGGCGGCGCCGCGGGCGGCGAGCGCCGTTGACGCCGCGCCGAGAAAGATGCGTCGGGAGAGCATGGCGCGGCTCATGATAGCATCGGCCAAGCGATGACGACGGTGGCGGCGGGGATTCTGCTCAGGGACGGCAACGTGCTGGCTTGCCGGCGGCGCCCCGACCAGCAGCACGCTGGCAAATGGGAGTTTCCCGGCGGCAAAGTGGAGGCGGGCGAGACGCCCGCGGAGGCCCTCGAGCGCGAGCTGCGCGAGGAGCTCGGGATTGAGGCGAAGATCGGCCGCGAGCTCGAGCGATACACGTTTGCGTATCCGGGCAAGGCGGCGATCTTGCTCGTGTTCCTGCGCGTCGAGCAGTGGGCGGGAGAGCTCGACGGGTCGTTCTTTGCCGAGACCTGTTGGCGCGCGCCGGCCGGTCTGCGCGAGCTCGACTTCCTCGCCGGCGACGAGCCGTTTCTCGAGCGGGTGTCCTCTTTGGAGAGCTGATTACGCATCAGTTGTTGAAGGGAGGACGACTCGCGATGCGACTGGGACGACGAGAGGCCGGGCGGACGTTGGCGGCGGCGGGAGTCGGGCTGGCGAGCGTGGTGTGGGCGGTGGTGCAGGCGGCCCAAGGCGACTGGGCGTTCTATGCGTTGGCTTTGGCGCTGACGGTGGCGACGAACTTGACCGTGGCCGAGATTTCCGGCGGGAAGGTGCGGAAACTCTGACAAAACCGGACATTCTCGGACATTTTTTAGGCGCGAGGCGCAGGCTCGCGCTCGCGCCTCGGCGGGGCCCAATTCCAGGATACAGGGCGGGTGCAAGGTCACCGCGCGCGGTGGGACCGTAAGTGGTTGCGCCGTCGCGGTTTGAAGAATTTCAAAGTGCTGTGACGGTACGCGCCGCTCATTGTTGACCGCACCCATGCCCAGGACTGCGCGGCAACCGCCAGTCCATCTTCCTCGCCGACGCCGATCGGCGAACCTTCTTCGAGCGCCTCCAGCGGGACTGCCAAACCGGCGACGGGGGACCGCCGTTGCCGACGGTCCCCGCGTTGGGTTGGGGTGACTTCCTACAGGAATCGGAAGACAATCGGGCAGTTCACGATCGCTCCAACCGATCCATACTCGGCGCCGTCCGGCCCGGTCAGGAATCCGAACTCGGCAAAGCTGAGGATCTGGAACTCGTCGATCAACCGGGCGCGGATGCCGCGCGCGATTGCGTTCTGCGTCCATTGACCAAGGTTGACGTCCCACAGCGGGCTGTAGTCGGTGGCCACGGTGGGAATGCCGCCGAGGACGTTGAAGGGCGTTTCGCCGTCGTTGATGGCGGCGGCCAGACCCTGGCGATGCGGGTTGTCGCAGTCGGTCTCGCCGTTGGAGAAGACGAAGATCCGCTCGACCGCGCTGAATGCACTGTCGTCATTTCCAACTTCGATGTCTTGAAGACCTGGCGCCAAAGTTGCGCCCTCGAGAGCGGCCGTGCCGTCGGTGGACGTGTCCATCGAGAGGTACAACACGGGCCGGCCGAAGCTGAAGCCGGCAGTCAACGCTACCGTGACGGTCTCGGCTTCCATATCGATGGCCACGACCTTGTCGTGCACGATCGAGCGGTCTACCGCGCCCGCCGCGCCTGCCATGGCCAGCTCCTGAGCGGATACGCCCATTGCGATCACAGGCGCGTTGTAGACGTGTCCGCCGGCGTTGCGAATCCTCACCAGAGGAGTGTAGGACTCATCGCCGATCGAGCCCGGCTCGGCGGTTGCGGGGGGAAAGGCGCGCACGCCCGGACCGCCCGGGACAACGCGCCGCTCGGGAGAGAAGTCGACCTCGCCCGCGTCAAAGACCAGCAAGCCGTCGCGCATCAGCGTGGCGTTGCGGACGCCCCGGCCCGTCGCGGCGTAGTTCAGCTTCGGAGCAAAGTTGAGGCCCAGCCCCAACGAGTTACCCTCGTCCGTGGTGTCGGTAAGGATGTACCAGACAGACTCGCCGGTGCGCACCATCTCGCCGCGATACAGGGGAAGGGTGATGATCCTGGCGTCCGTGTCGAGCGGGCCGGACGTGAGGAGTTGGACCGGGCCCACGAGGGAAGGATTGACGGTGGAAGGCGGCGGCCCGAAGTAGGAGGCGGGCACGTCCGCGCCGATCGAGGGAGAAGACGGTTCGACGCGACAGCCGACCGTGTCTTGCGACTGGTTGATGCGGCCGAGCTCCGCGGAACGGGCTCGCGTCGCGACCATGCCGAGCACCTTCTTGCGAGCCGCGTCGATCCGCGCCTCTGTCGAGCTCGCAGCTGTCTGTTCGACCATGGCCGGGGCCGGCTTCTTCGCGGCGTACGGATCGAAGTCATTCGCCTCCGTGGGGGACAAGTCGAGCATCCGGCCGCCCGATCCGTACAGAGCAAGCGGTGTCAGCGCTAGAATGCCGCAGGCTGCGGCCGCTTTCGCGAATCGCAGCATGCGGGGTGCGATATCTGTTTGTCTCATGATTGGTGTTCGATCTCCTTGTGTGGGGAGCCGGCATGAGCGCCGGTTCACGTGTATGATTCGCTGCGCAGCGGCGTATGACCCGCTGATCAGAGAAAGGTTTGCCGGAATCACAATGTGGGGAGATTGGGAATATTCCGGGCTCGCGGAGAGTTTCATCGACCCGGACTACAGAAAGGGCGGGCCGATTCTTTAGACGAGGGACCGGCTCGGCTTGGCGGCGCTCGAGATCGCGACGGACGGCGCGGTCGAGGATGCCGCGGACCTCGTCCCAACCCAACGCCAACAGCTCGATGACGCCGCTCTGGCTGGCTTGGCGTAACCGTCGACGACACCGAATTTCCCCAAAAGGGCAAACACTCGGTTGGGGTGGCGCGGCAATATTGCGGCCCACTCGGCAAGCAAGAAAACTGTCAGGTTGGGGTGAGAGCCTGTCGGTCGCCGCCGCCCAAGCGTCGCTGCCTCTTGGCTGGCGGTTGTATCTATCCGAATCCTGGGCCGGGAACGTGTGAAGAAATCGCTGGGACAGGCACTTGCGATGCAGACCACTGTTGATTCGAAGGAACTTGCTTCGAATCGCGTGAGCCAGTCCCGGATTTCTTCACACGTTCCAGCCCCCGTTAGTTTCGCGCGGCCGACAGATCGACGATTGCCTCAGCGGCGTCGGGATCGCTGCTATGGAGCTCGATCTTCGCCTGGTAGTCGCCGGCTTGAAGGTTGGCGCCCAGGAAAAGGACCTCAACTTCGAGGCTGCCGCCGGGTGCGACGGCGTCGGGCGCGCCTGACGAAGGCGGAACCGCAACAACCTTGCCTCCAACCCCAATCGGGACGTTCACCATCGGAGCGCCCGGTCGAGTCTGTGTCGCAGCCCCGGTGATCCGGAATGCGTCGACCGAGGAGCCATCGCCGAGGAGCCGCTCGTCGGCGACGCGCAGGTTGACTTCGAGAGGAAAGTTTATCGTGTTGATCGTCAGGGTTCGGGTCGGCGCCTGGTTGGGGCCCACTGCGCCGAAATCGAGCGCCGTTTGCATCAGAAGCATGGTCGGCCTCGGCGTCACCCCGTACAGCTCGACCATCTCCTCGGCGTTGCTGGCATTGGAGGTGATCCAGAGCTCAGCGTCGTGCTCGCCGTAGCTGAGGGGATGGAGGGTGACCTCCAGCTCGTGGTTCTGCGCGGGAGCGATGGTCAAAGGCAACCCGGTCGGGTTGAGCTTGAACCATGGGCTTCCGGTAATCGTCAGGCTCGTGAGGGTGAGCGGCGCGCCGCCGTTGTTCGAGACGATGATCGAGCCGGTCGCTCGATCGCAAATGGGGACGACGCCCAGCACCAACAGGTCCCGCGAAACCGACATCGACGGTTGGGGCTGCGGCGCCCCGATTCCCGACAGCGCAACCCTCAGCACCCTGTGATCGCTCTCGACGATCAGCGCGGCGTCATGATCGCCCGCCCTGGAAGGCTCGAACCGAACGGAGAGCAGCTCGGAGGCGCCCGGTTGCAGGATCTGCGGGCTGTTGACCGCGCTGCTCGACCACGAGAAATCGCCGGCTCTGTCTGAGGCGAGCCACCACTCGAGCGGCGCGCTGCCGACATTCTGTACCAGGACATTGCGCGAGGCGAAGCCTCCAACCGCGACCGTGCCGAACGCGATGCGGCGCGGCGTCACGTCCAGATAGGGAGAGACCACTCGGGCGACGGTCGTCACGAACAACTGCCGCGCGTTGCCAATCGTTCCTCTCGCCAAAACCGCTACGCGAGCTCTCTTTCTGCCGGTTTGATTCGACTGGAACGTCAGATCGAGGAACAGCGAGCCTCTGGGCGCGAGCTGGAACGGAAGCGGGCTGCCTCCGGCCGTCACCCCGAAGTCGGCCGCATTGGTTCCTTGCATGTCAACGCGGTCGATGGTCACGGGTCTGGGGCCGACGTTCTTGACCTCAACCGCTTGCCGCCGAGACGCCGGACGCCCGGACAGGACATCGCCGAAGTCCACGAAAGCCGGATTAAGGAAGACGGAGGGAACCTCGGGAAGCACTTGTGGGGGATCGGCGTCACGGTGAGGAAGCATGACGCGATTGTAGGCGAAGAAGCCGTCGCGCGCAGCCGTGGGCCGTCAGGGTCGCAGGTGCGCCGCCAGGCGCTTGTCGCCTTTCTCCGCGGCTAGATCAGCCGCCGTCTTGCCCGCGAATCCCGGCGCGCCCGTGCCCGTAAGGCTCTTGTCCGCGCCGGCTTTGGCCAGCATGCGCGCGACCTGCGGATGGCCGGCGATGACGGACAGCATCAGAGCGCTGAGGCCGAATTTCGCGCGATGGTCGAGATCGGCGTCCTGCGCGATGAGCCACTCGACGACCTCGCGTTGTCCGGCGTGGGCGGCGCGCATCAGCGCGGTTTGGCTGTAGCCGTCGCGCTTGTCGAGGTCGTAGCCGGCGCGCAACATCCGTTTGAGCGTCGCCACGTCGCCTTCCCGCGCGGCGCGCTCCCAGTTGAGCCGGGTCGTGAGCGGTCTGAGCCGGTCGACGATCTTCTGCTGCCCGGCTGAGGCGGCGACGTCCAGCGGAGTTTCCATGTCGTCGATGCGGGTGATCTCGTTGGGATCGGCGCCGCGCTCGAGCAATAGCTCCAGCGCGCGAAGGTCGCCGCGTTCCGCCGCAATGTGCAGCGCGGTGTAGTCGTTGACGCCGTGTTGATTGGCGTCGGCCCCGTGGTCGAGCAGCAGCGTGAGCAGCTCGTAGAGGTCCTTGCCGCGCTCACGGTCGAAAGCCGCGATCATCGCCGGATAGCCGTCGTCATCGTCGAGGTTGGGGTCGGCGCCGGCTTCGAGCAGCTCGCGCACGAAGGCTAGCGGGCTGTGGTAGATCGCGTAGACGAGGCAGAGCCCGATGGCGGCGCCGGCTTGGACGTTCGGGAATCCGTCCTCGTGGCTGAGCTCGTCGCGCAACGCCGCCATGTCGCCGCTGCGGAACGCGGCGTCGAGCCGGGCGAAACGCTCGGGCGCGCTCATGCGCTGATTCTAACCCTAGTTGCGCCCCGTCTTGTAACTGTTGATGCCATCTTCTTGCATGGCCGTCCGCGGTTCGCTAATGTAAAGCGGAAACCCGGCGGAAGCTCGATCCGCTCGGCAGGGAGGTAAGAAAGAAAGATGAAGCGCGTTTTTGCTCTGATGACGATGCTGGTGCTCACCGCCGGTCTGTCGTTCGCGGGTGAGGGCTCGGGTTTTGTGACCGATCTCAAGTGTGCGAAGGCGGGTAAGGCGGGTCCGAAGCATGCCGGCTGCGCGAAAAGCTGCATCGGCGGCGGCGCCGAGGCCGCGATCGTGACCGACGACGGCAAGGTGATGATGGTGGCCAACCAGGATGCGATCACGTCGCACGCTGGCGAGAAAGTGAGCTTCAACTACACCGAAGCCGACGGCAAGATCACCGTCTCCGACGTCAAGAAGACGGAATAAGCCGTAAGAGAGCTCTTTGAACGCAAGCGCCCCGGCCATGCGGCCGGGGCGCTTTGTCGATCAGCCCGCTCCGACGCACTACACTGCTAGGCGTGTCTCTGTTCGATACGCCCGCCGCGCATTCCGACGAGCCGGATCTCTCGCGTCCGCTCGCCGAGCGGATGCGGCCGCGTACCCTCGACGAGTACCTCGGCCAGGAGCACCTGCTTGGCCAGGGCAAGCCTTTGCGGCGGCAGATCGAGCGCGACCAGCTCGGCTCGATGATTTTCTGGGGGCCGCCCGGGGTCGGCAAGACGACCCTCGCCAAGCTGATTGCACGCCAGTCGAACGCTCAGTTCGTCGCGTTTTCGGGTGTGCTCAGCTCGATCAAGCAAGTCAAACAAGTGATGGCCGACGCTCAACGGCTGCGCGCCTCCGGCCGTCGCACGCTCGTCTTCGTCGACGAGATCCACCGCTTCAACAAAGCCCAACAGGACGCCTTTCTGCCCTACGTCGAGCGCGGCGACATCGTGCTGATCGGCGCCACGACCGAGAATCCTTCCTTCGAGGTGATCTCGGCATTGCTGTCGCGCTCGAAGGTCTATGTGTTGCACGAGCTGGGTCACGAGGATCTTGAATCGCTGCTGAGACGGGCGCTCGAAGACGGCGAGCGCGGGTTGGGAGGCCGCGGCCTCGAGATCTCGGGCGATGCGCTCGAGCGCATCGCCGCGTTGGCGAACGGCGATGCTCGCGCGGCGCTGCAAACCCTCGAGACGGCGGCGCTGTCGAGCGAGACCGGCGAAATCGACGAACAGCTCGTCTCCGACGTGCTGCAACGCAAGACGCTGCGCTACGACAAGACCGGCGAGGAGCACTATAACGTCATCTCGGCGCTGCATAAGTCGATTCGCTCCTCGGACGTAGACGCCGCGCTGTATTGGTTGACCCGTATGCTCGACGCCGGCGAAGACCGCCTGTTCATCGGCCGCCGGCTGGTGCGCATCGCCAGCGAGGACGTCGGGTTGGCCGACCCGCGGGCGCTCGAGCAAGCGCTGGCGGCGGTGGAGGCCTTCCGGCTGATCGGCGAGCCCGAGGGCGACCTGGCTCTGGCCCAAGCCGCGGTCTATCTGGCGCTCGCGCCGAAGTCCGACGCCGTCTACAAGGCGTTGGCCGAGGCGGAGAAGGACGTACAAGGGACGATCGGCGAGCCCGTGCCGCTGCACCTGCGCAACGCCCCCACGCGTCTGATGAAGCAGGTCGGCTACGGACACGGCTACCAGCATGCCCACGACCGCCCCGACTCGGTGGTCGACATGGACTGCCTGCCGCCCGCGCTGGCCGGCCGGCAGTACTATCACCCCAGCGACCGCGGCGTCGAGCAGCGCGTCCGGGAGCGGCTGGCGGAGTGGCGCCGGAAGCGCGCCCAGGCAAGAGACGGGTAAGATCCGCGGGTTGCATTATTCGCCTTTTGTTCGCTATGCTGACCGACGTGTCGTCACGCGTCTGCATCGTCTCCTTCAAGGATTGGAGCGGCATGGAGCATGCCGTGGAGGTGAGTGCGGAAACGCTGTACGAGGCCGCCGCGCTGGGGCTGAAGGAGTTTCGCGCCTCCGAGTTCGCCGAAGAGACCGCGCCAGGCGTTGCGACACGCGTCACGGTGACGGTAAAGCAGGAAGAGGCGCGGCACGAGGTGGGCGTGCGGCAGCTCGAGGAATGGATCGCAGGGGCGGGGAAGAGCCCCCGCGAGCAGGCGCTGAAGCGGCGTCTGCGGGAAGCGTTGAGCGCGCGGTCGGTGGATGAGCGGAGGCGGCGGCGCGGCGCGCGCCATGCCTCGGCGCCGTAGCCTCCGGCGCCTAGGCTTCAGCCTGTTCGGCTTGGCCGGCCTCGTCGGGCTTGGCCTCCGGCTTCTTGACCGCGGTCTTCTTCTTCGGGCCCAGGATGATGTGCATCGTGCGGCCCTCCATCCGAGGATTGCCTTCCGGCTCGCCGAACTCGGCGACGTCGGCAATGAGCTGCCGGAGAAGCTTTTCCGCGATCTCGGGGTGCGTGATCTCGCGGCCGCGGAAGAACACGGTGCCTTTGACCTTGTTGCCTTCCTGGAGGAAGCGCAACGCGTGGTTCTTCTTGAAGTCGTAGTCGTGGTCGTCGGTGTTGGGCCGGAATTTGACTTCTTTGACTTCGATGCGATGCTGCTTCTTCTTAGCCTCGCTCTTCTTCTTCTTCTCGAGGTAGGAATACTCGCCGTAGTCGATGATCTTGGCGACCGGCGGCTGCGCGGTGGGCGCGATGAGCACCAGGTCGAGCCCGAGATCTTTGGCGGCGCGGACGCCGTCTCGCGTGTCCATCACCTCGGTCTTGCCGTCAGGAAACACCACGCGAACTTCGCGCGCGCGGATGGTCTCATTGACGTTCTGTCTCCGCACGCGGCGGAAGGGACGAAAGCGTCTGCGGAAAATGGGTAGCCTCCTTAGCTTTGGGTGGTTGTCCGTCGCGGCCAGTCTCGAACCGCCGCTTCGGGATGGCGCGCCATCCCTTCAAGGCGCAAAAAAGGGATTGCCAAGCGCGCCGCGCCCGCAACCCCTACAGCGGTGCTGGGAGCGGGCCGCTTGGCCCCGCTCGACGACGCTCGAGTGCATTCGTGAATGACCGTCAATCCCAGCTATCCGAAGGTGCGATGAGCATATCGTACCATGACAACGGTTCTGATCCGTCAACCCGTCGAGCGTCGCGAAACACGATCTTGCCGCCCGGGCCGCCTTGACAACGCCGGGAAGCCTTCCATAGCATGAAAGTCTAGCCCTACCAACGGCTTACGAATAAATTCGCAATGATAAAGCACGACATTGTCATGGAAGTCGTCAACCGCACCGGTCTGAGCAAGACCAAGGCCGAGATGGCGGTGGAGACTGTTTTCGAAACGATGAAGCGAGCCATGGAGCAGGGCGAGCGCATTGAGTTGCGCGGCTTTGGGGTATTCAATATTCGGCCCCGCAAGACCGGCATCGGGCGTAACCCCCGTACCGGGGAAGAAGTCGTCATCCCTCCGGGCAAAGCCGTTCGCTTCAAACCCGGTAAGGATCTGCAGGCGATCTAAGAGGTCCCGCGACTACAGCGGCGACTTCGCGCCGTGCTATCGTGAGGACGATTCTTCCGTCCGTCAGGAAAAGGAGCGATGCAGCTGAAAAGGCCAATCGCGGCCCGGCTCGGACGTCGGACTCTGGTTCGACGCGGCATCGGCTCGCCTGATTCTTCCTGCGCCGGCGGGGTCCGCTAACCGGATCGCCGCCGCCTACGAAGCAAGGAAGCCAAGCAATACAGGCCCAACGAATCGGATTCTCCCAGCGATGGGCCGGAGGATTGGAGTATGAGAAAGGCGTGGATCATCGGTCATCGAGGGGTCGCGGGCTCGCCCGAGAACTCGATGGAGGGTTTTGCGCGGGCGCTCGAAGTCGGCGTGAATGCGATTGAGCTCGACGTGCGCCAAAGCAGCGACGGCAAGCTGGTGGTGGTGCACGGCTCGGTCGTGGGCGATCACGCCGTCCAGGGCACGCCCTACGAGACGTTTCGCCACGCGCCCGACGGCCACGAGATTCCGTTGCTCGAGGACGTGCTGAAGAAGTTCGGCAAGAAGACCTTCCTCGACATCGAGCTCAAGCATGGGGGCTTCGAAGCCCAGGCCGTGGAGCTGATCAAGAAGTACACCAACCCCGAGAAGACCATGGTGTCGGCGTTCGACACCAAATCGCTCAACGACGTGCACGAGCTGCTGCCCGAGCTGCAACTCGGTTTCATCTACAACCGCACCCAGGACGAGGAGTCGCGCCACAACTGCCCCGTCGACGTGGTCATTCCGCAATTCCGGTTGGCCTCACGCGAGCTGATCGAAGAGGTGCACGACGAAGGCCTGAAGGTATGGGCCTGGACGGTCAACGACGAATCAGAGATCACGCGCCTGCTCAACCTCGGCGTTGACGGCCTGATCACCGACCATCCCGAGCGCGTCGCCACGGCCCTAGCCGCCGCCTGATCCGGCAAGGCAAGGGCCCCGCCGAGCCCCGCCAGCGATGGCGGGGTGCATCGCAGAACACCAGCACGAGACATCGAACCCCGGCATGGCTGCCGGGGCTCGGAAGGAGGGCGTGGGAATGCCCGGATGCACACTTCCGACAACGCCACGAAACATCGCACCCCGGCATGGCTGCCGGGGCTCAGAAAGTCCGGATCCGGGTCTGGTTGACGATCCGCTTGACGCCCTTTTCTTTCTTGACGACCTTGTCGACGCGCTTGCGCATCTTCTCGCTCGAGACGAAGCCGGAGACCGTCACCACTCCGTTGTCGACTCTGACCTCGAGCGGGCGCGTACCGAGCTCGCGGTCGGTGATGAGCCGCCGGTTGACGGCGTCGTAGAGGGCGTCGTCGGAGACTTCCTCTTCGGCCGCCCAAGCGAGCGCCGGGAACAGTGGCAAGACGGCGAGCAGGGCGCGTCGCGAGTGCATGCGTCGTCGCACGTCCCTCATGCTAGCGAATCGTCGTTATCGTCGCCGAGCCCGTAGCGGTGCTGGTCGAGCGTGTGCATGAAGCCCGGCGCGTCGCGCCAACGGGGCTTGACCTTGACGAAGATCTCGAGGAAGACCTTGACGGCGAAGCGGTCCTCGAGCGCTTCTCTCGCCTTCGTCGCTATGCGTTTCATCAGCTCGCCTTGCTTGCCCAACACGATCGCCTTCTGGCCCGACCGCTCCACGTAGACGGTCGCCGAGAGCCGCAGCAGCCGCGGCGTCTCCTCCCATTTGTCGATCAGCACCGTCGTCGAGTGCGGCACCTCTTGCCGCGTCTCGATGAAGATGCGCTCGCGAATCAGCTCGGCGGCGAGAAAGCGCTCGGGCTGGTCGGTGATGTAGTCCTCGGGATAGTACGCCGGAGCCGCCGGCAGGCGCTCCATCACCAGGTCGATCAGCTTGTCGACCTGCACGCCCGTGAGCGCGGAGACGGGCACGTACTCCTCGAAGGCGTGCAACGCCTGATACTCCTCGATCTTCGGCAGGAGGACCTTTTTGTCTTTGAGCTTGTCGACCTTGTTGAGGATCAGGAGTGCAGGGACGCCTAGCGCTTCGACCTTCTTGATGGCGGCCTTGTCGCCCGCGCCCAGCGATTGGCTGGCGTCGACGACGAGCAGGACGAGATGACAGCCCGAGGCGGCGCGGTCGATCTCGCGCACCATGCGCCGCCCCAGCTCCTGGCGAGGCGGGTGGATGCCCGGCGAGTCGACGAAGACGATCTGGCCGTCCTTGCGCGAGAGGATGCCCTGGATCGCCTCGCGCGTCGTCTGCGGTTTGGGGCTTACGATGGAGATCTTCGAGCCCACCATGGCGTTGAGCAAGGTGGACTTGCCCACGTTGGGGCGGCCCAGCACCGCGACGAACCCGGCTTTCACGGCAACGCCTCGCGGCGCGTGCCACCGGGCCCGTCGAGCTTCCTAGGCCTCATCTCGAGGTTCGTCCTCCGGCTCGTCGGTCCCAGGCTCGTCCTCCGCGGCTTGCTCGACGCGCCGGATGCAGACCGAGCGTACGCGCCGGTCGTCCGCGCTGAGCACCTCGATGTCAATGCCATCCAGGCGCACGTGCGCGCCGGGGTCGGGCACCTGCCCAAGCTGTTCGCACACCAAGCCGCCTACCGTGGTCGATTCGATGTCGTCATCAGGCGTAAAGCCGGCGAGCTCTTCGAGGCGGTCGAGGTCGAGGTTGCCCGAGGCCACATAGGAGCCGTCCGGCTTGGCGAGCACGTCGCGGTCCGGCTCGCTCTCATCGCGGATCTCGCCCACGATTTCTTCCATCATATCTTCCATCGTGACCAGGCCGGCGGTCTGCCCGTACTCGTCGATCACGACGGCCATCTGCGCGTTCATGTCTTGAAGCTCGGGCATCAGCTCGCGAATCGGCTTGGTTTCCGGCACTAGAGTAATGGGGCGGATGAGCTCGCGGATCGGCATCGCGCCGCGCTGCTCGGCGTCGACTTCGAGCGTGTCGCGGCTGTGCACGAAGCCGACGATGTGGTCGATCGAGCCCTCGTAGACCGGCACGCGCGAGTATTCTTCTTCGATCTGCAGCTTGCGCAAGTCCTCGACCGCGCCTTCGGCTTCGATCGCCACCACCTCGGGCCGCGCTGTCATCACCTCGCGAACCGTCTTGTCGCCGAACTCGACCACCGACTGGATGAGCTTGCGGTCTTCGACTCCGATGAAGCCTTCTTCTTCGCCCACGTCGAGGAAGACCTCGATGTCGTCGTTGCCGTTGCCCGCGCCTTGCTCTTCCGGCTCGTCGCCGCCGAGCTCGGCGACCGAGTTGACGAAGCGGGTCAGCAAGACCAGCGGTTGGATGGTCCAAGCGAGCACGCGCGCCACGCCGGCGAAGCTCAGCGCCCAGCGGCCCTGCGTGCGTGTGATCAGGATGGAGGGAACGATGTGCCCGAAGACCGCCAGCGCGGTGAAGGTGAGCAACAACGCCTCCAGGGCGGCCGCCACGGTCAGTCGCTCTCCTCCGACGACGAACAGGCAGTCGACGGCGAGCAGAACCAGCGCGACCTGCTTGAGCATGGCATAGCGCCGCACGCCGTCGCGCTCGGCGATCTTCATACGCGGCAGGATGGACTCTTCGAAGTACTCGAAGGCGCGCGCTTGCGCGTGCGGCCGGATCCGCAGCGCTTCCACAAACAGCGTATTGAAGTAAGCCGCCAACAGCATCACGCCACACAACGCCGCGGCTAGGATGATGGCCGGAACGGTCATGATGCGACTCGCTCGATCAAGCCTTGCGCGAGCCCATGCTTGCGTCGCAAGCGGGTCTCTTCAGCTTGCATGCGCCCGCCGTCGGACTGATGATCGTAGCCGAGCAGATGTAGAAAGCCGTGCAGGATGAGGGTCTTGACCTCGCTCTCCACCGAGTGGCCGTAGTCCCGTGCTTGGCGCTCGGCGCGCGCGGCGGAGATGAGGATGTCGCCCAGGCGGCCGTCTTCGCCGTCGGGGAACGAGAGCACGTCCGTCGAGCTCCGCTTGCCGCGGAAACGGGCGTTGGTCGTGCGCACGTAGGCGTCGGAGGCGACCAGCACGGCCACTTCGCGGCCCGGCGCCTCAGCCTCGCTCAGCCTGGCGAGGAAGCGCTCGATTTCGTGATCGCGGAGAGGAACCTTGCGCTGGCGGTTGCGGTACCAACAACAAGGGCCGTCGGAGGAATCTGATCCCATCGTTCTCGTTTAGGAGGTTGGCGTCTGCTCGGGCGGCTCGGGCGGCGCATCGTCGGTGGACAGCGCCTCGCCGGGTTGGCGAAACAAGCCCCTCTGATTATAGCGGTCGTAGGCGCGGATGATGCGCGCGACCAGGTCATGGCGAACGACGTCCTTGTCGTTGAAATAGACGAACGAAAGGCCGTCGACGCCGCTGAGGATGTCGATGGCGTCGAGCAGGCCGCTGCGCTTGCCCTCGGGCAGATCGATCTGCGTGACATCTCCGGTGACGACGGCGCGCGAGCCGAAGCCCAAGCGCGTGATGAACATCTTCATCTGCTCGGAGGTGGCGTTCTGCGCCTCGTCGAGGATGATGAAGCTCTCGTTGAGCGAACGGCCGCGCATGAAGGCCAACGGCGCGATCTCGATGACGTTCTTCTCGATGAGCTTCTCGACGCGGTCGGCGTCGAGCATGTCATAGAGCGCGTCATAGAGCGGCCGCAGGTACGGGTCGATCTTCTGTTGGAGCGTACCGGGAAGAAACCCCAAGCGCTCCCCGGCCTCGACGGCTGGTCGCGCCAGGATGATGCGGCGAACTTGTTTGTTGAGCAGGCAGCTCACGCCTTGCGCGACGGCCAGGTATGTCTTGCCCGTGCCGGCCGGGCCGACGCCGAAGACCATGTCGCAGCGGTCCATCGCCTCGAAGTAGCGCATCTGGTTGAGGCTGCGGGGCGCCAGCGATTTGCGGCCGGCGAGGCGCTGACGGCTCGTGAGCGCCAGATTGCGGAAGCTGACCTCGGGATCCTCGGCGACGACCTTCAAAAAGCCCATGATGTCTCCGTTGGCGAACTTGTGGCCTTCGCGAACCAGGCTTTCGTAGTCGGCGATGATGTTCTGCGCGCGTCGCACCCTCTCGGGCTGCCCGGCGATCTCGAGGCTGTCGGCAAGCAGATGGGTCTTGACCTCGAGCGCGTCTTCGAGAAAACGGATGTTCTCGTCGCGAGTCCCGAACAGCGTTTCGATCCCGTGCGGCAGGGTGACTTGGGCTGTGGTCAAGAGGCGGGGCGGCGCATGGGGCGGGGGAGAGCTCGCGCCTTCGACTCGACTATATCCAAGGGTTGCGCGGGAGTCAATCCGCCGACTTGCGTCGTTGCATCTCGGTTTCAAACAGCAGCTTGGCGGCGGCGTAGATGGTTTCGAGCGTGGGCGCGGGGACGTGGCGCGCGCGGGCGAGCTCGAGCACGGCGCCGGTAATGGGGTCGAGCTCGGGCGCCTTACCGGCTTCGAAGTCTTGCAACATCGATGTGCGGTGCGCGCCGGCGGCGCGCGAGCCTTCGAGCCGTCTCTCGACTGAGAACGAGATTTGGACGCCGACGGCCGCGGCGGTGGCGTGAGCCTCTTCCATCGCGCGCCGCAATGCCGCGTAGACCCCCGGGTCGTCGAGCATCTCGCGCATGCTGGCGCGGGTGAGCGCGCTCATCGGGTTGTAGGCGGCGTTGCCGATGAGCTTGACCCACAGCTCATGGCGAATGTCGTTGCGCAGCGGAGCCTTCAGGCCGCCGTCGACCAGTGATTGGGAGAACGCTTTGGCGCGTTCGGTGCGCTCGCCCGAGGGCTCGCCCATCGGGAAGCGGTTGCCCTCGGTGTGCAGGATCAGCCCGGGCTGGGGGACCGTGCACGAGATGTAGGCGATGCCGCCGATGGCGCGCTCGGGCGGCAGGTGTTGCGCGACGGCGCCGCCGGGATCGACCGATTCGAGCCGCGTCCCGGCTTCTCCCTCGACGCCGTGGAAGTACCACCACGGCAGGCCGTTCTGGCAGGAGACCACGGCGGTGGAGGCCCCGAGCAGGGGAGCGCACAACGGCGCGATGGCGGGCAGGCTCGTCGCCTTGACGCCGAGCAAGAGGTAGTCGACCGGGCCGATCTCGGAGGGCTCGGCGGTGGCTTGGAGGTCGTAGCAAGCGTGGCCGAACAGCGCGCTGTCGACGCGCAGGCCTCCGGACTGGATCGCTCGCAGATGCTCTCCGCGGGCGATCAGAGCGACTTCGTGGCCGGCCTCGGCGAGGCGGCCAGCGAGAAAGGCTCCGATCGCGCCGGCGCCGTAGACGGCGATCTTCATCTCGAGCTCGTCGGGACCGCGGGGGAAGCAGCAACCAGGCCGCGGAATTGCCAACGATACCACAGGGCCGCGCAAGCAAATATTTATCGTTAACAGAGCGATGCCGAGCAGGTATACTAAAGGGCGCATGATCTGGATTCGCGCTCTGGTTCTGACAACCGTGGCGGCGGCCTCCGTGGCGGCTCAAACTTCTGAAAACAAAGAGTTTTTCGAGAAAAAGGTACGCCCTCTTTTTGTCGCGAAATGTCAGGCTTGCCATAGTGCGCAACTTGCGACAGCCGAGCTCGATCTCTCGAGCGCGGAAGGCTTCGTCAACGGCGGCGCCAGCGGTCCTCTGATCGATCGAGAACGCCCGTCGGAAAGCGCGCTGCTGAAGGTTGTCCGCTACGACGAAAAGCTCAAGATGCCCCCGATGGGCAAGCTCGCCGACGACGAAATCGAGTTGCTCGAGCAGTGGGTCCGCAGCGGCGCGCACTGGCCCGGCGCCGAGCAAGTCCAGCTCGCCGCGCACGACGAAACGGCCGGCTTCACTGTAGAGCAAAAACAGTGGTGGGCGTTCCAGCCGGTCGCCGATCCCGCGCCGCCAGCGGTCGAGGATGAATCGTGGGTCGCTTCGCCCATCGACCGCTTCATCCTGGCGAAGCTCGAGCAGAAGGGCCTCGAGCCTGCAGCCAGCGCGGAGAAAACGACGTTGCTGCGCCGGGTCTTCTACGACCTGACCGGCCTGCCGCCCACGCAACCCGACCTCGAGGCGTTTCTGGCTGACGAGTCGCCGCGAGCCTTCGAGCGCGTCGTCGACCGGCTGCTCGACTCGCCGCGCTACGGCGAGCGCTGGGGCCGCCATTGGCTCAACGTCGCGCGCTACGCCGACTCGACCGGCAACGACGAGGACCACCGCTACCCCTACGCCTACCGCTACCGCGACTACGTGATCGAGGCGTTCAATCGCGACATGCCCTTCGACCAGTTCGTTCGCGAGCAGATCGCCGGCGACCTGCTGCCGGCCGAGGACGGCGCGGCGGTCAACGAGCGCGGCATCGTAGCCACCGGCTTCTTGGCGCTGGGGCCGAAAGCCGTCGCGCAGCAAGACAAGACGAAGATGCTCTACGACGTCTACGACGAGCAGATCGACGTCGTCTCGAAGGCGATGCTCGGCATGACGCTCTCCTGCGCGCGCTGCCACGACCACAAGTTCGATCCCCTGCGGCAAGCCGACTATTACGCGCTCGCCGGCGTGTTCGCCAACACGCGCAGCTTCGGCGATCCCTCGACGCACGTCTCGAAGCTGCTCTTCAAGCCGCTCGTCCCGCCCGCGGATTGGGAGCGTTACGAGGCGCACCAAGAGACAATTCGCAAACGCAAGTTCGAGCTCGACAACCTGGCCGACATCGAGATCGAGCAGCACGTCGAAACGCTGGCGCCGCAAGTCGCCGAGTACATGCTGGCCGCGCATCGGGTCTACGCCGGCGGCCAGGATGCGGCGTCGGTCGCCGCCGAGGAGGATCTGGACGCCGACGTTCTGGCCAAATGGGCGGAGTACCTCAAGCCGAGCCAGACCGCGCGCGCCCACATGGCCGAGTGGGACAACGCGACCGACGCCAACCGGGCCGCCGCGGCGGAGAGATTCCAGGCCAGCTTCAACGAGACGCTCGCCGCCTGGTACAAGCGGCTCCGCCAATGGCGCAAGGAGGCCGACCGGCCGGCGGAAGAGATTACGATGGGCATCCCGGCCAAGCCGCGCTTCGAGCCGGGGCAGAACCGCTTCTTCTACGAAGCGCTGCTGGCGAGAAAAGGGGCGCCGCTCTCGTTCTCCGATGAGGCGAGTAAGGAAAAGATCCTGAAGGCGGAGACCAAGCGCCGCATCGCCGAGCTCGAGCGGGAGGTGCGGCAGCTCGAAGACGAAGCTCCAGCCGAGCCCGCGCGGGCCTGCGCGGTGGAAGACAAGCCGGCGCAGGAACGGGTCGAGCAGACGGTCTTCATCCGCGGCGACTACAACGCCCACGGCGAAGCGACGCCGTTACGATTCCCGGCTATCTTCGAGGGCTTCGATCAGCCGCCGGTTGCGACCCAAGGCAGCGGGCGCCTCGAGCTTGCTCGCTGGATCGCCTCGGACGACAATCCGCTGACCGCGCGCGTGATCGTCAACCGCGTCTGGCAGGGGCGCTTTGGCGATGGCCTGGTGCGCACCCCGGATAACTTCGGCAAGACGGGCGAGCCGCCAACGCATCCCGAGCTGCTCGACTGGCTCACCAGCCGCTTTCTCGAGGACGGCTGGTCGATCAAGAAGCTGCACAAGCGAATCCTGATGACGGCGGTCTACCGGCAGTCGAGCGAGTTGAGCGAATCCAAGGCGCTGGCCGATCCAGAGAACCGCCTGCTCAGCCGTTTCACCCGGCGACGCCTGGATGTGGAAGAGATTCGCGATGGGCTGCTGCGAGTCGACGGTTCGATTGACTTGACCGCGGGCGGCACCATGCAGGACGGCTTCGGCACCGACGGCGAGAACTCGAACAACCGGCTCTCGGTCAACCCCGACGAGCAGGTGCGGCGCACGGTCTATCTGCCGCTGCGGCGAGCGAATCTGCCGGCGCTGCTCAACCTGTTCGACTTTGGCGACGCGGCGACGGTGATGGGCAAGCGCCCGGCAACCAACGTCGCGCCGCAAGCGTTGTTCATGATGAACTCGGAGTTCGTCGCCGAGCGGGCACGGAACCTTGCTTCGCAGTTGATCGAGGAGAGCGACGAATCGCAACGGGTGCGCAACGCTTACCTGCGGACGCTCAATCGCGCGCCGGGCGCGGCGGAGGTCGACGATGCGCTGAGCTACATCGCTTCGGTGCGCAAGAAGTTCGGCGAGCTCGAAGAGCTGGACGCCTGGCAGAGCTACTGCCGCATCTTGATGGCGTCGAACCAGTTCATCTACGTGGATTGAAACGAGACATGGAATCGCGGCACAAATACAACCAGCTTCTGCGGCGTAACTGGACCAAGCCGATGTCCCGCCGGGCGCTTTTGCGCGACGGAGCCCTAGGCTTTGGCGCGCTCGGCTTGACGGGCTTGTTGGCCGACCAGGGCCTCGCGAAGCCGAAAGCTAATCCGCTCGATCCGCGCGAGCCGCACTTCGCGCCGCGCGCCAAGCAGGTGATCTTTCTGTTCATGCATGGCGGGCCGTCCTCGGTCGACACCTTCGATCCCAAGCCGTATCTCTACCGCAACCATGGCAAGCCGCTGCCGATCAAGCGGCCGCTGGCGTTCGCTGATGAAGAAGCGGGACCGTTGATGCAGCCGCAGTGGGAGTTCAAGCCCGGCGGCCAGAGCGGCATCCCCGTCAGCGATCTCTTCCCGCACGTACGCAACCAAGTCGACAAGCTGTGCTTCATTCGCTCGATGCTGGGCGAGGGCGTGGACCACGGCGCGGCGTTGCTGCAGACCTTTACCGGCTCGAGCACGTTCACGCGGCCGTCGATGGGCTCCTGGACGGTTTACGGCCTCGGCTCGGAGAATAGGGATCTGCCCGGCTACATCACGATCAAGCCGGCGCTCTCGCACGGCGGCGCGAAGAATTGGTCTTCGGCGTTCCTGCCCGGCGCCTACCAAGGCACGGCGATCGGACATGCGGGTCTGAAAGTCGATGACATCCGCGGCGAGCCGATCGAGTACCTGGTCAACCGCGGGCTAACGCCGGAGCAGCAGCGCTACGAGCTCGACATGCTGCAAGCGATCAACCGCCGGCACGCCCAGATGCACGAGCACGATCCGCAGCTCGAGGCGCGCATCGAAGCGTTCGAGCTGGCCTTCCGCATGCAAGTGCAGGCGCCGGAGGCCTTCGAGGTCGAGCGCGAGTCCGAAGCGACCAAGAAGCTCTACGGGCTCGAAGACCCAACGACGTCGGACTTTGCCTGGCAATGCATCCTGGCGCGGCGGCTGGCTGAGCGCGGCGTGCGCTTCGTGCAATGCACGCACTCCTACAAGTGGGACCAGCACTCGGACCTGGTCAACAAGCACACCTCCAACGCGGCCGAGGTCGACAAGCCGATCGCGGGCTTGATCGCCGACCTGAGCTCACGCGGCATGCTCGAAGACACGCTGGTGATCTGGGCGGGCGAGTTCGGGCGCACGCCGGTCTCGCAAGGCGGGGACGGGCGCGACCACAACCCCTACGGCTACACGATCTGGATGGCCGGAGGCGGGCTCAAAGCCGGCTTCACCTACGGCGCGACCGACGAGATCGGCTACCACGCCGTAGAGAACCGCATGCACATCCACGACTTCCACGCCACCGTGCTGCACCTGCTCGGCATGGACCACGAGAAGCTGACGTATCACTTCTCGGGCCGGGATTTTCGGCTGACCGACGTGGCCGGGAACGTGCACCACGACATCTTCGCCTGATCGGCGGGGCTGTCATTGCACGCAGACCTGGTCGAACCAGAACTCTTGCCCGGCAGGACGCAGAGTCTCCAACCCTGTCCCCGCTCGAATGGCCAGGTTCAGCCGGCGGCATGTGCCCGGAACGTACCTCTTCCGACCCTCGGCAGCCATGCCGGGGTGGGATGATTCGTGCTGATGTTGAGCTATGCACCCCGCCATCGCTGGCGGGGCTCGGCATAAGAGACCCGGGCTGCTATGCTGACCGGGCCATGCTCACACGCCGTTCCTTACTCGCCGCCGCCGCCGCCGCCGTTCCCGCCGCCCTGGCGCGGCCGGCCGGGCTGCTCATCGACACCCACATCCACCTCTTCGCCAAAGACCAGCGCCGATTTCCCTTCCACGCCAACGCCCCCTACCGGCCCGACACCGCGGCCTCGCCGCAGGATCTCGAGGAGTACCGGCGGTTCGTGGCCGAGGCCCGGATCGATCACGCCGTCATCGTTCACCCCGAGCCCTACCAGGACGACCATTCCTACCTCGACCACTGCTTCGCCAGCGAGCCGCGGCCGGGATTCTTCAAGGGGACCATTCTGTTCGACGGGATCGACCCCAAGACCCCGGATCGCATGCGCGCGATGGCCAGGAAACACCCCGGCCGCATCGTCACCATGCGTGTACACGCAATGAATCCACCCGACATCCCGCCAGAGACTTCCGGCGCGATCAAGAATCGCGACCTGCGCGATCCCCGCATCAAGCAGGTTTGGCGGACCGCGGGCGATCTCGGTCTCGCCGTCCAAGTGCACATGCTGCCGCATCACGCCGTCGAGCTCGAGCCGCTGGTCCGCGAATTCGCTTCGGTCCGGGTCGTCATTGACCACCTGGCGCGCTCCGGCATGGGCAACGCAGCGGACTACGAGGCCGTCCTACGATTGGCGGATCACTCGAATGTGTACATGAAGTATTCTGGCGTAGGGTACTCATCTAGAATGGATTATCCGTATGACGATGCCAGGTTCGTTATTCGGAGGCTCTACAACGTCTTCGGGCCCGAACGCATGATCTGGGGCGGATTGGGCTACACGCTGGAGGCGTTCGAGGCGGGCTCTAAGCTGCTCGACGCCATGTTCGACTTCGCTCCCGAATCCGCCCGCGCCCAGATCCGCGGCCTCACCGCCCAGAGGCTCTTCGGTTTTTGAGCGGCTCACTGCCCGCGGCGGCGCGGTAAAATTGGGGCTTCATGCCCGCCTACTCCTTAGATCCACGACCCGTCTCGCGTGTGGAGACGCCCTACCGCCGGATCGTGACCGATTTCCCCGTGCCCGAGTCGGTCGCCATCCTCGAGCGCCTGCAGGCCGCCGAGCCGGTCGCAATGCAGGGCCAGCCGCCGGTGGTTTGGGACCGCGCCGAGGGCTTCCAGGTCTACGACGCCTGGGGAAATCAGTGGATCGACTGGTCTTCGGGCGTGCTGATCACCAACGCAGGCCACTGCCATCCCAAGATCAAGGCGGCCATCGAGGCGCAGGTCGAGCGCCGCATGCTCACCAGCTACTGTTTTGCCCATGAGCCCCGGCTCGAGCTGGTCGAGAAGCTGATCAGCGTGTTGCCCGAGCCTCTGAAGAAGGTCTTCTTGCTGACCACGGGCTCGGAGACGGTCGAATGCGCCATCAAGCTATGTCGCACGCACGGAATCGGGATCTCGGGTCCGAGCAAGAACGTCATCGTCAGCTATCACAACGCATTCCACGGCCGCACGCTCGGCTCACAGCAGGCCGGCGGCATCCCGGCGCTGAAGCAATGGATCGTCAACCTCGACCCGGGCTTCATCCAGATCCCGTTCCCGGACGGCTACCGCTGTGAGGACGATTCGTTCGAGCTTTTCGAGCGCTGCCTGGCCGAGGCCGGCGTGGAGGCGGCAAACGTGGCTGGGGTGGTGATGGAGACCTACCAGGGCGGCGACGCTTCATTCGCGCCGGTCGAGTACATGCGGAAGCTCAGGGCCTGGTGCGACCGCAACCGGGCGCTGCTCGTGCTCGACGAGGTGCAAGCCGGGTTCGGACGGACGGGCAAGCTCTGGGGATTCGAGCATTACTCGATCATTCCTGACATAACTACCTGGGGAAAAGGGATTTCAAGCTCTCTACCAATCGCAGCCGTCGCGGGCCGGCCGGAGATCATGGATCTGCATCCGCCTGGGTCGATGACCTCCACGCACTCGGGCAATCCCGTCTGTTGCGCCGCGGCGTTGGCGAGCCTTGAAGCCATCCTCGAGGAAGACATGGTCGGCAACGCCGCGCGCGTGGGGGGGCGGCTTCATGGCGCGCTGGGCGAGCTCGAGTCCGAGTATCGCGAGATCGGCGCGGTGATGGGCAAGGGCATGGTCGCCGGCGTAATGATGGTCGATCCGGCGACGGGCGAGCCGGATGGCGAGTTGGCGTTCGAGATCGTGCGGCGGTCAGTCGAAAAGGGCCTGCTGATGTTCTCGCCGGTGGGCAAGATGGGCGGCACGGTGAAGATCGCCCCGCCGCTGAACCTGACTGCCGAGGCCTGTGAGGACTCTCTGGTCGCATTCCGGGAAGCGCTGGCCGAGGCGGTTGCGGCGCGCGGCGAAAGTCTATCGCCTGCGGCCTCGGCATCGTAGCTCGGCCATCCGCGCGGGGCGCGGAACTGACGAGATCACCGCCCCGCTCCGAGAGCTCACGGTTGCGATCCGCCAGCCATCCGAGTTAAAACATTCTTAGATACAATGTAGCTGTGCGGGCTCTCGAGCGCCCAGGGTGTTAACCTTTAGGCAGTTCGCGCCCGCGTGCTCGACAGGAATTTTCGGACCTGTCCGCCGTGCGATGACGTGCGGACAGGTCCTCATCGGCTTTCCAGGCGGCCTATGCCTGGGTTGGAAGGAAGAGGAGCTGTCCCAATGTTGAGAAGATTTCCCCTTGCGCTCGCTCTCGCCTGCTATAGCGTGACCACGCTCGCGGCGCAGGGTCTGGATACCGACGCCAAGCCCGATGATTGGGAAGAGATCAACTTCGAATTTGACTCTTCGGTCCTAAGCGACGGATATCCGAGCCTGTTACGGCTCTCCGACCTGCTCAGCAAGAACGCCAACTACAGCGTCGAGCTGATCGGCCACACCGATTTTCGCGGCTCCGACGAGTACAACCTCGGCCTGGGGCGGAACCGCGCCGAGACGGTCAAGAGCTTTCTGACCAAGTACGGCGCTCGGGACTCTCAAATCACGGTGAAGACCTCCGGAGAAGGGACGCCGAAGGTCTCGAATCAGTCCGATGAAGGCCGTTTCATGAACCGGCGCGTGATCATGACCGTGCGAGACGGCGACGGCGACGTGGTCAGCGACGGCGGCGTAGGCGACGCCATCCAAGGCATCGAGCGAGCCGGCATGTCGGAGGATTGCTGCAATCAGATCCTCGACAAGCTCAACAAGCTGGACGAGATTCTCGACCTGCTCAACGACCTCAAGAACGAAAACGACCAGCTTCGAGCCGATGTCGACGAGCTGAAGGGCCGCCGCGAGCCGGCGCCGCCCGCTCCTCCGGCGCCGGTTCCGCCCACGCCCACCCAGGTCGCCTCCGCCGTCAGGCAAGAGATGGACGACTATCCGGTGGCCAAGGGCGGCAACAAGTACGCCTCTTACAACGTCAACGCCGGTCCTCAGCTCGGGGCTGGGCAGAGCGGAAATGTGGCCGTCTCGGGGCAAGGCCGGGTCTTCCTGCCGTTCGCCAAGCGCCACGCCGTGCAGGCGCAAGGCGAGTTCATGCATTGGCTGGACCGCGACGAGGGCCAGGTGGACCTGGGTCTGGTCAACCGCTGGGGCAACGTCCAATTGGGCGGTTTCTCGAGCTTCAAGTACGTGAAGTTCGACGAATGGCAGCAGATGGGCGGCCTGGGCCAGGCGGCCTTCACCGCGGATTACATCTTCGACCGCGGCCGGGTGGGCTTCTTCGGCACGAAAGCGTTCCTCGACGGGGCCGTGGTCAACGAAGTGTTGCTGCGCCGCAACATCTTCGAGCAGACCTACCTGCAGGTGGTGGACCAGGCGGGCGTCTCGACGGCGTTCTCGGCTTGGAACGTGGGCGGTGACAAGACTGCCTGGTTCGAGGGCAACGCAGGCGCGCTGTTCCGCAAGGGCGGCAGCAACCGCTTTGGCGGCGGCCTGCGCTACGTGCATCCGCTCACACGGGGTTTGGCGCTCACTCTCGAGGGCGGCCTGAACGAGACCCTGGTGGGCGATCGCAACCGCGGCCGCTTTGCAGTGGGCCTGCAGTTCGGCGGCTGGCTCTCGCCTGATAAGTACAGCGAGAACACCGATCGACCGGTTCCGGTCGACATTCCACGCGTCCGCTACGAGGTGCGCACGCGTGAGATCCAGGTGGGCAACGACGCTCCGGTGGCCGATGCCGGCGGCGATCAGATCAACGTCGAAGCCGGCCAGAAGACGCTCGACGGCTCGGCTTCGTTCGACCCCGAGGGCAAAGACCTCACCTACGAGTGGGTGCAGATCTCGGGCGACCCGGTCGACCTCGCCGGCGCGGACGCCGCGGTGGCGACCTTCACCGCCGACGAAGGCCAGAACTACCAGTTCCGCCTCACCGTGCGGGATCCGGAAGGCCTGACCGGCACGGACCGCGTCACGGTGGCGACCATCGATCGCCGCATCCAGATCCTACGTTTCAGCGCCGACCCGAGCCGCGTGAGCCGCGGCGAGCCGGTGACGCTGACGTGGAAGGTCGAGAACGCCGACACGGTCAACATCTCGCCGCAGCCGGGTGATGTCGACCTGATGGGCACCTCGCGGGTGACCGTCGAGGAGACCACCGTATTCACCTTGACGGCGACCAGCGGCGACCGCACCATCACCGAGACCCGTACGGTCGAGGTGATCGCCGACCCGCTGCCGTCGATCATCAGCTTCAACGCCGAGCCGCGCTCGATCGCCCAGGGCGAGGCCACCATCCTTTCGTGGGAGACCGCCAACGCCGACCAGGTGACGATCGACGTCCAGAGCGGTTCCGGGATGGACCTCGGCTCGGTCGGCACCGCCGGCACGGCCACGGTGTCTCCGTCGGAGACGACGACCTACAAGCTCACGGCGACCAACGCATCCGGATCGGTCACCCGCACCGTTACGGTGACGGTCGGACCGCCGGGCATGCCGCGCATCTTGAGCTTCGTCGCCACGCCGCAGGAGATCGATCCGGGCGAGTTCTCCACCCTGGTTTGGGAGGTGGAGAACGCCGCGACGGTCACGATCGACAACGGCGTGGGGCCGGTGGATCTCAGCGGTACGTCCGACGTGCAGCCGGGCGATACGACGACCTACGTGTTGACCGCGTCCAACAACAACGGTTCGGTCACCGCCAGCGTCATCGTTTCGGTGCGCAAGCAGGTTCGGATCCTCTCGTTCACCTCGAACAAGACCACGGTCGCCAACCCTGGCGACGAGGCCGTGTTGAGCTGGACGACCGAGAACGCCGAGCGTGTCGTGCTGGTAAACGTCGGCGACGTGGACGCCAACGGGTCGGCTGGGGTCAACCCGGTCGGGACGACGCTCTACACGCTGATCGCCTACGGCGAAAACTCCTCGGTGGAGGCCGTGCTGACGATCAACGTGGAGAACGAGAACCATTCGCCGATCGCCGTGGCGGAGGCGCCGACGGCCATTCTGGTGCCGGCCGGCACGCTGACCGGGACGGGCGAGCTCGACGGGTCGAAATCCTACGACCCCGATGGCGACCCGATCACTTACGAGTGGCGCAACATCGGCCCGCTGCCGGTCGACATCAAGAACCCGACCGCCGCGGTGGCGACGGTCGAGTTCCTGGGCGGCTACGGGCGGTATGAGTTCCAACTCATGGTCACCGACGATAAGGGGCTGATGGGGATGGACTCGACGGTGGTGTTCTGGGTCGACCCATAGAGCGCAGCCATGCCAGAGCGGACAACGGGCGGGCCTCCAGGCCCGCCCGTGCCTGTTTGGTAGAGGCGCGGAGAAGTCGCGCCGCGCCGCCTGGGTGCTGAGCGTTTGTCAAGGCCGGATGAAAGATCCCCACCCTGGTTGAGGTGGTGGCCCGGGTGCGGATCTCAACAGCAGCACGGAACATTGCACCCCGCCATGGCTGGCGGGGCTCAGCAAAGCAGACCCGTACCGGCGCTACAGGCTCTCGCGCATTGCGGGGCGGCGGCTGAGGTGGCCGGTCGCGCGCTCGTACGCCATGGCGAGCTCGAGCAGCTCGACGTCGCGCCCCATGCGCCCGATGAGCTGCATGCCCATCGGCAGGCCGTTGTCGCCAAAGCCCGCGGGTAGCCCGGCGACCGGAAGCCCCGAGAGGGTTCCGCCGATGACGACTTCCATCCAGCGATGGTACGTGTCCATCTCGCGGCCCGCGATTTGCTTGGGCCAATGGTGCTCGGCGGGGAAGGGGAAGACCTGCGCCGACGGCAACGCGAGCGCGTCGTAGCGCTCGAGCAGGGTGCGCAAGGCCTGGTACCACTCCGAGCGTGCGATGCCGGCGTCGAAGACCGCCTGTGCGCCCATCTCGAGGCCGCCTTCGTACTCGAAGACGACTTCGGGTTTGAGCTGGCGGCGCGTCTCGGGGTCGTCGTAGTAGTCCTTGACCCAGCGCGCCGAGAAGTGGCGGAGAGTCAGCCAGGTTTGCCACAGGCGCGCCATGTCGAAGTCGGGCTTGCAGGGCTCCACGATCACGCCGTGGCCTTCGAGCTGTTCGAGGTTGCGCTCGCAGACCTCGAGCACGCCGGGCTCGGTGGCGAGGTAGCCGTCATAGTCGCCGAGCCAGCCAATCTTGACGCCCGCGAGGTCACGAGCCTGGAACGCTTCGTAGTTCGGGATGGTTTCGGCGCGGCCGAGAGGATAGCGGTCGTCGGGGCCCGCGATGGTGTGCAGCAGCCGGATCGTGTCCTCGACATTGCGTCCCATGGGGCCGGCCGTGGCGAGCTGCTGGTAGAACAGGTCGCCGGTCGGCACGCGCGGGATGAGCCCTTGGCTAGGGCGGTAGCCGACGACGTTGTTGAACGCGGACGGATTGCGCAACGAGCCCATCATGTCGGAGCCGTCGGCCGAGGGCAGCATATGCGTGGCCAGCCCCACCGCCGCGCCGCCGCTGCTGCCGCCGGAGGTCATGCGTGGGTCGTAGGCGTTGCGCACTGGCCCGAAAACCGGATTGTAGGACTGCGAGCCGTAGCCAAACTCGGGCGTATTGGTCTTGCCGATGAACAGTGCGCCGGCGGAGCGTATACGCTCGATGAACAAGTCGTCCTGCTCGGCGATCGAGTCGACCAGCAAAGGCGAGCCCTTGACGGTTGGAAAGCCGCGAGCGTCTGCGAGGTCCTTGACCGCGTGCGGAAAGCCGTGCATCCAGCCGCTGCCATGGCCTTGCTCGAGCTCGCGGTCAGCCTGTGCTGCGAGCTGCATGGCTTGGTCGTCGTCGAGGCGGTTGACGATGGCGTTGTAGACGCCGTTGTAGCGTCGAATGCGGGCGAGGTAGGCCTGCATCACCTCGCGGCAGCTCGCTTTGCGGGAATGGATGGCGGCGGAGAGCGCCGAAGCGCTCAGCTCGGTCAGGTCGGAGGGCATGGTTTGCGCAGCGAGGCGAGCCGCTGGGAGAGCGGCCGCGGCCTGCAGGATGGCGCGGCGGGAAAGGGGCATCGTCCGCTGCTTATGCTAGCGAACCGGGGCAGCCCTGAAAAGGGTGACATTTCCGGACATTCCGCGACACTCGCGCGGCGACTGCGAAGCGGCCGCGCCGCGCCGTGGGCCATGCGCTGGACCGGCTCCAGCATATACCGTAGCTGTAGCGTTAGATCGGGTGACACTGCGTAAGATATTGAAATAATTCAAGATATATGTTTCACTGCTATGTGCGAAACCGTACCTTGAGCAGCCCGCGGCCGGAGCGCGGCCTTGAGCTCCGAGCCAAGCCGCGCTCAACCGGCGACCGGCAGGCGACGCCGCTAGCGGATCGTCACGATGACGGGCCGCGATTGATGGCCGTTGAGTTGGACCACCAGCTCCTGATCGCCCGTGGGCGTAAAGAAGCTCGGCTCGATGATCATCTGCGCCACGCCTACCAAGCCGGGCGCCAAGGCCAGGAAGGTAACCTTGGCTTCTTGGCCGGCGATGAAGGCGCGCGCCTTCGCCGGCGAATAGACCAGCGGCGTCACGCCCGCGGCGCGGCCGGTCGGCCAGGCGGGAGCCACGCGGCCTTGTCCGGTGAAGAAGACCGTTATCGGGCTCAGCCGCGGGTGGGCGTTCGTAGGCGAGTTTGCGGTCCCGTCGGCGTTGAGCGCCGAGGCGTGGCCGTCCGCGGAGGCGAACACGCCTGGAGCCGATGGAGTCAGCGCCACGCCCACTTGCGGCGTGCGTGCATCGCCAATGGCGACCTCTAGGCGCACCTCGGCGCGGCCGGCGACCTCGAACGGCATCTGGAACTCGATCTCCGTGTCGCTGAGGCTGATCATTGGCGCCTCGGCCAGGAAGCCGCCCCAGGTCTCGTAGAGCAGCACCTTGACGCCATCGAGCTCGGCGGGCAAATGATCTTGGTTGCGGCCGGTGTAGCTGCTGCGCACGCCCTCGGGCGGCCCGCCCATGTTGGCGCCGAGGATGCGGCCCAACGAGCCGGCCGCGAGCAGCGGCTGACCAGATGCGGCGTTGACGACCGAGCCTTGGCTGATCTGGGGCGTCGGTCGCGGCTGCACAGCCAGGCGCAGGCTGCCCTGGATGATCGCCGGCGGCACGGTCGTGCCGAGCGCGCGGACGAAGATCTGGAACGGGTAGGAGCCAGCGGCCAAGCCCTCGGTATCGATCGAGACCGTCACCTCGCTCGATGGCGTACCTTCGGTCTCAGAGAGCTGAACGCGGTCTTTGATAACGCCGATCACCTCCGCTCCCCAACGCGCGGGCGGTCCCGAAGCGCTGATGCGCATGGTTTGCGGCTCGGGGGGCGCCTGCGTCGCGACGGCGTTGAAGCTCAGCCCCTGCGGCAGCGCGGTGATGGTCTGCGGCAGCGGCGGGGTGTCGTCGGTGAGCAGTGCGAAGTTGTCGAGCGAGTTGCGCTCGACGCCTTCGGCGTGGTCGGCGCTGACTTCGATGCGCGCGACGTTGCCGAGCACGGCGGCGAAGTCGGCTGAGCCCGATTCGCGCTCCCAAGCCGAGGGAGTCAACGGCGCGACCTGGCGGCCCCACAACTCAACCGGCGGCGCGCCGTCCCAGCGATAGACCGAGCCGGCGCCGAAGATCCAGATGCGGACCGGCCGGATCGCGCCCTCTTCGGACTCGTGGCGGAAATCAAATTCGAAACGCGGGTTCTCGAGGTTGGAATAGATCCCCAAGTAGTCGATCGGCGCCACGAAGGCGTCCTCGCGCGGGCCTCCATCGCCGGTCTCGGCCAGCACCAGCCGGCCTCCCGGGTTGCCCTCGTCCTCGGCCCAAAGCAGGGTCGAGCTCGGATCGCCTACGGTTGCGCCGACTACGCTCATGTCGACGGGGTAGTTGCGCGTCCATTCGTCGAAGCCGGCGGCAAAGCTGGTGATCGTGGGCAGCACGTCGACGGCCGGGCGGTCGCCGCGGGTGCGGATGCGCACGTTGTCCAGCCCGCTCATGCCGCCGTTGAGCACGAACGTCGAGCGGATCTCGATGCGCCTGGGGTCCGACATCACGTCGACCCAGCGTGCGTCGTCGTGGAGCTTGCGCCAGTGGTCGATGCGGATCGGCGCGGAGACGTTCTGCCACACCGGCGGCACGCTCTGCGTCCAGAAGTTCCACTCGCTCGGAATCGGCGGCGGCGGCTGACCGGTCCAGGCCCATCCTCCGTCTTCGCCGAAGACACGGATCTCGACGAAATGGTGTGCGTCGGCCAGCCCGGTCAGCCGCGCGATGTCGAATTCGATGCGCGCGTCGGCAAGCTCGAGGAAGTTCACCAGGAACTTGTCGGGCGCGACGAAGAACTCGTCGGCGCCGAAAGCGCTATCGCGCGCGGCGACGAAGCCGCCGGGGTTGCCGCGCTCGTCGAAGTAGAAGAACTGCGAGTCGTCGTCGCCCACGTTGCCGCCTGGCACGCCTCCGCTGCTCACCGAGCGGTTCCAGCCTTCGGCGTCGTTGTCGAACTCGGACTCGACGACGGTGAACAGATTGGCTACGGGTCCGCCGGCGACGGTCGCGGTCAGAAAGCCGGAGAAGCCCAGGTCCTCTTCGCGCCGCAGGAAGCCAATATAGTAGGTCCCCGGGCGGATGGGCGGATGGTCGGTCGGCCCGACCTCGATGCGCGCCAAGCCCAGATTGTTGGGCATCGCCCAATGATCGGCGCGGTCGGGGCTGATGTCGACGACGCCGAACATCGTCGGCGCCACGTCGCTGCCGTTGCGGATCATCAGCTCGACGCGCTTGCCCGGCGTGGTTTGAAACTCCACGACCAGCGAGTTTGCGCCGGGGGGCACGAAAACGGTGTAGCCGGAGGCCCCGTTGACGGCGGTAAGGTTGGGACCCGCCTGCTCGACGACCCTGACGCGGCTGCCGTTGGTCAGCAGCGTTTGCGCCGCTGCCGGCAGCGCCAGCAGGGAAAGAACGAGAAGGCCCGTCGCCGCAGGGCGCAAGCGGGTGAGGGGGGACTGGCGCCTAATCATCGCGATACTCAAGCTCATGATCCTGCCCGCCGCGATCGAGGGGGAATCGGGGGTTCACCTAAGACGGTTTGCCCTTTTGGCTTACCGCTCGCCGCAAGGCGGCTGGGACCCTCGCGGACTCGTGTGGGCTATCGGCGGGAGGGCGCTTGAAATACAGAGAAGAACGCGCAGCTTCATCGCGTAGAGGTATATACTGGCTGTTCTTCGAGTGAGGAGGAGCACGACAACCCCATGGCGTGGTGGATCTGGTTCTTAGCCGGCCTGCTGTTGGCTGGCCTCGAGCTCGCCTCGGGCGGGGACTTCTTCCTGCTGCTGCTGGGCGTGTCGGCCATCATGGTCGGCTTTCTTGCGGCCATCGGGGTCGCCGAGCCGTTTTGGCTGCAAGTCGCGCTCTACAGCGTCTTTTGCTGGGTGACGGTGTATTGGCTGCGCAAGAAGCTCAAAGCGCGCTTTCATCCGCCGGACAGCGGACAAGAAGTCGATTCGCTGGTCGGCCAGCGCGCCGTCGCGCTGGATGAGCTCGCCGAGGGCGAGCTCGGCAAGGTCGAGCTGCGCGGCGCCGCTTGGAATGCCCGCAACGGCGGGACGATTCCGCTCTCCATCGGCGCCGGTTGCGTCGTCAAGCGTGTCGATGGGTTGACTCTCTGGGTCGAAGCTGAGTGAGCAGGCCAGGATCGACAGACGAGAAGGAGGGATAGAAATGGAGCTTGGAGTGATTCTGGTATTGGTCTTCATCGCGATATTGGTGATGGTCGTCATCGCCAAGACCGCGATCGTGGTGCCGCAGCAGAGCGTGTTCGTGGTGGAGCGGCTGGGCAAGTTTGCGGGCACGCTCGACGCGGGCTTCCACATCCTGGTGCCGTTCATCGACGTGATCCGCTACCGCCATTCGCTCAAGGAAAATGCGTTCGACATTCCCGAGCAGGTCTGCATCACGCGCGACAACGTGCAAGTCACCGTCGACGGCGTGCTGTATTTGAAGGTCATGGACGCTCAACGGGCTTCCTACGGCATCTCGAACTACGTTTTCGCGATCTCGCAGCTCGCTCAGACCACGCTGCGCAGCGAAATCGGCAAGATCGACCTGGACCGCACCTTCGAGGAGCGCAACGCCATCAACGGCGCCATCGTGGGCGAGCTCGACAAGGCCACCGAGTCCTGGGGCGTGAAGGTGTTGCGTTACGAGATCAAGAACATCACGCCGCCGCGCGACGTGCTGGAAGCGATGGAGAAGCAGATGCGGGCCGAGCGCGAGAAGCGCGCCCGCGTGCTCGAGTCCGAGGGCTTCCGCGACGCGGCGATCAACAACGCCGAAGGCGAGAAGCAGAAGACCATCAAAGACTCCGAAGCGCGCAAGGAGCAGCAGATCAACGAGGCCGAGGGCGAAGGCCGCGCAATTCTCACGGTTGCCGAAGCCACCGCGGAGGGTCTGCGGCGTGTCGCCGAAGCCATCCAACAGCCCGGCGGGTATGAAGCCGTCCAGATGCGCGTCGCCGAAGACTACATCGATCAGTTTCGCCACCTTGCCAAGGAGAACAACACGATGATCCTGCCGGCGAACCTGGCGGACGTGGCGTCGGTCATCGCGACGGCCATGTCGGCGGTGAAGCAGCAGCGGTAGGGCGCGCGGGCTCGTGCCCGCGTCTCCGTTGCGCCGGGGCGAGATCGCAACGCGCCCGCGCAGGAATGCCATCCGCGCCACAATGGAAACCATAGGGGAACGGATGCATACTGGGATGGCGGTCCTGGCGGCGGCGGTTGCCGTCCCGGCTTTGCTTGGCGTGGAGATCATCGGACATCGCGGCGCTTCCCACGACGCGCCTGAGAATACGCTGCCCGCGGTCGAGCTCGGCTTCGAGCAGGGCGCCGACGCGGTGGAGGTCGACGTCTACCTGAGCAAGGACGGCAAGATCGTCGCCATCCACGACGCCGACACCCAGCGCGTGGCCGGAGTCGACAAGCTGGTCGTCGAGCAGACGGCCGCGGAGCTCGCCGCGCTCGACGCAGGGTCGTGGAAGGGCGCGCGCTGGCGCGGCGTGAAGGTACCGCTGCTCGCCGAGGTCCTCGAGCTCGTCCCGGCGGGCAGACGGCTCGTGATCGAGATCAAGTGCGGCGCCGAGGTCCTGCCCGAGCTCGAGCGCGTGCTCGACGCATCGGGCAAGCGCGAGCAGACGCTGATCATCGCCTTCGACTACCAGCTCATCGTCGAATCGAAGAAGCGATTGCCGGACCGGCCGGCCTACTGGCTCTACGGCTTCAGCGCCAAGGAGAAGAAGCGCTACGGGGTGGAGGGGCTCGACGATCTGATCCGGCTGGCAGGTGAGGCCGGCGCCGACGGGCTCGACTTGAAGCACTCGGGGCCGTTCGATGCGGCCTTCGTGGAAAAATTGCGTGACGTCGGCATGGCGCTCTACGTCTACACGGTCAACGACCCCAAAGCCGCCAGGCGTTTGGAGGCGATGGGCGTGGCGGGCGTCACGACCGACCGGCCGGGCTGGATGCGAGAGCAACTCGAGAGTCGATAGTAGGGCATGGGCGCGGAGCAAAGGTTCGGACGGCTCTTTGAGCTCACTCTGTGGGCGCTGCTCTCGAACGGGCTGGGTTGGATCTGGTTCTATTCAGGGCTAGACACGCCCACGGCCGTGATCGTGGCGGTCGTCATCGTCGCGGCCGTGCTGCGCACCTTGGGGCGTATTCGTTTCCGGTTCTCCCGCAGGGTGACGACGCTGCTGGCGCTGGCGGCGATCGTCTACTACCCGCTCGACATCCTGTATGTGACGCACGACTTCGTCGGCGCGACCGTGCGGCTGATGTTCTTGCTGACCGCCGTCAAAATCGCAATCGCAGCGACGGCGCGGGACTACCTGTACTTGGGGATGCTGGCGTTCCTGCAATTGCTGACGGCGTCGATGTTCGTGGTCGGGCTGTCATTTCTGTTGAACCTGGGCGCGTTTCTGCTGCTCTCGGCCACGGCTTACGCGACATTCGAGATCGGACGCGGCGCGGCGGAGTCCGAGCGCATCGTGGGCGGCGCGCCGCCGAGGCTAGCGCCGTGCATGTTTCGACTGGGGGCCTCGCTGGCGGTCGGCATCTTGGCGTCGAGCGCACTGCTGTTCTTCATCTTGCCGCGACCGCAGTGGGGTTCGCCGTTGCACCTGGGCGGCGCGTACAGGGTGGGTTTTTCGAGCGAGGTGGATCTGAGTGCAACGGGCTCGCTCGCCTCCGACCCGACGCCGGTGATGCGTGTGGAGCCGCTGGACGGCTCCCAACTGGGCGGGCTGCGCTGGCGCGGCGTGGCGCTGTATGAGTTCGACGGCGCGCGCTGGTCGGCGCCGCGGCCCAACGCACGGGTGCTGAGCGCCCACGGCCGGGGGCTGCAACTGGGCCATCAACGCCGTATGAACGAAGGCCGCAGGCTACGCTACCGGGTTGCGCTCGAGCCTCTACCCACCGATGCACTCTTCCTCGCCGGCAAGCCCGAACAGGTGCGGGGCCGATTTGCGCGGCTGCTCTACACCGAGACCGGCAACCTGCACTTTCCCGACTCGGCGAACCAAGGCCTGCGCTACGAAGCCACGACCTGGTTGCCGGACCGCGACAAGCTGCGCCCCTCCGACGTGGTCGAGCTCTCGAGCAAGGAGTTCCAAGCCCGCTACCTGCGCACGCCCGAGCTCGATCCGCGCGTTCCGCAACTGGCCGATCAGATCATGCGGGAGGCTCGTGCGCCATTGCGCAAGGCGCGGCTGGCGGAGCGCTATTTCCGCGAGCAATTCGGCTATGCGCTCGAATTGCCCGCCGAGCGCCAAGCGGACCCGCTGGCGCACTTCCTCTTCGAGAGGAGAGAGGGGCACTGCGAGTACTTCGCCACCTCGATGGCGTTGATGTTGCGCCTGGAAGGTATCCCGTCGCGGATCGTCAACGGCTTCCATGGCGGCGTGTGGAACGAGCTGACCGACCGGCTCGTGCTGCGCTCCTCTGACGCGCACAGTTGGGTGGAAGCCTACATCCCCGGCTACGGTTGGTTGGAGTTCGACCCCACGCCGCCGGCGCCGGCGACTGGGGGGGGACTCCTATCCAATCTTTGGATGTACTGGGACGCGATCGAGTCGACCTGGATGGAGTGGGTGGTTGGCTACGACTCGTCGCGGCAGGGCGAGTTGGCGAGAAGCTTTCAAGAGAGCTCGACCGAGGCGGCGGTGGAGGCGATCCTCGAGTGGGAGCAGTGGAAGCGGTCCATCGGGGACGCTCTGGACGCGGCCGCAACGGCGGTCGGAGCGGGAGCAAGCGCAGCCGGGCGCGCCATCGTCGGCGGCGCTGCGCTGGCGGTTGCCGGCGCGAGCCTACTGTGGGGTCTGCCGGCGCTGATCGCGTGGATGCGGCGCAGACGCGTGGCCGGCGGCCGGGGAAGCGTGAGTGACTGCCGTTACTTCTATGAGCGGGCGCTGCGAGCTTTGGCTCGCCGCGGCGTCAGGCCAGCCAAGACGCAGACGGCGGAGGAGCTGCTCGAGGCGGTTCCCGACACCGGCCTGCGAACGCTGTTCGCGCGCGTGATCGAGGCCTACAACGCGGCGAGGTTTGGCGGGGACGGGGCAGCCGAGCGCCGGTTGCCGGACCTGGTGAGCGAGCTCGAGCGAACCTAGGCGTCAGGCCGCGGTTAGCGCCAGAGGCCGAACCAGTCCTGCCAGAAGTCCTCTTCGGCGGCAGGTTGCGGCTCGACGAGCTCGGTCGATTCGGCCTGTTGCGCCTCGTCGGTGAGAAGCTCTTCCCAGACTTGGGCGGCAACGGCGGTGTTTTCGGTCTGCACCCAGGTGTTGATTTCCATCTTGGCAGTGGTAGACATGGGGGTGTTCCCTCCTGATTGTCCTCTTCGGCTCTCATAGTGCGCTCCTGTGGCGCTCCGGGCTATGGGCCGCGAGTTTCAATCGGCGGGGAACCGAGGGTACCGATTCGTCGTCAGGTAATGACCTGAGTAGCCGGCGGGCCATTGCCGGGGCGGGCGAGGCGCACGGGAGAATGGCCGGGGATATCTCTGGGCCGGGAGGCGTACGACAGCGTTCAAAAACGTCTTTGCCTCGCCCGGGCGGCAGGCCATCGCCTTCTTAGGCCCTCCGGGTGCTACGCTGTCGCCGATGGCTTTGCTTCCCGTTCTGTTCTCGGTCAGCTACTCCGGCTCGTGGGGCCAAGCGCAGCTCTCGGTCGAGGACTTCGTAGACAAAGCCGCCGACCTAGGCTTTCGCGGCGTGATGTTCGGCGGTAAACGGCCGCATCTGAGCCCGCTCGACTACGACGCCGACGCGCGCAAACGCCTCCGCGACCGCATCGCCGAGCGCGGCCTCGAGCGCGTCTACGTGGCCGGCTACAACAACCTCACCGGCGACCTCGAGCACGGCGAGGTCCCGGGCCGCGAGATTCAGACGCTCTATATCGTCGAGCTGGCGCGGCTGTGCCACGACCTCGGCGGTCAGATGGTCCGCGTGTTCACCGGCTACGAGCATCCCTCGGCCGGCTACCTGGCGCAGTGGAACTTGGTGGTTGCGACGCTCAAGGAATGCGCCCGGCGCGTCGCTGATTTCGACGTTGTCCTGGGAGTCCAGAACCACCACGACCTCGGCGTCGATTGGCGCAGCCAAAAGGACCTCATCGAGGCCGTAGACGAGCCCAACTGCCGCGCCCTGTTCGACGCCTGGTCTCCAGCCCTGCAAGGCGCCGACTTGGCCGAGGCCGCCCGCGAGATGGCGCCGCTGACCTACCACACCACCATCGCCGACTATCAGCGACGTCCGCGCTTCGTCTACGAGCCCGAGGTGATCAACTACCGCGCCGAGACCCCCTACGCGCAGGCCGTGCCCATGGGCGAAGGCTTTATCGATTACCAGACATTCCTCTCCACGCTGCGCGCCAACGGCTTCGACGGCTCGGTCGCCTACGAGATGTGCTCGCCCGTGCTCGGGGGAGGCTCGGCGGAAAACCTCGACCGCTACGCCCGTCGCTTCCTCGAATATCTGGCGGCGGTCGAATGAGGCCCGCCGAGCCGCTCGCCCGTAACGAACGATTCCGCCGCTTGCCCTACTCCGGCCCCCTGGGGTAGCATTGCCTGACTGGAACGTGTGACGAAATCGCTGGGACAGGCACTCGCGATGCCGGCCATCGTTGATTCGAAGAAACTTTTCAGGGGCCGCGAGAGGCAGTCCCGGATTTCTTCACACCGTCCTGTCCGCAAATGACCGACTCCACGCAAGGGTTCAACCCCTACGCCCGCAAACCCGAGCACATCCAGGAGCCGCCACGGTCTTTCGGCCAAATCATCAAGCTCATCGGCCCGGGCTTGATCCTCGCCAGCTCCATCGTCGGCTCGGGCGAGCTGATCGCCACCACGGTCTTGGGCGCGGAGATGGGCTATACGCTGCTGTGGCTCGTCATCCTGAGCTGCATCATCAAGATCGTGGTCCAAAACGAGCTCGGCCGCTACGCCATCGGCACGGGCGAGACGACGCTGGAGGCCTTCGATCACGTTCCCGGTCCGCGCTTCCGGGTCGGCTGGATGGTGTGGTGCTGGTTCCTGATGGTCATGTTCACGCTCATGCAGGTGGGCGGCATGCTGGGCGGCATCTCCGAGGTGATGACGCGCATGCTGCAACTCGGCTCCAGCACCGAGAGCTCGATCACCATGTGGGTCTGGATCATCAACGCCCTTACGGTAGTGCTGTTGATCGGCGGCCGCTATGCCGTGGTCGAGAAGACCGCCATGGCCTTGGTGGTGACCTTTACTCTGTTGACGGTCTCCTGCGCCTTCTTGCTGCTGAAGCTGCCGCAGTATTTCTCTTGGTCCGACGTGATGTACGGCCTCAGTTTCAACCCGCCCGAGGGCGGGCTCGCGACCGCGGTCGCCGTGTTCGGGATCACCGGCGTCGGAGCGACCGAGCTCGTGATGTATCCCTACTGGTGCATCGAGAAGGGCTACGCGCGCTACGCGGGTCCGCGCGACGATTCGCCCGCATGGGTCAGCAGGGCCTTCGGCTGGATCAAAGTGATGGGCGTCGACGTGCTGAACTCGATGGTCATCTATACGTTCGCCACGATCGCCTTCTACATCCTGGGCGCGGGCGTGTTGAACGGGATGGGCCTGCTACCGCAGGGCTCTGAGATGGTGGCGACGTTGTCGAACCTCTACACCGAGACACTCGGCGCCTGGTCCTTGCCTCTGTTCCTGGTAGGCGCGGTGGCGGTGCTCTACTCCACCGTGTTCGCTTCGACGGCCGCGCACTGCCGCGTGTTTGCGGACTTCGTGGGCATGCTAGGCGTGTATGACCGGAGCAACTACGCGCTGCGGCTCAAGGCCACGCGGATTTTCGTGGTGATCCTGCTGTTCGTTCCTTCGATGTACTTCATGTTCGTGAAGGAGCCCGTGTTGATGGTGAAGATCGGGGGCATCGCGCAAGCCTCGATGCTTCCTTTGATCGGTTTCTCAGCGCTGTATCTGCGCTATCGCCGCATGCCGGAGAAGATCTTGCCGGCCGGCTGGCTGACGCTCGCGTTGTGGGTGAGCGCGGCCATCATGGCGATCATGATGACCTACTCGGTGATCGACCGCATTGCCGGCTAGGGCCGGCGCAACCTGGCCCGCTTGCTTGCGCGCGCGGCTCTGTTCGACCCGCCCGTATTAGAGCCCCTTCGCTACAATTTCTCCGACATGCCTGAACAGCCCAATCGCCGTGATTTTGCCCGCATCACAGCCGCCGCCGCGGCTTCCGCACTGTCCGCTTCCGCACAAGGCGGCGGGCGCGTCATCGACGACTTCAAGCGCGACGACTCGTTTTACGCGGGCCATGGCTGGCATTCGCTGAACCCGGGCTATTGGCGGCTCGAGAGGAACGCGCTCCGCCGCCGGATTCACACGCGCGGCGAGCGCGGGCGGCGAACCGGCTTTCCCTTTCACGCCTACATGGAGACTGACTACGAATTCTTGCCGCCCTACGGGATGATCTGGCGGCGCGATTGGCGGCTTCGCAGCAACTACTCGATCGAGGCGCAGTTCCGTATCCATGCCGAGCCGGAGAAGCGGCCTGAAGAAGGGTACTCGCTGATGGGCGTCTGCTTCGGCTCACGGACGCTCCATGAATCCTGGAGCTTCAAGGCGGAGCGCGGCGATGCGTGCTGGTTTGCTTGCTGGCGGGACGACGGGCGCTTCGGCGTGTACGATCACGCCACGAACCGGCCCGTCAATCGGCTGGCCGAAACGAAAGTCGCGGCCCCGCGGGCGGGGGACGAAGGGCGCATCGAGGTCGCGGTCTCGGGCGACAGCGGCAACATGGCCGTCATCGACGCCAAGCTCTACGTGGGCGATGCGGTCGTCGCCGAGATTCACCTGGAGAACTTTGATCGCTCCGACTACACCGACGGCTATTTCGGCTTGGTTGGCCGCGGCTGGCTCGACTTCGAATTTCAGCGCGTGTCGCTCGACCCGGTCGCCAACGAGCCGCAAGCGGCGCCGGTGAACGAGCTGCGCTTGGCCTACGCGCTGGGCGACAGCCTGCGCGAGGTCGACGGCAAGTGGTATTGCCGCTTTCTGGCGGTCTTTCGTCAAGAAGGGCGCCGCGCGGAGATTCGGATCTCGACCTCTGATAAGCCCGAAGGAGGCTGGGGCTCGATTCCAGCAGCCGGCACGGGAAACATCGTGACGAACGGGTTCCGGCGCGCCACCGCCGTGATCGACTGTGAGCTCCCCGCCAGCCCCGCCGACGCCGAGCTCTACTACACCGTGTGGAAGGACGGCGAGGACGTCACCGCCGACGATCGTCCCGAGGCGCAAGCTTACGTCGGGCGCCTGCCGCGTCTCGCTCCGCCCTACAAGCTATGCGGTCTGTCTTGCCACGCCATCCACGGACGCAAGCCCGGCATGGAGCGCACCGCCGCTTACCAAGAGAACTGGATCCACCCGCAGCCGATGCGCGACGCCTACCTCTACCTCGATCACTACGACTTCCAGGTGATGCTGTGGGAGGACGATGTTTGGTATTTGGAGTTGCTGCTCTATCCGACATCGACCGACGACGCGTACCAAATCATCATGACCACGCTCGCCAACCCGACCACGCGTTGGCAGATGATGCGCCACTGGAACGTGATCAACCCCGGCGACCACGACCACGGCATGGACGACGTGAAGGGGCCGGAGCAGCTCGCGATTCGCAACCGCTCCGACTTGGGGCAAGACCCCGAGTACATGCGGCGCAACTTCGAGATCGTCCAGCACCTCATCAGCGGCGACGACTCGCCCTCCGGTACGGCCAACCCCAAGCGCTGGCGCCGCTGGAAGATGCCCAACGGCGACTTCTCGCTGCTCATCATGGATTCGCGCTTGTGGCGCACGTCGCAAGACACCCACATCTGGGAGACCGAGGGCTGGGGCGGCCACGGCCACATCTACGACCGCAAGGACCCCACGCGCTCGCTGCTGGGCGAAGAGCAGTTCGCCTGGCTCGAGGAGACGATCAAGACCGACTCCTCGCCGCTCATCTGCCTGACCGGCATCAACGGCATGCACACCATCTGGCAGCCGTCGTCCGAGGCCGAGCAGCGCAACCGCGTGGCGGCGGACTACGCCGGCTGGGTCAAGGCAGGCTGCGACCGCGTGATCGAGCTGTTGAGCTCGCGCGAGGGCATCGTCAGCGTCTACGGCGACGTGCATGTGGGGTCGATCCTGCGCAACCGCGAGCATCGGCTCTATGAGTGTTCGTTCGGGCCGATCGGCCGCACCGGCGGGCGTGCGGTCAAGAGTGGTTTCGGACCTTTGATGACCGATTACGACGGCCGCGAGATCGAGATGATCGCGCTGCAGCACCAGAGCTATGAAGCGCCGGACCTGCGCAAGCAATCCGACCCGCGCTATTGGAATTTCCTGGAGATGGAGTTCGACCCGCGCGAGGCGGACGCGAAGATCGGCCTGCGCGTCCGCCGAGTGGACGACGTGCCGACGCTCGAGCCGCGCGGGGGCGGCGAGGTGCGGGCGCTGGCATCGGAGACGGGCCGCCCGCACGACTGCAAGCTGCCTGCGCTGAAGACGCTGCCAAACGCCGAGGTGCGGTTCACGACGCTGGACGGCCGCCCGATTCGCGGGGCGCGGAGCTTGGCGGACGGGACCGTGCCGGTGGCGGGCTTGGTGGGGGTAGCGCGTGACTCAAAGCTTTTGGTCACGGCGCACGACGGTCGACATGCCGAAACCCAAGTAGCCGAAACTGCTTGAAGGCAAGTACTGCCGTAGTGCCCCCGTCTCCTCTACTTGATAGTCAGCGTCCATTCCGCGACAGGAACGTGTGAAGAAATCGCTGGGACAGGCACTTGCGATGCAGACCACTGTTGATTCGAAGGAACTTGCTTCGAATCGCATGAGCCAGTCCCGGATTTCTTCACGCGTTCCTGTCTCCTTATCCTCTGGCAAGATCGTTAGATCATCTCGGTACGTCACTCACGCTGAACCTCCAAGCGGCCACTGATCCTAACGATGCGAAGCGTTGCGGAATCTCTCAGTGCACCAAACGGCTCTTGTTGCTCATGTAGTCGAGCAACAAGTGCTCCCCTAGGTTGTAGGGGCTGGTGAAGTAGGCCTTGCCGCGACAGATTTGCGCCACTTTCTGGATGAACTGCACCAGCGAATAGTCCTGCGCGAGCATGAACGTGTTGATCATGACGCCTGCTCGCCGGCATTTGTGGACTTCCTCTAGCGTGCGGCTGATGACCAGCGGATCCAGCCCAAAGGGATTCTTGTAGATCCGGCCGTCCTCGAGGGTCAGCGCCGACGGCTTACCGTCGGTGATCATGATGATCTGGCGCATCTCTTTGCGCTGACGCCGCAGTATCCGCTGCGCCACGATCAACCCCTCGCGCGTGTTGGTGTGAAAGGGACCGACTTGCACCCGAGCGAGCTTCGAGAGCGGCAGCTCTTCAGCCGAGTCGTGGAAGAGCACCAAGTGCAGCGAGTCCCCCGGATACTGCGTGCGGATCAGGTGCGACAGCGCGAGCGCGACTTGCTTCGCCGGCGTAAAGCGGTCCTCGCCGTACAAAATCATGGAGTGGCTGCAATCGAGCATCAGTACCGTGGCGCATGAGGACTGATACTCCGATTGCCGCACCATCAAGTCTGGATAGTCGAGCTCGAGAGGTGACTGCAAGCCTTGTCGCTGGATCGCGCTCGACAGCGTCGCGTTGACGTCGAGGTTCAGTGAGTCGCCGAATTCATAGGGTTTGCTCGAGCCGCTGGTCTCGACTCCGGTCGCCATCTCGCGCGTGTCGTGGCTGCCAAGGCTGGAGCGGCCGAGCGAACCCAGCAGATCCTTGAGCGTCTTGTAGCCGAGAAAGTCGAGCGCCTTGTCGTTGACCTCGAAGCGCGCCTCGCTCTGTGAGCGGTCTTGTCCGGCCTGGCCTGGTCGACCGGCTTGGTCGGCGCGTTGCTGTCGCGCCTCGCCCGGCTGGGAGATCGAGACGTAGCCGTCGTCGGAGAGCTTCTGCGTTAGGTTGTCGATGAGCTGCTGATACTGCTCGGGCGTCATCTCCGCCAGCCGGTCGATCATCTGCTCGAGCTGCTCTTCGCTGAACAGCTCGCCGCTCTCGAGCGCGTCGCGGATGGCCTGCTGCAGGTCTTCCAGGTTATTCTGGCCCATCTCGGAAAACTGGAGCTGTTGGTCGTTGTAGCCGCTCTGAAGCAAGAAGCTCGACAGCGCGCGCATCAAGTCCTCCGAGCTGATGCCGAAGTCGTCGCCGAGAAACTTGGTGAACTTGACGAACTTCACGTGTTCCTTCTCGAGCGCCCGCAGCCACGACTCAGGCGCGCGCGCATGCCGTCTAGCAGTCCGTGTCGGAAGTCGCGTGAGCCGCGCGAGAGGGTCCTGGGTGTGTTCGGCGAGGAGCGACGAGGGTGTCGATGCGGGACATCTGCCCCGAGCGAGCGACAACGCCGACGCCGCCAGGCCCTCCCGCTATTGGCCCCTCCCGCCCAAAGGGTTGCGGCGGCGCGGGGCGATCTGCTTCGTTGTCGCTCGATCATGATGAAACCGCGTCGATTCCTCGCGAACACCTCGCATCTCGCCCCGCGGCGCGCGCAACGCGGCCTACGGGACTTCCGACACGGGCTGCTAGTTGTAAGTCTCCCCGAAGTCGGCCGGAGCAAAATCTTGCCGCCGTTTCTGCTTCTTCTGTTTGCGCTCTTGCGCGGCGTAGCCGAGCTCTTCGCTGCGCGTCAGGCGGCGGTGCGCGTAGAGGCCGTCGAGAATGAGCTCGCCCGCCGAGGCGCGTACCTCGGGCTCGGTGCGGCCGTCTGGCGCGAGCTCTTCGGCGGCTTCAGTTAAGCCTTGGATTTTCTCGAGCTGCTTGAGCACCTCGCGAGCCGGGGCGTCCGCCTCGAGCTTCAACGAGCCGCCCATGTCGAACCATTGCACAATCTGCCGCCCGAGCTCGCGCTGTTCGCTGTCGTCGTAGACGCGCGCCACGGCGCTGCGGATGAGCTCGTGCGCAACCCGTTCCGCCCCGCGCAACTCTCCCTCGTACTCGAGCTCGAACTTGCCGGTGATCGACGGCATGGCGGCGTAGACGTCCGCCACGCGCGGCACGATCAGCGACTCTCCGCAGGCCAGCGCGCGCCGCTCGGCGTTCGAGAGCACGTTCTCCATGCACGAGATCGCTAGCCGCTGCGAAACTCCCGAGCGCTTGTCGATCTTGGAGTCCTCGCGCGCGACGAAGGCGATGTTCTCGACAATGGCGCGAATGTAGTCGGGAATCGCCACTTCGAGATTACCGTCTTCGCGCGCCTCCCAAGCTTCCTGCTTGGTGATGCTCACCGCATCGTCGACCGACGCCGGATAGTGGGTCCGGATTTCGCTGCCTATGCGATCCTTCAGCGGCGTGACGATCTTGCCGCGCGCGGTGTAGTCCTCCGGATTGGCGCTGAAGGCCATCAGCAAGTCGAGCGTCAGCCGAATGGGGTAACCCTTGATCTGGATGTCCCCTTCTTGCAGGATGTTGAACAATCCCACCTGAATCTTGCCCATCAAGTCGGGCAATTCGTTCAAGGCGAAGATCCCGCGATTGGCGCGCGGCAGCAGACCGTAGTGGATGGTGAGCTCGTCGGCTAGGTGGTGGCCGCCGCGAGCGGCCTTGATGGGGTCGAGGTCGCCGATCATGTCGGCGATCGTCACGTCGGGCGTAGCCAGCTTCTCGACGTAGCGTTGCTCTGGCGTCAGCCAGTCGATCGGCGTCTCATCGCCTTGCTCGTCAACGGTCTCACGGCCGAATTTCGAAAGCGGTGCATAGGGATTGTCGTGGATCTCCGATCCGGCGATGTACGGCGTGAGCGGGTCGAGCAGGGAGGTGAGCTGGCGCAGGATGCGGCTCTTTGCCTGTCCGCGCAGGCCCAGCAGAATGAAGTCGTGGCGCGACAGCAGTGCGTTGACGATCTGCGGCACGACGGTATCGTCATAGCCGACGATGCCGGGAAACAGGCGCTGTTTGTTGCGCAGCTTACAGATCAAGTTGGCCCGAATCTCTTCCTTGACCGAGCGCGCTAGCCGCTGCTCGGAATACTCGCCGCGACGGCGCAGCTCGCCAAGAGTTTGGGGCAGAGAAGCGGACGGGGATGCGGCCACCGCCTCATTGTAACGGTCGAGATCACGAGGGCCCGCCCGAACGAGCATTCTCGTTCAGGGCCGCGCGCTCGCTGGAGGGACGATGAAACTAGGTTCGGAACCGATTTGGGGGAGCCAGGTCTGCGCGCCAAGAGGCCCTCTTCATGGCTGCGCTAGGCCTTCTCGAGCTCTTCGAGCGGGTCCAGCGGCTGTTCGCGGTGGTTGGTGAAGTAGACCGCCAAAATGACCAGCAGCAGCAGCGCGAGCCCTCCGCTGAGCAGCACGCGCCGGTTGACCGCTCGCATCGGCGCGGCGGCTTCCTCCAGCGGTTGGCTGACGACGATCGACCATTTGAGCTCCCGGTAGCGCCGCGCCAGGCCGGTGGCGGCGAAGCCGACGAGCAATTCGCCGCCGTCTCGCCCCTGCACGACCGCCCAGCCGGAGTCTTCGGTGACGATGCGCGACCGCAGGGCCTCGAGCTCGTCCACATCGTCCTCGACCGAGCGATTGTTGGCGGCGCTGAGAACCAGCCTGCCGTCGCGCGAGGCGATAACCGCGTCGCCGCTCGGCCTGGGTTGGGCTTCCTCAAGAAACGCGGTTAGGGCCGCGACCGGGACGAACGTTCGCACCACGCCCGCCACCCGACGCGCCTCCTCGTCCGGGATCGGCGAGCCGATCGCAATCACGTCGCGCTCGGAGACCGGGTCCCAGATGGCCGGCGTCGCTTGCTCGACACCCTGCAAGCCGTCGCCGAACGCAATCCGCCACCAAGCCTGGTCGCCATGGAAATAGAGCGTGGGCTTGTGCGAGGCGGCCGCGGTGGCGCCGAAGCGATCGGTCACAATGACGCTTGCGAGGTGACGGCCGCGCTCGACAGCCTCGCGCAACTGCACGGCTTCGCCCGACGCCACGATCCGCTCGACGGCCGGTCCGGCTTCCGGCGTCTGCCAAACCTTGTCCAAAGCCGCCAATTCCACCTCGGTCCGCCCCTGGTGGGCGCGATTCTGGCGCTCGGCCAAGGCCAGGATGTCGGGACGCGAGGCCAGCTCGGCCGCCTCGGCCACGGCCGCGTCCACGAACGCCTCCGCGCCCGCCGCGGCAACGCGCGCCACGGTTTCGAGGCTCTCTCCGGAGGCCTGGGTGAATTCGTTGCGGCTGCGCTCGACCGTCCACAGAACGTCCGCGACCAGCAGCGGCACCGTCAGCAGCAGCACCAGCAGCAATTTGCGCAGGTCAATGCGTAGGGTCAGCGAATCAGAGGGCATGGCGTGGGTACCGTAGCAAACACGGCGCCAAGAATGACCGCCCCGGGGCTCGGGGGCGGTGCGTTCCGGCCGCAAACGGGGTTGCCGCGGCCTGGTTTGGCCGAAGAGAGGGACGAGGGTGTTGCCGAGCGATCAGTTTCCGCCCAAAGAAGTTCGTTCCCCACGAGACCGCTGGAAAATCTGCTGATATCATGGGGATCAGGGGTTGTTCGCCTCACTCGCCGCCATGTTCGAACGCTACACGGAGAAAGCCCGCCGCGTCATCTTCTTCGCGCGCTACGAAGCCAGCCAATTCGGCAGTCCCTATATCGAGACCGAGCACCTGTTGCTTGGCTTGATCCGTGAGGATAAGGCGCTTGCCAATCGGTTCCTGCGCTCGCACGCCGCCGTCGACTCGATCCGCAAACAGATCGAGGCGCACACCACGGTGCGGGAAAAGGTTTCGACCTCGGTCGACCTGCCGCTGAGCCACGAGTGCAAGCGCGTGCTGGCCTACGCCGCCGAGGAGGCCGAACGGCTCTCGCACAAGCACATCGGCACCGAGCATCTGCTGCTCGGGCTGTTGCGCGAAGAGAAGTGCTTCGCGGCGGAGATCTTGCACGAGCGCGGGCTACGGCTCTCCACGATCCGTGAGGAGCTGGCGCGCTCGCAGTCGGAAAAACTTCTCTCGAGCCGGCCCAAGGAGAGCTCGCTGCTGGCCGAGTTCAGCCGCGACCTCACCCAAGCCGCGCTCGACAATAACCTCGACCCGCTGATCGGCCGCTCCAACGAGCTCGAGCGCGTCGTGCAAATTCTGTGCCGCCGCACCAAGAACAACCCCGTGCTGATCGGCGAGCCGGGAGTGGGCAAGACCGCCATCGTCGAGGGCATGGCGCAACGCATCGCCGACGGCGAGGTGCCGTCCTTCCTGGCGGACAAGCGCATCCTGGCGCTGGACCTGTCGTTGATCGTGGCGGGCACCAAGTACCGCGGTCAGTTCGAAGAGCGGCTCAAGACCATCATGAAGGAGTTGATGGAGAACCAGAACGCCATCATCTTCATAGACGAGCTGCACACTCTGGTCGGCGCCGGGTCCGCCGAGGGATCGCTCGACGCGGCCAACATCTTGAAACCGGCGCTCTCACGCGGCGAGATCCAGTGCATCGGCGCCACCACTCCAGGCGAGTTCCGCAAGTCAATCGAGAAGGACCGCTCTCTCGAGCGGCGCTTCCAAGCCGTCAAGGTCACGCCGCCGACCGAAGATGAGGCGGTGCAGATCCTGTTCGGCATCAAGGACCGCTACGAGAAGTTCCACGCGGTGGCGTATGCCGACGACGCGATCGAGTCCGCCGTCTACGCCTCGAACCGCTATATCCCCGACCGCTTCCTGCCCGACAAGGCCATCGACCTGCTCGACGAAGCGGGCGCCCGCGTCAAGCTGCGCCAGACGACGATGCCGGGCGAGATCGCCGACGTCCACAAGCGCATCAAGTTCATCGTCAGCCGCACCGAGAACGCCATCGCGAACCACGAGTTCGAGAAAGCGCGCTTCTACTCTGATGAGGAACGGCGCGAGCGCGAGAACCTGCGGCAGTTGCGCGAGAAGTACAAGATCGACGAGACGGCTTCGGCCTCGGTCTCCAAGGAAGACATCGAGGAAGTGGTGGCGCGCTGGACCGGCGTGCCGATGACGGCCATCAAGGAAGAGGAGATGGCGAAGCTCATCCGCATGGAGGAAGAGCTGCATCGCCGCGTGATCAGCCAGGACAAGGCGATCTCGGCGCTGGCGCGCGCCATCCGCCGCTCGCGGGCTGGGCTGAAGAGCTCCAAGCGGCCCGCGGGCTCGTTCCTGTTCCTCGGCCCCACCGGCGTCGGCAAAACCGAGGTCGCTCGGGCGCTCGCCGAATTCCTGTTCGGCTCGGAGAAGTCGCTGATCCGCTTCGACATGTCGGAGTTCATGGAGAAGCACTCGGTCTCCAAGCTCATCGGCTCGCCCCCGGGCTACGTGGGCTACGAAGAGGGCGGCCAGCTCACCGAGAAGGTCAAGCGCCAGCCCTACTCCATCATCCTGCTCGACGAGATCGAGAAGGCGCACCCGGATCTGTTCAACATCCTGTTGCAGGTCTTCGAGGACGGCCAGCTCACCGATGGGCTCGGCAACACGGTCGACTTCAAGAACTCGATCATCATCATGACGTCCAACATCGGCGCGCGGCACTTGCAGTCCAAGACGCCGGTCGGATTCTCGGGCCAAACCACGAAGGCCGGAATGGAGTCGAAGGTCGAGGCCGAGGTCATCAACGAGGTCAAGCGGACGTTCAACCCCGAGTTTCTCAACCGCATCGACGAGGTGATCACTTTCCAAAGCCTGACCGACGAGGATCTGATTCAGGTCGTCGACCTGATGGTCGGCCAGATCAACGAGAACCTGATCCAGAAGGAAATTCAGATCCGGCTCTCGAAGGAAGCTTCGCAATACATCCTCGACGAGACGCTGACCGACCGCAGCTACGGCGCACGGCCGCTCAGGCGCGCTCTGCAAAAGTTCGTCGAAGATCCGTTGTCCGAGGCGCTCATCCAAGGCGAGTTGCCGCGTCCCGCGATGCTCGAAGTCTACCGCGAGGCCGACGGCCTCTACTACCGGCCGATTCCCGAAGAAGGCGCCGAGGACATCGAGGAAGCCGAAGGCGACACGGCCGTGGCCGTAGCGCAAGGCAAGCTGCTGTACTCGTTCTCGTCGTAACCCGCGGCCCGGCGCAACGCAGACGCGGGCGTGAGCCCGCGTGCCTGTGATCAACTTCGGCGGATGCGCGTCAATGGCCAGCCGCGTGTCGCGCCCTGCCAAACGGAGGACAGTCTTTCTACTGGTAGGTCACCGCCGACACGTTGATGTCGATCTGGCTCACGTTTCCTTGATCGATTCCGTCGGCGGTGAACGAGTCGTAGCCGAGCGAGCCGACTCCCAGCACTCCCGTCGGCAACCCCTGGGGCGGAGCGCTGGCCGGCAGGGCGCTCAACACCGCTGCCGGAATCGTGTACGAGCCGCTAGAGCCGTCGCCGCGGCAGATGAACACGGCGCCCGCCGTCGCATCGTCAGACTGCTCATACGCCGAGAAGCCGAAGATCTGCACGGTAGAGTTGGCAGGGCCGCCGCTGAACTCCACGGTGAACGGCTGGCCGCGGTCGATGGACGAGGCCGCCGCACGGTTGGTCCAAGTGAACGCCGGGGGAACGCTGATTTGCGCGCTCAACGCTCCGACATCGGCGCCGCCGGGGAAAGTGGCCGTGTAGTCGCCCTCACCCAAGAAGCCGCCCCCGAGCCCGAACTGCCCCTTGCGAACCTCGTCGGAGAACTTGCGCACTTCCCGCAACGCCGCGCCGCCGCCAAAGTCCAGCCCGGTCGAGCGGCGGTAGATTCCAGGCGCCAGTTCAGCCAGGGTCTCCTGGCCGTCTGGGCCAGTCAGCGCGCCTTGCTCGCCGGCGTCGAGCCCAAGCCCGCGCACCGGGTCGACGATTTGGGCTTCGCTGCCGCTGAACGAAAACACCGAGCAACCGTTGCGGCCCGAGATGAGGACGTGGCCCTGGGCGCGGATGAACTGGTCGAACGTGTATTCGGTGAAGAGCGCCGTGGCGCTGTCGATGTTCTGTTCGAATGTTTGACCAAAGGCCTCGACGGTCAGCTTGAGGCGTTGTAACGACACGTGGCCCAGACGCAGCGTTCCCGACTGTTGACCCTGTTCGATTAGATTGGCCGAGAGACCGGCGGCCGCATCCGAGCACACCTGCCCCGAGGCCGCAACCGACATCGTCGTGAAGTTGCTTGGCATGCGGTTGACGACGACGACGACCGGTACGTAGCAACCTTCGACGCCTTCGGGGACGACGAACCGGATTTGGTCGAGCGCCGAGCAGCAGCCCGAGCGGCCGGCGTAGACGACCTGCGCCTCCTGACCGCCCACGATCACCTGAATGTCGTAGGGCAAGTTGCCGACCGGAGGCGCATCGGCGTCGCTGCCCTGGATGGCGCCGAGGCCGGTCGCCCAAACGTCCCACAACTGGCCCGACTGGGCCGAGCTGGTCAGCGTGTTGACGCCAAAGGTCGGGGTGGTGAGCACGCCCGGGCCCGCGCCGGCTGAGCTGAGCGCGAAAACGCCTGGCGAGTGCGCGACGACCTCTACGTCCAGCGTCGTCGAGCCCGCCGCGGTGGTGATCGTCAATGCGCCGGCGCCTAGCGGGGCGTTCGAGGGCATGATGGCGGAAAGCTGCGCCGCAAACGAAACAACCACGGGGCAGTCGAGCGTCACGCCGCCTACGGCGACCGTCACGCTGCTGCCGCCAAGCGTGCTCTCGAGCGGAAAGGCGGTTGGCGTTACGGGCGCATCAGGCCCCAGATTGGCGCCGAAGATGGTGAACATGGAGCCTTGCGCGATCCCGCCGTTCGGGAGATTCTGGTTGGCGAAGCTGGCCGCGTTGACCGCGCCCGAGGCTTCCGGGGCCTGCGCATAGACGCTGGTTGCGAACGAGCAGATCAGAGTGGCGAGAAAAGTGATGCGCATGTCTAGGTTCACCTTAGTCCTGCACCTCTCATCGACGGAATTAGGAAGAGTCCGCACCGACCTTAGGCCTGTGGTACCTTAGGCGACCTGAGACGATGCGTCGACGGGACTTTCTGCGGCTCGCCGCCATGTCTGGCCTGGCCCGCGCCAAAGCGGCGCGCAAGCCCAGCGTACTGTTCATCGCCGTTGACGACATGAACGACTACGTCAGCGTCCTGGGCGGGCGCGCCGGCGTGCATACGCCGAATCTGGACCGCCTGGCGAGCCGGGGCGTGGTGTTTGCGAACGCGCATTGCGCCTCGCCGGCGTGCCACCCGTCGAGGACGGCGCTGCTGACCGGGGTGAGCCCGGCGACTTCGGGCGTCTCGCGCAATCATTTTCGAGAAGCGCGAGCGAGTTGGCGAAGATCGCCGGCGCTAGAGCGGGCCGTTACGCTGCCGCAGTGTTTTCGCGACAACGGCTACGAGGCCGTCGGAGGCGGCAAGATCTTCCACGCGCTGCAATGGACCGAAGGCACGGAAAACGAACCCGAGTCCTGGGACTCCTACTATCCCGAACCGCTCGACACGATCCCGGAATGGGAGCTTCCCGCCGGCTTCGACCCCGAGCGCAATCGCGCCGAAGGACGCCACCCCTGGTTCCACTGGGAGCCGCTGGACGTCGGGGATCCGCAAACATCGGACTATCAGGTCGTCGATTGGGCCATCGGAGAGCTCGAGAAGGCGCGCCAGAAGCCCTTGTTTCTCGCCTGCGGCATTTTTCGGCCGCACATGCCCTGGCATGTGCCGCGGAAGTACTTCGACATGTATCCACTGGAGAGTCTCGAGTTGCCGAAGGTACTCGAAGGCGACCTTGACGACACCCACGGCCACGACCGCCGGCACTGGCACCAATGGGTGCTTGACAACGAACAGTGGCCGCAGGCAGTCCAAAGCTACCTGGCGTCGATCACCTACGCGGACGCGCAGACCGGGCGCTTGCTCGACGCTCTAGACCGGACCGGCGACGCGGACAACACGGTCGTTGTGCTGTGGTCGGACCACGGCATGCATATCGGCGAGAAGGAGAACTGGGAGAAGTTCACTTTGTGGGAGGAGTCGACCCGCGTGCCGTTGATATTCGCCGGGCCTGGTGTGACGCCGGGCCGCTGCGTCCGGCCGGCGAGCTTACTTGATGTGTACCCAACCTTGGTCGAGCTTTGCGGCTTGCACGCGCTCCCCGAGGGCCAACTGGAAGGGCTCTCGCTCGTGCCGCAGCTACGAGACGCCGAGGCGCCGCGCGAACGGCCCGCGATCACGACGTTTCGGGGCGACAACCACTCCGTTAGGACGGAGCGATGGAGGTATATCCGCTACTCGAATGGCGATGAGGAGCTCTACGATCACGCGTCGGACCCGCAGGAGTTTGCGAACCTGGCCGGAAAACCGGAGCACGCCGAGACCATCGCGAAGCTCGCTCGATGGCTGCCGCAAGACATTGCGCCAAGTCCCTACGAAGAAGGATTCGGAGAGTTTTAGCAACCCATGGCCAAGATTCTGATGCCCATCGGCGACGCCGCCGAAGTGATGGATACGCTGTATGCCTACTACCGCATCAAGGAGGCGGGGTACGAGGCGGTCGTGGCCGCGCCCCAGGTCCGGACGTACGCGCTGGTGCTGCACGAGATTCCTCCGGGGTGGGACATCACCAGGGAGACCGCCGGCTACCACCTCGACGCCCAAATCGCCTTCCGCGACGTGAAGCCCGAGGAATACGCTGGCCTATTCCTCACCGGCGGCCGGGCGCCGGAGTACATCCGCTATGACGAAGACCTGCTACGGGCGGTGCGGCACTTCTTTGAGACGGGCAAACCGGTCTGCTCGGTCTGCCACGGCGCCGAGCTGCCGGCGGCGGCGAACGTGATCCGCGGGCGCAAGATGGCGACCGTGCCGAAATGCAAGCTAGACGTGGAGCTCTCCGGCGGCGAGTTCGTCAACGAGGGCGTGGTGCGGGACGGGAACCTGGTGAGCGGGCGGACGTGGCACGACCAGCATCTCTACATGCCGGCGTTCCTGGAGCTGTTGGGCTGACCAGGATAGAGCCGCGGTCCCTAGCCAGCTTTCTCGAGGACCGCTAGATTCACCGCCGAGTCCTCGACCATCCGCTCGGTCACCACGAACTCCTTGATCCGTTTGTAGGACGGCAGGAAGTACATCAGGTCGAGCATCAGCTCTTCCATGATCATCCGCAGGCCGCGGGCGCCGACTTTGCGTTCGAGCGCTTTCTTGGCGATGGCCTCGAGCGCATCGTCTTCGAGTCGCAAGCTGATGCTCTCGTACTCGAACAGCTTCTGATACTGCCGCACCAGCGAATTCTTCGGCGTGGTGAGGATCTCGACGAGCGCTTCCTGGTCGAGGTCCCCGAGCACGGCGGCGACCGGCAAGCGACCAACGAACTCGGGGATGAAGCCGTGGCGGATCAGGTCATGCGGCTGCAGGTGCCCGAGCAGACCGAGCTCTTTGTCGGTCTCGGCGCGGATCGGCAGGGGCGCATCTTCGTTCTTCTCGGCTCTGCGGAAACCGACCACACGCTCGTCCACGCGGCGGGCGATAATCTTCTCCAGCCCGACGAACGCGCCGCCGCAGATGAACAGAATGTTCGTCGTATCGACCGGTGTGAACTCTTGGTGCGGGTGCTTGCGCCCGCCTTGAGGCGGCACGTTGGCGACGGTGCCCTCGAGGATCTTGAGCAGCGCCTGCTGCACGCCTTCGCCCGAGACGTCGCGCGTGATCGAGGGGTTCTCGTCCTTGCGGCTGAGCTTGTCGACCTCGTCGATGTAGATGATGCCCTGCTGTGCGCGTTGGACATCGCCGTCGGCAGCCTGCAACAGCTTGAGGATGATGTTCTCCACATCCTCGCCGACGTAACCGGCCTCGGTGAGCGTAGTGGCGTCGGCAATGGCGAACGGTACGTCGAGGACGCGCGCCAGCGTCTGCGCTAGCAGCGTCTTACCCGTGCCGGTCGGGCCGACGAGCAGGATGTTCGACTTGTGGAGCTCGACGTCGTTGTGCTGCGAGCCGTGCGTGCGCTGCTTGGAGAGCAGCACTCGTTTGTAGTGGTTGTAGACCGCGACCGCGAGCTTCTTTTTGGCGGCGTGCTGGCCGACCACGTACTGGTCGAGCTTCTCTTTGATCTCTTGCGGCTTGGGTAGCGAGTAGAGCGTGGGACCCGAGCTCTCGGGGCGGTCATCCTCGAGGATCGAGTTGCAGACCGCGACGCATTCGTCGCAAATGTAGGATTTGGGATAGTCGCCGGGCGTCGAGATTAGCTTCCCAACGACTTCCTGGCTTTTGTGGCAGAACGAGCAGCGAAGGGTTTCGTCGGGGCCGCTTCTCTTCACCTGTTGCTCCTGGGCGGACGATCAGAGGCCCGCCGCCTCACCCACGATTATCGTATCACCAAATGCGGCTAGCCACAGCCAGGGCCTGACAAAAACTGACAAAACCGTTCAACGCAGGGGGATGCCGAACAGCGCTTCGACGGCCACCGGCTCGCCGTCGCGGAAGGCCGGATTGAACTCCCACTCCTGCAGGTTGGCCAGGATCATGTCGTCGGTTGCGGCGTCGAGACCGCTGACGACTCGCATGTTGCCCAGCTCTCCTTCGTCACTCACGGTGGCGTAGACGACGACCCGTGGAGGCAGGCTCCGCGGGTCCAGGCCACCGAGCTCGAGGTTCAGCGGGGCTTTGCGCTCGGCGTAGGGCGGGTCGAGAGTCTTGCGGGAGAGCACGCGGATGACGCCCGGTTCGACCTCACTCGCGGTCTCCGATTTGGGTATGCAAACCTGCAAGACCCATTTTTTGGCGAATCCGGGCACGCGCAGATAGACCGTGTAGACGGGATTGCCGCTGAGGATTTCGGCGGCTTCGGGGATGGTCGAAGCCTCGTTGGAGATGAGGATGATGCCGTGCAGCTTGCGCGGTACGCGTGAGCGACCGCCGCGACCGATGCCGTAACCGCTGCCTCCCTCACCCGATGCGCCGGGGCCGAAACCGTCTCCGAAACCGGGGCCGCGCCCGTTGCCCGCCGAGCCGCCGAAGAAGTCTCCAAAGGCGCTGCCGCGGAGAGCATCGCCGAGCAGCATCGAATTGACGTCGTCTCCGCCGGCCGATGCGAGCAGGCTGCCATAGCCGTCGTCGCCGAGCTGGCCGATGCTGGGCGCCTCGGCCAACTCCGATAGAGCAGGAGTCATCAGCCGGTCTTGGCCGAGGTCAGGCAGCTCGGTCGGCAGGCCGGGCGTAGCCGCTAGCTCCGGCGCCTCGACCTCGAGATCGTCCAGCGCCGGAACGCCGGGGAAGGGAAGCGCGTCGGGATCGGGCGCCTCGAACTCCCAGGCCAGGTCCGTTGCATTGCGGCCCTGGGGCTGCTCGGGAAGCTCGAGCGCCACCTCCGGCGGCTGGACTTCAGCCAGTGCGCGGGGCCTGGGCCGCGGGCGCTCCGGCAGCACGATCTCGAATCGAGGTTCGTCGATCTGCTTGGGCTTCTCGGCCGTGTCTTCGCCGCCCGGCTCCTCTTTGAGCTTTGGCGCATCCTGCTCGTTGCCGCGGCCTGGATCGTCGAACAGATCAGGGACCGCAAGCGGATTGTCCTTCCGCGACTGCCCCTCGTCGGGGTCCTCCAGCAGCTTCGCGATGTCGGCCGGGATGCGCAGCGGCTCTTCCTTCACCTTGAACTGCACCAACACCAAGTCATAGCGGTGCATGTTGAACGGCAGCGAGTCCGGATACATCAGTTGCATCCAGGGAACGGTCGCGAGCAACAGCAGGTGCAAGAATAGAGCGCCCAAGAAGGTGAACTGGTTGGTGCGGCGCTCGATCGGCAGTCGCGAAAACAGCTCGTCGTTGCGCTCGCGCGCGGTGAAGCGATCGAACCCGCGCGGACGCGCGAGCAAGAACAGGGTGGAGAGCATCAAGCCGGCCGACGCCAGCCCTAGAAAGAAGTCTTGGGCGGGAATGGCGGGGAGCTCTTGCATGCGACTCTCTATCGGGTATCGGGTGAACGGATCGAACCCGACAGAGGCCAGTGTAGGAACCCTGGTACTGGAGCCACATCGGGGATTCCACGCAGCTTGACATGGGTTTCGTGCGTAGCCGCGACCTGGTTTTTGGAGGCTCGGCGAGCCGAAGCGAGCCTAGCAGCCCGTGTCGGAAGTCGCGTGGGCCGCGCGAGAGGGTCTTGGGTGTGTTCGGCGAGGAGCGACGAGGGTGTCGATGCTGGACATCCGCCCCGAGGAGCGACAACGCCGACGCGCCCAACCCGCTCTCGCCCAAAGGGTTGCAGCGGCGCGGGACGATCTGCTTCGTTGTCGCTCGATCAGGATGAAACCGCATCGATTCCTCGCCAACGCCTCGCATCTCGCCCCGCGGCGCGCGCAACGCGGCCTACGGGACTTCCGACACGGGCTGCTAGATGTCAAACCCGATGAGATCGACGTGCAACCGAGCCTGGGGAGCAATGCTGGGGTGCGATGTTTCGTGGCGTTGTTGATGATCGCACCCGATCATTGCTGACCGGGCGCGGCAACGCGGACGTTCATGAGGTTGCGCTGCTCGGGGCCGTCCTAGAAGTCCAGGTAGACTTCGAAGTTCTGGCTGATGGGCATGATGATGAAGTCGACGCGCACGCGGCCGGCGATATGCTCGGCCTGGGCGGGGTCGTAAGTAAAGGTGATGGTGGCGTCGTCGCCCGGCTCGATCTCGGCGCCCGCGATCTCGACTTCGATGCCCTTGATTGGGCGGGTGACGCGTCGGACGGTCAGCTTGCCCACCGAGGCGCTCTTGACCTGCATGCTGCGGCTGACGGGCGAGGGGGAGTCCTTGGGGAACGACAGCGTGTCGGTGGAGAGCCGGTACATCTGCGACAACGATTCGATGGTCGGCTTGGCGACGGCCCCGGGCGGCGAGTTGCGGAAGTAGGAGCCGACTTGCGGCACATCCTGGCTGAAGGTCATGGGACCGGCCGGGGAGGCCGCGTCCGCGCCCTCGGCGCCGCGGTTCTCGCTCAGGTGCAGCCACCAGTCGCCGTCCAGGAAGCGCCAATCGCTGTTGAGCGGCATGTTCACCGGCTCGGAGCCGAGCATCTGAATGACGGTCTTGCACACGACTAGCACGTTCGCCCGCTGGAAGTCCTCCTCGTAATCCACCGCCTGGATCTTGAAGTCCATGATGCGGTTCTTCTTGGCGTTGTAGAAGAGGTCCTTCGACTCCTGGTCGAGGAGGTCTTCGGCCTTGCGGAAGTCGCCGCGCTGGAAGTGCGTATAGAAGGCGGCGACCCTGGACTTGAGGGCGTCGTCGACCTCAGGCGGAGCCTTGCGAGCTAAGTCCTGCGCGGGCGCCGGACCGAAGGCGAAAAACAGGGTGAGGGGGAGCGTGAAACGCAACATGGCGAGCATTTCTAAGTATAGGGAACCAGACGGCTCGGAGCGCGAAACGATAGGCGCCTCCGAGTGAAGCGTCCGGGCTGAGGCGCTGCTCGGACTCGCGCTATTCGAAGCCGAAATGGCGCAGGAAGAACGCCGCGATGTCGTCGTCCATCTGCTCCCGGGGCCATACGTTCACCTTGCCGCCGGGGTAGTTCGTCGAGTGCTTCACAGTGCACTCGATCCCGAGCGCGTCCATCGCGTTCTTTAGCTGTTTGCCAAAGCGCGGGTGGTGAATCCCTTGGCCTGGGCGGGCGTCGGAGGGAAGATCGCCGAAGGGTTCGCGGTAGACGGCCCAGACCGGCGGGTCGTCGGCGGTGAGAAAGTTGATGGGGGCGGCTTGGTCGTAGATCGCATGCGCCTGGGGCGTGTCGCGCTCGTCCTCGCGCAGCCCATAGAACGGCGTCAGCGCCGGGTGGTCGTGAGCGCGTCCGCCGATGTGGCTTCGGATCCAGCGAGGGTCGTAGGAGATCTGTGCGCCGCTCACCGCCATGGCGGTGAGCCGTGTGGACTGGCGTGCGACGGGGTCGTTGCTGGCCGGGTCGGCCATGTCGTCGTGGAAGCCGATCCACAGGGAGATTCCCGCGCCGGCCGAGCCGCCCGTGGCGCCAAAGCGATTGGGGTCGAGGTTCCACTTGCGGGCGTTGTGGCGCAAGAACTGGATTGCGCGCGCCGGGTCGAGCATCTGCCGCGGGAAGTGCGCCGTGTCGGTGAGCGGGTAGTTGAGTGAGGCGACCGAAACCGCTTTCTCGCGCAGAAGCCGGATCAGCTTTGGGGAGACGCCGCGCTTGTCGCCCGCGCGAAAGCCGCCGCCATGGATGTAGATCACCAGCGGCGTAGCCTCGTTCGACGGCGCGAGGTAGAGATCGAGTACGTTGCGTTCGTGCTCGCCATAGCGCACGTCGGCATGGGTCGGCGTCGGACGTTGCGCCGGCGCAACCAGCGTGGCGCAGAGCAGCAGCGTGGCGAGGCGGATCATGGCGGCAGGCGTAGCATAACGGACGATCGGCTGCGATGCAAAGGAGCGGTCGCTACAATCTCCTCAGCCCCATGTCTTTGCCGCGTACCTTGCTGTCACTGATCATCGCCGCCTCAGCGGCTGTGGCGGCCGAGCCTGCTGACCCGCTCGCCGAGGTCTACGCCGGTGAGGTACGCTCGTCGGTCGAGTCGCTCATCGAACAGTACCGCCGGACCCGGCGCTACGAGACCGGCGACTTCCCGATGCCGCCGGAGGCGTTCCGGCGCTTCCGCGGGGAGATGGTCGGCGGTTTCGTCTCGGCGCTCGGTATGGAGGACTGGCAGGTCCGGAACCCGCGCGGCAAGCGTAGTGCGATCTCCGGGCTCTACCGGGACCGCGTCGTCAAGCGCTTCGTCCACGACGGCGTCGAGATGGAAGCGCACGTGATCGAGATTCTGCCGACCGGCGACCAGGTCCCTGCCGTGCTCTGTCTGCCGCCAGGATACCGGACGCGGCCAGGGGTGGCCTGCTACCCCGGCCACGGCCAGCACGGCCTGCGCGACCTGGTGTTCGACCAGGACAGCTACCAGCGCGCCATCGCAGCTCGCCTCGCGCGGGAAGGCTTCGTCTCGATTGCCGTCGAGAAGATCGACACCGGCTACCTCTCGCGTACGGCTCCTTCGGGCTTGGATGAGAAGGAGATCACGACTTTCCGTCTTGGCCTCGGCTCGCATACGCGCGCCATTCAGCTGATGGCCGCAGTGGCCGCGGCGGAGATTCTGGCGGCGCATCCGCGCACCGACGAGGCGCGCATCGGCGCCACCGGCGTCTCGCTCGGCGGTTGGCTCGCCGCGCAGACCGCGCTTCTCTCCGATCGCATCCGGGCCGTCGCCGAGTACGGCACGAAAACGGTTTTCCTGGGGGAAGAGACCACGCCGGAGGAGTTCGCCGGCGTGGGCGATATCTGCCACATCATCCCCGGCACGTTCGCGCTCGGCGACCGCAACCTGCTGATGCTGGCTTATGCTCCGCGGCCGCTACTGTCGGGGCATGGCGGCCCGACAGACCGCTCGTCTCACCGGCAGTACGAGAAGTACTACCGCGGCGTGCTCGAGGCGCAGTACGAGGCGCTGGGGCGGGGAAGCGATTTTCGCTATCACATCCACGACGGCGGACACTCGATCCACCCGGAGAGGGTCATCGAGTATTTCCGAGAGGTCCTGGGGCGCTGAGGCTGCTGAGCGTTTCTCGCAGGCCCGCCACCGACGACGCCATCCGCGCCGCGTCGAGGCGATCGCCGGAGACGGCGATCGCCTCGACCGCGGCGCGGTGCACCACGACGACCGCGACGGGACGTTTGAAGGCCGAAACGCAGAACCCGCCATCGAAGGGGCGGTGCTGAACAACGGCGGTTTCTTCGATCGGCACGAGCGTGAGGTCGCCATGAGCTAGCGGCTGTCCGGCCTCGAGACTCCTCACGATCGCCCTCCAGAGCCGAGCGCCGCGCGCAGTGTCACCGGCGATACTGCAAACCCCAACCCGAGCCACAGGACTCGGGCCGGAACGAAACCGACTCTGCCGCTGGTCGCAAAATCGAGCGTCGCTCCAGCGAACTGGGGCGCGACGTCCATGCCGCTCCGCCAGCGCCGCGGCGCCGCGGCGAGGGCCGGTCCCAGCAGGGCCCATAGCATCCCGGTATCGGCCGGGTCGTCCAGACCAAGCCGGAGTCGCAAACGAAAGTCCCGTAGACGAAGAGCGGCGAAGAGGCGGCGGAGCAGCCGCCATAGCCGTCGCCGAAAGGCAGCGTTGCGCAACAGCCGGATCGCGTCACCGCTTCGCGTCTTCTTCGCGGCTTTCTTCCGAGGCCGGGGCGAAGGCTCGCGACTGTCTTTATCGATCGGGAGCTCCAGCAGTCCGTAGAGCCAGCGCACGCGGGCGCTGACCGTCCATGCGGTCCTGCGTTCGGCTCGAAAGGCGATCTCCAAGGGAACCAGGAGCGCGCCCGCCACTGCAGCGCAGAGGCCGATGCACAGCCAGAAGAACACCGCTCTCAGCCCTCGGCGCTCTGAGCCGCCTTGCCGGTCTTTGCATTTTGGGCGTTGACCACCGCGTCGGCGATCTTCTCCACCACTCCCGAGGCGCCGGGCTTGGCGGGTTGCACCTTGACGCCGTCCTTGGTTACGACGACGATTGCGACCGGCTGCATGCCGCCGCCTCCGCCGGTCCCGCCGCCATCACCTTCGCCCCTTTTTTCGTCTCGGCCCTGTCCGCCGCCGGCGCCAAAGCCGAAGCCGAAGCTGACGAGGGGGATGAGAGTGGCGCCATCGACCGGGATGGGGTCGCCGATCACGGTTTTCGTGGTGAGAAGACGCTCAATCTCGCCCATCGTCGTCTTTGCGATTTCTTGAATGTCAGGCATGGCTGGGTCCTCCACAACCATTTGAAGCAAGTGGGGCGCCACTCACCCCAACAAGCGCTCGAGCAACGCCGCCAGCCGCAGGCCCGCCCTCACGAGCCGCTCGCGGACGACCGGGTCGCTCTGCCGGTAGTAGCGCCGGCCGAGCTTGCCGTCGCCGATGCGGTAGACCAACGGCCGTAGCGCTTGTGACTCGGCCGCCCAGTCGAGCGGCGTCGAATCCACCCAGCGGGCGGCCTGCTCCGTTGTTGGGTCTTTCAGCGAAGCCGCCCAGCGCTTGAAGCTGATGCGTCGCCGGCTGATGATGGCGGAATCCCACACACGGTGCAGGTTCGACGGTTGGCCGAACCAGAACACGTCGATCGTGTTGCCGCCGCGGTCGCCCCAGCGGCCGACGTGCAGCGGCTGGTGTACATCGGCGACGAAGTGGATGAGAAAGCGCAGCGCGTTGGCTCGTTTGGCATGTGAGTTGGCGCGGCGGCGCAGATCCTTCTCGAAGCGCTCGATGGCCCGCAGGACGTCGCCGCGACGATTCTTACGGGAGGATTTGTAGGTCTCGTCGTCGTCGATGTTGACGTAGTGCCAGGGAGCGCTGCGCCGCCAGGAGCGACGCTCGCGAACGTCGTCGGCCCAGGTGGATGCCTCGGCGAGCGTTTCGCCGTCGAGCAAGAGCTCGACCTGGGCGCGTGTCAACGGGTCGAGGTTGCGCTCAGCGATCAGCGCTACGACGCGATGGCCGGTCGGGCCCCATGCGGGCGCCGCCGAAGCGGCGAGCAGCAGCGCCGCAACGAGCCTCGTCGGGTTGGCTCGATTGATAAACTGAGTCTCCGTTCGGAATGAGAGCACTTGTCCTATTCGCTTGTTTCGCCGGTTCCGGTTGGGCTCAGCAAGCTCCCGTCGTGGTTCTCGAAACCTCGAAGGGCGTCGTCAGGATCGAGCTGATGCCCGATGTCGCCCCCAAGACGGTCGAGAATTTCCTGCGCTACGTCGACGCCGGCTTTTACACCGACACGGTGTTTCACCGCGTGATCCCCAAATTCGTCGTCCAAGGCGGCGGCTTTACGCCTGAGCTCGACCTCAAGCCCACCTTCGAGCCTACCCCAATCGAGACCAAGAACGGGCTGACCAACGATCGCGGGACGGTCGCCATGGCGCGCATGGATGACAAAGACAGCGCGACGTCGCAGTTCTTCATCAATCTGGCGGACAACGAGCAGCTCAATCGCTCGGGCCTGAAGTTCGGCTACACGGTGTTCGGGCGCGTAATCGAGGGCATGAACGTGGTCGACGCCATCGCGCGGGTGCAGACCAGCAAGCGCGGCATGATGGACGACGTGCCGATCCTGCCGGTGTTCCTCGACCGCGCCTACCGAGGGGAGCCGGCCAACGAGGACGCTACTTCTCGAGCTCCTCGGTGATGGCGGGCGCGAGCTCGAACAGGTCGCCGACGATGCCGTAGTCGGCGAGCTCGAAGATCGGCGCTGAGTCGTCTTTGTTGACCGCGACGATGGTCTGGGCGCCCTTCATGCCGACGACGTGCTGAATCGCTCCGGAGATGCCGAGCGCCAAGTAGATCTTCGGCGAGACGACTTGGCCGGAGCTGCCGACCTGGCGCTCGAGCGGCAGCCAGCCGTTGTCGATCACCGGGCGCGAGCCGGCGATCTCGGCTTTCATGGCGGCCGCGAGCTTTTCGATCACGGGCAGGTTTTCGGGATCCTTGATGCCGCGGCCCACGGATACGATGCGTTCGGCCGCGGTGAGGTCGACGCCGCCAGCGGTTTCCTGGAAACGCTCCAAAGGTTTGGTGCGGATCTGCGAGACCTCCAGTGTGACGCCGGCGGCGCGCACTGGCGCCTTGGCGTCGCCTTTTTGGACGGCGTCCGCTCGGAAGGCCGCCGCTTGCACTGACGCGAACACGGGTCCATCACCCTCGGCAACGACATCGGCGTTGATCTTGCCTTGGAAGAGCTGCCGCACGAAGGTCGGCCGCCCGTCTTCGACGCGAATCCCCACCGCATCGCTGAGGAACGCCCTGCCGAGCGCGGTGGCGAGCTTGGGCGCGAAATCGCGCACTTGGTAGGTGTGCGGGAAGAGCACGACGGCGGGCGCCTCCTGCTCGATGACTTGGCGCAGCGCGAGGGCGAAACCGTCCGGGGTATACTCGGCGAGCAGCTCGTGGTCGATCGCGAGCGCCTCCGCGAGCTTCGCGCCGGCGAGCTCTTCAGCCAAAGCGCCGACCCCGGCGCCGATGACGACGGCTTTGGCCTCGACGCCCAGATCGGCGGCCACTTGCTGGCCGGCCGCGACCGCCTCCCAGCTCATCTTGTGCCATTCGCCGGCGGTTTGTTCGGTGACGACTAGAACGCTCATAGGACGCGCGCCTCGAAACGCAGTTTTTCGACCAGTTGCTTTGCTTGCTCTTGCGGCGAGCCTTCCAGGAAGACGGTCTGCTTGCTCTTCTGTGGCGTGTAGAGCCTCTCGATGCGTTGCGCCGGCTCGAGGCTCACGCCGAGCTCCTCAGGCGTGTAGCGCGCCAGCGGCTTCTTCTTGGCTTTCTTGATGCCCATCAGGGTCGCGTAGCGGACTTTGTTGATTCCCGATTGGATGGTGAGCAGCGCCGGCAAGGGCATCTCGACGTGCTGGAACCAGCCCGCCTCGAGCTCGCGCTTGACCTTGATCGAGCCTTCCGAGGCTTCGACCTGCATGATGATGGTGGCGTGGGGCGCGCCGAGCAGCTCGGCGAGAATCACACCGGTTTGTCCGAAACCGGCGTCATCGGACTGGAGGCCGGTGAGCACTAGGTCGTGCGGCTCTTTCGCGATGGCGGCGGCGAGGGCGCGGGCGGTTGTCAGCGGGTCCGAGCTCGCAAAATCGTCGTGCTCGATCAAGATGCCGCGGTCGGCGCCCTTGGCGAGCGCTTCGCGAATGGCGGAGGCGGCGCGAGCCGGGCCCGCCGAGACGGCGACCACTTCGCCGCCGTGCTGCTCCTTGAGGCGCAGCGCCTCCTCGAGCGCGAAGGCGTCGGGCTCGTTCATCTCGTGCGAGAGGTCCGCTTCGGCAATCCACTTCGCCTCTTCGGCGATGCGCAGGGTCGAATCGCGGGCGGCGGTCTGCTTCAAGCAAACGAAGATATTCATGGCGTCCTAACAGCGTACAATGCCGCCGCCGGGATTCAACACGCCGTAGAAGCCGTTGTCGAGCGGCCGGTTGGCGTTCACGCTGCTGGCGTCGACGACGGAGTCGCCCAGCGCGCCGAGATTGACGCGTCTCTGCGCCTGGCCGCTCATGGGATCCATGAGAAGCAAAGCGGGTAGGACGAGGAGCGAACCGCAGGCGCGCATCTACACCGGATGACGCCCGCGGACAGCACGGCGCGCAGGGAAGAATGGCCGGCGCGAACCTTTTCTCATCCCCGGGCGTAGAGCGCCTCGGGGGACGTTTCGGGCGGTCCAAGGTTTGGATCGTTAGGAAGGAGAAACGTCCCATGCAAACTGAGTGGCAACGCCGCAGCCCGCGGCCGCTCCTCTACTCCGTCGTCGCACACCTCGGCGCGGTCTTTCTTTTGAGCATCGTATTTGCGAATTCGTCGGTCCGCAATTGGGCGGCAGGTTCGGTACGGCTGGTCGTCCCGTTGGACCTCACCGCGCATGTCAGCGCGTTGCGCACCAAGCAAGGCGGCGGCGGCCCGCGGCAGCCGCTGCCGGCCAGCCGCGGGCGCGCGCCGCGGGTTGCCCGCATCCAACTCGCGCCGCCGGCGGTCCGTCCGCCCAATCCAACGCCGATCTTGGCCGTGGAGCCGACGATCATAGGCGAGCCGCTCGAGCCGGTTCTGCTCGACCCGATGCAGTTGGGCGACCCGTTCGCCGCGGTCGGTCCGCCGTCGAGCGGTCCGGGGAGCGGCGGCGGGATCGGGAGCGGGCCTCGCGGCGGCGGAGTGGGCGACCGCGATGGACCGGGCCTCGGCCCCGGCTACGACGGCGTCTATCGGGTCGGCGACGGTGTCTCGGCGCCGACGCTGGTTCAGAAAGTCGACCCGGAATACTCCGAAGAGGCGCGCGAGGCGAAGTGGCAGGGCGTGGTGCGGCTCGAGATCGAAGTCTGGCCCGACGGCCGCGCGCACAACTTGCGCGTCGTGCGCGCGCTCGGCATGGGGCTCGACGAGAAAGCAATCGACGCGGTCCGGCAGTGGCGCTTCTTGCCAGGCCGACGCGGCGGCGCGGCGGTCAAGACCTTCGCAACCGTCGAGGTGAACTTCCGATTGCTGTAGGTCCGCTCGGAAGATGCTACGTCGCCCCTTCCGTCGACCGCGGGGCGACCTGCAAGACCCGGTTCAAGGGCTCGGGAATCGCCGTCGAGCGGTACTCGCCGTCCTCGCCCTTCGCAACGCATACCGCGCGCAGGGTGGCTTTGGCGACCTGCTCGCCGGCCAGCTCAAACGTGTACTGGTAGTCGATCGAGGACCGGCCCTTGCCCACGCAGCGGATGGTCACGTCGAGGACGTCGCCAAAGCGGACGGGCTTGACGAACTCCGCGCTCACCGCCACTCGCGGCGCGACGAAGAAGTCGTCGCCGGGTGTGACCCCGGCGAGCTCGCCGAGGTGGAAGAGAAACTCGGTTTCGGCCTCCTCCATGTAGCGGAAGTAGTTGGCGAAGTGGATCAGGCCGGCGGCGTCGGTGTCTTGGAAGTGGACGCGACGGCGAATGTGGAACGTGTGCGGCATCCGCTCGTCAGAAGAACAACTGCACCATCTGGCCGTGCAGGTCGTAGAGCGTCGAGCGGTTGCTTGGCCAGAGCGGCTCGGCGAGCTCTCCGTTCCATTCGGCGAGCCGTGCATCAAGATGCTCGACGATCTCGGGGTGGTCGCCCGATACGTCGCGCTGCTCGGAGATGTCGGCTTCGAGGTCATACAGCACGGTCATCTGGCCCAACGGCGAATCGCCCGGATAGTCGATCTGAGGCAGCCGCCGACCGGGGACCGTAAAGGCATCGAAGGTATGGTCGGACCTGTTGACCTTCCACATCTTCCACTTGCCCCAGCGGACGGCGAGATTCGGTTTGGCGCGCCAGAACAGGTACTCGTGCGGCGGCTCGAGATTCTCTCCGGCGAGGTGCGGCAGCAGGTTGACGCTGTCTTGGGCGCGCTCGTCGAGGCCGGCGGCGGCGGCAAAGGTGGAGAACAGATCGAGTGAAATGATCGGCTGCTCGTAGGTCGTTCCCTTGGGCAATCGCGCGGGCCACTTGACCAGGAAAGGCACGCGCACGCCGCCTTCTAGATGGAAGCGCTTGGAGCCCGAGAGCGGGTCGTTCGAGCAGATCTCCTCGCTCAGGTACTTCACGCAACCGTTATCGGAGAGGAAGACGACGAGGGTGTTCTCTTCGAGACCGTGGCTGGCGAGCTCCGCGGTCACCTCTCCCACGTAGTCGTCGACCGAGGAGACCATCGCGGCAAAGATGCGCCGACCGTCGCCTTCGACCTCGCGATAGCGATCGGCGTACTCAGCGGTCGCTTGGAGCGGGGTGTGGGGCGCGTTGGGCGTGAGCACGAGGAAGAAGCGCTCGTCGTGGTTACGCGCGATGAAGTCGACGGCTTTCTCGGCGAAGACGTCGGTCAGGTACTCCTCGACCTCGACCTTGTCGAATCCGTCGTAGATGGCGCTCGCGTCGGGCCGCTCGGTCGGAGCGCCGCGGGCCGGCCAGGACTCGACGCCATCACGCCGCGAGTCGATGTAAGTCGAGCCGCCGGCGAGCATCCCGAAGTACTCGTCGAAGCCGCGGTTGAGCGGATGGTGCTTTTCCGACTTGCCGAGGTGCCACTTGCCGATCAGCCCGGTGACGTAGCCGGCGTCGTGGAGCATGTCGGCGAAGGTGCGCTGCTCGGTCGGCAGCCCGACCACGGTGTCCCGGCCCGAGGTGTTGAACTCGTAGCCGAAACGGGTCGGGTAACGGCCGGTATACAGCCCCGCACGCGAGGGGCTGCAGACCGCGGCGGCGACATAGCCGTCGGTGGCGCGCACGCCCTCTCGGGCCAGCGCGTCGATATGCGGGGTCTTGATGATGGTCGAGCCGTTGGCGCCGATGTCGTTGTAGCCCAAATCGTCGGCCATGATGAGGACGATGTTGGGCGGCTCCTGGGCGGGCGCGGGAGCCTCCTCGGGCGGGGCGGCGCATCCGGCCAGAAGCAACGACAGCAAGGGCAGCGCGGTTGGCAGGGTTCGCATAGCGCGCTATTGTAGTCGAGCTTGGGGCTGGCCTGTCGTGGCGGGGCGTGTCCGAATCAGGCGCCTGCGGTCGTGGCTTAGCGCAGCAACTGCTTGGCGATCGTCTGGAGCTGCATGTTGGACGTTCCTTCGTAGATCGTGCCGATCTTGGCGTCCCGGTAGAGTTTCTCGACGGGGTAGTCCTTGGTGAAGCCGACGCCGCCGTGGAGGTCGACGGCGAGCGCGGCGACGCGGACGGCCATCTCCGAGGCGCAGTACTTCGCCATCGCGGCCTGGGTGAGGAACGGCAAACCGGCGCCTTTGCGGCGCGCGGCGTCATAGACCATCAACCGCGCGGCCTGGATCTCGGTCGCCATCTGAGCCAACTGGAACTGGAGAGCCTGGAACTCAACCACGGGCTTGCCGAACTGCTTGCGTTGCTTGAGGTAGCGCAGGGCGTGGCCGTAAGCGCCTTGGGCTAGGCCGGTCATCTGCGCGCCGATGGCGATGCGGCCTTCGTTGAGCGTCTCGATCGCAATACGGTATCCCTTGCCTGGCTCGCCCAGCAGGTTCTGCTTGGGAACGAGGCACTTGTCGAGAATGAGCTCGCAGGTCGACGATGACCGGATGCCCAGCTTGTCTTCCTTTGCGCCGACCTGGAAGCCCGGCGAGTCTCGCTCGATGAGGAACGCCGTTACGCCCTTGTAGCCCGCGTCGGGGTCGACGGTGGCGAAGAGAAGGTAGAGGCCGGCTTCGGCGGCGTTGGTGATCCAGAGCTTGCGGCCGGTGAGGGCGTAGGCGTCGCCTTGATCGACGGCGCGGGTGCGCAGCGCGAAAGCGTCGCTGCCCGAGCCGGACTCGGAGAGGCAATAGGAGGCCAGGGTATCGGTGGCGAGCCTGGGGAGGAAGCGCTGCTTTTGCTCGTCAGTAGCGTACCGCAACAGGGCGTTGTTGACGAGCGTGTTCTGAACGTCGACGATGACGGCCGCCGAGGGGTCGACTTCGGCGAGGGCTTCGACAGCCAGCACGGCTTGGAAGAAGGATCCGTCTTGCCCGCCGTACTGTTCGGGTATCTCGATGCCCATCAGCCCGAGCTGAAACATTTCCTCGAGAATATCAGTGCGAAATTCGCCTTTTTCGTCCATTTCCCGGACGTGCGGGGCGATCCGGTCGCCGGCAAACTCGAGCACGGAGTCGCGGAAAAGTTGCTCGTCTTCGTCGAGATGGCTGAGCGGAGCCGGCATGGCGCCTCAGGAGACGCCGGCGTCCCCGGCGGGGTCTTCGGTCGCAGGCTCGACCAAGGCGGGGACGAACAGGATCGCGCCGCAGAACTCGCACGGCGTGATGTCGGAAGGTTGGCGGAGGCGCTGCAGCAGTTGCGGGCGGACCACCATGTGGCAGGAGCTACAGACGTTACCGTTGATTTGCGCCATCGCGCGGGCGCCGAGCTTGCGGTGCGCGAGCTCATAGGAGCGCAGCGCGCTTTGCGGAACCTCGCCGGTGAGGGTCTTGCGGGTCTCGAGCGCCTCGGCCAGCGCTTCTTCGTCGCCTTTGAAGCGCCCGCGCGTCTCCTCGATCTCCTTTTCCACCGACACCTGCTCGACGCTGAGGGTCTCCTCGGCGGACGAGATCTTGGCGCGCAGCCCCTCGGCCTCTTCCATTTTGTCCAGGACGCGATCTTCGGCCTTGCGAATTTCGTTGTTTAGGAAGTGAATTTCGTTGCGAAAAGCGCGGTATTGCTCGTTCGTTTTGGCCTCGCTCATCTGGGACTGGATACGCTCGAGCTTTTGTTTGCCGATCTGAATCTCGCCCTCCAGGCGCCGGCGCTCGGTTTCGCCGGCTTCGAGGGCGGACTTGTGGCCGTCGAGCTCGGTCTTGCGCGCTTCGAGCTTCTTTTCGATCTCGGCGATGTGGCGGGGCAGGGCGCTCAGCTCTTCGTTTAGCGCCGCGATCCGGCGATCCAACCGGTGGAGCTGTTCGAGCTGAGCGAGGATCGAGTCCATGAGGAGAGGCAACCGCACGATTTTACCACGTTGGCGTCAGGCGGGCTTGCGGCGGAAGCGGGAAAGGATGGCGCTGCGGGCAAGGTCGAGCTCGTCGACTTTGAGCAGGCGGCAGAAGGCGTAGAGCACGGCGATTCCTAGCGGCGTCGAGATGGCCAGATCGAGCGAGCGGCCGAAGAAGCTCGGCCCGAAGGCGGAAAGCACGAGGCGAGACGACATCCAAACCGCCGCGCCCATGGCGGCGGCGCCTAGGGCGATGCGAACCAGCCCGAGCGCCAACCTGCGACCCTGGAGGCCGCGCGCGCGTCGACGCATCAGCAAGAACAGGAAGACGAAGTTCGTGGTGGCCACACAAGCGGTCGCCAGGGCCAGCCCGCCGTGTCCCCAGCCGAAGCGGTGGACCGCGAGCCAGTTGAGGCCGTAGTTGAGGAAGATCGAGGCGATCGCCACGGCGGCGGGCGAGCGGACGTCGTCTAGGGCGTAGAAGGCCGGCGTCAAGACCTTGACGCCGGCGTATCCCGCCAATCCCAGGCAGTAGGCCGACAACGCCAATGCGGTCTGCTCGGTGTCGAACGCCGTAAACTCGCCATGTTGGTAGATCGCGCCGACGACCGAGCGGCTGAGCACGATCAAGCCCGCCGCCGCCGGCAGCGTGAGCAGGAAGACGAGCCCGAGAGAGCGGCTCAGCGTCTCGCGGAACTCGCCCATGGCGCCGGTTGCGGCGCTGCGCGCGACCGCCGGCAGCGTGGCGGTCGCGATGGCCACGCCGAACAGCCCCAGCGGGAGTTGCATGAAGCGGAAGGCGTAGCCGAGCCAAGCCACCGGCCCGTCGATGACGACCCCCTGCGCGTCGGTGATCTGCGAAGCGAAGATGCTGTTGACGACGACGTTGACCTGCACGGCGGCTGCGCCGATCACCGCCGGCGCCATCAGCTCGAGAACGCGGCGCAGCGCCGGGTCGCGCAAAGCTAGATCGGGCCGGAAGCGCAAGCCGACGCGGCGCAGGCTCGGCGCTTGCCAGAGATACTGTGCCAGACCGCCGGCCGTTACGCCGATCGCCATGCCCGCGATGGGCTCTAGACCGAACCGCGGCCCAATGCCGAAGGCCACGAGCAGTCCAACGCCAAGCGAGGTTACGTTGAAGCAGGCCGAGGCCAGGGCGGGGACGCCAAACCGGCCCTTGGCGTTGAGGACGCCCATCGCCTTGGCGGCAAACGCCACGAAGAGCAGGAACGGCGTCATGATCCGGCTGAGCAGGATCGTCAGCTCGCGCTTGCCGGGCACTTCCGCAAAGCCGGGCACGAGCAGGTCGACGATCCGCGGCGCGAAGACGATGATCAGCGCGCACGCGATTAGCAGAAAGGGGAGCAGGATCGTCGTGAGGCGGTTGGAGAGCCGAAACGCCTCGGCATCGCCCTTGCGTGCGAGTTGCTGGGAGAAGGTGGTGACGAAGGCCGAGGAGAGCGCGCCTTCCGCCAACAAGTCGCGGAACAGATTCGGGATCCGGAACGCGGCTAGAAAGGCGTCATACTGCAGTCCCGCCCCGAACAGCGTGGCGAAGGCGATCTCACGCGCCAGGCCGGTGATGCGGCTGAACAGCACCGCGGCGCTGGTGACGCCGGCCGAGCGCACGACCGCGAAGTGAGCGTCTTCAGCCGAAGCGTGTTGGTCGGGGAGGGACACGACTGCAGGGGAGGCGGAATCGCAGGCGCTCTAAATGCGAAAGCGGGCGGCTTGGGAGCCGCCCGCGAATTTCGTGCATCGATGCCAAGCGAGGTAAGCCGATCAGGCCCGGCTGTTTGCTTTGCGTTTCCTGATCCAGCCCAAGGTCAGCAAGCCGGCGCCGAAGAGCAGGATCGTCGTTGGCTCGGGGTTGAGCATGGGATCACCCAAGACATCGGTGGAGGTCAACCCGCCGCCGAAGGTCGGGGTGGTGGTTCCGCCCGTGCCTTGGACGTTGTAGAGTCCGAACACCGAGTAGCGGCTATAGCTGGTGTACCCGTAGCTGTAGTAGGACGAGTAGGGGCTGTAGACCGACGTGGTGATCGAGCTCGTGCTCGTCGAGCCGGAAGTCGTCGAAGCGGATGTGGTCGTCGACGTGCTGCTCGTCGAAGTCGTGGGCGTCGAGGACGCGCAGGAATTGTATAGACAGGATGACGTATCGAGCGTTGTCGAACCGCTCGTGCTACCTGAGGTAGTCGTGGTGGTCGTGGTCGTCGTGGGGCTGGTCGAGCCGTACGCAAAGCTCGTGTAGCCGAAGTTGTAGTTCGAACCGCCGGCGATGTAGTAGCCCGCATCAACCGGCGCGACCATGACCAGGAAGAGCGTCGCGACCAGTAGTAGCGCCTTGATTGCCTTCATCAAAGATCCTCCCCGGACCGAGCTCCGGGCCATGCCCGAAACCCGATACACCAGAGCCGATCGGTGCGCTTCAATCTGTGGCGGGACAGAGCCTCCCGCGAGCCGACTCTCGTATATCGCTGCCTATGGTAGCACAGAATCCGCCGCACGCAATACTCCATGCGGCGTTTTTTTCTCCGTGCGCGCTGGAACGAGCGCGGTGACGCGTCCGCGGGCCGCGTAAACGGCGACTCGCCAGCCGTCAGAGAGCGGATAGAAGAGCTTCTCGTCGTAGGTTCGCCCGCCGAGCCCGGAGGTGCGAATCGACGGATCTCCTAGAATCTTCGAGACTTCCGTGACGCTCATGCCGATGCTGAGGCCGCGCTCGTCCAGGTCCGGCGCCGCTTCGAGCTCGCTTGGCGAGCCGGCGCCCGCCAAAACAACATTTTCTTGTGATGTTCTGGTCTCGGGGCTTGACAAGGCCTTCCGGGGCTCGCCCCAGCGCACTTCGATCACCCGCACCGGCTCGACTTGGGCATGTACGGTTTGGGGGCGTACGGTGCGGATCGGTCCCGAGGCGCTCACCCGCATCCCATGACGCGACTCGGTGGAGCCGGCGTTCCCGGCGACGTCGCCGAGCCGCCGGAAGGTAGCCGCGGGCGAAGCCTTGCGCATGCCCGAGGCGCTCTTGGCTGCTCCGGCGGCGATGTGGCCGTATTCGACCATGGCCTGGCCTGGAAGTTGGGCAGCGCCGAGGATGAGGCTGGCGGCGGCCAACGCGCAGGGGGAAAACGGGGGAAAGCAGATGCGCATCGCGGCTTTCATGCTACGCGCGCATTCGCCGCCGCCGCCACTAGGCGAACCCCTCAGGCCGTGGACGGGGCGGGGATTACCCTTGTCTAGCGGCGGTAATACTTCGAGTAGTGGTAGTACTGATAGTAGTACCCAAGAGACCGGCCCAGGAACCACGGCTTGACGCAGTTCATGATCACGCCCACCAACTTCTGCTCCGGCACCGACTCGTAGGCGCGCATCCAGAGCATGCGGTTGGTGTGGTCCTGCCGGACGACGAAGACGACGCCGTCGGCGTTGGCCTGGATCAGGTCGAAGTCAGCCAGAGCGCCGGCGGGCGGCGTGTCGTAGATGACGTAGGTGAACTGGCGCTTGAGCGCTTCGGAGACCATGTCCCAGCGCTTGGAATTGAGCAAATCCGCGGGTCCGCGCTGCCCCTTGCCGCCGGGCAGGAAGTAGAGATTGGGGAACGGGTCGATGCGGGCGACGGTCTCTTTGAGCGTGGCTGTGCCGGAGAGCACATCGGCCAAGCCGGGCTTGGAAGGCACGTCGAAGTAGCGGGCCAAGCTCGTGCGGTGCAGGTCGCCGTCGGCTAGCAGCACGCTGAACTCGGGATTGAGAGCCAGCACGCCGGCAAGATTCACGGCGTTGACGCTCTTTCCATCGCCCGACTCAGCGCTCGAGACGGCCACGGCGGTCGGCCGTTGCGGGTGCTGCACGATCTTGGTGCGTACGATGCGGTATTGCTCGGCGGCTTGCGAGTTTTCGCCGGCGAACGGCAGCAGGGGCGTCTGATTCTTGATGCGGACCTGGATGGTGCGGATCGCGGCCTTGTCGCCGATGTCGAACTCTTCGAGCCCGCCCGCCAGCTTCGAGTCCGGTGTATCTACAATAGGTTCGTCGTCGAGGAAGGAGAACTGCTCGTCCGAGAGCGCGGGCGCGGCGAGATCGGCCAGTGGATCCTCTTGCGCCGGGATCGGCGGCGGGGGAGTAGCGGGTGCTGGCGGGTCCTGCTGCGGAGAGTTGCTCAGGGCATCGAAGATATCGCTCATTGCGGCGGTCCTTGTGGCGGCTGGCGCGGGGCTAGAAATTCATCCAGCCGAAGTAGACGCTGGTCGCAACGGCGATGACGAGCGTCAGCACGAGTGACGAGGCGATCCAAGCAAGCTTAGGGATGCGCAGGAACCGCGAGGAGCCCGATGGTCGCGAGGTAGCCTCGCCGGTCTCGGGATCGATCTGAATATAGGGGACTTGTCCCAGCAGCGAGACGTCGAGTGGCAGCTCCCACTCGCCCAGCAGGACGTTACTCTTGAGCTCGACGCCAAAGCCGATCAGGCAGCTTGCGAGCAGGCCGGCGCCCACGGTCACCGCGAGCAAGAGAACGCGGTCGGGCCGGATGGGTTTCTCCGGCAAGCGCGCGGCGTCGAGGACGGTGAACTTCTCAGCCTTCTGGCGGGTTTCCATCTCGGACGCGAGCTCGGCTTCGATCCGCTTCTCGAGCAGCGAGCGATAGTTCTCCATCGAGATCTCGTAGTCGCGATTGACTTTCGCCAACTCCTGCTCATGCACCGGCATGCGGCCCAAGCGCGCGTCCACCTGGCCCATGCTGCCGCCAATTTTGCCGCGGCGCGCCTCGGCCGCCTTGATCTGCTGGTCAGCCAGCTTGATCTGCGTCTGTAGCGTCTCGACGCGCTCCCTTTCCCGGACGATCGACTGCGCCAAGTTACCGTTGGTGATCATCGTCCCGGTAAAAGAGTCAGGCTGTTCGACCGCTTCGTCGCCCGATGGGGGAGGAGTTGCGGCTGCCGCCGCGGCCTTGTTTTCATCGGCGACGCGACGGAAGCGTTCGACGGCGGCTCGGGCGCGCACGACCTCCGGGTGGGCCTCGCTGTAGCGGGACTCGAGGGTAGCCAGCTCTTCCTGGGCGCGGCGCAGATCGAGGACCGCGGGGTCCATCCCGGGGACCATCCCTTCGCCGGCGGCGCCCATCACGGCGCTGCGGGCCTGCTCGTCGGCCATGCGTTGGAGCATTTCGAGCGTCCCGCGGGCGCTGTTGAGCGAGCTCTCGTACATCATGCGCGACTGGTGCGCGCGTTGGATTTCGTCCTGCGCCGACTGCATCTCGCGGTCCAGCCGGCTGAGCTCGGAGATGAGCACGGAGCGCTGTTCGGGAAGCTCGCCGGTGTTGCGGCTGCGGTAGTCGCTGATCAGCGATTCCTGGCGCTCGACTTCCTGGCGCAGCTCTTCGAGCTGATTGGTGAGGAACTCGGTGGTGCCCAAAGCCTGATTGGCCCGTGTGCGTAGGTTTTCGTCGATGAAGAGGGTGGCCAGGCGGTTGGTCACCTGGGCGACGACGTTGGGATCCTCGCCCTCGAAGATGATCTGGAAGGCCGGCGCAGAGGTCTGCGTCCAGCCCTCGATCAAGCTCACCGTGATGTCCTCGCGCATTTTCTGAACGATTTCATCCTGAACCAGGCGGCCTTTGTCGTCGGCGTAGAGGTTGAATTCATCGATCAGGCGCAGCAGCGGCTCGTAGCTGAGAATCTGCTGGCTGATGCGATTGAGGCGATTGCTGAGGTCCTCGTTGACGGTCGAGGCAACGTAGCGCTCGGGGATGCGCTGGCGCTCGATGAGGATGATGGTCCGGGCCTGGTAGATCGCCGGAAGCGAGTAGATCACCGCGGCCCCAATGAGGGAGATCAGCAGCCAGCTCAACGCGATGAGGACGCTACGTTTCCAAAGCGCCCTCAGAATCGAGAGCGGCATGAACTCGATTCTTGGTTGAGGTTCGTCGTATTGTTCCATGACCGTGGCTCGAGGGGGAGGCAAACAACATCAGCGCCACACGTTCCGGACTCCCGCAAACGCGGAGGGCGGCGATCGTGGGGGCTCACAACCAATTATGGCCGAGCCGATGCGGCGAGGCAACAACGGATTGAGCGCCATCGGAAACCCGCGGGCAAGCGACGTCGCCCGCGGCCATTTTTCGCAAAAATTCGACCGGCCCATGGTATACTCGTCGCTGACTGGGGAGGATGTCCGGAGATGACGTGTAGGCTCGCACGGGGCTATCGTCATCATCGGACGAGCGGCTCGTCCGAAGTTTGCATGCTGAGTCGCGGCTCTCCAGCGGCCGATATATATGCGGCCAATATATGTCCAATATAAGTAAGGAATCATCCCATGCAAACTTCACGCGCGGAGAGATGGCCGCCCGAGACCGATTCGCCGGGGTGCTCCCCGCGGATGCGGTCCCGAGCCGTCGCCCTGTTGTTCCTCATATCGATCGCTTTGCCGGTCGTTTGGGGGATATCCGCCAGAAGCGCTAGAGCCGAGGAGGCGGAGTTTCCGGCCTCCCGGCCCGCCGCGCCGGAGACGACGGAGCAGCTGCTTGCTCTGGCCGCGCTCCCAACGCGGGGCGTCATGCGGCCCCGTCCAATGTTGCGTCCGCGCCTGAGCCGGACCACGCCCAAGCGCACGACCAAAACCGAGAGCCCAATCCTGCCCCCCGGCTTCATGCGGCCTACGACCTCCGCGGCCGAGCACTACGCGCGTACGCCGAACGCCATCCGGCGGCTCGCGGGCGATCCGCCCGCGACCAAGGTAGACGTTCGAGTGGCGGAACCGGTTCTGCTCGCGCAGGCCGGCTCCAGTCCGGTCAGGATTCCCACAGCGGGACTGTTCAATCGCAGCGCCTCGGCCCCGCAACTCTCGGCCGTTGGCGCGGCGCAGAGCCGCACGGCCCGCCAGGCGGCTACCTCGGCGTCGACCCAGACCGGGCAGCGTCGCGAGCCGCAGCGCGGCGAGGTCGCGGAGCGGCGCACCGCCAGGGGTCCGGTCCCGGCGACGCGAGCGGAGATCGAAGCCGCCCGTAAGGCTCGCGCCGCCACGATGGCCGCGGGCGGGACGCTTCCCGCACCGCCCCGGCGGCGCGTGGCGATGCACAGAATGGCGGCGGCGGCGGCGAGCTCGCTCAACGAGGCCACGCCGTTCCGCACCGGCGGCGCTGGATCAGCGCGCTTCTCCGGCTCGCAAGCCGGCGCTTCGCTCGGTTCGGGCTTGGATCAGGCTGCGGAGGCGATCTCGGTGGTCCCGGGACTGCGCCTCGAGGATGTCACGCTGACCGCGGGGTATTCCTCGAACGGCCTGCCGGGCGCACGGAGTCTCTACCAATCGACGTCCAGTCTAGGCTCGGACAACGATTTTCGGGGTTCGGCCACGCTGGCGTTTCGGAAACGCTTCCGGACATCCTCGGTTGGGCTGACCTACACGCCTTCGCGCACCCAGCGCGCCAACTTCCGGCAATGGAATACGACCGATCACGTGCTGGGCTTGCAGATGGACAAGCAGGTGAGCCGCCGCTGGGGTCTCGGCCTCTCGGCTTCGGCGGCCGACACCGGGTTTGAGCAGTTTTGGTTTCGGCGGGCGACGTTACGGCGTGTTGAAAACCCTCCAACGAGCTTTGATGATCTCCTGCAACGTGTTGATTCTGGTGAGTTTACAGATGAGGAGTTTGCTTCGATCCTGACTGGCGCTCCGATCGTCGACGACCCCGGCGGCCGCGAGCTCGACCTCTCGCGGGTCCGGAGCCTGAACTCCACCCTGACGGCGAGCTACGCCAAGTCGGCGCGCACGACGATCACCATGGGCGGCGGTCTCTCGCGATTCCAATCCAACTTCCTGACGGGCTCCGACGATCGCTCGGACCGGGTGCAGGTGAACAACTTGGGTCGCCAGCACGCCTTCGTCGACGCTTCCTACAGAGCTAGCGCTGGGCTGACCTGGGGGACGCGCTACACCGGTGCGCTGAGCTCCTCGAACTTCGGAGACGCGCAGTCGCACTCGGGCGTCGGCTACTTGAACAAGCGGATTAGCCGCTATTGGGACCTCGGCCTCGAGGGCGGCGCGGGCGTGGTAGACGTGGACCAGGAATCAGCGCTGTTTCGGAGGTTCGGCAACGGTTCTCCGAGTCCCTTGACCTGGGTGGCGGGCGGTTCGCTGAACTACCGCTACGGCGGCCACCGATTCGGAGGGCGCCTGCGGCGTCAGGTTGGCGATCCGATGGGGCTAGCCGCCCGAAGCACGATCGTCGCCGGGTTCGATTGGGAATACACGAACCCGCGTATGCCCTGGATCTTTACTGGCGGAGCGTCCTACTCGAGCTCGGATTTTGGCTTCGCCGTTTTCGATGACTCGACCACGGCCTTGGAGACTTCGCTCTACCAGGGCGCGCTCACTCGCAGGCTGTCCTCGAACACGGCCCTCACCACAGGATACTATTTCGGTCGCTACGAGAGTCCCTTGCGGGGGCTGCTCACCGGCGTCTCGGTGCACCGCGTCCAAGCGTCGTTCCTGTGGCGCCCCGTCGAAGCTCGCTAAACTATCAGATCGGGCTCCGGGCGGATGCCGCGCATCTTCAACCAGTACGTTTCGACCAGGATGTTCGTCCTTCTGGCCGCCGACGCGGTGGTCATGACGGTTGCGTTCCTGGTCGGCGTTCGCCTGCGCTACTTCAACAACGCGGAGGACTGGGGCTACTACTCCGAGATGCCCGAGTTCATCTATCGCGTGGCGTTCGTCATCGCGGTTTTCGTCCTGTTGGGCTCCTACAACGGCCTCTACAGCCCGCGAACGTTTCGGGGGTTGGCGGACCAATTCTTCCGGCTCGCACAGACGCTCGGTTTGGGTTGCTTTGCGCTGGGAGCGATCTACTTCGCGATCCCGAGCCTGCGGGTCGGCCGCGGGGCCTTCATCGCGGGCGTGGCGCTGATTCTCGTGGCCGTGCTGACGTATCGTTGGCTAACCGACATCTGGTGGCGATCGGTGTTGCAGCCCGAGAACGTCGCCATCGTCGGCGACGGGCCGCTGGCGGCTGAAACCGCGCATGAGATCGGCTACCGGCGTGACCTGAACATGCGCGTGGCAGGTTTTGTCGCGCTCAGGTCGCTCGACGACGCCGTCGAAGCCGGCCATGTGGAGGAGTCCAGGCTGCTCGGACAGGCGCTCGATGTCGAGCGAGTGGTTCAGGACAACAAGATCCAGCGCTTGATCGTGGCTCAGGATGAGGTGGGAGCGGGCAAATCCTATGAATATCTGCTCAAGCTGAGGACTCGCGGGATCGCGGTGGAGGACGCCCACGCGGTGACTGCGGCGCTGACCGGCCGGATTCGCCTCAACACCGTGAGCTCGTCCTGGTTCCTATTCTCGCAGGGCTTTCATCGTACGCGCTATCAACTTGCATTCAAAAGACTTGCGGACGTCGTTCTGGCGTCGACGGGGTTGTTGCTTTCGCTGCCGGCGATGGCGTTGACCGCCCTGGCCGTGGTGCTCGATTCCGGCTTTCCCGCAGTGTTTCGCCAGGAGCGCGTGGGGCGGAACGGCAAGACGTTCCAGTTGATGAAGTTTCGGACGATGCGGCAGGACGCGGAGGCGGACGGCGTGGCGCGCTGGGCGGAGGAGAACGATCCGCGCCTGACCCGGATCGGGGGCTTCTTGCGCAAGTATCGCTTCGACGAGCTACCGCAATACATCAACGTCATTCGGGGGGATATGAGCTTCGTGGGCCCGCGGCCGGAGCGGCCCGAGTTCGTCGAACAATTGCGCGGGACGATTCCCTACTACGACGAGCGGCACACGGTGCGGCCCGGCATCACCGGTTGGGCGCAGGTCTGCTACCCCTACGGGGCGACCGAGGCGGACGCCTTGCGAAAGCTCGAGTACGACCTGTTCTACCTCAAGCACGTCTCGATGCTCTTCGACACCGCAATCGTCTTTCAGACGATCAAGATCATCGTGGCGGGGCGCGGTCGCTGAGGCTTGCGCGGGGCGCTTTATTGGCATGAGTCAGACACACGCGATCACCGACGAGTTGGATTGGAAAAGCATCCCGTTGCTGCCGGTAGCGGTCGTGACGGCCCTGCTCGTCGCGCTCTACTGGGATGTCGTCTCGGACATGGCCATGGTCTGGTGGACTGACCCGGCTTACTCGCACGGGCTGCTGATCCCTCCTCTTGCGCTTTATATAGCGTGGATCCAGAAGGACGACATCCTGGCCGCGCCGGTGCGTCCGTCGCCGTGGGGCCTGTGGCTGACCGGTCTGGGTTGCTTGGTGCTGCTGGCCGGCAAGCTCGGCGCGGAGTTCTTTCTCACGCGCGAGTCGCTGGTCATCATCTTGGCCGGCGTGGTGCTGACCTACTGGGGTTTTGAACGCCTGAAGAAGCTGACCTTCCCGTTGATCTTGCTGGCTACGATGGTGCCGATCCCGACCATCGTCTACAACAAGCTCGCGGCGCCTTTGCAGTTGTTTTCTTCCTGGGTAGCGAGCGGCGCCCTCGAGTTGATGGGTATCCCGGTGTTTCGAGACGGAAACGTGATGAACCTCCCGGAGATCTCGCTGGGCGTTGCCGAAGCCTGCAGCGGGCTGCGAAGCCTGTCGTCGCTGACCGTGCTGGCGCTGGTTGTGGGGTTCTTTGTGCTGGCCTCGACCTGGGGCAAGGTTCTGTTGTTCTTCTTGGCGTTCCCCGCGGCGATCCTCATCAACGTGGTGAGGGTGACGGCCACGGCGCTGATGGCGCGCGAAGATCCGCGGCTTGCCGAAGGTTTCTTCCACTCGTTCTCGGGCTGGGTCGTCTTCATCGTCGGGTTCAGCCTGCTGTACGCGATTGCGGGAATGATCGCGAAGCTCGAAAAGCCAGAGTCGGCGCAGGAGCCGGAGGAGTAGCAATGATTTCGTGGAGAACCGGCGTCACCGCCGCCCTACTGTCTCTGACTTGGCTTGCGGTCTACTCCGCCGGCGAGCGTGAGCCCGAGGAGCTGCGCCAACCGCTTTCGAGCATTCCCAGGAGCGTCGACGGCTGGGAGACGATCGAGGATACCCGCCTCGACGAGGAGACCGAGACGGTTCTAAGCGCTTCGGACTACCTCTATCGCGCCTATTCCAAAGAGGATAAGCGGGCGGATCTGTTTGTGGCGTTCTATGCGATGCAGCGGGCCGGGGAGGCGATGCACTCGCCCAAGAACTGCCTGCCTGGCAGCGGCTGGGAGATTTGGGACTACGACACCGTCGAGCTGCCCAGCGCCGCGGGCCCGGTCGAGGTGAACAAGTATTGGATCCAAAAGGGTCGCCAGCGGATGCTGGTACTCTACTGGTACCAGCACGCCGGACGCATCGTGGCGAGCGAATACGCCGCCAAGGCCTATCTGGTGTGGGACGGCATCGCCACGGGCCGCACCTCGGGAGCGATCGTTCGCGTGACGGTTCCAGACTCGCCCGACGCCGAGGAGGCCGGCCGGGGGCTCGCCGCCGAGCTGATCCCTCTGGTCCACGGTGTCCTGCCGGCGGGTTGATCGACCCAACCCGGGCATCGCTGCCCGGGGCTCGGTGGCGGGTTGACCATGATCTCGGTAGAATGCGCAGACGATGCTGCGCAAGACTCTGATCCTGTTGGCGCTGAGCGCCGCCCTGGCCGTCGCGGCCGACAAGCCAAACGTCCTGTTCATCGCGGTCGACGACCTCAACGACTGGATTGGCCCGCTGGGCGGCCATCCGCAGGCGCGAACGCCCAATCTCGACCGTCTGGCGGCCCAAGGCGTGCTGTTCACCCACGCCTATACCGCCGCTCCGGCCTGCAATCCCTCGCGCGCGGCGCTGATGACCGGCATCGCGCCCAACCGCTCCGGCGTCTACCTCAACAGCCAGCCGTGGCGTCCTCCGCTCTCGGGCGCCGTTACGATTCCGCAGCATTTCCGCAAGTTCGGCTATTGGGCGGGCGCATCGGGCAAGATCTTTCACGGTCGTTTCCCGGATCCGCCTTCGTGGGACGTCTACTGGCCTTCCCAGACCAAGAACAAGCCCGACGATCCACTGCCCAAACAGCGCCCGGCGAACGGCATTCCCAAGACCACCAATTTCGATTGGGGGCCGGTCGAGGAGGGAACCGAGGCGATGGGCGACTACAAGGTCGCCGAGTGGATCTCCGCCAAGCTCGCCGAGAAGCATGACAAGCCATTCTTTCTAGCCTGTGGCATGTTTCGTCCGCACCTGCCCTGGCACGCGCCCAAGAAATACTTCGACGAGTTTCCGTTGAGCAAGATCGAGCTGCCAGCGTTCAACTCCGACGACCTCGCCGACGTCCCCGCGGCCGGCGTGAAGATGGCCAACCCCGGTCGCGACCACGCCACCGTAACCAAGCACAGGCAGTGGAAGCACGCCGTGCAAGCGTATCTAGCCAACATCCTCTTCGTCGACGAACAGATCGGCCGCGTTCTCGACGCGCTCGAGAGCAGCGACTACAAGGACGACACCATCGTCGTGCTCTGGACCGACCACGGTTGGCATCTGGGCGAAAAGGAGCACTGGCGCAAGTTCGCGCTGTGGGAGGAGGCGACCAAGACGCCCATGATTTGGGTGGTCCCCGAAGGTCTGAGCGACGCGATTCCGGCGGGGACGAAGGCTGGCGCGCGGGTGGATCATCCGGTGAGCCTGCTCGACATCTACCCGACACTGGTGGAGCTCGCCGGCCTGGGCGCCAACCGTGCGCTCATGGGCGACAGCCTCGTGCCCTTGCTGCGCGACTCCAGCGCGAGCTTTCGCGCCGCGACGGTGATGACGTACGGGCGAAACAACCACGCCGTCCGCACGCCTCTTTATCGTTTCATCCAGTACGCCGACGGCTCAGAAGAGCTCTACGATCACCGCAACGACGAGTTGGAGTGGAAAAACTTGGCGCAGGAGGCGCGCTACAAAGGCGTGGTCGAGGGGCTGCGCAGGTGGCTTCCGAGCGAGAACGCCGAAGACGCGCCGCGCCAGCAGTAGGCGCGGCAAGCATACACTGGCGCAGCCGACAAAATGATCGGCGGTGCGGATGGAGCAGACGTCTGCCGGGACCTAGGCGAACATTCGGCGGCCTTTGGGCTCGGACACGGGGCGGCCGCGGTCTTGCGCCGTCTCGATCCACTCCTGGATCACGCGCTCCGCCCTCGCTTGACTTGGGCAGGGCTTGGCGTCGAGTCGCCTAGCGCCTGGCGGATCCGGGCTTTTCGAGCAGCGCCAGGAGCACCCGGAACGGCTGCTCCTGGAGCCGCATCCGCACGCCGCGCTTGCGTAGCTCGCGGGCGGCGAGGTCGGCCTCGAAGACGCCGAAGCGGATGGGGGTGTCACTTGGCATCGTCTCCACCTCGAAACTTCTCGAACCACTTCTGGATGACGAGGAATCGGGTTGGTTCCGGCTCGGCGCCCTCTTCCTCGAATGGCTCTAGGATGATGAGCCATCCGTCGGGCATCACGTCGTAGTAGAACGTGCCGGCGTTGCGCCCGGTGTCGACGATCCGGCGGGCTGGGCCGATGGGATTTGACTTTGTGAAATCGATGTCGGCCGCCATGATGGGGTGGCCGGGGGCGTGGCTCCACGAGTAGAGCGTGCGGCCATCCGGGCCCCAGCGCGGCGCGTTGGCCGGCGCGCCCGATACGTGCCACACAGGGGCGCCGTCCTCGAAAGGACGGATGTGGACGCCCCGCAAGTTTTCGGACGAAGAGTACGCAACGTACTTGCCGTCCGGCGAAAACTGCGCGTGAGTTTCGTTCAGATCTGTGGCTCTCCACGCGACTCGCTCCGAGGCCTCGGACTCTGGCGGGAATGGCATGTAGTGCAGATCGAACTGCCGGGCGTCCAATGGCCGTTGCTGGATCATCAACACGTCGCCCGCGGGCGAGAAGGCTGGCTCGGCCAAGCGGAGCTCATCGTCGAGCAGCAGCTCGGGTTCGCCTCCGGAGGCGCTCACGAGATAGAGGTCGGCGTCGCCATAGCGCTCCCCCGCGCGGTTTCGGCGGAAGAGAATGCTCCGGCCGTCGCGGGTCCAGATGGGGTTGTCGTCGACAGTCTCGTTTGCAGTCAAGCGCGTGGAGCGGCCGCTCTGGATGTCGAAGACCCAGATGTCGTTCTCGACGTCAGGCTGGAGAGATGCAGACACCGCCACACTGCGGCCGTCCGGGCTCACAGCCGGATGCCGGGCGCCGTACGGCCCTCCGCTGCCGAGTAGGGGCGGCCCGAACCTTCTTACGAGCTCGCCCCGGTTGTTGCGAATCGTGAGCTGCGCGCGATCTTCGTAGACCCGCGAAGTCACCGCGAGCAAAGTTCCATCTGCTGTGACACCGCCGTTTGCGAACCCTCGCTGGACCAGGAAGGGTTCGCCGTCGGGACCAAGCTCGTCCAGCGAAAAGGGCAGGGCCCACACCGACCCTTCTCGATCGAACAGGATGTGCCCCGTGGGCGACCATGAGGGGTTGACGGCGTCGCTGAGCAGTAGTGAGTCTTCGCCTGTCGAGATTTCGAGCAAGTAGAGGCTGTCCAGCCTGCGGCAAACCAGCGCAGGTCTGGGTCCTGGGAGCAATGTAGGCTCCGTCCCGCGCAGGTCGGGCCGCTGCTCGAGGGGGAGCGCCTCGCCGCCGGTTGAAGGGACGGCAAGCAGCTGGGAGCCGCCGCCTGTCCCGGCGCTAACCACGAGGGCGTCTCCATCCGGATTCCACGCGCTGCCCTGGTACATAGCGTCCGACGCCCCCAGCGAGTGCAGAGTCGAGATCCCGCCGTCCTTCATGCTGATCTTCTTGACTGTGCGGGCGGTCAGGTAGGCCAGCGACTCGCTGTCGGGCGACCACGACAGGGTGGGTGCGCCGTAACGAGTCACAGTAGTGCCGACGTCCGCACCTTCGGGCGGCCTCGACTCACCGGTCGTCAAGTCGTGAATCCAGATCCTCCGGACTTCTTCGGCGGACACGTAGGCGACCTTGGACCCATCGGGCGAGATTGCCGCGGCCGGCCGATGGCCTGCCCAGCTTGCACGCGAGTAGGCGGGCGCGCCGTGGAGCTCCGGGGTGATGGTGAATTGGCGAGTGGCTCTCTCGGGCGTTGGATTCCCGGTCGGCTGGAACCGCTGAAAGAGCAAGACGGCCGCCAACGCTGCGGCCAGGGCCCATGGGAGGGTTTTGAGCCAGCGGCTTCCGTCGCCTTGCTCTCCGTTGGTTTCGCTCGCTTGTTCTTCCTCCGTGACAGGCGGAGCAACGTGCGCGATCAAGCGATAGCCGACGCGTGGGATCGTCTCGATGAAGCGGGGGTTTTCAGCCGAGTCCCCGAGGGCTTGGCGGATCCGTTGGATCGCCGTGTTCAAACTGGCGTCGAACTCGACGAACTCGTCCTTGGCCCAGAGGCGCTCTCTGAGCTGCTCGCGGGTGACGACCTCGCCGGGGCGCTCGAGCAGGGCCTCCAGCACTCGGAACGGCTGGTCCTGCAGTTTCACCCGCACGCCGCGCTTGCGTAGCTCGCGTGCGGCGAGGTCGGCCTCGAAGACGCCGAAGCGCAGGACAAGACCGCCAACCTGAGCCTGGTCCCCCACGGATGCCCAAAATTCTAACTAACTTCCCTAGGCGGGAACGGGCCAGCCCGGCTTTACGCGAACATCAGCCGGCCCTTCGGCTCCGGCACGGGACGGCCGAGATCTTTCGCGGTCTCGATCCATTCCTGAATCGCACGCTCCGCGTTCGCGAGCGCCTCCTGGTAAGACTGTCCATCCGCGGCGCAACCGGGAAGCTCCGGTACTTCCGCGATGAACGCGCTATCATCCGCGCTCCAGTAGAGAATGACTTCGTAACGAATCACTCTGACCGGCCTCCCAGCTTGTAGTCTATCAGCACGTTACGCACTTGTTGCAGGTTCAGGATCTCTACAACGCCTTTCCGCGTGAAGACATGGTGATCGCCACGCACGCGCTCCACGAAGCCGAGCCGTTGCAGGAGCTGCCTTAGATCGGCGAACGAGACGTTCGCGTCCGAGGTTCCTCGCAACAGCTTCTCGAGCGTTCTCTCCCACCGGCTCATGCCGGCACCCGGAATGGCTGCTCCTGCAGCCGCACCCGCTCGCCGCGCCGGCGCAGCTCGCGGGCGGCCAAGTCGACCTCGAAGACGCCGAAGCGCATGGGGGCGCTATTCGGCATTGTTGGGCTCCAGCAGCCAGATGTTCCCCCGGCGTTCTACGGCGTCAAAGACGAGAAAGTCCGGGCCCACGGCCAACCGCGGCAAGCCCGCACCGCTCGAGAAGTCGCTTTGGAAAGTCGGCAAGCCGGCGCGGCCTTCGTACACCAGCTTCGGTTCGCCGGCAGGCGCGCCCGCCGATGTGTCGAAGCGCTGCGCCCAGATCGCGTACGGTCCGCCTTGCTGTGAGAAGTAGTAGATCCACTTGCCGTCTGGCGACCATTCGGCTCGGAACGAGTTCTCGCTGTCGGCCGTGATGTCGATCCAGTCGTCCTCCGTTGCAGTCCGACTGATGTCGAAGCGCACGACCGAGACCGTTCGGTAGTGCACGCCCGCTCGCCACTGGTGAAACGAGAGCCAGCGCCCGTCGGGTGAGATGCGGGGGTCGTGGAAATCGTAGCGGGAATCGGTGGCGATGACGTGGTGGGCGCCCGTCCGTGTGTCGAGGGCAACGATCTGGCTTTCCGGCGCCAAGCCGCTATGCAGAACCAAGTGGCGACCGGGTGACCACGACAACAACCTGCCACAGTCGGTGCAAACGGTTCTCGGTGTTCCCTCCCGCAACGACGCAGAGCGAATCTCTTGCTTGGAGCCAACGCGCACGCCGTAGAGAATCTCCTCGCCGTCGCTGGCGAGAGCGATTGTGGTGTAGGAATCTTCGTCGCTGAACAGGCGTTCGTGGCGGAACGGGACCACACTTCCCGTGTGGACCCAAGCACGCCTGCCGTTGCGGGAAGAAGCCGAGGACAGGTAGGCGATTCTGGACCCGTGGGCCGAGAGCACCGGCTGGTACTCGGCCCCCAATCGATCCGTCAGTCGCTGTGGTTGCCCGGCGGCTGCGCCCCCGCCTTGCGCAAGGGGCAGCCTCCAGAGATCGATATTCTGCTCGACGCTCGAGTAGACAACGTGCCCGCCGCGCGAAGCGCCGACATCGTAGCCAAGCGAGCCTGCGCTGGTCAGTCGCTCGGACGGGCCGGTGACCTTGCTGTGCTCGAGCGAGATTGGAACTTTCCGCAACTCGATCGAATCCCCGTTCCGAACCGAAACGATCGCGGCGCCCTCGGGCGCGAGCCAAGCTTGCGGTGCGAACGGCGGCGCGCGACCCGCTGACAGCCCCTCGTCGATCAGTTTCGCGCCGGTCGCGGTGATGTCGTCGGCTTCCGGGGACAGAAGGTACCAGTCGCCCTCTCTCATTACGCGGCCGGGATTTCCACCGGTGAGGAGTCGTCCGTCGGGCAGCCAGAGAGTCCCGACTCCCAAGTAGAGCAAACCGTGTTCGACGAGTTGCGGATCCGAGCCGTCCGCGTTGGCCAACACGAGGCGTGCGGCATATCCGCGGTCTGCGCTGCTTTGCGCGTACGCCAGGCGCTGGCCGTCGAGCGAGAACCTTGCGGTGCGCGCGTTTGCCGCAATGAGCCTTGGCTTGGCGCCGCTGACGACCGGTACGACGAAAATAGCTCGCCGCGTGTCCGAATAGTAGACGATGCGCGCACCGTCCGGCGAAAAGCGGGGTTGGATCTCGTCGCCGGGTTCGTCGGTGAGCTGTGTCGCCTCGTCGAGCGCGATGTTGTGGATCCAGAGGTCGAGGTCGGGTCCGCCGTCACGATCGGAGGAGTAGACAACCAACCTGCCGTCCGGGGTGATGTCGGGCCAGGCCGTCATGCCGGTGTCGTCGGTAAGCTGCCGGGGGATGCGCTCGATGTGGCGCGGACCGGGCTGTAGCCAGATCCACACGCCGACAGCCACGGCGATTGCCGCAATGGCGGCTACCCAGAGACGGATGGGCGGCGGGCTAGGTGGAGGCTGGACCGCCGCGATGAACTTGTAGCCGACCCGCGGCACGGTCTCGACGAAACGCGGGTTTTCAGCCGAGTCCCCGAGGGCTTGGCGGATGCGTTGCACCGCCGTATTCAAACTGGCGTCGAACTCGACGAACTCGTCCTTAGCCCACAGCCGCTGCCTGAGCTCCTCCCGGGTGACGACCTCGCCGGGGCTCTCGAGCAGCGCTTCGAGCACCCGGAACGGCTGCTCTTGCAGCCGCACTCGCACGCCGCGCCGGCGCAGCTCGCGGGCGGCGAGGTCGACCTCGAAGACGCCGAAGCGGATGGGGCCGTCATTCGGCATCGGTCGGCTCCATGATCCAGATTTCGCTTGTCCGTTCCGCCATCGCGAACGCGACCTTGTCGCGCACGACCGAAATGCCGATTCGGCCAGTGTTGCGGAACCAGCTCATCGAGGTCCTGGCCGAGTGCACATGCAGAACCTCTTGTGGCGGGCCGGTCGGCCGCTTGGTCGGCGGTTCGAGAGGCTGTTCGTAGATGCAGCGATAGCCGTCTCGGTCCGAGAGGAAATAGACCGAACGGTCGTCGTGAGACCAGGCGACCTGGAAGCTGTTGTCGTCGCCGCTGGTTACAGGAATCAGATCGCTCTCCCGAATGCGTCCTTCGACCGGGAGCTCCGCGACAAAAATCTGGCGGATGTCCTCCCCGCCACGAGTGCTATTGTGGAACGCCAGCCAGCGCTCGTCGGCCGCAAATCTCCATTCGGGCTGGTTCTCAAAGAGAATCCGCGCAGTTCCGTCTTGGAGGTCCGTCAGCGTCACCGCGCCATTCATCCCGGCCTTTTCCGCCGCGGCGGACCGAGCGTAGCCGATCAGAAAACGGCCTGAAGGCGACCAGTCCGAGATGGCGCCGCAGTTCTCGCATAACGGCTGGACGCGGTTGTCCGCGGTCGCGACGGCGTGAGAGCTGTAGGCTAGCCGGCCGCCGCCGATCCGGTGCGAGAGAGAGTACAGGATCTGCCGACCGTTGCGGTGAGCGATGATCGAGCCCTCGGCTTTGTCGCTGCTCGTCAGCTGCTTCAGCTCGCCCGTGCCCAGGTCCTTCGTCCAAACGTCCGGCGCGCCCGACCTCTCTGAGCGAAACGCAAGGAGTGTACCGTCCGCTGAGAGCGAGGGCTTGTCGTCGGTCGCACCGTTCGAGGTGGCCCGATAGGGATCGCCAAAGTGACGCGGCTCGGTGTCGGCGATCGGCAAGATCCAGATGTCGACGTTCGTTCGGATGTCCGCGAAGACGAGCCGCGAGTCCGCCGCGCTGGGCGTGCGGTGCTCGCTGCTCGGTCTGGTCAACCTTCGCGGCTCGCCGAGAGCTTCGCCGGTCCTGGGCGAGACTTGCAGCGACCAAACGCTCAAGGCGCCACGGCGCCCAGCCGCGAACAAGACACGTCCATCGTCTAGCCAACGGTCGGGGACGAAGTTGTCGGACCCGATGATTTCAGGGTCGTCATCGAGGCCGGTGTCACGTAGGCTCTCCACGGCGCGCGTACGAACCGTATCGCCGCCGTCGGCGTCCAGAAGGGCCCAGCCTTTCCAGTCCCCGCTCCCTCGCAGGCAGAGGAGACGGCTTCCATCCGGGGACCAAACTGGTGATCGCCCAAATCCAACGTTCACCGGCGGGCCCCCCGCGGTTGGAACCCAGAAGATTTGTGAGTCCCTGTTCCCGAACATGTGCTCCTTGCCGACCCAATAGGCGATCCGGGAGCCGTCCGGCGAGAAGCGAGGACGCCGGCCCGTCCCGGCAATCGGCCGCGGAGTCCCTCCTAGAGCGGACACCACGTAGAGGCTTCCCGTGCCGGCCGATCGAAACGCGATCTGCGAGCCATCGGGAGAGAACGAAGGTTCCAGCTCATCTCCTGGGAGGGAGGTCAGAGCGATCGGGTCGCCCCCAGAGGTCTGCTGGAGCCAGATGTCTAGGTCTCCGTTCCCGGCGCGGTCCGAGGCGTAGACGACAAGTCTCCCGTCCGGCGAGATATCCGGCTGGTAGGCCAAGCCGTCGTCGAAGGTAAGACGTCTCAACCGCAGCGAGGCTGGGTCGAAGCCTTCGCTCGGTGCAGGGTTGGGCCGCCACAAGAATCCTGCCGCAAGTCCGAGCAAGGCAAGGGCGGACGCGACGAGGGCCGCGGGCCGCCAAGCCGGCCGGGGCTGCGGGCTGGGCTGTTGTTGTGAAACCACGTCCGCTGGCAAGAAGCGGTAGTCGACTCTGGGTAGGGTCTCGATAAACTTAGGATTCTCCGCGGAATCTCCCAGCGCCTGGCGGATCTTCTGTACCGCCGTGTTCAAGCTGGCGTCGAACTCAACGTACTCGTCCTTAGCCCACAGCCGCTCCCTGAGCTTCTCGCGGGTGACGACCTCGCCGGGGCGCTCGAGCAGGGCTTCGAGCACGCGGAATGGCTGTTCCTGGAGCCGTACCCGCACGCCGCGCCGGCGCAGCTCGCGGGCGGCCAGGTCGACCTCGAAGATGCCGAAGCGGATGGGGGTGGAGTTGGGCATCTCGACCGTTCACTCCCGATAGGGCAGGGACCAGTTCTGGATCACCTGCACGGTTCGGCTCGGCGCGGGCTCGAGCGTCTCAACGACAACGAAGCGCTCCCCGTCGCTCGACACGTCGTATTGATGGCCCCGGCCGTAAAGGTTCGGGTCCCGCCACAGCTTCTCCGGAGCCCCAACTTCCACGGATTCGCCAAGGAGGATGGGCACGGCTACGAGCCACTCGTCGGCGTCCACGTAGTAGAGCTCTCGGCCGTCGCTTCGCCAACGTGGCTGGCCGCCTCCTTCGGTCGAGACGCGGACCGCGGGCCCGCCTTCCGGAAACCGTTGTACGTACACTTCGTGGCGCCCTGACCTTCTGGAGTCGAACGCTACAAAGCGCCCGTCCGGCGAGAGATCCGCGGACAGCTCATCTGGGTCCGTCGCGGCGAGAGCTTTCGGCGTGCCCAAAGAGCGCTCGCCGTCGTATTTGGAGAACCAGATGTCGCTGCCGGCCGCCGCCGCGAATCGCGAGTAGATCAGAGTCCGGCTGTCAGGCGTCCAGTCGTAGCCGTAGTCCGGAGCAAACGAGTCGGTCAATCGGACAGGTTCATCGGAGCCGTCGGCTCGCCGCAGATAGATGTCAAAATCGGGACGCCCGCCAAGTGCGGAGTAGACGAGCCTCTCGCCATCGGGAAGCCAGGCTGCACGTTCGTTAGCCTCGGCGTCCGCCGTCAGGTTCGTTTCGCTCGAACGCTCGGTGTCGAACAGCCAAATGTCCTCAACACCCTCGTCGAATGCAACAGCCGCAATTCGCTTTCCGTCCGGGGCGATTCGCGGGGCGCGGACGGATTGCTTGGGTTTGCCCACGGCGGCCAGATTGCGGCCGTCACGGCCCCGCCAGACGAGGCGCTCCGCGCCGAACAACTCTTTCTCGTAAACGAGCGTCTGACGATCACTAACCGAAGGCGACGCGTAGCGGTCGCTGAGGGCGAGCGGGAAGGGCTCGCCTTGAAGCGTCATGGAGGACGGATCGAAAGGCGCGGCCCAGTATTGCCCGGCCGCAACATAGACGACGTGCTCGCTGCTCGAGTAGACGGGCCAAGTTCCCGAAGGCAAGAGAGCCTGCTCGCCGGTCTCGAGGTCGTGCGCCACGATGTTGACCCGTTTGGCCGTCTCCTTCGAGTACAGCAGGAGTCGACTGCGGGTCGGGCAGCGGCAAAAGCTGGGGTGTCGGAATCGCTCTTCCTCGGATGGACTCTCGAACAGCGGCTCCGGCTGTCCACCGTCGGCGGAGACCTCGTAGAGCCGGGGCGGCGAGCCCGCGCTAACCACGATGGTCCTGCCGTCGGGGCTCCATGCCGCTCCGTAGAATCCGGGCTCGGGGATTTGGGCGAGCCGCTTTTCCTGATTGCCATCCAGTGAATATGAGTACAGCACGCCGAGGCGGGCATAAGCGATCGAACGACTGTCTGGCGACCAAAAAGGCCAGCCGCCGACTTGGGCGGTGGGGAGCTGCCGGTCCACACCAGTCTCGAGATCCCGTACCCAGGCGGCCCCTCCAGATCCCCTAGAGACGATGTAGCGATCGTTGGGCGAAACCGCCACCCGAAAAGCCCCGGGCTGCAGTTGCAGCGAGAAGATCCGGTGCGGCTGCTCCCCCGCGTTGCCGCCCGGCCCGCCGATCGCCAGAGTGAACAGCCCGCCAATCGCAAATGCGGCGGCAGCGCCGATCAGAAAGGTTTCTCTTCCGTCGGGATGTTCCGTTGGCTTCGGTTTCGGTGGATCGGAAACAGGCTGGATCGCCGCGATGAGCTTGTAGCCGATCCGCGGGATCGTCTCGATGAATCGGGGGCTCTCAGCCGAGTCGCCGAGCGCCTGTCGAATCCGCTGCACGGCGGTGTTCAAACTGGCGTCGAACTCGACGTACTCATCCTTGGCCCACAGGCGCTCTCTGAGCTCTTCGCGGGTAACGACTTCTCCCGGCCTCTCGAGCAGCGCCTCGAGCACCCGGAACGGCTGCTCCTGCAGCCGCACCCGCACGCCGCGCCGGCGCAGCTCGCGGGCGACGAGGTCGACCTCGAAGACGCCGAAGCGGATGGGGCCCTCACTCCGCATCGGTCGGCTCCATGATCCAGATGTTGCTCCGCAGCCTAAGCATCGGGAAGACGAGGCGCGTCGCCGATGCGGCAAGATAAGGTGCCATACCTTGTCCGTAGAGCCGCTCGTCAAACTGCGTGAAGCGCTGTATCTCCTCACGCTGCCCTAAAGGTCTTTTCGTACTGGGATCCAGCATCTGCCGATAGATCACTTTCGCTTCATCGCGGACAAGCCAGTAATACAGGGAGTTGTTATCGGCGGACCAGTCGCCCCAGCCCTCCGCCGCATTGCCATCTGTGATCGGTATCCACTCGTCCTTCGGGGCGAGCGCGTCTCCGCGAATCTCTGCGACGAAGAGTCTCCGAACAGAGAAGTCTCGTTCTCCGTCGGCATCGGCAGGTTGTATGAAGGCCATCCACCGCCCGTCTGGCGCCATGCGGGCATGCCAAAGCGGCAGGGAGTCCTCAAAGAGCTCGGTCTTCTCTCCCGACGCGGCGTCAAGGAGCATTAGAGTCGGTCCCTCAATTACAACCTTCCTACTGTCGGCGGACCAACCGCCCACGGCGCCGCGACACGCATCGCACAGAGTACCCACGGGCCCGCCCGTCGCGGTCCCAAGCGCTACAGCGCCGCCAGCGCCCCCTAGCATGAATGCTACTCGTTTGCCGTCCGGACTTAATGCGACCCCGCGGTCCTCTTCTTCGGGCGTCTCAGTCGCATCGATGGTCGTTCCGCTGGCGAGATCGGTAACACGAACGTCGAGCTGACCTGCCTTGCGCGAAACGTACGCTACTCGCGTTCCATCGAAGGAGACGCTCACGAGGGTGTTCGCCAGCGAGCTTATGTCCGGGATCAGGACCTCAGGGGTGGCTCCGGCCTCGTCCACAGGCAGACCAAGAAGCTCCCGGCCGATGTCGAGCTCGGCAAAGGCGATCACCCCCGTCGCCGACACCGTCGGATCCGTTGGCGCCACCGTACCGAACGTGAGGGGTTGCGGGGCGCCTACAGCCTTCGTGTAGTCCGCGCTGAATCGCTGGACCCACAAGCGTCCATCGTCTCCGCTACGAGCTCCGAAGATCACGCCGAGCGCCCCCGGCCACGAACCTGCCGGGATAGGGGCCGGACCCGCTCCCTGATGGAATGAAGTCCCGACTAGTCGAGGAGTGAGGCTCTCCGCCAACGCTGCGGCGCCCGTAGCGATGGCGTCCGAACCGTCCAAGCGGGAGGAGTACCAATCGCCGTTAGAGCCGTCGTCCGGCCCCCAGCCATGAAGAAGCAAGCGGGATCCGTCAGGAGTCCAGACAGGCAACCTCGCGCCGGTCAAGTTGCGGGCGAGGCGGGTCTCGTCTCCGCCTTCGGCGGAAACGATGTAGAGCTGCTCTTCCGGCAACTTGTAGCCACGGTAGAACGCGACGATGCTCCCGTCTGGCGAAAACCGTGGATTGTACCCGCCTACGGCCAAGTGGCGTGGCGCGTCGCTTCCAACCGATCGCACCGTGTACACGCCGCCGCCGCCCCGCTCCGAGCGAAAGACAATCCGCTCCACGTCGGGAGAGAAGTGGGGTTGGTAGTCGTCGGCCGGATCATCGGTAATGCGCGACGGTGATCCTCCAGAGACCTGCTGAACGTAGAGGTCGAGGTTGCCCTGGCCGTCGCGGTCGGACGCGTATGCGATGAGCTTGCCGTCGGGCGAGAGGGTGGGCTGGAAGGTCAGCCCATCGTCGTGAGTCAGTTGCCGCTGGCGATAGTTTCGGAAGTCTAAGGGGCTCGGGTCGTCTCTGGGCCACATCGTCCACGCGGCTGCCGCGATCGCGAGACCAACCGCGGCCGCGAGGATCAAGCGTCCCCCCGGATGCGGTTCATCCTCCTCGAGAGCTGTGGTTGACCCCACCGAATCGATAGCCGCGATGAACCGGTAACCAACCTTGGGCACGGTCTCTAAGAATCGCGGCGACTTCGCTGAATCCCCCAGCGCCTCCCGGATCTTCTGCACCGCCGTGTTCAAGCTGGCGTCGAACTCAACGAACTCGTCCCTGGCCCACAGCCGCTGCCTGAGCTCCTCTCGGGTGACGACTTCTCCCGGCCTCTCGAGCAGCGCCTCGAGCACCCGGAACGGCTGCTCTTGCAGCCGCACCCGCACGCCGCGCCGGCGCAGCTCGCGGGCGGCTGCGTCGACCTCGAAGACGCCGAAGCGAATCACTCCGGCCTGGTTTTGGTTTCGGGCGCGCATCTCGACTGCTGTCGATCGGTCTCGACCGCTTCGAATGGGTGGATTATACCAGCGGGAAGGGGGGCTCGTCATCTCATTTTGACGAGTTATACGATCCCATAACGCACATATAAATCAATGACTTAGCTGTCGACATCTCTCAATCGGAGATTTGACGTACAGCTTGGCCAGGGTCGATTGGGGTATATCCCAATCCCGGTCATTCTCGGTCTCGAAACGCCCCAGGAGGCCCGAGACCAATGACCAAAACGACCCTCTTCCTCGCTTCTTTCGCGCTGATCGCCGCCCCGCTACAAGCCGTCGCGCCCGACGGCCAATCCCTGACGGTTCGCATTTACAACTACGCCGGCGTCGACGCGGCGCTCGTCCTGGAGGCCGCCGAGACGGCGGAGGCCATCTACCGGCGCTCGGAGGTCGAGACTCGCTGGGTGCTCTGCGAGCTGCCCGGCGTCGAGAGTGACCTGGACCAGCCTTGCCCCGGAGCCCAGAGCCCGGACACGATCCTGATGCGGATCGCGCCAACGGCCCCGAAGTCGCAGGAAGGCGTCCACGAGACCGTGTTCGGCTTCGCGCTGCCCTCGAAGGGAGGGTTTGGGACGATCGCCTCGGCGTTTTGGGACCGCATCTCCACGACAGCTGGCAAGTCCGGGATGGGCCCGGTGCACCTGCTGGCCTTCGTGATGGCGCATGAAGCGGGCCACCTGCTTTTGGGCAGGAACAGCCACAGCCAGGAAGGCATCATGGGCGCCGAATGGGACGAAGAGGGCGTCGTCAAGATCGCCCAAGGCGGTGTGTCGTTCATCGGCAGCCAGAAGAAGCGCCTCCGGAAGGGCGCCGAGGCGCGTCTGCTGGCGGCGGCCAATTAGGAAACCGCTATGCTGACCATCGCGATGACGATTACCGAGCGCGTTGCGGGCTCTCTGCTGGCCGGCGCCCTGGGGGACGCTTGGGGCGGACCCTACGAAGGGTGTAGGGGCGAGGTCGAGTTTTATCCGCCCAACGTGCTCGAGCTCACCGACGACACGCAACTGACGCTAGCCACCTGCGAGGCGATCCTCGAGAGCGGCGTGGATCCGGAGACGATCGCGCGAGCCTTCACGCGCTGGCATGCGGGCGGGCGGCTGACGGGGCTCGGGAGGAGCACGATCAAGGCGCTGCGCGATCTCGACGCGGGCGTCCACTGGGCGGCGGCCGGCGCGAAGGGGGAGCGTGCAGCCGGCAATGGCCCGGCCATGCGCATTGCGCCGCTGGCGTTTCTGCTAGATCCGGCCGAGGACGAGGATCGAGTCCTCATTCGCGACGTGTGCCGCATTACGCACCACCACGACGAGGCGTATGCAGGCGCGTTGGCTGTGGTCGCGGCCATCCGGTGTGCGATGCGGGATACGCCGGAGACGTACCTGGAGGCCGCCGAGCGGGCGCTGCCCGACTGCGGGGTCCGCGACCGCATCCGCGAGCTCGCCGAGCGCGGGCTGAGCCCGATGGAGGCCGCGCAGCGGTACGGCAGGTCCGGCTACGCTGTCGAGTCTGTGCCGTTGGCGCTGCTTTGCGCGGAGCGCGGCCGCTCGAAAACCATTGCGCGGACCTTGACGGAAACGATCGAGCTGGGCGGCGATACCGATACGATCGCTTCGATGGCGGGCCAGGTCGCGGGCGCGGCGGCCGGGCGTTCCGCCTTGCCGTGGCGGGGAGCTCTGCCGGGTGAGGAGATGAAGCAGGCGGCGCAGGTGGTGGAGCTCTTCGCGCGGTATGTGGCGGGTTGATTGCTGCTTCTTCCTTCGGGGTCTGCGGCCCCGGGGCGAGGCGTAGCCTCGCCTGCAGGGCGCAGCCGTGCGCCACAAAGGAGTTACTTTTGGCCGATGGCCCAGAGGCGCTCGGCTGTGCGGATGTAGAGGCGGCCGCCGGAGACCGCGATCGAAGCCTGGGTGTGCTCATCGAGCCGGCTGCGGGCTAGCTCTTTGTACTCGCGTGCGGCTTCGATGACGGTGGTCTCGCCCTCTTCGGAGAGGAAGTAGATGCGCCCCTCGACCAGGACCGGCGAGGCCCAATGCTTGCCGCCGACGCGTTGCTGCCAGATGACCTCGCCCGTTTCGGCGTCCATCGAGGTGGCGATGCCGTTCTCGTTGATGTTGAACAGTAGTCCGCGGTCGTAGATCATCGATGGGATGTGCGAGGCGGCGCGGGTCTGCTCCCAGACGATCTTGCCGCCGGGCGCCACAGCGCGAATCGTCGTCGCCTCGAAGCCCGAGATCGAGTAGGCCAGCCCGCCGCCGATGACGATGGAAGGCGCGACGCCTTCGCCCTGCGAATAGACCGACCAGAGGCGCTTGCCGGTCTCGGGGTCGTGGCCTTGGATGGCGTCGCCGGCGCCGGAGACGAGCTGTAGCTTGCCGTCGACCCGCATCAAGTTGGGGGTGACGTGCGCCAGCCGCGACGGGCCGCGCTTGCCTTCCCAAACGAGCTTGCCGGTCTCGACGTCGAGCGCCCAGATGGCGGCGCCGTGCCAGGGAACCTTCCAGCCGACTTTGTTCTCTCGGTCGGTGCGGCTGGAGGGGTCGAAGACCATGATCAGCTTGTCTTCATAGAGGATGGGCGAGGCGCCGAGGCCGTGCTCGGAGAAGAAGCGGAAGTCGCGGTTCTCCCACAGGATCTTGCCGGCGAAGTCGAGCGCGACGATGCCGCCCGCGCCGAAGACGGCAAAGACACGCTTGCCGTCGGTGACCGGAGTCGGCGAGGCGTAGGAGTTCTGCTGCCGCTTTTGTAGCGTTTCCTGGTCGAAGACGTGGCGGTCCCAGAGCACTTTGCCGGTCTTTGCGTCCAGCGCGAGCACGTGGCAGGCGGCGCCGCCATCCTTTGCCGTGGTGAGGAAGATGTGGTCTCCCCAGACGATGGGCGAGGACCAGGCGTCGCCTTCGAGCGGCGTCTTCCAGGCGATGTTCCGGGTGCGGTCCCACTCGAGCGGCAGACCGATTTCGGTGGAAACGCCCTGGCGCGAAGGCCCGCGGAACCCGGGCCAGTTCTCGGCGGAGACGGAGAGGGCGAGCGCGGCGAGGAGGCCGCAGCGGAGAAGGATGCTCACGGAGGGCAGGATAGCGCAGGGGCGCGTCTACACGCCCCTGCGCGGTTTGGTTCACTTCTTCGTGATCTTCAAGTTCGCGAAGTGGGCGATGGTCGAGCCCTCGAACCACAGCGCGACCCGGCCCCTGGCGTCCGCGCCGGATTTGACGTCGTTGATGATGAGCGTCGGCTGCTCGCGGCCGTCGACGTAGAGCCGCGCCTTCTCGCCGTCGACCACGATCTTGACGTGGATCCACCTTGCCGGCTGGATGTCGACGTAGGTCTCGTACTTGCTCGGCGTCTCAGACCGGAAGCGGTACCAGGGCCACTCGGGATGCGAGATGTACTGCGCGGAGTGGTTGCGGCGTTCCTGGTCGTCGGCGCGGCCGTTGGTGGGCCGCAAGTAGAACGTGTCGTAGGTCTTGTTGTCCGGCTGCAGGCGGAAGCTGACGCCGACGAATCCTCGGGCGCCGCCGGCCGCGCCTTCACCGGGTTGACCGGCGAGGTCGACCTCGATCGTTCCGCTGGAGAAGTCCTTGACGGGCGAGATGACGAGATGGTTGACGCGCGCGCCCTCGAATGCGCCGGGGCTGGGTCGTTGGCCGGAGCTCTGGAGCGTGGCCATGATCTTCTTGCGCGCCGCCGCCATCCGCTGGATCGACTCGGTGGACGCGGTGACCTTGACGGCCTTCTTGCCCTGGAACGTGACCGACTCAGCCACGGCGTTGTGAAGCTCGAAACGATCGGCGGAGTCGAGAGGGAAGGTTTGCGCGGCGGCCGAGCCCGCAACTGCGAGCCCGGCGCCGGCGAGAGCCAGCAGGAGCCTGTGCATCGAACCAGCTCCTCAGTCGCCGCGGTTGGCGCGAGCGGCCGTCCACGGCGGGACGACCTTGTTCGAGCGCGCGTAGGCGATCGACTGGCCAAGGTGTTCGCTGAGATGCTCGGTGATGGTCCACAGGGCGCCCCGATTGGTGCTATCCCGGCCGAAGACTTTTCGGGGAGCGTCGGCCTTGGAGGCGTCGATGTTCGCGATGACCTTGCTCAGATGCGCAAACGATTGCTTGAGCTTGGCGACGATCTCCTCTTTGTTGGTGGTCGACTTCTCCCAGTCCTCGAAGTCCATGTCGGCGGGCGGCTTGCCGCCGAGCATTCCGACGAGCCGGAAGTTCGCGCCGGCGACGTGCAGGAAAAGCTCGCTGACCGAGCGTACGCCCTCCATCGGGCGGTATTTGTAGGCCGATTGCGGCATGGCTTCGGCCAGGCCGACGAACTTCCTCTCGAGCGCCTTGACGCGGGCCGCGCCCTCGTCGGTGTAATCCGCCGAAGCGACGGGAACCAGCAGGCCCGCTAGAAGCAGAAAGCAAAGTGTAAAACGTAGTCGAGTCATGTGGGGGTGTACCTCCGTACCGCTATTCAGCCTACACTGCGGCGGGTGCGGCGTGGGAAATCGTGTAACGAGCCGGTCCGGACGAGTAACGAGCTTGGCGCAGGGCGCTGGGGATGTCGTCCACAGCAACTCGCCAACCCTGCGGTCTAAAGCCGGGGTGCGACGGTCGGCGCCGTTGTTGAGGCGAGGCGCAGCCTCGCCTGCACGGCACAGCCGTGCGCCAGTGTGCCCGGCATGGGCTGGATCTAGTGAGCTGAAAGGAGCTCATCGGGACCGATGGAGGTAACTGTAGGGAAGAGCAAGACGGAAGCCGTGAGGCGAAGCCGAAGGAAGCTCGGAACGAAGTCACGACCGCAGGAACACGAATCGGCAGAGAGGCCGGGCATGGGCGGTGAGCTTGCTGGCCACAGCGAAACCCAGTATCCATACGAGGCATGCGAGGTAGAGCCGAGCGGCGCGGGACGAAAGAGGCAGCGCCTTACCCGGGGAGATCTCGGCTGGAAGCGTAGAGCCGAAGGCGGAGAAGTCAGCAGAGGCCGTAGTAGCGAAGAAGCGGGGTAACGCCCGTGGAGCAAAGGGCCGAAGAGCCAAGGAGCAAAGCGCAGAGACCGACTCCGCAGAGCAGCCGAAAAGAGGTCGACCGGAGATCCCGAGCCGCAAGGCTCCCATCGAAAGACGGCGAAAGGGGAAGCGCAGCAGGCCAGAAGCGGTGGAGCCGCGGCGAGGATCGACGAGATGACGACGGCAGAGCTCGCCGAACACTTCGCGGCGCACCGCGAGGTGATGGTGGCGAAGCTCGCGACCGGGCGGTGGACGCCGTCGCCGGTGAAGCGGGTGGAGATCCCGAAGCCAGGCGGGGGAGTGCGACGACTGGGGATTCCGACGGTGATGGACCGGTTGATCCAGCAGGCGCTGTTGCAAGTGCTGGGAGCGATCTTCGACGACGGATTCAGCGAGTCGAGCTACGGATTTCGAGCGGGGCGCAGTGCGCACGATGCGGTGCGGGCGGCGCGCGGATACGTCGAGGCGGGGAAGGACTGGGTGGTCGACATCGACATCGAGCGCTTCTTCGACACGATGAATCAAGACCTGTTGATGGCCCGGGTTGCGCGAGTAATACGGGATAAGAGGGTCTTAAGATTGATTGGACGGTATTTGCGGGCCGGCGCGCTGGTTGGGGGCGAATGGAAACCGAGCAGGGCGGGGACGCCGCAGGGCGGACCGCTATCGCCGCTGCTAGGCGACATCGACCTCGATCCGCTGGACCGGGAGCTGGAGAGGCGTGGGCTGAACTTTTGCCGCTACGCCGACGACTGCAACATTCATGTGAGCAGCGCGGCGGCGGCGGAGCGTGTGCTGGCGTCGATCAGCGAATGGATCGAGCGGCGGTTGCGGTTGCGGGTGAATCGAGCCAAGAGCGGGAGAGGACGGCCTTGGGAGCGACAGTTTCTGGGGTTTGCGATCGACCGCGAGGGCCGGATAGCGCTGGCGCAGCGAAGCCTGGCGCGGTACAAGCAGAAGGTGCGAGAGCTATGGCGGGGAGGCCAGTCGTTGACGAGCCGCGAGTTGCGGGATCGTTGGCGGAGCTGGCTCGAAGGCTGGTGGGGCTATTTCCGATTGGCCGAGAACCGCAAGAGGCTCGAGTGGCTGGAAGGTTGGACGCGGCGGCACATGCGCAAGTGTTTCTGGCTGAGGTGGCATGACACGGCGGGACGCAAGAGAGCGATGCGGCGGTTGGGCGTGAACGAGCGATTGCTACGAGTCGTAGCGACGCGACGTGGATCTTGGTCCATGTCGAACAACGCGGTGATGAAGAGCAGCTTGACGAACGCCCGGCTGGAGCACCACGGTTTCTTGGTTCCATCCCAGCTTGCAGCGTGGTAAGCTGCCGGCTCAACCGCCGGATACGGAAAACCGTACGTCCGGTGGTGTGGGAGGGCGGCCCCTTGGGCCGCCCGACCCGATCAACGGGCGGTGCGCGCTAGAAGAACCGCATCATGTAGGTCAGCTTCACGCCGCGGCCGATCTCGGGCGCGAGGTCTTTGATGAACGACGCGTGGTTGCGGTACAGGCTGTCGCCCACGTTGAACACGTCGAGGGAGACCTGGTGCCCGAGGTGTTGCGTCGCGAAGGTGTAGGACGCTTTGAGATCGACGACAGCGTAGCCAGGCGTTCGCGTCTCGGCGGTGAAGGTCTGATGTTGCTGCGCGGCGACGATCAGCGTCGGCTCGATTCTCCAACCGCCGTGGCTCCAATCGACGCCGAGCTTGCCGCGCAACGGGGGAATGCGAGGCAGGGGCGTGGAGGTGTCGGTGTCTTGCGCGTCGACGAAGTCCATCCCGAGGTTGAACCACAGTCCCTCGCGCGGCGAGAGGCCCACGACGGCTTCCGAGCCGGTGAAGCGCGCGTTGCGTTGGGTGAACTCGATGACCCGCAGGTCGTCCTCCACCTCGCCGGTGAGGAACGGGAAGACGAAGTTCGAGAAGTCGTAGTAGAACAGATTGAGCTCGCCGCGCGTTCGCTTGGCCTGGTGGCGCAGCGAGACGTCCACGCCGTTGCCGGTCTCGGCGAGCAGAGCGGGGTTACCGATCTCGAACGCCAGGTTGCCGACGTGCGGCCCAAAGTTGTAGAGCTCTTCGAGAGATGGCGCGCGGTAGTTGTGTGAGTAGTTGGCGACAAACGCGCCGCCTTGCCATAGATCAGCGTGGACGCCGGCCGCGGCGGAGGCGCCGGTGAAGGAACGGTCGATGGCGTCGGCGATCGGCTCGTCCTCGGCATGCTCGCCGCCGCGGTCCGCGAAGGCTGGCGTGTAGCGGTTCGTCTCGAGGCGGCCGCCGAATTGGAGCTTCACCCGCTCGAGCTCGACTTCCTCGAGACCGAACACCGCGAAGCCGGTTTGGTCGACCGGCGGCGACAACGCCTCTTCGCCCTGGACGTCATAGGCTCGCTGCACGCCCCAGAAGCCGAAGCGTCCGCTTACCGCGCCGCGCTTGGCCTGCTCGAAGACTCCGCGATAGATGAACTGTTGCTGGTCGAAGCTCGTCCCAACCTCGCTTTCGCCGCCCGGGAAGAACTCCACCTCATCGTGGCTCCAGTCGGTGTAGTTGAGCTTGAGCGTAAAGCTCTCGAGCGCCCGGCCCAGCCCTTCGTATCCCCATTCGAAGCGGTAGTTCGCGCGGCGGCTCTCGAGCGCGACCCGCTCCAAGTCCTCTTCTTCCTCGTCGGAATGCTCTTCTCCCTCATCCTCTTCGCCGTGGCCGTCCTCGTCCCCGTGCTCCTCCTCGTGGTGACCGTGGAGCTCCTCGGCGAACGGCACGCCGTAGGCGCCGTCGTCGGCCTGGAGATCGAAGCTGAAGTGTTGCCGCTCGCCGAACCAGCCGAAGCCCGCGCCGCCATTCGCCATGCGCGTGCGCGAGTTGAAGATCTCTCCATCGGGCGAGGAGTAGTCGCCGCTGCGGACCGCTCCGCCTTGTCCCCAGAGCATCCACTTGCCGAGGCCGTACTCGAAGCCCGCGCTGCCGCCGGCAAGTGCATTGTTCGATCCCGCCGAGCCTTGGACGAAGCCTCGCAAGCCCTGGTGGGCGTGCTGGTGCATCGCGTGGTGTCGGCTGACCGCGTTCACCGTGCCGCCCATGGCGTTGCCGGAGTAGAGCAACGTCGCCGGCCCCTTCACCACTTCGAGCCGCTCGAGCTGCGCCGGGTTGATCAACTCCCCGTGGTCGCCCGACTGCGAAGAGAGCGAGCCGGTTCGGATGCCGTCCTGCATCACCAGCACGCGGTCGCCGTCGAAGCCGCGGATGATGGGCCGCGAGGCGCCGGGGCCGAAGCTGCGTTTCGCCACGCCTGTTCCGACTTTGTGATCGAGCGCCTCGCCGAGCGATGCGCTGGCCGATTGCGCCAGATCGTAGGCGTCGTAGCTGTCGGCGCTCTGGAACGATTCGAAGGTCGTCTGGACACGGTCGCCGGCGGTGACGGTGACCTCGTAGTGCTCTTGGTGCAGCGCGAGGTTGAAATCGAGCGTTGCTTGCTCTCCGGCGGCGAGCGTCACGCGTCGCGACGCTTCGGTGAACAGGCTGTCGAGGTGAGCGACGACACGATAGGTTCCCGGCGCCAGATCGTGGAAGGAATAGGCGCCTTGATCGTCGGTGAAAGTCGAAGAGCCTAGCTCGGTGATGACGACGCTCGCGCCGTGGAGCGGCTCGCCGCTCTCGCGCATGGAGACTGTTCCCGAGAGGCGAGTGCTCTGGCCCAGCAGGCCGGCGCCGGTGACGAGGCCAACTAGAACCGCTCGTATCGTTGCCGTACAGGTCGCCATCTCAATCTGATCGTATCGGGGCGCCGCCGCCCTCGACATAGGTGGTTCCACCAACGGATCGGGAAATCCGATGAGCGGGCTGAATCTGTCGATGAACGAACTTACGGAGGCTTCAGCCGAGCAGCTCGCGGATGGCGGGAGCTTGCCTCTTGCTCACCGTCAACTGCACGCCGTTGGTCAAGGTCAGCAGCCAGCGCTGGCTGCTGATGCTGGTGAGCTTGCGGACTTTTTTCACGTTGACGAGGGCGCCCCGGTGCACACGCCGGAATACCGCGGAGGGTAGCCGCTCCTCGAGCGCTTTCAAGCTGTCTGTCACGAGGTAGCGTTGTGAGTCCGTAAGCGCCCAGACCAGCTCGCCGTCGGCCTGGAAGGCGTAAATCTCGTCGTAGTCGAGCAGGTAGAAGTCATGGCCCTTGCGGGCGACGATCTTGGCCGCTGCGGGGCGCTCGGCGTTCAGGGTGTCCGCCACGCGGCGGGCGCTCGACGGCCCCGAGCGCGCGCGGGCGACGGCTTGGCGCAGGCGCTCCGCTCGAACGGGCTTCAACAGGTAGTCCGCCGCGCCCACTTCGAACGCCTTGAGGGCATGCTCGCTGAACGCCGTCACGAAGACGATCGAGGGCAGCGGGCCGCGCAGCTTGCGTACCACTTCGAAACCGTCCAACACCGGCATCTGGATGTCGAGCAACACCAGATCCGGCGAGAGCCTCTCCACGAATTCGAGTGCACGTTCGCCGTTCTCCGCCTCGCCGACGAGGGTGACTCCGTCGATCTCTGCCAGCTCTTCGCGCAAGAGTTGGCGGGCGACGGGCTCATCGTCGACGATCAGTGTCCGTAGCGGCATCGCGTCTTCCGCGTACCATAACAAAGGCGCGGGTCGCGTCAGGCTCTCGAATGGACCAGCAAGCCAGCCTGCACCTGCCCCTGTTGGCAAACGCTCTCGGACACCTCTCCGGCGTTGCGGTCTTCGCGGCCTTCTTGTACCTGCTGCGTAGGAGCCGTCGGCGCGGCTCGTCTGGCGAAATGCGAGCGCCGGAAGCGGCCGCCCTGATTGCTTTGCTCTGGAACGCGGGCTCGCTCGCCGTGCTTGCCCTCGACAGCTTCGACGCGCCGGGCGAGACCTGGACGGCGGCGCTGAGCTTTGCGGCGCTCAGCTTGCTTCCGGGCGTGCTCTTGCACCTCTCTCTCGGGGATGGGAAGCCCCTGCTGCGGGGTCTCGGTTACGCGGTGAGCCTGGCGGCAGTCGGCCTTCATCTCGCCGAGGCGATCGGCGTGCGCAGCGGACTGCACGGCGCGGGGCTGGCGCTGATCACCTACGGCTTCGGCGCCCTGGCGATCGCGGCTGCATTTTCGCTGGGCGGAGAACGAGGCCGGATCCGCGCGGCGGGCATGCGGGCTTTGGGCGCGATGGGGCTTTTCCTGTTTGCGATGTCCTTCCTCCACTTCGGCGCCGGGCACGGTCCGGAAGCCTGGGGGCACGAGCTGATCTTCCACCACGCGGGCATCCCCCTCGCGCTCCTCGTGCTGTTGCAGGATCATCGCTTCCTGCTCCTGGATGTCTTCATCCGGTTTTTGGGCGGCGCCGCACTTGCCGGCGCGGCGGCCACGGCTCTGTTGGCGGTCGGACAGGCGGCGGGAGTTGTCCGCTTGGATGCGGTGGACGGCTTCTCGCAGGCGATGCTGATCGCGGTCCTCGCTGTTGCGTTCCTAGCTTTCCCGTACGGCGTTGGCCGCTTGCGGCGCTGGATTGAGACCGCGGCGTTTCCACGCGGCGATCTGCAGGCTGCGCTTGCCGAGATCGCCCAGGTCATCGCTCGAGCCCCTACCGACCAGGAGGCCCTCGATCAGGCTGCCGGCGTCGCGGGCAGCCTGGTTTCCGCAAGACGTTGGGAGCTCGGGTCGGCGATAGACGGCGTCCCGGCGCCGCTGCGGGCGCAAACCGTGAGCAGCCACCCTTGGGCTGAGGCCTGCACTCCCGTGCGTACCGCCACCGGCGAGACGCGCCTGTTGTGGCTGGGACCGCGGCGCGGCGGGCGCCGTTATCTGGAAGCCGATCTGGAGGACCTCGACCGCATCGCCGCGGAAATCGGCGACAGAATCGAGCGGCGCGGGCGCGACGAGCTGCAGCGGCTCGTCATCGAATCCGAGCTGCAGGCGCTGCGGGCGCAAATCAATCCCCACTTCCTCTTCAACGCTCTCAACGCTCTCTACGGCGTCATCCCGCGCGGCGCCGCGCAGGCTCGCCGGACCCTCATGCAGCTTGCCGAGGTGTTTCGCTATGCGCTGACTGGCAAGGAGCAGTTCGTCAAGTTAGGCGACGAGCTTGCGGTGGTCGAGGCCTACCTCGACATCGAGCGACTGCGAATGGGCGACCGCCTACAGGTCGAGATCGACGTGAGCGAAGAGTCGCGGGCCGCCTCGATCCCGGCGTTGACTATTCAACCGCTGGTCGAGAACGCGGTCAAGCATGGCGCGAATGCACGCACCGAGGGCGGGCGGGTGCGGCTGACGGCGGCAGTCGAGGGGGATCAGCTGGTGGTGCGCGTCCAAGATGACGGCCCGGGATTCGGCCAGGATGAGTGCGAGGGCCGCAGTCACGGGCTTGCGAACGTGAAGCGCCGCCTGCGCCTGTGCTACGGGGACGCCGCGAGCCTCGTGGTCGAGTCGTCCGGGCAGGGCGCCTCGATTCGTTTCGAGGCCCCGCTTGAGGCCTCCGCGCTCAAGCCTGCTGCACGACCCTAAGGCTGACGCCTTCCACCATATCCTTGACCTGCTCGCGATAGGCGGCCATGTGGGGCGTCTTCAGGTGGGCCTGTAGCGCGGCGACGTCGCGCCATTTCTCGACGACGGTCACGCGGTTGCCGTCCTGTTCCTGGGCGGACAGGCCGGTGTCGACATCGACGGCCGGGTAGTAGCCGTGGCAGCCGTCTTCAGCCAGCACGTTGGGGACGTTGGCGTGGAAGGCGGCGAGGAACTCCTCGCGGCGGCCGGAGTGGAGGCGGATGGAAGCGATGACGTCGATCACAAACACGATGGTAGCGGGTCGCGGTGGAGTTATTCCGGGTTGACGATGCTGCGGATCCCAACGATTCGCTTGTCACGCCAGCCCACCGCCGCCACGCTGCTCAGCGAAGATGACGTACTGGATGACCTCTACGAGCGGGCGCGGGCGTAGTTCAGCGAGGAAGAACTGGTCAACCTGAGCCTGGCCGTCATCGCCATCAACGGCTGGAACCGGCTAGCGATTCCGTTCTGCAACGTGCTGGGGAGCTACGAAGCGGGCCATGTACGGGTAGTTAGCGGGGTCCGTTCGTCGGGGCTGCGTTCCTTATGAGCTCGAGCGCTCTGTCCAGCGCGTCGGCGGCTGCGCATTCGATGTCTGGCTTTACGCCTACGCCTTCCCAGTTCGTCTTCGAGACCGGATTGATTGCGCGCGCGAAAGGAACTCCGACTGAAAACCGCGCATCGATCCGGTGCCCTCTGACCGGGTGGGCTCCGCCCCCCGTTGTCTCGCCGACGATTGTTGCCCGCTCGAGTTGTTGCAGGTGGTACGAGAACCCCTCAGCGCCGGAGAACGTGCGCTTCGATGTCAGGATGTAGACGGGTTGATCGGGCAACCGTGGGCCAGGTACGTAGGAGAACGTCCAGAACTGCCGGGTCTCGTCGGTTGCCCGCGTCCAAAGATCGTTGAGGTGAGTGGGCTTATCGAACAGATATGAGGAGATGACCGCCACCATCGCCGGGTCTCCGCCGCCGTTCTCACGAAGATCGAAAATCAGGGCTTTCGTGTTCGCGACCAAGCCCATCGCCGCGGCGACGGTCGGGCCACAGATATCTGGACTGGCAAACATATTGAATTTCACGTACCCGACGTTGCCGTTGAGATGCTCGACTCTCTCGAAGCCGCAGTTAGACTCCAGCATCCGCCGCCGACGTTGCGTATCCCTTTGCCCATCGGGCTCCGGCCGGGTTGCCGGCGCCTCCGGCATGGGAACTGGGCTGAAGCCCACGCTTAGGTGCTTGTCGTGACTGACCTCGCGCAAGTGCTTGGTGAGGAGCGTAGCGAAGACGTCACCATGTCGCACCAGCGCGTACTCGCCTGCCTCCTGCCGTCTCTGCAAAGCCTCGGCCATTTCCCTGGAGACATCTGGGAAAACGTAGGATTCCTCAAGCTTCTCGATCACTTCCTCGATGACCTTCTCTCGTAGCGCCTCATCGATTTCGAAGTTGGGTTTCGGCGCATTGGGAGGGATCGCACGAAGTGAGAAACTCATAATCTGCGCCGGTTGCTGTCCGTCGATGACGAAAGCGCCGACGGCAATCATCGGCCGGTTGCGCTCTTTGACTCGGACGACCAGGCGGAGAGGATCGCTGTCCTCGATTGCTAGAAGCTCAAACCCACCTGTCATTCGCTGGAAGCGAATGCCTCCTTCTACCGGCGTATCGGGTCGGTGTGTCCGGTAATGCTCCTCGAGGCGCACCGGGTCGCCACTGTTGAAAGCGTCGAGCCAGTCAGCAAAGACACTTCCCGCAGGTGTATTGGGGATGGGAGGAGGCGCGGCGCCGAGAAGCCCGACGCTAGCGAAGACGAGAAGGGCAGCCACCATGCGCACGGGCTTCATGATAGTCTCTTACGCCTAGGTACGGGTGGAGGTTTCCGCGCGCTAGCTCACAAATCCGCCAGCCGGCGGTCCGTATCTCCGAAGCGGTCGAGCTCGACGCCCATGCGATCCATGATTGACAGGTACAAGCTGCACGCGCGCCGACCGTCTGGCTCGTTCTCGCTGTAGTGGGGATAATGGGTCAGGCTCAATAACCGCTACGTTCGGGCCGCTACGCACCGCAGTGTTCGTCTTCTTCGACAGCTCGTCAAGCCGATGAGTCGAACAACGCATGCCTCCCGGCGGCCGGCCGCTCCGGCTCTCTCCAAGGCTCCTTCGCGCCGGCCGCTTCCGATACAATGCTCCCCAATCGCTGAAGTGCCTGGGACGCCCCTTCCTAGGGGCCCGGGCGTGGACAGCTAGAATGGCGGCCACGAGAAACGCGCCTGTTCACAGGCTGCGTGCCGACTAAGCGACATGGCACACGAGTTTGACGGCAAGCGGTACGAAACAGCCTCCGGGCACCAGCGGGAGTGGGGCGTCGGTTTAATTTCGGACCTTGGTCTGACCGGAGCAGAGCGAGTTCTTGATCTTGGGTGTGGAGACGGCGGCCTTACGAGTCAGATCGCTGAGCTTGTGCCGGGCGGGTGCGTCCTAGGCATCGACGCCTCCCAGGGAATGATCGATGCGGCGCGTCCCAAGCAGTGCGACAACCTCCAGTTCTTAGCGATGGACATCGACGAAATGGGGTTTGAGAATGAGTTCGACGTCGTCTTCTCAAACGCCGCCCTCCATTGGGTCAAGGACCACTGCCTACTCCTTCGAAACGTCAAGCGGGCCTTGCGACCAAGCGGCCGGATCCGCTTCCAATTCGCTGGAGAGGGCAACTGTTCGAGCTTGTACTTCGTCCTGAGAGATGCGATGGAGCAAGAGTTGTTCAGCGAATTCTTCACGGACTTCGTGTGGCCCTGGTTCATGCCCGCAGTCGAGGCGTACGAGGAGTTGGCGAGGTCCGCCGGATTGCATGACGTGCGGGTCTGGGGCGAAAACCGCGATCGGCTTTTTCCGGATGCGGAGGCGATGATCCGGTGGATCGATCAGCCGAGCCTCGTACCCTTCCTCTCCAAGGTTGCCGAACCGGCGAAGGGGCAATTCCGAGAATTCGTCGTGGATGGGATGATTCGACGGACCAGGCAGGAGGACGGGCGCTGTTTCGAGACGTTCCGCAGGATCAATGTCTCGGCTCGGTGATGGCCACCATTGCTTACGAGATGTCCTGTTGCCGGAACCCCGCCTGGCTGGGTCGGTTCGTCTATTGCCCATCTGCGGAGTAACCTACGGCATCATGTCGCTGGGGACCGACCACGATGACACCTCGCTCAAGCGGCCAATCACTTGGCATTGTCCTCGCGCGACAAGCTGAGCACCTCCCTATCATTCGCGACCTCTTCGTGGAGTACACCACCGCGCTGGGGATCGATCTGGCCTTCCAGAACTTCGACCAAGAGCTTGCGGAGCTTCCCGGCAGGTATGCCCCGCCACGCGGCGAACTCTTGCTGGCAGATCTCGACGGCAGTTGGGTAGGCTGCGTCGGCATGCGAGAGCTGAGCCAGGGGACAGCCGAGATGAAACGTCTGTTTGTGCGTCCGGCAGCGCGCGGCAAAGGGGTCGCGCGTAGACTCGCGGAAGAGATCATGGAGATAGCGCGATGTCGAGGGTATCGGACCATGCGGCTGGACACGTTGGCTTCGATGGAACCAGCCGCCAAGCTCTACAGTTCCCTCGGGTTCGCAGAAATCGAGCCGTACTATCACAATCCCAATCCAGGCACTCGCTTCCTCGAAGCCGCGTTGTAGGCCCGCGGCGCCGCTTCCGAGATGCCCTGGTTCCCGGAACCGATGGGACCCGACACCCCGGGGCGTGCGGGCTCCTTCGTGGCTCCGAGCTATGGCTATGCGGCGATGAGCGACGCCAAGGAATCGTTCACCGGCTTATCTAGATCCTGACGGCGCCCAAGATATCTCTCGGTAGTCCGCGCCGACGAATGTCCGAGTAGAAACTGGAGTTGCTCCGTCGCCCCTCCCGAGCGGAAACACAGGTGGGCACAGGTCCGACGTAGGTCGTGTGGAGCCAATGGACCCACGCGAGCCTGGTCGCCTTGCCTTCGAACGATGTTCCAGACGGCGCGATCCGTGAGACGGGTGCCAGAGGCCGGGCCAGAACAAGGTTGAGCCGTGAGCGATAGTGCTTGCGATTAGGGCATGCAACTAGGGCGTTGCCCAGGCCGTCATGGTGAGGAGGCGGAGATGCGCCCTGGGCGCTCTAAAGCTTCGCCAGCCGGCGGTCCGTATCTCCGAAGCGGTCGAGCTCGACGCCCATGCGATCCATGATTGACAGGTACAGGCTGCACGCGCGCCTACCGTCCGGCTCGTTCTCGCTGTAGTCGAGCACCCGCCCCGGCTCGATCGTGCCGCCGCCCTTGCCGGCTAGCAACAACGGCATCTCGTCGGCCGAGTGCGAGTCGCCATCGAAGAGGTTCGAGCCGCCCAGCATGATCGAGTTGTCGAGCAGCGTCGTACCGTTCCCCTCGTCGATCTTTTTCATGCGGTCGACGATGTAGGCGAACTGCTCGAGGTGGAACTGGTTCGTGCGCAGGTACATCGCCTCGAGCTCGGGCGCTCTGCCGTTGTGGGTCAGGTCGAGGTGCAGCGCGCCTTCGACGTTCGGCAAGAAGCCGAAGTTCATCTGCGAGAGGTCGTTGTTGAGCATCAGCGTCGCGATGCGCGTCTTGTCCATTTGGAAGGCGAGCACGATCAGGTCGAGCATCAGCTTCATGTGCTCGGGGATGTCCTGGGGCAAGTTCGCGGCCGGGCGCTGCATGTCGGGCTCGGAGAGGGAAGGCCGCCAGCCTTCCAGGCGCCGTTGTTTGCCGGCGCGCTCGATGCGCTTTTCGATGGAGCGGATCGACTCGAGATACTCGTCCAGCTTGCGCCCGTCGTTGCGACTGACTTTGCCTTCCAGGCCGTGCGCTTGTTCGAGCACGGCGTCGAGGATGCTACGGTCGAGCTGCCGGCCCTTGCCGTCGCCGACGAGCTGTTCGAAAGTGCGGGCGGGGTAAATCTCTTTTGTGGCCGGCTTGGTGGCGGTCGCCCAAGAGATGCACGAGCCGTAGATCATCGAGACGCCGTCTTCCAGGCGCAGCTCGTTGGGCTCGATGCCGAGGGCCAGGCTGGGGACGCGGGTGCGATCGCCGATGCGTTTCGCCATTACCTGGTCCATCGTCGCGCCCACGCGAATGTCGGCCGGGTCGAGGCTGACGGTGGCGCCGGAGAGCATGTTGGGCATGCGTCCCAGGTGCGGGCTCGACGAGAGGACGGCTTGCTCGTTGAACAACCCCTTCACGAAGCACATATCCTGCTTGTGGGGCTCCATCGGCTCGAGGCCCGGGCCGATCTGCATTGCCGCGCCTTGACCCTTGGCCCACCAGTGCACCGGCTCGACGCCGTTGGAGAAGTAGACCAGACCGAAGCGCACGGGCGGCTTGTTGGGGTCAACCGGCGGCCCGGCGGGGTCGGACTCGGCGGCCGCGCGCAGGGATGACGACTCGAGCCAAGGCAACGCCAACGCCACGCCAGTCCCACGCAGAAAGCGCCGACGCGACGGTTGGCGATTTGGGTGTCGTTGGGTTGTCTTCATCGTCTTGGCTCGCCTGCTAGTCCTTCGCTCCCGCCGCGCCCGTCGAGAGCTCGCCCGGCGGATCCTCGTCGCGCCCGCGCCTCTCGAGGAATTGCCGGCTGACGACCACCTTGGCCGCGAGATCGGCGAAGGTCGCATCGCCGCCCGTCTCGATCATCTCATCGAGCAACAGTTTGTCCGAGGCCAGCATCGTACGCCCGAGCGCGTACCCCAGCAGTTTCTTCGAGAACGTCCGGAGTACTTGCTCTTGTTGGTTGTCGAGATAGTCGATCAGGCCGTCCATGCCGGCAATTTCGGTGCTGTCCTGGAGCGTGGACCTGTCGTCAATGGGTTGTCCCTCGGAGTAGGTTTCGCGCCAGCGGCCGATCGAGTCGTAGTGCTCGAGCGGGAAGCCGAGGGGGTCGATGCGGGTGTGACAGCTCGCGCAGGTCGGGTTGCGGCTGTGTTCTTCGAGCTGCTCGCGTATGGTTTTGCCGCCAAAGGCTTTGTCGTCGGCCGGCAGTAGCTCGACGTTTGGCGGCGGCGGAGGAGTCGGCGTTCCCACGACGCGGCGTAGCAGCCAGTCCCCACGCTTGACCGGGCTGGTGCGCAACGGCGCGGATGTCGCCGTCAACACCGCGCCCAGCCGCAGCATGCCGCCGCGGTGATCGTCGCCGGCGTTCTCGACGAGCTCGACGTCCATGGAGCCGACCTCGCGGTCGATGCCGTAGTGCTTCGCGAGCGCCTCGTTGAGGAAGGTATAGTCCGCCGAGATCATCTCGCGGATCGGCCGGTTCTGCTGTACGACGTGCTGGAAGAATGAGACCGCTTCGTCGTACATGGCGGCCCGTACCTCGCCGGTGAATTCCGGAAAGCGCTTGGCGTCCACCCCGCGATACTCGTCGAAGCGGTAGAAGCCGAGCCACTGGCCGAAGAACTCCGTGGCAATCCGGCGCGCCTTGGGATCGGCGAGCATGCGTCGCGCTTGCGCCGCAACGTTCGCAGGCTCGGAGAGCTCGCCCGCCGAGGCGGCGCGGCGCAACTCGGCGTCCGGCGCCGACGACCACAAGAAGAAGCTGAGGCGGTTGGCGACTTCCCAGTCGTTCAGCCTGCCCGTCCCGCTGAGCTGCCCGGGCTGCTCGAGCCGGTAGAGGAAGTCCGGGGCGACGAGGATGCGCGCGAGCAGCGTACGGATGGCACGCCGGTGGTCGAGCTCAAAGTTCTCGCGCGTCCGCGCGTAGAACGAGCGCAGCTCCTGTTGCTCGGTTGCGCGCAGGGGCCGCCGCCAGGCGCGGGCCGCGAAGCTCAACGCGTCTTCGAGGTGACCCGGCTCGGCGGCCTTCATCGTCCGCTGAACGGCGTCGTGCTCTCGAACGAGCCGCTCGACGTAGCGGCGCGCCTCTGCGGGGATCTCCGCGATGTCGTGCTCGGTCAGCTCGGCGATGCCTTTGCCGTCGAGCTCGAGCGCGTACTTGTCTTCGAGGAAGTCCAGCCATGCTTGATGAAACTCGAACGACGATTTGAGATCGTTCCAAGCTTGATCGAGCCTGATGCGCACCGCGTTGCCGGCCATCTTCTCGACAAGAAAATCGTCCTGGCGGAAGTATTTCACACGCTGGTGGAAGCGGTCACGCTCGGGTTCGTTGTAGGTGTTGTCCCAAGGGTCGGGGATGGGGTCGCGGTCCGAGGGCGTGGGCTCTCCGTGAGAGGTCTGCGGGAAGCGGCCCGCGTAAGCGAGCACGTTGTCTTTCCAAGCCCGGAACGCCTCGGTGGTCGGATCGCCGAGCAGGGCCCAGGCCGGGCGTCCCGACTCCTCTGCGGTTTCGGAGATCAACACGCGGGCGATCGCCTCGCCGGAGCGCTCGAGGTCGAGCTCGACTTCCATCGTGACGGCGAAGCCCCGGGAATCGTCCGGAATATCCAACTCGAACCCGAACGACGTGTCGCCCTCGGTCACGAAGTCATCCGGCCCGATGATCTCTCCGTCGAGGCCGCGCCCGAAACCGATCTCGGCGATCAGGTCGTCGTCGAGCATCTCCCGCAGCGGCTTTGGCGGCAAGTCGCGCTCCATGCGAACCGCCACGTTGCGGAACCGCACGACCGGAATCGCCGCTGAGCCAGGGTCGGTCCGGGTGACCGCGACGTGCATGAACGCTTTACCGCGTTCCCGGATGCGCTGCACGAAGGTGAGCTTCTCGGCGGTCTTGGCTGCTAGGGCGGCGTCGGTGATGACCAACGCCCGTTCATCGCCCGCCCCGCCGGCCGCCAGCGCGCCCGCGCCGAACAGCCAGCGCGGCCAGTTGATGACGAGCTCTTGAATCTTGGTCGCCGCCGCCCGCACCTCCGCTTCGGGAGCGCCCGGCGCCGGCAACGCATCAAACCTCGCGAGGACCTCCGAGGTCGGATAGGCGGCGTTGCGGAGCTGCAGCACGGACCAGATGTGGGCGAGGAACTTGGGGCTGAGGCTCTCGCGGGCGGCGAGCCGTTCTAGCGTGAGCTCGCCCAATCCAAGCTCGTCGCGGTGCTTGTACTCCCAGGCCGCATAGAACGCCTTGCCGTACTGCTCCAGCCCGAACGCCCGTCCGCCCTCGGCGGCGACGGCGCGGAAACCGTGCTCGCGGTAGATATCGTGGATGCGGTGGATGGCCGAGAGCTCGAAGCCGCTCATGCCCGGATCGCGGTAGAACCCCAGCGGACCGGCGCCAATCACAGCGTGGTCGGCAACAGTCTTCGCCGCCTCGAGATACCTCTCAAAGCTCGAGTCCTGCATGAACTGGACGTCGCCAAAGCTCGTAAAACCTTCACCGCCCACGGCATCGCTGACGAAACCCGGGCCGAGGTCGATGTCGACGCCGGTCAGGTCGCGAATCACGTAGGCGTATTCGCCGCTGGTCAGCCGGCGCACGGTGACGCGCCCAGGGTCGCCGGCGTGCTCGCGGGCGTAGGCGTCCAATCCGGCTCGCACCCAGGAGGCGGCGTCGGCGCGCTCGGCGGCGCTGGGTTGCGGCGCGCCCTCGGGCGGCATGCGGCCGCTCTCGAGCACGTCGATCACCTTCTCCCACTGCTGGAAGCCGGGCCCCATCGATGCTTCGGCGCCGAGCTTCGTCAAGCTGACGCCCCCCATGGCGGCGGCGTCGCCATGGCAGGCGTGGCAGGACTGTTGGAAGACGGCTTCAGCCGCCTCGCGGGAGGGGGCGGCGACGAGGGTCTGGGCGACGAGCAGCGCCGCGCCCGTTAGCGCATACCTAAGCTGTGCGCTTCCGCCCATATCGATATCGGGCTTTATTCTAACCTAAGAATTTTCTGCGGCGCATGGCCATGCCGTTAGATCCGAATGAAAATCCGCCGCTGGTAGAGCCAGTAGCACAGATACCACAGCACGCCGAAGACCGCCGACGCCTGAGCCACCGGCGCCGCCGCGCCGAGAAACTCGAACCCGCCGCTGAACACGCCCACCGCGCGGTCCAGCCAGCCCCCCAGCACGATATTCGCGCAGTAGATGAAGATCGAGTTCATCCCCACCACCACCAGCGGGAAGGTCGCTCTGCGCCAGCCCTTGACCTCCACCATCCAGTAGAACGCCAGCAGCATCGCGATCACGCAGCCGGCGCTCATCAGCGTGAACGACGCCGTCCACAGGCGTTTCACCATGGGATTGAACAGGCTCAGGACGAGGCCGCCCGTCCAGCAACACACGATCGCCGTCGCCAGCGCTTTCACACGCTTCGCATGGGGCAGCTTCTCGAGCATCAAATAGCCGCACCAGACGCCGGCCAGCGTGGTGACGGTGCTCGAGATGAAGTTGATCGTCACGTAGTAGCCGCTGTATTCCAAGCCAAACAAGCCGTCAATCCGCGCGCCGACGTTCTCCGCCTGCGACCAAGCCCCATCGGAGCCGGGGAACAGATGAAACAGCGCCGTGTGCGCCGCAAGGATGGCGGTTCCGGCGAGAAACTGGCTGCGGAGCGGCAACTGCATCACCAGGTAGGCGCAAAAGTACGCGAAGCCGATCTGCGAGAGCACGTTGATGAGCTGGAAGTGCGCCTCGCCTCGCGAGATCGACATGATGATCTGGCTGATGACGATCAGCATGACCGCCCTGTAAGCGACGTGTTTCCACACCGCGCCCCCGCCCGCCTTGCGGCGCCGAGCCGCGAACGCGAACGGCATCGCGAGCCCGACCATGAACATGAACGCCGGCTGGATCAGGTCCCAGAACACCATGCCTTCCCAGGCCACGTGCCTGAACTGCAACCCCAGCCAGCCGAGCGTGGGGTGGTCTGCGAAGGCGGCCAGGCCGAAGCCGTGCGCGGCCAGCGTCGTCATGATGAAACCGCGGAAGGCGTCGAGCGAGACGAGCCGGTCGGGCAGCGCGCCCTTGGAGCGTTCGTCGCTCTCGATCGGGACTTGGCGGTAGGTTTCGGGTGGTCGGGTAGCGGTCGCCATGGAGGCCCTCGCGCGGCAGGGGGGAGTTTATCACGTAGTGGGCGGCCGTGGCGCGCGCCGGGCGCACTATGATGATGAGGATGATCCGCCTCTCCCCCCGGCGCGCGGCCGTGGCGCTGGTCTGCTGCACGGCTTCGCTGGGGGCGCAATCGCTGACGGTTACGCCGACCGAGCTCACCTTCCAAGCCGAGCTAGCGCAGCCGTCCCCGCCGAGTCAGACTTTCCAGATCCAGACCGACAGCCCCGGCGAGAGCTTCTCGGCGCAGGTCAAGGTTGGGCTGATCAGCGCCGACTGGCTGAGCTTGCTTCCGACCAACGGCGAGACTCCTGCGACGGTGACCGTCAGCGTCGACTCGTCGCGATTTCGGACCGCGGGGTCGCGAACGGCCGACATCGAAGTGCAGGCGGCGGGCGAGCTGCAGGTAGTCAAGGTGAACTTGGACGTCGCGCCCTCCTCGGGCGCGCCCTCGATTCAAACGGCGCCGTCGACCCTCGCATTCAGCATCCCCAGCCCGGGGCTTGCGGCACAGGCGCAGCAGCTCATCGTCTCGAACACCGGAGGCGGCTTTCTGAGCTATCAAGTCGGGGTGACCTACCCTGCGTCGGGCCCGCAAGGTTGGCTGCAGGTCGAGCCGGCGTCAGGCGAAGTGAGCTTCGATTCGGCTTTGCACCAGGTGAACGTGGTCAACACGATCAACATCGCGGAGGGCGAGTATGAAGCTCAGATCGTGATCACCGGAGGGGCCACCAACAGTCCCTTCGCTATTCCGGTGACCTTGGCGGTTGGCGCGGCGCCGGCGCTGAGCGCGACCCCCGCATCGCTGTCGTTCTTCGCTTCAGAAGGCGGCGGTTTGCCCGAGATCCAGGACCTGGAGATTCGCAATTCCGGCGGCACGGACCTCAGCTACACGATCGCGGGAGACCAGCCCTGGCTGCGCGTGCGCCCCGCGCAAGGCGACACTACCCAGGGCCCGCAAGTGCACGAGGTGTTGCCCGATACGCGCGAATTGGCGCAAGGCGTCTACCTGGGGAACCTCGAGATCCGCGGCGAAGCCTTGGCCGTACCGTTCTTAATCCCGGTGCGGTTGGCGATCGGCCCGCCCAGCACGTTGTTCGTGTTGCCGTCGCAGCTCGACTTCTTGGGTCATACTGGCATTCCGATTCGCGAGCGTCGCTCGATCAGCATCGTCAACACGCCTCTCGGCCCTGGGCGCTGGACAGCGAGCGTCGTTCCGCCCACTGCGAGTTGGCTGAAAGTCTCGCCCGCATCGGGTCAGGCGCCGGGCCGCGTACAGGTGGAAGTCGATACAGCCGGGCTTGCCGCATCGAACCTCGAAGCCGAGATTGAAGTCTCTTCCGGAGGGGGCGGTTCGTTTAGTCTCGCCGAGCAGGGCGAGGGGCCGGGGCAGACGATCTCGACGGTACGGATCCCGGTGCGCGCGACGATCCTCGCCGGGGCTCCGGTGCTGGGCTCGACTCCCGAAGCGTTGCGCTTCCATGCAATCGAGGGCCAGGCGGCGGTCTTGCAACAGAATCTACTCGTCGAGAACCTCGGCGGGCCGCAGTTGCTGTGGCAGAGCGCGGTGACGACGGATGCGGGCGACTGGCTGAGCATTTCGCCGCCGGCCGGCGAGGCGCCCACGCAGGCGCGCGTCTCGGCCAGCCCCAGCGGCTTGAGCGCGGGCGTCTACCACGGCACGGTCCGGCTGGTAGCGGGAGGCCAAGACGCCTCCGTTCCGGTCGCTTTCGTCGTCTCCCCCTCTGGGGCTCAGCTCGACACCGACGTCTCTTCGCTCTATTGGGAGATGACCGAGAACGGCGCTCCGCCAGCCGCGCGGCAGGTGCGCGTGCTCAACCGCGGATCCGGCGTGCTGAGCTGGACCGCGCACGCGGTGGAGTTTAGCAGTGCGCAGCAGTGGTTCGGCATCGGGCCGGCGTCGGGCTCGAGCAGCGCCGACGGCCAAGCCGCGCCGTCGAGCGTCACCGTTACCCCAATCGGCGCGGGGTTGCCGGCCGGCGTCTACGGCGGCTTGATCGAGATTCGCGCCGAAGGTCAGAACCCGCGGCTCGTCACGGCGACCCTGCGCGTGGTCTCGGCTTCGGAGAGCGTGCAGCGGAGGGTTGAGCCCGCCGGCGTCTCGTTCATCGCCCAGGGCGCGGGCGGCGGAGTGCGGACGGTGACCATACACCGCAACCGCGGCGGCGCCGCGCCGTTCCTGGCCGCCGCCTCCACCGTCGGCGAGGCTGCTTGGCTCAACGTCTCGCCCACCAGCGGCGCCGCGACCGAGAGCGGCGAGGTGGAGCTCGAGGTTTCCGCCAACTCGGCCGGGTTAGCGCCCGGCGTCTACACCGGCCAAGTCGGCTTGACGTTCGGGGACGGGCTGGTCGAGTCGGTCGCCGCAACCTTGGTCGTGCCGCCGACCGGCGCCGGACCCTGCATCCCATCCGCGTTCGACATCCTGCCGGTGTCGCCGCCTGAGGGCTTCCGGGCGTTCACCGGGCGAGCGGTGGGCCTCGAGGTCGAGCTGTGGGACGATTGCGGGCGAGCGGTGGAGCAAGCCAGCGTGGTGGCGTCGTTCGGAACCGGAGACTCGGCGGCGCCGCTGCGTCGTGTAGGCGAAGGCCGCTACGCCGCCACGTGGGGGCCGGCCAACGCAGGCTCGCAAGCGAATCTGGTCTACACCGCGCGCGCCGGCGCTTTGGTTGCGCAGCGCTTCGTCGTCGGCGCCGTGGAGGGCTCGTCGCAACCGGCTCTGTCGCGCTTCGGCGTGGTCAACGCGGGCAGCTTCGGCTTCGGCGAGGCGATCTCGCCTGGCGCCATCGTCACGGCGTTCGGCCGGGGCTTTCTTCCTCAACGACTCGAGGCGGACGCCGTGCCGCTGCCCGAGGAGCTTGGCGGCGTCCGTTTGCACTTGGCGGGCGGAGCGGCGCCGCTCTATTTCAAGAACATCGGTCAGATCAACGCGCAGGCGCCGTTCGAGCTCGTGCCGCACTCCACCGCGCAGGCGGTGGTGTCGGTCAACCGCGCCTACAGCGTTCCCGAAGAGCTTCCCGTAGCGGCCGCCAAGCCCGGAGTGTTCTTCTTCCCCTCGGCCGCGGGACCCGGGCGCGCGATCGTGCAGAACCAAAGCGGCGCCATCAACGGACCGGGCAGCCCGGCGCTGCCTGGCGAGGCGATCGTCGTCTACCTCTCCGGCATCGGCGCGGTCGACCCGGCCGTGGCGACGGGCGCGGGAGCTCCGGCCGCCGAGCCGCTCGCCCGGGCGACTCTGGAGGCGTCCGCGATGGTGGGCGACAAGCCGGCGCAGGTCTTCTTCCTCGGCCTCTCACCCGGATTCGTGGGCTTGGCCCAGGCGAATCTCGTGTTGCCCGCCGATGCGCCGGTCGGCGACGACGTGCCGCTCAATCTGGTGATCGGCGGACAACTGAGCAACCCGCTGGTGATCTCGATTGCGCCCGCGCCATGACCCCTCCCGGCTCACCGCGACTGGCCCGCATCACGATCTTTCCTGTCAAGTCGCTGGATGGGCTCGAAGTCTCTGAAACGCGGGTGATAGGCGGCGGCGGGTTGGCGCACGACCGCGAGTATCGCTTGGTCGACGCGGATGGCCGAGCTCTGAACGTCAAACGCATGGGCGAGAAGCTCCTCGCCATCCGCGCCGTCTTTGACCTGGCGTTCGGCGAGCTGGAGCTCAGGCTGGGAGACGATCGCATCGCGGCCCAACTCCCCAGGGGCGCCGGCGAGATCGCGCGCTGGCTCGCCGCCAAGCTCGGCCAGCCGGTCGGTTTGGAGCGCGACGCCCTGCACGGCTTTCCCGACGACGATGTCGCGTCGGGGCCTACGGTCGTCAGCCGCGCCACCTTGTCGGAGGTCAGCGGCTGGTTCGGTTTCGACGAGGCCGAGGCGCGGCGCCGTTTCCGCGCCAACCTCGAGATCGACGGCGTGCCCGCGTTTTGGGAGGATTGTCTCTACGGGGCCGAAGGTGAGCGCCGGCGGTTCCAGGTTGGCCACGTGTTCTTCGAGGGTGTCAACCCGTGTGCGCGCTGCACGGCGCCGTCGCGTGATTCGCGCTCGGGCGAGATGCACGAGCCCGCCTTCGCCAAGCTTTTCGCGCAGCGCCGCGAGCAATCGCTCCCGGCCTGGGCGGAGGCTTCGGGCTTCGGCCACTTCTACCGGCTCGCGGCCAACACAGTGACGCCGCCGAGCGAGAATGGCAAGACGCTGCAGCTCGGCGATGAGGTGAGACTGCTGTGAAGTGCCGGACCGTGGTCTTGGCGCTGCTGCTCGCCGCTGGAGCGGCGGCGCAGCCGCCCGAGCATGTCAAGAGCGCCGCGGCGACGCACTCGCGCGTAGCGCCGGGCGGCCACGACTTGCTCTGGACCGATCCGCTGCAGTGGACGTGGGTCGAATCCGGGCGCGAGAACACCGCCGTCTACCTCCACCAATCCGGCTTGGCGCAAGCCCGGCTGATCGTGACCTCCCAGCCCAAGACGCCTCGCGTGCAGCTCGAGGAGACCTTGGAGCGCGTGCGCAAGATCGCGCCCGAGGCGCGCGTTGCATTCGAAGAGCAGCGCATCGTCAACGGGGCCGCCATGCTGTGCGTCCAGATCCTGGCTCCCCGCGCCGAGCAGGACGACGTAGTCTACTACGGCTACCTCTATGGCGGCGACACGCGCAGCGTGCAGCTGTTCACCATTGCGCCGCAGCCCAAGCTGGGCGCGCTCTACGTCGAGCTGACGACCCTGCTCGACGGGCTGGAGATTCGCAAGGAAGCGCAGTGAACGGTTTGCGGCTTACTTGGGGTCGTACGTGTAGGTCTGGAAGTCGAAGTCGTAGTCGTCGCGGCCAGGCACGGGCGGCGCGCTCGACTGCGGCATGTACTGCGCCAGTTGGCGTTTGACTTCGGCGTGCTGCGGGTCGCCCGCCAGGTTGAACCAGTCGTTCGGATCGTTCACGCGATCGTAGAGCTCTTCGGTTCCGTCTTGGTAACGGATGTAGCGCCACTTGCGGCTCAGCGCGACATGGTTGCCGGGCCGGTAGGTCGAGATCGCCGGCCGCCGCGGCGCCGCCGGATTCTCGAGCAGCGGGCGTAAGCTCAGGCCGTCGAGGTCGTCGCGCGCGGGCAGGTCCAACAGCTCGACCAGCGTCGGGTAGATGTCGAGCAGCTCGACGGGTTGGCTGCGGTCAGCGCCTGTGGCCTTCACGCCGGGGCCGGCCCATATCATGGGGACGTGGGTCGCACGCTGCCATAGAGTCGACTTGTGCCAGTGGCGTTTCTCGCCGAGGTGCCAGCCATTGTCGGACCAGAAGACGATGATGGTGTTGTCCGCGTACGAGCTCTCGGCGAGCGCGTCGAGGATGTAGCCGACCATGGCGTCGGCGAAGCTGATGGAGGCGAGGTAGGCGCGGACGGCGTCCTTCCATTTGCCCTGTTCGAGGATACGCTCGTGCTCGGAGCGGCGCACCGCGGCCCATCTCTGCGCCGTCTCGGGGATGTCGTCGAGGTCGTTGTCGGGGACCTCAGGCAGGCGCACTTCCTCGGGCGGGTAGAGATCGAAATACTTCTGCGGCGCGAACAGCGGAATGTGGGGATGCCAAAGGCCGGTGGCGAGGAAGAACGGCTTGCCGTGGTCGCGCCTCAGGAAATCCTGGGCATACCGCACCGCGTGCATGTCGCCGTAGTCCGCTTCGTCGTAGAACGGCAGCACGCCCCAGTCGAACTCGCCCGCGAAGCCGTCGACGCTCGCGAGGCCGTTGAAGGGGTGGCCTTCGGGGTTGGGGATCTTGTCGACCCAGGGATACCAGGAAATGCGGCGGTACCAAGGGTCGTCGAACTGCTGGATGCGAAACTCGTCCCACTGATCGGGCGGGTTGAAGCCCGAGGTGTGGTGGAAGATCTTGCCGGCGCCGGCGGAGTAGTAGCCGTTGGCGCGCATGTACATCGGCAGCGTGACGATGCCGGGATGCGCGGGACGCCAGAATTGGTCGTTGCCGTAGACGCCGGTGGTGTCGGGACGCTTGCCGGTGAGAAGAGCCGTGCGGGACGGACAGCAGAGCGGGGAAGAGCAGTGGGCGTCGCGGAAGAGGGCGCCGCGTTCGGCGAGGGCGTCGATGTTGGGCGTGTGGACGCCGGGGTAGCCGCCGAGGCAGCCGACCCAGTCGTTCATGTCGTCGACGGAGAGGAGTAGGACGTTAGGGTGGTCGGCGTCGTGTGCGCGGGAGGAGGTGGCGGCGCCCAGGGCGGCGGCGAGGAAGTGGCGGCGGGAGAGCATTCGACTGAAAAAGTATAGCGGGGGAGGCCACACGTCGCCCCAGAGGCCACGCGACCGCGAGTCGGTGCGGTCGCCAAAACTGGCGATCCGGCGAACGTGGCCGTTCGCGTCACAATGCGAGACATGGATGAGTACGCGGACGTCTTCATGAAGCCGCTGCGGGATGGAGAGGAAGGGACGCTGCCTCAGCGTGTGGCGCGCATGATTGAGGATCTGCGGTTCGCTCACTCGATTTTCAACTACGGCGGAGTCGTGATTCTGTGGGGACACGATGAGCCCCGGCTTTGTTTCGTCGTGACGGAGGAGGTGCTGGAACTGCGGTACGAGGTGCGGGATTGGCCGCACCCGCATGAGCCGGTTCGGTCGTCGACGCTTTGGAAGCGCGTGCCGCTGGATGAGGCGCAGAACGAGAAGGCGCTCGGGCGCGTCCTGCGGGCGGCGAAGAGGGCGCGGCAGAGGCAATTCAAGCCTTGCCGGTTTTGCGGCGAGCCTACGCCGGTCGAGGAGCAGGACGAGGGGGCTTGTTACGGCTGCCAGGAAGGGCATCCGGGGCGTCGTGTTCTGACGAAACGTCGACCCGGGGTCGACGCTGCACCGCGAGTACTTCGACTTCAACGTGTAGGCTCTGAATGTGGCGCACGGCTGTGCCGTGCATGCGAGGCTTTGCCTCGCGACAGGGCCGAATGCTGCATGCGCGGCACAGCCGTGCGTTCACAACTCGCCGATACGGGCTCGGAGGACGAGGGGAAACGACATGGGTCAAAGCAAGGAGCGTTTCGAAATCTGAATCGTTGCCGATACCTATGCGCCCTAAGGCTGCAAACGACCAGCATGCGCCCAGACTCGTCCCCGGTCCTGCTCGGCCGAAAAGTCGCCGGCATTCAGCCGAGCAGACCCTTCGTCACGATGTAGTGGCGGCCAGCCCTTGTGAGCCTGTAGTCGTCCAGACAGGCATCAGGCCGATCGAGATGGCCTTGTCGCTCAAGTAGTTCTACATAATGTTCGATCTTTCTGACATTTGCTCTGGTTTCAAGGTGAATCTGAAACGGAGATAGGGAGTCGTGAATCGACCGGCCAAAGTGAACGAGAAGAAGCTCAGAAAATCCGTCCAGTCGCGCCTCTTCATTGCATGTTTCAGATGTCTTGACAACAGCGCTTGCAGATGGGCCTGCTGGCGGCTGCGCTGTCGCTCTTATCCGTTTGTACAGGGCCGTTCGAGCCGCTCTAACCTCAGCGACAGTGAAATTCTTATGTTGGCTCGTGGTCGAGTCGTACTCGCTGTGGTGGTCCAAGCAAAGGAATACGAGGTTCTCGAGAGTACTGCGCGATCTTCTGTGGTCGACATGAGCGATCTGCCCCTTTTTTACCCCAGTGTCTTGATTCAGGTGAAAGCATAGCGCGCACCGTCGCAGGCTGAGTTGCAGCACCTGTTGCTCGACGTCGGCCGGGACCGACCGGCGTGGCGGTTGGCGTTTAGACATCGCGGATATTCACAACATTAGCACGGCGCGATTCGGACTTTGGTCGGCTAGCTGGCCCTCAGGCATCGGAATTCGCGGACGGGTTCCGCGGTGCTAATTCAGCCCCCTCGATTAGGCTGACGTCCTCGGCGAACTCGAGCGTGCGGCCGACGTCGCAGACGAGTAGGAAGGGCGGGCGGCCTTCTTCGGGGGGCAGGGCGCGGACGCAGCGCTGGGCTTGACCGTGGGCGCGGAGCAGGGTAGCCCGTTGCTATCGGACCCAGAGGCCCGCGCCACGGGGCACGGGCGTGCAAGAATGGGGCCGCCATGGCTCGACTGGTTGCTTCTCTCCTGTTCCTGACTGCTCCGTTGGCCGCGCAAGATCTCTCCGACCTGGCCCGGCTGCGCACCTACACTTCCCACCGCATCACCTCCACCGACCCCACCGGCGCCAATGGCGACGGCTCGCACACCAACCCCATCACAGCCGGCGAGACGCGTACCCTCGCCGAGATCCAGGGCCCCGGCATCATCAAAGACTGGTGGATGACGATCGCCACGCGCGAGCCGCATCACTTGAAGAAGTGCGTGTTGCGGATCTACTGGGACGGGGCCGCCGAGCCGGCCGTCGAGGTCCCCGTCGGCGACTTCTTCGGCCTCGGGCTGGGGCAGTACTACCTGTGGGAGTCCGGGCCGTTGGGCGTGGGTTCGCAGAAGGCGCTGAACTCGAATTTCCCGATGCCGTTCCGGCGCTCGGCCAAGATCGCCTTCACCAACGAGGGCGATGACGCGCTCGGCGCGCTCTACTACAACATTGATTGGGAGAAGCACGAGCGCCTGCCCGAGGACTTGGCCTACTTCCACGCCGAGTACCGCCAAGCCGTGCCCAACCAGGGAACGACGAACGATTGGAAGCTCAATCGCGACGTCAATTCCATGGTCAACCTCGACGGCAAGAACAACTACGTCTTCATGGAGACCGAGGGACGCGGGCACTACGTCGGCGTGACGCTGAGCATCCTGCAGAACCAGGGCGACTGGTGGGGCGAGGGCGACGAAATGATCTTCGTGGACGACATGGAGAAGCCGCACATGACGGGCACCGGCTCCGAGGACTACTTCCGCGGCGCTTGGTGCTATGGCGGCTGCGCGATCTCACCGTTCGGGTTCGCCTATCCCACCTATGCGTTCCAGCGCCACGGCAATCCACAGAACGGCGGCGATAACCGCGGCGCGCAGTGGATGGTCTACCGCTTTCACACCGACTCGCCCATCCCGTTTGAGCGGCGTTTCAAGATGACGATGGAGCACGGCCACGCCAACCACCGCTCGGACAACTGGTATTCGACGGCGTACTGGTATCAGACGACGCCGACGCACACGGGCCGGCCGCTGCCGCCGGTGGAAGAGCGCATCCCGCGCCTGGTCAACACCGCCGGGCCGACGGTCGGCAAGTGAGGTTCACTTCAGGTGCTGGTCGAACCATTCGACCGCGAGTTGCTGGGCGTATTCGCGCTTCTCGCGGTAGATGCCGTAGTGGGTGATCCCGGGAACCTCGACCAGCTTCTTGACGCCCGTCGCGGCCTCGAAGGCCTTGATGGCGTGATCGCGGTTGTCGAATAGTTCCTCTTTTCCCGCGATCACGAACATCATCGCGGCGTGCGAAGCCTGGCGCGCGAGCTCCACCGGCGCGTAGTGCATCAGCTTTTCCCGGATGGGCGCGCCGCGCAGGTTGCCGACCTCCTTCGACATCGGGGTCGGGTAGGCGATCTCGCCGCGCGCCCTCTTGGTTGCTTGCGCGAGGGTCTGTTTCTCCGCCTCCTCGGTGGCGACGACGAAGCGCGAATCCATGCCGCCGACCTGGCTGAAGATCGCCTTGACGCGCTTGTCGTGCGCCGCCGCCCAAAGCACGTGTCCGCCCGAGTAGCTCGAGCCCCATACGCCAATGCGGCTGGTGTTGCAACGCGGCTCAGCTTGCAGCCAGTGCAGCGCGTTGAGCCAGTCGCGCGCCATGTCGACCGGGTCCACCACCTCGCGGATGGCGATCACCTCGGCGCGGAAGCGCTGGTTCGGCGGATTCCTGGGGCCGCGCTCGGCGAGCATGACGCGGGAATCGCTTGCCCCCCAGCCTCGGTAGTCGAAGGTTACGACCAGGTAACCCGCGCGCGCGAACACCGCTGCGTCGCGCCGCAGCGCCGCCGCCACTCCGCCCCAGCCGTGAGCCATCAGGACGCACGGCAGATCTTCGTCGCCCTTCGGCGCGAACACCTCCGCGCCCATGCGCGTCCCTTCGCTCCAAATCACGTCGCGGCGGTAGTCCAGATCATCCGGCGGCGCGTACTGCGCCGCCGCCGAGACGGCCAGCAACGCGGTTGAAAGCAGACCGGCGTATCGCATTATTTCTCCTTCACCCGGAAGGCCAGCAACACGTTGCCAGGCATGGAGCCAAACTGGCCGTAGCCGGAGTTGACGTAGAGCATGCCGTCCACGATGACCGGCCCGGCGCCATTCAGCGCGCCGCCCTTGCCGGCCGCGCCGTTGACCGTTTCGTACTCCCGAACCGTATCGAGCTCCCAGACGACCTCGCCCGAGTCCGCCGCGTAGGCACGCAGGCGGCCGTCGAGCGAGCCCGCGAAGACTGCGCCGTCGATGGCGGTGACCGCGCCGGAGTGTCCCGGGCTGCACCGCGCGCGTCCCGTGCAATCTCCGGCCCGGGTCGACCACAGTTTCTCGCCGGTGGCCAGCTCGTAAGCGGTTACTCCGCCGCCTTGGTCGGGCAGCAACCCGCCGCTTCCAAAGCGAACGTCGGAAACCGCCACGTAGACTCGCTCGCTGTCCGCCGCGGAGCCGAATTGCACGCCGCCCAGAGCGCCGCCCTCCCCGGCCTGCTGCTGCCACACGATCGCGCCGTCGCGGTCCGGGTCCACCGCATGCACCCAGCCTGATTTCTGCCCGGCGACCAGGATGCGCTTGCCGCCTGCGAGCTCGCGCAGGATCGCCGAGGAGCCAAAGTCGTAGTCAGGGCCGTTGGCCTCGGGGCAGTTCTCGCCCGAGCGCCGGCCGCCGCAGGCCATGTTGTATGCGTCGCCCGCGGTGAACTGACGCGACCACACGATCGCGCCGTCATCGAGCGAAAGCGCCAAGATGGCGTCGCTCATCCCGGTTGGCGGGTCGGAGTAGTTGTCCCCGGTTGTCACGTACAGCCTCTCGAGCTTGGCGTCGATCGTCGGCGCGGACCAGATCGCCGCGCCGGAAGGGCCCCACTGCTGCACGCCGCGAGAGTTTTTCTTGCGCGGCGCGGGCTCCTCGGCGACGGTGTAGGTCTGCCAGATCAGGTCGCCGGTCGCGGCGTCGAGGGCCGCCACGCTGCCGCGGAACTTGCAGCACTCGGCATCGGGCCGAGCGCCGGAGGCCTCTTCGTAAGAGCTCACCGGCACGTAGAGGCGGTCCTGGTAGAAAACCGGCGAGCCGGTGATCACCGCGGCGGGATAGTCGTCGAGGCGCCGTTTCCATAGAAGCTCGCCGTTTTCCGCGTCGACGGAGTACACCGTGGCTCTCGAGTCGCCCACGAAGGCCACCGGACGCCCCTCAACCTCGGCCAACGCCGCGGCCGCGCGTACGCGGCCGGCCGGCTTGAAGCTCCAGTGCACGCAGCCCGTCTTGGCGTCCAGCGCGTAGACGTGGCCGTCGAGGCTGCCGGTGAACAGCCGCCCGCCCGCGACGGTCACGGCCGCGCGAGACGAGCCCGCCCCCGCCGCGGCAAAGGCCCAGGCCAGCTCGAGCGTTGGGATCGCGGCTGCGTGCAGGCGGGCGGCCTCGGCGCTCTGGAAGCGCGTGTTCTCCAGGTCCGGGCTCCAGCCGGTCCAATGCTGCTCGCCGGCGAGGCCCGGCCAGCTCGTCCCGGGAGCGCAGCCGCCCGCCGAGGAGACCCTCGAGGCGTCGCCGCGCCCCACGTAGGCAGCAACTTCGGCGATCTGCTTGGCGCTCAGGCCCTCGGCCGCAAAGCGCATCGTGCCGCTCTCGAGCGCTCCCGAGACCGCTTCGCTCGACAGCTCGCGCAGGCTCGCGAGTAACGGCGCACGGTTTATGCCCGTGTCGTGGCAGGAGGCGCAGCGGTCCCGGTAGAGCTGCTCGCTGGCGGGCGCCTCCGCCCCGCTCAGCCACGAGCCCGCCAAAGAGGCGAGGGCCGCCATGCGCAACAACATCTTCATTTTCAACACAGATTAGACCACATCGCCGCCCGTCCAGCGGGCGAGCCAGGAGCTCCCCTGTAGTACTACAGTTCCAATCCGGGGCCGGGACGGAAGGCTGCGTTACCAGCCCCCGTACCGTCGCGAAAAGGGCCCCGCTGATCTATTGGCAGCGCAAGGACGCAAATGTAGTCTCGATTCCAGGGCAGCAAGACGCAATTCAGCCCTAATCGAGACCAGATATTGATTCCAGACGGAGGTGCTTGGATGATTCGGAGAACGATGGGAGCGTTCGCCGCATGTGCGGTCGCGGCAATGGCGACGACCGCGGGATGGGCCGCGCAATGTGGAGAGGGCCAGTCCGAGGCGGTCCTGGTGACCGACAACGGCTCGATCACGATGTGCGTGGCCGAGGATCTTTTCGAGAGCGCGCAGGGCGCCTCCTTGGCGCTCGAGACGGTCGCCTGTCCTTGTGCGGACCTCACCCCGCGCGCCCAAGAGTGGAAGGGCCTGCGCGACTTGAAGGAGTGTACGGCGGTCGACGACGGGTTGCTGTTGACCGCGATGAAGGACAAGAAGGGAGGCCGGACGCCCAAGCAGGAAATGTGGACGTTTTTCACCAGCGAAGCCGCCAGCGAGTGCTCGTTCCAAGTTGCCATCAACGGCGTGCCGCACCGCTCACATCGCTTGCGCCTCGCTAGCTCCGCCGAAGCGCAGGCATGCGAAGCCTTCGCCCGTGAGCTCTACGCCGACTTCGCCGGCAGCCGCAAACAACCGGCGAGCTGCCCCGAGTAACCCGCCCGGCGAGATCATTGCGGCTGTTCTCCGCGCAGTCGGTAGATGTAAGCCAGGATCTCCGCCACCGCCCGGTAAAGGTCGGCGGGGATCTCCTGGCCGAGCTCGGCGCCGCGGTAGAGGGCCTGCGCCAGAGGCGGGTTCTCGACGATCGGCACGCCATGCCGGTCCGCCGTCTCGCGAATGCGCAATGCCAGGAAGTCGACTCCGCGGGCGACCACCAACGGCGCCGGATCCTGCTCAGCTTCGTAGCGCAACGCGACGGCGTAGTGGGTTGGGTTGGTGATCACCACGGTCGCCTTGGGGACTTCGCTCATCATCCGGCGGCGCATCATCTCGCGCTGCATGCGCCGGAGCCGAGCCTTGATCTGCGGGTTGCCTTCGATGTCCTTATGCTCCTGCCGAACCTCGTGCTTGGTCATCATCAACTTCTTGCCGAGCTTGCGGCTCTGGCGGTAGAAGTCGAACGCACCGAAGGCGACCAACACGACTGCGGCCTTGAGCAGCAGCTCGAGCGCCAAGCTCGAGAGCAGGGCGGCGCCGGCGCGCGCCGGCATCAGCGGCAGCGTCAGGATGCGCTCCATGTCGCCTGCGAGGACGTACCAGAACACCACGCCCGCCAGCGGCAGCAGGATCATCGCCTTCAACGTCTGCGCCAGATTCTCTGAAGGCAGCTCCTTGAGCTTCTGCATCGGGCTGAGACGCTTGATGTCGGGCTGTAGCCTTTTGGGGGCCAGCGCGAACCCGGTTTGGGTGATATGCGAGAGCAACCCGGCGGAGAGCAGTAACAGACCCAGCGGCAAGAGGAAGTCGATGGGGCCTTCGGCGATGGCCCGCGCCGCGCCGCCGAGCTCGGCCAGCCCCACCGTGTCCCGAAACGCCAGCCGAAACGCGCCGCGCATCGCCTGCAGCAGGCCCTGCACGATGGCCGTCCCGCTCAACGCCAGCATCCCCGCCGCGAGCGAGAACTGCAGGGCCGCGGTGAGGTCCCGGCTGGATGCGACTTGCCCCTCCTCCCGCGCCTTGGTCTTACGCCTGGGAGTGGGTTGTTCTGTTCTCTGAGCTTGGTCTTCGGCCACCGCCGGCTACCTCGCGAGCAACCCGGTGATGACCTCGCCCGCCTGCTCGGCCAAGTTTCCGAACACTCGCGTGGCGGCGGCGAGCATGGGAACGAGCAGCGCCAGTCCGGCTACGATCTTGATCGGGAAGGCCAGCGTGAGCAGTTGCATGCGCGGGTTGACCTGGTTGAGCAAGCCGAGCGTGAGGTCGATCAACAACAAGGCCGCGATCACCGGCAGCGCCAACCGAACTCCCACGTCCACCATGACGCCGCCCAACCGCACCATTGCCTCCACCGCGCCCAATGGGGGCCGGTAGGCGCCCAGCGGCCAGAGCTCCGCGCTGCGCGCCATGGCGCGGATCAGGAAGAGGTGCAGGTCGAAAGCGAAGAACAGCAGGTTGGCCAGCAAGGCGAACAGCACGTTCAGGATCGATGCGTCGACTTGGCTGGTCGGGTCGACCATGTTGACGTAGCTGAAACCGGCCTGGAATCCGAGCGCCTGCGCCGCCAACCCGAACGCCTCGAGCGCGACCCGCACCGCGCAGCCCATCGCGAAGCCCAACAGCGACTCCGAGGCGATCCATTGCAGCATCTGCCATGGCGCCCCGGGGGTCCGCAGCGCCTCGGCGCCGGGTCCGGCCACCGCCAGCGGCGCCAGCGCCGCCGCCAACATCAACGCGAGCAGGATCTTCGCCGCCGGCAAGGCGTTCTGCAGACCCGGAATCGGAATGAAGACCGCGAGGCCCAGGCAGCGCACGACCAACAGGGCGTAGTTGATCAGCCAGGCCAGCGGCAGCTCCAGCGCGAGGTTCACGAGGCGAATCGCTCGAGCCCGCCCAGCAACCCGGCCGTGTAAGCCAGCATGCGCTGCGCCATCCAAGGCAGCAACAGCATCGTCGCGGCGAGGAAGATCAGCAGGCGCGGCACGGTGTTGAACGCCGGATCCTGCATCGAGGTCAGGATCTGCAGGATGCTCACCAGCACGCCGCCGATGAAGCCGATCAGCAGAATCGGGCCTCCCACGAACAGCGTCATCCAGAACGCGTCGCGGATGATCTCGACCGCGCCGTCCGGCGTCACGGCATTACCCCTCGTACCAGCGATCCCACGACCAGATTCCAGCCGTCGACCAGCACGAACAGCAGCAGTTTGAACGGCGTCGAGATCATCACCGGCGGCAGTTGGATCATGCCGAGCGACAGCGTGATCGAGGCGACCAGAATGTCGATGATCAGGAACGGCAGAAACAGCACGGCTCCGATTTGGAACGACGCTCGCAGCTCGGAGATCATGTAGGCGGGCGCCAGCACGGTCAGCTCCAGGTCGGCCGGAGCGGCCGGGCGCGGCTTGCCCGTCATCTCGAGAAACAACTCCACGTCGCGCTCGCGCGCAAAGCGTCCCAAGTACTGCTTGATCGGCGGCTGCGCCGCTTCGAGAGCTTCGAGCTGCCCGATGGTCCCTTCGCGCATGGGCTCGATCGCATCACGGTAGACCTGGTCGGCGACCGGCTGCATCACGACGATCGTCAGGAACAGCGCCAAGCCAAGCAGCGTCTGGTTGCCCGGCGCGGTTTGGGTGCCCACGGCTTGACGCAGGAAGTGCAGCACGATGACGATGCGCAGGAACGGCGTCAGTGAAGCGAGCGCCGCCGGCAGCAGCGTCAGCAGCGTGAGCAGCAGCAGGATCTGGAGCGGCAGGCTGAGCTGCTCGGGCGCCCCGACGAGCGAAATCGTCGGCGCGACCGGCGGCGTGGGAGCGACCTGGGCCGAGAGGCTCGCCGCCGCCAGCGCCCCGGCCCATAGCAATCTCACGGCCCTTCGTTCCATTCCGCCGGGTCCAATTGGGCCAGAGCCGTGATCGATGCGCCCGTTACGCCTACCAGCAGCCGCTTGCTGCCGGCGCGGACGACCGCGACCGAGCGGCCCTGGCCGAGCGCCGTCGTCTCGACCACGTCCAGGCGCCGCGCCGGCGCGGCTCGCCGGCGCGCCCACAGCGCGACCGCGCCCAACAGGCCGAACACCACCCCGAGCGCGACGAGTTGTGCGGTCATTTCTGGACGCCCGGCGCCGCCCCGCTGATCTCAGTGATGCGCAGCCCCATCGAATCCTCGATCACGACGATCTCGCCGGCCCCGATGCGTGAGCCGTTGAGCAGCAACGACACGTTCTCGCCCGCGGAGCGCTCGAGCGAGACGACGCTGCCCACGCGCAGCGCGATCACCTCCGCACAGCGATACTGCCGCCGCCCCAGTTGCGCGCGGATCGTCATCGGCAAGTCGAGGAAACCCTCGAACTCCGCATCGGTTTCTGGCGGCGCGTTCTGTTCGGTCTCCGAGGTTTGGCTCTCCAGCGGCATCGGCAGCCCACGACGAGCTCACGTCTATCGCTTCAAGTTCAGCGCTTCCTGGTTGAGCTCGTCCGCGGTCGTGATGACTCTCGAGTTCGCCTGAAACCCACGCTGATACGTGAGTAGGTCGGTGAACTCTTTGGCTATATCGACGTTCGAGCTCTCGAGCGATAGGCCGACGATCGAACCCAACCCGCCCGAGTTCGCCGTGCCCTCGAGCGGTTCGCCCGCCGCCGCGGTGCGCACGAAATTGTTGTTGCCCACCGCCTGCAGGGCCTGCGAGTTGGTGAACCGCGCCAGTGCGAGCTGTGCGAGCTGCTGCGTGCGGCCATCGGAATACAGACCGTTGATCTGGCCTCCGTCGGCGACCGAGATGGAGACGAGCTCGGCGGAAGCGGAGCCGTTTTGCGACAGATCGGTGACCGCCGAAGCCGACGCCACCGACGTGATGCGCGGTTGCAGCAGATCGTCGACGAAGTTCCAGGTGATGTTCATCGGCGCCGCACCGTTGGCGTAGGCATAGTTGGGCGTCGTCGCCGTCATGTCCAACGCCGCCGAGGTCGGAGAGGCCGGGTCCAGCGCTCCGTTCTGGTCAAATTCGATGACGACATTCCCAGCGACAACGCTGGGATCGGTGGTCGGGGTCAGGTTGGTCGTCAGGTCGATGGCTTCGTTGGCGGGCATGGTCGCGCTAATCGCGTAGGCCGCCGAGTTGTTGCCTGTGGGCGCGACCGGCGTGAAGGTCAGCGTGAGGATGTGCGGCGCGCCGAGCGAGTCGAAGATCTCGATCGGCCGCGAGAACGGCAGCACCGAGCCGGTTTGCAGGTTCGCGTTCACCGAGATCGCCGTGGTCGCGGTCGGCTCGATGCGATCGTTGCCTTGCAGGGTGATCGGTACGCGCGGCAGGTTGGTGTTGACCGCGCCGGTCGTGCGGTCGCGCACCCAGCCTTGGACCTGCTCGCCGCTGATGGTGACGATCTCTTGATCCTGATTGAGCTGGAAGTTGCCGGCGCGCGTATAAAGCGTCAGGTCGCCTTCCTCGACGATGAAGAAGCCTTCGCCCTGCACCGCGGCGTCGAGCAAGCCGCCGGTGTTCTGCACCGTGCCCTGCTCGAAGCGGCGCGAGACCGAGATCGGCGCCGCGCCGACGCCGATTTGCGAGACGACGCCCGAGCGCGATTGCCCGATCTGTTGATAGAACAGATCGCGGAAATCCGAGCGACTCCCCTTGAAGCCCACCGTGTTGAGGTTGGCCAGATTGTTGGCCACCACCTCCACGGCGCGGGCGTGTGCACGAAGACCGGATAGACCGGTGAAGAATGGACTGGGCATGGTTGGTTCTGCGTTCCTATGATGCGGGTTGGGTTGATGAAGTCGAAGAAGTTTCGGTCGGCGGCTGTGTCAGGCGGCCGTCGATGCTCTGCAGCGACTGCCGGATGCCGAGCAACTGCTCGAGCGAGCTGAACTGCGCGAGTTGGCTGACGAACTCGGTCGGGTCTTGAGGATTGAGCGGATCTTGGTTGCGCATCTGCGTCACCAGCAGCAGCAGGAAGGTCTGCGAATTGGCTTGCGGGCCGAAGAGGCCGTTGGCGACGGCGGGCGTCTCGCTTGGGGGGGCTGAGGATACGGGATCAGTCATGCGAATCTCCTTGCTGCTTACTGAGCGGTGGCCTGGACGGCCGCGGAAGCCCGGCGCGCACGGCCGCGTGGTCGCGCCTCCTGCTGCCGTCGCTCGCGGCGTCCGCGGTCTTGGGACTGTTCGCGCGCGTCCGAGCTCTGGCCGGCGGGGGCGAAGGCGGCCGTCTCGGCCCGGAAGTTGCGCTGGGCAAGCTGGTCGACGAGCGCGGGCAGGGAGTCCTGCAGCACGCGAACGGTCGAGCCCTTGTCGGCGCGCACCATCAAGTCGATCAGCCCGGCGCGCTCGGTGAGGTTGAGCGAGACGCGGCCCAGATGGTCGTCACGCAGCACGATGCGGAACTGCGTGCGCTCGGGGCGCGGATCGAGCTCGGCGGCCTCGAGCCGTGTCGTCGCCGCCGGCTCGGGCGCGGGCTCGGTGCGCGGCGGGGCCGCGGGCCGAGCGTCCGGCATCGCTTCGCTCGCCGGCTGCGGGGCTGCATCCGGGCGCGCAATGGCGGGCTGCGCGGGTTGCGCCAGCTCGGGCGCTGCCGTCGCGGGCGCGCTGGGGCGGCTGCGCGGTCGAGGCGCCGCCGCGGCCGGCTGGATGTCGCGGGTTTGTTGCCGAGCATGGCTTGGAGGCCGATCGGCGCGGCGTGGCGCGGATGCTCGATCCGGCGCCGGGCGCGGCGTTGGTCCCCGCACGACCGCTTCGGTCGAGCGCGAAGACTCGCGCGAAGACTGCGGCGTCTCCTGGGTTACGGGGTGGCGGGGTTGCTCGAGCTGGGCGGGCTCGCCCGGTTGTTTTGCGGCCGACGCGACCGGCGCCGGGATCGCAGCTTGGGTCCGGGCGTTTGGCGCCGGCGCGGCCCCGGCCGGGGCGGCCTCCTTGGCGAGCGGAGTTGGGGGCGCAAGCGCCTCGCGGGGTCCTGGCGGCTCTTCGCCGACCGGCTCGAGCAGCAGCGACACCGCTGGCCGCGCGAGCTGCTGCTTGCCAGCGCTCCGCACAGGGCGAACCGGCCGAGCGGGCGCCGCCTGCGCGGGGGAAGGGAACACCTCGGGATTGGCTGGCGCGGGCGCTTGAGACGGCGGCGCCGCTGCTCGGGCCGGCGCTGGCGGGGTCGCCACGACTCGCGGCTCCGGCTGACTCTCGGCTCGCGGCTGGGCCTGCCGGCGCTCGCCCGGGATGCGCGGCTCCGGCGCTCGCTCGAGCGCTGGAGCGAGGTCGGGGGCTTGCGGGCGCGCAGGGGCGGGTCGCTCGAGATCCGCAGCCCGCTCGACCTCGTCCGCTCTGGGCGTCTGCTCGGCGGGCGCGACCGGTCGCTGCCGAGGCTGTTCCGGCTCGGGCTTGGCGGCGTACTCCGCTGGGCTGTCGCCGGGCTCGAAGCGAGGCTGCGGCCGGGGGTTGCGGATCGTGGGCGAGGGCTGGGGCTGCGCGTCCTCGGGCGGCGCTGAGCTGTGCTCCGACGGCTGGGGTTGGCTTCGGCTGACAGGCCGTTCCGCGGCCGGCTCCGGCTCGTCTTCCAAGAGCGGGCGCTTCGGCTCACTCGGCGTCGGCTTGGAAGGCGCTCTGTAGATGTCGGTGTTCTTCTCGTCTGGCGCTGCTGGCTGCGGTTGCCGCACTGGCGCGGCGTCGGTCGGCGCCGCCGTGGCGACGCGAGTTTCAGCGGGCGCCTCCGGGGCCCTCGCTGCTGCGGCGCCGCCAGGTGGCCCAGGCTCGCCCTCATCCGCGTCAACCTGAACCGGAGCTTCGACGCCGCCCGAAGGAAGCGATTGGAGCTGAGCCGCGCTCGTCTCCGAGGTTGCGACTGGCGGCGGCGCCGGCTTGGGCCACGCGCCTGCCTGCCCGCTCGCCTGCTCGACGATCCCTGCGGCAGTCTCGACAGCGGAGCCCTGCTCAGCGCGTGCCGTCGCCGCCCGCCCTGGCGCGCGCGGCGTCTCGGCGTTCCGCGCCTCGCCCTCGGGCTGTTCTTGCTCGGCGGCCGTCTCCGCCGGTTCGCCTCCTGACGCCGCTGCTTGCTGCGCTTCGCCTTCTGGCGCCGCCTCGGGAATCTTCCCTTCCACCGGCGTCGCCGTCACCGCGCCCGGCATTGCAGCCGCCAGCAGCGCCGCGAACAGCGAGGCCAACTCCGGCGAGGACGCGGCTTGCGGCTGCGCGGGCTGCGGAGCCCCCGCGGTGGGTTCGAGCGCGATCAACTTGCCGCCGGACAAGGCACGGCGGGGGCCAAACTCAAAACCGCACGGAATCGTTGGACTTAGCCGACCCGCGCCGCTCCGCCCAACGTCGCAGTTCCGTCGCATCGACGAAAAGCCGTCGCGGCTCGAGCCCTGGAACGCCCATCGACTCAGTGACTTGCGCGATGGCACGGTGCGTGCATCCTGGCTCCGCGATGAATCCCGCGTTGCTCACCGCGGCCGCCGGCATGAAGGCTCGCATCGAGACCGTCGACGTGCTCGCCAACAACCTGGCCAACGCTTCCACCGACGGCTACAAAGCCGACGCCGAGTTCTATCGACTCTTTGAAACGGCCCAAGCCCGGCCCGATCCGTTGACCGGAGACGCCGACCCGATGCCCGTGGCCGAAGCGTCCTGGGTGAACTTCGCGCAAGGGCCCATCGAGACTACCGGCTCGGCCTTCGACATCGCGCTCGAAGGCCCCGGCTTTCTCACCGTGCAAGGCCCCAACGGCCCGCTCTACACGCGCCAAGGCTCGCTCGGCCGCAGCTCCGACGGCGAGCTCGTTGGCCCCAACGGCTTGGCCGTGCTTGGCGCCGGCGGCAAGCCCATCCAGATCCCCGCCAACGTCGAGATCGTCATCTCCGAGGACGGCGCGATCCGCGCCGACCAAGCCACCATCGGACGCTTACCCATCGTCGAGCTCGACGAGCCGCGCGCGCTGCGCAAGGCCGGCGACGCGTTGTTCTCCGCTCCCGAGCAAGCCGGCGTACGGCCGGCGGAGCAGACTAAGGTGCGCCAAGGCGCGGTCGAAGGCTCCAACGTCAGCCCTTCGATTGCCGCCGTGCGCCTCATCTCCGCCAACCGCCACTTCGAAATGCTGCGGCGCGCCGCTTCGCTCGTCGGCGACGAGATGGACTCGCGCGCCGTCAGCGAGCTCGGACGCTTCTCTTAAGACCAAAGGACCTCTATGATTCGTGCCCTCTTCAGCGCTGCCAGCGGAATGACCGCCCAGCAGCTCAATATCGACAACGTCGCCCACAACTTGGCCAACGCCAACACCACCGGCTACAAGCATCGCCGCGTGCAGTTCCAGGACCTGCTCTATCAGAACCTGATCTCGCCCGGCGCCGCCGCGGGCCAGCAAACCGTGTTTCCCTCCGGGCTGCAACTCGGTCTCGGCGCGCGCGTGGTTTCCAACGAAGTGATCTTCCGTCAAGGCGACTTCATCTCGACCGACAATCCGCTCGACGTCGTCATCGAAGGCGCCGGCTTCTTTCAGGTGACCCTGCCCACCGGCGAGCAAGCCTTCACCCGCGCCGGCGCATTCCATCTCGACCGTGACGGCAACCTGGTGACCTCGGACGGCGACCCCATCGAGCCCAACATCGTCATCCAGCGCGATGCGCTCGACGTCGTCATCGCCGCCGACGGCACCGTCAGCTACAGCCTGCGCGGCCAAGCGCAGGCCACCCAGGCCGGCGTCATCCAGCTCGCCGGCTTCCAGAACCCCGCCGGGCTCAAGGCGCTGGGCAACAACCTCTTCGTGCCCACCGAAGCCTCGGGCGACCCGGTTCTGGGCCAGCCCGGCGGCCAGGACGGCCTGGGCCGTCTGCGCCAGGGCATGCTCGAGAACTCCAACGTCTCCGTCGTCGAGGAGTTCATCCACATGATCATGAGCCAGCGCGCCTACGAGGCCAACGCCCGGGTCGTTCGCACCGCCGACGAGATGTATCGCGAAGCGAACTCGCTGAGCCAGTAGGGAGAGCCGGGATGCGTTGGGCGCTCTTGCTCCTTCTCTGCTGGCCCCTGTTGGCCCAGAGCCCCGTCGTGGAAATCGGCGACTCGCGAATCCGCGCGCGCGACCTGGCGGCGGTCTTCGGCGAGCCCTCGCGGCCAGACCTCGACCTCGGCCCCGCGCCGGCGCCGCGCGTGCGGCGGCGCGTCACCGCGGCGCAGCTTGAGCGTTGGGCGCAGCGGGCCGGCGCCGCCCCCGAAGCCCTTCCGCGACAAGTCGTGCTGCTGCGCAAGATGCGCCCTTGGCTCGAGGACGAAGCCGCCGCGCTGCTGCGCCGGCTGCTCGCCGAGTCCTACCGCGGCGAGATCGACCTATCGCTGATCGGGTTCGCCGAGCGCGAGATCCCCGCCGGTCCGCTCGAGTGGAGGCTGCTCGCCTCCCCCCGCTCGCTCGGCGGCGAAACGCGCATCAACGTGGGTTGGCGCGACCGCGGCGGACGCAGCGGCGTCGAGTCGGTGAGCGTCGCGCTGACGATCCGCACCCCCGCCTTGATCGCCGTTCGCGACCTGCGGGCCGGGGAGTCGGTCGCCGCCTCGGACTTTCGCTCCGGAGTCATCGAGGCCGCCGGGATGAATCCAGATTATCTCGAGGAATTGCAAGCTGATGCGCGGTGGACCTTGAAGCGCTCTCTGAAAGCCGGCGAAGCGCTCTTGAGCCGAGCGATCGAGCGTCGCCCCGAGGTAACCCGCGGTGCGATGGTGGAGTTGCTCGTCGTCGTGGGCGCGGTCCGTCTGCGAGCCCCGGCGCGCGCCGAAGGCGCCGGCTCGGCCGGTGATCTCGTCGCGTTCCGCAACCTCGAGACCAACCGCCGCGTGATCGCCCGCATCCGCGACGCCAAAACCGCGGAGGTGCGGCGATGAGACTCGCCATCGCTTCTCTCGCCTTCCTGTTTGCGGCCGGCGCTTGGGCGCAGTCCGCCGAAGACGCCCTGAAAGCCTACGTCGAAGACTCGCTCACCCTGCAAGAACGTCTGCGACCTTCGAAGGGTTCGGTGTTCGCCGAGCACGCCTACTTCGCCGAGATCGCCCGCGACCCCCGCGCCGGCCGCGTCGGCGACCTCATCACCGTCGTCGTCAGCGAACAGGCTTCGGCGTTGACCAGCGGCGCGACCTCGCAATCGAGAGATTCGGATACCAACAGCGGCGTCTCGAGCCTGCTCGGCGCGATGGCGCCCACGCGTCCGCTGCCCAACCTGTTCGGCCAGAGCAGCGAGTCGAGCTTGCAGGGCTCGGCCTCGACCTCGCGCCAGACCAACGTCACCGCCGTCATCACCGCCTACGTCACCCAGGTGATGCCCAACGGCAACCTCATCATCGAAGGCGCCAAGGAAGTCGCGGTGAACTCCGAACGTCAACTGGTGTGGATCCGCGGCGTGGTGCGGCCGATGGACCTGGCGCAGGACAACAGCATCGGCTCGTCCCGCATCGCGTTGTTGGATCTGCGGGTCAACGGCAAGGGCGTCGTGCAGGACGCCATCCGCCGCCCCAACCCGATCTTCCGTTTGTTCCGCAAGTTGCTGCCGTTTTGATGAAGCCTCACCTGCATTTGATCACTCTTCTCGTCGTTGCCGCTCCTCTGAGCGCGGCGCGGCTCAAGGATCTGGTTTCGATCGAGGGCGTGCGCGAGAACCAGCTCATCGGCTACGGGCTGGTGGTTGGGCTCAACGGCACCGGCGACCGTCAGCAGACAGTCTTCTCGACCCAGAGCCTCTCGAGCTTGCTAACCCGCATGGGCGTCAACGTCGCGCCGGATCAACTGCGTGTGAACAACGTGGCGGCGGTGATGGCGACCGCCACCTTGCCCCCGTTCGCCACGCCGGGCATGCGACTCGACGTCACGGTCTCCTCAATCGGCGACGCGGCCAGCTTGCGCGGCGGCACGCTGTTGCTCACCGCGCTCAAAGGCGCCGACGGGCGCACCTACGCGGTTGCGCAAGGGCCGCTCTCCACCGGCGGTTTCTCGGCCGGGCAGGGCGGCTCCGGCGTCCAGGTCAACCACCCCACCGTCGGCCGGGCGCCCAACGGAGCATTCGTCGAAGCTCCCGCGCCCAGCGTCGCGCCGGACCCCGACGGCGTCCGTTTGCAGCTCGGCCGCCCCGATTTCGTCACCGCGGCGCGCGTGCGCGAAGCGGTGATGCAGGAGTTCCCCGACGCCGACGCCGAGGCCGAGAGCTCGGCCATCGTGCGCGTCGTCATGCCGGAGGACTACCGTGCGCGGCCAGTCGAGTTTCTCGCCCGCCTGCAGACGCTCGAGGTGGAAGCCGACCGTCCGGCGCGCGTGGTGCTCAACGAGCGGACCGGCACGGTGGTCATCGGCAGCACCGTGCGCATCGCGCCCGTCGCCGTGCTGCACGGCGGGTTGACCGTGCAGATCGTCACCGATTTCATCGTCAGCCAGCCCGGCCCGTTCTCCGCCGGCCAAACCGCGGTCGTGCCGCAAACCAACGTCGAAGTCCGCGAAGAGCAAGCCAAGCAAGGCATGATTCCCGCCGGGGCGACCGTGGAGGAGCTGGTGCAAGCGCTCGCCGCCATCGGCGCCACCCCGCGCGACATCATCAACATCATGCAGTCGATCGCCGCCGCCGGCGCGCTCGAGGCCGAGTTGGAGGTGATGTAGCCCGTGCAAGCTCCCTTGTTGCCGCCGCCCGCTCCGCTCGACGCTCCACGCGAGCGCCGCATGAGCGTCGGCGAAGCAGTGCGCGAGTTCGAAACCGCCTTTCTGGTCGAGATGCTCAAAGCCGCGCGCCAAGCCGGCGAAGCGCTAGCCGAGCCGAGCACCATGACCGGCGCCGAGAGCTACCAAGAGCTCGCCGAGCGCTACCTGGCCCGCGACCTCGCCCGTCAGAACGCTTTCGGCTTCGGCGCCGTGCTCGAGCGAGAGTTGTTAAGCTCCGGCCCGGCCCCGGCCGATAAGCCTGTTGGGAGGTCGGAACCGTGAGAATCGAAGATTCAGCTAGCGTATCCACCGACTTGCGACAGGTTCAGCTTGACCGCACACAGGAAACCCAAACCGAGGCGCAGCGAGCGCGCGAGCGCGCCCCGGAAACAGAAGACGACAGCGTATCGGTGTCGTCGCTAGGCGCGCAGTTGGCTCGCGCCATCGAACAACCTGGCGCGGAAGAGATTTCACGCGTCGAGCAAGCGCAACGCGCCGAGCAGAGCGGCGCGCTCGACGTCTCGGACGAGCAGCTCGCCGACTCGCTCATCGAAGGAGCAGTCGCCGACACCTCGCTCGACTCCGAGATCGCTCGCTTTACGCAAGCGGCGCGCTAGCGCATGAGCGACACCGCGGAATCGTTGTGGCGGCTGGCCGCCAAAGTCGACGAAGCCGCCGGAGCGCTCCGCCGTGCCGAGCTCGCTGAGTTTGCGGAAATGGCCGCCGAGCTCGAGAGCGCCGACGTTTCGTGGGCCGCCCGCGGCGACGACGTTGCGGGCGACTCGGCCACGCAAGACGCCTGCGTGGGGCTGCAACGGTCGCTCGATCGGCTGGGCGCCCTGCTGGGCCACGTCGCCGGCGTTCAACAGGCTTTGGCCGCCGTCGACCCGGTTCATGGCGCGGTCTACGACCGCAGCGGTTCCGGCGTTGACGCCGAGCGCACGACGGTACACGAGGAGGCTTGATATGGGCGGAAACATTACATCGGCAATCTCCGCCGCGCGCCAGAGTCTCGGCACGTTCTCGCGCTCGCTGGCCGTCGTTCAAGAGAACATCGCCAACGCGGCCACCCCCGGCTACGCCCGCCAGCGAGTCTCCATCGCACCCATCGTGACGCCCGGCCACGCCGCCTCGCAAGGCATCGAGCTGCAGCGCGTCGAATCGCTGCGCAGCAACCTGCTCGACCTGCAAGTCTCGCTGGGGCGCCAGCAGCAAGCCCAGCTCCAGAAGACCACCGAGATCTTCGCGCGCATCGAGCCCGGCTTCCGGCTCGACGGCGGCGGCCTCAACGACGCCCTCGACGGGCTGTTCGCCTCGGCCGGCCGGCTCTCGACCAATCCCGCCGACTCGAACTTGCGGCGCGGATTCAAGGATTCCGCCGACGCCTTCGCCTCGGCGACGCGCCGCCTGCACACCGACATCAGCCGCCAGCAGGTCGATCTCGAGACCGAGGCGCGCGGCGTGGCTCGCCAGATCAGCTCGATCGCCGAGCAGATCGCCCAGCTCGAGGCCAAGCGCAGCCGCGGCGAGGGCAGCGTTCCCAATCCAGCCATCGAGACGCAGGTGCAACAGAAGCTAGAAGAGCTCTCCGGGCTCGTTGGCTTCACCACGCAACGTCAGCGCGACGGCGCGCTGGCGGTCATCGCCGGCGCCACGCCCATCGTCACCGGCGTGCGCTCGCGCAGCTTTAGCGTCACCTTGGACGCCGACGGGCTGCACGTCATCAACGACGTCGGGCAGGACGTGACCGCCAGCCTGGAAGGCGGCGGCGGGCGCCTCGGCGCCATCCTCGAAGCGCACAACCAGACACTGCCCGCGCTCACCGCCGACATCAACCGCTTCGCCAAGACCGCCGCGGACCAGGTGAACCGCCAGCTCGAGCTCGGCGTCGACCTGGCCGGCCAGCCCGGAGCGCCGCTGTTCGAATATGACGAATCCGCGGTCAGCGGCAGCGGCCGGACGGCCGGAGCGACCGGCGCCGCCACGCCGGCGCCGCCGCCCAGCGTGACCGTCGATTTCTCGAACGGGCTAACCGGGTCCGTCAGCGCCAATCTCGACAGCTTCTTCGTCGCCGCTGCCGCTTCGGCCGGCGTCTCCGCGGGCGACACCGCCTCGGTACGCCTGGTCTCCGCCGACGGCGCCATCGACCGCACCTTGACCACCGCGCCGCTGGGCGGCTCCGAGACGGCCGCCGATCTGGCAATCCGGCTCAACGACCAGGTCGCGCTCGCCCCCGAGCTCGCCGGGCTCGTCACCTTCTCCGACGAGGGCGGACAGCTCAAGGTTGTGCTCTCCGACCGGGCCAAGCAAGGCTTCACGCTCTCGGCTACAACCAGCAATCCGGCCTTCACCACCGGACTCGAAGCCGGCGCGACGCTGGGCGGCCAATCCGCCGAAGAGATTGCCGCCGCTCTGAACGCCGAGGTCGCCCTCAACCCCGCCTTGGACGCCGCGCGCGTGCGATTCGTCGCAGTCAACGGCGAGCTGCGCTTTGACGCCGATGTCGCCTTCGACTACGCTGTCACCGACGCCGATCCCGCGGCAACCGGCTTTGCCTCCGGGCTCGACGGCGCCTCTGACCGCGCCGGCGGCGCCAACGCGGCGGGCTCGATCACGGTCAGCGACATTGCTCTGTCGCAGATCGCCGCCGGAACCGCCGAGGCGCCCAACTCGGCCGACAACCTGCTCGCCATCGAGGCGCTCGCCGCCCGTCCGCTCGTCGACGACTTGAGCCTTTCCGAGTTCTTCTCCGGCATCGTCAGCTCGGTCGGAGAACAGTCCGAAGCCGCCAACTCCGATCTCGCTGTCCAGAGCGAGGTCACCGCGGCGGCGGTAAACCTGCGCGACTCCTTCTCCGGCGTCGACATCAACGAAGAGGCGATCGAGATGCTGCGCTTCGAACAAGGCTACTCGGCCATGCTGCGCGTGATCCAGACCCTGAACCAGCTCACCGACGAGGTCTTGCAGTTGGCGAGGTAGACCGCAATGCGCACGACGTTTCTCATGCAAGGCCGCGACACGTTGCGCAATCTGCGCTTCGCGTCGGCGCAGCGCCGCAACGCCGAGCTCGAGGTCTCCTCCGGCATCAAGACCAACAAGCCGTCCGACTCTCCGCACGATGCCGCCTCCATCGTGCAGACGCGCACCGCGCTCGCCTCCACGGCGCAGTTTCGAGAGAACCTGCAAACCGTCCAGGCCGAGCTGCGAGCCGTCGACGGCGTGCTCTTCGAGGCCGTCAACGCTCTCGAGCGCGGCTTGAGCATCTCGGTGCGCGGCGCCTCGGAGACCCACGACGGCCGCGACCGCGAGTTGGTTGCACAAGAGCTCGCCGCCATCGTCCGCCACGTCACCACGCTGTCGAACTCCGTCTACAACGGCCGCTACGTCTTCGCCGGCAGCGCCGACACCGAGCCCGCCTTCGAGCTCAACGCCGAGGGCAAGGTAGAGTATCGCGGAAACGAGGCCCGCCGCACGATCAACTTCCCCGACGGGCGCGCCGCCCAGGTCTCGCTTCCCGGGGACGCCATCTTCGCGACGCCGGATCGCCTCGAAGGCCAGGGCCGCACCGCGCCGCCTGCGGGGACCCCGCCGGCATCGCCTCCCATCGCCATCGGCGTCGCCTTCTCCGGCGACCTCGACGCGGCCTTGTCGGTGGATCTGCCAGGCCCCTTCCTCGCCGCCGCCGCCCCCAGCGGCGCCGCTGCGGGCGACTTGGTCAGCGTGCGGCTGCAGTCCGCCGGCGGCGCCATCGACGAAACCATCTCTCTGCCGCCGTTGGCCGGCGGCGAGAACGCCGCCGCCCTCGCCGCCGCGCTCAACACCGAGATCGCGGCCAACACCGCCCTCGCCGGCAAGCTGCAGTTCGTCGACCAAGGCGGCGCTCTGCAACTCGAGGTCAGCGACACGGCCGGGACCGGCTTCTCGTTCACCCAAACCGTCAGCGGCGCGGTGACCACCGGGCTCGAAGCCGGGGGAAGCGCCGGCGGCTATTCCGCCGAGGAGATCGCCTCCGTCCTCAATGCCGCGGTCGCCGCCGACCCGGCGCTCGCGGCCGCGCGCGTGCGGTTCGAAGCCGTTGACGGCGAGCTCGTCGTCGACAGCGACGTCGATCTCACGCTCAACGTCATCGACTTCGATCGCGGAACCGGTTTCTCGAGCGGAATCGCCGGCGTGCATCGCGTGGGCGGCGAGAGCTCCGCCAACGTCTTCGGCGTCTTGGAAGACCTCGTCGCGGCGCTCAACGCCGACGACACCGACGCCATCGAGCAAGGAATCAGCGACCTCCAGCGCGCCATCGACCACGTCAGCGGCCAGCAAGCCTTCTACGGCGCCACTCTGCGCCAAGCCGGTCTGACCCTGACCACGCTCGCCGATCTCGAGGTCGTCCACCAGCAGCGTCTGTCCGATCACCGCGACGCCGACATACTCGAATCGATCGCCGATCTGCGGAAGTTCACCTCGGCCGAGCAGTTCGCCATCCAAGTCGCCGCTCGCACCCAGCCAACCATCCTCGACGTGCTGGCGTAGGAAGCCGGTTCGAGCCGTATCCCGCAAGCGGTCAGCGTTGCCGCCGCGGCCTTTCGAGCTCGACTGGGAGCGCCCGCGGCCGCTGATACAATGGTCGCTCCTTGCAGCTCTACAACAAGATCCTCATTGGCTTGGTCGCCGGAGCCGTCCTCGGCGCCATTGCCAACTTCGGCGACATCGAGTGGCTGAAGACGGTCTTGACGACGCTCGAGCCGCTCGGCTCGGCGTTTATTCGCGCCCTGACGATGGTCGTGATCCCGCTCGTGGTGGCGAGCTTGATCGTCGGCTCGGCCGCCCTCGGCGATATCACCAAGCTCGGGCGCATCGGCGGCAAGACGTTCGGCTACTACATGATCACCACCGCCATCGCGGTCGTCATCGGGTTGGCGCTCTCCAACATCTTCGAGCCCGGCGCCGGCGTCGACTCCGCGACGCGCGACTCGCTCTCGGCGCAGTTCGGCGGCGAAGCGCAGCAGAAAGCCGAGATCGCCGCCGAAGCTCCGCCGCTGATCGAGGTGGTGCTGAACATGATTCCGCGCAACCCGATCGCCGCGGCGGCCAACTTTGATCTGTTGCCGCTGATCTTTTTCTCCGTCATCTTCGGCGCCGCGCTGAGCCTGTTACCGGCCGACAAGCGCGACCCCGTGCTCAACGTCTTCGACGGCGTCAACGAAGCCTCGATGGTCGTCATCGGCTGGGTGATGAAGACCGCGCCCTATGCCGTGTTCGCCCTCATTGCCGCCGTCATCGCGCAGTTCGGCATGGACCTGTTGCGGTCGCTCATCGTCTACTCGCTATTGGTGGCCGGCGGGTTGCTATTGCACATGTTCGGCACGGTCTCGATGATGGTCTGGCTGTTCGCCAAGATCAATCCCGTCAAGTTTTTCAAGCGCATCAAGGCGGTGCCGATCTTTGCGTTCTCCACCTCGTCGTCGAGCGCGACATTGCCGGTGACGCTCAAGACCGCCGAGACGCGGCTCGGCATCTCGAAGGAAGTCTCGAGCTTCGTGCTGCCGCTTGGCGCCACCATCAACATGGACGGCACCGCGCTCTACCAGGCCGTGGCTGTCATGTTCATCGCGCAGATCTACGGCATCCCGATGGATCTGGCCAGCCAAGCCACCGTCGTGTTGACAGCGACGCTCGCTTCGGTCGGCACGGCCGGCGTACCGAGCGCGGGGCTGATCACGCTGATCATCGTGCTGCAATCGGTCGGCTTGGGCGACAAGGTCGAAACCGGGATCGCGCTGATCCTCGGCGTCGACCGCCTGCTCGACATGCTGCGCACCGTGGTCAACGTCAGCGGCGACCTCTCCTGCGCCGCCTTCGTAGCCCGCTCGGAAGGCGAGCAACTGCAACCTTCCGCTTAGAACCGCCCGCCGCCCCGTGCCGCGAGCTACTCTGGCCGCCCGTCCTGGGGAACCGGTGTGAGCATGCGCACGCGATGGTTGCTACGGCTCATCGAGCGGTTGCCGAACATGGCCCGCGCAGCGCTAGCCGCCATTTCTCACCAGGAGCCGGCGGAAGCGCGCGATAGCCGCGCCATCCCTTCGTTGCGCTCGCCCACCGTGCTCGACGTACTGTCGAGTACGCCTGTGCGCGCTGGGCATCGCGTGCCTCGCGCTGACGCGCCTCTCACGCACTTCCGCTCGCCGCCTGGTGAGAAGTGGCGCCTAGCCTCGCAGCCCCAGACGAAAGCGCCCAGCGCCTAAACGTCCCGCACGCAGCGAAACCCCAAATTCGTCGTCGCGCTATCTGGCGTATTCTGCGTCCGCGCGCCCAACCGGTAGCGGTTGCAGTAGCTGTCGTGGCACAGGAACGAGCCGCCCTTCATCACCTTGGAAGTTCCCGTCGGCGGCCCCACCGGGTTGGTGTGCGTCGCGGTGACGTGGTAGCTGGGGTCGAAGAAGTCCGCCGTCCATTCCCAAACGTTGCCGATCGAGCTGAGCAGGCCGTAGGGGTTGGCGGGAAAGGCGTCCGCCGGGCACGTGCCGGCGTAGCCGTCGGCCGCGATGTCGTTGCGGGGAAACTCGCCCTGGAACACGTTGCACATGTGGCGTCCGTCGGGCTCCAACTCGTCTCCCCACCAGAACAGTTGCTGCTCGGTCCCGCCGCGCTGAGCGTACTCGAACTCCGCCTCGGTCGGCAGGCGCTTCCCGGCCCATTCGGCGTACTCGGCCGCGTCGTTCCACGAGACGTGCGTGACCGGATGCCCTTCCCGGCCTTGGATGTCCGAGCCAGGCCCTTCGGGGCGTCGCCAGTCCGCTTCGTTGACCTTGCACCACCATTCGTGGTTGAGCACGGTGTCGTCGACCAGCTCGGCGTAGTGGCCATCGGGCACCTGGGCGTGAAAGACGAACGACCAGCCGAAGCGCTCCGATTCGGTGACGTAGCCGGTCTCACGAATGAAGTGCGCGAACTGGTCGACGCTCACCGGATGGGCGTCTATCCAGAACGGGTCGAGGGCGACTTCACGTACCGGCCCCTCGCCGTCCAGCGGAAAGCCCTGGGGGTAGTCCGTCCCCATCAAGAACTTCCCGCCGTCGAGGCGCAACATGCCGTCGGTGGAGCCCTTGGTCGCCTTGCGCCGTTGGCCGGAGAGATGACGCGACTCAGCCAGCCTCTCCGCGCGCTCGACGCTGGGCACGCAACACGGGTGAGGCCCCTCGCCGGCCGGTTGTTGAATCTGGAACAGGCGAGAGCTCATGCGATACCTCAGGCTGGCACGGCGTCCTCGATCACCGCCTTCTCGCGCAGCTCGTCGACGTAGGCTTCGACGGCCTTGTTCTCCGCTTCGCGCCCGAGCTCTTGCTCGATCTCGGCTTTCACTTCGCTCAACGGGCGCTGCGAGGACGGCCGAAGCTCATGCAGCTTCGCGATGTGGAAGCCGAACACCGACCGAAAGACATCGCTGACGGCGCCGGGCTCCATGGCGAAGACGACCTCTTCAAACTCCTCCACCATCTTGCCGCGAGCGAACCAGCCTAGGTCGCCGCCGTTGCCGGGGCAGTCGGAGGATTTGTCGGCGATCTCCTCGAACGTCGCGCCGGCCTCGAGCTCGGCTTTGGCGGCTTCGATCGCCTCGCGGGCCTCTTCTTCGGAGGTTTGCTCGTTGACGTGCTTGACGATGTGGGCCGCCCGCACCTGCTCCGCAGTCTTCCAGCGATCGCGCTGCTCGCGGTAGCGCGCGGCGACTTCTTTGGTCTTGGGCGGCTTGACGCGCGCGGTGATGCGGCCGAGCAGGCGGTCGAGCTTCACGGTCGCCTCGGCTTCCGCCCGGATCGCCTCTTCGCTCATGCCGGACTCGTGAAACTTTTCTCGCCCCCCGTAGCGCTTATACATCGCCTCCTCGGCCTTCTCAAACACGTCGTCCGGGATGGGTTCTTGGTCGCGCAGCGCTTCCTGCCGCATCAGCATCCGCTCGATGACGTTCTCGCGCGCCCACTCCTGCGCGCGCGCTTCCAGGGAGCCCTCTTCAAAGCCGAACTGGACGCGCTGCTCGGGCGTGAGCTGGCGAAAGCGGTTGAGCAGCGACTCAGCCTCGGCGGCGAGCATGGCCTCCGGCGCCGGCTCGCCATTGACGATCAACGCCATGACCCGTTCATTCTAGCCGCCCTGCCGGGGATCTTGCTCGGAACCGGAAACGCTTGATAGGCTTGGCGTCATCCGCCGATGCCCGCCCGACTGCTGGTTACTGCTTCGAACGGCCAAGTCGCGACCCACGACTTGGGCTCGGAGAGCGTGACCGTCGGCCGCTCTTCGATGAACACGTTGTCCTTCCCCGGGGACCCGCGTCTGTCGCGGCGTCACCTGGCCTTCGAGCCCGACGGCGAGGGGTGGACCGTGCGGGACTTGGGCTCGAGCAACGGCGCTGTGCTCAACGGCGAGCATCTGGACTGCCCGGCGACGCTCCGTCGCGGCGATATCGTCAAAGCGGCCGGGCTAAGCATCGTTTTCGAATCCGAGGCCGCCGCCGAAGACGAGAGCCCGGCCGCAACCGAGCAAGTCGTGTTCGAGGCCCAGGTCGAACGCCTCGAGGTCACCACCCAGTTTGCTCGGCTCGACAAGATCGTCGAGACCGGCGCACGCCCAGTGGTCGGCAAAGACGCCAAAGCTGCACGCTGGAGCTCGCCCGCGATGGCGCTGCTGCGCGCTGGGCGCGAGCTTGCCAGCCCGCGCCCGCTCGATGAGCTCTTCGAGGTGATCCTGGACCTCGCCATGGAAGCCGCCGGCGCCGCACGAGGCGTGGTGCTCACACTCGACCGAGCGGGCGAGCTACGCCCGCGCGCTCGACGCGGCAGCGACTTTCGCATCTCGAAACGCGTACGGGACCAAGTCGTGAACGAGCGCATGTCGCTGATCATCCAAGACGCCTTGGCGGATCCCCGCTGGAAGCAGCAGCACTCGATCATCAGCCAGGGCATTCGCAGCTTGATGGCAGCGCCGTTGCAGACCGACGATCGCGTCATCGGCATGCTCTATCTCGACTCGGGCGAGTCATCCGAGTTCACCGCCGAGGACCTGGAGCTGGTCACGGTGATGGCGAACATCGCGGCGGTCCGCATCGAGCACGCGCGGCTCGCCGCGGTCGAGCGTCGCCGCGAATTGCTCGAGAGCGAGCTGGCGCAGGCCGCCGATATCCAGATGGGCTGCATCCCCGAGCAGCCGCCCGCGGTTGCCGGGCTCGAGTTGGCCGGCAAGACCCTGCCCTGTCGCACCGTTGGCGGAGACTACTTCGACTACGTACCGCGCTCGGACGGCAAGCTCGTCTTCCTCATCGCCGACGTCGCCGGCAAAGGCATGCCCGCCGCCCTGCTGGTGATGAACCTGCAAGCCCGCATTCAGGCCTTGGCCGAGACCGCCGACGACATGGCCGATACGGTTGCGCGCCTCAATCGCATGATCAAGGCCGTCTGTCCAGCCAACCGCTTCATCACGTGCTTTTTGGCGCTGCTCGACCCCAGAACCGGCGAGATGCAATGGGCCAACGCGGGACACGAACCGGCGATTGTACTGCGCAGCAGCGGCAAGATCGAGCGCTGCCGCGCCGGCGGACCGCCGCTTGGCGTTTTCGACGACGCCCGCCACAGGACGGACTCAGTCGTGCTCGAGCCGGGCGATCGCCTGCTGTTGATCAGCGACGGCGTGACCGAGGCCGTCAATTCCGCTGGCCGCGACTTTGGCTCACAACAGTTGGAGGATCTGCTCGTCGAGCACCGTGACCGCCTCTTGGAGGAGCTGGTCGAGGCGGTCAATGCAGCAGTAGAAACCTGGACCGGCGACGCCGCGCCACACGACGACGTCACAGTGGTCGCGCTGCGGCGTGCGAGCTGAAGGGCTGCGGCTTGTCAGGGGCCTATCGAGGCTTGAACCCTCGGGGACGGGACACCGCCCATCTCGACCTGAATCTCGACCGTCCCTGCGGACAGGTTCGACGGCAGAAGAGCGTTGATCTGGGTTACACCTGCGACCAAGCCAGGGGCGGCCCCAGCGTACAGGATCTGCGCTTCCACACCGTCGATGAGAACCCGAACTGCCGCCACAGGTACTGGTAGGGGCCGCGCTGCGACAATCCCGTCGATGCTTGGCGGATCGGTGACTCCCGAACCGGTGGCGAAGATCACGATCACGCTTCCTGGTGCGGCTGGGTTGTCGAGTCCGTTGACGGTTCCATCCTGGTTGAGAATGGCTCCTTGTCCCGAACCGCTGGAATCCAAGGTGAAGATGGCCGGACTCGAAGCAGTGACGGGCACGTAAGTCGGGTCCGAGAGCAGGCCGTCGTACTCGAGCTCCACAGTGATTGGATCGTCGAACGTCCGCGCAGAGGGGCCGGTTCTCTCGGCCGTCGGCCCTATGGCGAATGGCACGATAGCGCTGACTTGGCCGCTGCTGCTGAACAGCATCGGCGCCGGCAAGCCGTCAATTAGCACACGGACGCCGCCCGCTACCGAAGGAAAGGTCCCACTGTCGATGACGGCCAACGCCAAGTCCTCCGGTCCCAGTCGCACTCCGAAGATCGAAACGATCAGTCCCGGTGCGATGAGAGGCCCCCGGAAAGACGCGCCGTTAACGATACCTCTCAGTGCGATCTGAGGAAGCTCGGTCCGGCCACAGGCTGATACATCGTTGACGCGGCGGACACGGCCGTTGCCTCTGTCCGCGATCAAGAGATTTCCTTCAGCATCGATGGCGAGACCGGCGATATCGTCGAAACGGGCATCCCGCGCCGGCCCGCCGTCTCCTGCAAAGCCTGGCACTACAGAACCTGCGACTAAGTGGATAGCTCCCTCGGGAGTAAGACGCTTGATCCACTGTGCGCCGAACGGCAGAAAAAAGTCGCCGCGCTCGGCGAAGTAGAGATCTCCCTCTGCGTCGTAAACCATCGCCGTGGCTCGTCGGGCGAAGCCCTGGTAACCGAGAACTTCGGAGCGGTTGCCGTCCGGGTCAAAGCTGTACGCTTGGCCTTCGATCAACGAGACCGAACCGGAGCTCAACGCCAGACTGTCGTCGGGCCCAACCGCAATCGCCCATGCGTCCGGCGTCTGGCGCGGCAGCTCATCAATCGTTCCGTCCGGCGCGATCACCCGCACCCAGCGCGCAGGAAAATCACGAGTGTTGTTCTGAAGGAGGTAGATTGAGCCGCGGCTGTCGACCGCCATCTGTGACGGATCTGGCAAAACTGCCTCGGTGGCCGGGCCGCCGTTGCCGCATGACGGCCAGAAATCCGCTGCCGTTGGGTTTGACAAACAGACCTGATTGGTCGTTCCGGCGATAGATCGTCGTTGTCCGTCGGCGTCGATCGCCCAAATGCGCCCCGCCTGCGTGCCGAAGCTGAACTGGACCACGTAGACATCGCCGTCGGGCGCGACAGCGACCGATCGCGGCGACGCCATCGGCAAATGGAGCGCCGCGCCTTCACTGGAGCCGGACAGGTTCTCGCCAGTGCCGGCGAAGCGGTGGATCGTTCCATCCGGCCGCACCACCCTGGCGCGGTGGAAGGTCTGGTCGGCAATGTAGACGCTGCCGTCGGGAGCCGCGGCAATCCCGCCGACCGATCCGAGTATCGCGCGGGAAGCCGGGCCCCCGTCGCCGCGACTGGCGCGGTCGCCAACGCCAGCGATGAGAACTGTGGAGCCGTCGCTCCTCACTCGGAGAGCTTGGTGTCTCCGAGTGAGGTACGGAGTAGCGTCGTCGGCTAAGGTGAACGTTCCTGTTAGCTCTCCATCTTCCGCCGGAGCAATGGTCGTGAGGGGCCCTGCTTTCGGCAGCGCGCGCACACCCAAGAAGTCCAGCCAATAGAGCGTGTCGGCCGAGTCGATTTCGATGTTCGAGATGCGGTTGCCGAAACCGATCTCATGCCGCGAGAGGCCGTCCTGCGGCGCTCGTCCAGGCGCGTCCGCGCCGCCCAAATACGTATCGATTCGGCCATCGGGCGTGACGATCCGTACCCTTCTCGCCCCTGTGGGGATGTACACGTTGCCCTCGCTGTCAATGGCGACGTCAGTCGGACCGGCAATAGAAGCTTCCTTGGCGGGCCCGCCGTCGCCGTCGTAACGCCCTCGGCCCGCCGTGCCAGCTAGGAGCCGAATCACGCCATCCGGCCCGACGACGCGGACCGTGTGACGGTCGCTGGAAGCAATGTAGACCTCGCCGGCTGGTCCGAGGGCGATGCGAAGGCTCGAGCCGAGGCTGGCCTCCACGGCCGGGCCGCCGTCGCCGCGGTCTCCGGTGCGGCCGTTACCGGCAATGCGCGTTACGACTCCCGAGGAATCGATGCGGCGCACGGTCGGCCCGTCGGAAAAGTAGAGGGAACCGTCCAGCGCGAAAGCGAGGGAGCGAGGGGCTGGCAGGCCCGCTTGGTCCGCCGGACCTCCATCTCCGGTCAGTTCCCGCCGTCCAGATCCGGCGAAGGTCCGGATGCTTCCGTTCGATTCGACGCGCCGGATCGCGTGGTGCCCTGGGTCGGCGATGTAGAGCAACCCATCGGGACCGATACGGGCCTCCCAGGGAAAAGCAAGCTCGGCTTCGATCGCGAGGCCTCCGTACCCGACAGGCGCGCCTCCGCCGGCGATCGTGTCTACTGAGCATGGCTCAGGCTCTTGCCCAAACGCCAACTCGCATGTGATGCAAAAGAGCGCAAGTGCGAGAACGGTTCGGGCTCGGACGAGAAGCCGCATGGATTGAGCAAGTTCGACCGCGCCCTCAGCGAGATAAGGAGCCGGCGCGCCCAACCAGGCTGACGTTTTCGATCGGCGAAGTCAGCACACTCACCCCGGCCGCCGTCATGAACTGCAAGCGCATGCCCGGCGCCAGGTAGCACTTCTCGATTTGCGAGTCGAGCCAGCGCGAGCCGTGAAGCTGGACTCGGATGGGCTCGGGGCAATACTCGGGATGGCCGCTGATGAAGGCCGTCGCGGGGCCGGCGAGTTGGATGACGTAGCTATGGTTGCCGGTCTTGACCTCGACCTTCGTCCCTGGCGCGGAGTCCTCGAGGAAAATCCCCGCCTCGCCGGCAGCCTCGCCCATGTTGCGCGGCAGCAGCGCGCCGGTCTTGCGGTCCTTGTGGATGACGGCAAGGCCCGCCATGCGCGAGATGGTGGTCTTCTGGTCGAGCTCGTCGGACACGGCTGGCCCTATGATAGTTCACCCCGTTGGCGTCGGCGCGCCTTGGCGCGCTTCCAGACGATGAGGAAGATGGCGACCGCCGGCGCCGCCAGAAAGGCGCCGAGCGGACCGAACAGCATCAACCCCGCAATGACGGCGATGAAGACGAGCAGCGGGTTCAGATGAAGCTCGCGTCCCAGGATCTTTGGCGTCAGGTACAGACCTTCCACAGCTTGCGCCAGCGCCATCACGATCAGCAGGCCAATCACGTCCCACAGGTCGCCGCCGGCCAACAGCGCGATCAGGCTGGCGACTCCCGCTCCGACTAGAAAGCCAAAGTAGGGCGCCAAGCTAAGCATCCCCACCACCAACCCCGACGCCCACCAATAGGGCAACCCGATCAGGTAGAACCCAATCAGATGGAAGACCGTCAGAATGGCCGTGATGACCGCCTGCCCGTGCAGGAAACGATAGAGCGTGCCGGCGACTTCACGCGGCAGGGATGGTTCGGCGGGTTGATTCATTCCTCGCCTTAGGTAGGACGAGATCCAGACGAATCTTGTTGCAATCCGCTTGGGCGCTCGCAGCGCGGCTGGCGGACCCGGCAGGATTCGAACCTGCGGCCTGCCGCTTAGGAGGCGGCTGCTCTATCCAGCTGAGCTACGGGTCCGCGTGTCATCATCCTAACAAAACAAAGGACTTGCCCTCGGACCCGTCAGTCAAAGACCGGCTCACACGCATCGATCCAGGGCGCCCGCGCCAAACGGCGCACTGAAATCTTCCGCCTAGGGCCCTTCTGGGCGGCGGATCGGTTGTCCTACCGATTCCGCGGCTGCCTTTGTAAGCCTCAGAATCACCCCTGGGGATTGTCCTAGGTTGCACTTTTCTTGGCTATTACAAGTAGCGCGCCTGCCGGATCCGCCGCCCGGACCCGCCGACGCCGGACCGCAATATTTGCTCGGCATCGCCGTATGGTGCTTGGCTTTGTTGCTGACGCGGTCGAGCCTCGGGCGAAAGGGCCGCGACGCTCGAGGCCGTCTGCTCGCGGCCGGCTTCGCGATCGGCTTGGGTCGCGAGGTCTTGGCCTTCGCGACGCTGGCGTTCATACCCAGATCGTTCGGCGGCTCGATGTTCGGTTACGGCCTGCTGCCCATCGTGGAAGCAGGAATTCAAGGCGCGGCGACCATCGTGCTCACGGCCGGGTTCCTCAGCTATCTGGCGGAGGACGCATCGGTCGCCCGCCGCTTCGTGCGCCTCGCGATCCCGATCCACGCGCTCGCGTTCGGTCTTTTGGTGGTGTTGTTCTTCCTGCTCCCGGGGCCAACGCTGCTCGGCCTACCGCGACACAAGCTCGTGGCGGGATTGGTCGGGCTTGGCGGCGTTCTGGTCGCAATCGGTTGGATCGCGGGCGTGCGGACCATTCGTAGCCGGCCCGAGCGCTGGATTCTAGGAACGGGTATCGCGTTCTTCCTAGCCAGCATCGCCATCACGGCATTCGGATTCTTCGGGCTCGAGTCGGTCGTCCGGCCGCCGGTCGACATGCCTTGGGGCGTGGGCGCATCCGCGATCGGGGTGGTCTTGATGGGCTACTTGCTGGTACGCCGGCACGCGACGGAGATGCGCACCCAGGCAAGCCAGCTCGAGGACCAGGTTCGCCAACGCACGGCCCATCTCGAGAGAGCCCATGACGCGCTGAAGATCGCCAACGCAAAGCTGGCGGAGCAGGCGACCGTCGACGATCTGACCGGCGTACGCAACCGGCGCTACTTCGACGAGGCGCTCGAGAAGGAGTGGGCGCGGGCAGCGCGCGAAGGCGTCTGGTTCTCGGTGGCGTTAGTCGATTTGGACGAGCTCAAGGAGATCAACGACCGCTTCGGGCACGCCAAGGGAGACGAGTGCTTGATCGCTGTCGGTCAACACCTGCGCAACCACCTGCGGCGCCCGGCCGATGTGGCCGCCCGCTACGGGGGGGACGAGTTCGGCGTGATCCTGCCGAACACCGATGAAGACGGGATGCTGGCCGTGCTGCAGGGCGTTCGGCGCAGGTTGGAAGAGCACGGTGGCAATCCGGCGCCCGGGCTCAGCGTGAGCATTGGCGTGGCCTCGTGCGTGCCGGGTCCGGAGCTGACCGCCGCGCGACTGCTCCGGCTGGCTGACCGGGGCCTTTACCAGGCGAAGCAGGCGGGCCGCAATCGAGTGGTGGTGGGGCGGCCCGATAGCGGCCGGGTAGCCAAGGCGGGCTAGGCCCGGGCTCGAGCTGCACGAAAGATCGCAGCTTTGCAGAAAGGCGCCGTTTCTTTTCCGAGCCCCGGCAGCGATGCCGGGGTGCAGAGGCTGGTATCAGTTCGAACATCGCACCCGGGCATGGCTGCCCGGGCTCGGTTGGTGTGTGCCCGAGTCAAAGCGCCGCCGCGATGCGTTGGCTCATCTCGGTGCAGCTCAACTCCCCGCCTAAATCTCGCGTTCGGTTGGCGGGATCGGATAGTACCTTTTCGACTGCGCGCTCGACCAGGCCGGCCGCCTCGGGTTCGCCGAGCCACTCGAGCATCATGGCCGCCGAGAGGATCGTGGCGATTGGGTTTGCGATTCCTTTGCCAGCGATGTCCGGCGCGGAGCCGTGAGAGGGCTGGAAGACGGCGTGATTCTCGCCCACGTCCCCCGAAGGCGCCACGCCCATGCCGCCGGCTAGACTGGCGGCCAAGTCCGAGAGGATGTCGCCAAACATGTTCTCGGTGACGATGACGTCGAACGATTCGGGGCGTTGGACCAAGTAGAGCGTCGAGGCGTCGATGTAGATCCGCTCGGCCTCGATGTCGGCGTTCTGGGCGGCGATTTCGTCGAAAACGGCCCGGAAGAACGCAAGCGATGGCAGCACGTTGGACTTGTCTACGAGAGTGACCTTGCCTCGACGCTTGCGGGCCTGCTCGAAAGCGGCGCGGAAGAGCCGCTCGGAGCCGCGTCGCGAGATGCGCATGCCGTCGACATACTCCTCGTCCGAGGCTGCGATTGAGCCCTTGCGGGAGTGGAACAGTCCTTCGGTGTTCTCGCGCACGATGACGAAATCGATCCCGCCCGCGGCGTAGCCTCGGAGCGGGGTCATGTTTTCGTGATAAAGCTTGATGGGCCGCAGGCCGGCGTAGAGCTCCATCCGCTCGCGCAGGTCGAGCTGGGGCGCCATCTCGGTGCCGTTGGGCCAACGCACATCCGGAAGGCCCATCGCTCCGAGCAGGGTGGCGTCGAACTGCTCGAGACGACGGAAGGTCTGCTCGGGGAGAGGATCGCCGGAGCGGAGATACTCGCCGGCGCCGACCGAGAGCTCCTCGTAGTCGAGACGAAATGAGTCGAGCTTGCGCTCGAGGGCGCGCAAGACGTCGACCGTGGCGGAGACGACCTCGGGTCCGATGCCGTCGCCGGGCAGCAGCGCAATGGAGCAATGCCTCATGCGGCCGACGGTAGCACGGACGCCGCGATCAGCCGCCGGAGATCGCCGGGATGAAGTGGACTTCGGCGTCCGCCGGCACGTCTTCAAGCAGGCCGAGCACGCTCACTTCGCCGTTGACGGCGACCGCGAGATTGGAGCGCAGCGCGTCGCCGTCGACCAGTCGAGCTTTGAGGCCCGGGTGGACAGCGTCGAGGCGGTTGACGAGGTCGCCGACAGTTTCGCCTTCGACCTGGACCTGCTCGCGGCCACCGGCGATCGCGCGAAGCATGGTGGGGATGAAGACGGTCGGCATACTTGCAGAGCCCCTGAAAGTAGTGTAGTCGCTCGCGCGGGAGGCGGCTCGACTAGGGCGTGTTCACGCTCTTGGGCGCCAAGGGCGCCCGGCAGGATGAGCCACGGGTATAACCCGTGGAGCTGGGGAGGCCCCGCTTCCGCGGGCGCCCTGCAAGGGGCGCAGCCCAGCCGCAGCCAGGCCCTTGTCAGGGCCGATCCGGAGGGGCGCCATTCGATTCCCCGGGCGCGGCGCCCGAGGCTTTTCTGCCACGCACCTACCGGCGCAAGCGCTGACTCCAGTCACCTCCTTGGTCCTTGCGCCTGGAGCATAGTGGAAACACGCCCTAGGCCGATTCCCCTAGGGCGTCTACCGTGTACGCTCGATTGAGCCTGGGCGGCGAGTTGGCGACAGTGGGGAGGTGGAAGAAGTGCGCGCGGGCGGCAAGGGCGAGGGCGGCCAGACGACGGTACTGTTCGCGGTGGCGTTCATCGCCGTTCTCGGCATGGCGGGGCTGGCGCTGGACGGCGCGCGGCTCTACGCCGAGCACGCCCGCGTACAGGCGGCGGCCGACGCCGCCGCGATCGGCGCCGCCCACGAGTTGCGGCGCGGTCACCGCCGTCTCGAACAACACTTGCAACCCGCCGCCGTGCACGACGCGGGCTTGCAGGGAGTGACGGCCGGAGAAGCCGAGATCATCATCCACCATCCCCCCGCCACGGGTCGTCACCAGGGCAGCGGCGACCACGTGGAAGCGGTGGTTCGGCTCGAGATGCGCACGACGTTGATGGGTATGTTTGGTAAGAGCCGCCAAGCGGTCAGCGCGCGGGCTGTGGCGGGGCTCGTCGCGGGCGCCGATCAGCCGTGCGTGATCGCGCTAGCCGCAAGCGGCGCTGGGACCCTGACCGTGGAGGGCGAGCAGCCGCTGCGGCTCGAGTGCGCGGCGGCGGTCGCTTCGTCGAATGCCGGGGCTTGGAGCAGCGGCGAGGCGTGCGTGGACGCGGCGGCGGGATTGGCGCTCGCGGCGCCAGCGAGCGGTGCGTGTATCGAAGGCGAGCGGCGGCCCGTGGAGGGAGTCTTGCGCGACTTCGTCCCGGCCCTGCGCATGCCAGCATGCGCCGGCCAGGGCCCCGGCGCGACTGAGACAGCCGAGGACGGGACGCGCTACTACTGGCCCGGCTGCTATGAGGAGCCGGTCCGCGTCGGCGGCGGGCGCGTGCAGCTCATGCCGGGCGTGTATCTGTTCCAACAGGGTCTGCGCATCGGCGGCGGCGAGGTGCGGGGCGCCGAAGTCGCGCTGCTGTTTCCCGGGGCCGAGGGCGTCGAGATCGACTCTGCCGCGGCCGTCGAGCTGACGCCGCCGCATGCGGGCGAGCTCGCTGGCGTGCTGATGTACGCGACCGCCGCGGGCGGCTCACTCGAGCGCGGCCCCGGGTCGAGCCTCGAGGGCGCGCTGCTGTTCCCGAGCCAGACGCTGCGCTGGGCGCCCAACGCCCCCGGCGAGGTTGCCGGCGCGCTCGTCATCGCCGACCGGATCGCGGTCTTGGAAGGACCGGGAGGCCGCGCCGTCGCCGCTCCGCCGACCCAGCGGGGCCCCGTCTCACGCGTAGCCTTGGTGGAATGATGCGGCGCGGCACATCGAAGGCCGGTCGGCGCGGAGGCGCTTTGCTCGAGGTGGCGCTGTTCTCGCCGATCCTGCTCTATCTACTCATTGCGGTGTTCGATTTTGCGCGTTATTACACCGAAGCATCGCAGCTCGGCGAAGTGGCCATCCAAGCCGCCCGCAGCGGCGGCGACAGCTCGTTCGCTCCGGCGGTCTCGACCGAGATCGAGACATTCTGCGCATGCCCGTTCGAGCCTGAGGTGCGATTCGCGTGCGGGCAGCGCGCCTGCGGCGACTACGGCGAGCCGGCGCGCTACACCCGTGCGACCGTGACCCAGCCGTTCGCCTTCATGGGTCGCTACCCTGGGTTTCCGCGGCAGGTCTCGATTCGGCGGCAAGCCGGCTTCCGCACACACTGAGGCTGAGCTCCACGCGGCGGCCGTGGCAATTCTCCCGGGAACGGGTCCCATGACGTCGGTTTGTGGCTCCATAGGGTCTTCTCAGGACTAGAGAATGTCGCCAAAGTCCCATCGATTTCGGCTCGGTTTTCCGCCAATCTGGAGGCGAACCCGATCCCCCGGGGTTCACGATTCGGTACGCCGGAGGGAAATCATGACGACCGCCGAGATAGAGTCGCGGGCGGACCTGCTCAAGGCAGAGCTCGAGAAGTTGCTCGAGGAGCTGCAGCGCGATTCCGCAGACGAAGCGAGCGAGAGGAGGAGGAGCGTCGGCAAGATCCTGCTCGAGCTCGGCGCCCTGCAGATGCGTCTGACCGACGCCGACCGCCGCTAACTCTACCGGAGGCTCAGTACCTGCAGCGCGCCTTGTAGCCGTGCCGGTGCCCGCGGTGCTTCTTCCAGTAACCGCGGTGGCGGTCATAGCTGCGGTCGTAGTAGTAGGGGTCCCACGAGCCTCGGCCGTAGTATCCGCCTCCGTAGGGGTCGCCTCCGTAGTATCCGCCTCCGTAGGGGTCGCCATAGTAGCGATCGCGATCATAGCGGCTGTACCGCGGCGCGCGGCTGTAGGAAAACCCAAAGTTCCGCGTCGCCACGTTGATCGAGATCCAGCCGCCGTGGCCTCGCGAATAGACGTGGCCGCAGCCGCGGCGATGTTTGTGCCCGGCGAGCGCGGGCAGGGCGGTCAGCCCCAGCACAAGCGCGAGCGAGAGAGCCCAGCTGGTCTTCATGAGTCACCTCCTTGGATGCTTTGACGCCCTGCAGAAGCGCACATCGGGCGCCAAATGCAAACCGGTTGTAAAGTCAGCGACTTAGCGCGAGTGCGTAGGAGAGCCCCGGTGGATGTCCACCGGCGCTGGCTGGTGCATCAGGAGCGCTCCGCGTTGGCGACGATCGCGAGCAGCTTGGATCCGTATTTCTTGGCCAGCGTCGGCCCCACGCCCGGCACTTGCAGCAACTCCTGCTCGCTCTTGGGCTTGAAGGTGGCGAGCGCGGTCAGGGTGCGGTTCTGGAACACGGTGAAAGCCGGCATGCGCTTGCGCCGCGCTTCGCTGAGCCGGAAGGCTTTGAGCGCCTCCATCAGCAGAACGTCCGGCTTCGCCCCAGCGGCGATCTTGTTCTCGGCCGCCTTTTTCTTCGCGCGCGACTTCTGCTTCTTCGAGGCTGCCGGCGCCTCGGCGGCGATGCGCACGTGCGGCGCCACGGTCTCGCGTTGCGCGCGACCCTCGTGGGTCAGCGCCGCCCGTCGAAACTCGATCGTTTGACCGCCCTTCTCGAACGAGTCGTCTTGGAATTGCACGAAGCCGGCGCGACCCAGCGCTCCGAGCAGCCGCTCATAGTGTCGCCGATCGACGTCGGAGCCTTCGAAGAGCTCGCGGAAGAGCCGTCCGGTAGCTTGCCGATCCTGTTGGCGCAGCGCTTCGAGGATGGAGTCCAGCGCCAGCGCCTCGTCCTTGCTGGGCTCGCGATGCTTCTGGACGCCGCACTTCTCCGGCGCGCACACGTCGCACATCCCGCACGGCTTGTGCGAGTCCTCCTGGTCGCCAAAGTGCCCCACCAGCGCCAGCATGCGGCACTGCGAGCCTTCGGCGAACCGGCTCATGGCGGCGAGTTGGGCCGTCTTGTGCTCGCGCTGTTTCAGGTAAGGGGCGCGCCAATGCGGTTCGCCTCTCACGATGTTCTCTTCCGGGTCGATCGCCGCGCCGCGGTGGATCCACAGCTTTTCGAGCGCCTTCTCGAAGACCTGCGGATCCATGTCGAGCCGGTTCTCGAGCTCCTCGCGCATGCACGGCTCCGCGCCGAGCTTCTTATAGACCTTCTCGAGCTCCTCGTCGGGCGGGTAGTCGCGCTCGATGAAGAACTCGTGCGTGCGGCGGTCATTCCAGGAATGCATCAGCACCGCGCGAGACGGCGCCCCGTCGCGGCCGGCGCGGCCGATCTCCTGGTAGTAGCCCTCCACGCTGCCGGGCAGCCCAGTGTGCACGACCGTCCGCACGTTGGCCTTGTCGATGCCCATGCCGAACGCGATGGTGGCGACGATCACGTCGTAGTCGCCGCCCAAGAAGCCGGCCTGGACGCGGTCGCGTTGCTGCGCGGTCATGCCGGCATGGTAGGCCGCCGCCGGAAACTCGGCCTGCAGCTCGACCGCCTGCTGCTCGGCCGCCTTGCGCGTCGGAGCGTACACGATCGCCGGCCGGTTCTTGACGTCGCGCAGCAAGTTGAGCATAGCCGGAATGCGCTGCGTTGGGGTGAGCTCGACCACCTCCACCGCGATGTTCTCGCGACGGAAGCCGTGGATCGAGCGAAGCGGCCCCTCCAGGCCGAGCTGCTCGCAGATGTCGTCCTGCACCAAAGGCGTCGCCGTGGCAGTGGCCGCGATCACCGGGGCCGGCCGCAGAAGCGGCAAGCGTCCGCCCAGCAGCCGGTAGTCCGGACGAAAGTCGTGGCCCCACTGCGAGATGCAATGCGCCTCGTCGACCGCAATCAGGGCGGGCTTGCGCTTGGCCAACATCTCGGGAAACTTCGGCACCGCGAGCCGCTCGGGGGCGATGAACAAGAAGTCGAGCCGGCCCTCGAGGTAGTCGTAACAGACCTGGCGCGAGGCCATGCGGTCACGGCCCGAGTGGATCCGCTCGGCGACGAAGCCCTGCTGCTGCAGCTTCGCGACCTGATCTTCCATCAGCGCGATCAGCGGGCTGATCACGATGGTCACGCCGGCGCGCGCGACGCCCGGCAACTGGTAGCACAACGACTTGCCGGCGCCAGTCGGCATCACCAGCAGCACGTCGCTGCCTCCGACGACCGCGCGACAGACTTCTTCTTGGTGCGGCCGGAAGGCCTCGTGCCCGAACCGCGTCCGCAGCAGCCCGTCGAGCTCGTCCGCCGATGTCGGCTTGCGATCGAGGGGCGCCGGCGCCGCAGCGGTCGCGGCTTGGCTGACTCGCCGGGGCTGCCCGAAGCCGGCCTCGGCGGCTTGACGATCGTAGATCGTGGCGTGGCGCTGCGTCCGTCGCGCCGAGTCGACCAGCGCGGTGGAGCCGAAGCTCGTACGCTGCGGCGTCGGCGGCGGCTCCGGCATCGGCGGCTCGGGAGGAACCGGCCATGGCTCTTCCTCCGGAGGAGGCGGAGGCGGCAAGTCGGGTTGCGGCGGCCGCGGCGCTGGCGGCGTTCCCGCTTCGACGACCTCGCGAACGTAGTTCTCCACGTCGTTCATGAAAGCGTCGAAGGACTCCTCGCCGCGCTCCATCGCCTTCAGGCGCGCTTCCCATTCGCCCGTCATCGCCGGGCTCTTCACGCGCGCTTCAGCCAGCTCGATCAGCCTCACGCCCTTCTCCGTCGCCGCCAGGTTTTTCTTCTCGCGCACGAGGTAGCCGCGCTTGATGAGCGTTTCGAGAATGGACGCCCGCGTGGCCGGGGTTCCCAACCCGCGCTCCTTCATCGCATCGGAGAGGTCTTTCTCCTCGAGCGTCTTGCCGGCCGACTCCATGGCGGTCAGCAGGGTGGCGTCGGTGAAGCGGCGCGGCGGACGGGTCTTCTTCTCCACCGCCTTCGCCTCGACGACCGTCGCCGCCAGCCCTTTCTCGAGCCCGCCCGGCAGCGTCGGCTCGTCCCCTCGCGCCCCACGGCGGCGCCGGGGTTGGATGTCGAGCGCCTTCCACCCTTGCTGCTCCACCGCCGTGCCCGAGCTGTGGAAGCGATCCGGCTTGCCGTCTTCCCCCGGCTCCACCGCGGTCGTCACGTTCGTCACGGCGAGGACGTGGTCGTCGTGCCAAGCGCTGAGCAAGCGCCGGCAGATCATGTCGAAGACCTTACCCTCGTCCGAGGTTGGATCCAGGCTCCCGGGCGACTTGCCCGTGGGGATGATCGCGTGGTGATCGCTGACCTTGGAATCGTCCACGAATCGCTTGCCCAATGGGCGCCGCCCGGTCCCCTCCGCGAGCTGCGCCTGGTAGGGCTCCGCGACTGCGTCCGCCACGCGCGCCAGGCCCGAGGCAACGGTTTTCGAAAGATGCCGGGAGTCGGTGCGCGGGTAGGTGATCAGCTTGTGCGTTTCGTAAAGCTTCTGTGCGATCTCGAGCGTGCGCCCGGCGCGGAACCCATAGAGCCGGTTGGCGTGTCGCTGTAGCTCGGTCAGATCGTAGAACGCCGGCGGAGGGATCGTCTTCTTCTTGCGTTCGACGCTCTCGACCGCAGCCGTCCCGTCTTTCACGCGGGATACGATTGCCTCGGCCCGCTCGCCATCGGCGGGCAGGCGCGACTCGCGCTTGCCTTTGATTTCTTCGAACCAGGTTCCGTCGTAGGTCTTCCCGTCGCCCGCGTCAAAGGTCGCGACCACCTCGCGGTAATCCTGGGGAACGAATGCGCGAATCTCGAGCTCGCGCTCAACCAGCATTGCGAGCGTGGGGGTCTGCACGCGGCCCACCGAGAGGTCGTCGTCGTAGTCGAGGCTGTAGGCGCGCGAGAGATTCATGCCGACGAGCCAGTCGGCGCGGCTGCGCGCGCGGGCCGCGGCGGCCAGGTTGTCGAGCTCGTCGCCCGGGCGCAGCGTCTCGAAGCCCGCGGCGATAGCCTCCGGCGTCAGCGACGAGATCCACAACCGCTCCACCGGCTTTTTCGATCCCGCCGCTTCGTAGATGTAGCGAAAGATCAGCTCGCCTTCCCGGCCGGCGTCGGTGGCGCAGATCACGCGGTCAACCTTCGAGCTGGTCAGGATCTTGCGTACGGCTTCAAACTGATCCTTGGTGTTGGGATAGACCACGAGCGGCCACTCGGCCGGCAACAGCGGAAGGTCGCCGCGTCGCCAGCGTCGCCAGGAAGGGTTGACGTCATGCGGCTCGCCCAGGGCGGCCAGGTGGCCGACGGCCCAGGTAACAATCCAGCCATTGCCGTGCAGGAAGCCGTCTCCGCGACGGCCCGCTCCCAACGCCTTGGCGATATCGCGCGCGACGGAAGGTTTTTCAGCAACGACGGCCGAGGTTTTCGCGGGTCGATCCGGCAAGGCAATCCGGGTCCATTGTAGCGGTTACGCGAAAGGCAAGCTCAGCTGCTCGCCGTGAAGATCCGGGCACGGAGACCCGTCGCGTTTTTTTCGAGCCCCGGCAGCAATGCCGGGGTGCGATGTTGGGTGCTGTTGTTGAGAGCGCACCCGGACATGGCTGCCCGGGCTCGGTGCGGAGGCAGCCATGCTGGCGGGGGCGCGATCGCGCCCCGCCAGCGCCGCTTCCGCTACGACTGCCGGTCGAGAGAGTGCATCCAGCGGTCGAGCTGACGCGCCGCAATCTCACGTCCGCCAATGCCGAATGCGATGGCCGCCGCCACTGCGGCCGCGCCCAGGGTCAGCCCGAAGGCCAACTCGATGATCTCGTTGGCAATGCCCATTTGACGCAGCGCCACCGCGCCCGCAAGCACCAAAATGGCCACCCGCGCCGCCGTGCCGAGAATGGGCGCGTTCGGAGCGCCGGCCGCACGGATCGAGCTCGCGACGAAGTTGGCCAGCCACAGGCCCAGGCCGAAGATCACGATGCCGAATAGCACGTGACCGGCGACGGCCAGCAGATCGTCCACGACTCCTTCGAGCGAGTCGAACCCGAGCAGGTTGGCCGCCTCCATCGCGGCGAAGAGCATGATGAAGGTCACCACGATCGAGCCCACCACCGAGGCCGGCGTGTTGGAGCCGGCTTGGGCCGCCCTATCGTCCGCCGGCGAAACCGCGATCGAGCTGCCCGCGAATCCGAGCTTCTCGAGCACGCCGTTGAACCCGATGGCGGTCAACAGATTGGTGACCAGGCCGCCGACCAAACGGGCGACGGCAAACGAAATGGCCAGCACCACCGTGGCCGCGAAGACCGACGGGATGGCTTCGAGGATCATCGAGAGCATGTTGCTCAGCGGCTCGGTCACCGCACTGAGCTCGAGCGCGCTCAAGGCGCTGATCAAGATCGGAATCAGCACGAAGACGTAGACGACGCCGCCGAGGATGCCGGACAGCTTCTGGCCGCCGAGGGCGTTCTGCAGGCCCACGCGCTCGCTGAAGGCGTCCGCGCCGATGGCGGCGGCGAAGCTCGAGACGATGCGTTGCACGATGCGCGCCAGCAGCCAGCCGACGGCCAGGGTTACCGCGGCGATGAACAGATTCGGCAGGAAGCCGGTGATCTTGCCCAACATCGCTTCCACCGGTCCCAGCATGCCTTCCAGCGCCAGAGCGTCGAGGACTCCCGGCAAGAAGACCAGGAAGATGAACCAGTAGAGCGCTTCGCCGATGGCGGCGCCGAGCGAGGGACCTTGATCCTTGTCCGCGCCGGCCTCTTCGCGCACGTGCGCGTCGAGCTTGCTGGCGCCGATGGCGGTCGTCACGACGTAACGCACGCCCGTCGCCAGCATCCAGGCCAACCCGAGCAGCATACCCGCACTCAGCAGCCGAGGCGCGTACTCCATCACGCGCTCGAGCAGCGCGCGCAGCGGCTCGGTGACCACGGTCATCTGCAGCGCTTCGAACGCCGCCACCACCGCGAACAGCATCACGATGATGAAGACGATCTTGCCGACCGCGGCTTCGAGATCGAACTTCTCGAGCGACTTCTCGCCAGCGAACCAGGCGGCAATCCGATTGTCGATGTCAGTGCGGCGCAAGCCTCCCCGTACGATGGCCGCCAGGATGATCGCGATCAGCCATCCAACGACGAGAATGCCGATCGCTTTGAGCACCAACCAAAGGTCGGCGCCCACCATTTGATTGAGGTTGTTCCATAGGTTTTCCATGCTTCCTCCCGTCTTTTGCCAGGGAAACGGACGTGCGTTTCCCTGGAAATGTCCAAGTGCGTCCCCCACACCATAGCGCATCCGAGGCGTGCGGATACACCCTAAACGACAGACGAGCTATGATCTGGTGCGAGGCTGTGTGCTCGCGAGGCTCTAGGATGACTGATTCCCCGACTCGACGCTCTTTTTTTCACGCCGTCGCGGGCGCCGCGGCGCTGCCCGCATTCCGCGCCGCACTGGCTGCCGCGACGGATGAGGGCGGCCGCTGGCGGAGCGTGCGGAGCCAATTCGCGTTCCCCGACGCCAAGGTCCCGATGAACGCTGCCAACCTGTGCCCCTCGCCGCGCGCGGTGGCCCAGCGTGTGGCTGAGCTCACGCGCGACATCGATCTCGACTGCTCGTTTCAGAATCGCGCCAAGTTCAAAGAGCTCTTGGAGGAATCGAGGGCGAAGGTCGGCGCGCAGTTGCGTGTCTCACCGGGCGAGATCGCGCTGGTTCGCAACACCAGTGAGGCGAACAACATCATCAACAACGGCGTGCCGCTCGAGGCCGGCGACGAAGTCGTGGTCTGGGATCAAAACCACCCCACGAACAACGTAGCCTGGGAGGTGCGGGCGCGGCGCTTCGGCATCGCGGTCAAGAAGGTCTCGACGCCCGCGGACCCGAACGGCGCAGACGACCTCATCAAGCCTTTTGCCAGAGCAATAGGGCCGAGAACCAAAGTTCTCACCATCACGCATGCGTCGAACTTGACCGGGATACGCCTGCCAGCGAAACAGATCATCGCGATGGCGAAGAGTCGCGGGCTCTACGTCCACGTCGACGGCGCGCAGAGTTGGGGCGCGCTGGATGTCGACCTACGGGCGCTGGGCTGCGACTCCTACGCCGCCAGCGCACACAAGTGGTTCTGCGGTCCCAAGGAAGTGGGGCTACTCTACGTGAAGGCCGAGAACGTGGAGCGGCTGTGGCCGACCGAGGTCGCGCCCGGCTGGGGCGATACGGCCGACACCGTGCTCGAAGGCGCGCGCAAATTCGAGTCGATGGGACAGCGCGACGACTCTGCGTTGGCGGCCGTGGGCGCGACGGCCGAAGTCCACGCGGCGATCGGGTCCGCGCAAGTCGAGAAGCGCGTGTTGGATCTGGCCGCTCGGTTGAAGGAAGGCCTAGCGGCGGCGGGGGCGAAGCTCATCACGCCGATGGACCGCGGTCTAAGCGCCGGCGTGGTGATCATCGACGCGCCCGCCGAGAATCGCCAAGCGCTCCTCGACGCGATGTATCGCGACCACGGCGTCGCCGGCTCGACCACCGGCGGGCTGCGGCTGTGCCCGCATCTCTACAACACCGAAGATCACGTGGACCGCGCGATCGCGGGCGTAAAGAAGCTGCGCAAGCTATGGACTTGACCGCGGCGGCGCCATTCGCCCGCGGGCGCTGATTGATTTGGAGGTCGTTCGACATGTCATCCCTCACACGCCCTACGCGCCGCGACTTGATCCGTAGCGGAGGGATCGCCGCCTTGCTGGGCGCGGCCGCCCCGGCGGACGCGGCCCTCGAGGTTGGCCCCAGCCTCTATGAGTCGATCGGGGTCCGCCCGGTGATCAACGCCAAGGGCACGTTCACTATCATCTCCGGCTCGCTCACCCTGCCCGAGGTCAAACAAGCGATGCAGGAAGCTTCCAAGCGCTTCGTGCACATCGACGAGCTGATGGACGCCGCCGGCGCGCGCATCGCCGAGATCGCCGGCGCCGAATCCGCCATCGTCACCTGCGGTTGCGCCGCCGCGCTCACCCACGCTACGGCCGGCTGCCTCGCCGGCGGAGACCCGGAGAAGATCCAGCGGCTCCCCGACCTGACCGGCATGAAGGACGAGGTCGTCGCGCCGGCCTACTCGCGCAACGTCTACGACCACGCCCTGCGCATGCTCGGCGTCAAGATGGTGACCGCCCACACGCTCGACGAGCTCGCCGACCGCCTCGGTCCGCAGACGGCCATGGTGATGGTGCTCGGCTCGCCCGAGGACGCCGGGCCGTTCGGCCTCGAGCCGATCGCGAAGATCGCCCGCAAGCGCGGCGTTCCGGTGCTGGTCGACGCCGCGGCGGAGGGGCTCACCATCCCCAACGTCCACCTCGAGCGTGGCGCGGACTTGGTCGCCTACTCCGGCGGCAAGGCGTTGCGCGGCCCGCAGAGCGCCGGGCTGCTGATGGGCCGCAACGACCTCATCCGCGCCGCCTGGACCAACTCGGCGCCGCATCACGCCTTCGGCCGCTCGCTCAAGGTCGGCAAAGAAGACATCATGGGCATGCTCGCCGCGGTGGAGATGTGGGTGAAGCGCGACCACGAGGCCGAGTGGCGCACGTGGGAAAGTTGGCTCGATGAAATTGCAAATCGAGTCAAGCGCATCAACGGCGTTTCGACCCAGGTGCTCCAACCCACGGGCCTCTCCAATCGCTCGCCCCGGCTGGTCATCAAGTGGGACGCCGCAAGGCGCGGAATTACTGGCGAAGAGGTCGAACGTCGACTCTGGGACGGCGACCCGCGCATCATCCTCGGCGGCGGCGCGGGCAACTGGCGCTCCGGCGGCGAGTCGAGCGTGACGATCATGCCTTGGCAGATGCAGCCGGGGGACGCGAAGGTGATTGCGGAGGCGCTGTGGTTGACGCTTGGTCTAGAGCGCGGTCTGACCGCCCCGGATCCCGCGGCGGCCTCCGCCGACGCCGGCGGCGTCTGGGAGGTCGAGATCGACTACACGCTCGCGCCAGCGCGGCACCGGTTCTTTCTCGAGCAGGACGGCGCCGACATCGTTGGCCGCCACGAGGGCGATAGAACGGGCAGCGACATCACAGGCTGGGTCGAGCGCGACCGGGTTCGCCTGAAGAGCCGGCATCGCTGGGAGGGCGCCGCCTTTGGGTTCGAGTTCGACGGCGTGGTGCGCGGCGACTCGATGAAAGGCGAAGTCGACCTCGGCGAATACTTCAGCGCCAAATGGACGGCCCGCCGGCATCGCTACGGCGCGCCCGCGCCCGCGTCACGGCCGCAAAAGAACGTCTGACCCCCGCATTGCCGCCGAGGTTCAAAACCGCCCTACCGAGCCCGGGCAGCCGTGCCCGGGTGCGATCTCGACAGCTCCACGAAAGACCGCACCCTGGCATTGCTGCCGGGGCTCAGAAAAAAACGCCCCTGCCGAGCCCGGCGGCCATGCCCAGGTGAGCGCCGGCTGGCGCCTCAAATGCACCGCAGGACGAGCGTGACGCACATAACCTTTGCGGATCGAGCGTATTGAAGCCTCAAAGGCCGATTGCTTACCATCATTGGGTTATCGGCGTGCCTGCGTTCGGCCCGCCCGCGCGTCCCCCATCTCGTTCGCGGTCGATTTCCATGACATCTACAACTCGTGTTTTCTCCGTTGCCTTGCTTGCCGCGGTGTGCCTAGCGCCCTTGGCTGCACAGACGCTCGAGCTTGCCGAGCCACGGCACTTCGTTTTCGTTTTCCATCAGGACAAAGAGATGGCGGAGGTGTTCGACGGCGCCTCGCTGACGCGACTGGGCTCGCCGCGCGTGGGCTTTGAAGCCTTTCGCGCGTTTGGATTGCCGGGTCCGAATGACACAGGCGCCGCGGCCAAGTTCTACATCCTCGCGCCGCGCGAGGTTCGCGTACTCGACGCCGGGTTCCGGCAGATTGACGACATCGCGCTCGGTTTGCCGGCGCTGGCGGGACGTCACGGTGCGGCGCTGTCGTCTGACGGCCGGACCTTGCTGGTGGCGACCACGGCAGGCGTGCACCTGATCGACACCGCGACCGATTCGATGGCCGGATACCTCTCGGCAGGCTTCGAGGTCGCCGGCGTGGCGCTCTCTTCGGACGCCGACCGCGCCTATCTGGTGGCTGCCGGCGCGGCCCTGCTGCGCCCAATCGATCTGCAACAGCGCACGCTGCTCGACGAAGCCGCCCTGCCTGCCGTTCCGCTCGAGAGCTGGGATCGCTCCCTCAACGGCCTGCGAGCGCTGGCACTCGGTGAAGACGCGATCTATGAGCTCAACCAAGCCGGCACGGTGCGCTACCGCGGCGCGATCGAGCCCATCTTGCGATCGGCCGGTACGGCCGGCCGATTCCTAGTGCGGGGAGCTTCCGACGCCGCGCCGCTGAAGGCGCCGCGCCGCCTGGAAGCCACCAATTCGGGCTGGATCTACGTGGAGGAGGCCGGCCGCGTCTGGCGCGAGTCGCTGTTGGGCGGGCCGGCGCAGCTCGTGCACGATGCGCGGACCGGCCGCGCCCTGCGGCTCGGCGAGCGCGGCGGCTGGGACGCCTCCCCCGACGGCGCCGCCGTCTTCGTCGCCTCCGGCGCGGAGCTCGCGCGCCTCCCCGCCGAGCAGGGCGCGCCGGTTCGTAGCGCGGCGTTGCTCGAAGCCGGTGGCCAAGTGGAGGCTGTCGCGCCTCGAGTGCGGCAGGCCGGTACGCTGGCGCTGGTTACGACGAACAACCTGGTCGTCGCCGGAGGTACGCGTTTCCAGATCACCGTGCGCGCCACCGATTCCGGCGGCGCGCCGCAGAACGGCGTGCCGGTCTTCCTCTCCAACCGCTTCCCGGCCGTTCCGGCGGCCGATTGCATTACTGCGCTCACCGACGACGACGGCGAGGCGCTGCTCGATTGCACCCTAGGCGAGGTCGCCGCGCCGGTCGGCCTACAGCTCACCTTCAGCGATACGCTGGGTCGCAGCGCGCCCATCGTCAACGTGCAGGCCGTCATCCCCACGGAGCTCGAAGGCCTCGCGCTGCTCTCCGACAGCGGCCTGCGACTGCCGCCCGATACCGAGCTCGAGATCGTCGTCCAAGCCAGCCGTGCGCGTGTGCCGCTGGCCAACGCGCCCTTGAGCCTGACGCTAGAGCCCCGTGACGGACCCGTTGAATGTCCCCGCGTGGCGGAAACCGACGCTGACGGCCGCGGGGTCTTCGCCTGCCGCACCGCGACCGACATCGAGGAGCCGGCCAGCGCCGACTTCACCGTCCGGGACGGCCAGGGCAACGAGGTCACCGGCACCGTCATCGTCGACCCTACCGCCATCGCCCCAACCGGCTTGACGAAGGTGTCCGGCGACGGCTCGGTGGTGCCGCAGGGCGAGACGGTCGAGCTCGTCGTTTCGAGCTTCCGCGACGGCGAGCCGCGGGCGCGGACTACGCTGAACGTCACCGTTATCGAGCCAGGCGAGCCCCCGGTGCTGACCTGCCCGCTCAACGCTCGGACCAACGACGAGGGCGTCGCCCGGTTCACCTGCCGCACTGGCACGATCTTCGGCGGCAGCCGCAGCGTACAAATTCAGGTGTCGGACTTCGGCCGGCTGCTACCAGAGCCGTTCGAGATCATCGTTACGGCGTCGAACTTCGGCTTCGCGCAAAACCTGGTCTTTCTCTCCGAAGAGGACCTGCGGATCCCGGCGTTCCGGCCCGTATTGGACGCGGTTCGGGTGCGCGCGGTGACCGACCAGGGCGACCCCGTGCAGAACGCCACGGTCTTCTTCTTCCAGACCACGCCCGGAGACCTCACCATCGATCCGCCGTTCGCGCGGACAGACGCCGAGGGTGTCGCCTCGACGACCTTGACGGTGGGCTGCAACGACGATCCGGTCACCGTCGGCGTGAGCTTTGAGGAGAACGTCACGCTAATCGACCTGCAGGTTCAGCCCGAGGGGGGCGCCTTTGCACGGCTCGTCAAGACCCAGGGCGACGGCCAAAGCGGGGCGCCCGGGCAGCCGCTCAACGCCATGGCGCTCGTCGCTCGCACCGCCGATCCGTGCGGCTTGCCGGTGACGCAAGAGGACGTGACTTGGCGCGTCAAACCGCCCTTTGCCGCCACCTTGCGCGGCACCGTGTCGCGCAGCGACTCGCAGGGCCGCGTCTCGACGCTGGTGACCTTGGGACAGTACGGCGGCCCGTTCGAGGTCGAGGTTGGCGCCGGGGAGATCTTCACGACTTTCAACTTGGCCGTCAATCTGCCGGCGACCGAGCTGCGCGCGGTTTCCGGCAGCGGCCAGATCGTGGCGTCGGGCCAGGCCGTCGCTCAGCCACTGGTGGTGCAAGCGCTGGGCACCAACGGCTTCGGCGTAAGCGAGGTGCCGGTGCAGTGGTCGGTCGCCGAGGGGCCGGCGACGATCACACAGTCCGAGGCGACCACGGGCGCGGCGGGCATCGCTTTCGCCCGGGTGCGCGTTGGCGGCGCCGGCGGCCCACGCGTGCGTATCCAGGCCGCTGCGCTAGGCCAGACGGCGTCGTTCGTGCTCAACAGCTCTGATGGGCCGCAGGCCACCGCGGCGGGCTTCGCCAACGGCGCCAGCTTCCAAACTGGCTGGACGCCGGGCGGCACGGGCAGCATCTTCGGCGTGGCCTTGGCCGAGCAACTCGTCGCCGCCTCCGCCGCACCCTTCCCCACTACGCTCGGCGGCGTCACCGTCCGCGTCAACGGCTCTCCCGTGCCGATCATCTTCGTCAGCCCGGGCCAGATCAACGTGCAGGTTCCTTTCGAGACGCTCGTCGGCGAGGCGGTCGTCGAGATCGACAACGCCGGCCGCATGCTCACCGTCAGCGGCGTCCAGATCAACGCCGTCCAGCCGGGCGTGTTCGAGATCAGCGTGGAGGGCCAGACCATCGCGGCGGCGCTGCACCAGGACGGCTCGCTCGTCTCGCCCAGCAGCCCCGCGCTGCCCAACGAGGTGCTGCAACTGTTCTTCACCGGCGCGGGCCTGCTCACCCCGCCGGTTGGAACCAATCAACCGGGCCCGATCGACCCGTTGCCGTTCACCGTCGAGCCGGTGACGGTGCGCATTGACGGCGTCGAGCAGGAGGGCTTCGGCAGCTTCTACGCACCCGGGTTGATCTCGGCCAACCAGGTGAACTTCCGTGTCGGCGAAAACGCCGCGGCCGGCAGCCGAAACCTCGAGCTCGAGATGAACGGCGTAGTCAGCAACGGCGTGGTCTTGCCTGTGGGCTCGGCGGCGGCTGTGCGCTAGCCGCACTTATGGCCCTGGGCGCCACGGCGCTAGGCAGGAGAGAGCCTCGGGTGAAACCCGTGGACTCTAGACGGCGCCGACTTCCCGCGCGCCCCGCGAGGGGCGCAGCCCGACTGCAGCCAGGGCCGAAAAGGGCGGAGCCCGTGGCTGCTACTTGCCACGCGCCGACCGGCGTAAAGACAAGCCGCTAGCGCACCCCTACCGAACGCCGCCCATCTGCTTGCGGATCAGCGGCGTCAGCAAAGTCGTCAGCACGCCAAAGCCGAGCGTGACCGCGGCCACCGCGCCGAACAGCTTGGGCAGTGGAAAGCTCTCGAACAGCGTCGCGAGCTCGCCGCCCATGTAGTTGCCGATCGCCGCCGCCAAGAACCAGACGCCGAGAATCTGCCCAACGATCTGCTTCGGCGCCAGCTTGGTCATGGCGCTCAGACCCACCGGGCTCAGGCACAGCTCGCCGAGGGTGTGCAGCAGGTAGGTGACGATCAGCCACATCGGGCTCACCCGGTAGTCCTCCGAGGCGAGGTTGGCGGCGGCCACCATCACCAGGAAGCCCAAGCCAATCCCGTAGAGCCCGAAGGCGAACTTGGCGGGGCTAGAGGGTTGGCTGTCGCCAAGCTTGATCCAAAGCCAAGAGAAAACCGGCGCAAGCAGGAAGATATAGAGCGGGTTCAACGACTGAAACCAGGTCGAGGGAAAGGAGATGCCCAGCAGTGACGTGTCCGTCAAGCGGTCGGCAAACAAGTTGAGGCTGGAGCCGGCCTGCTCGAACCCGGACCAGAACAGAGCCGCCACCAGAAACAACGCATAGATGCTGTAGCCGCGGCGTTTCTCGACTTCGGAGAAACCCTTACCCACGAAGAGCGACGCGATGAAGATCGTGCTGCCGGCGAGCATGAGCCCGAGGCGTTGAACAGTGGTGATCTCGAGGATCAGAGCAGCCAGGATCAGCGCCGCGCCGCCCAACCACATCATCCCGTCGAGCCCAAAGGAGACCGCCGGCCCCTCCGCGCTTTTTCCCGGTCGCAACCCGGCGTCTCCGAGGCGGTTGCCGGTCAGCACATACTGAATGAGCCCGCAGACCATCCCGATGCCGGCGGCCACGAAGCCCAAATGCCAGCTAATCTCTTGGCCGAGGTAGCCGCAAATCAGCGGCGCCGCAAAGGCGCCGATGTTGATTCCCATGTAGTAGATCGAGAATCCAGCATCGCGGCGAACGTCGTTCTCCTCGTAGAGCTCGCCCACCATCGCCGAGATGTTTGGCTTGAGCAGCCCCGTCCCGATCACGATGAGCGCCAGCCCCAGGAAGAACGTTGTCTCTCCCGGCACGGCCATGCTGAAGTGCCCGCACGCGATGATGACGCCGCCCCACAACACCGCCTTGCGCAGCCCCAGCAAACGGTCGGCGATCCAGCCGCCGGGCAACCCGGCCATGTAGACTGACGCCGTGTAGAGCCCGTAGATCCGGCCGGCCTCCTCGACGCCGTAGCCCATGCCGCCGGTCGCCGCGCTCGCCGTCATGAACAGGATCAGCAGCGCCCGCATGCCGTAGTAGCTGAAGCGCTCCCACATCTCGGTGAAGAACAGAGTGTTGAGGCCCCTGGGGTGGCCGCCGAATCCGCTGGTGTCGCGGTAGACGGGGGAGGGTGCTGCGTGGTCGGACATCTGGTGGCTTAGAGACCCTCGATTATAGGCAGGTTACCTCCGCGGTTTCCTGCGCGCCTGTCTTCGCGTGGGAGAATGGGTTTCCGCCGCGGCGGCTCACGGGCCTTCGGACGGCTAGAGCTTGCCCTGATGGAATGAGCGAGACGCCGCAGCAGCCGGCCGCAAACGCCGGATTCTTCCACCGTACCTTTCGGGCTTTCCACTACGGCCACTTCCGGCTGATGTGGTCCGGGGCGTTCACCTCCACCACCGGCGCGTTCGTGCAGGAGGTCGCCCAGAGCTGGCTGATCTACCAACTCACCGCCGACCCGTTCCTGCTCGGTCTGACGGTTTTCCTCAACAACGGCCCCATCCTGCTGCTGTCGCTGTTTGGCGGAGTGGCGGCCGACCGCATGGACCGCCGCATGCTGCTGATCGGCTCGCAACTCACGCAGATGACGGCGGCGGTGGGGCTGGCGGCGCTCATCTGGGCTGACGAGATCCTGATTTGGCACATCCTCGCGGCGGCCTTTCTGACCGGCCTGGGCCAGGCGTTCGGCGGCCCGGCCTACCAGGCGTTGATCCCGTCGCTGGTCGACAAGAAGGACCTGCCGAACGCGGTCGCGCTGATGTCGATCCAGTTCAACTTGGCCGGCGTCGTGGGCCGCGCCATCGGCGGCCTCGCATTCGACGCGCTCGGCGCCGCATGGTGCTTCGGCATCAATGGATTGTCGTTCCTCGCCGTCATCGGTTCGCTGCTGCTGCTGCCGTCGACGTTTACTCCGAATAAACAGCAGTCGGACGTGTGGCGGAGCCTGCGGGAAGGGTTGAGCTTCGTGTATCGCCACCACGTGATGTTGCCGCTGTTGATGTTGGGCGTCGCAACGGCGTTCCTAGGCGTGCCGACGATGACGCAACTGCCGGTCTTCGTCGACGAAGTGTTCCAGCTGGGGCCGACCGGCTACGGGTTCCTGGCCAGCTTCTTCGGCGCCGGGGGCGTGGTTGGAGCACTGGTGGTGGCGTGGCTGGGCAACCGCGAGCGTAAGGGCCGCCGCACTTTGGTGATGTTGCTGGCGTTGGGCGTGGCGACCGCCGCTTTCGGGCTGGTGGCGAACGTCTGGGTGGGCGGCGCGCTGCTGTTCGCCGTCGGCGTCTCGGTCCTGTTCGTGTTCGCCTCCATCACCTCGCTGGTGCAGTTGCTCGCGCCGGAGGATATGCGCGGCCGCATCATGAGCGTCAACAACACGGCCTTCCGCGGCTCGATGGCGCTGGGGCCGCCGGTTGCGGGTTATCTGGGTCGCTCGTTCGGCGTTCCGCCCGTCATCGCAGTCAACGGCGCGCTGCTGGTGGCGGTTGCGGTTGGCTTTTTCCTCTTCAGCAGGCGCGTCCGCGAGCTGTAGCGTTTCTCTTCGTTGATCGGGCCGGGCGGCCCTGCGCCCCGCTCGGAATCCGTAACTCGACTCGCTGAATCCGGCTTCGAGGATCGGCCCCAGCCTCCACAAACTGCAAGAGACATCGCACCCGGCCATTGCTGACCGGGCTCGGCAAGAAAAGCGCCGTGTCGTCTTTGCAAGCGGCCTCGCGGCAGCATCGCTACCGGAACACCAGGTACAAGCACAACATCGTCGCGGCCAGCGCGAACGCCGCATGCCGGGGATCGACGCCCGCGCCTTTGTAGGGGCGCGTGAGCACCTCTATGGGCCGGTCCCAGGTCAGCCCTTCGATCTTCTCTCGCGGGGGCGGCGGCGTCAGCTTGCTGATCACCGTGAAGATCACCATGCACAGAACCGTCAGCCAGAACGCCTGGCGCAGGAAGGGCACTCCCAGACCCTCGGTCAGCAACCGTGAGTCCGCCAGCAACGGCTTGGTCGGCGGCGAGCCCACCAGCGGCGTGTCGACCAGGAACCCGATTACCCCAAGCGTCAGGCCGATCATCAGCGTCCACAGCGCGGCCTTGGAGCCGCCGCGCTTGGAGAACACGCCCATCACGAACACGGCCGTAATCGGCGGCGCCAACGCTGCGCCGATCTGCTGCACGGCCGCGAAGATGGAGGTGAACTTCTCGCCCTGGGTCGACCACGCGATGGCAAGCAGCATGATCGCCACCGCGGCCCAACGTCCGATTCTGACCTGCTGCGCGTCGGTCGTGCCGGGCCGGATGCGCGCCACGATGTCCACCGCCACCAAAGTCGCGCAACTGTTGAGCGCCGCCGCGATGGTGCTCATCAACGCCGCCAGTAGCCCGGCCGAGATCAACCCGCGTAGCCCGGTCGGCACCAAGTGCTGGATCAGAAACGGCAGCGCCTGGTCGGCGTCGTCGCCAATCTGGTCGCGGAACAGCGCATAAGCCAACACGCCGGGGAAGACCAGGATGAACATGGGCAGCACTTTGAGGAAGCCCGCGAAGATCGGTCCGATCTGCGCGTCCCATTCCGAGCGCGCCGCGAGCACGCGCTGCACGATCGTCTGGTCGGTGCACCAGTACCAGACGCCCAGCACCCAGTAGCCCATCAGGAAGCTCAAGATGTCGGCCTCGGTCGCGGGGTCGGTCCAGATCACCGAGAGCTGGTCCGGCTTCACGTTCGCCTGCAAATCGGCCCACGTATGGATGCCGGCCCCGGGCAACGCCTGCGCGGCCAACACGGTCACGATGATCGAGCCGCCGATCAGCAGCACGGTCTGGATCGTCTCGGTCACCACCACCGCCTTCAGCCCGCCCGCGACGGTGTAGATGGCGGTGATCACCGAGATGAGCAGGATCGACGCCATCACGTCGATGCCGAAGAACTGCTCGAAGACCTTCGCCCCGGCGTAAAGGCTCATGCCGATGTGGATGAACAACGCCCCGAGGATGCCCATGAACGCCATGAACGACCGCGCACCCGGCCCAAACCTCTTCTCGAGGTACTCCGGCAGAGTCTCCACCTTGTTGCGAAAGTAAAAAGGGGCGAAGACCAGCGCGAGGATGATCAGCGTAAACGGCGCCATCCACTCGTAGTTGCCCCATACCAGCCCCGTCGCGTAGCCCGAGCCGCACAGCCCGACCAGATGGATCGTCGAGATGTTCGACGCGAATAGAGCGGCGCCGATCATCGGCCAACCTAGCGAGCGCCCGCCGAGGAAGTACGCCTCGCCGGTCATCTTGATGTTTCGGGTAACCCACAGCCCGACAAAGACGATGCCGATCATGTAGGCGACGATGATGATCAGATCGAGGACGGGGATCTGGAGCTGCATGCGAAGCCGAATAGTGTAGCCGATTCCACGACGCCAGGGCTGGCGCGGCGCTTCCCTCGCGGCGACCTATAATCAAGGGCGTGCGGAGCGTTGCGGCCTTCCTGCTGATCGGCTTGCTGTTTGTCGGCGAGGCGATGGCGCAGCTCCAGCCGCGGGAAGCTGCGCCGCAGCCCCCGGTGATGCGCGACGAGGACGAAGACGTGCTGCCGCAGCAGGAGTACGCCTTCAACCCCATCCAGGCAAAAAAGGACCTCAAGATCGGCAACTTCTACTCGAAGAAGGGCAACCACCGGGCCGCGGCGGCGCGCTACCTGGAAGCAACCCGCTGGAACCCGACGTACGGCGAGGCCTATTGGCGGCTCGGGGAAGCCAGAGAGAAGCTCGACCAGCCGGCCGAAGCCCTCGACGCCTACCGCAAGTACCTGGAAGCCGAGCCAGGCGGCAAGAAGGCCGGCGAAGCGAAGAAACGCATCGCGGCACTCGAGAAAGAGAAGGAACAGCTACCGCTCGCCGCTTCCGACAGCGCGGACGCGAGACCCCGCTGAACCCCTACCATCCTGCGCCCGGTTTTTCTTGCCGAGCCCAAGTAGCCATGCCGAGGTGCGATGTGTCGTGTCGTCGCTGACGATCACACCCGGCCATTGCTGACCGGGCTCGGCACACCGCCTCTACGGTTGATGGCCTTCCTCGGCCACCTGCACCGTCAGGCCGTTGAGGTCCGGGAAGTAGACGCGGTCCGCTTCCCGGCGCGCCCTGATGTCGTGCTTGGCGAGCTTGGCGATTACCTTGTTCGGTTCGTAGTCTTCGATCGAGAAACAGAAGTGATGCGCGCCGCCGGGGCTGTCGCTGCGGAACAGCGCCAGGAAGTTGTCTCCCAGCCCCAGAAAGGCGTTTTTGGCGCCCCGGGAGATCAGCGGCAAACCCATCAACTGCTGGTACCAGTCGACCGAGCGCCCGACATCACGAACGCGCAACGCCACGTGGTTGACGTCGATGCCGCGCAGGATCGAGTCCGGGTTGGGGTCTTTGGCCAGAGCCTCGGCGACTTGGTCTTCTCGCCGCTTGGTCTCGGAGAGGTGGTTCTGCGTGCCGTCGGGGTCGAGGCAGGCCCAAATGTTCGGCGCTCGCTCGAAGGGCTCGTAGCCGTGCTGGTCGAGGATGGCGCCCGCGCCGGGCTCGTCGAGGCCGTCGACGCCGGGCGAGAAGTGGTTGAGCTCGGCGCGCTTGCCGTTGAAGAGCGCCAGATAATTGCGCTGCAGGCCGTGCATCTGGCCGCGCTCGCCCATGTCTCGGATGACGCGCGAGCCGAGCAGCTTGCGGTAGAAACCGGCCGCGGCTTGCACGTCCGGAACCGTCAGCGACATGTGGTTGATCGTCCTGGCCTGGAACAGGCCTGGTTTCGCGTGCGCGCCAGGGACTACGGCAAGGCCGCCGGCGACGGCGAGCCATTCTCTGCGGGTAATGGACATCTTCGAAAACCCTCCACACGCTATCACAGCGCTTGGCAGCGGCGATCCCGCCCGAGCAGAGGCCCAGTGCGCGATCAGCCCGCGAGTTGGCCCTTACCGAGCCACTTGCGCAAATACGCCATCTGGCCGGCGTGGTAGATCTCGTGCAGCGCCAGGAAAGTCACCGCGCCCGCGACCGTGTCGTCGCGGATGGGGAACTCATGCGGCGACGGCGCGGAGAGCTCCGCCGGGGTCAGGGTGGCGAAGCGCTCTTTGAGCTTGGCCGTCACCTCGTCGAACGAGGCTGAGACGATCGCGACCTCAGGGTACTTGTCGACATCGCCGTGATGGGCGCCGCGGCCGAACAGATCGTTGTGGAAACGCGGGTGCTCCACGCCCAGGATGTTGAGCAGCCCGCAGCGGGAGTTGGTGATGTGGCCGAAGTTCCAAAGCATGCACGTGGATTCCGCGCCAGGGCTGGCAATCAAGGCTTCGTGGCTGAGCTCCTTGACGGCTTCGCGGGCGAGATAGGCGCCGGAAGAGAACTGGTGCACGGGCGCGGCGATGCGCGGATCGATCGGCATGTCCCGTCTATGGTAGCGAGGCCAAGGGAGTTTCGGCGCTGAGACCCCTGGCTTTCCAACCACAATGCAACTCGGACGAGGTCCGGTTCGGGCCGCGCAGATGACGAGCCGCCTCATCCTCGATGTCTGTGGACACCGGCGCGTCCGTGGCGGTTCCCCAGTCCGGCTTACGTTATACTCAGCGCTCCCGGAATTCGCCTATGTACAAGTGGTTGAAGAAGCTGCACATCTACGCCGGGCTGCTCAGCTTCATGGCGATGATGGTCTGGGGCGTGGCCGGCGTGTTGGGGACCATCCGGCCCCGGCCCGGCACCGTCCCGCCGCCCGAGCCCGAGGTCAGCTACGTGGACTTCGCCGTCCCCGCCGAGCTCGACGACAAGCAAGTCGCCGAGCGCATCCTCGCCGAGCTCGATCCGCCGTTCATCGGCGTCGCACGCCCGCGACGCGACGAGCAGGGGCGGCTGTTCATGAACTACTTCACGCCCAACGGCCGGCGCCGGTTCATCCTCCACGAAGAGCAGGGCCGCGTCGAGGTGCAGAAAAATCACACGCCGCTGCCGGCCTTTTTGAATTCGATGCACGTGCAGACGTGGAACCACTCGCACCCAGCGATCGAGGTCAAGCTGTGGGGCCTTTACAACGAATTCTCGCTGTGGGCCATGTTGTTCATGACCGTCTCGGGGCTCTACATGTGGTTGGCGACGAGGCCGGGGCTGCGCTGGACCCAGTGGACGTTTGCCGCGGGCACGGCATTCTTCTTGTTTGTGTACTTCTCGCTGAGGTAGGCCATGTACCGGTTGATGCGCAACGTGCACTTGATCCTCGGCCTCGTCTCGGTGTTGTTCCTCGGCGTCTATGGCGTCAGCTCAGTGCGCTTCGGACACAACACCTGGTTCGAGCGTCAACCGCAGGTGAGCGAGCAGGCGATCGCGGTCGAGCCGGCGATTGCCGAAACGCCGCGTGCGCTCGGCCTGCATCTGATTCGAAATCACGGCCTGCGCGGCGAGCTCTTCCGCGTGCAGCCGGTGAAGGATAATGCGATGCGCTTCATGATCCGGCGGCCGGGGACGAACTATCAGGTCGAGTACGTCCAAGGCGCCGCGGAAGCGAAGGTGACGACGAGACGGCAGGGATTCAGCGGCATGCTAACCGCGCTCCACACCGCGCACGGGCTGTGGCACGAGAACGCCTGGTTCAACTTATGGGGCGTGATGGTGCTGCTGACCTCGCTCGCGCTATTCGCCCTCGGGGCTAGCGGAGTCTACCTGTGGTTCAAGACCTACGAAGAGAGACGGGTCGGGACGGTTCTGCTCGTCGCGGGCCTCGGCTACGCGTTCGTGACGATGTATCTGGTGCGGGCGCTGGGTTGAAGCCCAATAGACGCTACGACCGCGGGATGGTCTCGAGGAACCGAACCGCCTCGCCTAACCCAGATTGCGCAAGCTCGCCATCTCGCACCGCGATCCCGCCTCGAACGACGGTATGCACGGGCCTGCCGGTGACTTCCATGCCGTCGTAGGGCGTCCAGGCGGAGCGGCTCGCAATCCAGTCGTCGGTGATCGTCCATTGCGCGGCCGCGTCGACGATGGCCAGATCCGCGTCGAAGCCCGCGGCGATTCTTCCCTTTCCGGCGATGTTGTAGACGCGCGCCGGACCCGCGCTGGTCAGATCGACGAGCCGCTGCAACGACAGCCGTCCTGCGGCGACGTGGTCGAGCATCACAGGCAACAGCGTCTGAACGCCGGTCATGCCCGAGGGCGATTGCGGATACGGGCGTCCCTTTTCCTCGAGCGTGTGCGGCGCGTGATCCGAGCCCAGCACGTCGACGACGCCTTGTTCGATGCCGCGCCACAAGCCGGCGCGGTGCCGCTCGTCGCGAATCGGCGGGTTCATCTGCGCGCGGCTGCCCAAGCGCTCGTAGGCGTCCGGGGCGGCGAAAGTCAGGTGTTGCGGCGTGACCTCGACGGTCGCAATCGTCTTGTGGGCGGCGAGAAACTCGATCTCGTCCCCGCTGGTGACGTGCAGCACTTGCACCCGCCGCCCGACTCGAGTCGCGATCTCGATGAGGCGCCGAGTATTGCGCACGGCCGCTTCGACGTCGCGCCACTCCGGGTGCATGCTCACTGGCGCGCCGTCCTCGACCAGCGACCAGCGCTCGCGCAGGCGCGCCTCGTCTTCGCTATGAACGGGCATTCGCCGGAAACCGTTGCGCAGCACGCGCTCCACGGCGGCGGACTCGGCCACCAACAGGTCGCCCGTGGAGCTGCCCATGAACAGCTTGACGCCAGCGCAACCGGGCACTGTCTCGAGCTCGCCGAGCTCGTCCGCGTTGTCCTCGGTCGCACCGACGAAGAACGCATAGTCGCACCAGGCGCGGCCCGCAGCGCGGTTCAGCTTGTCTTCGAGCGCTTCTCGGCTGGTCGTGGGGGGCTTGGTGTTGGGCATCTCGAAGATCGCGGTGACGCCGCCCAACACCGCGCCGCGCGTGCCACTCTCGAGGTCTTCCTTGTGCTCCATGCCCGGCTCGCGAAAATGCACCTGGGTGTCGATCACCCCGGGCAGCACCGTCAGGCCCCGCGCGTCGAGTCTCTCCGCGGCGTCCGCCGATTCCAGCGCGCCCAACTCGGCGATCCGGCCGTGTCGGATACCGATGTCGGTTTCCGCCAAGCCGGCCGGCGTGTAGACCGAGCCGCCGGAGATGATCAAGTCGAGCCGTTCCGCCATGGATCGATCTCAAGACGCCTGCGCGACTTCCTCCTCGCCCTCGCCAAAGCGATGTCCGGTAGCGTCGATGAATACGTCTTCGAGCGTTGGCCTGGCGACCGTAACCGACTCGACCGACGGGGGCAGAGCGCGCAGCAGTTGGGCCACGGCTTCGGGCCCGCGGTCCTGCTCGAAGCGAAGCGCGCCGTCCAGCACCTGCCCTCGAATCCCGAACTGTTCCTCGAGGCTCTTCGCTAATCCGGGCGCGTCGGCCGAGGTCAGAGTGATCACGTCGCCCCCGATGCCGCTTTTGAGCTCGTCGGGAGTCCCGGAAGCTACCAGCGAGCCCTCGTCGAGGATCGCCAGCCGGTCGCACTTGTCGGCTTCTTCGAGCAGATGCGTGGTCAGCAGCACGGTGACCCCCTGCTCGGCGCGCAGCGTGCGCAGATAGTTCCAGAAGTCGATGCGCACGGCGGGGTCGACGCCGGTGGAGGGCTCGTCGAGCAGCAACAAGCGCGGCCGGTGCAGCAAGCACTTGGCAAGCTCGACCCGCCGCCGCAGCCCGCCGGAGAGCGATTCGACGCCGTCGGCTCGGCGGTCGAGCACGCCGGTGCGCCGCATGGCGTCCTCGAGACGCGCTTGCAGCTCCGCGCCTTTGAGGCCATACAGACGGCCCTGGCAGACGAGGTTCTCTTCCACGCTCAAGCGTCGGTCGAGCGACTGATTCTGAAAGACGACGCCGATGTGGCGGCGGACCTCGAGCGAGCTCGTCGCAACGTCGGCGCCGAAGACGAGCGCACGGCCCTCGGCCGGCTCGAGCAGCGTGGAGAGGATCCGGAACAGCGTGGTCTTGCCGCCGCCGTTGGGGCCCAGTAGCCCAAAAATTTCGCCGCAACCGACTTCGAAGCTCACGCCGGCCAAGGCCGTGCGCTCGCCGTAGCGGAAGACGACGTCCTCGACCTGAACAGCCGGCTCCGCGCTCACCCCTCGCTCCCTTCGGCGAGCGCGGCGGCGTAGGCGATCAGATCTCCGCGGCCCTTCGCCAGCTCGGCCAAGCGAGCCGGGTTGTCCGCGGCCAGACATAGCTCGTAGGGGCTGGGGCAACTCAGCCGCTGCGGGTCGAGGTCCGCCAGGCGGTCGGCAGCGACGTCCGCGGCCTCGTCGTAGCGCTCGAGCCGCACCAGCAGACGCACCAACGCCTGCGCGGGGGCGTCTCCGTAAGGGTCGGGCTCGGGATCGATCTTTGCACGGAAGTGTGCGATCGCCTCCTCGACGCCCTCTCCCAACAAGGCGCGCAGATAGACGCCGCCATCGCGGTAGATGTCCTCGAACGGCGGCTCGCCTTGGAACTGGTACATCTCGCCGAGGCGCTGGCCGTACTCGGTCAGCTCGAGGGCCATGCGCAACGTCTCCTGGGTCTCGAGATTCAACGCCATCTGGACCACTGAAGAGACGTGCGAGGTGTCGAGATAGTACGCATTGCCTTCGAAGAGCCAGTCGCGCCCCGAGATGACCTCGACGATACGATCGCTCGGCGGCGCCTGCCCTTCGACTTGTTCGACGGCGCGCTTGAGGTTGGCCAGCAAGTCGCCGTAGAGCGTCTTGGTGAGGAGCAGAGCGCTTTCTTCGCGGCCTTGTTCTGAAGGGTAGTGATTGAAGTTGGTGATCGCGCGGCACGTGCCGTAGTGCTGCAGGATCAGCTCGAAGCCGCGTCGCGGGTCGACGCCTTCGTGAAAGGCGATCTCGACGAGCCCGTCGACCTCGTCTCCCTCTGGCTGCGCTTTGGCAAGCGCTTCGCGAACCGGGCCCGGGTCTCCCACGGCGCGGAAGTAGGGCCAGGCGCGGTAGAGCCGCCCCTCGGCGAGGAAGAGCTCGCCGGCCTCCCGCGCGGCGGCGATCTGCGCCTGCTCGTACTGCTTGCGGCGCTCGTCGTCGAGGCCCTCGGGGGCGCCGTTGAGGATGGCCGGCAACCCAGCCCGCACGCGTGCGGCCATCAGCCGCGTCTCGAACAAACCCGGGTAATTCTTTTCGGCCAAGTAGCGTTCGGCAAGCTGCTCGAAGACACTCCCCGCGCCGCCGGCGCGGAAGGCGTCTTCGAGCGCGGCGAAAGCGGCCTCGTCCATAACAAGATGGTAGCGGTAAAATGGCGCGGCGATGGCAGGGCTCTACGTTCTGGGCGGTTTGGTCTTCGATGCGGCGGTGCGCGCGGTCGAAACCTTGCCGAGTTGGGGCGCGGCGGCGAACGTCGACTCCATTTCATTCACCGTGGGCGGCAACGGCTCCGCCACGGCTTGCGCCGCGGCCAAGCTGGGCTCGGCGGTGCGGCTGGCGGGCGCGGTGGGCGAGGACCCGGCCGGGCGCTTCGTGCTGGACGGCGTCCGCGAATGTGGCGTCGACACGACCCTGGTGCGCCGCAGCCAGAGTGCGACCGCCAAGACCGTCGTGCTGATCCATCCCGGCGGCGAGCGGCTGTTCCTGCAAGAGCTTGCCGCGACGGCGGACATCTCTGTTGACGATTTGAGCTTCGAGGACAGCGCGGTCGACGGCTGCGCATGGTTCCACTTTGCCTCGCCCCACTGCTTGACCTCGCTGCGACCCTACGCGGCCGAGACGCTCGAGCGGGCGCGAGCGGCGGGGCTGAGAACTTCGATGGATCTCGATTGGGACCCGCTCGAGGAGTGGTTCGATTTCCTCGAGCCGGTGCTGCCGCTGCTCGACTTGCTCTTCCTCAATCGTGACGAAGCACGCCATGAAACCTCCCTGGACGACCCCGAGGCCGCCGCGCGCTTGCTGCGGGCCGGAGGCGCCGGCGCCGTGGCGGTCAAGCTCGGCGCCGCGGGTTGCGGCGTGCTTGCCGGCGAGCAATGGCTCACGCAAGCGGCCCCGCGGGCCGACGCGATCGACACCACCGGCGCCGGCGATTGCTTCTGCGGCGCCTACCTGCACGCGCTGCTCGCCGGCCAGGGACACGCGGGCTGCGCCCGCTTCGCAACCGCCGCCGCGTCCCTCTCCGTCTCCAAGCAAGGCAACGTCGACTCGCAGCCAACGAGGGCTGCAGTCGAGGCGAGCTTAAGGCGATCGATGTAAGTTCCGATAGTTTTCTTTCCTAATCCCTTTGACGCCGCTGGTTTCGCGCCTGCCGGCCGCGATATGCCCGGTATAATGACAACGATTCGCCAGGACTAACCATGACCGCCATTCTTTGGGTCGTACTCCCCGTCTTCGTCTCCGTGGGCTCCGCGCTAATCGCGGTCTACCTGATGCAGTACCGCATGGAAGCCACGCTCGCCCGCGAGCGTCAGAGCCTCGCCGAGGCGCGCGCCGCGATCGACGCGCAAAAGGACACTCTCGCCGAGCTCGACCGGCTGCGCCAAGAGGAAACCAAGCGCAAGTCGCTCGACGAGTTCCTGGCCGACATCCGCACCGAGCAGCGCCGCTTTACGCGCGAGCAGAAGATGCTGTTCGCGACGCGCAAGTGCCTCGTCGTCCAAGAGCGCATCTACTTCCGCAACATCCCGCTGTGCAACTGGGTGGAGCACGAAGTGCCGGTCGAAGAGGGCGCGGACATCGAGAGCCTGGCCAAGACGCTGTCGGTGTTTGCGCCAGACATGTTGGGCTTGCCCGAGCCGGACAACAAGGGCCGGCGCCCGGCGGCGGCCAACGGGGCCCCCAGACTGGTGCGAGCCTAGTCGAAGCCAGCGACCTGTGCGCCGGGCTATGCTTCGCGCGAGCGCCGCGAGCAGACTGCTTCCCCTAGACTGAAGTTCGGCGACTGATGCGCGCGCTTCGACTTCTCTTTCTGGCGGGCGTCGCGGCGACGGCGTTCTTTGTCTACCGCGACTATCAGGCGTCGCGCCGTGAGCGCGAGCGGACGCTGCCCGCCGCCCCGGAAGCCATCGCCGCCAACGTCGCCTCCCGCTCGGGGCGCTGGGAATACGAGCAGTCCGACGCGGAATCGGCGCGCGTCACCGTCTCCGCGCTTGGCTTTCGCCAGGGCAAGGACTCCTCCCAGATCGAGCTGAGCGACGTCGAGCTGCGCGTCTACCACGACGACAACCAGGTCTTCGACCGTATCGAGACGCCCGAGGCCGTCTTCGACATGGCCGCTTCGCGGCTTGCCAGCGAGGCCCAGGTCACCATCACCCTGGGCGTTCCCGCCGCCGACCCCGAGCTGACCTCGCCGCGGCTGACGCGCATCGTCGCCCAGGGCGCAGTCTTCGACACCAAGGCCGGCACTGGCAACACCGACAACGAAACCGCCTACTACTTCGCGGACGGTATCGGACGCTCCCGCGGCGCCTTCTACGACTCCGCCAGCCGTTACTTCCAGATGAAGTCGCGGGCTCGCATCGAACGCTTCGCCAGCGGACCCGACGGCCGCAAGACGATCATCACCGCCGGGCGGCTCTACTACCAGGAGAAGGACGATCGCGTGGACCTGCGCGATGGCGCCTCGCTCGAGCGCGGCGGCCAACGGATCGAAGCCGCCGAGGCTGAGGTGCTGCTCTCCGACGGCAAGGTCCGCCAGATCGACGCCCGCGACGCCCGCGGTTCGGACTCCGGCGAGGGTCGTACCGTGGAGTTCCAAAGCCCGCGGCTGTCCGCTTTCTACCGCGAAGACCAGTCGCTCGAGCGCGTCCAGGGAGAGGGGCCGTCGCGCATGGTTTCGACGCGGGCGGCGTCGCGGCTGACCGTAACGGGCGATGAGATGGATCTGCGCTACGGCGCGCCTGCCCAAGGCGGTGAAAGCGTGCTCGACGAGGCGCTGGTGCGTCGCAACAGCCGCGTCCTGGTGGAATCTCCGCCCAGCGGCGACACTCGCTTGATCGAGGCCCCTTGGCTGCGACTGAAAATGCGCGCGGGCGGCGAGTCCGCCGAGCTCGTCGAGACGCTCGAGCGCGGACGAATGACGCTGACTCCCGCTGGAGCCAGCGGGCCCGGAGAGCGCCTCGAGGCAGACCGTATTCGCGTCGACTACACCGCCGACAACCAGATGGACAAGCTGAGCGCCAACGGCAAAGTCGTTCTCTGGCGCGCCGCCGCTGAGCCTGAAGGCGAGCCGCTGCGCACCTGGAGCGACGTGCTCACCGTCGCCTTCGACCAAGCCGGCGAAGTTCGCTCGCTCGAGCAAACCGGCGCCTTCCGCTTTGAAGACGGCGGGCGCGCCGGCGCCGCGGACGGCGCGCTGTTTACCCCGGCCGACGAGCGACTCGTCTTGACCGGCAGCTCGCATGTCGAAGACTCCGCCGGACGCGTCTCGGCCCACGAGATCCGCTTGTTGCAACGGGAGAACAAGCTCTACGCGCAGGGCGACGTCGCCGCGGTTTATCGCGACCAGGCCGCGCAGCCCTCCAGCGGGTTGTTCGCCCAGGGCGAGCCGGTGTTCGCCGCCAGCCACCAGATGGAGAGCGATCAGGCGCAAGGTCTGATCGTCTATCGCGGCGCGGCGCGGCTATGGCAGGGCGCGAACCGCGTCGAGGGCCGCACGATCCGCATCGACCGGCCCGCCAAGAGGCTGCAAGCCGAGGACGAAGTCGTAACATTCCTCGAAGAGCAACCCGAGGATGGCGCGGGCGAGCCTTCTCTGCTAGCCGTGCGCGCCGGGACGCTCGACTACTCCGATGAGACGCGCGTGGCGAGCTACGAACAGAACGTTCGCTTCGAGCGCGGCGGCCTCAGCGTGCGCGCCAATCGCCTCCAAGCGCAGCTCTCCCAGCCGGGAACCGAGCAAAACACCTCCCTCGAGCGCGCCGTGGCCGAGGGCGCCGTCGAGATTCTCGACCGTTCGGTCAATCGCAAAGGCTTGGGCGAGCACGCCGTCTACTCGCCCGCAACCGAGCACGTCACTCTGCGGGGCGAGCCGGCCCGGGCCCTCAACGAGGCCGGCGAAGAGACCCGGGGTGCGGAATTGAATTACGCCCTCAACGATGATAGGCTTCAGGTTTCCGGCGGCTCCCAGCGGGCCGTCACCTTCCGCCGGCGGAACCGCTAGAAACCCTCCGACTCGCTCCGCATGGAGACTCTGCGCGTAGAGAAGCTCGAGAAGAGCTACAAGGGCCGCAAGGTGGTCAACGGCGTTTCGCTCGTGATCCGCAAGGGCGAGGTGGCGGGTTTGCTCGGCCCCAACGGCGCCGGCAAGACCACTTCCTTCCGCATGATCGTCGGCTTGATCGCCCCCGACTCCGGCGCCGTGCTACTCAACGACGAGGACATCACCGCGGAGCCGATGTACGCGCGCGCGCGCCGCGGCATCAGCTATCTGCCCCAGGAACCGTCGGTCTTCCGCAAGCTCACCGTCGAAGAGAACATCCTCGCCATCCTGCAAACCCTGCCGCTGGGCCGCCGCGAGCGCCGCGAACGGCTCGATGAGCTCATCTCCGACCTCGGCCTCGAAACCGTTCGCCGCAGCCAGGGCTACCAGCTCTCGGGCGGCGAGCGGCGGCGCGTCGAGATCGCGCGCTCGTTGGTCATCTCGCCGAGCTTCCTGCTGCTCGACGAACCGTTCTCGGGCATCGACCCCAAGCAGGTCATCGAGCTGCAAGGCATCATCGGTCGGCTCCGCGACGCCGGCATCGGCATCATCATCACCGACCACAACGTGCGCGAGACCCTGAGCGTCACCAACCGCGCCTTCATCATCCACAACGGCGAAGTCTTCCGCTCCGGCTCGCCCACCGAGCTCCAGGACGACCCCGAGGTGCGCCGGGTCTACCTGGGCGAGCACTTCGAGCTGCCCTCGATCATGGCGCAACGCGACAATTGAGCCAAGCTCGGGCGAGAAAATCGCGCTGGTATACTAATTGCAACGGGAACTGCTCCCGCTGTACGTCGCCATGTACATGCAGCAGCGCATCGGGCTGAAGTTGGCCCAGAAGCCGGTTCTGACCCAGAGCCTGCGCCAACTCGTCAAGCTGCTTGCCCTCAACAAGTTAGAGCTCAAGGAAGAGATCAATCAAGAGTTGCTCGAGAACCCCGTCCTCGAGCTCTCGAGCGAGAGCGACAGCGGCGAAGCCTCGCTGCAAGAAGCGGTAGAAACCCAAGCTGAGAGCAATGGCGCGGACCCCTCCTCCAAGGAGGCGTCCCAGGACAAGCCCGAAACCGGCGAGGGCGACGCGAGCGAGCCCGGCGACGTCTTCAACGAGATCGATCTCGGGGCCTTTTTCGAGGACTATCTCGACCCCGGTCCGCGCGGACCCGCGCCGGAGATCATCGACAAGCCCACCTTTGAGACCTTCCTCTCGAGCCCGGTCACCCTCACCGATCATCTGTTCTGGCAGCTCAGCCTGACGCCCTGCTCGGATGCGGTCCATGCCGCCGCGGAAGCCGTGATCGGCAATCTCAACGAGGACGGCTACCTAACCGTCGATCTCGCCGAGATCGCGCGCGAGGCCGAGGTCAGCCAGGAGATCGCCGAGCAGGCGCTGGCGCTGGTCCAGCAGTTCGACCCGCTCGGCATCGCCGCGCGCGACCTGCGGGACTGCCTGATGATCCAACTGCGCTCCTCGGACGCCCACAGCGGCGTCGCGGGCATGATCGTGGCGCAGTGCTGGGACCACATGCAGAACGGTCAAGACGTGGCCGCGATGGGCGCTGTGCTCGGGCGCCCAGCCGATCACATCGAGATCGCGCTGCACGTCATCCGCGGGCTCGACCCACGGCCCGGGCAGCGCTACAACTCGAGCGAAGCGCGCACGGTGGAGCCTGACGTGCAGTTCGCAAAGACCCCCGAGGGCTTTCGCGTCATCCTCAACGACGACGACTTGCCGGAGTTGCGGCTCAACCGCGGCTACCGCAGCTTGCTCAAGCGCGGCGCGTCGTCGGGCGACGTTCGCAGCTACATCAAGGAGCGCTACAACTCGGCGATCCAATTGCTGCGCAACATCGAGCAACGCCGTCAGACCATCCGCAGCGTGTGCGATGCCATCGTGCGGCGCCAGCCCGGCTTCTTGGCGCACGGCCTCGAGCACTTGCGCCCGATGATGATCAAGGATGTCGCCGAAGAGATCGGCGTGCACGCCTCGACGGTGAGCCGCGCCGTCGCCAACAAATACGCTCTGACGCCCCACGGCGTCTACGAGCTGCGATTCTTCTTTTCCGAGGGCGTCCAAGGCCCCAGCGGCGCCTCGATTCCGCTGCTGCTGCTCAAGCGTAAGGTCAAGCGGATGATCGAGGAAGAAGATCCCCGCAAGCCGCTCACCGACGACGCTCTGAGCAAGCTGCTGCGCGAGGACGGGATCCACGTGACCCGCCGCACCGTAGCCAAGTACAGGGAAGACATGAATATCCCCTCCACCCACAAGCGCCGCAAGCGCGACGCGGGGAAGGCGGGAAGAAACGGAGCCCAGCGATGATCGTTCACTACACCGGCCGCCACGCCGAAATCAGCGACCGCGACAAGGACAAAGCAAAGAAGAAGTTCGACAAGATCCACCGCATCCTCAGCGGCGGCCGCGACCTCGAAGCGCACGTCATCCTCTCCAAGCAGCGCCACATGTGCGAGGCCGAGGTCACCCTGCGCGCCCTCAACCACACCTTGGTGGTCAGCGGACAGAATGCGCAACCGTTCACCGCGCTGACCCAAGCGCTGGCCAAGCTCGAGAAACAGGCCACGCGCAACAAGCACAAAATGCTCCACGGACGGCGCGTCGAGCGGCAACGCGGCGAGCCCGCGCCGGTCGTACAGGCGGCCCTGAACGGCGCCCCGCAAATCCCCGAGGAGCCGCCCGCCGAGCAGGGCCCGCAACTGGTGCGCAGCAACCGCGTCGAGCCCAAGCCCATCTCGCTCGAAGAGGCGCGCATGCACCTCGAGGATCGCGACCAGGACCAGATCACCTTCCGCGATCTCGAGTCCGGACGTTTGTGCGTACTGGTGCGCCGCCGCGACGGCGGCTTCGAGCTTGTCGAAACTCCGGCCTAGTTTCGACTCCGCTTACTCTGACTCCGAGCCGCACGCGCCAGAGTGAGTGTGAGAACTGTGCCGGGGGGACAGTCAGCGAGGTTCGTGCCTGCGCGGCTCTGAGCGGAGCTCGTGCGTCAGGCGAGGATTTCTTCGACGACCTTGACCGGCAGCACGCCAGTCAGTTTCTGGTCCAAACCCTGGTGCTTGTGGGTAAACCGTTCGTGGTCGATGCCGAATAGGTGCAGCATCGTGGCTGTCAGATCGGTCACGTGCACCGGGTCGCGGACGATGTTGTAGGAGAACTCGTCGGTCTCGCCGTGTACGACGCCGCCTCTCACTCCGCCGCCGGCGAGCCACAGCGAGAAGCAGCGCGGGTGATGGTCGCGGCCGTAGGTCTTCGCCGTCAGCTCGCCCTGGCAGTAGATGGTGCGGCCGAACTCGCCGCCCCAAACTACAAGCGTGTCATCGAGCAAGCCGCGGCTCTTCAAGTCTTGGACGAGGCCGTGGCAGGCCTGGTCAATGTCGTTGCACTGGCTCGGCAACACCTGCGGCAGCAGCCCGTGGACGTCCCAGCCGCGCTGGTAGACCTGCACGAAGCGGACGTCGCGCTCGACGAGCCGGCGGGCGAGCAGACAGGTGTGAGCGAACGATCCGGGCGTGCGAGCGGCCTCGCCGTAGAGCTTGTAGGTCGACTCCGGCTCGCTCGATAGGTCGGTCAGCTCGGGGACTGAAGACTGCATCCGGAACGCCATCTCGTACTGCTCGATGCGGGCCAGCGTTTCGGGGTCGCCGACTTGCTCGTGGCGGATGCGGTTGAGCTCGCCGAGGCCGTCGAGCATGCGACGGCGCATCTGGGGCGGCACGCCGTCCGGGTTGTTGACGTAGAGCACCGGGTCGGCGCCGGAGCGCAGTGCGACGCCCGCGTACGTCGCCGAGAGAAAGCCGGAGCTCCATAGCTTGGCCGAGATGGCTTGCACGTTGGCCTTGGGATGCGTGTGCCCGGCGTTGAGCACCACGAACGTCGGCAGGTCACGGTTCATGCTGCCTAGCCCGTAGGCGAACCAGGAGCCGATGCAGGGCCGGCCGGCGACCTGGCGGCCGGTTTGGATGAACGTAATGGCCGGCTCGTGGTTGATCGCCTCGGTGTGCATCGAGCGGATGATCGCCATCTCGTCGACCATCTTCGCGGTGTGGGGCAACAGCTCGGAGACCCAAGCGCCGGACTCGCCGTGTTGCTGGAACTCGAACTTCGACGGCGCGATGGGAAACCGGCTCTGGCCCGAGGTCATGGTGGTGAGCCGTTGGCCCTGGCGGATCGAATCCGGCAGGTCCTTGTCGAGCCAGTCCTTCATCGCCGGCTTGTAGTCATAGGTTTCCTGCTGCGGCGGCGAGCCGACCATGTGCAGGTAGATGGCGCGCTTAGCCTTGGGTGCGAAGTGCGGCAAGCTGGGCAGCCCGCCGACGGCTTCCGCGCGCGGCGCGGCGGCGCGGGAGTCGTCCCGCATCAGGCTGGCGAGCGCCAGGCCGCCTAAGCCGGTTGCGCTGCGCGAGAAAAACTGCCGGCGCGTCTCCGAGCGCACGGCCTCGCGGACGATTCGTTCTTTTGGGACGCCGGATAGCATGGGGTTCACCTAGATCCGTTCGATTCCGAGCCGCACGCGCGAGCTTGCGGTTACGCCCGGGCGCGCCGGGGTGTTCACGCACGCCGCACCCTTGCTTGCGCGGCTCTGACAGACCCGCCCGGGCCGCTCGCACCTCATTTGTTCAGCGCCTCATCGAGGTTGAGCAGCTGATTGGCGAGCATGGTCCAGGCGGCGAGCTCGGTCTTGTCGGCCTGGCCGCTGGGATTGGAATCGCCAACCGCGATCGCTTCGGCGGCTTGGTCGGGATGGGCGTCGTAGTAACGCATGTAGTCGCGGTGGGCTTCGCGCGCGACTTGGCGCTCGCGGTCGGCGAAGGGCCGCGCCAGCAGCCGGGCCGTCATCAAGTCCAGCCGCTGATCAAACTCTTTGCGCGAGAGTACGGCGTCTTCGGCCAGTGCCCGTGCGGCTTCGAAGAACTGCGGGTCGTTCATCGTCACCAGCGCTTGCAGCGGCGTGTTGGTGCGCTCGCGACGCACCGTGCATTCCTCGCGGGTCGGCGCGTTGAAGATCATCATGTTCGGCGGCGGCGCGGCGCGCTTCCAGAAGGTATAGAGACTGCGGCGGTACAGCCCTTCGCCAGCGTCCTGCTGGTAGAAGCGCGTGTTCGACGACTTCATCGCCACGGTTTCCCAAATGCGGTCGGGCTGATAGGGGTAGACGCTGGGGCCGCCGACGCCGCTCGCCAGCAGCCGGCTGGCGTCGAGCGCGACGTCGCGGATCATCTCGCCGTCCATGCGGAAGCGCGGACCGCGAGAGAGCAAGCGGTTGTCCGGATCCCTTTCGAGCTTGGCGGGCGTGGTGACGGCGGCTTGGCGGTAGGTGGACGAAGTGACCATGAGCCGGAACAGCGCTTTGACGTCCCAGCCGGAGTCGCGAAACTCGAGCGTCAGCCAATCGAGCAGCTCGGGATGCGTCGGCGGTTCGCCTTGCGAGCCGAAGTCCTCGGCTGACGGAACGAGCCCGGTTCCGAAGACCTCCTGCCAGAAGCGGTTGACCGTTACGCGTGCGGTGAGGGGATTCTCGTCGGCAACGAGCCACTTCGCCAAACCAAGGCGGTTGCGCGGCAAGTCGCTGGCCATTGGCGGCAGCACGCCGGGGGTTGCCGGGGTCACCTCGTCGCGGCGCTGATCGTACATGCCGCGGTAGAGAACGTGGGCCATCGGCGAGCTCTCGCCGTCTTCCTCTTGGATGTGCGTGATGGGGCTGCGGCGCAGGATGGCGCGGCGAACAGATTGCTTGGCGTTGAGCAGATCGGCGGCCGATCGAAACGCGGGGTCGCGCCGGGAAAGGAAGTACTCCGCGTGGGCGGCGCGCTCACGGTCGCTCAGCTCTCGCTCGCGTTTGCCCTCCGCCGTCCCGATCGCGTCCCAAAGGGACAGCAACTTAGCCTCGGAGTCCCAGAGAGCTCGATCGAAGACACGGAAGTCCGCTATGGCGCCTGGCAAATAGCCTGAGCGCTCGTCCTTCTTCTCGCCCTCGTCTCTGTTCTGTGGATCGTTGCGACGCGCGCCAAGCACCAATGGCGCATCGACGGCGATTTCGGCGTCGAGCACGCGCAGGGCCCGGCCCATGCGCTCAGTCGGCATGCGCTCCCCGTCGAGGAAGATCGAAATGCCGTCCCGCTGACGATGGCCGTCGTAGGTCACCGCGACGTGATGCCATTTACCAGGCTCGATCTTGTGCTCCTTGCCGATGACCCGCATGCCGAAGTCCTGGCCGCGGCTGCTAATCAAGACCAGGCGCGGCAGCCCGTCGCTGATCTCCAGGCGCCAGCCGCGGTCGTAGTCGTCATCGTTCATGTCGTCGCCGAACGCGGTCTGGCTGGCGAGCACCTGCGTGCCCTTCATGTTTTCCTTGTCATTGCGGAACCGGACGGCCAGCGTGAACGGCTCGCCGGAGGCGACCGGCCGCGCGCCCGCGACCTCGAGATAGCCCTTGTGCCCGAGCTCGAGCATCGGCAGACCCGCGGCGGTGCGCGAAGGGGTCGATTCGCCTGAGCGCTCGGTGGCGAGAGGCTTGTCGGCGCGAAGCATGCTTGGTGCGCCGGCCCAGGAGATGGCGTAGGTTTCGGCGTCGTTGAAGCGAGCGGCCCCGACTTTGCGGCGTTTGCGCGAGTCGAGCCACTTGGCGATGCCGTCGCCCGCGGCCGATCGGGCGGCGTCGAGTTGCTGATGAGCGGCGGGCAGCTCTTGCTTCAGGCTCTCCCACTTTGGCCGGTCTTCCGCCGACGGCACGACCATCACCGGCGGCGTGTCGTAGATGTTGCCGTCGCGCGGCTTCTGCGTCGTGTTGCGGAAGAACGCGCTGAGCGAGTAGAAGTCCTTCTGCTTGATCGGGTCGAACTTGTGGTCGTGGCAGGTGGCGCAGCCGACGGTAAGGCCGAGCCACACCGTGCCGGTCGTGTCGACGCGGTCCTTGGCGTACATCACCGCCACTTCTTCGTCAATCACGCCGCCTTCGTTGGTGGTGATGTTGCAGCGGTGGAACCCGGTTGCGATGAGTTGTTGGGGCGTGGGGTCGGGCAGCAGGTCGCCGGCGATCTGCTCCACGGTGAACTCATCGAACGGCATGTTGCGGTTAAACGCGTCGATGACCCAGTCGCGGTAGGGCCACATCTCGCGGTAGTTGTCGATGTGTAGACCGTGGGTATCCGCGTAACGCGCAGCATCGAGCCAGTAGCGCGCGCGATGCTCGCCCCAGGCCTCCGACGCCAACAGACGCTCGACCAACCTCTCGTAGGCGTCCGGCGCGGAGTCCTGGACGAACGCCTCGACATCGGCGGGATCCGGCGGCAGGCCGGTCAAGTCGAGCGAGACGCGCCGGATGAGCGAACGCCGGTCGGCGGGCGCGGCCGGTTCGAGGCCCTCTCGTGAGAGCGCGGCCAGGATGAACGCATCGATCCCGTTGCGCGCTTGAGTCGGATCATCCGCCGTGGGCGGATCGCGCCGCTTCGGCGCGACGAAGGACCAGTGCTCGCTCCAGGAGGCGCCTTGCTCGATCCAGCGCTCGAGTAGCCCGATTTGCTCCGGCTCGAGCTTCTTGTGCGAGTACTCCGGCGGCATCTTGAGCGCATCTGTCGCCACGATGCGCTGATAGAGCAGGCTGGCGGCCGGATCGCCGGGCACGATGGCCGCGCCGTTGGGGCGAACGGCGAGCGCGGCGTCCTTCTCGTCCAAACGCAAACCGGCCAGCCGCGTATTGGGGTCGGGGCCGTGGCAATGGAAACAGTTGTCAGAGAGAATTGGCCGAACTTCACGCTGAAAGTCGACGGGCGGGCCGTCAACGGCAGCCGCCAGTCCGGCCGATGCCAGGATCGGAAGCACAATCGCGGGACGCACGTTGGCTTTAGCCTACCATTGACCGCACTAGACTGCTAGGCTCGCGCATCAGGGATTCGGTTGAAACTCGCGAGCGATCTCGATGTCGCGCTCGACGTCCTTCCGCCGAGCCTCCCAGTCGAGCAATCCGGGGCGCGCGAGCATTTGGGGTTGATAGTTAGCGACCGAGATCCGGGTGTATTCGTCCCAATGTGATAGCGCCTCTTCTAAGTGTCCGACGGCCGCTGAGCGTTCCGAGGCGTTTCGTGTCAGGCGATACTGGGCGAGCTCGATCGCTGCGTGGATCTTTGACGCGTAGTAGTCTGCCATGGCCGCCATCGCGTCGAAATCCTCGAGCAGAGTCCGTAGCTCCTCGCTCATGTCGCCGCGGCGCAGTCGCTGCGCGCTTTCGCGGGTCTGCCGCGCTAGACCGTGCAACTCCTCGACGACGGATCGAGGCGAACGCTCTCCTCGATCTGGGCCCGCGGCGAGCTCCGCCGGGCTCGCGATGCCGCTCCCTTCGAGGGTGGGGTTGTCGATGAAATCCGTCACCTCTCGGTATCCGCCGAGCTGCGGCCGCGCGACACCGGCTTCCACCGACCAGTCCGCATCCCAGTCGCGCCAGTGGAAGACGTTGATCTTCGGGATGATCTGGGACGCCGTCCGCCACACATCGAAGAGCAGCCCGGCCTCGGCGTCCGGATATCGCTTCGCGAGCTTCTTGACGAAGAACGACCGGTCGAGCGCATCGTCGTAGCCCAGCCGGCCCCACAGCAGGAAGCGGTACCAGTGCTTGTCGATCTCGAGCTGTCCCGATAGCGCGGGGTTCTTGCTGATGAACTCACGCCCCCAGACGTATCCATCGGACCCGACATAGTAGCCGGCCGTGGCGTCCTCGTCGAAGAAATTCAAAAAGTCCCGGACGTACTCCGGGTCACCCCAGCGGTAGACGAAGATGTCGTCGTTCCGCAAGTTCCACCAAGACTTCAGGCCGTAGGGCTGCATCTGTGCAATATGCTCCGCCGCGAACGGGAGCTGAGGAGAAGAGTAGAGTCTTGCGTGGGCGTACTTAAAGCTGACTTCGAACGGATCGGGATAGTCGCCCCAATAGTCCATGATCTGATCCATGTCGGAATGCCATACGCGGTGGATGAAGCGTACGGTCCGGTCGGGTTGCTCCTGCTTTGCGTCCAGGATGCCTTGTCCGTAGGTGTTCCAGAGCCACTCCTCGCGGTTGACGCCTTCCCACGACTGCGGCATGTGCTCGCCCGCGGTCACGCCTATGCCCGTCACGTCCGGGTAGGTCAACAGGAAGGTCTTGACGGCCTGGCGGTGATAGTCGACGGTGATCGGATTGTCGATCTGGTGGGTCACGCCATGCTTGCCAGGCGCCTCGTCGGCGAGGTTGATGCCAAACGTCTTGTAGAAGGGCTCCACCGGCAGCGCGACGCTGTTGGGACAGATGTTCCAGGTGATCCAGTACACGTCGATGCCGCGGTCGCGCGCGCGTCGCATGACCCTTTGCCAGAAAGCGATCTTCTCGTCGATGGTGATCGTCTTGACCGTCTCGAGGTTGGCCATGACGTTCGTGGTCACGAGCTGCGGATCGCCCCATTCGTTCTCGACCCCGGTGGGGCTCAGCGTGGTCGCCTTGACGTCATCGAGAGCAACATCGGGATAGTCGTCGAGCTTGATCATCGAGGGAAAGGGGTGGGGATTCCAAAAAGTCAAGACGTTATAGCGGTTGACCGCCATCGTGTCGAGGAACTGCTCCCAAAACTGCCAGTCCCACATCTCCGCGATGTTCTTCTGGGCGGCGTCGCCCGAGTCGTCGTAGGAGGGAGTGCGGGCGTCGAGCGGGATGTTGAACTTGACGCCGCGCCTTGCCAGCTTGGGAGCGCCCTTGGTCGTCCGGACTTGGCCGTAGAGATCGATCTGCTCCGCCGCCTCGAGCCCGCCGTACATCAACCCGACCGCGTCGCCGCCGGTGATGGAAACCGACCCGCCGGAGGCAACAATCGCGAATTCCTGTTCCGCCATGCTCTGGTCGAGCGCGAAAGCGACGCTGGGCGGATCGGGCCGCTTGCGGATCTGCTCGAGCGCAAACTGAGCTCGCGGATCGTCCGGTGCGGAATCACCCGTGCAACCGAGCAGGAGAACGATGAGCGCCCAGGACGCGGCGAGCAGCACCGCGGGCGGCGAGAGATGGAGGGGGGGCAAAGCGCTCTGATCGTAGCGGAATCGGCTCTGGCTTTTCACAGCGAGCGGGGGTTCGGGGCTCCGACTCGGCCCTGCTATTTCAGCAGCGACGGCGCTTGCCGGCGGGTCCCGCCGGCGTTGACGCCGCCACGCCGCCAGCTCAGCCGCAAGTGGTACTTGTCGGCGCCGCCCTTCTCGTCGAAAACGCGCGCCCGCATGATGTAGCCGTTGCCTTTTTCGGGCGACCAGTAAGCGGCGATCTGCCCGCGGCCGTCCTTGAGCTCGACCGCAAAGGTGTTCGGGTCGAGGTCCATGGGCAGCGGCTGGGTCGCCTCGCTGCCGATGTCTTCGCTGTCGGCGCCACGCAGCGCTTTCACAATCAGCACGTCGTCGATGACGACGACGTCCTCGACGTGGTCGACCGTCAAGCGAATGTCCATCGTGCCCTGCTCGGCGTCGGGGTTGAAGCCGGCCGCGCGCGAGGGGCGGTAGGCGCGATAGCCCTGTTGCCCCAGCGCCTGCACCGCGCAGGCCAACCGCACCGCGGGAGGAAACGAGGCCAAGCCCGCGGCCACGTCGTTGGTGAGCCGGAAGGCCACACCGCGCGTTTGGATGGCCTGAATCATCTCCGGCGCGGGAACGTTGCCGCGCAGCGCGCCCACGATGGCTCGCAACGTCAGCGGCCCCGCGCCAGCGCCGATTCGACGCGCCAGCACCGCATTCGCTATCGCTTCGTCGAGCCCGGAGCTCGCAAGCTGCTGCGCAACGTCGTCAGCCTTTTCGAAGTCCGTTCCGACTTCGGCAATGCGACCCGCCAGGGCCGACGGCCCGACTCCAGCGCCTTGCAGCACGACGAGCTGGTCGAGCGAAAACGGCTTGCCCGCGCTGGCGACGAATGCGCCCGCAATCGCGCGCAGCACGACTGGGTTTGCGCCGGCGCTGCTGAGCCTTGCAAAAGCCTCGCGATCCGCACTGAACGTCACTTGCGCGTCGGCCAACTTGGCGCTGAGCGCGGCCGCCTCGACGCCCGCGGCGAGCAGCGCCTCGATCTGCTCCAGGCTGCCATCGAGCGCATTGGAGCCGAGCCAACGGCTGGCGATGATGCCCTGCAGAATCGGCGAAGCGCCGGCGGTCCGCAGGCGAGCCAGCAGGTCCGCGTTGAAGGTTCCCTGGAGGCCGTCCTGCTCCACGTGGGCCACGATGTCGACGCTCGAGGCGCCTCTCTCGAGCGCTTCGGCGATGGCGGCGGCGCTGGCCGGCCCTGGCGGCAGCGGCGGCCGAAATCCGTTGCGGACCGCCAGAATGACCAGGTCCGACGCCCCGCGGCCGCGCAGGTCACCCTCGAGCTCGTCGGTCAGCCGGAACGACACGCCGACCTCCAGGACGATCTCGGCGATCTCTTTGTCGCCCAGCAGCTTGGAGCCCAAAGCTTCGTTCAATCGTTCGAGGGTGATCGGCGCGCCTTGGCCGAAGGCGGTCGCGCAGCACGCCAACATCAGAGCGAGCGGGAGCAAAGCTTTAGCCAGACGGGCCATGGGACTACTGTTGCGGCGTCTCGCCGCGCAGCCGCGCTTTGGCGGCTTCGATCTCGGCCTGGCGCTTTGCCTCGGCTTCTCGGGCGCGCCGGCGTCTGGCCGCTTCGGCGCGCCGGCGTTCGGCCTCCTGCTCTTCGGCGGTTGGGCCCGCGGGTTCGGCTGGAGTCTCGGGGGAGGGCGTAACGCTCCCGCCGGCCGGCGCGGGATCCGCTGGGCTGCTCGCGATCGGGTCGGCGGGCGACGCCGGGGCCGGCTCGGGGGCTGGCGGCGGCGGTCGCCTCTCCACGATTGGGGGCGGCGCCAGCGTGGGGTCTGGTTCCGGGCTGGAGCCGAGCACGAGCCAGGCGACCGCCGCGAGCACCAACACCACCGCCGCGCCGGCGAACAGCATGATCTTGCGCGAATCGTCAGCCTCGCCCGCGGGCGGCGGCGGTTCCAGCGCGGCGGCGGGCGCGTCCTGCTGGGTCCGGGTCTGCGTTTGCGTCGAGGGCGTCGAGAGCCGCTCGATCGGCGTCCGCTCGCCGCTGAGCGAGGTGGGCGTCAGGGTCCTCGAGCGCAGCTCGTCCACGCGCAGTTGATCGACCGGGTCGAGCGACTCCGCCACGTCGTCGAGGCCCAGCGTGCGCAAGTGGCGCGCCACGCGGGAAGCCGATTCGTAGCGGCTTTCGGGGTCCTTGGCCAGTAGGTTGAGGATGATGTGGCTGAGCGGCTCGGGCAGCTCGGGGTCAATCTCGCGCGGCGGCGGCGGCTCGTCGGTGGCGTGGGCGAACCAGATCGCTTCGCGATTCTCCCCGTCGAACGGCCGCCTGCCCAGCGCCATCTGGTAGAGCATCACGCCCAAGCCGTAGAGATCCGAGCGATGGTCGACCGATTGGCCGCGGATCTGCTCGGGCGCCATATAATGCGGCGTGCCGGCGCGGGCGCCCATCTCGGTGAACGTCGACGGTGTCTGGCCGATCTTGGCGATCCCGAAGTCCAGCACCGTCACGCCGCCATGCACGCTGATGCGGACGTTCGACGGTTTGAGATCGCGGTGGATGACGCCGCGGTCGTGTGCGTAGGCCAGCCCATCGGCGACTTGCGCAGCGATATAAGCTGATTGTTTCCAGGGCAAAGCGCCCTTTCGATTCAAGTACGACGAGAGGTCTTCGCCCTCGATGTACTTCATCACCATGTAGTAGAGGCCGTCGCGCTGATCGATGTCGATGATGTCGACGATGTTGGGGTGCCCGTCGAGCGTCGCGCTGGCTTGGGCTTCGGTCAGAAAGCTCTTCACCAGCGGCTCCTGTTGCGCCAGATGATCGGCAAGCACTTTTACCGCGCAAAAGCCGCCGTGCATGCGGTGGCGGGTGAGGAACACGGTCGCCATGCCCCCGACGCCGATAGGCTCGAGGACCTCATACCGCTCGCCGATGGCGGCGGCCAGCCGTTCGCGGATCTGTTCGGCGCTGTCCACGGGTCACTCTTCCGGCGAAGACAAGCAGGCAAAGGCTATTATAATCCGCGATTTGCGCGGCGTAACCCCCTATTGCGCCACGGCCTTGCGGCGAGCCGCCGGGGCGGCGTACAATCGCCTGCACCCAGCGGCGCCAGCGAGCGTCCGCCGATCTCGCCCGATGCGTCCTTCAAACAGAATCGACACACCCGACCGGTCGCGTGAGCGCCTCTCCCTGAGCGCCGCGGTCGCGCTCGCGTTGCTCGCGGCGGCGCCCGGCGCCTCCTACAACATCTGTTCGGACCCGAACAGGCCCTGCACCCACGAAAACATGACCCAGCAGGCGCGGGATCTTTTCAGCTCGCAGTTCGAGACCAGCCACATCGCGCGCGAGCTGTTCGAGTTCTACCACTTGATCGAGCGGGGCGTTGCCAACCCCGACGAGTACGACCCCGTCTACGGAAACACCGGAGTGGGCGATGGCTTGGTGACGGCGTCCCATTTCTGGAGCCCGGACGGCAATCTGGGCGCGCCGATGATCATCCGGGACGTCGGCCCAATCGACATCGGGCCCTTCGGCGGAGACTACCCCAACGCCATCAACGCTGCATTGGGACTTTGGAACCGCGCGCTGGGCGAGTACGCCGCCGGCAACAAGGAGGGCGCCTATCAGTTCCTCGGCATGGTTGCGCACTTCCTCGAGGACCAGACCATTCCCACTCACGCCCACAACGTCATCCACGGCCCCGACGCCATCGTCGACGACGCCTACGAAGAGTGGATGAGCGCGGGTTCGGACGGACGCTCTCCCAACGCGTTCCTCTCATCCGAGGAGTGGCGACGGGTACGCGGCGAGGGCGTGCTCGAGACATCGCTCAACGAGATCGACGACCAGTTTCTATGGATCTTCCTCACCACCAATCAGGTGGCGGACTACTTCGCTTCCGACCAAGTCGACGGCGACTCCAGGCCGGTCAATGACCCGAACTACACCTGGGTCGATGAGCGCTTCGCGGGAGACGTCGCCAGCGTGGCCGCCGCCTGCTTCCTTGAGCCGAGAGGCTGCCCGACCGACGCCGACCGTCTAGCCGACAACGACGCGATTGGACCCTGCGGGTTCGGCCCTTGCAACAACGACAACGACGGCGATCTGAGCCTGATTCGAAAGTACTCCTACGTACGCGGCATCCGCGCCGTCGCCGGTCTGTTCGCCCTGTGGGAAAAGGCGGTCACGCGCCCCATTCTCACCGTAACCGTACGCAGGGTCAAAGAGGTTGGCCGGGATGACGGGGATTTCGGAGTCTTCGGCATGGACGGCTACCAGGACCCCGACTACTACGTGGGGATGGTGATGGGCTACGCGCGCCGCAATTGTGTGGACGGCGATTGCCCGCGCCCTGTCGGGGCTTATCTCGAGAACCACCAAGGCCAGCTGCGCAACGTCGGCGGCGAGGTCTTTCCGGGCAGCGTCACCCGCTACGATTCGTTTCAACATCACTCCACCGTCAATTGGAAGACCTTCGACAAGGTGCGGCGCGGGTCTGAAAATCAAACCGAGATTCGCCCCGGCTACGTTTTCTCACAAACCTACAACTACAGGCGGGGATCTGAAGACTACATTTCCGGCCAGGACGTCGTCGACCTCTACATCACGGTTTGGGACAACGACGAGTTCTTCGAGCCGTTCGAGGCGCCCTACTCGGTGGACGACCCGGCGGACATCAAGAACACCGACGGCCTGGAGCTTCATCTCGTCGTTGATCTCGCCAAGTGCCTCTCGGGCGCGGCTGGCGGCGTGTCGGCGCCGGGCATTCGGTCGGCGGCGTGCCCGACGAACCTGACGTTCCAGGGCAGGGGAGACGATCCCAACGACGTACTGATCGATCTGAACGTGCGGATGTTCATCCCGCCGCGGCCGCCCGTGGCCGACGCCGGCGGTCCCTACAGCGTGCCCGAGGGCGGCGAGGTGACGTTGAGCGGCGCCGGCAGCCGCGACCCCGATCAAGACGCCGCGACGCTGACCTACGAGTGGGACTTGGGGGAGGAAAAAGGCGACGACGACATCGAGTTCGAGACGCTCGGCATCGAAGTGGAGTTCTCCGCCGCCGAGATCGACGGGCCGGACTCGCGAGTCGTGCGCCTGCGCGTCACCGATGCGACCGACTTGATTGACATCGACGAGGCGACGATCGAGATTTTCAACGTCCCGCCGTCGGTTTCGATCGAGGCGCTGCGCGACGAAGCCGGCAACACGATCGGCGGGGAGATCGAGGTCGCGCTGGTGGGCGTGCCGATCGAATTCGACGGCGTCTTCACCGATCCTGGCGTCTTCGACACGCACGTCGCCGTCATCGATTGGGGCGACGGTTCGATGAGCACGCACCCCGACGCGACGCGGCCCGGGCGGCCGAGCCCGGTCGTGGAGCAGCACGTCTACGAACAGACGGGCGAGCACGAAATTGAATTCACCGTGACCGACGACGACATGGGAGTCGGAGCGGCGAAGCGCGTCCTCGAGGTCGTCGATGCGGCCGGCGCGGTGGCGCACACCATGGAGAACCTGGTGCGCTTCGCCCGTGCGCCCCACCAAGACCCCGCGGCCGCCGAGTTGGTCGAAAGCGCTCTCGTGGAGCTCAACGGGGGACGTCGCCGACGAGATGCGCCAGGGGCGCTCGCGTTGGCGCGCGCTGGGCGCTGGGACGAGGCGATGGCCAGGATGAGCCGCGCGATCGAGCTGCTCGAGGAAGCCGACGCGGCGAGCGCCGAGGATCTCTCCCCTGCGTACGGCTTGTTGGCGGTGGCGGTCAAGTCGATCGTCGTGGAGGCGGTCGAGGTGGCGAGAGCGGATGCGACCACGACGTTCGAGCTGCGGGAGATTGCGCAGGTCGAGGCGCGCATCGCCGCTGGCGACGCGCTGTTGGCCGAGCGCCTTGCCCGTGCGGCCGTCGAAGAGTATCGCGCCGCGCTGGGGATGTTGCCGCACGTGGGCGCCGCGGGGCCGGGTCCAACCGACCTCGACCGCTCGCGAGCGTCGCGGTTCGAACCCGTGGCGACGTTCGCAATGAGCCAGAACCTCTGTGACAGGCCCGACTGCCCGCCCGCAGCGGCCTCCGTCGAAGCGGTTGCAGTCTCAGCGGACGGAAACACGGCCCTCTATTCCGACCCGGACAACGCCGCCGTGGGACTCATCGACATCACCGACCCGGCGGATCCGCGGCCAGCGGGCCTGGTCCCGGTTGGCGGAACGCCGCGCGGCCTGGCCGCGATCGGAGGCTACGCGATCGCCGCCAGCGACACCGGCGCCGACTCGCTCTCTGAAGCCGGTGAGCTGGCGATCTTGAACCTCGCGACCAAGGCCGTGGTTCGGCGCATCCCCCTCGGCGGCCAACCCGGACCGCTGGCGGCGAGCCGCACCGGACGGTACGTTGCGGTCGTCATCGAAAACGGTCGCCGGCAGGGGCTCTGTCTCGGCGGCTTGCTCAGCGGCTACGAGCTGGAGGCGGACGTTTGCGAGGACGCGGGCGGCCGCCTGGCCGGCCCGCCGCAGCCGCCGCCGGGCGAGCTCGTCATCCTCGACGCCGCCGGTCCGCCGGCGTTGTGGAGCCTGCGCCGCGTGGCCCTCACCGGGCTGGCCCAGGTGCATGGCGACGACCCCGAGCCGCGCTTCGTTGACGTCAACGCGCACGATGTTGCGATCGTCTCGCTGCCTGCCAATCGTCACGTCGTGTTGGTGCGCTTGTCCGACGGCGCCCTGGTGAGTCATTTCCCGATGGACGGGCTCGAGCCTTCCGCCGAGCCGGGATCGCTGGCTTGGCTTGCCCCTCTCGAAGCGGCCGTCTCCGCCGCGAGCGACGACGGCGCGGCGTTCCGCATCGTCGACGCTCGGGGCCGCACTCGCTACGACTCAGCGGACACCGCCGAGCAACGAGCCCTTCAGGCCCCCCGTGACGAGACCGACGCGGCGGATGATCGGCTTCACCTCAGCTTCGGCCTCTACGGAAACCGGCGCCTGCTCTTCGCCGCTTATCGCTCCTCCAGGGTCGTGGCGGTCTTTCGAGTCGCAGGCGATGGCTCGCTCGAGCTCGTCCAGGCGCTGCCGACCGGCCCAGAGCCCCAGCGGCTGCTCGCGGTTCCGAGCAAAGGGTTGTTACTGGCGGCCCAGCAGGGCGCCGCCGCCCAACCCGAGATCACGATCTACCGCCTGGAGTGAGCGGCCGGTGCGGCCGTGTTGCGGTTCGATGACCGAACCCCTTATCCTTTTCCCCTTCGGAGTCGGGCCCGTGCGCGCCCCTCGCCCGTGTCGTCGAATGGCGCGCCATGGTCAGAAACCAAGACGTTTCGCTTCGTGCGCTCCGAACCTCCGCCTCGTAGAGGAGACAGTTCGATGAAGACGACCGCCTTCCGGCGCGCGGCCGCGCTAGCTTCCGCCTGCGCCCTTCCCCTTTCCGCCCAAGAGTCCGCAATCGACACCGGCGACAACGCTTGGCTGCTGGTCAGCTCCGCGTTGGTGCTGATGATGACCGCGCCCGGCCTGGCGCTATTCTACGCCGGCCTGGTGCGCAAGAAGAACGTCCTCGGCACGCTGTTGCAGAGCTTCATCATGATGGCCGCCGGAGCGATCGTGTGGGTGCTGTTCGGCTACTCGCTGGCCTTCGGCGGAGACGGGGCGTTCCTAGGCAACCTCGACTATCTGTTCCTGGCCGGGGTTGGCGCCGAGCCGTCGGGCTACGCCGGAACCGTGCCGCACCAGACCTTCATGATGTTCCAGATGATGTTTGCCATCATCACGCCCGCGCTCATCACAGGCGCCTTTGCCGAGCGCATGCGCTTCAGCGCGATGCTGCTGTTCTCGTGCCTCTGGCTCCTGGTCGTCTACGCGCCGATTTGCCACATGGTGTGGGGCTCGGGCGGCTTCTTCAGCTTGGGCGGCTCGATGCCGGCGCTGGACTTCGCGGGAGGTGTGGTGGTCCACATCTCCTCCGGCGTGGCGGCGCTGGTCTGCGCTCTCTACATCGGCAAGCGTCATGACTTTCCGTCGGATGCGATGAAGCCGCATCACCTGGTGATCAGCGTCATCGGCGCCGGCCTGTTGTGGGTCGGCTGGTTCGGCTTCAACGGCGGCAGCGCGCTCGCCGGCGGCGCATTGGCCACCAGCGCCATGCTCGCCACCCACCTCGGCGGCGCCGGCGGCACGATCTCGTGGATGCTGCTCGAGTGGAACCGCGACCGCAGGCCCAGCGCCCTGGGCGCCATCACCGGCGCAGTCGCCGGCCTGGCCACCATTACCCCGGCCTCTGGATTCGTCGCGCCCATGCCGGCGCTCTTCATCGGCTTGGTCGCGGGCGTGGTCTGCTACTACATGGTGGTCGTGGTCAAGGCGCGGTTCGGCTACGACGATTCCCTCGATGTGTTCGGCGTCCACGGCGCGGGCGGCTTCGCCGGCACGATTCTTGGCGGCGTGTTTGCGACCAGCGCGGTCAACGACGTGTTCTCTGGAGCCCCGGTCGGCGCCATCGAGGGCAACCCCGCACAGTTGATCAACCAACTCGCCGCCTGCGCGGCGTCCATCGTAGTTGCCGGCGTTGGGTCGTGGATCTTGCTCAAGCTTTGCGACGTCACCGTGGGCGTGCGCATGTCCCAGGAAGCCGAGATCCGCGGAATGGATTTGGCGTTGCACGGCGAAGAGGGCTACCACTTCGATCTGGACTGATCCAGGACGCCGTCGAGGTTGGCCGTTGATATCCTGAGTGCGGTGATTGCTCGGGCGATACTCTGCTGCGCCGTCGCGGCGCTGTGCTCGTGCTCGGTCAAGAAGTACGCCATCCGGCAGGTCGGCGCTTCGCTCAACTCTGGCGCGTCGGTCTTCGAGTCGGACGAGGATCTCGAGCTCGTCCGCGATGCCTTGCCGTTCAGCCTCAAGTTCGTCGAGTCGCTGCTGGCCGAGGTTCCCGACGACCGCAACCTGCTCGTCACCGCCTGCCGCGGCTTCACGCTCTACTCCTATGCCTACGTCGACTTCGAGGCGGACAAGCTGATCGAAGAGGATCTGGCGGCGGGGCGCAAGATGCGCGAGCGGGCGCGCAAGCTCTATTTGCGCGGCGCCGCCCACGGCTTCCACGCCCTCGAGACGCTTTACCCGGGCTTTCAAGAGCGACTCCGGCGCAACCCCGCCGATGCCGTAGCCGTCACAAAGCCGGGGAAAGCCAAACGAGACCTGCCGCTGCTCTACTGGAGCGCGGCGGCGCTCGGGTTGGCGATTTCCACGGCGACCGACGACGCCGCAATGCTCGCGCGGCTGCCGGAGGTGGAGGCTTTGGTGAACCGCGCCATCGAGCTAAATTCGAGCTGGGACGGCGGCGCCTTGCACGACTTCGCGCTCGTGTTCGAGTCCTCGCGGCCCGGCGTGCAAGACCGGGAGCGGATTGAGCAGAGCTATCTCAGAGCGCTCGAGCTCTCCGGCGGGGCCAACTCGGGGCTGCACGTCTCCTACGCCGAAGCGGTCGCCATCCCGGACCAGAACGTCGCGCTGTTCCGGGAGTTGATGAGGAAAGCTCTCGCGGTCGACGTCGACGCCGATCCGGACAACCGCCTGCGCAACGTGCTCGGTCAGCGTCGCGCGCAATGGCTGCTCGACCGCATCGAGGACTTGTTCCTCATCGTCGATGATCCGATAGAGAACTAAGGAGCTGATGCAAAGACGAACCGCACTCAAAGCCCTCGCCGCCGGCGCGCTCACGTCCAACCTCTGGGCGCAGCGCGGCAGGCGGCTCGCGATCAACTTGGGAACCGTCGCGCCCTCCGGCTCGGCTTGGCACGAGATCCTGCAGCAAATGCAGCAGGACTGGCAGAGCATCTCCGGCGGGCGTTTGCAATTGCGGGTCTTCCCGGGCGGCTCGCTCGGCGACGACGCGGAGATGCTGCGCAAGGTGCGCGTGGGGCAGCTACAGGCCGTCGCCATGACCGGCATCGGCCTCGCCCTGATCGACGGAGGCGTGGACGCCCTCCACATTCCGATGCTGTTTGACTCCTACGACGAGCTCGACCACGTGCGCGACGAGCTCGCGCCGAAGCTCGAGCAGCGGCTCGAGAGCAAGGGCTTCGTCGTGCTCAATTGGTCCGATGGCGGGTGGGCGCAGTTCTTTACCAAGAAGCCCGCCAAGACGCTCGACGACATCCGAGCGCAGACGCTGTGGATCTCCGCCGGCGACGCCAAGACCGAGCGGCTCTACAAGCAGTTCGGCATGCACGTCGTGCCGCTGCCGCTCAGCGAAGTCGGCACGGCTCTGCAGAGCGGCTTGGTGGAAGCCATCACCGTGCCGCCGCTCTATGCGATGCTCGACGGCTCGTACCAGCGAGCGACGCATATGACGGATCTGAAGTGGGCGCCGGTCATCGCCGGCACTGTCATCTCCAAGCAAGCCTGGGAGAGAATCCCGGCGGCGATGCGGCCCGAGCTCGCCGAGGCGTCGGCCCGCGCCGGCGACGCCATGCGCAGCCGCATTCGCAAGCTCGGCGACGACGCCATCACGCAGATGAAGCAGCGCGGGCTCGAGGTCGTCGCGACCGACAAGAGCGCTTGGAAGAAGGAAGTCGAGGCTGCCTGGCCCAAGCTGCGCGGCGTTCTGGCGCCGGCGGAGCTGTTCGATGCGGCGATCCGGTCGCGCGACGCCTATCGCGCGGGCTGAGCATCACGATCGCACTTTGCTTGTGAGAGGATGGCCGTAATGCTTCCGCGCTGCGCCCTCGTGCTGTTCTCGTGCTTCGGGTTGTGCTCGGCCGGTCCGCGCGCCAACGAGACCGCTCTTGACGAGTACGTCTACCGCGACGACGGCGCCTACGAGTGGAAGCTCCTCCGCCAGATCCCCAGCAAGGGGCATACGCTCGACATCGTCGAGCTGACCTCGCAGGTTTGGGCGCCGCCGCGGAGCGCCACGCCGGCCGTTTGGAAGCACTGGCTGCTGGTCTACCGGCCTGACGAGGTCGAGCACGACACCGGGCTGCTGTTCATCTCCGGCGGCTCCAACGGCGGCGCCGCGCCGAGCAAGGGCGAGGACTCGATGGCCGGTCTTGCGGTGCAGACCAAGTCCGTGGTCGCCGAGCTCGAGATGGTCCCCAACCAACCCCTCGTGTTCGAGCAAGACGACTTTGGAGGCCGCAAAGAAGACGAGATCATCGCCTACAACTGGGCGCGCTATCTCGAGTCCAAGAACCCAATCTGGCTCACCCGGTTGCCTATGACAAAAGCTGCCGTGAAGGCCATGGACGCGCTCGGCGAGATGACCGCGGGGCGCGTCGGCAAGTTCTTCGTCATGGGCGGATCCAAACGCGGCTGGACGACCTGGACCGCCGCCGCGGTGGACGATCGAGTGGTGGGAATCTCGCCTATCGTCATCGACATGCTCAACCTCGTCCCGTCCTTCGTCCATCACTACCAGGTCTACGGCTTTTGGGCCCCGGCGGTGGGCGACTATTTTCGAGAAGGCATCATGGACCGCTTCGAGAGCGAAGGGTTCGAAGACCTGTTGGCGATCGTCGAGCCGTTCTCCTACCGCAGCCGCCTGGATATGCCCAAGTTGATCCTCAACTCAGCCGGCGATCAGTTCTTCCTGCCCGATTCGTCGCAGTTTTACTTCGACGAGCTCGCCGGAGAGAAGTACCTGCGCTATGTGCCGAACTCGGATCATTCGCTGCGCGACACCGACGCGCTCGAGACGCTGGCGGCCTTCTATCACGCTCTGCTCAACGAGCGTCCGCGCCCGCGTTTCTATTGGGATTTCGAAGCCGACGGCGCCATCCGCGTGACCGCCCGGGATCAGCCGTCCCAGGTCAAGCTATGGCTGGCCCACAACCCCGAGCACCGCGACTTTCGGCTCGAAGCCGTGGGGCCGATTTGGCAAGCCGTGGATCTGACGCCGGGCTCGGATGGAACCTTCCTTGCCCGCGTCGCCGAGCCGCCCAGCGGCTTCACGGCTTATTTCGTGGAGCTGACCTTCCCCAGCGGCGTCGATGCGCCCCTCAAGCTCACCACTCCGGTGCGCGTGACCCCGGACGAGTATCCCCACGATCCGCCCGAGGCCGGAAGAACCCGTCTCGGCCCGAAAAGGCAGTAGAATTCGAGTATGGCTTTCGTGCCCGTCGAGGAGGCAATCGAAGCAATTCGCGCTGGACGGATGGTCGTCGTGGTCGACGACGAAGATCGCGAAAATGAAGGCGATCTGACCATTGCCGCGGAAAAGATCTCGCCCGAGGCGATCAACTTCATGGCGACCCATGGCCGCGGGTTGATCTGTTTGGCGATGACCGAGCAGCGGCTGGACCACCTGCGGGTGCCGCTGGTCTCCACGCGCAACACCTCGCGCCACGGCACGGCGTTCTGCGAGCTGATCGACGCCGCGACGGGCGTCACCACCGGCATCTCCGCGGCTGACCGCGCGCGCACCATCCAGGTCGCCATCGACCCGGCGTCGGGTCCCGAAGATCTCGCTCGGCCCGGCCACATCCCTCCGCTGCGCGCGCAGCGCGGCGGCGTGCTGGTGCGCGTGGGCCAGACCGAAGCCGCCGTCGACCTGGCGCGTCTGGCGGGTCTGATTCCCGCCGGGGTGATCTGCGAAATCATGAACGAAGACGGGACGATGGCGCGCGTCCCCGAGCTGCTCGAGTTCTGCGAACGCCATCGACTCGCAATGATCAGCGTGGCGGACTTGATCCGTTACCGGCTCGAAAACGAGCGTTACGTCGAGCGCATTGCCGAAGGAGCGGTCGAGACCGTCCACGGCGAGTTTCGAACGGTGCTGTTCCGCAGCCTGATTGACGACGAGACGCACCTCGCGCTCGTCAAGGGCGAGCTCGCGCCGGACGAGCCAATTCTGGTGCGCATGCACGCCGCCCATCTCTTCGCCGACGTCTTCGCGGCCCAAGGCGGACAAGCGCGTGCGCTGCTCGACGGCTCGCTCGCGCGCATCGCCCAAGAAGGCCGCGGCGCCCTGGTCTACTTGCATCAGAACCGTGCGGGCTTCGAGGTGCGCGACGGCGCGCTGCTCGCCAGCGGTAAGGACGCGGTGCGGCCGGCGGGGGAAGGCGGAGAGAGCCGGATGCAGTACCGCTCCGGCATCGGCGCTCAAATCCTCTCCGACCTCGGCTTGCAGCAGATTCGCCTGCTGACCAATCGCCCGCGCAAAGTCGTCGGGCTCGAGGCCTTCGGCATCCGCATCGTCGAGCAAACCCCGGTCGAGCCCGCTCGCGCCGGCCGTTAGCTCGCGGCTGGCCGTGATCCACCGCGAGCGGCCCTTATCCACCAGGTGCGATATCGCACCATCGCCTCGAAACCCCTTTCGTTCCAGTTGCGACGCCAGTGGAGCCCGGCGTGCAACCCGGTTTGGGCGGAGGCGGCTGTCTGTCGCAGCGAGGAACGAGAAACATGTTGAAGCCCCACACCATCGCAGCCGTCGTGCTGACTCTTGCGCTTGGCGCCCCGGCGGAGGCGCAACGCAACCGCGGCAATCGCGACCGCGGCCCCGCGCTTGGAGTCGCGCGCATCGGCGTCGCCGACGGCGACGTCCGCGTCAGAGCCCCCAGCGGCGACGAAATCCAAGCGCGCGGAGGCGACGAGCTGCGCCCCGGCGACGTCGTCATCACAGGCAGTCGCTCGCGCGCCGAGATCCAGCTCGACCGCGGCAACTACGCAAGGCTGGCCGGGGAGACCGAGCTGCGGATCTTAGATCTCGGCAACTTGTCCTACCGCGTCGAGCTCGTGCGCGGGCTTGCCGCCCTCACGCAGTTCGAGCGCTATGACGCCGATCTCGACGTCGAGACCCGGCAGGCGAGGCTACGCGTCATCAAGCCAGCGGAGTTCGCCGTCGAGGCTCGCGGCGGCGAGCAGACTGACGTCATCGTCCGTGACGGGCAAGTGGACGTGGCGACCGATCGCCGCACCGAGCGGGTCAAAGGCGGTCTGGTGAGCATTCGCGGGCAGGGCGCCGACGTGAGCATCCGCAACGCCAAGGCCGAGTCGCGTTCCGACTTCGAAGACTGGGCGAAGCGGCGCGACAAGATGCTCGGCGACGGCTCGGGCCGCGGCTACTGGCCCCGTACGGTGGTTGGCGTCGGCGTCGGCTGGGGCCGTTGGGGTGGCTGGGGATTCCCCTACTACCCCTACTACAACTTCGGGCCGGGCTTGCGAACCTACGCCTCGGTGCGCTCGATTCGCCGGCTGCCCGCCGGCCGGCGCGGCTTCGGCCGACGCCGCTAGCGCCGCGCCCCGGGGCCGTAGGCCCCGATGCGCCCCCCGGCTCCTCTCACTCGAACCGCAACTTGTCGCTAAAGAACGGCAACGCGTGCTGCTCGATCCGCTCCGCGATCCGGTTCAGATGGTCGCCCTGGTAGATCTCGAAGAAGTGCTCGATCTCGTAGCGGTCGAGCACCGCGTCGAGCTCGCGTGAAGCCTTCGCAATCCCCCGATCCTCGTCTCCGGCGTCGAAAGCCAACGCCTCGAGCCGGCGCAGATTCGGGATCGACTGGTGCACCAGCGGCAGAATCGCGTTCGCGGTCCAGCGCGCCAGCACGTCCGGCTGCGCTTCGCCGTCTCGCGTCGGCAGGTCGAGGTAGAACGGCGGCTTGGCCGGGTTCGCCGACCAGGCCGCGGCGCCGGCGAACAAGAACTTCATCATGAAGCCTCCCGCGGCGATCTCCTCGTCCGAGCCTACCTTCTCCGCCGGCCCCGCCATCGCGCCGAGCCGCTTCGGATCGTTGTTCGGAGCCATGCAACAGGCGCTGAGCAGGTACACGCTCGAGAACACGTCCGGGTTGCGCATGCCGATCCGCATCGCGCCGTAGCCGCCCATCGAGTGCCCGGCCAGGCCGCGCGAGCTGCGTCGTGCGAGCGTGCGGTAGTGGCTGTCGACATACGCCGTCAACTCTCGCGCCACGTAGGTTTCCCAGTCCCCTACCGTCACCGAGCTCGAGTACATGCTGCCGTAGAAGCGCGTGTGCGCGTTCGGCATCACCACGATCATCTCCTGCGCGCCCCCGTTGGCGAGGGTCCGGTCGAGCACCTCCGGCAGCGTAATCCAGTGCTCCTCGAATCCCATCCACTTCGAGTCCGAATCGGTGAACCCGTGCAGAAAGTAGAGCGTCGGGTAGCGCCGCTCCGGCTCGGCTTCGTAGCTCGGCGGCAGATAGACCGAGACCGGGCGGACCGCCGAGTCGCCCGAGAGCGCCCCTTCGAGCGAGCGCCCGCGCACCTCGACGCGCTCCACTTTGCCCTTGGGCTGGGCCGGCAGCGAGCCGATCGGGCACGCCAACACGATGAGGGCTAGGACGAGCTTGGGCACGCGGTCATGCTAGCGAGCCGCGGCCGCGCTTGTCAGCTCGGCCGCCCCAGTGTCCACATAATACCCTCCATAAAAAGAATGAATCCCTCCGGCCGCGTTCCCCACGCTACCGTGGAGAAAGCCGTCGGCTTCGTCTTGCCGGCGGCGTCCCGGAGGATCGGTTGTCCACGAATCAGAACGCTAGCGGAGGCTGCTCCGCACGCATGGCCGCCATCTCGGCCGTCACCAACTACAGTCCCTCGGCGGCGCCGATGAATTTCATCGATACGCCCGCCCAGGAGCTGTTTGCCGCGAACGTCTTCTCCCGAGCGGTGATGAAGCAGCGCCTGCCCAAAGCCGTCTTCAAGTCGGTGATGCAGACCATCGACGAAGGCGCCAAGCTCGACCCCTCGGTCGCCGACGTCGTCGCCGCCGCCATGAAGGACTGGGCCATCGAGAAGGGCGCCACCCACTACGCCCATGTCTTCTATCCACTCACCGGCTCCACCGCCGAGAAGCACGACAGCTTCTTGCAGCCCGACGGCGACGGCGGCGCTATTGCCGAGTTCTCCGGCAAGCAGCTCATCCAGGGCGAGCCCGACGGCTCGAGCTTTCCCTCCGGCGGCATCCGCGCAACCTTCGAAGCGCGCGGCTACACCGCATGGGACGTTACCAGTCCAGCCTACATCATGGAGAACGCCAACGGGACCGCGCTCTGCATCCCCACGGCCTTCGTCTCCTGGACCGGCGAGGCCCTCGACAAGAAGACCCCGGTGCTGCGCTCGAGCCAGGCGCTCAACCAGCAGGCGCAACGCATCCTCGGACTGTTCGGGCACGACGACGGCTCGCTGGTCACCTCCACCGCCGGCCCCGAGCAGGAGTATTTCCTCATCGACCGCAACTTCTTCTTCGCCCGGCCCGATCTGCTCAACGCCGGCCGCACTCTGTTCGGCGCGGCGCCGCCCAAGGGCCAGGAGTTCGACGACCACTACTTCGGCGCCATCCCCGAGCGCGTGCTCAGCTTCATGCTCGAGGTCGAGCGCGAGCTGTTCAAGCTCGGCATCCCGGTCAAGACGCGCCACAACGAGGTCGCCCCTGGCCAGTACGAGATCGCGCCCACCTTCGAGAGCGCCAACGTCGCCACCGACCATCAGCAGCTCATCATGATCAAGCTGCGCGCGGTGGCGGAGAAGTACGGCATGGCGTGCCTGACCCACGAGAAGCCCTTCGCCGGCGTCAACGGCTCGGGCAAGCACGTCAACTGGTCGCTCGGCTCGGCCACTCAGGGCAACCTGCTCGATCCCGGCGACACGCCGCACGACAACGCTCAGTTCCTGGTCTTCTGCGCCGCCGTCATCCGCGCCGTCCATACCCACCAGGGCCTGCTGCGCGCCGTGGTTGCTTCGGCCAGCAACGATCATCGTCTCGGCGCCAACGAGGCGCCGCCGGCGATCCTCTCCATCTTCTTGGGCGATCAGCTCACTGATGTGTTCGAGCAGATCAAGAAGGGCGGTGCGTCCAAATCCATCCCGAAGGGCGTGATGCACATCGGCGCGGACACGCTGCCGCCGCTGCCCAAGGACGCCGGCGACCGCAATCGCACCAGCCCGTTCGCCTTCACCGGGAATCGCTTCGAGTTCCGCGCCGTCGGCTCCAATCAGTCCATCGCCGGACCGCTGGTAGCGATGAACACCATCGTGGCCGAGTCGCTCGACTACTGTGCGACGTACCTGGAAAAGGCCACCGGCGGTAGGCCCTCCAAGCTCAATGCCGCGATCCAGAAGCTGCTCACCCAGATCGTCCGCGATCACGGCTCAGTCATCTTCAACGGCGACGGCTACTCGGACGAGTGGCACGCCGAGGCCGAGAAGCGCGGCCTGCTGAATCTGAAGACCACCGCCGACGCACTGCCGGTGCTCAAGTCCCGGCCCGTCAAGCAACTCTTCAAGAAGTACAACGTGCTCTCGCCGCGCGAGCTCGACAGCCGCCTCGAGACCTACCTCGAGCAGTACTGCCTTTCGGTCTCGGTCGAGGCCAAGCTCATGATCGAGATGGGCCGCACGATGATCTTCCCGGCCGCGGTCCGCTACCAAGGCCAGTTGGCCGCCACCTGCGTGAGCCTCAAGGAGATGGGCTACGAGTTCGACACCGATACGCTCGACAAGGTGACCGCTTTCGTCAAGGGCCTGCAAGACAGCCTGACTGCGCTCGAGCAGAGTCTCGAGGGGGCGCACGGCGCCAAGAACGCCGAGGCCGAAGCGCGCTACTACTGCTCGACGGTGCTGCCGGCCATGGCCGCGGTGCGCGAGTACGCCGACGGGTTGGAATCGAGTGTCGCTGACGACATGTGGCCGCTGCCGACCTACCAGGAAATGCTGTTCATCAAGTAACGGACGGCCGCCGTCTCGGCGTGTTCGTCCACACCGGGAGCGCGGCGTTGGGGGGCGCCGCCGCGCTTTCTCGTTCCTGTCCCTAGGGCGTGTCCCACTATGCTCCAGGCGCAAGGACCAAGGTGACTGGAGTCAGCGCTTGCGCCGGTAGGCGCGTGGCAGAACGCAGCCTCGGGCGCCGCGCCCGGGGAATCGAATGGCGCCCCTCCGGATCGGCCCGGACAAGGGCCTGGCTGCGGGGCTGCGCCCCTTGCAGGGCGCCCGCGGAAGCGGGGCCTCCCCAGGTCCACGGGTTACCCGTGGCTCTATCCTGCCGGGCGCCCTTGGCGCCCAAGAGTGTGAACACGCCCTGGTTAGCCGCTACTTCACGATCCCGCGCTTGGAGGCGCGAATGAAATCGACGAGTCGCCGGACGTGCTCGTCGTCTTCGATCTCGGCCTCGATTCGCTCTAGAGCCTGCTCGGTGTTGAGGCCGGACTTGGTGAGGATGCGTACTGTCTTGTGGAGTCGCTGGATCTCATCCGGGCTGAAGCCGCGGCGCTCCAGCCCAACCTTGTTGACCGAGTACGCCTTCGCCCCGCGCTCGGAGACCACGACGGAGAACGGCATCACGTCTTGGGTGATGACGCTGTAGCCGCCCACGTAGCTGTGCGCGCCGATGCAACAGAACTGATGCACGCCGGTCTGCGCGCCCACCACCGCCCAATCCTCCACCGTGACGTGGCCGCCGAGGGTGGCGCCGTGGGCGAGAATACAGCTCGAGCCGACGCTGCAATCGTGCGCCACATGCGCGTAAGCTTGCAGCAGGTTGTCGTCGCCGATGCGCGTGAGCGCGCCGCCGCCCTCGGTGCCGCGGTGGATGGTGGCGAACTCGCGAATCTGGTTGCGGTCGCCGATGATGGTCTCGGCGCGCTCGCCGCGGTATTTGAGGTCTTGCGGCGCGACGCCGACGGTGGAGAAGGGCTGAAAGAGGTTCTCCGCACCGATCCGCGTCGGCCCTTCGATATAGATGTTGGCGAGCAGCTTGGTGTGCGGTCCGATTTGGACTTCGTCGCCGATCGAGCAGAACGGACCCACCTCCGCCGAAGGATCGATCGAGGCGCCCGGGTGCACGACGGCCGAGGAATGGACTGGCATCTAGCGAGACTCCCGCTGCGGACGCCGGCGGCGCGTGCCGGAGGAAGGGCCAGTATAGCAACCTGCCCGGGGCCTTCCGCCGTATCACCGAGCACCCAACGCATTTCGCTAAAGCAGCAGCGCGCCCTCGTGCCGCAGCAGCCAGCGCTTGCGGTCGAGCCCGTAGGCGTAGCCGGTTAGCTTGCCGCTCGAGCCGATCACTCGATGACACGGGATGATGAGCGCCACCGGGTTGCGGGCGTTCGCCAGCCCAACCGCGCGCGAGGCTTTCGGGCGGCCGACGCGTTGCGCGAGCTCGCCGTAGGTCACGGTTCGGCCGGGGCCGACTCGGCGCAGCGTCCGCCACACCTCGTGCTGGAACGGCGTGCCGCGGGGCGCCGCCGGAAGGGTCTCGAGCGCGTCGACCTCGCCGTCGAAGTAGGCTTGCAGGCGATCGCGGAAGCCGCCAAAATTTGGCCGCACGGCCGCGTCTTCCGGAGCGTGCTCGTCGCCCAGATCGAGCCGCTGCACGGCGTCCTCAGTTCCTAGCAAGCGAACCGGGCCCAGCGGCGAGCGGACGATGTCGCAGAGTAGACGGCTCATGATTGCGATCTCCAAAGATGGACGGCGGCGTAGGCGCGCCAGGGCCGCCAGGCTTCGGCGGCGGCGCTGAGCTGCTTGCTCGTCGCTCCCCAGGCGCGTCGCAAAACGAGGTCGCTCGCGGGGAAGGCGTCGGGGTCGCCGAGCGCGCGCATCGAGACGTAGTGCGCCGTCCAAGGTCCGACGCCGGGCAGAGCCTCGAGAGCGGCGCGAGCGCGCTCGAAGTCGCCGTCAGTCGGGATGGTTCGAGCGGCGAAGGCTTCCGCCAACGACCGCAGCGCGGAGCGGCGCCGGGCGGGTCCGCCCAGACCCTCCAAATCGGCTCCGAGCACGGCCTGCGGGGAAGGGAAGGCGCCGGTCGCGTCGCACAGCGCGACGAGCTTCGTCACGGCCTTGACGCCTGCTTCGACCGAGACTTGCTGGCCGAGAATCGCGCGGACGGCCGCTTCGAAGGCGTCCCATGTTCCGGGAATGCGCAGGCCCGGCCGGGCGGCGACCAGCTTCGCCATCCGCGGCTTGGCACTTAGCCCGTTGGCCGCCGCCGCGGGGTCGCAGCTCAAGTCGAACATGCGCCGGATGCGTGCGAGGATGCGCGGCAACGCCGCCAGGTCGTCGCACTCCACCGAGACGTCGAGGGCGTGGCGGTCTGCGTTGCGCGAGACCCGGAAGCCGCCGCGGGCTTCGCCAAGCTCGAAGCCGCGACTGTAGCTGTGCTCATCGACGCGCTCGACGCCGGCCACCGCACGCTTGCGCAGGAATGCGAGCAGCGACTCCCAATCATACGGCGGCCGGTAGCCCAAGCTCAGCTCGAGGCCGCTTGCCGCCGCCGAGTCGCGACACGTGCTGGGGCTGCGTCCGTAGGCCTCGCGGAAGGCCTCTCGAAACCGCCGGTCGCTCCCGAAGCCGGCGGCCGTGGCGATCCGGCCGATCGAGAGCTTCGTCTCGTTGAGCAGCGACTTCGCCAGCAGCAGCCGGCGCGCGATGGCGACCGACTGTGGCGACGCGCCGAGGTGCTCGTCGAAGAGCCGCCGCAGGTGGCGTGCGCCGACGCCGAGCCGAGCGGCCAGCTGCGCGACGTCGCCGCGGTCCAAGGCGCCGCCTTCGATCAACCGCAATGCGCGGGTGACCAACGTCGAGGTTCCGTTCCAAGCCGGCGCGCCGGGAGAGGTCTCCGGCCGGCACCGCAGGCAGGGGCGAAACCCGGCTTCGAGCGCGGCAGCGGCGCTGGGCAAGAACCGGCAGTTGCGCCTGAGCGGCGTGCGCGCCGGGCACACCGGGCGGCAGAAGACGCCGGTGGATGTGACGCAGGTGAAGAAGCGCCCGTCGAAGCGCGCGTCGCGGCTCTTCAGCGCTTGCCAGCAACGATCCGCGTCCAAGCTCACGAGCTTGGTTATAGCAAGAGCGTCGAAACGGAGCGGCGGTTTTCGGACGCGGCGGTTACTGTCGCTTGGGGCCAGTGACTTTCCAATGCAGGCCGCCGTCCTGGGTCTCGAGCACGCCGCCCTCTCCGCCGTAGTAGAGCGTGGGCGGGTCGGTGCGGTCGTCGAAGACCAGCGTCCAGGCGCGGTTGGACCAGTGCAGTCCGGCGGGCTGCCACGTCTCGCCGCGGTCGCGTGAAAGGAACACGCCGGCGCGCGTTCCGACGTAGACGTCGCTGGGAGTTTTGGGGTCGACGGCGATCGAGACCAGCTCTTCGGTCAGCGGCTCGCGGCTCTTCGTCCACGTCTTGCCGGCGTCGTCGGAGCGGTAGACGCCGCGCGGGTGCGTGGCGGCGTAGAGCGTGCGCGGGCTCGCCGGGTCCAGCGCCAGCGCGCGAACATCTACGTCGTAGAGGCCTTGCGGGTCGGCGCTCCAGTGCTCGCCGCCGTCGACGCTCTTGTACACGCCGTGCCACGTGCCGGCATAAAGGACCTTGGGGTTCGATGGGTCGAGCGCGAGGGCGCGTACGGTCTTGTCGATGAGACCGCGGCTGACGGCGCGCCAACGCTCGCCGCCGTCGACGGTCTTGAACACGCCGCCGCCGTCGGTTGCGGCATAGAGCGTGCGCGGGCTTGTAGGATCAAGCGCCAGCGCGCGGATTTCGCGGTAGGTGACGCCCTCGTTGACGGGGCGCCACGAGGCGGCGCCGTCGGTCGTCTTGTACACGCCCATCTCGTATGTCCCGGCGTAGACGACCTCGGGGTTCGACGGATCGATCACGATGGTGCGCGGAGAGTACATCTCGAGGCCGGTGGAAGGCCAGTTGTCGAGCCCGCCGCGAGTGGTCTTGCAAAGCCCCTTGGCGGCGCCGACGTAGATCACTTGCGGGTCGGTCGGGTGAAGTGCGATCGCTTGGGTTTCGCCGCCGCCGGGCGATCCCATCTGGGCGTGGAGGGAGGTTGCGACCAGCGCGATCGTGGCTGTGCGGCGAGAGATCGCGTTCATGGCCGCGCCTCCCAGGGGAAGGCGTAGGACGCTTTGTTGACCCAGCGCTCCATGCCCAGCTCGAGCGTCGCGCCCGCGCCCGGCGCGAGCTCGACCGTCAACCAGGGCGAGTTTCCGTTGACGAAGCGGTGCTCGCCGTAGGCGCCGGCTTGGATGAGCAGGCGGCGTTTCTCGAAGACGTTCGTGTTGACGAGCTCGAGCGTGACGCCGTCGTCGGCGATGCTGACGACCAGTGCGGCGACGTCGGAGGGAAGCCCGGGCTGCTTGCGGGCGGGGTCGAAGTAGCGCAGGTAGGAGTGCAGCATCTCGCCGCGCTTTTGCACCGGCGGGCCGCCGAGGGTGAGGCGCACGAGCGCGTCGGTGGCGACGGGGTCGAGCGCGAGCCACTTGGCGTCGTACCAGGTCTCCGGGTCGCCGTGCTCGTCGAGGATGAGTTTCATCTTTTCGGCGACGAAGCGCAGCTCCGAGCGTAGCGCCTCGGCTGCGTAATTGGGATTCCTGCCGCGCAGGAAGTAGGCCCAGCCGAGGTCCTTGTCGCCGTCCACGCCGCCGCGCGCTTGGACCAGATGCTCGACGTGTTGCCAGTCCTCGTCGGACTGCGACATGGTCCACAGGTTGACCGCGGCGTAACCGGTCTCGGGGACGAAGTGATGCCAGCCGGCTTTGTCGTCGTAGCGGATCGGCATCGTCCAGCCGCGCTTGTCTCGCTTGCCTTTCTCACTCATGAGATGGAGCTGGCTGCGCGGCAGCTCGTACCAGTCGCGGTCGCCGGTGAGCAGCACGGCGACCTTGGCGGCAGTGTAGGAGGCGAGCACGATGTCCATGCCGCCGCGCACCCAGCGCCAGCCGTAATAGCCGCCCCACCAATTGCCGTCGTTGTACTCGCCGACCTTGCCCGAGAGCCCGACGTTGTCCGGCGTAATGCCGCCGTTGGCCTTGGTGCGCTCGACCCAGCCGCCGACGTAGTCGCGCACCCAGTCGACGTACTTGCGCTCGCCGGTGTAGAGGTAGGCGTTGGCGATGAGCGGCGTGACCGTCATGTTGATGGGCACGTCGCCGCGGGCCATGCGGTCGGACATGGCTTGGACGATCTTGGCGAACTGATCGTTGTCGGGATGGTCGTTGATCCAGCCGGTGGAGGAGTCGACGCCGGGGATGTCGTCGTAGGGCAAGTGGTAGTAGACGAGGTTGGCGTTGGTGGGCGTCCAGTCGCGCTTGGTCCATTGCATCTTGGGGCCGCGGCTGCCGTTCATGGAGGCGCGGATGATGCGGAGCTTGGGGTCGTAATTTGGCGCTTCGGGATCTTCGCCGGTGTACATGGCGGCAAATCGGACCGAGCGGTCTTGAAAGAGCTCGTCGTGCGGGTCAGCCAAGCCGAAGGGATAGAACGAGACGTAGCCTTCGCCGTGGTGCATCCAGTCCCAGTTGGAGTCGAACTCGCGGTAGATCTGGCCGTAGCGGGTGAACTGTTTGGTGATGCCTTCCCAGACGCGGCGGTGCAGCGTATCGAGCTTCTTAGAGCCGCCCAATGCGTGGGCCAACGAGAAGCCGCGGAAGCCTTCGTAGGCGTCGTCGGAGGAGTTCATGCCGCCTTGGTAGCGCTGCTGCCAGCGCAATGTGCCGTCGGCGTTGGCGTAGGTCCCGACGAAGATTTCGCCGGCCCGATTGAGCTGGTCGATCAGCTCGCGCTCGAGCAGCGCCCACTCGGGAGCGGGGCGCGGCGTGTCGACGCGGATGACGGGTTGCGCCGTTGCGGCGGCCGCGGCGGCGCAGAAGAGAACGATTAGACGACCTCTCACGCCGGATAGGGTAGCGCAGCGGCCGGGTTTGGCCTGGGAGAGGTCGAAAGCCTGACATTTTCAGACAAAACGCGACATCCGGCCGTGCTCGCCGGGGAATGGCCTGGTTGCTCGTGCTCGCGGTTCCAGCTTACACCGGCTGCGGCGGGGCGGGATTGGCGGGGTTGGGGGATGTTGTTGAGGGGAGGGGAGTTGGGGAGGAGGACGTCCGGGATTCCGTTGAAACCAGCGGCTCTCCGGAACTTCTATGTTACGCCGCGCGAGCCTGAGCCGCGGGCGGTTTGGGTCTGAGATTCTCTAGAGCGGTGAGGAATCACTAGCGTCCGGTTAAGGACGAGCCAAGCTGCTACAAGTCGTTACTTTGGAATCGGTTAGGGCCGGATCTGGCTTGCCGCGATTTGAACGGCGGATGGCGGTTGTAGGCGCTTTGGGCGCGGCCAACAATGGTGCATGAACCTTGGGCGCACCGTCTTGTCGCAGTTGATCAGCCATCTTCCGGATCGTGAGTTCCGCCGTTGCGTCCTGCGCTACGACGGCGACCGCCGGGTTCGCAGCCTCTCGTGCTGGGAGCAGTTTCTCGCGATGGCCTTCGCCCAGTTGACCTACCGCGAAGGCCTCCGCGACATTGAGGCGTGCCTGCGCGCGCTCCACCCTGGCGGACGCCAACGAGCGGCGCGACTGGCGCATCTACGCCGATTTCGCCCAGCACTTGATCGGCGTCGCGCGTCCTCTCTACGCCCGCGATCCCCTCGCCGTGGATCTCGACCAAAGCCTCTACGCGCTGGACTCGACCACCATCGACTTGTGCCTATCGCTGTTTCCGTGGGCCAGTTTTCGCCAGCGCAAGGCCGCCGTCAAGGTGCATACGCTGCTCGAGCTGCGGGGCTCCATTCCCGCCTTCATCCGCATTACCAACGGCAAAACGCACGACGTCAACATTCTCGACCAGTTCCTGCCCGAGTCCGGCGCTTTCTATGTGATGGACCGCGCCTACCTCGACTTCGAGCGCCTGTTCGTGTTCACCCTCTGCTCCGCCTTCTTCGTCGTACGCACCAAGAAGAACGTCGTGCTCCAACGGCGCTACTCGCATCCGGTCGACCGCTCCACGGGCGTGCGTTCGGATCAGACCGTCATTCTGGCTCTGGGCGAGCAGAGGCGGAGCGGCACAGAGTGCGGCTAAAACAACCGTGGAAAAGATCGGTTTGGTCGTGCACATGGGGGGCCTTCTGGCAGTGTTTACTACGAAAGTACGACAAAGCCGAGGCTATCCCCGTGTAACGCGCAAAGTCAACAAGAAAAACGTGATGCGATGATGTTGATCCTGTTCTGATTCCGGAACAGAACGGCGCTCTCCGCGTGCATCGTGTCTCCCACCGTTCAGGCCGAATAGGCGCACAATATTGAAGAATCATCCCGGCTTGGTCCGGCAGCCCGAGTAGCGACAAGCGTTCTCAAGCGTCAGCAAATCAGCGATCTAGTCGATCAGGCGAGAAAGCCCGGACTTCGGTATTCATTGGATCGTTTCGTTTTCACTAGGAGGCGCTGCTCAGCCCGGCCAGGATGGCTGGCGTGCACGCCCGAAGGCCGGGCAGCCGCCCCCGTTCCCCTCGCCCGTCAGAGCGCGCCTAAGGCATCCGCGTGCCCCAGCGGGCCGGAAGGGCCATCCGAACGCCACAGGCAATTAGTGCACTTTTGTATGACCCGGAATGGGCATTACTGCGAGCGGGGCAAGGCCTCTTGCCGGATCAGGTGTCACGTAGGCTGCTGGCTCGGCTCCGCGTACCGCTTCAGCAGCGCCCTCACCTTGGCGTAACCGCTGCTCTCGACCTCTATCGGCGCGCCGCCGGAACCGGACAGCTCCACTTTCTCGCGCTCAAGCCCGGGCAGCTTAGCGCGCCGCTCGCCAATCCGCACGGCGCGGTCTACCGCGCCAAGCTGCCCCGCCATCGCTTGGTCCCATACGGCGGCTTGTAGTGCGTCCAGCCGCTCGACTTCAAGCCGAACCAGCTCGCGGGCGGACTCGGCGTTTTCCTCGGCGACTCGATCAAGGTAGGCGGTTACGTCGCGATGGGACGAGCCACAGCCGAGCTTGCGACCGATCTCCGAGTAGGAATGCCCCGCCCTGCGCAGTTCGAGGGCGCGTCGCTCCCGATCACATGCACTCAGCCTCGGCGGGCCGGTCTTGCTCTTCGCCCTCATCCCAGCTCCAACATCCCAAGTCTACCGTGCGCCCAACTGCCGCCACGCTGGCCAAGTTCTGGCCAAAACTGGTCTGGTATCGCGCAGGGCAGTATGTCGATGCACTTCGACCCCATGCCGTCGGCGTTGTGCTAATCTGCTTAGAATCAACGGGAAAGGCCCCGTGGGCGCGTAGCTCAGCTGGATAGAGCATCTGCCTTCTAAGCAGAGGGTCCCAGGTTCGAGTCCTGGCGCGCCTGCCAATCAAATCAAGGGCTTAGCCTCCGCGCTACGGGCCGACCTAGTGTCAAATAGCGTCAATTGACGCTCCTAGGCGGCATCTTCGCCGCGCAATCTGGCGGCGATCGCCTCGACCGAACCGCGTCTGCGGCCCAAGTCGGACTGCGTATAGTGCAACGTCATCCGGGCTCCTCCGTGGCCCATCTGAGCTTGTCGGTCTGAGAGCGCCATCCCGATCTGTTCGTCGAAGGTGGCGTAAGTGCGCCGAAAGACGCGCCAGCTCAACCAGGGAAGGCCGCGCGCCTTGGAGCTTCCTCTGAGGTTGTCGATTGACTTGCGGCGTGCAATCGTTCCGGTCCCCAGCGGCCGGCATCCGGTGCGTGAGACGGCGTGTTGGCGCAGGCCCTAACGCGCGCGTTTGTGGAACAATGGGGCGACGGCTATTGGTCGGAAAAAGGGGCGGGTCATGGCGGACAACGGAGCGGGGCTGCAAGTCGAGAGGCTCTCGAAGCAGTACGAAACTCCGGCTGAGCCGCTGACCATTCTGCGAGACGTCTCCTTTACGCTTGGGCCCGGCGAGGCGCTCGCCATCATGGGCCCGTCGGGCTCGGGCAAGAGCACGCTGCTCTACATCCTGGGAGCGCTCGAGGCTCCCACCAGCGGTTCGGTTCGCATCGGCGGGCAAGACCCATTTTCGCTGAGCTCCGCCGCGCTGGCGGCATTTCGCAACCGCCAGGTGGGGTTTATTTTTCAGGATCACCATCTGTTGCCGCAATGTACGGCTCTAGAGAACGTGCTGATCCCCACGCTGGCCGCGGGAGCGAGCCGCGCGGGCGACCAGGCCGAAGCGCGAGCTCGCGGTCTGCTTGATCGCGTCGGCCTGAGCGCGCGCATGGGCCACCGTCCAGCCGAGCTCTCGGGCGGAGAGCGGCAGCGTGTCGCCATTGCGCGCGCGCTGATCCAGAGTCCGCCGCTGCTGCTGGCCGACGAGCCCACCGGCAACTTGGATCGACGCACGGCTGAGTCGATCGCCGAGTTGCTGCTCGAGCTTCAACGGGAAGAGGGCTCGATCATGGCGCTCGTCACGCACAGCCAAGCGTTGGCCGAACGTTTTCCGCGAACCGCGGAGCTCGTCGAAGGAGGCTTGGAGCTTCCATGAGCGAGTCGCCGCGTAAGTATTCAGACACATGCACCACGTCAAGGTCCTAGGCATCATTCTGGCCGGCGGCAAGGGCGCTCGGCTTCATCCGCTCACCAAAGAGCGCTCCAAGCCCGCCGTCCCTTTCGGCGGGAAGTACCGGATCGTCGACTTCGTGCTGAGCAACTTCATCAACTCGGGCATCTACTCGTTGTACGTGTTGACGCAGTTTAAGAGCCAATCCTTGTTGCAGCATTTGCGCGACGCTTGGCAGTTCTCCAATCTGCTCAACAACCAGTTCATCATCCCGGTGCCGGCGCAAATGCGCAAGGGCGAGCATTGGTACAAGGGCACCTCGGATGCTATCTACCAGAACATCCATCTGCTCGAGCTCTCCCGCCCGGAGATGGTCGCGGTATTCGGCGCCGACCACGTCTATCGCATGGACGTCTCGCAGATGATTGCTTATCACCAGGAGAAAGGCGCGCGCGGTTGCGTCGCCGCACTGCCGATTCGCGTGGAAGAGTCGGCGCAGTTCGGCACGATGGTCGTCGACGAGGATTTTCGGATCATCGAGTTCAAGGAGAAGACGCCGAATCCGCCAGAGATCCCCGGGCGCCCGGGTTGGACACTGGCTTCGATGGGGAACTACGTCTTCGATACCGAGGTGCTCATCAGCGAGTTGCGGCGCGACGCCGCCAGCTCGGAGTCCGATCACGACTTCGGCAAGAACATTCTTCCGCAGATGGTCCAGGAGCACCCGATCTACGCCTACGACTTCCACTCCAACGTCATTCCCGGCGAGCTGCCGGAGAACCGCGGCTACTGGCGCGACGTCGGCACGATGGAAGCCTACTACGAGGCCAACATGGACCTCCGCTCGGTCAAGCCGGCGCTCAATCTCTACAACTATCAATGGCCGCTGCGGACCGCCGAGTATCCACAAGGCCCCTCGAAGTTTACCTTCGACGAAGTCGGGCGCAGAGGCCACGCGATCAACTCGATCGTCTCCGAAGGCTGCATTCTGGCCGGCGGCGAGGTGCGCGGCTCGGTCCTTGGGCGGCGGGTCTACATCGACAACGGCGCCGTCGTGGAGGACTCGATCGTGATGGACGGCTGCTACATCGGCGTCGGGGCGAAGGTGCGCCGCGCGATCGTCGACAAGAACGCCCGCGTAGCCGCCCACGAAAAGGTCGGATTCGACCGCGACTACGACGTGGAGAACCACCACGTGTCGAGCGGAGGAATCGTGGTGGTGGAAGGCCACCGCTCGCCAATCCCGGTGTCGCCAGTGTCGATCTAGTTTCTCGTCTCCAAAGTTCGTCCGCGGAGGCCCGGAGAGCTCTTTGCGCCGGTAGGCGCGTGGCAGGAATTAGCCTTGGGCGCCGCGCCCGTGGAATCCGGTGGCGCCGTCTCTTCCTTGGGCCCTGCAAGGGCCTGGCTGCAAGCGAGCCGCGCCCCAAGACCCCGATGTCCAGCGTAGCCAGCGATTCGGCTTTGCCGTTTACAACAGCTACCCTGGGGCAATTTTGGGGAACTGTTTCCCTGGTTTCCCCACCGTACCTGTTAAGATAGATTCTCCAAAAATGCGATTTGCGTTTCCCGCTTTTGCCGCGATAGCGGTGCCTTATGTGTGCTCGGTAAACCGGCAAGGCTTTCTGGCGAGGTCATCCGAGTCTCGATCACCGGGACTTAGACTAGAAGTCCCCCTGCGCTATTGTATGTCGTACAAGTGACCTCATCGATTTCAGGATTGTAGTCGCAGGCAACCCAGAACCAGATTTCGGAATGCCCTACAGCGATTGCGTGCGGGCTAATATTTTCAGGACGCTCAGGCGGCCATCGCCACCAACAGCCGATCGTAATCGCGATCAAAAAGACAGCAAAGCGACCAGGCCAAGACGTCCTTTTCTCTAGCATTGCGCTCATCGCGAGCCTGCCCCAAGCGTAGTTGAAGGTTGAGAGCGGCGGTTCTGGGACCGATTCTGGCAGAATCGGTCCGACCTTGAAGCCAAACAAGGAAGGAGAACCACCGTGAAGAAAAGCTATCACATCGAAGATTCGGAGGGGAAACGCGTGGAGCGCGTCGAGGAGCTGACGCGCGTGTTGAGCCGCAACGGGCAGGCGCTCGTGCCGCTGCTCGAGCTCGTCGCCGACTGCCGCGGAGCGGTCGACGAGATCATCGACGTCGCCGGGCGGGCGGCGATTCAGGCCGTGCTGGAGCTCTCGGCGCAAGAGGCGACCGGGGAGGCGCTCCGCCAGCCTGGCAAGAAGCGAGCGGGCGACATCGTGCGCTGGGGAAGGCAAGCCGGGCGCGTGAGCCTGTCGGACCGCAAGCTGCGCGTGGCTAAGCCGCGGCTGCGCAGCCGCGCCGGCGAAGAGGTCGCCGTGGCGGTCTACGTGCTGGTGGCGATCGTGCGCAAGCGCCTGGGGCTGGAGACGAGTCTCTACCAAATCCTACAGATTCTCAGCGTCACCCTGTTCGAGAAAACGCCCATTTCACAGGCCCTTCAGCCCTCCGACTCCCAAGACTTGTTACTGGTAGATCCTAACCAACTGATTCTGTTCGACTTATAACCGGACAGCCGTGGTTGGAAGTCAAGCGCAATCCCGGGCTGGAGGGTGTGAAGAAGTTTGGCGCTGACTCTCGCGATTCCTCGCATGTTCCTTCGAATCAACGATCGCGGCATCACGCGTGGCCGTCGCAGCGTGTTTTCACCTTCCTGCCTTTAGTTTGCCGCAGTTTCTCTCCCAGGGGTTTCGCCGGATTGCGTCCGGCGGCGCCCCGGCGTAGCCTGGACATGAGGAGACCGGCGGTGAAGACGATCGACGCCCCAGGACGCTTGATCGTGCGGGACAATCCCACGCTGGTCTGGCTCTTCTACGCGGCGTTCCCTGTCGTGGGCCTTGCGTTTCTCTACGCGGCGCTGACGTCCGCGCCGGATCCCGCAACGAGGACGGTCGCCCTGGTGCTCGGGCTGGCCGCGGTCGCGGCGGGCGGCTATCAGATTTGGAAAGAGCCGGCATCGGTTGTCGAGCTGGACTCGTCGCTCGGCCGCGCCAGCATTCGGCGCTGGGGCCCGTTTGGAGGCAGGACGCGGAACGTGCCGTTGTCGTCGATCGCGGGGGCCGAAGTCGAGGTCGGCGAGCATACCGACGGCGGCGCGATCTACCGGCCAACCCTGATCCTCGCATCCGGCGAGCGCGCGCCGGCCTCGATGTTCTGGTATCAGACGCGCGAGCCGAGTGCTGCGGTGGTCGAGCGACTGCGCTCGTTCCTCGGCGCCGGCCTCGACTAGGACGAACGCTACCCCTTCATCCAGGTTTCAATGAAGCTGTCCGCGAGCAGTTGCAGGCAGTCGTCTGTAGGGAATCGTCGGATCCAGTCCGCCTTCTTCGCCCCAGCCCACAACACCAGCTCGCCCTCGGCGGATACGTCGTAGAGCTCGGCCGAGACATGGACGCGCAAGCCCCGCGCCCCTACACGGTGGAACAGCTCGACCCTGCCGCGCACCAACACCTCGATATCCGGCGTCGCCAGCGATTCGACGGTGCTCTTTGGGAATGACCGCCGCAGCGAGCGGCGCAAGTAGGGCGCGAAATCCGGCGCCGGCGGCTGGCCGCCCTGAGGGGCGGGGAAGGGCGTCACGGCGATGCTGCGTTCTGTGAGCTCGATGGGGTCTGTTTGGCGGTAGGTGAGTGTGCGGATGCGTGGGTCGCGCCGTTGGAAGCCCGGCAATGACTCGAGGATCCCCGCCGCGAGCCCCTCGCCCAAAAGAGACGCGCCGGTCGCCCACCGCAGCAGACGCCGGCGCGAAGGGGAGGAAATACTCACTCGAAGAAGCCTATCGGCCGGAGCGCGCGCCTGCTGTACGGCGCCTTGGCCCGATTGGCGCGCGGATCGCGCGTTACTAGACGATGCCGGATGGAAAAAGCTCAGTCTTGTTGTTGGCGGCCTTCCTCTCCGCCGCGACGGCATTCTACCTGCGCGAGCCCGTCGACGACGGCGAGACCGTCGCCGCCCGCGCGCTCGTCGACTCGACCGAGCCATCCGCGCCGATGGTCACGTTTTCGATTGCTCCGCCCGCGACGCTGTTTCCCGCGGAGCACGCCGGCGGACTCCACTACTGGGCCGACATCGTCTTCGATGGAAAGCAAGTCGCGGCGGGCAAGACGGTCGCCGTCAGCGGCGCCTGGATCGGCGCCACCGGGCGGCGCACGGCGCTGTGGCCGAGCGAGCGGGAGCTCGAAGTCGCCGGCGCCACCGTCACCGGCGCCCGCATGCGCTTCGAATGCCCGCTCGAGCGGACGGCCGAGGGAGTCCTGCGGCTCGAGGCTTGCATGGAGACCGAAGGCGAACCAAAGAAGGCCTGTAGCCAGATCTACCAGAGCTTGACGCTCGCACGGGCGAAGACCTCCTCCGAGTCGGCGCCGTTCTACTGGCCCCTTGCGCTCGCGGCGCTGACGATCCTGGGCGGAGTTCTGATCCTCAGGAACAAGATGGGCGTGCGGGTAGACTCCATCGAGTGGAAGATCGATCGCAGCTTCATCCTCAACGCCGCCATCGGCGCCACCGTCCTCACCACGCTCTCCTCCATCGGGCTGAACGCGAGCTCCACCTTCAGCCAGTACACGCAAGCCGAAATCCTGGCCTGGGGCAGCCTCTACGGATTGGCGGCGACGCTCGGCCCGTTGGTCTTCAATCTGGTCGCGATGCCGAAAAAGTCCGGAGAGCCGGCGGGGACGCTATGGGGCTATCTCGCCGGCACGCTGTTCGTCCTGTTCGGCGGGTTCGGCCAGCTCTTCCTGGCGTGGGTGCTGCTGGGTCTGCTGCCCGGCGCCGGGATCATCTCGCCGCAGTCGGCGACGCCGCTCCGCGGGCTTCCGGTCGCGCTGGGCTTGGCAGTGCTGATCTACGCCTGGAACGTGTTCGAGAGCTTGCTCGATTCCCTGCCGGAGGCCACAGCGAACGAGACGCGCGCGAAGCGGGTGACGCTGGCGGTGCTCTGAGCCGATCGGAACGTGACAGGTCAAAAATGTTCTGAGTCGCGTGGCCCTAGCCCTCCGCCGCGTGGTATACTCCGGAGACAACGAAAACGGAAGAAATAGAAGCACTGGAAGGAGCAGTGAACGGCTGCATGCCACTGACAACTACAGCCAAACAAGAAGTTTACGGAGCCTATGGCGCCCATGACGCCGACGTGGGCTCGACCGAAGTGCAGGTTGCGATGCTCTCGCGCCGCATTGCGGATCTGACGGAGCACCTCAAGGTGCATCGCAAGGACTTTTCGTCCCGTCGCGGGATGTTCAAGGCCGTCAGCCGCCGGCGCCGCCTGCTGCGGTACCTGCGAGGACGGGATCCTCAGGCTTATCAGAACCTGATCCAGTCCCTCGGCTTGCGAGGCTAAGGCGTCAGCCGTGGTCTCGGCCCGACGCCTCCGCCCCCCTCAGCAAGCTGGATCCCCCGCACGTTGATGGGAGCGGTCTCGTCTAGACCGAACCACGCGACAACGGCAACAACTCGTCTCTCCGCGACGCGTTTCGGCGCGGCGCCCTTCATCCGGCGGATCGTTCCGGTTCGCCCACTTTCCCGCACCGCCCTCTTCCTTCCCGCTTCGTTTCGAAGCCGCGCCGCGGCGCGCCCGTTTGCGGGTTCCGCCGGCGCTCTCATTTAGGACGTAAATCGAATAACAATGCCACATTCCGTCGAGATCCAAGTTGGTGAACGTACACTGACCCTCGAGACTGGCCGACTCGCCAAGCAGGCGGGCGGCGCCGTGGTGGTGAGTTGCGGAGATGCGCGCGTGCTCGTCGCCGCGACCTCCGCCGACGAGCCCCGCGAAGGCATCGACTTCTTCCCGCTGACAGTCGATTACCGCGAATATACCTACTCCGCCGGCCGTTTCCCTGGCGGCTACATCAAACGCGAAGCGCGCCCCTCGGAAAAAGAGGTGCTCACCAGCCGCCTGATCGACCGGCCCATCCGGCCGCTGTTCCCCGACGGCTACCGCAACGAAACGCAGGTGATCGCCTACGTCATCTCGGCCGACCCCGAGTTCGACCCCTCGCCGCTCGCCATGGTTGGAGCCTCAGCCGCGTTGGCCATCTCGCCGATTCCGGTAGTGCACACCATCGCCGCAGTACGCGTGGGTCACACCAAGGACGGCGAATGGATCCTCAACCCCGGCTACGAGCAGCTTGCCGAAGCCGACTGGCGGATCACCGTTTCCGCGGCCAAGACCGGCATTTGCATGGTCGAGGGCGAGGGCTTCGACGCTTCCGAAGCGATGGTTGTCGAGTCGATCGAGCGCGGCCACGAAGCCTGCAAGAACATCATCGCGGGCATCGAAGAGCTTGCCAACAAAGCCGGCAAGCCCAAGGTGGAGTTCACCTCGCCCGAGCTCGACGACGATCTCGCCAAGGAGGTCTTCGCCAAGTGGGGCAAGCAGCTCGAGGATGTCCTCGACACCTCCAAGCATCCCAAGCTCGAGAGCTACGCCGGCGTCAAGGCGATCAAGAAGGAGATCAAGGCCGCCTACGCCGAGGACGAAGGCAAGTCCAAGGCGCTCAAGCCCATCCTCGAACAGCTCCAGGAGCGCATCTTCCGCCGCTGGGTGATCGACGAAGGCCACCGCCCCGACAATCGGGATTGGGCCGAGATTCGCGCCATCGACTGCACCGTCAGCGAGCTGCCCCGTACGCACGGCTCGGCCGTGTTCACGCGCGGCGAGACGCAGGCGCTCGTCACCGCCACCTTGGGTACCAAGATGGATACGCAGCGGCAAGAGCTGCTGGAAGCTCCCGACCACCAGAAGACCTTCATGGTCCACTACAACTTCCCGCCCTTTAGTGTTGGAGAAACAGGATTTCTGCGTGGCCCCGGGCGTCGCGAAATCGGCCACGGCATGCTCGCCGAGCGCGCCCTCTCCGCCGTCATCCCCGACCACGACGACTTTCCTTACACCATCCGCCTGGTCAGCGACATCCTCGAGTCCAACGGCTCGAGCTCGATGGCCACGGTGTGCGGCGGTGCGCTCGCGCTGATGGACGCCGGCGTGCCGATCAAGGCGCCGGTGGCGGGCGTCGCCATGGGCCTTGTCGTCGAGGGCGACGAGTTCCGCGTGCTCACCGACATCGCCGGCGCGGAGGACCACTACGGCGACATGGACTTCAAGGTCGCCGGCACCAACGACGGCGTCTGCGCGCTCCAGATGGACATCAAGCAGCCCAACATCTCGATCGAGATCATGGGCAAGGCGCTCGAGCAGGCCAAGGACGGCCGCCTGCACATCCTGGGCAAGATGGCCGAAGCCATCGCAGAGCCGCGCGACGACGTCTCGCAATACGCGCCGCGCATCACCACCATCCAGATCCCGGTGTCGAAGATCCGCGACGTCATCGGACCCGGCGGCAAGATCATCAAGAGCATCGTCGAGGAGACGGGCGCGCAGATCGACATCCAGGACGACGGCACTGTGCAGGTGGCCTCGACCGACATGGAAGCCGCCAAGCGCGCCATCGCGATGATCCAGGAGCTGACGGCTTCGCCCGAGCCGGGCAAGACCTACCTCGGCACGGTTACGCGCATCGTGGACTTCGGCGCGTTTGTCGAGATCTTCGCCGGTACCGAAGGCTTGTTGCACATCTCCGAGATCGCCGAGCAGCGCATCCGCGCGGTCTCGGACGAGCTCAAGGAAGGCGACCAGATCCTGGTGAAATGCCTGGCTCTAGAAGGCAACAAGATCAAGCTCAGCCGCAAAGCGGTGTTGAAGGAACAACGCGAGCGACGCAAGAAGAGCAAGTCGAAAAAGGACGACGACGAGTAGGGCCGCGCCGACCTGATTGAACGTCCGGGCAGCAGTGCCCGGGCTCGGTGCGTTTTCTTCCGAACCCCGCCAGCAATGGCGGGGTTCGATGCCCCGAAGCCGGCATAGTTGCTGGCACGGTGGCGTTTGGAGCGATTCTCAGCGTTGGATGCAGCCGTTGCGCCGGAGCGGCCCGCTGCGGAACCGCTGGCGTACTTCCTTACCTTTACCTGCTACGGTAGTCGATTGCATGGCGATCCTCGCGGGTCGGTCGATGGGGAGCACTGTATAGCTGGCGGCCGGTACGCGCCCGAGAGCGCGCAGAGGGTCGAGTACGAGCGAAGCCGGGCGGAAACCGAAACGATGGGCGAGCCATGGCAGCATGGTTCGGATTTGGAGCAGCGCGTACCTCGGTGAGGTCGTGGACTACGTCGTGCGCCGTCAAGGCGCCCCAATGGCGTTGTACGTAAACACTGAACAGTGGCCCGGATACCAGGGGCTCTTCTGAGCCCCGCCAGCGATGGCGGGGTGCGATGTTTCGTACTGCTGTTGAGATGTCCACCCGGGCATGGCTGCCCGGGCTCAGCAACAGGCGTTCACGGGCGTCCGGCCCTGGGCTGTTCCCTGCTGCGCGCCTTCGGCGCGATTCCGACCGCCATTTGCGAGGCGCTACGTTAGCGCTTGCGCGGGCCGCCGAGCGGCCAAGGTCCGATCTTACGCTTATCGAGCTCCTTTGCAACCTCGCCTTGCATCCACTCTCCCACGCGGATGCCTTTCTGCTTCGAAAGCGCGCGCAGCATCAGGCGGCCGCCCACTCTGCGCTTCTGCTTGACCCCATGCAGGGTGATTTCCTTGGGTTCCCGCTCGAGTTTCTTGACGAAGTCGAAGACGTGTTTGGCGCCCTCGTTGCGCCCCTCGTGCACGAGCTTGCCGTAGCGGTGGTGGATGAGGTCGCCGCGCCTGTGCGGGATCTTTGGCTGCTTGAGATGGGGCCACTCGTCCAGGGCCGTCTCGTCGAGCTTGGGGTTCTTGTATTGATCGGCGAGCTTCTGCATGCCGAGCCAAATGCCTTCGCAGTAACCGTTGAACTTCGCATTGCGATCGGCTTCGACAATTGTGACGATGCCGGCTAGGATGGGACCGACGACGGCGAAGAATCCGCCAAGCAACTCGACGAACACGGCGGAGGTGAAGATGCCGACGGCGTCGGTCACGCCGCCGGCCACGTCGAGTATCCAGCCGTACTTGGAAAAGAACGGGACGCCGGGCGTCTCCGGCAACGCGATCTCTTGCGGGTTGAGCTTCTTGGGCTGCGGGCTCGGCCACAGCACCACCGCCACGGCGCGGTAGGCGTCCCCGCGGGAGTTGTCGCGCATGCCGTGGCTGGCCGCACGGCGCTCGCCGGCGGCGAGTTGCTGTTGCACCCGGAAGCCGTTCTTGGTGTTCTTCCTCAGGAAGCGCAACACCGCGTCGGCGCGCTTGACCGATAGCTGCTTGTTGTATTGGGCTGATCCGAGGCGGTCGGTCATGCCCACCAAGGTGACGCTGCAACCGTTCTCGAGGTTCGGCGCGATACCCTTGCGCAGCGCCTCCTGGTGCTTGGGCTTAAGCGCCGTCCCGTCGATGTCGAAGTTCTGCAAGTAGAGGATGGGCCTCTTCTTGTGCTGGTCGAAGTTGATCCATCCCTCGCCTGTCCGTCGTAGCATGACCCGTTGCCCCCGCTTCGTCTTCCCGGCCCACCGCAGAAGACGAAGAGTGTACTGCAACCGGGAAGCGAGGCGGAATGGGCCGATCGTCCCAGGACTATTTCGAGCCTCTAGCGGGCGATCGCGAACAGGTGCTCGTCGGTGCGTAACAAGACCACGCCGTCGGAAACGGCCGGCGAGGCGAGGGTGCGCTCGCCGAGGTCGCTCTCCGCGACCACGCGGAATTCCCTCGACGCTTCGATGACGTAGGTCACGCCGCTTTCGGCGGCGAAGTAGAGGTTGCCGTCGGCAAAGACCGGCGAGGCGCTGAACACGCCCTCCAGGCGCTCCTTCCAGACCGTTTCGCCGGTCTCGGCGTCGACGGCGCTCGCGATGCCGCGCTCGGTGGCCATGAAGATCAGCCCGTTGGCGTAGATCAGCGACGCGACATAGGGCGCGCCGGTGCCCACCTCCCAACGCAGCTCCGGCTTGCCGGACGCGACCCGCAGCGCCATGTAAGGGCCGGAGTGGTAGCCGCGGCTGGAGTAGAGCGTCCCGTCATGGAAGACCGGCGTCGACACCGGCACGCGGTTCTCCGAGCCGGCCGACCACAGCAGCTTGCCGCTCGCGGGGTCCAGAGCCTCGAGGCCATCATTGGTGTTGACCATCAACAGGTCGCCAGCCTCGCTCGGGACCAGAAACGGCGTCGTGTAGCTGCGCTTGCCGTCGCGGTCGGTTTTCCATAAGTTCTTGCCGGTGGTCTTGTCGACGGCGAGCAGATACGAGTCGTGCGGATGGTCGACGAGCAGCATGAGCGAATCGGCGTAGAGCATTGGCGAGCTGCCGTGTCCCCAGCGGACGTCGAACGGCGAGGCCTCTTCACCGAGGCGCCGGCGCCAAGCCTCTTCCCCGTCGAGCGAGAGGGCGACGACCAATCCGGTTCCGAACCAGGCGTAGACCAGCTTGCCGTCGGTGACGCAGCTTGGGCTCGAGAGGTTGTGCTTGATGTGGACTCCCGGCAGATGCTTGCCGGCGTCGAAGCTACGCTCCCACAGGATGGAGCCGTCCGTTTTCGAGAACGCCTGCACGAGGAAACGCACGTTGGCCGAGCCGAGCTTGCGGATGGCGGCGGCGTTTGCGAAATCGTTGCCGCCGGCGAGCGGACCGTCGCCGAGTTGCGAGGTGAGAAAGACGCGGTCTCCCCAGACCACCGGGGTGGACGTGCCCATCCCGCGCAGAGGCGCTTTCCAGCGGATGTTCTCCGTCGCGCTCCAGCGGACGGGCAGGCCGGTTTCCGTCGAGACGCCGTTTGCGGAGGGTCCGCGCCACTGCGGCCAATTCTCGGCGAGGGCGAGCAAGGGAATCAGAAAGACCAGAGCGAGACGCATGGCACTATTGTGCCCGTCCGAGCGGCACTTCGCCACAGTGCGGCAGGCAGCATCGTATTCCCGCCCGCTGAGCGGTTATAGGCATTCGGAGCCACTCTCAAAAGAGGACTCGCGCGTCCTTTTCAGAACCGGGGAGCTAGGAGTATCTTCGTGAAAGATAAACAAACTCGGGCATCGTACTCTCCTCATTGCGCACCACGCGATTTCGGCGTCCTCGGCTCACAACCGGCGGACGCCGCTTCTTTCTACGCCTCGCGGCGGAGCACGATGAGGCGGTGGTCGGCGAGAGAGCGCAGCAGAGGCCAGTGGGCCACGCGGCGGTCGAGCTGTGCGAGCAGCCGCAGCAGCCTGGGGCGCCGCTGCGCGAAGGGTTCGAGGTAGGTGGGCGGCACGAAGAGGCCGATGCCGGGGGCGCGCTCCAGAGAAAATTCCGGCGAGAAGGCGCGGCTGATCTGCTTCACTGTGGGGTAGAAGACGTCAAAGCCCTGCTGCCCGCCGACCGACGCCGGGGCCCAGGCGCGGCTGAATCTGCGGATCGCCTTGTGGAGTTGTAAGGTCAGCGGGTAGAACAGCGTCTCCCAGAGGCAGAACCGGCTCATCATGCATAGTGCGACCGGCGCCCCGGGCTGCATGCGCTCGGCTAGAGCCGCCGCCACCGGCCGCAGGTCGCGCACACAGTTGAGCGGGCCGAACGAGGAAATCGCGCCGGAGTAGCCTCGTTCGGGCAACTCGTCGAGCCGTTCGAGCGGCAGCGCCACGAAGTCCAGGCGATCTTCGAGGCACTCGGCTCGCGCTCGCTCGCGGGCGAGATCGACCATCGCTGGAGAGACGTCGATTCCGTCCGCCTCGACGCCCCGGCGCGCCAGCCGCACGGCGTCTTCGCCCGCGCCGCAACCCAGATCGAGCACGCGGTCGCCGGGCTGGAACAGCGGCTCGAGATGGCGCCACAGCGCGTCGCGTTGCAGGCGGCCGATGAGCGAGTCGGTGAAGTCTTCGTCGTAGGTGGGCGCGGCGGCGTCAAAGGCGGCGCGGACGGCTTCGACGCTCACGGCTCGAGATCCCCCTCGAGGGCGCGGAGGTTCTGGCGCGCGGCGTCGATCGCGGCGTCGAGCCCGCTGTCTTCCGATCCTTGAAGCTGCATCCGGCGGCGCCGAACGCTCGACTCGAGCAACACGTCGGCGAAGGAGTAAAAGCGCCGCGAGCGGCGGCCCTGGATGCGCCACTGGTGGTCGGTGCGGGTCTCCCAAGGCTCGTCGCTGTCGAGGCGTTCGGCGATCTCGTCGAAGTAGGGCGTGCCCTTGATGGGGTAGGAGATCGTGGTGAAGAACACGTCGGGGAGGCAAGCCTCGAGGTGTCGCACCGTGGCCTCGATATCCTCGACTTGCTCGCCTTCATAGCCCCACATCAGGAACATTCCGGTCTCGAGGCCCCGTTGTTTGAGCAGGTCGACCGCCGCGCGGACCTGCCCGGTCTCGACGCCGCGCTCCATGGCGTCCAGGATACGCTGCGAGCCGCTTTCCGAGCCGATCCAGACGCGAAAGGCGCCGAGCTCGGCGAGGGCGTCGGCGGTGCGCTCGTCGATCCGGTCGGCGCGGGTGATGCACTCGAAGGGCGTGCACAGCTCGCGCGCGCGAGCCTCGCGCAGGTAGCTCTGGATCCAGCCAGGGTGGATCGTAAACACGTCATCGGCGAACCAGAGCCGCTCCGGGGCGAGGTGCTCGCGGATGCAGTCGACTTCCTCGGCTACCCGCTCGGGCGAGCGGCGGCGATGAGTCATGCCGAATGTCGAGTGGCTGCACCAGCGGCAACGATACGGGCAGCCGCGCGCGGTGATGAGGTTGAGCGAGCCATGGCCGCGGGCGGCGCGCCAGCAGTTGAGATAGCGCGGGATGTCGATCAGCTCGCGAGCGGGCAAGGGCAGCGAGTCGAGGTCCTGGATCTGCGCGCGGGCGCCGCTGAAGACGGCCTCGCCGTCAGCGCCGCGCAGATGCACGCCCGGCGTCCGCTCCGGAGAGGCGCCCGAGAGCAACTCCTCGAGCGTCGCCTCGCCTTCGCCCTCGACCACCAGGTCCGCGCCGACGCCGAGGTACTCCTGAGCATAGTTCGCGGGCTCTGGCCCCCCGACGATGACGCGCCAGCCAAGGTTCTTCGCACGCCGGATGATCCGGACGGCCGACGGCCGCGTGAGCAGCGTCACGTAGAGGCCCAGAGTCGCGGGCGGCGAGGCGGCGAGACGGTCGCCGAGAGCCCCGAAACTCGAAAAGGTCGAGTCGAAGACCTCCACCGCGAAGCCGCGCGCCCGCAGATAGGCCGCTAGGTACAGCAGCCCGAGCGGGGGGTACGGCTTGCGGATCTCGAGCTCTTTGGGGTCTTCCTCGAGGAAGTAGGCGTGGGTCAGCAACAGGTCCATCTACAGCACCGTGGGCGCGAGATTGGCGGAGGTCTTTTCCAGATCCTCCACGGCTCGCCACGCCGCGGCGAGATCGCAACCGGGCGGGCGCCCGTTGAGAGTCTCGACTTCAGCGTGGACGGCGTCGCGTAGGGCGCGGTAGAAGGGCGTCGCGTAGGCGCCCTCGAACATCATGGCGAGGTCGTCGGAATGCGACCAGTTTCGCTTCTCTCCCAACTGGCGCGCAACCTGAGCATGGAACTCGGTGCCCGGCAGGGGGTAGGAGACCGACACGCCGACGTCGTCGGGCCGGGTGGCGCGGATCATGGCCACGGTGGCTTGGATGTCGTCCCAGGTCTCGCCCGGGTAGCCGAACTGCAAGAAGTAGCAGGTCCGGATGCCGTGACGGCCCAGGTGCGCGCGGGCGGCGCCGATCTCCTCGACGCGCATGTCTTTGTCCATGGCGTCAAGCACCTTCTGAGAGCCGGACTCGGCGCCCATCCAGACCTCCTCGCAGCCGGCGCGAGCGAGGGCGGCGACGGCGTCGCGCGTCATCAGCCCGCAGCGGGATTGCATCTTGAAGGGCAGCCGGGCGTCGAGGCGCTCAACCTCATCGGCGAGCTCGAGGGTCCAACGACCCGAGAGCGCGAAGATGTCGTCGGCGAACCAGATGTGCTCGGCGCCGAGCGTTCGCTTGGCGTGAACCATTTCCTCGGCCACCGCGCGCGCCGGCCGGACCTGGTAGGCGTCGCCAAAGATGGGTTTCGCGCACCAGTTGCAGCGGTAAGGGCAGCCGCGGCTCGAGACCAGGTTGATCGAGAAGCGGCCGTGCGCGCGGCGCCAAGCGCGGCGGTAGGGAGCGAGGTCGACGAGGTCCCAGGCGGGGGCCGATGACGGTTGAGCGTTGACCGTTGGCTGCTGACCGTTGCGAGAGGGGAGATGTTTGGCGGTTTCGGCGAGCAGGCAAGCTTCGGGCTGGCCTGGGAGCGTCTGGGCGCCGGCGGCGGCGTAGACTTCCGGATGGTCGGTTGCATCGGAACTGTTGACGAGCACGGGCAGCCAGGCCTCACGCGCGGCGGCGATCATCCCCAAGGCATGCTCGCGGTTCTGCGTCAGGCACATCTTGGTGAGGAAGTTGAAGTTGTCCTCAATGATGGCGACCATCCGCGGACGATGGCGCTCGAGCGCCGCGGCAAAGCCCGGCTGCGGCGCTTCGAAGGTCGAGTCGAATAGCGCGACCGAACGTCCGGCCGCACGCAGCTCGGCCGCGGCCAGCAAGGTATGCAGCGGCGGGTAGGGCTGCATCTTGCGCACCTGTTTCGGGTCTGAGAACAGATGATTCGCGTGCGTGAGCAACACGTCGACGCGGTCGCTCATACGCACGCCGCCGGTTCGGATTCGAGTTGCTGAGCGTCTACGACGGGCTTGGGCGAATTTGGCAAGCGGCCGCCCAGGCGTTTCAACCAAAGCTCGAAGGGAAACGTGTAAATATCACGCTTCAAACGCCAACGGGCGGGCATGCTGATGGCGCGATGCAGGTCGCGCACCAGCCGCGGTCGGCGCTCGGCGGCGATCGGCTTGCGGTCGAAGGCGAGGCGCAGATAGTCCCGCATGGTCTGGACGCGGGCGTGCTCCCGGCCCTCGAGCCACGGCAGTGTCGTGTCGCGCGGAAAGAAGTCCGCCCAGCCCGCGAACGTGCTGGGAGGCTCGACGCCGATGGCGATGGCGTCCTGTAAGGCCGGCGAGCCTGGGTAGGGCGTGAAGATGTTCGTCCAGAACTCCGCCCCGGGATAGCGGGTCGAGACGTCGGTGATGAAGCGGACGGTTTCACGCCGCTCGACGCGGCCTTCGCCGGGGTAGCCGAAGATGATGTTGAAGGAAGGACGGATTCCGGCCGCGATGCAGTTGCGCGCCGCGGCGTGGATGGTGTCGAGCTGCTGAAAGTGCTTGTTCATCCGCTTCAACACTTTGGCGGAGGCGGACTCGGCCCCGTGGCAGATTTGCGTAAGTCCCGCGCGGCGAAGAATCCGGAGCTGTTCGACTGAAAGACGCGCGACGAGGTTTGTGGTGGCCTGGATCGACCATTCATGGCGAACGCCTCGGCGGGCCAGCCCCTCGCCGATGGCGACCGCACGCTCGAGATCGACCAGGAAGTTGTCATCGACCACCCACAGCAGCTCCAGGTTGTGGCGGCTGGTGAGCTCAACCATCTCGTCAACGGCCTGCTCGGCGGGCAAGGCGTTCCAGGCGCGCTGGTAGACGGCGGCGTTGGTGCAGAACGAGCAGTCGTAGGGGCAGGCGAGGGATGAGGCGTACATCGCCCAGCGCCTACCGGTGATGCGCTGATAGGCGTCGAAGTCGGCGAGCTCGTAGGCCTTTGGCGGCAACTCGGCGATGGGCCGCAGGGGGCGAGCCGGGTTGAAGCGCAGCTCGCCATCACGTTTGTAGCCCGCTCCGGCGACGCCTTCGAGGGACTCGCCGGCTTCGATCCGCCGGACGACTTCGAGCAGAGCATCTTCGCCCTGGCCTTGCACCACGACGTCGACCGACTCGTCCTCGAGCGTCTGATCCGGCAGCAACGAGGGGTGCCAGCCGCCGAGGATGACGGGTTTGTCCGGATAGAGGCGCTTGGCCTCGCGCGCAATGGCGACGGTCTCGCGAATCATCGGGCCGGTGACGAGCGAGACCGCCAGGCAAAGCGCATCCTCGAGCTCGGCTAGGACCCGCCGGCGGAAGTCCGGCGTAATGGTGGAGTCGACGATGCGGACCTGGTAGCCGGCTCGCAGCAGCGGCGTCGACACGGCCAGAATTCCCAGCGGCGCGGTGGCCTCCAGGCTCGAAAACGCCGGAAAGAAGAATACGACCTTGCGGGAGCGCGAATGCCCCAAGATGAAGACCCCCGGTCGAGCAGTCGAGCGCTCGTGCGGATCATAGCGAAGCGCGCTAGGGTGGAACAAGAACGAGCGGTACGCTAGATGACAACCTCGGAAGAGTTTACGCCCGGGTCCGCAGCGGCGGCGCTGCGCAAACACGTGCGGTTGCTGGCCGTGCTGGCGGGCGTGACCGCGTCGGCGGCGGTGACGATCCCGCAACTACTTCCGCGAAAAGTGGGCTTTGGGAGCGACGGCTTGGACGCCATGGCGGTCTTCCTGGGCTTCTCGTTCGCGACCTTCATGATCGGCGTTGCGACGCCAATCTACGCCTATGCCCGCTCGGTCAAGCTCGGTCAACGCATGCCGGCGGCGGCTTTCGCCCCCTTGGCGCTTCTGGTGGCGGCGGCGCTGGGCATGCTGATCATCGGGACGATCCGGCGCCAGACGCGGGACGTGCAGTTTACACCCAAGGCGCAGCCCCCGGCCGGCCCGGTGCAACCGCGACGATGAGCTCGGCGTTTCGCGAGTGGGCCGAGACGTACGACGAGACGCCGAACCCTCTGCTCGAGTTGGCGGATCGCTCGCTGCAGACGGCCCTGGGGGACGTGAGCGGCCTGCGCGTGCTCGACGCCGGGTGCGGCACGGGCCGCTGGATGCGGCAGGCGGGAGGGGCGCGGGTTGTCGGATTCGACTTCGAGCCAGAGATGCTGCGAAGGGCCCCGCGGGGCGCCGTCGTGTTGGCCGAGCTCGGCTCGGCGCCGTTCGCGGAGGGAATATTCGATCTGGTCGTGGCGTCTCTCAGTCTGTCCTACGCGGCGGAGCCCGCGGCGGCGCTCGCGGACCTGTGCACTCTCGTCGACTCTGCGGGGCGGCTTGCCGTGGCCGATCTGGCGGGCGAAGCCGTGGAAGCCGGTTGGAAGCGCCCCTTTGGAATCCCCAGCGGGGTAGCCGAGCTCGAGGCGGCGCTGGCGAGGAACCCTGACGGATGGGACGGTGTTTCGAGTCGGACCTTCGCATTCGGTGAAGCCGAGCGGAAGGCGATCGGCGAGAAACGGTGGGCCACCGTAGCCGGGATACCGGCGGTTCGGGTCACGGTTTGGCGAAGGGCGGCTGAGAAGGGGCGGAGCATGCGAAGCGCCCGCGGGCTCGGTTGAAACAGTCCGGCGCAGGATGATGGTCGGTATGGACCCTGCCGGCCTAGTCGGTGCGTATCCAGCCTTAGATGTCGTGCACCTTTCGCGCATTCCTCTTCCTCACTACTGCGGCCCTTCCTTCCGTGCTCGGCGCCCAGGAAGCGCCGAAGATCGAGGCGTTCGTTGGCTACTCCCATTTCCGCCTCGAAGCGGGTTTCCCAGGTTCGGCCGGTCACGGCGGCTCAGCCGGCGCGACCTATCACTTGTCGAATAGACTAGGCGTCAGCGGGGACTGGACCGGCCACTGGTTCAACCGGGTACGGTTTGAAAGTTTCGTTGCTCCGCCAGAGGTTGGCCGCACGGTCAGCGAGGCGGAAACGACAACCCACCACTTCCTCGTCGGGCCGCAGTTGACAGTTCTGCGCAGTGACCGGTTCGCCCTGGGTCTTCGGGCCGCGATCGGTGCTCGGCGGATGCACAACAGCGGATCATTCACGACGCCGGAAGCCGAGCGGCCTGAGTTACGCGAGCGCATGGAATTCAGCTCGTCCACTTGGAGGGCCGCTTCGAGCTTTGGCGGCTCGCTGGACACTACGCTGACGCGAAGGCTGGCTTGGCGGGTGCAACCGGAGGTCATTTTTTGGCGGGAGCGTGGCAACCAAACGGACTTTCGCGTATCTACCGGGCTTGTCTTCCGGTTCGGCCGCCGCTGAGCCACGCCGACCGGCTGGACTTCCACGCGGGTTCGTTACAATGGGGGCGCCAGAGGAGTCACCCCCATGCACAGCGAATCCGCAGACGTCTCGCGCCGATCGTTCCTCGGCGCTCCCGCTGCCGGCGCCGCCGCGGCCTTCCAAATCATTCGGCCCGAGCTGGTTCGCGGGCAGAGCAAACCGAAGCTCACCGCCGGCATCGTGGGCACGGGCGGGCGGGGGACCCGCGGCGTCGCCGAGATGCTCACAGGCAACGACAACATCGAGCTCGTCGCCATGGCCGACCTGTTCGAGAATCAGCTCGAAGGCTCGCTGCGACGGCTGCGCGATTCCGACGAGTTTCCCCAGACCGTGCGCGACCGCATCAAGGTCGCCCCCGAGAATCGCTTTCTCGGCTACGACGCCTACAAGAAGCTGATCGACTCGGGCGTCGACATCGTGCTGTTGCACACGCCGCCCGGCTGGCGTCCGCTGCACTTCGAGTACGCGGTCAACGCCGGCAAGCACATCTTCGCCGAGAAGCCGCTAGCGACCGATTGCGTGGGCGCCCAGAAGGTCATCCGGCTCGCCAAGCTCAGCGAGCAGAAGAAACTGACCGTGATGATCGGCGCGCAGCGGCGCTCCCAGCAGGAGTACGTCGAAACGATCGATCGCATCCAGAACGGCGCCATCGGCGAAATCGTCGCGTGCTACGCGAACTGGGTCTCCGGGCCGGTGACCAAGGGCGCCGACTACGAAGACCGCACCGAAGCCGGCTCGCTCGAGTGGCAGCAGCGCGCCTGGTACCAGCACGTGTGGATCTGCGGCGATCAGATCGTCGAGCAGCATCTGCACAACATCGACGTCATCAACTGGGTGATGGACGATCATCCCGTCTCGGTGGTCGCCTCCGGCGGCGCCGTGTGGCGGCCCGAGAACCGTCTCTACGGCAACATCTACGACCATTGCTACGCCGACTTCGTCTACGCCAACGGCGTGCGCATGACCAGTCATTGTCGGCAGTACCCCAACGTGGGGCGGGACACCGACAACAGCGGCGTACGGCGCGTCAACGAGCTGGTCATCGGCACGAAGGGTCGCTCCGATTGCCGCGACATGGGCCGGCAAGGCACGAACCCCTACGTCCAGGAACACATCGACATGATGGCGTCGATCCTCGGCACGGGGCCCTACCAGAACCGGGCGCTGGCCGTGGCCGAGTCGACGATGACGGCCATCATGGGCCGCGAGGCTGCCTACTCGGGCCAAGAGATCACCTGGGAGATGGCAATGAACTCCAAGCAGGATTTGATGCCGAAGGACCCCGGCCTGGGCGACCAGTTCGAGATTCCGGCGCGGCCGGCGCCGGGCGAGTACAAGTTCGTCTAGCAGCCCGTGCAATTCTGGAGGCGCAGGCTCGCCGAGGCGCGCGAGCGCCTCGACCAGGACGGCCGCGACCCCGCCTTCGACGGGATCCGCGGCATCGCGGTCTTTCTCGTCTTCCTGATGCACGCCTACCGGGTGATCGACCCGCTCGCGCCGGCCGATCCCACTCTGCAGCTTGCGCTGCGGACGATCAGCGTGACCGGGCAGGCTGGCGTGCACCTGTTCTTCGTGCTCAGCGGCTTCTTGGTCTATGGGCTGGTGTTGGAGCGCCGGCCGGCCTACGGCCCGTTCCTGGCGCGACGCGTGCAGCGGATCTACCCGACGTATCTGGTGGTGGTCGCGCTCTATCTCGGCGTCTGCTTGCTGGCGCCGGGGATGTCGAAGCTGCCGCAGGGAGCGGGCCCGGCGGCTGAGTATGTCGCCAGGACGCTGGTGCTGCTGCCGGGTCTGGAGCCGGCGCGACCTTTGATTTCCGTGGCCTGGACCTTGCGGTATGAAATGGTTTTCTACATGCTCGTGGGCCTGGTCGCCCTCATGCCCGCCTTTGTGCGGCTTGCGGGCTCGGAGCGAGCGGTATTCGCGCTGCTCCTGCTGCCGGTCGCGCTGTGGTCAGCGGGCACGATCCCGATGACGCTGTTCGTGTTCGGCATATTGGCGCGCGAGGCCTATCTGGCTCTCGGTGACCGGCATCTCGATACGCGCTGGATCGCCTGGGCGGTCGTCGCCGCGGCGGTGCTGGCGTCGATCTTCAAGTTCGTGCCGGAGCTACGCTTCGACTACCCGCAGATGCCGCAGTGGTTGGCGCAGTCGAACCAGCGGCTGCGCCACGTGCTCTCGGGGCTCACGCTTGGTGCGGCGGTGTGGTTGGCGGCGATGGGGGGGAACGCCATTGCACGGTTCGGCGCCTGGAAGCCGGTCCGGGCGTTTGGGCTGGTGAGCTACTCCTACTACTTGAGCCACGGGCTGGCCCTGCACGCGATGGAATGGGGTTTGACGCCAGTCGTCGAATCGGGGCGGCGCTCGGCGGCTCTGGCGGCGGCGGTGTTCGTGGCGGCGCTCGCGCTGACCACGGCGACAGCGCTCGCGCTGTTCTTAGCGGTCGAGCTGCCAGCGTCGTTGCGCAAACGGCTTTTCTACTAAACCGCGGGCTCCCAGCCACCGCCCCTTCACGGCATCTTTATGGAGGGCGCCTCGTAGTTTTTAGGCGGAATCGAGATGACTATAAAGATTCGATGAAGATTGGAGCGTAGGCGGTCGTCTCGATTCGGGACGGCGTCTCAGTCTAGTTCCATTGCGGTACTCTACGGGGTGGATTGCGCCCATTCGGCTGGGAGCGCGCCGCGGTCGTCCGGTTGCTCCTGCTGCTCTGCTTCGCGCCGCTCGGAGTTTTTGGTCAGTTTGAGATTCTCGGCTCGCGGCTGCTTCGCGCGGGCGAGCCGTTCGTGGCCCGCGGGGTGGTGTACGCCAACGGGCCGATCGGCGCCCCGGTGTTGTCGACCCTGGGCGGATCGAGCTGCCTCTACGCTCGCGATGTCCCCCTGATCGCCGGGCTGGGCGCGAACACCATTCGCACGCGGCAGCGGGTCTCGCCTGCCGATCCGGTGTTGCTACGCTCTCTCGAGAAGGCGGATCTGTACTTGATCGCCGGCTTTCCGGTGAGCGAGGTCGAGGTCGCGAGCGAGCGCGATGCCGCCTTGGGCGCGCTGTCGAGCTACGCCGACGCTTGGGCGCGGAACGATCGCCTCTTGGCGATCTCGATCGACGGGCCTCCCACGGCCGACTTCTACCAATTCTTGGGGGAAGCGGCGGTACGCCTGCATGCCGAACAACCGGGCCTGCTCGTCACCTCGAGCGTGGAGTCGACCCGCGAGATCGGCGCGTTCGATCGCTCGACGCAGGACGGACACCTGCCCGCGCTCGACTTTTGGTCGCTCGACCTTTCCGGCCATTCCGCGCTCTCACCCGCGCTCGAGGAGGCCGCGGGCAAGACCGCCAAGCCGATCCTGCTCTCCGGGTTTGGCGTCGACGCCTATGACCAGTTCTCCGGCGCGGCGGACTTCGAGGGCCAGTCTTTGCATGCCGAGCTGCTGGCGCAGGAGCTCGACGCGCTGGTTCGCGCCGGCGCCTATTCGCTCCTTGGCGGCCTCTACGCCGAGCTCACCGACCAATGGAGCTTGGGCGGGCCGGACCCCAGCCAACATGGAGCGGCCGGGCGCGCGGCGCCGGCCTCGCCCGACGGATTCTACAACGCCGCCTGGGCGGGCTTGTTCGGACTGCGCCGCAGCGGGGCGCCAGGGCTGGACGCGCTGCGCCTGCGCCCGGCCTATCATGCGCTGGCGGCGGTCTGGAGCGGCTTCGCTCCGCCGGAGCTCTCGTTGGCCGACCCGCCCGCGATCTCGAGCGCCCGCAACGCAGCCAGTGGCGGCGAGCTGCTCGCCCCGGCCACGTTGTTCGAGATCGCCGGCGAGAGCCTGGCCGGGTTGCCCGCGCAGACTCTGACGCCGGCCGACCCGCCCTACTTCCTCGGTGCGACGAGCGTGTGCTTCGACGGCGCCGCGAGCCCGCTCTATCTCGCCGAGCCGGGGCTGGTCCGCGGCGTCACGCCGGCTTCGACCCGCAACGGCGCCGCTCAGGCCATCGTGTTTCGCGCCGGGGCGGCGAGCGCCCCGGCGGCGGTGGAGGTCCGGCCCGCGGCGCCGGGGATTCTGCCCAACGGCGTTTTTCGGCCGGGGCTGCCGTGTCCGGTCAACCAGGCGAACGGCGTCCCGCCAGGCGCCTACCTGGAGCTCTATGGCAGCGGCCTTGGCGCCGGCGCGGAACCCCCGCTGGCCTCGCTCGGCGAGGCGGACGTTCCCGTCGTCTACTCTGGCCCGGTTCCCGGCGCCCCGGGGCTATCGCAGACCAACGTGCGCATTCCGGTCGAAACGCCGCCCGGCGCCGCCGAGTTGCGCTTGAGCCAGGCTGGAGTCGCCAGCAATCCGCACCGGCTCCAGATCTTGGGCGAGCAAGATGTCCCCGACCTCTCTCTGGGCCCTTCGCCAGCGCAGGAAATCGTGATCCAACAGGGCGGTCCCGCACAAACCGTGTTCCTGGACCTGCAAGGCTTCAACGGCTTCTGCAGCCTCGTGCGTTTCGAGATCGCGGGACTGCCTCCGGGCGTCCAAGCCTCCTTGCCGGTCGCACTGCCGGGCCAGCGCGTTCCGTTGACCGTTTGGGCCGAAGCCAACGCCGTTCGAGCTCAGGCTGCCGAGGTCATCGTCACCGCGGTCTCCACGCTACCGCGGAGACCGGCGCAGACGTTTCGCGTGAGCGTGCTGCCGGGCAGCGGAGACGTCCGCCTGCGGGTGGTCTCCGGCGGCTGGCTCACCGGAGAGCCCGAAGCGAGCTTTGCACTCGAGGATCGCGTGCTCTACCGCGTCCATGGCGGCGGCCCCGGGCGCGGGTTCAACTTCCTGACCCTCGACCCGCAGACCGGCACGATCGGCCAAGTGCGCCATTTCGACACCTGGGCGAGCGACGAAGCAGTGACGGCGATGGAAACCTATCTGCGCGGGTTGCCTCGCGGCGTGCTCGTCCTGGGCGCGGTTGCCGATGACGGCACGCTCAAGATCACCGAACAGACTCGCGCGCTCATCGCGGAGACGCTGGGCGCGACGCAGATCGAGCTCATCCAGTATCAGTGGTCGTGGGCGATCCTCTCCCGGGTGGGCGCCGAGAGGCCGATGGCCGAGGGCATGGACCGCGACGAGCGCGTCGAGCTCGACCGCACGGTCAGCTTCCCATTGCCGTAGCGCGACCTTCTCGCTGTGGCGCACGGTTGTGCCGTGCAGGCGAGGCTGCGCCTCGCCCCGGGGCCGCAGGCCCCGATGCACCCCATCCTGTTAGGACCCCGCCGCCCAGCTCCTGCGCAAGAAGTCGGCGCCCGCGAAGGCGATATCGTCCATCGTCGGGGCGAGATCGCGCCAGATCGCCGTTGCGGCCGAGAGCTGCGGGATGTTCGAGTTGAACGATTCGATCGTGAGCCAGCGGTCGTAGCCGACTTCGCGAAGGGCGGCGAACACCGCCGGCCAATCGACGTGGCCCGATCCCGGCACGCCGCGGTCGTTCTCGCAGGTGTGGACGTGCTTGAGGCGCCTGCCCGCTAACCGATAGGCGTCGGGGACGCTCTTCTCTTCGATGTTCGAGTGGAAGGTGTCGACGAGCAAGCCGATGCGCGGATGGCCGATCTCGTCGACCAGCTGCACCGCGTCGGCCACCGTGTTGAGGAAATAGGTCTCGAAGCGGTTGAGCGGCTCGATGGCAAGCTCGAGGTCCGCGTCTTCGAGCGCGGGTCCGAGCTGTTGATGGTGCTCGACCGCCCATTTCCATTCGTCCTCGCTGCGACGGCGGCCCGGGAGATGGCCGACGGGCGCATAGGTCGGGCCCGCGATCAGCTCCGCCCCCGCGTCAGCGGCCGTGTTGATCAAATCCTTCCAATGTTCCACCGTCTTGGCGCGAACCGCGGCGTCTTCGCTGATGGGGTTCATCCCTTCGGGGTTCACCGAGCAGAACGTACAGCCGAACCCATGCTGCTCGAGCTCGCTGCGCAGCGCCGCCGCGTCGAGGTCGGCGGCGGCAAAGACGGGGACTTCGATGCCGTCGACTCCGGCCTCTCGAATGCGCTCCAGCGGGATGGCCGCGTCGTACGAGGCCGACCAGATGAGTGTGTTGACACCGACTTTCATGGCGCTAGAGCTGCTTGAGATAGATGTTGCGAAACTCGACGATCATCGGGTCCCCGCGATGCAGTTGAAGGCCGAGCAAGCCCTCCATCGCGCGATTCTCTATGTCGTCGTCGATGAGCGTCGTCATCACCTGGCCGTTGTAGATCTGCGTGATCGTGGCGCCTCGCGCGAGGATATGAATGCGGTTCCAGTCGTTGATCTTCAAGTAGCCGCTGAGGGCGTTGCCGTCGCCGAGACTGCCGACGATGCGCGGCTTGCCGCCGGGTTGGATGCGGGTGATTTGGCCGCGCAGGGCGAGCAATCCGCGCCCGCGCTCTTCGTAGACGGCGCCGGTATAGCGGTTCACGAAATCCATGTCGGACTGATAGCCCCGCAGCACCCACTTTCCGGCTTCGGGGACTGCCGAGCTGCGGTATTGGATGCCGCTGTTGGTGTTGTTCATGCGGAAATCGACCTTCAGCTCGAAGTCCTTCAACGCACCGCCCCGCCAGATGAGAAACGTATTGAGCGGAAGCGGGTTCTTGGCAGTCGTCTCGCCGATGATCACGCCGTCTTCCACGCGCCAATACTCGGGGTCGCCGTCCCAGCCCTTCAGCGTGCCGTCGAAGATCTTGGTGAAGCCGGCGTAGTCGTCGTGCAAGTAGGCCGCGGGGCCGCGCGGGCCCGAGCGTTTGCGCTTGGCTTGCGCTTCGGCCGTGGACGACCCGCCAAGCAACAACAGCAGCGCGACGGCAACGGCCAGGGCGGCGGCAAGAGCCGTGGATAAGATGAGCGGTTTCTTGGTCACTGCGGGCCTACTTCTTCAGAGTCTCGAGAAAAGCGATGAGCTTGAGGATGTCGTCCTGGGAGATGCGGTCGCCGAAGGGTTGCATGGCGCCGGATCCGCCGGCGTAGATGATCTCGAACTCGCCGACGGGAGACTGCACGCGCGGGTAGCGCACCTCGTCGTCAGTCAGATTTGAGCCGATGCGGCCCGTGCCGTCGGCGAGGTGGCAGCCGGCGCACCACCTGTCGTAGGAGACCTTTCCGGCGGCGATGGCGGGTTGTTGCCCGGAGTAGGGATTCTCGGCTGTTGCGATGAACTCCTCGACCTGAGCGGTGGGCTCATCCTCGGGCATCATGTCCATCCGGATGACGGTGTTGTCGAGAGGGTGCAGGAAGGTGACGGGGCCGCCCTCGGGCATCAGCGAAGCGCCGCCTCCGGAGATCGTGCGAGCGACCTCGGCGCCTTCGGGGACCTCGTCGGCCGGAACCACGCGCCACAGCGCGCCCGCCGGGTTGGCTTCGGGGCCTTGGTCGGAGGTGTAGAAGCAATAGCAGTTGACCGCGAGCACGTAGCCGTCTTCGTCATAGCCGCCGGCGGTGAACTGCAGGTTCGCGTGTAGCAGTTCTTCTAGCTGCCACTTGTCGTTGCGCGAGTCCCAACCGAGGCCGAACACGCGGCCCGAGCACCAATCGCCCACCAGGTAGACGCCCTGCATGTCGCCGTAGTTGGCTACGCCGAGCCCTTCGATCGAGCAGCCCCAGCCGTCGTCGATGGGATCGGCCCCGGGGTAGGGAATCTCGTGCGGATACTCAGCCGCGGGCAGGGCGCCGATCAGCCCGCACTCGTCGTCCGGGCCGGTCATCGGGAAGCAGTGCGTGCCCATCAACCGGTTCCATCCGTAGTTCTCGCCGCCCTTCGAGCTTGCCGGCTGGAAGTCGATCTCCTCCCAGTGGTTTTGGCCGACGTCGGCGATATACATGTCGCCGCTCTCGAGGTCAAACGAGAACTCATAAGGATTGCGAAGGCCGTAGGACCAGATCTCGGGCAGCGAGCGCGTCTTGATCGTCCCAAACTGCTCCTCGGTGATGCCGAACAGGACCATGAGCTGCTCTTTGGAAGCCTGGGCGAAGGGGTTGTCCTTGGGGATCTGGTAGGGGATCGAGTCGTCGTCGACATCGACGTCGATGCGAATCATCTTGCCGAGCAGAGTGCCGAGATCCTGGCCAGCCTCGTAGGGGTCGCCCTCCCAGCCTCCGTCGCCGGAGGCGATGTAGAGGTAGCCGTCGGGTCCGAAGGTCAGCTCGCCGCCGTTGTGATTGTAGTAGGGCTGCGGGATGCGCATGATGACTTTGGCGGTTTCGTTGGTGCGCTCCTTGCTCATCACGTTGGGACTCTCGGGGTCGACCTGGAAGCGCACGATCACGCCGTCGCCATTGAAGGGCAACGAGGCATAGTGAACGAAGAAGTAGCCGTTGTTCTCATAGTCCGGATGAAAGGCGATGGAGTAGAGACCCTGTTCGACGAAGCCGGTTTGGACGTCGTTGCCGAGCGGGTTGATGTTGGTTAGATCGAGAAACGGCTCCCGCTGCACCGTGCCGTCGTTGTGAACCAGGCGAACGCGGCCGACCCGCTCGGTGACGAACATACGCCCTGTTCCATCGAAAGCCGAGGCGACGTTGGTGGGATCGTAGAAGCCGTCCGCCACCTTGACGAGGGCGATCTTGGGGTTGCCCGGCAGGTCGCCGCCGGGCCGCGCGACTTCGTTCTTCGTCTTGGGGACGCGTTGCGCGGGGAGCAACAGGGCGACGGAAAACAGAGCCAGGACGAGCTTGCGCATTGCGAACGGATGGTATCACGATCCCCCGCGCCGGGGGGGCAGCGATGAGGCCGCTCTACGCGAGGCTCGAATCGGCGGCCTCGCCTCGTCCAGCATTGCTATAGAATGAACGAGTTGCGTGAAGCGCCGGCGCCCTCGTCGCGCCAACAGTCGAAGTATGTCAGGACAGGACGCTGTAAGCATCGCTGGCCCCGGCGGCTCGGTTGCGGTCGAGTCGGTATCGAAGTCCGCTTGGAAGATCACCGTAAGGGCGGATCCAGGAGTTTTCGTCGCCGAGCCCAGCGTCGTCACCCGCTATCCAGTTGATTTGATCGAACGAATCGTGGTGACCAAGGGCGTTGCATACGCCTGCGACGACATCGCGAGGGAAGAAGACCCGGACTACAACCAGCGGATGCTCGGCGACGACCTGCTCGCCTACGTCGATCCCAAGACCATGGCCGGCGCCCGCATCCTCGACTTCGGTTGCGGCAGCGGCGCTTCGGCGATGTACTTGGCGCGGACTTTCCCCCAGTGCGAAATCGTTGGCGTAGAGCTGATGCCGGAGTATTTGGCCATTGCGCGGGCCCGGCTGGCGCATTACGGCTATCGGAACATCCGTTTCGAGCAGTCGCCCAGCGGCGTCACCGTTCCCGCCGAGTTGGGCAAGTTCGACTTGGTCGTCTTCTCCGCCGTCTTCGAGCACCTGCTTCCGCGCGAGCGTGAAGAGCTGATGCCGCGGATCTGGTCCATGGTCGCGCCAGACGGAAGACTCTTCATCAACCAGACGCCGCACCGCTATTTCCCCACCGACGGCCACACCACGGGACTGCCCCTGATCAACTATTTGCCCAAGTCGCTGGCGCTGCCCTACGCTCGGCGCTTCTCCAAGCGCAATCTCGAAGACGATGATTGGAGCGTGCTGCTGCGCAAGGGCATTCGCGGCGGAACCGAGCGCGAGATCATGCGCTCGCTCGGGCCCGGCGCCGCCGCGCGCATCGAGCAACCCATCCTTCACGGCCGCAGCCGCGTGAATCTGTGGTACGCGGCGCTGAGCCCTCGGCTGAGGCCCGTCAAGCTCGCAGCGAGAGAGGTTCTACGCGCCGTCCATGCCTTGACCGGCACGCTGGTGACTCCCAACGTCACGCTCGTGCTGCGCAAGCTCGACTAGGCCGATGTGGATGCAAAGCCAAAGCGCGTTCGGTCGCTGCAGCGCAATCCTCGTCCTGCTGCCCTGTGCGGCGGCGGCGTTGTGTCCCTCCCGGGTTGAAGTCAAAGTGACCGACTCGTCGTTGTATGTGGGGTTTCGGACCGACACGCCCGGCGCCCAAACGCAGTCGCGGCTGCAGTACGGCCGCACGCCGCGGATGCGCCGCACCGGAATCGTGGAGCGCACCAAGCACGCCACGGCCGCGAAGCGTTACCTCAACGCCGCTGACCTCGAGCCGGGCCTCGAGCGTCTCTATTTCGATCCTCAGGTTTCGGACGAGATAGTGCAACGTTGGAGCTCTTACCGGAGCTGCCAGGCTCAGCTTTGCCCCGGCCCCGGCCCGCAGCCGGGAGGCTATGCTTGCGAGGCAGACGGCGCGGGCGCACTGATTCCCTACGTCGAGACTCTCCCCGACAACGGCAAGCTCGATCTGCCGCGGTTGCCTCGCCACGCGCGCACGAACCCGCGAGCCCGGCCCCAGATCACCGGTAAGATCACCAAGCTGACCGACTGCAAGGCCGTGCAACAGGTCCTCAACGACCACGGCGCGGGCGGCTCCAGAGACCCGAGCTTGAACCACGAGATCCGCTTGCCGGCGGGCCGGATCTGTCGTCCCGAGCTTGAGGACTCGACTGCGGGAAAAGACCTGGCGCACTACTCGTTGCCGGAGAAGTACGGGCCGGGCGTGACGATCATCACATGCGATCGGAACCGCAATGCGGGCCCGCCGCCCGGAGTGCAGTATTCGCCGCGCTTTCGCAACAGCGCCTCGTGCGGCTTCGGGTTGAATTGGCAGACGGTGCGCCAGGGCTCGAGCTTCGAAGCCAACGGCGCGCTCTTTCTCACGCCGTATGAGTGCGGTCAATCGCCCTGCACCGAGGGTTGGCGTTTCGAGACGTTGGTTTTCGAGACTGGCGACTGGCGTAACTTCTCGCCGCGCAAGGTCGCGGTGGAGTCGGTCGACACCGCAACGGGACGGATTACCCTCGCCGAGCCGATCGACTCGCTGTACGCAGGCAACGCCGAGGCGATCTTGAATTTGCCGGGCATCCAAACCATGGAAAGCACGCGCGGCGGCCGCCGCTACTCCGACCTGCAGCAACGCGGCTGCCTGGTCCTGACGCCAGCGCGCAACCAGCTCTATTGCTACGGTTACAACCGCATGATCGGCGAATACGCGGGCGGCGGCTACGTGACCGCATCACAGGGGTACGAGATTGCCGGCTGCGCCTCGGCCGATGGCGCTACAACCTGCACCCTCACCGACGAACACGGGCTGGGCAACTTCCCCGAGCTGCCGATTGCCGGCATGGCGGGCGGCGTACTTGAGTTGCAGGTCCAGGCTCACGGCTGGAACGATGCGGCGACGATCCTGGTCGAGGGCAACTCGGCGTGCGACGGCGTTTACAGCGTGGCGTCGCTGCTCGGCGACAACTCGGCGAAGCTCGCCCGCACCGGCTGCAGCGGCGAGGGCGGCACGGCTCGGCGTCTCTACATGGGGCGCTTCTTCGATCTGGAAGGCGCCGGCGCTGGGAAGCTCGAAGGAGCGCATCTGATCGACTTTCCCGGGCCGCGCACGGTGCGTGCGTTCAACGTCGACCTCGCAGGCGCCGCCATCGACGCCGGCGGCTTCGTGTACTCGAACCCGAAGACCAACTCGCTTGTCCGGCTCGCCTCGGCCTCCCGGATCACCTGGGACCGTATCTTGTTCGACATCCGCGCGCCTTTCCGGGCGTTCGACGTCATCCAGGCCACCAATGTGAACGGCGGCGATCTCGCCTGCGATTGCGCCGTGCTCGACTCCTACGTGCGGGGTCTGCATTTCTGGCAGCCCATCGCGCCAGCCGGAGTGGTGGAGCGTGCACAGACCTACAGTGTGTTTTCGTCGATCCCAGTCTTCATGCGGGCGAACATCATTCGCGACATACAGCTCGACGGAATCACCTTTTCGAACAGCAACGGGTTCGCGTTCTTCGCGGACTCCTTCGGCCCCGTCGGCCCGCAGGACATCACGATGCGTCGCCTCAAGGTGACCGTTCCCGACGAGCTCGTCGCCGGGCCTCGCAGCAGGGCGCTGGCATTCAACGCCCGCCACTTCATCGAGCTCAAGGCGGGCGTCCGCATTCACCTCGAGGGCATTGAGATTCAGAACTGGCCCTCGGTTGGCGTGGCGCCCGCTGCGCCGATCTATTTCAGCTATGCCGCCGCGGAACGTGAGGGCGCGGCGAGATACTCCCGGGATCTGACGATTCGCAACATCTTCATGCGCAGCGTCGCGGCCGGGATGGCCGTCTCTGACAACTACACCGACGGCTACTCCGACCAGGAACCTATCCGACGCGTCCTCATCGACAATTGGCTGCTCGACGGAGTCGACTACCCGAACCGGCAGTCCGCTCCACACGGTCAAGCGCTCGAGCTTCCGGGAACCTTCCACGGCTCGCCGCTCGCCGGAGGGTTCGCCCTGTGGTTGGGCGGCCCGATGGAAGACGTCAAGGTTTCGCGCGTCACCGCCCGCCGGCTCAGGAGCAAGCTCTACCCCAACTTCCTTACTTTCAGCGGCGATCGTTCGAACGGCCTGCAGATCGACCGCTCGATCATCTCGTTCTCCCCCACCGGACACGTCAACGAAGGCGTCGGCCCCTACGCGACGAACCGGCTCTTTCCGCCAATCACGGAAGGAGGAGCCGCCGGCTTCCAGCGTTGGGCGACACGCATGGGCGAGCCCGACCCGCGCTCCTGGTTCGGCTCGCCGGATGCGCCCATCGGCGTGATTCCGTGCTTGAGCGACTCGAGCTTGCTCTGGGCCGACTTCAATCGCCGCAACAACACCAAGAGCGCAGCCGAGCGCGCTTTTGCCTGCTCGGGCCCCCGGTGCGACCGCTGGAACGTGATCCTAGCCGGGCGCGATCGCCAAAGCTGCGCCGAGCGCGAGGCGCTCGTGCTCGACCGCGACCTCAACGGCATTGGGCCGTTCGAAGGACTCGGGGCCGACACCAAGGAGCTCGCAAGAGCGCTCGGCTACGTTCCGGCTCAGATCACCGACGTCACCACCTCCGGCGCCAAGCTCATCTACGCGCCGCTCTCGAGTGAGCCCTGCATCGTCGACCACGGCCGCGACCCCGACTTCAAGCACTACATCCGCGGACGCGACACCGGCGGAGAAGGCAACCGCGGCATGCAGCTCGACGGCTACGATCCGGGCGAAACCGGGTACTACCGTCTGCTGTGTCCGCGGGCCGTTCAGGTTTGGGGTCGGTTCGAAACCGAAGCGCCGTAGCGCCGGGCGAGCCCTACTCTTTCGTCTCGCTCGGCGAGATGCCGAGCGCCTTCATCTTGCGGTAGAGGTGACTGCGCTCGAGCCCTAGCGCCTCGGCGGTGCGCGTCATGTTGCCGTTCTCGGCGTCCAGTGTCTTGAGCACGTATTCACGCTCGTAGGCTTTCCGCGCCTCGTCGAGCGTGGGGAAGCGCGCCGTCGGCGTCTTCATGCGTCCGCGTTGGCCCTCCGGCATCGGGAGCCGTTTCACATCGATCGTCGGCTCGCGGTAGAGGATCACGATGCGCTCCATCATGTTGCGAAGCTCGCGCACGTTGCCGGGCCAGTCGTAGTCCATCAGCACTCGCTCGGCGGCCTGGGTGAGCTTCTTCGGTTTGCGGCCGTATGCGGCGCAAAACTCGTCCAGGAAACAGCCGGCCAACACCGGGACATCCTCGGCCCGCTGGCGCAGCGGGGGCACGAAAAACGGCACCACGTTGAGCCGATAGAACAGGTCCTCGCGGAAGTTCCCCTTCGCGATCTCGTCCTCGAGATCCTTGTTCGTCGCGGCGATCACACGCGCGTCCACCTGGACGGTTTTGCCCGAGCCCACCGGCTCGAAGCGTTGCGTCTCGAGCGCGCGCAGAACCTTCGACTGCGTGCCCAGGCTCATATCGCCCACTTCGTCGAGAAACAGGGTGCCGCCGTCGGCTTGCTGGAACTTCCCGGTCTTGTCCTCGCGCGCGCCGGCGAACGAGCCCTTGAGGTGGCCGAACAGCTCGCTCTCGATGCGCTCTTCGGGGATCGCCGCGCAATTGAGCTCCACGAACGGCTCGTCCTTGCGCGTGCTCTGCTGATGGATCGCGTGCGCGATCAGCTCCTTGCCCACCCCGCTCTCGCCGTAGATCAGCACGCGCGCGTTGGTCGGCGCCATCAGCGCGAGCTGCTGCCGCAGCGCCTTCATCGGCACGCTCTCGCCCTGAATGCGGTACTCCGGCTCGAACTGATCGCGCAGCTCTTGGTTCTGGCGAGCGAGCCGGCGGTGCTCGAGCGCGTTCTTTACCGTCACCGCGACCTTGTCGTAGCCCAGAGGCTTCTCGAGGAAATCGAAGGCCCCGAGCTTGGTCGCCTTTACGGCCGTTTCCACGTTGCCGTGGCCGGAGATGGCCACCACCTCGGGGCGTTGCAGCGCGTCCATCTCGCGGATCCGCTCGAGCGTCTCGATGCCGTCGATGCCGGGCAGCCAAATGTCGAGCAACACGAGTGCGAACGACCGGCGGCCCAGCGCCTCCAGACACGCCTCGCCGCTCTCGACCGCCTCCGGCTCGTAGCCCTCGTCTTCGAGAATGCCGCCGAGGGTCTCGCGAATCCCGGGCTCGTCGTCGACGATCAGGATGCGCGAGCGGCTCAACCGCTGGCCTCCGCCGGGGCGAGCACCGGGCCCGACACCGGCTCCGCCGCAGGCGTCTCCACCAGAAACCGCGATCCGGACGGACGGTTATCCTCGACACGAATTGAGCCGCCATGCTCGCTGACGATGCGGCTCACGATGGCCAGTCCCAATCCCGTGCCCCGGCCCTTCGTTGAGAAGTACGGCAGGAAGAGCTTCTCCTTGTCCTCGGGAGAGATGCCTGGCCCGGAGTCGGCGACCGCCAGCTCGATCATGTCCGGAGCATGCCCAGCCGCGGTCGTCACCTCGATTTCGCGGACATAGGCGTCTTGCAGCGCCTCGGCTGCGTTGTCGACCAGGTTGATCACCACACGGCGGAATTGCTCGGGATCGATCCAGCCGAGCGGCAACCCATCAGCTAGCTGCACCCGCAACGCCACGCCGTCGAGCCGGCCGTCGAAGACCTGCAACGCCTCGCGCACCACCCCGTTGAGGTCGGCCTTCTGCGGGTTCGCCTTGGGGAAACGCGCCATTTGTGAAAACTCGTCCACGAGCTGCCGGAGTGTCTCCACCTCGCGCGTGATCATCTCGGCGGATTGCGTGAAGCGCTCGCGCATGTGTGCGCGAGCGGAGCGGTCCGGCTCCGCCTCCATGCGGTCCAGCAGGCGTTCCATGCGCTCGGCCGAGAGGGCAATCGGCGTCAACGGGTTCTTGATCTCGTGCGCCACGCGGCGCGCCACCTCGTTCCATGCGGCGGACTTCTGCGCATGTAGCAGCTCGGTGGTGTCTTCGATGACGACGACGAACCCTGGCTCGGGAGGCAAGCCGGCGCGGCTCGGCCGCTCGGTGGTCGAGACCGTCACGGCCAAATGCCGGATCTTGCCCGCCGCTTCGATCTTGAACTCGCGTGAGACCAGGCCCATCCGTCGCGCACGGTTGAGCATGTAGCGAATCTCTTCGAGATCTTCGCCCGAGAAGAGCTGCTCGACGCGCCGCGGCTCCTCGCTCAGGTGGAACATCGCCATCACCGACGGATTGCTCTTGAGGATCACGCCGTCGGCGTCGATGGAGATCACGCCGGGCGTAATGTTTTCGAGGATGGCGTTGGTGAACCGCCGGCGCGCGTCGATCTCCGCGTTCGCCTGCTCCAAGTCGCGGTTGCTCTGCTGTAGCCGTCGCGTCTGCTCTTCGAGCGTCTGTGTCATCTGGTTGAACGAGAGCACCAGGCCGGCGAGCTCGTCCGAAGCCGGCGCCTCCACGCGGTAGTCGAGATGGCCGCTCGAGACCTCCGCCGTCGCTTGCACCAGCGCCTCGATCGGCCGGCTGATCTGGCGCGAGAGAAACAGTGAGAGCCATACCGCCACGAAAAGCACGAAGATCGTTATCAGCGCCAGGATCGAGAGATAGAAGTACTTGATCGTCGTCCGCTCGGCTTCAATCGCGCGATATTCCTCGTAGCGCTCTTCCATCGCCGCGCGCCGATCCTGAATCTCCGCCGGGATGCGCATCGCCACCACCACGCGCCCCATGTAGCCGCCATAGGAGTCGCGCACCGGCGCCATGGCCCACACCGCGTCGTCCCGTACGCCCGAGACGATCCCGTCGGGCGTGGGCGTTTGCGGCGACTTCCACTCGACCGGGCCTTCCACCACTTCGCCCGTCCGAAACTCGAGCAGCGGCGAACCATTCTCGAGCGGCAGCAGGCCCACGTACTCGGCCCGCACCCGGTCGGCCAGCGCCGCCAGCCCGGCGCGCGCGGTGGCCGGATCGGAGTCGACCAGGAACGGCGCCGAAGCCTCGGGCATGGAGGCGATCAGCGCGGCGTCCGTCTCGGTCTTCTCGCGCATGATGCGGTTCGTCTCCGCCATCAGGTCCTCGGAGTGCTCCACGATCTCGCGGGTGTGCGGGAACAGCCACTTGTCGAAGGTGCGGCTGAGAACCGTGAACGAAAAGATCACCATCGCGACCACGGGCACGAGCGAGAGTGCCAGCGCGCCGCCCACCAGCTTGGCGCGAATCTTCGTCCCGAGCCGCCCTCGCCGCCGCTCGATGTAGAGCTTCAACAGATCGCGGAACAGGATGAACCCGAGCGCGAACACGCCCAGGCCGACCAGCGTGAACACGCCCCAGAGCACCCAGCCGACGGCCGCGTTGCCCGGACGAAAGTCGCCAAAGTCGAGCGAGGTATGCCAGAACGAGACCCCGACCAAGGCCAGGAACGTCAGGCCGAGAAAAACGAGCGAAAAACCGTGAGACTTCTTCTCCACCGTGGAAGCCTAACTGATGCTAGCACGGAGGCTTACAGGCACGCGGGCTCACACTCGCGGCTCTGTTGCGGCTTTCGTGTCGGCGCATCTGAGACGCGCGGGTGAAGTGCGCTTGCAGCCCCAGATTGCGAGTTTTCGGAGGCTAGAACGGAAAGCGCCCGGTGCGCCCGTAGTAGCCTGCGCCGGAGCGATTGCGGTTGGGATCCGGCCCCGCGCCGGGGTCGGGCAGCGACGCGCCCGGCGCGCCCAGCGGGTTGTCGAAGCGCACTTCCTCCTCGGTGAAGGCCAGGTCCCGGTCGAGCACCATGTCGAGTTGCGTGCCTTTCTCCAGCACCGCCTCGGGGCCGCGCGAGAGCAGGACGCCCGCCAATCCCGCCGCGGCGCCAGCCGCGCTGCCCAAGCCCAGGCCTAGGCCCACGTTGTCGCCCGCCGCGCCGGCGATCACGCCGATCGAAGCGCCCGCCGCCGCCGTCTGCCCGACCGTCGCCGCGTCGCCTCCCTTGTTGCCTTCGCTCGAGATGCGGCCCTCTTCACGGTCGAACCCCTCTGGCGAGCGGCCGTCCAGCGCGCCCACCCGGCCGACCAGGTCGCGAATCACGCCGTTGGGCAGAATCATCTGCTCGAAGCGTAGGTAGAGCTCGCCCTTGCCCTTCACGCGGCCCGGCCGCTTCGAGCTCGTCACCGAGCCGGATACGTACGTCCCAGGCGGAATCAGCACGCGGTTGCCCACCACCACCGGGTAGACCGAGACCAGATAGATCCGGTCGCCCGGGCTGGCGTGCTTGGTGCTCACGCTGTTGACCAGCGCCAGCGGAACCCGGGTCCCACGCGGCGCGATGACCATGCCGTCCGGAGCCTCGGGCTGTTCCGCGCTGGCCTCGCCAGCCTCGCGGAAGCCCTCCTGGCAAGGCGCGCTCGACGCGAGCAGAAACACAACGACGATTCCAACGGCAATGGTGCGCATGGGTCCCCTATCTGATTCTAAGGAATGAGAACGCGCCCGACGCCGAAAAAGTTGCGCCGTGAAAGCGAAATCGCCTGCCTACTAGTCGATTGCGAGTCGAAAGCCGGGCTGACTCTTGCGGCCGTCGATTTCGACCACCACTTCCGGATCTTCGACGAAGTCTCTCTCCGGCAACTGCACGTTCACCTGGTACAAACCAGCGAAACCCGGCGCCTGCCCGGCATACAGCACCGCCGAGGGATGCAATTGCTCGTCGCCCAACCAGACGTCGATCGGCAGCACGATCCTCGCCGCCCTCTCCGGCAGCTCTCCGGTGCGAGGCGGCGACATCATCGGCCCGAACCCGGTGCCGAACAGCAGGACCGCCGCGCCCGGCTCGAGCGGCGCCGAGCCCTCGATCTCTCCCCGCCCCACCACGCGGAAGTCCGCGTGCAGCGCCACCGGAAACAGCCCCGGCGCCGCCCGCACCAGCTTGACCTCGGCCAGCGGCGCCGTCAGGCCCTCGCGCGCCACGATCAGCGGCCAGGGTCCGGGGCCTGGCGCCAGCTCGAAGGGAATCTGCGCGTTGATCTGCGTGGGCGAGACGTAATAGAGCGGGATGCGCCGGCCGGCGAAGAGCACCCACACGCCGCCGAGATCGACCGGCATCAACCCGTTGTCGAGGTCAGCCAGCGACGAGGCGCGCGTACGCAGCGACAGGTCGTCGCCGAAGATGGCGACGATCGAGCCAGGCGCGACGAAGTTCTCAGGAGCCGGCCTGAACCCGGCGGCGTTGACCACGCCGCCTTCGTAGACCACCGGCACATCCTTGCGCCCCGCTTCCGCGGCGAACAGCGTCGCCGCTGCCGCCAAACAGACGGCCAGCCCGCGCACGAGCCGAAGCATCGGTCGCGACCAGTATAGCTCCCGCCGTCACGGCCTCGAGCCGCCTCTCTCACAGATGTTTCGAGGCCTCCCGTACGGTCAGCCCGGAGAACCTGTGCCCATGGCGATCGAGAAAGGGGCGCACAGCCTCTGGGTTGGTCCAGGAATAGTCCCGAAGCGCCCAACCGATGGCCTTGCGGATAAAGAACTCCCGCTCGTCGCATTGACGCAAGCAGTAGGCGAACAACTGCTTCTCGTCAGTCTCGGCTTTGTGCTTGATCTGCGAGAGCAGCGCCAGGCGTCGCACCCAGAAATCTGGATCTTCGATCCAGCGGTCGGTGTGCTGGCGCATCGCCTGACGGTGAGCCAGCATGGTCGGGCTGACCAGCGCTCCCATCACCAGGTCGACCAGATCCCACCACGCGCCCTCGCGCGCCAGCCGCTCGTAGAGCCGCGCTGAGCGCGCCGTGCAATATTCCGGCCACAGCGCGGCGTACTCGATCGCCAGGTACTGTTCTTCGCGGTAAGGCTGGGCCCACAGCGCTTCGACGCCCGCCAACCACTGCCGGCGATCGGCCGGCGCAAAGTCTCGCCGCAGCATGCGGATGATGACCGCGCGCCCTGGTTTCTGCACGCCCAGAAACTGGCCTCGATTCTTCATATAGGCGCCCATCGGCTCGGCCTTGGCCGGGTCGGCGGCTTCCCGCAGCGCGCGGCGCACCGCGGCGGTGAGCTTTCTCATGGACCCATCATCGCTATCCTGGGAACGTGTCGCGACCACGCTTCCTCTCGGGCCTCGTGATTCTCGGAGCGCTGGCGTGCGGCGGCGCCCCTGAAGCCATGGACACATCCGCCGCGCCGCGCGACCACCACTCCCATGCGAACGTGGACGAGGTGCGCGTGCGCCACGTCGAGCTCGACCTCGAAGTCGACTTCGAGCGGCGCGTGCTCGACGGCTCGGCCGTGTTGCATCTCGAGACGGCTGACGGCGTCGCTCCGACGAAGCTTGCTCTCGACACACGCGAGCTCGCCATTCGTGCCGTTTCCGCTTCGAGCGACGGCGGCGGCGATCAGCCGGCTGCCTTCGAGCTGCGGCCGGCCGACCCGATCCTGGGTTCAGCCTTGTGGATCGAGTTGCCGGCGGACGCCAAGACGGTGCGCGTCGACTACCAGACCAGCCCCGCCGCTTCGGGTTTGCAATGGCTCGATCCGGCGCAGACCGCGGGCAAGCAGCACCCGTTCCTGTTTACGCAATCGCAGGCGATCCACGCCCGCAGTTGGATTCCCTTGCAGGACTCGCCCGCGGTTCGGGTGACCTACCAAGCGCGCATTCGCGCGGCCGAGCCGCTGCGCGCGGTCATGAGCGCGGAGGCGCTCGAGGCGGGCCCGGGCGAGTTTCGCTTCGAGCTCGAAAACCCGGTTCCGCCCTACCTGATCGCTCTCGCCGTCGGCGACATCGCCTTCGAGCGGATCGGGCCCCGAACCGGCGTCTACGCCGAGCCCTCGGTCGTCGAGCGGGCCGCGCGGGAGTTCGAAGACGTCGAGGAGATGCTCGAGCAGGCCGTGGCGTTGTTTGGTTCCTACCGCTGGGGACGCTACGACATCCTCGTGCTGCCGCCCAGCTTTCCTTTCGGCGGCATGGAGAACGCGCGGCTGACCTTCGCCACGCCGACGTTGCTCGCCGGTGACAAGAGCCTGGTCGGCGTCATCGCGCATGAGCTGGCCCACTCCTGGTCAGGCAATCTGGTCACCAACGCGACTTGGCGGGATTTCTGGCTCAACGAGGGTTTCACGGTCTATCTCGAGAACCGCATCCAGGAAGCCGTCTTTGGCGAGAGGCGCGCCCTGATGGAGGGCGCGCTCGAGGTCGAAGGGCTGGAAGAGGAGATGGCGACTCTCGATGAGCGCGATCAGATCCTGCACGTCGATCTCGAAGGCCGCGATCCCGATGAAGGCTTCACGCAGGTGCCCTACGTCAAGGGCGCGCTGTTCTTGCGGACTCTCGAGCAAGCCGTGGGGCGCGAGCGCTTCGATGCGTTCTTGCGCGACTACTTCGACGTCTTCGCCTTCCAAAGCATCACTACGGCGGACTTCGTGGCGCGCCTGAAGCGCGAGTTGCCCGAGGCGGTCGAGAAGGTCGACGTCACGGCGTGGACCGAGCAGCCCGGAATTCCCGCCGATGCGGCGCGGCCACAGTCTTCCGCGCTCGAGGAAGTGGCCGAGTTGCGCGAGAGCTGGCTCTCCGGCCGGACGGCGCTTGGCCAGTTGCCGACCCGGGAGTGGGCGACGCAGGAGTGGCTCTCCTTCCTGGCCGGCCTACCCGCAGACGCCGGCGCGGAAAGGCTCAGCGAGATCGACCGCGCGTTTGGGCTCTCCCAGTCCAGCAACGCCGAGATTCAACACCGCTGGCTGCTCGAGTCGGTCAAGCGCGGCTACGAGCCGGCCGACGAGCCGCTCGAGCAGTTCCTGCTCTCGGTGGGGCGGCGCAAGTTCCTCAAGCCGCTCTACGAAGAGCTCGCAAGATCCGAAGGGGGCAAACGACGCGGGCTCGAGATCTACGGCAAAGCGCGCGCGGGCTACCACCCAATCGCACAGACGACCGTCGATCAGATCCTCGGTTTCCGCGCTGAGTAGCCCGCCCAACGATAGACGATCGCGTGCGCTGGCCGGTGCGCGCCGTGGAGCACCGTGACCGCGTCGCCGACCTCGGCGTCTTGCTCGTCGCCGCGCCAACCCACGCCCCAGTGTCGGCGCCCAACGCTGTACCAGGCGTAGTAGCTCGCGTCGCCGTTGCGTCCGGGTTGCTTGTGGACCACCACGCCCGCCACGGCCAGACCGCGCTCGACCAAGTCGATGCGGTTGAGCCACAGCGCGATCAGACGCAGCAGAACAAGACCCGCCGCCAGGGCAAACCAAAAGAAGAGCTCTTCGACCCAGCCCGGATGAGCGCGGGCGTGGAACATCCAGATCGCCGCGGCCACCGCCGCGCCCAGCGGCGCAAGCGAAAGCACGAGCTGGCGCAACCCGTCGCGCGTCGTGCGCGCGATACGCGGCGGCGCGATCGTCAGCTCCGCTTCGATCAGGCTGGTGCGGTCCGCCAAGCTCCCCCTCGGCTCTCCCCTCGGCTTCGCCTCCTACGATACCGGTTCAGCCTACTCGTTTCGCATTGAAACAACCGCTCCTACCGGCGGCGGGCGATCTGTACATTTATGGAATATTTAGCGATTCGCCAGCCGAGTTGTTGCTAGTTTGGAACAGGCAACACACGAATCGGTCGCGCGCTGCTGACGACGATTCCGTTACCCCGGCCGCCATGCCGGCGCCGCGTTCAGGCCGCCGAGCCCGTCGCGAGCGAGTCAAACGAACGACAAACTACCTAGCCCCGGAAAGGGGCGTTTCGCGAGACAGAAGTTGTGCCGGATTGGGCTCCTGACGCAAAGGGGGGCGCCCGATCGACGGGTGGTCTGTTTCGTGTTGAAACCCTGGAGTCGCACGTGCGAGGAATGCATTGGTGGCTGGTCGGCGTCGCCTGGCTCGGCGTCGCACAGGCGGCGGAGTACCGCCTGGGCCCGGAAGATGAAGTGACCGTCGACGCGGTCGGCGCGCCGGAAATCAACGGCCGCCGCTACCGCATCGACCCGGGCGGCGATCTGCGGTTGCCGCTCATTGGCGCGGTGCGCGCCGAGGGCTTGAGCCCGGCGGAGCTCGAAAGCTCGATCCGGCGGAAGCTGGACCGCTACATCCGCGAACCGCAGGTCTCGGTCGCGGTCAACGCGTTCGGCAGTCGTCCCGTCTCGGTTCTTGGGGAGGTCGGCGCGCCTGGGCTACATCAAGCCGAGGGCGGCCGGACGTTGACCGAGACGCTCTCGAAGGCGGGCGGCCTCAATCCAGGCGCCGGTCCTCGGCTGACCCTGACGCGTCGCGCCGACCAAGGCAAGCCGGAGCTGCCCGGCGCCGAGCTCGATCCGAGCGGCCGTTTCTGGGTCGCGCATGCCGACGTCCGAGCGCTGGTTGAGGGACGCACGCCTCAGCTCGATATCGCCGTCGCGCCGCACGACGTCCTCAGCGTGCCCAAGGCCGACCAAGCCTACGTCATCGGCGCGGTCGCCAAGCCGGGGGCGTTCGCGCTCGAGGAGCGCCAGGGGCTCACCGTGCTCGAAGCGCTGGCGCACGCCGGCGGCCTGGCCAAGCACGCCAAGCGTAAGCAAGCACGCATCCTTGCGCCGGACGGCGCCGGCGGACGCACCGAGCGTGAGATCAACCTCAAGGCGATCATGGCCGGCGCCGCCGAGGACCCCTTGTTGCGGCCCGACGACGTGCTCTTCGTGCCGCTGGACTCGGGCAAGGTCGCCGCCGCGCAACTGGGACGCGCCGCGATCACGATGGGAACGGGCGCGGTGATCTGGACCGCGGCGCGATGACGGAGCTCGGCGCATGACCGAGCTCGTTCGCGTCGGGCCGCTGGAAGAACGCGAGCCGCCGCTGTGGCAGGTCTATTGGCGGGCGCTGAAGAGCCGCCGCATCGTGTTGTTGGCCGGCGCGCTGATCGGCGCCCTCGCGGCCTGGGCCGTGGCCACGCTGCGGGCGCCGGTCTTCGAAGCGATGACCACGCTCGAGATGCGGACGCCCAACGAGGCCTTCCTGGGCCTGGAGGACCTCAGCCGCGAGGCCTCCCAGAGTCGTTATCCCCAGCGCAGCGAGCTCCAGACCAACGTGCGCCTGCTCGAGGCGCGCTCGCTCGCCCTGCGCACCAGCGAAGAGCTTGCCGCGGCCGGTCGCGGGCTGGAGCAGCCCCTGCGAGAAGCGTCCGCCGCCCTCGACGTGCGCGCCGACGACGACTCTCGCGTGCTGGAGGTGCGCACGCGGGCTTCGGATCCGGCCGTAGCGGCAACGTTCGTCAATCGCCTCAGCGACAACTTCATCGCCGAGCAGACCGAGCGCCAGCGGACCGAAGCCGAGCAGACCCGCGCCTGGGTCGACTCGCAACTGCAGGTCTTCCGGCGCAAGCTCGAAGTTTCCGAGAGCAAGTTGCAGGACTACGTCGCGGGCAACGGGCTGCTGCATGCCGCGCAGGAGGACTTGAGCGGCTGGGAGCGTTTGCGGGCGCTCGAACGCGAGCTCGACTCGGCGCGGGCAGAGGCGGCGCGCTTGCGGATCCGCGCCGACCTCGCCTCCGGATCGAGCTCGAGCATGCTGGACGCGCGCGGCGCGCTGGACGTTCGCCGCGGCGAGCTAGCGCAGCTCCAACGCCGGCTGGCCGAGCTCGAAGCGCTCTACCGGCCCGAGCATTATCAGGTCAAGCAAGTGGCGGCGCAGGTGCGTTCGGTCGAGCAAAACCTGGCGAGCGAGCGAACGCGTCTCGAGCAGGACTCGCGGCGCGAGCACGTCGCCGCGGCGCGCCTGGTCTCCGAGCTCGAGCGCCAATACCGCACAGCGCGAGCGGCCATGGCGGGGGACCAGCGGCGCAGCGTGGAGTACGAGCTGCTGCGTCGCGAAGCTGGGGCCGACCGCGAGCTCTACGACACCTTTCTCGCGCGGGCCCGCCAAGCGGACCTCGCCGCCGCGGCGCCGGCGGCGATGTTGCGCGTGATCGACCCGGCGATCCCGCCGAGCGAGCCGGTCTACCCCAATGCTCCGCTCGCCGGCGGAGCGGGCTTCGCGTTTGGTCTGGCGGTCGCCGCCGCTTGGGCCCTCGCGCGAGAACGGCTCGACCGCACCTTCCACGCCCCGGGCGAGCTCGCGACTCGCTTGCAGGTGCACGAGCTCGGCGCCGTCCCCGACGCCTCGATCATCGAGCTCGATCGCAGCGGCACCGTCGCCGAGGTCGCCGCCGAGCAGAGCCGGCTGCGCCCGGTCGAGGTGTTGACGGCCGACCCGGAGGGTCCGCAGGAGATCGCCGAGTGCTTCCGAGCCGTGCGCTCGTCGCTGCTGCGCGACGACGCAGGCGCCGCGCCGACCGGCGTGTTCGTGATCACCAGCCCCGGCGCGGGCGACGGCAAGACCACGGTGGCGACCAATCTTGCCATCGCCATGGCCGAGCTCGACCAGCCCACGCTGCTCATCGACGCCGACATGCTCAAGCCCCGCGTACACCGCCTGTTCGGATTGATCAACCGCAACGGGCTGGCCGATCTGCTGCAGGCTGAAGAGACGATCGAGGCCGCGCTCGATACCGCTATCCGGCAAGTGCCGGAGGTTCCCAACCTCTCGGTGCTGCCCGCCGGCGTCGTCGTCCAGGGCGGTCGGGGCCTGCTGCACTCGCGCCGCATGGCGGAGCTGCTGCAACGGCTCAGAAGACGCTACCCGACGGTGGTCTTGGATTGCCCGCCCATGCTCGAGGTCAGCGACGCGCGCACGCTCGCGCGCTGGGCCGATCGTGTGGCGCTGGTGGTGCGAGCCGGGCACACGCCGCCCGAGGCGGTGATCGCTGCGGTCGAGACGCTGGCGGCGGACGGCGCGCCGTTGATGGGCACGGTGCTCAACTCCTTCGATCCGCGCACCCGAAGAAGGTATGTGGAATACGTCCACACGGCGGCTTGACGGCGAGCGCCTGCTGCGGGGGCGGTTGCGACGCTACCTCTCGGCGGTGACGGCGGGCATGTTGGCGCGCCTGGCGACGCCGTTGCTCGCGTTACTGGTGACTCCGTATGCGCTGAATGTCCTCGGGACGCAGCGGTACGGATTGTTTGCGCTGGCGCTGGCGCTGTCGGCTTGGCTGTCGCTGGTCGACCCTGGGCTGGCGCCGGGGCTGCGCGTGGTGCTGGCGCGGCGGTCGCGGCGGCTGGACGCTCCCGAGCTGAGGCCGCTGCTCGGCGCCGCGGCGGCGGGCCAAAGCGGGCTGGCCGTGCTGACCGTGTTCGCCGGCGCCGGGCTGGCCTGGCTCGCTCCGCCGCTGCTCGCGATTCCGCAACCGCTGTGGCCGGAAACTCGCGCGCTGTTGCTGTGCATCGCCGCCGGCGTCGCGGCGCTGGTTGCGGCGCGCCACTACGCCGCGGCGCTGGACGCCTGTCAACTCGGAGCGGCCGAGCGCACCGTCCGCCTCGGCCAGAGCGTCGCGCGGCTGGCGTTGCTGGTCGCGATGCTGGCCGCGGGGTGGGGGTTGAGCGCGGCGGGCTGGTCCTACTTCGTCGCGTGCCTCGGCGCTGCGTTGGCGTTTCGAGCGGCGAGCCGGCGGCTGCTGCCCGAGCTTGGCTGGAGCGCCCGGCCGTCATGGGCGGCGTTCGTCGAGTTGCTGCGCCCCGGGGGATGGTTGAGCGCGGGCGCGCTCGCCGGGCTGCTGATCGTCGGGCTGGATCGCGCCGTGGTCGTGCGGTTGTTCTCGTTGGAAGCCGTCACGGTCTACGCGCTGAGCGGGGCGGCGTTCTTGCTAGCCGAGTCGCTGTTGGCGCCGGGCGTCGACGCGGCGCGGCCAGCGCTGGCGCAGGCGTTGGGACGCGGCCGCCGCGACGAGGCGCGCTTGATCTACCTGCAGCTCGTCAACGGCGTCGCCGGCGCCGCGCCCGCCGTGGCGCTGGGCGTATTCGCCGCGAACCGCGCCTTCGTAGTTGCGTGGACGGGCGCGGAGTCGCACGGCGGCCTTTGGCTGGACCTGTGGCTGGCGCTGGCGCTGGCGGCGAACCTGTGGTCGTTGCCGCACCGGGCGTTGCTCTCAGCCGACCTGCGCGCCAAACCGGCCACGCTTTGGCGGCTCGGCGAGGGCGCGCTGAACCTGGCGTTGTCGGTCGCGCTTGGTATGCGGTTCGGGCTAGCCGGCGTGGCGGCGGGCACGGCCTTGGCGGCCGCGCTCACCTCGTGTTGGGCGCTGTGCCGGCTGGCCGCGCCCAGCGCTGGCATCCCGCTTCGCACGGCGTTTCGTCCGCTGCTGCGCGCGGCGGCGCTGAGCGTCGCGGTGGGGCCCTTGGCGTTTGTCTTGCGCGAGAGCGTGGGCGACGGCGGATTCCTGGTCGCGGCGGCGAGCGGCTCGCTCATCGGCGGCGCGGCTCTGGCGTTGTGGTGGCGCACCGCGCTGCCGGCTTTTGCACGGCGCGGCTGGGCGTCGCAACTGCGCGCGGGGAGGCGAGCATGGTCGGCCGCATAGCGCTGGTGATCGCCTATGGACCCGAGGCGCGGGCTTTTCTGCAATCGGGCCTGGCGTCGCGGTTGAGCGCGCAATGGGACGTCATGTTGGTGACCGCGCATCCGAGCTCGCGCGCCTTCGAAGGCTGCTCCGAGCCCGTGCTGCCGCTGCCGTGCGAGAGCGAGTCCGAGCAGATGTTGCGATTGCGGGCGTGGTGTCGCGGAGCCCGCCGGCGCGCGCCCACGATGGCCCGCGCGGCGTTGGCGGTTGAGCGTGTGGCGGGCCGCTGGCTTGGCGGCGGCGATTGGGCGCGGTTTCTCGCTGAGCGCTCGATCGACGCCGTTGTCGCCGCGTCGGCCGCCGGCGGTCGTACTTTGCCCGCGCTGCAAGCCGCTGCCAACCTGGGCCTGCCCGCGGCCGTGCTGTTGAACTCCTGGAAGGATCTGGCCAAGCGCGCCGATCTGCCCTCGAAGGTCGCGGCGTTGGGCGTGACGACGCACGACGAGCTCGCAAGCGTGCCGAGCTCCGCTGGGCGAGCGGCGGTGTGCGGGCTGTTGCATCACGCGGCGATTCGCGGTGCGCCCTGGATGTCCAGGAGAGACTTCTGCGCCGGGTTGGGGCTCGACGCGACGCGCCCGCTGCTCTGTTACGCGGCCGGGGCCGCGGAGCCGGACGAGCCGGCCCTGGTCGAGCGGCTCGCGCGCTCGCTCGCGGGCCTGCCGCAAGCTCCGCAGCTCATCATCCGCACCAACCCGATGTGTGAAGACCTCGCATCCCACGAGGCGGTCGCGCGGCTGCCCGGCGTCGCGGTGTTGGCGCCTCGTTGGGAGCTCTCCCGCGAGCGCGATTGGAACTGTCCGCTGCCCGCCGATCTGCCCTGGTGGCGCGGCGCGCTGGAGCACTGCGCCGTTGCGCTGACGCGGCCGTCCACGGTCACGCTCGACTTCGCCGCCTGGGGCAAACCCGCGGTGAATCTGGTCTGGGGCCCCGGCGAGCCGCCATGGACCGCCCCAAGCTTCGCTCCGATTCGCGCCCTTCCCGCGACCCTTGCCGCCGCGTCGGAGCGCCACGTCGCCTCGCTCGTCGAAGGTCTGCTGGCGCGGCCGCCGCAGTTGCCGTTCGACGAGACCGACCCGGTCGAGCGGGCCTTCACGCTGCTCAACCGGGCGTTCGGCGGCGACGCCGAGCAGTCGCGCTTGGCGCCCGCGGCCATGGAGGCGGCGCAGTGAGAGTGCTGCTCGCCACCGCCGAGTATCCGCCGGCTCGTTCGGGCGGAATCGGGATCTTCTATCGCGAGCTGGGCCGCGAGCTGGTCGCGCAAGGGGCCCAGACTTGCATCGTCGCGGCCGACCCCGAGGCGAGCAAGCCCTCCCGAAACATGGAAGACGGCGTCGAGGTCCGGCGGGCGCCCTTGCGCGCCTTCCAGGCGATGCGGTTGGGGCGCTGGCGGTTGGATCCTTCCGCGGTGCGGCGGGCGCGCGCCCTCTCAGCCGCGGCGCGCTCGGCGGTCCGCGAGTTTCGACCCGACATTGTCGAGACGCACGACTGGGCGGCGCCGCTGTGGCGGACTCCCGCGCGGCCCTTCGTGGTACGGCTGCACGGCGCGTCGAGCGTGCTGGCGGCGGGGCGGGGCAAGCGCCCCGAACGGCTGATGCGCCTGCTCGAGGGTCGCCTGTTGAAACAGGCGGACCGTCGCGTGGCAGTGTCGGAGTGGGTGCGGGGGCGCTCGGCCGAGCTGTTTGGATCTCCGATCGAGACTCTCATCCCCAACGGGGTCGACACCAACGTGTTTCGGCCGGGGGAAGCTCGGCGTGACGAGGAGATCGTGTACGCGGGCGCCCTGCGGGAAGACAAGGGGGTGGTCGAGCTGCTGCATGCGCTCGAGATCGTCTTTCGCGAAAGGCCGCGCGCGAGGGCGACTCTAGCCGGCGCCCCTGACGCCTGGCGCGAGCTCGCACCGGCGGTGCGCAGGCAGGTCGAGCGTCTGCAACTGGTTGCGCCGGATCGCCTGCGCCTGTTGGGCTTCGTGGCCCGCGAGCGCCTGCTCGAGCTCTACCGCCGCGCGGGCGCTTGCGTGTTCCCTTCGCACGTCGAGGCCTTCGGGCTGGCCTGTGTGGAGGCGATGAGCTGCGGCGCTGCGGTGGTGGCGAGCCGGCTGGGTGCGGCGGCGGAGATCGTGGAGGACCGCTGCGGTTTGCTGGTCGACCCGCGTACGCCGCAGCCTATCGCAAATGCGTTGTTGCGGCTGCTCCGCAATCCCGCCGAGGCGCACGCTCTTGGCCGGCGCGCGCGCGAGCTCGTCGTGGAGCGCTACTCGCTGCGCTCCACCGCGGTGCGCACGCTCGAGCTCTACGCCGAGCTGAGGAGGACGAAGCCATGCCTGAGCCAACCCGCCGCCTGACGGTCGTCCTCCCCACCTACCGACGGCCGCGGCTGTTGGCGCGGCTGCTCGAGGAGCTGAAACGCCAGACGCGGCGCCCCGAGCGGCTCGCCGTCGTCGACGGCGAAGGGGGCGCGGGAGAAGCGGCCAGCGTGCTGGAGCGCTCCCGCTGGGCGGCGCTCGCCCAGACCGTGTTCGTTCCCTCCACCCGCGCCAACCTGCCGTTCCAACGTTGGCTGGGGCGACGCGTAGCCCAAGGTTCCGACGATCTGATTTTTTTTGATGATGACGTGCTGCTTCCCGATCGCGATTCGGTCGCCAATCTGGTCGCCGCGCTCGACCATGCCGCGGCCGCAACGTGCGAAGTCCGCCTGCCGCGCCGGCCCAGCCCGCGGAAGCGCATCGGGCCGGTCCGGTTGAGGTGGCTGCGGCACCGCGCGCCAGGCTCGCTCACCGCCGCGGGCTCGCGCCGTCAGCCCGCCCCCGGGAACGATCCGTTACCGGAGATCGAGTGGCTGCGTGGGCCGGCAATGGCGTTTCGCTGCGAGGCGCTGCCGCCCGAGCGCTTCCCTCTCGATCTATTCGCGCTGGCCGAAACCGGCGCCGGGATGGGCGAAGAGCTCGCGCTCGCGCGCAGGGTGCGCGGACGCATCGTATTCGTCCGCGACCTCCTGGTGGAGCACCCCGATACCGAGCCGTCCCGGGTGCTGACCGGACGCGCCGAGCGAAAGGGTTTCGAAATCGCCTACAGCCGCCGGCTGCTCAATGACCTCTGCCGCGACTCGCGACCGAGCTGGGGAGATCGCGCGGGATTGGCCTGGAGCTGGGCGGGCGGTTTGGCCGTCGCCGCGGCCGACGCAACCGCGGGGAGCGGAGCGGGCTGGGCGTTCGCGCGCGGGTATCTGCGCGGGGTTGCGCGGGGGATCTTCTCCCCGCCGACTCATTCGCGGCTGACGCCGGATGTCGACTGGGAACGGGAAGCGCGGCGCTCGCTGGACGCGGCCGTGCGGCTCGAAGAGGGGGTTCGCGCTTGATGTTGGCGCTCTTCTCCGCCTTCGGCGCGGCGCTGGCTTTGGCCACGCAAAAGCTGCCCGTGTTCGCCGTATCGATTACGGCGCCGCTGTTCGGGTGGATTGTGATCGAAGCCTGCGCGCGGCGAGGTTTCTGCGCCCCGCCGCGTTGGGTCGCGCTCGCTGGCTTGTTCTGGCTGGCGCTGTTCAGCTCACTCGCCGGAAATCTCATCTGGGGAGAGCTGGGCGCCGTGGGCGGAGACCAGACCGCGCTGCTGGTGCGCTACGGCTTCTGGCTGGCCGTGTTCGTGGTGACCGCCGCTCTGAGCGCGCACGCCGAGTGGACGCCCCGGCTCACGGGCTGGCTTGCGGCGGCTGCTCTGGCATTGGTTGCAATGCGGCTCGCCAACGAGGCGCTGGGCGCCCGGCTGTGGCTCCACCAGAACGAGTACGGCTTCCGCCTCTCCGCATTCACGCCCTTCCTGCTGGCGGCTTGCCTGGCGCGCGGCGGTCTCGTGTCGGCGGCAGCGCTCGCGGCGGCCGGCTCGGCCATTCTACTGAACGGTTCACGATCATCATGGGTTGCGCTCGCGATCGCCGGCGCCGCGCTGCTGGGAACGCGCGCCCTCGCCGGCCGCCGCGTTCGAGGCGCAGCGCTGGCCCTGGCGCTTGCGCCGATCTTGCTGGTCGGTTGCGCGGCGTTCGCCCCTGGAGCTTGGACGGAGACCGTCTCCCGGCGCGTCGCTTCGTTCGAAACGCTCGACACCGACAAACCATTCCTGATGCGACTGGCGCTGCTCGAGAAGGGCCGTCAGCTCTTCGAGCGCAATCCGCTCTTCGGCGCTGGGCTGGGCAGTTTCGATCGCCAGCGCGTCCGCCTGGCCGGCGCCCGCGCTCCGTGGACGAACGACGCCTCGCTCAATCGCCGCTCTTCCCACAACGCCTACCTGAGCTTGCTGGCCGAGACGGGTCTGCTCGGCGCGGTGAGCTTTGGCGTCCTGCTACTGGCTCTGCTGGCCGGCGGAGCTCGTGCGGCGTACCGGCTGATGAGACGCGGCGAGCCGTGGGCGGCAGGGATCTGGGCGGCGGCGCTAGCGGTCAGCGTGCATCTCACGGCGCTCTCGGGGCTGACCGGAACGCTGCCCTGGTTCGTCTTCGGGCTCACCGCCGGCGTCATCGAGCGGGAGCGGCTGGAGGCCCGCCCATGAAGCTTACGGTCGTCTCGAACCTGGAGCACTACCTCGCCGACGGCGCGGTGCTCGGAGCCTGGCCGGCCGCGGTGCGCGAGGTCGAGGCGCTGGCTTCGCTCTGTGACGAAGTCGTCCACGTGGCCTGCCTGCATCCGGGCCAGGCGCCGCCGCAAGCGATTCCGCACCAGGCTCGAAACCTCGGCTTCGAATGGTTGCCGCCGGCCGGCGGTCGTGGATGGTCGGGCAAGCTGCACACGCTGCGGGCGATGCCGCAACGGCTTGCGGCGATTGACCGCGCTTGGGCAGATGCGGACGCCGTGCTCGTGCGCTCGCCGTCGAACGCCTCCGCCGCTGCGCTGGCGTTGTTCAGCCTGGGACGAGGCCCAGCGCGGCGCTGGGTCAAGTATGCCGGCGCCTGGCAGGGACGAGCCGGCGAAAAGCTGGCCTACCGCCTACAGCGTTGGTGGCTGCGCAGCGGGTTCTGCGGCGCCGCGGTGACGATTGGCGGAGTCGAAGACAGCCTCGGAGCGGCGGCGTTGTGCAATCCCTCGCTCAGCGCCTCGGCGGCGTCCGCTGGTGATGCGGCCACGCGGGACAAACGCATCGGCGCGCGTTGGCGGCTGCTCTGCGTCGGTCGCCTGGTGCCGGACAAGGGCGTGGACGTGGCGATTCGTGTGATCGCGCTTCTGCGGCGGCGCGGTTTCGACGTCGAGCTCGACGTGGCCGGAGATGGCCCGCAGCGCGGCGGGCTGGAGTGTCTCGCCGACGGCCTGTGCGTGCGGGAGTGTGTACGCTTCCATGGCTGGCTCGCCGGGCGACAGCTCGACGGGCTCTACGAACGCGCCCACGCCCTGCTCGCGCCTTCTCAGGGCGAAGGCTGGGCGCGGGCTTGGACCGACGCCGCGGCCCGGCGCTGCGTGCCGGTCGTCGCCGCTGTCGGCGGCGCGCCCGGCTTGGAGCGGCTGGGTGCGGGATTGATGCTCGAATCGCGTTGCCCGCAAGCTTGGGCGGATCGCGTCCAGCGGCTGCTCGCGGACGAGGCGCGTTGGCAGGCGCTGGCGCAGCAAGGCCCGGCGCTAGCGCGATCGTTTACTTACGAGCGGTTCCGCGAACGCGCGGGAGCGCTGCTCGGCCTCGATCGCGCGCCGGCCGCGCTCTGCGAGGAGGGCGCATGACGCCGTCGCTGTTCATCGGCAATCACCTCTCGCGGCACGGCCACACCATCAAGGTCTGCGAGGAGATCGCCGCCCGGCTGCGTGCGCGCGGCTGGCCCATTCTCACCGCGTCAGACCGTCCGGCGCCGGCGGCGCGCTTGGCGGACATGCTGGCGACGATCTGGCGCCGGCGGCGCGACTACGAGGTTGCGCACATCGACGTCTACAGCGGGCGTGCGTTCTTGTGGGCCGAAGCCGCGGCCTGTTCGCTCGGGGCTTGCGGCAAACCCTTCGCCGCCACCCTCCACGGCGGCGCGCTGCCGCGATTCGCCCGCCGCTGGCCGCGACGCGTGGGCCGGCTGTTGCGCGCGGCGCGCACCGTCACCACGCCCTCGCGCTACCTGGCGCGCGCGCTGGGAGATTGGCGAGACGACATCCGCGTCATCCCCAACGCCGTCGAGCTGCCGGCTGCCCCGAGCCGCGACCGCCACCGTCCGCGGCCGCGCCTGATCTGGCTGCGCGCCTTCCACGCGCTCTACGACTCGGTGCTCGCGGTCGAGACCCTCGCCGAGCTGCGTCGCGACTTCCCCGGCGCAATCCTCACGATGATCGGGCCCGACAAAGGCGACGGCAGCTTGGGGCGCGCCGAGCAAGCCGCCGGGCGACTGCGCCTCGGCGACGCCGTCGCCTTCGAGGGCCGTGTAGAGAAGCCGCGAGTGCCCGCTCGCCTGGCTCAAGCCGACATCTTTCTCAATACGTCGCGGGTCGACAACCTGCCCGTCAGCGTGCTCGAGGCGATGGCCGGCGGCCTCTGCATCGTCAGCACCGAGGTGGGCGGAATTCCCGATCTGCTCGAGCATGAAACCGACGCCCTGCTCGTGCCGCCTGGCGACGCGCAGGCGATGGCGCGGGCGGTGCGCCGCATCCTGAGCGAGCCGGGCCTGGCGGCGCGGCTCTCGGCGAACGCGCGCCACAAGGCCGCGCGGTTCGCCTGGCGCGCGGTGTTGCCGCAATGGGAGAGGCTGCTGGACGGCCTCGGAGGCCGCGCTTGAAGGCGGCCCTGACGCCGCTCTACCATCGACTGCCCGCCCCCGCGCAGTCCACCGTCGCGAGCCTCTACGGCTACTGGCTCCGGCATTGGCGCTACGGGCCGGAGACGACCCGCCTGGTGGAAGAAGCGCTCGAGCGCGAGCGTTGGCCGCCCGCGCGCTGGCAAGCCTGGACCGAAGAGCGCCAGGAGCAAGCCCTCGAGCGAGCGGCGCGCCAGGCGCCCTACTATCGCCGGCTCTGGCAGCGCCGCCGTGCAGCCGGCGACAGGCGACCGGTGAACCGCCTCGAGCATTGGCCGCTGCTCGACAAGCAAGCGGTGCGGCGCCACCCGGCGGCCTTCGTCGCAGACGATTGCAGCCCTCGCCGCATGCTGCTCGAGCGCACCAGCGGCACCACGGGGACTCCGCTCGAGATCTATCGCTCGCGGCGCACTTTGCGCGAGGCGTTCGCGATCTACGAGGCGCGGCGGCGGCGCTGGTACGGCGTGGCCGCCGACGAGCCCTGGGCGTTCGCCGGCGGCCAGCTCGTGACCCCCCGCGAGCGCGCCGAGCCTCCCTTCTGGGTCTGGAATCGCGGCCTGCGCCAGCTCTACATCTCGTCCTATCACCTCGCGCCCGCTCAGGCGCGAGCCTCGGTCGAGGCGATCGCCCGCCACGGCTGCGTCGCGTTGTGGGGCTACTCGTCCTCGCTGGTCGCGTTGGCGGATGCAGCGCGAGCGCCCCTGCCCAATCTCCGCGTCGTGGTCAGCGTCGCCGAGCCGCTGACCCGGCGCCAGCGCGAGCGCATCCAGCGCGGCTTCAACACACCGGTGCGCGAGACCTACGGCCTGGTCGAGCTCGTCGCCGCGGGCGGGGAATGCGAGTCGGGACGGATGCACTGGTTTCCCGAGCTCGGATCGATCGAGAGCGTCGACGGCGAGCTCGTGGCCACCAGCCTGCTCGACCGCGATATGCCGCTGATCCGTTTCCGCACCGGCGACTCCGTGGCGTCCTGCGACGACGGCCGCACTTGCTCCTGCGGCCGGGGATTGCCCTTGATGGGCGCGTTGGAAGGCCGCCGCGACGACTTGTTCTGGAGCTTGGACGGGCGCCCGGTTGGCCGGCTGAGCACGGTGATCAAGGGCGATCTGCCGATCGTCGAAGCGCAGTTCGTGCAAGAGAGCCGTACACGGGTGCGCGTCATCCTTGCGCCGGACGCCGGCTACGGCCCCGACACCGAAGCCTTCGTACGCCGGGCCCTGAGCGACCGCCTGGGAGCGATGCGCTTCGAGGTCGAGCTGGTCGACCGCGTGCCGCGCGGTCCCAACGGCAAGTTTCGCGCCAGCGTCTCGAAGCTCCGTAGGCCGCCGGCGCGGCAACAGGAGAAAGCCGCGGGATGTTGATCTCGATCATTGCGCCCTGCCGCGACGAAGCCCCTCACGTCGAGGCGTTCGTGCGCGCCGTCTTCCAGCAGCGGTTGCGCCCCGGAGACGCGCTTGAGCTGCTCATCGCCGAAGGGCGCAGCCGCGACCCCACCCGCGAGAGGCTCGACGAGCTGGCCGCCGCCGAACCCCGGCTGCGCTTGCTCCACAATCCGCGCGGCTCCACCCCGGCCGGGCTCAACATCGCCGTGCGCCAGGCGCGCGGCGAGGTCATCGTGCGGATGGACCTGCACACCGAATACGCCCCGGACTACGTCGTCGAGTGCGTGCGCGGCCTCGAGCGCTCCGGGGCGGACAACGTGGGCGGGCCGTGGACGCCGCGTGGTCGCGGCCCCACCGGCCAGGCCATCGCACTCGCCTTCGACAGTCCCTGGGTCTCCGGCGGCGGGCGCGCTCACGATCCCGCTCACGAAGGCGACGTCGACACAGTCTACCTGGGCTGCTGGCGGCGCGCGACTCTGCTGCGGTTGGGGCTGTTCGACGAGAAGCAGTTGCGGGCGCAGGACTCCGAGCTCAACTTGCGTACTTGGCTCGCTGGCGGGCGCGTGTGGCAGACTCCGCGGATCCGCTCGTGGTACCGCCCGCGCGAGCGACTGCGCGACCTCTACCGGCAGTACGTCCAATACGGCTACTGGAAGGTCGCCACACTCGTCAAGCACCAGCGGCCCGCGTCGCTGCGGCAACTCGTCCCAGGGCTATTCCTGGCCGTGCTGATAGCTTTGCTGTTGGCGGGCGCGGCCGACCCGCGCGCCGGGTGGGCGGCGGCCGGACTGCTGGCCGCCTACCTCGCCGGGTCGATGGCGGCCGCGGCCGTCATCTGCAGCAGAAGTGCGCGCTGGGACCTGTTTACGCGGCTGCCGCCCGTGTTCGCGGCGTTTCATTTCGGCTACGGCTACGGCTACTTGCGCGGCTTGCTGGACTTCTTCGTGCTCCGCCGGAGCCCCGGCAAACGGTTCGCCGGAATAACCCGTCCGGCACGCGAACCGATACGGCCAGAATGATCTCCCCGAGCCGTAGCCGCCCAAGCCCGGCCGCCATGCCGGCGTGCAATGTCTCGTGCAATCGTTGAACGATGCAACGCGCCCCTTCTTTTCCGAGCCCCGGCAGCCATGCCGGGGTGCGATGTCCGCGCAATTGTTGAGCGATGCACCCGGGCATGGCTGCCCGGGCTCGGAACCGACGCCCCCACCGTCCCTAATTACGCTCGGCCATCCGGATCACCGGCGCCAACAAGTTGTCCACCGGCGCGTAGTCGTCTCTCAACACTAGCCCGCCTGAGCGCTCTCGCAAGGTCGCGAAGTGGCGCGGTCTGAGCTGCCCGGCGCTGTAGAGCTCCATGTCCGCAAGGTTCAGCAAGCGATTCGAGCCGATCACCACGAAGGTATCGCGCGTCTCGTCGTCGCTGGGGCCGCCGGGCGTGGTGCAGAAGGCGTAGACGTGCGGAAAGCTCTGCTCGAAGGTGTTGATCATCGCTCCGATGAACAGGCCGGACTGGTAGACGTCGATCACGTTGGCCAGAAAGGCGCCCTCGGGCGTCATCAACCGCTTGACCTTTTCGTTGAACTCGTAGGTGGTCAAGTGGAACGGCGGCGAGTAGTGGTTGAAGGCGTCGCCGTAGACGAGATCGAATTTCGCTACGAGCTCGCCGGCCTCGAGCTCCAGCAACAGATCGTCGACGTGGTTGCGGGCGTCAAGGTTGTGAATCTTCATGTTGGCGTGCGGTTCGAGACCGAAAGCCTCGAAGGCGGCGCGCGTGACCATCGGGTCGATCTCGGCCACGTCGGCGAAGCTCTCGGGGTAGCGCCGTAGCATCCAAGCTGGGAACACGAAACCGCCGCCGCCGAGGAACAGCCCGCGCGGCGCGCGACCCTGGGGCAAACCCGCGATGGCGCGCTCGGTGACGCCGGCGTAGATCTGCTCGTACTCGTAGTACAGGTTGTCGGGGTTGTACCAGTCGATGTAGGCGTGGATGAGAAAGTCGAGCGTCATCGAACGGAAGCCGGGCGGGTCGGGCTCTTCTTCGACGCGGATCCGCGAGTAGCTCGACTCGTCGCTGAAGTAGACGAACTCATCCATGCGGTCCCGGAAGCCCAGCCGAATGCCGGTTCGCTCAGCCCACGCCCAGGGAGCGAACGCCGCCAACAAGCAAGCCGAGAGCACGCCGCCCCACACCCAGGGCAGGAACGCCTGCGCGCCGAAGAACAACGCCATCGCGAGCAGCACGCCCGAGACCGACAACAACACCGCGACCGTACCCATCTTGGCGATCAGGAAGTAGCCGGTGAGAAACGTCCCCACGATCGAGCCGACCGCGCCCCACGAGTAGACGCTGCCGATGGTGCGCCCGGTGTGACGGCCGATTTCGAGCGCGAGCTTGGCCGCGATGGGGCTGATCATGCCGAGGATGGCCGACGGCGCAAAGAAGACGACGAAGACGTGGAGCGCGATGCGCAGCGCCCAGTCCTGCCCGCGCAGGAACGTCCACGCGCCGGCCTTGTCGTTGAGCAACGGCACGACCAGGCAGGCCGCCGAGGCGATCAGGAAAAGTGACGAGAGCGCTTCCCGCGCCTTGTAGCGATCCGCGATCAGGCCGCCGACGTAGTTGCCGCCGGCGATGCCGGCCAACACAATGCCGATGACCGAAGTCCAGGTGTAGAGCGAGCTGCCGACGTACCGTGCGATCAGCCGGCCGGCGACCAGCTCCACCACCATGATGCACAGGCTCGAGACGAAGACCGTCGCGATGGGAATGATCCAGGCGTGACGGCTCGGCTTTGTGTCGCTCATGGCCGCGCGGCGGCGCTAGCGCGCCATCTGAGACAGAAAAGCGAAAGCCGCGGGCAGCCCATAGAAGAGTAGGGCGACGTAGGCGATGGCCCAGCCGCGCGAGTGCGTGGCGACGTCGGCCAGGCGCTCGGCCGCCATGAGCGGGAGCTGACGCATGGGTCGAAACGGATAGATCAAAGCCATACCCGTCAGGTTGAACAACAAGTGTACGAGCGCGATGATCACCCCGGCGGCGGCGTTGGGTCCGGAGACCGCCAACGACGCCAGCAGCGCCGTCACCGTCGTGCCGATGTTCGCTCCCAAGGTGACCGGAAAGGCTTGGCGCAGCGTCAACATGCCCGCGCCGGCCAGCGGCACCAGCAGTGACGTGGTAATCGAGCTCGATTGCACGATCACCGTCGCAACCATGCCGATGAAGATCGCCAGTAGGCCTGCGCCGCCCAACGCCTTCTCGACCATCCGCTCGGCCTTGCGCTGCATCGCCGCTCGGAGCGTCCGCACGAGCAGCAGCAGCGCGCTGAAGATCAAGGCGGCGCTGAGTATCGAGATCAACGCGCCCTGCAGTTGGGCGTTGTCGGCGAAGACGCCTTCGGCGATACCGTGCAGCGGGACGGCCGCGGCTTGGAGGGCCCCTTTGAGCGGGCTGCTGTATGTCACGCCGCCGGACTGCCCTAGGTTCGTCGCCAGCCAGCTGGCGGTGTTCTGCAGGTAGCCGGTCGCGAGCTCGAACGGCAGCAGCAGCAGGACGGTCATATAGTTGAAAAAATCGTGGCAGGTCGCGACCGAGAAGGCGCGGCGGAACTCGTCCTTGCGGCCGATGTGCGCGAGCGAGACGACCGTGTTGGTGACCGTGGTGCCGATGTTCGCTCCCATGATCATGGGCACGGCGGTGGCGATGGGCAATGCGTTCTCCGGCGCCGCCACGAGCCCGACGATCATCGATGTCGTGACGGAAGAGCTCTGCACGAGCGTGGTGGCGAGCAGGCCGACCATGAGGGCGATGACGGGGTTCGAGGCGGCTCGAAAGAAGGCGTCGAGCAGGTCACGGCCCAGCAGCTTGAAGCCGTCTCCCAAGCCGTGAACGCCCAGCAGGAAAACGAACAACAGCCCGACGACCATGACCGCCGTCACCAGCGGCGGACGTGAACGGGGCTCGCTGGCGGCAACCACTGTCGGTTCCTTCGAAACAGGCGGGGGTTTGGTCGTCATCGAGAACTACAGAGGTAGTGGAAGCCGTGCCGGAGCCGAAAGTGTAGCACGCGCGCGGAGTCGGTTTCAGAGTGTTTCTTCGGCGAGGATCGCGAGCGGATCGGGCTCGAGTGGCGCGGCCTCGGAGGCGCTGGAGAGGAAGCGTTTGTCAAGCAGCCGGTCGGTGTCGATCCGGCCCATCGCCGAGAGTAAGTTCTCGAGAATGTGCGGGTTATCAGCGCGTATCTCATCCAGAAATTCACGTAGCGAACGGCGCACCGTGCCGCTGCGGTGGGCGCAGACGCAAGGCGTGATGCGAATCTGCTTTTCGTTGGTATAGCCGCTGGTGATTTCTTCGTTGGTGTAAACGAGCGGGCGGATCAGACGGAAGTCTCCCGAGCGGCTGGTCGTCACCGCGGGCAGGGAGCTGAGCCGGCCAGTGAACATGGCGTTGCGCAGCAGCGACTCGCAGAAGTCGTCGGCGGTATGGCCGAGCGCGACGACGTTGGCGCCCAGGCTGGAGGCGATGTCGTAGACGGCGCGGCGGCGGTAGCGGCTGCACAGGTCGCAACCGTGGTCGGGTTGCTCTTCGAGCAGTTGGAACGACGGCTCGTCGCGGTAGTAGGTCCAACGAACGCCGCGGTCGTCCATGTGCTCTTGCATGGGCGCGATGGGGGCGAGGAACTTGCCTTGCTCGACGGTGAAGGCTTCGATCTCGAAGGCGACAGGCGAGCGCTGTTGCAGGAGCAACAATGCGTCGAGCAAGGCGAGCGAATCCTTGCCGCCGGAGACGCCGACGGCAATGCGGTCGCCGGCCCGGATCATGTCGAAGTCGTGGACCGCTTTGCCGACTTTGCGCAGGAGTTGTTTCTGGAGGCTCACGAGCGGGGCCGGACAATCATTATACGGATCGCTCAGAGCCGTGGCCTGGGCGGCTTTGCCGCGCCTTCCCAGGGCCGCACGCCTCTCTTGCGCATGTGGCGGCGAAAGACTTTATCGCCGGCGGTTACGTAGAGCGTTTGCATGTCGGGGCCGGCGAAGACGGCGTTGGTCAGCCAGCCTGGTTGCGGCTTCTGAAGGATGCCGACGACACGGCCGGGCTGGTCGCAGATCTGAACGCCCATCGCTGTGGTCACGAACAGGTAGCCGTCCTCGCTGATCGTCATGCCGTCGGCGACCGAGCGGCTCGAGACGTCGGGCGTTTCGAGGCGGTAGAACGGCTGGCCGTTGGCCAGTGAGCCGTCCCGCTGGATCTGAAACGACCACACCCACTTCGTATCGGTATCCGCCACGGTGAGCAGCGACTGGTCGGGCGAGAGCATCACGCCGTTGGGGCGCTCGATGCCTCGGGTGACGACGGCGCGCATGTTGCGGTCCTTGTCGACGAACCAGACCTTTTTCTCCCATGGCTCGGTGAAGTAGATCTCGCCCGCGGAGGTGATGGCGATGTCGTTGGGTTGCGCGCCCGAGGCGATGACTTCTTCCTCTCCGCTCGAGACGTCGATAGCGACGATTTGCTTGGTCTCTCGGCGGCAGGAGTACAAGCGCCCGTCGGGGCCGAACATCAAGCCGTTGGTCAGGCGGGTGTTGGTTTTGAACAAGCGGACTTCGTCGGTCTGGGCGTCGATCTTCCAGATCTTCGACTGGCGCACGTCGGAGAAATAGACGTCGCCGTTGGGCGCGACAGCGGGGCCTTCTGTAAAAGTGTGGCCTTCGCTGACTTGCTCCCAATCTGAGGATGGATCGGCGAATTCGAGCACCCAGTGGCGGTCGCCGCTCGGTTCGCGGTTGGCCTGGATGGGCGACTGCCAATCGCGCCAGAGCCAGCGCAGGGCTTCGGGCATGAGCGCGCGGCCGTGCTTGTTGTTGTGGCCCTCTTCGCCTTTGACGAACTTGGCGTCGTAGCCGGCGAACTCGAGCGCCGCGGCGACGTCCTGATTGGCGATCCACCAGGAGCCGGAGTAGATGTCGAGGTCGTTGACGCCGTCCTGCATGAACACGCGCAACGGCTTCGGCTCCATCTTGCGGATGAGCCCCGGGTAGGCGTCGCCGCCGCGCAGGTTGGTGAAGCTGCCGACGAACATGAGCACGCGGCGGAAAGCGTCGGGGCGTTCCCAGGCGGCGGTGAAGGCCGCGATGCCGCCCGAAGACGAGCCGCCGATGCCGCGCAGATTGGGGTCGTCAGAGAGGTTGTAGCGCCTGGCGATCTCAGGCAGAACCTCCTCGATCAGAAGCCGCGCGTAGCGGTCTCCTAGCCCGTCGTATTCGTAGCTGCGGTTGTAGCGCTCGCGCTGATCGGCCTTGCGCCCGGGCAGGATTCCCGGGTCGACGAAGACGCCGATCGTGACCGGCATGGCGCCTTGGTGAATGAGGTTGTCGAGAACGATCGGCGTTCGCCACGCGTTGACGCCTTCGATGTTGTGCATGCGCCCGCCGTCTTGAAAGACCATCAGCGCGGCGGGCTCGTCGCCGTTGTATTGGGCGGGAACGTAGACCCAGACGCCGCGCTGGGTCCCAGGGAAAATTTGGCTCGTGTGCTCGAAGTGCACGATGCGGCCGCGCGGGACGCCGGGTTGCCGCTCGGAGTCGGGCGTCAGCGGGTAGTCAGCCGCGGACAGGGGCAGGGAAGCGAGTAGAAGCAGGGCGAGAATGCGCATGGGGCGAAACCGACCCAAGATTGTAGCGGGAAGAGCCGACGGGCCGGCTGTTTCCTGACATATCCTGACATTTCCGGACATCTCGCTCGACCGGCGCCGGTTGAAGATCGGCCCCATCTTTGTCGCCGGCTCCAGCTTACACCGGGCGGGCGCGGTCGCCGGGCGGTGAGCCGAGGAAGTGGTTGGCGGGGAAGAAGATCGGGATTTTGGGGCGATGTGCGGAAACGTACATCCGTTGTGCTCGGGCGGCGGCTGGGCCACCCAAGTCTGCGCGACGCATCGGACCGGTGTGGGGCGGCTCGCGTCGACTTGGGCTCTACCCGATTTGGTTCCCGAAGCCGTGAAGCTTTCGGGTTCGCAGGGGAGTTGAGGGCCGCGAGTGCTCTTGGAGCCAGTGTATGGTGCAAGGCGCAACCCCGTGTACATTATCTCGGCGGGAACCATCAACCCCCGGGAGTTTCGAGCATCCGCCTCTGGCGAGGAAGATCAACCTCGAAGGAGTCGTTGTCATCAGGGCGACCGTTACCGAGGGCGGAATATGTAGCGATGCTGAAGTGTTGCACGGCGATCCGCTTTTGACAAAGGCTGCGATTGATTCAGTTGTATCCTGGGAGTTTCAACACGTGGTATTCGAGTTTCGTCTTACTGAGCGCCATGATGGACCGTGCAAGAGTTCCTTCGAAGTTGTGGATCCACAGCTCGTTAGAGCCCAGTCGGCACGTATGCCCACGACGGGGTAGTCGGCCATTCTGGGACGGGAAGCTGTGGGGAATCCGGCGACAGCAGTCCCCTCGAGCACGGTTTTCACAACATTCGTCATCGACCCGCCAGCTCGCCATAAGCGGCGATCCATTGCTCTCGCAAGCTCGCGTCCCAGTCATAGTTGGCAAGCTCGGCGCGACCGGCGCGCGCCAGGCGCGCGGCGAGCCCAGGCTCCTCGATCAACCTCAGTGCCGCCGCGGCCAGCGCTTCGTGGTCGTCGAGCGGAACGAGCAGCCCAGTGCGGTCGTCGTCGACCATGTGAGTCGTCCCGCCGGCGGCGGTGGCGGCGAACGGCAGGCCGGCCGCGAAACACTCGAGAATCGACACCGGCATGCAGTCGACGTTCGAGCTCGTCAGGTACACGTCCACCGAGTCGAGGATGGCCGGCGTTTGCTCTTGCGAGACCTTGCCCCGAAACTCGACGTTGCGCAAATCCAGCTCTCGAACTAGTCGCTCGAGCTTGCCACGCAGCGGGCCGTCGTGCGTGAGGATCAACCGTGCGTCCGGGTAGCGCTGTTGGACGATGCCGAATGCCCGCAGCGTGCAAGGAACGTTATAGTGCGCCTCGAAGGCGCGGTTGTGGTGGAAGATCGGCCGGGGCCGCTCCCGTTCTCGATAGTCGAACGCGTCGCCCTCCACCACGTTCTTGACGACCTCGGTCTCCAGGCCAAAGCGCGCGAAAATCTCGGCCAGATACTCCGAAGGGACAACGATCGCGCCGGCTCGAGAGAGCAGCCAGCGCGCGCCGGGCCAGCGACTCAGATGCCCCTCCGCGCGACCGTCGTGGTAGTGCACCAACACAGGCTTGCCAAACAGCCGCCCGATCAGAATGGCCGGCGCCGGCGCGAACAAAAAAGAGAAATTACCGGCGGCAAAGACGTGGATCAAGTCGTGCCGCGAGACCGCGGCGAGCAGCTTGGCGACATAGAGGACGATCATGAGCGCCGTCTTGACGAGCTTGATCTCGTGCAACAGGCGCAACGGTCCGCGCAGGCGCGGATTCATCGGCAGAAACGTGACGTCGAGCTCAGACTCGGCGGCCATGCGCGCCAGCAGCTTCTCCGCTTGGATGCCCTGGCCGCCCAGGATCGGAGCCTGTGGGGCAATCATCAAGATGCGGATCGGCATGTACGGCGTCGGCGCGCAATTTCCGCGAAGAGGCGGCGACAGCCGCCTCCGCGGCGCTTGCGTGCTCGGGTGAAGGTTACTCCGCCGCTACCGGAGCTTCCCGGGCGCCCGAGCGTTCTTTCTCCGTGGCCAGGTCGACGAAACCCTCGCTGAGCGCGCGTCCGGTCATCTCGGCCGGAATCGGCTGCCCGAGCAACGCCAGCATGGTGGGCGCGAGGTCCAAGTTGTTGCAATCACCAAACCGCGACCCCGGCTCGACGCCCGAGCCCCAGAATGCGACCATTCCTTCCGGGTCGTGGCAGCCGGACTTGGTCTGATCGGTAATGTGGACCAAGTCGCCGTAGCGCACCTCGGGGCCGCCCGGACAGAGCGGGAAGTGGATGGTTGAGTCCAGCGTCGTCGTCTCGTAGGGCTTGATCGTCAGAGTGATGGCGCCCTCCACCCGATCGGGCGTAAACATGGGCTGGTCGGGCGTGTCCACGTAAGCGGCGGCGACCATCTCCTCGATGTGGTCGAGCCCGCCCTTCTCGTCGCAGTAGATGTTGAACTGGTCCGACATCATCGAGATCGCTTTAGCGCGGCCGCTCATGCCCAGGATTTCGACGAGCTTTTCGAGCGAGCGCAACTGCTGTACGCGCTTGCCCGTCTTGAGCTCAGTCTTGAACGGCTTTTGCCCCAAGCTCGAAGCGACGATGAGCGTGGTGTCGCTGTCGAGAAAATCGAAGAAGCGGCCGATCAGCGCGTCGGCGGTGCGGTAGCCGTACTCGATGGCGCCGCCGTAGGCGTCAATCTCCTCCTGGGTCGTCTCGAGCGGAGAAAACTCGTCGGGCTGCATGGCGCGCCAATAAGTGTGCTGATAGTGCGCCACGTGGTTGGAGAAGAAGCTGGCGTAGCGCGGCTGGTACTGCCGGTAGAGCCGAGTGAAAAAGTCGAAGTTGACCAGCGGTTGCAACGCTACCCTTCTCCAACGGACGTTGCCGAAGCGCTCGGCGAAGAGTTGCTTCGCAATCGTGATCGCGGTCGAGGGACGCAGGCCGAGGCGCAGCAAGCTCGCGCCTAGTTTCGCCTTGAACAGCAGCGTGTCGTCATCGGTCGGCAAGCGCGTCGAACGCGTATAGGTGAGGTTGAGCCGTTGAATCGGCTCCAAGCTCTCGGGATGGGTCTGCGTGTCCTGCGCGAAGGTGTCGGGCACGTGGAAGCCCCTCAGCGGCTTGGCGGGCCAAGAGCAGAGGCTGCCGTAGACGCCCACCGGAACGCCGGCGTCCGAGAGGCGTTCCCAGATTCGTTTCGCCCGAATGCTCTCCGGGGGCTGTTGCAGAAACTCGATGCCGTGCTCGGCTTGCGGTACGCCGGTGTAGACCGACGTCCAGGTGATCCACGGGTCGAGATGGCGCCCCAAGTCCACGCTGAGCGGCGAGCCGGTCGCGCCCTCGCGCTTGAGTCGCGCAAAGTTCGGCAAGACCCCTTTCTCGATGAGCGGGTCGATCAAATTCCAGGTGATTTCGTTGAGCTCGAGTAGAACGACCTTACGGGTCGCGGCGGCGGACATGATCTGGCATCCTCCTCGACGCCGGGGGACGAGCGCGGGGCGTTCCCAAAATTATATCATCGCTGATCGGGCCGTTTTTTCCGCTACTCACAACCGCCGAAGGTGGAAACCGCCATCGACGTCGAGCACCTGGCCGGTGGAGTAGTCCAGGCCGCCCTCGGCGATGGCGCGCACGGCTTTGGCCACGTCGGCCGGCGAGCCTAGCCGGCCCTGCGGCAGCAGGCCCTCTTCGGCGAGCTTGGCGTACTTGTCCTTGACCTTGGCGATCATGTCGGTCTGAATGATGCCGGGCCGGATCTCATAGACGCCGACCCCATCGGCGGCCAGGCGGTCGGCGAACAATTGCACGGTCATGCTCAGGCCCGCTTTCGAGACGCAGTATTCGCCGCGGTTCGTCGACGAGGTGTAGGACGAGATCGAGGTGACGAAAACGATGCGCCCCGCGCCGCCGGACTGTTCGAGCATCCGACGCGCGGCGGCCTGGGTGAGAAAGTAGGGGCCCTTGAGGTTGGTTTCGAGAACCTCGTCGAAGCTGGCTTCGGTGGCCTCGAGCAGATCGTTGCGCTCACGGGGCGCGATGCCCGCATTGTTGACGAGCAGGTCGAGGCGGCCAAACTTTTCGTAGCAGACCTCGAGCAGGCGCGCTCGATCGTCGCGCGAGGCGATGTCGCAGCGGCAGATCTCCGCGCCGCTCTCGCGCGCGAGCGACTTAGCGGCCTCCTCGCTGCCGCGATAGGTGGCGAGCACGGAGTGATCGCGAGCGAGCTCGAGAGCGATGGCGCGGCCGATGCCGCGGCTGGCGCCGGTAACGATGGCTACTGGTTTCATGCTGAGTTTGACGACTCGTTTTCGAGACCGCTCGAGAAGGCTCTTTCCGCGCGGCGCCAGGCGGCCGCGGCGCTAGGGCCGAGGCTGTTCTTGAGCGCCGGAGTCCTTCCGAAACGACCACTCAACGCACGCTGGCGCGGGCGCCTCGGCGTGACGGATGATTCCGAGGTCCCTGGGAAATCCCTGGCGAATCCGCGTTTGGGCGCGCGGCCGGACGGGCAGAAGCGGGATGGCACAGGCGCGCTCGGTCGCCGGCCGCGGCGCAACGGCCCACACGCGAGCGCCGGGATCGATTCTTCTCCGTGGCAACCAGTCTTCGAGCTTGGGCAGCGGCTCGTCTTTCGGGTCCCAGGTCAGCGCCGGCTCTTGCGCGACGAGAAACGCGGTCGAGCCGAGCGCGGCTGCAAGAAGGAGGATCGTCGTGCGGGAGAGCATGGCGGGTCTAGGAACCACTTTACCCCCGCGCCTTCCCGCTGTCCAACGCAGTCGACGCTACTCCTGCCTCAACGCGCCGCGCGCCAGCATCTCAGCCGGCAGCAGCGCCGCGTAGAGCGCCTGGTGCACCGGAACCTCGACGCCGGATTCCGCAGCAAAGCGCACCACCGTACCGGCCTGCAAGTCGAGCTCGGACGGACGACCGCCCAGGATATCGCGTTGCATCGAGGCCGTCGCGCTGGCCGGCAGCTTGTCGAGTCGCCCGATCGCTTGAGCAGGCAGGGCGCGGTCGAGCGCAACGCCGCGGGCGCGCGCAACGGCCACGATCTCCTCCATCGCCGTCTGCATCAGCCGCCGCGTCCGGGGCACGGCGCGGATCTTGCCGGCCGGCATCCTCGACGCCGCGCCCACCAGTCCCAAGGGCTCGACGTAGAGCAACTTCTGCCACATCGCGACACGAATGTCGTCCGGGGAGACCGTCTGCATTCCCTGCGCCGCGGCGAACGTCGAGCACACTCTCTCGACGCGCTCCGAGCGCCGCCCATCCAGCTCGCCGAGCTCGATCGTGGGCTCGAGGCCCACATGCTCGATCTCGCCGGGCGCGGTCCGCGATGCGAAGATCTTGCAGAGCCCGCCGACCACGCGGTCCGCGCTCAATGCCGCCGCCAACGTCCCCGGGGCTTCCAGCCCGTTCTGTAGCGGAACTACGAGCGTCCGTGGACCAACCAGCGGCGCGAGCGCGGGCGCAACCTCGGCGACCTGCGGCGCCTTGACCGCAACCAGCACCGTGTCGACCACGCCAACCTCGGCCGGGGAGGCGGCGACGCGTGGTTCGGCAATCGTGAAGTCGCCCGCCACGCTGCGCACGCGCAGACCCTCGGACCGCAGCGCCTCGAGGGTCGCGCCGCGCGCCACGAACCGGACATCGAGCCCGGCTTGCGCCAGCCTGCCGCCAAAGTACCCGCCCACGGCTCCGGCGCCGATGACTGCGATTTTCATGCGGACATCCCCTACCCGATCTCGATCATGTCTTCGCGATACCGCTCGAGCTCGTCGCGATTGATCTCGATTCCCAAACCCGGGCCCGTTGGCACCTCGATCATGCCGTCCTCCGCGTCCGGTTCGATGCGCTTCTGGGTCAGCCCCCACGCCGGGGACTCGTGGGGCAGGTGAAGCTCGAACAACACCGGCGGCGCGTTCCAGGCGGTCGAGACGCCGGGGAAACACGCCATCCAGTGCATCTCCGACGCAATCCGGATCGGCGTTCCCCAACTGTGCGGAACCAGCCGCACGCGATTGAGCCAGCACGCGTAGGAAAGCCGCCGGCCGCCGGTCAGCCCGGCATTGGAGATGTCCGGCTGCGCGATGTCGACCACCTTGCCGTTGATGTAGTTCTCGATGACCCAGTCGATCGGCAACGCCTCGCCGCTGGCCAACGGGACGCGCAGCGCGTTGCGGAGCCGGCGGTAGCCCTCGAGATCGTACTTGTTGATCGGCTCCTCCCAGAATTCGAGATTGAGCTCCTCGAGTTGCCGGCCGATCATCACGGCCGTGCCGTCGTCGTAGGCGCCGGGCGTGCCGGAGTCGTGTCCCAGGTGAATGTGGTCGCCGACGGCCTTGCGCACCGCCGTCATCACTTTCACGTCGGTCACCGGATCGTAGCCGGTCTTCACCTTCGCGGCGCGGAACCCTTTGTCGTGCGTCCAGTGGCGCAGCTCCTCGGCGAATCCGGCTTCGAGCGGGTCCCAGTCTTTGCGATAGCCGGCCGAGGCGTACGGCATCACGCGGTCGCGGCGCTTGTTGCCGAACAACGCCCAGCAGGGCTTGCCGACTGCTTGGCCCGCGATGTCCCACAACGCCACGTCCAGGCCGCCGGGCGTATCCATCCAACGCGGCATGCGCTGGTAGCGCTGCAAGCCGGCGTCGGCGATCTCGTCGAAGACGGCTTCGAAGGCGAACGGCGAACGGCCGACGACGAGTTGCGGATCGCGGCGCAGGATGTCCCCGCCCCAGCTTCCATCGCCCCAGCCGGTGATGCCGGCGTCGGTCTCCACCTCGACCACGCTGGCGCCCACGGAGTCCATGCCAAGCTCTCCGCCCGCGGCGCAGCAATAGCCCATGCGCTCGGGCAACTTCTGGCGCAGCCGGTGGACGCGAACCCTGGTGACCGTGATCTGGCGCGCATCCGCGGCATCGAGCGGAACGCTCGCGGCGAGGGGCGCCAGCGCGGCGGTTTGCAGAAAGCTGCGGCGGGTGGGCATGGCCGGCAAGGATCCACCAGTATAGGGCGTGCGTGACTGCCCGGAGGGCGCCAAGCGTCCCGCTCAAACAAACCGCGGCAATTCCGCGTCATACTAATAGAACGACTCTCTTTCAGGGGATTCGAGGCGAAAGTCGCTATGTTTTGCCCGGCATGCGGTTCGCGAATCGTAGACTCGGCCTATTTTTGCCGAGCCTGCGGGCGTGCATTGGTCACGCCGCCGGGCGGAGCGCGCGGCGTGGCGCAGGCGGCGGCGACGCCGCGGCCGAAGGCGCCAAAGGCATTGGCGGCCTCCGCGCTGGGCCTCGGCGCCATCGGGGTCTACACTAGCTTCTTCGTTTTCGGCGGTGTTCTGGGCTTGATTGCGCTGGCGCTGGCCTGGATGGAGCTGCGCAAGCGTAAAGACAACCGCACCATGGCTTGGACCGCCGTCGGGCTCGGCGCGGCGGCCGTCGCCATCGGCGCGACCATGGCCACCGCCTGGGGGCCGGAGCTTCGTCAGGCCTTTCTCGAGGGCGTCGGCAACGAAGCCGTGGGCACGGGCCGCGAAGCGGGGCTCGCCGGTTGGACAGGAGAAGAAGCCCCGGACTTCGCCGTGACCACGCTCGAGGGCGAGGAGATCCGGCTCAGCGAGCTGCGCGGCTCGCGCGTCGTCGTGGGCTTGTGGGCGACCTGGTGCGGCGCCTGCATCGAACAAGCTCCCGACCTCAAACGCCTGAGCGAGGAGACCTCCCGCGACGAGCTGATGGTGCTCGGCATCAGTTGGGAAGAAGAGGAGGAGCTGCGCACCTTCGCCTCCGAGCAAGATATCAACTACCCAATCGCATCGGCCGACGACCTGCCCGAGCCGTTCGGCGACGTCAGCACCTTCCCCACGGCCTTTTTCATCGATTCCGAAGGCGTCATCCGAGGCCACAAGGTCGGGCACTCGAGCTTCGACAACCTGCGCGACCTCGCTCTCGGCTTGGCGTTCGACGAAGAGACCTCCGACGACGAAACGTTCGAGGCCGAAGAAGGTTGGATCAACCCGCAAGAAGACGACGAGGGCCGGACGCAGCTCTTGCTCGCCGCGCGCGCGGGCGATACCAAGCAGATGGAGCGCCTCATCGCCGACGGCGCCGACCCGGGCGAGCGGGATCGACGCGGACGCACCGCGCTGATCCATGCCGCCAGCGAAGGCGAGGACGACGCGCTGGCGATGCTGCTCGAAGCCGGCGCCGACTCCGACGCCCAGTGCGACGCCGGACACACCGCGCTGGCCCACGCCGCCATCGCCGGACGCCCGGACGCCGCGGCGATGCTGCTGGAGGCCGGCGCCGCGGTCGACGAAGCTGACTACCAAGGCTGGACGCCGCTCATGCACGCCGCTCGCCGCGGCTGGGCGGACGTGATCGAAGTGCTGCTGGAGGCCGGCGCCGACCCCGCCTTGAGGCGTCCAGCCGACGGCCGAACCGCGCTCGAATACGCCCGCGCGGCCGGCATGGATGGCGCCATGGCGGCCCTGGAGCGCTGAGAACAGCAACCGCACGCTCCGTGCTAGCCTGTTAGGCAGTCGAATGCGCCGGCTCGAGGCGGACAGTCCGAAGGCTTGTTTCTCCTTTTCGATCGATCCTTCCCTGGTCCCACGCTTGCTCGCAGTTCACGGCTGAATCGAAGGAGGAGAGTCTTTTGGCAAAGAGACTGTACGTTGGAAATCTCGCGTTCTCGGCAACCGAGGACGACGTGCGCGAGGCGTTCGCCGCTCATGGCGAAGTCGAATCGGTGCACCTGGTGATGGACCGCGATACGGGCCGCTCGCGCGGCTTCGCTTTCGTGGAGATGGGCGACGCCGACCAGGCCGAACAGGCGATCGCGGCGATGAACGGCGCCGATCTCGGCGGCCGCTCGCTGGTCGTCAACGAAGCGCGTCCCCGGCCCGAGCGCTCGGGCGGCTTTGGCGGCGGGGGTTTTGAAGGCGGCGGCGGATATGGCGGCGGCGGTGGCGGCTACGGCGGCGGTGGCGGACGCGACCGCGGTCGGCGCGGCGGACGCGGAGGCGGACGCGAGCCGCGCTGGTAGGCTTGCCAGGAGGGTCGGCTATTGGCTAGAAGATCCAGCAGCACCTTTCAGAAGCGTCAGCGCGAGTTGGCCAAGATCGACAAGCGCCGCGACAAGGCCGAGCGCAAACAACAGCGCCGCGCCGAAGCCGAGTCCGACGGCTCCGGCCCGCCAATCGAGGCCATCAACCCAGCCGACCTCGGCTTGCCCGAGCTCGAGGATCTCGTCACCCCGCCCAAGGAAGACGGCGAGGAAGAAGAGGAATAGAGCCTCCGCGCTCGCCAAGCACCCGGCTGCGCCCCCCATCAAGATGTTGGGCCAATGACGGAGCCGCGCCCGTGAGGGCGCGTCCCCGCGGTGAGCTGTCGTATTTTCCTCCAAATCGACGAAAATGTTGCGCGCCATACCAGAGCGGGTTATGCTAACTCGCAGCTCCGCGAAACGATTGGCATAGCGCCCGCCCGCCAGCGTCGAGTCTGTTGTACCAAGGCGTCGCGTCATGCCTGGCCGCGCCAGGAAACGACGATGACTCCCAAACAGATCGAAACCGCCGAACGCCTTCTCAGCATGTTCGACGAGCTCGGCTCATGGACCGAGGTTGACAAGAAGTCGAGGGTCTCGGCGGCGCGCAGGCGGGGCCTGCTCAAGCAGTATCGGGAACACGAGGACGTCCTGGCCAAGGCCGGACGCGACCAGACTGCTCGGAAGGTTCGAGTCTTCATCAGCTATCGCGAAGAAGATCAAGAGTTCGCTCACGTCCTCTCGGAGAAGATGCGCGGTTGGGGTGTCGAGAACATCTACTCCTTTGCCGACCCTCACGGCGGGACCGATCCGGGCGTTCCCATTCCGGACGACGTTCGGAAAAACATCAAGAAGTCCCATCTGGTCATCGTCCTGTTCACCAAAAAGGATGCAGACTGGGATTGGGTGAACCGCGAGATCGGATCCGCCGAGACGAGCGGCGTCCGGATCGTGACGTTCCAACTCTACGACGACGAGCCTCGATTCGGAACACAGAATCTCCGCATTCAGCTCGACGAGAGCTCGCTGACGAAGTTCGTCAAGAGCTTCCTCAGTGCAAGGGAGTTCTTTCACGGCATCGAGTCGCCCTTGTGGCCCATGGCCGCCGCCCTGCCGCCGGCATTCAAGGGCTTCTATGAATCGGAAGCCAAAGACCTGCTGAGCCGCCTCCAGGCCGCCAAGGAGCGGGTCGAGAAAAGCACGGGCGACGCCAAGGAGATCAAGGTGTTCGTCAGTTGTCGTCACACCGCCGACGATCACCGGATCGGCAAGTGCCTGGCGGGGATATTCACCGAATGGCTCAAAGACACGCCAGCCGACGTCCGGTTTTCTTCTCGTGATCCGGGCTTGGATGACAAGACGAGGCAGTTCCTCCTCGACGCCCACCTTGTAGTGCTCGTCTACACCGATGCCGTCGCCGCGGAAGGCGTATCCTACGTAAACGTCTCGAACGAAGCCGGCGTCGCATGGGAACCCAGCGTACCGACGCGATTCATGGTGTTTCAGATCTTGAGCGCGAAACCGGATCAATCGGTTCTCGACCTCAGCGGAGACAACAGCCTCGATACGCGCAGGCTCGAGGCGCTTCGGAAGTTCGTGGAAGAGCTCTTCAGCACGGAGGGGTTTTTCCCGGGATTCCCGGCGCTGGTTCAGTCCGGGGCGAAGGCGAGCTTCTTGGAGCCGTTCTTCGAGCAGGAAAGCAAGAAGCTGTTTGAGAAGCTGGAAGAGATCCGGGTCTCGCGTCTGGCGGATCCGGAGGAGCGGAATGCGGTTGTCGGAACGAAGAATCGCTGGGCTTTCGTCGGGCTGAAGATCGAAGCCGCCGATCTGCAGCGGGTCGAAGAAGCGCTCGAGACCGCCGCCGAATCCGACGAAGGTTCCGCCAAGAAGGACGAGAAAGCGGCTCTGAAACTCCGCCGCGGCGAGCTGGCTGGAAGCCTCAAATTGAGCGACGGCACCGAATGGGGTCTGAACCACTTCGGCTACAATGTCCGCGAAGAAGCGCTCCGGCGAAAGCCGGACTTCGCAACCATGGTCGATGTCTGGCAACGCGAGGCGCCAGGAGAGGGCAAGGCCGATCGCAAGTGGGCGGATGAGATACTCGACGAGATCTGGGCGTTCTGGACCGGACAGGGAGGCTACCGCCTATCCTGGACCGCCGTACCGAGCGCACACCCCAGCGCGGACGTCGACTTCTACCCCGTCCTCGTCCAAGTCGACAAATACGAGGATGGCGCCCGGAGATACGAAGTCCACATGTTTATCCTTCGTCGGCGCTCCGCTCGCTAACAACAGAACGACCGCCTCCGCGGTATCAATCTCGCTCGTCGCGGCTTGCCTGGCGGCTCTGTGGGGATGTGGCGTCTCCTCGCTGGATTTCGAAGAGCTGGAACGGCCAATCGACATCGCAACCGGAACCGACGGCGGCGTCTACCACGCGGTTGGAGAGGGGCTCGCCGACCAGCTCGCCTCGCGGCTCCCCAAGGGACGGCCATCGGTCGCGACCACGGCCGGCAGCACCGAGAACGTTCGGCGTCTCAACGACGGCCTCTCGGATTTCGCGTTCGTCCAAAGCGACTCCGAAGGCGGTCCGCGGGTGAATACCGTCGCCGTTCTCTATGAAGAAGTTCTGCAAGTCGTCGTTCGCGTACGCGGAAATCAGAAGCTGCGGGACATCCCCGCGCTTCGCGGGCGAAGATTGTATCTCGGCGCTCGCGGCAGCGGCAGCGTCGCCGTCGCCAGAGACGTGCTGACGTTCTTCGAGCTGTCCGAAGAAGATGGCGACTACGAACCGCTCTACTTCGATCCGAAGGAGCTGCCAGAGCGCTGGAGCCGCGGCGAGGTCGACGCCGCGTTTGTGATCTCCGCTTTACCGTCTCCCCTGGTGGAGGGAATCATCGAGCTCGGCGACGCCTCCATTCTCCCGCTCGGCCAGCTCAGAGCCGGAGGCGCGGCCGAAGGAATCGGCATCGTCTTCCCAGCCTACAAGCCGGCCCGCATCCCCGTGCGCACCTACGGAACCGAACCCGAGGACCCGGTCGCGACGGTCGCGATTTCCGCCGTGCTGGTGGCGCGCGAGGGCTTGGCGCCAGAGACCGTCCGCGTCGTCGCCCAAACGCTGTTCGAGGAGCGGCTGGCCATCGCCGCATCGGACGAGGCCGCGCAGGTCGCCCGTCTGTTCCGAGAAGCGTACGACGCTTCGGCGGCGCCCTACCCCTACCACGAGGGCGCGCGCATCTACTACGACCGCGAAGAGCCTCCCTTCCTGGTCGCCTACGCCGAGGCGATCAGCCTGGCCATCACCATCGGCGTGGGACTCTTCTCCGGCGCCATCGCCCTGCGCGAATGGCTGCGCCGCGGACGCAAGAACCGCATCGACGACTACTACATTCGTGTTCAAGACCACTCGCGGGATATCCCCGATGCCGATCTCGCCCAGCTCGACCAGATCGAGGAGAAGCTCCACGGCGTACGCCGCGACGCCTTTGCGGACCTGGTCGCCGAGAAGCTCGAGGCGAACGAGTCGTTCATCATCTTCCAGGATTTCCTGCAGGCCGAGCTCGGCTCGATCGAGAGGCGGCGCGAGGCTCCATGACGTGTATGGGTCGATTCTGGCCGGGCGTGGAGCGCTGAGCGAGGCTTGCGTCCTGCGCTTTTGTCGGTACATAATGTAAATACATCAAGTGCGGTTCTCTCGGGACCAGCGCAAGAACCTAAGCAACATCGCCCGCCATGGCATTGCGTTCGAAGAGGCCGCTCGAATCTTCGATGGACCGACTCTCGAAACGGCCGACGACCGCTTCGACTACGGCGAAGTTCGGACATATGCCATCGGATTGGTGAATGGGATCGAGTTGACCGTCATCTATACCGATACGTCCGAATCCGAGCGGCGGATCATCTCCGCCTGGAGGGCTGAGCGTCATGAGCGAGAAGCGTACTGGAAGGCAATCGGCTAGGGCCAGTTCGACCGACTGGGAGCGGTTGCGCAAGATGAGTGACGAGAGCGTTCGGGCGGCGGTCGAAGCGGACCCTGATGCGCATCCAACCGATCCGAGCTTTTGGAAGAGCTCAAAGGTTGTGATGCCGGCCAGGAAGCAGGCGGTGACGATTCGGCTGGACGCGGATCTATTGGAGTGGTTCCGGAAGGAGAAGGGCTACCAGACCCGCATCAACGCAATACTGCGAACGTACATGGAAGCCCAGCACTCCGAGTAGCACGAAAAAGGCCGGCTCTCGCGAGCCGGCCTTCGTTCGTTCGGTTGACGGGTCCGATTAGAACTCGCCGCCGTGGTGCGGATCCGGCGGCGCCGCCGGCTTGTCTTCGGGAAGCTCGTGCACCGTCGCTTCAGTGGTGAGCATCAGCGACGAGATGGAAGCCGCGTTCTGCAGCGCCGTGCGGGTGACCTTGACCGGGTCGATCACGCCAGCCGCCACCATGTCGCCGTACTCGCCGTTGGAGGCGTTGTAGCCGAAGCTGGCGTCGGTCGCTTCGCGCACCTTGCCGCACACGATCGCGCCTTCCTGGCCGGCGTTCTGCGAGATCCAGCGCAGCGGCGCTTCGATCGCCTTGCCGACGATGCGCACGCCGATCGCCTCGTCGCCGTCGGCGTCGACACCGTCGAGCACGCTGGAGGCGCGAATCAGCGCGACCCCGCCGCCGGGCACGATGCCCTCTTCGACCGCCGCACGCGTGGCGTGCATGGCGTCTTCGACGCGCGCCTTCTTCTCTTTCATCTCCGTCTCGGTGGCCGCGCCGACGCGGATCACCGCAACGCCGCCCACTAGCTTCGCCAGCCGCTCTTGCAGCTTCTCGCGATCGTAGTCCGAGGTCGTATCCTCGACCTGCGCGCGGATCTGCTTCACGCGGCCTTCGATGGACTCCTTCGCTCCGCCGCCTTCGACGATCGTCGTGTTGTCCTTGTCGATCACCACCCGCTCGGCCTGGCCGAGATCCTCGATCTGAACGCCCTCGAGCTTGATGCCCGTCTCTTCCATGATGGCTTTGCCGCCGGTGAGAATGGCGATATCCTCGAGCATCGCTTTGCGGCGATCGCCGAAGCCCGGCGCCTTCACCGCGGCGGCTTGGATGGTGCCGCGCAGCTTGTTGACCACCAACGTCGCCAACGCTTCGCCCTCGACGTCCTCGGCGATGATCAGCAACGGGCGGCCCTGACGCGCGCTCGATTCGAGCACTGGCAACAGGTCCTTCATCGAGCTGATCTTCTTCTCGTGGATCAGGATCAGGGGCCGCTCGAGCGAAACTTCCATCGACTCCTGGTCGGTGACGAAGTAGGGCGAGAGATAGCCGCGGTCGAACTGCATGCCCTCGACCACGTCGAGCTCAGTCTCGATGCCCTTGCCTTCCTCGACGGTGATCACGCCGTCCTTGCCAACCTTCTCCATCGCCTGCGCAATGATGTCGCCGATGGTCTGGTCGCTGTTGGCCGAGATCGCCGCAACCTGCGCCACGGCCTTGCCCTCCACGGGCTTGGCCTGCTTGTGCAACTGCTCGGTAATGGCGTCGACGGCCTTCTCGATGCCGCGCTTGATCGCCATCGGGTTGGCGCCGGCCGCGACCGACTTCAGCCCGTCACGGTAGATCGCCTGCGCCAGGATCGTAGCGGTCGTGGTGCCGTCGCCGGCCACGTCCGAGGTCTTCGACGCCACCTCGCGCACCATCTGCGCGCCGAGATTCTCGAGTTTGTCCTCGAGCTCGATCTCCTTGGCGACGGTGACGCCGTCCTTGGTCACGTTCGGTCCGCCGAACTTCTTTTCCAGCACGACGTTGCGCCCCTTGGGCCCAAGCGTCACTTTCACGGTGTCGGCCAGCTTGTTCACGCCGGCCAGGATCGCCTGCCGGCAATCCTCTCCATATACAATGCGTTTGCCTGCCATGTCGTTCGATGACTCCTATCCTTCGGGGGTTATCCAATGACGGCCAGGATCTCGTCCTCGCGCACGATGACGTACTCCTGGTCTTCGATCTTGATCTCGTTGCCTGCGTATTTGCCGATCAACACCTGATCGCCGGCTTTGACGTCGAGCGGGCTCACGTCGCCCTTGTCGTTGCGCTTGCCGGGACCGACGGCCACGATCTCCGCCTTCTGAGGCTTCTCCTTGGCCGAATCGGGGATGATGATGCCGCCGGCAGATTTCTGCTCGGCGTCGTCGACTCGCTTGATGATCACGCGGTCATGGAGCGGTCTGAGGTTCACGGATGCGTCCTCCTCTAACAGTGGAATGGTGGATGGAAAATCAGTGCGGGCTTCCGCCGAAAGCCCGGGCGGCAGTCCGTCTCTTACGGTCGCCGACCCTTCCAGATCGTCACGGCGTAATCCAGCATCGTATCGAGCAAAGCGCCGTGTTGTCAACGAAAAATGTTCGGGAGGGCATTTTTTCGGTCCGCTCGATGCTAAGATGGCGAGTTCCGCCGGCCCCCGAGCCGCCTCTGGCCATGGTCATTCCGCAACGCCAAGTCGACGACGTGCTCATCCTCGAACCCTCCGGACGCATGACGATCGGCGAGGCCGACCACGCCCTCAAACAAGCCGTTCAAAGCGCCGTCGAGGCGCGCACGACCAAGCTGCTGATCAACCTCGGCGAGGTCACCTATATGGATTCGGCGGCCCTCGGCGAGTTGCTCGCCAGCCGCCAAACCATGGCCGCCAACGCCGGCGGGCTGCGTTTGTGCAATCTGCAGCCGCGCGTCCGGACTCTGCTCGAGCTCACCGGCCTGCTCAGCGCTCTCGAAGTCCACCAAAGCGAAGCGGAAGCTCTGGCAGCTTTCGCCAGCTAGCATCCCGGCTTTGCTGTCGAGGCTCAAAGAGCGGCGACCTCACCGGGGCAGGCTGCCCGGGCGGAACGACTGACGGAGCATCGAGCGCGCGGGCCGGCGCACGAAGAAACGGCCGCTAGCGGTTGTAGAACGGCGTCGGCCCGCGCAGCTTGCGCCATACCTCGTCGCATTCCTCGCGTACTTCGCTCGCGAGAGGGGCTGCCGCCGCGGCTCGAATGTTGGCTTCCAGATGCTCGATCTTCGAGGCGCCGAGAATCACCGAATCCACCTGCTGCTGATCGAGCAGCCAGCGGAAGGCGATCTCGAGCAGCGGACGGCCGGCGCGCGCGCCGACTGCCTTCATGCCTTCTACCGCCTCGAAGTATCCGCCGTGCCAGTAGCGGTTCAGGTAACGCTCGTTGCCGTCGAATCGCGTTCCCTCGATTGGTCCGCTCTGGCGGGATTGCTTGCCCGTCAGCAGGCCGCCGGCGAGTGGGTTGTAAACCACCATGCTGACGCCGTATGTCTTCGCAAAGGGGATATACTCCTGTTCGATTCCGCGGGCGAGAGCGTTGTACATCGGCTGCGACACGGCCGGCCACTGCCATCCCCGTTCCTGGCATATGCAGCGCATCTCGGCGAGTTGCCAGGCGGCGTAGTTCGATGTCGCGCCGTGGCGAATCTTGCCCTGTGCACGCAGCGTTTCGAGTGTTTCCAGCGTCTCTTCCACCGGCGCGTCGTAGTCGGGCATATGCAAGTAGAGCAAGTCGAGGTAGTCGGTCTTCAGCCGTCCTAAAGACTCCTCCACCGAAGTCATCATGGCCTGCTTGGATAGTCCTTCATATCGCACCGGGTCTCCCATCGCGCCGCGGACTTTGCTCGCCAATATCACTTTATCGCGGCGACCTTGGAGGCAGCTTCCGGTGATCTGCTCTGACAACCCGTCGTTGTACACGTTCGCCGTATCGAAGAAGTTGATCCCGGCATCCAGGCAGATGTCGATCATCCTCAATGCATCCGCCTCGCTCACTTGCGAGCCGAACGTCATCGCGCCCATGCAGAGCCGCGAGACTTCGAGGTCGGTATGCTGTAGTTTTCGAAGTTCCAAGTCGATCCTCTCTCAGTAGAGTCGCGCCAAAAGTTTCTGCTCGCGACTGTATCTTTTCGTCAACACTGTGATACGTTGTAGGGACGGTGAACCACCTATGAAAGACGTACTCGAAATCCTAATCGCAGAGCGCGACCGTATCAATCGCGCTATCGAAGTCCTCCAGGGAGAAGCCACGGGCTCTTCCACGGGACGGCGCCCTGGCCGCCCCAAAGGCTCCGGCAAGAAGGCCGCCAAGAAACGTGGACGGCGGACTTTCACCGCAGCGGCGCGCAAAGCGCAGTCCGAGAAGATGAAAGCCTACTGGGCCGCACGTCGCAAGGCGAAGGCCAAGGCGGCGAAGGGCAAGGGCTAACACGACTTTTGGCTCGATCCCATACTCGAAACGGCGAGGCCGAACGGGGCGGCGCGATTCGCGCTGGCCCCGTTTTCTATTTCTCCTCCGGCCTGGGATCCGGCACGAAACCCTCGCGATTTGGCATTCGGATCTTGGGCAACGTTTCGGCGTTCAGCGTCTCCTCCTCCGCCACAATTCCGTTGAGAAGGAGAATATAGGCTGTCACCGAGTAGACTTGGTCCGCGGTCAGCGTTCCAGGGCGATCAAACGGCATGGCGCGATTGGTATAGTCCCAAAGCGTCGTCGCATGTGGCCAGTAGCTGCCCACCGTGCGGACCGGGGGAGTCTCTCGCAGCTGCTCGGGCTTTCCGATGAATCCTGCTTGATCCGCGCCCTTGCCTTCAGGCCCGTGACATTCCTTACATCGTAGGTCGTAGACTTCGCGTCCTTGCTTGGCCGTACCCTGGCCGGCCGGTAAACCCGCACCCGAGGGATTCGTGGTCGCGCCAAGCGCTCGAATTTCTTCCGCCGACGGAGTGCGGCCGACGCGGTAGGTCGGGCCCTGCGCCCAGGCGATGCTCGCCGCGGCTAGAACTAGAGAGCTCAGGCGGCTAAACATTGCTCGCCTCCACTTTTCCGTCGGCGCGAATGCGCCAAGCCTTGATTCCGTTGTTGTGGTAGATCGAACGCGTTCCGCGCGCTTCGATCAACTCCTCGACGCTTGGCTGCACGTAGCCGGTCTCGTCGGTCGCCCGCGAGAGCAGTTGCGTCTCCGCGCCGTCCCACCGCCAAGGCGCCCTGAATCGCGCAAACGCCTTGGCGTGCCGCGGCTCATCCAGCGCGGCGTCCGCCCACGAAGCGCCGCCGTCGGTCGAGACTTCCACCCGCTCGATCATCCCGCGGCCCGACCACGCCAGCCCGCTGATCTCGTGGAAGCCCGGCCCGCTCAGCGCCTGGCCGCCCGATGGCCGCGTGATCACCGACTTCGCGTCCATTTCCCAGGTGAAGATGCGCGCCGAGCCGTCGGCGAGCAGCTCTGTGTACTTTGAAGTCTCGTCTTTGGTCATGAAGGGCTCGGGGCCCGCCTCGAGGCGTCGCAGCCACTTCACGTTGATGTTGCCTTCCCAGCCCGGCACGATCAGCCGCAGCGGATATCCCTGTCCCGGCCGCAACGCCTCGCCGTTTTGCCCATAGGCCAGCAGCGCGTCGTCGAGCGCCTTCTCCAGCGGCACGCTGCGCGACATCCGGCAGGCGTCGCCGCCCTCGGCCAACAGCCACTTCGCTTCCGGCTTCAGCCCGGCTTCGGCGAGCACGAGCTTCAACGGAACGCCGGTCCACTCGCTACAGCTCGCCAACCCGTGGCTCGTCGTCACGTTCGCGCCCCGCTTCGCGCCCCACTCGCCGCCGCTGTTGCCCGAGCACTCCACGAAGTAGACCCGCGAAACCGACGGCAGCCGCCTCAGCTCCGCCATCGAAAGCGCCAACGGCCTCTCCACCAGCCCGTGCAGGAATAGCTCGTGCTCGGCAGGGTCGAGCGCGGGCACGCCCGCATGATGGCGCTCGAAGTGCAGCGCCGAGGGCGTGATCACGCCGTAGAGCTCGCCCAGCGGCGTCCGGCTCGAGCTCGCCTCCGGGGTTTTCGTCTCCCGAGTCGCGCGCTTGGCCGACTCATGCGACGAGCGTTCCCCGTAGCTGCTCACCGGCGCGCCGAGCCGGCTTGGCGCCGCCGTCCCCTCCCCCGGCTCCGGAGCGCTGCACGCGCTCAGCGCCCCTCCCAACGCGGCTGTGAATGCTAGAAATTTGCGGCGAGAGCTGTGGTCCATGGCGGAAGCGCCACCATGATACTCAATCCTTACTCGACCGTGATCGGCCGGCCGCGCATCACCACCGGAACCACCGCGCCGAAGTCCAGCCCCGCGGCCTCGAACCGCAAAGTTTCCGGCAGCGGGCTCAGCCCGACGTAGAGCCGCGCCGTCGAGCTCTCCCCCTCGCCCACGCTGGCCGGCAAGTTCGACAAGACGTCCGCCGGAATCTCGAAGAAGCCCTGATTGGGGGTCGCCGTGCACACGAACGTCGCCCGCACGCGCACGCTCGCCAGCTCGCTCGACGAGACCACGCCGAGGATGCGGATCAGCTCCCGCTCGGGGTCGCCGCCCGTCCATTCCACCGTCAGCGGCCGGTCCCGTTGAATCCTCAGGCCGCCCAGCGCATTCCAGCTCGGCGGCTCGCCAATCGTGAACGCATGCGTAAACGCCGCCACGCCGGCGCCGCCGGCCGACTCCAACGTATAGTCGCCCGGCGCCAGAAAGGCGCCCTCAAGCAGACTCTCGTAATAACCGGCCCCGGTGCGCGTGACCTCGCGCGAGCCCTCCGGTCCCCGCAGCACCATCGGCGCCCCGGCTTCTAGCGCCGACGCTGGACGCTCATGCGCCAGACCGTCCGGGGCCGACCCGGTCGGGAAGATGAGGTGGCATGTCCCGCGCGGGGGCAGCGAAAGCGCCGGATTGTAGAAATGCTCGCGAATGACCATCTCGCCGAACGAGGCGCTTGCTGTGTCGTCTTCGGTCTGCATCGAGCCGGCTTCGAAGCGCAACCGCTGCGGCAGCGCCATCCCCACTCGCGGGCCGTGGCTCGGCCCCAGATAGGGGTTCACCGGGTCGACGCACGCCCCCGGCTCGCTCGCGATCGACAGCGTTGCGACGTTGCTCACCCGCTCGCCCGCCACCTTTACCCGAACCGGTGCATAGCAGCCCTGCGCCGCGCGCGCCGGCACGACGAAGTTGATCTGGTCCAGCCCGGCGAACAGCGGGCTGCGTCCGGCGTAGGGCACACGCTCCGCCCGCACTCCGCCGACCCATACCTCCACCTGCGAGGCCTCCCGCAAATCCGCCAGCCCGGGTTGGACGTCGTCGCCGCCCTCGATCGCTCCCAGGCCGGTTCCCCACAGCACCACCGTCTGCCCCGGTCGCGCGCTGGCGGTGGTTCCGTTGAGCGGCTGATCGTCGGCGGCCTCGAAGTTCGTCGCAACCGCGGGCCCGACGCCGCGCTGCGTCACGGTGAAGATGCCGAACGACGCTTCGACCACCTCCGCGCGCACCGGGCTCGAGAGCTCGCCCCCGTCGCCGTCATTGAATCGGATCTGGATGGTCACCGCGCCGAGCGGGGCGTCCGACGGCATGATGGCGTTGATCTGCCCGTTGCTGACGAATAGCGGCAACGCGAGCACGGTTTCCGCACCCGGTTGCGACACCAGAACCGAGACGCCTCCAAGCACCCGCCGCAGCGGAAAATCGACCGCGACCACGCCGTTTCCCGGTCCAATCTCATCGCCGAAGATCGTAAAGATCGCCCCGCGGGCAATCGCACCGCCCTTCGAGGACGCGGGCAAGAAACTCGCGGCGTTGACGATCGAGCGCGAGGAAAACGTCGGATGGGAGTGAACCGCGAGCGGCGTCACGGCGCACGCAACAGCGACGCCAAGCCAGACGACAGAGCGAAACAACATTCCAAGCGCCCTGCTCGGAGTTTAGCAATGCGCCCGAGAGCGAGACCGAGGCCGGTCCCGGTCGCTTCAGCCGTGACGCGGCGTGTGGCGAAGATCGTCGACACAAACCTCGCTGGGGTCATCGTCCGCAAAAGATGTAGCCTGCGTCGATGCGGCCAGTGGTCGTCGGTTTCGGAGATCCCCATGAGCTCAGCCCCCCCGATCTTTCCGCTCGACCGCTGAAAATGACGTGCGCATCCACCGTCAACGCCAAGCCGGAAGAGGTCTACACAGCCTGAACGGAACGGTTCGACACTTGGTTTGCGCAGGGAAACGAAACCACGGAGGGCGCCGAAGGCGCTGAGACCGTGCTTCGCATTGCGCTCGTTCCCAGAGGTGAAGCCGCCGAAGTCCGCCTAACCCATTCGGGTTTCGTCACGGAAAAGGCCCGTGACGGGCACAGGGAGAACTGGCCCTGGCCCTCGAGGTCTTGGACGAAGCCCTTTCCGGACGCCGCGCGCACGGGTTGGACTGGGGGGCGAGCCCGAGCGATTCTGGAGCTGCTAGCGGATGTGGCGACCGCCGTCGACTGGCAGCGCGAGCCCGGTGACGAACGCTGCGTCGTCGCTGGCCAAGAACAGGACGGCGCCGGCAACGTCTTCGGCCGTGCCGAGCCTGCCCATCGGGTGCTTGGCCACCAGCGCCGCGCGCGTCTTCGCGTCTTCGTCGAGCGGCGCCGTCATTCTGGTCCCTTCGATCGTTCCGGGGCAGACGCAGTTTACCCGGATTCCATGCGGGGCGTAGTCCAAGGCCATCGAGCGGGTTAGGGCGACCACTGCGCCTTTCGACGCTGAGTACGCGGCCAACTCGTGGTTGCCGCGGATGCCGTTGATCGAGGCGTTGTTGACGATGGCGCCGCCGCCGCGCTCAAGCATGAGCGGGACGACGCTCCGGCAACACCGCATCACGCCCCGCAGGTTCACGTTCAGGATTCGCTCCCACTGTGCGTCGTCGGCCTCGGCGACGTTTCCGTACTCGACCACGCCGGCATTGTTGACCAGAATGTCGACCGCGCCGGCCTGCGCCATGAGCTCGAGGATCGAGCGCTCGTCGGTAACGTCGGTTTCAACGCAGCGGATCTGAGGGCTGAGGCCGGCGGCGAAAGAGAGGTCGGCGGCAAAGACTCGCGCTCCTTCGCGATGAAAACGCTCGGCGATGGCGAAACCGATGCCGCGTCCGGCGCCGGTGACGACCGCAGTCTTGCCACTGAGCCTCATTGCGAGTCCAGGTTAACGCGATCCGCCCGATTGACCGATACAGGTGCTGTAGCGAGTCTACGTCCATCTCATGGCAAAAATTCTGATCGTTGACGATTCATCCTTTCAACGCAGGCTCATTCGGGGGCTGCTGACGCGGCTTGGGCACGACGTGGTCGAGGCGGACAATGGCGAGAACGGCCTGTCCGCGTTGGATGCAGACAGTCCCGACTTGCTGCTCGTCGATCTGCTGATGCCTGGCATGACCGGCTTCGACGTGCTGGCCCGTCTGCAGGACAGGCGAGCAGCGCTTCCTCGGCTGGTTTTGACCGCCGACGTGCAAGACTCGGCGCGCCAACGTTGCCTGGAGTTGGGGGCCAGCGAAGTGCTGAACAAACCCCCCAAAGAGTGGGAGTTACGCGACGCGATCGCCAACGCGCTCTCGGGGGCGGAGTAGTGAGCGCCTCGAACGAAGATCTGGACGCTCTGCGCGAGCTGATGAACATCGGCGTGGGCCGCGCAGCCGGCGCTCTGAACGACATGATCGGCCGGACCATTTGTCTCAACGTCCCTTCTGTGCGGCTGATCGAATCCGAGGAGGTCGGATGGGCGCTCGGCCGCGAGAAAGAGGACAGCCTGGCTTGCGTGCGCTTAGGTTTCGGAGGAGGGCTGGCGGGAGTCGCCGACCTGGTTTTCCCGTCCGAAAGCGCTTCGAAGCTCATGGCGCTTTTGACGGGCGAGGATGATGAGGGCGGCGACTTGGACAGCCTGCGGGCGGGAGCGTTGACCGAGGTCGGCAACATTCTGCTGAACGGGCTGATGGGCTCGATCACGAACGTCGTCGGCGAGCATGTCGACTACGGGCTGCCGGTCTATGTCGAAGAGACTGCGGCGAACGTCGAACAGAGCTTGCGGTCGGCTCCGGATGCCGCGATCTTGTTGGCGCAAACGCAGTTCTTCGTGGGTGCAAGCAGTCTTGAAGTCGGCGGAGAGCGGATTAACGGCGAGATCACGCTGTTGCTCGGCGTCGCCTCACTGCAACACCTGGTCGATCGCCTACATTGTCTCGGAGAGGAGAACCGGGTTTGACCGAACGCGTGCGCTCTGGAGAGGTCTCCGGGCTGGCCGTGCTCGATGCACTCCCGCTCGGCATACTGGTACTGCGGAAAAACGGCACGGTGCGCTATTGGAACAGTGAGCTTGCCGAATGGACCGGCGTGTCGAGGGAGCAGATCGAGGACAGGCAGTTCGCCGAGTTCTTCGATTCGCTCGAGCAGCCGCGCTACCGCACCAGGCTTCAAGGCGTGTTCGAGAGCGGCGCCCCGCAGATCCTCTCGCCGCAACTCCACAGCCAGATCGTGCCATGCAAGCCGGTTGGCTGCCGCACGCGGATCCAGCACACGACCATTACCGGCATTCCCGGCCAGGAGGGCGGCTACGACGCTCTGTTCGCCATCCAGGACGTGACCGATCTCACACATCGGGTCAGCACTCACCGTGAGAAGCGGGATCGAGCATTGGAGGCCAAGGCCGTGCTCGAGGCGCAAACGAAACGACTGACCGAAGACCAGTACGAGCTCGAACGGTTCCTGCACATCGCCACTCACGATTTGCAGGAACCGCTGCGTACGCTCGCCGCCTATAGCACGTTCTTAGAGGAGGACGCCGGCGACGATCTGCCGGCCGTCGCTGTTCCGCACCTGACTCAGATTCGCCGGGCGACGGCTCGAATGCAGAATATGGTGCGGGACGTCACCACGCTGTCTCGCGCGCGGCGCGCCGAGCAGGTCCCGACGCCCGTGGACCTCAACGCTTGCTTCAAGATGGCTTGCGACTCGCTGGCCAAGTCGATCGCTGAAACCGCAACCGAAGTCCGCGCGGACGAGCTGCCCATGACGCTCGGCGTGGAGGCGCTGCTCGAGCAGGTGTTCCAGAATCTGATCGAAAACGCCATTCGTTTTCGGCGAGCCGGAACGCACCCCAAGATCGACGTCGCGTGCCGCCGCGACGGCGACGCATGGGAGATCGCGGTCCGCGACAACGGAATTGGAATCGATCCCAAGTTCGCCGAGAAGGTGTTCGAGCCCTTCTTTCGCCTCGACTCACGGCAGGAGGATGAGAGCAGCGGGGTGGGTTTGGCGATGTGCAAACAGGTCGTCGAGCGCTATGGCGGCAAGATCTGGAGCGAGGCCCAGAAACAGCCCGGCGCGACGATCCGGTTTCGACTGCCGATGCTCGAGGAAGACGCCGGTGGGCAGCAGCGCAAGACGGCGTAGAGATCGCTCAGGCCAGCGCTAGGACTCGGCAGACAAATTCCCCCACGGCACCGAAGTTTGAGGGCCAGGGGTTCAGAGCCCGCAGGCTCGTGCGCGGCTTCTACGTCCACCCCAAGTCCGGGTTGCTATTGGAAGCGCCGAGGCGATACCCGCCGCGGCGGGCGCGACGAGACCACCCCCAGCCGGTGCGCTGGATCGACGGCCCGCGTGGAGAGAGCTACGAATGCTTCTCGGGGCTGTGGTTCAAGGTCGCCTACCGGCTCGAGAACGGTCGCCCGGTGCTCGATCACAAGCGTCAGTGCAACAAGAAGAAGATCCGCCAGATCCTCTCCTGGATCGACGCCGCCGAGCGCGGCGGCTCACGCCGCTTTGGCCCCCTACCGCAGCCTGTTTGCGGTCGAGATGGAGCCAGCGCATGCTACAATAGCCGCATAACTCGTTTTGGCCGCGCCCGCGGCCGCCGGCGTACAACAGGATCCCCGCGGACATGACGGGTTGATCGCGCCGGAGCCGATTCCCCTCTTACCTATCGCTGTTGTATGGGTCGGAACTGGAAGGCGGACGTGTGCCTGAGAGCCCGCCGCCTGCAACGAACCCTACCTTATTGCATGACACACAGAATATCCCCGGAGGATGCTGGATTCCGCCAATTCGAGCTGGATTCCCGCATTCATGAAGGCATTGCCGGGCTCGGTTTCGTCGAGCCCCGTCCCGTCCAAGCGCAGTCGATTCCCGCCGGTCTGGAAGGCCGTGACGTACTCGGCCTGGCGCAAACCGGCACGGGCAAGACGGCCGCATTCGCGATTCCGATTTTGCAACGACTTCTCACGATGAAGCGGCCTGGGCCGCGGGCGCTGATCGTGGCGCCGACGCGTGAGCTCGCCATGCAGATCGACGAAGAGATCCGCGCACTCGCCAGCCACACCCGCATCAAGACGCAGACCGTGTTCGGCGGCGTGAGCGAGAAGACGCAGATCAGCGGCCTGAAGAAGAACCCCGACATCCTCGTCACTTGCCCGGGCCGTTTGCTGGACTTGCACGGCCAGGGCTACGTGGATCTCGAGCGCATCGAGGTCTGCGTGCTCGATGAAGCCGATCACATGTTCGACATGGGCTTTTTGCCCGACGTGCGGCGCATCTTGAACCTGTTGCCGCCGAAGCGTCAGAATCTGCTGTTCTCGGCGACGATGCCGCCGGAGATCCGGCGTTTGACCGACAACCTGCTCCAAGATCCGCACGTGGTCGAGCTGGCGCATTCGGCGCCGGCCGAGACGGTGGAGCATGTGCTCTATCGCGTCAGCCAAACGCAAAAAACGGACTTGCTGCTGCACTTGCTCGACGAAGAGAACTTCGGCTCGGCGATCGTGTTCTGCCGCACCAAGCACCGCGCCAAGCGCTTGGCCGATCAGCTCACGCGCGCCGGCCACAACGCAATCGGGCTACAGGGCAACATGACGCAGCCGCAGCGCGACAAGGCCATGGGCGGCTTTCGCGCCGGCAAGCACGACGTGCTGGTGGCGACCGACATTGCGGCTCGCGGCATCGACGTGGCGCAGGTCTCGCACGTAATCAACTTCGACGTGCCGTCCACGCCGGACTTCTATACGCACCGCATCGGCCGCACGGGCCGCTCGGAGCAGCAGGGCACGGCGTACACGTTCGTCTCGGCGGAGGACTACCCGCTGATCCACCAGATCGAGCGCCGCATCGGCGCGAAGATCCCGCGGCTGGACCCGCCCGCGCTCGAGCGGCGGTCGGTCGAGGCGGCGCCGAAGGAGCGGCTGCGTAAGAAGCCGAGCAGATCCAAGCCGAAGATCGCGGAGGAGGCGACCGAGCAGGCGGCTGAGAGCGAGGCGCCGACGCGCAAGCGCCGACGCCGCCGGCGCTCGGGCTCGAGCGAAGGAGCGCCGCGGCGCGCGGAGGCGTCTCGGCGGGCGGCCGCGCCCAGGCGCAAGAAGACGAAGGTAACCGAGGGCTCCGCGTCTGAACGCCGCAAGGCGCGCTCGGGACGCCGCCGGCTGCAGCCGTCCGAGCCGGCGGGCGGGTAGGCGACCGGCGACGCGGGCTCAGTCCATCCCCGGCGTGAAGCCGCGCCGGGTGGTGTTCTCTACGATCGAGCGCGGAACCAGGAACTGCTTCAAGTAGTCCGGCCCGCCGGCTTTGGAGCCGACGCCGGACATCTTGAACCCGCCGAAGGGGTGACGCTCGACGATCGCGCCCGTCGATCCGCGGTTGATGTAGAGGTTGCCGACGCGGAAGGCGCGTCGTGCGCGCTCGAGGTTCGCCGGGCTGCGCGAGAACACGGCGCCGGTGAGCGCGAAGTCGACCTCGAGGGCTAGTTCCAGCGCGTGGTCGAAGTCTCTGGCGCGCAAGACCGTCAGCACAGGGCCGAATATCTCTTCGCGGGCGAGCGGATGCCGCGGCGAGGCGCCGGAGAAGACAGCGACGGTGGGGAAGTGGCCGGCCCCGTCCTGGCAGCGCCGCTCGACCAGCGTGGCGAGCTCCCGTTTGCCCTGCTCGCAATAGCGCTCGATCTTCTCGAGCGCGGCGGCCGAGATCACCGCGCCAACGACGTTCTCGGGGCGCTCGACCGGGCCGATCGGCAGGCTCTCCACGGCCGCGCGCAGGCGCTCGAGAAAGGCGTCGTGGATGGAGTCGAGCAGGATGAGCCGGGAGCACGCCGAGCACTTCTGCCCCTGATAGCCGAAGGCGGAGCGGACCACTGCGGTGACGGCGGCGTCGAGGTCGGCGTCGTCATCTACCAGGATGGCGTTCTTGCCGCCCAGCTCGGCGATGACGTGCTTGATCCAGCTTTGCCCGGGTGCGACTTCTTGGGCGCGGCGCAGGATCTCGAGGCCGACCTCCATGCTGCCGGTGAAGGCGATGAGTTGGACGTCGGGGTGCGCGACGAGCGGGCGGCCGACTGTGGTTCCGCCGCCGGGCAGCATGTTGAAGACGCCGGGGGGCAGGCCGGCGGCGGAGAAGATGTCCGCCAAGCCGCCGGCGACCGCGACCGTTTCCGACGCAGGTTTGTAGACGACGGTGTTGCCGCAAACGATGGCCGCGGCGCACATGCCGGCCGAGATGGCGAGCGGGAAATTCCAGGGCGCGATGACGGCGGCGACCCCGCGCGGCTCGTAGCTGAGCCGGCTGTCTTCGCCAGGCGCGGCGCCCATCTGTTGCGGCTCGGCGAGCCGCAGCATCTGCTCGGCGTAGTACTCGAAGAAGTCGATCGCCTCGCAGACGTCGCCATCGGCTTCCGCCCAGGCCTTGCCGGCTTCGAAGACTTGCAGCGCGGCCAGCTCGTAGCGCTTCTCGCGGGCGGCCGCGGCGGTGCGGCGTAGCGCCGCGGCGCGCTCGGCGGGCGCCGTATCGCGCCAGGCGGGGAACGCTTGGCGGGCAACCTGCACCGCCTCGGCCGCGAGCTCCTCATTGGCGGCCATCGCAGTAGCGACGCGTTCGGATGTGTCGTTCGGGTTGTGCGACTCGAACGTCTCGGAAGTCTGGCGCTGGCGACCGCCGATCAGCGGCGCGACGGCTACGGGCAAGCTCGCCCGCACCCGCTCGAGCGCCTCGATGAATCGAGCGCGCACCTCGGGCAGCGTCCAGTCGAGCGGCGGCTCGTTGGCGAATCCGTCTCTCTCGACCGGGGCTGGAGAAGGCGGCTCGGCCGGGATCAGCGTGCTGGGATCGCGAATCTCCTCGTCGACGCTCGCGCCTTCGGCGAAGCTGCGGCGCAGGAACGACTCGTTGGAGGAGTTCTCGAGCAGCCGCCGCACCAGATACGCCATGCCGGGCAACAGCTCGCCCACCGGGCAGTACATGCGGACGGGCATCTCGAGGGTATGCAGCGCTTCGGCGATGGGGTCGGCCATGCCGTAGAGCACCTGGTACTCCACGTGTCCCGGGGCCGCGCCGGCGGCTCGCGCCGCCTCGTGGACGAACGCGATGGAGCGCACATTGTGCGAGCCGCAGGCCAGGCGCACCTGCGGCGCGGTTTGCAGGATCCGCCGGGCCGCACGTTCGAACGCAGCGTCGGTCTCAGCCTTGCGTCCCCACACAGGCGCCGGCCAGTTGTGCTGCCCGGCTTCGACCATCTCGCTGTCCCAGTAGGCGCCTTTGATGAGCCGGATGGTGAGATGCTGGCCGCGTTGGCCGCTCCACTCGAGCAGCGCGTCGAGGTCGTCCTGGGTTTCGCGCAGATAGGTTTGGATGGCGACGCCGCTGTCGGGCCATCCGGCGAGCTCGGGGTCTTCGAGCAGCGCGCGGTAGACGGCCAGCGTCAAGGACTTGAGCTGGCGGTGCTCCATGTCGAGGCAAATCGAGGCGCCGTGCGCAATGGCCTCGAGGCAGATGGTTTTCAGGCGCTGCTTGGCCGCCGCGACGCTCGCCTCGAACGCCTGCGGCCGGAGCTGTGAGTAGAGCGAAGACGGCTTGACCGAGATGTTCACGCGGGGCGCGACCCCCCAATCCCCCGGCTCCTCGTCCCCCAAAGCGGGCCATTGCTTGGCCACGGGGCTGAGCTCGCGGATCAAGTCGAGATAGCGCTGGGCGAAGTCGTCCGCTTCGGCTTCAGACACCACGACCTCGCCGAGCAGCGAGATCGTGGCGGCGAATCCGTTCCCGCGTAGCTTGGTGAGCGTCTCGTGCGCTTCGTCGATGTGCTGTCCGACGATGAATTGCGAGGCCATCGAGCGCACGCGTGAGTCAACGCCCTTGCTGAGCACCTTGGCGCCGAGCGCGCCGCCTCCGAGGGTCCGCAGACCCCACTTCATCGCGCCGCCGAGCTCGAGGTCTTGCTCGCCGAAATATTCGCGTACGTGGCGGGCGACATCCTTTGAAGTCGCGAGCGAAGGCAGCACGTCGACGAAGCGGAACAGGCGGGTTTTGAGCTCGGGGTCGCGCAACGCCCACTCCATCATGCGTCCGCTCCAGTAGTCGGGTTGGAACACCGATGGCTTGTCGCCGCCGATGAGCACGAAGATCTCGCGGGCGGTTTGCTGGACGCGCGGTTCGAAGTCGCGAGCACGCGAATCTGTCGCCATCACTGGTTATGATCGCAGGCGGGCGCCGAAGCTACGGCCTGAGCGCGCTCTCGAGCAGCGGATAAGCCTTGGTTCCGTTCCACCGGTGCGGGCCGTCGAAGTCGTCGCGCTGCAGCGAGCCGGGCGCCCCACAGGCGCGATAGACCGCCATCATGCGGTCCCAAGCGGGCTCGATCCAGTCCTTGACCATCAGCCCGTCCCGCTTGCCGACTTCCCAGAGCGCCGGCCGGGGCGCGATCAGGCCGCCGATCTCGGGGACGTCGCCGTAGTCGAGCAACCCGGGAATGACCTGCGCTCCACAGCTATAGCGGCCCTGGATGCGCTCCTGCATCACGTTGAGAGCGCCCGAAGGCACGGCGACACGGATGCGCGGCTCCATGGCCGCGGCCAGCATGGCCATGCGGCCGCCGTAGCTCAGCCCGACGCAGCCAATGCGATCGGCGTCGACGTCGGGCGTTTGCCGCAGCGCTTCGAAAGACCACAAGGCGTCGCGCAGATTCTCCGCCATGAGCACTTTGCCGAGCAGTTGCAGCCGGACGAAACTGACTGCGCAGGCGTCCTCGCCGCGGTAAAGCTTGGGGTCGCCCAGGCGGCGGCCGAACGGAGCGAAGCAGGGCGCGGCGACGACGTAGCCGCGCCTGGCGAGCTGACGGCCGTAGTCGTAGCGGAACTTCTCGATGTTGGCTTTGCGTTCCGGAGTCGTGTCGACGCCGGCCACCGCGTCGTGGCCGAAGGGGCCGTGGCCGTGGAGGGCGACCACTCCGGGCCGCTTCCCAGCGCGGCCCCTGGGCCTGAGGATCCATATCGGCAGGTCCGGCAGCCCATCGGCGTGATACAGAAACAGCTCGCGGCTGTGGTCGTCGAAGTCGGCCCGCTCGAGCAGCGCCGAGCTCCAGCGCGCGGGCGGCCGGTGGGAGCCGAGCAACTCTGCGAGCTTGGCGCGAAAGCGGCGCTGCCAGGCCCGCGCCTCGGACGGCGTCGCGCCGGAGAAGCGCATCAGCAGAGGAGCTTTCCCGGCCTCCTCTATGATGCGCTCGTGGATGGTGGGCGCACGTTGCGCGGCGAGGGGCGAGGCGAGTAGGGCGAGGGCTTGGCGACGCGTGAGCACGGCCCCATGCTACTGCGTCGGCGGGAAATCCGCGACCCCTACTGCAGCCGGATCGGCCGCGCCGGGATCTCGACGGCGCGAACGTCGCGAAAATCGAGATTGGTCGTCGGGTCGTGCGCTTGCAAGCTGATCGTGCCGGCGCCGAGCGTCGCCTGCTTGCGGTGGTTGGCGCCGGCGGGCTTGGTGTCTTCGTAGTCGCTCACCTGAACGCCGTTCACCCAAACCGAGATGTGGCGGTCGTAGGCGACGATGGTCTTGTAGAACCACTCGCCGTCCTTCGCCACGATGCCGCGGGCGGGTTGGAAAAAGTACACTCCGCCGGTGCCGAAGTCGACAGGGTTGGTGATGCGCCCCTCGTATTCGTTGCGAATTTGCGACTCGTAGCCGGACCAGAACACGCCCGGCTTGCCGCGGAAGAAGACACCCGAGTTGGGATGGGCGTCGGGCGAGGCGGGGTTGGTCTTGACGCCGAGTTGCAGCACGAAGTTCTCGAACTGCTGCTCGGTCTCGATCTGCCCGGGACCGCCTTCGACGTGGATGTCGCCGTTGCGGACCCTCCAGTCGTGGCTGCCGCCCCGGTTCGGCCGGTCGACCTTATTCCAGCCCGCCAGGTTGCGCCCGTTGAACAGCGGTTCGAGGTTCAGCGGCCGTAGCTTGATGTTGCGGAACTCGATGGGCTTGTCTTGGTTGTACTGCAAGCCGATGACGCCCGCCAGGTGCGCGGGATCGTAGGCGTCGAGCACGAGCCGGCCATTGAGGACGACCTGAAAGTTCATGCCTTCGACGAGGACGTCGTAGCGGTTCCACACACCGGGGATGAGCTTCGCGGGCGGCGCTTTCTCGTAGAACACCAAGCTGCCGGTGTTGAAGCCCTGCGGCTGGTCGTCGTAGATCTGGAGCTCGTAGCCGGTGCGGTGCGCTTCGCCCTCGCGGGCCGAGCGTAGAAACACGCCGGAGTTGCCGTCGGCGGCGGTGCGGAACTCGAGCCTGAGGTGGAAGTCCGCGAAGACCGTCGTCGTGCCGAGCCAGCCGTTGCCGCCCGAGCGCGCCGCCAGCACACCGTCCTGAATGGTCCAGTCGGCGTCGCCGTGGTACTCCCAACCGAAGTCGGTTTGACCGTCGAAGAGCAGGATCCAGCCATCGGCGATCTCTTCGGAGGTCAGAGTGTTGGGCTGGGCGTGGAGCCCGGCGGTCAGGGCGAGAAATGCGAGGGCGAGTCTCATGGAAACGAGTGTCGCGCAACGCGGCCCGCGGAGCAAACGGCGCCGGAACGCTGAGACGCCCGGCCGCGGGTCGCGGCCGGGCGTCTCAGCTCTCTCCCAAATGAGCTAGTTGATGACGAGCATGCACGAGGATCGCTTGACTTTCACGTTGTCGCCCAACCCGAGTAGCGCGCCAGCGAGAAAGTTGTGGTCGTAGGAGACATCGACCTTGACGTTGGAGCCCCGCGAGTTATCGGGCAGCCAGGACACGTTGACGGTCATGGCGGTTGGGTCGAGGCCGGGCGCGGAGGCCTTGGCGATCTGTTTGATCTTCAAGTCGGTGATGTCGACGCCGTTGGCGTCCTTCACCCGGTTTTGGGCGCCGTGAATGGTGGCGAAGCGGGTGGCTTGCTTGGCGGCGTGCGTCACGGTCGTATAGGTCCACACCGCGCCTCCGAGGTCGAAGGCGGCGAAGATCAACGAGAGGAACAGCAGGAAGCCCAGTGCAAACTCCAGCATTGAGGCGCCGCGGCGCGGATTGCGATTTCGATTCGTGGTACGCATGGTCGTCAAGCTCCTCGGTGATTATTGGACGCGCAAATAGGCCGACATGTCGATGGCAACCCGTGATGGCACGCCGGGATAGAAGCCCATCGTCTTGAAGGTCTTCGTGGCCCGCGAGCGGAGATAGGCGCGCGGCTTGCCGTAGCCGGTGCAAACCGTGTCGTTGCACGACACCCAGGTTTTCGGAGCGTCGGGGCAGTCGCAAACCTGTTGGGCCGCGGCCGACACGCCCGAGAGCTGCGCCACGTCGGTCTGGACCGCGTTGCGGATGCCGGAAATGTCGGCCGCGTAGCCCACGGTCCGGTAGCCGTAGATGGCGCCGGCGTTGGCCGCCCCGGCCAGCATGGCCGACTCGGTGAACATCCGGCCGAAGTCCGCCGCGCCGACGCAGAGAACGAGAGCGACCGGAGTGGCGAGGGCAAACTCGACCAACGAGTTGCCTTTACGGTTGCGAAAGAGTTGCTTTAACATGATCTATCTCCGATTCCTTGGTTTATCGTGTTTCTCGTTCTACTCGAACATGACCGCCGCATAGGAAGGCGGTGCTTCGTTCTTAGGCGGCTTGTCGACTTTGTAGATGCCAACCAGCGCGTCGCCCGCGATGTTCAGCGTCTGCGCGATGACCATGCTCCAGTGGTCGTAGCCGGTGATGGAGTCGTCCGGATTGCCGGCCCAGTCGAGGTGGGTCGACGGGAAGTAGTACGCGCCGCTGTAGTAGGAAGCTGCAGAGCCGCGGGCGATCCTGCTGCCATTGTTGGTGTAGTTGGCGTTGCGCGTATACCAGAACAGGATGCCTCTCGGGATGCGGGGCAGATCGAATTTCGGCGCACTGAGCCTGATCGTGTTATAGGACTGGGTCGAGATATCGAAGGCCCGCTGCCCTGTCGTGTCGGCGTTGAAGAAGGACACGCCGACTCCGGTCACGTTACCGCCGGTGATCTGCATTCCTTGCTCAAGGTAATAGAGGCCCGGCAGAAACAGTGCGTTCTCGTCGCCGTTGGTGACCTTGATTTGGGTGTTATAGAAGCCCGGCGTGAAGGTCTTGAGGTTTTCGCCGTTGGGCAGCGTGCTGTTGACCGAGGTTCCCGGCAGCAAGGGCTTGGTGGGCTCGGGAATGAGCGCCATCGGATCGATCATGCGGGTGATGCCAGTCGTAGGGGCAGGCGACATGCAGCCGGGGTCAGCACCGCCGACGACGCCGAACCAAGTCACGCTGATGCAGCCGCCGCCGACGTTTCGAGCGGCGTAGCTGGGGGCGTTGGAGTTCACCACGACGCCGCAGTTGGAGTTCAGCGCAATCGTACCGTTGGTCATGAAGGCGTCCGGGTCGGTTTCATTGAGGACGATGATGCAGGGGTCGCCGGCGCGCTCGAGGCCGCCCACGGCGCGAGCATTGATCGTCGAGTAGGCCGAGCCGAAGATGCGCATGAAGGTCGTCGGCACGTTATGACTGACCGTCACCTCCACGTAGAGGTCGTCGCCGACATGCTCGCCGGTGAGCGGCGGGTTGTGGACGGCGATCGTCGCGTTGTTGGCGTTGAAGCCGTGCAGCTCGACATCGTCGATCACGTAGTTGTCGAAGGTCGTCGAGGTGGAGTTGTTGCCTCGCCGCAGCTCCTGTACGCCCGCGATCGCGCCGGCGTCGGCGGCCATCTGCACGCGATTGCGCTCGTAGTAGATGCGTCCGCCGTCGAGCACCAGGCCCAGCACGCCGGCCATCAGCCCGAAAGCGAGCGCGAAGAGCATGATCGCCTGTCCGCTCTTGCCGCTCCAAAGTTGCCGTGTTTGGTTGATCATCATGACCTCTCGTCTGTGTTCGTCTCGTCTCGCGGGTTTCCCCTGCCGACGTCCCCAGCATGGCAGCGGCGCGCGAGCCGGCATATGGTACGCAGGAAGGATTCTTGGGTTAGGGTATCGCCCGAAACGGGTACTGCCCGGCGGGAACCGATTGGCCATCAGGACCTAGGAGAGTTCCTAGTCCAGAGGCCCAAAAGCGGGCAAATCACGCCCAATTCCAACGGACAATGCTCGCGCAGAGGCCTGCTGGCGTTGGCGACAGCGAAAAGTACTGGGCCGTCAGTTGAGCGCCGATAGAAGTCTGCAGGTCCGAGGGAGCCAGCCAGAAGGGCCTTCGGGTTCAGTCGTCACGCTTTACGGACGTAACGTTCCGGTATCACGTGGCCGTTGTTCGCCCAAGAATTCGCCAAAGTTCTTGTGTTTGTGCGTTTTCTGTCGGGTCCATGTTGCAAGATCGGAGAGCTTACGGAAGAGTGCTTGCGGCGTGGAACGGGTCCGACTAGGATCGTAAGACATCAGGCCCCGGGAACGTGTGAAGAAATCGCTGGGACTCGCGATGCAGACCACTGTTGACCTCGAAGGAACTTGCTTCGAATCGCGTGAGCCAGTCCCGGATTTCTTCACACGTTCCCGGCCCTGATTCGAGACCGAAACCAAGGTGATTACAATGAATGTCCTTCGACGCGTCTATTGCGTTGCGGCGCTTGGCCTCCTCGCTTCGCTTCCGATCCTCGCCCAACCGCTGGGCTACCGCATCGACACGGTGGCGGCGCCGACGAGCCCCCAAGGGCGGTTGGGGACCGATGCGGCCTTGCTTTTCCCCATCGATGTCGATTTCGCGCCCGACGGCACGATGGCGTTCCTCGACGCCGGCCAAGTTTGGGGCGTGGGTGCGGACGGCCGCCTGACGTTGTTGGCCGGGACCGGCGCTTTTGGGTTCTCGGGCGACGGCGGGCCGGCGGTTCAAGCCAGCTTCCGTTCGCCGGATGCGATTGATTTCGACAGCCAAGGGCGGCTCCACATCGCGGACACGGGAAACCACCGCATCCGGCGCGTCGACGCCGACGGCACGATCCGAACGGTCGCAGGGACTGGCGGCGAAGGGTTCTCGGGCGACGGAGGGCCGGCGACGGAGGCGATGCTGAACGACCCGAACGGCATCGCGTTCTCTCCACAGGGCGACCTTTTCATCATTGATAACGACAACTTTCGAGTGCGGCGGGTCGATGCGAGCGGACGAATCGAGACAGTGTTCGGAAACGGAGAGTCTCGCCCAGTACCGCGCGGCGGCGAGGTGGCCGCCACATCTCCGCTCGGCAGGATGCGGGCAATCGACATTGGACCCGACGGGACGGTCTACCTCGTACACGGCCTGCCCTTCATCTTTGCCGTTGGAGAGGACGGGTTGCTTGATCGCGTCGTCGCCAGCGACACGGGGGGTTTTGGCATACCGCTGCGGGTCGCGATCGGCGCTGACAACACAATCTACTACACGAATGGCTCTCAGCAGGTCCGCCGTCACAACCCAGACGGCTCCGACGAGCGCGTCGCGGGCAACATGGACGCGAACTTCGGCGAGACGACAGCAGGTTTCAGCGGCGACGGCGGCCCCGCGCTCCAATCGCTGGTCGATTCTCCGCTTGGCCTAGACGTTGATCCAGACGGCGCACTGGTGTTTGCGGACAATGGAAACAATCGACTGCGGGCGGTCACGAATGGCGTTATCGATACCGTCGCCGGCCGCGCACGCAGGACGGACGACCGTTCCATCGCGGACGCGGAGTTGTTCACGCCGGTCGGCGTCGACGTGGCGCCGAACGGCGATCTGGTGGTCGCGTCCTTCGACAAGCACGCGCTCGATCGCTTGGTCCGTGGGGCCGGAGGCCTGTTCACCGAGGTCCGCACCCTGGCCGGTGACGGGCTAGGACAGCCTGGGCTGACTGAGGACGGACGGTCCGCGGCGGGCAACCCGATCTCTCGCCCGCAGGGCCTTACCTTCGACTCCGCGGGCAACTTGCTCTTCGTCGAGCAGGGCAGCGATCTCATTCGCATCCTCAGGCCCGGCGGGACGCTCGCGACGTTTGCGGGCGGCGGCGACGAGACCGACGCCGACTCGACGGGGCCGGCGACTGCTCTAGCGCTCAACAACCCCATCAGCATCGATGTCGGCGACGACGGGCGAGCGCTGATCACGCAAGGCGCCAACCTCGTTCGCATTGTCGATGCCGGCGGCGTCATGAGACGACTTGCCGGCGGGGGCCTGAGCGGCTTCACCGGCGATCGCGGTCCGGCCGAGGACGCCCAACTCGATGGAGCTTTGCAGGCCCGTTTCGCTCCGAATGGTGAGATCTTCATCTCTGACAGCGACAACAACGCGATTCGGAAGATCGACCTCGACGGGATCATCACGACCGTGGCGGGTAATGGCGTTGCCGGGTTCAGCGGCGACGGCGGCCCGGCGTCGATTGCCCGGTTGGACCGGCCGGTCGACATGGTGTTCGCTCCGAACGGCGATCTGTTCGTAGCGGACCAGGGGAACGGCCGCGTACGCGTCCTGCGCGGCTTGGCCGCTGCTGCGCCAGGCCAGTCGACGCCGGCGACCATCAACACCATCGCCGGGGGCGGAACCTCGCGAACCTCGGGCATCTTAGCCACCCAAGCCGACCTGTTCGCCCCAACCGGATTGGCCCTCGACGCAGACGGCGTGATCTACATCAGCGATACTTCCGACGACACGGTCAAATCGCTCACGCCCGTTACCGTGCTCTTCACCTCGGAGGGCCTGGTCCACTCGGCGAGCTTCGCCGGCGGCGCGGTGGCGGCCGAACAGATCGTCTCGCTGTTCGGCCAGGGCTTGGCGGACGGGCTCTCGATCGTCACGGAGCTGCCCCTACCGACGACGCTTGCCGGCACAACCGTCGAGGTGACTGACTCGGCGGGCGACACGCGCAACGCCTCGCTCTTCTTCGTCTCCCCTGGCCAGATCAATATGCTCATCCCCGCGGGGACGGCGCCCGGGCGGGCCATGCTGACCGTTCGCCGGGGCGGCAACGACTATCTCTCCGCCGAGATCCAGGTCGCCGGCGTCGCGCCCGGGCTCTACTCGGCCAATGCCAGCGGCCAGGGCGTGGCCGCCGCGCAAGCCTTGCGCATCGCTGGCGACGGCACGCGTACGACCGAGGCGCTCTTCGATGCGTCGCTCGCGCCGATTCCGCTGAGCCTGGGCCCGGAGAGCGATCAGGTTTTCCTGCTGCTGTTCGGCAGCGGGGTGCGGGGGTTCGCGTCGAGCGTCGAGGTTACCGTCGGCGGCGCGTCCGTCCCGGTCCTTGGCGCGGGGCCGCAAGGTCAGTTCGTGGGCCTGGACCAGATTAACATTGGACCACTCTCGCGCAAGCTGGCCGGGCGAGGCGAGGTGGAGATCGTGATGACGGTCGATGGCGTTGTTGCGAACGCGGTCACCGTGACGATTCAGTAGCGCGCCGCGCCGCCTCTTTGATCACCTGTGCCGGTCTCGTCGGCCGCGAAGAAGACGCCGTGCGAGAGAACCAGGGACATCCTTGGATAGCTCGACAATACGGCCTGAAGGGTAAGTCTGCGAAGCCAGCGTGCCATCGATTTCTTCAAGGATGTCCCTGGTTTCCCCTGGTTTCCCCACTACTGTATTTGGCTTCCGTGCTGATGAACGCGCTCACGCGCACCGCGTTCGCCATCATCGTCAATGTGGGGTTCTGGCAGGCCACCGTGGGCCAGCTTGCGCCGTCGACGACGAAGAGGTTGGGAACGTCCCAGGCTTGGCAGTTCTTGTTGAGGACGCTGTATTTGGGGCTGGAGCCCATGCGGGCCGTGCCGACTTCGTGAATCGCGAAGCCGGGGGCGGAGTAGTCCCAGCCGGAGTGGGCGACGTCTTTGCAGCCGGCGGCTTCTAGCATTTCCGCGATTTGATATTGCGCGTCTTCGGCCATGCGGAGCTCGTTGACGCCGTATTCGCTGCGGATGTGTAACGTAGGGATGCCCCAGGCGTCGACTTGGCGTTGGTTTAGCCGGACGTGGTTTTCGTATTGCGGCAGTTGTTCGCAAAACGCGCCTAGGCCCATGCGCCAGTAGGCGTCGTCGCGGACGCGGCGTTTGAAGTCGGCGCCGAAGCCGGGGGCCTCCATGTCGAAGGTGGGGCGGCAGCCGCCGGTCATGTGGTAGCCGCGGATGAAGCCGTTGGTCTCGACGCGGTCGACGTTGCGGAAGCGCGGTGCGAGGATGTGGTTGGGCGAGCGCGGCACGCCGGTCCAGCGCGGCTCGTCTTGCTCCAAGGGGATCGCGCCGGAGACGCCGACCATCAGGTGGTCCATGAGGTAGCGCCCGAGCGTGCCGGAGGAGTTGCCGAGACCGCCGGGGGCGGAGTTGAGCATGATTCGGGTGGACTCGAGCGTGGAGGCGGCGAGCACGACGACCTTGGCGCGGATCTCGCGGGCCTCGCGCGTCCAGCGGTCGAGGTAGCCGATGCCGGTCGCTTTACCGTCGCGTCCCGTGGTGACGTGGCTGACGACGGCGTCGGGGATGAGCGTCATGCGGCCGGTCGCTCCGGCGGCGCGTAGGGTGGTGGTGGGGGAAGAGAAGTAGGACTCTGTAATACAACCCCGGTGGCAGGGGCCGCAGTGGTGGCAGGCTTGGCGTCCGTTCAAAGGTTGGGTGAGGACGCCGGAGCGACCTTCGGTGATGACGCGGCGGAAGTTCTTCCAAGCGGCGTCTTTGAGGCGGCGTTCGCCGCAGCGCATGGGCAGGGCGGGCTGGAAGATGGAGTCGGGGCATTGCGGCAGGTTTTCGGCCGTACCGCTGACGCCGATGAATTTTTCGACGGTCTCGTAGTGCGGAACCATCTCGGCGTAGGTGATGGGCCAGTCGATGCCGTGGCCGTCGCGGGAGGCGGCTTTGAAGTCGAGGTCGGAGTGGCGAAAGGCGCCGCGTCCCCAAGCGAGGGAGCGTCCGCCGACGGCGCGCAGGCGGATCCAGCGAAACTCCTTGCCTTCGTCGAAAGTGTAGGGGTTCTCGACGTCGCTCGCCCACCACTTGTAGTTGGTTTCCTCGCAGGCGTAGTTGTTGCGCTGCACGGGGCGGTCGCGCATGAAGGCTTTGGATTGGAAGCGGTACTTGGTCTGGTAGGGCTGGACGTGCTCGGAGTAGTCGGCGGGCGTGAGCTTGGAGCCGGCGTCGAGGACCGCGACGGTGAGGCCGGCCTCGGAGAGCTGTTTGGCGACCCAGCCGCCGGTGGCGCCAGAGCCGACGATGACGGCGTCGTAAGGAGTGGGGCGGGTGAGGACCTGCATGAGGAGTTACGCTCCTCAACGTATCAAGAAGCGGCAGCCTGGATGTGGAGTGTTGCAACGTGCGCTAACGCCGCGACAGCGCCGCGCACGGCGTTCTTGCGCAGCCGGTGGGCGTTCGCGTAGATGAGATCGCCGTTGCGGTCGAAGACGGCGACTTTGCTCAGCCGCTGCAAAGAGCGGTACCGCGAGAAGGATGGGCGCTAATCGGGCAACGGTCATCGCGGGCCTGCTTGGCTCGAGGCGGTAGACGCCGCCCTGCGCCCGGGGGTTCCAGGGGTCTACTGCACGACCGGACCGCGCGTGGGGTCCTCGACGTACCAGCCCAGCACGAGTGAATCCTGCACGTCCCGCCAAACGCGCGTGGCTTCGGTATGGTCGTCGTCCCAGAACGCATAGGTGATCAGGCAGGCGATCTCGCCGGCCATGGCGATCTGGGTATAGGACGTCGCGTCACGGCCGTTCTCGCGGAAGCGGGTCTCGAGCATGGCGAGGCGGATGTCGCCGCGGGCGGTCTCGACGATCGGCCGCCGTTCGACGCGCTCGTGGTGCAGATCGTCCTCGGCCGGGGTGGCTTGGGTGAGCAGGTCGGCCACGGGCGGGATCTCCTCGGCGATGTTGGGCAGGTGGTAGACCGTCACCTCGAGCGAGCACTCATCGTCGGGCGACGGCTTGTCGGTGGCGCGCACCGAGCCGTGCTCGGTGCGATGCACGGTCCAGGCTCGGGGCACCTCCATGCGCACGGCGCCGCGGTCCAGAACAAGGATGGAGTTCCCTGCTTTGGCTCGCCAGGAGTGGTTGTCGCGGAGTTGAAAGGTCTTATCGGTCACGAGACGGACGCACCGGCGCGGCCGCCGGAGGACCCAAGTGTATCAAGTCCCCGGAGTGCTGCTGAACCGGGGCGGCCCCGGCATTTCGAGGGAAAACCGACGGCCTCTGGGCGGGAATGCGTCTTAGGCCGACCGGGCGAATCTGGTAGGCCCGAGCAGACTCGAACTGCTGACCTCTACCGTGTCAAGGTAGCGCTCTAACCAACTGAGCTACGGGCCTTCGAACCTGCAGAATACCATGCGCCGCCGAGCCCTGTCGACAGCCTTCACGGGGCCTGGGACCCCCGGAACCAAAGTCCTGAAACAGTGTGAAGTCCTAAGGTTTTCTCTAAGCCTTTTCCTTCATTGACGTGGTACCTATAGGACTCTAGGATGGTTTTAGTTTCCTCCCCCCCGGAGGGCGCGAGACCACAGGTTCGAACCCAAATGCCCGCCCAATCCCCCGCCTCCGCCGTTCCGGACGCCCCGAACGCCAGCGGCAAATCCAAGAAGATCAAAATCGCGCTCGCCGACGATCACACGATCTTCCGGGACGGTCTGCGCCGCCTGCTGCAGCTCGAGCCCGACTTCGACATCGTAGCCGAGGCCGAGGACGGTTCCGAGGTGCCCGACATCCTCAAGGACCAGTCGCCCGACATCCTACTTCTGGATCTGAAAATGCCGGGTCTCGACGGCCTCTCGGTGTTACAGAGATTGCAGGCCCAGAAGCACAAGACCAAGATCATCGTGCTCACCGCCTCCGACGACGAGGGAGAGTACGTGCAGGCGATGAAGTATGGCACCTGCGGCATCGTGCTCAAGCAGACAGCGACCGACCTGCTGATCAAGAGCATTCGCAAGGTCTACGAGGGCGAGATCTGGCTCGACGCCAAGACCACGGCCGCGGTCATGCGCCAGTTTGCGGCGCCGAGCGATCCCGGCCCGCGCGAGCGCGACAAGCCGCGCCTGTCCAACCGCGAGCGCGAGATCGTCGCGCTGGTGGCGCAGGGCTTCAAGAACAAGGAAATCGCGGAGAGGATGTTCATCTCCGAACAGACGGTGAAGAACCACCTGCACAATATCTTCGACAAGCTCGGCGTCAGCGATCGCCTCGAGCTCGCGCTGTACGCCATCCACCGCAACATCCGGCCGCTGTAGGGGTCGACGACGGCTCATTGGCTGGATCCGAGAGGCCTGCTCCGTCGTGGTTCTGGTCGGAGCCGCTCCCGCGAGCGGTCGCGCGGCCGATCGTAGGGTTTTGAAAGAGACCGCAAGCTCGCGCATGCGGCTCGGCGCAGCCCGGCCGAGCCGTGCGCGAGCTCATTCCTCGCGCACGATTGTGAAGCTGCGCTTCGGCTTGGTCACCTCGAGCGTGACGCGATGAAGCGTCCAATCCTCGCCCTCGGCCGTCGCCGTGACCATCAACCGGCCCGAGTGCTTCTCGCCTTGAACCGGGACCACCAGATTCGCCGACGACCGCGCGTTGGTCGTGCGGACATTGCCCTGGAGCCGGCCCGCGGCCTGGATGGGGGAACCCAAGAACTGAGCGGCCTCACGATGGGAGCGCAGCTCTTGCAGCGCCATGCGGTAGGGCGGCAGCCCGCGCATGTAGCCGTCAAGCCAGTTCATCAACCCGATGACGCCGAGTGTGGCCGCGCCAATGAAGCCGACCACCAGCAGCGGCACGACCCACTTGGCGTTGCGTTCGATCCAGCGGCCGGCTGCGGTAGGGCGATCCATGCGCGGGGGCGAGGTGCGTGACGCCCGCGAAACAAGGTTACAATGTCTGCGGAGGTGTGAGCGCCATGTCTTTCGATCGTCGAGAATTTCTGGCCGCCTCGGTTGCGGCGGCGGCCGTCGCTTGCGGCAAGCAGGTCGATGAAGCCGCCGCGCGGCCGGCCGGGAAGGCTGCGAAGCTCGGAATCCCAGGGCCCTATCCCGGGCGGGTGGTCGAGGTGCATCACCCGGACAGCATCGTCGAAGGCCGCTTCCAAGCCGAGCCGCTCGAGCAGATGCTCGACAAGGGCATGCTGGAGCTCACCCACGCGCCCTCGGTCGAGGAGGCCTGGCGCGAATTCTTCGAGCCCGGCGACGTGGTGGGAATCAAGCTCAACCCCGTCGGCAAACCTGCCGTCATCTCCTCGCCCGAGCTCACGCGCGCGATCATCGCGCGGCTCGAGCGCGTCGGAATTCCGCGCGCAGACATCGTAGCCTACGACCGCTACGGAGAGCAGTTCCAAGCAGCGGGCTTCGTCGACTGGCTGCCCGAGGGCGTGCGCTGGACCTCCGGCTCGCCCGAGAACGTCAGCATCCAGCTCGACATGGACGGCTACGACGCGGATGTCTTCATGGAGATGCCGCTGATCCACCCGGACTATCTGAGCGACTACAAGATCGACGACCCGCACCTGCGCCGCTCCTACGTGGCGAAGTTCGTGACGCGGGACGTGAACAAGATCATCAACGTGCCGCTGCTCAAACATCACCAATCCGCGGGCGTCACCTTGGCGCTCAAGAATATGTCGCACGGCTTCGTCAACAACGTCAGCCGCAGCCATGCCTCGACCACCGCGAACGCCTGCGGGTTGTTCATTCCGGCGGTGGTGGATTTACCGGTAATTCGGGAGAAAGTGGTGCTGAATATCCTGGACGGGGTCAAGGCTGCGTACCACGGGGGGCCGGGCACGACCGTCGAGCACTACGCCTGGGAGCATCGCAAGATGTACTTCGCCACCGATCCAGTCGCGCTCGACAAAATCGGTTGGCAGGCGATCGACGCCAAGCGCGCCGACGTTGGCCGCGCTCCCATAGCGTTAATGAAACCGGACGAGCACTCACGCTGGCTCAACGGGCAGGTCGAGCACATCGAGCTGGCCGCGAACTTCGGCCTTGGCGTTTTCGAAGACGAGAAGATTCGCGTCAAGCGGATCGATCTGGCTTGAGAGCGCCGAGGGGAGGATTATCTCGCGAGCGACGTGTTTCGTTTGTCAATTTTCGGAGGATATGATAGCGTCTACCGCCAGAGGTAGAATTGCATGTCCCCCCGTTTGATTCCCGTCCTGGTCGCCCTGTTTGCGCTCTCGTTCGCCCTTGCGCCCGCGCCGGCCTATCCGCCCGCCGGGTTCGATGTGTTCGACTCGGCCGCCATCGTGCGCGTCGCGGTACCGGCTCTGAGCCTCCCCGAGACTCCGTTTACCGCCGTGGGCCCAACGCGTATCCGGCGTGGCGATCCCTATGACCCCGGCGACGGTCGCATCAAGATCGACGTCGAGATTCAGCAGATGGCGCTCTCGGGCGACACGCCGCTCGGCCCGGCCGTGATTCGCGTCATCAACCCCGCGTCCGGCTGTGTGCAACAGCGGGTGGCGGGGGAGGATTTTCCGGCGGACTCCTGGTTCGATCTGATGGTCGAGATCGAGGTGCGCACGGCGTTTGGAACGATTAGGGTCTTCAGCGATCCAGAAACGCCCATCCGCATGATGGCGGTGATTGATGCATTGCCGCCCTTCGACGCCCAGTATCAGCCAGAAGGGACCTTCGCCGGCGTCGACTTGGTCGACGAAACGGGACTGGTCGTCGGTTTCCTCTCGCACGTGGGCCACTTCGTGGGCCAGCAGCCCACGTTCTCGGTGGCGCCGGAGGGACCTTCGGGGCTCGACCACGGTGACTTGTTCGAGCGCGCGACGGCGCCGGCCATTCGCGCTGCGCAACTCGGGCTGAGCGGCGGCGATGTCGACGGGCTCTCCTACGGGCTGGACTTCGTATTCCCCCAGGCGGTGAACTTTCCGTCGCTGATGGACATTCGCTTCTCGGTTGCCGAAGGTTCCAGGGGCCGAACCGGGAGCGCCGTCGAGCGGGAAGCGGCGAAGTCTCCTCCCCAAGCGCACGGCGACGAGTTTCGCGTGACGCCTTTCGTGGGCGTTGGCGGCGGCTCCAACGTGCAAGTGCTCGATGAAGACGGCGACACAGCGCCGCCGTTTCCCCTGCAGATCTCCGACGATGTCGACGCGCTCGTCGAGCAGCCGCCCTCGTTCGTCGACGATGGCGACGGCATCACCGAAGGGCCGGTGTACTTCACCCTCGCCGCCGGCTCGCCCGAGCTCTCCGCATTGGGTGCGAACGGCGCGACCATCCTGCGCTCGGTCGGCGGAGGCCCGCCCACGGTCTTCCTGCGGCACTCGGACCTGGGCCTGACCTCGTCGGACGACATCGATGCGTTTTGTCTGGCCGGGGACCGGCGCGATGTAGTCTTCTCACTCGCCCCCGGCTCTCCGAGCTTGGGCGGCGGCAGCCCGGCGGACCTATTCATGGCGCTCGCCGCACCCAGCCAGTTCTTCGCTTGGGCCACGGCCGCCAATCTTGGACTGCTGCCCAATGACGACGTCAATGCGCTGAAATGCCACATTGGCGCGGTCGCGATTACCTGGAACGGCAAGATCTCGATGGACCTTTTCCAGAACGGCTCCTTGTCGAAACGAATCGAGATCCCCTGCCACATCGAGATGGTGCAGGCCGCCTTCGACGGGGAGTCGGACGCGGAAGGCTTGTTCTGGTACGCCCTGCCGAACATCGACTGCCGCGGCATGGACGGCGAGGAAGAGATTACCCTCACCGCCCGCCCCGACCCGCCGGGCGGGCTGGCGGTCGGCCAGGCGTTCGGCCGGCGCGGCCCGGACGGCCGCTGGATGGGGCCCGGCTCGAACCAGTTCGCGTTCGTTCCCAGTATCAACGGGTGGGGCAGAATCGGGCTGCACCCGAGCCAGCAGTTGGTCCTGTTCGGCGAGATCGACAATGGCTTCCCGGGAGATCTCCAACACTTCCGCGGGTTCAGCGACAGCGGCGCCATCGACGAGGACAGCAGCGTAGAGGGCCTGTCCGCGGTCTCGCAGGCAGCGCCGCTCGAGCTCTTTCTCGAAGGCGGAATCCCGACGGGCCTCGGGATTTCCAACGTCATCATCGAATGGGATGGTCGCCGTCCGCCGGCGTTTACCGCGGAGGGCTTCCTTGATGCGGCAGGCTTCGGAGAGAATCCCTCGCGCGGCGGCCTGGTTTCGTTGTTCGGCGAATTCAACACCGAAACCGAGATCGCCGGCGTGATCCCGCTGCCGCGGCGCGTCGGCAACGACGTTCAGGTACTGTTCGAGGCCGAGACCTCGATCGCGACGTTGAGCGAGGAAGGCGGCGGCGCGGAGCAGGCGGCGACAGCGTTGGTTCCGGCGCCGCTGCTGTTTGCCGCGCCCACTCAGATCAACCTGCAGCTCCCGTGGGAGGCGCGGGTGGAGAACGGCATGGCGATGGCGACGGTAGTCATCGACGGCTCCCGCAGCGAACCCGTTCGGTTGCCGGTGGCGGATACCTCGCCTGGCATCTTCACGGCGGACTTCGGCGCCGGCCGGGCGATTGCGATCAACCCCGACGGCACGCTGGCGCAGCCGCAGGGTTCGCTCGGCTCGAGCCGGCCGGCGGTTCCCGGTGAGACGCTGGTGATCCTGACGACGGGCCTGGGCGAGACCACGCCGGGCGGCGTAACCGGCGCCAACAGCTTCGATTCGACCGGGACCTTCGTGCGCCGCGACACCAACGCGCAGGCCACGGTCACCATCGGCGGCGTCTCCGCGCCGGTGGTGTTCGCGGGCTTGTCTCCGGAGTTTGTCGGCGTGTTCCAGATCAACGCTACCGTGCCGGAGGGCGTCGCCGTGGGCGATGCCGTGCCGTTAGTGGTGGAGGCGGGCGGGCGTCAGAGCCGCAGCGACGTCACGATTGCCGTGGGGAACTAGGACTCAGCCAGAGCGGACCTCGGAGAGGAACTCGCTCACCGAGCGCTGCAATCCCTCGGCTTCGCGGGAGAGCGTGTCGGCGCTGTCGAGCAATTGGGCGGCGTTGCGGCTGGCCTCGGCGGACTCGTCGCAGACGGTCTTGACCGAGTCGAAGACCGTTTGCGTGCCGGCCGCCGCGGCTTGGCCGTTGCGGCTGATCTCTTGGGTTGCGATTTGTTGCTGATCGACCGACTCGGCGATGCTCGAGGCTGCCTCGGACATGCTCTCAATGGTGGTGGCGATGTTGTCGATCGCCTCGCCGACTTGATCCGTACCTTTTCGGATCGCCTCGATTTCGGCGCTGATCTCGGTAGTGGCTTCCGAGGTCTGTTGCGCGAGATTCTTGACTTCGGAGGCGACCACGGCGAAGCCCTTGCCGGCCTCGCCCGAGCGCGCCGCCTCGATGGTGGCGTTGAGTGCGAGCAGGTTCGTCTGGTTGGCGATCTGCGAAATCAGCTTGACGACGCGCCCCACGCGCTTGGAGGTCTCGGTGAGCTGTGCCATCCGCGCTTTGGCGCCGGCGACTTCCTCGACCGCCGCAGCGGCGGTGTCCGCGGAATCTTTGGCGCGGCGCTCTACCTCTCGAACCTCAGCGGTTAGCTCCTCAGCCGCCGACGCGACCGATTGCACGCTCTCGGCGGTGGTGCTGGCGGCGTCGGCGGCGTTCTCGCCGGTGTGCGAGGTCTTGTTGGCCGAATCGGAGAGAGACTCGGCGGTTAAGCGGACCTCTTCCGATGAGGCGGCGACACGAGAGGTCACCTCCTGAACGTTCGCCTCGAATCCGTCGGCCATGGCTTGGCGTCGAGCGCTGGCCTCGTGTTGCTGCTCCATCTTCTGCGAGGCCGCGTTGATGCGCTGCGAGGCGTCTCGAAACGCGCCGAGCATGCCGCGCAGCAAGACTCGGCGGTAGAAGCGTCTCTCGCCTGCGGCGGCTAGAGCGGCGCGCGACTCGCGCACGAAGGCGTCGGAGAGATCGAGCAAGTGGTTGATGCCCCGAACCATCTTGCCCAAATCTCCCGGCTCTTGGCAGCGCAGCAGGCGCGCCTCCAGGTCGCCCGCGGCGGCGCGGTCGCAGACCTCGGCAATGCGCTGCGACCAGAGCCGGTAGGTTTCCAGCTCGCTCTCCAGGCGTTCGGTCTCGGCGGTTGGTTCTAAGGTATCTACGGCAGGCATTGGCTGTTTCTAGAGTGTGAAGACAAGCTCGTCGTAGTCGACTTGTTGCTCGGCGAGTATGCCGTCGAGGGCTTCTGCGGCGGCTTTGACGCCTTCTTTCCGACCTCCGGCCTGGGCTTCGACCTGCCGCAGCCGCTTGTACAGGTCGGCGACTTTGTCGACCGCGGCTCGCTCGGGAACGCGCCGATTCGAGTGATAACCCATGATCTGGCCGCCGGCGTCGAAGGTCGGCGTGACGTGCGCGAAGACCCAGTAGTGATCGCCGTTCTTGCACAGGTTGACGACGTAGGCGAAGATCTCGCGGCCGGAGGCGATCTGGTCCCACAGAAGCTTGAACACGACCCGCGGCATGTCCGGATGGCGAATGAGGTTATGGGGCGCGCCGAGCAGCTCGTCCTCCTCGTAGCCCGAGACGCGGATGAAGACTTCGTTGGCGTACGTGATCTTGCCCTTGGGGTCAGTCTTGCTGACGATGATCTCGTCCTCGCCGAAGTATCGCTCGTTGCCTGTCGGTGCGACAGTTGGTCTCACGCTTCGCCCTCCACGGGAAGTATCGGCGGCGAGGGGCTCGCGCTTGAGAGCTTGGCGAGACCTCAGACGCGGCGGGCGCACGGCGCGTTGAGAGTGCGTCAAAATGGGGCGGTAAAGGAGTTTCGGATGAAAGCCAGTTGGATCGCTGTCGCCAGCCTTTTGCTTGGCGCGCTTGCCGCCTGCTCGGACTCGTCCGGCCCGAAGGAGGCGGACGACGTGTTGCTCGAGGAATGGAGAGGGCCTTACGGCGGCGCGCCCCCGTTCGATCGTGTCGAAGTCGCCGACATGCAGCCTGCCCTGGAACATGGCATGGAGGCGGCGCTTGCCGAAATGGAAGCGATCGGCAAGGCGTCTGGGTCAGCGACCTTCGAGAACACCATCGCGGCGCTGGAGCGTTCGGGGCGCCCGCTGACTCGCGCGGCAACGATCTACTACGTTTGGTCGTCGACGATGTCGTCGGAGGACTTTCGCGAGGTCGAGGGCAAGCTCGAGCCGCAACTGGCGGCGTTTCGCGACAGGATTTACCAGAACGCCGAGCTGTTCGCGAAGGTGGCCGAGGTTTATGAGAATCGGAGCGCGCTGAGCCCTGAGCAGCAACGGCTGACCTGGGACTACTACACCGATTTCGTGCGCGCCGGGGCCACGCTCTCCGAGCAGGACAAAGCGCGGGTAGCCGAGATCAATCAACGGCTTGCAACGCTCTACACCGACTTCTCGAACAACCTGTTGCACGACGAAGAGAGCTACGTTCTCTACCTCGACGATGACCAGCTTGGCGGGCTGCCGCAGTCGGTGGTTGCGGCGGCCGCGGCGGCGGCCAAACAGAAGGGGAGCGAGGGCCGCTACGCCATCTTGAACACGCGTTCCTCGATGGATCCTTTCCTGACATATTCGGACATTCGCGAGCTCCGCGAGAAGGTTTGGCGCAGCTACTACAGTCGCGGCGACAACGGCGGCGAGCACGACAACAACGCCATCATCACCGAAATCCTGCAATTGCGCGCGGAGCGGACCAAGCTACAGGGCTACGAGAGCTTCGCGCACCGTGCGCTCGAGAAGCAGGTCGCCAAGACGCCCGCCGCCGCCATTGAGCTGATGGAGAAAGTCTGGCCGGCTGCCGTGGCGAGGGTCGAGGAAGAAGTCGCCGACATGGAAGCAATCGCGGGTCACGCCATCGAGCCCTGGGACTACCGCTACTATGCCGAGAAAGTCCGCAAGGCGAAATACGACCTCGACGCCGACCAAGTGAAGCAGTACCTGCAACTCGAGAAGCTGCGCGAGGCCATGTTCTGGGCCGCCGGCGAGCTCTACGGGTTCGAGCTCGAGCCAGTGGACGGCGTCCCGGTCTATCACCCCGAGGTGCGCGTGTGGGAGGTGACCCGCGAAGGCGAGCACGTGGGGTTGTGGTACTTCGACCCGTACGCCCGGGAGGGCAAGCGGTCGGGCGCCTGGATGAATGCCTACCGCTCGCAAGAGCGCATGGACGACGAGGTCACGACGATCGTCTCCAACAACTCGAACTTCGTCAAAGGCGCGCCCGGCGAGCCGGTGCTCATCTCATGGGACGACGCCGAGACGATGTTCCACGAGTTTGGCCACGCCCTACACGGGCTCAACTCCAACGTGACCTATCCGTCGCTTTCGGGCACGAGCGTGGCGCGCGACTACGTGGAGTTTCCCTCGCAGCTCAACGAACATTGGCTCTCGACGCCGGAGGTGCTCGGCCGCTTCGCCGTGCATCACCAGACTGGCGAGCCGATTCCGCAAGAGCTGGTGGAGAAGATCAAGCGCGCACAAAACTTCAACCAGGGCTTTGCGACCACGGAGTACTTGGCCAGCGCACTGGTCGACATGAAGTTGCACACGATCGCCGAGCCGGGCGAGCTCGACCCGGACGCCTTCGAGCGTGAAACGCTGGCCGCGCTCGGCATGCCGTCCGAGCTGCCGATGCGGCACCGTACGCCGCAATTCGCGCACATCTTCTCGAGCGAGGGTTACGCCGCCGGCTACTACTCCTACCTGTGGGCGGACGCGCTGACCGCCGATGCGTGGGAGGCCTTCCTCGAGGGCGACGGGGCGTACGATCCCGCGGTGGCGCGCCGGCTCTACGAGCATGTGATGAGCGTGGGCAATACGATCGACCCGGCCGACGGCTACCGCAAGTTCCGCGGTCGGGACGTCGACACCGATGCGCTGATGCGGGACCGCGGGTTTCCGGTCGCAACGCCCTAGCAGGCCATGACCAGGCGGGCATTCGTTGGGATGGCAAGCGCGGTCGCGGCCGCGCGCGGCCAGGGCCGGCACGTGGAGCTGGTCAAGCGCATGCAGACGCCCGCTGGCCGCGTGGCCGTGGTGATTGACACCGACCAGTACAACGAGGTCGACGACCAGTTCGCATTGGCCTACGCCATCCGCTCGCCCGAGCGCATCGATGTCGAAGCGGTTTACGCCGGACCGTTCAAGAACGACCGCGCCGCGACGCCTGCCCAGGGCATGGAGCGCAGCTACGACGAGATCCTGAAAGTGCTGGGCTTGCTCGAAGAGGACCGTCCGGTGTTCCGCGGCTCGACGCGCTATCTCGCCGGCGCTGAGGACGCGCTCGAGAGCCCGGCGGCGCGCGATCTGATCGAGCGGGCGATGCAGCCGCGCGAGACGCCGCTATGGGTCGTGGGTCTGGGCTGCCCGACCAACATCGCGGCGGCCATGATTCTCGAGCCGCGCATCATCGAGCGGATCGTGGTGTTGTGGATCGGCGGGCAACTGCGCGGTTCCTCCGCCGCGGGCGACTTCAACATCTCGCAGGACTACCACGCCTCGCGGACGCTCTATGACTGCGGCGTGGCGTTGGTGAACCTGCCGGGCTTTCTCGTCTCCGAGCAGATGCGGACGACGACGATGGAGCTAGATCGCTACCTGAAGGAAAGATCGAAGATCGGCGATTATCTAGCTGACATCGTTCGCGGTTATGAGACTGAGCGGCGCAAGTGCGACGACTGCCCCTGGACCAAGCCGATTTGGGACTTGGCGACGATCGGGCTGCTGGTGGACCCGCGCTGGGTGCGCACGCAGATGGAGCCAAGCCCGGTGCTGCGACCCGACATGACGTGGGGGCCCGAGGACGCGAGCCGCCACCCGGTGCGCGTAATCTGGCGCGTGGACCGCGACGCGATCTTTGCGGATGCGTTCCGGAAGCTGGAAACTACGGGCTATCATCAGACGCCGCGCTAACGAGTTTTGTGGTGTCTTCGCGTTTTTCCTTGCATGCCGTCGGGATGTGGGTCATAATATCAGCGCGAACCCTACAATTCCGGAGGAAAGGAGCGTGGGTAACCCTAGTGCTGAGCCTTGGAGACGCGAGGATGCATGGAGGGCCTTTGATAGCCTCATAGCATTCCTGACAGCAGTGGCGATTGGGTTCGTTCCCTGGGAAGTCCATAAAGCGGAGAACAACCGCCAAGAGCGCCACGAAAGCCTGATCCGGGAATCCGAATCCAGGAGCCAAGACCTCCAGCGAACTCAAACCGCCGCCACACTCATACCTTATCTGTTCTCCCGGACGCCCAGCGAACGAACGCTCGCCAGGAGTCTGATGGTGGGACTAGACCCCGCCTTCCTACTGCAAATTCGCGAGGCTATGATTGCTCAGGCGGAGACTCCCGAGGAAAGGGCTGAGATCCGAGAGTCGGGCGAGCGCGCCAAGCAGCGAGTGTGGCGGGAAAGACTGAAGACGGCAAACACGGAGGCGAAGGAAGTCGCGGCGGAGAACATGAATGCGAAGGCCTACCGGATGGTCCGAGATGTGTTCGACGAAATGCCTGAAGAGCTCCGCACGAAAGTCGAAGACCGGGATCTACAGCGCGCGCAAGACGAGTATGAATCTGACAACTTCAGAAGCGCATTTGACATCCTGTCTAAGCTTGCGGAGGCAGTGGTCGATGCGGAGAACAACGGAGGTAGATAGACCAATGACCCAATACAACCTTAGTTTCGCGCGATGTGTCGCGGCCGCTTGCTTCGTTGTCCTTGCGCCCGTCACGGCGAGTGCTGAGTGTAACGTGGAGATATTGAGCCCCTTGGCAGGCGAGTCGGTTGGCGCTCAGGTGATGGTGAAGGGGACGGCAGAGATTCCTGCTAATGCTCACCTCTGGGTACTGGCTGGAATAGAGGGAATGAACGGGTGGTGGCCTCAAGGCGGGGGCGAAGCGCAGCGATTCGATTCAGAGTGGGGCGTGAGGGCGTTCATCGGACAGCCACAGGATATCGGTAGCAGGTTCATCCTCGCGGCAATCGTCGTGAGCGAGGAGGGGCACAATGAGCTCAGTTTGTGGGTGAAACGATCGGACGAAAGCGGCGACTATCGTCCACGAGGCCTCCCTCAGATCACAGAGGGGTGTTCACTAAAGCGTGTAACCGTGATCAAGCGCTCGCATTAGTTGGCAGGGAGTCATGAAGATAGGCGCGGCTTTGACTATCCTTCTGATTCTTAAGTCTGGAGGCGCGCGTGCCTCTTGCCGCGTCGAGATGACGCTGCCGGTCCCAGACGAGAATCCGATTGGATCTCAATTTTATGCCCGCGGAACGGCCGAAATTCCCCGAACGGGGCGGCTTTGGGTGGTAGTACATGCTGTGGGCAGAAACGAGGCATATCCGCAGGCCTATGGGCCCGATCCCGTGATGGACCGTACGTTCCTGAGGCACGTCACAGTTCCGCATGTGTTTCCGTCAGCATCTGACATTCGTATTACCGCGATTGTGGTTGACGAGCGGACAAGTGACGAGATGCTAAAGTGGGCCGAGACGTGCAATGAAGAGCTCGCGGATGGCAAAAGGTGGTGCCGGCCGATGGACTTCGGTCGAGATGTCGGTCGAACGCTGCCAACCGCGCACCCGGAGTGCTCAACCGACGGAATGGCTACCGTAGTCCGGCGGCTTGTCAGGGAGGATAGCCTGACTATGCCTGAATAAGGCGACTGCCGCACGAATTCGGTCGCCTGCCATCTGAGCCAAGGATCCCCTCGCCACTGATTCCACTCGGCCCGCCGGGGACACTTCATGCCCGCCCGCCGATCCAGTCGCGGATCCTTTCCAGCAAGTCCCCGATCCGCTGGCGCGAGTCCCAGAAGTCCGCCCATGGGTCGGCTCGTTTGGCAAGGCGCCGCGGCACGGTCTCGATGGTGAGCTGTTCGGGTCTGAGATTCTTGCGCAGATCGCGCGTGGCGAGCGGAGTGGAAACCGACGCCGGCGGGCGGGGGCGCACCGTATAGGCCGTCGCCAGCGGCTTGCCGTAGCTGTTCTGCAGGTAGTCGAGGTAGATCGTCCCTTTAGGGCGCTTGTCGACCGTCCGCTCGAGGGTGGTCTGCTTGCGCATGCGGTCATGCACGATGCGCGCGACGACGTGCGCCAGCTCGCGAGCCTGGTCGTAGCCGTAGTTGCGCTCGAGCGGCAGCCAGATGTGGATGCCGCGGGAGCCGGAGGTCTTGGGGTACGCTTTGGCGCCGATCTCGCCGAGGATCTTCAGAAACGTGCGCGCAACCTCGACGACCGTCTCGAGCTCGTAGCCCTCGCTGGGGTCCAGGTCGAAGAAGACGTAGTCTGGGCGTTCGAGCGCATCGACGCGGCTCGGCCAGGGGTGTTGCTCGATGCAGCCGAGGTTGACCAGATGCAGCAGCGTCCACAGGTCGCCGCAGACGTAGTAGCGCGTGTCGCGGCCGCGGCTCTCGCTCGGGATGACGACTGTCTCGATCCACTCCGGCGCCCCGTCTCCGATGTCCTTCTGGTAGAACGACTCGCCCTCGATGCCGTTGGGGAAGCGCCTCAGCACCAGCGGCCGGTCTTCGAGGAACGGGAGAATCCGGTCGGAAACTTTGTAGTAGTACGCCAGCAGGTCGCGCTTGCGGTAGCCGGGAGCGGGAAAGTAGATCTTGTCGAGGTGGGTGAGGCGGAACGGCTTGCCGTCGATGTCCACCTGCACGCGCTCGCGCTTGCCGGCGAACAGCTCATTCTCGAGCTCCTCGCGAGTGCGAATCGTCTGATCTTTGATTGCGCGGGAGCGGGTCACGCTTGGCGCGGTCTCCTCGATCGCGCGCGGGTCGGTGCAGTCGCTCGGGTCGATGTCTTCGCGGAGTCCTAGAAAGACGGGGTGACGCAGCGCGCCGTCTGCGGTCCAACCCGAGTAGCGCACGCGTGCGACGAGCTCGGGCCGCGTCCAGTGGACCTGTTCCTTGAGCTTGGGCGGCTCGATGAAGGGGCTTTGCGCGACCTCGATCCCGGCGAGGCGCTCGCCGACCGCGGCCAGCGACTCGGCGTCGAAGCCGCTGCCGACGCCCCCGGCGAAATAGAGGCGAGGCCCGCGGAACAGGCCCGCGACCAAGGCGCCCAGGCCTTCTTCGGCGCCGCGCCGTTCGGTCCAGCCGCCGATGACGACATCGGTCTCCTGCACGACTTTGATCTTGACCCAGTCCACGGAGCGCCCGGCGGCGTAGGAGCTCTGGGCTCGCTTGGCGACGACTCCTTCGGCGCCGTGTTGCTTGGCGGCGTCGAAGAGCTGCTCGCCGCGTTCGACGACGTGGCTCGAGTAGCGCAGCGGCTCGGCGCCGGGCAGCAGGATCGCCTCTAGGCAGCGCTTCCGCTCGACCAGCGCGACATCACGCAGATCGTAGCCGTCGGCGTAGAGCAGATCGAAGACGTAGAAGTGGACCGGTGTGCCGGAGAGCAGTGCGCGCGAGGGCCGCTCCACGTGCATGCGGCGTTGCAGTCGACCGAAGTCCGCGCGGCCCTTGTCGTCGAGCGCGACCGCCTCGCCATCGAGGATGGCCCGGCGGACGCGCAGCTTGCGCCCCAGGTCGGCGAGCTCAGGGTAGTGCGAGGCCACGTTGCGGCCGTTGCGGGTGATCAGGCGTAGCTCGCCTCCGTCGAGGTGCGCGAGCAGCCGCACGCCATCCCACTTCAGCTCGAAGAGCCAATCCGGATCGGTGAAGGCGTTCTCGAGCGCATTGGCCAGCATGGGCGCGGCATCGGCGGGAAACTCAGCCGCGGAGGCCCCTTCAAGCAAGGCCGGAGACGCGATGCGCGGCCGGCCCGGCGCGACGGCGGCCAGCATGTCTTCGATGCTGCGCCCGCTCACCGCCGAGTCCGCCTCGCTTGTGGCGTCGTGGCCCTCGACGACGGCCGCGTCGCGGTGCTTGATCAGCAGCCACTCTTCCTGCTTGCCGGTCTTGCGCTTGGTCTTGACCAACACGAAGCCGCCAGCCACGCGCCAGCCGTAGAAGACGAGCTTGAGCTCGCCGCTCGCGAGCTGTTCTTCGGCGGCTTGTTCTCCCTCGACCTCGAATGTTCCGTAGTCCCAGATGATCATCGCCCCGGCGCCGTAGTTGCCCTCGGGAATGACCTTCTCGAACGTGAGGTACTCGACCGGGTGGTCCTCGGTGCGGACGGCGAGCCGCTTCTGGGCCGGGTCGAGCGAGGGACCTTTGGGAACGGCCCAAGAGCGCAGCACGCCGCCAATTTCGAGGCGAAGGTCGTAGTGCAAGCTGCGCGCGGCGTGTTTCTGGATGACGAAACGGCCCGCGCCGGCGCGGTTGGGGTCGGCGCCCGCCGGCTCGTTGGTGGAGTCGAAACGCCGCTTCTTCCTGTAGGTCTCGAGCGCCATCGGCGTTTGGGACTACTCTAGCGCCCGCTTGGCGGCGGCATCCATTGGCGGCTATGCAAAACGCTCGGTCAAACCCCGAGACGCATCGCCAATCCGCTGGTATTCTTGGAATCAGTGCGCGGAATTTCCCTGGTTCTTGCGCTGGCGCTGCTTGCGGCCGAGTTGGTCGCACAGAGCTCGACTGGAAGGCTTGCCGGCTCGGTGGCCGACGCCACCGGCGCCGCCATTCCCGCGGCCCGCGTGAGCATCGTCCACGAAGAACTCGGCGTAGAGCTGAGCGCGGAGACGAATGTCGCCGGCGGATTCCGGTTTGCCGCTCTGCCGATCGGGAGCTACACGGTGGTGGCGGCGGCTGAGGGTTTCGGCGAGCAGGAGCTCGCCAGCGTCAAGATCGACGCGGCGGCCGAGACGGCGCTCGCCCCGATCGTGCTGCAGGTGGGCGACGTGCGCGAGGTCGTGGAGGTCGTCGCGGGCTCGACGGCGGTCCAGACGACCAACGCGGAGTTGACCAGCACCGTGACGCGCGAGCAGATCGAGAGCTTGCCGCTGATCGGACGCGATCCGCTGAGCTTCGTCAGGCTCCAGGCCGGCGTGGCCAGCGGCGGCGCATCGGCGACGACGATCAACGGCCAGCGGACTTCGTTCTCGACCGTCACGCTCGACGGCGTCAACATTCAGGACAACTACATCCGCTCGAACGCCCTCGACTTTTTGCCCAGCCGCACGCTGATCGATCAGGTCGCCGAGATGACGGTGACGACGCAAAACGGCCACGCCGGCATGAGCGGCGGATCGTCCGGGGTTACCTTCGTCACGCCGAGCGGCGGCGCCGAGCTGCACGGCGTCGCCTACTGGCACAACCGCAACGATGCTCTGGCGGCCGCGAGCTGGTTCTCGAATCGGCAGGGTTTGCCAGAGCCCGATCTGAACATCAACCAGGCCGGCGCCAGCTTGGGGGGACCGCTCGTGAAGAACAAGCTGTTCTTCTATGTGAACTACGAGGCGCTGCGCAGGCGCGCACAGACGCTGGCGAATGCTCAGATTCTCACCGAACCGGCGCGCCGCGGGATCTTTCGCTATCTCGATCTGGAGGGTAGTCTCCAGCAAGTCAACGTGCTCAACATGCAGGGCCTGGACGTCGATCCCGAGGCGGCGCGCGTGCTGGACTCGATTCCCGGGCCGGAGGCGATCAACAATTTCGACGTTGGCGACAGCCAGCGCGATCGCCTGCTCAACACCGCCGGCTATCGCTTTCTCACGCGCTCGGACGGCAACCGTGACGCGCTCACCTCGCGCTTGGACTGGACCGCCAGCCCGAGCGACCTCGTGAGCCTGACCTACAAGCTCAGCCGCGAGGACAACGATCGGCCGGCGCTCGGCAACGGCTATCACACCGATCCGGTCGTCAAGGATTTCGGGCATGGCAACTTCCTTTCGCTCGGCTGGACGGCGACGCCGACGCCGCGGTTGACCAACGAGGCGCGCTTCGGCTTCAATCTGGCGCCGGGCGACTTCCGCAGCTCGGAGCAGATCGGCGACTTCTTGGTCAGCGGGTATCTGTTCACCAACCCGACCGTCGGCTTCATGCCGCAAGGGCGTAACACGGATACGTTCAACTGGTCTGACAACGCGGCCTACCGCGCCGGCCGGCATGATCTGCGGTTCGGCTTCCAGGCGCAACAGATTCGCGTCGAGAGCTTCGACAGCGCCGGGACCCTACCGGCGGTCGCGCTATTGACCGATGTCGACAGCCAGTTCCTGCTCTCGACGGCGTTCTTCCCCGGAGGCATCGCTGGCGACGACCTATTCGCAGCGCAGGACTTGCTCGCGACGTTGGCCGGCATCGTAGGGCAGGCAAGGCAGACGTTCAACGTGCGCGACCGCGGCTCGGGCTTCGTGCCGGGCCAGGAGTTTCGCAGGCATTACCGCTACGACTCTTGGGGGCTTTACCTGCAAGACAACTGGGCCCTGTGGCGCAACGTCAACCTGAATCTCGGATTGCGGTGGGACTACTACGGGCGGGTGGATGAAGCGGACGGCTTGATGCTGACGCCGCTGATCGACTCGAACGGCGTCATCCCTACATTGCTCTCCGATGCCGAGCTCGATTTCGCCGGCTCCAGGGCGGGCCGGCCGTTGTGGAAGCCTGACCGCAACAACTTGGCGCCCAACATTGGGCTCGCTTGGGACGTGTTCGGCGACGGCTCGACGGCGCTGCGGGCGGGCTACTCGATCAGCTACGTCACCGACGAGCATCTGCAAGCCGTGGACAACGCCGTCACCGCCAACGACGGGCTGCAAGGCGGGCCGCTGCTGCAAAACCTAGACCGCTTTCTGAGCCAGGGCTTGCCGGATCTGGCCGAGCCGACGCTCGAGATCCCGCGCCGCGTCAGTCAGAACCAAGCGATTGACCCCACCGCGGCGCTGTTCACCATCGACCCGGGGCTGCGCACGCCCTACGTGCAGCAGTGGAGCTTGGGGCTGCAGAGGCGCTTGCCGGGGGCCGCGGTCATCGAGGCGCGCTACGTGGGCAACAAGGGTACGAAGCTGCTGCGGGCGTTCGACTACAACCAGGTGTTGCTGCACGAGAACGGCTACCTCGACGACTTCTTGCGGGCGCGCGCGAATGGTTTTTTGGCATTGGACGCCGTGGGGCGCTTCGAGCCGGAGTTCAACGGCGCTTTGGTCGGCAGCCAGCCGCTCACGTTCTTCCCGGGCCTCGAGGACGGCGGCTTGCTGGAATCGGCGACCGTGCAGGAGCTCATCCGCGGCGGCCAACCTGGCGCGCTAGCCGAGCTCTACATTCTCAACGGCCTCACCGAAGGTCGCGATGTGAGGTTCCGCCGCAACAAGGCCGCGTTGGTGGGCGACATGGTGACGAACTATTCCAGCTCGTCCTACCACGCGCTGCAGATCGAGGCGCGCCGGAGGGCGTCGAAGGGGATCCTGTGGCAGGCGAACTACTCATTCTCGAAGATCCTGACCGATTCGAGCGGTACGCAGGTGCGCTTCGACCCCTTCCTCGACATCGCCCAACCGCAGCTCGAGCGCGCAAGGGCGACGTTCGACTTGACGCACGTCTTCAACGCCAATCTGGTTTGGGATCTGCCGCTGGGTCGCGGCCGCCTGCGGGAAGGTTGGACCGTGGGCTCGATCTGGAGTTGGCAATCCGGCTCGCCGCTCTCGATCGTCTCGGGGCGGGGAACGCTCAACCGGGTTGGCCGCTCGGTCGAGAACTCGGCTTCGACCGAGCTGACCGGCGAGCAGCTCGACGATGTGCTGGGCTTCCGCATGACCGACGATGGGCCGTTCTTCGTCGCCGCGTCCGCGATCAGTCCGCGTGACGGCTCGGGCGTTGCGCCGGATGGCGAAGAGCCCTTCGCGGGCCAAGTGTTCCGGCATCCCGGGCCCGGCGAGGTCGGCAGTCTGCAGCGCCGCATGTTCAGCGGGCCATCGGCTCTTGGTTTCGACTTTTCTTTGATGAAGAAGACCGCGCTGTCGGAATCGCAGGCCCTGACCTTCGGCGCCCGTGTCGAGAACCTGCTCAACCACCCCACGTTCTTCGCCGGCAGCCAAGCTCTCGACGACGAGCAGTTCGGCCGCATCGGATCGACGCTGACCTCGCCGCGCAGGGTCGAGCTGCTGCTGCGCTGGAGTTTCTAGCGCTCCAGGTCGCGGCGCGGACGTGCGCCGCGTGCGGTCTTCAACTTGCCTGGATCAAGGATCTCGAGCCGATCGGGCTCAGGGACTGAACGGCGCCCCACAGCGGTCCTTGACCGAGATCGCAGCCGTAGTGATGCAGCAGCCGACCTTGTTCGGTAGTGCGCACGCCGTCCGCAATCACCCGGATAGTGAGCTCACTGCATAGCTTCGTCATCGCCTGCAACAAAGACGCCTCGGGGCCGCCGCCGGTGCGGCTGGACGGCATGGAGGGCGTGATGCGCGCGAAGCTCAGCGGCAGGCGGCAGAGCTGGTGCAGCGAGGCGCGGCCGGCGCCAAAGTCGGTCAACGCGAGGCGAAAGCCGCACTCGGTGAGCGCGTGCAGCGCCGTATAGGCTTCTTCGGCCGCAGCGGCTTGCTCGGGGACGGCCAGGATCAGGCGCTCGGGCGGCGCGGCGGTCTCCTCGAGCGCCTTGTCGAGCCGTTCGAGCAGGTCCGGCTGCTCCAGCAGCGCGGCGAATAGCGGCGCAACGATCGTCGGACCGTCGGCAGCTCCGGCTTTGGCGGCAAGCAGCGTTTGGCGTAGGACGCTCCAGCCCAACGGCGAGGCGAGGCCCGGCTGCTGGGCGATGACGGCGTAGTCTTCGGCCCCGAAGAGGCGCCCGTTGTCGTCTCGCCAGCACAACGCCGCTTCGTAGCCGAAAACAGTATCGTCGGCCAATTCCACGATCGGCTTGTAGCGCAGCTCGAGGCGATGTCCCTCGACGCCGGCTCGGATTTCACTCTCGGCGTCCATGTCGGCGACGAGCCGGTCGTGCATGGTGTTCTGGAAAACCTGCTGGGAGCCGCGCGCGCGCTCCTTGGCGCAGTACATGGCGGTGTCAGCGTCGCGCAAGATTTCCTTGGCGGACCCGGAGCCGCCCGCGGCGAGCTTGATGCCGACGGTGGCGGAGAGCGCGAAGTTTCGGCCGCCAACTTCCACGGGGCGATTCAGCTCGTCGCGCAGACGGTTCGCCAGATCGATGGCTTCGTCGGGCGAATGCAGGCTCTCGGCCAGGACTGCAAACTCGTCGCCGCCAAGCCGCGCCACGACGTCTCGCGAGCGGACCGCGCGGCCGATGCGAGCCGCGGCTTCCTCGAGCACGGCGTCGCCCGCCATGTGGCCCATCGTGTCGTTAATCATCTTGAACCGATCGAGGTCGAGAAAGAGCACGGCGAACGGCGCGTCGGGCGCGGCGTTGCGAAACGCGCGCTCGAGGGCCGCGGTGAAGGCGACGCGGTTGGGAAGCCCGGTCAACGCATCGTGGTTGGCGTTGTGGCGCAGGCGTTGCTCGAGCAGCTTGGTTTCGGTTACGTCCACCGTCACGCCACGCAGCTTCACTACGCCGTCCCGGTCGGCGACCACGTTGACCAGGTCACGGACCCACACCGTTCTCCCGTCGGCCGCAATCATCCGGTACTCGAGCCGGTAGGCGTCTCGGCTCTTCGCCTTCTCGGCCACGGTTCGCATGACGCGCTCGCGGTCTTCGGGGTGGATGCGTTCGAACCAAACGCTGGGCTGCTGCATCCAGGCCTCGGGTTCGAAGCCCAGGATCGAGCCGGCGCGGCGGCTGACGAACTCGAGCTCGAAGGGGTCGGCCGTGGCTTCCCAAACGATGCCCTCGACGGTGTCGACCAGATCCACGAAGCGGCGGTGTGCGTCGCGTCGCTCGATGACCGCGCGTTTGAGGCGGTCGACGTTCATCGTGCGGCTCCGGCGGTCGAGCCGGAGGCCCCAGAAGAGGCTGAGCGCGCCAGCCGTCCACAGCGCTGCGTGCAGCTTGTCCGTTGCGCCGGGCGGCAGGCTCGGCTGCAAGGTCGCGGCTTGGAGTAAGCCGAGCAACTGAGCGGCGAGCAGGAAACGCCAGCCAATCTCGAGCGGGGGAGAGCCGAGTCGACGAACGAGAACCAGAGCCGCCGTCATCGCCGCCAGCCCGGCTCCGCGCAGCCCGATGCTCCACCAGTCCGGGTCGATCTTGGGCGAGCAGGCCAGCAGCCAAGGCACGGCCACGGCTAGCGTCTCGAGGGGGATCGCGGGCGGCAGCCGCCAACGCGCGCGTCCGCGCCGCGAAGCCGTCGCACGAATTCGCTCGAGAACCGCAGAGTCCTCGCTGGCCGCACTCTTCGCCACTCTTCTAACCTCTTCGGCCAGAAATGGCAGGTGCGTCTCTCGCTGGGCGCCTTGATACCATGGGCGATTCAGACGGAGGCGGAAGGCGAGACGATGGACTGCTCGAAGATGTTCTCTTTGGAAGGCAAGAAGGCTCTAGTCGCCGGCGCAAGTCGCGGCATCGGGCTTGCCATCGCCCAAGCGACCGCGGCGCAAGGCGCGCAGACCGTTCTGGCGGCTCGTTCGGCGGACAAACTGACCGCCGAAGCGGCCGCTCTGCGGCAGAAGGGCTATCAGGCCGTTACCGCCGCGCTGGACATGACCGACGACGCCTCGATTGACGCCTGCGCGGGGGCCCACGGCGACTGTGACATCCTGGTCAACGTCGCCGGAACGAACATCCGCAAGCGCTTCCAGGACTACTCGGCCGACGAGTACGAGCACATCATGCAGACTAACCTGCACGGGCTGGTGCGGTTGACGCAGAAGGTCGGCGCCAGGATGATCGAGCGCGGCGCGGGCGGCAAGGTCGTCCACATCGGCAGCCTGATGTCGCTGCTTGGGCTTCCGTACCTGTCGGTCTATGCGATGACCAAGAGCGCGCTCGCCGGGCTCACCCGCGTGCTGGCGGCGGAGTGGGCCGAGCACGAGATCCAGGTCAACTGCATCGCCCCGGGCTTTATCCTCACCGACCTCAATCGCTCCATGTGGCAGCCGGACGAGATGAAGGAATGGCTCAAAGGCGCGCAGCCGAATCCGCGACTCGGAACGCCCGCGGATATCGCCGGCTTGGCGGCGTTTCTCGCCAGCCCCGCCTCGGACTATATCACCGGGCAGGTGATCGCCTCCGACGGGGGCTACACGACCACGGCCAAGTGGCCTTTCGGGCCCGCGCAGTAAGGGCGCGGTCGAAACGCGATCCCCCCGCTCCCGTCTGTTGAGCCAGAAAGGCATGCCGGCGCCCGCCTACGCTTTCGCCATCTTCCTCGGTGCGTTCCTGCTCTTCCAGGTGCAGCCGTTGCTTGGGCGCTACATTCTGCCGTGGTTTGGCGGCGGGCCCAGCGTGTGGACGAGTTGCCTGCTGTTCTTTCAGGCTCTGCTGCTGGCGGGCTACGCCTACGCGCACGGGATCGCGTCGAGGCTGCCGCCGAATTGGCAGGGACGCATCCACCTCGCGCTGCTGGCTCTTTCCGTGCTGGCGCTGCCCATCGATCCCGATTCCGAGGTCTGGACGCAAGCGAGCCATGACAACCCGACCGGGACGATCATGCTGTTGCTGCTGGCCACGGCCGGTCTGCCGTACGTCATCTTGTCGGCGACCTCTCCGTTACTCCAGCGCTGGTTTCACTGGCAGCACCCAGATCATTCGTCTTACAGGCTTTATGCTCTCTCAAATGCTGGCTCCTTGATCGCGTTGTTGAGCTACCCATTTCTGGTCGAGCCGTTGGTTCCGGTGCGCATGCAGGCGCAGATGTGGAGCTGGGCGTATGGCGGTTTCTTGCTAGCGTGCGGCTGGTGCGCGTGGGGCATTTTGAACAGGGAAGGGACGGCGCCGGCGCCGGAGACCGAAGAAGAACAAGCGCCGCCGGCCGCGCTCGAGATTGGGTGGTGGCTGGCGTTGTCGGCCTGCGGGTCGGCATTGCTGCTGGCGACGACGAATCAGATGTCGCAAGAGATCGCGGTGGTGCCATTCCTATGGGTGCTGCCGCTGTCGCTCTACCTGCTCTCGTTCATTCTGTGCTTTGAGAGCGATCGCTGGTATCGGCGCACGCCGTGGTCGATTGGGCTGGCTATCGCCGTGCCGGCTGCCTGCGTGATGCTAGCCACCGGAGGCGTCCTGCCGCTAGAGTTGCAGATCGTTGTGTTCTCGACCGCGTTGTTCACCGGCTGCATGGCGTGCCACGGCGAGCTCGCGCTGTTGCGGCCCCACGGCCGGCACGCCACCAAGTTCTATCTGATTCTCTCGGTTGGAGGCGCGCTCGGCGGGCTGCTGGTGGCGGTGGCTGCGCCGCGGCTGTTCCCGGGATATTGGGAGTACCCGTTCTCGCTGGCGGGCGTGTGCCTGCTGACGCTCTATTTCGGGATGAAGAGCGGTGGCTGGAGGCTGGCGCCTCGGGCCGAGCTGACGCCGCCGCCGGCTCTGCTGATCGCCTTGTTCGCGGTGGGGTACACGTTCTCGGTGCGCGCCGCCGAGCCGCGTCTGGCGGTGAGCCGCAACTTCTACGGTGTGCTGGAGGTGACCGAGGCGACCGACGAGAACGGAGACTTGCGCAGGCTCACCCACGGGCGAACCGAGCACGGCGCACAGTATTTGGACGCGCAGCGACGCTTCCAGCCCACGACGTATTTCGGCCCCGGCGGCGGCGCGGCGTTGGCATTTGATCGACACCCGGCTCGCCTGGATGGCCGGGCGCTGCACGTCGGCGTGGTCGGGCTTGGCGCGGGCACTCTCGCCGCCTATGGGCGCGCCGGGGATTCGTTCCGTTTCTACGAGATCAACCCGGCGGTCGTGGAGTTTGCTCGCAACCAGTTCACCTACCTCAGCGATACGCCCGCCAACAGCGAGGTCGTCGTGGGGGATGCGCGGATGCGCATGGAAGAGGAGCTCGAGCAGGGCGCGCCTGGGGCCTACGACATTCTCGTGGTGGACGCGTTCTCCTCAGGGGCGATTCCGCTGCACCTGCTTACCGGCGAGGCCGGCGAGGTCTACGCCGGGCGCCTGACCGAGGACGGCCTGCTGGCGTTTCACATTACCAACCGCTTCCTCGAGCTCGAGCCGGTGTTACGCGGAATGGCGGCGCGGCTCGGGATGCAGGCGTTGCGCGTTGAGTCGGCGGCCGATTCGGCGCTGGGAGTGAATGCGGCCGTGTGGATGCTGCTCACCCGCAGCGATCGTTTTCTCAGCGATCCGGCCGTGCGCGAGAGGACTCGGGCCGAGGCGGGCGGCCCGGCCCTGGACTGGTCGGACAACTTTGCGGGGTTGTGGCAGGCTTTGCGCTAGCCTGAGGCAGATAGATAGGCGCGTGAGCTCGTGTGCGCGCCCCCTTCGACCCGGACAAGAACGAGGAAAAACTCGGAGGCGGGAAAAACTCGGAGGCGCCCTCCATAAATATTCTGTAAAGTTCACCGGGCACGCAGTTGTACCAAGCCTCTTTCGACTACGCCGGCGCCAAGACTGCGCTCGAAAACCAGGAAAACTTGGAAAAACTTGGAGGCGCCCTCCATGAAGATTCTGTAAAGACAAGGTCGGCCTTTGCGGCGGGGTGCGCAGCCGGAGCAGGCGCTCGGGCAAGCCCGTTCCCCGCTGGTACAATGGGCGATTCATGCCACGGATTGGCATCATTGGCGGCAGCGGGCTCTACAGTATGGCGGCGCTCGAGGATCGCCACGAAGTTCGCGCCGAGACGCCTTGGGGCCCTCCCTCGGATTCCATCGTCATTGGCAAGATCGCCGGCCGCGAGGTCGCTTTCCTGGCGCGTCATGGCAGAGGCCACCGGATCAATCCATCCAAGCTGCCTTTTCGAGCGAACATCTATGCGCTCAAGGAGCTCGGCGTCGAATGGATTCTCTCTTTCAGCGCCGTCGGCTCGCTGCGCGAAGACCTCGCGCCGATGGACTTCGTCATTCCGGATCAGTTCTTCGACCGCACCAAGGGCCGGCCGTCGACCTTCTTCGATGAAGACGTCGTCGTCCACGTCGCCCTCGCTCACCCGGTCTGCTCGACGCTTGCCGGCGTTGCGGCGGCCGCCTGCAAGCAGGCCGGCGTGCAGGTCCACACCGGCGGAACGTACTGCTGCATGGAGGGCCCTCAGTTCTCCACCCTGGCCGAGTCGAACTTTCATCGCTCGTGCGGCTTCGACGTCATTGGCATGACCAACCTGCAGGAGGCCAAGCTCGCCCGCGAGGCCGAGATGTCCTACTGCACCGTCGCGATGGTGACCGACTACGACTGCTGGCACGAAGAGCACGACGCCGTCACCGTCGAGCAGGTTATCGAGTACCTGACCAAGAACGCCCAGCACGCCCAGGCCGTCGCGATCGAGGCCGTCAAGAACATCCCTGAGGGGCCGAGCCCCTACGCCAACGCCCTGAAGAGCGCGATCCTGACCGATCGCACGAAAATCTCCGATGAATCGAAGCGCAAGTACGCGTTGCTCATTGGCAAGTATCTGTAGAGGAAATTCATACAATCATGTCGCTTGTTGTCGTTGGATCGGTCGCCTACGACGGCGTGGAGACGCCGCACGGAAAGGTAGATCGCATGCTTGGAGGCGCCGGCGCGTACGTCGCGCTCGCCGCCAGCTTCTTCACCAAGGTGCAGATGGTCGCGGTCGTGGGCGGAGATTTTCACGACGAGGACGAGGCTACGCTCAAGGATCACGACATCGACCTCGAGGGTCTGGAAAAGGTTCCCGACGGCAAGACGTTTTTCTGGAAGGGCGTCTACTCCAAGGACATGAACGAGCGCGAGACGCTCGACACGCAGCTCAACGTCTTCGCGGACTTCAGCCCGAAGCTCCCGGACGCGTACCTGCGCTCGCCGTATCTCTTCCTCGGCAACATTCACCCGACGTTGCAGAATCAGGTGCGCGGTCAGATGGATCATGCGCGCTTCGTTGGCGGGGACACGATGAATTTCTGGATCGAAGGCGAGGCGGACGCGCTGCGCGAGACGATTCGAGGCTGGGACTTCATCCTGATCAACGATTCCGAGGCGCGCTTGCTCTCCGGCGAGTACAACCTGCGCCGGGCCGCCGAGAAGATCCACGCCATGGGGCCGCATACGGTCGTCATCAAGCGCGGCGAGTATGGCGCGATCCTCTTCCGCCCCGAGGGCTACTTCATCGCGCCGGGCTTTCTGCTCGAGACGGTCTACGACCCCACCGGCGCCGGCGATTCTTTCGCGGGCGGGTTCATGGGGTATCTCGCCGAGCAAGGCATCGAAGACATCGGCTTCGCCTCGCACCAGCACTTGCGCAAGGCCATGATCTACGGCTCTGTGATGGGGAGTTTCTGTTGCGAACAGTTTGGCGTCGGCCGCCTGCGGAGCCTCGGTCGGGACGGCATCGAGGAGCGGTTCGAGGAGTTCCGCAAGTTCACCGAGTTCTAGCGATGCCCGCACGAGTGCCGTTTGCGAAAGCGCAAGCCGTGGGCAACGATTTTCTCGTGGTCGAATGGGCGGCGCTCGAAGAGTTGGGGTACGAGGAGGCGGACCTTCCCGAGCTCTCGCGGCGGATCTGCGCGCGCCATCACGGCGTCGGCGCCGACGGTCTCGAGGTCGTCTTTACTTCCGAAGACGCACACGCCCACATCCGGATTTTCAATTCCGACGCGAGCGAAGCCGAGATTTCGGGCAACGGAACGCGGTGCGTGGCCGCTTGGCTGATCGCCGAGCGCGCCATCCCGGAGGAGCTGCGCATCTCGACCGCGGCAGGCGTCAAATCTTTACGCCTGCTCGGCCGCGAGGGCGCGGTCTTCGAGCTGGAGATGAGCATGGGCCGCCCGTTGTGGGATGAGGGCGACAAGCAGACCGAGCTCGATGCGGGCGGCTGGCCGCGTCCGGTGACCGTTCTCAGTGTCGGCAACCCGCAGTGCGTGGTGTGGGTGGAGAACTTCGACTTCGATTGGCGGGCTCTGGGGGCGGAGATCGAGCGTCACCGGCGCTTTCCCCAACGGACGAACGTTTCGTTCGTTCGCGCAACCGGTCCGAACGTGATCGAAGCGCGCTTCTGGGAGCGCGGCGCGGGCGAGACGGCGAGCTCGGGCACGGGCTCGACCGGCGCGGCCGTAGCCGCCATTCTCACCGGCCGCGTCGAGAGCCCCGTAACCGTGAAGACCGTGGCGGGTGAGATGACGCTCGAATGGCAAGGCGACGAGGCGCGGCTGCGCGGACCGGCGGCCGTGTTGGCGCAGGGCGTCTTCCTCGATGCCAAACCGTGACGGGATTCCGTCTCGGCGCCGGAGCGCCGCCGGGCCGCTGGCGAGAGGCGGCGGGATCGGTTCAGCGCCGGGCTCAATGAAATCAGCGGCTTTGCGGCCGGCGCCGATGGCATTGGAGTTGGCGTGGATAGTGGCCGTCCACATGCAGCCCGAGCCCGCGTGATCCATCCGTTCGCCCACATGAGCTCCAGCCTGGTCGCCGGCCGTGCGCGCCCGGCCTCGGGCTGGATTCCCAGTCCCGCCTCGCACAGCTTTGCCTCGGTGTTGCGCTCCACGCCGGCCGAGGACGTAACGCTCGATCCTTCGGCGCCCGCGTCGTCGCCAAGCCGCTCGCGGACCGGACAGGCGCCCGAGCCGGATCCGGCGCCGCCGGAATCGCCTACCCGCTCCCGCACCGGCCAAGGCGAGCAAGCCGGCCCGGCGCCGTCCCCGCAGTCGCGCACGCCGCGATTCTTGGCCGTGCCAGAATCGGTGAAGCATCCCAATGGCCCGTATCACCAAGCCCCGCCCGAGCACGGCGGCGAATGGTGGCTGGTCAGCCCGTTCACCGGTCCCGAGCCGTGGCTGACGCAAGGCTTTGGCGACCCCTACGCCGAAGCTCCGGCGGAGGAGGCCTCGGCCGAGCTGCTCGCCGTCTTCGGACCCAGGCCCAACGCGGAGACGCATCCGGACCGTCTGCTGCGCTCGGCGGCGTTGGCGGACTGGGAGCGCAACCGCGACCACTTCCAGGGAGTCGGGCTGCCGGAGGGCTTTACGCAGGAACAGCTCGACGCCGCCGGCGACTTGTTCGAGTCCTGGGGCATGGGCCGGCCGCTGCTCTACGAGGGCCGCTACGGCTGGAAGGCGACGTTCCCCGCGGCGGACATGCAGGGTTTTGAGGCCTCTCCGTTCACCACGCTCGAAGCGCCTCATCTGATCGTGGCGCGCTACCAAATCGAGATGGCCGAGCACGGCTCCGACCCCGCTCAGAGGCACCCGTTCGTGCCGCCTCAGGTGTTTCCGGACGAACCGCTAAGCGTTTGATTCCATAGGGTCGAGAAGGTATTACCCAACTATTACAGTTGGGCGCTTCCGGGCGGCCCGGGCGCTTGGTAGGGTTGAGGGGCAGAGAGAGCTAGTCCACAGGAGAGCCCCCCATGCAGCAGTCCGAGACCGACCGCCTCAGACAGACCTTCGGCGACCGCAGCAAGATCTCGTGGGTCACCACGATCGCTTTCGCCATCTTTCACGTCTTCGCGGTCATGGCGTTCTTCTACGTGGACTGGGGCGCCATCGCCGTCGCGGCCGCGCTGCACTGGATTGCGATCGGCTGGGGCATTGGGCTGGGGTACCACCGGTTGCACACGCATCGGTCCTACTCCGCGCCCAAGTGGTTCGAGTACTTCCTCGCCGTCTGTGGAACGCTGACGCTCGAGGGCGGTCCGCTGTTCTGGGTGGCGACGCACCGCATCCACCATAAGTTTTCCGACCAGGAAGGCGACCCGCACACGCCGCGGGACGGCGCTTGGTGGGCGCACATGCTGTGGACGATCTTCGGAGAGTCCAAGCACGCCGACACGAAGACGATGGGCAAGTACGCCCCGGACCTCTACAAAGTGCCGTTCTACCGTTGGTTGAACACCTATCACTGGCTGCCGCTGACGATTCTGGGCCTGGGACTGTGGTATTTCGGCGGCCTGCCCTACCTGCTGTGGGGCGTGTTCTTCCGCGTGGTCTTTGGGCTTCACGCGACGTGGCTGGTGAACTCCGCAACGCATTTGTGGGGCACGCGGCGCTTCCATACTCATGACGACTCGAAGAACAGCTGGTGGGTCGCGCTGCTGACCTTCGGCGAAGGCTGGCACAACAACCACCATGCGCACCCGGCGTCGGCGCGCCACGGCTTGGCCTGGTACGAGCTCGACATCACCTGGCTGACGATTCGTCTGCTGTCGATCGTGGGCTTGGTCGGCGACATCCGGCTGCCGGCGCAGGCGCAAATCGAGATGATGCAGATGACGGTCGAAGAGCGCAGGGCGGCCTGAGGACCGGCGTGCGGCAGTCGCTGAAGTCCCTGCAGGCCGCGTTTCTGGCATTCTAGAAGCATGGTCCCGGCGGGCCAACGCAAGCGATCGATCATCTTCGTCGTCGCGCTCGGGGTGGTGCTGATCGCGGTCGCGCTGGCGCTCAACGTCACCTGGGTCATGTCCAACCTGCGCTCGGCCGGCTTGCTGGTCCTGGGCGTGCTGTCGTTCATGATTCTGATTGGCGGCTTGAGTCTGAACACGGTCTTCCTGGTGCGCGAGATCCGGCGCAACGAGCAGCACGACGCCTTCATCAACGCGGTTACCCACGAGCTCAAGACGCCGCTGGCCTCCATCCGGCTCTACTTGCAGACGCTGCAGCAGCGCGAGCTCGACCGCGACAAGCAGCTCGAGTTTCTCTCGATCATGCTGGCGGACGGCGAGCGGCTGCAGTCGACGATCGACCAGGTGCTGTTGGCCGGCGCGACCGGCGGATCGAAACGACCGATGAATCTCTCCGATGTCGATGTCGTCGAGATGGTGCGCGAGTCGATGCGTCTGGTCGCTGATCGTCATCACCTCACCGACGGCGAGCTCGAGTTCGTTGGGGGCTCGAGCGAGGACGAGCCGGCCGTGGTCCACGGCGACCCCGAAGAGCTCAAAGCCGCGGTGACGAACATGCTCGATAACGCGGTCAAGTATTCCGGCGATCGCATCAAGGTCTTCGTCGACGTCGCCCGCACCAGCGCGCGCAAGGTCGCGATCCACATACGGGACGAAGGCATCGGGATCACCGGCGACGAGATTAAGCGCGTATTCCGGCGCTTCTACCGCATCCCGGGGCGCTCGACGGTGCGGATCAAAGGGACGGGGCTGGGGCTGTCGATCGTACACGCCGTCGCAAAGCGGCATGGCGGCCGCGCCTACGTCGAGAGCGAAGGAGCAGGGAAGGGCAGCCGCTTTTCGCTCGAGCTGCCGCTCAAAGCGCAATGAGCCGAATCCTGGTGGTCGAGGACGAGGAGCACCTGGCGAGCGGGCTGCGGTTCAACCTTGAGCTCGAGGGCCACGACGTCACCGTCGCTGAATCAGGCGAGCTCGCCTTGGCCCATCTCGTCAACCCGTCTCCGCCTTTCGAACTCGTCTTGCTCGACGTCATGCTGCCGGGCAAGGACGGCTTCCAAGTCGTGCGTGAGCTGCGCGAAGCCGGCCGCTTCGTGCCCGTGTTGATGCTCACCGCACGCGGACGCGCCGAAGACGTGCTGGCGGGGTTCGAAGCCGGGGCGGATGATTACCTGCCCAAACCCTTCGATCTGCCGATTCTGCTGGCCCGCATCGGCGGGTTGCTGCGCCGGCGCACCTGGGCAAAGCAGGATGAAGACGAGCCGGTCGAGCACCCGAACGAGACTGTCTACGAGTTCGACGGGCGCCAAGTCGACTTCGTCGCTCAGGAGCTGGTGGTCGATGGCGAGCGCCGTCCGCTCACGTTGATGGAAACGAACCTGCTGCGCTACTTGATCCGCAACGAAGGCCGCCCCGTCTCCCGAAAGGCGCTGCTGGAAGAGGTGTGGGGTGTTCGCGAAGACACCGATACGCGCGCCATCGACAACTTCGTCGTCCGGCTGCGGCGCTACATCGAAGACGAGCCTTCGAAGCCGCGCTTTCTGCTCACCGTGCGCGGAGTGGGCTACCGTTTCGTGCGCAACCCGGTCGCCTGACGAGGACCCGGCGAGAGGCGTCTACTCGCCTCCGGACGTGGTTTGACCGGCTTGGGCCGCTTCCTCGAACGATTGCAGCGCAAGATAGTTGGGCCCGAAACGCTTGATGTGGTCGAGCTGTTTGTCGAAGGTGTCGTAGTGGCCTTCCTCGTCCGCCACGAGGCCTTCGAATATCTGCTTCGAGGCCGAGTCGGCATTGCGGCTGCACTCGAGAGCCCACTTGTTGTAGTCGGCCGCGCTTTGGTCTTCCATCTCGGCGGCGCGCGCCACCATCTTTTCGGCGTCGGTGATCGCCTCCACCGGGCCGGCGAGGTCCATCTTCACGTCGCCCTTGAGGAACAGAATGCGCTCGGCGAGACGCTCGACGTGCCCCATCTCCTGCACGGCGATGCGTTTGAACAGACCGGCCAGCGGAGCGAATCCCTGATCGTCGAGGTGGAAGTGGAAGTACATGTACTGGTGGACGGCTTGGAGCTCGTCCGCGACGGCTTTGTTGAGGAGGTCGATGCTGATCTGCTTGTCCATAAGCTCCGCAGTATAGCGCCTGAGGGCGCGGACTCCGCGCGGGCGCAGCGACCGCAGGATGCAGCCGGCGCCCTCGAGACCTCGCGAATGGCACAGTGACCGCACCCTGGCGGGATGCGGCTCCCACCAGAGCTGCGGCGGTGGGGCAGCGGGCGGGGATGAAGAGGCAAGTGGGAACCGTCCCATTGGTTGCTTCAGGCGGCTCGCCCGGCGTAGGCTAACGAACGCATGTCCGCCACACGCCGCCAGTTCATCTCCGCCGCCGCCGCGGCCGCCGCACCGGCCTTCCTCACCGGCCAGGCCGCCGATCGCCCGCTCAACGTCCTCTCAATCGTATGCGACCAGATGCGCGGCGATTGCATGAGCTTCCTGGGCCATCCAAACGTGCGCACTCCGAACCTGGACCGGCTAGCGGCGCAGGGCGTGACGTTCGAGCGCGCGTTCGTCAACAATCCGGTATGCGTCCCGTCGCGCAAGTCGTGTTTCTCGGGCCGCTTCCCGCACGAGCACGGCTCGCTGACCAATCGCCAGAAGGGTTTCCTCGACTGGGACGACTCGTTGCTAGGCCACTTCGACAGGGCCGGCTACCGCACCGGCTGGAGCGGAAAGAACCACACCTACAACAACGAAGCGTTGGAGCGGCTCGACTTCCGCTCGATCCGCAGCCGTGAACCTTTCCGCGCCTACAACGGCACGGTTCCGCCGCATTGGCACGGCGACGTCTACTGGCCCGAGGAGGACTGCTACCCGGCGGTGAACACGCGCGCGGCGCTCGAGTTTCTCGACGGTTCGCAAGGCAACAGCGATCCGTTCTTCCTTCATGTCAGCTACTTCGATCCGCACCCGCCCTACATGGCGCCGGCCGAGTTTAGCAGCCGCTACTGTGCGGACGAGATGCGCTTTCCGGCGTCGGTGCGTGCGGCGGATCTGAGCGAGCGGCTCGAGGAGTTTCGCCACGGCTTCGGCATGGACCGCGTGGCGGATGCGGACTTCCTCGAGACGATGCGCTACTACTACGCCCAGATCGAATGGGGCGTCGACAAACAAGTGGGAAGGCTGCTGCGAGCGCTCGAGGAGCGCGGCATGGCGGAGAACACGGTCGTCGTGTTTACCTCGGATCACGGCGACTTCATGGGCTCGCACGGGCTGGTGCGCAAGGGCATGTTCCTCTACGACGCGCTGTTGCACGTACCGCTGATCTTCCGGGTTCCCGGCGGCGCGCGGGGCGCTCGCAGCAAGGCCTTCGCGCAGCACACCGAATTGTTCCCGACCCTGGCCGACCTCGCCAATGCTCCCGTCCCCGCGTCGATCGACCTGCCTGGGCGCTCGCTACGGCCGTTCCTCGAAGGCGCCGATGCCGAGCCGCGGCAGACCATGTTCACCTCCGGCGGCTACGCCGAGCTGACCGAGACCGAGCTCAATCCGCCCCTCAATCCCAAAGACGTTGATGGCGAGCCGCGCCACAGCCAGGTGCTCGACCGCAACATGGAGCCCGAGCACCGCACCGCCATGGTGCGTACCGACGAGTGGAAGCTGGTAATGACCGAAACCCGCGGACCGGAGCTCTACCGCATGAACGACAGCGTGACCGAGAGCCGCAACCTGGCTCGTGAAAAGGCTCATGCCGGGGTGCGGCGTAAGCTCGAACGGCAGCTCTCCGGGTGGTGGAAGTGGTAGCGGGTTAGCCCGGCACTTGTCGCGTGACGGGGAGCAGGCAAGGGCGCGGACCGACCTTTGCTTGGAAAACACGGCCCCGATTGAAAGAAGAATTGGAAACCGCGGCGCTGCCCGCAGTAGACTGTGCGTTGACCGATGCGTGAAGCGCTCGAGAGGTGGATCGGGGGCCTGGGGGCGCCTGCGGGCCTGGTCGAGGGGCTGCTGACGCCCGTTGCGGCTGCGCTGTTGATCTGGCTAGCCCGCGAGTTGACGCTGCTGGTGATGCGGCGCTACGTGCGCGAACCCAAGCGCCGCCGCGCCATCCGCCGCGGCAGCCTCTACCTCGCGTTGGTTCTCGCCGGGCTTGTCTTCCACACCATTTGGATGCGCAGCATCGAGCGCATCGCCCCGCTGGTGACCGGGCTGACCTCATGGGACGAGGCGCGAGTCGCCGAGTTCCTCGCCGCCGGCCTGCAGGTGCTGTTCGCGGGCGCCGCCTTGGTGCTGTTCTTGCTGATCGCGCTAGCGCTGCGGCACGCCATCCACGTGCGGCTGCGCGCTTGGGGCTTGCGGGCGCGCGGGCTGAAGGTGCAGCGGCTAACGATTCTAACGCCGCAGCGCATCCGGCTGGTTGGCGCGCGCGTGCTGCGTTTCGTCTACATGGCAGTGGCGACCGTGGCCGCGCTCTACTACGTGATGTACGTGCTGAGCGTCTATCCGGCCACGGCCGCATGGGGCGCCCGCGCGCTGGACTACGTCTGGTCGGTGATCGCCTCGGTCGGCGGATCGATCATCGACTACCTGCCGAACCTGGTCTATCTGATCGTCATCGCGGCGTTCGCGCGCTACTCCATCAAGTTCCTGCACTTTCTGCTCGAGGCGATCGAGCGGCGAGATTTGCGCGTCCCCGGGTTCGATCCCGAATGGGCTGATCCGACCTATAAGCTCGCCCGCGTTGTCGTGGTCCTGTTCGCAATGGTGATCAGCTATCCCTACTTGCCCGGAGCGCAGTCGGAGGTCTTCAAGGGATTCTCGGTGTTCATCGGCGCACTGATCACGTTCGGTTCCTCGACGGTCATTGGGAACATGATCTCCGGCGTCGTGCTCACCTATACCGGCTCGTTTCGCATCGGCGACCGCATCGATATCGGCGGCACCGTGGGCGACGTCGTCGAGAAGACACTATTCGTCACGCGCTTGCGAACGATCGACAACGAAGTCGTCTCCATTCCCAACGGCATCGTGATGACAGGCTCGGTCATCAACTACAGCCAGCAGTCCGGCGGCCGTCAACTCGTGCTCAAGATCAGTGCGGGCATCGGCTACGACGTGGATTGGCGCAAAGTGCACGAAGCGATGCTAGGGGCGGCGAAGCAGACCGAGCACGTCTCGGCGAATCCGGCGCCGACGGTCTGGCAGCTCAGCCTCGACGATTACGCGGTGGTCTACGAGCTGCGCTGCTCGACCGAGCGGCCCGACCTCGCCGGCGCGGTGCGCTCCGAGCTCGTCAAGAACCTGCTGGACGCCTTCCACAAGGCCGGAATCGAGATCATGACGCCGGCGGTGCGCAGCCACCGCGACGGCACGGCCATCGCCATCCCGCCGGAGTACGACCCGCCGGCGGGCTCGGTGGCCCGGCTCAAAGTCGACCTGGAGACCGTCGGCGAAGCGATCAAGCGAGCCCGCTCCTAGCGTAGAGATTGGCGCCCGTCTTGCTTCTGAAGATTCCGGAGGACAGAACCATGAGAGTCGCTGCCATTGCGCTCTTGGCGCTCGGGCTGGCGGCGTGTGGCGGGGTGCACTCGCCGAGCGGCTTCCGTCTACCCGAGAACGGCGATGTCGAGCGTGGAAAGACGGCTTTTGAGGAGCTGCGGTGCTGGTCGTGCCATACCGTGGACGGCTTACAGTTTCCCGCTCCGACCGAGCAGCCGGCGATTCCGCTCGGCGGACGCGTGCGGGAAATCCGCACCGACGGCTACCTAGTGACGTCGATCATTCACCCGTCGCACCGTTTGGCCGCGCGGCCCGTGGCCGAGATTACGGTCGAGGGCGAGTCGCGGATGCCGGACTATACGAGCTCGATCACAGTGCGACAGCTCGTCGATCTGGTGGCAATGCTGCAGTCGCGCTATCGCTTCGAGCCGCCGCCGCCGATGACGCCCTAGCGGGTCGACGACGCGCTGACGGCTTCCGAGCCCTCGTCCGCCGCCGGCGCTGCTAGCGGCGTCGGGACGTGCCGCATCCACGGGGCTTGCACCAGTGGCTGGTTCAGCCAGCCCTGCACGGGCCGGTAGTGGAAGAACTGCCCAACGAAGGTTTGGGCCGTGAGGCCGAACCACAGCAAAACGGTCAGCGCCGCCGCGACCAGCCGGCCGGCCCCGCGCGTCGCCCAGATGGCGATGTTCGGACGCGGCGCGTCGTCCTCTACCGCGTGCAAATCCAGCTCGTCGAACGCTTCGCGCTCGGCGCCGCGCAAGGCGTCGCGCGGAATCTCGCGCGAGAGCACGAGGTCCATCAGCCCGCGGGCATAGATCCGCGTTGCGGCCAACCGCAGCGTTACGAACAGGGCGAACAGGGGCAGCGCCGCCCAGAAGTAGAAGCGGCCCAGCCAGGCCATCTGCTCCGCGGCGCTCATCTCGAGCAGCGCCGGGTTGTTGTTGGCGGCGAAGTAGGGCAGCATCGTCAGCAGCAAGATTGGCAGACCGCCCAAGGCATAGCCCGCGGCCAACAACAAGCTCGAAAAGCGATTGTCCTTCGCGATCTTGCGGTTGGTGTGGAAGTCGAAGAACGCTCTCCACTCTCCGCTCGCCGCGTGGCGCGCCTGCGCAATCGGCAGATAGAGCATCGCGGCCAGGAACATGGCAATTCCGATCCAGGCGATCCCCGCGCCAACGAACGCTTGCTCGTAGCCTTTGTTGAAAGAGTTATCCCAGCCGGCGAACCAACCGAACTGCCATAGTGCACAAGCAGGCAGCGTAACCGTCCAGGTGGACGCCAACGCCTGCGCGCCGAGCTTGAAGTTGTGCGCCAGCGGATCGAGCAGCCCCTTGAGGCCGGCGTCGCGATGGATCGCCCACTCGGGCAGCCCTGCCGTGCGCACGCGCAGCCCGCGTCCGCGACGAGCCCAGTAGAGCAGGGCCCGGCGCTGCATCAGCCGGTAGGTCCAGCCTATGACGAGCACGCTCGTCAGCAGCGTCTGGCACAGCGCCATGCCGACGAAGGTTCGCCAGCCGGTTGAGAACGCGGCGCGCAACCTGCCCGAGGCGCGCGCCTCGGCTGGGGTAACGAACAGGCTCGTCGGCGCCGTCGGTGCGCTCATGCGAACACCTCCTCGAGCACGTCGCCTTCGGCGTGCTCGGCGGTGGCGCCCATCAATCGGCCGATCGTGGGCGCGACGCAGATCTGATCGGCCGGCTCATCGACCACGCCGCGGCCCACTCCGGGGCCGAACAACAGCGCCCAGATCTCGTGCGAGCCCGTGGAGCCGAAGTGGTGCTGGAAGGGCACCGAAGCGAACGGGCTGTCGTCGCGGCCACAATCGGGTACAACCGCGAAGATCGTGTTGCCCCGGTAGAAATCGTCGGTCTCGACGAAGCGCACCAGTCGCCGCAGCCCCTCGTCGATGATCGAGACGCCGCGCGTATAGTGACTTGCGTTGCCCCAGTGCACGTAGTCTGGGTCGTTGTAGTTGACCATCACGAGTCGCGGCCGAAGCTGTTCGAGCGCCCGCAGCGTCAAGGCGGTCAGCAGCCGGTCGCCGCGCGGGTTCACCAGTCCGGTGTCGCCATAGTGGGCCCGCCAGCGCTCCCAAAATTCTTCGATCTCGGGCGCCTGCTGGTCCCGTCCGCCAGTGCGGTAGTCGATCGCTTCGAGCTTTGCGAGCTCGTGTCGCGCCTTTTTGACGTCCTTTTTGGGGACCAAGCCTTCGTCGAGGCGCCGCCGCAACAGGTAGGTCTTGAAGCGGTAGAGGCTCAGCACGTTCGAGCGAAAGTTGACGCCGAACGCGTGATGGTTGCTGAAGCTGTAGAACTCCTCGTCGGTGCGGTCCTCGCCGTTGACGATCAACGTCTGGTGTGACGGGACGTCATAGCGGCTGCGCAAGTATTCGAACAGCGTGGGGACCTTCGCCTCGTAGCGCGAGCCGAGGAACTTGCCGTCGATGTCGGCGTAGCGGTCGTACTTGCCGGTGAGGATGTTGAGCGTCCCTTCGCCGTGGCTCGTCTTGAGCCCCTCGAGACTGGCGATCTCCATTTGCGGGTAGAGCACCCCGCGCGGAATCAGCTCTTTGCACAGATAGGGCGCGAAGGTGTGCTCGGCTTCGATCGTCTCGCGGCGCCGCACGCCCCCGCCGAAGCGAATGAGGATGACGTTCGGGCCGGCGTAGGGTGGGCGCTCGCTCGCCTGGAGCAGCCCGGCCGAAGCGGCCGCGCCTCCAAGGGTCTGAAGAAAATCTCTACGGTCCACCATGTCGGTGCTTCGTGTTTACGACAGGCAGGTGGAAAAGTTCAATCGCGGCGTCGAGCTTCAGCAGGCCTCGGCGTCGAGGATTTTCTGCAGGCGGCGCTGGTGACGTTCCGCGCCGGAATACTCCGCCTCCACGAACGCTTCGACGATCTCGCGAGCCAGTGCGCCGCCCACGATCCGGCCGCCCAGGCAGAGCACGTTGAGATCGTCGTGCTCCACGCCCTGGCGCGCCGAGTAGGTGTCGTGGCACAGCGCCGCGCGCACGCCCTTGACCTTGTTGGCGGCAACCGAGGCGCCGACGCCGCTGCCACAGACCACGATGCCGCGTTGGCCCTCGCCCGCCGCGACGGCCCGGGCCACGGCGAGGGCGAAATCCGGGTAGTCGTCGGCTGCATCATAGTCGTGCGCTCCGAGGTCTCTGACCTCATGCCCAGCCGCGCGGAGACGCTCGGCGAGCTCCTGTTTGAGCGCGAAGCCGCCGTGATCCGCGCCGAGAAGGATGCGCATAAGGGGTTGAGTATATCAACACGGGCGAGGCGCGCTCGGCCCGCTCGAAGCGTGCTCTCGCACCCTTAGATGGCGTCACTCGGCCTTTGGCGCAACAGCGCGCCCGCGACCAACTTGCCGCCCGGATCCGTCCGCCCGCGCGACTCCGATCAGTCGAACACGACCGTTTTGTTGCCGTAGACCAGCACGCGGTCCTCCAGGTGAGCGCGCACGGCTCGCGCCAGCACGAGCTTCTCCAGGTCGCGACCGCGCTGCACCAAGTCACGAACCGAGTCGCGGTGGGAGCAGCGCGCGACGTCTTGTTCGATGATCGGTCCTTCATCGAGGACGGCGGTGGCGTAGTGCGCGGTCGCGCCGATTAGCTTGACGCCGCGCTGATAGGCCTGGTGATAGGGTTTGCCGCCGACGAACGCCGGCAGAAACGAGTGGTGGATGTTGATCACCTGTGCGGCGACTTCCTCGAGCAGCTCCGCGGTCAGAATCTGCATATAGCGGGCTAGCACGACCAGATCGATCTGCTCTTCGGCGAGCAGGCGGGCCTCCGCGCGCTCTTGTTCGCGTTTGTTCTGCTTGGTGATGGGGAAGAGGTGGAACGCCGCGCCGAAGTGCTCGGCCAATCCGCGCAGGTCCTCATGGTTCGAGATGACGAGCGGAATCGTGCAATCGAGCTCGCCGGCGCGGGTGCGCCACAGCAGGTCTTGCAGGCAGTGATCATATCTCGAGACGAAGATGGCCATTCGCTTGGTGCGGCTGGCGTAGTCGAGCCGCGTGCTCATCCCGAAGCGTTCGCCGACCTCGGCGATGGCGCTTTCGAGCGAATGGCGGTCGGTGTGAATCTGCGAGAGATCGAAGCGGATGCGCTGGAAGAACTGCCCGGCCTCGGTGTCGGTGTGCTGGTCGGCGTCGAGGATGTTCGCGCCGTGGCCGTAGAGAGTCTGCGCCAGGGCGGCGACGATGCCGCGCTGGTCCGGGCACGAGACGAGCAGCGTCGCGATGGCGTCGCGCGAGACCTGCGTCATGAGGCGATGGTAGCAGCGGCGTCGGAGAGCAGGAAATCGGGCAGCGAGCCGACGTGGTCTAGGGCGGCGACCTTGGGGTGGGGGGCGAAGTCCTGGGCCGGCGTCATACCGGAGAGTACAGCGACGAAGGGCGCTCCGGCGGCGCGCGGCAGTTGCGTCGGTTACGGTATCGCCCACGTAGAGCGTCTCAGCCGAGTCCACGCCTAGCCCTTCGGCGGCGCGCTGGAGCCCCTCTGGATGCGGCTTGTGCCGCTCCACATCCTCGCCGCCCACTACGATGTCGAAGGCGTCGGCGAGCCCGTTGCGCGCCAAGGTGGGGACGATGCGGCTGCGGTACTTGGTCGAGACGATGCCGAGGCGGTAGCCCCGGTCGCGTAGCGTCTCCGCGGTTGCGGCGGTCCAGGCGTAGACCTTGGTCCACTCGACCATGATCTGGTCCGAGCGGCGCCGCCACAGCAGGCGAAATTCTTCGGCTCGCGGCAAGTGCTCGCGGCCGGCGACCCGAGCGAGCGATTCCGGGATCGACAGACCGATGGTGCGCCGGATAGCGTCCGGCTCGGCGTGGGGCAGCCCAATGCCGGACAGGCCGGTGTTGAAGCACTCGACCACCGCATCGGAGGAGTCGGCCAAAGTGTAGTCGAAGTCGAAAAGGATGGCTTGGATCATTCGTCGAGCGGCAGCGCGTCGATGGCGACCACGGCGCGCGAAGCGGTCTGTTGCACGAAGGCGACGGCGCGGAGGTTGGCGCGATTCCAACTCTCGTCGAGCCGGAGGGGAATCGAACCGCTCCACTCCGCATCGCTCCGCCCCAGCTCGCCGACCTCGATGAGCGAGCGCACGACGCCGGCGTGCCGCAGCAACCTGCCGCGGTTCTCGCCCTTGGAGACGTCGCTTTCCAGACGATCTTCAACGATCGCGAGCATGAGCTTCGATTTCCGAGGCTTGCGTAGGCCGCTGACCTCGAGCCGGAGCTCGGCGCCCTGACGCGTCATCGCCACGACGCCTTTCTTTTTGAGCGTGGCTTCGCGGATGAGTCGGACGACCGAAGGCCCGTCGCCGCCGACGGCCTCGCGCTCGCCGTCGACGACGACCTGAGGCGTGTAGACGCGCGTGGGCCAGCGGCTGCTGTACCAGGACTGCCGCTTGCCGTACTCGGGCGAGGAGAAGCGATCGAACCAACCGAGGCGGTTCCAGTAGTCGACGTGCTCGCTGAGCACGATCACGTCGACGCCGCGGATGGGTTGTTCTTCATGCAGCTTGATCAGCAGGCGGTCCGCCGGCGGGCAGCTCGAGCAGCCCTCGGAGGTGAACAGCTCGACGAGCACGGGCGTACGCTGTTCGGCGAAGAGCGGCGCGGCCATACAGGCCAACAGCAGGAGGGAACGCACGGGATTCTTCATTATCTCTACCAAGATGCTTCGCACGCCGCCCGCCCGGAGTTATACTCTGCGTAGCAACCGCTCCCTCTCACGGTCGCGGCTCGGCACGGACCGCCTGGGGGGAATGGAGGTCCTACATGCACGTCCAACCCGCTTCCCCGCTCAAGCACGTCGACGAATGGGACGACTTCGTCCGCAGCCGTTACCGCACCGACAAGAGCGAAGACGAGTTTCGCTCCTACGGGGATGCGCCCGAGGGCGTCAAGGCGCTCTATCGCCAGAACCACGCCGGCCAGACGCTCGAGCTCGTGCGCTCGAAGCGCGAACAGTATGGGCCGCTGCAACGGGACCAGACTACGATGTGGGAGGCCCTGGAACGGCTCAACGAGCTGGTCGACGACTCCGACCCCGACACCGATCTGCCCCAGATCGCCCACGCGCTGCAGACCGCGGAGAAGATGCGCGCAGACGGGCGCCCCGATTGGATGCAGCTGGTGGGTCTGGTCCACGACGCCGGCAAGATGCTCTGCTTCTGGGACGAGGAGCAATGGGCGGTCGTCGGAGACACCTTCCCGGTGGGCTGCCGCTTCTCCGAGACGATCATCTACCACGAATACTTCGAGGCCAACCCGGATACCAAGGATCCGCTGCTGTCGACCGAGCTCGGCATCTACGAGCAAGGTTGCGGCATGGACAACGTGCTCATCTCCTGGGGGCACGACGAGTACATCTATCAGGTGATGCGCGAATCCAAGTTGCCAACGGAAGGGTTGGCCATGTTGCGCTACCACTCGTTCTATCCATGGCACAGGGAAGGCGCCTACCGGCAGCTCATGGACGCCTCGGATGAAAACAAGCTCTATTGGGTGAAAGAGTTCAACGGCTACGACCTGTACTCGAAGAGCGACGGCGTACCCGATGTTCAGGAGCTGAAGCCCTACTACCTCGGGCTGATCGAGAAGTATCTGCCCGCGACGATTCGCTGGTAAGAGGGCCGGGCGCCGCGGCCGGCTTGCCTTACTCAGAGAAGATCCGGATCTCGATGCCGCCGCGGATCCAGCGGCCTGGTTGCGCCAGACCCGGGAATGCTTCGTGCATCGTATCGAGCAAGTTGGTCGCTTGTACGAACGGGCGCCAGTTGCCGCGGCTCCACCCGATCGAGACGTCCCAGAGAGCCTTGGAGGACTGCCAAGTCCGGTTGTAGACGCCGAGTTGGGTGCGGATCAGCAGAGCGGGCCCAAGCTCGCCGCGGTACCCCACGAAAGCCTGATTCTGCGGGAAGTTGAACGTATAGCGCGACACCGCGTTGACCGGCAGTCGCTGCGAGGCGCGGATCGCGGTGTAGTTCGCCCATAGCTCGGCCGCGCGGGAGAATCGATGGCGTACCTCGAGCTCGCCGCCGTTGAAGTCGAGCTCCTGAAAGTTGCGCGCCTCGAAGACGCTCGTGCCGTCGTCGCGCACCCAGTCGATGGTGTTGTCCTCGAGCCGGCGGAAGTAGGTCGCGGAGACCTTCGTCCCTCGTTGGCCGTACCAGTCAAGGCCGGCCTCGTAGTTCCACGCTCTCTCGGGCACGAGGTTGGCATTGCCGACATTGCCGGGATCGTGGTGGTAGAGGTCGGTGTAGGTCGGGATGCGGAACGCCGAGGCGACCTGCCCGCGGATCTTCACGCCTTTGCCTAGCCAGTAGCCGGCGGCAACGTTCGGGCTGGTCTGCCCGCGCCACTTCTGCCAGACCTCTTCGCGGACCCCGAGCGAAAGCGTCATCTTGTCGGTTGGACGCAGATCGAGGTTGACGTAAGCTGAGCCGCGGTCACGGTCGCGCTGGCCGGCGACGTTGGAGTCGATCGCCTCGGAGAGGTACTGCACGCCCGCCGCCCAGCGCGCACGCCCGCTCAAGCGGCCTGTGAGGGAGTAGTTCCCCTGCCAGGTGTCGAGCCGGTGGCGGTTGTTGAAGTCCGTCGGTGCAAACTGCACGCCGCCGAACACACAACCGGGCTTGCAGAGTACGAAGTGGTCCGTGTGGCGCCGGAAGGCGAAGTTGGCGCGGTGCTGCAGCTTGTCGGCGTTGCGGCCATGGGTCTGCGAGACCGATACGAACTTGGTTCCCGTGTCCTCCCAGGAATCCCAGGGCCCGTAGAAGCCGTTGGCGCCGAAGGGACGATCGTTGAAGGCGAACAGAATGCTGGTCGCGACGTTGTCGGTGTCGTGGAACGTCTCACTCGAAAATGAGACGTTGCGGAAGTCGCGCCCCGGCGCGAAGCCCGACGAGAAGTCGCGCGACACCGCCGCCGTCTGGGTGAAGGGCCCGCGGCGAATCGCGCCGCTCGTGCCGAGGCGCGTCCAGCCGTGCTCGCCGGCGCCGCCCATCAGCTTGAGCTCGCTGTTCTTGGGCTTCTTGGTGACGAAATTGATGGTCCCGCCGATGGCGTCGGAGCCGTAGAGCGTCGAGCCGGCGCCGTGCAGGATTTCGACCTGCTCGACGGCTTCGAAGGGCAGCGGCAAGTCCATCGAGTGGTGGCCGGTCTGGGCGTCGCTCACGCGAACGCCGTTGATCATCACCAGCACTTGGTCGAACCCCGAGCCGCGGATCGAGAGATCGGCCTGCGTGCCGTCAGGGCCGCGCTCGCGCACGTGGACCGAGGAGTCGTTCTTGATCAGGTCGGCGAATGACCAGGCGGCAGCGTCGCGCTCTTCGACCGAGAGGACCTGGATGCTGCGGTCGGTCTCGGCGAGCTCGCGCGGCCGGACTTCGCCGGTGACGACGACCGGGGTGGAGACCGGGCGGATCGAGAGGCGCACCTCGATCGGCTCGAAGCCCTCGAGCTCCTGCCGGGCTTCCGAGAAGCCCTCTGCCCGCACGACGACATCCCCGGAGCGGCCTTGGCACAGCCGCGCGAACCCTCGCTGGTCCGTCGTCGCCTCGAGTTTCCCGGAGCGCACCAGCGCTCCCGGCACCGGATCGCTCAGCGGGTCGACGACGTACACGTCGCGACACGGTTGCGTCCTCGCGTCGAGGTCGGGCGCCGCAGTGAGCGCTGCGATCAACATCGCGGCGGCGATCCATCTTGGCATGGTGGTCAAGATGGAAATTGTAGCCGAGCCCGTCCCCCCGAACGGGCTCGGCCGTGTCCGGCGCCTACCGCGAAGCAGGCGCCGGAATCCCGTAGTTGCGCACCGCAAGCGCTCCCAGACCGCCCGCGGCCGCCGTATTGGCGAAGGTGAAATGCTTGTAAAGGTTCTTATCGGGGCTTCTGTGGATCATCCAGCCCTGAAATGCAACGAAGCCGGCGCCAATGCCGCCTTTGAGCGCCAAGGCCCGCGAGGTGGAGAAGCGGCCGTCGCCGCCGCGCAGCAGCGGGTTGAGCTCCATCTTGCCGTGGGAGGAGTGCAGGTCGAATACGTTGGCGACCGCAAAGGCCGCGACGCTGCCCAGCCAGGCTTTGCGCCATCGGCGCCGGCTGCGCCGGAACTTCTCCTCGGGGTCTTCGGGCGAAAAGTATTGCGGGGCAGAGAGCGCCTTCTCGAGAGCGGGCGAGACGTGGTACAGGTTCGCGCCTCCGGCGCGGGCGTCCTGAGCCGACAGCAGGGCAGGGGAGGCGAAAACGAGGGCGGCGAGCGCGGCGCGCAAGGCCTGCGAGCGACGAGCGGGAAGGTTCATGTCCGGCAATCTCCAGCGACGGGTCGTCCGTCGTGGTTCTAGGTTGCCGAACCGGAACGCTTGCCTGAAATGACGTGCAGGGATCAAAAAGGGGCCGGTACCACGGTGGTCCCGTCCCCAACCAAATTGCTAGTCCCTTGCCGAAGAGGGGGTTACCAGCGAGGCTCGCGGCCGCCTTCGCGGCGGCGTCCGCCGCCGGGGCCGCCAAAGTCTCGGGGGCCGCGATCAGGCCGGCCGAAGCCGCCGCCTCCTCCGCCTCGCGGGCGAGCTTCGTTGATGTTGAGAGTGCGTCCGCCGAGCTCGACGCCGTTGAGCTCTTCGATGGCGCGATCGCCCTCCTCGTCGTTCGGCATCTCGACGAAGCCGAAGCCCCGCGGACGCCCGGTGTCACGATCGGTGATCAGGCTGACGCGGTCAACCGCCCCGAACTGCTCAAACAATTGCCGCAGCTCGTCGTCGGTGGCGGAGTAGTTCAGATTTCCAACAAAGATGTTCTTCACGCAGACCTCCGTCGCGTCTGAATTCCAAGCTGTCGGGGGGCGAAGAGACCGAGACGACGAACAGAGAGTCGGGGGGCTCAGCAAACCTCGATGGCGAGCAGACAGAACACGAACCAGATATTGGAAGTCTAGCACCGGTTTAGGGCGTGTTCAACGAAAAATTCGGGCGCGGCGGGTTTCTATGCGGGTCTTCCGACGCCCTCGTGTCGACGGAGTCCCAAGGCGTCGCCGGCCAGAGGGGTCCGTTCGACTGCGACGCCCCGTCTATACTAGCGGTCGCGATCGGTTTCGCCGTAGGGCGACCGAGCCTGCTATGAACGCGCGATCCGTATCGGTCATCGGCGCGCCGTTGGATCTCGGCCAGCGGCGTCGCGGCGTCGACATGGGGCCGTCGGCAATCCGGGCGGCTGGCTTGGGGGCGAAGCTGCGCGGGCTGGGCCTGGAGGTTCGCGATGAGGGCGACGTCGCGGTGAAGCTGCCGGAGACCCAAGCCAGCGGCGACGAGCGCGCGCGCTTCGCGGCGGAAATCGCTGAAACCTGCCGCGAGATTGCGAGCGCGGTCGAGGGCTGCGTGACCCGCGGCCGAACCCCGGTCGTCCTCGGCGGCGACCATTCGCTCGCGCTCGGCTCGTTGGCCGGAGCCTCCCAGGCCGCGAGTAGGCGTGGCCAACGGCCAGGGCTGATTTGGCTGGACGCCCACGCGGACATGAATACGCCCGAGACCACGCCCAGCGGCAACGTCCACGGCATGCCGCTGGCCTACGCGCTGGGGTTGGGCCGCGGCGCCCTGGCGGAGCTGGTCGACGAGCCGCTCGTTGCCGCCGAGAACGCCGTCTTGATCGGTGCGCGGGACCTCGATCCCGGCGAGCGCCAGGCGATCGAGCGAACCGGGCTGCGCGTGATGACCATGCGACAGCTCGACGAGCGCGGCATTCGGGCGTCGATGGAGGAGGCGCTCGCGATCGCTTCGGCCGGCAGCCGCCCATTCCACCTCAGCCTGGATCTCGATTTTCTCGACCCGCGCGAGGCGCCTGGCGTGGGAACGCCGTGTCGCGGCGGCGCAACCTATCGCGAAGCGCACTTGGCGCTGGAGATGGTCGCCGACTCCGGCCGTATGCTCTCGCTAGACCTGGCCGAGGTCAATCCCATCCTCGATACCGCCAACCAAACCGCCGAGCTCGCCGTCGAGCTGGCGCTCTCAGCGCTCGGAAAGAGGATCCTGTAGGGGCCGGCCGCGCGCTCCCGAACCTACGACGGTTCCCAGCGTACGACGGGATTGCGGGCGGCGCGGGTCTCGTCGACGCGCTTGGTGCGCGTGGAGTGCGGTGCGGACTTGACGAGGCGGGGGTCTTGCTCGACTTCATCCGCGATCGAGCGCATGGCCTCGATGAAGGCGTCGAGCTCGCCCTTGCTCTCGGTTTCGGTGGGCTCGATCATCAAGGCGCCGTGCACGATCAATGGGAAGCTCACCGTATAGGGATGGAAGCCGTAGTCAATGAGCCGCTTGGCGAGATCGCCCGTCTTGACGCCGTGGTTGGCCTGCGCGGTATCGGCGAACACGACCTCGTGCATCGAGGGCGCGTCGTAGGGCAGTTGGTAGCGGTCTTCGATGCCCTTGCGAATGTAGTTGGCGTTGAGCACGGCGTCGACAGTGGCGTTGCGCAAGCCGTCGCCGCCATGAGCCAGGATGTAGGCGAGCGCGCGCACCAGCACGCCGAAGTTGCCACAGAAGGCGCGCACCCTCCCGATCGAGCCTGGCAGGTCGTCTCGCAGGCGGTAGGTCCCGCCGCGGAGCGCGACCCGCGGAATTGGGAGATGAGGCGCCAAGTGCTCCTTCACCGCTACCGGCCCGGCGCCGGGCCCGCCGCCGCCGTGCGGGGTCGAGAACGTCTTGTGCAGATTGAGGTGCATTACGTCGACGCCGAAGTCTCCCGGGCGTGACCAGCCGACCAGGGCGTTCATGTTGGCGCCGTCCATGTAGAGCTGCGCGCCTTTGGCATGAAGCATGTCCGCGACTTTCTTGATGTCTTGCTCGAAGATGCCGAGAGTATTGGGATTGGTCACCATCAGCGCGGCGACCGAATCATCGAGCGCCGCCTCGAGAGAGGCGAGATCGATCATCCCGGTTTGGTTGGAGGCGATCTCGGTGACCTCGTAGCCGGCGATGGCGGCGGTGGCGGGGTTGGTGCCGTGGGCCGAATCGGGGATCAGGACTCGTTGTCGCGGGTTGCCCTGAGCCTCGAGGTAGGCGCGGACGAGCAGAATGCCGGTGAGCTCGCCGTGGGCCCCGGCGGCGGGTTGCAGGGTGACCGCGTCCATGCCGGTAATCTCGGCCAGGTAGGTTTCCAGGTCGCACTGCACGCGCAACGCGCCCTGTGAGATCTCCTCGGGCTGATAGGGGTGCGCCCAGGCCAGCCCTTCGAGCCGTGCGACGTGCTCGTTGATACGGGGGTTGTACTTCATCGTGCAGGAGCCCAGCGGATACAGCCCCAAGTCGATGGCATAGTTCCAGGTCGACAGACGCGTGAAGTGGCGGATGACCTCCACTTCGCTCACCTCGGGGAAGCCCGGGATCTCCTCGCGCACGTTGTCCGCGCCGAGCTCGGCTGCCGCGTCGACCGCGGGAACGTCCAGCGGCGGAAGCTGATAGCCGCGCTTGCCTGGCTGCGAGCGCTCAAACAGCAGCGGCTCGTTTTGCGTCTGGTGCGGGCGGACCTTCTTGATCATGCAAAGGCCTCCGCGAAACGGTCGATCTGTTCGCGCGTGTTCATCTCGGTGGCGCAGACCAGCATCGCGCCGTCGAGCTCGGGATAGAAGCGGCCCAGATCCAAGCCTCCCACGATGCCGCCCTCGAGCGCCTTGGCGTTGACGTCCGCCGGGGAGCCAGCCGGACGCACGACCAACTCGTTGAAGTAGCGGCCGGAGAAAGCAGGCTTCGCGCCCTTCGCCGCCAAGGCTTGGGCCAGGTAGCGCGCTTTGGCCATATTCTGCAGCGCAAGCTCGCGCAAGCCCTGCTTGCCGAAGACGCTCATGAACACGGTGGACATCAGCGCGACCAGCGCCTGGTTGGTGCAGATATTCGAGGTGGCTTTCGCGCGCCGGATGTGCTGTTCGCGCGTGGCGAGCGTCAGGCAGAACGCGCGGTTGCCGTCGTCATCGACGGTCTCGCCGGCGAGGCGACCGGGGATTTGGCGAATGTACTCCCGGCGTGTGGCGAGCACGCCGCAGTAGGGCCCGCCGTAGCTCGGCGGGTGCGCGAACGACTGCAACTCGCCGGCCACGATGTCGGCCTCCGCGGGCGGCTCGAGCAGGCCCAGCGCGACCGCTTCGCTGAACATCACCACGAGCTTCGCGCCGCGAGCATGCGCCAGCTCGGCGGCGCGCCGTACGTCCTCGATGACGCCGAAAAAATTCGGCGATTGCACGATGACCGCGGCGGTGTCGTCGTCGAGCTTGGCTTCGAGCTCGGCGAGATCCAGCGCGCCGGACTCGGCGTCGTAGCCGATGGTTTCGACAGGGAAGGCCTGATGCTGGAAATAGGTGTCGAGCACCTGGCGATACTCAGGGTGCAGGGACCGCGCCGCGATGACCTTGTTGCGGCGCGTTAGCCGGATCGCCATCATCGCCGCCTCGGGCGTTGCCGAGGAGCCGTCGTACATCGAGGCGTTGGCGACCTCCATGCCGGTGAGCTGGGCGACCATGGTTTGAAACTCGAAGATGGTCGTCAACACGCCCTGCGAGATCTCGGCCTGATAGGGTGTGTAGGAGGTGAGAAACTCTCCGCGCGTGACCAGCGAGTCGATCACGACTGGCCGGAAGTGGCGGTAGGCGCCGGCCCCGAGGAAGGAGGCGCGCCCCTCTCCGCTCTCCGCCGCACACGCCTTAAAGTAGTCGAGGATCTCGTACTCGGATTGGCCCGGCGGGATGTCGAGCGGGCGTTCGAGTCGCAGGTCCGCCGGGAGGTGCGCAAACAGGTCCTCTGGGCGATCCATCCCCAGAGCGGCCAGCATCTCGCGGCGCTCCTGGGGGGATTTCGGCAGATAGCGCAACTCGTCAGGACTCCGTTTCGGCGGACACGTAGGCGGCGTAGTCCTCGGCCGACATCAAGCTTTCGAGCTCGGCGCGGTCACTGAGCGCAATCTTGACCAACCAGCCCTTGTCATGCGGAGCCTCGTTGAGCGTCTCCGGCGCGTCAACCAGTGCGTCGTTGACCTCCGCGACCTCGCCGCTGAGAGGCGCGTAGATGTCGGAGACCGCCTTGACGGATTCAACCGTGCCGAACGACTGCGCAGCATGCACCTTAGCGCCGACGGCGGGCAGCTCGACGAAGACGACGTCGCCCAACTGATCCTGCGCGTGGTGCGTGATGCCGACCAGCGCCGTCTCGCCGTCGATCTTCACCCATTCGTGTTCCTTGGTGTAGCGATAGTCTGCCGGATACATCGTGTTTGTCTAGCTCTTCTTGCGGGAGTAGAAAGGACTCCGGGCCGTTTGGGCCTCGACGCGACGCGTGCGAATTGCGATCTCGATCGACTTGCCGGCTTTGGCCAGCGCGGCGGGGAGCATGGCGATGCCAACGTTCTTGTCGAGCGACGGCGCGGGGCCGCCGCTGGTGACGTAGCCGACGTCGGCGCCGTTGGCATGGACTCGGTAACCATCCCGCGCGATGCCGCGGCCACGCATCTCGAAGCCGACGAGCTTACGGCTGACGCCCTCCGCCTTCTGCCGGACGAGCGCGTCACGGCCAACGAACTCGCCCTTGTCGAGCTTGACGATCCAGCCGAGCTTGGCTTCGTAGGGCGTAATGTCTTCGGAGATCTCGTGGCCGTGCAGGGCCATGCCGGCCTCGAGGCGCAGCGTGTTGCGGGCGCCAAGGCCGCAGGGCAGGATGCCGTGCGGCTCGCCGGCGGCGAGCAGTTCGTTCCAGATGCGCTCGGCGTGCTCGGGCGCGAGGTAGACCTCAAATCCGTCCTCGCCGGTGTAGCCGGTGCGCGCGATGATGGCGTCGACGCCGCTGACCTCGCCGCGCCGGAACCAGTAGTAGTCAATCGCGTCGAGCTCGGTCGCGGTCAACTGCTGGAGCGTCTGCTCGGCCCGCGGACCTTGGATGGCCAACTGCGCCCACCCGGGGCTCTGGTAGTCCACCTCGGCGTCGAAGCGGTTGTGATCGCGAATCCACTCGAAATCGCGCCGCTGGTTGCCTGCGTTCACGCACAGGAAGTAGCGGGCGGCGTCGATGCGGTGAACGAGCAAGTCGTCCACGAAGCCGCCGCGCTCGTTGAGCAGGCCGCTGTAGTGAGCTTGGCCGTCTTCGAGGCTCGCGACGCGGTTGCTGGTGACGTGCTCGGTCAGCTCGAGCGCTTGCCGGCCGCGGATCTCGATCTCGCCCATATGGCTGACGTCGAAGAGCCCGACGCGGGTTCGCACCGTCATGTGCTCGGCCAAGATGCCGGAGTACTCCACCGGCATGTCCCAGCCGCCAAAGTCGACCATCTTGGCGCCGAGTGCGCGATGCACGCGGTTGAGCGCGGTTGTTTGCAGCTCCGCGGCGGTGGCTTGGTTGGCCATGCGGGGGAAAAGAACCCCCAAGCTACCAACTGGGAAACGAGGGTGTCAACGCGACTCCAAGCCCCTGTGGTACAACGGAAAATCGCTCAATCGCCCTCATGCAACGCAACCACATCAAGCATGTTCTGGCCGACGGCGGCTGGGTTCTCGGGACCTGTCTGACCGACTACCTCGGCGCCGAAGCCGTCACCGTCGTCAAAGCCGCCGGCCTGGACCACTTCTTCATCGACGCCGAGCACTCGCGCACCTCGTTCGACGACATTCAGACGCTGGTGCGCGCGGCCAAGGGTCACGGAGTCGTGCCGCTAGTGCGGGTGGCCGACATCGAATACTCGCTGGTCGCGCGCATGCTCGATTGCGGCGCCTTCGGGATCGTTGCGCCGCGCATCGAGCGTCCCGAGCAGGTGGAGAACCTGGTGCGCATCATGAAGTTTCCGCCGCGCGGGCATCGCGGCTACGGCCTGCGCAACATCGTCAACGACTTCCAGTTCGCCGGCGCGCAAGCGGAGATGGATTCCGCCGACGCTGAGACGATGTGCATTCCGCAGGTGGAGACCAAGGCGGCCGTGGAATGCATCGACGAGATCGCCTCCATCCCCGGCGTCGACGCCACCATGGTCGGCCCGTTCGACTTGTCCGTCTCGCTCGGCATTCCCGGGCAGTTCGACAGCGCGGTGTTTTGGGACGCCTTCGATCGCATGGTGGAGGGCTGCAACAAGCATGGCGTGGCGCCGGGCGTTCACGCGGGCAACCCCGAGATGCTGCAGAAGTGCAAAGAGCACGGCGCGCGATTGCTGTTCTGCGGCACGGATGTGTCGGTGATGTTGCGCGGGATGAAGGACATTCGCGCGGCCTTCCCCACTGGCGAGGCCGAAGGCGGCAAGACTGGAGGCTACATGTGATGCGCCGCCGTGTCTTGACGTTAGGGCTGACCCTGCTGGGCGCGGCCGCGGCGCTCGGCGCCGCCGGCGCCGAGGTCGATTTCGACGGGGCGCAAGTCGAGGTCTACAAAGTCGCGTCCGGCGACGAGCTGAAGCTCTATGTCTTCAACCCGCCGGGCCATCGGCCTTCCCGGGATTCGCGGCCGGCGATCGTGTTCTTTTTCGGCGGCGGTTGGAACGGCGGGAGCCCGGCTCAGTTCGAGCAACACTGCCGCTATCTGGCCTCCCGCGGCATGGTTGCGATCACCGCCGATTATCGTGTCAAAACGCGACAAAACACGACGCCGCGGGAGTGCGTCGCAGACGGCAAATCGGCGGTTCGCTATGTCCGCAAGCATGCCAAGCGGCTGGGCGTGGACCCGGATCGCATCGCGGCCGGGGGTGGCTCGGCGGGCGGGCACGTGGCGACCACGACCGGGATGATCGACGGTTTCGACGACCCGAGCGACGACCGCTCGGTCTCCTCTCGAGCGAACGCGCTCGTCCTGTTCAACCCTGTCTACGACAACGGCCCGGACGGCTACGGGTACGACCGCGTCAAGGGCTATTGGCGGGAGCTCTCTCCCGCCCACAACATCACCCCGGACGACCCGCCGGCGGTGGTGTTCCTGGGTACGAACGACAACCTGATTCCGGTCGAGACGGCCGAGCGCTTCCGCGATGAGATGCGCGGGCTGGGGATCGCGAGCGAGTTGCACCTCTACGAAGGACAGCCGCACGGATTCTTCAACGAGAACAGGGGCGGTACGAGAATCTTCCTCGACACGCTCGCCAAGATGGACCGCTTTCTGACCCAGATGGGATACCTGAAGGGGAAGCCGTCTCTAGAGCAAGCTTTGGCGGCTTTGGGCGACGAGCGCTAGCGGCGCCGGCTCGAGGGCGCTATCCCGCGACTTCCAATCTCTCCGCGTCCCAGTGGATCTTCTTGCCTTGCTCGATCGACATGTTGGCCAACTGCAAGATCAGCGCGGCATGGAAGCCCTGCTCCATGGGCGCGGCGGGCTCGCGCCGCGTTCGCACGCATTCGAGGAAGTTCGCGACGTGATCGGTGGTCGCCTGCGCGAAGCCGCCCGGCTGCTCTTTCGCGTAAGCGGTCTTGGCCGGCTCGGCGCTGTCGTAGATGCGCAGAAACTCGCGGCCGATGTCCATGCGCGCCGCGTCGCCGTCGTAGGCGTTGAGCTGATCCGCCCGGCGCTCGTAGCGCATGGCCGAGTAGTTGATCGTAAACACCGCTAAGAAGTCCTGCGGGTACTCTGCGACCACCACGACCGTTTCTGGCTGATCGACGCCGTCGACGTGCCCCTTGCACGCCGAGGCATTGAAAGACCTCGGGTAGCCCGCGTCCATGATCATGTGGATCGAGTCGTAGATGTGCGCGCCTTGGTCGATGACGATGCCGCCGGCGTACTCGGCGATGTGGCGCCAGTTGAAGAAGTGAATCGGGTTTCTGCTCGCGGCGCTGCTCCGGGCTTTCGCCGGTCCCAGCCACTGTTCCCAATCGATGGGCCCCTCGAGGGGGCGTTGGCGCGCGGCGGACTGGTTGTTGAGCCAGTAGGTTCGCACCATGCGCACCGTCCCGAGCCGCCCATCGCGACGCAGGTCGCGCGCCTCCTGGTAGAGGTTGTAGCTGCGCCGCTGCATGCCAACTTGGACGATGCGGTCTGATTGGCGCTGCGCCTCCACGAGTTGCTTACCCTCTTCGGGCGTGTGACAGAGCGGCTTCTCCACGTAGACGTCTTTGCCGGCGGCCATCGCATCGAGCGTCATGCGGTGGTGCCAATGCTCCGGGGTTGCGATCAACACCACGTCGATCGCGTCGTCGTCGAGCAACTGCTTGTAGTTGCGATAGGTTTTCGTCCCCGGCCCGGCGGTCGAGAGTCCCTGCTCGAGGTTGGGCTCATAGACGTCGCAAACCGCGTGAACTTTGAGGTTGGCGTCCTTTTTGAACTCCCGCGTCACGCTGCGTCCGCGCCCGCCCGCGCCGATCAAGCCCATGCGGATCGTCTCGTTGGGACTTTGCGCCAGTGCGGCGGCCGAGGCGGAGGAGAGAAGGAAGAGGCGGCGATCCATGGCGAGGCGAATTGTAGCAATCGCCCCGCCGGTCTCGCCGCCCCTCAGGCTTCCACGGGCCCCTTGCTCATCGACCGCAGGCGGCGGGAGGGGATGAGCGCAGAGGCCCGGTTGCGGGTCATTTGCCCAAAGAAGGAGCCAGGCAAAGGCCCGCCGGGGCTGTTGATGCAATTCGAGCGCCAGTCAACCGGCGATCGTCCCGCACGCCTGGAGCAGCGCCTCATGGACCGCCAGGTCATGCTCGACGCCGTGCCGCATCGGGTCCCCGCTGCGAATGAAGCCCGCCAACTCGGCGAAGCTCGCTTCGTAGGCCGAAACGGTCTTTGGCATCTCGACCGGCGCCATGCCGCGACGCCCACCCGCCATGTCGAGGTGCAGCTTGCCGTCGGGCGCGAACGGGCTCACCGTCGCGGTTCCCTTGGTCCCGAGGATCTGAAAAGTGCGGTAGTCGTTGCCGTGCGGCTGCATGGCGGCGATGTAGACTTCAGCGATCGCGGCGTCGAATTCGAGCACGGCCAGCGTGTTGTCCGCCAGGCCGTCGTCGATGGAGCCGTCGTGGCGCAGCCAGCCGGTGACTTTGTGGGGCGTGCCCAAGAGATCGACGATGCGGTCGATCATGTGACAGCCGAGCTCGTACATCATCCCGCCTCGAAAGCGCGCCAGCAGGATCCTGTCCGCGGGCGAGATCGGCTTGTTGATCGTGGCGCGCACGGCGTACACGTCGCCAAGCTCGCCGCCGCGCGCCAACCGCATGGCCTGACTCATCGCGGCGTGGTCTCGCCACATATAGCCCATCTGCAGGGCCAGGCCGCGCTCGTTTGCTTTCTCAAACAGCCTGCGCAGCGACTCGAGGTCTTCGCCGGGCGGCTTGTCCAGATGTACGTGCCTGCCGGCGTCGACCATTTCGTGCGCATAGCGAAGGCCGTACGCGACGTCGGATTCGACCGCAACCATCTCGATGGAGCGGTCGCGCAGGATGGCCTGTGGGTCGAGCCGGGGATGGCCGGAAAACTCAGGGCGTTCGAACAGCTCCGTCTGGACGGGCTCGCACAGGCCGACCAGTTCGTAGGCGGGCATGGCGTGGAGCGTCCGCACCTTGCTGCGGGCGTGCCCGTGCCCGAGCCCGTAGACCGCGCAGCGGATCGGGCGCTGGGCCGCGGTCGCCATCGCCGCCGCCCCGCTCAGCAGAAATCCTCGCCGTCGCACCGAGGGAATTGTAGCAGCCGGGGCGGCCTACAATGAGCGTTTCGATGCTCGATCTCGACGTACGGCGGCAAGACGCCCTATGGCAGGCGGTCGTCGAGCGCATCCGCAGTCATCCAGCCGCGCTTCGCGACCGCCCGGCCACGCCCAAGCTCGACGCCGAGGCCGTGCGGGCTCGGGTCGACGCCTATGACTTCTCGCGGCCTCTCGATCCGACCGCGGCGGTGGCCGAGGTCTCCGACGCAATTCTTGAGCATCACGTTCATCCGCCGCATCCGCGCTACTTCGGGCTATTCAACCCGGCCGCCACCGAAGCCGGGGTCGCTGGCGACGCGCTAGCGGCTGTGTTCAATCCCAATGTCGCCGCCTGGAGCCACAGCGCCTACGCCACCGAGGTGGAACTGCGGCTGGCGCGCGAGCTTGGCGGCCAACTCGGGCTCGACTCGGCCCGAACCGAAGGACTGTTTGTCTCCGGCGGGATGGAGGCGAATCTGACTGCGGTGCTGGCGGCCTTGCACGCGCGATTTGCCGACTACGGCGACGTAGGGCTGCGGGGCCTGGCCGCGCAACCCGTGCTCTACGTCTCGTCGGAGTCTCACCACTCGTTTCGCCGGGCTGCTCGCATGTCGGGCCTGGGCCGCCGGGCCATCCGTGCGATTCCCGTGGATGATTGCCTGCGCATGCAACCCGATGCGCTCGAGGATGCGATCGAGCAGGACCGGCGCGCCGGCCTGGCGCCGTTCCTGGTCGCCGCGACCGCGGGCACGACCAACGCCGGCGCCATCGATCCCCTCTCCGAGTGCGATGCGATCGCGCGGCGTCACGAGCTGTGGTACCACGTCGATGCAGCCTGGGCCGGCGCCGTGGCCTTGCTGCCGGAAAAGAGGATGCTGCTGTCGGGAATCGAGCGCGCGGACTCGATCACGCTCGACGCCCATAAATGGTTGTCCGCGCCCATGGGCGCCGGCCTCATCCTGACCAGCCGGCCCGGGACGTTGCGCTCGGCCTTCGCCGAGCACAATCCCTACATGCCGCGCGAAGCGGGCGACGATGCGTTCGACTTGTATGATCACGGGATGCAGTGGTCGCGCCGCTTCCACGGCCTGAAGCTGTTTCTTTCGCTGCTCATCCATGGTTGGGACGGTTACCGCGCCGCCATCCGGCGCATGTTCGCCATGGGCGAGCTGTTGCGGCAGCGGCTCGAACAAAACGACTGGACGATCCGAAACTCGACGCCGCTGCCCATCTGTTGTTTCGTCGATGCTAGGGACGACTCCGCCGAGCAGGTGGAGAGGGTATGCACGAGGGTATTCGAGTCGGGAGCGGCTTGGATCTCGGCCACGCGCCTCGGGGGAAGCCAGGCGGTACTGCGCGCCTGTATCACGAACTTCCGCACCCAGCCCGAGGACGTCGAAGCGTTGATCGCCGCGCTCGAGGAGGCGCGATGAGCCACGACGAGTTTCAGGATCTGGTCGATGACGCCTGGGAGCGAATCCCGCGGCGCTTCCGGGATCACTTCTCCAACGTGGCCGTCTTCGTGGAGGACGAGCCGAGCGAAGAGCACTTTCGCGCCGCACAGACGCCGCCGGGGCACACCTTGCTCGGGCTGTACCAAGGCGTTCCGCTCGATCGGCGGGGGTGGCGCTATCACATGGCGCTGCCGGATCAGGTGACGCTGTTTCAGGGACCGATCGAGCGCGCGGCGAGCTCGTCGCGAGACGTCCGGCGTATCGTCTACGAAACGCTTTGGCACGAGCTTGCGCACCACCTGGGGATGGACGAGGACGAGGTGCGCGCGGCCGAGCGTCGCCGGGGCGTGCGCGATCTCTAGGGGGCGCTACAGATACCCGAAGGGTCTTTCGGAGACTCGAAACTCGATGCCGCCCTCAACGTGCGTCACGCCAACATAAGGGGCGGTTGTCGCATCAACCTCGATCGTCTTGCGCAACTTGCGCCCGGGCAGCTCGATCTCGAGGGTCGCCGGTCCTTGGGGCGCCTCCAGGTCGAACGAGGCCGCCAAACCGATCCGCGGGTCAGACGAAACCCCCTTCTCGCGATGAACTTCCTCGCCGTTTACCCTGACGACCACTGCGTCATCGAGGAAACCGTCTTGCAGGGCTACGTGCAGTATTTGGTTGGGAGAAGCTTGCGGCACGGTGGGAGACCTCTCGAGCGGGCCGGCGCACGCAAGCGTCAGCAGAGCGATGCTTGGGGCGAGGACAATAGCCGGCGCTCCGCTCGACATTCGACGATTCCTGCCTGACTGCGAGAAGACGGGACGGCCGGCTCGCGACCGCCCCGATGATAGCGCACGGCTGCGCTTAGCGTCCGGCTCGGGCGCTGCGCTTCTTCGGCTTCGCGCCGGAGTACTCATTCTGGTTTTTCTCGATTTCCGTGAGGACCCTGGGTAGCACCTGCTTCGCTTCGAAGGTCTTGTGCATGTATCCCTGCACGCTCGCCGCCTCTTCGGCCTCGCCTTGGTCCGCCAAGAATTGGCAGAACCCGTCGACACATTGCTTGTAGTCGATGTGTCCCAGCGTCTCGGCGGCCACGGCGGTCTGGTCGGTCAGCGCGGACGCCAGATTCGCCTGCGCCTCTTTAGGCTTGGCGCGCTCCGTCTTGATCTTGCCTTGGTCCTTCCGCGCCGAGGTCAATGCAGCGGATCCCGCCGGCAGATCGAGCACCTTGTAGCTCTGTGAGAGTGGATTCCCCAGCGCGAACCGCGCGTGGTGAGCTACTCGCTTCTTCGGGAGCATTTCGGCAACCTTCTTGAGCGTATCGTTGGCGCTGTCGAGGACGCGGGAGCCGCCCATCGCCAGCACCCGGCCGACGTCTTCCGAGAAGAAGTCCTGCGCCAGCAGCTCCTCAGCGTAGCGGTCCTGCGGCGGCGCCACACGCAGCGGAAGAGCATTCGAGATCGCCCCCTCTCCGTCGATCTGTGCGGCGGCTTGCACGTGATAGACACCCGGCTCGGCAAGGTCCCAGCCGTTCAGCCCGACGCCTGCGAAGATCGAGCCGTACTTGGACTCGCCCGGCTGGAGGACAGTCTTGGACGACTCGAAGCACCGCTGGCCAAACGGCGCCCATTGCCGAGCCGGCTTGCCGTTCTTCTTGAGGATCACGGTCAGGCCTTGCCCGCCTTCGAGCAGCGCGTCGTCGACCAGCTGCGGCTGCCGTGAGATGTTGGTGAGCTTGGCTTCGATCTTGACCGGCTCAAGGAACTCGAAACGGTCGACGCTGCGGTGCACACGGAGCTCTAGGCCGAAGGCCGGGCTCAGCCCCACCGCCGCCTGCTGGAAGCCGTGATCGTCGAACCAGTCCGCATTGCCCATCTGCACGAAACGCGCCGGAGCGTGCCGCATGAACAACAGCTCTTGATCGCTGAAGCGGTACCGGAAGTCCGCGAAGAACGCGCTCTCGCCGCCCGCAACGCGGAAAGGGTAGTTCATGAAGCTGCGCGACTCTGGCTCATTCGCGAGCGGAATCCAGGGATTGCCGGGTAGCAGCGGGCTCGCCGCCTTCTGCCAAGCGTGCGCGAGGTTGAAGCTATGCCCCATCTCATGCACGGCGGTCCAGAACTTCATGCGGCGCACCCATGCGTCTGGGGCGGGGTCGCCGTTGGGCGCCTCTGCAATGAAGCTATCATTGAAAATTGCCGTGCCTTGGCGGTGGTTGGGGCCGATGTCGTCGAACATGATTCCGCCGAGACCGGCGCCTTGAATGTGCCGGGCGGCGAAGAGCACCCACATCGACCACTGAGCCTTATTGTCGAAACGCGACCAGAAGGCTTGCATCGCGTCGTGCATCTCCATGTCCGTCCACACCTGATCGGCTCCGGCGAAGGGGAGAGGCACAACGTCGTCGTCATCGGACTTCGACACGTCGAACCCGCTGCGCCGGAACACCTTCTCGATTGTGAGGTCTTCGCAGGCCATCGATGGCCGGTTGGGGTGATCGCAGGTCTGTATCCCGGTTACGGCCGTCGTCCCCTCGACACTGTCGTACTCGAATTCAACTTCGTGGAAGTACTGCGATTTCCAATCGAACTCCCGCACGCGGCCTGGAGCGCCGCCGCCTGTCAAGGTGACCGTGGCTTTGCGCAGCCAGGGAAACCAAGAGCGCACAGCCTTGACCGTGACATTGGTGAACGGCAACGCAAGACCGTCCTTGAACCAGATCGCACCACTCCACTCGTTCGAGCCGCTCGGCGAGAGGTTGGCGATCCAGTGCGTGCTGGCGGTGAGACCGTTCCGGATCACCCCGCTCGCGGTCATCTGCGGGTAGCGTCCGTCTACATCGAGCCGTAGCTCTTCATTGGTGCGCGTGTAGAGACCGCTCACACGCGGACTCCACCAGGGAAAGAAAAAGCCTTGTGTCCCTTGGACCGCAGCAAGATCATCCTCGCCGGCGTGCATTTCGGCAACGTTCTCGGCATCGTTGATGTCCATCATGGTTGGAATCTCCTATTGGCTGTGGTTGCATCGAGCCTACGACCGAGGCGCGACGGTCGCGGCCGGCGGGCGAGTCTTTCCCGCCCACGGCGGAACTGGGCGTCCGCCTACCTCTAAAGGCGAAAGGGACGCCCGAAAAGGGCCAAACGCATCGGGCGCAGACTCGAGGCGGCTTGCTAACCTGGGCGGGTGCCCCGCAAACCCGTGATCGCCGGCAACTGGAAGATGTTCAAGACGGTCGAGGAGACCGTGCGCTACTTTGACGAGCTCAAGCCGCTGGTTGGCGGCGCTGACCACTGCGAGATCGTCATTTGCGCCCCGTTCCCGTCGTTGACCGCCGCGGTTGAGACGGTGCGCGGAACCAGTATCCGGATCGGCGCACAGAATCTGCACTGGGAAAGTGAAGGCGCCTTCACCGGCGAGGTCTCGGCGGCCATGATCGTCGGCGCCGGCTGCAGCCACGTCGTCGTGGGTCACAGCGAGCGAAGGCAGTATTTCGGGGAGACCGACGCGACGGTGAGCAAGCGGGCCGAGGCGGCCCTGGAAGCCGGACTTACGCCCATCGTCTGTGTTGGCGAAACGCTCGAGGAGCGTGAATCGGATCGCACCGAGCAGGTGCTCGCGACGCAGCTCGAGGGCGGTTTGGGCGCGTTGACCGGGGATGAATTCTCTCGTATAATCGTGGCATACGAGCCGGTTTGGGCCATAGGCACGGGCCGCACCGCAACTCCCGAGATCGCCGAAGAGGCGCACCGATTCCTACGCCGACAAGCCGCTGCAAAGTTCGGCTCCGATAGCGCCGATGCGCTGCGGATCCTGTACGGCGGAAGCGTGAAACCGGACAACGCCCAGGGCCTGATGGCCTGTGAGAATATCGACGGCGGCCTGGTGGGCGGAGCGAGCTTGAAGGCGGATTCGTTCGCCGCCATCGTCCACTACGACGGGTAAGGAATCAAACATGACGCTCATCTTGTTGACCATCGTCTACGTGCTGGTCTGCCTATTTCTGATCACCGTGGTGCTGCTGCAAAGCGGCGGCAAGGCGGACCTGGCGGGAGCGTTCGGCGGCATGGGTTCGCAGACGGCGTTCGGACCGAGAGGCGCCGCGACGGTACTCTCGAAGGCAACGACGATCTCAGCAGTTCTGTTCATGCTGTTGGCGATCGCGCTGGGCATCATGCAGGGCAATCGCGTGGGGGCAGGCGAGTCGGTCATCGAGCGCACCGGTCAGACCGGTGAAGCCGCGCCGGCGCCAACAGGCGTGCCTGCGGTAGGCAATCAGCCGATCGATCTGCCCGCTCCGGGTCAGACGCAACAGTTGGAGGTTCAGCCGGAGGTAGTTACGACGCCGCCGGGCGGGGCGAGCTCATCCGAGCCGGCTCCCGAGCAGTAGAGCGATTCAAACGTATCCTCGTTCGAGCATGCGTCACCAATGCGGAGGTGGCGGAACTGGCAGACGCGCTAGCTTGAGGTGCTAGTGGGAGCAATCCCTTGGGGGTTCGAGTCCCCCTCTCCGCACCAATCTTTCTCCGTTGTTTTCTGCGCTTTAGGCCGTAAGGCTGGGGCTCTGCACCGGTTTTGCACCTCGATGGGTCGCCGTGCACCTGTTCGAGGAAGTAGGCCAGGCGCAACTCGCGGCCCCGGCTCCATCGTGCGTAGTGCTTGCGGACGATGGCTGGGCTGTTCCCGAGCACCGCAGCTACGTCCTCATAGGTCGCGCCGTGAGAGAGCATCTCGGTCGCGAGCGTGTGGCGAAAACGGTGGCTGTGGGCGTCGCGGACTTCGGACTTCTTGAAGACGACGTCGAGCATCCGATGCCCCGTGTTCTTCAAGGCCCGGACTGAGCCGACGGCGTTCCAGAAGTAGTAAGGACAGCCCGGCGCCGCGCCCTTGGGAAGCGGAAGGGCGTCAAGCGCGGCTACCAGTCTTGGCGGGACGGGCAGGCGCACGGGCTCGCCGTTCTTCTCGGTGCGGATCTCGAGGTAGCCGTCGCGGATCTTGTCACGACTCAGCTGCAGTGCATCGCCTATGCGGAGCGCGGTGTAGCGCAACAGCAGAATCAGCGCCTTCGCCCGTAGCCGCTCGTAGGGATGCCGGCCAAACTCGTCGCAGGCTTTCAGAATCGCCGCAATTTCCTCAGCCGAATAGGGCTGGGGAGGCCGCAAGGGCCTCGGCGCGTGGGGCGCTTTGACGCGCCGTGCTGCGTTCCAGCCGGCCCCCGACCACCCGAATCGGGAATCTCGCTTCCTCTACAGGTGGTCTACTTTTACGGCGCCACGCTGGTCTATTTTTCCGGCGCCCTTGACACCTCGCCGCTCGCGCGCCCTCAACGCGTAACGAACACCGGATACTCCCCAAGCTCACCCTCCAGCGTTTTCGCCAGCAATCGCGCCTGAATCTCGAGCAACCGCCGGTAGCTCACACGGTAGTCGAAGAGCGGATGCGTCACCAGCGTGTCCATCCTCGCCTCGTAGGCGCGGAAGAAGCTCTTGCGACCCGCCGCCGTCAGCGACACGGCTCGACCGGCCGTCACGAAGTCACGCTCGGAGATCATCTTCGTGTTCACCGCGCTCAGCACGGCCGAGTCCGCAATGAGCGGTCGCAGCGGCTCCATCAAATCGAGCGCCAGCGCCGGCCGCCCGTGCCGCGGCTGATGGTAGAAGCCGATCATGGGATCGAAGCCGACCGCGTAGCAAGCGACGGTCAGGTCCTTCGCCAACAGGCTGTAGCCCAACGAGAGCAGCGCGTTCACCGGGTCGCGGGGCGGCCGGCGGTTGCGAGACTGGAAATCGAAGCGCAGCGAGCTCTCCGAGTCCCACTCGCCGCCCGGTTTGAGCATGCCCGCGAACAGCCCGAAGCAAGTCCGCGCCGCCAAGCCTTCCAAGCCCAACAACTCGTCGAGCGAGGTCGCCGCCTCGGCGCGGTCGACTAGCCGCCTGATCTCCCGCAGCTCGCGCCTGGGCACCTCGACGTGGTTGCGCAGCAGCATCGTGCGCTGGTTGCGGATCTTGCCTGCCACGAGCCTGCGCGCCACGCGCAAGCAGTACCAAGCCTCCTCGGCCAGCCGGAACTGCGCCCGGCGCAACATCACGTTCTTCGTGTTGAGCCCTGTCGTGACGCCGTAGAACCAGCCGCCGTAGGAGAAGTAGCAGATCGGCTTCTCGGCCTGGCAGAGCTCCTGCACAGCTTGCGTCGAAATCTGGACGTTGCCCATCAGGTTGACTTGGCAGACTTCGTTGATGCGCACGTCTTGAATGACCTTGTCGCGCTCTTTGATGCGCAGCACGCCGCCGGTCTTGCCCACCCGCAGTCCTTGGGAGTTCAGATAGAGCGGCCTGCGATCCACACGCGGCGCCACGAGCAGGCGCGTGTCGCTGCGCGGCGGCTTCTTCGGGGGTAGGGGTTTGGGGTCGAACAATCCCAGTTGTTCGGCCGACTCGGGGGTCTCCGTTTGCAACTGCCAGGTCTCGTCGGGCATGCAGATGCCGACCAGCGAGCAGCCGGGACACTTCGGCGAGTCGACCAGCGGAGGCGGAATCGTCGTCGCAGCAGCGGTTTCCCACGCTCCGGCGATTGCGCGCTCGGCCTCGGCGATCGTCCCTTCGTCAAAGACGATGCGGACGCGTTGCCGGGTCTGCTGGTAGAAGACGACGCCTTCCTCGCATCGGTAGCCGTTAGCCCGCAACACCAGGGCTTGCACGGCGAGTTGGACGCGGTCTGTCGGCCAAGCCTCGACGCCGTCGTCGCCGGATATGGGGCGGCCGTGCTTGTAGTCGACGGGGGTCGCGAGTCCGCCGGAGAACGCCGCCAAGTCGAGCTTGGCGATCACGCGATGATCCTCCGACGAAAGCGACATCGAGCGAACGACAACCGGCTCTTCGGACGCTTCATCAGGCTTCGGCGCCGAGCCGCCTTCCTTGTCGACGCGCTTGTGCTGCGCCGCGCCTTCGGCCGTGTGCTCGTTGTGAACGAACACGCCCTCGACCTGCTCGAAGTAGAACAGCCGCGGGCAGTAGACGTACTCGTTGATTCTCCGCGCCGAGAGATAGTCGGGCAACTCGCGGTTCGCGTATTCGGGAATAGGTTGGGCGCTCATTCTACTTTCTTCCTTTCGGCTAGACCACAATCAACGGTGCGTCCACGCTGACGTAGGGCTTGCCGAGCGCGATGATGACGCGATCGCCGCGCCCTTCGGCAGGGCCGAGGTCGACGAACAGCACCTGATCTTCACTGTGATGGATGATGCCGGCCAGCTCGGCGCGTAGGCGCACTAGATCCATCGGCGTGAGCTGACACTCGAAGACCGAGAGCTGCAAATGGTCGCCCCAAGCGCGCATCGCCTTGAAGACCTGGCGCAGGCGCTTGGGATCGGCGATGTCGTAGGAGCCGATGTAGGAGTTGCGCATGGGGGTCACCTGTTCCCAGAAACTGCACCAAGTCTAGGGTGAGGATTCTCGGTCCTTGACACATCGGAAGAGTCCCAAGCCGAAACTGCTGGAGTGCCCCAAGCGTATTGGCCCGGTGACTGACACCGGCGGACCATGAGCCACGAAAGGAGCGACTCGGGCGGGACGCACCAGCAGTTGTCTTGGACGGGAAGAGGCCGCATCAGCACGTCACCGCTGACGGCCCGAAGTTGCCGAAGCCCTGGCTGGTCCGCCGGATGCCGGAGCTACAGATCGCGAAGACGCCGCGCGCCGAGCGCTCCCTCGCAGCCCCAGACCAGTCTAGTTGAAGGGCCGAACGGACCGTCTGCAGAGAGGCCGGGACGGACCAAAGGGGCCATGTGAAGGTCATGTCGTCACCCCGACCGCTTACGCCGGTCGTGACAACCCTCATGCCATGCGGGAAGCTGGGCAGCAGAGGCAGCCCACGAAACGCAAGCCATTCCAGCGGCGCATCCACGCGGGTGCCATCGCCGCTCGGGTTACTGGCCATCAAGGCCCAGTTGCGCTCGGCGCTAGGGTTCCAGCGCAGGTTGCTACCCGGTTGCTCGCCGTCGCCTTCGAACAGCGAGGTCATGACCCACTTCTCGTTCACCGAAGCTCGAATGCTTTCCACTGCGCCAAGGAAGGACTGCTGCGCAGCAGTGAAGTGGAACGCTGTGGGCTTGGTGTTGCCCTTCCCATCGACCGCGACGTCAGTGGCATAAGCCGCCGCGTAGGCTGCTGCCTCCGCGTAGCCCTCCAGCCAAGACTCGATGCAGGTCGCCAGAAACCTCTTGAAGACATCCGGTGGCGGTTTGAGGTCAGCGACCTCCTGCGCGCCCTGCTTCTTGGTTGCAGCTTTCGTGTAGGTAAAGCGCCAGGGGGCATTCGGACCCTCTGAGGAGCCGGCATCGGCGGCGACGAGAACTGCAAGGTCGGACTCCTTCTTGTCGCATTCGTCGAGAAAAGCTCGGAACGAACCATCTCCAGAGAAGCCGAGCTTCGCCCTGGGCACGACCCGAAGCAGACCCAGCGCGGCGAGGAAGCCGAGCGGGTTGGAGCCATCTATACCTTGGAGATCGACGCGACTCACGATGACGCCCCCTTGTCCTGCTCCTCCTCACTGGCGCGGTGGTCGGAGAGGCGAAGGATGGCCTCAAGCCAGCACAATTCCTGCCAACCGTACCTTGCGACGAGAGCCCAGAAGCGGTCGGCGAGCGGAGAATCGAGCCGATGCAACTCCGGATTCGATGGGACCTCCGAAAAATCGATGTCGCCGAACACGCTGCTGGAGTGTCCAGTGAGGGAGATTGTGATGGGAGCGCTATCGCCCACGACAGGTGCGAATGGGCGGCATTCGCCGTGCGGCTTGCGACAAGGTGGAGCACGAGATCGAAATCAGGCTCCTTCCCGCGGACGCGCTTCTTCAGCCGCTCGGCCAGCTCCGTTCTCTGACTCTCCAGCATCGCGACCGACTGCTCCGCGTGGACGTGGCCTCCGCTCGGGTAGCCGCTGCGCTGGCGGGCCAACTTGCGCGCTGCGCGGGCTCCTGGGGGCATCGCCGATTTGGCCAACGGGGTTTCGTCCTTGAAGTACTCGATCTCACTCCCGCCACGAAGCATGACTTGGAATCGACGGTCGGCCTTGCCGATGTCGTGCAGCCACGCTGCGAGCGCGATGTGCTCGGCGAGCCATTCCCCAAGCCCACAGCGCGTCGCGTACTCTCGCGCGAACGTCTCGACATCTCGGCAGTGCTCGGACAGCGAGACGGCGCGCCCCGCGCAGAACGAGTCGTCACCATCCGTCGTCAACTCGACACCATCTTCAAGCGTCTCTTCGGGTTGAACGACACGTCGGAGCTCGGCCAGCGGCACGCGTCTTGCCTCGATCACCGTCCAGGGGGAATCTCCAGGCACAACCAACGAGCCGCGCCCCTTTGCGAGCTTCTGCGCCCACAGGCGCTTCCACGCGGGCCAGTCGTCATTCGCCGCGAGGCGGCCGAGAGAATCGCGAGCCTCCTCGGGCTCGTCGAGCGCCTGGGGAACCTTCAGTCCCTCAGTGACGGTTGGATGCAGTCGCAAGACTGGCCGCGCGCGTGACAAGAGACTGGCCTGCTCTGCGCGATCCATAACTGGATCGGGCGAAGTGGCGTCGAAGCATCCGCTACGGATGCCGCCGTAACTCGCGGGCACGACGATCGTGTCGCCCGGCTTCAAATCCTTCGCCACGACGATCTTGCTCTCGTCGCCTCGCCAGCGGAGCGCGCGTCGCCCGGACTTCGTCGGCTGCTCGTCCTCGTCGGGCGTCGCTCCTTCCGTGTCCCCGAACTCCCCCGGGCGTTGTTCAGCGAGCCAGGCGCACGCGGTGGCGAGCGGCAACGATATCGCTTCGAGGCTCGAGGGGCGAACCGCCGTGACGGTGGCCGTCGCCGCCTCGAGGTCTCCCCGCTGAAGTACGTCCTCGGATAGATCGGCGCGCCAGACAACCTGTACATCGGCCCGGCCTGCATTCGGACCATGCAGCCAGAGGCTCAGATCGGGGACTTGGCACGGTGCTGGTGAGGTCTGCGCCCACAAGTCAAGGTACGCGGGGAGCAGCGTCGGCGCGTTCGGCTTGGGTGCGAGGAGTTTCGTCAGGTCCTCGCCGGTCGGCCCATCGAGCGCGAGCACGCCGAAATCGACTTGGACCTTTCTGGCCAGTAGCTCTTGGGCTTGCCGCTTCGCGTCTCCTGTGAGTTTCTTGGCCTCGTCTTTGAGCTTCTTCAGCTCCGCCTTTAGCTTCTTCGGCCGCTCCTTCTGTTGTTTCTTGAGCCACCTGACGGTTTCACCGAGCGCTTTGCCGTAGATCGGATCGTCGTCCGCGCGCGAGGGCTTCTCATAGACGACGACGCCCTCGGCCTTCTCGTAGTCGCCGAGACGATCGACGCGGCCGAAGCGTTGCCGCAGGCTGTCGAGGCTCGCCGCCTCCGTGACGAGGGCGTCGAAGTCGAAGTCCGCGCCCGCCTCGATGCACTGAGTGCCAACAATGACTCGCTTGGGAAGGTCATCGCTTCGCTCCCGGCCTGTCTGGACGGCGGGCCGCAGCACGCGCAGCACATCGTCACGGTCGAGCGGGCGCATGCGGCCGGTCAGCAGCGTGACGATCGCATCGCTCCCGAGAGACTCCGTGAGCTGATGTGCGACCGCGCTCGCGCTTCCGACGCGGTTGACCACCACCGCGACCGTCCCATGCCGCTTAAGTAGAGCCTTCGCATGCTCGACGCACGCCCGCTCCAGTGCGGGCCGATCCTCAACCTCGACGAGGCACGCCGGCTTGCTCGCGTGAAGGCGGGGTCCGAGTGGCGAATCGGGCGTCTTCTCTTCGTCGAGCAATACGAAGGGCTTCTCCGTCCCAGACCCCGGCGTCGCGGACAGAAATGCGTGGGAGAACCGCGTCTTCACGCCGTCTTGAGAGAATTGCTTTCGGAGGTACGCGAGTTGGTCGAGGGTCTGCCGGAACGGCTCAGAGAGGTGCACCTCGTCGAGGAGGAGCAACGTGTCGTTGGCAAGGAGACCTGCATGTACCGGCTTCATGCCCTGGCTCACGCCATAGCCCTGCATCAGCATCCGTGATCCGACTTGATCGACCGTTGACGCAATGATGAGCGGCTGATCAGGCGCTCGCGCCCAGCCGTCATCCTTGGGCATCCCGCCGCGCAGTGTGAACACTCCGACTGGCTCTTCACCCTGATGCGTCAGGGAGCGAAGCCGCTTGGCCACTTCGACGACGACCGCATCCGTGCTGGTTAACAGGGATCGAAGAAGGGCGCGCCCACGCTCGGCGACCTGATCAACCACGATGCGGCGGTCAACCACCATCGCAATGCGACGGGGGCGCCAGCGCTCCTCCATCCGCTGCCCCGCGTCGAGCGCGAGCGCGAAGAGTGCGATGTCAATGCACGTCGTCTTTCCCGCGCCGGTCGGAAGATCGAGCACACGCGGCCAGCCCTGTTCTCTGACGATCTGTTCGAGCAGGCGCTGCTGCCAAGCAAAGGGTTGCTTGCCGTCGTGAACGGCACGGTGGAAGGCGCCGAAGTCGGAGGTGGAAAGCGTCATCGGTCCTTCACGGGTAGGCAGAGACCGAGGCCAAGGTAGCGCCCGGCGCCGAGCAGGAGCGGACCGCGCACGCGCTCTCCGAAGCGGATGTCGGCATGGACGCATACGCGCGGCGTGCGCCCCGGGCGACCAGGCCATGGCAGAAAGTCGCGAACGTGCTGCGCGCCGGGGAGCAACGGTGCGAGCGACACCTCGACGGAGACCGGTCGAACACCGACAACGCGCAGGCACGCGTCACTGATGCTCTGCTGGGCTTCCAAAGCAGCCCTGCGGGCAGCGCCAGTGTGCCCGGCATGGGCTGGATCTAGTAACTGTAGGGAAGAGCAAGACGGAAGCCGTGAGGCGAAGCCGAAGGAAGCTCGGAACGAAGTCACGACCGCAGGAACACGAATCGGCAGAGAGGCCGGGCATGGGCGGTGAGCTTGCTGGCCACAGCGAAACCCAGTATCCATACGAGGCATGCGAGGTAGAGCCGAGCGGCGCGGGACGAAAGATGCAGCGCCTTACCCGAGGAGATCTCGGCTGGAAGCGTAGAGCCGAAGGCGGAGAAGTCAGCAGAGGCCGTAGTAGCGAAGAAGCGGGGTAACGCCCGTGGAGCAAAGGGCCGAAGAGCCAAGGAGCAAAGCGCAGAGACCGACTCCGCAGAGCAGCCGAAAAGAGGTCGACCGGAGATCCCGAGCCGCAAGGCTCCCATCGAAAGACGGCGAAAGGGGAAGCGCAGCAGGCCAGAAGCGGTGGAGCCGCGGCGAGGATCGACGAGATGACGACGGCAGAGCTCGCCGAACACTTCGCGGCGCACCGCGAGGTGATGGTGGCGAAGCTCGCGACCGGGCGGTGGACGCCGTCGCCGGTGAAGCGGGTGGAGATCCCGAAGCCAGGCGGGGGAGTGCGACGACTGGGGATTCCGACGGTGATGGACCGGTTGATCCAGCAGGCGCTGTTGCAAGTGCTGGGAGCGATCTTCGACGACGGATTCAGCGAGTCGAGCTACGGATTTCGAGCGGGGCGCAGTGCGCACGATGCGGTGCGGGCGGCGCGCGGATACGTCGAGGCGGGGAAGGACTGGGTGGTCGACATCGACATCGAGCGCTTCTTCGACACGATGAATCAAGACCTGTTGATGGCCCGGGTTGCGCGAGTAATACGGGATAAGAGGGTCTTAAGATTGATTGGACGGTATTTGCGGGCCGGCGCGCTGGTTGGGGGCGAATGGAAACCGAGCAGGGCGGGGACGCCGCAGGGCGGACCGCTATCGCCGCTGCTAGGCGACATCGACCTCGATCCGCTGGACCGGGAGCTGGAGAGGCGTGGGCTGAACTTTTGCCGCTACGCCGACGACTGCAACATTCATGTGAGCAGCGCGGCGGCGGCGGAGCGTGTGCTGGCGTCGATCAGCGAATGGATCGAGCGGCGGTTGCGGTTGCGGGTGAATCGAGCCAAGAGCGGGAGAGGACGGCCTTGGGAGCGACAGTTTCTGGGGTTTGCGATCGACCGCGAGGGCCGGATAGCGCTGGCGCAGCGAAGCCTGGCGCGGTACAAGCAGAAGGTGCGAGAGCTATGGCGGGGAGGCCAGTCGTTGACGAGCCGCGAGTTGCGGGATCGTTGGCGGAGCTGGCTCGAAGGCTGGTGGGGCTATTTCCGATTGGCCGAGAACCGCAAGAGGCTCGAGTGGCTGGAAGGTTGGACGCGGCGGCACATGCGCAAGTGTTTCTGGCTGAGGTGGCATGATGCGGCGGGACGCAAGAGAGCGATGCGGCGGTTGGGCGTGAACGAGCGATTGCTACGAGTCGTAGCGACGCGACGTGGATCTTGGTCCATGTCGAACAACGCGGTGATGAAGAGCAGCTTGACGAACGCCCGGCTGGAGCACCACGGTTTCTTGGTTCCATCCCAGCTTGCAGCGTGGTAAGCTGCCGGCTCAACCGCCGGATACGGAAAACCGTACGTCCGGTGGTGTGGGAGGGCGGCCCCTTGGGCCGCCCGACCCGATCAACAAAAAAGACTCGCTAGGAGACTCGGTTGGCGCCGGTCTCGGCGACCAGGTTGGTGGCTTTGCGTAGCGAATCGACTGTGCCGGCGTCGGTCCACCAGCCCTCGAGCTCGGCCCAGCTCATCGTGCCTTCGTCGATGTACTGGTTGTTGACGTCGGTGATCTCGAGTTCGCCGCGCTCGGAGCGTTGCAGCTTGTCGATCTTGTCGTAGACCGTCTCGTCGAACATGTAGATGCCGGTGACGGCGTATTCCGACTTTGGGTTGGACGGCTTCTCTTCGATCCGCACGATGCGGTCGCCGTCGATCTCGGGCACGCCGAAGCGCTCGGGGTCGGGCACCTTTTTGAGCAGGATCTTGGCGCCGCGTTCTTGTTGCTGGAAGTCGTGCACGGCTTGCACGATGTTCTTCTCGATGATGTTGTCGCCCAAGATGACGCACATCTTCTGGCCTCGCGAGACGTGGCGCGCCAGCCCCAGCGCCTCCGCGATGCCGCCCTCGCCCTCTTGGTAGGTGTAGTCGATGTGCTTGAGACCAAATTCGCTGCCGTTGCCGAGCAGGCGCAGGAAGTCGCCCGCGTTGCGTCCGCCGGTGACGACGAGCACATCCTGGATGCCGGCGTTGACCAGCGCCTGGATGGGGTAGTAGATCATCGGTTTGTCGTAGATCGGCAGCAAGTGCTTGTTGACGATCCGGGTCAGGGGACCCAGCCGGGTACCCAAACCGCCGGCGAGAACAACTCCGCGCATTTTGAAAGAATTCTCCCTCGGCCGGCCTTGGCAGGAATTTCACGAATCCAAGGCGCGGCCTAGACAGAGGCTACGACACCGCGCCGGGGGCCATCAACCAACGCTTTACCTTAGGTCTCGATCGTGGAGCGCTCGCGGCGCCCGGTACGACGCGATTGTGATACGCTTGGATCGCTGGGGCGCGCCCTCCCCGGCGGTCCCCGCCATGAAGCGTTTTCTTACTCGCGCAGGGCAAACGTTAGCGCTTGCCCTGCTCGGATCCCCCTCAATCTTCGCCCAACCCACCGTGCTCGAGCCGGGCCGGATCGTCGTACGCGACATCCCCGCGGTCGACGGCCCGGTGCTGTTCAACGGCGATGACGGCTTCATCCTCGATATCGGCGACGACGTGATCGAAGTCGAGGTGCGGCTCTCGACCGCGCCGCCGGAATCGAACCTCGACCTCCACGCGCGGTTTGGCCAAGAGGTGATGCAGGCCGGCAACGGCGCCATCGTCGCCGACTACTCCTCGACCCAGCCCGGCGGCTCGGAGACGATCTTGATCAACCAGTCGAGCGACCCGCCGCTGCAGCCGGGCCGCTACTTCATCTCCATCGAAGCCGGGTTTCGCAATCCGCAGACGTTCGCCTTCGTGGAAACCTCGACGCGCCTACGCAGCGGAGCGCAGAACCTCGAGCTGGTGTCCTCCACCGATTTCGAGACGAACCGGCCCGAGGGCTGGACCCGCAATTTCCCCGGCCCCGAGCCGTTCATCGACGGCTCGACGCTAGGCTCGCCGGAATCAACAATTGAGACGATCCGGCTGGAGGACCGCTCGCGGGCGCTACAGATCACCTCGCAGGGCAACGACTACTTCGTGGCTCCGCCGTCTTACCTCGGCAACTGGGCGCTGCTGGGCTCGCAAGTTCGAATCGAGTTCGACCTGGCGTTCCGCGGCGTCACCAGGCCGCAGCGCGAGATTGAGGTGCGGTTGCTGGGACCGGGCGGGACCTACCGCTGGCTGGGCGCGGAGCCCACCGATCTGTTCCAGCATGTAGTGGCCTCGACCGAGCCGTCTCTGTGGCAGCGCTTGGGCGGGACGGGCTCGTTCCAGGAAACGCTCGAGAACGTACAGCGCGTCGAGATCCGCGCCGGCTTCGACGAGGCTGGCGCGCCGACGGTGCTCGACAACGTGATGCTGCTGGGGCGGGCCGTGGCGCCCGCGCTGCCGGTCATGACCGACTTCGAGAGCGGCGCCGGCGGGTGGATTCCCAACGTGCCGGACGCGCCTTTCTTGCAGCCGCGGATGGAAGGCGCCACCGTTGGCGATTTTCGCACCGCCCGGAACGGCCTGCGCTGGTTCACCGCCGACGGCAACCCAGGCGGCTACCTGCGTTTGGAAGACATCGCCGACGTCAACCGCGACGCCTTGCTCGCACCGCCGGAGTACCTCGGCAACTGGTCCGAGCTCGGCCCGCAAGCACGCCTCGAGCTCGACCGCCGGCACATCTCCAACAGCGGATCGAGCAGCGGTCTGGAGATTCGCCTGATTGGCTTTGGCGGCGCCTATGCCTGGGTGGGCCCGGCCCCCGTCCGCCAGTGGATGCGCTACTCCGCTTCGCTTGACCCGGCCCGGTGGGCCCTGGTCGCCGGCGAAGCGACCTTCGAGCACGTCCTGCGGGCGGTGCAACGCATCGAGGTTTCGATGGATGAGGTCGCCGGGCCGGAAGAAGCCGGCATCGACAATGTGGCCATCGTCGTGCCGCCGCCGGTGGATCCGCAACTCTCCGCGGAACCGCAATCGCTGGTGTTCAGCACGACCGACGGCGCGGGGACGCCGACGCCGCGCATCGTCACGCTGGCCTCCAATAGCGTACCGTTGCAGTGGTTCGCGGCGCGCTCCACCGATGCGCCGTGGATCCAACTCTCTCGCACCGAGGGCGAGACCCCCGGCGAGTTGGCCGTGACGGCCGACCCGAGCGGCCTCCCGATCGGAGTGCACCGCGGCTTCGTCGAGCTCGCTTGGCTGGGCTCGAGTGAAACGGTCCGCGTACCCGTGTCGCTGAACATCGTCTCGGCGACCGGGCCGTTTATCAACCAAGGCGGCGTGGTGAACGCGGCGACGTTCCTCTCCAACGCGTCTCCGGGAGGGGAGCTGACCGGCGGCATGTTCATCGCCATCTTCGGACAGCGGTTGGCCGACACGACCGAGCAGGCGGCCGCCGTGCCGCTGCCGACCACGCTTGGCGGCGCATCGGTTTCGATCGGCGGCATCCCGGCGCCGATGGTATTCGCATCTGATCAGCAGCTCGTGGCGGTCGTGCCGCAGTCGCTGAGCCAACAAGCCGTGGCGCAAACGATCTTCGAGGCGGACGTGATCGTCGTGCGCGGCTCCGAGTTCAGCCCCAGCGAGCGCGTCCGGCTTGCGCCGGTACGTCCCGTGCTGTTCTCGCAGGATCAAACCGGCTCGGGGCCCGGCGCCATTCAGAACGTGCTCGGCGGCGGGCAGGTGCAGCTCAACACGTTTGACGATCCCGCGCGACCGCTGCAAACCGTCACGGTCTACGGCAGCGGCTTTGGGCCGACCCAAGATGACGTTCTCGACGGGTTCCCGCCCGAAGGCGCCAACCCGCTTACGGGCTCGGTGCGGTTGGTCGTTGGAGGCACGGACGCGCAGGTGCTCTTTGCGGGGCTAGGCGGGCTGCCGCATCTCTACCAGGTGAACGCCACCCTGGACGCCGACACGCCGCTTGGATGTGAGACGCCAGTGCAAGTGGTCGTGGACGGGGTTGAGAGCAACGAGGTCACGCTGGCTGTGACCCGCAACGGCGAGGCCTGCCGATAGAGCGATGGGGCTCAGGGCCGCATCCCGCATACAAGGGTGCGGTCGCGTGAAGATCGCAGGGCTCTGGAAGCTTACCGCAAGCTGGCGCATGCGGCTCTGAAAAGGAGACTCGGTCGGAGCCGCTCCCGCGAGCGGTCGCGCGAAGATTCGCACCCCTCGGAGCTTAACCGCAAGCTGGCGCATGCGGCTCTGAAAAAACAGCCCCCGCTCCACTTGGACGCTACTGCGGCAGGTCGACGATGTCGACGACTTCGCCGTCGCGCAGGCGGATGACGGTCTTGCGGCCCGAGGGTTGGACCTCGATGCGGGTCTCGTTGTAGGAATCGTCGTCGATGGTCTTCAGGCTCAAGGCTTCGTCCTGCAACTCGGCCGGGATCGGCTCGGGCGGCAAGGGCGGCAGGACGGCGCCGCTGGATCCGGTGGAGGCGGAGCGAGCGCGCGAACGGTTGTAGGCCGGCGTTGACTGCGGGGCGGCTTCGGCGGCCTCGGCCTGGCCTTCGCCGGAAGCCGAGCGAATCTTGGGCTTCGAGATGCCCAGGATGATGCCGAGCTCGTCGCTGGCCTGACGCGCGGTCACCACGGCCTCGTTGGCCACTTGGTTTAATGGCACGAAATAGAGGTAGGCCGCGGCGGCGGTGACGAGAATTCCCAGAATGCCTACGACTACGAACTTCATCGTTCCTCTCCCTTAGCTAGCCTAGCGCGTTCGCGCGCCAGTATAGCCGTCATGGCTCAGTCTCTTGGTGAAGTAAATCTTCGCCGCTCGTTCCAACTCGTCCCGGTTCACCACCGGCGTCGTTTTCCGGTAGGTGCTGGCGGCGATGAGGATGTCGAACATGTCACGGGGGTAGCAGGCGCGCAACTCTCCCGGGCCCAGCTCTTTGCAGAGTTCCTGGAGCTCGCGGCTCTGCTGCTTTCCGGCGTCGAGGCCGCGCTGCTTGGCCATGCGCAGGAAGATCTGGTCGAAGACCTTGGGCGCAACAGGACCAAGATAGACCTTATTGCGGATGCGGCGCAAGAACGCCTCGTCGGCGAGCTCTTGGGGGTTGAGGTTGGTCGAGAAGACCACCATGAGCTCGAACGGAATCTCGAACTTGAGGCCGTATTGCAGCGTGAGGTAGTCGACGCGGCGATCCAGCGGGACGATCCAGCGGTTGAGGAGGCGCTCGGGGCTGATCGCTTGACGACCGAAGTCGTCGATGATCAGCATGCCGTTGTTGGCCTTCATCTGCAAGGGCGCGACGTAGACGCCGGAGTCGGAGTCCCGGCGCAGGTCGAGCATTTCCGAGACGAGCTCGCCGCCCACGGTGACGCAGGGCCGCTTGACCGCCTTCCAGCGCGGGTCGGCGAGTGGATCGGGATTGTCGACCGCGATGTGTACGGTCGGGTCGTGCAGGACGATGATCTGGCTGTCGACCTCGACGGCATAGGGCACGTAGGCTTGATCGCCATAGACGCGGAGCAATCGCTCGGCCAGGGTGGTCTTGCCATTGCCGGTAGGACCGTAGAGAAACAGCGAGTCTTGCGAGATCAACGCCGGACCGACGGTATCGAGCGTCTCGTCGGTCAACACGACGTCGGACATGCGCTGGCGCAGCTCGTCGCGGTCGATCTCCACCTTGGCGAATTGCGCTTTCGTGCCGGCAAAGTACTCGGCCAGCGAGACCGGCGCAGCGCCGGCGTACTCGCTCACGCGCAGCCGATCCTCGGCGACGCGGTGGCCGGCCTCGGTGAGCGAGAAGCGGAAGTCGTCGCCCTCCATGCCCTTGACCTCGACGATCATCCGCTGACGGAAGTCGTGGAAGACGCTCTCGATGATGGGGATCTCGAGCCGCAGCGCGGCGCTGAGCGAGGAGAGCGAGCCGATGCCGTCGCGGTAGAGGCGGCGCAGGAAGATGTCGTGCACGACGCCTACGGGCAGGTCGAGCTCGTCCAGAGTGTGAGGCGCACGCGGGGCGAAAGTCGTTTCTGGTGTTGCGGTTGCGATCAAGAGCTCAGTCTCCGCTTGCAGTCGTCGGAGCGCTCGCCAGGGCGCGGTGCGGCGGTATCGCCAGCAGCACCTCCACGGCTACTGGCACGCCGTCGCGCGTGGCTGGCCGGAACTTCCACTCGAGCAGCAGCGGCAGGCAAGCCGTTTCGAAATCCTCGACGCTGCCCGAGACGACTTCGAGGCCCTTCCAACGGCCCTTCTTGTCGAGCGTACCGTGGATCATGAGGAATCCGCGGCGCGAGCCCAACAAGGCGTGGGGCACGGTGGTCTCGATCGGGTACGGGGCCGCCACCGGCGCAGGGTTCGACAGGCTCACGATCTGCCCCTGTGTCGGGTCGGCGATGTTGCTGCCTTCCAGAGCGTACTGTAGGATCCAATCCTTTGGCGCGCCGACCGAAAGATAGACGGTATAGATCGGGCGGCCTTTGAGGTGGCCCTCCGAGCCGGGGATGGCCCCGCCGCTCGAGCCCGATTGGACGACCACGACGTCGAAGCGGCCGTTTTCGGGGTGGGTCATGCGAATGGGCGGTCCTTCGCCGATGCCGGCTTGTACGCCGAGGCCCGAGCCGCCACCGCCGAACCCGCCGGGGCCCTGCTCGCCGCCAAACACCGAGAAGCCGTCGCCGGTGGGTTGGCTGCCCGGGCCCGAGCCCGTGCCGGCGATGAGCGTTCCGTTGCCGGCGCCGATGCTGTCGCCGCCGCGAGCGTTGCCGGCGCCGGGGCCGGGCTCGCCGCCGGAGACGCTGAGGCCGCCGCCCAAGTCTCGACCAGCGCCGCGTCCGTCGCCTGCGTCGCCCAAGCCGCCAGCGGCTTGAGCCAGGGCTTCAAGCGAATTTCCGGCGCCTGCGGCTCCGGCGGCTTCCCCGGAATCTTGGCCCTGGCCGGAGGCATTGGCGGCGTTGCCCACGCCGGCGCCCTCGCCCGCGCCCGAGCCGTTGCCGGCGGGGGCGACCTGGTTGACCTCGGGGATGACGAGCAGCGAGCCGAGAGGCGCGGGGTTGTTTGAGAGCGCCAGCACTTGGATCGACTCGCCCGGAGGCGCCTCGACCGCCTGCGTCGTCTGATGATTCTCGCGCTCGACGCTGGGCGGTTGGTAGCGCTCGAGCGGCTTGGCCAAGTTCGGCGTGGAGGGCAGCAGCGCGGAGAGCTCGCTGGGGCGCGTGGCGCGCTCGCTCCTGCCGGGACGGATCTTGGGCAGCTCGAGCCCGGCCGAGTTGACGGCCCGCTCGGTCCGCGACGTCTTGGGCCGCTGCTGGGCCGGCGGGGCGAAGCGCTCGGGAATGGGGCGGTTGACCTGCGGCGTCTCGACGGTGGTGAGCGCGATATTCGGCAGGCTGGCGTTGAGGTCGGGCCGGGTTTCGGCGGCGAGCAGCGGCTGGATGATCGTCTGCTTGACGCCTGGTTTCTCCAAGCGCTTGGGCAGCTCGAAGCGGGATGGAGCGGCGGCGGCGGCCCGCTCGGTCTTGGCGGGCGCCTTGGCCTTGGGCGGCGCTGGCAGGCCGGCGCGCGAAAGGCCCTTGCCCGGCTTGGGCGAGCCGCTGGCCATCCCCGAGGCTTTGTCCCCGGGACGGCTCCGCGGCGGCTTGCTCGAGGGCAGCCAGAGGACGCGGTCCTTGATCGCGGAGACGCGCGGCGGCCGCGGGTAGTCGATATCGGGGTTGAAGGTGGCGACGCGGTAGAGGGCGAGGTGCATCAGCGGCAGCAAGATGATGTGGAACACCACCGAACCGCTGAACGCGGAGTAGCGGCGGCCCGGGGCCTGCAGCAGCCTCTGCGTATCAGAGAACAGGTTGACCGTGGCTGCCACTGCCGGCGCGGCGCTTTCTGCCGCGGAGCCGCGGGGGACTTTGACTTTGACTTTCATCCGGCGTTGAGGGCGTCTTCGGCCGATTCGCGTGAGGGCGCGCGGACGATGACCGATTCCAGAGCCAGGTGCTCGCCCAAATCGGTGCTGGTCGACTCGTCGCCCGTCAATCCCAAGGTTCGCACGCCGACCAGGGCAAGCTCCAGCCTGTCTTTGACGCCGGTCTTGCTGTAGAGCTTGGAGAGGTAGACCTTCACGGTCGCCTCCTTGATGTCGAGAGCGATGCCGATCTCCTTATTACTAAGGCCTTGGGCGACCAGGCGCACCAGTTGGCGTTCGCGGCGGGTCAGGCGCACGGTTTGGGCGCCGAGCAGGCTGACGATGAGGTCCTTCTCGAACCAGCGCTCGCCCGCGGCCACGCGCGCGATGCACTTGCGCGTGAGCTCGATTGACATAGTGCGCTTGAGAATGCCCGAGACGCCCACGTTGACCGCCTGCGCGGCCAGGCTGAGCGAGAGATCGCGCACCCACAACACCACGCGGCACTGGGGCGCGGCCTGACGAACGCCGTCGAGCAGCCGTACGGTGACCTCGGGCGAGACCTGGAGGATGAGGATGTCCGGTGTGGACTCGGCGACCTCGGAAGCTAAGCGGAGAACGCGATCGGAAACTCGGCAGATCCCTAGCTCGGGGTCCGGAGCGATGGCGGCGCGCAGGCCTGCCTCCAGGATCGGCTCATCGGTGCACAAAAAAATGCGAACCATGGTGAAACGGAAGCCCTTCTCAGCCCAAGGGCGCGTGAGAGGATGCTATCACAGCAAAGGCCCTTTTACGATACCCTACGTAGGCGGGGCCCTGGAAACGGGGCTTTCGTCCTGGTACGAAAACCGCATTTGTACTAGGACTCAAGGCCCAGTGAAGCGGAGAGGCGATTCGCGGGGCGGTGGAGTGCTAACTTTGGTTAGCATTGGACGGCCAACCAAATCGCATCTTGGCCGGGAACGCGTTTTGGCGTCTAATCGGCTCAGACAGCAAGGGTCCCGCGGCGCTGCGAGCCCGATGTCAAGACGGAGTGAGCCCGAGTTTGGCGGGCGGAAATTAACTGGTTCGAGTAGGGTGTTTCCTGGTACCGTAAATGGAACGTAGGCGAAAAAACAGAGTCGAAGCCCCGATGCGCTGCTTCGTGACGACGCAGAAGATCCCGAACACCAAGTTGGTCGCCACGGCGGTGGACATCAGCAAAGAGGGGATCCGGTTTTCGCTCGACGCCGACACCGCCGCTTGGAGGCCGTTTGGGGAAGGCGATTCGGTGGTCATCGAAGTGGAGCTCCCCGCCGATCATGATTTCGGGAAGCGTTGTATCCATGGTCGCGGCAATGTGGTGCGGGTCGAGCAGGGCGAGAGCGGCGAAGGGATGGTGGCGGTTGACTTCGCAAAGGTGAGCTTTCGAGGGCTGGAAGGCTCGGCGGCGCTGGCGGGGATGCCGCCGGCTTCGCAACTGAAGATGTAGACGGACGGACTGAGGATGCGGCCAATGCAAAACGCAGACACAGTCGGGAGAGCAGCGCGCCGCCGCGGTCACGCGGTGATGGAAGTGGCGTTGATCGCGCCGTGGATCTTCTTCGTTTTCGTGGCGACGCTGAATTTTGGGTTTTATTCGTACTGGATGCAAGCAGTGGCGAACGCCTCGCGCTCGGCGGCGCTGGCTGCGCAGCGGAGGGGGGTGAACGCGGCTGAGGCATGCACACATGTGCAGAACGAGATGCGCGGAGTGCTGGGGTTCGATGGCGTAACGCTTGGAGACTGCACCTCGGCGACCTCCCCAATCAAGGTGTGTGTTGTCGCTTTGGGCAGTGCTCCGGTCCCGGCCTGTGGAGTGACCTGGCCGGTTTCAGCCGATACTAAGGACTCCGTCTTGGTGAGCGTGACTTGGGAAACGGCTCCCTTGATCCCGGTGCCTGGTATCGTAACCGATCTCACTTTGAGGCAAGACACGGAGATGAGGGTCCAATGAGCGGGGGGCTAGAACTTCAGCGAAAAGGACGCAGGGCGGGGAACGCCCTCATCGAGTTCACGCTCGTGGGGATACCCATACTCTTCATCCTCATTTCGATCTTCGAGATCGCCCGGGGCATGTGGCTTTACACGACGCTGCAACACGCAGTGAAAGACACGGTGCGGTTTGCCATCGTGCACGGCCAGAACTGCGGCGTCAACGGCAATAGTTGCGCAATCACGCTGAGCCAGATAGGCACTCGATTTCGAGAGCAGGCGCCGATGTTTGAGCCGGCGGATGTGCAACTCGAGCTTCGCGCCGGCTGTGGTTCAGGCGAAGCGTATAGTGCGGGGTGCGCGGCAGTGCGCACTACGACCCTGCAATCCGTTCTGGCGGATAACACAACAGTGTGGCCCGACGGCGCTGGCGAAGGCTCGCCTGGAGTGCATTCCATCGAGATCTACGCCTCGACGCCATTCGATTCGATCATTCAACACTTCTCGCCCGGGACGGGAGTCGGGCAGCGATTCGGAACTTTCAACCTCCAAGCAATTGCGCGGGAGATGGTCCAGTTTTGAGGAGCTCCACTATGTCTCGTTTGCTCAGATCCACGAAAGGACAGGTTATCATCGGCGTCGCCCTGGCTCTGTTTGCGATGTTCGGCTTGCTGGGTCTTGTGTTCGACCTGGGCTGGTCGTTCTACCTGGAGAAGGAAACCCAGACAGCGGCTGATGCCGCCGCCATGGCAACGGCGCTTGAAGTGCTCGATACGTTTGGGCCCGGAGGAGGGTATGACTGCACAGACCCTGCTGTCTTCTGCGGAAGCGCCACGGCCTGCCCCAGTACTCCGGCTATCGGCGCACTCGCCGGCTCTAGCCTTGACGCGGGCTGCGTCTATGCACGCCGCAACGGCTACTGGCTCGGAAATCCGGATAGGGATCAAAACGTCCGCATTGCGGCTGGCTCTGCGGGAGCCGGCGGGACGGTGCAGCCGCCCGCGGCTCCCGGCGTGAATGTCTTCTATTGGGCGACCGCGATGGTGGCTGAGGAAACGCCGCAGATCTTCTCGGCGATCCTCGGCAACGCGATAGGCATCTCTTCTTCTAGTGCGACCGCGGCGATCGTCGAGTCGATCATCCCCGGGTCGTTATGGCTCTTGAATCGCGAGGATGACTGTATTGATATGCCTCAGAATGGCGATTGTGGCGTGAACCTATTCGTCAACTCGAACCGGCAAGGGTGTAGTGGCCAAAACTGCGCAGAGGACGGAGACTATTCCCTGCGCGTTGCCGGAAGGGTGCTCGCTTCGTCTCAGAGGGATGGTTCCGGACCTGGACCCGACGACTTCGCCGCCGCGGCCAGGGGCAACGCGCGTATCCTTTCCGATGAGTTTCGAATTCGCGGGACTGGTAATTATAACTCGTCCGACCCGTTGGTTAACCCGTACGGGAATGGCTGCAACAACTGTGAGTGGGATGCCGAACCGAGGAATGGCGGATCGGGTCCTGACTTCTTGGATCCCACAAGGGGCAAGACCAATCCTCCGCTGCCGGACCCGGCTAATGCCACAGACTTTGGATTGAGAGGGTACCCAGGCGGGGATGTGGGCGTGGCGTCGCTTGATTGCGATGGCGATGGCACGCTTCCGGCGAACACCATCGACGATCCGCTGGTCCTGGGGCCCGGAATTTACTACTCCTTCCGCAACCCAGGTAACTCCCCTCCAACGGCGGACGGTGAGGCCATTTTCCTGGGAGGCTCGACGAACTACTACCAGTTTGGGTGCTCCGGTACGAGTTTCGGTGAGTACGTGTTCCTTGGAGGCTTGGAGATCGGCGCCAACACTCACGTCAAGTTTGGGCCTGGTCGCTACGTATACGGCGGGACGAGTGCCAACAACGGCTCGGGAGGGCATACGTTCCAGGTCCACGCGGGAGCGTACGTAACCGATGGTTACGGGCACGATACCGGAAACTTCAATCAAGCGGTGCCCGACGGCCACGCCGGCCAAATTCACATCCTAGCTGGACCGAACTACACGGCACCCAGAGCTGGCGGCGCCGGGACGCGAACGCTGCTTGATCTAGTGCACGAAACGATCGGTCTCTATGGCGGGCAGCTCACAAACGATATCCCCAATCTTATTACGGATAACAAGCTCACCCATGGCAGCGCCTCGATTCAGCTTGGAAGGAATCCTGACGGATCCTTCTTCAACGTGCATGGCCTAAATCCCGATGGCACCGATGGCAATTCGGACAATGTGCCTCCGGAGTTGGATGATAGCAACCCCGCAAGCGGGGCGTCTGGGGGACATCGCAAGTTTGCATTCTGGCAAGACCGCGATAACTCGATTGTGGGATACGATCCTCTGGATCCAGGAGCCTACGATTGCCCGGGCGATCCTAGCTTTGTCACCTGTACCGGAGGCGGAACTGGGGATCCATCGACGACCGAGCTGGAGATTCATGCGAGCCCCGATCTTCATATCTATGGGGTCGTCTATCAACCGCGTGGAGCATACGCTCATATGACCGGGGGCGGCGACTACTCGGGACCGCTTCAGATCGTGACTGGTGCGATGCAGATCACGGGTGACGCGGTGATCGACCTCGGCATATTACCCGAGCCGATTACGACGCGCATCGTTGCGCTGGTTCAGTAGACGAGATATCAAGAACGAAGACGACCCATGACCCATCGAGCCACAACCAAGCAAGGGAGGAAGCCGCGCAAGCCGAGCTTGTTGTTGCGCGTGCTGCCGTCTTTGACTGACGTGGCTTTCCTGATGCCGGTGATCTTCTTGTTCTACAAGCTCGACGGCGTCAAGACTCTGCTGGGCGACGGCGACACGGGTTGGCACCTGCGCGCGGGCGAGTGGATGATCGCCAATGGCGCCGTGCCGACCACGGACTTGTTCTCGTTCACCAAGCCGGACTCGGCGTGGTACGCCTGGGAGTGGGGCTGGGACGTGATCTTCGGTTGGTTGCACCAGAGCTACGGCATGGCCGCGGTGGTGCTGCCGAGCATTGCGCTGATCTGTTTCACCTCGGCATGGCTGTACCGGGTCGTGCGGCGCGCCTCGGGCAACGTGATCATCTCGATAGCGCTGACGTTGCTTGCGGTCGCGGCCACCTCGATTCATTGGCTGGCCAGGCCACACCTGGTCACGCTGCTCTTCGTGGTGGCGATGCTCGATCTGCTCGAGCGCACGCGACGCGACGGGCGGCTCAGCCGCCTTGTTTGGACCGTGCCGATGACGGCGGTCTGGGTGAACTTGCACGGCGGGTTCTTCGTCGGCGTCGTCATCCTGGGGTGCTACGCCGCCGGCGCACTGACCGAGGCGGCCATCGCGCCCGACGCGCAGGAGCGTGAGCCGGCGTGGGGGCGTGCGAAGGCTTTCAGCCTGGCCGCTCTAGGTTGCTCGGCGGCGAGCTTGCTCAACCCTTACGGTTGGAAGCTGCACCAGCACATTGCCGCGTACCTGACCGAGAGCTATCACTTCGATCACATCAACGAATTTCAATCGACGAGCTTTCACGGGGGCGGTTCGCGCTATTTCGAGATCTATTTGGCTCTCGCGGCGCTGGCCGTCGTCTACGCCGTCGCGCGCCGGAACATGACACCGCTGTTCCTGGTCGCCGGCTGGGCTCATCTTGCACTGATTTCCGCCCGCAACATACCGATCTTCGTGTTGATCGCCGCGCCGTTCTGCGCCGAGGCGATTGTCGCGATGATCGAGCGGGTGAGAACGGCCTCTGTGGCCAAATGGCTCCGTTCGGCGGTCGATGACTTCGAGGACTTTGCCTCGGACATGCACCGAACGGACGCTCCGGCGCGCTTTCATTTCGTGAGCGTGGGAGCATTCTTGTTGCTGATGCTGTTGGTGTTCGCACCGAACCAGCCCAGCAGCCTGCGCGCGGAGTACGATCCGCGATCTTATCCGGAGGCGGCGCTCGCCGCCATCGACGAGATGGGGGCCGTGCGCATCTTCACCGATGACGAGTGGGGCGACTATGTAATCTATTCTCGCCACGACAAGCATCGGGTATTCATGGACGGCAGATCTGATTTCTACGGGGCCGAGCTAGGCCTGCGCTACCTGGACGCCATGTCGGCGATGCCGGGTTGGCGCAACCTGCTCGACGAGTATGAAATCGACACGGTTCTGCTGTCTCCCAAGGCGGCTTTGAGCTCAGCGATGAAAGAGACCGCGCAATGGCGCGTCGTCTATGACGACGGGTTGGCGGTCGTGTTTCGTCGAGACGAACCCGGAGGAGGGGCGAGTCTCGGACAAGGCGCTGTGGTCGAGTCGCGTACCAGCCTCGTTCCGTCGCAAGCGGAGCGGGAGCGCTCGAGCTGGAATAACCAAAAACGATCCGGTCGGGAGCCGGACGCACATCTGTAAGCATCTGGAGGAACGAACGCATGTTGAATCACTATTGGAACTACCTGTCGCTGCGGCTGAAGCAGCTCCGGGATGAGGAAGAGGGACAGGATCTGATCGAGTACACGCTGTTGCTCGCCTTCGTGGCGCTGGCTTCGGCTGCCCTGTTCATCCAGGCGGGCACGAGCGTCTGCCAGATTTGGTCGCAGACCAACCTGATCCTGAGCAACGCGGCCAGCGCGGCCGGCGTCACCGGCAGCTAGGGTCGGTTCCAGCGGCTTTCCGCCGTCGGCGGCGGATCGCAAACCACGACCAGAGCGGCGGCCGAATGGCGGTCGCCGTCCTGGTCGACCCAGTCAATGAACGAGGAATCGCTTGGCCCGTGAGGGCGGAGCGCTCACTGAAGAGCTCGAGAGGGGGCGTACTATTTTGGAGCAGCAGCACACAGTTGAGACGAACCCCGAAGGGCGCAGTCTCTGGAGAGACGAGGAAGGTCACGACTTTCTCGAGTACACGCTGCTGCTGGCGTTCCTGACGATGGCCTCGGCCGCGATGTATATCGGCGCCGGAGGAAGCTTGTCGACGATTTGGAGCGCCTCGAACACGATTCTGAGCAATGCGAGCGCGCCGATTCCACGATCGTGAATCGAATCGGAGCGACTAGGGGGGAAGATGACGTTGCGTAGGCTATGGACCGAGGACGAAGGGCAGGACATCGTGGAGTTCAGTCTCCTGCTGGCTTTCATCGTGCTAGTGGGCGCTGCGTCCTACCTCGGCGTAAGCACGAGCGTGAACGTCATCTGGGGAGTCGTCAACGGACGGCTTGCCGAAGCGAACCAGATCGTGAACTGACGACGGAGTCGGAGTAAGAACATGAACAAACGGATGGGAGCCGTTCTAGCGTTCGCGTTTGCAGTCTCGTTGATTGCGAGCTTGATCATCTATCAGCTCGTGAGCAGTCGACTGGACGAGAACGCCGGCGCCGCGACGTCGCCAGTTCTCGTGGCGTCACGCAATCTTCAGGTGGGAGACATGGTTCGGGAGCTCGACGTTCGCGACGGCGAATGGGTCGGGCCGGCGCCGGAAAACGCCGTACGCACGTTGGAAGACCTCGTCGGGAGGGGGATCGTGCAGCCGGTGTTCGCGGGCGAACCGTTTCTCGAGAGCCGGTTGGCGGCCAAGGGGGCCGGCGCCGGGTTGGCGGCAACGATTCCGCCAGGGATGCGCGCGGTTGCGCTGCCGGTCAACCAAGTCAGCGGCGTTGCGGGCTTCGTGACGCCGGGCCAGCGGGTCGACATTCTGATCTCGGGCACGCCGCCCAACATCAAGCGCCCCGACCTTGGCACGCTCACCAAGACCTTGCTGCAAAACATCGAGGTTCTCTCGGCGGGCCAGAGCATCGAGAAGAACTCCGAGGGCAAGCCGGTGACAGTTCCAGTGATCAATCTGCTGGTCACGCCTGAGGAAGCGGAGATTCTCAGCTTGGCGAGCAGCGAGACGCGTATCCAGTTGGTATTGCGCAACCCGATCGACACGGTCGCCGCGACCACGCCGGGCACGGCCAAGTCGAAGCTGTTCGAGGACGTTGGTTTTCTTGGCGCACCCGCGGAGCCGAAGCCGACGGTGAGGCGACGTGCGGAGCCGACGCCGGCGCCGCGTGTGGTGGTCGCGCCTCCGCCGCAGAAGCGCGAGCCGTTCGTCGTGGAGGTCTTCCACGGCGTGCAGAAGTCGGAGTCTGAATTTCAGGCGGAGGAGCAGCAGTAGTGAAATTTCTGGCCCCACTCCCCTCGATTCGCGCGGCGCTGTTGAGTTGCGTCGTCGCGTCCGCGCTCAGCTCGGCCCCGGCTGTCCAGCAGCCCTCCGGCGCCGCGGCGCGTAACCTCTATGTCCGCATCGGAAAATCGCTCATCGTCGACAGCACGGTTTCCATCCAGCGCGTCGCGGTGGCGAATCCGGGAGTCGCCGAAGCGGTGGCGGTGAGCCCGCGCGAAGTTCTGGTGAATGGCCGGGGCGTCGGCGAGACCAGCATGATCGTCTGGCAAGAGACGGGCAATCGGATGTTGTTCGACTTGCACGTGCTCCCCGACACGACCATGATGACCTCGATTCAGGACGAGCTGAGCAAGGAGTTCGGCGAAGAAACCGTCGAGGTGACCGTCGAGCAAGGCAACGTCTATCTGCGGGGACGTGTGGCGGATCTTGGCCAAGCCCAACGGGCGGAGATGATCGCGAGCACGCTGCCGGGCAAGCTGATCAACCTGCTGCACGTCGACGTCCCGGATGTCGAGACGCAGATCCTGCTCAAAGTCCGGTTCGCCAACGTCGATCGGACTGCGTTCCAGGAGCTCGGAGCGAACTACCTGCTGGCGGGCGCGCTCAATACGACCGGCACGGTTACGACCGCGCAAGTCGGCGCCGCAGTCGGTAACGCGACAGGCGGCGCGCCCGAGGGCGGGACGGCCATCGGAACTCTCTCGGATATTCTCAACATCTTCGTTTTTCGGCCCGATCTTGATTTCGGCGTTGCGGTCAGCGCTCTGCAGCGCAAGAATCTGCTTCAAATTCTTGCTGAGCCGAATGTGCTCGCGATCAACGGAAAGGAGGCCAGCTTTCTGGCCGGCGGCGAGTTTCCGTTCCCGGTCATTCAGGGCGGCGGGTTCGGCGGAGCGGTGACGATTCAGTTTCGCGAGTTCGGCGTGCGGATCAACTTCACGCCGCGGGTCACCCCGCGGGGCACAATCCGGCTCGAGGTCGAGCCGGAGGTCAGCTCGCTCGACTTCGCGAATGGCCTCATCGTCCAGGGCGGGAACATTCCGGCGATATCAACCCGGCGCGTCACGACAGAGGTGGAGCTCGAGAGCAATCAGAGCTTCGCGATCGGCGGCTTGCTCGACAATCGGGTGACCGAGCAGCTCAGCAAGATTCCCGGGATCGGCGATATTCCGTTCTTCGGGCGCTTGTTCCGATCCCGCTCGTTGAACCGGAACCGGGCTGAGCTGGTCGTGCTCGTCACGCCTGAGATCGTGCGTCCGTTCGACGATCCGAGCATGGCGCCGGATGTGCCCATGCCGAAGGACTTCCTTACGGGCGGACTGACCGAGATGCCGCGCACTCCAGGGCTCGACAAGACGGGTCCCATGCCGGTCGAGCCGGCGCAGGAGACGCTCCCGGTCGAGGCGCTTCGCCAAATCGAACAGCAGAACGGCAACCAGCCGGTGGTCTTGAACCCGATCCAGCGGCCCTGGGTTCTGCCGGTCGGCGTGCCGGCGGCGCAGCCCGCGCCAGCGCCAGCGCAGCCCGCGGCTCCGCCGCAATGAGGAAGACCACGTGTATCCGCTAACCATCGGCTCACTCATCCAGGATCGGCAGATCGCGAGCGCGGTCGAGTCGGCGCTGCGGGACTATCCGTTCCGCAACGTGCTCGACGAGAACGAGCTTGGCGATTGGAGCGCCTTGCTGGAGAGGATCGACGCCCTGCGTCCTGACGTGTTTCTCGTGGAGGTCGCTTCGATCTCCGATGCGGCCGAAGATATCGTGCGGCGCATCCGGGCAACGGCCGCGCGGCCGCTCGTGGTGGTGATCGACGACCAGATGCGGCCCGACCGCATCCTCGAAGTGATGCGGGCCGGGGCCACCGAGTACCTGTATCCGCCGGTGGCCGAAGGGCTAACCCGTTCGCTCGAGGCGATCGCACAGGACTTTAGCCAGACCAAGGGCCAGGGCGCGGCCGGGGCCGCGTTCGGCGTCTTCTCGGCCAAGGGAGGCTGCGGCGGAACCACTGTTTGCTGCCACCTCGCCGCTGAGCTCGCTGCGATCTCCAAGGACCGCACGCTGCTGGCCGACATGGACTTGCAGGGCGGTCTCGTTGGGTTCTTGATGAAGGCCAAGTCGGACTACTCGATCTTGGACCTCACGCAGAACCTCTACCGGCTCGACGAGAGTTACTGGCAGGGCGTCGTCTCAAACGGCTTACCGGGGCTCTCGATCATCAAGGCGCCGGATTCCGCTCACGGAAAGCACCCCGCCACCCCGGACGAGGTGCGCCAAATCCTACGCTTTGCACGCACCATGTATCCCTGGACGGTAGCCGACCTCGGCAGCGGCCTGAGCCCTCTGGCGATCGGCGTCCTCGAGGACTTCGACCGCGTCTTCATGGTGGTGACCTTGGAGATCACGGCCCTGCATCGCGCCAAACAGATCGCGCGCGAGCTGCTCACCAGCGGCTTTTCGCGCGACCGTTTGGGCGTGGTGCTCAACCGTGCTCCCAAGAGTCCTGACCTGACGAACGAAGAGCTCGAATCGATGTTGGGAGTCAAAGTCGTCAAGACGATTCCGAATGACTACCCGACTTTGTACGACGCCTACGCCGAGCGCACGCTCGCGCCGACGAAGAGCCAGATCCGCAGCGAGTTCCGTCGTTTTGCGGGCAAGCTGGCCGGCGTCGAGGTCAAGAAGAAGAAATTCTCGTTCTTTTAGGGAAAGGATGATTGCATGACTTCACCAGTCCTCGGATCGGGAGGCGGTCCTTCGGGGCAAGACAACGAGACAAGTTGGGTCCGGCGCCTGCTCAAGCGGGAAGTTTATACGCCGGAGTATCAACAGCTCAAGTTTTCGCTGCACCGCAAGCTACTGGACCGCGTCAACCTCGAAGCGGTTTCCTCGCTGCCCAGCGAGCAAGTCAAGGAGCAGATCCGGGCGATGCTCGCCGAGCTCGTCGAGGACGAGAAGACTCCGCTCAGCCTTCCAGAGAAGGAACGGGTCATCTCCGAGGTGCTCGACGAGGTCTTCGGGCTCGGGCCGCTCGAGACGCTGCTGCAAGACTCGACTGTCTCCGATATTCTCGTTACCGGCGCGGATCTCGTCTACGTCGAGCGCGCCGGGCGGCTGCACCGCACCTCGGTGCGCTTCAAGGACGACCGCCACTTGATGCGGATCATCGAGAAGGTCGTCTCGCGCGTCGGCAGACGCGTGGATGAGTCCTCGCCGATGGTGGATGCGCGCCTCCCTGACGGCTCGCGCGTCAACGCCGTGGTCGCTCCCATCGCGCTGGACGGCCCGATGCTCTCGATTCGCCGCTTTGGCAGCGATCCGCTAACCGACACCCAGCTCGTCGAGAACCTGTCGCTGACCGCGGAGATGCTGGAGGTGATCAAGGCCGCGGTCAAGGCGCGGCTGAACATCATCATCAGCGGCGGTACGGGCGCGGGCAAAACGACGCTGCTCAACGTGCTTTCCTCCTATATCTCGAACGAGGAGCGCATCGTGACGATCGAGGATGCCGCCGAGCTGCAGTTGCGGCAGACGCACGTGGGCCGGATGGAGGCCCGTCCGCCCAACATCGAGGGCAAAGGCGCCATTCGCATCCGCCAACTCGTCATCAACGCATTGCGCATGCGCCCCGACCGCATCATTGTGGGCGAGGTGCGCGGCGAAGAGACGCTGGACATGTTGCAGGCGATGAACACCGGTCACGACGGTTCGCTCACCACGGTTCACTCGAACTCGCCCCGCGACGCGATCAGCCGTCTCGAAGTCATGGTGGGCATGGCGAGCGGCAACATGAGCGTCCGCTCGATCCGCCAACAGATCGCGTCGGCGGTCGACCTGTTCGTACACGTCGCGCGCCTGAGCGACGGCTCGCGGCGCGTGACCTACGTCACCGAATGCACCGGCATGGAGGGCGACCAGGTCACGCTGCAGAATCTATTCCTGTTCGAGAAGACGGGTATTCGCGAAGACTTGCGCGTCAAGGGCCGCTTCAAGGCGACCGGGGTGCGGCCGCGCTTCGACGAGACGCTGCGGGCCAGCGGCATCTCGCTCGACGAAGACATCTTCCGGACCACGATCGAGATCCAATAGGAGGCGGCCATGGGAATCTTCCTCATCAGCTTTCTCGTCCTGTTCGCAATCGTCACACTGTCGGTCGGCATTGGCCTGAAGTTTCTCGAATCACAGCGACAGCAGAAGGTTGAAGCGGTGCTGCGCACGGTTGACGTCGAGGCGGGCGGGGCGCGACGCCGTGTCGTAATCAAGAAGCAGGGGCGGGATGAAGGCGTCGAGGGGTTGCTCGAAAGCATGGGCGCGTTCGAGAGCGCTCATCAGCTCATCCAACAAGCCGGAGTCAAGTGGAGCGTCGGAAGTTTTCTGGCGTTCAGCGCCGTACTGTGCATCGTCGGCGCCTTTTTCGGCTACAACGTTCCTGTGTTCGTCTTTCGGGTTCCGAGCGCGATTGCCGCTGCCGCTTTTTTCGGCGCGCTGCCGTACTTCTATCTGAGCTATCAGCGCAAGAAGCGCATGGCGGAGTTCGAGGAGCAGTTTCCCGAGGCGCTCGAGTTCTTGGCTCGCTCGATGCGCGCTGGCCACGCGTTTACGGTCAGCATGGGCATGGCGGGCGATGACACGCCGGACCCGTTGGGCACCGAGTTTCGCCAATCGTACAACGAGCAGAACCTAGGCGCGTCGGTCGAGGAGGTCATGAAGAACCTCTCCAAGCGGGTGCCGCTGATTGACGTGCGCTTCTTCGTCTCGGCCGTGCTGATGCAGCGCGAGGTGGGCGGCAATTTGGCGGAGATTCTCGACAGCCTGGCGGAGGTGATTCGCGAGAGGTTCCGCATCAAAGGGCATGTTCGCGCGGTGAGCGCGCACGGCCGTCTGACGGCGACAATCTTGGTCATCTTGCCGATCGCGCTGATGCTGGGCTTGATGCTGGTTGCGCCGTCCTACCTGCAGATGCTCGCCGACGACGAGCACGGCCAGTACCTGATCGTGTACGCGATCGTCGCTCAACTCGTCGGGTTCTATTTCATCCGGCGAATCGTTCGAATCAAGATCTAAGCATGCGAGACTCGTCATGGCGTTAGCCGTTGCCATTCTTCTATTCGCCGTCCTGATGGGCGCCATCACCTACTACGGGTACCGGATGTACGCCCGGCCGACGCAGCTCTACGAGCAGATCGGCGCGCAGGTCGTTGCCGGTAACTGGGAGCCGGACAAGCCGACCCACGGTCCAATCATCAAAGTCATCGCCGGCGTCGGCGAAAAGGCTCCGGTTTCGCCTCAGGATGTCTCCTACACGCGTCGGTTGCTGATCGCGGCCGGCTTCCGGTCCGACATCGCGGTGCACGTGTACTTCGGCATCCGCATCCTGCTCGCGGCCTTCTTGGTGCTGTTCGGCTTGCTGATTCGCTCGAGCGTTACCTCGAGCACGATGCTCGGAACGATGCTGCTGATCGGCCTGGGGTTGCTGGGCTACTTCATCCCGAGTTTTTGGCTGGACCATCTGGTGGAAGCTCGTCGCGAGCGGCTGAGGTTCTCTCTGCCCGACGCGCTCGACTTGCTGGTGGTGGGCGTGGAGGCTGGTCTAGGGCTCGATCAGGCGCTCGACACGGTCGCGCGCGAGCTGAAGGACGCTCATCCCGACATCGCCGAAGAGCTCAACATCATGCACCTCGAGATGCGCGCGGGCACGACCCGGGCCGACGCCTTGCGGAATCTCTCGAGGCGTTCGGGCGAGCGGAGCATTCGGCAGCTCGTGAGCATCATGATCCAGTCCGATCGGTTTGGCACGAGCATGGCCGATGCACTGCGGACGCACGCCGATTTCCTGCGCATGCGGCGACGGCAGGAAGCCGAAGAGCGGGCAAACAAGGTCGGGGTCAAGCTCGTGTTTCCGATCTTTTTCTTCATTCTGCCCTCCATGCTCGTTGTGGCGGCGGGCGCCGGCGTGCTTCAATTGGTAAAATTCTTGTTCCCGATCATGAGAAACTTCCAGATTGGGATGTAGGTCGTCTAGGTCGGAAGGAGGCGAGGACCGTATGGACAATCAAACGATGTCGATCATCCTGTGGATCGGCGCGGGCGTGTGCCTGGTACTACTGATCATGAGGCGCAAGCGCCGCAAGCAGCGCGAGTTCGACGAGTAGGGGACCGGTTGCCGACTACGACGATGCGGGAGTGTGTTGGTTGCAACTCGCTCGGTCGATAGACTGCTTGTGCGGCAGCGGCCAGCGATCCGGGTCGATTGCGCTGATTGGAATCGGCAACATTCGTGCACTCCCTCATTCAGCTCCTGCTCGCCGCGACCGTGTTGACGGCCGCCGCTTGTGACCTGCGCTGGCGGCGCATTCCGAATTGGTTGACTGCGCCCGCGATTGTGGGCGGACTTGCGGCGAATCTTGCGCTGGGCGGCCTGCACGGGGCTCTGTGGGGGGGCGTTGGGATGCTGCTGGGCGGCGGGGTCTATCTCGTGTTCTACTGGCTGCGCGCGATGGGCGCGGGCGACGTCAAGTTGATGGCCGCGGCAGGCTCGCAGATCGGCCCCGATCGCTGGCTCGAGCTGTTTTTCTGGAGTGCGCTCGCGGGCGGCGTCGTGGCATTGATCACCTTGTTGCAGCGTGGGCGCGGCTTCCGCGCGATGCGCAACTTGGGCCGCATCGTGGGCCAGTTGATCCGTTTCCAACCCCCGCACCGGGCCGATCCCACGCTAGACGTGCGGCACGCCGAGGCCGCCACCTCGCCGCATGGAGTCGCGATCGCCATTGGCGCCCTGATTCTCCTCGTGAGGTCCTGAGGGCGCCGTCGAACCCTTGCCGATGAGCGTGGACGCCGATCACGAAACCATACGAGCCCTCAGCGCCCGTCCGAGGCCCGTGGTGGACGCGATGGACGTGTTCGTCTACCTGCAGCTACTCGACTTGATGACGACCGTGCTGGGGTTGCGGCTGGGGCTGGGCGAGGCGAGCCCGTTCGTCCGCTGGCTGATGGGCGTCGGGCCGGTCGCGGGCGTGGTGCTCTCCAAGGGGGTAGCGCTGGGCCTTGGGGCGATCTGCCTGGCTTATGGAAAGCGTAGGATCATGATTTGGATCAACTACTGGTTCGCGGCGCTGGTGGTTTGGAACCTGACGCTGATCATCCACAGACTGTCCTGAGCGCGCCGAGCCGAGATGTCCGAGTCGTCTTCGAAGGGATCCCGCATACGCCGCATCGTTGCGGGTGCGGCGATCGTGCTGATCTTCCTGGCCTCGCTTTGGCGCTTCGACGCGCCGCAGGCGTTCGGCGCGATGCACGACGACTCGCTGCTGGTCGTCGCGGCCAAGTCACTGGCCGTCGGAGAAGGGTACAGGATTGCGAGTTGGCCGGGAGCCATCGCACAGACGAAGTACCCGCCGGCGTATCCGGCGGCGGTCGCCGCGCTTTGGAAGCTCTGGCCGGACTTTCCCGGCAACATTAGGCGGATCTATGACTTCAATGCACTGTGCGGGCTGGCGTTCGTAGCCGGCTGCTGGGCCTGGCTGCGGTCCAAGACGCCGAGCCCCCGCGTCGCTTGGGTGCTGACGGCTATCTGTGCGGCGCACCCGACGCTGGGGTATCTGGGGTCGGCGGCGCTGACAGACGTTCCCTTCGCGGCGCTGGTGGTTTGGGCGGCCGTGCTGGGCGAGCGGGCGCTCGCGGGGCCCGAGCGCAATCGCAGCGCACTGTGGGCGGTGGCCTGCCTGCTTGCCGCGGTTGCAGTACTGACGCGCACGGTCGGGTTGGCGTTGGTGATCGGGCTTGCGCTCGCTTGGCTGCGTTCGGCGGCGCCGCGCCCTTCGCCGATTGCATTGCTGCCGCCGCTAGCGGCGCTGGGCTGGTGGCTTCATTTCTCCCTCAGCGGCGCCGCCGACGCGCCTGCCGACGCGCCGGCTGGGTACGTGCAGTCGCTCGAGTACTACCAGAGCTACGGGCAATTTTGGCTGCGCAGCATGGCGTCCTGGGACGTCTTCTCTCTCATCGTCGCCCGCAATCTGGCTTCTTTTTTCCGTGAGCCGGCGAAGGTGTGCTTTCAAGTGCCAACGCCGGACGATATGCCTTGGCTCGGGGTGGTCGAAACCGGACTGACCATTTGGCTGTTCTTCGGCATGGCACGGCGCTATCGCACCTCCGGCGCAACGGCTTTGGATTGGGCGTTGCTGCCGACCGCGGGCGTGGTGGTGTTGTGGAACTATCAGATCATGTGGCGGTTCCTGCTGCCATTCCTGCCGCTGTTCCTGCTTGCGGCTTCCGACCACGGAATGCGCATCGCCTCGATGGTGGGGCGCGCTCGGCGGGCGAAAGATCCGCTGGAGCGGGCATTCGCGCACGGGTACGTCGTAGCGTTGGTCGTCATCGTAGCCCTGTGCTTCCACGGCTACGTAACTCGCCCCTATAGCCAATACTCCGGGGTGTGGGACTTCCACGAGCGACTCCAGCCGTCTCGAGCTGAGCTCTACTCTTGGGTGCGCTCCTCGACTCCTCCGGATACGGTTTTCGCCGCGTCGAACGATGGACTGTTGCATCTCCACACCGGACGCTTCGGGGCGCGACCGATCGCGCTAACGACCGACGCGGTCTATGGCGAGGGCCTCGACTCGGCCGAGCGCCAACTCACCGGCCTCGCCGATACAGCGGACGCGCTGGGGGCCGACTTCTGGATCCGCGCCCCTGATGACTACGGCCTCGAAGCCGCGAAGACACGCCCGTTGCTCCTCGAGCGCACCGATGAGCTGCTTAGCGGCCGGGAAGTCGTCTTCGAGAGCTCGGACGGCCTCGTTCGGGTCTTCCGCTGGGGGGCTGCCGCGATAGCGGCGCCGCCGCGTTAGGATGAAGATTCCGGGGCGTCCTTCCAAGCGTTCCGCGATCGAACATGGCGTCCACCGCGACCGACTTTCGCTCCGTCAAGCCTGGCGTTCTCGGCGCCTCTTCGGCCGCCGATGTCTATGGCGTCGAGAACTGGGGCTTTGACTACTTCCACATCAACGACAGAGGCAACCTCGCGGTTTCGCCGTCGGGTGCAAGCGCGCCCTCGATCGACGTGCTCGAGGTGGTCGAACGACTAGCCAAGCAGCGCCGGGCCACTCCTTTCTTGCTGCGTTTCCCTCAGATCCTCGAGGACCGCGTCGCGGCGATTCACGGCGCTTTCCGCGGGGCGATCGAGGAGTTCGAGTACGAGGGCGCGCACCTGGGCGTCTACCCGGTTAAGGTCAACCAAAAAGCCGAAGTGGTCGAGACGCTGGTCGAGTCAGGCCGCCGCTTCGACTACGGGCTAGAGGTCGGCAGCAAGGCGGAGCTGATCGCCGGGTTGGCGCAGCCGCTCTCCGATGGCGCAATCATCGTCTGCAATGGTCTAAAGGACGAGCTCTTCCTGCGCACAGCAATCCTGGCCGAAAAGCTCGGCCGGCGCACGATCGTGGTGGGCGAGGATCCGTCCGAGCTGCGTCAATCGGTCGAGCTCGGGCGGCGTATGGGCATCGAGCCGCATCTGGGCATTCGCGTCAAGCTCTACTCGCGCGGCTCGGGCAAATGGGAAGAGTCCGGCGGCGAGTTCGCAAAATTCGGGATGGGCGCCATCGCGCTGGTTCGCACCCTGGACATGTTGCGCGAGCTCGGTTGCGCAAGCAGTCTGCGGATGCTGCACTTTCACATCGGCTCGCAAATCACCGACATCCGTCGGGCCAAGCGCGCTTTCAAGGAGGCCGCGCGGGTCTATTCGAAGGTGCGTCAGATGGGCTTTGACGTCGAGTACCTCAACGTTGGCGGCGGTCTCGGCGTCGACTACGACGGCTCGCGGACGGCGTCGGCGTTCTCGGTGAACTACTCGGTTCAGGAGTTTGCCAACGACGTCATCTATACAGTTGGCGAGGTGTGCGCGGCCGAAGATGTTCCCGCGCCAACGATCATCACCGAAGCCGGCCGCGCCATGACCGCCCACCACGCCATGCTCGTCACCGAGGTGAAAAAGGTGATCAAGCCCGGCGTCGAAGGCGACTACTCGGTCGAAACGATGGAGGCCCAAGCAGAGCCCGTGGTCGAGCTGCTCGACATTGCCCGCGACATCAACGCCAAAACCTTCCGCGAGGACTACCACGACGCGCTCCAGCAGCGCGAGGACCTCAACAAGCTCTTCGAGCTCGGCTATCTCTCGCTCGAGGAGAAAGCCAAGGGCGAGTGGCTGTTCTGGCAGATCTGCCGGCGCGCGGTCCGGCTCTCCGCGGGAATGAAGCAACGGCCCGAGGAGCTCGAAGACCTCGAGCGCCTGCTGGCGGCCAAGTATGTCTGCAACTTCTCGATGTTTCAGTCGCTGCCGGACTTCTGGGCGTTCGATCAGCTCTTTCCGATCATGCCGATCCACCGGCTCGACGAGGCTCCGGTCGAGCGGGGCATTCTCTGCGACATCACTTGCGACTCTGACGGCGCGGTGGACAAGTTCGTCGACGTCCGTGACGAGAAGGAATCGCTCGAGCTGCACGCCCTGCGTGAAGGAGAAAAGTATTACTTGGCGATCCTGCTCATCGGCGCCTACCAGGAGACCCTCGGCGATCTGCACAACCTGTTCGGCGAGGTCAGCGAAGTCACCGTGAAGATCAGCCCCGAAGGCGATGTTGCAATCGGGGAGTTCCAGCAAGGCGACGACGTGCGCGCGGTGCTGCAGTACACCGGCCACGATATCGAGGCGTTACGCAACGCGCTCGAGAGGCGGCTGGGCCGGCGGCGGGAGGCTGGCGAGATCAATGCGGAAGAGGAGCGCCAGGTGATGGCGGCGGCTTCGGCGGTGCTCGACGACTACACCTACCTGGGGTAGCTGACGTGATCGGTTTCCCGGGTCGATGACGCTGTACTGGAGAGAGGCCAAGAACATCCCATGACCGACGCTTCTCCAGCTCGTCCAGCCGCGTACTTTCCTTTTAAGATAGGCGAGATCGCCTGCGCGGTCGTCTCCGACGGCGACATGGTCTATCCCGCTGACGCCATCTTGCCAGATGCGACCGCGGCGGAGCGCTCCGCCCAGGACGGCGTTCAGGACGACCGCATCGCAATCCCCTACAATTGCCTAGTCGTACGGACGGCGGGTCGAACGATTCTCATCGACACCGGCCTCGGCCGCGGACCCTCGCCCGACGCCGGGCGACTGCGCGACAACCTCGCGGCGAGCGGCGTAAGCGCAGAGTCGGTCGACACGGTCGTGCTCACACACGGACACCCCGATCACATCGGGGGACTCGTCGATTCAGACGGCAAGCTAAGCTACCCCAACGCCAGCTACGTGATGAGCGAGACCGATTGGCGCTTCTGGACGGCGAGTGATCTCGACGGGAGGCTGTCGATTCCCGAACCGTTCAAGCAAATGCTGACGACGTTTGCGCAGACGCAGCTTCCTGCAATCGCCGAATGCGTCGAGCTCGCCGGGTACGGACACGAAGCGGGGCCGGGCGTTCGCCTAATCGACGCCGCGGGCCACACGCCGGGCCACATGGCGGTGCAGATCTCGTCCGGGGACGCGACGTTGCTTGCGGTCGCCGACGCCGTCGTGCATCCCAGCCAACTCCGCCATCCCGAGTGGCGCGTTCTGCCGGACCTCGATCCCGCGCAAACGGCCGCGACGCGCAAACGGCTGCTTGACCGCGCCTCGACAGAGCGTGAGCTCGTCTTGCCCTACCACTTTCCGTTTCCCGGGTTGGGGCGGGTCGAGAAGGCCGGATTGACCTGGACGTGGGCCCCATTCTCTTCCGTCTAGCTCGCGAAATCGCCGCTGTATAATGGGGACCTCTTCGTTGGGAGGGGCCCTGCCGTGGCGGACGCGCCGGCCGAGATCAGCCAGTTGCTCGAGAAAGCCGCCTCCGGCGACCGACCCGCGCGGGACCGCTTGCTTCAGCTTGCTTACAGCGAGCTGCGGCGCCTCGCCCTGCGCTACATGCGTCGCGAGCGCGTCGATCATACGCTGCAGCCGACTGCGCTGGTCCACGAGGCCTATATGCGCCTGTTCCGGGGCGGCGAGATCCAGTGGCGCGACCACGCCCACTTCATTCACAGCTCGGCGCGCGCGATGCGGCAGATCTTGGTGGATCACGCCCGCAGGAACGGCCGCCTCAAGCGCGGCGGAGACGCCCGCAAGGTGGAGCTCCATGACAGCGCGGTGGTCGCCTGCGACCAACAGCCAGAGCTGCTGCTCGCGCTCGACGAGTGCCTGGAGCGACTGCACGCGATGGATCCCAGGCAGGCGCGGATTGTCGAGATGCTCTACTTCACCGGGCTCACGCAGCAGGAAGCGGCCGCGACGCTCGGCGTCTCCGAGATCACCGTGCGGCGGGAGTGGCGACTGGCGCGGGCTTGGCTGTGGAGCGAGTTGCACGGCGGCGAGGCGGAGGCGTGAGCCCGGAGCGCTGGAAGCGGGTCAAGGAGATTGCCGGCGAGGCGCTCGAGCTCGCCGGTCCCGATCGGGATTCCCTGATCCGCGAGCAATGCGGGGAAGACTTCGAGCTGCGGCAAGCTGTCGAGAAATTGGTCTCGGGGGACGAGTTGGGCGGGCCCGATGTCGAGCGCGCCATCGCGGCCGCCGCTGCTAGTTTCACCCGACTACCCTTTCTGGATGCGGAGTCGCTCCAGCCCAAGGATCGCGTTTCGCACTACAGCATCGTGGCGAAGCTCGGTCAAGGCGGCATGGGCGTGGTCTACAAAGCGCGTGACTTGAAGCTCGAGCGCTACGTGGCGCTCAAGTTTATGGCGCCGCACATTGCGCTCAACGACTCGCTGCGGAAGCGCTTCCTGCGCGAAGCCAGAACGGCCGCTTCGCTGGACCACCCCAACATCTGTACGGTGCACGAGATTGGCGAGGCCGACGGGCTGCCGTTCATCGTGATGAGCTATCTGGAGGGGAGCGACCTCGCCGTGCGGATTCGGCGCGGAGCGTTGGAGGTGGCCGAGCTGCTCGAGATCGCCATCCAGGCGGGCTCGGGGCTGAGCGCGGCGCACCGGCGCGGTTTCGTGCACCGCGACGTCAAGCCGGCCAACATCATGCTCACCACCGCCGGTCAGGCCGTGTTGATGGACTTCGGGCTCGCCCGTGTGGCCGCCGACGCGACACGCATTACCGGCGAAGGCGTCACGGTGGGGACCTCCGCGTATATGTCGCCCGAGCAGACTACCGGCGACGAGCTCGATCATCGCACCGACATCTGGGCGCTCGGCGTGGTGCTCTACGAGATGGCAACTGGCAAGACGCCCTTTCGCGGCCACTACGACCAAGCCATCCTCTACTCGATCCTCAACGAATCGCCGCCTCCTCTCGACGCCGCACGCGCCGACGCGCCGCCGGGGTTGGCCAAGGTCGTCGAGCGATGTTTGGCCAAGGGCGCCAAGGCGCGCTATCAGGACATTTCGGAGCTGCTGGCGGATCTCGAAGCGCTGCGCCTGGACGGCTCGGCGCCGGCCGCGCTCCGGCCCTCCGTCACCGCACCCGCCGCGCGCCTGCCGTCGATTGCCGTGCTGCCGTTTGAGAACCGCAGCCGCAACGAGGACGACGAGTATCTTGGCGACGGCATCAGCGAAGCGCTTTCGATCGCGCTCGGCAAGGTCGAGCGGCTGCACGTCGCCCCGCGCTCTCTTGCGTTCCAGTTCAAGGGCAAGCGGCCGTCTCCGCGCGAGGCCGGCGAAGCGCTCAACGTGGAGCACGTGCTCGAGGGCTCGGTGCGCACTACGGGTAATCGCGTCCGGATCTACGTCGAGCTCACTGCTGTCGAGGATGGCTATCAGGTTTGGTCCGAGCGCTATGACCGTGTGATGGACGACATCTTCGAGATTCAAGACAGCATCTCGCAGGCGATCGTGGACAATCTCGAGGTCAAGCTCGCCTCGCGTGAGAAGAAGCGGTTGGCGAAGCGCTACACGGAGAATCTCGAAGCCTACAACCACTGTTTGCGGGGTCGCCACTACTGGTTCAAGCGAACGGCCGACGCCATCGAGAAGGCGATGGAGTGCTATGAACAGGCGCTGGGCGCGGACCCTGACTACGCCCTAGCTCACTGTGGATTGGCGGACTGCTACACGGCGCTCGCGTTCTACGGCGTGATGCCGGCGTGCGAAGCCACGCCGCGCTGCCAGGCCGCGGCGCTGCGGGCGTTGCAGCTCGAGCCCGAGCTGGCCGCCGCGCACACCTCCATCGGAGGCGCGGAGAGCCTGGAGTGGAGGTGGGCCCGCGCGGCGGCGGCGTTCGAGCGCGCCATTGAGCTGGACCCGTCGTATTCGCTGGCGCACTTGTGGCTGGCGCTCAACGCTCTGCTTCCGATGGGGCGTCTCGACCGCGCTCTCGAAGCCAGCCGCCGCGCCGCCGAGCTCGACCCGGTGACGCCGATGGTCAACGTCTGCCCCAGCATGATTCGGGTTTTTCGACGCGAGCACGCTGCCGCCGCGGCCGAGCTCGAGGAAGCCGACGCCTACGAGCCGAACCTGCCCTGGCCGCCGTTCCTGTTGGGCCTTGCGCGACTCAACCAAGAACGCTTCGAGGACGCCGTCGACGCTTTCCGGCGCGCCAATCTGCCCGCCTGGAGAGACGGTCACCTCGGGTACGCCTACGCCAAAGCGGGCGACCCGGCGCGCGCCTACGAGATCATCGAGCAGCTCGAGTCCGGGTCGCGAGCGGCGCATCTGGTTCCCTACCACTTGGGCATGGTCCGCCTGGGCCTGGGCGAGACCGAACGCGCCATCGAGCATCTGCTGGAGGCGTGCCGGATGCGCTCGCCGCAGCTTTTCTGGATCAAGACACTCCCGCTGGATGAGCTCGACCGTGTGCGTGGCAACGAGGGGTTTCGGCAAATCCTGCGCACGATGAACTTGGCTTGATCGGTTTTTTCGCTCGGCGACGCTTCTCTAGATGAAGGGCGGCTGGGTCCGATCCGCGGACTCTGGCGCCCGAGCCACTTAAAGGAGAATGCAACGTGAGAAACCTCTTCGTGACCGCCATTTTGATTTCTTCGGCTGCCATCCCAGCGGCGGCGCGACCGGCGAATAGTTGCTGGGGGCAGGCAACGGCCGTTTTCGCACAAATGGGCGTGATGGGAGAGCACGCAAGCGAACAGGGCGAGCCCCGCGTGGGCCTGGCAGGGCTGGCTCGCCTGCTGTTCGAAGCCGGCGTCATCCCCGAGCCGACGCTGGCCGCGCTAGGCGTGTTCGTGACTGGCCAGCTTGGCCTCTCGATCGATGCCTGTGAGTCGGAGGCTGCAGCCGTGGAGGCCGCCGAGCAAGCTGTCGCCGCAAACGCGGCCTGCTGGGGGCAGGCCTCTGCGGTGTTCGCGCAGATGGGAGTGATGGGCGAGCACGCCAGCGCGCAAGGCGTGCCGCGGCTGGGGCTGCGACGCTTGGCGAAGGTCCTTGCCGAGCTTGGTATCATCCCCGACGACAGCATGGCTTCGCTTGGGGCGTTCGTGGCCGGGGAGCTCGGTCTCGAGATCTCCGCCTGTATGTAGCGGCTGGGCTCAGAAGAACGTTGCCGAGCCCGGTCAGCAATTCCCGGGTGCGATTGTCGGCAACGGCGCGAACATCGCACCCCGGCATGGCTGCCGGGGCTCAGCGACGGACGCGTTTGCGCCTTGCCGGAGCCAGCTCTTGGTCGGGCCAGGGGATCCAGGGGCCGCCCACGCGCTCGCGCAGCTCGTCACAGCGCGCCCGCAGCTTGCGTAGCAACGAGAGGTAGTTGGGCCGTCGAGCCAGGTTGTCCGCTTCGTCGGGGTCGGCGTCGAGGTCGTAAACCTCTTCGTAGACCGGGTCTTGCTCGAGGTAGCGGGCGTACTTGTAGCGCTCGGTGCGAATGCCTTCGTAGTCGGCGATGGTCGGATGCGTGCCCAGAAACTCGTGGAAGAAGTCTTCGCGCCAGCTCTGGACTCGCTCGCCGCGAATGATGGGCAGTAGGCTGGCGCCTTGCCACGACTCGGGAGCTTCGAGCCCGGCGTAGTCGAGCAGGGTCGAAGGCACATCGACGTTCAACGCAAAAGCGCGGGGCTTGGCGCCGCGCCTGGCGGCGGGCAGGGAAGGGTCGTGGACGATGAGCGGTACGTGGATCGAGAGCTCATGCGGCTTCCACTTGCCCGCCCAGCCGCGCTCGCCGAGAAAGTACCCGTTGTCGCCCATCAGCATGATGACGGTGTTGTCCGCCGCGCCAATGCGTTCCAGGGCCTCGCGCAGACGTCCGATCACGCGGTCGACGCCGGTGATCATCGCGTAGTAGTTCTTGGTCATGGCCTGTCGTTTGCGCTCGTTGTCGAAGCGCCAGTACCAGCGATGGCGGTTCATGCCCTCGTAGCGCAGGAAACTCGGTTGCGAGTCGAAGAACGCCGGGTCGGAGAGCGCCGGCCGCGGCACGGTCAGACCGGCGTAGAGATCGGCCAGACCGGGCGGAGCGATGTACTGCAGCGGGTTAGGATCTTCGGCGTGCGGCGCGTTGAAGCTGAGCGAGAGCGCAAACGGCCGCGCGCGGGTGGTTGACTCCAAGTAGTCGATGGCCAGGTCGCCGGCAATGTTGGTGAGGTGGCGCACGCTGCCGTCGGGCTGCCGGACTTCATAGGGATGGCGCAGTCTCTTGTAGTAGTCGAAGAGTTGATCAGTAACTCCGTCGTTTACCGCGACATGCCATTTGCCAACGTAGCCGCTCTGGTAGCCCGCGTCGCGCAGCAGCTTGGGGTAGGAGGCGAGCATGAAGCGGTCTTGGATGGTCGGCGCTCCTCCGGTGTAGCGATGCGTCCGCTCCCAGGTTCCCGACAAGATCGAGGCGCGGCTGGCCATGCAGATGGGAGTCGTGACGTAGGCGCGCTCGAAGCGCACGCCCTGTTCGACGATGCGGTCCATCTCCGGCGTGATCACCCGCGGCGTGACGTTGCCCATCATGTCGAAGCGCTGGTCGTCGGTGAGGATGAAGATCAGATTCGGACGCGAGTCGGCGGCGGAGAGCGCGACTGCGGCAAGCAGGGCGAGCGAGAGCCGGTGCATGGCGCGTATGGTAGCGCGCCGGGGCGCGGGCGCGGCCGCGGCCGTGTCGTGTACTCTGTCGGGAGCTATGCCGACACGATCCTCTCGCCGTTCCTTCTTCGCTGCCGCCGCCGGGACGCTGGCTGCCGCGGCCGCCCCGGCGCAACAGCGCGACTGGTCGGGCCGCAACCCGACGCGCTACCCGGACCCCGACATCGTCTCGCTCGACAAGCGCTTCGACAAATACAAGCTCGGCAACACGCCGATCCAGCGCCTCCACGTGGGCACGTTGTGGGCCGAGGGGCCGGCGTGGAACGGCGTGGGACGCTATCTGGTGTGGAGTGACATCCCCAACGATCGCCAGATGCGTTGGCTCGAGGAAGACGGCCACGTCAGCGTATTCCGGCAGCCGGCGGGAAACTCCAACGGCAACACCTTCGACTGGCTGGGGCGGCAACTCTCTTGCGAGCACGGCAACCGGCGCGTGGTGCGTTACGAGAGCAACGGCGGACAGACGGTGATTGCCGACAAGTTCGACGGCAAGGTCCTGAACGCGCCCAACGACGCCGTTGTCGATCCCGACGGTCACATCTGGTTCACCGATCCCGGCTACGGATCGCTGATGCACTACGAGGGCAACAAAGGGCCGTTGCACCTCAAGGAGGCGGTGTATCGCGTGGACGGCGGCTCCGGCGCGATCACGAAAGTCACCGACGAGATTCATAAGCCCAACGGGCTCTGCTTCTCGCCCGACTACAAGAAGCTCTACGTGGCGGACACCGGCGCCACGCACTATCCCGATGCCGAGAGGGTCATCAAAGTCTGGGATGTGAACGGCGCCAGGCTGCGGAGCGGCAAGACGTTCTGCTCGATGGAGATGAACGGCAAGGCCGGCTTGGCGGACGGCATTCGCTGCGACGAGGACGGCAACATCTGGTCATCGGCCGGCTGGGTAGGCGACGGCTATGACGGCGTCCACGTGTTTGCGCCCAACGGCGACCGCATCGGACAGATCCGCTTGCCGGAGATCTGCTCGAACGTCTGCTTCGGCGGGCGCAAGCGGAACAGGCTGTTCATGACCGGGAGCCAGTCGCTGTACGCGGTCTACACCGAGGCCGTCGGCGCTCACATTACGTGATCGCGGGGGCTGCTAAGATTCGAGGTATAGCCATGAAGATATTCCTCGATACCGCCAACGTTGATGATCTCCGGCGCGCCGTCGAATACGGCGTGGTCGACGGCGTGACCACCAATCCCTCGTTGATCGCCAAGGAAGGCGCCGACCACCACGACCGCATCCGCGAGATCTGCGAGATCGTAGACGGCGACATCTCCGCGGAGGTGGTGGCGACCGAGGCCGACGAGATGGTGCGCGAGGGGCGCACGCTCGCGGCGCTGCACGAAAACGTCGTGGTCAAGGTTCCCTTGATCCGGGAAGGCGTAAAGGCCTGCAAGATTCTTTCCTCCGAGGGCGTCCGCGTCAACGTGACGCTGTGCTTCAGCCCGGCCCAAGCGCTGCTGGCGGCCAAGGCCGGCGCCTACTTCATCAGCCCGTTCTTGGGCCGATTGGACGATCTTTCCACCGAGGGCATGGACCTGATTCGCGACATCGTGACGATCTACGACAACTTCGGGTACCCCACGCAGGTGCTCGCCGCATCGATCCGGGGCCCGCTGCACGTGCGCGACGCCGCGCTCTCGGGCGCTCACGTTGCCACCATCCCCTACAAAGTGTTTGACGCGATGTTCAATCACCCTCTAACCGACATCGGGTTGGAGAAGTTCTTGGCGGACTACAGAAAGAGCCAACAGACGGCGTCGGTGGGGTAGGCGACGTGGCGCACCGCCGCCTTTGCGCACCCGGGCAGCCATGCTCGGGTGGACATCTCAACAGCAGCACGAAACATTGCACCCCGCCATTGCCGGCGGGGCTCGGAAAGCGCACCGAGCCCGGGCAGCTATGCCCGGGTGCGCATCTCAACAGCAGCGCGAAAACATTGCACCCCGCCATTGCTGGCGGGGCTCGGAAAACGACATACTAGATTCGCTAGACTCGGGAGCTACGACAGATGGCTGAACGTACCGTACATTGCGCCAAGCTGCACCAGGATCTGCCTGGGCTCGACGAGGCGCCCTTCGACCACCCGCTTGGCGAGCGCGTCTACAACGAGGTTTCGCAACAGGCCTGGGAGATGTGGAAAGAACATCTCAAGATGATCATCAACGAGTTCCGCCTCAACCCCGCGACGATGGAGGCGCAGGAGATGATCCTCAAGCAGATGGAAGCGTTCTTCTTCGGCGAGGGCGGCGACGCGCCCCCGCCAGACTACGTCCCGCCTTCGGCATAGGCTCCAACGACCCTTACAGCGGCAGGATCTCTTCGAAGTGCGGGTCGAACTTCACGCGCCGCTTCTGTAAGTAGGCGATGTTGCCCAGGTGTGAGGCCTGCGCGGAGCGGTGGCCGATCCAGACGTCGCCGTTGGGACGTTTGCGGCTCTTGACGCAGTCGACGAAGTTGTTCACGTGAGCCTGCGTCATCACGTCGACGCCTTCGCGGCGCTCGGCTTTCACCTCGACGGGCTCTTCGCCCAACGCGCGCCACTCGTAGCGCGAACGATCGATGTAGAGGCTGCCCTTGGTGCCGACCACCTCGACCGCGGCGCCCTTCTTGCCCGGCGCCAGCGTCGCCTCGAAGGTTGCCGTCCAACCCGCGGGGTAGTCGAGCGCGCACAGGATGGTGTCCGGCGCGGTACGGCCGTCCTTGTACTGGTAGATGCCGCCGGAGGCGACCGCCGCCACTGGGTTGTCCTGCTCCATGAACATGTGGACGACATCGATCCAGTGTGTGAACAGGTCGGTGATCTGTCCCCCGCCGAACTCGAGATAGGCGCGAAAGTTGAAGTACTTCTTGGGGTCCCAGGGTTGCCACTTCACAGGGCCCAAGAAGCGCGCCCAATCGAGGTTGGTCGGCTTGGTTTCCGTGCCCTCGGGGTAGGGGCGCAGGTGGGCGCCGTTGCCGTACCACCAGGTTCGCGCCATGGTGACCTTGCCGATTTCCCCCGAGTCGAAGTACTTGCGCTTGGCTTGGAGATAGTGGGCGCCGGAGCGTTGCTGCATGCCGACCTGGCAGACGCGGTCGTTGACGCGGACAGCCTTGACGATCTCGGGGCCTTCCTCGATTCGGAGCGTGAGCGGCTTCTCGCAATAGATGTCCTTACCGGCGTTGGCGGCGTCGATACAACAGCCGGCGTGCCAGTGGTCCGGCGTGGCGACGAGCACGGCGTCGACGTCCCTGTGGTCGAGCAACGCGCGATGGTCGCCGAAGCTCTTCGCGCCCTTGGCAATCGCGGCCGCCTCGTCGATGCGGGCGGGGTAGACGTCGCACAGCGCGTTGGCCTGTATGGAGTCGTTCCGCACGAACGATCGCAGAACGCTACGGCCGCGGCCGCCGCATCCGATCAGGCCGAGACCGATGCGCTCATTGGCGCCGAGGACGCGATTGTAGGAGGCGGCAGTCATCGCGACCGCGCCCATGGCGGCCCTTCGAAGCAGTTGACGGCGATTCCATCCGAGGCTAGACATCGCGGGAATTCTAGCACAGGGGGCGGGCTCGAATACTGCGCGCGGATCAGCCTTCGCGCCGGAGCTCGAGTTGGTCGCCGACCGTCGAGCCGGTCGTCTCCGCCACGCCGGCCGGGAGCTCGAGCACGCTGTGCGCCTTGATGCAGGCCGAGAGGCGCCAGGGTTTGAGGGCCGGGACGATTTTGACGATGCGCTTCCGCTTGTCGAGATAGACGACGTCGATCGCGAAACGCATGAAGAACATGTGGATCGCTTCGCAAGGGACGATCCACAGTCCTTGACCTGCGTCGAGGCCATCCCGGCCAAGCAGGCCCTTGTTGCGGGTCTTGGACTCGCCGGCGACCTCAATGCGGTCGCCGAGGCTCACGCTCTTGGTCTCGTTCCAAAACTCGGCAAGCGGGGCGCTCATTCCCCCAGTTTGCTGCGCGCTGCTCCGGCGTTGCAATCAGGCGCACGCCTGAGGCCGGAATGAGCGGCTAGGCCGGGATCTTCTCGAGCCGCACGGCTGACTTCTCGGTTGCGACCGGCCGTACCTGCGTGCGTACGGCAAAGTAATCGCGCGGCGGGTAGAGCGCGTAGGGCTCGAGTTGGATGAACGCCTCGCCCAGCAGCGCCTCGATGCGATAGATCGCGTGGTAGAACCCGCCGCGATCGATCCGCAGCCTGCGGCAACACATCGCCGCGTTGGCGCCCAACAAGAAGTGGTAGCGGAACAGCTTCAGGTGCCATGGATCGAGCACGCGCTTGGCGGCGAGCTCGAAGTCCGCCATGTACTCCTGGTCCTTGCGTCCCCAGGATCCCTTATGGGAACGCCCGCTTGGATTGCGATCGAAGCTCACGCGGCTGCGCATGCGACTGCCGTTCGCGCACAGGCGGAAGCGCTCGTGGCAGGCCCGGAACGCCGCTCGCAGGGCGCAGCGGCAGGGTACCGGCTCGCCCTTCTTGATGCGCCGTACTCCGTCCCCCCGACAGATCGTGCAGCTGATGTTGGCTAGGAATCCTAGCTCACTTGAATTCCATTGCATTTCGGGTACTCAGGCTCCTTGTGTAGTTTTTTGATTCGGTTGTGAGAGCGCCCGCAGACTGGCCCATCGGCGCTCGACAGTCCTAGAGAGTAGTACTAGGACTCTTAGAAAACAAGCCCTACGCAAGAGTTTTTTTCGTGCCGAAATGGCATCGAAGTGAAGTTAGCATAAAGGGCTAAGTCTCCTAATGACTTGGAGATTCGGATCGCCGGTCGACGTCTCGGCGGAACCGCAGCCCCGCTTCCCTCGGGCGGGCCTGTTGGGCGACCCTATTTCTGGAAGCTATATGTACGTTGCGAGCTTCTCGGACGCCACGCGCAGCCTGCTCGAAAACGCACGCGAGAGGGTTCGTTCTGGGGAGCTGAGCGAGCGCAGACTGGCGCGCCTGATTGGCGTCTCACAGCCCCACATGCACAACATCCTGGCGGGCAAGCGCGCGTTGACGCCCGAGGTGGCTGACCGGGTGCTGGAGGCGCTGGGTATCTCGTTAGCGAGCCTCGAGGGCGCGCCCTCCCGGGGGGAACCCGCCGCGGCGCTGGCGCCGTGGTTGGCGGGGCCGCTGGGCGGCGGCCGGGCTTTTCCTGGCGAGGCCGCCGAGCCGCTGGCGCGGTTCTTTCGGCAGGAGATCCTCGCCGGCCTGTTCTCCCCCTATTTGGGCCGCGTCGCCGAGCAGGAGACGGGCATGCAGCCTACGCTGCTGCCTGGCGATGACCTGTTGCTCGAGTGCGGCGGCGCTGGGCTGCGGCGGTTGCGGCCGAGCCGGATCTATGCGATCGAATGGCGGGGGAAGAGCTACCTGTGCCGTTGCCGCTCCGACGGCGACGCCATGGCGCTTTGGACTGACTCCGAGACGGCGTTTCCGCCTCCGAAGCGGATTGCTCTAGGGCGGCGGAAGCTCGAAGAGGTGGTGCGCGGCGAGGTGGTCTGGCATGGGCGCGTGCTCTCGTTCGAGAGGGGATCGGGAGCTAGAGCCGGCTGAGGACGGCCTCGGCGACCTGTTCGGTGGAGGCCGCCCCGCCGAGGTCGACAGGCAGGGCGTCGCCGGCCTTGAGCACGCCGGCGACCGCTGCTTCGACCTCGGCCGCGGCGGCGGATAGTCCGAGGAAGTCCAGCATCATCTGGGCGGAGAGAATCATCGCCAGCGGGTTGGCCAGGCCTTGCCCGGCGATGTCCGGCGCGGAGCCGTGCACCGGTTCGAACATCGACGGGACCTCACGCGAAGGATTCACATTCGAGCTAGGCGCCAAGCCCATGCTGCCGGTGATCATCGCGGAGAGGTCGCTCAAGATATCGCCGAACAGGTTCGAGCCGACGACGACGTCGAAGGACTCGGGCCGTCGCACGAAGTTCATGGCCGCGGCGTCGACGAGCAGCGACTCGGTCTCGATATCGGGATACTCCTCGCGGACGCGATCGAAGCACTTGTCCCAGAGCACCATCGAGTAGCCCTGCGCGTTGCTCTTGGTGATCGAGGCGACGCGCTTGGCCCCGCCGCGTTTGCGGGCCAGCTCGAAGGCGTGGCGGATGATGCGCTCGCAGCCCTTTCGAGTAAAGACGGAAGTTTGGATGGCGATCTCGTCGGAGAAGCCCGGGTAGAGTGGTCCGCCGATCTGGGCGTACTCGCCTTCGGTGTTCTCGCGCACGACGACCATGTCGATCTCGCCGGGCTGCTTGCCGGCGAGCGGCGAGCGGACGCCCGCGTAGAGCTTGGCGGGCCGCTCGCAGGCGTACTGATCGAAGGTGCGGCGGATGGGAAGCAGCAGCCCGTTGAGGGTGATGTTGTCCTGCACGTCCGGATGGCCGATCGCGCCCAGCAGGATGGCGTCGTGCGGCCGTAGGCGCTCCAGGGCGTCTTCGGGCATCATTCGCCCTTGCTGGAAGTAGTGGTCGGTTCCCCAGTCGAAATGCGTGTAGCGAAATTCAGCCTGGTGGCGGGGCGCGAGCTTGTCGAGAACGGCCAAGGCCGGCGGCATGACTTCCCGGCCGATGCCGTCGCCGGCGAGGACGGCGATGGAGAACGAGGGCATCCGCCCATTCTGTCACGGGCGCGCCAACAGCAGGGGAATCAAGGCGTGCGTTTGGGACGAGCGTCGCGAATCGCTCGCGCCACTCGCGCCTGCAGGTCCTCGCGCCGCGCGAGCAGGATCTGGCTGTCGAGCCGATCGTCGTCGAGCGGAATCGTGCGGCTGTAGCCGCCGTGGGCTTGCATCACGCGGGAGCGCACGTTGTCAGCCAGATAGACCTCGAGAACCTCGTCGCGGAGATGGCGCAGAATTTCGGGGTCGCGAATCGGAAAGACGGTCTCCACGCGGTAGTTGAGGTTCCGCGGCATCAGATCCGCACTGCCCAGGTACATCTCTTCGTCTCCGCCGTTGTGGGAGTAGTAGATGCGGCTGTGCTCGAGGTAGCGCCCTACGATCGAGATGACGCGAATGTTCTCGCTCACGCCCGGCACGCCAGGGCGCAGGCAGCAAATGCCGCGCACCAGCAAATCTGTGTGAACCCCAGCCTGTGACGCCCTGTAGAGCAACTGGATGATGCGGCGGTCGACCAGGCTGTTCGTCTTGAGAATGAGCCGGCCTTCGCCGCCTCGCTGGGCGACCTGAATCTCCCGCTCGATCATGGCCTCCAGGCCGTCCCGCAGCGAGACTGGCGCCACGAGCAGCTTGTCGTACTGATGCTGCTCGGTGTAGCCGGTGAGGTAGTTGAACAGCCGTGTCGCGTCGGCGCCGATTTGCTCGTCGGCGGTCAGCAGGCCGATGTCGGTGTAGAGATTGGCCGTGACGGCGTTGTAGTTGCCGGTGGAGAGATGCACGTAGCGGCGGATGCGGCCGCCTTCCTGTCGCACGACAAGCGCGATCTTGGAGTGAATCTTCAATCCGACCAAGCCGTAGACGACGTGCACGCCCTGGTCTTCGAGCTGTCGCGCCCACTCGATGTTGGACTCCTCGTCGAATCGCGCCTTCAGCTCGACCAAGACCGCGACTTGTTTGCCGTTCTCCTGAGCTTCGAGGAGCGCTTTGACGACGGGCGAATCGCGACCGACGCGATAAAGCGTCATCTTGATGGCCAGCACGGTGGGATCGTGGGCGGCCTCGCGCAAGAAATCGACGACGGGCTCGAACGAGTCGAAGGGGTGATGCAACAGGATGTCCTGCTGGTCGATTGCGGTGAAGATGTTCTCGTCCTTGCCGAAGGCGTGCAACTGCTCAGGAATGCGCGGCACGATCGGCGAGTCCTTCAAGTCAGGCCGATCGATCTTGTAGAGCGACATCAAGCGGCTCAGCGCCAATGGGCCGGCGAGTCGATAGACGTCCTGTTCGGCGAGCTCGAGGTTGCGCTTGAGGATGTGCAGGATCTGCGGCGGCATATCGTTGGCCACACACAGCCGCACGACGGATCCGAAGCGCCGTCGACGCACGCCCTCGGCGACCGATTCGAGCAGATCGTCGGCCTCGATCTCCTGGATCGCCATCTCGGCGTCTCGCGTGACGTGGAAGGGGTGGGCGTCCACCACATCGACGCCTGGGAAGCAGAGCTTCAAGTTAGCGGCGATAAGTTGTTCAATCCAAACGTATGCACGCCCACCGCTGGGTCCGAGCTGGCTAGCCGGGCCAACGGGAATCAGTTGCGGCAGCGTGCCAGGCACTTTGACGCGCGCGAAGCGCTCGCTGCCGTCGGAGCGGCGGATGACGATTGCGAGATTGAGGCTCAGGTTCGAGATGTGCGGGAATGGCCGGCCAGGGTCGAAGGCCAAGGGTGTGAGGACGGGGAAGATCGTCTCCGCAAAATAGGCCTCCGCCGCGGCGCGCTGCTCTTCGGTAAGCTCGCCGTAGTCGACCACGTGGACGCCGCGCTCGCTCAGACCAGGGAGGACCTCCTGCAGTAGGCAGATGCGCGACTCGTCCATCAACGTGTCGACCATCGGGCGAACTGTGCGGAGTTGCTCGCTCGGCGGCGGCTCGCCGGATTCAGTCTCGAACACGCCAGCGGCGACCTGATCGAGCAGGCCGGCGACCCTGACCATGAAAAACTCGTTGAGGTTCGAGCTTACAATCGCTAGAAACTTAAGCCTTTCGAGGAGCGGATTGCGCGGGTCTTGCGCTTCCTCGAGCACGCGGCTCTGGAACTCGAGCAGACCGATTTCGCGGTTGAGATAGAGGCGCGGATCGTTCAGGGAAACGGTACTCGTCCCCTCTGGAGACTGGCTGATCGGGATGGGGACCGGGTGTGCCGACACAACTATATAGGCTACCCCAAATCGGCCGGGTTGCGAACCGATCGGCGGAAAATCCGGCGAAACGGCCCGGTCCGAGGAGAAAATCAGCTCTTCCTGCGGCTCATCGCGACGAGCGTGTCCTCGCGGGCCTTGGTGCGCTCCCCTTCGCTCTGGGCCGGGGCGGAGCGGTCGGCGCCGACCGTATGGTAGCGGTCGACGAGCTCATGCCATTCCACTTCGAGGTCGCCTCCGGTGGTCTGGTATTGCTCTTCCCAAGACGCGAGCATATCCAAGCAGGCGTGGTCGATATAGCTCAAATGCTCGACGTGTACGTGAACCTGCTTGCCGGACGGCGTCTGCTCGAGCGCGGCGGCGAGCCGCGGCAGGCTGAGAAACGTCGCCGACCCATGCAGTACCAGATCGATGCGGTTCCCGTCCTCGCTCGTCTCGGAGACGACCTTGAGGTGCGCGAAGGTGTAGAGCAGCTTGAGGATCGCCAGACCCAACCCGATCAGCACGCCGGTGAGCAGGTCCGTCGCCACGATCCCGATGAGGGTGGCGAAATAGATCACGAGCTCGGCGCGTCCGAAGCCCGCGATGCGCCGAATGCGCGCAATATTCACCAGCTTGAACCCGGTATAGACCAGAATGGCGGCCAGGCACGCGGTCGGGATGCGATTGAGCAGCCAGGGGAAGATCGCTACGGTCGCCAGCAGCCAGCCGCCGTGGATGATCGCCGAGGCGCGCGTCCGCGCACCGGCTTGGACGTTGGCGCTCGATCGTACGATGACGCCCGTCATCGGCAGCGCGCCGACCGCTCCGCACAGCAGGTTGCCCACGCCCTGGGCGGCGAGCTCGCGATCGTAATTGGTGCGCGGTCCGTTGTGCATCTGATCGACTGCCGAGGCGCACAACAGCGTCTCGGCGCTGGCGACGAACGCGAACACGACGGCCAGGATGATGAACTCGCCCTCGAGGAGCTTGGAGAAGTCCGCTAGAGCAGGGAAGTTTGCGGCGTCGATGAGATTGGCCGGCGTCTCGATGCGCTTGATCGGGAAGTCCCACACGGCGGCGACCGCCGAGGCGACGACGACGGCGACCAGAGCCGAGGGGACCATCTTGAGCTTGGCCGGCCGGAAGCGATTCCACCCCAGAGTCGTCACGATGGTCAGCAGGCCGATCGCCGCGGCCAGATGGTGGTTCGAGCCGTCGAGCGGGAAGACGCCCTTGTAGAGCGCTTCGGGGATGGAGAACAGATTCTCGAGACCCGAGCCGCGCGGCGAGTCATCGAGCATCACATGAAATTGAGAGGCCAGGATGAGCACGCCGATGCCGGCAAGCATGCCGTGGATGACCGACGGCGAAATCGCGCGGAACCATTGCCCAACCTTCAGCAGGCCAGCGGCCAGCTGCAGCGCGCCCGCACCGACCAGCACCACGCCCAATATCTCCAGCCCGTGCTCCTGAACTAGCTCGTACACCAGCACGGCCAAACCCGCGGCCGGGCCGCTGACCTGGAGCGGCGAGCCGGCGAGAAAGCCAACGACGATGCCGCCGATGATGCCCGTGATCAGCCCAAGCGCCGGCGGCACGCCGGACGCAATCGCGATGCCCATGCACAGAGGCAGCGCGACTAGAAACACTACGATCGAGGCCAGAAAATCCTTCGAGAATGTAGACTGTTCCATCGTTTCCTTCAATTGTCGAGCTGGCGGGCTAGGCTTTCTTGGAAGCGCGGCGAGCCGGGGGCTTTCCGAGCGAGATGAACCGGCCGGCGGCGGCGTCATGGGCGGTCACCTCGCCGGTTCCAATCGAATAGACCCAAGCGTGCAGTTGCGTCTTGCCGGCCGCGAGCTTGGCGGCGACCTGCGGATGCGTGCGCAAGTGCTGTAACTGCAGCAGCACGTTCTCCTCGATCAGCGAATCCATGCGCTGCTGTTCGTTGCGCCGCTTCTTGTTGGCCTTCACGATATGAAGCGCGGCTTGGCTGTGCGTTAGCCAGTTGCCCACGTGCGGCAGTCCCTTTGCGATCTCCGGGTGCATCACCGCCTTCATCGCGCCGCAGTTGCTGTGTCCGCAGACGATGATGTGCGGGACTTCCAGCGCCGCCACGGCGTACTCGACCGAAGCCGACATCCCTTCGCCTGTCGCATCGTAGGGCGGCACGATGTTGCCGGCGTTGCGGCACACGAACAGGTCGCCGGGTTCGGTCTGCGTGATCAGGTTCGGGTCGATGCGCGAATCAGCACAGGTGATGAAGAGCGCTAGCGGTTTCTGGCCGTTGGCGAGCTTGCCGAACAGGCGCTTCTTCGCCGGAAACACATCCCGATGGAACTGACCCAGGCCGCTGAGGATCTTCTTCATTTCTTCTTCCTATTCCTTTCGTCCTTCTCTTCGGCTTCCGGTAGCATCAACCGGATTTCTTCGGCGACGTTGAGCTCTTCCGCGCTCGACTCCACCGGACCGAGCAGCGCCGCGCCCCCCAACATGATCCAAGCGGCCAACGCGGGTTTGGCGAGCCGGTAGAGCACATGCCGACCGTCGCGACGATCCTCCACGATGTGGGTCGCCCGCAAAACCGCCAAGTGCTGAGAGACGCGCGCCTGTCGCACGCCAAGCGTGTCGCTCAACGTCTGTACGTCCTTCTCGCGTTGGCCCAGCTCTTCCACCAGGCGCACTCGATCAGGGTGGCCGAGCGCCTTGAGCATCTCGGCTAGATCGGCTCGCGTGTTTGTCGTGTCAGCCAACCCTCGCCTAGCCCGTCCGACGACGTATTCAAGTTTCTGAATATGTCTCCTTCCTAGCATCCGATGCAGCGGCTGCCGGTGTCAAGCGATGTCGAGGTCTGCTTCGCAGAGACGGCGGGTCGCCTCGGCTAGACTGGAGGGTCCGCATGAGTGACGCGCAAGGCAACAACTACGTACTGGTGATCTTCGATTCATGCCGCTACGACACCTTCGTCGAGGCGGCTCCGAAGACGATGTCCAAGCTCGGGGAGGTCGAGCGGCGCTGGTCGTACGCATCGTGGACCGCACCGTCCCACTACAACCTGCTGATGGGCTTGCTGCCGCACCAAAGCCCGCGGAACGTCTTTGCGTCCGAGTACTACAAGAAGGATTTCCTGCGGTTCAACGAGCGCTTGGGCCAGGAGGATATCGAGTTCAAGAGCTTCGTGCCGCAGCTCTATCTGCCGGGCTTTCTGCAGAAGAAGCTGCGTTACCGCACGCACGCCATGGTGTCGTTGCCGGTGCTCAACCCGCGGACGATTCTGAACCAGAATTTCGACACGTTCCGGCTGATGGAGAGCCACAACGACATGCGCGCGATGCTGCGCGAGATGCGGTTTCCCGAGGATCGTCCGTCGTTCTACATTCTCAACGTGGGCGAGACGCACTATCCCTACGCGCTGCCGGACGAGCCGCGGGACCAGTGGCCGCGGGTCTCCGGAGTCCACGGCGTGTTCAAGCACCTCGACGACCACGTGGTTGGCGGCAAGTTGAAGGGATCCGAGGGCGAAAAGTTCTTCGACCAGGGCAAGCTCGACGAGCTGCGCGATCGGCAAGTCAAGGCCGTCGAGTACCTCGATAGGATCATCGAGGAGCTACTCGACATCGTGCCAAAGAACACCTACGTCACCATCACGGCCGACCACGGCGAGCTGTTCGGCGAAGAGGGCTACTTTGGCCACGGCCCAATCGCGCACGACAAGGTGTTCGAGGTGCCGTTCGTGGAGGGCAAGGTGCGCTAGGAGTGCGCTTGGCGCTGTCGTTTGGCGTCCCATTTGGCCACGCGGCCGTGCTGAGCGCTCCAGTTGATCAGGTGGGCGCAGGCGGCGGCGCGATGGCCGGCCCAGACGTCCTCGATCGGCTGCTCGCCCGAGCGTACGCTATCGAAGAATGCGGCCAAGTGGCGCTGCGTGTCGCCGACTCCACGCTCGCGATACTCCTCCGGCTCGGGCGGCTTCGCGCGGCGCGCCTCTTCGGGATGCTCGGCTTCATAGGCGACCTGAAGCTCGCTTGGCCAGGAATCGGTGATCCAGCTGTTGTTCTCGCGGACCGACTCTTGCTGGTAGGTGAAGCCGCGATAGCCCATCGAGATCGATCCTTCGGTTCCGAGAAACTCGAAGCCCGTGCCGGCGGACTGGTTATTGAACGTCGAGCTGAGGTTGACGGTGAAGCCCTCGGGATAGCGCAGCACGGCGTTGAGCGTGTCGGGGACGTTGCGCGAATCCCGCCAGCGGTACAAGTCGCCGAAAGCCATTACCTCCGACGGCGCCTTGGCGCCCATTACGAAGTGAATGGTGGTGCAAAGGTGGACGAACAAGTCCGTCGCGATGCCGCCGGAGTATTCCTCGTAGCAGCGCCAGCGGAAGAAACGCTCGAGGTCGAATTCGCGGTCGGGAGCGGAGCCGAGGAACAGATCCCAGTCCACGGTGTCGGGGTTGGCGTCCGGCGGGATCGGGTAGAGCCAGGCCCCGGAACGCGAATTGCGGTTGTAGTAGGCGCGGACCAGCGTGACGCGTCCGAGCTTGCCGCTCTGGACGTAGTCGCGAGCGCGTTGCTGATTCCGGGTGCTGACGCCCTGGCTGCCGACTTGCAGAATCTTGCCGCTGCGCTTGACCGCGGCGGCGATCTCGAGACCCTCGTCGATGTTGTAGGTGAGCGGCTTTTCGCAGTAGACGTGCTTGCCGGCCTCGAGCGCCTCGATGCACTGGGCGGCGTGCCAATGGTCCGGGGAGGCGATGGTGACGGCGTCGATGGAGCCGTCCTCGAGGATGGCCTGATAGGAGTCCGCTCTGGCGGCGCGGCCTGCGGTCTTCTCGATGGCGCGATCGATGCGGCCTTGATAGGCGTCGAAGACCGAGGCGATCTCCACGCCGGGCAGCCGCTGCATTTTCTCGAGGAGTTGGTGCGCCCGGGCTCCGGCGGCGATCATACCGACGCGAACGCGATCCGATGGCGTGTTCGAGCTGGCCGGTGCGGCGAGCGTGCCGGCCCCCGCAAGGAAAAGTCGGCGCGTGACTTCGTTCTGCATCGACGTTCGGATTATAGCCGGCTCGCGGAGGCCGCTATCGTTCTCTATCGGCTCGCCACGGGCTGGCTATCCCAGAAGTGAACCTCGCCGGCCGCGTTGCTGCACGCCAAGCGGTCGCCCCGGCTCGAGAGCGCGAGCGCGACGGCCGGCCGCTCGAGGCGAATGGTGGTGATCTTGCGGCCCTTGTCGGCGCGCCAGACCCAGAGGTTCTCCCGCTTGGAGTCGCTGGTCAGCGCAATCCAACCGCCGCCGGCAGGGGCCAGCGCGCGCACGGTTCCCGAGAGCGCGTAGCTGCGTCTACGCCGACGAGTGGGCAGATCCCAGACGAGCACGCGAGAGCCGATGCCGGCGGCCATCTCGAGGCCGTTGGCGCTGAACGCGATCGCTTCGGCTTCCGGTCCCGGAGCGGAAAGGTTCTCCGCCCTGTCGCTCAACCCCACGCCCCACAAGGCGATCCGGCCGGCGTCCGAGACCGCCATCATGGGCCCCGTGGTGCTAAAGGCGAGAGTCTTGGGGACGCGCTTGGATCGGCGGAGCGACCAACTCTGGTTCCCCTCGAGGTCCCAAACCTGGATCGAGCCGTCCGCGGCGGCCACGGCCAGGCGCTGACCGTCGGTCGAAAAGCGTAGGAAGCTGGCCGGTTCGTCTCCAGTCACCACGCGGGGCTCGGCTTCACCTGGAACGTCCCACAGTAGCGCCTCGCCTTCGTCTGTCACCGCCGCGACCCGAGGCTGCGCGACGGCGATCGAGACCGGTCCCGAGCTCGGCAGCTCGAGCTCGGCCAGGCGATCGCCGCTGTCGAGGTTCCAACTCAGGACGCGGCCGTCTTTCAGCCCGGCGGCCAGCAACCTCCCGGCCGGGTCGAACGCGAGTGATCTCGCCGTTTCATCCAGGCGCTTGGTCTCGCGCAGAACGAAGCCCCCGCGCGCGCTTCCGGTTTCAGGCGTGGACGGCGGGGCTTCGATCGACGCCTCGACTACGGGGTCGGCCGCGACGGTTTCTGGCTCGCCGCCAATGGTCCGCAGCGCCAAGTACGCCAGCACCGTCGCGCTGGCCACAAGGAGCGCGATGCGGGCTCTGTTCTGCCGCCTCGCGCGCTTGCGGATGTCGAGATTGCGGCGCTGCGTGGGCGCCGGCGAGGCTCGCCCGGGTCGTGCGTCGAGGTTGGGGTTACGAACAACCGCCTCGATGGTCCGACGAAACTCTCGGGCCGACTGGAAGCGCTCGGCCGGGTCCTTGGCCATCGCGCGCAAGATGACGGCCTCGAGCGCCGGCGGGATGTCCGGCGCCAGCTTCGAGGGCGGCTCGGGGTTGCGCTTGACCGCGGCCTGCAACAGCTCGTAGCTGGTCTTGAGCGCAAACGGGCGCTCGCCCGTCGTCATCTCGTAGAGCACCGAGCCGAACGAATAGACGTCGGCGCGGTGGTCGACCGTGGCCAAGCCGCGGGCTTGCTCTGGCGAGATGTAGAATAGTGACCCGACAACGACGCCGAGCTCGGTCATGCGCGGATCGTCGCGGTCCTTCGCCAACCCGAAGTCCATCAGCTTCACGACGCCGTCGGGCGTCACCATGATGTTCTCGGGCTTGATGTCGCGGTGCGTGATGCCCCGCGAGTGGGCGTACTCGAGCGCGATGAGCGATTGCACCGCGTAGCGCAGTACCTTGCCCATCGGCATTTGTCCTTCCGCGATCAGGCGGTCGAACGAGACGCCTTGGATGAGCTCCATGATCATCACGAGCTCGTCGTCCGCCCAGAAGGCGTTGTGGACCGAGGCGATGTTGGGGTGGTCGAGGCTAGCCTGCAGCTTGATTTCGCGCAAGAAGCGCGCGGCCGGGGCTTCGGTCTCGGTGCCGCGGCCTTCGAGCAGCACCTTCATGGCTTCGATGCGGCCGGTGATCGGGTGCTCGACTCGGAACACCTGTCCCGCGCCGCCCGCGCCCACGACGCCGACGATCTTGTAGTCGCCGACCTTGTCGCCTATCCGAAAGCTCATCGACAGGACTCGAAGCGCGGCCCGACCAGCGTGCTAGCGCTACGCCGGGCGGGCATAGACTACTCCCCGCCTTCAAGTCTAGAAGCGCCGCTGGAGCCGCCGGTTCGGGCGAACGCCCTATTCCCCATCAGGGATTGAACGGATCGAAGTAGGGCTTCTCGGGCCTGCCCGGGACTACGGTATCATCCGGGATTCATGCTTTCGCGGATTGCATTTCTGCTGCTCGGGACGTGCTCGGCGGCGTACTTTGCCTGGGTGGTTGCGCGCCGCCTGGCGCCGATGCGCACCGCCGCCGCGAATCTGAGCTTCGACGACGTTGGCTCGCGATTGGGGCGGACCGTGCGCGAGGTATTGTTCCAGACGCGGGTGCTGAGCCAACGCCCGGTCGCGGGGCTGCTGCATGCGCTGGTGATGTGGGGCTTCTTCGTTTTTGCCTACGTGAGCTTAGAGCACGTCGCACTGGGCGTGATCGGGCTGGAGCATGCCGAAGCGGACCGGAGCTGGTACGGCTGGTTTGCGGCGGTATGGGCGGCGGCGGTGCTGGCGGGGATCTTGGGGCTGGCGTTCCGGCGCTTCGCGCTGCGGCCGCCGGCGTTGGGCGAGAAGGTCTCCGGCGGCTCGGCGGTCGTGGCGTTGTTGATTGTCGTGCTGATGGCAACCTACCTGGCCGGCTGGCGTTACTTGGAAGTCGGCACGGCTGCGTGGACCACGAATTGGTGGCTCCACACTTTGGCGCTGTTGGGAATGCTGTGGGTCATTCCGAACTCCAAGCACCTGCATCTGTTCCTGGGGCCCATTGCGGTGTTCTTCCGAGGCGGTGAGACGACGAGCCCGACGCGTCCGCTCGACGAAGACGATGACGAGGACTTCGGCATGTTGCGCTTCGCCAACCTGACGCAGAAAGACATCCTCGACGTCAACGCCTGCGTGGAGTGCGGGCGCTGCACCGAGGTTTGCCCGGCCAACCAGATCGGAGGCACGCTGAACCCCAAAGAGGTGATCCTACAAATGCAGCGCGGGCTGTTGGCGGCCGAAGACCTCTCGGAAGCATCGGTAGCGGGCACGGCGGCGGAAGTCGCGGAGGGCAAGGCTTGGGTGGCCGAGGGCGATCTGTTCCAGTGCTACACCTGCGGGGCCTGCGAGCAGGCCTGCCCGGTCGGCATCGAGCACGTTGGCGCCAAGATCGTCGACCTGCGACGCGGGCTGGTGAGCGAGGGACGCACCAATTCCGACAAGCTCAACGATCTGTTCAACACGATGGAGCGCAACCCCCACAACGGCTGGGGCGCCTCGCAGGACGTGCGGCGCAAGCTGGTGGAGGGAGACGAGCTTCCGGTGTTCGACGGTTCGCAACAGTGGCTGTTGTGGTTGGGCTGCGGCTGTAGCTACGATCCGCACGGCCACGACGTGGTGAGGGCGATGCAGAAGGTTCTCGGCGCCGCGGGAGTGAGTTGGGGCGTGCTCGCGCGCGAAACTTGTTGCGGTGAGCCGGCGCGGCGGGCGGGCAACGAGTATCTCTACATGGAGCTGTCAGAAAAGGTGATCGACGCGATTGAGCAGTCGGGAGCGAAGAACGTGGCGACCTGCGACCCGCACTGCTGTCGCATGCTCGACGTGGACTATCGCCAGAACGAGCGCTGGGCGAAGCTGGGGATCCGAGTGGCGCACCACACGGAGCTGCTCGAAGAGTTGCTGCACGACTTGAAGCTCGATCAACAAGATGAAGAGGTGGCCTACCACGACCCCTGCTATCTCGCTCGCGGCCGCGGCCAAACCGAGGCGCCGCGGATGTTGCTCGAGACGGCGGGCGCGGATCTGCTCGAACCGGCCAGCCACGGGTTGCAGACGGCCTGCTGCGGGGCGGGCGGCGCGCAGCTCTACATTGCGGACGACAAGAAAGAGTGGCCGGGCGGCCGGGTGAATCACAGACGCTTCGACGAGCTTGCGGCTACCGGCGCCAAGACGATTGCCGTGGGATGTCCCTATTGCCCGATCATGCTCAACGACGCCGCGGGGCACGCGGGCAGGGAAGACGTTCGCATCGTAGACGTGGCCGAGCTGGTGGCCTCGCGGCTGAGTTAGCGGTCCTGCGGCTTAGCGCGGGACGATGTCTCGCTTGCGCTCGAAGACTTCGCGGGCTTGGCGGTAGATCCCCAACACCGCCTCCCGCTGGCGGTCGTTGGCAAAGCGCTGTTCGTCTTCGTCGGATATCTTGATCAGCTCGTCAATCCACTCGATGAAGTACTCCGCGTCGCCGCGTACGCCGAACGGCGCGTCGATCCAGTAGGGTTGCGAGTGGGCCATGCGAACGGTGTGGTCGTTCTGCTCGAAGGCGCGGACGGCGACCCAGGAATAGAGCCCGGGCGCCAGGCTGACCTCGGTCTGGAAGCTGCGCTTGCCCGGAGGCGCGCCGAAGGTCTGCACGACGACGCCGTTGGCGACGATCTCCACTCGGTTGAGCGGGTCGCGCGAGCGTACGTCGACAATCAGACGGATACTTCCGCCAGGCTCCTCGAAGGCCTCGAAGAACAGCATCGGCCCGTTGGTGACGAAGCTCGAGCTCTGCCGCAACCCGCGGTAGAACGGCTCGACGCCAAAGGGCTCGTTGAGCTGCACGTAGACGCGGTTGTAGCCGACCGGGTTCGGCAGTACGCCAGACGCCGAGCCCGCGCTGGCCGGCACGTGGAAGCCCAAATTCCAATAGCGGTAGTTGAGCTCGAGCGAGCTTTCAACAAAGCCTAGCGCGCCGGAACGCTTCTTCGCGTCGCGCGGCCGGCCCCAAGCCTCACTCGCGTGGATGCCGTACTGGTTGAAATGGTTGTGGAGGAGGCCGAGCGAGTCGGGTTGCTCGAGCGCCATTACCACGGGAACTTCCCACCAGAAGGGCTTCTCTACGTCGAACCAGGGCATGCCTGTCGGCACGTAGCGCTGCGCCTTGGCTTTTTCGATGAAGCTGAGCCCGGCGGGATACCAGCGGCCGTCGACCGCGAGTCCCAGCTTCTGCCGCAGACCATGCAGCATCCAGGCGCCGCCGCCCCGCTCGTCCTCGGCGTTGGCGATGGTGAACAGATGCGTGTCGTCGACCTTGCGGACGGGGTTGCGCGGAATGCGGCTGCCGGCGAACAGATCGCGCTTGTTCCACATGGTCAGCACGACGGCGAGGTTTAGGTCTTCGGCCTGCACGAGCTGGGGCATCTCATCGGGCGGTCGGTGGACGTGAAAATCGCCCGAATACCAACCGAGCTCGTTCATGTCGATCCAGCGCTCGAGCTCGAGCTTGACGTAGGCCGGCTTGTCCTCGGGCACGTTGACCGGAACGTCAAGGCGATAGTACTCGGGACCGCGCTCGGCCACGACCCGGTAGTCGCCCGGAGGCACGTCGAGCGTAACCTCGCCCTGGGCCACGAACGAGCCGATGTACCAGGGCTGGCCGCCGGGACGATTGCGGGCGCTCCGGTCGCGCAGCGGGGACTCGGGCCGGTACATGGCGCCGCTCGAATCGCGCACCTCGAGCCGGGCCCAAACGGGGTTGCCCTGGGCGTCGGCGATCTCCAGACGCAACTCGGCGGCGGGGAGCGAAGCGAAGACGGAGAGCAACAGCAGCAGGGAGAAGGGGATTCGCACGGACGCCTCCAGGGGCCTGGCACGCGGGCTACAGGCCCCATGAGTATATCGGCGAATCCCTGAGCGAGGCGATCGGGCGTTCGGCCCAGTTTCCCGGGTCCACGGGCCTCAAGGGGCGGCCTAATTCACGGTGGAGCGGCCCTCCACCGGGCCTTCAGAACGGATCGTCAACCGCGGAGGCGTCTCGAGGAAGAACCCGGTCAGCATGGTCGACAGCGTGACGTCGGCAGTGACGCTGGCGATGGCGATCTCGTTGTCGATCTGGTCGACTTCAACCTCGACCGCGCCGGGTTGGAGGCCGAACAGCGGCGAGCCGTCGCCCTCGGGGTTGCCATAGGCGACATAGTTGCGAATGCCTTCCTCGTCGTCGGGATTGAGCACGGCGTAGCGGGCGCCGTCGCGGACCCGCTCGGCGGCGCCCTGGTAGATCATCAGTGCGGCGCCAAGCTCGCCCACGCCGAGCAGCAGCGTCAACGCGAGGGTCAGGCTCAAGGCCGCTTCGATCAGGGCCGACCCTCGGCGCTCTCGGTTGCGCCTCATCGAAACTGACCCTGGAACTCGAAGGTCGCGCGCGGCTTGTTGGCGAGCCGGAACGTGCGCCAGCCAACCCGCACGTCGAACGCGGTGACCGCGAGCGCCACCCGGATGGGGATGCCGGCGCCATCCTTCTCGACCTCGACGCGGATGTTGGAGGTCTCGAGATTGGCGATCCGCGGGTCTGAGGTGTTCTCGGGGTTCGTCGTGCCGTAAACGGCGAGGTTGCGCACCGCGGATTCGAACGATGTGCCGTTGGGGCTGTCGTAGTCCGCCACAGCGGCGTAGCGGGCGGCGTTGCGCACCGCCGACTCGAGCTTGTGGTAGGTGTAGAAAGCCATGCCCATCTCGAACATCCCGGTGAGCAGCACCACCAGGAAGGGCAGGCCGACCGCGAGCTCGACCATGGCGGAGCCGCGGGCGCGGTCCTGACGGCGGTTTCGGCGATCTCGAGGAACCTTCATCGTGCTAACACCACCTCGAAGAGTCCGCCGGAAGAGCTGGCGCCGCCGCCTCCCGAGCGCGTGACCGGACCGATGTACTCCCCGCAACATGGAAAGTACTTGTGCGGGCCGACCTGGACTTTGTCGCACGGCTTCGGCGGCAACAGGAAGCCGGCGAACCCGACGACGACGCCGTTGTTGAGCGGGTCGTTGACCGGGGTGACCACGATGCGACGGCCGTTGCCCAGCGGAGGCCGAGGCTCGCCGACCCGGTAGGTCGTGTTGTTGCGGAAGAGCGTGTTCATGTCCTCGCGCGAGGGCGACCCCGGGGCGACTTGGGGCTGTGAGTAGTAGCGCGGGGTGATCGGGTCGGTGTCCTGCGCGACGCGTTCGTCCATCGACGAGATGATCTTCTGCTTCTCTCCCGGCTCGGGATTGATCCAGTAGGCGTAAGGAACGATCGAGCGCTCGAACGACAGCGCCGAAAGGATCGTCTCTCGGATGAGGCTGGCGCCGCCGGCGCTTTGCAGCGGACCGAGATTCGAGAGATCGATGTAGCCGCGTTGGCTATTGGAGGTCTCGCCGGGTTGGAAGCCCGGGTCGTCCATGTCCGCCGGACAGCCGACCAACTCGGCGCCGTCGATGCTGGTCTTGAACGTACCGGCGTTCTTGTTGCCGACCTTGTTGTCCCAGCGCAGCGTGTAGTACTTGCCGAGCAGAAAGCCGTAATTTCCGGTCACGTCGAGAGCATCGTGCGCGTCGGGCGAGAACGGCATCACCCCGTCGCCGACGCCTTGCACGGGAAGCTGCCCTGCGACCGACTGCGCCGAGACCGGCACGGAGGCGCCGACGCCGGGGAACAGCCGCATGAAGCTCGTCGGCACGTCGGCCTCGGCGCGCAACCGCACAAAGCGGTAGTCGCTCGCCGAGAGCGGCGTTTGCTCGAAGGGGCCGTCGACCGAGAGCGAGAAGTCGACGATGGTGCTGTCGGGCGGAGCCAGCCCGAAGTTCCAGCGGTTGGGGTCGGCTGAGACGCGGTCCTTGGCTCGCTGGATGCCGGCGGTCGAGCCGTCGAGGCGCTCGGCGGCGGCCAGGGAAGCCGCGTCACAGAAAACTTGCAGCTCGGAGCGTGCAACGTACATGCGGCCTAGATCGAACGCCAGGCCGGCGAAGCCGACTGTAGCGACCGCGGCCGCGGCCATGAGAAGAGTGGCGACGCCTCGTCGGGCGTCGGATGGGCGTGGGGGCATGTCTTCACCAGTCATCGAACGACTTGCCTGTTTTGGGGGCATCCCTCGTATCGACCCGGGTGCGGTTGGCTTTAGCAGAAGTTTTAGGATCTTTTTCCGGCGCGGTTGCCCAACCCGCGGTCAGTGCGCCAGCGCCAAGTGCCGCGCCAGCAAGTCGACGCCAAAGTCGCCGTCAAATTTGCGCCAGACGCAATGGATGTGGCTTCCCGAATCGCGGCTGTCGTATTCGATGAGGAACGTCGGGCCCTGGATGCGGTAATAGTGGTTGCGTCCGCGGCGCTCGGCGCCGGCCCAGGCGAAGGCAATGCGGTCGATGCTAGCCGCTTCGAGCTCGGCCCATTCGCGATCGGCGATCGCGGGCGCGATTTGGTCGAGGTAGGCGCGGATGAGCTGGATCAGCTTGGCGCGTTGCGAGTCGCTGAGTGAGCTTGCCGCCACGCCGGCGGGGCTCGGCCGCTCGGCCTTGGACGTGCGCAGCGGCAGATAGGTCGCGCCCGGTCGATCCACGGTCGCCTCCCGTCGCTGGTCGTAGGCGAGCGATTCGTAGAGACTCCGGGCGAGCTCCTCGTGCGGCCCGAGCGGGGCGGCGCCAGCGGCGACGCCAGACTTGGAGAGCGGCTGCGTCCCCAGGAATAGCGGCGTCGCCGAGACGATCCTGTCGCCGTCGAGCGTGAAGTTCAGCGAGAGGTGGTGGCCTTGATAGCGCCATCCCCACGCCGCGCCCGGCTCGCCGAACACCGCAAGTGAATAGTAAGGCGAGCGGTAGGGGTTGTAGGGCTCCAGGGCTTGGACCAGCCGGACCGCGCCGAAGCCCGTCTCGCTCAGCCCGAGGCGCAGCAGCTCGTCGATGGCTCTTCGCGCCTCGCCCGAGACGCGGTCCTCGCGGGCGCCGGGATACTTCGACGGCCAGAAGTCCCAGCTCCTGCGTTCAGGGTCGTCGAACGCGAAGCTCGCGCCGGGCAGCGCGCCGATGGACCGAGCGCTGTCCGCCATGCGCCCGGCCAGGGGCGAGAGATGGAGCTCGTCGTAGTGCGGCCCGTGCGGGGCGTGGGGCTCTTCGGCGGCGCCGTCGCCCTGCACCAAGCAGCCGAGAAGCAACAGAAGGGCAAAGGCCGCGGCGTGGAGGGTCCTGGCGGCCACATGCGATTTAGCCCAGCTGGTCATTCCGGGTCCCGTCGAAGCATTGTCGCAAACGCTGCTTCGGCCGCAGAATCGTCAACGCGGAACCGCAACAGCGCGTGCGCGAGCAGCTACCCTTCAGCCGCCTTGTAGCGTTCGAGCCGGTCGAGGCTGCGGCAGTAGCAGCCGCGGCACTTCCACAGCACGACGGTGGCGAGGATGTGTGCGACGACGGTGACGCTCAGCAGCGAATATCGCACGCCCTCGGCGCCCCACTCGGCCTCGGTAAACACGTAGTCGGTCATCCAACCAAGCGCCACCGGGCCGACGCCGAGGCCGATCAGATTGTTGATGAACAGGTAGATTGCCGACGCCTGCCCGCGCATCCGGTTGGGCATCACTTCCTGGATCGAGGCAGGCGCCATTCCGTTGGGCATGGCCGTAAAGAACACCGCACCCACCATGAAGGCCAGCGCCCAATAGGGATTGTCGAGCAGCGGGTAGACCAGGCCAAATGGAAACCAGGCCCAGGCCGCGAACCAGGGCACCCACATCTTGGCGTCGCGCTGGCCTCGGCGCAGCAGCTTATCCGCCAGCACCCCGCCGGAGAAGATGCCGGCGGAGCCGAACACGAACACCATCAGCCCGTAAGGCAGCCCGAACTCGCCCGCGCTCCAGCCATGCACTCGAAGAAACAGCGTGGGCAGCCAGGCCGCGGTCCCGTAGCTCGAGAACGACAGCAACGCGAACCCCATGCCGTGCAGCCCCAGCGTGGCGGCGTTCTGCCGGAAGTACGACACGACCTCGCGCACCGGAGGCGAGGCGCGTTGGGCGACGCCGCGGCGCAGAGGTTCCTTAACCGTCCACAGGAAGATCGGCGCGAGCAGCAATCCCGGCAGAGCCACCGCGAAGAACACCTTTTGCCAACCTGGCACCGAGCCAAGCAGCGGCAGGTTCCAAGGCTCGCTGCCGCGAAACAGATCGACCGCCGGCCCGCCGGCCATGAACGCCACGCCGGAGCCGAGGTAGATGCCCATCGTGTAGAAGCCCATCGCCGCGCCCATCTTTTGAGGCGGGAACATGTCGGCGATGATCGAGTACGCCGATGGGCCCAGCGAGGCTTCGCCCACCCCGACGCCGATGCGGCCCAGCATCATGTGCCAAAAGTTCTTCGCCAGGCCGCACGCGGCGGTCATCGCGCTCCAGACCGTCAGCCCCGCCGCTACTAGATTGCGGCGTACGGTCGAGTCGGCCAAGCGGCCGAGCGGGAAGCCGAACACGGTGTAGAAGATGGCGAAGGCCGGCCCCATCAGGAAACCTGCCTGCCAGTCCTTGTCGAGATTCAGCCCGGCTTTCATGTCCTCGACGAGCAGGCTCAGGATCTGCCGGTCGAGGAATGAGAAGACGTAGACCACGGTGAGCGCGCCGACTACGTACCACGCCCGGGAGGCGGGCGGGTACGGCGGCTCTCTCTCGGATCGCTCGTCCATGGGGCTTGGGTGCGCGCAATCGTAGCACGCCGTCGTGCGAGAATCGGGGGTTCATGAGCTCGAAAGACTATCTGCACTCGCTGTTCGGACTCGACGGCCAGGTAGCCGTCGTAGTGGGCGGCACCGGCGTGCTGGGCGGCTCCATGTGCGAGGGCCTGGCGCAGGCTGGCGCCCACGTGGTGGTGGCGGGCCGCTCGGCCGAGCGCGGCGGCGAACGCGCCGAGGCAATCGCCAAGCTGGGCGGATCGGCGGAGTTTGGCGAGGTCGACGTGACCTCGAAGGACTCGCTGGCCGCGCTGCGCGACCGCACCGCCTCCGCCCATGGCAACATCGACATCCTGGTCAACTGCGCCGGCGTCAATTCCGCGACGCCTTATGAGGAGATCGCCGACGAGGACTGGGAGCGGGTGCTCGCTACCAACCTCACCGCCACGCACTGGGGCTGCCAGCTCTTCGCGCCGCTGATGGCGTCGCAGCAGGGCGGCGGCTCGATCCTCAACGTCGGAAGCGTCACCTCACACCTGCCGCTCTCACGCGTCTTTGCCTATTCAGCTTCGAAGGCGGCCGTGCTCAACCTGACCAAGAACGTCGCCCGCGAATACGCGACCAGGGGCGTGCGCGTCAATGCAGTGTGTCCGGGCTTCTTTCCGGCCGAGCAGAATCGCAAGATTCTCGACGAAGACCGGGTGGAGAAAATCTTCGCGCAGACGCCGATGGCGCGCTTTGGAGAGCCCGAGGAGCTGACCGGCGCCGTGTTGCTGCTGTGCTCGCGCCAGGCCGGCGCATTTATCACCGGCGCGGAGATTTACGTGGACGGCGGGTTTACCGGGATGCGGCTGTGAGACTGCGGTGTGGCCGGCTGGTTTCTTGCGTGGCGTAGGCGCCGAGACGTCTGCGGTTGGTCGCGTTGACCGGACCTTCTCCTCACCGCGCCAGAGCTCTAGTCGGAGCTCTTCTTGGCAAAGCTGAGCGCCGGCCGCAGCGCCTCCGCCGCCAGCCGGTGTCCTTCAGCGGTCATATGGACCAGGTCATAGAATAGGGCCGCTCCGCCGCCCTGCTCGAAGACCGGCAGCAGGTCGACGAGCTCGGCGCCCTGCCGCTCGCAGATCTCGCGCAGCTTGGTCTGCGGCAGAGTCGCGTACGCCCGGTCGCTCGCCAGCAACTCGCCGTCGAACTGCGGGCCAAACGGTACGGCCAGCACGACGACCCGCCCGCCGACGCCGTGGGTCAGCTCGACGATCTTGGCCAGCTCATCCTCCGCCAGCGTCCAGGAGTCGTCCTTCCAGGCGCGCGGAAACCCGGGGTACTTCTCCCAGGGGTAGGCGACGCTGTCTTGCCCCATCTGGTCCAGGGCGAAGCGAACGCGCAGGGCGAGCGCGCTGTGCTCTGCGAGCCAGCCGAGCGGTCCGGTGGTGTCCTGCACGTAGACCCGGCGCGCTTCCTCGGTGAGCAGAATGTGGCGATCGGGGTCGAACTGGTGCAGGAACTCGGCGTTGTCGTTGAGCGTGTATTGCAACACGACGATATCGGGCTCGAGGTCGAGGAGCCGCTCGAGCTGGAGGCGCTCCTGGTGGATGGTGTAGCCGGAGACGGCGCCGTTGATGAGCTCGACGCCGTCGGCGAGCTCGCCGCGGAGCCGCCGCAGGAACGTGTCGCCAGAGTCCTTGGACCAGTCGCACCAGATCGTCACCGAGTCGCCCAGCACCAAGACCCTGGGCGCTCCGGGCGTCTTCTCGGCGGCGACCTCCTGGTCGAACAAACCGAGGGCGTTGACGCCCTCGGCCTCTGGGTTGTACCGAAAGCCGATGTCGGGGTCGGGAACGAAGGGGTTCTCCGCGCCGTCGGCGCCGGCGGCGTGCACGGGCGCCTTTTCGGTCAACCGGACGACGATCTCGGCTCCGACCAGCCCGATGGCCAGGCTCATGGCCAGAGCGACGGCGTGCATGAGGATCTTCTTCGCCACTCCGCTCCCGCTCCTCAGGGGCCAGCGTGCCATGCAAACACCGCACTCCGCCGTCCCGGGTTCGCCCCAGGCGGGCGCCGGATTCCCCCTAGCGGGCGCCAAGAGATGGGGCCGGAATCGTGCTAGAGTAGCGTCTTAGAGGCGTTGCGAGCGCCCGGCCGAGCGGCCGGGCGTTCGGCTTCTCAGGCCCGCCTTTTCCCAATGGACGAGACCTCTCGCGAGACGCCAGCGGCGCAAGCGGCGCCGCAGGACGAGCAGTTGCGGACCGGCGCCGGCGCCCCCGGCGCCGAGCCGACCGCGGACCAGGATCCGATGCCGGAGGCGCGCCGCGAGCCGGGCCCGCTCGATGTCGAGCTGGCGATGTACGCCGGCCCGCTCGACCTGCTGCTCGATCTGGTGCGCAAACACAAGCTGAACGTGCTCGATCTGCCCATCGCGCAGATCACCGAGCAGTACCTCGCCTACCTCAAGCAAGCCGAGGACCTCAACATCGACCTGGGCGGCGACTTCGTCTTCATGGCTTCGACTTTGATCCTGATCAAGTCGAAGATGCTGCTGCCCAAGGACCCCACCGTTCCCGACGAGGAACAGGAGGATCCGCGCGAGGAGCTGGTGCGGCAGCTCATCGACCACGAGAGGTTCATCCAGGCGGCGCAGATGCTCAAGCAGAAGCGTGAGGTGGAGGAGAACGTCTGGTCGAACCCTTCGCTCGAGGCCTTCGAGGACGAGGACATGGAGCCGGGCCTGGCCGTCAGCGTCTTCGATTTGGTCAAGACGTTCGAAGACGTGCTGGAGCGCTTCAAGAACCGCCCCGCCTACGAGATCGAAGAAGAAGAGGTCTCGGTTGCGAGCCGGATCGAGTTTCTGCGCAACATGCTGGTGAGCGTCGATCGACCGGTGGAGCTGCTCGAGGTCTTCGAGCGGCAGCAGAGCGTGAGCGCGCTGGTGTCGACCTTCCTGGCCGTTCTGGAGATGGTCCGGATGCAAGCCGTGTTGCTTCGCCAACCAGAGGCGTTCGGCTCCATCGTGCTGCGCAAGCACAAGATGTTCGACGTGGTGTTTAGTGAGGGCGGGCCGGTGACGGCGCCCGACGCGGAGTATTCGAGTTGAAGGAGCCCAAGCAGCAGAACGAAGCCGGCGAAGAGGTTGCGCAGGAGCCCGAACAGGGGAACCTGCCCGAGGTCGTGCCCGGCGACGATGAGCGGCTGGCGCTGCTCGAGGCGATCGTCTACGTTACCGAGGAGCCGTTGACCGCGCAACAGATTGCGGGCGGTTTGGCGTTACCGACGGAAGTAGTCGAGAAGGACCTGGAGCGACTGGTCGAGGAGTGCGCGCAGACCCGCCGCGGAATCGAGGTGCGCAAGGTCGCCGGCGGGTACAAGATGTACACCAAGGCCGAGCACCACGAGGCCGTTCGAGGCTTCGTCAAGACGCTGCAGCCCAAGCTGAAGCTCTCCAAGCCGGCCTTCGAGACCTTGGCGGTGATCGCCTACAAGCAACCGATCACCGTGCCCGAGATCCAGGCCATTCGGGGTGTCAACGCCACCGGCACCATCCACACGTTGCTCAAGCACAAGCTGATCAACTCCGCCGGGCGCAAGAAGGTCATCGGCAAGCCGATGATGTATAAGACGACGCGCGAGTTCCTGGTGCAGTTCGGCCTCGACGACCTAGGGGAGCTGCCTAACCTGAAGGAATTCGAAGAGCTCAGCCGCGCCGCGTTGGGCGACGAGGCGCCGGCAGAAGAGGGCGAGCCCGAGCCGGGCGAAGACGCCGAGGCGGCGCCGCAAGCCGAGCTGCAAGCGGCCGAAGAAGAGGCCGACGAAAAAGCCGAAGCCGAACAGGAAGCCGCCGCCGCGGAAGCCGGGCAGGGCGACGAAGATCCTCCGGCCTAACGGGCCGCCCCATGCAGGAGCGCCTCCAGAAGATCATCTCGCGCGCCGGCGTTGCGTCGCGACGCCGCGCCGAAGAGCTGATCGTGCAGGGGCTGGTCAGCGTCAACGGCAAGGTCGTCGACGAGCTCGGCAGCAAAGCCGATCCGAACGAAGACACCATCAGGGTGCGTGGCAAGCTCGTCTCCGGCCCGCCGCCCGAAAAGCTCTATTTGATGCTCAACAAGCCCAAGGGCTGCGTCGTCACCCGGGAGGACCCCGAAGGCCGGCCCACGGTGATGGGGTTGCTTGGCAAAGACGCTTCGAAGGTCTACCCGGTCGGCCGCCTCGATTTCTGGAGCGAAGGGCTGCTGTTGTTCACCAACGACGGCGACTTCGCACACAATGTGCTAGCGGCGAAGAACCAAATCGCGAAGACCTATCGCGTCAAAGTCAATGCGGCTCTCGCGGCGGATCGGCTCGACAAGTTTCGCCGCGGAGTGGTGATTGACGGCCGCCGCACAGCGCCCGCGCAGATCCGGCTGCAGCGAGCCGGCGCCAACCCGTGGTACGAGGTTCAGCTCAACGAGGGGCGGAACCGGCAGATTCGCAAGATGTTCCTGGCGCTAGGCGTGCTCGTGGAAAAGATTCAGCGCGTCTCGGTGGGCCCGTTGCACCTGGGACGGCTGGCGAGCGGGCAAGTGCGAGAGCTGACCGCGCGCGAGGTCGAGAAGATGCGCGCGCAATGGGAGACACCGCCCGCGGAGTCGCCTAGACCGAGCCGACGACCTGGCCGCAAGCGGCGCTAGTCCCTCGAGCATGGCTGTCGGAGCCCCGGCAGCCATGCCGGGGTGTGATGTTCGTCCGGGATCAAGCTGGCTCGAGTTGCCAACCGAACCCGGGCTCGTCGGACGGCTTGGTATAGACGCCTTCCGGCCCGCGGGTGAGGTTGTTGTCCTCGGTGTATCGCTCGTAGACCGCCTCGGGGCCGCCCGGGGCGGGCATGAACATCTCGGCCCAGGGGCTGTTGGGCGTCGAATAGATGAAATGAACTGCATCGCGTTGGCCGCCGCCGTGGGGTATGACCGGAATGTCGTGCGCGGCGGCCATGTGCGCGATCTTGCGCAACTCGCTCATTCCGCCGCACCAATGGATGTCCGGCTGCCAGATCTCCGCGCCGTTGGTTCGTAGAAGCTGACGGAAGCCGTAGCGGTTGTAGACGTGCTCGCCGGTGACGATGCGCGTGGAGGTGATCTGCTGCCGTAAGCGCCCGAACCCTTCGTAGTCGTCGGGCGGCAGGCACTCCTCGAGCCAGTAGACGTCGTAGGGCTCGAACGCCTCGGCGAGCTCGAGCGTGTACCGCTCGGTGAGCGCCATCCAGCAGTCCATCATCACGTCGCCTTCTTGGCCCACGGCGGCGCGGGCGCGTCGGACGAGCTCGACGTTCTTGCGGATGCCCTCGCGGCCGTCGGCGGGGCCGTGGGGCAGGGCAAGCTTCAGGCGCTTGTAGCCGTACTCGACGTGTTGCTCGATGTCGTTGCCGGTGCAGTAGCACGGAATGCGCGGGTGGATGCGTCCGCCGAGCAGACGCCAGACGGGCAGACCCCACGCCTTGCCGGCGATGTCCCACAGCGCGATGTCGACGCCGGAGATGGCGTTCGAGACGACGCCTTTGCGCCCGTAAGACATGGTGGCGCGCCATAGGATGTCCCAAATGCGCTCGATGTCGAGCGCGTTCTCGCCGAGCAGCAGCTTCGTCAGGTGGCCTTCGACGATGGGGCCGCCGCCGGGACCTCCCGTACCGTAGCCGCTGACTCCCTTATCGGTTTGGATCTCCACCCAGAAGCCCGAGACGCCGCCGCGGTCCGGCTGGAACAGGCTGCGCATGGGCTTGTACTTGGGATAGATCGAGACCGGGTTCGCCACTTCGACGCCGCCGGTCGACCACGAGCCCGCCGCGGGCTCATAGGGTGGAACCGGCCGGCGCCGGCGCATGCGCACTAGCCGCACCCCGGTGATTCTCAAGTTGTCTTCGACGGGTAGAGCCGGCGGCGCGGACGCAAGCAGAGCGGCCGCGCCAAGCCCGGCGTTGCGCAGGAACTGGCGGCGATGCATGGCAACGGTGTAGCGCCCGCGGCAGCAGGAAGTCAAGCCGAAGCGGCGTCGCCGGAGCGCTCGGGGATGATGGATGGGGCGACGGCGCCCACAGCTTCGAGCAGCTGCGCGCGGTCGTAGGGTTTCGGAATGAATCCCACGAACGTGCGATTGTCGATGGCGGGCCGCTCTCCAGTTTCGCTAAATCCGCTGGTGAGCAGAATGCGTACGGGCTGGATCGCGTTCAGGTTGTCGGCAATCCGCATCGGCGTCGTTGCGGGCATCACCACATCAAGCAGCACGAGCCCGATCTCCAACGCGTGCAGCCGGAAGCAGGCCTCGGCTTCGAGCTCGCTCTGGGCGCAGAAAACCTTCAGGCCGCACGATTGCAGCATCTGGCGCGTAGCCTGCAGCACAGTCGGGTCGTCATCGACCACCAGGAGCCCGCTGGTCGAGGTGTCGGCGACGGGCGGATCCACGGGGAGGTCGGCCGGCGCAGGAGAGAGCGGAAAGACGACCCGGAAACTGGAACCTTCGCCCAGCGCGCTCTCCACGCTAATGGCGCCGGCGTAGCTGCGTACCACGCCCATCACGGCGGAGAGTCCGAGTCCGCGGCCGTTGACCTTGGTCGTGAAGAAGGGATCGAAGATCTGCGAGAGCGTGTCGTCGTCCATGCCGCAACCGCTGTCGTGCACCTCGAGCTGAAGATAGCGACCCTTGGTGAAGGTGTCGGCGCCGATCCAATGGGCTTCATTGTTCGGGGCCTCGCTGAGCAGCTTGGTGCGAACGCGGATTCGGCCGCCACGGTCTCCGAGCGCGTCCGAGGCGTTGAGAACCAGATTCATCACCACCTGGCTCATCTGGGCCGGATCGCTGGTCAGTTGGGGCAGCCCGGAAGCGAGATCGAGATCGAAGGACACCTTCGCTCCGACGGTACGTTCGAGCAAGCTCGCCATCTCGACCACGGTGTCGTTGATGTCGACCTCTTCTTCGGACTTCTGCGCCTTGCCGGCAAAGGTGAGCACCTGTTGGACCAGCGCGGCGGCGCGGCGGGAGCCGACCTCGATCTGTTCGACCAGCTCGCGGGCGGGATGGCGCGGCTCGAGCTCGTGAAGGGCCAAGTCCGAGAAGCCGAGAACCGAGACCAACAGATTATTGAAGTCGTGTGCGATGCCGCCGGCGAGCACTCCCAAGCTATGCAGCTTCTGGGCCTTGAGCGCCTGCTGCTCGAGGGCGATGCGATCCTGCTCAGCGCGCTTGATGCCGGTGATGTCGACCGCCGAGCCAATGTAGCCCACGATGCGGCCGGCTTCGTAACGGGGAGCGCCGCGGGTGAGCGTGTAGGCGATCCTGCCGTTGCCGCAACTGGTGCGCAGCTCGAGTTCGAAGGGGCCGCGGCCGGGCGTGCGGCAATCGATCAACCGCAGTAGCTCGAGGCGGTCGGCGGGGTGAAAGGCGTCCTGCCAGCCCGCCCCTACCGCTTCGTCGCGAGTCATGCCGGTATGCGCGAGCCAGGCGTCGTTGACGTATTCACAATCGCCTTCGCGGTCGGTCATCCAGACCATCATCGGCGCGGTATCGGCCAAGTTGCGGAAGCGTCTCTCGCGTTCGCGCAGGGCGGCTTCGGCGCTGCGTTGCTTGGTGATGTCCTGTTGCACCCAGACCCAGTTCGGGCCGCTGGCGAGATCGAGCACGGTAACGCTGGCGCGGGTCAAGATCGGTTCCGGATCGCCGCGCCGCAAGCAATCCAGCTCGCCCGCCCAGCGGCGATTGGTTGCGAGTGTGGTCCGAATCTCACTGAGAAGCGTATCCCGGCGTTCGGCGCTGCCGGCGAGCAAGGCCGAAATCGGTTGACCGGCCAGGCCGGCGCGCACGCGGAACAGCCCCGAGGCGGCCTGATTGGAATGCAGGATCATCCCGTGTTTGTCGGTCACCAGCACCGAGTCGGCGATACTTTCGAGCGCGCTCGCCTGCAGCGACAGCAGCTCATGCTCCTCGCGCTGGCGGGTGACGTCGTGCGAGCAGGCTAGCAGCCCGACGTCCGCGCCATCGGAGCCGCGTAACATGGCCAGTCGAAAGTGGACATAGAGCTCCGCGCCGGAGCGGTGACGGACTCGCGAGACGAACTCGTGCGCGCCCGAGGCCACCGAGGCCGCGCTCACCTGTTGCGCCATCTCTTCCCGGTCGGAACGGAACCAGAGGATTTCGAGCTTCTTGCCAACGGCGTCCTGGGCCGGGTAGCCGTAGGTGCGCTCGGCGCCAGGGTTCCAGGTCAGGATGCGGCCGTCGAGAGTGGTGGCGACGATGGCGTCGTGCACTTGGGCGAGCACCTGCGACTGACGACGCAGCTCGGCGCTGCGGCGATGCTCGAGCGTCACGTTGCGCATCGCGCCGAAGAACCTGGCCGCCGATCCCGCCCGGAAACCTTCGCCCTCCGGCTCGCCCCAAAGCTCGATGTAGCGATCATCGCCGTCTGCGTCCGGCTCGACCAAGCGGGCGGTGACGACGAACTTCTGGTTGCTCTCGCCAGCCCGGTCCAGGCGATACCGCACGCGATCGCGCTCCTCCTCGGCCAAGCGTTGCAGAAAGGACTCGCGCGAGAGCGCGGCATGGGCCGGGGCGCCCACGTGTCCAGCGGCGCAGCGATCACAAATGAAGCGGTCGCCCGAGATCTCCCAGGTAAATACGCCGATTCCAGCGCCGTCGAGGGTGGATTTCAGCCGTGAACGGCGAATGGATTCCGCCGGATCCCGGCTTTGAGGCCAAACGATCCGCCAAAACCACCAAGCGATGCCAAAGAATGCGCCCGCAACTGCTGCGTCCGCGAGCCAATGGATCTCCATCCAAGGTTCCCTTCGATCAATAGTTTGCGGAAATGGGTCTTCGCCCGCTTCCTGTGGCCGGTACGCGGCGGTCCGCCCAAGCTCAAACCATGATACACCGCGCCGGGCCCGCGACAGGTCGGTATAGTAGAGACTTCGCCGAGCCATCGTGTCCTTGCCCGCCGCTCTTTCCGTCGACAAGCCACAGCAATCCGATCTGGACAAGTGCGTCCATTGCGGCCTGTGTCTTAGCGCTTGCCCGACCTATCGCCAACTCGGCCTCGAGATGGACTCGCCGCGCGGCCGCATCTATCAGATGGTGCAGGTGCGCGAGGGCCGCATGGCTCTCAATGACGAGTACGTCGATCACATCGAGCTCTGCCTGGCTTGCCGCGCTTGCGAGAGCGCCTGCCCGTCGGGCGTCCAATATGGCAAGCTCGTCGAGGCGGCGCGCGGAGAGATCGCCGCGAACAGGCCCCACGGCTGGATCCAGAAGCTGCTCTACGGCAAAGTGCTGCTGAGCCCAGCGCTCCTTCGCATCGCCGGCTACAAGACTTGGCTCTACCACAACAGCGGGTTGCAGGGGCTGGCGCGTCGCTCCGGGGTATTGAAACTCCTGGGACGCCTCGGCCAGCTCGAGCAGTTGACGCCGCCGGCCCAGCGTCCCTTCTTCTTCGATCAGATTGGCAAGACGTTCCCCGCCAAGGGAGCGGCGCGACACCGGGTTGCGTTCCTGGCCGGATGCATCGCAAACGTTTCCTTCGCGCGCATGAACGAAGCGACGGTGCGCGTGCTGCAGCGCAACGGTTGCGAGGTCGTGATCCCGGCCGAGCAGGGCTGTTGTGGCGCGCTGCACGTTCACGCCGGCATGCGGGACCTAGGACGCCAGCAGGCGATGCAGAACATCGCCGCCGTCGAGGACGGCGACTTCGACGCCGTTCTCACCAATGCCGCCGGGTGCGGCTCGACGCTCAAGGAATATCACGAGCTGTTCGAGCCCGGCGCCGAGTGGCATCAGCGCGCCCAGGCGTTCACCGCGAAGATGCGCGACGTGACCGAGTTTCTCGCCTCGATCGAGCTCAACCGCGAACTCGCCCCCACCCCGCGCACGGTGACCTACCAGGACTCCTGCCATCTGCTGCACGGGCAGAAGCTTCGCAACCCGCCGCGTGAGTTGTTGAAGGCGATTCCCGAGCTGCGCTTGCGCGAGTTGCCGCTCTCGGAAATCTGTTGCGGCTCGGCCGGCGTCTACAACGTGCAACAAACCGAAATGTCGATGGCGCTGCTCGAGAACAAGATGCGGATGGTGGAGTCGACCGGGGCCGAGCTCATCGTCACCGCCAACCCCGGCTGCATGCTGCAGCTCGAGGCCGGCGGCCGGATGTTCTCGACGCCGCGGCCGGTGATGCACGTCATCGAGCTGCTCGACGACGCCTACCGCCGGGCCGAGGGCTGAGAGCCGCGCCCAGCGCGCCGACGGCGGCCCTACGTTCCCTGCGCCGCGGTCGCTGCGTGCTCGCCTTCGCCCACGACCGTCTTCATCTGCTCCTCGATCTCGTCGATCCCGCTCTGCGCGTGCAGCGTGAAATAGACCGCCAGGAAGACGACCCCTGCAAGCGTCAAGAACGCAATCGCCATGATGATGAGCTGCGTGAGGGACGAGCCCGCGAGCACCGCCGAGGCGTCCTGGCTGGCAACGACGTGCCAGTCGAGCTTGCGGTACTCATCCTGCAAGCCCGTGTCAGCGAAAGCCATCAAGCTGTCGCGGCCGTTGGCGAAGCTGGCCCGCATGTAGCCGGAGGAGTGGTCGCCGAACAGGTCCTCCGCGTCGCGAAACGCCGCCCAGTCCTGCGATGCAGCCTCGTCGGCCAGCGAGATCTCGCGGGTGCCGGCGATGATGCTGCCATCGGCCTTGATCAACTCCAAACGGCCGCCGGGCCCCAGCTCGGGCTGGTGCAGCAGCGGGAACAGCGAAGCGATGTCGACCAGCGCATCGAAGGTCCCAAGCAGACGATTCTCCGAATCGATGACGGGTACGCCGATACCGATGTAATAAGTCTGCGAAGCGTCATCGTAGAGCACGTCGGTCAGGCTCAGCGCCCCGCGACCGCTCATATAGATGTCCTGCCAATACTCTTCGTCGGCTTGGTAGTAGTCGATGGTCTTGTGCGTGGCGGCCACGGTCGCGCCGCGCTCGTCTGTGACGGTGATGCGGGCGAAGGCCGGCTGGGTGACCAATTGCCGCCGCAGCGCCTGCGAGGCTCGGTTCTGCAGCAGCGCATTCACACGGCTCTGGGCGGCCGCGGTGTTCCAGATGCCGTCGATTCGCTCGATCTCGGCTTGGACGTCTTCATCGCGCCGGCCGCGATACCTTTCGTTCGAAGCGATGACGGCCTCGAGAACCGCGGAGTCCGACGCCATCAAGCTGGTCTCGATGACGTTGGCGCGGACGCGTTCCTTGACGACCGCGGCGACCGATTCGGTGATGATACGGAGGTTCTTCCCGGCTGCGTTTTCAGCGTTACGGCCCGTGCGGGTCGAGGCCAGGATGGTGATGAGGCTGATGGGCGCGACCGTGACCAACAGGGCGATCAACAGACGTCTGCCCGAGATGTGAAACTCGAAGATTCGTGGCATTTGCGAGCCTCCTCTTGCGGCAACGACGCCTCGGAGGCTCGCCACAGGACAGCCCGGTCGGGGCCCCGTTGCGCCCGTAAGGATAGCGCTCTGCATTCCAGCGGCGCAAGTTGGCCAAATTCGGAGCTTCGCACGCTCAAGATTGCTTTTCTCTCACTCCAGAGCCGTTTCGGCCGATGAGGTCGGTAGCCCAAGACGGCGGAACGCCCGTCGGCTGGGCTGAAGTCCCCTGAGCAAGGAGGCGAAGGAGGGCCACATGACCATAGCTGAAACTCAAGGACTCAAAGACGTTGCCCCGCAAAGATCGGGCGACGGTCCAAGCGCGGAATCGGCCTCGCGCAATCGTGAAATCGAGCGTGCGGTGAAAGCCTTCAATGAGGGCGGCGGCGCCGGAGCCAACAGCGAGCTCCGGTTTGCCATCGACGACCAGACCGGACAAGCGTTGATAAGGATCGTGGACCGGACCACCGATGAGGTCATTACGCAGTTCCCGCCCGAGGCGACGCTGCGTACGGCCGAGATCCTGAAGCGGCTCCAGCCCGGCGACAGGATTGCCTGAGCGCCCGAACCGGACACGATTGCGAAACGAGGAGCGCGGATGTACGCGGAATACGATGAGGAACAGGTTCTCGAGTGTGACCCGATCGAGCTGGTCTGCCTGCTCTATTCCAAGGCGCTCGAGAAGCTCAGCCTGGCGCGAAGCTTGTCCGCTCCGGACCAGGTCCAGGAGCGCAACATCGCGATCGCCCGTGTCTCCGAGATCCTGATCGAGTTGCAGGGCTCGCTCGACGGAGAGAAGGGCGGCGAGATCGCGGCCAACCTCGAGCGGCTCTACGAGTACATTCAACAGCGCTTGGCCGCCGGGCTAGCCGAGCGTGACGACGAAGCGTTGCAAGAGGCCGGACGCCTGTTGACCACGCTGCTGGAAGGCTGGAAGGGGGCGTCCGGCGCCGCCGAGCCTGCCGCACAGACAGACGCGGAGGAAGCGACAGCGGCCGCCGGCCGAACCTGGACCGTTTGAGGAGCAAGAGAAGATGAGCGCGCCGCCAATCAGTTTCGTGGGAGTCAGCAAGTTCTCCGAGAACTTCCAGACGATCCTCGAACGGACCTTCACCGTTGCGAACCTGCCGGTGAAGAACCTGGAGGCGGACCGCTCGCTGTTGAGCGAACGCAAGAGCGAGCTCGGCGCCTTGGCGACCGACCTGCAAGCGCTGCGCGACGTCTTTTCGTCACTGGGCACGCTCGGCGCCGCCGGCCTCGCGAACGTTTCCACCAGCAACGCCGCCGTGGTGTTGCCCACCAGCACGGGCTCTCCGGACCCGATCAGCCTCACCGTCGACGTCACATCCGCCGCCACGCAGGCGCGTGAGACGACGCTGAGCGGGCTTGCCGACGTCGATACGACGGCGCTCTCCGCAGACGGGATCTACAATCTCACGCTCGGCGCGACCACCGAGACCATCGACCTCTCCAGCGGAGACAATACTCTCGGCGGGCTGCGCGACGCCATCAACGCCGGCGACTTCGGCGTGACGGCGGCGATTCTCAACCTCTCCGACGATCCCGAAGCGCCCGACTACCGCCTGTCGATCACCTCCAACGACACCGGCGCCCAGACGCTGCGGCTGACCAACGGCGCCAGCGCCGACCTGCTTACCGCGACCAACCAGGGCACGGACGCCGTCTTCACCGTCGACGGCGTGGCCGTGACCAACTCCGGCAATACCATCGAAGAGCTCGCTCCCGGCCTCTCGCTGACCATCGTCGGCGCGGGAGAGGCGACGGTGAGCGTAGGCGACGATGCAGCGACGGTGAAGGCTCGGCTGACCGAGTTTGCCGAAAAGTACACGGCGGTCGTTGCGCGCCTGGAGGCGCACGTGGGCGAAGACGCCGGCGTGCTCTCGGGAGATTTTCTGGTCCGGGAAGCGCGCTCGACTTTGCGCGAGATCACGAGCTTCGCGGGCTCGGGCGAGCTCCGCTCGATTACCGAGCTAGGCCTCGAGCTCGACGACCAGGGGCAACTCAGCTTCGATCCGTTGGCTTTCGACCAGCTCGCGCTCACGAACTTCGGCGCCATCCGCGAGTTCGTCGGCGACACCACCACCGGATTCGCCGGCAATGCCTACCAAGGCCTGGGCGCACTGGCCGACCCGGTCTCGGGGCGCATCCAGTCGGCGATCGGCTTTCTCGAGGAGTCTGACTTGCGTCTCTCTGAAGAAATCGCGCAGCTCGAAGAACGCATCGATCTGCAAATCGCTAATCTCGAAGAGCGCTTCGGCGCGGCCGACACGCTACTGGCGCAACTCGAATCGCAACAGAACCTGCTGACGCGGCTGTTCGAGCCCAGCGGGGAGTAGATGATGAGCTTGGTCGATGAGTCACGGGCCATGGCGCAGGCCGCGGAAGACGGACGTTGGGAGGAGGCCAAACAGCGTCTGTGGCGCCGCGCCGACTGGTTGGCGGCCGACGAGCCCCTGGATCCAGCCGCGGCCCGCGCGGCCCACGCGGCGGGCGAACAAACGCGCCAAGCCCTGCAGCGCTACCGCGCCGACCTCGAGACGGAGATCCTGAACCTGCGCGCGGCGCGCCGCTCAGCGCGTTCCTGGCGGCCCTATCGCGAGACCTCCGGCGGAACGGTCGACCTAACCTCGTAGAGCAGCGCGTCCCTTTCCGAGCCCCGGCAGCGATGCTGGAGTGCGATACCCCGTGCCGTTGTTGAGCGAACGTACCTGGGCGCCGCTTCGAGTCGCGGCACTAAAATACGGGTCAAATGCTCAAAATCCAAACCGAGCCAATGCGCGAGATGATTGCGCACGCCGAGGCGACCTACCCCAACGAGTGCGTCGGCGCCATGATCGGCAACATCGAAGACGGCGTCAAAAACGTGGACTTCGCCCTGCGCCTCGAAAATTCGGCCGAAGGCTCGCAGGCCGCTTACTACGAGTTGCGCCCCGAGCACCTGCTGCAAGCCGACAAAGCCGCCCGCGAGCAGGGCAAGGACATGATCGGCATCTACCACTCGCATCCCGATTGCGACGCCTACTTCTCCGACACCGACCTGAAGAACTCCTGCCCCTGGTATAGTTTCGTCGTGCTTTCGATCAAGGGCGGCAAGTTCGACCACGCCAACTCTTGGCTGCCCGACGCCGAGCAGACCAAAGCCGACCCCGAAGAGCTCGAGCATTCCGGCGGCCCTTCGTGAGACCGCTAATCCTCGCCGCCCTCGCGCTCGCGCTGCTGGGATGCGCCTCGGAGACCGAACCGCAACTCTCCTACGAGGTTCGCCAACTGACCTTCGGGCCCGCGCACCACTTCTACGGCTACATCGGCCACGTCGGCAACACCCCCTACAGCGCCGACGGCCGCTACTTGCTGGCGTTGCGCGCCAACTTCCAGGACCGCATGCCCGGTCCGGAAGACATCGCCGACATCGTGCTTCTCGACGCGGCCGAGGACTACCGCGAGACCAAGATCGAGCAGACCCGCGGCTGGAACCCGCAGCAGGGCGCGATGATGTATTGGAATCCGCGGATGCCCACCACGCAGTTCTTTTTCAATGACCGCGATCCCGAGACGGGCAAGGTGTTCACCGCGCTCTATGACCTGGTCGAGCAACGACGCGTGCGGGAGTATCGCTTCGAAGAGCAGCCGGCGGCCAACGGCGGCGTCAAACAAGACGGCGGGGCCTTTGCCGCCATCAACTACGCCCGCATGGCGAGGCTGCGTCGGGTGACCGGCTACCCGGGCGCATGGGATTGGACCGAGGGCGTCGACCATCCCGAAGACGACGGGCTATTCGTCGTGGACGAAGAAACGGGAGATCGCGATCTGATTGTCTCGTTCAAACAGATGCGGGACGTCCTCATCGAGAAGCATCCCAATATCGACGGCACGCCGTTGTTTCTCAACCACACGTTGTGGAACCGCGAGGGCGACCGCATCTTCTTTTTCGTGCGAGGCAACTTCAACAATCGCGAGAGCCGCGTCAACGTCCCGATGACGGTGAAACCCGACGGTTCCGAGCTGGTCGAGCAGACGATCTTCATTGGCGGGCACCCGGAGTGGGACTTCGGCTCGAAGATGCTGGGCTCCTACGAGAAGAAGCTGGTTGTCCACGACACCTTGGCGCAGGAAATTGCCGGGTCGCTCGGCGGCCCCGAGGTCTTCGCCGACCCCGAGGGCGACACCGCGCTCTCGCACGACGGCGAGTGGCTGGTCAACGGCGCTACCGATGAATCGACGATGCACTTCACGGTGCTGAGGCGCTCAGACGGAGCCTACCTGCACACCGAGAAGTTCGACCGGACCGGCTACGAGCACGGAGACCTGCGGATCGACCCGGCGCCGTGTTGGAATCGCGAGGCGGACCGCTTTGCCTTTCCGGCGCTGGCGGAGGACGGCACGAGGCAGATGTTCGAGGTGCGGGTGGCGTGGTCCGTTTCATTCTCGACCTCGCGCATGATCCACTGAAAGACGCCGGCCGACGGCAGTGCTAGGCGAGGACTTGGTGATACACTGCCGGGCGATGACGAGGCGCGCCTTTCTTGCGGCAGCGAGCGCGGTCGGGTTGAGGGCGCAACCCAAGCCCGTCCGCATTGGCATCGTCGGCGGACGCTTCGGTGCGACCTTCCAGTGGCATCTCCACCCCCGCGCCAAGGTCGAGGCGGTCTGTGACATTCGTACCGACCGGCTGGAAACGCTGAGCGAGGTCTACCGCTGCGGCAACCGCTACGACGACTTCCGCGCCATGCTCTCCCACCCCGGCCTGGATGCGGTCGGCGTCTTCACGCCCGCTCCGCTGCATGTCTGGATGGCTGAGGAGGCGATGAAGTCGGGCAAGCACGTCATCAGCGCCGTGCCGGCTGGTCTTTCTCTGGCCGATCTCGAAAGCCTGCGCGAGACGGTCAAGCGCACCGGCATGCGCTACATGATGGCCGAGACGAGCTACTACCGCCCCGAGACGATCTTCGCGCGCGAGATGCGCGAGCGCGGCGAGCTTGGAACGATCGTCTACTCCGAGGCCGAGTACCATCACGAGGGTTTGATCGCGCTGATGCGAGATGACCGCGGCTTGCCAACTTGGCGGCACGGTTTTCCGCCGATGTGGTACCCGACGCACTCCACCGGCATGGTCGTCCCCGTGACGGGCGAGCGATTGAAAGCAGTATCGGCGATCGGCTGGGGCGACGACCACGAGGTCTGCCGCACGAACCGCTACCGCAACCCGTTCTGGAATACGACGGGGCTATTCGAGACGGAAACGGGCAAGGCGTCGCGAATCACCGTGGCGTGGCACATCGCGGCCGGCGGAACCGAGCGTGGACACTTCTACGGAGACCGCGGCTCGTTCGTGATGCGGCGGCCCGAAGGCTCTCGAGACACGGTCGTGCGCATCGCCAAGGACGGCGAGACCGGGGTCGATGCCAACGGCTATCCCGAAGGCAAGGTCGAGAGCGCCCGCGCGGATATCCCGGACTACTTCGAGCGTCTCCCTGAGCCCATGCGCGTCACGACGGGCCATGGAAACTCGCACACGTTTCTGACGCACGAGTTTGTCCAAGCGATCGCCGAGGAGCGCCATCCCGCGGTCAACGTCTGGGAAGCGATCGCCTACACCGCGCCGGGGCTAGTCGCGCACGAGTCGGCTTTGCAGGGCGGAGAACGCATGCAGATCCCGGATTTCGGCCGGGCGGACTGAGGCCCGCGCCTGGAGATCGCTCCATGAGAACCGCAATCCATCGTCGTGCGTTCCTGCTCTCCGGCCTGGCCGCCCCGTTCGTGCAGGCGCAGCGGCTCTCCAACCTGCAGCCCGATTCGGCCATGACCGTTGGCTTCGTCGAGCGCGACATCTCGCCGGAGCTCGGCATGGAGCGGCCGGGCAACTACGGCAAGGTCATCCACCGGCGCTTCTTCGACCCGTGCAAAGTACGGGCCGCCGTGTTCGGCGAAGGTGAAACGCGAATCGCGATCGTCGCCCTGGACGCGCTAATGATCCCCCGCGCGGCGGTTCAGGCGGCGCGGGCGGGAATCACACGGCGCTGCGGAATCCCGCCCGAGGCGGTGATGATCGCCGCCTCCCACTCGCACTCCTCCGGCCCCACCGGTATGGTGCAGCCCGGCGAGTACGATCACGCTTCCGAGCTGGTCCGCAAGCTGGCTTACGAGTATTCTTCTTGCGCCGACGCAGCCTATCTCGAGCGCGTCCGCACGGAGATCGCGAATGCGGTTTGCGCGGCCGACGCCGCCCGAGAGCCGGCTTTGTCAGGTTTTGGCAGGGGCAGGGAGGGGCGGGTCGTCTTCAATCGCCGCTTCCGCATGCGCAACGGGCTCACCTACACACACCCCAGGCAAGGCAACCCGGACATGCTCGACCCGGCCGGCCCGATCGACCCAGAAGTCGGCGTGCTGGGCGTCTGGAACCGGCACGGCGTGCTGACTGGCTGCATCGTCAACTTTGCGTGCCACGCCACGGCGGGACCGCCCGGTATCTCCGCCAACTGGATCTACTGGATGGAGCGCGTGATCCGCGGGGCGTTTGGAGCCCAGGCGATCGTCGTGTTTACCGCCGGTCCCAGCGGCGACGTCACGCAAGTGGACAATCGCAGCCCGCATCAGCGGCTCAGCGGAACCGACGCACAGCGCTGGGTCGGCGGACGCGTCGGCGCGGAGGCCGTCAAGACGCTGCTCTCCTCGCATCCCGGCGCCTTCGCCCCGCTCAGTTTCGATGCCAAGCTGCTGCGCATCCCAAGACGGCGCCCCAGCGCCGCGCATCTCGAACGAGCGCGCGAGCTAGCCTCGAAGCCGCCGGGCGATTCGCCCTCGACTGAGTGGATCTTCGCCAAGGAGATCCTCATGCTGGACGCACGCCTCGAGAAAGAGCCGGTCGCCGAGGTCGAGGTGCAAGCGCTGCAGGTCGGCCCCGCCGTCTACGTATCGAACCCAGCGGAATACTTCGTCGAGTACGGCTTGCGCATCAAGCGTGAAAGCCCGTTCCCGTTCACCTGGCCCGTCGAGCTCGCCAACGGCTGCGTCGGCTACGTGCCCGCGGAGGAAGCCTTCGGAAGCGCCGGCGGGGGCTATGAAACCCGTCTAACCTCCTACTCCAACCTCGAGATCAGCGCTGGCGGAAAGATCGCCGACGCCGGCATTGCTCTCGCCAAGACGATGCGCCCCGGACCCGTCCCCGAGCCGCCCGCGGCCGCGCCCTTCTCAGGGCCCTGGTCCTACGGCGCCGTGCCGCCGCAGCGCGAGTGAGCTATCCTCTGAGTCGCCATGGTCAACGCCAAACGCACCTGGATCGTCAACGGCCTTGTTCTTGCAGCCTTCGCGGCGCTCGGCTTGCGCGCGGTCGAGGAGCCCAACAACGACTTCCGCTTCGCGATCATCGGCGACCGCACCGGCGGCGCGCAGCCGCAGATCTACGGTCGCGTCTGGCGCGAAGTCGACCTGCTGCATCCTGAGTTCGTCCTCAATGTGGGCGATACGATCCAGGGCGGCGACGACACGACCGCGGAGCAGGAGTGGAAAGACCTGCGTTCGATCTGGACGCGCTACCGGCACTACCCGCTCTATTTCACCGCCGGCAACCACGACGTTTGGTCGGAAGTTTCCAAACAGCTCTACGAACGCGAGACCCGCTGGCCCACCTACTACAGCTTCGACTACCAGGAAGCGCACTTCACCGTGCTCGACACCGCGGGACAGCGCGAAGACCCCTACCGCGGCCGCCTGAGCCCCAAACAGCTCGAGTTTCTCGAGCAGGACTTGGAGGCAAACAAAGACATGGACCCGAAGCTCGTCATCTTCCACCATCCGTTCTGGATCGCCGAGCTCGAAGCCGAGGATAACCCCATGCCGCTGCACGCGCTGGCCAAGAAGTACGGCGTGGACCACGTGATCAGCGGGCATGGCCACAAATTCGTACGCCGCGTGCGCGACGGAATTACCTACATGGAGGTCGGCAGCTCCGGCGGACAGATGACGGGCGGCCTGCTACGTGGCGAAGGTTTTCGCGACGGACGGTTCTACCACTGGGTCTGGGCGCACGTCAAGGGCGGCAAGGTCAGCTTCAGCGTCAAGGAAATTGGCGGCGCCATGGGCGAGGGCCGCATGTTTCCCGCTGAGGATTGGGACGAAACAGGGCCCAAGTTCGACACCGGCGACCCGGCGATCAGCTACGAGCCGGAAACGTGAGGTAGAGCCGATGAGCGTGACGCACGTGCGGCGCAGGATCGACGCCCCAATCGAAGCTGTCTTCGATACCGTCGCCGACATCCGGAATTACTCCAAGGCCAACCCAGACATCATCAAGGTCGAGTTTCTTTCCGATACCAAGCGAGGCGTTGGGACGCGCTTCCGCGAAGTCCGGCGGATGAAGGGGCGCGAAGCTGAGACGGAGCTCGAGGTGACCGAGCTGGTCGAGCCCGAGCGCGTGCGCATGGTCGCCGACAGCCATGGCACGGTCTGGGACTCGGTGTTCCAATTGCGAGAAGTTGGCCAAGCCACCGAGATCGACTTGGTCATGACCGGCACGCCGTCGGGAATCGGCGCGCGCATCATGAATTTTCTAATCAGCCCGATGCTACGCAAAGCTGTCGCGCAAGACATGGATCGACTGAAAACCTACTGCGAGGCCGGCCGCAAGCAGGAGCGAGACTGACGGCGCCTTTTCGCCGCGATCGCCCTCCGGTTACACTGGGGGGCGTTTTAGCTTATGCTGCTGCCCCGCCCATTTGTCCGCCATGCCGCGCGTGAGCTTGCGCGGCGCCTCTCCAAGGAAAGCCTCGACGTCCGCGACAAAGAGGAGCTCGAGACCGCCATCGAGGAGGTCATCGTGAGCGCTCTCGAGCTCGAGGACGAGATCAACGCCGAAGCGCGTGAGCTGCTCAACCAATACAGCGACTACATGCGCCAAAACGACGTGACCTATACGGACATGTTCCATCGCGTCAAACGCAAGATCCTCGAAGAACGTAAGGTGGCCCCGGCGGCGGCGCGCGGTGAGGATGCCAAGGTCGCGCGCGCGAAGATCATCGAGCTTTCCCACCAGATCTCGGGCAAGCTGCCGCGGCTGACTGGCGTGCGGGTCCTGCAAGGCTGGAACGCCGTGCGTCTGACGATTGCGCGCGAGCTGACCAACATCTTCGTGATGGAGGAAAAGGTCGACCGCCGGGCGCGTCAGATGATCGAGTCGCAGCAGCGCAAGATCGTCGAGGGCGGGGAAGAGTGGCAGGTGCTCCACCGCCGCTACTACGAGCAGGAGATGGCGCGGTTGGGCGTGGACATGCGCATGCCGGAGACGCGCGAGTCCTGAGGCGACCACACGTCCGGAATGATACAATCCTAGCGGCGGGTCTTCATGCGCCAAACCTACGTGCGCAAGTCATTGAAACTCCTTCTGATCCTCGGCATTGTCGCGTTGCCGGCGGCGGCCGCCGAGCTGTTCGACGACGAGATCCAACCCCTGCTCGAGGCGCGCTGCCTGGGCTGCCACAACGCCAAGTCGCCGTCGGGCGGTCTGAGCCTCACCAGTCGCGATGCGCTGGTGAGCGGCGGCAACCGCGGCGCGGCGATCGAGCCGGGTGATTCCGAAGCCAGCCTGCTGATTCAAGCGATTCGCCAATCGGGCGATCTGAAGATGCCTCCCGGGCCGCCGCTCAGCGCCGACGACCAGGCGTTGCTCGCGCGCTGGATCGACTCCGGCGCCGACTGGGGAGCCGCGGCTTCCTCCGCCGAGCAGGGTCCCGTGCACTGGTCGTTCCAGCCTGTCGCGCGTCCCGAGCCGCCTGAGCCGAAATGGCCCGAGCTCGCTCGCAACCCGATCGACCGCTTCATCCAAGCGAAGCTGGCCGAAGCCGATCTTGCACCTTCGCCGCGAGCCGACCGCGCGACCTTGATTCGTCGCCTGAGCCTGGACATCACCGGCTTGCCGCCCACCCCGGCAGAGGTCGACGCCTTCGTCAGCGACTCGAGCGAAGACGCTTACGAGCGGTTGGTCGATCGCTTGTTCGATTCGCCGCACTACGGCGAGCGCTGGGGCCGGCATTGGCTCGACATCGCGCACTACGCCGACTCCAACGGCTACAACATCGACGGCCCGCGCCAGATGTGGATGTACCGCGACTGGGTGATCGACGCGCTCAACCGCGACCTGCCGTTCGACCAGTTCGTCATCGAGCAGGTCGCCGGCGACTTGTTGCCGGACGCCTCCCAGGAGCAACTCATCGCCACCGGCTTCCACCGCAATACCTTGATCAACCTCGAAGGCGGCATCGACTTCGAGCAATATCGCGTCGAAGCCGTGGTCGACCGCGTGGATACGGTGGGCCAGGCCTTTCTGGGGCTGACTCTCGGCTGTGCACGTTGCCACGAACACAAATACGATCCGATCTCGCAGAAAGAGTTTTACGAGATCTACGCCTTCTACAACTCCATCGACGAGCTCTCGGGCGAAGACGGCGAGGCCGGACGGCAAGATCCTTTCAAGCCGATGCTCGAGTTCGGTTCGCCTGATGAGCTGCTCAAGCGCGACGTCATCCAGGCGCAAGTCGACCTGTTGCAAAAGGATCTCTCGCGGTACGAGAAGGAGCTCGAAACCAAGCGCGCGGAGTGGGAAGCCTCGCTGAGCGACGACGAGAAAGCCGAGCTTACCGACGAGATCCGCTACGTGCTCACCGTGCCGGCCGCCGAGCGCAACAGCATCCAGGTCAAGGCGCTCAACCGCGTCTACCGCGGCCAAGACTTGGCGTGGAGCGAGCGGCAAGGCTCCATCAACGCCCTGCGCAAGCGTTTGCCCAAGCTCGATACGACGATGATTCTGCGCGAGCGCGACGATCCGCGCGACACCTACGTACACCTCGGCGGCGACTTCCTACGCAAGGGCGTCGAAGTCGCGCCTGGGACCCCGCGATCGCTGCCGGCCTTGCACGCCGAGGGCGAGACGGCCACGCGTCTCGATTTCGCCAAGTGGCTGGTCTCGGACGAGAATCCGCTGACGCCCCGCGTAACGGTAAACCGCGTCTGGCAGCGCTACTTCGGCCTTGGCATCGTCGAAACCGAGAACGACTTCGGCTCCGAGGGCGCGCCGCCGTCACACCCCGAGCTGCTCGACTGGCTAGCCTCGTGGTATCGCGACAACGGCTGGAAGACCAAAGAGCTGCACCGGCTCATCGTGACCTCGCACGCCTATCGCCAAGCGTCCCGTCATCGGGACGGGGCCACCGCGGCCGACCCCCGCAACAAGCTGCTGGCGCGACAGAATCGCTTGCGGCTCGAAGCCGAAGGCGTGCGCGATGCCGCCTTGACGGCCAGCGGGCTGCTCAACGCCGAGATTGGCGGCAAGAGCGTCTTCCCGCCGCAGCCCGAGGGCGCCTCCAAGCTTGGCCAGATGCAGCGCGAATGGGTGGAGGAGACCGACGAGCAGCGCTTCCGGCGCGGCATGTACACCTACTTCTGGCGCGCTAGCCCGCACCCGGGGCTGATGGTGTTCGACGCGCCCGACTCGACCAACGCCTGCACCCGGCGCGTGCGCTCGAACACGCCGTTGCAAGCGCTCACGCTGCTCAACGACAAGGCCTACTACGAGCTCGCCCAAGGCATGGCCAAGCGCGTGCTCGCCGAGGGCGGCGCATCGAATGCGGACCGCTTGGACTACGCCTTCCAGCTTTGCGTCGCGCGCCCGCCGCAGTCCGAGGAGCGCCTCGAGCTGAGCGACTTTCTGGCGCAGCAGCTCGACGAGCTGCAGACCCGCAAACAGGAAGCGGAAGCGATCGCGGCGACGCCCGAGCTTGCGGCCTGGACAGCGGTCTCGCGCGTGTTGCTCAACCTCGATGAGTTCATCACCAGGGAGTAGGAGATGCGCAAAGACGAGCTAGCGGAAACCACGAGGCGCCACTTCTTCTCGCAGTGCGGCGTCGGGTTGGGGCAGGTTGCCCTGGGCGGGCTGCTCTCCGGCGGCGCGGTCTTCGGCGCCCCCAAGGCGGAGAAGAACCCCATGGCGCCGAAGCCGGGCCACTACCCGGCCAAGGCGAAGAACGTCATCTACCTGTTCATGGCCGGCGGGCCTAGCCAGCTCGAGATGTTCGACTACAAGCCGGAGCTTGAGAAGCGCGACGGCGAAGACACGCCGGCGTCGGTTCTGGAAGGCAAGCGCTTCGCCTTCATGGGCACGTTCCAGGAGAAAGTCCCCAAGCTCCTGGGGCCGCGGCGCAAGTTTTCGCGCCACGGCCAATCGGGCAAATGGGTTTCCAACACCCTGCCACATCTGGCGGGCGTGGTCGACGACCTCGGGTTCGTCTCCGCGATCGCGACCGACAACTTCAACCATGCGCCGGCGAAGATCATGGTCAATACCGGATCGCCGCGCTTTGGGCGGCCCTCGATGGGCGCTTGGGTGACCTACGGCATCGGCTCGGAGGCGGAGAATCTGCCGGGTTTCGTGGTCCTGCAATCGGGCCCGCGCGGCCCGCGCGGAGGCGCGCTCAACTGGGGCGCGGGTTTCCTGCCCACCGCGCACCAGGGCGTGCCGTTCCAGTCCGGCGGCGACCCCATCCTGAACCTCTCGAGCCCCAAAGGCTTCGAAGGCGAACGCCAAGCCCGCACCATCGAGGCCATCCGCAAGCTCAATCTGCGGCGCCTGGCCGAGACGGGCGACCCCGAGATCGCCACGCGCATCGCCAGCTACGAGATGGCGCATCGCATGCAGACTAGCGGCCCGGAGTTGATCGACTTTTCGACTGAAAGCGGAAAGACCCTCGAGATGTACGGCGCGGAGCCCGGCGCCAAGTCATTTGCGAACAATTGCCTGCTGGCGCGCCGGTTGGTCGAGCGCGGCGCGCGCTTCGTGCAGCTCTACCACACCGACTGGGACCACCACGGCGGCCCGAGCGAAAACCTCGGCAAACCCTTCGAGCGACGCTGCGAGGAGATCGACCGGCCTTGCGCGGCTCTCATTCAAGACCTCAAGCAGCGCGGCATGCTCGAAGACACGCTGGTGGTGTGGGGCGGGGAATTCGGCCGCACGCCGATGGGCGAGGTGCGCGAGACCGTTGGCCGCAACCACCACATCGACGCCTACACCATGTGGTTCGCCGGCGCGGGCGTCAAGCCGGGACAAACCATCGGCAAAACCGACGATTTCGGCTTCTCGCCGATCGAAGACCCGGTCCACATCCACGACATCCAGGCTACGGTCCTGCACCTGCTGGGAATCGACCACACCAAGCTGACATTCAAGTTCCAAGGCCGCGATTTCAGGCTGACCGACGTGGCTGGCGAGCGCATCGAGAAGCTGCTGGCGTGACCGAGGCGCCGTCACCGAGAAAACGCGCTGCCTGGGCGCCGCCGTGGCTAGGATTCCTGGTTGCCGCTATTTTCGTGGCATTGCTGTACTACTTGGTGTTTACGACCTAAAGCCTTGAGAACAAGCACACTTGCGTGCGCGCCGGTTCGCCGACGGAAGGGCGAGCCCGTGGGAGCCTGCCCGCCAGCCCGACCTATTGTCGAATAAGATATATTATGTCAACTACTGGAGCTGGATCGATCTCACCACGTCTTCGAACAGAGGGCTCAGATCGCCGTATTCCCGCTCCGGGGCGATCATCAGCATGTAGAACAGCCCCTGCCGCGTCTCCGCCGCTACTAGCCAGATGTACTCCTTCTGGCCCCGGATCGGCGAGGGTCCTTCGAGGAACACGCTCTCGCCGTTGACCCCGCCGAAGCCCATCGCGCGGCGGTAGCCCGGCATCACCTCCACGCCTGAGTTCTTCGACTGGATGTCTTCGATCAGCCGCGTGACGGCTTCGTCCTGTCGCATCCGGCCCGCGTCGAAGTGTTCGACGATGATGCCGCGCGCGATGCCCTGGCCGACCACGCCGTTCTCCGGCACGACGGTTACGCCGTAGGTTCCCTGATGGCGGCCCGCGCGCCAGCCCTGCGGCGGATCGAAGCTGTACCCCTGGCCAGCGAAGACGCCCGAGACAATCTCAGGGGCGTTGGTGTCTCCGCCGCCGGTCGGCTCGGCTGGCGGCGCTTCGGTCTGGGTGTGTGGCGCTTGGTATTTGTCGTCGAAGTCGATCGACCGCACGACGTTCTCGAACGTCTTGGCGTGGTCGTTATACTCGTCCTGCGGCGAAATCATCAGCAGGTGGAAGAGGCCTTGCGGACGCATGGCCGCGACCATCCAGATGTACTCCTTCTGACCCTCGATCGGCGAGTTTCCCTCAAAGAACACGCTCTCGCCGCGCACGCCGCCGATGCGCATCGAGCGACGCTGGCCGCGAATGACGTCGAGGCCGGGATTCTTGGCTTTGAGCTCGTCGATCAGCTTGGTGACGGCGTCCCCTTGGTTGGTCCCGCCCTCGGTGTAGTAGTCCTGGATGACGCCTCGCGCCACGCCTTGGCCCACCGCTCCGTTTTCCGGCAGAACGCTGGCGCCTTTTCCGTCCGGATGGTGCAGGAAGCGCCAGCCGTTGGGCGGCTGGAATTGGACGCCCTCCGATTGCAATGGGCCGGCGACGACCTGCGCCTGCGGCTGGCCGCCCGCGGCGCCCTGACCGGGCTGGCGAGTGGGTTTGATCTCGGACGCGCGAGAGCGCATCGGCGGGAACTCGCGCGTATTCGTGATGTACTCGCTCGAGCTGCGGTAGCCCTCGATCTCCTCGGTGACGTACTCGACCCGGTTGCCGGGGTTCGGATGGCTGGCGAGGAACTGCGGCGGGCCGCCTTCGCCGCGCTGCTCGGCGAGCTTGCCAAAGAAGTTGGCCATCTCGATCGGGCTGTACCCCGCTTCGGCCATCATGCGCGCGCCCACGATGTCGGCGTCGCGCTCGGCGTTGCGCGAGTACTTGAGCAGCGCGGAGTTCAGGCCCAGCCCAAGCCCGACTTGTCCCAGCGCGCCGAGCATGCCGCCGCCCTTGCCTAGAGCGCTGCCGGCGAGCACGGCGGGCAACTTGAACAGGCTCGCCTTCGATGCCTGATTCGTCGAATGGCGCAAGACGACGTGGCCAATCTCGTGCGCCATTACGCCGGCCACCTGCGCCTCGTTGTCCGCCTGCGCGATGGTGCCGGTGTGCATGTAGATCGGCCCGCCAGGCAGAGCGAAAGCGTTGATGTTGGGGTCGGCGACCACCTTAAATGTGAACGGATATTCGGAGTCCTGAGCGTACTGCGCCAACCGGCGACCCATCTCGTCGATGTACTGCGTGAGGCGGCGATCGTTGACGATCTCGACCTCCTGCTCGATCTGCGCGGCGGCTTCCTTGCCAAGCTGGATGTCCTGCTCTTTGGAGAAGAGGTTGAACCCCGGCTTGATCTCCTTGCGCTTCTTGGCGGCTTCGGCGGCGACGCCCGCCGCCACGGCGACAAGGACGATGACGCTGATTTGTCTTAGAAGGCGAGCGGGCTTTTGGGTGAAATTCAAGGTGATCCTCCTCGGCGGGCGCGACCTTTCGTTGGGCTGCACGAGCTGCATCTCATCATACCCCACGGCCGATTCCGTCTCATGGTACACCACCGCGGGAAGCGTTCTGCTAGGATCGGATTTGCCTATGTGGACAAGACGGAATTTCGTCAAAACGGCCGCCTGTGCGGCCGTGGCCGGCTCTTCCCTGCCCGCGGCCGAGTCAGGCTTCGAGCCCTTGTTCAACGGGGTCGACCTGACCGGTTGGGAAGGCGACACGCTGCTGTGGACCGCGCGGGAGGGCGAGCTGGTCGGCGCCTCGCCCGGCATCGGCTACAACGACTTCCTGGCGACGGAGGCGGAATATGGCGACTTCGTGCTGCGCTTCCAGGTGCGGCTGGTCGACGACACGGGTAACAGCGGCGTGCAGTTCCGCTCCCAGCGGATGAAGGGCTCGATGGAGATGATCGGCTACCAAGCCGACATCGGGCCCGGCTGGTGGGGCGATCTCTACGACGAATCGCGCCGCCGCGTCACGCTCGTCGAGGCCGACCACGCCATCATCGACCGCATCCTCAACAAGGACGGTTGGAACGACTACGAGGTCCATGCCGAGGGCCAGCGCATCCGGCTGAGCGTCAACGACACCGTGACGGCGGAGCTTACCGAGGAAGATTCCGAGATTCCCGCGAGCGGCCGCATCGCAGTGCAGATCCACTCCGGCCCGCCGCTCGAGGTGCGCTTCCGGGATGTGCGGCTGAAGACGCTGTGAGAGCTCATCGAGTCTCGCTGCAGACGCTATACTAAGCCCTCGTTCCGGCCCAACCGATGGTCGTCCCCACGCCCAGCAGCCGATCGCAGCGCCGTAAGCTTGCCATGCACCGCACATTGCGCGAGCTGCGCATGCTGTGGCGCGGCCTGACCGACGCCGACCGCCCCGTACTCGCGCAGATCATCCCCACCCGCCGCTGCAATCTCTCTTGCACCTACTGCAACGAGTACGACAGCGTCTCCAAGCCGATTCCGCTCGACGAAATGCTCGCTCGCATCGACAAGCTCGCCGACCTAGGCGTCTCGATCGTCACCTTCTCCGGGGGCGAGCCCTTGCTGCACCCCGAGCTCGACGACCAGATCCGCCGCATACGTCAGCGCGGCATGATCGCCAGCCTGATTACCAACGGCTACTTCATGGTTCCCGAGCGCATCCAGCAGCTCAACGACGCCGGGCTCGAGTACGTGCAGATCTCGATCGACAACGTCATGCCCGACGAGGTCTCAAAGAAGAGCCTCAAGGTGCTCGACAAGAAGCTGCAGTGGATGGCCGAGTACGCCGACTTCCACGTCAACATCAACTCGGTCGTCGGTGGCGGCATCGAAGATCCCGAGGACGCCTGGACCATTGCTCAGCGCGCGGTCGAGCTCGGCTTCAGCTCGACGGTCGGCATCATCCACGACGGCTCGGGACAGCTCAAGCCGCTCGCGCCGGCTGAGCGGGTCGTATTCGACCGCATCAAGGCCCTGAGCAAGAAGTCCTACGCCCGCCTGGACTTTTTCCAGAAGAACATTGCCGAGGGCAAACCCAACGACTGGCGCTGTCGCGCCGGGGCGCGCTACCTCTACGTCTGCGAAGACGGCCTGGTGCACTACTGCTCGCAGCAGCGCGGATATCCGGGTACGCCGCTCGCCGATTACACGCTCGACGACGTTCGAACCGCGTATCGCACCGTCAAGACCTGTGCTCCCCTGTGCACCGTCTCGTGCGTGCACAAGGTGTCAGCGTTCGACTTCTTCCGCGGCAAACAGACGGTCGATCTGGCGCAAACCCCTTCCGGGGATTAACCTCACCGGCGCCAGGGTTACTCGAGCGGTTCGTCTCGTACGATCGCGGCTGGATTGTACGTGAAGAGCTTCGCTGCGGTAGGTTGTCCAGCCTTCTTCGCGACTGCACCGAACGCCGGCCGCAGGTCCGGCGGGCGCTTCGCGACGTCGTGCGCGTCGCTGGCGGCGAGGTGCAGAAGTCCCGCCTCGAGCAGCTCCCATGCCAACGCTTCGGCTCGTCGGCCCATTCGTCCCAGCAGCGACGCGGCGGTCACCTGGAGCAAGCCTCCGGCGGCCACCCAACCCGCGGCGAGCTTGGGCTTGGATTGCAGCAACGGCGAACGCTCCGGATGCGCCAGGACAGGCGTCAACTCGGCGTCGCGGAAGCGCGCGAGCAAGGCTGGGATGCGGTCGGCCGGAAAGCGAAGCGGCGGCTCCACCAGCACGTATCGCGAGCCGTTGATGGCGTACGCGGCCGGATCGAGAAACAATGCCCGTAGCGCTTCGTCGTTCAACTCGAGCTCGCAACCGGAGAACAGCACCGGCGCCGCTGGCGCTCCCGTTTCCACCTGCTCGACAAGCCCCTCTGCGCGTGTCGGCTCGAAGTCAAACTGGAAGTTGAAGTGCGAGGTCGCCGCCATGGCCGCGGTGCCGGCCAGGTAAGCGGCTTCGAGCAGCGCGTGGCTGTCGGCGAGGGTCTTCGGCCCGTCGTCAACGCCCGGCAGCACGTGGCAATGCAGATCGACAAAGCCGCTTACGCCCATCCAAGCGGGTAGCGGCGGACGATCCAGCAGGACTTCTGGGATTCGCTCGCGCAACTCTGCGAGGATCTATCGGCGGCTAGCCGCGCCGCCCTGAGGCTGTGCTTCGTTGCTTAGCGGGCCAGCGAGTCGAGCGTCTTGAGCAGATTCACCTGGAAGTCGGCGAACCACGCCCGCTCGCCGCCCTGATGCTCGGCCTGTACCTGCCCGGCTGGATCGACGAAGAGCAAGTAGGGATAGTAGAAATTCTGCATCATGCTCATCTTGGCGAAGGCGTAAAATTGCGTGCGGGTCGAGAGCCCGGTCGGAAACTCAACCTTGTGGGTCCGGATGAAGTTGCCCAGGTTCTGCTTCGCGGTCGGGTTCATCGCCAGGCCCAAGATCTCGACGCCGTTCTTCTTGAGCTCGGGATACAACGGCGCAAGTTGGTTGGCGGTGCGCTGGCAGTGCCCGCAGTCGGTGGAGAAGAACATCACCACCACGGCGCGACCCTCGTAGTCGGCCAGCGCGACCTGCTTGCCGTCATGAGTGGTGAAGCTCAGCTCGCTCGCGGCGCGGGGCGTGGAGCCGGCCGAGGCCACGAGCGAGAAGGCCGCCAACAGCAGAAAGCGCAGAAGCGTGGTGTGTAGGGGTGTACGTGTCATGGCCTTTCTCAACGTCTCGCGAAGAGCGTTCTCAATTTAGCATCTTCGACTTGCATACCCTCGAGGCTCTGGACGGTAACGCCGTCAACCAAGAGCACCGAACCGCCGCCCGCACCGCGTCCGACGATGCGATTCTCTGACCGCTCGAGCAGTCTCCAGCTCGGATCCTTGCTCTCACAGACACGACGATACGCGTCGAAGAAGCGCCGCGCCGCTCCACGCGAGCTCCAGGTCGAAGCGTAGCGCAGCACGGCGTGTTCCCTGCCCCGGTCCTCCCAAATCTCGTACCGTCCGCCGCGCCAAGCCGGCGCCAGGCGTTGGGCCGAGCGCTCATCGACGTGTTGCTCAAGCAGTATGAAGTGGTCGAGCTGACCGATGTCGCCCTCCGAGCCGCGCGTCCAGCCTTTTAGACGCAGCTTGTTGGGCAGCTTCGGTTTGGCCGCCCTCTCGCGCCGGAAATACGCCTCGGGCTCGAGGATGTGGCGCGTATTTGCGGGAGGCTGCTCGAACATCTTGCGGAACGCCCCGTCGCCAAAACGCTCCACCATGCTTTGTTGAAACAACAGTCCGTCCGTATAGGGAAACAGCAGGGTCTCCTGAATATAGGGCGGAGACTCGGCGTAGACCGGATAGCCTCGCGCCTCGGTGCGCGAGGCCGCAGCCGCCGATTCGGCGATCGTACGGTCGTCGGCAAGCGTTCTGCCTTTACGCCGGATGAGCCATTCGGTCATCACCCACGAGGCCTGCCCTTCGATGACCGCCGAGCGCGCTAGATCAGCGTCCGCGGAGCCTCCCGATTCGATGAACTTGCCGAGGTCGAAGTGTTGGTCGGCCAGTGCGTGCGCGAGCTCGTGGACCAAGGCGAACTCCTGCATGTCACTCGAGGCCCAGTCGGCGAGATAGAGGGTCTTGGTTTGATAGTCGTAGAGCGCGGCGGCCTGCTCGGTCATCACGTCCACGACCTCTTCGGCCAGATCGAAGTCGTCGCCGGTGAAGCCAAACAGTCGTAGAAACAACTCCTCCTGCCGTATCTCTTCCTCTGAAGTCTGTTCGTCGAGACGCCCGGAGATGAGCGCGTTGATCTGCTGCCGGCTGAGCACCTTGCGCTCGATGGGACCGGTGGCGCGCAAGCCCATGATGGACTCGAGGGAGCGCAGCATGCCCTGGATCCGGTTGAAGAGCAGATGAGCGCGCTCGGCGCCGTCTTGCGGCGAGGCGGGCGCTGCAAGCAGCAGGCAAGCCAGAGCGACGGCGAGGGCGCGCGACATCTCTTCTAGTGTGGCGCAGGTTTGCTTTTTTCGCACGGCTGCGCCAGAGACAAAGGATGCCGGCTCAGCGACGCGTCCCCGGTTGCCTCGCTACCGCGTCGTCACCCAGATCGGGCTCGACCAGGCGATGTTGTTGTCCTCCTGGATGACCCGCACGTAGTAGAAGTCTTCCCCGCCCCGCTTCTCGTTGTCGACGAACTCGAGCTCGACCTCCTTGTCGAGCTTCTGACGGTTGTAGACGAACTCCTGATTCTTGATGATGTCGATCTGGCGAATCGCGCTCGTCCCGATCACCTTCACCGTGAGCTTGAAGCCGCCCGAGCCGGCGTTGACGATGTCGCCCTGGATGTACTCCTTGCCCGCATTGGTGCGCAGGCGATAGTCGAGCACAATGTTGTCGGTCGCGGCGTAACTATGCCGTTTCTTCATCGCGTCCATCATCGACTCGCGCGTGAAGTCTTCCGCCAGCGTACAGGCATAGGACATGTGCGTCGAGAGGTGGTCGCTCGCCGCCTGCACGCCCAATTTGTAGCCCTTGGCCCAGGCGTTCCAAACATAGCCGGCGGGTCGAAATCCGCCCGGCGCCGATCCGGGATCTTCGCTCCAAGCCGCCCAGTGCGCGCCTTCGTACTCGGCCGATACGCGGTCGCCCTGGAAAATCTCCACCAGCGGTTCGACCTCGGGATCATTGTCGCGCCAGTCGGTGCCCATGTTGGTCGCCGAGGTGTGGACGAAGGCGATGCCGTCACGCTCCTTGAGGTAGGAATACAAGCGCGCCGCTCCCTTTTCGTGTTGGCGCTCTTCGGGCGAGATCGGCAGGGTCGGGTTGCCGCGTTTGGCAAAGAGCACGTTGCGGTGACCGTCCGGATAGGTGATGGAGCGCTCGTAGCCGTAGAACGGTTGAAAGCGCCCGCCGACTGAATGAACATCCACCGCTTGCTGCAGCAGCCAATTGATGTAGGGCTGGTCGGGTCCCTGACTCGAGTTGTGCTCGCTCACCATCAGATAGTCGAGGTTGGCCGCATCGATCGCATACCGGTAGGTCTGGAATAGCGAGCCGTCATTGTTGCCGTCCATTGAGATCTCGGTGTGCCGATGGGTGTCGCCGCGGTAAATCTTGTAGCTCTTGCCGCCCGAGCGGATCTCGTAGCCTCGGATATTCTCGAGGTCCTCGGGCTCGTTGAGCGCTTGGTCGAAGAACGACACCTGCGGAACCGTCCGCCGGGATAGAACAGGAGCCGCCGTGCGTCGCTCGAGCTTGGGTAGCTTGGCGGCGTTCACGTCGGTGTGCTGGTAGAGGAAATCCTCGAAGTCGCGATGGTCGGTTTGCCAGGCGGCGAAGAGGTTGCCGCGGCCGTCGGAAGCGATGTCCCAGCGCACGTCCTGGCGGCTCTCGCTGAAGGGAAAGTGCAGCGGCGTGAGCCAGCGGCGACCGTCGAGCGTCGTGCCCCAGATCTCCCAGCAGACGCGGTGATTCGGCGTCTCGCCGGGCGTGTCGCGACGGCGTTGCAGCCGTTGGCGAGCAAACACCCAGACGCGCCCCTCGGCGTCGAGCGTGAGCTTGGGAAAGTCGTCGAAGCGCGGCTCGTAGGCCTGCGGCAGCGCGGTGTTGATGTCAGACGCCGGCTGTTTCCATCCCGAGCCGTCCCGGACCGCGATGCGAACGTCGCGCGACTCATAGAGACGCGAGCCCTCCTCGTTGAGCAGCCAGCCGGTGTCCTTGCCCCAGTTCATCCCCGCTTCATTCCAGGCGGCCCAGAGCCGATCCTGATTGTCATAGACCAGCGAGACGTGCGCCTCGTAGAGCTTGGTGTCGGCGACCGGCTCGGCGGCGCCCCACTTGCCGGCGGCGAAGGTGCGCATCCGGACGTTGTAGTCGCCGGTGTCGTAGGTGTCCCACGCCACCGTCAGGCGGCCTTTCGAATCGGCGGCCAGCACCGGTTCCCAATCATTCGCGCCGGAATCGGAGACCCGCGCGGGGTCGCCCCACTCGCTGCCGTCGTAGCGCCGCGCGAAGACGTCGGACTGCCCATTGCGGAAACCCTGCCAAACCACCCACATCGCGCCGCCGTGGTCGGTCGCGACGGAGGGAAAGATGTCCGGCCCCGGCGCCTGGGTCAGCCTCTCCGCCGCGCCCCAGCGGCCGTTGTCGTAGGCTTTGGCGTAGAGATCGAAGTTGCCGTCGACCTGGTTGGAATAGATCGCCCACGGACGGCCTTTGATGTCGCGGCCGAGCTTGACTAGAAACACGTCGCCCGGTTCGTCGGTCACCCGCTGCAACGGACCCCAGCCCGTGCCGTCGAAGCGGCGCGCCAGCACGTAATTGGCCCCGTCCTTGAAGCCGACCCAGGCGGTCCAAACTTCGCCGCCCTGGCCCGAGAGCATCGTCACGTAGTCGTCCTCGTACTCCTGGCCGGTGAGCTGCTCGACAGGCGGGACGCGGTCCACCAACGCTCGCCCGCCCAGGAAGCGCCGCTCGGAATTGAGCTGGATCTCGTTGATATTAAAAGAGAAACGCCCCTGCTCGCTGCGCACGTTGACGCGTGTTCCAGGCTGAGCCTTCACGTCCACGATCACGCCGCGGGTCCAATAGTGCTCGATCGTGCCCGCGTCCGGCGGCTTCTCGATCGGCCGCCAGCGGTAGTTCGTCATCTTGTGCGTCGTCAGCCGCCACTCGTTGCGCCCCACCATCTGGTCTTCCGGCCGCGGATGCCAATTTCGGACGCTGACTAGCTCGCCGCCCGAGACGGTCACTGCACCGTCCCATTTCTGCTCGCTCGTCGCGCCGACGCCGAAGCGTATGCGGAACGACTGCAAGCCCTCCTGGCCGGTCCGCACCTGGGCGAGCAGCCCCGAACAGGCGATGAAAACGGGAACAGTGGAAAGTAGGATTCGTCTCATGGCGGCGCCTCGCGGCGGCCCAATTGTAGCGCGCACCGGGCCTGTGATGCGCAACCCCGGACGAGACGCCCCAATGTGCGATTTAGCACATTTTTACATCAAAATCGTCACTTTGCCGGTACGAACACGCCTTCGCGGTCGTCTTAGTCAAGAGAGGCTGCCGAAATGGGCGACCAGGCAGGGGTGTCGGAAATCCGTCACACCGCCGATGAGAACATTCGGAACTCCAATGTTTCCGGCAGGTTGCAACCTCTGGGGCCCGCCGCGCATCTAACTCTATGACGGAGGGCGAGATAGACGTATGTCTGTACAACTCAACGAAGCCGAGGCGCTGAAGCGCCATGACGCCCCCCACCGCGATCACGAGGCTGGGGAGAATCGGGCGTCGTGGTCCGCCGACCAGGGCGCCGAGGAAGAGCTCTACGTCGAGTCGTCCGAGTATGAAGAGGCTTCCCCGCCCGAAGACAGTGTTCGGCTCTACCTGAGCGAGATGGGCGCGGTGCCCTTGTTAACCAAGCAGGGCGAGATCCGCTTGGCGCAGCGGATGGAGCGCGGCGAGCGCCAGACGAAGAAGGCGCTGGCGCGCACGCCCTGGTTCTGGGATCGCTTGGACGAGATCTACGAGTCGCTCGAACGCGACCCCGAGCACGTGCGCCCGCTGATCGAAGCCGGTGCAGAAGCCAAGGAAGCGACACGGCTGAGCCGCGAGCTGCGGAAACGTCTCAGCGGCATCCGCGAACGCATCGCTGAGTGGGAGAAGGCGTCGGCGAAGCAATTGCCCAAGCGCGCCAGCAAGAAGCGTCAGCGCGCCCGCGCGTGGGGCCTTCGCCGCGACTACATCGAGATCCAGGACGCCATCCTCGAGCTGCCGCTGCGGCAGGACCTGTGGAAGGAGTATGCACTCGAGCTGCTCAACGCCCGCAAGGCGCTGATCGAGCGCGAGCGACTGCGGGCGCGGAACGCGCGCCGCAAGCATCCCCGGCACATCCCTGGACGGGCGATGTCGCTCCAGCAGATCGACCATTGGACCGATCGCGTGCGGCGCGGCAACGCCGCCGCGGATCAGGCCAAGAGCGAGCTCGTCGCGGCCAACTTGCGGTTGGTGGTTTCGGTCGCCAAAAAGTACGTCAAGCGCGGGCTGCACTTGCTCGACCTGATTCAAGAGGGCAACATCGGGCTGGCGCGCGCGGCGGACAAGTTCGACTATCACCGCGGCTTCAAGTTCTCCACCTACGCCACCTGGTGGATCCGGCAAGCGATCACCCGCGCGCTGGCCGACCAGTCGCGCACCGTGCGCATTCCGGTGCACATGAACGAGCAGCTCAACAAGTTCCTGCGCGCGATGCGGGGCTTGGAAAAGGAGCTGGGGCGGCCGCCGACGAACCAAGAGATCGCTGATCGCATGGAATCGGTGGTGTCGAAGGTCGAGACGTTGCGCTCGATCTCGCGGGCGCCGGTGTCGCTCGAGACCCGCGTCGGCCGCGATCAGGAGTCGGCTCTAGAAGACCTGCTCGAAGATCCCAACGCCGACTCGCCGATGGAGACCCTGATGGACTCCGACGTCAAGACCAAGACGGCGGACCTTTTGGGATCTCTTTCTCCGAATGAAGAGCGAGTGCTGCGCATGCGCTTCGGAATCGGCTACGAGCGCGAGCACACGCTGCAGGAAATCGGCGCAGCCTTCGAGCTGACCCGCGAGCGCATTCGCCAAATCGAAGCCAAGGCGCTGCAGTCGCTGCGCGAGCCGCGCCGAGCGGCGCTGCTGCGGCAATTGCTGGCGTCGCGATCGTAGGGCGGGGTGAAAGCCGGAAAGAAATGGGAGGCCGCGGCTGCTCACCGCGGCCTCCTGGTTTCTACCGACATTTTCGGACAAAACCGGACATTCGGTTGACCGGCGTCCGTTGACGATTGGCCAACGGACGCTGAGGCGCCTTCCGCCACAAAGAAGTGCGGCCTGGGCTCTTGTGATGGTATTAAAATACACATCAATCAACGCAACGGATGAGTCTTCACAGAGAAATCTCTTGACTATTGCGCCTGGGGACAACCAAACTGGGTCGCGGTAGGGACGCCGGTCGCCCGGCGCCCCCCGCACAGATCCGTACGTGAGCTTCAACTCATACGGCTCCTATCTCGGATGTCTGGCTGCAAACCGTACGCTCGGGAACTCTATGCGCGGCGAGCCCGGCGGCTCCGCCGCCGAGCCCGCCGTCACTGTTTTCACTGTCTCAGTGATGGGGTGCAGGCCAGAATATCACCGGTATTGGGGTATCCACTTGACTCAGGTGGCCCCAACATCTTGTGGTCGGCCTTACCCCGGTTCGGCGTCCCAATCGGCCACGATCGAGCGGTACGGCGTCGGCTCGACCGCGACAGCTTGCTGAACGAGGCGGTAGAACAGCTTGCCGCGGCTGCGTGAGCTGCGACGGTTGAAGCGGAACACGAACTCATCGAGGTAGTAGTCGAGGTGCTCGCGGCTGATCGCGCCTTGGTGGGTGCCGAGCATCCAACGCTTGAGCAGCGAGATCGCCTTGTGGACCCGCGGCAGCAGCTCCGACGCCTCCTTGCGCCGCCCCGACAAAAAGACGATGCGATGCCGGTAGCCCTTCTTCTCGAGCGGCTCGTAGCCCAGCCAGCCATCGCTGTGCAGCAGGCTGCCCGGCTCGACCGACTCCTCCACGAAAGGGATCAGACTGGCCCCCGAGGCGTCGCGCACGCGACGCATGCGCAGGCGTCCCATCCCGGCGCCCTTCTCCTCCACGGCCACTGCAATCAGCGCTTTGCGCTCGGTCTGACGGCCGGAAACGCCTTCTTCCGGGCCGCCCCAATAGGTCTCGTCGACCTCCACCACGCCGCTGAGCCGCTCGCGTCCGGGACACACCATCGCCCGGCGCAGCTTGTGCAGCCAAGTCCAGGCCGTCTGATAGCTGCCGAGGCCCAGCACGCGCTGCAACCCCAGCGCGCTCGTCCCGTTCTTCTGCGCCGTCACATGCCACATCGCCCGAAACCAAAGCCGTAGCGGTTTACGAGTGTCTTGAAAGATCGTGCCGGCGGTCGCCGAGGTCTGCCGTCCGCAACGGGCGCACTCCAGCCTAACTTTGCGCACCGGCCACGCCCGCCCATGGCCGCAAGCCGGGCAGCGAAACCCGTCGGGCCAACGCAGCCGCATCAGGTAGTGGCGGCACGCCTCCTCGGTCGCGAAACGGGCCTCGAACTCCACCAGATCACGCGGATAATCCTCCACAGCGCCGCATACTACATCTTGGGGTCGCCTGAGTTAAGTGGATACCCCACTAAGGGGAAATCAGTAGCGCCAAGCCTCTCCGCGGCGGAAAGTTTTGCCTCTATGAAGGCGGGATCCGCCGTACCTGTTTAACGTCAAGAACGACCCGACCGAACAGGACAACCTACGATCGTCGAACACCGCGAAAGTCGAAGTGCTCGAAGACAAGATGAATCAGTACTTGGCCCAGAGGCAAGTCCTGATGCCGCGAGCGAAGGAGGCAAACGGGGATAGCGCGGAGGTAGCAGATCATGAAGCAGCGAATCGAGCCCGTTGAGCGCGAAGCGGCGCCGGACCGCCCGGGACCCAGCCGGCGAAGCTGCATGGCGCTCGCCCCCAGGCTCAGCGTCAGCGACGCCCTCGCGTGGATGGGGCGCCTACTAGTCCTCACTCTCGCGGCTCTCCCCGCGCTGGCCGTTGACCGCCCCAACATCATCTTCATCCTGCTAGACGACCTCGGGTATTCGGACCTCGGCTGTTATGGCGGTGAGATCGAGACGCCGAACATCGACAGGCTAGCCGAGGGGGGCGTGCGCTTCGAGTCCTTCTACAACTCAGCGCGTTGCTGCCCCTCGCGCGCGGCGCTGATGACCGGCCTCTATCCGCCGCAAACCGGTATCGCCAGCTTTACCACGCGGAACCCGCGGCCCGATCGGGGACCTGCATACCTGGGCCGTCTAAATGACCGCTGCGTCACGTTGGGAGAAACGCTGGGGAAGGCCGGCTACGGGACTTACTACGTGGGCAAGTGGCACCTGCACAACGAAACAGGCCCGACGCAGCGCGGCTTCGACGAGTTCTTCGGCTACGCCTTCCATCACTCGCACGACCAGTGGGCCGCCGATTTCTACGAACGCCTTCCTAAGGGCCGCAAGAAAGAGATCGATCGTCCACAGGGCGAGTTTTACGCGACCGACGTCTTCAACGAATACGCTGTGGAGTTCATCAAGCAGGGCCAGAGGCCGAACAAGCCCTGGTTTCTCTTCCTCGGGCATTCCTCTCCGCACTTCCCGGTTCAAGCACCGGCCGGGAGCGCCGATAAATACTTCGATCGGTACCTGCGGGGTTGGGACGTTCTGCGGGATGAGCGTTGGGCGCGGATGAAGCAGATCGGGTTGATCGACGGTAAGCGCTGGTCGTTCACCGAGCGTTCACTCGTCCCAGTCGATCGCGACGATATCGCCAACGGTTTCTCCGGCAAGCCCAACCCGGCTTGGGACGCAATCGACGAGCCCCGACAGAAGGACCTCGCACGCCGCATGGCTCTGTTCGCGGCGAGCGTCGATCACGTCGACCAGGGTGTAGGCAAGATCATTGAGCACCTCAAGCAGACCGGCGAATTCGACAACACCGTCATCATGCTGACGAGCGACAACGGCGCCTGCTACGAGTGGGGACCTTATGGCTTCGACCGCCGTAGCCGCGAAGGATACACAAAGCTGCACACAGGCGATGAGCTTCGCCAGATGGGCGGGCCGGGGACCTACAGTTCGTACGGCAGCGCTTGGGCGAACCTCGGAAACACCCCGTTCAAACTCTACAAGCACTTCACAACCGAGGGCGGCACGGCTTCGCCGTTCATCGTGCATTGGCCCGGCGGAATCAAGAGAGCGGGGGGACGGGTCCGCGAGCGCGGCCATATCATCGACATCATGCCGACGGTGCGCGAGATCACCGGGGCCGAGTATCCGATGGACTTCGCCGGACGCGATGTGCAGCCCGAGGAGGGCGTCAGCCTAGTCCCGGCGCTGAACGGCAAGAAACTTGGAAAGAGGCCCTTGTACTTCGAGCACAACCTCTCGCGAGGTTTGATCGAGGGCGACTGGAAGGCCGTTCGCGGGAAACGGCAGCCGACCGAGGTCACGTGGGAGCTCTACAATCTCAAGAAGGATCGAAGCGAGACGAGAAACCTGGCGGACCGCTATCCCGACCGCGTTGCCGAGATGGCAGCAAAATGGGAAGAGTACGCGAATCGCACTGGGATCGAGTATGAGCCTCAGCTTCGCGAATGAACCCTAGTGGGGTATCCACTTGACTCAGGTGGCCCCAACATCTTGTGGTCGGCCTTACCCCGGTTCGGCGTCCCAATCGGCCACGATCGAGCGGTACGGCGTCGGCTCGACCGCGACAGCTTGCTGAACGAGGCGGTAGAACAGCTTGCCGCGGCTGCGTGAGCTGCGACGGTTGAAGCGGAACACGAACTCATCGAGGTAGTAGTCGAGGTGCTCGCGGCTGATCGCGCCTTGGTGGGTGCCGAGCATCCAACGCTTGAGCAGCGAGATCGCCTTGTGGACCCGCGGCAGCAGCTCCGACGCCTCCTTGCGCCGCCCCGACAAAAAGACGATGCGATGCCGGTAGCCCTTCTTCTCGAGCGGCTCGTAGCCCAGCCAGCCATCGCTGTGCAGCAGGCTGCCCGGCTCGACCGACTCCTCCACGAAAGGGATCAGACTGGCCGCCGAGGCGTCGCGCACGCGACGCATGCGCAGGCGTCCCATCCCGGCGCCCTTCTCCTCCACGGCCACTGCAATCAGCGCTTTGCGCTCGGTCTGACGGCCGGAAACGCCTTCTTCCGGGCCGCCCCAATAGGTCTCGTCGACCTCCACCACGCCGCTGAGCCGCTCGCGTCCGGGACGCACCATCGCCCGGCGCAGCTTGTGCAGCCAAGTCCAGGCCGTCTGATAGCTGCCGAGGCCCAGCACGCGCTGCAACCCCAGCGCGCTCGTCCCGTTCTTCTGCGCCGTCACATGCCACATCGCCCGAAACCAAAGCCGTAGCGGTTTACGAGTGTCTTGAAAGATCGTGCCGGCGGTCGCCGAGGTCTGCCGTCCGCAACGGGCGCACTCCAGCCTAACTTTGCGCACCGGCCACGCCCGCCCATGGCCGCAAGCCGGGCAGCGAAACCCGTCGGGCCAACGCAGCCGCATCAGGTAGTCGCGGCACGCCTCCTCGGTCGCGAAACGGGCCTCGAACTCCACCAGATCACGCGGATAATCCTCCACAGCGCCGCATACTACATCTTGGGGTCACCTGAGTCAAGTGGATACCCCACTTCGACCAAATAGACGACCTGGTGGTCCACGACTGGTCGAGCGACGGCCGCTACATCGTTTTTCAGGTCCGCACTTCGAGCTCACAGCGCGACTTGCGATACCTAGAACATGTCGGCGGGGACAAGTGGGAATCGCATCCGTTCCTCGCAACGGACGCGGACGAGCGGGTCGCGGTGTTTTCTCCCGACGGACGCTACCCGGCGTACGTGTCGAACGAATCCGGCCGCAACGAAGTCTACGTGAAACCGTTTCCGTCCGGGCCGGGCAAATGGCAGATCTCCGAGAACGGCGGAACACAGCCTCAATGGGAAGGCAACGAGGTCTTCTTCGCCTCTGACGACACGCTGTATGCCGCGCAAGTTTCCCAGAGTGGCGGCTTTCTCGTACGGTCAACCGAGCGGCTCTTCCGTCATGAGGCCGAGTGAACGCCCTGCCGATCCAGAGCTACGATGTGGCGCCGGGCGGCGAGAAGTTCGTGCTCATCGAGTCAACCAACGATGGACCCGTTTCGACGATCCACATCATCCAGAATTGGGCCGCAGGCTTGGAAACCGCTGAGGATCGCTAAGGGTGCTCGGGACGGGCCTGCGGCGGCGCGGCTTACTTTTCGGCGTACGAGCTGATGCGATCGAGCAGGAGCGACGACAACTGCTCAGCTGCCGGATCCGGAACCCAGTGGCTCACGCCTTCGAGCGCCTAGAAGCGATAGGGGCCTTCGACGTACTCTCCGGTGAGCTCGGCGCCGCGACCGGGCCCGACTCGCCCGCAGACCGTGCTGCCTGCCGTACTGGCCGCCCGTCACGCCGCTTTCTGAAAAAATTTCTCCTCATTCCAAAGCACTTAGACGCTCCCGCTCCCAATAGCCCTTGCGTTCCGCGACTACTCTGAAGAGAGAGGGAACGCCATGAGCCAACAGCTTGCACCGCTCGCGCGTCCGGTCGTCGTCCGCACACCCGGCGTCGAGGCGCTCAAGCCCGTCCAACGACGCGCCATCTTCGCTTTGCTCGAGAATCCCACCATCGCCGACGCCGCCGAAGCCGTCGAGAAGAGCGAGCGCACTCTCTATCGCTGGATGCGCGATCCGCTGTTCCAGCGCTGCCTGCGAGACGCCATGGCCGAGCGCGAATCCTCGCTCGAGGTGCTCGCGATGCACTCGGCCGGCAACGCGCTCGAAGCGCTTAACGACATTGCCGCCAACAGAACCAACAACCCCCACGCCCGCGTCCAAGCCGCCCGCGCCCTGCTCGAACATTGCATGCCCGAGTGAACCATGTCCGGTTCTGTCCGGGGATGTCAGAGGCGGCTAGCCGCCACTACTCACCAGGCGGCGAGCGGAAGTGCGTGAGAGGCGCGTCCGCACGCGGCGCGCGATGCCCAGCGCGCACAGGCGTACTCGACAGTACGTCGAGCACGGTGGGCGAGCGCAACGAAGGGATGGCGGGCCTATCGCGCGCTTCCGCCGGCTCCTGGTGAGAAGTGGCGGCTAGGGTCAATCCCGCCACTTGAATCGGGCGGGTCGCGCATCTCCAAGTCGGCCTCCACGGGGTAGCGTTATGCCTTAGGACTGTCCCGCGCGCCGGTCTATGCCTGCGCGCGCCTTTGGCATGAGCTCTGAACCCAACTCGCCGCTGACCGGCTGGCGCCGCGCGCTGCTGCTGTTCTTTCGGACCGTCATTGCGGTCGGCTTGGTCGTGTTGGCGGCGGCAGTCGTCATCTCGGTCGCACCGCAGTCGGCGCCGTTCGCGCTAGCCATGTCTGGCCAAAGCCGGCTGTGTGCGCCTGGCGAAGTCTGGCAGGCCGGCGACGTTCGAAATGCCCTCAAAGAGCAGATCGAAGCCCTCGAAGCCGGCTCCCGAATCGTCGAGACCGACGAGGACGGCCACGAGCTGTGGGAAACGCCCTTGGGCCGCTTCTGGGCCCCGGCCGGCAGCGAGAGCTCGATCGCCGTGCTGCTCGCTCAACAGGAAGTCGACCAATACGGCGCGGTCCACGGCGGCGTCGAGCCGGGCGACGTAGTGCTCGACGGCGGCGCGCACATTGGCCTTTACGCCCGCAACGCCGTCCGCCAGGGCGCTGAGCTCGTCGTCGCCATCGAGCCCGCTCCGGCCAACTTGGTCTGCCTGCGACGCAACCTCGTCGAGGAGATCGCCGCAGGCAAGGTCGTCGTCTACCCCAAAGGCATCTGGGACCAAGAGGACGAGCTGCCGCTCTACGAGGATCCCAACAACTCCGCCGCCGACAGCTTCTTCGAGCATTCCACCGCCACCGTGGTCCGCCACAGCATCGCGCTGACCCGCATCGATACGCTGGTCGAAGAGCTCGGCCTCGAGCGCGTCGACCGCATCAAGATGGACATCAAGGGCGCCACGCAGAAAGCGCTCGCCGGCGGCGAGCAGACGCTGCGGGAGCACCGACCGCGCCTGGTCATCTCCACCGAAGAAGACTCCGACGATCCCTACGCCATCGCCGCCCAGCTCGACGCTCTCGAGCTCGGCTACAGCGCCGGCTGCGGCGGCTTCTACGTGGACGGCGGCGCCATCGAGCCCGACATTGTCCATTTCACCGCCGCCGCGCGCCCGTAGTACACTAAACAACATGGTTAAACATCGAGGCGGCAGCCTCGACGCGGTTTTCGCCGCTCTGGCCGACCCAATCCGGCGTGGAATCCTGGAACGGCTGGCGCAGGGCGAGACCAGCGTTGGCGAGCTGGCGGCGCCGTTCGAGGTGTCCGCGCCGGCGATCTCGCGCCACCTGCGGGTGCTCGAGAGGGCGGGCCTGATGGAGCGCACCAAGCGCGGTCGCGTGCATCGTTGCCGGCTGCGCACCGTGCCCATGGACGAAGCGCAGAGCTGGCTGGCCGAGCACCGCGCCTTCTGGCAACAGCGGCTCGACCGCCTCGATGATCTGTTGGAGCAGGAGTAGAAACGATGGCGGAACAGCCGGCAGTCGAGCTCACGCGCACCTTTGCGGCCAAGCGCGAGAAGATCTTCGCGGCCTGGACGGACCCTGACATGCTGAGCCGTTGGTTCGGACCTTCGGCCGAGATGACGACCGAAGCCGAAACCGACGTGCGCGTCGGCGGTCGCTACCGCTTTCGCGTGGTGGCGCCCGACGGCGCCGAGCATGTCGCCTACGGCGAGTACCGCGAGATCGAGCCGCCCGCGCGGCTGGTCTTCACCTGGGCTTGGGAGAGCGGCTGGGTCACCGACTCGCTCGTCACGGTGAGCTTGCGCGAAGTCGACGGCGGCACCGAGCTCACCTTGCGGCACGAGCGGCTCGCAACCGAGGAGATGCGCCAACGCCACACCGAAGGCTGGAACGGCAGCTTCCAGCGTCTGGAAGCTTTTGTGGGTTGAGACCGCTCCCTATACTGAAGGTTGCCCCCCGACAAATCCGGTACGAAGCAGGCTTCGCTACGCGAGCTATGGCCGCACGCCCGCGAGCTGATGGCGCCGCGCAAGGGCTTGCTGATCGGCAGCCTGTTGCTGATCCTGCTCAGCCGCGGTGCGAGCTTCGTGCTCCCGGGCTCGATGAAGTACGTCGTCGACGAAGTCATCCTCAACAGAAACACGGAAATCCTCGGCTGGCTCGCGCTGGCGATCTTGGGCGCCACGATCCTGCAAGCGGCCTCGGCCTTCTCGCTCACCCAACTGCTCTCGAAGAGCGGCCAGAAGCTCATCGCCGACATGCGCCGGCAAGTGCAGCAGCACGTCGGGCGCTTGCCAGTGGCCTACTACGATCAGCACCAGACCGGCGTGCTCGTCTCGCGCATCATGAGCGACGTCGAGGGCGTGCGCAACCTGGTCGGCACCGGGCTGATCCACCTCGCTGGCGGCTTGCTGACCGCCGGGGTCGCGCTCTGCGTCCTGTTCTGGTTCAGTGCGAAGCTGACGCTGCTCTCGCTCGGCATCGTGGCCCTGTTCCTGTTGATCTTGCAGCGGGCCTTCAAGACGCTGCGGCCGGCGTTTCGCGAGCGGCGCAAGATTAGCGGCGAGGTGACCGGCCGGCTGACCGAATCGCTCGGCGGCGTGCGCGTGGTCAAGGGCTATCACGCCGAGTCGCGCGAAGCGGAGGTTTTCTCCACCGGCGTGGAGCGACTGCTCCAGAATGTCTACACCACGCTGACCGGCACGGCCGCGGTGAGCGTCTCGGCGCAGTTGCTGCTGGGCGGCATGAGCGCGCTGGTGATTTGGGTCGGCGTGGGCGAGATCACCGCCGGCAGGATGACCCCGGGCGACCTGGCGGCGTTCACGGTCTTCTCGGCCATGTTCGTCGCGCCGATGTTTCAGTTCGTCGACGTCTCGACACAGCTCATGGAAGCCAGCGCGGGCCTCGAGCGCACGCGCGAAGTGCTCGCCGAGCGCCCCGAAGACGCCGACCCGCGCCGCACGCGCGAGATGGGCCCGATCGAAGGGCGCGTGGTCTTCGACGACGTCTCGTTCGAGTATGAGCCGGGCAAGCCGGTGCTGCACGGCGTCAGCTTCGAGGCGCGCCCGGACTCAATCACCGCGCTGGTCGGACCCTCCGGCTCGGGCAAGTCGACAATCATCGGCCTGGTCTCCGCGTTCCACAACCCCACCAACGGCCAGGTGCTCGTCGACGACGTCGACCTGGCGGAAGCGGATCTGGCGTCCTACCGCTCGCAGCTCGGCGTGGTCTTGCAGGAGACGTTTCTGTTCGACGGCACGATCCGCGAAAACATCGCATTCGCCAAGCCGGACGCAACCGAAGAGCAAGTTCGCGAGGCGTGCCGCATCGCGCGCGTCGACGAGTTCGCCGAGCGTTTTGCCGAAGGCTACGAGACCGTGGTCGGCGAGCGCGGCGTGAAGCTCTCGGGCGGCCAGCGCCAGCGCGTCTCCATTGCGCGCGCCGTACTGGCCGATCCGCGCATCCTCATCCTCGACGAGGCGACCTCGAGCTTGGACTCCGAATCCGAAGCGCTCATCCAGCAAGGCTTGAGCTACTTGATGAAGGGCCGCACGACATTCGTGATCGCCCATCGCCTTTCCACCATCCGCCGCGCCGATCAGATCCTGGTTGTCGAGGACGGGCGCGTGATCGAGCGCGGCAGCCACGACTCGCTCTACGCCGAGCAGGGACGCTATTTCGACCTCTACACCAAGCAGCACGGCGTGGAGAGCAACATGTTCCTCGCGCCGGGCGAGGGCGACAAGATGAAGCGCGAGCCGCCGCGGGAAGAGCGCGAAGGCGCCGGCTCGCCGCTGGGCATGCTAGGGCGCTAGCGCACGCAGCCCGCATCTCCGGTGCGATGAGCTGAGGGAGCGCGAGAGCGCAAGCGGTCTGCCGGCGGGCGCCGTGATATTCTGGAAAATCGTCCCAAGGTACAACTCAATATGTCTGCCATCGCTGACCTGAAAGCTCTCGAAATCCTGGACTCGCGCGGCAACCCCACCGTGCAAGTCGACATTGTGCTGGAAAGCGGCGCTTACGCGACCGCGATGGCTCCTTCGGGCGCCTCGACCGGCATCAACGAAGCCGTCGAGTTGCGCGACGGCGACAAGAGCCGCTATCTCGGCAAGGGTGTACGAAAAGCGGTCGCCAACGTGAACGGCGAGATCCGCTCGGCGCTGCGGGGCATGGCGGCCGATGACCAGGCCGCGCTCGACGCCAAGATGATCGAGCTCGACGGCACGCCGAACAAGGGCCGGCTCGGCGCCAACGGCATGCTGGGCGTCTCGATTGCCGCCGCGCGCGCGATGGCGGTCGAGCAGCAAGTCCCGCTCTACGCGCGGCTGGCGCCGGGCGGCCAATACACGCTGCCCGTCCCGATGTGCAACATCATGAACGGCGGCCAGCACGCCGACAACAACGTCGACATCCAAGAGTTCATGGTGATGCCGATCGGGCTGCCCTCGTTTGGCGAGGCGTTGCGCTCGGCCGCGGAGATTTTCCATACGCTCAAGAAGATTCTCAACTCCAAGGGTTACGCGACGGGCGTGGGCGACGAGGGCGGGTTCGCTCCGCAGCTCAAATCGAACGAGGAGCCGATGGAGCTGCTCATGGACGCCATCGAAAAAGCCGGCTACGTGCCGGGCGAGCAAGTATGGATCGCCATCGACGCCGCCTCCTCGGAGCTGTGGAAGAATGACGAGTACGTCTTTGCCGACTCGGACGGCTCGAGCCGCAGCCCCGCCGAGATGGCCGCCATGTGGGCCGACTGGGTCGCGAAGTATCCGTTGATTTCACTCGAAGACGGCTGCGGCGAGCTCGACCAAGAGGGCTGGAAGCGCCTGACCGAGAAGGTGGGCGCGAAGATTCAACTGGTGGGCGACGATTTGTTCGTCACCAACCCGCGCATCTTCCGCGAAGGCATCGAGAACGGGTTGGCCAACTCGATCCTGATCAAGCTCAACCAGATCGGCACCGTCAGCGAGACGCTCGAGTGCATCGACATCGCGCTCAAGGCCGGCTACACCTACGTCATCTCGCACCGCTCAGGCGAGACCGAAGATTCGACCATCGCCGACCTCGCCGTCGCCAGCGCGGCGGGTCAGATCAAGACCGGCTCGCTGTGCCGCTCGGACAGGATCGCGAAGTACAACCGGCTGCTGGCAATTGAAGCCGAGCTGGGCGACGCGGCAGTGTACGCTGGCCGCTCTGCGTTCCGGAACTGGTGGGGCTAACGGGGCACCGGAAACGCTACGATCAGTAGCCATGCGTTTGAGTCGGCGGCGCTTCCTCGCCTATTCAACTATTGCGGCCGCGGGCCGGGGCGCCGCGGTCGCCCAGACGACCCAGAGCGAGCCCGACGGCTTCTTTACCTTGGGTCGACGTGACGGCCACTGGTGGCTGATCACCCCGGACGGCGAACCGTTCTTCTCCCTCGGGCTCAACCACATCGACCCGGCGAGCCTGCGCTATCCGGAGAACATCCACATCTGGCGCGACGCCTACGGCGGCAGCACGACTCGCTGGATTCGAGAGTCGGTTGCGCCCAATCTCGAGAAGTGGGGGTTCAACACCGTTGGCTGGGTGCAAGAAGTGACCGTGCGCAAGTGGAGGCACTCTCGCCCGTTTACCAACGACGAATACCGGGCGCTGAGCATGCCGTTCTGCCATCTGCTCCCGTTCACCGAATCCCATCAGTGGGAGCAGCACACGCGTCACTTCGACTTTCGCGGCTCGCAATGGCGAGAGTGGGTCGACTACGTGGCGCGCTCGCACTGCGCCGAGCTGAGCCAAGACCGCAATCTCATCGGATACTTCTATAGCGACTGCCCCACTTGGGTTCACCAGCGCGCCGAGAACGCCTGGCGCGGGCCGATCTTCGATCCCGAGCGCCTCGAGACCGCGGCGGGCCGCAAAGAGCTCGCCGAGCTTGCGCGCGCCTACTATCAAACGACCCATGACGCCATTCGGCGCCATGACCCGCACCACCTCATTCTGGGCGACCGCTACGAGGCCAACGCCGCGATCGCCATGGAAGTGGTCGAAGCGGCGGCGCCGTTCGTGGACGTGCTCTCGTTCCAGGACTTCCGCGATCCGGCGACCCATCTCGCCGAGTGGCACGAGAAGACCGGCAAACCGGTGTTGCTCGCCGACGCGGCCGGTCTCGATCGACCGGCCGACCCCGAGGAGTTCATCCGCAATGACGGCGCCTGGTACGCGGATGTGTTGACGAAGCTCTACGACAATCCCGGCTGCATCGGCTTTCACCTGTGCGGCGCCTACCAGCGCAACAAGGCGCGCCGGCGCGGGCTGCTCGACGAGTTGCAGAGGCCGGATGAGGAGAACGTCGAGCTGATCCGCGCGGCGAATCGACGCGTGCGCCGGCGGATGGCGGAACGATTCTGACGAATCAGCTAGCATAGGCGCACGGTGCGTAGAGCTCTCTTGTCTGCCGTGCTCTCGGCGGCCGCTCTGGCTGGGCAGGCCCCGCAGGGGGTGCGCTCCGAGCTCGACGTGGCGTATGACACCGCCAGCGCCAAGCAGAAGTTGGATCTGTTCTACCCCGCCGCCGAGGACGACGGTCCGCGGCCCGGCATGGTGATCGTGCACGGCGGCGGCTGGCGCGGCGGCGACAAAGGCGGCGGGCAGTGGCGGCGATTGCCGATCGAGTTTGCCGAGCGCGGCTATGTGGCGATCTCGGTGAACTACCGGCTGACCGACGATGCGCCGTCGCCGGCGCAGGTGCACGACGTGAAGGCCGCGGTGCGCTGGCTGCGAGCCAACGCCGTGCGGTTGCGGTTGGATCCGGACCGGGTAGGCGCCTATGGCAACTCGGCTGGAGCGCATCTAGTCGCCATGTTGGGCCTGGTGAAGCCGTCGGATGGACAGGAAGGCGAGGGGCCGCATGGCGACCGCTCGAGCATGGTGCAGGCGGTCGTCGCCTCGGCGACGCCGACTGATTTCACGAGCTGGCTCGAGCGAAGCGGGCGTCCCAATGGCGCGCTCGGCCCCTTCTTCGCAGGACCGGAGCAGACCAAGGCGCAACGGGTACGCGAGGCTTCGCCGGTGACCTATGCGCGCGGCGACGCGCCGCCCTTCCTGCTGGTGCACGGGACGGCGGATCGCACCGTGCCGATCGAGCAAGCGCAACGGCTGGCCGACGCGCTGCGCAAGGCCGGCGCCGCCGAAGTCCGCTACATGATCTTCGACGGCGAGGGTCACGGCGTGTTCCAGCGGCAGCAACTGCTGACCTACCCGGCGATGTTCGCGTTCTTCGAGGCGGCGTTGCGACGGTAGGCGGGGCCGCGCCTCCGCCGGGTTTCGATGAACCGCGGCGCCGCTCAGCGCTCGAGCGGCGTCACCGCCGCCTTCCGGATCTGGATCTCCCCGTGGTCCCCCTGCAAGCTGATGGGGCCCGGTTGATCCTCACGCCAGTCGGTCGCCATGGCCGTGAAGCCCTCGACGCGCGTTCTGTCGTGCACCTTCTGGCCGTTGAGCACGACCGTCAAGTCACGCCCCACGAGCCTGACGAGCATCGTCTGCCACTCGCCGGCCGGCTTGCTGGCATTGGTTGAGGGCGGCACGCGACTGTAGAGCGCGCCGTTGCCGCTCTTGGAAGCGGGTTTGCCGTAGTCGTCGAGGATCTGGATCTCATAGCGGCCGCGCAGCCCCACGCCGCTGTTCATTCCGGGCTTGACCAAGAACTCGACCAGCAACTCGAAGTTCCAGAACTCGTCCTTGCTGATCAACATGTCGGCGTGGTCGGAGTTTATTAGTAAGCCGTCCTGGACCGACCACTCATGCGTTCTTTCGGGATGCTGCGTCTCCCACCGCGACATGTCTATGCCGTCGAACAGCAGGACGGTCTTCCCCTTTTTCCATGAGCCGTCGTCTCGGTCCGCGATCTTGGGCGCGCGCTCGCCTCTCCACTCGATGGCCTTGCCGTTGACCAGGCTCATGCCGCGAATCGTGTCGCCGTCGACGGTGGCTTGGGTGCGGCTCTCGGTGATGCGCTTTCTTGCGCCGCGGCCAACCGGCCGCGTGACGTGGAAGTGCAAGGCGCCGTCTTCGATCCGAGCCCCCCGGATGGGATCCACTTGGCCGCCGGGTTGCATCCCAACAGCGCTGCCGCTGATCTTGCCGGTCCCCGCGCCGGAGACCTCGAGCCAGGCCGCCCGGTCGCGGTCCGCGCCCTCGGGTTGGATCACCCAACGTCCGTTGAAGTCCGCGTCGCCGGCAAACGCGGCGCCCGCGAACATGAAGAGGAATGCCGTCGTATTCCGCACGAGGTTCATGTTAGGACATTCGGCTGCGTGATATCCTGACCGCTTCGGGATCGGGCCGGTTGTGAACGAATTCTCCATTGGAGTGGATCTGGGGGGGACGAATCTTCGCGCCTCGGCGGTGAAGCCCTCGGGCGACGTGCTCGAGGACTTTCAGATCCCGACACAGGCCGGAGACGGCCCCGAGCACGTGGTCGACCGCATGGTGGCGGGCATCCGCGAGGTCCAAGAGGGGCATGCGGGCAAGGACTTGATTGGTATCGGGGTCGGCGTGCCCGGCTTGGTGCGCCTGGAAACGGGCGTCATCGCCAAGGCGCCCAACCTGCACGGCTGGAATGATTTTCCGCTCAAGCAGCGACTTGAAGAGAGGCTCGAGCTGCCCGTGCTGGTCGAGAACGACGCCAACTCGGCGGCGCTTGGCGAGGTCTGGCTCGGCGCGGGTCACGATGTCGAATCGCTGGCGCTGCTTACACTCGGCACTGGAATCGGCGGCGGGGTCATCTCGCGCGAACACATCGTCCACGGCGCCGACGGGATGGCGGGCGAGTTCGGCCACATGACCGTCGAGCCGCATTCGCCGCACGTGTGCGGCTGCGGCAACGTGGGATGCCTCGAGGCGGAAGCCTCCGGCACGGCGATTCGCAAGATGGGGACCGACGCCGCCGAATCCGGGGAGTCTCCGCGCTTGCGCGCGTTGTTCGAAGAGGAAGGCCAGCTCACTCCGCTGCTCGTCTCGCAGGCGGCAGACGACGGAGACGAGACGGCGCTCGCGATCTTCCGCCACATGGGAATTGCGCTCGGCGTCAGCTTGGCGGGCTTGATCAACGCCTTCAACTTCCCCCTCTACCTGCTCGCCGGCGGCGTGCTTGCGTCGTGGGATCTGTTCGCGCCCGCGATGATGGCCGAGATCGAGAAGCGCTCGATCACCTTCCGCAACACCCACACACGCATTGAGAAGGCGCGCCTCGGCGGCAGAGCAGGCATTTTCGGCGCCGCCTATCTCCCCATTCAGGCCAGGGAGGATTCGGGCCAAACAGGCGCCATGATCACGAAAGCGAGACGAGCTCCATGACCTACTGGCTGGGAATCGACGTGGGCACCGGCGGCTCGCGCGCCTTGCTCGTCGACGCCGCGGGCGAGGTCGTCGCCGGCGTCACCGAAGCGCACGAAGACATCCAGATGGAGCGCCCGTTGTGGGCCGAGCAGCGTCCGCAAGACTGGTGGCGCGCGACGCGCACCGCCGTTCGAGAGGCGCTGGCCAAAGCCAGCGCCACGGGCGCCGATGTCGCCGGGGTCGGCTTCTCGGGGCAGATGCATGGGCTGGTGCTGCTCGACGAGGCCGACGAGGTGATTCGCCCGGCGCTGATCTGGTGCGACCAACGCAGCCAGGACCAGGTCGACTGGATCAACGGCAAAGCGGGCAAGGGATTCGTGGTCGAGCAGACGGCCAACCCCGTGCTCACTGGCTTCACCGCTCCCAAGTTGTTGTGGGTGCGGGACCACGACCCGGCCAGCTACGAGCGCGCTCGCAAGATGCTGCTGCCGAAGGACTACGTCCGCTTCATGCTTACCGGCGAGCACATTGGCGATGTCTCCGACGCCTCGGGCACGGCTCTCTACGACGTCGTCAACCGCAAATGGGCGGCGCCGCTGGCAGAGAAGATCGGCGTGGACGCGGCTCTGCTGCCGCCGGTGTACGAGTCCGCCCAAGTCGCCGGCAAGGTCAGCGCGGCGGCGGCGGAGCAGACCGGGCTGGCGGCGGGCACGCCCGTAGTGACCGGCGCCGGCGACCAGGCGGCCAGCGCCGTCGGGAACGGCATCGTCGAGGCGGGCTTGGTCTCCTGCACCATCGGCACCTCCGGCGTGGTGTTTGCGCACATGGATGCGGTGGCCTACGATCCCGAGGGACGCGTGCACACCTTCTGCCACGCCGTACCGGGCAAGTGGCACGTAATGGGCGTTACGCAGGGCGCCGGCCTGAGCCTGCAGTGGTTTCGCAACAATCTGGGCGGGGACGCGGTGGAGCGGGCGGCTCGGGACGGCGGGGACGCCTATGATCTGCTCCTAGCCGAAGCGGCCCAGGCCCCGCCAGGCAGCGAAGGTCTCTATTGGCTTCCCTACTTGATGGGCGAGAGGACGCCGCACCTCGACGCCGCGGCCCGCGGCGGCTGGGTTGGCCTGACCGCCAAGCACACGCGGGCGCACCTGATTCGCTCGCTCGTCGAAGGCGTGACCTACAGCCTGAAGGATTGTCTCGACATCATCGAGTCGCTGGGCAGCCAGGTCGAGAGCGTACGCGCGTCTGGCGGCGGCGCGCGCAACGCATTCTGGCGCAACATCCTGGCTGGAGCGTTCGCCAAACCGATCGCCACGCTGCAAACCCAGGAGGGTTCGGCCTACGGCGCGGCGCTGCTGGCCATGGTCGGGGCCGGCCAGTTCGCCACGGTCGAAGAGGCTTGCAAGGCGACCATCCGCGAGAGCGAACGAATTGCCCCCGAACATGGGCTGGTAGAGGCTCTTGCGGCCGGCCATGCGGTCTTCCGCGAGCTCTACCCGGCGCTCGAGCCGACGTTTCCCAAGATGTAGCTCGCGTCCACCGCACCCTGGCGGGATGCGGCTCGGACCGGATCCTTCAGAGCCGCTCTCGCGAGGGCGCGGTCGCGCGCTCGTCGCTCAGCGGCTCTTCGGCTGCGGCATCGGCGCGGCCATTCGCTCCCGCCACGACGCCAACTCCGCCTGCATCTCCTCGGCCTTGTCCGGCATCAGCTTGATCAGGTTGTTCTCCTCGGCGATGTCTTCCTCCAAGTTGTAGAGCTCGACCTCGCCTGTCTCGAAGAACTCGATCACCTTGAAGCGGCCTAAACGCAACGCGCCGGCCGGCGTCGTCCGCCATGCGCCGTCTCCCGAGCCCTGCAGGTAGCCCGGGAAATGCCAATAGATCGGCGGTCGCGGCGTGGCGCTCTTCCCCGCCCCGCGCAAGGTGGGATAGAAGCTCGAGCCGTCGATCTCGCGCTGCGGCGGCTCGGCTTCGGCGATCTCCACCAGCGTCGGCAGGAAGTCGACGCACATCACCGTCTCGTCGCTAAAGCTGCCCGGCGGAATCATGCCGGTCTTGCGGACCAGCAGCGGCACCCGGATTCCTCCCTCGTAGAGCATGCCCTTGCCGCCCCGCAACGGAGCGTTGTTGGTGACGTCGCGAGCCTGCACCCCCGCATCCGAATAGCCGCCCACGCCGCCGTTGTCGGAGTAGAAGAAGACGTAGGTATCCTTGTCGAGCTCGAGCTCGTCGAGCTTGTCGAGCACGGCGCCGACCGCGGTGTCCATCGTCTCGATCATGGCCGCGTACTCGGGATTCGAGTGGCCGCCCGCGGGCTCCTTCTGCTTGTACTTGGCGACGAGGTCAGGCTTGGCTTGGATCGGCGTATGGACGGAATAGAACGGCAGATAGAGCAGGAACGGCCGCTCGCGATTCTCCTCGATGAAGCGTACGGCCCGCTCGGCGAAGACCTCGGAGAGATGCGCGCCTTCCGGCGCCTCGGGCATCCGCGGATTGTTCCAGGGGGCGAAGTAGCCTCCGCGTGGCGAGCCGGTCTCATTGCCTCCGATGTTCCAGTCGAAGCCCTGGTCGGTGGGCAGATGGCCTTCTCCGCCCATGTGCCACTTGCCCATGTGGGCGGTCGCGTATCCAGCGTCTCGCAGCGCCTCGGCAAAGGTCACTTCCTCGAGCGCGAGCGTCTTGACGTTCTCGGCCGGGATCATCTTGCGGAACTCTTCTTTGCCGCGGGCGCCGGTGTCGACCGTGTAGACCCCTGTGCGCGGGCTGTAGCGGCCGGTGAGCAGGGCGGCGCGCGTTGGGGCGCAGTTGGGGTTGGCGTAGGCGGCGGAGAACTTCATGCCCTCGCGCGCTAGCCGGTCGATGTTCGGAGACTCGTAGTAGCGGCTGCCATAGGCCCCCAGATCGGTCCAGCCCAGGTCGTCCGCCACGATGAGGATGATGTTCGGCTTGCGGGGCGGCGCTTCAGATTCGGATCGATCAACTCCACAGGAGCCGCACAGCAGGGCGAGCGCGGCCGGAACCGCACACCAGGATCGACGAATCATGGCCGCCCCAGTGTAGCAGTCGAAGTTGGTACACTAGCGCCTTCCGGAGCGCTCGTGGCCGGGCGCGGGATGTCGCGCCCCTCGCCGGCGGACAGCCGGATAGCGAATCAACCGCAGACTGTTTCTCGCCGCCGAGGCGGCTGGAGGTGTAGCCATGGCCGAGGGCCCCACGAAATTCGTTCGATATGAACACGGAGGCGCCACCGCGTTTGGCATCCTGGACGGCCAGAGGATCCAGCCGATCGACGGCGATCTCTTCGGCAGCCGCCAGCCCGCGGGCGACGCGGTGAACCTGAACGACGTGAAACTTCGCTACCCCGTCGAGCCTTCCAAAGTGCTCTGCGTGGGGCTGAACTACGCCAGCCACATCGGCGACCGGGCGGCGCCGACCAAGCCGGAGATCTTCTATAAACCGCCGACGGCGTTGCAAGACCCAGGCGGGCCAATCATCGTGCCCGAAGGCTCGAAGGACCTGCATTTCGAAGCCGAGTTGGTTGCCGTGATCGGCAAGCGCGCCCGCAACGTGAGCCGCGAAGACGCGGCCGACTACATCCTGGGCTACACCTGCGGCAACGACGTCTCCGAGCGCAACTGGCAGAACGGCTCCCAAGGCGACAAGAAAGACGTGCAGTGGTGGCGCGCCAAGGGCTCGGATACCTTTGGCCCGATGGGTCCGTCCATTGTCACCGGCCTCGACTATCTGCGGAGCCGCATCACTTGCCGGCTCAACGGCGAGGTCAAACAGACGCAGGTGCTCAGCGATCTGATCTTCAAGCCCGAGGACGTGGTCGCGTTCGTTAGCCAGTACATCACCCTCGAGCCCGGCGATGTGATCTTTACCGGCACCCCGGGCAAGACCAGCCCGATGAAGCCCGGCGACAAAGTCGAGGTCGAGATCGAGGGCATCGGCATCCTCGAGAACGTCATTCAGGGCTGAGCGCCGCCGGCCGCGGCGGTTTTGCTACGATCCGGAGCGCGATGTGGAAGACCCTCTGCGCTTCGAGCGCCGCTCTGTTTCTGCTCGTGCTCGCGTGCGGTCCCACCGCCACGACGCAGGAGACCGTCACCAAAGCCAAGGTCGACGCCTGGATGGAGGAGCTCTCCAACTGGGGCCGTTGGGGCGACGACGACCAGATGGGCGCGGTCAACCTGATTACGCCCGAGAAGCGCAAACAGGCCGCGGCGTTGGTCGAGGCCGGCGTCCCGGTTTCGCTGGCGCGCAACGTCGAGAAGACGGCGGCCGACGACAACCCCCGGCCGTTTGGCCATGCCATGCTCAACACCGGCGACCGCCCCGGCGCCGGCCAGTTCGTCAGTGACGAATACACCGTCGCCTACCACGGCTACGCCCACACCCACATGGACTCGCTCACCCACATGTCCTATCAGGGCAAGAGCTACAACGGCGTCGAGATGAAGCTGGTCACCGCCGAGGGTGCGCCGCGGCTCGACGTGACGAGCTTCAAGAACGGCATCTTCACAAAAGGCGTCCTGCTCGATATCCCGCACCTCAAAGGCGTCGACTGGCTCGAGCCCGGAACGCCGATCTACCCCGAGGACCTCGACGCCTTCGAGCGCAAGACGGGCGTCAAGGTGGAGTCGGGCGACGTGGTGTTTGTCTACACCGGACGATGGAGACGCCGCGACGCCGAGGGCCCCTGGAACGCCGGAGCCCTCTCGGCCGGCCTGCACGCATCAGCCGCGCCCTGGCTGCACCAGCGGGACATCGCGATGATCGGCTCCGACGCGGCCTCGGATGTCTCGCCCTCCGGCGTGGACGGCGTACGGCAGCCCATCCACCAACTGATGCTGGTCGCCATGGGAACGCCGATCTTCGACAACTGCGACCTCGAGGCGTTGGCCGTGGAGTGCCGCAAGCGCAGTCGCTGGGAGTTCCTTTTGACCGCTTCGCCGATTCCGGTGGATCGCGGCACCGGCTCGCCGCTCAATCCCATCGCGGTCTTCTAGCGGGATCCACGGGGCTTCACCCGAGGCTGCCTCCTGCCTGGCGCCTTTGGCGCCAATCCTGCGCCGGCTCTCTAGATAGGCACCAATCTTAGCGCAGCGCCGGACGCGGCACCGGATCCGCGTCGGCGCGCTGCAACATCCAGTCAGCCGACGTACCGAAGCCGCTCAGGATGGCCGCTCCCAGCGCCAAGAACGCAAAGATCGGCGTCACGATGAACCAGCCCACAATCGGGATGAACTGCATGATCGTCGCGACCACCGCGCCGAGCACGCCGGTCGCGCGCATGCTCCGCGAGCGGATCAGCACCCGCCCGATCCAGTAGCTCACGCCGGTGTAGCCCACCGCCGCGACCGCGAGAAACGCCACGGTAATCGCGAAATCGGCCGGCGGCAGCCAGAACAGCACCGCCGGCAGCACCATCGACGCGATCCAGGCGCCAAAGCCCAGCAACAGACACATGCCCGCCCGCTGCGTGATCGTCTCGTGCAGCACCGCCACGCGTCGCGGCCCGAGCACCGAGATCAAAACGAACGTCACCAGCGGCCAGATCGCGATGGCCAAGACCACGAACAGGATGAGCAGGATGACGATGCCCGAGAGCGCCACCGGCCGCAGCGCACCGCTCTGGTGCACCGCGCCGCCGACCGTCGCGCCGTCGAGCCCTTCGATCGAGCCCAGCGCCGCCACCGCATCCTTGCCCACGCTTGCGCCGGGAGCGAGACCAATGCGCCCCAGCACCGATACAGCGTCGCCCTCCACCTCGCCGGCAATCTCGAGCGCGCCCGCGATCGCAACCACATCGCCCGCCTTGCCGGCGATGTCGATCGAGCCGCCGATCGCCACCACGTCATGCGCTTCGCCATGGATCTCGATGGATCCGCCGATCGCGACCGCATCGTGCACCGAGCCGTCGACGCGGATCGAGCAGCCAATGCAGACCGCGTCGTGCAGATCCTCGTCGGCGGCGACGTAGATGTCGTCGCCGATCATCACGCGGTCGTCCTCGGCGCGCAACGTTGCGGGCAGGAGCAGCAACGCCAACGAGCAGATCAGGATTCCGCGGCAGACCGGCATTTCGCTCAAAGGTACGTTGCCTATTCGACCAAAGTTCCCCCGCGGGAGCAACAGCCCAGCCTGCCAACGCGGTCGCCGGACCGCGCTACATCGAGCGCCGGGCATTGATCAGATCGCCCACCAGCCCCAGCCCAAAGAACAGGAACCCGGTCACGACCAGCGCCGTCGCCGGAATCTGCGCCGCCTCGCCTTGGGTCCATTTCGACGCAACGCCGATCAAGATTCCCGCCGCGATCAGCGCCGTCGCCAGCACGCTGAACACCTGGAACGCTTTGAAGTACGCGACGGTCCGAAACACCTGCGAGAAGATGCGCAACGTATCGCGAATGGGCCGGATTGAGCTCGCGCCGACGCGCTTGCCATAGCGAATCGGCGGGTAGAGCACCCGCAAGCTCGAGAGGTGCATGGCGAGCGTGATGGTCGTCGTAAAGCTGAAACCGTCCGGCAGCATGAACCAGAACTGCCGGACCCAGCGCACCCGCATCGCCCGCAGCCCCGAGTTGATGTCTTGGATATCCGCGTCCGAGAGAGCGCGCCCGAACGCCAACAGCAGGCGCTTGACCAGCGTGCGGATCCAGCTGTCGCTGCCGGTCTGGCCCAGGCGCGCGCCGACCGCCATATCGGCCTCATCGAGCAGCTTCACCAGCTCGGGGATGCGGTCGGCCGGATAGGTGCCGTCGGCGTCGATGATGACGATGCGGTCGTAGCGCGCATCCTCGATGCCGGTCTTCAACGCCGCGCCGTAGCCGCGATTGAGCCCGTGGCTGAACACTCGCAGGCGCTCGTCCTCCACCTTCGCTCTCTCGAGGATGGCGAGGGTGCCGTCGTGGCTGCCGTCGTTGACGAAGATCGCCTCCGCCGGAACCTCTACGCGGGCGAGCGCCTGGCGAATCTGCTCGACCATGGCGCCAACCGAAGCCTCCTCGTTGAAGCAAGGCACGATGACCGACACGCCCTGCTCGGGCTCTCGCTGGAAGCGCTGCATCGCGCGGCGCTACACCTCGTCGGGAATCACGTAGGGCTCGCGGTAGTCGCGCCGCAACAGGTTGTTGGCCCTCGAGTGATTGGGGAAGCGCTGTTGCACGGGGTCGAACTCGAGCTGCTCGCCCATGCGGTAGGCGATGTTGCCCAAGTGGCACAGCGAGGTCGAGAGCGCCGTTTCGCGGATCTCCGCGGTGAGCCGGCTGCGATCACGGGCGCGGACGGCTTCGATGAAGTTGGCCTGGTGATTGATCTCCGGCAACGGATCGACCGGCGGCTCCGGCTTCTCGTTGCGCCCCATGGTGATGCGGAAATCGCCGTTGGCCTCGATGCGCAGGTAGCCCTTCGTGCCGTGAAAGTCCCAGTACATCTGCTCGGTGGTGTAGAGGTTGCGGATCTCGCCGATGATCGCCGTGCCGTCCGCGTATTCCCAGTTGACCGTCTGCGTGTTGGGCGTCTCGGCCTGATCTTCGTAGCCCCAACGACCGCCCCACGACGTGACCTTGACGGGCAACTCCTTCTGCATGCCCCAGCGCGAGATGTCCACCAGATGGATGCCGTTGTTACCCAGCTCGCCGTTGCCGAAGTCCCAGAACCAGTGCCAGTTGTAGTGCACCAGATTGCCGTGGTAGGGCTGATCCTGCGCGGGGCCGAGCCAAAGATCCCAGTTGAGCCAGTTCGGCGGCTGCTCGACGGGCTTGAAACCGATGGAGTCCCGCCGGCGCGGGAAGATCCATTTGGCAAGGAAGACGTCGCCGATCTTACCGTCGTGGATGAGCTGCATCGCACGCCGAAACTTGCCGAAGCTGCGGCGCTGCGTGCCGCCCTGGACGATGCGATTGTACTTACGCGCCGCGGCCACGATCTGCTGCGACTCGAAGATGTCGTGCGAGACCGGCTTCTCGAGGTAGACGTCCTTGCCGGCCTGCATGGCCCAGATGGCCGTCAGCGCGTGCCAGTGGTTGGTGGTCGCGCAGATAACCGCATCGATCGACTCGTCTTCGAAGGCGACCCGCATGTCGGCCGTGGTCGTCGGCGTGTAGCCCGTGTTCTGGCGGACCCAACCAGCGGCTTCTTCCGCGCGATTGCCGTCCGGCTCGACCAACGCGCCGATTTCGACCGCGGGCAGCTCGGCAAACGCCTCGACGTGATCCATGCCGCGGCCGCCGACGCCGACGATGGCGACTCGGACGGGGTCGGCTTGGGCGGAGGCGAGAGCGGCCGAGCCGGCGGCGGCGGCGCTCGAGGCCAGAAAGCGGCGTCGATTCATGGCGACGAATGTAGCACGGCGCGGCGCTATTCGGGGCTATCGCGCGCTTCCGCCGGCTCCTGGGGAGAAATGGCGGCTAGGGCGAGAGCCACGCCGGCGCTTGCGCCGCCAGCCGCGGCAGCAGCTCCTCGACCACCTCGGGCTGCTCGTCGGCGACGTTGCGTGTCTCGTGCGGGTCGGCGCGGTGGTCGAACAGCTCGAGCTCGGGGCCGTCGCCGGGGTCTTCGTACTGCACGAGGCGGTAGCGAGCGGTACGCATCGTCCGGCGGCCGCGCCAGTAGCTGAACGCGGCGTCTTTGCCCGGGTGGGCCGGATCGTCGAGCATGGGACGCAGGCTCAGGCCCGTCAGCCCCGGCGGCGGCTGAAGGCGGGCGTATTCGGCGAGCGTGGGGTAGAGGTCGAGCGTTTCGACCAGCCCGCCAGCCGGGACGCCGGGCGCCGCCAGGCCGGGGGTGCGGATCATCAGCGCACTGCGGCACGCCCGCTCGAACGTCGAATGTTTGCCCCAAATGGTTTGGTCGCCCAGATGCCACCCATGATCGCCCCAGACCACCACGATGGTGTTCTCGGCGAGGCCTAGCCGCTCGAGCTCGTCGAGCACCTTGCCAACTTGGGCGTCCACGAAGCTGACCGAAGCGTAGTAGGCGTGGCGCAACGTGCGGGCGTCTTCGTCGGAGATCCGCACACCCTTGCCGCCGGGCCGCTCGTGCTTGTAGTTGCGGAACATCTCGCTGCTGGCGTGCAGGCTGGCATCGTGCACCGCGGCCGGCGGGTCCGGGTTGGGCGAGAGCTCGAGCGCCTCCCGATCGTAGAGATCCCAGTACTTCGCCGGCGCGGTGAACGGCAGGTGCGGCTTGAAGAAGCCCGCCGCGAGCAGAAACGGCTCGTCCTGCAATTGGTTGAGCTGTGCGATGGCTTCCTGAGCGATCAGCCCGTCCGGATAGGCCTCGTCGGGCACGTCGGCGCGCTCGTAGGGCGGATAGGCGCCGCGTTCCATGTTGCGGTTCGAGCCGTCGGCGTAGGCAAAGAACGAGTTCCATGCCGTGCCCCATTTCTCGTAGGGCATCAGGCGCTCGTCCCAGCTCAACGGCATCTCGAATTCGCCCTCGCCCTCGCCTTCATAGCTATAGATCCGCCCGTCGACGTAGTGGCTGATCTTGCCGATCTGGACGGTGCGGTAGCCGGCGCGCCGGAACAGGTGCGCGAAGGATTCCGGACGCTCTTGCTCGCTCGCGGGCAGCAGGTTACGGATCGCGTCGTTGTTGAGATGCTCGGGCGAGGAAGGACGCTCGCCCGTGAGCAGGGCGTAGCGGGACGCGCCGCAAGTAGGGACCTGCACGTAGTGCCGCTCGAACAGCCGCGCGCTGGAGGCGAAGCGGTCCAGATTCGGGGTGACCATGTGCGAGGCGCCATAGGCGCCAAGCTCGGGCCGCAGATCATCGATGGCCAAGAACAGGACGTTTGGGCCCGGCGGGTGCTCCGGCGGCGGCGAGGAACAACAGGTCAGCGCAAGGACGGAAACTGCGACGAGGCGAGCACTCATACGGCAACACTGTAGCGAAGCGCGCCTAGTAGGGCAGCCGCGGCGCTAGCCGCGTCCCGGCTTCACCCATCCCGGCTCCACCAGCTCGGGCGGCTCGGTTCGCGCGCTCTCGAGGCTGCTCTCGATCAGAGCGACGACCGCCGGGCTCCCCGCCGCCACGTCGCGCTCCTCGCCCGGGTCGGCTTCCAGGTCGTAGAGCTCGAGCGGCGCCCCGGGCTCGCTTCGCACCCCTTTCCAGCGACCCATACGCACGGCTTGCTGCAGTTTCCCTCCGCGTTGCGACTCCCAGTAGAAGAGCTCGTGGGGCTGCTGCTCCTCGCCGAGCAGGGTCGGCGCGGTCGATTGTCCGTCCAGGCCGCTCGGCGCTCGCGCGCCGGCGAACTCGGCCGCCGTCGGCAACACGTCCCAAAACGCCCAGGGGAAATCCGAGACTCCCGGCTCGATCTTGCCCGGCCAGCGGACCAGCATCGGCACGCGTATCCCGCCTTCGTAGAGGTCGCCCTTGTGGCCCCGCAGAGAGCCGGTTCCGTCGAAGGCTCTGGCGATTGGCGCAAAGTCGACCGGCCCGTTGTCCGAGGTGAAAAAGACGATCGTGTCGTCCGCGATCCCAAGGCGGTCGAGCTCGTCGAGCAGCTCTCCAACATCGCGGTCGAGCCGCGTCACCATGCCGGCGAACGCCGCCGCGGGCTGATGCTGAATCTCGAAGCCGCGGTCCTCGCGAATGTAGGGCTGCTCCTGGTAGCGCCCAGCGTACTCCTGAAAATCGTCTTCTGGGACTTGAAACTCGTGGTGCGGAACGATCGAGGGAAAGTAGAGAAAGAACGGCTCGTCGGCGTGGTTGCGCAGAAAGTCCAACGCGCCGCCCAACATCACGTCGGGCGCATAGCGTCCCTTGCGGCCGTTGGCGTTCTCGGGCAGCGGCATCGGCGCCCCGTTCTTCCACAGGAACTCGGGATAGTAGTACTGCGCATGGATCTGATGCAGCGGCCCGAGCGTCTCATCGAAGCCTTGTAGCTCGGGGACGCCCTCCGTGCCGGCCTCGCCCAATCCCCACTTGCCAAAGATCCCGGTTGCATAGCCGGCTTTTTTGAGGACCTCCGCGACCGTTGTCGCACGGTCGGGCAAGGCCAACCCGCCGGTATTGCCTCTCACTGGCGTGTGGCCGGTGTGGAGCCCGGTCATCAGGGCCGAACGCGCCGGCGCGCAGACGGTGCAGCCGGAGTAGGCCTGCGTGAAGCGCAGGCTCTGGCGCGCAAGCTCATCGAGTCGCGGCGTGCGGATCTCTCGCTGGCCATAGCAGCCCAGGTGGGCGTAGCCGAGGTCGTCGGCCATGATGAAGACGATGTTTGGCGGCCGGCCTTCGCGAGAAGGAGCCGGAGGTTCGGTGCAGGCGGCCAGCGCCGCGCCGCCGGCCAAAGCGAGGAACTGGCGACGATCCATCGAGCGCGATTGTAGAGCATTCCCAGCTCGCCCGGAGGCGGCTAGCGGAACTTCTACGCGAGGCCGGCCCGGATTGCCGCGACAATCTCGCCGACGCCGAACGTTTCCACGAACCGCAGCTCGCCGACGAACACCGTCGGCGTTCTCTCCACGCCCTGCCTGCGCCCCGCCGCCGCGTCCGCCTCGACCGCGGCGCGCAGGTCGTCGTTCTCCATGGCGAGCACGAGGTCGGAGCCGGCGATGCCGCGAGCGTTGGCAAACTCCGCCGCGCGGTCCGGTAGATTCTCCACGTTGATGTCGGCAATGTGCGTGAGGCAGTAGCGCCGGAAGTCGATGGCCGCCCGCGAATCGTGCACAGCCAGGCGCCGCGAGATCATCGCAGCATAGAGGGACCAGTTGTGCTTGGCGAGCGGAAAGTCCCGCGAGACGAAGGCGACCCGGGCGCCGAACTTCGGCAGCAGGGTCTCGTCACACATCCGTCGCCACGCCTCGCAATCGCCGCATTGCAAATCCTCGAAAGAGACGACGCGGAGAGCGGAATCGGCGTCGCCCTCGACGGGCAGGTCGGGGTAGTGGGCGTGCGGCCTCATCGCGGATGCCCCATCATCACCCCAAACAGGTCTCGCAGGCAATGGCCATGTGCGACAATGCGCTCGCCATGCGCACTTTTGGAATGTTGGCGGCCGCCGCTTTGGTCTCCGCTGCGATCACCGTGGGAGTGTTGCGAAGCTTCCCCGCCCCGGCCGCGCCCACGATGAAAGTCGTGCTTGAGAATGACCGAGTCAAGGTAACCGAGCGCGTCATCGCGCCTGGCGGCGAGCGCACGCCCTACATCCGGCCCACCGATCAGGTGATCGTCTTTCTCAACGACACGCGCTACGAGCGCATCGACGCCGACAGCGGCGAAACGATCGTGCGCGACCGCGTCGGCGGCGAGGTCATCTGGCACTTCGCGGGCGAGAACGCGCCGAAGCTGGTGAACGTCCACCAGGACCCCTTTCGCTCGCTGGTGATCGAGCTGCGGTGAGCCGCAACGCCTTCGAGGAGAAGCTGCGCCGGATCGAAGCGCTGCGCGATCTCGACGATCCGGCCGCGGCCGAAGCCGGGCTGCGCAAGGCTCTCAAGGAGCGCAGCAACTTCGCGGTCAAGCGGGCGGCGCGCATCGTGGGCGAGCTCGCTTTGTCGAGTCTCACCCCAGAGCTGCTCGCGGCCTACGAGCGCTTCTTCGACGACCCCGTCAAGACCGATCCGCAATGTTGGGCCAAGACGGAGATCGCAACCGCCCTCAAGGATTTGGAGCACGACGATCCCGAGCCGTTCTACCGAGGCCTGGAGCACGTGCAATGGGAACCCGTGTGGGGCGGGAAGGAAGACAGCGCCGGCGCGCTGCGCGCGACTTGCGTGGTCGCCCTGCCGGGCTGCCGGGCGGACGCGCTCGAGCTGGTGGTGAAGCTGACCGACGCGCTGACCGACCTCGACAAAGGCGTCCGCGCCGAAGCCGCGTTGACGCTCGGCCATCTGGGCCACGAAGCCGCCGCCGGCGCGCTGCGCCTCAAGGCGCGGGTCGGCGACGAAGAACCCGAAGCGCTTGGCGCGTGCTTCACCGGCTTGCTGTCGCTGGGCGCGTTCGATCCGGTCGGCTTCGTACGCGGCTTTCTCGATTCGCCTGACGAGGACGCCCGCACAGAGGCCGTGGGCGCTCTGGCGGCCGCCGCCCAGCCGGAAGCGTTTCTCGCGCTGGAGGCCTACTGGGAGCGCGCGCCCGAGGCGCGCCGGAACATCTGCCTGGCGCTAGCTGCGTCTCCACGGCCAGAGGCGGTCCGGCTGTGGCGGGAGGCGATCGAGCACGAGCCGCTGGAGGCTGCCGAAGCGGCGCTCGAGGGGTTCTCGGCGAGTCGCTTCCGGGACAAGCTTGCCGGCGAGATGGAGGCCGCGGTCGAGGCCCGCGCCGACGAGAGCCTCAAACGGGCCTGGGCCCGGAAGCACGCCCGGTAGCAGATACACTGGTCGAGTCGGGCATGCCGAGCCGCACCATCCTGCGCTGGACCCTCTTCGCCGTTGCGGCTTACCTCTTGTTTTTCTATGGGATGGGCCTGCGAGGAGTGGTTGGGCCCGACGAGCCGCGCTACGCCTCCATCGCGCGCGCGATGGCCGAGTCCGGCGACTGGATCACGCCGCGTCTCGACGGCGAGCCCTGGTTCGAGAAGCCGGCTCTGCTCTATTGGCTCGGCGCCGTAGGCGTCGCGTTGGGAGTCGAGCCCGATCTGGCGCCGCGTCTAGCCTCCGCATTGGCCGCAACGCTGTTCCTGCTCTATTTCCATCGCCGGTTGGCCGCCGCGTTTGGGGAACTCGCCGCCGACGCTGGCGCCGCCGTCCTCGCCACGGCCGGCGGCTGGGCTGCCTTCGCTCAAGCCGGCGTCTTCGACGCCCTCCTCGCAGCCTCGCTGGGCGGCGCCTTGCTGGCCTTGCTCGACTGGGTCGCCGATCCGCGTGACAAGCGCGGCCTGCCGCTGTTCGGCGCTCTGCTAGGGCTTTCCGTTCTGGCAAAGGGGTTGGTGGGGCCGGCGCTGGCCGCACTGGCGCTGGCCGGCGTCTGTCGCGAACGAGGCGTCGGAGCTACCGCGCAAGACCTATTCCACCCGCGCGCCATGGTCCCATTCGCGGCAGTCGCCTTTCCCTGGTATATACTTTGTTATCTGCAGAATGGCCGCTTATTCCTCGACGAGTTTCTATGGCGGCACCACGTCCAACGCCTCTATAGCGCGGAAATCCAGCATCTGCAACCGGTGTGGTATTTCGCGCCCGTTCTCCTCTGCGCGGTGCTGCCTTGGACGCCGCTGCTGGCAACGCTTCGAAAGCAGGACTGGACGCGTGACAGCCGAGCGGCGTTCCTGGCGGTCTGGGCGTTGACGACCTTCGTCTTCTTTTCCCTTCCGGCCAATAAGCTGCCCGGCTATATCCTCCCCGCCCTGCCGCCGGTGTGCGCGCTGCTGGGCTTGCGTCTGGCGCGGCCGCCGACGCCGAGGCTCGCGCTGCCGGCGTGCGCGCTGCTGCTGATCGCGTTGCCGCTGACGGCCGAGTTGCTGCCCAAGGCCCTGGCCGATGGGCTCTCCGACGCCTGGCCGCCCGAGGCGTTTCCCGTTGCGCCGTTGACGGCGGTCGTTCTGCTCGCCGCGGCGGTCGCCCTCGCGGGGTGGCGGGGCCGCGCCGGTTGGGCGACGGCATTGGTCGCCGCCGCGGCCGTGCTCGGCGTCGCCGGGCTCAAGCGCCAGGTCTACCCCCACCTCGACATCGCCGCCGGGACCCGCGCCTTCTACCGCGGCATCGAGGATCGCGCATCCCAAACCTGTATCGGCGAGGTGCGCCGGCACGTCGCCTACGGCCTGGCGTTCTACAGCCATGGAACCCTGCCGCCCTGTACGTCCCAGCCGCGCCCAACTCGCATCGAGGGCGACCCGCCCCGCATTTCGCCGTAACCTTTCTCCCGGCTCGCGCGTAACTTTCTCAGTTTCACTCCCGAAAGGGAGACCAGAAGCGCGAGAGCGACGTGAGGCGCTGTCGCGCTCGTGGAGGGTCTTTACATGCCAGCTAGACGGACGGGCGACAAACCCGTACGACTGACTCGGAAAGAAAAACAGTTGCTCGAGCTGCTCGAGAGTCACCCTGGCCGTTGCTTCTCCCGGCCGTTCCTGCTGCGTCACGTCTGGGGTTACAGTGACGAAGCCAAGACGCGCACCGTGGACGTCCACGTCAGCCGTCTCCGGAAGAAGCTCGACGGTCGCCGCGACATTGCCATTCACGCCGTCGTCCGGCGCGGGTACATGCTGGAGCGGCACGCCACAGCCTCGGCCTAGCGTGGCCACGCGGACGGGCTGACAAGACTGCGACTGGCGATCATGGGCGCAGACGCAGGCGGGGTAGGTGTGGCCGCCAGGAGGCCGTCCGAGGGCGAAGGGATTTGTGCAGAACCATCCGGGGCGGTTTCTTGTCTCCCGTCGATTCGCTCGCTATGGGCGGACTTCGTTGGCCGCCAGGAACCCAATCACCGTCAGGGACTGGATCGTTCCAATAGGCGCCTCGGTATACCCCCTGATCGGGTCCTATCAGCAGCAGGTCGATAGCCCGGTGTCGAGTACGCACCCCATGAACCACTCGGGTATGCATGATCGAGCCAGTCGATAGGGCCGCATGACGCCGGCAGCCTGGCCTGGCGCATTGTCAGTACAATCGGGGCCGTGCGGATCGCGGTAGTTGTGCTGATTCTCTTGGGCGCTTGCGCGCCGCGCCAACCAGAGCAACGTCCGCCGAGCTTCGTCATCCTGTGGTGCGACAACTTGGGCTACGGCGACACCGAGCCGTTCGGCTCGACCTTGCACCGCACGCCCAACCTGACCCGCATGGCGCGCGAAGGACGGCGGTTCACCCACTTCTATTCGACCTCGGGCGTCTGCACACCGTCACGGGCGAGCTTGATGACGGGGTCCTACGCGCAGCGCGTGGGGATGCATCTCAACGAACGCGACGGGTTGGTGTTGAGGCCCGTCTCGCCCTTCGGGCTGCACCCCGACGAGATCACGGTCGCGGAGTCGCTCAAGGAACTGGGCTACGTGACGGCGCTGATCGGCAAGTGGCACTTGGGCGACCAGCCGGAGCTGTTGCCGACTCGGCAGGGCTTCGACTCCTACTGGGGCATCCCCTACAGCGACGACATGACGCAGCAGCAAGGCCGCCGCGTCGCGCCGCGCTTCGAGGGCGACTCGTGGCCGCCGTTGCCCTTGATGGAAAACGAAACCGTGATCGAAGCGCCGGCCGACCGCAACACCTTGACGAAGCGAGAGGCCGAGCGCGCCGTCGCGTTCCTCGAAGAGAACCGCGACAAACCGTTCTTGCTCTATCTGGCGCACGCCATGCCGGGCAGCACCCGCACCCCGTTTGCGAGCGAAGCTTTCCGCGGCCGGAGCCGCAACGGGCCCTGGGGCGATGCGGTCGAGGAGCTTGATTGGGCCGCCGGCCAAGTGCTCGACAAGCTCGTCGAGTTGGGGATCGCTGAGAACACTTTGGTCATCTGGACCTCGGACAACGGCGCTCCGATCAACCGCGCGCCGGGCGACTTGGCGCGCGGAAGCAATCTGCCGCTGTTCGGCCCGGGCTACTCCACCGCCGAGGGCGGCATGCGCATCCCTCTCATCGCCTGGCAGCCGGGCGCGATTCCGGCCGGCACGACGGCCGACGAGCTGGCGACCACGATGGATGTCCTGCCAACCTTTACGCGCCTGGCTGGCGGCGAGCCGCCGGCGGACCGAGCACTCGATGGGCGCGACATTCGTTCGTTGCTCTACGGCGAGCCGGGGGCGACCTCGCCCTACGAGGTCTTCTACTACTACCACCTGGATCAGCTCCAAGCGGTGCGTAGCGGTCCGTGGAAGCTGTTCGTTCCGCTCGAGGAATTTGATCGCCATCCGCACTTCATGCCGGGCGAGGGCGCCGAGCCGCTGCTGTTCAACGTCGTGGAAGACATAGGGTCGACCACGAACGTGGCGCCGGAGCATCCCGAGATCGTGGAGCGCCTGACCAAGCTCGCCGAGCAAGGCCGCCGCGAGCTTGGCGACCGCGGGTTGGCGACCGAAGCACAAAGGCCGCGAGGGCGTGTGGATGACCCGACGCCGCGCTTGCGGTAGATGACGTTCTGCTTCCCTGCTGTGGCGCAAGCTATGCCGTGCAGGCGAGGCTGCGCCTCGCCCCGGGGCCGCGGGCCCCGATGCCGACGAAGCTCTCAGTCGGTGACGGCCCGCTCTGCCCTGCGCAGAAAGCGGCGAATGACTTTGACGATGTAGTCTTGCGTCTCTTCGTAGGGCGGCGGGCCGTCGTAGCGGTCCACCGCTTCGGGTCCCGCGTTGTAGGCGGCGAGGGCGCGCAGGAGTTGGTCGGGCTTGCCACGGTAGCGCTCGAGCATGGCGCGCAGATACTTCACGCCTCCGAGCACGTTCTGGCTGGGCTCGTAGGGGTCGACCTGGAGTTGCTGAGCCGTCGCGGGCATGAGCTGCATCAGCCCAATCGCGCCTTTGTGGGAAACCGCGTCGGCTTGGTAGTTCGACTCGGCCGCGATGACGGAGTGGATCAACGCCGGATGCAGGCCAAATTCGGCGGCGAGGTCGTCCACGAGCTCATCGAGCGACGGCTCCGGCGGCGTGGTTCGGGGCGCCGCCTCGCTCGCCTTGGGCTCGCCTTGGGCGATCGGTTGAAAGCCGGCTACCGCCGCCGCGGGCAACTCGACGAAGCCGTCGGCGCTGGTGTAGAGCCGGATGCGGTCGCCGCGCGCTTCGTGCCGCTCGATGCGCAGCGTCGCCCCGGAGCTGAGCAAGGCGAGCTCAGCCGCGGGCAGGGCCGCCGCTGCCGCTAGACAGAGCAACGCGCAGTATGAAAGAATCCGCATCTCGATATCGGGCGCTTGGCGCTCGGAGGTTCGGCGCGCCGAGCCCCTACATCCATGAAGACGTACGTCAGTCACCTATCGTGCAGCAAAACCGGCGAGCAACATCGGGCTAGGGAGTTGCACAATCTCTCCGAAGCCGGCGCGCCGCTGCTGGTCCACTACGACCTCGAAGCAGCCAAGCGCGAGCTGACGCGCGAGCAGATCGCCGCCGGGCCCCGCTCGATGTGGCGCTACGCTCCCTTGTTGCCGCTGCGGGACCAGGCCAATCTGGTGTCGCTGGGCGAAGGCTGGACGCCGATTCTGAATCTGCCGCGGCTGGGGAAACAGCTCGGTGCGAAAAACCTGCTGTTCAAGGAGGAAAGCGCCAACCCAACCGGCACATTCAAGGCGCGCGGCATGGCGGCGGCGGTATCGCTGGCCAAGGAGCTGGGCGTGGAGAAGCTGGCGGCGCCCTCGGCGGGCAATGCGGCCAGCGCGCTCGCCGCCTATGCGGCGCGGGCGGGGCTGGAAGCGCACATCTTCATGCCGCGCGACGTCCCCAAGGCGAACTACATCGAGTGCAAGGCCTGCGGCGCGCACGTCACGCTCATTGATGGGCTAATCTCCGATTGCGGCAAGGTCGTCGCCGAGCGCAAGGACGCCGAGGGCTGGTTCGAAGTCTCGACGCTCAAGGAGCCCTACCGCATCGAAGGCAAGAAAACGATGGGGCTCGAATTGGCCGAGCAACTCGGCTGGCGGCTGCCGGACGCGATCTTTTATCCAACCGGCGGCGGCGTGGGCATGATCGGTATGTGGAAGGCCTTCGACGAGCTGGAGAAGCTGGGCTGGATCGGGCCCGAGCGGCCGAAGATGATCGTGGTCCAGGCGGCCGGTTGCGCACCGATCGTCAAGGCCTGGGAAGCCGGCGAGGAAGCCTCGCAGCCGTGGCAGGGCGCCGAGACCCTCGCGAGCGGGCTGCGCGTGCCGAAGGCGCTGGGCGACTTTCTGGTGCTAAACGCCGTGCGCGAAAGCGGCGGGACGGCTATCGCGGTGACCGACCAGGAGTTGCTGGCCGGCGGGCGGAAGCTGGCCGAGGCGGAAGGGCTGTTCGCCGCGCCGGAGGGGGCGGCGTGCGTCGCGGCGCTCGAGAAGCTGCTGGCGTCGGGCTTTTTGGCTCCCGATGATGAGATCGTGATCTACAACACGGGAACCGGGCTCAAGTACCTGGGGGCTTGGGAGCTGGCTTTGGGCTAGCCCCGAGAGCGCAGCCGCGCCGCAATAATGCTGGGCGACCGCGTTTGCGGCGATATGGGGCCTGGAAACCGTTTCATTCCACCGTGCTAACATCGGAAAATGCGAGCAAAGGCGAGTTTCATTCTGACGCTCTTGATATCTAGCGCCTCGGCAGAATCGGCGATGATAGGGCGGATCGAATCCGATTTTATGTTGATCGGAAGATCCGGTAGCGGATCAGATTCGATCCTTTTGGAGGGCGTTTTTCAGAACATTTCTACCCACCTCGATTTCACCGGGCGCTTGGCGGTTCTTGGCGTGACTCCGAATGGTAGCGGGTACGATGTTCCGGCGTATGTCGTGCAGATTACGGTGACGGAGTTGGAGGTCGTATGCCTGCGGCAGGAGGGATGTAATGGCCCTTGGATGGGATTCGAGGTTCGCCTCGAGGATTTGGTTGGATTTCCGTCGCAGTTCTCGATCGCGAACAGCCTAGACGGATTCGTGTCCCAAGGTGAGCAGCCAACGTTCGCGCTTCAAGTACAGCAGTCCGTCACAGACTACGAATCCGTAGGTGATCCGTTGATCAGCGGCCAGTATTTCGATCCCGTTGCGGTTTGGCTTGCTCACAGCATTGCATTCCTGCCCACCGAAGAATTGTTCGATTTCGACCCATACGAGGGTGGGTTCAGTAGGACCGGTTCTAATATTGTGACTCGCGTCCACGACTCTCCGGTTGGCTCGCTGGCGGTTCGTTTCGACAGCTTCCAAGCGTCATCAATGATCTTCGGGCAGACGCTGAGCCTGCCTGGTAGCTACACGGTCACCCTCGATTTCAGCCCAGTACCGGAGCCAGAGACGTGGTCACTGCTGTTGCCGGGTCTGGCCTCAATTTTATTGCTGCGGCGTCGGATGGGGCGTCGCTGAGTCTGGCCTCCTGCCGGCCAGCCCAACGGGCGGCCCCGCCGTGGGCGGTCTGCGTCCTCTCGGGTACAATAAGGGTTTCGACCCCTTCCCAGGGCCGCCCCTCACCAGGAACTTTCAGAGGATCCAATGTCAGAAGGTAACTTCGGCGTCGCCGGTCTAGGCGTCATGGGCCAAAATGTGGCCCTCAACATCGAGCGCAACGGCTTTCCCGTCATCGCCTACAACCGCAGCGACGAGAACGCCAACGAGATGCGCGCCAAGGCGCAAGGCAAGAACGTCTACGTCACCCAGTCCATCGAGGAATTCGTCCAGAAGCTCGAGCCGCCTCGGCGCATCCTGCTGATGGTCACCGCCGGCCGCGGCACCGACGCCGTCATCGCCGCCCTCGAGCCCCATCTCGACCAGGGCGACATCATCATCGACGGCGGCAACGCGCATTTCCCCGACACCAATCGTCGCAACGAAGAGCTCAGCGCCAAGGGCTTCCATTTCGTCGGCTGCGGCATCTCCGGCGGCGAAGAGGGCGCGCTGTGGGGGCCCTCCATCATGCCCGGCGGCAACCGCGACGCCTACGAGCGCATTGCGCCGGTGCTCGAAAGGATCGCCGCCAAGACCAAGGACGACGGCTCCTGCGTCACCTACTGCGGCGAGACCTCGGCGGGCCACTACGTTAAGATGGTCCACAACGGCATCGAGTACGGCATCATGCAGGTGATTTGCGAGGTCTACGACATCCTGCGCAAGTCCGCCGGCCTCTCCACGCCAAAGATTCAGAAGATCTTCCAGGACTGGACCGACAGCGCGGTCGGCGGCTTCCTGGTCGACATCACCGCCCAATGCCTGGCCAAGAAGGACGACCAGGCCAAGGGCTGGCTGGTCGAGAAAATCCTCGACACCGCCGGCCAGAAAGGGACAGGCAAATGGACCGCGCAATCGGCGCTCGATCTCGGCATGCCGATCCCCACCCTCTCGATGGCCGTCGAGGCTCGTATCCTCTCTGGTTTGAAGCCGTTACGAGTGGAAGCTTCGAAAGCTCTCAAAGGCCAGGAGAAGGCCACGGCAAGAAGCAAGAAGGAGCTGGTCGAGGCCTTGTTCGACGCACTCCATCTCTCCATGATCGCGAGCTACGCGCAAGGCATGGCGCTGATCCAGGAGGCCTCCAAGGAGTACGAGTACGGCACGAACCTCTCCGAGGTCGCCCGCATTTGGAAGGAAGGCTGCATCATCCGCTCGCGTCTGCTCGACCCCATCAAGAAGGCCTACGCGCAGCAGCCGGAGCTGACCAACCTGATGGTCCATCCCAAGTTCGCGAAGATCGTCAACCGCACGCTGCCCAACCTGCGGACGGTCGTCCGAGTCGCCGCGCGCACGGGCGTGCCGGCCACCTGCCTTGGCGCTTCGCTGGCTTACGTCGAAAGCTACCGCTCCGAGCTGCTGCCGGCTAACCTGCTACAGGCGCTGCGCGACAACTTTGGCGCCCACACCTATAAGCGTCTCGACCGCGAGGGCGTGTTCCACTCGCAGTGGAACAAGTAGCGGCGCGCAGCGCCGCACCCATCAGGGAGCTGAGCAATGCCTCTGGTAGATCGACTGGAAGATTTCACCGTCGAGCACGACTTCTTCGTCGGGCTCGACTCCGACGGTTGCGTGTTCGACTCGATGGAGATCAAGCACAAAGAGTGCTTCACTCCAATGTTCATCAAGCACTTCCGCCTGCAGGCGGCGGCGAAGTTCGCGCGCAGGGCTTGGGAGTTCGCGAATCTCTACTCGGTGGCGCGCGGGATGAATCGCTTTCCCGTGCTGGTTCGCTCGCTCGAGTTGTTGCGCGACTGGCCGGATCCGATGCGTCGCGGCATCGACATCCCGGACCTGACGCCGCTGCATCAATTCATCAACTCAGGGCTACCGCCGTCGAACGCCGGGCTCACCGAGTACATGAAGACGCATTCGCATCCCCTGCTCGAGCGAACCATGGAGTGGAGCCTCGCCGTCAACGCACAGGTCAAGGACATCGTCGAGGGCGTGCCGCCATTTCCCAAGGTGCGCGAGTGCCTGGCGATGATCAACCAGCAGGCGGACCTCGCGGTGGTTTCCGGCACGCCGACCGAGGCGCTCACCCGCGAATGGGAAGAGAACGGCATGGCGCACCACCCCAAGATCATCGCGGGGCAGGAGCTCGGCAAGAAGACCGAGCATCTGAGCGTGATGGCTGGCGATGACCGTTACGGCGACGGCAAGCGCCTGATGGTGGGCGACGCTCCCGGCGACCGCAAGGCGGCGGAGGCGTCGGGCTGCCTGTTCTACCCGATCAACCCCGGCCACGAAGAAGAGTCGTGGGAGCGCCTGCACGGCGAAGCTCTAGGGCGCTTCTTCAGCGGGACCTACGCGGGCGAGTACCAAGCGGCGCGGGCCGCGGAGTTCGAGAAGCTGCTGCCCGAGCAGCCCCCCTGGAAGTAGGGCGCCCCGGCTCGCGAGCAGGGGTGTCGCGTTGGACCCGCACCGCCCTCAATGCACGTGCGCCAGTCCGCCCGCCCCTTGGGCCTGCGCCAGGCTTTCGAAGCTGGCGTCGTAGGACGAATTCTCGGGTAGCAGGCTGGAGCCGGATTCGAGGATACAGCGTATGGTGTGGGCGTCGGCCGGCTCGCAAGCCAAGAAGCCCTGGATGCGGTCGCAATGTTGGTGGCGAAGAAACTCGAGCTGCTCGGGCGTCTCGACTTGCTCCGCGGTCACGCCCAACCCCAAGCTCCGGGCCATGGAGATGATGCCGCTGGTCAGCGCTTCGCTCTTGCGATCGACGCCGATCTTCTCCACGAACGCGCCGTCGATCTTCAGCGTCTTCAAGGGCAGCCCCGCTAGGTAGCTCAGCGACGAGTAGCCGGTTCCGAAGTCGTCGATCGCGCAGCCAACGCCCATCTCCGCCAGCTCACGCAGGTTGCGGACCAGTACGCCTGAGTTTTCCATCATGGCCGTCTCGGTCAGCTCGATGTCCAGCCAATAGGGATCCAGCCCCGTCTCGCAGAGGATCCGCTCCACACTGCGGGAGAAGCCGGGCTGCTTGGCCTGGTGCACCGACACGTTGACGGCAACCGGCACCGAGTCCCCGCCGCCGCTCTGCCACGAGGCGGCGTCCTCGCACGCCTGCCGTAGCGCCCACTCGCCGATCTCGAGGATGGCGCCGGTCTTCTCGGCCGCGAGGATGAACTCGCCGGTCTCGACGCTCTGCCCGTCGCGAGGCCGCCAGCGAAACAGCGCTTCGGCGCCGACGGGCCGACTGGTCTCGGCCGAGACGACCGGCTGGTAGTGCAGGCTGCACTCGTCCTTTTCCACCGCAGAGCGCACCGCGTTGTGCAGCTTCCAGGTGCGCTGCACCTGCCGATGCATCTGCGCGTTGAAGACCCGGCAGCGCCCTTTGCCGGCGGCCTTGGCCTCATACATCGCGATGTCGGCGTCGCGCAACAAGGCGGTCGGGCTGACCGGCGCATCGCAGCTCGCGATACCCACGCTGGCGGTCATCTTCAGCATCTGGCCGTCGAGCTCGACGGGCGTGGCGAGGGCGCTTTGCACGCGCTCGCCGAGCCGATCGAGCGCCGCGGCGTCGGCGTCCTCAACCAAGATCACGAACTCGTCTCCGCCGTAGCGAGCCAAGGTTTCCGATGGGCGCCGGGCGCCAAGAAGCCGGTCGGCGGCATGCATCAGCAGTTGGTCGCCCGCCAAGTGTCCCATGTTGTCGTTGACCAGCTTGAAGTCGTCGAGGTCGATGAAGGCCAAGGCGATGCTGGTCCCGCCGGAGGTGCAGCGCGCGCAGGCCGCTTCGAGCAAGTCCATCAGCCGGTGGCGATTGGGCAGCCCGGTCAGCCGGTCGAGTAAGGCGTCGTCGACGAGGCGCTGCTCGATGTCGATGATGTCGGAGATGTCGCTGATCGAGCCGGCGATGCTCACGGGCCTGCCGCGCCGGTCGCGAGCGACGAGCCCGCGGGTCAGAGTCCAGAGGGTGGAGCCGTCGGCGCGGCGCAGGCGGTGTTTGTACTCGAGCTGGGCGGTCTCGCCGCGCAGGTGCGCTTCGACGGCCTCCCGCAGGTCGGCCCGGTCGTAGGGATCGACGGTGTCGAGCCACTCTTGCGGACACATGCTGCAGGCCTCCGGCGGGTAGCCGGCCATCTCGGCCCAACGCGCCGACGCATAGACCTGGTCGGCTTGCAGATCCCAGAACCACAGCCCTTCGTTGGCGCCCCGGATCGCGGACTCGTAGCGGCTCTGCAGGCGCTCGAACATCTCCTCGCGCTGGGCTTGTTTGAGCTCGGCGGAGAGGCGCTCGGCATAGCCGCGCAAGCGCCCGCGGTGGATCAGGCACCCAACGGCTGAAGCGCCAGCAACGGCGGCCGCGATGGCTTGGGCGGGGCCCGAGGCCGATGCTTCGAGGACGCGGCTCGCCGCCAGCCCCCAGCCGCCGAGCGCCGCAAGCTGGAGCAGCGCCAGCCAGCGCCACGACAGCACCACCGCGGACGACCCAACCAGCAACGCCGCTGTGTGCAGCGCCGGCGTCAGCGAGGGCGCGCCCACAAACCACAGCAACGCCTGCAACAGCGTCACCGCCGTCGCGAGCGCCACCGCCGCGTTGGCTCGCTTCTGCGCAATGCGGCCCGATTTGAGCGCAAGACCGACGGCGAGCGGAGTCACCATGGCCAGAGCCGTCGCGAACGCCACTGGCGCGGTGAAAGGCGTGTCGCCGCCGACCATGTTCAGCAGCCAGACGAAGACGAAAAAGACGCTCACGCCGGGCAGCGCTTTGGCGCCGATGGCCGCGACTCGGGCGTCCAGCGCCGTCCGCAGCTCCTTGGCGGAAAGCGACTCGGCGGGTTGTCCGCTCAGGCCGCCGAGCTCGGGCATCATTCGATCTAAGGCGCGCATGGGCTCCTGCCTTGAAACCGTCCTGGGTTGGGATTGCGGCAGTTGGCGGACTTTTCGAGCACCTCGTCCAACCACGAGTACGATTCGGTGATCGCGTCGGAAAGCTCGGTCAGGGCCAGCGCTGCGGCAAGCGCCATCAGGCCAATGAAGACGCCGTACTCGACCTGATCCTGGCCGCGTTCGTCTTCAATCAAATAGGACAAGCCGGTGCGGAGTTGCTCTCTGAGCGTGCTGACCGCGACTGTCAGAGCCGCGCTGAGAGCAGCAGGTTCACAGAGGCTCGGCAAGGGTGCTCGGTGTCGTGGCACGCCCCGCTGAATGCATCCGGCGCGCCATTGGCCGAGCTGTGGCTAAGGCCGCCTATTTTCTATGAAATAACGACTGGCCTAGGGCGAGTCACGGTGCGCCGGAATGGCGCAGTCCGAGCGGGCGGGTGTGACAGAGTGGCGCAGAGAGCTCACTCGGTGGATCAGCGCCGGGCGCTCCCCTACAGCTCCGACATCTCGCCCGTGCTGTCCGCGAAGCCCCCAACGCCCGCTCCAATGCGATCGAGCGCCGTGACGAACAGGTTGCTCAGCGGCGTCTCCTCCCCGAACTGCAAGAAGCGCCCCGGCCGCAATCCCATGCCGCGCCCGCCGGCTAGAATCAGCGGGTAGTTGCGGTTGTTGTGCGTCTGGCTGTTGCTGCTGCCGTAGAACGCGAGCGTGTTGTCGAGCAGCGTGCCGGCGCCTTCTTCGCTCGAGCGCAGACGCTCGAGGAAGCGGCCGAATTCCGCGGCCATGTGGCGGTCCCACCGCCCGAGGTTTTCCGCGCCGCCCGGCTTGTTCCAGTCGTGCGCCAGCGAGTGCAGCGTGCCCGCGAAGCCAAGCAATTGCGGAAACTTGCCAGCCTTCGACGAGAAGTCGCCCATCGAGCCAAGCTGATACGTCACCACCCGCGTCGAGTCCGTGCGCAGCGCCAGGTAGATCAGGTCATACATAGTGCGCATCAGCTCTTTCGGCGCATCATCGTCGGCGTCGAGCTTTAGCATCTCGCGGTCGGCGTCGGTCAGCTCCGGGCGCGGAACCTCGAGCCAAGCCTGCGAGCGCTCGATGCGCTGCTCGACCTGCCTGACCGAGTCGAGGTACTCGTCGAGCTTCTGCTTGTCTTGCGCGCCCAGGTCGCCGCGTAGCCGCGCCGTGTCCTCCAGCACCCGGTCGAGCATGCTGGCCGAGCTGCTCAAACGGCGCCTCTCTCCTTCGCCGTCGGCGCCAAAGAGACGGTTGAACACGGTACGCGGCGAGTTGAGCGAGGGGATCGGCCGGCCATTCTCGTTGAACGACAGCGTGCTGGCGCGCGTGGGCTCGCCGACGCCGCCATCGGTCGAGAGCGCCAGCGAGGAGTAGCGCGTGTGATGGCCAATCTTCGCCGCCGCGACTTGGTCGACCGACACCGAGTTCTCGAAGAATCTGCCGCGCAGCTCCGTCCCGGTCAGAAAGGTGTCCGCCGTGTCATGCGAGCCCATCTCGCGACAGGCCGGGTGCGAAAGACCCTTGAGAATGTTGATCTCGCCGCGCAGCGGCTCGAGGACCTCGAGCGTCTTGGTGAACTTGTAGTCCCGCTCGCCGCCGTTGGGGAACCAGCGCCAGTCGGCGTGCTCGGAGTCCTCGGCAGGCAGGCTGACGCCGTAGGGGAAATAGAACGCGCAGAAGCGCTTCGGCGGCGTTGCGTCTTGCCCCGGTGTAGCCGCCATCGCCTCGAGATAGGGCAGCCCCAGCGCCACTCCGGCGCCGCGGAGCAAGGTGCGTCTCCTGATTGTTCGGGCGCGCATCCGGTCGCCTCTTACTTTGTCTGAAATAGCTCGCTCGTGACAACCCTTTCAAGCAAGTTTCTCAGCTTCATCTCGTCCGCCAGGAAGTCCTGCGTCAGGCGCTCGACCACTTGCTCGTCGCTCAACTCAAGCGAGCGGTTCAGCGAGTAGGCCAGCAGCCGCTTCACCACTGTCCGCGCAAAGTCCTCCCGCCGCGGACCCAGCAAGTAGGCGCGCAAGTCATCCACGCCGTGAATCTCGGTCCCGTCGGGCAGCGTTTCCCTCGTCTCCACCGGCAAGAGGTCGAACTCAGGCTGCGGCGGCTCTTCGTCCTCGTCCTCGTCCGACCCCTCGGCCTCTGTGGGTTGCTCTTCGGAGCGCCGCATGCGCCGGATCTCCGTGCGCCATTGGCCGATGGCGTCGAAGTGCTCGAGGGCCAGCCCCCAAGGATCGATGTCGACGTGGCACGAGGCGCAACCGGCGTCGTTGCGGTGAGCGGCGAGCTGCTGGCGAACGGTCAGGCGCGCGAGCTCCGGATCTTCGGTATCGAGCTCCGGCACATTCGGAGGAGGGGGCGGCGGCGGATCGTCGAGCAGTCGCTTGCGCACCCACACCGCCCGCTTGATGGGATGGGAATCCTCGCCGGTCGAATTGGCGAGCAGCACCGAACCCTGCGTCAACAAGCCGCCGCGCGGGCTGCCCTCAGGCAGGCGTACGCGTCGAAACCTCGAGCCGCGCACGCCCTCAATCTCGTAGTGCCGCGCCATCGTCTCATTAAGGACTAAGAAGTCCGAATCGATGAGGTTCGCGGCGCTCAGGTTGTTGCGGAACAGCTCCATGACGAACTGCCGCGTCTCTTCGCGAACGGACTGCTCGAGTGAAGGGCGGTAAGCAGGGTAGTAATCCTTACTGATCGCGACCCGGTCCATGCCCTCGAGATAGAGCCATTGGCCGACGAACTGATCGATGAAGCGCCAGGCGCGCTCATCGGCCAGCATGCGATCAACTTCGCCGCCGAGCGTACCGGACTCGCCGAGCTCGCCCTCGGCGGCCAGCGCAAACAGCCGCTCGTCGGGCATGGCGCTCCACAGCGTGTAGGAGAGCCGCGACGCCAGCTCCCAACCGTCCAGCGGGCGTTTCTGCTCGCTGTTCGGCTCGAGCAAATAGAGAAACTCCGGGCTGATCAGCGCCATCGCCAGCGTCTCGCGAATACGGTGTTCGAACACCGGGTACGCCTCGCGCTGCCCCTCGAAGAAGGCGACGAAGCGCTCCACCTCACCCGGCTCCGCCGGCCGCCGCCAAGCGCGGGTCAAGAAGCGGTCCAGAACTTCGCGCACATACGCCGTCTCGTCCGCCTGGCGCAGCGGCGAGTCGAATAGGATGCGCGTATGATGCTCCGGGGGCCACTGCTCGTAGACCGGGCCTTCGAAGACCACGCTCTCGACCCGCACCTTGGGAAAGTCCGGCTCCTCGTCGTAGTACTGGATGCGCTTGCCTTCTTCGTCCTTGCGCGTCTTGACCTTCGGCCGCGGCTTGCCGTCGTCGTAGACATTGGTGATGCGCACGAGCAAGCCCGGGAACTTGCTCTGGCCCGGCACGGGCTTCGGAAAATTCTCCATCAGCCCGTAGAGCTCAAAGGTCCGCGGCTGCTCCGAGGTCAATTCAAAGGTTCCCAATGTCCGAAATACGATCTCGGTGTCCGGCCGGAACCCGACCGAGACCTGCATCACCGGCGGCCCCTTGCCTGGCTCTAGCTCAGCCGCCGCGGCGACCTGCACCCGGAACCGCCCCTCCTCGGGATAGCAAGCCTCCATCAATCCCAGAAACGCGTCCGTTCGACCGACCACGTTCCGCGCGATCGCTTCTTCGGAGATCTTCCAGCGCGTTTGGTTCGACTCCTCGAATTCGAAGTAGAACGTCTCTGGACGCCCCCCTTCCACGATCACCCGGTCGAGCGCCTTGCGCGCGGCTTCGAGGTAGTACTCGAGCTGGATCGCCGTCATGCGCAACGCCGAACCGTTGTTTCGAAAACCGTCACGCGAGAGGCTGTCGGGCGGAATGTCGCGCGCATAGTCCATCTCGTAGCCGAACAAATCGGTCATCGTGTTCTGGTATTCAACGCGATTGAGACGGCGCAGCAGGGGCCTCCCATCGGTCGAGCGGCGAGCTTCGAGGATGGGCTGAATCACCGCCCGCAGCAGCGCGACAGCTTCCTCACGTTGGGCTCGCTCTGGCTGCGGCGCGCCGCGCGGCGGCATGTCGTTGCGCCGCAGCTTGCTCGCCACGCGCGCCCACAATTCGGTGTTCTTCCGCGTCGCGCCTATGTCGGCCGGCAGCGTATCGACGCGAAAGTCCGACTGCGCGATTGCAGGGCCGTGACAGGCCAGACAGTATTGGTCGAGCAGCGGCTGAAGTTGCTCGCGAAAGGGAGTCTCGGCCGCGAGCAAACGCGCGGCCAACACGAGCAACAGTGCAACCCGAAGCGACAACATCCAGGCCCTCTAATTGTACATCGGGCGATTCAGGGGGCAATTGCGCGAAGCTGTTCGCTCACCGTTCTTCTCCGCTGGATTCCGCCGGATGCTACCGGCAGTTAGGAGTTCGTGGCGGTCGCGATGACTTTGCCCCACGGCGCGTGGTTCTTCAAGCGAACGCTCACACAGGGAGACGTCTTTGCCGAGCCCCTGCTATGCAAAGCGTGTGACGCCGCTCGTTAGCGGGAGCGTCCTGCCGCCTTGATGTGCTCGAGCTCCCCGCTGAGCTCGCGAACGATCTGGGGATGCTCGTCCCAGAGGTTGCGCGTCTCGCCTAGATCGAACTCCAGGTCGTAGAGTTGGCCACGCGGGCCGCCAGGCCGGGGTTGCTCCCGCCGCGGTTCGGTGAAGCCACCGGAGCCGAGATGCGTAATCAACTTCCAGCGGCCACGGCGAATCACTTCGCCGTTCTTGTACACGGTGGACCTGCGTTCGAGCTTCGCTGCGCTCTCACCCCGGAACGCCGGCAGCACGCTGAAGCTGTCTTCGCCCGCGCCGGAGGGCAACTGCGCGCCGACCAGCTCGGCGAAGGTGGCCAGCAGGTCGGTAAAGCAGATCGTGTCGGAGCGTACCGCGCCGGCGGGGGCGACTCCGGGCCAGCGCACCAGGAACGGCATGCGATGTCCGCCCTCGAACGAGTCGCCCTTCATGCCGCGCAGCGGACCGGCGGCGTCGTGGCCAAAGCGTGCGTCGTCGGCGTCATACCAGACCGGGCCGTTGTCGGAGGTAAAGATGACCAAGGTGTCGCGGTCCATGCCGGCGGCATCGAGCGCGTCGAGCACGCGGCCGACCGAGGCGTCGACATGCGCCAGAAACTCCCCGTACAACCCGGCCTGGCCCCGCCCCTGGAACTGCTCGAGCGGAACCCACGGCGTGTGCGGCGCGGTCAGCGCCAGGTAGAGGAATAGCGGCTTGTCGCCGTCGTGGGAGCGGACCACCGATTCAGCCTCAGAGGTCAGGCGCGGCAGGACGTCCGGGTGGCGATAGTCCGGGGCGATCTTGCCCTCCCGCCAGAAAGCTCCCTGGATGCGGCTCCAACCCGAGGTCGCGCTCGCCTCGACCGTGCCGGTGGGCGGCTTCACCGCCTTGCGGCCGCGAATGAAGAAGTAGGGCGGCTGATCGAGCGACGACGCCAGCCCGAAATAGCTGTCGAACCCGCGGTCGAGCGGCCCGCCGCGTAAGTTGCTGAAGTTCGGCCCCTCATGGCCGCCTTCGAACCCGAGGTGCCACTTTCCGACCATTGCGGTGCGATACCCGTTGGCGCGCAGCAGCGACGCCAAGGTGATGCGGCCCTGGGCAATCAGTGCGCGCTCGCGCCAGGGCAACTCGGCGCGCAGCGGATAGCGGCCGGTCATCAATCCGTAGCGCGTGGGCACGCAGACGGCGGCGGGGGCGTGTGCGTCGAGAAAGCGCAAGCCGTCGCGGGCGAGCCGATCGATGTTCGGCGTGGGCGCCTTGGAAGATGGATTGTAAGCGGAGACGTCGCCGTAGCCGAGGTCGTCAGCAAGAATGAGAACGATGTTGGGCGTCTCGGCGGAGGCGGCGATTGCGAGCGCGGCGAGCAGCAGACAGGTTCGAATCATGGGAGCGGCCATCGTAGCAAACCTCCTGACCTAGCCCCTTCACCCTAATCCGCCAGGCGGTTTTGTCTTTAGCCAATCGCTATCGCCACTGAGGGCGAGCGAACCCCGGGCGGCGGTCGAGGCAGCTACTGTAAAATACTCGAACGAAAGCGTTTGGGCGGGCAATGTCCCCCCTTGCTCAGGATGCGGAACGAGAGCTTCACCGAGAGCGTGGCCGTGGCGCACCGCAGGTTCACGCACCTGGCCGTGTTGCGCTGCGCGATCGCGGCCGGCTACCTGTTGCTGCAAACACTGGAATGGCTCGCCGGGGGGCCGCCCGCGGCCGTCTTGGCGAGCGCTGGATTCTGCGTCTACGCGGGCGCGGTCCTGCTCTACCGCGAGAACGAACGGGTCAAAAGCTCCCAACGGGTGCTGCTTGCCGTCGATCTGCTGGTCATGGTTCTGCTGGTGCTGCGCGCGGCCGGCGGCGAGCTCGCGATTCCGCTGTTGCTGTTCTACTTCGTTGTGGCCGAGGCGACCCTGTTGCACGGACCGAAGGAAGTCCTGATCGTCACCTCGATCAGCCTGCTGTTCTTCTCGGCGTGGGTCGCCAGCGGAGACCAGAGCGAGCTGCGGTTCTCGATCGGCTCGTTCCTGTTCATGCTCGTGGTTGGCGGCGCGCTGGGCTGGTATTTCACGCAGCAGGCGCAACAAGTCGAAAAGAAAATCTCGGCTGAGTTGCTGCGGGCGGCGGGCCAATCCGAGGCGGACATGGTCGTCCGCGTCGAGCGCGCGCTTCGTGACCTTGCCGCCAGCCTCTCCTGCGAGCGCGCCGTGCTGGCGTTTTGGGATAGTCCGTCGGACTACTACGCGGTCTGCCAATACCCGCCCGAGCGCGAGGCCGGCGACGCGCCGCCGGTGGAGTTCGACCAGCGCCAAGAATGGGCGAGCCTGGCCGGCGTCAACCTCGACTTCCACTCCAACGACGTTTCGCCAACCGACGCCGAAGGGAACAAGATCGAGCACGATTTCGACTTGCACGCCTTCGTCGTGCAGCACTTCGAGATTTACAACGCGGCCGGGGCGGCGATCTCAGACGGGGGCAAGCCGCTAGGACGCCTGCTGCTGGTCAATCGCGTGGGCGGCGTCCGCGCCAACCTGCAAAAGCGGCTCGAGGGCATCGCGCCACAGTTCGTTCCGCTGGTGCGGCACCTGCTCGTGTTGCGACGCAACGAGCAGGAGGCCTACGAGAGGGAGCGCATCCGGATTGCCCACGATCTCCACGACGGGCCGTTGCAGAGCGTCATCAGCTTCGAGATGCGGCTCCAGATCATCCGCCGGCTGCGGGAGCGCAACCCGGAGATGGCCGACCAAGAGCTGGCGTCGCTCTACGATCTCTCGCGCCGCCTCGTCAAGGAAATGCGCACGTTCGTGCATCGTATGCGTCCCATCGAGACCGACGACTCCTCGCTCGGAGCCTCAATGCGCCGCCTCGTCGAGGGCTTCCAGAAGGAGAGCGGCGTGGCAGTGACGATCCTCGCCGAACAGAACGGCAGTCTGAAGGTTTCGAGCAAGCTGAGCGCGGAGGCGCTCAAGATCGCCCGCGAGGCGCTGCACAACATCTATAAGCACTCACGCGCGACACACGTGCTGTTCGCGGTGGAGAAGCAGGGCGACGAGCTGCACATCTCGGTCAACGACAACGGCGCTGGCTACAGCTTCGGCGGACGATTCTCGATGGAAGAGCTCGACGCGCTGCAACTGGGGCCGCGCAGCATCAAGCAGCGAGTCCGCAGCCTGAACGGGGCCATGACGCTCGAATCGAACCCCGGGCACGGCTCGAATCTGCGAGTCGTGCTGCCAATCGAGGGGTAGCCGCGGTCTTCAAGTACGTCTCATCGACCCGGGCATCGGGCCCTGCGGCCCCGGGGCGAGGCGCAGCCGTGCGCCACAAAGCGACGAAACGCGGCGTGGGCTAGGACGAAAGAACTAGGAAAAATGATCCTTGTGGGCGGGCGGGAGTCGTGCTATTTTCAGCTCAGATGCTCCGATTTATTTCTAATAGCTTGAGCTTTGTTTTCCGCAGCGGAATGGCGGCGGCGTTGATTGCGGTCGGCGGCGGGATCCTGAACGCGCAGCCCTCGCAAACGCTTGGCTTGATCGAGTGCAACATGCACGTCATTCACCCGATCTCGCGAGCGGAGGGCGTAGCGGAAGTACAAGGCAACATCGTGGTGCTCTGCCGGAACATACCCCGCATTGGCGGCGACCCCACGCGAAACCGCGTTAAGGTCAACGTGAGCGTCTCCACGAACGTCAACATCACGAACAATCGGGACTTCGGCGCCGGCGAGCAAATCACCGATGCCGTCTTGGTCATCAACGAGAACAACTGCGACTCACCGAGCGCGACCGGCGGCAACTTCGCGCCGCCCGTGGGAACGGGCTGTCCAGGGACGTCTCCCACGGCGCAAGCTCCCCAATTCGGACTGCTGGCGGCGCAGAACCGGCTGGAATGGCTGGACGTAGACCTGCCTGTCCCGGGCGCCTCCATCTCCGGGATCCCCGTTGAAGATTGCTCGCTTGGCGGTTGCTTTCCACCCGTTACGACGTTGCGGGTTACCTCGCTTCGCGCCAATCCTTCGCAACTCGGCGTCCCCGACAGACCGACCTTCCCGAGCACTCAGGTGACCGCGTTCCTCAGCATTTCGGGGCCGATGACAATCCCGGTTACAAACAATGTGGCGAACGTCAGCGTCCCGATTCTCGGAATGCTTTCGAGCTGGTCGGGCACGGCGCTCGGGCCGGCCTGCGTCGCGACCGAAACAGAGTCGTTGCTGACGATCCGGGAGGGGTTCGCGACCGCCTTCAAGACGACGGGCGAGCCGATCATCGTAAAGTCGCCTGGAATTTGGGAGGCTGGCTACCCTGCTCCGGGCTCGAACCTCGGCGGCGGGGCTTCGCAAGGGACTCGCGTTCTCGTCAGATTTCGCGAAGCGCCGGCCGGGGTCGAGTTGAGCATGCGTTCGTTGGTGCGAGTCGTAGGCAATAATCCCGAATTCGACGTGCTCGAGCTGCGGGCGGTGGAAGGCGCGGATAGCGCGGGCGCCGGCGGCGCGATTGTCGTCGACGACGGCTTCTTTCCTGTCGAGCTCGACGGCGGATTTGGCCAGGTGGTGTATGAGGTCACGAAGTCTTCGCCGTTCCTGGTCCAAGAGATCGGAATTCCGATCCTGGCGCACTGGCCGGCGGGCGCTTCCCCAGGCGCGGTTCTAGCGAGCGTGACGCTCGGGCCGATCGCCACCGTCACGTCCTCGAGCCCCAGCGAGCCCGAGCCCCGCTTCATCGACAACTCTGGCGATCCGCATCCCATCTTCGAGGTCGAGCGCTGCGGCGGCGACCTAGGCGTCACACTCGACTCGGCGCCCAACACGGCCCGGCCGGGACGCAACTTGCAGTTCCGGGCGCTGGTCTCGAACGACGGCCCTGGGGCGGCTGACGGCGTGGTGCTCGACGTCTCGCTGCCGGAAGGCTTCAGCGTACGCCGCGCGCCAAGCGAGTGCTCGGGGAGCGGTTCGAGCTGGACCTGCGACCTCGGAGTGCTCATGCAGGGCCGCACGGCGCGGGTGGCGTTCCACGGCCGGGTGGCCGCCGACGCCTCCGAGCCGCAGACCGCCTTCGCACAGGTGTCGTCCACGGCGCTCGACCCGGATCCGTCGAACGACTCGGCGAGCCTGAGCGTCCCGCTGCGGTAGGGCCGCCCTCGGCATAGCCGTGCGTCCGGGCGTCACATTCAAGGACGACGGGCTGCTTCGTCGAGCTCAACCTCGTCGACGATACCCAGTACGGCGCAATCGATTGGCGCTGGGAAGCGGTCGACGGCCGTCATCGCGCCCCAGCCGTCTAGCGTGAGCAGCACGCGGTCGCCCTTGCCCGCGCCGGCGGCGTCGACTCCCACCATCGGAGCGCCCTTCCGCGGTCTTCCTTCCAGATCGAGCGGCGCTACGGCGAGCAGCTTCATCTGCTCGTGCGAGGCGTGCTTGCTCGTCGCGATCACTTCGCCGATGACGCGCCCAATCAACATGGCTCAGCCCACATCGATCCGGTCGACGATGCCGACGACGGTTGCATCCGACGCCACCCGCTCCGGGTAAAAGGGAATGCACGCTTCGCGCCCGCGCACCCAATAGATCGTTTCGCCAGGCCCGGCGCCGATCGCGTCGAGGCCCACGAAGGGATCGCCCGCGTCGCGCCCCTCGGCGTCGATCGGCTGCACCATCAAGAAGCGCTTACCCTCGTGCTCGGGCGTCTTTACGGTTGACCAGAGGCGGCCGGTGACACGACCCAGCCGCATCTCAGGTCTCCTCGAGATCCACGCCGTCGACGATCCCGATGACGGCCGTGTCCGCCGGCACGTCCTTCATGCCGTGGGCCATGCGAGCCGAGCTGCCTTGCACGGCGATGACGGTCTCGCGGACGCCCGCGCCAACGGTGTCGACGCCGACCACGTAGCTGTCCCGCTTCAGCTTCCCTTGCGGCGTCACCGGCTGCAGCACGAGTAGCTTGCGCCCCTCGAGCCGGGGGTCCTTGCGCGTAGCCACGACATTGCCTACTACGCGAGCGAGCAGCATCGAGTCGTCTCCGCAGCAGCTACTTCTTCGACGCAGCGGCCGGCTCGATCTTGAAAATCGAGCCCAGGTTGGCGTGCGGACGCGGGATGACGTGGACGGAGATGAGCTCGCCCACGCGGCGAGCGGCGGCCGCGCCGGCGTCGGTCGCGGCCTTGACCGCTGCGACATCGCCGCGCATCAGCACCGTCACGTAGCCGGAACCGATCTTCTCCCAGCCCACCAGCGTCACGTTCGCCGCCTTCACCGCGGCGTCGGCGGACTCGATCAGCGAGATCAGCCCACGCGTTTCAATCATTCCAAGGCTCTCGCCCATCTTGGTTTACCTCTTCTCCTCTCGTACCCGCACAGCGTCCTCGACCATCGCGATGAGCTCGCTACGGGTGACGTAGAATCTCTCTTCTCCGCCCGCGGCCGACCCGCCGGACGATTTATCTTCCGCCGTCGTCGGGCAACCCGGGACCGGAACGGCCTTCGAGCGGACTCCGTAGCGAGTGCGGGAATCGAACAACTTGTCGACCTCGACCTTCGGCAGCGCCTTGGCCCCGCCCAACGTCTCGGCCACGAAGGCGATGCGCGCAAAGTGCTCAACCGTCTCCATGCGGAAGAACGCCTGCCAGACGTCCTTTCCATAGGCCACCGCGCCATGGTTCGCCAGCAGCAGCGCGTCGTACTTGGGAATCAGCGGCAGCATCGGCTCGGTCAGAGCGGGCGTGCCGGGCAGCCCGTAGTCCGCGGTCGGCACGCAGCCGAGGCCGATGATCACCTCGGGCAACAACGCTTTGGTGAGCCCGTGCCCGGCCGAGGCGAACCCGGTCGCGGTCGGCGGGTGGGCGTGGACGACGGACTCGATGTCGGGGCGCAGCTTGTAGATCGTCATGTGCATGGCGATCTCGGAGGTGCGCTCGAGCCGCCCCTCCAACTTGTTGCCCTCGTAGTCGCAGATGATCAGGTCGTCGGGCTTCATCATGCCCTTCGACACGCCAGTGGGCGTACAGAGAATGCGCTCGTCGTCGAGTCGGATGGTGATGTTGCCATCGTTGGCCGCAACCCATCCCTTCTCGAAAACGAGCCTGCCGACATCGACGATATCCTGCCGCAGCTCGCGCTCGGTCTTGCCCATTGCGAACCCCAATCGTAGCGTGGGCCGAGAAGCGAAGTAAAGGCGCGCCCGACCGCGCGTTGCGGCCCTAGGCGCCCGCCGCGGGGATGAGGAAGCGGGCCGTTCGTCGTGCGCTCAGCCTGTCAGTTCAACTGCGCCTGGACACGCCGAATGTTGTTGGTCCATTCGTCTAGGTTGTCCGCGTCTTCGAGGTCGGGGCACAACTGGGCGTAGTGCTCAATGGCCTCGAGGGCCTTGGCTCGGCGGCCGAGCTCGTGATTGAGCCAGGCCGTTTGCCGGATCTCGTCCGGCGAATCGGGCGCGAGCGCCAGCATGGTTTCGATCACCGCCAGGCCCGGCTGAAGCTGCCGCGCGTTGAGGAAGATGTCGCGCAGGTTGTTGCACATCCGCAACACGATCGTGCGGTTCTCCACCGCCGCGAAATGCAGGTCGGTCAGCTCGATCTGGCGGCCGCTGAGGCGTTTGACGAGGTTTCGGCAGCCTTGCCTGTTCAGCACGCGGCCTTCGTGGAAGGGGTCGATGTAGATGCGGCGGCGAGCGTCGTGGTACTTCACCATGAAGTGCACGGGCAAGCCCACGCCGTAGATGGGCGCCTGGAGCCGCTTGGCGATCTCCATGTAGAGCACCGAGAGCGTGATGGGAATACCGGTTCGCCGCGCGATGACGTCGTTGAGAAAGCTGTTGCGGGGATCGTAGTAGTCGTCCCGGTTGCCTTCGAAGGCGCAGTCCTCGTAGAGCACGCCGCTGATCGCCGCGACGACGGCTTCGGGCTCCCGAGCCCCGTCAAGCCGCAACTCCGCGTCTCGCGCCCGCTGGTCGAGCCAGCGTAGAGTGGGCGAGTCGTCGAGGTCGTGGTAGCGGATGCGCGCCAGCGCGAGCGCGGCGCGGGCGAGGTCCACCTCGGCGTCGGGCCGGTCGAACAACCGGCGCATCTGCTCCGCTGGCGCGACGGGCATGGCTGACTCGAAGCATAGCAGGCGGTCGCGCCGCGCTTTTTGGGGGATTTCACCGATTTTGGGGCGGAAGACTACGTTTCCCGGCGCGCCCGTCCGGGCGTATACCGCGGCCTCGAATCGCGATTTGGCGCCCTGTTTGCACATCTGATTCCCCACAAGGAGGCCGAGATGGAGCTCGCAACACTTACCACGATCTGGACCGTCGTGACGACGGTCGTCGTCGTGCTCGCATACATGCGCATGACGATGGGTTTGCACGACTTGCTCGACGTGCACTTCTCGGGCAACCAACCGGCGATCGACGCCCACGACCAAGCCATTTCGCGGCGCGTCCGCACGATCGACAGGATTGGCATCCCGCTCACGGTCGTCTCGGCGTTGCTGGCCGGGGCGATCTTCGTCGTCTGGGCCCTGCAGCAGGCCGGGCCGGGCTGATTCGCTATTGCGGCTCGGGCAGCGTCTCGCCGAAGTCGATGTCGGAATCGGTAGTGAACAACGTCGACTCGGAGCTGAACTTGCGGTAGTCCCGGAACTCGATCCGGGTCTTCTGGCAACGCGCGGTGTCGCGGATACAGCCTAGGTTCTCGGCAAGCACGGGCAACAGGTAGCTCTCGCCGTCGATCTCCACGTCGCCGTACTCGAGGACGATCGCGGCGCGGTTGAGGGGGTAGTCGTGCGGCAGGTAGGTTGCGGCCGTCTCGATGCGGATCGCCCTGGCCGTCTCGAGGTCGAGCCACACCTTGCCGCCGTGGCCCGGCGAGTATTCTCGGTTGTTGACCCGCAGCGTCCAGCGCGAATTCTCCTGCTCGATCTCGTAGTCGTAGACCAACGTCCGGCGATCGCCGATCGTGTCCGGGCCTGCCTCCTCGAACTTGGTCTGCGACGGGGGGATGAACAGGTTGTACATGACCGTGCCGTACTCGCCGGTCGACCACCAACCGCCGATCTGTGAGAGGTCTTTCGCTCCAGTTGGCTCACCGTCGATCGTGATGTCGCGATACTCCTCGACCTGCTCGACGATCAAGACTTCGGCCTCGACGATGTCCTCGTCCTTCCACGTCTTTCCCAGGTTTCGGCTCCTCGAACGCTGCATCACCTGTCGGCACAAGAAGTTGGGCAACTCGTCGTCGAAGGCCTGGTTGGCGTCGATAGCCTTGAGCAACACTGGGTCGGACGGCGGGAGGTAGCCGATCGGGTCGCGCGAGTACTCCACCGGGCGTTGGCCAATGCGGGGCGCCGGCGGGGGCTTCTCCGCCGGGGCGGTCGTCGGCCGCGGGCGCTTGCGGATCGGCCCGGCGGGCCCCTGCGCAAACAGAGTCGCCGCAACGAGCGCCAACAGCACCACAGCCCCGCGCGTCAGCATGCCCTTAAGACTCGCACATCCCCCCGAGGGTTTCCTCGCCGCCCCATGCTACGCTGGCCTTTTCGGGCCATTCCCCGCCGGCCCGGCATCCGTTTCGAGGACATCGACCCGTGTTTCTGACCCTGGAACAGCGTCTGCGCGACGCCGTCGCCGCTCACATCCGCGCTCGCTACGAGCTAGACCTCTCCATCGTCGTCGAGTCCCCCAAGCAGTCGTCTTTCGGCGAGCTCGCGCTGCCGGTCTCGTTCGCGCTCGCCAAGTCGCTCAAGCGGGCGCCGCGCCAGATCGCCGAAGAGATCATCGCCGAGCTGCCCCCCGTCGAGGGCGTCGCCGCGCTCGAGGTCGCCGGCGCAGGGTTCATCAACGTGCGCTTCGACCGCGCAGCTTACGCCGCGGGCCTCCGCGCCGAGCGGCCACAGCGCGAGGCGTCGGGCGAGAAGATCATCGTCGAGCATACCAACATCAACCCCAACAAGGCCGCCCACATCGGCCACCTGCGCAACGCCGTGCTCGGCGACACCCTGGTGCGCATGCTGCGGGCCCTGGGCCGCAGCGTCGAAGCCCAGAACTACATCGACAACACCGGCGTACAGGTCGCAGACGTCGTGGCGGCGTTCCACTTTCTCGAGGAGAAATCGCCAGCCGACGTACAGGCGCTCATCGACTCGCCCGAGGTGCGCTTCGACTACTACTGCTGGGACCTCTACGCCCGTGTCTCGCAGCGCTTTGCCGAAGACCCGAAGAGCCTCGAGTGGCGCTCCGCGACCCTCAAGGCCATCGAGGAAGACGAAGGCGCGCTGGCCGAGATGGGCCGCATCGTCTCCGGCGCCATCGTCGGCTGCCACATGGACACCATGCTGCGGCTCGGCGTCGAGTACGACGTGCTGCCGCGCGAGAGCGAGATCCTCCACCTCGAGTTCTGGGCCGCCTGCTTCGAGCTGCTCAAACAGCGTAAGGCGATCTACCTCGAGCAGAAGGGCAAGCTCAAAGGTTGTTGGGTCATGCCGGCCGAGCTCTTCCAAGGGAAGTCGAAGAAGAAGGACGACGACGAGGACTCACAGTTCGAGGAATCCAAGGTGATCGTGCGATCCGACGGCACGGTCACCTACGTCGGCAAAGACATCGCCTATACGCTGTGGAAATTCGGCCTGCTCGGCAAGGACTTCTTCTACCGGCCGTTTCACACCTATCAGAGCGGGCGCGAGGCCTGGGTTTCCTCCACCGCGGCCGGCGCCGCCGAGCCGCCGCGGTTCGGCGCGGGCGACGGCGTTTACAACGTAATCGACGTGCGCCAGAGCTACCTGCAGGACGTCGTCAAAGCCGGCCTGCAAGCGCTCGACTACAAGACCCAGGCGGAGAAGTTCGTCCACTTCTCCTACGAGATGGTGGCGCTGTCGCCGCGCTGCTGCGCCGAGCTCGGCATCGAGCTCAGCGACGAGGACAAGCGCCGCCCCTACGTCGAGGTCTCGGGCCGCAAAGGTTTGGGCGTCAAAGCCGACGACCTGATCGACATGCTCATCGAGAGCGCCCAGCGCGAGGTCGAGAGCCGCAACGCCGACATGCCCGAAGCCGAGCGGCGCGAGATCGCCCGCCAGATCGCCATCGGCGCCTTGCGCTACTTCATGCTGCGCTTCACGCGGACCACCGTGATCGCTTTCGATTTCCAGGAAGCGCTCGCGTTCACCGGCGAGACCGGCCCCTACGTACAGTACACCGCCGCCCGTGCGCGGAAAATCTTCCGGCGGCTCGAAGAGCGCGGCGAGATGGTCCCGAATTTCGACGAGGCGCTGTCCGGCGAAGCCCTGGCGCGCCAGCTCGAGAACGAGGACTTTTGGCAGGTCCTGCTCAGCGCCTCGCGGCTCGATTGGACCATCGAGCGCGCCATCGCAGCCGAGGAGCCGGCGCAGCTCGCCCGCTACGCCTTCGAGGTGGCGCAAACCTTCGCGCACTTCTATCACCAGCACCACATCCTCGACGAGGAAGATCGCGAGAAGAAGGTCTTCCTGCTGTGGATGACGCAGTTCTTCGTGCGCGAGCTCGAGAGCGTGATGGAGGTGATGGGCATCCCGGCGCCGGAGGTGATGTGACGCATTTCAACTGCTATCGTGCGAGCCGAATGTAGCCGGAGGACCGGCCCACGAGCGGCGCCGCGAAGGTCGAAGGCTACCTGGTCGACGAGAGCCAACTTGATCGAAGCCGCTCCGAAAGCTGGCAAGGGCGGACGCAACGACCGGCGATACCTTTTGCGCCGGTAGGCGCATGGCAGGAATCAGCCTCGGGCGCCCCGCCCGGGGAATCCAATGGCGCCGCCCCTTCCTTTTGGCCCTGGCAAGGGCCTAGCTTAGCTAGGCGCCGCACTTGGCGGTATGTCATCAGGACGCGAGAGATGGAAATGCAGCTAACCGCCGATGAAAGCGAATTGGTTGAGGCATTGCGCAGGCTCCCTCAACCCGCCGCCGGCGAAATCGTCGCGCTGGTGCGCCGGTTGGCGGACCTCTCGAAAATGAGCCGAGTGGACTGGTCCGACTCCTGGTCGGAGGAGGACATGCGGGAGTTTACCGCTGCGTCGGTGGATAGTTGGGATGCAAGTGAGGGAGATTGAAGCCCGGTGATGTCGTTATCGGGGTGCTGCCAGGCGCCCAAGAAACGAAGGCCCGCCCCGCGATCGTGCTGTCCAGCGAGGAGTACATGGAGCAACGCCCCGACGTCCCGTTCGGGATGGTAGCTTCCCGCGCTCCCGCGAGACCGGCTTCCTCGGACTACCAGTTGTTCGACTGGGAAACGGCCGGTCTGCGGACGGAGTCGTGGTTTCGAACTCACATCGTGACGACGCGACAGGATAACGTCCGTGCCATCGGCAGATTGAGCGAAAGGGATTGGAAGCAGGTTCGGACGCGGTTGCGTAGAGCCTTCGGGTTCTAGTCGTCGCAGTTGCAAGCGCCCGTCGGCGTCGCCTGCGAAACCTCAATCCGCCCCAGCCCGCGGTAGATCTTCCCCGCCACCTCGGCCGCCAGCGGTCCCGAGATCACGCCGTTGCCGCGCAACATCACCACCACCGCCAGGTTGCGCCCGTTCACGTCCCGGTCGTACGAGGCGAACCAGCCCATGCGCACCCCGTAACGCCGTTCGTAGTGGCTGCAGGTGCCGGTCTTGCCGCGCACGCGTTGGCCCGGCACGCGAGCGTGCTTGCCGGTGCCGCGCCGTACGGCCTCGGCCATCCCTTTTTCGATCTCCGGGATGTGGTCCGCGATGGGCAGCTTGCGCTTGAGTCGCGGCTCGTAGAAGTCGACCTGATCCTGGGTTCTAGGGTGTTGCAGATAGTAGAGCTTGCCGCCGTTGGCCAGCGCGGCGGTAAAGGCCGCCATCTGCAGCGGAGTCACCGAGACGCCGTCGCCGAACGAGGTCATTCGACCGACGCCAAGCTCGTGCTCCCGCTTGGGAAGCGGCGATTCCTGCTCGCCCAGAATCTGCCAGCCCGCCTTTTCGCCGAAGCCGAACAGCTCGGCGTAGCGCCGGAATCGCTCGAAGCCCAGTTTCTCGCCCAGATGATCGAAGAGCACGTTGTTCGAGATCGCCAGCCCCTCGACCATCGTCATGTACCACGGCCCGGGGAAGTAGACTTTCTCTCCCGGCTCGACGATGCCCTCGTTCAGCGCGGCCAGGCCCACGCCGAGCTTCACGGTCGAGCACGGGATGAAACCCTCGGCCAGCGCCAGCTTCTGGTTGACCATCGTGAGCACGCGGCCGTTCTCAGCGTCGACGACGACCACCGAGCCGTTCCACTTGCCGAGCGCCTCGACGGCGATCTCGCGCACCGCCTGGTCTTCGCCCTCGGCGTAATCGCCCGCGGGAGAGCTGGCCGTGGAGCGCTCGGTATACCAATGGCGCGCGCCCGGCAGGGCCGACGCCAGGCAGAGCACAGCGATGCTGAGGGTCGCGAAACGCATGGGGGAAAACGCCGGGCCGAACTCCTAGCAAACCCCATATACCGTTTGTCTGTCAAGAACTTACGCTGCTTTTTCGGCTCGCCCGGGAGGGAAAACCGTAGCGTTTTCTACCCCCGCGTAGCCCAGCGCGACGATCGACAAGAACGCGGCCAACACCTCGCTGTCGCCCAATGTGACGTCGAAACAACTTACCGTCATCACGGCCAAAGTAGCCGCAAAGCCGGCCTGCGCCAGGAATCTGGCTTCGGAGCGGCCGGGCGCCATCCGCGCCAGCCCGCGCCGCAAGTCCCATAGGATCTTGCCCAACAGCCACACAATGGCGGCGGCGGCCGGCAGCCCTCTCTCGGCCGCGTAGTGGATGTAGACGTTGTGCAGATGCTCGTAGTAGGCCGGCGGCAGCTCGGTGATCTCCGGCGGCTGAAACTCGGCGAATCGCTCGCCCACGTGCATCGGCCCGACGCCGGTGAGCGGGCTGGCCTGGATCATGTTCCAGCCGGTGCGCCACATGATCGGCCGCGCCTCTTTCGGCCCCGGGTTGGCGATCGATTCGATGCGCTCGCGCAAGGGGCCAGGGGCGATCACCACCACGACAGCCGCCGCGGCCGGCGCGAGCCAGAGCAGCTTGGGCTTGGTCTCCCACACGAAATAGACGCCGAGCACGACCATCGCGAGCCAGACGCTACGCGTGAAGCTCAGCAGCAGCCCGGCAACGATCAACGCCGCCGCCGCTATCCATACCGGGCGGCCAAATCGGGACCGCCGGCTGTAGAGCAAGTACGCCGTCAAAGCCGCCAAGATGAGCAGCGCGGCCTGGCTGAACGTCATCCAATGGCTGAAGAAACCCGTGATGCGATCCGGCGTGTAGTAGGTCAGGAAGTCTTCCTGAGCGGGGTCCCATTCGCCCATCTTTGCGACGAACTGCAGGGTCGCGAAGCTCGCCGCGATCACGCCGACCGCCACCCAAGCCTCCAACAGCCGGCGAGCCGCGTCTACGGTACGGAACAGCGAGTAGATCACCGGCAGCGCCAGGAACACGTAGAACTTCTTGATCTGCGGCATCGCGCCTGGCAAGTCGCCCGCCGCGAGAGCCGAGACGAGCGTCCAAAGGAAGAACGCCCCGATCGGCCACAGCAGCGGCGGAACCCGCTGCGGCGTCCGCGAAGCGATCAACAGCACGATCGCAAGCGCAAGAAAGACGTGCGAGGCGGCGATCGAGACGAAACCCGTCACCGAGAACAGAAACGCGCACGCAAAGGCCGCAGCCCGAAGCATCGGCCCCAGTATCGCGCGCCCGGCGGGAGGGAGCGCGCTCAAACGACGTTCAGATCTGGAATGACCACTCCTTGACCGTCTCCGGCTGCACCCACTCGAGCACGCCGTCGATCTGTTTGTTGCGCCAGTAGTCGGGCCAGTCGATCTCCGCGGGACGCCACGGCAGGCGACGCTGGTCATCGGGCGTAAGCTTGGCAAACGTTTCCCGAATTGCGGCGGCCTCGAAGATGTAGCGATTCTCGAGGATGAACGGCAGGTACTGCTCGATGACCTCCTCGCGAAAGCTCCACTGCAGCCCGGCCCGCCGCAAGTCCGCCGCGCGATTGCGGGCGTGATTGGAGCCGGGAAGCCCGTCCAGGCGTCGCGCCCAGCGCAGCAGGCTCTCCTCGGACCTGCGGGCATGCTCCCTGAGCGCGGCGAGCCGCTTGCGATAGCCGGCTTCGTCGAGCATCCGCAACGAGCCCCCCACGCGTGCGCCTCGCTTGCGAGCCTCGCTGCGCAGCAGCTCGAGCAACGAAGCCATCTCGAACCGATTGCGGTCCGCGGTCGCCAGTTGATAGACCGGCGCGGCCTCGCCGGCCAGCAGCGCCGCGGCCGCGGCCAGCGTCCCGGCGGCAATCATGTCGACCGGCACGATCTCGAGCGCCAGGTCCGGGCGCGCCGGCCAGTTCGTCATGCCGCCCAGCGCCATCAGCACCAGCGGCGCCGCCGTCCGCCCGCCTTCCACCCAGCCGGGGAACGGAAACTCGAGCGCGCTCTCGACGATCGCCGGCCTGACGATGCTGAGCCGCAAACCCGACCGCGCCGTTAGAACCTGCTCGGCCAGGCTCTTGGTGTAGGTGTAGGTGTTCACCCAGCCCCAACGCTCGGCCCGCCCGCGGCCAAGCTTCACCAGCCGCTCCCGCACCGGCCTTGTACGCTCGCTCCCGGCGGCGATCTCGGAGATGCGCGAACGCAGCCGCGAGAGCTCCGCCGCAGCGTCGAAAGCATCGTCCCCGGGGCCTTGCCGCAGCGGGTAGAAGCCCTCGATTGGCTCGTTCTCCTCGATCAACCCATCGGCGCGACCCGCCACGTAGCAAGTCGAGATGTGCAGCAGTGCGGCGTCGATGCGTGTGGCCAGCTCGGCCAGCCGCTCCGCCGACTCGACGTTGGCGTGCAGCGACTCGTCGACCGGCGGAAAGAACTCCACCAGGCCGGCGCAATTGAGGATCAGCGCGACGCGCCCCGGCCAGTCGGCGATCTGCCCGGGATCGAGCCCGCACAACGGGCTAGCGGCGTCGCCCTCCCAAACCTCGACCTTCTCGTCGAAGAAGGCCCGGCCCTTGGCCTCGACCAGCTCGCGCAACGCCGGCGACTCCAGCATCTCCTGTTGGAAACGCTCGCGGGCGGTGCGCTCCCGCCTGGGGCGTAATAAGACGTGGACGCGCCCGACCTGCGGGTAGCGATCGAGTAGCATGCCCAGGATGACCTTGCCGAGGAAACCGTTGCCGCCGGTCAGCAGGATTTCCGCTCCGGCGAAGGTCGAGCCGACGTCGATCATCTCGGGAGAACGCTCTGGGCTGACGCGAGACTCCACCGTACCATGGCCGGCCAGGGTTCTTCCCGCTCCGATCTCCAGCGGGCGCCCTAGACGGCAAGACGCCGAACAGGGGTTAGATTAAGAGGGAATGTCGGCTGCGATTCGTGCGCGCGGCTTGCGTAAGGAGTTCAACGGCAAACCCGCCGTGGAAGGCCTCGACTTGGAGGTCGGCCGCGGCGAGTTTTTCGGCTTCCTCGGCCCCAACGGCGCCGGCAAGACCACGACCATCCACATCCTGACCGGCGTGTTGACAGCCTCCGCCGGCGAGGTCGAAGTGCTCGACTTGCCGGTGCCGGATCAGATCCACTCCATCAAGCGGCAGATCGGCGTGGTGCCGGACGAGAACGTGCTGTTTGACCGGCTGACCGGCTACGAGTTTCTGGAATTCGCCGGCCGCATGTACGGGCTGGACCGGGACACCGCCGCGCAGCGCGCCCGCGAGCTGATGGAGCTCTTCGAGCTCGACCTGCGCCAGGACACCCTGATCGCCAGCTACTCCAAGGGCATGAAGAAGCGCGTGGCGCTCGGGGCCGCGCTGATCCATCGCCCACAGCTTTTCTTGCTCGACGAGCCGTTCGAAGGCGTGGACCCGGTCGGCGCCCGGCTGATGAAGGAGATCCTGCAACAGCAGGTCGCCCAGGGCTCGACCGTCTTCCTCACCTCGCACGTGCTCGAGGTGGTGGAGCGTCTGTGCGAGCGCGTCGCCATCATCGCCGAAGGACGCGTGGTGGCCGAAGGCTCGGTCGCCGAGCTGCGCACCGCCGAAGAGACGCTCGAGGACATCTTCCTGCGCGTGGTCGGCGGAGAGCGCACGACGCAGCCGCTCGCTTGGCTCTGAGGCAGGTCGCCCGCTTTGTTCAACTTCAAACAGATCCGCGCGCTGCTCGAGCTGCAATGGCGCACCGTGGTCAACGCCTTCCACGACCACGCCGAGCGCCGCGGCCTGTGGGCGTCCATCTTTCTCAGCATCGCCTGGTACGGCTTGTGGGCGGGCGTAGCGGCGGTCTGCGCCATGGTGCCCAACCTGATCGGCCCCGAAGACGTCGAGGACGCGCTGCCCGGGATTCTGCTGTTCGTCATGGGCTACTGGCAGCTCTCTCCGCTGGTGACGCTCTCGCTCGGCATCTCGCTCGAGATGCGCAAGCTGGCGTTCTATCCCGTCACCATCCCGACGCTGTTCTTGGTGGAATGCCTGCTGCGCCTGTGGACGAGCCTCGAGATGATCCTGGTGCTGCTTGGGATCTTCATCGGACTGGCGACCGCGGGCGGGCAGAACTTGGCGGCGTTGGCGACGGGGCTGGCGCTATTCATCGTCTTCAACACGTTCTTCTCGGCGGGCATGCGCAACCTGGTCGAGCGCATCTTCCAGAAGCGCATGCTGCGCGAGACCGTGCTGGTCATCATGGTGACGCTCACCGTGCTGCCGCAAATGTTGGTGTTCTCCGAAGGCTTTCGCAAGTGGGCGCGAACGGCCGTGCTCAATGACAGCTCCATGCCGAACTGGGCGCTGCCTTCGAGCGCCTGCGCCAGGATTGCGCTCGAGAGCGCAACCCTGCTCGAGATCGCGGCCGCGCTCGGCTACGTGTTGGGGGCGGGCGTGTTCGGCTACTTCATGTTCCGCAGCTCGTGCCGGTTGACCGCAACTTCGACCGCTGGCGAGCAGGCGCCGCGGATCCGGGCGTCGAAGACGCGCGATTCCGCGTTCGGCCGGCTGATTCGCGGCGCCACGGCCCTGTTCCCCGATCCGCTCGGCGCGCTGGTCGAAAAGGAGATCAAGTACCTGTGGCGCAGCCCGCGCTTCCGTCTGCCGTTCTTCATGGGCTTCACCTTCGGCGTCATCGCCTGGACGCCCATCCTCTACCGCATGGACGGCGACTTCGGAGACTGGATGAAGACCGGAGCGGTCAGCTTCATCAGTCTCTACGCCATGCTGCTGCTCGGTCCAGTCTTGTTCCTCAACCGCTTTGGGTTTGACCGCGGCGCAACGCGGTTCTACTTTTGGATGCCGGTGGGCTTCGAGGAACTGCTAGTGGCGAAGAACCTGGCGACCTCGATCTTCGCCTACTTCGAGACGGCCTGCGTGGGCCTGATGTGTTGGATTGCGGGGCTCCCCGTCGGCTGGGGAGAGATGCTGGAGGCGTTCGCCGTCACCACCACCGCGCTGTTCTATCTGCAGTCGGTGGGCAACCACATGAGCGTGCATTTTCCTGTCGCTAGCAACCCCGATCGCGTCTCACGCGCCGGCCAGGGTCACGGCCTGCGCGCGGCGGTGCAGTTCCTGTTTTTCCCGCTCTCGCTGATGCCCATCTTCGGCGCCTTCGTGTGGCGCTTCGTCTTCGAGACTCAGGCCGGCTTCATCTGGATCATGCTGGCGGCGGCGATCCTGGGCGGGCTGGTGTACTGGACCACGTTCTTGCGAGCGGCCGGGTTCGCGCACCGCAATCGCGAGTTCTTCCTGGGGCACTTGGCGCGCGGCGAAGGGCCGCTGGCGGCGGAATAGGCGCGCTCGCCCGCTTAAGGGGGCCGGCCCGCCGAGCTCAGCGGACGCCAGGGCCGCTCTATTGGGCCCGATAGTTGCCGATTGCTTCAGAGGTCCGCAGGGCGCGGTCATAGACGCGGAGGCGCCCGACGCGCCGGTCTACGCGCAGGGCAGGGCTCCCATTCGCAGAGCGCAGATGCGGGCTGAAGCGGCCCCAGCCGAACTGACGCTCCCGGCCACCGTCGTGCAGCTGTCCGTCGGCGACGAACGTGATGATCTTTGGTCCGCCGTCAACGATCACCACGACGTGACGCGACACGCCCGGGTCCGAGGCCCAGCGATTCGCCGTGCGGCCGTCGTGGATGGCCAGCTCGACCGCGCCTTCCTCGATGGTTCGCAGAACGAAGCCGACGCCCTCGGCGGTGCGGTTGTCAAGCAGAATCGCGCCCGCCGTCGGGACCGGCGACTCCAGCCAAACCTCGAGCGAAAAGCCGGCGCGGAGGTCTTCGGTCCCGTGGTCGGCGCGTCCCGAGCGTTGGACGAACGCGGGGAGCTGGGGCATCGCGACCTGCCGCTCGTCCGCGGATTCGAGCAACAGCCCGTCGCGGGAAACCGAGCGGTTCTCGAACTGTCCCCACAGCCCTTCGAGCAACGAAGCGTTAACCCGGTGGACCCGCGCGATATCCTTCTGCGTCTCGGTGAGGAAATACTTCCCGCCGTCTTCGACCAGATCCGGATAGCTCATGCGGATCCAGGGGTCGTCGTCGTAGAGCGCAATCTCGGGCTGTGACCAGCGCAGAATCTTGCCTCTCGGCCCGTCGACCTCTTCTCCGCCAACGAGCCACACCGGGTTGCGGTCCTGATAGGCGTTGGAACGGCGGTTGGGGTGCTCGCGGATGAAGCGCCCGCCGTGGTTGTGGAACCAGTACAGATACTTGCCGTTGCCGCAGCGCCAAGCGAAGTTCGCCGCCCGCGGATGCTTCATCAGCCGCCCGTCGGCGTAACGCATGTACTGCGAAGGCTCCCAAGTCCGCCCCTGGTCGCGGCTGTAGGAGTAGGCCGGGGAGCCGTCGATGGTCCGGAAGACGACGAAGAGCGAGCCGTCGCTCAGCACTGAGAAGCTATGTTCGGCGGCGATGGGCCCGCCGCCGCCCGGCGCGCGAATTCCGACATCCCCCTGCGGCCAGGTCTCCCAACGCAGCTTCGCCGGGTCGCGCTCGGTGAGGATGTTGTCGCTGCGCAGCAGGACGCCCTCGTTCGAAGTGAAAAACCCCTCGCCGAAGCCGCCCACCTTGTGCAGCGGCACGTAACCCGCGCCGCCGAGCGTGAAGGCCTTGCCCACGTTCCAGAAGAACTTGAGCTTGCCCTGGTAGGGATTGTTGCGGTCGATCTCGAAGTCCCGCTGCGGAACGTCGTAGCGCTTGGGGGACCACGTTCGCCCGTGGTCGTCCGAGTACTTGAAGACGAAGTGGCCAAGGCTGTCGACGCGCGTGATCTTGCCGGGGCGGCCGTTGCGGTCGGCGATGACCTCGCGTACGTCGTCGGTGTTGTGGTTGTAGAAGACGTAGACGCGGCCGTAGGGCGCCTTGAGCAGCACCGCATAGGACGCCTCGGGTCCGTCGGAGGGCTCGACCGCGACGGGATCGGACCAGGTACGCCCTTGGTCGGTCGAGCGCGTGGTGATGACGTGCTGCCCGCCCTGTCCTTCCGCGCCCGGGCCCGTGGTCAGCACGCACAGCCAGGCGCCGTCGTCGGTCTCGACCATGTAGGGCTGATCGGCGTACCCCTCGTTGGGGATCTCGAGGCCGTTGCGGATGTTGCGGGGGTCTTCGGCGGAGAGCAGCGCGGCAAACGCAATCGCAGTCGCCAAAACCTTCATCCCGGCGATTGTACCCGAGTGGACGGCTGCTAAACTCTGGTCCGCAATGCGGCTCTTCGCGTCACAACGGCCGTTCGTCGATATCGGGATCGTATGCAGCCATTTCGAGGAGTCGCTGCGGTTCTACCGCGACCTCCTGGGCCTGCCGGTGGTCCTCGACATCGACATCCCAGCCTCGGTCGCCGTCGGCGCCAAGCTCGCGCCGCGGCCGTTCCGCCAGGTGCGACTCCAGGCGGGCGAGGCGCTCATCAAGCTGATGGAGATCGAGGGCCCGCCGGAGCGGCGCTCGGCCGAGTTCGCCGCCGGCGTGCGCTGGTTGACGTTCTTCGTCGAGGACGCTTGGGCGGCCTATCGGGAGCTTTCGTCCAAGGGCGTCGAGCTCCTGGCCGAGCCGGTCGTTGCGCCGGACGCCGACGGTGTCGTGTGCGCGCTCGACCCGGATGGGATCCTGGTCGAGCTGGTGCAGCTCAAGCCGGATTTCGCACCGGACGGCGGGTAATCCTACTCGTACACCTCGCTCTCGCCGGCTAGTTGCTTGTAGACCTCGCGCGCGTGATCGTACGCCTTGCGCGCGTCGGCCTTCTCGGTATCGCGAATCCGCGGCGCCTTCTGCGTCCAACACTGGTTGACCGCTGCCAGCAGCCATTCCGCGCTCCTGCGAGACGCGCGGATCGGCTTGCCGCCCACCTCCACGAACATCGGGTTCGTATGTGACGAGTAGAGAATCCGCGCGGCGATCCAACTCGAGCGTTCGACCGGGATGTCGAACTCCAGCTCGCGCACCTGGCCGTCGGCAACCACGTTCTGCACCGCCGCCGGTTTGCCATTGACCACGATCTCCACCGGAACCTCGCGCGTGCCGCCGATGCGCGCTCGCTCGACGTCCCAGTAGGGCTTCTGGTCATAACGCAGGGTTGCAAACTTCGGGTCGGCGCGCTCGGGCAGCATGGCGGCGACCTTCAACGTGATCTTCACCCGCCCCGGCGCCGCGAGCTTCATCTCGGCGTCCTCTTCGTCGATGCTCTGGCCGTTGACCTCGAAGTCGATCAGGTGCGACTTGCCGTCGCTCACGTACGCCGCTCCGCCGCGCACGCCCTCGATCCAGCCGCGATAGCTCAGGTCATCCAGCCGTACGTAGCTGCGCCCCAGCCCCACCTTCTCCTGATAGATGCAGGGAAAGTCCGTCTCGCCCGAGACGCGCGTACGGAAGCCGACGTTGAGCGTGTGATACCAGACATTCAGCTCCCATATTGCCGGCGTGTCGACCGTCGAGATGAAGTCGATCGTATCGGGGTGCGTCACGTCGACGACGTACTCGTTGGCGCCGATGCCGTCGAAGCCGGGCATCTCGTAGTTGGGCAGCTCGTCGGTGCGGACTTCGAGCCCCCACCCCGAATGTGAGAAGCCGGTGATGGCGTCCTGCGACTTGCCCCACTCGAGGATCGGCAAATCCCACGAGGGCCACTCGTCGATCTTCGTCGTGCCCGGGTAGTCATCTTCTTCGAGGCCAAGCAGGATGAGGTGGCCGGAGTGCGCCGAAGGGAAGCCCGAAACTTCGACGTCGTAGTGCATCAGCCGGTCGGTCTTGGAGAGCTGGTGGTCGGTTCCGGAGAAGTATTGCTTCTGGTGATACCAGCTCGGCCCCCAGGTGAGCACCGAGCTAATGTTCAAGTTCTCGCCCAGCGCCTGCCGCATCATCGCCTCCGGCTCGACGCCTTCGGTCGGGTTCTTGTAGTGCGCGCAGCCGGAGGCGTGCACATGGTGATCGCCCGACCACCAGCCGTACTTGGACGGATCGATCCAACGCTGCAGTTGGAACTCGAGCTCGCGCGGGCCGTCGGCCGAGACCGGCAGCTCCTTGGTCCGCGTATAGTACTCCGGCCCGCCCGAATACTGAATCGTGTAGTACCCATCGGGGAGACGGAGCTTCTCGCCGTCGTAGCGGTAGACCTGCGGCTGGAAGGGAAAGTCCGGCTCGAGGCGCTTGGCGGGATTGGGATAGAGGCGCCCTTGGCGATCGCGCACGATGAACGACGCCATGGCGCGCTCGCCGTTCTCGTTGTTGACGCGCAGGGTGATGGCGCGAGCCGGCACGGCGGTGAATAGCACCATGATGTCGTTGCGGAAGCCGATGTCCTGCGTGCCCTGGCCGACGTTGAAGGCGAGCAGCGCCGAGCGCTGGCCGGCGTCGCGGGAATAGGCTTCGAGGATGACGTACTCGGCGCCCAGGCCGGTCAGCCGCGGTCGCATGGGCGGCTTGGTGAAAATCTCGAAGCTGGCCCAGCGCTCTTTGACGTCCTCCATCGTCAGCTCCATCTCGGGCGCATGTTCGCCGCGCGATTGGAGATACACGGGTCCGCTGTTGGGGCTCTCGACCACCAGCGGCGCGGTGACGCCGGCCAGATTGTTGACTTTGATCAAGAACAGCCGCGCGCCGCCCTCCACCAGCTCGGGTTTGGCCTGGCCCTGGGTGACCTTCACGCGGCTCTCGGCGTTGATCTCGATCTCGGCGAGCACGAGCGGGTCGAGCAGCTCTTGGATGCGCGCAACCGCGGCGGTCTCGCTCGAGAGCGCCATGGCCTCGTTGAGGGCCGCATGCGTTGCGGGCGAGAGCGGTTGGCCGAGGTAGTTGAGCGCATCCTCCAGGCGGCGAACTTGCTGGGCCAGCGGCTGGAGCGGGACGTCGCCTTGAGCTGAGGCCACGGTGGCAGCCACAGAGAGCAAGGCGAGGGAGCGGGCAAGCATGGCGGACCTCCAGGGCAGTCGGGGTCAGCTTAGCACCTATCGCCCGAGAAACGCATACACGAGCTTCGCGCGATGAATGTTCGATAGAATTTGACATGAATGGAGCGTCTTGTCATGGAAAACAAGAACCGAACAGACAACTCCGGGATCATTCGAGCAGGACGAAATACGCACTACATACTCACCCTGGCGTGTGGCGTTTTGATCGTCCTATCTAGCAATCCTGCGACATGGATCAGCGATACCGGCAGGGCCGTCGATATCTTTCTAACCATTAAAGGCATGTGGCACACGGCGATAACTTCAGCAATTGAGGAGTCGATGTCTGAAAACCGAGACGTGCTGGCCTCGTGTGAGCCTCTGATCGTTCGGTTCGATGATCCCTGGGACTCAACTGAAACGACAGCGCGATTGAACTCGACCTGCGCGCTGGCCGCCTATGAGTACTGGGACCTCGAGGGACCGTCCGACTATCGGCCCTGGGCGTTCATCCACAAAGGCTCAGTGAATCCAACATTCCCCCCGAAAACCATTCCTGACTTCTCCATGTTTTCCATTGTGACCAGGGCAAGGATCAGAGTCGTCTCGCCTACGGGCACAACTGTGGTGATACGACGAGAGCATACAGCCAAGCCCGCGAGATCAGCACTACAGCAAGTTCACTACGATCGACTTTCGAGTTCAGGTAGTGACAGTATCGATCTTAAGCTTGGGCCTAGCCCCCCTGGCCTCACGCCATCCACCCAAAACGGATCCTACTTTCTGATCGGACGGACATACAGTCGGCTGTTCGCGATACCGGTGAGAATTGCGTCTGTTGGCAATACGATCGACTGGAAAGCCGCGGTCGGTGAGTCAAGCATTGTTTCCGAGGGATCATCGATTGCCGGTATCAACAACCTCATTGACAGATCACAACCGACCGCTATAGAAGGACAGCTCGGACCGCTATCGCGACTGGATATAGCTACCTTAGAGGAAGTCGTGAACACGATGGAATCCGCGCTCGATGGTGGCGTAAACCTGGGGCCCATCAGCGCCTCGCGCGACGTCGTAGCGAAATGGCTGGGCGTCCCGACTTTCCTACCCCTCATGTTTCTCTTTTTCCATTTCACCGAGATTCGGCGCAGGGTGTCTCTACAGAAGGACGAATGGTCGGAAGCCTGGGTTGCAATCTATCCTGGACGCCTGCCTCGAGTTTTCACTTCACTGTCGATCGTGGTACTTCCGGCGTACGCGGTCTGGACCTTTCAGCCCACGGGATCCTTCCTGCTCGCACTTGTCGTTTTGGCGGCAATACTCTGCCACACTACTGTCCGGCTAACGGCTCGGCGATTGGACGCAACTCATAGACAGACAGGGAGTTAAGGTCCATCTCCGGCGTTTTCGATTTGAATTGCCGTCGGCGCCATTCCGGCCGGCGCGGGTCGGCGCCCACAATGGCGCATGAACTCCGGCCGCGCCGTCTTCTCCCAGGTGATGGATCACCTTCCCGCCCACGAGTTTCATCGCTGTGTCCGCCGCTACGGCGGGAACCGGCGTCAGCGCGGCTTCTCCTGCATGGATCAGTTTCTGTGCATGGCCTTCGCACAGTTGACGGGCCGCGAAAGCCTGCGCGACATCGAGGTCTGTCTGCGCTCGCTCGGACCCCGGCTCTACCATTTGGGGTTCCGGGGCCGCATTTCGCGCTCGACCCTGGCCGACGCCAACGAGGCGCACGACTGGCGCATCTGGGCCGATCTGGCGCAAGCGCTCATCGCCATCGCCCGGCCGCTCTACGCCCGCGAGTCTCTCGACGCCGATCTCGAGGCGACCGTCTACGCCCTCGACTCCTCGACCATCGACCTGTGCCTGGCGCTGTTTCCCTGGGCCCGCTTCCAGCGCACCAAATCGGCGGTCAAGCTGCATACTCTGCTCGACCTGCGCGGCTCCATCCCCGCCTTCGTCCGCGTCACCGAGGGTCGCCGTCATGACGTCCACGTGCTCGACGAGCTCGTGCCGGAGGCCGGCTCGTTCTACGTCATGGACCGCGGCTATCTCGACTTCGCCCGGCTCTACCTCTTCGTCCGCTGCTCGGCTTTCTACGTCGTGCGCTCGAAGAAGAATGTGCACTTGAACCGGCGCTACTCGCGCCCCGCCGCCATCGCCGACGGCGTGCTCTCGGACCACACGGTGGTCCTGCGCACCCGCGACTCGGCGCGGGCCTATCCCGAAGCCTTGCGGCGTGTGCGTTTCCACGACTCGATTACCGACAAACGACTCGTCCTGTTGACGAACAACTTCGAGCTGGAGGCGTTGACGATCGCGCGGCTCTACAAGTCCCGTTGGCGGGTCGAGCTGTTCTTCAAATGGATCAAGCAACACCTCCGCGTCAAGGCCTTCTACGGCCTCAGCGAGAACGCCGTGAAGACCCAGATCTGGATCGCCATCGCCACGTATCTGTTGGTCGCCATCCTCAAGAAACGGCTCAGCCTCGACGTCAGTCTCTACAAACTCCTACAGGTTCTCAGCATCACCGTCCTCGAGAAAACCCCCGCCCTGCAGGCCTTGCAGCGCACCGTCTCCAATGTCCAAATACCCGCCCTTCCTAACCAACTGAATCTGCTCGACTTATAGCCGGACACTAGTGACTCTGCCAGTGGATGCGCTGGCAGATCCTCATCAGCATGCCTGGGGCTCGGGTATTCCCGATTGATCGCCGCATAAGCACGGCTATCGAAGCGGTCATGAGTAGGCTACGTCACGTGGGTGTGTGGATCGAATCAGCCCTTGGGATGGCTGCTCCGAGCCAGGGGTTGGAGCGGGATGTCGGTCTGGGCGAGAGCGAGCGTGGCGACGGTGAGGAGCAAGGCGAGGGAGCGGGCAAGCATGGCGGACCTCCAGGGGCGTCGGGGTCAGCTTAGCACCGCGTAGCTCAGCATTACGATCCCGGTCTTCTCGTAGACCTTCTGCTCCCTCAGCTCGAGCTTCACCTTCCCCGCCCCCGGCGCGATCAGAGGTATTCCGCCGCCCAACACGATTGGGACCACGGCGACCTCCACCGCGTCCACCAATCCCGCCTCGGCCAGGCTGCGGAACAGCAAGCCCCCGCCGAATAGCCAGATACCCTTCCCGGGCGCCTCCTTCAAGCCACGGACCGTGGCCTCACCCCCCTCCCCAATCACGGTGACGCCGGGATGCTCCGCCGCGTCGAGCGTCCGCGAGAAGACGTAGGTCTTCATCCCGGGAATCATCTTGCCGTCTTTGACGGCCTCGTAGGTCTTGCGCCCCATCAGCAACGTGTCGAGCTCGGCGAAGATCGCCTGGAAGTCGATGTCGGGATCCATGGGGATCCAGTCGAATTCGCCGTTGGGGCCGGCGATGAAACCGTCGAGGCTGGCGGCGACCGAGTAGCGGATGTGGCGCATGTCGGGTCAGCATAACGCGAGAGGCTCCCGGCGAGCGCCGGGAGCCTCGGGTTGTCGCGCGGTTGCGCGGGGGTCTATTTGTCGGGCTTGCCGCCTCCTTTGCCACCGCCATTGCCACCGCCATTGCCGCCGCCATTGCCGCCGCCGCCATTGCCGCCGCCACCGCCGCAGTTCTTCGCGATGGTCGCTGTGACGTTGTAGTCGCCGGGCGTGCTCAGGATGCAGGCGTCCGCGGGATCCGTGCCCGCGCAGTCTCCGCCCCAAGCGCAGAAGCTCTGCTTGTGGTGGTTGCTCGCGCCGGTCAGCGTCAGGGTCGTCCAGGAGCTTTGCGGGTACTGGAACGAGCATGTGCCGCTACAGCTATCCCCCGAAGGCGCTACCGTCACCGAGCCGTTGCCCGACACGTTGATCGACAACGTGTGGGTCGGGGCGGTCACCGTCAGCCCGGCCGAAGCCGAGTCGGCCTCCGCGGCGCCGCCGGCGCGCGTCCCCGTCGCGGTGACGGTGTTGCTGCCGGCCGCACCCGTCGAAGTCGCCGCGGTCAGCGTCGAGCTCTGGCTCGCGCCGGGCGCGATCGTCAACGCCGCGTTCGAGAACGATGTCGAGATCGCCGGCGCCCCAGCGCCGCTCACCGCCGACGTCAAGTTGAACGTCGACGACGCGCAGCCGGAGTTGTCGTTGTTCTGCGCCGAAACGGTGTAGTTGACCGAACCGCCCTCCTGGGTCGTCTGCGAGTTCGGCGAGATCGTCACCGTCGGCGCCGCCGGCGCGCACTGGATTGCGCCGTAGTCAACTTGCACTTGCAAGCCGCTGTTGCTGGCCGAGACGACGCTCAAGTTGAGGTTCGAGGCCGTGTCGCTCCAGCTCTGGCCAACGTCGAGCGTGGCGTCATAGAAGTCTGAGCAGTAGTAGCTGCCGCAGGACGCGCTGGACTCCGGCGTGAAGTCGACGAGCTGCGTGCGTCCGCCGCCCAGGCCGTTCTCGAGATGCACCAGGGCGCCGTTGGTCGGGTCGCCAACTGTCGAGTAGTACTGACCCTGCCGGCGTCGGTACTCCACCCACAACTCTTCGCTCTCGGAGTTGTCGGTCCCGCGAGCAATCTCGAGCGCCTGGGCGCCGCCGTTGGTCGAGGACGGAACGACGGTGTAGGTTCCCGGCGAGGAGATCGTCTGCACGTTGTCGAGCCAGCCGAGTTGCTGCTTGTGGGGCGCTGCGTAGTGGCCATAGTTCCAGAAGCCCATCGTCGAGTAGCGGTCGCCGTACTCGAGGTAGGAGCCGGAGTCGTTCAGCCCGCCCAGCGGCGCCGAGCCAAAGTCGATCGAGCGCGCATGGGGCAGGCCCAAGTTGTGGCCAAGCTCGTGGGAGCCAAGCTGCACAGCCTCGCCGCGAGTGTCATGGCTGCTCAAGATCTCGACCGTATAGGAGATGTTCGGGGAGCCGTCCGGAGCGCCCACCCAGCAGCCGAGCGAGGCGATGCCGGCGTAGCAGGAGCCGCCCGGATGGGGATAGATGATCGCGATCCGCTCATAGTTGTTGAAGTCGATGTCGCCGTCGGCGGCCGCGATCGCCGCCTGGCGGATCGCGCTCGCCGGTTCGCAGGGATACTGCTGATCGAGCTCGTACCAAGCGTCCGCGCCGGCCGGGTAGACGTCCCCCGTCGCCCAGGCGTCGCCGTAGGAGTTCTCTTGCCAGAAGTTGTTGAGCGTATTGCCGGTCGCGCCAAAATACCAGTCGGCTAAGTCGGCATTGTTCAAGCTCGCCCCCGACCCAGGGAAGCGCGCCTTGATGATGGCGATACGCTGGTTGCCGAGCGTGCTGCAAGCCTGGCCCGCGGCCGCAACCGGCCCCTCGGACGCGCTCGCTTCGCCGCCCGCCATGGCTTCGCCGGCGAGCAGACCCTCCACGGTGAGCGTGGAACCGCCGGACGCCGTGGGCTCTTCGTTCGCGAAGAACACTTCGACGCGGCGTTGACCGAGGCGCAGTCCGTGGACCAGCCGGTAGCTCGTCTCGCCGTCGATGTACTCCGGCTCGTAGACGCCGCTGAAGCCGCCGCGCTGCTCGAGGTCGCCCGCCGCGCCGGGGAACGCCTCGCTCAGCTCGGCGAGAAAGTCGGACGAGAAGCCGAGGGTGAGCGCGGTCGCGGGATCGGCGGCGATCAGCTCTTCGAGCTTCGCCAAGCGGGCTTCGATGGCCTCTTCGGCCTGCCGCCGGGTGGAGGCGGCGGTTTCGGGACTGCGGCCCAACTGCTGATCGTAGAGGCGAATCAGCGTGTCGTTGAGCGCTCGGACCTGGGCGGCTAAAGCATCGGGGTTGGTTTGCGCCGGCGCGGGGGCCGTCGCCAAGAGCATCGCGGCGGCTAGGGCCGTCGCTCCGGCTCGTTCGAACGAGCAGATCTTTATCATTTTTTTCTCCTCGACAGGGCGCGGGAGTTTCTAGAGTCCGATGGAAGCGTTTTCTCAGGCGATTGGTCTAGACCTGAATTCAGGTCCGTCAGACCCTCTAACGCCGGTGAAACTCCGGCGGTATGACCAGGTGTATGACTCCTGCGATCTCGTGCGGGCGCCTGACGCTTCCGCCTGGCCTTCTCCACGGGCGCGAAGAGGGATGGCTCGCGGTCGTCCCGAACCCCGGGGCGGCCAATTCGAGCTTCGACCAGCGGGCAAGCGCGTCCAGGGACACACCCGTTGCCGCCGGATGGAAAACGGCGCGAATCGCAGCGACCGAAGGACAAACGAGGGGAGGCGGGAGATGCCTTCTCGGCCTGCTGCGCGATGTCGGCGAGCGCCATGCTCGCCAGGGTTCGGGCGAACCCTCCTACCAGCGTACTACGAGACTCGAGATCCGTCGACCTTCGCGATCACTCGAGTGTCGCGATCACTCGAGCGTGGGGTATTCCACCCCAAGCTGCTCCAGGTAGCTCGAATACCTCGAGGCGTCGTAGCGGAGTTGCTCGAGCCGCGGCTTGAACCGCTCCATCCGCTCCTCGTTGAAGTGCGTCGGCGGCGCGACCTCGGCGGGGATCAGCGACTCCCACTCGACGTCCTCGGTCTGCTCGGCGTAGAAGGCCTTGGCATTGGCCAGCAGCTCCTCGTCGGTGAGCAGCTCGACCAGGGTCATCGCCTGCGCTTGCGCCCCCGCCAGCGCTCCTTTATGGGCGATCGGCGTCGCCATGGCGATGCCCGAAGACCAGTGGTGACCGACCATGCCGGGAATCTGCGACGGATAGCGCAGCACGACCGTGGGCACGGTCCAGCTCACCTCGGCAATATCATCCGAGCCGCCTCCGCCGGTCGGCTCGGTCGCGCCGCGGAGCTCGAGCGGCTCGGTCGCGAGCCCTTCTTCCTCCGAGCCCATCATCTTCTGCGCGGCCTTGGCGAAGGCCTGGTCGTCCGCGGACCAGTCCGGCATGCCAACCCTGGCGATGTTGGCCGAGAGCCTCTCGGCGATCGGCTTGTTGTAGTAGCCCTGCCAAGCTGCGCCGATCACGCGCTCGGTCATCGTCGTGTCGGTCATCATCGCCGCGCCCTCGGCGATGCGCGTGCCGATGTCGTGGTTGCGCTTGACGTGCTCGTAATCGAGCTCGCGAAAGAAGTACCAAACCGTAGCCACCGGCGGAACGACGTTGGGCTGGTCGCCGCCGTGGGAGATCACGTAGTGTGAGCGTTGCTGTGGCCGCAGGTGCTCGCGCCGGAAGTTCCAGCCGGCGTTCATCAGCTCCACCGCGTCGAGCGCGCTTCTCCCGCGCCAAGGCGAGCCCGCCCCGTGCGCCGAGACGCCGTGAAAGGTGTACTGCGTCGAGACCAGCGCCAGCCCCCGCACGCCCCAGTCCGTGCCGAATGACGAGGCCACGTGCGCGCTCAGCATCGCGTCGAGGTCCTCGAACAGCCCGTCGCGCACCATGTAGGTCCGTGAGCCCAGCAACTCCTCCGCGATACCGGGATAGACGCGGATCGTGCCCGGAAGCCCGTACTTCGCCAGGATCTGCTTGGCGGCCAGCGCCGCGGCGACTTGGACGGCTTGACCGGCATTGTGGCCCTCGCCGTGGCCTGGGCCGCCGTCGATCAGCGGCTCGCGCCGGGGGATGCCGGGCTTCTGCGAAGTTTCTGGCAGCCCGTCGATGTCGGCCATAAGCCCAATGACCGGCTTGCCGCGGCCCCATTCGGCCACGAAGGCCGTCGGCATGCCAGCCGCGCCCATCCGGATCCGGAAGCCGTTCGCCGCCAGCACGTTGGTCACGTATTTGGCCGACTCGAGCTCCTGATAGCCCAGCTCGGAGAACGAGAACAGCGAATCGGTGATCTCCTGCACCCGCTTCGCCTGTGCGGCCGCGCGCTCCTGGGCTTCTTGGCGCAGGGCCGTCGTAGAGGGCTGGGCGTATGCCGCCGACCACACCGACACGAGCAACATCGAAAACGCGAGCCGAATCATGGCAACAAAGTAGCACGCGCTAGCGAGATTCGGGCTACGATTGAACGAGAAGACGGAGGACGAGACGATGCGGATGCGTTTGACGATTGTGGCGCTGGCGACGGCGCTCTCAGCTTGGGGCCTCACCGACGCCCAGGAGCGCTGCCTCAAGGCGGCCGAGACACTCGACGAGATTCTCGGCGCCCCGGACAAGGGCGTGCCGCAGGATCTGGTCGCCCGCGCACACTGCGTGGTCATCGTTCCGGGCATGATCAAGGGCGGCTTCATCATCGGCGCCAAGTACGGACGCGGCGTCATTTCATGCCGTGGCGCGGACGGCAAGGGCTGGACGGCGCCCACCTCGGTGCGCATGGAAGGCGGCAGCGTGGGTCTGCAAATTGGCGGCAGCAAGACCGATCTGCTGCTGCTGGTGATGAACGAGAACGGCAAGTCCAACCTGCTCGAGAGCAAGTTCACGCTGGGCGGAGATGCGAGCGTGGCAGCCGGGCCGGTCGGCCGCACTGCAAATGCCCAGACCGACGCGCAGATGCAAGCCGAAATCCTGGCCTATTCACGCTCCCAAGGCGTCTTCGCGGGCATCTCGCTCGAGGGCGCGACGCTGCGGCCTGATCCCAAGCAAGACGAACAGATCTACGGCAAGCGCGTCGACCGCTGGGAAGTCCTCGACGGTAAAGTCGCCGCCCCCGAGATCATCCAACCGCTGATCAAGACCTTGAACAAGTACTCTTCGCAAGAGCACCGCTGAAATAGCTCCCTCGCGGAAACGTCTGACGGGCGCCCCTTGGGCTGAGCCCCTCAGAGGGGGCGGCCAGCAGCCCCGGCTCTGCGGCGCGAGCCGTGAGCCGCAACGGGCCGCTACAATCTGGTCGTGTACCGAATCGCTCTGCTTCTGCTCGCCGCCAGTGTCACGCTAGCTGCCCAAGACCAGCCCAACATCGTCATCTTGCTGGCGGATGACCTCGGCTACCACGATGTCGGCTTCAACGGCGGCGAGATCCTCACGCCCAACATCGACGAGCTCGCCGAGGAAGGCGTCGAGCTCGAGCGCTTCTACGTTCACCCGGTCTGCTCGCCGACGCGCGCCGGGTTGATGACGGGCCGCTACCCCATCCGCTACGGCTCCATGCGGGCCGTCTACCCGCCCTGGCGCGAAGGAGGGCTCGATACGTCCGAGACGACGCTGGCGGACGCCCTAGGCAAAGCCGGCTACAAACACCGCGGCATTTTCGGCAAATGGCACCTCGGCCATTCCGACGCGAAGTATCACCCGCTCAAGCGCGGCTTCACCGAGTTCTTCGGCCACTACAACGGCGCTATCGACTACTTCACCCACGAGCGCGAGGGCGAGCTGGATTGGCATGACGGCTACAAATCCGCCAAGGACGAGGGCTACTCGACGGACGTGATCGCCGCCAAGGCGGCGCACTTCATCGAACGCCGCGCCGGCAGCGGGCCATTCCTCTGCTACGTCCCCTTCAACGCGCCCCACAGCCCCTTCCAAGCTCCCGAGGCTGACATGGACCCCTACCGCACGCTCGCGGCCGTGCCCGGCGATTGGGGCGCCGACGTCCAACGCACGAAGAACCGCCGCATCCTGGGCGGCATGATCGCCGCGCTCGACCGCGGCGTGGGCACGGTGTTGGAAGCCCTCGACGCGGCCGGCGTCCGGGAGAACACGCTGGTGCTGTTCTTCTCCGACAACGGCGGAGTCGGTGGCATCGGATCGAATCATCCTCTGCGCGGGGCGAAGGCAAGCGTGTTCGAGGGCGGAATCCGCGTCACCGCGGCCGTGCGTTGGCCTGCGGGATTCGAGGGCGGCCGCAAGAGCTCTGCGCCAATGGCGAACATCGACGTGCTGCCGACCGTGCTGGCCGCGGCGGGCGTCCACGCCGCGCCGGGCAAGCCCCTCGACGGCGTCAACGTGCTCGACGTGTGGGCTGGCGACAAAGAGCGCATCGGCCGTGAGCTCTACAACTACATCGGCCAGCAAGGCGAAGACACCGAGCAGGTCTCGGTCATCACGCCGGAGTGGAAGCTGGTCGTGCTCGGCCCGCGCATCACCGACCCCTCAGCCGACGCCTCCAAGCGCGAGATACTGCTGTTCGAGATCGCCCGCGACCCCAACGAGACGACCAACGTAGCCGAAGACCACCCGGAGATCGTCGAGTGGCTGATGGCGAAGGCCCGGAATTTCCGCGCACTGCAGCCGGCGAATGCCGTCCGTCCTTACAACGAAGGCCGCGAGGGCTTCAAAGCGCCGAAGGAATGGCGCCTGCGGCCGTAGACGAAGAGAGTACGCGCGGCAGAGCCGCTAGCCTCTAAGCCGCGCTCTGGAACGCCCGCGCCCGGTACAGCCACTCCACGATGTTCCCCTCGTGCGGCTGCAGCCAATCGAGCTTCGTCGTCGGCACGGACCCGAAGTTCAGTCGGTCGATGTCGACTGAGTCGATCAGCTCCCGGCGCCAACGCTCGTCCTCGGTGAGGGCCGTGCAAACCAGCGTATAGCCGATCTTCTCGAGCATCTCTTCCTGCGGGCACTCGACGACGGTCACGAACGGAAACATGAACTCTTTCGCCGCAATCGGCGAGTCCGGCTGGTCGGTGTAGACCACCGTCGGCAGAAGGTAGCTGCAACGCTCCTTGGTCACCGAGCGCGAGCCGCCGCGGATGGCTTGCGTCAAATCCTCCGCTCCGGACTGCTCGAGCTCTCCGTCGATCAGCTCGCTGATCGCCTCGCCCACGCCGGCGACAGTGAAGGCGGCCAGCGGCGCCTCGGGATCTTCCGGCGGCAGCGGCTTGACCTTCGCCAACCGCTCCGCGAGCGCCTGCGCAATCTGGCGCCCGTTGCGCGGAACCCAAATCGAGGAGCAGTTGATGCAACTCCGCCCCGAGTTGAGCAGCACGCTCGTCTCCATCACATCGAGATGCTTCTCCCAGTCATCCGCCTCGTCGTCGCCGAGTAGGATCTTGCTCCAGCCAGGCCCGTGGACCTGCACGCGCGGATCGCCGGCGTACTTCTCGATGGTCGGCTGGCCGCCGAAGATCATCACGCGCTTGCACGCCGCCATCACGGCCGGACCGGCGTCGGGGCCGCTCGGGTAGACGCTGATCGCCTCCCGCGGCACGCCGGCTTCGTAGAGCGCCATCGCCATGCGATAGGGCGTCCACGGCTCCTGTGCGCCGGGCTTGAGCACCAAGCCCATCTGCATCGGGATCACCGGCAGCCACAGCGAATGAACGCCGGGCGAGTTCGAGGGCAGCACCGCGCCCAGCACGTCCGTCTGCGCTTGGTAGCTCAGCAGGCGGCCGTCTTTGTCATACCCGTAGCCCTTCGAGAGGATCTCGAGATCCAGACCCCGGGTGAGCGAGTCGAGAATCTCGCCCATGTGCCCCAACACGAAGCCGAGCTTGGCCATGTTGGCGTGGCACATGTTCTCCGGCAGGCCCGTCGTGGCGGATTGGCAGCGCACGAACTGCTCGACGGTCTGCGAGTCGTCGCCGACGGGCAACTCGTCCTTCAGAAAGATGTCCGCCGCCTTTTCACACATCGCCACCAGCTCTTTGGCCGGGATCTCGCGAAGCGCGTTGCGCGCCCGCGCCGACTGCTTGATGTCGCGGCGCACGATCATGTCGCTCGACTGCGAGAACTCGGCGATCGGCTCGCCCGTGTCGAAGTGCATGACCCGGTCGACATCGAGCGATTTGTAAGGCGCGCCCCAGCGCAGAATTGGAAGGTGGATCATGGCGAGTGCTCCAGGTTTCCCTATGGTACAGCGCGGCCCGCGGTGTATGATGACCGTCGGGACGCCCTTAGTGACCGACCGACCGCCGTTGATCCGCAACCCCTGGAAGCGCTGGCTCGCAGGCTTCGCCTTCTGGACCCTGGTCGGCCTGTTCTTCGCGACCAAGGCGGGAATCCAAGGCCAACCCGCATCTCCCGCGGCGGTCTTCGAGCGCTCGATGGTGCAGTGGTATCTCTGGGGCCTGCTCGCCGCCCTGATCGTTCGCATCGATCGCATCCTGCCCGCCTCGCCCGAAGCCCTCTTTCAGAGGTTCTTCTGGCACGTTCCACTCGGGTTTGCCATCGCTTTCCTGCAGATCGCCGGCGCCCGCTTCGTGATCTCGGGGCTGCGCGAGGGGGCGGCAAGCCTCGGTTCTCTCCAAGTCGCATTCTCTGAAGCGCTGCAGGGGGGTATCCACTGGCAGGTGCTCGTCTACTGGATGATCGTGGGCGTCTACTACGCCTACGACTATCACGCACGCTTGCAAGAGCGCCAAGTGCGCAACTCCGAGCTCGAGCGCCTGCTCGCCCAGTCGCGCTTGCGCAACCTGCGGAGTCAACTCCACCCGCACTTTCTCTTCAACGCCCTGAACGCCATCTCGTCCCACGTGGAGCGCGACCCGCGCACCGCCCGCCGGATGCTCGAACAGCTTGGCGAGCTGTTGCGTCTCTCGCTCGACCACGCCGAGGACCAGGAGATCTCCCTCGACGACGAGATCGCGTTCCTCGAGCGTTATCTCGGGATCCAAACCGCGCGCTTCGAGGACCGTCTCGAAGTCGAGCTAGAGGTCGCGCCGGAGGCTCGGAGGGCGCTGTTGCCGACCTTCCTGCTGCAACCGCTGGTGGAGAACGCCGTTCAGCACGGGGTGGCCCAGCGCTCCGCCGCCGGGTCAGTCAACGTCAAGGCCTGGCGCGAGAACGGCTCGCTCGAGCTGCGCGTCGCCGACGACGGTCCGGGCCTGCCCGCCGGATGGAAAGAAGGCGTCGGTCTGGCCAACACGCGCGAGCGCCTGCGCCGCCTCTATGGCGAAGCGAGCCGCTTCGCGATCCACGGAGCGGCCGATTCCGGCGTCCAAGTCGAAGTCGCGGTGCCCTACCATGAGCAACCCATCGCCAACGGAAATGGAGACTCTACGCGCGGTCATCGCTGACGACGAGCGCCCCGCACGTCGCCGTCTGGCTGAGCTCATCGGGCGCGAGTCCGACTTGACGGTGGTGGCCGAAGCCCGCAACGGCGCCGAGGCAGTCGCCGCTGTCGAGCGGCATCACCCGGACTTGCTCTTCCTAGACATTCAGATGCCCGAGCGCGACGGCTTCGGCGTGCTGCGCGAGCTCGGCCCCGAGCAGACCCCCGTCACGATCTTCGTCACCGCCTACGATAGCTTCGCGGTCAAAGCCTTCGAGGCGCGCGCGCTGGACTACTTGCTCAAGCCCTACAGCGACGAGCGCTTCGAGTCCGCGCTCGCCCATGCCCGCGACTATCTGCGTCATAGCCGTCGGCCGGAGTTTCAGTCCAAGGTGTCGGAGATGCTCGACGGCGAGGAGCCGCTCGAGCGCATCGTTCTCAAGTCCGCCGGGCGCGTGCGGTTCCTCGATGTCGACGAGATCGACTGGATCGAAGCCGCCGGCGTCTACGTCAACCTGCACGCCGCCGGCAAGGAGCACCTCTACCGCTCGACCATAGGCCAGTTGCAGGAGAAGTTGGACCCCAAGCGCTTCGTGCGCATCCACCGCTCGGCATCGATCAACACCGAGCGAATCCAAACGCTGCGCCCGCTCGGGCACGGCGAGTACGCCATCATCCTGACCACCGGCAAAGAGCTCAAGCTCAGCCGCAGCTACCGCCGCGAGCTCGAAGGCTGGCTAGGCCAGGGGTTGTAGGCAGCGGGCGCTCGTTGATCGGGTCGGGCGGCCCAAGGGGCCGCCCTCCCACACCACCGGACGTACGGTTTTCCGTATCCGGCGGTTGAGCCGGCAGCTTACCACGCTGCAAGCTGGGATGGAACCAAGAAACCGTGGTGCTCCAGCCGGGCGTTCGTCAAGCTGCTCTTCATCACCGCGTTGTTCGACATGGACCAAGATCCACGTCGCGTCGCTACGACTCGTAGCAATCGCTCGTTCACGCCCAACCGCCGCATCGCTCTCTTGCGTCCCGCCGCATCATGCCACCTCAGCCAGAAACACTTGCGCATGTGCCGCCGCGTCCAACCTTCCAGCCACTCGAGCCTCTTGCGGTTCTCGGCCAATCGGAAATAGCCCCACCAGCCTTCGAGCCAGCTCCGCCAACGATCCCGCAACTCGCGGCTCGTCAACGACTGGCCTCCCCGCCATAGCTCTCGCACCTTCTGCTTGTACCGCGCCAGGCTTCGCTGCGCCAGCGCTATCCGGCCCTCGCGGTCGATCGCAAACCCCAGAAACTGTCGCTCCCAAGGCCGTCCTCTCCCGCTCTTGGCTCGATTCACCCGCAACCGCAACCGCCGCTCGATCCATTCGCTGATCGACGCCAGCACACGCTCCGCCGCCGCCGCGCTGCTCACATGAATGTTGCAGTCGTCGGCGTAGCGGCAAAAGTTCAGCCCACGCCTCTCCAGCTCCCGGTCCAGCGGATCGAGGTCGATGTCGCCTAGCAGCGGCGATAGCGGTCCGCCCTGCGGCGTCCCCGCCCTGCTCGGTTTCCATTCGCCCCCAACCAGCGCGCCGGCCCGCAAATACCGTCCAATCAATCTTAAGACCCTCTTATCCCGTATTACTCGCGCAACCCGGGCCATCAACAGGTCTTGATTCATCGTGTCGAAGAAGCGCTCGATGTCGATGTCGACCACCCAGTCCTTCCCCGCCTCGACGTATCCGCGCGCCGCCCGCACCGCATCGTGCGCACTGCGCCCCGCTCGAAATCCGTAGCTCGACTCGCTGAATCCGTCGTCGAAGATCGCTCCCAGCACTTGCAACAGCGCCTGCTGGATCAACCGGTCCATCACCGTCGGAATCCCCAGTCGTCGCACTCCCCCGCCTGGCTTCGGGATCTCCACCCGCTTCACCGGCGACGGCGTCCACCGCCCGGTCGCGAGCTTCGCCACCATCACCTCGCGGTGCGCCGCGAAGTGTTCGGCGAGCTCTGCCGTCGTCATCTCGTCGATCCTCGCCGCGGCTCCACCGCTTCTGGCCTGCTGCGCTTCCCCTTTCGCCGTCTTTCGATGGGAGCCTTGCGGCTCGGGATCTCCGGTCGACCTCTTTTCGGCTGCTCTGCGGAGTCGGTCTCTGCGCTTTGCTCCTTGGCTCTTCGGCCCTTTGCTCCACGGGCGTTACCCCGCTTCTTCGCTACTACGGCCTCTGCTGACTTCTCCGCCTTCGGCTCTACGCTTCCAGCCGAGATCTCCTCGGGTAAGGCGCTGCATCTTTCGTCCCGCGCCGCTCGGCTCTACCTCGCATGCCTCGTATGGATACTGGGTTTCGCTGTGGCCAGCAAGCTCACCGCCCATGCCCGGCCTCTCTGCCGATTCGTGTTCCTGCGGTCGTGACTTCGTTCCGAGCTTCCTTCGGCTTCGCCTCACGGCTTCCGTCTTGCTCTTCCCTACAGTTACCTCCATCGGTCCCGATGAGCTCCTTTCAGCTCACTAGATCCAGCCCATGCCGGGCACACTGGCGCACGGCGCAGCCGTGCGGGCGAGGCTGCGCCTCGCCCCGGGGCCACAGGCCCCGATCGACCGCGCCGAACCTACCCGCCCAGCCGGATCATCTCGAGCTTGCGCGCCGCCGCCGGCTCATAGCCCGCCGCCGAGCCAAGAGCGACCAACCGCGTCTCGGAATAGCGGTCGGCCCGCCCCGTCCAGACCTGCTCGACGGCGCTAGCGATCTCACCATCGGACGCCCCGCCGCGTAGCAGCGGCTTGAGGTCGAACCCGCTCCCGGAAAACAGACACGTCACGAGCTGCCCGTCCGCGGTTAGCCGGGCGCGCGAGCAGTCCCCGCAAAACGGCTCGGTCACCGACGCAATCACGCCAAACCCGCCAGCGCCGTCGAGGTATTCATAGCGATTCGCGGTGCGGCTGCCTCGCGGCGCGCTCGACGCCCGGAACGGAAAGGCCGACCCGACGCGCTCGAGAATCTCCGCCTTGGGGACCAGCCGATCGGTGCGCCATTGGTTGGCGTTGCCCACGTCCATGTACTCGATGAAGCGCACCTCGAAACCGCGCTCGCGGCCAAAGGCGGCCAGCTCGGAGACCTCGTCTTCGTTCACGTCGCGCTCGACCACGACGTTGATCTTGATTGGACCTAACCCCGCCTGTCGGGCCGCATTGATCCCCTCGAGCACCGGCCCCAGCTCGCCGCGTTGGGTGATGGCCCCAAAGCGGTCAGGCCGAAGCGTGTCCAGGCTCACCGTAAGCCGCTGTAGCCCGGCCTGGGCGAGCGGCTCCGCCAATTCGGTCAGCCGCGATGCGTTGGTCGTCATCGCCAGATCGTCCACGCCTGGAATCGCCGCGAGCTGACCAACGAGCGAGGACAGTTGCTTGCGTACCAGCGGTTCCCCGCCCGTGAGTCGCAGCTTGCGCACGCCCAATCCGCTGAAGATGCGCGCCAGCCGCGCTATCTCTTCGAAGCTGAGAATGCGCGTCACTTTCAGCCACTCGTACTCGTCGAGCGGCATGCAGTAGGTGCAGCGGAAGTTGCAGCGATCCGTCACGGAGATCCGCAAGTCTTCCAGCGGCCGGCTGAGGCGGTCCAACAGCATCGAGGCGTCCTCTCATTGTAGGAGCGAGACCGGTTGTAGCGATATGTCGAGATGTTGCGATATACTGTTATTGATGGCCAAGACACTCAGCATCGACGAGCTCACGCATGCGGCGGAGTGCCTCAAGACGATTGCCCATCCGCACCGCCTGCGCATGATTCAAATGATGCTCGAGGGCCGCTACACCGTCGGCGAGCTCGCCGAGGCTTGCGAGATCCCTTCGCACATGGCCTCCGAGCATCTGCGCCTAATGAAGCGCTGCGGCCTGCTCGAGGGCGAGCGCGACGGCCGCCGCACCTATTACAGGGTCATCGAACCGCAGCTACAGGGTGTGATGGCCTGCGTCGAGAATCGTTTTGGAGGCAAATGACGATGCCGCTGCGACTGCTGATCGCCCTGCTGGCTGTGACCGCCCTAGCCGCACAGGAGCCCCTGACGCTCGCCGACGCCGCGCGGATCGCTCTCGAAACCCATCCCGCGATCCAAGCCGCTTCGGCCGGCGTGGATGAAGCCGCCGCCAACGTCCGCGCCGCCCAAGCCGGCCTGCTGCCCAAGTTGAGCTGGCAAGAGTCTTACACGCGCAGCAACAACCCGGTCTTCGCCTTCGGGACGCTGCTCAACCAGAAGCGCTTCACAGAGCAGAACTTCGCTATCGGGAGCCTCAACAACCCCTCGTCGGTGCAGAACTTCCAGTCGATGCTTCGAATCGAGCAGACCCTGTGGGACGCCGACCGCACCAAGCACGCCATCCGCGCCGCGCGACTGCGCGAGCAACTCTCGGCGCAGCAGCGCCAGAGCGGAGAGAGCGACATCCTGCTCGGCGTCGTGCGGACCTATTTCGGCGCGCTGCTCGCGAGCGAAGCGCACGAGGTCGCCGTGGAAGCCGTGGCCGCGGCAGAAGCGGATCGTGACCGCGCCCAGGCGATGTACGACGCCGGCATGATCACCCAAGCGGGCGTGCTTGCGGTCCAGACGCGTCTGGCCGAGCTCGAACAGCAACGCATTCAAGCCGCCGGCGACGCCGAGGTCGCCCAATCAGCGTTGGCCGACGCGCTTGGACTCGATCTCGCGATTCGCCGCACGCTGAGCACGCCTTTGACCGCCTCCCCCCTCCCGGCGGGCGGACTGGCGGACTTCGTCGCGCACGCCCGGCAGAACCGCGCCGAGCTCAAGCTGGCGTCGCTGCAAGTCGACTTGGCCGGGGCCGGCATCGATCAAGCCAAGAGCAACCGCTTGCCCCTGGTGTTTGCACAAGGCGCTTTCGAAGCCGACCGTGCCCGCTTCGTCGATCAGGGAGGCGGCAACTGGCTGGCCGGCGCAGCCATGCGCTGGGACTTGTGGCGAGGCGGCGAAACCCGCGCTAAGCTCGATGCGGCGCGCTCGGCCGAGCAGCGCGCGGTGGCGATGCGCCGCAGGGCGGCCTCCGGCGTCGAGCTCGAGGTGCGCAAGGCCTGGTCACAGCTCGACTCCTCGACGCAACGACTCGAAGTGGCCGAAGCGGCCGTAACCCAAGCCCAAGAGAGCCTGCGCATCGTGCGCAACCGTTACGAAGCCGGGCTCGAGGCTGTGACGGAGCTGCTCCGCGCCGAAACCGCGCTCACCGGTTCGAAATTCCGCCGCCTGGCGACTCTCTACGACCAACGCGTCGCTCGCGCGGCGCTCGACCACGCCGCCGGCGTGCTCGCCCTCTCCTCCGAGGCCCTGCAATGAGGATTTCCCCGATGAACCGTACAGCCGCCGCTCGCCTCGCACTCGCCGCACTCGCCTTGGCCTTGATGGCATGCGGCGCCGGAGACCACGCAGAGGAAACCCGCGAACCGATCGAGCCCGCGCCCGTCGACGTGCGCACCGAGACGCTGCAACCCTCCGAGCTCGCCTACGAGACCGCCGTCATCGGCAGCGTGGCCGCCAGGACGAAGATCACCGTCGCCGCCAAGCTGATGAGCTACGTAAAGAACGTCCATGCTCGCGAGGGGATGCACGTCCGCGCGGGTCAGCTACTCGTCAAGCTCGATAGCCAGGAGATGGACGCCTCTCTCGCGGCCGCCCGCGCCATGCGCGCCGAAGCCGAAGCCGCCATCCTCTCCGCCTCGCAGGCCATCGCCTCGGCCGAGACGCAGCGAGACCTGGCCGCGTCTACCCACAAGCGCTTCGAGGAGCTGCTGAGTAAGAAGAGCGTCGCGCAGCAAGAGTACGACGAGGTCGCCGCACGCCTGCGCAGCGCCCAGGCCGGTCTAGCCCTGGCTCGCTCACAACAGAGCCAAGCCGAAGCCAAGCGCGCCCAAGCCGACGCCGCCATCGCAAAAGCCGAGGTCATGCTGGGCTACGCCGAGATCACCTCCCCGGTGAACGGCCTCGTCACGGCGCGCTTGGCGGACCCCGGCGCCCTCGCCTCCCCGGGCATGCCGCTGCTCGAGATCGAGCAAGCCGGCGGCTATCGTCTGGAAGTCGCCGTGCCCGAGTCCGAAGCCGGGTCCTTGCGGGTAGGTTCCGAGGCGCGAATCCGCATCGACGCGCTTGGCGATCAAGGACCCGAAGCGGGCCGGGTCGTCGAGATCGTACCGGCAGTCGACCCCTCCTCGCGCACCTTCATCGCCAAGATCGCCCTCGCCGCGCACCCCCTCCTGCGCTCAGGGCTCTACGGCAAGGCCTTCCTCCCGGGGCGGACCCGGCAGTGGCTTGGCATCCCGCACACTGCCGTCGTCGGTCAGGGGCAATTGCATTCGGTGTTCGTGGTGGAAGAAGGCTACGTACGCCGTCGGCTCATCACGCTCGGTGAACAGCGAGCCGGGCGCGTCGAGGCGCTCTCGGGGTTGAGCGCGGGCGACAGCTTGGTGCTCAATCCAGACAACGCAGTGGACGGCGCGCCCGTCGGAGGCCGGCCGTGAGCGACGAAGCCCCCTCGTTCGGCCCCGCCGGCAGAATCGCGCAAGCGTTCGTCGACTCCAAGCTGACGCCGCTGCTCATCGCGTTTGCAATCGCCGTCGGCGCCTTCGCCACCCTCATGCTGCCGCGCGAGGAAGAGCCGCAGATCGTCGTGCCGATGATCGACGTGTTCGTCTCCATGCCCGGCGCCTCCGCCGAAGAGATCGAAGAGCGCGTCACGCGGCCCATGGAGCAACTGCTCTGGGAGATCCCCGGCGTCGAATACATCTACTCGACCTCTTCACCGGGTATGTCGATGGCGATCGTTCGCTTCTTGGTCGGCCAGGACGAAGAAGACGCCATCGTCCGGCTCAACCAAAAGCTGTTCGCCAACTTCGATTTGATTCCTCCCGGCGCCTCGCAGCCATTGGTCAAGCCGCGCTCGATCGACGACGTCCCCATCCTCGCCCTCACGCTCCATTCGGCCAGCTACGGAGACTACGAGCTGCGGCGCATCGCCGCGCACCTGCAGGACGCCGTCAAGCAAGTCAACGAGGTCTCGGCTGTCGAGCTCGTTGGCGGCCAGCGACGCGTGCTCGAGGTTCGGCTCGACCATCAACGGTTGGCCGCCTTCAACATCGCCCCGCTCGAGGTGGCGGGCCTGCTGCAAGCCGCCAATCAGCGGCTTCCCGGCGGCGGCTACGACTCGGCGAACCGCCGCTTTCTGGTCGAAACCGGGTCGTTCCTGCGCTCGGCCCGCGCGGTGGAGAGCGTAGTCGTAGGCGCCGCCGGCGGGCGCGCCGTCTACCTGCGCGACGTCGCCGAGATTTCCGACCACGGCGAAGAACCGGACAACTACGTCCGCTTTGCCTCGCGCGCGACCGAAGGCTTCGAGCCCGCCGTCACCGTCGCCGTCTCGAAGCGCAAGGGCGCCAACGCGATCGACGTGGCCGACTTGGTGCTCGAGAAGGTCGAAGGCCTGCGCCAGAGAGAGATCCCCGCCGATGTCGAGCTCGCCGTCACGCGCAACTACGGCGAAACCGCCAAGGAAAAATCCGACGAGTTGCTCTTCCACATGTTCCTCGCGATCGTCTCGGTCTCGGCGCTGATCTGGGTCGTGCTGGGGTTTCGGGAATCGCTCGTGGTTTTCCTCGCAATCCCAACGACTCTCGCGCCGACGCTGGCGGTCTTCTATCTGTTGGGCTTCACGCTCAACCGCATCACCCTGTTCGCGCTGATCTTCTCCATCGGCATCCTCGTCGACGACGCCATCGTGGTTGTAGAGAACATCGCGCGTCACGCGCGCATGCCGGGCAACCGCGGTCGGCCATTGAATCAAGTGGCCGTCGAAGCGGTGGACGAGGTGGGCAACCCCTCGATCCTCGCCACGCTCACCGTCATCGCGGCCGTGCTGCCCATGGCCTTCGTGAGCGGCTTGATGGGCCCCTACATGCGGCCCATCCCCATCGGCTCCTCCGCGGCCATGTTCTTCTCGGCCCTGGTTGCATTCATCGTCACGCCTTGGGCTGCGATTCGAATCCTCAAAGCCGGCGCCCACGGCCCTGACGAGGAGGCTGAAGACTGGTCCACCCGTCTCTACCGTCGGATCATGGATCCGCTGCTGCACACGCCGCTGTTTCGCTACGGCTTCTTGCTGGCGGTCGTAGCCATGCTGCTGGGCTCGATGGCGTTGGTCTACATTCGCTTCGTCGAAGTGAAGATGCTTCCGTTCGACAACAAGAGCGAGTTTCAGGTGATCGTCGACATGCCCGAGGGCGCCACCCTCGAAGAGACGGCGCGCGTCACGCGCGCGCTCGGCGAGCGCGTGCTCGAGGACGAAGAAGTGCTGGACTTGCAGATGTACGTCGGCGCGGCTTCGCCGTACAACTTCAATGGCCTCGTGCGCCACTATTTCTTGCGCCAGGCGCCGCACGAGGCCGATTTGCAGGTCAACCTATCACCCAAGCACGACCGCGATCTGCAGAGCCACGACATCGCCAAGCGCATCCGCGCCTCGATCGCGCCGCTCGCCGGCGAGCTTGGCGCGCGCATCAAGGTCGCCGAGGTGCCGCCCGGCCCGCCCGTGCTGCAGACGCTCGTCGCCGAAGTCTATGGCCCCGACGCCGCCGGACGCCGCCGCATCGCCGCCGAGGTGCTTCGCATCTTCGACGAGTCCGAAGGCGTCGTCGACGCGGACTGGTACGTCGAGGCCGAGCAAACCAAAGTGCGCTACACCGTCGACGCCGAGAAAGCCGCGCTCCACGGCGTCACCCAAGCTGAGATCGCGCAAACGCTCGCCCTCGCGACCGGCGGCCAGCGCATCGGCCTCCTGCACGAGCCCAGCGAGAAGGAGGACGCCCCCATCGAGCTGCGCTTGAATCGCGCCGCGCGCTCGAACCCCGATAGCCTGCGCCAGCTCCGCGTGCGCGCCCGTGACGGTGCGCTCGTGCCGCTCTCCGAGCTGACTCGCGTCGAACGCGTCCCCGCCGAAAAGGCGATCTACCACAAAAACCTGATGCCGGTCACCTACGTGACCGCCGACGTCGCCGGAGCCATCGAGAGCCCGGTCTACGCCATGCTCGAAGTCCAGCCGCGCGTCGACGGGATCGAGACCGGCGGCGACTACCGGATCGAGCAATACACAGCGGCGCAGCCGTTTAGCGACGAGCGCTACGCCCTGAAGTGGGACGGCGAATGGCACATCACCTATGAGGTCTTCCGCGACCTCGGCATAGCCTTTGGCGCCGTCATGCTGCTGATCTACGTCCTGGTCGTGGGCTGGTTCCAGTCGTTCCTCACGCCGCTGGTGATCATGTCGGCCATCCCGTTCTCGCTCGTCGGCATCCTGCCGGCGCACGGGATGCTCGACGCGTTCTTTACGGCGACCTCGATGATCGGGTTCATCGCCGGGGCCGGCATCGTCGTGCGCAACTCGATCATCCTGGTCGACTTCGTCGAGCTGCGCCGTAAGCAAGGCATGCCGCTCGACCAAGCCGTCGTCGATGCCGGCGCGGTCCGATTTCGACCGATGATGCTGACCGCCGCCGCTGTGGTGGTCGGCGCGATCGTCATCCTGTTCGACCCGATTTTCCAGGGACTCGCCATTGCGTTGATGGCCGGTGAGATCGCCTCACTGCTGCTCTCGCGCATGACGGTCCCGATCGTGTACTTCTTGACTGAGCGGAGGAAAGAGAAATGACTGTGGAACGTTGGTTACGGCTAATCGCCGGCTTCTTCGTCATGCTGAGCGTGGCGCTGGGCTACTGGGTTCACCCCGGTTGGTTCTTGTTCACCGGATTCGTGGGGCTGAACCTATTCCAGTCCGCCTTTTCGAATTGGTGTCCGATGATGGCGTTCTTACGCAAGGCGGGCGTGAACAACGCCGACGCGAGCGCCTCGGGTTGAGCGGCGCGGCAGGGTGGCGATCGCGGGGTTTCCAATAGACCGCAAGCCTGCGCATGCGGCTCTGAAAGGAGGTTTGATCAGAGCCGCGCCCGCAAGCGGCAAGCGTGAGTTGCGCAGGATGCTCCCCGCACGAGTCGCCGCCACCGCAACCCCAATCCAGCCCCGCACATATCCCATACTGCGCCCAGTCGCCGCCGCCGCCCAGCCCCACGCTTGTTACGCTTAACCAAACATGCGCGCGTTCCCGCTTGCGGTCATCGTCGCCGTAATCCTGGCCGCCTGCGGCGCGCAAGCCCCGGCGCTGCCTCCGGTCGACGCCTCGCAGTTCCCCGCCAATGCGCGGGCCCAGGTGCGACAAGCTCTCGCAGCTCTGGAGTCGACCCCGAATAACGCCGGCGCCAACGGCCGGCTGGGGATGTTGCTGCACGCCCATGACCGCTCCGAGGCCGCGCTCGCCTGCTACCGCCGCGCCGCACGGTTCGCACCCGAGCAGCCGCGCTGGCTCTACCTCCAAGGCCAAGCCTCGATCGCCGCCGGCGACGCCTCCGCCGCGATCGACGCCTGGCAATCCGCCCTTGCGCTGCAACCCGACGCCGCCACGCTCATCCATCTCGGCAAAGCCCTCGAGGCCCTGGGCCGTCGTGAAGAGAGCCGCAGAGCCTTTGAGGACGCGCTACAGCACGATCCGCGGTCCGCGGCCGCCCTGCACGGCCTAGCCAGAATCCTCTCAGCCGACGGCAGCCCCGCCGAGGCGATCCCCTTGCTCGAGAAGGCCGTCCAGCTCGCCCCCGACTCTGGCGCCATCTACTACGCCCTTGGCATCGCCTTGCGGGACGCCGGCCAAGAGCAGCCTTCCCGCCAAGCGCTCGCCATGGCCGAGCGCTACCAACGGGCGCAGCCCCCCATCGACGATCCCATCCTGCGCGAGGTCCAGTCGTTGCGCCGCGACCCGAGCTGGCTGCTCAACGAAGGACGCCGCCTCGAGGCCCTCGGCGAGATCCAGCAAGCCGCGGCGCTCTACCAGGAAGCCCTCGACCAAGACCCCGACTTCGTGCCCGCGCACTCGAACCTCGTCGCTGCACTCGGCTTCTTGGGCCGCTATGACGACGCCGGGCGGCACTACGCCCGAGCCCTCGAGCTCGCGCCCCAGCTCGAAGAGCTGCACTACAACTGGGGCGTCCTCGAAGCCGAGCGCGGCAACCTGGAGGCGGCCGCCGAGTCCTTCCGCGCGGCGCTCGAGATCAACCCCAGCTCCGCCGACTCGCACTTCAATCTAGGCGCGATGCTCGCGCAACTCGGCATGGAGGCCGACGCGGTCCGTGAGATGCGCAAGACGCTCGAGCTCGAACCCGCGCATCGCCTCGCGCTGTTCCAGCTCGGCGGACGCCACGTCCAAGCCGGCCGCCTCGAGCAAGGCATCGCCATGCTCCAGCGCGCCCTCGACGCCCCGATCGATGCACGCACCGCCGGCGTGCTCTACGCGCTGGCCGACGCTGAGGCGCGCGCGGGCAACCTTGAGAACGCGCTCCTGCACGCTCGACAAGCGCTCGAGCTCGCGCGCCAGTTCGGCGACACGGAAATGGCCGCGGCCCTCGAGAACGACCTGCGTCAGCTCGGCCAGGCGCCCTGAGCAAGCGCAACTCCTCTACTGCGCCGTGCGGCGCTCGCGCAACAGCTCCGAGTCATACCATTCCACCCGTAGCCCGCGACGTCGTTGACCCAAGCGCTTCACCGCACCCGAGCTCACCGCCGTCCCGGGCAGGTACACCGACTCCAGCTTCGGCAACTCCCCGAGCAAGCCCAGCGCCTCGTCGCCAATCCGCGCGCAACCTCCCAGGTTCAGCCTGCGCAGCTCCGGCAGAGCGCTCAACCAACGCAGACCTTCCGTCGCAACCGGCTGGCGCGCCAAGCTCAGCTCGCGCAGGTTCTCGAGCGCCGCCAGCGCCTCCAAGCCAGGCAGCGATTGGCGCTCGGCGTCGGGCCGGCCTGGCCGATCCGAGCCGACATCGGTGATCGTCGCCCCAGCCAAGTCGAGCGTCTCGAGCTGGCTGAGGCGACCCAGCCGCTCGAGGTTTGCCGGATTCAGCGCCAAGCCCCAGATGCCCGAATCGACTCGCTGCACCCCCGCCACGCTGAGCGAGCGCAGGCCGCGGAACAATCTCGCGTGATCGAGCGCCGCGCCGTCGAGCCGGTTCGAACCAATCGCCAGCGTCGTCAGCTCTGCCAGCTCGGCCAGGCGCTCGAAGCCGTCGTCGGTGATGCGGGTGTGCGAGACGTCCAGACGCCGCAACCGCGAGAGCGCCGCCAAGTGCTCGAAGACGCGACTGCGCACCTGTGTCCCGCGTAGGTCGAGAACTTCGAGCCCAGCCCACCCGCGCAGGTAAGCCACGCCGCCTTCCGAGACGTGCTCGGCAAAGCGCAGCCTCAGCTCGCGTACGCCCTCGAGCGGGGCGAGTAACTCCAGCCCAGAATCGCTGATCCGCGTACCGGAAAGGTCCAGACGCTCGAGCCGCCCAAGGGCAGCCACGCGTCCCAGGTCCGCATCGGTGATCCAGCTATGCGCCAGATCCACGGCAACGATCTCGCCGCCGCCGTCGCGCTCTATGGCGCCGCCATGCGAGTCAACCCACGCCTCGAATCCAGCGCCATTCGCCACAGCGACGGTCGCGCAACAAATCACCGCGGCACGGAGCATTGCCCGTTGATTCTCGTCTATCATCGGGCCATGCGCAAGCTCCTGACGCTCCTGCTCCTCGCCGCGCCATTTCTGGCAGCCCAAGACCGCAGCCAGCCCGACCTGTTCTTCCGCGAAGACTGGACCGAAACGCCGCCAAATCTACCGCTCACCAACGCCGACTTGACCAATCGAGACCTCATCGTCAGCCGCTGGGGACCGGGCGGATCGGTCATCAAAAAGAGCTTCCACGACAACAAGCCCGAGGATCCCTACTACATCTGGTCGGGCCTGTGCCCAGGCACGTGGGCGGTCAGCCTGCGCAAGAAGAACGCCGTGGTCGACTTGACCTCCGGCAAGGTGCGCTGGCGAGCCAAGCAGGCCGGCTTCCGCGAGCTGCGTATCCTAGTCAAGACGGTCGATGGGCGCTGGATGGTCAGCGACCAGTCCGACCCGGCCTCGCAGGATTGGCGTGTGCGCGAATTCGTCCTAGCCGACATGCGCTGGCGCGGCCTGGACATCGCCAAGGTCACCGAAGGCGCCTGGATCCCCGACGCCGAGCTCGCCCGCGTCGAAGAGATCGGCTTCACCGACCTGATGCCTGGAGGCCGCTCAGCGGCCTGCTCGCGACTCGACTGGATCGAAGTCTACGGCATCGAGATCCGCCACAAAGTCACCGAATGACACGCGACCCCGCCGAGCCCCGCCTCCAATGGCGGGGTGCAGTCTCAACATCACCACATAAAATCGCTCCTCGGCATCGCCGCCGAGTCCCAGAAAGGCGTCTCCCCCGCGCCCCGGCCGTTTTCCCCACCGGGCTCTCACGGTCGCATCTCGGAACACCAACTACGCTCGCCGGCGGCGGCGCTTTCGCCTCTTCCTCTCTCCGAGCCCGATCGCCCGCAGAAACGCTCGGCTGCGGCGCAGCTTGGCCTCGCCGACTTCCACGTCTTCGCCCCACAATGCGGCCCACGGGTTGTCGAGGAACAGCTTCTGCGCGACAGGCTCGCCCCAGCGGTAGACCACCGTCTCATAGGCCCGGTCGAGCACCGGCGCGCGCCCTCCCGTGGTGCGGCCGCACGATGCCACGAAGTGCGCCAAGTTCGAATCGATGATCTGGATCGAGGCGAGTTGCGCGCGCTCGCCATACAGCCCGGTCAGCGAGCCGGCCGTCACCTGGATCAAACAGCCCGAGCTCACCCAGTGGCGCAGCCTGCTCATGTCGCGACGCAACGAGGCGCTGCGTTCCGGACGCGCCACCACCGGCAGCAACCCCGCGTCGCGGTAGCGTCGAAAGACCTTCGCGATGCCGCCGCGGGCCAGCATCTCTCCGGTGATTTCGAACGGCACGTAGCGTAGACCGTTGATCGCGTAACGCTCCGGATCGCGATAGACCCGCGGCGCGTTGGCCCAGGTCATCCTCACCACGCACGAAGAGTGCAGGTAGAGCGAATCGCCCAGCTCGCGCTGCAAGTCTTCGACAGCGCGGTTCAGCCCGTCGCGGTCCAGCTCGTTCTCGAGCTTGCTGCGAACCGCGACCACCATCTCGCGCGTGCCGCTCTCACGCGCCATGCGGCACATCTCGAGCGCGACTTCGCGGTTCGCGGCGCCGTCGTCGAGACCCGGCGCTACGTGCGCTTCGAGATCGACCAAGGCGAAGCTACTCCACCTTCACCCACTCGTGGCTGGCCGCGGCGCGCTCGGCGGCGTCGAGCACGCGCTGGTTGCGTACGCCGTCGTCGAAGTCCGGGCGCACCCGCCCGCCCGACTCGAGCCCCGCGAGAAAGTCGTGCACCGAGTGCGTAAAGCTGTGCTCGTAACCGATGATGTGCCCGTCGGGCCACCAGTGGCCGCCGTAGGGATGCACCTCGTCGCAACAGATGATCGTACGGAAGCCTTGCGCGTCTGCGTCATCCTCGACCGAGAAGTATTGCAGGTTGTTGAGATTCTCGAGGTCGAACACTACCGAGCCCTTGCTGCCGTTGATCTCGAACGTGTTGAGATTCTTGCGGCCGGCGGCGAAGCGCGTCGCCTCGAGCGTCCCGATGGCGCCGGAGGCGAAGCGGGTGCACATCACCACGGCGTCGTCCACCGTGACCGCCTCCTTGCCGGAGCCGTCGAGCTTGTCGCGCTCCTTGATGAACGTCTCGGTCGCCGCGGCGACTTCGGTAATTTCGCCGCAGAGGTGGCGGCCCAGGTCGATGATGTGCGCGCCTAGGTCGCCCAGCGCGCCGCTGCCGGAGTCGTTCTTGGTGAACCGCCACAACAGAGGCAGATCCTCCGACATCGCCCAATCCTGCAGGTAGCGCGCCCGGTAGTGGAAGATGCGGCCCAATCGGCCGTCCTCGATCATGCGCTTGGCGAGCGCGACCGAGGGCAGCCGCCGGTAGTTGTGCATCAGAAAATGCCGCACTCCGGCGTTCTCTACCGCCGCCAGCATGCTCTCGGCCTCGGGCAGCGTGTTCGCCAGCGGCTTCTCGCAAATGATGTGCTTTCCCCGCTTGGCCGCCTCCAGCGCCATCTCGGCGTGCAGGTTGCCTGGGGTCGAGATGTCGACGACGTCGATGTCGTCGCGTTGCATCGCCGCCTTCCAGTCCGTGGACGCCTCCTGCCAGCCGAGCGTCTTGCGCGCCTGCTCGGTCTCCTCGGGATTGCGGCCCACGATCAGCTTCATCTCGACTTCTGTCGAGTCCGGGAAGAACCGGTTGACGTTGCGGTAGGCCTGGCTATGGGCCTTGCCCATGAACTTGGTTCCGAACAATGCGACTCGAACAGACATGGAGATCCTTTCTTCCCGAGCATGCCGCGGAGAGCGGCGGGACTAGATGAACATTTCTTCGTCGATGGTGACCTGGTCCACCGTCGGCCGCCTGCGGCCGCCGGCCAGATGCTTCACCACGGCGTCGACGGCGGCGACCACCGCCCGCGCCTGCTTCACCGGGACGAGAAACGTCTTCTGGACCGCTTCGGTCGTCTCGTTCACGCGGCGCAAATTCTGCTCCAGGCTCTGATCGACCTTCTCGAACGAAGTCTTGGCGGCGCTCTGGACGTCGTTCAGCAACGTGTCCACCCGCTGCATCTGCTGTTTGCCGTTGTCGGTTAGGTTCTTCACGTCGGCGAGAATGCCCGAAGACTGCTCACGGAAATCGCCCAGCGTCTTCTTGGCGTCGTCGGCGATCGGCTCCCAGCGGTCGAGAAACTCAGTCGACCGCTCCCGCAACGCCGACACCGATTTGTAGACGGCAAACATCATGCCCATCATGATCACGAGGGCGACGGCGGCCACTCCGGTGAAGGCCGCCATGATTTTCAACAGGAAGTCTTGATCCATCCTCGAAAAACGTCAGGCGCCCGCGCCCTGGGTATCCGCGGCGGGGTCGCGCCCGGTAGCTTCGCGGTAGGCCCGCCGGCCGGCTTCGAGCGCCGCCGCCAGTTGATCCCGCTGCGAGCCGACCACGCCGCGCCCTCGCTCGATCACGCCGCCAGCCTGCTCGCGCCAATCGCCGCTGCGGCGACGCACGTACTCGCGACCGTCGTCGGCTCGGCGCCGCAGGTCCTCGCGCAATTGCTCGCCGTCGGTCGGCGCATAGAGGATTCCAAGGGTCGCGCCGACTCCGATTCCCAACAAGAAATAGGGCAACTTCGACTCAGCCATTTTCCGGGATTCTCCGCTCGGCGCTCTAGGGAGCGCGAGCGCGCTCCGAGGGGATGGTAGCACAACCGGCCCTCGCGCCGACGCTCCACCGCGGTCGAGCGACTACAATCGAGGCATGGCCGCGCTCACCAACGCGCAACTCGCCGATTTTCAGCGTGACGGGTACCTCGCCGTCGAGAATCTTCTCGACCTCGAACGCGACGTCCAACCCGTCGTGGACGAGTACCGGGCGTTGCTTGACGAGCTGTGCCGCGCCTGGGTCGCCGAGGGCCGGCTGGAGCAAACCTTCTCCGACCTGCCTTTCGAGCAGCGCCTGGTCGAGATCTACCGTTCCGGCTGCCAGTACGCCCAACCGCTCGACATTTCGCTGCCGGGAGGCGAGATCACCGAGCAGACCCCCATCCATAACGGCCAGGCCGTCTTCGACCTCATGCGCAGCCCGCGCTTGCTCGATGCGATCGAGTCCATCATCGGCCCCGAGATCTACTCCAACCCCATTCAGCACGTCCGCATCAAGCCGCCGCGCAACGTGATCGACCACGACGACCGCGACAACTCGATGCTCGCCAAGACCGAGTGGCACCAGGACCAGGGAGTGACCATGCCCGAGGCCGACGCCACCAACATGGTCACCGCCTGGGTCGCCATCACCGACGCCACCCTCCACAACGGCTGCCTGCACGTCATCCCCCGCAGCCACCTCGGCGAGATGGTCCCGCACTGTCCCGGCCTGCAGCTCTCCATCCCCGAGGGCTACGTCGAACCCGAGTGCGCCGTGCCGGTCCCGGTGCGCAGAGGCGGCGTGGTCTTCTTCCACCCGCTCTCCAAACACGGTTCCCGCGAGAACCACAGCAACGTGTTTCGCTGGAGCTTCGACCTGCGCTACAACCGCATCGGCGAGCCCACCGGCCGCTCGTTCTTTCCCGGCTTCGTCGCCCGCAGCCGCGCCAACCCGGACGCCGAGTTGCACGACGTCCAAACCTGGGCGCGCAGTTGGCGCAAGGCCCGCCGCGACCTCGCCGCGATCGGCTCGGTCACGCTGCATCGCTGGGACGGCAACGCGCCGCTCTGCGCCTAGCGCGCTCCCGTCGATAGCGGTAACATAACCGTGTCGAAGCCGTGATGCTTTTCGCTCGACTCGCCGCGCTCGCAGCGCTCGCCTCTATCGTTTCCGCCGCCGATCCCGCCGCCGTGCTCGAGCGCCGCTGCGCCGCTTGCCACGGCCCCGGCGGCATGTCCGGGCTCGACCTCACCTCGCGCGCCGCCCTGCTCGCCGGCGGCAAGCGCGGACCTAGCGTCGTCCTCGGCGACCCCGACTCGAGCTTGCTCATCCAAGTCCTCTCCGGCTCCGGCGAGCTCGCCATGCCCATGGGCCGCGAGCCCCTGCCGGCCGAAGAAATAGCTGCCCTGCGCGAATGGGTACGCGCCGGCGCGCCCTGGGAGGCCGAAGGCGAGCGCAAGTGGTGGTCGTTCGCGCCGCCGGCCAAAGCGCCTCTGCCCGATCCCGCCAGCAATCCCGTAGACGCCTTCGTCGACGCCGCGCTCGCGGAAAAGGGCCTCCAACCACTGCCGCCGGCCGACCGCCGCACCCTCATCCGCCGCGCCTACTTCGACCTCCACGGCCTGCCGCCCTCGCCCCAGGCCGTCGACGCCTTCGCGGCCGACGACTCCCCCGACGCCTGGGCGAAGCTCATCGACGAGCTGCTCGCCTCGCCCCGCTACGGGGAGCGCTGGGGCCGGCACTGGCTCGACGTGGTGCGCTACGCCGACACCGGCGGCTTCGAGACCGACATCTATTTCCCCAACGCCTGGCGCTACCGCGACTACGTCATCGCCTCCTTCAATGACGACAAGCCCTACGACCGCTTCGTCCGCGAACAGATCGCCGGCGACGAGCTCTGGCCCGACGATCTCGAAGCCCGCGGCGGCTACGACATCCCGCCCGAGAAGCTCGAGCACCTGCAGGCCCGCATCGGCACCGGGATGTACACCATCGGCCCCATCTACCACGAGGCCGCCCTCGACGGCCGCCAACTCCGCTACGAGTGGCTGACTGACGTTGTCGACACCACCGGACTGGCGTTTCTCGGCATGGCCGTCGGTTGCGCCCGCTGCCACGACCACAAGTTCGACCCCGTCTCGCGCGAGGACTACCACCGTCTGATGGCCGTCTTCGCGGGCAGCGAGCCCCGCGAGGAGCCCGTCGTTCACCAGATGAACCAGCTCGGCTTCTACTCCGGCTACCCCAAGCTGCTGCGCGTCGAGGAGCTCAAGTCCGCCGTCAAGCGCCTCGACTCGGCCGCGCGCCGCCGGCTCGTCAAGTCGGTCGAAGACCGTTTCTCCGAGGACGTCTTGGCCGCCTACCGCAAGCCCGCCAAGCAACGCAGCGACGCCGAGCGCACCCTCGCCGCCAAGCTCGAAGCCGCCATGACCGCCGCCGGGCTCAAGGAGAACGCCACTGGCAAGGGCGTCGACCTCTCCTACACCCCCGACGAGCGCGCCGAGCGCGAGCGCTTGATGCGCCAGCTCGGCGAAGCCGCCCTCAAAGCCCGCTACCGCATCGACTCCGCCACCGTGCTCGGCCGCGCCGCGGTCGACTACCCCGTCCACATCACCTCGCGCGGAGACTTCCGCGCCACCGGCGACGTCGTCGAAGCCGGCTTCCCCGCCGCTCTAGGCCCGGCCGAGGCCTCGTCGGTCGCCGGGGGCCGACGCACCGCCCTGGCGAATTGGCTCACCAGCCCCGGCCACCCCCTCGCCGCCCGCGTCATCGTCAACCGCCTCTGGCAGGGTCACTTCGGCCGCGGCCTCGTCGCCACCCCCAACGACTTTGGCAGGCAGGGCGATCCGCCCACCCATCCCGAGCTGCTCGACTGGCTCGCCGTCGACCTGCGCGAGAACGGCTGGACCCTCAAGCGCCTCCACCGGCTCATCATGACCTCCCGCGCCTACCAGCGCCAAAGCGGACCGCACCCCGCCAACGCCGCCATCGACGCCGAGAACCGCTACCTCTGGCGCATGAACCGCCGCCGCATGGAAGCCGAGGTCATGCGCGACAGCGTGCTCGCCGTCACCGGCTCGCTCAACCTGAAGATGGGCGGCCGGCCCGTCGTTCCCTCGCTCAGCGCCGACGAGATGCAGGGCATGTGGGCGCTCGACCAGTGGCCCGTCTCGCTCGACCCCCGCGAGCACGACCGCCGCAGCGTTTACCTCTACGTCAAGCGCTCCTTCCCCATGCCCATGCTCACCACCTTCGACGCGCCCGACTCCTCGCAAAGCTGCTCGCGCCGCGACCAGACCACCGTCGCGCCGCAAGCGCTCGCCATGCTCAACAGCGACTTCATGACCGCCCAAGCCCAACGCCTCGCCAAACGTTTGCTCGAAGCCGGCGAGAGCCAGCAAGCGTGGATCGACCGCGCCTGGCGGCTCACCCTCGGTCGGCCCCCCCGGCCCGATGAAATCGAGGCCGCCGCACAACTGTTCGAGGGCCGCGAAGAGCCTCAAGCAGCTCTTCCGCAATTGGCCTTGTTGGCGCTGAACCTAAACGAGTTCCTCTATGTCGATTGAACGCCCCACAACGCGCCGGGACTTCCTCTCGAAAGCTGGGCTCGGCTTCGGCGCCGTCGCCGCCACGCAACTGCTCAACCGCACGGCCGGCGCCGCCCCAGCGCCCGGCGCCAAAGCCAAGAGCGTCATCTTCCTGTTCATGCACGGCGGCCCCAGCCACATGGACACCTTCGATCCCAAGCCGCTGCTCAACCAGCTCGACGGCCAGACCACCCCTGAGAGCTTCGGCAAGGTCGACTTCCAGTTCACCAAGATGGAGAAGGTTCCTCTTCTCGGCTCGCCGCGCGCGTTCCGCAAGCGCGGCGAGTCCGGCCTCGAAGTCTCCGACCTGTTCGAGCACGTCTCCGCGCACGCCGACAAGCTGGCCGTCATCCGCTCGTTGCACCACGACGGCTTTACCCACGTCACCGGGCAGAACTGGATGAACACCGGGTGGGCGCGCGTCGGCCGCCCCAGCCTCGGTTCGTGGGTCACCTACGGCCTCGGGACCGAAAACGAAAACCTGCCCGCCTTCATGGTCATGCTCGACGGCCCCATCAAGGCCGGCTCGCCCGCCTACGGCGCGGGCTTCCTGCCCGCCAAGTACCAGGGCACCGTCGTGCGCCCCGAGGGGCCGCCCATCCTCAACGTCGAGCGCAGCGGCATGCTCAGCCGCGACGAGCAGCGCCGCCTGCTCGATTCGCTCGGCCAGATCAACCGCGGCCACCTCGACGCGCGCAGCGACGACTCCGAGCTCGCCGCGCGCATCGACTCCTACGAGCTCGCCTTCCGCATGCAGACCTCGGTCCCCGAGCTCGCCGCGCTCGACGGCGAATCCGAGGCGACCAAGCGTCTCTACGGATTGGACCAAGCTGAGACGCGCGACTTCGGCGTGCAGTGCTTGCGCGCCCGCCGCATGGTCGAGCGCGGCGTCCGCTTCGTGCAGATCTATTCCGGCGGCCGCAAGGGCGGCGCCGGCGTCGGCTGGGACGGCCACAACGAGATCGACCAGAACCACCAAGTCATGGCGCGCTCGGTCGACAAACCCATCGCCGGCCTGCTCGCCGACCTCGAAAGCCGCGGCCTGCTCGAGAGCACCCTCGTCGTCTGGGGCGGCGACTTCGGGCGCACGCCGTTCACCGACGGCGCCGAAAGCGGCTCGGGCAACAGCAACGGACGCGACCACAACCCCTACGGCTTCTCGGTCTGGCTCGCCGGCGGCGGCGTCCGCGGCGGCCAAGCCATCGGCGCAACCGACGAGATCGGCCTACGCGCCGTCGAGGACAAAGTGCATGTCCACGACCTCCACGCCACCATCCTCGGCCTGCTCGGCGTCGACCACGAACAACTCACCTACTTCTTCCAAGGCCGCGACTTCCGCCTCACCGACGTAGGCGGCCAGCGCCACGTCCTCCGCCAACTCACCTAACCTGAGCCCGCCCCCATGCCCCTCCAGCGCGCCCTTCGCGTCGTCATCGCCTCCCCCAGCGACGTCCCCGATGAGCGCGACGCCGTCCGCCCCGTCCTCGACCAGATCGCCCAGGGCATGGGCCGCGACCGCAACCTCCGCTTCGACGTCGCCCGCTGGGAAACCTCCGCCTACGCCGGCTTCCACCTCGAAGGCGGCCAAGGCATCTGCGACGAAGTCCTCGAGATCGACCAAGCCGACATCGTGATTGCCATCTTCTGGGCCCGTTTCGGCACGCTGCGCCCCGACGGCAAGGTCAACACCGAGCACGAGATCGAGCAAGCCGTCCGCGGCTGGGAAGACAAGGGCAGCCCCATGCCCATGCTGTTCTTCAAGGACGGCCCGCCGCTCGGGAACGATCTGACCACCATCGATCAGTGGCGCGACGTCCGCCAGTACCACGACCGCATGGCCCCGCGCGGCATGCTGCTCGCCTACGAAGACCTCGGCGACTTCAAAGACAAGCTGCGCCAATCCGTCCAGCAACACCTGCACAAGATCGAGCCCGTCGCCTCGGGCCAAGCAGCCAACGCAGGCGCCTCCGCCACGCCTTACCACGTCCGCTACCGCTCCCGGCTGCGCCACCTCCATGCCGACTGGGATCTCTCCGGCCTCGGCGTCGCCCTCGCCGGCGGCAGCCGCCCGCAGCCCGTTCGCTTGGACGACATCTATCAGCGCCTGCGCCTGGCCAAGGGCTACGACCCCAACGACGTCACCAAGGGCGCGCCCATCGACCCCCAAGACCTGCTCGCCCACGCCAAGCCGTTGCTCATCCGCGGCCCCGCCGGCGCCGGCAAGACCACATGGGCCCGCTGGATGTTCCGCCGCCTGCTCGAGCGCGACGACGCCCTGCCCGTCTTCCTCGCCCTGCGCGACCTAACCAAACACTGGGCCGACCACGGCGAGCAAACCTTCGACGAAACCCTGGAGCAAGTCGCCGGCGCCAAGCTCGGCGCCCCTGGCCTGTTGGATGCGATCACCGCCGACGACGCGTCACTTCCACCCATCCTGCTCATCGACGGCTGGGACGAGCTCGGCGACCTCGGCGGCAAGCTCCGCGAACGCATCCTCGGCTTCCTCGAAGAGCACAAACACGTCCGCGCGGTGGTCACCAGCCGCCCCTATGGCCAGTTCGCCCCGGACGAGAACGTCGGCTTCGAGGTCCTCGATCTCCAACCGCTCGACGAGCCGGAAATCCGCGCTTTCGCGGAACGCTTCCACGCCCTCTGCTACGCCGAAGACACGGCGCTCGCCCAGCAGCACGCCGACGCCTTTTGGGAAGCCCTCTCGCGCTCGCAACAAGCCGGCGACCTCGCCCGTACGCCGCTGCTGCTGACCATGATGCTGGGCCTGAGCCGCACCCGCCCGCTGCCTGAGAAGCGCCACGAGCTCTACCACGAGTGCTTGAGGGCGATGATCCGCGAGCGCCCCGAGCAGCAGGCCAGCGAAGGCGTCCAGGATTGGAAAGACTTGCCCGACGGCGCCGAGCGCTTTCGTGTGACGGCAGCCCTGGCGTGGGGACTGCAATCAGGAAGCGAAGAGGAGGACTGGGACGGCCCGCTAGTCGCCAGTCCGGAGGAGATGCGCGCTCTGCTGCCCACAGCCTGGGACCGCGCGCGCAAGGACCTTTTCCTGGACTGGCTATGCGAGCGAGCCGCGGTGATGAACCGTCGCTCCGACGACACTCTCGCCTTCGCGCACCGCAGCTTCCAGGAATTCCTCACCGCCTGGGACCGCGATCGGCAGCTCGACCCCGACGCCCGCCCGCAGTTCGCCCAGAAATGGTGCGGGAACACCGAGTGGTGGGAGACGTTGCGCCTGTGGGCGGCCTTGGTCGAGGGCGACAAAGGCCGCTCCGCCTTGAAGCCCGTTCTCGAATCGGTCGCGCAAAGCTCAGCGGGAGACGCGCTCGCCGGCGCGATGTTCGCCGACGGCCTGGCGGACGCAACGCTGTTCGAGGCGTGGGCCCCTCGCTTCGCTCTGCGCGTCCGCTCGGAGTACGACTGGGAAGCCAGGCGCACCGCGGACGCCTGGAAGGGCTGCCGGCAGAGCTTGCGCCGGGACGCGATTCCGGCGCTATGGGGGGAGGCTGCGGGGTCGGCAAATTGGATGGGATGGCTTCGAATCGAGGAATGGCTCGACGATGCCGCGGTAGGCTACGGCAAGCTCGCCAAGCCTCGTCGAGGGTCGTCCGCCGCCGTTGTCGACGCCCTCGAGAGCGCGGGCGTCGAAACCGAGAGCGGCTACGCCTTTGGCCGGATCCTCACCGGGGCGGCTCCGACCTGGCCGGAAGAGCCTGCCGCTCTAGGGCTTCTTGCCGTCTGGCCTTCGCAGCGGCGCGTCGCGGGGCTGCGACTGCAGAGCCTGGTCACCCTCGCTGGCGCCAAGGCGCTTCAGCCCGCGGCGCCTTCGGCGCTGCGGTCCGCGGATTCCCGCGACGACTTGGCGCGGGACTTGGCGCGGTACTGGGCGCGGTACTGGGAGCGGGACTGGGAGCGGGACTGGGCGCGGGACTGGGAGCGGGACTGGGCGCGGGACTGGGCGCGGGACTTGGCGCGGTACTGGGAGCGGGACTGGGAGCGGGCCTGGGAGCGGGACTGGGAGCGGGACTGGGCGCGGGACTGGGCGCGGGACTTGGCGCGGTACTGGGCGCGGTACTGGGCGCGGGACTTGGCGCGGGACTTGGCGCGGGACTTGGCGCGGGACTTGGCGCGGTACTGGGCGCGGGACTGGGAGCGGGACTGGGAGCGGGACTTGGCGCGGGATTTGGCGCGGGGCTGGGACCTCGACCCGGATGACCCGGCTACCATTGATTTCGCTCAGTGGGAGCTCGGCTCGTTGGGACGGGCGGGCGGGCGGGCGAGGCTAGCTGCGATCGAGGCTGAGCCCGACGATCCGGCTGTCAGGCTCCTGCGCGCCGCCTGCCGCTGCTCTCTCGGCCAACCCCAGGGCGGCTATGAGCTCGAAGCCGCCATGCGCGACTGCGAAGGGCTGCCCGATGTCGACCCCCTCTGGCCCGCCCTAGCCCGCCACATCGCCCGCCAGAGCACCCAAGCCGACCGCGACCTCCTCAAAGACCTCGCCCGCCACCCAGAGAAGCGCGAGCCGCCCCTGCGCTGGGGCCTGCAATACCTCGTCCGCGGCGACGTGATGCTCGATGACGGCTCCGTCATCCAACTCGACGACCTCAGCCGCCAACACGGCCTCGAGCCCCTGCCCTACCTCGAAGACATGCCGCCCGAGCTCGAGCTGTAGACACCCAAGCGCCGTCACGCCACTTTGAAATTCCCCAACCCACTGATTCCACGGGCCTTCCAATCCCGCCGCCGCCAAGACCCTTGGCCCCGCCGCTTATACTGGAGCTGGAACGTGTGAAGAAATCCGGGACTGGGTCCCGCGACTCGCCACAAGTGCTTGCGAATCAACGGCGGCCAAGGTCGCGAGTACCTGTCCCAGCGATTCCGCTTGTGGCGCACGGCTGCGCCGTGCACGCGAGGCTGCGCCTCGCGCCCCACAAATGTCCGAAAATGTCCGGTTTTGTCAGCCTTTCCCCAACCTACCCGTGCAACGCCTGCAGCGAGATCACCGAAACCCCGCCCTCGCGCAACGCGGCGATCCCGTCGGCGGCGGCGCGCGCCGCGCTCAACGTCGTGATACAAGGAATCTGATGCTGCACCGCCGCTCGCCGGATCGAGCGTTCATCCTCGAACGCATGCGCGCCAGACGGTGTGTTGATGATTAAATCGACATTCTTGTCCTTAATCAAGTCGACCACGTTGGGCCGGCCCTCGTTGACTTTGAAGACCGTATTGCACTCCATGCCGGCCGCCCGAATGACCGACGCCGTCCCGCGCGTGGCGTAAAGCTCAAAGCCCATCTCGGAGAACTTGCGCGCGATCGGCGCCGCTTCGTGCTTCTGCCGCGAGTTCAAGCTGATGAACACCGCGCCGCCGTCCGGCAACGGATTGTTGGCGCTGAGCTGCGCCTTGGCGAACGCTTCTCCAAAGCTGTCGCCCACGCCCATCACCTCGCCCGTCGAGCGCATCTCAGGCCCGAGAATCGGGTCGACGCCGAGGAATTTGTTGAACGGAAACACCGGCGACTTCACGCAGTTCTTGCGCGTCGGCAGCTCGCCCCGCGGCAACTCCGGCATGTCCTTGAGCTTCTTGCCCAACATCAGCGCCACCGCAATCTTGGCGATCGGAAAGCCCGTCGCTTTGCTCACGTAAGGCGCTGTACGTGAAGCCCGCGGGTTGACCTCGATGACGTACACCTTGCCGTTGTGAATGGCGTACTGGACGTTCATCAGCCCGCGCACTTGCAGCGCCAACGCCAGCCGCCGCGTGTAGTCGCGAATCGTCTCGAGCTGCTCGGGCTTGAGCGTGGCGGCGGGCAGCACGCAGGAGCTGTCGCCCGAGTGCACGCCGGCTTCTTCGATGTGCTCCATGATGCCGCCAATCAGCACGTCCTCGCCGTCGCACATCGCGTCGACGTCCACCTCGATTGCGTTCTCGAGAAAGCGATCGATCAAGATGGGCCGCTCTTGAGAATAGATGACCGCTTCCCGCATGTAGCTCTCGACTGTCGCCTCGTTATACGCGATCACCATCGCGCGCCCGCCGAGCACGTAGCTGGGCCGCACCAGCACCGGATAGCCGAGCTCGCGCGCGACTTGCAACGCGCCTTCAGGGCTGGTCGCCGTGCCGCCCTCAGGCTGCGGAATGTCGAGCTTGCGCAGCAACTCGCCAAAGCGCTCGCGGTCCTCGGCCAAGTCGATCGAGTCCGGGTCGGTGCCGACGATCGGCGCGCCCAAGCTCTTCAGCGGCACGGCCAGCGTCAGCGGCGTCTGGCCGCCGAACTGCACGATCACGCCGTCCGGCTTCTCTTTCTCGAGAATGTCGAGCACGTTCTCGAGAGTCAGCGGCTCGAAGTACAGGCGGTCGCTGGTGTCGTAGTCGGTGGAGACGGTCTCGGGATTGCAGTTGACCATGATCGACTCATAGCCCATCTCCTGCAAGGCGAACGAGGCGTGGCAACAGCAGTAGTCAAATTCGATGCCCTGCCCGATGCGGTTTGGGCCCGAGCCCAGAATCATGACTTTCTTGCGATCAGTCGGCTCAGCTTCACACTCTTGCTCGAAGACCGAATACAGGTACGGCGTGAAGCTTTCAAACTCGGCCGCACAAGTATCCACGCGCTTGAAGACCGAGCGAATGCCCCATTCCTTGCGCTTGTCGCGCACGGAAATTTCACTGGTATGCCACAGACGCGCCAGGCGTCCGTCAGACAGCCCGTAACGCTTGGCTTGCTCCATCTGCTCCCGTGTCACCTCGCCCAAAGTCAGCTTGCCGAGCTGCTGTTGAAACTCGACGACTTCCTTGACATGAAGCAGAAACCACGGATCGATCTTCGTCATCTCGTGGACGTCGTCGACCGTCATTCCCTGCTCGAAAGCGAAGCGGATATAGTTCAATCTCTCCGGCGTCGGCGTGATGAGCTTCGAGTCGACCAGCTCTGCGTCGTATACGTCGGAGCCGGCTTTGCGGCCGGTCTCGAGGCTGCGAATGGCCTTCCAGAGCGCGTGCTTGAAAGTCGAGCCGATCGACATGACCTCGCCGATTGATTTCATCTGAATGCCCAGGATCGGCTCGGTCCCAGGGAACTTCTCAAACTGCCACTTCGGGACCTTCACGACAACGTAGTCGATCGACGGCTCGAAGCACGCTGGCGTCTTCTTGGTGATGTCGTTGGAAATCTCGTCGAGCCGCATGCCGACGGCAAGCTTGGCGGCAATCTTGGCGATGGGAAAGCCCGTGGCTTTCGAAGCCAATGCAGAGCTACGCGAGACGCGCGGATTCATCTCGATGATGATCATGCGACCCGTATCCGGATGGATGGCGAACTGCACGTTCGAGCCGCCGGTATCGACGCCAATCTCACGCAAGCAGGCGAGCGAAGCATCGCGCATCATCTGGTATTCACGGTCGGTGAGCGTTTGCGCTGGCGCGACGGTGATGGAGTCGCCGGTATGCACGCCCATCGGGTCGAAGTTCTCGATCGAGCAGATGATGATGCAGTTGTCGGAAAGATCCCGCATCACCTCCATCTCATACTCTTTCCACCCCAGCACGCTCTCTTCGACTAACACCTCGTGCACGGGCGAAATCTCGAGCCCGCGTTTGAGCATGTGCACCATCTCTTCACGGTTGTAGGCAATGCCGCCGCCGGAGCCTCCGAGAGTAAAGCTAGGCCGCAGCACGATGGGATAGCCCACCTCGTCGGCGAATTCCAGGCCGATTTGAAAGTCGTTTACGAGCAGCGAGCGCGGCACGTCGAGCCCGATGCCCGTCATGGCGTCTTTGAATTGCTGCCGGTCTTCAGCCTTCTTGATGGCGTCGAGCTTGGCGCCGATCAGCTCGACGCCGTACTCATCGAGGATCCCCGATTCGGCTAGTTTGACCGAGGCGTTCAGCCCTGTTTGGCCGCCGACGGTCGAGAGTACGGCGTCCGGCCTCTCCTTCTTGATAATCTCGGCCAAGTATTCATTCGTCAGCGGCTCGATATACGTCTTCTCGGCGAGTCCGGGGTCGGTCATGATTGTCGCCGGGTTGGAATTGACCAGCACGACTTCGTAGCCTTCGCTGCGCAAGGCCTTGCAAGCCTGCGCGCCGGAGTAGTCGAACTCACAAGCCTGGCCGATGACAATCGGCCCCGAGCCGATAATCATGATGCGGTGGATGTCAGTGCGTTTCGGCATCTTTTGGTTGGTTGAGCTAACTGCCGGCGATGGATAGATGCTGCTTTCGATACCCCGGCAGCTCGCGTCCCACGTATTGTTGGATGAGATCCATAGCGTCGTGTCCATCTCCCGGCGAAAGACCGATGCTAGCTCCGTTGCGGAACTGGACGCTCACACCCGAGTCGGTCACAACGAACCCAGAAACGTCGTGATAAGAATGCACGCTCTTGCGACCGCCGCCAATCACGATAACCCGATCCGTGAAGAAGCGGAGCTCCGAGTCGCTAAACGCAATGTGTCGGACCAGCCGGAGCAGTTGAAAGCCGCCAAGCACGAGAATCGGAGCAACCCACCAGCCCATCGCTTGCAGTATTTCGACGGTCGCGCCTCGGAGGCCTGCCCAAACAACGAAGCCAAAGAATGCCAGAGCAACCAGCCCGACGACTCGGGCAGGGAGCGTGTGAGACACGGTGAAGATGGGCTCCTCACCCGTCACTCAGGTCGCCCTCCACAGAATTCGAGCCGACGTTCATGATGCGTTGGATGTCAGTCCGTTTCGGCATCATCCATTTCGTCAGACGCGCCAGACGATCGCCCTGGCGCCGTGTCGCGTAGCCACAGAGCCGTCTCCGCTGCAAATTGCTCGAAGTCTTCGACCCTGGTGCGGAGTATCTCCCGAACCGTCTTGTTGTCGATGATCGACGCTTTGTAGACAGCCATATTCCTGAACCGCCCCGCTTGGATCAAAGCGTCGGCTGTTTCACGCGAAAGCACGCCGCTTTCAGCCAGAACTTCGAAGGCATCCGCCTTGTGCTTGGCTTCTCTCCAGCCGTAGCGGGCAATCATGTGCTTCGCAACGTTGTGGCACGTTTCGAACAGAACGGTGATTTGACGTATCCCGGCGTCCGAAAAGACCGGGTCTTGAAGAAACTCCTCTTCGTCGCGGCGCCCGACCGCTCTCGCGCGAGACAAGTACTCCTTGATCAGCGTAAACTGCGCATCCAAATAGTCAGGATTAATCAATTCGCCTCAGGCCTCCGGCCATCTCCTGGAGCGTATCCATCCAATGGCGCCGGGCTTCCTCCCGTTGCGCATCGTAGGCGGCTTGGGCCGCTCGAACATATTCTTCCTTCTCGCGACCGCTGCCAATCCACAAGGCCAGCCCGCGGCGGAAGATCTCACACTGGTGGGAGGGTAGTAGATCGCGAATCATTTGGAGATCTATATTCCTGCCGATGGCTCCTTCCAACTCCGCTAAGAGCGCGCCCTGCCGATCCCAAGGGATCCGTGCGGATGCGGAGTCAAGGACCGCAATATCGACGTCGCTGTCCTGACGCATGCGCCCTTCTATCAGACTTCCGTACAAGTACGCCGCAACCACACCGCGCTTGCTCCAGTTGGCAAATATCTTTCGGCAAGCTGCCTCGACGCGATGCGGCGTTACTTTGGCCAATGTGCCGCCCTCCTTCTCGAACGGTTCGGCTCCTTCGGATTGGAGCGCTCGTTAGACGATCGCCACGAATAAAGGCGCTTCTTGGATCGCTCCATAGTCCACCGGCTCAAACCGTGAGCCGCCCATGCGAATACGCGCGCGGGACCGTCGGTTTGCGCTGGCGGCCTTACCTCTCGGGGCCTATTCAAGCGCACCCTCCATCAACTCCCGAAAGTCCTCGAACAAATACCGCGAGTCATGCGGCCCTGGTGCGGCCTCGGGGTGGTACTGCACGCAGAACAGCGGATCCTTCTTACTCCTGAAACCCTCGAGCGTCTGGTCATTCAGGTTCACGTGCGTCAACTCGATGTCCGTCCCTGAAAGCGAATCCGGGTCGACCGCGAAGCCATGGTTCTGCGACGTGATCTCCACCCTTCCCGTGGCTTCGTTGCGCACCGGATGGTTGCAACCGTGGTGGCCAAACTTCAGCTTGAACGTCTTGCCGCCCAGCGCCAACCCGAGCACTTGATGCCCCAAGCAGATCCCAAAGATCGGTACGCGTCCGACCAACCCGGAGATCTTCTTCGCCTGCGCCCGCAACGGTTCCGGATCGCCCGGCCCATTCGATATGAACACGCCATTGGGCTTCAGCGCCAGCACGTCATCCGCGCTTGTCCCGGCGGGCACAACCGTCACCTTCGAGCCAATATCCACCAAGCAGCGCAGGATGTTGTGCTTGATCCCGAAGTCGTAGGCGACCACGTGAAAGCGCGTCTCGGCCGCATCTTTCACCAGATCCGAAGGCGAGCACGGCTCGACGCCCCGTGTCCACTCATAACGCTCGGCCGTCGACACCGTCGACGCCAGATCCCGGCCCGCCATCGGCGGGATCGCCTTGGCTTTCTCGACCAGGCTCTTCTCGTCGAGGTCAAGCGAGGAGATCACTCCGCGCATCGCGCCGTGGTTGCGCAGGTGGCGAACCAGCGCGCGTGTGTCGAGCTCGCCGATGATCGGGATCTCCTGCTTGGCCAGCATCTCGTCGGCGCGCTCATCCGAGCGCCAGTTGCTGGCGATCTTGGAGAGCTCGCGCACGACCAAGCCTTCGATGTAGGGTTGCTTCGACTCGTTGTCCTCGGGCGTCGTGCCGTAGTTGCCAATCTGCGGGTAAGTCAGCACGACGATTTGGCCTGAGTAGGAGGGGTCCGTGAATATCTCCTGGTAGCCGGTCATGCCGGTATTGAAGACGACCTCGCCGGCGCGCTCGGCGCGCGCTCCAACGCCGCTCCCTCGAAAAATGCGTCCGTCTTCGAGGGCGAGGATGGCTTCAAAGCTCATGGATCAGACTCCGGTGACGAACTGCTCTGGGCGGGCGCCCCTGCGGGGCTCGCCGGTCCGAGCCGCAGGCTCGGCCGCGCACAGCCGTGCGTCACAAGACAGAAGCGCGAATGGATGGTCCTGGGCGTGCGTGAGCGCGGATTCCCGGGGACAGCTACAACCCATTTTCGAGAGGGGAAGGCAGGGCCTTTCAACTGTTGTAGCACGCGGGTCGCGGCGTTCGCCAATCCCCGGTTTTGGCTTGACCCCGAGGAGCCGTAGCTCCAGAATCAAAGGGGAGATCGACGCGTGAAACGTTTCTTCCAGATCGTGTTGCTGGGCGACTTTGGCCGCATCACCCACTTCGGCTGGGCTGGCTTCCTCACCTTCATGATCGTCGGTGCGGCGGTCAAGGCCGCCAAGCCGGATGCAACCTTGTTGGCGCTGGCCTGCGCCCTGTTTGCGGGCGCGTGCGTCGCCTGGGTCGTCTACCGCTTCGAGTTTCCAAGCAAATCGCGCCCGCTCGGCTACAATGAGCGGCGATGCAACGTCGAGATTTTGTCCGATCCGCCGCCACCGCCGCCGCGCTGAGCGCCGTCAGCTACAACCGCGTCCTTGGCGCGAACGAACGCGTCAGCCTGGGCTTCATCGGGTTGGGCAATCGAGGCGATCAAGTGCTCGACGCCTTCCTCGAGCACGGCGACAGCGAGATCAACGCGCTGTGCGACATCCGCCAGGACTACGTGGACTATCACTACGAGCGGACGTCCAAGCGCGGCAAGCGAACCCGCTACCAGGACTACCGCAAGCTGCTCGAGCAGAAGGACCTCGACGCGGCCGTTATCTCGACGCCGGACCACTGGCACGCGCTGATGACGATCCACGCCTGCCAAGCCGGGCTCGACGTCTACGTGGAGAAGCCGCTGTCGCTGACCGTGGTGGAGGGCCGGCGCATGGTCGAGGCGGTTCGCAAGCACGACCGCGTGAGCCAAGTCGGGACGCACCGGCGCTCGCTGAAGTGGTGCCGCCAGTACACCGAGATCGCACGGACCGGCGGCATTGGCCACGTCTCGGTTGCCGACTCCTTCTACACCGCCAACGACTGGCCCAATGGCATTGGAAACCCGGCGGACTCGAAGCCGCCCCTGGGAGTGAGTTGGGACCAGTGGCTCGGACCCGCTCCCGAGCAGCCCTACAACTCCAACAAGACCTTCTACAACTTCCGCTGGTTCTGGCCTTTCTCCGGCGGACAGGTGACCAACTTCGGCGTCCACTTCCTGGACATGATCCACTGGGCGCTTGGCCAGGATGCGCCGCTGCGCGTGGCGGCGCTGGGAGGCGTCTATGCGGTGGGCGACAACCGCCAAGTCCCCGACACGTGCAAAGTCATCTGGGAGTATCCCGGCGGAACTGTCGTGGGATTCAACCAGTACAACGCCAACGGCTCACGCCCCAAGCGCGGGCACGAGATCGAGTTTCGCGGCACGAAGGGGACGATCTATGCGCGCGGCAAGGGGTTTTCGCTCGAGCCGGAGACGGTGCGCGAGGTCAGCCGCTACCAACGCACGCCGCTCGACCGCGAGACCGAGCGCAGGCTCAAGGCCGAGAGCGAGAAGGTCTTCCTCGAGCCGATGGAGGTGAACGGGTCGTCTGACACGGCCTTCCACGCGCGCAACTTTCTCGACTGCGTGAAGAGCCGCGCGAGGTGCAACGCCGACATCGAGACCGGCCACCGGTCGACCTCGACCACGCTCATCGCCAACATCGCGCTCAGAACGGGCTTGGCGCTCGAGTGGGATGCGGCGCGGGAGCAGTTCACCAACCATCCCCAGGCGAACGACTACCTGCACTACGAGTACCGCAAGGGGTACGAGCTGCCGCAGGTCTAGCGGCCACTGCCCGCCAGGAGCCGGCGGAAGCGCGCGATAGCCGCCCGGTGAGAAGTGGCGGCTAGCGGCTGTTGGGGCGGCCGCCGAATCGAGCGTTCTGGGACGAGTCGAGGGGAGGAGAAGAAGAATCGCCCCGCGCTCGAGCGTTGCGGCAGCCGCCTAATGGGTTCTACGGCTTGCTCGCGAGGCCCGTTTCAGCGAAAGTCCGCCGCGCGCCCCTGGCGTGCCTTCCACCACAACCACGCCGCCGCGCACGCGAGCGTTGTCAGGATCGCGGCGCCGGCGTGCTCCCGGATCAGCGGCCAGGCCTCGTCCCCGAACCAAACGCCGAGCCCGATCAACAAGCCATAGCGCAGCAGGCGTCCGAAACCGAACGCTAGCGCGGTCCGCACCGGGCTCACGCCAAGCGCGCCCGCCGCCAAGACGAACACCTTCATCGGCGAGAGCGGAACGGGCAAGAACGCGGGCAAGATCAGCGCCGCCGCGTCGTACTTGCGGATCCGCTCGCGCACGCTGGCGAGCTGCTCGTCGCTGACGCGCTTGCGCATCGCCCACTCGCCGCCGCGCCGCGCGATCGTCCACAGGATCATCGCGCCGGTCACCGAGCCGGCCACCACGCAGGCGAGCAGCAGCGGCGCGGATGAGGGGGCCGCGGCGGCTTGCACCACCACCAATAGGTCCACCGCCTGCGCCGTCGGCAGGAAGGCCGTATCGGCGATCGCAATCGCGAACATGCCAAGCGGGCCGTAGGAGACCAGCCGATCCCACAGCGCGCGCCAGCTCATGCCTCGGACGGCAGCGGAGGCATGCCTCCGGGGAACTCGCCGCGCTCGAGCTGCGCGAACAGCTCGAGCGTCTCGCGGTGGACTTTGCCGTTCGAGGTCACCACGTTGCCCGCCGAGGAGGAGAATTTGCCGCCCCGCGCGTCGGTGACCGCGCCGCCCGCCTCGAGGATGAGCGTCGCGCCCGCCGAGACGTCCCACGACTTGAGGCCGAACTCCCAGAACCCCTCCAGCCGGCCCGCCGCCACCGAGCACAAATCCAGAGCCGCCGAGCCGGTGCGCCGCGAGCCGTGGCTCATCACCGAGAACTGGTGGAAGTAGAAGACGTTGGGGTTGTCGCGGCGGTTCGTTGGCGGGAAGCCGGTGGCGAACAGTCCGTTCTCGAGCTTGTCGATTTCCGACACGTGAATACGCCGGTTGTTGAGATAGGCGCCCGAACCCTTCTCCGCCATGAACAGCTCGTCGCGGCTCGGGTCGTAGACTACGCCCATTATCCCTTCGCCGTCCTTTTCGAGACCGATGCTGGTGCAGTAGATCGGCAACCCGTGGGCGAAGTTCGTCGTGCCGTCGAGCGGATCGACATGCCAGCAATACTCCGATCCTAGATCGATGCCAGAGCCTTCTTCGGCAACGATGGAATGCGTGGGGAAGCGATCGCGAATGCGCTCGACGACGAGCTTTTCCGAGGCGCGGTCGGCGGCGGTCACCAGGTCCGAGCGGCCCTTGTACTCCGGGCTCACGCCCTTGGCTTGGAACTGTAGGAGAATCTCTCCGGCTTCGCGCGCCACGTCCTGCGCGAATGTCGTGAAGTCCAGGCTATTCATGGTTGCGATCCACGCGGCTCGACGGTGCGCCTTCTACAACGGCTCCTCGATCTCCGCGATGGTGCGAATCTCCCGCTTGGGCACAACGACGGCGCGGCCCCGGTCGTCGAGCACGCGGATGGCCGCCGCGTCGTAGGCCTCCAAGGCTCCCTCGACTTCGATTCCGCCGTGCAGTCGCACCACCACGCGAGCCTCGTACTGCACCAGTCGCCGCAGCTCACGCGCCTCGGCGAAGGTTCGTTCGCGCGGCATGCTGCGATTCGGCCGCTCGTTGCGCTTCATTGCGGGGACTTGGGAGTCTCGGCTTCTTTCCAGCCGCCTCTGCGGCGGGGCCGGATGTCGAGGTTGTCCGGCGGTATCGACTCCGGCAGTAACCTGCGCTCCTCTGGTACATAGTACCCCGCCCTCGCCAGCACCCGCTCGTGCGGCGCGGTCACCACGACGGCGATTTTGCGGAAGCGGGTCTTGGGATCGCGGTGCTCGGGCGGATAGTAGCCCAACAAGTATTGCGTGCGCAGGTTTTCGAGAATCTCGCCGAAGGCGCGGTCGATGCCGGCCTCGGTGTACTCGATGAAGGTCAGCCCGCCGGTGTTTTCGGCGAACATCTTGAGGGTATTCTCGCCGCCCAGGTTGCGCCCGGCGTCGCTCTTCACAGGGCGCACGATCAGGCTGAAGATCACCGCGTCGGCGGCGTGCGCGGCTTGCAAGGAGGCCCGGAAGCTGGTGTAGCTCGTGGTATCGCCGCCGTCGCTGATGGCGATGATCACGTGCCGTCCCTGGCGCGGTTCGAGCTCCTCGGACGCCAACAGCACGCCGTCGTAAAGCGAGGTGCCGTACTCGGGCCGCAGCCTCTCGAGCGCGCGATCGATCTGGCGCTGCGTCCGGGAGAAGTCGCTCAACAGCTCCACGCCTTCGCTGAACTTCATCACCGCCAGGCGGTCGTCGGGGTGGGCTCCCGCTCCCAACAATTGCCTCGCGAAGCGCTTGGCGGCCTCGCGCTCATACTTGATCTCGATGCCGGTGGACATACTCGTGTCGACCAGCAGCATGATGGAGAGCGGACGGTCGGTGCGCCGCTCGAAGACGGCGATCTCGCGCTCCTCGCCGTTATCGAGGACTCGAAAGTCCTCTTTTTCAAGACCGCCGATCGGAACGCCGTTCTCGTCCTGCACCGTGGCGATCACGTTGACCAGGCGGACGTCCGAGGTGAAGGTGACGCTGGGGTCCTGCGCGGCCAACGGAGCCGAAGCAACGAGCAGCGCCAGGACGCAGGGGCGCATCACGGCCGCTCGCTCCGCGGCACGGCTTCGTCCCAGGCGCCTTCGACCCAGACCTCGCCGTCTTCGAAGTACTCCTTCTTCCAGATCGGCGCGAGCGTCTTGAGCCGATCGATCGCTTCGCGGGAAGCCTCGTAGGCGGCGGCGCGGTGGGCCGAGCAAACTACGATGACCACGCTCGCCTCCATGATTTCGAGACGCCCGACGCGGTGGATGAAGCCGATCGCGCGTACGTCGCGCTTCGCCAGCAGGTCACGCCCGATCTGCTGCATCGTGGCGACCGCCATCGGAGCGTAGCATTCGTAGTGGAGGTAGCGCGTCGTACGGTCCTTGGTGTGGTTGCGCGTGACGCCTTCGAAGGTGATGACCGCGCCGTCCTCGCCGCGTTGGAGCTTCTCGACTAGGGCGCGGGAGTCGAGTCGCTGGCCGGTGACCGCGTAGAAGCCGGCGGGGTCTTCGGCTTGCGCGATCCACGGGCCGGAGCCGCCGCTAACCGGCGGCATGAAGGCCGCTTCGTCTCCGTCGGCGAGCGGCTCGTCGAGCGTGACGAACTCCTGGTTTCGGGCCATGGCGATCGAGCCGGCCATCTGGCGCAGCTCCGGATGTTGCGACGCGAACCGCTCGAAGAGGGTTTCCATCCGCGCGTCCCGGGGCAGCTCGACCTCGGACGAAGCCTTGCCCACGACATCGGTGAGCTGGCCGAAGAACAGAACCCGCACGCGCACCCCACCAAGCTACCAAGCTTGGCCCGCCAGCGGGAAACGGTCGCCGATTGTCGGGGGAAAAGCGGGCCCCGGAGCTCCGCGGCACGCAACAGAGGCCGTTACGGCTGCTTTCTTCCGAACCTGACCGAGTTGGCGGCTTGAAGCTGCACAGACCCGAGGCCCACTGGTCAGATTACCACGCCTACCAGCCCGGGTCTTGGATCTCCAGGCTCCGCCAGCAATACCAACTCGCCACCGAAGCGTAGGGCCGCCAGGGCGCCGCCGCGCGCTCGCACTCCTCTCGATTGGGCAGCTCGTCGAGCCCGTGCAGCCGGCGGATGGCCTGCCGCACGCCCAGGTCGTCCCATGGCAGCACGTCCAGCCGGCCCAAAGAGAACATCAGGAACATTTGCGCCGTCCACACGCCAACGCCCTTTACCCGCACCAGCTCGTCGATGATCTGCTGGTCGGACCATTTCGCCAGGCCGGTAAGCTTGACCTCGCCATCGAGGGTGAGCTCGGCCAGGCTGCGCAGGTAACGTGTCTTTTGGCCGGAGACGCCCGCGGCCCGGTATTCGGCGTCGCTCAGCGCCGCCAACCCCTCCGGCGTCAGCTTGCCTTCGGGCAGTCTTGCGAGCAGCTTTGCCAGAATTGCCCGCGCGGCGTGCCCGGAGATCTGTTGGAACAGAATCGACCGCGCCAGCATGCCGAAGCGGTCTCGCTGCAGCTTCATCGTGCACGGCCCAACGGCGCGGATCACTTGGCGCATCAGCGGACAGCGGCGCCGCAAGCTGCGCTCAGCCGTCCGAAGGATCTCGGCGCGGCTCATGCTTCGGCCTCGCGCAGCCCGATGCCGTCGCTCTGCCAGACCCGGATCAGAGCGCCGATCGACGGCGACCGTTTCGGGTCGATCGCGCCCTCGCCCACGCCCTCGCAAAAGCGCTGCCGCAGGCGCGGACTCTGGAAAAGCCCGCCGACCATCGCGATCGGCGGCTGTTGAGGAGCGGGAAACAATTGCAGCTTCACCGCCAGCGCCAGGGCGGCGAGCTCGCCGCCGGCCTTCTCGAGGATGCGACTAGCTTCCGGGTCGCCCTCTTCGGCGGCCTCGTTCACCAGCGGCGCCAGGGCGGCGATGCGGGGCCGCGGCCACCCGTCGGTGTAGAACCAGTGCAGCAGCGTGTTGGCGTCCGGTGCGTTCGACGCGGCGAGCAGCTTGCGGCGCAGGCTCGTTTCCGGTCCCCAGCCTTCCTCGGCCTTCAACGCAGCACGCAACGCCCGCCTCGCCAGGTCGAAGCCGCCGCCCTCGTCGCCAAAGACGTAGCCCCAGCCGCCGGCGCGGGCCGTCTCGCCGCGGGCGTTCTCTCCAAAGGCGATCGAGCCGGTCCCGGCGATCGTGACCACTCCCGGCGCGCCCTCGGTCGCGCCCCATAGGGCGATGTGGGCGTCGGTGGTCGTCTCGAGCCGCTCCGCCCCCAGCGTCTCGCGCAAGATCGCGTCCTTGTCCGCCGGACCGCCGCTCATGCCGCAACAGGCGGCGCGAAAGGCGAACCTATCCGCCGGCAATCCCGCCGCTTCTAGAGCTTCCGACACCGCGCTCCGAATTGCGCTGACCAGCTTCGCCCGGCCCTGCTCGGCGCCGACGTGGTTGCATGGCCCGGCGACGCCCTCGCCGATCACGCGCCCGGTCCCGTCCCCCACCGCGACCTTGGTCGCAGATTGGCCGCCGTCGACGCCGAGGTAGAGCCGCATCGTCAGCCCGCCAGCGCTCGCCGGTAGCAGTAGTCGAACACCAACGACCATTCCAGCCGCTGGATCTCCTCGAGATCCGCCTCCAACGCTCCCCCCGCGCTCACTCCGCGCTCGCACTCGTCGACGAACCAGGACGCATCCCAACGCGGCCGGCTCTGGATCGCCTCGCGCACGGCGTCGCTGCTGAGCGGCAGCCGCAGCGCCTCCTCGCGCAGCGTCGGGAACAGCTCGTGTTCGCCGGTCCGCCGAAACCAGTATTTGGAGTTCCAATAATCCGGTTCTTGGCGATGCATGATGCCGTGCAGGAAGCTGCCGGTCGAGGAAGGAATGTCTTGCGAGATCGTGTGCGACTCATCGAGCGCGGAGAAATAGAGAAACAGCGCGCTGCGCACGCACGCCGCGAGCTCGGACGACGCCGGCCGCTGGCCCTCAAACAACTCCCCGGCTTCGGTGTCGCGCAACAGCTCGAGCCCTTCGCATTCGGCGGGCCCGGCCGGCGCCAGCGGCATGCGCCTACGGCCGCCCTCGAGCGCGTCGAGAATGGCGTAAGTTTTGCCGCGGTATTGGCCGAGATCAAACATAGGGATACATTACAGCACGGCTTCATTGACGCGGCCCCGAAGGGCTACAATACTGCGAGAGTCACTTTGATCATGCCCAAGGCAAAAACCCTCACACGACGCTCCCTACTCGCTGGCGCGACCGCCGCGGCTGGCGCCCGCACGGCTGTCTCGGCAGCACCCGCGGCGCCGCGAGTGCTTGGCGCCAACGACCGGCTACACATTGGCGTGGTCGGCGCGGGCGGCAACGCCAACGGCCACATGCGCGCCGTCCTGAGCCTGCAAGAGCAGGACAACGTGGAGATCGTCGCCGTCTCCGATCTCTATCAGCCGCGCCTCGACGCCGCGGCCGGGCTGACCGGCGGCAAGCCCTTCCGCGACTATCGCAAGCTGCTCGAGGTCAAGGGTCTGGACTACGTCGTCGTGTCGGTGCCCGAACATTGGCACTCGAAGATCACCCTCGACGCGCTCGACCAAGGCCTGCACGTCTATTGCGAAAAGCCGCTCACCTACTCCATCGAAGAAGGCGTCGTCGTGCGCAAACGCGTAAAAGAGACCGGGCTGAAGCTGCAGTGCGGCATCCAGGGCATGTCGGACGACTCCTACGAGACTGCCGCGAAATACATCGAGGACGGCCATATCGGAAAGCCGGTCATGGCTCAGATCGACTACTCGCGCAACGAGCGTGTCGACCTCTGGCACCGTCCGCCGGACGAAGGCGTCCAACCCGGCGTCAACCTCGATTGGGAGACCTTCCTCGGCAGCGCGCCAAAGCGCCCTTGGGAGCCGGACCGGTTCTTCAGTTGGCGTCGCTACTGGGATTACTCCGGCGGCATCGCGACCGATCTGTTCGTCCATCGAGTCGCCCGCATCATCAAGGCCTGCAAGCTGACCGCGCCTAGCCGGGTCGTCGCCACCGGCGGCACGCACTTTTTCTCCGAGTCGACCGCCGAGGTGCCCGACACCTTCAACGTGATGCTGGAGTATCCCGAAGGCATGACGGTATTGCTGGTCTCGACGCTCGCAAACCAGGCGCGCATCCGCCACATGATTCGCGGCCGCAAGGCGACGCTCGAGTTCACCAAGGAGGGCTTCGAGATCACGCCCGAGCGGCTGTTCCAGGATGAGGTGATGCCGGCGACGCACACCAAGGGCGGCGCGGAGAATATGGCCCTACACCACCACAATCTGCACAACGCCATCCGCCATGGCGCCGAGCTCAAGTGCGACGCCGACCTAGGCTTCTACGCCTCGATGGCATGCCAGATGGCGGTGGATTCGTTCCGCCGGCGCAAGTACCTGGCCTGGGACGCCGAGACGGAGAAGGTGAAAGAGGCGTAGTAGCCTAGCCGCACGCGCCAGCTTACGGTCACGCCCAAGACCCTGCGATGTTCACGCGGACCGCACCCTCGCGGGATGCGGCTCGGACCGGACCCTTCCGAGCGGCACGCGCCAGCTTGCGGTCCCTTCGAAGACCCTGCGATTGCCGGCGCGACCGCACCCTGGCGGGATGCGGCTCGGACCGGATTTCTTGCTGAAGCGGCGGCTAGACGATCTCGCTCAGCTTGCGGTAGGCGGTGGGGAACTCTTCGATGCGCGTCTTCATCACCTCGGAGGCGAGCGTGAGGTAGAGGTCGCCTACGGTGGCCGGGATGCGGGAATGCCGCCCGGTCTTCAGGCCGCCGATGCCGCCGGCGACAAGGACCGCGAGCCCGCTGTTCTTGTGCGCATTCGCTTCGGCATGCTCGTGCACCATGGTGAGCAGCGTGTGGTCGAGCATCGTGCCGTCGCCCTCGGGCATTGAGTCGAGCTTGGCGAGCAGATACGCGAGCTCTTCGACGTGCCAGCGGTTGATGTCGCGCAAGGCGCGCATGCCGGCGGGCGTCTCGACCGCGCCGTGGGTGTACTCGTGGTGGCGTTGCCCGGTGTGACCCAGCCAGGGGAAGCGCGAGAGCCCCTGGCACTTGGTGAGCATGTAGCTCGCCACGCGAGTCTGGCCCGAGGCGAAGGCGTGGACGAGCAGGTCCGATTGCAGCTTGGCGATGCGCGGCCAGTCCTTGAGGTCGCCGCCCTCGGCGGGACGCTCGACCACGCGGTTGTACTCCGGCGGCAGGCTCGCCACCGACTTCTCCACGTCGCGGACCGAGGCGAGGTACTCGTCCAGGCGCACCTGATCGGTCTTGCCCAGCGAGCCGCGCACGGTGGAGGCGTCGTCGCGGACGGCGTCGAGGATGGACTTCTTGCGACCGATCCAGTGCGCCTCTTTGGAGCCAAAGAGGCGGTCGAAGAGCCGCTGGGGAAGCATCTCCGGCGGCAGCGGGCGGTCGCGGCCAGCCCAGCTCATATTGCGCTGGACGGATTCGCCGAACGACTCCTGGCAGACGCCGATTTGCAGCGAGCGGAAGCGGGAGTCACGGCCGATCTCGCCGGCTATGACCTGGTCGATCGAGGGGCCGCCGGCGCCGCGTCCGGTGAACGACGTGCCGGACATGAGCGAGCTCATAGAGCGGTGATGGTCGTTGCCGGGTCCGGGGTTGCGCGCGGTCGGGCTGTCGAGCCCGCTGATGACGTGAACCTTGTCCTGAAAACGCGCCAGCGGTTGCAGGCACGGCGTGAGGTTATAGCCTTCGCCGGTTTCGCGGGGAATCCAGTAGCGCTCGATGATGCCGTTGCCGTTGAACCACAGCACGAAGCGCGACGGAATGGCGGCGCCGTTCGCTTGGCTGGTGGCCGCGAGCGCCGTGCCGTTGGAGTTGAACATGGCGTTCAACGCCGGCAGGCCGAGCCGAATCGCCGCGCCGCCAAGGCCGACGCCGCGCAGAAAGGTTCGACGGGAGAGGTTGTTCATGGGCGCACGATTCCCCGGGTGCATTATAACGTGAAAAGCCCGGCCGGTCAGCAATGACCGGGTGCCCAATGACCGGGTGCGATGACCGGGTGCGATCGTCAGCAACAGCACGGAACATCCCACCCCGGCATGGCTGCCCGGGCTCGGCAAAGAATGGCGGCAATGCCGAGGTGCGATGTTTCGTGCTGTTGTTGAAGCTGGCACGGGATAAGGAGGCTCCCGATACCACATGGAAGAGGGCCGGCGAAGCGCCGGCCCTCTCGAGAGTCGCCTTAGTTGACGGCTAGTACTCGGGGTGAGCCGGAGCCGCGGCTGGAGCTTCCTTGTCGGGAATCTCGCTGACCGTCGCTTCGGTGGTGAGCATCAGCCCCGCGATCGAGCCGGCGTTTTGCAGCGCCGTGCGCGTGACCTTCGCCGGATCGATCACGCCGGCGGCAACCAGGTCCTCATAGACCTCGGTCTGAGCGTTGAAGCCGTAGTTGGCGTCGCTGTTCTCGAGCACCTTGCCGACGATGATCGCGCCCTCTTGGCCGGCGTTCTGCACGATGTTGCGCAGAGGCGCCTCGAGCGAACGCTTGACGATGTCGACGCCGACTTGTTCATCGTGATCGTCGAGCTCGAGCTCGGCGAGAGCCAGCGAGGAGCGTAACAACGCGATGCCGCCTCCGGGGACGATGCCCTCCTCGACCGCCGCGCGGGTGGCGTGCATGGCGTCCTCCACGCGAGCCTTCTTCTCCTTCATCTCGGTTTCGGTCGCCGCGCCGACGCGGATCACCGCAACGCCGCCGACGAGCTTGGCGAGGCGCTCCTGCAACTTCTCGCGATCGTAGTCCGAAGTGGTTTCTTCGATCTGGGCGCGCAACTGCTTCACGCGGCCCTCGATCGCGTCCTTGGCGCCAGCGCCCTCGACGATCGTCGTGTTGTCTTTGTCGATGACGATGCGGCTTGCCGTCCCCAGGTCCTCGAGCTGCACGCCTTCGAGCTTGATGCCGGTCTCTTCCATAATGGCCCGGCCGCCGGTGAGGATGGCAATGTCATCGAGCATCGCCTTACGGCGGTCGCCGAAGCCCGGCGCCTTGACGGCGGCGGCATGGATGGTGCCGCGCAGCTTGTTGACGACCAACGTCGCCAAGGCTTCGCCCTCGACGTCCTCGGCCACGATCAGCAGCGGACGGCCCGATTGCGAGCTGCTCTCGAGCACCGGCAGCAAGTCTTTCATCGAGCTGATCTTCTTCTCGTGGATCAAGATCAGGGCGTTCTCGAGCACGCACTCCATCGAATCGGGATCGGTGACGAAGTAGGGCGAGAGGTAGCCGCGGTCAAACTGCATGCCCTCGACCACGTCGAGCTCAGTCGTCATCGACTTGCCTTCTTCGACGGTGATCACGCCGTCCTTGCCGACCTTCTCCATCGCCTCGGCGATGATGGCGCCGATGGAGTCGTCGCTGTTGGCCGAGATCGCGGCGACCTGCGCCACGGCTTGGCCTTCGACGGGGCGGGACATCGCGTGCAGCGAGTCGACGACCTTGACAACGGCTTTGTCGATGCCGCGTTTCACCGCCATGGGGTTTGAGCCGGCGGCGACTGACTTCACGCCGTCACGGTAGATGGCCTGCGCCAGCACGGTCGCCGTGGTGGTGCCGTCGCCGGCGACGTCGGAGGTCTTGGAAGCGACTTCGCGGACCATCTGTGCGCCGAGATTCTCGAGGCCGTCCTCGAGCTCGATCTCCTTGGCCACGGTCACGCCGTCCTTGGTGACGGTGGGACCGCCAAACTTCTTCTCGAGCACCACGTTGCGACCCTTGGGACCCAACGTGACCTTTACAGTGTCCGCTAGCTTATTCACGCCAGCGAGGATGGTCTGCCGGGAGTCTTCACCGTAGATGATCTTCTTTCCAGCCATGTGTTTCTCGTACTCCTTAGTTGGGTTGCGCGCCGGATGCTCAGGCGGCCTTCTTCTCGGCCGCGTCTTCGACGACGGCGAGCACCTCGTCTTCGGTGAGGATGACGTACTCCTTGTTATCGAGCTCGATGTCGGAGCCGGAATACTTGCCGATCAGCACACGGTCTCCCACTTGTACGTCGAGGGGTTGGCGTTTGCCGTCGTCGTCGAGCTTGCCCGGACCGACCGCGATCACCGTCGCCTCCTGCGGTTTCTCTTTCGCCGAATCGGGAATGATGATCCCGCCGGCGGATGTCTGCTCGTCGGATTCGGTGCGTTCCACGACGATGCGATTGTGCAAAGGTCGAAGCGCCATTGCTTGTTCTCTACCTCCGGTTCGTTGCTTTGATTTAGGGGGTGGTCGCCACGGACCGCGACCAACCGCCTCGAGGGCGAGGGGTCGGAGGATCCGGCGCGAGGCGCGGGATCTTGCGACGACCTCATCGAGAGTGTATCACAGGATCAACACGATTTGCCAACAAGAAATCTTAGCGCTACCCAGTCATATTCCCAGGGGTCGTTTCCAGCCTCCAGCGCGGATGGCAGCAGCCGAAGAGCATGATCCTAACGTCAGCGTCCAACAAAAACCGTGGGGCCCCCTTGGCAAGATCCGGAGTTTGAGTTAAGGTGTTTCACTGAGACCGTAAGTTCCTCGAAACACGGCTGGAGCTCTCACTCTCTATCGCGTCCCCCAAAGCTCGAGCCAGCGTTTGGCGATCCGATTGCCATTTCGCCTAGCCAGACGCGGGTCCGGGATCCGGTCGACTGTGGATGCCCAATTCTTCTTCGCCGTTGACCTTGGAGTTCGAAACCGGCGGGCACGTCTGCCTAGCGGGAGCAGGCCTGACGAGCAATTGGTCGCTGATCGAGCCGTTAAAGGTCAAGCACCAGGTCACCGTGGTCGAGCGTCCGCGGATGCTGTTCGCGAACTCGGTGTTGGCGACGGTCAGCGTGCTGGTTCTCGACTGCGGGCAAGAGCGAGACTGGACCTTGCGTGCGGTGAGCGGATTGCGCAGGGTGTATCCGGACGTCCACATCGTTCTGGCCAACGGCGCGCTGACCCAGAAGGAAATCGCAGCCGCGTTTCGAGACGGAGTGCGGGACTATTTTTCGCGGCAGTCGCACCCCGGGCTCATTGCCGAGCGGGTGGAGAGCCTTTGCCGTCAGGCGCGACGGCTCGATGCGGCCTTGGTTGCGGAGAGCGCTGGCGCGCGGGCGAGGACCGGAGCTCGAAAGTGACGGGCGCTCGAATCCGAAACACTGGAGTTGGCGATCGATGTCGGAGATGAACAACAAGGCTCGCAGCGGCGAAAGCGGATCGAAGTGGGCGTTGCGCCTGGCTGGACCGCCCGATGACTCGAATGAGTCGTTGTGGGCCCCCTACGCACGCTCGAACGGGTACGGACCGTCGGAGATTGCGGGGATCCTCTCGCGCTGCCGGGGACTGGCGTTGCCTGTCTTTGTGGCGATCCTGGCGCCGGCGGCGATATGGATCTGGAGCATGCAGCCGAACTATGAGGCGAGCGCCAACCTGATGGTGCGCGAGCAGGGCGGCGAGGCGGCGTCCGCCGGGGTGATCCAGGCCGAGGTCGAGCGCATTGGCTCGGCTCAATCGCTGCGGCGAGTGGCCGAGACGTTGGGCTTGGGCCCCGAAGCCGGCGGGGCGGAGATGGACGCGGCGGTGAGTCGGTTGGATGAGCATGTGCGCGTCGGCTCGGAGCCCCAGAGCGGTCTCATCACGATTCACTATGTCAGCACCGATCCGGAGCTCGCGGCGGATGTGGTGAACACCGCGGCGAACCTCTATCTCGATCGCCACGCACGAGTGCGACGCGCGGCCGAGGCGCGCGACTCGGGCGAAGGAGATCTGGAGGCTTTCGCGGGCGAGCTACAGCGGGCGCGTGCGGATCTCGAGGAATTTCGCCAGCGCAACCGCACCGCGCTGCTGCCGGCGCAGCGAACCGCGGCGGTCAACCGCGCCAAACAGCACGCGGCCGACCTGCAGACGCTGGACGGGCAACTGCGCGTCGCCGAGGCGCAACTCGACGCGTTGCGCCGCGAAGGCTCGGGCCAGTCCGGCGAGGAGATCGGCAAGGCTCAGACCGCTGTCGACGGCTTGCGCAATCGCCGCGAGCAGATTGTGGAGCAACTGCGCGCCGCGGAAGGCTGGCGTTCCAGGCTCAACCGCTTGAGCGCGCGTGACGCCGAGCTCGAGGCCGCCCTCGAGGCCGCCGAGCGCAACTACATCGAATACGAGCCCGAGCGTCCGGCCGAAGCTCCAGCGACGGCGAGCTTGCCCGACGTTTCTCTCGCCAAGAGGGCGACCGCGCCGGTCTTTCCAGCCAGCCGCGGCGAGCGGCCGTTGCTGTTCTTCCTCAGCGCCCTGGTGGCCGCTTGCGCCGCCCTCGCGGCGGCGGTGATCTACGACCCGACGAACCGCCCCGTGGCTCACGTAGCCGACATTGCCGAAGCATCTGGCGCGCCCGTGTTGATGATGATCGAGGAGACCCAGTCCCATGTTTCTTGAACACTTCGGATTGAAGAACAATCCTTTCGGGGTCACCTCCGACGCCCGCTACCTCTACTTTGGCCAGGATCACCGCGACGCCCTCTCAGCGCTGTATCTGAGCATCCTGGAGGGCCGCGGCGTTAGCGCGCTCGTTGCGCAAGCGGGCATGGGGAAGACGACGTTGATGCGTTATCTGGCGGCGCGGCTGCACGGCAAGGCGGCTACGGCGTTCCTCTCGCATCCCTACCGCAACCGGCGCGACCTGATGCGCGACGTGCTCAAGCGGTTGGGTCTCGAATCCGAAGACACCGAGTTTCATCAGATGTCGCGCCTGCAGTCCTATTTGCGGAATTTGCTGCAGCGCAGAACGAAAGTCGTCCTGCTATTCGACGAATGCCAAGCCTTGTCTTTCGAGGCGATCGAGCAGATTCGCCTGCTCAGCAACCTGCGCTCGAGCAACATGAATTTGCTGGAGGTCGTCATAGCCGGTCAACCCGAGTTCGAGATCGCTCTGCAACGCCCCGAGCACGAGGCTCTGCGGCAGCGGATCAGCGTATTGGCGCGGGTGCAGCGATTCGACGAAGAAGACGTGCGCAACTATGTCGAGCGGCGTCTCTCAATCTCGGGACGGGCCGAGCCGCTGTTCGACGATTCGGCGATCGAGGCCGTCTCGAGGATCGCACGCGGCATTCCCCGCAACATCAACCACCTCTGCTACAAATCGCTCGCGCTCGCCTGGGCCGACGGCGCCTCGGCGATCTCTGCGCAATTGGTCGAGGAAGCAGCCCGCGACCTGGACTGGGCGAACGGCGGCTCTCCGGATGCGCCGGGCATGGGCATGGCGACGCTGCCCGCCGCTGGAGACGTGCGCAGCATCTCCACCGGCGACGACGCCGATTTCTCCTCGGCCGCCGCGGTCGCGCCGCAAGAACCGGCTTCGTTGCAGTCGAAATCGCGCGCCGGGTAACGAGCGCAGGAGAACGGGAAAGGAATTTCAACGATGGCTTCCGACTACAACATGCTGCGCAAGGCCAAGCTGGTCGACGATCTTTTCGTGTCCGACTTCGACGAAGCGGCCAGCCTTCAAGAAGCCGCGGATCGAGACTGGGCTCGCGAGCAGGATCGCGACGTGGTGGGCGACCTCGTCGTCTCCCCGCCGCCCGCGCCGACCGCTCTCTCGCCCGCCCCGATGATTGGTTCCGATGTTCGCGCCCCAATCCAGAGGTTGGAGGTCGCCCCAGAACTAGCACCAGCCGCCGAACCGGCTCCGCAGGCGACTTCGTTGGTTCCCGCCGCGGAAGCCCAGCGTAGCTGGCCGGGTATCCTGGCCGAGCTCACCGGCAATCCGAATCTCGCCGAGATCCGCGTACTGGGGGTCTGCGGCTTGAATCGCCGGGAAGGCGCCGGCGAGGCGACCGCTGCGCTCGGGCGCTGGATCTCGCAACACTCCGACTCAGCCGCGCTGGTTGTGGAGGCGCACTTCGGCAGCCCGCGGCACGCGCTGCAGTTCCGAGCTCGCGACGCTGGCGTTACCGAAGCGCTCACCGACGGTCTCAGCCTCGACGACGCCATCCACGACACCGCCGACGCCGGGTTGAAGCTGCTGCCCGGCGGCGCGCCTGCTGGGCTCTTCAGCCGCGGCGACGTAATCGCCCGTTTCCCCGAGCTGTTCTTGGGTTTGCGGGACAAGTTCGATACGATTCTCGTCGAGCTGCCGGCCGCCGACGATCGCACGCTGGACAAGCTCCCGGTTTCTTCGATGGTCGAAGCCGTGCTGCTGATCGCCGATCCCAAGTCCGCGCCGGCCAAGAAGCTGCGTCGCGCCAGCGAGCGCTTCCACCGGATGCAGATCCCGCTGGCTGCGGTGGTGATCAGCTCGCCCGAGGATCTCTCGGCGGCGCTGCGTCGCGAGCGCCTGGCCAACCAAGTCCAAGACCCGGCGACCGTAGCCTAAAGCCAGCCTAGGGCGATGTGTGGCGCGCGGTCGTACCATGCACGCAAAGCTGCGCCTCACGCCCGGGCCATGGGCCCCGATGCACAATGACCCCGACGTCAGCCTTTCCGGATCGTCAGGTCAGGCACTAGGGTCTATCCCTTAGCGGCACATTGCCGAAAGTTCTAAGGGGTCCACCTAAGCCCCATGAATCCAGATAGATACGGATTCGTCTTCGAGGCGTTTGTGATGGTCGAGAGTGGCGCCGCCCGTGCACGCGCTATCCGCAAGCCCGCCCGACGCCTGCAGAGCTGGCGGCTCGCATCCGCGTCGCAGCCAGCTATTTTCGCCAAGGGAGAATTATGCTACGGATCGAACGAGTTGGGAAGCGGTTGTTGGCGTTTCGCAACTTTCGCCAAAAGCCCATCGCCGAGTTCTACGACCTCACGGACTTCATCGTCAACAGTCCCGAGGAGTTCTTCGGCGAAATTGGCGAAGAGATATTCTTGCTCGGCGCCCATGCCCGGCTCGGTAAGTCGGCCGCGGCGGTCGACCTGCTTGGCGTCGACCAGAGCGGCGCAGGGGTAGCCGCGGTCGTCGAGGCGACCTCCGAAGAGCCCGCCCTTTCCCGCGCCATCACCGCTGCTTCGCGCTTGGCGTCGTGGGATCCGCCACAGTTCTTCGAGAAGCTTCCCGAGCCGCGCCGCCGGGCGCTACGGGGCTTTCTCGGCTCGTCGATCGCGGAGCTCAACCAAAGGCAGCGGGTCTTCATCATTGGCGAGAAAGCCGACGCGGACCTGATGTCGGCCGCCGCCTGGCTCGACCGCCGCGGCGTTGACATCGTCTTCCTCGAGGCGGCGCTCGGCGTGGAACCTCACACCGGAATCGAGTTCTTGCAATGTCGCGCCTTCAACCCCCATGAAAAGCTGGAGTCTCGCGACGCCGAAGACGACGTCACCTTCCAACCCGCCGCGCCCGAGAAAGCCTCGGCCCCGGTGGAAGAGCTCGATGTCGATACCGAGTCCGCGCCCGAGCCCAATTGGGCCGAGCTCGAGGCCGCCGAGGAGGAGATCCGCGCCGCGGCCGAAGCCGAGGAGCCGCAGCCAGAGCCGGAACCAGAACCAGAACCCGCACCGCCCGAGCGCCGTTCGACTGAACGCGAGCGGCTCTCGAGCGACCGCGTCATCGAGGTGGAGTACGCCGGACGCCGTCTCGGCGCGCACCTCACCGACCAGAGCCCGGTCGGAGTGGCGCTCGAGATGAACAGCCCGCTGCCCATCGGCTCCTCGGTCGTTGTCCTCGGACACACCGACCCGACCAGCGGCGCGAAGGCGAGCGACCGCAAAGGCCGCGTGCGCTACTGCCGTTTCGAGGATCAAGGCTTCCGCCTCGGAATCGCCTTCGAGCAGACCGCGGCCAGCTCGGCCTAGGGACACGGCGTCCGGGGTGACGCGACCGCTTGCGGGAGCGGCTCTGGCCGGACTGGGCCCCGCGCCCACGATCAACCAGCTTGAACAGGCCCTCGCCTGATTTCGATACCCTGCTGGAAGTCTGTCCGATGCGTCTCTCCGAAATCGAAACGCCGGCGTTGGTCGTGGACCTCGACCGCATGGAGCGCAACATTGCGCGCGCGGCGGCCCATGCGCGAGAGCACGGTCTACGGTTGGCGCCGCACACCAAGACTCACAAGACGCCGCAGATCGGTCGGCTGCAACTCGCCGCCGGCGCGGCGGGGCTCACGGTGGCCAAGTCCGCAGAAGCCGAGGTGATGGCCGAGGCCGAGCCGCCGCTGCTGCTGGTGGCCTATCCGGTGCTAGGAGAGGCGAAGCTGCGGCGGCTCGTCGCGCTCGCCGCGAAGACTCGCGTCGCGGTGGCGCTCGACAGCGATGAGGCGGCGCGGCAGTTGAGCGCGGCCGCCACCGCCGCCGGCGCGAGCTTTGCGGTGCGCGTGGAAGCCGACTTGGGGCTCAAACGCTGCGGACTCGAACCCGGCCCGGCGTTGATCGAGTTGGCCCGTCTCGCCGACTCGCTCCCTGGCCTCGAGCTCGAGGGCTTCCAGTTCTATCCGGGTCACCTCTGGCCCAAGAGCGCCGATTTCGAATCGCAACTCGCGCGCGTCGCCCAGGATGTGAGCGCCATCCGCGACGACTTCGAGCGCGCCGGTTTGCCGCTCGAGGTCGTCAGCGGCGGCACGACGCCGACGCTGTGGCGCTCGCACGAAATTGCCGGAATCACCGAGATCCGGCCCGGCACCTACGTCTTCAACGACCGCACCATCGTCGGCGCCGGGGCGGCCGAGTGGGACGATTGCGCCGCGACCATCCTGGTGACCGTCGTCTCGACGCCGCGGCCCGGCTACGCCATCATCGACGGCGGCTCGAAGACGTTTACCTCCGACGCGCTACCGCACAGCGACGAAGGCGGGCACGGCCGCGTCGTGGAGGCGCCCGCCGCGCGCCTCTACAAGCTGCAAGAGGAGCACGGCTATCTCGAGCTCGCCTCGAGCGCCGTACAGGTCGGCATCGGCGACCGCCTGCGCATCATCCCCAACCACATCTGCGTTGCGGTGAACATGCATGAGAAGATGGTCGGAGTCCGCGGCGACGCCGTCGAATGCATTTGGCCGGTAAAGGGCCGCGGCAAGCTGCACTGAGACCCCGCAGAGAGGACAAGTCGATGATCGACCGCATCACCGCGCCGGGCGCGCCCGCGCCGCAAGGACCCTACTCGCACGCCGTCAAAGCCGGAGGCTTCATCTACGTCTCCGGCCAAGCCTGCCTCGATCCCAAGACAAACCAATTCGTCACCGGCACGGTCGCCGAGGAGACCCGCCGCACGATCGAGAACATCGAGTCGATCCTCAAAGGCGCCGGCGCGACGCTGGCCGACGTGATCAAGTGTTCGGTTTTTCTCTCTGATATCCGCGACTTCGCGGAGATGAACGAGGTCTATGACGAATACTTCGGCGAAGCCAAGCCGGCGCGGACGACGGTCCAAGCCACACTGCCTGGCAAGGGCATCAAGGTCGAGATCGACTGCGTGGCGTACAAGCCCTGAGGTCGCGGATAGCTCGCGACAGGGCGGCGGCTCTGGTGCGAACGAGAGGACTCGAACCTCCACGGGTTGCCCCACTGGAACCTAAATCCAGCGCGTCTGCCAATTCCGCCACGTTCGCAGACCTCCCAGTTTAGCATCGCCCCGCCGGTCGATTTCACCCGTAAAAGGCGTACAATCACTGCAAGCGCGGGCGCGTTTGTTGCTCCCGGACCGCTTGAGCCTCCCAATCGATGGCACGCCGATCCCGACGCCCGCGCATGGCGACGATCCAGGACATCGCGGCCGACCTCGGCCTCTCCGCGATGACCGTCTCGCGGGCGCTCAACGACCACCCCGACGTGCGCGACGAGACGCGCGAGCGCGTGCAGACGCGGGCGCGAGAGCTCAACTACCGGCCCAATCGCTGGGCGCGCAGCCTGGTAACCCGCGAGTCGCAGATCATCGGCGTGGTGATCCCCGACATCTCGCACACGTTCTTCTCCGAGATTACCGCCGGCTTGCAGGAGACGATCGAGGAACATGGATATTCGCTGATCGTGTGCAATTCGGCAAGCGACCCTGCACGCGAGAAGCGGGAGATCGACATGCTGTTGGGCAGCCGCGCGGACGGCTTGATCGTCGCCTCGAGCTTCCAGGCTGACGAGCCCGCGTTCTATGAAGAGCTGCGCGGGCAGCTTGTGCCGTTCGTGCTGATCGACCGCTTCTTCCCTGCCTTCGACTGCCCGCGCGTACGCATTGACGACCGCGAGGCGGCGCGTCTGTGCGCCGAGCATTTGATCGGGCTAGGACATACCCGCATTGGATTCATACGGGGTGCGGACCTGAGCGTCACGCGCGAACGCTACGCAGGCTTCCGCTGCGCGATGGGGGCGGCCGGCCTGGAGATTCAGCCGCGCTACGTCGAGAAAGGCGATTTCGACTGGAGGAGCGGCGCGGCCGCGATGCGGCGACTGCTCCAGGCGCCCGACCCGCCGACGGCCGTGTGTGGGGTGAACGATCCGGCGGCGATGGGAGCGATCCGCGCCTGTGTCGAGACCGGCTGGAGCGTTCCAGAAGATATCTCGATTACCGGCGTCGGAGCGATCGAGCTCGAATACGCCCCCGACCCGTTTTTGACGACGACCGTGGCGTCACGGCTCGAAATCGGCCGGGCGGCGGCGGAGATGCTGCTGACCCAGATCGGCGGCGGCCGGCCGGACCCGCTAGAGAGGTTGATCGAGCCGAGCCTGTTGGTCCGCCGGTCAACCGCCAAGCCGGCTGCTAGAATCGGCTCGTGACCAGAGGCGCCAGCGTTCTCCCGCTCCTCGTCCTGTGTTCCTCGGCCCCCGCGCAGCAGGTTGCGCGCCAGACGTTTGCGGACCTGCTCGTGACGCGGCTCGAGCCGCCCGGCGTCGAAGCTATGGTGCGCGCGAGCGAAACGAGCGGAGGCCTGGTGACCCAAGCTCTCGACTGGGAGTCGCTCGACGGCGAACGCGTGCCGGCGTACGTGATCCGCCCGGCGAAGACAAACGGCAGACTGCCGGCGATCGTCTGCCTGCACGGCAGCAGCGGGTCGCGGGACTCGATGACGACCGAACAGTTCGGCCCCGGCGAGTGGACGCGTCCGGGGCGCAACACGCCGCACAGGCGCATGCTGGGTTGGGCGCGCGAGCTGGCGCGCCGGGGCTTCGTGACGCTGGCGATGACGCAACGCGGCCTCGACCGCCGCGGACCGCCCATCAACACGCAAGCCAACGTGATGCTTACGGAAGGCCGCACGGCCATGGGTGCGGTGTTGTACGAGATCCGCCAAGCGGTGACGTATCTGGCGCAGCGGCCTGACGTCGATTCGGCGAAGATCGGCGCCGCCGGAATGTCGTTCGGAGGCATCACGGCGTTCTACGTCTGGATCCTCGATGACCGCGTGGCAGCCGCGGCGCCCATCTGCGGCGGAGTCGGCTCGGTGGCGACCTTCGCACAGCTCGGCCGGCAGAGCTATCACGGAACGTACTGGTGGCCGCCGGGGATGCTGACCAAGGGCGACCAAGCCGACTTTGCGGCGGCGGTCGCGCCGAAACCGCTCATGCTGTGGGCGCCGACCGAGGATGTGGGCATGCCGCGCGAAGGCGTCGACCGATTCGTGGCGCAGATGCGTCCGGTCTACGAGGCGCGGGGCAAGCGCGACTCCTTCGTCGTGCATCAGCAGCCGGGCGAGCACGCCTTCACGCCGGCAGCATTTGAAGCGATGGCGCGGTTCTTCGGGCGAATTTTTCGGCCGTGACGAGCGTTTGTTTGCGCCCCCCTTTTGGGTACGGCCACGCCAGCGCATCGGGGCCTACGGCGCCGGGGCGAGGCGCCCCAGCGGTTCCTACAGGCGCAGCTCTTGGCGGGCGAGGGCGACCAGGCTAGCTGGGTCGTCCACGGGGCGGACGCGCATGCCCGCCGCACGGGCTGCCGCGATCCCCGACCTCGAGTCCTCGAAGACCAACACCTCGGCGGCATCCAAGCCGCGGCCCGAGGCGTTGAGGCGTTCGAGGGCAAGCCGGTAGGGCTCGGGATCCGGCTTGTGCTTGCTTACATCCTCTCCGCAGACGAACAGCTCGAAGCGGTCGAGAAGGCCCGCGCGCTCCACCGTCGGCTCGACGTCGATGACGGGGCTCGATGAGACGACGCCAAGCGGCAGCCCCCTTAGCTCTTCACCGACGAAGCGGCGCGTATCCGCCGCGATCGAGAGCCGCTCGGGCGTCTTCTCGCGGTAGTAGGCGTGCTTCGCCCGGCAGACGAGCCGGATACTGGCGTCGTCGGCCTGGCGGCCGGCTTCGCTGAGAAACGTCTCGCCGGCCCAGCGGTCGGTCTGGCCGACGAAGCGAGCGCGGTAGTCTTCCCAGCCGGTATGCCCGCCGTAGTCGCGAACAGCGTGGAGCCAGGCTTCGTAGTGGAGCGGCTCGCTATCGACCAAGGTGCCGTCGAAGTCGAACAGGATGGCGCGAATCGATGCGGTCAAGCCTCATCGTATCAGCCCCGAATCTCAGGCCCAGAACGCAACCGCCGCTGGCTATCATGGGAGAGCCCTCCGCCCGATGCCCGTCTCTTCCCCGCCCGCATTGCCCGAGCACGCCGTCGTTGCGCTGCTCGACTGCGTGCTCGAGCTCGGCCGGCTGCTGCTCGAGCGCCAACCGACGGTTTCGTTCACCTACAAACCCGACGGCACGATCCTCTCCGAGCTCGACGTGGAGGTGCAGAGACGCCTGCGCGACCGCGTCCGGGAAATGCCAGTCGAGCATGCCGCGGCGGCGCACTTCGTGGGCGAGGAAGAGGATCCGGGCAGCGACGTCTCGCGCGCCGTCCTGCCGGGCCGGTGGAACTGGGTAGTGGACGCAATCGATGGCACGGCCGCCTACACCAAGGGCGTGAACACGTTCGGAATCTCGATCGCGCTGCTCGACCCCGAGTGCGAGCCCGTGCTCGGCGTCGTCCATCTGCCGGCGTGGCAGCGGCGCTGTGACGTCGCCTGGCAAGGCCGGCGCTACGGCTGGGACGGGGCCTTGTTGAAGCCGGCGCCGAATTCGTCGTTGCCGGCCGAGTGGCGCAACCCCGCCGCCGCGCCCGTGCCGCGCTCCTACCTCTACGCTCACTCGGACTTGCACCGCCGCGGCCTCGACACCTTCCGCGGCAAGGTGCGCAACTTGGGAGGCACTGCGGCCCACCTGGCGTTGTTGGCCGAAGCTTCCGAAGACCCGGTGGCGGTGGTGCTCTCCCGCTGCGACCCCTGGGACGTGGCCGCCGGATTGGCGCTGACCGCCGCAGCGGGCATGGAGATCCGTCACGGCATCGACTGGCGGCAGCGCAGCTATCGCGAGCTGATGTACGCCGAGCCGATGACGGAGCTGCTGCCGGTCGTGGTCGGGCTGCCTACAGTGCTGCGCCTGCTCGAACCGGAGCTGCGAGGCGGGTTGCACTAGGGCAGAAACGCCTTCTGAGCCCCGGCAGCCATGCCGGGGTTCGATGTCTCGTGGTGTTATCGAAGTTGTGCACCCGAGCACAGCCGCCCAGGCGCAGTGCGCCAGCCGGTTGCGATCGCTCGTTCAGAACGGCTGGTTGGCGGGTGTGATGATCAGCTCGGGAACCGCGGCGCGCGGGTGCAGCGTGGCCACCATCAAGGCCGCGTGCGCCAAATCCTCGGGCTGCAGCATCTTTTGCCGCCGCTGCTCATCCGGCACGACGGCGCGTTTCTCGAGGATCGGCGTGTTCACCTCGCCAGGGCAAATCATGCAGCAGCGAATCCCGTTTTTGCCCTCCTCGAGATGCACCGACAGGCTCAGCGCCGACATGCCGTGCTTGCTCGCGTTGTAGCCCGCCCCGGCCACCTCGCTCGCCCGCACGCCCGCCACCGAGCTCACGTTCAAGATCACCCCGTCGCCGCGCTCGCGCATCTGCGGCAGCACGCCGTGGATGCAGTAGAACGCTCCGCTGAGGTTGATCCGCGACATGAAATCGAAGTCCTCGGGCGTGAGCTCGCGCAACGAGCGCTTCGGCACGTTCACGCCCGCGTTGTTGACCAGGATGTCGACGCCGCCCAACTCGCGGTCGGCAAAGGCGAGCATCTCGCGGACCTCGGACAGCTCGCCCACATCGCAGGCGTGGGGCAGGATCCGCTCGGCCGCGGCGCACGCCCGGGCCTTCACGTCGATCAGCTTCGCGGCCGTTCTGCCGACCGCGACCACCCGCGCGCCTTCTCGCGCGAAACACAGCGCGATCGCCTCTCCGATGCCGCTGCCGGCGCCCGTCACGACCGCTCGCTTGCCTTCGAGTTGCATCCCCACAGTGTATCCGAGCCGGCTCGGAGCAATCTTTCCGGGCTAGGGCGAAAAAAAATTTCTGGCCGCAACCGACCGACGAGTCGTATGCCGGTTCCGATTACGGACCCCTATATCCTGCGTAATACTAGTACTAAGTGCGCACTGATCCCCCTCTAGTATCAGTACCCTAGATCCCGCCGGCATGGGGGCGAGTCGCACTCTCGTTTGAGCATTTTCGGTGCTATTGCGGCGCGCCATACTAGCCTGCTACCAGCGGAAATGTCGTGCCCGCCTACAGATAACTCCAATCGAATCAATGTATACTGCTTCCAAGGGGCGCCCAGGAGGGGAGACGAGCTAAAACGAAATCTGGGACAAATGTTTGGTCTCTAAAGTACGAAAAAGCCATCGACCGGAAGGGCGCGGCGCCCCAAACGTCTGAAAAACAAACAGTTCCGCCACTCATTGATTACGACATCGGTAGTGAATCCCGGTCGGGCTCTAGGGGCGCCCGAGCAGGCTTGCGGACCCGATAAAATCGTTGACTCGCCCGAGGGTCTTAGGGTACAAGTCTTAGCAGAGACTATTGGCCCTCGGAAGGATCTGGTCGACGGGAACGCAGGACGATCAGCCGGAGAGCCGGGACAACGAGCGGCGGAGATCGCTCACGAGCCTTTTTTGACTATCGTCTTGCGAGTCGTGGGATCCCCTACCGGAGGCCGAATCGGGCTTGGACCCGATGGAGGCGCTCTGAAAGCATAATCTGCATTCACATCTGTTCGAACTACGAGGGATCAACAAACGTCGAGGGCCTCGGCTGCCACCAAGGCCCTCGGTTCGGGAATGCCGGTGAGGCGGATCCCGAAGCACGGTCCGTGCTCGGAAACATTCTACCTCACCGCGTTCCCCCTTGGGTTTTCGAATTCGGCCGCAGCCGTCGCGGGCATCCGCGCGGTTTGCGGCCAATGAGGCGGGCGGGCTCCTTCGGGAGAGTCCCGTCGGTCAGCTCATAAGCCGGCTCCGAGAGAGATCGGGGTCGTTTCCTCATTGGAGGGGGAAGGAAGAAATGCTCTCAAAACGATGTATGGTGAGCGTGTTCGCCCTATTCGTAGGGCTAGCGCTCACGGCGCCGACGGCGAACGCACAGTTCAGCCTCGGCTCGAATCCGAACGACACGTTCGGAAATCCTGTGAATGTTGGCGACACGAACCTGCCGGGCAACATCATAGTCGAGAATACGTCCACCGCTGGAGACCCGGCGGTAGAACTTCAGGAAGCGGAGCTACAACCCAGTTGTGGCGTGAACCCAGGCGGGGGACTGCCGTGCGGCGCGGGCGACGAGGACCTCGGCGTCTTCACCATCACCACTGGGCCGGCTGCCGCCTCCGGCGGCGCGGGCTCGGCCTGCGCGGGCGTGACCTTCAGCGTCTCCGGCCCCGCGGCCGACGGCGTCTACACGTTTCTCCCAGCCGTCCAGGTGATTCTCGATGAGGATGAGGTCTGCGAAATCGAGTTCAACATCGCTTTGGTAAACGAGGTCCCTGACGTGGACTCCAATGCCGGCGTGGCTGGAGTGCAGACGCTCCAGATCTCGCGCGCCAGCGGCGTGTCGGTGAGCACCGGCACTCCGGTCGGCGGCCTTGGGTCGTCTGAGACCACGGTCAACTACAACTGCCAAGTGCAGATCGACAAGCGGTACGTCACCGACGGCGGCGCCACGATCACGGACGGAGCGCTGGTCTTCAACAACGACGACGGCACGAACCTGCTCTCGCTGGAGGGCGACGCGACGCCGTACACCACCGAGTATGTGGCTCACAACCAAGGCAATCTGCCGCTGAGCTGCGTCTCTCGCGACATTCACATCACCGGCGGCGGAGCGACCATCCTGGGTGACATGGATCACACCATTGAGCCCGGCTTGCCGCTCGTGATTCGCTCGCGCGAGGGCGAATGCAGCGAGTTCGAGGGAGTCGACGAGTATCAGCTCGATTGCACCTGCGACGCCGGCGCTGACGGCATCGTGGTCATTCCGCAGAAGACCGACCGCGCCGAAGTGGCGTGCGTGAGCTGCGAAGTCGGCATCGAGAAGGAAGTGAGCTGCAACGGCGGCCCGTGGGGCGAGAGTTGCGTCTCGCTCGTCGGCGAAGCCACGCAGACCCGCTTCACCGTCACCAACTTGGGCGACGATCCGGTCACCTGCGACATCAACGATAACGTGCTTGGCGACATCGCTACGGGCCAAACCGTCATTGCGGGAGATCCTTTCTCGACCATCGAGGACGGCGTCTGCTCCGGCGAGGTCCAGAACACGGCTTCGCTGCTCAACTGCATGTGCGGCGACGTTCCGGCGGTTCTCAATCCCGGCCAAGACTCGGCTGAGATTGACTGCTGCGGCGTTGAAGTCGACAAGGTCATCTCGTGTCTCGAGACTGCCCCGGGCGGCGGCCTGACCACAGGCGATGCCGACGGGCTGGTTTCGATGAACGAGGACGGCACTGGCGCTTGCACCGGCATCGAAGGTAGCGGGCTCGAGTTCCGCTACCAGGCTGCTCCGGCGACTGGCAACAGCGTCGACCTGAATGACTGCCACTTCACCGACATTCAGGGCAATGGCGGCGGCGTGCCGATCGCGGAGATTCCCGGCTTGCTGGGCGGCGACGGCTTCGACGTACCGGGCCTGATCGACATCGAGGCTGGTGTGGACGAGTTCTGCACGGAAGACTTCGAGAATGCGGAAGGCGACGGCAACACGGCCACGATCGCCTGCGCTTGCGGCGACGCAACGCGCGACGGCGGTCCGTTGGTCGCAATGGCCCACGATACCGCGGACTTCCAATGTGAGCAGCCCGATCTCGACATCCGCAAGGAGTGCATCGAGAACGACGACGGCACGTTCACGGCCGAGCTCTACGCCACCAACACCGGCGGCGTGGCTTTCCTCGCGTGTGAATACTCCGACGTTCTTCGCACCAAGGACGGAATGGACATCGAGTGTCCGGCGCCAGACGACGCGCTTTCGACCGTGTTCGGCGACGGCGTTGGTTTCCCGTCTCCGGGCGTGGGCGCTGGCGAGCAGATGGTCGCTTCGCTCGAGCTCGGCGAGCTCTCCAACGACGCTTGCAACGAGTACTCGGTGAGCTGCACCGTACCAGGCGGCGGCGATCCGATCGTTCGCGAGGTCGATGTCTTCTGCGACGCTCCGGGCGACGGCTGCTTCACTCGCACGCCGGGCTACTGGGGCACGCATCCCGAGACGGCTCAGCAGGTGATTGACAACGCCGGCGGCGTGATCAACAACTGTGGCCTGGGCATCACCGACGGCGGCGCTGGCGGACCGGATACCGAGGACGGGCCTTTTGGCTACTCCCAGGACATCTGCTCGGTCGGCAACGACAAGAACGCGCTCGGGACGACGCCGCAGCAAATGCAACTGGTTCGCCAGTGCGCGGCTGCGTCGTTGAACCTGGCTGCCTCGGCTCACGCAGAGTTTGATTGTGACGAGGAGTTCCCGAACATCTCGGCCACCTTCAACAACTGCTGCAACGTCGTGTGTGCGGCGGGCGACGCCGACGCGGAGGACATCAACTCCTGCATCGGTACGCTCGACGCGTTCAACAACTTCGATGCCGACCTCGGCGACTCGTTTGACGAAGTCGGTCTCGAGAACAGCTCTGCCGATCCTTCGTTCTGCCAGGACGCGAGGAACGACGGACAAGCGAACGACTCCGACGAGGATGACGGTCGCGACTACGTCGAGAGCGGCAAAGAGCCGAAGTGCCACCCGAAGAAGGGTTGCTGAGGCTTCGCAAGAGCTCAGGGGCGCCGGCCTCCGGCGCCCCGCTCGACCAACCCCGCCGGCCTTCGGGCCGGCGGGCCTTTCTCTGGACCATCAAAAGCCCCGCTGCGCGGCCGCTCGGTCTTTTCCCGATTGCGCTCAGCCGCGGGACGACCTAGAATCAATCTCGACCCCCCGCACGAAGCGGAGCCCACACCCATGACCCGATTTCTCGTTCCTTCCCTCGCGCTGAGCGCGCTTTTGCTCGTCGGCCTCGTCCCGGCGCGCGCGCAGTCGAACAGCGACCTCAAAGCCGAGATCGAAGCGCTCAAGGCCGATCACGAAAGCATGAAAGGAGATCTCGCCAAAGTGCGCGAGATCCTGGAAGCGGCCAACCTGCCGCAAAAGCCCAAGCCGTTCGAGCCGCTCGACATCACACTCAAGGGCTCGCCCACCAAGGGCGACCTCAACGCCAAGGTGACCCTAGTCGAGTTCACCGACTACCAGTGCCCGTTCTGCAGCCGCCACAAGCGCCAAACTTCGCCGCAGATCATCTCCAACTACGTCGAGACCGGCAAGGTGCGCTACATCCTGCGCGAGTACCCGCTGACGTCCATTCATCCGCGGGCCGCCAAAGCTTCCGAGGCCGCCCTGTGCGCCGGCGAGCAGAGCAATGACAAGTATTGGGAGATGCATGAGAAGCTCTTCGCCAACCAGAAGAAGCTCTCCGACATCGACATCGCCGGCTACGCCGACGAGATCGGCTTGGCCAAACCGGCGTTCCAAACCTGTTTCGAAAGCGGCAAGTACGCCGACAAGGTGAAGCTTGACTTGCAGGAGGGCGCGAAGGCGGGCATCCGCGGCACGCCCAGCTTCCTGCTCGGTCTCACCGACCCGAGCAACCCCGATAAGCTCACCGCCACCAAGTACCTGCGCGGGGCTCAGCCGTACGCGTCGTTCCAGAAGGCGATCGACGAGCTGCTCAACAGCGCCGACGCCAAGAGCGACGACTAAGAGCGGATCCGGTCAGCGCCTCGCCCGCGAGGGTGCGGTCACGTTGGCCACCGCAGGGTCTTCAAAGCAACCGCATGCGGCTCGGAAAGAACTACAATGCGCGGGTTCATGGATTTACCAGAGCCCGGGGGGCGGCCGGTCGATCGACCCGAGGCATACTTTCTGACCTTCTCATGCTATGGAGCGCGTCTTCACGGCGATCCTCGGGGTTCGGTTGACCGACGCCACAATGCGTACGGCGGCCGGCTCCTGGCGGAAGATCCACACCGCAGCAGCGTTGAACGAGCCCGTATGCGATCGCGCTCAGTCATTCTGAGCACAACTGCCCGATCATTGGTTCTCAAAGCGATCTGTTCTGAGTGTGAGCATGAGCGCTGGACCTTGCATGCCGCCCACGTACGGTCGACTCACGTGCATGTAATCCTGACCGCAGCTTGCGCCCCAGAACCCGCGCTAGGCAAGCTCAAGGCCTATGCAAGCCGAGAGCTGAATCACTTCGAAGGCCGCAAAGGCAACAGATGGGCGCGACACGGGAGCACGCAATATCTTTGGGATGCGGCCGAAACCGCCGGTGCGGTCGAGTACGTATACGCCCGACAAGGAAACCCGATGGCCCGATACCTCAACGCCATCCTGTGGCCCGAGTTCTCCGAGTAGGACGACAATCAGAGCCGCATCCAGCAAGGGCGCGGTCACCTGGCCAAATGCAGGGTATGAAACAGACCGCAAGCTTGCGCATGCGGCTCGGAACACAAGCTAGGTGCGGCGGCGTGCGCGGCGTTGCGGGCTGTGCGCTTTGGCTTCGTGTTGCTTAGCCGGGTTGCGCTTGGGCTTGGTGATGCGGAAGGTGCCGCTCCCTAAGTATTCGGACTTGTACAAGTCCTTGTTCTGGTCCTTCTCGCTGTAGCTCTTTTGCTCTGCCATTGGTCTCGGTTCCGAAGATTCCATCATAACCCAACGCGGGCCGCCGGGCTCGTGACATAATCCCGGGATGCCCTACGACCTGAGCGAACGCGTCTACGCCGTCACCGGGGCGGCGGGTGACATCGGCGGCGCGGTCGCGGCGAGCCTAGACGCCGCCGGCGCGACGGCGGTTCTGCTCGATGTGGATCAGGCCGCCGGCCAGCAGCGCGCGGCGAGCCTGCAACGCTCACGCTTCGAGACGCTCGATGTCGCCGACTCGGCCGCGGTCGACATCGCCTTCGGGCGCATCCTCGGCGAGCATGGACGTCTGGACGGGCTGGTCAACGCCGCCGGCATCGCGCCGCTGGCCGACTGCTGGGAGACCAGTGACGAGCTGTGGCGCAAGGTGCTCGACATCAATCTCTCGGGCGTGCACTACTGCAGCCGCGCCGCCGCGCGCATCATGCTCCAGCAGCAGAGGGGCGCGATCGTCAACGTCTCCTCCACCAACGGGCTGGTGGGCGAAGAGGAGCTGGTCGCCTACAACGCCTCGAAGTTTGGCGTGATGGGTGTGACGAAAACGATGGCGGCCGAACTGGGCGAGCGCGGAATCCGGGTCAACGCCGTGAATCCGGGCTTCATCGAGACGCAGCTCACCGCGGCTCCGCGTGAAGACCCGGCGTTCGTGCGCAACTATCAAGCGAAAATTCCCCTGCGTCGCTTCGGGACTGCTCAAGAGGTGGCCAACGCCATTCTATTCCTGCTCTCCGACGAGGCGTCGTTCATCACCGGAACTGGGCTGGTGATCGACGGCGGTCAGATCTGCCACTGATCGAGGCCTGCCACCCCGCGGCGAGGCACAGCCGTGCGCCCCATCGGGCCTCAGGCGCGCCTGGGGTTGCCTAAGGGTGGTCTCCTAAGCCGGCTTAGGTCGTTGCGCCTATTGCCCGGAGGCGCCCGAGGCATATACCAATGTGATAGAGGATTGGCCACAGAGCCAACAATCGGGAGGAGTTTTCACGTGCAGAGCCGAAGAACCTACATACTCCAAGCGATCGCCGTGGGCGGCGGCCTGGCAAGTCTGTTTACCGGCCTTTACGCGATCGTCGGGGGCGCGACGTCCGCGGAGGGTACGGTCGCGATCCTTCTGCTGCTGGCGCTGTCGCTTTCCCTCGGAGTCGCGCTTGGCATCCAAGCGCTCAGCTACGGGCGGGCGGCGCGCTATGCGCGCGCGCTGGGCCAGATTCTGCGCCTAACCGACCGCGTAGCGGCGCTGAGGCCGGAGACGCTGACCGGCGCGCAGGCGACCGAGGTCTGCGACCGCGTGGTGGACGACCTCGCGACGATCTTTTCTCAGATCTGCGGCGGCCCGTGTTTCGTGAGCCTCGAGATCATGACGCCGTCTCACCAGTCGCCCTCGACCGCGTTGCGGCGTGCGAGCGACTACGTGGTCGTGAACCTAAGCCGGGACGCGGCTGGCGGCGACGTCACCAGCCAGCGACAGCACCGCCATTCGATTGACGGCAATTCGTCGTATCGCAAGATTTTCCACGACCCCGAATGCGGCGCGCACTACTACTCGGACGACGTGGCGGCCGAGGAGTCCTACAACACCACCGAGACGCGACCGGGAGAGCTCGAGCTGGCCGGCCGCGGGCGTTTCGGTCCCGGTGCGGACTGGCCGCTACACTACCGCTCGACGCTGGTCGTGAAGGTCTGCAAAGACGACGAATGCCGCGCCGGCCGCGAGCACGCGCCGGCGGCCTTTCTGTGGCTACGCAGCCCGATGCCGGGGGCGTTCCACGAGGTGTTCGATGTGGAGCTGGCTCGTCACATGAGCAAGGCGGTGGCGCCGATGGTGATGCGCTGCGTGCGGGCGAACAAGCCCACACACGACTTCAGGCGCCAATCAGAGGTTGCCGTGCCGGCTCTGGCTCACTCCACGTCGGCGTGAGCGCTGAGGCGTCGAAGCGAGGGTGCTCGGAGATGTCGATGATGGCGGCCGGCGCTTCGGCGCAGGCGTCTTCATCGGCGACTTCGAACAGGCCCTCGGGCCAATCTTCGGGCAGGTCGTTGAGCGAAGCCGCCGGCGTCTTCCCCGCGAGCTCGTAGGCGGCGAGGTACTCGGCGGCGACGATGCGCAGGAACCGCAAGGGGCTGAGATTCGGGCTGGTTGTTTGTCTCACGGCTTACCCCAATCATTCACCAGGCCCCCGAATTGTTCAATGGCTCCTTGGTCCTAGCCGATGGCGCCCGGAAGTCGCGGGCTTCGGAGGGGTTGGCGTGCGGGGAACCCCTTAGAGACGCCTAGGGCGGGGCGAGGTTGGTAGGCTGGGAGGCAGCCATGTCCGAAGCCTCCCGCGCCGCCCAACTCACTGTCCTGGAACAAATTGTCGCTCGCAAGCGCGCCGAGCTGCTGGCCGATCGGGCGACGCTGAAAGAAGACGAGCTGCTCCAGCGCCGCGTTCCGCAACGACGCGGTTTTCGGCTCGCCCTCGAGCGAAAAGATCCGGCGATCATCGCCGAAATCAAGCGCGCTTCGCCTTCCGAGGGCGCGATTCGCTCCGAAGCGGACCCGATCGAGGTCGCGCGCAGGTACGAGGAGGCCGGCGCGGCCTGCCTCTCGGTGTTGACCGACAAACAGTTTTTCGGCGGCTCGCTCGACGATCTGGTCTCGGCGCGAGCGGCGGTGGGGCTGCCGGTGCTGCGGAAAGACTTCACCTTGGACCGCTACCACCTGCTGCAAGCCTCGGCGCACGGGGCCGACGCCGTGCTGCTGATCGTGGCGGCGTTGACCGACGCCGAGCTGGGCGACTTGATGGCGCACGCGAAGGCTCTCAACCTCGACGTTCTGGTCGAAGTCCACGACGAGGCCGAGCTCGACCGCGCGCTGGAGGCCGACGCGGACCTGATTGGCGTAAACAACCGCAACTTGAAGACGCTCGAGGTATCGCTCGAGACCTCGGTGCGGTTGGCGAAGCGGATCCCGCCCCACGTGCTGGCGGTGAGCGAAAGCGGGATCCGCAGCAACGACGATGTCACGCGGCTGCGCGATGTGGGCTACCAAGCGTTCCTGGTGGGGACCAGCCTGATGAAGCAGGGCGACCCGGGCAAGGGGCTGGCGGCCCTGCTGGGCTCCGGGCCGAGCTAGTCTAGGCTAACGGGCACGGACGAAAAACCCGAGCAGCGTTGCCACCTGCCCGACGAGCCGTACCGGCCCACCCGCCCCGAGCTTGGGCCTGGCTCAAATTTGGCTGTAGAATAGAGGAGACTGTTCCGCGCCGAATCAGGAAGAAAAAACCCATGCATTCCCCTCGCAATCTTTTTGTCGCCGCCGCCCTCGCGCTAGCGGTCCTCCTCCCCGTGATGCAAGCGGGAGACCGCCGCATCGGCAACCATGCCAGCCCGGGCGAGCTCAAGACCAAAGTCAAGCCCAACAACACGGGCGTGTGGGTGGATGGCGAATACGCCGGCCACGCCGATCGCTTCAGCGGCCCCGGAGAGCGCCTCTACCTCGACCCGGGCGAGCACGAGATCCGCCTCACGCGCGTCTTCCACCACGATCACGTGGAGAAGGTTACGATCAAGTCCGGCGAAAAGACGGTGCTGCGCCACAAGATGCAACCCAACGGCGACAAGCCGGCGCCGGGCCCCTACGCAAAGATCAAGATCCACCCGAGCCCCGAGCTCAACGCGGGCCTCATCGTCGACGGCTACCACATCGGCTACGCCGACCAGGTCAACAAGATCGCGCAGACGCTGCTGTTGCCCGCCGGCGAACATACCATCGAGCTCGTCTACGAAGGCTACAAGCCCTACAAGACGACGATCAACGTCAAAGCCGGCGAGAAGAAGGTCCTCACGCCCACCATGGAACCTGAGTAGCCCGCAACGTCGCGACGCGAGCCGCGTCGTACAATACGACCATGACTTGGCGTCCCCTGATCGTCGCCGGCGTGTTGCTGTGTGTTGCGGCGAGCGCCTCCGCCCAAGGCCTGTCTCCTCTAGACCCGCCGAAGGCCGAGACGCCCATCGTGCCGCCGCCCTCGAACGCCTTGGATAACGCCGACCTCGAGTTCTACGTCCGGCACCTCTATGTCTATGCGCCGCGGATCAACATCGCGGTCGCGGACCCGGTCCCATCCGGAATCGCCGGCTTGCTCACCGTAAAAGTCACCGCCTCGTTCCGCATGCAGTCCAAGCAGCATGAGTTTCTGGTGACCGAGGACGGCAAACACATCATCGAGGGCAAGACGTACGACATCGCGCGGAACCCTTTTCATGAGGTGAACGAGACGATCGACACGATGTCGGCGCCGGCCTTTGGCGCCGAAGGCGCTTCGGTCGTGCTCGTCGTCTACAGCGACTTCCAATGCCCCTTCTGCGCCAAGGAAGCGCAGATCCTGCGCACCAATTTCCGCCATCGCTACGGCGGCAAGGCCAGGCTCTACTTCAAAGATTTTCCGCTGCCGATGCACGATTGGGCGAAGGGCGCCGCCGTCGCCGGCCGCTGCATCCATAACCAAGACCCCGAGGTCTTTTGGGACTACCACGACTGGATCTTCGCAAACCAGAAGTCCGTGACGGCGCAGAACCTGGAAACCAAGGTTGGCGAATTCCTTCAGGAACGAAGCGTCGATTCCCTCGGATTTTCGCAGTGCTTTTCCTCAAAACAGACGCTCGCCAAGGTCGAGGAGTCGATGGCCGAGGGGCGCGCTCTGGGCGTCAGCTCCACGCCCACGATTTTCGTCAACGGACGCCAGCTCGCCGGCGCGCCGCAGTGGGAACAGCTCGAGTCGATCATCGACTACGAGCTCGAGTACCAAGAGGTGACCCACAACGCCGGCGATGACTGTGGCTGCGCCATCGAGCTCGCGTTTCCGCAATAGAAGCCATGAAGACACTCTCCCGCGCACTTCCGCTAGCCCTAGCGGCCTGTCTCGCGACCGCTCCGGCGGCGACGCTCGAAGCGCAGGCCGAGCGCTATCTCGAACACGTCAAGACCCTGGCCGCGCCGGAGATGAAAGGCCGCGGCGCGGGCAGCCCGGAGCTCGAGCGCGCGGCCGACTACATCGCCGACGAGCTTGCCGCGCTCGGCGTTGAGCCGGCCGGCGAAAACGGGTTCTTCCAGTCGTTCACCGTGACGACCGGCGCGGTGATGGGCGACGAGAATCGCATCTCGATCGAGCATCGCGCCGGCTCGGAGAGCCTGCAGGCGGGCGCTAAATGGGCGCCCATCAACTTCTCGCGCAGCGGTGAGGTGTCCGGACCGGTCGTCTTCGCCGGCTACGGCATCTCCTCGGACGACCACGGCTACGACGACTACTTTCACTTCGACGTCCAAGACAAGATCATTGTCGTGTTGCGCTACGAGCCCGATTCGTTCAGCGAGGAACAGGACGGCAAACGACGCCGCTTCACCCACCACGCCAACTTAATATCCAAAGCGATCAACGCCCGCAACCGCGGCGCCAAGGCGGTCATTCTCGTCAACGGCCAACGCCCGGACGGCGGCGCCGACAAGCTGATCAAGTTCGGCGCGACCTCGGGCCCGGATGACGCCGGCATCCTGATGGTGCAAGTGAAGAACGACGTCGTCGAGCGCTGGTTTCGACGCTCTGGCAAGTCCTTGCGGCTCTTGCAGCGCGACATCAACTCCTCGGACTCGCCACAGTCGTTCGCACTCTCGGAAAGCTTCAAGCTAACGCTGTCGGTCGACATCGAGCGCAAGCAGGCGCAGGTACGCAACGTGGCGGGATATCTGCCCGGCGACACGGACGAGTACGTCGTGGTGGGCGCGCACTACGACCACCTCGGCCTCGGCGACGAAAGCTCGTTGGCGCCGGACCGCATTGGCGAAGTCCACCACGGCGCCGACGACAATGCCTCGGGCACGGCCGGCCTGCTCGAGATCGCTCACCGATTCTCGCGCGATGACGCAGGCTACAGGCGCGGCGTCTTGTTTCTCGCTTTCGCTGGCGAAGAGATTGGTCTGCTCGGCTCAGCGCACTGGGCGGATCATCCGACGAAGCCGCTCGCCAACGCCGCGGCTATGCTCAACATGGACATGATTGGTCGTATCAACACGAGCAAGGCCTACGTCGGCGGCGTGGGCACCGCCGACGGCTTCGAGCACATGGTGCAGGGGTTGGCCAAGGAACTGTCCTTCAAGCTCGAGACTTCCAATAGCGGCTACTCGGCGAGCGATCATACTTCCTTCACGGCCAAGCGCGTACCGGTGCTCTTCTTCTTCTCGGGCCTGCACGGCGACTATCACAAGCCTTCCGATACCTGGGAGAAGATCAATGCCGACGGCGCCGTCGAGCTAGTCGACCTCGTGGGCGACATCACTGCCGAGCTGCGCAACGCCGAGCAGCGTCCGCGTTTTGCCAAGGCGGAGCCGGATCCGCACTCCGGCGCCGCGCCCTCGGGTTCGGGCGGAGGAGGATACGGTCCCTACTTCGGCTCCATCCCGGATTTCGCCGAAGTGCCCAACGGAGTGCGCTTCGCTGATATTCGCCCGGGATCGCCGGCTGACAAGGGCGGTTTAAGAGCCGGCGACATCCTAACCGGATTCGGCGGCAAGCCTATCCAGAACCTCTATGATTTCACCTACGCGCTGCGCGATTCCGAAGTGGGGCAAACGGTGAAGATCGAGTATCTAAGGGACGGGGAGTCGCAGGAGACGGACGTCACGCTAGAGCCCCGGCGTTAGCTCCGAGAAGAATTCTCAATCCACATCCATACCGAGACTAACTCTTGTCCAGACTAGCTTGACCGCAGAGGGCTGAGCCTCTGGTAGGTTGGAGGGGCTTTTCAGGAAGCGGACTCCAATCCAAACCAAGGAGGCTCAACCATGCTGCAATTTTGTAGCATTTTCTCGCAGCTGCTTCAAGCCGGCGGGATTCAAAGTGGACCTTGACTGAAACATCCGCGACGGCGCGCTGGTTGGCGCGCTCGAGGCGGCTCATGGATGTCTGGTCGCGTTCGAGAAAGAGCGGCGACCGCTTGGTGAAAGGCAAGGCGCTGTCGGCAAGTTGAGGAACGCTCGTGCGGTGGGGGCGCCGCCTTCGCCCGCGGAGGATCGTCGTACGCGCTGGAGCGGAACCCGTCAACCGTTCGCTGCGCCGCGTCCGCAGACGGACGCGCAGTTGACCGAACCCGCTCCAGCGCGGCAGAATGCTGTTCAAGCGAGCGAAGCCGGCTGGCGCGAGAGTCTCAAGAAAACGCACGCCTGCCGCCGTCCGGGCTTGACAAGAACCCATCATGGATGTCCCTCGTTTTCCGTTTTCCCCTCGTTTTTCCCCTCGATCATGGATGCCCCTAGTTTTCCTCCAGAAGCAAAGAGACACCGCCTACAATAAACGCTGTCCCTACTAGGGCCATAGTAAACCGTTCCCACCGCGATGGGGGTCTCATTCCAGTATTTCCGAACGTAGTGCCAAACACGGAAGCCAAAAGGAACCCACAACCCATGGCGTTGGCGGCAATCCCGCGAATCATCGCACTGCCAGGAGACAATCCGATACAAAATCCTATTACGCCAAGCAGCAACAATGCGTCAACAGTAGTCTTCATTGTTAGGAAGCTCAAAACCCTGTGGAGCTTTATCGTTCCGGCCCCCCGCGGACCCGAAACCCTGGCCCCCCGCGAACCCCTGGCCTCGGGTTTGCGCGAACCCCTCCTCCGCTCGGCGCTGCCGGAGATGCCTCGTTGTAACCAACCACCCGGCAGGCAGGTCCCGCGATCGGGGCTACGACACCTCCTAGCCCTTGTCCTCCGGCGAAGGAGATGCCCACTCCCGCATAGATGTTCCGTTCTGAGATATCGCCCCGAGGACGCGGCAACTTTGGCAGAAAAGATTCACCGGTATTGCAAGCACGAAGGTGAATGGATCGCTGTCAGGCCTCATCGTCACCGCGCCTGAAGGTCTCGACCTTGTTCCTCCGGCACGTGGAGCTGAACCAACAACACCACCCACAGTAACCGAACCGTCCGTATCTACTACCACCCGACCTCCTACTCCAACAGGTCCAGCTGCGCGCACGCCCTGGCCAATGGCCCGCAACGGTCCACAGTAGAGAAACGTAGATGGCGGGGGTGGATACACCGGGTCGAGCGGTATCACCATCGTATCATCGCAGCCGAAGGAATTTGGGAATTCCCAGCAAGCCCCACATTCACTAGCCCGTGTCTCACGAATATGCCCATCGCTACAATCCAGGTCGCCGGGGTCCGGAATCGGTGTAGTATTCGACCCAGGCTGAGGGCCCGGCGAAGGCCGTTCTGGCGGCGGGTCGCCGTCCACAATCGGCGGCGGGCATATCAACATTGGATTCCCGCCGAGAGTAATCGTATAGCAAGCCTGACGGCCATCTGGATCGATAGAGTTCAGCGGAAAGTTCCCTACGTAGGCATACGCGTTCCAACTCTGGGGAACACTGGTACTCGCACCTGCTGATTTCGGATCAACGGAGAGAAATCGACCCGCAGGCGCTACTAGATTCCGGGCCCAGAAGTAGTCCAGGTCGGTCTCTTCATCTCGCTGCTGGCCAGTGAACTGTTGCCGCATGCCCGGGCTCGAGTTGAACGAGACCAGCATTCCATCAAGCCCGGATTTCCGATTTGAGCTTCGCCTGCTAACCATCGCGATGCTCCCGGCGCCCCTGTAGATGCGGGTTTGAGCGCATCAGATGGGCCATGGAGGGCGACACCGAGTGGGTGACAAGGATGGCAAGCCGTTTCAGTTCTCGTTCAACGGGTTTGTGAAGGTCGATTTCCAGGGCTCGCGGGTCACCTCTGACGGCGGCCTGCTGCTGGTTCGAGAGCTAGACGAACGGCTCGGCCTCGGCAAGCTGATTGACGACCATCTCAGCGATACGCGGCAGGGCGAGAACAAGAAGTTCCCGCTGGCGGATCTGGTGCGGCAGTCGGTCTACTCGCGGTTGGCGGGCTACGAAGACCTCAACGACGCCGTGCGGGTGGCCGCCGATCCGACGTTTCGCCTGCTCGGCTCGAAGAAGAACTGGGATCGCGGCGGGGCGCTGACCTCGCGGTTGCAGAGCTTCGAGACCGGCATGCTCGCCGGCGACGAGAACCTGATCGGGTTGATGGCGGTGAACCGCGAGCTGATCGGCCAAGCCGAGGCCGGCGACGACAGCGAGCGCGTGGTGCTCGACATGGACTCGACCGAGAGCCCGGTTCATGGCCAACAGGAAGGCAGCGCCTACAACGGCCACTACGAGTCGGTCTGCTATCACCCGCTGTTGCTGTTCAACCAGCACGGCGACTGCTTATCCGCGAAGCTGCGGCCGGGCAACGTCTCCAGCGCCGAGGACTGGGACGAGCTGTTGCTGCCCGAGATCGAGCGCCAACAGGCCGAGGGCAAGGAAGTCACGTTCCGCGCCGACGCCGCCTTCGCCAAGCCGGAGATTTACGAGGCGCTGGAAGAGCGCGGCGTCAACTACGTGATCCGCATTCCGGCCAACAGGAACCTGGAGCTGGAGATCGAAGACATCCTATTCCGAGCGCCGGGCAGGCCCTCGCTCAAACCGCTGGTGCGCTACAAGAGCTTCCGCTATCAGGCCGCGAGCTGGTCGAAGTCCCGGCGGGTCGTCGCCAAGGTCGAGCACCACGCGGGCGAGTTGTTTCCGCGCGTCGGTTTCATCGTCACGAACATGGCGTTGCCGAGCCGCTCGGTGGTGCGCTTCTACAACAAGCGCGGCACGGCGGAGCAGTGGATCAAGGAAGGCAAGCAGGCGACGTGCTGGACGCGGCTGTCTTGCCGGCGCTTCCGAGCGAACGAAGTGCGGCTGCAACTCGCGGTGCTGGCCTACAACCTGGGCAACCTGTGGCGGCGGCTGGGGCTGCCGAGCCGGATCAAGAGCTGGTCGCTGACGAGCTTGCAGCAGCGGCTGATGAAGACCGGCGGTCGGCTGGTGAAGCACGCGCGGTACTACTGGCTCTTGTTGGCCGAGGGGCGCCTCAACCGCCAGCTGTTCGGCGAGATGCTGGCGAGGTTGGCGGCGCTGCCTGCGCCGGGAGGCTGACGCGGCGAGGCTCGGAGCATCCGAACACGAGTCGCCGAGAGGCGAGGTCGGAGCGGTGTCGGCGAAGGGCGCCGTCCGAGCCCGTGAAGCGACGCGCGACGCTCCCAGTCGCGGCCAGACAAAGGAGGAAGGAGGCGAATGTGCCGGAGAAGGCAGAAAACCGTTGCGCCGGAGCGGCGTGCTCGACTACGCTACACGCGTCGGGATGGTCAAAATGGAAATCCCGGTCAAGTACGGAGCCGCGTCCGGACAGGTTCGAGTCAGTCCGCTCGCCAAATGGGAAGAAGTCCCGGCGAGCGATCACAGCGCCAATGGCGTCCGTTGTCAGGCGCGTCGAGCCCAGATGGTCGGTCGTGCGGAAGTAGGTCGCTACGTCGGTATGCGATTCGGTCGTATACTCGGCTGTCAGCTTGCCAAAGGCGTCGTAGACCCAGACGGTCGTTTCCGAGTTGTAGACCTTGCGGACGCGGCGTGCGGCAGCGTCATAGGTCGTCGTCACCGATACCCCCGTCGCCGTGAACGACTTCATCTTGTTGTTCGCGTCGTACGCCATCGAGCCCGAGCCGGTCGTAATATGCGGATGCGCCGTCAAGTTCCCCGCATTGTCATAAACAATCCCCGCGCCCGTCAGCCGGTTCGTCGACGCCTGGATGGCCGATTGTGATTTGGGTGTGGCCATGTGCAGCGTGTGACCCCAGTTACCGCTTATCCAGCGATTGCCGAAGTGGTCGTACGCGTAGTCCCGCGACCACTGGAGAACGCCGCCAAGTTTCTCTTCCGCTTTCTCGATCCGGTTCACTTGATCATAAGTATAGTCCTGCGTCACCTGCCATGGGGAGCCCGAGCCGTTATCGGGCGCCCAGATGGTCTGCTGCAGCATGTTGCCGTTGTTGGTCGTCGATGCGCCATAGTCGAAGCCAAGGTGCAGCAGATCGGTGGATGTCTGGATGGCGCAATTGCTCGAGGTTGCGTTTCCAAGGCGGCGGTCGGTGGGCTGCAGCAAGTCGTTGTAGCCCCGGATTTCCGATTTGAGGTTCGCCTGCTAACCATCGCGATGCTCCCGGCGCCCCTGTAGATGCGGGTTTGAGCGCATCAGATGGGCCATGGAGGGCGACACCGAGTGGGTGACAAGGATGGCAAGCCGTTTCAGTTCTCGTTCAACGGGTTTGTGAAGGTCGATTTCCAGGGCTCGCGGGTCACCTCTGACGGCGGGTTGCTGCTGGTGCGCGAGTTGGATGAGCGGCTCGGTCTTGGCAGACTGATCGATGAGCATCTCAGCGATACGCGGCAGGGCGAGAACAAGAAGTTCCCGCTGGCGGATCTGGTGCGGCAGTCGGTCTACTCGCGGTTGGCGGGCTACGAAGACCTCAACGACGCCGTGCGGGTGGCCGCCGATCCGACGTTTCGCCTGCTCGGCTCGAAGAAGAACTGGGATCGCGGCGGGGCGCTGACCTCGCGGTTGCAGAGCTTCGAGACCGGCATGCTCGCCGGCGACGAGAACCTGATCGGGTTGATGGCGGTGAACCGCGAGCTGATCGGCCAAGCCGAGGCCGGCGACGACAGCGAGCGCGTGGTGCTGGACATGGACTCGACCGAGAGCCCCGTTCATGGCCAACAGGAAGGCAGCGCCTACAACGGCCACTACGAGTCGGTCTGCTATCACCCGCTGTTGCTGTTCAACCAGCACGGCGACTGTTTGACGGCAAAGCTGCGGCCGGGCAATGTCTCTAGCGCCGAAGACTGGGACGAGCTGTTGCTGCCCGAGATCGAGCGCCAACAGGCCGAGGGCAAGGAAGTCACGTTCCGCGCCGACGCCGCCTTCGCCAAGCCGGAGATTTACGAGGCGCTGGAAGAGCGCGGCGTCAACTACGTGATCCGCATTCCGGCCAACAGGAACCTGGAGCTGGAGATCGAAGACATCCTATTCCGAGCGCCGGGCAGGCCCTCGCTCAAACCGCTGGTGCGCTACAAGAGCTTCCGCTATCAGGCCGCGAGCTGGTCGAAGTCCCGGCGGGTCGTCGCCAAGGTCGAGCACCACGCGGGCGAGTTGTTTCCGCGCGTCGGTTTCATCGTCACGAACATGGCGTTGCCGAGCCGCTCGGTGGTGCGCTTCTACAACAAGCGCGGCACGGCGGAGCAGTGGATCAAGGAAGGCAAGCAGGCGACGTGCTGGACGCGGCTGTCTTGCCGGCGCTTCCGAGCGAACGAAGTGCGGCTGCAACTCGCGGTGCTGGCCTACAACCTGGGCAACCTGTGGCGGCGGCTGGGGCTGCCGAGCCGGATCAAGAGCTGGTCGCTGACGAGCTTGCAGCAGCGGCTGATGAAGACCGGCGGTCGGCTGGTGAAGCACGCGCGGTACTACTGGCTCTTGTTGGCCGAGGGGCGCCTCAACCGCCAGCTGTTCGGCGAGATGCTGGCGAGGTTGGCGGCGCTGCCTGCGCCGGGAGGCTGACGCGGCGAGGCTCGGAGCATCCGAACACGAGTCGCCGAGAGGCGAGGTCGGAGCGGTGTCGGCGAAGGGCGCCGTCCGAGCCCGTGAAGCGACGCGCGACGCTCCCAGTCGCGGCCAGACAAAGGAGGAAGGAGGCGAATGTGCCGGAGAAGGCAGAAAACCGTTGCGCCGGAGCGGCGTGCTCGACTACGCCACACGCGTCGGGATGGCCAAAATGGAAATCCCGGGTAGGCGGGATCGCAGCCTGAGGCAACCATCACCATACTTCATTCCTGCATCACGTCACGAACCCAGCCGTCAACCATACAGAGTAGCGATACGATAACAGCAGCACACATCGACACGAGCGCGCAAACAATGTTGTACGTCCTGACATTGTGGTCTGTTGCCAATTGCCTCCAGATAGGATGAACAGAGTCTGACTCTCTAAGAAACCGAGCGTGCGGTCCCGCCCTTGCTGCGCCGTATGCAAATGCAAACGCCGCCGCGGCTAGAGAATATGGTAGACGGCACATGACGCCATGGTCGGAGTCCGCAAATCCCGCCCACAATAGTGCGCAAAACGCCGGCAAGAAGCTAAGGGCGATATCCCATCCGCCCGTCATATCCGTGAATCTCCCTGCACGCTCATCGGCGACTCCTCGAAGGAACTGGCCTACCATCCATCCTCTGAGGTGGTGGAGGCGGGCCTGGAAGAATCACCCTAAGCACAGCATCTAGAACGTTACTGCCCAGTTGAGGAACATCGGCAGCCGTGTAACACTGCTCGTGGGTATACATTCCCGACACTGACAAAATATCGCGACTTGGCAATTGAGCAACCACCCCTCCACCCGCAAACGAGCCATCGCTATTCAGCGATAGAGCAGGACTTATAGGAACCCAGGAGTGGAATGTACCCGTCGGCGAAATAACACCCCACGCAAGTTGGCCGTTCGGTCCCGTCGTCAAGAACACCCCCGCATGGGGAGAAAATATGCCGGCAGCCGTGGCCGACCCTCCAACGTGGGGCCCCGTAAAAACTTGGCCATCGTCTCCTCGTACTGCAATCGATCCCGTGGTCACGCCAACGTTGAGCGCAGGGTGGGGACCCTGGGCGCTAACATTCAGTGAAAGAGCCTGACCGCAAGCTTCCGTTACAACGTCATCCAGAAGTCCACCGCCCCCATCGCCGTCAGTGTCTTGCGCCCCTCCCGAACTCGATGCCGACCCAGACGCCCCGAACGCACCAGAGGAAGACAAATCAAAGGATGAATCCACATAAAAGGTCGTCACTGTGCCTGCGTTCTCGGGAGTTACATCAATCGTATAAGGCTCATGAGATGTCGACCCTTCTACGTCCGGGCAAATATAGACGGTCTCCGCCAATTCATCGCTGACAGGGTCCAAGTAGCAATTCGACAGGTCTACATCATTGCGCCCCGTCGGATCGGCAAACCTAAGTGGTTGATTCGATGCGTAGGTATATGCATTCCATGATTGAGGAAGGCCCCGCTTCGCGTTAGCGTTTCTAGGGTCTACAGGAAGGAATCGACCAATCGCGGCGTATAGATTTCGCTCATTAAAATAGTCCAAATTCGATTCCGGATCGCGTTGCTGGCTCGTGAACTCATGTCGCGATCCCTGGTCTGCGCTAAACGAAACCAACCCTTCGTCAACAACCGAGCCACGCCCCGATAAATTCGAGTCGACGCGCTCGCCAAAGGGAAAGAAGTCACGACGCGCAACAATGCTGCCCAATTCACTTGTCGTCAATCGTGTCGACCGCAAATGATCAGTTGTTCGGTAGTACACCACATCATCGCTCTGCTGTTCCGTAGTGTATTCGGCCGCAAGCTTCCCAATCGCGTCATACACCCATACTGTCGTGTCACCGTTGTGGATTTTCCGAATCCTGCGATGCGCCGCATCATACTTAGTCGCTACGGCCGCCCCGGTCTTCGCGAACGCCGTCATCTTGTTGTTCGTGTCATACGCCATTGACCCCGAGCCCGGCGTGATGAACGGATGAGCCGTCAAGTTCCCAGCGTTGTCATAGACAATCCCCGCCCCGGTCAGCCTGTTGGTCGACGCCTGGATGGCTGATGGCGACGTCGGCGTGGCCATGTGCAGCGTGTGGCCGGTTGCGCCCGAGATCCAGCGGTTGCCAAAGTGGTCGTAGCTGTAGCTGCGCGTCCACTGCGTGACGCCCGAGAGCTTCTCCGCCGACGTGGCCAACCGGTTCACCTGATCGTAAGTATAGTCCTGCGTCACCTGCCAGGCCTGCCCCGAACCGTTGTCCGGCGCCCAGATGGTCTGCTGCATCATGTTGCCGTTGTTCTGCGTCGCCGCCCCATAGCCGAACCCCAAATGCAGCAAGTCCGAGCCCGTCTGCACAGCGCAACCCACCGACGTAGCATTGCCCAGCCGCCGCGCGGTCGGCTGCAGCAAGTCGTTGTAGCAAGTCTGCTCGGTGAGCTGATTCCCAAGCTGCATGTTGTCGATACCGCCATGGGCCGCATAGGCCACCGAGTTGAGATAGCTCGCCCCGCCGCCGGCCTCGCCCACGGCATAGGGCCGCCCAGAGGCGTCGTAGGTAAAGTTGACGACGCGGCCGGAGGGGTAGGTCTGCGACGCCAGCGAACCGTCGAGATTGTAGGTGTAGCTGAAGTTGTAGGTCTGGGACGTCACAGGGCTATCCTGGACCACAGTCGTCTGCGAGTCCGAGAGCACGCGGCCAAGCGGATCGAAGCTGGTGAAGTTGGTTGCACTGACGCCCTGGGCGCCCTGACCGGTTAGCCGGCCCTCGGCGTAGGGAATCGCCGATCCGGGGGTGACGCACAGGCTCGAGCCGGTGTCATAGACTTGGCCGTTATAGCCGATCTATTCAAGGATGTTTCGATGCATGGGTAATGAGCAAGCAGAGTCCTCCTGGCGGGAGTAAAATGTCGGGCCCGCGCCCTGGAAGGAAGCGGCCCGGAACCCGGGCCCAGGAGGACTCGCAAATGCACTATATCGGACTGGACGTACACAAGCAAAGCGTCGCGTTTTGTATCAAAAAGGCCGACGGAAGGCTGGTCGATCGCGGGACGCTCGAAGCCAACCGGCCGGCGCTCGAAGAGTGGGCGGCCGAGCTGCCGCAGCCCTGGCAAGGGGCCATGGAAGCCACCCAGTTCAGCGGCTGGATCTACGACACGCTCGCGCCCTACGCCGACGACCTGGCCGTGGCGCATCCGGCGGACCTGGAAGCGATCACCAAGGCGAAGAAGAAGAGCGACGCGCTCCACGCCGACAAGGTGACCGATCTACTGCGCGTGGATCTGTTGCCGCGAGTGTGGATGCCGCCGCGCGAGTGGCGCGAGTTGCGGCGTCTGCTGCGCTTTCGCAACCGGCTGGTCGAGCAGGCGGTGTGGCACAAGAATCGCATTGCGCTCCATACCAAGCGGTATTTTTATCCGTTTCTCGACGAGCTCGAGACGAGCGAAGAAGACGCCCTGTTGCTGTGCGCGAGCCGCGACCGGCTGGAAGAGTTCGAGCAGTTGGCGCGGCAGATCGAAGCGAAGCTGCTGCGGCATCCGTTGCTCGAGCGGCGGGTGGCGTTGCTGCAGACGATTCCCGGCGTGGGCGTGATGACGGCGCTGACGTGGGCGATCGAAATCGGAGAGCTTTGTCGTTTTCGCACGCTCAATCAACTGGTGAGCTACTGCGGGCTGTGTGCGCGGCTCGACGAGTCGGCGGGCAAGGCCAAGCGCGGGCCGTTGTCGAAGCAGCGCAACCGGCATCTGCAACGTGTGCTGATCGAGGCGGCGAAGTTGGCGCCGCGGTGGAATCCTGAGTTGGCAGCGTTGTACGCACGGCAGTGCGAGCGTGGACACCGCAACCGCGCGACGGTGGAGGTGGCGCGAGCGTTGGCGGCGCGGCTGCGGGCGGTGGACCGCCGCGGCACGCCCTACGAGAAGCGTTGAGGAGTTTTTGACGACAGCGTCCCGCCGGGCCTCGCGGAACAAAGGGATTGCGTGAAGGCCTCGCTCGCGAGGTTGGAGGCGCCACGAAGGCTGTTTCGAGGCCGGCGGGATTCAAAGTGGACCTTGACTGAAACATCCGCGACGGCGCGCTGGTTGGCGCGCTCGAGGCGGCTCATGGATGTCTGGTCGCGTTCGGAGAACGGCGACGCTTGGTGGAAGGCAAGGCGCTGTCGGCAAGTTGAGGAACGCTCGTGCGGCGAAGACCGCCGCCTTCGCCCGCGGAGGATCGTCGTACGCGCTGGAGCGGAACCCGTCAACCGTTCGCTGCGCCGCGTCCCAAAGCGGCCGCGCAGTTGACTGAACCCGCTCCAGCGCAACAGAATGCTGTTCAAGCGAGCGAAGCCGGCTGGCGCGAGAGTCTCAAGAAAACGCACGCCTGCCGCCGTCCGGGCTTGACAAGAACCCATCATGGATGTCCCTCGTTTTCTCCAGGCTCTCGGCTCATTCCGCCGACCGCTCGCGGCGCTCGCGGTCGTGCTCGCGCGCCCGCTCCAGTCGCCTGTCGAATGCGTCGCGTTGATTCTCGACGGTGTAGGGCGACTCATCGTTCTTCGGCGCTCGCGTTCGGGGCCACTTCCAGCCGTAGCCCCAGCGCCACTTGAAGAACGGCAACAGCCCAAAACCGCCGATGCGTACGCCGAACCAGCGCAACGGCGCGATCCAGCCGTGCTTGGTTTTCTTGACGCAACGGTAGAATTCGCGGTCCGCGCGGATCCGGTCGCGGAAGCCGCCGCCCTGCCAGTACGCCCAATCGTGACGCACGCAGCACTCGGCCTGATCATAGTCTCTAACTACGCTGCAGCCGTCCGAGCTGAACTCCTTCTCCATCGCTAGCTTTTGGTCAGGCGGTCAGTTTCCTCCAAGTCTCCAGGCAACGCTCGGCCGTCTCGAGCTCGGAGTAGCGGCTGCCCTCTTGCTCGATCAAGTAGTGCTCCACGCCGCCGACGCTCTCGGCTGCGGCGATGATCTCTTCCCACGGCGAGACGCCCTCTCCCACCAGGACGCGAAAGCTCTTCTCGTCCTCGCGCTCGCCCGGCGCCCAGTCCTTGCAGTGGATGCTGCGGATGCGCCCCGGGTTCGCCTCGATCCAAGCGACGGGATCCTTGCCCATCTCGACGCAGGTGCCAACGTCGAGCTGCAGCGTCACACTATGGGGCGTACCGGCGGCCAGGATGTCCATGCCGTGCTCGCCGCCGAGGTCGACCCACTCCGAGGCGTGGTTGTGGTAGCCGGCGCGCAAGCCGGCCTTCTCGAACTCCGCCTGCGCTTGGCTGAGCGTCTCCGCCAAGCGCCGCCAGCCATCGGCGTCTTCGATCTTGCCGCCCGGGCTGGCCATGACCGCGGTGCGGCTGCCGAGGATGCCGTTGAGCTCGATGGCGCGGGCGCGTCCATCGAGCTCGAAGGCGCGCCGCGGGCTGTGCAGCGAGAGGCACTCGAGCTCCAAGCCGTCGAGATGCGCGCGCACCTGCTTGGCGTACTCGTCGGTCCAGTCAAAGTACGGCGCGTAGAACTCGACGACCTCGTAGCCAAGATCGGCGACCGCGGCGACCGTGCCCACCAGGTCTTCCTTCAGTCCTTCGCGCACCGAGAATAGCTCGAGGCCGACCGGTATTTTGGCTGCCGCGGGCGTTTGCACGGGCGGAGTTTCCCGCGCCGCCTCATCGGCCTGGCAGGCAGTCAACATGGCCGCCGAGGCGGCAAGGAAAGTGCGGCGCTGCATGGCCGAAAGCGTAGCACGCGCGCGCACGCGGCGAGGCCGGCGCGATACACTGATCGGCGCGCCATGCCGTCTCGCCGATCGTTGCTCCAAGCGGCAGCCTTTCCCGCCATCGTACCGGCGTCCGTCTTCGCCCGCCCGGCGCCGAGCGACCGGTTCACCTTCGCGGTGATCGGCACGGGCAACAACGGCACGAATTGGATGAAGCGCTTCCTCGGCGACAAGCGCTGCAGGGTCGTCGCCGTTTGCGACGTGAACCGCGAGAGCGGCGGCTATTGGGACGGTTCGGTGCGCGGCCGCGAGCCGGCTCGTAGGATGGTCGACGAGCAATACGGCGACATCTCGTGCGCGGCCTACGCCGACTACCGCAAGGTTCTGGGACGGCCCGACATTGACGGCGTTTACATCGGCACTCCCGATCATTGGCACTCGAAAATCGCCATCGAGGCCGCTGATGCGAAGAAGCACATCTACGGCCAGAAGCCGCTGGCGACGACGGTGGCCGAGGGGCGCCGCATGGTCACCGCCGTCGAGCGGGCGGGCGTGGCGTGGCAGACCGGCAGCCAACAACGCTCCGACCCCTACTTCCGGCGCGCCTGCGAGCTCGTCCGCTCAGGATTCGTGGGAAAGCTGCGCACGGTTCGCGTAGGGCTGCCCGGCGGCGTCCCCGACTACGGCAAGGTCGCCGACCGGACGGCTACCGAATCCGTGCCGGCGGGTTTCGACTACGAGCGCTGGCTGGGGCCGGCGCCGTTCAAGCCTTTCTGTCCCGCACGGGTCGGGGTCAACTTCCGGTGGGTGCGCGACTACTCCGGCGGACAAGTCACCGACTGGGGCGCGCACCACATCGACATGGCGCACTGGGGCATGGACCGCGACGCCGGGGGGCCGGTCGCCATCAAGAACGCCAAAGGCGTGTTCGCCGAGGGTCCGGTCTACGACACGGCAACCGAGTTTTCCTTCGAAGCGCACTACGCCGACGGCGTACGCGTGGTGGTGACGAGCGAAGGCCAGCGCGGTCCGCGCTTCGAAGGCGACGACGGCTGGCTATGGGTAAACCGCGGCGGGCGCTGGGCGTCTCACAACAACAAGAAGCTGAAGAAAGAAGCGAAACGGATCAAGAAGTCCGATTCGCGGCCGGATCACGTGACGAATTTCATCGATGCGGTGCTCGAGGGGGCGACGCCGGCGGCGCCCATCGAGACCGCTCACCGCTCGGTCGCCGTCGCGCACTTGGGCAACATCGCCATGCTGTTGGGCCGAGACCTCCGCTGGGATCCGGCAACCGAGCGTGTGGCGGACGACCCCGAGGCCAACCGCATGCTGGACCGCCGCTACCGAGAGCCATGGACGCTTCGAGAGCAAGGATGAAGCCGACGATGTCCTCAACAAGGCGGAGCCTCGCGTGCGCGGCGTGGCCGCGGGCCGGAGCGGCAAGCGTCTCAGTGGCGTTTGTCGCCGTTCTGATAGCAGGCGGTTGCATGATGCAAGAACCTTCCGTGCGGGTGGAGCGTCTGCTCGACGCTCCGATCATCACGCCCGCCACGCACCCCAGCATCGGCGAAAACATCCAAGGGCCGTCGTTGATCCGCGTGCCTGAATGGGTCGCCGATCCGCTCGGCAAGTACTACCTTTACTTCGCCGACCACAAGGGCCGTTACATTCGCCTGGCCTACGCTGACGAGGTGACCGGCCCCTGGCAGGTGCACGAGCCCGGCAGCTTGCAAATCGCGGACTCCTACTTTCCGACCGAGCCGCCGCCGGTTCCCGAAGGCGAGCTCGACGCCTATGCGGAGGAGATCCCCGGCTCCTCGAACGAGCGCAAGAAGTTGCCGCACTCCTTGCTCAAGGAAGCAACGATGCCGCACATCGCCTCGCCCGACGTGCACGTCGACGAGGCGAACAAACGCATCGTGATGTACTTCCACGGGCTGGACGGCTTCAAGACACAGCTCACCCGGGTGGCGTTGAGCAACGACGGGATCCGCTTCCAGGCGCGGCCGGAGAAGTTGGGCAAGACCTACCTGCGGGCGTTTCGCCACGACGGCATGATGTACGGCATCGCGATGCCCGGACAAGTCTACCGATCGGCGGACGGCCTCTCGAGCTTCGAGCAGGGACCGTTGCTGTTCAACCCGGACATGCGCCACTGCGCGCTGCTGCGGCGGGGCGAGACGTTGTACGTGTTCTGGACGCAAGTCGGCGACGCGCCCGAGAGCATCCTGCTGAGCACGATCGATCTCTCGAAGCCTTGGATGGAGTGGAGCGAGACGGAACCGGTCGAGGTATTGCGGCCCGAGCGCGACTGGGAAGGTGCTGAGCAGCCCATCGAGCCTTCCATGCGGAGCGTGGCGTACGGGCCGGTGAACCAGCTCCGCGACCCGGCCATCTTCGAGGAAGACGGCCGCGCGTATCTGCTCTACGCCGTTGCCGGCGAGGCAGGCATCGCGATTGCTGAAGTGTTTGTGGAATAGCCGTGCGAGACGGCGGTCGGGAAGACTCGCGCCGCGGGCTCGAGCTGCTATTCCGCGATGACCGTAACGCCGGCGGCTCTGATGGCGCGCCAGACCGCGTCAACGTCGCCGGGCGTGAGGTCGATGCCGCGGCAGCCGGCGGCGTGGACGTAAGCTCGAAAGCCAAGCTCCACCGCATCGAGCGCGCTGAACTGGACGCAGTAGTCCGTCGCCAGGCCCATCAGATGCACTTCGTCTACGCCCTCGCCGCGCAGGTACTCGGCCAGGCCGGTGGAGCGTCTGCGGGCGTTGTCGAAGAAGGCGCTGTAGCTGTCGATGCGGCGGTCCGAGCCCTTGAAGACGACGCGCTGGATACCGTCGGAGCGTAGGTCCGCGTGCAACTCCGCGCCCGGCGTCTGTTGTACGCAGTGGTCGGGCCAGAGCGTCTGCTGGACGCCGTCGAGGTCAACCTTTTCGCCGGCCCGCTTGCCCGGGTGCTGCGAGGCAAAGCTGAGGTGGTCAGGCGGATGCCAGTCGCGGCTGGCGACGACGAGGTCGTAGCCGTCCATCGCGGCGTTGGCGACGGCGACGGTTTCGTCGCCGCGCGGGACCGCCAGCGCGCCGCCGGGCATGAAGTCGTTCTGAAGATCGATGAGGAGGAGCGCTTTCACTCGGCATCCGCTAGCAGCTTCTGGAGATGTTCGCGCAGCGCGGCGCCGTGGACGGGATCGGCCAAGGCAAACTCGGCGAACGTCTGATAGTAGCTGCCGAAGTTTCCGATATCGTAGCGCCTTTCGCCGGCGGCGAGCTTGACGCCAACTACGCGGCGGCCGCTGCTGGTCAACATGCGGATGGCGTCGGTGAGCTGGATCTCGCCCTTCTTATCCGGCTTGACGCGGCGGATCATGTCGAAGATCAGCGGAGCGAACACATAGCGGCCGGCGATGGCGAGATTGCTGGGCGCTTGGTCGGGTTGCGGCTTTTCGACGAGGTCGCCGATGAGGAAGACATCGCCCTCGGTGTCCGGCTTGACCACGCCGTAATGGCGGGTCTGCTCGCGCGGCACTTCTTCGACGGCGATGACCGCGGCGGCTTGCTTGTCTTCGTAGGCGTGCGCCATGCGGCTGGATATGTCCGACTCTCCGTTGAGGCCGATGATGGAGTCGCCGAGCGCGACCAAGAAGGGCTCGTGGCCGACGAACGGCTCGCCGTGCAGGATGGCGTCGCCCAGGCCACGCTGGACAGCCTGGCGCGTGTAGAGATAGTGCAGCTTGAGCTTCTCGAAGGCGAGCTCGTCGAGCAGGTCGTCCTTGGCGGCTTGGCTGAGCTGCTTGGCGAGCTCGGGGTCATGGTCGAAGTGGTTCTCGATGGAGTGCTTGCCGCGGCCGGTGACGAAGAGCAGGCGATCGATGCCGGCGCGGGCCAGCTCTTCGACGACGTACTGCACGATCGGTTTCTTGGCGACCGGCAGCATCTCTTTGGGCTGCGATTTGGTAGCCGGCAACAAGCGGGTGCCCAGACCGGCGACAGGTACGACTGCGTTACGAATTAAACTCAGGGGAGGCCTCCGTAAAGAAGGGGGGAACCTTCAGACTATCAGAGCGGCCGGCGGCGGCCCATGGAACGAACCTATGGCAAAAGTACGTGCAAGGAGCTTAGAGAAGCTCCAGGTTCTGCTCGACGACGGCGAGCACGGCTGGCTAGCGGACGAGCCGGTCGAGGTAGGCGGGGACGGGCTGGGACCCGGCCCCTACGAGCTGCTGCTCTCCGCGCTGGGGGCGTGCACGGTGATGACGCTGCGGCTCTACGCCAAGCGTAAGGGCTGGGACTTGCAGGAGGTGCGCGCGGAAGCCGTCCATGAGCGGATCCACGCCAGCGACTGCGACGACTGCGAGCAGAAGGAGGGCTATATCGAGCGGATTCGGGTGAATCTGGCGCTCGAGGGGGAGCTCGACGACGCGCAGCGCGAGCGTTTGCACGAGATCGCCGGCAAGTGTCCTGTTCGGCGTACGCTGCTGGCCGGACCGAGGATCGTGGATCAGTAGGCGCGCGCTCGATCGTGCGATAGCATGGACACGAATTCGTCGATGCAACAGTACACGCACCAGATCCGCGTCGCGACCAGCGGTAAGGGCCTGTATGAGATCACCGCGCCGATTCTGCAGTGGTTGATCAAGGCGCCGCTCGAGACGGGGCTGCTGACGATCTTCATCCAGCACACCTCGGCCTCGCTGACCATTCAGGAGAACGCCGACCCCGACGTGGTACGCGACCTGGAAGCTTACTTCAGCCGGCTCGTCCCCGAGAACGACCCGCTCTACCGCCACACCGCCGAGGGCCCCGACGACATGCCGGCGCACGTGCGCTCGGCGTTGACCCTGACGCAGCTCTCGATCCCAATCGTGGGCGGCCGGCCGGCGCTCGGGACCTGGCAGGGCGTCTACGTGTTCGAGCATCGGCGTCACGCGCATCGACGCACCGTGATGCTGCACGCGATCGGAGAATGAAACGCCGCGGTTGGGCTACGATGGGTTCTCCATGCCCATCCTCGAAGACTTCAAGCTCGACGGCAAGACGGCGCTGGTAACGGGGTGTAAACGCGGCATCGGCCGCGCTTACGCCAGTGCCCTGGCCGAGGCCGGCGCGGACATCGTGGGCGTGAGCGAGCATCTCACCGACGACGGAGACGTCGCGCAGGAGGTCCGGGCGCTCGGGCGTCGCTTTCACGGCTATTCCTGCGACCTCTCCGACCGCGAGAAGCTCTACGCCTTCGTCGGGCAGGCCAAGGCCGACCACCCGCAAATCGACATCCTGGTGAACAACGCCGGCACGATCCGCCGCAAGCCGGCCGCGGAGTTTCCCGACGAGTATTGGGATCACGTGATCAAGCTCAACTTGGACGCGCAGTTCTTGTTGGCGCGGGAATTTGGGCGCGAGATGCTCGCCAGCGGCTGGGGCCGCATCGTCTTCACGGCCTCGTTGCTGAGCTTTCAAGGCGGCATCACCGTGCCGAGCTACGCCGCGAGCAAGGGCGGCATTCCGCAACTGGCGATGGCGCTGTCGAACGAGTGGTCATCCCAAGGCGTCACGGTGAACTGCATCGCTCCAGGCTACATTCGCACCGACGTGACCAAGGCGCTACAGGAAGACCCGGTAAGGAACCCGGCGATCCTGGCGCGGATTCCCGCCGGGCGTTGGGGCGAGCCAGCGGACCTCAAAGGCGCGCTGGCGTTTCTGTGCTCGCCGGCGGCGGCGTACGTGACCGGGGTGACGATTCCCGTAGACGGCGGGTGGATGGGGCGCTAGCGCGACGTACAAGAATTGCTCCCGCGGGAGTGAAGCCGAACCGCCGCTGACGCCCCTACAGGGCACGGGGGAGCTCGCAAAACCCATGCCGCTCGCGATGGTTCATTCGGCGCTGGGGAGAGTCTCACGTTTCAACAGGGATCAACTGGATCCTGGAAGAAAAACAAGATATGCTCGTCCGCCCGCGTCCAATACGAATCTTGCTTGGAGCTTTCGCCATCGGCGTCGGACTTGGCGACCACGAGCGGACATCGGTTCACGGGCAGTCGTTTGAGCGCTACGTCATCGACGAGTCGTAGGGGCCGCTTCGCGGCGCCATTGGCAACCGGATCCTTCCCGTGCGCGGTTCTGTATCACGCACTGGCAAGCAGCTCGAGCAAACCCGCCTCATCCAGAACGGCGACTTCGAGCTTCCGCGCCTTCTCTAGCTTGGAGCCAGCTTTGTCTCCCGCGACGACGTAGTCCGTCTTCTTACTGACTGAGCCGGTGACCTTGCCGCCGGCTGCGCGGATCTTCTCCGCCGCCTCGTCGCGCGTGAGGTTGGGCAGCGCGCCCGTGAGCACGAACGTCTTGCCCTCGAGCGCAGCCGCCGATGCGGCCGCCACGGGCCGGTCTTGCTTGAACGTCAGGCCGGCGGCTTTGAGCTGTTCGATCAGCTCGCGATTGCGCTTGGCGGCAAAGAAGTCTTGGATCGTCTCGGCGATGCGCGGACCAACTTCATCGGTCTCCTCGAGCTCCTCGCGAGACGCAGCGGCGATGGCGTCGAGCGAGCCAAAGTGGTCGGCGAGAATCTCCGCGGTCCTCTCGCCCACGAAGCGAATCCCCAACCCGAAGAGCACCCGCGCGAACGCCGCCGTACGGGAACGCTCGATCTCCGCCATCACGTTCGCGGCGGACTTCTCGCCCATCCGCTCGAGCCCGGCAATCTTCTCCGCCGTCAGCGAGTAGAGGTCCGCCAGGCTCTCCACCATCTTTTGCTCGACGAGCTGCTTGACCAGCGCTTCGCCGACGCCGTCCAAGTTGACCGCGCGGCGCGACGCGAAGTGCAAGATCGACTCTTCCAGCCGCGCCCGGCAGTTGATGTTGACGCAGCGGCGGATGGCCTCGCCCTCTTCGCGAACCAACTCGGTTTCGCAGACGGGACAATGAGTCAAGACTTGGAACGGCTTGCGATTTCTCGCCTGCTTGACGACGCGCACGACCTTGGGGATGACGTCGCCGGAGCGCTCGACCAGGACTCGATCGCCGATCTGGAGTCCCAGACGCTCGATCTCATCCTCGTTGTGCAGCGTGGCGCGCGAGACCGTAACGCCGCCCACCGAAACCGGCTTCAACAACGCACGTGGGGTGATAGCGCCGGTGCGGCCGACCTGCACGTCGATGTCTTCCACCACGGTTTCAGCTTGTTGTGCGCGCAGCTTGAAAGCGATCGCCCAGCGCGGGGCCTTGGCGGTCGAGCCGAGGCGGCGTTGCAGCTCGAGCTCGTCGACCTTGAGCACGACGCCGTCAATCTCGTATGGCAACGACTCACGTTTGGCGAGCTGTGCATCGCAGAAGGCAATCGCTTCGTCGATGCCCTGGAAGAGGCCGCGATGCGGATTGACCTTGAAGCCCACGGTGACGAGAGCTTCTAGCACGTCCCAGTGGCGAGGCATGGGCATTGCGCCGTCTACCAGCAGCCCATATGCGAACAGCTCTAGCCGGCGCTTTGCGGTCACCGAGGCGTCGAGCATGCGCAGCGAGCCGGCGGCGGCGTTGCGCGGGTTGGCGAAGGTCTTCTCGCCGGCCTCGAGCTGCGAAGAGTTGAGCCGCTGGAACGCCTCGAGAGGCATCACGACCTCGCCGCGGACCTCAAAGGCGGAGGGCAGGCCGGTCTTGGCGAGCGCTTCGGGCGCGATTGCCAGGGGCAGCGAGCGGATGGTCTTGGCGTTTTCAGTGACGATCTCGCCTTGCCTGCCGTCTCCGCGCGTGAGCGCAACTTCGAGCGAGCCATCCCGGAAACGAACGGCGAGCGAGAGACCGTCGAGCTTGAGCTCGCCGACGTAGACGAGCGAGTTGAGGCCGGCGAGCTCTCGAGCGCGGCGGTCGAACTCGCGCAGCTCCTGTTCGTCAAAAGCATTGTCGAGGCTGAGCATCACAGCCGAGTGCTGCTGCTTGACGAAGCCTTCGCGCGGGACGCCGCCGACGCGCATGGTCGGGGAGTCGTGCGTGGCAAGCTCCGGGTGCGCCTGCTCGAGCTGTTGCAACCGCTGCATACGCTCGTCGTACTCGGTGTCGGAGATCTCCGGGCGGTCGAGAACGTAGTAGAGATGCTCGTGTTTGCGGAGCTCGGCGCGGAGCTGCTCGATCTGGCTTTCGATCGAGGGACTGGAACCGGAAGCGGCCATCTCCGTTCTACTATAGGAATCTTTCGGACGTGCGCTCGCATGGGCTTTCGCAAAGCGGCCGTGATCTATAACCCCGTCGCCGGCGGGGGCCTTCAGAACGCGGTGCGGCGCGTTGCCGAGGCGGCGGAGGTCCTGCGCGAGCATGTGGCCGAAGTCGGGCTGATGCCGACCGAGCCGCAGCGGCGCGCCGACGTGCTGGCGCGCCAGGCCGTCGCGGAGGGATTCGATCTGATTGCGCCGTGCGGCGGCGACGGCACCATCAACGAGGCGCTGCAAGGCGTGGTCGGCTCTGACGCGACGCTCGCTGCGCTGCCCGCCGGCACGGCCAACGTGCTCGCCTGGGAGACAGGGCTGCCGGCCGACCCCGTTCTGGCGGCCAGGGCGCTGCCCGAGCTCGTCGAGCGTCGCGTGGAGGTTGGCGTCGCGGAGCTGCCGGAGAGAGGCGTCAGGCGATATTTCCTGCTGATGTGCGGCGCCGGCGTCGACGCGAACGCGGTGTACCGCCTCAATCTTGGACTCAAGAGGCGAGCCGGGATCTTCGCCTACTTCTGGAGCGCTTCGCAGCAGTTGTTCCAGAGATTCGAACGGTTGGCGGTGAGGGTGGAAGGCGAGCAGATGGAGAGCACGCTCGCGGTCGTCTCCAAGAGCCGCCTCTACGGCGGCAAGCTGGTGCTGACGCCGCACGCCCATCTGCTCGAACAGCGTTTCGATCTGGTGACGTTCCCGTCCTCGTCGCCCATCGTCTACACCGGCTATTTGGCCGGCGTGCTGGTCAAGCGGCTCGACCGCTTCAGCGGCGTCGGGCGGCGGCGCGCCTCGGAGGTTTGGTTCCAGCAAGCCGATGAGACCCGGCGGGTCCGCGTTCAGGTGGACGGCGAGCTGATCGGCGAGTTGCCGGCGCGAGTCACGATGGGCCCGGAAACCGTGCGGCTGCTGCTGCCGGCGAGCTACGTGGAAGGCTACCAGGAGCGCTCGGGCGAAAGTGGATAACCTGACGCATTCGCTCGTAGGCGCGCTGTTGCGCCGCGCCGGGCTGGGCAGCCGGACGGCGCAGCCCATGCTGGTCTGCGTGCTCGCCGCGAACGCTCCCGACTTGGACCTGGTGATGGGCGTCTCCGCGCCGGAGTACCTGATCTGGCACCGCCACGCTACGCATGGGATCGTTGCAATTCCGCTGATGGCGCTGGCGGCGGTGGCGTTGGCGTGGGTCATCGACAGGCTGATTGCGACGGCCAGGAAGCGCCCGCCGCCGCAGTGGAACTGGCGAGCCGGTTGGCTGACGGCGCTGATCCCGGCAGCGACGCATCCGCTGCTCGATGCGATGAACTCGTATGCGGTGCGGCCGTGGCTGCCTTTCTCCGCCGAGTGGCGGAGCTTCCATGCGCTATTCGTGATCGATTGGCTGGTGTGGGGGGTGTTGCTGCTGGGGCTGCTCTGGCCGTCGCTGGCCAATCTGGTAGCGGGCGAGATTGGAGCGCCGAGGCAGGCAGGGCGCCGCGCGGCTTGGCTCGCGTTAGGCGCGTTGGCCTTCTACATTGGATGGCAAAGCCACACGCACGCACGCGTAGTGAACGCTCTCGAAGCACGCCTGTGGGACGGAGCGCCGGCACAACGCGTGGCGGCCTTTCCGGCGCCGTTCGATCCGCGGGGCTGGATGGGATACGTCGAGACCGCGAGCTACAAGATGACGCTGCCGGTCCGTGCGGACCGCCTGGCGGAGATCGACCGCACGGCCGGTCGCAAGTTCTTTCCGCCAGCCGACCCTGAGGCGGTGGATGCGGCGTGGGCGACCGAGATGGGGCGAGCCTACCGCCAGTTCGCGCAATTCCCATTGGAGCTGACCGAGCCGCTCGCCGACGGAGTGCGCGTCGTGCTGACCGATGCGCGCTTCGCGAGAGGGGGTAGAGCGAGATTCGCGTGCGTAGTCGAGCTGGACAACCAGGGCCGAATCGTGCGCGAAAGCTTCGGCTTCTGAGGCCCGGCAGCAATGCCGGGGTGCTGAGTAACCCGGAGGCGCCCTCCATGAAGATGGGCGCGGTCTGCTCTGCCTTCGCCCGCCCGCGTGGTACGATACCCCACTGGGAGCGCGGGGATGTCCGCGCTCTTTCGGTTGCGCCCGGTCCCCCTTCGACGAACCGCGATGTATCAGGTCATCGCCCGCAAATACCGTCCACAGCGCTTCGATGACGTGGTCAGCCAGGATCACGTCAAACGCACCATCGCGAACGCCATCGACCAGGAACGTATCGGTCACGGCTACATCTTCTCCGGGCCGCGCGGCACGGGCAAGACGACCATGGCGCGCATCCTGGCGATGTCGCTCAACTGCGGCGACGGGCCCAAGTCAGACTTCGACCCCGAGGATCCGGTCTGCAGAGAGATCGCGGCCGGCGCGGCGATGGATGTGATTGAGATTGACGCCGCCTCGAACCGGCGCATCGACGACATCCGTGAGCTGCGCGAAAACGTGCGCTACCGGCCCGCCCGCGACCGCTACAAAGTCTTCATCATCGACGAGGCGCATCAGATTACCACCGACGCCTTCAATGCGTTGTTGAAGACGCTCGAGGAGCCGCCGGAATGGGTCGTCTTCGTGCTCTGCACCACCGAGCCGCAGGCGATCCCCTCCACCATCCACTCGCGCTGCCAGAGCTTCCACTTCCGCACCGTCGACCTCGAGCAGGTGATCGAGCGGATGCGCTGGATCTGCGAGCAGGAAGGAATCACCGCCGACGATGACGCACTGACCGCCATTGCGCTGGCCGGCGATGGCTCGATTCGCGATTCGCTCTCGACGCTCGACCAGGCGATCGCTTCTTGCGGAAACCAGCTCGCCGCCGCCGAGGTGCGGGACTTGCTCGGCGCGATTCCAGCCGAGATCACCGATCGAATCGTCGAAGCGCTGCACGCCGGCGATGCGCCGGGGATGCTCGAGATCGTCGACCGGCTCTTCCGCGAGGGGCGCCACCCGCAACATTTCGTCGGCGAGCTGCTGCGCTACTTCCGGAACTTGATGGTCATGAAGGTGGCCGGCGCGGATACCAAGCTGGTCACTGCCGGAAGCAGCGAACGCAAGCGGGCGACCGATGCAATTGAACAGTTTACGAGCGAAGACCTCACACGATACGTGCAGTTGCTGCTGAATCTCTATCGGGATCTGCAGGCCGTCGGCCAGCCGCGATTTCACCTCGAGATCGGCATGCTGAAGCTGGTGTACGCCGGCAAGCTGCGGCCGATCGAGGAGGCGCTGGCCGGGCTTGCAGGCGGCTCGGCGCCTGCGCCGGCGGATGGCGGGCCGCGAGCCGCATCGGGCGGATCGGGCGCGGCGCGGGCCGGCGCGGCTGAGCCCGCCGCGCCGAAGCCGTATCTGAATGGGCGCGATACGGCCGCTCCCGAGGTGAAGCCCGCCCCGAGCGCCCCAGCTCCATCCCCTGCCGGCGACCTGCGCTCGCGCGCCATTGCGAGCCTCAGAGACGGCGGCCACGACTTCATCGCCTCCGCGGTTCAACACGCCAAGGTGGGAGAGTCCGACGATGCGATCGTGCTGCACGCGACGCCGGAAGATCGTACGACGCTCGAGCTCGAGTGGAAGGTGGTCGAGGACGCGTTGCGCGCGGCGGCGGGGCGCAACGCGCGTGTTACACTTGGGAGCGATTTGGCCGAAACGGAAGCTGTTCGCAATGTTGCGGACAGCCCTGCGAACGAGCCGTCGCCGGTTGAAGGCGAGGCGGCCCGACGGGCGCTCGACGACCCCGACGTGAAGGCCTTCCAACAGCTCTTTCCCGGCCAGGTTCGGGAAGTGCGCAACTTGCGGGAGTACTCATAGCGATGCGAATGCCAGGCGGCAACATGCAGAAAATGCTGGCGCAAGCCCAGAAAGCACAGGAGCAATTGCGCGAAGAGATCTCCAAGATCCAAGTCGAAGCCTCGACGGGCGGCGGCATGGTAACCGTGGGGATGGACGGCAACAAGCAGATGACCAGCGTCAAGATCGACCCCGACGCGGTCGAAGATGTCGAGATGCTGCAGGACATGATCCTGGGCGCCGTCAACGAGGCCGCCAAGCGGGTCGACGAGGAATCGCAGGAGAAGATGCGCGGCATGCTGGGCGGCATGGGCCTGCCCCCGGGCATGTTCTGACGCCATGACATCCGACCTTGCGGCGCCGATGTCGCGCTTGGTGGATGAGCTCAAGCGCCTGCCGGGCGTGGGAGCGAAATCCGCGCAACGGATCGCCTTTCATCTACTCGGCGCGCCGCGGGAGGACGCCGAGCGGCTCGCTGGGTCCATCTCGGAGATGCGCGCGACGATTCAGCTCTGCTCGCGGTGCAACAACATCTCCGAAGGCGAGCTGTGTCCAATCTGCTCGGACCCCAACCGCGACAAGACGACCGTTTGCGTGCTAGAGCAGCCCACGAACATTCTGCTGGTCGAGCGGACGCGGCAATACAACGGGCGCTACCACATCCTGCACGGCGCGATCTCGCCCTTGCGGAATATTGGCCCCGAAGACCTAAAGCTTGCGAACTTGATGGAGCGGCTCAAAGCCGAAGAGGTCACCGAGGTGATCCTGGCGACGAGCCCTACGACCGAGGGCCAGGCTACGGCCACCTACTTGGCGCGGTTGCTGAAACCTTTGGGGGTGCGGGTGACGCGGATCGGTATGGGGATCCCGGTTGGCGGCGAGCTCGAGTTTATCGACGAGGCGACGATGACCGAGTCGATTGAGGGTCGCCGGGAGATCTGACGCGGCGGGGCCTGCCTTTCTCGCGGTCGCTAGAACCACTCCCTCTTGTCCACTACATTCCGTAACGGCTCGCCCGCGACGAAGCGGCGCACGTTGTCGAGCACGACGCCGAGGTGGCGCTCGGCGATCTTGGGGGAAAAGCCCGCCACGTGCGGTGTCAGGATCACGTTGTCCATCCGCCACAGCGGATGCTCGGACGGCAGCGGCTCTTGCTCGTAGACGTCCAGAGCGGCGCCGGCGATGGTTCCCTGCTCGAGCGCCTGCACCAGCGCTTCGAGCTTGACGATGATCCCGCGACCGATGTTGATCAGATAGGCCGAGCGTTTCATCTTGCTGATCCGCTCGAGGTCGAACAGGCCTTCAGTCTCGGGCGTATGCGGCGCGGCGATGACGACGAAGTCGCTGGCGGCGAGCAGGTCGTCGAGGCGGTCCGGCTCCCAGATCGCCTCGACCCCTTCGGGCGCTACGCGCCGGCGGGCGTCCACCGCCACGACGCGCATGCCAAAACAGGCGCCGCGACGCCCGACCTCCTCGCCGATGTGGCCCAGCCCGACGATGCCGAGCGTCATGTCCGAGAGGCAGGGGTGCGCCAAGTCGATCGAGCCGACTGCGCCAGGCCCAGTCGCAAATGCCGGTCGTCCGCACTCGCCGCCCACCGGATCCCAGCGGGCTTCTCTCTGGCGCCGGATGTAGGTGTGCAGATTGCGGCTGAAGCAGGTGATGTAGCCAAAGACCTGGTCGGCAATGGCGTCGGAGAACAGGCCGCGCATGTTGGTGAGCTCACAGGGATGCTCGACCAGGGCGGCGAAAAGGTAGTGCTCCAGGCTCGCCGTGGGCGACTGCACCCAGCGCACCATGGTGGAGGCCTCGAGCAGCCGCGGCGTGAGCTTGCCGAAGAAGGCGTCGGCATGCGGCATCTCATCGAGGGCCTTTTCTTCGTCGGCGCAATTGGCGACGGCCATCTCGCCGGCGGCTTCGCGAATGCGCTCGAGGCGCTGGGCGTCGACGTTGGGGTAGATGACGAGCTTGGCGGCCATGGCTTACGAGTGTCGCATGGCCGGCTGGGCGCCGGCGTGTTCCTGAGGCGCCGCCGCGAGGGTGTGGTCACGCGCCGATCGCAGGGCTTTGAAGGAGACCGCAAGCTCGCAAGGCAGTCTCACGCTCAGAGATGCTGGCCGCTGGGGACTGGAACGTGTGAAGAAATCGCTGGCGAACAGGCACTCGCAATGCAGAACACTGTTGATTCGAAGAAACTTGCTTGGAATCGCGTGAGCCAGTCCCGGGTTTCTTCACACGTTCCTGTCACGATTTCGCGCCGCAACGGAATCAACGAATCGAGACGGAGGCTCGCAGGCGCGAAACTCGCTGACTGTCCCTCACCACGGCCTTTTTCACACACTCCGCGCGCGTGCGGCGCGTGAAGCTAGCTGATCTCGTCCGCCTGGATGTCGATCACCTCTGCTTGCCGGCGGCCCGCGGCGCGCTGGCCGGCATAGGGACGCGGCGTGGCGCCGGGCTTGGCGGGGCTAAGCATGGTGTACCAGTAGTAGAGCACCAACACCAGGATGGCCAAGTCGTCCATCTGCCCGAACAGCGGGATCAGGTCGGGGATGAGATCGACCGGGCTTAGGACGTAGGCGCCGGCCGCGCCGGCGGCGAGAAAGCGTTTGACGAGCTCGGTAAACCAGTTGCGCATGGGATTCCTCGGTATTGCCAGCGATACGAGCAACAGGGCCGCGATGACGCCGAACGCCACGATGGCCCAGCCTAGGAACTCGAGGAAAGCTTCGAACACCTTCACTAGAGTAGACGCAAACCAACCGTGCGTGGTTCAAATCTTTTCGTTCTGGTCGTGGGCGCGCCCACGTGCTCAACGCGGCGAAGCTTTGGCGGCTTGACCGGCGGTCAGCTCTGCCAGCACGGCAACCTCAGCCTCGCGCAATTCGAGCTCCCGGGCGATGGCGCACTGGGTGGCGCCGTAGGCGAGTAGCTCGACGGCGCGTTGGCGCTTGGCAGGGGTGAGCCGCCGGCCGCGGCCAACGCGCTTCTCGATCGCCTCCACCCGCCCGGCGATCAAGGCGATGGCCGCTTGGGAGGACTCCGCGGCCGAGAGCCGCTCCAGGCGCTCCGCCGCCAGGAGGCGTTCAAGCCTGCGGGTGCGGTACAGCGCGGCGGCCAGGGCGAGGATGCTGATTGCGAAAGCGGCTTGAAGCATCTGCTGGGTCCTCCTCAGAGCATCGAGCGGACACGGTCTCGACGGCTGACGATCTCGGTGATGCGCACGCCGTAGTTGCCGTCGACCACGACCACGTCTCCGCGCGCGATCACGCTGCCGTTCACCAGCACCTCGACGGGATCGGAGACCGAGCGGTTGAGCTCGATGATGGCGCCGGAGGCGAGCTCGAGCACGTTGACGAGCGGCATGGAGGTGTCGCCGAAGCTCACCGCAAGCTCCATGCTGACCTCGCGAATCAGCTCGATGGGGTCCCTCCGTGGCGCCGGAGGCGCCGCGGGAGCCTGTCGTGCGGGCGGCTGCGGCGGCGGGGGCGCGGCCTCGACCTCGGGTTGTTCGACTTCCGCAGGGCTCAACGCCTTCGCCATGGCGGCGTTTCCGACGATGGCGATCGTGTGATCGGCGTCGTCGATCTGGAAATGCAGCTCGACCGCCCAGCCCGACTCCGGTGGCTCGCCCTCGGCGAACGCCGCGGCCCGCGCCGGGGCGCCGAGCCGGGAGCTGGCCTCGTTAGCGGTCGCGGCGGCGCTCTGGTTGAGCATTTCCGCGAAGGTCTCTTTGGCCTGTTCGGCGTCCTCGTCGGCGGCGCCGCCGATATGCGCCCAGAGGGCTCGTGCGACCGCGGCCGGGCAGCCGATCCAAAGACGCGCATCCTCTCCCGGGGTCCAGCTCTGGTCACGCCACAGGGGCTCTTCCCAGGCCTGCCACTTCTCGGGATCGGCCTCGCCCGCGCGCACCTCGAGCGGCGGCGCGCCAGAACCCAGGTCAAGCGCCTGGACGACTTCGCCCAGCGCGACCGCCCAGATTTGGGCGAACCAATGTTCCGGGTCGACCGCGCCGGGGATGTTGGCGTCCAGGCGCAATCAAGCCGCCTCCGGTTCGGTCGGTTGCTCGGCGATTCGTTCGAGCACTTCGACGCCGCGCACGCCGTGGCTCGAGACGACCTCGGCGTCGAACTTCGGCACTCCGGCGACGTAGATCTGCACGGGCCGGCGGACCGGGTTGTCGAGCGCCAGGACGTCGCCCCGGTCTAGACGCAGAATCTGGTCAACCTGCATGCGCGTGCCGGAGATGCGAGCGCTCAGGTCCACTGAAGTCTTCTTGGCTAACGCCTTGAGACGCAGGTGGTCTGAGCTCGCCGAGGAACGGCGGCGCAGTGACCACTGCTGCTCGAACTTTTGACCGACCATCTTGACCAGAATGGAGGGCACGCCGAAGTTCATCATCCCGCGGGCCTCGCCCATCGTGATCTCGAAGCCGATGGCGACAATGGCTTCGTTGGAGGAAAGAATCTGCATCAGTTGCGGCTGCGTCTCCATGGCGTCGACCTTAAAGTCGATCGACATGACCGGCGCCCAAGCCGTGCGCAGGTCCTGCAGGATGATCCGCAGCACGCCTTGGGCGATCGATTGTTCAATCTCGGTCAGCTCGCGTCCGTCTTCGGCCTCGAGCTGGCCCGCGCCGCCGAGCAACACGTCCAACATCGGCATCATGAGCGACGGGTTGAGCTCGAGCACCGAGTTGCCGTCCAACTGCGGCATGGCGATGTTGGAGATGCAGGTGGGCGTGGGCAAGTACTGCAAGAACTCGCCAAAGGAGATCTGCTCCACCGAGACCAGGCTCACGCTGACGTAAGCGCGCAGGTAGGCTCCGAGCGAGGAGGCCAGGTTGCGCGCCAGGAAATCGTGCATCAAGTGGATCGAGCGGAGCTGCTCCTTCGGGATCCGGTCCGGACGACGAAAATCGTACGACGCCGCAACGACCTCGACCGGGCTCTCGGCCTCTTCTTCGCCCGAGCGCGAGCGAAATAGTCGATCGATTTCCTCTTGGCTAAGTTGCGTGGACATGCGGGATCTAGCGGTTCGGGCTCGGCCACTTGGCGCGCAGCGCCGAGCGGAGTCGAAGGATTGCCTGGGTCTTGAGCTGCGAGACGCGGGTTTCGTGCAGCGAGACGACCTTGGCGATCTCGCGCAAGGTGAACTCCTTGGTGTAATAGAGCGTGATGATGGTGCGCTCGACGTCCGGCAGCCGGCCGACTGTTTGGGCGACGAGCCGGCGCAACTCGGAGCGCTCGAACAGGGTCGTGGGCCACTCTTCATCGTCAGCGGAGACGAAACGCAGTACGTCGGAGCCTTCGCTGTCGCCCGTTGGGCCCTGCTCCATCGGCGCCAGGTTGACGGCGCGCGTCTCGACGAGCCATTTGCGGTACTCCTCGAGCGAGATCTCGAGTTGCTGCGCGACCTCCTCCTCGGTGGGAGAGCGGTGCAGCCTTGCCTCCTGTTTCGTGATCGCCGCCTCGATCATCTTGGCCTTCTTGCGCTTGTTTCGAGGCGCCCAGTCGAGGCTGCGCAGGCTGTCGAGAATGGCGCCGCGGATCTTGTGCTCGGCGTAAGTCTTGAGTTTGAGGTTGAGCGAAGCGTCGAAGTGGTCGACGGCGTCGATCAACCCGAGCACGCCAGCGCTGATGAGGTCGTCTAGGCAGACGCTGTCGGGCAGGCGGTCGTGGATGCGCGAGGCGATCATCTTGACCTGTGGCAGATGCTCGAGGATCAGCTCGTCGCGGTTGGGCTTGGAAGCGGCGGCTTGTTTTGTAGCTTGCTCGTACATCGTTTCGGGGTCTCAACCGGCGAGTAGGCGCCGAGTCAACCTTTGGGGCGTTGCGGGTTGAAGGTCCGCCGGGGCGTTGGGGCCGCAGCCGAGAAAGGAGACGGGCAGCGGCGTCGTTCGCTGAAGGTTCCACAACGAGCCCGGGGCCGCGGCCTCGTCTAGACGGGTCACGACCGCGGCGTCGGGTTGCAGCGGGCTGTAGCGCTCGATCGTGCGCGCCAGGTCGGGCGGAGAGTAGGCGGCGGGCAGCACGAGATGGACCTCGGCGGCTGGCGCCGGGGTCGGATCCAGATCGGCAGGCGTGTCCACGACGATGGCGCCGGGCGGATTGGGAATCGCGCGCAAGCGCTCCAGCGTTGGACCCAGCAATGCGGCGGACTCCACGATCTCGAGCTGCAGCCCGAGCAGCGTCGCCCAGGACTCGAGCACCTCCACGCCGCCGACCGGATGCCTGCCGGCGCTGAGAAGAACCGCACGGCGGTCGTAGACGCGCATCAGCAAGCGCGCCGCCTTGACCGCTGTCGTGCTCTTACCCGCGCCGGCGGGGCCGACCAGAGCGAGGACGCGGGTTTGGTCCGCGGCCGGCTCGGCGTGGCCGTAGACGAACCATCCGGCGTCGAGCTCCGCCGCCACCGCCGCTTCGAGGATCTGAGCATCGTCGTCGCTGCCGCACGCGGCGGCCGCGCGCAGAGCAAGCCCGGTAGCCTCGGCGGGCGCCACGCCGACGCCAACCAGGCGGCCGTAGATCGCGGCGAGCTGCGGCGTGCGCAGCGCCGCGAGCGCTTCGTGCTTCGGCTCAGGGGCGGCCTTCGATCGAGACGTCGAGCCGCGCGCGGCGCGCTTGCGCTTGGCGGTCTTGGCGGCCTTCTTGCGCGTCGAGCGGCGCTTGGCCGGTTTGGCCTCGGGTTGTGGGTCTTCCGCGGGTTCCTCGGGAGCGTCGAGGTAAGTCTTCCAGTGCGGAGTCTCGAGCCGCGAGGGCTGCTCCACGGCGAGCTTGTCCGCTTCGGCTCCGAGCGCGAAGGTGACCTGAAAGCGAGCCTCGGCGGTCTCTTCGTCCCGCTCGTTGGCGTCGAGCAGCACTGCTTCGGTGCCGAGCTCGATGCGCGCCAGGCGGAGCGCGGCGTGCAGGGTGGGGGCTTCGTAGGTCTTGAGCTTCATGGCTTCTACTGCACCGTTCCTAGCGACACGACGTTGACGTGCGGCGGCGCCTCGGCATGGGAGAGCGCGGCCAGCAGCGGCAGATCGGCCTCGAGGATCTGTCGCACCGCGAAGCGCACCGGCGTGCCGCACAGCAACGCGGTCGGCCCGTGCGGTGCGCCAACCTTTGCCTTGACCTTCTCGATGAGCTCGCGCACGACCTCCGGAGGCAGAGCGAGCCGTGAGCTTTGCTCGTTGTGCTCCACGCCGTTCTGGATCTCCCGTTCCAGACCAGCGTCGAGCAGGAACGCCGGCAGCTCGCCGCTGTCGTTGAGGTAGGGCTTCACGAGGGTTCGAGAAAGCGACTGCCGGACGAACTCGGTCAACAACGTGGGATTCTTCGTCGCCACGCCGCCTTCGGCCAGCGCCTCTAGCACCGTAAGCGCATCGCGAATCGAGACGCGCTCGCGTAGCAAGCTCTGCAGCACGCGTTGGACCAGCGACAAGGGCATGAGCTTGGGTACCAGGTCTTCGATGAGCTTGGGGTTCTGCTCGCGGACGCGGTCGAGATAGGCGTCGGCGTCCTGGCGCGAGAGCAGCTCGTGGGCGTGGGCTCGAATCAGCTCAGCGAGATGCGTCGCGACGACGTTGGCGGAATCGACGACCGTGAACCCCATCATGCGCGCCTTATCTGATTGGTCGGCGGGAATCCAGACGGCCGGTAGACCGAAGGCGGGCTCTTCGCACGCGGCGCCCTCGATCTCGCCGCGCGCCTGACCGGGATCGATAGCAAGCGAAGCGCCGGCCTGCAGCTCGAAGCGGGCGATTTCCGCGCCCTTGAGCAGCACCACATACTCGCGCGCCTTGAGCGAAAGGTTGTCGGTCACGCGCACCGCCGGCAACACGAAGCCGAGCTCGGAGGCGAGCTGCCGCCGCACCCCGGCGATCCGCCGGATCAACGACCCGCCCTGCTCGGAGTCGACCATCGAAACCAGCCCCAGCCCGACTTCGATGGCCAGGGGCTCGACGCGCAGCAGTGAGTCGACGCCCTCTTTCTCGGCCGGCTTGGCTTCTTGCGCGGCCGGCAGCGCCTTCTGTTCGGCGCCTGCCCCCCGCAGCCTCCAGCCGAGCGCGCCTACTCCGCCGCCCAGGACCAAAAACGGCGCGGTGGGCAGGCCCGGCACCAGAGCCATCGCTCCCAGAACGCTGGAGGCGATCAGCAGCGGTTCGGGCTTCAAGAACATCTGCCGGGAGAAGTCGACTCCGAGCCGCGCCTCTCCGGCGGCGCGCGTGGTGATGACGCCTCCCGAGACGGAGATCAGCAGCGACGGCACGATCGTCACCAGGCCGTCGCCGACGGTGAGCACGGTGTAGGTCTCGAGCGCGTCGTTCATCGCCATGTCGTGGCCGACCGCGCCAATCAGCAGACCGGCGACGATGTTGACCGCCGTGATAATGATGCTGGCCACGGCGTCGCGCTGGGTGAACCGCACCGCGCCGTCCATCGCGCCGTAAAACTCGGCTTCGCGCGTGACTTCTTCGCGACGGCGCTTGGCGTCGGCTTCGTCGATCAGGCCGGCGTTGAGGTCGGAATCGATCGACATCTGCTTGCCGGGCAGAGCGTCCAAGGTGAAGCGGGCGGTGACCTCGGAGATGCGCACCGCGCCGTGGTTGATCACCACGTACTGAATGGCGATCAGCAAGATGAAGATCACGATGCCGATGACGAAGTCGCCGCCGACCACGAAGTTGCCGAAGGCCTCGATGACGCCGCCGGCGGCGTCGGTTCCTTCGTGGCCGCTGGTGAGAATCAGCCGCGTGCTCGAGATGTTCAACGCCAGCCTAAGCAGCGTGAGCAGCAGCAATAGCGAGGGATAGACGCTGAGCTCGACCGGCCGCGTAATGTACATCGTGGCGACCAGGGTGATGACCGATAAGGTGATGTTGAGCGAGATCAACAGGTCGAGCAGAATGGCTGGAACCGGCAGCACCATCATCAGCACGATGGCCATGATGGAGCTCGGCACGAGCGCGTTGAGGCGATCGGCGTTCGGTGCGCTGAGGGCGTGAGCCATTTCCGATAGCGCGCAGCACGTCTGCGCGCGGTGCGGCGGGCCGCACCACTACGGCGGCAAATCGGCGGTCTCGGGCGGGCGGATTAGAGTCCTACACTGGTGGAGTGGCGGTCTCACTCGACTCCATCCGCGACGCCGCGCGCACGCTTTCGGCCCGACTGCAGCCGACGCCGCTGCTGCCCGCCCGCGCGTTGAGCCGGCGGCTTGGACGGCAGGTGTTTTACAAAGCGGAGTCGCTCCAGCCTACGGGGTCGTTCAAAGTGCGGCCGGCTTACAACTCCATCGCAGCGAGCCTAGAACAGGCCCGCGCTCGAGGCGTAGTTACGTCGTCCTCGGGAAATTTCGCACAAGCGGTCGCTTGGGCCGCCGCCGAGCTCGGCGTCGACGCCACCGTGGTGATGATGGAATCGGCCTCGCCGTACAAGCTCGAGCGCACCGAGGCGCTCGGGGCGCGTGTGGAGCTTTGCGCGCCGACGTTCGAGGCTCGCTGGAAGACGACCCATCGCATCCAACGCGAGCAAGGTCGCGTGCTGGTGCACCCCTACGATTCCGACGAGACGATCGCGGGCGACGGCACGGTTGGGCTCGAGATCGCCGAGCAGACCGATGAAGCGTTGTGCGTGGTGGTCCCGATCAGCGGCGGCGGCTTGATTTCCGGCATCGCAACCGCGGTAAAGGCGCTGCGACCCGAATCCGTAGTGGTCGGAGCTCAGCCCGAAGCCAATCCCTCGATGCAGCGTTCGCTCGCGGCGGGTGAGCGCGTCCAAGTCGAACCCGAGGCTTCGCTCGCAGACGCGCTGGTGGTAGCCAAGCCCGGCGAGCGCGGGTTCGAGGTTGCCAGCCGGCTGGTCGACGAGGTAACGCTGGTGAGCGAGGCTGAGCTCGAGGCCGCTGTGAGGTTTCTGGCGACCGAAGAGAAGCTGGTTGTCGAGGCCGGCGGGGCAGCCGCGGTTGCGGCGTTGCTGGCGGGCAAGGTGGGTCGGCTTGGGCTGACTCCGGTGGCGGTGTTGAGCGGCGGCAACATCCTGCCGTCAACGCTGGCGGCTCTGCTGGGCCGCGCTGCCGCACCCTAGCCTCGGACCGGATTTCTTGCTGAGCCGCCTGCGCGAGCTTGCGGTCACGTCCGAGACCCCTGCGATACTCACGCAGACCGCACCCTGCCGGGATGCGGCTCGGAAACCGGGTTCGGCGGCGCCCTGCGCGCGGCGCGATAGGATGGAGGACGTGCTCGACACCGTCTGGTCGCGAACGCTCAGCTCTCGAGATCGAGAGGCGCTGAGCGCGTCCGACGCGATGCCCACGACGGCGGAGACCGTCATCGTCGGCGCCGGGCTGGTTGGGCTCGCCGTCGCGGACGCCCTGGTCGAGAGCGGCCATCGTGACGTTTGCGTGGTGGACCGCGTTGGACCGGCGGGCGAAGCCAGCGGCGCCAACGCCGGCGGGCTCTGGTTCTCCCAGCAAGGCCCGGAGTTGGGGCCGGTCGGGGAGCTGGCGCACCTCAGCAACGAGCTCTATTCGGCGATCGGCGAGCGATTCGCCTGCGACCTGACCCGCCGCGGCGTCCTCGAGCTGCTCTACTCAGACGAACAACAGGCTGGAGCCGGAGAACGCCTGCGGGCCATTCAGGCGGCCGGCTTTCGCGGCGAGCGCCTCACGCCGGAGGATCTGCGCCGAGTCGAGCCCGAGCTGGCCATCCGGGCCGGGGCGCTGTTCTGTCCCGACGACGGGCAGGTGCACCCGACGAAGCTGGCCGCGGGCTGGGTGCGCGAGCTGCGCGCGGCCGGCGTGAAGATATGCCGGGGCGTGGAGGTCGTGGAACTCGGCAAGCCGTTGCGGACATCCGCCGGCGTCCTGCACGCCGAGCGGATCGTCCTGACCGCGGGAGCCTGGACGGCTCTGCTGACCAAAGCGCTGGGATGGGAGCCGCCGATCCGCCCGGTGCGTGGCGCGTTGTTGGCTCTGCCGGCCGGACCGCGCCGTCTCCATCACACGGTGATGGCGGGTCGCTACTACTATTGGCAGCTCGAGGACGGCCAGATCGCTGGCGGCGGCTCGGAAGAGCGCGTGGGCTTCGAGCCCGGCGTGCGCTCGGAGACACTCGCCGACATTCGCGCCGAGATGGGCGGCCATTTTCCGTTCCTGGTGCGGCAACCCACCGAGGTGGCCTGGCACGGCTTCCGGCCCTACTGCGAAGATGCGATGCCGGTGATCGGCGCGGCGCCGGGCCGCGACGATCTCTTCGTCGCCGCCGGGCACTTCCGCAAGGGCGTGATGCTGGCGCCGGCCACCGGCGCGGTCATCGCGGACTTGGTCTCGGGACGCGAGCCGCGCGCGAACATCACGGCGCTCGACCCTGCACGCTTCCCTATTGCGCCGACGGTGTAGACAGCGCTTCCTCAAGGATGCGCGTGTCGGGCTCGAGCGGCATTTCGACGCCCAACAGCTTGCCCAGGCTGGGCGCGATATCCTCCGGGCCGGCCTCGCCAGGATAGGTCCCCTGGGCGACGCCGCGTCCGAACAAGATCACCGGCACGTGGCGGTCGTAGTCGTAGGAGGAGCCGTGTCCGGTGCCGAACGGTCCGCCGGGATAGACCAGCGGTTTCCATAGCACCAGCAGTTGCGGGCTGCGCGGCGCGTAGAACGAGTTGCGGTGCAGCGCCCAGTACGGATCGTTGATCGGCTCGGGACCGGTAAGATCGATCTCAGCGTAGACGCGGTCCACGTCTCCGGTCGTCATCAGGCCGGCGATCGCGGCTGTTTCCACCACGTCGAGCTCCACGCCCTCGGCGGCGATCCGGTCGACATCCAGATAGACGTTGCCGGCATTGACGCTGGCAACCACGTCGTCGAGAGCGGGCATGCGGCGGCGCACTTCCTTGTTGACCGCTTCGCGAATCTCCGCCGCGGACATCCGTATCCCGTCCACGACCTCAGCCAACGGCAGAGCGCCGTGGTCGGCGGTGAGCGCGAGCACGACGTTGTCGAGGCCGACGCGCCGGTCGAGCTCGTCGAGCAGGCGTCCGATTTGAAGGTCTAGGCGCAGGTTCTGATCCATCGCTTCCTGGCTGAACGGTCCGTAGCGATGGCCGATAGCGTCGGTGCCGGAAAACCCGATCGCAAGCACATCGGGGTGTTCGTCGTCGCCGAGGTCGTAGCCCGAGAGGGCGGCTAGAGCGGCGTCGAGAATCAGCTCGTCGGCGTAGGGCGTGCGGTTCATTGCGTTGTAGTAGGCCTTCGAAGCCTCGGCCGGCAACGCGTGCGGAAAAGTTGTGGCCTCGCCGTCGGCCTCCTTGGGATGAGAGTCTTCGCGGGCGCGATCGAGGTAGAGCTGCTCATCGTCGAGCAGACGTTCCCAGGCTTTCCCGACCCAGCGGTCCGCCGGTTTGCCGCCGTTGAATCTCTCGAGCCAGGCTGGCGGCGTCTCTTCATAGAAATTGCTGGTCACGAAACAGCCGCAATCCGAGGAGAACCAAAACGCGGCGTCAGCTTCGCGGCCCGCGGGCAGGATGGCGGAGCGGTCTTTCCATGAAACGCCCACGACCTTCGATTCCGGATGAGCTTGCTTGAGCTTGTCGCCTAGGGTGTCGGCGAGCAGGCTAACGGGCGAAGCTTTCCCACCTGGGCCTCCAACGGGCTCGACGCTGCCGTCGGCAACGCAGTTGCGGTCCGCGCCAGCGGCGTAGTCGAACCAGGTATTGCCGACCAGCCCGTGAGTCGCAGGATGCAGCCCGGTGCCGACGGTGGCGTGGCCCGCCGCCGTCACCGTCACCGCGTGCCGGTAGGCGGCGTCGGGAAACACCGCGCCCTGGTCGAGCAGCAATTTAAAGCCGCCTTCGTATAGATCGCTGAAGCGCGTGAGGAAGTCGGCGCGCATCTGGTCGACCACGACCAGCACGACGAGCTTGGTCGTCGAAGACTCCGAAGGCGCGCAGCTCCAACTCGAGAGCAGGGCCGAGAACAGCAGGGTTGCCAGGGCGCGACGTCGCATGGGCTCGACTATTCTACTCCTCTACTCCGCCCTTGGCTTCCGTGATCGAGGCGTCGATGAGCGCGCGGGCCTCGGCAGCCTTGGACTCCAGCACGCGCACCTCCACCACGCCCGCCGGCAGCTCCTGCACGTTCTGTCGCACGATGACGGCGTCGATGCCCGATGAGGTGAGCAGTCCATGAATGACGTCCGCCTCCGACTCGGCGTCGAAGTTGCTCGAGGCGAAGACGTTGACGAGCTTCTCGTCTGGGATCTTGGGTTCGGACATGGCTTACCTCCGCGATTCTTGGGGTGTCAGGACGCCGATTCCGCCGCTTCGCGGATCACGGAGTCGGCTTCGTCGAAATCCTGTGCCAACACCATCAGACGCACGCCGCCGGGTCGCTGAAAGGTCGGCGGGACGTGCTGGATGATCGAGCCGATTCCAGCCGACTCGAGCAGCGCTTTGAGGACCTCGGCCTCGGCGTTGGCCGAGATGTCTTGGGCGGAGAAAACCGCCGTGAGCTCGTCGCTGTGCATCCGGGTCGCTTGCTCCGAATTATACGAAGGTTTCGCGCGCCCGCGTTCGGCCTACCGCGGTTGATAGCGTTGGCGCACCCAGCCTATGCCGTCCTCGCGCGTGGAAAAGGCGCCTTCGAGTTGTGCGTCCTCGGCCGCGCGCAGGATCTCGCTGAAATCCGGGCCGGCGGTGAAGCCGGCTGCGAGCAGGTCAGCGCCGGTCACCAGGCGAGCCGGCCTGAGCTCCTCTTCCGAGAGCTCCTCAAGCTTCTCTCGAGCCAGCTCGTAGTTGCCAAGCTTGCCGTGGCTCGAGGCGCAATCGAGGCGATGCAGCTCGAGGTGCTGATCAAAGTGCGGCTGGCGCAGGAAGCGTTTCAGCTTGGCCGGCCTCATCTCCCGCAGGTGCATGAAGCGCATGTGGTTGGCGACCAAGGCAAGGGCCTGCTCGATCTGCGCCTTCGAGTACCGCAGCCGCCGCAGCAGACGCCCTGCGATCTCGACGCCCAGCTCGACATGGCCGTTGAAGCGAATACGGGCCGCACTCTCGTCCCAGGTCTGCGTGCCCGGCTTGCCGATGTCGTGAAGGAGCACGCCGAGCGCCAACGTGATCTCGCAGCCCGCCGGCAGGCCATCAAGCATGATGAGGGTGTGCGTCCAGACGTCCCCCTCGGGGTGGAACTGAGGAGACTGTTCGACCCCCTGAAGCGCCTTCACTTCCGGTAAGACCTCGGCCAGCAAGCCAGTCTGGTCGAGCAGCTCGAAGCCGCGCCGCGCGGCCCCTTCGGTGAGGATGCGATCGAGCTCGTCGCGGATGCGCTCGGCCGCGATGTCGAGAACCTCGCCGGCATGGCGTCGAATCGCCTGCGCGGTTTCGGGCTCGATCTCGAAGCCCAGGCGCGCCGCGAAGCGCACCGCACGCAGCATGCGCAGCCTGTCCTCGGCAAAGCGGCTGTCTGGTTCGCCGATTGCGCGAATGACGCCCGCGTTCAGGTCGGCGGCCCCGCCGACGAAGTCCAGGATGCGGTCTTCGAGAGGGTCATACAGCAACCCGTTGATCGTGAAGTCGCGCCGCCGAACATCCTGCTCGGCCGAGCGCGTGAAGGTGACGCCGTCCGGCCGCCTGCCGTCGCGGTAGTCGTGGTCGAGCCGATAGGTGGCGACCTCGACGACCGCGTCGTCGTCCTGCACCAGAACGACGCCGAACGAGGCGCCAACGGCCCGTGAGCGCGGAAAGATCCGCTGGACCTGGGCGGGCTCGGCGTCGGTCGCCACGTCGTAGTCCTTCGATGCTCTGCCGAGCAGCCGGTCGCGCACGCAGCCGCCGACGAGGAAGGCTTCGTGTCCGTTAGCGCGGAGCTCGGCCACCACGCCGCGGGCGAGAGCTTCCGCGCTCATGCGTCTTCCGCCTTGGCGGGTCCTTTACCAGGCAAGCCGGCCGGATTCTCATGGACGCGCTCTCGCCGGCCGTGCCGCAGCGCTCCGGCCAGACCCACCGCGGTTTCTCCAAAACGGTCGCGAAGCCGGTCCGCCGCGGCCAGGGCGCTCGCCCATTTCTTGCGTTCGGCCGCGTCCAGCAGGCCGAGTTGGCGCTCGGCCTCGCCCAGGTTGGCGGCCTGCACCCCGATGAGCCGGACCTTCCGTCCCGCCTCCCAGTTGCGCTCGAACACGCTGCGGATGGTCTCGAGGATCACGTTGTCGAGCTGCGTCGGCTGGTCGAGCGTGTGGGCGCGCGTGATGGTGGTGAAGTCCGAGTAGCGCAGCTTGAGCTGGAGCGTGCGCGTCCAGAGGCGGTGCTCGCGGAGCCGGCGGGCCACGAGCTGTACGAGCTTCGCGATCGTGGCGTCGAGCAATTCGCGCTCGGCCGTGTCGGTCGAGAAGGTGGTTTCGTGGCTGATCGACTTGGGCTGCGAACGGTCGCCGATCTCACCTTGGAACCAGCCGCCGGAGTCGTGGCCCTGGGCTTTTCCGCGCAACGCCTGGCCGCTCTTTCCGAACCGCTTCTCGAGAAATCCCGGCTCGAGCTCGGTTAGTTGGCCGATCCGGTGCACGCCGACCGCCCGCAGGCTCTTCTGCATCACCTTGCCGACGCCGGGAATCTTCTTGATGTCGAGCGGCGCTAGAAACTCCGGCTCCAGGCCGGGCTGGATCCACAGCACGCCGTTGGGCTTGGCGAGACCGGAGCCGATCTTCGCGACCAAGCGCGACGAGCCGGCGCCGATCGAGCAGGGAAGGCCGGTCTGTTCCCGCACCTGCTCATGGAGCTCGTGTGCGGCCGCCAACGGGGGGCCCAGAAGGCGTTCGGCGCCGCTGAGGTCGAGGAAGGCTTCGTCGATCGAGACCTGCTCGACCAGCGGAGAGAAATCGCGTAATACCCGGTGCACCCGCGTCGAGTATTCGCGATAGTCGTGCGGATGGCCGGGCAGAAAGATCGCCTGGGGACAACGGCGGTAGGCCTCGCGCAACGGCATCGCCGAGTGCACGCCGAACTTGCGGGCGGCGTAGGAGGCCGCCGAGACGACTCCGCGCTCGTCAGCCTTGCCGCCGACGACGACCGGTTTGCCTTTCAAAGACGGATCGCGCAGCTCTTCGACCGAGACGAAGAAAGCGTCCATGTCGAGATGGAAGATCAAACGCATGGGCCACGGATCGAGCCAGCCTGCAGCTCGAGCTGCCGCTGTTCATTCTCGCGTGTTTGCAAGGGCGAAGAGCAGCGACCCCCCGGAGGCGCTCAGCCGCGTCGGCTGACGTTCTCGTTGCCGTCGATGTAAAAGCGTAGCGGCAGCTCGGCGCTGCGCCGGATGCCGATGCGGGTCGTTTGTCGAATCTCGAACGGCGCCGCGTCGCCGGCCGCGCGAACCGTCAACGATCCGCGTGTCACGTCGGCGCCGTAGTGGGCGAGGGTCACGCCCAGCGCTTGGGTGAGCTTTCCTGGGCCGGAGCAGAGGTCGCGAGACGACCTAGCGGGCGGTCGATTCGCGAACATCCGCTCGAGGCCCTCCAAGGGCTCCAGCGCCCGGATCAGCACGCAGCCGGCGCGGCCGTCGGATTCGGCGACGACGTTGAGGCAATGATGGATTCCGTAGCTGAAATAGACATAGGCGTGGCCGGGCGGACCGAAGATCACCCGGGTGCGCGCGGTGACGCCGGCGAAGCTGTGCGCCGCCTCGTCGGCCTCTCCTAGGTAGGCCTCGGTCTCGACGATGCGGCCGGCCAACGCCTGTCCGCCTACATGGTGGAGGATCACTTTGCCGAGCAGCGCGCGAGCGACCTGCTCGGCGGGCCGCGCGTAGAAGCCGCGAGGCAGGATCGACCGGTCGGTCGAGGTGTCCATCGGCTGGGTCAAATCGCCCGTCACGATCGCAAAGAGCGCATGATCTCGTCCCACGGGCCCGCGGATGCGTTGGCGCCTGGATTGCATGATACATCTGGGCCGAATCTCAGCCTGCACAAGGAGGGCGTCATGGCGATCCCGGACAGAATTCTAGCGTTCCTACGGGAGATGGATGCCGAATACGAGCACACCCGTCATCCCGCGACCTACACCGCCCGCGAGCTTGCGCACGTCGACCACGTTCCGGAGCGCAATGTCGCCAAGACGGTCGTCTTCCTGGGCGACGAGGTGTTTGCGATGGCCGTGTTGCCGGCCGACGAGAACGTCGACCTGGACCGGCTGCACCGGACGCTGGGGTTGTCGCGATTGCGCCTGGCGAGCGAAGAGGAGGTGGCGCGGCTGTTTCCCGATTGCGAGATTGGCGCGATGCCGCCGTTCGGGGCGCTGTTCGGCCTGCCCGTCTACGTGGACAACCGGCTCGTCGAGCAGGAGGTGATCGAGTTCAACGGCGGCACGCACCGAGACGAGCTCAGGATGACCTACGCCGAATTCGCGCGCCTCGCCGAGCCTATCGTGCGCCACTTCGGCGAGCCCGTCTCCGCCTAGCCCGAGATCGGACGAGCCGGGCCGCGCCCGGGATGTCACGCCTTCGGGAACCCGGCGCCGAAACTAGTTCCGCGAGCCGGCCGCCAACCCCGGCCCGTTCGAGCCTGCGCTAGAATCTGACGAGCCCGCACAGGGCAGGTACGCTTCTTGGCTCGACATCCCGCGATCACACAGGCGCCGCGATGGGTTTGACCGTCGCCACCTTCCTCGGCTTTACCGCTCTGGTAGCCGTGGTGTCCTACTGGTACACCGGCCGCGAGCGGATGGATACCTCCGACGCCTACTTCCTCGGCGGGCGCAGCCTCACCGCTTGGGTCATCGCCGGCTCGCTGATGCTCACCAATCTTTCGACCGAGCATCTCATTGGGCTCAACGGCGACGCCTTCAATCACACCATTGCCGTCATGGCTTGGGAGACTACCGCGGCGCTCGCCATGGTGCTCACGGCCCTGTATTTCCTGCCGCACTACCTGAAGATGGGCCTGTCGACCATCCCGCAGTACTTGGCCGGGCGCTTCGACCGCTCGACAAGAGTCATCGCGGCGCTGATCTTCCTGTTTTCCTACGTATTGGCCATCCTGCCGGTCGTGCTGCTGTTCGGCTCGAGCGGCCTGGACAGCCTGTTCGACGTCTCAGGATCGTTCGGGCTCACGCCCGCCCAGACGACTTGGTTCCTGGTGTGGGGCGTCGGGACGATTGGCTCGCTGTACGCGATCTTCGGAGGTCTCAAGGCCGTCGCGATCTCCGACACGGTCAACGGAGTCGGGTTTCTGATCGCGAGCCTGCTAGTGCCGATCCTCGCCCTCTGGCAGGTGGGCGACGGCAGCCCCTGGGCGGGCTTGGTCGAGGTCTACGTCGAAGAGCAGGACAAATTCGACATCACCGGCGACGAGCCCGGATCGTTCTTGCCCTTCGGGGTGCTGTTCACCGGCATGATCGTGAATCAGATCTTCTTTTGGTGCACCAGCCAGTCGATCGTCCAACGCGGGCTCGGCGCCAAGAATCTGGCTGAAGCTCAGAAGGGCTTCTTGATCGCGGCCGGGTTCAAGCTCCTGGGACCGTTCGTGATCGTGCTGCCCGGCGTGATTGCGTACCACATGTTCAAGGGCGATCTTGGGCCGGAAGACTACTTGATCGCCTACCCGACCCTGGTCAACGCCGTGCTGCCGGATTGGCTGCGCGGCTTCTTCGCCGCCGTGATGGTGGGAGCGGTGTTGAGCACGTTCAACAGCGTGCTCAATAGCTCGGCCACGCTGTTCAGCGAAGGCATCTACCGGACCATGATCAACCCCGACGCGGACGGCCGGCGCATTGTCCTCTCGGGGCGGCTGTGCAGTGTGGTAATGGCTCTCTCGGCCATGTTGATCGCGCCGATGATCGATACCTCGGGGAGCCTCTACAACTACCTTCAACGCATCAACGCGGCGTTCTTCGGACCGCTGCTGGCGGTCATCCTGCTCGGAATGCTGACCAAGCGCGTCTCCGCTCTCGCCGCCAAGGTGGGATTGCTGGGCGGGCCGCTGCTGTTCTACCTGTTGGTGTTTCAGTTCGGCAAGCAGGTCCAAGCGTTCCTGCAACGCGCCTTCGGACTGGCCGAGGAAGTCCATTTCCTGCACTTCCTCGCCGGGGTATTCCTGGTGACTATTGGGGTGATGTGGGCGATCAGCTATTTCAAGCCTGCCACAAGCGCCTACCGCGAGAGCTACACGCACGACGTGGACATCACGCCGTGGAAGCACGCGAAGGTAGCCGGCGCGGTGATCTCGATCATCACGATTGCCTTCTACGTCCTGTTGGCGCAGTGAGCTCGTCGGGGGCTACGCAGGGTAGGCGCCCTTTCCCAGGCCGGTCTCGGCAGCATCGGCCGCCGCACATCATCCGGTCGTTCTAGCTCTCTTGCCCCGCGGAAACACGCGCGTCCGCCACGCCCAGGCGTACCACTCCCGCGCCATCTCCGCGACCAGCTCGGGGCGCTCCGCCGCGCGGTCGTGCATCTCACAGCGATCCCGCCTTACGTCGTAGAGCTCCCACTCGCCCTCCTCGCGCAAGTCTTGGATCGCCTTCCAGTCGCCTTTGCGAACGGCGCAGTGGTTGACGTGCTCCCAGAACATCCACTCGTGGCGCTCGCGTGCGCCGGTGCGGAAGACCGGCGTCAGGCTCTTGCCCTCGATGGGGTGGATCCAATCTCCGTTGCGCTTGCGAGGATACTCCGCGCCGGAGACCTCGAGCACGGTCGCCATCAGGTCGATCAGATACCCCGGCTCGTCGCTCACTCGGCCGCGTTGCTCGCGGGTTTGCGCGGGCCAGTGGGCGATGAGCGGGGTCGAGACGCCGCCTTCGTGCAGCCAGACTTTGAAGAGCCGAAATGGCGTATTCGAGGCGTTCGCCCAACCCTGCCCATAGCTGACATTTCCGGACACCGACGGGTCGTTGATCCTCGAGAAGTCTTGTCCGCCGAGGTCGGTGTAAGGCTCCGCGCAGCCGCCGTTGTCGGAGAGAAACAGGATGAGTGTGTCGTCGAGCTTGTCGCTCCGCTCGAGCGAGTCGAGCAGCTTGCCGACGTTCTGGTCGATGCAAGAAATCTGCGCGGCGTAGACGGCCATCCGGTAGTCGAGCTGCTCCTGCTGCTCGACAGTGAGCTCGTCCCAAGCGCGGGCGCCGGGGTCGCGCTCGCTCAGCCCCCAGCTCTCCTCAACGACGCCGATCTCGATCATGCGCCGCCAACGCTCGATACGCAGCTCGTCCCAACCGCGACGATACTTGCCGACAAACTTTCTGATGTCCTGCTGCTTGGCGTGCAACGGCCAGTGCGGCGCGTTGTAGGCGAGGTAGAGGAAGAACGGGTCATCGTCGGATTGCTCTTCGAGGAAGCGGACGGCGTAGTCGGTAAAGGCGTCGGTGGTGTAGTAGCTGTCGCCCTCCGGCTGAACCTTCTGGTTGCCGCGGGCGAGCCCGCGCGGCCACTGCGGGTCGAAGTAGCTCGAGGCGCCGGCGATGATGCCGTAGTAGCGCTCGAAGCCTCGCCGCAGAGGCCAGCGCGAGACGTCGTGGTAGCCCAGGTGCCACTTTCCAGACATATAGGTGTGATATCCGGCGTCGCGCAGGACTTCGGCCATCGTCACGCAGTGTTGATTGAGATACCCCTGGAAGCCGTCGACCCCGCGGTCGTTGTCTTCAGCCTTGGGTGTGTTGGTCATGCCGCCCACGCCGGTTTGCGCCGGGTGCAGGCCGGTAAGCAGGCTGGCGCGCGTGGGGCAGCAACGAGCGGTGTTGTAGAACTGCCGGAAGCGCAGGCCGTTGTCAGCTAGCCGGTCGATGTTCGGCGTGGGGATCTCGCTGCCGTAGCAGCCGATGTCGGAGAACCCCATGTCGTCGACGAGGATGACGACGATGTTGGGGCGCGCGGCGGAAGCTTGGGCTGCGAGGGCTGGCGCGGCGAGGGTTGAGAGGAAGCGACGGCGAGTCATGCGCGGAGTCGGATTGTATCAACCGCGCCGCTCTTGCAACTCCGCCGATCGACGCTTTCGCGCCATAATGATCGCCTATGGAGAGAGCGATCTTTGCGGCAGGATGCTTCTGGGGCGTCGAGCACGCGTTTCGGCAGACTCCCGGTGTGCGCGACGCGGTGAGCGGCTACACCGGCGGTCACCGTGATAGCCCCTCTTATGAAGACGTCTGCACCGGACAGACCGGCCACGCCGAGGCGGTCGAGGTAACCTTCGACCCCCAGCAGGTGAGCTACGACGAGCTGCTCGCGAAGTTTTGGGGAATGCACGACCCGACGACGCTCAACCGGCAGGGGCCCGACGTGGGCTCGCAGTACCGCTCGGCCATCTTCGCGACGACGCCGGAGCAGAGGATGCAGGCGGAGGCGTCGAAGGTTGAAGCGCAGAAGAGTCTCGGCAAAGAGATCGTCACCGAGGTGGAGCCGGCGTCGACCTTCTGGCCCGCGGAGGACTATCACCAGCGGTACTTCGAGAAGCGGGGAATCCTCTCGTGCGGCTAGCGGCGGGGCCCCGGGGCGAGGCGCAGCCTCGCCTGCACGGCGCAGTCGTGCGCCACAAGAACCCGCGGGCCCTTTTGCTGGCAGTCTTGTTTGCGACGGCTGTGAGCGGCAAGCCCAACGTCGTACTGATCATGGCGGACGACGTGGGCTACGAGTGCTTCGGCCTCTCGGGGTCCGAGCAGTACCGCACGCCGCAGCTCGACCGCATTGCGGACTCAGGCATCCGCTTTACCAACGCCTTCTCGACTCCGCTGTGCACGCCGAGCCGCGTGGCGATCATGACGGGCAAGAGCAACGTCCGCAACTATACGGACTTCGGCGCGCTCGACCCCGGCGAGACCACGTTCGCCAAGCTATTCCGCGACGCCGGCTACGCGACCGCCATCGCCGGCAAGTGGCAATTGCAGGGCAGCCAGAACGCCAAAGGCGTGGCGCCCGCCGACGCTGGATTCGACACCTATTGCCTGTGGAACACCGCGATGACGAAGCGCCCGCGCTATTGGACGCCTTCGATCGAGCAGGACGGCAAGCTGCTCGAGTTGCCGGCGGACGCCTACGGTCCCGACGTCTTTGCGGACTTCTTGATCCGATTCATGGAGCGCAACCGCGAGCGGCCGTTCTTCGCGTACTACCCGATGGCCCTGGTGCACGATCCGTTCCTGCCCACGCCGGACAGCGCCGACCGCCGCAGCGAGGACGAGCAGCGCAACTTCGAAGATATGGTCGCCTACATGGACGAGATCGTCGGGCGCATCGACGACGCCATCGACCGCCTAGGGCTACGCGATAACACCGTGCTGATCTTCACCTCCGACAACGGAACGCACATGAAGCTCTACTCCGAGCTCGACGGACGAACCATCCAAGGCGACAAGGGCTCGCCGACCGACGCGGGTACGCATGTCCCGATGGTCGTCCGCGCTCCCGGGTTCGGCCCGGGCGGCCGCGTGCTCGAGGACCTGATTGATTTGACCGACTTCGTGCCGACGCTGGCGGAGGCCATCGGCGCCCAGCCGCCGGCGGGAATCGACGGGCGCAGCTTTTGGCCGCGCATCGAGGGCAAAGCAGGCAACCCAAGGAATTGGCTGTTCACCTGGTACTTTCCACGCCCCTTCGCGGAGAAGCTCGATCACCCCTACCGCCATCCCGAGATCCGATACGCCAGGGACGCGCGCTACAAGCTCTACGGCGACGGGCGGTTCGTCGACCTGGCCGGCGACCCTCGAGAGGAGAAGCCGTCGCCTCGCGAGGGCGCGGCCTACCGCGGGCTCGAAGCGGCGCTCGAGCAGATGCCGGCGCATAGCGAGCATGTTCCCAGGCGCTAAGCGGATCCTACCCGCCCGTCGCGACCTGGTACATCCGCGCCCCGCACTCGGCAATGGCTTCTTGCAAGCCCGGGTACTTCTTGCCGCGCCCGTCCAGCAGGCCGGAATGCTGCCGCGCTTGTTTACGCGGCACTTGGTTTGAAGCGTCGATCAGCCCGCAGTAGTGCCAGCCGACGAACTCCGGCCGCGCGAACGCGCTGCGGAAAAACTCGACCGTCCAAGCGATGCGCTGCTCCAGGTTGTCCGCAACCGGGCCGTAGGGCCGCGGCATCGTATCGGTGATCATCGTGAACGCCGAATCGCCGTTGATCGTCGGCATGTCGACCGCCTGGGCCCAACGGTCGAGCCCCGGCTTCTGCACTTCGTAGCGGCCGTACATCTGGTAGAAGACCACGTCTGTCAACCGGCTCGTCACCGGCAGCACGGTGTCGAGCGAATCCGTGTTCGCGTGCAGCTTGTCGCCGAAGAACATGTGGTTGGGGTCGTAGCGGCGAATCGCGTCGCGTGCGCCCTGGTAATAGTTGGCGACGGCTTTCTGCAGGAAGACGACGTTGTCGCGTGTTTCGTTGGCGTTGGAGAGATCGGTGTCCGGTCGCCAATTCTGGGCCGCGGCAAGCGCGTCGAACGAGTCGAATTTCGTCGCGTAGGTCCGGTTGAAGCCGCCGATCGCGCCGCCATAGATCTCGCGCATCGTCTCCACGTAGGCCTGTTTGCCGGGCGCGGAGGCGGCCATGTTTCTCAGGCGCCGAGGCCAGCCAATACGGCTTGGCCGGCGGGCCCCGCCGATCGTGTCGGTACGCTCGCGACAGTCCTCTTCGGTAAAGAGCGGGCAGTCGGTCATCGAGTAGCCGAGCAGGAACGGGTCATTCCGTGCCGGCTCGGCGAGCTGTTTCGCCAGACGGTCGCAGCGACGCCGATAGGCGTCCGAGAACACGTCGAGAAAATCTTCGTCGGTGACGTCGCCCCGCCAGTGCGGGATGTCGACGAAGCGGATGGGCTGCATGTAGGGCACGGCCGGCCGCGGCGTGTTGGTGATGGCGAGCACGTTGTGCACGCCGACGGTGTTGAAGCCGAACCCGCGGCAAGTCTCGAGGAACCACTCCCGCAGGGCACGCTGGAATGCGGCCCCGTCGGCGCGCTCGACTCCCAGGCGCTTCTTCCATGCGTCGCGGTTGTAGTCCTGGTTCCACAAGTCCGGGTACAGGTGGTTGATCCCGAAGCTGAGGAATGCGTTCCCCTCCGGCGTGACGAGCCACCAGCGGTCGTCCTTCTCGGCCCGGAAGAAGCCCGTGGCCTCGAACTTCTTGCGGGTCCAGCCGCCAAAGCGGTCTCGCTCAGCAGCCGCGAGTCGGGAGCTAAAGGCGGTCGCGGCGGCGCAACCGAGAAAAGAGCGACGACTGATGGTGCGCATGGAGACGCCGGTCAGTATAGCGGCCTTCCCGGCTCGCCTGCGCGCCCTGCCGGTAAATAGGAGGCCGCTTCGTTGTAGACTCTCAGAGACCCATGCGCACGTCCCTCTTCCTCCTGCTCGCGCTTGCCGCTTCCGCTCCCGCGGCGGACAAGCCCAATATCGTCCTCATTTTCGTCGACGACCTCGGGTACGCCGACATCGGGCCATTCGGCTCGAAGCTGCACCACACGCCCAACCTCGACCGCATGGCCGCCGAAGGTCGCAAGCTCACCAGCTTCTACGTCTCGGCCAACGTCTGCACGCCGTCGCGCAGCTCGTTGATGACCGGCAGCTACCCGCGCCGCGTGGGCTTGGACGAGAACGAGAAGGGGCAGTGGGTGCTGTTTCCCGGCAACCAGGAAGGCCTGCATCCAGACGAGATCACCGTCGCGGAAACGCTCCGGAGCGCCGGCTATACCACCGCCGCCGTCGGCAAGTGGCACCTCGGCGACCAGCGCGAGTTCTTGCCCACGCGCCAAGGCTTCCAAAGCTATTTCGGCATCCCCTACTCCAACGACATGGGGCGCGACTCGCGGCCCAAGCCCTACCGCTATCCGCCGTTGCCTCTGCTGCGCGGCGAGAAGGTGGTCGAGGAGGAGCCGGATCAGCGCCTCATCACGCAGCGCTATACCAAAGAAGCGCTGGCATTCATCAGCGCCAACAAAAAAGGTCCGTTCTTCCTTTACCTGGCCCACACCATGCCCCACTGGCCGCAGTACTCCTCCGCGCGCTTCGCCGGCAAGTCGAAGAACGGCAAGTGGGGCGACGCGGTGGAAGAGATCGACTGGTCGACCGGCGAGATCCTGCGCAAGCTCGCCGAGCTCGGCCTCGACGACGAAACGCTGGTGATCTTCACCTCGGACAATGGCGGCGCGGTGCAGCACGGCGCCAGCAACGCCCCGTTGCGCGGCGGCAAGGGCACGACTTGGGAAGGCGGTCACCGCGTCTGCTTTCTCGCGCGCTGGCCAGGCCGCATTCCCGCCGGCTCGGTCAGCGATGAGCTGGCGCTCTCGGTCGACGTTTTGCCGACTCTCGCGGGCCTGGCGGGCGCCTCCACGCCGCAGGACCGCGTCCTCGACGGCAAGGACGTTCTCGGACTGCTGACCGGCGACGCGCCGACGCCCCACCTCGCTTACTACTACTTCTACATGCGCGATCTCTGCGCGGTGCGGAGCGGCCGCTGGAAGCTACACGTCCAGCGCGTGACTCGGCGTCGCGGCAGCCGGGACGTCGCGGCCGTTACCGAGCTGTACGACCTGCACGGCGACATCGGCGAGACCACGAACGTGGCCGCCGAGAATCCACAGGTGGTCGAGCGCTTGCGCGTCTTGGCCGAGTGGGCGCGGGAAGACTTGGGCGACGGCGACCAGGCGGGCAGGAAGGTCCGGCCCGCCGGCTTCGCGGAGCAAGCCGTCACGCTCACCTCGAACTAAGCCGGGAATGAAGTAGCGCGAGTGTCGACGGCCTCAGCCCCCGATGACGCCGGCCTTCCATCACACCCGGACGCGTCTCCGGGCTCGACGACGGCAGTCCAGTTACAACGCAATCCAGGGCTTGATGACGTTGTCCGCGTAGGCCCCCATCGTCTTGAAGGCGTTTGCGCCTTCTTCAAGCGCGAACCGGTGCGAGAGGATCATCTCGGGGGTGATCCTGCCGGCTGCGACCAGCTTCAGCGCTTCGTGGTCGTTGCCGTTGTTGCGCTTCTGCACCTTGATGGTCGCTTCGGCGTGCAAGGCGGGCCAGAATTCGATCGGCGTCAGCGGCTCGGACGGAATTCCGATGACGACGATGCGGCCGCCGGGGCGCACCGAGCGAATCGAGGCGTTGATCGAGGCCGCCTTGCCGGCGGCGTCGAAAACCACGTGCGCGCCGTTGCCGGTGAGGTCCATCACGGCGTCCGACATCGAATCCTTCGAGACGTCGATGACCTGATCGGCGCCGAGCGCGAGCGCACGCTCGAGGCGATGGGCGATCATGTCGCAGCAGATGACTTTGGACGCCCCGCGGAGCTTGGCCATCTTGACCGCAAGCAGGCCGATGGGGCCGGCGCCCATCACCGCGACCGTTTCGCCGGGCTCGAGCGCGGCGAGCTCAAGCGAATGAATCAACACGGCGACCGGCTCGATCAGGGCGGCCGTCTCGAAGCTCATGCTGGCGGGAATCTCGAGCGCGTTGCCGGCCGGCATGGTGGCGTACTCGCGCAACAGCCCGGGACGCTGCGGGCCTCCCATGAAGACGGTCTCTTCGCAGAGGTTGCGCCTGCCGGAGCTGCAAAATTCGCACTGCCCGCAAGAGATGGCCGGCTCGACAGCCACACGGTCGCCCTCGGATAGACCCTCCACGCCCCGGCCGACCGAGACGATCTCGCCCGCGGGCTCGTGACCCAGGACCATCGGGTAGTGGGCGGGCGTGCCGGCGCAGCCATCCTCCAAGTACTGGTGCATGTCGCTTCCGCAGACGCCGCACGAGCGGATGCGCACGGTAACCTCGCCCGGTCCCGGGTCGGGCGGGTCGGGCACGGTGCGAACTTCCATCTCGTGCGGGGCGACGAGCTGTAGGGCTTGCATTAGCCTCCGATTGTATCGACTCAGTTGAGGACGCGGGCGTCGCCTTCGCGCCTGGTGACGCGGATGCGGTCGAGGTACTCGAGCAACGGGATGGCGTACTTGCGGCTCACGCCCGAGAGGTCCTTGAACTCCGGGACCGTCAACCTCGGGTTCTCCCTCTTGCGCTCGGCCAGCCGGGCCAGCAAATCGGCCAGAGCGTCCTTGTGGAAGACGAAGTCCTGCGAGACGCGGACCAACAGGCCCTGCCGGAGCAGCGCGCCCAGGATGCGTTGGGCTCGCTTGGCATCGAGACCGAGCCCAGGGAGGAAGGTCTTGAGGCTGGGGACTCGGAGGCCGGCCTCGGCGAACGCGGATACGAGCGTGTCGCGAGCCTGTTGCTCATCCGAATCCATCTGGATGTCGTGCGTGGCCAGCCGCACGAGCTCGCCGTCGATGGCGATCTTGTCGGCTCGAGCCAGCGCGCCAATCAGGTATTCGATGAAGTGCTCGGGCGCCGCGGCGAACGGCCCGCTGTGGACGGCTCCGCGGGGTTTGCCCGCCAGCAGCGGATTGGCTTTGTGGAAAGCGGCGAGGTCGGCAAGGAGCGTCTTCTCGGCCGCGGCCATCCTGTCGGGGTGCGCAAGTAGAAGCGGGTTGTCCCGGACGGTGACGAGAGGCTGGGCGGCGGCGCGGATTTCAGGGTCGAGCGCGCCGGTGCGGCGGATGGCGTCGGCCGCATCGAGGTTGAAGGGGACGGCCGCGGCGAGCGCGTCGAGGATGCCGGCAAGATCAGCGGAGGCAAACGCCCGCAGGCGGGTCATCCTCGGGGCGTGGATCTCGCGGCGCGGCGGGCGAGCGTCGAGCACGCGTCCGCCGCCGATGGTGGTCACCGGCGAGAAGCGCCGGATGACGAAGCGGTCGCCGGCGACCGCAAGAGCAGGTGAGGCGAGGCGGACCCGCGCATAGCCGCGCCCGCCCGGCGCCAGCGAACGGAGCCGCTGCCCGGTCTCCTCGAAGCGCTCGAGTAGTAGCACCTTACCTTCCAGCTCGGCCGCGCCGATATGGAAGTGAACCGGCGCGCCGTGCTTGAGCGCGGGCGCCGAGGGCAGCAGCTCGAGCTCGCAGTCGAGCTCGCGAGAGGGCTCGAAGACGCCCGGCTCGGTGAGCGTCATCCCACGAGCGAGCTCGGAGGCGTCGATGCCGGCGAGGTTGACGGCGGTACGACTGCCCGCTTCGGCGCGCTCTACCTTCTCCCCGTGGCGATGCAACCCTCGGACCCGCGCGCGGCGAGCGATGGGGTGGGCCTCCACCTCGTCCTCGACCGCGACGGCGCCGGAGACCAACGTGCCGGTGACGACCGAACCGAAGCCTTTGATGACGAACGCGCGGTCGACGGGCAGACGAAAGCGGCTGGCTGAGGACTTGGGCCGCACCGAGCCGGCGGCCTGCTCGAGGGCGGCTTTGAGCTCGTCCAGGCCTGCGCCGGTTTTCGCGCTAACCGGGACGACAGGCGCGGCCGCGAGAAAAGACCCGGCGAGGTACTCCTCGGTCTCCAGGCGAACCAGCTCGACTAGATCGGGCTCGACGAGATCCGCTTTGGTCAACGCGACGACGCCGCGCTCCACGCCGAGCAACCGGCAAATGTCGAAGTGCTCGCGGGTCTGCGGCATGATCGACTCGTCCGCGGCAACGACCAAGAGAACGAAATCGATGCCGGAGGCGCCAGCAAGCATGTTGCGCACGAAGCGCTCGTGACCGGGCACGTCGATGAAGCCGAGCCGCAGACCGGAAGGGAGCGTGAGGTCCGCGAAACCGAGGTCGATGGTGATGCCGCGGCGGCGCTCTTCCTCCCAGCGGTCTGCGTTGACGCCGGTGAGCGCTTCGACCAGCGCGGTCTTGCCGTGGTCGATGTGGCCGGCCGTGCCGACGATAGCGTGCTTGGGCATATCCGGGCGAGGTTCTATTATTGCGGGGCTCGGGTGAGCGATGGGCGCGAGCGGCGAGCTAAGCTGGTGGCTGATGCAACTCTCTCAAAGAGTCGGGCGGATCTCGGAGTCCGCCACAATGGCCGTGACCGCCGAAGCCGCGCGCCTGAAGTCAGAAGGCGTCAACGTGATCGCGTTCGCGGCGGGCGAGCCGGACTTCCCCACGCCTGCGAACATCAAGGACGCAGCCAAACAGGCGCTCGACGACAACTTCACCCGCTACACCGCCGCCGGCGGCGTCCCGGCGCTGAAGAAGGCCGTCGTCGAGTGGCACCGCGACGGCTTTGGGACCAGCTACGAGCCGGCCGAGGCGATCATCAACGTCGGCGGCAAGCACTCGATCTTCAACACGATGGCGGCGCTGCTCGAGCACGGCGACGAGGTCGTGCTGCCGGTCCCCTATTGGGTGACATTTTATGACGTGGTTAACTATCACGGCGGCAAAGTCGTGCCCGTCGAGACGCGGGAGTCGGAAGGCTTTCGGCTGACGGCGGCGGCGATCGAGAAGGCGTTGACGCCGAAGACAAAGGTCGTGATCGTCAACTCGCCGTCAAATCCCTCGGGCGCCGTGGTGGGCCGCGAGGAGTTCGAGAAGATCTACAGTCTGGTCTCGAAAGCCGGCGCGGTGCTGATGACCGACGAGTGCTACTGCAAGTTCGTCTACGAGGGCGAGCCGTTCTCGATCGCATCGCTGCCGGGCGCGAAGGACAACGTAGTCGTCGTCGGTTCGCTGTCAAAGACGTTTGCCATGACGGGCTGGCGCGTCGGCTTTACATTGGGACCCAAGCCGCTGATCAAGGCCATGGGCAACCTGCAGAGCCATCAAACCTCGAACGCCACCTCGATCGCGCAGATGGCCGGGCTCGAGGCGCTGACCGGGCCGCAAGACTCGGTGCAGCAGATGCTCGGCGAGTACCGCAAGCGGCGAGACTACATCGTGCCGGCGTTGCAGGCGATTCCCGGGCTCACGTGCCAGATGCCGGGCGGGGCGTTCTACGCCTATCCCAACGTGAGCGGCGTGTTCGGGCGCGGCGGCGTGTGCTCGGCGATGGAGCTGGCAACCGAGTTGCTCAAGCAAGCGCACGTGGCGACCGTGCCAGGCGAGGCGTTCGGGACAAAAGAGCAGATCCGGATTTCCTACGCGGCGTCGATGGCGGACTTGCAGGAAGGCGTGGCGCGGATCCGGCGGTTTGTGGAGGGGTTGGTGTAGCGGGAGTATACTACCGGCAGTGGAAGACTTCAGCATTCTGAGCGACGACTTCGTGCGCTCCGCGAAGGAAGCCGGGCTGCGCGCCCGCGAGCAGGCGCTGGCTGAGGGCCATTCCGTGGTCTATGTCGATTCCGAAGGGCGGTACGTAGAAGAGCGGCCCGACGGGCGGAAGTTCGAGATCAGGCTGGACTCGACTCGCCCTCGCAGGTCTAGGCGGGTCGTGATTCGCGAATTGGCGTCGACGGCTGCCTGACACGCCAACCCCTACGATTGTCGCGGCTTGGGCAAGGCAATCGTTTTCTACCGCTTCGTGGCTCCGTCAAGCTTGCGATGTACGAACGACAATAGCGCGAATATGTCGATTGCGTCTTGTTCTGGCATCGTCCAAACCACCTTCGGCGCGTGCGCCGTTGGGTTGCGGATCGCACCAAACAGTCCCACGAGGAGATTGGCGATGCCTTTCTGCTCGCTTAGCTCGGTCGGCGAACTGAGTCCGTTGATCGCTAGGATCGGTGCCTTTATCGAGAAGACTTGATTAACCAGGTCGGCTCCGTCGGTAGTCAATCCCGAGAGGCGTCGGATTCTCTCGGCCAAACCCTTCACGGCTTCGAGCAGGGCGTGATAGTAGTTTTCCTGGAGAAGCTCGGCTTTGCAGTAGTTGAAGACCTCGGCATGCGTATCTCTAGTCTCGAGAATCGATCGAAGTCGGCCGGCCCGGGCGCGCGCACCTTCCAAAGTGGACTCTACGGTTGAACGAACCACCTTGCCATCCTCTCGTACAGCGAATCCAGCAAATGCAAGCGCTGCGTTCAGACCCTCGCGCCGCCATGTGAAGAGATCCGGACTGGAGAGATAGCGCGCCGGAGCCATCGCGCGATTTATGCCCGGATTTCCGATTTGAGCTTCGCCTGCTAACCATCGCGATGCTCCCGGCGCCCCTGTAGATGCGGGTTTGAGCGCATCAGATGGGCCATGGAGGGCGACACCGAGTGGGTGACAAGGATGGCAAGCCGTTTCAGTTCTCGTTCAACGGGTTTGTGAAGGTCGATTTCCAGGGCTCGCGGGTCACCTCTGACGGCGGCCTGCTGCTGGTTCGAGAGCTAGACGAACGGCTCGGCCTCGGCAAGCTGATTGACGACCATCTCAGCGATACGCGGCAGGGCGAGAACAAGAAGTTCCCGCTGGCGGATCTGGTGCGGCAGTCGGTCTACTCGCGGTTGGCGGGCTACGAAGACCTCAACGACGCCGTGCGGGTGGCCGCCGATCCGACGTTTCGCCTGCTCGGCTCGAAGAAGAACTGGGATCGCGGCGGGGCGCTGACCTCGCGGTTGCAGAGCTTCGAGACCGGCATGCTCGCCGGCGACGAGAACCTGATCGGGTTGATGGCGGTGAACCGCGAGCTGATCGGCCAAGCCGAGGCCGGCGACGACAGCGAGCGCGTGGTGCTCGACATGGACTCGACCGAGAGCCCGGTTCATGGCCAACAGGAAGGCAGCGCCTACAACGGCCACTACGAGTCGGTCTGCTATCACCCGCTGTTGCTGTTCAACCAGCACGGCGACTGCTTATCCGCGAAGCTGCGGCCGGGCAACGTCTCCAGCGCCGAGGACTGGGACGAGCTGTTGCTGCCCGAGATCGAGCGCCAACAGGCCGAGGGCAAGGAAGTCACGTTCCGCGCCGACGCCGCCTTCGCCAAGCCGGAGATTTACGAGGCGCTGGAAGAGCGCGGCGTCAACTACGTGATCCGCATTCCGGCCAACAGGAACCTGGAGCTGGAGATCGAAGACATCCTATTCCGAGCGCCGGGCAGGCCCTCGCTCAAACCGCTGGTGCGCTACAAGAGCTTCCGCTATCAGGCCGCGAGCTGGTCGAAGTCCCGGCGGGTCGTCGCCAAGGTCGAGCACCACGCGGGCGAGTTGTTTCCGCGCGTCGGTTTCATCGTCACGAACATGGCGTTGCCGAGCCGCTCGGTGGTGCGCTTCTACAACAAGCGCGGCACGGCGGAGCAGTGGATCAAGGAAGGCAAGCAGGCGACGTGCTGGACGCGGCTGTCGTGCCGGCGCTTCCGAGCGAACGAAGTGCGGCTGCAACTCGCGGTGCTGGCCTACAACCTGGGCAACCTGTGGCGGCGGCTGGGGCTGCCGAGCCGGATCAAGAGCTGGTCGCTGACGAGCTTGCAGCAGCGGCTGATGAAGACCGGCGGTCGGCTGGTGAAGCACGCGCGGTACTACTGGCTCTTGTTGGCCGAGGGGCGCCTCAACCGCCAGCTGTTCGGCGAGATGCTGGCGAGGTTGGCGGCGCTGCCTGCGCCGGGAGGCTGACGCGGCGAGGCTCGGAGCATCCGAACACGAGTCGCCGAGAGGCGAGGTCGGAGCGGTGTCGGCGAAGGGCGCCGTCCGAGCCCGTGAAGCGACGCGCGACGCTCCCAGTCGCGGCCAGACAAAGGAGGAAGGAGGCGAATGTGCCGGAGAAGGCAGAAAACCGTTGCGCCGGAGCGGCGTGCTCGACTACGCTACACGCGTCGGGATGGCCAAAATGGAAATCCCGGTTATGACCATGATCAGATGATTACCGACTTGATGCTTGTTCTGGGCATCGGCGAGGGCATTGAACAGGCGCTTCCACTTCGTCATGCCGGGATCTGGGTCGGCGATTCGCACCTCAGCCAAGACACGGCCAATTTCCTCTCCGGTCAGGCCCCTCTGTGTTTCAGCGAGAATCTTGCACACAGCCTCCAGTTGGGCCGCATCGAAGCAAGGTATGCGTGTCATTGAGTACTCCGGTCGTTTTGCGCCAGTGTAGCTCAGGCAAACGTGTCTTCGACCGCCGAGATGTTTGGCGGTCCCAGGGAGCGAACTACCCATCCCCCCGCCCGCTGTGCCACAGTAGAGGCGAAAACGCCATGACCAAGCGCAAGCTCTTCCCTGCCCTCCTTTTCGCGGCCTGCGCCGCTGTGCTCCTCTGGGCGCCGCTGTCGACGCCGGCTGGCGCCGACTCGCATGACGCCGTCGTCGAGGACTTCAAGCTCGTCGCCATCGCCTCGGTCTCCGACGCGGTCGACCAGGTCGCCGGCAAGCGCGGCTTCATGAACTACGACATGAGGCCCGTCATCGGCGGCAAGCTCGTCGGACGGGCCGTGACCGCCAAGCTCGTGCCCATGAAGGAGGGCCAATCGAGCGCTACCACCGCGGTGAGCCACTCGGTGCAGATGATCGACGGCGCCAACCCTGGCGACGTGGGCGTAATCGTGATCGAGGACGGGCTCAACGTCGCCGCGGTGGGCGGGCTGATGATGACGGCCGCCAAATCCCGCGGCATGGCCGGCATGGTGCTCGATGGCGGCGCGCGCGACCTGCCCGAGCTGCGCGCCCTCGGCCTGCCAGTCTTCGCCCGCAGCTACACGCCGGCGACCGCGGTCGGCCGCTACACCAGCGTCTCGAAGAATGAGACCGTCGAGTGCGCCGGCGTGCCCGTCTCGCCCGGCGACATCATTGTGGCGGACGAGGACGGCGTGGTGGTCGTCCCCAAGCAGCACGCCAAGAAGATCCTCGAAGTCGCCCAGGGGATTGACGAAAAAGAGGGCGCCATGGTCCCCTTGATCAAGAAGCTCAAGTCGCTGACCGAGGTCATCGCGAAGTTCAATCGGATCTAGCTTCTGCGCGCACGCGCGCTCACGCACGCGCCTCCGTTCTGTCGCACGTTGGACCAACGGAGACGCGAAATCCCTTCTATGCCAGCGAAGCCCTCTATGCCAGCGAAGGACGAGTCTCTCTACCCGCTACGGCTGCGTCCGCGGCTGGAGGACAAGATTTGGGGGGCGCGCAACCTCCAACCGTTCTTTGCGGATAGAAACGCTGATCAGCCGGCGCTGGGCGAAGCTTGGCTGACCTACGAACAGGCCGTCGTCGACAACGGTCCGCTCGCCGGCCAGACGCTGGGCGCGCTTATGGAACGCTTCGGTCAGCGGTTGCTGGGCCGCGCCTACCGCCAGCGGTCGCACAAGCGCGTCTCCGCAGACCCGGCGTTGGCGCGCCACGAGGCCGAGAGCCCCTACTTCCCGCTGCTCACCAAGCTGCTGTTCACCTCCGACGTGCTCTCGGTGCAGGTGCATCCGCCGGACTCCTGGGCGCTCGCCAACGCCGGCGGGCCGGGCAAGACCGAGATGTGGTATGTCATCGACGCCGAGCCGGACGCGAGGGTCGCGCTTGGGCTGACCGCAGAGCTCTCGCGCGAGCAGCTCGCCGAGTCGGCGCGCACGGGCGAGATCGAGCGCTTGCTCAACTGGGTTCCGGTCCGGCGCGGCGACGTGGTGTTCGTGCCGGCGGGGCTGTTGCACACCCTCGGCGCGGGGCTCAAGATCTGTGAAATCCAGCAGAACTCCGATCTAACTTATCGCTTCTGGGACTTCAACCGGCCTGGGCCGGACGGCAAGCCGCGAGCGTTGCACATCGACGAAGGGGCGCTGGTGACCGACCCAACCCCCTGGACCGGAGGCGCGTCACCGCTCTCTCTGGCAAGCGACGATCTGGATCGGCGGCTGTTGGCGGCCTGCCCCTACTTCGCCGCGGAGAGGCTGGAATGGTCCGGCGGATTACAATTTCGGACCAATCGCGAGCGGTTCTTGATTTTGGCGATCCTCGAGGGCGAGGGTTCGTTGGCGGGAGCGGAATACGCTCCTGGCGCGGTCTATCTGGTTCCGGCGGAGGCCGACACGTTTGCCGTGGAGGCGCGGACGACGACCCAGGCGGTCTGCGCCTATGAGCCGGATCTCGACCTGCTCAGGTTAGCGCTGGCTGACGCAGGCGCAAGCGCCGCCGCAATTCAGCAGGTCGTGCACGGCTAACCGCAGGGGCGGCTCAGCGCGGTTTGCGGGCAGCGGCGACGATGCTGTGGCCCAACGGGGCGCGCACGTAGAAGTGGAACGCCAGCCGCCACTCCCAGCGCCAGTAGACCTCCAGCAGACGCTCTTTCCAGATGGGCTCGTCGGGGCGCGGCTCGAGCCCGACATCGCCCACCGGGCGCGCGCGAAACAAGCCTTTCAGGTCAGCGAGAAGACTCGGCAGCCAGTTCACCCGAGCCGCGAAGCGGGGCTCCAGCCCGGCGTGGCGTAGGAGATGCCGCAGCGGGCGACGCTTGAATTGGCAGTAGTCGGCCGTATCGCGGTGGCGGCGCCAAAGCAGGCCGCGACGCGCCGCCACGCGCAGGATGAGCACGCCGCCGGGGCGCAGCACCCGCGCCGTCTCCTGCAGCGCCTCCTCGGCGCCGTGGCGGCCCAGGTGTTGCAGCGTGTCGTTGGAGACCAGCAGATCGAACGAATCGTCGGGGAAAGGCAGCCGGCGAGCGTCGAGCTGCGCCAGGCGCCGGTGGCCGGTCTGCATGGCCAAACGCAGCGCGTCGCGGGCGTAGTCGCCGCCCCAGGGCTCGACCTGCGGCCGCAGGGCGGTGAGCTCGGCCAAGAACACGCCGGCGCCGCAGCCGAGGTCCAAGGTCCGGACCTGGTCCTCGGCGGCGACGAAGCGATCGAACAGGTCGATCTCGACCCGTCGCATGTACCGCGCCCAGGGATGCCGCCGTTCGATATCGTGCAGCGCCCGGTAGTACTCGCGCGAGAAGATGCGCAGCCGGCTCACTCTCTCCAGCGTAACCGGCCGCGCACTCCGTATAATGTGGCTCGAATGCGCGCAACGCTCCTGCTCCCCCTCCTCGCCCTGCCGCTGAGCGCAGGCGGCCCCTCGGCGGAGATCGACTTTCGCAAGCACACGCTCGATCTGGGCCGCAACGAGGCCTGCGCGGTCGCCGACCTCAACGGAGACGGCCGGCTGGACGTGATCTCGGGCGAGAACTGGTACGAGGCCCCAGACTGGAAGCAGCACCGCTACCGCAAGATCCTGTTCTGGAACAACTACATCGACGACTTCTCCGATCTGCCGCTCGATGTCGACCGCGACGGCGACATGGACGTGATCAGCGTAGGCTGGGGCGGACGGCAGATCGTCTGGCTCGAGAACCCGGGCCGCGGCGAGGGCATGTGGACCGAGCGGGTCGTCGACAGCGGCTCGCCAGTGGAGTTCGCCTTTCTCGTCGACCTCGACAACGACGGCAGGCGCGATGAGCTGCTGCCGCAGTTCGGCGGACGCCAGGGCGTCGTGGCGTGGTACGAACCCGAACAATCCAAGGGCAAGACAGTCTGGAGAAAGCACGTCGCCAGTGACAGGCTCTACGGGCATGGCATCGGGGCCGGCGACGTAAACGGCGACGGGCGGACGGACATCCTGACGCCAAAAGGCTGGCTGGAAGCGCCGCCGCAACCCCGCACCGTTCCCTGGACCCTGCACGAGGACTACGCCTTCGACAAACACGTTGGCTTTCTCTACGCCTTCGATGTCGACGGCGACGGCGACAACGACGTCGTGACGAGCCATGCGCACGACTACGGCGTGATGTGGCTCGAGCAGAGCAAGCAAGCCGGCCAACGCAAATTCGAGAGCCGCAAGATCGACGACGCCTGGTCGCAAGCCCACGCCATGACGATGCAAGACCTGACCGGAGACGGTTATCCCGAGCTGATCACCGGCAAGCGTCTCTACGCCCACAACGGCCATGACGCGGGCGGCCGCGAGCCGCTGGGGCTGTATTGGTACGAGAGAATCCACAACGGCCGGCAATTCGAATGGGTGCGCCACATCATCCACTACGGCGGCCGGGTCGGCGGCGGGATGCAAATTCCGGTCGTGGATCTGGACGCCGACGGCGATCTCGACGTCGTGGTGGCGGGCAAGGGCGGCCTTTTCCTGTTCGAACAGCGTTGAGAGTCCGCGGATATGCCCGTCTGACTAGGCATCCTCATTGCCATAAACAAACGAAGGTACTGTTCTCTACGCCAATCGCCCTAGATTCGCTCTAAGGCAAAGAGCCAATTGTCCAGTGTTTACCCGGCGCCTAAGATAAAGCACGAGGCGAGGAAGACCGATAAGCAGCCTCACGGCCCCCCGGCCAAGGACACAGTTTTGTCACAAGGCGCAAAGAACCCGGGTCAACAACGCGAAAGCAACAAGAAGGCGCGTCCCGGCGATCGCGGCTCCCGTCCCGGCGCCGCGACAACGTCCATCGCGCTGCCTTCGCTGACGCGCAGCTCAGTGTACGAGCCGTCGCTCAAGGGCTTGCGTCCCAAAGCAAAAGGCAAGCGCAGGCTGGCCGCGGTGGCGCTCGCGAGCGTCCGCCACATCGAGAGCTTCATGCCGGTGCAGCCCGGCGACGCGCCGGAACCGGTACGGCCGGCTTCTTTCTCGCACATCAAAGCTTTGCAGCGCTCGCCGATGCGCTTTCCCGCTCCGGCGCTGCAACCAGCCAAATTGATCTCTGGCGCGGCGGCCGCGCCCGCTCAGGCTCCACAACGCGCCGCTGCCGCAACAGCGTCGCACAAGAGCGCCCGTGCAGCCGCCGCGCCGGCTGGCGCTTCCATTCCCGCGCCTCCGACCGCCGCGCCCTGGCAGGACAATCGCAAGAGCCTCTCCGGCTCGCGCACCGAGCCGCTGTGGCACCAACTCTTCTCGCCTGAGTCCAAGGGCGGCCCGGCCGACTCGAAAGCCGAGTCCAAGAACGAGGCCGCGCTTGCACTTTCCGCGACCGCTCGTTCGCACTCGGCCTACGATTGGGCTTCGGCGGGCGACATCGACGTGGAGGACCTGACAGCCTCTCGCGTGCGGCGCAAGCCGATCGAGCCCGTCCAGAAACGCTACTGGATGTGGCAGGCGGTCGAGGGCGTCTTCCTGAGTAAGACGTTCGCGCGCTCGCTGGCAGCGGTCACGATTCTGCTCTTTGCGAGTACGGTCGACGTGCCCTGGAAGGACTGGCTTAACCGCCAGGCGTCCAACATCAAGGAACCGATCGTGGCCGCGATGGACCAGTTCAGCAAGCCGCTCAAAGAGCGCGCTGCGTTCGAGATCAGCGACGACTTCACCAGCGGCGTCGACAACTGGGTCAGCAGCAACGCGCTCAACGTGGACGCCGCCGGCTGGCTCACCATGAGCCAGGGATTGGCGCTCAACGAGGCGACGACCGATCTGACCGACTACCGGCTCGACTTCGACGCGAAGATCCAGAGCAAGGCGGTTGGCTGGGTGGTGCGCGCCCCCGACACCGAGAACTTCTACGAGTTCAAGCTCTTCCAAGGCGGAACGGCGTCCAACCCGACCTATTCGCTGGCCCGCTATAGCATGATCGACGGCGCCAGAACGCTGGTCGCCGAAGGCATCGAAGCGCCCGCGCACCTGGTGAAGGCGGACGATTTCAACCGCATCTCGATGCGCGTGGTGGGCGAGAGCGTCACGACGCTGATCAACGGTTGGGGAGTCGATCACTGGCGCGACGACGCGATCGAGCGCGGCGGCGTGGGACTGATCGCCGACGCGGGCGAGTCGGCGCTGATCCGCGAGATGACCGTCTCGGGCAACGACGACACTTGGGGCCTGATCCTCTACGGCGCGATCGAGTCGATGCACTCTGTGCAGGAGTTCTTCGGCCAAGGCCAGGCGCCGGCGGTCATCCTGTTCTACCGCCCCGGCGGCATGACGGCGGGGGCGGCTCCGGTGTTCTTGCTGCAAGGCGCTCCGGCGAGCCTCTAGCTGCGATCGGCCGCGTGACCGCAAGCTCGCCTTCGAATTCGGCTACTGTCGGACGCCTATCGTAACCTGGCCTCAACCTGCACCTTCATTCGCCTAGACTGCTCTTCGGTGAATCCGAGGACTCCAGAGCTCGCCAGCCTCAATTCGTGATCTCGCCAGGTCGGGCGCATGATGCCGGAGCTTGCGTGGCTGTTGGTCCCCAGCAGCAGGTGGCCGATTTCGTGGGCGATCGTGTGGCCTAGCACGACGTGCAGATCCAGGCCCAGCGGCTTGGCCATCTCATGGGTTCGCTCGAAGTACACGCCGGCGACAGTACCGAACTTACCTTCCGCCAGGGGGATCGAGTATCCAAACTCGACAGCGCGCTTGGTGGCCTTCTTGGCCATGTCGCGAGGATGGATCCGCAACTGGATCAGGCTAGGACCGACCCTCTGGGCGCACGACGAGTCGCGGTTGGCCTCTCGGTCCGAGGTCCGGCACTGCTCCCAACGAAGGTTGACGCCCGTCCGCGAAAAGATCTCGGTCGTCTGCTCGCTCGCTTTCTCTAGAAGCTTCGGGTTGATGTCGGCGTAGTCGTACACGCGAATGGTGAGTTGAGGGGCTGGATCCGTAGCAAAGGGCTCCGCTCCGAGCCATCCTGTGGAGATGACCAACGCCAGAAAGACTTGTTTGGAAGATGTCACGATTCTCGCCTCCGGTGAGGCGAGAATCGTCCAGGTCAGACGCTCGATCTATGGACCGATCGAGGACTCCCAGAGAAATCGAACTGTACAGCTAAAAGACTGAATACAAGCCTGTTACCATTGCGCCTGAACCCTTCGCCAGTGCTACAATCTGGCTCGGGGAACGCCTGTTCATCGCTGCGCGGAAGGAGTACATGAACGAAACCGGGAAGTCACGAGGGCCGATCCGCTTCGGCGCCTTCGAGGTGGACCTTGCGGGGCGTGTGTTGCGCAAAAGCGGAGTCCGAGTCCGCCTCCAGGAGAAGCCCTTCCGACTGCTGGCAGTGCTGCTGGAGCGCCCGGGCGAGGTCGTCACTCGTGTGGAGCTTCAGAAGAAGCTATGGCCGAACGAGGAATTCGGCGAGCTCGACCTGGGGCTCAACACGGCCGTCAAGAAGGTACGCGCGGCGCTGGGGGATTCGGCGACATCGCCCAAGTGGATTGAGACCGTCCCGAAGGTAGGGTATCGGTTCCTCGCGGAGAGCCAGTCATCCGACACGCAGGCGCGAGATCGCGACCACAATACGCAGCAATCAGGTTTCCCGCGAGCGACTGTGGTTGGGCTGGGATTGGGTTGCGTCGCGGCAGCGGCCTACGCTTTCTGGAGCATCTCGTCGGCGACGCCTGAGCTGGATCCGAGCCGCCTCACCGAGACTATCCTCACGACCTATCAGGGCCGCGAAGAGCAGCCGAGCTTTTCGCCCGATGGGAGCCAGATCGCTTACTCCCGCTGGCTGGAGAGCGAATCGAGCTCGGATATTTACGTGGAAGTCGTTGGGTCGGGCGTCCCTCGTCGGATAACACATTCGCCTGAAGCTGACCGCACGCCGGCATGGTCACCGGATGGCCGATCGATCGCGTTTGTCCGGAGTGAGCCCGTTCGCTCGGCGGCAACCGTTGTCATCGTACCGGCGCTGGGCGGGCCGGAGGAGCGAGTGTTGGAGCTAGGGATTTCGGAATTCTGGTGGGGGGATCTATCGTGGACCCCTGATAGCCAGCGGATTGCCGTCCCCACCCGCGATACGAAGGAATCGCCGCTGAGAATTGCTCTCGTCGAGATCGACAGCAGGGAAGTTACGTACCTTACAGAACCGAAAGCTGGGTTGATGGGGGATACTACGCCCGCTTTTTCCCCTGACGGATCAAGCGTCCTATTCGTCCGAAGGAGCGGGGTCTCCTCCGGCTGGAATATCTTTCGCTTGGCCCTTTCGGACGAGTTCGAACCAGCAGGGGCTCCAGAGCAGATCACTCACTTCGAGCGGCGGGCCGCGAGCCCGGCTTGGATGCCGGACGGGCGATCCTTGCTATTCGTGGGAGAGCAGGGCCCCGGACAGTCTGGGATCTGGTTGACCACTCTTTTCGAGACCGATGAGCCGAGACTGCTCTGGCGTTCGACGGGCATGCTTTCGAGTGGCGAGGATAGCCGTCTTGCGATAGCAACCGGGACAGACGGGCGCATCCAGATCGCGTTCGGCTTCATGACCTTGGCGCGCCAAAACATCTACCGGATCGACCTAACTGGACCGAACAAGGGAAAGCTAGTACCCCTTGTAGCCACGAGCACGCGTGACACGCACGGAAGGACGTCGCCGGATGGCCAGCGTCTCGCGTTCTTCTCGGGCGACCCTATGCGCGACCTCTGGATCGCCGACGCGGACGGCGGCAACCAGAGACGCCTGGCGGAGCTGCAGTCTCGTACAATCGGGCAAATCTCATGGTCACCGGACGGTCGAGCTGTCGCTCTCCACGCACGTCCAAAGGCAGCGGCGGACCTCTACGTGGTGGAGGTGGAAAGCGGCAAGGTGCGTCAGCTCACTGATCATCCGTCCGACGACGCGATGGCGTCCTGGTCACGCGACGGGAAATGGATCTACTTCGGCAGCAACCGTACCGGTGACTTCACAATCTGGAAGATACCGGCTAGTGGGGGCGAGGAAGAGCTTGTGCTGGACGTTCAGCCAAGGATCTTCGAAGAATCTTGGGACGGCGGCTCCCTCTATTACAACGTCCCACGGTCTGGCGACCTGTTCGCCCTCCCTCTTGGCGCGGAGGGCGCAAGGCCCACACTGCTGAAAGCTGGAGCCAACTCGAGCCTCATGGGTTTCCGGGTAGGGCCCTCGGGGATCTTTTACAAGTGCGGGCGGCTTGACGCTCCCTTCACAGAGCCGCTGCCGCTCTGCCTCTTCGATCCGGAGACGAAGACTGTCACGCAGGTGCTGGACTCGGTCCAAGGCTACCTCTCAAGCGTCGCGCCAGACGAATCCCACGTCCTCATGGTCCATGGCCCGCCGCGCGAGACGGATCTTCACATGCTGGAGCTACGGGAGTAAGCGGATCTGGCCAGCGGCGCCCAACGCACCCCAGGTCGCTCCGCTGCAGGTGGCGCGCGCCCGACGGGCGAGCCTGTACGATCACGCCCTGGGGAGAACTAGGGATTTGGCCGCCAGTTTTCATCGAACGCGTGGCCAACCGCGGGGTCCTGAGACAGACCGGGCCATTCACACACTACCACCCCGCCGCTCGTTTCCACACGGACTCGCAAGCGATTCGTTGCGGCATGACGAATGGCGAAGAGCGTTGGGCTAAGCTGGCGTCCGCCGGGGACGAGGCCAAGCAGGTTTGGCAAGACGCGCAGGAACCCCTCGTGCTGAGCTGCTCTAACGCGTCGACGCCGAGCGCAACTGCTAAAGAACCCCGGGGCGTTCCGGCCCCGGGGTGCAATTCGTGCCGTCTAGATCATTCGCTGGTCCAAAGGTCCGCGTCGGCGTCATAGCTTGCCTCGCCGAACCCGTTGCCCTTGAGCCGAACGGCGCCCTCGGACGACAAGATCGTCACGTTGCCCATCTCGTCCTCGACCGAAACCTGGACGGTGTAGATCGTCGGACGTCCCTTGTGCTTGTAGTTCAGCAGGTAATAGCCGTCCTCGTCGGGCGTAGCCGTTGCCACGACTCCGTCTTCGGGATGGATGAGCTCGACGAGGATCTCGGTCGCGTCTTCCACGCCCGTGACCAGGCCAAACACGCCCGCCGGCCGCTTGAACACGTTCAGGTTCTGGACGATGTCCGAGCCCGATCCGCCCTCGGCGTCCGTCTCGTGGGAGAACAGCAAGTCTTGGCAATCCTCGATCGCCACCACTTTCGTGTTGTCCGCCCAGGCGTCGGCCGAATCCCACGGCGAGGTTGCGCCGCCCTTGTCGTAACGGTCCGGGTCGCCATCGCCGCCGGGCATGACGACGCCGCCCGCGTCGCTGAAGAAGTCGACGTGCGGCCCTTTGAGACCGAAGTCGAGGTGGATGTTCAAGTAGAGCTGGCAGCTGGCCGTATACTCCGCCTGTACTTCGAACTCGCAGTAGGCCTGCGTTTCGTCGCTGTTGGGGTAGACGACCGTGTCGCAGGCGACGTCCGGGTTGTCGACCCCGCCGTTGGCCCAGTCCTCGAGCGAGATCATGATCGGGTACTCCGCGACGGTTTCGTCGGGAGGAACGAAGCAGGTCTCCTCCTGGATGTGGCCGTCAACGGTCTCGCCGCCAACCAGGGCGCCGTCGTAGACGTGCACCGGCATGCCGCCGACCGTCACGTACGGGAACGGAACCCGAACAGTGAAGGTCTCGACATCGCCAGCGGTGCAGCCTTCGTTCTCCGCGATTGCGTTGTAGAAGGTCTGGCCCGGGTTGCTCGCATTGAGCTTGTAGGATGGCCAACCTTGCACGTTCGGCGTAAACAGCAGCCGGAATTGGCTCTCGTTCATGCAGTAGCCCGTCTCGCAAGCGAGCGCAGGATCCTCCACGTCACAGACGGTTCCGAGCGGAGTCGGATCGTCTTCGCTGACCACGCAGACGCCCTTGGTGCTGACGTCAAACGTGCACAGGGCGGAGTCGGTTACCTGCGAACAGGATTCGTTGTTCGGCAGGCAGACGCCGTCGCCGTCGCAGAAGTCCGGGTTCGTGCAGGCCGTGTCGGCGTCGCTGCCGCAGGCGGTTTCATACGGCTCGAACCCTTGGTCCTCACAGGCGCCACCCACGCAGATGTCCTGAATGACGCACTCAGTTCCGTCGTCGCCGCAGAACGTGCCGTCGGGCGCCACTTCGTCGGCGGGACAGCTTCCTGCTCCGTCGCAAAGCTCTTCGAGATCGCACTCGCCGGCCCCATCGCGACAGACCGTGGTCGGAGGCTCGAAGTTGTCGACGCACTCGCCGAGGCCGTCGCAGGTGTCCTGCGCGTCGCAGAGACCGTCGCCCGGGCCGCCGCATAGCGCGCCCTCGGGTTCGATGTTCTCTTCGCAGAGGCCGTCGGCATTGCAGGTGTCGGCCGGGTTGCACTCGGTATTCGTGCCATCCCCGCAGACCGCCCCGACGTTCGGTGTGTTGATCACCCCGTCGATCGGATCGCACGAGTCCTCCGTGCACTCGTTACCGTCATCGGGATCCAATGGCGTGCCTGGCTGACAGTCGTTGAGCGGGTCGCAGACCTCGTCGCCGTCGCAGACGTCGCCGTTGGCGCACAGGCTGTCCAGGGGCGTGTTGATCACCCCGTCGACCGGATCGCACGAGTCTTCCGTACACACCACTCCGTCGTCGGGATCCAACGGCGTTCCCGGCTGACAGTCGTTGAGCGGGTCGCAGACCTCGTTGCCGTCGCAGACGTCGCCATTGGCGCACAGGCTGTCCAGGGGCGTATTGATCACCCCGTCGACCGGATCGCAACTGTCCTCGGTGCACACCACTCCGTCGTCGGGATCAATTGGATCGTTGATCACGCCCGCCGCCGGATCGCACGAGTCGACCGTGCAGGCGTTGCCGTCGTCGGGATCGATGGGCGTGCCCGGCTGGCAGTCGTTGAGCGGGTCGCAGACCTCGTCGCCGTCGCAGACGTCGCCGTTGGCGCACAGGCTGTCCAGGGGCGTATTGATCACCCCGTCGACCGGATCGCAACTGTCCTCGGTGCACACCACTCCGTCGTCGGGATCCAACGGCGTGCCCGGCTGACAGTCGTTGAGCGGGTCGCAGACCTCGTTGCCGTCGCAGACGTCGCCATTGGCGCACAGGCTGTCCAGGGGCGTATTGATCACCCCGTCGACCGGATCGCAACTGTCCTCGGTGCACACCACTCCGTCGTCGGGATTCAACGGCGTGCCCGGCTGGCAGTCGTTCACCGGGTCGCAGACCTCGTCGCCGTCGCAGACGTCGCCGTTGGCGCACAGGCTGTCCAGGGGCGTGTTGATCACCCCGTCAACCGGATCGCACGAGTCTTCCGTACAGGCCACTCCGTCGTCGGGATTGACCGGATCGTTGCTCACGCCCGTCGCCGGATCGCACGAGTCTTCCGTACACACGTTGCCGTCGTCGGGATCGATTGGATCGTTGATCACGCCCGTAACGGGATCACACGAGTCGGCCGTACAGGCGTTGCCGTCGTCGGGATTGATCGGATCGTTGCTCACGCCCGTCGCCGGATCGCACGAGTCATCCGTGCACACGTTGCCGTCGTCGGGATCAATTGGATCGTTGATCACGCCCGTGAGCGGATCGCACGAGTCATCCGTGCACAGGTTTCCATCGTCGGGGTCGACCACTCCCGTCGGCGAGCAGGCCCCGGCGACGCAGACGTCGCCCGTCGTGCAGACGTTGCCGTCGGTGCACGGCGTACTGTCCGCGACGGGGTCGAGCTCGCAGGCATCGCTGTCCTCGTCACACGCCGCTACGTTGCACTGATCTTCTCCCGGTGTGCCGGAGCAGTCCAGCGGCGCGCCGCCGTCGCAGAAGCCCAGATCGTTGCAGACCTCGTCGACGTTGCAGAACAACCCGTCGTCGCATGTCGCACCGGCGTCGGGCGTATAAACGCAGATCCCGAAATCGGGATCGCACGCGCCCGTCATACAAGCGCCCCCCGCGGTGCAATCCTCATTCTGCGTCGCTACCGTGCAGACCGTGCTCACGACACAATCCGAAGGATCCGAATTGGGCTCTTGGGACGGATAGGAGCAGGTGTCGAGCAAACGGGCAGTCGATCCACCAAAATCGTCCAAATCGATATCGCAGGTCACCGAAGTGTCTGCGGGATAGTCGTCGCCCGGCCCATTGACGGCCGTACCATCAAACGGATCGTCTTCCGAATTGGCCTCCACGAAGCACGCGGTGTTGAATCCGCCCGTTGGCTCGGGGAACAACGCCGCCTGCGCGCAGCGGTCCGGCCGGGTGTCGCCGCACTGGTAAATTGTCGGGCTGTCGGGGTCTTGCACACCGTTCGTGCCCCATGTCACGCACACTGCGATGTCGGCGAGACCGTTTCCGTTCAGATCAAACAAAGCGCAGCCGTCGGCCGTGTTACCGCCGGTGAGCGAAGTTTCGTCCCAGTTCCACTTCGCGTGTAGCTCGTAGGGCGATCCATCACCCAGGTCCACGCACCACTGCGTCAGGTCCTTCTGACCTGGCTGGTCGTTCGCGCCATCGGCGTCGCTGACGCACTGATCGGGAACGAGCACCTGCGCCGCCGCGGGCTGAAGGACCAGCAACGCCGCAAACAGCGCCAAAATCCAACTCGATTGGAATGCAAATCGTGCGCGTCCGCACACGCTGACGTCGTCAAGCTTCATTTTCTTCCTCCGCGACAGCAACTGCAGCCCAGGCGTCTCCCGTCTTGAGGGGATATCCGCCGAAACCGGACTGCTCATTCGTCTACAGCCTAGGTTCGAGACCCTTGCGTTTCAAGGTCTATTTTGAGAACGGTACCTTTAGACCTGAAATGCCTGACGGATGCGCGCCGCGCAAACCGGACCAAGTCATCCTGTTTTCAACAAGATAAATACCCGAAACAATCCGATGGAAATTGCCGGATGGTACCAAGAGTACTAGGGAAACCGACCAGAACGTGCGTCACCGTCGGGGGCAAGAGGCGCCCAGCGTGCGGCGAAGCGGTGAAGAACGGGTCGAGTTTCCGCGACCGTCGCCCGCTACCGCGCCAGTTCCGCCTCGAGCGGCGCCCGCAGCCGTCTTTCCCACTCTAGAAATTCCCCCACCGGCTGCTGCGCCGAAGCCCGGAACAGCACGTAGGCCGTAAGCTCCTCGTAGCGGTCGTCGGGCCCGAGAGCGGTCGCCTGCCGGCTCACCAGATGACGGTCCCAATACTTGCCGTCATTCGCGCCGTCGTTGATGGCGGTGTGCGCACCCGCCGTGGTCGTTGCCTGATAGTCCAACACCACCGCGCCGAAGCCGTAGCCCTCGTCGAGGTTGACGAACGCCACCCACGGGATGTCGACCGCCAGCGGATTCTCCTCGAGCACCGCCTTGCGCGCTTCGAAATCGTACACCGCGGGCGCGCCGTCCTCGCCCTCGAACACGACGTGGGTGAACAACGCGTCCATCGTCATCTCTTGGCCGCGCAGCCAATACATCTCGATCGGCTCGACGATCTTCGTCACGGCGTGAAACAGGAAGTAGGGGACGCCGGCGAAGTAGCGGTACTCCGCCCACAGCTCGATCTCCGGGTAAAGCTCATGGCTGCCCTCGCGCGTGTGCACGAACCAGCCGGGGCCCTGCCGCCGGTCGACACTCTGGACAGGATCCCAAGTCGCCATCGAGGTGTAGCCGCGCGCGCCCTCGCGTTGAAAGCTCGGCGCCCAGTGCATGCGGTTCCGTGTGCGGAGCAGCGTCACCTCGAACGGCTTGAAGCGCAGCGCGCGTAGCGTGCCGCTGTCTTCGCTCTCTTCGTTGACCGTCCGGGCGGTGTGGTTGGCCTCGAAGATACTGTTCGCCACGGTGAAGCCCACCGGTCCGTCGAGCGTTATGTCGAGGCGCCCGGCCGGGCCGGCGTTTTCGAGCGGAATCTCACGGCTCTCGCCCGCCCCGATGGTGACGAAGACATACCGCTCTTCGCCGTCGACCTCGATCCGCACCGGCTCGTGGACGCGGTCTAGCCCGGCCGTCTCGACGACCCGGATGCGCGGCCCGGACGAGCAGGCGAATAACGCCGCCAGGAGCAGTGCCGTACCCGCTCTCATTCACCGAACCCTGAACGCACGTACCTTCCCGTATTGGGGTCGAGCATCGCCGCCGTCGCGATGTGGACGTGATGAGCGCCGGCGTCCAGACGCTGCTTCACGTCCGCGTAGCCCGTCACGCCGCCCACGCCTATCAACCGTATTTTCGAACCCGTTTCTCGAACGACTTCGGCTAGCATCTTCATCTCGTCGTTGCATCGCTTGGTGATCGCCCTGCCGCCGATACCCCGCTTGAGGCCCCCGAATAGCGAGCGGCCCTGTGCGTCTCGCACCTTGGCCGTGATCGAATTCGTCGCGCTGATGGCGTCGGCATGAGGGCTGACCGCTTGGACCAACGCCGCGGCCTCCTCGGCCCCGGGAAACAGACCCACCTTGAGCGCCAGCGGTATCGCGCCGATGCGGGCCCGCACCGCGGCGGCAATCTCAGCCGACGCTTCGGCCGAGAGGTAGAGATCCGCCTCTTGCGTGCACACGTTGGGGCAGGAGAGGTTCGCCTCGACGACCTGAGCCCCAGCGTCCACCGCCCACTTGGCGCACTGGGCGAAGTCGCTCGCCACCTGGCTCGCCGTCCAGCCCGGCTGCGGCGACGCCACGACCGAGACCGACAACACCTGTCGGTCCGCCAACCCCCTGCGCGCAACCTCCACGTCGGCGCGCCACTCGCTCGGGTCTTTCGAAGGCATGCCAAACGAGATCGCCCAAGTGTGGACATTTCGCGCATCCGGATTGCCTTTGAGCGTTGCGCCTTCCTCGCGCAGCTCCAGGCGCATCACCGGCAGCAAGTTCGGCGGGTCGTAGCACGCCCGCCGCACCGAGCGAACCGTCTTGTAGGTCAGAGAGTCGAAGCCGAGCGAGGCGTAGTAGAGGATCCAACTGGAATTGAGCAGCGGCCCGGCGGGAATCCCGATCGGCGAGCGAACCGGCAGCCCGCAGAAGGTCCAGTTGCCGGGCACGGGCCCCAGAGGAGGGTCGAACGGCCACCGCGGCGCGTTGTCGTAGTTCCAGTCGTAGGAGGCGGATGCTTGATATCGCTTGTGAGCCTTGCGCGGCCCGCGCGGCTCGTCTTGCGGCGCTAGGTTGAGCTCGATCATCGCTTCGCCGGCGGCGGCGCCATCACCACCAGCACCACCAGCCGCTCCGGTCCCGGGTTTGCCATTGCGTGCGGCTCTTCCGCCTTGGCCAGCACCAAGTCTCCCGGGCGCACGCGGGTCTTCTGGCCGGCGACCGTCGCCTCGCCTTCGCCCTCGACCACGTAGTAGAGCTTGTCTTGGCCGGCGTGGGTGTGCAGGGCGTGCTCCTGCCCCGGCTCGAAACAGTTCAGCCCGGCAAAGAGCGCATCGCCCATCGCCAGGTCCGCTTTGCCCATCTTCTGTTCCCGGAAGGCCGCCCGCGAAGCGACGTCAGCAACCACCATCGGCCACAGGATAGCGTGTCACCCGCCGCTTGGTGCGGTTCTCGCGACCTCGCTACAATCTCCCGAGGAGGCGACACCAACGATGTCTATGAAAGAGGGGCTGCTCGGCGGCCTCGCGTCCAGCAAGGAGTTCTTCGACCGCTCAACGCGCTGTCTCACCGAGGCCGACGCCGAGTTCCGGCCCAAGGACGAGATGTTCACCGTCCGGCAGCACGTCGCGCACGTGGCGCACACCCTCGAGTGGTTCCTCGACGGCGCCTTTGGCCCCAACGGCTTCAGCATGGATTTCGAGAACCACGTTCAGGAGCTCGACGCCGGCGCCAGCACCCTCGCCGAAGCGCGCGCCTGGTACGAACGCGCCACCCAGCAAGCGATCGCCGCCATTAACGACAAATCCGAAGCAGAGCTGTACGCGCCCCTGCCGCCCGGCCCGGTCATGGGCGGCGCGCCGAAGCTGAGCGTGTTTCAGGCGATGGTTGAGCACACCTCGCACCACCGCGGCGCGCTGACCGTCTACTCGCGGCTCATCGGCCACGTACCGGCCATGCCCTATATGGATATGTAGTATGAAGCGGCGTCTCCGAGTCGCCGAACACGCCAACCCGGGGCTCTCAATCAGTTTTACGTGCGCAAAGCTGTACGCCGCGCCGCCGAGGCCTTATACTGAAGGCGGGTCCGGCATCGGCTCCTTGGAGGCGTCGCGGAAGACTATGAAAACACGACGGATTCTGGCTCTCATCCTGGCGTTCGCGCTGCTGCCCGCAGCCGCTTTCGCCGACAAGAAGGACAAGAAGAAAGGCAGCAAGAAGGACCCGGACGCCATCGGCGAGCGCGAGGTCGACGGCGGCCTCAACTTCTACTCCCTCGAGAAGGAGATCGCCCTCGGCAAGCGCCTCGCGCAAGACGTCGAGCGCCACTCCAAGATCGTCGACGACCCCATCATCGCCGAGTACGTCAACCGCGTCGGCCAGAACTTGGTGCGCAACTCCGACGCCAAGGTGCCCTTCACCATCAAGATGGTCGACAGCCAGGAGATCAACGCTTTCGCCTTGCCCGGCGGCTTTTTCTTCGTCAACTCCGGCCTGATGCTGCGCGCCGATAACGAATCCGAGCTCGCCGGGGTGATGGCGCACGAGATCGCCCACGTAGCCGCACGCCACGGCACGCGCCAGGCCACCCGCGGACAGCTCGTCAACTACGCCTCCATCCCGCTCATCTTCATGGGCGGCTGGACCGGATTCGGCATCCGTCAGGCCGCCGGCTTCGCCATCCCCATGGGGTTCATGCGCTTTTCGCGCGGCATGGAGTCCGAGGCGGACTTGCTTGGCCTGCAGTACCTCTACAAGACCGGTTACGACCCGGCCGGCATGGTCGACTTCTTCGAGAAGTTGCTGGCGGAACAGAAGCGCAAGCCCGGAGCGCTCTCGAAGATGTTCTCGAGCCACCCGCCCACCGGCGACCGCGTGACCAAGACGCAAACGCGCATCGGAGAGATCCTGCCCGCCAAGCCGGAATACGTCGTGCAGACATCGGAGTTTCTCGAGGTGCAGGCGCGGCTGCGTCAAATGGTCAACCGTACGCGCAACGGCGAGGACGACCAGGAAGGTAAGCCGACCCTGCGCCGCGCGCCTTCCGACGGCACGATCTCCGCTGACGACGAGACGACCGAAGAGGACGAGGACGAGCGGCCGACGCTGAAGCGCCGTCCGTGAGCCTCGCATCACCACCGAATCCGACGCCCCTGTCCGAAACTGGACAGGGGCTTTCCCTTTTGGGCATGCGTGTGGCGCGCGACTCCCGCGATGCGCCGCGAAGCACGCTCGAGCTGCGCGGCGGCGGCGAGCAGCTCGAGCTCGACGGCCTGCTCGCCTTGCCCGGCCTCATCAATGCCCACGACCATCTCGATCTCGCACTTCTCCCTCGACTCGGCGACGGCCGCCGCTATGGCAACGCACGCGAGTGGGCGGATCGGATCTACCGCCCCGAACAATCACCAGTACGCGAGCACCTGCGGATCCCCAAGGCGGACCGGCTCGTCTTGGGAGGACTGCGCAACCTGCTTGGCGGCGTCACAACGGTCTGCCACCACAACCCGCCCCACCCCGTGGTCTTGGAATCCTCGTTTCCAATCCGCGTGGCCAAGGACATTGGTTGGGCGCATTCACTCGACTTCGAAAGCGATGTCCGCGCGCGGTTCGACGCCACTCCGCCAGACCGCCCTTTCGTCATCCACGCGGCCGAGGGCGTCGATGAGCACTCCCGTTGCGAGATCGCCCAGCTCGACGCGCTCGGCGTACTGAGTGACCGCACGATCCTCGTCCACGCAACGGCCTGTGGCCGCGAGGAATGGGATGTGTTGCGGGAGCGCGGCTGCGGCGTGATCTGGTGCCCCAGCTCCAACCAGTTTCTCTTTGGGCGCACGCTCGCCCGCGAACTGCTCGAATCCGGGCCGCCCATTGCGCTGGGAACCGACTCTCCGTTGACGGCCGCGGGCGATCTGTTCGACGAGCTGGCCTGCGCCGGGGCTAGGGCGCTTTCCCCGCGGAGTCTCTACGAGATGGTTACCCAGGCGCCGCGCCGCATGCTGCGGCTGCCCGCCCGCCCCGACGACTGGACTCTTCTCCGCGACGGCGGACTGTCGCCGTCCGAAGCGCTCCTCGATGCTCCCAAGCTTGATGCGGTCTTCATTGGCGGCGAGGCGCGCTTGCTCTCCGCACGCCTGGCACGCCACGCGCCGCGGCTCGCCGAGGGACTCCAGCCGCTGCGCTACGGGGACGAAAGCTACTTCGTTCGAGCCGACGTGACCCGACTGCTCTCGCGCGCCACCGAGGTTCTTGGTCCCGACATCCGCCTTGGCGGCAGGCCCATTGCGCAGGAACCGACGTGAAGCTCAGCCGCCTGCCGATTCTCATCCTCTACCCTCACAGCCGCTGCAATTGCCGCTGTGTAATGTGCGACATCTGGCGTCGCACCGAAGCGAGTGAGATCATGGCGGAAGACATTGCTCGCTGGCGGGAGGACATCCAGGCCCTCGGCGTGGAAGAGATCGTGCTCTCCGGCGGCGAAGCGCTGATGCACTCCGACCTGCGCGCGCTCACCGAGCCGCTGCGCGCGTGCGGCGCCAAGCTCACGTTGCTCACCACAGGTCTCCGCCTCGCCGACCAGGCGGCCCTCGTCGACGATCAGATCGATGAAGTCATCGTCTCTCTCGACGGGCCGCGGGAGATCCACGACGCCATCCGCCGCATCCCGGGCGGCTACGACCGGCTCGCTGTTGGGCTGCGGTCCATCCGTACATCCGCCCACGCTCGTTGCACCATCCAGAAGGCCAACCATCGAGCGCTCGGCGATACCGTGGCAGCCGCCCGCCAGCTCGGCCTCGGGTCGATATCATTCCTCGCCGTCGACACCCAGGCCGCGGCCTTCGACCACACCGCCTCAGTGCAAGACGCAGTGGGGCTCAGCGCGAGCGAGACCGGCCGGCTGGCTGCGGATGTCGAAGAGCTCATCGAGCAGGAGGCCGGCCAAGGCTACGTCCGGGAACCGCCGGAGAAGTTGCGCGCCATCGTCGCGCGCTTCCGCGCCCGCCTCGGCCAGCAGCCGCCGCAAGCTCCTCCCTGCACCGCCCCCTGGGTGTCCGCAGTCATCGAGACGGACGGAGCGTTGCGTCCCTGCTTCTTTCACGAAGCCGTCGGAAACGTTCGCGAGCAGGGCTTGCTGGGCGCTCTCAATTCCGACCAGGCCATCGGATTTCGTGAGGAGCTCGATGTCAGCTCGAACCCGACCTGCCGCAACTGCGTCTGTTCGCTCAACCGGCCCCGGGGCCGATGACGAGCTGAGACGACCTTTAACGCTCCACCAGCAAGTTCAGATTCGAGCGAGCCCCCGCGTGCCCCGGCGCCAGCCTCAGAACCTCCTCGTAGATCCGTCGCGCCTCCTCCGCATGCCCCTGCTGCTGCACGGCGACCCCCACGTTAAACTTCGCCGCAACCGACTCCGGTTGGAGCTCCGCCACCGCCCTGAGCGCCTCCTCGGCTTCGGCCCAGCGGCCGCTCTCGCCAAGGGTCAACCCTAGGTTCGTCCACGCCTCCACCGCATCCGGATTGAACGCCAACGCCTGGTTCAGGCTGTTCTCCGCCTCGATCAACCAGCCTGCCCGCATCTGCGCTAGCCCGAGGTTGGCCCAAACCTCGGCCGCTTCCGGCGTCAGCTCGCTCGCCCGTTGCAGACGTGCAACGGCTTCTGCGGGCTTGTTTACGGCCAGCAACGCCAGGCCCCAGTTGTTGTAGACCTCCGCGCGCTCCGCCCCCAGCCTGGCCGCCTCGGCGAGATATACGCTTGCCGCCGCGGCGTTGTGACGCTTTAGCATCAATGCGCCCAAGCGGGCAAAACCGTTGGCGTGCTCGGGGTTCGTCGCGATCGAGTCGCGAAACGCCGCCTCGGCCGAATCCAGCGCGCCGGCCGCTTCGCGCGAGCGCCCGAGCAACTCATAGGACTCCGCGTCCGGCCCCAGCAGCTCGAGCGCGCGCTCGGCCACGGGCCCCGCCTCGTCGTCCTTGCCCGCCCAGGAAAGCACCCGCGCCAAGTTCCGGAAAGAGACCCCGTAGGCGCGCTGGTCCATCCGCGTGCGCACACGCTTGTCGACCGCGGCAAGCTGGGTCTCGCTGGGCTCGCCGCCACCGGCGACTCCTTGACGCTGCAGCTCAGCCAACACCTCGAGCGCCAGCAGACGGTAGCCCTCTTCGTTCAAATGCACATGATCGACAAACCAGTCCCGACCAGGGATACCGTGTTCCGCCCGCGAGGCCAGCGCCTCTTCGAAATCCACGAGCGTGACTGACTCTGCATCGGCGACCCGACGCACGGCTTGCCGGATCGGCGTGGTTGCGCGCAGAGGGCACACGTCTTCATCGATCGCGCGTTCGAACGCCTCCCGGGCCGCGCCATAGCTTCCCTCTGCGTACAAACGCTCGCCTCGTGCGTACCATGTCGCGGCGTCCCGCTCTTCCGGACCCTCGCTCTTGAACGGGCGGCAGTCTCGCAAGCTCGCCGCCGGCGTCACCAGCACCAGTTCCACGCCCCGGTTACGCGCCATCGTTGCCATTCGCTCGAGGTTCTGCTCGAAGTGCTCCCTCACTGCGCCGGCGAGCTCGTCGTCGCGTATGTAGCGCTCCGGCCCGATGGAGTTGTCGAGAATTGGGTCAACCTCCGCTGCCAGCACCGCTCTCTTCCGTCTGCGGTGGACGAGCTCCACGCCCGCGCGAAACGTTCGCGTGCGGCGCAAACGCCCCGCGGCGGCAAGCGCACGCGCCGGAATGTTGGCCAACGTCCCGTAGGTCCGCCGCTCGAGGAACTCGTTGTGTCCCGTATAGACGACAAACACATCCGGTTCATAGGCGAGCAGTTCTTGCATCAAAGCCGCCACTCGGTAGCTGGCGTAGCTCACCCCGCCTGCGTTGATCACCTCGTACGTCTGACTCGAATCCACCTCTGCCAAAAGCTCCCGTAGCCAGCCGGCGAAGCTGACTGTATCGTCGAACGGGCGGCCATAAGTCGTCGATCCGCCAAGAGTGAAAATTCGAACTGTTCCTTGCGTCTTGTTGCTCCGGAACCGCTGCTGGTTGAACCACAACAGCTTCTCCGGGTTGGTTGCCATCCACCCGTCCTGCTCGAGGTAGAGCGGAATGGTTGCCGCGAACCCGACGAAGGGGTCATCGATGCTCTCTCCAACACCCAACAGCGCCAAGGTCAGCTCCAGCCCGCCAAAAAAGAGCACGAAAGCGCCCGCCGCGAACAGCAGCCTTTTCCGCCAAGGCAGTTCCGTGGGAGCAGGCATCTCGACCGAGCACTTTGAGCATAGCGCTCCTGCTAGCATGGATCGACCATGCTGCGTTTCGTTGCTCTGCTCCTCATCCTAGCCGCGGCGATGCCCGCTCAGAACGACCCCGAGCGCATCGAGTGGTTCCGCGACCTCGGCTTTGGCCTATTCCTGCACTGGAGCCTCGACGCCCAGGTCGGCTCGGTCATCTCGCATTCCATGGTCGCCGCGGACGAGACCTACCTCGACCGCTTCGAGAACGAGCTGCCGCAAACGTTCAACCCAACCAAGTTCGACGCCCGCGAATGGGCGCGCCTCGCCAAGCTCGCCGGGTTTCGCTACGTCGTCTTCACCGCCAAGCACCACTCCGGCTTTTGCATGTATCACACCGAGACGACCAGGTTCTCGATCGAGCACACCCCGTTCCAACGCGACGTGACACGCGAGATCATCGACGCGTTCCGGGCGGAAGGAATCGCCATCGGCCTCTACTTTTCGCCGGACGACTTCCACTTCCTGCGCGAGCAAGGCACGCTCATCACTCGCCGCCGGCCCGAGGCGCTCATCACCAACAACGCCGAGCTGCTCGAGTATGACCGCGCCCAAGTCCGCGAGCTCTACACCAACTACGGCTCCATCGAGGTCTTCTTCATCGACGGCGAGCCAGAGGGCCTCAAGCAGCTCGCCTGGGAGATCCAGCCGAAAACCGTCGTCACCCGCGGCGAGATCGAAACTCCCGAGCAATACACGCCCGGCCTGCCGCTCGACGGGCCCTGGGAAGGCAACCTGACCATGGGCGTGCAGTGGCAGTATCGTCCCACCAACGATACGCTCAAGTCCGGCACGCAACTCATCGAAACGCTCATCGAAACACGCGCCAAGGGCGGCAACCTGCTGCTCAACATCGCCCCGCACCCCGACGGCGACATCCCGAAAGAGCAAGCCGACCGGCTTCGCGAGATCGCTCTATGGATGATGGTCAACCGCGACGCCATCTACGGCGCGCGCACCTGGATCATCACCAACGAAGGCCCCATCTGGTTCACCAAGAAGCGCGACGAAGATACCGTCTACGCCTTCGTCACCGGCGAGCCGTGGAAGTACGCCGAAGAGAAGACCTTCACGTTGAAGTCGGTCAAGTCGACCGCGTCCACCAAGGTGCGGGTGCTGGGCCAGAACGACAAAGTCGTCGAGTACCGGCCCGAGGTTGACCCGGCGACTAAGTGGGAGCAGACCGCCGCCGGGCTGCGCATCACTGCCACGCGCGCTCAGCGCATCTATAACGATCGGCGTTGGCCCAATCCGGTGGTGTTCGAGATCACCAACGTCGAGCCGAACCTCGACCCGCCGGCCGTGACGACATCGTCGTCCTCGCGCAACGGCCGCCGCGTCACGCTCGAGGGCGAGCTCGTCTCGCTCGGCGATCAGTCTTCCCTGGAGGTCGGCTTCGAATACCGCAAGCAAAAGGACATGGCCGATCTCTACGAGCCGGACGACCCCTGGAAGCCGACCAAGACGACGCGGGCGAGCGCGCCGGGCAAGTTCACCATCGCCGAGCCGCGCGTGGGCCCGGGCGGCCCATGGGAGTTCCGCGCGGTGGTGAGGCACCCGGCAATCACGCTTTATGGGCAGCCGCAGCCGGTGGAATGAGTTGAGGACCCGCGACTCGGCGAGCGTGGCGCAGGGCGCAAGCTAGCGCGCCGCGAAGCAGTAGAAGTAGCCGTTCCCGCCGGTTCCGACAAGCGCTTCCTGGCTGCATCCGCGCGATCCGTGGGCGGAGTTCCAGGAGTTCGGGTTCGGTCCGCCGCCGTTCTTGTCGTGGTGGCCCACCTGCGCGCTTCCCTCGCCATTCGAGGTCCAATTGCCGCAGGTGTGATCCTCTCCGCCGGAAAAGGCGCTCCCGTCGAGCTGGGAGCCGGTCAAGATGTCGTGCCGGTTCGGCTTGTCTCCGCGACCGTTCACCACGTCGCCATTCTCGGTCAACGAACCTTGTTTGCCGAGCTTGTTGTTGTCGGAATGCAGGTCGTTGACGTTCTTGGCGACCATCACGCCCTTGGCGTTGTACCAGGGCCCCGACCCGATGCGATCGCGCGCGCTTTCCCCGTTTCGGCCGCTAGTGCTCAGATAGGCTTTCCAGGTCTTGCCACGGACGCCGGCCTTAGCCGCGAGGTGCTGGCAGAGCGCATCCGCGCCTTCGAGCCCGCCCAGGTTCGCCCCGTCTCCGGAGCCGGTGCTGGTGATGAAGAAGCTCATCTTCTCGTCCTGCGCCGCCGCGGGCTGCAAGCTTAGCGTCAGGAGCACGGCCGCGGCCGTGAGAGTGGTCTTGGACATCGCGATCTCTCCCTCGGTTTCGCGCTTTGGCGAAACTTGGGGATTCTAGCAGGTCTCGCCGCTGGCGTGCGAGCCTTCCGCGGCCGCCACCTGCACCAGCGGCTGCTCGCTTGGAGCCTCCGTTGCTCGCTCAACCAGGTCCAACCACACCTCGCGCCAATAGGGAAAGATGCTGCGGGGGCAGTACTGGTAGTGTTTCCCCGTGCAGATCACGCCCTCGAGGATGACGCAGTCGCGGAGCGAGATCATGCGCCCAGTGTGCTCTTCGATGATCTGGTTCACTCGAGCCAGGACGCGATACTCCCGCCCGCAGTACTCCGCCATTTCGGCGTCGAACGAGAGCCCGCGATTCTTGCGCTCTGGATCGAGCGTCGCTATGACCTGATCGCGAGAGCGCACGCGTACCCGATCCCCGGGCTCGAGGCCGATGGCGCGCTTGGGCGTCTTCCCGTGAGCCCCATCTAGGAACGGCCAGTGCTGGGCTCCCCGGATCAGCCCTTTCCCCGGCAGGAACTTGCGGTCGAAGGACTGAAACTTGTTAAACAACATGACGAGCAGGCTCTTCGCCATCTCACCCGCAGTGGCGTTGCCGGCGCGCACGTCGCGGATGTACTGGCGCACATCCCACCACGGCAGATGCGTCGCGGCCGCGCGCGGCATCTCCGTCGCCTGGCAACGGAAGCGCAGCGAGTCTCCGGGCTGCTCGGTCGCCCCCAGCAGCATCGCCTCGTCGCAGCCGGCCGAACCGTTCCGGGAGGTCTCACCTGGATCTTCCGCCCGCTTCAACCACTGCTCCTTCCAGAACAGCAGACAGCGAGCCTCGCAGCCTCCGTGCGCTTCGCCGCTGCACCGAGCCCCCTCGAGGTGAACGGCGTCGATGAGATGCATCCCGCGCTGGCGGACGGTATCGCAGGTCTTGACGGCTCGCCGGTACACCTTCATGCGGCGACCGCAGAATTGCAGCATCTCCGGCATGAACGGCAGCGCGTCGAGCTCGCCGCGACTGTCCAGCGTGGCCAAAATCTCGTCTTTCGGTCGAACCTCAACCAGCTCCCCTGGCTGGAAACTCGTAGCCTTGGCGCTCATTGCCAACTCCCAATCGCGGGCACAGCCCCGCTCTACCCAGACCGCAGGATAGCCAATCGGCGCTCTCGAGCCCAGCTCGTCGGCCGCTGCGCCGAGCGGCGTGCTACGATTTCCCGCGATGTTTCGTGGCGCCGCCTTGATCGCACTGTTACTTGTCGCGCCCTCCGCGCAAGGCGCCGAACGCTCACACGCGCGTTCGATGGTGATCAGCCAGGACGGCATCGTCGCCACCAGTCACACGCTCGCGTCCCAGGCCGGAGCGCAGATACTGGCACGCGGCGGCTCGGCGGCAGACGCAGCCATCGCCGCCAACGCCGTGCTCGGCGTGGTCGAGCCGATGATGTGCGGAATCGGCGGCGACGTCTTCGTGCTCTATTGGGAAGCCAAGACGGGGAAGCTCTACGGCCTCAACGGCAGCGGCTGGGCGCCGCGCCGGCTCACACGCGAGTTCCTCGCCCGCAAGGACATCCGCGAGAAGATGCCGAAGACCGGCATCGACTCCGCGACGGTCCCGGGCGCGGTGCGCGGCTGGCAAGCCGCTCACCAGCGCCTCGGCAAGCTTCCCTGGCACGAGCTATTCCGAGACTCGGTCCGCTACGCCGACGAGGGGTTTCCCCTCACCGAGATCATCGCCGCCGCCTGGCCAGGCGGCGCGGTGAGCGAATTCGCGCCCAGCCGAAGAGTTTTCCTCCCCGGAGGCGCGGCGCCGAAGGTGGGTGAGATCTTCCGCAACCCCGGGCTCGCACGCGCCATGCGCCTGATCGCGCACAATGGAGCCGACGACTTGTACGAGGGCGTCATCGCGCGCGCGATCCTCGACACCTCAGAGCGACTCGACGGCTCCTTCTCAGCCGAGGACCTGGCCGAGTGGCAGCCGGAGTGGGTCGAGCCCATCCACACCACCTACCGCGGCTGGACCGTCTCCGAGCTGCCGCCCAACGGCCAGGGCATCGCAGCGCTGGTCATGCTCAACCTCATGGAGCGCTTCGAGCCGTCAGGCCGGGGTCCGCATTCGGTGACCGAGCTTCACAAGAAGATCGAAGCCATGAAGCTCGCCTACGCCGACCTCTACGCCTATGTCGCCGACCCAGCCTTCGAGGACGTGCCGGTCGCCGGCATGCTCGACAAAAAGTATGCCGCGGCTCGCTCGGCCGGCATCAACCCCAAACGTGCAAACTGCAACGTGGAAGCCGGCGAGCCCGAGCTCAAGGACACGACGTACCTGGCCGTGGTCGACGCCGAGGGCAACATCGCTTCCTGGATCCAGTCGGTGTCCGGCTCATGGGGCTCGGGCGTGGTGGTGGACGGCATGGGTTTTCATCTGCAGAACCGCGGAGGCGGCTTCAAGCTCGACGACCGCCATCCCAGCCGCCTCGAGCCCCGCAAGCGCCCCTTCCACACCATCATTCCCGGCATGTTGCAGAAAGGCGACAAGCACATCGGTTTTGGCATCATGAGCGGTCCGAACCAGCCGCAAGCACACGCTCAGTTCGTCTCGAACGTCGTCGACTACGACATGAACTTGCAGCAGGCGCTGGAGGCGCCGCGCTTCCGTGTGACTTCCGTTCCCGGTTGCGACGTTTCGCTGGAGTCACGCCACGACGAGGACGCGCTGCGCACGCTCGAGAAAATGGGGCATGAGGTGAAGCGCCTGGGCGACCACTCCACCACCATGGGCCGCGGCAACGCCGTGATGCACGACGCCGCGACGAAGGTCAACTTCGCCGCCAGCGATTCGCGCGCCGACGGCATGGCGATTCCGGAACCGTAGCCGCTTATCGCGCCGCGGACTACAGCTTCCGGGCTAGCTCGACGAAGTCGCTTGCAACCACGTCGACCTCCTCGCTCATGTCGACTTTGCGGCTCGACCGCGGCCCCCATTCGAGCGGCCGCGGCACGTAGGCGGTGCGCATCCCAGTGCTGGCCGCCGCTCGCAAGTCGCCCGGGTGCGCCGCCACCATCATCACCTCGCGGGTCTCGAGGCCGAGCAGCCGGGCCGCGGTCTGGTAGACCTCCGGGGCCGGTTTGTAGTGGCGCGCCAGCTCCGAGCTCAACACCGTATCCCACGGCAGACCCGCGCGTTTGGCCATGTTCACCAGCAGCGCTACATTGCCGTTGGAAAGGGTGGCGATGACGTACTTCCGCTTGAGCCGGGTCAGGCCCTCGACGGCATCGGGCCAGGGGCGCAGGCGATGCCAGGCGCGGTTGAAGTCGGCGATCTCCGCCTCGTTCAAGCCCTCGATGTTGAACCGAGCCAGCAAGTCGTCGAGAATCAGCCGGTGCAGCTCGTCGATCGTCATCCAGGGCAGCTCGCCGCGCCTCACGCGCGCCATCGAGGGGCCGTAGCCGCCGCGCCAGGCGTCGGCGAACGCCTCCCAGTCGACATCTAGGCCCTTACGCGCGCCCAGCGCGCGCCCCTCTTCGATGATGCTCGAGCGCCAATTGACCACCGTCCCGAACACGTCGAAGGTGAGCGCTTTCACGCTGCTGAGATCCGCTGGCATCGCATTCGCTCCCGCCGCCAACACTCCCAGAAACGCACGGCGCGACAACATCTAGCGAACCCCAAAATCGTACGCCAGATTACCCGCCTCGTCGATCAGCGCGTACTCATCGCCGGTCTCGAGGGCGCGGGTCGCGCGATAGACGGTCCCGCGATCGCGCTGTTCGACGACTTCGAGGATGATCTCGTCCATCGCATCCCGTCCGGCGGCTTCCACCAAGACGCCGTTGCTCGTCACCCGCCCCGGCCTCGACGAGATTACGCGTACGCCTTCGAACAGGCCGAGCCGCACCAGCCGCAGGCGGCGAAACCTAGCCGGCACGAAAAACATCGCCTCGCCCGCGGCGGCCCACGCCGTTGCGCGCACCGTCTCGGTCACCACGAACTCGTAGCCAGGCTTGCCGCGGCTGCGACCCAGGCCGGACAACCCTGAGATCGCGCGGCCCACATCCCCGCCAGCCTGCCGCGAAGCCTCGCGCACGGCCGTGTTGCGGATGCGCTGATTGATCTGACTCTGAATCGCGGTCCGGACCGCGTAGTCGGCCAGCGCCTCGGCCGCCGAGCGCGCCGCGGTGCGGACGGCGGTCCGCACGACGCGCTGGGCCGCGAGCTCCAACCGGCCGTCGCCCTGCAGGATGATCGGAGCGTCTACGTCCTCGGGGATGTCCGCGGGGACCTCGGTCATGCGCTGCGGCTGCAAGGCCGTCGCGACCACCTCCGGTGGACACACCGCGCGCACGACGCTGTCCGGCGTCCGGCCGACGCGATGAAGCTCGACCGCCGTTTCGCACTCGATCATCTGCTCCTGCGCGATCAACGGAATCGCGATTAGCAAGCAGAGGCTAGTCCTCGGGCAACGCACCGCCACCATTGTAAGCCGCGGCCTAACGGCGCTTGACCGCCAGCAGGATGGCGTCCGGGTCGATTTCGATGCGCACCGGCTTGCGCGGCGAGGGAATCCGAAAGGGGGTGCTCTCGCCCTCGGTCCACACCTCGATGTCGATCGGATCTCCGCTGGCGAACACAGCGCGCAGCGTAACCGGCGTTACGAAGTGGTCGGGAACGCCGCCCTGGAGCAGCTCGCCAACGATCGCGCCTTCCTCGTGCCGCTGTTTCACGCGCAGCTCGGGAATGGCGGCGCCGCGCACCCATTGGTCAAAAAAGTCGCGCAGCCCTCGGTCCGGGTAGTCCTCGGGCAGCCGGGCAGCCGCGGCTTTGCGAATCTCGTCGGTATTGAGCCTTGCGAGCCGGTACCGCTCCGAGAGCTCGTTTAGCAACCCAAAGAACTGCTCGTCGCCCAACACGCCGCGCAACATGTGAAAGATCCAGGCCCCCTTTTCGTAGAGAACCAGCCGGTACGCGGTTGGGAACTTTGCCATGATCAGGCGCTCGCCAAGCGACACCGGGCCGGCGCTGTGGATCGGCTCGTTGTCCTGGTTCCGGTCGAGCAGGTGATCGAGGAAGCCGGCCAGCGTGGTTTGCAGGGACTCGGCGCCCTGCTTCTCCTCGAGGAACAGCAGAGACGAGTAGGTCGCGAGCGCTTCCATGATCCAAAGATCCGCGCCGCTCTCGATGCTGACGTTGTTGCCCCACCACTGGTGCGCAATCTCATGCGGCCGCAGCAGCTCGAGGTAGAACTGCCGCTCGCTAGGGTTCATCTTGTCGAGCGGCGAATCGCTCGGGGCAAGGTAGCTCAACGTGGCGGCGTAGACCAAACCGGGAAAACCCTGCCCGAAACCCGCGGGAATGGGCGAGACGATGACCTGCCGCGTGGGCGGAGGGCCAAAGCGTTCGAGGAAGAACTGAAAAGCTTCGGCGTCACGGTCGGCGAGCTCTTCGATGCGAGCCGCCGGGTTGGGCGCTCGCTCGGCCGTCGGCCGGATCAAGATCTGGGACGGAGGGCGCAGTCCCCCGCGGCGCCGAGGTCCGGAAATGTCAGGTAGGATTACCGGTCCCGATTTCGGTCTGAGCCGCTCCTCGACTACTCGATTCGCCAACACCTCGACCCGATAGCCGTCAATCTCACGAGTTGTCTTGACGTAGCGGCCCAGGTTAAAGCCCGCCGTGCGAATCGGCCCCTCACTGCGGAAGCGCGCAATGCGGATGTCGCCGTCGACATCGTCCTCGACGAGCTCGCCCGTCGCCACAAGGTCCAGATTCGCCGGATGTCGGAAGGTCATCTCGAAGTCGGTGAACCCTGGCTCGGCGCGCGGATACCAGTTCGCGCGGCTGCCGACGAAGTACACGTTGTCTCCCGCCCGCGAAATGACGGTTCCGCCGTACTCCACCGTGACCGCAACCGGGCGCTCGCGCTCGAGTTGCTCGGGCAAGACCACGAACACGAGCGAGTTGTTGCGGCGCGCGGACGCGGTCGCTGAAGACGTCTCCATTTGCAGAAAGTCCGCGGGCTCGCCCTCGACCAGAACCGAAGAGACCTGTAACCGGCTGGCGATTTCGAAGCCAAAGGTGCGGAAGCCATCGCGGCCTGGGGCGAACTTCGCCTCGGCGCGGACCTGCATGGAGAGATCCGGCAGCAGGTCGACATCGAGGCGATAGTCGTGGAAGACGCCGACGTTCTCGAGACGCTTCCGCTTGCCCGCGCGCACGCTGCGCGACGGGAACTGGCACCAGATCTCGTAGAACCGCCGCTCTGCGCGCCAGGCTGTCTGGCCAACCGAGATTTGCTCGTGAAGCTGCGGATCGACCACGACGTCGAAGCGGCCGTGCCGGCCGCCGCCGATGGCAGCCGCAAAGAAGCCGTCTTCGAGCGGCACGCGAGAGAGGCTGTCGTGCATCAGCCGGCCCGCCACGCCCTCGAGGATGTTCTTGAGCACGGGCGTCCAGCGGGCGGACAGCGCCTCGCCCTCGGCTGGGTCCGGCTTCGCGGAGGCTCCGGCCGCGATCTGCGCGCGCAGCGCCGCAGCCGTGCCGTCGGTGAACAGCATGAGCGCGCTGCGGAAGCGCTCATTCATCACGGTTTCGCCGGTGAACCGAGCCAGCGATTCGCGCTCGCTGGTCGTGGGCGGGATCAGGACTAGCTCGCCGAAATCGCTGGAGGCGCGGGCGAGGAAGAGCGCCGCGACATCCCTACCCTGATACTGTTCAGAGAGAATTAGATACCCATCATTGAGGTAAAACTTGAAGTCTTCTCGCTCGAGGAACAGGTCGCGAATTCGCCAGCACTGACTGGCATCGAGGCGTACGGCGAGCAGCTCGTCGAGCCGTTCTCGCGCCTCGCCGGCGGCGACGCTGGCGGGCAGCAGCACGGCCAGTGCCAGAACTGGTGCGATTAGCCGTGCGACGCGGGGCATTGTCGTTCTCAGTGTAGTGCTTTCGTTCCCCTCGATGAGCAGAGGCGCGCCTGGCTTGCATTTCACTCATCGGGTGTGCTTATGTCTTCCCCGGAGGTGTGAGGATGCGTACTTTGCTGCTATCTTCCGCGGCTCTGGCTGCCGCGATCGTGATGAACGTGGCGTGCGGCGGCGGAGGCGGCGAAGCCGGACCGCGACTCGGCACGCCGGAGTTTTCCTGGCAGTCGGCGCTCGAGTTCCAGGAGATTGGCCAGTTCGACAAGGCGATCGAGCACCTCGACAACCTCGCCGAAGGAGACTCCGAGCTCAAGCATCGGGCGATCCTATGGCGAGCGGCGATCACGGACGGCCTTGCCCGCGGACATCAGGAGCTGGCCGAGGGTTACAGACTGGCGATCGAGCAGGATGAAGAGCTGACCGCGAAGTTCCAGAACCCGATCCAGCAGGCCTATCGCGACGCACGTCAGTATTCGATTGCGTTCGTGGAGTCGTTGGGCGAGCTCGAGAGCGCGATTGCCGCGGCCGGCGCGAACGCGCACTTCCCCATGCCGGAGGGCTCGGCGGCGAAGCCGGCGCCACTAGCCGCGATCGAAGAGGGTGAGGAAGTCCTTGACTCGATGCTCGCGACCATGCCGGAGCTGACGATCGCGCGCGGCGTAATTCTCTCCGCTACCGAGCTTGCGGGCAAGGGAGAGGATGCGGTCGGCGCACGCGCGGCGCTCGGGAGCGGCGTGGCGCTCAACGCCGACGAGTCGCGGCTAACTGTCGCCAAGATGCTGCTCGACCGCTCGGTCGTGTTCGACAAAAAACGTCTCTATGTGCCCGACATCCGAAAGATCGTCGTGGACAAGGCGGAGGAGTGGATCAAACCCTACGTCGAATCCGAGGATGAGGGACTCAAAGAGAAGGCGGACCAACTCATGAAAGAGGTCGAGGACGAGCGCAGAGAGCTGGACGGAAAACGACGCCGGCTAGAGGTGCGGGGATAGCCCTCCACGCGTGCTCGCTGATCTCGCTCTCGCCCGCCGGCTCGAGCGCGCCGAGGGGCGTGCCAACGCCCATTTCGTCGAAGCTCGCGCCCGCGTCGAGCCTGCGCTCGGCGCTTGCTGGACGGAGATTGCGGGCGCCTACGCCATGTTCGACGGCCCTGACTCGCCGCTCACGCAGGCATTTGGGCTCGGCTTGTTCGAACCAGCCGCGGAGACCGACCTTGACCTCATCGAAACGTTCTTCTTTGAGCGCGCCGCAAGCTGTCACCTGGAGATCTCGCCCCTCGCCGGCGTCGAGCTCATTGCCGCGCTCGCTCGACGCGGCTATCGCCCGGAAGAACAGTCGAACGTGCTCTTCCAGGAACTGCCGTTCGCCGCTCGCGCCGAGCGAAACTCCGCGATGCAGGTCCGCCTCATAGAACCGCGGGAGATGGGAACTTGGACGAGAGTCTCGATCGAGGGTTGGAGCGATTACGAGCCCGGCGTCGTCGACTACCTCCGCGAGATCGGCCCGGTCTTCGCCGCGCGCGAAGGCGCCATGCACTTCCTGGCCGAGCTCGAGGGGCGCCCGGTCGCCGCTGCGTCGCTTTGCCCCTCCGAGCGAGTCGCACTGCTCGCCGGGGCTTGCACCATCCCGTCCGCCCGCCGCCAGGGGGCGCAGCAGGCCCTGCTCGAGGCCCGACTCGCCGACGCCGCGGCGCGGGGTTGCGACGTGGCGTCGGTGGTAGCCCAGCCGGGCAGCGTTTCCCAGCGCAACGCCGAGCGGCAGGGTTTTCGCGTCGGCTACACCCGCACGAAATGGATCCGTGAAGCCGATTAGCTGAAACAGCGGGTCCGCTTGTTGTACCATCTCAAGCTGGAGAACGAAAATGGCCTCAACTGTTTGGAAGGGATACCTCAGCTTCGGCTTGATCTCGATCCCGATCCGGCTTTTCGCGGCGGCGCGGCCCAAGCGCGTCGGATTCCGGCAAGTCGTCAAGGAGACGATGCGGCCGATCAAACAGCAGCTCTACTCGCCCGAGCTCGACCGCGTGGTCGAGCGCAAGGAGCTTGGCAAGGGCTTTGAGGTCGCCAAAGGCGAGTACATCTTGATCGACGAGGAAGAGATCAAAAAGATCGAGCCCGAGTCGAGCTCGACGATGGAGATCCTCGACTTCGTCAAGATCGACGAAATCGACCCCATCTATTTCGACTCGTCTTACTACACCGCCCCCGAAGAGGCCGGCCGCAAGCCCTACGCACTGCTCGTGAAGGCCATGCAGGAGTCCGGCTACTGCGCCATCGCGAAGATCACCATGCACCAGCGCGAGCATACCGTGGTGGTGCGCCCCCACAAGGGCGGCATGACGTTGCACACCATGTTCTACAAGGACGAGGTGCGCGACGTCTCCGAGTACGGCCCGGTCGAAGGCGTTGAGATCAAGAAGGAAGAGCTGGCGTTGGCCGAACAGCTCATCCAGAGCCTGGCCAAGGGCTTCGACCCGGATAGCTACCAGGACGCCTACCGCGTGCAGCTCGAATCGCTCATCGAGGACCAAATCGAAGGCCGCGAGACCGAAGCGCCGCAACCGCGGCGGCTAGCGCCGGTGGTCGATCTGATGGAAGCCCTGCAGAAGTCGCTCGGCGACCAGCCAGAGAAGAAGGCGCCGCAGCGAGCGAACGGCTCTGAAGCGCCCCAGCCGAAGGCGAAGGGCAGAAAGAAGGCGAGCCAAAAGAAGGCGATGGCGTAGGGCCGTTGACCTTTCACCGTAGGACGCTCGCTATTGTTTGTCGACCCAGACTGGGCTTGACCAGGCCATCTCCGTCGGGAATGGGTTGGGGTCGGCGTCGGCGTATCGCGCTGTGACCCGCGGGTCGGCTTCTTGGGTCACCCGTAGGTAGTAGAGCGCGTCGCGGTCGAAGTCGTCGTCCCTCCACCACAGCTTTGCTTCGCTCGAGCCATCGAGCTCGGCGCGATAGGCAACGGGAAACGGGTACGGCGCGCCTTGCTGGTACTTGATCACCTCGACCGCCAGCAACCTCCGCGCGCCCCGGACGCTCGCCTCGATCACAGGCCCGCCCACAGCCTCGATCTCGGCGCCCATCATGTGGCCGTTGACCTGGAAGTCGAGCTCGATGGGGTCGCCAGTGGTGGCGTAGATGCGGCGCTTGCGAATGGCGTCAAAGATGGCCGGCCGGGTGAGCTCCCGCGCGTAAACGCCAGTCAGGCCCTGGATCCGGTCGCCATAGAGATTGTGGCCATCCGAGCCGCCAATCACCCCCAGCCGCCAGCCCATCTTCCAGACGTCTTGCATCGAGCAACCTTTGATTTCATCGCCTCTTATGTGACCTGGGTTTCGGTAGTACTCGAAGCGCCCCCATGAAGAGCAAATCTCCGCCGCCGGCTCGACTTTGATGTTCACGTAGCTCCAATCCGTGCCGCCGGTGAGCGGGCGTGTGATGTGGTGCGCGAAGATCATGCCGTTCGTCTTCGACATCAGGTCCGAGAATTCCCGAATCGAGTCCGAGATCCCCTCGGTCGGCCGAAAGAGCTTGCCGCCCGGCGTCTCGTAGATGGCGTGGCGGTGCCCCGCCCTGGGTACGACGTAGTCGCCTTGGGTCCACTCAAATCCCGGGATGGCGACGAAGCGGCCCGGCTGATAGATGGCCTCGGTGAGGGCGTCATTGACGGCAAGCTCGGAGTAGAGCATCTTGTTGGAGTCGCCGTGCGAGGTGGTTGCGCCGAAGTCCGAGCCAAAGCGGTCGCGGTGGAAGTTGAATAGCTGGTCGACTGAGCCTTCATGCCCGTCGTCGACCAGCAAGTGGTTGTGTAGATCGCCGAAGTAGAGCATGTAGCGTCCGCCGCGATCGTCGAAGACGGGCTGACGCTCTTGTTGGCGGATCGCGAGGCGCCGCTGAGGAGTCAAGTCGGCGCCGTTGAACTCGGTCAGCGCCGGCACACCGGACTCGTCCACTCCAACCTCGCGCAGGTAGATATCGCGGTTGCGGAACGTTCCGCGGCCGCGCTGGTAGGCGATCACTACGCGCTCAGCCTCGGGCGCGAAGAACGCGGGGAGTTGGTCCGCGCGCTTGGCTGGGCCATCGATGGCCACGGGCTCATCCAAGCCGAAGACGAAGGGCTTCCAGCCATCGGGCGTGAGCGCGGCCATGCCGATCTTCCAGTCCACGTGGCCTGCAAAGAACTGAAAACCGACCCAGACGGCGTCGCCAGGGCCGACGGCGAGGCGGGGCAAGTCGCCCTTGTGCACCAGGCCCGGGTCTGCGGAGGTTGGAGCAGGATATTTCCACTTGCCATCCGCGTCACGCACCACCACCCGCGTCGTGGGGCGTGGAGCGCCGCCGCTGTTTGGGCCGCGGCGGCCCCACAGCGCCTCGAGCGCCTCGTTGCGGGCGTAGGCGACCCAAACGCGGCCCTTGGAGTCTACGCCGAGATCCGGGGCGTAGGCGTCGAGGCGGCCGTCGCCAGGAACGTCCAGCGCCGCGCCCCAACGGTTGGCCTGGCGGTCGTAGCGGGCGAGCTTGACGCGGTACTTCCCTTCCTCGTAGGCGTCCCATGCGGCCCAGATGGCGCCGTCGGGCGCAAGCGCGAGATTGGGACGAAACTCCGGCGCCAGACTCGTAGAAATCGACGGCATACGCCGCCAGCCCGACCCGTCGAGCGTGTAGAAGACGATGTCCATCGAGGCGCGTCCGTAGCTCTGGGCGGCGAGCCAAAGACGACCGGTCTCATCAGCCAGCAGAGCGGGTTCCATCTCGAGGCGGCCGGCGGTGAGGATCTTCGTTTCCGAGCCGACCGAGAGGTCCGGCCCGATGCGGCGCGAGTAGAGAGCAAACTCATTATTTCTCCGACTGACGAAAACGACGAAGATATTTCCTGAGGAGTCTTCGGCGAGCTTGGGATCGAAATTCACGCCGAAATCTTCGTTGAGCACGAGCTCGCGGCCCCACTCGCCGCCCCGGCGCCGGCGCACGACGATGAAGTCGCCTTCGGTGTAGTCGTCATAGCGATGCGGCCCCGGCGACTGCTTGGGTCGGGCCGAGACGTAGGCGCACCAATCATCCCCGCGGCTGTCTCGAACGATGTCCGGGAAGCCGTGGTTGTAAGTCTGCCCGTAGTGCGCGAGGCTGATCGGCTGAATCTTGCCGAGGGTGCGAAGCGGGGGCTCCTGAGCCTCGGTCGCGGCGGGATGCGAGAGCTGAAAGGCGAGGCCGAACAGCGCGACGAGGATGGTCGTGAGGATGGCGCGTCGCAACATCTTCGCCGACGATAGCGCAGCGACCTAGGACGCGCAAGCGCTTACAGGGGGCGAAGTACCATTTCGAAATACGACACGATGGTCCCGCTTTCCTATCTACTTCCCCCCGCGAATGGCCTACGCTTGGCCGCAAAGGCTTCGCGGCGCCGCTGGTCTCGGGTGTGATCGCACGGATTCTCGAGCAGGAGTTGCTCAACGGACCATTGAGCGGCGCGAGCGCGGACGCAGACAACGCCAGGGCAACGCTGGTCAACACGGCGGACCGCGTCGGCGAGGCGCCGCTGGACCATCCTTGGGCGGGAGCGCTCGTTGTCTACGACTTCGACGGCGTCCAAGAGGGAATCGCCCAAGCCCCGATGCCGGCGCCGCAACGGGCGCTGCCTCCGGATCAGCGGCGGGCCACGCTGCGGCCCGCGCTGCGATAGCGCTCGAGCAGCGCCTTCATACGGGCGACTCGGTCCGGCTCGCCGCTGGCGAGATTCCGGGTTTGCTGCCGGTCGGCGTCGAGATCGAACAGCTCCACGGCCTCGTCATGCGCTTGGACGCCGCGCTCGCGTTTGAACCCTGCGGGCTCGCCGTTGCCGCCTCGGTTCGCATCACCCGTTTTGTGATCGATCCGCACCCAGTCGCCCTGGCGGAGCGCCAGGCGGCCGTCGGAAGCCTGCGGGCGCGGCCCCACGGATTTACGTGAGCTTCGTCCACAAGTCAAGCGTACCCGCTATGTCCGTCAGACGGAAGTCCCGACCCTGGTAGGGATAGGTGAGCTGCTCATGGTCCACTCCCAACAGCCGCAAGATGGCGGCATGAATGTCGTGCACGTGGGCGCGGTCTTCGATGGCGTGGAGGCCGATTTCGTCCGTCTTGCCGATCACGCGGCCACCCTCTACGCCTCCGCCCGCCATCCACATGCTGAAGCCGTACGGGTTGTGGTCGCGACCCAGCGCGTCGCCGCCGCCGTTGAGGCCGCCGTCGGAGACCGGCGTCCGCCCAAACTCGCCGCCCCAAAGGACCAACGTGTCCTCTAGAAGCCCGCGCGCTTGGAGGTCGGCGAGCAGCCCGGCAACAGGCTTGTCCGTCTTCGCGGCCATGTGCAGATGGTTCTTGTCGCAGCTCATGTGCCCGTCCCAATCGCCGCCGCCGGAAGTATTGCCGGTCCAAAGTTGGATGAAGCGCACGCCGCGCTCGACCATCCGTCGTGCGAGCAGGCAGCGCGTACCAAAGTCGCGGGTCCTGTCTTCGTCGATGCCGTAGAGCGCGCGGGTCGCGGCGGATTCTTGCGTGAGGTCGGTGAGCTCCGGCGCGGCGGTCTGGAGCCGGAACGCCAGCTCGTAGCTCGCGATGCGCGCCTCCAGGCTCGACTCGTCCTCGCGGCCTTCGAGGTGACGCTCGTTGTACCAGCGCAGCAGGTCGAACAGCTTGCGTTGCTCGGCGACCGAGGCGCCTTCCGGGGGCCGGGCATTGAGGATGGGCGTCGGACCGGCGCGCAGCGTGGTGGCTTGGTAGAGCGCTGGCAGAAAGCCGGCTGCGTAGACTTCCGGCCCGGACTTAATGCCGCCGTCAAGCATCACCACGAACGCCGGCAGATTCTCCGACTCGCTGCCCAATCCGTAGACCACCCAGGAGCCGAGACTCGGCCTGCCGAGACGCCCCCAGCCGTTGTTGAGCCAGGTGAGGGCGGCGGTGTGGGTAAACCCCTCGTGCCAGCACGAGCGCACGACCGCGAGCTTGTCCGCGTGCTTGGCGGTGTGCGGGAACAAGTCAGAGATCTCGAGGCCAGATTGACCGTGCCTGGAGAAGGTTCTCTTGCTGCCGAGGATTGGTTGCTTGCGAAACTCGGAGAACTGCAACTGCACGTTCCCGAAGCTCTCGGGTACGGGCTGGCCGTCGAGCTGGTTGAGCAGCGGCTTGGGGTCGAAGGACTCCAGGTGACTGGGCCCGCCGTGACAGAAGATCGAGATGACGCGCTTGGCCGTGGCGGGCAAGGGCGCGGGTTTGGCGGCCAGCGGGTTGACAACCGCCGCGGAGGCGTCTCGTTCGAGCATCCAGGCCGCGGCAAGCGAGCCGAAACCTAGACCGCAGCGCTCCAGGAAGCTGCGGCGAGAAGCATCCTCTGTTGAAGCCGCACGCGCGCCGCCGCACTCTCGCGGGAGCGGCTCTGGCCCAACGATGGCGGCGTCTCTAATCGACATACAACATCTCGCTCAAATTCAGCACAAGCAGACAAAGACGCTCGAGCGGCTCGGTGGCGAGAAACTCCAGCGCGCGCTGGTTCTCCTCGGCGTCCGGCGCACGATGGAGCGCTAGCCGCCAGGCGCGCTCGACTTGCGCCGGCGCCTCCTCTCCTGCGTCGCGACGGAGGCGCATGGCGAACGCCGCGGCTTGCTGTTGAATGAAGTCGCCGTTGATCAGCGCCAAGGCCTGCGGCGCCACCGTCGACGTCTCACGGCGCGCACAGCTCAGCGTGGCGTCCGGCGCGTCGAAGGTTTGGAACATCGGCAGCCGGAACGAGCGCTTGACGAATAGGTAGACGCTACGGCGGGTGTGTTGCGCCTCGTCGCTCGTCACCGGCCACTGGCTGTGGTCGCGCATTCCGTCGCGCGCTTCTTCGCTGAGCGGAACGACGACGGGCGGACCGCCAGCGTCGAGGTTGAGCGTGCCCGCAACCGCCAACGCGGCGTCGCGGACAGCCTCGGCTTCGAGGCGCCGACGGTTCATGCGCCATAGCAGCAAGTTATCCGGGTCGGCCTTCGCCGCCGCGTTGTCGGCGGCGCTCGAGCGCTTGTAGGCCTCGGTGGTCACCATCAGCCGGTGTATGTGCTTCAAGCTCCAACCGCTGACTTCGAGCTCAACGGCCAGCCAGTCGAGCAGCTCAGGGTGGCTCGGCGGCGCGCCCTGGCGGCCGAAGTCATTCGGCGTCGCGACGATGCCACGCCCGAAATGCCCCAGCCACAAGCGGTTGACCATCACGCGGGCCAATAGCGGGTTGTCCGCGGAGGTCAGCCACTCGGCAAGGGCCTTGCGCCTGCGCGGGATGAAGTGCTCCGTGTCGGGTTCCTCGATCGCCGGGCCGTCGTGCAAGGCCGCCAAGTAGCCCGGTTCGAGCCGCTCGGCTTTCTTGCTCCACTCGCCTCGCTCGAGCAGGTAGGTGGGGCGCACGCGCCCGGAGTGGGCGAGCACGCTCGCCTTCTCGTACGGCTTGGGGGCTTTGAGGTAAGCCTCCCCCAACTGCCGCAACAGCGTCTCGCGACGGTCGCGCTCGGCGGGCGTGTTGGCCTTGCCCATGCGCCGGATCTCGGCTTCGAGCTGCTCGGCAATCGTCCAACGAGCTTGGTGCCGGGTGAACTCGTAGATCTCCATGCGGCTGACGATGGGGATCTCACGCTCTTCGCTGCCGGCAAACAACGCGGAGAGCCGGTAATAGTCGCGCTGCGGGATCGGGTCGAACTTGTGGTCGTGGCAGCGGGCGCAGCCCAGCGTCAACCCAAGGAAAGCCGCGCCAGTCAGGTCGACCGCCTCGGCTTGCCATTCGGCGCGGTACTGATCGCCGTGGAAGGTGATCTCGACCGGAAACGCGCCGAGTGTATAGAGGCTCGTGCCCATCAGCCGGTCGCGATGCTGCTTGGCGGCTTCGGGCAGCAGATAGCTACCCTCGAGGTCGAAGTCTCCCGGCCAAATCTCGTCCGCCGCCACCTGCTCTTGAACGAAGCGGTCGTAGGGCTTGTCCTCGTTCAAGCTGTTGATGACGTAGTCGCGGTAGCGCCAGGCGTTGGCGAAGTAGACGTCGGTCTCGAAGCCGCCGGTGTCGGCGTAGCGAACGACGTCGAGCCAATGCCGGCCCCAGCGCTCGCCGTAGCGGGGCGAAGCGAGTAGCCGATCCACGAGCTCTTCGTAGGCATGTGGGTCGGGATCGGCGACGAAGGCCGCTACGTCTTCGGGCGTGGGCGGCAGGCCGTGAAGGTCATAGCTGAGCCGGCGGATGAGGGTGCGTCGATCGGCCGCCGCCAAGGGCTCGATACTGCTATCGGCAAGCCTCGCATTGATGAAAGCGTCGATGGGGTTGGAGGCGGCGCTGTCGGGAACCGCGGGCCGCACGGGTTTGCGGAACGACCACCAGGTCGCGGCTCCAACGCCGGCGCCCTCGCCCGGCCACGGGGCGCCGGCGTCGATCCAGCGCCGCAGCACGGCGAGCTCGTCTTTGGGCAACGGGCCGCGGCTGGGCGGCATGGCGAGATCGCCCTTGTGCTGAGCGGCTTGGTAGATGCGGCTGTTGCCGGCGTCGCCGGGCACGAGCGCCGGCCCGCGCTTGCCGCCGGCCAAGGCAGTCTCCCGCGTGCGCAAGTCGAGCCCAGCCATCTGAGCCTCCCCGTGGCAGGCCAGGCAATGACGCTCGACGAGCTGGTAGCCATCCGGCGCGGACGCCGCCTGTGCGGACGCCGCCATAGCCGCCGAGAGCGCCAACAAAGAGAGGTAAGAGCGCATCAGCACGAAAGTCCCGTTCGTGGAAGAGTTTACTCCAATCCAAGCGCTCCATCTACCGCCCGCCGTGGGAATCCTGCACCCGGACGAACACCGGATTCGAGTAGAACCACAAGTCTCGCCAGGCTTCGTCGAACTTGTCGCTCTGTGACTCGGCTTCCATCAGGCTATCGGGGAGCGGGTTGCCGCCTGCGTCGGTCTCAAGCGGTGTGTTGGGCGTGAGGTTGCTGCCGCGGATGCGGAAATAGGAGTCTTGCCGGAAATTCTTGATCACGAACGGCGGCGTCTCATACCAACCCTGCCCTTTGCGCCGGATCTGCGAGTCGGTGAAGAGTTTCAGCACGCGCGTGGTGGGGTTGGTTTCCCTGGCGTACTCCGGGTTGGGGGTCGTGCCGTCTGATAGGAACTTGGACGCCGGCGCGTGCACCTCCCCACCGATGAGTTGTACCAAGCGCACTCGCGGCGATTCGCCGTTGTGATTCCTTTCCGGCACGCGGAAACGGATGCGGAGCTCGACCTTGGCCCCTCTCCGAACCCTCAGCGTTTCACCCATCGCGGCGGACTGCTTCTTCGACCCCGCCCGCAACTCGAGAGCGTCGATAAGATCGCCGTGCACCGCAAACGTGTTACCCGAGCGCAGCCCGTGGGGAATCTCCTCGAGCGAGGAGCGGCCGTCGCGGTTGAGGTCGGGAATCCACGTCCAGGTCTTGGCGTACTGCCCCGGCCAGAAGTCATTGTTGAGGGAATGGAAGTCGCTGCTGACGAACGTCCACCAGCGGCGCCCCTCGCCGAGTAGGGCGTCCCAGACGCCGCCGACCTTTGCGATGTAGGCCCCGGCGCCGCCGAAGGTTCCCCCGCCGACGGCCCCTTCGCGATATCCGCCGCGTTGCTGCGATCCTTGGTGACCGGGCAGGCCTTCGAAACCGACTGCGACATCGGGGCCGGCGTCGTTGAAGTCGCGAAAGTCGGCAACGGTATACGAAGCGGCACGCTCGGGATGGGCAAAGACGATCCAGCCGTTCTCGGGGTGGTTCCGCTGCATCCACTCGACCGCGGCGACCGCCTTGGAATGGCCCTCGAGCGTGGGATCCTTGCCCTTCCACACGCCGTTGGGGCCGCCGGAGAGGTCCGTGTCGCCGCGGTCGAAACGATACTCGAACTCGCCGATCGGCATGGCGTCCTCGGCGACGATGCCGACCGAGCAATGCTCGTGGCCGGGGACGTTCCACTCCAAACCCGTTGCAGCCAGTTTGTCGGGCTGCTCGCGCCGGACGCGTTGAATGATTGCGTAGGCGAAGTCGGTGAGCGATTGCCAGCGCCACATGGCCGGAAACGTCTTGGTCACTTTGGCGCCGTCCTCTTCGAGCTCACGCTCGATCGTCTTGGGGTCGCCCAGGATCGTGCCGGCCGGGCTCTCTGACCAGGGCCGCCCTTGGCCGTCGCGCCAGCCGGCGCCGCCGTGCTCGGAATTGGCCGCCCATCCCAACCCGTACTCGAAACCCTTGATCAGCACGGTGTCGGCCATAAAGCTGCCGTCGGTAAAGTAGCTGTGCTGGTGGAAGTCGCCGGCCATCCAACGGCCGGGCAGCGGCGTCTCTTCGCGAGCGGCAACGGCGGCCACTGCGGCGAGAGCGGCGAACGTAATCAAATGGCGGCGCGGGGCGGGCGATATGGGCACACCGCTAGATTCGCCTCGTCGAGCCCAAAAGCGCAAGCGCGGTGTTTTGGCAAGAAATGAGTCGCAAGGGGCGCAAAAGCTCTCATGCTTGGCGGCCATTCGAGAGGGCCTCTCCGACGAAGATCAACGTTCATCGGGTCACAACGGCCCCCTAACCCGCTTTGTTACAATGGCCTGAGGTTCGGGCGCATTATGCGCCTGGGCCTTCCCCGGAGCTTCGTTCGCCCCGTGCGGCTCGCCTCAACAGCGGCCCGCCGCCGACTCGCTCCGCACGCAGCTAGAGGAACCCATGTCGAAAGCCTACAACCAGAATCCCGTGCCGGCGGACGGCGCGACCGTGAGCGTCGAGAACGGCAAGTTCACCATTCCCGACAACCCGATCATCCCCTTCATCGAGGGCGACGGCACCGGCCGCGACATCTGGAAGGCTTCCCGCAAAGTCTTCGACGCCGCAGTCGAGAAGTGCTACGGCGGCTCCAAGCGCATCGTCTGGTATGAGATCTACGCCGGCGAGAAAGCCTTCGACAAGTTCAGCTCCTGGTTGCCCGACGACACCCTCGAGGCGATCAAGGAGTTCCACGTCGCCATCAAGGGCCCGCTCACCACGCCCGTCGGCGGAGGCATCCGCAGCTTGAACGTCGCCCTGCGGCAACTGCTCACGCTCTATAGCTGCATCCGCCCGGTCAAGTGGTATCCCGGCGTGCCTTCGCCGGTCAAAGAGCCCGGCAAGCTCGACGTGGTCATCTTCCGCGAGAACACCGAGGATGTCTACGCCGGGATCGAGTGGGAACAAGGCACTGCCGACGTCAAAAAGGTCATCGACTTCCTCAACGGCGAGATGGGACGGAGCATTCTCGCCGATTCGGGCGTGGGCATCAAGCCGATCTCCATCACCGGATCCAAGCGGCTGGTGCGCGCGGCCATTCAGTACGCGGTGGACAACGACCGCCGCTCGGTCACGCTGGTGCACAAAGGCAACATCCAAAAGTTCACCGAAGGCGCCTTCCGCGACTGGGGCTACGAGCTCGCTAAAGAGGAGTTTCGCGATCAGATCGTGACCGAAGAAGAGACTTGGAACGGCGCCTCGGCCGACGGCAAGATCCTCATCAAGGACCGCATCGCCGACGCGATGTTCCAGCAAGTGCTGCTGCGGCCCGACGAGTACGACGTAATCGCGACGACCAATCTCAACGGCGACTACATCTCCGACGCCTGCGCCGCGCAGGTGGGCGGCCTGGGGCTCGCGCCGGGCGCCAACGTGGGCGACGACTACGCCATCTTCGAGGCCACCCACGGCACCGCGCCCAAGTACGCGGACAAGAACGTCATCAACCCCTCGAGCGTCATCCTCTCCGGTGTGATGATGTTCCAGTTCATGGGCTGGAAGGAGGCCGCGGCGGCGATTGAGCGCGGCTTGGCCGGCGCCATCGACGCCAAGACGGTCACCTACGACCTGGAGCGCCAGATGGAAGGCGCAACGAAGATCGGCACCAGCGAATTCGCCGACGCCATCATCGCGAACATGTAGGGACGAGGAACAGGGGACAAGGGATAAGAAACCATGCGCAAGAAAGTAACTGTCATCGGCGCCGGCAATGTCGGTGCGACCTGTGCGCTCTACTTGGCGGACAAGGAATTGTGCGATGTCGTCTTGGTCGACATCGTCGAAGGCGTTCCACAGGGCAAGGGTCTCGACATCCAAGAGGCCTGCCCGGTGGAAAAGTGCGACGTCAAAGTCGTCGGCACAAACGACTACGCCGATACGGCCAACTCCGACATCATCATCCAGACCGCGGGCTTCCCGCGTAAGCCGGGCATGAGCCGCGACGATCTGCTGCTGAAGAACTACGAGATCGTCAAGAGCTGCATCGAGCAGGCGGTCAAGCATTCGCCCAACGCGATCATCATCGTGGTGGCGAACCCGCTGGACGCCATGTGTCACGTGGCGAAGTCCGTCTCGGGTTTCTCGAAGAACCGCGTCATCGGCATGGCCGGCGTGCTGGACACCGCGCGCTTCCGGACGTTCCTAGCCGAGGCATGCGACGTCTCGGTCGAGAACGTAACGGCCTTCGTGCTGGGCGGCCACGGCGACACCATGGTGCCGCTGGTGCGCTACAGCTCGGTGGCGGGCATCCCCATCAGCGACCTGCTTGACAAGGACACCATCGACAAGATTGTCGACCGCGCCCGCAAGGGCGGCGCTGAGATCGTCGGCCTGCTCAAGACCGGGTCAGCTTTCTACGCTCCGGCGGCTTCGACCGTCGAGATGGTGGAATCCATCTTGAAGGACAAGAAGAAGGTGCTGCCATGCGCCGCGCTGCTCGAAGGCGAGTACGGCGTGGATGGCCTCTACGTGGGCGTGCCGTGCAAGCTCGGCGCACGGGGCCTCGAGAAGATCTACGAGCTGCACCTCGACGACGCGGAGAGCGCGGCTCTGCGCAACAGCGCCGACGCGGTGCAAGAGCTCGTCGACGTGCTGAAGCCTCACCTCGGCTGAGGCGTTGGCCGGTCAACTGGTGGTCGCGGGAGCTTGTCGCGCGCTTCGAGCGTTTGCCACGCTGAAGGGCGTGCGCGGCTCTTCGCATGTCCTCTCTCGCTGACTACATCCTCGGCTTCTGCTCGCAGTCGCCCGAGGCGCGCCAGTACGCCGAGACGCACCTCGGGCGTTTCGTCAAGACGGTGGAGCTCACCCCGGAAGGGAGCGAGGAAGACCGTCTGCTCGAGATGGGCGCCTACATGCAAATCACGCCGGCGCTCGCCAACCTGGGCTACGGCGAGGTGCGCGGCAGCTATCTCGGCCCCCCCGGCGAGCCGCACGCCAAGACGGTCCGCTCGCTGCTGGGCGAGACCTACACCTGCTGGATCGATCTGTTCAACGCCGAGCTCGACGCCTTTCCCTACCCCGACGGCCACTTCGCCGCCGTCGTCTGCTGCGAGCTGGTCGAGCACTTGGCCGAAGACCCGATGCATATGATGGCCGAGATCAACCGAATTCTGCGGCCCGGCGGCGCGCTGGTGATGAGCACGCCCAACATCTGCTCGTTTCGGTCGGTTCGCGCGCTGCTCAGCGGCTATCACCCGGAACTGTTCTCGAAGTACACGGCCCGGCACGGAGGGAACACGGAGAATCCTCGGCACGCGCGCGAGTACGCTCCGCGCGAGCTTGCGCTGTTGCTTGAAGCCGCGGGCTTTGGCGTCGAACGCCTGGAAACGACGGCGTTCGGGCTGGAGCGACCGCCACGGGAGCCTTGGCTGCTCGACATGCTCGACGAACGCGGCTTTACGACCGAGCTGCGGGATGATACGCTGCACGTGCGCGGCGCCAAGACGGGCCCGGTCATCGAGCGCTATCCGGAGTGGCTCTACACGTGACGCGTGCCGCGGCCATCGGCTGGGGCGCGGCCCTGTTCGTTCTCAACGCGCTAGTCTGCCGCGAGCTGTTCACCATCGAGTACACCAAGTTTCTCGGCTCGATCGAAGCGGCCTACATCGGGATCAGCCGCTACGCCATCGAGCATCCGTTCGAGTGGGGCTGGTTTCCGCTGTGGTACACCGGCGTACCCTACGAGAACACCTATCCGCCGCTGCTGCATCTGATCGTCGCGGCGGTGGCGTGGCTGGGCGGAATCTCGCCGGCGCTTGCGCACCACGCCGTCACGGCGACGTTCTACGCGGCCGGTCCGGTCACACTGTTCGCGATGTTGCTGGCGCTCTCGCGCCGGCTCTACCCGAGCTTGCTGGCCGCGCTGGTCTATTCGCTGGTCTCGCCCGCGCCTGTGTTGGTCAGCGGGCTGCGCAACTGGGCGGGCCCGGGGTACGAGCCGGCACGGCTCCAGGCCCTGCTCGAGTTTGGCGACGGCCCCCACATTGCAGCAGTCACCTTGCTTCCGCTCGCGGTCTGGGCTCTGCACCGGGCTCTCGAACGCCCTCGTCCCGGCCGGACCTTCCTGGCAGCCACAGCGCTGGCTTCGGTCGTCCTCACGAACTGGCTGGGCGCATTTTCCCTGGCAATCATGGCGGTGAGCTATCTGCTCGCCCGCTCCAACGAGCAAGGGTGGGGCCGCCTCGTCCTCCGGAGCGCATCGATTGCCGCGATCGCCTATGGTTTGGCCCTTCCCGGGATCCCACCGTCTAATATTGCCGACATACGCCACAACGCCCAGTACACCATTGGCTACTTTCCGATGACAGCCCGCCACTTGGCCTACGGAGCCATCATCATTGTGATCGCCGGCGTGATGTGGAGGTTCTTCAGACGCTGGGAGACGACGCGCGTCATCGTCTTCGGGTGCTATCTCACGTTGTTCTTCTCCGCTCTCGTGCTGACCGATGACTTGTGGGGGCTAAAGCTCATGCCACAACCACATCGCTATCACCATGAGCTCGAAATGGCGGTCTGTTTGCTTGGCGTGTTCGTCCTGGCGCGCCTGACTAACCGTCTGCCTGGCCGCTGGGAGGCGTTCGTCGCCACGGCCTCCGCGGTTCTGCTTACCGTCGTGCAATACGGCAATTACCGAGAAAAGGCCCGGATCATCCTGCGGCCGATCGACATGGCTGAGACATTCGACTACGAGGCTTCGGTCTGGCTCGGCGAGCATCTTCCCGATGACCGCGTGTTCCTTTCCGGCTCAGTTCAGTTTTGGTTGAATGCTTTTGCCGACACGCCACAGGTCGGCGGCGGATTTGGCCAAGGGATCGTCAATCGCACGATCCCTGCGTTGCACTTTGGCGTACCCTTCACCGAGGGCGACGGCGAGCGCACCGCCATGTGGCTGCGTCTCTACGGCGCCCAGGCAGTCGCCGTCAGCGGGCCCGGCGGCCGCGACCGCTATCACGAGGTTTGGCGGGATTCGAACAAGTTCGACGGGGTGCTACCAGAGATCTGGCGACAGGGTGAAGACGTCATCTACCGCGTGCCTCAGCGATCCCGTTCGATCGCCCATGTGATTCTTCCTGAGCATGTCCCCCATCGCTCGCCCGTGAACAACCTCGACACTTTGCCCGTCGAGCCTCTGGCTCGGGCGCTCGAGGATCCGGCGCTGCCGACGGCCTCTCTCGAGTGGATAAACCCCAGCAACATAGCGATCGACGCAGAGCTGGAGGTAGACCATCTGCTCTTCATCCAGGTTGCCCACCACGCTGGCTGGCGCGCCTTCGTTGACGAGCAACCGCTTCGCATCCGCAAGGATGCGCTGGGCTTCATGATCGTCGAGCCGCGGTGCGAAGGCCCATGCAGGATCACGCTGTCATTCGGTGCAGGCCACGAGATGTTGCTGAGCCGATTGATCTGCGGGCTTACCATCGTAGGGGGACTCTTCTGGGGCGTCGTCAGTCGTCGAATCGCGCGGAAACGATCGCCGCGGACGCCCGCGGTTCCATGAGGAGCACCATCGTGAGCAACAGCGCGAAAACCGAGATCGCGCGAGCTGCCGCTGACTCGGCGCCCCCCGTGAACGTCAAAGCGATCTCCGCCGGACCGGCGCGCGCAGGCTCGATTACTAGGAAGCCGAGCGGATCGGCTCGCAGGGCGAGCGCTTGTTGGTCCTGTACCGCCGTCCAACCCGGGTGGTAAGGCGCCTGGACGCTTATGACCATGCCCTCGCTCAACTCACCAACGATCCGTGCCTGGTGATTGTCTCTCCATTCGAACGACAGGGCCGGACGTTCCGAGTCGCTGACAGCCGCGGCATAAACCTCGAGCGGTTGGGTATCGACTCCGTTCTCGGGACGGCGGGACGCCAGCTCTTCGGGTCGAACGGAGTGCGCCAGCGAGAGGGACGCTCCGGGGACGTGATAGATGACGTCGTCGCCGTCACGCCAGGCTTCCTCGAACGCGCCGTCGAACTTCTTCCAGTTGCGAATCGGTTGATAGGGTTCCGTGCTGCGAGGCCCCGCTACGCTGACGTAGTCAACGCCCAAAGCTTGCAGCCACAGGCGCGAGATCTCCACGGCGCGATCGCCCGCTCCGTCATCGGATCCGATCACATAGTCTGCAATCGTCACTACATCGAGCAGCCTATTTTGAGAGCAGCAACCGGTCAACTGCGGAGTCGGGGTGAAGGCATTTAGCCAGAAGGCGGTGGCGCCTGGAACGTAGACCCGTGCACCGTTGGCGTTCTCGCCGAACCAACGCGCCACCTTGTATTCGCTGCGGGCGGTCATGTCCATCGGCTTGACAATTCTCCTTGCAAAAGCGGCGTAGTTCCACACCTGCACGGCGCACGCACAAGCCATGGAAATCCCAACTAGGCGCTCCACCGTCCGGCGTTTCGATAGCAGTTCCTTTGCCCCACAGACGATCAAGCAGGTCAACGCAAGCTCCATGGCCATTTGGAAACGCCGTGGCTGCTCCAGTAGGGAAACGTCAAACCAGTAGCTACCTAGGGTGACCGCCGAAACGATCCACGAAAAGCAGGCGGCAAAACGCGTGGGAAATGAGAGGCTGGCGGCCGCCGCTCGGACCGCCAGCAGACCCGCGACCGCCAGAACCAAGCCGACCTCGCGTCCTTCGTCGCTTCCCGGCGAAGCCATCTTTCCTACGTTTGCGGCCATTGCAACCAAGACCGACGGTGGCACGATAACGGCGCAAAGCGCGTACGCGAGCATTCCCGACGCCGCTATCCGGCCCAAACCGCTGGCCCAGGCCCTCGGCCGAAGGGCCACTGTGTATCCGATCGCGCCCATCGCGAGCGCGATCGTTCCGGGAATGTTCGTCAAGAAGACCAGCGCGGAGCCCCCCGCCGCGGCCAACCAGTATTGCCTCCGTCCCTGGCGAACGAACAGATCGATTGCCAGGATCGCTACCGGAATGAAGGTCAACGAGGCGACGTGTGGCGCGTCACCCCAAGCGAGCGCTGCGTAGAGTCGACGCGCACCCCACAGCGCTCCCGTGTCTTCCCGGATCGCCGTTGCCAGGAAGTGAGACGGTGACACAAGAGAAACCAGCAACCCTCCCGCCAGTGCGTAGCCCGTGCTGCGCAACAAGCGATGCAAGAGTAAGAACAACGTGACCGGCCCGAGGACGTACAGCGTCGCGAGCGCAACGTGAAACGCCCGGGCTGGACTCCAGTCGGCCAACGTGGCGACGGCCCCCGCGAGAGCGTGCAGCAATGGCTGGTATGTCGCTGCGAAGGGCATGCCGCCGCCCCACAGCGGATACCAACCCAGGTCGGGCCAGTTGTGTCGAAAGTAACGAGCAAGCGAGACCCACAACCCTGTGATGGACTCCGGATACTCTACGTACTCGACGAAGAACAGCGGCCAGGCCACGGCCAGGTTGACCGCGACCAGAACCGAGCCGGACCGCCACAATCCCATTTGCCCCCGCCACGGCAATGTTCTCGATATCCCCCCCCAATTTCAACATTTCCTGCGTCTTGGCGCGGTCGAGGCCGTAAACTGAAGTCGGTGCGTGCTCTCCTGATCCTCCTCGCCGCGGCCCTCCTGATCGAACCCCTCCCGGCTCAGCGCGGGCGCGGCAATCAGCAGAATCCGCGCCAGATCGACAACATCGTCAATCTCAACGGGCGCGTTACGCTTCCCGACGGCTCCGCGCCGCCCAGCCAAGTCACCATCTATCGCCTCTGCCAGGGCCAGAAAGTTCCCGAGACCTACACCGAGCCCGACGGCAGCTTCGGCTTCCGAGTCGGCCGGGACGCCTTCATCGCCATGGAAGACGCCTCGACCACCGGGGTCGACTCGCGCGGACGCGCCAGCGGCGACACGCTCAGCGTCGGCGGCATCACCGGCGACAGCGAGCGCTTCAGCATGCTCAAGAACGCCGGCTCGGTCGACCTGACCGGCTGCGAGATCCGCGCCAGCCTGGACGGCTACACCTCAAACCCGGTCAACTTGACGCGGCGCAACATCTTCGACAATCCCGATATCGGCGTCATCATCCTGCGGCCGATCAGCGAGCCGCAAGGCGACACGGTGAGCGCCACCACGGCGCTCGCGCCGAAAGCGGCGCGCAAGAGCTACGAAAAGGGGTCCAGGGAGCTGACAAAACCTGACAGCGACCCCAAGAAGGCCGAGGCGCTCCTGGCGAAGGCCGTCGAGGATCACCCCGGGTTTGCGGCCGCCTGGGAGCAGCTCGGGCTGGCGCGTGTGCGCCTGCGCGACGAGGCCGGCGCCCTCGACGCCTACCGCAAAGCCGTCGAGGCCGACCCGCGCTATCTGCCGACCTACCCGGCCCTGGTCAAGCTGCTGATGCGCGCTCAGGACTGGCCGGCGCTCGAGCGGACCTCCAAGTCCTACCTGGAGATGAACCCCGCCGCCTCCGAGGAGCGCTTCTTTCACGCCATCGCGCTGGTCAACCTCGGCCAGCCGATCGAGGCCGAAGCCGCGCTCGAGCCGCTCTTCGCGAGCCCCGGCGCCAAACCGGCGCCTGCGGTACGCCACTTCAAAGCTTCGCTGTTGGCACGCCGCGGAGACTACGCCGGCGCCGCGGTCTTGCTGGAATCCTTCCTGGCAGACGCTCCCAGCGCACCGCAAGCGGAAGAAGCCCGCCGCATGCTCGCAGAGTGGAAATCCCTAGGCGTCGCGCCCTAAACGAGCCCTCACGCCCGCCCTCAACATAAAGCCCACATAAAGAACCAGGAGGCGCCCTCCATAATGATTGTGCTCAATGGTTACGCCCAAGCACACGACGTGAAGAACCTCTTCGTCACCGACGGCGCGGCCTGGACCACCGTGGCCTGCCAAAACCCGACATTGACGATGATGGCGATCACGGCGCGCACCTGCGACTTCATCCAAGATCAGTTGAAGAAAGGCGCCCTGGCCTAGCCATGGGTGAAACCCGTGGATCAACTTTCGTCCCGTTGTTGACGATCACACCCGGCCATCGCCGACCGCGCTCGGCATCACGCCTTCTCTCCGAGCCCCGGCAGCCATGCCGGGGTGCGATGTGCGCCCCGCCGTCCTGCCGAGCGTTCCAATAACCCGCGGCCCGCAGTTCCCGCGCGGCCCTACCGCCGCTTGCGCAGAACCACCAACCCGAGCAGCCCCAGGCCGATCAGCGAGATCGACGCGGGCTCCGGCACAGTGGCATCCGACACTACGCTGTAGGTGCCGAGAATCGACACCGGCAGGTCGTCAAGCGTATCGGCCGGGAAGTGGATATCGCCGCTGCTGTTTCCGGCCAGCATGTCGGCGTACTCCGCCGGGCTCAGACTCCACGTTCCGCTCCCGGTGAATGCAACCAGCCCCGCAGTGAAGCTCAGATCGAAGTCCGGCGTCATACTCCAGATGTTCAGCCCCGGGTCCGAGCCGCCTCCTCCCCGGAACAGGTCCGGGCCGTCAGGTGGATTCGCTGCGCTCGTCAAGTCGCCGAACAACAAGCTATCGAAAAGGCCCCCCCCCGACCCGCCATAGAAGTCCTCTAGATACACACCGGTAGTATCGGAACCGCTGACGGTGACGGCTGAGAGCCCGCCCGTTGCACTGATGGTCACTTGATTCACCGTGGTCAAGTCCACGACGAGCAGCAGATCGGCTCGAGAGGCTGTTGCAAACGCCGCAAGGACAACTGCCAGCCTGCAGAAACTGTTTCGGGCAATAGCCCGGGTGCATAAGCTCACGGTACCTCCCCTTGCCGCCGAGGCAGGCGGCCTCTCTCCGCAGCCACAACGGTAACATGGTCATTTGCTTCGCTGCAACGCCGTTGCTAACCCGAGTTTTTGGTCGAGAGGAGCCTTAATCTGCTCGCGCCGCTGTTGACTCGATCGCACCCGGCCATCACTCCCCGCACTCAGCAACACGCATTCTTCCGAGCCCCGGCAGCCATGCCGGGGTGCAATGTCAGTGTGGAACTAAGGCTCTGAGCTAGCCCCGTTTTCGCACGCCCCCCCCAAGCGCCGGAGCCTAGTCGGGCATCTCCGCCGCTCTTTGCTCCTGCAGGTGGTGCTCGATGTGTTCCTTCGAGAGCGTCGCGGCCAGGTCGTCCATCTCCTCGATACCGCTGTAAGCGACGATCTCGCCGTCGAAGTGTTGCGCCTCGGCCGCGCCCTCGCTGCGCGTCAACAGAACGTAGCGCACGTCCGCGGCGGCGATCGCTTCGTAAAGCTCCTGCTCGCCGCGCGCTGGCGACCGCTCGCCCCCGCCCGCACAACCCAACAGCGTCGCCGCCACGATCGAGAGTCCCGCGATCCGCCAATTCACGTCCCCTAGCATACACGCGCACGACGCGTTTTTCGCTACCTTGGAGCCAGTCCCCTCATGCGCCCCGCCCTGCTGCTCCTCGTCCCCCTGCTGGCCCCGTCGCAGGACCTTCATCGCGACGCCCTCGTGCTCGACGCTCACGTCCACGTGATGAGCCGCCAGTTGCTCGAAGGCTCCGACATCGGCCAGCGTTACGAAGACGGCCACGTCGACTTGCCCCGCGCCCGCGAAGGCGGCGTCAACGCGATGTTCTTCACCGTCTACACGCCCGAGCCTTACTACCCGGCCCGGCACGAGGTCAAGAACACCCTCCGCGTCCTCGAGCTCGCCCGCGACCAGATCGAGCGCAACTACCAGGCCATCGAGCTCGCCCTCGGCGCCGCCGACATCGAGCGTATCGTCGCCTCCGGCAAGATCGCGGCGTTCCTCGACCTCGAAGGCGCCTTTGATCTCGACGGCGACCTGCTGGTGTTGCGGGCGCTCTACCGCCTCGGGCTGCGCTCGGCGCAGCTCACCGCGCACAACTTCACCAACGGCTTCGCGGACTCCTGCTGCGACTCCTCGAAGTGGAACGGCCTCAACGCCCGCGGCCGCCGCGTCGTCGCCGAGATGAACAACCTCGGCATGGTCATCAACGTTGCGCACGGCTCCGAACAGACGATCCTGCAAACCGTCGAAGCCAGCGCCGACCCGGTCGTCTACACCCACGGCGGCTTCCGCCACTTCGTCAACATCCCGCGTTGTATCTCCGACCACGCCGCCAAGGCGATCGCCGCGAAGGGCGGCGTCATCGCCTTGCAGTTCGGCAACACCTTCAACAACCCCAAGTTCTTCGAGTGGCGCAACCAGCAGCCGCCCGTCGCCGATATCTCCTCCAAGCTCGGCCGCTTCGCCTCGATGTCGCTCGAGCAGATTGACGCCCACGAGCGCGCCGCGCTGCCGTTCGTCTACAAAGGCGAGCTCCCGAAGAAGTACCGCATGACGCCGAAGCAGTTCGCCAAAGTGATCGACTACGGCGTGCGGCTCGTCGGCGAAGACCACATCGCGCTCGGCTCGGACTTCGACGGCGGCCCGCCCCTGCCCCAGGGCATGGAGGACATCTCCGACTACTCCGAGATGACGAAGGCGATGCAGGCGATTGGCTACTCGGATGAGCGCGTCCGCAAGATCCTGGGCGGCAACCTGCTGCGCGTCATTCGCCAAGTCACAGGGCGCTGAGCTCGGCCCCTCTCTAACCCTCGTCCTCGACCCGGCCGATATTCCCATCAGCCGGCATGGCGACGGAGATCCTCATTGTCTGGCCGGATGTCGAAGACGCCGGCTTGTTGCAGGAAGCCTTGATCCGCAGCGGTCTGGGGCTCAAACCGAGCATCCTCGACCACTATCCGGACCGCACGACCCTGGCCGAGCGCATCCGAGCCCGGGACGCCACCGCGGCTGTCGTTGTGGGATTGAGCGAGGAAGACCGCGCCTTGCAGCTGCTGCAAGAGATCCACAGCGATTGCCCGGGCATCCTGCGCGTCGCCGCCCACTCCGCCGCATCGCCTGACGCGCTGCGCGCCGTGATGCGCGTCGGCGCCGCAGACTTCCTCGTCCCGCCCTTCGACGCCTCCGATATCCGCTGCTGCTTCGCCGCCGTCGCCAAGCCCGCAATGCAGGTCACCGAAGGGCGGCTAATCGCCGTGTTGCCCTGCCAAGGGACCGACGGCGCCTCGACCGTGGCTCTGCAACTGGCTCAAAGCCTGAGCCAGTCCGCGGGCCGGCCGGCGCTGCTGGTCGACTGCGACATCCAGTGCAGCGTTACCGCGTTCCGCCTCGGCGCCAATCCCAAATACACCCTGGCCGACGCGCTGACGCATGTCGAGGCTCTCGATGAGTTCCTGCCGAAGATCGCCACGCGTTGGCGCGACTTCGACTTGATTATCGCGCCGGACTCGCCGCTGGGCCTGATGGGCGAGCACATGGACCGGCTGCCCCTGGCTTTGAGCACGGTCCAGGGCAACTACACCGACGTGATCGCGGACCTGCCTCCCGGCCTGTTCGCCGCCGGAGTCGAGGCGCTGCGCGGCGCCGAGCAGATCCAACTGGTCTGTACGCCGCAACTCATCTCCCTGCACCTGGCGCGGCGGCGCGTCTCCGAGCTGATCGATTGGGAGATCGACAAAGACCGGATTCGCGTCATCGTCAACCGCGCGAACTCCCGCAGCGCGGTCCCTCCCGACGAGATCGAGCGGGCGATCGGATTACCGATCGACCACCAACTCGCCAACGACTACGACGCTGTCACACGCGCAGCCGTCGCCGGCGGCCTGGTCTCGGAAGACTCCGACCTGGGCAAAGACTTGGCGGCGTTGGCCAAGCGCGTCGCGGGGGCTGAGGCCGAGACCGGCAAAACCGCAGCACCAGCCTGGAAGCGGATACTGAGCCTGGAGTAGGTTCGTTTCCCGCCAAGGCTCGGGCTCAGCGAGCATCCTGATAGCGCCGGAGGCGCGACCGAATCGTCGCCCAGCATGGAATGCTGGGTCGGGTGGAGCTCAGGGCGCCCCGCGACTCGCACGGTCTTCTCGATCGGCACAGCTCGCGTGAACCGAGCGGAACGGAGATTCAGTCAAGAACCGTTCCACGCTCCAGGAGCGTTTCTTACCGAGAGACCCACATCGTCATCGGACCCGGCTGCGCCTCTTCTCCCTCGATCCGAACCACGACCGCCACCGCTGCGAAGTCTTGATCGAAGAAGATCGCCGGATCGAAAGCCGGCGGTAACCGCGCATTGACCTGCCAAACGCCCGCCGCCTGGCCGGGCGCCGTGCCGGCATACTCGACCGTGGCGGGTTGTCCGTTGATCGAAACCTCCACCGGCAGCCCGAGCGGCTGCGCCGTCGACGCCAACGTTCCCTCCGGCGGCAATCCCGGCGCAAGCCCCAGCCCGTTCAAGAATAGGGCGGAGCCCGACCCGGGCCGGGCAAACGCTCCGCACTCATTCAGGAGACCGTCTTCCATCACGAAGCGGCCCAGCGGAAACGCCGTACCGAAACCGCCGGTCTCGTTACTGCAGGCGGCGTCCCCGAGATCCGGGTCAATGAAGACGTGCGGCGTACGGTCAAGCACCGCGTACTCGCGCCTGGCCACGGTCTCTCCGCGGACCCGCAACTCGAGGGTCGTTGACGTCTGCGAGGCGAGAAAACGAGGCGCTACCAGATTGAGCTGATTCTCGTTCGCGAACAACAGAGGCGCCGCCGTACCGTCAAAGAGCGCCTCGACTCCCGCGACGCTCCGCGGCAGGTCGCGCTCGCCCGAGGGACTCGTCGGTTCGGGCGTTCCTAGACGGGCTGCGAACAGCGTCAAGACCTGCGTCGGCGACACCGCCTGTGTCATCCGCAGGTCGGCCGGCTCGGTCAGGCACCCGAGCGACGTTGGGTGTCGATCCGAGCCGGCATCGAACGCCGCTAGGTAGGCGGTGCTGCCTCCCTCCGCGACGGCCGCGTGCTGATACCCGGGCGAGAGCGGAATGTCGCGCAACTCGGTGGTCCCTGTGAGCCAAGTCGTACCGTTGGCCCGCGGCAGCAAGCCAGTTGCACCGTTTCGGCGCCCGACGAGCAACTGGGAGCCGGAAATCGACGACCCATCCGGCGAGATCTGGGTGAGAAAGCTCTGCTCGCGTCGTCCAGGCCAAGGGATCGAAACCACCGGCGAGAGGTTCCGGTCGAGATCGAGCGGCAGACAGCGCGCTGGCCAGTCCGGCGCGGCCGGGAAGTCGGCGGAGGTGGTCATACCCGCGGCGAGCAAGCCTCCTTCGGGCGCGAGGGCCAAAGCACGAACCTCAGTTCCACCCGCGCCCCCGAAATAGGTGGAATAGACAAGCGTCGAGCCGTCGGCGCTGATCAGCGTCGCATACCCGGCTGTCTCGCGAGGCGCGCGGAAGGTTGGCAGGCGCGAGGGGTTCTCACGCTCGAAGGCGCCTTCCGTAGTGGGATAGTCCTGCGACATCGTCGTTCCCGCGATGTAGGCGCGCCCGGCGTCGTCAACGGCTAAGCCGGCTGGAAACTCTCCGCGCCCGCCGGTCACGAATGTCGAGTAGACGAGGGCTGTGCCGTCTCTGCTGAGCTTGCTGATCCGCTGGCGCGCGCAAGGGACGCCGAGGAAGCCGCCGCAGATCGAAAGGGCCGGCCTGCCCTGAAAGGCCCCCGGCGTCACCGGGTAGTCGAACGGTCCGCTCGTACCGAGAACGTAGACATCGTCCGCCTGGTCGACAGCGACGTGCGCGCCGCCGGCGCCGACCGCCGTCCAGAGCGCCTCGCGAAGATCGCCCGAGAGCCGGAGCGTCGCCCAAACGAACGGCGCCACCGGATCACGAAAGTCGAACGCTCCCGGAGTCGCCGCGAAATCGGGGCGATCCGACACGCCGCTGACGACCAAGTCGCCGCCGCTCGTCATCGCCAGGGCGAATCCTCGGAAACTCTCCGCCGCCAGCAAGAACGTCGAGGCCAGCAATTCCCCTTCGCCGCTCACCTTCACCAGAGCCGAGGCGGACGACGAATCCAGCGGCATCGTGGGCTCCAAGGCGCCGGGGGTCGTCGGAAAATCCTCGGATCCGGTTGTGGCCAGCAGATACAGGCTCCCATCTTTTCCGACAGCGGCGTCTCGGAAGGCGTCCCACTCCGAGCCGCCGAAACGCAACACGAACCGGGTGGTGCGACCCTCGTCCGCCAAACGGCGCACCTCAATCTGCACATCCTCGTCTTGCGTCCCCTGCGTACCGATCAGGTATAGATCGCCGTCCGGAGCTTCCAGAGCTCGCGGCTGGAACAGGTCCGTCGCCGCCAACAACGAAGTGTCTTGCGCCGCGCCCACGATCGCGATCGCCGAGAACGACACGACTCGCGCCCACAGCATGACGCTGGAAGTCGCAATTGGAGGGCCAAGAAGCGAACCTGGCGCGCCCCAAGTTGCGGCCTGGGCATTGCTAGCCTGCAAATCTCACCAGATGGCGAGCGCAAGTGGGTGAGAGGCGCGCCAAGACGAGGCGCGCGCGGGTTGGCGCGCACAGGCGTACTCGACAGTACGTCGAGCACGGCAATCGAGCGCAACGAAGTATGGGCGGGCCTATCGCCTGCTTGCGCCGCTCGGATGGTGAGATTTGCAGACTAACGGCTCGAGTCGGCGGCGAGCTCCTTCAGCATGGCGTTGGCCTTGCGGACCCACGGGCGCTCCTGGCGACGCAAGTAGCGCGGCAGGCCGGGCTGCTTGTCGAGAATCTGCTGGAGTTGCCCCCGCGCTTCCCCGAGCTCGCCGCGCTTGGCCAGCAACCGGGCGTAGCCAAAGTAGGCCGCCGAGACCGTCGTGCGGCCCAGGATGGATTGGTAGACCTCTTCGGCCTCCTTCTCCTGCCCGTTGGCCTCGTAAGCCTCGGCGAGCGATAACGCCGCGCCGTGGAAGGCGTGCGTGGGCTCGACCTCCACGACGGCCCCAAGGTCTCGGATCGCCTCCTCGGAGCGGCCAAGCCTCAGCAGCGCGCCGCCCCTGCCGTACAACGACTCGGGATCGTGCGGATCGCGGTGGATCGCCTCGCTGTAGAGCTCGATGGCGCGCTCTTGCTCGCCTTCGGCGGCGTGGATCCGCGCGAGTTGTGCGAGCGACTCCTGTGTCGGGCTATCGGCGACTACGCGCTCGAGGTGCGCCTTGCGCCGGCGCCGCTCCAAGCGCTCAATCGCCGGCAGCTTCCAGCGAATGGTCGGCATCACTTCGACGAAGAAGTAGATCGCCGCGCCGATCGGCCCGAAGAGAATGATGATCCAGAGCCAATAGAGCTCCGGGCGTACGCGCACCCAATGGATCACCATTGCCGCCTGCAGCAAAGTGCTCAGGTACCAGTGCTCGTAGAAGAAGCCCATCGCGCCGGCGATCGAATCAATCGTACCGCTACGGTTCGCTGAAACAATACAAGTAGCCGCCCGCGCGCACGATAACTTCTCCCCCAGAAAGAGCCGGCGTCGCGAAAATCTCCGCGCCCAGTTCGCTTGTCGCCAGCACCCGCCAATCGCGGCCCGCCGCGACGGTCGTCACCGTGCCGTCTTCGCTCGCGAAGTAGACCTTGCCGTCGGCGGCGACCGGCGAGGCCGAGTAGCCGCCGATGGCCTTGCGGAGACGGCGACGCTCCAGGACTTCGCCCGTCGCGGCGTCCAGCGACTCGACGATCCCGCCGTTCTTGATGAAGTAGAGCGTACCGCGGTAGACCAACGGCGATGGGATCACGTGAATGAAGCTGCGCTCATAGCGCCACAGCTCGCGCGGCGGGCCTTCTCTACCCAGCCGGAACGCGAACAGCCTCGACGGCGCCACGGTGGCGGCGGCCGTCGCCAGATACTCCTCGCGCGTGAGGATGCCATCGCGGTCGCCGTCGTGGAGCGCTACGCCAACCATGAATGCATGTGAGGCGTACTCCTCCCTCCTCAACTTGCCGTCGCCGTCTGTATCCCGAGCGTCGAAACCGCGCGCGAAGCTCGCGAGCGACTCGTTGCCGTAGCCAAAGGTGTAGACGATGTCACCGACCACCGCCGGGCTGGCGACCACCGAGGGACTCAGCAGTTCCAGACCCCATAGTCGTTTTCCCGATGCGCTGTCGTGCGCGGCGATCCAGCCGCGGCTCGTGGTCAGCACGCGCCCGCTGACCGTCACCGGCGTAGCCCAGCCTTCCCCCTCCACGCGCGGAACCTTCCACAGCAGCTCGCCGTTGGACGTGTCAAACGCCGCCAGGTAGGACTCGCGCTTCTGGTCGGCCTGCACGATGAGCCGCTCCCCGATGACCACCGGAGACGAGGCGTGCCCCATGGAGTTGGCGAACGGCTCGAGCTCGGTTCGCCAGCGCAGCCCTCCATCGGCATCGTAGGAGAGCAGACCGACATCGCGAAACAGCACGTGGACGCTGTCGCCGTCGACGACCGGCGTGATCGAAGCGGGCTCGTTCAGCCGGTTCATCTCGGCACTGCGGCCGGGCTCCACCGAACGCTCCCAAAGCAGCCGCCCGCTGGCTCGCTCGAAACACTGCGTGTAGAGCCGCCCGCCCTCGGAACCCGTCAGATAGACGCGCGTTTGGCTCAGGACCGGCGACGACTTGCCAGGACGCGCCGGCGTACGCCAGCGGGCGTTCTCCTGCGGCTCCAACTTGACCGGGTAGCCCGCGCCCTCCGCGATCCCCGCTCCGTTCGGTCCGCGAAAGCGGGACCACGGCTCTTGGGCGACGGCGGCCGCGGCCAGCGCCAGCAATACCACGGAAATCGACGCCGCGCGCACCTTCCCGATTCTAGCGACTGGGCGACCTCCCAAAAAATTAGTTGACAAGCTCGCACCCATGTCTTAAATTCTTAGTTGACATGCCGCGGCGCCGCTCCAGCACGCTTACCGACGCCGAGCTTCGCGTGATGAACGCCATCTGGGCGGCAGGGCCCTGCACGGTGGCGGAGGCCGTCGAGGCGATCCCTCAGGAGCAGCGGGTCGCCTACAACACCGTCCTGACCACGCTGCGGATTCTCGAGGACAAAGGGTACGTCGCTCACGAGCAGCGAGGCCGCGCGTTCGTCTACCGCGCCGTGGTGGGGCGCGACCAAGCGCAACGCTCCACCGTCCAACATCTGATGAGCCGCTTCTTCGACGGCTCGCCCGCCGCGCTGGTGCTCAACGTGCTCGAGAACGAAGAGATCGACGAAGCCGAGCTCGCGCGCCTACGCGAGCTGATCGATCGGAGGTTCCGGTGAGCGGCTGGGAGTCGAGGACGGCCGCGGCGCTGGCGAATGCGGTCTGGATTGCGGCCGTCGCCGGGGCCTGCGCTTGGGCGCTGTGCTGTTTGAGAAGCTCGACGGCGCATCTGCGCAGCACGATCTGCCTCGGCGCGCTGGCCGCGGCGACGCTGCTGCCAGCGCTGCAGCAGGCGCGTTGGCAGGACCGGCCGCTGGCCGAGGCAGCGGTCCTACAACCGCTCGCGCCCGCGATCGAGCAGGCTCCCGCCGGTCGTGCGGGCGCACACTGGTTGTCGTTGGAGAAGGGCCCGCTCCCGCGAGCGGCCATCGCCGTGTGGCTGGCGGGCTTCGCGGCGGGCTTGGCCCATCTGGCCTACGGGGCGTTGCTCGCGATTGGGCTGAAGCGGCGCGCACGACGCCCATGGGGCCGTTGGGCGGACCGCGAGCGGCGCTGGGCTCCGCGGGGGCCCTCGCGAGCGCGGCTGCTGATCTCGGACGAAATCGAGTCGCCAGCCGCGGTCGGCTGGCTGAGGCCGGCGGCGCTCTTCCCCGCCTCGTTGCCCGGGCTGCTCGACGAGGACGAGCTCGAGCGGCTCTGGCTGCACGAAACCGCCCATCTCGCCCGGCGAGACGACTGGCTAGTCCTCGTCGAGAGAGCGTGCTTGGCGGCTTTGTGGTTCCACCCGGCCGCGTGGGTTCTGGCTCGTCGGACTGCTCGCGAGCGAGAGATGGCCTGCGACGAGCGGGCCGCCGAGTCGGCCGGGTCGCGCCATCACTACGCGCGCACGCTCACGCGCCTCGCCGGGCTGCGCCTGGGCCGCGGCGCGGCGCCTGCCTTGCCCGCCGCGGACGAGAGTCACCTATCGAGGAGAATTGAGATGCTGTTGCAAAATCGCTCGCGGCGCGGCGGACGCGCCGCCACCCTGACCGCCGTCTGCTGCGCCGGCGCCGCGCTGGCCGCGGCTGTGGCCCTCGGCCCGCTCGTGGGCTTTTCTCAGCAGCCCCCGCCCAGCCCCCCAGCGCCGCCCGCGCCACAAGCCCGACCCGCGCCCGCACCGGCGCCTGCACCCGCCCCAGCTCCGGCGCCCGCCCCCGCACCGCCCGCGCCGCCAGCTCTTCCCGGGGCGGCGGACGACGAGGTCCGCGCGCTCTCCAACGAGATCCGCCGGCTGGGAGACGAGCTTCGGGAACGGCTCGAGCAGGACATGCAGCCGCTGCGTGAGCACATGCGCACCCTGCGCGAACAGATGCGCGAGAGCCACGGGCCGCTGGCCGAACAGATGCGCCAGTTGCACGAGCGAATGGCCGAGCTGCACTTCGATCAGCCGCTCACCGACGAACAGCAGCGCGCGATCGAGGAGCAGGCGCAGCGCATCGAGCAGCAGGCGAAGCGCTATGAAGAGTCGATGAAAGCTTACAAGGAGAGAGCTCGCGAATTCGAGCGGCGCTTCCAACCCAACGAGGAACGGATCCGGGAGCTCGAACGGCGCATGCAAGACAGAGCCGCCGAGCTCGAGAAGCGGATCAAAGAGCGGCTCGAGCGCCGGGAAGGAACGGCGTCAGGCACGCCCTGAGGATCTGTCTGCGCCCCGGCAGCCGGGTGGCAGGGAACAGCCTCGCGCCGGGACGAATCCCAGCCAACCCTCGCTGCCCGGGCTCGGCCTCTCTCTCGCCGCCCGCGTTATAATTTCTTTTCCGTCGTCTCCGTTTCGCTTCCCCAACGGCATGCACAAATACATCATTTGCGGTCCGCAAGGCTCCGGCAAGGGCACCCAGAGCCGTTTGCTCTGCACGGCGCACGATTTCGTTCACATTTCCATCGGCGACATCTTCCGCTGGCACATGTCGCACCACACCAAGCTCGCCGCGCGCATTCGGCGGATTATGGACTCTGGGCGCCTGGTGCCAGACGAGATCGTCGAGAAAGTCGTCCGCGAGCGGCTCGAGCAGCACGATTTCAACTTTGGCTTCGTGCTCGACGGCTTTCCGCGCACGCGGCCTCAAGCCGAGTACCTGTTCGAGAATTGGGACGTCAGCAAGGTGATCTACCTCGACGTCCCCGACGACGTCGTCGTCGAGCGCGTCATGCGGCGCGCCCAGATGGGCTTGGGCGGCGGCTTCACCAAACGCGCCGACGACAACCCCGAAGCGCTCAAGGTGCGCCTCGAGGAGTATTACGGCAAGACCAAGCCTGTGCTCGATCTCTACCGCGGCCAGGGTCTGCTGATCGAGATCGACGGCACACGGGCGATCCGCGAAGTCTTCGCCGACATGTCCAAAGCCCTCGGGCTCTCCCCGCTCGAACCGCCCGCCGAAGCGCTCGCCGAGGTCGAAAGCGGCAAGGTCCAAAGCGAGCCCGCCTGAGGGGAACCCTCCGCGCGCGCCGCCCGCGCCGCTACCGCTCGCGCAGACGCAAATTCCGCCAGGCCACTTCGTAGGGGCCAGTCCCCGCGCGGATGCGGTGCACCTGCAGGCCAATGAAACCGGACCGATGCGTCCGATACGTCTCTTCGTCGCTGATGTCTTCCACCTTCTCGCCGTTGATCCAGGTCTGGATACGCGGGCCCTTGGCGAGGATGCGGAACTTGTTCCACTCGCCGTCCTTGACCCGCTTGTGCGGAATCAGCCGCTCCTTCGGGGTGAGCCAGCCGCGCCCCGTCGCTTCGCCATAGACGTAACCCGACTCGGCGCCTTTTTCGCCCGAGCCCTCGATCTCGACTTGCGGCCCGTAGACGCGCCCAACGGCGTTGTTCCAACCCTCGCCGTCCGGCTCGGTCTTCTGGCGCGAGCGAATCATCACGCCAGAGTTGAGGCGCGGGTCGACCTTGACCTCGAATTCGAGCTCGAAGTCGCCGTAGTCCTTGCGCGTGCACAGGAACGAGTTGACGCTGCCCTCGGCGGTCCGGCCGACGATCGCGCCGTCCTCGACGCGGTAGATGGCCTGGCCGTTGTGATGCTGCCAGCCCTGGAGAGATTTGCCGTCGAAGAGGTCGACCCAATCAGCGGCGGGCAGGGCGAGAGCAGTCAGGAGCAGTAGGTAAGTCGTGCGCACAAGCACAGTCTACCTGCCCGAAGCGCTTCGCGTCCGCGACCGCTCGAATCCCGCCGCCCGCACAGTCGCCCTCCAACGAGTCGGGCCCGTGCTCCTCAAAACCGAAACGTGTACTGCAGCTTCGTCGCAAGCCGCGAATCCTGCGGCCGAAAGTCGAGGTTGCCGTGCTCATCCGGCTCTTGAATCCAGCCCTGGCCAAAGATGAAGAACAAGTCGTTGCCCGGCTCGAGCGTCCAACGCACGCGAGTCTGCAGCCCCAAGTTGTCGGAGCGGTTGTCGAACTGCACGAGCGTCGCAAACGAGAGAAACGTCGAGACCGAGTAGTTGATCTGCGAGCTGAAGATCCGAGCAACGAAGTTGCCCTGCGGCAGGTTGGCGAAGGTCTGGTTGGAATTCAGACTGATCGAGAACTTCGGCGGCATTTGATAGCGCAAACCGGCCAAGATCGTCTTCGCCGTACCGGACCAGAATGTGCCAATGTTGGCGCCGACAGAGGCCTGCAAGCGGCGCTTTTGGGCCGAGGTAAAGAAGAAGCGCCAAGGAGTAAAGCGGTACTCTCCCGGCGGCAGAACCACTCCGGGGGAGATCTCGAACGGCTCGAATAAGCGTTCGAAGCTCCGGTCCATGCCGAATAGCGAGTGAATGCTGTCGCCTGAGTCGAGATGCCAATCGAAAAAGGTGAAATGGAGTCTTTCGGTTTCGACCATCCCGTTGTCGAGCCGCGTGAAGCGCGTCCAGAAGAAGTCGTGGAACATCTGCTGGACGCCCCGGCCTCGGGGAGGTCGCGGGTTGAAGCTCAATCCCAGCCGCGACATGCGTACGTTGCGGCGCTGCACGAAGCCGAGCGCGGGAACGAAGTTCTCTTGGATCTCGCGAAACATGAATTGCGCCGCGTAGCGGTCGTTGGGGTACGCAGCGGCAAATCCGTACGAGGCGTTGCTCTCGGTGACTCCTTCGTTGTTCGACTTCAGCCCCCAAGCGTTGAAGACGGCGTTGCGGCCCTTGCCGAGGAAGTCCGAGGTCGCCAGCCGCAGATCCGCTCCGATCGTCGAGGACGACTCCGGCCGCGCAGGGTTGCCGTTGGTGACGATGGCGCCGACGTAGGATTGCCGCAGGAAGTTCTGGCGGATGCGACCGACGAAGAGGTTGTTGTCGGCGACGAACGGCGTGTCGCGGGTTTGGACGTCAAGCACGCCGACTTCCGTCCTGCCGACTTTGCCGGTCAGCTTGAAGCCGTAGTCGATGGGAACTTCCTGTCCCCCGAGCAGGCCGATGCGACGGCTGAAGAACGGAAAAATCTCCGCTCCGGGCGGCGGTACTCCGCCAGGCTGATCGACGCCCGTGGTCGCGAAGTTGAACACGCCGGCGTCCTGCAAGAAGAATGTGCGCTTCTCGGGGAAGAAGATCCCGAAGCGAGTGAGATTGATCTGGCGGTTGTCGACTTCGGTTTCGCCGAAGTCGGTGTTGAAGGTCGTCGAAAGGCGCAGGCTGGGGGTGATGTTGTAGAACATGTCCAGCCCGCCCTTGCCCAGCACCGTGTCGTCGCCGGTCGGATTGTTGTGCGTCCAGCGCTGGGAGATGAAGGGCCGTACGTCGAGGCTGACGCCCTGCTCGAGGCCTTCGAGGCCGGTGATCTCTCCGGCTTCCGATGGCTGGAAGAACTGCATCTGGAATTGCGCTCCCGACCAGCGGACTTCCTCGAGCTTGCGCTGAATCGTCCGTGAGAGGTTGAAGCCCCAGACCGTGCCGGTCGAGGGGAAGTTCAAGCTCTTGAAGGGAAGCGAGAATTCCGCGCTCCAGCCCTCGCTGTTCTTCTCGGCGCGGACGAGCCAGATGGCGTCCCAATCTTCGTTGGTCTCGCCGTTGGCGAACACCAGCCCGTCGACGAAGGCGCCGTTGGGGTTGGTCGCGAAGTAGAAGGCGTTGGACTGATCGCGGAAGGTGTCGAGCAGGATTTCGACCCGGTCGTCGGTGTTGAGCTGGGCGTCGCGGGCCATCTGGGCGCCCAAGACGCGATCGGGCTCGGAGTCGTAGCACATCACTCCGATGTAAAGGTTGTCATCGTCGTAGAGCAGCGTGACCTCGGTGCGCTCGCTGGGCTCATCGCCCGAGACCGGAAGGCGTTGGACGAGCTTGCCGATCTTTGGCGCGCGCCGCCAAGCCTCTTCGTCGAGGCGGCCGTCAATAGAGATGTCGGCGGCGACCCGGGTCACCGGCGCCGTACGCACCGGCGCGGTCGAGCTGGCGGGCTGCGCGACCGCGATCGACTGCCAATGGCAAAGCAAAACGAGGAACAGAAGAACAGACCGCCAGGAGACCCGCAAGTTATCCAAGTGTAGTCGAGTCGCGGAGAAGGGCCCGCAACCGCCGAGGTCGCCGCCCTCTTCTTCCCGCCCGGCCGGGCCGTCCGAGCCAGCCGGCATTCCGGCCGACACGCGCTTCTAGCGTCGGAGCGTGCGTTCTCGTACATCCCGGCCAAAACGAAATGTCTCTTGTTTTCGGTGACATAGGCCCGCGAGGCCCCCGAACGCCGACCCTGCGGAGTTAAGCTGGAGACGGACAAGAGAGGCGGGCGCCCGGCGGCGGCGAGCCGGAATGTCCGGTTTTGTCAGGTTTTGTCAGGAATATGGGCTCATAGCGTTCTCAAGAACGCAATCAGCGCCTCTTTGTCTTCCCGATCCAGCTCCAGCCCGAAGCGGTGCCCGGGGACGGCCCGCGTCCGCACTCCCCCGCCCTTGAAACCCGTCGGCTCGTAGTCCCCTCGTAGCCGCGCCGGATCGAACCAATCTTCCAGCGTCGCCACCGAGCCGTTGTGCTCGAACGGCCCGCGATACCACACGCCTTTGAGTGACGGAACTTTGTAGTAGCCCGTGCCCTTGAGCGTCGCCAGCGTCGTCCGCGGGTCGATGCCGATCGTGCGGTCGAAGACCGGGTCGGGCGAGCCGGCGGGCGGTTCGAAGCCCTCCACGCGCACGAGCTCGTTGTTGGTGTAGAGCGGCGGCGTGTGGCAGCCATCGCAGCCTTCCCGCTCGAAGACTTCCCTGCCCCGCGCGCCGCGGGCGTCGGGCCGGTTGGGATTCGCTGGCGGCTCCAGCGAGTAGAGATACCGCGCCAGCGCGTAGAGCTGCGCATCGCTGAAGCGTATGCCTTTGCCCGGCGCCGGAGTCGCAGGCGCGTCGAGGTCGCCGTGGCGGGCGTAGCGCATCATGTCTTGCACTAGCGAGGAGTAGCGCATCAGGTCGCTGATCTCGCGGTGGCGCACCAGACCGGTGTGGTCGAGGTAGCGTCGCTCCCCGACGCCAATCAAGTCCGGGATCTGCGGCGGAATCAGCATCGACGTGAACGCCCGCGCCGTCACGCCCGGCGGGATGGCTTCACCGGCCGCGGTCAGCTCTTCGAGCGACATCGTGCGAGCGCGGCGGTTGGGGTCGCGCTCGAGCCAGGGCATCTCGAACTGCAGCGCGAAGCGGCGCATCTGCCCGAGGATCTTTTCCGCTGGCGCAAAGCGCGCGGCGGCGGCGAGCATGCGCGCGCCTTGCCGATCGCCGGGATTGTTGCCCTGCGCGCCGGCGATGACCGAGCCGTCCTCCATCACGCGCGTGTGGCAGGTGTTGCAGCCCATCGAGCCCAGCTCCACCTTGCCCTTCTCGCGCACCACCCAGCGCGCGAAGGGGATCGTGCCGTCGGCCGCGACAGGCATGCCGCCGCTCTCGTAGAAGCTCGCGTCGCGCACCTCGCGCGCGCCGAAAAACACGGGACCGAACGAAGTCGGATAATTGAAGACGAGCTCGCCGGCGGCGATCCAGTCGGCGTCGCCGTCGAGCCGTGAGGCATCGAAGGCGACCTCGGGCTCGCGCGAAGCGAGCCACTGCTGGTAGCCCTCGGGCTCGCGATCGGGATGGTAGACAGCGTAGCTGCGGTAGAGCGTGCGCTCGGGAATGCGGTAGTAATCGTCCGCGGAGATGTGGCGGCGGGAGTACCGCGCATTGGCCAGCGGAACCTCGAGCGTCTCGACCTTCTCGTCAACCCAGGCTTGTGGAACTTCGACAGCGGCGCTCGCGGCGAGCAATAGAAGCAGCGCGGACATGCGATCCGATCAGTCTAGACGATTCTCTCGTTGGGAGGCTGCTCAGCGAGCGGCCAGCTTGGCCGCGGCAAGGAGGCCAACCACTTCTTCGCCGTACTCCATACGCAGATAGCTTTCCTCGAGCCGCACCACCTCCAACCCGGCGTCGGCCGCCGCCTCGCGGACATGATCCGGGTGATGCGTGTAGCGCCCGTTGTCGCTGAGCGTGAATGGCGCCTCTTCGCCGCGCTCCACAGAGAGGACGAGTAGACCGCCGGGCTCGAGCAGGCGCGCGGCCGGCGTGAGGACCTGGCGCAGATCGCCGAAATAGATGAGGGCGTCGCAGGCGAACACCAGGTCGAACCTCGCGTCGCAACCTGCCAGCCAATCTGTGATCTCGGCGACCTCGAGGACATCGTAGATCTCGCGTCCCCGGGCGATCTCGACCATCTGAGGAGAAAGATCGACCCCGACCAGCCGGCTGCAAATCGGACGCAGCTCGACTCCCGCCAGCCCCGAGCCGCAGCCGAGGTCGAGGGCCGTCAGGTCGTCGCCGCTCAGCTCGCGAACCAGCTCGGCGATCCGCTTGGGCGCGCGGTAGTCCAGCTCTTCGACGACGTTCGCTTCGTAGAAGCTCGAGAAGCGCTCATAGAGCTGCTCGATCGCCTGGTTCGACGCGCGCGGCGGCGGCGCCTGGTCGCGCAGCCCGATGAGCAGGTGTTGCACCTCGGCGTCGTCGGGCTCGAGCTCGAGGTAGCGCTCGTAAGCCGTCCGCGTGTCGTCGCGGCGGCCCAGGATGTGCGCCAGCTCGCCGAGCGTCGCCCAGTGCGAGGCGTCGCGAGGATCGCGCGCGGCGGCGTTGTACTGGCAAATGTAGGCGGCTTCGATCTTGCCGTCCTCGCGAAGTTGCGCGGCGAGCTCCGCGGGCGCCGCGAGGACGGAAGCGGCCGGCGAGGCGGTGCAGAGCAAGCCGGCTGAGACGCCAGCTTCGATGCACTCCGCTACGAGCCCGTCGGTCGCGCCTGGGATCGCCGGACACGCCAGGCGTTGGATTTCCTCTATGCCGCGGCGGCCGTCACACAGCTCGACGACGAGCGTCGCCAGCGGGTTGAGTCGATGGACGCGGTCCGAGCGCGGATCGTAGGCCAGGTAGCCGGTATCGCCCGGACAGAACTGGACTGCTGGATGACGAAGAGGAGCAGGCATGGAGGAGGCTCAGGCCCGCTCGACCAAGAGCGAGCTCGCGAGCCCTCCGGGGCGAGCGTCAGGGCCGCGGACCGCCGCCCTGGCCGCGTCCCCTGCCCTGGCCGCGTCCCCTGCCCTGGCCGCGACCTTTGCCTTTGCCTCGACCCTTGCCCTGGCCGCCGCCTTTGCCCTGACCTCCCTTGCCTCTGCCGCCGGCCTTGCCTTTGCCTTTGCCCTGATCGGTTTCCTGAGCGGCGGCGCGGGTGGTGATCAGGGGGAGCGCCCCAATAGCGGCCGTGCCGCCGAGCAGACGCTTCAAGAATCCACGACGATCGCCGGAGACGTGCTCCAGAGTGTGGTCGAGCGAGCGGATGGGGTCGTTGGTCGCCATGAGATGAGACTCCTTTGTTTCGTTGTCGTGTGCGCGGTCTGCTCGCCGGCGGCCGGTCGCTCCGGGTCCGGAGCAGAACATGAGCTACATCAATACCAACGCACGCACGGCGATGAAGTTGCGGTTGAGTCGTAAAGAGGGAGTTAAATCCCGAGGCGGCCGCGGCGACTCGCGACCCGCCCATTTGCGAAACTGTTACGAACGCCGCAGGGCGGGCCCGGCCCCGCGGCGCCCCTTGCATGCCGGGAAGATCTCTGTTCGGTTCGCTGTTCGGCCGGCGTGAGCCGGAACCGCTCGACCGCGAACGCGGCCGCGCGCTGATGGTGGCGGGGACGGCTTCGCACGTAGGCAAGAGCTGGACGACAGCCGCGATCTGTCGGTGGCTAACGCGGCGCGGCCTGCGCGTGGCGCCGTTCAAAGCGCAGAACATGTCGAACAACGCCGCCGTTTGCGACGACGGCGGCGAGATCGGCCGCGCGCAAGCCGCGCAAGCTGCCGCTTGCGGAATCGAGCCCAGCACGGACATGAATCCGCTGCTGCTCAAACCGGCCGGCGAAGACGGCTGCCAGGTCGTGCTGCGTGGCAAGGTGTGGAAGACGGTTCGCAACGGCGACCTGCGCGAGGACTACGAGGAGCTGTCTGGGGAGATCGACGCCGCCTACCGGCGCCTCGCCGACGTCTACGACTTCGTGGTGCTCGAAGGCGCGGGCGGTTGTGCGGAGCTCAATCTGAAAGACCGCGACCTGGCGAACCTGGGGCTGGCGAGCCGGCTTGGCGCGCCCGCTCTGTTGGTTGCCGACGTGCGGCGCGGCGGCGTGTTCGCTTCCGTGCTCGGCACGCTGGACTTGCTCGAGGCGCAAGAGCGCAAGCTGGTCAGGGCGGTGATGGTCAACCGCTTCCAAGGCGATGTCGAGGCGTTCAACGAAGGGCGGGCGATTCTCGAGCATCGCTCGGGGCGGCCTTGCCTGGGCGTCTTCCCCGAGGCGCCCCAGATTCGACTGGATGAGGAAGACAGCGTCGCGCTGGAAGACCGCCGGCCCATCCCGGTCGAGCCCGGCGGCTTGCACATCGCCATCGTCAAGCTGCCCAACATCGCCAACACGACCGACTTCAAGCTGCTGCCGCAAGCCGAATACATCACCGAGGCGGCGCGCATTGACCCGGACCTGATTATCATCCCGGGCACGAAGAACACCATTGCCGACTTGGCGTGGATGAAGAAGACCGGCTTGGACCGCTGGATTCTCGACAAGCGCAAGGACGGCACGGCGGTGTGGGGCGTATGCGGGGGCTACCAGATGCTGGGCCGCTTCATCATCGACCCTTACGCGGTGGAGAGCTCGCAGCGCAGAGTGCCCGGCTTGGGGCTGCTGCCGGTGCAGACCCGCATGGCGCGCCAGAAGACGACCAGGCAGGTGCAAGCGCGGTTGGGGCAGAGCGAGATCGAGATCGAGGCCTACGAGATCCACATGGGCGAGACGACGCCGGCGGCGGGCGAGACGCCCTTCTGCTCGATTGACGGCGAGCCGCAAGGCTACTGGCAACGCGGCATCGTGGGGCACTACCTGCATGGAGCGCTCGAGAACGCCGCGGTGCTCGAAGCGCTACTGGCGGATGTGGCCGAGTGGCGCTCGAAGACCGCGCCGAAGCCGCAGGAAGCCCCCAAGGGCGACGAGGTCTACGACCGGCTCGCGGACTGGTTCGACGCCAGCGTGAATGCGGCCAAGTTCGAGGAGCTCTACCTTTGAGGGCGCTCTTGTTGGCGCTCGCGTTGGCTGCGGTCGGCGCCGCGGAGGCGCCGCGAAGGATCGTCTCGGCGGCGCCGAGCATCACCGAGATGCTCTACGCAGTGGGGGCGGGCGACCGCGTGGCCGGGGTGACCGACTACTGCCACTACCCGCCGCAGGTGCGGCAGAAGGCGAAGGTGGGATCGTATCTCGAGCCCAACATGGAAATCATCTTGAGCCTCCGGCCGGACCTGGTGGTGGTGCTGGCCGAGCACGGCGACCTGCGCGACCAGCTCGAGCGGGTCGGCCTGGATGTGCTCGCCATTCAGCACAACGACCTGGCCGGCATCGAGCGCTCTCTGTTGAAGTTGGGCCAACGGCTGGGCGACTCCGAAGCGGGCGAGCGCGCAGCCGCCGAGGTGCGAGCAGGCTTGCAAGCGGTACGCGAGCGAGCGGCGAGCTTGCCGAAGCGCAAAACCGTCTTCGTAATCGGCCGCACGCCGGGTACGGTGCAAGACTTGATGGTCGTGGGCGGCGGCCCGTTCTTGAACGAGCTGATCGAGGCGGCCGGAGGAGTGAACCTGTTCGGCGCAGCGATCGGCCACTACCCGCGCATCGGGCGGGAGGAGATCTATGCTGGAGCGCCGGAGGTCATCATCGACATGGGAGACATGGCGGTGACCGACGGGGTGACCGAGGCGCACGAACGCGCCGTGGTCGAGCTGTGGCTACGGGCTTTTCCCAGGCTGCCGGCCGTGCGCGGGCGAAGGGTCTATGCGGTCGCCGAGGATCACTTCGTGGTGCCGGGTCCGCGCGTGGTGGAAGCGGCGCGGGCGCTGCTCGGGATGATTCATCCGGAGGCGGCGGAATGAAGGCGGCCCCTCGTCTAGGCACAGCGAGCCAGCCATCCCGAACGGCATGAGCGCACTGTTTCAGCTCGAGGACGCGAGCTTCGCCTACGCGCGGACGCCCGTTCTCCACGAGCTGACGCTCGAGTTGCGGCCCGCCGAGCTGACCGCCGTCGTCGGCCCCAACGGCGCTGGAAAGTCGACCCTAATGGGGGTAGCGGCCGGACTATTGCAAGACTACGAAGGCTCGTGCCGCTTCGACGGCCGCGAGCTGCGCGATTGGAACAAGCGCGACCTAGCGCGCCGCGCGGCGTTCGTGCCCCAGAGCCTGCGATTGGAGTTTCCGTTTACCGCCGAGCAGGTCGTCTACATGGGGCGGACTCCCTACTGCAACGGGTTGTTCGAGAGCCCCGGCGATCGTGAGGCGGTGCTCGGAGCCATGAAGCAGACCGATGCGACGGCGTTTGCCGAGCGGCCGTTTCGCGAGCTCAGCGGAGGCGAGCGGCAACGAGTTGCGCTGGCCAGCGCACTGGCCCAAGAGCCGGAAGCGCTACTGCTCGACGAGCCGACTTCATTCCTCGACCTCAAGCACCAGATTCAGCTCTACGCCTTGCTGCGCGACCTCGCCCGCGAAGGCCGCACCGTAGTCGCGATCACGCACGACCTCAACTTGGCGGCAGCCTACGCGGACCGCGTGATCGCGCTGGCGGCCGGGCGCGTCGCCGCTGACGGCTCCGCGGCCGAGGTGCTGACCGAGGCGTTCGTCGCGGAAGTGTTCGAGGCCGCGGTGACGATGCGCAGCGGCGTCGGCGGACGCCCCTGGTTGAGCTATGGATAGCGGCCGATGCTGAGCTCGAGGCGATTCGCGGCGGTGGCCGCGGCGTCGGTCCTGTTTCTGGGACTGGCGCTGGCGCTGACGCCGTTGATCGGCTCGAGCGAGGCGACGCTGGGAGCGGCGTTGGCGGGCGAGTCGCCCGACCGCGAGATTCTCTTCGAGGTCAGGCTGCCGCGCGTGTTGCTGGCCGGGCTCGCCGGCGGCGCTTTGGCGTTGGCTGGCGTAGTCTTCCAGGCGCTGTTGCGCGACGCTTTGGCGACACCGTTCACCCTGGGCGTCTCCAACGGCGCGGCGTTGGGCGCGGTGCTGGCGATCTGCCTGGGCTGGCGCACGGTGGCGGGACTGCCGGCGTTGTGGGTGAGCGCGCTGGCCGGGGCGTTGGGGGTGATGGCGCTGGTGGTATCGCTCGCGACTGAGGGCCGCCGGATGTCGTCGTTCACGCTGCTGCTCACCGGCGTGACGATCAACTCCATCTGCATGGCGGCGATTCTGTTCCTGCACTACTCGGCGGGGCTGACGCAGTCGTTCGCGATCGTGCGCTGGCTGATGGGGGGAATCGATTCGCCGGCCCCGCTGACGCTGAGTCTGCTGGCGGGCGGCATCCTGGCGGGCCTGGCTTTGGCGGTGTGGAAGTCTCCGCAGCTCAACTTGCTTTCGGTGGGCGAGGAGTGGGCGATGACGCGCGGCGTCGAGCTACGGTCGCTGATGCGTCTGGCGTTTCTGTTGGGCTCTTTCCTCACCGCGGCGGTGACAGCCTTCACCGGACCCATCGGCTTCGTCGGCTTGATCGTGCCGCACGCGTTGCGGATGGCGGTCGGGGCGGACCATCGCTTGCTCGTCCCGGCGGCGTTCTGCACCGGCGGCGGCTTCTTGGCGATTTGCGATACCATCGCCCGCACGGCGATGGCGCCGTCGGAGATTCCGGTGGGCGTGATCACGGCGATGCTTGGGGGGCCGTTCTTCATCTGGTTGCTGCGGAGCCATCGAGGGAGCTTGTGGCAATAGTGCTGGTGGGCGGAGGGGCGCGCAGCGGGAAGAGCAGCTTCGCCGAGCAATGGGCGGAGCGCCGCCACGGACGCGCTACCTACCTGGCCACCGCCGAGGCGCGTGACGAGGAGATGCGCGACCGCATCGCGCACCACCGCGCGCGGCGCGGGGCGATGTGGCGCACGATCGAAGAGCCGCTGCGCCTGGCGGCGGCGCTGCGAGACTTGCGCGACGAGCCGTGCGTGCTGGTCGATTGCCTGACGCTGTGGCTGAGCAACGTAATGCTGGACGCGGATCGCGACGCGGGCGCGGAGGTCGAGGCCTTGACGGCGGAGGTGGAGCAGTGGGGCGGAGCCGACCTGGTGTTGGTGACCAACGAAGCTGGATGCGGCGTCGTGCCCGAGAACGCGCTGGCGCGCGAATTTCGAGATCTCGCCGGGCGGCTGAACCAGTCGATGGCGGCGGCCGCGGATGAGGTCTATTGGATGGTCTTCGGCCAGCCGTTGCACGTCAAGCCGATGGGAGAGCCGGCGGCATGAAGCCGTTGTGGGGATTCGTGGCGGCGGTGCGGTTGCTGACGCGGATTCCGGTTCCTTCGCCGCCGTCCGCGCCCGATGCGCGCACGCTGGGCTGGGCGGCGATGCTTTTTCCGGCGGTCGGTGCGGGCCTAGGCTGGACGGGCTGGCTCGTGGCCGAGGCAGGTTCGCAATGCTGGCCGCGCGAGGTCGGGGTCGCGCTTGCGCTCGCGGCTCTGGCGCTGCTGACCGGCGCGTTGCACGAAGACGGTCTTGCCGACATGGCGGACGCCTTTGGCAGCCAGCGGAGCCGCGATGGCCTGCTGCGCGTGATGGCGGACAGCCGCATTGGGACGTACGGCGCGGTCGCTCTGACGTTGAGCTACCTGGTGCGTTGGCTCTGCCTGAGCCGCTTGGGCCTGGCCGGGTTTCTGGTCGGGCAGACGGCGCCTCGGGCCGGAGTTGTAACGCTAGCGGCGTGGGCCGGCCCGGCGTCGAGGGGCTCGGGAGGCGAGCTTGCGGCGGCCGTTGGTCGCGGCCACGTGGTCGCGGCGTGGTTGGCGGCCGCAGTGTTCTTCTACCCGGTCTATCGAAACCCTGCCGTGGCATGGGCGGTCGGCGGTTGCCTGCTGTATGCGGGTCTGGCGGCGGCGTACTTCAGGAACCGGCTTGGCGGCGTCACCGGCGATTGCCTGGGGGCGACGGCGGTGACGATGGAGTGCCTGACGTTGTTGACGTTGCTGGCGGAGCCGCGATGACGCTCTATCTCGCCAGGCACGGCCGTAGCGTGGGGCGAGGGCTGTTCCTGGGGCAAGCCGACCGGGAGCTGAGCGAAGAAGGGATGCGCGAGGCTGAGCGGCTGGCCGAGAAGCTGGTAAGAGCCGGAGTCGAACGTGTGGTCTCAAGCGGGCTGCGGCGCTCCATCCAGACCGCTGAGCGAGTAGCCGCACGGCTCAGGCTGCCGGTGATGCGCGACGCCCGGCTCGACGAGCTCGACTACGGCCGCTGGAACGGCTTGGCATGGGAAGAGATCGAGCGGCGTTGGCCGCGCGAGGCCCGCGCGAAGCTCGCGGACTGGTGGGCGGTGACTCCCGCAGGCGGCGAAGCACAAGCCGTATTCCTCGAGCGTGTGCGCTCGGTCTGGCGAGAGCTGTGCGCCGCACCCTGCACGACGGCCATTGCCGGCCACCTGGGCGTCAACGGATTGTTGGCGGAGCTCGCCGGCGGCGGCGAGCCGGACTGGCGCCGCGTGACGCGTTTCAAGCAAAATTATGGAGAAGTCGCCCGAATCCAAACCAAATGAGCCCGAAACTCAGAGAAATCGTCTTCCGGATCGATGACCCCGCCTATCCCAGCCTCGACCAAGCCGTCCGGCGGGGTCTCGATTCGCTCGTCAAGCCGCGCGACAGCCTGGGCCGCTTGGAAGACTTGGCGCGATGGTACGCGGTGTGCCGCGGCGAGTCGCTGCCGCCGATGCCGCGCAAGGGATTGGTGGTGTTTTGCGGCGACCACGGCGTGACGGCGGAGGGCGTGAGCGCGTTTCCGTCGAAAGTGACCGTGCAAATGGCGGCGAATTTTGCCGCGGGCGGCGCGGCGATCAACGTGCTCTGCAGACGGCTCGAGATCAAGCCGTTGATCGTGGACGTGGGCATCGGCGCCTCGGCGGGCGACGGCGTGATCGACCGCAACGTGGCGCGCGGTACGCGGAACTTCGCCAAAGAGCCGGCGATGACCGACGCGCAGAGGGATCGCGCGATCGAGGTGGGAATCGAAGTCGCCGAAGCGTTCGCGGACCGCAACGTGAGCCTGGCGGCGGCGGGCGAGATGGGCATTGGCAACACGACGGCCGCGATGGCGCTGGGGGCGGCGCTGACCGGCCACTCGCCCTCGGCGCTGGCGGGTCCGGGGACCGGCGTGGACGAGGAAGGCAAGGCCCGCAAGGCGCGCGTGGTGGAACAGGCGCTCGCGCTGCACCGCCTGGAAGATCGCGACGCTCTGCGGGCGCTGGCTTGCGTGGGCGGATTCGAGATTGCCGCTTTGGCGGGGTTCTATCTGGGCTGTGCGGCGCGCCGCGTCCCGGTGGTGGTGGACGGCTTCATCGCGACCGCGGCGGCGCTGGTGGCGACACGGCTGGCCGAGGCGCTGCCGGCGCATCTGGCGTTCGCGCACGTCTCGGGCGAACCCGGGCATCGTCTGCTGCTCGCGGCGCTGGGCGCGCGGCCTCTGCTGGACCTGGGAATGCGGTTGGGAGAGGGCTCCGGCGCCGCGCTTGGGATCGGGCTGGTCGATACGGCGCTGGCGCTGTACCGCGAGATGGCGACGTTCGAACAGGCGAGGGTAGCGAGCCGGACGGCCTAGTGACCCTCGCCAGCCGGGGCGGCCGGGGCCTCGCCGTGGCCCAGCGGCTCGTCGACGAACTGCGGCGCCCAACCCTGCACCGGCTGCCAGTTGCGGGTCCAGACGTCGGCAAGCGTGAAGGCCAACATGAACGCCAGCCAAATGAATCCAGTCGCCGCCGCCAACTGCACCAGCCGACTGGAGTACTTGACGTGCATGAAGAACAGCACGACCAGCGTTGCTTTGACGAAGGCGATCGCCAGCGCCACGTAGATATTGGCCGCCCCCATGTCGACATAGGCGACGGCGACCGTCAGACCTGTCATCACGAGCAGGGCGAGAAAGATCGTGATGTAAAGCGGAACCGGAACGATGTGATGATGAGCGCCGTGAGAGTCCGACATTACGACACGTGCCTCCCGATGAGGTACAGCAGCGGATAGAGAAAGATCCAGACGATATCGACGAAGTGCCAATACAATCCGAAGTTCTCGATGGGCGCATAGTAATCGGTTGAATATGCGCCCTTTCTAGCTCGTGGTATCAGCCAGACGACGAGCAGCAAAGCGCCGACGATCATGTGCGCCGCGTGCACGCCGGTCATCGCAAAGTAGAGGAAGAAGAACAGCTCCACGTTGCGCGGGTTGACGCGATCGATAAACTCGCCGTGGTATTCGAAGTGTGCGCCTGGCACCAAATGGTGCTCGATCTTGTCGCCGTACTCGATGACCTTGACGCCCAGAAAGACACTTCCGAATACGAGCGTGAGGATCAGCCACATCACCAGCTTGCGCTTGTGGCCCAACTGCGCCGAGTGCACCGCCATGGCCATGGTGAACGAGCTGAAGATCAGCACGGCGGTATTGAAGCCGCCGAGCGCGACGTCGAGCTCGTGGCTGCCCGCCGACCACGCCATTCCGTACTGGTTGCGGAAGATCGTGTACGCCAGGATGAGACCGCCGAAGAAGAGGACTTCAGTGATCAGGAACGCCCACATGCCGAGCGCGGAGGCTTCTTTCTGCTGTTCCGCGTCGTCGAACTGGTGAGCGACCAAAGAGTCGTGATGGCCGGCCGAGGCCGCGTGATCAGTGGACAACGGCTCCCTCCTCTTGCGCGTAGGCGTAGGCTTCGGTGGTGACGATCGGCGTCGCCTCGAAGTTCTCGTGATGCGGCGGCGAGTCGGCGGCCTCCCACTCGAGGCCCTTGGCGCCCCAGGGGTTCGCGCCCGATTTCTCGCCGGCGATCAGAGACGCGGTCAAGTAGAACAACGGCATGACGTAGCCGACGGCCAACACCGTCGCGCCCATCGTCGACATGACGTTCCAGATCTGAAACTCATCGGGATAGAAGTGATAGCGGCGCGGCATGCCGAGATAGCCGACGACAAACTGCGGGAAGAACGTGAAGTTGAACCCGAGGAAAGTCATCACCGCAGCCACGCGACCCCACCAGCGGTTGTACATTACGCCGAACATCTTCGGCCACCAGAAATGGATGCCCGCCAGATAGCCCATGATGGCCGAGCCGACCATGACGTAGTGGAAGTGCGACACCACGAAGTAGGTGTCGTGAACGTGAATGTCGATTCCAATCGTCGAGAGAAACAGCCCAGTCAGCCCGCCGATGGTGAACACGCCGATGAAGCCCATGGCGTAAATCATCGGGGTCGACAGATCAATCGAGCCGCCGTACATCGTGCCTAACCAGTTGAAGACCTTGACGGCCGAGGGAACGGCGATCAGCACGGTGAGAAACGAGAACAGCAAGCCGGCGTAGGTGGATTGGCCGGAGACGAACATGTGGTGGCCCCACACGATGAAGCCGAGCATGGCGATCGCCAGGCTCGAGTAAGCGATTACCTTGTATCCGAAGACCGCCTTGCGGCTGAAGCACGAGATGACCTCGCTCATCACCCCCATCGCCGGCAGAATCATGATGTAGACCACCGGATGGGAGTAGAACCAGAACATGTGCTCGAACAGAATCGGATCGCCGCCCAGGGCCGGGTCGTAAATGCCGACGCCGAAGATGCGCTCGAGCGCCAGCAACAGCAATGTGATGGCGACGACCGGGGTGGCGAGAACCTGGATGAGGCTCGTCGCGTAGATTGCCCAGACGAACAACGGCAAGCGGAACCAAGTCAGCCCCGGCGCCCGCATCTTGTGGATGGTAACGATGAAGTTGAGGCCGGTGAGGATCGACGAGAATCCGGCCGTAAAAGCGCCGGTGAGCGCGATCAGCACGCTACCGTTTGCGTATCGACTCGAATAGGGCGCATAGAAGGTCCAGCCGGTGTCGAGACCGCCGGTGAGCAGCGCCACCGCCGCGATGCCGCCGCCGGCGACGAACAGGTACCAACTCAGCAGGTTCAGCCGCGGGAAGGCGACATCGCGCGCGCCGAGCATCATCGGCAGCAGGAAGTTCCCCAGCGTCGCCGGGATCAGCGGCACCAGCACGAAGAACGTCATCGCGACGCCGTGGCCGGTGAAAGCGCGGTTGTACTGCTCGGTCGAGAGCAAGTCGCCATCCGGCGTCATCAGCTCGGCCCGGATGATGCCGGCGTAGAGCGCTCCGACCGCGAAGAAGACCGAGATGACCGCGATGTAGAGCAGACCGATCCGCTTGTGGTCGACGGTCAACAGCCAGGACGCGATCCCGGAGGTGTGGTTGAGATAGTGGGTCCGCGGTTTGTCTTGCGGAACAGCCGGAGACATTGCGCTCATCGTCGTTCACTCCTCGAAGCTACTGCGCGCCTAGCGTCTTGATGTAGGCGATCAGCTCCAAGACCTGCTCCTCGCTCACTTGTCCTTGGAAGGTCGGCATGGTGCCCTCGAAACCGGAAACGATGTGGCGCTTTGGATCCAGGATCGAACCGCGCACGTAGGCTTCGTCCACCAGCACGCGCGTGCCGTCCTCGGTGGTCACCGTCGATCCGTAGACGCCGGCCAGGGAAGGCGCGCGCCCGACGCCGTCGGGGCTGTGGCAGGTATCGCAGCGCAACTGCGAGAACAGCCGCTCGCCGACCACGGCGGGAGGATCATTGGGCCCGTTCTCTTCGGTCTGCAACCACTCGTCATACTCGCGCTGGTCGAGCACGTAGACCGAGCCGACCATGCGCGAGTGCTCGTTGCCGCAGTACTCGGCGCAGAAGAGATGATACTCGCCCTCCTTGGTCGCCTCGAACCACAACGTCGTGTATTGCCCTGGGACGACGTCGCGCTTGACGCGGAAGGCCGGGACGAAGAAGCTATGCAGCACGTCTTCCGAGGTCATGATCAGCCGCACCGGCTGCCCGATGGGCACGTGCAGCTCGTTGATCTCCCGCTTGCCTTCCGGATGTTGAATCTTCCACATCCACTGTTTGCCGACCACGTGGAGGTCCATCGCGTTCGCCGGCGGGTTCGAATACAGGAAGAAGACGTAGGCGCCCCACCCGAACAGAATCTGCGTGATGATGAACGGAATGATCGACCAGAAGATCTCTAGCGGGACCGAGCCGTGCACCGGCTTGGGCACGAAGTTCTCGTCTTTGCGACGGAATTTGATCGCGAAGACGGTCAACAACACGAAGATGAGAATCGTGAAGAAGACCGTCATCCCGACGGCAAACAGGTAGACCGCGTCGATTTCCCAAGCGAGCGTCGAGGCGCCCTCCGGGAAAAACGAAAAGTCGTTGTAGAGCTTTTCCCACATGCTCGATATCTCGCCTCTCGGGGCCTCCTAGCTCAACGCCTCGCGGGGGCGCGCGGATGCGCCTCGCCGTCGATCGCGCCACAAGCTCAGCCCGATGAAACCGAACAGCGCCAACAGAGTCGCGGCGCCGGTCAGACGCAGCGCGTTCATCACGACCAATCCGTACTTTCCGGTCGTCGGGTCGTAGTGGAAGCAGTACAGCATGACCGCATCGACCGGTGAGCCGATTCGCTCCGCCGAAGCTTCCATCAGCGCGAACTTCAAGTCGCGCGGGGAATACTCGACGCCGAACTGGTAGCGCGAAACCTTGCCTTCGGGCGTCAGCGTGACGATCCCGCTGGCGTGCCGGTACAGATCCTTTTCCTCGTCGTAGCGGTAGCCGAAGCCGACAGCCTCGGCTAGGGCCCGGATGTTCTGTTCCGAGCCGGTCAAGAAGCGCCAGCCGTCCTCGAGCCGCTCGCGGTCGTAGAAGCCGGCGTGGGTGTACTGCTTCATGTACTCGTCTTTCTTGCTCGCGGCGAGCTCGGTGGTCTCGCGCGGGTCGAAGCTGACCGTGAGCACGTCGTAGTCCACGCCAGCGGCCAGATCCATCGCGCGCATCGCCTTGAGCAAGCCGTTGAGCTCGAGGGTGCAGAGCATGGGGCACTCGTAGTAGACCAGCGAGAGCACCACGGGTTTGCCGCGAAACAGCTCGCGCAAGATCACCGTTTCGCCGCGCGAGTCGACAAACTCGAGGTCCAGGTCGACGCGGCTGTCGAGCCTCTGGGTAATGACGACTCCCTGCAGCTCTTCGGGGCTCTGGCCGGCCGGATTCTCGTAGTCGCCCGGCCCTTGGCTGCGGGCGGGGTTGAAGAACTGCGACTGCGCGCCAGCCGCGCCAACGAAGACCAGCGCGGCACAGAGCGCGCCCAGCCAGGCGGCGGCCTTCGCGGCGCGTGTTGGCCGGCTCGGCATGGTCAATGCTGGCTCACGATCTCGCATGACGCTATTGCGCGGACCGCGCCGGCAGTCCCTGCTCGACGACGACCTCCATCGCCCGCTCGATCGGGATGTGCACCACGCGTCCGCCCTCGTCGACCCAGCCGTAGCTGCCGAGCCGATCGTGTTCGGCGGCCTCCATCTCACGCAGATCGAGCCCCGGCACCACTTGCAAACGCGGTCCGGCGGGAATCTCGTCGGCGACCTTGACCGGGCTCGGCACGCGGTCGAAGCTCTGGGCGCGTTGGCTGAACAGCTCGAACAACAAACCGTTGAAGATGAACGAGCCCACGATCGCCACGCCCATCGCTAGAAGGAAGATGACGAGCGGCTTGACCTTGGCGTCGCTGCGCTCGTGATCGTGCGTTTCGGAAAACTCGTAGCCCGCCATGACTTAGTGGTGTCCTCCGGTGTCCGCGAGAGCGTCTTGGAGGCGCGGGTCGGCGACCGGCGCCAGGTTCTTGCCCTTGAGCTGCATCGCGAAGAAGCCGATCCAGACGCCGCCGATCGCGATCGGCACGACCAGATCCATCCACGAGGGGTGGAAGCCGGCGTGCTCGCCGCCGTGGCCAAAGCTCGGCATCACGAGCCAGTAGAGGTCGACGTAGCGCATCAGGAGCATCCAGACCGCCACTTTGACGAGCATCGACGGCGCGCGCTTGGTCTTGCGGGTGAGCAGAATCAGAAACGGCACCGCGAAGTGGAACACGATCAAGATGAGGGTGACCAGGTTCCAACCGTCGGTGTTGCGCGCGATGTACCACGGCGCCTCTTCCATGGTGTTGCCCGACCAGATGATGAGGTACTGCGAGAACGAGAGGTAGCCCCACAGCATCGTGCACGCCATCAGCAGATTGCCGAGGTCGTGATAGGTATCGGTCTTGACGGCTTTGCTGAACGGGTCGGCGCCGGAGAGCAAGCTGACGACGATGATGGTCACGGCCATGGCGGCGAGCAGGTCGCTAGCCGCGAACAGGAAGCCGAAGATCGTCGAGAACCAGTGCGGATCGACCGACATCGCCCAGTCGACCGACATGAAGGTCACCGTCAGCGCCATCGCGAGGATGCCCGCGCCGCTGAGCTTGCGCATCCGCGTGCGCAGCGGCTCGACCTCTTCATCGTCCTGCTTGTTCGACCAGGAGCTGAGCAGGAAGGCGAAACCGCCCCAGATGACGAAGTACAGCCCGGCCCGCAGCAGGAAGAACGACTCGTTGAGGTACTGCGATTTTCCGGCGATGATCGGGTCTTGGGCGGCTTCGGGGTGGGTCCAGCTAAACACCGTGTGCATCCCCAGGATGACCGGGATGAACAGCAGAATCATGGGATAGACCGTGCGCGCGCCGGCTTCCCAGATGCGTCGCACCGGGAAGCCCCACTTGCCCTCGGTCAGGTGATGGATCATTAACCAGCCCAGGGAGCCGAGGGTGACCGCGATCCAGTAGAGATAGCCGGGCAGATAGGCTTGGTAGAAGCGCTCGGGATCCATCGACCAAGCCGCGCCGCAGGCGACCAAGCCGACGACGCCCACGATCAACCCCTTGGTCTGCAGGCCGCTGAGCGTGTCGTTTGCGTCGTGCTCGCTCACTGGATACCCTCCGCGCGCAATTCGCTCACCACGTTCTCGGGGAGCTGATCGATCGGCGCTGACTGCGAGAGCTGCAGCGCTCGGATGTAGGCGACGATCGCCCAACGGTCTTGCGGGCTAACCCGGTCGTTGAAGCTGAACATGCGGCCGTAGCCGTTGGCCATGACGTTGTAGAAATGGCCGGCGGGCGCGTTGCGCAGCCGCTCGATGTGATAGGAAGGCGGCTGCTGAAAGCCGCGTTGCACGATCGCGCCGCGGCCGTCGCCGAGCCGCCCGTGGCAGGGCGCGCAATAGATCTCGAAGCGACCGCGGCCGCGCTCGACGACCTCGCGCGTTACGGCGAACGGGAAGCTCGCCACGATCTCGCCGTTGACGTAGCCGGTGTAGAGGTGGTCGTCAGCGCGCAACTCGCCGCGCGCCACCGCACCCTCGACCGGCGGACGCGAGGCGCGCCCGTCCTCGAAGAACGCGCTCGCCTCGTAGCGCTCGTAGTAGGGGCCGTCATGCATGTCCTGGCGGCAACCCGCGGCGGTGAGCAGCAGCGCGGTAGCGAGCAGCGCCGTGGCGGCCCTAGTCATTTTCCACCTCGACCACCTCGGCCGGGCCCAGCCCGCGCAGGAACTCCGCCGTCTGCTCGCGGTCGAATTTCGGGTCGTCGGACTCGATGGTGAGCAGGAAGCGGTCGTCCATCACTTGATCGAAGCGCGGGTGGTTGAAGATCGGATGGTGCGGCCGCGGCAGCCCGTTGAAGGCGATCATCCCGAAGACCGCGGTCAACGAAGCGAGCAATACCGTCGTCTCGAAGGTGATGGGGATGAACGAAGGCCAGGAGTTGAACGGCCGTCCGCCGATGTTATAGGGCTGCTCGATCGCCGAGACCCAGTAGGCCAGCCCGAAACCGCCGACCATACCCAGCAGACCGCCCGCGAAGATGACCCAGGCAAGGATCGGGCGCTTGAGCCCCATCGCGTCGGCGAGGCCGTGCACCGGAAACGGCGTATAGGCCTCGAACTTGCTGAAGCCGGCGTCGCGCGTCTTCTCGCTGGCGGCGATCAAGGCTTCCGGCGTATCGAATTCAGCGGCGATGCAGAAGATGTCACTCATCCATCCGCTCCTCTACGCTCCAGTCTTCTCGCTCTGCGGTACCAGATGCTTCACCTCGAACATGGCGATCATCGGAACGAACCGCAGGAACAAGAAGAACAACACCAGGAACTGGCCGATCGAACCCAGGTAGATCGCCCAATCCCAGAAAGTCGGGTAGTACATATCCCACGACGACGGCAGGAAGTCGCGGTGCAAGCTCGTGACGACGATGACGAACCTCTCGAGCCACATGCCGACGTTGACCACCAGCGAGATTACGAACAAGATCAGGATGTTGCGCCGGATCTTGCGGAACCACAACAGTTGCGGGGTCAATCCGTTACAGAAGATCAGCATCCAGTACATGTGGCCGTACGGCCCGCCCATACGGTTGGCCATCATGTACTGCTCGTACTCGTTGCCCGAGTACCAGGCGAAAAACGATTCCATGATGTAGCCGTAGAAGACGACCAGGCCGGTGGCGAGGGTAATCTTCGCCATCGCCTCGATGTGGCGCATCGTGATCAGGTCGTGCAGCTTGTAGAAGTGCCGCACCGGAATCGCCAGCGTCAGCACCATCGCGAATCCGGAGTAGATGGCGCCGGCGACGAAGTAGGGCGGGAACAGGGTGGCGTGCCAGCCCGGAATCACCGAAACCGCGAAGTCGAACGAGACCACGGTGTGGACCGAGACGACCAGCGGCGTCGAGAGGCCGGCGAGGATCAAGTAGGCGATCTCGTAGCGCTCCCAATGCCGGGCGGCGCCGCGCCAGCCCAGCGAAAAGACGCCGAACAGCGTCTTCGCCACCGCGTTCTTGGCGCGATCGCGCATCGTGGCCAGATCGGGAATCAGCCCGGTATACCAGAACAGCGCCGAGACGGTCGCATAGGTCGAGACGGCAAACACGTCCCAGACCAGAGGCGAGCGGAACTGCGGCCAAACGTTCATCGTGTTGGGGTAGGGCATCAGCCAGAACGCCAGCCAAGGCCGCCCCACGTGCAACAGCGGGAACAAGCCGGCCGAGGCGACCGCGAACAGCGTCATCGCCTCGGCGAAGCGGTTGATCGAGGTGCGCCAATCTTGGCGGAAAAGCAGCAAGATGGCCGAGATGAGCGTGCCGGCGTGGCCGATGCCGATCCACCAAACGAAGTTGATGATCGCGAAGCCCCAGCCGACGGGGATGTTGAGCCCCCAGATGCCCACGCCTTTGAGGAACAGCCACAGCGCGCCGTGAGCCAGTCCGCCAAACAGCGTCAGCCCGGCGAGCAGGCCGACGTACCAGAAGACGGGAGCATCCTTGGTGAGAACGATGTTGGCGATCTTGTCCGTCACCGACCCGTAGGTCTGATTCGGACCGATGACCGCTTCGTGCAGGTTTTTCGATTGCGTCGCCAAGTTCCTCAAGCCTCCGCGTGCGCATCCGCCCCAGAAGAGGGCATCTCAGGATTCAAGTTCCGCACGCGCGCCAGATAGCTGGTGCGCGGCTGGGTGTTGAGCTCTTCGAGCAGGGCGTAGTTGCGCGAGTCGCGCTTGAGCTGGGACACGCGCGAGCCCTCGTCGTTGATGTCGCCGAACACGATCGCCTCGGCGGGGCAAGCCTGCTGGCAGGCGGTCTGGATCTCGCCGTCCCGGATCGAACGCCCTTCCTTCTCGCTCGCTATCCGCGCCGCGCTGATGCGTTGCGTGCAGTAGGTGCACTTCTCCATCACGCCGCGGCTGCGCACGGTCACGTCGGGGTTGCGCGCCATCTTCAGCGTCTCGGTCGCGAAGTCCTGGTAGAGCAGGAAGTTGAACCGGCGCACCTTGTAGGGGCAGTTGTTCGAGCAGTAGCGGGTGCCGACACAGCGGTTGTACACCATGTCGTTCAAGCCCTCGTTCGAGTGCACGGTCGCGCCCACCGGGCAGACCGGCTCGCAGGGCGCGTTCTCGCACTGCATGCAGGTCAGCGGCTGGTGCACCACCGCTGGATCGTCGGCGTCGCCCTCGAAGTAGCGGTCGAGCCGGATCCAGTGCATCTCGCGGCCCAGCGCCACTTGCTCCTTGCCGATGACGGGGATGTTGTTCTCCGAGTTGCAGGCCGCCATGCAAGCGTTGCAGCCTACGCAGGCGTTCAAATCGATCGCCATGCCCCAGGCGTAGCCGGAGTAGTTGAACTCGGGCAGGAACGACTTGGGGTTTTCGACGTCGGCGACGGCCATGCCCTGCGACTTGCCGCCCTCGAACAGCGCTTCGCGCTGGCGGCGGCCGTCTTCGTCGGTGAGCTCGCCCAGATAGTCTCCGCCTTGGCCGGGCGCGTCATGGTCGCCGCCGTGGCTGATTTGGGCGAAATCGGGATGCTGCTGGTATTGCTGGGCGTTGGCGATCCGCACCAGGTTGCGACCCTCCATCGAGGGCTGGTCCTGCACCGAGGCCAGCTCCATGGACTTGCCGCGCTTGGAGAGATCCACGCCCGCGACGCTCCACAGCGCGTCGCTCGCTTGCAGCTTGAAGGCGTCGAAGCCCACGCCCGCTCCGACCCGGCCGGTGAAAGTACGCCCGTAGCCGAGCGTAACGACGCAAACGTCGTCGGCGAGGCCGGGCAGAATCCACACCGGCGCTTCGACCTTATTGCCGGCCGCGCCGAGCGTGACGATGTCGCCGTTGCGCAAGGTCATCTGGCGCGCGGTCGCCGGGCTGAAGGCCGCGACGTTGTCCCAGGTCAGCCGCGAGATGGGACGCGGCATCTCTTGCAGCCAGCCGTTGTTGTTGTAGCGGCCGTCCCAGGTCGAGGCGTCGGGACGAATCACGAGCTCGAGCCCGGCGGCGGCCGCGGGGCGTTCGGCTCGGGAGGCCCAGTCGGCCGCGACGGCGACCTCGAGCGGCGCCAAAGCCGTACCGGCCATGAAGCCTTCGTGCAACACGCCTCGCCACGTACCCTCGAACTCGCCGGAGGATTGCCCCCACAACTCGGCGTAGGCCTCCTGCAAGATCTGATAGCCTGGGCGGTCGTCGTCGAGCGCCATCGAGACGAGCTCGAGCTCGGACTTGGACTGGAAGATCGGTTCGATCAGCGGCTGCTGAATGGTGAGCGTGCCGTCGGCCGCATGGATGTCGCCCCACGCCTCGAGGTAGTGCGTGAGCGGGAGCTGCCAGTGGCAGAGCTCGCCGGTCTCGTCGTGGTGCGAGGCCAGTTGTACCCGGAAGGGCACTTTCTCGAGCGCCGCGGCGAAGTCGAGATCGGCGGGCGCGGAATAGACCGGGTTGACGCCGAGGATGAGCAGGGTATCGACGGCGCCGGAGCTCATCTCGTCGACCAGGGCCGCGAGATCCGCGCCTTGATCGCTCGGCGCGGGCAGCACCGGCTCGGTCGCCACCGCCGGCCCGCCGAAGGCGCCGAGGCGCTCGTTGATCGCATGCGCCGCGGCATGCACCCAGCCCGGCTGCTGATCGCCAGCGATCACCACGGCCGCGCCCGGGTTGGCGCGCAAGTCGGCCGCGAGCGGCGCAATCCACTTCTGGGCCTTCTCGGGCAGCTCGCCGGCCGCGCCGGCATCGACGCCAAGCGCGCTCGCCAGCGCGGCGGCGAAGCTCGCGACCTCCGAGGCCTTCAACCGCAGCCGGTGGTCGGCGTTCGAACCCGTGGTCGTGGCGCTGGGCTCGACCACGTAGAGGCGATTCATCCCGCTCGCGTCGCCGTTGCCGACCTTGCGGCCGCGGGCGAAGGCGCGCGTCATGGCGACGCCGCCGGCCACGTTCGTGCTCAGAAAATCGGCGTCGAGCGAAACGATGACCTTCGCTTTCGAGAGGTCATAACGTACGCTCACGTCGCGGCCGAACGCGGCCATGGCCCCGGCCCGGGCGTTGTCGCGGTTGACCGGCTCCCATTGCACCCACCTGGCGCCGGGCAGATCGGATGTCAACGCGCGCAGCTTCGCCGCCAGCGTGGGCGAGCCGATCGTAGGGGTCAGGATCCGCAGCCCCGCACCGTCGTTGCCGCGCGCCAGCGAGATGCGCCTTCGCAGCTCGGTGCGGAACGAGGCCCAACCGCTCACCCGGCCGCGTTGCTTGGGCGACGCCAGCCGGTCCGGGTCGTACATGTCGAGAATCGAGCACTGCGCGAACACGCCGGTCGCGCCGCCGCTCATCGGATGCTGCGGGTTGCCCTCGACCTTGGTCGGACGGTTCTCGTGCGACTCCACCAGCACCGGCTCGCCGACGCCGGAGAACGGCATCGCGGTCGCGAAGTGGCGCGCTACGCCCGGAATCGTCTCCGGCGGCTCAGCGGCGAAGGCCATAATCCGCTCGCGCGGTTGGCGCGTACAGCCGGTAACGCCGGCCAGCGCCAGCGAAGCGCCCATCAAGCCGAGGAACTTGCGACGGCCCACCGGGTCGGTAAACACGTCGGCGCCGGCTGGAAACTCGTGCTGGAGGGCGTCTCGGAGCTCAGGCGTCTCGGCGACTTCTTCGAGGCTGCGCCAGAACCGCGGTCCGGTCGCCGAGCGAAGCTTTTCGCGCACCGCGTCCAGAGCGGGTGCGTCCAGAGCCGGGGAGGCGGGTTTGTTTTCCGTCTGATTCATCGGTGGCACACCGAGCAGTTCACTTTGCTCTGAACGTTGTACTCCTTGGCCAGCTCCACGGCCAAGGCGCGATGCTCGTCGGGGTCCGAGGGCGGCGCCCAGTCGAGGTTGGTGATCTCCTCGCGCGGCCGCAGGTTCATCTCCGGATGCCAATGGCAGTCCATGCACCATTGCATCTGCAGCGTCTCGGACTTCATCATCAGCGGCATCTCGTCGACCTGCCCGTGGCAGGTGGCGCAGCCGATGCCCTTGGCGACGTGGATGGAGTGGTTGAAGTAGACGTAATCGGGCGCGTCGTGCACCCGGATCCACTCGAGCGACTTGTCTTCGCGATAGCTCTCGCGAACCGGCTCGAGCATGGGCGCTTCGTTCCAGATCTGCGAGTGGCAGGTCATGCAAGTCTTCGTCGCCGGGATGCCGGCGAACGAGCTCTGCTCAACCGAGAAGTGGCAGTGGCGGCAATCGACCCCCAGCCCTTGCACGTGATGCTTGTGGCTAAACGGCACCGGCTGGTTGATGAAGACGCCCTTGTCGGTGTTGTACGCCGTGTGGGACGTCCCGATGACGATCGCCAAGCCGCCGCCCGCCACCGCGGCGACGCCCACCAACGACAAAAGAGCGAGCATGTTGGCGCTCTTCGGGAAAAACTGCGGCATCGCGTTCCTCTAGGTCTTCAGTCCCGGCGGGTCTTCAGCCGCCGCCTGCTGCGATTCGCGAGCTCCGCGCCCAGCGGAGCCCTCTCCAAGCTCGATTTGGGTTGGTGAGCCATCAGGATACAGACTTCGGCGAATTACTGTCAAACAGGATTTCTTGCACCCAGGCAGGAATCACTTTTCTCTTGCTAGCCGGAGACTGCATCCGTCGCCCGTTCGATCCGCACCAGTGTACTACGTTCATATGCAGAAATGCGCGGCCGGTCTAGTCCGTTCTGCGCAATGCGTTTACGATCTCGAGCCGGGCGGCTCCGAGGGCCGAGGGCAGCGCCCCGGCCAGGCCGATGGCGAGCGCGGCCGCCATGCAGGCGGGCACGCCCCAAGCGGGCATTGCAAAGCCCTGCAGGAACGATACGGTGGCGTTTCGCATCAGTTGCGACGCCGCCAAAGCCAGCAGCGCTCCGAGCGCTCCGCCGGCCAGGGCCGTGCCGAGCGCCTCGGCCGCGATCAGCGCCACGATGCGGGCGCGGGTGAAGCCCAGCGTGCGCATCACCGCCGTCTCACGCGTCCGCTCGCGCACCGACATCGCCACCGAGTTGCCCGTGACCAGCAGCATGGTGAACACCACCGCCGAGGCGATGGAGAACAAGAACGCCTTGATGTTGCCGATCTGCCCGATGAAGGCGAGCAGAAACGCCTTCTCGGTGTCGGTCTTCGTCGGCATGGGCGCGTTGCGGAACATCTCGTCAATCTCGCTCGCGATGCGCGTGGCTTGCTCCGGGGCGGCCACCCGCACCGAGAACATCATGGCTCGCCCCCGGAGCGACTCCGGCAGGCTTTGTTGCAGGTACTCGCGATGAAAATAGGCCTCGATGTCGTCGGGGCCCGAGTAGATCGCGCGCACGTACAGTTCTAGATCGACGGGATAGAGGTCTCCCTTGAGGGCGACGCGGTCGCCGAGCTCGAGCCCGACCCTCTCGGCGACCGCTTGGCCGACCGCCATGCCCTGGCGATCGGCGAGAAAAGCGGCCAGTTGCTCGGGCTCGACGATCGACTCGGTGCGGATCTTGAAGACCTTGTCGGCGTCGACGGCCGAGCGCGGAAACATGTTCTCGGGCCGGTTGTCAATGTAGGTCCCCTGGTAGTAGTCGAAGATGCAGACTTCGTCGACGCCGGGGAGCTCTCGGATGCGGTCGCCGTAGTACTCGGGCAGCCAGAGCATGTAGGAGACCTCGTGCCTGGTGATCAGCCGAATCGCCTGCTCGTCGTAGGATTCGCGGAGATAGAAAGCAGAGTAGACAGCCAGCAGCACGCCGAGCAGGAGGGTGGTTACGGCGACGCTGAGCAGGGTCAGGAGGGTCCGGCGCCGGTTGCGCAGCAGGTTTTTGACGACGAGCCCGAGCACGGCGCCCTCAGTTTGCCACTTGCAGTACCATCGTTGCGCCGTGCGTGCTGACCTTGCATCGATACTCCGCGAGCGGCGCGGCCACTTCGAGCTCGAGTCGGGCCTGCACGGCCGCCGCTGGTTGGATCTGGAATTGCTATTCCTCAGGCCCGCGGCGGTTCGCCCGCTGGCCGCCGAGCTGGCGGGGAAGCTCACTGTGCACCGGCCCGAGCTGGTGTGCTCGCCGTTGGTCGAGGGCGCGTTCGTGGGGATGCTGGTCGCCGAGGCTCTCGACGCGCCGTTCACCTACGCCCAGCGGCTGCGCGACGAGCGCGGGGTTCGCTACGAGCTGCCGCGGCCGTTCGAGCCGATCGTTCGCGGGCGCCGCGTGGCGATCGTCAACGACGTGATCCATGCCGGCTCGGCCGTTCGCGGAACGCTCGTCGACCTGGCCGCGCGGAGGGCGAAGCCGGTGGCGATCGGCGCTCTGCTCGCCTTGAGCACCGCGCCTGAGGAGCTCGCTCGGAAGCAGGAATTGCCCCTCGAGACGCTCGACGCCGAGCCCGACCAGACCTGGCGAGCGGGAGATTGTCCGCTCTGTGCGGCTGGCGCGCCCCTCGAGCCGCATCCGGGCTGGTAGGGCGGCATTCCCCCTCAGCCGCCGGCCAGTCGCTTCAGCGATTCCACGAACGGCGGGCGCGCCACGCCTTTTTCGGTGATGATCGCCGCCACGTAGCGATTCGGCGTGACGTCGAAAGCCGGGTTCATCACCTGGGTATCCTTTGGCGCGATCGGGCGTCCGCCAACGTGGGTAACCTCCTCCGGCGCCCGCTCCTCGATCGGAATCAAGTCGCCCGATTCCAAGGTCAGATCGAGGGTCGAGATGGGCGCGGCCACGTAGAACGGCACGTCGTTCTCCTTGGCCAACACGGCGACCGAGTAGGTGCCGATCTTGTTCGCGACGTCGCCGTTGGCGGCGATGCGATCCGCTCCCACGACGACGGCTTGCACCTTGCCGGCTCGGAGGGTGTGGCCCGCCATGTTGTCGGTGAGCAGCGTCACCGGGATGTCGTCTTGCTGGAGCTCCCAGACGGTGAGGCGCGCGCCTTGCATGAAGGGACGCGTCTCGTTGGCGAGGACGCCGACCGGATTGCCGCTCTCGCGCGCCGCTCGGATGACACCGAGCGCGGTGCCGTAGCCGCCGGTGGCGAGCGCGCCGGCGTTGCAGTGGGTCATCACGGTCGCGTCTTGCGGCAACAGGGCCGCGCCGTGGCGGCCCATCGCCTTGTTGATCGCGATGTCTTCCTCGAGGACTCTCCGAGCCTCTTCGACCAGAGCGCCCTGGATCGCGTCGAAAGGCTTGCCCTGGTTGCGCATGGCGTCGAAGAGATCGCGCATGCGGTTGATCGCCCAGAACAGGTTGACGGCCGTGGGGCGCGTCTGCGCGAGGGTGTCGCAGATGACGTCGATGTTGCGATCGATCGTCTCCTCGGTCTCGTGCAGCACGCCGATGGCGACGCCCATGGCGGCGGCGCAACCGATGGCGGGGGCTCCGCGGATGACCATGTCGCGTATCGCGTCAGCGACCTCGCGGTAGTTCTTGCAGGTGAGGAACGTCTCCTCGGCTGGGAGGATCCGTTGATCGATCATGACGACGCCGTCGGGCGTCCATTCGATGGTGTTGACCATATCCGTTGGGGTTGCGAGCTGTCTACTTTAGGCGCCAGCGCTTTGCTGCTGGGCGAAGTGCATGCCGAGGGCGATCGTCGCGTTGTAGGCGGCGTGCAGGATCGTGGTGGCCTTGGTGGAACCGCTGCGGGCGCGCACCAAGCCAAACACCGCGCCGACGTAGAGCAGCAGCAGAATCAGGCTCCAATGTCCTCCGTACTGCGAGAAGTGCAGCAGGGCGAAGATGACGCTGGTCGCGGCGATGGCGACTGCCGCTCCGTTGCGGCGCTCGATGGCATTGTAGAGAAAACCGCGAAAGACGAGCTCCTCGATCGCCGGCGCAACCAACACGCTAAAGATCGCGACCAACAGCAACGCCCCGGGCTGCTCGAGCAGCTCTTGCATCGGCACCGGTTCCTCCGGCATGGGGATTACGTTGGAGAGCAGCCCGATCGACAGCGCGACGAGCACGCCGAGGGAGAGGTAGTTCAGCCCGGGGCCGCGGAACGGGACCCACGCCAGCGCTTCGGCGAACGGCAGCCGGTAGCGCACCGTGACAAGGCGGTAGATATAGAGCAGCACGATCGCCCACCACACGAACTGGACCGTAAGCGCCAGCGGCAGCGCATAGGGGCCTTCGATGGGCGAGATCCGCGCTCCGGTGAGTGCGTTGATCGACTCCACCCCTAGCGCCACGGCGAAGATGCAGAACGCCAGCGCGATGGCGGAGAAGGCGACGAAGATCAGCAGGTCGCGATAACCCCACAGAGCCGGGGCGCGCCGTGGCTCGAGGGGAGGTTCGGGCTCGGGCTGCGGCAGGCCTTCCTCGAGGGTGGAGGGCTCGGACAAGCCATCATGGTATCAGTGGTAGCAATGCGTTTTGCCGTGGCGTTTCTGTTGGCTTCTTCGATCCCCCTAGCCGGATGGGAATCGGTCGAGCCGCGGGGCGAACCGCTCGCTCGGCACGAATGCGCGTTCGTCGAGGCAGCAGGCAAGCTCTACCTGATTGGCGGACGCGGCGAGAAGCCGGTCAACGTTTACGACCCGGCGACCAATCGCTGGAGCGACGCGGCGGCGCCGCCAATCGAGATCCACCACTTCCAGCCCGTCGTCGTGCGCGGCAAGATCTACGTGATGGGAGCGTTGACGGGCAAGTACCCCCACGAGACGCCTATTGAGAACGTGCTGATCTTCGACCCGCGCGCGAACACGTGGAGCGAGGGGCCGGCGATTCCGCCGGAGCGGCGGCGCGGGGCGGCCGGCGCGGTCGCCCACAAGGGCAAGATCTACCTGGTCGCGGGCATCCTCGACGGTCACTGGGACGGCCACGTCCCCTGGCTCGACTCCTTCGACCCGAAGAGAGGAGTATGGGAGCGCCTCGCCGATGCGCCGCGCCCGCGCGACCATTTTCAAGCTGTTGTGATCGGCCGCAAGATGTACGTCGCCGGCGGCCGCCTGAGCTCGGCGAAGACGGGCGAGACCTTCAAGCTCAGCGTTGGCGAAGTGGACGTCTTCGATTTCCGAACAGGCGCTTGGTCGACAGCCGATCAGAAGATTCCGACCGAGCGGGCCGGCTCGTTCTCGGTGGCTTGGAAGGGGCGCATGCTGGTGCTGGGCGGCGAGAGCGGAACGCAGAAGCAGGCCCACGCAGAGGTCGAGACCTTCGATCCCAAGACGGGGCGCTGGCAGCCGCTCGCACCTTTGCAGCAAGGCCGCCATGGGACCGGCGTGGCGCGGGCGAAGGGCAGGTTGTGGGTCGCGGCCGGCAGCGGCAACCGGGGCGGCGGTCCGGAGCTGACGACGCTCGAGAGCTGGAGGGGCCGCTGACGCTCCCGCAGCCCTCTTCGAGGCGCCACGATAGAGGCATGCAGGTCAGCCATGTTCTACTCCCGCTCTTCCTCACAGCGATGGCCGCGCAAGCCGCGGATCCCGCGCTGTTCGAGTACAAACTGCTCGCGACGACGCGCGTCTCCACCATGGAGAAAGAGATGGCGGAGGCGGCTGAGCAGGGCTTCGAGTACCGCGCGGTGATGGGCGGGGAGACCTCGTTCGGCGGCTCGGAGGCGGTCGTCGTCATGCAACGGCGGATCGGCGCCGCACCAGCGGAGCGGCAGGCGAAACTCTACAAGCTGCTCGCCACCAACAAGACATCCACGATGCAAAAGGAGATGCAGGAGCTCGGCGAAGAGGGTTTCGAGTATCGAGGACAGACCGTCTTTGCGACGACCTTTGGCGGACATCAAGTGGTGGTGATCATGGAGCTCGACGTCGAGAACCCGACCAAGCGCGTGGACTACAGACTGCTCGCAACCAAGAAGACCTCCACCATGGAGAAGGAGCTGCGCGAAGCCGGGGCGGAGGGATTCGAGGTGATGGATCTGACCGTGGGCAAGACGGCGTTCGCCGGTTCGGAGTTGGTGGCGATCATGCGGCGGGAGGCGCGCTAGGCATGACGCGGCGAGCCTTTCTGTTTGCGTCAACCGTGGGCGCCGTCCAGGCGCAACGGCGACGCCCCAACGTGGTCTTCTTCATGACCGACGACCATGGCGCCTGGTCGCTTGGCGCCTATGGCTGCAAGCAAACCGTTACGCCGAACCTCGACAGGTTAGCCGCCGAGGGCATGCTCTTCGAGAGGGCGTTCGCCTGTACGCCGGTCTGCTCGCCAAGCCGCGCGACCTACTACACCGGCAAGTTGCCTTCGAAACACGGCGTGCAAGACTTTCTGGTCGCCGAGGATAGCCATGGGCCACAGAGCAAGCGATTCCTGGAAGGCCATACGACCTACGCCGACGTGCTCAAGGCGAACGGATATCTGTGCGGCTTGGTCGGCAAGTGGCATTTGGGCCACGACACCGACGCACAGGCCGGGTTCGACTACTGGAGCACGGCGCCGCGCGGCTCCGGGCCTTTCAAGTCGGTTGAGATGGTCCGCAATGGCAAAAAGATCGCGGGCGGGTTCAAGACGGACGTCGTTGGCGACGAAGCCGTGCGGTTCTTGGAAGAACACCACGATCGGCCGTTTTGCCTGACCGTTCCGTTCTTCGCGCCGCACGACCCGTTCGACTATCAACCAGCGCAAGACCGTGCGCACTACGCCGACGGCGAGATGACTTGCTACCCCGAGCCGCCGGGACATCCGCAGCGTCGCTGGCGCCATCGCAAGTATGAAGGCGACCGCGACTCGAAGATCGGCTACTCCGCGCTGGTCACCGCGGTCGATCGCAACGTGGGCAAGGTGCTCGCGAAGCTCGAAGAGCTGGGCGTGCGCGAGAACACCGTCGTGATCTTTACCGCCGACCAAGGCTACAACTGCGGACACCATGGGTTCTGGGGCAAAGGGAACGGTACGATCCCGTTCAACATGTACGAAGAGTCCATTCAGGTTCCACTCATATGGCATCACGCCGAACATATTCCCGCAGGCAGGCGGGTGGCGCCGATGGTGTCGAGCTACGACTTTTTCCCTACCCTGCTGGACTATTTGGGAATCGACGCCGAAGAGGACCCGGAGCGAGTCGGCCGCAGCTACGCCGGCTTCCTGCGCGGCGGCAACCCGGAGTGGCCCGACGAGCTGTATTTCGAGTTCGGCTACGTCCGCGCTATTCGGACCGAGAATCTGAAATACGTCGAGCGCGGCGACGGCTGGGGCGATGAGCTATTCGATCTAGAAGACGACCCTGGCGAAGAGATCAATCGTATCGGCAAGCCGGAGCACCGCGAGCAGCGGCTCGAGCTGCAGCGGCGTCTGCATGCCTATTTCGACGAGCACGGAGCGCCGGCGATCGACGACTGGCGATCGACCACGCGCCAAGTTCTGCCCACAGACACCGGGTATTACACTTGGAGGGAGTAGTCGACCGGAGGCGCCGACTTGAACTACAGCGTCGATACGATTCCCGGCCAAGTGCTCAGCCGTGAGCTAACAGGCGGCGAGCGGTTGGTGTGGTGCGGCCGGCCGCGGCAAGGCATATTCATGCAAGGCTCGGACTGGGCTCAGGTTCCGTTTGGGTTGATGTTTACTGGATTTAGTTGCTACTGGGAATTCCTGGCGGTGCAATCGGGAAACCTGTTCATGATCTTATGGGGAATCCCGTTCATCCTCGTTGGACTCTACACGCTCGTGGGCCGGTTTTTCTGGGCCAGTTGGGTGCGAAGAACGACCTTCTACGGGCTGACCGATCAACGCGCAATCATCGTGGTGCAAGGCCGCTCGGGAAACGTGAAGAGCATTCCGGTGACGGAAATGAACGAAGTATCGCTCTCGGATGGACCAGAGACCCGCGGCACGATCACCTTCGGCCCCGAAACGGCCGGCTGGCGCTGGGGCCGCAGGGAGGGCGTCGCGCCGTCGCCACAGTTCGAGCAAATCGAGAACGGCCGCGAGGTCTACAACCAGATCCTGAGGCTCAAGAAGGAAGCGGCCCGGTAGCGGAGACCGAACGTCCGTTTTGACGCTCGTTTTCGGCGGCTTCGTAGTAATATCGGAACCGCATGGCGTACGTCCCCGGGTACGAGTACGACCTGTTCGTCAGCTATTCCCACGATGACGACTTCGCGTTCGGGCGCGAGGCCGGCGGGGGCTGGGTGACGGACTTTCACGCTGGGCTCGAGGCGCGCTTGAAGCAGATCCTCGGCGCGCGCTCAGCCCAGGTGTGGCTCGACAAGAAGCGGCTGAGCGGCGAGTGGGCCCTCGACGACAAGATTCGCGGCGATCTCGAGAAGACGGCGGCCTTCTTGGCCATCGTCTCGCCGCTCTATCTGACCTCGAGCTATTGCAAGGACGAGCGCGAGTGGTTCCTCGAGCAGGCCGGAGAGCAATTGCGCCTGGGCGCGATGAGCCGCGCGATGCGCGTGGTCAAGACGCCGGATGAAGGCGGCGCTCACCGCCAGGTGTTCGCCGACACGCTGGGCTTCGAGCTGTTCGACAGCACGGACGAAGGCTTCGCAGAGCTGGCCATGACGAGCCCAGAGTTTCGCAAGCGCATGGAGCAGGTGTGTCAGGCGTTGGCGCGCGTGCTCAAGTCGATGTGGCGGTCGGCGACTCCGGTCTACGTCGCCGCGGCGCCGCGCGAGCTGCTCGAGCAGCGCCGCAGACTGGTGGACGAGCTCACCGCGCAAGGCTTTCGCGTGCTGCCGCGCATCGAGATCGACTCGGCAAACGTCAACCGCGTGGCGGACGAGGGCGTGCTCGAGGCCGAGCTTTCGGTCCACCTGTTTGGCGCGGAACCCGACGAGCTGTCGATCCGCCAGGCCGCCATCGCGATGGGCCGCGAAGGCGCCATGGTGAGCTGGGCGCTCGATCCGAGCTTGACCCAGAGGCAGGACGAGTACGGCGAATTCTTGCGTCGCCTGCTGGAGTACCAAGATCCCCGCGGCCGATCGCAGTTTCTCGACCGTACCCGCATCGAGCGCGTGAAGGCGGAGGTGTTGAGCCTATTGCGCCCGGCGGAAGCGCCGCTATCGCGGGGCGAGGCGGACAAGAAACGCGTCTACCTGGTAGCGGACCGCCGCACGCCGGAGGACTTTCGGGATGCCTGGAAGATGCGCACGTGGATGCTGGACAGAGACGGGCTCGACGTCGAGCTGCCCGAAACCGCACCCCTCGACCCGAGCGAGCTGCGCGCCGACCACGAGCGCAAGCTGGAGGGCTCTGACGGTCTGCTGCTTTATTGGAAAGACGCCAGCGAGGGTTGGTTCGAGGCTACCAAGACCGACCTCGACCGCCGGGAGTACATCTCCGAGGCGATCGCGGTGGGCAGAGCCGGCTTCGACGAACCCGGCCGCGTGGTGTTGCCGATGACGGGAGAGCTCGACTATCGCGCGCTCGATCCGTTCTTGAATCCGCTGCGGAGCTAGAGACAGTGAGCGCTCCCCAGCCGAATCGAGTCAGCGAGCCATGCCCCTACCTGGGGCTGCGGCCGTTCTTCGAACGAGACGCGAAATGGTTCTTCGGCCGCGAGGAGCAGACCGACGATCTGCTGCGCATGCTGGGACGCAGGCGTTTCCTGGCGGTCACGGGCACATCGGGCAGCGGCAAGTCGTCGCTGGTGCGAGCAGGGCTCATCCCGTCGCTCAAGCGCGGTTACATGCCGGAATCGAAAGCGCGCTGGCGCGTGGCTGTGGCCAGGCCGCGCGGCAATCCCTTCGGCGAGCTGGAGGCGGCGTTGGCCGAGGAAAGCGCGTTGGGGCCCCACGAAGGGGTCGGAACGGAGCTGCGCCGCAGCAGCCTGGGCTTGGCGGAGCTCGCACGCCAAGCGCTGGGCGAGCGCGACAGCTTGCTGGTGGTTATCGACCAGTTCGAAGAGATCTTTCGCTTCAAGAGCGAGTCGGACCGCAGCGGCGACGAGTCGGACGCCTTCGTGAAACTGCTGCTCGCCGCGGCCGAGCGAGTCGAGACGCCGGTCTACGTCGTGCTGACGATGCGCTCGGACTACCTGGGCGATTGCTCGGTGTTTCGCGGCCTGCCCGAAGCGCTCAACGGAGCGCAATACTTGGCGCCGGTTCTCTCTCGCGCGCAGTTGCGAGCCGCGATCGAGGGCCCCGCGCGGGCTCGCGGCGTCGCTATCGCGCCGGATCTCACCCAACGGCTGCTCAACGATGTCGGACACGGGCTCGAACAGGAGCTCGACCAGTTGCCGGTGCTCCAACACGCGCTGATGCGCACCTGGGGCAAAGCGATCGGCGACGAGCGAGTCGAGATGCGCCACTACGAGGTCGCGGGCAGGATGACGGGGGCGCTCGATCAGCATGCCGACGAGCTCTACCAAAGCTTGAATGAACCTCGTCAAGCCATTGCACAAAAGCTTTTTCAGAGACTGACAGAGAAGGAGGCGCAAGGTCGCGACATCCGGCGCGCGACGAGCTTCGGCGAGCTCGCCCAGCTGATGGACGCTCCCCAGGGCGAGGTTCTCGCGGTGGTCGAGCATTTCCGCGGATTCCTGGCCACGGCGGAGCCCGGCGCGATGCTGGCCGCGTCGATCGTCGACATCACCCATGAAGCGTTGATTCGCCAGTGGCGCAGGCTGCGGGGTTGGGCCCAGGACGAAGCCGAGATGGCGCGGGTCTACCGCCGGCTGGCCGACGATGCCAGCCACGCCGAGGCCGATCCCTGGCGCGGCGCGCGGCTGCTCGACGCGGTGAAGCTACGCGACGACGCGGGCTGGAACGAAACCTGGGCGCGGCGCTACGGGCACGGCGCCGACGGCGCGGGAGAGTACCGCGCCGTTGAAGAGTTTCTGGAACGGGGGATGCGCGAGCAGCGTCGACAGCGAACGAGACGCTGGCTGACCGCGGCGGCGGTCTTGCTGGCCGCGGCGCTGGCGTATTGGTTCTACTTCGACCAGCAGCGCCAGAGAATCCAGGCGCGAGCGGCGATCGAACAGCAACGAGCGGAAACCGACGCCGCCCAAGCCCGCCTGGAAGCAGCCATGGACAAGCTGCACGAGAGCGAAACGCTCATCGCGGAGTTGGAGGGCGTAGTGGCCGATCTCAAGAGGCTCGAGCAACAGGCGCGGCGAAACAACGATCGCGAGCTCGCGGAGGCGCTGGGCCAACAGCAGGCTCAGGTCGAGGAAAAGATCAAGAACCGGCGCGACGCCTCCGAGGCCTACCAAGGGTCGGTGGAGGATCTAGGCAGGGAGATTGAGCAGATCAAGAGGCGACCCACGCGAGCCATCCAGCAGGCGGCGCCGTTCTTTATCGAGTAAGCCCGATGAGAATACTGCTGCTCGGCCTGTAGCCCTCGCTCAGCCGACCGGCCTACCCGCCCGCCGCGCAGATTCCTGTTGCGCGCAGCGCGGATCGGCGTTGCGAACGAAAGTACGGTCGCGCAGCGCCTGAAACTGTGCTTGCCTCAGCCGCGGGACCGCTCGCAGCTCCTCAACGCAGCGATACGGACCGTTGCGCTCACGAACTCGCACGATGCGCGCCGCCGTCGTGGGACCCACGCCGGAAACCGACTCGAGTTGAGCTCGCGTGGCGCTGTTGAGGTCGAGCCGCGGCTCCCCGCGCCCCGGCGCGACGACCGCCAGAACCAGCAACATCAGCCGGAGCGTCACGGCAGCGCCTCGCGCGCATAGTGCAGCGCGGTCCGGCACAACGCATCCTCGACGACGTCGCCCAGGCGGCTGGCGCGAACCAGGTCGACCAGCGACGTCGGCAGGCGACGCTGCGGCGCCTGCGTGCGGCACAGCCGGTGGTCGTGGAGGAAAGCTTCGGTAAGCGGCGCCAGCGCCTCCAGCGCCCGGCGCCGCGTGAAGCCCGCTCTGATCAGCCGGCGAGCTCCCAACTCCAGCGATTTGGTCAGCGTTCCCGAGACGACGGCGATGGCCAACATCGCCTCCGCCGCCGCGCGCGGCTCGATGACGGTGTGGACGCCGCCGATGGCGGTCACGATGTTGCGGCCGGCTCGCTGAGCGGCCGGCGAGCCCCACAGCGCAAACGCCGTGCCCGGCGCCACGATGCTCGGCCGCCGGTAGTGGGCAATCGGAAGCAGCCCGCCGGTCTGAGCGCCCGCCTGCTCCAACTCGTCAAGCGCCGCCTGGACCGGAGCCTGCGGGATGCCCGCGATCAGAAAGCGCTTGCCGGCCAAGTTTGGCGCCGCTTCCGCCGCCCGCCGGAGCACGGCTGCCAGGCGTCGCTGCGGGACGCAAACCAAGACCTGGCGCACATCCGCCAGCTCGGCCCACCTCGCCACCGCCGTGCCGCGCTTGATCTCGCGCACGGCGCGCCGGCTCGAGGTCCTCGAATGCGAGAGCACCGGGCCGCAGCGATGGCTCTCGGCCGGCAGAGACAGCGCCAGCGTCCGGCCGAGCACCCCGGGACCCACCAGGCCGATCTCGATCATGAAGCCTCCGCCAACCCGGCCAGGTCGCGGGTCTTCAGCGCCTTGATGCGGTCGCGCAGCTCGGCCGCCTTCTCGAACTCGAAAGCTTTGGCGGCTTCCCGCATCTGTTGCTCGAGCCGTTCGACCATCGCCATCAGCTCTTCAGGACTGGTCGGCAAGTTGGCGGCTTCTTCCTCTTCCTTGGGAACGGCCAGGTAGTCGGCTTCGACGATGCGCGCGAGGCTCATCTCGAGCGGCTTGTGGATGGAGGCGGGCGTAATCCCGTGCTCGTTGTTGTACTTCCTCTGGATGACGCGGCGCCGCTCGGTCTCGTCGATGGCCTGCTGCATGCTGTCGGTCATGCGGTCGGCGTAGAGCACGGCGCGGCCATGCACGTTGCGCGCCGCTCGCCCGATGGTCTGGATGAGCGAGCCGGAAGAGCGCAGAAACCCTTCCTTGTCCGCGTCGAGGATGGCGACCAGCGACACCTCGGGCAGATCGAGGCCCTCGCGTAGTAAGTTGACGCCGATCAGGACGTCGTACTCGCCCTTGCGCAGGTCCTTGAGCGTCTTCACGCGCTCGAGCGTGTCGATCTCCGAGTGCAGATAGCGGCACTTCACGCCGGCTTCCGCGTAGTATTCGGCGAGATCCTCGGCCATTCGTTTGGTCAGCGTGGTGACCAGCACGCGCTCGCCGGCCTCGGTTCGCTTGCGGATCTCTTCGAGCAGGTCGTCGACCTGGCCGCGTACGGGCCGCACCTCGACTTCGGGGTCGAGCAACCCGGTTGGGCGCACCACCTGTTCGGCGACCACGCCGGCGGACTTGGTGAGCTCATAGGCGCTCGGCGTCGCCGAAACGTAGACGATCTGGTTGACGCGATGCTCGAACTCCTCGAAGGTCAACGGCCGGTTATCCAATGCGCTCGGCAGCCGGAAGCCGTGTCCCACCAGCGTCTCCTTGCGCGAGCGGTCGCCGTGATACATGCCATGCAGTTGCGGAATCGTCTGATGGCTCTCGTCGATGAAGACCAGCGAATCGGCCGGCAAATAGTCCAGCAGAGTGGGCGGAGGCTCGCCGGGCAGTCGGCCCGAGAAATGACGCGAATAGTTCTCGATGCCGTGGCAAAAGCCCATGGTGCGCATCATCTCGATGTCAAACTGCGTGCGTTGGCTCAGCCGCTGGGCTTCGAGCAGCTTGCCCTGGTGATGCAACTCCTGCACCCACCAGTCGAGCTCCTCGACGATGCCTTCGATCGCCGTATCGCGCTGCTCGTCCGACATCACGTAGTGCGTGGCGGGGTAGATGGGCAGGCGCGTGTAGGTCTGGCGGGTTTGGCCGAGCAAAGGGTCGATCTGCGAGAGGCCCTCGATCTCGTCTCCCCACAACTCGATGCGGTAGGCGTAGTCGTCGTAGGTCGGATAGATCTCGATGACGTCGCCGACGACGCGAAATTTTCCGCGCTGGAGCTCGCCGTCGCGACGCTGGTAGAGGATCCGTACGAGCTGGTCGACGATCTCTTTGCGGGAGATGCGCTGGCCGCGCTCGAGCATCAGCAGCATGCCGTAGTAGGCTTCCGGAGAGCCCAGGCCGTAGATGCAGCTCACGCTGGCGACGATGACGCAGTCGCGGCGCTCGAACAGCGAGCGTGTGGCGGACATGCGCAGCTTGTCGAGCTCGTCGTTGATGGTGGCTTCCTTTTCGATGTAGGTATCCGACGAGGGCAGGTAGGCTTCCGGTTGATAGTAGTCGTAGTAGGAGACGAAATACTCGACTGCGTTTTCAGGGAAAAAGGCCTTGAACTCGTGATAGAGCTGAGCAGCGAGAGTCTTGTTGTGGGCCATCACCAGAGCCGGCCGGTTCGCGCTCTCGACGACCTTGGCCATCGTGTAGGTCTTGCCCGAACCTGTTACGCCAAGCAGCACTTGGTGCGGCTCGCCCTCGCGCACGCCGTGCACGAGTTGGTTGATCGCGGGTCCCTGATCCCCGCGCGGCTCGTAGTCCGATGCCAGGCGAAAAGCCATCCGAAGAATCTCTCTATTATCTCGACTCTCGCAATTTTGATCACGCCGCCGCCGGTCGTTACAGCGGCCGGTTGGTCAGCAGCGTCTTCCCCCCGGACGCATGCACCACGTACGCCGGCGTGAGACGGTGCTCGATCTCGGCGAAGGTCGCCAGGAAGATCCGCTCTTCCCCGCCCCACAGCACGCGCATCTCGGCGTCGTCCAGAAACACATCCGGCGCGTCCGGGGCGTACGAGCCGTACTCGATGTTGTTGAGACGCCCGTTGAGCAGCAGAACGGGTTGGTTCGTATAGAAAACCACGGAAGAGAACGAATAGTACTGGTCATCGAGCACGAGCCGGCCGGCCGGTGAGCGGAGATACGAGTCCGCCAGAGCGCGCGAAGAGAGGTAAGGATCGAAGCTCGCCATCGCCCAGCGCGCCGCTTGGAAGAATACCGCCATGGCCATCGCCAGGACCAGCGCGGCTCGCATCCGACGCAGGCTCAGGCAAGCCCACGCGGCGCCGGCGAAGGCCGCCGCCGCAAGCGCCAACGGCCCGCGCAGCCACGCGAACGACTCCAGGGTCAGGTCCTGCATGTGGCCGAGCGAGAGCGTGTAGGCGTCGGGATTCCGCGTCAGCGTCCGGGCGATGTCCCCCGAGGGTTCGACTCCAGCGGTGGCCAGCAGCAATCCTGCGCAGCCGCACACGGCCAACGCAGCAAGCGCCCCGGTCGCTTGATAGCCTCCGCGCACCCAGCTCCCGCCCCGCGCGGCGGCGTCTCCGATCAGCAACGCGAACGCAGGGTAGGCCGACATCGTGTAGTACTCCTGCGATGTCGACAACGCGAAGAACAGCAGCACGAATGCCAGCCAACACAGGGCCAGCAGCCGCACTCGGCCGGCGCGGTCGCGAGGCCGGAAGCTCGCCCGGAGACCCGCCGGCGCCAACCCGCTCCAGGGAAACAGCCAGATGAAGTGCCCAAGCCAGTAGAGCGCCGCCGGAGTCGTATCGTAGTCTTTCGGATATCGCAGGCCCAGATAGCGCAGCACGTGCTCGTTGACGAAGTAGCGCCAAAAGAATCCGCGGTAGACGCCCGGCTCGCTTACCAGAGCCAGCTCGAGGTACGGCGGGTTGCGCAGCACCGCGACCAGATGCCACGGAACGGCGACTACGAACATCGCGCCCGCGACAAAGCCGAGATGGAGCCGCCTCCAAGCTTTCCACTCGCCGCAAATCGTCAAGTACAACGCCAGCGCCGCTCCCGGGAAGACCACCGCCGGCAGCCCCTTCCACAGCCCCCCCGCGCCCAGCGCCGCTCCGCCCAACACCGCCCAGCGTCTCGGCCGGTCCGCATCGCCTTCGAGCAATCGCATTGCCGCGTAGAGCCCGACCGCAATGGCAAGGGTCAAGGCTGGATCGGGGATGCGGGCGCGAGAGAACAGCCACATGCCCGCGCAGCTCGCCATCACCAGGCCGGCCGCGAAGCCCGCTTCGGCGCCGAACGCCCAGCGCCCGAAGCGCCACGTGACCCAAGCCAACGCCATGCAGGCGAGCGCCAGCGGAATCCGCGCAGCCCAGTCGTGTACGCCGAACACGGCGAAGCTGGCAGCCATCGCCCACACCTGGCCCGGCGGCTTGTCGAAGTACGGCACGCCGTTGAGACGCGCCGTCGTCCAGTCGCCGGTCTCGAGCATCGTACGCGCGATCTGGGCGTAGGCCGCGTCGACGTCGTCCATCAGCGAGGGCGGGCTGAGGATCGTGCCGAGAAACGTCACCGCGCAAAGCGCCAATAGCGTCGCTTCGCGGGCTCTATCGGTGGCGGGAACCATGCGCGCGGGCCGGAGGATTCCATCATAGGGCCTTCCCCGCCCCGTGCCAGCTCAGTACACTGGGGGATCGAACGTGCGAAGAAATCGCTGGGACAGGCACTCGCGATGTCCGCCGTTGATTCGGGGGAACTTGCAATGCCTCTTGAGAGCCAGTCCCGGATTTCTTCACGCGTTTATCGTTCTGTTTTCCCGGCATGAAGCTGACCGTCGTCATCCCGGTTTACAACGAAGTCAAGACCGTGCGCGAGATCGTCGACCGCGTGCTCGCGGCCGAGCCAGCCGACAAGGAGCTGGTCATGGTCGACGACTGCTCGAGCGACGGCACCCTCGACGTGCTGCGCGCCATCGAGAGCGAGCACAAGAACATCCGCGTATTCTTCCACGAGCGCAACATGGGCAAGGGCCGCGCTTTGCGCACCGGATTCGAGCATGCCCGCGGCGATTTCGTGATCGTTCAGGACGCCGACCTCGAGTACGATCCGGCGGACTACGTCAAGCTGCTGCGCCCACTCGAGCGGGGCGTCGCCGATGCGGTCTTCGGGTCGCGCTTTCTCTCCACGCAGGAGCACCGCGTCCTCTACTTTTGGCATTCGATCGGCAACCGCCTGCTCACGCTGCTCTCCAACATGGCCACCGATCTGAACCTGAGTGACATGGAGACCTGCTACAAGGTCTTTCGCCGGGAGCTCATCCAGGCCATTCCTTTGGAAGAGGACCGCTTTGGTTTCGAGCCCGAGATCACGGCCAAGATCGCCAAGGCGCGGGCGCGGGTCTACGAGGTCGGCATCGCCTACTACGGCCGCACCTACGAAGAGGGCAAGAAGATCGGCGTCAAGGACGGCTTTCGGGCGCTGTGGTGCATCGCCAAGTTCCGCTTCAAGCCGCTACGGCTCAATCAGCCCTGGACGCCCGCGGTTTAGCGAAGCATGAAGAAGCCGGTTGGTAGCGCGAGGCTGCGCCTCGCGCTGGGGCGAGCCACAGCCTCGCCTGCACGGCACAGCCGTGCGCCACAAGCAGCCACACGGATCGGAGTCGCCGCTCCTACTCGCCGCCCAGGATCATGCCGTGCGGTTTGCCCTCGGCGATCTCCGTCCAGCGGACGCGCAACTGTTCCGCGAAGCGCTCGCCGACCCAGTGCTGGACCGCTTCGGGCGCCTCGACGCTCGTCGCCGTCCCCGAGCCGTCCTCGATGGTCACCAGATCCTCGAGCTTCTTGCCTGCGGCGCGGGCCTCGCCGACGGTCTGGTTGATGAGCTCCATGAAGGCCTTTTGGCCCTCGACGACCTCTCGTCCGCCGGGCGGCCCATGGCCGGGCAGCACGGTCGCGAAGTCGAGCTCGAGCGCGCGGGCAAGGACGTTGGGCCAGCCGCCGGTATTGCCGTGGCCGGTGAAGTTGAACGGGCCGTTGGTGGCGGCGTCGCCGGTGCACAGAATCTTCTCGTTGGGCAGATACACGAAGCCGTCCCCTCGCGTGTGCGCCCAGCCGAAATGATGCAGCTCGAGGCGGCGCGTCGAATCCTCGATGACGTAGGGCGTCTCGGAGAATGTCTGTTGCGGCGGCTCGAGCGTCTCCAGCCCCAGCGCCGCGACGTCCTCGCGAGCCTCGGCGGCGCTTTGCCATCCCGCGGGCTCGTAGCGCCGAATCTCCTCCGCCACCCCGATGTAGGCGAGCGTGGTAGCCCCCGCGCGCGTCCAAACCGGATTGCCGTAGGCGTGGTCGCCGTGGTGGTGGGTGTCGAAGACCCATTTGACGGGCTTGGAGGAAACAGCTTTGACGTCGTCCATTACCAACTGCGCGCCGGAGGGAAAGTTTGCATCGACGATGAACAGGCCGTCTTCCATCTCGATGATGACGTTGTTGCAGTGGCCGCGGTCGCGCTCGCCGGCGCGAAACCAGACGCCGTCAGCGATCTTTTCGAGCGAAGCCGGAAGCGCCGACGGCGGCGGAGCCTCTGGTTCCGGCGGGGCTTCCGCGCAGGCGACCCACAGAGCCAGTCCGGCAAGAGCGGTAAAGACGGGTAGGAGATAGCGGCGGCGCATGGCGACAAAAGCCTAGCACGAGGCGCACGTTCAGCGATGGCTCCGGGCCGACGACGAAGAGGCCCGCTTCCTCGCGGTCGCGGCTCTGGTCGGAACCGCGCGCGTGAGAAAGCGGGCCGGAGGGCAGCGAGGCTAGGCGCGGGGCCCGCCTCCGCGTTCGCCGCGCCGCGAGCCGCCCATGCCGGGGCCGCCCATCCCCTGGCCGCCGCGGCCGCGCATGCCGCGCCGTCCGCCGTGGCCTTCGATGAGGTTCAGCATCGCAGCTTGTCTGAGAGCCGCCGAGCGGCCTTCGCCTTCCCGCAGCTCGGCCAATGCGGCCTTCTGCGCTTCATCGAGCGACGCCAAATTCTGGTCTCGAGTGTCCTCGTGGACCGTCTTGATCTGCTCGCGGATCGCTCGGGCGTCGATAACGAGTTGGCCGACGGTGGTCGGGTTCGGGTTGGGGCTGTCGAGCTCGGCCTGCAACGCCTCGTGCTTGTCGCGCGCTTCGCCCATCAGGGTGCGCGCCTGCTCGCGGGCGGCGGCGTTGTTCTCTTGGATCGCGGCGAGCTGAGCGTCGCTGAGGCTGATCGCCTGCTGGAGCGCCTCGAAGTTGGGCGTGCGGTCGCCGCCGCGAGGGCCGCGCGGGCCTTGCGCCATCAGCATGGCGCCGGCGAGCGCGGTGGTGAGAGCCAAAGTGAGGATTCGCATGATGTGTCCGTTCTCCTTTTTCGTTCGTCTGTGCTGAACCCTCCTTCAGGGCAGCTACTGGTTCAGACGATCGAGCGTCGAGATCGGATGCGGAATCCCAGTTAAGTCTATGTAAAACCGCACTTTACGAGCAGTTAACAATCCTTAGTCGACGAACTTGTAGCCCATCCCGTGCACCGTCACGATGCGTTTCGGCTTCTTGGGATCTTCCTCGACCTTCTGCCGCAACCAGGCGACGTGCACGTCCACGGTGCGCGTCGAGGGCGTCGAGTCGTACCCCCAAACCTCATGTAGCAACACCTCCCGCGAGAGCGTCTCGTTGGGGTGCTCGAGCAGGTAGCGCAGGAGCTGAAACTCTTTGGCGGAGAGTTGCAGCAGCTCGTCGCCGCGACGCACCTCGGTCTGCTTGCAATCGACCCGGATGTCGTCGAACTGCGTGACCGCCTCGGCCCGCGGCGCGCCGCCGCGACGGCGCAGAGCTTCCAGCCGCGCCAACAGCTCGGGCGTCTCGAAGGGCTTGGTCAAGTAGTCGTCCGCCCCGATTTTGAGCCCATGCACCTTGTCGACCGTCTGGCCGCGAGCGGTCAGCATCAGCACCGGCGTATTGTCGCCCTGTCGGCGAAGGTCTTCACAGATGTCGAATCCGCTCTTGCCCGGAAGCATGACGTCGAGAATCAAGACGTCGAAGCCCCCGCGAGAGGCCGTCTCGAGCCCGTTATCGCCGTTGGAGGCGGTGGCCACCTCATAGCCTTCGCTCCGCAAGCGATCGCTCAAGGTCAAGCGGAGCCCCGGCTCGTCTTCCACGATCAAGATTTTCGGCGCTTCCGTTTCCCCCATGACCTCACCCCTGTTCCGCTTTGGGCAACGTTAACGTGAAAGCGGCCCCTTGCCCCGGTTGGCTCTCCGCGCGCAGTCCGCCGCCAAAGCCTTCCGCGGCGCTGCTGGCGAGCGAAAGCCCGAGCCCGGTACCGTGAATCTGCGCATCCAAGGCGCGGCGGCCGCGGTAGAACGGCTCGAAGATGTGCGGTAGGTCTTCCGGATCGATGCCGACCCCCTGATCGCGCACGGTCACTGCCACGGCGTCTCCACGCTCGACGGCTTCAATCGAGACCCTTTTTGAATCCCCGCCGTACTTGAGCGCATTCTCCACCAAGCTTTGCAGGATGCGCGACGCCGCGGCGGCATCCACCAACACCGCCGGCAGTTTCCTCTCGATTTGCTGCTCGAGCTCGAAACCGGCTTCCTGGACGGCCGGTTCGAGGTCTTCGATCGCCTTCCGCAGCAACTCGCCCGCTGGAACCGACTCGACCTTGTAGACCTGCCGGCCGGCTTGGCTCGAGGCGAATTGCAGCGTCTGCTCGACCATTCCGCTGAGCCGGCGGCCTTCATCGCGAATCAGCTTGCCGTAGTCCTGCACTTGCTCCGGCGCATCCACGACGCCCTCGGCCAGGTTGTCTCCCGCCGAGCGAATGACGGCCAACGGCGTTCGTAGCTCATGCGAGACGCCGGCCACGAACTCCATCTGCAACCGCGCGAGCCGCTCGGCGCGCCGGCTCGACAGCAGCAGCGCCGCCATTCCGGCGCCGAGCACGGCGAGGATGCCGAGGCTAATGACGAGGTTGCGCCGCCGCAGCCGCGCCACGACGGCGTGCACCGAGCCCCCGACCGGCTGCACGACCAGCGCCCATTCCGGGCCCGGGCCGACCGGCGCAACGGTTTCGAGCAGCGCCTGCATGGGGCTTGTTCCTCGCCGCTCATGCCCGGGCGGTCCGCCGCGCCGGCCGCGAGAGCGCCCCTGCGGCGGACCCTCCTCGCGCCGCCAGACCAGCGGCAGCGCGACCTGCGCCTGCGCAAAGCTCTCCGCATCGAGGCCTGGTCGTGAGGCGTAGGCCAACTCGTCGCCCTGCAGGATGGCCACGTCGTATACAACCCGTTCCGCGCCGCCAAAGTAGCGCTCTGACAATTCCGGCCAAAGCCGGTCACCGAACGAGTCGGCGTCGAGGAGCACTCCGAGCGCGCCCACGTACTCCGGCCGCGGACCCACGCCGGGTTCAGGCGGCCGATCGAAGGCGAACAGGCCCATGCTGAGCGCGGGGACCTGGGACGAAAAAGCCGCGCCAAAACGGCCGAACGGGCCGCCTCGGAAACCGCCGCCCCGGGACGTCCCGCGGCGGAGCAACGGCTCGAGCCCCGGCGGCAAGCTGTCGGCGGGCTCGAGCGCGGCGGCGTCGGCTGAGAGACGCCAGATCTGCGTCTCGCCGCCGGGCAGGACCTCCAGCAGCGCCAGGTCCTCGACCTCGATCAAGCCGCTTCCAGAGGCTCGGTATTCCTCCAAGCGATCGGCAAAGCGGTCCCAGTCGCGCCGCTGCAGCGCCTCGCGACCAATGTCGAAGGCCCGGCCCACACTGCGCAGCTCGCGGTTGAAGTCGTCGCGGAACTGCCGCGCCGAAGCCTCGGCTCCGCGACGCAGCCGTTCCCTGTCCGCCTCGGCCATTTCGCCGATCCAGCGGTACTGAAGCCCCGCCAACAGAACCAGCGCCGCCGCCATTCCAGCGATCGCCAGCGGGTTCCATGCCTTACTCAACGCCGACCGATTCATCGCTCCATATCATTCATTCTAGGACTGTTGTACTCCTGGAGCAGTACCCGGGAAACGCCGGGTTGCAGAGCGCCGCTGAAGTGCTAAACTGATACGCGGTTCCATGGTCGACGGCAGCGGACTTAGCACTCGAACCACAGCCCAAGCGCCGGAGCTCACTCCGGCGGAACTGCTCACCGCATACCGCACCATGGTCCTCTCCCGCCGTCTCGACGATCGGGAGATCACCCTCAAGCAACAAAGCAAGGCGTACTTTCAAATCAGTTGCGCCGGCCACGAGGCCGTCCAGACTGCCGCGGGCATGTTGTTGCGCCCGGGCTTCGACTGGGTTTACCCCTACTATCGCGACCGCGCCCTCTGTCTAGCTTTGGGCGTCAAACCGGCGGACATGTTACTCCAGGCGGTCGGCGCTGGCTCGGACCCGTTCTCCGGCGGCCGCCAGATGCCGACGCACTGGTCGGTCCCCGAGCTCAACATCGTGGCGCCGTCCTCGGCCACCGGAACGCAGTTCCTACAGGCCGTCGGTTGTGCCCAGGGCTGCGTCTACCAGCAGAAAGAAGCGACCTCAGAACGCCAGGTGACGCTGGTGTGCGGCGGCGACGGCGCCACCAGCGGCGGCGAGTTCTGGGAGGCGGTCAACGCCGCATGCCTCGAGCGTCTGCCTGTGCTGTTCCTCATCGAGGACAACCACTACGCCATCTCGGTTCCGGTCGAGTTCCAGACGCCCGGCGGCAGCATCTCCAAGCTGGTCGCCAACTTCCCTGGGCTGATGGTGGAGGAGTGCGACGGCCTGGACGTGCAAGCCAGCCGCGCCGCCATCGAGCACGGCATCCGCTACTGCCGCTCGGGCGCGGGTCCCGCATTGGTGCACGCCCACCTCATCCGGCCTTACGGCCACTCCCACTCGGACGACGAAACGCTCTACAAGAGCCCGGAAGAGCGCGGCGCCGAAGCCGAGAAGGACCCCATCCTGCGCCTGGCGCGCGAGATCGTCGAGCAGGAGGTCGCCGCTGAAGCTGAGCTCGAGGAGATTCGCGCCCAAGTCGAGCGTGACATCGCCCAAGCGCTGCAGCAAGCGCTGGCCGCCGCGCCTCCACGCCCGGGCTCGACCAAGAAGTTCCTGTACTCGCCCACGGTCGACCCGACTTCGAGCGAGTTCGAAACCGCCGCTGAGCCCACCGGCGATCCGCGCACGATGGTCGACCTGATCAACGCCTGCATGCACGACGAGATGCGCCAGAACCAGCGCATCGTCGCCTTCGGCGAAGACATCGCCGACTGCAGCCACGACGAGCTCCTCGACAGCGTCGCCGGCAAGGGCGGCGTGTTCAAGGCGACCCGCGGGCTGCAGAAGAAGTTCGGCTCCAAGCGCGTCTTCAACTCGCCCATCGCCGAGGCCGCTATTGTCGGCCGCGCCCAGGGCATGGCCACGCGCGGCATGAAGCCGATCGTCGAGATCCAGTTCTTCGACTACATCTGGCCGGCGATGATGCAGATACGCGACGAGTTGGCGAGCCTGCGCTGGCGCTCGAACAACGGCTTCTCGGCGCCGCTGGTCATTCGCGCGCCCATCGGCGGCTACTTGAACGGCGGGTCGGTCTACCACAGCCAGTCGGGCGAGTCGATCTTCACCCACATCCCCGGCATCCGCGTCGTGTTTCCCTCGAACGCCGCGGACGCCAACGGCCTGCTCCGCACCGCCATTCGCTGCGATGACCCGGTGCTGTTCCTCGAGCACAAGAAGCTCTACCGCGAGATCTACAACCGCAGCCCTTACCCGGGATCCGACTACATGATCCCGTTCGGCAAGGCCGCCAAGGCGCGCGAGGGCTCCGACCTGACGATCATCACCTACGGCGCGCTCGTACAGAAGTCGCTGCTCGCCGCCGCCGCGATCTCGGAAAAGACGGGCGCGCAGGTCGAGGTGCTGGACCTGCGCTCGCTCAACCCCTACGACTGGGACGCCGTCGCGGAGTCGGTCCGCAAGAGCTCGCGCGCCATCGTCGCCCACGAAGATACGATCTCGTGGGGTTTCGGCGCCGAGATCGCCGCGCGGATCGCCGACGAGCTCTTCGACCACCTCGACGCTCCGGTCCGGCGCATCGGCGCCCAGGACACCTGGGTGGCCTACAATCCTCAGCTCGAGCGCGAGATCCTGCCGCAGACCGCGGACATCGAGCAAGCAGTCGAGAATCTGCTGGCTTGGTAGCCGGAGATCCCCCGGCCGCGCCCGTCCTGCGGCCATGTTGAGCCCGAGCGCCTGGGCGTCCTCTACCGTTACGCAGGATGGGTGGGACTGGCTCTGGTCGCCGCGGCCTGCCTCCTCGTCGGGCTGGCTTGATCGGCCCGCAACCCTGCTCGATTTACCAAAGAGCAGAATTCGTCGCTCGCCGAGCGGCGGGCGAATTTTCGTTCATTCCGTGGAACGCGGCCGCTGCTCGCCGCCCAAACCGTGGACGGCCGCGACTGGCGGCAGACCAGACCCGGCCCGGACCAGGCGTTCGTCACCGCCGCGAAGACCGTTGAGACCGAGCGTCCTCTACGCGAAACCCCTAGGGTCCAACCAACGAACGTCCTATCGAATCGGGACCTTTGGTCTCTGTACGAATCCTCCGCACCAAGGGTAGAGTCCTCCATAAGAGGAGCACAACCGTTGGCCCAATCCATCCTGGTGGCGTCGCACGATGCAGATCTGGTCTCGAGGCTAGGCGAGGCTCTCGAAGCCGCAGGCGCCCCCGATTGCGCGCTCGACCACGCGCCCTCGCGAGCTCTCGCCACCCGCGTCTGGAATGCGAACCGCGAGGCCTTCTCGGCCGTCGTCGTGGATCTGGCGCAGCGCACCGAAGCGCTCACCATCATCGCCTCGCTCCGCGCCCAAGGCTCGACGACCCCCATCTTCGCCGCTGCGCTGAATGACGCGGTGAGCTCGAATGTGGTCGCGGCCACCCGCGCCGGCGCCAAGGGCGTCTTCCAACGCATTGAAGAGTTCCCGCGGCTGCTCTCCGACCATCACACTCAGCGCAAGATCGATTCCAAGAAGGCGCGCCTGGTGTTGTTCGCACCCGCCCAAGACGGCGCCGGCGCCTCCACCGCCGCGCTGCACACGGCGAACTACCTGGCCACGCGCCACCGCGCCCGCACGCTGCTCGCCGAGCTCGACTATCACTCCGATTCGGTCTCCTATCGGCTGCGATTGCCCGAAGTCAAATCGCTGAGCGACCTGGGACCCGAGGACACCTGGCGGACCGCCGTCGCCACATGGAAGGGGCTCGACGTGCTGCCCGCGCCCGCCTCTGGGCGCACTTTGCGTACACGCAGCTTGCCCGAGCTCGGCCAGACCATGGCCGAGTGCTGCCAGGAGTACGACTACGTCGTCGCCGACTTGCCCTGCAACACCGCCGTCGCCACGTCGATGCTGCTGAGCTCGGCGGATCGCATCTACGTGGTCGCGACCGCCGAGGTCACCTCGCTGTACCTGGCGCGCCGGCGGGTGCTCAACTTGGTGACGGCCGGCGCCGAGACCGAAGCCATTCGGCTGGTCATCAACCGCGACCGCACCGGCGCGGTCGACTCGGACTTGGCCAGCCAGGTCACCGGCTTCAGCCCACACCGCCGGCTGCCCAACGACTTTTCAGCCGCCAGCATCGCGGAGACCGAAGCAGGCGTCGTACCGTCGGACAGCGACCTGGGCAAAGCCTACGCCGAGCTCGCCGCCGACCTAGCCGGCAAGCCAGCGGCCGTCGCCGCGCCCGCCTCCCCGCGCAGCTGGAGCAAGCTGCTCGGCTGGCGCTAACCCGCGCCTAGCCGAAAGCCGAAAAAGCTGAAGAGCGAGGAAAATCAGGAGGCGCCCTCCATAAAGATTCTGTGAAGGTGAGTGTGCGAGGGTCTCCCGGGTGAATGCGGTTGGCTTGTTGCTAGGGTTCCACGGCCAGCATCGTCGGCGGACTGCTCCGGCCGCCAATGTCGATGAGGAAAACTAGGAGGCGCCCTCCATAAAGATTCTGTGAAGGTGAGTGTGCGAGGGTCTCCCGGGTGAGTGCGGTTGGCTTGTCGCTAGGGTTCCACGGCCAGCATCGTCGGCGGACTGCGGCGGCCGCCGATGTCGATGACCAGGGGCGTCTCCGCGCCAGTCGCAGCGTCCTCGGCGATTCGCAGGTTGGCTTGAGCTAGCCCGACAAATCCGGGCGTCAAGCCGAGAAAGAGCACTTCCGCCTCGGCGCCGCCAATCTGGGCCGACCAGGCCTGTGAGGGGCGCGCGAACGGCTCGGCGGCCGGGGCTGGTTGGCCGGTGAGCGTGGCCGGCAACGTGGCGCCGATGCCAGTGAGGTAGGCGACGACAATCTGCCCGCGGGCCGCCGGGTTGAGCGGAGTATTGATCGAGCCGTCCTGATTGATGACCACCGCCGTGTTTCCGCTGAGCGCGAACACGCCGGGCTGAGCGGAGGCGGTGAAGCTGGTCTCCGGCGGCAGATAGCGGTCGCCGATTTGCACCAGCGACTGCACCAACGTGCTAGCGGGCGTCTCGGTTGGAACCTGCAGGTTCGCCTGCGTCGCATTCAAGAAGAACAGCGGCGCGGGCCGGCCTGCAACGCGCACCGACAGGCCTTCGAGGCTCTCGGGCAGCGGCAGCTCGCTGGGCTGCTGGGGAGGCGCCGGGAAACCGCTTCCGAACAGCGTGGCGATCGAGCCGGGGGCGATCGCACGTCCCGGCGCGAAGGTTGCCGCATGCACGAGCTGGCTTGCCGAGCGCAGTTGCCCGCCCTGCCCCGCAAACACAGCGCCGCTCAGCCGCAGCTCGCCCGGGATGAGCGCATTGGCGGCGCCGCGGAAGAGGAGTTGCAGAGGGCCGGATTCGGATGCGAACACCGTGCCGCGGAACACCTCGGCGCCGCGCGGGCCGCGGCTGCTCGAGCCCATGTCGCGCAGCACTGCGTTGGCCGACGCGCCAGCCACGACCACACCGCCGCGCACCGGGAACCCGCAGTCGTCGATCAAGCCCGCTTCCACGGTGAGAGGCCGTCCCACCGTGGTCGTGAACCCGTCCGGCGGCGCCAGCGGCGCCACGTGGACGCTCCGTGGAGTACATGGCCCCAACGGCGCCACGACGAGCGTGACGGCGGCCGATTGGATCGGCCCGCCAGGGATCGCGACCGTCACCCGCCCGCGATGTACGCCCGGCGCAAGTCCGCTCGGATCGGCCGCGACGTTGACGCGCACGCGAGCGCGGGCCGACGCCTGAAAGTCGGTTGGCGAGGCGGTCAACCACGCCACGCCCGTGTCGGTCGACACGCCGATCAATGCGCGCAGCTCGGAATCAGACGACGTCGACACGTTCAATGACGCCGGAGACACGGCCGCGCCGCCGACGCTCGCCATCACCAAGCCGCCGCGGTCTAGATCGAGCTCGACTGCGGCGCCGGGCTCTTGCCGCTCATAGACGATGGGCAAGTACTGCGGCGAGTTGGAGGCCCCAGGCGCCACGATCTCCGCCATCCCGTGGCGATCCCCCGCATTCAGCCCGACGCCTAAGGCTCTCAGGCTAAAGCCCTCGGAAGCGGTCGAGAGAATCGTCAACCAATTGCCGCCCGAAAGCGTGGACGGACGTACCTGGATGCTGGGCGTGACTCCGGCGGCTAAGTTCGCAACCGGCACGCTCGAGGCGAGCCCGGTGGCGCTGCCTTTGAGGCTCAGCCCGGTTTGCCCCGTCGAGACGATCGCCTGGCCGGGTGCGCTCACCAGCAAGGCGGCGGGCACGACGCGCTCTTGGCTGCCGGCGCGAATCGTGACGTCTGCCTCGTAGACGCCGGACGCCAAGCCAGCCGGGTTGGCCGAAAGCGTGATGACGCCGGCGCCGCTGCCGCTCGGGGGCGAGACCGCAAACACGCCCTCGGCATCCGCCCCTCGCGCAGCCGTCGACGCCTGCCAGAACAGCCCCGGCGCGCCCCCGCCCATCGAAACGTCGATGGGCTGCGTCTTCACGCTGTCGCCCGGCCGGGCGATCATCTCTACGCGGGACGGCGCGGTCAGCAGCTCGGGCTCCCGCAGGATCGTCTGCAGGCGGATGGTGGCGCCGGTTCGTATGATCTCGGCCGGGGACTGCCGCGGATTCTCGCCCTCCTCGAGAGCTTCCTCGCTGGGAGGAGCGAAGGCTTCGACGACGACTCCGCCAGCAAGAGCGGCAGGGCGCGGAACGACCGTCGGGTCGACTTCGACGACCAGGACCGACGGCAGCGAGCCGGCACGCTCGCTTAGGCGCAACCATTGCACGTTGGGCGGGTCGACGCGGGCTCGCCAGTCCAATCGGTCATGCTCGGGGCTCTCGAGCCGGATGCGAACTTGCTGGGGTTCGGTCGAACCGGCCGCGGCGATCACGCGCCTCTCATTGGGAGTGGCGCTGATCGTGCCCCCGGGCTCCACCTCGATGCGAACCGGAACGATCACCGGATTGCCGGATACGCCCGGCGTCATCGTCGAGATCGTAATCGTCGCGTCGTGGACGCCAACGGGAAGGTCCAATGCGTTGAAGACGACCGAGTGCGAGACGACGGCGTTGCTCGCCGACTCTCCTTGCGTGGGCGTTACGGTGATCCACGGTACGCTGGCTTCTACCTCGTAGGACAACGTGCCGCCGCCGATGTTCGAAACCGTCAACCCGGCGGCCGGCGGGTTCTGTTTGCCCTGCCGGGCTGAACCGCTGATCTCGAGCGGACTCACCGAAAAGCGCGGCGGACCCGATAAGATCAGGCTGACCGGGATGTTGATGGCCGGCGCGAGAACGGCGTCGTGGAGAACCCGGATCACGGCTTGATGCGTACCGCCGGGCAACCCGGCCGGGTTGGCGATGACCTGGTGGCGCTGCGGCGAAGAGCTCACCATGCCGCCGGTGGGCGAGACCGTGAGCCAACCCGACGTCGATCCGCTGTAGGCCACCTCGATGATGTAGTTGAACGAGCCGTCTCCCGTGTTGATGACGTCGAGAAAGCGCGAGATCGGCTGCTGCGAGCCCGTGGCGTCATTCAACTGGAAAAGTTGCGGAACGGGGAACGGCGACGGCGTGGGACCGCCGGGCAGCAGCTTGGCGGTGATCGGCAGAGCCTCGCGGAAGATCACCACGCCCTCGCCCACCGGATTCAAGCAGTCGGCGGCGTTGGGCGGCGTGATGAGCGACTCGAAGGTAACGACGGCAAAGCGCTCTTCGTTCACCGCGAACGTCGAGTAGTCGATGGTGATCGTCACGCCGTCCGGCGCGTTGCCCGAGGTCTTGCTCAACGTCATCCAGGGCACGTTGGGGTCGTCGACGCGAAATGCCGAGCAGGCTGCCTCCGAGACGGTAACGCCGACGAAGATGTCTTGCTGCGGCGGATCGTCTTCGCGGGCGAGCAGGGTCAGAGGGTTGGGGACCGAAAGGCGAATGCCCTCGTCGATCGGTTGCGCAGCCATGGGGGCTGCGAGCAGATACGCGACGGCTAGGACTGCCAGGAAACGCGGGAGATAGGGCATCGCGGCAAGATCTACATGATAGACCCGGTCGAGGCGGTTCCGCTCCGCCCCTGATGCGTGGGTAAGGACTGGGGGAGTGCGGGGGGAGGCGCTGAGATGGCGCTGGGGGGGGGTTGGGAGGCGATCTGAAATGAGCGGGAGAGCGCATCGAGTGGGTGCGGGATTGCTTCGGTCCGTGCATGGCGCTGAAGAAGAACCTGGCGAGTCCGGGCGAGGGCGAGGCGCAGGCCGGGCTGGCGGCGGTGAACCGCGACCGCTCACCCGACCCCGCGCGCCAACTCCAGGCCTTGTTCCGCATTTCTTCGCCCGCGCTATGCCCTTACCGACGGATCTGGGACGTGAGCCTTGACCTGGCCTACCCTTTCGGAAAGAATAAGGTGTTGCTCTTACGTTCTGGCGCACATGCGTGGGGCTGCTTTCGTTGGATAATGGCGCCGAAACCCTCGAACATTTCAGGACAAAAATGAATCTACTCGACACCATCCTCAGCGCATCGGGGGGCGGCGCGATGCGCGGCTTGGCCCAGAGCTTCGGCCTCGACGAGGGCCAAGCTTCCGGGGCGCTCAAGGCGCTCTTGCCCGCCCTCTCGAGCGGGCTCAAGAACAATGCTTCGTCGGCGGGCGGCCTGGAGTCGCTGCTAGGCGCTCTGGCCGGCGGCAACCACCAACGCTACCTCGACGACCCCGGTCAGCTTGGCCAAGCCGGCACCGTCACCGACGGCAACGCCATCCTAGGCCATCTGCTCGGCAGCAAGGACGTCAGCCGCCGCGTTGCCAGCCACGCCTCCTCGCAAACCGGGTTGCCGACCGACCTGCTCAAGAAGATGCTGCCGGTGGTCGCCTCGATGGCAATGGGCGCGCTGAGCAAGAACACCGCGCAAAAGGGCATCCGCAGCGCCTCGGCGGCGCCCGGCGGCGATCTAATGGGTCTGCTCGGGCCGATGCTGGACGCGGACGGCGACGGCTCGGTGGCCGACGACTTGCTGGGTCTCGCCGGGAAGTTCTTCTCCCGCTAGCGGCGGGCGCTCGACGCTCCTGAACCGGGAGAGTTGCGGAGGAACGCACGATGTACCGCAGACGCACGCGCAGACGCGGCGGCAAGATCCGTTGGCTGCCCATCCTTGGCTTTTTGCTCTACGGGCTGTATTACTACTTCTCGAATCAGCAGGAAGTCCCGATGACCGGCCGCTCGCAGCTCGTCGACATGACGCGCGAGCAGGAGATGGCGCTCGGCTACCAGTCTTACCAGCAGATCTTGACGCAGGAGAACGTCGTACAGTCGGGCGAGGTGGTGGACATCGTCCGCTCCATCGGCGGCCGGCTGGCGGCGGTTGCCGAGGACCCGGGGTTTGAGTGGGAGTTCAACGTCATTGCCTCCGATCAAGCCAACGCGTTTTGCCTGCCGGGCGGCAAGGTAGCCGTCTACACCGGTCTAATGCCGGTCGCGGAGAACCAGGACGGGCTGGCGGTGGTGATGGGCCACGAGATCGCGCACGCCATCGCGCGCCACGGCGCCGAGCGCATGGCGCATCAGCGCTTGGTGCAGTTGGGCTCGCTGGCCGCCGGATTGGCCTTCAGCGACATGGACGCGGCCACGCAAAACATGGTGATGGGGGCGCTGGGCGTGGGCGCGCAGTACGGCGTGCTGTTGCCGTTCTCGCGCGACCACGAGTCCGAGGCCGACTACATGGGCCTTGTCTACACCGCGCGAGCTTGCTTCGACCCCACCGAGGCGCCAAGGTTGTGGGAGCGCATGGGGCAAGCCAGCGGCGGCGCGCCAGCGGAGTTCATGTCCACGCACCCCAGCCACGATACGCGCATCCGCCAGTTCGGCGAGTGGATGCCGGAGGCTACGAATATCTACCAAGAGAACTGCCCGCAGCGCTGATCGCCGCGGGCAAGCAAGGAGAGGAGAGACATGGGAGTTTTTGATTTTATTCGCGACATCGGCAAGTCCATCTTGCCGGGCAACGAAGGACCTGAGATCCAGGAGAACATCACCAAGCTGCTCGGCAGCCAGGTGGAGAACCTGAAGGTCGAGTACGACGATGGTTTGGTGCGCCTGAGCGGCTTGGTCGAGTCCGAAGCCGTCAAGCAAAAGGCCGTGCTGCTGGCCGGCAACGTAAAGGGCGTCGAGAAGGTCAACGACGACGGCATCCAAGTCAAGCCGCAGCCGGAACCGGAGCCGGAATTCACCTTCTACACCATCGTCAGCGGCGACAGCCTGTCGAAGATCGCCAAGCGCTACTACGGCGATGCGATGAAGTGGAACACGCTGTTCGAGGCCAACCGCGAGGTGATCCAGAACCCGGATCTGATCTATCCCGGGCAAGTGATCCGCGTTCCGAAAGACGCAGCCTGAGGGCAGGCCCGCCTGGGCATCGCGGCCGCGGCGACTGCGCATGTTGCCGCGGCTCGTCTGTTTAGAAGCGGGATCCGCCGAAGCCGCCGCGACGCCCGCCTCGGCGGCCTCGCGGCGGCCCGCGGCGGCGACGCTTGCCGCCGGCGCGCGCGGCCCGTGCGCCAGCGCGCGCCCGGCGGGCGTTCCAGCGATCGAACAAGTCGCGGCGCGCAAGGTCGAACTTCTCCTGCTCGGCGCTCAATGCGAGCAAGTCCGCTTGACGCCCCTTACGCACACGAGGGGCGCCCTGGGGATACGCCTTGCCCGCGTAGACCCGCAGCCGCGCGCGACCGTCGCGGATGTCGAAGCGGTACAGCCCTGTCTTGCGAATCCGGACCGCGGCGTCCGCCCCGCGCACCGTCACGCCGGCGTCGTTCTTGGTGTAGTCCCAATCCACGAAGACCGCCCCGCGCCGCAGCAGGATCTCGGCGTCCTGAATGTCGTCGCGAACGAGCTCGACCTGCGAGGCTGGCGCGATCCGGAGCACGCGGTCCGGCCCCAGCGACATCTCAGCGAAACCGTGCTCGGTGACGAGCGTTTCCCCCGGCCGCAGTTGCACCAGCTTGGGCGAGTCCGGATCGAGCGGCTCTCCGGCAGCGCTCACCGCGCCTTCAACGTGGTAGATCAACCCAGCGCGCGCCGAGACCACCGGCTGCGCATCCGCCGCGACGCCGACGAGCACCAGCATCATCCAAGCGCGCACTGCGCCTATGGGCGAAAGTGCGGGCGGAAAGGTCACATCACCGGCGCGCCCCTGGCGCCAAGTCCTCCAGCGCCCCCTCGCGGAGATATCTCAATAATCGAAGATCAGTCCGTCACATGTTCGAGAACCTCAAGCTTTGAGTCGCCCCTTTTCGGCGATAAATCGCTTGCGTTCGAGCGCAGCGGGGTTGTACACTCCAGCACGGCTCAGGCGTTTTCCCTATTTCGCCCACGAAGCGGGAACGCGAGGGAGAGAGACAGACGTGAAGTCATCGTGGCTGCTGCTGATCGTGTTCTTGGTCGCCCAAGCGTTGCTGATCCTGTTCTGCGCCAGATGGCACGCGCCGCGCATCCAGGCGAGCCTCACCGAGGCGTCCGTGCAAGCGCTGGGCTCGGCGGGCGTGGATTTGGGATCCGGGCTCGTGCTAGACGGCCGTGACGCCTGGTTGACCGGCCAGGTGGCGACCGTCGAGCTCAAATCCCAAGCTGAAGCCGCCGTCAAGCGGATCCGCGGCGTCCGCGTGGTGCACAACCTGCTGACGGTCGGCGCGCCCGCTCCCGCGCCCGCCTCCGCGCCGGCTCCTGCGCCTGCGGTCAGCGAGGTGCAGCGCTCGATCGACGAGCTGATCGCCGGTAGGATCGTCGAGTTCGAGTCTGGAAGCGCCACACTCACCGCGGGCGGCCAAGCGCTGGTGGACGAGGTCGCCGATTTGCTCGAGCTGTTCCCTGACGCGCGCGTCGAAATTGGCGGCCACACCGATTCCCAAGGCTCGGCCGGCAACAACCGGCAGCTCAGCGCCCGTCGGGCCGAGACGGTGCGTCGCAGGCTAATCGAGAACGGAGTGGCGGCCGCTTCGTTGACGGCCGAGGGCTACGGCGAGTCGCGTCCGCTGGCCGACAACAACAGTCCCGAAGGCCGCCTACGGAATCGTCGCGTCGAGTTCAACGTGCAGTAGCGAAGAAGAGTTGTCACCTGGATCGTTCCAATGAGTTACCTCATCCAGCAAATCGTTATCTGTTTGATCATCGCCGGCCTGTTCGGGTTGGTTGTCGGGTGGCTGTTGGGCCGCCGAGGAGTTGAAGCCGCTCTCGAAGACGAGCGCCAGAACAAGAGCACGCTCATCGCCGACTGGCAGACTCGCCACAAAGAGGCGCTCGATCTTGCCGAGGCCGGCAACAAGAGAATCGAATCGCTCGAGTCCGATCTCGATGTCCTGCGGGGCGAGTTGCAAGCCAAGTCCCAGCGTGCGATGCGGCTCGAGAACCAGATCGCGGCCAGCCGCGAAAACCTCCAGAAGCTGGAGGACGACGTGGCGGCCAAGCAGGACGAGGTCGACAAGCTGCGTGACGACATCAAGGCCGCCGGGGACCGCATGGCGAGCGTCCAGGCCGGTCTGGCCGACAAGGACGGCATCATCGCGCAGCTCGAGAAAGGTCTGGCCGAGCGCGACAAGCAGATTCCGGGGCTCCAAAGCGATCTCTCGACGCGCGACAGAGAGATTGGCGTCGCCAAGAAGACCGCTGCCGAGCTCGAGGGCAAGCTGTCGGGTTTCCAATCCGAGCTCGACGGTCGCGCCTCACGCATTTCAGAGCTCGAGGGTCTGCTCGACGGCCGCGCCTCCCGGATTTCCGAGCTCGAAGGCCTGCTCTCGGGGCTTCAAGACCGGGTGCCGACCCTGGAGTCTTCGCTTTCTGACCGAGACGGCCAGCTCGCTAGGCTGGGCGGAGATTTGGAGGGCCGCGACTCCCGCATCTCGGCTCTGGAAGAACAACTCGAAGCGCGTTCGGCAAGGATAGGCGAGCTGGAAGCGCAGTTAAAGGGCATCGAGGGACGGATCCCCGAGCTCGAGGCCGAGCTTGGAGAGCGCTCCGAGCTGGTCAACCAGCGAGACACGCGGTTGGCGGCGCTCGCCGGAGAGGTCGAGGGGCGTGATACCCGCATCGGGGCGCTCGAAGAAGAGTTGGCGCGCCGAGCTGACGACGTCAGCCGTTGCGCCGATGAGCGGGAACGCCTGCGGGCTGAGCTCGAAGAGCTGCAAGCACGGTTGGATGAGCTCGAGTCGCAACCCGCGCCGCCGCCTCCTCCTCCACCGCCGCCCGCGGCCCCGGTCAAGGACGATCTCAAGAGGATCTGGGGCATCGGGCCCAAGCTTGAAGGCATGCTCAACGGCTTGGGCATTTTCAACTTCCGCGAGATCGCCGGCTGGTCCGATGAGCGCATCGACGAAGTGCAGGCGCAGCTCGAGGAGTTCCCCGGCCGCATCCGCCGCGACGAATGGGTGGCGGGCGCCAGGATTGAGCACAAGAAGAAGTACGGCGAGGATTTGTAGGGCTAGGGCGTGTTCACACTATGCTCCAGGCGCAAGGACCAAGGAGGTGACTGGAGTCAGCGCTTGCGCCGGTAGGCGCGTGGCAGAAGACAGCCTCGGGCGCCGCGCCCGGGGAGTCGAATGGCGCCCCTCCGGATCGGCCCGGACAAGGGCCTGGCTGCGGCTGGGCTGCGCCCCTTGTAGGGCGCCCGCAGAAGCGGGGCCTCCCCAGGTCCACGGGTTATACCCGTGGCTCTATCCTGCCGGGCGCCCTTGGCGCCCAAGAGTGTGAACACGCCCTAGTTCCTCGCGGGTCCGCATGCGCCAACCTGCTGATTCTTCCGAGACCTCGCGATTGGCCGCGTTGACCGCACCCTGGCGGGGTGCGGCTCTGTCCAGAGCCGCGAGCGTCTACAATGTTTGGGCGGAGCCTCGATCCCGATGAAAACTCGTCTTGCCTTGCTCGCCTGCTTTGCCGCGCTCGTCATCGGAGCGCTCATGGACCAGTCCGCCTTTTCTCAGCGCCCCGCTAAGAAAAGCCCGCGGGATTTCCAAGCCATGGTGAAGCGGCTCGAAGCGGGCCTCGCCAAGCCCTACCGCGGCATCTTCACCTCCGATGGGCCCCAACGCAGCCTGTTCCCGGTACGCTCCACCGGCGTCTCGACCGAGCCGGTGCGCAGGGCCGCCGTGGAGTTTCTGAGGGCTCTCAGCCCCGAGCAGCGCGCCAAGACGACCTTCGCGATCGACGATGACGAATGGCGCAAGTGGATGAACCAGCACTTCTATGTCCGGCAGGGCGTGGGCTTCGACGAGATGACTCAGGGCCAGCGCGAAGCGGCGTTCACATTGATGAAGGCCAGCCTGAGCGCGCGCGGCATGAAGCTCTCGCGCGACATCATGCGTCTGAATCACACTCTCGCCGAGATCCTGGACGACTTCGAGCAGTACGGCGAATGGCTCTACTGGATCACCATCATGGGCGAGCCGTCGAAGGATCAGCCGTGGGGCTGGCAGATCGACGGGCACCACCTCATCGTCAACTACTTCGTGCTCGGCGATCAGGTGGTGATGACGCCAACCTTCGTGGGCTCCGAGCCGGTGATCGCCGAAGAAGGCAAATTCGAAGGTCTCGCGATCATGCAGGACGAGCAGAACCGCGCGTTGGAGTTGCTGAACGACCTCAACCCGCAGCAAAGGAAAAAGGCCGTCCTGGAGGTCTCCAAGGACGGCAACAACAACCTGGGCGAAGCGTTCCGGGACAACTTCGAGCTCGACTACGCCGGGTTGCGCGCCTCGGAGATGAACCCCGTTCAGAAGCAAGCTCTTCTCGAGCTGATCGAGCTCTACATCGGGCTCGCCGACGACGGCCACGCCAAGATCAAGATGGACGAGGTGCGAGCGCAACTCGACGACACCTACTTCGCGTGGATCGGCGGGAGCAGCCCGGAGAGCGTGTTCTACTACCGCATCCATAGCCCGGTGTTGCTGATCGAGTTCGATCACCAGAGACCGGTCGGCTTGCGAGGGCTCTATCCCGGCGTGCGGAGGCCGATCCGCCAACATGTGCACGCGGTGGTCCGTACCCCGAACGGAAACGATTACGGCAAGGATTTGCTGCGGCAGCACTACCAGCGCAGCCACCTGTAACTCGCGCTTGTCCGAGGCGCTACGCCTCGCTACCATAGCGATCCATGTCCGCCCTCGACCGGGTTTCGACCCTGACGTTCGACATCTTTGGAACTGTGCTCGACCTCACAGGCGGGATCGTGCCCGCGCTTGGGGACTATCTCGCCGCCCAGGGGTCCGCGCACGAGCCAGAGAAGCTCTGGCGCGAGTGGCGCGCACGCCAGCGGCTCGAGCAGCATCAGGACACCGTGTTGCAACTGGGCCACTCCGGTTATCTCGAAACTGCACGTCGGGCGCTGCTGTTCACGCTGAGGGCCAACGAGGTCCCGCACCGCGATGAGGACGCGCAAGAGATCGTCCAGGTCTTCTACCGGCTCCAACCCTTCGAGGACGCGCGCCTGGGGCTCGAGCGTCTGGCGAAGAAGTACCGGCTCGTTGCGCTCTCCAACGGCAATCCTGAGCTGCTCGAGCAGCTGATCCCGAACAATCTCGCCCGGCCGGAAATGGAGCGCATCTCGGTGGCGCGCTTTGGGAACTTCAAGCCGCACCCGGCGATCTACCGCGGCGCCGCCGTCGCGCTGCGGCTCGACCCGGGCGAAATCATGATGGTCGCCGCGCACTCGTTCGACATCCTCGGTGCGCGGGCGTGCGGGTTCCGCGGGGCGTTCGTCAACCGCTATGGGCTCCCCTACGAGGAATCGCCGCTCCAGCCGGATCTAACGGTAGGCGACTTCGGCGAGCTCGCCGACCGGCTCGGCGTCTGACTCCGGTACACTATCCTTTTCCCTTCTCATGGCCGATTCGCGACCGAATATCGTGCTGATCATGACCGATCAGCAGCGCTTCGACACCATCAACGCCCTGGGCTTTCCCTACATGGATACGCCCCATCTCGACCGTATGGTGAACGAAGGGGTGACGTTCACCAATTGCTTCGTTCCCGCCGCCTCGTGCGCTCCGTGCCGGGCGAGCGTGTTCTCCGGTCAGTACCCGCACAACACCGGCGTGCAAATCAACGGCAATGCGTGGGAGCGTTCCTGGGTCGAGCTGCTCAACCGCAGCGGCTACCACTGCGTCAACGTCGGCAAGATGCACCAGGCGCCTTACAACAGTCTGCTCGGCTTTCACGAGAGGCATCCGGTCGAGAACAAAGACCGATTCATGGAGGGCCGCTACTTCATCGACGAGTGGGACAAGGCGATCAAGGTGCGCGGCTTCGACAAGCCCGGCCGGCTCACCTACCGCAACATGAGCGACTACCGAGAGCGTCTGGGCGCGTTCGAGTGGGAGCTTCCCGAGGATCTGCACTCGGACAACTTCGTGGGCGACCGCGCCTGCTGGTGGCTGCGTCACTACCCGCAGACACAGCCTTTGTTCCTGCAAATCGGCTTCCCTGGACCGCATCCGCCCTACGATCCGCCGCTTGAGGAGGCTCAGCCCTATCTCGACAAAGACTTGCCGCTGATGGAAGTCGCCCAGGAAGAGCTCGACGGCCAGCCCGAGCCCTACCGCGGGATGATCCAGCACAACTGCGAGGTCGACCACGATTCGGTGGTTCACCAGTGGAACCCGACGCCGGAGCAGCGCAAGCGCCAACGCGCCTACTACCTCGCCAACGTCACCATGATCGATCGCAAGATCGGGCAGATTCTCGAAACGCTCGACGAGACCGGCTATCTGGAGAGCTCCATCGTCATCTTCACCTCCGACCACGGAGACGCGTTGACCGACCACGGCCACTCGCAGAAGTGGACGATGTACGACACGGTGACCAAGATGCCGCTGATCGTTTGGGCGCCGGGCCGCTTCCAAGGCGGACGGCGAGTCGACGGCCTGTGCTCTCTAATGGACATCGGCCCCACGATTCTCGATCTGGCCGCTACTCCCACGCCGCCCAAGATGGAGGCGCGCACGCTGCTGCCGGCGCTCGAGAGCCAGCCTTGGGAGCCGCGGGAGGCCGTGTTCTGCGAACAGGGCCGTGACGTGAACTTCACCACCAGCGACTACCAGACCATGATTCGTACACAGGACTGGAAGCTGGTCTGTTTCGTCGATTCGCAAGACGGACAACTGTTTGATCTTCAGTCGGATCCGACGGAGGTACGAAACCTTTGGACGAGTCCCGAGCATGAGACCAAGAAGGAGGAGTTGCTCGACCGGGTCCGGCGCTGGCGAGAGCACTCTTCCTACCATCATTCAGGCTGGCGACAGGTCTGGCCGAGCTGAGGCCCCGATGGACCGGCGAGCCGCACTCGCGACCCTCACCGGAGCAGCCGCTTCCCTCGCCTGTTCCCCCGGTGGGCCGCCTCCGGCTGCTCCCGAGGACGGAACGGCCCTCAAGCGCGTCGGCCCGTACCAGGAGTTCCCAGACTGGGACATCTGCATCTACGGTGCGACCTCGGGCGGCATCGTGGCCGCCATCCAAGCCGCTCGCATGGGCAAGTACGTCGTGGTCCTCGACCCCAGCGAGCACATGGGCGGGATGACCTCGGGCGGGTTGGCGGCGGTCGATATTGGCGATCCGCGCACCGTGGGCGGCATTGCGCGCGAGTTCTTCGGCCGCTTGGCGGGGCGCTACGGTCGTCGGCTCGCCTGGGACGAGCCGATTGAGGGCGTGCCCAGCGGCGGCGGCTTCGCCATCGAGCCGCGAGCCGCTGAGACCCTGTTTGCCGACTTCGTTCGCGAGGAAGACATCCCCATCGTCTTCCACTCGCCGCTCATGGCGGTGCGCAAGGAGGGCGCGCGCATCCGCTCCATCGTCGCCGGGCGAGGGATCTACAGCGCCAAGGTGTTCATCGACGCGACCTACGAGGGCGACTTGATGGCCAAAGCCGGCGTCCGCTACACCGTGGCCAGGGAGGGCAACGATAAGTACGGCGAGACGCTCAACGGCATCTTGTTTCATCCGCGCTACGAGCCGAAGACCAAGTGGGGCGTTGCGGGCCCCAACGGACGCCGGCCCGACGGCAAGGGGCTTTGGGATCGCGACATTCCCATCGACCCCTACATCCGCCCCGGCGTGCCCACGTCCGGGGTGCTGCCGCTGGTGGAGCCCGGGGAACCCGGCGAGCCTGGTCGTGCGGCGCCGGGCGTGCAGGCCTACTGCTTCCGGCTGTGCTTGACGCGCACCCCTGAGAACCGCATTCCACTAGAGAAGCCCGAGGGCTACGACTCGAGTCAGTACGAGCTGGTGGCCCGCTTCATCGCCGCCTGCGTCCGGGCCGGCGATGACATGGATTTGCGCTGGTTCTCCAAGCACGACCCGCTGCCGGGCGACAAGTTCGACTTCAACACGGCGACGTTCGGCTCCAATCTCCCAGGCGCGAGTTGGACCTGGGCCGAAGCGCGTTGGGACCGCCGACTTTCGATCCTGACCGAGCACGAGCGCTACCACCGCGGACTGCTGTGGTTCCTCAGGACGGACTCGCGCGTGCCGCCGAAGGTCCGCCAAGAGATCGGCGCATTCGGGCTATGCCGGGACGAGTTCCGCGACACCGAGGGCTGGCCGCACCAGATCTACGTGCGCGAGGGGCGACGCATGGTCTCGGATCTGGTGCTCACCGAACGGCATTGCCGAGGCGAGGAAGTCGCGCCGGAGTCGGTGGGGCTGGGCAGCTACGGGATGGACCTGCACGAGATCCGGCGAGTCGTCAAGGACGGCATCGTGTGGCGCGAAGGCAAGGGCGGCGGGCGCGTGCCGGCGCCCTACCCCATCGGCTACCGCGCCATCATCCCGCGCCAGCACGAGTGCGACAACCTGCTTGTAACGTTCGCGCTCTCGGCTTCCCACGTCGCTTTCGGCTCGACGCGCATGGAGCCGCCGTTCATGATCCTGAGCCAAAGCGCGGCTACAGCGGCGGCGATCGCGTTGGACGCCGAGATCCCCGTTCAGTGGGTGGACTACGGTGCGTTGTCGGCGCGGCTCCGCGAGGACGGTCAGGTCCTCGACACCGCGTAGCTCGGTCAGGGTTGGATGTACGTCGCGATGATGTCTTCCGGAGTCTCGCGCCTCTTGATCAGACGGAGACGACCTGACTCCAAAGCGTACATCGGAGGGTGCGGGCTGATGAACGGCGGCTTGAAGACGTTGGTGTAGCCGCCAACGTTCTCGAATACCGTCAAGTCTCCCGCCTGCAGCGGTTCCACGACGTCCCGATTGATCAGGTCGCTCTCCATGCACGTGTAACCGACTACGTCGCAGGCGACCGCCTCGCGATCCGGGTCCGACGACGCCACGTAAAACGGCAGATTCTTGGCGTTCATCGTGGGCTTCACGGTGTGGACGCTGCCTTCAATGAGCGCGTAGTTACGGCCGAAAATCTCTTTGACGTCGGCGACTCGGGAAACGTAGTAGGCAGAGTCAGCCACCATGGCCGTCCCGGGCTCGATGACGAACCTCAGGCCGCTGCCCGCCAGCCTTTCGCTGACTTCATCGCCGAGCGCCTCGCCGTACTCTCCCAGGGTCGGCACGTCGCCCGAGAACTGCTCGCGCAGCGAGTCCGGCATGCGGCTGAAGAACCCGCCGCCGACGTTGAGATACTCGACCGGCTGGTCGGCAAATCGACCTTCGTAGATTTCAGCGAGCTGGCGCACGCGGGACCGAAATGATTCGAGGCTGCGGAGCGAAGTCGAATAGTGACAGTGAAGGCTGGCGATCTTCAGATTTGGGGCGCGGGCGAGGATGCGATCGATCGCATCAAAGTTCTCCGCCGTCGCCGCGATTCCGAAGCGGCTTTCGCGGCCGTCCGCGACAGGGAAGTTGAACCGCAGCCCGACGCGGAGCTCGCGATCCGGGTCGCTCCCCGCCGCCGAAGCCGCCGCCTCGAGAAGGCGCAGCGAGTCGGCGTTGAAGCAAGCGCCTTCGCGCAAGCATCGCTCGACGAAGCCCGCACTGTGCAGCGGACCGTTGACGATGATGCGGTCATACGGCACGTCGAGCCTGCGCGCCAACTCGAGCTCCATCTCGGAGACCACCTCCGCCAACGCGCCGAGGCCGTGGAGGTGCGCGCAAATGTAGGGACAATAGTTGGTCTTGTACGAGTATGCGATGGCTGCGTTCTCGTACCTCTCTCGGATGGGGCCGAGCAGCTCGTGGTAGTTCCGCGAGATCCGTTCGGGATCCACCAAGTAGAACGGGCCTTCAGACTGGGCGTACCAATCTTCGAGCTGCTCCACCGAAAACATCGTATCTGACTTACGCAAGGTCAACCCAGCGTACCTCCTGCATGCGGGTTACGCGCTCCTCCAGCGTACGGCTGTCCGCCGCCTTCATGATGAAGTAGCCGAGCTGTCGATCGCCCTGAATGAACTCCTCGACTTGTTGGCTAGGCTGGACGTCGATGCGCGAACCGATCAAATCATCCGCCCATTCGGGAAACTCTTCTTCCAAGCTGTGGACCTTCGTGACCTGACCGGCGCGGTCAGCGCCGAAGATGAAGACGCCTACGGGGTTCGACTCTCGAGCATCGATCTCAAATGAATCGCCCATGGCCAGCCGCACGACCGCCTCGACGGTGTCGACTCCGGTATGGAGGCGCATCAGCTCGGGCAGGCAATTCCCGCCAAGCCGGCCACCCAACTCGATGATGACCGGTCCATCGGACGTCAACATCACATCAAAGTTCAACGGCCCGTCGCGTAAGCCCAGCGCCTCGATCACGCGCGCCATCATCGCCCGCACGGAAGCGTGCTCGTCCTCGCTCAAGCGAGCGGGAAGAATGTGGCTGTAGGGCACGAACCGTTTGTTGATCAGTTTCCGGGTCGGCTGGAAGAAGACGATCTCGCCGTTGCGAACCAGAACCTCTCCGCCAATCTCCCGGCCGACTAGATTCTCCTCGAGAATCGCCGTCCGGTCTAGAATCGATGCGGAAAGAGACTTCTCAAAACAGTCTCGCAGCTCGTCGAGGGTATGAACCTTAAAAGCCCCTCGACTTCCCGAAGCGGAGGCGGGCTTTAGAAAGACCGGCTTTCTCAGGTCCTGAAAACGCTGCTCAGCTTCCGCCAGATCGTCTACGCCGAAATAGCCAGGCGTCGGGAACCCAGCCCTGTCCAGCAATTCCCGCAGTAGCACCTTGTTCCCGATACTCCGGGCGGTGTCGAGGTCATATCCGGGCAGACCAAGCGTCTCGGCCACGTAGGCCGCCGTCACCGCCGATACCTCTGACGCCATCGTGGTAATGCCATCGATCCGAAACTCTTTCGCATGGCGCAGAACTTCTTCTCTGTCGATCGTGCTGCACAACACAAACTCATCCGCCTCGGCACGGCCGGGGTCATCGCCCCAGTAGCTGACCGCGACTGTACGGAACCCCAATTTCGAGGCGGCGCGGATCGCCGGCAATTGAAAAACACCGGCGCCGAGAATCATGAGCGTCTTGCGCTTCATCCGAATAGCGTGAGCGGCCCCAGAACCACCCGGTTGCCGTGCGGTCGGGCGAACGCCGCCGGGCAGAGGGCTCGTGAGGTCGATTGTAACCCGCATTTGCGCCGGCCGGGCCGAAAACGACCGAAACCGGCGATCTTTGAACCCTTCGTCTCATCGGGCAAGGACCATAGTCACAAACTCCTGGCATGGCCCCTTGGTTTGGCTCTACGAGCCCCTGTCGGGCGGTTTGTATGACCATGGTTCCGGTACTTCGGCGATTCGGCCGCCGCTCTGCTGGCCGTAGCCGAATCCGAGCCCCGCGTTGTTGACGCATCTGCAAAGTCCGGTTATTCTTTGGTTCTGGGCTCATTTCGTCGTTCTGTCGACGTTGCTCTTCTCGATCCGCCCCCGTCTGATGCGCGTAGCCATTTTGCAGTCCAGCTATCTGCCCTGGAAAGGCTATTTCGACATCATCCACAGCGTCGACGCGTTCATCTTCTACGACGACGTGCAATACACTCCGCGGGACTGGCGCAATCGAAACCGATTCAAGTTTTCCGGCGGAACGACGTGGCTCAGCGTCCCTTGCGGCCAGAGCCGCAACAGGATGATCTGCGACGTATCGCTGCCGAGCTCGGACTGGCAGGCCCGCCACCTCAACGCCATCATTCAGAATTACCGCAAGTGTCCTCACTTCGAGCGCTATAGGCCGCTCCTAGAAGACCTGCTTCGTGAGCGGACGTGGACAAATTTGTCCGAGCTGAACCAATTCGCCACCGAACGGATCGCGCGTGATTGCCTTGGCATTGAGACCGAGTTTTTCGACTCCCGAAGCTTTCACGCGAGCGGAGCCAGGACGGAACGGCTGCTGTCGGTATTGTCCAACTTCGGCCGGGAAGTCTCGGTGTATGTGTCCGGCCCCAGCGCGAAAGGCTATCTCGAGGAGGAGCCGTTTCAAGAAGCGGGCATCGCGGTCGAGTATATGGACTACGACGGCTATCCGGAGTACCCGCAGCGTTTTCCGCCGTTCGAGCACCGCGTGAGCATCCTGGACCTGCTCTTCAACGTGGGCGAGCAGGCCGGAGACTACATCTGGGGCTGGCGTGGCCGATCGACCGCCGGTGAGTAGGCGCCCTGCGATGTCGGCGCTATCGCTCGCGTAGCTCCGTCCAGGACTTTTCACGCCAGTGCGTTGCGCGCGAGCGCGCCGCTTCGAGCTCCTCGGGTTCCAATGACGCCTCGAGCTCGTCGCGAGCCCAGCCGTACTCCTTGGGATACTCCACCGGAGGGTTCGCCGCCGCAAGCGAGATCCATTTGAGGGCCTCGATCACGTCCCGCTCGACCCCTTCGCCGTTGTGGTAGAGCACGCCCAGGTTGTACTGCGCCTTTGCGTCGCCTTGCTCCGCAGCCATTCGCCGCCAGTGCGCCGCCTTGGCCACGTCGCGCGTACGTCCTTCGCCAGCGTGGTAACCAAGAACAACTGCGCTTTGGCGTGTCCCTGATTGCCCGCCCGGCTCAGCCACTCAATCGCCTTAGCGTAGTCACGCTTCACGCGATAGGCGTCGGCGTACGCCACGCCGAGCTTGTATTGCGCGACGGCGTCGCCGTTCTTCGCTTCCTTTTGCAGCTTCTTGATGTAGCGTGCGTCTTGTGCGAGCGCCGTGCTCGCCAGCCAGAGCGCGGCGAAACAGACAGCGCCGATCCGAACAACCCTCATCGTGGGCGGCCTCCATGCCGCGCGGCAACAATAGCGAAGCGTGCGTTCGTTTCGCAATCGCCGGCCGGCTGTGGCGCTCAGTCCGCCAGCTTGACCAACTGCTTGCCAAGGTTCCCGCCGCGCATCATGCTCAGGAACGCCGCGGGCGCGGCCTCGATGCCTTCGCTGACCGTCTCGCGATACTGGATTCTGCCTTCACGCACCCATTCGCCCAATTGCGCCAGGCCCTCCCTGTAGCGCGAGGCGTAGTCGAATACCAGGAAACCCTGCACCTTGGCTCGCTTCACGATCAAGTGGAACAGCCACCGTGGTTCGAGCTCCGCCTGCTCGTTGTTGTACTGGGAGATCTGCCCGCAGATCGCCACCCGCGCCCCGATGTTCATTTGCGGCCACACGGCGTCGGTCAACGGACCGCCGACATTGTCGAAGTAGCAGTCGATGCCGTTGGGACACAGCTCGCGGTAGTTGGCCGAGAACTTCTCCGCCATCTTGTAGTTGAACGCTGCGTCAAAGCCTAGGTCGTCGACCACGTGGCGCACCTTCTCGTCCGAGCCGGCGACGCCGACCACGCGGCAGCCCTTGATCTTGCCGATCTGCCCGACTACCGAGCCCACCGCACCCGCGGCCCCGTTCACCAGCAGCGTCTCGCCTTCCTTGGGCTCGCAAAGGTCGAGCAGCCCGAAGTACGCCGTCAAGCCCGGCATGCCGAGCACGCCCAGCGCGGTCGAAACCGGCGCCAGGCTCGGATCGATCTTTGCGAGCTGATCCGCCGGCGCCACGCCATACTCCTGCCAGCCCAGCAGTCCCACCGCGATGTCTCCCTGCTGGAACCGCGGCGACTTCGACTCGACGACGCGTCCCACGACACCCCCCGTCATCACGTCGCCCAACTCCACCGGGTCGGCGTAGGACTTGCCTTCTCGCATGCGCCCTCGCATGTAGGGGTCGACCGAGAGGTACAACCCCTGCACGAGCACCTCGCCGCCCTTTGGGGCCGGAATGTCTCGTTCCTCGAGGCGAAAGTCCGATACGGCCGGCCAACCCGACGGCCGTGCGGCGAGTGCGATGCAGCGATTCTTCGTCATGGAACTTGGCAGTTTAACAATCCGTAGCCCAAGATGGACGTAGTATTCGATGCGTGGGCTGGCACTATCGGGCGGCGCGGCGTTCGGCGCCTACCAAATTGGGGTCTGGCGCGCTCTCGAGGAACGTGGCTGGCGGCCCGATGTCGCCACGGGCATCTCGATCGGCTCGGTCAACGCCTGGCTGATTGCGCGAGACGTTCCGCTGGAGGCGCTCGAGAGCATCTGGCTCGACTGGCCCGCTGAGCTGCTGCCCGGTCGCGTGCGGCGCTTCGCGCTGCCGTGGCAGGCCCAAGCGCCCATGTTCCGGGCCTGGATCGAGCGGATCGTGAATGAATACGGGGGACGCGCTGTGGTTCGCCAGGGCCGCATGACCATGCTCGAAGCCGCAACGGGCCGCATGCTGACCATCTCGACCGACGACGCGGGCCCGACGGACTTGCTCGCCGCCTGCGCTTTGCCCGGCGTGATGGCGCCGGTGCGCACCCGCGGCAAGCTCTGCCTCGATTGCGGCGTGCTCCGCTACATTCCCGTGCGCGAAACCGTGGAAGCCGGCGCCGACGAGATCGTCCTGGTGGACTTGCTGGCCGCGCACCCGTTCCCGACCGCGCGCCGCGCCCGCCACGCCCTGCTCGCGTTACGAAACCGCCTCGCCGGCCGACCCTTCGACCCGGCGCGCCCGGAAGACGACGGCATCCAGGTCACCGTCATCGCCCATCCGGCGCCGTTGGGCGGGGTGCTGGAGTCGTTTCGGTGGAAGCGCGCCGTCGTCGAGCGGCTCATCGCGAACGGCTACCGCGACGCCTGTTTGGCGCTCGATTCCCGCCGCCACGATACGACCACGGCGAGCATGCACAAACACGCCCCCAAGGCGCTCAACGACGCGCCCCAGTAGACCGCCGTGGGCCGATAGAGGAAGCGCACCGTCGATTGGCCCGCTGGTACTTCTACCGCGCGCAGCGCATTCCGGTAGCGGTACACCTTGGCCGGCCCGCCATCCATCTCGGCTTGCCAGCCCGCCGCCCAGGGCTCGGCGACTACCAGGTAGCCCCGGCAGGCCGCCCGCACCTCCACGACCGCTTCGTTGAGCGAAGGCCGCGAGAAAGCGGCGCTCTCGTCGGCGCCCTCGCAACTCTCGGGCGCCGGGGCGGCGCTTTCGATGTGCTCCAAGCTGTGCTGGACCCAGGCTCGCGGGCTGGCGCCGGGATTCAAGTAAACCTTCCACGCACTCCGTGGATCTTCATAGATCAAATGCTGGTTCTGATGTTGAGCAGCCTTCGCAATGGTGTAGCGCGTGTTCAGCAGCATACGCCCCTGTACCCAGTCCGTCTCGCGGAGAAAATCGTAGAGATCGGCGCTGGTGGAAGCCAAGAAGCCGTCCACCTGCTCGAGGCCATACCAGGCCCCGATATTCAGCCCCTCACCCTCGCTCGAAAACTCGAAACGGAACGGCTGCGGCTGTCTCGCGAGCGTCTCCATGACGGGCTGCATCTCGGCGTAGCGGCTTAGGTGGCGCTGCCGCTTGGGGTCGTCTACATGGCTGATGTCGAAGAACTGCCCGGCGTAGAGCTCTACCGTCATGATCGCCAGCAGCGCGAATTGCAGCGGCGCCCGCTCGAGCCTGCCTCGCTTCCAGGCTTCCAACACGGCCGCCAACGCCCACGCGGTCAGCGACGCCACCGCCATCTGGTCGCCCGGCTCGCTTTCCATCTTCCCTTCGGGGATGTAGAGATAGATCGTCAGCCAGCTCAGGGCGCCAAACGCCACCAGCACGCGCTGCGACCAGCGCAGCCAATCGCGGGCGAAGCCCTCTTCTTGCCGCTTCTCCAACAGGCGGTCCACGCCGAAAGCCGCCAACAGGTAGGTCGCGAGCTGGAACACGTACACCGCGTGGGCCGGGCTGCGCGCCTTGTCGCCCCAGGGCGTCAACTCGTAGACCCATCCGTGCAGCGGCGTGAACGGGCCGAAGGCGAAAGCCAGCGCGCCGACCCCCAGGCAGGCGTAGACGCGCACCCAACGCTCCCGCCACCGCGCGACCACGGCGTAGAGCGCGAGCGTGAGGCAGACCCAGCCCAGGATCATATCCACCTGAAAGAACGCCCGCGGGATCACCATCCCCAGCAGCGTGATCGGGTAGAGCCGGTTCTCGGTGTGGACGCTGTAGGGGACCGGCGTTTCGTAGCCCACCGGCTCGGGAGAGCTCACCCAGCGGTAGGCGTCGCGCCCGTAGTCGATGGCCGGCGCCAGTTGCAGAGCAGAGACCAGCAGCGCGACGACGGCCGCCGTCGCCAGCAACCCCCCGAGCTTCAGCCGACGCTCGCGCTCTTCCCATGCCAGCCACAGGAACAGCCCTCCCAGCGCCAGCGCGCCGAAGTAGGGCGCCTGGTGGTGGCCGCTCAGCAGCGACATTCCGATCGAGCCGCCGCACAACGCCGCGCTCGCCCAGCCCGCTGGCGTCCAGCCCAACCGCACCGAGCGATGGAAGAACAGCAACGTCGCCGGCAGCCAGATCGCGCCCGCCAGCATCTGCGGCCATCCGATCGCGCCAATGTACCCTCCCCCGGCAAACGCCAGGCCCGCGAGGACGGCCCCGTAGCGGCTGCGCCCCAACTCGCGCGCCAGCCCGTAGGCGAACAGAGCTGGCAGCAGGTGCATCAGCCCGAAGTGCAAGTTGACCCAGCGCGGATTAATGGAGCCGTCCGTCAATGGCGCCCAGAACAAAGGCCAGTTCAAAGGAAACGCCGCGCCTGGCTGCATCTGGCCCAGCAGCGGCTGGCCGGCCCACACGTAGGGGTCCCAAAGAGGAAAGATCCCCTCCGCCCAGGCGCGAGCCTGGACCTGGTACCACGGGAGGACTTGCCCAATCAGGTCCGGCGAATCGAGAAATGTAAAGCTACCCGAGAAGATCAGCTTCCAGTAGAACAGCGCCGTCAGCCCGGCGAGAAACAGCACCGGCCGACGTTCGAGCAAGCGCATCGCCCTATTGTGGCGCAGGGCTAGGCGTTGAGCGCCTCGTCCCAGGTGATCTCCCGCTCTTGTTGATAGGCCATCCGGCCCATGATGGCGGTCAGAGTCGATTCGCAGGCCTCAGCGACGATGTTTTCGGTCGGAATCTCGCCCCGCACGCTTTGCACGAACGTATCGACGACGTCTTTCGAGATGTCGCCATTGGTCTTGACGACGATGGGCCTCTTGTCGCCCAGCGCCAGCGTGTACCCCTGGCGCGAGGTCGTCACCGTTCCCTTCTCGCCCATGAAGTACTCGCCCACGTCCCTGTAGCCGCCGCGGGCCATGATCTGATTGCCGGCATGGGAGTAGACCCGCCCGTCGGGGAGCTTGTAGGTAACGGCGAAGCTATCGACGATGTCGCCGATATCGGTGCGGAACGTACGGTGCGCGTAGCCCATCGCTGAAACCGGATGGACGCCGGTGAACCAGCGCACGACATCGATGTTGTGGCAGTTCTGCTCGACGATGATATCGCCCGAGCGCTCGGAATAGAACAGCCAGTTGCGGATCTTCTCTTCTTCCTGCCGATGTCCAGAGCGGCGCGGCAAGTCGGAACCGATCCAAGCCGAGCGCACCATGCCGATCTTGCCCAGCTCGCCGTCGGCGACGCGTTGGAAGGCCTCGCGGTAGTCCTTGCCGTAGCGCTGCTGGAAGTCGACCACGGCCGTCTGGCCGGGGCGGAGGTTCTTGGCCGCGGCGAGCACGCGGCGTACGCCAGCCGGGTCCGTCGCGACGGGCTTCTCCATCAGGATGTGCTTGCCGGAGGCGACGGCCATCTCGAAATGCTCGGGATGCAGGTAAGGGGGAGTCGCGACGTAGATCGCGTCGATTTCGGCGTCGAGCAGGGCCTTGGCGCTCTTGTAGACCTTGGCGTCTTTGGCGGGAATGGCGTCCTTCGCGGCGTCGATCTGATCGTCGTAAATGTCGGCCAACGCCGCCATGCGCGAACTGGCGTTCTCGACGAAGTAGCGGCTCACGCGGGAACCGCGCCGGCCCGTGCCGAGCAGGCCTACGTTAACTGTGGAGTTGACCGGGGTTCCGCGCACCGACTCCGGCTTGACGATCGTCCAGCCGATGGCGGCGGCTCCGGCGACCTTTACGACGTCACGGCGAGTGGTCTCGGTAGATTCCATGGCGGCCAAGATTGTAGCAGGAGGACTAACCGCCACGTCTCACCAGGCGGCGAGCGGAAGTGAGTGAGAGGTCCGTCAGCACGAGGCGCGCGAAGCGCAGCGCGCACAGGCGTACTCGACAGTACGTCGAGCACGGTGGGCGAGCGCAACGAAGGGATGGCGGGCCTATCGCGCGCTTCCGCCGGCTCCTGGTGAGAGGTGGCGGTCAACCAGCGCCTACCTGCGCCGGCATCAACAGAATCAGCGCAAGTACGGCCAACAGGATCCACAGCCAGTGCCAGGGAAATTGCCAGACATGATCGCCGTGATGAAAGTTGCCCGATAGTCGCATCTCGACGCCTCCTTTCGCCCAGCGTGGATGCAATTGGATCTCCAATCGGCGAACATGGAAGCCCAATGCCGCTGCTGCGAATCGGAATGGGTCAGATTCTGGTGGAGGGCGGCGAGCCGGAACGCAACCTCGAGCGCGCCGCCGACGCCATCGCGCAAGCGGCGGATCAGGGCTGCGACCTGGCGGCCCTGCCCGAGTGCCTCAACTATGGCTGGACGCACCCCTCCGCGCACGCCCATCAAGGGCCGGCGACCGAGCGCTTGGCCGATGCGGCGCGTAAAGCCGGAATCTGGGTGGCGGCCGGGTTGGTCGAACGCGACGGCGAGCGACTCTACAACTCGGCGTTTCTGCTCGATTCGAGCGGCGACGTCGTCCTCAGCCATCGCAAGATCAACGAGCTCGCACTCGCTCACGACCTCTATACGCTCGGCGCCTGCGTCCGCTGTGTCGACACGTCGCTCGGACGCATCGGCCTGCTGGTTTGCGCCGACTTGTTCCCCGACGCGCCCGAGCTTGGCCGCGCGCTCGGCCGCATGGGCTGCGAGCTCATCCTCTCGCCCTGCGCCTGGGCCGTGCCAGCCGACCACGACAACGACCGAGAGCCCTACGGTGCGCTGTGGCGCGAATCCTACTCGGCCCTCACGCAGGAGTTCCCGCTGACGGTCGTGGGCGTCAGCAACGTGGGCGGGGTCGACGCGGGCCCGTGGCAGGGGCGCAAGTGCATCGGATGCTCGCTCGCGGTGGGCCCCGGCGGAGAGATCCTGGCGCAAGCGCCCTATGGCGAGCCGAGCCTGCAAGTCGTTGAAGCGGATACGGGGAGAAGCCAGGCGACCTCGGTCAGCGCAATTGCGGCTTCGCGCACCGGATAGCCTCCCGTCTATGGCGCGGGGAAGCGATACTCGGTGCGTGAGACGAGCGTCTCGCCCGGGCGCAACACGGTGCTGGGAAAGGCTTTCTGGTTGGGCGAGTCGGGGAAGTGCTGGGTCTCGAGACAGAAGCCGGCGCGCTTCTGGTAGACGACTCCGCCCTTGCCCTCGACCGAGCCGTCGAGGAAATTGCCGGCGTAGAACTGCACGCCCGGCTCGGTGGTCCAAACCTCGAGGATGCGTCCGCTGGCCGGCTCGCGGACCCGGGCGGCGAGCTCTAGGCCATCCTTGGCGCGGCGGCTCAGCACGTGATTGTGGTCGTAGCCGCCGCCGTGGCCGAGCTGCTCGTGGCGTTGGTCGATGCGGGCGCCGATGGCCGTCGGCTGCCGGAAGTCAAAGGGCGTGCCTTCCACCGGGGCGATCTCGCCGGTCGGAATCAGCGTCGGGTCGACCGGCGTGTAGTGGTCGCCGAAAATCTGCATCCGGTGGTTGAGCGCGTCGGTGCGGCCGGCGTCTTTGAGGTTGAAGTAGGAGTGGTTGGTGAGGTTGACGACCGTGGGCGCATCGGTCGTGGCGGCATAGTCGATGCGTAGGGTGTTGTCCTCGGTCCAGGTGTAGCGCACCTGAACGGCCAGGGTCCCAGGGTAACCTTCTTCGCCGTCTTCGCTGATGTAGGTGAGCGCGAGCCCTAGGCCGTCCTCGGCGTCGAACGGCGCCGCGGTCCAGACGCGACGGCTAAACCCTCGCAGCCCGCCGTGCAGGGCGTTGGGCCCGTTGTTGGTGGCGAGCCAGTAGGTTTCGCCATTGAGCGCAAAGCGGCCCTTGGCGATACGGTTGCCGTAGCGGCCGATCAGGGAGCCGAAATAGGGATGCTCGCCGAGGTAGCCCTCGAGCGAGTCGAACCCTAGAACGACATCGCCGAGCTTGCCGCTACGGTCGGGAACCTCGAGTGAGACGACGACTCCGCCATAGGTGGCGATACGGACGCGCGCCCCGTTGGAATTGGTCAATGTATAGAGCTGGACGTGCTCCCCCGTGGGCGTTTTGCCCCAGGGCGCGACCTCCACCGATTGGCCGAACAGGGGCGTTGCGAGCAGCAGTGCAAGGATCGTGCGCATGGGTCTTTCGCGAGCAGGGCTGGGCGCCTAGCGGACGATGCCAAGCTCCTCGAGCTTCTCGCCCAACTCCGGCTCCTCGAGCTCGATCATGGAGAAGCGGTGGAGCACGCGGCCGTCCTCGATGGCGGCGGCGTAGGGAACGTCGTCGAACGGGAAGGTCTCCTTGAGTTTGTCGAGGTCGGGCGACATGCGGACCTTGCCCGTCAGACCGGCGTCGTTGAGGAAGCCGCCGGCGAGGTCGAAATCCTGGGTCGGAACGCCGAGCAGAGGCGCCTGGAACTCGTACTTCGACATGGCAAGACCGACATCGAGACAGTGCAGGCAAGTTGGGTTGAAGAAGTAGATGAACTGTTTACCCTCTCGGAGTTGATATTCCTCATCTTCAACGATGATAGTGGTGGGAACCTCCGAGCCGGGCGCCGGCTTGACCCTATCCCATGCCACCGCGACGGCGGTGAACGCCAGGATCCCAAGGAGCAAGTTGCGCGCGCCGGCGAAGGCGCTCATCTTCGGGGCGAACACCGCGGCGAGCGCCGAGAGCGCCACCATCGCGGCGTCCGACCAGAAGAATGCCGGGCCGACGGCGCGCTCGAGCCAGGGGAAGCAACTGCAATCCTCGCCTTGGAGGGTGGAGTAGTTGACTCCGATGTAGACCATGAAGACGACCAGCAATGCGACGGAGAGCAGCCCGCCAAGGCGGCGCCATTTCGATCGCAGCAGCAACAGGCCGGCGAAGACCTCGCTCGAGGCGACCGCCAGCGTCGCGGGCAAGGAGAGAGCAGCCGGAACGAGCAACTGGTTGAGCTTGAGCTGCCAGCCGGAGATGTCGCTGAGCTTCCACAGCCCGGCGACGAGCCAGAGCAGCGCCATGGCCAGGGCGCAGAACCAGCCGACAGCGCCTCGCCAGCCGACCAAGTCTTCCACTTCAACTCGAGGATCGGGTGAGTGTGCGGTGTCCATGGGTTTCGAGGGGAGAGACGGACGGGAATTGCGACGGTTAGGCTCTACAGTATATCGTGGCCGGAGAGCCTTGCATGCCGCGTTGGGCCATGTTGGCGGATGACTTGACCGGAGCCTGCGACGCTGGCGTCGCCTTTGCCGTGGCCGGTCTCAGCACGAGGGTGACCTGGCGCGAGCCTGCGAGTTGGCCCCCGGCGCCGAGCGTTCTGGCGATCTCCACCGAGACGCGCTCAGCCGAGCCGAGCGAGGCGGCGGCGAAGGTGCGACGAATCTGCCAGCGCTTGGACCGCACGATCGTCTACAAGAAGATCGATTCGGCGCTGCGAGGCCCGCTGGCCGCGGAGATCCAGGCGGTGCACGAGGCCTGCGGGTTCAAGCGGACCCTCGTCTGTCCGGCGCTACCCGAGCAGGAACGGTTCGTTCGCGACTCTCGCCTCTACATACACGGAGAGCCCGTGGAGGCGCCCGCGGGCGTCGAGCTCACCGACGCCGAGACCGAGCACGATCTGCGGCTGCTGGCGCGCGAGTTGGCGCGGGAGATCGGCGTTTCGCTGGCGGCGGGATCCGCCGGATTGGCGTTTGCGCTCGCCCGAGAGTTGGGGCGAGCGGGGCCGACGGAAGCGCCTCCGCGCTGCTCGAAGCCTGTCGCCGTGGTGGTCGGCTCGCACCACGAAGCGACTCTGGCACAGCTAGACTACCTGCGAAGGGCGGGCGGCGTGTTCGAAACTACAGCGGAAGGCTTCGAGACGGTCGAGAGCGACGTGTTTGCCGCGATCGTGATGCGCAAGGTGGATGAGACCGCGTTCGAGCCGCTCGGGAGAGCGCTGCAAGCGGGCCGGTTCGGCGGGCTCGTCGCGACCGGGGGCGCCACGGCTCGAGTGATGCTCGATGGGCTCGCGGCCGAGGGGATCGAGCTACGAGGGGAGCTCGAGCGCGGCGTACCCTGGGGAGTGGTGCGGGGAGGGGCGGCGGACGGCGCCCCGATCTTGACCAAATCCGGGGGCTTCGGGGCGGAAGATTGCCTCTGGCGGGCCTGGCGCGCGCTGCGGCGCGAAGAAGCGACAGCATGAAACCTAAAATCGCAATCAGCATGGGCGACGCCGCGGGCGTGGGGCCGGAGGTCATTCTCGCGGCGCTGGCCGACCCCGGCCTGCGCGGCCTGGGGCAATGGCGGGTGGTTGGCTCGCCGGCGGTGATGGCTCGCACCGCGCAGGCGCTGGCGGTGGAGCCATTGCCGCGGGAGTGGGTTCTCGATGCGGCCGATCTCGACGCAGGCGAAGTCGAGACGGGCGAGCTTTCGGCCGCCTGCGGGCGCGCCGCGGTGGACTGCGTCCGCATGGCCGCCGAGATGTGCCTGGAGGGCCAGGCCGACGCGATGACGACGGCGCCGGTAAACAAGGAAGCGGTCACGCTGGCCGGCATCCCCTTTACCGGGCACACCGAGTACATCGCCCAGACGACCGGCGCACAGGATTCGCGCATGTTGCTGGTGAGCGAGCGCCTGCGCGTGGTACACGTAACCACGCACGTCTCGCTGCGCCAGGCTTGTGAGGCGACTCCGCAGCGGATCGAGCGGACGATCGAGCTCGCCAACGAAGCGTTGGCTTGGATGGGACTCGAGGGGGGACGCATCGTAGTCTGCGGTCTCAATCCACACGCCGGAGAGCACGGTCTTTTTGGCGACGAAGACGAGCGCGTGATTCGACCAGCGGTGGGGGCGGCGCGCGAAAAGGGAATCCGATGTGAAGGGCCGGCGCCAGCGGACACCGTGTTCTTGCAGGCGCTCCAGGGGCGGTACGATCTGGTGGTGGCGATGTATCACGATCAGGGGCACATCCCAATCAAGTTGATCGACTTCGAGAGGACGGTCAACGTTTCGTTGGGGCTGCCGATCATCCGGACTTCGGTGGATCACGGGACAGCGTTCGACATTGCCGGGCAAGGCAAGGCGAATCCGGAGAACATGAAGGCGGCGCTGAGGCTGGCCGTGACGATGGCGGAGAATCGGCGGTGACGGCGGTGCGACTGTTGCTGGCCGGCGCGTTGCTAGCTTCGTTGCTTGCGGCGGAGGATTGGCCGCGGTTCCGGGGGCCGAACGGCTCCGGCGTGGCCGACGGCGCGGCGCTGCCGGATGCGATCGGACCCGAGACGAACGTCGTGTGGCGAGTCGCGCTGCCCGAGGGACACTCCTCGCCCATCGTCGTCGGCCAGCGTATCTACCTGACCGGCGCCGAGGGAGGCGAGCGGACCGATGCCGGCCGCCAAAAGGTGGTGGACGCCGGCGGGAAGCTGTTTACCTACGCCATTGACCCCCACAACGGCGAGATCCTGTGGAAGCGTCAGGCGCCGCGGCCGCGCATGGAACGCTACCAGCCCACCAATTCCGCTGCTTCGCCCACCCCGACGGCGGACGCTGACGGGGTGTACGTATTTTTCGGAGACTATGGTCTGATTTCCTACAGCCACCAGGGCGAGGAGCGCTGGCGGCTGCCGCTAGGTCCGTTCAACAACGTCAACGGACATGGCTCGTCGCCGATCGTCGTCGGCGGCCTGGCTGTCTTGGTTTGCGACTCCGACGACGACGCCTATCTCCTGGCGGTCGACAAAGACAGCGGCAAGATCGTCTGGAAGACTCCGCGGCCCGAAACCACCCGTACCTACGTGACGCCCGCGCTCTACGAGCCCGCGGGCGAGGATGCGCAGTTGATCGTTCCCGGCGCCTACTTTCTAGGCGCCTACTCGGCGCGCACCGGAGAGAAGTTGTGGTGGGTGCGACGCGGCGGTTGGCAACCCAAGTCGACGCCGGTGGTCGCGCACGGCCGCGTCTACGTCAACTCGTGGGAGGGCGGCGGAGGGTCGCCGGAAGCCGACATCGCGAGCTTCGAGGAGTTGCTCTCCAGGGCGGACTCGGATGGAGACGGCCTGGTCTCGGAGACGGAAATGAAGACCGCCGAGCCGCGCATGCGGTACGAGACCACCGACCTCGATCATGACGCGCAAGTCGATCGCCGCGACTGGGATTTCTACCGGGCGCGCAAGTCCTCGCGCCCGGTGTTGGTTGCCATCCGGCCGGACGGGCGAGGCGACTTGACCGAGACGGGCCACGTCGAGTGGTCGCTCGAGCGGTTCTTGCCGAACGTCCCCTCGCCGCTGGTCTACCGCGGCGTCATGTATCTGGTCAAGGACGGCGGCATCTTGACCGCGCTCGATCCCGCGACGGGTGAGATCCATGAGCAGGGGAGGCTGGCCGACGCGCTCGACAAATACTATGCCTCGCCGGTCGCCGCCGACGGCAAGCTCTACCTGTTTAGCGAGTCCGGCAAGGGCACGGTGGTGAGCGCTGGGCGCGATTGGCGGATTCTCTCAACCAGCAACTTTGGCGCGGATGTCTACGCGACGCCCGCCATCGCGGGAGATCGCATCTACGTGCGAACGCGAGACGCGCTGTACGCCTTCGGCAGATCAGGGCAATGAGCGCGAGCGCTGGGTCCTGCGTTGGATGGCGTCAGCAAAGGCGCCGGCCAAACAGCGGAAGACCCGCGCGAGCTCCTCGCGGCCGTCTTGCTCGAACGCTTGCGCCATGCCCAGAAGCACGCGGGCGCCGCGCAGCAGGTCATTGCCGCTGAGGTCGCCGAGTGCAACGGCTGGCCCGGCGCTGGATGTCGCGGCCTCGCCCGGTTGGGCTCCCGCCGCTTCGAGTTGGGCGAGGTAGCCGTCCATCATGCCGGCCAGGGTCACCAGGAACTCTTCCTGCGGTGTGCGTCCCGTCTTGCGGACGTGCGTCGCACTCGAGGTGAACAGCGCGCGCAGATCGCTGGCGTCCGCAGCGGACAAGGATGAGAAGTCGAGGTCAACTCGATCGTGAGGGTCCATGCTCCACGCTCCGATGGCCGGACAGGCATCGTAGCAAATCTGCGCCAAGCACGCGCGTGCGGCTCGGAAACAAGTCCGGTCCGAGCCGCTCCCGCCAGGGTGCGGTCAGCGTGAACGACCACGCTCAGCCGGTCGTCAGCCGGCTCTCGAGCTCCGCCACGATGGCGTCTGCTCGGGCGCTGATCTCCTCCGTCGTTTGATCCTGGATCGGGTGCGGGACGTAGACCGCGTCGAGATCAGGGCGTCCCAGCGCAGCGGCTTGCGCCCGGGCCGCGGTGGCGAAGACGTCCGTCGCGATCGGCACACACGGAATTCCCAACCCTTCGATCCGCACCGCGTCGTGCAAACTGCACGTCGTGCAGGAGCCTCAATCGGCGAGGGCTTCGATGACCGCTTGGATGTTGGCGTCGCGGATACGCTCAATGGTTTCCGGGGGCGCAGGCTTGGCATGCGTCGGCTTGGCGACGCGGACCACGGCCCGCACGCCGTGCTCGCCTTTGAGCAGGCGCTCGACGCGATCGAGCAAGATAGAGCCGCCCGGCTTCGAGATGTCGAGCAGGGCGACGGACTTGCCAGCCAGGCGGTCAAGCCGAGCAGCCGGCGTTCGGCGCGGCGCCTGAGCTTCGTTTCGAGGGTCGACCAGGGTCGGCATTTCAATCGATAGGATACGTCACCATCTGCGATCCGCGAGGACCGGCGGCCCAAGAGCCCATCACCGCCGAAAACTTGCCGGCCGGTCCGCCCGCAACGAGCAGATGGAGATTGTCGGGCGAGCGGAACTTGCGGTAGCACGGCTCGCCGTTGATCACGACTTCCTCGTACGTTTGGCGGGCGGTTGGTTGCGCGCCTTCCGCGGTGGGGTCGACATACTCGCGAAGGGGCGCGCCCGTGTTCTCAAACAGGTGCTCTTGCGCGTCCCCGCGGCTCATTCCGCTGCGACGAATCGTCTCGGCGTGCTCGGGGCCGAAGACTACCATGGCCTCGTGCCCTCCGCAGCGCAAGGGGGCCCAGATGTTACGAAGGGCGAACGCGATCGCGCGCAACAAGGTCTTGGCTTCGCGCGCGGTGTGCTCGGAGACGGTTCGCGGCGGCTCGGCGGCAAATAGAGTGAGGGCGCTTTGTGCCGCGTCGAAACCTCGCGAGACGTGGAACGGCTCCCACGGGCTGGCAGCCTCGTGCTCTGCGATGCAGAAGCCGAAGTGGCCGGGCGAGCCCAGAGTGGACATGTCGATCTCGCCCGGCCGGGCGCCGCCGAGATTCTGCGCGAGCAGGCGCAAGGTGCGGCCGAGGCCGGAGTTGGCTCGCGAGCTGTTGCTGAAGACGCCGGCGCGGTAGTTGAAGCCGAGCTCGCCACGAATCGGCCCGTTGACGACGACGAGCGGCATGGCCGCGTGCGTCGTCGCCTGGAGCCCGTGCAAGTCGAAGCGCTCGTCGCACATGGCGCGGACGAGCGGAACGAGCGCACGCATCATCGCGGGCTCGCAGCCGGCCATCACCGCGTTCGCGGCGATCTTCTCGACCGTGGCGGCGCCGAAATTCGGCGGAATGCGCCCGATGATCTCATCCGGCCGCATCTCGAGCGCAGCCAGCATGCGCTCGACGCGCGCCGCAGTTGGCGGAACGACCGGCAGCGAGTCGTCGAAATACTCCTGGCAGTAGGCCTCGAGGTCGGCGTCGGCGGGCAGCTCGATGCGCCGGGCGCGCTCACCGCGAGTGGAACGGATGTCCAGCGCCGGAGCGGATTCGCCGCTCGTCACCGGCTCGCGTTGGCGCGCTACACAGCCGGGCATCAGCTCGGGCGCGCCGTCGTGGGGGTCCGCGATCGGCCCTTGCCCCAGTGTCGCGGCGAGCTCGTTTAGGTCGGCCTTGGAGAACCCTTCGATCATGCGCTCGATCTTACCCGCGGCGTCGACGAGGTAAAGGGTAGGCGCAGTCGGCGGATCGAGCTGCCTGGAGAGTTTTAAGTCCGTGTCGAGCAGCACGGTGTACCCGATCTCGAGGCGCTCGACGAGCTCGAGCGTCGCCTCGCGGGAGTCCTGCGAGATCGCCGCCACATCCGTGTCGCCATCGAGGCGCGACAGGTACGGCAGTGTCAGCGCGCAGGTTGGGCAATCGGCCTCGATGAAGACGAGCAGCGCGCGCCCGGAGCGACGCCAGCTCTGGCCGTTCAACCTGGGCAACTCGAATTGTGGGACGACGCTCATCAGTGCGTGTAAGACTAGCCGATCCCGCGATGGCCTGCAACGAGCTGACGAGCTGCAGCGCGGTCTATACTCTAGAGGCCGATTCCGCCGAGCAGAAGAGGGCATTGACACATGATCGCCCCGATTCGACAAACCGCTCTGTTCGTCTTTCTGGCGATCTCGTGCCCGTTGGCCCTGCCGGTCCGCGGGGCGTCCGTGCCCGAGGCTCTGCTGGGCGACTGGTCGCTCCATCTCGAGTCCGGCGAGCCGGCGTGGTTGAGCATCTACGAAGAAGGTGGGCGGCCGTTCGCGCGCATGCGGATCTACATCGGCCCCGACGGGCCCTACGAGATCGCCGAAGTCGTCGACGGTCGTGTGCGGTTCTCGCTGCGGCGGCGACGCGCAGCCCCGGGGAGCGAGGTCTTCGTTCAAACGAACGTGAATGTCGGTCTCGTGAACGGAAGGCTCGACGGCGTCATCGCTCGCACGGCCAGCGATGGCAGCGGCAGCGAGCGCATTCGCTTTGGCGGCAAGCGCATTCCGCCCATGCCGAAGTCCCCGCCGGATTTATCCAAAGTGCGATTTGGTCACCCCATCTCGCTTTTCAATGGCAAGGATCTCACCGGTTGGAGGCCCCACGAGCCCGACAAGATCAACGGCTGGCACGCGCGGGACGGGATGCTGGTCAACACCACGAACAAGACTGATTTCAGTGCCACCGGAGACCACGCAAACCTCAGAACGGTGGCCGAGTTCGAGGACTTCTGGCTCCACATCGAATACCTCGTCGAAGAGCAGCGCAACAGCGGCGTCTACTTGCGCGGGATGTACGAAGCGCAAGTGGTCGATCGTGACAGCCGCATGCAGGGGATCCAGGGACCCGGCGCGATCTTCGGCAGGATCGCCCCCTCGAGCAATGCCGGCAACCCCGGCGGGCAATGGCAGACCTACGATCTGACTTTGGTGGACCGGCACATTACGGTCGTGCTGAACGGGGTCAAGGTGATCGACAATCAGCCAATCATCGGACCGACCGCGGGCGCCATCTACACCGATCCCTCGGCGCCCGGGCCGATCTACCTCCAGGGAGACCACACGACCGTTCGATACAAAGACATCTATTTGGCTCCAGTCGTCAGCCGACGCTGAACCGCGCCGACTCGCTCAGAGGTCGTGCATTCGGTGAAGGACATCAACGGAAGGTCCTGCGGTTTGCGTTCTTTCTCGAACCGGGCGGCGCTAGTCTCTCGGTCGTGCGTCCGGGACGAAGTCGGCGTAAGGATTCGGCCGACGCCGAGGACCGGAGCTGGGTCCGGCAACGCCTCCCTGGCCGCCCTCCCGCCGGGCCCTGGCGCGCTCCCGCAACCCGATCTCGTATCCGCCCGGTTCATAGATCATGATCGCGTGCACCGTCTCGTCGCCGAGCACCTCAGCCATGTGGGACGTATCGGGAGGAATGTAGACCAGGTCGCCGGGACCGACAGTGTCGGTCTCACCGCCAACGGTCCATTTCATCCTGCCTGTGATGATGATGAATGTCTCCGAGTGATAGGCGTGCTTGTGCGAAGGCGTCTTCATTCCGGGCCCGAAGTTTTCGTCGATAATGCTGTAGCGCCCATTGGTCTGGTTGGCCGTCAGCATGACCTTGCTCACCGAGGTTGCGCTCGGCTCGAGCGTCTCAGCCTTGTCTCGCTTGACGAATAGATGCGTGGCGGTCGTGCTCGCCTCCTGGCCCTGGGCGGCGCAAGGGACCGCCACGGCGATGGTCAAACACAAAGCTGCGCCGGCGAGCCCGGCTCGGAACGAAGGAACGGACATACTCTCTCCTCTCTCTGCCAGAATACGCAGAATACGCATCACCTCATCCAGAATCGCGTCCGGGCGGCGAGCGCACCAGCGACAGTATGGGCAACGATGCGGCAAGTATGCAATTGCCCGAGCACGCGAAAGGGGGCGCATGACCTTTACCAAGGCGGCCGGAGTGCGCAATCCTGATCAAACACTATGCGCCCGAAGGCCACGATGATCCATCGATTTCGACCGATGCTCGCCACAGCTGCGCTCGCGTTGTTCGGCGCCGGTTGGGCGCCGCTCGCCGCGCAATCCGCGTGCGGCAGGACGTGCCTCGAGGAGACGATGGCGGGCTTCCTCGATGCGATGAGAGACGGCAAACCTGGTTCTGTTCCGCTTGCCAAGCACGCCGAGGTGCGCGAGAACAGCAAGGTCGTCACGCTGAGAGAGTCGGCGTGGCGGCGAGTCCAATCGATCAAGTCGAAAGTGACCTTCGCGGATCCGGTATCCGGGAACGTCGTGACGCGCGCCGGCGTCGGGCTCGCCGATGGGAAACCCGGCTACATCTCCACTCGACTCAAAGTCGTGGCGGGAGGCCGCATTGCCGATGTCGAGCTCAGCTCCGATACCGGGCCTCGCGTCAACCCGGACTACGTCTGGGCGCTGGACGGGAAGCTCGCAGACACGCTGCCTATCGACCAGCGGAGAACGCGCGTCGAGCTCGAGGCTTTGGGGCTGCGCTACTTCCACAGTCTTTCGACGCACGTGGCGGTGAAAGACGACTTCGACGACGAGAAGTGCAACCGCTACCACAGCGGGCAGCAGATCACCAATGTCGTGCGCAACTCTGTCGAGGGCCGCGGCTCCCGAACCTGCGTCCAGTCGATTGAAGGGAACCCGCCATGGGGACCCGCCACCGAGCAACGCTTTCCCATGATCGACCCCGAGCGCGGAATCGTGATGGCCGTCACCCTGCTCCATTTGCCTAAGAACCCGGATGGAGCCAAGATGTACGTCTCGGAGATCTTCAAGATTGTCGATGGACGAATCGTGCTCATCGACAACATCGGGCTGGTGCAATCCATCGACACGCTCGGCTTTCTGCACTAGCGCGGGCCCGGATGCAGATCATGGAAACGCTCTGAACCGTGTCCGCCGCACGACAACGATCCGATGAGTCCGCTCGAAAGCTGCGACAAACCGCTCTTCTTCGAGATCGCCGATCCGAAGAAGTTGGGCCTGACGCCGCCCCCGAACCGCCAGGGCGAAGCGGTTCGGACTTGGGTGCGGTCGCTGACGGTGATGCAAAAAGAGGCGCTCGTCGTCTCCTTTCGCACCGGACGCGCCTGGCGGCTTGCGAGCGACGAGGGCGCCTACCTGATGGGCCACGACGCAGCGCCTTGCCCGCTGTCGTTCTTCACCGTCGGCATGATCTCCTCGTTCATGGACGAGCTGCAGGCTCTCGCAAAGATCCGGGGAGTCGACATTTCCGACGCCCGGCTCACGCAGAGCAACTACTACACGATGACGGGGTCCGCGCTGCGGGGCACGATGAGAGGCGGCGCGCTTCCGGTGGAGCTCGCGGCGGAGATCGACAGCAGCGCCGCCTCGCACGAGCTCTCGAGCTTGGTCCACGACGCGGTAGTCGCGTCGCCACTTCATGGACTCATGCATCCGGTCCACCCGGGCCTGTTTACCCTGACCCACAACGGCCGCGCCATCGACGCGGGTCGCGTCAAAGCTTTGGGGAGCGAGGCGGCCCCCGACCCTGGCGACCAATTCGACTCCTCGCGGCCCGCCGAAGGCGACTGGACCGAGCTGGTCTCGCGACACGGAATGACGCCGAGGTCCGAGGAAACCACCTCGACTCACGGGTCCAGTCTCGCCGAGAGTCAAGACCGGCGCCTACATGTTCAGGCGATCTGCGTGTTGCGCAACGACGGGGTCAAACAGATCGAGCAACGCCTCTACAACCCCCATGGCTCGATCTTCCACTTCCTCTCCGACGAGCGCGGCCGCGCCCCCGAGGCCAGCGCGTACGCTTCCGCTGGAATCGGTTTCTGCTTCATGACCCAGTTCGGGCGCTACGCGAAGATCATGAAGAAGGAGCTCGACGAGTACCGCATCGTGCAAGACACGCACTTCTCCCTTGGCGGCGCCTCGGCCGGGACCGCCGAGGCGGGCGCCTCCAGCCCGGTCGAGACTCATGTCTATTTGAAGGCTCGGTTCGATGACGACCTCGCCCGCCAAGCTCTCGCGATGTCCGAGCAAACGTGCTTTCTCCACGCCCTCTGCCGCACGCCCTTGACGGTCCGCATCCGGACTTCCCTTCTCGATCAAGCGGATTGAGAGTCAGCGCCACGCGCGAAATCGATTGCACGCTGAACAAAGGCGTCGGCCGAGCCGAGGAAGCCGCCGAGATCCTCGAAGACGCTCCAGTCGATCTCCGCCGCAGTCTCGCCGCGCAGCGCCTCAGTCAAGCTCGCCCCCGATTCCGTCGCTCGTCGGCTGGCCGAGGAAACGAGCGGGCGCGCCTCGGTGATCGGCATGTGGCGGGCAAGAGCGAAGGCCGCGGCTTCGGCGAGGACCACGCGGCCGGCCTCGTCGGCGTTCCGCACGCATCGTTCCGGATCGCAGCTCAGCGCCTCCGCCGCAGCTTGGGCGTGCAACAGCGACGAGCCGGTCAGCAGGGCCATGCGCGGCAGGGTGAGCTGTTCGAGCGTCCAAGCGGGCCCTCCGCGCTCGTGCTCTTGAATCGCCGCCTGGTGCATGCCCGAGACGAGGCCTGCATTCGCCCGCGCGATCGCGATCAACGTCTCCGAACGCACCGGGTTGCTCTTGTGCGGCATCGTGCTCGAGCCGCCCGCGCTGCCGTCGCGGGCCTCGGCCACCTCGGTTTGAGCCAGCAGGGCAAGGTCTTGCCCCATCTTGCCGAGACTTCCGCTGAGCATCGAGAGCCATCCGGCCAGCTCGATCAACCCGTCGCGCTGGGTGTGCCACGGTGCGGGCGGCACGCCGAGGGCGAGCTCGGCAGCCAACGCCTCCGTCACCTCCACGCCGCGGTCGCCCAACGCGCCCAGAGTACCCGCGGCGCCGCCAAGTTGCACGACCAGCAGGCGCGGCGTGAGCTCTTCTAGACGGCGGCGATGGCGGACCAGAGGCAGCAGCCAGTTCGCCGCCTTGAGCCCGAAGGTGATCGGCACGGCTTGCTGGAACCGTGTGCGGCCGGGCATCACGGTCATGCGGTACTGGTCGGCCCGCTGGCAGAGCGTTTCGATGAGCCGGGCAAGGCGTCGATCAAAGAGCGAGAGCAAGCGCTCGAGGCGCAGCACGAGCGCGCTGTCGACCACGTCCTGCGCCGTCGCTCCCCGGTGCACGTAGTCGCCGGCGCCTCCCGCCGCCGACCGCAGTTGCGCAACCAGCGCCGCGACGGGGTGACCCGAGGCTACCGTCCCCTCAGCCAGTTTCTCCTGCTCTGGCGCGAGGCGGCTCGCGGCGTCGCGAATCGCAGCAGCCGCTCCTGAGGGGATCAGCCCCAGTCGCTCCTCGACCGCAGCCAGGCCCGTCTCGAACACGAGCATCGCCTCGACTGCGGCGTCATCGGAGAACAACGCCTCCGTTTCGTCATCGGAAACCAGCGCGGACTCAAGCATCGAAGAAGACAGTCTCCCCTTCCCCTTGGAGGCGGATGTCGAGGTCGTAGACGATGCCGCCCGCTGTCTGGCGCCGCTGGGCGATGAGGGTCGCACGGCGCGAGTCCGGCGTGGACGACAAGACGGGGTCGCTTCGGTTGGCGCGCTCCTCATCGGAGAAGTAGATCCGCGTGAAGGCGTGGCTCAGCATGCCGCGCGAGAACACGATGACGTTGATGTGCGGAGCGGTTCCCTCGCTCGGTGATCCAGGTTTGATCGTATGGAACGAGAACGCGCCATCGTCATCGGTGTCCGCCCGGCCGAAGCCGCGGAAATCGGCCGCGCCGTAGCGGCCAGCGGAGTCCGTTTGCCACACCTCGAGCACGGCGTCGGGCACGGGTTTCCCCTCTCCGTCCAACACGCGGCCCGAGAGTCGAATGCGCTCGCCGGGCGTATCCTCGACCGCTAGGTTCGCGGAGCCCACGCCGCGATAGCCATACGGCTCGGGGGTGAGAGCGTAAGCGAAGAACGGACCCACGGTTTGCGACGGAGTCTGCTTCGGCATCTAGGTCTCCATGGGAGTCGACTTGGGGCCGCGCAGCACGATGTCGAACTCGTATCCCAAAGCATGCTCGGGCTCGGTGACGTCCAGCGAGAACTTTGAGATCAGTCGTTCGCGCGCCGCCGGATCGGGCGTGCAGTTGAAAATGGGGTCATGCGGCAACAGCGGGTCGCCGGGGAAGTACATCTGCGTCACCAAGCGTTGAATGAATGCCGTGCCGAAGATGGAGAAGTGGATGTGCGCCGGGCGCCAGGCGTTGGGGTGGTTGCGCCAGGGGTAGGCGCCGGGCCGGATGGTCGTGAAACGATAGCGGCCGTCGGAATCGGTCAAGGCGCGGCCGGCGCCGAAGAAGTTTGGATCGATGGCCGCGTCGTGCTGATCCCACTTGTGGATGTAGCGGCCGTTGGCGTTGGCCTGCCACAGCTCGATGAGCACGTCCCGGACCGGCCCGCCTGCTTCGTCGAGCACACGGCCGGTGACGATGATGCGCTCACCCAGCACTTCCCCGTTCTTGGCGGCGTTCTTGGTCAGGTCGTTGTCGAGCTCGCCAATCGCGTCGTGCCCGAAGACAGGGCCGGATAGCTCCGAGAGGGATTGCTCGAGCGGCATCAGCGGCTGCTTTGGCGCACGCAGCAAGGTCGACTTGTAAGGCACGTGCAGGTAGGGCGGGTGCGTGGACCAATCACGCGGATTGAGTGTCTCGGGTCGGCTCACCGCTCCATCTCCTCCAGTGCGCCCTTGGCGGCCGCGAACGCTCGGCTCGCCGCCGGGACGCCCGCGTAGACGGCCACGTGAAGCAGCGCTTCCGCGATCTGTTCTTTCGTCGCGCCGGTCCTTCGGCTAGCCCGCACATGCATCGCCAGTTCCTGGTAGTGCCCCAACGCCCCGAGCAGCGCGATGGTGATCAGGCTGCGCGTGCTCCTCTCGAGCTCGGGCCGCGACCATACCCCGCCCCAAGCCGACTCGGTGAGGAGACGCTGGAACGCCTCGTCGAACGCGGTGGTGCGCTGCTCGGCGCGATCCACGTGCTCATCGCCCAGCACCTCGCGCCTGACCTTCATGCCGACATCAAAACGATTGTCAGTTGACATCATCTGCAACCTCGGATTGCGATCTGGTATTGCGTACACGCAATACCAGCCGGTACTGTATTACGTGCCGGCAAGGCTCGTCAAGACGACAACGCCATGGCTGAGGAGTTCGCCAGCTCGTTCGGGATGAGGCTCAGGCGCGCCTGCCAGGCGCTGCATCGCCGCACCAACGCCGAGATGCGGCGGAAGTTCAACGTCACTGCCGACCAGTTCGTCGTCCTGAACCTGCTGGCCGAAGGCGCTTGTTCGAGCCAGCAACAGCTCTGCACCCGCTGCTATTCCGACCCGAGCACCATGGGCGCGCTCGTGCGGCTGATGGAGACCCGCGGGTGGGTGCGCCGCGAGCCCGACGCATCCGACGGCCGAGCGCGCAGCGTGCGTCTGACCCGCAAGGGCCGGGCGCTCCAGAAGAAACTATGGGGGGCCGCCGCCGAGGGCATCCACCGCCGGCTATGGTCGGTTCCCCGCTCCGCGCGGGAGCAACGCGTCTTGTTCGATGCGCTAGATCGCGTCGTCGCGGCGATGGATGACGAGTCACCCTCATGACGCCCTACCGCCTCTCGGTCGTCGCCGACGACGACCCCTACCCCTACTACCGGCGATTGCGGGATGAGGCCCCGGCGCACTACTCCGAAGTCGCCCATGTTTGGGTGTTGAGCCGGTACGAGGATGTCTCGAACGCGTTCAGGGATTGGCGGATTTGGTCCTCGCAACGACGTGGAAATCTGCTCAACGACATCCCCGAGCGCATTGGCAAGACGCTCGGCACCACCGACCCGCCCGCGCATCGATTTGCTCGCGGTTTGGTCGACAAAGCCTTCACCCGAAACACTGTGGAGCAGCTCAAACCGCGCGTTTCCGAGCTGGCCGGCAAGCTCGCGGCGCTCGCCCGCGAGAGGGGTTCGTTCGACTTGGTCGCTGACGTGTCCGCGCCGTTCAACGCCGCGATTCTCGGCTCGATGTTCGGCGTGCCGGACGCCGACTTCATTCGGCTCCGGCAGTGGCTCGACGACTTTTTCCTGCGCGAGGAGGCCCCGGAAGGCGAGCCCTCCAAACAGGTCGTCGCCATGAGGAAGCTCACAGAGTACCTCGATGAGTTGGCGGACGAGCGGATCCGCAATCCCGGTGCGGATTTGATGAGCGCCATGCTCCAGGCGGAAGACGCAGGCCGCCGCCTCAGTCGCGAACAGGTCGTAGTGACGACGATGACGTTCCTCACCGCCGGATTCGAATCGACCAACAATCTCTTCACGAACCTCGGCTACGCGACCGCTCTGCACCCCGAGGTGTATCGCGCCGTCAAGAGCGACCCCTCCCTCGTCGAGTCGTTCGTGGAAGAGGGCATGCGCTGGGACGCCCCCGCGCAAGGGTTCGTGCGCACACCGACGCGCGATGTGGACTTACACGGCAAGACGATCCCTGAGGGCTCCCAGGTTCTGTTGCACATCGGCTCGGCCAACCGCGACGAGCGCGCATTCGACGACCCCGACCGCTTCGATCCGCGCCGCCAAACGAAAAGACACTTGGGCATGGGACAAGGCATCCACTTCTGCGTCGGCGCTCCGCTCGGCCGTGCAATGGCGCAGTCCCTGTTCGCGAAGCTCCTCGAGGTCAGTGAGCGCTGGGAGGCGAATCTCGACGATGCCGTCCGAGTGCGGATGCCCAATTTTCGAGGCTTCTCAGTCCTGCCGCTGCGGCTCTAGATTCCCGTCGATGCAGCGGCTGCGAGAGCAGTGGCTCAGGCCCGCACGTCCACCAGAATCTTCATGCACTCGCCGCCTGCGTCCATCTTTTCGAAGCCGCCTTGCAGGCCTTCGAGGTCGGTGGTTTCGGTGACGAGCTTGTCGAGCGGTAGGTCGCCCGACGCGGCGACGCGGATCGCTTCGTCGTAGTCTTCCGCCTCGTAGACGCGCGCGCCGCGCAACTCGAGCTCCCGCCAGAAGAAGCGAAACAGATCGACCTCCGGCTTGAACGCATAGACCGCCACCAGCACCACCCGCCCGCGGATGCGCAGCAGGTCCGTCATCACCGCGGCGCCGGCCTTCGAGCCGGAGACCTCGAACACGGCGTCGGCGCCGCGCCCATCAGTCCGCTCGAAGATCAATTCTTTCAGGTCCGCCTCCATCGGGTTGACCGCTTCCAGGCCGAGCTCCTTCGCCTTCGCGACGCGGTACGGGTTGACCTCTGAGACCACGACTTTGCCGCCAGCATGTTGCGCCACCATGGCGACCAGCATGCCGATCGGCCCGCCGCCGATTACGACCACTTGCTCGCCAGGCTGGATCGCCCCCAGACGCACGTCGTGGCAAGCCACCGCCAGCGGCTCGATCAGTGCGCCGTGCGCGAGCGAGAGCCCCTCGGGCAACCGGAACAGGGTCGATGCCGGCACGGTCCAGAAACTCTGGAAGGCGCCCGGCGTGTCGATGCCCATGAAATTCATGAACTCGGCGATGTGGCTGTGCCCGGCCGGCCGATTCTCGCCAAAATCGAGCGGCATCACCGTCACGCGATCGCCTTCGCGCCAGCCTTCGACGCCCGATCCCGTCTTTGCGATCTCCCCGGACATCTCGTGGCCGAGCACGGCCGGCATCTCGACGCGCTTGTCCATCGCGCCATGCCAGATGTGGAGATCGGTGCCGCAAATACCGGCGTGCGAGACGTGAATCTGCACCTCGCCCGGACCTGGATCGACCGGCGTGCAAGCCCCGACCGAAACAGTGCGGTTGCCTTCGTAGAAAGCGGCTTTCATGACTCAGCCGATGATACCAGCGCGGGGTCTCCCGTCGAGGGCTTTGGCGCGTACTTTTCGCGCACCAGGAACAGATAGCTTGCGATTCCCAGCGCCAGCCACACGCCCACGGTCTTGATCGGCGCGTCGAAGGCGCCGGTGCGCTCGATCAACCATCCGGTTAGCCAAGGCGCGACGATGCCGGGCAGGTTGGCGGCCGTATTCTGGATGCCGACGACCAGCGCAATCGACCCGCCGGGGATCAAGGTCTGCGTGAGCGCCCAGTAGTTGGCGGTGGCAAGGCCCAGCCCGCACAGCGAGAACACGGCGAAGAGCAGCATCAGATTCGTATCGGTGGTGTAGGCGCCGAGCGTTTGCGTGGAAGCCGCCAGCAGCCCCGCGATGGTGAAGCCCTTGCGCACCGCGACCGGATCGCGCCCGCGGCGGATCAGCGCGTCCGCCGCCCAGCCGGCCGTCACGGCGACCAGCGCCATTCCGCCGAACGAGACCCCGCCGTACCAGCCCATCTCTTTGATCGACATGCCGTGCTGCTGTTTGAAGTAGGTCGGCATCCACGTCATGCAGTAGTAGACGAAGTACATGTAGCAGAACGTACCGAGGATGGTGCCCCATATCACGGGACTCTTCACGATGGCCGAGGTCGAGACGGACTGTCCGCCGACCGCCCGCTTGACCGCCGCGGAGCTGCCTGGCTGCGCGGCCACGTCGTCCTTTTTGACCCACAACATCCACGGCAGCAGCCAAACCAGGCTCACCAGCCCGATGATGATGAACATGGGCTGCCAACCGTACTCGGCGACCAGGTAGGCTGACACCGGCATGCCCAGCGCCGGGCCGACTTTGGTGCCTGCCATGTAGAGGCCCACCGCCGAGCCTCGGTTCTTCTCGTCGAAGTGCAGCCGGATGTAGCGCATGCTTGCCGGCGTCACGACGCTTTCGCCAATGCCCACCAGCCAGCGAATAGCGACCAGCGCCGCCAGTCCGGCCGTGAGCGCCGTCGCCGCGGAAGCGATGCTCCAGATCAGAAAGCCGATCAAGTAGGGCGTACGCACGCCGAAGCGGTCGACGAGGTAGCCGGAGGGGATCTGCAGCAGCGTATAGGTCCAAAAAATGGCGGAGAGCGCCATGCCCTGCTGCGTCTCGGTCCAGCCGAAACCTTCGGACATCGACGGCAGCGCGACCGAGAGGTTCACGCGATCGAAGTAGGCGATGACCATGCCGAGCGAGAGCAGCACGACCACCGGCCAACGCATGCGGTTGGCCGCCTTGTCGAGCATTTCAGCGGAGGAGGAGGAAGCGCCCACGGCGATGGTGAGCCATCATATCAGACCCGAGAGAACGCGCCTCAGCGGTTACACCGGGCGCGACTCGTCCGCCAAGCGCCGGTAGGGCTCGCGCACCAGCTCGATGCCGATGCGGAAACCGCCGTCTCCGACCACGCAGTACTTCACCTCGCCCAGGCATTCGTAGGCGTCGCCGGTGAGGAAGACCGCCGCTCCGGTGCGAACGGGCTGCTCGCAGACCACCTGAATGCCGCGTTCGCTCAGGTTTCGGACGACGACCGGCGAGGTCTGCGCTCCGGCCCCGGCGTCGTCCCAGCTCAACGAGCCGACGCCGTAGACCGGAGCGCGCATGTCGCCGCGTTGGTAGTCTTGCTCCATGCCCGCTCAGCTCCACTTTCGCGCCGCCGGCGTCGACCCGCAATAGACCGAAGGTCCCGGTCCGCCCCTAGGAAACCTTCCGGGTACTTCCCGTGGACGGATCGAGCGCGGCCGTTGTACGCTGGGCGCCATGCCCGCCGAGCGTCCCAACCGCGTCCTGCAATTGTTGATCGCGGTCGCCGCCGCGGCCACGGTTTGGTCAGGCGTCAACCCGGCCGACCGCTTTACCTGGTTCTTCGAGCTCTTCCTCGGCGTAGCCGGCGTCCTGGTCCTGTATCTGATCCGCAACCGCTTCCGCTTCTCGGCGTTGGTGTATGTGGTGGCGGCGATCCACTACGTCGTTCTGGCCGTGGGAGCGAAATACACCTACGCGGAAGTCCCGCTGTTCGACTGGTTGCAGCAGGCGCTGGATTTGTCCCGCAACCATTTCGACCGGGTGGGTCACTTCATGCAAGGCGTCACGCCGGCGCTGGTGCTGCGCGAAGTGTTGTTTCGTCGAACCGGCATCGGCAGGGGGTTTTGGCTGGGGTTCTGCTCGGTGTGCGTGGCGCTGGCGTTCAGCGGGCTCTATGAGATCCTGGAATGGCTGTGGGTCGCGGCGTTCTATCCCGACGCTGGCCCGGAATGGCTGGGCATGCAGGGCGACCCGTTCGACGCCCAGGCCGACATGCTGATGGCCACCCTCGGGGGCCTGCTCAGCGCCGTAGTCCTCGCGCGCGTCCACGACAGGTCCATGGAGGAGCTTCGCTAACCTTGTCCCTGGTCCCCTGTCCCTTGCTCCTTTTCTGAATGTCCCTCGAGTTCATCGCCTCGGCCGGCTCGCCAGCGCAGTTCCCGCTCGATCGCCTGCCGGAGGTCGCCTTCGTGGGGCGATCGAATGTCGGCAAGTCGAGCTTGCTCAACGCGCTGGTCTCCTACGGACGCAAGGGCGCCAAGGTCGACCGCAAGCAGCTCGCATTTGTCTCCAGCACGCCCGGCCGCACCCAGACCATCAACTTCCACAAAATTGACGGCAAGCTCTACTTCGTCGACTTGCCCGGTTATGGTTTCGCCAAAGCGCCGCGAGCCGTGGTCGACAGCTGGCGCGTGCTCGCCGAAGCCTACTTGCGAGACCGCGAGCCGCTGCGACTCGTGGTGGTGATCGTCGACGGCCGCCACGGCCCCAAGTCCACCGATAGGCAAATGACCGAATGGCTCGAGGCTTCTGGAACGCCCTTCTTGGTTGTCGCCTCAAAGATTGATAAGCTAAAGAAAGCGCAACGCGCCGAGTCCGTCCGGACGATCGAGGAATCCTTCTACCCCCCGCTGGCGTTTTCCGCCGTAACCGGGGAAGGCGTGCCAGAGCTCTGGGACGCCATTCGCAACGCACTCGAACGCTAGCCCGCCTCTCCGTCGTCCCCCGACTCGCCGTCCCCGCCACGCGAGACCCCCAGAAAAATGGCTGAAAATCCCGATACGCAGGAAGTCCAAGAGCAGTCCGCCCCGACCGAGGAGGAGGCTGCGGCAGAAGACAAGCCCCGGCGGACACGGCGGCGAGCCAAGCCCAAAGCGCGCTCCAAACCGGAACCGGAACCGGAACCGGAAACCGAGCCTGGCGCCGATGAGGCGGCGGACGCCGTGACTGAGGAGACCGAGGCAGACGAGAGCCAGGCCGACGAGCCTTCCGAAGAGGCGAGCCCGGACGAAGACGCCGGCGACGCGGAAAGCAAGGAAGACGGGCAGGCCGATGAGACGCCGGCCGAGAAGCGCACGTCCCGACGGCGCCGCAATCGCTCCGACCGCCGCCGTCGCGACCGCGACTCCCGCGCCGACGCCAACGCCGACCCGGAAGGCGAGGACGCCGAGGTCGCGGCCGACGACGAGGAAGCCGGCGAAGACAGCGACCGCCGACGCGAACCCAAAGTCGACCTCGCCGCCCTCAAGGAGATGAACATCACGCAGCTCTCCGAGATGGCCAAAGAGCTCAACGTCGAAGGCATCTCCTCGCTGCGTAAGCAAGACTTGATTTTCAAAGTCCTGCAAGCTCAGGCCGAGAAAAGCGGCATGATTTTCTCGCAGGGCGTGCTCGAAACTCTCCCCGAAGGCTTTGGCTTCCTGCGAGCGCCCGAGTACAACTACCTGCCCGGCCCCGACGATATCTACGTCTCGCCGTCGCAGATCCGCCGCTTCGACCTGCGTACCGGCGACTCCGTCTCGGGTCAGGTGCGCGCGCCCAAGGAGGGCGAGCGCTACTTCGCCCTCATCAAAGTCGAAGCCATCAACTTCGAGCCGCCCGAGGTTGTCAAGACGAAGATCCTCTTCGACAACTTGACGCCCTACTACCCGACCGAGCGCTTCAAGCTCGAAACGGGACCGAAGAGCTTCTCGGGCCGCGTGATGGACTTGATGACGCCCATCGGCAAGGGCCAACGCGGCCTCATCGTCGCCCCGCCGCGCACCGGCAAGACGATGATGCTGCAGGCGATCGCCAACTCGATCACCAGCAATCATTCCGAGGTCGTGCTCCTCGTGCTTCTCATCGACGAGCGGCCCGAGGAAGTCACCGACATGCAACGCTCGGTTAAGGGCGAGGTCATCAGCTCCACCTTTGACGAGCCCGCCACGCGCCACGTGCAAGTGGCCGAGATGGTCATCGAAAAGGCCAAGCGCCTGGTCGAGCACAAGCGCGATGTCGTCATCCTGCTCGACTCGATCACCCGTCTCGCGCGCGCCTACAACACCGTCCAGCCGCCCTCGGGCAAGATCCTCTCCGGCGGCGTCGACGCCAATGCGCTCCAGCGTCCGAAGCGGTTTTTCGGTGCGGCGCGCAACATCGAGGAAGGCGGCTCGCTCACCATCATGGCTACGGCGCTGATCGAAACCGGCAGCCGCATGGACGACGTGATCTTCGAGGAGTTCAAGGGCACCGGCAACATGGAAGTCCACCTCGACCGCAAGCTCGTCGACAAACGCGTCTTCCCGGCCATCGACATCAACAAGAGCGGCACGCGCAAGGAAGAGCTGTTGCTCACCGCGGAGGAAGTCAGCCGCGTCTGGGTGCTACGCAAGGTGCTCAGCCAGATGTCGACTGTCGAAACCATGGAGCTGCTGCTCGACAAGATGGGCAAAACCAGGTCGAATCAGGAGTTCCTGGCCTCGATGACTGGCTGAGGCTGGCATGGCGAAGTTCACGACCACCAAGCTCGTCGAAGCCGCCCTGCTCAACCAGAACACGGGGATTCCGACGTCCAAGCGTATCGACCTCCCCTACGGCGCCATCATCCAGGATCCGAAAGAGGACCGCGACCTCCTAAAATTCGTCTATCTGGGCGAGCGTTACGGCGTCAGGCTGTCCGACATCAAGGGCCACTACGAGCCGATCGGCCAGCAGCCGAAGACCGCGAGGGGCGCCGATTCGACGGCCGCCGCCCCGCAGAAGTCGCTGGACTTCCGCCCTGTCCGCTCAAACCTCGACGTTCTGCGCGCCAAGGTTCCCGGCGGCTGGCTGGTCGCTGTGGGCAATAGCGTTGCCTTCGTCCCCGATCCCAAACACACCTGGGACGGCGCTTCTCTCTAGCCGACCGGGCGCTCGACCGTTCCTGGTTGAGTTGACGCGTCTTCCGGCGCATTCGCCGTTCCTCGCGCTGATCCTCGGGCCGCGAGAGGAAGCCGGCGCGGCGGCGCTCCTTCAAACGGAGGCTCTCGCCGCGGATGCTGACGCGCGGCGTCAGCGCGAGCTCGAGACGCGCTTGCGACTCGCGCACCCGCGCTACGTGAAGACCTTCGGCGTTGACGACGTCGAGCAGGAAGTCGGCGTAGGCGGGCTCGGCTCTGGCTGCTGCCTCGAGCAGCGCTTCCAGGCGTGCAGCTAGGGGCGGCGGCCGAACAGTGCAGCGTGATCCTGGAGCGTCGGGGCTACACCCCCTAACGCGGAGTAGGCCGGGGATAGACCACTTCGCCGGGGACGCCGGAGGCCGATCAGAGGGCCGTCGCCCTCTCCGTGCTGGATCAAGGCGTCGTGGCCGACTCGCCATCTGCTATGCACCAGCCCGTCAGTGGCGGGAAAAAAATGGGCCGACCGGTTGCAAGGCAGCGAGCGGGAAACGGTGCTTCCGCCGCTTCGACGGGCCTTCAGCGAGATGTCGAGGCTGATCGCGCCAAAACGCGCCGTACGACTCCCAGAGGTTCGACAATCCTTGCCCTAAGGGGAGGTCATTCGCTAGTCTACCGGCTTCCGAGCCCAACTGTGTCTCGTGTTCTGATCACCCTTGGCGTCTTCGGCCCCCTCATTCTTGGAGGGAACTCGGCGTGGTCGCAAGATGAACGTCCGCCAATAGCAATTGGCGTCGTCTCCGACGGCCCGATCGAAGCCGCCCGCGGGTTCGACGACTTCCGTGAAGAGACGGAGCGGCTGCTCGGCGGGGAGTATTCCGTTGCGTTTCCGGCCGATAAAATGCGGGCCGGGGCATGGCGCTCGGACGCGATCGAGGAAGCGATCGACGATCTGCTGGCCGACGACGAGGTCGACGTCGTGCTGGCGTTAGGCGTGTTGAGCTCGAACGCCGCGGCCCGGCGCGAGAACCTGCCCAAGCCCACGCTCGCCCCCTACGTCATTGACCCCGAGCTGCAGGACGTTCCGTACGAGATCCGGCGCGGCACACCGGGCGGTGGCGATTTGCGCCGCAGCTATCACGTGAGCGGGCGAGAGAACCTGGTTTACGTCGCCATGGGGCATGACCCGCTGCGCGACTTGGAGGCGTTCCAGGGCGTGGTCCGATTCAAACGGCTGGGCGTGATGGCCATGCAGGCCTTGCTCGACGGCATCCCCGGATTGGCGGACCGGTTCCTGAAGAAGATGGAGCCGCTGGGTCTCGAGACTACCACCATTCCGGTCGGCTCGTCGCTGGAAGAGGCCGTGGCCAGCATCCCCCCGGAGATCGAGGCGATCTACGTGACGCCGTTGTTGCAGTTCGGCCCGAACGGCGCGGAACGGCTGGCGCGGTTGCTGATTGAACGTCGGTTGCCCAGCTTTTCTCTCGCGGGGCGTCAAGAGGTTCAACGGGGACTGCTGGCCGGGCTGTCGCTCGATACGGACGAGCAGCGCATCGCGCGGCGGACTGCGATCAATTTGCAGCTGATTCTCTCGGGCGAGTCGGCGGCGGAGTTGCCGGTGGACTTCGACTACAACCCGCGCCTTACGCTCAACATGGCGACCGCACGGGCGATCGACGCCCGCCTCACGTGGACGACATTGACCGAGGCGGAGCTGCTGTCCGACCAGGAGCGGCCCGTCGAGCGTAGCCTCTCGCTAGAGGAGACCGTGCAGATCGCCGAGCAGGCGAACCTCGACCTCGCAACGGCGGACCGGACCGTAGCGGCCGGCGTGCAGGATGTGCGGCTGGCGCGGTCGACCCTCGGTCCGCAACTGCAGGCTTCGGGGCAGGATGTGGTGATCGACCGCGACAGAGCCGCTTCGAGCTTCGGTTCGATGGGGCAGAACCAGGTCAGCGGATCGCTGAGTCTTTCGCAGCTGCTCTACTCGGAGCAGGCGCGGGCGGGCTACACGGTGGAGCAGCGGTTGCAGGAATCGCGCGAGCTCGAACGCGCGACGCTGAGGCTCGACGTGATTCTCGAAGCCGCGCAGGCTTACCTGGATGTGCTGCGCGCCAAGACCGCCGAGCGGATTCGCCGCGACAATCTGGAGCTGACGCGCCGCAACCTGGAGCGCGCCCGCACCAGGCTCGAGCTGGGCGCGGCCGGCCCCGGCGAGGTCTATCGCTGGCAGAGCCAAATCGCGAACAACCGCAAGGAGCTGATCGCGGCCAGCGCCATCCGCAACCAGGCCGAGATCGCGGTCAATCGAATCTTGAACCGGCCGCTCGAAGAGTCGTTCGTGACGATCGAGGCGGCGGTGGACGACCCGGGGCTTTCGGTGAACTACGAGAGCTTGCGTCCCTACATCGACAACCGCCAGGGGTTCGGGCTGTTCCGGCGGTTCGTCTCGGCTCGCGCCATCGAGGCCTCGCCGGAGCTGGCCCAGCTCGACCGCATCATTCAGGCGCAGCAGCGGCTGATATTGGCGGCCAAGCGGGCCTTCTACGTGCCGACGGTTGCGGCGCAGGCCGATGTAACCGCCTTCCAGAACAGCGGCGCCGGCTCTTCGAACGTTTTGGCCGACGTGCTGCCGCCGGAGGTGGAGCTGAGCCAGCCGAACAACCTGAACTGGAGTGTGGGCGTCAACGCCAGTCTGCCCTTGTTCCAGGGCGGCGCGTTGAGGGCCCGCAGGACGCAGACGCAGATCGAGCTCGACGAACTGACGCTGCAACGGGAGGCGACTCGCCAGCGGGTGGAACAGCGCGTGCGGTCCGCAATGCACTCGACCATGGCGTCGTGGGCGGGCATCGACTTGGCGCGCGAAGCCGCCGAAGCCGCACGAAACAACTTCGAGCTCGTCGCCGATGGCTACAGCGAAGGGTTGGTCGACATCATCAACTTGCTCGACGCGCAGAACCAGGCGCTGACGGCCGACCTCGCCGCCGCCACGGCGGTCTACGATTTCCTGTCGGATCTGATGTCGGTGCAGAGGGCTTCGGGCGAGTTCGACTTCTTCCGTTCGGGGGCTGACCGCGATGAGTTTCTCGAGTCCATGCGGGTCTACTTCGAGGAGAACGGCTATGTGCCCTAGGCTGGCGGCAGGGGTCGCCGCAGTGTTGCTTGCGGGCTGCGCGGAGGAAGCTCCGGCGCCGCCGCCTGCCGGTCCGCGGCCGGTCCGCTACACGAGCGTGCAGTCGATCGGCGGGGCGCGCACGCGTGTGTTCTCCGGTACAGCCGTGGCCGCGATGGAGACGCGGTTGAGCTTTCGCGTGGGAGGTTCGATTCAGCGGCTGACCGCGGACGTCGGCGACTTCATCCAAAAGGGAGCGCTGATTGCCGAGATTGACCCGACCGACTACCAGTTGCGCGTGGAGAGCGCGCAGGCGTCGTTGGCGCAGTCGATGGCGCGGCTCAAGGACTTCGAAGCGGACTTTCGCCGGGTGCGCGGCCTCTATGAGCGCGACAACGCTTCGCAGGACGACTACGACTCAGCGAGGGCCGCGGTGGAGTCGGCGCGGGCGCAGGTGCGCTCGGCGGAGAAGCAGCTCGAGCAGGCCAGGTTGCAGGTGACCTACTGCAGGCTCTACGCCCCGTCGTCCGGCCGGGTGGCGAGCGTAGATGCGGAGGTCAACGAGAACATCAACCCGGGCAGCCCCGTTCTGATGCTGAACGTAGCGGCAACGCCGGAGGTGGAAGTCGGGATCCCAGAGCTGCTGATTGGCGAGATCCAGAGGGGCGCGCGGGTCGCGAACATCACTTTCACCGCCTTGCCCGGACGCACAGCGACGGGTGTAGTAAGTGAAGTCTCGCCGGTGACGGCGCAGGGGACGACGACGTATCCGGTGCGCATTCGCTTGAGCTCTGGCGCCCAAGGCGTGCAACCCGGGATGGCGGCGGAAGCCGAGTTCCACGTCGCGGCGAACGAGGGTCCCGTGCGGCTCGTCGCGCCAGCGCACGCGGTAGGCCAGGACCGCCGCGGACGCTTTGTCTGGGTGGTGCAGCCCGCGGGAGAGGGCGAGGGCACGGTGTCGCGCCGCGAAGTCGCGACTGGTGCGCTGACTGAGAGCGGCATCGAGGTTCTTGACGGCTTGCGGGAAGGCGAGCTCGTGGTGACCGCCGGCGTGAGCGCGCTCGAAGAGGGCCAGCGCGTCCGGCTGCGGCCGGAAGACCGCACCTGAGCCATGGACGTTACCCGCTTCGCGATCGAGAACAACCGCGTCACGCTGGTGGCGCTGGCCGTCATTTGTATCGGGGGCTACCAGGCTTACCTTACCCTGCCCCAGGCCGAGGATCCGGGATTCACCATCCGCACCGCCGTCGTGCTGACCTACTTCCCGGGGGCGAATCCGCAACGGGTCGAGGACCTGGTCACCGACAAGATCGAGCGTGCGATCCAAGAGATCCCCGAGCTCGACGCCGTACGCAGCCAATCCTCGACCGGCGTCTCGGTGGTCACGGTCGACATCAAAGAGGAATACCGCGAGATGCGTCCCATCTGGGACAACCTGCGGCGTAAGGTCGAGCGAACCGAGAGGGAGTTGCCGGACGGGGTGAGCGGTCCGTTCGTGAATGACGAGTTCGGCGACACGTTCGGCACGGTTTTGGCTGTCACGGGCGAGGGCTACAGCTACGCGGAGCTCAAAGACGTCGCCTATGACGTGCGGGACATGCTGCTGCAGCTCGAAGACGCCGGACGCATCGAGATGCACGGCATCCAGGAAGAGCGCGTATTCATCGAGTTCGATGGAGCGCGGCTGGCCGAGCTCGGGCTGACCGTCGGGCAGCTCCAACAACAGCTCGAGGCCCAGAACATCCTGATTCCAGGCGGAAGCGTCTCCACCGGGGTCGAGCGCATCGAGCTCGAGCCGACGGGATCGTTCGAATCGGTCGAAGACCTCGGTTCGACCGTGATTCGATCGAGCGGTCAGCGCAGCCTGATCTACCTCGAGGACATCGCCACCCTCACGCGCGGCTACGAGGACCCGCCGGAATCGCTGATGCGAGCCAACGGGCGGCCGGCGCTTGGGTTGGCGATCTCGACCAAATCCACCGGCAACATAGTGCGCCACGGCGCGGAGGTGTTGGCGTTGGTGGAGCGGCTGCGGCAGGAGTATCCGGTGGGGCTGGACCTCACGGTGGTCGCCTTCCAGCCGGAGGTGGTGGAACGCAAGGTCGACGAGTTCGTTGGCAACGTGCTACAGGCGATCGGCATCGTCCTGGCCGCCATGCTCTTGATGCTCGGGCTGCGCACCGGCATGGTGGTCGCGTCCCTGATTCCCTCGGCCATGCTGATGTCGCTCGCCGTGATGCAGCAGATGGACATCGGGTTGAACCAGATGTCACTCGCGGCGCTGATCATCGCGCTGGGCATGTTAGTCGACAACGCCATCGTCATGTCGGAGTCGATCATGGTCGAGATGGCGGCCGGCAAGCCGGGAGCGGAGGCCGCCGTGGATTCGGCGCGGGAGCTGAAGATCCCTCTGTTGACGTCCAGCCTGACGACGGCCGCGGCGTTCCTGCCGATTTATCTCGCCGAATCGACGGTGGGCGAGTACACGAATCAGTTGTTCCTGGTCGTTACCATCGCGTTGCTCTCGTCTTGGGCATTGGCCTTGACGGTAATCCCGCTGCTGTGCGTGCTGTTCCTGAAGGTCGAGCATCAGGAGGAGAGCTTCGACGGCTTCCTCTACCGCGCCTACCGGAGCGCTCTGATCGGAGCATTGAAGGTTCGCTGGATCACGATGGCTGCGGTGTTGGGCGTGTTCTACGTCGCGATGCAGGGGTTCGCCTACATCCCCAACATCTTCTTCCCGCCGTCGGATAAGGCGATGTTCACGGTGGAGATCGAGGGGCCGACGGGGACGGCTGTCGAGCGGACGAACGAGATCGTGGCGAGCGTCGACGACTTCATCCAGACCGAGCTGAGCGAGGGCGTGACGGACTGGTCGGCCTACGTGGGCCGCGGGGCGCCGCGCTTCACGCTGAGTTACGGCCCGGAGCAGACCCGGCCCGAGTACGCCTACATGATCTTGAACACCGCCACGCCCGAGGCAATCCCGGATCTGCGGGAACGCCTCGACGACTTTCTCTCCGAAACCTTTCCAGAAGTGCGATCCGTCATCCAGCCGCTGCAGAACGGGCCGGTGGTGCGCTACCCCGTCGAGGTGCGGTTGATGGGCGGGGACGCCGACCGGCTGTTCGAGATTGTCGAGGGCCTCAAGGCTCACATGAGGAGCGTTCCAGGTGCTCGCGGAATCGGCGACGATTGGGGCAATCGCACGAAGAAAATTGTCGTCGAAGTCGACAATGCAAGGGCCAGGCGCGCGGGTCTGTCGAATCAGGACGTAGCGATGTCGCTGATGTCGACGCTCTCAGGTCTGGCGGTGACCGACTACCGCGAGGGTGACGAGGTGATCCCGGTGACGATGCGCTCGCACGACGACGACCGCCGTCAAATTGCGCGGCTGGAGACATTGAACGTCTACTCGCAGAGTACCGGCCGGTCGGTGCCGCTGCAGGCCGTCGCCGACCTCAACGTCGTTTGGCAGCCGGCCAAGATCTTCCGGCGCAATCGTCTCAAGGCGGTAACGGTGTTCTCAAATCTCGACCCGGGCGTGACGGCGGCAGAGGCGGTGACGCAGATGACTCCCTGGCTGGAGGCGGAATCCGCCTCTTGGCCTCTTGGCTACCGCTACGAGCTTGGCGGCGAATTGGAGGCTTCCGGCGAGGGCAACGAATCGATCGCCGAGAAGCTGCCCGTGGCGGGCCTGGCGATCGTCTTGTTGTTGGTCGGGCAGTTCAACTCGATCCGGCGTCCGCTGATCATCTTGCTAACGATTCCGCTGGGGCTGATCGGCGTGGTCGCGGGACTGCTGATCACCGGCTCTTACATGGGGTTCATGACGTTCCTTGGTGTGATTTCGCTCGCGGGTATCGTCATCAACAATGCGATCGTCCTGCTTGACCGCATCAACATCGAGATCAACCAGAACGGTCTGCCGGAGAATCGTGCCGTAATCGAGGCCGCTCAGCGACGGCTGCGGCCAATCCTGTTGACCACAGTCACCACGTGCGGCGGGCTGCTTCCGCTTTGGCTGGGAGGCGGCGTGATGTTCGAGCCGATGGCGATCGCCATCCTTTTCGGCCTGATCTTCGCCACCGTCTTGACGCTTGGGGTCGTCCCGGTCCTGTACTCGATCTTCTTCCGAGTGAGCTATCGTGACTTTGCTTGGAGGCGGTCGTAGTCTCGCCGAGAATGTCCGGAGGTCCGTTGGAGAAACTAGAGAAACCAGGGACATCCATGATGGGTTCTAGGAAACCAGGTCGCGGTAGGGACGCCGGTCGCCCAGCGCCCCCCGCACAGATCCGTACGTGAGCTTCAACTCATCCGGCTCCTATCTCGGATGCTTGGCCGCAAACCGTACGCTCGGGAACGGATGACAGATACGAGACAGCGGCAAATAGCGCCGTTCGAGCTCGTAGAAACGCCGCCAACTCAGGCGGCTCTTCTGGCTCCTTCGCCGCAGCGTGCGCAGCCACAGCCACGACACCGCCCGACGAAAGCCAGCCAGCACGCGAACGTTGCCCGGCACGCCGGGGTAACGAAGGTAGCCCGACACCACCGACCGCAGCCACCTCCCGACTTCCCGCACCGGCGCATGCATCCGCAGCTTCAACTGCCGTTTGATCTCCAGCAGCTTCGCCCGCTTCCGCTTCGCGCTCGTCTTGCGTTTCACCACAAAATAGCCGCTCTTTCTGTTGATCTCGCAAATATGCGTGAATCCCAGAATGCGGATTCCGGGGTGAAGATGATCAGGATTCCGGGCTGATGGTGATCACCGTTCCGGGCTGATGCCGATCAGAGATCGGGGTTCGTCGGAATGGTGATCAAGGGCCCGGAACGCTAGCGCGGGCGGCGCTGGACAGTCGGTCGGCAAGAGCGCCTCCACTCAAGAAGTGGAGGAAGTGTTTTGCCGCAGAAGAGATTGTCCATGCGCAAGATCAAAGAGGTTCTACGACTGCATCAGCGCATCAGCTGGGGCTGGGCCAGCGCGAGATCGCGCGCTGCTGCTCGATCGGCCAGAGCAGCGTGCACAGCTACCTGAGGCGGGCCGAGGCGGCCGGCGTCGAGTGGCCGCTGCCGCCCGATCTGGACGACGCTCAGCTCGAGGAGCGGTTGTTCGGCCGGCGGCGGGCGCAGGCTCGCTACGAGAAGGCCGAGCCGGACTTCGCCGTCGTTCACCAGCAGCTCAGCTCGCACAAGTACGTCACGCTGCAGCTGCTGTGGGAGGAGTACATCGAGCAGCATCCGGGCGGCTATCGCTACAGCCGCTTCTGCGAGCTGTACCGGCGCTGGCGGCGCAAGCTCGACGTGGTGCTTCGACAGGGGCACCGCGCCGGCGAGAAGCTGTTCGTCGACTACGCCGGAGCGACGATCCCGATCGAAGACCCGCGAACGGGCCAAGTCCGCCAGGCCCAGATCTTCGTGGCGGTGCTCGGCGCCAGCTCCTACACCTACGCCGAAGCGACCTGGACCCAGCAGTTGCCCGATTGGCTGGGGCTCGCATGTACGGGCGTTGGAGTTCTTCGGTGGCGCGCCGGAGATCGTCGTGCCCGACAACCTGCGCGCGGGCGTGACGCAGGCTTGCCGCTACGAGCCGGATCTGAACCGCTCTTATCAGGACCTGGCGACGCACTACTCCGTGGCGGTCGTGCCGGCGCGTCCGCGCAAGCCCAGAGACAAGGCCAAGGCCGAACAGGGAGTCCAACTCGCCGAACGCTGGATCGTGGCGGCCTTGCGGAAGCGCCGCTTCCGCTCGCTTGGCGAGCTCAATCAAGCGATCTCAGAGTTGCTCGAGCGCATCAACCGGCGAGCCTTCCGCAAGCGCTCCGGATCGCGGCTGAGCCTGTATGAGTCGCTGGACCGGCCGGCCCTGAAGCCCTTGCCCGTCGAGCGCTACGAGCTGGGCGAGTGGAAGACGGCGCGGGTCAACATCGACTACCACGTCGAGATCGAGCGCCACTACTACTCGGTTCCCTATCAGCTGGTCGGCCAACTCGTCGAGGCGCGCCTGACCGCCGGCACGCTGGAGGTGTTTCATCGCGGCCGCCGCGTCGCTTCGAATCCGCGCAGCCGGGAGCCCTACCGCCAGACGACGACTCACCAACACCGCCCCCGCTCCCATCAGCAGCACCTGGAGTGGACGCCTTCGCGGCTGATCGACTGGGCCCGCAACGTCGGCCCCGCGACCGCCCAAGTGTTCGAGAAGATCCTGGCCTCGAAGCCGCATCCCGAGATGGGCTACCGCTCCTGTCTGGGGATCTTGCGGCTGAGCAAGATCCACTCGCCTGAGCGTGTCGAGGCGGCTTCGCGCAGGGCGCTGCACTTCGACGCCTGCTCCTATCGCAGCCTCAAGTCGATGCTGGCCAGCGGCTTGGACCAGCAGCCGCTCGACGAGTCGCCGCCTGAGCGCTCGCCCGTCGAGCACGCCAACATCCGCGGAGCGGACTATTACGCCCGGATTTCCGATTTGAGGTTCGCCTGCTAACCATCGCGATGCTCCCGGCGCCCCTGTAGATGCGGGTTTGAGCGCATCAGATGGGCCATGGAGGGCGACACCGAGTGGGTGACAAGGATGGCAAGCCGTTTTGGTTCTCGTTCAACGGGTTTGTGAAGGTCGATTTCCAGGGCTCGCGGGTCACCTCTGACGGCGGCCTGCTGCTGGTTCGAGAGCTAGACGAACGGCTCGGCCTCGGCAAGCTGATTGACGACCATCTCAGCGATACGCGGCAGGGCGAGAACAAGAAGTTCCCGCTGGCGGATCTGGTGCGGCAGTCGGTCTACTCGCGGTTGGCGGGCTACGAAGACCTCAACGACGCCGTGCGGGTGGCCGCCGATCCGACGTTTCGCCTGCTCGGCTCGAAGAAGAACTGGGATCGCGGCGGGGCGCTGACCTCGCGGTTGCAGAGCTTCGAGACCGGCATGCTCGCCGGCGACGAGAACCTGATCGGGTTGATGGCGGTGAACCGCGAGCTGATCGGCCAAGCCGAGGCCGGCGACGACAGCGAGCGCGTGGTGCTCGACATGGACTCGACCGAGAGCCCGGTTCATGGCCAACAGGAAGGCAGCGCCTACAACGGCCACTACGAGTCGGTCTGCTATCACCCGCTGTTGCTGTTCAACCAGCACGGCGACTGCTTATCCGCGAAGCTGCGGCCGGGCAACGTCTCCAGCGCCGAGGACTGGGACGAGCTGTTGCTGCCCGAGATCGAGCGCCAACAGGCCGAGGGCAAGGAAGTCACGTTCCGCGCCGACGCCGCCTTCGCCAAGCCGGAGATTTACGAGGCGCTGGAAGAGCGCGGCGTCAACTACGTGATCCGCATTCCGGCCAACAGGAACCTGGAGCTGGAGATCGAAGACATCCTATTCCGAGCGCCGGGCAGGCCCTCGCTCAAACCGCTGGTGCGCTACAAGAGCTTCCGCTATCAGGCCGCGAGCTGGTCGAAGTCCCGGCGGGTCGTCGCCAAGGTCGAGCACCACGCGGGCGAGTTGTTTCCGCGCGTCGGTTTCATCGTCACGAACATGGCGTTGCCGAGCCGCTCGGTGGTGCGCTTCTACAACAAGCGCGGCACGGCGGAGCAGTGGATCAAGGAAGGCAAGCAGGCGACGTGCTGGACGCGGCTGTCGTGCCGGCGCTTCCGAGCGAACGAAGTGCGGCTGCAACTCGCGGTGCTGGCCTACAACCTGGGCAACCTGTGGCGGCGGCTGGGGCTGCCGAGCCGGATCAAGAGCTGGTCGCTGACGAGCTTGCAGCAGCGGCTGATGAAGACCGGCGGTCGGCTGGTGAAGCACGCGCGGTACTACTGGCTCTTGTTGGCCGAGGGGCGCCTCAACCGCCAGCTGTTCGGCGAGATGCTGGCGAGGTTGGCGGCGCTGCCTGCGCCGGGAGGCTGACGCGGCGAGGCTCGGAGCATCCGAACACGAGTCGCCGAGAGGCGAGGTCGGAGCGGTGTCGGCGAAGGGCGCCGTCCGAGCCCGTGAAGCGACGCGCGACGCTCCCAGTCGCGGCCAGACAAAGGAGGAAGGAGGCGAATGTGCCGGAGAAGGCAGAAAACCGTTGCGCCGGAGCGGCGTGCTCGACTACGCTACACGCGTCGGGATGGCCAAAATGGAAATCCCGGTTACGATCCGCCCCGACTGCTTCAAACCCTCGATCTGGCCACGCAACAGGAGACCGCATGCTGACCCAACAGACACTCGAAAAGCTCTGCACGATGAAGCTCAACGGCATGGCCGAGGCCTTCCAGCAACAGCTCGAAGACGCCGACATCTCGAACCTCAGCTTCGAGGAACGCTTCGGCCTGCTGGTTGATCAGCAGTGGATCTGGAAGGAGAACCGCGCCTTGGCCCGGCGGCTGGCGCAAGCCCGCTTCAAGATCTCGGCCTCAGTCGAGGACATCGACTTCCGTCACTCGGGCGGACTCGATCGCAAGCTCATCCGCAGCCTCACGGCCGAATCGCGCTGGGTGCGCCAGCATCAACAGATTTTCCTTCTCCGCCCTGGCGCAGAAAGCCTGCCGCGACGGCTACACCGCTCTCTACACGCGCGCCTCTCAACTGTTCCGCGACCTCGCGATCGCTCGCGCCGACGGCAGCTTGCCGCGGCGGCTGCTGCGGCTCTCCCGCATCGACGTCTTGATCGTCGACGACTGGGCGATGGCGCCCATGGACGAGGTCGAACGCCGCGACTTCCTGGAGATCTGCGACGACCGCTATCAGCGCCGCTCGACCATCCTCACCAGCCAGCTGCCGGTCGCCAAGTGGCACGCCCAGATCGGCGATCCCACCATCGCCGACTCGATCCTCGACCGGCTGGTGCACAACGCCCACCGCATCGAGCTCGACGGCGAATCGATGCGCAAGAAGCGCGCCCGCCAGAGCGAGGAGACCAGCTCATGAGTCCACTCACGCTCAAGCGCCCCGCGGGCTTCTTCGCCGCCGGCCGCGAGGTCGACCAAGCGCTGGCGCTACTCTCCGACGGCGCCTTCAAACTCTTCGTCTTCGGCTGCCTCCACGCCGAGCGCCGCACCGCTCGGCTCCGCTTCCGGCAATCCGATCTCGCCCGTCGGCTCGGCAAGAGCCCGCGCTCGATCGCCGCTTACCTCCAAGAGCTCGAGCGGCACGGCGTCTGCGCCGTCCAAGCCGCCGCCAACCAGCATCAGCCCGGCTGGATCGAGATCGCCGATCGTTTCTGGCCCTACCACAAGCAAGCCGCCGCAACCTCGGCCGCCGACCAGACTGACTTCATCGAGCAAGTCCGCCGGCTGTTCTCGAGCCGCTGCTGCGTCCAGGGAACCTTCAGCGCGGCCGACGAACGACTCGCCGCCGAATGGCGCCGCCGCAACGTCTCCCTCGAGCACATCCGGCGCGCCTATCTGCTGGGTTGCGCCCGCAAGTACCTCGCCCTGCTCAACCGCCCCGCGGCGCCGCGGATCTCCAGCCTGCGCTACTTCGCCAACCTGTTGGAGGAGGTCTCCCAGCTGTCGGCTTCGCCCGGCTACTGGCAGTACCTGGCCGGGCAGGTCGAGCAGCTCGAACAACGCTGGCACCGGCTCAACGCCACTCGGCAACTTGCTTCGGCAAACTTTGCCGAGGCGCCTTCACGCCCCACGGCCCCAAAACCAGCAGAAACGAGATGATGATGACCCACTCCCCAAGCCGCCAATCGACCCCGATCCTTGACCGATGCCGATCACTTCAGCAACCATGATCCCTCCAGCGTCGCTCCGCTCCGAGCTGATCACCTTCAGCCCGGAATCGCTGATCATCATCCGCGGAATCCGCATGCGCGAAGGGATCTGTGCCCCCGCCGCCGTAGCAGGTCCAGCTCTCGCGGCTCGTGCTCGAGTTGCCCAGGATGCGCGCGCCGAAGGGATAGAAGTCCTGCCAGACCTTGCACGTGCCATCCGCGGGGGTGACCAGGCGCCCCGACCGCGCCGACAACGACCGCCCAGGTTGTCGGTCGTGCGTACGTGCCGCCCTCCTCCGTCGACGGCGCGGTCGAGTACTCCGCCGCCAGCTTGGCAGTTGGCTCGTAGACGTAGGTGATGGTGGTGGGGCTGGCGCTCGCGGGCGCGAGGATCTCTTGGACGCGTTGGCCTTGGCCGTCGTAGCGGTACTCGGCGTCGGCGTTGGCTTGGGTGCAGAGGGCGGAGTCGTCCTTGCAGAACCAGCGCTGCTTGTTCTCGGCGTCGCAGGCCGCCGCCCCAGTCCCACCGAGCCCGTCAGCAATGATGGGGTCGCATCCAGGCCGGCGCGTTTTGCTTGCCGGTGTCGTCTTGGTGGGCCCGGCGAGCAGTTGGTGGCAGCGTCGGAGGTGCTAATACGCTTGGAATCCGGGTGTCAGGAGTTCTACAAGGGGCGCAACTGAGGGAGGCGGGGTGCTGCCGTAATAGCCTCCTCGTATTTCTCAATCCACGAACTCAAGAGCCCGTAGTATTCGCTGCTGGCAACCCAAAGGTCCCGCAAAGTTGTGGGCTCGAAACCGGGCTGATCTTCTCCGCGTTGAAACGAGATAACCCGTACGCGTTCGTCAACGTCGAACTGGAAGATATGGGCTCTATCATCAAAAGCAGCATCTCCATCCGGAGCCCACAAAAGGTCGTTCGAGTAGATCAGTGTATTTAGCTCGTCCTGTGTCATACCCCAGGCGCCGAAGCTCGCGGGTTGATCCCCGTACAGAGATTTTATTGTAAGGTCCGCGATTTCTGACGCGGCCGCCTCCTCGGCGAAAGGAGCAGCGTGGAGGCCCTGCTCGCGCACTCTCTTCTGCACCTCATCATAGGACGCATTCAGCATCGTGGCTCGATCCGCCCTCATCCCGTATCTGTACCCTTTTATGTGTACATTAAAAAAACCCTCAACAAATGGATTCAGTTCTCCATATACGTTTGATATAGAGAATTCAATTGCGATTGTCGATGCCATTCCGACGATCATCTGACTGTTCCGAGTTCCCTCCTGACTTCTATAGGGATATCGCTCATCCTGATTGGCTTGTCCCCAGCAGTAGATCCATTCCAGTGGCTCTGGCCATTGCTCGGCTTTGAAAAACGGTGTATGACACCGTTGGCGTCCTTCGCCCACCGAACACCATTCTTATCGACGATGGAATTTTCGAACAGTTCTCTAGCGTTTGCAGGTTCAGGGCTCGCCGAATTGGGATTGTGCTTAGGGTTGCTGATTAGCTCCGGCAGCGGATTTTCCGTTTGAGTCTGACCTGAGTCACTAGAGCCGCCAGAACCGCCAGAAGGTTGATTGTACACCGCTTGAGAGCTCGTGACAACGGTAGCGCCGTGGCCTATCGCCGCCAGGCCTTGGGCGGTAGTGGCCGGCACGAAGACACAACCCGCCCCGGCGGTCCCGGCGCAGGCCGCCGCGCCACCGCCTATAGACCCGGATTTCCGATTTGAGGTTCGCCTGCTAACCATCGCGATGCTCCCGGCGCCCCTGTAGATGCGGGTTTGAGCGCATCAGATGGGCCATGGAGGGCGACACCGAGTGGGTGACAAGGATGGCAAGCCGTTTTGGTTCTCGTTCAACGGGTTTGTGAAGGTCGATTTCCAGGGCTCGCGGGTCACCTCTGACGGCGGCCTGCTGCTGGTTCGAGAGCTAGACGAACGGCTCGGCCTCGGCAAGCTGATTGACGACCATCTCAGCGATACGCGGCAGGGCGAGAACAAGAAGTTCCCGCTGGCGGATCTGGTGCGGCAGTCGGTCTACTCGCGGTTGGCGGGCTACGAAGACCTCAACGACGCCGTGCGGGTGGCCGCCGATCCGACGTTTCGCCTGCTCGGCTCGAAGAAGAACTGGGATCGCGGCGGGGCGCTGACCTCGCGGTTGCAGAGCTTCGAGACCGGCATGCTCGCCGGCGACGAGAACCTGATCGGGTTGATGGCGGTGAACCGCGAGCTGATCGGCCAAGCCGAGGCCGGCGACGACAGCGAGCGCGTGGTGCTCGACATGGACTCGACCGAGAGCCCGGTTCATGGCCAACAGGAAGGCAGCGCCTACAACGGCCACTACGAGTCGGTCTGCTATCACCCGCTGTTGCTGTTCAACCAGCACGGCGACTGCTTATCCGCGAAGCTGCGGCCGGGCAACGTCTCCAGCGCCGAGGACTGGGACGAGCTGTTGCTGCCCGAGATCGAGCGCCAACAGGCCGAGGGCAAGGAAGTCACGTTCCGCGCCGACGCCGCCTTCGCCAAGCCGGAGATTTACGAGGCGCTGGAAGAGCGCGGCGTCAACTACGTGATCCGCATTCCGGCCAACAGGAACCTGGAGCTGGAGATCGAAGACATCCTATTCCGAGCGCCGGGCAGGCCCTCGCTCAAACCGCTGGTGCGCTACAAGAGCTTCCGCTATCAGGCCGCGAGCTGGTCGAAGTCCCGGCGGGTCGTCGCCAAGGTCGAGCACCACGCGGGCGAGTTGTTTCCGCGCGTCGGTTTCATCGTCACGAACATGGCGTTGCCGAGCCGCTCGGTGGTGCGCTTCTACAACAAGCGCGGCACGGCGGAGCAGTGGATCAAGGAAGGCAAGCAGGCGACGTGCTGGACGCGGCTGTCTTGCCGGCGCTTCCGAGCGAACGAAGTGCGGCTGCAACTCGCGGTGCTGGCCTACAACCTGGGCAACCTGTGGCGGCGGCTGGGGCTGCCGAGCCGGATCAAGAGCTGGTCGCTGACGAGCTTGCAGCAGCGGCTGATGAAGACCGGCGGTCGGCTGGTGAAGCACGCGCGGTACTACTGGCTCTTGTTGGCCGAGGGGCGCCTCAACCGCCAGCTGTTCGGCGAGATGCTGGCGAGGTTGGCGGCGCTGCCTGCGCCGGGAGGCTGACGCGGCGAGGCTCGGAGCATCCGAACACGAGTCGCCGAGAGGCGAGGTCGGAGCGGTGTCGGCGAAGGGCGCCGTCCGAGCCCGTGAAGCGACGCGCGACGCTCCCAGTCGCGGCCAGACAAAGGAGGAAGGAGGCGAATGTGCCGGAGAAGGCAGAAAACCGTTGCGCCGGAGCGGCGTGCTCGACTACGCCACACGCGTCGGGATGGCCAAAATGGAAATCCCGGCTGAAGGGCTCAAGCGGACGGACGGCGCCGGAGACGCCGTGTGCGTGTGGATCATCGCGACGGCGGCCGCGCCCAGCAACAGCGGCGCCGCCAAGACGAGGTAGTACGTCGATCGTTCCCAGCCCCAGCCGATCATCAGTCCGGCCGCGTACGGCCCGAGGATCGATCCGATGCGGCCGACCCCGATCGCCCAGCCGACGCCGGTCGAACGCGCGATCGAGGGATACTGCTGCGCTGCGAGGGCGTAGAGCCCGATCAGCGAACCGTACGTGAAGAATCCGATCAGTGCCGTCAGCGCAATGAGCGCCGTGAGCGACGAGCTCGAAAGAGCGAACGCCGCCATCAGGGCCGCGCCGAGAACGAAGTAGACGGCGATGAGCCGGTCCAGCCGGTAGCGTGAGGAGGCAAAGCCCAGCAGAAGCATCCCTGCTCCGCCGCCGACGTTGAGCAGAATCCCCCCGAAGATGCTTCGGTCGAGAGGAAGCCCGGCGCCGACCAGAATCTGCGGCGTCCAACTGATCAGGAAGTAGATCACCAGCAGCGACGTGAAGAAGCTGATCCAAAGCAGCGTCGTCGCTCGAGCATAGTCGCCGGAAAACAACACGCCGATGCTCCCCCGCGGCTCGGCCTCTCGTTTCGCGGGCAGAGCGCCCAAGGGATCCATTTCGAGCCTTCGCAGCAGCGCATTCGCCCGCTCGAGCGCCCCGGTCGGCCGACGTGAAAGGAGAAAGTCCAACGATTCGGGAAGCTTCCAAAGCGCCACCGGAATCAGCGCGCCGGTCAGGACGCCGCCGTAGAGAAAGAACGCGCGCCAGCCGGACTCCTCGATGCTTTGTTGTGCAATCAACCCGCCGAGAGTCGCGCCGATCGGGTAGCCGAGGTAGAGAATACTCACCGACATCGTTCGCCGCTTCTCGGACGAGTACTCGACCACCAACGTCGTCAAGCTCGCGAACAGCGCGCCGATGCCGAGTCCGGTCAAGATCCGCGTCGCGACGATCTGAGTCACGCCGTCCGCGCGGTGCGTCAGCAGCATTCCGACCGTGACCATCGACAGCCCGAGCAAGATGGTCTTCCGCCTGCCGATATAGTCGGCCAGCGGAGCCAGAGCGAAGGCTCCGATCGTCATGCCGAAGAGCCCAGCGCTGAAGACGATGCCGAGTCGCTCCGGAGCAAGACCCCACTCCCGCGCTAGCAGCGGCCCGGCGTAGGAGATGATCACGACGTCGAAGCCGTCCAGAATGTTGATCAACTGGCAGATCAACACGGTGGCTATCTGGAACGCCGACATGGGGCGTTGGGCCAGCGCTTCTCGTACATCCTGCTTCACGGCGTACCGCATCGAGCGGAGGACGGTCCGACCGAGACCTTCCGGGCAGTATCGTACATATGTTCGATACTTGGGTCAAGGGGATAGGCGTACTCCAGTCGATCAGGTTACAGAAATGGCTATTTCCATAGTGTTGGGCTAGACTAGTCGGAGCGGAGAGTTGGACAGTATCGAACAGGCGAGCGGTAAGGGAGGCAAGCGGGCCGCCTTGCAGGATCGGTCCGCCCGGCCGAAGCGGAACGAGCGCGTACCGAAGCTCCTGCGCCGCGTCGAGCGGCTAGTGGCCGCCGGAAGCACCGTACAAGATGCGTGCGAAGAAGTCGGCATCACCAAGCCGACCTACTACCGCTGGCGCCGAAACGCCGAGTCGAAGGACCAAGACGCGGCCCTGGCGTCGGAGACCGCTCGGCATGTCCTCGACGTCGCCGAACGCCTCTGCGCCGAACACGGACTGGAGGTCTCTCTGCGCGAGGTCGCCCGAGCCGCTGGAGTCAGCAACGCCACCCTCTCCTACCACTTCCTGTCCCGCAACAAATTGCTCTATCAAATCTGCGCCAGGCGCGTGGATCAGCTCGACGGCGACCGATACCGTCTCCTCGACGAAGCCGAGGAGCGCGGCAATCCGCCCAAGCTGGAAGACGTGATCACGGCGTTCTTCCTCCCCGGCCTGCGAGCCACCGCAAGCTCGGACCCGGCGCTCGCCGCTTACATGCGCTTCCTCGGGAGAATCGCACAAGATCCGGCCGAAGAGACGCAAGCGATCATGGCTCGCTGCTACGCGAACCTGCACAAGCGCTTCATGTTCGCTTTTCACCGGACGCTGCCGAAACAGTCCCTTGAGGAGGTCTACTGGCGCTACACCGCCTTCACCGGCGTCTTCGTAACCATGGCGCAGAACCCGAACCGCATCCATAGAATCTCGGCAGGGCTGGTGAACGTGACAGACCCCGAGGCGGCCATGGAGAAGCTGCTGCCGATTCTTGTTCCCATGATGAGGGGGTAGGTCCGGACGCTCTGCGTCAGGCGCCACGCCGCTGCCGGACCCAGGTGTGGCCGTGCTGAGCTAGCTCATGTTCGTCACGTCCGCCGACGGCCAGCTGCTCGAAAGCTCATGTCTCGAACCTGATTCGGCGCCACGTATGCTTCCAGCGGGACGTGCCCGGAATTGGCGAAGGTGGCCAGACCAGCCAAGATTCCTCGAATCCGAGACAGCCTATCTGACTTTTTGGTCGTCCTGGTAGCGGGATCACCGAGCCGCGGTGAAGGCTCTGGCGCCTTAAGCCCGGATTTCCGATTTGAGCTTCGCCTGCTAACCATCGCGATGCTCCCGGCGCCCCTGTAGATGCGGGTTTGAGCGCATCAGATGGGCCATGGAGGGCGACACCGAGTGGGTGACAAGGATGGCAAGCCGTTTCAGTTCTCGTTCAACGGGTTTGTGAAGGTCGATTTCCAGGGCTCGCGGGTCACCTCTGACGGCGGCCTGCTGCTGGTTCGAGAGCTAGACGAACGGCTCGGCCTCGGCAAGCTGATTGACGACCATCTCAGCGATACGCGGCAGGGCGAGAACAAGAAGTTCCCGCTGGCGGATCTGGTGCGGCAGTCGGTCTACTCGCGGTTGGCGGGCTACGAAGACCTCAACGACGCCGTGCGGGTGGCCGCCGATCCGACGTTTCGCCTGCTCGGCTCGAAGAAGAACTGGGATCGCGGCGGGGCGCTGACCTCGCGGTTGCAGAGCTTCGAGACCGGCATGCTCGCCGGCGACGAGAACCTGATCGGGTTGATGGCGGTGAACCGCGAGCTGATCGGCCAAGCCGAGGCCGGCGACGACAGCGAGCGCGTGGTGCTCGACATGGACTCGACCGAGAGCCCGGTTCATGGCCAACAGGAAGGCAGCGCCTACAACGGCCACTACGAGTCGGTCTGCTATCACCCGCTGTTGCTGTTCAACCAGCACGGCGACTGCTTATCCGCGAAGCTGCGGCCGGGCAACGTCTCCAGCGCCGAGGACTGGGACGAGCTGTTGCTGCCCGAGATCGAGCGCCAACAGGCCGAGGGCAAGGAAGTCACGTTCCGCGCCGACGCCGCCTTCGCCAAGCCGGAGATTTACGAGGCGCTGGAAGAGCGCGGCGTCAACTACGTGATCCGCATTCCGGCCAACAGGAACCTGGAGCTGGAGATCGAAGACATCCTATTCCGAGCGCCGGGCAGGCCCTCGCTCAAACCGCTGGTGCGCTACAAGAGCTTCCGCTATCAGGCCGCGAGCTGGTCGAAGTCCCGGCGGGTCGTCGCCAAGGTCGAGCACCACGCGGGCGAGTTGTTTCCGCGCGTCGGTTTCATCGTCACGAACATGGCGTTGCCGAGCCGCTCGGTGGTGCGCTTCTACAACAAGCGCGGCACGGCGGAGCAGTGGATCAAGGAAGGCAAGCAGGCGACGTGCTGGACGCGGCTGTCGTGCCGGCGCTTCCGAGCGAACGAAGTGCGGCTGCAACTCGCGGTGCTGGCCTACAACCTGGGCAACCTGTGGCGGCGGCTGGGGCTGCCGAGCCGGATCAAGAGCTGGTCGCTGACGAGCTTGCAGCAGCGGCTGATGAAGACCGGCGGTCGGCTGGTGAAGCACGCGCGGTACTACTGGCTCTTGTTGGCCGAGGGGCGCCTCAACCGCCAGCTGTTCGGCGAGATGCTGGCGAGGTTGGCGGCGCTGCCTGCGCCGGGAGGCTGACGCGGCGAGGCTCGGAGCATCCGAACACGAGTCGCCGAGAGGCGAGGTCGGAGCGGTGTCGGCGAAGGGCGCCGTCCGAGCCCGTGAAGCGACGCGCGACGCTCCCAGTCGCGGCCAGACAAAGGAGGAAGGAGGCGAATGTGCCGGAGAAGGCAGAAAACCGTTGCGCCGGAGCGGCGTGCTCGACTACGCTACACGCGTCGGGATGGCCAAAATGGAAATCCCGGATAGAAAAGCCGCCGAGGGTAATCTCGATGAAGCCAAGGCCTTGCGCTATCTTTGCGCCGGCCTGCTGCCCCACTCGGAAGTCTGAGTTTCCCTCTTGCAGAGTCAACCCGAAGGTGAAGCTCGCGTTGAAACCATTGAAGAAGCCGGTCAAATAGTCCACCGGCGCTTCGCCATCTGGGTCCACATAGCGGAGCGGGTTGTCGAGCGCGTAAGAATACGCATTCCAGCTTCGCGGGTCGCCAATTTTCACGCCAGCAAGTTCAGGATCGGGGCTCGTGAATCGACCAGCTCGCTCCATGAAATAACGGGCGTTGAAATAGTCCAGCCCGCTCTCCTCATCCCGCTCCTTGGCGGTAAACTCCTGCGCGAAGGGATCGGTGCCCGCGCCGCCATAGCAGGTCCAGCCCTGGCGACCCGTGCTGGCGTCGCCGAGGATGCGCTCGCCGAAGGGGTAGAAGTCTTGCCAAACTTTGCAGCCGCCCTCGTGATCTGTGACGAGGCGGGTCGATCCTAGGTGATCGGTCGTACGGAAGAAGCGTCCGCCGGCGGTGGTAGGTGGCGCAGTCGAATACTCAGCAGTCAGCATCCCGAAAGCATCGTAGACGAAGGTCGTCGAACGCGCGGCCGTCGTTTTTTTGATACGGTTGCCTTGACCGTCGTATTCATAAGTCGCGGTCGTACCCGTGCAGGGCCCTGAAGCGCCTGCGCAGAATTGCGATTGCTTGTTGTTCGCGTCGTAGGCCGCCGACCACTGCCGGGCGCCGGAGCTCAGCGGGTCTTTGTACCACAGGAGATTACCGGCCAGGTCATAGCTCGCCCAGTCGCCGGTCAAACGGTTCGACGCCGGCACGAAGCCAGGTTTATCCGCGGTCGTCCCCGCCTGCGTGCTGCAACCCAGACCTGCATCGTCCTCGGCGCACAGCGGGGCCGCGGCCGGAGTGGGCACGGCGCCGCGCATGGCGCGGTTTCCGAAGGCGTCGTAGTGATAGGTGCGCGACCAGCTCGTCGTCGTTTCCTGAACGGAGGACAGGCGGTTGAGCTCGTCGTAGGTATAGCTCTGCGAAAACGCGCCGACGCCAGCGACAGTGGGCGTGATGGTCTGCTTGAGGATGTTGCCGTTGTTGTCAGAGTTGGTCGCGCTACAGCCGATATCGCCCGCGCCATAGGCGAACGAGAGCGTGAGAAGGCCCACGGCGGACATGCTGCACGGTTGGAGACGGCCGTTGTACTGCGTGGTCTCGACGACGCCGTTGCCCAGGGTCATCGAGAGGGTGCCGCCGTGGGCAGTGTAGGTCGCGCCATGGAGGTAGTCCGTCGCGCCGACGCCGAGCTGGCCGGCCTTCTGCGGCCGTCCTCTGCCGTCGTACTCGTAGGCGACGATGCGTCGGGCGCCTGTCTGCGCCGCTGCGTTCGTGTGGGGATAGGTGATGGTCTCGAGCGTTGCATCGAGATTGTAGGTGTAGTCGAACTGGTAGATCGAGCCGGATTGCAGGTCGGTCTGCAGGCTCCTTGACATACAAACTCCTACAGGTTCTCAGCATCACCGTCCTCGAGAAAATCCCCGTCCTGCAGGCCTTGCAGCGCACCGTCTCCAATGTCCAATACGCGCCCTTCCTAACCAACTGAATCTGCTCGACTTATAGCCGGACACTAGTGGTCCCAAGGTTTGGCCAGCCAGCGTGGCTGCTGGGCGATGCGGATGCGATGCGCGCAGCCAATCCGAAAATGAGATCGCGTTTCGAGAAAAAGGCGCCGTATCGAAATCCAGACGCAATAGCTGCCGGGGCATGGCAGGCTTTGGAGCGACTGTTGCAGCGTGCCGGGTACTACAGCGGCGGGCCTCCCGAAGATCGAGGCTGCTCGCAGGATCGGCTCAAACATGCTCCCGGAGCGGAACCGACCCCGAAGCTTCCAGACGTTCTGCCGGGCGCTGCAAGACCTAAGCGCGGTCGCTACGGAAGGATGACCCCCTCCGCGACTCATCCGAATATCCTTCGGAAGTCCCTGCGATTTACTTTCCCATTGCCTTCTTGATCAGCCCGATCACCGCCATCACGATGCCGCCTCCGACGCCGCCGCCGGCTATGCTACCGATGATGCTGGACAGGTCCATGCCGCCCGAGCCTATCGCCAGGCCCAGCATCCCCAACGTCTGCCCGCCAATGCCGCCGCCTAGAATCCCGGCGAGCGAGTTCCCGATCGTGCCCAGGGACGAGCCTTTCAGCAGCGATCCCGCAATGTTGCCCCCAACCGCGCCGCTGACCAGTTGGATGATGAGCGGAAGTAGACTTTCCATCGTAATCCCTCCTATGTATTCAGACAAAATACGCTCGATTAGAGGCCCCTCTATTGAGCTCAAATCGAGAGCGGAGGAATTTTACCACAAACCGATCCGGGGGTGCGCGCGAGCTTCGCCGGGCGGCCAATCTCGCCGGGCCCAACGCCCCTACCGCAACACGCTAGCCGATCGAGGGAGCGCTCGCGAGTAGCACGGGCAGGCCGGGCTTACCACTAGATCAGCGTCACCACGCCCCAGTTGCCGGTCACGCGCAGCGTGGACTTGTAGCGGCCGCCGTGGCGGTTGCCGACGAACCGCGCCGGCAACACGATGTCCGTCTTGTAGGTCGGGTTGTGCCCGAATGGAATTGGCGAAATATTCGGCTTCGACAGGGGCATGAGGTCGATGCTACCGGGGGTCCGGCCGATTCGGAGAGTACCAGAGACGAAAATGGCGCGTCCTCCTGAGGCGACCGTGGAACGAAAGGACTATCTCCGTCCCAACCAAGCCTCAGGCGATCATACGCCAAGCGAACCAGCCCAGCCCGATTGCCAGCAACGCGCCCGCGACGATGCGAGTGAACCAAGGCTCGCCAAAGTCCTTTCGCAGCCGCCAGACCGCCAACCCGAACACGCCCAGCATGGCAGCCTCGGCGAGCCCCGCGCCGCCGAGCACGCGTGCGGGATGCATCTGGCCCTGCGCGAGGAAGATGCCGAAGTAGAGGCCGTGAAAGACGCCCATGCCGGCCGCGACCAGCCAACGCGCGCCGGCTTCGGGCAGCGCGAGCAGTTCGACGGCCAGGTACGCGATGGTCAGCGCCCCCGCCGATTCCACGAACCGAGGAGGCGGGTTCCAACGCTGCATCTCGACGACGACGGCCGAAAGCGCCTGCGCAGCTAGGAATGCGGCGCCAATCCACAACAGCTCTCTGCGCGAGCGAGCGGCCAGGGCCAGCGCGAGAAGGAACAGCCACTGGGCCGGCCCGGCAAGCACGCGCTTCGCCCCCGCGCCGGCTTCTCGGGTTAGCAACTCCCACACCGTGGGCGGCTCGAAGCGGATCTCGCGCCGCGTCGTGGTGTAGTCGAACACCTCCTGCTCGGCCACGTCGCCGCGTACCGCGCGCAAGATGTGGACATGATTCGGCACGGTCGCCTCGGCCAGGCGGCAGTTCACCTCGAGCGCCGCGGGATCTTGAGGCAGCCGGTACTGGGCCTGGCACTGGTAGGTCGCTTCGGCGGCGTTTTCGGAACAGGCGCCCGAAACGCGTTCCGCCTCCGCGGAGTCGACGCGAAGCAGGAAAGCGTCGAGGATCTTGCGCTCGGGGTCCTCGAGGTCGGCGATCTCGTAGATCGGCATCCGAACTTCGAGCTTCGCGGTGGTTCCCTCCACACGAAGCTCGCCGCTCGACATGCTCATCACGTGCGCCGACGCCGGCAGCACGGCAAGGACGAGCGCGGCGGCGATTCTCATGGCGCCTGGAACGCGTAGAGCATCGCATCGGTGCGCACGAACAGCCGGCCGTCCGCGATCGCCGGCGTCGCCAGGCAGTAGCCGTCGCCGAGCTCGTTCACCGCCAGCGTCTCCCACTGCTCGCCCGGCTTGACGACGGTGACCACGCAACTTTGATTGAGCACGAAGATCTTGGCGTCGCCGGCGACCGGCGACGCCCAGACGCGGTCGACCGAATCGGCGCCGAGACGACCGAGCTTGTAGGGCTGGCCAGTTGCCGTGTCGATGCTTTGGAAGATTCCGCCGTCCTTGACCAGGTAGAGAATGCCGCCATAGAGCAGCGGAGACGGCGTGTTGGGCAACGACTTCGTGTAGCGCCACAGAACGGCTTCGGTATCGGTGAGGTTGCCGGTGCGTCCGCCGGGCCGGACGGCGATGAGGTTGTTGAACGGAGCTCGCCGCGCGGCGTAGAAGTCCCAATCGCGGGGGCCCATGAAGTTGTCGCCGTCGAGGTCGTGCTCGATCCAGGCGCGATCGTTTCGAAAATGCTCGGGGGGAATCTCGTCGCGCGCGAGCTTGCCGTCGCGGTTCGCGTCGTGTTGCTCGAGCATTCTTGCGTACGGCGCGGTCTGGCGCCGCTGGCCTTCATCGCCGCCTTGCTCCCAGGCGTTGATATAGATCGTGTCGCCCTGGAACAGCGGCACGCACTTGACCTGCCACGACATGCGGTCCACCCACCAGAGCTTCTTTCCGGTGCGCAGCTCATAGGAGATCAGCCGATAGGCGCCGGGCACGACGAGCTGCGACGGTGCATCGGACGGCCGGAAGACTCCGGCTGTGCCGTAGCTGCGGGTGGTCTCGGAACGGTCTGTCTTCCAAATTGGGATGCCCGTGTCCTTTTCCACGGCCATGATGTAGGAGTTGTCGTTCTGGTCGACGACGAGGATGAGCACGCCGTCAGCAAGGATGGGCGAGGAGCCGTGGCCGTTAATGTTGGCGAAAGGCCCCAGCGGCAGGCGCCAGCGCTCGTCGCCGTCGGGCCCGAACGAGATCAGCCCAAAGTCGCCAAAGAAGGCATAGACGTTCTCGCCGTCGGTGACCGGCGAGGACGAGGCGGGGCCGTGCGTCTTGTTGAAGTCCTCTTTACGCGGGCGCGGGACTTCCCGACGCCAGAGAACGCGGCCGTCCGCGCGGTCGAGGCAGAGCACGTAAAGCTTCTCATCTTTGTAGGCGGTGAGGAAGACGCGATCTTCGGTAAGCACGGGGGAGGAGCCGCCGTTGGGCGTGGCGGTCTTCCAGGCCACGTTTCGGTCCGGGCCGAATTCGAGCGGCAAGGGTGTCTCGACCACGCCCATGCCGCCGGGGCCGCGGTATTGCGGCCAATCGCCAGCGAGGACGACCGACGCGAACAGCGCCAATCCGAGGAACCGCATCATCGCCTCCACAGGATAGCGCGGCCCCTACACCCGCATGATCTTCTTGGCGTTGTCGTGCAGGATCTTCCGCAGCGCCTTCTCGTCCTTCACTAGCCGCCGAAGAACTCCCAGCGTCGGCACGCCGATGCAGCGCTCCCCGCCGGCCTTCGCGTCGCTGCAATCGGAGCCGAACAGCAGCTTGTCTTGATGCCGGAGGAGAAACTCGCGAGCGTGGTCCTCATCCCGCGTCATCGAATTGCGTCCCGAACCCGCTGAGAGGTCGCCGTACATGTTCGGATAGTCGGCCAGGTAGCGGTCGGTGATGCCCCCGGGAGTCACCTTGCCCTTGGGGTACATCACCGGCTGCTCGTGGCGCTTGTCGATGTTGCCCCACCAGGTCTGGGCGTGGCCGACGAAGTTGACGGTCGGAAACTTCTCGAGGATCCGGTGGAAGCGCTCGATGTGCAGGTTGTACGCGTCGTGCTGGAAATGCAACAGCACCGGCACGTCGTGCTCTGTCGCAATCGAGGCCACGAGCTCGATGTGCTTCGAGTCACACGCGACGGGGAACTTCTGCTCGCCAATGCCGATCGCGCCTCTTTTCAGGTACTTTTCGAGAACGGCGCGGGTTTCGGGGATGTTCGGCAGCTCGTTGGCAAAACAGACAAACTCGTCGGGATAGCGGTCGCGCAGCGCCCACACGCTATCATTGGCGCCGGCGTCGGCTTGCAGCCCCAGCCGGCGGCCCGCCGGAAGCAGCACGGTGCGGGAAATCCCCATACCGCGCTGGTGCGCGACTAACTCATCCGGGCCTCGCCCCGAATAGGGCGTGTGCTGGTGGATGTCGATGATCGGATGCTCGTCCTGAGCCGCCAGCGCGGCCGCGGACGTGGCGGCGAGAAAGGCGCGTCGAGTCATTCGCCCCGGATTCTACCTGACCTGGGCACGCACGTGAAGGCCCAGGGGAGGCTCAGGAGAGCTCTTCGCGCAATCTCCGAGCCACGACCTCTTCGTCGCCGTCCTGCATCATCCATACGCCCACGGTAATCCCGTCGTCGGCGCCGGGGCGCAGCTCGATTGCCGGCTTGCCGTTGCGCAGGGCCTCGACCACCTCCGGCGCGCGCTTGCCGAGCCTCTGCTCGTCCCAGGTGATGCGCAGGTGCGGCACGGCGTTGGCGATCTCCGGCACGAAGACCTCCGTCTTGACCGAGGTGACCTCCTTCACTTGTTTGGATATCACGTCGCAGCGCCTCTCCCACGTCTTCCAGACCTTATCGTGATCGCGCTCCAGGAACAGCTCCAGCGCGGCGAGCATGCCGACGAGCTCTTCCTTGTTGACCTTGTTCGTGCGACACAGCGAGTCCGAGTTGGGCGAGTTGTTCAGCCGCGCGGCGGCGATGAGATCCTTGCGGCCCAGCAGCAGGCCGGCCGATTGCGGACCGCGCAGTCCTTTTCCTCCCGAGAAGGCAACCAGATCGAAGCCCATCCGTTGAAAGCGGAAAAGGTTGTCGACGGGCGGGACGTCAGCGGCGGCGTCGATCAGGGTAGGAATGTCGTGCTTGCGGCCCAGCTCGACGAGCTCCTCGTGGCCGAGCTCGCCCTTGTTGGCGGCGGAGTTCAGGAAGAACATCATCGCCGTCTGATGATTGACCGCGCGCTCGAGCTCTTGCCGCGTTTCAACCTCGACGATCTTGACGCCGGCGTTGCGCACGGCGTGATCGTAGCCGTTGCGGTGGGACTTCTGGCAGATCACCTCGTCCTTCATGCCGTGTGTATCGGGCAGCATGCGAATCTTGTCGCGGTCCTCTCCAGCGACACAGGCCGCGGTGGCCAGCGACAACGCGGACGCGCAGCCAGCGCTGACGAGGGCGGCCTCAGCATCGAGCAACTCGGCAACCCGTTCGCCGACCGCGTCGTGCAGGTCATTCAGCCGTACGTACTGCTGGGAGGCGACTTGGATCGCCGCGATCACCTCGGGCGGCATCAGCGAGGCTGTCAGCGCCGTGTAGGTGCCGGCGGCGTTGATCACTGGCGTGACGCCGAGCTCGGCAATGACGTCGCGTCCGCCTGTGCTCGCCGCTGCGGCTGCGCCCGGCGCCGCCAGCAACGGCAGCCCTCCCAGCCCGGCCAAAAAGGATCGTCGATTCCCAGGATTCCAGTTCATCGTTTTGCCTCCTCGCCTTCATAGACGGTTGTGCCTTCAACTTTCACGGCGTACCGGCCCGGTTTCCAAACTCGCGGAACGAAATTCCGCCCTTGGACCCGCAGCGTGTAGGCGATCTCCCCGCTCGATGCGATGACCTGTACGACGGGATCGTCCGTTTCCGCAGTCAGCTCCGGCAACGCGTATGCCGCGCCGCTCAAGCCGTTATCGATCTGAGCGAGCGAAATCGGCCATCCGGGATAGGGTTGCGCTCCCGGCTGCGCAGGGTCGACCCAGCGCGGCCAGTTCGCGGCCTCGATCGAGCGGTCGTCGCGGCGAAACTTGACGATGCCATAGCCCGGCGCGCGATGGTTGATCGCGACTGGCTCGACGCCATTCCGGATCGGGTTCGAGACCGCGTGCACCGTCATCCGGTTGCCGAAGCCGTCTAGAAACTCGCCGGCGTACTGCGGCGCTCCCTCTGGACGGTTTCGCCCCGGCTCGGGCGGGAACCAGCGCCGCGGCCAGATGTTCGCAACTGACGGTACGCAGATCGCCCAAGACGAGTCGCCCCAGGCGTCGAGCCCGTACTGAATGGTGCTGCCGAGATGCTGGTCGCCGGCGATGTGGAACGCCTGCGCCTTGCGCAGCTTCGCGACGGCCTGGTTGCGCCCGGTCTGCGGCCAGCCGTTGGAGTCGTGGTCCTGAACCGGGGCGTCGCCCTGGATGTAGCCGCCAGGCTCGATGACCTCGAGCGTTGGGGTCACGGCGTCGGTGTCGACTCCTTCGGGTAGCGTCGCCACGTTGTTGAAGATGGTTTGCGAGAGCACGGACTTCATCCAGACGCCGCCCTCCCAGTCTTGCGCCCAGGCTTCGAGGAACTCGAGCTGGCGGTCGCCCAGGAGCACTGCGCCATCGACATCTCCTTGTCTTCTAGCGTCATAGCGTGGATTCTTCGACCAACCATTGATGATCTTCGCCGCCGGCACGGCAACGGTCGGCGACGACTTCCACTGCCGGTCTTCGAGCACCGCGAAGCTTACGCCGCCGTAGACGAGATCGGTGTAGTAGACGGCGATGCCTTGCTCGAGAGGCGCTGGGTCGAACGGCTCGGGCAGGTTGGAGGTCTGAGTGCGGATGACCGCGTCGACGAAGTCGCGGTGCATGACGAAGCCACCCTGGTCCTGGCCGCTCTGCCCGTACTCGGTGGCGTGTCGTCCGCCGGCGCCCCAGATGTTACCTTGGTAGACGTCGTGGTCGTCGGGGATCGCGACGGCCGGGATCTCCTTGAGCAGCTCGCGGTATTCCCATCCGAACATCGCCCACTTGCGGAGGTAGTCGAGAATCGCGGCGTCTACGGGATCACGCTGTATGCCGTATTCGCCGACGCGCTCGTAGATGTTGTCGCCGGAGAAGAACAAGAAGTCTGGCTCGTGGACCGAGACGTGGCGCTGGATGTCGGCATGCGGGAACCCGAGATCGTTGTTGCCGGTGAAGGCCGCGACGACGATTTCAGGCTTTTCGATAGGATCGCGACGGACCATTCCCTCGAAGACGGCGTCCTGGTAGGCGACGCGGTAGGGAGTGTCTTTCGCGGAGTCCCAGTCTTCGACGCTGAAGCGCGCCGTTCGGGCGTCTGGGTCGATCGCGGCCTCGCCAACGCGCCGCCACTGGTCGGTGTCTCGGACCTCCAGGGAGACGTTGCCGGCTGCGTCGCCGACCGGCGCCATTTGAGCGGTGAGCTGGAGCTTGCCGCGGCTGAGAGTGTGCATGGCGAACAGGATTGGCCCGTAGGCGCGATCCGGATGGGCGTCCACCTTGCCGCCGAAGACCTGCCAATCTTCGAACCAAAAACGCACCGAACCGCCGCGCGCCGTGCCGCTCTTGCCCGTCCAGCCGGTTTCGCGGACCGCTTGCTCGGGCAGCGGCGTGTCTTCGACCGGCCCGGAGCTCGACACCAAGGCTACGCCGCCTTCGAGCCACTCCGGCGCAACGTCCTCTCGCGTGACCGATGCTTCCCCGCCCTGCCCCTCCACGGTGAGCGTCGCGATGTAGCCCGCGCCGGCCGGATGCGCTTCAAAGCGCATGTAGAGGTCGCCGAGCGTACCCTCGAGGCGCGGGCTGTCGTCGCGGAGCGTTCCGATGAACGCACGGCCGTCGGCCGAGACGCCGACGTTCAGGCCGACGCCGCGCACGGCCGAGTCGCGGTAGTCGTCGAAGGCGCCGCGAATGCCCACGCGAAATCCGGCAAAGCCCTCGCCGGTGTCCTCGGCGACCTGCCGCACGTCGGAGGGGTCGGTGCGCTGGGCCGCGGTCGCGGCCTGCGAGGCGGCGGCGCCGGAGAGCCGCCCCATCTTCACGCTCAGCGTGAGCGGCTCGGGCCGGTTGGAGACTTCGCGCGTCAGCAAGAACACGTTGCGGTCGCCGCCCGCGACGTGGTTCTCTAAGCGGCCGTCGGCTATGCGCCAGTCCTGCCAGGGGTTCGCCCAATAGTCCTGGCCGGGCCAGGGACGGTCATCCACGTCCTTCCAGGCGCCTCGGAAGTCGCCTTCCGAGCCGGATCCGCAGGAAAGGATCGTCGTAAGAGCGAGTGCGAGGGCAATCCGCTTCATAGAGGGGTCAGTGTAGCGAGATCGCGGCTAGCCAAGTGATTCGGCCAAGGCCCCAACCCGCTAGAATGGCTAGCGATCATGCGTCGCATCCTCCTGCTATTATTCCTCGCGCTGCCACTGGCGGCTCAGCCCAAGACCAATGTGTTGTTCATCGTTTCTGACGATCTCAACAACGACCTCAGTATCTACGGCCACCCGTTGGTCAAGACGCCGAATTTCGAGCGGCTCGCAGCCCGGGGCGTGACCTTCACCCGGGCCTACACGCAGTACCCAGTGTGCGCGCCGAGCCGGGCGTCGTTCATGACCGGCCTCTATCCGGACCAAAGCGGCGTTCTGAACAACGGGCAGATGTTTCGCGACTTCGTGCCCGACGTGGTCACGCTGCCGCAGATGTTTCGCCGCAACGGCTACTTTGCAGCGCGGGTGGGCAAGATCTACCACTTCGGCGTGCCACGGGATATCGGCACGGACGGCGACGACGACCCAGCGTCGTGGGAGCAAGTCGTCAACCCCAAGGGTCGCGACAAGTGGGACGAGAACATCATTCACTCCACCGGCCGCCCCGGAGACTTCGGCGGCACGCTGAGCTGGCTCGCGGCCGACGGCCTGGACTCGGAGCAGACCGACGCGATCGGCGTCGGCGCCGCCGTCGAACTGCTCGAGCAGCATCAGGCCGAGCCATTCTTTCTCGCGATGGGCTTCTACCGGCCACATACGCCCTACGTGGCGCCGCGACGCTACTTCGAGCTCTACCACCCCATGAAGGTGCGCCTGCCGATCGAGCCGGCGGGCGACCTGCTCGACGTGCCTGCCGCCGCATGGGTTCAACGCACCTACCAGGAGGAGATGAACGAGATCACCGCCCGCAAGGCGATCCAAGCCTACTACGCTTCGATCTCGTTCCTCGACGCCCAGCTTGGACGTCTGCTGGACTCCATGGACCGGCTCGGTCTGTGGAAGAACACGGTCGTCGTCTTTCTGTCAGACCACGGCTACCACATGGGAGAGCATAAGCTGTGGCAGAAGACGACGCTGTTCGAGAACTCGGCGCGCGTGCCCTTGCTGGTCGCCGCGCCGGGCTTCGAGCGTACACGCGGAAAGCAGTCGGACGCGATCGTCGAGCTGGTCGACCTCTACCCCACGCTGGCCGACCTCGCCGGCCTCGAGACGCCTCCGCATGTCCAGGGCGCGAGCGTGCGGCCGCAGCTCGAAAACGTTGCCGCGCCGGGGAAGGCGGCAGCACTGACGACGTTTCTCACCGTGGACCGCCAGCACGTGGGCGGCAAGCGCCATCGGCCGAAAGCTCAAGGTTATTCGTTGCGAACCAAGCGTTGGCGGTACACCGAATGGGGCGAGAACGCCTGGCAGGGCCTCGAGCTCTACGACCATGACAACGATCCCAAGGAATTCACGAATCTGGCGCTCGACCCCGGCTACGCCGATCAGCTTCGACTGATGGAAGACCTGATGGCGACGCGCGTCGGCCAGGCGCGCGCACGGCCCAAGCGCTGGTAGGCCGTTCTTCATTTTCGTTGGAATAGATTCCTTCCAGCATCGGTTACACCTCTCGACTTGGCGCGCCGACGACGATTCGGCTCGCCGCGCTTTCTTGTCTGGAGGAATTTCTGAAATGCAGCTTTCTCTGCTCCGCAATCTGCTTGCCGCGGCGGTGATGACCGCGGCGTTCGCCTCGGCTCAAGGCCCCGGCGGGACTCTCTATCGCGTCTCGGTGACGAACATCACCAAGGGCCAGATCCTCTCCCCGATCGTCGTCGCAACGCACGTACGGCAGGCGCCTCCGTTGTGGTCGATGGGCCAGCCGGCGAGCGACGAGCTCGCGCAGGTGGCCGAGGACGCCATGCTCGGGCCGCTCGAGATGCAGCTCGGCAACTCGGCCGAAGTGCTCGACGTGAGGCGGATCACGGGCGTTAACGGACCGATCCTGCCGGGTGAAACCGCTTCGGTCGAGGTCGAGTTCAGCGGCCCGTTTCGCTGGGTCTCCGCGGTTGGGATGCTGGTGACGACGAACGATGCGTTTACCGGCCTCAACGGCGTGCGCGGCCCGAACGCCGGCGCAGGAGTCCACATGGCCCCGGCCTATGACGCCGGCTCGGAAGCCAACACCGAGTCCTGCGAGCACATCCCCGGACCGCCTTGCGGGAACGGCGGCGTGCGCGTGACCGATGGCGCCGAGGGCTACGTCTACATCCACCCGGGCATCTCGGGCGAAGGCGACGACCTGACCGAGTCCGGATACGACTGGCGGAACCCGGTCGCCCGCTTCGTCATCGAGCGCCTGTAGACGAGGCTCCGTCCCAAGATGCGGCCCGGCGCGGCAGGTATGCTCGCGCCGGGTCTTCTGTTTGCTGCGATCTAGCCGCGGCTAAGGCAGCGAGCTGCCGGCCGGCAGATTCGCCGGCGTCACCGCCTCAACCCACTGGTCGTGGAGTGCGGTCAGACGCTTGACGATCTCAGGCCGTTCCGCGGCGTGGTTGGTCTGCTCGGGCCAGGCGTCGCCCAAGTTGGCCAGGTAGATCTTGGTGTCATCGCCGCCAGCGAGGTTGCGCACGCCGTCGTAGATGAGCTTCCAGTCCCCTTCTCGCACGACCCATCGATTCTGCCATTGCCAGTGCATCACGTCGTAGGCCGTCTCGGCCGAGGCGCTTCGGATGACCGGCACAGCGCTATGGCCGTCGATCTCGACGCCCTTCGGGGGTTTGACGCCCGCCAATTCCAGAATCGTGGGAAACCAGTCCATCGCGGTAATGGCCTGGTCGCGCACTTCCCCGCCCTCGCCCGTCAGCGGCGGGTAACGGAAGATGGACGGCACGCGAATGCCTCCCTCCAGGAAGCTTCCCTTGGCGCCGATCCATTTGCCCGTGTTGCCGCCGCCGGCGTTGGCGCCGTAGTTCCAGCCCTTTGGGAAGCCGCTCAGGTGCCCGTCCACGGTGATCTGATAGTCCTCCTCGGAGTGCCCGTTGTCGGACTGGAATATCACGATCGTGTTGTCGTCCAGCCCGAGGTTCTCGATCTGGCGCAGGATCCGCCGAATGTAGTCGTCGGTCGTCGTCACGGTTGCGGCGTAGGTGCGTCGCGGTTCGGGGAGATCTTCGTAGCGCGCCCGGAAGCGTTCGAGGGTCTGCTCGGGATAGTGCGGGATGTTGAAGGGAACGTAGAGGAAGAACGGCTGGTCCTGGTGGCGATCCATGAACGACAGCGCACGATCGACCATCAAGTCCGGGAAATACGAGCCGCGATGGAAGACCTCGCGCATGCCCTCATAGAGATCGTGGTAGCCGTTGCGATGAAGAAAGTAGTGGGTGTAGTTCTCGATAAAGCCGTCACGGATGCCGAAGAACTCGTCGAAGCCCTGCTTGGTCGGTCCGTGGTCGGGATGCCCGCCCAGGTGCCACTTCCCGAACAGCCCGGTCCGGTAGCCCGCCTCCCGCAACACCTCGGCCAGGGTCACCTCGCTGGTCAGCATGTTGCGGCCCTTAGGGCCGTTCATCGGCCCCTGCATCCAATCGTTGACATTGCCGCGTTGAGGGTGGCGTCCGGTCATTAACATGGCCCGCGCGGGGCAGCAGACCGTATGCGAATAGGCTTGGGTGAAGCGTACGCCGCTCTCGGCCAGCGAATCGATGGCTGGAGTGTGTAGATCGGTCGATCCGTAGCAGTTGGCATCAAGCGTGCCTTGGTCGTCGGTAAAAAGGATGACAACGTTGGGCTTCGGCTGAGCGGCAGCCGAGAGGGCGACGAGCAAGAACGTGGGGACGAGACGGGCGAGATGCATATCCGCCCGATCATACAACGCTTCTAGAGCTCGAAGTTGAAGTAGGAGATGCTTTGCTCTACTCCGCCTGCGTCGGCGTAGAGGCCGCGCGCAGCCGCGTTGTCATGTTCTGTCAGTACCCAGGCCTCCCGGCAACCGAGCGTCCGCCCGTGGTCGAACAGAGCCCGCATCAGCCGCCGTCCCAATCCTCGACGCTGATAGGCCGGCGCCACACCGACCTCGTTGATCCACAGCTCGGCCGGCTTGTCGGGATGAACGTAGTGCACCGCCGAGGCGAACCCGACGACTCGGTCGTCCACGATGGCCGCGGCGATATGGTGGCGCGAGTCGGCCAGAAACTCCGCCGCAAGGACCGCCTGCACCGAATCGTCGAAAACCTCCTCCTCGACAGAGGCGAGCAAAGCCTCGTCAGACGCCCCCAAGAGGCGAATCTCCAGCTCCGTCCGCATGAATCTCGCTCACAGCAGCCGCTGCGCCCCCTTCATCACCGCGGCAGTGTCCAGCACGCCAACGCCCGGCCCTTCGGGCACGCTCATCTTGCCGTCGGCGACGGTGAGCTTCGGGTCGAACCAGTCGTTGTACTTGTCGACGTTGAGCTTGTACTCCTGATAGGCGCCGATGTCGGGCGTCCGTGACGCAAAGTGCAGCATGTAGACGAAGCCGAAGCCGCCCGAGATGTGAACGGTCGTCGACATGCCCGCCAAATCCGCCATGTTCGCGACGCGCGCCGAACGCACCAAGCCGCCATAGTAGTGCAAGTCGGGCTGGACGATGTCGGTGACGCGGTCGCGGATGATGTTCCGGAAGCGGCGCTCGCTGAACTCCTGCTCGCCGCCGGCGACCGGAATCTCGAGCGCATCCGTAACGGCCTTCGTATCGTCGAGATGATCAAACGGGCAGGGCTCCTCAAAGTACACCGCGCCGACCTCCTCGAGAACGCGTCCGATGCGGATCGCCGGCTCGGGATCGTAGGAGCTGTTCGAGTCGCCGTGGAGGGCGATCTCGTCTCCCAGCGTCTTGCGCGCCAGCCGGATGAGGTTTTCAGAGCGCCCGGGCGAAGCGTCCTCGTTACGACTCATGCGACCGCCTAGCCGGAACTTGCAGGCTTTGGCGCCCGACTTCTCGAGCAGCTCTTGCAGGTACTCGACTTCCTCTTCCGGTGTGGAGTCACGCCGGCCGCTCGCGATGTAGATCGGGATCTCCGTGCGAATCACGCCGCCCATCAGCTCGCCGATCGACTTGTTTGCGATCCGGCCGAGCATGTCGAGAATCGCAAACTCCACCCAGGCCTGGATCGTCCAGAAGATCAGACCCTGTAGCTTGTAGTTCGAGCCGTGCCGATAGAGCCCGAACAGCAACTCGCTTTCCCATCGTCGAGCGTCCTTGCCCAGCAGGTATGGGGTGATCTCGGATTCGATCAGCGGATAGAAGTTCCGGCGGCGGTTCCAGAATGAGATTCCCTCGGCTCCGTCGGTGGAGCGAACACGCACGATCTGCTCGCCGTGGTTTTCCCAAACCTCGATGGCGTCGATGATGACTGGCTCGTCGAGCCCGGCGAGGTCGAGCGTCGGCTTGGCGAGCGCGGCCTCGAGCTCTGCTTCGGCAGGGTCCGCGGGGGCGTCGCGCTCATTGGACTCGGGCGAGGGCCGAGCGCAGGAGGACAGGAGAGCAGCGCCGGCTGCGGATAAGAGGGTGCGACGCTTCATAGCGCCACCAAGGTAGCACTGTTGGGACGCCTCTGTTTGTCTGCGAGTGCGGCGGGCGGGATTAAGCTTTCGCAGCCCGGTTGATGCGCGCCGAGAGCCGCGACTTCATGCGGTCGGCCGCGCCCTTCTTCAGCACGCCCTTGCGCACGCTCTTGTCGATCATGCTGACGGTGGGCGCTAGCATCTCTTTCGCCTGATCGACCTCACCAGCTTCCAGAGCGGTGTCGAGCTTTTTGACCTGCGTCCGCATGGCGCTGCGATTGCCGCGATTGATCTCGGTGCGATTCGCGATCTGGCGAATGCGCTTTTCGGCGGATTTGTGATTGGCCATTTGGGTGTCTCTACGAACGTCGAGGCCCAGAGCAGACCGGGCCTCGCAAGTCTCATGACTTGCCTTTGATTGTATCGGGGCGCCCAACGGCGCGTCAACGCGCTTCGGTTCCAGGCGAGGGGCCCAGCCAACGGGCGATGCGGTCCGCAACGTCTTCGCCGGCGTCCTCTTGCAGGAAGTGGCCGGCGCCGTCGACCTGCTGCCAGTCGGGTCGGTGAAGGCTCTTTCTCAGAGCTTCGAGCGACGGCGCGGTGATGGCATCCTCAGCGCCCCAGAGCAGCAAGGCAGGGAGCTTGGACTTGCGCAAGCCTTCAAGCGCGAGCCGATTCTCGTGGGCGCCGGGAGCGTCGGGCCGAACGGGCACGAGCCGGGGGAAGACCAACGCTCCGGCTTGGAATTCACGGCCCGGGAACGGCGCCTGGTAGGCCGCGGCCTCGGGGTCGGCGAGCGATTCCGGCCGGACGAGGGAGCGCCGCATCAACCAGGCTACGTCGAGCTCCCGAATGCGCTGTGAGTAGGCTCGCCATTTGCGAAAAGCCGCACCGGCCTTTTCGTCGAACGAGCCATTCGGCAGACCCGTGTTCATCGCAACAATCCGCCGGAAGCGACAGGGTTCGAGCCCAGCCAGCCGCAGTCCCAGTAGACCGCCCCAGTCTTGGCAGACCAATGTCATCTCGCCGAGCTCGAGCGCGTCGAGGAACTTGCGCAGCCAGCGGGCGTGCGAGCGATAGCTGTAGGCGTTCGGCGGCACGGGTTTGTCCGAGCGGCCGAAACCGATGAGATCCGGGATGATCACTCGACCCTTTTGCGCCAGCGCGGGGATCATCTTGCGGTAGAGGTAGCCCCAAGTCGGTTCGCCGTGCAGCAGAACGATCGGCTCTCCCGCGCCTGCCTCGACCCAGGCCATGCGCAGCCCTTCGATCTCGGCGTACTGGGGCTCGTATTCGAATCGCGGCAGGGTTGCGAAGCATTCGGGGGGAGTGCGCAGCACCGAGCCAGCCGGCCAACTCGTCCGGCGACCCAAGCCGGCAAACTCCATCGTCTGACGGACGTTCGCAGGCTCGAGACTCTCGCACGCCGACGCGACCCAGAGCGCGAAGTCGACCAGGTCCGCGTCGATCTCGTGTTCGGGCGGTCGCGGCTCGAAGCGGTCCCAAAAACCGTAGACCGTTGCGGCGGACGGGCGACCGCGGCCTCGATCCGCGAGCTCGAGCGCGTAAAGGTGATCATGCGCCGAGCGCCAGTAGAGCCGACCCGCACGCCGGCCTGTTGCGCTCTCGAGCTCGGAGGCGACATCGGGGCGGACGTCGAGCTCCTGTTCGGTCAGCAACGGGTCGGGGCGCAGCGCGCGCAACTCGCGCTCGTCGGCTTCGAAGAACGTCATCGCGCCGGCCTCAACGAGCGATCGAGAAATTCGACGGCGGCGGCGGCGAGGTCCGGCCCGCGGTCGTCCTGCAGAAAGTGCCTAGCGCGCTCAAATTCGGTTGGCCCTTCCGCGTGTGGCAGCAGCTCCTTGAGCCGTTGTGCGGTTTCAATGGGAAAGACGTTGTCCCCCGGCGCCCAAAGAAGCCGGATCGGCGTGTCGCTAAGCTCGGGCAGGCGGCGCTCGATCGCTTTCATGTCGTCCCAACCGCGGTCACCTTCGTGCATCGGGATGGTGCGCGGCCAGGTGAGAACGACACTGTCGGACTCGGGCTCGTCGAAGACGTGGTGATAGGCGCGCTTCTCAGCGTCGCTCATCCCGCGAACAGTGAGGGCGGCCGGGCCGTCGTGCGAGAGGACCTTCCAGCGCTTCATCAGCAATTGGCCGATCAATGGCGCGTGCCAAGTGGTCCACGGCCCGGGCGAGAGATGGAACTTGCTCAACGTGCTGGTGAACAGCCAGGTGTTCATCAGAACGAGCGCGGAGAGCCGCTCGATTCGCTGCAGGGCCGCGCCGACGCCTTGCGGGCCGCCCCAGTCTTGCCCCACGACGACGTAGTTCCGCAACTCGAGCTGATCAATGAGCGCGACGAGGTCCGCGATGTGGTGCGCGAAGGTCAACGCGGAGTCGAGCCGGGGGTGGTCCGAGTAGCCGGCGCCAACCCAGTCCGGCGAGATGGCGCGATAGCCGGCCGCCGCAAGCGGCTCGAAGAAATCACGATACAGAAACCCCCACGTGGGATTTCCGGAGAGCAGGAGGACCGGAACGCCGGCGGCGGGCCCGTGCTCGACGAAGGCCATCCGGCGCCCGTTGACGACGAGCGAGCGCTGCTCGAAGGGGAAGATCTCGCGCAGCCAGCCGGGTTTGGTTCGCAGCTCCATGAGAGCCCGAATCGTCGCATAGGATGGGTTGGGTTGCAACGGGACACGGGCGCTAGGACGCATCCTCGGGTCGATTGAGGTTCCGGAAGAGCTTGGCGCCGCCGAAGCGCGCGTAGGCGTCCGGCCCGATGCGTCGAACGCCAAGAGCTTCGATCGCAGTGGTGATCTTGCCTCGGCCGTTCTCCATGGCGGCGCGCAGCACCGGAGCCGCGCGCCGGTCGTACACGGCGCACAATGGCTGTGGGCGGCCGTCAGGCTGAACCGGTAGCACGACCTCGCCGCGGCAGCCAAGCAGGAAACTCAGCAGCTCGACCGTAATGCCCGGCAGATCGACGGCAACGATGAGGTTGCGCTCGGCAGGTGTATCCTCTAGGGCTGCAACGATTCCGGCAAGGGGACCGAAGCCAGTGACCGGGTCCGGAATGACGCGCATGCCGAGGTCCCCGTAGCGCTCCGGAGGGCCTACGAGGGCCACCGATCCAGCGGCGCGTAAGACCTTGTCTGCGGTGAGGACGACGAGCGGCTTGCCTTCCACCGCGAAGCGCGCCTTGTCGCCGCTGAAGCGCGAGCTGCCGCCGCCAACGAGAACGTACCCGGCCGAGGCCATTCCTCGATGTTAGGATAGTGCTCCATGCGAGGCTTGCTGGGGATCCTTCTCGTCTTGGTTTGGGCCTGCGCGCCGGAGCCGCAACCAACGCCGGCCGAGCCCGTCGGATTCGCCGCGCCGACGGCGCTGCTGCCGCCGGATGCGACTCCGGAGACAGCGGCGTCGCTGGTGTTCACCGAAGGTCCGGCGGCAGACGCCGAGGGGAACGTCTACTTCACCGAGATCACGGGCGAGCGCATCCTCGAGTACTCCGCCGACGACGGCTCGATCAGCGAATTTCGCAAGCCTTCCGGACGGGCAAACGGATTGGCGTTCGACGCGCAGGGACGGCTGGTCGCTTGTGAAGGGGCCAACACCGGAGGCGCCCGCCGGGTAACGCGGACCGACATGGAAACGGGCGAGGTAGAGGTGCTGGCGACCGAGTACGAGGGCAAGAGGCTCAATAGCCCGAACGATCTCGTCGTGGCCAAGAATGGTCGCATCTACTTCACCGACCCCCGCTACGGAGGGCAACAGGGACGCGAGCTCGAAACGGAAGACGTGTATCTGATCGACACCGACGGATCTCTGCGCCGCGTGGCGACCAGGCCCGAGATCGCCAAGCCGAACGGCATTGCGTTGTCGCCGGACCAAAAAAGGCTCTACGTGGCTGACACCCAACCGGGCCCGCCCAGTGAAGCGCGGGTGATGGCGTTCGACGTGGCCGACGACGGCTCTCTCTCCAATGGGCGCTCGCTCTACAGCTTCGGATCCGGGCGGGGCGTCGACGGCATGGCGATCGACGTGGAGGGCAATCTCTATGGCGCTGCCGGAAACAACGCGAACGCGCCGGAAAACCCAGCGGGAGTCTACGTGATTACGCCCGACGGCAAGCTCGCCGGGGTGATTGCAATCCCGGAGGATCCGATTACGAACTGCAACTTTGGCGGACCGGAGCTAAGAACTCTCTACATTACGTCCGGAAAGACGCTCTATCAGATTCGGACGGCAAATCCAGGTTTTCTCGTCTATCCTCCGCGTCGGTAGGGCGCTCAGGGGCTGTGGTCGGGCTCGGAGACTTGGACGGTGAGCCCATTGGGATCGGGGAAGTAGAGCCTGTCCTGTTGGCGGCGAATCTTCAGGCCGGCAGCTTCGCCCCGAGCTTTGGTTGCACCGGGGTCGTAGTCGTCGATCGAGATGCAGAAGTGATTCACGCCGGGCTTGCCGCCCTGAAACAGCGCGAGGAAGTTTCCGGCGACGCCGAGGAAGCAGTTTCGCACAGCCTGCTGAATCACGGGCAAGCCGAAGAGCCGCTGGTAGTAGTCGCGTGCGCACGCAACGTCGGTCACGTTGAGCGCGACGTGGTTGACGCCGTTGCCTTGGAACACCGAGGATGACGGCTTCTCGCGCACCACGGGCGAGTGAACCTCGTGCTCCTCGTGCGCAATCTGGACCTCGATTCCGTCAGGGTCATGGACGTAGACGAAGGCGCTCGAGCGCCGTGGGTTCAATCCCTCTCGTTTGGCGGTCGTCTCGACCTGATCCGGGTCGTAGCCGCGGACCGAAATTGCGAAGTGGTCCATTGCGGCTTCGTCGCGCTCGAACAGGGCGACGAAGTTGGAGCCCATCCGCATATAGCGTTGGCCGGGCTTCTCGAAGATGATGCCAGGCGCCCCGAAGGTTTCGCGATAGAACGCCTCGGACTCGGCGAGAGAACGGACACGGAGCGCGACGTGATTGACCTCAAAGGGTTCGAAGAGGCCTTTGGGGGCGTTCGCGGAAGCGGCTGTCGCAGAAGCGGCGGCAAGAAAGTGGCGTCTCATGAAGCTCATCGGAACTCCTTCAACTCGAAACTGGCGGTAGAAGCGCCCGCACGTCTCATGCATGATCGCAAACCCGGCCCGCCACGTTCAGGCCAGACTGTTCGGCTTCGACCAGACGATTCGGGCCAGCAGCGTGTCTCCGGCGTAGGCCTTCGAAGGAATCGTCTCGCCAACTGTGACGAGCGATTCGCGCGGATTCGCGTGCACAGGGTGGAAGTTGCCCATGCGCGCCACGCTGTCCGCACCGTTGACGCCGTCGCCGCGCAGCGGAAGCAGGACATGCTCGCTGGCGCGGATCAGACATTGCTTGATGGGATCGACCTGAGCAATCCACAGGGGCGCCCGCCAGCGCATCACGTTCACGTTGGTTTCGTCCCTGCGCGTGTAGATCAGGAACAGGGCATCGGAGTGCTCGAGCCAATGTTGCTGGGTCGTGGACATGGCGAGAGGTTCGCCGTCGTCCCACCCCCAGGGCGTGTGGCGGGCCCACCGCAGGCCATCGGCGGAGGTTGTGAGATAGCCGCGGCCATCTTCGGCGCGAATCGTCATCCAATACTGATCGCCCCACAATGTGATAGAGGGCTCAAGCAATCCTCGCTTTACCGTTAAAGACAAAGCGTTTCCGCGTTCTGTAACGGTAAGCGTCTCTCCGTCGAACGAACAGCGCACCGTGGCAACCATGCGATCGGCTCGTCCGAGCGGAGCGAAGGTCAGTGGGATGAGGAAGTCGCCGTTGGGCAGCAAAACCCGCTGGGAGCAGTTAGAGCCGTACAGGGCCGTGGACTGAGGATCGTCCCAGTCGAGCTTGCGCGGCGGCGTCCAAGAGCCATCGGGCCCGTTGACGACGTAGACCGGCCAGCGCTCCTCGCTGGGCCGCGTGAGCTTGCCGTCGCGGTAGTAGACATTCCAGCCCATGAACAGGATCGCGCCAGTCCGCGGATGGTAGCTGGGCACGGTATCGCAAACGCCCTCCTCCACGCCGTCTGGATGGGTCTTGCGCCCCAGGCCGGGAATGGGCGCGGGCTTCGTCCAGACCCGCCCAGCGTCTTCGGAGTAAGACACATGTACGGGACCGAACACGTCGGAGCCGGAAATGCGCTGAACCGCCATGGCGAGCAGATCAGGCTCACCGGGGATGCGGCAGCAGCGGGGATGGAACCAAGTGCCGTCGCCCTGGCCGTCACGACCTCGCCAGATGGTCTCCGCCGCGATGGACTCGATGAGGGGCGCAGGCGCCTCACGGTGGCCGGCGACGCAGCCGGACAGCCCGAGGGAGGCGGCTAGCGCTTCTCTGCGGGTTAATGTAGGGCTTCGATTTGCGTACAACATGCTGATTTCTCCGGCGTCCGCACCGCTGGGGTCGGTCTCGTCTCGAGGGTATGGCTGAGCGTAGCCCAGGCGCGTATCGCGATGCAATCAGGCGGCGCTGATTGGCGCGTCACACGAGTTTGACATTTTTTTGGGTCTTGTTTTCAGTGGGTTAGCAAGCTCAAAGGCCGTTGGCAATTCGTCCGGCTGCTAGTCTGGGCACAGAAAGCGCTGAGGGCGAGCGCGAGGCGAGGCCGACCGGGAATCACTTCTGGCCGGCCTCGCCGCATTTTTGGGTACGGATGGAAAGGAAGTCGGCTAAAAAGCGCGTAGCAAAACGCAAGACGCAATGCAAAGAAGGCGAAGCGGAAACAGCAGAAAAGCTACCGCGACGCGAAGACCTCCTGATCGAGGCGATTCGGCTAGTGAGAAAGGCGCTCAAAGACGAACAGACGCCAACTCGCAACACGATCGGGAACCTAGTGCAGCTCATCAAGCTACACAAGGAGATCATGAAGGAGGAACCGGAGGCGATGGATGTTCGGCTGATCTGGAAGGAAGTCGACGAATCGCTATTCGACGAAACCTGAGCTTCCATGCATTGCCTTCGCAGGCTAGGTTCCACAGCAGCAAAGCAAGGTTCAAGGGGTATTCCGGGGGCGTCGGGTCTGGGAAGAGCTTGGCTCTGGCGGTCGAAGCGCTGTCGCTGGCCCTGGACAATCGGGGACGCACCGGACTGCTTGGAGCGCCGACGTATTCGATGCTGCGGGATGCGACCCTGCCCGCTCTGGTCTCGACTCTCGAAAGCGGAAAGATTGACTACGAGCTGCAGCGCTCGGAAATGGTTCTCCAACTCAGGGGGAACGGATCGACGATTCTGTTGCGCTCGCTCGACGCCCCCGAACGGTTGCGGGGGCCAAACCTGGCGTGGTTTGGAGTGGATGAGCTGACCTACTGCCAGGAGGATTCGTGGGTTCGATTGGAAGCGCGGCTGCGGGACCCCGCCGCCAGCAGGCTCTGCGGCTACGGCGTGTGGACGCCGAAAGGTTTTGACTGGGTCTACCGGCGATTCGTCGCAGACCCGGTGGAAGGATATGAGTTGATCGCGGCGGAACCGTTCGAGAACAGGTTCTTGCTGCAAAAGACTCCGGACTATTACGAGCGGCTAGAAGCGAGTTATGGCGAGGCGTTCTACGAACAGGAAGTGCTGGGCAGATACCGCAACTTGCAGGCGGGTCAGGTCTACTATGCGTTTCACCGCACCGAAAGTCAGCGAGCTTGTGAGTATGCCTCGGATAGAACGTTGCTCTGGAGTTGGGACTTCAACGTGAATCCGATGTGCTCAGTTATTGCACAGGCCAGCGGAGGAGAGGTGGAGGTGATCGACGAGATTCGCCTGCGGACGTCGTCGACGACGGAAGTTTGCGAAGAGCTCGTGCGCCGCTATGGCGAGCACGAAGGAAAGATCCGGATCCACGGGGACGCGAGCAGCCGGCGCAGAACGACGAATAGCTCGTACTCGGACTACGATCTGATTCGACAGGCCTTCGGGGCGGACCCTCGCGTCGAATTGCTCATTCCGCGGTCCAACCCGCCGGTGCGAGATCGCGTCAACCTGGTCAACGCTTGGTTGCGCAATGCCGCCGGCGAGCGGCGCTTGTTCGTCGACCCGCGATGCAAAGGATTGATCGAAGACCTCGAGCGTGTTGCTTACAAGCAAGATAGCGGGGCGATCGACAAGGACCGCGATCCGGACCGAACGCACTTGTCTGACGCGCTGGGCTATCTGCTTTGGGGTGAATACAAAGGCGGCAGGCCCGCTGGAGAACGAGGCGAGCGTTTATTCTAGACGCGAGGTCTCGGAATTGGAGGAGCTGTGATCGAAGTCTTGGAAAAGGTACATCGGCGCCATGCGGATCGCAAAGAAATGTGGCGCCGGTATTGGGACTTCTACGTGGGCGGCGAACAGTTGCGGCGAAACGCCGGACTGTATCTAATGAGGCGCCAGAAGGAGCCTAGCGACGTTTACGCGGAGCGGCTCTCTCGGGCGTTCTACGAGAACTACCTGGGGTCTTGCATTGACTGGTATGCGGCCACGGTATTCCGCAGCCGCCCGGCGATGGAGTTTCGTACGAGCGAGGCCGGCGCGCGGTCCTTCTATGCGTCCTTCGTTGAAGACTGCGATTACCGCGGAAACTCGCTGCTCGATGTCGTCCGCAACACGTTCATCCAAACGCTGACCTTCGGGGAGAGTTACGTTCTAATCGACTTTCCCAAGGTAAGCGGTGAGGCCCGGACTCGCGCCGAAGAAGACGCCCTGGGCAAGTCCCGAGCGTACCTGGCGTCGTTCTCTCCCCTGGAGGTTCGCAACTGGAAGCTGGACGGCCGCGGCGGGTTCGATTGGGTGTTACTCAAGACAGAGCAGAGCTTTCAGGAATCGTTCGATCGTCCCGAGATGGTTACCGAAGAGCGGTGGACGTACTACGACCGCAGCCACTATCGCATCTACGCCCGGCGGAAAGGCGCGGACGGCGCTGGATCCACGCCCGCGGGCGATGGAGTGGCGCTCGTCGAGGAAGGGCTACATGGGCTGGCGACGGTCGGGCAGGTGCCGCTAGTTCGAATGTCGGTGTCGGATGGGCTGTGGCTTGGGAACAAGGCGGCTCTGTTACAGCAGGAGCACTTCAACAAGGCCAACGCATTGTCATGGGCTCTGCACATGGGACTGTTCGCGATGCCGGTGATTTATTCCGAGCGCGAATGGCAGCAGATTGTCGGCGAGGCCTACTACATTCAACTCGGCCCTGAGGACAAGTTCGGGTGGACCGAACCCGAAGGCAAGGTTTTCAAGATCGCAGCGGAGAACCTGGATCGTCTCAAAGACGAAATCTACCGGGTCTGCTACCTGATGACACAGGCTGGCGGGCGGGAAGCGAGACACCTTGGACAGTCCGGAGCGAGCAAGAAGCGGGATTTCGCGGTGACGCACGAGGTACTGCGTTCGTACGGCGGCACGGTCAAGAGCTTCCTGCGCAACATCTTGCAACTCATCGCCGCAGCGCGAGCAGACGAGGTCGCGGTAGCGATCACGGGCATGGACGATTTTGACGCTCCGAACTTGGAGGACGAAGTCGAGGCGGTGCGCGGCCTGAAGGATCTGGGGATCGGTTCGCCGCGGCTGGAAAAGGAGGCGTCGAAACGGGTCGCGATGCGCTATCTGGAGGCATCGAGCCAAGAGACAAAGAACGAGGTACTGGCGGAGATCGAGCGAAGCTGACGTAGACCCCTGACGCAACGAAGGCGACGCTCGGCGAGGGCCGCGGACGAGATGACGTCCGCGGCCCTCGCCTTTCCCGGAGGCAGGATGGGACCGAATCACTATGCAACGGGCGAACGAGGCCCGCAGGATCCAAGCAGAGAGGCGGGTGTCGATGAGGCCCTCGAAGTCGAGCGGCGGCGGCGCCTGGAGCTCGAGAAACAGGTCAAGGATTTGAGCGAGGAGAGCCGAGCGCTACGCCGCCAAGCCGAGGAGAGCGAACGTCGCTCGAAGCTGCGCGAAGGGCTGCGAGAGCGCGGCGTGCGCAAGACGCGGCTCGCGATGCGCCTGGTCGAGCCAGACGTGCGCCGCGACAGCGACGGCGATCTGGTGGGCGATTGGGAAGGCTCTCTGATACCGCTCGACGAGTTCTTGAACCGCTTCGTGCAGGAGAACCCGGAGTTCCTGCCGCCGCGCATTGCCGGCGGCTCGGGAGCGACGGGCGGCCGAGGCTCGGAGCTGACGCGCTCGGGCTTCGACCTGGACTCGATTCGTCCTGGGATGAACCGGGACGAATCGCGTCAAGCGTGGAGCGAGGTCGCGCGGTTGGTCGGGGCGGCGGGTCCCGGCAACTCGCACGAGTAACAGAGTTCGCCAACGAGGCGAGAACGCGGTCCATTGCGGGCCGATTGAAACCAAATAGCAAGGAGAGCTGAATGCCTGCAATTACTTCGACGAACGTAGCGCAAGCTATCGTCAAGCTGGTGGCCGCGGACGCGCTGCCGGCGCTGATGGGCAACCTGGTGATGGGCAACCTGGTGAACCGGAACTACGAGCCGGCGCTGGGCCAGGCCGGGGACACCGTCAACATTCCGATCGCGCCGACCATGTCGGCGAACAACATTGCCGAGGGCGGCACGGTGCAGACGCAGAACCCGAATCTGGGCAATGCGCAGATCGTGCTGAACACGCACGCCGAGGCGACCTTCCAGGTCCCCGACGTCACCAAGGTGCTCGCTGTTCCCGACCTTCTCAAGGTCTACATGGAGCCGGCGGTTGTCGCTATTGCGGAGCGCATCGAGACCGACCTGCTGGGCCTCTACCCGCAGTTCACCGCGAACTCGACGTTGGGCGCTCCCGAGACGGCGCTGACCGAGGCGGTGCTGGACCAGGCGGAGACGGCGCTCTTCCAGGCGAAGGCTCCGGCGAGCCAGTCGAAGCATCTGGTTGTTGACGCGGATGCGTATTCGGCGCTGCGGCAGATCCCTCGATTCAGTGAGTTTCGCACCGCCGGCGAGGCCGGCGTCGACGCATTGACCACGGGCGCTGTTGGGCGGGTCAAGGACTTCAGCGTGTTCCGGTCGCAGTTCATCCCCAAGACGGGGTCCAGCCCGGTCACGACGCACAACATGGCGTTTGCGCGGGACGCGATCGGCCTGGTGATTCGGCGCCTGCCGCAGCCGCTGCCCGGTACCGGCGCCATCGCCGAGTACGCCGAGTTGGGCAACTTCGGCATGCGGGTGGTGATGAGCTACCAACCCAACACCCTGGCGCAGCAGTTCACCGTGGACGTGCTCTACGGCGCGGCCGTTATTCGGCCCGAGCTGGGCGTGCAGGTGGAGTCGTAGTCTCACGAAGCAGAGGAGGGCGGGCCGTCAGGCCCGCCGCATCCCCCTATGGACTTGAAGAAGTACTACCGCAAGATCCGGGATCTCGAAGCGGTCATCGAGGACGACTTTCCGGTGGTCAAGAGCTTGGCGACCGAAGCCGGCGGGCTCGGCGGCAAGCTGACCGAAGCGACGAAGTCGGTGGCGGCTCGCATGATCGTGGACGGCGTGGCGGAGCTCGCTTCCGACGCGGAAGCGACCGAGTTTCGGCGGCTCGCCGAAGAGGCGAAACGGCGCGAAGCCGAGCGTCGACGCAGTGAGCAGGTGCAGTTTCACGTGCTTTCTGAATCGGACCTGAAAGCGATGTTGAAGGGCGGCCAGAAGGGCCGCGGGGAGTAGTCGCGATGGCGCTGTTTACCGACGGAGCGGTAGCGACGGTCGAGGACCTGGTCGGCTACGAGGCCGACATTTTGGAAGTGGGCTCGGCCGCCGGCATCGACTTGAAGGTGAAGTTGGAGCTGGCGCACGGGGAAGTCGGCGCACAGCTCACGGCGTCCTCGCGCCGGCCAGGCAATGTCTACCAAGCTGGCCGAGGCGGTTGGCAAACGACCGGGGGCGAGGCCGGCGTTTCACGCTTCGACGTGGACCAGGTCGTCGTAACGCCGCCGCTCAAGCTGTGGGCGACGTTCCAGGCGTTGGTGCTGTTCTTTCGCGACGCCCACACTCGGCGAGCGAATGACAAGTACTTGGCGAAGTGGCGCGAGTACCGCGAGATGGCGAAGTGGGCGTCGGAGCTGCTGATGCAGACCGGCGTCGGGCTCGTCGGCTCCCCCGTGCCGCGACCGCAGCAACCGATCCTCGACACGGTTGGTTCGGCTGGACTGGGTCCGCTGGCGCTGTTCGTGCGGATGAGCTGGGTGTCGGACGCTGGCGTCGAGAGCGCCGGGAGCCTGGAGAAGGTCTTCAAGACGCTCAATGCGCAGGCTCTGCGCGTCGCGCCCGAAGCGGCGCCCGCGGGGATCGCGGGTTGGAACGTCTACATCGGGTTGTCGAGCGGCGAGGCGCTACGGCAGAACAGCGCCGCGCTGAACCTCGGCGAGGCGTGGGTAATGCCCGAGACCGGGGTGGCAAGCGGCGCGGCCATCGGCGACGGTCAGGCGGCGGACATGTTCTTGACGGCGCCGCGGTATCTGCAAAGAGGTTAGGAGGACGGCGTGGCGAATTTGTGCCTGGCGGCGGCCGAGAAGCTGCGGGAGTTTCTGCTCGCACCGGGCGGCCTCGGCCCGCGGCTCTACGCGATCTCGCAGCGGGACATGGTGGAGATACCCAACATCATGCCGCCGAACGTGATTCTGCGTCGCGCCGAGCCGAATTTTCAGGACGAGAACTCCGAGACGCTCTATCCGGCGGTGCTCGTGTACTGCGAGCGCATGGAGAACCGGCTCGAGCGCAAGTTCACGGCGTTCTCCGGACGTCTCTTCCTGGTGGCCGACGTTTTCGTGACCGGCCAGACGTTGGACTCGATCGACGGCGACGCGGAGCGCGTGGTGGAAGCGGTCATGGACGTGGTGTCCGAACATCTCGGGCAGTGGACGGACAACTTGGCGTTCGACGGCCGGCTGGAAGTCGATTTCGACCCGGCGCGACGCGGCGCAGTGAACTTTCTGGGACGGGCGAAGGTGCGGCTCGAGCTGCTGGCCTGTTCCTAGCGCAGTTGGCAAGAAGTAGGAGAGGGTTGCATGCCGGAATGTGTACTGTCGAACCGGAACCGGTTCTACGCGGGGTTGGAGCCGACTTTCGGGCAAGTTCCGACCGTTAGCGTAACGGACCGGTTCGCGGGAGTGCAGTTGGCGATCCGCCAGCGAACCGACGCGCCTCGACGGCGCGACAAGACGGGCGGACGCACCTTCACCGGCGTCGCGCCGGGGGCTAGGCGCTTTACGAACTTCGATCTCAGCGCCTATCCCGTCGTACGCTCGAGTCCCTCCACCGAACCGCCGCTAGGACCGCTGGTTCAAGCGGGGATGGGCGCCGCTCCGGCGGTCTTCGCCGGGGGCAGCGCCGGCTCGGGCTCGAGTGTCAACACGGTCGTGTTCAGCTCGGCTCACGGGTTGGTGAAAGGCCAGGCGTTTGGATTCAACGGCGAGATCCGTTTCGTCGAAACGGTGGTGAGCTCGACGACGGTCGGCGTCAACGCGCCGCTCGGCACGGCTCCAACAGCGGGCGAGCCGCTCACCGGCGCGGTCACCTACTTCTTGGCGGATGAGCTGCCAAGCGCATCGGTGTTCGACTACTGGGACCCGTCTACGGTAGTCAGCCGGATTCTCAACGGCGCATCGGTCGACCGGTTCCGCGTGCGGGTCAATGCGGACTATCACGAGCTGGAGTTCGTGGGGGAGGCGCAGGATGTTCTGGATACGGTTAGCTTTACGTCTGGCCAAGGCGGCCTCGCGAGCTTTCCGGCGGAACCGACGGGCACGGAGCCGACCCTGACGCCGATTCCGGGCAACCTCGGCCAAGCGTGGCTGGGCGCTCCGGCGGCAAGCCGTTTCTTCACCGTGACGGCGGCGACGGTGGAGGTCGACAACGACCTCGACCTGCGCAACCGCGAATTCGGCTCGACGACGCCTCAGTGCGTCGCTCCGGGCCTCCGGCGAGTCACCGCGGACCTTGATCTGTTCGAGACCGACGACGAGGCGACGAGAAGCCTCTACGCGGCGGCGCGCGCGGAGACGACGATCCAGGTGATGTTCCAGTTGGGCGAAGCGGCTGGGGCGATGATCGGTGTGTACATGCCGCAAGTCGTTCCGCAAGTCCCTGAGTTTGACGACGGCCGGCGGATCCTGCAGTGGCGCTTCCGGGACAGCCGCGCGCAGGGCGTGACCAACGACGAGATCGTCGTAGCGTTTGGGTGAGCCGGATGCGATACGAGAGCGAAGAGATTGTCGAATCGGCGGCCTTTCCGGGAGCTAGGCTCGTGGTTCGGCGGATGTCGTTTGGGCGCAGGCTCGAGCTGACCCGGCGCATCCACGAGCTCGCAAGTAAGCTTGCGTTTCTGGCCGCCGGCGACCGCGCTCAGAGCGACGAGGCCGAAACCGCCCTCGTGGCCGCGGAGATCGACCGGGAGTATCTCCGGTGGGGACTGGCGCGAGTCGAGGGCCTGGAGATCGACGGTGAGCCGGCGACGCCAGAGTCGCTGATCGACGCGGGGCCGGAAGAGCTCTTCCGCGAGGCGCTCAGAGCGGTGCGACGCGAATCGGGTTTGAGCGAGACCGAACGAAAAAACTCCGCGTCGCGTTCCACTTCCATCTCGGCAAGCAATCCGGGTGGAGCTGCGACGAGTGCCGACGCCTAGGGTTGGAAGCTCGCCGGCGATGCGGCTGGCTAGACGGGGAGAGGCGCGGCGAGGAGCGGGTGGTCTGGGTGAGTCGAAGCGGAGATCGAGGCGAAGGCGTTTCGACCCGGGAGTGTCCGGTCAGCCTGATCACGGGCGAGAGCCGGGCGGCGCTGGAGGAATGGTTGGCGTTGCGCCGCACGGGCGCCGCGAACGACTCGAGAGAGCGGCCCGCTCGCTCGGTCGACGCCTGGGTGCTGCTGGAAACAGAGCTCGAGGCGATGGAGGCGAAAGGCGATGGTAGGTGACCGAGAAGATCTCGAGCGGCTGCAGCGCGAAACGAACGACGCGCTCGGCAGGCTCGTGCTCGAGCTCCGCGAGAATCAGCAACGGCAGGCGCCCGAGCAAGCTGGCGGAGGTCAAGTTGACGCGCGACCTCTGCGCGAGGTCAGCGACGCGCTAGGCGGCGCAACCGGCGCCCTGCGGGAGCTGACCCGCGGATTGGGAGACAACGTGTCCGCCTTGCGCGGCGCTGCCGACGCCTTCACCTCGGGCGGCTCGGGATTGGTCGGGGCGTTGACCAACGGTTTGACCGAGGGCGGCGGCTTCGGATCGATTCTGCGAAGCGGCTTCGGGCTGGCGCCTCTGGCGGGTCTGTTCGCGGGACTGTTTCGCGGCGACGATCGAGACGAGCCGCCGGCGTTCGAGACGTTCACCGCACCCGCGCCGCTCCGGCTGGAAGCCGCCCGGACCGCCGGCGGGACGCTGCAGCCGATCGTGAGAGGCGCAGGAGGTGAAGCGCGCGTCGTCGAGACTCGCGGATCAGCGCCGCAGGTGGTCGTAAACGTCAGCGCGATGGACTCGCAATCGTTTCTGAACCGGTCGCACGACATTGCACGTGCGGTGCGGGACGCCATGCTGCACATGGACCCGCTCAACGACGTAATTGGCGAGCTGTAAGGAAGGAGCAACATGACGCCTCGATTCAAAGACGTTCCCGACCACTGGAAGCATCCGGAAGGCCCGTATCGGCGGGCGCCCGTGGAGTTCGGCGGCAAGTGGTGGTTGACGAGCCCGTTCACCTCGCCGACGCCGTGGCTAACACAATCTAGACCGCCGAAGGGAGAAGATCTGCCCGAAGGCTTCGTTGAGCTATTCGGGCCGCGTCCGAAGGCAATGAGCTTCCGCGAGACTCCCAATCCGTCTCTCTACTTCCGGCTGGCGCTCACCCGCTGGGAGCAGGACTTGAGACACTTCCGCCGCGTTGGCGTACCGGAGTGGGCCACGCCGGAGGCTGTGCGCGATGCCGCGCACGTGTTCGCGAGTTGGGACATGGGCGAGCCGCGCTACTACGAAGGGCGCTACGGATGGTCGGCGCGCTTCCCCGACTCCGATCTACGGGAGTTCGACGCGGCAGCGCGGTCTGCGATCGAAACCACGCACCTGGTCGTGGCCCAGTATCAGATGGCTCTGCTCGAAGAGCAGCGCGAGCCGCAACGCAAGCATCCGTTCGTGCCTCCGCAAGTATGGCCGGACGAGACCGAAACGAGTGAGGAGGAATAGATGGCGCAGATCAAACAAGGCAGATGGGTGACGCCCTCGGGACTGGGCGTCACGAACGCGCTGGAGCTAGGGACTGAGTCGCTGCTGGGCTTCTACACCCCAGCCGTGCTGGACGCGGCGGAGCTCAAGTTGCAAGCGAGCCACGACGGGCAAACGTTCGTGGATGTGATCGCGGGAGGAGCGGAGCTGAAGGTCGCAGCGTCGCCGTCCGCTTACGTCGCACTCGAGCCGATCAAGCTGTTGGGCGCATCGCAGGTGCGGCTAGCCCACCTTGACGGGGGCGGCGCGGCCACCACGGAGACGGCCGAACGCGTGTTCCAGCCAGTGTTTCGGGCGTTCGAGTAGGCGATGTCGCTACTGCTGCTCGAGGAGCACTTCCAAGACGCCGGTCCGCAACCCGTGGCAAGCGGGCTCCAGGCGCTCTACCTCATGGATGACGGCTCCGGACAAACGCTTGCGGACTCATCGGCAGGCGGCCGCGACGGGACGTTGGGTTCGACGGCTGGCGCCGATACGAACGATCCGTTGTGGGTGGCGAGCGGGTTGAGTTTCTCGACGGACGACTATGTCGACTGCGGGACGGCAACGGCGCTGCGCCCCGACGCCTGGACGGTCTGCGTCGCAGCGAAGTTGACGGCGAACGTGGTGAATCCCGCGGTCGGCTGGCACACATCCGCGCAAACGCCGGCGGCCTATGCGGCGGCGCCTTTCAACCAGAACAGACCGCTGATCTGGCTGGCGACCAACTGTTTTCGATATTTCGAGAAAAACAACCCGGTCAACCTGCACGACGACGGCTGGCACTTCCTGGTGTTCACTTGTCCGGGTAACACGGCGGCCGACATCTCGAGCTCGACGCTGCGGGTGGACGGCCAGGATCAGGCGGTCGTTTCGACGACGAGCACCGAAGACGGAGGATCGAAAACGACATGCCGCATCGGCGCTGCTGGCAACGCCTATTTCGCTTCATCCGAAACTGCCTTCTTCGCCTTGTACGACCGTGTGCTCAGCCAGGGGGAGCAGGACCAGATGAGGACGTATGCGGCGGCGGCCCTGGCGGGCCGAGTTACGCTCCCGTGAGCTTCACCGGCATGAGCTGGTACGCCGCGCCGGACGGCTCGCCTAGGGGCGACGGATCGACAGCACGACCGTGGGATATCGCGACTGCCCTGCGGCATCCCGCGGTCATCGAGCCGGGAGACATCGTCTGGCTGCTGGGCGGGACCTATCGGCCGCAAGCGCCACTGAAATGTCTGCTGTCGGGCACCGAGACCGCTCCGATTCAAGTCTGGGGCGACCCAGAAGGCGAGCCGGCGATCGTTGACCTTGCCGACGGGCGGCCCCACGGCCTGCACGTCCGAGGCAAGCATGCTTGGTATGGGGACTTCGAGGTGCGCTGCACGGCAGAGGATCGCTGGAGCGACATTCCGGAGAGCGAGGGAAATCCCCGCGGAACCGGGCTGCTGTGCGAAACGGGGCTGGGCGTCAAGCTCATCCGGCTGACGCTGAGAGACTTCGGCACCTCGCTGTTCGAGTCGCAGCCAAGCGGAATCGAGATCGTCGGCTGCGCGATCTTCAATTCCTATTGGGATGCTCCGGATCGGAGCCACGGCCCAGGGCTCTACATTCGGAACCCCAAGGGAGCGCCGCGCAAGAGGATCGTCGACAACGTGGTCTTTCAACACGGTCGGCAGGGGTTGCAGGGCTTCGGATCGACACCGTTTGCGGAGATGGATGTAGTGGGGAACACGTTCTTCAACAACGGCATCGCCCGTGACGGCTTCCACCGCAATTTCATGTTCGGAAACGCTTCCGCGGATCACGAGAACGTGATTTTCGAAGACAACACGGCATACTTCGCTCCAGGGAAGCCGCTCGGACACGAGGCGAACCAAGCCGGCGGCGTCGGGGGGTCGCGCGGCCTGACTCTACGAGGCAACTGGCTCGCGCACCGCGGTCGCCCGGCTCTACGAGTCAGCCGCGCCGAAGACGCAACGATCGATGGCAATCGATTCGTTGGAGACGTGAGCTTCACGAGCTTGGATGGAACGATCGACGTTTCTGGCCAAGCGTTCGCGGATCTGTTTCCTGACAATGCCTACCACGACGACACGAACGAACCAGCGGGCGTGTGGGTTCGCATCCGCCGCGACGAAGCGTTGCCGGACGACTGGCGACCCAAGGGTCGGGCGTGGGTGACGGTGTTGAATTGGCAGGAGCTGCCGGAAGTCGACATCGACCTCTCGGGCCTAGAGGGCGAGGGGGGCCTGGAGATCGGGACGACGGTCGAGATTCGCCCCGTGCAGGCCTGGGGGACGGCCATCGAACGGACGTATCAGGGCGCGAGCGTTCGCGTGCCGATGACGGGATGGTCCGCTATGCGCCCGGTTGGCCGAGACCCGGGCGTACCCCTTCCATCGACCTTTCCCGAGCTGGGCGTGTTCTCGTTGGAATGGCCGACGCAGGGAGAGCCCGCCGAGCGTGAGCAACAACAGATCACGGACCCCGGCGCCGGTCTATCCCGATCCGCGGCCCAAGCAGCGCGAGCGCAGGCCTGGAGCTCGACAGACGAGGCGGAGCGGGCAAGCTTGTTGGACATGCGTCGGGCACAGTGGCGAGCGCACACGCTGGGGCGTGAGCTGTGATCGCCCGGCTGGTATTCGACGACTCGGACGCGCACGCCGCGATCGCGTCCGACATCGAGGTGACGCCGGCGATCGAAGGCGGCGTCGGAGCGGTGAAACTTGGCAAACCGGCAGCGGCCGGCGACGGGCGAATGATCGTCGCGCACCACTTCGCCGAGGTAGACACGGATTGGATTGAGGCCTACGCCGACGACCCCCGAATGATCGTCGAGCGCGCAGAGGACTAGCGCATGGAACGCTTCCCTTCACTCAAGACGGGCGCCGCCGCGCAGCACCCGACACAGCGGCAGATCCGCTATGGAATTGAGACGCGGCGTTTCCTCGACTCTTCGGAGCAGCGCTACTCGGACCTCGACGCTCCGAAGAGGTCTTGGCGGCTGGAGCTGAGCTTGCTGACGCCGACGGAGCTAGCAGCAATTCGGGAGTTCTTCGTGCTCATGCGCGGGTCGCGAACGACTTTCGAGTTCGAAGATCCTTTCTCCGGCGCCATCGTGTCGCCTTGCCGCTTCAGCGGCGACGCGATCGCGGACAGGCTGCTCGATGAAAACGCCGAGGGCGTAACGCTGACGATTCGGGAGGTCTAGATGCTGGCTTTTCCGCAACTGACGAGCGGCGCAATCGCGCAGTTACCTCTCGAGCGTGAGGTCAGGTTCCGCACGCGGAGAAACGAGATTCGCGACGGGACCGAAATCCAGCTCGGCGACCCCGATTTCGAGGAACGCAGGTGGGATCTGCGGTTCCGTGAGCTGACCGACGCCGAGTGGACGGCTCTCGAAACGTTGTTCGCGACCTCGAAGGGGCGCCTCGATGTCTTTACGTTTCTCGAGCCTGGCGCGAACCTGCTGGCTTGGTCCGAGGATTTCACGCAGAGCCCCTGGTCGGTTACGGGAACGCAGACCCCAGGCCAGGCCGACCCGTTTGGCGGAACCGCGGCGACCTCGATCTCAGCCGCCGGTGAGGTCTCCCAAACGATCGCCGCCCCGGCGGACTACCGCTATGTCGCGAGCGCGTGGGTCAAATCCGCGAGCTCTGGCGCTGTGGTCCGCGTAGGGGACGGCGGCGCGAATACGTTCGAGCAGGCGGTTCCGGCCACGGGTCAGTGGGGCCGACTGGTCGTCGCCTACCAAGCGACGAGCTCGACCGACGCCATCGAGGTCGAGTTGGCAGCCGGCCCCGGCGCTCCGCTCGAAGTTTATGGCGCTCAGCTCGAGCCCCAGGTCGCGGCCTCCGGCTACAAGAAGTCGAACAACCAAGGCGGCGTTTTCCCGAACACCAGGTTCGACCAAGACACTCTCGTCGACGAGGCGACCGGGCCCGGCCGCCACAGCACACGGATTAGGCTCATATGGACCCCATCGCAATCGTAAAGGAACAAACGATCGCGCAGACCCCTCTGCTGTTGTTTGACGTCGTGCTCAACGACGGTCAAACCGAACATTGGTCAACGCACGAGGTTGCCATTGGCGCGACGAGCTACGACGCGCGCGTCGTCGAGAACAACCTGTTCGAAGTGCAGGCGGCGAGCGAATCGGGCGTCGACGCCATACCACGCATCCGGCTCACGCTGGCCAATGCGGACTCGCGGTTCTCGCAGCTCGAATCGTCGGTGGGCTTCAAGGGCGCTCAGGTCACCGCAACGTTCGTGTTCTACGACCTCGCACTGGGAGCCGAGGCTAGCGAGTCCCAGGTCGTCTTTCGCGGCGTCTTCAACCCGCCTGACGAAATCAGCGAAACGGGCTTTCGCTTGACCGCGATCAACCGCATGAACCTGCAGCGCGTGCTGCTGCCTCCGGTGCGCATCCAGCGCCGCTGCCCTTGGAGCTTTCCCTCGACCGCCGCCGAGCGGCAAGAGGCGCTCAACGGCGGCACGGAAGGCGCGTTTTCGCGCTTCCATCCGTGCGGCTATTCGCCGGACGTCTCCGGCGGTGCGGGAAACCTAGACAATGGCTCGCCATTTACGAGTTGCGCCTTCACGAGGCAGGATTGCGAAGCGCGTGGGATGTTCGACGCGGATTCGGCGTCCAGCGCGACGCGGCGCTTCGGTGGAATCGAGTTCGTTCCAGCCTCGATCCTGGTGCGGGGAAGCGGTCAGAAGGATCGATCGCTCTCCGCGGTCAGCGTCAACGAAGCGCGTTACAACGACTTCGTTCCGCTGCTCTATGGCGTCAACTGGATCGAGCCGCCGGTGGTGTTCGCCCGCAACGACGGGAACTTGACGCGCTTCGAAGCCGTGCTGTCGACCGGCGAGATCAACCGCGTCGTCAAGGTGCTGGTCAACAACATCGAAATTCCGATTGCCGTCAGCGGCCGGGACATGACCGCGAGCGGGTGGTGGAGCATGTTTGCGGGCGGCGGGCGCACCGGCGGCTTCAACTTGAACTTCACCGACAGCTCCGGAGCCCCGCTCGGCGACCCTTACGGCAGCATGGCGGCCATCTCGATCGTGGCGCCCAACCAGATCAACGACGGCAAGTCGCTGCCGCGCGTTCGGGTGTTGGCCGAGGGCGTCAAGCTCGAGCAGTTTGACAACACGGGCGCGTCGCTGGGGTCGAGCTACAGCGACAATCCGGCATGGATCTTGCTGGATGTTCTGAGGCGCAGTGGATGGCGCCAAGACGAGCTCGACCTGCCGAGCTTCGCGGCGGCGGCGACGGTGTGCGACGAGACGATCGCCGCGACGGACAACCAAGGCAACGCCATCTCGATCGAGCGCTTCAAGTGCAACCTCGCGCTGCGCGACCGGCGGACAGCCGCGGATGTCGTTCGCGGGATTCGCAACAACGCTCGCTTGCAGCTCAGCTATCGACAGGACGGGCGCCTGGCGGTCTACGTGGAGAACAGCCTGCTGTTGCAGCAGCCGGCGAAGCCGGCCGGCTCCAACGCCACGGCTCCACTTAACGGCGGTTGGCCGGCCTACCATTATGCCGACGGCTCGGTCGTGGGGCTGGCGTCGGCGATCTTGCGTCGGCCCGACGGGTCCCCTGCTGTGCGCATGTGGTCGCGCCCGACGGCGGACACGCCTAACCGTATTTCGATCGAGTTCGCGGATCAGTTCAACGAATACCAACAGGACAGCCTCGCCATCGTCGACTTGCCTGACCTGCAAAGGACCGGCCAAGAGATCAGCGGGCGTTTGGTGATCGACGGCCCGCCTACGTTCGATCAGACCGGGCGGCTTCTGCGGTTCTTTCTCGACAAGTCGATCCGCGGCAACCGCTTCCTCGAGCTCGAAACCTCGGTCAAGGCGCTAGGCCAGACCGTCGGCGACATCATCGCGGTGACGTACGAGAAGGAAGGCCTTCTCAATCAACCCTTCCGCATCCAGAAGATCGAACCAGGGGAGAACTATCGCTCGGTCCGCGTCACCGCGCAGATTCACGACGACGCCTGGTACAACGACACCAACGGTCAACTGACGCTCATCCCGGCTACGCGCAGGCTTGCCGATCCGTTTTCGCAGATTCCCAACTCGCTCTCGGGCGACCTGGTCGATCCGCAGGACGGCGAGAGCTTCAGCATCGTCGAGCTTCAGTCCACTGCTACTGACGGCTCGATTCTGACCGAGCTCGAAGTCGGTTTCCGGCCGCCGGCAAGCGGAGCGTCTCCGGTCGCCGGACCGCCCATCGTCAGCCTGCAACCGACCATCTCGACGACCGGCGGAACGCTCGAAGGGGACCAGACGCTCTACTACGCGGTAACGGCTGTGGACGCGGACGGCCTCGAGGGCTCGCCCTCGTTTGTGATTCGCGCTGAGATTCCCGCCGGCAGCCCCACCTTCAGCGTGCAGCTCGAAGGGCTCAGCTTTACCTCCGGCAGCGCGACGTTCAACGTCTACCGGGGCGACTCGCCCTCGCGGTTGCGCCGGATCGCCCAAGCCCAGGCAGTCGCGAGCACATTTCTCGACACGGGTTTGGCGGAAGACCTGGAAGGTTCGCCCGATCCGCAGTTCGATCACGCGAACTTCTATTGGCGGCTGGAAGACATCGACGAGCAGTTCGCGACCATCAGCGGGCCGGACTCGGTCGGGAACACCGCGCTGTCGCTGGCCGCGGACAGTCTCGTCGGCCACTCGGTGCGCTTGATCCGCGGCAAGGGCGCGGGGCAAGAACGAACGGTGGTCAACAATACCGCCGACACGCTCATCGTGTCTCCGCCGTGGGTCATCGAGCCGGACCTCAGTACGATCTTCGCCGTGGCCGACAGCACCTGGCGTTTTGGCGGCCGCGCGCGCAGCAGCCCGGCCCGATTTGCCGTCCCGAACCTCGAAGACCGAGTCGTTCAGGTGACCGGTCGCGCGGCGAATGCGCAGAACGTGGAGTCGCTGGAAGGCCTAGCCTTGGTGACGCGCTGGAGAATCGGCGGAGGCGGGCTTGGCGTCGCCGACTCAGCTCCTCCGCCGCAGCCCGTCTTTGGCGTCAACGCCAGCGGCGACGGCACGTTCCAACTCGGCGGCATCGCTTTTGCGACCCTCGGAAACACGCAGACGATTTCGGCGGGAGTGTGGACCCTGCACTACGTCAATGAGCTCGCGCCTAACGCCGGGCTCACGCTGAACGCGGGAATCTCTCCCAGCGACACGTCGCTGACGCTGAGCGCGGCGGGACCGGCGGCAGCCGGCGACCTGCTCCAGATCGGAACTGAAGTCCTGCAGGTAACCGACGTACTCAATGGCGGTCTGGACTACGACGTCGACCGCGCGTACTGCGGTTCAACGGCGATCGCTCACTCGTCCGGAGCCGAGGTTCTTCATCTCGCGCTGCGCACGGAAACCGTGTCGTTCCGGCGAGCCTTCTTCGGGACCCTCGAACAGGCCTCGTGGGCCCACCACGCCGTGTTGCCGGGCGCCAAGCTGGCATGCTCGCAACTCCAGCTCACAAACTCCCTGGGACAGAGCCCGTTCGGCGACGCATTGTTCACCGGGTCGATCGGCGGGGGGCTGCGCAGCTTGCGCGGCGGTCAGCTCACGATTCAGATGGAGGGCGTGCTGGGCGTGCTCGACAATGCCACGCCCGTGCTGTCGGTCCAGGAGAACCTGGCGATCCGAGACGTCTTCGCGATCGTCAAGTCGGCGCCGCTCGGCTCCGACATCCAGCTCACCATCCGGCAAGACGGCGTCGCGCTGACGCAGTTGACCATTCTCGACGGACAGACGCAGAGCGCAAGCGTCGAAGGCTCCGGCTTGCCCTTCCTGCAATCGGAAGCGCAACTGACACTCGACATTACCGCCGTGGGAACTCAGTACCCCGGCGCCGATCTCACGGTGGCCATCCGTGTCTGAAACGATCGAGAAGCTGCGGCCAGACCGCGATCTACAGTGCTACTTTTTCCGACCCTCCGCGATAGCGGCCCTCAGCCAGAGCTTCCCGACTGGTTTCCATGTTTCGGGAACCTGGCGCCAGCAGTTCGACTGGGCCGTCATCGAGTGGAACCGCGACAACGTCTTCGAGCATCCGTTGCTTCGTCCGCTTCCCGATGGCGACTTGAGCGGCTTGACGCTGAGCTACCGCGAGTCCCGTACCAACTGTATCCCCATCGACTCGGCGCTATTTCCAACCGTGGATTGGCCCTTCTTGCGCATATGGGCCGATGACGCAACCGGCCAGGAGCAGATCTACAGAGTCCGGCTCTCCGACCACAAGACCGCCACCGCGGGCGTCTACACCGCGGCCTCGGCCACGTTCACCCTGACCGGCCCGCTGACGAACGGCGACCTCGTCGAGCTCTCCTGGTTGAACGAGCACTACAACTACCAGGTCGCGCCGGGGGACACCGTCGACGACATCCTCACGCAGCTTGCGTCGACGATCGAAACGCTATCGACAACCGTGAGCGCTTCGCACGTCGCCGGCTCCAGCGAGATCGTGCTCACGAACCGGACGGCCGGCGAAGAGGGCAACCGACTCGGGGTCGTCGCTGGCACAGACGGCGTCTCGCACACGGCGTGGTCGCCCGAATGGCAGACCATGTCGGGCGGAACCTCGCCGAGCCAGTGGCAGATCGACCTGACCTTCAACGCATTGACCGACGCGATCAGCAGCCAGCCGATCCCAACCACCAACGTCCGCAAGATGCGCTGGACCTATTCCGCCGCCTTACAGAGCGGCGTCTTCCAGCGAAGCGACTTCGATGTCGCCGTCTCGGCCTGGACGGTAACGGGGGCGAATCGGCTGTACTCGGTCAGTGGGTTGGGGACTCGACGGATCGAGAATGACGCCGCCTCGTTCACCGGAACATGGACTCGTAGTGAAGGCAACTTCTTCGGCGGCTCGATTCACCTGACGACCTCGGTCGGCTCCACCGTCACAGCTTCGTACCATGCCCAGAGCCCGCACGAGCTCTTTCTCGGCGCACGGCGCACAGACAAGGGCGGATTGATCGAGGTCAGCGTGGACGGCGCCGCAGCGCAAACGTTCGATCTCTACGTCCCGGCAGAAGACTATCTTGTGCGGATTCCGCTGGGCTCGCAAGCCTCCGGGCTGCATACGGTCACCGCCGAGCTCGTCGGACAGAATCCTGCGTCCGGCGGCAGCTCGTTCTACTTCGACTACATCGAGCCCTCGGTTCCGGCCACGACGGTCGACGCGCAACCGTCTCGTCCGCTCGAGACGCTGGCGACCGATTGGGACACCGATCATTCACTCGTGCTCTCGCCGGAGCGTGTCGCGTGGAACATGGACATACTCGGGTTCCACGGACGCGCCAATCACTACGCCGGCGCCATTCTCTTTTACGAGCTCACGAATCCGAACAACGTGTTCGCCAGCGGGACCGTCACCTTCAGCGGAGCGCCCGTTTTCAACCAGAACGTTCAGGTCGTCATCGACGGCTCGACCTTCAGCCGGCTTTCGCTGACCACCGACAGCGCCGACAGCATCGCGCAAAGCTTCGCGTTCCTGATCAACGACGGCTCGACCGGCGTCCGCGCGTCAGTTTCCGGCAGCGTGCTGACCATTACATCTCGTCTACTCGGCACGGCCGGAGATGCTCTGACCTTGACGGCGTCGCCGACCACCGGCTCGTTCACCGCAACGGCCAGCGGGGCGACGCTGAGCGGCGGCTTCGATGGCGACTGGATCACCGACACCGCCGCCCTGCCCCGCATCAACCGCGCTGCCCGCGACTGGCACCGTTCCTATTTCGTGGCGCTCGACGCACTCTCGATCGAGTGCACGGCGGCGTTCAGTACCGAGCTTTCCCACGGCGACCCTTCCGCGGCCGCCGGCATCGCGCAGCGCTATCCCGATGGCGGGGCCGTGTTTCTCAACACACCCGCGATCCAGACCAACTTCTCGCCAACGTCAATCGACTATTGGAAGCAGGTCTATCTGGAGATGGCGCAGTTGCAGGATGAAGCGGGCACAGTCCCGTGGCTGCAGTTCGGCGAAGTGCAGTGGTGGTACTTCCCGCAGCCTGTCGCGCCGTTCTCCGGAATGACGTTCTACGACGCCTATACGACATCCGAATTCCAGAGCCAGTACGGTCGCGCGATGCACGTGTTCACGAGCAACACCGACTCCATCACCGGCTTTGACGACGAAGTCGCGCATCTTGCCGGTTTGATCGGAACGTACACCGCCGCCATCCGCAGCTTTGTGCTGGCAACTTATCCGCAGACGCGCTTCGAGGTTCTCTACCCGCACGACGTCAACGATTTCGAGCTCACCCGCGCGGTGAACTACCCCGACACTGACTGGACGCCGGCCAACCTCGACGTGCTCAAAACCGAGAACTTCCTCCACACCGGCGCTCGCAACATGAACAAGGCGCTCGAGTCGATCCAGTTCCCCTTCGGGAAGGGCTTCAGCCGGTCCGACTCCGCTCATTTGATCGGCGTGCTGTTCGCGAGCGAGCCGTGGAGGCTCGAGCGCATCCTTGCCGAGCGCGAGCACATCGAGTCGATCGTCTTCTGGGCCTTCGATCAGTTTTCGATGGTCGGCTACAGGCTGCCCCTCCGCAAAGGCATCCGCCGCAGCCGCTTCTTCGGATAACCCCTCCCACCGCCGATAAAATGGGAACGATGGATGGAGTCGTCGTTCTCGACAAACCGAAAGGGATCTCTTCGCACGACGCGGTACAGCGTCTGCGTAGGTTGCTTGGGGTGCGTCGCATCGGCCATCTCGGCACGCTCGATCCACTGGCCACCGGCGTTCTCCCGCTGGTTGTCGGCAAAGCCACCCGGCTCTCCCAGTTCTTCCTCGAGCACGACCGCGAATACGAAGCGACGATTCGCATCGGCTTTTCCACCGATTCCTATGACGCCGACGGCGAGGCGACGAGCGAGCCGCAACCCTTCGTCCTCGACCGCGACGGAGTGGACGGCGAGCTCAACGCCTTCCGCGGACGCCTCGAGCAGATCCCGCCTCCCGTCTCGGCAAAGAAGATCCGCGGCACGCCGGCCTACAAACTGGCGCGCAAGAACCTCGAGGTCGAGCTCGATCCGGTCGAGATCGAGATCTACCAGCTCGATCTGCTCGAGGTCGCCGGCGATTCCCTACGCATCCGGCTGCGGTGCTCGAGCGGAACCTACGTGCGCTCGCTGGCTCACGACTTGGGGCGGCGGCTCGGCCCGGGCGGCCACGTCACCGAGTTGCGGCGCACCGCTGTCGGCGAGTTCGACATCTCGACCGCCCGCACCTTCGAACAGCTCGAGCGCTGCAAAGCGGACCGGACCCTCGATGAGGCGTTCGTCGACCCCGCGCAGTTGCTGCCTCAGATCCCCGCACAACGCGTGGACGCCGCCGCCGCCGCCCGCATTCTGCACGGCCGCGACTTCAAGATCCTCGCTTTTCCCTCCGGCCCGAGCGCCGAGCGCGTCAAAGCGATCGGCCCCGACGGCAAACTGCTCGCAATCGGCGAGATTCGTTTACCCCAAACCTATCACCCCATCATTGTTTTCTAGTATGCTAGAGATGTGGCGAGTGTCTCCTGAGCCCGGCAGGCGGCCTCGCAACCTGACTATCGTGATGGCGTGCACGCAGCAGTCCCGCCGACTGCCCCAGGCGAGCGCGCCCGAAATCTCGGGCGCCGTCCTTGGGCTCGTTGCGCTGTTGGCGGCGTTTGCCGCCGGTTGCACCGCCCACACCGAGCCCACTTCAGCCGAAATCGCCTGGACCGCCCGCGCCCATGTCGACGTCCGGGCCGAGCTCGGCCCCCGCGAACCCGTCATCGCCAGCCTGCCGCTCGGAGCCAAGGTCGACATCATCGGTCGACGGCGTAGGCTCGTTCGGATTCGCGCCGCAGCAGTGGAAGGCTGGGTCCGCAGCCAGGAGCTGATCTCCTCCGAGGTCAAGCAGCGTCAGGAGATCCTCTCCGAGCGCTTCAGGGACTATGCGCCGCAGGGCGAGCTCCGTGCGTTCGACCAGCTCAACGTGCACCTGGAGCCTTTCCGCTGGTCTCCCACGATTTACCAACTGCGGAAGAACGAAGGCGTGGAGCTGTTAGCCCGCAAGAGCGTCATACGACGTGCTGAGGACGCCGTGGCGGCGCCGCCGGACGCTCCTTTCGAGGACTGGCTACTGGTGCGCCTGCCCACCGGCGCGTCGGGATGGCTGCTCGGCTCACGTACGCACTCCGCCATCCCCATCGAGGTTGCCCAGTACGCCGAGGGCCGCCGCATCTTGGCGTATTTCGGTCTCGGCCCGGTTGTCGATGAGGTGTCGGGCGAGAGCAAGGAAACCTGGCTGTGGGTCCAAAGCCCTCGCGCACGCTCGAAAGCCGACTTCGATCGCATCCGCGTGTTCCGCTGGAGCAACCACCGCGACGCCTACCAAACGATTCGCCTCGAGCGCGGCGTCGAAGGCTACCTTCCCGTGACGCTGCTCGACTCGGTCCAGGCCAAGCGGGGCGAAGGCCCGGGTTTTCGGTTGATCGTCCGTCGCGACGGCGCGCTCACAGCGCGCACCTACGCGCTCGTCGGCCAGCGCGTGTATCTGGCTTCAGAGCAGCCGGCGCCGCCTCGACCGCAAATCCAGGAGCGCGTCGTGCTGCCCGCGCCGGAGGCGCCGCGGGCGCCGACGCTGTCCGAACGAATGCTCTCCTGGCTGCCCTCGCTGCTCTAGCCTTTGCCGCCGGTCCACGCCCGCCGCCAACAGCGTCGTATAGTCGTACAAACATGCTTCTCCCGTTCGTTCAGGCCTGCCGTAAGTTACCGGCGGACCGCACCCCGGTCTGGTTCATGCGCCAAGCGGGGCGGTACATGGCCGAATACCGCAAGCTCCGCGAGTCGCACTCCATTCTCGAGATCTGCCGCACGCCGCAACTCGCCGCCGAAGTCACCATGCAGCCGATCGACGCCCTCGATGTCGACGCCGCCATCATCTTCGCCGACCTACTGCTGCCGCTCGAGCCGATGGGGTTGGACTTCGAGTTCGTCAAAGGCGACGGACCGGTCATCCACAACCCGGTGCGCACCGCCGCCGACGTCGATCGCCTCACCGCCCTCAACGCCGCCGACCTCGGCTACGTGGGCGAAGCAATTTCTCTCGTCAAGAAAGAGCTCGACGGCAAGAAGCCGATCATCGGATTCGTTGGAGCCCCGTTCACGCTCGCCAGCTACATGATTGAGGGCGGCAGCTCGCGCCACTACGCCCACACCAAGCAGTTGATGTACAGCGAGCCGGAGACTTGGAACAAGCTGATGGACCGTATCGTTCACACGGTCACGCCCTTCGCCGCCAGCCAGTGCGCCGGCGGCGCGGACGTCATCCAGATCTTCGATAGCTGGGTCGGCGCGCTCTCGCCGGGCGACTACGAGCGCTACGTGCTGCCCCACGTCTCCATGCTCGTACGCCAGGTTCAGACCACCGGCGTGCCGGTGATCTATTTCGGCACCGGCGCCGGCCCGTTTCTGCCCCTGATGGACAAGGCCGGGGCCGACGTGCTCGGCGTCGACTGGCGCATTCGCCTCGACGAGGCTTGGGAAGGCGTTGATCATCGCCCAGCCGTGCAGGGTAACCTCGATCCGCTCGCCCTACTCGCTCCCATCAACGAGCTCGAGACGCGTGTCCACGATATCTTGCGCCGCGCCGGCGGACGCCCCGGACACATCTTCAATCTCGGCCACGGCATCATCCCGCAGACTCCCGTCGAGCACGTCAAGGCCGTGGTCGAGATGGTGCGCGAATATCAACCCCCTCCGCATGAGTAGTCCCCAATCGCCCTCTGCCCCTCCCCGCCGAGCGGTCGTCATCGGCGGCGGCATCTCCGGCCTGACCGCCGCCTACGAGCTGGTCAACCGCGGCGTCGATTGCACCTTGGTCGAAACCTCTGACCGTCTTGGCGGCGTCATCCGCACCGACCGCGTCGGCAGTTGCCTCATCGAGGCCGGCCCGGACAGCTTCATCGCGCAAAAACCCTGGGCTCTCGAGCTGATCCGCGAGCTCGGCCTGGGCGACCAGGTCGTCACCTCCAACGACAGCCGCCGCCGGACCTACGTCGCACGCAACGGCGCCCTCATCCCGCTGCCGGACGGAATCCAGTTCCTCGCGCCCACGCGAATCTTGCCCGTGCTCACCACCCGTTTGCTCGGCGTCGGCTCCAAGCTTCGCATGCTCGCCGAGTGGTTCCGGCGACCGAGGGACTTGCCTGGCGATCGCTCGATTGGCGAGTTCGTCCTGGACCACTACGGCCGCGAGATGAACGAGTATTTGGCCCAGCCGATGCTGGCCGGAGTCTACGGCGGGTCGCCGGAACAGCTCAGCCTCAACGCCGTGATGCCGCAGTTCGCCGAGCTCGAGCGCACCCACGGCAGCGTATCCCGCGGCATGCTCGCGGCGCGCCGCCAGGCCCCGCCCTCCCAATCGGGCAGCTCTCTGTTCTTGACGCTCCGGGGCGGCATGCAGCAACTCGTCGACGAGCTCGTATCGCGGATTCGCGACAAGGCGCAGATCATCCACCACCAGGCTCAAGCCCTCGAGCGCACCGGATCGGGCTACCGCATCACTCTCGACAACGGCGAGCTCGAAGCCGATACGGTCATCCTGGCCGTGGCCGCCTGGGGCGCGTCCGCGTTGCTGCATCAACTCGACGGAGTGCTGGCCGCCGACCTCGGCCGCATCCCTTACCATTCCTCCGTCACCGCGAGTTTCCTCTACGGCCGCCCTCCCTTCGAGCATCCCCTCGACGGCTTTGGTTTCTTGGTTCCGCGCCGCGAGCAGCGCACGATCTCGGCCTGTACTTGGGTCAATACGAAGTTCAACTTCCGGGCGCCGGACAACAAAGCCATGCTGCGCGCCTTCCTCGCAGGCGAGAGCGCCGAGCGGCATCTGGGCGACTCCGACAAGTCCCTCGCCGACGCCGTCGCCATCGATCTAAAGCAACTCATGCGCTTCGATGTCGAACCCGAGGAGGTCCGCATCGCGCGTTGGGATCGCGCCATGGCGCAGTACCAGGTCGGCCATCTGGCGCTGAAACGCGACATCGAGGAACGTTTGATTCATCACACTGGGCTCTACATTTCCGGAAACGCTTTCGACGGCATCGGCGTCCCCGACTGCATTCGCCGCAGCCGCGCCATCGTGCGCGGGATGTTCGAATCCCGCTAGGAACCTCGGCGGAGGCTCGGATTCCTCAGCAAAAACTTCGCGGAATCCGTAAAATCAAAAGTACGCGAGAATGTTTTCGCACGACCCGCTGGAGGAGTTCATGAACATACAGCGCTTCGCCCTTTCCCTTACGCTTGGATTCGCTATCGTCCTTGTCGCCGGCTGCGGCAGTCGACGCACCGCGCCCTATGCCGCGCCGCACGCGCTGGACAACAGCCTCGCGCCGCGCGGGGGCGGCGTCTCCACACAACCGCCCGGCATCGTCTTCGAGGTCGAGCCGGCAAGCATCATGCGCGGTGAGAAAGCCTTGCTGCGGTGGACGACCCAAGACGCGACCGAGGTGCGAGTCTCGCCGGCAATCGGCCTGGTCGACCCCAATGGCTCGCGCGAAGTCGCCCCGACGCAGGACACTGTCTATTCACTCACGGCCAAGGGCGCCGGCGGGGTCTCCACCGCCACCGCGCGTCTGTCGATCGTCGGCGGCGGCCTGCCCAGCAACCGCGGCGCAGTGACGTCGGAAGACATCATGCCGCCGTTTCCCGAGATGGTCGGTCAGATTCGCGACATCTACTTCGACTACGACGCTGCGGGGCTGCGCCCGGAGATGGAGCAGGTGCTCATCGAGAACGGCCGCCTGCTGATGGACCTGTTCGCGCAATACCCCGATGGGACGGTGCTGATCGAAGGCCACTGCGACGAGCGCGGCACGAACGAGTACAACCTCGCATTGGGCGACCGTCGGGCGCAGTCGGTGAAGGACTTCCTCGCCGCTCAGGGAGTGCCGGCGAGCCGTATGCGCACGGTGAGCTTTGGCGAGGAACAGCCGCAGTGCTACGAGGCGGCTGAGAGCTGCTGGAGCCGCAACCGTCGCGCCCACTTCAAACCCATGCAATAGTTCGGCCTCGCTCGCGCGGGGTTCAGATATCGGGAACGATATACTGGACTTCAGGAGGCAACGAGGAAAACATGTCGGATCACGATAGCGGGTCGAGCCTGGCCTGGTTCTTGGCCGGTGCGGCGCTAGGGGCGGCGGGAGCGTTGCTGTTCGCGCCCCAGAGCGGGCGCGAGACGCGCGAGCTCATCAGGCAACGCGCGTCCGAGGGCCGCGATCGCGCCGCCGAGTATGGCCGCGAAGCGCGAGAGCGAGGGCGCGAATACTACGAGCGAGGACGCGAGTACGCGGACCTCGCAGCAGAGCGCGGACGCGAAGCGGCTGAAAAGGGTCGTGAGATCTACGAGCGCGGCCGCCAGATGGCGAACGAAGCGACGAGTCGTTTCCGCCGCGGCGCCGACGAATCCGCCGAAGCGGTCGAGTCGGCGGCCGAAGAAGCGCTGGGCGCATAGTCCGCCTCAGACAGTGATAAAGAAACCTCCCCCAGCGCCGATAAGCGCTTTGGCCGGGAGGTTTCTTCGTCTATGCCCGAATTCGCAGGACCCAACGGGACCCGCAGTCAGCCCCGCGAGATCTGGCTCGAGAGTCTAGCGCGGCTCGCCAAGCACATGGTCCCGCCCCCGAAGGTCGCCGAGAGCGCGCCAGCGGGTGATCCGCAGTGAAAGCTCTGCTGATCGCCCCCGCCGAAGCTCCCGGGCTCGACCCGCTGGCCTACACGACGCCTCCCGCGTTGCTGCCATTGTTGGGCGCTCCGCTAGCAACGCCGCTGCTCTCCCAGCTTTCGAAATCAGGAATCTCGCAAATCGCAGTCGCGTGCCGCACGCGCTCGGCTGCGTATGACCGCTTCCTGCTCGACGGCCGCCCGTGGGGGTTGCACTTGGCGACGCTCGAGGTCGGCAACGTCGCGTCGGTCCAACTCACGCTCGAAGCCGTTCGGGCGCTGGGCTTTCATGACGAGACGCTGGCCGTGATGCCGGCAAATTGCTGGCTGGATGCGGATTGGCCAGCGCTCGAGCAGGCGCACCGCGCGGCCGGCGTCGGAGTCTCCGAGTTAGTCGCCTCCAGGGATCCGACCGGCATTCTGTTGATCGAGCCGGGCGCGGAAATCCCCTTGGCTGAGCCTCGGAAGCTCGAAGTCGACATGCAATGGCGGCCGCTGACGAGCTGGCCGGAGTACTGGCAGCTCGCACTCGATGCGATGCAGCGGCCCGAGATGGGCGTTGCGCCGCTCTATCCCGTCTCGGACGAAGGCCTGCGCCTGGCGCCGCTGGCGCGGATCGACCGCGACCGCTGCGAGTTCTCCGGGCCGGTCTGGCTCGGCCCCGGAGCGCGCGTCGACCCTGGGGCTGTGTTGCGCGGACCCGTTTGGGTGGGCGCGAACTGCCGCGTCGGGCCCGGCGTCGTGCTAGAACGCTGCGCACTCGAGCGCGCGGCGCAGCTCCAGGGGCCGCTCGAGCTGCGCGACACGCTCGTCGTTGCAAATCGTGCGATCTCGATGCGAGAGCAAGGCGTGGACGTGCTGGACGAAGCTTCGCAGCAAGGCGCCGGCGCTATCACCGACGACCTGGCCAACCTCGCTGTCAATACGGCGCGACGAACGTCGCCGGTGCTCGAAGCCTTGCGCCAGTAGGATTCTCTCCAGAGCCGCTCCCTCCAGCTTGCGGTCTTTCGCCGCGGCCGCGTGGCTACCCGACGGCCCAGTTGGGGGGCGTGGGTTGCTCTTGGGTCGTTCCCTGCGGGGATGTGTCGCTTGCGCTCGAGCGGCGAAGGCCTTGCAGCGCGAGCTCGAAGCGATCGCGGATGCCGGTCTTCTCGAAGATGTGCATCAGGTGGATCTTGACCGTCCCGGTCGCGATGCCCAACGCTTCGGCGATCTCGCGGTTCTTCATGCCCTTCGAGACCAGCGCGGCGACCTCTTGCTCACGAGGCGTCAGCGGCCGGTTACGGGGACGCTCGAGTGGAGCGTCCTCCATCTCGTAGAGATTCTCGGTCCACAGCTCGTCGCCGGCGACGGTGCGCAGACAGTGATAGAGCGCCTCCGCCTCGACAGTCTTTTTCATGATTCCGCGAGCGCCGGACTGGATCGCCCGAAAGCACTCGACATCGGAGATTGAAGCCGCCCAGACGACGACCTTCGTCGACGAACCTTTCGCGCGCAGCTCAGCCACGGATTCGAGCACCGAGTGCATGCCAAAGCTGCGGTCGAAGATCAGCACGTCCGGCTGATGGTCGGCCACCATGCCCGCCGTATCGCGCAGCTCCTCGACCGCGTCCACCAGCGATAGGTCGCCGCTCCGTTCGAGCAGAGCCCGCAAACCTTCATGCACCACAGGTTGCGGGTCGCAGAGGCAAACCGAGATCATCCAGACGTTCCTCCTGCCGGACGCCGGAGCGTTTCATCCGGCTTCCATGAGGAGTCATCGTCTTGGCCGCGGATTAACTTGAGGGGTTCGCGTCGAACGGATGCGCGCCGAGCGTGCCGACTAGCGAATCCAAGTATGCAGCGGACTCGACCTTCGCCAACTGCTTGCCGGCGCGCTGGGACAACTCTGCGTCCTGCTCCACGTACGCGGCGTGTCGCTTCCACAGAGCCACGTCGCGGCGTTGCTTCTCTTCGAGCCGCTCGCGGTACCAGTCGCTCGCGAGAACGACTTCGCGGGTGAACTGGCTGCGGAGCTCGGGGGCCCGCTCGTCGGCGCCCACGGCGTCGGGCTCGGCCATGATCTCGACCAGCCTGCGCAGCGGCGGCGCCAGGTCGTCGGCCGTGCCGTCGCCGAGGTACTGTTGCGCAACGCTGGCGTGCGCTTCGGCGATGTAGCGAACGCCGTCGGCGAAGGCGTCGGCGCCCTGCGTCTCGGGCCGCAGCAGGTGATCGTCGAACACCTTCTCGGGGTTGTCGAACACGCGGCCGAAGAACCGTCGCACGAACTGGGAATTGATGCGCCAGCCCAGGCGCCCCGCGCGTACGAGCTTGCCGTTGCGCTCGTAGTCTTGCATCCGCTCGAGCAGGCCCTCGGCGATCAAGGTCCGCGGGTCGCGCTCCTCGGGGCTGAGCCGGCACCAGATTTCCGGGATCAACAAGCTAATGTCGTGACCGACGTTCACGTTCGGTCCTACGTAGCCCGCCGCCGTCGAGAAGCCTCCCAGCCCGGTGAGCGCGTAGCTGACGAACGCCGCATTGAGGTCCGCCGCCGGCCGCAGTGCATTGAACGGCCCCTTCGTCAACGCGCCCTCGAGACCAAAGCCCGTCGTCGACGGGCTCTTACCCGTCAGCGACGTGATGAAGTCCATGAACAGCTCGGGCAGCTCCTGGTAGTGGATCGGCCCGTAGACCGCCAGCCCGCGGATGCCCGTCTCGGGCTCGGGCGGATTGTTGCGCCGGCCAAACATGACCGCATCCACCGGCTGGCGCAGCGGTTTGCCGGCCGGGATGGCCCGGGCGAGGCGCGCGCGCATCTCCGCGGCATAGCGCTCCACCGGACGCGCCAGGTCCGGCCGATCCTGCAGGTAGCGCGGGTTCTTTGTCGGCTTGCCGTCGATCTGCCGCGGATTGGCGGAGCAGACCACGAAGCTCGCCTCCCGCTCGACCGCATCTCGAAGCATCTCGCGCATCGGATCGCTGAAGGCGGCGAAGTCGACGACGTATTGCGTCATGTCGACGATCTGCTCGCGCGTCAGCGGCTCGAAGTTCGAGATGAAGTTGCCGGGGCGGGACAGATCGAGCTCGGTCTGCTTGTCGAGCCCGCGATGGATCGCGTCGTCGGGTCGTTGGAAGAGCCGGTACTCGCAGTTCTGCGCGAACTTGTAGCTCATCTCGGCGTCCTCGCCGATGGCCGCGCCCGGGACGACGACCGAAGCCGAGATGTCATCCTCGGTCTGCACCTTCGAGGCGGCTGCGAAATCTTGCCGCAGCTTGAACGTGCGCCACGTCTGCGCGCCGAGCAGCCCGACGCGCAAGTAGGCGCCCACCAGCTTGCGCTCGCCGAACTTGAGCTCGTGCCCGGGGTGGCCGTTGACGATGTCGACCGAGAAGAAGCGCCGCCAATCCTCGCCCCACTCCGGCGAGTAGAAGCGTTTGATGACGAACACCATGGCGTAGATATGGCTGGGGATCGAGTGCAGCCAACCGTTGAACTCGTCGGTGTACTCGGGCGACGGCGTCAGCAGCTTGATGACGCTGCCCAGGCTACGCTCGGGCGAAAGAATCGAACGGCTGCCGCGCTCGACGTACGCGCCGTCGAAGGGAAAGCCCGGCTTCCAACGGTCCTCGTAGTTCCGCTCGAAGATCTCCTCGACGGTATCGAGGTCCCGGCTCACGTCGGAGACGAAGACCGGGCCATAGTGCATGTAGTCGCGCAGGCTCTTGCTGATCTCGCTCTTGCCGCCGCCCGAGACCGTGCAAGGCTTGTGACAGAACGTGCCCCAGCCCGAGGCGCCGATTAACCGCCAGCTCGGTGCGGCCGGATGCTTCTCCATGCGGAGTTGGAAGCCGCCGGGCGCAATGTAGAGCTTGCTCGGCAACAGCGGAATCGACTCGGTGCGCTCGCCGCGCGTCCAGCGAATTCGTTGCTCGCGAATGGAGGCGAAGGCGTGCTCGGGGATGTAGACGATCTCGGGGAATGCCTTGTCGACGCCGTAGCCCGCGGAGTGGACCTCGATGCGATTCGGATAGTCGACCGCGACGTCGGAAAAGGTGCGTCCTTGGTTGCGGCGCGGATCGAGTTGGATCTCCTCGCCCAGGTTGTAGCTGGGGAACGCGATCGCTCCCCCGGCGTGCTCCTCTTCCGCATTGCCCATCAGATTGACGGAGTAGGAGATCTGCGTCTTGACCTCTTTCTTGCAGTAGCCAAAGTAGTTGTCGGAGATGAGCGTCACGATGACGCCCTCGTCGGTGCGGCAGGTGAGCTTGAAGGCGCGACCGTCGTTGTAGAGCTCGTTCTCTTCGCGCCAGCACATGCCGTCGTTTCGCTCGCGCTCGCTGGCGTCGTCGTGGTGCGGCAGCCCGAGATCTCTCTTGCGCGCGCCTTGGATGTGGGGCGCAAGGATGACGCAGCCGGTGTGGCCCGTCCAATGATCGATGTCGAGCCCTGCGTCGTTCTCGGGCAGGTGGGGATCGCCGGCGTTGCCGAAGATGGATTCGACGAAATCGAGGTTGCTGACGAAGTTGCCCGGCGCGAAGAAGCGGACCTCGAAGGTGCGCTCGGGCAAGACCCCAGGGACTTCCGGCGCCACCAGGGGCCGCAACATCAGCGAAACGAACGTACGCGCGCGTTCCTTGCGATTTGCCGTAAAAGGAAGCTCGAGCAAGTCGCCCGCGTCGCCGACGGCGATGCGGAACAGCGCCGCGAAGGCTTGCCGCGGAACCTCGAGCTTATCCGCCCCAACCGGTAGCCCGCCGGCGCAGACGTGGAACGTGCCGCTGGTCGTCCGGCGGTCAGCGCGGGGGTTGTGCAGCACGCCGTTGTGGCAGCGATAGGACGATACGTAAGGGCTGGCGAAGGCGTCGCCGTCGGCCGGCAGCGCAAGCTCCCGTGCCATGCCGTGACGGTCGAGCACGAGCGTGGGGCTGGGCAGGCGCAACGGCTCGGAAAGCTTCAAGTCTTGAAAATGCCCGGCCAAAAAGGCTTCGATGCGCTGGTCGGCCGGGCAACGGTGGTCGGCGAGCAGACGCGTCTGCTGCTTGTGGCTGTCGAGCAACCCGCGGGCGAGCTCGGAGAGCTCCTCGTCGCGCTCGTCGGTCGCGGCCGGCAACCCTCGGGCGCGCAATTGCAGATTGATGTAGCTGCGCATGCGGCGCGCGGCAGGCTCGCGAGCCTCGGGCGCATGAAAACCGAGTGAACGTTTGAAATCGACCATGGGGAGAGGCTCCGTCCGGAGTAGACGCTGCTGCGAGACGCCACGCGACGGGGCGAGGGCAAGCGTAGAGCGTCACGCGCTCCACAACTCGATTGTTGCGGAGGAGCTTCCGCGCCCGCAAGCTCGATCCGGCGCCGCTCAGGGCCCGGTGTAGGAGTCGAGGAGGTCGATCCGCACGCCCAACTCGCCCGGCTGCGGCCAGCGCACCTCGAAGCGGCGGCCCTTGTCCTTCTGCGCCTTGAAGAGCGCGCGCAGCTTTTTGAGCGGATACGGCTTCTTCGTCTTGGAGTCCCGCTTGAGCTCTTTGGGGTCGTAGGTGAGGTGCATCGTGAACTTCTTCTTGTCGGCCTTGCGCGCCTCGAAGATCATCTCGAAGGTATCGACGTCCGGGTTGGCGTGCTCGCCGTCGCCCGAAATCACGTAGTGGTCCGCGGGCAGCGCCTTGAAGAAGTCCACGGTAACGTTGCGGTTGCTGCCGTGGTGGGGGACCTTGAGAACATCCAAGCGGCGCCGGCCCTTGGAGTCCAGCAGGCGGCCGGATTTCATCCCCTGCAAGATGTAGTCGCCCCGGGCGTCGCCCGTGAACAGAATCTCCTTCTCCCTGCAGCGCACCAGAGCGACGATGCTCGCCAGGTTGGCGGCGGATTTGTCGAGGTACGCCGCGAGCTCCACGCCGGCTTCCCTGGGCCGAATCTTTTTCTTCTTCAGGTAGGCGTCCCACTTCTTGCGAAACTCCTCGAGTTGGGCCGTCCTGGGACCGACGACTTTGATGTCGACGCCGGTGGTAAACGGGCTGCGCTGGAACCGCGACGCGCGAATCAACTTCTTCGTCCCGCGGGGGTTGATCTGGAACCCGAGCAGCTTGGCATCGTCGCGCAGCGTGCGGCCGCCGCCGATGCCCGCCAGGCGGAAACCCGCCTCTTCGCCGACCGGAATGCCCAGCGCCTCCAGCGCCGCATTCGTTGAAGCTTCCATCCGCGAGGCTCCGGCCGTCTCGAGCGTCTTCGCGCCGTTGCCAATCACGTCATCGAAGGCGTTGTGCCAGATGCTGCGGACTTTGTAAGGCAACGGGTCGCCCGCCTTCTTGCGCGCGCGCAGCTCCTTGGTCATGTCGAGAATGCCCTGGATGTGGTCCTGGTCTACGTGGCTGACCATCAGCAGACGCAGCGGCAACTGCTCGGCGCCGTCGCGGAGCTGTTCCAGCCGCGGGCGTAGAGAGTCTTCGTAGACGCCAAACCAGCCGCCGTCGATCAAGTAACGATCCAGCTTGGACGCGCTGCCGCAATGTAACAGCAACGCGTCGCCGTGGGCGGCCTGCAGGGCTTCGAGGGAAAAGATCATGGCGGCGCCTCCGTAACGCGGTTCGGTTAGATCGACTGCAAGGCGCGCAGCACGTCCAGCATGCCCGCTCCTTGGAAGTAGCGCTCGCGGCCGAGGTCGGTGGCCGTCGAGCAGAGAACCTGCTTGAGGCGAGCCGGGTCGCCCACCAGCTCGCTGTGGCGGGCCATCAACAACGCCGCCGCTCCCGAGACGTGCGGGGCGGCCATCGACGTGCCGTCGCGGTAGTCGACCCGGCCATCGGGTATCGGCGCCCAGATCTTCTCGCCCGGCGCGACCAGATCCGGCTTGTTGCGGCCGTCGCCCGTCGGCCCGCGGCTCGAGAAGTAGCTCACGCCGTAGGTGTGCGGCAGAAAGCGGTGCGTCGACCCTACCGTGATCACCGCTTCGGCGTTGCCGGGGTCGGTGATCGAGACCGTGTGGTAACCGGGCCGGTTGCCGTTCGCCGTCTGGTATTGCAGGTAGCCTTCATTGCCCGCCGCAGCCACCACGACGACTCCGGTCGAGACCAGCCGCGAGCACTCGTCGCACACCGGCGTCCGCCCGCAGGCGTAGTTCGCGACCTCGTGCGGAATGGCCAGGCTCATGTTCACGCCATGTACGGCGTAGTAGTCCTTCTGGTTGTTCAGATAGGCGATGAACTGCAAAGCCGCGATCACGGCAAACTCGTCGTCGTCGGTGGTCTCCCTTGCCGGATTGATGACGCGGAAGTCGAACAGCCGCATGCCGGGGCAGACGCCGACCAGCGGGTTGTCGTTGTAGTCGGTCTTTTGCGGCCAGTCGGCGGCGAGAATCCCGGCCACGTGGGTGCCGTGATCGGATTTCGGCTTCTCGCGCCTCTTGTAGTTGCGATCGTGAGGCACGCGCAGCAGCGGCTCGAGCAGCCCCCAGTCCACCCCGCTGCCGCGCAGCAGCCGCTCGCGCAGCTCGGGCAGCTCGGCGTCGACGAGCTTTCTGCGCCGCGCCGCGGGCAGGCGTTTGAGCAGGGGTGCGAGCGCAGCGGAGTCGCCGTGCAGCTCGTCGGGGTTCAGCAGGTCGCGGATCACGGTAAAGTCGTAAGTCCGCTCGACGCCCGTGCGCTCGGCCCAGCCCTCGCCGTCGAATCCGCGCTTGTCTCTGGGGTCCTTCGCCGGATCGGCCGGCTGGTAGAACGCCGGATGCGCCGCGTCGATCCCGCTATCGAGCACCGCCCAGCAGATGCGGGAGCAGTCCATGTCGAAGAGCCGGCGCGCGGCGTCGGCCTTCACCGCCAGCACCGAGCGCGTTACCGCCAGGCGAGCACGGCGGTTCATGTTGACCAGATAGACCAGCCTGTGGACCTCGATCTCTCCGCCGCGGGCCTTGTGCGGCGGCGCCCCGATCTTGAAGCCGGTCAGCAGGTCCGCCAACGCCTCCACCATCGCCGTCGGCGTCAGCTCATCCTCGACCGCCGCCGGGTCGTCCTCGCAACTCCAGTCCTTCTTGTGCGTGTTGACCGGCTGCTCCAGCGCGTACGCAATCGCGCCCACTAGGCGGATCATCCAGACCAGGTCCGGCGGCAGCACGAGGTTCTTTCCAGGTTGCCCGAAGGCCTCGATGTCCTCGCTGATGGCGCCGCGGTGCTCGCGCAGAAACGCTCCCAGGTCCAGCCCGCCGCGCGCGCGCTTTTTGCTGGCCTTCGTGCTGGATCGCACCTCGCGTACGCTGCCGACGACGCGCTCGTGCCACCACCACGTCATCGGCATCACGTGGCGAATGAGCTCGAGGAAGCTCAAGTTCGCCGCGACGTAGGTCTGGTTGTAGGCCACGCGGTGGCGGCGCTCGCCCTCGGGCTGCTCGGGCAGCGTCTTGCGCAACTGGTTGGCGACCTGGCCCGGGGTGAAACCGAACCGCGGAGTGAGCAGCAACTCTCGGCCGCAGCCCGGCCCCTCATCCCTGCCCGGCCGCACTCGATGTTCGGCCCAGCAGCCGTAGCGAATCCACACGTCGGGCAGCACGGGCGAGTCCTGGGTTTGCCGCCGGCCCGCCTCATCGCCGTAGATGTACTTCTCGATGAGTTGCCGTGAGAGGTGCATGCTTGTAGGGTCTGTGCAAGCCGCGGCGGCGAGCTCGCCGCCGCGGCGACCGGCGCCTAGAATGGCACAACGGCTCTGCCTTTTACCAGCGCATTTTCCAGCCGCAATGGGCCATTTGCCTGGCGGGCCCCGTTGACGCGGCCTGCTATCCTGGGTAGAGATGGCGCGGCGGCGCAATACCGTGGCGACGGCGATGCTGCTTACTCTGGTGGGCGGCGGCTTGCTGCTTGCGCAGCGGATCTATCGCGGGGTCGAGATGCCGCCCGCGGAAGTCCCCCTGCCGGAGCCCGAGGCAGGCGGCGGCCCCGCCGAGTTCTACTTCGCCCGCTTGGTCTATACCGACCTCTACGCCGGCCAAATGATCGAAGAGCGGCCCTGGCACATCGATTCGCCCGCCGCCGAGCGCCACTTCCTCGGCGGCGTCCGACGGCTGAGCAACATCGACGCCCGCGCGACCGAGGAATACGTCAGCCCGCAAGACGACAACTTCTTCGACTACCCCTGGCTCTACGCCGTCGAGCCCGGCCACTGGGACCTCAGCGAGATCGAGATCGAGCGGCTGCGCGAGTACCTACTGCGAGGCGGCTTCTTGATCTTCGACGACTTTCACGGCGAGCGCGAATGGGGCAACTTCGTCACCGGGATGCAGAAGATCTTCCCCGAGCGTCCGATCCGCGAGATCAGCTCCGACGACGAGGTCTTTCACGTGCTCTTCGACGTGCTGCCCGACGAGCAGATCCCCGGCATCCAGATGCTCTACACCGGGCGCACGTTCGAGAACGACGGCGTCGAGCCGCACTGGCGAGGCATCTACGACGACGACGACCGGCTGATGGTGCTGATCAACTGGAACATGGACCTGGGCGACGCCTGGGAGCACGCCGATTGGCCCGAATACCCCGAGCGCTACACCGCGAAAGCCTACCGCATGGGCATCAACTACATCGTCTACGCAATGACCCACTGACCGCGAGCGGTCGCCGGCGCATCCGGTTACAGTTCCGCGAGCATGGCCGCGAGTTGCCGGACTCCGATCGCTTCCACATTGTCCGCAATCGGAAATTGCTCGTCCCGCGTGTGCGCGACGAACGCCCTGGCCGGCTGTAGATCGAGTAGTGCGCTACGGAATCCTCTGCCCAGCCCGCCTTCCGCGCTGCGCTTGATCTCGATGGCCCAGCGGCCACGCCCGCCAGGAAGATCCAACACAAGGTCGATCTCGGCGCCGGCCGCGGTGCGGTAGAACGACGCTTCGGTCTGCTCCGGCGCCGCGGCCAACAAGTTCTCGATGACAAAGCCCTCCCAACTCAGCCCCGCGACGGGATGACCCGCAAGCTCATCGAAATCTCCTAGGCGCAGCAGCGCGTGTGTCAACCCGCTGTCGCGGACATAGACCTTCGGGGACTTGACGAGTCGCTTTCCGAGATTGGCGTGGAAGGGTCTGAGACGTCTCAAGAGCAACAGGTCGACCAGTAGATCGACATAACGCGTCACCGTGGGCGCGCTCACCGAAAGTCCCGAAGCGAGTCGCGAAGCGTTCAGCAGGCCGCCCTGGTTGTGGGCGAGCATGGCCCAAAGCCTACCGAGGGTCTCAGCGGGAATGCGAGGTCCGAGCTGAGGGACATCGCGCTCGAGGTAGGTTCGGATGAAGTTGAGCCGGTAGGCGGCGCTGTCGCGGTCCGAGCCGGCAAGCAGGCTGTCGGGCAGGCCGCCGCGCACCCACAAGCGTGTCAGCGTCGCCTCGTCCGGGGCCGCTTCCAACACGTCGAACGGATGGAGCGCAACGTATTCGATGCGGCCGGCAAGCGTCTCGCCCGATTGCCGAAGCAACTCGATTGCCGCTGAGCCCAAAACGAGGAAGCGGTTCGTGCGCTTGCCCTTTCGGCGGCCCTCGTCGATGAGGCCCCGCAGAGAACGAAATAGCTCTGGCGTCCGGTGAATTTCGTCTAGGACCACCAGCTTATCCTCGAAACGGCGAAGGAACAGCTCGGGTTCGGCGAGCTTTGCCCGATCCGCCCCAGACTCGAGATCGAGGTACAACGCGTCCCGCTCGCCCGCAATCTCGAGAGCGAGAGTCGTCTTGCCCACCTGGCGCGGCCCGATGACAGCCGCCACCGCCTGACGGTCCAGCGCCCGCAAGATCTGCGCCCGCGCACGACGAGGAATCATCCTTGCATATTAAACGTCTCGTGTTCGATTTACAAGGATAGCGCCTAGAGCTCCCCTCGATCTTTTCCGCTCCGGGCCAACCCGATTGCACCCTCGAGCAGGACCGCAAGCGTGGATTGCGCCCCCTCGGAGTCGGTATAGTTGCAGCATGCGCATGCTTGTCCTGGCGATCGTCGCCGGCGCCCTCTCCGCGACGCCGAGCACTGAATGGGATCGCTTCCGCGGCCCGAACGGATCCGGCGTCTCGAGCGACACCGGCATTCCCGAACGGCTCGGCCCGGAAACGAACGTGGTGTGGAGGACGGAGCTGCCGGAAGGCAACTCCTCTCCGGTCTTCGGCAAAGACTCCATCTTTCTAACCGGCTTCGAGGGCGACAAGCTCTTCACGCTCTCGCTTGACCGCGAGAGCGGCCGGGTAAAGTGGCGGCGCGAGATCACGCGCACGCGATCGGGCCATCTGCGCGAGCCCAACAACCCCGCCTCGCCCAGCGCCGCTACCGACGGCGAGCGGGTGTTCACCTTCTTTCAGGACTTCGGCCTGCTCGCCTATGGGCCGGACGGCAACGAGCTATGGCGCCGTGAGCTGGGGCCGTTCAACAACCCCATGGGGCTCGGCGCTTCGCCTCTCTACGTCAACGGCAAGGTGATCCAGGTTTGCGATTCGGAAACCGGCTCGTTCATCCTGGCCGTCGACGCCGCCACCGGCAAGACCGCTTGGCGGAAGGACCGGCCGTTCTCGCTGCGCGGCTTCTCGACGCCGGTGCTCTGGCAGCCCCCCGAGGGCAACCTGCAACTGCTGCTCGCCGGCTCCTATGAGCTCAAGGCCTACGACGTCGACTCGGGCGAGATCGTGTGGTTCGTGCGCAGCTTGACGTGGCAGCTCAAGCCGACCCCGGTGATGGACGAAGACACCATCTACGTCCTCGGCTGGGCCGGCTCGGCGGATCTCGGCCAACAAGAGGACGTCCCGCCGTTCGCCGAGATCCTCGCCCAAGCCGACGCCGACAGTGACGGAAAGCTCTCGCCCGTCGAAGCCGACCGGGTCATCAAAGGCGCCCAGAAGAAGTTCGACAGCCTCGACCTCGACCTGAGCGGATGGATGGAAGAGCGCGACTGGGAGCACCATCGCCGCAAGCGCTCGGTCGTCAACGCCGTGCAGGCCATTCGGCTGGGCGGCAAGGGCGACATGACGAAATCGGCCATCAAATGGCGCTACTACAAGACCCTGCCCAACGTCCCGAGCCCGTTGCTGCTCGGCGACGTGCTCTATTTGGTCAAGGACGGCGGCATCGTTACCGCGTTGGACAAGCGGACCGGCGAGGTCACCAAGCAAGGCCGCCTGCGCGAGGCAATGGACCGCTATTTCGCCTCGCCGGTGGCCGCGGACGGCAAAATCTTCATGGCGGCCGAGACCGGCAAGATCTCCGTACTCGACCCGGGGCCTGAGTGGGAGGTGCGACGCGTCAACGACATGGGCGAGGAGATCTGGGCCACGCCGGTGATCACCGACGGCCGGCTGTACGTGCGTACCCGCGAGGCGCTGTACTGCTTCGACGAATAAATTCTTCCGCGACTCCGAATGCGCTATGCTTTAGCCGGCGAACGAGGAAGGAGGACGGAATGATTTCACGACGTCTGGTACGGGCAATCGAGAAGGAGGCGCACAAGCTTTCACGCGACCTGGTCGTCTCGGTGCGCCAAGACCGCCGCGCGGCGGCCTACGAAAACCTTTCGGACCAGCAGTTCGAGGGCGTCGTGCACGACCTCTACAGCAACCTCGGCCAGTGGCTGCACAGCCGCACTTGGCACAAGCTTCAAACCGTCTACGAGCGCAAGGGCCGTGAGCGTTTCCACGGCACGATCCCGCTCGATCAGCTCATCTTTTCGCTGACCCGCACCAAGACGCTGCTGTTGGACTTCATCCGCGGCTCGATCGAAGGCGACGCCTCGGAGCGCGACATGGAGCTCGAGCTGGTTCTGTCCGTCTCGGAGTTCTTCGACCGCGCGATCTATCACACGATCCATGGCTACGAGGACGCCCGTCGCGCCTCGGCCCGAGCGCAGGCCGAGCGCGAACGGCAACCCGAGAGGCCGCAGCCGATAGCAGCTTCGCAGCCGGTTACGCGAGAACGAGTCGTCGTGGGCGCCGAGTACGGAGGCAACCTCAGCCGCGGCGGCGACGTGGGCGAGTTCTCTGGCTAGCCGGAGAGATCTGTCGCGCCGGCAGGCGCATGGCAGGAGTCAGCCACGGGCGCCGCGCCCGTGGAATCAATCGGCGCCGCCCCTCCTACCAGGCCCCTGAACAAGGGCCAGGCTGCAATTTCCGTCCCGGGGGCCACGGGTTTCACCCGAAGCTTCCTGCCTGGGCGCCTTTGGCGCCGAATCCCTGAGCTACGTCCAGCTCCAGCCTCGGCGTAGCTCGGGGCGGATGAAGTCGTTGGCCTCGGAGTGATTGGTGACCTTCATCTTCTTCGGAGACCACTTGAGCTTGCCGTTGAAGCGCAGCGCCAATACCCCGAGCAGAATCCATTCGGTGAACGGGCCGGCGACTGCGAAGTTCGAGCAGGCCGGTTCGCCGCCCTTGGCCGCCCGGATCCAATCGCGGTAGTGGCCGGGCGAGCGCGTCAACAACTCGTCGGGCATCTCGTATTCCTTCCAACGGGCCTCGGGCATCAGGTGGACGCTGCCGGCGTAGGTGTCGGTCGCCATCAGGCCCTTGGACCCGACGAACACGGCGCCATTGCGCTGGGTGCGCTGGATGAACTTGTCGAAGTCTTCCTGGGTGGCGTCGGGCTTTTCCTTGAAGGCGTCCTCGGCCCGCTTGCTGACCGGGATCACGCGCTCGCCCTCGGGCAGGCCCTTGGGACGGTAGGCGGCGTCTTCGGCGCCGTCGTACCAATACACCTTGACGGCCGGCATGGACTTGCGCGCAGGGAAGTCAAACCGAATGACGGACTTGGTGGGGAAGGTGTAGGGGTTCTTGCCTTCCTGCTCGAGCACCTCGACGCTGGTGGGAGCCTCGAGCAGCAGGGCCATGTTGACCGAGCCCAGGATGTGGCACGCCATGTCGCCCAGCGCGCCGCAGCCAAAGTCGTACCAGCCGCGCCAGTTGAATGGAGCGTAGTCCGAGCTGTAGGGGCGGTCCTCGGCGATGCCGAGCCAGCTATCCCAATCCATGGTGTCGGGGACCGGCTCGTCAGCGGGGATTTGGACGACGCCTTGGGGCCAGATGGGCCGGTTGGTCCAGGCGTGGACCTCGGTCACGTCGCCGATTTCGCCCGACCAGACGATCTCGGCGGCTTGGCGCGTGCCGTCATTCGAGTAGCCTTGGTTGCCCATCTGGGTGGCGACGCCGAAGCGGTCGGCGGCGCGGGTGAGCTCGCGGGCTTCCCAAATGGTGCGCGTGAGCGGCTTCTGGCAATAGACGGCCATGCCGCGCTCCATCGCCCACATCGACGCCATGCCGTGCATGTGGTCGGGTGTGGAGACGATGACGGCGTCGATCTCGCGGCGCTGCTTGCTGAGCATCTTTCGGAAGTCGGTGTAGCGCTTGGCCTTGGGATACTTCTCGAAAGTCTCGCCGGCGCGGTCGGCGTCTGGGTCGGCGAGGGCCACGATGTTCTCACTGTCGCAGCCGGCAATGTCGCTGCGGCCTTTGCCGCCCGCGCCGATGGCGGCGATGTTGAGCTTCTCGTTGGGCGACTTGTAGCCGAGACGGCCCAGGCCGGGTACGGCGCCGTAGCCTCCGGCGGGTACGGCGCCGGCAAGCAGCGAGCCGAAGAAGAAGTGACGGCGGGTGAGCGTAAGATCCTTCATGGTTGTTCGGGCTCATTGTACCCGGGTTGGCCGGGAGCGGTCGCGTATGTGGCGCAGCACCCGCAGGTGGATCCGGTGGATCACCCAATCGGACCACGGCAGCCAGTAGGCGGCGGGCCAGAGCTTCTGGCGGTACCAGGTGGCGCCGGTCAGGCGCGTGCCGCCGGCGGGCAGCGCTTCGAGAACGAATTCTCCGCGCTCGCTCCAGAAGTAGCCCTCGAGATGCGGCGGATGAATCTCGCCGTGAGGCGAGAGCTCGACCATCGGCGGCGGGTTGCGTTCGACGGTGAACGCCAAACGGCGCGGCTCGTCCCAGACGGTGATCGGCTCGACGAACGCGCCGGTGGAGAAGACGCAACGGCGAACCGCGCCGACGCCGCGGCCTTCGATCTCGGCGCGGACCGGATAGGCGAGCCCCAGTCGGAATAGCGCCTCGTCCGGGGGCGGCAGCTCGGCGACCTCGACGATGTTGCGCCAGACGATCTCGGGGGGCGCGTCGATCTCGATGGTCGACGCCACACGATGGAGCGAGGGCTCGGGCGTCAGCTCGCGCTCGAGCATCATCGCTAGCGGCAAGACAGCCAACGCCGAGCAGGAGAGACGAACGTGGGCGGCCGCAGGCACGTGGTGCAGCGCGTAGGCGAACCAACAGCCGGCCGCCGCCATGGCCGCCGCAAGCGGCCAAGCCATGATCAGACAAATCAGTCCCTCGAAAGCCAGAGCCAACAACACAGCCCCTTCGACCAGCAACGCGGCCTGAGCCCAGGCAAATCCCGTCAGAGGACGCTTGCCGCGCTTGCAGGCGAACGCGCCGGCGGCATACCCAACGAGCAGCGGCGACACCGCAAACAGCATCCAGCCGTAGGCGCGCAGGCCCTCGGTCGAGATGGCGACCAACGCGGCGCCGACGATCCCGAGAAAGATGATGATGAACATGAGTCATTCCTGTTGGTTATTTCTGTTGTAACTGCAATCGATGGCTAAAAAAGGGGAGCCTAGCGCCCAGCGCCCGCCAGTCCGCTCAGCCAACGCCGCAGCTTGCCCCGCAGCTTGACCGCTTCGAGCGCCTTGGGGTTGGCTTGGAGATCGTTGTAGACCGACTCGACATCCTCGAAAAAGGTCCGCATGTCCGCGATCCGTGCTCGGGCGTACTTTTCCTGCTTGGTCTTGGCCGGCGCGGCCGCGGCGTCACGTAAGAAGGCGAGCGTCGGGTCGATCTCGCGGCGTTTGCGCTCCTCGAAGATGATGCGGAACATCTCCCAGATCTCTGTTTGGGTCTCGAAGTGATCGCGGCGATCGCCAAGCACGTGCGCCACGCGCACCAGGCCCCAACTCTGGAGCTCGCGCAAGCTGGTGGAGACGTTGGACCGCGCCACGGCCAGCGTCTGGGCGATCTGTTCGGCGTGCAGCGGCTCGGGAGAGAGGAACAGTAAGGCGTGGATCTGCGCCACCGTACGGTTGACGCCCCAGCGGGTCCCCATCTCGCCCCAGTGGAGGATGAAGCGCTCGGAGGTTGCAGAGAGAGGCATGTCGGTAATTTCTGTCAACACTGAAACTACTGCAATGATCTGGGATTGTCAAGACGTTGGTTCGCCTTGGCATGGCGGCGCGGGCGCGGTGATGAAGAGCGGATCGAGTCACGCGCATCCGGCGCGCCACGGCTTGTAGGTTCCATCCCAACTTGCAGCATGATAAGCTGCCGGCTCAGCCCCCCGATGCGGAAATCCGTACATCCGGTGGTGTCGGAGGGCGGCCCCCGGAGCCGCCTGACCCGATCAAAGTGTTAGCTATGTAGATAGCGCCAATGCCACAAACCGCTCCTTACGGATCTTGGAAGTCGCCCGTCACCTCCGACCGCATCGTCTCCGAGTCCATCCGCCTCACCGCCGTTGCGATCGACGGCGACGATCTCTACTGGCTCGAGGGCCGGCCGGCGGAGAAGGGCCGCTCCGTACTGGTTCGCCGAAGCCCCGACGGCTCGTCCGCCGACGTTACACCCGCTCCGTTCAGCGTGCGCACGCGCGTACACGAATATGGCGGCGGCGCCTTTCTCGTCTCCGACGGCACAGTCTTTTTCTCAAACGACCCGGAAGGCCGGCTTTACCGGCACGTGCGCGGAGACGAGCCCAAGCCCATCACCCCGGAGGGGCCCTTTCGCTACGCCGACCTCGTCCTCGACGCCCAGCGCAAGCGGCTCATCTGCGTCCGTGAAGATCACGCCGGCGAAGGCGAGCCGCGCAACCAGATCGTCGCCGTCCCGCTCGAGGGCGGCCAGCCGGCCGTCCTGGTCAGCGGCGCGGACTTCTACTCGAACCCCCGCGTCAGCCCTGATGGCGCCACGCTGGCCTGGATCGAGTGGAGCCACCCCAACATGCCGTGGGACGCGACCGCCCTGCGCATCACCCCTCTCGAGGATTCGGTCGGCGACGCTGCTCACGTTGCAGGCGGGGCAGCCGAATCGGTCATCCAGCCAGAATGGTCGCCCGACGGCACGCTCTACTTCCTCTCCGACCGCAGCGGCTACTGGAACCTCTGCCGCAGGAGGACCGACGGCGCAATCGAGTGCGTTCTGGAGATGGAAGCCGACTTCGGCTATCCGCCGTGGGTCTTTGGCTGGAGCACCTACGCTCTCGCCTCGGACGCGATTGCGTTCTGCGCTTATCACTCGCCGGCGGGATGGGCCCTCGGCAAGTTCGATCTCGACGCCGGCAGATTCTCGCCCATTGAGAACGACTACCGCGACCTGTCCCACCTGAGCACGGACGGCGAGCGTCTGCTGTTTCTCGGCGGCTCGCCCAGCGAGCCCGATGCCGTGGTCCTCTACTCGGACGGCGCCTTCGAAACGCTGCAGCATTCTTCGCCTCCCGATCCCGTCCTTGCCCGCTACGTCTCGGTCGCGCGGCCGGTCGAGCTCCCCTCCGGCGGCGAAACGACGCACGCGTTCTACTATCCGCCCTCCAACCCCGACTTTCAGGCGCCCGAGGGCGAGCTGCCGCCACTGATCGTCATCAGCCACGGCGGACCCACCGCCCAAGCCTCGCCCGCGTTCGACCTTCGCAAGACCTACTGGACCAGCCGCGGCTTCGCCTTGGTCGATGTCAACTACGGCGGCTCTTCGGGTTATGGCCGCGCCTATCGCGAGCGTCTCGCGGGCAAGTGGGGCGTCGTCGATGTCGACGACTGCTGCAACGCCGCGCGCTACCTGGTCGAGCAGGGCCTCGCCGACCCTGAGCGCCTCATCATCCGCGGCGGCTCGGCCGGCGGCTACACCACCCTCGCCGCGCTCGCCATGCGCGACGTCTTCAAGGCCGGCGCGAGCTACTACGGCGTCAGCGACCTCAGCGCGCTCGCCGAAGACACGCACAAGTTCGAGGCTCGCTACCTCGACAAGCTCGTCGCGCCCTACCCGGCCGGCAAGGCGGTCTACGACGAGCGCTCGCCCATCCTGCACGCCGAAGGGCTCAACGCGCCGGTCATCTTCTTTCAAGGCTCGGAAGACCGCGTCGTCCCGCCCGATCAAGCTGAGCGCATGGTCGAGATCCTGCGGGAGAAGGGCCTGCTGGTGAGCTACTTGCTCTTCGACGGCGAGCAACACGGCTTCCGCCAAGCCGACAACATCAAGCGCGCCCTCGACGCCGAACTGTATTTCTACGCGAGCATTTTCCTGCGGAACGGCCTGCGGTTCTAGCCATCGCCCGCTTGCTCACGCGCGCGGCTCTGGATTCTAATGGGGTCGCCCATGCGATTCCGTCTGGCGTTCCTACTCGCCCTCCTCGTCCCCGCCTCCGCTCAAGACCTCGAGCGGCTGCGCTACAACAACCCTGGCCTTACCGTGGACCTCGGCGTTGGCCTGTGGGCCTGGCCCGTGCCCATCGATTGGGATCAGGACGGCGACCTCGACTTGGTCGTCGTCTCGGGCGGCAAGCCGTATGAGGGGACCTGGTTCTTCGAGAACCCCGACGGCTCCAAGCATCCCGTCTTCAAGCCCGCCGTGCGTGTCGCCGAGCGCGGCGTGAACGCCCAACTCTCGCCCAACGGCGCCGTCATGACCCCGGGCAAGGTCTATCCGGACTTCCTCCGCACGGGGTTCGCGAAACCGGTCGACATCCCGCTACGCACCGAAGACTTCCTTCGAACCGAAGGCCGCATCCGCGCCAACCAATGGAAGCAGGTCGACTACGACGGAGACGGCAGGCTCGACCTGCTGGTCGGCATCGGCGACTGGACCGACTACGGTTGGGACGACGCATTCGATTCCCGCGGCCGCTGGACCAACGGCCCGCTGCACGGCTGGGTCTTCTGGGCCCGCAACACCGGCGACGGATACGCTCGCCCCCGCAACGTTCTCGCCGCCGGCGAGCCGGTGGACGTTTTCGGCATGCCGAGCCCCAACCTCGCGGACTTTGACGGCGACGGCGACCTCGACCTCGTCTGCGGCGAGTTCCTCGACGGCTTCACCTACTTCGACAACGTCGGGACGCGCACGGCGCCGCGCTACGCGAGGGGACGCAAGCTGCGCCATGCGGGCGAGCCCATCGCCATGGATCTGCAGATGATCACGCCGGTTTCGGTCGACTGGGACCAAGACGGCGACCCCGACCTGATCGTCGGCGACGAGGACGGCCGCGTCGCACTGGTCGAGAACCTTGGCCGCGCGCGGTTCTTGCCCCCGGTCTACTTCCAGCAGGAAGCCGAGTACGTCAAGTTCGGCGCGCTCGTCACCCCGTTCGGCTTCGACTGGGACGGCGACGGCGATGACGATATCGTCGCCGGCAACACCGCCGGCTACATCGCCTTCATCGAAAATCTCGACGGCGGCGACCCGCCGAAGTGGGCGGCGCCGCAGTACCTCGATGCGGGCGGCGAGCGCATCCGCATCCAGGCCGGCTACAACGGCTCGATCCAAGGGCCGGCCGAGGCCAAGTGGGGCTACACCACCCTCAGCGTCGCGGATTGGGACGGCGACGGGCTGCCGGACATCGTCGCCAACTCCATATGGGGCAAGGTCGAGTGGTACCGCAACGTCGGCTCGCGCACCGAGCCCAAGCTCGCCGCGGCGCGGCCCCTCAGCCGCCGTCCCACCCGCACGCCCGCTTGGACTTGGTGGAAACCGCAAGCGCCGGCCTTTGTCACGCAGTGGCGCACCACGCCGTTCGCCATCGATTGGAACCGCGACGGCAGGATGGATCTGGTCATGTTGGACCAGGAAGGCCATCTAGCCTTCTTCCAACGCAGCCGCGGGGGGCTGCTGTCCGGCGTGCGCGCGTTCGGTCTACGCCTCAACGACGGTTGGGCCGGCAAGTCCGGCCGACGCAAGATCCAGATCGTTGATTGGGACGGCGACGGCGCGCTGGACATCCTGACCAATTCCCAGAACGCCAATCTGCTGCGCAACCTCGAGGGAAAGTTTGTCGATCAGGGCCCGCTGAGCGAGCGCAAGCTCGCCGGGCACACCACCAGCCCCACCGTGGTCGATTGGGACCGGGACGGCCAACCGGACTTGCTGGTGGGCGCCGAGGACGGCTTCCTGTACTACATGCGCCGCTGAGGCCCGCCAGCGGCGCGTACGTCCGCCGGCAAAGGCTTTTTACGCAGGATTGTCACGGTTTTTACAAATCTGGCCGGCGCGCCGCGAACGGTACCTTCGTACTATCGTCCTCTCAGTAGCAACCTAGCTCTGAAACGACTGGTCGCTTCCCCAATCTAGCTCTTCACCGCCGTCAGTCACGGCCCGGTATCATGAGCCGTTTTCGCGAATGGCCGGTGGTCCAGACGCCCTGAAACCACTCTCAGGGTTGGATTCTAGGAGTTATCTCCACACCGGGCCGCCGTTTGCGGGTCCCGCACGACCACTGACCTCGCGGCTCCGGCCATGGTCCCGACGTACTTGTCGCACTAAGGACGTTCCAGGCGCCCGCTAGTTTGAACCATTGAGCTTGCCAGAGCCCCCCGTGAAGTACAAGAGAAACACCGAGAGGGAACCACCGCCATGCCGAACATCAACAGCACACACGCCATACCAGCCAGAAACACTCGATCGAGCCGCCGTGCCGGTCAGGTCCTAGTCATGCTCGTCGTGAGCCTTCCGATCCTGCTAGCCGTTGTCGGCCTCGCTGTCGACTTTGGACGGATCTACACCGAGCGCCGCGCCGCGCAGATTGCCGCCGACGCTGGCGCGATGAGCGCCGTCGCGGAGCTCTATCGCGGGCTTGGGACCAGCGCCGCGCAGCAATCCGGATGGGACGCCTCGAAGATGAACGGCTTCGACACCGCCGACGCCGCGGTGAACGTCTCCATCAATATCCCGCCAACCTCGGGACCGAACCAGACCAACGATTTCGCCGAGGCGATCGTGACTCGGAACGTCAAGACGACGTTCCTGCGCATCTTCTCGCAGGACTCCGCCATGGTTCGGGCGCGCGCCGTTGCCGGGCTCGAGAAGTTCGCCGACTTTTGCGTCCTCGCGCTCAACCCGACCGCTCGCGGCGGTTTGAAGGTCGCCGGCGGCGCCACGCTCAACGCGGCCTGCGGCGTCATGGTGAACTCCGACGACCCCGACGCGCTGCAATCGAACAGCGGCGTTGGCTGTGTCGACGCGGCGTCGATCTCGTTGACCGGCGGCTCCTCCGGCGAGTGCGTCACGCCGACGCCGCTCACCGGCACGCCGCGCGCTCTGGATCCGCTGGCCTACCTGAGTCCGCCGGCCGCGCCCCAGACCGCGCCGATCGCCGAAGACCTCGTGGTCGACACCTCGGGAAAGCTCGACGGCGACTACCTCAGCTCGGACTTGCTTCTAACCAATTCGACTTCGCTGAGCACGGGCAGCACGTACTTCGCAGATTACGGAACCATCGCCGCCGGCACGACCGAGGGCTTCGGGACGACCGGGACAGGCGGCATCATCATCACCGGCGGCGAGGTGACACTCAAACCCGGCTACTACAAGGGCAACCCCTCGATCAAGATCATGGGCGGCAACGTGACCTTTCAACCCGGAATTTACATCTTGGACAGCGGCCTTTCGATCTCGGGCAACCCGACGGTGACCGCCGAGGGCGTGCTGTTTTACAACACCAAGATCGCCAACAACGGCTGGAACGGCTTCAGCATCTCCGGGGGCGTGGTTGCATCCTTCAGCGGCCTCGGCTACGGCCCCTACGAGGGCATGTTGTTCTGGCAGGACAAGCTCACTCCGGCCAACGTCGGCTCAAAGATCGTCGGCAACTCGACCGCAAAGTATGAGGGCGCGTTCTACCTACCCTCGACCGAGCTCGACTTTGCCGGCACTAGCCAAGCCGCCGCCTGGACGATGATGGTCGCCGACCGGATCGTGATCTCCGGCGATGCGAATGTAACGGGCGGATACAGCCCCAACACGAACCCGGACGTGCCCACGCGCAAGGTTGCGCTGCTCGAATAGCCTACCGACAGCTCCGCAGGAGAATGACCATGAAGAACGCAACTAGCCAACGCCGCTCCCGGCGAGGAACCTCCACGGTCGAGCTCGCCATCGGCGCACCGCTGCTGCTGCTCATCTCGGTGGCGGCCGCCGACTTCAGCCGCGTGTTCTTCAACTCGATTACCATCACCAACGCCTCCGGCGCAGCCTCGCTCGTCGGCTCGTTCTCGGTGACCGACGCGACCAACGTGCGCCGCCTGGAGGCGGTCGCACTCTCCGACGCCTCGGACCTCGACGGGCTGAGCGCGGACGCCGATCTCTACTGCGATTGCCCCGACGGCGGCGGCCCCGTGGACTGCATCTCGGGCATGTGCACCGGCTACGGCCCGCCCCGCGTGTTCTCCAAGGTGCGCGTGCAGCAGTCGTTCGAGCTCATCGCGCCCTGGCCCGGAATACCAAACCCGATGCAGGTTTCTCGCCAGTCCTACGTGCGCGTGCAGTGAAGGAGAACGTCATGACCAACGAACGGCCAACACGCAGAGGCGGACGAAGCGGCGCCACCGTCGTCGAGTTCGCACTGTCGTTCATCCTCTTCTTGACCTGTGTCGCCGGCGCCTTTGAGTTCTCGCGCGCCATGTGGACCTCGGCCACGCTCGGCCACGCCGCCAAGGAAACCGCGCGCTTCCTCGCCTCCCACGGCGGGCTGAACCCGGCGACGGCCACCCAGATCCAAACCATCGCCAACCGCAACACAGTCGGCTTGGCCACACAGAGCTTGCAGGTCTCGACCGTCTGGCTCGACCCGGTCACCGGCTCGGCGAAGCACATGGACCCCGCCGCCGCCGCCCGCGGCGAGCAGGTCGAGGTCCGCTTGACCTATCCGTTCCCCTGGATCCTCGCCAAGCTCGTCGGCGTATCCGAATCGTCGACCTCGATGAGCAGCAGCTCGCGCATGATGGTGATGAACTGAGGCGGCCGCGGCGCCGTTGACACGCGGCAGGCTCCGGTCTAGCCTAAGAACAGTGGCGGAAAGCACCACTTGGCGGAGAGCGATCGCGAGCCTCGTGCTGGCGATGCTGTTCGCGCCCTGTCCCGCGGCCCTGGCGGCGCTGGGCAGCGCGCTGGATCCGCACGCCTGCTGCCACAAGTCCGACGAAGCTCCCGCCTCACCCGGCGCGCAGGAATGCGAGACGATGTGCGCGCGGGCTGAAGCCGAGCGCGCCGTGCTCGTCGCGCCGCCGGCGGATGGAGCCGCTCCCGCACCGCCGACGCCGCGTCCCATCCAAGTCGAAAGCGTCGTCGTCGCGCCGCTTCCCAATGACAGTTCCCCGCCCGGCGCGGCAGACATTCGTCTGCTCGCCTGCACCTTCCTGATCTAGAAACCCTCCCGGTTGCTCTACGCGGCTCAAAGGGGACTGCTGTGTCCGCTTTGCGGTCGCTGTGGTCACGTGTGCCGAAATCCGGAGGGTTCATGGACAGCATTGTCCGAGGGTTGTTGCTATTGGCGAGCGCTGCGTCGTTGGGGGCGCAGGGCGAGGACGAGGCTCGTCTGCGGGCCTACGTCGCCGAGGCGCTCGAGCGTCATCCAACCATTCAAGCCTCGTTTGCCCGCTACCGGGCCGCCCTGCAGCGCGCGCCGCAAGTTGCGGGCCTGCCCGACCCCACCGTCTCGCTGACCAACTACGTTCGATCGCCCGAGACGCGCGTCGGTCCGCAAACGCTGATGCTGCAAATCCAGCAGCGCCTGCCGTGGTGGGGCAAGCTGAGCGACCGCGAACAAGCCGCCGCCAAGCGCGCCGCGGCGATGCGGGCCCTGCACGAAGCAGCCAAGGACGGGGTTCGACGCCGCGTTCGAGTCGCCTACTACGAGCTTGGTTATCTTGACCGCTCGGCCCAGATCCTCCGCGACGAAGTCTCCCTCCTCGAAAGGTTCGAAACTCTCGCACGTGTGCGCTACGGCCAGGGGCTGGGGCCCCAAACGGCCGTCATCCGCTTGCAAGCCGAGATCACGCGCGTGCAAGCGCGCCTCGAAGAGCTCGGCCGCGGCCGCGCCGATGCGGAAGCGGCGCTCAACGCCGCACGCTTCGCACCGCCCGGCTCTCCCGTCGACCCGGTCGAGCTGCCCGCCCCCGTCTCGCTGATCGCCGACGCCGCCGAGCTGTCAGCAATCGCTCGCCGCGCCCGCCCCGAGCTCCATGCAGCGCTGCTCGACATCGAGGCCGAAGAGAAGGACCTGCATATCGCCCGTCGCCAGCGCCTGCCCGATCTCACCGTCGGCGCGGCCATGATCAACGTCGAAGGCCGCGAGGATCGCGCCGGCGCGCTCGCGCCCCCTCTCGACAACGGCAAGAACGCCTACTCGTTCACGCTCGGCGTCAACCTGCCCGTGTTCCGGCGCAAGTACGACGCCGCCATCCTCGAAGCCTCCGAGCGGCTCGTCGCCTCACGCCAGAGCTACCGCGCCGTGGCGCGAGAGGTCGACGCCTCGATCCGCTCGCTCAGCTTCCGGCTCGAATCGATCGCTCGCCAGATCGCCCTGTTCGAGTCGACGCTGCTCCCGCAAGCAGCCGCCGCGGTCCGTGCCGGCGAGACCTCCTACGCACAGGCTCGCATCGACGCCCTCGAGTTGCTCGACAGCGAGCGCATGCAGCTCGAAGTGCGGATGGGGCTGGCGCGCCTGCAAGCCGATCACTGGAAAACCCGCGCCGAGCTCGAGCGCACCGTCGGCCAAGCCCTGGAGACGCAACCATGAACGCCAAGATCCTCGCTGCCTTTCTGGCCGGCGCGCTGCTTCCCGCGCTGCTGCTGTGGAACCCCGCCCGCTGGGCCTGGGCGGACCGGCTGGCAGGCCGCGAGCCCGCCGCGCACGACCACACCGCTTCATCCACGCGGCCGCCCGACCAACTCTGGACCTGCGGCATGCACCCGCAAGTCCTCGAGAGCGAACCCGGCCTGTGCCCGATCTGCAAGATGCAGCTCGTGCCCGTAGAAGCGCCCTCCAACGCTGGACAGCACGATAGCCATTCGACGGGAGAGCAGCCGGCCACAGGCGTCCGCGTCAACCCGGGCTTTCTGCAAAGCTTCGCCGTCAAGACGGCCGTCGTCGATCGCGGCAGCGTGCCGATCGAGGTTCAGACCGTGGGCGTGCTCGAGCACAACCAGGAAAACGTCGTCTCGGTCAATACCAAGTTTGCCGGTTGGATCGAAAAGGCCCACATCAACACCCGCGGCGAGACGGTCGAACGCGGCGACCTGCTCTTCGAGATCTACAGCCCCGAGCTCGTGGCCTCGCAGAAGGAGTATCTTGCCGCGCTCGAATACGCCGAGTTGCTTCGCGCTCAGGGCGCCTCACCGGCCGCCGTCTCGGGCGCCGAAGCGTTGGCCTCCGCCGCCCACGAGCGGCTACGCTCATTCGACGTCTCGCTCTCGCGCATCGACGCGTTGCAGCAAACCCGCCAGGTCCGGCGGACCGTTGCGGTCCACGCGCCCGCCTCGGGCCTCATCGTCTCCAAGCTCGGCCAATCGCTCGAAGGGATGCGCCTCACCCCGGGGATGACGGTGCTCGAGATCGGCTCCCACGCCAAGCTCTGGGTCAAGGCGCAGATCTACGAGTCCGACCTGCGTCATGTCGGCGAAGGCTCCTTCGCGCGCATCGAGATCGACGCCTTCCCGGGCCGCGCCTGGGGCGGCCGCGTCGCCTTCTTCGACCCCGCCGTGGACCCCAGCACGCGCACGCTCACGGCGTTGATTGAAGTCGAGAACCCGGACGCCAAGCTCGCGCCGAACATGTTCGCCAACGTCACCTTCCGCTCCGGCGGCGGCGCCGGCGCGGTGGTCGTGCCCGATCAGGCGGTCATTCACTCCGGCGAGCGAGCCGTCGTCGTGGTGCGCAAGGGCGAGAGCCTGTTCGAGCCGCGCGAGGTCCGCTTGGGCAACGCCGGCCGGGGCAAGCAAGAGATTCTCGCCGGCCTCGAGCCGGGCGAGGAGATCGTCATCTCCTCGCAGTTCCTCATCGACTCGGAGAGCAACCTGCGCGCGGCAATCGGACAATTGCTGCACCAGCACTGAGGTCGAAACGATGCCTCACGGGAGCACGACAGGCCCATGCTGACACGCATCATCGAATGGTCGATCGACAACCGCTTTCTGGTCGTCGTGGGGACCCTGGCGCTCGTCGCGGTGGGTCTCTACACCCTCACCCTCACCCCGCTCGACGCCATTCCGGACCTCTCCGACGTCCAGGTGATTCTCTACACCGAGTACCCCGGCCAAGCCCCCCGCATCGTCGAGGACCAGGTCACCTACCCGCTCACCACCGCGATGCTTGCAGTGCCGCACGCCAAGGTCGTGCGCGGCTACTCCTTTTTCGGATTCTCGTTTGTCTACGTCATCTTCGACGACGGGACGGACATGTACTGGGCGCGCAGCCGAGTGCTCGAATACCTCAGCTCGGTCTCGGGGCGGCTGCCGCGCGGCGTCGCGCCCTCGCTCGGCCCCGACGCCACCGGAGTCGGCTGGGCGCTGATGTACGCGCTCAAGTCCGATCGCCACGACTTGGCGGAGCTGCGCTCCATCCAGGACTACTACCTCGAGTACGAGCTCTCGTCGGTGGCGGGCGTCTCCGAGGTCGCCCCGGTCGGCGGCTTCGTCAAGCAGTACCAAGTCACGCTCGATCCCACACGCCTGCGCGGCTATGACATCTCCATCACCAAGATTCGAGACGCCATCGAGCGCAGCAACCGCGACGTCGGCGGACGCGTGCTCGAAGCCGGCGAAAAGGAGCTGATGATCCGCGGGCTGGGCTACATCCGCTCGCTCGACGACATTCGCGACATCGCCTTGGGCGTCGATCACAGCGGCGCGCCAATCCTGCTCGGCGACGTCGCGCGCGTGGCCGTCGGGCCGGAGATGCGGCGCGGGCTCGTCGACTGGGACGGGCTTGGCGAGGTCGTGGGCGGCATCGTCGTCGTGCGCTCGGGCGCCGACACGCTCTCGACCATCCGTGAGGTCAAGGCCAAGCTCGCCGATCTCCAGGCCGGCCTGCCCGAAGGCGTCGTCGTCGAGATCGCCTACGACCGCACGGGTTTGATCGAGCGCTCGATCGACAGCTTGAAGGGCGCTCTTTCGCAACAGTTCGTCATCGTCGGACTGGTGTGCATGGTCTTCCTGTTCCACATCCGCAGCGGCTTGGTGGCGATGCTCATGCTGCCCGTCGCCATCCTGATGGCCTTCATCGCGCTCTATCTGCAAGGGCTCACCGTCAACATCATGTCGCTCGGGGGCATCGCGGTCGCGATCGGCACGATGGTCGACGCCGGCATCGTGATGGTCGAGAACGCCCACAAACATCTCGCCGAGAAACGCGGCACGGTCCCGCATTGGAAGATCATCGCCGAATCCTCGGCTGAGGTCGGGCCGTCGCTGTTCTTCTCTTTGCTCGTGATCACGGTGTCGTTCATCCCGGTCTTCACCCTCGAAGCCCAAGAGGGGCGCCTGTTCCGGCCGCTCGCGTTCACCAAAACGTGGTCGATGGCGGCGGCCTCGCTGCTGGCGCTCACGCTCGTGCCAGTGCTGGTCGGTTACTTCGTGCGCGGCAAGGTGCGATCCGAGCAGCGCAATCCGGTGAACCGCCTGCTGGTGGCTATTTACGAGCCCGTGCTCCGATTCTGCGTGCGCTTCCGCTGGCCGGCGATCCTCGCGGCAACGCTGGCGTTGGCGCTCACCTGGATCCCCTACCGCGATCTCGGCGAAGAGTTCATGCCGCCGCTGTGGGAAGGCGACCTGCTCTACATGCCCACCACCCTTCCCGGCATCTCCGTCAGCAAGGCGCGAGAGGTCGTCCAGCAGACCGACAAGGTGCTGATGACGTTCCCCGAAGTCGATCACGTCTTCGGCAAGATCGGCCGCGCCGAAACGGCCACCGACCCCGCCCCGCTGAGCATGGTAGAAACCGTCATCCGGCTCAAACCCGAAAGCGAATGGCGCCCCGGCATGAGCGTCGACAAGCTCATCGCCGAGATGAACGCCGCGCTGCAGATCCCAGGGCTCACCAATAGTTGGACCATGCCGATCAAGACGCGCATCGACATGCTTTCCACCGGCATCAAGACGCCCGTCGGCGTGAAGATCGCCGGCCCCGACTTGCCGACGCTCGAGCAGATCGGCAAGCAAGTCGAGTCCGTTATCCGCGAGGTTCCCGGCACCTCCAGCGTCTACGCGGAACGCGTGATGGGCGGCAGCTACCTGGACTTCCGGCTCAACCGCCGTGAGATCGCCCGCTTCGGCCTCACCGCCGGCGACGTGCAAGAGGTGATCCAAGCAGCCATCGGCGGAGTCAACGTCACCACGACCGTCGAAGGCCTCGAGCGCTATTCGGTGAACCTGCGCTACGCCCGCGAGCTGCGCGACGACATCCCGGGGCTCCAAGCCGTGCTGGCGCCAACGCCGGCGGGCCCGCAGATTCCGCTCGGCCGCCTCGCCGAGATTCGCTACGAGATCGGACCGCCGGCCATCAAGAGCGAAGCCGCCAAGCCCAACGCCTGGGTCTATGTCGACATCCAAGACGACGACATCGGCGCCTACGTCGAGCGCGCGCGCCAAGCCGTCGCGGACAACGTCGAGCTGCCGCCCGGTTATTCGCTGGCCTGGAGCGGACAGTACGAGTACATGGAGCGGGCCGAGAAGCGACTGGCCTTCATCGTGCCGGTCACCCTGCTGCTCATCGTCGTCATCCTCTACCTCAACACACGCTCCGCGGCGGAAACGCTGCTGGTGATGTTGGGCGCGCCGTTCGCCGTCACCGGCGCCGTGTGGTTGCTCCATGCGCTCGACTACAACCTCAGCATCGCCGTCTGGGTTGGCATCATCGCGCTCGCCGGCCTCTACGCGGAGACCGCCATCGTGCTGCTGCTCTACCTCGACGGGGCCTACCACGAGGCCGCCGTCAGAGGACGCATGGAGAGCACGGCCGACCTGTGGCGGGCGGTGCGCAACGGCGCCGCGCAACGCATTCGCCCCATCCTCATGACCATCGCCACCGACGTCATCGGCTTGGCGCCTATCCTGTGGAGCGCCGGCGCCGGTTCCGACGTGATGAAGCGCATCGCCACCCCGTTGGTCGGCGGCATCGCGACCTCGGGAATCACCGTTCTGCTGCTGCTGCCCGCCGCCTACACCATTTGGCGCGGCTGGAGCCTGCCCGAAACGACCATGGAGACCTCATGACGCGACTCGCTGCTTCCCTGCTCCTGCTCTCCGCCGCCGGCGCCGCGGAAACCTTCGAGGCGACCGAGCTGCGCGGCCCCTGGCTCGACCGCCACGGCCAACTCACCATCGACGAAGCCGGCGTAGTCTTCCAAACCCGCAAGTCCGCCCAGCCCGACCGCTGGGCTTGGCGGGACATCCAACTGCTCGATCGCCTGAGCCCTACGCGGCTCGACTTGCTCAGCTACGAGGACTCCGCTATTCGCCTGGGCCGCGACCGGCGCTACCGCTTCGAGCTCGCTTCGCCGCTGCCCGACGAGCTGTGGCGACGAACGCGCGACCGCTTCGGCCGTCCCGTGGCCGACCGCGCGGCGCCGCGGGCCGAGCAACCCGAGCATGCGATCCCAGTCAAGCGCTTGCGCGGCTGGTTCGGCAGCGAAGGCCGGCTCGTCTTTCTGAAGGACCGCATTCAGTACGAGACCGACGCCGATGAACGAGCCCGTTCGTGGCGTTTCGGCCACGAGATCGAGTCGGTGTGGTCGGCCGACCCGTACCGTTTCGAGGTCCACGTGCGCGAAGGCGACGGGCGCGTCGCCGTCTATCGCTTCGAGCTCAAAACGCCTCTGCCGTCGCAACTTTACCGCGATCTCAAGCTGCGGCTATACGATCTCGAGGCGCGGGAAGAACGGCTGAAAATGTTAGAATGACGGCGCTGATGCTGCAAGTGAACGCCCGCGATAACAACGTTTTCGACGCCGTCGTCGTTGGCTCCGGAGCCACCGGCGGCATCGCCGCCAAAGAGCTGACCGAAGCCGGACTGAAGGTCTGCGTGCTCGAAGCCGGTCCGCCCCATTCCGAGGCCGACTACACCGAGCATCTCCAGCCTTACCAGTACAAGTACCGCAACTCGACCCGCCCCAAGCCGCCGCACGTCTCGCAGATGCGGCCCATGCAAAGCCTCACCTACGCCTGCCTGGAAGGGAACTACAAGTGGTTCGTGGACGACACTAAAAATCCTTACGAAACCGCTGACGGTAAACCCTTTCGCTGGATTCGCTGCCGCGTTGTCGGCGGCCGCTCGCTGACCTGGGGCCGGCAGTCCTACCGCCACGGCGACATCGACTTCAAAGCCGCCAGCCGCGACGGCTACGGCATCGATTGGCCAATCTCGGCAGCCGACCTCGAGCCCTACTACCAGAAGGTGGAGCGCTACGTAGGCATCAGCGGGCTCGAAGAGGGCTTGCCGCAACTACCGGATTCCCTCTTCCAGCCGCCGATGGACTTTACCTGCGGCGAAGTGCGCTTCCGCAACCGCCTGAAAGACAGGATGGGCCGCGTCGCCACCATCGGCCGTACCGCCATCCTCACCAAGGCGCTCAACGGACGCGCCGGATGTCACTACTGCGGCCCATGCAACAACGGCTGTGTCACACACTCCTACTACGCCAGCCCGACCAGCTCGCTCAAGACCGCCGAAGCGACCGGCCGGATGACCCTGATCTCCGACGCGCCGGTCAGCCACGTCACCAAGGACAAGCGCACCGGCCTGGCCAACGGCGTCGCCTACGTGGACGCCAAGACGCGCCAGACGCGGGAGATTCGCGCGAACGTCGTGGTGCTGTGCGCCTCGACGCTCGAGTCCACGCGCATTCTGCTCAACTCCGAGCCCGGCGGCATGGCGAACTCCTCGGGCGCGCTCGGCCACTACCTAATGGACCACATCTTCCAGGGCGGCGCGGGCGGTGAGCAGCCGGACGGGCTGCCGATCAAGGCTTGGTCCGGCGTTCCCATCCGGCCGACCGGCATGTATATTCCGCGCTTTCGCAACGTGGACCGCAGCCACACCAAGGGCTTCATCCGCGGGTACGGCTACCAAGGACGCAGCGGTTGCAACTTCAACATGGGCGCCAAGGGTTTCGGCGCGAAATACAAGCAGTCCGTGCACGACGAGGCGCGCTGGACGACCGGCTTCGGCGCCTGGTGCGAATGCCTGCCGCGCTACGAGAACTACGTCGAGCTCAACCACGACAAGAAGGACGCCTACGGCATCCCGACGCTGAAGATCAACATGGCGTGGAGCGACAACGAGTACGCGCTATGGAACGACGCCCGTGAACAGGCCGCCGAGATGCTCGAGGCGACCGGTCACAAGAACGTCCGCATGACGGGCTCGCCGTCTACGCCAGGCTTCTGCATCCACGAAGTGGGCACCGCGCGCATGAGCGAAAACCCCAGGCAGGGCGTGCTCAATGGTTACGCCCAAGCACACGACGTGAAGAACCTCTTCGTCACCGACGGCGCGGCCTGGACCACCGTGGCCTGCCAAAACCCGACATTGACGATGATGGCGATCACGGCGCGCACCTGCGACTTCATCCAAGATCAGTTGAAGAAAGGCGCCCTGGCCTAGCCATGGGTGAAACCCGTGGATCAACTTTCGTCCCGTTGTTGACGATCACACCCGGCCATCGCCGACCGCGCTCGGCATCACGCCTTCTCTCCGAGCCCCGGCAGCCATGCCGGGGTGCGATGTGCGCCCCGCCGTCCTGCCGAGCGTTCCAATAACCCGCGGCCCGCAGTTCCCGCGCGGCCCTACCGCCGCTTGCGCAGAACCACCAACCCGAGCAGCCCCAGGCCGATCAGCGAGATCGACGCGGGCTCCGGCACAGTGGCATCCGACACTACGCTGTAGGTGCCGAGAATCGACACCGGCAGGTCGTCAAGCGTATCGGCCGGGAAGTGGATATCGCCGCTGCTGTTTCCGGCCAGCATGTCGGCGTACTCCGCCGGGCTCAGACTCCACGTTCCGCTCCCGGTGAATGCAACCAGCCCCGCAGTGAAGCTCAGATCGAAGTCCGGCGTCATACTCCAGATGTTCAGCCCCGGGTCCGAGCCGCCTCCTCCCCGGAACAGGTCCGGGCCGTCAGGTGGATTCGCTGCGCTCGTCAAGTCGCCGAACAACAAGCTATCGAAAAGGCCCCCCCCCCGACCCGCCATAGAAGTCCTCTAGATACACACCGGTAGTATCGGAACCGCTGACGGTGACGGCTGAGAGCCCGCCCGTTGCACTGATGGTCACTTGATTCACCGTGGTCAAGTCCACGACGAGCAGCAGATCGGCTCGAGAGGCTGTTGCAAACGCCGCAAGGACAACTGCCAGCCTGCAGAAACTGTTTCGGGCAATAGCCCGGGTGCATAAGCTCACGGTACCTCCCCTTGCCGCCGAGGCAGGCGGCCTCTCAGGCTGGCGGCGGGCAGGCGACGACTACACTAAGAACCAATGGTGCGCGCGGCGATTTGGTTTGCGTTGGGCGCCGTCGTGGCTGTCTCGGCGGAAGCCAATTCGCAACTTGAGGCCTTCCGGCGGCGCGCCCACTTGCGCCTCGCCGAAGCCGCCTTCGAAACCCACGATATCGACCGCGCCCAGCAGCGGCTGGAAACCGCCCTCGAGCTCGCCGAACACGCTGACGCAGCGCCCGAGCTCGCCGACATCCTCCATCGGCTCGGCGACGTCTGCCTGCGGCGCAATCAGCTCCGCACTGCTTGGTCGTTCTACACGCGCGCCCTCGACGTTTCAGCCAATGAGCCCTGGGCGATCGATGCCAAGCTCGGCAAAGTCGCAGCCCGCCGGGGAGAACATGCGGAGTCGGCCGGGCACTACCGGCGGGCGGTCGAAGCGAGCGGCGCGAGCCCTCCAGGTCCCCAACTCCTACTCCGACTGGGCGAGGCGGAGCTCCGGTCCGGCCGCGCCGACGAAGCTGCCAAAGCCTTCGAGCGGGCCCTAGCCGCCGCTCCCGCCCGCAGCTTGGAGCAGGCCAAGCTGCACGAATCTGTCGCGCGGCGGCACCTGTGGCTCGCCGACGACCGCAGAGCCGCAGCCGAACACGCCGAACACGCACTCGAGCTCCGCCGGGCGCTCGCCGACCGCGAGCCCGCCCAGTACCGCCGCACGCTGCGGACCAAAGGCGCCCGCATTGCCGACTCTCAGCTCGCCGAGGAATCACTGCAAGAGTTGCCCGCATCCCTCGCTCGCCAGATCCGCGCGCGGCGGTTGGCTGCGCAAGGGGAGCTCGAGGACGCCTACCGCCAACAATGGTCCGCCGTCCGAGAGATGCGCGACGCGCAGACGGGCGGCGTCGAGCTCGCCGTGGCGCTTGAAGCTCTGGCCGGCTTGGACATCCGGCTCGGCAACGACGAGCCTGCCGTCGGCCTGCTTGACGAGGCGTTGGACCTGCGGCGCGAGCTTGGCATGGCGCACCGGCCCGACTCGCTGATTCCGCTCGAGACTCTCGTTTCCGTGCTCGAACGTCTCGGTCGCCCCGCCGACGCCGAAGCCGTGCTCAACACCGCGATCGGCGCCTTGCAATCGCCCGAGAACGCGCACCGGTTGGCGCTCGCATTCGCTCGAGAGCTCTACGGAGACCTCAGAATTCGCCAGGCGCGAAGCGAGGAGGCCGCGAAGCTCTATCAGGCCTCGCTCCAGCTCCGCGAGCGCGCCTGGGGCGAAAACGACAGCCGGCTCCATCCCTTGCTCGAGAAGCATGCGGACGCGTTGCGCCGCGCCGGCCGTGAAGAAGAAGCCCGCGGTGCTGAGTCGCAGATCGCCCTGATCAGCGTGTTGGGCAATACGACGCGGGCGCCGCCGCAAGGCCTCCGCGACACCGGCACTTGGCTCAGCGAGCCTGCCGGGCTCACTTTCATCGGGCTCGCCCTCGGCGCCGCCTCGCTGGGTCTGGTTTGGCTCGGTTGGTCGACCTTCACGACCATGCAGCCCGCACTCGAAGCCCGCTTCCGCGCCGCGCCGGCACGGTTGGCCGACGCTCCCGCTTGGCGCCCGGTCACCCGACCGCAGCCGCGCTACGGCGTGCGCTTTCGAGGCCGCGGCGGACCGCTGTTCGGCATCTGGAGCGTCAACATGGCGCTCACGCTCGTCACCTTGGGCGTCTACTTCTTCTGGGGCAAGGTGCGCACGCGGCGCTATTTCTGGAGCCAAGCCGAGTTCGCCGGAGACCGCTTTACGTTTCGCGGTACGGGCGCGGAGCTGTTGATCGGCTGGATGAAGGCCGCGCCCGTGTTGGCGCTGGTGCTGTGGGGGCCGGGCCTGGTGGACTTGGCGTGGGAGAACCCCAACGCCGGCTACTGGGGCGCGGGCATCGCTCTCGTGTTGCTCGGCCTGCTCTGGCCGTTGGCCGAAATCGGGGCGAATCGCTACCGCCTCAGCCGCACCTCTTGGCGCGCCATCCGTTTTTCGTTCCGCGGAAGCGCCTGGCCCTACATGAAGATTTGGCTCATCGGGATGCCGCTGTGGCTGATCACGCTCGGGCTTTGGACGCCCTTCTTCGACACCGCCCGCCGCCGCTACCTGCTCGAGCACACCCAATTCGGCGACGCCCGGTTTACCTGCGACATCCACGGCAAGGAGCTGTTCTCGTTCTACTTGGTGAGCTGGGCGCTACTGCTGCCGACCGCCGGAGCGTCCTATTTCTGGTACAAAGCCTTGGCCGAGCGCTACTATTGGTCGCGCACTCAGCTCATTCACAATGAGGGTCTTAGCCGGGCAGATTTCGAGTGTAGCCTAAAGGGAATGGACTTGCTGGTGCTTTGGATCCAGACCACAGCCATGATCATGGTGACACTTGGGCTCGGCTGGCCGTGGACTCGGATCTGGGAGGCGCGCCTGCGTCTCGAGACGCTGACGATGACCGGCGACTTCCGCCCGGGACGGATCCGCCAATCGACCGACGCCGCCGGCGCCGCAGGCGAAGGAGCGGCGGACTTCCTCGGACTGGACTTTGGGTTCTTCGCATGATCGGACCAGCGCGGCACCGTTGGCCTGGCCGCTACTTCGACGGCAAGAGCGCTGCTCGCCACGAGGTCGAGGTCGTCATCTCGAGCGACGGCGTGGAGCTGCGGTTCGCCGACGGTTCGACGATCCATTGGCCGTACGCGGAGGTTCGGCAGACTCAGGGCGAGATCCATGGCGAGCCCGCCCGCCTCGAGCACGGCGAGGAGCCGGCCCAAGCGGTCGTCGTCGATACGCCTGGATTCCTGGCGGCTTTGCACGGATACACGCTCGAGGTCGCCGCGGCTGGCCGCGATCGCTCGATCGGGCTGTGGCAGATGGTGGGCGCGCTGGCGGCGGCCGTCTTCGTGGGCTCGGGCATCTATTTCTGGGGTGCGCACGCGTTGGGGGATTTGGCCGCAGCGGCCTTGCCTCCTAGTTGGGAAAAGCGTCTGGGCGACGCCGCGGTACGCCAGCTCGCGCCGGAGGAAGACCGCTGCGACGATCCCGTCAAGACCGAAGCCGTCGAGACGATCGTCCAGCGCCTCTCGGCCGCGCGCGGCGCGAGCCCCTACGAGTACGACTTGGTGCTCGCGAGCGGGATGCTGAACGCCTTCGCCGCTCCCGGCGGACGCATGGCGGTCTTCGATGAGCTGATCGAGATGACCGACAGCCCCGAAGAGCTCGCCGGCGTCCTCGCGCACGAGATCGAGCACGTGGAGCGCCGCCACTCCACCCGGGCGCTCTTCCGCGACCTCACCGTCAACGCCATCCAAGCCGCGGTCACCGGCGACCTCGCCAACGGCGCCTTCGCCATGGAGGGTGCGGCTACCCTAGCCACCCTCGCCCACCACCGCGACGAGGAGCTCGAAGCGGATTCCGAGGGCTTGAAGTTGCTGCGAGCCGCCGAGATCGACCCCAACGGCATGGTGACGATGTTCGAGAAGATCGCCGACCTGGAAGGCGCTTCCGCGGAAGCGACCAGCTATTTGTCGACGCACCCGGCGACCCGGGATCGCATTCGCCGCTTGAAGAAGATGATCGAAGAAAGCCCCGGCGCGTCGCGCCCAATCGATCTCGACGTGCACTGGGCGCGCGTCAAAGCGCCGTGCCGGGTGGGCTACCAGCACTGACTAGGGGAAGCCGCGATGTGCCGCAACATCAAGCCGCTATTCAACTTCGATCCGCCGACGACCGAGGCCGAGGTCCGGGACGCCGCTCTGCAGTTCGTCCGCAAGATCAGCGGCTATCGCAAACCGTCCAAGGTGAACGACGCGCCGTTCGAAGCAGCGATCGAGGAAATCACGACGGCGTCCGCGCGGCTGCTGGGCGCGCTGCACACCACGGCCTCGCCGAAGAACCGCGAAGCCGAGGCGGCCAAGCGACGGGCCGCTCGTATGGCCCGAGACGGTGCAGGCTAGCTGGATCCGTTGGCGATCGCACGGAGTGAGCAATTTGCAGTGAAAGTGTTCACCCTCGCGGTCGGCCGGCTTCAGGGGCCGTTTCCGCGAACCGGACATCGCGGAAGTGGAGCCATTCGCTATAGTCCGTCCAAGATGCTCAGGCGCACCTTCTGCCTTGCTCTGCCGCTGAGCCTGTCGGCCCAGACGCCCTCCCTTGAAGACCAGGCATCCGGTCTGATCCGTCGTGCTGTGAACGACGGCGTGATCCCAGGAGCGGTCGTCCGAATTGAGGACGACGGGAGAGGGCTTGTCGACGCCGCGGCTGGCTGGCGTGACGTCGAGCAGCGGTCGCCAATGGAATCGGGCGCGATCTTCGACGTTCGATCGATCACGAAGCCAGTAACCGCAATTGCTGCTCTGACCCTAGTGGCCGAAGGCAAGATCGACTTGGAAGGCGCTGTTGAAGAGTACTTTCCAGAAGTCGCGTCGCTTGGAGCTAGAACGCCGATCACCCTGCGTCACCTGCTAACCCACACCGCGGGCCTCGCACACGAGAGGCCACCAGACCTCCAGGAGCTGACGGAGAAGCGACATTACTCCCTTCGGGATGTCGTTTCAATGCTGACGAAAGGCAAACTCATAGGCCAACCCGGCGAACAGTGGAGCTATAGCAGCCAGGGGTTTGCTATTGCCGGCCGAGTCGTGGAGGTTCTCACCGGACGGCCGTTTCACGAATACGTGGAGGACCGTGTGCTGCGGCCTCTGGGCATGAGAGATTCTTTCTTCCACCCGGCTCCCGGGAATCAGACGCGTCTGGCCAGGCTCTATTCGTGGGACGGGGAGAAGGAGCGTCTCGAGCCATGGGCTCGCAGCCTCCCGGACGGGCATTGGGAGTACGACTCGCCCGACTTCGGACTGTATTCGACAGCCGCGGATATCACCCGGCTGCTGAGGTCGATGTTTCCGGACTCGCGGGGCGTCTTGCCGAGTTCGCTGATCGACAGGATGCTAGTTCCCTACGTGGCGTGCGACGTGCCGGGTCTGTTCCAGGGACTGGGTTGGTTCGTTGCCCGCAGTGATGAGCTTTGCGAGTCACTCGGAGTCAGGTCTGGCTGCTTTGGAGCGAATGGGGCGGGAGGATCGATGGCGTGGGCCAGTCCCGCGAGGCAGCGGACCGCCGTCTACCTCCAGCAACTATTCTTTGGTTCCGAAGCCACGGGTACGAGCGTCCTTCGCTCGGCGTTGTGCAGCTAGCCGACACCGACTTCCGCAAATGGGGAAAGTCGGAAACGGTCCCTCCGGGTGAACAGTTTCCTAAACTAACAAAGTGTTCACCCTTTCGACCGTGGGCCTCCCCGGTCGCTTTCCGGCCTCAAAACGGCCCGTTTTCGCCCGAAGCCCTGGAAAAGCAGGCCCTCAGAGGCCGCACGGGGCGTTCGCGGGGGTCGTTCGGACCGCCAGGACTTGGGTTGTCAGCGCCTTTCGATGCGCCAAAAGTGAACAGATGTCTAGCGAACCGTTCAGTTCTGCGGATAGCTAAGTTAGCCTGCACAACTCGGCATCTGAGCGGCGGAAGCAGGCGACAAGCTCGCCAATACATCGTTACGCTCGATTGCCGTGGTCAACCTACTGTCGAGTACGCCCGCGCGCGCCAACCTTCGCGCGCCTCGTCTTGACGCGCCTCTCACCCGCTTGCGCCCGCCACCTGGGTTGAGTCTTGCAGGCTAGAGATTGCCGAAGCGCCCTTTGAACGCGATCTCACCGACCGGCTTGCGCGTCCGGGTCTTGGCGTCCCGCTCGAGCAGCGCGGGATCCCCCTCCTGCGATGCATACCCGATCGCCATGGCCGTGACGACTTCGAGATCCTCTGGCGCGCCGACAGCCTCGTGAGCCGCGGCGGTATCAAGCCCCGCCATCTGATGTACGCACAACCCCCTCGCCGCAGCTTCGATGGAAAGGGTGGCGGAGGCGGCGCCGAGGTCGTGCTGCGCGACCCTGTTCGGTCTTTCGTTGCGGCTGAACGTCGTCTTGGCCAGCCCAAGGGCCAAGACCGGCGCCTTGCCGGCCCATGCCTGGTTCGCCTCCATCAGCGTACCCAGCAGGCGCTCGAAGTCTTCTTTGTCCGCTTGGCGCGCATAGACGTAGCGCCAAGGCTGCTCGTTGAAGGACGAGGCCGCCCAGCGTGCGGCTTCGAACAGCGCCTGCAAGTCGCCGTCCGAGACGGGCTTGTCGGAATAGGCGTAGGGGCTCCAGCGGTTGGCGATGGGGGCTAGGATGTCCGGCACAGTCATCAGGATAGCGAGCTGCGCCGCTTGGCTAAACTCTATTTCATGGCCCGCCTGCTCGCCGCGCTGCTTCTGATCACCTCCTCGGCCGTCGCTCAGCCCACGCCCCGTAGGGGCGCGGCCGAGCTGCAAGAAACGCTCGATAAGCTCAACACACTCGGCTCCGTGTTGATGATGGCCGCCCATCCCGACGACGAAAACACCGCTGTGCTGAGCTACTTCGCACGCGGCCGTCACATGCGGACCGGCTATCTGGCGGCTACTCGCGGCGAGGGCGGGCAGAACCTCATCGGCCCCGAGCAGGGCGCGCTGCTCGGGCTAATTCGAACCCAGGAGTTGCTCGCGGCGCGCCGAATCGACGGCGCTGAGCAATTTTTCACGCGCGCGATCGACTTCGGCTACTCGAAGTTCCCCGAGGAGGCGCTCGAGCAATGGGGCCGCGAGCGTCTGCTGGCCGACATGGTGCGCGTGATTCGTCAATTCCGGCCAGATGTAATCCTGGCGCGGTTCCCCGCCCCGCCCGGCGATGGCGGACACGGCCAGCACACCGCCGTCGGCCACCTCGGCCCTGTTGCTTTCGAAGCCGCCGGCGACCCCAGCCAGGTTCCCGAGCTTGGACTCGCCTGGCAGGCCAAGCGTTACTACTGGAATGTGTTCAACTTTGGACGCCGCGGCCCGCCCGGGTTCCGCGCGCCGGAGGACAAACCCGGCAGGCTGACTCTCGAGATTGGCGACTACGATCCGGTGCTCGGCAAGTCCTACAGCGAGATCGCCGGCGAGTCCCGCTCGATGCACCGCAGCCAAGCCTTCGGCTCGGCGCAGCGCAAGGGCGGACAACAGGCGCAGTTCGACTACGTCGCCGGTGAGGAAGCCGAGCAAGCGCTGTTCGAAGACATCGATACGAGCTGGGGCCGCGTACCGGGCGGCGAGCGCGTGGGCGAGCTGCTAGCCAAGGCGCGCGCCGCGTACAAGCTCAGCGAGCCGGAGGCGATCCTGCCGCACTTGCTCGAAGCTTGGAAGCTGCTCGAGCCGATGGAGGGCTATTGGCCGGAGCTCAAGCGTAAGGAGTTGCTGCGGGCTATCGAGCTGGCCTCGGGGTTGTGGCTCGATGCGACCACCGAGCGCTGGGACTTTACGCCGGGCGAGAAGATCCCGGTAAAGCTCACGGTGCTGAACCGTTCGAAGCACACCGAGATCAAGGCTGGCGCGCCCGGCCTCAACGCACTGAGTCTCGGAGGGCGTCTTGGCGGAGCGGTCGGCGGCGGAAACTCTCACCCGACGCTGGCTCGGTACAACGTTCCTGTCCCGTTCACCGCCGAAGTCGAGCCGGTCCCATCTGTCTTCGAAAAGCCGTGGCTCGCGAAAGACCCCGGCGCCGCCTCTTACGACTACGCGAACGAAGACCTCATCGGGTTGGCGGATGCTCGTCCGCTCGTGACGGCGAAGCTCTCCGTCTCGGTCGACGGCATTCCGCTCACCTTCGAGAAACCCGTCCGCTACCGCTGGGTCGACCCTGCGCGCGGCGAGCGGGAGCGTGACGTCCAGATCGTGCCGCCGGTCGCCGTCTCGTTCAACCGCACGAACCTCGTCTTCCCTTCCTCACAGGCCCGCACCGTCGCGGTCCGCCTAGTCAACAATCTCGAGGAGGCTGAAGGCAAAGCGGCCCTCACTGCGCCAGCGGGCTGGAGCGTTGTGCCGGCCTCACACGCGGTCAGCTTTGAGCGCAAGGGGCAAGAGGCGACTGTCGAGTTTCGGCTCAGCCCGCCGGCGGGCGCCTCCAGCGGCAACCTGCGCGCGACCTTCACTCTGTCGGACGGCCGCGCGTCCTCCACCGGCATGCGGGCCATCGAGTACGATCACATTCCGATCCAGATGGTCTACCCCGAGGCCAAGCTGCGCGTCGAGCGCATCGACCTGCAACTACTCTCGCGAAAGATCGGCTACATCATGGGGGCCGGCGACGCCGTCCCGGACGCGCTGCGCGAGCTTGGGGCCGAGGTCACGCTGCTCACGCCCGCCGATCTCTCGAGCGGCGATCTCGCGGGCTACGACGCGATCGTGGCGGGCGTCCGAGCGCTCAACACGCGGCCTGACGTGGCGGCGGCCAAGGAGCGGCTGTTCGAGTACGTCGAGCGCGGCGGCACGCTGGTCATGCAGTACAACACGTTCTCGTTCCGCGGCCCCTCAGTCGCGTTCGGGCCGTACCCGGTAAAAGAACAACGGCGCACGCGGGACCGTATCGACCGCATCGTCGACGAGGCGGCTCCGATTCGGCTCGTCGACCCGGATCACCCGCTGCTGCAGGCGCCAAACCGGATCACCGATTCCGATTTTGACGGCTGGGTGCAGGAGCGGGGCCTGTACTTCATGGGCGAATGGGACGAGCGCTATTCAGCTCCCACCGAGTCCGCCGATGAAGGCCAGCCGCCGCAGCGTGGAGGTCTGCTGTATGCGCGGCACGGCGACGGAGTCTACGTCTTCACCGGCTACTCCTTCTTCCGGCAGTTGCCGGCGGGAGTCCCAGGCGCCTACCGATTGTTCGCCAACTTGGTGAGCGCGGGAAAAGTTCGCTAAAGCGAAAGCGGCTTTATTGTTGGGATTCCAGGTGGTCGGCGATCGCTTGGAACGAGGTGAGCTCCACGGCGACCTCGAGATCGAGGTCGACCCCGAATTCCTCCTCGATCACATCGACCAGGCTCAGGGCGGCGACCGAGTCCCAGTCCTCGATCGAGGCATTGTCGGCGGAGAGAATCTGCGCCTCGTCGAGCACTGGAAACACGGCCTGAAAGCATCCGATCAGGCGTTGCTCGAGGGCGGCTCGCGCTTCGCTATTCGGCATAGTTTACTTGGTGGTGGAGCGCTGGCGCGGCGCTGCGAAATGCGTCTAGGGAAACGCTGCGTCGCTCGGGACCGGCTACATCTAGAAGGAAGCTTGCGAGCGGAGCGTTCTTGGGGGTCTGCGTGAAACTCAGCTCGATTCGCTCCACGCCGAGCCGGTTGAAAAGCGCTTCCAACGCATGGTACTCGATCCTACGGGAGAAGGCGCGGCAGCTCATGACCCAGACGTCGACCAACGCATCGGAGCCGCTCTTGCGGCCGTGGACGACGGCAATCGTACCCAGCGGGCCGAACTTGTCTTCGTAGAGCATCGAGTAAGTAAAGGCGCCGGGACGCTCGCGCGAAGCGGCCCAGTCCCCCTCGGTGTAGCGAATGCCGTTGAGGTTGAACTGATTGGTCTTGTTGACGAGCTCGAGAGTGCGCGCGTCTTCGGAGGCGGCGTCGATGGTGAGCTTGCCCTGGGCGGAGGAGAGGAAGCGGTCCAGCGCATCGTCGGCATCGGAAGCCTCCTTGAGCGCCGCCCCGCTGCGCAGGCTTTGGAGGCGCAAGGCGTCTTCGGCTTGGACGTTGGATTTGCCGAGCTTGTCGCGTAAGTCCTGGAACAGTCCTAACGCGGCGGCGGGGTCGCCCTTGGGGAACAAGATGCACTCGACGTCGGGGTGCGCGGCCTGCACTTCTGCAAGCTCCGCAGGCGAGTCATCGATGAACAGGACCGAATCGGCGCCGACGTTCCAGGCGTCGAGAATGCGCCCGACCGAGCTTGATTTCGGGTTCCAGTGCGCCTCCACCGGGAAGAAGGCGTCGAGCGGCACACGAATGTCGGGCCGCGCGAAGGCCGTTTCGACGTTGCTCGCTTCGTTCTTGCTTGCGATGGCCAGAAGCGTTCCCTGTTCGGAGAGCGAGGCTAACAGCTGTTGGTAGAGGCCGTGGATCTGGGCCTTGCCGTCGAGATCCCAAGCGACGGCGTCGGCGCCGATCTCGCCGACCAGCCCCTTCCACAGCCTGTCGTCGAGGTCGGTGATCAGGCCCTTTTGGGGATTCTCGGGCAGCAGCAGGCGCACGAGCCCTTCGGCCAAGTTGGCGGCGTGCTCCCGCGTGAAGGGGAAGCCGGCGAACAGCTCGCTGCGGGCGTCGAAGCGCTCGTCGAGCACGGTGCGGCGGTCCAAGTACGTTGCGTTGAGCGCCTTGGCGCCGGCTCGCGCGGCGCGGGCCATGAATCCGGCAAACGCCTGTCGCAGCTCCAGCTCGGCCGGAGAGGCGTGCCAGGAGGGCGTGTGTGCGAACGGGGCGGGCGCGACGGTCGGACCCGCGACGGCAAGCGCAACGCCCGCCGGCAGAGCTTCGATCGCCGCGGCGATCCAGTCCAGCCGAGCGCGCGCGGCCGAGACAATGTCCGCAAGGCCAGCGGCCCGCCAGCCGCCCAGGTTGCGATAGCCCAGTCGGGGGTCCAGATCGGGCCACTCGATGGAAAGCGCGATGCCGTGGGGGCGCCCGGCGCGCTTGGCGACCGCGGAAAGCGTACCGGGCAAGTCGGCGTAGAGGCCCGTCGAGAGCTCGATGCGCCGCTGGGGCAGTGCACGGGCCAAGTAGGCCGTCAGGAAAGTCTCGAGCCGCAGCGGCGAGTAGCCGCAAGCGAGCGTCACACGGAACGGTTCGCCGCGCCGGTTCGGGTTCTTGCTAAGGGAGAGCTTCCTTGAGCGTCACGGCGAACCTGGAACCAACGAAACGGACCGATCGAGACAGCGCCTTGGACCGCCCCGCCCTTCCTTGAATCGTAGCACCGGCCGCGGCAGACGCCGGCATTGGCGCTAAGCTGGGATGCATGAGCCTGCGCAAGGCGATCATCGCGAATGTAGCTTCGTACATCCCAGAGGGCCGGCTGACAAATGACGAGTTGGCCTCCCGAAAAGGGGCGTTCTCCGCTCAGCAGATCCTCGCGAAGACCGGTATCGTCGAACGGCCCGCCGCTGCGCCGGACGAGTGCGCGTCTGACCTCGCTGCACTTGCGGCCGAAGCGCTGTTCGAGAAAACGGCTACGCAGCCTGAGGCGATCGACTATCTCCTGTTCTGTACGCAGAGCCCGGATTACTTCCTGCCCGCCAGTTCTTGCGTCATCCAGCAACGTCTAGGCCTTCCGCGCACTTGCGGTGCGATCGACTTCAATCAAGGATGCTCGGGCTATGTCTACGGGTTGTCGCTCGCCAAGGCGCTGATCGAGTCGGATCAAGCAAATCGGATCCTGCTTCTAACCGGGGACACCTACACGAGATTCATCCACCCTCTGGACCGGTCGGTCTGTACGCTCTTCGGCGACGCCGCGACGGCGACGCTCGTGGAGGCGCACGACGGGGAGAGCGGCGGGTTGGGATGCTTCGTGTTTGGCACCGACGGTCGCGGCGCAGACAAGCTGATCGTCCCCGCGGGAGGATGCCGCTCGCCCCGCAGCGCGCGGACAGCTGTAGAAGAGACCGACGCCGAGGGCAACGTGCGCAGCGCAGAGAATCTTTACATGAACGGCCGTGACGTGTTTCGATTCGCCATCACGACCGTACCGCGGAGCTTCCACGGTCTGCTCGAGGCCGCCGGTTGGACGGCAGACGACGTCGACTACCTGGTGCTCCATCAGGCAAATCGCTTCATGCTCGACGAGCTGCTGAGGCGACTGAAGTTCCCGAAAGAGAAGACGCCGTACCATTTCGAGAAGCTGGGTAATACGGTGTCTTCGACCATCCCGCTCGTTCTCGAAAAGCTCATCGACGACGGCGAGCTACGCGCCGGGTCGCGGCTTGCGATGCTGGGATTCGGCGTGGGCTACTCTTGGGCCGCTTGCGGCGTCGAGTGGGTATGACCCATGGTAGATTTGAAGAGCACTTGGCGGCTAATCTCGAATCATGACGCTAGAGCAGCTACACTCCGAAGTCGCCGACATCCTCGGCGTCGCAGTCGAGGAGGTTCACCCGGAAACCGGGCCGGAGACGCTTGCCGAATGGGACTCGATGGCCAACCTTCGCATCATTTCATTGCTGGACGAATCGCTGAACGAGCCGCTGGAAGCTGAGGAGTCCGCCGGGCTGACAACGTTCAGCGCTATCGTGGATCTAGCGCGAAAGCGAGGACTGATTGACGGGTGAAGCCTACGCCCAGGTTCGGAAGCAGTGAAGCGGCATGGATCACTGGCGCCTCGTCGGGGATCGGCCTCGAGCTTGCTCGATCCCTGAGTGCGGCGGGCGTGGCGGTTGCGCTGACCGCGCGACGCGCCGAGGAGCTCGAACGAGCCGTGGAGTCGATGCGCGAAGCGGGCGGCGTAGCGCATGCGATCGACGCGGACGTGCAGGACCCGGATAGCCTCAAGAGCGCAGCCGGACGCATCCAAGCCAAGCTAGGCCGGTGCGACATGGTCGTCCCCGCAGCGGGCGCCGAATTGCTCATGCCGCTCGACGGAATGTCCGCCAAACGGTGGCGGAGCATGCTCGACGTGCACGTGACAGGGGCGATGGAAACAGTGCGGGTGGCCTTGCCGTTGCTTCGCAAGGCGGGTGGCAATGAGGGTAGTCAAGGTCGGGTGACGTTCCTCTCCTCGGCGGCGGCCATCAAGGGATGGCCTGGACAGAGCGCCTACGCCGCAGCCAAGGGGGCGCAGATTTCCGCCATGCGAAGCCTGGCGGCCGAGCTGGCGCCGGCCGGTATTCGTGTCAACGCGGTAGCGGCTGGAATGGTGCGGACGCCAATGCAAGAGCGTCTGTTCGCGCGGATGCCGCCAAACAAGCGCGAGGAGATCGAGTGCGCACATCCGCTCGGCATGGGCGAGCCATCGAACGTTTCGGACGCTGTCCTGTTCCTGCTCTCCCATCAGGCCGAATGGATTACCGGCGCCTGTCTGGCCGTTGACGGCGGGCTATCAATCGGCTAGCGGTCGCCCCAACATGCTTCGCGATCTCAAGCAGAGGATTAAGCGTCGAGAGACACCACTGGACGACTGGCTCTACCGAGTCCTGGTTGGGTTTCGCAGCGCGTCAGTTCCCACGATCGGCCCACTGCATCGGGCGCTGTTTCGCGAACGCATCATCCGTAGAGCACTCTGGGACCGGCTAACCAAGGGGCTGTATTACGAGCCGCTGTTCCGGTCCCAGTGCGCCAGTGTGGGCCGGCGGTTCCGGATCGAAAACGCTGGCGGCGACGGCATGCCGCCCGTCTCGGGCGGTCTCGAGATTCACATCGGCGACGACGTGACTATGATGGACCGTAGCGTCGTCTTGGGTGTGGACGTGGGAGAGCCAGGGCAATTAACGATCGGCAACGCTACTTATCTCGGCGCCGACATGCTGATCTCGGTGGCGCGAGAGATTACGATCGGAAACCATTGCTTGATTGGAGCTTACATGCTGACCGACAATCCGGGGCATCCGATTGGCGACACGGTCCGAAGAGTGAACCGTGCAATACTGACCCCCGCCGAAGTACGCCCCGTCACGATCGGCGACTACGTGTGGCTCGCCACCGGGGCGCACGTGTATCCCGGATGCCGTATAGGCGACGGAGTGGTGGCCCTTCCGGGGACCCACATCGCCGGAATGAACGTGCCGCCCTTTACCCTGGTCTCGGGCAATCCAGGACGAATTAGGGCGAAGCTCCCGCTGCCCAAGTCGCTCATCGATCTGGTTGGCGAAGAACGCTACGAGAAGTATCGCGCGATTCACAAAGCGCTGAAGATTTGATGAGGGCGCGAGTCAACTGGACGGCTCTACTGACCGGCGTCGCCGCCGGCGCCGCGGCCGGGCTGCTCCTGGTCCCCGAGGCCTCGCAGCGCTGGAAGCGCACTGCCAGGGCCGGCATCGCGCGCGGGCGTGAGGCGTTGGATGTGCTGCGCGAGGCGGCTGAGGTCTACCAGGAGTTTCGTCAACTGGGGCGGCCTCTCGAGGAAGACACTGCACCGCCGCAACGCGCCCGTGCCGCCGCGGCGCATCCGCTAAACTGACCGTTGATGCGGACCCGCTCGACTCTCATTGCCGCCGTCGCGGTCCTCCCCCTGCTCGCCTCCGCCGATTGGACGCAGTGGCGCGGCCCCGGGCGCGACGGCAAGTCTCCTGAAACCGGCCTGCTCGCGCAATGGCCCGATGGCGGACCCAAGCTACTATGGCAAGTCGAGAGCCTCGGCGAGGGCTTCGCTTCCTACTCGGTGGCCAGCGGCCGGCTATTCACCCAAGGACAGAAAGACGGCCGGCAGTACCTGATTGCGCTCGAGGCCAAGACCGGCGAGATGCTCTGGGAGCTGCGCCATGGCGAGACCTACGGCAACCGCCGCGGCAACGGCCCGCGCGGCACGCCGACGGTGGACGGCGAGCGCGTCTACGCCCTCGGCGCCGACGGCAATCTCATCTGCGCCTCCGTTTCGACGGGGCAAAAGATATGGGAAGTCAATCTGCTCGCCAAGTTCGGCGGCTCGAACATCCGTTGGGGCTTGAGCGAGTCGCCATTGGTCGATCGCGGCCGCGTCATCGTCAACGCCGGCGGCCCCGGCGCCAGCGTGGTCGCGCTCAACAAGAATGACGGATCGCTGATCTGGAAATCCGAGAGCGACGAGGCGGGCTACTCCTCGGCGGTAGTCGCCGAAGTCGGGGGCGTCAAGATGTATGTGATGCTCACCGGCGAGGCCGCGATTGGGCTGCGGGCCGACACCGGCGAGCTGCTGTGGCGCTACGCCGGAGTTTCCAATCGCACCGCCAACGTCGCCACGCCCATCGTGCAGGACGACCTTGTCTTCGTCTCGACCGACTACGGAACCGGCTGCGCATTGTTGAGGCTAAAAGCCGGCGGCGACGGCATCGAAGCGGAAGAGATCTACTTCAATCGCGACATGCGCAATCACTATTCGAGCTCGGTGCTCGTCGACGGCTACCTCTACGGCTTCTCGAGTCGCATCCTCACTTGTATGAAGCTCGAAACCGGCGAGGTCGTCTGGCGCGATCGCAGCGTGGGCAAGGGGCAGATCCTCTACGCGGACGGCCGCCTCTATCTGTTGAGCGAAGACGGCGTAGCCGGCATGGCGGAAGCCACGCCGGAGGGCTACCGGGAAATCTCACGGTTCGAGATCAGCCGAGGAAACTACCCCACGTGGACGCTGCCGGTGATCGTCGACGGCGTAATGTATTTGCGCGACCAGGGCCTGCTCTATGCCTACGACGTAAAACACTAGAGCCAGTACGGAGCGGCGCCCCGCGTCCGGCCTCATGGAAGACCTCAACCTGACCCACCTCGTCGAGCTGCTGCTGGTGCTGCTCATCGTGGCCTCGCTCATCGCGATGGTCACGCGACGGCTGCGGCTGCCGTACACCATCGCGCTGGTCTTCGGCGGCTTCCTGATCGACATCGTCCACTTTCCGCTGTTCGAAGCCGAGGGCGGCGCGGCGCACTGGCTCACCCCCGAGATCATCTTCATGGTGTTCTTGCCCGGTCTGCTGTTCGAAGCGGGCATCAACATCAACGTTCGGCATTTGCTCGACAATCTCACGCCCATCCTGTTGGTGGCCATCGTCGGAGTCGTGATTGCCACGATCGCGACGGGCTACGGCATGCACGCGCTCATCGGCATCCCTTTGGGTGCGGCCCTCGTGTTCGGCGCGTTGATCTCGGCTACCGATCCCATCTCGGTGTTGGCGCTCTTCAAAGAGCTTGGCGTTTCGAAGAGGCTAGCCGTGCTGGTCGAAGGCGAGAGCCTGTTCAACGACGGCACGGCGGTCGTGCTGTTTCAGATCCTGGTTGCGGCGGGCGTCTCCGGGGACCTGAGCGTAACCGCGGGCGTGGGGCGCTTCTTCGTGGTTGCGCTGGGCGGCGCGGCGATCGGCGTGGGCATGGGTTACGTGGTGAGCCGCGTGACCGAGCGCATCGACGACCCGCAGGTCGAGATTACACTGACCACGATCCTCGCCTACGGGTCGTTCTTGCTCGCCGAGCATTTTCACCTCTCGGGCGTCATCGCGACGGTCGCAGCCGGGTTGATGATCGGCAACTTCGGCGCCGAGATCGGCATGAGCTCTCGCACCCGGGTGGCTCTGTGGTCGTTCTGGGAATACGTCGGCTTCGTCATCAACTCGCTGATCTTTTTGCTGATCGGAATCGAGGTGCATATCCTCGACCTGCTCGCCTACTGGCAGCCCATCCTAGCCGCGATCGTGGTCGTGGTGATCGCGCGCGCACTGGCGGTGTATTTCCTCGTGCCGATCAGCGACCGGTTCAGCGAACCCATTCCGGCCCCATGGCGGCACGTCATGCTGTGGGGCGGCATCCACGGCGGAGTCTCGATTGCGCTGGCGCTGACCCTGGCGCCCGACTTTCCCGACCGGCAGCTCATCTTGGCGATGACGTTCGGCGTGGTGGCATTCTCGATCGTCGTACAGGGGCTTACGATCACGCCGCTGATGGCGAAGCTCGGCATCGAAGCCGGAGAAGAAGACGAGTACGACCGCACAAGGGTCCGCCAGATGGCTGTAGCGGCGGCGCTGGACGAGCTCGAGCGACTACGAGGCTCGCATCAGCTCACGCCGCCGACGTTCCACAAGCTGCACGACGAGCTCGAGCAGGATCAGACGCGGGTAGAGGATCAGATCAAGCAGCTCCACCAAGCAGACGCCCATTGGGCCGCGGAAGAGGAGCGCGTGGCGCGGTCCCGGCTGATTCGCGCCGAGCGAACAGCAATCCAACGCGCCGCGACCGACGGGCTGATCTCGCACCACACGGCGGAAGAGATGGCGGCCGCGGCAGACGAGGAGCTCGAGAAGCTGATGGGAGAGCCCGGCCACTAGCCGCCGCTTCTCATCCGGCGGCCGGCGCTATCGCTTGGGCGTCTCGGCGTCCACCGATCTCAGGTACCCCAGCAGTAGCTCTTCCAGCTCCCTTGCTTTCTCCCCCAATGCCACCGTCGTGAGCTTCTTCTACGACGCCCTCAACCGCCTTACGCTGACGCAGTATGCCGAGGCAGCGGGTGTGGCGGCAACGCCGGATGTCCACCGGTGCTACGACGGCAACACCTTCACCAGCGGTGCTTGCACGACCGACACACCGGCGGCCCCGACGGTCGGCCGTTTGACAGCGGTCGGCACCGTCGGCCTGTCCGCCGGCACATTCGGTTACGATGATCGCGGACGTGTTATTGCCAGTTCCCAAACGTTCCTCGGCGAGGTCGGCACGCCAGGCTACACATTCTCCTACTGGTACAATCCGGATGGAAATCTCCGGACAGTAGCGTACCCGTCGGGCATGCGCGTCTCGACCTGCTACGACTACGCGGGACGACCGCTGTGGGCGACCTCCAAAATAGACTTGGCGAATCTTCTCACCTACGACAATCGTTGCACCGGCGGCTTGCCGCCAACGGGCGAGGAGACGTTCTACGTCCGAGGCGCGGAGTACTCCGAGTACGGCGGGACTGAGCGGCAGGAGCTGGGGAACCAGCTTTGGGAGTTCGCCAGCTATAATAACCGCGGCCAGGTCGACGACATGCGGTTAGGCACGACCCAGGACGGATCGGACGTGTGGCGGTAGACGATGAGCTACACGCCGCCGGCCGCCGGAGCCGGCTGTCCGTCGCAAAGCCTCACAGGCAACAACGGCAACATCTGGGGCGTCTCGCTCACGCTACCCAAGGTCGACCAGACGACTCTGACGCTCAATCAGGACTTTGAATACGATTGCTTCGGCCGCCTGACGACCTCTTCGGAAGCGGTACAAGGCGGCGCTTCCAGTTGGGCGCGGACGAACGCCTACGACGTATACGGGAACCGCGCCGTCACGGGCACTGCGATTGAGATGAATCCGCCGGCGCCAACTAGCGTCAGCCAGTTCGATCCGCTTACGAACCGCGTCGCGCAGCTGCCGGACGGCACGCCGCTCACGAACGCCTATGACGCGGCCGGGAACATGGTCGACCACGGTCTGATTGGGCAGATGACCTACGACGCGGAGAACCGACTCGCGGTCTTCTCCCATTCAGAGGCCGGCCTCACCTCCACCGGAACCTACCAGTACGATGGGGACGGCAATCGGATCAAGCCCGTCTCGACTATCGGCGGAGTCATGAAGGAGACCTACTACGTCTACGATGCCCTTGGTCGGTTGGCATCGGAGTTTTCGCCGGACGAGGCGACCGGCTTCGGCGGCGTGGAATACCGGACGGCAGACCACCTGGGCTCGACTCGGGTCGTGACGAATGACTCCGGCGGTGTTGTAGCACGGCGAGACTTCTTCCCGTTCGGAGAGGGGGTTCCGAATGACTCGGGCGATCGAAGTTTGGTCAGTGGGTATACGACCAGTCCGGCGTTCTCCCAGCTGTTCACCGACAAGGAGCGCGATGCGGAGTCGAATCTTGACTACTTCAAGAAGAGATATGCGTCCATGCCCCAGGGGAGGTTTCTCAGCCCAGACAGGCCCTTTCGGGACCAGTACGTGGCAAACCCGCAAAGCTGGAACCTATTCGCCTACGTTCGGAATAACCCGTTAGGCTATCCAGACATCGACGGTGGCGCCGCACACAAGTCAAGCGTACCACGCAAGCCAGTACCTGGGGCTTCGGGGTATACATTCCGTGGTGACATTGCGAATCCTCACGACAACCCAAGCTTCCATATCTTCAACAGCAAGGGCAAGGAGATAGGTCGCCTCTCGCTACAGGAAGTGCATACAGGACCAGAAGGGCAAGGGGGCCGCCGGCCAACTGCAATCCGTTTGGTAGCCAAAGGGAACGTGCCCAACGCGGTGGTTGAAGGCATCCAAAACATAATAAATCAACGTGGCATTAGACCCAGATTCGCTGCAGGTGGTGATCCCTTCCAAGGCGCAGCAGTTCGTGGCTTGGGCATCCTCTCTCTCGGGACAATCGTGACAGGAAGCAGTGAAGCTTTTCAGGTTCTGAGAGCGATGGGGCTGGCAGCGGCCCAGGAGGCGGCCGTCGACGGCGGATGGGCGGCAAATTGGGGCGGTCGTGTTCGTCGAATCGCGCCTCGAGGCCGCCTGGTCGGGTCTTTCGCGGCCGTTTCGGCTTCATTCGCGCCGTTCCTCCTCACGCCGGAGCCAACTGGAACATGCGCTGCAAGTTGAATGTCAAAGCCGCCCAAGTGGCTTCGCATTGCACCCGCGCCAGCCCGCGCGTCGCGAAGCGTCTCAGCTTCAATTTCGTCTTGATCCAGGCGTTGGGAAACTCCGCCAGCGGCGCCCGTTTCTTGTAGATCGCCAACGCTTCCGGCTGCGCCATCTTCTCGTCGAAAGCTTCGATGACTGGATCGTGGATCGTGAACGACACCGACCGTCCGCCATTGTTCAAGCTCAACTTCGGACAACACTTCGAGCGCGCCGGGCACGGCCCGCAATCGGCGGCCGAGGCGCGGTAGAGGTGCAGCTCACAGCCCTTCCGCTCGGTCGAATAGCGATAGGGCAGCCGCTTGCCCTCGGGACAGATCAGCTCGTTCGTCTTGTCGTCAAACTCGAAGCAGTCGCGGCGGTAGTCCTCGTGCTGCTGCTTCGCGCGGCCCGTCGCGCCCTCGCTGCGGCCCGTCCAGCTCGAGTAATAATCGATCGCCCTCTCGTGCATGTCCATTACCGATGTCAGGTTCGTGTAGGCGCCGTCGGCCAAGGCCTGTTGCGGATAAAAGCCGTTGCGGGTTTTTAAGCGATCCATCGCCGGCGCGATCTGCTGGCCGTCCTGCGGGTCGTTTACGACCTCGATATCTGCAATCAGCCCGTGCGCCGCGTCGGCGGTGACTTGTACGTTATACGCCGGCGCCAGCCCGCCGTCGTGCATCCACATGAAGGCCGCCGAGGAGTCGCTCGACGAAGCTTGCTGTTCCTTCTGCTTGTCGCCCTTCTTCGCCGCCCGCAACCGCTCGATCTCTACGAGCGCTTCTTCGAGCCGCTGCTCCTGCTCACGAGCCGCGCGGCGCCGCGCCGAGCGTTGGCGCTGCGAAGTGTGCTTGTCGCGTTCGGCTCGTTCGAGCTCGTCGAGATGTTCGCGTGCCAGCTCCAGGTGCGCCTCGATCTTGGCGCGCTTGCCGAAGCTCTTCTTGCCCGCGTCGGCACGAATCTTCGTGCCGTCGACGGCGACGCGCTCGAGCGTGATCAGTCCCTTCATCGTCAGCATGGCAAGCACCTGCTCGAAGAGCTCGCGCAAGGCTTCGTCATATCCGACCCGGAAGTCCGAAAGAGTGTGGTGGTTGATGACGTTGAGGCCGGCGAGCCAGCGCAGCCCGGGCTCGTGATGCATCTGGCGCTCGAGCTCGCGCGCCGAGTGGATGCCCTTGGTGTACGCGTAGATCCAGACCGCGACGAGCAGTTGCGGCGAATGGGACGGCCGGCCGGCGACGCCTTCGAGGCGGGCGCCTCGGTCTCGAAGCGCAATAGCTCGAGCTGCTCGACGACGCGCCAGATCTTGCGCGCCGGGTGGTCGGAGCCGATCAAACGCTCGACGTCGAGGGTCTCGAGGCGGAGCTGGTTACGGTCAACGGGAATGTGCCGGGGGGCCGGCGAGGAGGGAGAGTCTGACACTTCCTATTGCACTACATTGCAAAGTGCTTTTCAACATTATTTCACGGCTTCCCGTCCCTGAACTCCCGTCCAAAGAAATGCGGCCTGGGCTCTTGTGATGGTATTAAAATGCACATCAATCAACGCAACGGATGAGTCTTCACAGAGAAATCTCTTGACTATTGCGCCTGGGGGGGTAGCCTTCGATCCGTCACGCGCCCGGTCACATTGGCTCATGAGGAGGCCAATCACATGCGCACCAGCCATTCCGCGATAGCCGGCGCCCTCACGCTGCTGACGCTTGTCGGCATCTCAATCGGCTTGCTGGCACAAGACCGGACACGGGCCGAGCCCGAAATCTCGCACCCCGTTCTTCCAACTGACGAGGTCACCGTTCCGGCAACCCGGATCCGCTACATCCAACACACGTTCGCAGAAGGGGAGCCGCGAATCGACGAGCTCTCTGAAGCGGTTGTGTACGTCACGTCCGACGGGTCCAAGCGCTACGAGCAGTCTTACATTATCTGCCCGGGAGCCCTAGAACCGGTGGTTTTCATCCACGATTCCGAGACAAACGAGCGTCGGGTGATTGAGCCCAAGCAAAAGCTCGTTCGAATCATGCCGATCAACGGCCCTGGAGGGCCCCCACCATCGCCAATAACTGAGTACCATCGCAGACTCATCATGCGTGGAAAGCGCAAGGAGCAAGTGACGTTTCGAGGGCGTACGGCCGTGAAGGTCTCATACCCGAGTGGCAACTACAAGATCATCGACGCCACAACGTTTCAGCTCCTGTGCGAGCGGTACGAATGCGAGCACGACGGAGAGCATGCATCGTTCGAGAGGCAGATGATCGAATACGACCCCAACTCGAGCATTGCGGCTAGTGCTTTTGATGCGAAGTGGGGTATCCACCTGACTCAGGTGGCCCCAACATCTTGTGGTCGGCCTTACCCCGGTTCGGCGTCCCAATCGGCCACGATCGAGCGGTACGGCGTCGGCTCGACCGCGACAGCTTGCTGAACGAGGCGGTAGAACAGCTTGCCGCGGCTGCGTGAGCTGCGACGGTTGAAGCGGAACACGAATTCGTCGAGGTAGTGTAAGCGTTCGGTGACGACCGTCTTGACTCGACAGGGTTGAACGAGTAAGTAAGTGTCCACGCAAGGCTTATGTGGACACGTAGCAGTGGCGACGTCGCCCTCAGGCTGGCGGAGGCGCCGCGTCGGCGTCCAGGCGGACGTTCCAGGGCAGCAGCTGCGCGATGCGGTTGATCGGATGGTCGGCGATGCGTTCGAGCACGTGGCGCAGGTAAGCTTGCGGGTCGACGCCGTTGAGCTTGGCCGTGCCGATCAAGCTATACATCGCCGCCGCGCGTTCGCCGCCGGCGTCCGAACCCGCGAACAGATAGTTCTTGCGCCCCAAAGCCACCGCCCGCAAGGCTCGCTCGGCGGCGTTGTTGTCGATCTCGAGCTCGCCGTCGTCGAGGTAGCGCACCAGCGCCGGCCAACGTCCCAGCGCGTAGCGCATCGCCCTCGCCGTCTCCGACTTCTTCGATAATCCGATCAGATTGTCGTAGAACCACGCGTGCAGCGCCTCCAGCAAAGGCTTCGCACGCGCCTGCCGCTCGCGCCGGCGCACCTCGGCCGGGCTGCCGCGGATCTCTTTCTCGATCCCGTACAACGCCCCGATGCGCTCGAGCGCCTCCGCGGCAAGCTGCGAAGCATGCGCCTGTTCGATGTCGAAGAACTTGCGCCGCACGTGCGCCCAGCAAGCCGCTTCGCGCACACGCCCCTTTTCATACACGCCGTTGAAGCCGGCGTAAGCGTCGGCGTGCAGCGTCCCCTCGAACCCGGCCAGGTGCGTCTCAGGCCGCTCGCCCTTGCGGTCGGGCGAGTAGGCGTACCACGCCGCCGGCGGCGCCTCTCCGCCCGTCGGCCGCTCGTCGCGCACGTAAGCCCACAAGCGTCCCGTCTTGGTCTTGCCGCGCCCGGGATCGAGCACGGGAACCGGCGTGTCGTCGCCGTGGATGCGGCTCCCCGCGAGCACGTGCCGCCGCAGAGCCTCGAGCAGCGGCGCGAGCGTCCGGCTGGCGCCGCCCACCCAGCCCGCCAGCGTCGAGCGCTCGAGTTCCACACCTTGATGTCCGTAAATCTCCGCCTGCCGGTAGAGCGGTAAATGGTGTGCATATTTTGCCGTTAATACGTGCGCCAACAAGCCCGGTCCGGCCAGCCCGCGCTCGATCGCACGGCTCTGAGCCGGCGCCTGCACGATGCGGTCGCAACAACCGCAGCTCAGCTTCGGCCGCACCCGCCGGATCACTTTGAAGCGCGCCGGGGAGTACTCGAGCGTCTCGGAGATGTCCTCGCCGAGCTTGCGCAAAGCGCCGCCGCAGTCGGGACAACTCTTCTGTTTCGGATTCTCGGTGATCGTCTCGCGCGGCAGCTCCGGCGGCAGCTCGCGACGCGCCGGCTTGCGCCGAACCCCCTCCAGCAAGGCTTCGGGCGCGCTGTCCGGCTCCGGCGCCGCTTCGGCCTCGGCGGCTTCGAGCTCTTCGAGCCGCAGCTCGAGCTGCTCGATGCGGCTGTCGATCTTCTCCGACTTGCGCCCGAACTGCAGCCGCTTCAGCTTCAAGATCAGCAGCTTCATCCGCTCGATCTCGCCCTTGTGCGATTCGAGCGCGATCTTCTGCGAAGCGAGCTCGGCGTGCTGCGCCCGGCACAGCGCCTTCAACGCCGAGAGGTCCAGAGAGTCCAGATCCAGCGGCGGCAAAGGCGCATCGGCCATGTCTCTATTTTAGCAAACGAGAGAGAGATAGTAGTGACTTATTTCGATATATCTTCGTCCGAAATGCTTTTTTCCTTACGCCGCCGTCCGCGGCGCTTCCCCAAAGGCTTGCGCCGTCCGCTCGGGCCGTCGCCAGTCGATGCCTTCGAGCAGCATCGACAGCTGCGCCCGCGTCAACAACACCGCGCCGTTCTCGGCCCGCGGCCACACGAAGCGTCCGCGCTCCAGCCGTTTGGCGAACAGACACAAGCCGTCGCCGTCCCACCACAGCACTTTGATCAGATCGCCCCTCCGCCCGCGAAACACGAACAGATGCCCGCCGAAGGGATTTCGGCCAAGCTTGTCCGCAACCTGCGCGCTCAGCCCCGTGAAGCCCCGCCGCATGTCCGTCACCCCGGCGCACAGCCAGATGCGCGCCCCCGCCGGCAGTGTGGTCATGGGAGCAACAGCTCCAGCACCTGCCGCAGCGTCGACGCCTCGGCGCCTTCGATGCGCACGCGGCCTCGCGCCAGCTCGATCTCGATCGCGCCGCAAGCCTGCGCGCTTGCCACCTCGCGCGGCTCCTCGGGCGCTACGTCGCTCAGCCGCACCGGCAGCCACTCGGCCGCGGGCTTCTCCGCGTCGTCGGCGAGCAACCCTTCGCGATACAGCTTGCGCCAGTGAAAGATCTGGTTGGCGTTGACCTGGTGCGCCCGCGCCAGCCGCGCCACCGACACGCCCGGCCGCAAGCTCTCCTCGACGATCCGCCGCCGTTCTTGCTTCGATCTTCGCCGCCGCCCCGGCTTCTCCGCTGCCTTCTCCATCGCGCTCTCCCTCAGCGCCCTCCCGCGCCTCCGTCGAGCTTGCCTTACGCCACCTTCTCTGTCCACACGGTCCTCGCCGCACGCTTACGAGGTAGTAGTCGAGATGCTCGTGGCTGATCGCGCCTTGGTGGGTGCCGAGCATCCAACGCTTGAGCAGCGAGATCGCCTTGTGGACCCGCGGCAGCAGCTCCGACGCCTCCTTGCGCCGCCCCGACAAAAAGACGATGCGATGCCGGTAGCCCTTCTTCTCGAGCGGCTCGTAGCCCAGCCAGCCATCGCTGTGCAGCAGGCTGCCCGGCTCGACCGACTCCTCCACGAAAGGGATCAGGCTGGCCCCCGAGGCGTCGCGCACGCGACGCATGCGCAGGCGTCCCATCCCGGCGCCCTTCTCCTCCACGGCCACTGCAATCAGCGCTTTGCGCTCGGTCTGACGGCCGGAAACGCCTTCTTCCGGGCCGCCCCAATAGGTCTCGTCGACCTCCACCACGCCGCTGAGCCGCTCGCGTCCGGGACGCACCATCGCCCGCCGCAGCTTGTGCAGCCAAGTCCAGGCCGTCTGATAGCTGCCGAGGCCCAGCACGCGCTGCAACCCCAGCGCGCTCGTCCCGTTCTTCTGCGCCGTCACATGCCACATCGCCCGAAACCAAAGCCGTAGCGGTTTACGAGTGTCTTGAAAGATCGTGCCGGCGGTCGCCGAGGTCTGCCGGCCGCAACGGGCGCACTCCAGCCTAACTTTGCGCACCGGCCACGCCCGCCCATGGCCGCAAGCCGGGCAGCGAAACCCGTCGGGCCAACGCAGCCGCATCAGGTAGTGGCGGCACGCCTCCTCGGTCGCGAAACGGGCCTCGAACTCCACCAGATCACGCGGATAATCCTCCATAGCGCCGCATACTACATCTTGGGGTCACCTGAGTCAAGTGGATACCCCACTTCGGCTGACATCGAGCACGTTCTCGCAGTCGCCGATGGAGATTTAAAGCTTGACGCTAGGGCTCGTGCACTCAGTAAGCGTTCGGTGACGACCGTCTTGACTCGACAGGGTTGAACGAGTAAGTAAGTGTCCACGCAAGGCTTATGTGGACACGTAGCAGTGGCGACGTCGCCCTCAGGCTGGCGGCGGCGCCGCGGCGGCGTCCAGGCCCACGTTCCAGGGCAGCAGCTGCGCGATGCGGTTGATCGGATGGTCGGCGATGCGGTCGAGCACGTGGCGCAGGTAAGCTTCCGGGTCGACGCCGTTGAGCTTGGCCGTGCCGATCAAACTATACATCGCCGCCGCGCGTTCGCCGCCGGCGTCCGAACCCGCGAACAGATAGTTCTTGCGCCCCAAAGCCACCGCCCGCAAGGCTCGCTCGGCGGCGTTATTGTCGATCTCGAGCTCGCCGTCGTCGAGGTAGCGCACCAGCGCCGGCCAACGTCCCAGCGCGTAGCGCATCGCCTTCGCCGTCTCCGACTTCTTCGATAATCCGACCAGATTGTCGTAAAACCACGCGTGCAGCGCCTCGAGCAAAGGCTTCGCCCGCGCCTGCCGCTCGCGCCGGCGCACCTCCGCCGGGCTGCCGCGGATCTCTTTCTCGATCTCGTACAACGCTCCAATGCGCTCGAGCGCCTCCGCGGCAAGCTGCGACGCGTGCGCCTGTTCGATGTCGAAAAACTTGCGCCGCACGTGCGCCCAGCAAGCCGCCTCGCGCACGCGCCCCTTTTCATACACGCCGTTGAAGCCGGCGTAAGCGTCGGCGTGCAGCGTCCCCTCGAACCCGGCCAAGTGCGTCTGGGGGCGCTCGCCCTTGCGGTCGGGCGAGTAGGCGTACCACGCCGCCGGCGGCGCCTCTCCGCCCGTCGGCCGCTCGTCGCGCACGTAAGCCCACAAGCGTCCCGTCTTGGTCTTGCCGCGGCCGGGATCGAGCACGGGAACCGGCGTGTCGTCGCCGTGGATGCGGCTCCCCGCGAGCACGTGCCGCCGCAGAGCCTCGAGCAGCGGCGCGAGCGTCCGGCTGGCGCCGCCCACCCAGCCCGCCAGCGTCGAGCGCTCGAGTTCCACACCTTGATGTCCGTAAATCTCCGCCTGCCGGTAGAGCGGTAAATGGTGTGCATATTTTGCCGTTAATACGTGCGCCAACAAGCCCGGTCCGGCCAACCCGCGCTCGATCGCCCGGCTCTGAGCCGGCGCTTGCACGATGCGGTCGCAACAACCGCAGCTCAGCTTCGGCCGCACCCGCCGGATCACTTTGAAGCGCGCCGGGGAGTACTCGAGCGTCTCGGAGATGTCCTCGCCAAGCTTGCGCAAAGCGCCGCCGCAGTCGGGACAACTCTTCTCGGCGGGTTGTTGAACGACGGTCTCGCGCGGCAGCTCCGGCGGCAGCTCGCGACGTCGAGGCTTGCGTCGAACCCCCTCCAGAAAGGCTTCGGGCGCGCTGTCCGGCTCCGGCGCCGCTTCGGCCTCGGCGGCTTCGAGCTCTTCGAGCCGCAGCTCGAGCTGCTCGATGCGGCTGTCGATCTTCTCTGACTTGCGCCCAAACTGCAGCCGCTTCAACTTCAAGATCAGCAGCTTCATCCGCTCGATCTCACTCTTGTGCGATTCGAGTGCGATCTTCTGCGAAGCGAGCTCGGCGTGCTGCGCCCGGCACAGCGCCCGCAACGTCTCCAGGTCCAGAGAGTCCAGATCCAGCGCGGGAGAAGGCGCTTCGGCCATGTCTCTATTTTCTCATATTCGAGAGGGAATGTGGTGACCTATTTCGATATATCTCCGTCCGAAATGCTTTTTTCCTTACGCCGCCGTCCGCGGCGCTTCCCCAAAGGCTTGCGCCGTCCGCTCGGGCCGTCGCCAGTCGATGCCTTCGAGCAGCATCGACAGCTGCGCCCGCGTCAACAACACCGCGCCGTTCTCGGCCCGCGGCCACACGAAGCGTCCGCGCTCGAGACGCTTGGCGAACAGACAGAGGCCGTCGCCGTCCCACCACAACACTTTGATCAGGTCGCCCCTCCGTCCGCGAAACACGAACAGATGCCCGTCGAAGGGATTTCGGTCAAGCTTGTCCGCAATCTGCGCGCTCAACCCCGTGAAGCCCCGCCGCATGTCCGTCACCCCGGCGCACAGCCAGATGCGCGCCCCCGCCGGCAGTGTGGTCATGGGAGCAACAGCTCCAGCACTTGCCGCAGCGTCGACGCCTCGGCGCCTTCGATGCGCACCCGGCCTCGCGGCAGCTCGATCTCGATCGCGCCGCAAGCCTGCCCGCTTGCCACCTCACGCGGCTCCTCGGGCGCTACGTCGCTCAGCCGCACCGGCAGCCACTCGGCCGCAGGCTTCTCCGCGTCGTCGGCGAGCAACCCTTCGCGATACAGCTTGCGCCAGTGAAAGATCTGGTTGGCGTTGACCTGGTGCGCCCGTGCCAGCCGCGCCACCGACACGCCTGACTCGAAGCTCTCCTCGACGATCCGCCGGCGTTCTTGCTTCGATCTCCGCCGCCGCCCCGGCTTCTCCGCTGCCTTCTCCATCGCGCTCTCCCTCAGCGCCCTCCCGCGCCTCCGTCGAGCTTGCCTTATCCCTTCGCTTCTGTCGAGACGGTCCTCGCCGCACGCTTACTGCACTCACGGTGTTTGAGGGCGAGAGAGAAGTCAAGTTTGCCATCACTGTTCCGGTCAACCCGTCTGGCGTGCTCCTGACGGCGGGATCGCTCGGCAAGACCTGTGTTGTGGAGATGACGGCCGATTCAGACGCGCAGTGTTCGCTGCTATTGAAGACATCTAAGCAAAACAGGAAGGCTGGACACCTCAGCGTATGGATAACAGTTCTTGCCGGCGAATTGCAGCTCGAAGGATCGCCTCGTCACGTGTCTATTAGAGTCGGCGACGGCCGTGACTAGGCGCTACAGATGGACCTGGACAACTGGGGCTCGGAGCGTGGGCCTACCGGACGGGCGCTCCGAGCCCAGGACTCACATCCGCCTGGTCTTCAGGAGACCGACACATGACTAGCAAGAGACGTCTCATCATTTTGCTGCACCGGATCGCGCTGTGCGTTCTAGGGTGCGGGGCTTTCGGCTCCGCAAGCGCCGCCGAGGTCGAGCCTCGCTGTCGCATCTTGCTCGGTCCTCTCACGTTCGAGAAGGATCAGCAGATCGTCAACCCAAGAACGCTGCAGCTTGTAGTGTCGCGCGAGGGCGATTGCGCCGAGCTCGAGGCAATCGAAGTCCTGTTCTCGCCCACCTGGACGAAAATTGGCATCGTTGTCTCAAGCGAGACCGTCTACACGTTCAAGGTTCGTAAAAAGTCTGGTTCGCCCACGGGAACGCTAAAGTTCACAGCAAAAGCCATCGGGTGCTCATGTCCATCACAGACGAAGTTCAACCCCACGGCTGGCAAGACGACAGGAGATATCACTTTCAACTAGATAAAGGCAGAGGGTGGCCGAAGGGCTACCCTCTGCGTACAAAGTGCTGATAGGAGGTATTCTGTTGCGCCAGAGAACATTATCTGCGGTCCTGATCGTATTCGGTGCGATGCTGTGTTGTCACGACTGGACGAGCAGAAGTGACGCGCAGACGCTCTCTCTAGAGTTTCCACACACGATCAAGATTTTGGGCGTGTTTTATACGCCGGATATATTGTACAGAGGGGCGGCGCCAGAGCGCTTCGAGACTACGGCGACGGTCGTCTTCTCTGTTTCGGCAGGTTTGGCTGGCCGTACCATCGGGATCAAGCTCAACGAGCACGGCGGGTTTCACTGTGATCCCGCCTGCGAGGACAGCGCGGCGCCCGCCCACATAACTTACTCTCCCGCTTCCTCGACCCAGCTTGTGCAGATCTCGACAGTTGATGAGGTACAGCGCGCCGAATTCCGGATCGGCGCCGATCCTAACGGCCCATCGGGCTGGATTCGGCACCACGGGACGGTCTCATCCGTTAGCGGGTTGATTGATAACCTAACGATCTTGCCTGAGGATAAGAAAACTGTCGCGGAATGGCCGCTGACTATCAAGTAGAAGAGACAGGGCATTACGGCGCTACCTGCCTTCAAGCAGTTTCGGCTACTCGGGCTTCGACATGTCGAGCGTCGTGAAGCGCACTTCGGCGTTGGGCAGCGTGGTTAGCATACGCAGCCCGCAGTGGTGCGGCGGCCTAGCCATCAGGAGATCGACACATGACTAGCAAGAGACGTCTCATCATTTTGCTGCACCGGATCGCGCTGTGCGTTCTAGGGTGCGGGGCTTTCGGCTCCGCAAGCGCCGCCGAGGTCGAGCCTCGCTGTCGCATCTTGCTCGGTCCTCTCACGTTCGAGAAGGATCAGCAGGTCGTCAACCCAAGAACGCTGCAGCTTGTAGTGTCGCGCGAGGGCGATTGCACCGAGCTCGAGGCAATCGAAGTCCTGTTTTCGCCCACCTGGACGAAAATTGGCATCGTTGCGTTCGAATACGAGCTCGGGCATAAGAAGATTGTCGACTTCGTTGGAAGTAGCAGCGTCGCGGAATGGCGGACCGAGAAGCGAGTGACTGCGGTTTTTGACCCAAGTGTGAAGAGCTCAGACACACGCTCCAGCGGATTCACTGCGAGCTTGTCGGCCTGTCGCTTCCGGGGCAGACCGAAAGTGCGGGCATGTTCAGCTGGCTCGGTGGGCGCAGTCCAAAGGACCGTCCAAGCGGACCCTGTACTCTGGCCGGCGCCGTAAGTTGCCTGGGTTCGCCGGCTCCGGAGCCGACGTTCGAGCGGAGCGAATCACAACGTTTCCCCGACTTGCGTCTGCGCCGGCTCGGCGGCGCGGAATTCCTCAATGAGCGCGACCATGGCGGCGCCCTCAACGTGGAAACCGAGGTCCTGATGCCGGCGAACAACCTCGCCTATTCGGTCGAGTCGTTCTCTTCGAGTCCATAAGCAGCCAACGAAAAGCACGCTGTCTTTTGGTTGCCGATGCAGAGCGTGGAGCTCTTCTTCGCGATCTACGATTCCTCGGATCAAACAGTCACCGTACGGGCGGAGTTCAGCTTCTAGGGCGACACGTCCCAACTCGACGAGATGGTGCTGCCGCCGAACGGATTCGGCAAGGTGCGAATGACTGGGCCTCGAGCGCGCGGCGCTTGCTGCTACCCCTGCTGCTCCCAGACCGCTTCCATGATGTGGACGGGGTTCATCGGCAGGCGCTTCATGCGCACGCCGGCGGCCCGGTAGATCGCATTCGCAATCGCCGCCGGCGGCGGCACGATGTTCGCCTCGCCCACGCCGCGAACGCCGTAGGGGTGGCCGGGGTTGGCGACCTCGATGATGCAGGTGTCGATCATCGGCAGATCGAGGGCGGTCGGCATGCGGTAGTCGAGCAGGCTGGTGTTGCGCATGCGACCCTCGTCGTCCATGAAGTACTCCTCGTTGAGCCCCCAGCCGATGCCTTGTACCGAGCCGCCTTGCATTTGCCCCTCGACGTAGCTCGGATGGACGGCCTTGCCGGCGTCTTGGAACGCGGTAAAGCGGAGGACCCTGGTCTTGCCGGTCTCGGGGTCAACCTCGACATCGACGATATTGCCGGCGAACGAGCCGCCCACGCCCTTGGGCTTGACCGTCGCGCGCCCGACCACCGGGCCGCCCAGGCGGCTGGCCAGTGCGGCTAGCTCATTGAACGTAGTCGACTGACCATCGGCCGAAAACACGCCCTTTTGGAACTCGACCTTTTCGGGCTCGGTCTTCCACATCTTGGCCGCGCGCACCTTCATGCCGCGGATCAAGTCGTGTGCTGCTTCGTAGGCCGCCCAGCCGGTGGCAAACGTCGTGCGGCTGCCGCCGGTGACCGAGGTGAAGCCGACCGAGTCGGTGTCGACGACCGAGGGGCGCACCTGCTCGGCGTCGAGGCAGAGCACCTCGGCGGCCTGCATGGCGATCGAGGTGCGCGTGCCGCCGATGTCGGTAGAGCCCTCGACGAGACTCACCGTGCCGTCGGCGTTGAGCGAAATGGTGCAACTCGATTCCAGGCCGACGTTGAACCAGAAGCCGACCGAGACGCCGCGTCCGCGGTTGGGGCCCTCGAGCGGCGCGGTGTAGTGCGGGTGAGCCTTCATGGCCTCGAGCACCTCGACGCACCCGATGCGCTGGAACTTCACGCCGTCGGCGCGGCGCGTGCCCTCCTTGGCGGCGTTTCGCAGACGCAGCTCGAGGGGGTCGATGCCGAGCTTCTCGGCGAGCTCGTCGACCGCCGATTCGGCGGCGAAAGCGGCGTTGGTGGCGCCGGGCGCCCGGTAGGCCGCGGTGGACGGCTTGTTGACGACCACGTCGTAGCCGTCGATGCGGATATTCTCGACGTCGTAGCAGGCGAAAATGCACATCGCGCCGGGCACGACGAACGAGCCCGGGTAGGCCCCGGCCTCGTAGGCCATCCACGCCTGGGCGGCGACGATGCGGCCGTCCTTGGCGGCGCCGATCTTGACCTTGATGTTCGAGCCCGGCGTGGGGCCGCTGGCCTCGAAGACGTGCTTACGGCTCATCACGAGCTTCACGGGTCGCCCGGATTTCTTTGAAAGTAAAGCCGCTACGGGCTCGAGATAGACAGGGATCTTGCCGCCGAACCCGCCCCCAATCTCCATCGGCTTGACCTTGACTTGCGAAACCGGCAGGTCGAGCACGGTGGCGGTGACGTCGCGGCATGGGAACGCACCCTGGGTAGAAGTCCAGATCTCGAGCCGGCCGTCGTTGTTCCACAACGCGGTGGCGTTCTGAGGCTCGATGTAGCCTTGGTGCACCGTCGCGGTGTCGTACTCGTGCTCGACGATCACGTCAGCTTGCGCGAACCCGGCGTCGACATCGCCCTTCTCGTGGCGGAAGTGCTCGGCGACGTTGCCGCCTTGGTCGGTCTTCTCGCCGAGCTCGGAGAGCCGCAGGTCGTCGTGCAGCACGGGCGCGCCGTCGGCCATGGCCGCCTGCGTGGTCGTCACGCTGGGTAGGGGTTCGTACTCGACCTTGATGCTCTCAACGGCTTGCTGGGCGACGTGCGGGCTCACCGCCGCGACGGCGGCAATGGCGTGACCGGAGTAGAGGACCTTACCCTTGGCGAGAACGTTGCCGCGGACATAGGCTAGGCGCGTGTCGCCTTCGCCGATGTCGACCAAGCGGTCGCCGGAGTCGGGCAAATCATCGGCGGTGACTACGGCGAGGACGCCGTCCATGGCCTCGGCCGCGCTCGTGTCGATCGAGACGATGCGGGCGTGAGCGTGCGGGCTGCGCAGCACCGCGCCCTGCAGCAGGCCCGAGAGCTGGGTGTCGGCGCCGTAGAGCGCGCGGCCGGTGACCTTGTCGGCGCCGTCGTGCCGGATGGGGCGCGTGCCGACGACGTTGTAAGTTTCGTTGGCCAGGACCATGTTGGGGTCGTAGGCGTTGCTCATCGTTCTCGTCTCCGTTCCTTCGGATAGCTGGCGGCTCTATGCGGTCTGGGCGGCTTCCCTGAGGCGCTCGGCGGCGTGCTGGACGGCTCGGACGATCTTGTCGTAGCCGGTGCAGCGGCACAGGTTATTGGCCAAGTGCAAGCGGATCTCGTGCTCGCTCGGGTCCGGGTTGTGGTCGAGCAGATTCTTAGCCGCGACCAGAAAACCTGGCGTACAGATGCCGCATTGCAGGGCGGCGTCCTCGAGGAAGCATTGCTGGAGCGGGTGTAGCTCGTGGCGGTCCGCCAGGCCTTCCACGGTGGTGAGCGCGGCGCCGTCGGCCTCGACTCCGAGGACGAGGCAGGAGCAGACCAGCCGGCCGTCCATCTCGACGACGCAGGCGCCGCAATTGCCGTCGCCGCAGCCTTCTTTGACGCCGGTCAGCTCGACCTCTTCGCGCAGCGCCTCGAGCAGGCTTTGGCGCGGCTCGCAAAGGAACTGCGTGGGCTCTCCGTTGATGACGGCTTGGACGGGAACTTTCTTCTGCATGGGGTTTCCTCTAGACGTCGTGGACGGGGGCGGCGAGCTGCTCGCCGCGCGCGCGGCGCACGGCGTCTTCGAGCGCGCGACGCGTCATCACGGCGCACAGATGCTTGCGGTACTTGGCCGTGCCACGCATGTCGTCGATGGGTTGCGCGGCTTGCTTGGCGGCCTCGGCGGCTTGGGCGATGGAGTCGGCCGAGACGGGCTGAGCAGCGAGCGCTTCTCCTGCAGCCGCCACCAGCAGAGGCGTCGGCGCCACAGCCGCTAGCGCAATGCGCGCCGAGGCGAACTTCTCGCCGTCGAGGGTGACCTGAACGCCCGCGCCGACCACGGCGATATCCATTTCGTTGCGCGGAATGAACCGCAGATAGCGAGCGCCGGAATTGGGCGCCGGCGGCGGCAGGTGAATCGAGGCGAGAAACTCGTCGGCGCCGAGGGCGTTGCGGCCCGGCGCGCTGCAGAACTCCTCCACCGGCAAGTGGCGAACGCCGCCGGGGCCCACGATGTGGGCGATGCCGCCGTAGGCGATCAAGATCGGAATCGAATCGGCGCTGGGAGAGGCGTTGCAGAGGTTGCCGCCGACCGAAGCGCGCCCTTGGATGGGCGTGCCGCCGATCATCGAGGCGACATCGACCAGACCTGGATAGTGCTGCTGCACGTTGGCGTCCGCGGTGATCCGGTAGCACGGCGCGGCGGCGCCCAGCGTCAAGCCCTTCACCGGGTCCCAATCGATGGCGGTGAGCTGCGGGATCTTCTTGACGTCGATGACGAAGCCGTTGCGCGATCGGCCGTCGCGCATCTGCACGAGCAGGTCGGTTCCGCCGGCGAGGGCGCGAGCATTGTCGCCGTGCTGCCGGAACAGGGCCACGGCTTGGTCGATGGTTTGAGGTGCGGCGTAGTCGATCCAGTGCATGGGGTTGCGAATCACGAGTATAGCGAAGGCCAACCGGTCGGCTAAACTACCGCCATGCGCTGGCTCTGGCTGTTGCCCTTCACCGTCTCGCTCGCGGCCGAGGACACCTTTCTAATCCGCTTTGCCGGCGAGAAGCCCGCGGATTGGAGCGGCTCGGTGGAGGTCCAAGGCGGCCGGGTCATCTCTGTAACGGGATGGCAATTCGACACGGGCGACTCGATCGAGGGGACGAGCTGGAAGGCGCGGACCAAGGTGCAGGAATTTTGGTACGCCCCGTGGGAGCGCAGCCTATTCGGCACCAAGCAGCAAGACAAGCTCAGCGAGCGCGGGCTGGTGTTGAGGCTCGCAATGAGGGGCCCGGGGAGGGTCACGCTCGGGACGCCGCAGGGCCGGGCGAGCTTTCGGCCGGCGGAGGTGAGTTGGTCGAACCCGCTCGAGCTGGGCGCGGGCGCGGTGAGCATCAGTCGAGCTCCCGGTGCTCGAACCGTTCCAGCGCCGGCCGGCGACGAGGACTACCCCGCTCTGCTCGTCACCCGCGCCGGAACGCGCGTGCTGGCGTGGCAGACGCATCACGAGGGCAAGGACCAGTTCTGGGTACGTCGCGGCGACGGAGCCGCCGAGCCGCTCACCGACGCCGGCAAGGACCTGTTTCGCGTCGCACTAGTCGAAGCTTCCGACGGGGCGATCTGGGCGGTGTGGTCGGAAATGCGCGCGGGGAACTGGGACCTCTACGCCCGCGTTTTCGTCGACGGGGCCTGGGGGAGTGAGCGCGCGGTCGTCTCCGCGCCCGGGTCGGACATCTTCCACGCGCTGGCGGCCGACGGCTCCGGGCGTCTGTTCCTGGCTTGGCAGAGCTTTCGCGACGGCCAAGGCGACATCTACCTGTCGGTCCATCAAGACGGCGCATGGGGCGCCGAGCAGAAGGTCTCGACCAGCCCGGCCAACGACTGGGAGCCCGTGGTCGCCGCCGGCGACGGGCGCGCCGCCATCGTCTGGTACAGCTACGACGACGGAGACTACGACATCGTGATGCGCCAGTGGGCGGACGGCAAGCTCAGGCCGCTCGAGACTGTCGTCGACACGCCGTCGTTCGAGGCTCGCCCGCAAGCGCTCTACGATGGCGACGGCCGGCTTTGGCTGGCCTGGGAAGAAGGCGACGAGCAATGGGGCAAGGACTACGTCTCGGGCGTCTACGACGCCGGCATGGGCTTGCTGATGCATCGGCGGCCGCGCGTGGCCGTGCTCGAGGGCGGCAAGCTGAAACAGTTGCCCGGATCGCTGGGCGACGTCTTACCGGAGGAATTCGCGCAAACAATGACGACGCCGCGCTTGGCGCTCGACGGCGCCCGCAATCCCTGGCTGCTGTTCCGCTACCGCACCAACACGCCCACCGGCGCCAAGCCGCGCTATCGCACGATCTGGCGGCAAGGGGCCACGAGCTTCCAGCGCGGCGGCTGGATTCCCGCCGTGCGTTTCCCCGCGGGATTCGGGCGCATCGACGCGCCCGCGGCGCTGGCCACAGCCGCCGACGGGGCAGTCGAAGTCGTCTGGCCCAGCGACGGCCGCGCTTTTCCGAACGGATTCGCCGGGGAGCACGAGCTGTTCGAAGCGCGCATCGAGCCCGGCCCCGCGGCGGAGCTCGAGCTGATCGACTTCCAGCCTCCGAGCCAAGGCTTCGCGCCAGTGCATCCCAACGAGGCGTCCGACGTGGCGAGACTGCGCAACTATCGAGCCACGGTCGGCGACGCCACGTTGCGCATCGTCCGCGGCGACATGCACCGCCACACCGACATCTCTTGGGACGGCAACCGCGACGGCTCGCTCTTCGATTCCTACCGCTACGCGATGGACGCCGCCGCCATGGACTACCTGGGCGTGGCCGACCACGGCGCGGGCGAGATGATCCCCTACAACTACCGCCTGGGGCAGCGCGCGGTCGATCTGTTTACGATCCCGGGCAAATTCGCGCCGCTCTACGGCTACGAGCGCAGCCGGAGCTACCCGAGCGGCCATCGCAACGTGATGTTCGACCGCTCGGGCGTGCCGGTATTCGACTTTACCGAGGCCGAGCGAGACGACCGCGAAACCAAGGTCGACGCCCTCTACGCCCACTTGCGAGCAGAAAAAGGGATCGTAATGTCGCACACCTCGGCGACCGGGGCGGGCACCGACTGGCGCGACGCAGCGCCTGAGGTGGAACCGCTGGTCGAGATCTACCAGGGCTACCGCAGGAACTACGAGCACCAGGGTGCGCCGCGATCGCCCGCCGGCGGCGGCGTACGCCCGGCTGGCTTCGTCTGGCAGGCCTGGGAGAAAGGGCTGAAGCTCGGCCTGCAGTCGAGCTCGGACCACGTCTCGACGCATGCGAGCTACGGCATGATCTTCGTCGACGAGGTCGACCGCGCGTCGGTGCTCGACGGGATTCGCGCCCGCGCGGCCTACGCCGCGACGGACAACATCCTGGTGGATTTCCGGGTCAACGGCGCGCTGATGGGCTCAGCCATCGAATCGCGAGGCAAGCCGAGGCTCGAGGCCAAGATTGCGGGCACGGGCGCGGTCCGCAAGGTCGAGGTCATCCGCAACAACGAATACATCCACACCCAGCCCGGCGGCGCGGCGGAGCTCGAATTCACCTACATCGACAACGACCCGCCGGAGGGCGAGAGCTGGTACTACATCCGCGTCGAGCAGGTGAACGGCGAGCTCGCGTGGGCGTCACCGGTGTGGGTGCGGATGACGGAGTAGCGTCGCCTGCCTGAGGCCCAAAGAAGGCGCCTTTTCGGAACATTGAGCGCCCGAGCATGGCTGCCCGAACGGGAGCAACGGCGCGCAAGACGACCGGCGAGGCTGTCACGATGGCGATGACGATGCCCAAGGAGTCGGCGGCCATGTTGGACGCCTCCCCGTCGACCTCCAGCGAATACTGCTTCTGAGCGCGGGAAACACGGGCAAGAGCTCCCCGAGAACTGACTCCAGACAAACGTCTTAATGTGGTGGCCAGGGACGGAATCGGTCCCGTATCCGCCGTTGAAAAGACGGAAGTTATTGAATCCGTTAGCGGCTGAAGCGGCATCTAGAGGCCTATACGGCGCTAGTGTGGCACACCGCTGACACACGGTTCGCGGCAGCGGCTCCAACCCGCCAGCCCGGACACGACTACGCTTGGTGGAAGCGCGGCGTGCAGTACAAGACTGAGCAGTACACTGGCACATCCACGCTCATCAGCTCGTCCACAACCACATGGGAGCAGCGGCCCGCAAATCCAGGCGAGAACATCTGGTGGTCCGGCGGCGTCGGCCATCCCAACGCTCCCCGGGTCGACACGCGCCCGCAGAAGGTCGAGAACACGGTCCACCAGGGCGGTCCGATCACCTCGAAGCGAGAGTTTCTCTACGACCAATACAACAACCGCACGGATACCTACGAGTACGACTGGGACGCCTCGACGCCAATCCGAAGGACGCACCTCACCTACGAGACCAGCACGACGTACATGGACCCGGCCGTCCACATCCGCGGCTTGGTGACCAAGAGCTGGGTTTGCGGCTCTGGCACGGGGCCGTGCGTGGAAGGCTCCGCCGTCTCCAAGACCGAGTACGTCTACGACGGCGAATCGCTCACTTGGGTCGGGAACGGGACGACCGGCCACATCAACTCGCCCTACGGCTCGACCAGCTACACCACGCGCGGCAACCTGACGAAGGTTCGCCGCTGGCGCGACCTGCCGACAGGCAAGTGGATCGAGAGCCGCGTCAAGTACAACACCCTGGGCAACCCAATCGAGGCCATCGACCCGCTGAATACCAGCACGACCGTCAGCTACACCGACAGTTTCGAAAACCCGCCAAGCGGCATCACGGCCCGCGCCTTTCCCACCAGCGTCACCCGCGCCGGCCAGACAGCCTCCACCCAGTACGACTACTGGCTTGGCAAGCCCACCCGCTTCACCGACCTCAACGGCGTCCAATCCACCTACGACTACAACGACCAGTTCGACCGTCTGACCGACGTCAACGAAGCGGACAACCATCCCGCACAGCGCCGCGACAACGAGCTGCGATACTTCGATACGGCGTTCCCCATCCGCACCGAGACCAGGCGCGACCAGTACGTCTATGCGGACGAGGGGCTCAAGACGGCCGTGTTCCACGACAAGCTCGGCCGCCAGATCGCCAGCCGGTCTGACGCTTGCAGCATGACCACCCAGAGCTACGACGGTCTGGGCCGGGTCAAGTACCGGGCCAACCCGATCATCAACTGCTCGAACTTCCCCCCGGCGCCCGCCGCACCCTGGACCGAAACCCAGTACGATGGCCTCGGCCGCGTCACCGCAGTCATCCGCCCCGGCGGCGCCACCTCCACCACCGTCTACTCCGGCGACAAGGTCACCGTCACCGACGCCGCCGGCAAGAAGCGCGAGCTCACGTACGACGCGCTCGGCCAGCTCACCAAGGTTGTCGAAGACCCCACGGGCTCGCTCAACTACGTCACCGAGTACAGCTACAACACAATCGGCAAGCTCACCCAGGTGCTCCAGAAGGGCACGGGCGGAGCCGGCACGCAGCAGACGCGCACCTTCAGCTACGACTCGCTCGGCCGCCTGCTCAGCGCGGACAATCCCGAGGATACCGGGCTCATCAGCTACGCCTACGACGATAACGGGAACTTGACGTCCAAGACCGACGCCCGCGGCGTCGTCACCACGCTCGCCTACGACACCATCGGGCGCATCAGTGTCAAGAGCTACTCCGACGGAACGCCGACCGAGCGCTTCTGCTACGACGGTAAGGTGCTCTCCGGCGCGAGCTGCGTCACGCCGGGCACGGCCATCCCGTTCTCTGCCGGCCGGCTCACCATGTCGGATTCGGTCTACAATCAGCGGCAGGTGCAGGCTTTCGATCCGCTTGGCCGCGTGCTCTCGGACTCGCAGACGACTGTGGTCCAGGATAGCCCTGTGACGTCCCAGACCTACAACTTCAGCTACACCTACAATCTCGACGGTTCGCTGGCGTCGCAGACCTACCCCTCCGGCCGCGTCGTCGACTTCACCTACGACGCCTCTGGGCGGCCCTATGCCGTGGGCGAGGCCGGAGGCGGGGCGAGCTATCTCAACTCGGTGGCCTATGCGGCGCATGGCGGCATTGACCACATGCAGCTGGGCAATCAGCTCACGGAGCAGACTTGCTACAACGACCTGCTGCAGCCCATCGCGCGGCGGTTGGGCAATGCTACGTCGGTGGGCTGCGCGGTGCAGACGGCCTCGGACTTGCTGCACTTGGGCTTCGGCTATGGCGCATCGACGCAGAACAACGGCAACATGGTGCAGCAGACGATCTGGGCGCCGGACAACGGTTCGGGGCAGGCCTGGCAGGTGACGCAGGACTATACTTACGATCAGGTGAACCGGCTGGCCACGGCGGCGGAAAAGCTATCGGGCGCGACGCAGTGGACGCGTAGCTACAGCTACGACCACTTCGGCAACCGCTGGATCTCGGGGGCGACCGGCCACACGCTGCACATGGCCACGCCGACGTCGCAATCAGCCATCCAGGCGTCGACGAACCGGCTGACGGGCGCGGGGATTGTCTATGACCACTACTGTCCGGCTAACGGCTCGGCGATTGGACGCAACTCATAGACGGGCGGGGAGTTAGGGTCCATCTCCGGCGTTTTCGATTTGAATTGCCGTCGGCGCCATTCCGGCCGGCGCGGGTCGGCGCCCACAATGGCGCATGAACTCCGGCCGCGCCGTCTTCTCCCAGGTGATGGATCACCTTCCCGCCCACGAGTTTCATCGCTGTGTCCGCCGCTACGGCGGGAACCGGCATCATCGCGGCTTCTCCTGCATGGATCAGTTTCTGTGCATGGCCTTCGCACAGTTGACGGGCCGCGAAAGCCTGCGCGACATCGAGGTCTGCCTACGCTCGCTCGGACCTCGGCTCTACCATCTGGGATTCCGGGGCCGCATTTCGCGCTCGACCCTGGCCGACGCCAACGAGGCGCACGACTGGCGCATCTGGGCCGATCTGGCGCAGGCGCTCATCGCCATCGCCCGGCCGCTCTACGCCCGCGAGTCTCTCGACGCCGATCTCGAGGCTACCGTCTACGCCCTCGACTCCTCCACCATCGACCTGTGCCTGTCGCTGTTTCCCTGGGCCCGTTTCCAGCGCACCAAATCGGCGGTCAAACTGCATACTCTGCTCGACCTGCGCGGCTCCATCCCCACCTTCGTCCGCGTCACCGAGGGTCGCCGTCATGACGTCCACGTGCTCGACGATCTCGCGCCGGAGGCCGGCTCGTTCTACGTCATGGACCGCGGCTATCTCGACTTCGCCCGGCTCTACGTCTTCGTCCGCTGCTCGGCCTTCTACGTCGTGCGCTCGAAGAAGAACGTGCACCTGGACCGGCGCTACTCCCACCCCGCCGCCATCGCCGACGGCGTGCTCTCGGACCACACGGTCGTCCTGCGCACCCGCGACTCGGCGCGGGCCTATCCCGAAGCCTTGCGGCGTGTGCGTTTCCACGACTCGATCACCAACAAGCGACTCGTCCTGTTGACCAACAACTTCGAGCTGGAGGCGCTGACGATCGCGCGGCTCTACAAGTCCCGCTGGCGGGTCGAGCTGTTCTTCAAGTGGATCAAGCAGCACCTCCGCGTCAAGGCCTTCTACGGCCTCAGCGAGAACGCCGTGAAGACCCAGATCTGGATCGCCATCGCGACCTACTTGCTGGTCGCCATCCTCAAGAAACGGCTCGGCCTCGACATCAGTCTCTACAAACTCCTACAGGTTCTCAGCATCACCGTCCTCGAGAAAACCCCCGTCCTGCAGGCCTTTCAGCGCACCGTCTCCATTGTCGAAACACCCGCCCTTCCTAACCAACTGAATCTGCTCGACTTATAGCCGGACACTAGTGGTCTATGACAATGCGGGGAATCTGACCGCGCACCCGAACATCACGACCGGCTCGGGCTCGATGGCGTATGACGCGAATAACAAGATGACGGCGTTCGCGAAGACCGGGGTGTCGGTGGCGACGACCTATGACGCCGCCGCCCGTCGCGTCCGTAAGGTCTACAACTCGGAAACGACGGTTTGGGTCTACGACGCCTTTGGCAAGCTGGCAGCGGAGTATACGACCGATTCGCACACCGACGTAGCGACCTACTTCCGGACGACAGATCATCTGGGCTCGACGCGCCTGACAACGGACGCCATTGGTGATGTGGTGGCGCGCCGCGACTTCTTCCCCTTCGGCGAGCGGACTGACTCGAATCTGTCCGGACGCGGCTCCGTACTTGATGGAATGCTGGTCTCGTTCAACTCGAGCCCGGGCATGCGACAGCGGTTCACCGGGCAGCAGCGGGATGAAGAGACGGGCCTGGACTACTTCTGGGCGCGAAAGTTCTTCGCGCCTCTCGGACGCTTTCTTTCGATCGACCCTGGAAACGCAGATGCGAAGCTTGAGTATCCTCAATCGTGGAGTGCGTTTGGATATGTTTCCCACCAGCCGCTCCGGTATACGGATCCGCTCGGGCTATACAGCGCTGAGGGGTGCTTTCTCGACCCGACGAGCGACGAACTTGCTGAAACGGTGTATATTTGCCCGGATGTCCCAGGGTCCGGCACAACCGAACCGCACACTGTTACTGCGACCGACGAGCCAACAACAATGGAAATACTTCTCGACGCCGGGCTGGACTTCTCTTCGTCTGGTCAATTCGGCGCGAGCGGATCTGCGGCGAGTAGCGATGACGGCAGCGGTTCAAGCGATACAGGTGGGGGCGGCGGGGGCCAGAACAATGAAACCCACAGCCCCAGGAATCCACCCAATGAGGAGCGTTGCGAGGCTGCAAGAGCCATTCTTGAGCTTGAGGAGAACTATGGCACGAACTATGTGGCGTTGGTGTCAGGTAATACATGGGGTGACCACACTCTCGAACCATTCAACAGTAGCTACTATGCCCACCCGATGACGGACTACGGGTATGTGGATGTCGATTGGTTCACGGATGTTACGGCCGCGTCGCCACCGTTCGGCGATCCAATCGTACATTTTTTGGGCGAAACTCGGGTGGTCGGTAGCCCGAGAGTTGGCAGGAATAGAGGACGTACTGTACCCGTTTGAGGATATAGGCGAAATAAATGCTGTAGCGCTCGCAACCATGGGGTACGGTTATTCAGATATTTTTGCAGATGAATTCTTGAGCGAAGTGTGTGGGGGGCAATAGTGTCAATCTTCAGAGTCACCGGTGGCTTCCTGTTCGTCCCTGCACTCGCTGGCTTGGCTCTCGGGCTCAGGGGTCAAATTGATCCTGTAGCGACCAAGCCGCTATACGTGTTGACTATACCTTGTTCCGTCGCTCTGTTGCTCTCCATCGGTCTCTGGCTTCACTCAAGAATCGCAGCAGTATCCTACATCGCGATGTCATGGGCAATGGCGGTTGTGGTGGCCTATCTGATCATCGTCGGGCGACCATTCTATTTGGCGATAGTGAACCTAGTTCCGGCCCTGATCTTGTTGTGCGTGCCCGGGATATTGATGATTGCGTATTGGGCGCAGCTGTCCAGCGACAGAGAGTTCGGAGAGTTCAGTGACAGAGAAACGAGCGGGGGAAACTAGGGGAATCGGGTGGAATCCGGTGACAGTCACTGGGCAAGTGACTTGGATTCAGTCGCCTAGCGTCCCCCTCTGAGAAGTGGTGATGCTTGGGGGCTGCGGACGGCATTGGGTTCCGGATGGAAACGCTATCAATCGCAGAACACGAGGCTTACGGTTTAGCTGAGCTACGCGTCCTCACCGCAAGGCTAAGCCGAACGTACGTTTTCGCACGCCTCGCGGGAACCGCCATCTCGTTTCTTCTAAGTCACTTCGGCCCGCTCGCCCATCTTGCGCCGTTCCCGCTGGCGTATGATGGAGCCGCGGTCAGACACCAACCCACCGGGAAGCCCCTCGGCCTCAGGCGGGCGCCGCCAGCCATGCCGGGCTGGGCGCCGATCGGGCATGGCGCACTTCAATGGTGATCGCACGCACCGGCGAATGTCGGGTTTTGTCCGGAAATGTCAGGAAACTCCCGGGAGCGTGCAGGAACCCTCGGGAGGGCCGTCGTACCTCAACTCTGTCGCCTACACGGCGCACGGCGCGATTGACAACATGCAGCTCGGCAACTTGCTCGTCGAGCAGACCTGCTACAACGACTTGCTGCAGCCCACCGACCGCCGCCTTGGAAACGCAACCTCGAGCAATTGCGCCATCCAGACATCCACCGATCTGCTGCACCTTGGCTTCGACTATGGCGCATCGACGACCAACAACGGCAACATGCTGCAGCAGACCATCTGGGCGCCCGACAACGGCTCGGGGCAGGCTTGGCAGGTAACGCAGGACTATACTTACGATCAAGTGAACCGGCTGGCCACGGCGGCGGAGAAGCTCTCGGGCGAGACGCAGTGGACGCGCAGCTACAGCTACGACCACTTTGGCAACCGCTGGATCTCGGGCGCAACCGGCCACACGCTGCACATGGCCACGCCGACATCGCAATCAGCCATCCAGGCGTCGACGAACCGGCTTACCGGCGCGGGGATTGTTTATAACAATGCGGGGAATCTGACGACGCATCCGCATATCACACCAGCAGGGTCAATGGCGTACGACGCTAACAACAAAATGACGGCGTTCGCCAAGACGGGCGTGTCGGTAGCGACGAGATATGATGCGGCGGGTAGGCGGGTGCGGAAGGTCTACAACGGGCAGACGACGGTGTGGGTTTACGATGCTCTCGAGAAGCTTGCAGCCGAGTACACGACGGAGGCGCAGGCGACTGACGCCGCATACTATCCGACGACTGACCATCTGGGCTCCACTCGACTCTTGTCCGACGGCTCCGGCGGTATCGCGGCGCGCGTTGACTACACTCCTTACGGAGAGCGCATAGATTCGAACCTATCCTCGCGCGGCTCTGTAACCGACGCTGGTCAGGCCTCCTACTCCGAGCAGCCGAACATCCGCCAGCGATTCACGAGCCAAGAACGGGATGACGAGACAGATCTCGACTACTTCGACGAGCGCAATTACCAGCCGTGTCTCGCCCGTTTTTCCTCGGTGGACCCATCCAATGCTGGTGCTCGCCGCAGGCTTCCGCAACGCTGGAATGCCTACAGTTATGTAGCGAACCGACCAATGACACGTACCGACCCAACGGGCAAGTTTATCTACGTTCCAACGTGCGATCCCTTTGCGGAACGAGAGCCTGAATGCGATGAGGAGGATGGGCCAATCGAATGGGACAATCCCGGCCCGTGTCCGAATTGTGGTGGGACTGGCGGAGGTGATGAAGATGACGGAGGAGCAGGCGATCCGGAGCCGGAGCCCCCAGCGCCCCAGGACGAGGATTTGTTGGACGAGGCACTCGCTAAAGCGGCAAAAGCGCTCGACAACCCAGACTGCGCGGAGATATTTGGAGACCGTGGACGTCAGCTTGACCCCGTAGAAGTGCTGAGGTCCATCATGGATGCTACCGCTGAGAACTATGGTCAGTACGGTCGGATTGTATTTCGACAAATAGGCCCCAACAAGGAAGGAAGCTATGCAGTTGCCGTCACTTCTCCGCGTAGATACATACCCAGAGTTGGCTCCCTGATAAAAGGACGGCTTGCGTTTAACTCCGTAACGATAAATATCAATACTAACCTCAACTCTTACGCTTGGAACAACGGAGACCTAAGAGAGAATGCCAACACGCTGCTGCATGAACTTGGGCACGCGCTCCATTTCCTCGGCGTGCGTACGGGTGACGATACGGGTTTTCGCCACAATGATGGGTCGGAAGCCAACCAGCTGCACAATGACTCCGTAATCAACGACAAATGTCTGAAGGGGCTATTTTGATGTCGATATTTAGTCGCTTGGGCTCACGTGTATTTGGGGCCTTGGCTTGTGTATTCCTTGCTCTCGGGCCGGCGAAGGCCCAGACTATTGCTGTCTGTGATGTTCTGCTCGAGCTGGATGAGCACCGCGACAAGAAGGTAACTATTGAGGGGCGGCTATTCCCAGGTCGCCACGGCACCCTGTTGATTGATTCCAAGCACCGGGAGGAGTGCCCGCAGCTCACGGAGGACGGGGTCTACTGGCCCTCCAGCCTCATGGTGACGTGGGGGACGGAAGAGAATCAGCAGAAGCTGAAGGCGTCCTTAAACCGACTTTACAATGATGAGGCCACAAGGGGAAGGGCGGTTGATGTTGTTCTATCCGGAAGGATAATTGTCAAGAAAAGGAAGGTCCGAATCTCGAAGGTGCAAGAAGACGGCGACTACTGGTATGTCGGAAACGGCTATGGGATGGGCGGAGCATACCCGGCAGCGGTGTCCGTTACGTCGATAGCAGAAAACCGGGATTTCCATTTTGGCCATCCCGACGCGTGTAGCGTAGTCGAGCACGCCGCTCCGGCGCAACGGTTTTCTGCCTTCTCCGGCACATTCGCCTCCTTCCTCCTTTGTCTGGCCGCGACTGGGAGCGTCGCGCGTCGCTTCACGGGCTCGGACGGCGCCCTTCGCCGACACCGCTCCGACCTCGCCTCTCGGCGACTCGTGTTCGGATGCTCCGAGCCTCGCCGCGTCAGCCTCCCGGCGCAGGCAGCGCCGCCAACCTCGCCAGCATCTCGCCGAACAGCTGGCGGTTGAGGCGCCCCTCGGCCAACAAGAGCCAGTAGTACCGCGCGTGCTTCACCAGCCGACCGCCGGTCTTCATCAGCCGCTGCTGCAAGCTCGTCAGCGACCAGCTCTTGATCCGGCTCGGCAGCCCCAGCCGCCGCCACAGGTTGCCCAGGTTGTAGGCCAGCACCGCGAGTTGCAGCCGCACTTCGTTCGCTCGGAAGCGCCGGCACGACAGCCGCGTCCAGCACGTCGCCTGCTTGCCTTCCTTGATCCACTGCTCCGCCGTGCCGCGCTTGTTGTAGAAGCGCACCACCGAGCGGCTCGGCAACGCCATGTTCGTGACGATGAAACCGACGCGCGGAAACAACTCGCCCGCGTGGTGCTCGACCTTGGCGACGACCCGCCGGGACTTCGACCAGCTCGCGGCCTGATAGCGGAAGCTCTTGTAGCGCACCAGCGGTTTGAGCGAGGGCCTGCCCGGCGCTCGGAATAGGATGTCTTCGATCTCCAGCTCCAGGTTCCTGTTGGCCGGAATGCGGATCACGTAGTTGACGCCGCGCTCTTCCAGCGCCTCGTAAATCTCCGGCTTGGCGAAGGCGGCGTCGGCGCGGAACGTGACTTCCTTGCCCTCGGCCTGTTGGCGCTCGATCTCGGGCAGCAACAGCTCGTCCCAGTCCTCGGCGCTGGAGACGTTGCCCGGCCGCAGCTTCGCGGATAAGCAGTCGCCGTGCTGGTTGAACAGCAACAGCGGGTGATAGCAGACCGACTCGTAGTGGCCGTTGTAGGCGCTGCCTTCCTGTTGGCCATGAACCGGGCTCTCGGTCGAGTCCATGTCGAGCACCACGCGCTCGCTGTCGTCGCCGGCCTCGGCTTGGCCGATCAGCTCGCGGTTCACCGCCATCAACCCGATCAGGTTCTCGTCGCCGGCGAGCATGCCGGTCTCGAAGCTCTGCAACCGCGAGGTCAGCGCCCCGCCGCGATCCCAGTTCTTCTTCGAGCCGAGCAGGCGAAACGTCGGATCGGCGGCCACCCGCACGGCGTCGTTGAGGTCTTCGTAGCCCGCCAACCGCGAGTAGACCGACTGCCGCACCAGATCCGCCAGCGGGAACTTCTTGTTCTCGCCCTGCCGCGTATCGCTGAGATGGTCGTCAATCAGCTTGCCGAGGCCGAGCCGTTCGTCTAGCTCTCGAACCAGCAGCAGGCCGCCGTCAGAGGTGACCCGCGAGCCCTGGAAATCGACCTTCACAAACCCGTTGAACGAGAACTGAAACGGCTTGCCATCCTTGTCACCCACTCGGTGTCGCCCTCCATGGCCCATCTGATGCGCTCAAACCCGCATCTACAGGGGCGCCGGGAGCATCGCGATGGTTAGCAGGCGAAGCTCAAATCGGAAATCCGGGGAAAAGGACTAGGCGAACGCGAACGTCTTCGGGGCTCTGACGTCCGGCATGGTCGCAGTTACACGCCCCGCAGCCGCCGCACCACCATCCCCACCTTCTCCACCGCGCAATCGATCTCCTCGGGAAATCGGGATTCCGGTGACAGTCAGCTAAAGGAGTAAAGGAGAAGTCAAGCCTGAGGGGTTGGGGGTGGCGCTCAGCCGACCGCAGCGGACACGAACTCGCCGCCCGACGAGCGCCTTTGCTATGACGGGCAAATCTATGACACCGGCTCGAGCCTGTGCGTCACCCCCGGATCGGCGATTCCCTACGCCGAGGGCCGGCTAACCGGTCAGGGCGCCCAGGGCGTCAGTGCAACCAACTTCACCAGCTTCGATCCGCTTGGGCGCGTGCTCTCGGACTCGCAGACGACTGTGGTCCAGGATAGCCCTGTGACGTCCCAGACCTACAACTTCAGCTACACCTACAATCTCGACGGTTCGCTGGCGTCGCAGACCTACCCCTCCGGCCGCGTCGTCGACTTCACCTACGACGCCTCTGGGCGGCCCTATGCCGTGGGCGAGGCCGGCGGCGGGGCGAGCTATCTCAATTCGGTGGCCTATGCGGCGCATGGCGGCATCGACAACAAGCAGCTGGGCAATCAGCTCACCGAGCAGACTTGCTACAACGACTTGCTGCAGCCGACCGCGCGGCGGCTGGGCAACGCCACGTCGGTGGGTTGCGCGGTACAGACGGCCTCGGACTTGCTGCACTTGGGCTTCGGCTATGGGGCGGCGACGCAGAACAACGGCAACATGGTGCAGCAGACCATCTGGGCGCCGGACAACGGGTCGGGGCAGGCCTGGCAGGTGACGCAGGACTATACTTACGATCAGGTGAACCGGCTGGCCACCTCGGCGGAAAAGCTATCGGGCGCGACGCAGTGGACGCGTAGCTACAGCTACGACCACTTCGGCAACCGCTGGATCTCGGGGGCGACCGGCCACACGCTGCACATGGCCACGCCGACGTCGCAATCAGCCATCCAGGCGTCGACGAACCGGCTGACGGGCGCGGGGATTGTCTATGACAATGCGGGGAATCTGACCGCGCACCCGAACATCACGACCGGCTCGGGCTCGATGGCGTATGACGCGAATAACAAGATGACGGCGTTCGCGAAGACCGGGGTGTCGGTGGCGACGACCTATGACGCCGCCGCCCGTCGCGTCCGTAAGGTCTACAACTCGGAAACGACCGTTTGGGTCTACGACGCCTTTGGCAAGCTGGCAGCGGAGTATACGACCGATTCGCACACCGACGTAGCGACCTACTTCCGGACGACAGATCATCTGGGCTCGACGCGCCTGACCACCGACGCTGTTGGAGATGTGGTGGCCCGCCGCGACTTCTTCCCCTTCGGCGAGCGCATCGACTCGAACCTTTCCGGACGTAGCTCCGTCTTGGACGGTACGCTCGTCTCGTTCAACTCGAGCCCGGGGATGAGGCAGGAGTTCACTGGCCAGCAGCGGGACGAAGAGACGGGCCTGGACTACTTCTGGGAGAGGTGCTTCTGCCCGACGCTGGCTCGCTTCTTCTCAGTGGATCCCCAGAACGCCGGTGCTGGAGTGGCAAGGCCCCAGGGCTGGAACGGCTATACATACGTCGACAACAGTCCACTCAAATTCATAGACCCGTCAGGGCGCGGCCCTATTTTCCCATCTTCTTTCGGAAATTGCGAATACGAATACGACGAGGAGACTGGAATTAGTATCAACAACCCCTTCGAGTGTGACTTCTTCTATATCGGATACCCCAATTATGGTATATTGACGGAGGATCCCGCCGATTTCGCGCCAGCGACAGCTTATCAGATGATGACCGCAGTACATGGTGCCTTTAAGGCTGCGCAGCGCTACATAGCCGGATTGAGCGAGTCCGACCTTAGCAAAGAATGCAGGGATGGCCTTGGCGCCCTAGGGATTTCACTTGAGGAACTACAGGAAGCGGCGACAAGCCTCAAGATTGGTGACAATAGTAGGACGCTTAGCGAGGCGGGTTTACCCCTGGCTGCCTTTGACTATCCAACCTCTGCTGCAGTGGCTGGTCTCGACCCAACTCTGGAAGAAGCTTTCGAATACGATGCCACCCACAATATTCCCGGACTTCCGCGAGGTGTCACCCACGTAATTTACGATAACTCGGGAGATAGGCGGGCGACGGTCTATCTCAATACGCCAGTTCTGTACGAGCACGAATTAACCTTCATCGTGGCAACAGTGATGCATGAAGCCCTTCACTTTGGCATTGGCGCATTGACTGATCCTCAGATCCTTGACCGTCTGTCGAGTTTGCCCTCCGGAGATTTCATCGATCCCGAAGGTGGATCATCTCAGGCTACGCGTTGGTTCGAGATACACTGTATCCCGGCAGGAGGGCCCTGATGGCCAAACGTAATCATATCACCACCATTTTGACTGCTGCGGTCGGAGCGCTCGCTGTCACAGCGATCTGGACTTCCGGCGTGGTCGCGCAGGACAGGCCTTCAAGTAACGTGGCACTATTGGCAACGAATGAGTTTGGCAAACCGCTGGTCGCTGACGTCTCCGTTCGCGCGTTCGAAGAGACTGCCGCGGGGCTAAGAGAGGTAGTGATCGAGAACGAACGACTCCCGACGATATTCGGCTTCGGAAGATATCACCTGGAAATCCGGATGGGACGATCCCACATCAAGAGGCGTGTTGTCCATCTTACGGACGGGATGACGAATGTTTGGGTGACACCGCCAGCTGACTTGAGTGGTAAGATCGCTGGATACGGACCATACGAGATCCATGGAAAGGTCATAGGTGACCCACGTGGTAGTGATGAATTATGGGTGAAGCTGCTTTCCATACCTGCTTTCGAGGAATTGGGTGATCGGAGACTGGGCGATGAGAAGGTGTTTTCGTTCACCAATCTTCGGATAGGAGTGTATTTTGTCATGGTTCTGGCACGTCCCATCGGTTCTGGCCTGCCAAGAGTCTTAGGCAGTCGGGAGGTAGTAGTTTGTGAGTCCGATGAACCGTACAACATCACAATCGAGGCGCGCGAGCCACTAGATATCAACCTAGCATGCCCCCATATGATCGGCTACGAGGATCGCTGAGGAGATCGGTGACATCCATGAGAGGGAATGAGAGGGAATCCGGTGACATCCATGATAGGAAGGGATGAGCGCTCAGGCGCACACCCAAGCGGATGAAAATGGGCGCGAGCTGGTAAGCTGATCGGGCCGTCGGGCGGGCTCGAGGTCGGGAACCTATGGAGCCCAAAGAGCCCGCATGATAGGATGGCCCGGACGCCGCTCGGGACCCATGGGAATCCGGTGGAATCCGGTGACGGAACCGGGTGACAGTCACCGGGCAAGTGGCTTGGATTCAGTCGCCTAGCGTTCCCACGGAGAAGTGGTGACGCTTGGCTGCGGACGGCATCGGGTTCCGGATCGCACACCCCGCCGAAACTGCCATCTCGTGTCTTCTAAGTCTCTTCGGCTCGCTCGCCCATCTTGCGCCGTTCCCGCTGGCGTATGATGGAGCCGCGGTCAGACACCAACCCACCCGGGAAGCCCCTCGGCCTCAGGCGGGCGCCGCCAGCCATGCCGGGCTGGGCGCCGATCGGGCATGGCGCACTTCAATGGTGATCGCACGCGCCGGCGAATGTCGGGTTTTGTCCGGAAATGTCAGGATACTCCAGGAGCGTGGACGAGCCCTCTGGCGGTCCGTCGTATCTCAACTCGGTTTCCCGCATTGGTTCGCATTGGTTTCCCGCGTTGGTTGACGGCCATCTCTTTTGGGCTCGGCTGTCCCGCTAACGGACGGCCAAGGCCTCGGAGACCGCCGCTTCCATCGCGGCCTGCAGCGCCCAATCCGCATCCGCGCTAGCGGCTTCGCGCGCGGCGTGCTGCGCGATCACCACCTTCGCGCCAGGGTGCACGGAAATGCGCTGGCCGAAGATGCCGCTGGCGCGGTAGGCGCCGTCGTCGGAGAGCCACCACAAGTAGCCGTAACCCGGATTGGCCGCGGAGGAGCGCGTCGACTCCGCCATCCATCCGTCCGGCAACGTCCCGCCGCCGCCGCTCAGCGCAAACAGCCCCAGCCGCGCATAGTCCCGCAACGTAGCGCTCAGGCAGCACCCGCCGAACTCTCCGCCGCCCGGCTCGGTCAGCATCCACCGAGCATCGGATTCCATGCCGAACGGCCGCCAGATCTTCTCGCTCAGGTAGGTCGAGAGATTGTTGCCGATCGCCGACCGCAGCAGCGTGCCGACCAGATTCGTCTCCGCCGTGTTGTAGTTGAACCGGCGGCCCGGCTCGGCGACGCGGGGCTTGGCGTCCAGATAGCGCTGGATGAACAGCGAGCCCCAACTCTCGACGTAGACGTCCGAGTCGGGATCGTCGTAGGTCTCGTCCCACTCGACCCCGGAAGCCATCTGCAACAGGTCCCGGATGCTCGTTCGTGCGTAGGCCGAACCGCGCAAGCGAGGCAAGTAATGCGTCACCGGTTCATCCAGGCTTTCGATATAGCCGTCCCGGATCGCGGCGCCGACAAGCAGCGAGGAGACCGACTTCGCAACCGAGTAGGACACCCAGGGCGTGGCGCGCGTATTGCCCAGCCCGTAGCGTTCGTAGACGATCTTGCCGTCTTCGACGATGAGCAGCCCCGCCACGTTCGCGTGGACGAAATACTCATCCAGGCTCCAGCGCCTGCCCTGATGAGAGAAGCGCAAACCCTCGAGCGCCTCCGAACCGGCTTCGGCCAGCGGATGCGGCGCGCCGCCTGCGTCCACGGTGCGCGACGGGAAGATCTTGTCGTAGTTACGAAACCCGGCGACTTTCTGGTGCAGCGTCCAAGTGAGCGGCTGCGGCGGGCCGAAGTGTTTCGAGTCGTCAGCCGGATCGATCCAAGGCGCCTCGCCTGGGACCGGGCCGGCCAATGCGAGCAACAAGCAACCGAGCACGGCGAGCATTCGCACGGGCGGCAGTATAGCGCGCGACGGCGGGCAGGGCGGGCGTCAGCGGCGCCGCCCACGATCTCGGACGTGACATACGCATGTCGTAGCTCTTCACCGTCCCGCGCCACGCGACGATTCGGCTTCTTCGGAGAACCAAGAAGTGGACGAAACCGTACGAGAGAGGCGAGACGCCCGGGCGCACGGTCGTGCGCTCGGACGTTTCAATCGACGTGGGGCCGGCCGTCTAGTCGGCCGCGGTCGCCGGCGCGACCATCGGATCCGCCAGCGCCTTGGCGCCGTCGTAGAGACTGCGCACACGCGCTTGGTAAGCCTCGGCGTAGAGCCCAGCCGTGCCGTGGCGGGCGTTGAAGGCCTGGATGGCGAAATCGGCGTTGCGCGCTATGCCGAGCAGTTGCGCTTCCATGGCGTCGATGCGGGCCTCTTCGCCCCGGGTTGCGCGGTGGCGCATCGCGTTCATTCGCGCTAGACGCTCGCCGATGCGGTCAGCCAGGGCGCGGGTGCGTTCGAGCTCGCTGGCGTGGGCCTCGAAGGAGTGCTTCATGGGCGTGCGGGCGAGCATCAGCAGGTTGTCGGCGCTGGTGCGCAATGCGACGGCGTCGGAATGCGCCGCGGCGAGATCGGCGGAGACCGTGGGGCCTGCGACCAGAGTCAGCGACAGCGAGAGAACCAGGGCGACGAGTAGAGAAATTGAGCGGAACATACGGATAACCTCCTACGTAGACGAGTCGAAGGAAAGATGCCGGCTGATCAAGCCGGCGAGCATGCGGCCGCGCTCGTTTGTCGTCTCTGGTTGATTAGATGCAGAAGCAGTCGAGTTGGTTAACCCTATTTGGTAAAGCGTTCGTTAAAAGCGAGCGCCGTTCGCCGCGGCCTCGGGCTCGCCTACGCTACACGCATCGGAACGGTGGAGAAGAGAGGATTCGCTGTGACGCCATTCGGATTTCGCAACCGGCGCCAGGCCTTGATCGTTGCGCTCCTGCTCGCCTCGTGCGGCGCCAACAATCCGGTGGACTACTCGGGGCCGGCGTCCGAGTGGCCCATCGTTGGGTTCGACGCCGGCGGCTCGCGTTCCTCTCCGCTCACCCAGGTGAATCGCGGTAACGTTCACCAGCTCGAGCCGGTCTGGGAGTACCACACGGGTGACGTCTCGGACGGCAAGGGTGCGGTGCGCTCGACGAGCGCCTTCGAGGCGACGTCGATCGTGGTAGGCCGCACGATGTACTTGTGCAGCCCCTTCAACCGTGTAATCGCGCTGGATGCTGAAACCGGCGTCGAGAAGTGGACCCACGATCCGCAGGTCGACCTGCAGGGCCGGTATGCCAACCAGCTGGTTTGTCGCGGCGTCGCTTACTGGGCGGGAGAGGATGCCGGCGTTTGCGCCGAGCGCATCCTCACCGCGACCAACGACGCCCGCCTGATCGCCCTGGATGCCGGGACGGGCCGGCGCTGCCCCGGGTTCGGAAACCGCGGCGTGGTCGACCTCACCCTCGGCATCGGCGAAACGAAGTGGAAGGGCGAGTACCAGGTGACATCGGCGCCCACGGTCGCCGCGGACCTGGTGGTCGTCGGATCAGCCGTGTCGGACAACAACAGGGTCAATGCGCCCAGCGGGGTCGTCCGAGCGTACGACGTTCGAACCGGCGCCTTGGCTTGGGCCTGGGACCCGGCGCCCGCCGAGATGCAGACGCCCCCCGCGGATGGAGCGACGCCAGAGTACGTTCTTGGTACGCCCAACGTTTGGGGGCCGATGTCGTTCGACAAAGAGCGAGGCCTAGTGTTTCTGCCGACCGGAAACAGCGCTCCGGACTTCTACGGCGGCCACCGCGACGGAATCGACCGCTACGCCAGCTCGGTGGTGGCTCTGCGGGCCTCGAGCGGTGAGATGGCTTGGAGCTTCCAGACGGTTCACCACGACGTTTGGGACTACGATGTCGCCGCCCAGCCGGCGCTGGTGAGCGTGCCGGTTGATGGAGAACACGTGCCGGCCGTCATCCAGGCCACCAAGATGGGCCACGTCTTCGTTCTCCACCGAGAGACCGGGGAACCGCTGTTCCCGGTGCGAGAGCGGCCCGCGCCGCAAGGCGGAGTCGAGGGGGAGACGCTGTCTCCGACGCAGCCTTTTCCCCTGGAGCCGCCCCGGCTCACCACGACGGGATTCCAGAAGTCCGACGCGTGGGGCCTAACTCCTTGGGACCGGGCGGCCTGCCAGCAGAAGCTGGATGGCTTGCGCTATGACGGCATGTTCACACCGCCCAGCCTCGAGGGTTCGCTCCTGTATCCCGGCAACGCGGGCGGAACGAACTGGGGAGGCGTCGCGGTGGACGGCGACAGAGACATCCTGGTGGTCAATGTGCTGAACCTGCCCTTCAGCGTGCAACTGTTTCCCGCGGAGGACTACGAGCGCCTCGAGCGCGAGAACCCCGGTGCGGAGATCTCGCCCCAAACCGGAACGCCCTACGGCATGCGGCGTGAAATCGTAGCCTCTCCGCTGGACATCCCCTGCACGCCGCCGCCCTGGGGAACGATTGCGGCGATCGATCTAGCAACTCGGGAGATCGCATGGCAGAAGCCCTTCGGCACGCTCCGAGATCTGATTGGGGCCCCGATCACCTACGAGATCGGGATGGGGAGCGTGGCCGGACCGATGGTCACCGCCGGCGGGCTCGCCTTCATCGGCGGGTTCGACAACTATCTGCGCGCCTATGACACCGAATCGGGAGATCTGCTGTGGAGAGGCCGCCTGCCAGCCGGAGGCGTTGCCCATCCCATGACATACCGCCTCGGCCCCGAATCGAAGCAGCACGTCGTGATCGCGGCGGGAGGATTCGGCCGAAACGGCATGACGGTCATGGGCGATTCAGTGGTAGCGTTCGCTCTACCCGACTGACGATCCGCGGCAGCGTCACTCTGGCTCGTCGGCCCCGGCTTCGTGGCAGTACCGCAGGACGCGTTGCATGATCTGCACGCAAGCTTGGTCGTCCTCCAGCCCGCGTTCGGCGCATTCGCTTTGCGTCCAAGTCGCGGTCGCCAGAATCTCGCCCATACCGGGCGCGTCGTCGCAAAACCCTTCCGAAGGAGCGGCGGACTCCAGGCAGCCGTGCAGAAACAAGCTCGCGGGGACTGCGCTGAGCACGCCCTGGCCTTCGGTCCGGCCGAGGGATTCGTCGAGACAGCCATCCTGGTCCGTCGTCGACCCGAACTGCTCACCCCTCTCCGCTTCCTGCTTTACGTCGTCGGTCCAATCCTCGAAACCATCCGCGATTTTGTCGCGATTGAGAAAGAGAATGGTGAGCGATCCGACCACGACCAGGCCCGCCAGGAAGACCATGACGCCAGAGATGATGAGGCAGACCTTGAAATTGCGATCCATGGCCGAAGCTCCGCAACCAGTGTAAGCGTTGCTATTGCCGGTCCAGAGCCGCCAAACGATCTGCAACTCCGATTTCGCCTTCCGGCCGTAGCAAGGGGAACAGAATCACGTCCCGGATGGTCGGCGAGCCCGTCAGCACCATCGTCAGCCGGTCGATGCCGAAGCCTTCGCCGGCGGTGGGCGGCATGCCGTAGCAGAGAGCGCGCAGATAGTCCTCGTCCATCTGATGCGCTTCGGCGTCGCCGCCGGCGTGCATGGCAAGCTGCATCTCGAAGCGCCGCCGCTGCTCCTGCGGGTCGTTGAGCTCGGAGTAGGCGTTGGCGACCTCCATCCCAGCCACGTAGATCTCGAAACGTTCGACCCAATCCGGCTCATCAGGCTTTTGCTTGGAGAGCGGCGAAGCTTCCACGGGGTAGTCGTAGATCAACGTGGGCTGAATCAGCCGCGTCTCGCATGTCTCCTCGAACAAGGTTTGCAGCGCGGCGCCCAGGGTCGCGCCGTGCTTGAGCTCGATCGGCGCTTCACTGGCCGCGTTGTGCCTGCCGATCAGCTCGTTGACCTTCCCGAGGTCGCCGAGGTCGTCGAGGGTCGGGCTGGGGTCGCCGTACGCCCACAGCTCGCAAATCGCCTCGCGCAGGCTGAGCCGGTTGAGCTTGGAGAAATCGATCTCCTGCTCCCGGAACGTGACCTTCAAGCCGCCGTCCAACGCAGCCTCGGCGGCGTCCCGCAACAGCTCCTCGGAGAGTCGCATCAGATCGCGATAGTCCGAGTACGCCTGGTAGAGCTCGAGCATCGTGAACTCGGGGTTGTGCCGCATCGAGAGCCCTTCGTTGCGGAAGTTGCGGTTGATCTCGTAGACGCGGTCCATGCCGCCGACGACCAATCGCTTGAGGTAGAGCTCGGGGGCGATGCGGAGGTACAAGTCCAGGTCGAGCGCGTTGTGGTGGGTCACGAACGGTCGCGCCAGCGCGCCGCCGTAGACCGGCTGCATCATCGGCGTCTCGACCTCGACGTAGTCGCGGCGGTCGAGCGAGCGGCGCAGCGCTTGGATCAGGCGGTTGCGCTTGACGAAGACCTCCCGCACTTCGCTGTTGACGAACAGGTCCACGTAGCGCTGGCGATAGCGAGTCTCGACGTCTTGTAGGCCGTGGTATTTTTCCGGCAAGGTCGAGACGGCTTTTGAGAGAAACTCGAGCTTCTCGGCGCGCACCGTCAGCTCCTGGGTCTTGGTGCGAAAGACGCGGCCTTCCACGCCGACCAAGTCCCCGGCGTCGAGCAGCTTGTAGAGCTCGAAAGCCTTGTCGCCCACCTCGTCCTTGCGCACGTAGACTTGCACGCGCACGCCGTCCTTCTGCAAAGTGGCGAAGCCCGCCTTGCCTTGGCGGCGCTTGGTCATCAGGCGCCCGCACACCCGAACCGCCGGCCGCTTGTCTTCGAGCTCTTCGCCGCCAACCGCATCGTACGACTCGCGCACCTGCGTCAGCGTGTGTGTGTATTCGTACTTGCGCGGATAAGCCTCGAAGCCCAGCTCTTCGATCTGACGAATCTTCTCGTAGCGCTGTTGAAATAGGCGATCTTCCAGGGACAAATTTGATCAGACCTCCGACCCATTATACGGTCGCTGGCCGCGGCCCCTTCAGCTCGAGCTGTTGGCCGGCCGACGGTACTCCGCGACCACGCTCGAGGGCTCGACGCCCGGCGCCAAGTCCGGCGCCGGCTCGGGCGAACCGTACGTCGTATGCACAGGCAGCACGCCCGCCCAGACTGGGAAGCTCATGTCCTCCGCATCGTCGCCCGGCGGCCCGGTGCGCACCTTGCCCGAGCACTCCGCCAGTGGCAGGCGCACCACCAGCGTTGCGGCGAGCTCCTTCGCATTCGGCGTGCGCGCTTCGCCCGTCCGGCCGGGGACGATGTGGTCGGTAATCAAGTTCACAGCGCGGAGCTTCTCCGCCTCCTCGGTCACTTCCTCGCTCTTGCCGTAGACGACCACCGAGCGATAGTTGAACGAGTGATGAAACGTCGAGCGCGCCAGCACGAAACCGTCCAGCACGGTCACATTCAGGCAACAGTCCTGGTCCAGGGTCGCCAGTAGCGCGCGGTTCTTCCTGTGCCCGTGCAGGTAGAGCCAATCGCCGTCCCGCCCGAACGCGGTCGGGACGCAAGCTGGCTTGCCCTCGTGCAGAAACGCCACATGACACAGGAACGCCTCGTCGAGGATGGCGTCAATCACTCGGCGGTCGTGCTCGCTTCTCACCGGATTGCGCTGCAGCGTCGTCCTCGAAGTGGGACCGATCTTCGCCATCACCCATTGTTAGCAGAGCAGCGACCGAACCCACTACAGTAGAGAGCGGAATTTGCCATGCCGTGTTGCGCTGTCCTGCTGCTGCTCTTTCTCGGTCCGCGTTTGGCGATGATCGCCATGGCCATGTTCTCCGACTATCTGGGGCGCGCCTTCGGGGAAACGTTCCTGTGGCCGCTGTTGGGTTGGCTCTTCCTGCCCTGGACAACGCTCGCCTACGCCTGGGCGATCAACACGCGCGGCGAGATCGCCGGCCTCCACATGGCGGTGGTCATCGTGGCAGCGCTGGTCGACCTTGGGCTGATCGGCGGAGGGGCGGCGAAACGAAGAAAGGCGGAGGGCTGAAGCGACGCCTCAAGCGCGATCGCCCCCCAGCCAGTCGCGCGTGCCGAAGCTGCGGCAAGAGCGGGTCGCCACACGCGCGCCTTCTCGCAGACAATCCTCAAAGCTCGAGCCAGAGGCCGCCGCGAAGGCGAATGCGCCGTGAAAGAAGTCCCCCGCCCCGAGCGTGTCCACCGCTTCGATCGCCTCGACCGGGACCTCGCCCGCCCCGTCCGGCCCCTCGAACACGACTGGCTTTTCGCCGCGGGTAACGGCGCGATGCGGCACGCCGCGGCGTCCTAGATCGCGGAGCACGTCCCGCGGCGTCACGCAGTCGGGCGGGAAGAACAGCTCCGAGCAGACCGCGTAGTCGACCAGGGCGAGAGCTTCGTCCATCCGCGGCTTCCAGCCGCCAGCGTCGAGCACCACCGGAATGCCACGCTCTCTCGCCGTCGTGGCCGCAGTCAAGCACAACTCCATCAAGTGCCCGTCGATCAGCACGACGCCGGGCAGCGGGTCGAAGCCTGCCGATGCTCCGGGGATTTCCGGCAGCCCGGTCGAAGCCGAGGACACCGCCGTACGGTCGCCTCCGGGATCGCTGACGAGGATCGAGGTCAGCGGAGGCAGCTCCTCGTACTCCCCCAGCCGGTCGATCACCTCGACGCCGTGCTTCTCCAGGTCTGCCCGGATGATCGCCCCCAACGGGTGGCGCCCGATCGCCGTCTCGAGCCGAGCGCGTCCGCCCATGGCGGCGAAGGCGACGGCCGCATTCGCCGCCGGCCCGCCGGCGAACAAGCCCTTCTGCGAAACGATGTTCTTGGTGTTCTGCTTGGGAAAGCCCTGGACGCGGAAGACGAGATCCAACGTACTCAAGCCGACGAAGAGTCCAGTGGGCCCTCCGTCGATGTCGGGCCTTACGCCTTCCACTCGATCGGGCCCCGATGGTCGGCCCACTCCTTCGCCATCTCCTTGCCCAGCTTGGTCAGCTCCATCTCTTCGCGCTCATCGAGCTTGCGGTAGTTGCGCACCGTTCGCACGGCCTTCTTGAGCTCGGGAACGCTCTTCATGCCCATGATGGCGACCGAGAGATTGGGGATGCCCAGCGCGTAGCGAACCGCGCGCTCGTAGGTATCCGGGCCGCTGAGCAATGCGCCGTCGCCGCTCGCCCCGCCCAGGATCTTCATCGCCACCACCGCCATGCCGCGCTTGGCCGCCGCGGTGAAGACCGTGCCCTCGAAGTCGTAGTTGTGCACGTCGACGAAGTTTGCCGCGCACATGATGGCCTCGATCTCCCCGGTCTCGATGACCGGCAACGCGCGCTTGGGCCGCAGGTGACACGTCATGCCGACGTGCCGCACCACTCCCTTGTTCTTGAGGTCCTTCAACGCCTGCAACGCGCCGTCCTCGCCCAGCAGCAAGTCCAGATCCGGGAAGCGGTCCGTGCGCCCCACGTTGTGGATGTGAACGACGTCGAGATAGTCGGTTTGCAGTTTTTGCAGGCTCTCCTGAACCTGCCAATTGGCGTCTTGCTTGGAGGTCGCCTCCACCTTGCTGACCAGGATGAACTTGTCGCGCCGCCCTTTGAGGGCCGGCCCTAGGCGCCGCTCGCTTTGGCGATAGATCGGCGCGGTGTCGAGGTAGTTGATGCCCTCGTCGAGCGCGGCGGAGAGCACGTCGTTGACGGTCTTCTGGTCGACGTTGGGCGCGCCGAGCGGCGACGTTCCGATGCCGAGCACGCTGGTGAGCATGCCCGTCTGCCCGAACGGCCGCATCTCCAGGCCGCCGGCGGCCGAAGCCGACGCCGCTAGCGCTCCTCCGGCGATGGCCGCCTTGCCCAAGTCTCGTCGCGTGATGCTCTCCGCCATGGTGATTCCTGATCCTCCTAGCCGTGGGTATTGTAACAGCCAATCTTTTATCGTGAGGAGATGCCGGTGCGCCGTTTGCTCACGACATTGCTGTTCGCCCTGTGCGCCGGGGCGGCCGACCGTCGCATCGCCTTGACCATCGACGATCTGCCGATTGCCCAGTCCGGCAGCGAAGCCTGCGAGCCCGGGCGCATGATGGAGCTGACCGAGCAGTTGCTCTCCGTCTTCCGCGCCGAGCAGGCCCCGCTCACCGCCTTCGTCATTACCTCGCAGTGTCCCAGCCTGACCGAAGAACAACGCCGCGCCGCCATCGACCGGTGGCGCCAAGCCGGTGTCGAGATCGGGAACCACACACACTCTCACCAAAGCCTCAGCCGCACGCCGGTCGGGCACTATGAAAAGGACATCATGAAAGCCGACGCTCTGCTCCGGAGATGGGCCGGCGGCGAACCCGTTCGCTTCTTCCGATGGCCGTTGCTCCACACCGGAACGACGCCCGAAATCAAGCAGCGCCTCGAAGCCTTCCTCGTCCGGCACGGCTACCGCACTGCGCCTGTCACGTTCGACAACTCGGACTGGATCTTCGCCGGCCTCTTTGCGAGAGCCAGGCGCAGAGGCGACCACGAGCTGGCGGACAAGCTACGCAAGGCCTACGTGCCCTACATGGAGTCCGTGCTCGCGTTCTTCGAGCGGCGCTCCGTCGAGCTGCTGGACCGCGAGATTCCGCAGATCCTGCTGATGCACGCCAACCTTCTGAACGCCGAGGCGGGAGGCGAGTTGCTCTCGATGCTGCGCGAGCGCGGGTACGCGTTTATCTCCCTGGAGGAAGCCCTCGCAGATCCAGCGTACTCCGCGCCGGACAGCTACGTTGCGGCCAACGGCATCTCGTGGCTCCATCGGTGGACGGTCACGCAAGGGGGCGAGATCGAGTGGGAGCCCGAAGTTCCCGATTGGGTTCTACAGTTGTACAGACAGAGGCGCTGAGTCTACGCCTGCCGCGCCCCCCTCCAAAACAGCCACAATCCAACCATCTGGATCACGTGATACAGGTCGTTGTGGTTGAAGTGCTCATGGAGCGCAAATCCGCTCAACTGCACCCCCGCTCCAGCGAACGACACCGCCACGCCCGCCACGATCCAGCGCGCCCATCCAGCGCCCGCTCGTCGCCAAGCCCAAAGATGACCCAGCAGCACCACCAGCATGCTCGGTCCATAGTCGTAGATGACATAGCGAAACTCGTCGTGCGAGCCCATCCACCACAGGTAGACCGCCAACTTCACCGCGGCCGCGATCATCAGCCAGCGCGAGGCCTTGCAGGGCAGCGCGCCCGCCCCGGTCGCCGCCAACAAGAAGAACGACGCGAGCCCGATGGAGTACGTCGTGGCCATCCAGACGAGCCCGTGCTGGTCCGCGTCGAGCCATTCCACGAACCCGTGCGCGGACCCGCCGAACAGGGCCCCCGCGGCCATCGCAAAGAACCCGTAGGCCCACAGCCGGCGGGCGCGACCGCCCCGTCGCATTAGATTGATGCCAAACGCGACGCCGAGCGCAGCCAACCCGTAGTCGGTCGCCAGCGTCATCGGCTCCTGGATCGCCGCCATCCTGCGCTATCTTAGTGCTCGCCATGCGAATCGCGCTTGCAGTTTTTCCCCTAGCGGCGATATCCGCCATTGCCGCAAGCGTACCGGTCGACATGGAAGGCTACCGCGACGGCCCCGTGCGAGCCGTCGTCGCAGACGAGCAATTGCGCGTCGACTGGCGGGACGAGTCTGGCCGGCCATGGAGCGCGCGCTTCGCGCTCGATCCCGAGCAAGACATCATCCAAGCCATCACCGCGTCCGGAAAGGCCGTGGTTCCCAAGGCTCGCCCCTTCTACCAAGCCGAAACCGGCAAGCGCCGTCGCGGCTGGAACGCCTTTTTCGACTACCCGCCGTCGCACCCCGAAGGCACGCGAAGCTGGCAGAGCTCGTTTTCTCTCCGCGCGGTGAAGGCGAGCACCGTGGGCAACCGGCTGGAGGTCGCCTTCGAGGGGATGCGCATGGGCCCCTTCGAAGGCCGGCTCGTCTATACGTTCTTTCCTGGCAGCCGTCTCGTCAAACAAGAAGCTCGCCTGGTCACCTGGCAAGCCGACACGGCCTATTTCTATGACGCAGGCCTCGAGCTCGAGGCCGCCTATGACAACGTCGTCGGCAAGAACATGCAAACACGCTTCGCCTGGTACGACACCGCGGGCAAGCTCGTTAGCCATGCGCAGAAGAGCTTCCAGCCCGAGCGCGTCCCGGAGAAGGTTCGCTACCGCACGCTCGCCGTCGGGACCGAGGCCGGTTCGATCGCCGTCTTCCCCGCCCCGCACCAATACTTCTTCCCACGCGACTTCACCACCAACCTGGGCTTCCTGTGGCATCGCTCCTTTCGCGGCGACGTCTCGCTCGGCATCCGGCAGATCCGCGATACGAACTGGCGGTTCTATCCCTGGATGAACGCCCCGCCAGGGAGCGAGCAACGCATGAGCGTGTTTCTGCTGTTCTCGGACGGCTCGCCGGAGCAGGCGCTGGAGGACGTGCTGCCGTACACCAACCGTGACCGGTTCCCGCCTCTGCCGGGCTATAAGACGGTCTCGAGCCACTGGCATCTCGCCTACACGGTCCAGGCGATGGAACACGGCGTGGACTGGACTCCACCGTTCAAACCAGTTCTCAAAGATATGGGCGTAGACGCCTCAATTATCATGGATTTTCATGGTGATGGACATCCTCGCGATCTGACCGATCTGCGGCTGGAAGAGCTCGACGCGTTCTTCCGGGCCTGCAGGGCGCAATCCGACGACGACTTCCTGCTGATCCCTTCCGAGGAGGCCAACGTGCACCTCGGCGGCCATTGGTCCGTCGTCTTTCCAAAGCCCGTGTATTGGTTTATGGACCGGCCCGAGGGCCGACGCTTCGAGGGCTCTCACCCGCGCTACGGAAAGGTCTACTCCGCAGGCGACCAGAAGGAGATGTTGGACATCGTCCGTGCCGAGGGCGGGTTGATGTACCAAACGCACGCTCGCACCAAAGGCTCCACCGGCTACCCGGACAAGATCCGCCACAGCGAGCATTTCCTCGACGAGCACTGGTTCGGCGCCGGCTGGAAGGCCATGCCCTCCAACCCGTCTTCACCGCGCCTAGGCGACCGCGTATTGACGCTGCTCGACGACATGGCGCAATGGGGACTCAAAAAACGCGTGATGGGCGAAGTCGATGTTTTTCAATATGATTCATCACATGAGCTCTACGCACACATGAATGTCAACTACGTGCAAGCCGACCGCCTGCCGGACTTCGACCACTACGGAGAAATCCTCGAGCCGCTGGTCGCCGGCGACTTCTTCGTCACCACCGGAGAGGTGCTGTTGCCGCGCGTCGACATCTCCGCCGAGGGGGCGGACCGGATCCAAGTCCAGGCCGATCTGCGCTGGACCTTCCCGCTGGCCCGCGCGGAGATTGTCTGGGGCGACGGCAAGGAAGTACACACCGAGGTCATCTCGCTCGAAACCGTCGGCGTCTTCGGGGAGCAGTCCTTCGAGTGGTCAGTCGACGCGGCGGGTTGGAAATGGGCCCGCGTGGCCGTGTGGGACGTCGCCGCGAACGGAGCGTTGGTCAATCCCGTCTGGCGATAGCAAACACACTGTGGCGCACGGCTGCGCCTCGCCCCGGGGCCATCGTCGGCCCCGACACACCGCGCCCACGATCAAGCCGCCGAGCCTACCACTCCAGGCTCCGCAGCCGCGCCTCGGTGACTGAGTTGCTGCGCACCACATCCACCTGGAATCGCGCCGCAAAGTAGTATGCCGCCGCAAACGCCACCAGCGACCAGGGAATCACGAACGCGACAAGCAGCGCCGGTCCGCCAACGCTCTCCACCACCCCGTAGAGCGGAACCGTCAGCAGCACGCCGAGCAACGTCAACCCCAACACCGCGCCCAGGCTCGCCGGCTTCACTCTCAGGTGCTTCGCGCAGGCGGCGCAGCGCGTGCGTCCGCGCTCCTCCTCGGACCAGTTGAAGCTCCTCCAAATCGCACTCGAATCGAGCGGATCCTCGCAGGCCGGGCAACGTGCGGTCATCGGGTCCCCTCCTGGGCCGATTGTATGGCGCAGGTCGGGAAGAATACAAGACCTAATGAAAATGTTCTACGGGACCGGCTCGAAATCCATGTCCAACACCTTGCCCGGGTTGAGAATCCCCTGCGGATCGAGCGCGCGCTTTACACGCCGCATCAGCTCGACCGCCGGGCCGTGCTCAGCCTCCACCGCCCAAATCTTGCCCGAGCCCACGCCGTGCTCGCCCGTGCACGTGCCTCCCAGCTCCAGGGCGTGTTCCACCAGTCGCCGGTTGGCTTGCTTGATGCGCTGCATCGTCTCGGCGTCTGCGGGATCGAAGACGAACGTCACGTGAAAGTTGCCGTCGCCCACGTGCCCCAGGATGGGCGCCAGCAGCTCGCGTTGGTTGCAGTCCTCGACCGTCGCGAGGATACACTCGGCCAACCGCGAGATCGGCACGGCCACGTCGGTCGCCCAGCCGCTCGAGCCGGGTTTGAGCGCGCGCATGGCGTAATAGGCTTCGTGCCGCGCTTCCCAGAGCCGCTCGCGGTCCTCGCGTCGCCCTGACCAGCGAAACTCGCCGCCGCCGTGCTCGTCCGCAATCTCACCCGCAAGCCGCGCCTGCTCTTCGACGCCGGCTTGCGTGCCGTGGAACTCGAGAAACAACGTCGGTTGCAGCGCATGGTCGAGCTTGGAATGGCGATTGACCGCATCCATGGCCATCGCATCGAGTAGCTCGCAACGCGCCACCGGGATGCCGCTCTGCTGGATCTCGACCACCGTGTCGACCGCGCCCTCCACCGTCTCGAACGCGCAGACCGCGGCGGAAATGGCCTCCGGCAGAGGGTGCAGACGGAGTTGCAGCTCGGTGATCACGCCCAAGGCGCCTTCGGAGCCGATCATCAGCCGCGTCAGGTCGAATCCGGCCGAAGACTTGCGCGCGCGACCGCCGGTGCGCACCACTTCACCCTCGGCCGTCACCACTGTCATTCCCAGCACGTTCTCGCGCATCGTGCCGTAGCGCACGGTCGTGGTGCCGGAGGCGCCGGTGGCCGCCATGCCGCCAAGGGTGGCGTCCGCCCCGGGGTCGACGGGAAATATCAAGCCGTGCTTCTCGAGCTCGCGGTTGAGCTGCTTGCGAGTCACCCCGGCCTGGACGCGGCAATCCATGTCGTCCACGTTGATCTCGAGCACGCGGTTCATGCGCGTCAAGTCGAGCGAGAGGCCGCCGCGCACGGCCTGCACGTGTCCTTCGACCGCGGTGCCGGCGCCAAAGGGGATGACGGGCACGCCGTGGGCGGCGCACACTCTGACCGCGGCCGCGGCTTCGTCGTTGCTCTCGATGTAGGCGACCGCATCCGGCGGCGCGGGCTCGTGCCAGGACTCGTCGGCGGCGTGCGCTTCGATGTCGTAGGCGGAGCGCGAGAGGCGTTCGCCGAGAAGGGCTTCGAGCTCGAGGAGCAGCTCGGGCGGCGGTCCAGCGCGTTCGGTCATGGTGGCCCTTTTTGTACCACGCAGCGACAGCGCCGTAGGCTATAACGAAGAGCCCGGACCGCGCTACGCCCCCGCTGGCCTACTCCTCCATGTTCAACCCCCGCACGGATTGGCCGACCGCGCCTTCCCGGCTCTCCGCCCGGCTCGAGCAACTGCGCCGGGAAGCCGCCTACGTCCTCGACCTGACCGAGTCCAACCCCACCCGCTGCGATTTCGTCTACGACGACGAGGCGATTCGCGCCGCCGTCAGCGCGCACGAGATCGTCGAGTACAATCCTCAGCCCAAGGGGATCCGGTCGGCGCGCGAGGCCGTCGCGGCCTACCACGAGGAGCGCGGCATCCCCATACCCACCGACCGCATCCTGCTCACCAGCGGCTCGAGCGAGGCGTACGCCCACTGCTTCCGCCTGTTGTGCGCCCCCGGCGACCAGGTGCTCGCGCCGCAGCCCAGCTATCCCTTGTTCGAGTTCCTGGCCGACATCGCCGGCATCGAGCTCGCACACTATCCGCTGTTCTACGACAACGGTTGGTCGATCGACTTCGACGCCCTCCAAGCCGCCATCACGCCGCGCACCAAGGCCGTTCTGGTCGTCACGCCCAACAACCCAACCGGGCAGATCCTCAGGCCCGCCGAGCGCGACAAGCTCACGCGCCTGGCCTTGCTCGGCGACCTCGCCATCATCGCCGACGAGGTCTTCCTCGACTACCTGTGGGCGCCGGGAGCGCGAGCCTCGTCCTTCGACCCGCGCTGCCTCGCCCTGACTCTCACGATCAGCGGGCTATCGAAGATCTCCGCCTTGCCTCAAATGAAGCTTGGGTGGATTACCGTGCGCGGGCCGGTGGGCCTCGACGCCGACGCCGCGGCACGGCTCGAGGTGATGACGGACACGTTCCTCTCCGTCTCGACCCCCACGCAGGTTGCGGCTCGTAGGCTGCTCGACCAGCGCCGGCTGGTGCAGCCGCAGATTCTCGAGCGCATCCGGGGGAATCTCGACTTCCTCGACGCCAAGCTGCGCGGCTCGACGCCGCTCACGCGACTGGCGGCGGATGGCGGTTGGTACGCCGTTCTGCGCGCACCGGCCTCGATGAGCGACGAGGAGCGAGCGCTCGAGCTGCTCGACGACGCCGGCGTTCACGTGCATCCCGGCGAGCTGTTCGGCTTCCCCAGCCGCGGCCATCTGGTGCTGAGCTTGATCACGCCGCACGACCTGTTTCGCGAAGGCGTCGGCCGGATCGTCGAATCGATCGAGTGAGCTAGGGCGTGATCACACTATGCTCCAGGCGCAAAGACCAAGGAGGTGACTGGAGTCAGCGCTTGCGCCGGTAGGCGCGTGGCAGAAAACAGAAGCCTCGGGCGCCGCGCCCGGGGAGTCGAATGGCGCCCCTCCGGATCGGCCCGGACAAGGTCCCGGCTGCGGCTGGGCTGCGCCCCTTGTAGGGCGCCCGCAGAAGCGGGGCCTCCCCAGCTCCACGGGTTATACCCGTGGCTCTATCCTGCCGGGCGCCCTTGGCGCCCAAGAGTGTGAACACGCCTACCGTCGCTGCTCGCTCACCGCATCGCCCTCGATGATGACGCCGACGCAGTGCGAGGCGTACTCGAACGGGTCGCCGTCATAGAGCGCCACGTCACCGTCCTTGCCGACCTCGAGCGAGCCCACTCGCTCGGCGATCCCGAGCAGGCGGGCGGCGTCGATGGTGATCGTCGCCAAGGCTTGCTCGAAGGTCAGCCCGTTCGCCGCCGCCACCGCCGCTTCAAACAGCACCAGCCGGCTCTTGGGCACGTAACCCTCGAAGCCGCTTTGCAGCGCGAACGGAATGCCGGCGGCCCGCAGCTTCGACGCCGTCTCGAAGCTGAGGTTCTCCGTCTCCCCGCCAGCACGGTACATGGTGGGGTGAATCAGCACCGGCACGCCCGCCTCGCGAATGCGGTCGAGCACGTCGTAGGCCTCGGCCGCCCCGTCGAGCACCATCGGGAAACCGCCCAGCTCTTCCCGAATGCGCAGCGCCGTGAGGATGTCGCGCGAGCGGTGCGCGGTCACCAGCAGCGGAACCTCTCCGGCCAACACCTGCGCCAGGGCCTCGAGCCTCAGATCACGCTCCGGGCGTTCGTCGGGTTCGGCGGCCTCGACCTTGCGAGCGTAGCTCTGCGCCGCGATGAGCTCGGCGCGCAACATGGCGGCCATCTTGGCGCGCGTCCCCGGCGACTTGCCGCTCGCGGCCCGGGCCCGGTCGCCCAACGTCGCGGCGATCATCGCGAGCGGAGCCACCACGGCGTCCTCCAGCGTGCCGCCGCGAGTCTTGGCGATCATCGTCTGGCCGGAGACCAACGCACCCGGAGCGTGACCTGTGTGAATGGTCGTCACGCCATAGCTGCGCGCCCAACCCACCAGCTCCTCGCGCGGATTGTAGGCGTCGATCGCGCGCAGCTCCGGCTGCACCGCCTCGGAACGCTCGAGCTGCTCCTGGTCGTGGGGCTGGTTGAGATAGCCGGAGATCCCAATCGTCGAGCGGCCGTCGATCAGGCCCGGCGTCACGACTTTGGCCTCGAGCACGCGCAAGCCGTCGGGGATCGGCGTCGAAGCGGCGGGGCCCGCCGCGGTGATCTTGCCGTCCTCGATCACCACCACGCCGTCCGCCAGCGCGGGGCCGGCCATGGTGTAGACCGTTTCGCCACGCACGGCGACCTGCGGCCACGCCTGCGCCGTCACTAAGAGCAACAAGACGCACAGCCGCGTCATCAGTGGCCCTCCCCGCGCAGGTGATCGACATCCGCGCCCTGATCGTGGCTCGCGCCGTAGCCGCCCACGGCGTAGAGCCGGTCTTTCTCGTTGGAGCGGTCGAACACTCGCACGCCCTCCACCCAGGTTTCGAGCACCTTGGTGTAAACGCTCAACGGATCGCCGTCGAGCACGATGAAGTCGGCGTCCTTGCCTGGCTCGAGCGAGCCGACCCGATGCTGCAGGTCGAGCATGATCGCGCCCGCCATGGTCAGCCCGTAGAGCGCGCCCTCACGCGACATGCCGGCCCGCACCGCCAACGCCGCCTGCCGATTGAACAACCTCGAATCGGTCACCGCGTCATCGGTGTGAAAACCCACGACCGCTCCGGCTCGCTCGAGCGCTACGCCGTTGCCTAAGCCGTTGTCCTTGGCTTCGATCTTGCCGCCCGGCGCATCGATCAAGATCAACGAAGAGCCCACCACGCCCGCGGCCGCAATCTCCTCGGCCACGAAGCGCGCATCGGAGACGTGCTGCAGCACCACCCGCAACCCAAACTCCCTCGCCAACCGCAGCACCGTCATGATGTCGTCGTGTCGATGCGTGTGGTGGTGGACGATGCGCTTGCCCTCGAGCGCCTCTGCAAGCGCCTCGAGCTCCAGGTCGCGATCCGGCGCCCCCTCGGGATCGCCGGCCGCTCGTCGCACCTTCTCGCGATACTCCTGCGCCTTGATGAGCTGCTCCCGCACCAGCGCCGCTGATTTGGCGCGCGTGCCGGGAAACGGCGGATCGCGGCGAGAGTTGGTGCCATTGGCCATCTTGATCCCGCCGGCCGGCGAGCCGTCGTCGCGGTAGATCAACAGATCGTCGATCGTCTTGCCGTCGCGCAGCTTGAGGTAGGTGGTCTGACCCGAGAGCAGATGCCCCGAGCCGGGCATGATGTTCGCCGTCGTGATGCCGCCCGCCTGCGCCTTCTGCATCCGTGCGTCGCGCACGTTGATCGCGTCGAGAGAGCGCGCGTCGGCCTGGATCGGCTCGGAGCGGTCCGCGCCCTCCACTTCGCCGATGTGGCTGTGCGTATCGACGAAGCCCGGCATCAGGATCCGCCCCGCCAAATCGCGCCGCTCCGCCTCGGCCGGAATCGCCGCATCCGCGCCCGCCGCCAAGATCTTGCCCTGATGTATGACGAGCGTCCCGCTCGGAATAGTCTCGCCGACGATAGGGACGATGCGGGCGTTGGTGAAGGCTAGCGGTCGCTCCTGCGCGCCCGCAACAGCGGCCAGAAACAGCGCCGCCAACAGGCGACTACGGCCGATGAGCATAGCGCCATTATGCACGAAGCGCGCCTCTGGGGCGCGCTTCGAATCGTAGGGGTGCGGTATGCCGCACCCATTCCTTTGGACTTGTGGGGCTTATCCTCTGCGCCGCCGCCGTGCGTAGAGCGCCGCCGCGAGCCCCATGCCCAGCAGCAAGCCCGTACCGGGCTCAGGCACCGGGTTCGGCGTTGCATCGCCGGCCACGAGGAAATACCGGTCGGCCCCAGCATTGTTGAACCACTCGGCGTTGAACTCGATCGACTGCGTGCCATCGGGAATCATGAATCCCTCGAGTAAGAAATCCGAGAAGCCGACGCCATTGTTATTCGTCTTGAGCTCGGTCGGCCCTACATAGGAATCGATTCCGATTTCAGTCGTGCCACCGGCGTCTGAGTAATACACCGCTTCGAACAGATGGAGGATCTGCGGATTCGAGGAATCGTTGTAGTCCAGAGCCACCGTGAAGTTGGTCGACATCGTGATGCCGGTCACCTGCTCGATCGTGTAGAGCGGCGAGGTCTCGATGAACTCGGTTCCTCCGCCGCCAGAACCGGCGACCGTATAGGGAAAGTCTCCATTCAGGCAGTTTTCGCCGCCAATCACGCATGGTGAGGCGGCGGTTTGTTGAAACACCGCATCGTCGGGCGCCTGCACGACGAGAGTAATCGTGCCGGCGCTTGCAGCAGTCGCTGCCAAGACCCCGGCGAGTAATACCCCCCAGAGCATCGAACGCGTAATACCTGCTGAAAAAGAGGTTGACGGGAAATGGACGTAACGCATCAAGGTCAATACTACTCATGGAGTATTTCCCGTGTACAGGTTCATTTGTATTTAGGTACGAAGGATCTGTTTATTCACTTACGAACGATTGATTGATGTATGAATCATCGGTTCCGCACCTCATAGTCAATCAGTCTTATGGCAATCAGGACGATGGTCCTATGACGGTTCCGGCATGCGGGAAACTGAAGTCCCGTACCCACTGGACCTGGGCGCACGGGCCTTCGCTACCCACCAGATGTAGGGGTCGACGGGCTGCTGGGGGTCGACGGGCTGCTAGGTTTCCAGCACCACGGGGATGATGAGCGGCCGGCTAGAGCGCGAGGTCTTCTTGGTCAAGTAGCGGCGGATGCCCGAGCGGATCTTCTCTTCCATCACGCCCAGATCCGCCACCTCTTCGCGGGACGAGGTCTCCACGGTGGCGATGACGATCTCGCGAGCCCCTTCGAGCAGCTCTTCTTCATCGGCGACCGCGTAGGCTCGCGAGATGATCTCCGGCCCGCTCGCCACCTTACCCGAGTGGCTGTCGATCGAGACGATCGGCACGATCACGCCAAACTCGGAGATGCGCCGGCGGTCGCGAATCACCATCTCTTCTAGAATCTCGTCGCCGGTGCCCAGGTCGATGAACACGCGGCCCACCGGGACCTCGTCGCCTCGCTTGGCGCCGTCTTCGTCGATCACCAGCGTCTCGCCGCTTTGCAGCACAAACGTCTCTTTCAGTCCGCCCGCTCCGCGCAACGGCGCCGCTAATCGCGCGTGTCCGGAGAGCTGCCGATAGTCGCCGTGCACCGGGACGAAGTACTTTGGCCGCACCAGATTCAAGATCAGCTTCAGCTCTTCCTGGTAGGCGTGCCCGGAAACGTGCCAAGGCGGCGCGTGCGACCCGTAGTGCACCTCCGCGCCGCGCCGGCACAAGTGGTCGATCATGCGGTAGACCGCCGTCTCGTTGCCCGGGATCATCCGCGCGCTCATCACCACGTCGTCCCCTTCCTCGATCACCGCGAACTTGTGTTGGCCCACCGCCGCGCGCGCCATCGAGCTCAGCGGCTCGCCCTGCGTGCCCGAGACAATCACCGTCTGCTCGTCACGAGGGATCTTGTGGAGCTCCTGCGGGCGGACCAGCGTCTCGCCCGGAATTCTCAACAGGCCCAGCTCGTGCGCCAGCTCGCTGGCCGTCGTCAAGCTGCGCCCCACCAGCGCAACCTTGCGCCCGTACTCGTAGGAGAGGTCGATGATCTGCTGCACGCGGTGCGTCGCCGACGAGAAACAACTGAAAAACATTGCTCCGTCGCTCGATGCGAACAAGTCCTCGAACGCCGGCCAGACGGCTCTCTCTGAAGGCGTAAATCCGGGCCGGTCGACGTTGGTCGAGTCCGAGAGCAGCAGCAGCACGCCCTGGCTTCCCAACTCGCCGAAGGCGTGCAGGTCGAACAGCTTGCCATCGACCGGCGATTGGTCGATCTTGAAGTCGGCGGTGTGGATGACCGTGCCCAGCGGCGTCTCGATCGCCAGCGCCACGCAATCGACCGTCGAGTGCGTCACGTGGATCGGACGTACGCGGAAGCAGCCCAGCTCGAAGACCTCGCCCGCGCGCATGCGGCGCAGATCCGGCTTGTTCGCCAGCACGTGCTCCTCGAGCCTGCGGCGTATGAGCGCTTCGGTGAACGCGGTCGCGTAAATCGGCGGGTTGAGCTCGGAGAGCACGTAGGGCACGGCCCCGATGTGGTCTTCGTGGCCGTGCGTGCAGATCACCGCACGCAGCTCTTCACGATGCTCCGCCAGCCAATCCAGCTCGGGGACGATCACGTCGACCCCCAGCAGCTCGTGCCCGGGGAACAGCACGCCGGCGTCGATGACCACGATGTCGCCCGCGCACCGCAGCGCCAGCATGTTCATCCCGAACTCGCCCAGACCGCCTAGCGGTACGACTTCCAGTTGTGTCTCAGCCAGTGTGCGCTCCTCGTCCCTTGACCGGTCCAGGTTACCAAGGCATCGTCAAATCTGCGAAAAACGGTCGCTGCGTCCGCCCCGAAATACGGTTAGACTAGCCCTGCCGCCTCGACGGCAAATCATGCATCCAGCCAACCTTCCCCCCGCGGCGAAAAGGGCGTTCGACAAGCACTTTCGCAGCCCAATCCTCTGGCCCGTCGTCGTCCAGGAGGCCGTCAAGGCGGGTGTGAGAAGCTCCAGCGATCTCGCCGACATCGTCTTCTACATGCACCACCCCGAGCGCATCGGCAATCCCATCCAGGCCGGAGAAACGAAGCTCATCGAGCAGTGGAAGGGTTTTCGCACGATGGTCCGGCCGATGATCCAAAGCTCGTCCAAGCCGGCCTCGGGCTCCAAGAGCGGGCTCGGCGGACTATTGAAGGCGGTCGATATTTCCAAGCTCGCCACCAACAGCAAGCACCGCCGCCACCTTGAGAAGATGCAGAAGTTGCTCGCGAGCGCCGTCGCTGGCGATCCCGTCGACGATCGCTACTGGCAGTTCACCTTCTTCGACGGTTTTGGCCGCGAGCGCAACTGTGCGGAAAAGCACTCCGTCATGTCGCTCAAACGCCACACGCCTCAGCAGAACGCCCTTAAAAACTTCAAGCGCTGCGTCGACAAGGCCTCGGCCTCCACCGCGGGCGAGGTCGGCAAGTGTCTAGTGCAAACCGAGGCCGCGGTCGCCTGCCATACGTTCGCGGTCATACGCTGGACCCATCAGAACGCCGGTACGGGCGACGCCTCCATCAAGCCCTACACCGAGTACGGCTACCTCCGCGCGCTCGTCTCACGCGCCAAACAGTCGAGCCCCGTCAGCATCTACTCCTGCTACAAGGACGAGCTGCAGACCACGCTGCGCCACGCAAGTTGAGCAACGACCGCGGATCTTCGAAGAATCTTGCAGCATCGAGCGCTTCGTCGACACGATCCCCTCCGGCAGGCGGCTCTTCTGCGCACGCGACTCGGACCAGCGCCGCGAACGGTCGGGGAGCAAGCGGCTCAACGGTGATGCAGCGCACCCTTTCACTTGCTGCGTCCATTCGCTGGCGGCATGCGCGGCTGCGGCCCCTGGCTGCTGGCGGGCGGCCGCGGGCGGTACAAGATCATCCGCAACATGGCGCGCTCGGCTTCCGACATGCCGTCCCAGCGCTCCTTGCGGGCTTTCTCGCTCATCACGGCCAACAGTTCGCCGCGCTCGCCGCTCCACTCCTCCAGCTCGTCCGCATCGGCCTTGGCGGCTTTTTGCGCCGCGCCCGAAGCCAGGTCGCAGCGCTGCCCCGCCTTGACGTTGAAGCCTTCCCCCGCCCCCTCCACACGCGCTCGTCCCGCGAAGACTCGCAATGCCGGCGCCGCGCCGGCGTCCAGCCGATACGACCCGGTCTTGCGAAACCGGACCTCGTGGTCCTCAATCAGAATCGCGATGCTGTCGTCCTCGAATAGGGTCCGCAAGTCCACGATGAGCGCCCCGCGATGGAGGCGCACTACCGCGCTTGCCAGTCCCGCGGAAATCATCTCGATCTCCGACTCCGCTCCGAGCCGCAAGAAGCTGCCCGGCACGAGCATCAGCTCCGCCCTGCCCAGCCCGGTCCGCAGCCGGCGACCCTCCATCACGTGCTCGAAGTCCTCGGGCTTGGGCGCGATTGCCCGATCGTTGAGCCATACCTCGCCTTCGACATGGTGAATGTAGCCCGCCATCGCCGAAATGGTGTATTGGCCGGCAAGCCAAGCCGCGCCCAGCAGTCCCAAGGCGAAGAGCCGTCGCATCCTGCACGGATGCTACACCCGCCGCCACTCTCAAGCAAGCTCCAAGACCCGTTCGTAGACGCACCAGGTGCGCTCGGCCGCGCGGCTCCAGCTCAGCTCCGCCGCACGCGCCAAGCCCTTCGCACGCATCGAGCTCCGCAGCTCCTCGTCGGCGAGCAGCCGCTGCAGCCCCGCCGCAATCTCATCCACCTGCACCGGATCGACCAGCAGCGCCGCGTCCCCCGCCGCCTCCGGCAGCGCCGAGCGGTTCGAGGTCAGCACCGGCAAGCCGGCGGCCATCGCCTCCAGAACGGGCAACCCGAAGCCCTCGTCGAGCGATGGAAACGCCAGCGCGGCGGCTGTGCGATAGAGCTTTTCGCGCGTCTCGGTATCGACGTAGCCCAGCGACCGGATGCGCTCCCGCGCCGGGCTCAGGTCGATTCGCGCAAAGGCGCGATCCGCCTCGAAACCCGCCCCGCCGGCGAAAACCAACAACGGCTCGCCGGGCAACCGCTCGAACGCCTCCACCAGACGCTCGCAGTTCTTCCGCGCCTGAATCGCGCCCACGTGCAACAAAAAAGGACCCTCGAGCCCGTGCTTCCGCCGGAACGCTGCAAGCTCTTCGCGATCGAGCTCGCGCGCCGGAGCGACGCCGTGATGCACCGTCGTGATCAGCTCTCGCGGATACCCCAGCAGCCTCGTGGTTTCCGCGGCCGTGAAGTCGGATACAGCGATGACGTGGTCCGCCCGCTCCGCCGCGTCCTTCGCCAGCTCCTGAAACTTGTGGCGGTACTCGGGCGTGGAATAGTGGCCGGTCATCACGAACAGATCATGAAAGGTCACCACCGTACGGGTGAACCGCGTCTTCGGCAGGCGTTGGTTCAAGGCGTGGAACAAGTCCGCCCGGCGAGCCCACAAGCGCGTCGCGGCCCCCTCCAGCACCACGCGCGTGCAGTTCGGCGCCGGGTTCGGCTCCCGAAACGCCCTGGTCAGCCGATTCGACCGATACCCCAGCAAGAACCCGGCCTCGGGATGGGCCCGCGCGAGCTCGCCAACCAAGTTGCGACAGTAGACGGCGACGCCCGAAGGCTCCGGCCCCAGCCCATAGCTCGCATCCAGCGCGATCTTCAAGGCAGCAGCTCCCGCAGCCGCCACAATACGCTGTCCGGCGCCTCGCCTGCCTCCACGGGCAACACCAGCGCCGGTCGCTCGCCCCAGGGCGCCCAGCGGCTTCGCATCGTCTCGCCCGAGGCGCCCGCAAACACGTCGATAGCCGGCACGCCCAGCGCCGCCGCGGCGTGGGCCGCGCCCGAGTCATAGCCGACAAACAAGTCGGAAACTCCAATGACGGCCGCGAAGCTCGCGAAGCTTCCCTGGTGTAAGGCCACTCCGTCGGCCGCGGCCAGGCGCTCCGCGCGCCCGCGCTCCTCCTCGCCAGAGCCCGCATCCACCACGACGCGATACCCGCGCTCGCGCAACAGCCCCGCCGCCTCGGCCTCGAACGGATCCGGCACGCGCTTCGAAGCGTTCCCGCCGATCCCGAAATTCACCGCGGCGAGCGGGCCGTCCCCGCCCCGCCGCACCTGCTCGGCGCGCGCCGCGTTTTGTGGCGAGGGCGCGATCCACGGCAGCGGCGGCGTCTCGCTCGCCCCGAAGCGCTCCTCGAGCCACTCAGCCGCAATCGCCCCGAGCGGACCCGGCTCGCCCTGCCGGCAGGAGCGCGAGTCGAAGAACAAGTAAGGCTGATCCGGCGGCGCCGCCGGCAGCAACCCGAGCTGTGTGATCCGCGAATCCGGATCCAACACCAGCAGCTCACCCGCCTCGAGATCCTCCGCCAGCTCAGCCAACGCACGCTGCGCCTCGCGCCAGACCTCCAGCCGCTGCCGCAACTCTCCCGCCCGCGGATAGGCCAGCGGCAAGGCTCGGATGCGCGGCTCGCCGGCGAACAGCTCCAGGCTCTTCGGCCCCGCCGCGAAGAAGACCTCGGGCCGCGCGCCCAGCTCGAGCGACGCCCGCAGGAACACGCTCGAGACCGCTATGTCCGCGCCCAGAGTTACGCGGGAAAGCACCACGACGCGTCGAAATCGCTCCAGCTCGACCTTCCGCCGGTGGTCCCCGCGCGCAGGCTCGATTCCGCCGACCCGCAGCACATGTTGAAAGAATGTGCGGTAGCGCTCGGCATCCGCCGCATCGAAGCTATCCGCCAGCGGCTCCACCACTCCGCCGAACAACGCCCTCGAAGCCGCCTCTGCCGACTCCGCGTCGAGCGACGCCCGCGTCAAACGCTCCGCCGCGCCTCGCCACTCGGCCCCAGCGCGCAGCGCCGCCAGGCATTCCACCGCCAGCGCGTCCCATCGCGACCGCTGATCGTCGGCGGGGTCCACCCTTTCAGAATGGCGGGATCGAGCGTGCGCCTTCAACCGCTGCGGGATGACCACAGCGCCGCATCGAGTGCATCGAGGTCCGCCGAAGGCGCCTGCGAGCGGTATTGCTTGATCTTGCGGTATAGCGTCGTCCGCCCGATCTTGAGCATGATCGCCGCCGTCGCGATGTCGCCGCGCGTGTGCTCCACCGCCTTGAGGATGTGCCGCCGTTCAATCTCCGCCAACGGCAGGATCTCGTCGGGCCGGCGCCTTGGGCTGTTCACGCTTTCCGCAAAGCTGCGCAGCGACGACGGCAAGTCGTGCACCTGCACCACGGGGTTCGACTTCAGCGCCATCATCCGCCGGATCGCGTTCTCGAGCTCCCGCACGTTCCCCGGCCAGTGGTACCCCATCAGCGCCTGCATCACCTCGTCCGAGATCGACACCTCGTGGATGGCGTGACGCCGCGTGAAGTGCTCCACTAGCAGCGGAATGTCTTCCCGGCGTTCGCGCAGCGGCGGCAGGTGAATGTTGATCACGTTGAGGCGATAGAACAAGTCTTTGCGGAATCGCGCCGCCGCCACCTCCGCCTCCAAGTCGCGGTTGGTGGCCGCCAGGATCCTCACCTTCACCGCGATCGGCTTGGTCGCCCCGATCGGCCGAATCTCGCCCTCCTGCAGCACTCGCAGCAGCTTGGCCTGCACCTCCGGCGGCAACTCCCCAATTTCATCGAGAAACATCGTCCCGCCGTCGGCCGCTCGCACCAGCCCTGGCTTGTGGTCCACCGCGCCGGTGAACGCGCCGCGCAGGTGGCCGAATAGCTCGCTCTCCATCAGCGAGCCCACCAGCGACGCGGAGTCGACCGGCAAGAACACCCGGCCGGCCAGCGGCGACACCATGTGCACCGCTCGCGCCACCAGCTCCTTGCCGACGCCGCTCTCCCCGGTGATCAACACCGGCGAGCAATCGCCTTCCAGCTTTTCGATCGTATGCAGCACCTGACGCATGGCGGGAGATTCCCCCACCAGGCCGTAGGTCTCTCCGGCGCGGCTTTTTGCAAGTCTCTTGGTCAAAACGTTCGGGGCGAATCAATCCAAGAGATGATTGATTCCGTCCGCTCCATCGTAAGAAACCGAGCGCGCCGGACGCATAAAGATTGCGTGAATGTTGTTTTGGACGACTTAACCCGCGTTCGTCGACAGACATCGCGCCTGCGCCGCCACCCGCGTCACGAACCCGTCCAGACCGTCCGCTTGGACCTTGGCGAGCGTTGCGCGCGCCGCCGCCGGGCTCTCCGAGCCAATCACCACACGGTACAAGGTTCCGCCGTTGACCGCCGCGCTCACCACCCGCGCCGGACCGTAGCGGCCATCGAGACCGGCCAGCACGCCCCGAGCATTCGCCGGATTGCGGAACGAGCCCACCTGCACGCCGTGCCCCGCGCTTGAGCACGCGGCCGTTTCCACCGCCGCCGGCTTAACCGCCGCCGGACGCACTCGCGGTTTCGCCGCCATCCCCGGCGCCGCGATCACCTCCAAGCGAACCTTCGCCAACCCCGCATCGACCATCCGCAACCGTTCAGCGGCCGCCCGCGAGACGTCGAGGATTCGGTTGTCCGAGAACGGCCCGCGGTCGTTGATACGCAGCTCGACCGACCGCCCGTTGCCGAGATTCGTCACCCGCACCCGCGTGCCGAACGGCAAGCTCAAGTGCGCCGCCGTCATCTGGCGCATGTCGTAGGTCTCGCCATTGCTGGTGGTTCGCCCGTGGTAGGGATGCCCGTACCAGCTCGCCATGCCGACCTCGGTCGCGCCCGCGCGCGCCGGAGTCGGCGGCGGCAGCACGACTTGCATCTGCTTGCCGCACGAGGCCGCCCACACGGCAGCCAACAACGCGATGGCGCGCCAGCCCCTCACAAGCGCACAGTGTACCCCACCGCGGGGGATGTGCTACGATTCCGCGTTCAACCGTTCCCACGGCGAAAAACACCCTATGGCATCGGCCCCGACGCCTGCTCCCGCGCGCCCCAACCGCACCCTGGCCGTCATCACCGGCCTCTCCGCCTTGGCCTTTCTGGGCGGCTGGCTAGGAGGCGCCGAGCCCTCCGTCTACGGCATCGCCCTGGTCGCCGCCATGGCGTTCTTCGCGCTCTATTGCCGCGGCAGCGCTCGACTGCACGTCTTCGTCTTTACTTTCTGGGTTCTCGCCTTCACCACCGCGGCCATGTTCAACCCGGCGTGGTTCGATACCTGGTGGGGCTTCAAGCTCAGCCGGCTCAACACGCTGCTCATCCAGCTCGTCATGTTCGGCATGGGCGCCACGCTCTCCGTCCAGGACTTCCTCGGCGCGCTCAAGATGCCCAAAGCCGTCCTCATCGGGATGCTGTTGCAGTTCACCGTCATGCCGCTGCTCGGGCTGGCCTTGGCGACCGCGTTCGGCTTCGAGGCCGAGGTCGCCGCCGGCATCATCCTCATCGGCTCCTGCTCGGGCGGGCTGGCTTCCAACGTCATGGTCTTCCTCGCCCGCGGCAACGTGGCGTTGTCGGTCACCATGACGGCCTGCTCCACGCTCGTCGCCCCGGTCATGACGCCCCTTGCCATGAAGCTGCTCGCTGGCCGCCTGATCGAGATCAACTTCTGGACCATGATGCTCTCGATCGTCAACATCGTCATGATCCCCATCGGCGCCGGCCTCATCGCCAACAACATCCTTTCCCAGCGCCGCTCCATCGCAGACCTGCTGCGGACGCTGCTTCCGCCAGCCATCGCGCTCGTCGCCGTCGTCGCGGCCGCCACCGCCTTCGGACGCTACATGGCCGGCGAGTCCGCCACCCAAGGCCTGGCCGACGAGATGCTCTGGCTGGGCGCGATCCTGCTAATAGGGGGCCTTCTGTTGAACGCCTTGCTCGCAGGGCGCCGCGACGCCTTCGACCGCTACTTGCCGATCCTCTCCATGGCCGCCATCTGCTTCATCCTCGCCATCATCGCCTCCTCCTCGCGCGACTTGCTGCTCTCGATGGGCCTGCTGTTGCTCGCGGTTGGTCTCATCCACAACAGCGCCGGCTATCTGTTCGGCTACTGGCTGGCCGGCTTTGCCGGCTTGCCCGAGCAAGACCGCCGCACCGTCGCCTTCGAGGTTGGCATGCAGAACGGCGGCATGGGCGTCGGCCTCGCCACCGATGTTCTCAAGAGCCCCGCCGCCGCGCTCGCCCCCGGCATCCTCGGCACCTGGATGAACATCACCGGCTCCACGCTCGCATTCTGGTGGCGCGACCACCCGCCCGAGCCCGAATCATAGGGGCTCGCCGTGCCGAGCCCTCACGAGCCCTTCCTCCGCCGCTGCCTCGAGCTCGCCGACCAAGCCGAAGCCGCCGGCGAGGTCCCCGTCGGCGCCCTCGTCGTCCGGGAGGGCGAAATCGTCGGCGAAGGCTACAACCGCCCGCTCTCCACCCGCGACCCCACCGCTCACGCCGAGATCGTCGCCCTGCGCGCCGCCGCCCACACGCTTCAGACCCCGCGCCTGGACGACTGCGACCTCTACGTCACCATGGAACCTTGCGCCATGTGCGCCGGCGCGCTCGTCCTCGCACGCATCCGCCGGCTCGTCTTCGGCACGCGCGACATCCGCTTCGGCGCGGTGCGCTCGAAGTTCCAGCTCGCCGACTCCGACCTGCTCAACCACCGCATCGATGTCGTCGAAGGCGTCCTAGCCGCCGAGTGCGTCGAGCGCCTGCGACGCTTCTTCCAAGCCAAACGCTGAGCTGCTCCCGCACTCGCCCTACCGCTTGCGCGCCAACAGCAACCCGTCGCCAATCGGTACCAACGCCGGCTCCACCCGCTCGTCGCGGAAGATCGCCTCGGTCAGCGCCCGCACCACCCGCGCCCCCTCGCTCGGCGATTCCCCGTCGAACACCCTGCCGCCCATGAAGGCGTTGTCCAGCGCAAGCATGCCGCCGGGGCGCAGCAGCTCCAAGCACTGCTCGTAGTACCCCGGATAACCTTCCTTGTCGGCGTCGATGAACGCGAAATCGTACCCGCCGCCCTCGCCCGCCTCTAGCATCGCGGCCAAGGTCTCCGACGCCGGCGCCAGACGCAGCTCGATCTTCTCCGCCACGCCGGCCTCGGCCCAGTAGCGCCGCGCAACAGCTGTCCACTCCTCCGACACATCGCAGGCGACCAGCTTGCCGTCCGGGGGCAACGCGCGCGCCACACAGATGGAGCTGTAGCCGGTAAACACGCCAACCTCGATCGCCCGCTTTACCCCGAGCGAGCGCGCCAACACCTCCATCAACCGCCCTTGCTCGGCGGAAATCTGCATGATCGCCATCGGCAACTTGGCCGTCTCCGCACGCAGCTCGGCCAACACGGCGTCTTCCCGCCGGCCGGCCAATCCGCCAACGTAAGCCCTACAATCCTCCCGCAGCAACTCCGATTCACTCGCCACGCCCCCACTCTAGCGCCCCGCCCAGCACCCGCACCGGAGACGCGCACGTCAGTCCGCGTGGCCGCCCGCCGATTTACTGACTTTTAACTGCTTTGCAACTGCACTGTCGACCCCTGGGAACAGGACTGAAACACAACGTCAATAACCTAGTCTCTGCGTGGCCCGCTTCCCTAAGGGCGGCCTGCAATTCTAGACCTGCAATCTTCCGAGGTGAACAAGTGAGAAAAGGACGCATGAGGTTTCTGGGCGCGACATTCGCGCTCTCCACGATCGGCGCCGTCGCGGCCGTTTTGACGACGGCCGGCTCCCAAATGACGGCTCTCGGCGACTGGTCGTACTTCCCGGTCTTCACGGTCGGCGAGACGATCAACGGATACACGCCGCCCGGCATTCTCGACGGCATGGCAGCCTATCCGAAAGGCAGCGACGTTCGCGTGCTGGCCAACCACGAGCTGACAGCCGCCGTCGGCTACGCCTACGAGCTGGCCAACGGCGCCTCCATCCGGGGCGCGCGCGTGAGCTACTTCGACATCGATCGCGACACGGGTTGCATCAACGACGCCGGACTGGCGTTCGACACCATCTACAACCGCGCCGGCGATGTGGTCGCCCAAGCCTCGGATCTCGAGTTCGGCGGTCTGCAACGCTTGTGCTCGAGCCAGGGCTACCGTAAGGGCGAGCACGGCTTCAAGGATGACGTCTACTTCACCGGCGAAGAGTCCGGCGGCGGAACCGAGTTCGTCCTCGACGTGCAGCGAAACGAGCTCTGGGCGGCGCCCGCGATGGGCCGCGCCGCCTGGGAGAACGTGTCCGCGATCGACACCGGCGATAGAGACACCGTCGGCATCGTGATCGGAGACGACCGCGGCGGCGCCCCGCTGCTGCTCTACGTGGGAGAGAAGAGCGTGAAGAAGAAACGCTCGAACTTCCTCGAGCGCAACGGACTGGCCGAGGGCAGCCTGTACGTCTGGACGGCCGACAACGGCGACTTGTCTCCCGAGACTTGGAACGGCACCGCCACGTGCCGCACCGGCCGCTATGTCGAGATCCCTTACTACAATCCCGCTCTCGCCGGAACGCCCGGTTACGACGCGCTGGGTTACGCCGATCAGTCGACGCAGGACGCGATGGCCGCCGCCGCCGGCGCCTTCCAGTTCTCTCGTCCCGAAGACGTTGCCACCAGCCCCTACGACCCGACCGTGGTCGTGATGGCTTCCACCGGCCGCGACCGCTTGTTCCCGTCCGATAGCTGGGGCACGATGTACGCCATCGACACCGACTTCTCGGACCTCAGCGCCGACATTTGCATCATCTACGACGGCGACGACAGCGGCCTGGGATACTTTGTCGCCCCGGACTTCGGCATTCGCAGCCCCGACAATCTGGATTGGGCCGATGACGGCTACATCTACATCAACGAGGACCGCTCGGTCGGCGGCTTCGGCCAGACCTCCGGCGAAGAAGCCTCCATTTGGAAGCTCGATCCCGAATTCCCGGCGACGAAACGCATCGAGCGCATCGCGCAGATGAACCGGCTCGCCGCCCTGCCCGGCGGACAAACCGACGGCGATCCCGCTGACATCGGCGATTGGGAGTCTTCGGGCATCCTCGACGTCTCCGACCTCTTCAAGGTGCGTGCAGGCAGGCTGCTGATCGGCAACGTGCAGGCCCACAGCGTGCGCGACGGCTCCATCGGAGGAAACGACAACCTCGTCCAAGGCGGGCAGCTATTCTTCCTGTACAACCGCGACGAATCCCCGTTCGACGAAGACTAGAGACGCTTCTTACTCGGTGGGGGACGCCCGCCCGGGCGTCCCCCACCCACTATCCCCATTCCGCCAACGCCAACCCACCCCGCGCACCGGAGACGCGCACGTCCGTGCGCGCGCCCGCACACCCTCGTAGTCGTGGCGTGGGCCGCCGGGCCCGCAGCGTCCCGAGTCGTCGCGGCGGCTCTTGCTCTTTGACGCTTCCCGTGTAGTGCCCCAACATAAAGGACGTTATGCAAGAGCAATAGGCCGCCTCTGCAGGGTGCATCATCGAAGTAGGAGGGACACCAACATGTCTATTGAAAATCTTGATCAGCTCGTCAGAGAGGTGGAAGCCTACGAGTTCCGGGGGCCGGAGCGACAGGTCGTGACCGTCACGGCGTGGGGTAAGAAACCGGATGGGCCGAGCGCCAATGGACACAGGCTGTTGCTGATTCCCAGGTTCTCCGATGGTCGATCGCTCCGGCTCTTCATCTCACACGCGAGCCTCGCGCTTGAGCCGAGCTATCGGCCGAAATTGATTCGGTGCATTGAAGGCTGGCTGCTGCAGGAATCGCCGCCCGAAGAACTGGAGTGCTACGGATGAGGCGGTTCCATGGATGACAAGGTAGTGACCGCGAGGCCCGTCAAGCCTCCTCTGGCAGCCAAGCCAACGTTGCCCGCTGCAATCGGCGACGCCGGCGACAAGGCGGGCAATCGATTCCTGGAGTTCTTCGCCGCCTCGATCCGCAACCCCAATACACGCCAAGCCTACGCCCGCGCCGTCGCGGCCTTCCTCGCCTGGTGCCGCCAGCGCGGCTTGAGCCTGGAGCAGATCAACCCGGTCGCCACCGCCGCCTACATCGAGCTGCTCGGCCAGACCCGCGCCCCGGAAACCGTCAAGCAGCACCTGGCCGCCATCCGCGCCCTGTTCGACTACCTCGTCACCGGGGGCGTGCTGCACTTCAATCCTGCAGCGTCGGTGCGCGGCCCGAAAGTCGTCGTCCGCAAGGGCAAGACCCGGCCGCTCACGCCTGATCAAGCCAGAGCCTTGCTGGCTTCGATCGACACCTCGACCATCGTCGGCCTGCGCGACCGCGCCTTGATAGGCATCATGCTCAACGGCTTCGCCCGCATCTCGGCTGTGCTGGGCGCAACCGTCGGCGACGATCTGGGCGAGGTGCTGCGCCTGCGCGAGAAAGGCGGCAAGCACCACGACCTGCCGCTCAACACCAAGGCGAGGGCCTACCTCACCGCATATATCGAGGCCGCCGGCATCGCCGGCGAGAAGAAGGGCCCGCTGTTCCGGGCGGTCGACCGCAGCCGCCGGCTCACCGACCGGCCGCTGCACCGCAACGACGCTTGGGCGATGGTGAAGCGCCGGGCGAAGAAAGCCGGCCTGCCGGAGGCCGTCACCAACCACACTTTCCGCGCCACCGGCATCACCGCCTATCGCGAAAACGGCGGCTCGCTCGCGCGGGCACAGGCGATCGCGGCGCACGCCAACCCGCGCACGACCGCCATGTACGTCAAACCTCTGGGCCTGTAGCACACGGTCCGCGACGAAAACGACATACCCGTCAACGTAGGCCCCGCCGGCGTCGGTCCTCGCGAGGGCCGTAATCGCGTCCGAATCTAGCGAGGCCAGATATAGCTGTTGGTTCTCGAGCCGCCAGAACAGCAAACGTCGCTCGTCCGGCAGCAGCACCGGCCAGTAGTCGTGCGTGGCTGTGTCGCCGCGCGGCAGACAGGTTGGACCGGTCCTCCTGTTTGTTGAACTTGATACAGCCCCGGGGCGTTCGGATCTTCGATCCCGAATACGATCAATCCACTCGCGCCCCAACAACCACCTCGGAAAAGGCCGCTAGGCAGGTCACTGATGATGCGGGAGACTTCGCTGTCCAGGTCAACCCTGCGAAGGGCGCCCTCCCAGGCAAAGGCTAGGGAACGGCTGTCACGGGACCAAAAAGGATAGGACTGCGTTGTGCCCTTCGCGATCGCGCGCGTGGCGTTCTCGCGGAAATCGTGGACGCGGATCGCTGTGCGGTCGCTCCAGGCTAGGTAGCGACCGTTGGGAGACAGCGCGTGGTATCGGTCGACCGGCAGGGCGGCATTCAACGTCGTAGCCCCGATCGAGGGTTTTATGGCGGCGTCACGCGGCCAGAACACGCTCGCCAGGAACGCCGCGGCGAGTGCGGCTGCGACGAGCCACGGCACCTTGTTCTTGGGGCTCCGGGTTGGTCCCGCGACTGTTGGCGCCAGGTGCACGACCGAGTCAGAGGACAGGAGCTTGTCGCGCACGCGTGCCAAGTCGCCCTCTAGCTCGGCCGCGCTGGAGTAACGCTGCTCCGGGCGCTTGCCGAGGCACTTGCCGACAAACACCTCGAGCTCCATCGGGACGCCGGTCCGCAAGGCAGTGATCGGCTCGGGCGCCTCGTTGAGGATTGAGTACATCACGGCCTTGTCGTAGTCGCCTTTGAACGGCTGCTGGCCGGTGACCATCTCGTAGAGCGCGACGCCGAGCGACCAGATGTCCGTGCGGTGGTTTGTCCCCGAGCCTTCGGTTTGCTCCGGGCTCATGTAGGCTACGGTGCCCATCGTCTCGTCCGTCTTCGTCAAGCGCGACGCCTCGGTGAGCTGGGCCAAGCCAAAATCCATGATCGTGACGTGCCCATCCTCGCCGACCATGATGTTCTCGGGCTTGATGTCGCGGTGGACGATGCCGCGCTTGTGGGCGGCTTCCAAGCCCTTGGCGACTTGTTGCGCAATCGACAGCGCTTCCTCGAGCTTCAACGGACCGCGCTCGATCTTCTTGTCGAGCGACTCGCCCTCGACTAGCTCCATCGCGAGGAACGTCTTGCCGTCGGCCTCGTCGATCTCGTGAACCGTGCAGACATTCGGATGCGACAACGCCGCCGAAGCCTTCGCCTCCCGCTCAAAGCGCTTGCGGACATCTTCGTTGCCCAGCAGGTGCGCTGGCAGAAAACTTCAGCGCCACCGGCCGCTCGAGCTTCGTATCCTCGGCCTTGTAGACCACCCCCATCCCACCCTCGCCGAGCTTGTCGAGGATGCGGTAGTGGCTGATGGTCCGGCCAGTCATCCCATCATTCCTCCGGCAGTTGGGCCTGCCAATTCACGACCACCTCGATCGTCCGCTTCGGTTCGCCGATGAGCGTATTTACCAAGAAACGGTATCCGTCAGGTGAAACGTCGTAGCAGAACTCTCGCGTGCCGCCGCATGGCATTTGGGTCGCGAATAGCGGCCTAGGAGTCCCGATGTCGGGCGCCGGTGCGGGCTGTATGCTCACAGACATCAATCGGCCGTCCAGTCCGACGTAGAACAGCTCGTCTCCATTACGATTCCAGCGGGGACGGTCACCTCCCTCCGTTGAGATCTGCGCCTTCCCGCCGGGGACCGGAAAGTCCTGCACGTAGACTTCGAGTTGGCCACTCTCGTTCGAGGAATAGGCAAGTCGCTTACCGTCGGGCGAGAGCTGGGCCTGGAGGTCCGATGCTGAAGTTTCGCGATACGGTTCGGCGTGGCGTTCGCCGCCAACCCACAACGTCCACAGCCTCGACGGTCCGCGGCTGTAGGCGTGATAGACGAGACGTTGCCCGTCGTGGGTCCAAGCCATGGGCGTGAAGACCCTTCGCTGTTCTGGAAGATCGGTTCCGCCCCGCGGTCTCCACCGGCGGCCTTCAAGAAGATGTCGGGGGTGCCTGTCGCTCGGTCCGTGCGAAAAGCGATCATCTCTCCGTCCGGCGACCACACTGGGTGTGTGTCATTGGCGCTAGCGAAGGTGAATCGCGTCTCGGCCCCGCCCCGCTCTAAGTCTATTAGCCAAAGATTAGCGGGCGCTTGCAGCGACTCCTTCTTGGAGACCGCGAGGGTCTGGCCGTCGGGCGAGAGCGACACATCCCGAAACAGCCCGGCCTCGCCCACGTACGATAGGGCTTTGCCCGTCCGATCGAACCAAGTCAATTGGCTTGGAACCGCTTCCGCAGTTTCGTAGGCCAGCACTCCGTTCCGCGAGGCGGAGAACGAGCCGATCGTGAGATTGATCAGGGTCGCCACACGCTCAGCGACTGGGACGGCGCGTCCGATCGTAGAAGGCCCGGCCAAATCGAGCTCTTGGGCCAGCAATGTATTTTGACGTTGAAACAGGATATAGCCGCGTTCGCCGAAGTCCCCGTCGAAGTGACCTGTGTATACGCCGTAGCTTTCCGGACGGTCGGTGCGCGCCATGTAGAGGAATCGTTTGCCGCCGGGAAGCAAGTGCGGCGCGCGGTGTGCGTTGTGGCCAAGGTCCTCGTCGAGCTCGGTGATCCTCCGAGATTCTCCACCATCCGCGGAAACGACCGAAAGGCCATCGAAATTCGAGGGTGCGAAAACGATGAGATCTTCCTCTCCGTCTTCAGAAGATCGCCAAGCCCCGCCGCGCGCCGCAGGCGCATCGCAGAGCGTCTGCGGCGGGCCGCCCTCGATGTCGATCTTCTTCAACTTGCCGTCGCTGAAGAAGCCAAGGAAGCGACTGTCCGGGGACCAAAACGGATACGAGGCGCCTTCGGTTCCCGACAGCGGCTCGAGATCCAGAGCGTCGAGCCGACGGATCCACACCATCGGGCTTCCGCCCTTCTGGGCCGCGACAAAGGCGAGCAAGCGCCCGTCGGGCGAGAGCGTGGGGCTTGCCGCTCCCCGGTGGCCGGCGAAGCTCGCGCCTGGCGGCGGCTCGACCGTGAATCGGAACGACTCAGGCTCCACGGGAGTCTCGCCAGAGTGGAGGAACGAAACAGCGACGCCATAGAGAGCCGCCGCTCCGGCGAGCGCCCAGGGCAGGTGCTTCGCCGCTCGCTGGCTCCCGCTCGAAGCCGCACCTGCACGTTCTCTCCCGGGTGCGGATGCTCCGACAGCGGAGCTACCAATGATGGCGGAACGCCCGGACTTCAGCTTTTCACCCAGCGAGCGCAGATCCTTGGCCAACTCGGCGGCATCGGAGTAGCGGTCGTCTGCATCTTCGCCAAGCACTTCCCGACGATGAACTCCAGCTCCATCGGCACGCCCGCGCGCACCGCCGTCAGCGGCTCCGGCTCCTCCTGGACGATCTCGTACGCCAGCGCTTGGTCGTACTCACCCTTGAACGGCCGTACGCCGGCGACCATCTCGTAAAGCGCGCAGCCCAGCGACCAGATATCGGTGCGATGGTCGACATCGCGGCCCTGAATTTGCTCGGGGCTCATGTACGCGGCTGTGCCCACTGTCTGGTCCTGCCGGGTGAGCTTCGACGCCTCGGTCAGCCGCGCCAGGCCAAAGTCGAGGATTGTCGCCCGGCCCCTGCCGTCCACCATCACGTTGGCGGGTTTGACATCGCGGTGGACGATGCTTTTGTCGTGGGCTGCGTCGAGCCCCTCGGCGATCTGTCGCCCGATGTCGAGTGCGTTCTGGAGCGGCAGCGGCCCCTGGGCGATGCGATCCTCGAGCGGCTCGCCATCCAAATAGGCCATGGCGAGGAAGGTCCTGCCGTTCGCCTGATCGATTTCGTGGACCGTACAGATGTTGGGATGAATGCAGCGCCGCAGCAGCTTTGGCCTCCCTCAGAAAACGCTGCTTGGCCTCTTCATCGTTGAGCAGGTGCGCTGCGAGAAACTTCAGCGCTACGGTGCGCTCTAGCTTCGTGACCTTGGCCTTGTACACCTCACCCATGCCGCCCTCGCCAATTTTCTTGAGGACTCGGTAGTGGCTGATGGTCTGCCCGATCGAGATGGGACGATTCTACCTCAGACAGCGATCTCTCCAGAGCGATTCACGCTGTGACCCCAGCGCCTCAGATCGTTTCGCAAGACCGACAAGCTTTGCTCAACGGTTTGAGGAGCATCTCACACCCGTTGGATCGTGGACGGCAACCAGGGTCACAGCGGCGTCCCGTCTCGCTGCTTTAGCAGCCGGTGAAGCCGCGGATGCTCAACGTCGACCTCTGGCGCGACGACGACGAAGTCGACGTGCTCAAAGCGCCGGCGTCCCTCCTCGATGCGTCGCTCGAGCAGGTCGGGATTGATGGCGCACTCGCAGACGGTGAACAGTTTCACGTCGTCATCGAGCGTCTTGTAGCGCAGGATGATGAACTTACTTCACAAGGGTGTGGGCCTGCTGCCGTTACGGGTCTTTGCCGCGGCCCGACCAGGTTGTTGAGCAGCGATGCGATGCCGTAGGCGAGCGCGTAGCCTTCCATGTCGTTCGCGAGCGGCCGGCGCAGGTTTCCGTCCGCCGTCGTTCCTGCGCAAGCGCGATTTGGGTTACGCTCGAGCCAGGGCTGGAGCTCCTTGTCCTTGCGAAAGGCGTACTCGAGCGCTTGCTCGACGACGTGGTGTGCGCCGCTTTGCAGAAATTCGCAGTAGCGCGCGAGGTGCTCGGCCGTATCGGGATGAATGCGGATGCTCAACAGCACCTTCTTGATGGCACGCGGTTGCTTCTTGAGTAGCGCCACTCGATCCTTCCTCTTATTGCTCGTCAGATAGTTGCGTTTGCGGCGCGCGTGTATACGCCGCGTCTACAGCCCGTCCACGGGGTGGCCTGAAGCCTTGCTCGACCCGTTCGCGGTACATGGCGGGAGCGACCCCAATGGCGAGCGGAGCGAGCCGAGAAGGGTTTTGGCGCACCAGGCGCCCATAACCCGGGGTCGCTCCCGCCATGACCGCGGCCCCTGGACCGTCACGAGACGGGCCTCGGGGCGCTGCCATGTTACTGACGATAGGGCAGTTGTCTTCGCCCGGACCCGTAAAGTGGGGCGGTCCGAAGACCGTAAATTGCCTTGCGAAACGTCTTTACGCATCGAAACCCTCGCGTGCGGTAGCGGCAGCTACAAGACCGTTCCGAAAACGTCGTAGTTGTGACGCAATCGCACAGCCTCAAACTCGACTTCGACGAGCTTCGACTTGCGGGCAGAGGCCTCCGTCGCCTTGGGCCCTTGTGGCCTTCCGCCGCACCAAGCCTGGTACCGCTGTTCCGTCTCCGCGCCGGCAAACCGCCTCATATAGCGACTCAAGCGATCGAGCTTGTCCTTGTCGAGCGCGACAAACTGTCGCGCATCGTAGAGTCGGCGTAGCTCGAAGTACTCGGCAAGCGCGCCTTTGTCCGAGGCTCTTCCGCCTCCCGGGTCGCCTCGCAGCCTCGCCAAGAACCGCTCAAACTTGTGCTCAGCTGCCGGAAAGTTTTTGACCTTTTCGGCGACGTAGACCAGCCGTGCTCGGCCCAGGCGCTGCAGCAGCGCTCCATACCGAGTCAAGAAGCTCTCCAAACCGGAGGTCGAAAGGACTCCTTCGTCGACGTAGCAGAAGGAAACCACAGGCGGGGCGCCGCTTCGTGGCGCCTCCAAGAAGGTCGGATATTCTCGATGAAAACGCGTGCCGTGGGCGGCGCTGGGACGGTTGCGCGGAAGCGCCGAGCCGCCGCCGCGCCAGCCGCTCGCGGCGCATCGTTACTAAGCCGAACGGAGGGCCCGCCTCCTTCTTCGTCGCGCCGATCCGCAACGGCAGAGCCCAGGCGATGCTCGAATCGCTGCATCTGAGACTGGCCTCGCAGCCGCGGCCGCGCATCAACGCGCCGGCGAGGCCGCCACGCCCCCCTGTGGTGAAGACCTTTCGGCAGCCTTTGACGGAGTCCCAAGGCGGATTAGATAGGGCGCCATCCCCCTTGCTATCGACCTGATGCGGCGCGGATTCGGTGTCCGCTGGTGCTACTTCGTGAGTCCCAGCGCGTCTTGCAGCCTCCCCAGGAGATCGAGACGCTTCCGGCGATCCAGCCTCGCAAGATTGTCGAGCCGCCAGCGAACTGCGGGAAGCGTCTCCGCCGCAGGCAAACCGAGTAGCGGCCAGTCTGGCTCTCCTGCTTTGACCGAAAGGAGAAAGCGGCGGTGCTCCTCGGGCATTGCGCCGACGATGTGGGCGACGAGGTCTTCGCGGACCGCCAAGAGCTCTTCGAGTGCGACCGGCGTCTCCGTCAAACCCTGGAAGCCACGTTCGAACTCCGCCGAAATGTCCCTCCGCGTAGGAGCGAGCACGTCCGCCATGGGCCGATTGTGGCTCAGAAGATAGACGACAAAGGCCGTGCGTAGCCGGCTGTCGATGCCCTCATTCCTCAAGAGCTCGCGCATATCGAAGAGGTCGCGCGGATGCTGGCGGTCCAAGGCGGCCACGATCTTGCCCGCGTACAGATCGGCAAAGCTGACGACTTGCATTTCGGCGAAACCGAACTGCTCCTCGACGACGGGAGAGACCCTGCGCACATCCGACTCGAACACGCATCCGCGAAGGACCGGCGTGACTTCGATCTTGATCTGAGCGCCGTCCGCTCGGACGATGAGCTTGTTTGCGTAGCGCTCGTCTCGCAGCGGAGCCGCCGTCACGCCCGCGGCCGGAATCGCGCGTTCGATCCGGCGGCTTGTCCGCATCAGCGCAGCATCGATCGCCTCCAGGGAAGAAATCCGCTCCGCTACGGGCAGGTAAGCGAGGTCAACGTCGACAGAGAGCCGCGGCATGTCGCGCACGAAGAGGTTGATCGCCGTTCCGCCCTTGAGCGCGAAGCACGTTTCTGTCGCGACAAGCGGAAGGGTTCGGACCAGCAAGGCGGCTTGCCGCCGGTAGAGGTCACTCAGCGGCATAGAGGTCCTCGGGCACGGTGATGTTGAAACGGCTGTCCAGTTTGCCGGCAACGGCGAGCATCCGTTTGCCGCGTCCCAGGTCGATACCGTTGCGGTCGAGTCGCTTCAACCAAGCGTGGTTGTGGCGCTCCGCGAACCAGAGGAACAAGCGCTTCACCTTGACGCTACGACAGGCGACGAGCAGATCATGAAGCAGATTGGGACGAAGGTTGCTTAGCCCCTCCATCAGCACGTCGGCCTGATGGAACGTCTCGCGCCGGGGCACTTCGTCGAGCAGTTCGAGGACGGCGCGTTCTGGAGTCGAGATGACGAGGGGCCAGTCCCAATTCCCCCATGGTTGGCTGGTCAAGCTAGGGTCATGGAGGACGGAGTCGCCGTGGCGTCCTTGTGGCAGACGGAAGGCAACAGGGAAGAGCCGCGCTGCGTTGTGAAACAGGAATCTGGCTTCCAATGGGAGCTTCAAGATCCAGTTCGGTAGGCCCCCGACGCCGTAGAGGTGGACTTCCCGGGGCCCAGTGGAGGCCAAGTAGTGGGCAAAACCTTGAATCTCGAGAGCGGTTCGGCCTCCCACAGCGACACGGTGCTTCAGCAGAGTCTGGAGCGAGATGACAACGTGCTGCCATTGCAGGCTCGCGGTTCCGACCGCAGCCGGGAGGTCGGAGGGCGGACGGCGGTACACTCCGCGAACGACTTGGTTGAGCCAGCCATGCTTGACATACTTGCTCCTCAGAGCGCTCGAGTAGCCCTGGCGCTCAAGCCAAGCCGCATCCACCAGCAGCCCGTCAGGTAGGTTGCGCTGAAGCCAGTTTAACTTCTCATGTTTCTGCATACTTTCAGTTAGGAAAATAGCATAGATGCAAACCGAATGCGCAGTTCAAGATTACGACGTAGAGCGAACCCAGGGTATCCGAATCAGATGCTTTGTAAACTGCCCTCGTCGAGGACGCACGGCCGGCTACAGCTGTCAGATGTTGAAGGGCGTACGCCTCTTAACGAGAGAAGGTCACCACAGGGGCTCGTCGGCGCCCGAAGTTGAGAATGACAGATCTCGACGCGATCGTAGACGCACTCGCAGAACGCGTTGCCGAACGGGTCGCTGCTAAGCTCGACCGCTCGGCCGCCCCGGCCAAGCGGCTTTTCACGGTCGAGGAAGCCGCAAGCTACCTAGGCCGGTCGAAGCACGCCGTCTACCAGATGAAGTCGCAGGGCAAGCTCCATGCAGTCGCGGACGGCGCCAGAGTCCTGTTCGACCGAGCGGACCTCAACCATTGGATCGAAATGCACAAGAGGGACGCCGACGGCGGCTTCTCGCGGCCCCGAACGCGCCCGAAACCCGTACAATCAGCGCATGTCCCGCACAGCCGCCTCCGGAAGCCTACGGCGTAGGAAGCGTCGCAACGCCAGGGGCGAGTTCGTCGAGACCGGTCCGTGGCACATCTACTACTACCACAATGGCCGTAAGATCGAAGAGAGCAGCCGTAGCCTGCGCAAGTCGGACGCTCAGCAGCTCCTCAAGCAGCGCATGCTCGAGATCGAACAGGGCAAGTTCTCGCCGATCGGAGAACGCCTCACGGTAGCCGATCTGCTTGATGACCTCCTCGACGATTTCGAGACCAACCAGAAGCGCTCGCTCGACTGGGTCCGATTCGTGGACGGACACCTGCGGCCGTTCTTCGGGGCCCTCAAGCCCTCGGAGGTCGGCACCGCCCAGATCAACGCCTACATTCGCCACCGGCGAGAGCACGGAATCAGCAATAGCACGGTCAACCGGGAGCTCAATCGCCTACGTCGCGCCTTCAGTCTTGCCGCCCAACCGGTTCCGCCGAAGGTCAAGAATGTACCCAAGATCCCGAAGCTGAAGGAACCTCCTCCGCGCTCCGGCTTCTTCGAGTACGACGAGTTCGTCGCCTTGCGCGCCGAACTTCCCGAGCACTTGCGGCCAGTGATCACGTTCGCGTACTACACCGGCTGCCGCAAGGGAGAGATCCTCTGTTCAAAGGCGAGCTCTACGAGATGATCGTCATGCAGAAGCAAGTCCGCGACCAGCGCTGGCCGGACTGTCCGTACGTCTTCTCGCGCTACGGGAAGAAGATGAGCGACTTCCGAGGAGCGTGGGACGAGGCTTCGAAGCGCGCAGGGCTCTGGAACGTCGAGACCGGCAAAGCCAAGAGACTGTTCCACGATTTGCGGCGGACCGGCGTCCGAAACCTTGTGCGTGCGGGCGTCCCCGAGCGCGTGGCCATGCAGATCTCCGGACACAAGACCCGCGCGGTCTTTGACCGGTACAACATCGTCTCCGAACGGGACTTGCATGAGGCCGCTGCTAAAATGGAGCGCTTCATGGAGATCCAGGACGCCGAGAGGGGAAGCGCAGCGTCGAAAGATCGGTCCGTTCAGTAAGCTGCGTAGCCGATCCCGACCGTGAGCGTCAGCGCGCTCTGGACGCCGTTCCACACTGAGTCATGCTCGGCCTGCTCCCGACCGGAGATCGTCATTCGCTTGGCTGGTCTCGGTGCCTCATGTCGCGAAGGTCGCCACTGCCCGGACATGGTCGCAGACCAGCGCGTCTCCGGGGCCAAGCCAACTGGATAAAGTGGCAAAGTAGTGGCTATCGCTGCTGGCACAGCATTCCACCACCGCCAGGGTGGCCGTAAGTAATTGAAAAGATTGGTGCGGAGAGGGGGACTCGAATTCCTCCCGAGGATTGAGCCGGCGTAAGTTATTGAATCTTCGTTGCCGAGAGTGTCGATAGTGGCGGCTTTGACGGTATTTTGTGGTGCAAAAGTGGTGCAAAGCCCGAAATCGCTGGCGCGCGAATCCGGGGGCGGGAGGATCCCGTGCGCCATACCTTCAAGACGCAATCTTGCGGTCTCCGGCGTGACAGTTCGGACGGAACGGGTGAATCGCCACTCCAAGGCCCGCAGCAAGCGTCGCAGGGATCGCGGCGTGTGAGTCTGTGATGTCTCAAAGGCGCTCCGCGCGCTCGATACGGCACACACCTGCCGCCCGCCGTGCCGACGCAACGAGGCGAACGACAGCTAGGCCGACGCCGGCCACGGGCGGAATGGCTGATGCGGCCTGTGCTGGTCGCAGGCGCTAGAAATGCTGACTCCCTGAAGCGACCGACTCTCTGGAGAGCCTCAAGATGTCTGGCGCGGCTCCACGGCGCGCGTAGCGTAGGGTTTCTACCGGATGCCGCTCTCGCCGATGACCGTGATACGGTCCTTGCTGGATCATAGCTATGCGCAATTCCACAAGCCGTGTGCTGTTGTTCCTTGCGATGATCAGTGCTGTACCTTGCTTGTACGGACATTCCGGCGGTCTTGATCGCAATGGATGCCATCACGACCGAAAGCGCGGAGGCTATCATTGCCATGGTGGAGGATCCGCGCCGGCCCCCAGACCGGTGCCGCGAAGTGCCGTCACCCCGCCAGTACGAGCCAGTTCGCCCCCAAGCTCGCTTGCGCCTTCGGGGGTGTTGCCGGGAACGTCGGCAAGCGGCGGAACGCCGGTGGGGGTTCGTCAGGGTCACATCGTGCAAGCGATTGAAAACCTTTTGGCAGCGCTGAAATACGATCCCGGTGTGATCGATGGAGAATCCTCTCGAACCACCGAATCAGCGATTCGGCAGTTCCAGGAAGACTACAATGTCAAGGGCGCCGGAAAAATAGACCAGCGTGGCGCCGTAAAAGTAGACCACCTGTAGAAGAAGCCAGATTCCCCGACTCGGGTGGTCGTGGGCCGGCTGCAACGCAGCCTGAGGCCGCCCGTCAGGGCGGCTGAAGGCGGAGTGGAAGCCGGCCTGCGACCACGGCGCAGTGCCGGCTGGGGTTAGCCTTGAGAGCGAGCGCTCCGCTTCTTGCTCTGCTTGAGCCGGAAGCTGTCGCCGTTCATCTCCAGGATGTGGACGTGGTGGGTCAGCCGGTCCAGCAGCGCGCCGGTCATGCGCTCGGAGCCGAGGATCTCCGTCCACTCGTTGAACGGCAGATTCGAGGTCACCAGCGTCGAGCCCTGCTCGTAGCGCTGTGAGAACACCTCGAACAACAGCTCCGCCCCGGTCTTCGACAACGGCACGTAACCCAACTCGTCGATGATCAACAGGTCTTGTTTGGCGAGCTGTTTCTGGAACCTCAGCAGCCGCCGTTCGTCGCGGGCTTCGAGCAGCTCGTTGACCAGCGCGGCGGCGGTGGTGAAGCGGACTCGGTAGCCGCTCTGGCAGGCCGCCATGCCGAGCGCCAACGCCAGATGCGTCTTGCCGGTGCCGGACGAATGGGTCACATAGTGCCCATGATTTTCAAACCGTCACGGTTTACTACCGCTGGCACCCGCTGTTTGGCCGAACGCTGCGTGTTCGCAGGCGGGTCCGGGACCGGCTCGGCGAGCGCATCTTCTGTGAGCTGCCCGACGAAACGATCTGCTCTCTGCCGACCTGGATGTTCAGCCCCGAGTGCCAACGCTACTCGCGCGGCGCCCCGTTGGTCGCCGTTGACGCCTTGGCCGCGCTGCGCGAGCTGCTGTCGAGTTTGCAGACCGCCGGAGAGTGCGATAAGCCTTCGCTGAAACGATCTTCCAAGGAGGAAGCCCGTGAAGCGAACACGTCTGCAACTGAACCTGCCGCTACTCGACGCTCGGGCGACGACGACCCTGCCCGGCGACAAGCAAAAAGAGCTCAGCAGCGCTCTGATGGAGCTGCTGGTTCGAGCCGCTCGCAAGACCTGCGTGCGTCCAGCAAGCGGAGGGGAAGATGAGCCCAAAGCTGACCAGTGAACGACTGCGGCGTCGCGCCATCGTCTACATCCGGCAGTCTTCGATCGGACAGCTGACCCACAACCGCGAGAGTCGCCGCCGGCAGTACGATCTGGCGAATCAGGCCCGCGGATTAGGCTTTCAAGCCGTCGTCGTGATTGACGAGGATTTGGGCCGCTCGGGGTCGGGTTTGATCGAGCGGCCCGGGTTCCAGCGTCTGGTGGCCGAGGTGTGCACTGGCGAGGTGGGCGCGGTGTTTTGCCTCGAGGCCTCGCGCTTGGCGCGCAACGGTCGCGACTGGCATCACCTGATCGAGCTCTGCGGAATGGTCGGAGCCGTCGTCGTGGACCCGGACGGCGTCTACGATCCCGGCATCGTCAACGACCGGCTGCTGCTGGGGTTGAAGGGAACGATGAGCGAATTCGAGCTGAGCTTGCTGCGGCAGCGCTCGGTGGAAGCGATTCGACAAAAGGCAGCCCGTGGAGAGCTGCAGTTCCTTCTTCCGGTAGGTTTGTGTTGGACGGCCGCCGGCAAGATCGACAAAGACCCAGACCGACGCGTGCAGCAGGCCTTGGAGCTCGTCTTTGCGAAGATGACCGAGTTGGGAAGTGCGCGGCAGGTCTTGCTGTGGCTGCGACAGGAGAAGGTGAAACTGCCGGCGCTGCCCCGCGATCGCGGCGAACCGCGGATGGTCTGGAAGCTTCCGATCTACAACACGGTGCTGAAAATTTTGAGAAACCCTGCTTATGCAGGAGCCTACGCCTTTGGCAAAACGGAGGCGCGAACCAAGGTCGTCGACGGTCGCGCGCGCAAGACGGCTGGGCACTACAAACCACGCTCGGAGTGGACAGTGTTGCTTCGTGACCACCATCCTGGATACATTTCGTGGGAGCAGTACGAGCGCAATCAAGGGCTACTGGCCGCGAATGCGCACATGAAGTCCCGCATGGAACCGAAGGCAGGTCGCGGCGGGCGAGCGTTGCTGAGCGGCATGTTGCGCTGCCGCCGCTGCGGGCGCATGCTGCACGTCTCCTATAGCGGCACAGGAGCTAACGTGTTGCGCTATCACTGCCGGGGCGCTCATCTCAATCATGGCGCCGACTGGTGCATCTCCTTCGGCGGGCTGCGAGTCGATCAGGCGGTAGCAAACGAGGTACTGCAAGCGATCAGCGGTAACGCCGTGGAGGCGGCGCTGGAAGCTGCCGAGCAGCTGCGCGAACAGCAAGTCGAACAACGCCAAGCGTTGGAGCTCGAAGTCGAGCAGGCGCGATACGAGGCTCGTCTGGCTGCGCGGCGGTACGAAGCCGTCGATCCCGACAACCGCCTGGTCGCCGCAGAGCTGGAAGGACGCTGGAACGCCGCCTTGCGCAGAGTCGAAGAGCTCGCGGCGAAGCTGCAGCAGTTCGATCGAAGCGTCGAGTCCAAGCCTCTGCCTGACAAGGCGGTGTTGATGAGTCTCGCCCAAGATCTGCCGGCGATCTGGAGCTCGCCTGACGCAGACATGCGCTTGAAGCAACGCATCGTGCGCATCCTGGTTCACGAGATCGTCGCCGACGTGGACGAGAGAAGCAGCGAGATCGTGTTGTTGATTCACTGGGCGGGAGGACGTCATTCCGAGCTTCGCGTCAAGAAGAACACAACCGGCAAACACAGCCGCACGACGAGCGCGGAGGCGATCGAAGTGCTCAAACAACTCTCAGGAAAGTTTCCCGACGACCAGATCGCCGCAATCATGAACCGTCTGGGCCTGCGGACAGGCGGCGGCAACACCTGGAACCAGAATCGCGTGGCTTCCGCGCGCAACTATCAGCGCTTTCCCGCCTACGATCCGAAACAGGCAACCAATGGCGTGGTGACCTTGGAACAAGCAGCGCAACGACTCGGCGTCAGCAATACGAGTGTACGGCGCTTCATCGAACACAAGATACTGCCGGCCAGTCAGGTTGTAGCCTGCGCGCCATGGCAGATTCCCACGGCGTCGCTGGAGTCAGACGCGGTCCAGAAGGCCGTAGAGAACGTCAAGAATCGAATCCGCGTCCCGCGAGCTCAACCGGGCGATCAGCAACGCGCTTTGTTTTCATAGGGTTAGTGAGGTACAGCAGAATGTCTCAGGCTCGGTATTCCCCAAAGCCAGCACGTTCTCCCGGCGGTCGATGAACTCGCAGCGAGCCAGCTCCAGGACCAGCTTCTTGTTGAGCTTCGGCAGGGCCAAGAAGTCGAACGTGTCGAGCGTCTTCGTGACGGGGAACTTGGCGGCCTTGATACGGCGTTCGGTCGCGCGGCGTTCACGATCAAGCAGCTCCAGCTCGCTCAGCCGCAGCAGGTAGCGCGGATAGTCCGCGCCTTCGGCGGCGCACTCCCGGGCCAGCTTGTCGTATTCGCGCAAGAAGGTCGGCAGCCGCAGAGCTTTCAGATGCTCCTGTAACAGGACTTTCGCTCTCGCCATCAGCCGACTCCCGCCAACAACGCCAAGTAGTCCGCCGTCGAGGTCTGCTCGACCTCGGCCGCCGGCAGATGCGGATACAAGCTCAGGTCCAGCCGCGGCGGCCGTTGTTCGATGCGACACAGCAGCAAGTGCTTGACCGCGTCGAACGAGATCGTCCCCAGCTCCACGGCCTGGCCGGCGGCGGCTCGGACATCCTCCAGCGAGAAGTCTTCGAGCAGCCGCAGCACCTGCACGTACTCGCGTTTGCCCGGCTTACCCAGTCGCACTTCAAGCAGCCGTCGCAGGCGCGTCAGCTCTTCCGGCAGCTCCCAGCCTTCGAGCGGCGCCGCTTGGTCCAGCGCGTTCGTTTTGCGTTCCAGCAGCGCCAGGTAATGCAGCGGATCGAAGATCAGCTCCTCGCGCTCGTAGCTGCGGCGATGGCGGGCGATCTCCTCCGAGCCGCAACAGACGACCAGCTCATCGACGTACGCCTTGATCCACACCTCACGATGCCCGTAGCTCGTCGGAACCGAGTAGTCGTTGGTCTGATAACGAACCAGCGACAGCGAGGTCGCCCGCGTCGATCGTTTGTCGCAGGCGTCGTACGGCGTCGCCGGCAGCGGCAGCAACGCTTGGCGGTCACGCTCGAAGCGCTCGCCGATCGTCTCGGCGTGTCCTCGCAAGTGCCGGCCGCGCCGTTCCAAGCACTTTCGCTCCAGGTGCTCGTTGAACGCTTCCCAGCTCTGAAAGTGCGGGATCGGAACCATGAAGTTGCGCCGGGCGTACCGGACCAGCCCTTCCACCTTGCCCTTGTCGTTGCCCTTGCCCGGCCGCCCGAAGCGGTCGGCGAACAGGTAATGCGACTGCAGCACGTACTCCTTGACGCAGCTGTAGCCGCCGTCGAAGCCGTGCTCCTCCCGCAGGCGGTCGAAGATCCGTTTGGCGGTGTGGCGCTGCTTGCGCGGCTGCTCGCGGTCGTTCTCCAGGATCTGGTCGATGATCCCGGTGTAGGGATCCAGCTTCAGTCTTCTCACCGGCTTCGAGCGCTGGTAGCCCGGCGGCGCCGCGTAGCGCAGCATCTTGCGCACGGTCTCGCGCGCGATCCCGAACCGACCCGCCGCTTCTCGTTCGCTGATCCCTTCGACGAAGACGCTGCGGCGGACTTGTGCGTACAGCTCCACGCGATACATCCCTCCCGGTGTTCCACATCCCACCGGCCGGATGCTCGCGGACCACCTCCGCGGTCTAGTTTTCCGGCGCCATCAGACCGCCTTCAACTGCCGCCTCGTGGTCTAGTTTTGCAGCGCCACTCACGGTAAACCGCCTGCACAATCCTCAGCGCGCTAGACCGGCTGATCCCGAACTGCTTGGCGAGCTGCCCAAACGACGCCCCGGCTTTCCGGGCCTCAATCACCTCCTTGCGGTCAACGACCTTGCGCGGGCGTCCGAGCGTCTTGCCCTGCGCCTTCGCGCGCTCCAGACCGGCCTTCGTGCGCTCGGAGATGCGGACCTTCTCCTGCCGGGCAAGCGCGGCCATGATGCCGATGACGGCCTCTTTGAACGGTCCTGTGCTGTCGAGGTACTGCTCGCTGTACGAGACCCACTGGACGCCGTAGGCTGTCAACTGCTCCAGCCGCTGCAAGGTCGGAAGGACGCCTTCGCGGCTGAACCGGTCCAGCGACCAGAAGACGACGCCGTCGAACTGGCGCTTGTGCGCGTCTGCGAACATCCGCTTGAAACCGGGTCGGTCGCCGGTCCCACCGCTCGCGTCATCGGCGTACTCGGCGACGACTTCGAAACCGCGCTTGCGGCAGAAGGCCCGGAGCTGCCGGGTCTGGTTCCCTGTGGTCTGGCCTCCGCCGTTCGTGCTGACTCGGGTGTAGAGCGCGACTTGCATTCCTCAAGTGCACCATAAACGAATGTTTTTGGAACACCTTTTCGAGCCGTCACAAAACCGTACAAATCAACGGCTCAGACCGGCCTGGACGGGGGACGTTTTCGGAACACCCGTGGCACGGACGCGCGCTAGGTCGTACTCCATAGCCCCTGGTACGCTAGTCGCCAGGGGAACTTTTGGGGTGACGACGTTGCTCAAGCTGGAGGGCGTGCCGTTCATGCGGAACGAACCTAACCTTCCGCCCCTCACTCCAGAGTCAGTGGATCGACTTGAGGCCGGAATTGCCGACGCCCAAGCGAAGCTTCTGGGAAAGCTTCGGCCTCACGTTGAGCAGCGGATTGTCGAGTACCGCGCAGGGCGCCTGCCGTTGGGTGTCTCGTGCGAAGAGCTGACGAAGCCCTTCGCTCGGTACGCAGGCCGGGTATTCGCGGCGGCTGCCAAAGAATACCGTCTCGCCATGCCGGACAACGAGCGTTCCGCCGTTTGCTCCGTTGGGTGTTGCCATGGTCGATAGCCCGCGCGATCTTGCCCGCGATCACTGCGGCGGACCCAACGTCCGAGGAAGCCGAGCGCTTGCGTAGGGACCCGGCGATTGGAAGCTGGAATTGGGCTGTCCTTCGGGCGCTGGAGTCGGTACCCGAGGTCACGGGCCAGGAGAGGCGCTTCATTCGCATCAGCCTTTGCCCGGATGGCCATTCGGAGGAGTCCCCAGCCCATCAATGTCTGCACGATGCGATCCAGAAGGACCTTGAGGCGGTGCTGGCTGAGTGTCTCTCTGCTGCGCCTAAGCAACGGGGGCAGGAGGAGTCGCCCCAGTCGGAGGCAGGTCCTAGGCAGAAGTACGACAAGAAAGCGCTTGGTCGAGCCATTCGTGCGGCCCGGATCGCGGCGGGTCACGATCAGGAGGATCTGGCGGCCATCATCAACCACAACCGGGGCAACTGCAACAAGAACAGGGTTTCCATTTGGGAAAAGGGCCGGGAGCACCCTGGGCCCAACTACCTGCCCCAGCTTGAGGACTACGTTCGGAGCAATCATCCCAAGGACGGCGTGCGCGCGCTGCACGAAGCCCTTGTAGAACAGCTCCGGTAGCTGTGTAGTAGCTGCGCAGTCACCGGCGGTCACTTCACAGCGACGACAAAAGACGCCTTGCGCTGCGAACCTCATCATCGAGGTACGGAGCGCAACATGCGAACCCACGACGACACTGAAGCAGCTGCGGAGTACGCTGGCATCTCGTCAGCCGAGCTTCGCAAACGGCGCCGAACCGGCAGACCCCCGAGATACCGGAGATGGGGTAGGCGCATCATCTACGCGCGAGCGGACATAGACGCCTTCCTGGCCGGTCTCGCTGTAGAGCCGACTTCTGGCACCGAGGCTGGCCCCTCAGAGGAGCTGGCCAGCACCGGGGGGGCAAAGTGAAAGCCCCGGGCGCGCTGGCGGGCGCAAACACCGGGGCCAAAGGATACGGCCTGATTGTACAACGGCGCGATGAGATCGAGGCGATCAAAACGCGTTCCCTCGCCGTCTACGGGCGCTACCTTGGCGACCTGAAGCCGAGCGGCAACAACGGGAAGCGCCTCCAGGTGCTTTGCCCATTTCACGACGACCGCAACCCGAGCCTGACCATCAACCGAGACACCGGACGATTTCGCTGCTGGTCTTGCGACGTGAGCGGAGACGCTCTCGACTTCATCATGCGCCACGATGGCGTAGCGTTCCCCGAGGCCAAGCAGCGAGCGGCGCAGATCGCTGGCGTTGCACTTCACCGCATCGACCCAGGTCATGCGCGGCGGCTTGCGAGTGCAAAGCGAGCGGCCACGGAACGGGCGAACGAACTCGTAGGATGGCGCGACGACCTGTTTCTAGCCCTACGCGCCGCCCGCGACAGCGCCTGGGACGGAGCCAACGAAATCGACCGTGCAACCATCGGCGCGGACCCCCAGAACGCGGCTACTTGGAAGTTGGTTGCGGAGGCCGTCGAGCGGCGGCGGATTGGCGACGCCATCGACCAGTTCTGCGATGACCTCCGCGCGATGAGCGGGGAAGGGCTAACGGAGCTGCGAGCGCAGCTGGAGGAGTGCTCCGGCGCCCGGGGGGATTCGTCATGTTGAGGGGCAGCGAGCGCGACGTTCGACGGCTCACGCGGGAGTTCATTACGACCGACGCCGAAACCGAGCCGAAGCGTAGCAAGAGTGGCAGCCGTAGCAGTAGCAAACCGTCCGATTGGGGAGCCCCCGAACCAATCCTGGCGGCTACCCAGGCGAGGCCATATCCCAGCGAAGAGCTGCCCGATCTAGTTCGCCAAGCCGTTCGCGAGGTCGCCGGGTTCTCCCAAGCCCCAACGGCACTAGTCGGATGCTCTGCGCTGAGCGCTCGATCGCTTGCGGGGCAGCATCTATGCACCGTCCAACGGGCCGCAGGACTGGAAGGTCCAGCAGGCTTGTACGTGATGGTTATCGCCGAGTCTGGGGAGCGAAAGAGCGCAGTAGACGATCGCTTCACGGCTCCCATCCGCGCCTTCGAGCGAGAAGCGGCGGAGCGAGCGAAGCCTGACCTGGCAGCGTATCGCGCTGGGCAGCGGGCGTGGGAGGCCAAGGTTAGGGGTGTCGAATCGAAGCTTGCAGCCAGCGCTAGAACGGGCAAGTCGACCGCCGCAGACGAAGAGACGCTACGCGGCCTAGAAGAGTCCAAGCCTTGTCCGCCCCGCATTCCGAGTCTGCTCTATGCGGATGCAACACCCGAAGCCCTGGCGGTCGGGCTCGCTGAGCGCTGGCCGTCAGTCGGCATCTTGTCGGCAGAAGCGGGCTCGGTCCTTGGCGGGCATGGGATGGGCCGTGACTCGATTCTCCGCTCACTCGCGCTACTCAACTCCGCGTGGGACGGCTGGCTGGCGCCTAGCGCCCGGGTGTCGCGAGGGACGATCGGACCCCGAGCCGTGCGGGTGACTTGCGGTCTAGCTGCACAGCCCGAAGCTGTCCGAGCGTTCATCGAATCATCGCGCAAGCTCGCCAGGGGAACGGGATTCCTGGCTCGCTTTTTGGTGGCGTGGCCGGATTCGACACAGGGAACACGGTTCTTCAAAGAGCCTCCGAGGGAATGGCCAGCGCTGTCGGCACTCCACGAGCGCCTGACATGCTTGCTCGAAATACCCGCGCGATTCGAGAACGGAGACCTCGCCCCTGACCTGCTACGGTTCTCGCCCCCTGCTCGACGGCGTTGGGCAGACTTCCACGATGACGTCGAATGCGAGTTAGGGCCCGCTGGAATGCTGGCGGACGCCCGCGACTTTGCAGCAAAGGCGGCGGACAACGCAGCCCGCATGGCGGCGCTGTTTCACCTACTCGACCACGGACCGGGGGGAACAATCGGACTCGACGCGATTGAGGCCGCTGCGCCCCTGGTCAATTGGCACGTTCTAGAGGCGCGCCGATTTACGGGGCAGCTTGCCATTTCGCAAGACACAGCGGACGCCCTTAAGCTTGACGGCTGGCTGATCAGTCGATGCAGTGAGCTCGGCGTGTCGGCGATTGAAAAGCGCGAGACGCTTCAGCGCGGGCCGAACGCTGTTCGTATCGAGAAGGCGCTAACAGACGCGGTGCGATTACTCGCGCGCGCCAATCGAGCTCGCTTCGCGAAGAATGCCTCGCGCCAAATGATCGAAGTGAACCCTGCGCTACTTGGTGGAGGTGCCTAGGATGGCGCTACTCGACTGGCTTCAAATCCAGGAGCCTGCTACTGCTACACCTGCTACGCCTGCTACGGTCTCGCCTCTGAACCCGGTGGACCTATACGCCTGGTTCGCTGAGAGAGCCGCGATCCGGGAGTTCGAAGGTGGGCTGTCCAGACCGGAAGCGGAGGCCGCTGCCCTGGCGGACGTTCTGGGCATCGTCGAGTCGGTTGGAGGACACGCTCACCGGGAGCTCGAACGATGACGAAGCCGGTTGATCGGTCTAGGTCCACAAGACGGCGGCGGCGCTCTACGCGATCGCCGAGCGCGACAAGCCGATGACGGTTCGGCAGATCTTCTACCGTGCGGTTTCAGATGGCCTGGTCGAAAAGACGGAGCCCTCGTACAAGCGGATGGGAGAGTTGCTGACCGAGATGCGTAGAGACGGAGACCTACCGTTTTCGTGGATCATCGACCCCACGCGGTGGGTGAGGAGGGCCACAGCGTTCGAGTCGCTTCCTGCGGCCCTCGAAGCGCTAGAAGGCGTCTACCGCAGGAATGTGTGGCCCTCGCAGCCGGTCTGCCTAATGATCGTGCTGGAGAAGGAGGCTTTGGCGGGAGTCCTCTCGCCAGTCGACCGCGACGCTCTGCGGCAACTCCGCGCGACCGAAGGCGGGGAGCGGGAGAAGCTCGCTGCCATGATCGAGGGGGGGCTTCGAAGAGCCCAACGGTCCAGTGCGGCGACTGCCAGCACTTCAGCCGGGGCGATTCGGGCGCCGGGCGCTGTACGGTCCGTGGCGAGGGCTCTCGGCGGTGGCCGTGCGAGCGCTCTGGCCAGCCTATGAGCGTTTATGGCTGGCGTGTCGTGGAGGTGCCGTGCGTGGCGTGCTGTCGGGTCTATGGAGGTCTGGCGTGAGCCGTCGGAGCAGCGCTACGTCCCCTTTCTCGGGATGTCGTATCCTACCCGACGAGATGGGAAGGCGACGCGGAGCCCAAAAGGGGCACCTGTATAAAGAATCGGGCTGCTGGAAGCTTCGCGGGTGGGAAGACGACATCGGGCCCGATGGCAGGCCGAAGCGGCGGCGGTCGAAGCCGTTCTTCCTTGGTCGCTGTGAAGGGCCAGGGCGAATGAACAAGCGCGAGGCTCAGCGGATCGCAGCCGAGAAGATGTCTGAAGTGAACAGAGGGGGACCCACTACGCGGCTGACCGTATCCGAGTTCGTCAAGCGCCGATTCGCCCCTGACCACGTCGCGGCCCTCACTGGCAACGGCCAGAGCCATTACGAATACATCCTCAAGCACGTGGAAGCGACGTTCGGCGATTTCGAACTGCCCGAGGTCAAGGCTCACCATGTCAGCCAGTGGCTCCAGGCGAAGGCGGGGCGGGGCTACTCCCAGAGTTCCCTGCGCCACATGCGGAACGTCCTGCACAAGCTTTACGAGCACGCCTACCACTGCGGCATATACGAAGGACGAAACCCCGCCGCAAAAGTCGGCATCCCACGCAGCGCACGCGAGGCCGAACCAACGGCGCCTTACACGCTCGGGGAGTTGCAGTCCATCCTCCCGCACCTGGATTCGCCGCTTTGGGAGATGTTCGTGCTGGGGGCTACGACTTCGATGCATGCCGCTGAGTTGGCGGGGTTGCGAATCGAGCACGTGAACCTATCCGACCGCCCTAAGCAGGTACGGGGCAGGGTGGTGCCCCCCGGATCGCTCTACACTTGCGAGAGCCTCGCCAAAGGGCAGCGGACATCCGGCAAGACCAAGAACCGGCGCCGGGTGCTGCCGATTCCAACGATGCTCCACGACAAGCTTCGGGTCTTGATAGAGGGCCGACCGGCACACGAACCCGTCTTCTTCATGCCGCGCTGCTTGAAGGTCTTGGGAGAGGTTCGGCCCGTCAACACGGCCAACATCACAACGCGGACATTCAAGCTCTTGAGTGAGACGCTCGGCATCAGGGTCAACTGGCACCGGCTGCGAGCGACGACAGCGACTCTCACGGGCCAGGTGTTGATGGACGACGAGGCGCGCCGGAAGATGATGGGGCATGGCTCAATCAGAATGACGACACACTACGAGGACGCCTTCGCACGGCAGAAGAACGCGGCGGACGCGATTGCCGAAGGGCTGTTTGGCGAGACGCCTGAGGTCGTGAACTGAGCCGATGAGTGGCAGTTGTTCGATGGATTTCGGCCAGGAACTGGCCAGGTGGCAATCGTAAGTAACTCGTGGAGAAAGGCTTGAGGCTGCTGAACTACCGCTTAGAAGGCAGATGCTCTATCCGGCTGAGCTACGCGCCCGCGTGTGACCCCGGAGGGGTCGCTCGTTGTCAGACTATCAGGTCGTTGCGGGGCTGCGCTATTGCGCTTTCGCTTCGTCTTCGTCGGGCTGCAGCTTGTACTTCTTGATCGAAACCGCCACGAAGCCTTGCTGGGAGCGCAGCGTGACCCCGGAGACTCGCAGCGTGATGGGCACGCCGCCGCCCATCGCGTCGCCCATCTGCACGCTCATGTCGATCTTGGCGCCGATGCCGATGGTGTGCTCGGGCTCGAACAGCACGCCGCTGCGGCTGATGTTGCGCGTTTTGCCTGTCCCCTCAATCGGCCCCGACGGCGTTTTGACCCGGTATTCCACCGGGCGCTCGATGTCGAAGCGCGGCGAGCGGGTTTGCATCCGTCCTAGATTCTCGCGGAACGGCCTCGAGAACCTCAATAGGACGACGGTCTCAAAAACCGCGTGGTACTCGGGGCGTGTTCGGGCTTAGGAGTTCTCCTACCCGCAGCAGGCTGCCCAGGTCCTATCCCAGCGCCACCAACGGGGCGATGACGAGGGCCACAATCGACATCAGCTTGATGAGGATGTTCATCGAGGGCCCCGAGGTGTCCTTGAAGGGATCGCCCACGGTGTCGCCTACCACGGCAGCCTTGTGCGCCTCGCCGCCCTTACCCTCGCCGGGCACCTGGCCCTGCTCGATGGACTTTTTCGCGTTGTCCCAAGCTCCGCCGGAGTTGGCCATGAACAGCGCCAGCAGCACGCCCGTGACGGTAGCGCCGGCGAGCGTACCGCCAAGCGCGGCCGGTCCCAGGGCGTAACCCACGACGACCGGGGCGGTAACGGCGACAATGCCGGGGCCCACCATCTCGCGCAAGGCGGCCGTGGTGGCGATGTCGACGCAGCGCGCGGCGTCGGGCTTGGCGCCTTCGGCGCCTTCGAGCAGGCCCTTGATCTCGCGGAACTGACGACGAATCTCGGCGATCATGCTTTGTGCGGCACGCCCGACACTGGTCATGGTTTGTGCGGCGATGACGAACGGCAACACGCCGCCGAGCAGCAGACCGATGACGACGTTCGGGTCGTTGAGTTGGATCGCGATCGAGCCCAGGCCTGCCTCCGAGCGCACCGCGTCCACCGCCTGCGTATAGGCGGAGAACAGCGCGAGCGCGGCCAGCGCGGCTGAGCCGATGGCGAAGCCCTTGCCCATCGCGGCGGTGGTGTTGCCCAGCGAGTCGAGCTCGTCGGTGATGGCGCGGACCTCTTCGCCCAGGCCGGCCATCTCCGAGATGCCGCCGGCGTTGTCGGCGATGGGGCCGTAGGCGTCGACGCTCATGGTGATGCCGACGGTGGCCAGCATGCCGACCGCCGCGATCCCAATGCCGTAGAGGCCGGCGGCCTGATAGGAGATGTAGATGGCGATGCAGATCATCAGCACCGGCGGCGCGCAACTGCGAAAACCGACTGCCAGGCCTGAAATCATGTTGGTGGCGTAGCCCATCTTGGAGGCTTCGGCGATGGTCCGCACCGGCCCCATCGAGGTGTAATACTCGGTGATGTAGCCGATGACGACGCCGGAGAGGGTTCCGGCGAACACGGCGCCGAAGACCGAATCCGCGACGCCGGTCTGGGAGATGAGCAGGTAACCGCCGCCGAGGAACAGCGCCGCAGCGCCCCACGAGGAGTAGCGCAGCGCCGCCGCGGCGCCGCCGCTCTTGAGAATCTGCATCGACAGGATGCCCAGCAGCGAAGCCAGCATCCCGATGGCGGAGAGCGCCAGCGGGAGTCCCATCAGCATGAGCTTGAGCGGTTCGCCCGAGGCGCCGCCGGCCAGAAAGGCGAGGCCGTCGGGCGTCAGGGTCGCGGCGATGGCCAGGGTGGCGATCATCGAGCCGACGTAAGATTCGAAGATGTCGGCGCCCATGCCGGCCACGTCGCCCACGTTGTCGCCCACGTTGTCGGCGATTACGCCCGGGTTGCGCGGGTCGTCCTCGGGGATGCCGGCTTCGACCTTGCCCACCAGATCAGCGCCCACATCGGCGGCTTTGGTGTAGATGCCGCCGCCGACACGCGCAAACAGCGCGATCGAGCTGGCGCCCATGGCGAAGCCGTTAATGTAAACCGCCTCCCCCGGGCCGGCGAACATCAGCGCCAGCAAGCCCACGCCGGCGAGCCCTAGACCCGCAACCGAAAGGCCCATCACCGCGCCGCCGCCAAAGGCCACCATCAGCGCGCCGCCAGAGCCCTCGGCTCGCGCGGCTTCGCTCGTCCTGGTATTGGCCCGCGTGGCGGCCTGCATGCCGATGAAGCCCGCCAAGATGGAGCACAGCGCGCCAAAGACGAAGCAGCCGGCGGTCTCGACGTTGATCTGCCACCCAATCAACACCGCGACGATCAACACGAACAGAGCCAGGATGGAGTACTCCCGCCGCAGGAACGCCATCGCGCCGGATTGGATCATCCCCCCGATCTCTTGCATGCGGTCGTTTCCAGGGGATTTGCGCCCCATGGCGACGAAGACGGCCGCGGCGACAGCGAGACCGAGCAGGCCGATATACGGCGCTAACGAGGAGAGGTTGCCCATGGTGTTTTTCCCGACGAAACGACTGGATGGAAGATGTGCAAAAGAACCGCCTGTGGCCCAGGCGGCCCTCGTCCGCGCGAGCCGCAACTCGCGCCTGCAAGGCTCAAGGCTATCACGCTCCGAGGGCAATTCGCCACCCGCACGCGAGCACGGTTTTTGGGTGAACCGCCGGTACTGTCGCGGTACTGGTATGGTGGGGTTCTCGTCATGATCATCGGGCTCACGGGTACGAACGGTTCGGGCAAGACGGTGACCGCCGACTACCTGCAAACCAAGGGCTTTCACTTCCACTCGCTCTCGGACGAAATCCGCGAAGAGCTCTCGAAACAAGGTCGTGAAGCCAACCGCGAAAACCTCATCGAGACCGGAAATGCGCTGCGCCGCGAGCATGGGCCGGCGGTACTCGCGGAGAGGGTCAAAACGCGGCTGCGTCCGGACCGCAACTACGTCATCGACTCGATCCGCAATCCGTATGAAGTGGACGCGCTGCGCGCCACCGGCGAGTTTCGGCTGCTGCATTTGGACGCCCCTCAGCGCGTACGCCATGAGCGCGTGGTCAAACGGGGCGGCCCCCGCACTCCGGCGAGCTGGGAAGAGTTTGTCGAGCTCGAAGAGCGCGAGATGGCCAGCGACGACATCGCCAACCAGCAACTGCGCGCCACCTGGGAGAAGGCCGACGCGGTGCTCAACAACGATGGCACGATGGCGGAGCTCGAGAGCCGCATCGACACCGTCGCCACCGGCTGGCTGATGCAGGTCAAGCGCCCCGGGTGGGACGAGTACTTCATGCAAATCGCGAAGATCGTCTCGCTGCGCTCGAACTGCATGAAGCGCAAGGTGGCGGCAGTGCTCGTCAAGGATAAGCGCATCATCTCGACGGGCTACAACGGCACGCCGCGCGGGGTGACCAACTGCAACGAAGGCGGCTGCCCGCGCTGCAACTCCTTCGCAACGTCGGGGACGAGCCTAGGCGACTGCGTCTGCTCGCACGCCGAGGAGAACTCGATCGTGCAGGCGTCCTACCACGGAATCTCGGTCAAGGGGGCGACGCTGTACACCACGTTCTCGCCGTGCCTGATCTGCACGAAGATGATCATCAACGCCGGCGTGGTCGAGGTTGTCTATAACCTGGAGTACCCTCTGGCCGAGGCGGCGAACGGGCTGCTGGAACAGGCTGGGGTAAAGCTGAGGAACGTGCGGATCGATTGAGGCGTCTTGAACGCGACCGCAAGCTCGCGCGTGCGGCTCGGAAAGAGAGCGTCAGAGCCGCTCCCGCGAGGGTGCGGTCATGCCAGTGATCGCAGGGTTTTGGAAACGACCGCAAGCTGGCGCATGCGGCTCGGACAGAGGGCGTCAGAGCCGCTGACGCTACTCCGCTCGCACTGCGGTGAAGCTTAGACCGTGGGCGTCCCATGCGCCTTTTCCGGTTAGCTTCTCGCCTTCGAGCCTGCCTTCGATCTTCAGCACGCCGGAGTAGCCGGCTTCGGGGGCGTAAAGCTTGCCGGAGAGCACGAACCCGTCGGCGTCGCCCTCTCCGCTCAGCTCGGTGGCGTCCAGCTTGGCGGAGAGCTTCTTGCCATCCTGCTGGATCTCCATCGTGCTCTTGCGCACGCCGCCCTCGGTATCCCAGGTAAAGTTCCACGTGCCGGCCAAGTCGCCGGCGGCGAGCGGCAATGCCAAAAGAGTCGCTGCTAGGACGAGGAGCGCGAATCGCGTTGTTCTTAGGGACATGGCGCTGCCGGTCATATCGAGAACGTGCGGCCCTTGTTCTGCCCCACCAGGATCTGGAAGATGCGGTGGCTGATCAGCTCGTGCAGCGAGAGTAGCTCCTTGTTCGCCTCGACAATCGAGCCCACGTCGCCGCCTTCGGCGCCGCCGCCGGCTTTGAGCGCGCCGGTCGCCTCTTTGAGGACCGTATCTTCGGACATCTCGCCGGCGATCTCCCACAGGGTGATGAAGCGGTCGACGGCGGAGGGGAAGCTGACCTTCCACACGCCGTAGTTCGAGGTGGTCCGGGGCGGTTTGTAGTCGAGGTTGAAGGGGCCTTCGTAGCCGTGCGTGCGTAGCAGCACGAGCACGTTGAGCCAGTCGAGCGGATTGACCAGGCCGACGCCCAGGTCAACGTCATGCTTGAGCGGATAGCCGTCGTTGATGTCGAAGTGCCACAGCTTTCCGGCCAGCAGGGCGCGGGCAAGCACGGCGCGGACGGCCCCGCCCCACATCAGCTCGTGCAGGTACTCGGGGTTCAGGCCGACCATCTCTGGATGCTCAAGCAAGCCGGAGTTGATCCAGGCCAGCATGGCGTCCGAGCTGGGCAGGATGATCTGCGCCTGCGGCTCGAAGGGCTTGGCCTCCATGCAGTGCTTGAGCGTCGGGCGGCCTTTTTCCTCGGCGACCTGGATGTCGCGCTCGCAGGCGGCGTTGAGGCCGTCGGCGAACCAGCGCAGCGTCTGGGTTTCCTCGATGGCGCCCTGCACCATGTAGCCCAGCGTGCCGGGCCAGTAGACGGCGAACTGCGCGCCGAGCTCATGGCCGAGCTCGACCGTATTGGCGAGCCGGCGGGCGGCGTACTCGCGCACCTCGGGCGCTTCGGCGGCGCCGCTGCCCGAGAAGACGGGGTGATGAAACGTCTCGGTGGTCACCATCGAGCACTTGACGCCGTGCTCCTCGAGCGATTTGTTGATCGCAGCGACGATCTCCCACTGCTTGTCGGTCAGGATGGCATCGTAGGGAATGACGTCGGTGTCGTGGGTAGCCCAACAAGGGATGCCGATCTCGGCCAGATGGCGGATGACCTCGTCGAAGCCGACCGGGGAGCGAGTGGGAGCGTGGAAGAGCGCGTGCCCCTCGTAGGCTCCGGCCCACTGCGGGCCGGAGATGAAGAACTTGCGACGTTGTTCGGGCGTGTAAGCGCCGCCGCATTGCTCCATTAGACGGTCGACGAGGGGGATCTGCTGCTCGGCTGGGATCGGCATGGCTCTCCAAGAGTAGATCGCGGGGAAGGCAGGGGCGTCAAGTGGCGGGATTGGAAGAGGGTCTCGAGCGCCGGGGCTGCACCCGAGCGGTCCGGGATGTCGGGCCGGTTGCAGGGCGTCGGCAGCGGGGCCGCTCCCTGACGGTCGCGGCTCTGGGCTGCGCCGCGCGCGTGAGCCGGATCCCTAACGGCGCGCGTGGGTCAGGGTCTCGCGGGCGGAAGCTTCGGCGGCCAGAGCCTGCAAGCCGCTGGCAAACGTAGGGGCGAAAACCAGCTCGGCGCCGGACCAGCGGGCTAGGTCCTCGGCGAACGCGCGGCGCTCCGCCGAGAGGCTCGGGACGGCAACCAGGACGGTTTGCACCCCGTGCAGCTCGACCAGCAAGGGCAACGATTCCAGCGGGCCGAGCACGGGCAAGCCGTCGCAATCGAGCTCGGCGAGGACGGGGTCGTCATCGAGCCAACCGTAGACTTCGATCGCCGTCCCCTCGCGACGGATGCGCTCGAGCAAAGCGCGGCCGTCGGCGCCGGCGCCCCAGATGAGCGTGCGAACCCCGCTCGCCTGGACGGGTTTAGCGCGCAGCTCGCGCAGCAGCGGGATTGCGGCCAAGCCGAAGAGGATGCACGGGTAGATTGCCGCATCGACGGCCAGCAGGCGCAGCGGCCACGCGCCAGGCAGCGCGGTGGACAGCGCCGCCGCGAGGGCCGATCCCCCAGCGCAAGCCAGCCCGGCGGTCGTCGCGTCGCGAAACGTCAAGCGGCGCCATGGCAGCCGGTCCAGGCGGAAGATCAGGCTGGCGAGCAGCCGTGAGGTCACGACGACGGCCATCGCGGCGTCGATGGAAGCCCACGTGGCCCAAGCCGCCGTCGCGCTCGACGCGATCGCAAGCGCGGCCGCCGCCGCGGGAACCCGGACCAGTCGTTTCTCGGCCGGTCTCATTGCGCCTCAGGCGGCTTTTCGCGGCCTGTGATCTCCCCTTGTTCTCTCGCCGTCACCGGTCGAGGTGTAGTAGTAGCCGTATCCGTAGTGGCCGTAGTCGGGTCCGTGCAGGCTCACCCGGTTCATCACGAAGCCCAGCAACCGCACGCCGGCCTCGTCGAAGGTCTGTTTGGTGCGCGCCAGGCCGTTGCGGTCGGTCTTGTCGGACACGACCAACACCACGCCCTCGACCATGCGGCCGATCGTGCGTGCGTCGGAGAGCCCGAGCGAGGGCGGCGAGTCGATCACCACGTGGTCGTAGCGCTCGCCGAGCTCGCGCAGCGCGATCGAGAGGCGCGGCGAATAGAGTAGGTCCGCGGCCGTCCGCGTGGACGCCCCGGAGCTGAGCAGCGACAGCCCCGGCACCGCCGTCGTCCGGATCGCCTCGTCGAGCTCGGCCTCGCCTTGCAGATACTCGCTCAGGCCCTTCCCGGGCTCGACCTCGAGCTGCCGCTCGCAGTCGGGGCGGCGCATGTCGGCGTCGATCAGCACCACGCGCCGGCCCAGTTGAGCCAGAGAGCAGGCCAGGTTCAAGCTGATGGTCGTCTTGCCCTCCTGCGGCTGGGAGCTGGTGAGCAAGATGCGCCGCATCGATTCATCCCAACCCAGCAGCACCGAGCTGCGCAGCGTGCGGTACGCCTCCGCCAGGCCCTCCTCGGGCTCCCAGCGCGCCAACGCGCCTTCCTCCGCGCCCGGCTCCGGTTTGGCAACGATCACCTTCCGCTCGTCTTTGGCGCGGCTGCGCGGCACCACGGCCAGCAGCACCAGCCCGGTCAGCCGCTCGACTTCCTCGGGCGTGCGCAGCGCGGTGTCGAGGTGCTCGCGCACGAAGGCCAGCGCCACGCCGAACATCATGCCCAGCGCCAAACCCACCCCGTAGTTGACCAGCGGCCGCGGGCGGTAGGGCTGCTCGGGCCGCTCGGCGGGGTCGAGCACGGCAATATTCGAGGCCCGCAGCCCTGCCGAGACGCCCGCTTCCTTGAGGCGCTGCAACAGACCCTCGTAGAGCTCGCGGTTCGTCTCGGCGTCACGCCTGAGAATGTTGTATTGGATGAAGTCGTCGCTGAGCCGGTTGACCTTCGAGCGCTGCTGCTCCACGGCGGCGCTCAACAGCTCTTCGCGCTTGCGCGAGACCTCGAAGCTCTCTTGGACCGAGCTGAGGATGCGTTGTCGCTCGGCGGCGAGCGCGGCCTCGACCTGCTCGATCTCGCCCTGCACGCGCCGCACCGACGGATAGCCCTCCGTGAAGGTCACGCGCAGCCGCGAGCTTTCCCGGTTGAGCTCGGCTAGTTGGGCGTTGAGATCCTGGTAGGTCTGCGAGCCTAGGCTGCCGGGCAGGCTCGCGCCGCGCTCCACCACGTCCTCGGCCAGCATTGCGAACGACTGTTTCTGTACGCGGTCGGATTCGGCGCGTGTGAGCTCCTCTTCGAGCTGAGCGAGCTTGTCGGTTGTGATGTCCTTACGTTCCTCGACGAACAGGATCGAGTGGCGCGCCGCGTAGTTCTGCAGGGCCGCTTCGCTCTCTTCGAGCTTGCGCTCGAGGGTGGCGAGCTGCTCCTGCAACCATTCCGACGCCTTTTCGGTGGCCTGCCAGCGCGCCTCCAAATTGTACTCGACGAAAGACTCGGCCAAGGTGTTGACGACCCTGGGCGCCAGCTCGGCGTCGATCGATTCATAGCTCACATCGACCAACCGCGTGCCTTTGGACGGCCTCACTGCAAGCCGCTCGAGAAAGCGCTCGAGGATCTTGGGATGCAGGTCGTCGCCCCAGGTCTCGGCTTCGCCCGGTTCGAGGTCTTGGGTCAGCTCCTCGTCGCCGGCGATGTCGAGGTCGGCGATCACGCGCTTGGCGAGCGTGCGACTGCGCAGGATCTTGTACTGCGTCTCGAGATAGTCGGGTTGCTCGAGCGGCTCGGCGACGGTCTGCCGCCGAATGTCGGTCAACCCATGCTGCTCACGGTCGATCTGCACCGTCGCGGTGGCGCGGTAGGTCGGGGTGACCATGGTGTTGTAGAGCGCCGCACCGAAGACAGCGAGCACGACGCCGAGGACCACGGTGCCGCGTCTGCGCGAGAGCACGCGCCAGTAGTCGCGCAGAGAGAATTCCGAGCTCTCGTGCGCCTCTTCGAACGAGACGGCGGGAATGGTCGCCGGCCGGGGAGCTGGGGCGAGCGCTTCGTCGAGACGTTGTAGTTTGTTGTTCATTGGATGTCGGTGTGTCCATGGGCGGCGAGGCGCCGCCTCGCTTGCTGCGCCTCGATGCGGTCGGGGTCGCGCATCTGACTATCTCCGCCAGATCACGAGCCCGACAGCCATTTGCATCACGGCGTCGGTCGTCCGGTTGAAGGCGTTCTTCGCAGTCGAATCGGGCACGTACACGATGTCGTTGGGCTCGAGCTCGGCGTCGGCCGCCTTGCCGTTGAGCACGTCGCCGAGCCGGATCGGGATGTCCTGCTCGGCGCCCTCGCGCTGACGGATGATCCGCGCGCGTTGCTTGGCGGCGGTCTTCTCCGCGCCAGAGGCGAGCGAAACCGCCCGCACGACCGTCATGCGCTCCTGGTCCTTGATGGGAAACCCGCCCGGCTGCCGCACCGCGCCGATGACGTAGATGACGCCCGCGCGCGCAACTCGCAGCATGTCGTGCGGCTCGATCCACGGGTTGTCGGCGTCGCTCGGCTCGAGTGTCAGTAGCCGCTTGATTGAGACGGCTCGATCCGAAGCCTGCTTGCCGGCGCGCGTGATGGTGATCGTCTCGCCAACGTGCTCGGTCAGGCCGCCGGCCAGCGCGAGCACCTCGAGCAATCGGCGCCGGCCCTGCAACTGATAGACGCCCGGCTCGGCCACCTCTCCCACGATGCTGACCGGCTGACTGCGAAAATCCGAGACGGCGACGGTGATCTGGGGATCGTGCAGGAACCTGTCGCGATAGCTCGCCTCCAGCATGTCCTCGAGCTCGCGCGCGGTGCGCCCGGCAGCGACCACGTCGCCGACGAGCGGCAACCGGATGCGGCCTTCGGAGTCGAGCGTCGCCGGACCGCTGAGCTCCTCGACTTCGAAGACGGCGACCTCGAGCGAGTCGCCGGGGCCCAGCCGATATTCGCCTCCGCCGCCGGGTTGGAGAGTGGAACGGGCGAGCTGTTGAGCGGATACGGCGCTGAGCGCCAGCGCGGCGAGGACGAGGAGACGCATTTCGATGGAAGCCGGCTGCCCCGGCCACTGAGTCCATCGGAAGTCGCGGGGTTTTCTTTAGCTCGCGTAACGCTCCGGGGCCTATCGCGCCCGGCCGTGCTGGTCTAGGGTCCGGGGCTGCGTTCCCGTCCTGCGTTAGAGAACCGGTTCGTAGGCTTTCATCAGCTTGGCGATCTCTTCCCGCTCGCCTTCGCGCAGCGGGGGCAGCGGCGGACGGACGACGCCCCCGGCCTTGCCCAGGATGTTCATCGCCTCCTTCATCATCGTCACCTCATAGCCCTTGCGCCGGGAGCGCAACCCGTAAAGCGGCAGCACGTAGTTCGTCATCAAGCGCTGCAGGCTCGCGTTATCGACCATCGAGGCGCGCTCGTGCAGTTGCAGCGACAGCCGCGGCGCGATGGTGGCGATCGAGGACGTATAGGTCCGAATGCCAATGGAGTAGTAGCCCGGCACCATGTCGTCGCCGATGCCGCCGATCCAGTGCAGCCGGTCGCCGAGCCGCGCCATGATGCGCTGGTAACCGCGCAAGTCCGCCTGTCCTTCCTTGAGCGCCACCAGGTTCGGAACCTCGTCGGCGAGTTGGGCGACCTGCCCGGGACTGAGCTTCACCCAGTCCCGCGAATAGATGAACGAGCCGAGGCTGGTGGCGCGGCCGATGTTGCGGTAGTAGTGCAACAAGCCCTCGAAGTCCGCGCTGGGGTAATAGGGCGGAAACATCAACAGGCCGTCCGCGCCGGCCTTCTCCGCCTCTTTGGCCAGCTCGACCGAGAGCCCGCCGCCGAAGCCGACTCCGGCAATCACCGGCATCTGTCCCTTGGCTTCCTCGACCGTCGCCTTGACGACCTCGATCAGCTCTTCCGGGGTGAGCGAGTACATCTCGCCGGTGCCGCCGGCGGCGACCAAGGCGCAGAGGTCGTAGTCGAGCATCTCGGCGACGTTGGTACGGTAGCCGTCGATGTCGAGGGAGAGGTCGTCCGCCTTGAACGGCGTGACGGGGAAGGCGATAACGCCTCCAAGTTTGCTGCGAAGCTCTTGGGGATCCATGGTGTCGGCTCGGGGCGAACGGTTGCGAAGCTCCATTTTGGCGCAGCCGGACCTACGAGCGCATCCGGGCCGTGGTACCCTCGCCTGCGATGGACTCCGATCTCGAGCGCATCCTCGACGCAAGGCTGGCTCGGGGCGAGATCGACGCCGCCGAACGCGAGCGCCTCGCGCGCCACATCGAGGAAACCAACGCCAAGCTCTACGGGGTCTTGCTCAACGCGGCCGGCCCGAGGAAGCTCGAGATCATCAAGGCCGTGCGCGCCATCACCGGTTGCGGCCTCAAAGAGGCGAAGCATCTGGTCGAGGCGGCGCCGGTGACGGTGGTCGAAGGCCTGGAGCGCGATACAGCGGCCATCGTCGTGCAGAACCTGCTCAACCTCGGAGCGAGAGCCGACCTGGCGCCCTACGACTCGGCGTCGCTCATCCCGGCCCAACAAGCAGCGGCGCAGGCGCGCGCCCAGGCCGCCTCGGGGTGCTTGCTCATGGCCGCCGCGCTGATTCTGGCGCTGCTGGCGCTTCTTTGATCAAGCCCAAGTCGGGATGGCAGAGCCGGAGGCGTCCGCGGCGTTGGCCAGGCGGCGGTGGGGTCCTGGGCCGTTTCCTCAATTGCCGCTTGGCGGGATCGCGGACACAATGACTGGGATGAGAAATGCCGCTGGATTCGTACCGAGGAGAACCGACCGCCGCTACGGTGCGGTGAGGCCCTTCGCCTCATACACCGCCTCAAACGCCTCGATCGCGGCAGGGCCAAGGCGCTCGGCCATCTTGCGGTAGGCCTCCCGCCGATAGGCGTACGCCTTCGAGCGCGGCACCTGCTCTAGCCTGTCGACGACCTGGATCTTCACCAGCGCGTCGAATTCCTCGTCGGTGAGATCAATCTCCTCGCCGCTGAAGCGGTCGATCATGCGGTAAGGCGGCGCGCCGCGCAGGACCTCACGGTCGAACGAGTCATACTCGATGGCGCAGTTGAGGTAGGCGAGCCGCTCGACCCATTCCCCCGCGAGCGCGCGCACTTCGTCACGGCGCTCGAGCGGCAGAGCGAAGCGTTGGAAGATGCCGGTGCCGTAGATCGAGTGCAGCAGGCCGGCGCGGGCGAGCTCTTCGTCGTAGCCCCACTTCTTCATGTCGCGGTAGACGGCGGCGCAGTGGCCGAGGTAGGAGCCGTCGGTGTGCTCGACGCCGGCGGCGCCGGTGACCTTGAAGAAGTCGACGAGCTCGTGGAAAGTGGCCACGGCGGATCTCTAGATTGGCGGCGCAACGCCATTGTAGCGCCCCCTTTGCCCGACCCGGAGATGCGCGAGCCGGCCCCGCTATCGGATAATCAGGGCCGCCATGCTCACCCGCCGAGGCTTTCTGCTTGCATCGCTCGCCGCTGCCGCGGTCCGCGCCGACGACTTCACTCAGCTGCCGTACTCCCACGACCCGGACTGGCCGCAACTCCCGCCGGGTTGGAACCTGCAAGAGACTCCCGGCGTGGCGGTCGACGCTCGCGACCACGTCTACGTGTTCCACCGCGGCGAGCACTCGATCATCGAGCTCACGCCCGATGGCCGGGTGGTGCGTTCGTGGGGCGACGGTCTGTTCATCCGACCGCACGCCATTCGCGTCGACCCCGAGGGCTACCTCTGGGTGGTGGACAACGATACGCATCAAATTCTCAAGATGGACGCGGCGGGCCGGGTGCGCATGGTGATGGGCCGCAAGGGCCAGAGCGGCGAAGGACCGAACGAGTTCAATCGACCGACCGACGTCGCCTTCGGGCCGGGCGGCGAATTCTACGTCAGCGACGGGTACGTCAACTCGCGCGTGGCCAAGTTCGCGGCGGACGGGTCTTTCATCACGGCTTGGGGGACGAAGGGGAGCGCTCCGGGGCAGTTCGATCTGCCGCACTCGGTACTGGTCGGCCCCGACGGCAGGATCTACGTGGGCGACCGAGAGAACCGTCGGCTGCAGATCTTCGACGCCGACGGCAAGTTCCTCGACCAGTGGACGCACGTCGGCTCGCCGTGGGGCCTGGCGCTGAGCCGGGACGGGGCGCTGTTCCTCACGGACGGCTACAACAACCGCATCCTGAAGGTGACGCTCGAGGGCAAGGTCTTGGGGCGCATCGCGAGCGCGGGCAAGACGCCAGGGCGGGTCGACTACGCGCACCACATCGCGGTGGATTCGAAGGATAACGTGTACGTGGCCGAGATCAAGAACTGGCGGGTGCAGAAGTTCGTGCCGGGCCGCGTCCTCTAGGTCGCCGCTCCGGGCGGCCCCGGCTCTGCGCAAGCTAGAATCGGTCTTTGTCCGACGCTTCGCCTCGCGACCTCTTCGATCGGCCTTGGACCGTGCTCGGGTTGTTTTCCGTGCTCGCCTGCGGGATGACGTTCCCGCTCGTGCTCGACATCACAGGCTCGCTGCCGCAAGGCTCCGGCGACCTCTGGCAGAACTACTGGAACTTCTGGTGGTGGAAGAAGGCGCTCTTCGACCTGCACGCCTCGCCGTTCCACACCGACTATCTCTACTATCCCTTCGGCATCGACCTGATCTTCCACACGCATTCGCCATTCAACATGCTCGCCTGGATGCCGGTCAACCTGCTTTGGGGCGCGGCGGCGGCCTACAACGTGAGCGTACTGGCGGCCCTGGCGCTGTCCGGCTTTGGCATGTGGCTGCTGGTCCGCGAGTGGACCGGCAACGCGCGGGCGGGTTTTCTGGCCGGGCTGGTCTTCGCATTTTTCCCGCAGCACGTCGAGCAGACACTCGAGCATCTCAATCTGTTCTCGACCCAGTTTCTGCCCTGGGCGCTTTACTACTTGGTGCGGGTTTGCCGGCGCAGCGGGACGGGCGCCATCGTGGGGCTGGGGCTGACTTTCGCACTCAACGCGCTATGCAGTTGGCACTTGGGTCTCAAGCTGCTGTTGAGCGCCGGCGCAATTGCAGCGGTCGAGCTGGTGAACGCCAAAGGGCGGCGCAAACGAGCTTTGCGAGACCTGGCCTTGGCCGGGGTCATCGGCGCCGCCGTGCTGCTGCCAGCGGTGCAGCCGATGCTCGGCGAGATCGCAGCCGGCGCGACGTACTACGAGAAGGCTGCGGTAGACCGCGGCATCGACCCGAGCTATCTGCTCACGCCGCACTTCGGGCATCCACTGCTCGGCCGACTAGTGATCGACCGCTATCTCGAGCGGGCTTACCAAGCTTCGGGGTTCATCTGTTACCTGGGCGTCGTTCCGCTTGCGTTGGCCGCCATTGGGGTCTGGCGGCGAGCGCGGGGCTGGCGTCTGTGGTTGGGCTTCGCGGCGGTTACGGCGGTGCTCTGCCTGGGCGCTACGCCGTGGTGGAACGGCGCGCTGCTCGAGGGCGTGACGTTGCCTTTCGCGTGGCTTGGGCGCCTGCCGCTGTTTGACGTGCTGCGCGTCGCCAACCGCTTCCTCATCCTGACGAGCTTGGCCCTCGCCGTGCTCGCCGGGATGGGCTTCGCAACGCTTCGATCCGGCAAAGGCCGCTGGTTCTACGGCGTGGCCGCGATGATTCTCTGCGAGTACGCCTGGCTGCCCTACCCGACGCAAAAGGTCGAGTTTCCCGGCGCCTACCGCGAAATGTTGGCGGGACCGATCCTGCGCATCGGCGCCGTGCTCGACATGCCTTCCTACGAGCGCAACCGCAGCGTCCACAACATGGCCCTGCAGACGCTGCACGACCGCCGCATCGCCGACGGATACCTCTCCACCTACCCGCCCGGGCCGCTGGCGGCGCAGGCTGCCGAGCCGGCTCTCGATCTTCTGCGCAACCCGCTCGACTCTTCACGGCTGGTGCGCTTGGGGTTCGACACGGTGGTCTTGCACAAGTACCGCGCGGACAGCTACCGCGACCGCTTGCTCGCCAGCGTCCCGCGTGGAGACCTGCTGGCCCGCAAGCAAGCCCTGCGCATGGGCGGCGTGGCCGACCAGACGATGGATGCGATTCGGGCGCAGTTGGAAGCGGTTTGTGGCGGGGCGGCTTTCGAGGACGGGCAGGTGGCGATCTTCTATCTGCCGGCGGCGGGGGGCGGAAGGCGGTAGTCTCGCGGGGCGAGGCGCAGCCTCGCCTGCACGGCACAGCCGTGCGCCACAGGGGGAGGTCAGATGCGGCGCCGTTCGCGGCTTGAAATCCCCGTTCGCTGCAAATTTCGACCGTTCACTGATTCCCGCCCGCGCGACCTCGTTGGAAGCCCTATCCTGATGGGAAATTTGGAGTTAGGGAGAGGTCCGCGCGCCCCCCGACCAGGAGACCCTCAGAATGCATCGACCTAGCAAATACGTAGAGAAGAGCTTGACCAACGTCGCCAGCGGCATGTGGAAGCTCGCGCGCTGGATGGACAGCAGCAAGACGCCCGAGCCGTCCTTCACGCCCAACTGGACCGAGAAACCCATGCTGAAGTCGTGGGAGAAGTCCAAGCCGGCGCTGGGCTGGCCGCGCAAGACCGACTCGCTATGCCCGAAGTGCGTCCGCGATGCGCGCGAGAAGATTCTCGCGGGCGAGGTCGACTACAACGTGCTCAAGTCGGAGAAAGTCGGCGAGGTCGAGGCCTCGATCGTCGAGCGCGACGGCCAGGTGTGGATGATCAAGGACTGTCCCACGCACGGCCGCGTCGAGGACATCATGGCGATCGACTCGAAGTTCCTTGAGCACATCGAATCGCAGTTCCCCGGCCGCGACATCCGCGCCCACAACGACGAGACGCTGCACAACCATGGCTCCTCGACGGTGAAGTACGGCCGCGGCGCCGTGCTCACGGTCGATCTGACCAACCGCTGCAACATGATGTGCGACCCCTGCTTCATGGACGCGAACCAGGTCGGATTCGTCCATGAGCTGGAGTGGGAAGAGATCAAGACGATCCTCGACAACGCGATCACGATCAAACCGCGGCGTCAGATGTCGGTGCAGTTCTCCGGCGGCGAGCCCACCATGTCGCCCTATTTCTTGAAGGCGGTTCGCTATGCGCGCTCGATCGGCTTCAACTCAGTGCAGGCGGCGACCAATGGCATCGAGTTCGCCAAGTCGAAGGAGTTCGCCGAAGCCGCGGCCGACGCGGGCATGCGCTACGCCTATCTGCAGTTCGACGGCATCGGCAACGCGCGCAACTCGCACCGCAAGATCGGCAATCTGTTCGACGTAAAGATGAAGGCGATCGACAACATGCACGACGCCGGCATCGAGATCGTGCTGGTGACGACGCTCGTCAACAACATCAACAACGAAGAGGTCGGCCCGATCATCGACTTCGCGCGCAACAACCCTGGAAAGATCGCCTTCGTGAGCTTCCAGCCGGTTTCGTTCACCGGGCGTGACGAAGAGATCACCGATGAGCGCCGCATGAAGCAGCGCTACACGCTTTCGCACATGGCGCACGACGTCAAGAAGCAGCTCGGCATGACCGAGCCGACGCGCGATTGGTTCCCGATCTCGATCATGGGCACCTTCGTCGACGCCGCGGATCTGGCGCATGGCCCGGACGCGCAGTGGGGGCAGGTGGCCTGCGGCTGCCACCCGAACTGCGGCGTGGGCACCGCGTTCATGATCAACAAGAAGACCAAGAACATGGCGCCGGTGCCAGAGTTCATCAACGTTCCGCAGCTCACCCAAGACATTCGCCGCGTGAATGACTCGGGCCGCTCGAAGTGGAAGACGAACTTCCAGCTCGGACTGGCGTTGATGAAGAACTACAACCCGTTCAAGGCGCCGAAAGAGTTCTCGATGTTCGACCTGCTCAAGAAGTTCGACAAGAGCTTCGCATTGTCAGGCAAGAACTACGGCAAGGGTACTGCGCGCCGCAAGGATCCGTGGAACTTCCTCTTCGTGGCGGGCATGTGGTTCCAGGATCTGTTCAACTACGACTTCCGCCGCACGGAGATGTGTGTGATCCCCTACGGGACGCAGGAAGGCGAGATCAGCTTCTGCGCCTACAACACCGGCATCGGCTGGCGGAACATCATCGAGAAGATGCACATGACCGCCTCGCTGACCAACTGGTACGAAGAGCACGGCCGCCACAAGATCTACGCCGGCGGCAAGAGCGTCGATCTGCAGGACTTCGACCACCGGCTGGCGCTGGACCCGGCCATGGTGGCGCGCGAGGAGCAGGACTTCGAAGGCCCGAAGAACGCCCGCGAGGAAAAGATCAGGCAGCGCAATCAGCGGCTCGCCGAAGCGGAAGCCAACGGCAAAGTTCCGGTGGTGAACGGCGGCGCTTCGAAGAAGAAGATCCTCTCGAAGGAAGAGGAAGCGCGGCTGATGAAGATGTATCGCGAGCAGGTGCTCAAAGAGCCCCCGGCTCCGAAGCTGATCCAGATCGGGGGCGAGGGCGGAATCGCCGCGGCCCCGGCGCCGGCCAAGCAAGAAGAAGCCGGCGTGGCGGGCGATTAGCCCAGCGCGCTCGCGCCAAGTTGCGCGCCCGATTCGCAAGTGCGGAAGCACGCGGCCCCGGAGGATTTCCTCCGGGGCCGATTTTCACTTACCCAGGTAGAGTCACCTCGTAAGGCCTGCTATCGTCGATAGATGCGACCCCGGCGGAGCTTCAGGGGCGGCAAGTTGGCAAACATCAAAACCTCCATGCCCAAGTTGCTAGATTGTTCGTCCTCTTTGAGGACCTCCGCCTTGAAATCTATTCCATTTACGATGACGAGCTTTTTGAGTCCGCTGACCGGGATGCATTCTCCAAGGAGTGGCGACAACTCTATTTCGTTCGCCGCTCCTTGGCAACACTGAATGAATTTTCGGATGCGATTGTGCGACTCGACCAATCTGCAGGGTTCGCGTCAATCAAAGGCCGATTCACGCCGAAATCGAGAGCGGACTGGAGCGACGCGGTCGCGCATTACGAGCAAGCCAGGGTGCGTCTCAGGTCTGTTCGCAACGATATCGGCGGGCACTTCGGACAGAAGGCGGCTTTGGTCGCAATTGAACAACTGGGGCAGGCTGAACGGCAGGCATTGAAGGGTGTCGATCCCCAGATTAGCAAGATCCAGTGGTGTCGGGATTCGAGACTTCAACTTCGCGCCGAGACGATACCGATGCCGCTCCGACTGCACTTCGCAAGCCAAGTCGCGGCTGCGGCCATCCGCGCCGGGTCGGGCGACTATTCTCAGGACAGCGAGAAACTGGTTCGGGTCATCTGGCTCGAGGCACACAACCATGCCTACAGAGCCGCAAGTGTGCTCGTTGCGGAGTAGGAAGGAACCGTCGGGTACTACCCATCGGCGGCGCTCAGTGTAGACTGAAGCCATGGTCGAGCCTGAAATTCAGATCGTCTCCGACTCGTCCGGCGAACCGACGGCCGTGATCGTCCCGATCGATCTCTGGCGAGAGATCGAGTCGGAACGGGAAACGGCCTACTTGCTCAAGTCCGACACAATGCGGCGCCGTCTCTTGGCCGCCAAAGATCGCGGGGAAGGAATCGACCTCGAGAGAGCTGTTGAGAAGCTTGTAATTTGATCAAGATGCGTTCGACGACCTTGCTTGGTGGGTCGAACGAGATAGATCGCAGGTCATTCGAGTCCTCCGTCTGATTCGGGACGTACAGCGCGACCCATTCCGGGGCCTCGGCAAGCCCGAGCCTCTCCGCCACGAATTGAGCGGTTGTTGGTCCCGCAGAATCGACAAAGAGCATCGCCTGGTCTATCAAGTAGGCGAGAGAAAGATTCGCATCCTGTCTTGCCGCTATCACTATTGAGAAGAAGTAGAAGCTGTAGGGTGAGGCGCTCGCGACCTTTTGAGTTGGTTCGAAAGTACATGTTGCGGGTCGCGAGAGCCAGTTCCCGATTCCTTCACACGTTTACATGAACCAACTCCTCGAGCTGCTACTCCGCCACGACTGCAGCCTCGACCACGCCCGAGTCAGGGTCGGTGACCGAAACTCGATCCGCGTTCAGGAGATCGCGAATCCCGGCAAGGTCATCTTCGCAATCATGATGCTCTGCGTCGCCGGGCTGATCGTTACACTCTTCGAAGGGCTGGGCGTGCCTGCCAGGCTCCCGGCCTTGACATACGGCGCAGCGGCCGTCCCTGTTCTGATCGGCTTGGCCGGTGCGATGACTTCCAGCGGCCGACTCTTCGAACGCGACAAACTCAGAGCCGTCAGCTCGATTCGTTTTCTGGGCTGGCAGTTCACCAGGACCGAGCCAGTCTTCCCCGAAGGCGCCGTCCGTTTGTCGAGTGAATTCTTCAGAACCGCCGACCATCCCCCGGGCTACTGGAACTTCCGCGTCGTCGTCGATAGCGTCACCTCGGGTGCGATCATTTCGCAGGACCACGCGAAAGCGCTGGCATTTTCCGAGCAGTTGGCCGAGATCCTTGGAATGGAACATGCTGACGAAACCGACCCGGAAAGTCGCGGCGCCCATCGCCAGTCGATACTGTGAAGCGTCCCCAGCCGCTTCAGCCGATGCGCTCGGGCGCCAGTCCCAATCGCCGCCCCACGCGGTAAGCCGGCGAGCGATAGACCGCCAGCAGCGCTTGGTGGGCTTCCTTTACGCGTGCGGCTTCCTCGTCTCGCTGAGCGCGCGTCGTTTCTAGCTCGGCCGCGAGCTGCTCGTTCTGCGCCGCCCCTGCCTCGGCTTGGCTGCGCAGCTCGTTCCGCTCTTCGAGCAACGCCGCCTGCTCGGCGCGCAGCGACTCTCGTTCTTGCTCGCCTTGCTGGATGCGGGCTGCAAACGAGCGCAGCAGATCCTCGAAGGCTCGTCGCTCCGCGTCGAGGAAGCGCAGCTCGCGCGCGGAAGGCTCGCCGCCGTCCGCGCGCTCCCACCACAGCCAGAGATACTGCGTGCCTGCGCCCTCGAAGTCGAGCAGTCGATAGCCGTACTTGCGGCTCCAGACGAGCCAGGTGGCGGCCGAGACGTAGCAGCCTTCCCAGGTATCCTGCTTGCCCAGCAGCGCGAGCGGACTGCCTTGGGTCTGCATCTTGAACACGCCGCCAGGCTCGAGGCGCGCGGCGGCCTCCCGAAAGTATCCCTCGATCGCCTCCGGGCTGGGGATGTGCTGAAAAACGATGTAGCTGAGGGCGAGTTGGAAGCCGCTCTGTGGGACGTCCGCCAACCCGGCGCCGTCGCTGAGGTGGACGTGCGCGTTGGGGCGATCGGCCAGCGCAACGCGCGCGCGCTCGATCATCTCAGCGCTCACGTCCACGCCGTGAACCTCGCCGAGCTCCTCGGCCAGAGCGCGCGTCATGCGGCCGGCGCCGCAGCCGATCTCGATGGCCCTGACCGAGCCAGGGTCGCGGCCGCCGAAGACCCGCTCAGCGTCGTCGAGCACGATCTCGCGCACCGACGCCCGGCCCGAGGCGTAGAACTCCTCCTCGTCCCAGTCCTCGCGCTCGCTCGCGATGTAGTGATAGGCGTTCTCGCGGGCGCGCTCGTCCCAGTCCGAGCGCATCCGCGCGCGGGTGAGTTCGTCCGCCATCGTGCAACCAGGGCGCGCCCGCGCCCCTACTCGCTCCAGCCGTGCGCGTCGCGCACGGCGACCATGGCGCCGAGGATGTCGTTCCAGGTCTGCGGGTCGTGCATCACGGCGTTGGGGAACATGCAGCCGTCCCAGCAGATGTGGCGGCAGCGCCTGGTGAGCGCGCTGTCGGGGTGGCGCAGCCAGAAACCGGCGTGCTTGACGACATCGAGCTTGCCGTTGGGGTCGTTGACCTGGCAGTGGCGTCCGGTTTTGTCATGCGAGCCCGTGCCGTGGACGGTGGCGTCGTTCTGCGCGACGTGGAAGTCGATCGTCCACGGCCGCAACGCATCGGCCACCTGGCGATAGGCGTCGTCGAGCTTGGCGGGGTCGTCCCACGCGAAGCCGTCGGGCAGGATGGAGTCCTCGGGCGCGTTGTAGCCCATGGTGTAGAGCAGCGTGTGCGCCATGTCAGCCTGGAAGCCTAGGTTGGGCTTGTCGGCAAGCTCGAGCAGCCGCACCATCTTCTTCCACGAGTGCATTCCGCCCCAACAAATCTCGCCCTCGGCGGCGAGGTTCTCGCCGTACTGCGAGGCCAGCGCCGCGGCTTGACGGAAGGTCTGCGCGATCGCTTGGGTGTGCTCTTCCGAATCGCCCTCGGCCCACTCGCCGACGCCGGTCGCCGAGTCGATGCGGATGACGCCGGAGCTGCGGAACCCCCACTGCCGCAGCTTCGAGCCGATCTTGCACGCCTTCTCGACCGCATCGAGGAACTTGCCGCGCCCCTCGCCGGGATCCATCGCCGGACCGCCGCCGGTGGGCGGCCACACCGGCGCCACCAGCGAACCGATACGTAGCCCCTTGCCGCCGATCTTCTCCGCCAACGCTTTGAGGTCGTCGTCGCCGATGTCGATCGAGACGTGAGGGTCGCACAAGAACAGATCGATGCCTTCGAACTTCTGCCCGTCCACCTCCGCCGCGGCGGTGAGGTCGACCATCGTGTCGAGGTCGATGGGCGGCTCGGAGTCGGGGCCCTTGCCGACGACGCCGGGCCAGGCGGCGTTGTGGAGTTTCGGATAGTTGTGTGGATGGGCGGCAGACATTGCGAGGTTAGATTAGGCGAGTCGGCGAGCAAAAGACAAGCGTAGCCGAACGGTCGCCGACGTAGCGAGCCAGCGGGGTGGGCGCCGGTTGCTACCCTAACCCTTCGCGCGATGCGGATCGCCTACATCACCGCCGGCGCCGGGGGAACGATTTGCGGCAACTGCCTCCGCGACAATACCCTCGCCGCCGCAATGAAGCAGCTCGGGCACGACGTGCTCCTGCTGCCGGTCTACACGCCCATCCGCACCGACGAGGCCGACGTCTCCGAGGCCTCGGTCTATCTGGGCGGCGTCAATCTTTACCTGCAACAGAAGTCCAGCTTCTTCCGGAAGCTACCGCGCAGCCTCGACCGCATGCTCGACAACCCCGCGCTGTTGCGGTGGGTGTCGCGCTTCGCCGTCAAGACGCTGCCCGAGGACTTGGGCGCGCTCACCCTGGCCACCGCACAAGGCGAGGACGGACCGCTGCGAAAGGAGATCCTGCGGCTGGCGGATTTCCTCAAAGGGTATCGGCCGGACGTGGTTCACCTGACCAACACGATGCTGGCCGGCCTGGCCCCCGCCCTGCGCCGCGAGCTCTCCGTGCCCGTCTTCTGCTCGCTGCAAGGCGAGGACTACTACCTCGACCATCTGCCCCTGCCCTTCCCGCAGCAGACTTACGCGGAGCTCGCGCGCCAGGCGGAAGCGATTGACGTGATCGTGGCGCCGTGCCGGTCGCAGGCCGAGACGCTCGGTCCGCGCCTCGGCAAGGACCCGAACGCGATGCCGATTGTTCTGCCGGGAATCGAGGTCGACGACTTCTCGTTGCGTTCCAACCGGGCGGGCGATCCGTTCACAGTGGGCTTCCTCGCCAGGGTTGCGCCGGAGAAGGGGGCGCATCGGTTGATCGAGGCTTTGCCCGCGGGCGCGCGCCTGCGCATCGCGGGCTGGGTCAGCCCGGAGTACGAGGAGTACGCGAAGCCGCTCGAGCAACAGGCGGAGGTCCTGCGCGACATCGACCGCGACGCGAAAGCGGAGTTTCTTCGATCGCTCGACGTGTTGTCGGTTCCGGCGAGCTACGGGGCCTCGAAGGGGTTGTACGTATTGGAGGCCTGGGCGTCGGGCGTGCCGGTGGTCCAGCCGCGCATCGGGATCTACCCGGAGCTGATCGAAGCGGCTGGCGGCGGCGGGGTGCTGTTCGACCCGGGGGATATCGGCGCCTTGCGCGAGGCGCTCGAACGGCTACGCGCTGATCCCGAGCAGGCGCGGGAGCTGGGGAGCGAGGGCTATCGCGCGGCGCAGGAGCTGTTTACCGCGGAGAGGATGGCGCGGCAGACCCTCGAGCTGTATGCGAAGGCCGTGGGGACCGGTTGAGGCGCGGCCTTGCTTGCTCACGCGCCCGCTCGCGCCGCCGATCGCAGAATCTCGAAACAGACCGCAAGCTTGCCTGGAAGCGGACGCCGTCGCCCTCGCCTCGGAATTCCCTACGACAGATCCATCTGGCGGACGCGCTTCTCGTCCTCCACGCGCTGCTCTTGGCGGCTCTTGCGGCGCTTGTCCTCCATAGGGCCTGCGCTGGGCCGCCGGCCCGAGAGCTTGGCCGCCAGATTGCGCTTCTTCAGAGGACGCTTGCTGCTGCGTCGGCGGCGGGGCACGGTTTCATTCTAAAGGCTGTCCGGCCACGGCCTCGCGCAACGCCGCCCCCGTACGGCTGATGTCGAGACCGGACGGTTGCTGATAGGCCCGCAACCCGAACAGCGGCAACACCGATAGCAAGTGGTCGAAGATGTCCGCCTGGATCACTTCATAGGGAATCCAGCGCTGCTCGTTCGAGAATACGTAGAGCTCGATCGGTAGACCGGTAGAAGAAGGAGGCAATTGCCGCACCAAGAACGTCATCTCCTTGCTGATATCGGGGCGTTCCCGCAAGTACGCTTCACAGTAGGCCCGGAAGGCGCCGACGTTGGTCATCCGACGCCCGTTCGCCGGCGAAAGCTCGGCGTCGCCATAGTCGGCGTTGAAGGTGTCGATCTGCTTGGCGCGATCCTCCAGGTAGCCGCGCAACTTCTTGATGCGGCGCAGCTCCTCGAGCTCCTCGGCAGAGAGGAAGTGCACCGTGTTCAGGTCGATTGCGATGGAACGCTTGATCCGCCGCCCTCCAGATTCCTGCATGCCCCGCCAATTGCGGAACGAGTCCGAGATCAGCGCGTACGTGGGGATCGTGGTGACGGTCTTGTCGAAATTGCGGATCTTGACCACGTTGAGTGTGATCTCTTCGACGTCGCCGTCCGCGCCGTACTTGGGCATCTCGATCCAATCGCCCGGCCGCACCATGTCGTGCGCGATGAGCTGGATGCCGGCGACCAACCCAAGAATCGTGTCCCTGAAGACGAGCAGCAGAATCGCTGTCGCCGCGCCCAAGCCGCTCAGCAACAGCAGCGGCGACCTGTCGATGATCAGCGAAACCGCCACGATCACCGCCGCGATCGTCACCACCAACTGAACCAACTGCAGGTAAGCGTGGATGGGAATGCGCCGGGAGACCTCGAAGGTGCGGTAGATGTCGTTGGCGGCGTTCAACAGCGCGTTCAGCGTGAGAACGCCCACCAGCAACATGTAAATCAGCGCGCCCTTGCGCACCCACACGACCATGCCCGGCGCGTCGAGAATCGTCGGCGCGAACACGAAGATGACCACTGCCGGCGCCAAATGAGCCAAGCGATGGAAGACCCGCCGCTTGACCAGCGCGTCGTCCCAGTCCGTCTTGGTTCGCGTGGCGACGCGCGAGACGATGCGTAACACTACATTGCGCGTGATCGCGGCCGCGATCCAGGCGAGCAGACCGATAATGCCAATCTCGGCGGCCTCGGCCAGATAGAACGCGACGCGCTCGCTCGCGCCGAGCCCCTCGAGCCAACCCTTTAGTCTTTCCACCAGCTCCATGGAGGTCTCAGAGCTTCTCGGCCGTCTTGCCGCGCTGCTGGAAGTAGAGAACGGCGAACAGCACGATCAGCACCGCCGGCAGCAGCGCGATCGTCCGTAGCGCGCCCGAGCCGGCCGCGGCCTGCACCTCGAGCCACTGCGCGTGTTGGGCCGTGCCCTCCGCCGCCCCGCGTAGAGCCTCGACCGTCGCTCCGGTCGAGTTGTTGGCGTCTAACTGGCTGTCGTACATTTTGCCGATCAGCGGTTGGGTGATCGCCGTCGACGCCGCTCCGATGCCGCCCATGATCGCCAGTCCCAATGCACCCGACTTCGGCACATACTCCGCCACGAATCCCAACATCGTCGGCCAGAAGTAGCAGATGCCCACCGCGAACACCGCCGCCGCCGCCAGCGCCGTCATGCCGCTGGCCTGGCTCAGCCACAACAACCCTAGCGTCGAGAAGACCGCCGAGAACAGCAGCATTCCCGAGGGCGCCAAGCGATGCACCACCGGCCCCGCGAACATGCGCCCCAACGCCATCAGCCCGTTGATCCACACCAGAATCAAGATGCCCGCAACGCCCACGTTCGAGAGCAACTCAGCGATCCACTGATTGGTGCTTAGCTCGGTCGACGCCGTGATCAGCATGCAGAAAGCCATGAACAGGAACAGCGGCCGCAGCGTCTCCTTGAACATCTCCGCATTCGAGACGCCCGAGGCCACGCGCTCGGTCGGCGGAAACTTCATGCCGAAGAACATCGCGCCGTAGATGGCGGCCGGGATCAGCATCGAGGCGATCTTGATCTGCCAACGGAACCCGGCCTGATCGAGCCCATACGCCACCAGCCCCCCGATCACGATTCCGCCTGGGAACCATACGTGGAACTGGTTCAGCTTCGTCGTCTTGTCGTCCGGGTAGAGGGTCGCGATGAGCGGGTTGCACGCCGCCTCGACCAGCCCATTCCCGATGCCGACCAGCAGAGTCGACGCAAATAGCGACCAGAACTCTCCGGCAAAGATTGTCAGCAGCGTACCGGCCACATGCCCGATGAACGCCAGCACCACCAACCGCCCCATCCCCAGCACGTCGCACAGCGGCCCGCCGAAGACCATCGAGAGCAGGAAGCCCCAGAACGCCGCGCCGGTCACCGCACCCACCTGAGCATTGGTGAGGGCGAATTCCTGCGTCCACACGCCCATGATCTCGCCGCGGATCGCGAAGCTCATCGCGGTCGTAATCAGGGCGATACAGCTCGCTAGAAAAAAGCGGTTGGCCTGCGGATGCGCGCTCATGGTCGACGCGCCAGCGTAGCACAAAAGCGGCGTGCTACAACCACGTGATGACCCTCGATCGCCTCCGCCAGATGTTCGACTACGAGCTGTGGGCCAACCGTCGCACCCTCGAGAGCCTACGCAACGCCGCAGGCGCCGACCATGGGCCTCGCTGGTTCGCCCACATCTTGGCCGGTCAACGCGTCTGGCTCACTCGCTTGGACGGCCGCGACTCGTCCAGCATCGAGGTCTGGCCCGAGCGTCCCCTCGAAGCCTGCGCCGACGAGCTCGAGCGTCAGGCGGAGCAGCTCAACTCCTACCTCGGAGGCCTCGACGAGGCTTCGCTGCTGCGGCAAGTCCGCTATCGCACCCACGACGGCCGCGAGTACCGCAACACTCCGCTCGACATCCTCACCCACCTCGGCCTGCACTCCCAGCACCATCGCGGCCAGATCGCCGCCGAGCTTCGCCGCCTCGGCCAACAGCCCGCCGTCATCGATTTCATCGCCCACCTCCGCGTTTGAATCCTTTTCGCCGCATTTGCATCTATTCCTATAGACAAACAGGAGTATCGCAATGCTAGAGATCGTCAAGGCCCAGGACCGCTACACGCTCGACGCCGGTTGGCTACTGGCGCGGTGGCACTTTTCCTTTGACCACTACTACGACCCGAACAACATGCAGTTCGGCCCTCTGCGGGTCTTCAACCACGACGTCATCCAGCCCGGCAAGGGCTTCCCCATGCACCCGCACAAGGACATGGAGATCGTCACCTTCGTCATCCGCGGAGAGATCGAGCACCGCGACTCGACCGGCGGCCACGGCGTGATCGGCCCCGGCGAGGTGCAGTACATGCGGGCCGGCAAGGGCGTGCGCCACTCCGAGGTCAACCCCTCGCCCGAGCACCAGACCGAGCTGCTGCAGATGTGGGTGCTGCCCGAGGAGCTCGGCGTGGAGCCCTCCTACGAGCAACGCCGGTTCGTCTCGACCAACGGCCAGGGCGCCATCGCGCCGGTAGTCTCGGTCAACGGCGGCTCGACGACGTTCTACACGGCGCAACTCGAGCCCGGCAAGCCGCTAACGCATCCTCTCGGCGAAGGCCGCCGCGCCTACGTGTTCGTCATCGACGGCGCGCCCGCGCTCAACGGCCAACAGCTCGAGAAGAACGACAGCGCCAAAGTCTCCGACGAAACGGCGCTGAGGTTCGAGTCCGCCCAACCGGCGCACGCGCTCTTCCTCGACCTGCCCTGAGGCCAGAGCTGCGCCCGGGGCGCGCCACGGCGCGCCCCACGAGGCAGATCGCTGTGCGCGAACGCGACGGCTACGTCCTCCCGCCAGCGATCTCGCCTATCATCGCCTCATGAAGAAGCTTGCGGTTGCTGGGTTGGTCGCCGCCGCGCTCTTGCTCGCCGTGGAGTGCGCCGTCCCCACACAACAGACGCCTGAGGTAGACCTCGACGCGCCTCCTCCATCAATGGACCTCCCTGCGACTCCCAAGCCGCGGCCGCACGAGACGACCGAGTCCGCGGCCGTACCTCGCCTTCGTCCGGAGGCCTTTCCAGGACTGCCCGAGGAGATGGTTGCCGTCCTGCAATCCCGCGACTGTCTCATCCCGCAGCCGACCGAGGACGGAGATCCCACCAACGCCATTCGCGGAGAATTCTTCGAGGCCGGCCGAGAGGGATGGGCCGTGGTCTGCTCCAACGAAGGAATGGCAGAGATTCTCGCCTTTCGCGATTCATCGGACCCAGACCCGGACGTCGTGGAATCGTTCGCCGACCCTCTGTGCTACGCCGAGACGTCGAATTGCGGCATGCTGTGGGGCCGCAACATCAGCGTTGCCGACCGTGACTACATCCTCATTCATCAACAGCGTTACGGCGGCCCCGCCCCGCCACCGGTCCTAGACCATCACGGGATCAATGTCGAGATATGGGAGAAAGGCTCCGTCGTGCGCTACTACCACGAAGGCGAATGGCTCTCGCTCGCCGGCGCCGATTGATTCATAGCCGCCCATAGAAGCGCCGGTAGAGCCAAAGTTGCGCCGCGACCAGCAGCACGAAGATCACCCACCCTGGTACAGCGACGAAGCCCGGTAGGATGAGCGCCGCCGCTACGGCCACGGCCGCGAGAATCGCGTAGGAGACCAGCTCCACGGTCATCGTCCTCTTCCACGCGCCAAAGATCATCTCGCGCTCCTCGTCGCCATCAGTCTACACTCGGGCATAGCCGCCATGCCAACGCTCATCGCCCATCCCGCTCGCATCCAAGCCGCCGGCAATCAGCCCAAGCTCATCGACGAATACATCGGCCGCGTCAACTCGGAGACGGCCGCTGCCAGCGTCGCCCACATGCGTAGCCCAAGCGGCTGGCGGGAGCCCGGTCAGCGCCCGCAGTTCGACGAATTCACCGTCGTGCTCAAAGGCTCTCTGCGAGTCGAGCACGAGGAAGGCTCGTTCGAGGTCGCCGCCGGCCAGGCCATCATCGCGCACGCCGGCGAGTGGGTTCGCTATTCCACCCCCGGCCCCGACGGCGCCGAGTACATCGCCGTCTGCCTGCCGGCCTTCTCGCCCGACGCCGTGCATCGCGACGCCTGAGACCAAACCTGCCACAATCGTCGGGTCGCCCCCATGTCCGCCACACTCGCCGACTACGACCGCCTCGGATTCGCCTCCCCTCTTCCGGCGCTGACGCCCGAGCAGACCGCGCGCTACCGCGACTCCTACTTGGATCTCGCCGAGCGCCTCGGCGGCGCTCCCAAGGCTACCCAACTCTCGCTGCTGCACCTCTATTTCGACTGGGCCTGGGATCTCATCCACACGCCGCGGATCCTCGACGCCGTCGAGAAGACTCTCGGTCCCGACATCCTCGTTTGGTCTTCCTCGGTTTTTCCCAAACGCGCTCGCGACCCCGGCTACATCACCATGCACCAGGACGGCACGTACTGGGGCCTAGAGCAAGGCGCCGTCACCACCGCTTGGGTCGCGCTCACCCCGTCCACCGCCCAGAACGGTTGCATGCGTGTCGTCGGCGGCTCGCACCGCCGCGACTATTTGCCGCACCGCGAGACCCGCGCCCCGCACAACTTGCTCACGCGCGGCCAAGAGATCGAGGCGGAGGTCGACGAAGAGGACATCACCGACATCGAACTGCAACCAGGAGAGATGTCGCTTCACGACGTGCGGATCATCCACGGCTCGAGCGCCAACCGCTCTCCGGTTCCGCGCATCGGCTACGCCATCCGCTACGTCACTCCCACGGTGCGCTCGGAAGGGGCGGACCACCCGGCCGTCCTGGTCCGCGGGCGAGACCTCGAGGGCCGCTGGCCGCTGTTCGAGGGGCCGCCGGCCTACCGCTCGACCGAAGAGGCCCTCACGGCCCACCAGTCCGCCGCCGCCGAGCATCTTCGCGCTCTGACCTCGACCGAGTCGGCGGCCGAGTGAGCCGCCCATGCCGCTGCGCATCATCGAAGCCACCGTCCCCGACGCGGAGCTGGAGCAGGCTCGCAAGATCCTCGCCGGCGAGCAGTGCCTGGGCTCGTGGAGCTATGACGTAGACGGCCCCTACAGCGTGATCGCCGCCGTGCTTCAAGCTGAAGACGTCGAGGGCGTCCTCGACAGCCTCAGCTCTACCTTCCAGTCCGACGAAGGCTTCCGCGCAATCGTCTTCTCCGCCGAGGCCATGCGCCCCCGCCCGCCCGAGCCAGACAAGCCGCCCGAGAGCGCCCCGCCAGAGCCGAAACCCAAAGCTGAGAACCAAAAGAAACTCAGCCGCATCAGTCGCGACGAGCTCTACGAGCGCATCCACACCGGCGCCGCGCTCGACCGCAACTTCTTGCTGCAAGTCGCTTTGTCCACAGCCGTCGCCGTCATCGGGCTGCTCTACGACGACCTGGCCGTCATCATCGGCGCCATGGTCATCGCGCCCCTGCTCGGCCCCAACGTCGCGCTGGCCCTGGCCACGGTGCTCGCCGACGGCAAGCTTGCGCTGCAATCGCTGCGCACCAACCTGGCTGGCGTCTTGCTCGCCACCATCCTGGCGTTTCCGGCCGGGCTGTACGTAGCCCAAGCCGAGCCCGCCGAGGTCTCGTTGAACACGGCCGCCATCGAGGACCGCACCGAGGTCGGGCTGCAGCACATCGTGCTCGCTTGCGCTTCCGGCGCCGCCGGCGTGCTGGCGTTCACCACCGGGGCGCCGGCGTCGCTCATCGGCGTGATGGTCGCTGTCGCGCTGCTGCCTCCAACCGCGGTTTTCGGCATGCTGGCGGGCGCTGGCGACTACCGCGGGGCCCTCCAGGCGTTGTTTCTGCTCGCCGCCAACGTGGTCTGCGTCAACCTCTCGGCCGTCGCCACTTTCGCGCTCAAAGGCGTCCGGCCACGCCGCTACTGGGAGGAGTCGGGCGACGCTCGCGTCGCCACCCGGCTGGCGGTCATCATTTGGGGAACGCTTCTTCTTCTTCTGCTGCTGAGCCTAGCTTTCCGCGAAGAGCTCTCCCCATGACCGGCCTGGACTGGATGCTGGTTCTCGCCATTAACGGCGGAATCGTGTTGTGGGGCCTGCGCTTCGCCGGCGGCGCGAAAACCGCCTACGACTGGCTGCTGGCCGCGCGCGGCTTGCCGTGGTGGGTCGTCGGCCTGTCGCTGTTCGCCACCGCGGTCGACTCGAGCGACTACGTGGCCATCGTAGGCGGCGCCTACGACTTCGGCCTGCAGAACGTCGCCGCCTGGTGGATCGGGCTGCCCATCGGGTGGTTCCTCGTCTCTTGGTTCATCTTCGTGCCCATCTACCGCTCGGGCTGCTTCACCAACACCGAGTACCTCGAGCAGCGCTACGGTCCCGGCGTGCGCCTGCTCGGAGCGCTGATCCAGATTCAATACCGCACCAACGTTCTGGGCAACATCGCCTACTCGCTTTACTTGACATTTTCGCTCGCAACCGGCTGGGGCAGAGAGACTTGGGTATTGGTCGCTCTAGTCGCGCTTGCCGCAGGAGCCTACACCGCGGCGGGCGGGCTCGAGGCCGTGGCGATGACCGACGCGGTGCAATCGGTGTTCATCTTCGCGGCCTCGGCCGTGTTGTGGTGGACCGCGTGGAGCCACATCGGCGGCTGGTCCGGCCTCGAATCCAAGCTAACCGCGCAGAGCCCGCAGATGGCCCGCGCCATGCTGCACATCGGCGGCCGCACCGAGCCCGGCGTTCCCGCGGCGCTGATCCTGTTCGGCTGGGCGATCTCGCTCACCGCCTACGTCGTCGTCAATCACTCCCAAGCCATGCGCCTGCTCGCCGCGCGCTCGGAGTGGGACATGCGCGCCGCCGCCGTCGCCGCTAGCTTCGCCCTGGCCTTCGTCATGTTCTGCAACATCAGCTTGGGCGTGCTCGCTCGCGCCCTCTACCCCGAGCTCGACGCAGTCGACGAAGCGTTTCCGCGCATGGCGACTGACTTCCTCGCTCCAGGCCTGCTCGGATTGGTCGTCGCCGGCGTGCTCGCCGGCGCCGTCTCCACCTACGACTCCATCGGCTCCTCGCTCGCCGCCGTCTTCACCCGCGACCTCTACGCGCGCTTTCTCGCGCCGCGGGCCTCCGACCAAGACATGCTGCGCGTCTCGCGCTACTCCACGCTCATCTTCATCGCCCTCTCGTTCGCCTACATTCCGTTTCTGGGCGACGGCATGATCGCGTTCTACCTGCGCATGACCCGCGTTGCCGTGATGCCGTTGTTCGCCGTCTACCTGATGGGCGCACTGACGCCCGTCCATCGCGGATCCGGTCTCTGGGGCCTCGGCGCCGGCATGCTCTACGGCATCAGCTCGTTCGCCGGCGACGCCTGGGGCTGGCGCCTCCCGCTGTGGTGGACCAACACCTGGTGGAGCTACCTGTGGAGCGTCTCGATCCCCATCCTGGCCATGCTCGCCTACAGCCTCGCCCGCGGCTGGGCGCCCGCCGCCAGCGAGCCCGTCGCGCCCGAGCCGCCGCGCCCGCTCCTCGCCCGCCCGGGCCTCTGGGCCGCGGTCTTTTTCTGCGCAATTACCGCTCTCGTAGCCTGGCTCTGGTGAGCCCTGTGGCGCACGGCTGTGCCGTGCGGAAGACCTCTGTCCTAGGCCGCCCTAGGCCTCATGCGACGACCCGATCCGCGCCTTCACTCTCCGGTACCGCACCCAGCCCACCACCAAGATGAACAACGCCGCCGCCACCAACACCCAGCCGAAGATCTGATACACCAAATCCTCCAGCGCCAAGTTTGGGTTGAACGACGGCAGGTGCATCGCGCTGAATCCGGTCAAGAACAGCGCCATCGCCGTGCGGATGTAAGCCAGCAACGTTCGCTCGTTGGCGAGCTCGGTGCGATCCAGCGCCAGATGGTCCCGCAGGATCAGCTTTTCCGGCTCCACGGCCTCGTAATAGGCTTCTTCTTCGTGGTGTGTTTGGAGAGGCACGGTTAGTCTCCATTCTATCGCTGCGCCCAAGCCGCCTCGTCCCGGCTATGATGGCGGAGATGGCGCTGACCCGTCGCAACCTGCTCGAGCGCGCTCTGCTCGGCGCCGCGCTGCCCGCCGCCGCCCAAGACTCCCCGACCGCGGAGGCGATCGCCGGCCGCGACAACATCCGCATTCTGCTCGGCGGCCGGCCCTACACCACGCTGCATTGCGAAGAGGAGTGGGACAAGCCCTTCGTCCACCCCCTTTCCACGCCCTCCGGCGTCGTCGTCACCCGCGGGTTTCCCGTCGCGGCCCTGCCAGGGGAGAGCGACGACCACGCCTGGCATCGCGGCGCCGTCTGGGGCCACGGCCTCGTCAACGGCTACGACTTCTGGCGTGAGCTGGGCCGCGAGAAAACCGCCCGTCTCGTGCTCCTAGGCGTACCGGCCGCACGCCGCGACGGCGACCGAGCCGGCGCCGACGCCTGGTTCGCCATGACGCCCCCCGGCGGTCCGCCGATCGGAACCTGCCGTCAAATCTTTCTGCTGCGGCAAACCGCGCAAGGCATCGAGATCTCAGCTCAGATCCAGGTCCGCGCCGACAAAGGCCAACCGCTCGTCTTCGGCGACACCGAGGACGGCGGCTTTGGCCTGCGCTTCCACGACGCCTTCCGGCAAGACCGCGGCGCCAAGCTGCTCAATTCCGACGGGCTGGTCGGCTCGGAGAACATCTGGGGCAAACGCGCTCGCTGGGTCCAATATTCGACCGCGATCGAAGGCAAGCCCGTGTCGGTCACGATGTTCGACCACCCAAGGAACTTTCGCCATCCAACCTATTGGCACGCAAGAGGCTACGGTTTCTGCGCCGCCAACCCGTTCGGCCTCCACGACTTCCTTGGCGACGACTCGCAAGACGGCAGCCACACCATCGCCGCCGGCGGTCAGCTCGTGCTGCGCTACCGTCTGCTCGTCTCCGACGGCGTCCCGCCTGCGCCAGAATAGGGAGCGCCATCGCAGCCCTCAACGAGGCTCGTATCCCGGACCTCGTATGGCGCGTCCCGGCAGCGCGCCTGTGTGGCGGCCGCCGTCGAGCACCAGCTCGCCGTTGACGATCACGTAGGGGATTCCGATCGGATACTGGTGGGGATCCTCGAACGAGGCCTTGTCGATCACCTCATCGGGGTCGAATACGGTGATGTCCGCCGCTAAGCCTTCCCGCAAGTAGCCGCGGTCGCGAATGTTGATCTTCTCGGCGTTCATCGAGGTAATCTTGCGCACCGCCTCCTCGAGCGTGAGCGCTCCCTGCTCGCGCACGTAGCGGCCCAGCACGCGCGGAAACGTGCCGTACCAGCGCGGATGCGGGTGCTTCGAGCCCGACGGCCCGCCGGGGCTGATCGCCGCGCCGTCCGAGCCCACCGAGGTGTAGGGTTGCCGCAGCGCGTGCAACATGTCGCTCTCTTCGTGGTGGAAGAACACCGTGCTGACCGAGCCGTCTTCTTCGAGCAAGACGTCGAAGAGGACCTCGACAGGGTCACCGCCGCGCGCCTCGATCAGCTCGCTCATGCGCCTGCCGATGAACGGGCGGTTTCGCGGCCGCTCCAGACTGACGAGCAGCATGCGGCTCCAGTCCGAGCCGACCGCGAGGTAATGGTTGTACCAGCCGGGCAGCCCGCCTAGGATGTCCTTCTTCATCCGCGCGCGTTGTGCGGGATCCCGCAGCCGCTCGATCATCGCCGCGTTGCCGCCGTCGTGCGCCCAGGGCGGGATGATCGAGCGCAAGTTGTTCTGGCCGGCGGTGTAGGGATACACATGCGCGCGGATGTCGTGGCCCTCGCGGCGGGCGCGTTCGATCGTCGCCGTCACTTCCTTCATCTGCCCCCAAAACTCCTGGTCAGCGATCTTCATGTGGATGATGTCGACTCGAACGCCAGCCCCTTTGCCCACGTTGATGGCCTCTTCAATGGAGCGAAACACGCCGGCGCCTTCGTCGCGAATGTGCGTCGAGTAGATACCACCATGTCCGGCCGCAACCTGTGCGAGCTCGACGAGTTGGTCGGTGGTGATCAGGCTCGAGGGCGGCATGAGCAGCGATGTGGACAGCCCCATCGCGCCATCCCGCATCGCGCGGGCGACCTCGCGCTTCATGGCTTCGATGTCCGCGTCCGTCGCCGGCTCGAGCGCTTCGCCTTTGACGTAGGTCCAAATTTGGGTCTGGCCGACGTAGGAGGTGATGTTGGCGGCCACGCCTTGCTTCTCGACATGATCGAAGTATCCGCCCAGCGTCTTCCAGGGCCGGTTCTGGTCGCGCGTGGGTCCCATCGAGCCGCCTTCGCCCAGCGCCATGGTCGTGACGCCTTGGCGAATCATGCTTTCGCACTTGGGTTCGTCGAGCAGCGTCTGATCGGAATGGTTGTGCATGTCGACGAACCCTGGAGCGACGATCATGCCAGATGCGTCGATCGTTCGCTTCGCCGTCGCCAGCGAAAGGTCGCCGATGCGGGCGATGCGCCCATCGAGCACGCCGACGTCGGCCCGGCGGCGCGCGGCCCCCGAGCCATCCACCACGTGGCCGCCGCCAATGAGAATGTCGAAGCGCTGCTGTGCGAAGCTCGCGGCGCTCAACAGGGTATAGAGCAGGAGTAGGCGCGGCACGGCCCGTATTGTATCGAGGCTACGGTTCGACAGCAGCCGCGGCGACGTAGTACAACGGACGCTTCGCCCGCCATGGAGCCACACCCCTACTACCTGTTGGCTCGCGAGCTCTTCGCCGCGGGGTTGACGCTGGCCACGGCCTGGTTTCTCGGCGCGGCGTTGCTCGGCCCTGCCGCGCGCGTGCGGGCCGCGTTGACGCCCCGCGAGCACAGGCTGTTCGCACTCGGCTTGGGGGCCGCGGCGCTGAGCTTGGCCGTGCTGCTGTTGGCGCTCGCGGGGCTTGTCTACGACGCGAGCTTCTGCGCACTCGCGGCGCTTGCGCCGGCGGCGTGGCTACGCTGGGGGCGGGGCCGCGGCGGCAAAGCAAGCGCGCCCGGCGGAGACGGCGGATGGCTCTGGCGCAGCGCCTGGTACGCCGCCCTCGCCGTTTATGGCTGGCTGTACCTCATCAATGCGCTGGCCCCGGAGATCGGCTCGGACTCGTTGGGCTATCACCTCGGCTTGGTGTTTCGCTACTACCGCGACCACCAGCTCACGCCTATCACCACCAACGTCTACGCCTTCCTCTCCCAAGCCGCGGAGATGCTCTACCTCTTCGCCTTCGCCTTCGCGCGCCACGACGGGCCGAAGCTGGTGCATTTGGCGTTTCTGTTCGCCACCGCGGAGGGGATCGTGCTGCTGGCGCGGCGCGCGGGCTACCATCGCGTCGGCTACCTCGCGGCGCTGCTCTACTTCTGCTCGCCAGTGGTTGGCAACGACGCCATTACGGCCTACAACGACTGCTCGTTGGCGTTCGTACAGCTTCTGGCTCTCTACGGGCTGGTTGTCTGGAGTCGAGATCGCGATGCACAGTGGGCGCCGGTGCTGGGCGCGCTCACCGGCTTCAGCTTTGCCATCAAGTTCACTGCCGTCTTCGCCGCGGCCGGCGTCGCCTGCGCTTTCGTTTGGGGCTGTTGGCGCTCCAGCCGCCGCGCCTGGCTGCGGCCGGCGCTCATCTTCGTGTTGGCCGCGGCGCCGCTGGCCCTTCCCTGGCCCGTACGCAACTGGGCGGTCGCCGGCAATCCCGTGGCGCCGTTCTACAACGACGTCTTCCCCAACCCCTACGTGACCATCGACTGGGAACGCAACTATCGCAAGTACCTGCTGCACTACAAGATCCCCGAGGAGAGCAAGGGCTGGCGCGACTACCTCGAACGCCCGCTCGAGGCGACCTACTACGGCCGGCGGCTCGGCGGCTTCACCGGACCCGTATTTCTGGCCGCGCCCCTCGCTCTGCTGGCCTGGGGGCGGCCGCTCGCCGGACCGCTTTGGGCCGCCGTCGGGTTGACCATCCTACCCTGGCTCGTCTCCAATGGCGGCACGCGTTTCCTCATCTCGCCGCTCGTCTTTCTATCGCTGCTCATGGCCATCGCCGTCGATCGCCTCGGCAAGAGGCCGGCCGCCGTTCTGGGTCTCGCACTGGCCCTGTTCCATGCCGTCTCCTCTTGGCCGTGGGCGATTCGCGAGTATCACCCGCTCGTCTCGTTCTGGCGGATCGACGACTACCCGTGGCGGGTCGTGCTCGGCTACGAGGACCGCCATGAATTCATCCAACGCCGAGTCCCGGGCTATGCGGCGATGCGCGCCATGGCCAAGCTCTCCCCCCCGGGCAGCCGCGTGCTCGCCCTCGGCGGGTTGCCTGAGGCGCACTTTCCAGGCGAGCTCATCGTGGGACACCAAGGCGGCATCAACTCCGAGCTCGCCCGCGAGCTCATCGCCGTCATCGAGCCGGACTTCTTCGTCGAGCGGATCACCCATCTCGAGCTCCCCGAGCCCGTCGAGCTCACCGCGCTGCGCCTCGAGCAAACCAACTCGCACGAGACCAGTTGGTGGGAGATCGGCGAGATCGAGCTCTACCGCCAAGGCGAGCGCACGGGCGACGCGACGGCGACGACCGCCACGGCCGACATCTTCCCCTTCACCGCGCATCGCATTGTCGACGGCGATCCGCTGACGGTGTGGCGAAGCTGGCAACCGATCATCCCTGGCGCGGTCGAAGTCTCGCTCGACTCGCCCGTCACCGTGGACCGCATCGACCTGCGCATCCCACGTGGGCAGCACTTCCCGCAATACCGCTTCTCGCTGCGCGACGACGGCGATCGCTGGCGGGAATTTGAACCGCAGATCAGCGAGGAGTACTGCGAGACCGCCGTCTCGGAGCGCAAGCTTCAGGCCAACCGCGCACTACGCGCGATGGGCGTCGAGTACTTGATCACGAACGTCGAGGAAGGCGGCCACAACATCGTCGCGCGACCGATTGACGAGGACCCTTCGAGCTGGGGCTTCGAGGAGATCGGGCGCGAGGGGCGGCATCGGATCTACCGCGTGCTTCCCACCGCAGCATCCAACAGCTGAGCCGTCCACTGTGTGGTGTCTCCAAAATAGTCTTACATTTGGAGACCTTACGCAGTAGCCCCGCGACGATCGACTTTCTCACCTACATCGACGACATCGCGGTCGTAGTGAGGACCCGGCCGCGTCAACTCTGATCCGAGCCGCATCCCGCAACGGTGCTCTCACGCGCCTATGCCTTCGGGTGCGCCTTGTCGTACACCGCCATCAACTGTTCTAGCGAAAGCTGCGTGTATTTCTGCGTCGTCGAGAGGTTCGCGTGCCCCAGCAGCTCCTGGATCGCCCGCAAGTCCGCGCCCTCGCCTAGCAAGTGGGTGGCAAAGGCATGCCGCAGCGTGTGCGGGTGCATCGAAGAGTCGCCCGAGAGCGCCATGGCGTATCGCTTGACGATCCGCTCGATCGACCGCGCGCTGAGCCTCCGCAGCTTGCCGCCCCAGCGGTGCAACAGCAGCGCCGGCTCTTCATGGTCCGGCGGCAGCGCTTTCTTGCGGACCTCCAGGTACCGTTCGAGCGCCGCAGCGGCCTTCTCGCCGAAGGGAACCTCGCGCTCCTTGCGGCCCTTGCCGCGGACCCGAATCCAACGCTCGCGCCAGTCGATGTCTTCGAGATTCAGTCCCTCGAGCTCGGCCAGCCGCAGACCGCAGCCGTAGAGCAGCTCGAGAATCGCCCGATCCCTCACGACCTTGTCCGCATTGCGGCCTTGCGTCTCCGCACCCGGCTCCACGCTGTCGACCAGCAGGTTCATCTCCTCCGCGGTCGGAACGGGCGGCAGGTTCTTGGGAAGCTTCGGCGTCGCGACCAGCCGCGCGGGGTTCGCCGTCAGCGAGCCCTCCTTGACCAGGAACTGGAAGAACGAGCGCACCGCGGCCAGCTTGCGCGCAACCGTGCTCTTACTCGCGCCACAGGCGAAGCGATCACTCATCCACTCCCGCACCCCCAGCCGGTCGATGTCCTTCAGGGCAGGCGCATCACTCTCGGGCGGCGTCAAGTACTCGATGAATTGCTCGAGATCCAGACGATAGGCCTCGACGGTCCGCGGCGACGCGTCCTTGCGAAGGAGCGCGCCGAGGTAGCGCTCGACGGCGCGCGCGAGCTCGGAGCTAGGCGGCGAGCTCGGCATGCTCCTCCAAAAGGCCCTCCAGGGCCTCGAGCGCCAGCGCGCACTGCCGCGCTCGCCGGCCCTTCCGGTCGCGCCTGTACTTGCGGGACTCCTCGGGTTCGAGCGCCGGCAGCAAGTCGAAGGTGATGTTCGCCGGCTGATAGCGCTCCGGATCGGCGCCGCAGACGTAGTGCAACAGCGAGCCGTGCGCCGAGGCTCGCGGCCACTCGAGAGGCGCCTCCCCGCGCGCCAGCCGCGCCGCGTTCCAGCCCGCCATCAGTCCAGTCGACATCGACTCGACGTAGCCCTCCACGCCGCACAACTGCCCGGCGAAGAGGATGTGGGGGTGCGAGCACAACTGCAGCGTAGGCGCGAGCAGCGCGGGCGCGTTGATGTAGGTGTTGCGGTGGATCTGCCCGTAGCGCAGGAACTCGGCGCGCTCGAGCCCCGGGATCATGCGTAGGATGCGCTTCTGGTCGGCGTAGCGCAGATGATTCTGGAACCCCACGATGTTGTAGGAGTCCGCGCGCAAGGTCTCCTGGCGCAATTGCACCACGGCGTAGGCGCCCCTGCCCGTTCGCGGGTCGCGCAGGCCCACTGGCTTCATCGGCCCGAAGCGCAGCGTCTCCGGCCCGCGCTTTGCGATCTCCTCGATCGGCAGGCAGCCCTCGAAGAAGTTCGGATTGTCCCAGTCGTGCGTGCGGTGCTGCTCGGCCTCGATGAGCGCCGAGTGGAACGCTGTGTATTGGTCGCGCTCGAAGGGGCAGTTGATGTAGTCGTCTCCGCCGTCGAGCGACGCTCCCCAGCGGGAAGCCTTATAGGCGATGGACATGTCGATCGTCTCGGCATCGACGATGGGGCTGATCGCGTCGAAGAAGAACAGCCTCCGGCTACCGGTGATCCCGCCGATGGCGGCGGCCAGCGGGTCGCTGGTCAGCGGGCCGGACGCGACCACCACGACCTCGTCGTCGCCCGCCGGCAGAGAGGTCGCCTCCTCGCGCGCGACCTCGATCAACGGCTCGGCCTCGATCGCCTCCTGCATCTTTGCAGCGAACACCTCGCGGTCTACCGTCAGCGCGTGGCCGGCCGGCACGCGGGACCCGGCCGCTACGCGCATCGCCAGCGAGCCCATCCGGCGCAGCTCCTGCTTGAGCGTCCAAGGGGCGCTGTTCTCCTTCTCGCTCTTAAGGGAATTGCTGCAGACCAGCTCGCCCAGCACATCGGTCTGGTGCGCGGGCGTCCGCTTGGCCGGCCGCATCTCTTGCAGCTTCACCGGCAGTCCCGCGCGCGCGATTCGCCAGGCGGCTTCGGGCCCGGCGAGACCTCCGCCGATCACGCGAATGGGCTTGGGGGAGGGCATCTGCGGGGGCGTCGAAACCCCATTCTAGCAGCGCTCTGAGAGCCTCGAGCGAGGTGGCGCCACGGCCCTGGAATGCGCGAAAATGGCTCCCAGAGGGCCTCCGAAGGCCCCGAAGTGCTCGAAACCCCCTAAAAAAGGGGCTTTGAGGGCTCTTTCGCTATTGACTTTCGCTCTCGGATCTCTCCATGATTGAGCAAGGACGTTCGAAACAACTCGACGTCGGAATGTTCTAGACTGGCCCATCAACTTCAACTCGCGCCGGTCGGAACAAGGAGGATCATGGCAAAGAAAGCAGCAAAGAAGGCCGCCAAGAGGGCGCCGAGCGCGATGACCCAAGCGCAGATCATCAACCACTTGTCCGAGAAGTCGGAAGTCAACAAGAAGGTCGTCAAGGGCCTGTTGGAAGAGCTGAGCGGATTGGCGATCGCGCAGACCAAGAAGAACGGCAAGTTCGTCTATCCGGGGCTCGGACGCTTGGTCAAGTCCGCGCGCAAGGCCCGCATGGGCCGCAACCCGGCGACGGGCGAAGCGATCCGCATCCCGGCCAAGACCGTGGTGAAGTTCCGTCTTTCGAAGGCGGTTTCGGATCAGATCGTTCCGCCGAAGAAGAAGTAGCTTCCGCGGAGCTCCAAGGGAATGGAAAAGGCCCGGCGAGCGTCTATGCTCGCCGGGCCTTTTCTCCGAGATCAAACGTCGGAGCAGATTGCGCCGCTCGATGTCTATGTCGAGCTCTTGGCCTCCGTCGACTGCTTCTTGGCCGACTCGTCCGCCTCGCCTTCCTTGAGGGAATCCTTGAACTGACGGATGCCCTGGCCGAGGCCCTTGGCGACCTCCGGAATCTTCTTGCCTCCGAAGATCAGCACTGCGATCACGAGAATGATCAGCAGCTCTTGGACGCCCAGGTTCGGCAGAAAGAACCCGAGCGGCCCGGTCATTGCGTTAGGTGCAAACATTCAGCGCTCCTACGGGTATTGTAGGGGGGGGCTCTGGGGGGCGTCAATAGAGTCAATCCGGCGGCTGCGAGACTTGCCCCTACGGCCCGGCGTCCACGCGGTGTAGCTCGATCCAAGATGTCAGGGCGTTGCGGAGTTTGGGAGAGGGTTTCCCGACAGCTGTCAGCGCCCCGTTGAGAGCGTCTCCTCGAAGCTTGAGTGAGAGATTCAGGTCGTACTCGCGCCTGTTGGCGTCCGGCGTGCCGATGTCACCCGTCATGGTGGCGGTGAGATAGCCTTGCTGGAGCCTTACGCTGCGAAGCGCCGTGGGAGCTGCGTCGGCCAGTTTGGCTCGAGCCTCTTCCGGGCTCGCGATTTCGAGTCGGAACGGCAAGGTCGCTTGGTAGGTCTCCACCTGGCCCTGCCAGACGCCGAGGATCTCCTCTGGAAGCTCGTTCTCGATCTGGAGCTCTCCGGGTTGTTCCCGGCGGGACGCTTCGAGGCGCCGGCGGTATTCCGGAATCAGAGCGGCGAACACTTCGTCGCTGATTCGGTGGACGAGACCAGAGCTCGCGTTCGTCAAGACGGCAACCACGAGGTCGTGATCGGGTGCAAGCACGAGGGAAGTCGCGACGCCGCCCATACCACCGGTGTGGCCGATCGTCCGGATGCCCCTCCGATCTTCGTCGATGCCCCACCCCAGGCCGTAGGCCATGCTGGCGCCCGCGTCGGCGATGGGCTGCCGCATACGCTCGATCGATTCCTTACTGAGGACGGATCGCCCGCCATGGCCGAGGTGTGACATCCCGAAGCGGACAAGGTCGTGCGCACACGAGTAGACGGCGGAGCCGCCGCGATGATCGAAGTCATAGAACGGGAGGGGCGTTTCGAGATCCCAGTAGCGCACGGCCCAATCTCGGCTGGAGTCGAGCTCGGCGCTCGAGATAGGAATGGAGGTGTGCTCCATCCCGAGGGGCTGGAACACTTCCTCCTGCATGAACTGCGGGTATGGCCTTTGCGAGGTTCGCTCGATGATGTAGTCGAGGATTCCGAAACCAAGGTTCGAGTACTGGTACTTCTCTCCGGGTTGGGTGACCAAGTTTGCGTAGCGTGAGATGGTTTCGTCCATCGGCGGGCGCGGATAATGCTCGCCTTCGAGGAAGAACTGGTAGTGAAGCGGAAGGCCAGAGGAGTGCGAGGCCACCCGGGCGAGGGTCGCGCCTGAAGCGTCTGCAGCGCGGCCTTTGATCTTCACTTCACCCAGGTAGTCGTTCGCGGGCTTGTCGAGGGCGATTTCGCCGCGCTCGGCCAGGATCATGAGTCCTGTGGCGGTGATGGGCTTGGAGATGGAGGCTAGCGAATAGACCGTATGTGGCGTGGCGGCGGTTTCGCGTTCGCGGTCCGCGATCCCAAAACCTTCTTCCCAGAGGATCTCTCCGCCGCTCGCGACGGCGACGGCGAGCGATGAGACCTCCTGGCCGTCCAGCCCATTTCGGATCCTTTCGCGCACCGGCTCGAACGGGTCGTTCGGCTTCGCGCACGCGAACGAAAGCACAAGAAGACACAGAACGCGCTGGCGCGACATGCAAGATACAGTAGCGCGGTTGGGAGCACTCAAAGAGAGGCGCGCGGCTCAGGGCGAGGAGCGGCCTGCCAGCGCGTCTGGCAGGCCCGTGACCAACTCCGCGCCCTCCAGCACCTCGATCGACGAGCCCTCGAAGTCCCCGCCCACCGGCTCCACCCGTCCGCCCAGCGTCTCCGCCAGGAAGGCCTCCGCGACAGCGTTGAACGACTTGCGGTTCTCCGGCCGCGCGAAGCCGTGGCCTTCGTCGGGGTAGAGCACGTAGGTCACCGGAATGTTCCGTCCCTTCATGGCCTCGACGATCTGGTCGGACTCGGCTTGTTTCACGCGCGGGTCGTTGACGCCCTGGCCGATCAGCAGCGGCCGCACGATCTTGTCGGCGTGGGTGAGCGGCGAACGCTCGGCGAGCAGCGCGCGGCCTTCCTCGGTCTCCACGTCGCCCACGCGTGCGGCGAACAGCTTCTTCATCGGCGCCCAGTAGGGCGGAATGGTCTCGAGCAGCGTGACCAAGTTGGCCGGGCCGACGATATCGACGCCGCAAGCGAAGCTCTCCGGTGTGAACGTCAGGCCCACCAGCGTCGAGTAGCCCCCGTAGCTGCCGCCCATGATGCAGACCTTGTCCTCGATCGCCACGCCTTCGGCGATCGCCCAGTCGGTCGCGTCAATCAAGTCGTCGTGGATCTTGCCGGCCCACTCCATGTCGCCGGCGTTGGTGAAGTCCTTGCCCAAGCCTGTGGAGGCGCGGTAGTTGACGCTGAGCACGGCGTAGCCGCGGTTGGCGAGCCACTGGTGGTTGGGGTTGTAGCCCCAGTTGTCGCGACCCCACGGGCCGCCATGCACGTAAAGCACCATTGGAACCGGCTCGGATGGCCTGCCGTCGCCGTCCGGATCCGACTCCAAAGGCAGCGTCAGGTAGCTGACCAGATTGAGGCCGTCGCGCGACTCGATGGTCAGCGAGTGCATCGGCGCAAGCGGGGCCTCTTCGAGCTCCTTGCGGTTGCTGAATAGCCGCGTCGCCTTCTTCGGCTCGCGGTCGTAGAGGTAGTACTCCACCGGGCCGTCCGAACGCAAATAGACCGCGATCCAGCGCTGGTCGTCGAGCGTCCGCGAGTTGACCACCAGCTCGCCTTCCTGGATTTCGCGCAGGAAGGCCAGATCGTCCGCGATCGACTCGTCGAGCGTCGTCCATTCGCGGCGCTCGTAGGTGGAAGACGCCGCCTGGATGTTGCGTTCGGTCGGGTGTTGGATGAACCCAGAGGCGTCGGCGCGGTCGTCCTCGAAGAGGATCTCTCGTTCTCCGTTGGTGAGGTCTAGGGCCGCCAGCGCGGAGGTGTTGCGGTCGCGGCTGTCGAACATGTAGAGCCGTTCGCCGCTCTTGTCGAACCCAACCGGCCTCGTCGTAAGCGCGTCGTCCGAGCCGACCGAGAACAGCTCTTCCCAGTCCGAGCCGTTCTTGCGTAGATACTGTGTGCCGCCGTCGGGTGTCATCTGGGCCGCCAGACGGACGCGGAGCTCACGGTCGGCGGTGTAGCCCATGAAGCCCGGATTCTGCTCGAGCATGCGCCGCTCGCCGCTGCGGATATTGAGCCGGTGAACGTCGTGCAGCCGCGGGTCGCGGTCATTGAGCCCAATCAGGATTTCCTCGGGATGGGCTGGGCTGGTCTTGAGCACCTGCACCCGGACGTCCTCGAGCGGGGTCAGCTCGTGAGTCCGGTCGCCATTCAGGTCGACCCGATAGAGCAACCAATTCTCGTCGCCGGCCTTGTCCTGCAGGTAGAGTATGTCGGCGTTCGTGTAGGCCCAGAAGTACGCGCGAATCCCACGGTTGCGGTCGGCGGTCACCGCACGGGCGGCGCTGAGATCGTCGACCGGCGCGACCCACACGTTCATCACGCCGTCGTCCGGCGCAAGATAGCTGATCTGGGCGCCGTCCGGGCTGAGCTGGACGTTGCGCCGATCCGGATTGCCGAACAGAACTTCGCGGGAGAGCAGAGCGGGCGGTTCGGCGGCCTCGGGCGGCGCGGAGCCGCAGGCGGCCAGGAAGCCGACGAGAAGAGGAGCGAGAGCTGCGCGGTGCATGGGGGAACCTCCGGTTGCGTCCTTGAATTCTACGGCGCCGGCGCTATCTGTGTTCCCGCCGTGGATCGCCCTGTCGCTCCATTCGATCCATGCGGTCCCGGGCTTCGTCTGCCATGGGCTCGAATCGAGCGCTGATCGCTTGTTCGGGTCCGCAGCGCCGTGGTACAAAACGGCTGAACGGCTCCGATGCCTGAGACTCCCGAAGATCCGCGTCCCGAGCCCGCTCCGCCGACCCTGAGCCAGCGTCCGTTTTGGCTCGACTTCAACGCCTGGCTGCGCGACTTGTTCCTGTCGGTGGCGCTGGCGGCCATCGTCATCGTCTTCCTCTACCAGCCGGTGAAGGTGGAGGGCACCAGCATGCTTCCCTGGCTCGAAGATCAGCAGCGCATCTTCGTCAACAAGTTCGTCTACTCCTACGGCGAGATCGAGCGCGGCGACGTCATCGTGTTCCGCTTCCCGCTGGACCCGACCAAGAGTTACATCAAGCGGGTAGTCGGCGTGCCGGGCGACCGCGTGGAGATCCTCTCCGGCGTGCTCTATCGCAACGGCGAGCCAGTCCAGGAGAGCTACGTGGCGCCGGAGTTCGAGGATCGCGGCAACCATCCCGCCATCGACGTGGCCGAGGGCCACTTCTACGTGCTGGGCGATCATCGCAACACGTCCAACGACAGCCGCATCTGGGGTACGGTGCCGCGCGAATACATCACCGGGAAAGCCGTCTTCGCCTACTGGCCTCTCGATCGTTTCGGCTCGTTGCGCTGAGCAACTACCATAAGGCGATGCGTCTCGCCCTTTCGCTCGCGCTCGCCGCCTTGACTTTGCCCGCTCAGACCTACGAGTTCGTCTACCAGACCGCGCCGTTTGCTTCCTGCCACGCCTCTACCCTGGTCCAAGCCAAGAACGGCGACGTCCTCGCCGCTTGGTTTGGAGGCACGCGCGAGGGCGACAACGACGTTGCGATCTGGATGTCGCGCCGCACCGCCGACGGTTGGACCGCACCGGAGGAGGTGGCGCGCCACGACAACACGCCCACATGGAACCCGGTCCTGTTCCGTACCCTCGACGGGGTCACCTGGCTCTACTACAAGTACGGCACGAGCCCGCGCGAGTGGACCGGCGCCTACCGTTTCTCCGAAGACGACGGGCGCAACTGGAGCGAGTCTCGCTCGATGCCGGCTGGTCTGCTGGGTCCGATCAAGAACAAGCCGCTAATTCTGCCCGACGGCACGGTGCTGGCGGGAACATCGGTCGAGAGCTACCGCTCCTGGACGGCGTTCGCCGAAATCTCGGACGACCACGCCCGCACCTGGTCGCGCAGCGAAGCGATCGCGCACCCCAGCCAGCCCTACGGCATCATCCAGCCGACGATCGTTCCGATCCCAGGCGGCGTGCGCATGTTCACCCGCGCGCGCAACATCGGGCGCATCTGCTACGCCGACTCCTACGACGGCGGCCGTACCTGGAGCGCGGCCTGGGAGACCGAGCTGCCCAATCCCAACTCCGGCATCGACTCGGTCGCCCTAGCCGACGGTCGCATCGTGATGATCTACAACCACACCGAGAAAGGCCGCTCGCCGTTGAACCTAGCCGTCTCACACGACCACGGCCGGACCTGGCAAAAGTTCCTCGACCTCGAGACCGAGCCCGGCGAGTACTCCTATCCGTCCATCATCCAAGGCGCGGACGGCGATCTGCACATGGTCTACACCTGGAAACGGGAGCGTGTGCGGTATGTGCGGCTACCGCTCGAGGACGTGCCTCCCGAGCAGGCGCCTTAACGCCTGCTCGGAGTCCGTCTTTGCAACTCGCGCTGGAGATGGGAACAAATCGAACCTCGTCGGTGTCTAGGAAGCAGGTCCCGTCGATCGAGTAAGTCCTTGGCCTTCGTGCTCGAACTCCGCTCGGTGTGCAAGCGCTTCTCCGGCGTTACCGTCCTCGACGATGTGAGCTTCAGCGCGAGGGCTGGTGAGGTCACCGGCTATCTGGGGCAGAATGGTTCTGGCAAGTCCACCACCATGAAGCTGGTTACCGGCCTGCTCGCTCCTAGCGCCGGCTCGATCCTGTTCCACGATGAGCCCATCTCCAAGGATCCGATCGCGTTCAAGAGGCGGATGGGCTACGTTCCAGAAGAGCCCCATCTCTATACTCACCTCTCGGGTCTAGAGTTCCTCACGATGCTCGCCCAACTGCGCCATCTCGCGATGCCCGCTACCTGCGACCGCATCGAGGAACTACTTCGATTGTTCGGTCTTGCCGGAGACCGCCATGCACCGATCTCTGCCTATTCAAAAGGCATGCGCCAGAAAGTCCTGCTGATCGGCTCCCTTCTTCACAACCCGGACTTGATACTGCTTGACGAGCCTTTCTCAGGACTCGACGTCAGCTCCGCGCTCGTGCTGCGAAGCCTCATTCTCGAGCTCGCGGCGCGCGGGAAGGTAGTGCTGTTCAGCTCTCATGAGCTCGAAACGGTTGAGCGGCTTTGCTCGCGAGTAGTCATTCTGCACCGCGGCGGAATCGTCGCTGATGATTCGGTCGAGCATCTCAGGGACTTGACGGCCCTCCCGAATCTGGAGGCCATTTTCTCTCAGTTGGCCGTTGAGCAAGACACTGTCGAGATCTCCCGAGACATCGTGAACCAGATCGAAGCTTGAGGGCGGCCGTTGAACAGCGAGCAACAGTCCGATTTTCGCGTCTTGTTCGGTCAGTTCCTATTCCGCATCGTCGATTTCGAAATTCTCTCGGACCAGGCCGACGTTTCGAAGCTTCTCGGCCAATTTGCGGCAATGCTGTCCGCCCTGAGCCTGATGTTCAGCGGAGGCGCGTCGCGCATCCTTCGAAGCCAGGCTCCTTCCGCCGCAGTCTTGACAGGCGCTTGGGTTGACGAGCACTTCTTGATTGCAACGACGATGGCAATCACCGGATTGCTGGCGGCGCTCTTGTGGGACGCCCCGCTACCCAACCAGCGGGATCTGTTTGTGCTTCGCCCCCTTCCGGTTCGGTGGAAGACGGTCCTCGCCGCCAAGATCGCCGCCGCGACGTCCGTGCTTGCCGGCGCTGTCGCCGCGCTCAACGTATTTACGGGAATCAGCTATCCAGTGGCGATCGGCGTCGCCCATGGAGGCTTCTTCAGCGTGTTGAGGGCGTTCATAGCCTATTGGGCCACCATGATGGCGGCCGCGGCGTTTATGTTCGGCTGTGTGTTGGCGCTGCAAGCTGTACCGGGCCTGCTGCTCCCCAGGCGATACGCGCTGCGAATCTCGGCAGCCCTGCAGTTGGCCACGTTCACGAGCATTCTGGCAGTCTTCTTTCTGCAGCCCCCGCTGGCAACGCCCGCAATGATGACGGACCCGACAAACACCTCTCTCCTCGCCAAGCTACCGTCGTACTGGTTCCTTGGACTCTTCCACCAGCTCAACGGATCGCCCCACGAGGCGTTGACGCCCTGGGCGCGGCGCGCATGGATCGGGCTGCTCGCTGCGTTTCTGGGCGGGGTGGGGAGCTTGATGCTGTCGTACGCCAGTACGGTCCGCGAAACGGTCGAAGAGCCAGATATCAAGCCCAACCGCGGAGGATCGCACCGGGGCGCCCGTTCCTCCGATCCGTTGCACGCGGCAGTCTTTCACTTTTGCGCTCGCACGCTGCTCCGGAGTCGTCAGCACAGGATCATTCTCTCGTGCTATCTCGGCATCGGACTTGCCATCTCTCTTGCCTACTGCCGAGCGTTCCTGTACGGACGCTACAGCGGAGCGATCTACGCATGGAGAGACGTCAATCGCCCGCTGCTCGTCGCAACGGTCGTTCTGATGTGCTTCGCAGTCGTCGGAACGCGCGTTGCCTTTGCCGTACCGACGTCACTCCAGGCCAACTGGATCTTCCGAACCGCGGTTGCACGCCGTGCGACCGACTACATGAAGGCCGTTCGATCCTGTCTGTTTCGTCTAACCGTCGTTCCGGCGGTCACCGTGGCCACGGGTCTACTCCTCTGCATCTGGCCGACATGGCCGGTCCTAGGCCACGCACTGTTCCTCGTCCTGCTCGGCACGATCCTCACCGACCTCTGCCTACTTCGATTCCGGAAAGTTCCGCTTGCCTGCTCCTACCTTCCCGGCAAGGCTCAACTTCACGTGACGGCCGGAGCCCTGATCTTGGTGCTCTTGGCTCTGACAGACATCGGCGTCAAGATCGAGGCTTACGCGCTACAGCACCCGGTTCGATACGCACTTCTGATGGGACCCGCGGCTCTCCTGGCGATCTTCATTCGATGGCGTGTGGCCGAGGAGTTTGCCTCCCCAGCCCTCAGTCTGAAATTCGACGAGACGCCCGCCGCATCCGTGCTGACATTGGACCTCGAACCGGATAGCGGGATATCCCAGACGGAGGCGCCGGAGCTGATCGACTCTCCAGGTGCGCCGGAACCAGAGCAGACTCCCGGATGGCGCTGGCCGCTGCGAATCGCTGCGTTCTCCGGGGGCCTCCTGGCGGTCCTTCTGTTCGCCGGGCTCCTTTATCAGCGCATTGCAGGGGAGATCGACATTTCGGCCTTTCCACGCCCCGGCCGCTTGATCGCAATGGGCGAACACAGGCTGCATCTCCATTGCGTTGGTATCGGGGAGCCAGTGGTGCTGCTTGAATCCGGCCATGGCAACGGCATGCTTACCTGGGGGCTCGTCCAGCCCGAAGTCGCCAAGCATACTCGAGTCTGTTCGTACGATCGCGCCGGCTACGGATGGAGCGACCTGGGCCCTCGACCGCGCTCAGTTGGACGCTTGGCCGAGGAGCTGCGGCTATTGCTGCAGAATGCCGGCGAGCGCGAGCCACTCATCCTCGTCGGGCACTCGCTCGGTGGCGCCTACGTACAATACTTCGCGGCTTCCTACCCGGACTTGGTTGCCGGCCTCGTCCTCGTCGATGCAACGCACGAGGACACCTTCTCGAAGCTTCCGACCCTCTTCCGATGGATGGACTGGTCCGTTGCGGCCGCCCAAAGACTCCGGGCCGCGGGCATCAGCCGCCTATATCCGCAGAGCACCGACGGGACGCAGAGAGCTTTCGAAAACAGCACCAAGCAGCTCGCAGCCATGACGGCTGAAGAGGTCGAGACCGGAGACAACCTTGATGCGCTCAGGACGCTCGCTCCGGCCTTCGGCGCCATACCCCTAGTGGTGCTGACGAGCGAATCAACCGCGCGGATCGACTACGTACGCCCACTCCAAGCGAGATTGAGCGAGCGGTCGAACAACAGCAAGCAGCTGGTCGTCGAGGGAAGCACCCATGCCATCCACCGATCCAGGCCGGACGCCGTCATCGAGGCGATCCGAGAAGTCGTGATCGCAGCTCGGGGAAGCGCTCCGTTGGCTTTTTGACTCGTCACACCTGAAACCTGCCGTGGCACGATCGCGCGGGCGCCGCCGTTAATCATCCCGGACGATCAGCCCGTCGCGCATCTCGATGTGGCGGTCGGAGCAGAACCTCGCCGCGTCGGGGTTGTGGGTGATCATCAGGATCGTCTGGCCCAATTGCCGGTTGAGGTCCTTGAGCGTCTCGAGCACCAGCTCGGAGTTGTGCGAGTCCAGGTTCCCTGTCGGCTCGTCGGCCAGCAGGATCTTCGGCTGGTTCACGATCGCGCGGGCGATGGCGATGCGCTGCTGCTCCCCGCCGGAGAGCGCATAGGGGCGGTGGTCGAGCCGCTTCTCGATCCCCAGGATGCGCAGCACGTCCTTGAACTCCTCGGTGAGCGGCGTATCGACGCCGGCGATGTCGCGGGCGATCGCGATGTTCTCGCTGGCGGTGAGCGTCGGGAGCAGGTTGAACTTCTGAAACACGAAGCCAACGACGAGCTTGCGCAGCTCGGTCCGCTCGCGGTCGGTCATCTCGCTCAAGTCGTGCCCGGCGACCCGCACCTTGCCCGCGGTGGGCGGCGTGAGGCCGCCGATGACGTGGAACAGGGTCGACTTGCCCGACCCCGAAGGCCCCACCACCGCGACGAATTCGCCCGGCTCCACGCTCAGGGTCACGCCGCGCAGCGCCGGCACGTCGACGTGACCCATGTGGTAGACCTTCTTGAGGTCCTCCACTTCGAGGATCGAATCCTTACTCACGGCCTCTTTTTTCGTTCGTCTCTTCGGCCACCGCGTCCGCGACAGCCTCGATGCGCTCGACCTCCAAGCCCTCCGGCGGCTCCAGCACGAAGGCTTGCTCGGTTGGAGGCTCGTCGATGCCGGGCTCGAGGAAGCGGACCGTCAGCGTGTAGCCGTCGATGGGCCGCTCGATCACGGCGTACTCGGGGAAGCGCGCCTCGCCCCAGTCCGTCCAGCCACTATACCGCGCGGTCGTAGCCACTTCGCCGTCTTTGCCGCGAATCTCGAGCCGGTCGAGCTCCAGGTCTAGGCGGCTGAACCAAAACTTACGGGTGATCCGGTAGCGGTCGCCTTCCTGTACGAGCTCCTGGATGACGTAGTAAGGCATGGGCCCCTCGGTCGCCACGTCGAGCGTCAAGATGCCGTCCTCACCCGCCGGCTTGACCAGCAGCGGCTCGAAGACGTGCTGCGGCCGAATGTTCTCCGAACGCTTCTCTGAGCGCGTCTCGACGGCGGTGGAACCCTCGAAGAAACGATCTTTGAATGTGAGATAGACCTTGAACGAACCGTCGGTCGACACCATGTCGAAAGCCGTAGTCCGGGTAACCGGAACTTGGGCCCGAACGCGGATCGACTCGGGTCGCTCCGCCACGATGAAGCCGTCGACTTCCAGCAAAGAGCTTTCCTCAGTGCGCTCGTCGTTGAGGTACTTGAGCTGCAGCGTCACCTTCGCCTCGAGCGACTGGACCTGGGTAAAGCGATCGATCAGCGGGGTCAGCTCATCGAGCGTCGCTTTCCTGGCCACCGGGGGAGGCGTGACGGGGCGGTCGACTTTGATGCAGCCGACCGCCGTCCATGCCAGTAGCAGCACCGTCAGAAGTCGAAGTTGTGGGGCTGGGGAGGCTTCCGATGAACCTTCGGACTGCAACCTTCGATTCTATCAAAGCGCCCCCTGCTTCCGGCCCCGTTTGGCGCTCAGCCAAGCTGGGAACACGCCCGGGTTCTCGAGCCAGACCAGGAACCACTCGAGCAGCTCGCCCTTCTGCCGGCGCGTCTCCTCGCGCAGGTTCTTGCGGCCGAACGTGAGCCGCAGCCGATCCTTGGCTTGCCGCACGGCGCGGCGGACGTCTTCGGCGCGAACGGCGTCCCCCGCAGCGCGCGCGTGGGCGTACTCGGTGCTCATCGCCAGCAGCGACTCGGCGGCCGCCTCGGGCGTGCGGGTGCGGACGCGGTCGCGCAGGTCCGGCGGCAGGCCGCCTAGCGCGCGGTCGATCTCGAGGTCGGTCTCGTGCAGGACCTCCAGGATGCGGCGCGCCGACACGGGTCGTCTTTGCCCCCCGCCGCCGGCCAGGCGCGCTTCCAACGCGCTCCACTCTTCGCGCCCGATGCGCGCCGGCCGCCGCTCGTTCAGGAAAGCCTGAACCAACTCGCGGACCGATGCCCGGGCGGCCATCAGCGCAGCGTCCGCCGGTAGTCCGCCACGGCGCGGTTGTGGGCGCGCAGGTTCTTCGAGAAGACGTGGTCCGGCTTGCCCGCGGCTTTGGCCACGAAATAGAGATAGTCGCTTTCGGCGGGATGGAACGCGGCTCTTATCGAGGCCAGGCCGGGGTTGGCGATCGGGCCCGGAGGCAGCCCGGCGTGGACGTAAGTGTTGTAGGGGTGCGGGTCGCGGATATCGGACTCGTAGATTTTGCCTCGGTAACGATCCTCGAGCAGCAGGCCGTAGATGATCGTCGGGTCGCACTGCAGCAACATGCCCAGGCGCATGCGGTTGTAGTAGACCGACGAGACCAGCCGGCGCTCCTCGACCACCCCCGTTTCTTTCTCGATCAGCGAGGCCAGCGTGAGGGCTTCATGCGGCTCGAGCTGCGACTCGGTTCCCCGCGCGGCGCTCTCGAAAGCGCCGCGGAAGGCCTGCAGCATGGCCGCCAGCACCTCCTCCGCGCCAGCGGCCCGCGGGAAGTTGTAGGTCTCGGGAAACAGGCAGCCCTCCAGGCTTTGCGCCTCGGGGAACAGGTCGCGGATCGGGTCCGGGTTCGCGCTGAGCGCCAGAAATTCTTGCTCGGTCCCAAAACCCGCCGCCGCGACGACCTTCGCGACCTCGAAGCGCGTCAGCCCCTCGGGCACGGTCACGGGGTGAAGCATGATCTCTCCCCGCACCAACTTCTCGTAGGCCTCCCACACCGAGACAGGCCGTTGGAATTGGTACTCGCCCGCCTGCAAGACCTCGTCCGAGCGCCAGGCGCGGGCGAGCAGGAAATGACGGGCGGATCGGATCACCCCCGCGTGTTCGAGCAGCTTCGCCATCTCGCGGCTCGACGAGCCGGTCGGAATCTCGACGACCACGGGGCGCTCGAGCTCGCCCGCGGGCGCCGCCAAGCCCTGGCGGACCCACAAGCCAAGCCCGGCGGCGCCGGCGACCAGCAGCGCGACGGCCGCCGCCGCGATCCTGCGGCCCGTGCTCAAACCGCGGCCTCCAATTCGGCGAGGTAACCCTCGAGCAGGATCCGCGCGGACGTTTGGTCGAGGTCGCCACGCGGTCCGACCCGCGCGGCGGCTTCACGGCTGGTGAGCCGTTCATCGCGGAGCGCGAGCGGCAGCCCGCTGCGCTTGGCCAAGGTCCGCCCAAACTGCTCGGCAAGTCTCGTCGAGCGGCCTTCCGAGCCGTCCATGTTGAACGGCCGTCCGACGAGCAGCGACTGCACGTTGCGGGAGGCGAGCACCTCGTCCAAGGCGGCGAGATCCGAGGCTTTGTTCTTGCGGACCAAGGTCGGCAGCGGGTGGGCCGCGATGCCGAGCTCGTCGGTGACGGCCAAGCCGATCCGGCGCTCGCCCCAATCGACGGCCAGGATGGGATGGACTCCGGGCTGCCCCATGCGAGCCTTCATTCTGCCAAACCCCGCCAAATCAGCCGCACGAGCGTGCGCATTGGGCCGGTTGAGACGCGGGCGTCAGCCCGCGTGCTCCTACCCGACCCGCGGACGAGCTTGCCGGACACATGCCGCCGTACACGTCTTACACCGCAACCGCAGTGCGTTACAGTGGGCTTTCGAATCTGCCATGAAAGCTCTCGTTCTCGAAGATTACAAGAAGCTCACGCTGGTCGACGACTACGCCGAACCGTCGGTTGCGCCGAACGAAATCCTCATCGAGGTGCGCTCGTGCGGCATTTGCGGCAGCGACGTACACGGCTACGACGGCTCATCGGGACGCCGCATTCCGCCGGTGATCATGGGCCACGAGGCCTCGGGCGTCGTCGCCAAGACCGGCGAGGCCGTCACGCGCTTCCGGGAAGGCGACTGCGTCACCTTTGACTCCATGATCTCCTGCGGCGCGTGCTACTTCTGCCGCCACGGCCGGCCGAATCTCTGCGACGATCGGCGCGTGCTCGGCGTCTCCTGCGACGAGTACCGCCGGCACGGGGCCTTCGCCGAGTTCGTCAACGTCCCCGAGCCCATCGTCTACGCAGTTCCCGAGGGCCTCTCGTTCGACCATGCCGCCATGGTCGAGCCGGTCTCGGTGGCGGTGCACGCGGTCGACATCACGCCGGTCCAGCTCGGCGATACGGCGCTGGTGGTCGGCGCGGGGATGATCGGCCTGCTGACGCTGCAGGCGTTGCGGGCAGCAGGCTGCGGACGCATCGTCGTCGCCGATCTAGCCGACGATCGGCTGCAGCTCGCCACAGCCCTCGGCGCGGACGAAGTCGTCAACTCCGGCTCGACCAACGTCGTCGAGCGCGTGCGGGAGATCACCGCGGGACGCGGCGCCGACGTCACGCTCGAAGCCGTCGGCGCCACCCCCACGGTCGCGATGTGCATCGACGCCGTGCGCAAGGGCGGCGCCGTGACGCTGATCGGCAACGTGACGCCGACCGTGGAGCTCGGGCTGCAATCGGTGGTCACGCGCGAGGTCTCGGTGTTCGGCTCTTGCGCCTCGGCGAACGACTACCCGGCCTGCCTGGAGCTGATGGCGCGCGGCGCAATCCAGGTCGCTCCGATGATTTCGGCTACCGGCCCGCTCGAGGCCGGCCAGGACTACTTCGACAGGCTCTACGGTCGCGAGCCCAACTTAACCAAGGTCATCCTCAACCCCTGACTGCGTTTCGCCTGGCGCAATAGAATCCCGATTCGGAGGTACGCCGCGCGCCCAAGGCGCCGGCGCACCTTCCAAGGCTCTATACTGAGGGTCTGTCGCCTGCTGGGAGATCCAAGATGAACGCAACACTTAAGTTTGGCATCATCACCTTCGTCATCGTCGCCGCGCTGGCCTGGCTGGCCGTGGACGGCATCAGCGAGGCGGCGACCTACTACGTCACGATCGACGAGCTCGCGGCCATGGACGGCGCCGCCGACAAGCGAATCCGGGTCGGCGGGGACGTCGTGCCGGGCTCGATCGTCAAGTCCGGCGCCGGCGTGGAGTTCACGATCGAGCAGGTCGAGGAAGGCAAGGCGCCGCGGAAGCTCAGCGTCGTCTACACTGGCCAGGACCCGCTGCCCGATACGTTCCGAGACCGCGCACAAGCGCTCTGCGACGGCAAGTTGCGCGCCGACGGGTCATTCGAAGCTCAAAAGATTCAAGCCAAGTGCGCCTCCAAGTACGAGGCCAAGCCGGGCGAGAACGCCTCGCCAAGCTACGAAGCGGCGCCGGCTGAGCCGACTACCTAGCATCGCGGCCCCGCGTGCGCGTCCGCGCGCAGCAGGGCTGCGCACGGTCGAACCATGGAAAACCTAGGCTATCTCGCCGTCCTGCTCGCTTTCCTGATCTCGGTCTACGCGGTCGTCGCCGCTCTGGCCGGACGCCTCAGACGCAACGCCTTTCTGGAGGTCAGCGCGCAGCGGGCCGTGATGGCGAGTTGGGGGCTGACGACCGCGGCGGCGTTGCTTCTGCTCTACGCAATCCTCGCCAACGACTTCCGCTATAGCTACGTCGCCTCGTACTCGAGCATCCACCAACCGCTGATCTACAAGTTGGCCGCCTGGTGGGGCGGACAGGAAGGATCGCTGCTGTTCTGGAGCTGGATCGCCGCCACCTACGCCTTCATCTCCGTCTTCCTGGCGCGCCGCAAGCACGCCAGCATGATCAGCTACGTCATCGCGATCCAGGCGACGATTCTGGCGTTCTTCCTCGGCATCGTGGCCTTCGAGGCGAACCCGTTCAAGGTGCTCATGTCGGGCGCTCAGGTGGCCTCGATCCCCGACGGCAACGGGCTCAACCCGCTGCTGCAGCACCCGGTGATGGCGATCCACCCGCCCATGCTCTACCTGGGCTACGTGGGGTTTGCGGTGCCGTTCGCCTTCGCGATGGCTTCGCTGATCACCAAGCAGCCAGGCGACCGCTGGATCCACACGACGCGGATATGGACGATGGTCACCTGGATGTTCCAGTCGATCGGCATCCTGTTGGGAATGGTCTGGGCGTACTCGGTGTTGGGCTGGGGCGGCTACTGGGGCTGGGACCCGGTCGAGAACGCTTCCCTGCTCCCCTGGATCACCGGTACGGCCTTCCTGCACTCGGTGATGATGCAGGAAAAGAAGGGCATGTTGAAGGTCTGGAACATCGTGCTTGTCGCGGCGACGTTCTTTCTCTGCATCTTCGGCACCATGCTGACGCGCTCGGGGCTGGTGAGCTCGGTGCACGCCTTCGCGCAGTCCAACATCGGCGACTACTTCGTGTGGTTCTTGACGATTGGCGTACTGCTGACCACGTTCCTGATCCTGGTGCGGCTGGACTTCCTCAAGAGCGAGGCGCAGCTCGATTCGGTGCTCTCGCGCGAATCGAGCTTCCTGTTCAACAACGTGATCCTGCTGGCGAGCTGCTTCGCGGTGTTGTGGGGCACGCTGTTCCCGGTGATCTCCGAGGCCGCGACGGGCGAGAAGATCACCGTGGGCGCGCCGTTTTTCAACAAGGTGAACATTCCGATCGCGCTGGCGCTGATGCTGCTTACCGGCGTCGGGCCGCTGTTCGCTTGGCGGCGGACCTCGCCCGAGAGCTTGAAGCGCAACTTCCTGTGGCCTTCGGTGGCGTCGCTGGCGTTGGGCGGCGTGCTGTTCGCGTTCGGCGTGCGCCATCTCTACGCCTGGATGACGATCGTGCTGTGCCTATTCGTCGCGATCACGATCGGCGTGGAGTTTTTCCGCGGGGCGCGGGTGATCGGCCGCAAGCAGAACAAGTCGCTCATTCCCGCGATGGTAGAGCTGACGCACCGCAACACGCGACGCTACGGGGGCTATTTGGTGCACATGGGCATGGTTTTCATGTTCATCGGCTTCGCCGGCTCGGCGTTCAACGAGATGGGCCAAGCGGAGATGAACCCGGGCGACGTGCTGCAGGTCGGCGCCTATGAGTTCAAGATGACGGGCCTCGAGCAGGATCGGACCGAGACCTATGAGAGCTCGATCGCGGCGATGGAAGTCTCCCAGAACGGCGCTTCATTGGGCATGCTCCACCCCGAGCAACGCATCTACACCACAGGCCGCGAGCCTCAGCCCACCGGGCTGCCTGACATCTACCGCCGCTTGAACCGCGACGTTTACGTGGTCTTTGCCGGCTTCACCCGCGACGGCAAGAGCCCCATCATTTCGGCCTACATCAACCCGCTGACGAGCTGGGTTTGGGTGGGCGGCTGGGTGCTGGTTTTCGGTACGCTGGTGGCCTTGATTCCCAGCAAGATCAAACGCGTTCCGCCCAAGACGCGCGTGGTGGGCGTGGTGGAGAAGGAGGCGCGCGTTGCAGAGAAGGCTTGACCGTGGCCCGCGCCACATCGCGCTAGCCGCATTCGCGGTCGCCGTACTCGCCGGCGGCTCCCTGTTGGCCGAGGTCAAGACCACCGACCCGGTCACCATCCGCGTGCGCGAGATCGGCAAGGGTCTCAAGTGCCAATGCGGTTGCGCCTACACCGTGGCGGACTGCAACATGCTCTACTGCCACTTCCGCGACCCGGTAAACACGGACTTGACCGAGCTCGTCACCGCCGGCCTCTCCGACAGCGAAGTCCTCTCGAAGATTTTCGTCAAGTACGGCGACGTGCTGCGCACCGAGCCTATCGCCGTCGGCTTCGGTGCGGTGGGCTGGGTCATGCCGTTCGCAGCCCTTGCATTGGGCCTGGTGATCGCGCCGTTCGTCGTGCGGCGCTGGAAGGCCAATCAACTCGCAGCCGAGGCAGCGGGCGCCGAGAAGGTCGACGAAGCCGTGGTGCGCCGCTACGAGGCGCAGATCGAGAAGGAGTTGGCGGAAGAGGAGTAGCCGGCCGCGCCCTCCATGCTGATCGTTCTCGGAATCCTGATCGTGGCGATGGCGTTCGCCCTGCCGTTGTTCGTCCGCGCCTCCGACTTGCCCGAGCCTGAGCCGGTCTCGCCCACTCGACACCTGGAAGAGCGTAAGGCGACGATCTACGAAAACCTGCGCGACCTGCAAGCGGAATTTCGCATGGGCAAGCTCTCCGACGAGGACTATCAGACGACCAAGCAGGACTTGCAGCGCGAGCTTGCCGAAACGATGGCGCAGATCGAGGGTGTCGAGAAGAAGGGAGCGGCGGCATGAGACCGCGGCAAAGCTCGTCCGGGCCTTCGGCCCGAACGAGGGCGAGGCGCAGCCTCGCCTGCACGGCACAGCCGTGCGCCACATTGGCCGCCGCGCTTCTGCTTGCCTCTGTGCCGTTGGCCGCTGCCAGCGTGAGCGGCGTGGTGATTAACCGCTCCACAGGCGAGCCCGAGCCACGCGTCGCCATCACGCTCATCTCCTTCGCGCAGGGCATGGACCCGATCGAGGAGGTCTACAGCGGGACCGACGGCGCGTTCGAGCTCGCCAAGGAAGTCCCCGGCATGGGCATGCTGCGCACCGACCACCAGGGCGTGACGTATTCCACCATGCTTGCGCCGCAGGTCGACCGCTCGAACGTGACGATCGAGATTTACAACGCCGTCGAGACGCCGCTCACGCCCATCGGACGCATCTTGATTCTCGAGCCCGGCGGCTCGGAGATGGTCGTCAACGAGAGCTACCTGTACCAGAACGCAACCAATCCGCCGGTGACCTTCAGGGACGCCGAACGCGGCTCGCTGCGTTTCCATTTGCCCGAGGCCGCCAAGGGGGTCGTGCAAGTCGAGGCGAGCGGACCAGCGCGGACGCCGCTCAACGCCATCGCCGAACAGACCCAAGAGCCGGAGATCTACAAGGTCGACTTTCCCATCAAGCCCGGCGAAAATCGCATCTCGCTCACCTACCTGGTTCCGCAGGCCGATCGCGACACGTTCACCAGCCGCTCGCTCTACCCCGGCCTGCAAACCCGCATCGCCGTGCCGGCGGGCGTCGAGGTCGCCGGAGAGCAGTTGGGCGACCTGGGGTCGGAGCCGTCGAGCGGCGCGACAATCTACGAGATCGAGGGCGGCGGCGACTTCACTGTTGCGCTCAGCGGCGCGGGTCGGATCCAGCGCGGTTCGGCGGGCGGCGAAAGTAGCAGCGGCGCCTCGAGCGGAGGAGGCGGCGGAGGCGGCAGCTCGATCAGCATCGAAGAGGCCGGTCTGCACAAAGAGCTGCCCTGGCTCATCGGCATTGCCGTTGCGATCCTCGCACTCGGCTTCTTCAACCTCTACACCTCCAAGGCGGGCGGCCAGCCACAGCAGGGCAAATGAGCGATCCGGCCCTGTCGCTGCGCGGCGTCACCAAGTTCTTCGGCGATTTTCCGGCCATCCGCGGCGTCAACCTCGAGATCGCGCGCGGCCGCACGCTGGCGCTGCTTGGCCGCAACGGCGCGGGCAAGACCACGCTGCTGCACATGCTCGCCGGCTTGTCGGAGCCCACCGACGGCTCGATCAGCCTGGGACTGGGGACCGACGAAGGCGACCTGCGCCAAAGGGTCGGTCTGGTGGGCCACGGGCTCTGGCTCTATGACGACCTGACCGCGGCCGAGAACCTACGCTTCTTCGGCGAGCTCTACGGCGTCAACGACATCCCCGCGAGCACGGCCAAGTGGCTCGAGCGTACCGGCCTCAAGCGCTTCCACGACGCTCGCGTGGCGGGATTTTCTCGCGGCATGCGGCAAAGGCTCGCCATCGCCCGCGCCTTTCTGCACGAGCCCGACCTGCTGCTGCTCGACGAGCCTTGGACCGCGCTCGACGACCGCGCCATCGCTTTCCTCTCCCAGCTCATCCGGGACGCCCGAGAAGAAGGCCGCACCGTCGTCGTCTGCTCGCACCAACTTCGGGAGGCGCTCGAGATCGCCGACGAGATCGCGCTGCTCGATCGCGGACGCGTCGCCTGGCGCGGCCCCAACGACGACGAGCTGCGGGCGCGACCCGAGACGCTCTACGATCGAATCTCGTGAACGATTTTCTGCGACAAACCGTCGCCGTCGCCGGCAAGGACCTCCGCGTCGAGCTGCGCAATCGCGAGGTCGTCAACGCCGCGTTCTCGTTCGCGCTGGTGGTCCTGCTACTGTTCAGCTTCGCATTCGACCCCATCACCAATCCGGACTCGCGCGCCATGTCCGGCGGGTTGCTCTGGATCGCCTATTCGTTCGCCGGCATGCTGGTGCTCAACCGCAGCTTTGCGCGCGAGACGGCGAACGACTGCCTGAGTGCGCTGACCGCGGCGCCGGTCTCCGGGGCGGCGATCTTTTGCGGAAAGCTCGTAGCCAACGCGACGCTCATCCTGACGCTCGAGCTGATCACGCTGTTCTTCTTCGGAGTCTTCTACGAGGTGCGCTGGACCGAGCGGTTTCCCGAGCTGCTCGTCGTGCTCCTGCTCGGCACGCTATCGTTCTCGATCGTGGGCGTGGTGTTTGGGGCCGTGACGGCGAACAACCGGCTGCGGGAGCTGATGCTTCCGCTGCTCGTGTTCCCCATCGCGTTGCCGGCACTGATGGCGTGCGTCGAGCTGACCAGGGTGATCTTCGCCGGCGACGCCCTGGGCGACTCATTCGTCTGGGTCAAGCTGCTGATCAGCTTCGACGTGATCTTTGGGCTGCTGGGCGCGACGCTGCTCGACTACGTACTGACCGCTTGACCGACCTCCAGGCTGCGCTTGCGTCTGGCATGGGGGGAGCTATGGACGCTTTGGGCGAGCGTCGCCAGCCCGGTTTTTCGGTCGCTGAGTAACTCCGCGCTTCCCCTGGAACGCGACGGGCTCTCGAACGCCTTCTCCACCGAGGTGATTAGCTGGTGCTCAGGGGAAGAGACCGCCGCCTCCAGGCCGCCGATCATCATGTCCAGCCAACGCTTCTTTTCGTGTAAATCCGCGAGCAGGACCTCCACGCTTTCGGTGACTTGCTGTCGTTGCATTCGCTCGTTACCTCCCGTTACGCTCTATCTCAGGCGGATCCCGTCAGACGCAATTTAACGGATAGTATCGAAAACTCTTCCTGCCGTTCGCAAATAAATATCCTGTATAGACAACCGCAAACAGTCGTTACAATGGTGCGATGTCTCTGGATCGCACCGTCGCCGTCATCGGCGCGGGCAACCTGGGTTCGGCGCTGATCGCGGGCTTGCTCGACGCCGGAGCGGATGCCGCGTCGGTGATCGCCGCGGACGTCTCGGAGGCGCGCCTGGCCGAGCTCAGCGCGCGTCACACCGGAATCCGAACGCTACCGGACAACCGCGCCGCCACCCGTGAGGCCGACGTGGCGATTTTGGCCGTCAAGCCAAATTTGGTCGCACCCGTGTTGCTTGAGATCGGCGGCGTGCTCAAGCCGCATCAACTGTTGATCTCGTTTGCGGCCGCGGTGTCGATGCGCTCGATTGAATCCCGTCTCGACGACCCTCAGCCGATCGTGCGCGCGATGCCAAACATCGCGATGACGGTCCACGCCGCCGCGACCGGTTTGTGCGCCAACGCACACGCCACCGAGGCCCATCGTGAGCTGGCGCGAGAGATCTTCTCGAGCGTGGGCGAGACGGCGTTCGTTGACGAATCGCAGATGCACGCCGTCACCGGCCTCTCGGGCAGCGGTCCCGCATACGTGTTTACGATGATCGAGGCGTTGGCCGCGGGAGGCGTGCGCATGGGTCTGCCGCCGGCGGCCGCGACCAAGCTCGCCGCGCAAACCCTGCTGGGCGCGGCCAAGATGGCGCTCGACGGCGACCAACATCCAGCCGTGTTGCGAGACCAAGTCACCACGCCGGGCGGCACCACGATCGCGGGGCTGCACGAGCTCGAGTTGGGCGCGCTACGAGGAACGCTGATTTCGGCCGTAGAAGCAGCCGCTGAGCGATCGATCGAGATCGCACAAGCGCTCGAAGACGGCGAGTAGCAGACACGGCGCGGAAACACATCATCCGGTCAGAGCCGCATCCCGCCAGGGTGCGGTCCCGCCGCCACTCGCACAGTCTCGAAACAGACCGAAGCTCGCGCATGGGGCTCCTAACCGTTCTTCAGACGCCGCATCCCGTCAGCTTGCGGTCACCTCCTAGGCGGAGCGCCACGAGGGTTCTACACTGGCAGGAGTGGCGTTGCGCAGAGTTTTCGTTGATTGGCTCGACGGCGAGAGTGCGGGCGTGGAGGGGGCGCGGGCGCATCATTTGGCGCGGGTCGTGCGCCTCAGGGTTGGCGAGCGCGTCGAGGCGTCCGACCACGAGCGATTGTTCGAGGCCGAGGCGGAGGCGGTTTCCGGCAAGCGGGTGACGTTCCGGCTGCTCGGCCCGCGCGAGGCGCCGGCGACGGGCCCGCGGATCGAGCTGTCTCTGGCGGTGATCAAGTTTCCGCGCTTCGAGCTGGCGCTCGAAAAGCTGACCGAGCTCGGCGCGGATGCTATTGTGCCAGTGGCGGCCGAGCGCAGCGACAAAGGGCTGGTGCGGGCGGCGGCGAAGCGCACGGAGCGCTGGCGGGCGATTGTCGAAGAGGCCGCGCAGCAGGCCCGCAGGATGGCGCCGCCGGAGGTCGCGGCGCCGGCGTCGCTGGCCGAGGCGTTGGCGCGGCCGGCCGAGCAACGCATTCTGCTCGACTTCGAGGCGCCGCCGCTGCGCGAGTGCGTCCGGCCGGGGCCGGCGACGTTGCTCGTGGGGCCGGAGGGCGGCTGGGCAGCCGAAGAGCGGCGAGCGGCCCTGGCGACTGGGGCCGTGCGCGCGACGCTCGGCCCCACGGTGTTGCGTGCGGAGACGGCGGCGATTGCTGCGGCGAGCGCAGTGTCGGCGTTGCAGCCCCGGTTACACTGATCGGTTGGCGGAGCTGGAACGGTTGCGCAAGATCGGCCCGTGGTTGGCTGCGGGCGCGCTGGCGGTGGTGTTCGTGCTGGCCTGGCAGAGCGGGCTGATCGGACGGCTGAGCGACTCGGACAGGTTGGTGGAGGACATGCGGGCGAGCGGCTGGCGCGGGCCGCTGCTCTGCGTCGCCATCCAGTTCGCCCAGGTGATCGTGTTCTTCATTCCCGGCGAGATCACGCAGATCGCCGCGGGGTACGTATTCGGAGCTTGGCGCGGGCTGCTGTATTCGCTCGCGGGCATTCTGCTGGGCTCGGCGACGGCGTTCCTGCTGGGGCGGCTGATCGGGCGCCCGACGTTCGAACGGATTTTCGGACATCCGACTCTGGAAAAACTGGAACATGCGGCGCAATCGCCGAAGGGGCGTTGGGCGATCTTCCTGCTCTTCCTCACGCCGGGTGCGCCGAAGGACGCGATGTCGTACGGCGCGGGGCTGACGGGGTGGCCTCTGGGGCGTTTCGTGCTGATCTCGGGGCTGGGGCGGCTGCCGGCGTTGTTGGCGAGCACGGTGTTTGGCGGGCAGATGCAGCAGCGCGACTACGGGGCGATGAGCGTGACGGCGGCGTTGGCCGTGGCGGCGGGCGTGGGCTTCTACCTCTACCAGCGCCGCGCGGGGTGGGCGGAATGATCCGTCGCATGAAGCAGGAAGACATCCCGGCGGCGATGGAGCTCAAACGAGCGGCGGGTTGGAACCAGATCGAGGCGGACTGGGAGAACGTGCTGGCGCTCGAACCGGAGGGCTGCTTCGTCTACGAGCTCGACGGGCGTGCTGTCGGCTCGGCGACGGCGGTTTGTTTTGGCAGCGAGTTGGCGTGGATCGGGATGGTGTTGGTGCTGCCGGACTACCGCCGTCGCGGCATCGCGCGGGCGTTGATGGAGCGCTGTTTGGCGTACTGCCGGGCGCGCGGCGCAGCTTGCGTCAAGCTGGACGCCACCGACATGGGCCGGCCGCTCTACGCCGCGCTCGGGTTCGAGGACGAGCAGCCGATCGAGCGCTGGGGCCTGGAGTCGAGCACGGCGGACGCGTCTGCGCAGGCGCCGCCCCTGACCACGACGGACGAAGTGGCGGCGCTGGACCGCGAGGCGTTCGGTGCGGACCGCGGCCGGCTGTTGGCGCGGCTGCTCGAGCGCTTCCCCCAGGACGCCTTTGGGGACGGAGAGGGCTATGCGCTCGGCAGGCCCGGCTCCAATGCTCGTTTCGTCGGGCCGGTCGTGGCGCGCGAGTGTGAGCAGGCGCGGCGGCTGATTGGAGCGCTGCTTGCGCGGCATCCGGGCGAGCGGTTCTTTTGGGATGTGCTGCCGCGCCACCAGGCCGCGGCCGAGCTCGCGCGGGAGCTTGGGTTCGCGCCGCTGCGCAAGCTGGTGCGCATGACGCTGCCGCGGACGTCAGAGGCCGGCCGGCCGCGCGAGGTGTGGGCGACGGCGGGTTTCGAGTACGGTTAGAGGGAGCCTCCCCGCAATGGCCGATTCCCGCTTCAGCCGCCCGCGGCATCTGTGGAAGATCCGCGACGGCGAGATTCCGCTTGGCGCCGAGACGCTCATCGTTGGCGTTTTGGACCTGGGTGCGGGCCCGGACAAGCCGGACCCGGAGGCCGCCCTGCGCCGCGCGCTCGAGATGGTCGACCAGGGCGCGGCGATGATCGACGTGACCGCGCTGCCCGGAGCGAGCCGTTCCGACCGCGCTTCCGCCGACGAAGAGCTGCGACGGCTGGTGCCGACCGTGCGCAAGCTGCACGCGCACCTCGAAGTCCCGTTTTCGGTTGCGACCTACAACGCCGAGACGGCGGCGCGGACGATCGAGCTGGGAGCGTCGGTGATCAACGACCCGACCGGCTTGGCGCTGGACCCGCAGATGGCGCGGACGGTGAGCGACGCCGACGTCGGCCTGATCCTGGCGCACGCCTTCGGAGGGCCCGAGACGTGGTCGAAGGGACGGCCCCTGGCGCGGCTGATCGAGACGATACGCACGGATCTGGATTCGGCGGTCGCACGGGCGCGGCGCGGGGGCGTAATCGAGCGCCGCAAGATCGTCGTCGACCCAGGGTTGGGGCTAGGCAAAAAGGGGCTGCAGAACTGGCAGGTCCTGGAGCGCCTGGGCGAGCTGAAGCGCTTGGGCCAGCCGGTGATGGCGAGCGCGACGGGCAAGCCGTTCTTGACCGAGACGGTGCGCGCGACCGAGATGGAGAGGACGGTGGGAGAAGCCATCGCGGTGGCCTGGGCGGTGCGCGGGGGCGCGCACGTCATCCGCACCGAGCGCGTGGCCGAGATGCGGGCCGCGGCGGCGACCGCGGACCGTGCGCTCGAGGCGCTGGAGTAGCGAGCGTAGCCCTGGAGCGGAAGGCGCGAAGTCACCAATCTGAAGGCCATCTGGCCTCTTCGGCGCCCGAAGGACGCTATAGAGGGCAGAGACCACGGTATGGGATTCTTTGACGACGTAGCGGACGTCGCGACCGCGCTCGGCAACGGGGTGTACTCCGTCGGAGAGGACATATTCTACGGCGCCGAGCGAACCGTCGAGGGCATCGGCTTGGCCGGATTCGACCGTAGCGCCGAGATCGGCATTGAGAACGAGTATCTCGCGCGGAACCTCACGGCGCTGGCGAAGTACGGCCTGCAGGGCCCAAATAGTCCGCTGCGTGAGATCATAGTCAAGATCCTTGAAAGATACTACGGCTCCTTTCCCGAAGTAGCGATCAGAAAGCTCGCCAAAGCGGCCGGAATCGGAGGGGCCTACGTCGCTGGCAGGCTCGTGCTAGGCAAGAAGCTTGCCACGACGATCGCGGTCAAAGTCGCCAAGCGGATCGCCGCGACAACTGCCTACAAGCAACTGGCCAAGAAATTGGGCGTGTCCGGCGCTGCGGGTGCGACGGGAGTCGGGGCAGTCGTATCGCTGGCGATGCTTCAAGGGGTGGCCCAGCGGGCTTCCAAGGCAAGCAAGCGACTCAAGAGCAAGCATCCTGCCCTTTGGAAAGACCTGCGTAGACAAAAGGGACTCGACATGCTCTTCTTTCTCGTCGAGAAACCTCTCGCCAAGTATCTCAACGCAATCGAGGCCGCCCATAAAAACTCCCCTCTCTTCCAGAGAGAAGTGACGAAGATGTATCAGACATCCCATGACCGCTAGGAGAGTCATACGCGCCCTGGCAAGATACAGCCTTCTTCCGGAGATTCTAGACCTGCTCTATTGGGTTGCCGCCATCGTAATCTTGATTCAGATTGCCCGCGCCCTTGGAGACAACTGGATTCTGCTCACGATAGCGCTGGCGCTCTACTGCGCTGGGATTGTGGCGGCGTACTTCGCGATATCGAAGGGCATCCAGCGCTTCGTGGATTCAGAACGAGAATAGCCCGCACACGGCCAAGGCCTCCGGGCGTGACGCATGTCGGACGGTAGAGGCCGCCGGTCGAGATTTCGCTCTCTCTCCCGGCGCGTGCCGCAGAACTCGACCCTAGCCGCCTATCGCCTCGATGAGCTACGCCACCGCCCGCGCCGCCCAGAAGCCTGCTGCCGCCAGCGCCAAGCCCGCTAGCACGTTAACGAGCACGTTCGCCGCCGCCACGCCCCAATGGCCGCTTTCGATAGCGCGGAAGGTTTCGACTCCGAAGGTCGAGAAGGTCGTGAACGCCCCAAGGAAGCCGGTGCCCGCGATGGTGCGCCAGTGCGGCGGGAGTAATCCTTCTTCGAGGGTAAGCTCTGTCAACGCGCCGAGCAGGAAGCAGCCGGCGAGGTTGACGATCAAGGTGCCATAGGGAAAGCCGGGCCCCAGCCAGCGCAGCGCCGCGATCGAAACTCCGTAGCGCGCCACCGCGCCCGCGGCGCCCGCCAACGCCATGGCCGCAAGCGTCATGCGAATGGGCTGCGTTTCATCGCATACGCGATCGACTCTTCCGGCACTTCGTATTCCGAGTATGCGCCGTTGCCCAGGTATCCGATGTCTTCGATGCCAATGGGGCTGGTGTAGTAAGCGTCAACCGACATCTTGCGAACCCAGTCGAAGAACTCCACGCCAGCGCCCATCGTGGGGCGGTCCCAGGCTTGGTAGTCGCGAAACTCGGCGTAAGGTCCGTCGCCGGAGGCCGCGCGGCGTGAACGGATGGCGCGTTCCTGCTCGACGAGCATGTCGAGCATCTGCGTTTGCTGCTTCTCGCTTGCCTCCAAGAACTCCTTGCCGAACTGCGTGCGCATGGTTGCATCGAGCCAGGATATCCCGCCGGTGTAGATGTCGCGGAGTTGCTCGCTTCCGCTGCAGAGCAGATCGATGAGCTCGGGCGCGCCGGCGTCGACCGCGCTGCCGCCGCCCGAGTCCGCTGGCACAAGGAGCTCGGCGAGGCGGCTCACCGTCTTCCACTCGTGCTCGCTGAGCGCCTGGCGCTGGTACTCGCCAAGCGCGCCCTTCACGCTGGCCGCGGCGGCATGGACCTGCTGCGCGTCTGCCCGGGTGAGCTCGCCGGCCACGCCCGCGGCGAAGACGGCGCCGGCAATCCGCCTAAGCGCGTCGCGGCGGGTGACGGTGTGAATGTTGACCAGCTCAGACATTGCCCTTCTTCGCCTCCTCGACCAGATACTCCGCCGCGCGCCACGCAAACGCGTTGATGGTCAGCGTGGGATTCTTGTCCGGGTTCGACACGAAGCTCGCGCCGTCGACCACGAACAGGTTCTCCGCGTCCCAGGCCTGGCAGTACTTGTTGAGCACGGAGGTCTTCGGGCTGTCGCCCATGCGCGCCGTGCCGACCTCGTGGATGATCGTGCCGGGCGTGGAGATGCCGTCGGCCTCGCGGTCGGCGTTCTTGAGACCGCGAACCTTGCCGCCCATCGTCTCGATGATCTCGGCGAAGGTGCGCTCCATGTGCCGCGCCTGCTTCCACTCGTAGTCGGTCCAGGCGAAGTGGAACTTCAAGACCGGAATACCCCATCTGTCGACGACGTCGGGGTCGATCTCGCAATAGCTGAGGTCGTTGGGGATCATCTCGCCGCGGCCCGCGAAGCCGACGCCGGCGCCGTACTGCTCACGGATGGCCTTCTTCATCCCGGCGCCGTAGCCGTGGGTGCGCGCCGCGCCATGGTAGGAGCCCGGGCCCGGCATGCCGAAGCCGCCGCCGAACTCGATGTGGTAGCCGCGCGGGAAGCCGAGCCTCTGGTGGTCGTCCCAGCCCCACCACGGAGCGTAGAGATGCGAGCCGCCGAAGCCGTCGGTGTTGTATTTCGGCATACCTTCGAGCGCCGGCACGTAGCCGGAGAGCCCGAAGCCGACCGTGTCCATCAGGTTGCGGCCGACCTGGCCCGACGAGTTGGCGAGCCCGTAGGGGTGATACTTGGATTTCGAGTTGAGCAGGATGCGCGAGGATTCACACGACGAAGCGGCCAGGATGACCGCCTTGGCCCGCACCCTGTGCTCGCGACGTTCATTCTTGTCGATGTAGATGACGCCGTCCGGCTTGCCGCTCGAATCGACGGACACCTCGCGCGCCATGGCGTCGGTAATCAGCTTCAGGCGGCCAGTCTCGAGCGCCGGGAAAACCTCGACTTGGCTCGAGGCGTAGGCGGATGCGGTCAGGCAGCCGCGCCCGCATTGGCCGCAGTAGTGGCAGGCGGCGCGCCCGTTCTTGTTGGAGGTGAGGATGGCCCGCCGGTTGGCGATGAAGGGAATGCCGAGCTTCTTTCCGGCTTCGCGTGCGAGCAGCTCGTGTACTTTGGGCGCGGGCGGGGCTTCGAAGACGCCGTCCGGCGCGGAGGGGATGCCTTCGACCGTGCCGGTCACGCCGATGAACTTCTCCGCCTTGTCGTAGTAGGGACGGATCTCGTCGTAGTCGATCGGCCAGTTCTCGCCCAGCCCGTCGCGGTCCTTGGCCTTGAAGTCCATCTGCGAGAAGCGAAACGACATGCGGCCGTAGTGGTTGGTGCGGCCGCCGACGATGCGCGAGCGGAACCAGCGGAACTCGCTGCCCTCGGCCACGGTGTAGGGCTCGCCGTCAAGCTCCCAGCCGCCGGAAGTCGTGGAGAGGAAACCGAATGGCTTGCCGTCGCCGAAGTAGCGCTTACCGCCCTGCTCCGCCCCGCGGTGACCGTAGTCGTGATACCACTTGTGCTCTTTGAATTCCTTGGACGGGTCGAGCATCGGACCCGCCTCGAGCAGGCAAACCTTCAAGCCGAGGTCGGTGAGCACCTTGACGGACGTGCCGCCGCCGGCGCCCGCTCCAACGACGACGACATCGTACTCTTCCCGCGAAGTAGTGGGGTTTGGCATGGTCGAAAACCGGAATTGATTGTAGCGCAGGGGGGTGGGGGCCAGGGAGGCCAGGCCGAGGCCGCGCCGCGAGCCATGGTGAACGTCCGGGCAGCCATGCCGGGGTGCGATGTCGCACAGAAACGCCCGTACCGAGGTGTGATCTCCGCGCGCGGCGGCGGAGATGGAGTCGTGTTGCGGGCGCCATCGGATCCGCCAGGAGCTCAGGTCGAGTCATGGAAGACGTGGCCCGTTTCGGGCCGCGTTTCCGCTTGGATAGGTGGAGGAAATACAGCCATGCCAGACGACATGTTTGACGATCCAGAAGCCGCTGAGTTCGACCCCTCGACCGGAGAGACCGCTGGCGAGGGCTTCGAGCCCCCGCCTTTCGAAGGAGGAGACACTGATTCCATGGACGCGGATCCCGACGCGTTGATGGCGGAAGTCGACTCCGAGACAATCCAAATCAAAGAGGAGATCGAGCGGCGCATTGCAGCGTTCTCTGAGGACCAACCCTTGCAGGTCGCCGCAGCCTCCGCCCGGGATGCGGGGGCCAACGAGGCCAATATTGTCGGCGTCGGAATCGGAGAAGACGACTCGACAGACGAGATGGTCTCGGATCCAGGTTCGGCGTCCCTCGAGGTGTATGTGGTCGAGAGGATGGACGATTCGCAGTTCCGATCGCTCGTCTCCAGCGCAGTTGGGGTATCGGCCAGCTCGATCGATGGCGCACCTGTCCGTCAGGTCGTCACCGGAGTCATCGATGCGCAACCGCATCGTATGCGTCTTCGTCCCGCCCCTTGCGGCATCAGCGTGGGGCACAAAGACATTACCGCCGGCACGATCGGCTGTCTCGTAGTCGGTCGACGAGCGCCGCGCGACCGTCGCCAGATGATTCTGAGTAATAACCACGTGTTGGCCAACTCCAACCGGGGCAGAATCAAGGACTGCATCACGCAACCTGGCCCCTTCGACGGTGGCCGTTGCCCACGCGACCAAATCGCCACACTCGAGAAGTTCGAACCGATCAACTTTCGGGGCGGGACGAATTTCGTCGACTGTGCAACTGGCCATGCCTGGCCCAAGCGCGTCGATCGTAACCTGATGTACATCCATCGCGGCGTCGTCCGCCGCTTTCGAGTTGGCCGCTCCCCTGGACGCGCCAGACCGGGTATGGCCGTCGGCAAATCCGGCCGGACGACACAGCTCACAAGCGGCCGTGTCACTGCGGTCGGAGTTACGATCCGCGTCAACTTTGGCTCGGCCGGGGTCGCCTTGTTCCGTGACCAGATCGCAATACGTTCTCCCCGCGGAAACTTTAGCGCCGGCGGAGATTCCGGCTCGCTGATCTGGACTTGGAACAAGCGGCGAACACCTGTTGGGCTGCTGTTCGCAGGCGGCGGGGGTACAACGTTCGCCAATCGCATCGATCGTGTCCTCAAGACGCTCGACGTGACGCTCTATACTTGATTGCAGTGTGTGCGTCAGAAACGAGACGAACGCGGCGAGCGCTGCTCATGGCGGTGCTCGCCGCTGTGTCGTGCACGACTGATGAGGAGGACGAAATGGATCGCGATCTTCGGTTTCTCGAAGAAGACCCGGAACCAGCGCCCGAGGTAGATTCGCTTTCGCTCGGTTTCGAGGTGTCCGACACGCAGGTGGAACGCCTGATGCAGATCGACGGTGTGGAGGGCGTCTGGACCCGCGAACCCCCGGTGGGATCAAGGGCGGTTGTGGTCGCTATCAGCGACGATTCCGTTCGAAGCGCCGTTCCCGAGACGGTGGAAGGTTACCCGGTAGTCTTCGAGCAAACTGGGCCTATTCGCGCGCAACCGCGATAGCTCAAGCCGAGCCGCGCAGGCGCCGCACGACCCGTCCGACCTTCTCGACCGTGTAGTCGATCTCTTCCGCCGTCGTCCAACGGTGCAGCCCGAAGCGCAGTGATGCGTGAGCCAGCTTCTCTGGGACGCCCAGGGCGCGCAGCACGTGGCTCGGTTGCGGTTCGGCCGAGGTGCAGGCCGAGCCCGACGAGACGGCGACGTCGTCCAACCCCATCAACAACGCCTCGCCGTCGACGCCCTCGAAGCTTACGTTGAGGTTGTGCGCCAAGCGCGGCTCGGCGGCGCCGTTCAGGCGGACCCCGCCCAGGGCTTCGAGCCCCGCGTGCAGGCGGTCTCGCAGCGCGCCGAGCGTGGCCGCCTCATCCGCCATCTCTTGCGCGCAAATCGCACAAGCTTCGCCGAAGCCGACGATGGCCGGAGCGTTGAGCGTGCCCGAGCGCATGCCGCGCTCGTGGCCTCCGCCGTCGATCTGCGGCTCGATTTCGACGCGCCGGCCGCGGCGCCGGACGTACAGCACGCCGCAGCCCTTCGGCCCGTGGAGCTTGTGCGCGGTGGCGGAGAGCAGGTCGATCTGCGCCGCCTCCACTTCAAGCGGAATCTTGCCCAGCGCTTGCGCCGCGTCGACGTGGAAGATGGCGCCCGCCTCGCGCGCGATGCGGCCGATCTCGGCGATCGGTTGCAAGACGCCGATCTCGTTGTTGGCCGCCATCACGCTCACCAGCAGCGTCCGCTCGTCGACCGCCGCGCGCAGACGGTCGAGCTCGATCAAGCCGCCCTCGTCCACCGGCAGCAGCGTGACGCGAAAACCCTCTTTGGCCAGCCGGGCCAGCGGGTCGAGCACGGCCTTGTGCTCGGTCGCGACGCTCACCAGGTGGTCGCGCTTGCCTTGCGCGGCGCGGGCGGCGCCCTTGAGCGCCAGGTTGTTCGACTCGGTGGCGCCGCTGGTGAAGACGAGCTCTCGCTGGCTCGAGCCGAGCAACGCGGCGATCTGTTCCCTGCCCCTGGCGACGGCCTTTTCCGCGCGCCAGCCAAAGGCATGGTTGCGGCTGGCCGGATTGCCGAAGTCCTCGCGGAAGTAGGGCAGCATCGCTTCCAGCACGCGCGGGTCGACCGGCGTAGTGGCATGGGCGTCGAGATAGATCGGCTTGGTCATGCCCGCGCTCTGTGTTTGAGCCCAAGCGCCATCCGGACCGCGCGAACCGTGTGCACGTATGCGGCGTAGGCCAGCAGATAAGCCAGCACGAACGGAAAAGCCAGGATGCGCCAGAGTGTGCGCAACACCGATTCGCCCCCGAGCCCGGAGCGATGCTGGAAGAACTGCATCAGCGGCCCGATGTGGCCGCGATCCAGCCAAAAAAAGTCGCCATGCTCGTTGACGATGAGGAACTTCGCCGGCAGCAGCGCCAGAGCCGCCCAGCGCCACGAGGCCATGATTGCGTCGCCGCCCATCAGAACAGCCGCGACCGCATGGCGCTCCCGGCGCAGCTCGCGCAGCAGCGCCCAGCGGCGATCGGCGTAGTCTTGGACGCGCCAGGTTCTCTCGACGCCGTCCGGCGCGCCGCCGACGCAGCAGAGCAGGTCGATGCGAGCCTGTGGAAACACGGCTTTCAGGCGGGCCGCGGCCTTGCCGCCGAGCTCGCGCGGACCGCTTTCGACGAGCAGGATCCGCGTCACCCGCGGAGACCGGCGTGTGAGGAAGCCCCGCAAGCCTCTATTGTCTCAAAGCCGCCACCCGGTCTAAAGGCGCACCCGCCGGCTCGCATCCCCGCAAGCGTCAATCGTCGTAGCGCCGGTCGAGCCCCGCATAGGCGTCGATCCGCCGGTCACGCAGGAACGGCCAGTTGCGGCGGGCTTGCTCGATCGCCCCGAAGTCGCACTCGGCCAGCAGGATTTCCTCGCCAGCGCCTGCCTGCGCCAACACCTCTCCCAGGGGCCCGGCCAGGAACGAATCGCCCCAGAACTCGATGCCCTGGTAGTTCCCAGGCCGGTCCGGCGAATCGGCCAGCGGAGCTTCGGCGCCGACGCGATTCACCGCCGCGACGAAGAGATTGTTGGCCACCGCGTGGGAGCGCTGAATCGTGCGCCAGGCCTCGCGCTGCCGCTCGCCCCACTGCTGCTTCTCGCCCGGGTGCCAGCCGATGGCGGTGGGGTAGACCAGCAGCTCGGCCCCGCGCAGCGCGGTCAGGCGGGCGGCCTCGGGGTACCACTGATCCCAGCAGATGAGGGGGCCGATTCGCGCGAAACGCGTCTGAAAGACCCGGAACCCCAGGTCGCCCGGCGTGAAGTAGTACTTCTCGTAGTAGAGCGGATCGTCGGGGATGTGCATCTTGCGGTAGAGGCCCAGCAGGCTGCCGTCGGCGTCGTGCACGGTGGCGGTGTTGTGGTAGACGCCGGCCGCGCGCCGCTCGAAGATCGACCCGACGATCACGACTCCGTTCTGTTTGGCGGCCCTCTCGAGCGCCTGCGAGGTCGGCCCCGGGATCGGCTCGGCGAGCTCGAACCGCTCGGCGTTCTCTTCCTGGCAGAAGTACTGCGAGCGAAACAGCTCTTGCAGGCACACGATGCGGGCGCCTAGCTTGGCGGCATCGGCGATGCGCGCGAGCGCCTTCTCGACGTTCTCGGCTGGGTTGGCCGAGCACGACATCTGAATCAGGCCGACCACGGCGGCGCGCGACTCGCTCACACGAACCATCATAGTCGCGTAGACCTATACTGAGGCTCGTGCGGCTCGCCATCGGATTGGTGTGGTTTGCCGCCGCGCTGGCGGCGCAGCAGCAACCCTCGCTGCGTCAGCTCGCCGAGATGACGGTGAGCATCGGCGATGTCCGCATTGGGGCGGACGAGCAAGGCCGCTCGGAGCTGTGCGTCAAACTAGCGGAGATGCGGCGGGAGGGCTACCCGGTGATCTCCGCCGCCACCGGCCCCGCTCTCTCTGTCGCCTGCCGGGGTCGTCCAGCCCGCGTGTTGGTGCTGCGGCTCTCGCCATCGGTTCAGGACCCCAAGCGCGCCGTTTGCGAGTACTCGGCGGCGCCGGCGGGCCTCATCTACGACGCCATCGACTGGATGCCGCTCCGTCGCGGCGGCCCGCCGGTCAGCGGAGAGGAGATGCGCAACCGCCTCGAGCCGCTGCGCGTGCACACCTACGCCGCGCTGGTGTTCGCCTTTGGCTTCGAGCGCATCGAGGCGCGGTACGGTGCAAAGACGCTGGTTCGAGCGCCTTTGCACCAGATCGACGGCTTCTGTGCGGAATCCTGACCGGGCTCAAGCCGGCCGCTCCGCTCCCGCCGCCACCACCTTCAGGTCGCCGCTCGGGCGCCCGCGCCGCTCCCGCGAGCGGCCTTCGAGCGCGTCGACTCGCTGCTCGAGGACGGTCAGCTCGTAGAGCTGCACGGCAATCTCGAAGGTCGCCCGCGCCGCCGCAACTCGCGTTTCCGCCGCGACGCTGCCGTCCATCAGCACCGTCTCGAGCGTCTCCACCGCGACCTGCAGCAGCGACTCGGCCGCCATGCACGCGACCTCGCGACGTTGCGCGCGCTCGTTCTTCACTGCCTGGCGAAAGTCCTCGTCGTGGCTGAGCCAGCGCCACAGCGTCTCCTCGCGGACCCGCGCTTGCGAGGCGGCGTCGGCGAGCGAGCTTGCCGAAACCAGCGCCCGCACGGCCCGGCGGCGCGCCGCGCTGAGCTTCTTCGTTTGCATCATGTTTCGTTTCCTCCATGGCCCGCGCCGGCCGGAAAAGAGAAAGGCCGCGGCGCCCGGCGTGCGGGGTCGCGGCCTCGTTTTCCTTGGAGCGGGATTTCTCTGCTCTTTCTGCTTTGAGCATACACCCCGTGTCAAGAGGGGGTCAGAGGGGGTGCTTGCGCAGCTCGAGCTTGGCGATCGCCTCGAGATGAACTTCGTCGGGGCCGTCGGCCAGCCGCAGCGTGCGTTGGTTGGCCCAGGCGCCGGCCAGGAAGAAGTCCGGGCAGACGCCGGCGCCGCCGTGCGCTTGGATGGCGCGGTCGAGCACGCGTAGCGCGAGGTTGGGCGCGACGACCTTGATCTGGGCGATCTCCGAGCGGGCGGCCTTGTTGCCGACGGTGTCCATCATGTGGGCGGCGCGCAGCACCAGCAAGCGCGCCTGGTCGATCTCGATGCGGGATTGCGCGATGTCCGCACGGATCGTGCCGTGCTGGGCGAGGGGCTTGCCGAAGGCCACTCGTCGTTGCACGCGCTGGCACATCGCCTCGAGCGCGCGCTCGGCTATGCCGATCGAGCGCATGCAGTGGTGGATGCGCCCCGGACCCAGCCTGCCCTGCGCGATCTCGAACCCGCGGCCCTCGCCGAGCAGCATGTTCGACGCCGGCACGCGCACGTCTTCGAAGTGAACTTCGGCATGGCCGTGCGGCGCGTGGTCGTAGCCGTAGACGTGGAGCATGCGTACGATCTTCACGCCCGGGGCGTCGAGCGGGACCAGAATCATCGCCTGCTGCTTGTGCTTGGGCGCTTCAGGGTCCGTTTTGCCCATGAAGATCGAGAGCTTGCAGCGCGGATCGCCGGCGCCGGAGGACCACCATTTCTTGCCGTTGAGCACGTACTCGTCGCCATCGCGCACGATGCTCGCCTGGATGTTGGTGGCGTCCGAGCTCGCCACGTCGGGCTCGGTCATCGAGAAGCAGGAGCGGATCTCGCCGGCGAGCAGCGGTTCGAGCCATTGCTTCTTCTGCTCTTCGGAGCCGTAGCGAACGATGGTCTCCATGTTGCCCGTATCCGGCGCCGAGCAGTTGAAGACCTCCGGCGCCATGGGCGAGCGGCCCATGATCTCGCACAGCGGGGCGTACTCGAGGTTGCTCAGCCCGGCGCCGAGGTCGCTCGCGGGCAGGAAGAGGTTCCACAACCCGGCCGCGCGGGCCTTGGGCTTGAGCTCTTCGACGACCGAGGTCGGTTGCCAACGGTCGCCGGCGGCGATCTCGGCGGAGAAGCGCTCTTCGTTGGGGTAGATGTGCTCGTCCATGAAGGCCGTCAGCTTGGCCTGCAGGTCGCGCACCTTGGGAGAAAAGTCGAAATCCATCGCCGCGCCATTCTAGCAAGGGAGGGCATCGGTGCGACGGCACCGGTTCCAGGCGCCCTACGGCGAGGGGCGTTGGCTGAACGCGGCAGCTATCTGCAGGCGCGGCTCGTATGTATGGCCGTATTGCGGCTCTAGCTGGCAGGATGCGAGGCATATTCACCTGAACTCCTGCGGTGCTAGGCTTTGCACCATGAAGGTTTCGTTGTACCTGATCGCACTCACGCTGTTCGCCGTCGCGGGGGGCACGGTATTGCGGACCCTGTACCAGGCAGGCGTCGTTGATGTTGGCGAGGCGTTCTCCGGTGCCGCAGTGACCATTGCCTTCTTGGCGCTAGCCGTCTCGTTTCGGTCTTCAATCAATAGCTCGGCTGCTTCCAGAGAGGCAAACATGCTGACCCAGCGCGACCACGACTTCCGGGTGTACTCTCTCAAAGCCGACCTTCGTGAGCGCCTCGAACGCGCCACAGCTGTACCGTTGTTCGAAGAAAAGCCGCCTAATCCATTCGAGTTGTTCCACATTCATTCGCGAGCAAAGGGCCTTTTCACCGACACGACTGTAAAGACGCTCGAGCAGCTAGCGGGATCGGCGGTGGACTTCGCGGGCGCTGAGGAGAACGCGCAAGGAAGCTTTAACGACAAAATCACACTACACGAGGCTGGTATACGCCTAGAAGCAGCTCGAAAATGCTGCCTCAAATTGGCCTCGGAAGCTGCGAAGGCAATAGACAAAGAGATCACCTTGCCCCCCTCACCGCCGGTCATATCCGCGCTCTGACAGCGGGCGTTGCCGCCGACGCCACCGCAAAGGTGTACTCGAAGCCCGCCGGCTAAGCGAACGTCCGCCCGCCGGTCACGTCCTGGCAGATCACCAGCCGTAGCACCTGGCCGGCGGTCATCTCCGTCATCACAACCTGCAGCGTCGTGTTCTGGTCGAGGGGATCTTGTGATCGTTCGCTCGGCGGTCCCAGTTGATCCGGCCAACAAGCCGACCGTGCTCGAATCGCTATCCTGAGCCTCGTGCACCGTTCGCGCCGCACGTTCCTGGCAGCCTGGGCGGCCCTTCCCGCCCAGGCGACCAATTGGCCCGAGTGGCGCGGCGATGGACGCCGCGGAGTATGGGACGAGACCGCGCTGCTCGAGCGCTTCCCCGCCAGCGGGCTGCGGTTTCTGTGGCGCACGCCGATCCACGGCGGCTACTCCGCGACGAGCGTGGCCGGCGGCCGGGTCTACCTCACCGACTTCATCCCACAGGCGGGCCGCCGCGGCATCGAGCGGCTGCTGACGCTCGAAGAGGAAACAGGCAGGATCGCCGGCGAGCTGCGCTGGCCGGCCGACTACGCCGGGATCGACTACCCCTCCGGACCCCGCGCCGCGCCAACGCTCGACGGCGCCCGCGTCTATGCGCTCGGCGCCGCCGGGCGTCTGCTGTGCGCGTCGAGCGAGGACGGCTCGGTTCTCTGGACGCAAGAGCTCGCAGGCGAGGAGCCGCCGCCCTGGGGTATGGCTTGCGCTCCGGTCGTCTGCGGCGACCTGCTGGTCGCGGTCGGCGCGGGGGCTTTCGACGCCAAGGTCGCCGCGTTTGACAAGCGAACCGGCGAGGTCGCCTGGCGCGCGCTCTCCAACCAGACCGGGCCGGGCTACTCGCAACCGCTGCTGATCGAGGTCGAAGGCCGCCAGCAGCTCATCGTATGGCACGCCGGCGCGGTCAGCTCGCTCGACCCGGCGACGGGCGAGGTCCTGTGGAACGACCCGTTTCCCATCCGCCTGGAGACGCCCATCGCCACGCCTGTCTGGTCGCCGCCGTACTTGCTCGTCTCCGCGTTCTTCAACGGCTCGAGGCTGCTGCGCGTTGGCGACGGCTCAGCCGAGTTGGTGTGGACGAGCCAGACCGACAACGCCGTCCAGAACGACGGTTTGCACGCCCTGATGGCCTCGCCGATCATCGCCGACGGCCGCATCTACGGCATCTCGAGCTACGGCCAACTGCGCTGCCTGCGTCTCGCCGACGGCGAGCTGCTGTGGGAAACGCAGCAGGTCACGGTCGAGAAGGCGCGCAACGCCTCGGCGTTCTTCGTGCGGCAGGGCGAGCGCTACTGGATCAACAACGATCGCGGCGAGCTGATCCTCGCGCGGCTCTCGCCCGAAGGATACAAGGAGATCGACCGCACCAAGCTGATCGAGCCGACCTCGCAGCCCGGGGCGCGCCGAGAGCTCGGCGCGGTGCATTGGTCGCATCCAGCCTATGCGAACGGCCGGATCTTCGTCCGCAACGATCAGCAGGTTCTCTGCGCGGACCTGCGCCCGAAGCCGGGGCCTATGGCCCCGGCTTCGGGGCCTATGGCCCCGGGCGAGGCGCAGCCTCGCCTGCACGGCGCAGCCGTGCGCCACAACCCGGAGGGAGAGCCTGCTAGGCTCCGCGCGTCATCAGGTTGGCGAGCAGTTGGTTAAACCGCACCGGATCCGGCAGCTCCGAGCCTTCGGCAAGCGTTGCGTAGCCGTAGAGCAGCTCGGCGTATTCGCCGACGAGCGGATCTTTGGCGTCGGTCTCAAAGCGCCCTTGGAGCTTCTGCACGATCTCATGTTTGGGGTTGAGCTCGAGAATCCGTTTCTGCCGCGGCATCTCGCCGCCGCCGCTCATCCGCATCATGCGCTCCATCGCCGGGCTCATGTCGTGCTCGTCCGAGGAGAGGCAGGCGGGCGAGTCGGTCAAGCGGCTCGACAAGCGCACGTTCTTCACCAGCGCGTCGAGGTTGCCCTGCAAGGCGGCCAGCATGTCCTTGTGCTTCTCGGCCGCCTCCTCGATGTCCTTCTTCCCGCCGAGATCGACCTCGCCCTTGCCGGCTGACTTGAGCCGCTTGCCTTCGAATTCGGGCAGATACTGCACCACGATCTCATCCACCGGGTCGATGAAGTAGAGCACTTCCCAACCTTTGGACTTGAAGGCTTCGAGCAGCGGCGAGCTCTCGCACATCGCTCGCGACTCCGCGGTGAGGTAGTAGATCTCGTTCTGGTCCTCGGGCATGCGCTTGACGTAGTCAGCCAGCGTGGTGAGCTCGCCGGCCGCTTGCGCCGAGGTTTCGCTCAGCAGCAGCGAGACCAGCTTGTCCTTGAGCGCGAATTCCGACGTCAGCCCTTCCTTGAGCGCCCGCCCGAACTCTTTCCAAAACGCAAGATACTTCTCCGCATCCTCTTCCTGAAGCTTGCCGAGGGAATCGAGCGCCTTCTTGGAGAGCCACTTGCGGATCTGCGAGACATGGCGATTCTCCTGCAACATCTGGCGAGAGACGTTGAGCGGCAGGTCGGCCGAGTCCACCACGCCGCGCAGGAAGCGCAGGTAGCGCGGCAGCAGCTCCTCGGCCTGCTCCATGATCATCACCCGCCTGGCATAGAGCCGCAGTCCATAGGGCGAGCCATAGAGGTAGAGGTCATGCGAGCCGGTCTTGGGGACGTAGACGAGCGCCTGGTACTCCGAGACGCCCTCGGCCTTGAAGGAGAAGCGCAGCAGCGGCTCTTCCCAGTCGCCGGTGAGATCCTTGTAGAAGTCCCGATACTCCTCCTCGCTCGCCTCGCTTTCCGAGCGCGCCCAAAGCGGCTTCTGTGCGTTGAGCAGCTTGTCTTCGGTGACGATGGTCGTCTTGCCGTCCGGGGTGACGACACCCTTCTCGTCCGTCTCCTTCTTCTCCTTCTGCACCTTGTGGCGGATGGGGTAGGCGATGAAGTCGGAGTAGCGCTTGACGATGCGTTCGAGGGTGTGCTCGTCGGTGTAGTCCTCGACGCCAGCTTCCGGGTCGACGGGCTTGAGCTCGAGGCGAATCGTCGTGCCGTGGCCGCGCCGCTCGCCCGGGCTCAGCGTGTAAGTACCGTCGGCGCGGGACTCCCAGCGCACGGCCTCATCCGCGCCGGCGCGGCGGGTCTCGAGAATCACCTTGTCCGCCGCCATGAACGAGGAGTAGAAGCCCACGCCGAAGTTGCCGATCAGCTCCGGCGGCGCACCGGCGTCCTTCTTCGCCTTGGCCGCTTCGAGCATCTCGCGCGTGCCGCTTTTGGCGATCGAGCCGATGTTGTCGATGACCTCGTCGCGACTCATGCCCACGCCGTTGTCGCTGACCGTCAGCGTCCGCCCGACCAGGTCGGTTTCGAGGCGAATCTCCGGCGTCCAGCCTTGCTCGGCGAGCTCTGGCGTGGTCAGGGTCTCGAACCGCAGCCGGTCGATGGCGTCCGAGGCGTTGGAGATCAACTCGCGCAAGAAGATCTCCTTGTGGGTGTAGAGGGAATGGATCACCAGGTCGAGCAGGCGGCGCGTTTCGGCCTGGAACTCGTGCGTCTCGACGTTTGCAGCGGTCGACATCGGGATGAAGGAAACCTCCGAGCGTGTTGGGGTTGGAGGCGGCGACCTCCAACTAGGATTTTACGGCATCGCCCCAAATCGGGCCATTCCGCGAAGGGACTGCGGAGCTCGGGCGTTTCCGCCGATGTATGTTAGAGCTTGCTCACCTGTCCGCCGAAATGTTGTCCACGTCCGCCGAAAACGTAGATCGCGCCGCGATCCTACGCAACCTGCCCGTCTTCCCCGCAGTCGCTCTCGAGCTCATCGGCCTCCTCGATGGAGGAGAAGCCTCGGCCTCGGAGGTCGCCCAACTGCTCCGCAAGGACCCGGCCCTAAGCGCCGAGGTGCTGCACCAGGCCAATTCCGCCAAGTTCGCCAGGCGCCGGGAGGTCGGCGAGCTCGACGAAGCCGTGACGCTGCTGGGCGGCGACCAGACCTGCCGCATCGCCATGCGGGCCGCATGCCGCGGCATGGCGACGCCGGCGTTGGGCAGCCTGGAGCTGCGCGGCTGCTGGGAGCACTGCGTCGCAACAGCCATCGTCGCCGCCGACCTCGCTCCGCACTTGGGCCAAAACGAAGGTACGGCCTATGTAGCCGGGCTGCTGCACGACATCGGATGTCTAGGGCTGGCGGCCGTCTACCCCGAGCCCTACACCGAAGTGCTGCGCCTGACGCGCGAGGGCCAGCGCCGGTGGCTTGAAGCCGAGGTCGAGGTGTTTGGCGTCGACCACTGCACCGTCGGCTCGTGGGTCGTCGACGACTGGGGCCTGCCGGAGGACCTTCGCCAGGTGATCGCCCATCACCACGACGAGCGAGAGCCGGACCGCTCGCTGCTCACGCTGGTCGGCGCCGCCAGCAGCTTGGCGGACCTGCTGCTGCCCAGCCCCATGGAGCCGCCGTGTTGGCCGGATCCAGCCGCGTTCCTGGCGACGCTGCCAGTGGACCAGGCCGCTGCGCTCGAGGCGGTCGAGCAGGCAAACGAGAAGATCAAGACCGAGCTCGGCTAGAGAGAGCGCGGCATGATTGGGCGCCGACGGCGCTAGCCGCCATTTCTCACCGGCCGGCGAGAGGAAGTGAGTGAGAGGCGCGTCAGCACGAAACGCGTAGGACTAGGCCGCCCCCTTCCGGGGCTCAGGCGATCGCCACGCGCGCTCCTACGGCTCCATCGCCAGCTTGAACACCCAGGCGTGCTTGCCCGCGCTCGCGCCGGGGCGCTGGATCACCAACGCGTCGTCGTCCTGGCGCCAATCGAGCTCGCCATCGTAGCCGAGCAGGGTGACGCCGGTGATCGTGCTTCCCTCGAGCTCGGCCGAGGCTGCGCCGAGCGTGCGGATGCGCCATTCCTTCTCCGCCAGCCCGAGCGCGGCGGCGTAGAGCGTTTCTCCCTTGGTCGTGAAGCGGATGTCTTGGGGGCCCATGCGTTCGTTGCGCTGCTCACTCAGGTGGCCTTCGACCGTCTCGGTCGGACCCTCGCCGTAGGTCTTCCAAGGCCGTGAGCCGTAGATCGCTTCGCCGTTGACTTGCAGCCAGGCGCCGATCTCGCGCAGCATGGCGGCCTCCTCCTCCGGAATCGTCCCGTCCGCCCTGGGGCCGATGTTGAGCAACAGGCAGCCGTTCTTCGAGACGATGTCGACGAACTCGGTGAGGATCAGGCTGACGTCCTTGTAGCGGTGATTCGACACGTATCCCCAGGAGGTGAAGCTGACCGACGTATCGGTCTGCCAGAACAGCTCCCGCATCCCGGAGAGCCGGGCGCGCTCGAGGTCGAGCACGGCGGCGTCTTCGGGAATGGCGTCGTGTTTGTAGTTGACGACGCCGGTTTTTCCCCACGCTTTCGAGCGGTTGTAGTAGTAGGCGAGGAAGCGCTGCAGGTGCGGGGCGAACGGGTTTGCGTGTGCGTCGGTCACCTGCTGCTGGGGTCCGATTCCGAAGTCGAACCAGATCAGATCGGGCCGAAACTTCTCCGCCATCTCGGCCGTGCGGGCCAACCAGTCGTCGCGGAACGCCTCGCTCTGCGGAAACCAGTCGAAGTTCCGTCCGGAGGTGAAATAGAGATCGTCTCGCGGCTCGCCGTAGAGCCCCTTCCCGGCGTCGTCAACCGTGTCGTAGGACTCGTCGCGCGCGAAGTAGCCGTAGTTGAACGCGCGGTGGCTGCTGATGCCGAACTTGAGGCCGCGGGCGCGCACGGCGGCCTCGAGGTCGGCGATGACGTCGCGCTTGGGACCCATCTCCGAAGCGTCCCACTTGGTGTAGCTGTTGGCGTAGAGCGAAAAGCCATCGTGGTGCTCGCCCACCGGCACGACGTACTTGGCGCCGGACTCCTCGAACAACGCCGCCCAAGCCTCCGGATCGTAAGCCTCGGCCTTGAACATCGGAACGAAGTCCTTGTAGCCAAAGCTCTTCTGCGGCCCCCAGGTTTCCATGTGATGCTGGAAGACGTTGACGTTGCGCCGCTGGTCGATCTCGTCGAGATACATCCGCCGCGGATACCATTCGTTGCCGTAGGCCGGCACGGCGTAGACGCCCCAGTGGATGAAGATGCCGAGCTTGGCGTCGCGGTACCAGTCGGGTACGCCGTTGCCGGCCAGAGAGTCCCAGTCAGCGGCGAACGGCCCCGCGGCGATCGCCTCGTCTACCGTGGCGAGGTCTTGGGCGACATCGCCGCTGAGCTCGACGGCCATCTCGGTCGTGGCAGGGGCCTCGGGCGCTGTGGACTCGCAGGATGCGAGCAAAAGGGTGAGGCAGGCAATCAGCGCGACACGTTCTCGATGCATTCCCGCGATTATAGCGGGCGAAAGTGCGACCGCGAATGATGGGGGAGATATGTGCGCCGAGAGGCGCATGGCAGGAATCAGCCGCGGGCGCCGCGCCCGCGGAAATCGAGTGGCGTCGCCCCTTCGCCGGGCTCTGGCGGGGCCTGGCGAGAACCGAGCTGCAACCCCTCCAGGGCGCGGTCAAGCAGGGCCGCCCTGGGTCCACCGGTTTCACCCATGGCTCGAACCCGCCTGGCGCCTTTGGCGCCCAATCATGCCCTCTCTTTGTAGGAAAAGGTGAGCCAGTACTCCTACCCAAAGTAGTCAGGCTCGGCCCCGGGCCGCCACTTGATGTTGCACCCGACGCTGGGCTTCTGCTCAGCGTTGACGGCTCGGCCATCCAAAACCGCATCGAGCGCCGCGCGCAGGTCCTGCCCGGTGACGGCGACGTCGTTGCCGGGTCGGCTGCCGTCGAGCTGCCCGCGATAAGCGAGTCGCAGGTTGGCGTCGAAGAGGAAGAAGTCCGGCGTGCAGGCCGCCTTGTAGGCTTTGGCGACCTCTTGGGACTCGTCATACAGGTAGGGGAAGTTGAAGCCCTCCTCTCTGGCCTGGTTGCGCAGGCCCTCGGGGCCGTCTTGGGGGTGCGTGCCGACGTAGTTCGAGCTGATGCCCACGATGCCCAGCGGCCGGTCTGCGTAGTCGAGCCCGATGCGCGCGAGCTCCTCCTTGACGTGGATGACGAAGGGGCAGTGCGCGCACAGGAACATCACGAGCAACCCCCTCTCGCCCGTTGCGTCGGCGAGCGAGATGCGGTCGCCGCTGACGACGTCGGGCAGGTCGAAGGGCGGCGCCTCCGCGCCGAGCTCGAGCATTGTGGATTCGGTGAGCGCCATGGGGTCCATAAGCTTACCAAGCGGTCCCCCTGGGTTGTAAAGAAGACGTGAAGTTTCCAGGCGATTTCTCGGGCGGGGTGAAACGCAACCCCGCCCCGCGCGCGTCCAAACAAATGACGGCGGGGCAGATGCGCTCCGACCGGGGAGAGTGGGCATGAGCAGATGGATCTTGGTTCTGACGTTGGCGGCGTTGAGCATGCCGTTGGCGGCGAAAGAGAACAAAGAGGCCGAGAAATCCTCGAATACGGCGCCGGTCGTGCAGCAGACGCGCGACCCGAAGAACGACAAGGAGGACGTCTCGAAGATCGGCGAGCGCGACGTCGACGGCGGCGTCAACTTCTACGGCATCAACAAGGAAATCCAGCTCGGCAAGTCGATGGCCGACGAGGTCGAGCGGAACGCCAAGATCATCGACGACCCGGTGATCGCCGAGTACGTCAACCGCGTGGGCCAGAATCTGGTGCGCAACTCCGACGCACAGGTCCCCTTCACCATCAAGGTCATCGACAGTGACGAAGTCAACGCCTTCGCGCTGCCCGGCGGCTTCTTCTACGTGAACTCGGGGCTGATCAAGCTCGCCGAGACCGAGTCCGAGCTCGCCGGCGTGATGGCCCACGAGATCGCCCACGTCACCGCGCGCCACGGCACCCGCCAAGCCACCCGCGGGCAGATCGCCAACCTGGCGAGCATCCCGATGGCGATCTTCCTGCCCGGCGGCTGGTTGGGCTACGGCATCTACCAGGCGGCCAACTTCGCCATCCCGATGACCTTCCTCAAGTTCTCGCGCGGATTCGAGAAGGAGGCGGACTTCCTCGGCATGCAGTACCTGTACAAGGCCGGCTACGACCCGACCTCGATGGTGACCTTCTTCGAGCGGCTGCAAGCGCAGCAGAAGCGCAAACGCGGCAGCCTGGCCAAGGCGTTCAGCTCGCACCCGCCCACGGGCAAGCGCATCAAGCTGATCCAGGAGCGCATGACCGAGATCCTGCCGGCCAAACCGGAGTACGTCATCAGCACGAACGAGTTCGAGACGGTACGCGAGCGGCTGGTCCGGCTAACCAACTCGACCAAGCGCGACGAGACCGACCCGGATCGTCCGACGCTGCGACGCAATCCTTCGAGCGACACGATCGACCCGAGCGCTGACGAGCCCGAGGACGAAGACGAGCGCCCGACGCTCAAGCGCAACCCGGCCTTGACCGAGCCTTCGCTCATCAGCCGAGCCGGACACTAGAGTTTCCAACCCGCTAACCCTGTGCGCCGGTCCGCGAAACCGCGGGCCGGCGCCCTTTTGTTGGTAAGATGCGGTTGCGGCTCAGAGGATGCGGACGATCTCGCGTTGGACTTCGCCGGTGGCTCTGGCGCCGCCGTCGAAGACATAGCAGTCGATCTCGCTGCGCACGCCGAACTCCGCCAGGTAGATCCCCGGCTCGATCGAGAAGCACAGCCGCGGGCCGATCGGGCGCTCGTCGCGCGTCTCGAGGTCGTCTAGATTCACGCCGTTGCCGTGGACGTTTTCTCCGATGGAGTGCCCGGTGCGGTGGACGAACGCGTCGCCATAGCCGGCTTGCGAGATGACCTCGCGGGTTACGTCGTCCACCTGCCAGCCCGCCAGCGGCCGTCCCTGCCGCATGGCCGAATCGACGCTCTCCAGCGCGGCGTCGCGGGCGCGGGTCACGATCTCGAACACCTGCTGGATCTTCTCCGGCGGCCGCTCGCCGCAGAAGCCCGTCCAGGTGACGTCGTAGTAGACCGCGCGAGGCCGGTCGAGCTTCGCCCAAAGATCGATCAGAACGAATTCGCCGGCTCGGATCTCGGCGCTCGACTCGGCGCTGGGGGCGTAGTGGGGGTTGCCGCTGTTGGCGTTCACGCCCACGATGGGGCCGTCTTGGGTCACCAGACCCTCCGCGGCGAAACGATCGAGGATGAGGCGCGCGATCTCGTATTCGCGCACGGTCTCGCCCGCGCCCAGCTTCTCCCCGACGCGCGCGAAAGCCGCGGCGCGGATGGCGTCGATCCGGCGGCCGGCCTCCTCGTGCATCTCGAGCTGCTCGGCGTCCCATTCGGCTTGGAAGCGCTGGACGAGCGATGCGGAGCTGACGACGCGCTTGCCGAGGCCGCGGATCAAGTCCACGGTGCCGGCGTCGACGAGCGAGACGTAGGGAATCATGCAGTCGGGCGAGTACTGCATGGCGACATTCTCCGCGCCGGAAAGGATCTCCGCGAGGCGCTCGCGTTGCTCCCTCCAACTCGAATAGACGACCTTGCGGCCCGGCAAGGAGTCGAGCAGCCAGTGCTCGATGCGATGCGCCAGCTTGACCGGCTCGCCTTCGGCCGGAATCCAGTAGTACCAACGGCGGGAGACGTGGCGGTCCGCCTCGAGGCCGAGCACTTGGTAGGCGATGGGGTCGCGGTTGTGATGATCGAAGAAGAGCCAACCGTCGGCGGACTCCTCGCGAAGCTGGGATTGGATTGCGTCTAGGTCCATGGGATTGTCTGGAAGCGCGACGTGCTGGCCTTACGAGAGGGCGGCGAGGCGTCGCTCGATCGCATCGGTATCGTATCCCTCCAACTCGAAAACCTTACGGCGCGACGCAGCCCCCGCGACCAGCGTGACCCCGGATTTCGCGATGTCGCAGATCTCGGCCAGGTACTCGATGCAGGCTCGATTCGCTTTGCCGTCGAGGGGCGGGGCGGCGACTGCGATCTTCCACTCGGCGCCGATCTTGCCGACGATTCGGCGTCGCTTGGCGCCGGGTTGCACCCGTAGCACGATGCGCCCCATCGGACGCCAATTGTATCGCGCGCGCTACACTCACAGCTTGAACCCGACGTGAGCCTGCTGTTCCGCTACGTCTTCCGGGAAGTCGCCGTCAGCTCGCTGATCGGCGCCGTCCTGTTCACTTTCGTCCTCTACCTGCAGCGCATCGGCGACGTGATGGACCTTCTGGTGCGCGCCGACATTCCGGCGCGGGACGTGGGCTACATCTTTCTGCTCACGTTGCCCCTGCCGCTGCCCTACACCATCCCGATCGGCGTGCTGGTGGGCACGTTGCTGGCGCTGGGGCGCATGTCGACCGACGGCGAGATCACGGCCATGCGCGCCGCGGGCGTGCCGGGGCGTCGGGCGGTTCGACCGATTGGCGTATTCTGCATGCTGGCCGCCATCGCGTGCGGCGCGGTGACGCTGTGGCTCAGCCCCTGGGCGGCGCGGGAGCGCGTGCGGGTCGGCCAGTCGTTGCAGATCTCGCAAGCCACCGCGCTGATTCCGCCGCGCGTGTTCATCGAGAAGGAGTTTCCCAACCGCGTGCTCCACGTGCGCGACGTGGAAGCGGGCGATTCGGTGGTGCGCTGGAAGGGGCTGTTCATGGCGGATACGCGCGCGCCGGAATCCCGCGGCTCGGTCGACGGGCTCGACGCCGCGGTCGACGGCCCGCGCATCACCATCGCCGACGAAGCGCTGGTCATCGCGCGCCCCGAGCAGGACCGGCTGCAGGTGCACCTGCCGCGGGCCAGTATCTTCGAGCAGTCCTTTGATCCGCGCAAGTACCAGCGCCAGACGATCGAGCTGGGCGACGAGACGATCGAGACCGAGCCGGCGTCGTTCGAGGGCCGCAGCCGCGAGCTCGACCAGGCCGAAACGATCGATCTGTGGCGGATGCGGAGCGACCAGGAGCAGCGAGTCCAGGCGGGCATCTTTTTCCACCAGCGCTTCGCGCTACCCATCGCCTGCCTGGTGTTGCCGCTGGTAGGGATTCCGCTCTCGATCTCGACGCAACGCTCGGGCCGGTCGGTCGGAGTGGTGCTGGCGTTGGCGCTGGTGTTCGTCTACTACATGTTTCTGCTCGCCGGGACCGCGCTGGCGCAGGAGGGCATCTTGCCGCCCGGGCCAGCGATCTGGGCGGCGAATTTCGTCTTCGCCGCGGTGGGCATGCGCCTGCTCATGCAGCTCGACGCACCCAACCGCAGCGACTGGCTCGCCTTGGCGGCGCGGCCGCTGCAAGGTTGGGCAAAGAAGTTGCGCTCCGCCTCGGACACGGGCGAGATCCCACAGTTCGACCCTGAACGGCAACCACGGGCCGAGCGCCGGGAGCGCAACCCTGAGTCGTTGTTCGACTTCTTCTTCCCCGTCACCGATCGCTACGTGCTCCAGCGCTTCTTGTTCTACTTCGTGCTCATGCTCGCGGCGTTCGTCTCGATCTGGGTCGTATTCAGCTTCTTCGAGCTGCTCACCGACATGCTGGCTCACGGCAAGCTAGCTCTATTCCTGCCCTACATCTACTATCTGCTGCCATTCCTCTTCTACGAGACGGCGCCGCTGGCGGTGATGGTGGCGACGCTGGTGTGCTTCGGCTTGCTCGCCAAGCACCACGAGTTGACCGCGTTTCGCGCCTGTGGAGTCAGTCTCTATCGCCTGGCCGCGCCGGTGCTTTGGACCTCGATTCTCGTCAGCGCCGGGCTGTTCGCACTGGATCACTACACGTTGCCGGAGACCAACCGCCGCCAGGACGCCATCCGCGACGAGATCAAGGACCGTCCGGCGCGCACCTTCCTCAACGCCGACCGGCAGTGGACCCATGGGCAGGACGAGCGCATCTTCTACCATCGCTACTTCGATTGGGCCAAACGCGAGATGGCGCCCATCTTCATCTACGACTTCCGCCTGGAGCCGTTCGACCTCAGCCGCCACCTCTACGCCGAGCGCGCACGCTGGGACGAGGCGCGGCGCGCCTGGGTCTTCGAGAACGGCTGGGTGCGCGAGCTCGACGCCGGGCGCGTGACGCGGTTCGAGGCGTTCGAGCGGCAGACGTTCCCCGACATCCGCGAAACGCCGGAGTACTTCCGCAAGGAGAACAAGCCCCACCAGCAGATGAACTGGCGCGAGCTTGCCGCCTATATCCAAGAGCTCAACCAGGCCGGCTTCGAGACCTCCGAGCTGATCGTGCAATGGCACAAGAAGTTCTCGTTCCCGATGTTCGCCTTCGCGATGGCGCTGTTGGCGCTGCCGTTCGCCATGGTCACCGGCAGCCGCGGAGCGCTCGCGCCGGTTGCGTTCAGCCTGGCGGCGGCGATCGGCTACTACGCGCTGAGCGCACTGTTCCTGCAGTTGGGGCGGGCAAGCCAACTTACGCCCATGATGGCGGCCTGGGCGCCCGGGTTGATCTTTTGCCTGACGGGCGGGTATTTGTTCTTACGGGTGAGGACGTGATGGCGGGTCTACAGATTGCACACCTCGGCGCAGGGCGCGGCCTTTCTCGCGTCTGTCTCGCTGTGTCTCTGTGGTTGACGGCTGTAAGCGCCGGCTTCGCCGCTTCGGTCGACGAAGGCCGCCTGGCGCGCATCCCCGAACGCTTCGAGCAGTTCGTCGCCGAGGCGAGCGCGGCCGGCTACGTCATGTTGGCCGCGCACGAAGGGGAGATCGTGCTGCATGAGGCCGTCGGACTCCGCGAGGTCGAGAGCGGCGCCGGAATGACCCGCGACGCCATCTTCAAGATCGCTTCGATGACCAAGCCCATCACGGCGACGGCGGTGATGATGCTCGCCGAGGAGGGCAAGCTTTCGCCCGTCGATCCCGTGGAGCGCTACCTGCCAGCTTTCGAGGGGCAGATGATGATCTTGTCCCGCGAGGGGCAGCAAGTGACGCTCGGACCGCCCTCTCGCCCCATCACCATCCGCGATCTGCTCACCCACACCTCCGGGATGCCCGCGCGCGGCCCGGCCGGCGTCGCGGACCTGTTCTACACGCGCGACCGCTCGCTCGCCGAAGCGGTCGCGATCTATTCCCAGCTTCCGCTGAGCTTCGAGCCGGGCGCGCGTTGGCAGTATTCGAATACCGGCATCGCGACCTTGGGCCGCATCCTCGAAGTCGTCTCCGGGATGAGCTACGAGGAGTTCCTGCGGCGGCGCATCTTCGAGCCGCTGGGCATGCGCGACACCTTCTTTTTCCCGCCCGCGGACAGAAAGGCGCGCCTGGCGCCCGTTTACCAGAGCATCGACGGGATATTGAGGCCCGGCGCCGTGCCGCTGGAGTGGCCCGCGAAGCTCTACCCGGCGCCGGAAGGCGGGCTGCATTCGACAGCCGCCGACTTGGCGCGCTTCTACCAGATGTTTCTCAACGGCGGCCAGCTCGACGGCGTGCCGATCGTCTCGCCCTCGACGGTCGAGCTGATGACGCGCAACCACACCGGCGAGCTCGAGGCTGGCTTCGCCCCGGGCACGGGCTTCGGCTACGGTTGGTCGGTGGTGCGCAACGCCGACGGGACCTTCCGCGGCAATTCCATCGGGACCTACGGCCACGGCGGCGCCTGGCGCACCTACGCTTTCGTCGATCCGGTGAAGAAGCTGATCGGAGTGCTGCTGTTCCAGAAGATCGGCGGCGGCGGCGACGTGGCGCCGGAGATCAACGCCTTCATCCAGATGACGAACGCGGCGATCGTGCCTTAGACTAACGGCTGGGAGGATCCCGGGATGCCTTTCTCGAACTTTCTTGACGACCATGTGGTCCGCATCGCCGGCTGGCGCAGGCTGTTCCGAGCCGTGGTCGTATCCGCCGTCGTGCTGTGCGCGCAGTCGGGCGACTGGGCGCGGGTACGGGCGCTTACGCCGGGAACCGAAGTGGAAGTGAAGCGCTTCTCCGCACACGGCAAGGTCACCGCGGCGGTCGAGAGCGCGACCGAAGAAGCGATCGTTCTCCGGCGCGACGCGGCCGTCGAGACCTACGAGCGGACCGACATCAAGCGTTTGCGACTCGTCTCGACCGAGAAGACCACCAGCGGACGGATCACGGGAACCGCGATCCTGGGCGGCCTCGGAGTCGTCGGCGTCGCGGTATCCGACACACAGTCTGGCGGCAGCGGGGCAGGAAGGTTCCTTGCTCTCCCGGTCTACGCGGGCATCGGCTACCTCATCGGTTGGGCGGCGGACGGCCCGAAGAAGATCACGCTCTACAAGGGCCGCAAGCCGTAGCGCTCGCTCGAGGCCGTTACAATCTGGGGACGATGCAACGCCGCTCGTTCCTCGCCACACTAGCCGCTCCGGTCAGCGTGCTCGCACAAGGCAAGCGCCTGGACATTTCCGACATCGAGATCTGGGTCCTGCAGGGCTCGCAGGAAGCCGAGACGGGCGTGAACCGGCAGCACCAAGTGCGCCCGTTGCACGTCTACGATGACCATCGGCCGGCGGAGTACCAAGAGCCCGCCTCGGGCCGCCGTGGGACGGTCGGGCGCACCGCGCGCTATCTCGTCATCAAGACCAAGCAAGGCGTCGAAGGGCTCTACGGGCCGGTGGACGCCGAGGCCTGCGTAGTCGTCGAGCGGCAGCTCAAGCAGTTCCTGATCGGCGAGAACGCGCTCGCCGTGGAAGCTCTGTGGGACAAGCTCCACCGGCTGAACCGGCATTCACGCTCCAGCCACTTCATGATGGGGATCTCGGCCGTCGACAACGCACTTTGGGACTTGCGGGGACGCTACTTCGAAGCGCCCGTCTACCAGCTTCTGGGCGGACCGACCCGTGCGAAGGCGACCGTCTACGGGTCGACTCTCGGCTCTTCGGTCGAGCTCGATCGCGCGGCCAAGCGGGCGGCCGAGCTCAAATCCCAAGGCTTCCGGCATCAGAAATGGTTTCTCGCATACGGGCCCGGCGACGGCGCCGCCGGTCTCGAGAAGAACGTCGAGCTGGTGCGTGTTCTGCGCGGCGCGGCGGGTCCCGAGGTTGACCTCATGTTCGACGCCTTCATGGGCTGGGATCTCAACTATGCCATGGCTTGGTGCGCAGCGGTCGAGCAGTATCGCCCACGCTGGATCGAAGAAGCTTTCCACGTGGACAAGATGGAGAGCTTTGCGCAGCTTGCGAGGGAGACCGCCATCCCCGTGGCGACCGGCGAGCACTTCTACGGCCGCTGGGAGGTCAAGCGGTTCTTGGAAGCGGAGGCGATCTCTGTGGTGCAGGCCGACCCAGAATGGTGCGGGGGCGTGAGCGAGCTGGTGAAGATTTGCGCCTTGGGCTCCGCTTACGACGCGCATGTGGTCCCGCACGGCCACAACATCCACGCGGCCCTGCATGTGGTGGCAAGCCAATCGCCAATGACATGTCCGTTAGTCGAGCTGCTCATTCTCAAGATGCAGAATTACTACTACTTCGACAAGTATCCGCCGACGCCGATGGACGGAAAGCTCGAGCTGGGAGAGCGGCCGGGGTTCGGAATGGAGCTCGACGACGCCAAGATCGAGAGGCGGACGCCGTTCTCGTAGCCGCCCGCCGCCAAGGCTGCTCTGGCGCGGACCCTTGATAGACTGGGGAGTCGCGCATGTCCGCGGCTTCTCCCGTGCAAGCTCAGTCGCACTCCGTTCTGGATCAGATCGGCAATACGCCCTTGCTCGAGCTGCGCCGGATTGGGCGCGAGCTGCCGAGGGTCAAGCTCTACGCCAAGGCGGAGTACTTCAACCCCGGCGGATCGGTCAAGGATCGTCCAGCGTACAACATGATCCGCGAGGGCGAGCGCGGCGGCTTGCTGGCGCCGGGCAAAACCATCATCGACGCCACCAGCGGCAACACCGGCATAGCCTACGCCATGATCGGCGCGGCCCTGGGCTACCGCGTCAAGCTCTTCCTGCCGGCCAATGCAAGCCAGGAACGCAAGAAGATTCTGCAAGCCTACGGCGCCGAGCTGATCCTGACCGACCCGGCGCGCCAAACCGACGGCGCCATCGAAGCCTGCCGCGAAGCCTACGACGGGCACGAGGACAAGTACTTCTATCCCGACCAATACGGCAACCCCGCCAACTGGCAAGCTCACTTCAACACCACCGGACCGGAAATCTGGCAGCAGACCGCAGGCGGGCTGACGCACTTCGTCACTGGCCTGGGCACCAGCGGCACATTCATGGGCGTCGGTCGCTTCCTGCGCGAGAAGGCGCCGCGGGTCCGGCTCGTCTCGATGCAGCCCGCCACCGGTTTTCACGGCCTCGAGGGCCTCAAGCACATGGAAACCGCGCTGGCGCCGGAGATCTACGACGAGAGCCTGGCCGACGAGAACCTGGAGGTCGAGACCGAAGAGGCCTACGCCATGGTCAAGCGCCTGGCGCGGGAAGAAGGGCTGCTGGCCGGCATCTCCGGCGGCGCCAACGTGGTGGCGGCGCTCCGCGTCGCACAGAGCTTGGACGAAGGCGCGATCGTCACCGTCATCTGCGACGGCGCGGACAAATACCTCAGTGACAAATTCTGGGACGAGCAGTCTTTTTAATTGACTTTACCGGAATTCCGGCATACGATTGCCGAATCCGTAGGCTGCGCCCTTGTCGGTTCGACCTCAACCTATCCTTCCCCAAAGAGGAGGCTTTGCTCCATGCCCCGACTATTGCTCGTCTTGCTTGTTTTCTGCTTTGCCGCGCCGTGCTTGGCGCAGCAGGAGCCGGCTGCCGAAGAGAAGTCCATCACGGTTGACGAATTCGTCGCACAGTTGCCGTTTCAGAGCGGGACGGTCGAGCTTGGCGACGGCTTGGCCACGCTCGAGATCCCCGCGACGTTTCGCTACCTCGACGGAGAGGCCAGCAAGCTGGTGCTCGAGGACCTGTGGGGCAACCCGCCAGGCGCGGAGACGCTCGGCATGTTGTTTCCCGCCGACATCAGCCCGGCAGAAGCCGAGGGCTGGGGCGTCGTGATCACTTATGACGAAGACGGCTACGTCGAGGACGACGAGGCGGCGGATCTCGACTATGACGAAATGCTCGAGACGATGCAGGCCGATATGGTCGCGGAAAACGAGGAGCGCGTCGAGATGGGCTACGAGGCCATCGAGCTGCTCGGTTGGGCCGAGCAGCCGCGCTACGATGCTGCAACGCACAAGCTCTACTGGGCCAAGGATCTACAGTTCGGCGACGCGGAGAACAATACGCTCAACTACAACATCCGCGTGCTCGGGCGCCGCGGCGTGCTGGTGCTCAATGCGGTCGCCAACACCTCACAGCTCGCCGACATTCGTCGCGACATGGGCGATGTCATCGCGTTCACGAACTTCAACGAAGGACATCGCTACGAAGACTTCGATCCGGAGTACGACAAGGTCGCGGCCTACGGCATCGGGGCTTTGGTCGCGGGCAAGATGGCAGCGAAGGCCGGCCTGTTCAAGGGCCTCATCGCCATGCTGCTGGCCGGCAAGAAATTCGTGCTGGTGGCGCTGATCGGGCTTGGAGCGCTGCTCAAGAAGTTGTTCACCGGCAAGCTCGGCGAGCAGACCCCCGAAGAAGGTTAGAGGTTGGCCTAGGCGTCGGGCTCGACGTAGGGCGGGCGGTCAAACGCGTCGCCGAGCCGCGGATCTTCGGCTCGCTCGAGCTCGGCCATCAGGCGCGCGCGAAGCGCGGCCTGCGCCTCCGCATACTCGGGTCGCCCGGCGACGTTGCGCACTTGATCGGGATCCGAGCCCAGGTCATAAAGCTCCTCGGCGGGCCGCTTGCCGAAAGCGAAGTCGTAGAACGGGCGGATCTCGGGATCGTCGCGCCGGGTGACCAGCAGCGCCTTGGTCGGGCCGGCGTCCATGTCCTTGAAGCAGACCATCGTGTCGTTTTCAAGCTCTTCCCAAGACGGGTCGACCTCCCCCAGCACGCCCATTGGAGCGCGCTCCGGCTTGAAGTTTCGGATATACAGGTAGTCTTCGGTGCGAATTGCGCGCGTCGGGTAGGGGAGCTTGCCAGGACGCGCGTCCGGCACATGGCGCTCGCGACCGACCACCACGAAATCGCGTTTTGGCTCGATCTGTCCGGTTTTGTCAGATGTCAGTAGGCCGAGCAGGCTGCGCGCCTGCATGCTCGAAGGCGGCTCGAGTCCGGCCGCTTCGACTACGGTCGGCGCCAAGTCCATCAGTTGCGCGAAGTCGCGCAACCGGCGGCCAGGCGGAACGCGCTCGCCCCAACGGATCAACAATGGCGCGTGCACGCCGAAGTCGTAGACGTTGCACTTGCCGTGCGTCACGCCGGGCATGCCGTGGTCGCCCGAAAGGATGATCAACGTATTGTCGAGCTCGCCGATTCTCTCCAGCTCTTCGACGAGCACGCCGATCATGGCGTCCCAGGCCAGCGCCTCGCCCAGATAGTCGGCCACATCCTCGCGCACCACCGGGTGGTCGGGCAGGAACTTCGGGATGCGGCCTTCGAGCGCGTTGGGGTCGAGGTCCCACAGCTTCGCGCCCGACCCGCGCGCCCAAGGACGATGCGAGTTGTGCGGCCCGAACCAATAGAGAAACGGCTGATCCTCGCCCCTCTCGGACAGGAAAGTCCGGAATGTCGAGCGCACCTCATCGTAGATCGCCGCTTTGCCGCGCTGGACCGCGTTCTGCGAGAAGCGGCTCATCGGCGTCTGTCCGGCGATATAGGTCTTCTGCTTCGGCTCGGCGTTTTTCTTCGACGTCGTCTTGCCGGCATGGCCCACGTGGTAACCGGCGGCGGCGAGCAGGTTCGGAAAGCCCGGCCAATCGTCGTAAGGATTGTGACCTTGCCAGCCGGCGATGCGCAGGTTCGCGTGGCGGCCGCAGCGGAAGAAGTACATGCCGCAGCTCAGAGCTGCGCGGCTCGGCGTACAGGAAGGCGCGGCGACGAAGGCGTTGTCGAAGATCACGCCCTCCCGCCCGATGCGGTCGAGCACGGGCGTGTCGAGGATGTCGTTCAACCCCGGGCGATCAGCCTGCCGGTAGGCGGACGCGTAACGGCCCCAATCGTCGGAGAAGCAGAACAGCACGTTGGGGCGCTTCGTTGCGCCGAAGGAAGCGCCGGCCGCAAGCGTAGTCGAACAGAAGGCGCGTCGAGTCATGATCGATTCTCGGGGACGACATGGGGTGCGTGGCGCCGAGCGTCGGCCTCAAACCAATTGTCTAGGTAGAAGTGCCCGCCGCGCAGCCACGCCCATCCCGAAGCGGCAAGGTAGGCCGGAAGGAACAGCGGTCCCCACCGCTCGGCTTGGCGGACGTGAATCATCTCGTGGTCGCGGTAGGCGTGCAAGGTGCGCTCGTCGACGGCGACGATGGCGTGCCCGATCGCCATGGCCTTGGCGTGCACGGGCGTGAGCTTGGGAATCAGCCGCAGCGCGCCGCCGTGAAACTCGAGCGCCTCGGCTTCACGCCGCACGCCGCCGCCGGTGACGAGCGCAAGCCCGCCGAGCAGCAGTCCGACCAGGGTCGTGGGCGCGGCCCACGCGCGTCGCAGCCAGCGACCGGAGGCGGTGTGCGCGATTGCGGTTCGGTTGACGCTTACCATTGAGACCGATCGGAGCCGCACGCGCGAACGCGCGGTCGCGCCGAACACCCGTCGATCCCTCACGCTACCGCACCCGCGGGATGCGGCTCCTGAGATCAATAAGGGCGAATCCTCTCCGGCAGCGGGTCTTGTGCTTCGATCGTCTTGCGCAATAGCGCCACGCGCATCTCTTCGAGCAGCTCGCGGCCCTCGGGGCGCAGCGATAGATTCCGCAACTGGTGCGGATCTCGCCGCAGGTCGAAGAGAATCTCCTCGCCGTTCTCGTAGATCGAGTAGGTCGCCGTCTTCGAGCGCAGCGTCTTGTTGCGCAGACCCATCATGTAGATCGCTTCGCGCCCCTTGCCGCCCTGCATAACCGGCGCGAGCGACATGCCTTGGTTGCCGAGAGGCGGCTCGAGCCCCAGCATCTCGAGCAACGTCGGCATCACGTCGAGGATCTCCGCCAACTCGTCGGTCTGTTTGCCCTCGGGGACGCCCGGGCCGCGAAAGATCAGCGGGATGCGCATGGCGCCGTCGTAGGGCCGGTCGGACTTCGAGGTGATGTTGTGATCGCCCAGGTAGTCGCCGTGGTCGGAGGTGACGACCCAGATCGTCTCGTCCCACAGACCGAGCTGCTTGACGGTGTTCATCATCCGCCCGACATTCTCGTCCAGGTGCGTGACCATGGCGTAGAAGTGCCGGCGGTAGCGGTCCCACTCTTGTTCGGGCGTCCCGAGCAGGCCCCTCATGCCGCGCGCGAACGCCGGCGGCAGATAGCCGACCTCATCCGGCGACCAGTGTCGCGGCGGGAGCGGCCGGCCCGCATACTGGTCGAGCGCGGAGGCGGGCGGGTTGAGCGGCGGGTGCGGCGCGTAGAAGCCGGCATGCACGAAGAACGGCCGCTGGGGCTGCCGTTGGTGCGTGTCTTCGAGGAATGTGATGGTCTCGGTGGCCACCCAGGAGGCGTGAGTGGTCCGGTCGGCGCCTTCGAAAACGTAGGACTCCATTCCCCCGCGCTCGCCGGGCATGCCCACGCGCGCCTTTTCTCTCACGTCCACGCCCTGTGCCAGCAGCCAACGCCCAAAATCGTCGTCGTAGCAGCCTGGTTCGTCCGAGAGGCGCATCTGGTGGAAGCCGTACGGCTTGTAGGGCTCTCGATGGTTGCGATCCTTGTGCGGCATGAAGTGCAGCTTGCCCATCTGGCCGGTGTAATAGCCGGCGTCGCGCAGCACGTGCGTCAGCGTTACCTCGTGCTCGGGCATCATCACGCCGTTGGAGATCAGCCCGTGTGAGCTCGGGTAGCGGCCGGTCATCAGAGAGGCGCGGTTGGGCGTGCAGGCCACCCCCACGGTGAAGGCGGCGCGAAAGGTCGTTCCCCCGCGTATCAGCTCGTCGAGATTGGGCGTAATCAGCGCATCGTTGCCGTTGGCCGCCACGTGATCCCAGCGCAAATGGTCGCCGGTAATCAAGATCACGTTGGGCGTCGCGGGGTAGGATTCAGGCTTCGAATACTCGGCCTGCGGGTACGCCGAAGCGGCGCCGAGGACGGTTGTCAGAGCTAAAGTGATGAGCGTGCGTGGCATGGCGAGCAGCGTAGCAGAATCGCGTCGTCGTGAATTATTGGTGAAACGGCGCCCGGATTTCTTTACTCTATTAGGCATGCGCAGGCTCACCGTTACGCTTTCGATCGCTCTGACCCTCTCGTGCGCGACGCGGCAACCGGGCGACCCGCTCGAGCCCGGCTACAACCTGGCCTCGCCGCAGCAAGACATCGAGCTCGGCCGCCAGGCCGCCTCCGAGATCCGCCGGCAGGTGCAGGTCGTCCAGGACGAGCGCCTGCAGAGCTACATTCGCGATCTCGGCCGGCGGCTCGGCTCGCAGCCCGACGCCGGCGAGTGGCCGTTCGAGTTCACCGTCATCAACGAACCCTCGATCAACGCCTTCGCGCTGCCAGGCGGGCCGATTTTCATCCACTCGGGTCTAATTTCCGCGGCGGACAACGAAGGCCAGCTGGTCGGCGTGCTGGCGCACGAGATCTCCCACGTCACGCTGCGGCACGGCACCAGCCAAGCCTCCAAGGCGCAGATGATTCAACTGCCCGCCGTGCTCGCCGGCATACTCATCGGCGACAGCGGCGCGCTCGCGCAGATCAGCCAGGTGGGGCTCGGCCTCGGTCTGAACGCGCTGGTGATGAAGTACTCGCGCAACGCTGAGAAACAGGCCGACGCGCTGGGCGCGCGCATCATGGCCGGGGCCGGCTACGACCCGATCGAGATGGCGAGCTTTTTCCAGAAGCTCGACGAGCAGGGCGGACCGCGTCCGCCGGCATTGCTCTCGTCGCACCCCAGCCCGGGCAATCGCGTGAAGCTGGTGCAGGCTGAGATGGCGGCTCTCCCGAGTGGCCAATACAACGCGGAGAGCGGCCAGTTCCCGCGCGCCAAGCAGATCGTCGCGCGCTTGCCGGAGCCGCCTAAACCACAGCAAGAGCAGCTCGCGCAAGAGGGCGGCGCGCCTCCACGCGCGCCCCAGCCTACCGGTTTCCAACGCGGCGCCGGGCGCGACTTCTCCCTCGACTATCCGCAGGGCTGGGAAACCTTCGGCGACCAGCGCTCCAACACCGTGACCATCGCCCCTCGCCAGGGTCTGGTGCGGACGCGGCAGGGCGGGGTGACGCTGGGCTACGGGACCGTGCTGAGCACCTATCAACCGCGCTTCAGCCGCGACGCGCTCAACGCCACCTACGAGCTGATTGACGGTTTGCAGGAGATGGACCCGAGCCTGCGCGTGGTTGGCGCGCCGCGGCAAGTCAACGTCAACGGCAGTCCCGGCTTGGTGACACTGATGCAGGGACGCTCGCCCTACGGCGGCGCCGAGCGAGACGTCGTGCTGACCGTGCCGCGGCCCAACGGCTTGTTCTACATGGTCTTCGTCGGCCCCGAGCAGGGTTTCCAGCAGCTCGAGCCGGTCTTCAGCCGCATCGTCGACTCGATCCGCTTCCGCTAGGGCGCCTATCGCGCGCTTCCGCCGGCTCCTGGTGAGAAATGGCTGCTAGGGGCTACAATCAGTCCGGCTGCATGCGGCTTTCAGTCATCATCCCGACGCTGAACGAGCGGTCGTCGATCTCGCAGCTCGTCGAACGGCTGGCGGGCGAGGCGATCGCCGAGGTCATCGTGGCGGATGGCGGCAGCGGCGACGGTACGGCGGAGCTCGCACGAGCCGCGGGGGCGCGCGTGATCGAGGCGCCCCGTGGTCGCGGCACCCAACAAAATGCCGGAGCGCGCCAAGCCGCCGGGGACACGCTGTTGTTCCTGCACGCCGACACCGTTCCACCGCCAGGCTTCCCGGCGCAGATCGAGCGCGCCCTGGCGCAGCCGGGAGCGGTGGCAGGCGCGTTCCGGTTCAAGCTTGACGACGCGAGTTGGGGGGCGCGTCTGGTGGAACGCGTGGTCGGTTGGCGATGCCGCTTGTGCCAACTGCCCTACGGCGACCAAGGCATCTTCCTGGGCCGGGAGACCTTCGAGCGGAGCGGCGGCTTCCCCGACGAGCCCCTGATGGAGGACTACGAGCTGGTCCGGCGGTTGGGTCGCTTGGGACGAATCGAGCTGGCCGACGGTCACGCCATCACCTCATCGCGCCGCTGGCGCAGGTTGGGATTGCTGCGCACGACCTGGTCCAACAATCTGTGCCTGCTGGCGTACTGGTTCAACGTGCCGCCGGCGACCATCGCCCGCTGGAGGTGAACAGTCCGGGCTCGGTAGGGGATGCACTTCTGAGCCCCGGCAGCAATGCCGGGGTGCGATGTTCCGTGCCGCTGTTGAGTTGTGCACCCGGGCATGGCTGCCCGGGCTCGGAAGGGGACCGCCTGCCCCATCAAACAGCCCTACAACGGCGGTGCGCCGAGCTCGGTGCGGAGCCTCTCGAGACCGGCCTTGAGCTCGCTGACGGTGTCGGCGTGCTCGGGATCGTCGATCGCGTTGGAATACTCGTGCGGATCGGCTTCCAGGTCGATGAGCTCCCACGCCGCCGGGCCGCCCCAGCGCTCGTCGTAGTGGTGGATGAGCTTGAAGCGCGCGGTGCGGATGCCGTAGTGCGGCGCGACGAAATGGCCCTGGTTCGGCCACTCCCAGTAGTGGTAGTAGAACGCCTTGCGCCAGTCCTCGGGAACGCCGCCCGCGAGCAGCGGACGCAGGCTGCGCCCCTGCATGTCGGCCGGGACCGGCAGGCCGGCGTAGTCGAGGATCGTCGGCGCGTAGTCGACGTTGACCGCAAAGGCCGAGACGTCCCCGCCGGGCTCGACGCCCGCGGGGTAACGGATCGCCAGCGGCACGCGGATCGGCTCCTCGTACATCAGCCGCTTGTCGAACAGGAAGTGGTCGCCGAGGAACATGCCGTTGTCGGAGGTATAGATCACCATCGTGTTCTCGGCGAGGCCCGCGGAGTCGAGGAAATCGAGAAAGCGGCCGACGTTCTCGTCGACGGCGACCATCACGCGCAAGTAGTCCTTGACGTACTGCTGGTAGATCCAGTCGTCGAGCTCGTCCTCGGCGAGGCCTTCTGGGACCGGCTTCTTGCCGAAGCGCTCCCAGCCGCGCCAGCGGCGTAGCAGCTCGGGGTTCAGGCGGCTGTTGTTCTTCTGCACAGCGCCCGCGCGGCCGGTTAGATCGTCGCCGTAGGTCTCCGGGTGCGGCAGGTCTTCGCCGGCCCACAGCGCCGCGTGGCGCTCGGCCGGCTGCCATTGTCCGTGAGGCGCCTTGTGGTGGTAGAGCAGCAAGAAGGGCTTCTCGGGATCGCGCTTCTCGACCCAGTCGATGACGAAGTCGGTGATGAGGTCGGTGACGTAGCCAGTGTGCTGCTTCTCCTCCCCCATCTCGATGAACTTGGGGTCGTAGTAGGCCCCCTGCCCGGGCAGCACGTTCCAGTAGTCGAAGCCGGTAGGCTCGCTCTTGAGGTGCCACTTGCCGATCATCGCGGTTTGGTAGCCGGCCGCTTGCAGCAGCTTGGGCATGGTCTGTTGCGAGCCGTCGAAGGTTTCGCGGTTGGAGAGATGGCCGTTGGCGTGGCTGTACTTGCCGGTGAGCAGCGTCGCGCGGCTAGGCGCACAGAGAGCGTTGTTGACGAAGGCGTTTCGGAACAGCGCGCCCTCGCGGGCGATGCGGTCGAGATTCGGCGTCGACGCGATCGACGGGCCGTAGGCCGACATCATGTGCGACGCGTGGTCGTCGGTCATGATGTAGACGATGTTGGGCGGCTGTTGCGGCTCGGGCTCCGGCGTGGCGCAAGCGACCAACAACAGCGGCAGGCAGGCGCAAACACGCATCCCGCGATTGTAGCGTTGTCAGCAAGACGTAGCGCTAGGCTTCGGCCACCAGCCGCCGGAGCGACTTGGCGCAGATGACGCTGCCGGCGAACTTGTCGCCTTCGGGTCCGCCCCAGTGCGTCTCGAGGCTCACCAAGCCGTCGTAGCCATCGCGCACCAGCGCGGCGAGCTGGCCGGGCCAGTTCACGTTGCCCGCGCCCACGTCGCCCCACTCCATCCTATCGATCGACGCGTCCATCACGCCGTCCTTCGCATGGACGTGCAGGATGCGGCCCTTGGGGACCTCGTCGTAGTCGTCGGGGAAGGCGACCGCGCCGGCGACGTAGGAGTTGGCGGGATCCCACACCAGGCCGAGGTTGGGGTCGACCACGGCCTCGAGCACGGGCGCGACTTCGGCGCCGGTGGCGAGGTTGCAGGCGTGCTCGTTCTCGATGCCAATCTTCACGCCCACCGGCGCGGCGGCCTCGATCGCCTCGTGCAGCGACGCCACGATTTGATCGTGAAGCTGCTTAGGCTCGACGGTGCGCCAGAAGCTGAACACCCGCAGGATGGGCGCCCGCAGCATGTCGCAGATCTCCACGGCGCGAGCGAGAATGCGCGGCTGGTCCTCGAAGGTGTGCGCGGCGTGGAAGGCGTCCTGCTCGAAGCGATGGTCGATCTCGCCGCCTTCGGGGTGGGTGCACTTGAACACCGGCGAAGCGACGCCGCAGACGTCGCGGTCGTACTTGTCTGTGAGCCGCCGAATCTCGCGCACCTCCTCGTCGGACATGTCAACGATGTTCTTGTCCCAGGCGGTGCGCACCTCGAGCGAGGGGACTTCGAGCTCCTGAGCGGTCTGACAGATCTTCTCGAAGTCTTGCGTGAATTCGTCGGTGATGACGGCGACGGGGAAGTTGGCCATAAAGCGAGATTGTAACCTGTTGGCCGTTGACCGTTGACCGGGTGGCTATCGGCCGACACGGTCAACGGATATCGGTCAACGGGTACGACCAACCGCTACAATCTCGGGCATGCCGACGCTGCTCGCCCTCGGGGCGCACTATGACGATTGCGTCTTCGGGGTCCCGGGCTTGCTGCTCCAAGCCGTGCGCAAGAACTACCGCGTCATCATCGGCGCGATCATCGGCGACTACGCGAACTGGCCGCCGGTGCACGGTCGCGAGCAGGAGCTGCTCGACGGCTCGCGCGAGCTCGCCAGCCGTTTCGGTGCGGAAATGCGCTTCCTCTCCGCCGCGTCGATGCAGTTCGAGGTCACCGAAGAGAGCAAGCGGGAGGTGGCGAAGCTGGTCGCCGACGTCCAACCCGACGTCGCGTTGATGCTCTGGCCCCACGACACACACCCGGATCACGAAGCCGCCTCGCGGCTCTCGAAGATCGCGCTGCACGGCGCGAACAGGCTGGTCGACGCGCCGCGCTGGCGGCCCCCGCGGCGGGTCTACCAGTACGACAACGGACCGCGCCACACACTTGGCTTCGAGCCCGACACGTTCATCGACATCACCGACGAATGGCGCCAGGCCAACGAATGGTTGGGCCGGCTGATGGCGCTGGTCGCCGACCGGCCCTACGATCCGGACAACCCGCACGGCGCGCAGCAGAACAAGCGCGTGCTCGCCGAGTACCGGGGCAAGACCTGCGGGGCGCGCTATGCCGAGGCGCTCAGAGCCGTTCGCGCGGAAGCTCGCGACGTGCTGTGACGACGCTTCACTTTTTGGTTAAGTTTTGCTAGACTCCTCCCGTGGGTTTCAAGAAGGTTCCTGCCGAGCACGTGGAGTTGTTCGACGCCGCGCTGCCGCGCGACCCGGACGTGATGCGCAAGCAGATGTTCGGCTGTCCCGCGGCGTTCGTGAACGGCAATCTGTTCTGCGGCTGCCATGAGGAGAACTTCAACGTGCGGCTCGACGATGAGACGCGCGCCAAGGCCTTCGCGATGGGCTTCGAGCCGTTCACGGTAATGGGCAAGACGATGCGCGAGTACGCGCTGATCCCCGCGGCCAGCCGCGGCGACGAGGCGTTTCTACGGGAATGGTTCCAAAAAGGCCTGGACTACGTCCGCACCCTGCCGGCAAAACGGCCCAAGCCGCGCAAGAAGAGAATAAAGGCTCGCTCCAAGACCGCCTGAAGAGCAAGGCACGCCACACCGTGCGCCACAGAGGGTACGGCAACTCCTACGCGGCTCGCGGCCTACCCGCGCGACTCCAGGCCCATTAAGCTCGCGATCAAGTTGCGCTGAATGTCCGACGTTCCCGAGTACAGCACTCCGCCCAGGGCGTCTCGCAGGTCGCGCTCCACGCCGTGGTCGCTCATGTAGCCGCGCCCGCCGTGAACCCGCATCGCGTCCAAGCTGTTCTCGGCGAACGCTTCGCTGATGGCCAGCTTCGCCAGGGCGGCTTCGAGGTCCGCCTTCTCGCCGTTCTCCACCGCCCACGCGGCTTTGTAGAGCATCAGCCGCGCGGTCTCTAGCCGCAGCTTCATATTGGCCAGGCGATTGGAGATCGATTGATACTCCAAGATCGGCTTGCCGCCCTGCATGCGCGCTTTGGCGAACGCGTACGCTTCGTCCAGCTGCCGCGCCATCGAGCCAACGTGGCTCGCGAAGATGAAGCTGCGCTCGTAGACCATCGAGGCCGAGAACACCGCCGCCCCCGAGCCCTCGCGGCCCAGCACGTCGGCTGCCGGCACGAAGACGTCCCGCAGCTCGATGTCGCCCATCGGTCCGGTGCGCAGCCCCATCTTGCTCTGGTTCCCGCCGCGGGTGACCCCTGCCGCATCGCCCTCCACCAAAAACGCCGTGACGCCCCACCTGCCTCGTCCGGGGTCGACGGTGGCGAAGACGAGAATCAGGTCGGCCACCGGACCCAGCCCGATGAAGATCTTCTTGCCATCGAGCCGGTAGCCGCCTTCGACCTTGGTCGCTCTGGTCTGCAGGCTGAATGCGTCCGAGCCAGACTCGGGCTCGGTCATCCCGTGCGCGCCCTTGAGCTCGCCTCCGATCAGGCCTGGCAAATACTTTCGCTTCTGCTCCTCGGTCCCGGCGTGCAAAATGGGTTCTTGCACGGCCCACATCTGGCCATTCACCGCCAACGTGAGCCCGTTGTCCCGGCAGCCGTAGCCCAAGCCTTCGAGCGCCCGGATCGTGCTGACCAGATCCAGCCCGCGCCCGCCGTACTCGGGCGGAAAGCACAGCCCGAAGACCCCCCGCCCAGCCGCCGCCTGCCAGTCCTGCTCTCGCAGCTCGGCGCGACGATCCCGCTCGGGCAGGTTCTTGCCAAGCTCGCTCTGGGCGAATTCGCGGGTGCTCTCATAGAGAGTCGCTTGCTCGTCGCTCCACCCGAATTCCACTTCTCTACCGACCCTTCCTCATGGCTGAGCAGGCCTTGCGCCCAATGCATCGCCCAACCTTCTGCGCACTCCGCCCACGATGCGCCGAGACCACTCTCGACCATACCACCGGGCTTGATAGATCACGAGGTTGGCCCAGGCGAGCGCTAGAGAATCCCCGCTGTACGCGCGCGGGCTCTTGTTGGCGTGCCGCGGCGGACCGGCCGGCTCGGGCAGCCCCAAGAACTCCGCGAGCTTGCCCGCCCCGTCGCCCGCCTCCCAGCACAGCTCGAGCAGCTTCCCGGGTCGATCTCGAAAATGCTCCCGCACCGCGCTGTTGTGGGCTTCGTAGATCTTCTTGTGCTGCCCGCCGCGGCCGTGCGGCATCGCGTAGCCGTAGACGTGGCGCTCGAAATCGTTGAGCGGCCCCATGCGCACGGCCATGTTGCACAGGCTGCGGAACCACCTCTCGGGCGAGATCCGCGTGGTCAAGATGAAGCGCGCACCCGGGTAGCGCGCGTCGATCTCGCGATAGAGCAGCGGCCAAGGCCAGTCCTCGAATGTATCGAAGCCCTCCATCGATTGCAGCACCTCGTCGGTGCGGCCGGCGCGGTAGAGGTCGAACGCATCCTTGTCGAACGAGCGATTCCTGAGCCCCCAGGAGACGAAGTATGATTTGAGCGTCTTGGTGCCGGTCTTGTTCAGACCAATGCAAACGACCTTGCCCGCGCCATTCACAGCCCCGCGTCCTCGCGCCTGATGGTATCGAACATCCAGCGCCCCGCTACTTGCCGCCCAGGTGCAGCGTAATGCCGGCGACGACCGCGCGGCCGTAGGTGGGCGTTGCGTGAATGCGCTCGACCGGCCCTTGCCCGGGCAGCCGCGACTCGAAGAAGTTCTGCGTCTCCCAATACTCTCGATCGAACAGATTGTCCGCCGCGAAGTAGAGCTCGACGGTCGGGTTGATGCGGCGCGAGACCGCCAGATCGAATACCGTGTGCCCGGCGGCGAGCGTCGTGGAGCTGTCCGCGACCAGGCGGTAGTGATTGATCGCGCGCATCCGCAGCGAGCCGCTCCAGTTGCGCCAATTCGTCAGGGTCAACGAGCCCTCGGCCACGAAGCTTGGCGCGCGCTCGAGATAGAGCCGCGGCTTGGTGTCTGCAAAGTAGGCGTTCAGCACCTTCGTGATCGAGCCGGCCAGCCCCAGCTTGCTCGTCACGTCGAGCGTGGTGCGAACTTCGTAGCCGTAGGAGCGGCTCGGGTCGGTCAGCTCGATCGTGCCGTCGTCGGGGACGAAGACGAGTTGGTTGGACTGCCGAATGAAGAACATGTCCGCCAGCACCGACCAGCGATCGAGCAGTAGATGACGCACGCCGAACTGCTGGAAGTCCGTCGTCGAGACGTGCGGGCTGTTCGGCCTGCGCACCACGCCGCGCGCGTCCACCGAGGCGATCCCCCGCCCGTAGTTGTAGAACAGCCGCAACGATTCGTCGCGAAACGGCCCATACGCCAGCGCGGCCTTGGGTTGCATCTTCCCCTCGGTCTTGCTCAACGAGAACTGCGGCTCGAGATGGTCGAGAGTCGCGAAGCGAAACAGATCATAGCGCAGCCCGCCGGTCAGCTCCACCTTGCCGCCAAGCAGATCGAGCCGTTCCTGGGCATAGACCCCCGCATTGACGACGTTGGCGTCCGCCGAAGCCATCAGGAACAACGGGTCGCGGTTCGGTGCACGGCGCAGGTCGACCAGGTTCTGACTCGCCACCAAGTTGCCGCCCACGCTCAACGTGGCCGTGCCCCACTCGAAGAACGCCGGGCGATCGTACTTGAGGTCCGCGCCCTGCGAAAGGCGAGAATCGTGCTGTTGGATGGCGTCGGTGAGAACGGGGTCGACCAGCGTGATGGTGAAGTTGGAGTAGAGGTCGAACAGCGAGCGCTCGAGGAAGGCGTCGGCGCGCAGGCTCGCCGCACTGCGAAAGTCCTTACGAAAGTAGGCGCCGATGCGGCCTTGCCGCACCGTTCCGCCCTCGCCCGGCGTCAGCGAGCCGAATCGATCGAGCCGGCCCGCCACAACCTCGTCGGTGGGAATCTGCCCCGAGGAGCTGAAGCGGTTCGTGCCGCCGTTGAGCTTGAGGCCGAAATGCGTCTCGTCGCCCAGGCGCCACATGTGGTTGGCCGTGACGTTATGCCGCACGTAGTCGAGCGGCTTGAGAAATGGTCCGTCGTTGTGCGAGGCGTCGTAGGCGATGAGCGCATCGCGGCCTTCGAGCCGTGGGCTCCACACCACCAGACCTCGCGCCGCGCCCAAGTTGCCGCCTTGCGTTTTGAAGGTCCACTCCTCCGGCATGCTCTCGCGCAAGCGGATCTGCACCACGCCCAACCCGGAGAAGTCGCCGTGCTCGGCGCTGAACGGTCCGTTGACCAGCGTCACGTCTTCGATCAGCTCCGGGCTCAGGCTCTTGAGCGCGCCGACGTAGCCTTGCCCGTGCCCTTGCGTTCCGTAGTTCTGCGCGATGTTGTCGACGGTGATGCGCAAGCCCCCGCCGGCGCCGCCATGGTCGAGGTTGAAGCCGTAGCGCCGGATCTCGAGCGACTTGCCGCCGCCTTCGTGCTGCCCGGCGTTGATGCCCGCGCCGAGCATCTGCAGCACCTGGTCATCTCGGCTGATCAGCGTCTTGCTCAGGATCTCCGAGAGCTCCGGCTGCACTTGCGGCCCCACCGGCTCGGCGACGATCGTGATGCTCTCGTGTACCGGCTGAGGGGCCCCGGCGTCGGTTTGGTGAGGATGCGGATGCGTGTGCGACTCGGTCTGTTCCTGCGGGTCGTGCGCCCGCGCCCCCGGGGCGCAAACCAACAACAATACACAAGCGCCCAACGATCGCAACATCGCGGAATCCCCTAACGTAGCAAGATTCTTTGACAAGTACTACGCTTGTTCACGTTTGGATCGCACGAGCTCGCTTGCACGTTTTGGGAGGCGCGGGCGTCAGTATCTGTAGGGGTGCGGTACGCCTCCGCCCCCGGAGAGGAATGGGTTTATGATGAGGACGAGCATGTGCCGGCGAGACCGCAAGCGAGGATTCTCCCTCATCGAGCTTCTGATCGTCATCGCGATCATCCTGATCATCGTTTCGGTCGCGTTGCCGAGGATTGGCGAGGCCCAAAGGGGCGCCTATGAAATGGCGGCCATCAAGGCCCTTACGACCGTCAACACGGCGCAGGTGCAGTACTTCTCGACCTACGGGCGATTCGCACAGACTCTCCAGGAGCTTGGCCCCCCGCCGGGCGGAGGTTCCAAGGGACCACAGGCCGCCGGGCTGATCGACGAGAAGCTCGCCACCGGCCTGCACTCCGGCTACGCGTTTACCATGGTCGGCACCCCGGCGGGATACTCGGTCACTGCCGATCCCCAAACCGAGGCGACCGGAACGCGCCACTTCTACACCGATCACGACAACGTCATCCGCCAGAATCGCGAAGACTCCGCGTCGCCGACCGATCCCCCGATCTAAGCCCGTCCAGGTCTACAAACCGCTTTGAGCTTTCAGAAAATCTTCCCCCTCCTGGCCGTCGCCGCGCTGGCCGGGTTCGTCTACTGGAGCTTCTTCGGAGGCCCGCCGCCACGTGAGCGCGCACCGCAAGAGCTTGCTGCGCTGCGCTCGGTGGAATCGATCGTGCGCGGTCAGTTCCGCTACAAGGAGCTCTACGGCGAGTATGCGGACCGTCTCTACAAGCTCGGCCCCGCGCTCGACGGCTCGCCAGCGGGACGCGAAGGAGCGCAGCTCATCCCCAAAGACCTCGCCTTTGGCAGCGAGCGGCTGGGGTACAAGTTCTCGCTGCGGGTGTACGGAGAGGCCTTCGAGGTGAGCGCCGACCCGCTGGGCCGCCGCTCGCCGCAACGAGCCTGGTTCTACGCCGATCAGTCCGGCGTGGTACGCGAGAGCCTGACCGGACAAGCGACCCCAGCGTCGCCTGAAGTCGAGAACTAGCGGCCAGTTCTCGTCAGGAGCCGCCGCGCACGCTGGGACCGTGAGCGCCTGGCCCTCCCCCTCGCCGCGCTCCGCCACCGCCAAGGACGCCTCCTAGGCGGCATGGAGGCGCTCGGGTTCCCGCTTCGCCAGGAGGCGGCTCTCGACACTCTCGCCTCCGATGTCCTCGAGACCAGCGAGATCGAAGGCGAGAAGCTCGACGCTAGAGCGGTCCGCTCGTCGCTCGCCCGCAGGCTCGGCATCGATATCGGCGCCATCACGCCCGCCGACCGACACGTCGAGGGCATCGTCGAGATGACGCTCGACGCCACCGCCAACTACCGCGACCCGCTCACCGACGCACGGCTCTTCGCGTGGCACGCGGCGCTGTTCCCGACCGGCCACAGCGGCATCGCGAAAATTCAGGTCGGCGCTTGGAGGGACGATGCACACGGGCCCATGCAGGTGGTTTCCGGTCCAATCGGGCGCGAAACCGTTCACTACGAGGCCCCCGAGGCTAGGCGGCTTCCCTCCGAGATGGGTGCGTTCCAGCACTGGTTCAACGGGAACGAGGATATCGATCCCGTCCTCAAGGCCGCGCTCGCGCATTTGTGGTTTGTCACCATCCACCCCTTCGATGACGGGAACGGACGGATTGCACGCGCGATCGCCGACATGCAGCTCGCACGCTCGGAAAGCACGGCGCAGCGCTTCTACAGCATGTCCGCGCAGATTCGAAAGGAACGCAATGCCTACTACGACATTTTGGAGCGCACGCAAGGAAGCGACCTCGACGTCACACCGTGGATGGAATGGTTCCTAGCCTGTCTGGACCGCGCCATCGGAAGCGCGCGGGGTCAGCTCGAGACCGTCATGGCCAAGGCCCGCTTTTGGGACCGCCCCGAGACCCGTTCCCTCAGCGAGCGGCAAACGCTCGTCCTCAACCGGCTGCTGGACGGTTTGGAGGGCAAGCTCACGACGGCCAAGTGGGCCAAGCTCGCCAAGTGCTCGCACGACACGGCGTTGCGCGACATTCAGAGCTTGATTGGCCGCGGCATTCTCGTGCGGAACCCAGCAAGCGGGCGCAGCACCAGCTACGCGCTCGCGGACCTTGCCTGAAACCGTTGATTGGAGCGGCCTCTCCCTTCGGGCCAGCACGCGCCAGTCGTCTTGGCCGGCCGCTACCATAGGAGAATCGCGCCCAACTTTGGCGCAGCCCGGCAACGAAGATGGCGACCGAGTCCGAGCACGAAGTCACGCGTTTGCTGGCGGCGGTCCGTGGCGGCGACAACGCCGCCTTCGAGAAGCTCTACCCGATCGTCTATGACGAGCTGCGACGCGCCGCTCGCCGGCAGCTCGCCGGCGAGCGCGTCGGCCACACGCTCGACACGGCGGGCCTGGTCAACGAGGCCTACCTCAAGCTCGTCGACGCCCCCAACACCCCGGCCGAAGGCCGCCAGCACTTCGTCCGGATCGCCGCCCGCGCCATGCGCCAGGTGTTGGTGGACCACGCCCGCAAGCGTCGCGCCGAGAAGCGCGGCGGCGAGTGGGTGCGCACCTCGATCGAGAGCAAGCAGCTCGGCGCGGCGCCGCCCGCCGAGGAGATCCTCGCCCTCGACGGAGCCCTCGAAAAGCTCGGCGCGGTCGACGAGCGGCTTCGCCGCATCGTGGAGTACCGCTTCTTCGCCGGCCTCTCGGAGAACGAAATCGCCGAGCTGCTCGGCGTCACCACTCGAACCGTCCAGCGCGACTGGGTCAAGGCGCGAGCCTGGCTCTACGCCGAGCTCTACCCTGAGAAAACCTAGAACCGTGTCTCTGAAGACTAGCGATATCTTTGCGCCGGCAGGCGCATGGCAGCAATCAGCCACGGGCGCCGCGCCCGTGGAGGCGAATGGCGCCGCCCCTTCGTTCGGCCTTGACAAGGGCCTGGCAACGGTCGAGCTGCGCCCTTCGCAGTGACTTGCTCCCCTCAGGCCCCGGCCGGCTCATGTCGAACCAATCCCTCGCCAGGCGCGCGCTCGAGCTCTTCGACGAGGCGCTGGAGAAGCGCGCCGGCCCGCAACGGGAAGCGTTCCTCGCCGAGGCTTGCGCGGGACGCCCAGAGTTGCTTCGCGAGGTCGAGAACCTGCTCGCCAGCCACGGCCGCACCGAGGGCCTGCTCGACGATTCCGGCGGCGCGGACGGCTGGGTTCGCGGCGACGACACCAGCATCGAGGCCCAGCCCGCCGGCGAGACCGTCGGGCCCTACCGGTTGATTCGCGAGATCGGCCGCGGCGGGATGGGCGTCGTCATGCTGGCGCACGACACACGCCTCGATCGCCGCGTCGCCCTCAAATTCCTATCCGGCGCGCTGACCGCCGACGAGCACAGCCGCGCCCGGCTCGAGGCCGAGGCCAAGGCCGCGTCGCGACTCGACCATCCCAACATCTGCTCGGTCTACGAGCTTGGCGAGACGCCGGACGGCAAGCTCTACCTGGCCATGCCCTTCTACCCCGGCGAGACCCTCGGGCGGATGCTCGAGGACGGGGCGCTTCCCATCCACCGCGCCGTCGACATCGTGCGCCAAGCCTGCGCCGGCCTCGAGCGCGCCCACGAGGCTGGCGTCATCCATCGCGACATCAAACCAGGGAACCTGTTGCTGACTACCGAAGGCGAGGTGAAAATCCTCGACTTCGGCGTGGCCAAGCTCGCCGGCCTGTCGCTCTCCGAGCCCGGCATGCGCGTCGGCACGCTCGCCTACATGGCGCCGGAGCAGGCGCTGGGCGAGGCCGTCGCGCCCCCTGCTGATCTTTGGTCGCTCGGGGTCACACTCTACGAGATGATCGCGGGCGAACGGCCCTTTCGCGGCGACTACGAGCCGGCGCTCATCTACGAGATTCTGCACGGCGAGCTTACCCCGCTCCGCCGGCGGCGCCCGCAGACGCCGGAGTCGCTCGACCGCATCGTGCGCCGGTTGCTCGAGAAGCAGCAGGCGAGCCGCTACCAGAGCGCGCGGGAGCTGCTCGACGATCTGCGAGGCTGGGACCAGGCCGGTCCGACGGTGCTGCGCGAGGAGGTTCCACACAACCTGCCGGCCCCGCTGACGAGCTTCCTCGGACGCGGCGAAGAGTTGCGCAAGATCGAGCAGTTGCTCGCCTCGAGCCGGCTGTTGACCCTCACCGGCGCCGGCGGCGTCGGCAAGACCCGACTGGCGCTCGAGGCGGCGCGCCAACAGCTCGGCCGCTTCCCCGATGGAGTGTGGTTCGTCTCGCTCGAGGCTCTGACCGACGCCGGCGACGCGCCGCGGGCGATCGCCGCGGCGCTGGGCGCGGAGAACGCCGAGGCCGTGGCCGAGCGTCTCGCCGACGCCTCCGCACTGCTCGTGCTCGACAACTTCGAGCACGTCGTCGAAGCGGCGGCGTGGGTCGCGGAGTTGCTCGCCGCACTCCCCATGCTGCGCGTCCTCGCGGTCAGCCGCACGCCGCTGGGCGTCGCGGGGGAGCAAGAGCTCGACGTCGAGCCGCTCGAAGGCCCGCCCGCGGACCCCGCCTTGGACGAGGCGGCGCGCAATCCGGCCGTGGCGCTGTTCCTCGAGCGGGCGCGGGCGGCGCGGCCGGACTTCAAGCTGACCGAAGAGAACCTCCAGGCCGTGATCGCGCTGTGCGAGGGCCTGGAGGGCTCGCCGCTCGCCATCGAGCTCGCGGCTTCGCGCGTGCGGCTGTTCACTCCGAGCGCCCTGGTTGCACGCCTGAGCCAGCGTCTGGACCTGATCGCTGGCGACGCGCCCGACCTGCCCGCGCGCCACCGAACGCTCCGCGGCGCCATCCAGTGGAGTTACGACCTGCTCGGGCCGCGCGAGCAGACCGTGCTGCGCCAGCTCACCGTGTTTTCGCCCGGCGGCTCGCTCGCGGCCGCGGCGGCCGTCACCGAGCTCGACGAGATCGAGGCCGCCGACGCGATCGAGGCGCTGGCCGCGCATCATCTACTGCGCAGTCGCGAAGCCGCCGCGTCCGAGCCCGGCTTCGCGATGAGCGAGACCATCCGCCAGTTCGCGCTCGAGCTCGCGCCCGGCGAGCGGGAACAGGCGAGCGCACGTCACGCCGCCTGGCACGTCGAGCTCGCCCGGCGCGGCGCCGAGGAGCTCACCGGCCCCGACCAGCTCGAATGGCTGGACCGGCTCGAGCGCGAGCGCCTCAACTTCGGCCGCGCCATGGACTGGGCCGCCGAGCGCGGAGACGCCTCGACAGCCCTGTCGCTCGCGGCCGACCTGTGGCGCATGTGGGTGGCGCGCGGACACGTCCCCGAAGGCCGGCGCCGGCTCGAAGCCGCCCTCGCGCTGCCGCGAGAAGGCGTCGACCCGGCTCTGCCGGCGCGCGCCCTGCACGGCTCCGCCGCCCTGACCCAAAACCTCGGACAAAACGGCGAGGCCAAACGCGCGCTCGAGCAGTGCCTGGCGATCTGGCGCTCGCTCGGCGACCGCGGCGGCCTCGCCGCCGCACTGAACAGTCGCGCTTGGGTGAGCTGCGAGCTCTCCGAGCTCGACGACGCGGAGCGGCTCTCGCGAGAGGCTCTCTCCATCCATGAGGAGCTGGGCGATCACCGCGGCCGGGCCGTGGCCTGGAACAACTTGGGCTGGATCGCGAACTACCGCGCCGACTACGACGCGGCCAAAACCGCCGGCGAGCACGGCCTGGCCCTGCAGCGCGCCTGCGGCGACCGTCGCGGCGAAGGCTTCGCGCTGGCCTGCCTGGCCTGGACCGAGCAGTGGCACGGCGGCGCTAAGCGGGCGCACGCCTTACTGGATGAGGCTTCCCGCATCCTGCTGCCCACCGGCGACCCGCTGCTGCTCGGCTGGACCCTTACCGTGCGCGCCCTGACCCTGCTTGAGCAGGGCAAGCTCGACGAGACCTGCGAAATCGTCGAAAAAGGCCGCCGCGAGTGGAAGCGCGGAGCCAACATCTCCGGCGAAGCCTGGGTGCGGACCGTGCGCGGCCAGGCCGAGCGGCTGCGCGGACGGCTGCGCGAGGCGACCGCCGAGCTCGAGGCCGCCGCCGAGATCTGGCGCGCGGTCGGCGCGGGCTGGGGCGTCGCGCTGGCGCTCGGGGATCTGGCACGAGCCCTCGGAAGACGCGGCCGCGCAGCGGAAGCCAAACGCGCCCTCGCCGAGTCGCTCGAGCTGCGCCGCCAAATCGGCGACCGGCGCGGCCTGGCGCATTGCCTCGAAACCGCCGCCGAGCTCGACGCGGCCAACGCCGCGGCCCTGCTCGGCGCCGCCGCCCGGTTGCGCGCCGAGATCGGCGCTCCCGCCTCGTCGCTCGAACGCCTCCATCGCGAGCAAGCAGGGCTGAGCGCGTCTGCACAGCCGCCGAGCCTCGACGAAGCCCTCTCGATGGCCGCGGCCGCCGCCCGGTGGCGCTCGCGCCCCGGGTTGGTATACTAGGCGCGCTCCAACAGCAGAGCGGGAGGCGAGGCGAATGCCCACTTGCACCAGTTGCGGTTCCAACGTCGGCGATGGAATCAAGTTCTGTCCCAAATGCGGGCAACCTCAGGCAGCCGCCGCAGCGGGTGGAAACGCCGGACCCAGCGCAGCCCCGGCAGGCGCCGCGGCTGGGGCCGGAGCGGCGCCCGCGGCATCAGCCGGCGTCGAGAACCAGAACGTCATGGGCGCGGTGGCCTACATCACTTTCATCCCGGCCATCCTGTTCTTGGTCATCGAGCCCTACAACAAGAACCGCTTCGTTCGGTTCCACAGCTTCCAGTGCCTGTTCCTCGCGCTTACTTGGATCGGCCTGGTGATCGCGAGCACGATCCTGGGCGCGATCCTGGCGCTCATCCCCGTCATCGGCTGGATCCTGAGCTTCATCATCGGCTTCGGAATCCCGATCGCGATCTTCATCATGTGGGCGCTGGCCCTGTTCAAGGCCTATCAGGGCGAAGAGTACCGGCTGCCGGTCATCGGCGACCTGGCCGCCAAGCAAGCCTGATCGAAAGCAAGCGCCCCGCCGCCCCGTCCCTGGAGTAGCCCCTCTCTATAATGGGAGGGCTCCGCTCGCCGGGCGATCATGCCGCCGACCGCGTCCAACGGCGGGCTTCTCGCCCGTCTCAGCCCCTCGTTCCAACTCGAGCCCGAAGAACGCCGCCCCACACTATTGCTGGCGACGTTCCTGCTGCTCGGCATGGCGACCGTCATTTGCCTCAAGGCCGTCAGCGACTCGCTCTTCCTCAGCGAGTTCGACGCCAGGCGGCTCCCCTATGTCGATCTGGCGATCACCGTGCTGGTCGGCCTCGCCGTCAACTTCTACCTGCGCTGGATGCGGCGCGCCCCGCTCGCCTCTATCGTCCTCAAAACGCAGCTATTCCTCATCGGCAATCTCGGCGTCTTTTGGCTGCTGCTCTACACGGACTTCCGCTTCCTCGGCGCGCTGATCTACGTCTGGGTCGGGGTGTTCGCCGTGCTGATTCCCAGCCAAGCCTGGTCGTTGGCCGGAACCGTGTTCACCACCAGGCAAGCCAAGCGTCTGTTCGCCATCATCGGCAGCGGCGGGATCTTGGGGGCGGCGATCGGCGGCAGCTTTACCGGGCTGGTCGGCGACCCGGACCGCGTGCTGCCGGCGACGTTGGCCTTCGTCACAGCCGGCGCGTGGGTCGCCCGCGAGCTCAGCCTCGGCTCCAGCGCCACCCTAGCGCCCAGCGCCGACCAGAGCGGCCGCGACAGCGCTCCCCTGCTCGAAAGCGTGGCCTTGGTGCGCGGCAACCGCTACTTGCTGCTGATCACCCTCGCCATCCTGCTCTCCGCCATCGCCTCCACGCTCGTCAAGTTCGAGTTCAAGGCCATCGCGCAGTTGCACTTCGACGGCGACCGGGACGCGCTGACGTCCTTCTCCGGGTATTTCTACGGCCTGGTGTCGGTCTTCTCTTTCCTGTTCCACACAGCGTTTAGCGCCCGGTTGCTGCGCTGGCTCGGGTTGGGCTGGTGTCTGTTCCTGCTACCGATCTCGTTGGCGGCCGGGCTGGGGACGCTGCTCTTCTCCACCTCCATCTTCGCCGCCGTGGCGGCCCGCGGCGCCGACCAGGGCTTCCGCCACTCCATCGATCGCGCTTCGATCGAGCTGCTCTACGTCCCCGTTCCGACCGAGCTGCGCGCCAAGGTCAAGAGCTTCCTCGACATGGTGGTCGGGCGCGCGGCCGACGGGCTGGCGAGCCTCATCCTGCTCGCTCTGTTGACGGCGCTCGCCGGCGGGCTGCGCGAGGTCAGCTTGGTCGCGCTGGTTTTCGTGGCCGCCTGGCTGGCGGTGCTGTGGCAACTGCGCGGCGCCTACGTCCGCACCCTACGCGAGACCATCGAGCGGCGCGACATCGAAGCCGAGACGCTACTGCAAAGTCTGGCCGAAGCCGGCCCGTCCGCCGAGATCGAATCCAGCCTGCTCAGCTCGGACCAACGCGACGTGGAGAACGCCATCGGCTGGGTGCAGCTCAGCGGCCCCGGCACGGCGCAGGCCCAACTCGGCTCCCTGCTCACCCACCCCTCCGCCGACATCCGGCGCAAAGCGCTCGCAGCCGTCACCGCGAAACGCGTTCCCGGCTGCGAGCGGCAATTGCTGGAATTCCTCGAGCTCGAGCGCGACGTCGACACGCTCTGGCAGGCGCTCGAATATCTGGGCGAGAGCAACGATCAACGCGTGCGCGACGCGCTCGAGGGCCTCCTCGACAGCCCCAACCGCGAGCTCGCCGCGGTCGTCGCGGCATGGCTGAGCCGGAGCGCCGACGAACCGAGCGAGCAGGCCCGCAGCGTCATTCGCGACTACGTGCGCACGGCCGCCCAGGGCGCGGCCTCGCAGCGGGCCGCGGCCGCCAGGCTGCTGGGGCTTGCCCCGCCCGACCCCGAGCTCGAGAGCCTGCTCGAAGACTTCCTACAAGACGACGACACCGAATCCGTCCGGGCGGCGCTGGCCAGCGCCGCCGCGCTGCGCCCCCCGGATCTGGTCGGCCGGCTCATCGACTTGCTCGACGATCGCCGCTACGCAGCCGAGGCCCGGCATGCGCTCGCCGCCTACGGAGAGGCGATCCTCGATCGGCTCAGCGCTCCGTTGCGCGACCCCGCCGCGCCGGAGCGGCGCCAGCAACAGGTCGCCCGCATCCTCGGCAAGATCGGCGGTCGCGACGCGGCGCGCTTCCTGCTCGCCTATCTCCGGCGCACCCAACACGCCGCCCGTTCCGAGGCGTTGCGGGCGCTCAGCCGCATGCACGCCCGCAGGGATCCCGCACGCTTCGACCGCGATGTCGTCCGCATGCTCGTTGAAGCCGCGCTCAAGCGCTACTACGAATCCGCCTTCGAGCTGGCCGCGCTGGAGAGCCACGACGGGGCCGCCTCCTCGTTTCTGCGGCGCGCCGTCGTCGAGCGCCGCGACCGCTCGCTCGACGAAGCCTTCGTCTTGCTCAGCCTCATCTACGGCCATAGGGAAATCCAGGACGCCCGCTTCCGGATCAATAGTGGCCGGCCGGATCTGCGCGCCAACGCCGTCGAGTTTCTCGATAGCCGGCTTTTGGGCAGCCCATTGCGCCCGATGTTCGTGCCATTGCTCGAGCAACCCGGCTCGGCCGGCTTGCTCGAAGCGGGCCGCCAGTTGTTCCGCCTTTCGCCGCTGCCGTACGCTAACGTGATGCGCCGCCTGCTCAGCGCTCCCGACCCTTGGCTGCAAGCCTGCGCCTGCGCGGCGGCGGGCGAGCGTGGTTTGCGTCAACTGGAAGGCCCGGTCGCGGCTCTTACCGCCCACTCCGACGCCATCGTCTCGCAAGCAGCCCAGGCGGCGAAACGCAGGCTCGCAACAGCAGCGGCGGCGGAATGGAAGAGCTAACCATCCTCGACCGCGCCATCCGGCTGCAGAAGGTCGAGCTCTTCAGCGACCTCGAAACCGAGCTGCTCGCCCAGATCGCGTCGATCGCCCGCCAGGAAAAGCTCGACGCCGGCGCAGTCGTCGTCGAGGACGATCACGTCCTCACCGCCCTCTTCGTCGTGCTCGACGGCCTCATCGAGATGCAGCGCGGCGGCCAGACGCTGTTCACCGTTGGCCCCGACGAAACCATCGGCAACTGGGCCTTGTTCGACCGCCAACCCAGCGTCGTTCGCGCGGTGGCCGCCGAGCCGACCTGGCTGCTGCGCATCGACCGTGAAGATTTCTACGACCTGCTCGCCGACCACAGCGAGATGACGCGCGAGCTCTTCTACGCCCTGTTCAAGCGAGTGCGCTCGCTGCTGGCCGCCGGCCTCGGAGCTTCCTCGGACGGCGCCGACTGAAGCTCACAGCCGCATCGCCAGCTCCACCATCGTCCGCACGCCGACTCCGGTCGGCCCCTTGGGCATCTCGGGCTTGTTCGATTCGAGCCAGGCCGTGCCGGCGATGTCGAGATGAACCCACGGCGTCGGGTCCGCGAAGGCCTGCAGGAACTTCGCCGCCGTGATCGCGCCGCCCCATCGCGAGCCGATGTTGGGCAGGTCGGCGATACCGCTCTCGAGCATCTCCTTGTACTCGTCGTCGAGCGGCATCGGCCAGTACTTCTCGCCGGCGGCCTCGGCGGCGCCGAGAAAGGCGTCGCGCCACTCGTCATCGTTGGCGAACAGCCCGGCGCGCTCATACCCCAACGCCACCACGATCGCCCCGGTCAACGTGGCGGCGTCCACCAGCCTGTTGCAGCCTTGTTGCTTCGCCCAAGCGATGGCGTCGCACAGGATCAGCCGCCCTTCGGCGTCGGTGTTGAGCACCTCCACCGTCTTGCCGCTCAGCGAGGTCAGCACGTCGCCCGGCCGGATGGCCGAGCCGCCGGGCATGTTCTCCACCGAGGGTACGACGGCCGTCACCGGGACCCGCGGCCGCAGCTCGGCGATCGCACGCATCGCGCCCAACACCGCGGCGCCGCCCGCCATGTCGTACTTCATCCGGTCCATCTCCGCCGACGGCTTGATCGAGATGCCGCCAGTATCGAAGGTCACCGCCTTGCCAATCAGCCCCAGATGGACATCGGAGGCCGGTTCGGCCGTGGGCCGGTAGCGCAACACGACCATTGCCGGCTCCTCGGCGCTGCCCTGCGCGACGCCGAGCAGCGCTCCCGCGCCCATCTGCTCCAGCCGGGTCCTGTCGAACACCTCGATCTCTAGGCCGGCTTCCGCCGCCATCTCCCGAGCTCGCGCCACCAGCACGGTGGGCGTCAAGCGGTTGCCGGGCTCGTTGGCCAGCGTGCGGGCGAGCTCTTGTCCGCTGGCCGCCGCGGCTCCCCGGTCCGCGCCGTCCTGCGCGCTCCCCGGCAGCCCCAGCACAAGCTCGTCAATCGCCCTATCCTTGCGATCTTCGGTCTTGTAGACGTCCACTTCGAAGGCGCCCATACGCGCCCCTTCGACCAGGGCTTGCGCCTGCGCCGAAGCCTCGATCCCCGGCAAGGCGCGAAACGCCAGGCTGCGCACGCCCTTGGGTTTGAGCAGTCGCACCGCCGTTGCGGCTAACCGGCGCACCACCGCCGGCGTCGCCTTCTCACGCTCGCCCGCGCTCATCAGCAGCAACCGCTTCACCTCCAACCCGGCCGGCCGATGCAACAGCACCGTCGATCCGAGCTTGCCCTCGAGCTCGCCCGCCTCGATCAACTCCGAGAGCAACCCCCCGCTCCAACCCTCCACCTCGGCGTCGGGCAACTCGCCTTCCTCGGGCGCAAACAGCAGCGCCGCCACCGCGTCGACCAGCAGCGTGGAGAGCGAATCTTGGGTGAGACGTAGGTTCATGGACCCTCAATTGTAAAGCAGCCTTCGCGGCGCGATAGAGTGAATAACGATGCCGCCGGGAAGTTTTCGCGCGCTTCTTCTAGTCCTGGCGGCCGCCCTCGGCCTCGGAGCTCAGCCGCGGCCCACGAACGTCATTTTTTTGGCCGTCGACGACCTCGGCTACGGCGATCTGTCTTGCTACGGCAACCGCTATCACCAGACGCCGAATCTCGATCGCCTGGCTGAGCAAGGCGTGCGCTTCACTAACGCCTACGCGCCCGCGCCGGTCTCCGCGGCCAGCCGCGCCGCGATCCTCAAAGCCCAGTGGCCTGCCCGGCTCGGCCTCACCCACGACATGCCGCCCAGCGAGCGGCTGTTCGCCAAGCTCACCCAGCCAATGCTGCTGCGCGGCCTGCCCAACGACGTCTCGTCGGTGGCCAGGAGGGCGCGCGAGACAGGCTACTTGACGGCCTTTTTCGGAAGCTGGGGACTGGGCGATGGAACCAAGGCGCCGAAGGGCGAGGGCTTCCAACTCGGCCTCGGCGCGCACAAGGAAACCACCCACCGCGGCATGTTCCTGCCCTTGCGCGAGTTGAGCATGTTCGGACCGCGCGGTCTCTATTTGAGCGACGCGTTCGCGCAGTTGACCGAAGAGTTCATCGACTTCGCCGGCTCGCGCCCCTTTTTCCTCTGGACGTCGTTCTATGCGGTCAGCCCGCCCATCCAAGGCAAGCCCGACATCGTCCGCCGCGTGACCCAACGGCAGGACCCTTACGGCCGCGACAATGTCGCCTACGCCGCCATGGTGGAGGGCGTGGACGAGGCCGTCGGCCGCATCATGACCAAGATGGAGCAAGCCGGCATCGCAGACCACACGGCCGTGTTCTTCTTCAGCGACAACGGCGGGTTCGAAGGCCGCGCCTTCCAAGGCGGCCTGCGCGCGGGACGCGGTTGGCTCTACGAAGGCGGCATTCGCGTGCCTCTGATCGCCCGCTGGCCCGCCGGATTCGAGGGCGGTCGCGTGGTCGAGACGCCAACCAGCCTGCTCGACATCGCGCGGACCGCGCTCGCGCTGACGGGCGCGACCGACGTCAACGCCGAAACCGTCGACGGCCGCGACCTGCGCTCCCTGCTCGAGGCCGACGCCGGCGCCGAGGACGAAGCGCTCTACTGGCACTACCCGCACTACTCCGAAGACGGCGCCCCGCCGGCCGGCGCCATCCGTCACGGCGACCTCAAGCTGATCGAGCGCTACGAAGACGGCGCCGTCGAGCTCTACAACCTTGCCGACGACCCCGGCGAGGAGTCGAACATCGCGGAGTTGCTGCCAGAGAAGGCCGCCGAGCTCGCGGCGAAGCTCGCTGCCTGGCGTCGCGAGGTCGGGGCGCGCGAGAACCAACCCAACGCCGACTACGACCCCGACCGGGTGCTGGTGAAGGAAGTCCTGCCCTACTGAGATCCGCCCGCGGCCGCTGGCGTCTCCTGCCAAACGCCGCGCCGCAGCTCGTCGAGCCGGTGCTCGGCGGCGTCGCGCACGTAGCGGTACTGATCGTTCCGAGCCACCCACTCCAGGTCGCTCTGCTCGGTCATCACCTTCACGACCTTGCGCCGAATCTCTTCGTCGCGCGACTCACGCGTCAGCTTCGCGTACCACTTCTGATCCGGGTCCAGATCCCGCAGCGCCACCAGGGCGTTGTGCCGTACGAACCACTCCCCATCCTCGACGATCATCCGGCACAGCGTCTCGGGATCTTGGATCTCCTTGGCCGCCGCCAGACGCACGTCCGCGTCGCTGTGCTTCCACTTGGGGCGAAGAGCGTTGAGCAGTCCCATAGAACCTCCATTGTAAGGCCCCCGGCGGGCGCTTGTCCCAGCGGCTTCTTTGCCCCACGCCCTAGTGGCGCCCCGTTGGCCGGCTCCTCGGGCCGTTGGCCGATATAGACTAAGAGCATGCTACGCGCAGCCATTGTCGGGCTCGCCTGCGCCGCGCTGCTGGGCGCCCAGCCGCGACCGCCGCTGCGCTCGCGCAGCGCGCAGACCGAGCGCGTGACGTTCCACAGGGACGTCCAGCCGATCCTGCAGGAGAACTGCCAGGGCTGTCACCGCCCCGGCGAGGTCGCGCCCTTCTCGTTGCTCGACTACGAGTCGGCCTGGCTCTTCTCCCAGCACATCCGCTCGGCGGTGCGCAGCCGCTACATGCCGCCGTGGCTGCCCGAGCGCGGCGAAGGCGTGCGGTTTCTCAACGAGCGCGGGCTGACCGAGCACGAGATCGAGACCATTACACGCTGGGTCGACAGCGGCGCACGCAAAGGCGACCCAGCCGACGCGCCCCAGCCGCTTGAGCTCCCGGAAACCGACTGGACGCACGGCCAGCCGGACCTGATCCTCGAGATGCCGCCTTACTCGCCCGACAAAGACGGCGAGGACGACTACCGCTGCTTCAGCCTCGCTCCCAACCTGACCTCCGACCGCAAGATTCGCGCCATCGAGGTGCAGCCCGGCAACCGCACCATCGTCCACCACGTCATCCTGTTTCCCGATCCGCGCGGCGAATCAGCGTCGCTGCACGTCCCCGGCGACCCGCAGCCGGGCTACAACTGCTTCGGCGACCCCGGCTTCGACAGCCCCGGCTTTCTCGCCGGCTGGGCCCCGGGCAACACACAGCCTCCCATGCCCCCCGGCGTCGCCGTCACCCTCGAGGGCAACTCCCGCATCGCCATGCAGGTGCACTATCACCCCGACGGGACCGAGCAGCAGGATACGACGCGCGTCGGGCTCTACTTCACCGACGAGCCCAACCTCAAAGAGCTGCTCGGGCTGCCGTTGGTCAATATGAATTTCACGATTCCCGCCGGCGCGGAGCGCTACGAGGTGACCGCCCAGTTTCCCGCCTTCGTCAACGCCACGATCCACTCGCTGTTGCCCCACATGCACCTGCTCGGGCGCGAAATCAAGCTCGAGCTCATCCGCAACGGTCAATCCCAAACCGTCATCCGCATCGACGATTGGGACTTCGACTGGCAGGACACCTACTGGCTCGAAGAGCCTCTTCCCGTCCCAGCCGGCACGCTGGTGAAGATGACGTGCGTCTTCGACAACTCGGCCAAAAACCCCAACAACCCCAACAGCCCGCCCAAGCCGGTGAGCTGGGGCGAGCGGACGACCGACGAGATGGCGCTGATGTTCGTCGGGGTCACGCTGGAGTAACCTGAAGTCCGGCGGCAACGCGGATCGATGCCCGAAACCCTGCCCTGGAAGACCTCCCTGCACGGCGGTCATAGCGGTGAATTCTGCGAGCACGCCGCGGGCTCGCTCCGCGCAGTCGTGGAGGCGGTCATCGAGCGCGGTTTCCGCGTCTACGGGGTCAGCGAGCATGCGCCCCGCGACGAGGCGCGGTTTCTCTACCCTTCGGAGCTCGAGAAGGGATACACGGTCGAGGGGCTGCAGGCCGAGTTCGAAGCCTACGCCAAGGCCGTCCGCGAGTTAGCCGCGGAGTACGCGGACCGCCTGACGCTGCTGTGCGGCTTCGAGGCCGAGGTCGTGCCCGCCGCGCACTACGTCGAGCGGATGCGCGCGCGTCGACAGCGCCACGGCTTCGACTACATGGTCGGCTCGGTGCACTACGTCGACGAGATCCCGATCGACGGCGAGCCCGGGGACTACGCCCGCGCCGTCGAGGCGGCAGGGGGCCTCGAGGCGTTCGCCGTACGCTACTACTACTCCGTCGCCGAGATGATCGAGGCGTTGCGGCCCGAGGTCGTCGGCCACCTCGACCTGATCCGCAAGAACGCCCCTCCCGATGCCGACCTCGCAACGCCGCCGATTCGTGAAGCCGCCGGCCGCGCGCTCGAGGCGACCGGAGCGGCCGGCGCCGTGCTCGACCTCAACACCGCCGGATGGCGCAAGGGTTTGGGCGCCCCCTACCCTGCCCCGTGGCTGCTGCGCCGCGCCCGCGAGATGGGCGTCGCGGTCTGCTTCGGCGACGACTCCCACGGCCCGCGCGAAGTCGGCGCCGGCGTCGTGGAAGCGCGTGACTATCTGCTCGAAAACGGCGTCTCGAGCATCCGCCGCCTGATTCGCGAGGGCGACCAAGTGCAATGGCAAACAGTCAAGCTATAGAGCCCAGCGCCGCTCGATGAGAGACGAGGACGGACACCCCATGTCGCAAATGCTGACCGAGATCGAGGAGCAGCCCGCCGCGCTCGAGCGCACGCTCAGCCAAGAGCTCGCGCGCGCCCGTGAGCTCCGTGCGCGCTTCGAAGCCGCCCGCCCCCGCTTCGTCGTGCTGATCGCCCGCGGCACCTCCGACAACGCCGCGACCTTCGGCCGCTACCTGATCGAGATCACTACCGGCCTGCCCGTCTCGCTCGCCGCCCCCTCGGTCAGCACGCTCTACGGCGCCGCCCTGCAACTCGACGGCGCGCTCGTGGTCGGCGTCTCGCAATCGGGCGAGTCGACCGACGTCAATGCCTGCCTCCAAGCCGCCCGCGACGCCGGCGCGGTCACCCTGGGCGTCACCAACGAGGACGCGAGCGCCATGGCGCGCATCGCCGATTCCACGCTGTTCGTTCGCGCCGGCCGCGAGAAGAGCGTCGCGGCCACCAAAACCTACACCGGCCAGCTCCTGGCGTTCTACTTGCTCGCCTATGCCCTGGGCGGCGCCGTCGAGATCGATCGCCTCAAAGAGCTGCCTGAAACCGTGGACAGCGCGCTCGCTCAGGCCTCGGTCGTGCGCGGCATCGCCGGACGTTACCGCTTCATGAAGCGCGTCGTCGTAATCGGCCGCGGCCTCAACTACTCCAACGCCTTCGAGTTTGCGCTGAAGCTGATGGAGACCTGCTATGTCACCGCGGAGCGCTTCAGCGGCGCCGACTTCGCGCACGGGCCTATCGCCCTGCTCGAGCGCGACTACCCGGCGTTTCTGTTCGCGCCGCCCGGGCCCACCGCGCGGGACTCGCTCGAGATGGCCAAGCGTCTGCGCGCGCTCGAGGCCGAGACATTGGTGATCGCCCCGCAATCGGCGCGCGAGATTCTCGAGCTGGCCCATCGCGCCATCCGCGTGCCGACCGCGCCAGGCCAAGCCTCGGCCCAGCCGGCGGACCTCTACACGCCGATCCCCTACATCGTGCCGGCCCAGATGTTTGCGGCTTTTCTTGCGGAGGAAAAAGGGCTGAATCCCGATCAGCCCAGAACGTTGACCAAGGTCACCAAGACCCTCTGAGGACCCTCAGCGCCTGCCGGCCAGCAAGCCCCAGCCCATGCTGAACAGGCCCGCGATCAGCATGCCGACCATGACGGTCCGCGGCAGGGCCTCGTCGTAGTAGAAGAAGCAGAATAACCAAGAAAGGATCACAAGGGCGCCAAAGATAAACATACTCGTGCCTCGGCCTCGACTTGCTCCCAGTCTAGGCGCGCGGAGGTGTTAGGGCCGATCCTGAAATCGCCCCATATACCCTAGGAACACGCCCGATGGCGCTGGGCCGCTTGGGCTACGTGCTCTCAGGCATTCGGCGTAGCCGCCTGGACCCAACGTACCCCATGCGCAGCCTAGGAGCCCTCCTAGTCTCCACCCCGTCCCGCCCTTGCCCGACTACGCTACCCTCATGGGAATGTGGCGTATTTGCTTGATTCTGGGCGTGTTGACGGGTTGCGCCTCTGAACCCGCCGCCACGCCCGGCTCCGCTCGGGAATTCCTCGATCAAGCCGAGCCGGAATTGCAGCGGCTCTACACCACCGCCGAGCGCGCCGCCTGGCTGCAATCCACCTACATCGTCCACGACAGCGAGGTCCTCGCGGCACAAACCCTCGAAGCCGCCTACTCCCGCCACACCGAGCTCGCCAAACAGGCCGCGCGCTTCGACGACCTCGAGCTGCCCGACGACGACCGTCGCCGGATGACTCTGCTGAAGATCTCCATCCCCATGCCCACGCCCGCAGATCCCGCCAGGAGCGAGGAGATCAGCCGCCTCGTCGCCGGCATGCAGAGCGCTTACGGTAAGGCGTCCTACACGCCCGAGTCGGGCCCCAATCGCGGCAAGACGCTCGCCGAGCCCGACATGACCCGCATCCTCGCCGAGAGCCGCGACGCCGACGAGCTGCTCGACATCTGGCAAGGCTGGCGCACCCTCGCCCCGCCCCTGCGCCAGGACTACCAACGCTTCGTCGAGCTCTCCAACCAAGGCGCCCGCGAGCTCGGCTTCGCCGACACCGGCGCGCTGTGGCGCTCCGGCTACGACATGGAGCCCGACGCCTTCGCCGCCGAGCTCGACCGCCTCTGGGAACAAGTCAAACCGCTCTACGTCTCCCTGCACGCCTACGTCCGCACCAAGCTGCGCCAGCGTTACGGCGCCGCCGTCGTTCCCGCCGACGGCCCCATTCCGGCGCACCTGCTCGGCAACATGTGGTCCCAGAGCTGGGAGAACGTCTATCCGCTGGTCGCCCCGCGCCGCGCCGGCCAAGGCTACGACCTCACCGCCATCCTCGAGCAGCGCCGCGTCGACGCGCGCCAGATGGTCCGCTACGGCGAGGCCTTCTTCACCTCGCTCGGCTTCGAGAAGCTGCCCGAGACCTTTTGGGAGCGCTCGATGTTCACCAAGCCGGCCGACCGCGACGTCGTCTGTCACGCCTCGGCCTGGGACGTGGACGGCGGCGACGACCTGCGCATCAAGATGTGCATCGAGCCCACCGCCGAGGACTTCGTCGTCATCCACCACGAGCTCGGCCATAACTTCTACCAGCGCGCCTACAACCAGCAGTCGTTCCTGTTCCGCGGCTCGGCCAACGACGGCTTCCACGAAGCCGTCGGCGACACGATCGCGCTGTCGATCACGCCGGAATATCTCGTCAAGCTCGGCTTTCTCGACCGGCCCACCGACCCCTCGCAGGACGTTGGCCTGCTGCTCTACCGCGCCCTCGAGAAAGTCGCCTTCCTGCCCTTCGGCCTGCTCATCGACCAGTGGCGTTGGAAGGTCTTCTCCGGCGAGATCTCCCCCGCCGCGTACAACGACGCCTGGTGGGCGCTCGGCACCAAGTACCAAGGCATCGCTCCCCCGGCCGATCGCCCCAGCGACGCCTTCGACCCCGGCGCCAAGTACCACGTCCCGGCCAACGTCCCCTACACGCGCTACTTCCTCGCCCACGTCTTGCAGTTCCAATTCCACCGCGGGCTCTCCGAGGCCGCTGGCTGCGAGGAAGCGCGCCATCGCTGCTCGATTTACGACAACCAGGCCGCCGGCGCCAAGCTGATCGAAATGCTCGAGATGGGCCAAAGCCGCCCCTGGCCCGACGCCCTGGAGGCCATCGACGGCCGCCGCGAGATGGACGCTGCCGCGATCCTCGACTACTTCGCCCCGCTGCAGCAATGGCTCGACGAACAGAACCAAGGCCAACCCACAGGCTGGTAGCTCCTTCTGTGAAAGCATTGATCGGGTCGGGCGGCCCAAGGGGCCGCCCTCCCACACCACCGGACGTACGGTTTTCCGTATCCGGCGGTTGAGCCGGCAGCTTACCACGCTGCAAGCTGGGATGGAACCAAGAAACCGTGGTGCTCCAGCCGGGCGTTCGTCAAGCTGCTCTTCATCACCGCGTTGTTCGACATGGACCAAGATCCACGTCGCGTCGCTACGACTCGTAGCAATCGCTCGTTCACGCCCAACCGCCGCATCGCTCTCTTGCGTCCCGCCGCATCATGCCACCTCAGCCAGAAACACTTGCGCATGTGCCGCCGCGTCCAACCTTCCAGCCACTCGAGCCTCTTGCGGTTCTCGGCCAATCGGAAATAGCCCCACCAGCCTTCGAGCCAGCTCCGCCAACGATCCCGCAACTCGCGGCTCGTCAACGACTGGCCTCCCCGCCATAGCTCTCGCACCTTCTGCTTGTACCGCGCCAGGCTTCGCTGCGCCAGCGCTATCCGGCCCTCGCGGTCGATCGCAAACCCCAGAAACTGTCGCTCCCAAGGCCGTCCTCTCCCGCTCTTGGCTCGATTCACCCGCAACCGCAACCGCCGCTCGATCCATTCGCTGATCGACGCCAGCACACGCTCCGCCGCCGCCGCGCTGCTCACATGAATGTTGCAGTCGTCGGCGTAGCGGCAAAAGTTCAGCCCACGCCTCTCCAGCTCCCGGTCCAGCGGATCGAGGTCGATGTCGCCTAGCAGCGGCGATAGCGGTCCGCCCTGCGGCGTCCCCGCCCTGCTCGGTTTCCATTCGCCCCCAACCAGCGCGCCGGCCCGCAAATACCGTCCAATCAATCTTAAGACCCTCTTATCCCGTATTACTCGCGCAACCCGGGCCATCAACAGGTCTTGATTCATCGTGTCGAAGAAGCGCTCGATGTCGATGTCGACCACCCAGTCCTTCCCCGCCTCGACGTATCCGCGCGCCGCCCGCACCGCATCGTGCGCACTGCGCCCCGCTCGAAATCCGTAGCTCGACTCGCTGAATCCGTCGTCGAAGATCGCTCCCAGCACTTGCAACAACGCCTGCTGGATCAACCGGTCCATCACCGTCGGAATCCCCAGTCGTCGCACTCCCCCGCCTGGCTTCGGGATCTCCACCCGCTTCACCGGCGACGGCGTCCACCGCCCGGTCGCGAGCTTCGCCACCATCACCTCGCGGTGCGCCGCGAAGTGTTCGGCGAGCTCTGCCGTCGTCATCTCGTCGATCCTCGCCGCGGCTCCACCGCTTCTGGCCTGCTGCGCTTCCCCTTTCGCCGTCTTTCGATGGGAGCCTTGCGGCTCGGGATCTCCGGTCGACCTCTTTTCGGCTGCTCTGCGGAGTCGGTCTCTGCGCTTTGCTCCTTGGCTCTTCGGCCCTTTGCTCCACGGGCGTTACCCCGCTTCTTCGCTACTACGGCCTCTGCTGACTTCTCCGCCTTCGGCTCTACGCTTCCAGCCGAGATCTCCTCGGGTAAGGCGCTGCCTCTTTCGTCCCGCGCCGCTCGGCTCTACCTCGCATGCCTCGTATGGATACTGGGTTTCGCTGTGGCCAGCAAGCTCACCGCCCATGCCCGGCCTCTCTGCCGATTCGTGTTCCTGCGGTCGTGACTTCGTTCCGAGCTTCCTTCGGCTTCGCCTCACGGCTTCCGTCTTGCTCTTCCCTACAGTTACCTCCATCGGTCCCGATGAGCTCCTTTCAGCTCACTAGATCCAGCCCATGCCGGGCACACTGGCGCACGGCGCAGCCGTGCGCGCCACAAGACGAAGCCTATTGAGGCGGAGGCGGGGCCGGAGGGGGCGCCGGCGCCTCCTCGTCTCCCGGCAGCGGCGCTGGCGCAGGCGCTCCTCCTCCGCTGCCAGCGCCCGAGCCGCCTCCTCCACCGCCGCCCGCACGACGCCAGATCGAAGCCGCGATCCGAGCCAGGTTCCCGGCCAGCCTTGCCGCCTCCACGCCGTCCACCCCGGATTTCGCCAATGGCGCGCCCGGATAGATCACCAGGCTCTGGCCGGCCTCGACCGCCGTCTCGCGATTGCGCGGGATCAGCCTGTGCTGCACCGTCACCAGACCTTCGTCCACGCCGACCGTCACGACCTCTTCCGAGTCCACCGTTACGTCGAACGTCGTGCCGCGCACCGAGATCACCGCCGTCGGCGTGAAGATCCGGTGCGGGTTGGGCTCGTCGCCCAGGTGCTGAATGTAGACTTTGATCCTCCCCAGGAACAGGTCGATGAGATCGCGCAGATTGCCCGGATTCTTGCGGAACACGACGCGGGAGTCCGGGTAGACCAAGAACTGGCTGCCGTCCTCGACGGTGAGCTGCGCGAAGCCGTCCGAGCCGGTGATGATGGTCTCGCCAACCTGAACCTGATCGCCGCCGAACAGCGCCCAGGTTTGGTCGCCGCGGATCACCGACACGTCTCCCTCGGCTACGGCGACCTGCGCCGCCGCGACGTCGCCCAACAGTTGGGCGTCCAACGGGAAGGGCGCTACGGCCAATCCCAACAGGATCGCCGCGCCCAACCCGCCGAACCGTGTGGTCGGGGCGCGCACGGTTGGATTCACTCTATTATCGCGGGCGGCCACTGACTTGCACGTTCGGCGCCAAAGGTTCAGGCGAATTGAGACGCCAAATTGCGGCTTTTTCACATACTTGGCGCAACGTGCGGCCCCTTAAGGTAGTCTGGAGAGGACATGCGGCTGTGTCGATATGACACAGTACGCTCGGTCTTGACGGCCGGTTCCGCTTTCATGCGTCGCACGCTCATGCTCGCGCTCGCCGCGATGGTGTTGACTCTCAACGCCTCTGCGCAGGCGCCGGCGTGGACGCCCGTCGGCTCGGCGGCGGTCGAGGCGGGCTTGGCCGGCCCGGCCGGGGCGCCAGTTTCGGAAGCGGCCTACACGCTGGACGTCTCGGCGCTGGTGGTGCGGACCGCGCAAGGCCGCCGTTGGCTCTCGCTCGACCGCGGCGAGAGCTGGACTCGCGTGGCGGCGGGCGAAACGCCCGCGGTCATTCGTCCCGAGCGCGACTTCGACGTCGAGGCGCCGGCTTCGGATCCCGACGCCCGCGTCCTGCGCGATCCGTCTGCCGCTGGCCGACTATACGCCCTCGGCGACGGGTTGCACGTCAGCTACGACGCCGGGGAGACCTGGACGACGCTGGCTTCAGACGGCGAGCTGGTCGGCGGCCCCCAAGCCGACCTCGCTTTCGATCCGCTCGAAGCCGAGCGGCTGGTGCTCGCCAACGCGCATGGCCTATGGCGCTCCGAGGACGGCGGGCTGAGCTGGGCGAGCCTCAACGACCGTCTGCCGAATTTCCCGCGGGCGCGATTTGGCGCGGGAACCCTCACGCTCAGCGCGCCCCGGCTGGGCAAGCTCGAGCTCGCGGGCAATAGCTGGACACGGCTCGAAGACGACCTCGCGACGCCGGACCTGCCGCTGCTCGATCGACTGCGCACGGCTTCCCCGCCGGTGGCGGCGCCAGCGGGCGTACAGGTCTCCTTCCGTGTATGGCGGGATGGCCGGGTCGTCTCGCCAGACCTCACAGCGTGCGGCGAGAGGAACGACTGCGGATCGGTAGCAGAGCGCGTCGTGAGCGCCTTCTCCGCCGTCGGAGGACGCATGCTGGCCGGCACTAGCGACGGGCGCGTGTGGATCTCGACCAATGACGGGCGGAGCTGGCAACGCACCCTCGCCGGGCTGCCGGCGCCAGACAGCGGCCGCGGAGTTACATCCGTTTGGCTCGATCCGAACGCGCCCGCCACCGCCGCGGTCGTCTTTAGCGGCGCGTTCGGCGGACGGGTCTTCCGCACCGTTGACAGCGGCCTGATCTGGGACGACGTGACGGCCGACTTGCCGCCCGGAACGCTGACGGCGGTCGCGGGCGCGGTGCGCTCGTCGGCTCTCTACGTCGCTGGCGAGGCCGGAGCCTTCTACGCGCCGACGAACCTGCGCGAGCCCGCGCCTCCGGGTTCCTGGCGCAGCATCGGCGACGCACTGCCCGACGGCGCCATCCGCGACTTGCGCCTGGACGACCGCACCGGAAGGCTCTACGCCGCACTCGACGGCTTTGGCGTGTTCGAGACCCGCGCCCCGGGCGTTGCGGACCGGCTGCGCCTGCTCAACGCCGCCGATCTTTCGCGGCGGCCGGCCGCGCCCGGCGGCCTGCTGACGGTACAGGGCGCCAACGTCGCCTCGGCCCGCATCAACGGCTTAAACGCGCCCGTGTTGGCCGCCACGCCGGCCGAGTCGCAGATCCAAGCGCCCTACCAAGCCCGCGGCCGCGAGGTCACCGTCGAGCTCGCGCTCGTCGACGACGACGCCGAAGCGCTGCGCTATCCCTTCGACGACGTCGCGCCAGCCATCTTCGTCGACCACGGCGAGCCTTTCGTGATGGACGCCGCCACGGGGCGGCTGCTCGACCTGAGCAACCCGGCCCGAGCCGGAGCGCGCCTGCTGGTCCTGGCCGCCGGGCTGGGGCAGGTACGCCCGCCTTGGCCGGCCGGCGTCCCGGCGCCGCTGGACGATCCGCCGGTGGCCGAGGCGCAGGTGACGGCCTACTTGAACGGCGAGCCGCTGCGCGTGGTCTCGGCGACGCTCGCCGGGGGCTACGTCGGCGCCTATCTCGTCGAGCTCGAGCTGCCGATGATCCTAGGTGCCGGTTCCGCCGAGCTCCACATCGAGGCCGCCGGCCGCAGCAGCAACGCCGTCCGCCTCTTCCTCGATCCCTAGCCGCGCCGCGCGCCTGCTCGCCGGCGCTCCGGAAGCGCTCGCGCCCCAAGTCTGCGCACCGTGGCCCGCAAGCCCCCGGCTAGCCAAGGCGTCCACCGCTCTGGCCCTGCTTCTCTGCTGCGGGCTCTACTTGTGGAACATCTGGGGCTCGCCAGCCTTCGGCGAGTTGGCCGACCAAGGCTATCACCGCGAGCTCGGGCGCGCCTTCGCCGACGCGCTGCGGGCCGGCGAGATCCCGCCTCGCTGGTCGGAGACCGCGAACGGAGGACGAGGCAGCCCGGCGTTCGAGCTCTATCCGCCGCTGTTCCCCGCCCTGACCGCGCTTTGGAACCTCGTGCTTGGGCAAACGCGAAACGCCCTGGTTCTTGCGACTCTCACGGCCCTGCTCTTCAACCTGTGCGCGATCTACTGGGCGGCCCGTGCGCGGCTCTCGATCGCGCGCTCGGTCGCGGCGGCGGCCGTTGCCATGATGCTTCCCGGCGTGACCTTCATCGCCCTGGGGCGCGGCATGTTTCCGAACTTCCTGGCCATCGGTTGGGTTGCGCTTGCCGCCGGAGCGTTTATCCGGCGCAACGGTGCGGTCCAGGGGCTGGCCGCGGCCGGGTTGATCTTGACGCACGCGCCGACGGCCTACCTGGCCTTGCTGACCGCGCCGGCCTTGGCGGCGGCGCGCCGCGTCCGGCCGTCACGCTCGAGCCTCGCCGCGGCCGCGCTCGCGCTCGCGGCCACGGCCTGGTTCTGGCTGCCGATGCTGCAGACCGCGCGCCACGCACAAACGAGCTACCTCACCCAGTCCCACCCCTATGTCGAGAGCCTGTGGTTCGCCTCGGCTCCCGAGGAGTCTGAGTTTGAGCAGGACTGGACGTTCCTCAACGAGGTAGCGAGCTACATCGGCGTCGCGCAGCTCATCCTCGCGATCGCGTTGTGCGTGGTCGCTCCCAGACGCGACCTGGCCGCCCTGGCGGGGTTGTCGACGCTGGCAAGCCTGTGGCCCATGGGCGACTGGATGACGAGGCTGCCCTTCTACGCCAGCGTGCAGTTCTGCTGGCGCTGGCAACCCTTGCTCGGTCTTGGATGCGCCTTCGCGTTCGCCTCGCTGCCCGCGCGCACGGCGTTGCGCATGGCGCCGCTGCTTGCTGCAACAATCGGGTTCTTCCTGCCGCTGGCCGCGCCCTCGGACCGCCAGCCAGGCGCGCAACCCGACCTCGCATCGAACCTGATCGAGATGCGCCCGCACGGCGCTTCACACGAGCTGTTCCCGCCAGGCGAGCCAGGGCGGATCGAGAGGCTCTCGGGCGACTGCCGGGCCGTCCAGGCGAAGGTCCAGCCGTCCCGCCGCACCTACCACGTCAGCGCGCGAACGCCGTGCCGCCTGCGGGTGTGGACGTATCACTTTCCGGCGTGGACGGCGCGCCTCGACGGCACGCCGACGAGTGTCCAGACGGACCACGAGCGACTGCAGGTGGTCGCCGTGCCGGCCGGGCTCCATGTGCTGGAGCTCGAGTACGGCCGGTGACGCTGTCATGTTGACATGCCGTGCGCCACATACTTGACTAGTCATTACTTGATTAGTTATTCTTTAGTCGTGACGCCCGGCAGCGCTCTTCAGCGTGAGATTCGCCAATCGCGGCCTTTCCGCTCCAAGCGCCAGGAGGCGATGCTCGGTCTACTACGAGCGGCGGATCTCGCCAGGCGAGTCGTCAGCGGCGTGTTAGAGCCCGCTGGCATCACGGCGCAGCAGTACAACGTGCTCCGCATCCTCCGCGGCGCCGGTCCAGATGGATTGCCCACGCTGGAGATCGCGAACCGCATGATCGAGCAGGCGCCAGGCGTCACCCGCCTGCTGGACCGCATCGAGGCCAAAGGCTGGGCGCTGCGGAACCGCTGCGCCGAGGATCGCCGTCAGGTGTTGTGCTCCATCACCCCGGAAGGCCTGACCCTGCTCGAAATGCTCGATGCCCCGATGGACGAGGTCGACGATCTCGTACTGCACGAGCTGAGCAGCCGCGAGATCGGAGCTTTGATCCGGCTTCTCGACAAGGCTCGCGCATCTTGCGAGCACACTCTCAACCCACAACCGAAGGAGATCTCACAATGAGCGATTGGAAGCAGCTCGACGCGGAAATCGATAACGCAGTCTTGACCGGCAAGGCTCTCGAAGCCTTCGAGAACCACTACGCGGATGACGTCCAGATGCAGGAAGGCTCGGCCGAGCCGTTCGTCGGCAAGGACGTGAACCGCAAACGAGAACAAGAATTCTTCGCCTCCGTGGAGGCCTTCCACGGCGCAGAGCTCAGGGCCAAGGGGTACGACGACGACAAACAGGTCTCGCTCGGCGAGTGGATGTACGACTTGACGTTCCGAGGCGGTTCCCGCGTGAAGATGGAGCAGGTCGCCGTGCGGCGCTGGAAGGACGGCAAGGTCGTCTTCGAGCGGTTCTTCTACGACAAGCATTGACTGGAGCGAGGTTCTCGCTCCAGGTCGGCCAGCCGCGTTGGAGTCCGCGGGGTCAAGTCGTGAGAACGCCGACCTCGCCGCTCGAGTCCGCAAAGGACTCCCGCGGCGCGCCGAAGCGCTGCAGTATCGTGACGAAGAGGTTCGACAGCGGAACCTCGGGTCCGAAGCGCCGCAGCTCGCCGTGCCGGAGACCCAACCCCCGGCCGCCGGCCAGCAGCAACGGGTAGTTTTCGTTGACGTGCGTCTGGCTATTGCTCGAACCGTAGAAGACCACCGTCGAGTCGAGCAGCGAGCCGTCGCCCTCCGGCGTCGAGCGCAACCGCTCGAGGAAGTAGGCCAACTGTTCGGTCAGGAACAGGTCCCAACGCCCCAGCGGCTCCGCGCCGGCGTCGCCCTTGCGGGCGTTGTGGGCCAGCGAATGCATGTTGTTGGCCATGCCGAGCAACTGCGGGAACTTGCCGGCGATCGAGGTGGCGCCGTTCATGTTCCCGAGCTGGTAGGTGGCGACGCGCGTCGAGTCGGTGTGGAACGCCAGATAGAGCAAGTCGTACATCGTGCGGATGAGCTCGCGCGGGGTCGTGTCGTCGGCGTCGAGGTGCAGCCCGGTCGCCGCGACCTCGGGCTTGGGCACGTCGAGCCAACGCTCGGAGCGCTCCACGCGCTGCTCGATCTGCCGGACCGAAGCCATGTACTCGTCGAGCTTCTGCTGATCGAGCCGGCCAAGGCGCCGCCGCAACGAGTGCGAGTGCTCCAGCACGAGGTCGAGCATGCTGCCGGCGTTGTCGAGCTTCTGGCGTTGCGCGGTCGCCGAGCCGGGGTCGACGCCGAAGAATCGGTCGAAGACCAGACGCGGCTTGTTCTCCGCCGGAATGGGTTGTCCAGTACGCCCAAACGACAAGGTGCTCGAGCGCGTCGGCTCGCCCACGCCGCCATCGGTCGAGAGCACGAGCGAGGGAAAGCGCGTCCGCTCGCCGAACTGCTCCACCAGCAGTTGGTCGACCGAAACCGTGTTGTCGAGATGGCCGGCTTTGAGCTCCGCTCCGGTCAACCAAGTGTCGGCCGTGTCGTGCCCGCCCATCTTGCGGCCCTTGGGGTGCGAGAGGCCTGCGAGGATGGACAGCTCGCCGCGCAACCCTTCGAGCGGCGCCAGGCTCTTGTTGAAGCGGTAATCGGCGCCCTCGCCGCGCGGAAACCAGTTCCAATCCGCGTGTGGCGAGCCTGCGGCGCGATCCACGATGCCGTACGGAAAATAGACCGCGCAGAATCGCTTGGGGCGCTGCGGCGCCGCCGTTGACATCGACTCCAACAACGGCAGGCCCAGCGCCACTCCGGCGCCACGCAACAACGTTCGTCGATCCAGATGCCAAGGCTTTCGCATGGCGGGAGCTCAGCGGCTGCGAAACGATTCGCTCGCCACGATTAGTGTAACCAGACTTCTCAGTCCGTACTGCTCTTCGGCGAACTTTTTCTCAAGCTCGTCCAAGGCCGGCTCGTCGCTGAGCTCGAGCGAGCGGCCGAGCGCGTAGGTCAACATCTTGGAGGCCAGCGCTCGCGCGAACTGCTTGCCGCGGCGTTCGACGAGATAGTCGGCCAGCTCGGCGGCGCCGGCGACCCGGGTTCCATCCGGCAGCGTCGCCGCCGCGTCGACCTCGTGATACGCCTCGCGCTCGCCCAGCCGCCGCAGTATCTTCTCGCGCGGCAGCCCGACTGCATCGTACTCCTCCAAGGCGACGCCCCAGGGATCGATGCCGCGATGGCACTGTGCGCAGGCTGCATTGTCGCGGTGCAGCTCGAGCTGCTGTTTGAGCGGCAGCAGCGAGACGTCGCTGCGGCCGTTATCCAGATTGGGAACAGCCGGGGGCGGCGGGGGCGGCGGGTCGCCCAGCAGCACGCTCCTCAGCCACACGCCGCGCTCGATGGGATGCGAATCTTCGCCGGTCGAGCTCGCGAGCAGAATGCCGGCCTGAGTCAACAAACCGCCATACTCGCGCGGCACGCGCTCGAAGGCGCTGCCCCGCGGGCCCGCGACGCCGTAGTGGCGCGCCAGCGGCTCGTTGAGCATCGCAAAGTCGGCCTTGACGAAGCTGAGCGCGCTGAGATTCTCGCGCAGCAACTCGGCGAAGAAGTGTTGCGACTCCCTCCGCATCTCGGCTTTGAGCGTGGGGTCGAAATCCGGGTAGTAGTTGGGGTTGACGGCAATACGGTCTACGCCTGACAAATCCAGCCATTCGCTGCCAAACTGCTCGACGAAGGCCCAGGCACGCTCGTCGGCGAGCATCCGCTCGGCTTCGGCCGCAAGCGCCTCCGCGGTCCGCAAACCGCCGTCGGCAGCCAGCCGCAGCAGGCGCGCGTCCGGCATCGTGCTCCACAAGAAGTAGGACAGCCGCGAAGCGAGCTCGTAGTCGTCCAGCTCGCCCTGCTCGACGCGGTAGAGGAAGTCGGGCGAGACCAGCGTCATCGCCAGCGTCTCGCGCATGGCCTGCTCATAGCTCGGCGCCGTCGGTCGCACCTTCGCGTAGAAGCGCAATGCCGTTTCAACCTGTTCCGCATTCGCGGGCCGGCGGAACGCCCGTGCCAGAAAGCCCTCCAGCGCCTCACGCGCCGCCGCCGGCTCATCATCTTTCGAGGCAGGCCGTCGCGGCAGGATGCGCGCGTGTTGCTCGGGCGGCCAACGCTCGTAAACCGGCGCCCGAAACTCGAGCGACTCGACGATGATCTTCGGAAACGCCGGGTCCTCCTCGAAGACCCATTCCGTCATCCTCTTGCCGCCGACGAACGACTCGATCTTGCGCCCCTCCGGCTTCGCCTTGCCGTCCGAGTAGACGTTCTTGACCCAGATCAGCAGACCGGGATACTTGCTCTGCGTGCGGCTCTGCCGCGGGAAGGCTTCCATCCGTCCGCGGAAGACGAACTCCTCGACCTCCGAGCTCGCGACGTCGACCACCCCGACCCGGCGTGAAGGCGTTTGCGTATCGGCGCGATAACCGAGTGTGACCTCCATTCGCGGGTAGGCGGCGCCGGCCGGGATTTCCGCCCGCGCCCGGATGCGGATCTCGAGCTCGCCCTCATCGGGGAACTCGAGCGAGCGCGCGACGAACTCGCCCGTCCGCCCCAGCCGGCTGGTGAAGTTGCGGAACTTCTCCTTGTCGGTCGTGGTCTCGCGCACCGCCAGCTCGACCACCTCCGGCGCCGGCCCCTCGACGATGGCGTGGCGCAGGCCCACGCGCGCGGCTTGCAGGTAATACTCGAGCTGCATCGCCGACATGCGCAGCGCCGCGCCGTTGTTCCGAAAGCCGTCCGGGCTCATCTCATCCGGCGGCAGGTTGCGCGCGTAGTCGAGATCGAGCCCCAACAGATCACGCATCGTGTTCTGGTACTCGACGCGATTGAGGCGCCGCATCACGACCTCGCCGCCGGTGCTGCGCCAGGCTCTGGCGGCCTCGCGCACCTCGTCGCCGATCCACCCCACCAGCACGGCGCGCTCGTCCATCGTCAGCTCCGGCGCGCCCTTGGGCGGCATGTCGCCTCGGTTGACGGCATGGAGGACATCGCGCCAGCGCTCGGCAGCGCGGCGGTCGCCGGCGATGTCGTGCGAGAGCGTATCGAGCCGCAACCCGCCGTTCTGCGCTTGCGCGCCGTGGCAGCCCACGCAGCGGCGCTCGAGCACCGGCGCCACCGCATCCTCGAAACTTGCGGCCGAGAGCGCCGTCGCACCCAGCACGAGGCCTAAACCGAATCGCCGCCAATCCATCTACAACCCCAAGACCTCCACACCCTGTTCGAAGACGACATCCACGGGGATCTCCGCCTCCTCGAGCCGCTCCAGGTCCGCCTGCAGCCCGGGCGGAATGGCGCCCATTTCTTCGACGAAACGCGTCGCGCCGTCGTAGTCGCCGTCGCCTTGCAGCCGCAGAATCTTCTCCGAGAGCGCCTCGACGGCCGCTTCCATCTTCTCCGGGTTGACGCGGTAGGTCCCCGTCTCCTCGTCGCGGCTGAAGGCGCCTTGCTCGGCGAAAAAGTTGAAGCGCAATGTGTTCGCCACGCCGTGCGCGCTCGAGGCGCCGAAGCGAATCGAGCGAAAGATGCCGGCGAGGAAGGTGACGTAGTTGTCCATCAGCTCCGCGTCTTCGAGCTCGCCCTTCTCGTGCAGCTTGGCGACCATGTAAAGGCCCAGGATGTCGGCCTTGCCTTCTTCGAGCGCGGACGCGTTGTCGCGCATCGCCTCCCGGACCGCGCCGCGACCGTTGATCGTCGTCTTGATCCCCAAACCGTGCGCCACTTCATGGAACATCGTATTTTCGAAGAAGGCGTCGAAGTCGACCTGTTCGCGCTGGTCTTCCGCGATCAGCACGCCCGCGATGGGCTCGAGAATCTTCTCGAACTTGGCCCGCATGGCGTTCTTAAGCTGTAGCCGCCGCGCGCCCTTGGCGAGTTGCACCTCTTCGTCGTTGGGCAGGTTGATGGCGATCGTCTTGGCCCCGGCGTTGCAGTCGCCGGCGTAGTAGACCACGTCGTAGGCGTTGAGGTCGGAGTCCGCTCCGGGCTCTTCCTGCTTGTACGCATCGGGCACGGGCAGCCCGCGCTGAAGCTCGGGGAGGAACGCCGTGTAGCGCGCCAGCCTGCCGCTCCACTCCTTGTCCTTGACCAGCACGTAGCCCTCGAACGCCGCTTTGTAGCCGAAGAGCCGATCCTCGTAGGTCTCGATCGGCCCGATGACGATGTCGAGCGTATTCGTCTTCATCTCCATCCAAGCCATGTCGGAGGGCTGGTAGTCGTCGGTGAGCAGCGCTTCGGCGCGCAGCGTGAGGTAGCGGCGCAGCCCGGGGTCTTCGGCGAGCTCGGCGGCCTCGCGCAGCTTGGCGGCGGCGCGCTCGAGGTTTGCACGGAAGACTTGGCTGTAGGGTTGCGCCGTCAGCGCGCCGTCACCGTCACGACGCACCAGAGTATAGAGGTCGGTTAGCGCTTCGCCGCCGTCCTCGGCCGCGGCGGCGGCCTGTTCGAGCTCCTGCTTCGTCACGTCGTGGGGATAGAACTGGGCGCCGTCAGGCTTGGCGCCAATCCCGTCGACGAAAGGCACGTTGTCGGCCAGCCGGTCCCACGGCCCGTAGTTGAGCTCGGCGAAGCGACGCGTCGCGGCGTCGCCAATGCCGTCGAGCAACTCCCGTTCGTCGCCCCACGACTGGCGCCAGAACAACTCGTTCATCTCATCCGCCGCCTCGATGAGCAACGGCAGCATGCGACGCTCGTTGGCAGTCAGGGCGTCGAGGTCGGTCTCGAGGCGAAACGGCGTGTAGCGGTCGAGTCGTCGTTGTGCGGTCATTCCGGGAGGCTCTGCGGCTTCCGGCGCAGTCTCGCCGCAGCCCAGTCCCAGTAAGAGGGGGATCAAGACCAATCCACGTCGCCGCATGCCTCTCCATTATGCCGCTCGCCGGGTCGGCGCGCGCCAGACGCCTCGACCTTGCCGAGCCCGGGCAGCCATGCCCGGGTGCATCGCTCAACAGTTGCACGAACATCGCACCCCGGCATTGCTGCCCGGACGTTCACACACGCCCTGCGGGCCCGGGGCTAGGATCCAACCGATCCCTTCCCAGGGGCTCACTACGCTCTCGCCTGCGGCGAATCGCTGCTACGGGGTCCGGCGCACCGAGCCACCAGGCCCGGAATTCGCCCAACTTGAAAATGCTCTAAGATGATTCCCAACGAATGTCGTTAGCCGAGGAGCTTCGCCGTTCGCTCACCCGGCGGGCCCTGTTTCGCCGCGGCGCCCAGAGCGTCGGCGCCGCCGCGCTGGCTTCGTTGCTCGAAGCCGACGCCGCGCCCACGCTAGACCCCGAAACCGGCGGCTTGGCCGGGCTGCCGCACTTCGGGCCCAAAGCCAAGCGCGTCATCTTTCTGCATCAATCCGGCGCGCCGTCGCAGATGGACTTGTTCGACTACAAGCCCGCGCTCGACGACTACCACGGCAGCGAGTTGCCCGACTCGGTCCGCCAGGGCCAGCGCATTACCGGCATGACCTCGGGCCAGAAATCACTGCCGGTCGCGCGCTCGATCTTCAAGTTCCGGCAGCACGGCGATTCCGGCGCGTGGCTCAGCGAGCTGCTGCCGCACCACGCCAAGATCGTCGACAAGATCACGATCGTCAAGTCGCTCTACACCGAGGCCATCAACCACGACCCGGCCATCACCTTCATCCAGAGCGGCTCGCAACAGCCGGGCCGGCCGTCGATGGGCGCCTGGGTCAGCTACGGGCTGGGCAGCGAAAATCGAAACCTGCCCGCCTACGTCGTTTTGGTGTCGCAGCCGTCGAATCTCAACAATTCTCAGCCGCTTTTTTCACGTTTGTGGGGCCCGGGTTTCCTGCCGTCCCGTTACCAAGGAGTGAAATTTCGCTCCTCGGGCGATCCCGTGCTTTATCTCTCCGACCCGCCCGGGCTGAGCCGAGACGCGCGCCGCCGCATGCTCGACGCGCTACGCCAGCTCAACGAGATGAAGGCCGCAGACTACGGCGACCCCGAGATCGAAACGCGCGTGGCGCAGTACGAGATGGCCTACCGCATGCAGTCATCGGTCCCCGAGCTGATGGATCTCTCTGGCGAGCCCGAGGGCACGTTCGAGCTCTACGGAGAAGACGCGCGTACGCCGGGAACCTATGCGGCCAACTGCCTGCTCGCCCGCCGGCTCGCTGAGCGCGACGTGCGCTTCATCCAGATCTACAAGCGCGGCTGGGATCAGCACAACGACTTGCCGCGCGACATCGCGCTACAGTGCAAAGCGGTCGACCAGGGCTCGGCTGCGCTGGTTCTCGATCTCGAGCGGCGCGGCCTGCTCGACGACACCCTCGTGATCTGGGCGGGGGAGTTCGGGCGCACGGTCTACTGCCAAGGCAAGCTCACCTCGACGAATTACGGCCGCGATCACCACCCCCGCTGCTTTACGGTCTGGATGGCCGGCGCGGGCGTCAAGCGCGGCTTCCAACTCGGCGAAACCGACGACTATTGCTACAACATCGTCGCCGACCCCGTGCACGTGCACGATCTGCAGGCCACGATCCTGCATCAGCTCGGCGTCGATCACACCCGGCTCACCTACAAGTACATGGGACGGCACTTCCGGCTCACCGACGTCCACGGCGAGCTGATCGAGAAAGTTCTCGTCTAAGAACAATCGACAATTATTTTGGCGCCCCGGCTCGGGTTATAATCCCGTGGTGCTTTCCCAAAATTCGGTCGAGCGATGGGAAATGCCGAACGTCGTGGAACGGCTGGCGGCAGGAAGCATCCAGCCATTGGCCGCGGTTCTTGCCGTCTACTACGCCGTCCTAGCCGTCAGCCATTCCCAATTCCTCGAACCGCCGGCGTCCACCTGGATGTCCGCGATTGCCGCTCTGACCACGGCCGCCGCGGCTGTCGTGCTTTGGCGGGCGCGAGCCGGTGCGCTGCAGGCTCACGGCCACCTTGGGATCGTCTTTCTGGCTACCCTTGCGCTGGCGAACTCGCTGGCCCACCTAGCGGCCACGGGCGAGCCCAGACAATCGAGCAGCATCGGGTTGGTCTTGCTCGGCTGCGGCCTGCTGCTATTCTCCTGGCGCTGGCTGGCCGTGTTCATTGCCGTCTCCGCCAGCGCCTGGCTGTGGATCGCAGCGAGCTGGCCCAACGACGCCGATTGGACTCATTACGCTTTCCTGATCTTCAGCTCTGCTCTTCTCGCGGCGACGACCTTTACGATCCGGATGCGCGCGCTGCGCAGCGTGGAGCGGATGCGCGCCGCCGCCAATGAGGCCGAGCTCGAGGCCAAAGCGCGGCAGTTGCAGAAGGCCGAGAGCCTCAGCGTGCTCGCCGGCGGCGTGGCGCATGACCTCAACAACGCGCTGGTCGGCGTCCTAGGCAACGCCGATCTGGCCAGCAGCTCCCTGCCCCCCGACCATGCTGCGCGGGCCTACGTCGACGCCATTCACGACTCCGGCGAGCGAGCATCGGAGCTCGCCGGGCAGTTGCTGCACTTCTCCGGGAAAGGCCGCTTCGTCTCCGAGCCCATCTCTCTGCCGGCAATTCTCGCGGAAATGGAGCGCACCCTACACGGCATCATGCCCGAGCCGGTGCAACTCGAAGTCGACATCGCGCCCGACGTGCCGACCGTGGAAGGCGACCCCTTGCAGGTCGCCACCATGATCGAGAACCTCGTCATCAACGGCGCGGACGCCGCCGCGGACTCCGGCAGCAGCGTCCGCGTCGAGCTTGGCCGCTTCGAGGGGCGCCCGCAGACCCAGGACGATTTCGTCCACGGAGCGGAGACGCCGCCCGGAGTCTATGCGACGATCCGCGTGCGCGACGATGGTCCCGGGCTCGACGCCGCCACGCGGGAGCGCATGTTCGACCCGTTCTACACCACCAAGAACGCCGGCCGCGGCCTGGGGCTGGCCGTCGTCTCTGGAATCGTACGCGCGCACGGAGGCGCGATCCTGGTCGGCTCACAGCGCCACGACGGCGCCAGCGTCACCGTGTTGCTGCCATCGGCGCAAGTCTCGGCGGCCCCGCAGCCAGACGCAACCAACGGCGTCGCAACCGGCCGCGGCGCCACCGTGCTCGTCGCCGACGACGATCCGGCCGTACGCTGGGTCGCGCGCGAAGCCCTGCGCAACGCCGGTCACCGCGTGATCGAAGCCAAGAACGGTCTCGAAGCCCTGGAGCGTTTCCGCAACGGCGACGCCGAGATCGAGCTGGTTCTGCTCGACGCCACCATGCCCATGATGGGCGGCGGACAAGTCGTGGCCGAGGTCCGAGACGCGCGCGCGCGCTTCATCCTCACCTGCGGCCACGGCGACGAGGTCCCGAAGGATGTCGGTGACCGGCTCTCGGGAGTTCTGCGGAAGCCGTTCGGAGCCGCGGAGCTGGTGGCAATCGTCGAGAAGACCTTGGCGGGCGAGCAACCGGATCGGCTCCAAGCCTAGCCGTAGGCACGGAGAACACCCCTACCGTTCCGCGACGCCCTGAACGACCGTACACGACACGTTGCCGAGCCCCGCCAGCGATAGCGGGGTGCATAGCTCAACATCAGCACGAAACATCACACCCCGGCATGGCCGCCGGGGCTCAGAAGAAGCGGCATTGGCGGGCAGAAACAGGTACGGGACCCGCCGCGCGCCCGATTGGCGACAGGTCCCGCCCGCCGTTCGATCTCGGCCAAGCACGGTCGAGCCCGAACGAGAAACACGAGCTGGACGGAACCCCTGCGCGCCCGAATCTTCCAGGGGCTCCGTCCGGCTGTTCGGCCGCGACGATAGCCGCGCCCAAACTCTTGAGAACATCGAGGAAAACGAAGCTAGCCGCGCGCCCGAATGTTCGACTAGCCTCGTTTCCTCAATCGGACTTCGAGCTTTCGCTACGCGCCCGATCTCGTAGAAACCTTGCGAGGAAATCGAGGCCGGCTGCGCGCCCGAATGTCAGCCGACCTCGTTCCTCATCCGGGTTCCGACTCTCGCCGTAACCCGACCTCGCGTCCGGTGCTAGGAAAGCGGGGCCGGCTGCGCGCCCGAATTATCAGCCGACCCCGTTCCTCATTTGGGCCTTGGCTCGCAGCCGCCGCCCAAACCGGAAAAACTCTTCTACGAGGCGAGGTCCTCTGCGCGCCCGAATGTTCAGAGGACCTCGCCCCGAGATCGGTCGAGGCCGCAACCTCTCCCGAATCTCTCGCGCGAACCGATCGTCAGTTCCGCGCCATTTGCCTCCACGCCGGCCGACTCACGAATCCCGTGATCCGTCCCTTCTCGACCCGGGTGACGACGATTTCGTACGGCCGGTCGCTGCCGGCGAGGTAGAGCGCAATAGGCTCATTCACCGAGCGATCCTTCTGCAAGATCAACTGGTCGTCAGCCAGGATCTCGACCGTGTAGCGATTCTTCGCGCCGTTGGCGCTCTTGAGCCGCATGTGCAGCTCGCCAATCTTCGTGCGCTTCTTGGACTGCTCCAGAGCGAATGTCGTAATCTCGCGCTCGCCGCGCCGCTCAAGCTCGGCCAAGCTCAGCGCCTGGTCGTCCACGCGGCCCGAGATCGCGCTGAGATCGTCCTGAGCGCCCAGCAAGACTTCTTCGGTCTCCGCCAGGTCCCGGCGCGTCTCGTCCACCACGCCGCGAACACCGTCGACCTCGCCGCGCATCCGCTCGATACCGGTCCGGTTTGCATCCGTCGTGGAGCGCACCGCGCCGAGCTCGCCGAGAAACATTTCTTGCTGTTCCCGTTGCTGTTCGGCGATCAATTTCTTGGTGGTGTCGGATTGGCGAATGACCTCGCGTCGCGCTTGGGCGCCGGCGACGCGCTGAGTCCTCTCGACCTCGCCGCGCATCGCTTCCACCGTGCGCGCGTGGGCGGCGTCCTTGGCCGCCATACGCTGCTCGAGATCTCCAATCTGTTGCTCGAGGACCAGCCGTTCGGTTGCGGCGGCGCCGTCGAGCGCTTGAATTTTCGCAGAGAGAAAAACGTTGAAGCCAACAGCCGCCACGCCCAACGCCACGAACCCGAGCTTCCAGCCGTTTCGGCTTCGCCTGGTTTGTTCGGGCTGTGGGGTGATCGTTTGCATCCGGTCGTGCTCTCCGCTGGTCTTCAGCCCGTCTCCTCGGCCTTCAACGGTGGCAACCCAGGGGCCAAACTCGCCGTACGAGCACGACGCCTATTTCAAGCCCATTGAAATCAGCCGGTTGGGCGAGGCGGCTTCCAGATGCGCGCGGCAAAGCGCGCGAATCGGTGCGAGAAAACTTTTCAGGCGCCGGGCAATTCTTACTCGCTCTACAATGGGCGGCGTGAAATTCCTGACCGTGCTGGCCGTGGCGGCGGCCGCAAGCCTCCAAGCGCAGAGCGACGAGATTCGCCTCATCGTCCGCGGAGACGACTTTGGCTACTCTCACGCCTCGAACGAAGCCCTCGCGCCGGCGTTCGACCGCGGCATCATGACCTCGGCGAGCGTGCTGGTCCCCGGACCCTGGTTCGGCGAGACCGCGAGCATGCTTCGCGAGCATCCCGAGTGGAGCGTCGGCGTGCATCTGACCATCACCAGCGAATGGAACACCCTGCGCTGGCCACCGGTCTCGCCTGCCGGGGCAGTCCCCTCGCTCATCGCGCCGGACGGCTTGATGTGGGGCTTTGGCTACCGCTCTCCCAAGCCCGCTGACTGGCCCGCCGATGGCGCCCCGTGGGCCGTGCACGCCCCCGACCCGGCCGAGGTCGAGCGCGAATTCCGCGCCCAAATCGAGCGCGCCTTGGCGCTGGGCGTCCGCCTGGACTACGTCGATTGCCACATGGGCATGGCCTGCCGCGAAGACCTGCTTCCCATCACCACGAAGCTGGCCAAGGAGTACTGCCTGGGGGTTTCGAGCATCGGCATGTTCGGCGAGCGACGTCTTTCGGCGAAGGGCGCGACCAACACGCCCGCAGCCTTTATTCGGGCGCTGGTCGACGAGCTCGAGAGCCTCGAGCCGGGCCTCTACCTCTACGTCGACCACCCCGCGGCGGACACGCCGGAGCTACGCGCGGTCGACACCAACAGCGGCCCGCGCTGGGCGGAGCTGCGAAGCTCCGTGCTAGCCGCCTGGACCTCGCCTCGCGTGCGCGCCGTCATCGAGCAGCGCGGCATCAAGCTGGTCTCGATGCGCGATCTGTTCGACCGCACCGCCTGTGCGCCGCGGTGAGCGATCACGGCGCTATCATGGTGCGCACCATGCAACCGCGCGCGCTCCTGCTGCTGCTTCCCACGCTGCTAGCCGCCGAATGGAAGGCTGGAGTCGCCTCCGCCGACATCACGCCGGGCGAGCCGGTATGGATGTCCGGCTATGGCAGCCGCACGACTCCGTCACAGGACGTCGCCCAACGCCTGCGGGCCAAGGCGCTGGGGCTCGAGGGTCCTTTCGGACGCCGGGCCGTGATCGTCACCACCGATCTGATCGGGTTTTCGCGCCCTGTCGCCGAGCGCATCGCGGCCCGGGCTCACGCCGCCCACGGGCTCAGCCGGGAACGCCTGCTGCTGACCTCCTCGCACACCCACACCGGGCCCGCCATCGCCGGCAACCTGCCGTTGATGCAACCGCCAACCGCCGAGTTACAGGCCCGCACGGCACGTTACACGCGCGAGCTGGAGGACCGCGTCGTCGGCCTCATCTCCGCGGCGCTCGACGATTTGCAGCCCGCGAAACTGAGCTACCACATCGGCGAAGCCGGCTTCGCGATGAACCGTCGCGCCCGCTCGCCTGACGGGACCATCAAGCTTGGCGAGAACCGCAGCGGCCCGGTCGATCACGATGTCCCGGTGCTGCGCGTGGCCTCGACGGACGGCCAGCTGCGAGCCGTGCTGGTGAGCTACGCCGCCCACAACACCACCTTGACCGGCCGCCACATGGAGTTGCATGGCGACTACGCGGGCGAGTTTCAGGCCGCTTTCGAACAGGCGAGCCCCGGCGCGACGGCGCTGTTCATGCTGGGTTGCGCCGGCGACGCCAATCCGGCCCCGCGCGGTTCGCTCGAGGACGCCTTCGCCAACGGCCGCGAGCTTTCCGCGGCAGTGGCGAAGGCGGCCGGCGAGCCGGGCTTGGTCATCGAAGGCCCGATGCGCGCTTCGTTCGAGCGCTTTCCGATCCGGCTCGAGCCGCCGCCCGATCGAGCGGAGTGGGAGCGTCGCGCTCGCGAGGCCGAAGGGCTCGACCGCGAGATCGCGCGGTATTTCTTAGGCGTGCTGCGGGACCGCGGCTCGATCGAAACGACCTACCAGTACCCGCTGCAGACGCTACAATTCGGCGACGAGCTCGAGCTGATCGCCCTGAGCGGCGAGGTGACCGTCGGCTACGCTCTGGAGTTGAAGAAGCGCCTCGGAGCAGCGACAACCTGGGTGATCGGCTACGCCAACGACGTGATGGCCTACATTCCCACCGTCAAGATTCTCAATGAAGGCGGCTATGAAGCCGAGCGCTCGCAGATGTACTACGGCATGCCGGGCAGATGGGAGCCGGCGATCGAGGAAACGATTCTGCGCCGGGCCGAGAACGCCGCCGGGCCCGCGAACTAGGGGCGCCGCAGGTGTGATCCAATCTGAGCCGCGCCCGCAGGCGGTCAGCCTGGGAATCGCAGGGTGTTGGACGTGACCGCAAGCTGGCGCATGCGGCTCTGAAGACGGTCCGTCGGAGGCGTGAAGAGCGCCGGGATTCGGAAGGAGCGGGTCGGAGCCGCGCACGCGAGGGTGCGGTAACCGTGAACACGCCTAGGTCATTGGGAACACCATGCTCCCAATCCAGGCCGCCACCGCGCCCGCCGTCCCCAGCACCGCTGACGATCCGGTCACCGTCTTCAGCCCCTCGACCTCGGTCAGCCCCGTCATCTGGCAGAACACCCAGAACGCCGAGTTGTTCATCCAGTTGCCCACCAACGAGCCGCCTCCAATGGCCATCAACACGTAGACCGGGTGGTAGTCCGGCGGCGTCTGCATCATGATCGGGGCCAGGATTGCGGAGACGGTAATCATCGCCACCGTGGCCGAGCCCTGCGCGATGCGCAACAGCACCGAGACGAGAAAGCCCAGCCAGATGTAGCTGAAGCCGCCGCCCTCGGCCAGCTTGGCAAACTCATCGCCCACGCCGGCCTCCACCAGCATGCCGCCGAACGCCCCGCCGCCGGCCGTGATCAAGATGATCAGCCCCGCGCTCTGGATCGCCTCCTGCGCTGGGGTAGCGAGTTGGCCGAGCGTCATGCCTTTCTGCCGCGCCAGCACCCACAAGCTCGCGGCCGCGGCCGCCATCAGCGCGAAGCTCGGGTTGCCGAAGAACGCCGCCCAACGCGCGATCTCCGAGCCTTGGGCGATCGTGCCGGCAACCGTGTTCGAGGTGATCATCACGATCGGCAGCACCACCGGCAGCAGCGCCGCGAACATGCCCGGCAGCTCGTCCTCGGGCTTATGGGCGATCTCCTCGAGCTCGGCCAACGACAGCCCCGGCGCCTCGCGTACCGGGATCTGCAGCTTCTTGTCGATCCAAATGCAGTAGAGCCAGGTGAGCAGCGACGCCGGCGCCGCCACCAGCAGCCCGACCACGATCACCAGCCCGAGATCGATCTGCATCGTCTCCGCCATCGCCAGCGGGCCCGGCGTGGGCGGCACGAAGACGTGCGTCGCAGAGCCGCCGGCGCCAATGGCGAGCGCGTTGAGGATGTAGCGCTTGCCGCCCGCCCGCACGGTCATCGAACGCGCTAGCGGCACCAGCAGGTAGAACACCGTGTCGTAGAACACCGGCACCGAGAGCACGTAGCCGCTAGCCAGCAGCGAGAGCGACGACCGTCTCTCGCCAAACCAGGCGATGAACCGCCGCGTAATCTTGTCCGCCGCCCCGGACTCCATCATGCACTGGCCAATCACCGCGGCCATCGCGATGGGAATCCCGATGCCGCCCACCACGCGCCCAAACCGCCCGGCCACCTCCGCCATCACCGCCTCGATCGGCACGCCCGGCGCCAGCACGCCGATCAGAATCGCGGAGGCGATCAGCGCCACGAAGGCGTTGATCTTCAGTCGTACGATCAGAACGAAGACCGCGACGATAGCGAGCAGCAGGATCAGAAGCGGGTGCATGGGCGCGCAGGACAGGATAACGGGATCGGAGATTGGCGCACAACGGTCAACGCGGGGATGCGGGGGGCTCTGCCGCAGTTCCGCGTTGGCGCTACTGGGACGCGTGGGTGAGCGCGCGGGTCCGCTCAGCTATGAAAGAGGGCTGAATGAGCGCCCGCGGCCGACGTCAGCGGGGACGCCGGGGCGCGCGCCCTCATGGACGCGTCTCTGGGGCGGTTTTGTGTTCGCGCAGCGCAGACGCGGGCTCTCGCCCGCGTCTCTCGGGGCCGCGCTAGGCGCCACTCCTCACCAGGAGCCGGCGGAAGCGCGCGACAGCCGCGCCATCCCTTCGTTGCGCTCGCCCACCGTGCTCGACGTACTGTCGAGTACGCCTGTGCGCGCTGGGCATCGCGCGCCTCGTGCTGACGCGCCTCTCACGCACTTCCGCTCGCCGCCTGGTGAGGAGTGGCGCCTAGATGTCGAAGTACAGCGAGAACTCGTGCGGGTGGGGCCGCTGCCGTACTTCCTTCACCTCGGACTCGTCCTTGTAGGCGATGTAGCTGTGGATGAGCTCGTCGGTAAACACGTCGTTGCGCGTGAGGAAGTCGTGGTCGTCCTCGAGCGCTTCGAGCGCCCCTTCGAGCGAGTAGGGCAGCGCCGGCACTGCACGCAGCTCTTCCGGCGAGAGGTCGTAGATGTCCTTGTCGAGCGGCTCGCCCGGATCGATCTTGTTCTGGATGCCGTCGAGGCCCGCCATGAGCATGGCCGAGAAGGCGAGGTAGGGGTTGCACGACGGATCGGGGTAGCGCAACTCAACGCGCTTTGCCTTAGGGCTGGCCGAGTACATCGGAATACGGCAGGCGGCTGAGCGGTTGCGTCGCGAGTAGGCTAGGTTGACCGGCGCCTCGAAGCCCGGCACCAGGCGCTTGTAGGAGTTCGTCGTCGGGGCGCAGAACGCCGCAAGCGCGGCTGAGTGCTTGAGCAGGCCGCCGATGTAGTGCAACGCCGTCTCCGACAGACCGGCGTACTGGTCGCCGGCGAAAAGCGGCTGTCCGGCGCTCCAAATCGACTGGTGCGTGTGCATGCCGCTGCCGTTGTCGTTCCACAGGGGCTTGGGCATGAAGGTGACCGTGCGGCCATGGCTGAAGGCCACGTTGCGGACGACGTACTTGTAGAGCATCATGTTGTCCGCCGAGGTCACCAGCGTGTCGAAGCGCTGGTCGATCTCGCACTGGCCGCCGGTTGCGACCTCGTGGTGATGGCACTCGATGTTGAGCCCGCAGGACTCCATGATCTGCACCATCTCGCTGCGGATGTTCATGTGGTGATCGGTCGGCGGAACGGGGAAATAGCCTTCCTTGTAGCGCGGCCGATAGCCGAGGTTGTGCTCGGCGCGTCCCGAGTTCCAGCGCCCTTCCTCGGAGTCGATGAAGAAGTAGCCGTGGTTCGGAGCGGTGTCGAAACGGATGTTGTCGAAGATGAAGAACTCGGCCTCGGCGCCGAAGAACGCCGTGTCGCCGATGCCGGTGTACTGTAGATACTTCTCAGCTTTCTGGGCAATCCAACGCGGGTCGCGCTCGTAGTGCTGCTTGGTGATGGGATCGACGACGTTGCAGGTGATGACCAGCGTGGGAACGTCGGTGAACGGATCCATGAAGATCGCGTTGGCGTCGGGCATGATCAACATGTCCGACTCGGAGATTGCCTGCCAACCGCGGATTGAGGAGCCGTCAAAGCCAAAGCCTTCTTCGAACTTGTCCTCGCTGAGCTCGCCGATCGGGTAGGACACGTGCTGCCAGAGCCCGGGCAGGTCGGCAAAGCGCAGGTCGAGCACTTTGGCGTCGTGTTCTTGTGCGAACGTCATCACGTCCGCGGGAGTCCGTTGAACGCTCATCTCTTCTCCTTCTATCGAGCCTGGAACTTCGACAGCCGCAAGTCTCGCCGCCCGGACCGCCGGAGCCCAAAGCGTATCACAGCCCCAGCGCCGGATCGGCGGCTGTAGCGGCGATAAGAAATTTTGATTGCTCCCGAGGTTAACGAGGGCCGAACCACTTTTCGCGAAGGCGTTCGTAGCGGCCGCTCTCGCGCAGCGCGAGCAGAGCGCGATTGACCGGCTCGCGCAGCGGCGAGCCTTCGGGGAAGGAAATTCCGTAAGGCTCGAGGTCGAGCGGTTGCGGCAACAGGGCCAGCGGCGCGTCGGGATTCTCGGTGAGCCAGAACTGCAACGGCGAGCCGTCGAAGATGACGGCCTGAGCGCGCCTGCCCAGCACGGCCTCGATCGCGGCCTCCACATCATCGAGCTCGAGCACGCGCGCGCGGAGCTCGCGAGCCGCCTCCACGCTGGTGGAGCCCGCAACGGTGGCGACGGTCTTGCCAGCGAGGTCCTCGGGGCCCTGAATCGAGGAGCGCATCTGCTGCAAGGTGAGCCCCGCGGACATCTCGGCGACCAGCACGCCGAACAGGCCGATACCGACCACCATGACGGCCAGGGCGAGGAAGCGACCCGCCCAGCGGCGCGGCGCGACGTCGCCGTAGCCGACGGTCGTCATCGTCGCGACCATGCACCAGGCCGCTTCCAGTACGCCCGGGAAGTAGCTCTCAGACACCGCGCCTCCGCGCCGCTCGAGAATCCACAGCAGGTTCGCGCTCAGGAAGACGAAGCCGAACAGGTACCACAGCGCGACCGCGGCGCCGCTGGCCAGCGCGGCTTGGATCAAACTGCCGAGGCCGGCCTCCTGGTCGAGACCGGTGAGGATGCGCAGCCCCGACTCCATATAGACATAGCTGAAATCGAGCCCGGCTTCGCGCTCGGCATTGACGGTAATGCCGGCTAGGGCGGCGTCGACCTCGCCGGCGCGAACGGCCTCGAGAAGCTGCTCGAACGCCATGACGCGGAACTCGTAGGTCAGGTCCGCTTCGCGCGCAATCTCCTCCCAGAGCTCGATGTCGAATCCGGTGGGCGTGTCCTGCTCCACGACCACGTTGGGCGGAAACGGCGACACGCCGACATCGAGGGCGTCCTGTGCGGGCATGGCGGCGCTCAACAGCAACAGCGCGGCAACGGGGCGTGGGGGCATCGCGCCAATTGTAAGGGATGGCGCCGGAGCCGGAGGGGGTCGTCGAGCCGGCGAGCCCGAACGCCCCGCGCGCAGCCGCGTCGCTAGCCGCCACTTCTCACCAGGCGGCGAGCGGAAGTGCGTGAGAGGCGCGCCAGCACGAGGCGTGCGATGCCCAGCGCGCACAGGCGTACTCGACAGTACGTCGAGCACGGTGGGCGAGCGCAACGAAGGGATGGCGCGGCTATCGCGCGCTTCCGCCGGCTCCTGGCGAGAAGTGGCGGCTAGCTTCCCTCAATCCCCAGCAACTCCACCTCGAAGATCAACACCGAGTTGGGGGGAATCTGGCCCTGCGCTCGCGAACCGTAGCCGAGGTGCGGCGGGATGTAGAGCTTGTACTTCGAGCCGATCGGCATCAGCGGAATGCCCTGCTTCCAGCCCGGCACCACCTGGGTCAAGGGAAACGTCGCCGGCTGGCCGCGATCGACTGATGAATCGAATACCGTGCCGTCGATCAACGTGCCGTGGTAGTGCACCGTCACCGTGTCCATGATGCTCGGCTTCGGCCCCGAGCCGTCCCGCAGCATCTCGTACTGCAGCCCGGATTCGGTCACCTCCACGCCTTCGCGCTTGGCATTGTCGGCCAGAAACGCCTCGCTGGAATCGCCCGAGCCGCAGCTCCACATCAGGGCGAACGCCGGAATCAGCAACTTGACTCGCAAATCGCAGGATACCAAGCCCTGGGCGCTGCTAAACTCTCTCGAGGAGCTCACGATGATCCGCACCGCCCTTCTCGCCTCCATAGCCCTCGCTCCGCTGCTTTCGGCGGAGGTCTACGAGTTACGCACCTACACCGCCAACCCGGGCAAGCTCGACGCACTGCAGGCCCGCTTCCGGGACCACACCATTCGCCTGTTCAAGAAGCACGGCATCGAGTCCGTCGGCTATTGGGTTCCGACGGACCCGGAGAAGTCCCAGAACACGCTGATCTACGTGATCCGTCACCAGAGCCGCGACGCGGCCAAGGCGTCCTGGGATGCCTTCCGCGCCGATCCAGAGTGGAAGGAAGTCGCTAGGAATTCCGGCGTCGGCCGGCTGGCCAAACCTCCCGAGTCGGTCTACATGGAAGCCGCTGATTACACCCCCAAGTGGAAGAACTCCGCCAAGAGCGGCAAAGCCGTCTTCGAGCTGCGCACCTACCGCGCCAACGAAGGAAAGCTCCCGAACCTCGACGCCCGCTTCCGCGACCACACCATCGGGATCTTCGCCCGCCACGGCATGCAATCAGTCGCCTATTGGCATCCGGCGGACCAGCCCGACTCCAAAGACACGTTGATTTACATCATCCGTCATGCCAGCCCGCAGGCCGCCAAGGCCTCGTGGAAGTCCTTCAGCGCCGACCCGGAATGGAGGAAGGTCGCAAAGGAATCTCAACTCGACGGCCGCATCCTTCGCGAACGCCCCGAATCGGTCTACATGAAGGCCACCGACTACTCCGCAATTCGCTGAAGCGCTGGTCGGGCGGGGGCGCCATTGGCGCCGGACCGCGCCATGTTAAGATTCGAAACTGTCAGGTGATCGTCTAATTTCCCCCTCGGCGCCCGTGTTCGCATGAAAGCCGTTCTCGCCAGCGCCCTTTGCGCCGCGCTGCTCAGCTCTCCGCTCGCCTTCGCTGCGGAGATCGCCGCCGGCCCCATGTTAGGACCGCGCGTCAAAGCCGACCGCTTCTTCACACGCGCCGGCCGCGCCCGCTGGAACGACACCTATGACGGCGGCCCCTACCGCGGACGCAGCACACGAGGCTCGCTGTTGCTCGTCAACGCCGTCCATGCACTGTTCGACGACGCTTGGCTCACCGAGCAGGAATTCGACCCCGACGCCAATACCGAGGCCCTGATCGCCGCGCTCGACCTCTACAAGGCGCACGGCGCGCTCGGCGTCTTCGTGAGCCTGCAGGGCTTCGACCATCCCTATCCCGAGTCGAGCGGCGTCGCGCGCTCGGGTCGAGCCGAGGACGGCAAGGAAAAAGGCACCCTGGCCAGCGCCTTCCTGCCCAACGGGGACCTCGACCCAGCCTGGACGGCCCGCCTAAGACGCCTGCTCGAGGAAACCGACAAGCGCGGCATGGTCGTCTGCCTGACCTACTTCTCGCCCGTCCAGGACGAGGTTCTCGAGTCCGACCGCGCGCTCGTCGCCGCCGCCCGCAACATCACCCAATGGTTGATCGACAACGACCATCGCAACGTCATCATCAACGTTGCCGATAGCTGGGACCGGCAGGGCGTTTGGGATCACCGCGACTTCGTGCAACGCAACGTGGGCAACCTCGTAATCGACATCCGGGACCGCTTCAACCACGCTGAGTTCACCCTGCCCATCGGCGCCGCCGGGGGCGACGGTTTGTCCTACCCCAGCTCGCTGGCCAAGATTTGCGATCTAGTGCTCGTCCACGGCAATCGCGCCGAGCGGGCCGACAAGATGCGCGCCGTGCGCACTCTCTCCGAGTACGACCGGCCGGTGATCCTGCTCGAAGACCCGCCGCAATCGGCGCCCGACGCGGCCGAGCTCGAGCGCACCGCCGCCGCCGTCGCCGCCGCCCTGGAGTCGCCTGGCGGCTGGTCGGTCAGCCCCGCCGGAATGAGCTATTCGTTTCCGTTTGCCTACGCGCCAGCTGGCGCCGCTTCGGCGCCGGGGCCGGCCGGCTACTTCCGCGCATTGCTCGAGACCGTGGCGAAAACCCTGCTGCGCAAACCGCCCACGAGCGCCGCTCAGAAATAGACGTCCGAACTGGGCGCGGACTGCTAGAGTAGAACACGTCCTTCCCCCGTGATCGACTCCGCGGACAGTAATCTGACGGGTCAGACGATCCAGCGGTACCGGATCCTCGAACAGATCGGCGAGGGCGGGATGGGCGTCGTCTACAAAGCCGAGGACACGCGCCTCGACCGCATCGTCGCCCTCAAGTTCCTCGCCCCGCGCCTGCAACAGGACCACGACTCTCGCAAGCGCTTCGAGCGCGAAGCCAAAGCGGCCGCCAGCCTCAACCATCCCAACATCTGCACGGTCTACGAGATCGGCGAGTACGAACGTCAGATCTTCATCGCCATGGCGTTCATCGACGGCGCGGCCCTCGACGACCAGATCGCCGAGCGCCCCTTCAAGCTGCAAGACGCCCTCGATATCGCTCTGCAGGCGGCCGAGGGTCTCGGAGAAGCCCACCGCCACGATGTCGTCCATCGCGACATCAAGCCGGGCAACCTGATGCTCAGCCCGCTGCCCAATGGCGGCTCGCGCGTCACCCTGATGGACTTCGGTCTAGCTCAGCTCTCGAAGGTGTCTCGCCTGACCGCCTCCGCCACCGCCATCGGCACCGTCTCCTATATGTCGCCCGAGCAGACCTACGGCGACAAGGTGGACCACCGCACCGACCTGTGGAGCCTCGGCGTGGTTCTCTACGAAACGATCAGCGGGAGCTGTCCCTTCAGCGGCCACTATGAGAAGGCCGTGATGTACGCCATCACCGAAGAGGAACACCAGCCGCTGACGGCGGTGCGCAGCGGGCTGCCCATCGAGGTCGACTGGATCGTCGACAAAGCGCTCGCGAAATCCCCGGCCGAGCGCTACCAGTCGGCCGACGAGCTGCTGATCGATCTGAAGATGCTGCAGCGCAAGGCGCGAATGGGCTCGACGCACGTCCGCGACGCCATCGCGCCGCCGACGCGGGCGGAGGCGCCCACCGTCGCGTTGCCGCGACCCAAGTCCTCCAAAGCGGCCAGCCTAGCCGGGTGGGCCCTCGCGGCGGCGCTCGCATTGGCGCTTGGCTACCTCCTGTTGCGCGGCCCGGCCGCGTCCGACCCCGCGCCGCTCTACCGCGCTCAGCAGCTCTCCTTCGACGAAGGCTTGTCCTTTCAGCCGTCCATCTCGCCCGAAGGCAATATGGTCGTCTATGCCTCGGACCGCGCCGGGGAGGGTAGCCTCGACATCTGGTTGCAGCATTTCACCGGCGGCGAGCCGATTCGCCTCACCACCGATCCGGCCGACGACTCCCAGCCAACGTTTTCGCCCGATGGCAGCCGCATCGTCTACCGCTCCGAACGCGACGGCGGCGGCCTTTATATGTTGCCCGTGCTCGGAGGCCAGCCCCGGTTGCTGGCGCCGGACGGTCGTGATCCCGACTTTTCTCCAGACGGCCGCCAGCTCGCCTACTGGGTTGGGCAGGCGTCCTCGAGCTTCACCGGCGACATCTACGTCTATTCCCTCGACCAGGGCGCTCCAAGGCGCATTCGCGAGGACTTCCCCATCGCACGCGAACCCGTTTGGCTGCCAGACGGCGAGCGGCTGGTCTTCGCCGGCCGCGACTCCGCGGGCTCGCAGGGTTGGTGGATCACCGGCTTGGACGCCTCGCCCCCAGTTCGCGTCACCGCCCTCGACGCGCTCTCGGAGACCCACCTCTCCGAGGCGCCGCACCCGCGCGGCCGGCTTGGCGACCACATTCTGTTCTCCGGCAGCGTGGCCGGCGCCTCCAAGCTGTGGACGCTGGGCTTCGACCGTCATGGAATGCCGGCCGGAGTCTCCCCGCTCACCACCGGCGCCGGCTTCGAGGAGCATCCTTCGGCGGCGCGCAATGGCTCCGTCGCGTTCTCGCTGCTCGAGCGCAACGTAGACATCTGGGAGCTGCCGCTCGATGCCTCCGGTCGCGCCGCCGGCTCGCCTCGCCGCATCACCTCGCACTCCTCGCTCGACACCGGGCCCTCGGTCACCCCCGATGGACGCTGGATGGCTTTTGAGAGCAACCGCAGCGGACGAGGCGACGTTTGGATTCGCGATCTGACGACCGGCGAGGAACGGCTGGCGACCATCTCCGAAGCGCAGGAAGGCTTAGCGCGCCTGAGCCGCGATGGCCGTTCCCTGCTCTACCGCCGTACCATCGCGGGCTCGCCTTCGGTCGTCCACTCCGCCGCCGACGGCGGCTCGCCGAAGGTGCTTTGCGAAGCCTGCTCGGGGCCCTACGACTGGACGCCGCAGCAGGACGGCGCTTTGACGCGTCCTTCCAACGCGCCCAACGTCGTCAATCTCACCGCGCTCGACGGCTCGACCTCGCGACAGGTCCTCGCCGCGCCCGAGGGCGTGCTCTACGAAGCGCGCTTCTCGCCCGACGGCCGCTGGATTGCGTTTCACATGCTCACCGGCGAGACTAGCCGTCAAATCTTCATCTCGCCTTTCCTTCCCGACGCCGCGTCTCCCGACGACTGGATCGCCGTCACCGACGGCGACGGCATGGATCGCAACGTCGAGTGGTCTCGCGACGGCCGCGTCCTCTACTTCCTTTCCGAGGGCGACGGTTCACGCTGCATTTGGGGTCAGGCGCTCGATCCCGACACCAAGCAGCCCCTGGCGGAGCCCTTCGAGCTACAGCACTACTCGAGCCCGAACCGCTCCATGGTGCAAGCCGGCTTCGCCCTCTCGGCGACACGCGACAAGCTCTACTACGCCGTCGCCGCGCTACGCGGAAACGTCTGGATGTTGCAGCAGGCCGCGCCTCTCGAGTGAGCCCCCCGACGTTTGCGAATTTCCCTCCGCCCGAGTAAACTGATATGGACGTCGACAGCGGCGGGCTGTGCGAGTGGGCTTTGGCCCACTTTTTTGTTGCTCGGTCGCGAAACGCGTCGTGAGAAGCATTGCAGACGCATGGCCCGCGAGAACGAAAGGGTCGTCGAGAAGACCATTGCCATCGCTCAGCGCGTCGCCGCCTCCGAAGGGCTGGAAGTGGTTGACGTGGAGTGGGCCGGCAGCGGACGTCGCGGCGTCTTGCGCATCTACATCGACAAACCGGGAGGAATTACACACGCCCACTGCGAAACCGTCTCCAAGCAGGTCTCGACCATCCTAGACGTCGAAGACGTCGTCCCCGGCGGAGCTTATAGCCTGGAGGTTTCCTCTCCCGGGCTCGACCGCAAGCTCGTCAGGCCGGCCGACTACGAACGCTTCAAAGGCTCCAAGGCCAACGTCAAGCTGCTGGCCCCGCGCGCGGGCCGCAAGCAGTTCACCGGCCGCCTCGGCGGGCTGCAGGGAGACGAGATTCTGCTCGAGCTGGCGGAAGGCGAAACCACGCGCATTGCGTTGGAAGATATTCGGACGGCCCGCCTGGTCGTCGAGCTTCAAGAAAACCAGAGGTCACCTTAGAAGATGCCAGGGATCTATTCTCAAATCGAAGAGCTCAGCCGGCTCAAGAACATCGATCCGGCGATCGTGATGGACGCCGTCAAAGACGCCATCCTGGTGGCGGCCCGCAAGTACTACAAGTCGAGCGAAGAGCTCATCGCCGAGCTCAACGACGACACCGGCAACGTCGAGGTGTTCGCGCTGATGACCGTCGCTGACCTGGTCGCCAATCCCTCGCGCGAGATCAGCATCAATCAGGCGCGCAAGTCCAACCCCGGGGTCGCCGTCGGCGACGAGATTCGCGTCGCCAAACCGACCGAGGGCCTCGGCCGCATCTCCGCGCAGATGGCCAAGCAGGTCATCTTCCAGAAGATTCGCGAAGCCGAGCGCGAGACAATCTGCGCCGAGTTCCAGGACCGCCTCGGCAATCTCGAGACCTGCACCATCAAGCGCAGCGAGGGCCCCGACATGATCGTCGACTTGGGCCGCACCGAAGCGCGCTTGCCGCGCCGCGAGCAATCTCGCCTCGAGAGCTTCTCGCCAGGCGACCGCGTGCGCATCATCATCAAGACCATCGAGAAGGCCGGCCGCGGCCCCGCGGTGATCGTCTCGCGCGCCTCAGAAGAGCTCGTCAAGCGGCTGTTCGAGCAAGAAGTCCCCGAGATTTACGACGGTACGGTGAAGATTCGCGCCTGCGCCCGCGAAGCCGGCGAGCGCTCCAAGATCGCCGTGCAGTCCAACGACCGAGACGTCGACCCGGTCGGCGCTTGCGTCGGCATGAAAGGCATGCGCGTGCAGTCGATCATCCGCGAGCTGCGCGGCGAGAAGATCGACATCATCGAGTTCTCTGAGGATCCGGTCGACCTCGCGGGCCGCGCCCTCAGCCCGGCGCGCATCAGTCGCGTGACCGTCATCGACCCGGTGACGAAGCATCTCGAAGTCGTCGTCGACGACACGCAGCTCTCTCTCGCCATCGGCAAGAAGGGACAAAACGTACGCCTCGCCGCCAAATTGCTCGGCTGGCGCATCGACATCAAGAGCGAGGAAGAGAAGCGGCAAGAAGTCGAGGCCGCGATGGCCGCCATGTCCGGCGCCGGCACGCCGGTGAGCGTGCTGATCGATTACGGGCTTCCCGAGGAGCTCGCCGACAAGCTCATCGACGCCGGCTCGGCCACCGTTGAAGCGTTGGCCGACATGACGCCGGAGCAACTCGAGCGCATCGAAGGCATGAGCCCGGAAATGCTCGAGCGCATCCAACTTGCCGTCAACGGCTACTACGCTCAGTTCGAACAAACCGCGCCCGCGCCCGGCGCCCCGCTCGAAGGCGACGAAGAAGCCGTCGAGCTCGAGGACGGCGAACAGGCTCCGGCCAAAAAAGCCGGCCCCGCCGTGCTGCCCGGGCTGCCCGTGGAAGGCGCCGAAGAGGAGGAAGACGACGAAGAAATCCCGCTGGATGATTTTGATACGATGGAAATGCGTACATCCTACGCGGGATCGGCATCCGATACGCCTGACAAAGACGTAGACGACGGATCGGGTGCGGACGCTTCGGCCGACAATCGCGAGTCTTGAGCGCGATCGAACTTTGGCCGCGCCCGCGGATCGCCGGGGCCCCGACTCCGGCGCGTACTCCACCGGAGCTGAGGAATAGGCGTGATGAGCTAATTTCGGACCCCGGCATGCGATTCATGCCGGACAAACAGGAGCAGACGAGATTCGAGTCAACGAGCTAGCAAGGGAACTGGAGGTAAAAGCCCACGAAATTTTGGAGCTTCTGCCCGAGCTCGGTATTACCGACCGCAAGACGCACTCCAGCTCCGTCGACGAGAGCACCGCGGATAAGATTCGCGGCCGGATCCGGGGCGGCGCGTCGGACGAGCCCGAGAAGCTGCCGGAGTTGGAACTGCCGACTCGGGAGCGGGCGCGACCAAAGCGGAAGCCCTCGACGAACGTAGCCTCGAATCGCTCTGGTTCGGGCACGGTTCCGAAGATCCGCACCGGCGGAGGCGTCGGAGCGGTGTTTCGTCCTCCCTTGCAGGTGACGCGACCGGTCAAGCCTCCGGTGGCGCAGCCTCCCAAACCGCCGGTCGCCTCCCCGCCGCCAGTTGAGGTCAAACCGTCGCCCGCGGCCCCGCCGCCAGCGCCCCCGCAACCTCCCAAGCCTGCGCCGGCGGCGCCGCAACCGGCGGCTCGACCCGCCGCCACTCCCGGCGCGCCCGCGCCGCGCATCCCGCGCGGCCCAACCGAACGGCCGCCCAAGACCGCACAGCCGGTGCGCCGCATCGTGCCCGGCGGCGGGGCGCAGCCCCGGCCGCCTCGCGCCCAACCCGGCGCTCCCGTGCGTCCGCCGGTCACCACGACTTCGCCAGCTCCGGGCAGGCCCGCGCCCGGGGCGCCGCAACCGCAACGCAGGCCCGGCCAGCCCGCGCCTCCGCGCGGAGGCGCGCCAGGCCGACCCGCCCGCCCCGCGGCCCGCCAACAGCCCAACCTCGCGCCCGGTCAGCCGATCTACCAACGCCCCAAGCCCGGCCCCGTTCCGGGAATGCCCACGCATCGCCCCGGCGCTCCAGGGCGTCCTCCCGGCGGACCTCGACCCGGAGACCGCAGGCCGCGCCCCGCGGGCGCCTCGCGCCCCAGGCGTGATCCAGAAGCCGAGCGTGAATCCAAAATCCTGCAGCAGCAGCGCGCCGCCCGCGCTGCGCAAACGCCGCTGCGCGCCAAGAACACTGAAATCGTCATCAGCGAAGGCGCCACCGTCAAGGAGCTCGCCGAGAAGCTCGGCATCAAGGCCAACGTCCTCATCAAATCGCTCGTCGAGCGCGGTCTGTTCGCCACCATCAACCAGACCCTCGACATGGAGATGATCAAGGATCTTTCCAAGCAATACGGCGCTTCGGTCGAAGAGCTCAGCTTCGAAGAAGAAACCACTCTCGAGACCGATCTCGCCGAGGATCCCTCTCAGCTCGAGCCGCGCGCCCCCGTCGTCACCGTGATGGGCCACGTCGACCACGGCAAGACCTCCCTGCTCGACGCCCTGCGCGACACCCACGTCGCCGACCGCGAGGCCGGCGGCATTACCCAGGCCATTGGCGCCTCGCAGATCGAGCACGACGGCCGCAAGATCGTCTTCGTCGACACCCCTGGTCACGAGGCTTTCACCCGCATGCGCGCCCACGGCGCCAAGGTCACCGACGTCGTCATCCTCGTCGTCGCAGCCGATGACGGCGTGATGCCGCAGACCCTCGAAGCCATCGACCACGCCAAGGCCGCCGACGTCCCCATCGTCGTCGCCGTCAACAAGATCGACAAGTCCAACGCGCAGCCCGACCGCGTCAAGCAACAACTCTCCGACCGCGGTCTGATGCCGGAGGACTGGGGCGGCGACACTGTTTTCGTCAACGTCTCCGCCATCCAGCAAACCAACCTCGACCAACTCCTCGAGATGGTGTTGCTGACCGCCGACCTGCGCGAGCTCAAAGCCAATCCCAACCGCGACGCCGTCGGCACTGTGCTCGAAGCCAAGCTCGACCGCGGCCAAGGCCCCGTCGCGACGATCATCGTGCAGAACGGAACCCTGCGGGTGGGCGACTACTTCGTCGTCGGCTCGGTGTTCGGCCGCGTGCGCGCCATGATCGACCACACCGGCGCCAAACTCGACGAAGCCGGCCCCTCCACCGCCGTCGTCGTCCTCGGCCTCGAAGACTTGCCGCAGCCCGGCGATCAGCTTACCGTGGTCACCGATACCGACCGCGCCAAGAAAATCGTCGAGCACCGCGAGCAGAAAGAGCGCGAGCTCGCCCTCGCCGCTTCCTCGCGCCTCTCCCTCGAGCAGTTCCAGGACAAGCTCAAGCGCGGCGAGATCAAAGAGCTGCCCATCGTGCTCAAAGCCGACGTGCAAGGCTCGCTCGACGTGCTCGAGGAGATGCTGCGCAAGCTCAAGACGGAGAAGGTCGCCATCCAGATCGTCCGTACCGGCGTCGGCGCCATCTCCGAGTCCGACGTCTTGCTCGCCATCACCGCCGGCGCCATCATCGTGGGCTTCAACGTCCGCCCCGAGCGCAGCGCCGCCGTGCTCGCCGAGCGCGAGAAGATCGAGATCCGGCTCCACACCGTCATCTACGAGCTCTCCGACGAGCTCAAGAAAGCGCTCGCCGGTCTGCTCGAGCCCGTTGTCAAGGAAGAGTTCCAGGGTCGCGCCGCGGTCAAGGAAGTCTTTCACGTCTCCAAGGTCGGCACGGTCGCCGGTTGCCTGCTCGAAGAGGGCAAAGCGACGAGCACATCCAAGGCGCGCCTGCTGCGAGACAACATCGTGGTCCACACCGGCAAGCTCTCCTCGCTGCGTCGCTTCAAGGACGACGTCTCGGAAGTGCGCGCCGGGCAGGAGTGCGGCATGACGCTGCACAACTATAACGACGTCAAACAGGGCGACGAGATCGAGCTGTTCCAAACGGTCGAGGTCGCCCAGGAGCTCGACCTGTAGTTGCCCGCCATCGGATTGCTCTCGCTCGAGCTGCACATCCAAGCGGCCCAGTCCCTCAAGGACAAGCGCCAAGCGGTGCGCTCGCTCAAGGATCGCCTCCGCCGTTTCAACGTCTCGCTCGCCGAGGTCGACCACCAATCCAGCCTGACCCTCTGCACCGTCGCGGTCGTCGCCGTGGCGTCCAACCAAGCCGGCGTGGAAGCGATGTTGCGCGGCGCGGAGGAGGCCGCCGCCCAGATGCTGGGCGGCGATCTCGCCGATTCCACGATCGAGCTACTCTGAGAAAGCGATGCAAGGACGCCGCCGCGAGCGCGCCAGCGAGACCATTCGCCTCGAGCTGACCGAGATCCTCGAGGACGAGCTCGACGACCCGCGCGCACCCGCCGTTCGGGTGACCAAAGTCGAGCTCTCCAAGGACCTCGCCAACTGCAAGGTGCTGTTGTGCCCCGCCCAGCAAGACAAGCTCGACGATGAGCAAGCCTTCCTCGAGCCTTTTCAACGCGCCGGCGGCTTCATCCGCTCCCAGCTCGCCGCCCGCATCGAGCTGCGCCGCACGCCCCTGCTCGAGTTTCGCCTCGACCGCGGCCAAATGAACGTCGACCGCATCGACACGCTGCTCGAGCGCGTCAACGGGCGCTCGCGATGAGGCAGTCTCACACGCACGGCTGCTCGCCGGGGACTGTCACGATTTCGCGCCTAGATGGAATCAGCGCGCCCAGATGCACTTCGCAGGCGCGAAACTCGCTGACTGTCCCCCGACCACGGCTCTCGCACACACTCGCAAGCTTGCGGTCGATTCCCCATCCCCCCCTACCGCACCCTCGCGGGAGCGGCTCTGTCGCGGCCAGCCGTCTTCAGCGTCGCACGCTCCTATCCGCTCTGCTCGCCCTCCTCCTACTCCTCTCCGCCTCCCTCCCCGCCGCCGAGCGTTACGAGGCCAGCGCCAACATCATGGGCAGCGAGATGCGGATCGCGCTCTACGGGGAGAAGCGCGGCGTGCTCGCCTCAGCCGCTCTCTCCGCCTTCGACGAAGCCCGCCGCATCGACCGTCTCATCAGCAACTATCGCGACGACTCCGAGTGGAGCCGCATCAACCGCGAGGCCGCCCGCGGCCCCGTCCCGATCTCCGCCGAAAGCGCCGACCTGATCGCACGCTGCCTCGACTACAGCCGCGCCTCCGACGGCGCTTTCGACATCACCGTCGGCAAGCTCATGAAGGTGTGGGGATTCTACAAGGGCTCCGGCGAGCTGCCCTGGCGCTGGGAGATCTCGAGAGCGCGCAAGCAGGTCGGCTATCGCGGCATCGAGCTCGACCGCGCCGGCTCGACGATTCGATTCACCAATCGCGCCCTCGAGCTCGACCCGGGCGGCATCGGCAAGGGCTACGCCGTACAAAAAGTCGCGGAGTTGCTCAGCGGCTACGGGATTGCGGCGGCCATGATCAGCGCCGGCGCGAGCAGTATGTACGCCATCGGCGCGCCGCCCGAGGAGCCGCGTGGTTGGAAGGTCAACGTGCAAGCCCCGCGCGGCGGACCGCCCGCCGCCGCCGTCTACTTGCGAGACGGCTCGATGTCGACCTCAGGCTCTTACGAGAGATTCTTCGAAGCCGAAGGCGCGATCTACAGCCACCTGATCGACCCGCGCACCGGCATGCCCGCCCAGGGCGCCGCGCAAGTCACCGTTCTCGCCCCCTCCGCCCTCGATAGCGAAGCCTGGACGACCGCGCTGTTCGTCAACGGCTTGGAATGGGCTACGCCGAGAGCCGGCGAGTTGCCGCCGACGCTGTACTGCCCCATCGACGCCGCCTGCCGCTGGTTGGGCCCAAAACCAAAACAGGCGGCCCCGTAGGGCCGCCCATCGTGGATCGGTCTGGCTCTGATTAGGCAGCGTTGGCGGCCGACACGACCGAACCCATCTTCGAGAAGATCTCGGAGATGTCGTCGGAGATACCCGGCAGGATCGCACCAGCGGCAACGGCGATGAAGCCGGCCAGCAGCGCGTACTCGACCATGTCCTGGCCTTTCTTGTCGTGCAGCAAACGGATGATCAGTGCTTGAAGCTTCTTCATGGTGTGTGTGTCTCTCTCCTTCGGAAGATCTCGGCGCTCGCGAGAATGCGAGCTGGTTTGAGCGTTTCAGCTACGCCCCGCGGGGCGAATTCATCAGGGACCGCGTCCCCGCTCCGAGCGCCCCGGGCCACCGGGGGCCGGAGCCAGGGCGGCGAGCCGAAGCCCGCCGCCCCTCGAACCTTTGTCCTAGACTTAGGCGGCGTTGGCGGCCGAGACGACCGAGCCCATCTTCGAGAAGATCTCGGAGATGTCGTCGGAGATACCCGGCAGGATCGCACCAGCGGCAACGGCGATGAAGCCGGCCAGCAGCGCGTACTCGACCATGTCCTGACCTTTCTTGTCATGGAGCAGGCGAATGATGAGGCTCTTGATCTTGTTCATGGTGTGTGTCTCTCTCCCTGTCTGTTGTCTGAATGTTTGGCGCGCTGCCAGCCTGTTTGCCGTAGCGTCCTTACAACGCCAATCATGCGGCGCCCCCTGCTGGCCTGACCATGGGTGGCTAGTACCGTTTTTACCTGGGTTTATCGCTGTATGACCCCTTGGTCTCAGCGATATACGACTCCCCGCGGGGAGCCTCGGAGAGAACGTCCCATGCACCCGTCGATGGGTCAGAACCTGTTTGTAATGCGAAACTTACGCGATTTCAGGGTCGCTGCGCGCGCAGCCGGCCAAACGCGCCGCCATAGTCCCGTCGTACCTGACGGCGTTCCTAGCGAGGCTCTGGGGAATCTCCCAGACCCCAGAATTTTGGGGAGTTGACCCGCAAAAACCCACCTAGGACGGCCGGTTCATGGCGGCAAGCGCCCTGTTAGGGGGTCTCAGGCAGCCGCCGGGCGAGCGGATAGCCCGCCAGGGGCGTCAGCGCGACCGCCCAAAGCACCGTCTGCAGGCCGTAGTGGTCCGCCGCCCAGCCGATCACCGGCACGAACGTGATGCCGGCCACTCCCCAGGCGAAGCCCATCATCAGCGAGCTCACGATCCCCTTCTGCGACGGCACGAGCTCCTGCGCCATCACCACGTTCACCGGAATCGTCAGCAGCAGGCACACCCCGCCCAGGAATAGCAGCACGATCGACAGCCATCCGGTCGTCATCAGGAACCCAGCCAACAGCGGCGCCGAGCCCGCCATCGACAGCGCCACGACCAGGTTGCCCCCGGTTCGATCGGCCAAGCCGCCCCCCAGTAGCGATCCCGTTGCGGCGGCCAGAAAGAACAGCGCCAGCACCAAAGACGCCCACCGCATCTCCATGCCCCGCTCGTGCACCAGATACAGCGTCAAGAACTGCCCAATGCCCAATTGCACCACCGAACGAATGACCACCAGCGAATAGTGCAGCGAAAGCGGCCGCCACCGCGCGCGCAACGCCGCCCAATCCACCCGCCGCGCCACCCCCGACGCCGTCGCCGGCGTCGGCAGCTTCCACAGCAGCAAACCCGAAACCACGAAGGCGGGAGCCATTGCCAGCGCGAACCGCTCGAAGCCGAACCGCTCGAGCACCATCGAGAAGTAAGGCGGCCCGCACGCCAACCCAAATGTGCCCGCGGTGATGAACAGCGCCACCCCCACGCCCTTGCGCTCGCCCGAGATGTGCGTCGCCTCTTTGGTCGACTGCGGGTGGAACGCCGCCACGCCCATCCCGCCCAGAAACGCGAGCGCCAGCAGTCCGGCGAAACCGCCCGCCCAGGCCAAGCTCGTCAAGAACACCGCCGCGGCCAGCGGGCCGCACACGCTGAACAGCCGCGAGCTGAAGCGATCGCTCAAGATTCCGAACGGCAACTGCAACACCGACGACGAGAACATGAACATCCCGCCCAGCAGCCCTGCCTGCGCCAGCGAAAGCCCGTAGACCTCGCCCAGCACCGGCTGCATGGTCGCAATCGTGCTCGAGAACAGGTCCGTCGTCAGATGGCCGAGCGAAAGCAATACCATGCCGCCGCTCAGCAGCCTGGTCGCACCGGCAGCCGGCTGCGTCAGAGTCGTGCTCACGATTTCGGGAAGAGGCGCGACGCCTCCTCCCCATCATAGCGCTGGCGGGATCGCCGGCCTGCAAGCTTCGATTGGAACGTGAGAACGGTTCACACCGCTCGCGCGCAGGAGCGGACCTCGAGGACCAGCCCGTCCAGCTCGAACGGCTGAATGCACCACGGGGCGCGGACTGCCGTGCGAGTGCAGAAGTTCTTGCCGTAGACGACGGTGGGAATGCTTAGAGCCAGCGGTCCCGTGCGGGCTTCGAGTTGCTCCTTGAGATTGCCGATGATCATGTTGGCCATCTCGCCAATGCCGTCGAGCACGTCGGAGTCGATTTGCTCGATCTCGTGCCCCAACATCGCCGCCCCGATCTTGCACGCCAGGTCCTCGTGGCAGCAGAACATCCCCGCGCCGATCCATTCGCCGCTGAAGGTCACCAGCGAGACGACGCCGTCGTAGGGTTTGGGCTCCTCTTCCTCGCGCACCTCGAGCGGCTGCACCTCCATGGCAAGCATCATCGAAAAGACGCTCTCGGCGGAGACGCGGGCGGCGGCCGCGAGGGTGTCGATGTCCAAGTGCGTGTCGGTCACCATCGGCTTGATCTTGGGCTAGCTCTGCAGCGCTTTGGTGAGAGCGGCTTCCATCTGCGCCGGGGTAAACGGCTTCTTGATGAAACCCTTGGCGCCGAGTTGAATGGCCTCGAGCACGGTCTTCTCGCCGCCCTCGGTGGTGACCATGATCACCGGCGTTTCGGAGTGCGGCGTTTCCTTGAGCTTGCGCAGAAACTCCAAGCCGTTCACGTTTGGCATGTTGATGTCGGAGAACACCACTTGGATCGCAGAGCCGCCGAGCTTATCGATGGCCTCGCCGCCGTCTCCCGCCTCCACGACGGAATCGATCGGCTCCTTGGCCGCTTGTCGGAGGCTGCGCTCGACGATCTTGCGCATGACGGAAGAGTCGTCGACGATCAACACATTGAGTCCCATAGAGCCAGACGTCCTGTCCAAATGCTTATCGGCCGCCGGGAAACAGGTTTGTAGGGCTTGTGGGGAGAAAGGTCAGCGGCGCGCAATCTGGTTGCGGCGCGCCGCGGCGCCATGCGCCGCCGGAGAACGTCAGATCTACTCCCCTATCCGCCCCGGTACGAGCGGCTGCGTCCGCTCGGCCGCACGCAGGTCTTCCAGCGTCACCTCGCGCCCCTGTTCGTGGTACTCCCGGTCGACGTTGACCCGCCAAAGGTCATGGTTGGCGCCGAGCAGGTTGCGCACCGCCAGCATCGCCGTTAGCATCGAGTGGTCCTGGTTGTTGTAACGGTGCATGCCGTTGCGGCCGGTCAATTGCAGGTTTGGCAGCGTGTCGAGCAACTCGCGGACGGTCTTGAGCGCATCGTCGTAGCCGGCGTCGTAAACCGGGTACGCCTTGGGCATGCGTACCACCGCGCCGTCGAGCACCGCGGCCGACCCGATCAACCCCAGCGCGCTTAGCTCGCGCTTGCCCAGCTCGATGAGATCTTCATCGGCCGCCTCCCACAGCTCATCGCCCTCGAAGCAAAAGTACTCGAGCCCGAGACAGCTCTTCGACGGGTCGGGTGTCATGGCCGGGCTCCAGTTCCTGAAGTTCTGGATGCGCCCCAGCTTGACGTGCGGTTCGTGGATGTAGATCCAAGTATCGGGAAACAAGTCCGGTGCGTCGACGACCAGCGCGACGGTGACGAAGTCCCGGTAGCGCAGCCGTCGCGCGGCCGCGAGGATGTTGTCGGGCGGCGGCGGCTGCATGGCCTCGACCAGCTCGCGGATGGCGATGCTCGAGAGAAACGCGTCGGCTTCGAAGCGCCGGCCGCCGGCTTCGACCGCACGCACGCCCGCGGAGTCCCAATGGAGACGCTCGACCGGCGCCTCCAGCACGACGCGCGAGCCGGCTTCCTCGATGCGGTCGCGCGCCGTCTCCCACATCTGCCCCGGTCCCAACCTGGGATACTCGAACTCGTCGATGAGCGTCTTGATGACCTCGCCGCGCTTGGACGCCCGCTCGCCGAAGAGCGCGTTCTTCACGGCGGTGACCAGCGATAGGCCCTTGATCCGCTGCGCCGCCCACTCGGCCTGAATCTCATCACAAGGAATGCCCCACACCTTTTCGGTGTAGGTCTTGAAGAAGATCTCGAAGAGCCGCTGACCAAAGCGGTTCGAGACCCAGGTCGTGAAGTTGTCCTCGGGGCGCGCCGGCGCCAACCGCGCCTTGCAATAGCTGAGCACACAGCGCACGGTCTCGAAGAGCCCGAGCCCCATGAGCGCGTTCAACGGCCGCAGCGGGTAGGAGAAGAAGACGCCCTTGTAGAAGATGCGCGAGAGTCGCGGCCGGGTGAGCATGTCGTCGCCAAGCAGCTCATGCCAGAGATCCTCGACCGGTTTGACCTTGGTAAAGAAGCGATGGCCGCCGATGTCGAAGCGGTAGCCCTTGTATTCGACAGTCCTGGCGATGCCGCCCACCACGTCGTCGCGCTCGAGCACGATGGACTCTACGCCAGCCTTGGAGAGCTCGTAGGCGGCGGTCAACCCGGCCGGGCCGGCTCCTAGCACGATGACTGGCGCGCGCTCCATCGGATCCTCCATCATAGCCGCGTCAGCCGCGGCCGCCTGCGCTACACTACGGCGCGATGCGCTTTCTGACGCTGCTTAGCCTCGCCGCCACACTGGCTGCCCAGACCCAACTGCCTTATCGTCACGTGGACGATTGGCCGCGCATGCCGGCCGGCTATGAGCCTGGCGCGGGGATGGCTGTGGCGGTCGACGGCGACGGCAACATCTGGTACTACAACCGCGGTTCGCATCCGGTGATCCAGTTCTCGCCCGAGGGTCGGGTCCTGCAGGCCTGGAAAGAGGATCCCAAGCTCTCCAACCATGCCGGCTCGGCCCACGGCATGGCGGTGGGCGTCGATCAGGGTGTTTGGTTGGTCGGCCGCGAGACCAATCGGATCTACAAGCTCTCCCCCGAAGGCCGCGTCCTGCTCACGATCGGCGGCTTTTCCGGGATGCAGGGCGGCAACGACGCCCGCTACGCCTTCAACCGGCCGGCCGGAGTCGCCCAAGACAGCCAGGGTAGCGTCTATGTCGCCGACGGCTACCGCAACACCCGCGTCGTCAAATACGGCCCGTCGGGCTCCTACATCACGCACTGGGGCGGCCCCGGAGACGGCCCAGGCCAGCTCAACCTCGTCCACGGCATCGCCGTGGGACCAGAGGACCGCATCTACGTCGCCGATCGCGGAAACGAGCGCATCCAGGTCTTCGACGCCGATGGTAAGTTTGTCAGGAAATGGCAGGGCTTCGGGACCCCCTGGGCGCTCGCCTACGACGCGCGGAGCGACACGATTTGGGCCTGCGACGGCGACAACGGCCACGTGATTCAGCTCTCGCTCGAGGGCAAGGTTCTCGGCATGTTCTCCTCCGACGGCCAGGCGCCGGGGCAGTTGCATCAAGTGCACGGCATCGCGGTCGGCAAAGACGGCGCGATCTACGTGGCCGAGACGGTCAACCAGCGCCTCCAGAAGTTCGTGCGGCGCCGATGATGCGGCCGTTGCTCTTCGCCTTCCTCGCCTCGGTTGCGCTGCAAGCCGCCGAACGCCCCAACTTGGTCATCGTCTTCGCGGACGACATGGGCTACGGCGACCCGCGGGTCTACAACCCTCGCTCGCGCGTCCCAACCCCGAACATCGACGCGCTGGCCGCCAAGGGCATGCGCTTTACCGACGCCCACACCGCCTCGTCGGTCTGCACGCCGTCGCGCTACGGGTTGCTCACCGGCCGCTACCCGTGGCGATCGCGCCTGCCGCGCGGCATCGTCAACAGCTGGGGCGGCCCGGTGATTGCGCGCGACCGCATGTCTCTGGGCTCGATGCTGCAAGGGCTGGGCTACCGCACCGCGGCCATCGGCAAGTGGCACCTCGGGTGGGACTGGCCGCTCGAGGGCGGCGGCTACGTCTCAGACGAAACCGACGAAGTGAACGTTGGCCGCGACTACGAGGCGGTCGGGCGGCGCGTCGACTTCTCGCGGCCGGTCCGCGAGGGGCCCACGGCCCGCGGCTTCGACTACTACTTTGGCGACGACGTGCCCAACTTCCCGCCCTATGCCTTCCTCGAGAACGACCGCGTGCTCGGCGAGCCGACCGAGCGCATGCCGCGGCACAAGAGCCAACGCGCCGGCCCCATGCTGCCGAATTGGGACCTGTGGGCCGCCCAGCCGACCATCACGGCGCGCGCCGTCGAGTGGCTGCGCGAGCGGGCGAGCGAGCCTCAGCTCGAGCGCCGGCCGTTCTTCCTCTACATGCCGCTGCTCGGCCCGCACACGCCCATCGTGCCCAACGCCGACCATCGCGGCTCGAGCCAAGCCGGGCCCTACGGCGACTGGGTGCACCAGATGGACGCCATACTCGGCAAAGTCGTCCGCACCCTCGAGCAGGGCGGGCTGATGGAGAATACCATCGTCATCTTCAGCTCGGACAACGGCTCGCCGGCGCGCAGCGGCATCGGCACGATCGGCCAGACGAACACCGTGACCGAGCTCTACTCCCACGTGCCCAACGCTCCATGGCGCGGGCTCAAATCCGATGCCTGGGAGGCCGGCCACCACGTGCCCCTGGTCGTCCGCTGGGACGGTCGGGTCGAGGCCGGCGCGGTGAACGATGCGCTGGTCTGTCTGACTGATCTGTTCGCGACCATCGCCGAGATCACCGGAGTCGAGCTAGAGGATGCCGCCGGCGAGGACAGCTTCTCGTTGGCGGGCGAGTGGCTGGGCGCCGAGCGAACCGCGAGGCCGTCTATCGTCCACCAGAGCGGATCGGGGCTGTTCGCGGTGCGCAAGGCGGGTTGGAAGCTGATCCTCGGCGACGGCTCGGGAGGCTTTTCGTCGCCGCGCGGCAGAATCCTGGCGCCGGACGAGGAAGGTCCCGTACAGCTCTATCAGCTCGACGAGGACCCCGGTGAGCGCCGCAACCTGGCGGCGTCCCGCGCGGCGAAAGTCCGCGAGTTGCGGGAGGAGCTGCTGCGGTTGAGAAACGCCGGAAGGTCGCGCGAGCTCGGTGACCGTTAAGAAGGGGGCCGCTTGCAGCTCCAAAGTTGGCCTGTGGGGAGCTACGCGAACAGACATTGGCGTGGCAGGCCGCGGACGCCGCCGCCCGCGGCTGTCGGCCTGCTCGTGGCGTCGACTCTGTTGGCGGCGACTGCGCCCGGGCAAGAGTTGGCGGTCACATCGGGAGCCAGTTATGAACCTTGGGTCGCCCCCGATTCGATCGCCGCAGTTTTCGCGCTCGACTTCAAGACCGATACATCCTTGGCGACGCTGGACGACCAAGGCCGCCTCCCGCTCGAGCTCGGCGGCGTCGCGGTCACGATCGCCGATCGGCCCGCAGAGTTGCTCTTCGTCTCCAGCCGCCAGATCAACTTGATCGTACCCGCCGGAACGCCGGCGGGCGACCAGGAGGCGATCGTTCGCCTTCCAGGCGGCGAGCGGATTCGGGGGCGCGCCGCAGTTCGGGACGTGAGCCCGGCCCTGTTCTCCTTGGACGCCACCGGAAGCGGACCCGGCGCGATTCTCAACGCCGTCACCAACCGGTTGGCGCCCTTCGCCGTGTTGACGCCGGAGATCGTGGGCTCGGACCAGCGCACGCGGCTGGCGCTGTTCGGCACGGGCCTGCGCCAAGCGTCGAGCGTCGATGCACTGGCCGTCGACCCGCTCGGCGACGGCGTCTCTCTCCAGGTCGAGTTCGCCGGGCCGGCGCCGGGATTCTTCGGGCTCGACCAGGTAAACGTCGTTCTCGACCCCTTACTCGACGGTGCTGGAGCTACCAGCCTCAGAGTCGTGGCTGATGGTCGGGAGTCGCGCCCGGTCACCGCGGAGATCGCGCCGCTGCCCGAGGACGAGCGGCCGACCACGCCTCGACCGCCAGCTCGCGCCATCACGACCAGCCCCGACTTGTTCCCGCTCTGCTCGGCAATCCCCGGCCAGCCCAGCGAGCCTTGCCTTGCCTACCCGTTCGAACATCAGTGGTCCGCGTCGACATCGCCCCACGGCGTCGAAGCCTATGAGCTCCGGACCGCGCTGGGACGAGCGGTGACGGTTTCGGGCGAGCAAACCACGTTCGTCGAGTGGCGCGTCCAACTCGGCGACGTCGAATGCAGCCCGGAGCCCTCCACGCAAACGTTCCCTTGGAGCGTGCGGGCTGTCGACACACGGGGGATTCGCAGCGGCGAGAGAGGGATCGGAGAGTTCGTCATCGGACCTTGCCCCGAATGAGCGTGTGGCTCAGCCTTCCACCACGGCCCTTCGCGCCAGCGCGCGGTTGATCTTGCCGAACAGCTCCGGCCACTCGAACGGCTTGCCCACGTAGTCGTCGGCATGCACTTCGAAGGCCTGCTCCACGTCGCCGACCGTCGTACGCGCGGTCAGCATGATTACCGGGATGTGCGAGGTCTCGGGCTTATCCTTGAGGATCTTGCACAGGGTCAGGCCGTCGATGCCAGGCATCATGATGTCGAGCAAGATGATGTCGGGGAGCTCCTCGACCGCCGTCTTGTAGCCGAGCTCGCCGTCGGGCTCCAAGAGCACGTCATAGCCCTCCACGCCCAGCCGAAACGCCAAGGGGCGCACGACATCCTCTTCGTCGTCGACGATCAGAATCGAGCCCTTGTGATCATCCGGCATCATGCCCTCTTCCCCGGTTCCACTAGCCGAATGATGTCGTCGGCTACGCGCTGTGCGGAGTCGAGCGCAAACAGCGCCGGCTCGCTGAGGCCTCCGGCCGTGCGCGCCAGGTGCAGCATGTCGGAGAGGCTCCGCACCAGGCTGGCGATCTCGGCCGGATTTGGCGGACCGGGCGGAGGCGGAGCCGGCGGAGTCGCGGGCGCGAGCGTCGGCTCGGCCACGCCCACCTGGGCGCAGATCTTGTCGAGAATCTTGTTCGCGCCGAGCGTTTTGGGCAAGTAGTCGACCGCCCCGAGCTCGATGGCGCGCTGCCGAAACTCCGGGTCGCCATTGCAGGAGAACAGCATGATCTTGGTGTTGAACCAAAGTGGATTCGCCTTGATCGTCCGCGTAAGCTCGATGCCGTTCATCTCCGGCATCATGAAGTCGCTCAAGATCAGATCCACCGGGTCGTCACTCATCACCTCCAGAGCTTCGGCGCCGTTCTCAGCCGTCAAGACCTCGAAGCCCGCGGCCTGCAGGCGAAACTGCAGCGTGCGTACGATGTCGGACTCGTCGTCGACGAGGAGGATTCTAGCCGGGGTCACGGTCGTCATGAGGATTCCTCGACAGGAGGCGTTGTGGTCTTTAGCGCAAAGCAGAAGCAGGCGCCGCGCCCGGGTTCGGATTCGGCCCACACGCGGCCACCGTGCAGCTCGATGATCAGCTTGACGATCGGCAATCCCAGCCCCACGCCTCCAACGGTGCGACCGTGACCGATGCTGAGCTGTTCGAACTCCTCGAAGATCGTCTCGAGCTTGTCCGGCGGAATGCCCGGACCGAAATCGGCCACGGCAACGGTGGCGACTCCGCGCTCGCTCGTCAAGGCCAGGCAGACCTCGGAACCGCTGTGTCGGATCGCGTTCTGCACCAGACGATCGATGGCGTCGCGCACCAGCGGCTCGTCCATCTCCACCCACACCGGACGCGTCGGCGCGTACTCGGCGTCCTCCCACTGGCCGGCGCACTCGCGCAATACTCGGTCCAGATCGACGGCCTGGAAGGGCCGCAAACGTTCCCCGCGCTTGAGGCTGCCTAGTTCGAGGTAATCGCGCAGCAGCCGCGTGATCCGTTGGATGTTACGGCGCGCCAGCTCGAGAAACTCCACTTGCCGGGGATTGAGCGGACCGGTGAGCCCGTCCAGCACGATGTCGATGCCCTCTTGCATCGCCGTCAGCGGCGTGCGGAGCTCGTGCGAAACGCGGGCCAGAAACTCGCCCTTGATGTCGAGCCCGGCGCTGAGCTCTTCGACGAAGGAGCGACGCGTGTCGTCTTCGTCGAGTCGAACCAACCGGTACTGGCCCACCAGCTGGCCCGCCATGGGCTTGCTGGTGAGCCGCACCGGCTTTGGCACGCCCGACTTGGTCGTCGCCAAGGCGCCATCCCCCGGCCCGGGTTGCAGCAGCGCCGTCAGCGCCTTGCCCTCGACTTCGGCCGACGCAAATCCGGTCAACCGCTCATAGGCCTTGTTGGCGAACGCAATCCGATCCGACCCGTTGGCCACCAGCGACGGGTCGGGTAGGCAGTCGAGGGCCAAGCGGACCGGCTCGTCGATGGAACCAGCCCTTCGGCCGGGAACGAATTCCGCCAGGGTCATTTGGTAGGCGGGGCTCCGCGGGAGAACCGCTTAGTGCCCTTATCGGGCGCATCCATCACGGCTTGAATCCGGAAATCGGGAAATGTATATTGAGAAGGTAGCCTGGTGGACGTGGCGCTATCGTCTAGCGGTTAGGACAGGGCCCTCTCAAGGCTCAGACCCGGGTTCGATTCCCGGTAGCGCTACCACTAAACGCTGATTCCGGGGGCTTACGCGGATAGCGTCCTTCTAGTCCACAAAACAGACAACAGCCAAGCGCGGATCATCCGCTGTGGGGCTGGAGCTCCTGACATTTCCGGACAAAACCCGACATTTGCCAGGACGGAGCCGTCGAGGCCAAGCGCGATGCCCGAGGCGCGTCCATCCCAGCATGGCTGCCGGCTCGCCCGGGTCAGAGGCTTTCCGGGTTGGGTCGGCGTCTGACCGCGGCTCCATCTTACGCCCGCGGCAACGGCGCAAGATGGACGAGCGAGCCGAAGTGATTCAGAAGAAACGAGATGGCAACTTCGGCGAGGTGTGCGAAAACGTACGTTCGGCTCAGCCTTGCGGTGAGGACGCGTTAGCTCTGCTGACCCGCTTCGCTCACCACAAGACGCGAGGAGGGGCGGCGAGGCGGTATTGGGGACCAGTGAGGGGCCGCGCCCGCGCCCACACCGCGCCTTCGAGCCCCAATCGCCGCAAGCCCAGCATCAACGTGCAAGCCAGCCCCGAAAAATACAATCGGATCTGATTCGCCCGGATGCTCTGCGTGCTCATGCGGTCGGCGAACAGGCTCAACTGCTCCTTGATGCGGTTCTCCATCTCGCCCCGCCGCAGCAGAACTACTCGTACAAGCGTTGCGCCGCGTAGTCCTTCTTCTTTAGCGAGCTCACAACGAAGCGGGTATTCTCGCCGACTCGACAGCCGGCGGCGAAGCAAAGGCGCCGGAAGCAACAGGTATTACGCAGGCGACGCCCGTCAGTCCGCCACGGCTTGGTAGACCAACTGCTTGAACATGTTGCCGTAGCGCAAGCCGTTGTGCGGCAGGATCTGCACCATGTAAATTCCGATCAGCTCTTCCTCGGGATCGATCCAAAAGCGCGTTCCGGCCGCGCCGCCCCAATTGTATTCACCAACCGAAGAAGCCGAGCCGCTGGCGGCTGGGTCGACATGCACGGCGAAGCCGAGGCCGAAGCCGTACCCCGTCCGCTCCGCGCGCCCAGGGTCGACCAGCGCGAGGTGGTCGCGCGTCATCAGGTTGACGGTCGTGCGGCTCAGCAGCCTCTCGCCGTCCAGCTCGCCGCCGTTGAGCACCATTTGGCAGAAGCGCAGGTAGTCGCGCGCAGTCGAGACCAATCCGCCGCCGCCGGAGTAGAACGAGCCCGGCGCAAGGAAACGCTTGGACGACGCCGGCGGCGCCACCTCGAGCTTGCGGCGGTTGCCTCGCACCGGCGCGTACATTTGCGCGAAGCGGCCCTGCTTTTCCGCCGGTACGTGGAAGCCCGTGTCCTCCATGTCGAGCCGATCGAAAATGCGTCGCTCGAGAAAGCGGTCGAACCGCTCGCCGCCGAGCGCCTCCACCAGCGCGCCCTGCACGTCCACGGCCACGCTGTAGTGCCACTTCTCGCCCGGATGGTAGAGCAGAGGCAAGCGGGAGAGCTTGGCCATCATGTCGTCCAGCGTGCTGGCGGTGTCGAGCACCTTCTCGTCGAGATAGAGCTTATCGACCGCCGTCCCGCCGAAGTAGCCGTAGCTGAGGCCGGCGGTGTGGCGCATCAGGTCTTGCACCGTGATCGGTCTGCGGACCGCCTCCCGCCGGCCGCGCCTGGCGTCGCCGGGGTAGCCGCTCGACTCGACCATGACCTCCATGTTCGCCAGCTCCGGCAGGTAGCGAGACGCCGGGTCGGTCAGACGAAACTTGCCCTCCTCGAACAGCATCATCAGCGCCACGCTGGTGATGGGCTTGGTCATCGAATAGATGCGGAAGATGGCGTCCTCGCGCATCGGCTTGCCGGCTTCCCGGTCGGCGTCGCCGCGCGCTTCCTGGTAGACGATCCGGCCGCGCCGCGCGACCAACCCCAGAGCCCCGGGAATCCGTCCCGCAGCCACGTCGTCCTCGATCGCTCGCGTCGCGCGGGCCAACGCTTCGGCTGAAAGGCCGGCGCGATCGGGGGCGACGACCGGCAGGTCGGCCGCAACGAGGGAAAAAACAAAGAAAAAGGCGATGAGCGTGCGCATGATCGGCACGATTATAGCGAGAGAGGCCGCGCTCAGCACTCCCCGCAGCGAACCCACTGGCGGCCGTCGCGCTCGAGCAGATCGTCCGCGGCTTTCGGACCCCAGCTCCCGGCTTCGTAGTTGGGAAAATCCCGCGGCGGCAGAGCTCCCCAGACGTCCATGATCGGCGCGACGATCTTCCAACTCGTCTCGGTCATGTCGGCGCGCTGGAACAGCGTCTGGTCGCCCAACATACAGTCGTAGAGCAACCGCTCGTACCCGGTGGACGGCGTCGCTCCGAAGTAGTCCTTGTACTTGAAGTCCATGTTGACGTCGTCGAGCTGGACGATCGCCCCGGGCACCTTGGCGCCAAAGCTCAGCGAGATGCCTTCGTCGGGCTGCAAGCGCAGGATCAGCCGGCTCGGCGGCAGACGGTGGACATCGGTTTTGCGGAACAGCATGAACGGCGCGCGCTTGAACTGGATGGCGATCTCGGTGGCGCGCAAGGGCATCCGTTTGCCCGTGCGCAAGTAGATCGGTACGCCCGCCCAGCGCCAATTGTCGAGCGTCATCTTGAGCGCAACGAACGTCTCGGTGCTGGAATCTGCGGGAACGCCCGATTCCTGGCGGTAGCCGGCCGCCTTCTCGCCCTTGGCCGAGCCCGCGCCGTACTGCCCGCGAACGGTGGCGTCGAGGACGTCCTTCTGCGCGATCGGCGTCAGCGAGCGCAACGCCTTGGCTTGCTCGTCGCGCACCGCGTCGGCGTCGAACGACACCGGCGGCTCCATGGTGGTCAGCGAGATGAGCTGGAAGATGTGGTTGGGCACCATGTCTCGCATGGCCCCGGACTTGTCGTAGTAGCCGCCGCGATCTTCCACACCGATGCTCTCGGCGACGGTGATCTGCACGTGGTCGATGTAGCGGTGATTCCACAGCGGCTCGAAGATGCCGTTGGCGAACCGGAAGACCAAGATATTCTGCACGGTCTCCTTACCGAGGTAGTGGTCGATGCGATAGATCTGGTGCTCGCCCAGCACCTGCTGGATGTCGCGGTTGAGCTTCCGCGCCGACTCGTAGTCCGCGCCGAACGGCTTTTCGAAGATCACGCGGCGCCAAACGTCTCCCGCTTCGTCCGATAAGCCAGCCTGACCGAGTTGGTCGACCGTGGGCGTGAAGAACCGCGGCGCGGTAGCCAGGTAGTAGAGGTAATTGCCGCCCGCGTCGTGGCGCTCGTTGACTTCTTCGAGCACGGCGGCCAGGCGGTCGAATGCACCATCCTTCTGGACGTCTCCCGGCGAGTAGTACAAGCGCTCGACGAGCCAGTCCCACACCTTCGGATCGACCTCGCTCGGCGAGTAGCTCTCGATCTCGCGCGAGAGCTTCTCCCGAAACTGCTGGTGCGACATCTCGCTGCGCGAGACTCCGACGACGGCAAAGCGGTCGGAGAGCAACCCGTCTTTGGCCAAGTGATAGAGGGCCGGAATCAACTTGCGCTTGGTCAAATCGCCTGAGGCGCCGAAGATCACCATCACGCAAGGGTCGGCCGCCATGCCTGCTCTCTCCGCCATTGCCATTCCTCCTCAGGCCTGCGCCGCGGCCGTGGCGGCCTTGACCAGTCGCGGCAGCCCGCTGCGCGGGTCCTTCAGGTGGACCCGCAGCGCCCGCCGGCCGCGTTCGTTGAGCACCGCCAGGTCGCCGCGCGCCTGCGCCGCCCGCACCGTCCCGAACCCATACTCCTTGCCGGGGATCTCGAGCTCCTCGGCCGGGTCGGCGGTTACTTGCAGGAACACGCCCGTGTTCGGTCCGCCCTTGTAGGCCTGCCCGGTGGAGTGCAAGAATCGCGGCCCGAAGCCCAGGCAAGTCGCGACCTTGCGACCGTCGCGAACCGCCCCGCGAATGCGCTGCAATTGAGCTTCGGTCTCGGGAAACATCGGCAGATAGGCCAGCAGACCGAAGTAGTCTCCGGTGGTAAGCCGGCCCAGGTGCGCCGCTAGGATCTCCTCGAGCGAGCCGTCGGCCGGCAGCGCGCCGGTGTTGCGGCCGTCGGCGTAGAGCTCGATGTCGCCTAGCGCCGTGAAAGGCTCCTCCGCGTCAAGCGCGCCACTCTGCTCAAAGCCCCGCATCAGCTCTTTGGTCTTGATCTTGCTCGCTTCCACGTCGGGCTGATCGAACGGGTTCAGCTCCATCACCGCGCCCGCAACCGCGGTCGCGATCTCCCAGCGGTAGAGCTCGGCGGCCAGATCCTCGCGCTGCTCGAGGGCGATGCGCGCCACCGGGTGGCCGGCTCGCTCGAGCTCGGCTAGCTCCGCCGGAGCCGGCGGCTCGTCCCCAAGCCGCAACGAAACGAACACCCGATCCTCGCCGTAGTCGCGCGGAGCGCCCGGGGCCTCGAGATCGACCGGCACGATCGCTTTGCCCTGCTTGCCGGTCGACTCGGCCAACAGTTGCTCCAGCCAACCTCCGAGAGAGCGGATGGACTCCGAAGCCCAAAGGGTCACCTTGTCGCGACCGTTGTTCGCCATCCAACCCAGAAACAGCCCAAGCGCAACGCCGGGGTTCCGCCCCGCCTCGAGCTCCCGGCAACGCTGGGCCATGGCCTGCCCGCTGCTCAGCAGTCGCTCGACGTTCAACCCCATGGCGGCCCCCGGGGCCATGCCGAAACCGGACAAAGCCGAATAACGTCCGCCGATCTCGGGCTCGCCGTGGAAGATCCGCCAGTAACCGTCATCCCGCGCGATGGCTTCGAGCTGCGAGCCGGGATCGGTCACCGCCACGAACTGTCCGCCGGCCGGGCCGTCCGCGGCCTCGCCGACGCGCTCGAAGAAGTACCGTCGCAGGATGTCCGGCTCGAGCGTCGAGCCTGACTTGCTCGAGACGAACACCAGAGTCCGCGCCAGATCGACCGCCTCCGCCGCGGCGCGGACTTGCGCCGGATCGGTGGAATCGACGATGCGAAGCGCGGGGAAGTCTCTCTCGCCTCGCGCCTGGCGCCCGAAGGTCTTCGCCAACACATCCGGACAAAGGCTCGAGCCGCCCATGCCCAACAGCACCACGTCGCGAAAGCGCCGCTCGAGCACCGCGTCTTGAAAATCGCGCAGGTCGCCCAGAGAGGCGAGTTGACGGTCCGCGACGTCGAGCCAACCCAGCCAGCGCTCCTCGCCCGATCCGGTCCAGACCGAGGCGTCGCGTTGGAACATCCGGGCGGTCTTGTTCGCTTGGTCCCAGGCGTCGGCGAGCTCCAACCAATCCCTCCAGGGTTTCTGCGGCAGCTCGAGTGCGTTCAAGTCGCTTCTCCTCTCGTAGGTGTGCAAGGCGGGCGGGCGGCGCGCGCTTCGGCCGAGGGCCTCGAGCCGGCGGGGCGTCTCAGGAAGACCCCCAGTCTACCACCGGCCGGGACGGCCTTCCCGGACGCGACGTACCGCCTTCGGCCAGGGTATACCCTTGTCGGGAGTAGTACGAAAGGGCTACGCCCTTGGGGTGTCAGGGCGCATACTCCAACCGTCAAGCTAGCGCCGACGGGGAGTCCTCCGCGTTGCGTTTTGGCCGGGAAAACCAGCAGAATGGACCTAAACCGGTAGTATCCGGTCGGATTTAGCTGATTGAAAGCGCGCTGGGAGCGGTGAGCGACATGGCAAGCGAAACACGAGTCGGCGTATACGTAGATGTCGAAAATATGGCCCGCAACGGGGGTTACGGCATGCGCTACGACGTACTGCGCGAGTTCGCCGCCCGCGGCGACGCCGACCCGGTTCGCCTCAATGCCTACGTGGCTTTCGACTATGGACGGGCGCAGACCGATCCGCAGTACCGCGACAACGCTTTCAACTTCCACTCCGCCCTCCGGGACTTCGGCTACAAGGTCATTCAGAAACCGGTGAAATGGTTCACCGATGAGTCCGGCCAGCCCTACGCGAAGGCCAATGCGGACCTCGATATGGCGGTCGACGCGTTGCTGCAATCGGAAAAACTCGAGCGCGTCCTGCTCGCGACCGGCGACGGGGACTTCGTCCAGGTCGTCCGAGCGCTACAGAACCGCGGCTGCCGGGTTGAGGTGACGGCGTTCAACAACGTCTCCTCCGAGCTCCGCCGGGAGGCCGACATCTACGTCTCCGGTCTGCTGATTCCGAGCTTGCTCCCGAGCCAAGGCTCCTCGGAGGGTCGTTGGGGCGAGGAAGGCTCGCGCGTCCGCGGCATCTGCTATAGCTATTCGCACGACCGCAGCTTCGGCTTTCTGCGCTTCATGCGCGAGATCGCCTCGGGGCTGTGGAACATCGACACGCGCAAGCCGGGTTCGCCCTATTCGAGCGCGTTCGCCCACGAATCCGAGTTTCCTGCCGAGATCGAGGTGAGCAGCCTGCCCTCCCGCGAGCACATCTTCGAGTTCACGCTGTTTCAATCCGAACGCGGGCTGCAGGCGAAAGAGCTCATGGTCGTTCCGCAGAGCTGAGACCAATCCATCCCCCTTGCGCGCTGTTACAATGGCGGGCCGTGCGGCTGCTCTTGTTGCTGGCTTCCCTGCCCTGGATTGCGGCCGCAGCGCCGAACGTGGTCATCCTCTTCGCCGACGATCTCGGCTACGGCGACCTGGCCTGCTACGGAAACCCAACCATCCGCACGCCGCGCCTGGACCGCATGGCCGCCGAAGGCCAGCGTTGGACCAGCTTCTACTCCGCGGCTCCGGTCTGCACGCCCAGCCGAGCGGCGCTGCTCACCGGGCGCCATCCGTTGCGTAGCGGCACGATGGGCCCGCGCCCGCGCGTCTTCGCCGAGCGTTCGTTGAGCGGTCTCCCATCGAGCGAGCTCACCATCGCCGAAGCTCTGGCCGCCGAAGGCTACGCCACGGCGATGGTCGGGAAGTGGCACTTGGGACACATGCCCGGCTACTTGCCTGGAGACCAAGGCTTTCAGCGTCACCTCGGTCTGGTCTCCTCGAATGACCACAATCGCGCCTACGACCGCGTGCTGGGCCGCCTGCCAGCTTTCGACCCGCGCTCACAGCTTTGGGATATCCCGTTGCTGCGTGACGGGCGCGTCATCGAGAAGCCGGCCCGGCAGGATACGCTCACCAAGCGCTACACGCGCGAGGCCGTGCGTTTCATCGAGTCGCAGGCCAAAGCCGGCCGCCCCTTCTTTCTCTATTTCGCGCACACCTTTCCCCACACTCCCCTGTTCCGCTCGGAGATGTTCGCGGGGCGCAGCCGCCGCGGAATCTACGGCGACGTGATCGAAGAGATCGACTGGTCCGCCGGAGAGGTGCTCGACGCCCTCGAGCGCGCGGGCGTGGACGACGACACGCTGGTGCTATTCACTTCCGACAACGGGCCCTGGCTCATCTTTCACGATCACGGCGGCTCGGCCGGACCGCTGCGGGAAGGCAAAGGCTCGACGTGGGAAGGCGGTATGCGCGAGCCGGCGATCTTCCGCTGGCCAGGCAAGATTCGGCCAGGCGTGGTGCGAGACATCGGCTCCACGCTGGACGTGCTGCCGACGATCGCCGGGCTCGCCGGCGCACTTCTGCCAGAGGCTCGTGTCTACGACGGCTACGATCTCTCGCCAGTGTTGCTAGAAGGCAAGCCCAGCCCGCGCAACGAAGTGTTCTACTACCGCGGCGGCAAGCTGTTCGCCGTACGACAAGGACCGTGGAAAGCGCACTACCTCACGCAGACCGGCTATACCGAGCCCGAGCCCGTCCGGCGCGACCCCCCGCTGTTGTTCCAACTCGACCAGGACCCCGGCGAACGACTCGATCGCTCCGCCGAACGGCCAGATGTCATCGCGGCGCTCGACGAGCTCGTGCGAGAGCATCGCGCCGGCCTGCGGGAGGGCGAGAATCAGCTCGTCAAGCAGGCCGACGGCCCGGTCGGGGTGTTCACCGCGCCGCGGACCTGGCGCGGTCCGATGTCGCCGCCCGACCCTTAGGGATCGGCTTGCAGGCCCTTGGGGTACGGCGAGATGGGCGCACCCTACGCCGGCGAGAAGCCGTTCTCGAAGTCCGACTGCATCAGAATCGCCAGCGCCGACGAGCGCATTGTCGTGCTGAGTTGCCGCAGCTCTTCGAGCCGGCAGTTACAGCGGGGCGCAAGACCGCCGAAAGCGCACAGCAAAGCCCGTCCCAGGGTGAGGTAGAAGCGAGCCTTGACTGCGACCAGCGTTCCGATATAGCCCGGATCGCCGGTGATCGGCGCCAAGAAGCGGCACAGCCGCCACGCGGAGCGAAACTCTCGGCGCAGTTCCAGGCAGTAGTCGATGGTCCGCCCGCGGCTGGAGTCGTGGTGCGCCGGAGCAGGCTCGAGCTCGCACGCCAAGCGCTCGCGCAGCGTGGTGACGTTCCGCCACTCCGGTTCGGGCTGAAAACCCGCCAGCTCACGGGCGGCAAGGAACAGCCCGCAGGCGAGTAACAGACAAAGAAATGTTGTGACGACAACCATTTCGGACGCCCTCAGTTTCTCCCGATGCGACGCTCCAGCGCCATGGCCCGCCCGTTACATTCCCGACTGAGTAGATCACCCTAGAGACCATGAACCCTGGTACTGACCCAGCGCCCTTCCGGCCCGAAACCAGGGCTCGGGCCGCAACGCAACGCCGGCCCAGCCCGTCCAAACACTTGGGGCGGTTCGTCTCACCGCCGCGCTAGGATGGCTGGAGTGTCAAAACCACTAGGAATCGTGCTGCTGAGCGGCGGCATGGATAGCTGCGTCACCACGACGTTGGCCTCCCGGACGCACCGGCTCGCGGCCCTGCATTCCGACTACGGTCAGCGGACCCGGGTGCGCGAGCGAGCCGCATTCGAGGCCATCGCGGACCGGCTTGGGGTCGAGCGGCGAATGGTCATTGACCAGCGCTACATGAGCTCGATCGGAGGCTCGGCGTTGACCGACCCGGCGATTGGGGTTCCCGACGCAGACCTTGTCGCGGCGCGCCACGGCGAGATTCCCGCGACCTACGTGCCGTTCCGCAACGCCCATTTCCTGGCGGCGGCGGCTTCCTGGGCCGAAGTCCTCGGCGCGGAAGCCGTCTTCATCGGCGCCGTCGAGCAGGACAGCTCCGGCTACCCCGACTGCCGCCCCCAGTACTACCGCGTGTTCAACAAGCTGATCGCCGCGGGCACGCGCCCGGAAACGAGAATTCGGATCGAGACGCCTCTCATCGGGCTCTCGAAGGCGGAGATCGTCCGCCAGGGGGTCGCCGCCGACGCCCCTCTCGAGTTGACCTGGTCCTGCTACCAGGAGGAAGGCGCCGCCTGCGGCCGCTGCGACAGTTGCGCGCTGCGCCTCGGAGCATTCGCCGAAGCAGGTCTCGAAGACCCGCTTCCCTACTGCCAAAACGCTGGCCTGAGAGCAACGAATGTTGTATCCTGACGGAGGATAAACGGCCTGCAACCAAGGAGTTGAACCAAGATGAAGTTGAAATCGTTACGCTACGCCATTCTGCCCGCCCTTTTGCTGTCGCTCGCGGCCGTTGCGCCCGCACAGGTCGGGTCGCTCCGAGGCCGTGTGGTCGAGAACGGAGAAGGCGTCAAGGACGCCATGATCAAGATCGAGCGGACCGACGTCACGGGCAATTACCAAGTCAAGACCCGCAAGAAGGGCGACTGGTTCCATGCCGGGCTGCCGCTGGGCGTCTATACCGTCGGGCTTGAGATGAACGGTACGATCGTCGATCGCGTCGCCGGAGTCCGGCTCGGCATGGGCGACAACCGCCCCATCAACTTCGATCTGACCGAGATTAAGAACCGCCAGGCCGCCGCCGCAGCCAACCCCGGCGCGGCGCCGCCCAAGGAAGTGCTGGCCGCGATGTCGCCGGCCGAGCGCAAGAAATACGAAGCCGAGCTCAAGAAACGCCAAGAGCAGCTCTCGAAGAACAAAGAGCTCAACGAGGCGTTCAACCTGGGTATGACCGCCAAGCGCGAGAAGAACTTCCCGGCCGCGGTGGAGCAACTCAGCAAGGCCGCCGAGCTCGATCCCACCCAGGACGTCGTCTTCGCCAACCTGGCGGACTCGCAAACCGCCTGGGCCGACGCCAGCAAGGGCGAGGAGAAGAAGAAGCTGCTCGCGGATGCAATCGGTTCCTACAACAAAGCCATCGAGCTCAAGCCGGACGCCGCCGCCTACTACAACAACCTCGGCCTGGCGCAAATCAAGTCCGGCGACGGCGATGCGGGTAAAGCCAACCTGGCCAAAGCCGCCCAGATGGACCCCGCCAACGGCGGACGCTACTACTTCAACCTCGGAGCCGTAATGGTGAACTCGGGCAACACCGAGGGCGCCGTGGACGCCTTCCAAAAAGCCACCGAGGTCGACCCCAACTACGCCGAGGCGTACTATCAGCTCGGCACCGCCCTGGTCGGCAAGGCGCAGACCAAGGAAGACGGCTCGATCGTGCCCGCGCCGGGTACGGTGGAGGCCTTCCAGAAATACGTCGAGCTCAAGCCCGACGGCCCGAACTCCGCCAGCGCGAAGATGATGATCGCCAGCCTGAGCGGCGCCGTCGAGACCGAGTTCTCTTCGCCGAACAAGAAGAAGAAGAAATAGTGAGCGGCCCCAAGGCCGACTGAGCTGATACGGGGCGTCGGCCGCTGGTCGTCGCCCCTGTTCCGTTCCACGCATGCGCAACATCGTCATCCTGGTCTTGATCATCGTCGCGCTCGCGATCGTGCGCTCGCTGATCTCCGACGTCTCCCGCGCGGTTTCCAAGGCGATGAAGTCCGGCAAGGGTGACGGCGCGACCCAGCCGGAGAAGACGCGGCGAGACGGCAAGACCGGACGTTTCGTACGCGACCCGCACACCGGCGCCTACATCGACGAGAAGAGCGCCGTCCAAGCCGAGATCGACGGCGAATCGTTCTACTTCGAATCAGCCAAGACCCGCGACGCCTTCCTGCGAGAGCGCTCGAACGCGTAGCCGCCCCGGCCGCTGCGAGCGCGACATGGCTTGTCCCAATCCAAGCCTGCTAGAATCGCAAACGCCATGACACGAAGAACCGCCCTCGGCGCCGCCACGACCGCCCCTCTCTTCCTCTCCTCTTCCGCGCAAGGAGCGAATGACCGCGTCACGATGGCGCTCGTCGGCGCCGGGGGCCGCGGCCGTCGCGTCACCGAAGCCTTCGTCGAGCTTGGCGCCAAGTGCGCCGCCGTCGCCGACGTCTATGATCCCAACCTCGAGAAGGGCCTCGACGTCGCCTCCACCGGCGCCGAGCCCTACACCGACTACCGCAGGATCCTCGACCGTTCCGACATCGACGCCGTGCTGATCGCCACGCCGGACCACTGGCACGTGCCCATGATGCTCGACGCCGTCCAAGCCGGCAAGGACGTCTACTGCGAAAAGCCCATGTCGCACTCCATCTCCGAAGGCAACCGCGCCATCCAAGGCGTCCGCGCCACCGACCGCATCGTGCAGATCGGCATGCAACGCCGCTCCACGCCTTGGATCATCGAAGCCAAGAAGATGGTTGACGACGGCGCCATCGGAAACATCACCTTCGCCAAGGCGCAGTGGAACTGGACGGTTTCCCGGCCGCTCGACAACTCCGAGCTTCCCGGAAAGCTCGACTGGGACGGGTTCGTCGGTCCGGCGCAGCAGCGCGCCATGCAACCGATGATCTTTCGGCGATGGCGCTACTTCTGGGAGTTCTCCGGCGGCAACATGACCGATCAGGGCACCCACCTGATGGACGTCATCCAGTGGTTCTCCAACTCCGGCACGCCGCGCTCGGCGTCGTGCGTGGGCCGCGTCGGCGCCATGACGGGCTCAGAGGTTCCAGACATCTTCGCGGCGACCTTCGAGTATCCGCAGATGATCGCCACCTGGACGCTCAACTACAACAACGACTACGAGAACGGCTGGACGATTCGGTTGGAAGGCGACGACGGCACGCTGGTGCTCAACGGCGGCGGTTACCGGCTCTACGACGCGCCCTGGAAGGCGAACCGCGAGCCCGTCCAGACCGTCGAAGACACGCTGCCCACCATCCCGCACGTACGCAACTTCCTCGAATGCGTCAGGAGCCGAGCGGAGCCGAACGCTCCGGTCGAGGTCGGCCACCGCGCCGTCTGCGGACCGCACTTGGCCAACATCGCGATGAAGACCAAGCGCATGGCCTTCCTCAACCCAGAGGCGACAGAGATCTACTGAGATCCCCGAGACCTCGCGTTTCAATTTGTGGCTCACCCCGTAGCCGTGCGCCACAAGCGAGCCAATGCACGCACCGATTCGCCGCCTGCTCTCCGAACCGCTGTTTCACTTCCTGGCGCTCGGCGCCGGCCTGTTCGCGCTGCACGGGCTGGTCGGCTCGCCCGGCCCTGGCGGCGCCAGCAAGGCCATCCGCATCACCGACGGCGACGTTCAGCGCATCTCCGCCGCTTGGCAATTGCGCTGGCGGCGGCCGCCCACCGAACCTGAGCTCGCCAAGCTCATCGCCGAGCACATCCGCGAAGAGGTCCTCTATCGCGAGGCGCTGGCGCTGGGCCTGGACCGCGACGACTCGATCGTACGCCGCAGATTGGCGCAAAAGATGGAGTTCCTCGCGATGGACGCGACGGCGGTCGAGCCTTCCGAGCGCGAGTTGCGCAGGCTGTTCGACTCCCAGCCCGATCGCTTCGAGCGGCCAGCGCGGCTCACCTTCGAGCACCTCTACTTCAGCCCGGAACGCCGCCGCGGAGCCGTGCACGACGACGTCGAGCGCGCTCTAGACCAGCTCAGGGCCGGCGCCTCGGCGCGCGGCGACCCCTTCATGCTGCAGCGCCGCTACGCCGACGCCACCGCGCAGCAGATCGCAGCGGAGCTTGGGCGACAGTTCGCCGACGCGTTGCTCGACTTCCCGGTCGGCTCTTGGCAAGGGCCGCTGAAGTCGAGCTACGGCCTGCACCTGGTTCGGCTGGAAACCCGCACCGATCCTCGGCCCGCATCCTTCGCGGAGGCAACCGACGCCGTTCGCGCGGCGTGGCACGAACGCCGCCGCCGCGAGGCCGACCAGGCGATGTTCGAGCGTCTGCGCAACGAGTACGCGATCGAGAATGACACTTCGCTCCCGGGCCAGCTCATCGGAGCCAGCCAATGAGGCTCGCCGCGCTGCTGCTGCTCAGCGCGCTGCCGGCCGCGGCGCATGAGGTGCGGCCCGCATACCTCGAGCTGAACGAGATCGGGCCCGGTCTGTTCCGCGTGCTGTGGAAGGTCCCGGCGCGGGACGGGCTGCGGCTGCCGCTAGCCCCGTCCTTTCCGCCAAGCTGCTCCGCGGATACGGAAAAGAGAGCCGCGCCCGCAGCCGGCGCCTCCATCGAGCGCTGGACGATGCAGTGCAACGGCCCTCTCCACGGCCAGCGGATCGGAATCGACAATCTCGAGCTCACCCTGACCGACGCGCTCGTCCGGCTCGAGCTGCTCGATGGCGAGACCCGAACCGCCCGGTTGCGCCCCAGCCAGACGAGCTTCTTGGTGGAGCGGCGCCCCGCCGCGGCACAAGTCGCGAGAACCTACTTCCTTCTCGGCGTCGAGCACATCCTGCTCGGCGTCGATCACCTGCTGTTCGTCTTCGCCCTGCTGTTGATCGTGGAAGGCCGGCGCAAGCTGCTGCTCACCATCACGGCCTTCACCGCCTCGCACAGCGTCACCCTGGCGCTTGCCGCGCTGGGGTTCGCACACGTCCCCAGCGCACCGGTGGAGGCGGTCATCGCGCTCAGCATTCTCTTTCTCGCAACCGAGATCGTTCACCGGCGCCGCGGCCGCCCGACGATGACGCACCAGCGCCCCTGGCTCGTCGCCCTCGCATTCGGGTTGCTGCACGGCTTCGGGTTTGCCGGCGCCCTCTCGGAGATCGGCTTGCCCGCATCGGCCATCCCGCTGGCGCTACTGATGTTCAACCTGGGCGTGGAGGCAGGCCAGATCGCATTCATCGGCGTCGTGCTGGCCGGCGGCGCGCTCTACCATCGCGTGACCGTCGCTCGGCTTCGTCACGCTTGGGCCGTGCCCGCATACTGCATCGGAGCGGTCGCCGCCTATTGGACCCTCGAGCGCGTCGCGTCGTTCTGGTGACTCATCGCGAGCGGGAGCTCAACAGCATTTCGCTCGTCCATGGCGGCGCAGTCGCGATCGCCGGATAGCCGGATAGAGCGCCCTCGAAGCTCTGCGCCTCAGGTCAGCCCTCTCCCCGCCACATCAGAGTGCGGTGCGCCGAACGGCCGCGACTCGGAGCTTGGCCTCCGAGCCGCGGCCGGCCGCTATCGCGCTATCGAGTGTTCAGGATCGTCTCGATCGTGCTGGGCGGCGTAATCGCGACCGCCGGGTACTCGGAGAGATTGGCCCCGAAGACGTTGACGCTCGGCTCGTTCCGCGGCGATTCGAGTGCGTTCGACGCGGAGCCTCCCAAGATCGTGTCGAGGTTGTTGTCCGCATCCTTGTAGCTCACTTCCTGAGCCTTGTCGAGAATGGCGTTGAACTTCTTGTAGGTCTCCGTCTCGGTGTTGAGCACGCTCTGCGCCAACGCCGTGACGTAATACTCGTACTGGAAGTTGAAGGTAATGGTCTTCGTGTCCGAGCAGGGAGTCGTGAACTCGGTCTGATGCGAGCTCACGTTGATGGAGTAATACTTGACTTTGGGGAAGTACCGGTAGTCCTTGCCCGAAGTGTCCATCGGCACGGCTTCGTGACACTGCCCGAGCAACGTCGTGCTGTAGGTGCGGGTCTTGTCATCCCAGCTGAACCGCAGCGACTTCCCCACGCCCTGGAGGAAGTTCGTCACATCGGTAATCACCGCTTCGGGGACGAATGCTGCGTCGAAGATGAGCTTGACAAAGGCGGTGCTGAACTCGGTCATCACCTGCGTGATCGAGTAGGTCTCGGAGGTGATCTTGAAATTCGTCAGCCCGTTGGCCTCGGTGAGGATATTGAACATGCGATGGGTGACAGCCTTGTCCCACTGCGTCTTGGGCTTCGGATCGCCCGGCAGCGGCGGGAGCTTGCCGCTCTGTATCGCGAGGAAGGTCTTGGCGCGCAGCGTGGCGATGAAGTTCGACAGCTTGTCGCAGACGGCTTGACCGACCTTGAACTCCGGGTTGTTCTGGACAAAGCTGCTCGAGAGGTTCACGAACGAGATCAACCCGTCCGAGTCTTGGAAGGCGTGTTGGGAGTCCGCCGCGGCGGGCTCGAGGATCGTCGCCAATGCGGCTTCGGAAAGGCTCCGTGTTTCGGTCATCGTGGTCTCCTGCTGGGATGCACTAGGGGTTGGCGCGTACTGCTCAAACCGCTCGGCGATGAGTGCAGTGGTCAGGTCAGTGGCCGGCGGATGCCCAAGCGGATGGCCGCATAGTACTCGGTTGCTCGTGACTCCCGGACTAATATGCGCGGGAATACTTCCGTTCGGGATCCAAATATAGGTAGTATCTGGCCGAAATTCTGCTCCGGACGGATTGACCGATTGTGGCCCGGCAGGCAAGCTGCCGATCACTCGAGTCGCCCCTCCCCATACTGGCGGAGGGTGAGTGGAAACCGGGACCCAGTAGGAACCGGTTGGATACACAGCGACTTGGTAGTGTTGATGGACGGCGTCGGACCAGCTCCAGGACGCAGTGATGTCCCGGAACACGCCGTCACGCCCTTGCCACACCTCGACGCCCGCCCATCGAGCAATTACTGCTCCCGGAAGATATAGGGTTTGACACATACTCGCCTCGGACGCAATATTCGGCCTTCTTGGCCGGCGGAGTGGATAGTACCAAACCGCACATTGGGTCGCAATGGTTTTAGTACTTCTAGAAGTCTTGGCTAGACGAGGCGGGCGCCGCGCGCAAAGTGACGCGGCCGTGCTTCGCCCCTCTTACTTGAGCCCGGGCAGCCATGCCGGGGTGCGATCTTTCGAGCTGTGGTTGAGCGCGCCGCTAGACCAGCGCCTCGCGAATCACCTCGCCGCCAAAGTCCGTCAACTTCTCGTGGCGGCCGTTGTGCAGCACCCACAACTGGTTTTGGTCCAGCCCCAGCAGGTGCAACACGGTGGCGTGGAAGTCGCGCATCGTGAAGGGCTTCTCGACCGCACGCAATCCGAATTCATCGGTCTCGCCGATCGCTTGGCCGCCCTTGACTCCACCGCCTGCGAGCCACATGGTGAACCCGTGCGGGTTGTGGTCGCGACCGTTGCCGCTCTCCGAGGTTGGCAGGCGGCCAAACTCCGCGCCCCAGATGACGAGCGTTTCATCGAGCAGGCCGCGTTGCTTCAGATCTGTCAGCAGCGCGCCAATCGGCTGATCGGTGTGGCCGGCCATCTTGTTGTGGTTGGCCTCGAGGTGCGTGTGAGCGTCCCACTGCATGATCAGCGGACCGCCGCCGGAGTAGACCTGCACGAAGCGCACGCCGCGCTCGACGAGCCGACGAGCCAGCAACAGGCGCGTACCGAAGTCGCGCGTGTGCTCCTGATCGATGCCGTAGGCGCGCCGGGTCGCCTGGGTCTCGCGCGCAATGTCGACCGCCTCGGGCGCATGGGATTGCATGCGGAAGGCGAGCTCGTAACTCGCGATGCGCGCCGCCATCTCGGCGTCGTGCTCGCCGGCATCGAGACGGTTCATGCGTTCGAGCAAGTCCAGCGTGTGTCGCTGGCGCGCCGGCGTCATGCCGTCGGGCAGGTCGAGGTGGAGAATCGGTTTGGCGCCGGCCCTCAACAGCGTGCCTTGGTAGACCGCTGGCAGAAACGCCGAGCCCCAGCACGGCGGACCGCCTTCGGGCGTGCCCTCCGGCTGCGGCATCACCACGTAGGCCGGCAGGTTCTCCGACTCTGAGCCCAGGCCGTAGGTCACCCAAGCGCCCATCGCCGGATGGGTGGCGAACAGCCGCCCGCAGTGCACCTCGTACATCGCCGGCGCGTGGACCACCGAGCGCGTGGTAAACGACCGGATGAAGCACAGATCGTCGACGTGCTTGGCGACATGGGGGAACAGCTCCGAGACGGGCAGCCCGCTCTGGCCGTAGCGTTTGAAGCTCCACGGCGTGCCGAGGATCGGCTGCGTGCCGTCGGTGAATTGGCCGCCGACCTTACCCATCGACTCCGGCATGGGCTGCCCGGCGCGCTCGTTGAGCAACGGCTTCGGGTCGAACGTATCCATCGAGCTGGGCGCGCCGACGTTGAAGATGAAGATGACCGATTTGGCCTTGGCGGGGAAATGGGGCGGCTTGGCGGCAAGCGGGCCCGCCTGCTCGCCCGCGCGGCTGCGGTCCGCGGCGAGAAGCCACTGCAGGGCGAGCGCCCCGAAGCCGTTGGCCGCCCCGCGCAGCACGTCGCGGCGACGGACCTCGCGCCCTAGCGCGCCGGCTTCGATGCGCCTACGGTCGATAGACGAGCTCATTGCGATTCAACATAGCCAAGCAGAAGTCGGCCAGCTCGGCTTGCTCGAGTGCGAAAAAGTCGTCGGCGAGCGCGGCTTCCGCCGATGTCGGTTGGCGGGCCAGCGCCAACGCGTACGCTCGCTCGAGTTGGCAGCCGCGGTCCTGGCCGCACTCGCGCTCGAGTCGACGAGCAAACGCCCGCGACTGCTCAGCCATGAAGTCCGAGTTCAGCATCGCGAGCGCCTGCAGCGCGTGGGTCGAGGTCGGGCGAACCGCGCACGATGTCATGGTATCGGGCTGGTCGAAGTTGGCCAGGAACGGCAGCCGCACCGTGCGCTTGTTGAGCAAGTAGAGGCTACGGCGGCGGTGCTGGGCGCGGTCCGGCGTCACCGGCCAGAGGTTGTCGGGCTCGCCCTCGGTGAACACCAGGTCGTAGATCTCCGGCTCGATCGGTACGCGCACCGGTTTGCCGCCGACTTGCCTGTTCAGCCCGCCCGAAATCGCCAGTATGCTGTCGCGGATGACCTCGGCCTCGAGCCGGCGACGGGCCGCGCGCCAATAGAGCGCGTTGTCCGGGTCCTTCTCGGCCTTGCCGGGATCGATCGCGGACGATTGCCGATACGCCGCCGAGAGCACGATCATCCGATCGATCGCCTTGACGCTCCAGCCCAAGGCGACGAAGCGGTCCGCCAGGTAGTCGAGCAACTCGGGATGGCTCGGGCTGGCGCCGCCGAGCAGGCCGAAGTTGTTGGCGTCATCGACCAGCCCGCCGCCCATGCGAAACTCCCAGATGCGATTGGCCATCACGCGCGCGGTGAGCGGATGGTCCGGCCGCGTGATCCACTCGGCAAGCGCGGTGCGGCGGCCGGCGGCGGATTGCGGAACGTCGATGCCGAACGAGCCCACGGCCTCGAGGAACCCAGCTTCGACCAGCTCGAGCTTGTGGCGGTAGTCGCCGATCTTGAGCAGGTGCGTCGGCGGCGGCTCGTCGCCGGTGTTGCGGACTGCAAAGGCGGCGGGAAGCGGGTCGGGACGCTCGAGCTCGATGGCGTGCATCCGTTGCCGCAACTCGGTGCGCACGGCTTTGACCTCGGGCGGAATGAGCGGAACGTACTCGAACCACTTCGGGCCCGCCTGCTTGTTGGCGTCCTTGGCGTAGATCTGCTGCTGGGGCGTTCGCTCATCGGCCGGCGTCTCGAGCGCCGCGAGCAGTTCGGGCTCGAGCTTCTTCTTGTTGGCCGCGAAGACGCGGTCGCGGTAGGGCTTCTCGAGCGCAGCGAGCTCTTTCTTGACCGGCGCGAGGCGCGCCTCGTGCGCTTCTATCGCTTTCTCGTAGGCAGCCTCTTCAGACTGGCTCGCCATGGAGATGTCCTCGAGCTTGACGGGGGCGAAGAACGCCTGCAAGCGATAGTAGTCGGCTTGCGGGATGGGGTCGAACTTGTGGTCGTGGCAGCGCGCGCAGTGGACGGTCAGGCCGAGCAGCCCGGAGCCGACCGATTGTGCGATCTCGGTAAGCACTTCCTGGCGCGCTTCCTCCTCGTCCTGGTTTCCGCCGACGACGTGGCGAGGGCCCAAGCGCAGGAAGCCTGTGGCGATCAAGGCTTCGCCGTCGCCAGGGAAGAGCTCGTCGCCGGCGATCTGCTCTTGCAGGAAGCGGTCGTAAGGCTTGTCCTGCTGAAAGGCGCGCACGACGTAGTCGCGGTAGCGCCACGCGTGGGGCCGGTAGGCGTCCTGCTCGAATCCGTTGGTGTCGGCGTAGCGAACGACGTCGAGCCACTTCAGCGCCCAGCGCTCGCCGTATTGCGGCGTGGCCATCAGGCGTTCGACGAGGCTCTCGTAGGCGCGGGGAGAGCGGTCGGCAAGGTAGGCGGCGGCCTGCTCAGGCGTCGGCGGCAGACCGGTGAGGTCGAGGTAGACGCGCCGCAGCAGACGCTCGGGGGCGGCGGGCGGCGACGGCTCGAGCCCGGCGGACTCGAGCTTGTCGAGAACGAAAGTGTCGACGGGCGTCCGCACCCAGCCCGAAGCAGACTGCGGCGTCGCGGGCTCGCGAGGCGGCTGGAAGGCCCAGTAGTCCGAGCGCGGCTCGGCGGCGGCGAGAGCCGCGTAGAAGAACAAGGCGGCTATGCGAAGGCCGCGCGGCATCGGTTTCTATTATCACCCGACGCGGCGAGAGACGCCCACCCCGCCGGCTCAGCCTGAATCGTCGACCGGCTTGTGATGCCGCGGCAGCAGCGCGATGGCCGCCGCGCCCAACGCCGCCAGTCCAAACACCGCCCACAACGCCGACGAGTACCCGCCCCACAGCGTACGCAGCTCCGCTACGAGCCGCGGTGTCCAGAACTGCGTGATCGTGTCCGAGGGCAGGATCGCCGACATCGCCTTCGGCAGGGTCGCCAAGCCGAACTGGTCAGCCGCCATCAGCGGGATCAGCATGTAGTCCGCCCCCATGGCGAAGCCGAAGACCACGGCAAACAAATACACCATGTTGGGCGACTGTGGCGTGACGAGGAACAGCGACGGGATGGCGGCCGCGACGATGGCGTAGGTCGCCAGCATGACCCACTTGCGCGGCAGCTTGTCCGCCAGGTATCCGGCCAGCAACCGGCCGCCAATGCTCGAGAGTAGAACCGCAATCGACGCCTTGCTCCAGATCGCGTCGCGCGCCGCCTGCTCGACGAAGCCCTGCTCCTCGAAGACGAACTTCATCAAGAAGTTCACCGCCGCGATGGAGCCGATCGACGCCGCGCTGCCGACGAGCAACAACCAGAACGGCGTCTTGCCCATCAGGAAGCCGAACGTCTTGGCCTGCGCCGGCGCTGGCGCGGCGGCCGCGCCGCCCTCGGCCGGCGCCGTCGCCGCCGTCTCTACACTCGACGCCTTGCCGTCAGGCAGCTCGTTCACCGCGCTTGGCCGGTCCTTGAGGACGAACAGCGCAAGCGGCCAGGCGGCCAGCAGGAAGAAGCCCATGATCTTGAGGGCTTCGGTGTACTCCATCTGTTGCGCCAGGGCCGGCCCAACTTTGTTGCCCATCGCGCCGACGATCGCCACCCCGACGTAGGTGATGCCCATCGCAAACCCGCGCTGCTCCTTGTACCAGTTCGAAATGATGATCTGGTGCGGAATCGGCCCCGAGATGAAGTAGCCCAGCATGTAAAGGCACCACGCCGCGTAGTACTCCATGTCCGAGCCGCCCAGGCGGCCGAACCATTCGAAAGCTGCAAACGTCAGCCCCGTGCCGACCAGGATCAACAAGCGCGGGCTGATGCGCGGCACGATGATGGGACCGGCCCAGATGGTGAGCAGCACGGCGATGGGCGCGCCGGTGGTGACGAGCTCCTGCGTCCAACCGTGATCATCGCGGAAGTAGTCGAAGAAGAACGAGATGTTGTAGTAAGGAAACCCGGTCGAGAGCCCGAAGGTAATGAAGGACGCCGCGATCATCCAGGCGCCGCGAAACGGTTGGTCGCGCGCGGGTTTGGTAAACGCATAGACCCCGGCGGCGGCTAGCGAAATCCCGCACAATGTAAGGACGACGGTCGAGTTGAGGTCGAACACCAGAAAACCGATGACGCCCACCAGCGGACCCAATGCGAGCAGAATCGCAAACGCGGTGCGCTTGCCAGCCTCGACTTTGGGGTGCTGGAGCACGTCGGCCAGCGCCCACACCACGACGAAGAAGAATGCGAGGCCGAGAAAGAAGATTTCTGGTGACATGTCGAGCGTACCGCCGCCGGAACCCCGCCGAACGAATGCACTAGTCTACACGATCCGCCCGCTCGGGCCGGAACTTTTGAACAGGGCAGTGCGAAGCATCTCTTCGGTGAGGTCTTTGCTGCTCGGCTTGGTCTTGGTCAGCGCCGTGGCGTCCGCTCAGGACCCCAATCTCTCCTCCACGCTCAAGCGGCTCGCCTTCGCCGGCCAGGCCCAAACCGCCCAGAGAGTCGCCGAGAGCCAGCGCGACTTCTTCCGGCGCGACGACCCGCGGCTGCTGGAAGCGCTCTCCTGGGTCGGCCGCGCTGGGGTGTTCGCCGAGGACTGGGGCATCGCCGAGCAGTACGCCTCGGAGACCTACCAAGCCGCCTCGAAGCTCGCCCAGGCCCAAGGCGTGGACTCCTCGCCGCAGCTCGCCACCGCGCTCGGCGCCTCGATCGAGGCGCTGGCCAAAGCCTACCAAGCCCAGGGCGACCGCGCCGGCGCCACGCAGTTCCTCTACGACGAGCGCGAGACGTATCGCGGAACCTCCATCGAGACCCGCATCCAAAAGAACTACCTGCTGATCTCGATTGAAGGCAAGCCGATGCCGCCCATTGCCGCCGATCGCTTCCTCGGCCAGACCGAACCGGTCGAAACTGACGGCAAAGTAACGCTGTTCTACTTCTGGGCGCATTGGTGTTCGGACTGCAAGGCGCAGAAACCCGCGCTGGCCGAGCTTCACCGGCGCTATTCCGACCGCGGCCTGGCCATCATCGGGCCGACGCACCTGTTCGGTTACGCCGCCGGGGGCCGGCCCGCCACCCCCGCCGAGGAGATCGCCTATATCGAAGGCCCCTGGCAGGCGCGCTACCCGCTTCCCGACTGGATGGCCAAGCCGCTCGGCCAGCAGAATTGGGCGAACTTCGGCGTCTCGACCACGCCCACCCTTGTGCTGGTCGACCGCAAGGGCGTCGTGCGGCTCTACCATCCGGGGAAGATGAGCTTGGAAGAGCTGGAAAAGGCAATCGCGCCGCTGCTCTAGAGCTCCCTGCTCCTTGCGCCGCGGCCGCGCTATTGCGCTACTGTGAGAGGTCGTTGGGCCGGCCGGAACGAACGCGATGAGCCACCCGCAGCCCCTCGAACAGCCCGCCCTGCCGCAACTCGTCGTGCTGACCGGCATGTCGGGCTCGGGCAAGGGCACCGTGCTTCGGGTCTTCGAGGATCTGGGTTACTACGCCGTCGACAACCTCCCCCTCGAGCTGTTTCCGAAGTTCGTCGAGCTCTGCCAGCAGTCGCAGAAGATCACGCGCGCCTGCCTGGTGGTCGACGTGCGCGAAGGGCGTTCGCTCGACCGCCTGCCCGCCGTGCTCGCCGAGATTCGCGGCGAAGTCGAAGCGCTGGTCGTCTACCTCGAAGCCAGCGACGAGGTGCTTCAACGGCGCTTCAGCGAGACACGGCGTCCGCACCCGCTCGCCGGCGAGGGTTCGGTGGCCCAAAAGATCGCGCGCGAGCGCGAGCAGATGGCCCCGCTCCAGTCGCTCGCCGATCTCACGATCGACACCTCCAAGTACTCCATCCACGACCTCCGCCGACTGGTCATGGATCGCTTCGGCGGCGCCAATGCGCCGATGATGCTCGTCACCATCGAGAGCTTCGGCTTCAAGCACGGCGCGCCCACCGGCAGCGATCTCGTCTTCGACGTCCGCTTCCTGCCCAACCCCCACTACCTTCCCGGCGGCAAGACATTGACCGGCCAAGACCAGAAGGTCATCGAATACCTCGCCGGCTTTCCCCAGACCGAGGAGTTCATCCGCAGGGTCCAGGAGCTGCTCGTCTACCTCATCCCCCACTACGTCAACGAAGGCAAGAGCTACCTGACCGTCAGCTTCGGTTGCACCGGCGGACGCCACCGCTCGGTGCGCATCGCCGAAGAGATCTTCCGCCACATCGAAACGGCCGGCATCGCAGCGAAGCTCAACCATCGCGACATCCACAAAGCCGTCTAGTGGCGGCTGGCCGTCCGTCCGCCGCTTCGGGAACCGCTCTACAATAGCCTTCCATGGTTCCACGCGCCCTCCTGCTCCTCGCCCTGTTGGCGGCTTGCTCTTCGGACCATCCTCTGCGGCAAGCCCCCGCCTCCGGCTACACCGGTTGGCAAGCCTACGGCGGCGGCAACGATCAGATCCGCTACTCGCGCCTGGACCAGATCGGCCGCGACAACGTCTCCGAGCTCGAGGTCGCCTGGACCTACGACACCGGCGACGACTTCCAGGGCTCGGAGATGCAGTGCAATCCCATCGTCGTCGACGGCCTGCTCTACGCCACCAGCCCGCGGATGCGCATCTTCGCCCTCGACGCCGCCAGCGGCGAGGAGCGCTGGTCGTTCAAGCCGACTATCGACGGCCGGGACCCCGGCGGCAAGCACCGCAACCGCGGGCTGATGTACTGGAGCGACGGCGAAGGCGACGCGCGCGTTTACGCCGCCATGAAGCACGCTCTGTTCGCGCTCGACGCCAACACGGGCCAACCCGTCGAGCAATTCGGCGGCCAGGGCTGGATCGATCTGCGCGAGCACCTCGGCCGCGACCCGGAAACGCTGAGCGTGGGCCTCACCACCCCCGGCGTCGTCTTCGGCGATCTGCTCATCATTGGCTCGATCACGAGCGAAGGCTTGCCCTCGGCCCCCGGAGACATCCGCGCCTTCGACGCCCGTAGGGGCGAGCTGCGCTGGAGCTTCCACACCATCCCGCACCCGGGAGAGCCTGGCTACCAGACCTGGGCCGAGGACAACTGGAAGCTCGCCGGCGGCGCGAATGCCTGGGCCGGCCTGGCGCTCGATGAGGAGCGCGGTCTCGTCTTTACCGGAACCGGTTCGGCGGCGTTCGACTTCTGGGGCGGCAATCGCCCCGGCGACAACCTATATGCCAACACGCTGCTGTGCCTCGATGCCGGTACGGGCGAGCTCGTCTGGCATTTCCAAGCGGTCAAGCACGACGTCTGGGACCGTGATTTTCCCACGCCGCCGTCTCTAATCACAGTCGAGCGCGACGGCCGGCTGATCGACGCTGTTTCGCAAGCGACCAAGTCCGGCCACGTCTACGTCTTCGATCGCGAGACCGGCGAATCGCTGTTTCCGCTCGAGGAGTTTGAGGTTCCGGCCGACGGCGCCCCCGGCGAAGCGTTGGCCAAGACACAGACGCTCCCAACCACTCCTCCGCCGTTCGCGCGGCAACAGCTCACCGAGGAGCAGCTCACCGATCGCACGCCCGAGGCGCGCAACGCCGTGCTCGAGCGCTTTCGAAAGGTCCGCAGCGGAGGGCAGTTCACCCCGCCGGGCCCGCGCGGGACGGTGGTCTTCCCCGGCTTCGACGGCGGCGCGGAATGGGGCGGTCAGGCGTTCGATCCCGAGACTGGGCTCTACTACGTGAACGCCAACGAGATGGCCTGGATTCTGCGGGTGTTCGAGAAGCGCACCGTGCGAGGCGGAGTCACCGGCAAGCGGCTCTATCAGCGCAACTGCGCCGCCTGTCACCTGGACGACCGCAGCGGCACGCCCCCCGAGTTCCCCGCCCTCACCGACCTCGCCGGACGCTTTGACGGCTCGGCGCTCGAAGAGATCATCAGGTCCGGCGTGGGCCGCATGCCGGGCTTCGCGCACCTGGGAGACGGCGCGGTCGCCGCCATCGCGCGCTATACGCTCATTGGCGAAGACGAGGGCGCGCCGGTCGAGGCCGCCGCTTCGCCTTACGACTTGCCGTTCACCCACGACGGCTACAACAAATTCCTTGACCCCGACGGCTATCCAGCCATCAAGCCGCCCTGGGGCACGCTCAACGCAATTGACATGGACGCGGGAGAGATCGCTTGGTCGATCCCGTTCGGCGAGTTCCCCGAGCTTGCCGCCGAAGGGGCCGCCACGACCGGCACGGAGAACTACGGCGGGCCTATCGTCACCGCGGGCGGGTTGCTGTTCATCGGGGCCACGAACCACGACAGGAAGTTCCGCGTCTTCGACAAGCTGACCGGTGAGCTGCTCTGGGAGCATGAGCTGCCCGCCTCGGGCAACGCGACGCCGGCGATGTACGAGATCGACGGCAGGCAGTTCGTGGTCATCGCCGCCGGCGGCGGCAAGAGCGGCGCGGCGTCAGGGGGAAGCTACGTGGCGTTCGCGCTGCCACGCTAGGCGGTCCTCTTGTTGCCGGGGCTGCTAGGGCTGACTCTCCGCGGGTTCGTAGCGGCCGTCGAATGCCGTCCGCCACTCGACCCCGTCGTTGGAGGACTGCCAGTGCTGGCGGACGGCGCCGCCCTCGAGGGGCGTCCAGGAGATGCGATGCTGGATTTCGGCGCCGTTTTTGGCGATGGTCTTGCCCGTGAGGACCATGCTCTCACCCTCCAGCCCGCCCTCGAGCCGGAGCACCAGGCCGCTGGTGTCGACCCAGGTTTGAGTCCACACCTTGCGGCCCCGATCATAGACGTTCAGGCTCTCGCCCTTGTACTTGCCGGTGGTTGCGTAGCGCTCGTGAATCACGCAGCCGTTGTACTCGCGTGTAATGCTGTTGGACGCGACGAGCTTCCCGTTGGCGGCGCCGTAGACCTTCCACTCGCCCACCCAGAAATCGAAAGCGCGGTGGTCAGCAGATTCGCAAGGCCCGACCGCAAACGCGAGCGGAGCGGCCAACAGAACTAGCAAGCATCGTTGGACTACACGCATGGGGTTCTCCTCATTACTAATCACTGGCCAATAGCCAACCGATCAGCGCTTCATCCGCCACCGGGCCGCCGAGCAGGGTGAGCTCATCGTCCATGCCCGCGGCGTCGAACGAGGCGCGCACCCAATCTTGCGGGAAGCCGGGGGCGGCGTTCCACAACAACGCGCCGCCTTCCACCCACAGCGTCGAAGCGGCCCGAAAGTCGCCGGCCTTGCGCAGGTGCGGCGCGAAGAGCGTCTCGACGAAAGCATCGTCGCTCGAGGCGTCGAAGAGATAGAGGTCGGCGGCCATCCGGATCGAACCGCTGGTGAGAGCGCGGGCCAGCGAGCACCAAGGCCCGGTCTCGCCCAGGCAGACGAGGTTGATCTCCTGCGCCCCGGTTTGCGCCCGCAGGTAGGGGATGGCGATGGTCACGTCGAGGATGCGATTGGCCGTATCGGTGCGTTGGAACGTCGTGAAGTAGGTCTCGGCGCGGCGGCCGGCGCCGGCGATGTCCCGCGGCGCCTCCGCGTGGGCGAGCTGAAACGCATCGATCGCCATCACGTCGCCGCCCTCGGCCAGCAGGCGCCCGACCAGCCCGAGTCGGCTCTCCGACGACGACAGCGCCCAGGCGCCGCCCTCGGGATGCACCACCAGAGTCGGCCGCGCCCCGGGCACGGGCTTCGGCGCCCGCAACAGAACCGTCGGGATCTTCTCGCCATGCCCGCGCCGGCCGATCAACACCTTCTTACCGGCGGGCAGCTCCTCGACGAGCTCCTCCTTGACCTGGTCCGCGGCGGGCTCGAACGCGAGCGTCGCATAGCGCAACCGCTCGCGGAACGCTTGCCTTGCTTCGTGCAGCGTCGAGGCGTTGCGAGGCCGCAGCAGCACCGTCTCGACGTTGGCCTCGCGGATGCGCTCCTCGACGTACTGCTCCACGCCGGCGATGGCGTTCTCGGGCAGAGTACGGTTCCACAGCGCGAGCAGGTCGGAGGGGTTGGGCGCGCGGAAGCTCTGCTCGGCGAAGTGGGACGGCTCTGCGTCTCCCAACACCTTGCGCCCGAAGAAGCGGTAGACGGCTTCGCGGCTGCCTTGGTGGTAGTTGTGCGGTGCGTCGAACTGGGTGTACTCGAAGGCGTCGGGCGAGCCTAGCAGCGTGTAGAGGCGCGCGAGCGCGGGGCCTTCGTTCCGCGGCAAGTTCCGTGTCCAGTCGCCGGTGGCGCTCACGGCCAACATGGGGCGCGGCGCGGCGAGGCCGGCGATCTCGACGTTGTTGGTCTCGATGCGCAGGTTAGGCGCATTCTCGCAAGGCGAGCCGCCCTGCATGAGGAGCGAGATCATGTTGACCGGCGCGGAGTAGGCCACCCGATCGTCCACTGCGGAGAGCAAGAAGGTCTGCGTACCGCCGCCCGAGGCGCCGGTGGCGCCGATGCGAGCCGGGTCGACGTCAGAGAGCGACTCGAGGAAGTCGACCACGCGGATGCTGTTCCAAAGCTGGGCGCCGAGCAGGCCCACGCCCCACATCTGTTCGCGCTTGCCGCCGATGGCCTCGTGCCGCAACTGCATCGTGTCGTTGTAGCCGACCATGTCATAGGCGAGCACGACGTAGCCTTGCCGCGCCAGGCTGATGGCGCGTGCGGGAATCGATCCGAGCTCGCCGTGCTCGAGGCGTCCGTAGGCCCAGTGGCCGTGCGGCGAAGCCACGGCGGGAAACGGGCCCTGCTTGCCGAGCGGCCGGTAGAGATTGCCGCCCAGATAGAAACCCGGCCTCGTCTCGAGCAGCACCTTCTCGATCGAGTAGCCGTCGGCTTCGGTGCGATCGAAGACTTGCGGATTCAGCGGCGTCTTGTCGGGCAGCGGAAGCAAGCCGGCGGCCATCAGCACCTGTTTTCGCAGCGCGGGCGCTCGCTCGGCCCAGGCCGCGCCGTCGTCGAAGGCCGGCGCGGCGAGCTCGGAGTCGGTGTGGCGGATCTCGACGTTACGGCGGTCCTGCGCCGCCAAGGGCGTCCAAACGAGCGCGAGCGAGAAGAGCCACGTCGAAACACGCATAGCGGCGAGTTTAGCAGCCATCACGCAGCCAAGCGGGAGCGGCGCGGGCGCGGACTCTACAGCGACCTGTCCCACGTGCCGTCGATCACGGTGCGGGGTTCCTCGCCGGGGCGCAGGATCACCACTTGTTCGGTAAAGCGGTCGTCGCTGTGCCGCACCACCGTGTATTCCACCGTCGCGTTCGGCAGCCCGTTCTCGACCCGTTCCGACACCCACAGGAAGCGGCCCGCCTCGGGGTTGAATTCCGCGAGCCGGTACTCCACGAAGACGCCGCCCGGGTAATAGCGGCGAAAGTGGAACTGCCGCGCACGGCGGTCCAGGCTCACCACGCCGTAGTCCAGCCGCGTATCCCCGTCCGGGTTGGCGGGCTGTGGGTCGAAGCGCAACGCCGTACGCTGCTCGAGGAAGCTGTCGTCGATAAAGAAGCGGAAGGTGCGGATGCCGGCGCCGTCGCCCCACACGCCGCTTTGCGTGCCGGACCACTTGCCGGCGAAGCTGCGGAAGTCGGCCCAAATATCCCCTAGGTCGTCGTCGGCCCTCGAAGCTCGAGCCGCCGCCAGAGCGAGCGGCAAGGAAAAGAAGTCACGCCGGGCGAGCGCCATGGGCGTAGGATACCTCTCGGCCAGGCCCGACGGCGAGAGAAATCGTACGTCGCCTTGTTAACATTTCTCGAAGTTGAGAGAACCGCGCGTCACCGTCGTCATCCCGACGCTCCATGGCGGCGCCCCGTTGCGCCGGGCTCTCGATGGGCTGCGAGCCCAGACCTACGGCGCCTTCGAGGTCGTCGTGGTCGACAACAGCGCCGCGGGGGCGGCTGACGGGCTGGACGCGCGGGTCATTCGAAACGACGCCAACGTGGGATTCGGGGCCGCCATCAACCAGGGCGCGGCGGCGGCGCCGGCGGACTACGTGGCCTGCCTCAACGACGACGCCTACCCCGAGCCAGGCTGGCTACGGGCGCTGGTCGAATGCCTCGAAGGCAACCCGGAGGCCGGCGCCGCCGCGTCCCGCATCCTGCTCGAAGACGCGCCCGACACGCTGGATTCGGCCGGCTTGGCGCTCTATCCCGACGGCACGGCGAAGCAGCGCGGGCGGGGCGAGCCCTCCGCCGACCACGGCGAGGCCGGCCCGGCGTTGCTGGCCAGCGGCTGCGCGGCGCTGTATCGTCGCGCCATGCTCGAGCAAACCGGCGGCTTCGACGGCGACTTCTTTCTCTATTGCGAGGACGCCGACCTGGGGTTGCGGGGGCAGCTGCTGGGCTGGAGTTGCCTCTACGCGCCGGAGGCTCAGGTGCGCCACGACTACTCAGCGTCGGCCGGCAGGGCCTCGCGGCTGAAGATCTTCCACGTCGAGCGCAACCGGCTCTGGATGGTCGTCAAGACCTTCCCGCTGGCGCTGTGGCCGCTCACTCCGTTGGCCGCGCTGTGGCGCTACGCAGCGCACTGGCGAGCGCTGCGCAGCGGCCAGGGGCTGGCCGAGCAGGCCGCGGTTTCTGGGCTCGGCTTGCGCGATCTTGTGATAATCGTAGGGTCGGCGCATTGGCAAACCCTGACTCATCTCGGACCGCTGTGGCGGAAGAGACGCACGGCGCGGCGCAACACGCGGCTGAGCACGGCGCAGTTCTGGCGGCTGATTCGCCAAGATCCGGTCTCGGCGCGGGAGATCGCCCGGCAGTGAGCGCGCCCGCCGCCGCCCAATCGCTGCTCATCCTCATCCCGGCTTACAACGAGGAGGGCGCGGTCGGCGAAGTGGTCCGCCAAGTCCGCGCGGTCTGTCCGCGGGCCGCTGTGGCGGTGGTGGATGACGGCTCCTGGGACGGCACGGCCAACGTCGCGCGCGCCGCCGGCGCGGAAGTCCTGCAACTCCCCCACCACCTGGGGCTAGGCGGCGCCGTGCAGATGGGCTATCGCTTCGCCTTCGAGCAGCGCTTCGATCGTGTAGTGCGCGTCGATGGCGACGGCCAGCACGTGCCCGAGGACATCCCCAAGCTGCTCGCCGCGCTCGAGGACGGCGACTACGACCTCGTCGCCGGCTCGCGGTTTCTCGAGCCCAACGGCTACCGCGTCGAATGGATGCGGCGCGTGGGCGGGCTGCTGTTCTGCTGGGTGCTGCGACCGATCCTCGGGCAGCGCATCACCGACCCCACCTCGGGCTTCATTGCGGTCAACCGCCGCGCGCTCGAGGTCTTCAGCCGCAGCTTTCCGCTCGAGTACCCCGAGATCGAAGCCCTCGTCGTGCTCAAGCGCAAGGCCTTGCGTTTTCGCGAAACGCCGGCGCGCATGCGGCCGCGGCTCGCTGGCGTCTCGACCATCGGACGTTGGAAGGCGGCGTACTACATGGTGCGCGTGCTGCTGGGGGTGTTCGCCAACGTGATCAAGTACGAGCGTCGCTTTCATCAGGGCAAGAGGATGTGACCGAGTTGGAACGCGCGCGCTGGGCCATGGTCGTCTTTTGCGTACTGCTGCTGGTGCAGATCGTACGGGCCGTCCGCCGCGAGCACATTCGCGTCGAGTACTCGATGGCCTGGTTCGCCGCCACGCTCGGCCTGCTGATTCTCACACTATGGGACGGCGCGCTGAGCTGGTTGGCCGCTTGGCTGGGCGTGCAGCACTTCTCCGAGTTGCTACTGCTGCTCGCCGGCGTGGCTTTCCTGTTTACCTTCTTCCGTTACAGCGTGGAGCTGTCGACCCTCAAGGACCATTCCATTCAGTCCAGCCAGAAGATCGGCTTGCTCGAATGGGAGATTCGCAAGCAACGCGAGCGCATCGAAACTCTACAGCTTCGGCTCGGCGGCGATGCGCCGGACGGGGGGAAAGAGGGTTGAGGATTCTCTACGACGCGACGCCGCTGCTGATGCGCAGCGCCGGCGTGAAGAACTATCACCACTCCCTGCTCCGGCAGCTCATGCTGTTAATCTGGCCGCACGAGCTCGAGCTGTTTCCCCATCTCGAGACCCTCGAGCCGAACCACAACGAGCGCTCGAACTACTCGCGGATGACGACCCTCAAGGGGCTGGGCGCGATGTTGGCGTCGAACTACCTGCACGCCCCGACGGTGCAATCGGCGGCTAAGAACGCCGATCTGTTCCACCTCACGCCACACCTTTGGCGGCCGCCCGCCGGCCCCGTCCTAACCGCAATGGTGCACGACCCCACGCCGCTGCTGATGCCCGAGACGCATACCGCGGGCAACATCCGCTACTTCCAACACTTCGCCGCGCACGTGATGCCGCGCCTGGAGGCGATGATCGTCCCGTCCTACGCCGTCAAGCGCGACTTGGCGGAGCTCTGCGGCGCCTCGGAAGAGCGCATCACCATCATTCCGCACGGCGTGGACGAAGAGTTCTTCGAAGCCACGCCGGCGCAACGGGAGGTCGCCCGGACGCAGTACGCTCTGCCGGATCGCTACATCCTCTTCGTGGGCTCGGTCGAGCCGCGCAAGAATCTGCTCGGACTGCTCGAAGCCTTTACGGGGCTGCCGCTCGAGACGCAGCGCCACTACCCGCTGGTGATCGTCGGGGCGGCGGGCTGGAAGAACGAGACGATTCAGACGGCCATCGCCAAGAACCCGAACGTACGCTTGGCGGGCTACGTCAGCCGCGAGCTGCTGCCGGCGGTCTACGAAGGCTGCTCGTTGTTCGTATTTCCCTCGCACTACGAAGGCTTTGGCATGCCGGTGCTGGAAGCGATGGCGGCCGGAGCGCCGATCATCGCCTCAAATAGCTCCGCGCTGCCGGAGGTGCTCGGCGACACCGGCATTCTCATCGATCCGGACGACCCCAACAACCTGGCCGAGGCCATCGCGCAAGTCCTCGAAGACCAGCAAACGGCTGCGTTGATGGGCAGCGCGGCGCGCCAGCGCGCCCGCACCTTCACTTGGGAGAGGTGTGCACTCGAAACCAAGCACTTCTTCGAAAGCGTGGGCGAGGCGGAAGAATGAGCGGCAGCGACCGATGACGCTCGAATCCATCGGTTGGGACGACCGACTCGCAGCCGTGTGGCGGGACGAATACGCGGACGCCGGCCTGGTTCCGGCCCGCATCGCATCGTCGTTGCGTGGCGCCTTCATCCTGTGGACCGAGGATGGCGTGGTCGAGGCGCCGGCCCGGCCCAAGCTCATCCGCCGCGCCGAATCGAAGCCGCGCACCGGAGACTGGGTCGCCCTGAGGACCGACCCGCCGGTGGTGGAAGCCGTGTTGCCGCGCCGGACGCGCGTGGCGCGCAAGGCGCCGGGGGCGCAGACCGTCGAGCAAGTGCTCGGCGCCAACGTCGACGTGCTGTTCTTGGTCACCGGTCTCGACCGCGACTTCAACGTTCGCCGGCTCGAGCGCTACCTGGCCATCGCGCGCGAGAGCGGCGCCCGTCCGGTGATCGTGCTCAACAAAGTCGACATTTGCGACGCGGTGGAGCAGCGCCTGGCTCAGGTCCGGGAGATTGCCGGTGAGGCGCTGATTCTGCACGTCAGCGCCAAGACTGGCGCGGGCGTCGATCGGATGCTGGGGCTGCTCGAGCCCGGCAGGACCGCGGCGCTCATCGGTTCCTCCGGGGTAGGCAAATCCGCGCTCACCAACCGGCTGCTGGGCTACGAGCTGCGGGAGGTCGGCGAGCTTCGCGAAAGCGACCAGCGGGGCAAGCACACCACCGTCGGCCGCGAGCTGTTGCGCGCTCCGCAGGGGTGGCTATTGATGGACTTGCCCGGCATCCGCGAGGTGCAGCCGATCGCCGACGACGGGATCGAAGAGACGTTCTCGGACATCGAAGAGCTGCTGACACAGTGCCGTTTCCGAGACTGCTCGCACGCGGGCGAGCCAGGCTGTGCAGTGCAAGCCGCGCTCGACTCCGGCGCGCTCGACGCGGCCCGCTACGCCAACTATCGGCGCATGCAAGAAGAGCTCGCCGTGCTCGAGCGCATGCAAAACGCCCGCGCCGCCGGGGAGGCTAAGAAGGAGATGCGCCGCATCCACAAAGAGCACCGGCGAGCGCCCAAAAAGCGCCGCTAGTGAGAACCAGGAAAGACTAGGAGGCGGAAAAACTAGGAGGCGCCCTCCATGAAGATCCATGAAGATCCCCTAAAGGCCCGCCGAGGCCACACGGGAAGGCGGGCCGGCGGCAGTCCAGGACCTGGGGTCACGCGTGGGCGGCGCTCGCCAGGGGCTTTCTGGGGCGGCCGCCTCGCTTGGGCGGCCAGGGTCGGCCGAGCCGTTGCGCGATCTCGCGCTGAAACGCCTCCGGACCGACCGCTCGCCCTGTGCGAGTCCCCGCCCGAATCGCTTCCTCTCGCGTCTGCTCGTTCCTCGCGCTCTCCAGGATCTCGCCCCAATACGAATGCGCATGCACGTGCTCGCGCCATGCCGCCATGTCGACAACCCCCGTCGGATCCGCCCCGCTCACGTGCGCCGCGGCGCTCGACCACTCGAACTCCAACGCCGATTTCACCATGCCCGCGCGCACCGGGTTGCGGTCGACATATCGTAGAGCTGTAAGGAAATGGTCGCGGTCCATCGGCGCGCTGTAATAGCGTCTGACCCAACAATGGCCGACCCGTTCGAGTCGCCGATTCAGCCAGCGGCTATAGAGGTTCTGGGTCTCGCCAACGCCGCGAGGCAACGATGCTTGCATCGAGGGGATGACAACGAGATGCACGTGATTGGGCATCAAACAGTAACCAGCCACCCGCAACTCGTGACGCCCGGCGTATCGCCTCAGGAACTCGAGGTACTGGCGGCAGTCGGCTTCGCAGAAAAACAGGCGCTCGCGGTGGTTGCCACGCTGGACAACGTGATACGGGACGCCTTCGGCAACCAGACGTGGAGCGCGTGGCATGCCTCCAACTCTACCCGTCGGCGCACGCGGCCGAACCGCCCCGGCCACCAGTCTTAGCAGAATCTTTACGGTGGGCGCCTCCTGGTTTTCCTCGCCTCCTGGTTTTCCTTCCTGGTTTTCCTGGTTTCTCCAACTTGGTATCCTCGGGCGAGTTGTGGAGTTGGACCCCCTTATTCGTTCTCTTGGCCGGATGTGCGGCCGCCCCAGCCCCGGAGCGCGTCGAGCCCGCTCGCCCGAATATCGTCTTCGTTCTCGCCGACGACTTGAGCTACCGTGATCTCTCCGCCTGGGGCCAGCAGAAGTTCTCTACCCCGAACCTCGATCGGCTGGCGGCCCAGGGGCTGCGCTTCACCCAGGGCTACGCCGGGGCTCCGGAGTGTGCGCCGTCGCGCGGAACCCTGCTCACCGGGCTCCATACCGGCCATGCGCCAATTCGCGTCAACTCCTCCGCCCGAGGTCAGGACCACCTCCAAGACGCCGACATCACCATCGCCGAGGTGCTGAAAGGCGCCGGCTACGCCACCGGCTTCACGGGCAAGTGGGGCGTCGGGCTGCGGGGCACTCCCGGCACGCCCGACAAGCAGGGCTTCGATTATTCCTTCGGCTTCCATGATCAGCGCCGCGCCCATACCTTTTACCCCTACTACCTCTACGAGAACGACCAGAAGATCCTCTATCCCGCCAACTACGGCTTCGACCTCCAGCGCCTCTACGACCTCAATGTTCCCAACCCAGATCCCGCCAAGCTCAATCGCTACGACGCCGACGGCAATCTGATCCTCGATGGCCTGCTCGCCGACCCCGCCAACGCCGTCTACAGTCAAGGCCCCATCGAAGACAACGCCCTGCGCTTCGTGCGCGAGCACGGCTCCGAGCCCTTCTTCCTCTACTTCGCGACCCAGCTTCCGCATGGGCCGCCGATCATCGACAACCTCGGCCCCCTCGCCGGCCGCGACGACTACCCGGGGATCATGACGCAGCAGTGGGCCGCGATGGTCGTGCGGCTCGACACCTTCGTCGGGAGGCTCGTCGAGCAGCTCGAGCAACAAGGGATCTGGGAGAACACGTTGTTCGTCTTCGCCTCCGACAACGGCTACGCCATGTGCGGCTACATGGGGCGCGGAAACGCGAACGCCAACTGGCCCGATGATCCGTTCCTGCGCAACAAAGGACCCTTCCGCGGCGGCAAGTTCTCCGCGCTGGAGGGCGGCACGCGCGTGCCGTTCTTCGTCCACTGGAAAGACCGCATCGAGCCGGGCGCATCGTCGACGCCGGTCTGGCTGATCGACCTTTTCCCGACCTTCGCCGAGCTTGCGGACGCATCCTATACACACCAGGTTGACGGCCACAGCCTCGTTCCGTTGTTCGAGGGCCGCGACGCGGACTTCCCCGCCGATCGACCGCTCTACTGGAGCAAGAACCGCGAGCAAGCGGTCCGCATGGGCCCGTGGAAGGCGTTTCGCGCGAGCCCGGACGAGCCGCTCGATCTCTACCTGGTCGGGGAGGATCCGCACGGCGACCGCAATCTTGCTCGGCTCTACCCGGATGTAGCCGATCGCATCGAGCGCATCATGGATGAGAGTCACGTCGATCACCAGTGGTACTGGAATCCATCAGAAACTCGCGAGGAGTTTGACGCGAAGAAAGAGCAGGCGGAAGAGCTAGGACAGCTCCAGGAAGGCGTGGTTGGGAATTCGCGGCGCTAAGCGGCGCCGTCTCCCTTGCGATGAAGATCGTCATCCCAGGCGGAACTGGTCAAGTCGGCACGATCCTCGCGCGGTCGTTCCACCAGAGGGGCGATGACGTGACGGTCTTCGGCCGCGAGATCAAGAGCACGCCCTGGCGCTTCGCGCTCTGGCGGCCGCAAGACGGTCCCCGCCTGGTCGCTGCCATCGAAGGCGCCGATGTCGTCATCAACCTGATCGGGCGTTCGGTCAACTGCCGTTACTTCCCCAAAGCCCGCGAAGAGATCCTGCTCTCGCGCGTGGAGTCGACCGAAGCGGTGGGGCGCGCCATCGCCGCCGCAAAGAATCGCCCGAAGCTGTGGCTGCAAGCCAGCACGGCAACGATCTATGCGCATCGCTATGACGCCGCGAACGACGAAGATACTGGGGTGATCGGAGGGTCCGAGCCCGACGTTCCCGAGGCGTGGCAGTTCAGCGTCGATGTGGCCAAGGCCTGGGAGAGCGCGCTCGAGAACGCCGAGACGCCCTGCACGCGCAAAGTGGCCATGCGCTCGGCGATGATCATGAGCCCAGACGAAGGCGGTATCTTCGACACGTTGCTCGGGCTGGTTCGCAGGGGCCTGGGCGGGACCGCGGGCGACGGACGGCAGTACGTCTCCTGGATCCACGAGAAGGACTTCGTGCGCGCGGTCGACTGGCTGATCGAACAGGATCACCTCGAAGGCGCGATCAACCTTGCGGCGCCTTATCCGTTGCCGAACGAGCAGTTCTTCGCGGTCTTGCGCCGCGCCGCGGGCTTCCCGTTCGGGCTTCCCGCCGCCGAGTGGATGCTCGAGGTTGGCGCCTTCTTCATGCGCACCGAGACCGAGCTGATCCTCAAGAGCCGTCGCGTGGTTCCCGGACGTCTGCTCGCCGATGGCTTTCAGTTCGAATTCCCAAGCTGGGAAGCGGCCGCGGACGAGTTATGCCGCCGCCCGAGGGCCGAAGCAAAGCCACGACCGTGAGGCGAGTCCTACTTTTTCACACGGATGAACAGCGGCTCGTGCGGCATGAAGACGAAGCCCTCGAGCGCTTCTTCGCAGTTCAGGCATTCGTCGCCCCGGCTTAGAAACCACAGCATCGTCTCGGCGCGGTCCATCGCGACGACCGCATCGGAATCCGGCTCCCAATTGTTCGTGTAGTTGGGCGCAATCGCGCTGTAGCGCAGGCGCGTCTCCCCGCCAAAGGTCCGCCAGTAGCCGTAGCGCAGCGCCCGCACCGGCGCCAGGTAGCTCAGCTTGAACACCAGGTTCGCCCGGAAGGCCAGGCTGGCCTTGCCGATCTTGTCGAACAGGCCGAGGTTGTCGTAAGGCCGCACCGAGAGCCCCTTCGGCGCCCAGCTATCGCAGTTCCAGCGCGGAAACACATACAACGTTCCGCCGGGCTTGACCACCCGCCGCAGCTCGACAAGCGCCCGCTCCGGGTCGGGGACGTGCTCAAGCGTCCAGATCGTCCAGATCGAGTCGAACTCGGAGTCCTCGAACGGTAACTCGGTCGCCGAGCCTTGCACGAACGGCTTGTGGAAGTAGCGCTCCGCGCTGTGGGCGATGTCCAGCGCCGTGTAGTCCTCGACGATGTCCTGCAACTGTCCGCTGCCGGCGCCCACCTCGAGCGTGTGCGCCTGCTCCAGGCCAAACTCGGCGACGAAGCCGCGCACCGAGCCCTCGATTCCCGAACCTACCGCCGACTCCTGGTTCACCGCCACGTAGTCGTGCTCGGTGTTCTGCGTACCGTCGTAGACGCCGTCGCAGTAGCCTTGCGCGTCGGCGTTGTCGTCCACCGGCGCCAGCTCGACCAACCCTACGTCCTTGGGGAAATAGATCAGCGCGACCGGCCCCAGGTAGCCGAGCACCATCACTACGCCGACCAGCAGGAGCTTCAATGGCAGATCGATCAGGTCTTTGAGCATGAGCCGGCGGGCGGACGCGCGGGCGCGCTATTCCGCCTGCTTGCATGGTCATAGACCCGTCACGGACCCGAATATACGGATGAAGAGAGTTTCCCTGGGGGAAGGCGCCTACGCCCCCGGCCAAAAAAACCGCCTACGACGACCCTATTCCGTGAGCGGAATCTCGAAGAAGAACAGCTCCTGGTTGGTTTGCATATTTTTCAGACCCGTGATGTAGAGCGTCGAGTCCTCGACCGGATCGCGGCTCTTGCCCACGAAGTAGTAGAAAAAGCCGCTCACGGTTTCGCCCGGCGCCACGACCGGCGCCTTGAACTGGCGGTCGACAATCTCGGGCTTGGCGAGCGGTCCCTTCTTTGTCTTGGGACGATTCAGGCCCGGAATCCCCGGAATGTAGCTCGGTTTCTGCCGCGGCTGTGCGCCCTTGGGGTTGAAAAATTGCAGGTCGTCGCCCGAGGTCGCCTCCAGCCCGTCAGCGCGGCCTTGCACGAACAGCGCCCGCACGCCTTCCAGCGAGATCGGCGCCTCGCCCTGATTGGTCACCACCATCAACACCGGCATCACGCCGAACTTCCACGGGTCCGCCTTGTCGAACGCCGACTTCTGGCGCTCGTCGGGCTGATGATAGGCGCGGACGGCGATCGTCACCCCAGCCTGGGATTGTTTGGACGCGTAGCGCTCCGCCGGCTCGGCCCGGAACGCCGTTTCGGCCGCGATCGCGCCCACAAACGCCCCCAGCAGCAGCGCTCCGAGACCGGCGATCCAAACGGTTCGTGTTGGCATAATGGTGAAGCTCACTTGGTCGCGGCCGCCTACAACCTGCTGCTCTGGCTTCTCGCGCCCGCGGCCGTCCCCTTTGTCGCCTTGCGGATGCGGTGGAGGGGTCGTCCTTGGAGACGTGTTGGAGAGAGCCTCGGTTTCCCTCCTGGGTCAGTTACGCAGCAGACCCCTGGGGCGATCTGGGTTCATGCCGTCTCGGTGGGAGAAGCGCAGTTGGCCGTCAGCCTTGTGAGGCGGCTGCGCGAGCGTTTTCCCGAGCGTCCGCTGGTGGTCTCGACCTCCACCCCCACCGGGCAGGCGGTCGCCGAACAGAAGCTTTCCGAGTGGGCGGACGGCGTCTTCTACGCCCCGTTCGACTTTCCGTGGGCCGTGCGAGCGACCATGCGAGCCGTGCGGCCGTCGCTGCTGCTCGTGCTCGAGACCGAGATCTGGCCGAATTTGTTCCGCGAGGCCAAGCGTCACGGCGCCGGGCTGGCGATCGTCAACGGACGCATCTCCGACCGGTCCGCCCCGCGCTATCGGCGGCTGCGGCGGCTGTTCTCCCCCGCGCTCGCCGAGTGCGACGCCATCCTCGCCCAATCCCAACGCGACATCGAGCGCTTCGTCGCCGCCGGAGCTCCGCCCGAATCCGTCCTCGTCGGCGGCAACCTCAAGTACGACTTCGAGCCCGGCTCCCACGAGCTGCCGCCGCCGGTGGCGGTCCTGCTCGAGCAGCTCGACCCCGAGCTCGTGCTCGTCGCCGGCAGCACCCGGGAACGAGAAGAGGCGCCGGTCGCCGCGGCCTTTCGCGACTTGGCCCGGCAGCGTCCCCGTTCGTTGCTCGTCGTCGCGCCGCGCCATCCGCCGCGCTTCGACGAAGCCTTCCGGGCGCTCGAGTCAGCCGGCCTGCCCGTGCTGCGCCGCTCCGCTCCGGGTGAGAAGCCGGCCCTGCCTGCCATCCTGCTGCTCGACTCGCTCGGCGAGCTCGCTTCGCTCTATGCCCGTGCGGACGCCGTATTCGTCGGTGGGTCGCTCAACGGCTGGGGCGGCCACAACGTGCTCGAGCCGGCGCTCTACGGCAGGGCGGCCGTCGTCGGACCGCACATGCAAAACTTCCGCGAGATCGCCGACCGGCTGCTCGCCGCAGACGCGCTGGTGCAGATCGACTCGTCCGACGAGCTGACCCGGGCCTGGCAGAGCATGCTCGAGCGTCCCGGCGAAGCCGCGGCCATGGGCGCACGCGCCAAGGCGGTGGCCGAAGCCGAGCGCGGCGCGACCGAGCGCGCGGTGGAGGCCGCGGCGGCGTTGGTTTGCGAGTCGACGCCGGTCGAGCCCGCCCGCGGGTTACGGCGGCTCGCACTCGGTGCGCTTAGCCTGTTGTGGGCCGCCGGAGCCCGGCTGCACCGCGGGCTCTACGACGTCGGATTGGCGCCCCGCCGCCGCCTCGAGCGCTTCACGGTCTGCGCTGGCAACCTCACCGCCGGCGGCGCCGGCAAGACTCCGGTCGTACTCAGGCTGACCGAGCGCCTCGCGTTGCGGGGTCGCGCGCCGGCCATCCTCACACGAGGCTATCGCCGGCGGTCCTCCGAGCCGGTCCTGCTCGAGCCCTTCGCCGAAGCGGACCCGAGCCAGGTTGGCGACGAAGCCGCGGTGCTCGCCGACCGGCTGACTCTGGCAGGTGTCGAAGCGCCGATCGGCGTGGGCGCCGATCGGACCCGGACGGCGGCAGCCGTGCTCCGCGCCGCCCGGCCCGACCTGTTCCTGCTCGATGACGGATTCTCGCATCACGCGCTCGAGCGGGACTTCGACCTGCTGCTCGTCGACGTCACGCTGCCGCTGTTTCACGAGCCTTTCCTGCCTCTGGGCCGTCGCCGGGAGGCCTTGCGCGCCCTTCGCCGGGCCGACGCGTTTTTGCTCACCCGAACCGCGCCCGGATGCGGCTACCGCGGGTTGGCCACGCGGCTGCGGCGGTACGCGCCCCACGCGCCGGCCTTCCTCTCTCGCGTCACGCCGGTCGAGCTTCGCTCCGCGGACCGCGCGCCTCGCCCCGCTCTCGATCCAGCTGCGCTCGCCGGGCGCCGGGTTGCAGCCTTCTGCGGCCTCGGGAATCCCGCCGCGCTCTTCACGACCCTCCGCGAAGCCGGCGCCGAGCTCGTCTCTCGCCAAGTCTTCCCCGACCATCATCGCTACTCGCTCGACGACTGGTGGCGCATCGCCGCCGCCTCGCGAGACGCGGGCGCGGATCTGCTCGTCACTACCGAAAAGGACGTCGCCAACCTCGCCGCCCAAGCGCCCCGCGAGTTGCGCACCGGCGCGCCGCCGCTCTATGTACTGGTCATCGAGACGCACATCGACGACGAGGACGCCCTGCTCGACCTCCTCGAGCAACGCCTGGAGGCTCGCGCGCAATGAGGTTGCTCGTCCGCGCGACCAACTGGCTCGGCGACGCCGTGATGTCGATTCCGGCCCTGCGCGAAATCCGCCGCGCGCGGCCGGAAGCCGAGATCACCATCCTGGCCCGGCAGTGGGTGGCGGATCTCTACGCCCGCGAGGATTTCTGCGACGACATTCTCATCCACGACCACGCCGGCGCCCACCGCGGACTGCGGGGCAAGCGCAGGCTGGCCTCCGAGCTCTCCGAGCGGCGCTTCGACCAAGCCGTCCTGCTGCAGAACGCCTTCGATGCGGCTCTGCTGGCCTGGTTGGCGCGCGTCCCCGTCCGCGTCGGCTATGCCCGGGATGGTCGCCGGCCGCTGCTCACCCACGCCGTCGAGCCGCCCAAGCCGGGCGAGACTCCGCCGCACCAGCGCTTCTACTACCTAGAGCTGCTGCGACGCGCCGGCTGGATCGCCGAGATCCCCGAATGCGCCGATATCCGGCTGCACGGCGTCGCTCGAGCCGCTGAGGCCGGCAAGGAGCTCTGGCGCGAGAGGGAGTTGCCGGAAGGGACGTGGATTGGCGTCAGCCCCGGCGCCGCCTACGGAGGGGCAAAGCGTTGGCTCCCGGAATCCTTTGCCGCCTCAGCCGTCACTCTCGCCGAGGAGATGGGCGCCCGCGTCGCCGTGTTCGGCTCCTCCGCCGAGGCGCCGCTAGCGCGCTCGATCGCCGAGCAGATTGGACCGCGAGCGGTGAGCGTAGCCGGCGAAACCACGCTCGCGCAGTACATCGACTTGGCCGCGACCTGCTCACTCTATCTCACCAACGACTCCGGGCCGATGCACGTCGCCGCGGCGCTCGGCGTCCCCACCGTGGCCGTGTTCGGCGCAACCGACCACGTCGCCACCGGTCCGTCGGCGTCCTGGGCGCGGGTGGTTCGCCAGGACCTCGACTGCACGCCGTGCCTGCTGCGCGAATGCCCGTTGCCGGAGCACCGCTGCATGCTGGCCGTCACGCCGCAGAGAGTCGTCGAGGCCGCCAGAGCCTTGAGGTCGATGCACGCTTGACGCCCTACCCGCCGCGGTGTGAAAGAATGCTCAGTTGGACACGCGCAGCAAGATCGTCTCCGCCGCCGAGCTGCCGCAGCCGCCCTACGTCCTGGCCCGCGCCCGGGTCCCGGCTTTGACCGCCGACCACTGTCGAGCGTTGGCCGCGGCAAAGGCTAGCGGAGGGCCGCTGGTCGTCGCGCTCGCCTCTGACTCCCACGGCGGCCCCTTTCCGCTCGACGAGCGCTCTCGCGCCCAACTCGTCGCCGCCGTCGCGGCCGTCGACCACGTGGTAATCTGTGACCAGCCGGAAATGGAGCGGCTCGTCGCCGCTCTCCCCCCTGAATCGGTTGTCGATCTGGAGTCGCAGGTCGACCGCGATGTTGTAGCCGATGTCCTCGAGCGGCATCCCCCTGCCTGAAGCGCCTCGCTTGTTGCTCATTCGCTTGGGCGCAATGGGGGACGTGATCCATGCGCTGCCCGCGGCGGCGACGCTGCGGCGCGCTCTCCCCGCGGCTCACATCGCCTGGGCGGTCGAGCCCCGCTGGGCGCCTCTCCTCGCCGGCAATCCCGCCGTCGACCGCATACTCGAAGTTCCGCTCGCCGCCTACCGCAAGCAGCCCTTCTCAGGCCGCACCCTGCGTGGCTTTCGCGCGCTGCGCGACGAGCTCCGGGCGGCGCGGTTCGACGTCGCCGTCGACTTCCAGGGCCTGCTCAAGTCCGCCATCCTCGGTCGCGTCGCCCGGCCCGCTCGATGCATTGGATTCGAAACACACGAGCTGCGCGAGCGCGCGGCGGCCTGGTTCTACAGCGAACAGCACGGGGCGAATCGCCGGCACGTGGTCGACAAGAACCTCGCGCTGGCCCGGGCGGTCAGCGGGGCCGCGCCCGGAGAAGCAGATCAGGCCGTGCTGCCCGCCGGCGAGCGCCATCCTGAGCTACCCGCCGGCGACTTTCTTCTGGCCAGCCCGCTCGCCGGGTGGAAGAGCAAGCAGTGGCCGCCGGAGCGCTACGCGGACCTGGCCGAGATCGCCTGGGAACAGCGCCGTCTGCCGCTGGTGCTCGACGGCGCGCCGCAGGACGAGGAGTACCTAGCCGAGATCGCGCGGCAGGCCTCCGGCGACGCCTGCCGAGTCCACGTCTCAAGCCTGTCGGAGCTCATCGGCGCCACCCGAGCCGCTCGCGCCGTCATAGGCCTCGACAGCGGCCCTCTGCACCTCGCCGCCGCCCTTGGCAAGCCTGGGGTCGCCCTCTACGGACCCACCGACCCCGCCCGCAACGGCCCCTACGGCGGCAGCCTCGCCGTGCTGCGCAAACCCGATGCAGAGACCACCTACAAGCGCGAGGACCGCTACGCCGAGTCTCTGGCGACCTTGCGCGCCGAGGAAGTGTGGGCCGAGCTGACGCGCATCCTCGACGCCCAGCCGCGGCCGCTGCAAGTCGTATCCCGGCGCCCCGCCTGAGTCCCCGCGCTGCCGGCGTCCTGCGGCGGTCGTAATCGACCGCTGTGGTGCATATCCACCGGGATTCCTCCCGATTTTGCCCCGCTAGACGAGCGGCCCTTGGATTGCTAGTCTAAGTCCCGGGGAATCTTGATGATGCGCTTACTTGCCATTGTTGCCGCTACGGCGCTGGTCCAGGCCACGGCGCTGGCCCAGGCCCCGATTCGTTCGCGGTCCGGCAGCTCGTCCAGCTCGTCCTCTTCGCGCGCGGTTACGCGCTCGACCACCTCCACCTCCGGCGGCGGAGGCGGCGGAAGCTACACCACCTACTCGCCCACGCGCTCGCGCAGCTTCGGCGGGCTCGGCAACACGATTCCCGCTCCGACCGTACCGCCGGGCGTGCGCGGCCGCGTGCAAGTCGCGGGCTCGCGTCCGCCCGCCCCGATCAACGTGCAATGCAACTGCGGGGGCAGCATTTTCGGGCTCGGCTATACCGATTGGGGAGGTAGCTTCTACTACCCCTTCTACTCCATTCCGTATTCGATCTACCGCCTGCGCTCTTGCGACCTGCGCTTCTACTCGCCCGGATACTGGCCGCTGATCGTTCCCTTCGACAGCTTTCTGCGCGGGTCGCGCTATCGCATGTCCAATACCGGACGGCTCGATATGGCGCCCTACGGCGACATCGCCGGCACGACCGTTAGCCTGACGTCGCTGATGGCCCCCAAAGAGGCGCAGAAGGCCTATGAGAAGGCCGTCAAGCGCTTCGCCGATCGCAAGTACCCCGAAGCAATCGAGCTCCTCGACGCGGCCACCACGCTACACCCCGAATACGCCGCCGCCTGGACCCTGTTGGGTCAGGTTCGCGTCAGCTTCCGGCACTACCCAGCAGCCATCGCCGCTTTCCGCAAGGCGATCGCCGCGGATGAGAGCTATGTCGCGCCCTATCCCGCTCTGACGCGCCTGCTGATGCTGCGGGGCGAGACGCGGGAGGTCTACGAGCTCAGCGGCAAGGGCCTCGAGCTCAACCCCTACGATGCCGACTTGAGGTACGCCCGCGCCGCGACCGCCCTGCGGCTCCACGACTACCAGGACGCGGCATTCTTCGCGCAGAGGCTGATCGACTCCGACGAAGCGACGTTCTTTCCCCAGGCCCTGTTCATCCTCGCCAGCGCCGTCAAGGTGCAAGGCGACTACGAGCGCGCGGTGCGGCTCTTTGGCGAATACTACGCCGGGCGCCCCGCTTCGCCGCAACTCAAAAGCATGGCTCTGCGCGAGATGAGCGAGGCCCGCCTAGCCGACTACACCCTGCGCTCCATGCAGCCCGCGCTGCCGTAGAAAAGCTCCTCCCGCGGCTAAGCGAGACCCATCTGCTGTCGGCCCAACGCCGTCAGGTCGTCGACCGTCGCGCGGTCCTCGAACGCGATCTCATAGTCCTCCGCCGCGAAGTCCGGAGATGACCGGCCCTGCAAGAACGCCTCGGCCTGGGCGGGCAGAAAGGCGCGGTTCTTCTGGCAATCCGGCGCCGCGCCGATGTACATCACGCTGCTGTAGTCGCCCCCGCCGTGGCGGTCTTCCACGGCGTGCGCCACGTCGGGATGCCACCACACTGTGTCGCCCGCCCGCACCTTGGGGATCGGCGCGAGCGCTTCGAGCAGCTTGGCGTGAAACTCCTCGCTCAGCGGCAAAGCGCGGCCGGGCTGCGCGCCGCACAGATCGTCTTCCTGCGTGTCCGGCTGCAACGCCCTGAGCAGCATCCAACTCATCGCGCGGCTGATGGGCAGCAGTTGCAGCGTTCCGTCGCCGGGTCCCTGCCCCGTCAGCGCCGTCCAGCCTTGATAGGTTCGGAACATGTGGCAGACCGCCGGCGACTCGATCTCTTTCGTCCGCGTCCGGCCGACTGCGCCGAAGGGGTTGTGCCGGCGCCAGTCGCCCTCGAAGACGTCGCGGTAGATCCACTGGTAGCCCGGATCGGTCCAGCGCTCGATAGTCCCGCCGTCGACGTGTGGCGAGAGCCCGAGTGTATCGTCGCCTGGGCGCCGGCGGCGTACGCGGTCCGCATAGGCGCACTCGCGATCCGCATCGAATTCAGGACAATCGGCCGGCCCCAGATCCCACAGGCGGTTCAGCCACGCTCGCGTAATGGCGAGCTGCTCGGACTGGCGCGCCATCACTTGCGGCCGCGACCAGTAGACGCCGAAGATCTGCGGGCTGCCGGCGTCGAGCTTGCTGAAGTATTGATCCAGCCCGCGCTTGTCCTTCTCGAGCTCCTCATAGCGGTTGGATTCGAGGTATGCGCCCAGCTCGTCGTGCCAGCCCTTGGCCTGGGACTCCGGGAAGACGCCGCGCACGATGACGCAACCGCGCAGGCGGATCCGGTCCTGTGTCGAGCCCGCCACGCCGCCCGCCGCCGCCTGCTCGTAGTCGACTTGCGGGATGGGGCTCCGGCCGGCGTCGAGCTCGCGCCGCACGTCGTCGATCAGTCCGTCGACATGCGTGCTCAGCGAGTCGAAGGCGCCGGCCAAGTCCGGGTTGCGCTGCGCCAGATCCGTCTTGACCCGGCGAACGTGACTGCGGTCGAAATCCATGGGCTCACGGCAGCGTGAAGACGAACATTCCCTGCCCGGCCGCGATCGCCACGTGCTGCTTGCCCTCGCTTTCGTACGAGATCGGGCTCGCTCGAATCGCCGTGCCCAGGTTCACGCGCCAAACCTCCTCGCCGCTGCCGGCGTCGAGCGCCTTGAACCAGCCGTCCTGGGTCCCGGCGAACACCAAGCCGCCCGCGGTCGAAAGCAGGCCAGCCCAGGCCGGCCGGAACAGCTCGTGCTCCCAGACCTTGTTCCCGTTTACCGGGTCGAAGGCGCGCACCGCGCCGTACCACTCGTGCTGCACCTCTTCATTCATGAACATCGAGCCCCAGAAACGCGTGCCAGGCCGGTACTCAGCGGGACCTTTGTAGTACATCGAGGCGCCTTCGCCGCAGGTCACGTAGAACAAGCCCGTCTCCGGCGAGTAGCTCGGCGACATCCAGTTCGTTCCGCCCGCCACGGTGGGGTAGATCTTGATGCCTTCCTCGGTCGGATCGGTCCCCTCGATCACCATCGGACGCCCGGAGTCGTCCAGCCCGCGCGTCCAAGTCTGGCGCACGTACTGTTTGCCCAGCAGAAACTCGCCCGTCTCGCGGTCGAGCACGTAGTAGAAGCCGTTGCGGTTGGCGGTGATGAGCAGCTTGCGATCCTTGCCTCGGAATTCCTTGTCGACCAGAACCATCACCTGAACAGCATCCCAGTCATGAGTGTCATGCGGCGTGAACTGGAAGTACCACTTTAACTTTCCGCTGTCGGCGTCGAGCGCAACGACCGAGTCGGTGTAGAGGTTGTCGCCGGGCCGCACGTCGCCGTTCCAGTCCGGGCCGGGGTTGCCGGTTCCGATATAGATCAGGTCGAGCTCGGGGTCGTAGGAGGGCGTGACCCAAACCGAGCCGCCGCCGGTCTTCCACGAATCGCCGCCCCAGGTCTCGTTGCCCGGCTCGCCCTCGCCGGGCACGGTGTAGAACCTCCACTTGCGCTCGCCGGTCTCGATGTCGAACGCGTCGACGAAACCGCGAATGCCGTACTCGGCGCCAGCCGTGCCCACGATCACCATGTCCTTGACGACCAGCGGCGCGTGCGTGCCCGAGTACGCCTTGGTGTAGTCGGTCATCTCCGAATCCCACAGCTCGCGGCCGGTCTTGCGATCGAGCGCGACCACGTGCGCGTCCAAGGTCGCCATGAACAGCTTGTCGCCGTGGATGGCGAGCCCGCGATTCACCTCGCCGCAGCAGGCGATGATCTTGGGCGGCAGCTCGCGGGCGTAGTGCCAGAGTCCGCGGCCGGTCTCCGCGTCGATCGCGAAGGCCTCGTTCGGCGGGAAGGTCAAGTACATCACGCCGTCAACGACCAGCGGCGTGGTTTCGAACTTGTTGGTGATGGGCTGCTGGAAGACCCACTTCATGCGCAGCTCGGAGGCGTTCTCCGCCGTGATCTCCGTCAGGCCGCTGTGGCGCCAGCCGGCGTAGCCGCCGTGGTAGTTGAGCCAGGTCTCCGGCGTCTGTTGGTCGCGCAGCAAGTCTTCGGTGGTCACTTGCGAGAACACCGCGACCGCGGCGAACAGCCCCATCGAAATAGTGCGCTTCATCGTCCGCCCTCCTTGCCGCGCAGGCTGCACATGTAGGCCAGCATGTCGTTCATCTGCTGTTGTGTCACGTTCGTGTAGGCGGGCATCAGCGACGTGCTCGGCTTCTCGATCTTCGCCCCGCCCTTGTCGAAGCGCCGGAAGCGCTCGCCGCGATCCATCAAGTTGACGGTGTAGGAATCTTCGTTGAGCAGCACGCCTTCCACCGTGGCGCCGCCGGCGGCGACGATCACGGTGCGATAGCGCATCCCGACCTGTGCGTTAGGATCGACCAACGATTCCCGAAGCTGTTCGCGGGAGTAGTTGAGCCCGATGTGCGTCAAGTCCGGCCCCAGGCGCCCTCCTTCGCCGCTGATCGCGTGGCAGGTTTGGCAGGCTTTGTCGCGGTAGAGCCGCGCGCCGCTCATTGCGTCTCCCGGCGACGGCGGACAAGCTTCGCCGGCGTTGACCTCGAAGGTGCGCACGAAGAGCAGGATCCGCCAGATCGAATCCTCATCCATGTAGAGCCCGGGCATCTCGGTGCCGGGCACGCCGTTCTGGATGACGCGAAACATCTCGGCGTCGGTGTTGCCGTGGCGATGGTCCTTCACGGCTAGTCGCGCGCCGCGCCCCGACTTGCCTTCCATGCCGTGGCAGACGCCGCAACTCATGCGGTACAGCTTCTCGCCTCGAGCCATGTCGGCTGGCGAGCTGAAGGGGTTGCGATCGGTGTGCTGCGCGGCGAGCGGCAGCGCGACCGCCAGAGGGATCCAAACGAATCGCATAGGCCGGCTAAAAGGCTACACGTCCCGCTGGACCAGCGCAAGCCGCGCCGCCCGCTCTGGCGCGGACGCGGTAACCTGAGGAACGGCGAGCGTCGCCTCAACCGCCGCAACCCCCATGCAAGCCGCCGCTCAAAAGATTCCGCCGCCGGGCGTGGTCTTCGACTCCGACCTCGGTTCGATCGACGATCTGCTCGCGCTTGCGCTGCTCTATGGCGCGAGCACGCGCCGTGGCGCCGAGGTTCGGCTGGCTTCGGTGAGCATCAGCCGTCCGGACCTCCAAGCCGCGGCCTTCGCCGAGGCGCTGTTCGGCTTCTATTCCGAGATTTCCAACCGCGAGATCCCGCAGCGCTTCCGCCGGCGCCGTTCCCTGCCCGTGGGCCTCATCGACGCCCCCGCTGTTGCGGCGCCGCGGTGGATCGCCGAACCGCTGGCCCGCAAAGACGACCAGGACGGACCGCTCTACCCCCAGCAGATCCGCAAGCTCAACGACACCGCCGAGGTCTCCGCGCTGGTCCGAAACGCGCTGACGGCATACCACGATCAGAACTGCCGCGTCGCGCTCACCGGCCCGGCGACCAATCTCGTACGCGTGATGGACGTTGGCGGCGCGAAGCAGTGGATCGAAGCCAAGGCGCAGTTCTTGTCCGTTGCGATGGGCTCTTTCGAGAACGGCGACCCCGACCCTCACGCGGCGGCTGACGTCGCCGCCGCGCGGCGCCTCTTCGGCGAGTGGCCCACGCCCATCGTCGCGGTGGGTCGCGAGATCGGCGACGCCGTCCGCTTCCCCGCCTCGGCGCTCGCGAAGCAATTCCGATGGACCGGCAAGCATCCGGTGCTCGACGCCTACCGAGCCGCCGGCGAGATGCCCTACGACGCCTCGGCTTGGGCGCTGGCGACCGCGCTGTACGCCGTCCGCCCGAACGAAGGCTATTTCCGCAAGTCCGAGCCAGGCGAGATCTCCATCGACAGCGACGGTCGTGCGCGGTTCACCCCCGGCGGACACCGGCGCCATCGCTATCTCGTCTTCGACCCGGGCCAAGCGCCGTGCCTCGAGGACGCCTACGTCGAGCTCGTCTCGGCCGAACCGGCCCCGCGCCAGCTCCCGGACTTCCTCAAGCGCCTCATTGAAGAGGAGAAGAAGAAGGAAGCCGAAAAGAAGGCCACTGAGACGAAACAGGGATCCTCGCAGTAGACGGCTCCGCACCTTGCCGGGCCGTTTGCATCCTTGCCCCGCCGAGTCGTACACTCCGTACGGCTTCCAAGGAGATTCCCCATGACTCGACGCCTGCTCATCCTCGCCCTTGCGTGCGCTGCAGCATTACCTGCCCAGACGCGCATCTACAACACCGTCAAGCAGAAGCTCGCCGAGGGCAAGCAAGTCGTCGGCGGCTCGATCTCGACCAACGACCCGAGCGTCTACTGCGCCATGGCCAACGCCGGGTTCGACTTTCTGTGGATCGAGATGCAGCACAGCCCGTTGAGCTATTCCGAAGTCGCGCGCATGATCGCCACCTGCCCCGACGCGCCGGCGATTCCGTTCGTGCGCGTGCCCGACGCGACCGAAGGCGATATTCAGAAGGCTACTGACATGGGCGCGCTCGGCATCATCGTGCCGATGGTCGATCGCGTACAGAAGGTGAAGGACGCTGTCCGCTTCGCGCACTATCCGCCCATCGGAGCGCGCAGCCAAGGCGGCGGCCAGTACGGCATGTGGGGCCGCGACTACCGCGCCACCGCCAACGAGAACATCATGGTCGTGGCGATGATCGAATCGCCCGCCGGCGTCGCGATCGTCGACCAAATCGCCAACACGCCGGGCATCGACGTCGTCTTCGCCGCCAGCACGGACCTGAGCAGCTTCTCCGGCTGGAAGCAGGGGGACGCCAAGTACGAGGCGATGATCAAGAAGATCCACGACGCGGTCCTCGCGGCCGGCAAGCACTTGGCGGGCCCGGTCGCCTGGCGTGACCGCCACGGCTACACGTTCTTCCAAGCCGGCAGCCAATCGTCGATGATTCGCCTCGGCGCCGAGGTCACCCTCGAGGGCGGCAGCTCGCGCGGCAAGCCCGGCGTCGCGCCCACCGAAGGCCCCAACCACTAGCAGCCGCTTCTCACAAAGCTCAGCGCTCAGTGGTCCGCCACGCCGCCGTCCCCGAAGCGCAACTGCTGCCGCGTCACCGGTACGTAGGGGCGCTGCTCGCCGACCTTCTCGTCGAAGCTCACGCCCAAGCCCGGCCATGCCGGCGCCAGTGCGAAGCCGTCCTCGTATTCCGGTCCGCCGTCCGCGAAGAAGTCCGTCCAGAACGGGTTCCGAGCGCCTGATGAGATCTCCTGGATGGCGAAGTTTGGCGTACACATGTCGACGTGCAACGAGGCGAGCGTCGACACTTCGCTCTGCGGGTTGTGCGGCGCCAGCTCGACGCGGTAGGCCTCGGCGATGGTGGCGATCTTCTTCATCTCGAAGATGCCGCCGCAATGCACCACGTCGGGTTGGATGTAGTCGACCAGATGCCGCGAGCAGATCTGCGAGAAGCCGTACTTGGTAAACAGCCGCTCCCCGGTCGCAAGCGGGATGCGCGTCTTCGAGCGCAGGTAGGCGAGCTCTTCGAGGTCTTCAATCTGCGTCGCCTCTTCGACGAAGTAGGGGTTGTAGGGCTCGGCCTTGGCGCAAAAGCTGACGGCCATGGTCGGCGTCGCCTTGCCGTGGACGTCGATGCAGATCTTGAAGTCCTCGCCGACCGCCCCGCGCACCGCTTCGAGGTTCTCGATGCCTTCGCGCACCGACCTGACCGGCTCGATCACGTCGCCGTCGGTAGTGATGAAGCCGCCCTTGCCCGCGGTCCAGCCTTGCTCCTTGGCGGCCACCCACCGCTCGGCGTAGGCCCGCGGGCTGGAGCCGCCGCCGGGGTGAACATACATCAGCACCTTGTCGCGCGCCTTGCCGCCGAGCAGCTTGTAGATCGGCTGGCCTACGGCCTGGCCGAGGATGTCCCAAAGAGCGATCTCGACCGCGGAGATGGCCGAGTTCAGGATAGGCCCGCCGCGCCAGCGCGGCCAGCGGAACATCGCTTGCCAATGCATTTCGATGTCGGTGGGGTCGCGGCCGAGGAGATAGCGGCGATGCTCGTCGATGGCGGCCTTCATCGTCGCGGCTTTGGAAGTGACCGAGCCCTCGCCGACGCCGATGATCCCCTGGTTGGTGTAGACCTTGCAGAAGACGTAGTTCTTGCCGGCGGAGTGGTTGACGATCCAGCTCTTCAGGTCGGTGACCTTCAGATTGAGCGGCTTGGCTCTCTCGCGCGCGGCGGCGTAAGCGCTGCCGCCCGCGGTGAGGGCGGCGACGCCGACGGCGGCGGAGCGAGCCGAGAGAGCGAAGAAGTCGCGGCGGGAGAGCGTTGGGTCGCGAAGGTCGTCGAGGGTCCACATGGCGACCGCCATTATAGGGCTTGACGCCTAGCTCAGCTCCGCCAGATAGATCGCCGTGCCTTCGTCGTGGCTCGAATACCACGAAACCAGCGCATCGCCCGTGGGCAACTCGACCAAGCCGGGGTATGAGTTGTCGCCGCCCGAGGGCAGCCGCGCAACCTCCCGGATTCGCTCGCCTTCGAGCCAGTAGAGCGCCGTGACCGCGGGCTGCGTCTCGGTCATGTGCCGGCCGCCGACCAGGTATTGTCCCCGCCAGCGCGCCAGCAGCGGCCCGCCGATGTAGCGGCCGAGGTCGGTGCGCGTCCACTCGCCGTAGGGCGGCGCGGAGCGGCATAGCTGAGCGTTGCCGACGGTGCGCGCGACAGCGGTGACCGACCCGTCGGATGCGAACAGAAACGCCGTCTCGTTGCCCCACTCTTGCTGAAACAGCGCGCGCGTTCGCCAACTCAGCCCGTCCTCGCTCTCGAGCATCGCGGACTCGGTCAGCCTGCGGCCCTGCTCACTCGTCACCGCCGTCTGCGCGAAACCCTTCTTGCGCCGCCCGCACAGGTAGGCCTTGCCGCCATGCGCCGCGGCCCGCCAGATGTAGTGGCCGTAAGTCCCCTCTAGGATGTGCGGGCCTTCCCAGCGCTCGCCGTCGGCGGAGAGGGCCGCGAAGCCGAGCATAGTGTTCTGCTCGCGGGGTTCCGGCGGCGGCCCGTCGCCACAGTACCACGTGCCGGTGTAGACGAGCAGCTTGTCCTGGAAGACGAGCAAGTGCGGGTCGCGCACGTCGCGCCGGGGAATCGAGAAACGATGCACCTCGCGCCAGTCCGCGCCCAGGTTCTCGCTCACGAGGACGCGAACAGTCGAGGTCGGGAAGACCATGTGGCCGTCCGGGCAACTACGGAATGTCAGGTAGATCCGCCCCTGGAACCAGCATAAGTCGGTGAAGGCGTTGTGCTCGCCGTTGTGATAGGCGCGGCGCACGTTGCGGACACGAACGTCCGATTCGGCGTCGAGGCGCGCAGCGAGCGCCGCGCCGCCGGCGGTTAGAACGAAACTACGTCGGCGCATCCCTGTGCGATTCTACTAGCCTTTGCGGTCCGGCGCCATGCGCTCTCCTTATTGAGGCTGAGCCGCGAGATCGGATTGCTACATTGATGGCCATGCGATGCCCCAGCCGCAGGCTCTTCTTGCAGGTCGCCGGTGGTCTCGCGGCCGCGGCGTTCGAGCCCGCCTTCCTCCACGCCCAAGAGCGCATCGGCGATCGAAGCCCCGTCGGCCCTCGCGAGAAACTCCGCATCACCAGGCTCCAGCTCTACCAAGTTAAACCGCGCTGGACCTTTCTCGAGGTCCACACCGACGCCGGCGTCACGGGCCTGGGCGAGCCGATCGTCGAATCCCGCGGACGCACCGTCATGGCCGCTGTGCGCGAAGCCGAGCCCTATCTGATCGGCAAGGACCCGCGACGCGTCCAACACCACTGGCAAGCGATCTACCGCCACGCTTTCTATCGCGGCGGCTCGGTGCTGACCTCGGCGCTCTCCGGCATCGACCAGGCGCTGTGGGACATCAAGGGCAAGGCGCTCGGCATTCCCGTGTACGAATTCTTCGGCGGCCCGACCCGCGACCGCGTCCGGGTCTACTCGCACGCCCGCACGCCCGACCGGATCAAGCGCGACATGGCCAAAGGGTTTCGAGCCTTCAAGACCGGCCCCTTCAAGACGCGTCCCTACCGCGCCGTCGAGAATCCCGCCGCCATCCAGCGCTCTGCCGACGATTTTGCCGCTCTACGCGAGGCCGCCGGCCCCGAGGCCGACATCGCGATTGACTTCCACGGCGCCATTCCGCCGCAGTCGGCCAAAATCCTCATCAAGGCGCTCGAGCCCTACCAGCCGATGTTCATCGAGGAGCCTTGCCAAGCCCAGAACCACCGCGTGATGGCCGACATTGCGCGCTCGACGCACTTGCCGATCGCCACCGGCGAGCGCGTCTTCACCAAGTGGGGCTTTCGCGAGATCCTCGAGCTCGGTGCGGCGACCATCCTGCAGCCGGACCTCAGCCACGCCGGCGGCATCTCCGAATGCCGCCTGATCGCGGCCATGGCGGAGGCCTACTACGCACAGATCGCGCCGCACAATCCGCTGGGGCCGATCGCGTTGGCCGCCGGCGTGCAGCTCGCCGCTTCGGTTCCGAACTTCCTCTGCCAGGAGCAGGTCAGCCTAGGCGAAGGCTATTTGCGGGAGCCTTTTCGCGTGCGCGACGGCTATCTGGACCTGCCGGCGGGTCCCGGCCTCGGCGTCGAGCTCGACCGCGACTACGTCGACTCGATGCGCGACCACGACTACCGTCCGGCCGAATCCTACGACGCCGACGACGGCAGCGTGGTCGACCGCTAACGCCGCCGGGCCAAATCTACCGCACCCTTGTGGGATGCGGCTCGGACCAGACCTTCCTTTCAGCGGTCACGTCCAATACCCTGCGATCTTCACGCTCAGTCCCCGGTGACGCCCTCGGGCAGCGGCGACCGCGCCGCGCGCGGCGTCTCCATCAGCTCGTCCGCCGGCGCCTCCGGCCTTTCTTCCTCCACCGGCGCCGGCCGGCCGATCAGCCACCGGAACGCGCCCAGGATGTCCTCAAGGATCAGGTAGATCGCCGGCACCAGCGCCAGGGTAATCGCCGTTGCGAACAGCACGCCGAACGCCAGCGCCACCGCCATCGGAATCAGAAACTGCGCCTGTACGCTCTTCTCGAGCATCAGCGGCGTCACGCCCGCCGCCGTCGTCAACGACGTCAGCAAGATCGGCCGGAAGCGCTCCACGCCCGCCCGCAACAGGGCGTTTCTGGTCGAGAGACCTTCGGCGCGATGGTGGTTGATGAAGTTCACCAAAACCAGCGAGTCGTTCACCACCACGCCGGTCAGCGCCACGATGCCGCACATCGACAGGATGCTCATCGCGAGCCCCATGAAGGCATGGCCCCATACCGCGCCCACGATGCCGAACGGCACCGCCGACATCACGATCAGCGGCTGCAAGTACGACTTGAACGGGATCGCCATCAGCACGTAGATGACAAACAGCGCGCCCACGAAGCCCTTGCCCAGCGCCTGCATCGCCTCCATCTGGCTCTGCTGTTCGCCCTCGAACGAGTAGGTCACCCCGCGATGGCCCTCCATCAGCCCGGGAAAGAACGCCGCCCGCATGTCCCCCAACACTTCGTTGGCGTTGGCCGTCGTCTCGTCGACCTCCGCCGTCACGTTGATCGTGCGGCGGCGGTTGGCGCGAGAAATCGTCGCGAAGCCGCGGCCAATGTCCGCCCGCGCCACCTCCGAGAACGGAACCTCGGCCCCCTCGAGCGTGCGGATGCGCATGTTCTCGAGATCGCCCAGCGAGCGGCGATCGGCCTCGGGATAGCGCACCATCACACGCACCTCGTCGCGGCCGCGCTGGATGCGCTGCGCTTCCTCGCCGAAGAACGCTTGTCGAACCTGCCGGCCCAACGTCTGCAGGCTGATGCCGAGCGACTCCGCCTCTGGCAGAATGTTGAGCTTGATCTCCGGCTTGCCGCCGCGGAACGAGTCGGAGATGTCGATCACGCCGGGGTACTCGGCGAGCTTGGCCTTGGTTTGCGCCACCACTCCCTGCAGCTCGTCCAGGTCCCGCCCGGCGAACTGAATGTCGATCGCCTTGCCGCCGCCGAGCAGGTCCGCCGAAAACGTCAGCTCCACTACGTCCGGGATCAGCGGCGTGCGCTCGCGCCAGCGCCGTACGATCTCGCTAGCAGTGATCGAGCGCTCCTCCGACGGCGTCAGCTCCACGTTCACCTCGCCCAGATTCGACGCCGATAGGCTGGCCGCGCGCCCTCCCGCGTTGCGCTGCGCCTGAACCGCGAAGGGCTGCTCGCCCACCGAGGTCAGCACGTGCCGGTGAATCTTCTCACCCTGCTCTTGTTCGACCTCGCGCAACACCTCCATGATCGACGCCTCGAGCTGCAGCACGACCTCGCCCGTTACCTCCGAGGGCGTCTCCTGCGGCATCGTCAAATCGGCCACCACGTTGTCCGATTCCACCTGCGGGAAGAATACGAACTTCACCATGCCGCCGCCCACCATGCCGATGGTGAGAAACAGCGTGGCGAACGCGATCGCCACCGTCAGGTAGCGCCACGTCAGCGCGGTCTCGAGCACCGGCCGGTAGATGCTTCGAATGAACCACTGCAACCCGTTGCCGAATAGATCGAAAAAGCCCGTGAACAGCCGCACCGGCAACGAGCGGCGGCCCGGCTTGGGCGGGTGGTAGTGCGAGAGGTGCGCCGGCAGGATCAGCTTCGACTCGACCAGCGAGAACAGCAGCGTGGGGATGATGACCAGCGGAATCACGCGCCAAATCTTACCCATGTAGCCCGGCACGAACAGCATGGGCGCAAAAGCGACGGCCGAGGTCAGCACGCCGAAGATGACCGGGACCGTCACGTGCTGCGCGCCCTTGATTGCCGCGTTGGGACCCTCGCGGTCTTTCGCCTGCTGCTGGAAGATCGCCTCGCCCACCACGATGGCGTCGTCCACCACGATGCCCAGCACGAGGATGAACGAGAACAGCGAGATCATGTTGATCGACACGTCGAGGGCGGGCATCATCGCCAGCGTGCCCAGGAATGAGATCGGGATCCCCAGCGTGACCCAGAACGCCAACCGCAAACGCAAGAACAGCGCCAAGACGATGAACACCAGCGCCAAGCCGCTCTTGGCGTTCTTGATCAGCAAGTCCATGCGCCCCTTGAGGATGCGCGCCGCGTCGGCCCAGGCCGTCAGCTCGATGCCTTCGGGCAGCGTCGGCTGCGTGTAGGCGATGTAGTCATACACCGTGTCCACGATGTCCACCGCGCTCTGGTCCCCCACGCGGAACACTTGCACCAGAACGGCGGGCTTGCCGTCCATCGTCGAGTAGTTGTCGGTCTCCTCGAAGCCGTCGATCACCGTCGCCACGTCGCCCAGCTCGATGCGCGAGCCGTCCGGCCGCGTCAGTAGCGTCAACTGTTCGAACTCGCGGCCAACGTAGGCTTGGCCCTTGGTGCGCAGCAGGATCTCGCCGCTCGCCGTTTTCACCGAGCCGCCCGGCAGGTCCAGCGAGGCCGCGCGCACCGCGTTCGCCACGGCGTCAAAAGTCAGGTTGTAGCGGCGCAGGTCTTCTTCGGAAATCTCGATGGCGATCTCATAGGGCCGCGCATTTTTCAGATCGACCTGCGTGATGCCCTCGAGGTTCAACAAGTCGTCCCGGACCCGCTCGCCCAGGCGCTTGAGAGTCAGCTCGTCGGTCGCGCCCGAGATCGACACGTTGATGACCTGCATGCGGTTGGTCACCTCGCGGATCACCGGCTGCTCGGCCTCGTCGGGAAACGTATCGATGGCGTCGACCCGCGTCTTGATGTCCTCGCCCAGATCCGCGACCTCGTAGCCGATCTCGACCTCGACGTTCACCGTCCCCGAGCCTTCGTTCGCGACCGAGGTGATCTTCTTGATGCCCTCGAGGTCCTGCACCGCTTCCTCGATCTTGATGCAGATGCCTTCCTCGACCTCTTCCGGCGCGGCGCCGCGATATTCCACCTGCACCGAGACGATGTCGACGGCGATTTCCGGGAAGACTTCGAGCAAGATCGACGAGCTGCTCAAGCCCGGCACGCCGACGAGCGACATCGCCCCGGCGCCCAGGATCGAAATCATGAGCAGGTTGGCGACGACGCGATTGCGCGCAAACCAGGCGATGATTCCCTGCATGATCTAGTCGCTCTCCCCCGCCGAGTCGGCCGTCTCTTCGAGCACGCGAACCGGCATGCCCTCGACCGCCGCTTCCAGGGTCGACAGACAAATGCGGTCGCCGGCTTCCACACCGCCGGTCGCCAACACGCGGTCGCGCTCCTGGCGAAAGATGTCGAGCTCGCGAAACTCGATCCGGTCGTTGCGGTCGACCACCAGGACCGTATTGCCGCCGCGCACCGCGGTCCGCGGAATCGGCACCGCCTTCACGCTCTTGCCGTAGATCTCCGCTTTCACGAACATACCCACCGCCAGCGGCGGACGGCGGCTGGCGCCCGCGCGCGCGTAAGGGTCCTCCACTTGAGCGATGGCGTGCACCATACGCGTGCGGGGATCGATCTCGCCCTCGGTGCGGACGATGCGTCCGCTCCACTTGTAGTTGCGGCCGGCAAAATCCGCGCTCAGAATCACCGACGGCCCGCGCCGGCTCTGGCTGCTCTCGACGTTGCGATAGGCCAGCGGCAACGTCACGAACGCCAACTCTTCGTCGGGAACCGGCAACCGCACCTCGGCCACGTCGACCGAGTAGAGTCGCGCCGCGGCCTGTCCGCGCTGCACATACTGGCCGACGTCCACGTTCTTCTCGCGGACCCGGCCGGCAAACGGCGCCTTCACCACCGTGCGTTCCAAGTCGAACTCGGCTTGCTCGAGGGCGGCCTCGGCGGAAGCTTGCGCGGCGCGCGCTTCGGCGAGCTGGGGCTCGCGCAGCACCAGCGGCGTCGGCTCGCCCTCGCCCAGCGACTCCCACTCCTTGCGGGCGACCGCCGCCTCTTGCTCCTCGGTCGCGACGCGCGTCTTGGCTTGCGCCACCGCCGAGCGCGCCCGCACCACCGCGAGCTCATACTCCCGCGGATCGATCTTGATCATCACCTGGCCTTCATCGAAGAATCCGCCGGCCACCAGCGAGGGCGACGCCCAAAGCACGCGACCGGAAACCTCCGGCACGAGCTGACTCTCGGTTCGCGGCGCCACCAGGCCTTCGGTTTCGACACGCAGGCGGATCGATTGCGAAGTCGCCTCCATCACCCGCACCAGCGGGGCGGTCACCTCGGCCGCTTTCTTCTCCGGCTCGGGCCGATTGTCGACCATCGTCTTGGCGGCCCACGCCCCCAAGCCCAACACCAGCACGGGCAGCAGGATCATGAGTGTGATGCGAAGGGCCTTCATAGCCTTTTCCTCTTGCTTGCGTCCGCGTCCGGCCCAGCCGCCGGGGACGGGATGGTCATCGAGAAACCGCCGCCGAGCGCCAGGTGCAGGTCCACGCGGTTGTCCAGCCGCAGCCGCCGCACCGACAGCAACGCACTCTCGGAGTTGAGCGCGGTGCGCTGCGAGTCGAGCATCGTGATGATGTCGGCCAGCCCGCCGCGGTAGCGCTCCTCGGCTAGCCGTTGCGCCGCCAGCGCTTGCTGGGTTGCGGCGTCGAGCGCCTTTTCTTGCTCGGCCAGGTAGGCGTCCGCCGCCAGCGTCGTCTCGACCTCGCGGTAGGCCAACAGCAACGAATCCTCATACCGCGCGGCGGCCTCGGCCGAGAGCGCCTCGCTCTGCCGCATCGCCGCCTTCAGCCGGCCGCCATTGAACAGCGGCGCGGTGACTCCGCTGATCAGGTTCCAGACCAGCACGTCGCCGCTCAATACGTCCTGCAAACGGTTGGTCGAGGTGCCAAAGCCCGAGGTCAGGTTGAAGCGCGGCTTGAGGTCGGCCTCCGCCTGCGCGATGCGGGCGTCGGAGGCTAACAGCCGCCGCTCGGCCGACAACAAATCCGGCCGGCGATGGACCAGCTCGGAAGGCAGCCCCGCCGGGACGCCCCGCGGGGCCTCGGGCAGATCCTCCGCCAGAGCGTGCTCGGCGGCGGGGTAGCGGCCCAGCAGGATCTCGAGCTGGCGCACCGCCGCGTCGAGCTGTTGCCGCCGCTGCTGCAACTGCGACTCGGCGTTGCGCACCTGCGTCAGCGTGAGCCTGAGGTCGAGCGAGGGCCGTACGCCAGCCTCGAAACGCGCGCGCACCCGCTCGGAGGAGTACTCGAAGCTCTCGAGCGCGGCCTTGGCCAGTTGCACCTGCCGATTCGCCTCGATGGCCGCAAACCACGCTTTGGCCACCTGCCCGGTCAGTGATAAGCGCGCGCCGGCGAGATCGGCCTGCGCCGCTTGCAGCTCCGCCGCCGCCGCCAGCTTCGACGCCTTCACCTTGCCCCATACGTCGGGCTCCCAGGCGACGTTGAGCGAGGGGCCCAGAGTCGTGTTGACCGAGCTGAGGACGGCTCCTTCGCGGCCCGGGATCGGCAGCCCGATGAAGTTCAGCCGCTGACGCGTGCGGTTGAACCCGGCTGTGACCTCCGGCATCGTCGCGGCTCCGGCAATGCGGGCCTGCGCCTGAGCGGCGTCGATGCGCGACGCCGCCGCCGTCAAGCTGCGGTTGTGCCGCAGCGCCGCGCTGATCGCCTCGTCCAGCAGCGGGTCGCCGAAGTACGCCCACCAGTCGCCCGAGGGATCGGCGTCGGGCATCCGCGGCGCCGTCCACTGTTGCGGCGCTTGGACCGTCAAGCTGCGGTCCGGACGCGATATCGACTGCGTACAGCCCAGCGTGGCGACCATAGCGGTCGCAACCAACCAACGCATCTCCGTCATAGCGGCGTCTCCAACAGTGCGGGTTCGATCTGCTCGGTCGCGCGAGCGCGCGGCGCTCGCATCCCGGCGGCGCAGAACGTCACCATGCGGTCGACCAGCGCCTCTGGGTCGTCCATCGTGCACAAGCCGTGCGTGAAGCGCTTGAGCCGGTCATGCTCCATCAGCGTGTGCACCATCGTGCCCACGGTGAAGTGCATCCGCCAGGCAACCTCGTCATCCTCGAGCTCAGGCAGCGCCCCGCGGAAGGCCGCCCCGAACCGCGCCACGATCTCGGTAAAAAAGTCGTCGATGCTCTCCTGCAAGTGTTGCGACGGCTCGGCGAACACCCGTCCGCATACCCGCATGAACATCGGCCCGTTGGCGTCCTGGGCATAGAGCCGAATCGCGGGCTCGAAGAAGGCGTGCAGGATCGCTTCGAGCGTCGGCCCGGCTTCGCCGGCGCTCTGCCCGGCAGCCTCGAGCAATTCCAGCCGCCGCGCGTTCACCGGCCGGATGCGCCGCTCGAAGACCTTGTGCACTAGCGCGTCCTTCGAGCCGAAGTGGTAGTGCACCGCGGCCAAGTTCACCCCAGCCGCCGATGTGATCGCCCGCAGCGAGACCGCGTCAATGCCTTGCTCGGCAATCAGGGTCTCGGCAGCGTCGAGGATGTGCTCTTTGGTGTCGGCGGGCATGGCGCAGGGCGTCGAACGAATGTTTGATTCAAACGACTGTTTGAATTGTAGAATCTGTCCGGCCATGGCGTCAACAGCAATTTCGCTCTGCAATGAATGTTGCGCGATCCGGCCGAAAAACCCGACACGCTATACTGGCGCGCGATGAAAGGGGCCTTGTTGGTCGCAGTCGCGGTCCAGGTTGCGACCGCGGCGGCGCCGGATCTCGACGCGCTCATCGAGCGCGGCCTCTCCGCCGGCGGCGCCGCCTCGGCAATCGGCGTCACACGCCGAGGCGTGAGCATCCCCAGCTTGCTGGGCGAGGACGCGCTCGACGCTCTTTCGGAGAAGTCGCAGATCGTCATCGTCGGCGGGCTCGATGGATCCGAGCAATCGGTCGAGCTGGCCGTCCAGGCCTGGGAGTGGTTCCACTCCGATGACACCAAGCCGCTGCGCGAGCGATTCGCGCTGGCGGTCATTCCCGTCGCCAATCCTCACGCCTGGCTCGAGGCCGCGCCCCGCGAGCTGGAGTTTCCGCCCGAAGGCCCCTACTACGGCTCGCAGACCAACGTCGAGGCGCAGTACCTGTGGCGCTGGCTCGGCTTGCACGCCCCGGACTGGGTCGTCATTCCAACAGTGTCGGGCAGCGGCCTGGCGGCGGCGCTGGCGGAGAACGAGCCCGCGGGCGTCGGCAAGCTGCGCGTCGTGCAGCGCATCGACGCCGCCAACGGCGCGCAACTGCTCGCGCCGGTGCTGCAGCGCACCCCGCTCAGCCACGCCCGCAAGCAAGTTCAGGCTCGCCTCGAGCGCGCTCCCCTCGAGGTCGCGGGCCAGCTCGCAGAAGTCTACGGACATGAGCTGCCCAGCGTCGCCTACATCCCCGCCGTCGCTCTGATCGGCCGCCTGCGGCTGGGCGCGCTCAGCGACGACAGCGCCATCCTGCCCGACGTCGAGCGCATCATGAAGCCCTACCTCGACGGCAAGCCGACGCTGGGCGAGAAGCCCTCGAGCAGCCATCTGCCCGGGCACCTCGTCTTCGCCGAGCTCGCCCGCCTCACTGGCAACACCGCCTACATCGCCCTCGCCCGCCGCGCCGCCGGGATGGCCTTCGACGGCGGCGCGATGCGCGAATCCATGCCGCTCCACAACCAGATGAGCGACTCCGTCTTCATGGGCTGTGCGATTCTCGCCGAGGCGGGCCGGCTCAGCGGCGAGCGCCGCTATTTCCGGATGGCCTTGCGGCACCTGCGTTTCATGGAGCAGCTCGACCTGCGCTCCGACGGGCTCTACCGCCACTCCCCGCTCGACGAAGCAGCCTGGGGGCGCGGCAACGGCTTCCCCGCCCTGGGCCTGAGCTGGACGCTCGACGCGATGCCCGCCGGCGCTGCTGAGCGAGATGCGTTCCTCGACTCCTACCGCAGCCTGATGGCGGCCCTCATCGAGCATCAAGACCCGACCGGCATGTGGCATCAGGTCATCGACCATCCCGGCAGCTACCGCGAGCTCACCTCGACGTCGATGATCGGCTACGCCCTCGCGCGCGGCCTGCGCAACGGCTGGATTGCCGGCGAAGACTTCGAGCACGCGCTCGAGCGCGCCTGGCGCGGCGTCAAGGCGCGCATCGCCCCCGACGGCTCGCTCGCCGACGTCTGCCGCAGCACCGGCAGGCAACCCAATCTGCAAGCCTACCTCGACCGTGAGGCGCTGCTCGGCCGCGACGACCGCGGCGGAGCGATGGCGCTGCTCTTCGCCGTCGAGATGGCCAGGAGAGACCGATGACGAGAGCTCCCTGCACGATTGCCGCGGCGGCGCTGGCGCTGTCGATGTGCGCCGCCCCAGATACGGAGCCGGCGAAGGCTCCCGCCGAGCCCCTCTCTGCCGACGAGCGGATGGGCTGGTGGCGCGAAGCTCGCTTCGGCATGTTCATCCACTGGGGTCTCTACTCCGTGCTCGGCGGCGAGTGGGAAGGCTTCGACTACGGCAAAGAGATGGAAGGAGCCAGCGCCGAGTGGATCATGCTGCAAGCCGCCATCCCCAGCGAGGAATACTCCAAGCTCGCCGCCCAGTTCAACCCCGTGCGCTTCGACGCCGACCGCTGGGCCGGCATCGCTCAGCGCGCCGGCATGAAGTACCTCGTCATCACCTCCAAGCACCACGACGGCTTCGGCCTGTTCGACTCGGCCCACACCGACTACGACATCATCGACGCCTCCCCCTTCCGCCGCGACATTATCGGCGAGCTCGCCGAGGCGTGCAGCAAACGCGGCATCCGCTTCGGCGTCTACTACTCGCAGAGCAAGGACTGGTATCACCGCAAGCTGCACCGCCAGGACCCGGACCCGCCGCCCGCCGCCTACCGCGAGCTGGTCAACAACCAAGTGCGCGAGCTGCTGACCAACTACGGCGACATCGCCGTGCTCTGGTTCGACACCGGCGACACGTTCACCGAAATCAACTCCGAATACGGCCGCCTGGTCCGCGAGCTCTCGCCGCGCACCATCATCGGCTCGCGGCTCCAAGGCGACCCCTCGCTGCACGATTTCCGCACCATGGCGGATCGCTCGATCCCCGAAGGCAACGTCGACTTCGACGCCGAGTCGCCGATGACGATGCGCGACAACTGGGGCTTCGATCGCGACGACACGAACTGGAAGAGCGTCCAGGAGCTGCTGCAGCGCTTTTCGTTGACGATCTGCCGCGGCGCCAACATGCTGCTCAACGTCGGCCCCACGCCCGAAGGCGAGTTGACGCCCGAGGAGACCGAGAGACTCGAAGCCATCGGCCGCTGGCTCGAAGTCAACGGCGAAGCGGTGTACGGCACGCAAGGCGGCCCGTTCGCCTACGACTTCGAATGGGGCTCGGTGTCGCAGAAGCCCGGACGCCTCTACCTCCACGTGCTTGCCTGGAACGAGCGAGGGCTGAACCTGCAAGGGCTGCGCACGCCGGTCAAGCGCGCCTACTTGCTCGCTGATCCGGGCCGCGGCGACCTCGCCGTCGAGCAGGACGCCGCCGCCGCGTCGCTGCGGATCGCCACGCCCGGCGCGGCGCCGGATGACAACGTTTCGGTGATCGTGATCGAGCTCGAAGGCGATCTCGACATCGACGCCGCCGTCAGCGGCGAGCGCCACTGGAACGTCGGCACGGGCATCCGCCTCAACCAAGAAAAGATCGCGCGTCAGCGCGCCCAAGGCTGGGTCCCGTTCCGCGAGCCGCAACCTTGAATGGAACCGACATTGCTACCCTTAGGCCTCCAGGAGGAGAGATCGTGCCGAAATTCTTGATCGAAGCCCAATACTCGAGCGAAGGCCTCAGCGGACTCGCCGCCGACGGCGCCGCCAAACGCGAGCGCGTCGCCAAGGCCGCCATCCGCAGCCTGGGCGGCAAGGCCGAAAAGGTCTACTTCGCCCTCGGCGACAGCGACATCGTCGGCATCGTCGAGTTCCCCGACGCCGCAACCGCCGCGGCTCTTTCCATCGCAACCGGATCGAGCGGTCTGGTCAGCATCCGAACCACCAGGCTGCTGACGCTCGAAGAAGCCGACCAAGCCATCGAGAAAGCCAAGGGCGTCCGCTACTCCCCGCCAGGCGACTGAGACTCGCTGAGCGAAGCCGCCCGCTACCGCCGCCGGCGCTTCTTCTTCCCTTCCGCTTCCGGCGGCGCGACCAGATTGAAAATCACTTCGATCTGGGTCTGGACTTCGGCGGGTTGCCCGTTGAGCACGGTCGGTTTGTAGCGCCACTGCCGGACGGCTTCGAGCGCCGCGGGAGCTAGCATGGGGTGCCCTTCGAGCAGCTCCAGCTCCTTGATCGTGCCGTCACGCGCGATGATCGCACCGAGCATGACCGTGCCGGAGATGTTCTCCTCGATCGCCTCGGGCGGGTACTCCGGGCGTACGCGCTCGAGGATGCGCGCCTCCTGCACCCGGCCGCCCACGCGGATGGGCTTGACCACGGGAGGCGGAGCGACGAACGGCAGTAGGGTGGGCGAACCCTCTTGCGCCCCGCCCAACACGCCGCCTTCCATGCCCATGGGCGAGGCGGAGAGCGCGGTCAGCCGGGGCGTATCGGTCACCAACGCGACTTGGTCCGGAATGCGGTTCGGCTGACGCAGGATCTCTTGATAACGCTGGACGCGCTGCGCGGGCTCGACCTTGACTTGCGGCGGAGGAGGAGGCGCGGGCGGAGGCGGCGGGGCGAGAAACAGCAGCGTGCTCTCTAGCGAGTGCAGCGGGATTTCGTAGGTGATCAGCAACGGCAGAACGGCCAGAAACCCCACAGCCAGCGTCTGGACGGCAAGCGAGCCGCCGACTGCCCAGCCGCGGCCCGAGCGCCCGGCCCCCACCAAGGACTGCTCGAACACCTCGCCTTATCGTCGTAGACGACGCTGCTAAGGTTTCGCTCCCCCGTCGATTCGTTGCTCGAGGATCATCCAGATGACCGCCAAGCTCATCACAGAGAGCACCACCGCAGCCGTCGGAAAGCCGACTCCCGTCGAGACATAGGCGAACGCCGCCAGCGCCATCAGCAAAATGGAGAAGCCCGCTCCGGCCAAGCGCGCGGCGGGGATCAGCAACAGCACGCCGGCGACGACCTCCGCCGCGCCGAAGACCCGCAGCGCGCCCGTGCCGTAGCCGAAGCGCTCGAACTGGGCCACCATCAGCTTCATCGCGAAGACGCGCAACCCGCCGTCGATCAGCAGCATCACCGCCAGCAGCGACGCAAACATCCACAGCACGAGCTTCTTGCCGGAAACGGCCACTTCTCTTCAGCAAAGCAAATACGGGGCGGCCGGCGCGAGGGGATCAAACGCACCGTTAGGCTGCGCCGCTACAATGTGCGCGATGCTTCGCCCCATTTTGCTCACGCTCTGCGTCGCGACCCTTGCCGCGCAGTCCATCGACCAGCCTCAGCCGTTCCGCGCGCGCCGCTCCTCGAGCTACCGCGAAAACGGCGCCAACATGGACGCCAAGCGCGTTCCGCCAGGCGAGTCGTTCACCATCGCCAACATCCGCGGCGCCGGCCGCATCGTCCACACCTGGATCACGCTCGCGATCGACGACCCCGACTACCTCGACAACGTTTGGATCAAGATGTATTGGGACGGCGCCAGCGAGCCCGCGGTCCAGGCGCCGTTCGGCGACTTCCACGCGCTCGGGCACGGCCGGGTGGCGCCGGTGAATTCGTCCTTGGTTACGGTCGTCGCGCGGCCCGAGCTCAACTTCAACCTGCCCAACTCGAACGTCGCCGGCTTCAACACCTACTTCTCCATGCCCTACGCACGCGGTGCGAAGATCGTCATCGAGAACCGCTCCGCGCAGGAGCTGCGCTCGCTCTACTACCAGGTCGACTACCAGGAGCATCGGCGCGCGCCGAGCCCGCTACGCTTCCACGCTCGCTACATGGAAACCGAGCCGGAAGAAGCGGCGCCCGGCGCCGGCCGCTTCGAAGCCATCAACGCCGACGGCGCTGACAACCACCTCGTTCTCGAAACCACCGGCAGCGGTCACTTCCTCGGCATGGCGCTCTCCGCCGACGCCCTGCGCGCTGGCTGGTGGGAGGGCGACGACATGTTCTGGATCGACGGTGAAGCGCAGCCGTCGCTCTATGGCACCGGCACCGAGGACTACTTCGGCGGAGCCTGGGGCTTCCGCAAGGCCTACACCTATCCTGACCACGGTTTGAGCTATCTCGAAAAGCTCGCCTACCGCGACGCTTGGCAAGCAGGCCGCTACACCATGTACCGCTGGCATACCCGCGACCCGATCCCATTCACACGATCGATCAAGGTGAGCGTCGAGCGCGGGCACAACAACTCGGCGCGCGACAGCCGCTACTGGTCGGTCGCGTATTGGTATCAGCAATGAGGCTCCGCTTCCTTTTGGCCGTGGCGTTCGTTGCGCTGGCCTATCAGGCCTACACGCGCGAGAACCCGACGCCCGTCGACCAGTACACCTTCGAAGCCTCACGCCGCGGCTTCCAACCGATCGAGTACCCGGGACCGCTGACGCGCGAAGACTTCGTCCGGCTGCTGCTCAGGCGGACTGGCGAATTTCGCATTCCGCTTACCATCAACTACCGCGACTGGCGCATGAGCGATCCGCCGGACTTGTGGGAGTTGGAATTGCCCGGCGTGCTGAAGGCCAGGGTTGATTCGGACTCGCGCGTCTCGTTTGCGAGCTTCTTCGAGCGCCCCACATTGGCCGTCGGCGAGACGTTCAACCTGCCGCTGATCCTCCGCAACGATACGAATGGTCCGCTCAACGTGAAGCTCGTGGCGCGTGGCGGGCCGTCGGATGGTTTTCGCCTGCCGAAGGGCCTGAGCTATCTCTCGGTGAATCTGCGGCCCATGGAGACCGGGGCCTTCTCCGCTGGCATTGAGCTCTTCGCCGGGCACGATGGAGCAGGCGAAGGCCCTCCGCCGCAGAGCCGCAACCGCGCCTCGATCTCTTTCTCCGCCGATGTCGTCGAATGGGGAGAAGCGGAGCTGGAAATCCTAGAAGACGGCCAGCCTATCGCGGCGCGTGTCACCGCGTTCGCTTCCGACGGCCTCGCCTATGCGCCATCCGACGGCTCGGCGCTTGCGAAATACACCTGGACCGCCGGTCAGCCGTTCTTCTACGCCCGCGGCAAGGCGCGGTTGCGGCTGCCGGCCGGCCGCGCGCGGGTGACTGCGGTGCGAGGCTTCGAAGTCGAGCCCGCTCGCGCCGAGGTTCGCATCCGCGCGGGGGAAACCACCCGCGCGACGTTGGATCTCCGTCGCACCTCGCGAGTCTCCGACGACGGCTGGTGGGCGGGCGACTCCCACATCCACCTCAACTACAACGACCACGAATTCCTCACCCCCGCGGACATGCTGTTGCAAGCCGAGGCCGAGGACCTCAACGTGGCCAATCTGATGGTGGCCAACTCGGTCGGATGGCAGGTCCACGACGAGCAGTACTTCGAAGGCAAGCCGCACGCGCTCTCCACCGCCCGCCACAAGCTGCGCTGGATCGAGGAGATGCGCTCGAACTTCTACGGCCACATGTGCCTGCCCGGCATCGAGCGCCTGATCAGGCCGCTCTACACGGGCTTCGCGGACTCGCCGCACCCCTGGGACTACCCGCCGAACTACAACCAGGCCAAGGCCGCCCAACAAGCCGGCGGCGTGGCAAGCTACGCCCACCCCGGCTACCGCCTCACCGACGACCCGTTCACGATGAGCGCCCGCGAGCTGCCGGTCGACGCGGCGCTTGGAGCCGTGGAGGCGATGGACGTGCTGTCAAACTCCAACGAGCGCGCCGTCACGCCCTACTACTACCGCCTGCTCAACGCCGGGCTCAGGCTCGTCGCCTCCGGCGGCAGCGACAGCTTCACCAACAGACGGCATCATTGGTTGGCCGGCGGCCAACGGGTCTTCGTCCAAACCGGCAAGCCGACGCTCGACTACCGCGAATGGATCGAGGGCTACCGCGCCGGCCGGACCTACGTCTCCAACGGCCCGCTGCTGAGCTTTCACGTCGAAGACCAGCTGCCGGGCGCCGAGCTCGAGATCGAGCCTGGGGCGACCGTTCGCATAGCAGCGTCGGCGCGATCGCTGGTTTCGATGTCGAGCTTGGAGATCGTCCGCAACGGCGAAGTAGTCGCTTCAGCGACAGGTCCAGCGCGCCAATTGCGCCTGGAGCACGAAGCCCGCATCGACTCTCCGGCCTGGATCGCCGCCCGCGTAGACGGCGAATTCCATCCGCTGGTGGTGAACGACTTCCGGCTCTACGCCCACACCACGCCGGTGTGGCTCAACGTCGGCGGCCGCCGCTACCGCGACCCGGCGGCGGCGCGCTTCTTCGTCGGCTGGATCGATCGCTTGATCGCCCGCGTCGAGGAAAGGGGCCGCTTTGAGAGGCCCGCCCAACGCGACGAGGTCGTGCGCCTGTTCAAGCGCGCGCGCGCGTTCTACCAGACGCCGCAGCCGTAGCCCCCGGGAGGGGGGCCTGCCCCCTTCCCTCAGCCACGGCACGAAACATCGGACCCGGCAGCGATGCCGGCGTGCGATCCATCGTGCTGTCTCGGTACGCCGCCCTCGCCCGGCGCCAGCGCAACATCAGCAGCGTCGCGCCCAACCCGAACAGGGTGAAAGTCGACTGCTCGGGGATCGTCGGCCCCTGGGCGCGCACTAGTACTAGAACTTTAGATAGTGCACCGTAGCACAAGCTGGGACATTCCCGCACGCCTCGCCCGCGTTTCTTGCCGATTCGGCATAGACCCAGGCGGAACACTTAGGAGAATTCCTATCTTGCGGGACGCCCGTACCAGCCGTATGCTTGAGGAGGAAAACGACAGCGCCCCCCATCTCTTCCCTCAACGTCAGGAACCTCAATCAATGACCATCGACGACATCCTGCTCTACGTCGGCATCGCCAGCGGCCTCGGGATCATCGCCATGATCCTTCCCGCCTACTTCCGGAAGCTGTTGAACGACAACCCGGGCGGCACGAAGAGCCTGATCCAAAGCTAGCTTGCGTCGGCCTCCGCGGTGAGCGTCCGCCGGAGGGTCATCATCTCCCCAAGGTGGTAGGCGTTGTGATCCGCAACCAGCAAGGCCTCGCGCAGCAGCGTCTGCCCCTCCCCCCAGGCAAACGGGGCGTAGAGATCCGCGTCCGAATCTTCGATCAGAGCCTTCAACGCGTCGAGATCGAGCCGGATCTGGGCGATGCTGCGATCCCAGTCCTCGACCGAGCCGGGCGCTTGCCCGGCCGGCCAGTAGTCGTCCGGCCAATTCATGGCGCGATAGTGCGGGTTCCTGGAGAACTCGAGGATGTCGCGTTGGGCGATGCGCATGTGCTCGAGCACTTGCCACGGACTGTGCGCCGCGCCGGCTGGCTTCGCGCCGCGCAGCGCATCCGGCCAGTCGCGCAGCACGTCCTCGAAGCGCGCGTGCGCTTGGCCGCCCTCGAGCAGCGCGACGAGCTGCGCGCGCAGAGCCGTGTCATGACTTGCCGCGCTCACGCCGCCAGCACCACCTTGCCGAACTGATTCTTGCCTTCGAGGTGTTTGTGGGCGGCGCGGGCTTCCTCCATCGGAAACACGCGATCCACCACCGCACGCAGCGCGCCGCGCTCAAACAGCTTCAGCACGTCGAGCAACTCGCCCATGTTGCCCATGAACGAGCCCTGCAAACGCAGGTGCTTGGCGAACAGGTGCGCCAGATTCAGCGTCACGTCCGCGCCGGTGGTCGCGCCGCAGGTCACCAGCCGGCCCTGTCGCGCCAGGCAGGCCACCGAGTGCGGCCAGGTCGCCTTGCCCACGTGCTCGAAGACGATCTCGCAGCCCTTGCGGCCCACGATGTTCCGCACCTCGGCTTTGATGTCCTGGGCGTAGTGGTCGATGACGTGGTCAGCCCCCAGCTCTCTCGCTTTGGCAAGCTTCTCCTCGCCGCCGGCGGTGGCGAGGACGCGGCAGTGGTGCAACTTGGCGATCTGAATGGCGGCCACGCCCACGCCGGAAGAGCCGCCCAGGATCAGCACGTCTTCGCAGAAGCGGATCTTCGCCAGCCCCACCAGCATGTGCCACGCCGTCTGAAAGACCAGCGCAACCGACGCCGCCTGCTCCCAGGGGAGCGAGGCGGGAATCGGCAGCGCGTTCGACTCCGGGATCGCGACCAACTCGGCCTGCAAGCCCGGGTAGTGGTGCCCAAACAGTCCGTAGTCCGGCGCGAAGTTGTCCAAGCCCCGCATCGCCTCCGGGCTCTGCCAGGATTGCTTGCCCGGCGCGACTAAGACCCGGTCCCCGGCCTCGAGGCGCGTGCACAGCGAGCCGACCTCGACGACTTCGCCCGCAGCGTCCGAGCCCAACACGTGCGGCATCTCGAGCTTCAACCCCGGCAGCCCGCCGCGCACCCACAAGTCCAAATGGTTCAGCGCGGCGGCCTTTACACGCACCAACACCTCGTGGGGCCGCGGCTCCGGCTCGGCGCGCGATTCCCAACGCACCGCCTCCGGACCGCCGTGCTCGCGAATCTGTACAGCTTTCATGAAGCTCCGTATTATACCCGCCCAAATCTGCTCCCATAGAGGAGACGTGGCGCACGTTCCAGCAGTCGTGGCGGGCTGGGTGATCGCCGAGCCGATGTCGAAGCCCAATCGCAGGGCGATCGACCGCGCGCGCGTGCTCTCGATGCGCTATCTCGAGGAGGTTTTCCCGGGCTTCCAGTGGCGCATGCCGATGGTCCGACGCCAGAAGCTCGGCCGTATGCCCAATGTGGAAGCGGTGGAGATGCTCGACGCCGGGGCCGCCGAGCGCGACCGCACCGGATGGGATTTCGCGTTCGTCATCACCCAAGCCGACTTGAACGCACACTACCGGGCGCGCACCCTTGCTACGCCCTCTCAGGCGCTCGGCGTGGCCGTGCTCTCGTTGGCCCGCCTGGATCCGGGGTTGACCGAGCCCGACCTCGACGAAGACTCCCGCGTCAAGGCTCTGGCGCAACGGCTCACCGCGCTCGCCTTGCATCTGTTCGGACACCTCAACGACCTCCCCCACGCGGTCAGCGAGGACTGCTACATGTTTCCGCCCGCGGGGCCCGCCGATCTCGACAACCACCGCCGTTATTCCGGCGAATCGCAACACCTGCTGCAGAACGCCCTCTCCGCCGTCGCCGACGTGCGGTTGGAAGAGACCCGCAGCGCGCCGGCGGACTCGCTGCGGTTCTATCTCAAGGCCATCTGGCACAACCGCATAGAGATCTTCCACGCCATCTTCGAGACCCGTTTCTGGCGTTTCCCCTACCACTTCAGCCGCTTGACGACCGCGGCGGCATCCACGTTGTTGATCCTGCTGGTCACCGCCGAGGCCTGGGATCTGGGCATGCGGCAGCGCCCGGCCGTGGTAGCGGGCTTTTCGATCGCCGCGCTGGTCGGCGCGAGCCTCTACGTGCTCAAACGGCAGCGCATCTTCGACGAAGGTTGGAGGCGGGGGCTGACCGAGCGGCGCGTCATCAGCCGCGTCTCGCTGACGACCGCCATGCTGCTTGGGATGACGACGACCTACGTGATGCTGTTCGCGGCGACGATCGCCATCTCGCAGATCTTCTACCCGGCGGATCTGATCCGCGAATGGGCCGCCTCGTTGCACACGCCGCTGCTCTGGCAGCACTTCCTGAGCCTGGCGGGCTTCATCGCCTCGCTGGGAATCATCATCGGCGCGCTTGGCGCATCGTTTGAGGCGCAAGCCTACTTCCGCCACGTCGCATTCGTGGACGAAGAGACCTAGCCGCCGATGGCCAGCTGTTCCGTGCATCGGGGCCCAGGACCCCATGCACGGAATGCCAAGCGCAACAAACGACTCGATCGAGCGATCTACCGGCGCCGGCGCGCTCGGTTGGCCGTCGAGGGCGGCACCACGCCGTTGAGGCGCAGGTGGACCGCCATCTGAGCGTACTCGTGCTCGATGTGGATGGCGTTGCCGTAGAGCGCGCCGAGACGGGAACGTTGGCCCCGGCGGCCTTGGATCATCTCGGTCGCCTTGGCGTCGGTCAGCGAGCCATAGGCCATCTCGCACTCCGCCTTGGCGCCTTTCATCGCGGCGACCAACTCTGCCTTGGCCGTCATGTCTCTCGCACCGGCGCGGCGCATCTCGCCGTTGTAGGCCGAGCAGGCGCCGGTAGCGGAGTCGGCTGTGTGCGCCACGAGGTCGCGAAAGCTCATGCTCTCCTCCGAGGGTTTATAGTCGTACTTGTCCTCGGGCATGGCCTCGGCGGCGGCCACGGCGTTGTTGATCGTGCGTCCCCAGGCTTGCTGCACTTCGGTGCTGAGCGGGTTGTCCTGGGCGAGCAGGGGCAGGGCGGCAAAGAGCAGAGCGCAAAACAATCGTTTCATGGTGAAGATCTCCTGAAGGGAGCCGCTGGCTAGCGCGCGGCTCGCCGCAGTAGTGGCGAGCCGTGTCACGCCGGGGTTACAGCGGCTCGCCGGAATCGTAGATCACCTCGCCGCCAAGGATCGTCCGCACCGGCTCGATCTCCCGGATCTCATCCTCCGGACAGGTAAGAATGTCGCGGTCGAGGATAACCAGGTCGGCGTACTTGCCCGCTTCGATCGAGCCCTTCACGTCCTCGTCGAACGAAAGATACGCGGCGTTCCAAGTCCACATCTTCAACGCTTGCTCGCGGCTGATCCGCTCCTCGGGATTGAACACCTCGCCAGTCGCGGTCTTGCGAGTGACCACCATCCACATCCCGAAGAACGGGTTGTAGGGATTGATCGCCTTGCGGGAGTCGAACTTGATCATGTGATCCGAGCCGCCGGCAACGATGACGCCGGCATCGAAGATGGACTTGTAGGGCTGAAACCAGCGCATCCTTTCCGCGCCGACAACCTTTGACAGCGCGGGGCCGTCGTGGTGGTACCAGGCCGGCTGCAAGTCCATGACCACGCCGAGCTTGGCGGCGCGAGCGATCGCCTCGGCGTTGGGAAAGTTGGCGTGGGTGAGGGTAAAACGCCGATCCTTGATGGACGCGACCCGATCGGCGGCCTCGTAAGCGTCGAGCAAAGCGTCGGTCGAAGCGCCGCCGGTGGTGTGCGCGGTCATCTGCCAGGCGAGCCGGTTGCAGAGCCGGGCGATGGCGTTGATGGTCTCGCGCTCGACGCGCAGCACTCCGCGATAGTCCGGGTCGTCATAGCCATACACCTCGGTATGCTCGCCGTAGGGAGCGCGCAGGAACGCGGTGCCGATGAGAATACCGCCGTCGAGAAAAATCTTGAGGCTGCCCATGCGCAGCATCGGGTCGCCGAAGCCCGTCACCGGACCGAGCGCCCGGAGCTCGGCTTCGATCTCCTCGATGGGCCGCTCGGCGTTGATCGTCCGCGTCATGTAAGTACGGACGGTCAGCTCGTCTTGGGACCACAGCTTTTGGTAGACCTCGATGCGCTCGGGCGAAAGCGAGCGATCGATGACGCTGGTCAGGCCGACACGGTTGTATGCGCGCTGCATCTTCGCCAGCCCTTCGAGCATGTCTTCGAAGGTCGTCCTGCGAGCGGTGAGCAGCGGAGAGACGAGCTGACGGGCGCCGAGCACCAGCCCGGTCGGCTCGCCGTCGGAGTCGCGGATGATCTTGCCGTTTTCGGGCTCGGGCGTATCCCGCGAAATCCCCGCTCGTGCCAGCGCCGCGGAGTTGAGCGCGGAGGCGTAGCCGTTGTCGAGCATGACCGGACGCGAGCCCGACCAAGCGTCGATCTGTTGACGCGTGGGGTAGCGGCGCTCGCGTAGGCGAGTGGAGTAGACCTTGGGGACGAAGATGAGCGCGTCGCCGGGCTCATTCTCGATTTCGCGCTCAATGTGCGCGCGCAACTCGGCGAAGCTCGCCATTACCGGAATCTCGCCGTCCCGCTCGGCCAGCGCCGCGCTGATGGGGTGGACGTGGCTGTCGATGAGCCCCGGAATGACGGTGCGCCCCTCGAGATTGATCTGGAGCGTCGCAGGGCCGATCGTGCGGCCGACTTCCTGGGTCGTGCCGACCGCGCGGATGCGTCCGTTCGCGATCGTCACGGCCTCGGCGAGCGGCCGCTCGGGGTCCATGGTGACGATCTTGCCGTTGTAGTAAAGAAGCTCGGCCCGGCCGCCGGGAACCTCGCGAACCGGCGGGAAGCTCTGCGCCTGGAGCGTCGAGAGAACAGCAAACGGGAGGACGAAGCGGGCAATCACGCGTTCAGCATAGCGCCCGAGGCTCAGCGCATGCCCGCCGCTTCTTCAAAGCGGTCGACGACGCTGTCCCAGGAGAATCGCGAGTGCACCAGCTCCAAGCCCGCTCGTGCGACGCTGTCGCGGGCGGCGTCGTCTTCCAGCAAAGCCAGGCACTGCTCGGCAAACGCCTCCGCGTCGTCGCCGATGCGGATGTTCGCCGGCGGATCGATCGCGAGACCTTCAGCGCCAATGGTGGTCGAGACCACCGCCACGCCCGCCGCCATCGACTCGTAGATCTTCAGCCGCGTGCCGCCGCCGATGCGCAAGGGCACGATGGAGACCTTCGAGCCCCATAGGTAGGGCCGCACGTCGGGGACCGTGCCGGTCACCGTGAAATCCGGCAGATCTCGACCCAGGCGCTGAGTGGCCGCCCCCGGCGAGCGGCCGACGATCGCGACGGAGGTCTCGGGGCGGCGGGCGCGGATCTTGGGCAGCACCTCGTCAGCGAACCATGCCACGCCGTCAATGTTGGGCATCCAGTCCATCGAACCGAGGAAGACGAGGTCCGCGACCGGCTCGGGCGGGGCCGCGGGGGGCGCGAACGCTTCAGTATCGACGCCGGTGGGAACCCAGCCGATGCCGGCAACGCCAAACTCCCGCTCCATCAGCCTCGCGTCGGCTTCGGAGACGGCGACGACGCGGTCGACGGCTTGGCAGACCTCGCGCTCGTAGTCGAACATCCGCTGCGCCTGTGAGCCCAGGTAGCGCTTGGCGAGCGCGCTGCGCGCCGTCTCGGCGTGACGCCGCCAGATCATCATCTCCACGTTGTGCTGGAAGATCACCACGCCGTCGAAGGTCTCGAAGCTGGGCGCCGGCATGATGAAGTCGCAGACGACCAGGTCGTACCCCTCGGCGGCGCGCAACTCGGAGATGCGCTTGCGCAGCCGGGCCGATTCGTAGCGCGAGACCGCGAGCGGCAGCCGGGAGAGGAGATTGGCGGCCGCCTGCCAATAGAACTTCGGCGAGCGACGGCCGGGGAACGAGTGCGGTTCCGCGAAGACCTTCGAGGCGTATTCGCCGGCCCGGCGCGGACCTTCCGGCTCGTCGGGATTCTCGAGACCGATGTAGTGCACTTCGTGGCGCCGTTGCAGACGCCGGAGCATCTCGAGCGACCGGATGCGGCCGCCCTTGGTGGTGGGGTGCAAGAAGTCGGTCTTGACCCACAGCAGCTTCATCGAACCGCGGCCTTGGCGGCGCCCAGCTCGCTCCATTCCATCCTGCCGCGTCCGGCCAGGAAGGTCTCGCCCCAAATCTGGAGGTTGAGCAAGCGCCAAATACGGTCGGTCGCGTCGATGGCGCCGTCGTGATGAGCGGCCAACAGTTTGCGGACCGCGCCTGTTTCGAGATGCTCGGCGAGAAAGCCGTCCGGGGCGAGCAGGATCTCGCCGACGCGGCCTTGCAGCGGCCCCCGCAGCCAAGCCTTCAGCGGCGTGGGGAAGCCCATCTTCTTGCGATAGATGATCTCGCGGGGAATGAGCTTCTCGGCGACCTTCTTGAAGACGTATTTGCCCGTCGAGCCGCGGAGCTTCATGTGATCGGGCATTGCCGCCGCAAGCTCGACGAAGGAGTGGTCGAGGAAGGGCACGCGGCTCTCGATCGAGGCCGACATGCTCATCTGGTCCTGCTTCATCAGCAGCTCGACGAGATAGGTCTTCAAATCGGCATAGAGCAGCCGTTGTAGCGGGCGCGCGCCTTCGGAGCTCCGCCACCACCGCAGATAGGAGCCATGCGGCTCGCCGCCGCCGCGCCGCAGCAGCTCGGCCTGTTGCCCAGCGGAGAAAGCCGCCTGGAAGTTGTCGATGTAGAGCGACTCGAAGCTCGCATCGCGGCCCACAATGGTGTGGCCGAGCTTGCGCCGCAGGTCCGCGCGCAGCAGCGGAGAGGTCTCGACCATGCCCCGGATCGCGCGGCGCAGAAAGCCCGGCAGCAAGCCGTAAGGCCGCACCCAGCGTTCGTTGAGCAAATAGAACCGGTAACGGCCGTAGCCGGCGAACAACTCGTCGGCGCCCTCGCCGGTGAGCACGACCTTGACCTGTTGCTCGGCCAGCTTGGAGACGAAGTGCAGCGAAACGCTCGACGGCCACACGATCGGCTCGTCCTCATGCCAAACCAGCCCGGGTAGCGCGTCGAAGAAGTCGTCCCGGCCGACCCGGACTTCGTGGTGGTCGGTCCCGATACGCTCGGCGACTTGCCTTGCGTAGTCGAGCTCGGAGAACTCCTGCTCGGCATAGCCGACCGAGAACGTCTTGACCGGCGCGTCGCGGAGGCGCTTGATCGTCGCCGCGACCGAGCCCGAGTCCACGCCGCCGCTCAAGAACATGCCGAGCGGCACGTCGGCCATCAGGCGTTGCTCCACGCTGCGCTCGAAGCCCTCGCGGCAGGCTTCGATCCACTCCTCGTCGCTGCGACGCTCGGCCGTCTCAGGCAAGGGGACGTCCCAGTACTGCCGGATGTCGAGGGCGCCTTCGGCGCCGAGCTCGAGCGTGTGGCCAGGCATCAGGCGCTTGATGCCAGCGAACAGGGTGCGTTCGTCGCTCGAGTAGCCCAGCGCCAGGTGCTCGGCAAGCGCCGCGTCTTCCAGGCGAGCCGAGACCGCGGGATGTTCGAGCAGGACCTTGATCTCAGAGCCGAAAACGAAAGTGCGGCCGTCGAACCAGTAGTAGAACGGCTTGATGCCGAGCCGGTCGCGCGCACAGAACAGCTTGGGTTCAGCGCCGTTCCAGACCGCGAAAGCGAACATGCCGCGGAAGCGCTCCACGCAGCCGCGCCCGTACTGTTCGTAGGCGTGCAGGATGGTCTCGGTGTCGCAGCGAGTGCGGTAGCGGTGGCCGGCGGCCTCGAGGGCGGGTCGCAGCGCGGCGTGGTTGTAGATCTCGCCGTTGTAGGTGATCTGCAGCGAGCCGTCTTCGTTGCCCATCGGCTGGGCGCCGGCGGCCAGGTCGACGATGCTGAGGCGCTTGTGGCCGAGGGTGCAGTAGGGGTCGCGGAAGACGCCTTCGCCATCGGGGCCGCGATGCCGCATCACGCCCGTCATGCGGTTGATCACGCTCTCCGGGTACACGGAGGGCTCGCGCGTGAGGTAGCCGGCGATGCCGCACATACGAGGGTCTGGCAAGCGGCGCCGAGAGGGGGGCGCGCGAGGGGTCGTGGCCGCTTGAATTTTCAGCGTAACAGACTGCTATTTCTCTGTAGTCACGCCCACGCCCGTGATCTCCGCGATATGCTGTAAATCGTCAGGCCGTGAGCGCCGATCCCAAACCGCTGACCGCCCGTCCGGCCCGCCTCGATCCGGCTTACCTGGACGTGGACGAGTTGCTCGACGACCTCGAGCACGAGGTCGTCTTCCGCAACGGCGCGCTGTTCGGGACGCCGCTGCTGCGCGAACAGCAGGTCGCGCCGGAGAACCGCAAGATCGCGTTTGCGCTCTCGGGCGGCGGCGCCGCCGGCGCCTACAGCGCGGGCTCGATCGAGGGTCTGGCCGGGCGGATGAAGGCCCGCGGCCTCGAGCCCAGATTGCTCGTCGGCACCTCCGCCGGCGCCCTGAACAGCTACGGCGTGTTTTGCGAAGCGCTCGGCTGCCACAACCCGCAGCTTCGCGACGATCCCGACATCAAGCAACCCTACTCGACGTTCATCGCCTCGATCTGGTCCTACCTCGATCGCCATCGCCGCACCTCGGAGTGGGTCGTCGGCCGCCGGGCGTGGATGATCGATCTGGCCACCAAGGGGCTGCACTCGCCAACCCGGCGCTGGATCTTCTTCCTGATCACGCTGCTGGCCGTCTTCTTGTTCAACCCCTTCCTGTTCATCTCGATCTTTCTCTTCGCGGGATTGCACGAATATCTGCCGGTGCTGGGCGAGTGGGGCGACCAGGCAAACGCCGCCTGGCACCTGGCGCTGCTGGGCGGTTTGTCGTTGCTCGGCTTGGCGGCGATGGTCTACGCGCTGATCCGGCTCTACGGCCGCAGCTTGTTCCGCGATACGCCGCTGCTGCGCATGCTCGCCAACACCGGCAAGGACGGAGATCTGCGCGAGCCGTTCCGCTGGTCTCCCGAGCAGACCCGAGACCGCGCCCGCGTGCTGAGCCGTGATCTGGTGCGCGAGTGGTACGCGAAAATGGACGAGCTGCCCGAGCTGATCGTGACGGCGACCGACATCACGGTCGGCCGCGAGTGCTTGTTCACCCTGGTGCGGCCGGCGACCTACAGCCGGCTCGTCGAGCAGGGCTGGATGGCGGTGCAGCTCGATTCCGAGGACGACTCGCAGACCAAACCTTACCGCGAGATCCCTGGCGCTGTGTTCACGCTGGGCCACAACCTGCTGCACTGCGTTGTGGCGTCGACTGCCGTTCCCAGCGCCTTTCCGGCGCAAGAGATCCGGCTCTACGGGCCGGGGGAGAGCAAGACCGTGAGCCACTGCTTCGTCGATGGAGGCGTGTTGAACAACAGCCCGATTCACCTCTCGATCGACGCCGGCGCGACGCACATCCTCTCCTTCGAGCTCGATCCTCTCGAAACCGCCGATCCATTGGCCGCCGACGATCAAGGCCGCGCCTACAACATCCTCGAGGCCGGCGTGACGACCTTCACGACGTTGCTCGACCGGGCCATCGAGCGCGACATGCGACGGACGGTGACCTGGAACCGCTTCCTGACGCGGCACCCGCAAGCGCTCGCCGAGCAGCGTTCATGGGTTCGCAAGACGGCCGAACGCGCCGGCGAGGTCAAACGCGTGCTGCCGCTCTACCGGATCGCTCCCGAGGAGCGAGAGATCGGCACGGTGGAGTTCGACGGGCGCTTCGAGAGCGGCGAACGCCAGGCTACGGTGCGGGACGTATTGCGGCGAGGCATGCTGGATCTGCGCGGCGAGCACATCTGGCGCGCGACCTTGCAGCCAACGCCGTTCAAAGGCCCCGACGGTCGGCCCTCCAAGGCAAAGTAGCGGGCGATCCTTACCTGGGGCCGAATCGGGCGAGCTGCGCTTCGGTGAGATCGACCGACAACGTTGCCTCGATTCCGTCGTGACGCACCCGCACCCGGCCGAGCAGGTCGGCGAGCTCGGGGCGCTGGCGCATGGTGGTGAGGGCGGCGAAGCCGGCTAGCGTCTGAGCGGCGTCGGCGAGCGAGCGGGCGTCCTCGGCGGTGGCGCACTGGAACGCCATCTCCGCCTCGAGGGTCGACCCTCGCGCGGTTCCACGAATCGAGAGCGTCTCGACCGAGTCCGCGAGGGCTTGCAGCGGGCCAGCGCCGCCTGGCACGTGATCCAGGACGGAGGCGAAAAGGTTGTTGGGCTCGAGCGTCGCCGCCCAGACGTGCGCGCCTTTCTGGGACAGGGCCGCACGCAGGGCCCCGGAGGGCTCCGCGCCGGCGACCCAGCGCCCGATTGCCGCTTCGATCTCCGGGCCCGTTGCGATCGCCACCGTCCGCGGGTCAAGGAAGGCGAACGTCGAGTCGTTGGGATTGCCGTGGTCGCTCACCGTCTTGTAGAGCGTAATTCCGTGATGTTCGCCCACGGGCTGGAACAAGCTCAGCAGGCCCTGGGCGTCGCCCTCGATGTCGAACCGGCCCTCCAGCACTACCAGGCTCGCTTTCGATCCCGTCCCGATCTGGCCGGTTCCCGCGGCGAGAATGCGGTGGATGTCGCGCTTGTAGTCGAAGCCGGCGATGGCGAAAATCTGGTCGAGCTGCTCGTCGCCGTGGATGGGAAAGCGCGAGGCGAGGCGGCTGAACAGCGGCGTGTCGCGCACGGCCTGGATGTCGAACCCGCCGATCGTCACCGCTTCCGGCGGCAGCAGGCGGGCGATCTCAGGGCGGATGCCGGAGTCCGCGGCGAATAGGGAAACGGCGGCTAGGATCGCAACGGCGCCCAGGCGCGACGCTCGACACAGAGCCGCGACCGTGAGGGAGCGGGCGCGGGGTCTGCTGAGATTCCAATCCGGCATGGGAGGCAGCCGCCCGGGCGAGGCGCGGCTCTGAGAATATGGACGCCGCCGGCCGATCGAGGGTTTCCGATTCGCTTGACACTCATCCTGGCGCCATGGTCTGATCGGGACCGACATGGATCGTCGAAGCTTTCTCACCACCGCCGGCGCCGCTTCTCTCGGCGCCGCCTGCGCCCCGGCCCCGCAAGCGACCTCGGACGCCCCAGCCGAGCCCACCGCCGCCGAAAAGCCCGTCCGGCTGCACGTGGGCACGCAGCGCTCGCCGACGGACGAGCACATGCTCCAGTACTTCAAACGGCACGGCGTCAATCACATTTGCGCCTATCCGCCGCGTCCGCCCTACCCCGAGCGGGGCTACTGGACCGTCGATGAGCTCTCCGCAATGAAAGAGCTCTGCGACAAGCACGAGATCACCATCGAGACCATCGCCGCGCCGTTCCTGGCCTCGAGCCACATCGACCGCGAAGCGCGACCCAACATCATGCTCGGCAAGGAGCCCGAGCGCCAACGCGACATCGACGACATCTGTAAGTGCATCGAGAACGTCGCCGCCGTCGGCCTGCCCGGCATCAAGTACAACATGTCGATCCTGGGCGTGGTCCGCACCGACCGCACGCCCGGCCGCGGCGGCTCGACCTATTCCACCTGGAAGCTCAGCGAGGCGACGCCGGACCCGGCCATGACGCGCGCCGGCAAGATCGACGATGACACGGCCTGGGAGCGTATCTCACACTTCGTCAACGCCGTGATGCCGGTCGCCACCGAGCACAAAATCAAAATGGCCTGCCACCCCCATGACCCCGGCATGCCGCCCGAGGGCTACCAGGGCGTCGTGCGCGTGCTCGGCACGCCGGAAGGTCTCTACAAGATGGCGGGCCTCTACGACAGCCCCTACCACGGCTTCAACCTCTGCCTTGGCACGACGGCGGAGATGCTGCAAGATCCCAAAACCGAGATTCACGACGTCATCCGCACGCTCGGCGGCATGAAGAAGATCTTCAACATCCATTTCCGCAACATCCGGGGCAAGCGCGACGACTTCCAAGAGGTCTACCCGGACGAAGGCGACATGGTGATGCCGCGGGTCCTGCGCACGCTCTACGAGGTCGACTACCCCTACATGCTGATGCCGGACCACATGCCGCGGCACGACGACGACCCGAGAGGCCGCATGGGCTTCGCGTACGCGTTTGGGTACATCAAGGCGTTGATTCAGTCGCTCAAGTACGAGATTGGCCAGGGCGTGAACGAGGACTACGGCGACGAGAACTGGTTCCCGGCGTAGTCGGAAGGCAAGCCAAGCTCGCTACGTCTCCGCCTGCATCAAATGCCCCCGCACCCGCCAGGCGAAGATTACCGGCAACACGCTCACCATCACGAATGGAATCGCAGGCAAGGCCAGGTCGAGCGGCGAGAGGCCCAAGCCCGGGCTCGCGCCGGCGACCAGCGTCGAGACGAAGACAAAGAGGGTAGGCAGCGCCAGGATCACCTCGAAGATCATGTAGGCGCGCAGCCCCGCTACGTCGAGCAGCAACAGTGCTGCGATGGCAATCAGGGCGAGCACCGACCCCCAAGCAAGCGCGCCGGGGAACGAGTGGGTCGGCCAGATCAGCGATTCGAGGAAGAACAGGCCCAACCGCGGCTCCAGATTGTAGAGCTGCCAGCCTTCGGCGCCACGCGCCATCACCTCGCGGTACAGCGCGACCTGCAGGACCGCGACCACCATGAGGTAGAGCGCGAGGATGCGGTTGGCTCTGGGAGAATGGGGCTCCATAAAAAGGCGTTGTCCGTCCAGATTAAACGGAAACGGCGTTCTGTCGCCGGACCAATGGCGCCGTCGCGGCCGCCTGCCGCGAAATTCGAGTCAACGGATGCGGCCGCGGGCGCGTCAATCCTAACGTGAGGACCATTCTTTTTCTGCTGATCGCCTCCGCGGCGCTGCCGGCGCAGGAGCTGGGCGAGGTCATTGAAGGGATGGAGCTGCACTACAACCGGTTGGCGACGCTGCAGACCAACTTCGAGCAGCGCCTGATCTACGGCGGCCGCCCGCGCGCGCTCGAGCGCGGGACGCTCTACCTCTACCGGCCCCAGAAGATGCGCTGGGAGTACACCAAGCCGAACGGCAAGCTGCTCGTCGGCGACGGCAAGACGCTCAAGATGTACAACCCGCTGACCAACCAGTTCCGGACCGTCACCCTGACCGACACGGCCGACATGCGCGCGCCGCTCGCGTTCCTGCTCGGGCGGCTCAGCTTGCGGCGCCAGTTCCGAGACCTGCGTCTTGCAACCATCGACGGCGCTGCAGCATTGACCGGCGAGGGCAGAACGGGCAAGGAAGGCTACACCAAGGTCGAGCTCTACTATGACGCCGGCGCGGACTTCCGGCTCGATCGCGTACGCGTTTGGGGACGGGACGAGTCCGTCACCGAGTTCTACTTCGACAACGAGATCGTCAACGTCAAGCTCGATCCGTCGATGTTCGAGCTCGAGGCGCCGGAGGGGGCCGAGATCCTCTCCGAGCAACGACTCGGGGCGGAAGACTAGCCATGGCCGAGTTCCTCCTGAAGTATGCCGACGCCCAGGGGGCGGTGCACGAGCGCGTCGAAGACGCCGACGACGAGCGCGCCTTGCGCGACAAGTACGCCGACCAGGGTGTGCTGATCTATTCGATCAAGCCCAAGCATTCGTTGGGCGAGCTCCAAGCCGTGGCGGAGCGGCGGCGCGGCCGGCTGAACCTCGAACAGTTCCTGATCTTCAACCAGCAGTTCGTCACGCTAGTCCGCGCCGGGCTGCCAATTCTCAAAGCGCTCGAGCTGCTGCAGAGCAACATCAAGAACAAGAAGCTCGCCGGCCACGTGACCTCGATTCACGATGCGGTCAAGACCGGCACGCCGCTCTCCGAGGCATTCAAGCACGAAGGCGCTTTTCCCCCGATCTACACCACCTCGCTGATGGCCGGCGAGAAATCAGGCAGCCTGCCGGAGGTGCTCGACCGCTACGTCCAGTACCAGAAAGTGACGCTGGCGGTGCGCAAGAAAGTGCTGGTGTCGCTGATCTATCCGGCGGTGTTGATTGTGCTCGTGGCGGCGCTGGTGGTGTTCCTGGTCACCTACGTGGTGCCGGAGTTCGCAGCCCTGTATGACTCGATGGAAGCCGACTTGCCGAGGCCGACGCAGCTCCTGGTGGCCTTCGGCGTGACCTTCAGCGAGAACCTGCTCGCGGTGGCGGGATCGGCGGCGGCGATCGTGCTGCTCCTCGGCTGGTGGTTGCGGTCTGACTCGGCGCGCTCGCTGCTCGACGGGTTGAAGCTGCGGGCGCCGGTTTTCGGACCCATCTGGGCGAAATACCAGGTCTCGCAGTTGAGCCGGCTGATGAGCACGCTGCTCCAGGGCGGCATTCCGCTGATGAACGCGCTCGAGACCACCGCGGCCTCGATGGGCTCGCGCACGATGCGGGAAGCGGTGGGCGAGGCGCGGGACAAGGTCAAAGAGGGGCGCGCGTTGTCGAAGAGCTTGGCCGAGACCGGCGTCTTCCCTCCCCTGGCCGTCGAGATGATCTACGTCGGCGAATCGACCGGCGCGCTGCCGGCGATGCTCAACTCGGTCGCGGAGTTCTTCGACGAGGACGTCTCGAACGCGATGGCTGCGGCGCTGTCGCTGATCGAGCCCGCGATCATGATCTTCATGGGGATCTTCGTGGCGTTCGTGCTCATCTCGCTCTACCTGCCCATCTTCTCGCTGGCCGGGAGCTTGTAGGCTCCGCTGCGAGCAGCGCCAGCGTCAGGACCGCGAACAATACGTGCTCGGCGCCGAGCGAGGTGATCGCGCCCTTGGCCATCGCGGTTACGACCGCGGTCCCGGTCAGCAGCCAGAAAGCCTCGCGCGTCGAGCGGAGCCGCGATACGCCCCAAGCGAAAGCGAACGTAGCTGCGATCGCCAGCGCCCAGCCCACCCGCTCGGGGCCCAGCAGCGGATCGCGAGCGTGGTACTCCGCCCAGTCGGCAAGGAACGCCGCCGCGGTCAAGGTCAGCGCAACGGGTAGCCGAGCCAACGGCCAACGAGCCGCCACGTACAGCAACACCGCGCCGGCGAGCCCGTAGCTGAAGCGCACCCTGAGGAACGGCTCGAAAGCGAACAGGGCCGCCAGCAGCGGAACCGAGGCCGCCGCCAACCGCCAATCCCCGGCGGGCAGCCGAGCATCGTCTCTCGGGAGCTCGAGCGCGCCCGCCGCCCAACCGAGCCCAGCGCCGAACAGCGCGCCAAAGGTGAATTCCATCAGCTTCCACCACGGGGCGACCTCCCACCCCGCGTTGTCGCCGATGAAGATCCACACGCCCCCCAAACCGAACCCAGCGCCGCCGCCCAGCAAGCCGCCTAGCAAGAAGCGCCGCATCCGCGGAACGCCGCGCAGAGTGAAGGCGAACCCCAGACCGCCCAGCAACAACCCAGCCCAGACCTCTTCACGAGGCCGATCCAGCAGGTTCGAAAAGTAGATCCACTTCGGCCAATTCACCACAGCCCAGCCGAGCGCGACGAGGCCGCCCCACACCGCCAGCGCGGTCGCCAAGCGACGGAGCGAAACGCCCGCCAAGCCCGCCGCGACGAACGCCCCGCCGGCCAGCCCCCATACCGCGCCCTTGAGCGCCAAGCCGGCCAGCCCCCACGCGACCGCGCCGGGTTCGCGCACGAAACCCACGGTTTGCCCGTAGGTCATCTCGCCGCCAAAGCCTACGCCGATCGCGCCGAACACGGCCGCCAGCGCGGCGCGCTCACCGCCAAGCCCGTGGAGCCGGCACAGCACGAGCGCAACCATCGCGCCCGGAATCATCGCTCCGAACGGCCCGCCTCCGATGTAACCGCGCAGCCCCCAGCCCAGGCTCATCGCCAGAGCCGGCCAGAGCAGGAATGTCCACGAGCGCGCCAAACTCCACACAGCGTACCCTGCGCGACAATGGGAAGTCCCCATGGCCTTCCGCATGCCCGCCGAATGGGAGCCGCACGAGGCGACTTGGCTCGCCTGGCCCCACAACGCCCGGGACTGGCCCGGCAAGCTCGCGCCGATCCACTGGATCTACGTCGAGATCGTGCGACACCTTCACGGCCATGAGCGGGTCGAGATCCTCGTCCACGACGATCGCCTCTACCGCCGTGTCCGCAAGATGCTCGCCGACTCCGGCGTGGACCTCGAGCGCGTCGGCTTCCACCGCATGAGCACCGACCGCTCGTGGTTGCGCGACAGCGGTCCGACCTTTATCACCGACGGTGACGAGGTGGCGGCGGTTTGCTGGCGCTTTAACGCCTGGGCGAAGTACTCCAACTGGCTCAGCGACGTGCTGGTCTCGCGGAAGATCGCCGAGCTCGAGCGCTGCCGCCCAGTCACGCCTCAGGTCCGCGGCGAACGCGTCGTGCTCGAAGGCGGCGCGATCGACTCCAACGGGGCGGGCTCTTTGCTAACCACCGAGGAGTGCCTGCTCAGCGAGGTGCAGCAGCGCAACCCCGGGATGTCCCGCGAAGACTACGCAGCCGTCTTTGCCGAGCACCTGGGTGCGCCGCACACAATTTGGCTCAAGCGCGGCATCGCGGGCGACGACACGCACGGACACGTCGATGACCTGGCGCGCTTCATCGGCCCCCGCACCGTGGCCACGGCGATCGAAACCGACCGTAAGGACGACAACTACGAGCCGCTCGAGCGCAACTGGCAGCTCCTAAAGAAGCAGAGGGACCAGGACGGAAGACCGTTGGAAGCGGTCGAGCTGCCCATGCCCAGGCCGCTGTACTTTCGGGGCGCCCGGCTTCCGGCGAGCTACGCGAACTTCTACGTGGCGAACGGAGTCGTGCTCGTCCCGACCTTCCACGACCCCAACGACCGAGTCGCGCTCAACACGCTGGCCGCGGCTTTCCCCGACCGCGAGGTCATCGGCATCCACGCGGTAGACCTGGTCTGGGGCTTCGGCGCCCTGCATTGTTCGACGCAGCAGCAGCCGCTAGGGCATGTTTGCGGCTGACGAATTTTCCTTCCCGATTTCTCGGAAATGGGCTAAGATCGCGGCATGCCCGAACAACAAAGCCCAGAAGAATCCTCAAAAAGCGAGGCTGCTTCGTCTGACGAGCTCAGCTTCGAGAAAGCCGATTTCGAGGGCGAAGACGGCGACTCATTTCTGTGCGCGGCGTGCAACATCCCAATTCGTGACAGCTACTTCCGTGCCGGTGACGCCGTGGTTTGCTCGTCTTGCCGGTGGGCGGCCGAGGAAGAGGCGGGGCAGCGAAGACCCGGCGGGCCTGGCCGGTTCGGCAAGGCATTTCTCTACGGCCTAGGTGCGGCCGCCGCCGGCACTTTGGTCTATTTCTTGGTGTTGTGGATCACCGGATACGAGGTAGGCCTGATCGCAATCTTGGTGGGTTGGATGGTGGGCCAAGCGGTCTTTGTGGGGTCCGAACGGACGGGCGGACGCCGCTTCCAGCTCATGGCGGTTGCGCTGACCTACTTTTCCATCTGCGCGAGTTACGCACCGCTGATTGTTCAAGAGATGTTGAAGGTAGAGGACGCGGAAGAGCTGCCCGCCGATGCCGTCGTGCGGATCCCGGTCGAAGGCGAGGAAGCGAGCCCGCCAACAGAACAGGAGATCGCCCAGGCGCGGCCAATGCCGGACAATCCCGAGGAGATCGTGCCCGGCGAGGTGTATCGGCTCGACGCCGGCCCGGCGGACGACGGAGAGGTGACCGTGGTGAACGGTGCGCTCGCGGTCGTCTTGATCCTGGCATTCTCGATGGCCGCTCCTTTCTTGGCGGGCTTCGAGAACATTCTCGGTTTGCTCATCATCGGCTTCGGTCTTTGGGAGGCCTGGAAGCTGGCCGGCGCGCGCGAGCTAGCGTTCGAAGGCCCGTTCGCGGTCGGGGACTAGATGGAGGGCGCGTCTCAGGGTTCAATTCTGGGTGAGACCGGCGACACGCTCGTCTGCACCTCCTGCGGCTGCGAAGCCGGCGCCCGCGACTTGGTTTGCCCACGTTGCCGGACGCTGCTCCACTCCGCGCGGCTCAAAGAGCTGGCCGCCAGCGCGGAGCGCGCCGAATCAGAGGAGGGCTGGGGCGAGGCTGCGCGTACGTGGCGCGAGGCGCTAACGCTGCTGCCGCGAGAGTCCAAGCAACACGCGCAAGTCGCGGCGCGCTTGCGATCGGCAAGCTCCAAGGCGCCGAAGGAAGCGCTGCTCGACCAGATCTCGCCTGACTCGGCCGAATCCAAGGTTCCAAAGTGGGTCGGCGCCTTCGGCGCCGTCGGTCTGCTGCTGTGGAAGTTCAAGTTCGTCGCAGCCTTCGTCGTCACGAAAGCGAAGTTCCTGCTTGCGGGATTGTCAAAGGGCGGCACATTCGTCTCGATGCTGGCCTCGTTCGGCCTCTACTGGTCGGTCTGGGGCTGGGTCTTCGCGGCGGGCCTGGTGGGCTCGATCTACATCCACGAAATGGGGCACGTGGCGGCATTGAGCCGGCTCGGCATCCGAGCTTCCGCACCGATGTTCATACCAGGCTTGGGCGCGATGGTGCGCCTGCACGAGTACCCGGCGAGCCCGAGCGAGGACGCCGAGGTGGGCTTGGCCGGACCGGTATGGGGGCTGGGCGCCGCGCTGGCGTGCTGGGGGATGTTCCTGCTAACCGGCGCCGGAGCGTGGGCGGCGATCGCCAAGCTCGGCGCCTGGATCAACCTGTTCAACTTGATGCCGTTCTGGCAACTCGACGGAGCACGCGGCTTCCACGCCCTCACCAGCAGGCAACGGTGGATGGCGGTCGGCGTGGTCGCTTCCGCCATGCTGTTCAGCGGCGAAGGCCTTCTGATTCTGGTCGGCGCGCTGGGCGCCTTCCAAGCCTGGCGCGGCGGCGCGCAGAAGCCGGATTGGCGAGCCTGGGCCGCCTACGCCGCGCTGATCGCCGCGCTGACCTGGCTGTCGACGATCGAGGTTCCGATGCCCGATTCGCCCGCGGCCTGATCTTCGGCCCGCGAAGCGATCGGGAGACCGCCCAAGCCCTTATACTCGTAGGTTCATGTCCGCGTTCACCACCGTGCGGGTTCCGGCTTCGAGCGCAAATCTCGGCCCCGGCTTCGACACCCTCGGCTTGGCGCTCGCGATTCACCTGGAGTGCCGCTTCCAGCCCGCGGATGCGCTCGAGATCAAGCTCTCCGGGCGAGACACCGCGGGGATTCCGGCCGACTCCTCGAATCTCATCTGGCAGACGGCTGCTCAGGTAGCCGAGGCGCAAGGCCGCACGATGCCCCCGCTGCGGCTCGACGTGCACAACGAAATCCCCCTGGGGAAAGGGTTGGGCTCGAGCGCCTCCGCGCTCACCGCGGGGGTCGCCATCGCGAATGGCGCGCTGGAGCTGGGTTGGGATCTCCACCGCATGTTGGACGAAGCCGCCCGCATCGAGGGACACCCCGACAATGTCGCCGCGGCCGTGCTGGGCTCCATCACCACAGCGGCCATCGGCGCCGACGGGGTCACCCGCGCGATTCGCCTCGAGATCCCCGACAGCTTCTCGATCGCGGTTGTCTGCCCGAACTTCGAGCTCGCCACCAAGGGCATGCGCGGCGTGCTGCCCAACTGCTACAGCCGCGAAGACGCGATCTTCAACCTGCAACGGGCCACACTGCTGGTGGCCGCGCTGGCCACCGGCGCGAAGGACGTTTTCCCTGACGCGCTCTTCGACCGGTTGCATCAGCCCTACCGCATGGCCAGCGTCCCGGGCATGGAGGCGATCCTCGAGCTGCGGGCGCCGGGCTTGCTCGGTTGCGCGATGAGCGGAGCAGGGCCCTCGATCCTGGTGCTCTATGAGACCGGGCGCCAGGAGGTCGTCGAGTTGGTTCGCCAGGAGTTCGAAAAGGCTGGCCGGCGAGCCGAGACGATGTTCCCGAGCATCGATCGCGACGGCCTGCGGGTCGAGTAAGCCATGGACGAGACGCGCAAACAGCTCGCTGCCCACGGCTGGCCGTCCGGCGATCCCGCCGAGGCGCCGGCGTCGAGCAAGCGTTTCGCGGACGGCGCCTCCTACAAGATCGAGATCCCCTCGACCGAAGGCCCGCGAGCTTTTCAGGCCGTTCTCGACGAGGCTTCCGAGCGCCAGGTCCCGGTCCATCGCATCAGCCAGGGCAGCGGCATCATGCTGCTGAGCGACGACGAGATCCGCGAGATGGCTCGCCTAGGCGCTGAGAACGACGTCGAGGTCAACCTCTTCGTCGGCCCGCGCGCGACCTTCGACATCGGCGCGCAAGCCTTCTCGCCCGCCGGCAAGACGCTGGGGCTAAGCCTGCGCGGGATGGACCAGATGGTCTACGCCATCGAGGACGTCAAGCGCGCGGTTCGCCTGGGCGTCGGCTCCGTTCTGGTCTCCGATATCGGCCTGATCGCCGTCCTCGACAAGATGAAGCGGGCGGGCGAGTTGCCAGCCGAGCTGATCCTGAAGACCTCGGTGATGATGGCGCCCTGCAACCCCGTCTCGGCGCGCGTCCTCGAGGACCTCGGCGCGACCACGATCAACGTGCCATCCGACCTCACCCTGCCGCAGTTGGCCGCCATCCGGGCGGCTATCGATGCGCCGATCGACTTCTACGTCGAAGCGCCGGACAACATCGGCGGCTTCATCCGCCACTACGAAACACCGCAGCTCATCCGCGTCGGCGCGCCGTTATACATCAAGCTAGGCTTGAGAAATGCTCCCGACATCTACCCCTCCGGAACCCACATCGACTCAACCGCGATCGCCCTCTCACGCGAGCGCGTCCGCCGCGCGCGGCTGGTTCTCGACGCCATCGAGCGTTACGGCTGAGCTCCGCGGGCTCAGCGACTCTGAGAGAATAAACCCTCTGTCGTCGTAGAATTGGATGATCGCGCTCGTCGCCCGATCCGAAAAGTGCTATTGGGAGAACTAGGATGGAGGCCCACGAGGCGGTAATCCTCGGTGCGACCGGACCGACAGGCTCGCACCTAGCGGCTGCGCTCAATCGCCGCAGCATCCGCCACCGTGCAGTCTCGCGTAACCGCGAGAACCTGGAGAAGTGGTTCGTCGCCTCGGGCGGCGAGCTCGTCGAGGCGGACGCCATGGACGCCGACGAGTTGGTGCGCGCGATCGACGGCTTCCGGCTCGTCTACGATTGCATGGGCGTGCCTGACGAGGAGATGGTGCGCTACCCGGTCATGGCGCGGAACCTCGCCATCGCCTCGGCCAAGACCGGCGCGAAGATCGTCCACGTCTCGAGCTACGCCTCTTACCTGCCCCTCGTCTATCTACCGCTCGACGAGGAGCATCCGCGCGAAGACGGGCCGGACTGGGTGCGCTACCGGCGCGAGGGCGAGGACGTGCTGCTCGCCGCCGGCGGCGCCGTGGTGAACTTGCCCGATATGTACGGCCCGCTGGTCCACGGCGCGCCGCTGCAGCGCGCGATCGAAGAGGCCTTCGCCGGCAAGACCATCGAATGGGTCGGCCCCACCGATATCGAGCGCGAGTATGTCTACGCCGCCGACGCGATGGAGGCGGTCGTGCGGCTTTCCTATCACCTCGAAGCATTCGGCCAGCGCTGGATTGTGGGCGGCAGCGGGGCGATCAGCGCCGAGAGGCTGGCCGAGATCGCCTCCAAAAGGCTCAAAAGGAAGGTACGAGTCTCCTCCGTCAGCCCGCTCAAATTGCGACTCAAGGCGTTGTTCGACGAGAAGGCTCGGAACCTAGTGCAGGCCGAAGCCGTCTACAAGAAGCCGGTCACGTTCAACAACGACAAGCTTCGGGCCCTCATCGGCGACATCCCGATCGAAAGTTATCCGCAGGGAGTGGCCAAAACCATCGAGTGGCTCGAGCGACGCAGACTGGTAAAGTGAAAATCGAGACTATGCACCACCACGACCGCCTCAACGAATCGATCTCGCGTTGGAACTTGCTCGACAGCGCTTTCTACAAAGCTTGGAGCGCCGGTACGCTGCCCGTCGAGGGCTTGCGCACCTACGCTCGCGAGTACGGCGCCTTCATCGAGCGCGTCGCCGACGGCTGGAGCGCCCATGGCGACGAGGCGACCGCGCAGGTCGAACGCGAGCACGTCGAGCTTTGGCGAGCCTTCGCCAAAGCGTTGGGGACGGATATCGGCGAAGCCAGCACCTCCGCCGTTCGCACTCTGATCGAGACCACCGACAAACTCTTCGCCGATCGCGTCGCATCGCTCGGCGCGCTCTACGCCTTCGAGGCCCAGCAGCCTCACACCGCGACATCCAAGCTCGACGGCCTGCGTGCGCACTACGAGCTGCCGCAAAGCGCCGAGACCTACTTCGACGTCCACAAGGACGATTGGGACGAGCCGGCGCTGTTGCGCGAGCGCATGGACGCTCTGCCAGAGGAAGAACGGGAGAAGGCGGTTGCGGCCTGCGACGAGATGAGCCGCGCGCTGCGATCGGCGCTGGACGGCCTCGGGGCCGTGTACTGCGCCTGAGTCGTCCCGCGGCCGGCCCGATCACCTGACCGGCCAAAAAATCCCGCAAATTTTTCGTTCCCGACGCGAAAAACCGCGGCGCGGGCCTTGTGGGCCCCATTTGACACGTGTTACACTTGGCGGCGCTGGGATAGTACAGAGGTCCCAAGTCTCATAGTACTTCTATGCCCATACGGAACTACGCGCCCAGCACTCGAACCATGCCCAATCCTCTCGATTCGATCTCTCGCCGATCGGCTCTCACTCTTCTCGGAGGCGTCGGCGCTACGGCTGCTCTGCCCGCCGTCGGCCGCGCCGAGCCCCGCCTGGCGGATGTGAGCCCAAGCTGGTTTCGCGACCGCGTCGGCGAGCCGTTCACGCTGCGCCCGACCGCGCAGGACGGCGGCGAGACGATCGAGGTCGTGCTCGAGAGCGTCGTCGAGGGCGAGCGCGTGGCTAGGCGAGTCGCTCCGTTCACGCTGCTCTTCCGCGAGAAGGGCGGCCAGTCGATCAGCGACGCTTGCTACACCATTTCCCACCAGCGTTTCCGGATCGCAGGCGTGTTCGTCTCGCGCGTGCTGGGCGACGACCAAGCACAGAATCACGAAGTCATCTTCGGCTAATCACGCGTCTGCTTTTGTCACGTTTTGACAGCCCGAGACGGAGGATCCATCTTCATGAGCGAGCCATTCATCGCGGAAATCCGAATCTTCGCAGGCAACTTCAACCCGCGCGGTTGGGCCTTCTGTGACGGCCAGTTGCTGCCCATCGCCCAGAACACCGCGCTGTTCTCGATCGTCGGCACCATCTATGGCGGCGACGGCAGAACGACGCTCGGCTTGCCGGACCTGCAAGGTCGCGCTCCGATGCATCCCGGCCACGGCCCGGGGCTGAGCAGCCGCAGGCTCGGCGAGCGAGGCGGAGCGGAAACCCACGCTCTTGCAGAAGCCGAGTTGCCCAATCATACGCACCAGATGCGTTGTCAGGCCGGCAACGCCAACACCCAGAACCCCTCCAACGCCTACCTGGCGGCGGAGCTTGGGCCGGCCACGCCCTACAGCGACCAGGGTACGAACGCCCAGATGGCGGCGAACGCGTTGGCCCCCTCGGGCGGCAACGCCGCTCACGACAACATGCAGCCCTACCTGGCGCTGAACTTCATCATCGCCTTGACGGGCTTGTTCCCCACGCGTTCGTAGCGGCGGGGCGCGAAACAGGAGAGCCATCATGTCAGAGCCATTCCTAGCTGAGATCAAGATCATCGGGTTCAACTTCGCCCCGCGCGGTTGGGCGTTTTGCGACGGCCAGATCTTACCGATCAACCAGAACCAATCGCTGTATTCGCTGCTGGGCACGACCTATGGCGGCGACGGCCGCACGACGTTCGCCCTACCCGATCTGCGAGGCCGGGCGCCGATCCACGAGGGCACGCGCGCCGGCGGCCAGAGCCACACGCTCGGCTCCAGGGCCGGACAGGAATCCGTCGTTTTGGACAACGGAGAGACGGGGCACACGCACACCGTCGGCTGCCAGTCCGCCGACGGCAACCAGAAGGGACCCGCGGGACACGTGTCCGCCAAGGACCCCTCCGGCATGGTTTCGGTCTACAGCAATGCACCGAACGCTCAGCTTGCCGCCGATGCGGTGACCACCCACGGCGGAGGCCAGGCCCACGACAACATGCAGCCCTACCTGGCGCTGACCTTCTGTATCGCCCTGCGGGGCCTGTTCCCGTCGCGGAGCTAAGAGGAAGCAAGGAGCACGCAATCATGTCGGAACCCTTCGTTGGTGAAATCAGGATGTTCGCGGGAAACTTCGCCCCGCGCGGTTGGGCGTTGTGCGACGGCCAACTGTTGGCCATCTCGCAGAACGACGCACTGTTCTCCTTGTTCGGCACGATCTATGGCGGCGACGGTCGCACCTCCTTCGGGCTGCCGGAGCTAAGAGGTCGGATCCCGATCCATCAGGGCACGGGCTCGGGTTTGACGCCGCGTCGGTTGGGGGCGAGAGCCGGGGACGAGCGTGTGACGCTCACTGGCAACCAGCTCCCGGCGCATACGCATGCGGCCAGTTGCAGCACGGGGGGCAACAGCGCCGACGCCGCGGGCCACGTGTGGGCGACCGATCCGGCCGGCTTCTCCGCGGGCTTCAACACAGCGGCCGACAATCAGATGGCGTCCACGAAGATCGAGGCCGCCGGCGGCAGTCGGTCGCACAACAACCTCATGCCGTTTCTGTGCGTGAATTTCATCGTGGCATTGTTTGGCATTTACCCCTCACGCTCTTGAGCCGGCGGCTCGCGCGGCGGGAACATAGATCGCTCTTTCGGGGAGGAGACACAACATGACACTTCGTTTCGCGACACAGCTCGCTCTGGCGGGAGCGCTCGTTCTCTGTGCCGCCCGGCCCGCCGCGGCGGTTACGATTACACTCGGCGACCAGGACTTCACCGACGGCGACATTCTCGTCGGAGCGGGAGCGTTCGACGGGCCTTCGGCCGGCGAGCCGGTCCCGTTCAACGCGTTCATCGGCAGCGACGTGGCCGCGGACTTCGACGCGACATTCACCTTCGCCTTCGCCCCCGACACCTACTTGGTCGGCAACCTGACGTTCGGCATCTTCGACCACGACTCGGCCGCGCCTGGCGACCAAGTGTTCCTGTTTGAGGTCGACGGCGTGGACCTCACGGCCGACCTGAACGCGCTGTTCAACGCCCCGGGCGGCGGCGACGACCTCGGCTTCCTGGGCTCGGAGTACAACGTCTACAACGTCCCGCTGACCGGGGCCGCGCTGGCCGCCGTCCAGGACGGGGCCGCTTCTTTCAGGCTCGTTCTCCAAGGCCCGCTGCCGCCGCCCCTCCCCGGCCTTCCCGACCAACCCAACAACGGCGCCGGCCTGGACTTCGCGACGCTCAACGTCAGCGCCGTGCCCGAGCCCTCGACTTGGCTGCTGTTCACCCTCGGCTTGGCCGGCATCGCGCTTCGCCGCCGCTCGAACAGCTAATCGCCAGCGATGGCTGACGACGCCGTCACGCTCGCCCCGGCCGACTTCGACCGCGATCTAGAGTTTCTCTATCGCGTCTACGCCGGGACGCGCGCGGACGAGATGGCGCTTACGGGTTGGGGCGAAGCGGAGATCGAGCAATTTCTGCGGCGGCAGTTCGAGGCGCAGCACGCGCACTACCAGCAGCACTTTCCTGCCGCCGAGTACTCCTTGATTCGAGCCGGCGGCCGTGCCATTGGCCGCCTCTACCTCGACCGCCGGCCGGACGAAATTCGCATCGTCGACATCGCCTTGTTGCCCGAGGAGCGTCGCGCCGGCATCGGCGGCGCATTGCTGCAATCGATCCTCGACGAGGCGGCGTTGACGGGAAGGCTGGTTCGCATCCACGTCGAGCGCAACAACCCAGCAATGCGGCTCTACGACCGGCTCGGCTTCCGCAAGATCGAAGAGCAGGGCGTCTACTGGCTGATGGAGTGGTCGCCCTCAGAACCCGCTCAGGCGAACACGGCCTGATACTGCACGCCCGACCCGTCCTGGCCGATTGGCACCAGAAACACATCGAGCGGGCCCATCTCGTCGTTCTCCAACCGATAGGTCGCTTGCGGCAGGACCGGATCGGCCGGCCCGGCGAAGATTAGCGAGAACGGCTGGCGCCGGCCCTCGACTTCCGGGCCACTGTCTTTGAGCTGGCTGCATTCGGCGAGCTCACAAGAAATCCGGCCGTCCTCGATCACGATGTCGAACCGTTCCTTCACACGCGCCTCAAACATCTCATGCGTGAAGCTTTCGCCCATTTCCTTCGAGTGTAGGGCGCCCGCGCCTGGTTCCGCACTCTAGAATGAGGTCATATGCGCGTGGTCCTTCTGGTCGCCTTGCTCGCAATATCGATGCTGTCCTGTTCGTCGGACGCGATCGTGTTTCGAGACGTTCGCTCGCAGACGCTCGAGTTCATCGAGTGGGACGAGACGATCGAGCTCACACCGACGCAGGAAGCCGTCAAGAAGAGCGCGCTCGAGGCGCTGTCGGCGCCGTGTTGCAGCGACAACTCGGCCTACACTTGCTGCTGCCCGTGCAACATCTCTCGATCGACGTGGGGTCTGTCAAAGTGGCTGATCGTCGAGAAGGGCTTCTCCGCGACGCAGGTCCGCGAGAAGGCCGCGGAATGGATCGCGTTCCTCAACCCGGACGGCTACAGCGGCAGAGCCTGCTACACCGGCGGCTGCCCGCGGCCGTTTCACAAAGACGGCTGCGGCGGCATGAACCCCACCGACGTGCAGTTCTGAGAATCGGTGGCGCGTTCGAACGTTCTTCTTCTTTGAACGTCCGGGCAGCTATGCCCGGGTGCGCAGCTCAACAATTGCACGAAAACATCGCACCCCGGCATGGCTGCCGGGGCTCGGAAAGACGTTCGTGTGCTGCCCTCACCCGACCATCCGCTATGGATTGTCCAGCTTCCACTGAATCTGGCGTAGCATCCCCTGCAGCAACAGGGCGTCCTTGGGCGCCAGACGCAGCCGCCCGATCCAGCGCCGCACCTTGCGCGCTTGCGCCTCCTCGCTATCGCTAAACACGAAGCCGGACTCGCGCAAGATCGGCATCAAGATCCCGAAGATGCGCTCCCGCTCGGCGACCGAGACCGACGCCGGCGTCTGCAAGCCCGCCGACGGCGCGGCCCGGCGCGCGATCTCGTAGCAGCACACCGCCACCGCTTGACCCAGGTTCATCGACGGGCAATCCGGCGCGGTGGGGATCGTATAGACCCAGTCGCAATAGGAGAGGTCCTCGCGCGAGAGCCCGTACTTCTCCGAGCCGAACACCAGCGCCGCGGGCCGGTCTTCGAGATGGGTGCGCAGCGCGGCGGCCGCGGCCGGGGCCTGCTTGCGCACCATGTCGGTGTTGCGGCCCGTCATCGCCGAGGTCGCCGCCGCCAGCGAACTCTCGCCAAGCGCCTCCGCCAGATCCGCGGTCACGCTTGCCCGCTCCAGCACCTCCGCCGCGCCCATCGCCGACTTGGCTTTGCGGAACGCCGCGTCCCAGGGCTCCACCAGCCATAGGTCTCGAAAGCCGAAGTTGAGCATCGCTCGCGCCGCCGCGCCGATGTTCAACGGGTTGCGGGGGCGGACCAGCACGACCCGCAAGCGGTTCCTCCAGCTCATTTTTGCAACCGTCCGGCCAGTATAATGGAAGGGTTATGTTGGATCTGTTCCGCAGCCAGAAGAAGACGGTGAAGTACGTGCTCACCGCCTTGCTGAGCCTCGTTGCGCTCTCGATGGTGGTCACGCTCATCCCGAATCTGTTCTCCACCCCGGCGGGCCCCGACGAGGGCCCGGTGTTGGTGGAGGTCGGCGACGAAGAGGTGACGATCTACGACGTCAACGCCGTCCTGCAGGACTACCAGCGCGCCGGCACGCCGGCCGAGGGCATGGCCTTCATGGCGCAGCAGGTGGTCGATAACCTGGTCGACGATCACATCCTGATGCAGGAGGCGGCCCGCCTGGGCGTCAAGCCGACCGACCAAGAGCTCGCTCTGCACCTCAAGGATCAGATGCCGTTCCTGTGGGAGGGCGGCGTATTCAACCAGCTGCAGTACCAGCAGATGATCTCGCAGCGGTTCAGCATCAGCGTTCCCGAGTTCGAGAAGCGCGTGCTGCAAGATCTGGCCGTCAACACGCGGCTGCGCCAGATCGTCACCGACAACATCGTGATGACCGACCAAGAGCTCCGCGAGCTGTTCGAGCAGCGCAACGAACGGATCCAGGTCGACTACGCCACTCTCGAGGCGGCGAGCTTCGCCTCCGGCGTCAACCCGACCGGCGAAGAGATCCAGGAGTACTTCGAGCAGAACAAGTTCCGCTATCGCATCCCTGAGCGACGCACGGTCAAGCTCGTCACGCTCGATCCCTCGACCGCGGCGCCGCCTGAGTTCTCCGACGCCGAGATCCAGACTTTCTACAACCAGAACCGCTACCGCTTCGAGACGCCCGAGAGAGTCCTCGCCAAGCACATGCTGTTCATGACGACCGATCCCAACGAGCCCTCCGGCGCCGAGAAGGAAGGCGAGGCTTTGGAAGCGGTGAAGACGAACGCCGAGGCGGCGCTCGCGCGGGTCAACGGCGGAGAGGAGTTTACCGCCGTCGCCAAGGAGCTCTCGGAAGATCTCGGCACGAAGGAAGAGGGCGGCGACCTGGGCTGGGTCGTGCGCGGCCAAATGCCGTTCGCCGAGTTCGATCAGGCGCTGTTCGCCCTGCCGGCCGGCGGCGTGAGCGAGCTGGTGAAGACCGAGCTTGGTTACCACATCATCTACGCGGAAAAGAAGGACCCGGCGCTGACCCGGCCGCTCGAGGACGTGCGACAGGAAATCATCGCCGACCTTGCCGCCGAGCGCGAACAAATTGCGCGCATCGAGCGGGCCGACGAGGTGACGGCGGCGATGCGCAACGCCGGCGACGACGTGGAGTCGGTGGCGCGAGAGCGCAACCTGCCCGTCGCGGTGTTCGAAGACATTGATCGCCAGCGCCCGCCCGCCGGCCTCGCCGCCGACCCGGTCTTCCTCGGCCAGATCTTCTCCACGATGACGCCGGGCGAGGTGCTCGCCTCGGCCGCCGAGCAGCGCACGATGATCGCCAAGGTTACCTCGATCACGCCCTCGCGCGACGCCGAGCTCGCCGAGGTGCGGGACCAAGTCCGCGCCGATGTCGTGCAATCGAAGAGCCGCGAGCTCGCGCAACAGCGCGCCCAGGAGCTCTTCGACAAAGCGCAAGCCGGCAGCCTCGAAGCCGCGGCCCGCTCACTGGGGCTGCGCGTCACCAAGAGCGATCTGTTCCCGCGCACCGGCGGAGTGGAAGACCTGGCGCCGGCGGAAACGCTGGGCGAGCGCGCCTTCAGCGCCGAGGTCGGCGCCGTGCTCGGCCCGGTCAGTTCCGGCGACCGCTTCGGGGTCTATCGCATCGCGGCCAAAGAGCCCGCCGATGTGACGATGTTCCTCGACCAGCGCGACGAGCTCAAGGGCGAGTTCCTCGAGGCCAAGCGCGAGGAGGCCTTCAACATCTTCCGCTCGCTCGTACGCCAACGCTACGAGAAGGACGGCAAGATCAAGCGCTACCCCGCCCGCATCGAGCAGATGGTGCGCAGCATCCGCACGAGCTAGCGCGTCCCGAGCCGCTAGGCCAGAAAGCGATCGCAGTAGAGCAGCGTCGCGATGGTCTTCCCGTCGCGGATCTCGCCGCTCCGAATCATCTCGAGCGCCTCTTGCCAGCGGGTCCAGCAAGGCTCGATCCGCTCGTAGGGCTCCGGGGCCGGCTCGCCGGCTTGCAGGTCCTCGGCGAGAAAGGCCGTCATGCGCTCGGTGGCGAAGCCCGGGGCCGGGTAGAACGCCATGAGCTGCGTCCAATTCGCCGCACGGTACCCGGTCTCTTCGACCAACTCGCGCTTGGCCGCCTCGAGCGCGTCCTCGCCGGGATCGCAGCGCCCCGCCGGCAGCTCCCAGAGCGCTTCTCGCGGCGGCAAGCGGTACTGCCGGATCAACAGCACGTCTCCCTCGGCTCGGCGCGCGCACATCACCGCCGATGGCGCGTTGACGACGATGTGACGGTCAATCGCCGCGCCATCGGGATGCTCGGCGCGGTCGTGGGTGACGTCGAAAATCTTTGTCTCGAGCGCTGGCTTGGACCAGACGAGTCGGAAACCGGCCATCTGCGTATGGTAGTCGGCCCGCCCTACTTCGGGATCGTCCCTAGAATCTTCTCCCAGTCGATCCATTCTTCGCCGCCGTTGAGCCACTTGTCGAACCAGGCCAGCTCGGCCTCCATCTTCAGGAGCTGGTAGCGCGGATTGGTCAACCCGTGGCCCTGGCCGGGAAACTCGATGTACTCCACGGGCACGCCGAGGTTCTTCAAGCTCATGTAGAGCTCGCGGCTCTGCGGCGCGGGGACCCGCGGGTCGGCGGAGCCGCAAAAGATCAGCGTTGGCGTCTTGGCGTTCTCGATGTAGGAGATGGGCGAGACCTCGAGGTAGTGGTCACGGTTCTCGTAGGGCTTGCCCTCGAAGTAGAACTCGCGGTTAATCTGCATATCGCTCTGAGCCCACATCGACAGCCAGTTCACCGCGCCGGCCCCGCTGGCGATCGCCTTGAAGCGGTCGGTGTGCGTGAGCGCCCAGTTGGACCAGTGTCCGCCGGCGCTCCAACCCATGTGGACCATCTTGTCCGGATCGGCCAAGCCGCGCTCGATCAGCGCGTCGACGCCCGTCATGATGTCCTCGTAGCCTTGCCGGAAGTAGTCGCCGGCGATGGCCCTGCGGAACTTCTCTCCGTAACCGGAGCTGCCGCGATAGTTGGGTTGAAAGACCAGATAGCCGCGTCCGGCGAGCACGTGCGGATAGGTCCCCCAGGAAGTCGAAAAGGCGTTGATGGAGGCGCCGGCGGGCCCGCCGTGCACCTGCACCGCCAGCGGGTAGCGCTTACCGTCTTCGTAGTCGACCGGTTTCACCAGCACGCCCTCGATCTCGGCGCCGTCCGAGCTCTTCCACCGGAACGCCTCGTAAGCGCCGAGGGCGCGCTCGTCGAGTTGCGCCGCTGAGTCGGTCAGCTTGACCCAGCGGCCCGGGTCTCCGGGCGCCCCCCGATCGGCGGCGTAGAGCTCGCTGGGAGCTTCAGGAGTGGAGCGCCGGACGAGCAGCACGTCGCTTTCCTCGTCGTGGATCAGCCCGAGGACCTGCTCGCCCGCGCTGAGCGCCTCGGGCGCCCGGCCGTTGAGCCCCAAGCGATAGATCTGGCGGTTGAGCCCAACCGTCGAGGTAAACAGGATCGAGCGGCTGTCACGGTCCCAAGCCGTTACCCCGGCGTCGTACGGCCACTCGCCGCCCAGCTCGGTGATGGCGCCGCCGGGCATGCGCGCCACGAAGACGCGACGAGCGCGGTACTGCTCCCCCTTCGCCGGGCCGGAGAAGGCCAACCAACGCCCGTCGGGTGAAAACGCCAGCCCGCCCTCGGCTTGGGAGTTTCGCGTCAGCCGTCGCACCTCGCCGGCTGCGAAATCGAGCAGGAAGATCTCTTGGTCCCAGTTGGTGGAGTAGCGCTTGACCGGAGTCACTTCGAGCGCCCAATAGCGCCCGTCCCGGGATGGCTCGAGCGAGTCCACCGCCCAGTCGTCCAGCTCGGCCAGCTCGCGCTTCTCTCCAGACGCCGCTTCGACGAACCAAAGCGTGCGGCGCCCCTTGGGCTCGTCGCTGATCCGCACGTTGAAGCCCCGACGGCTGCGCTTGCCCCTCAACGATTCGTCCTCTTCCGGCGCGGAGTAGAGCACACCGCTCGAATCGGGATGCCACTGCCACACCAGCACGCCATGGGGGCCGTCGCTGAGCTTGCGCGGCTCGGGCTCCGGCTCGCCTAGATCGAATATCTTGAGCTGTCGCGCCCCCGACGGGCCGGTGCGGTAGGCGAGCCAGCGACCGTCGCGGCTCGGCTTGTAGTCCCGGACATCATCCTTCTCGCTCGTCAGCTTGATCGCTTCGCCGCCGTCGATGGGCATTCGATAAAGCTGCCGCTTGGAGCCGTCGCGGTTCGAGAGATAGAAGAACGACCTCGAGTCCCTCGCCCAGTCGAGCGAGCGCTCGTCGTGCTCGAGCCCGAACGTCATCTGGCGAGTCGCGCCGCCAGTCATCGAGGTGAGAAACAGATTCGTGTTGCGGCGGCCCTTCTTCCAGTCGAGCTGCGACTTCGAGTAGAGCAGCCATTTCCCGTCCGGGGAAACCGCCGTCGCACCCACGGTTTCCAGCCGCAACAGGTCAAGCGGCTCGAGGGGCCGCTCTTCCGCGACTGCAATCGCGGCGAAGATGAGCAGGATGGAAGGAATGCGGCGCATGACGAGACTTCCGCAATCATTCCGTTTCCGCGCGCGGAAGTCAAGGGCTGAATGCGCATCTTGCTGTTGACGTGCTAACGTGTCCTGCCATGAAGGACGGGTCGGCTTGATTTTCCGCGGACGAAACGTCCTAAAGAGGCGCTGGGGCGCCACCGTTTCTCTCGGAGCGCAACTCATCCGGCTGACGCCGCGCTCGGACCCATACCAACGGCTCGTCGACTTTCGAATCGAGATCACCCCCGAGCCCGCTGGCATGGCGCAGTATGTCGACGCCGAAGGCAACTCCGTCGTTCGAGCCTGGTTCGCGGGGCGAACCGACTGCGTGGTGGTGCAATCGACCTTTCTGGCGCGGACGACAGCCGCCGAACGCACGGACCCGCAACTCGAGCGCGATGCGGATTATCACCTTCCGATGGTCTACGGCGAATGCGAGCGCGCCGCGCTGAGCCGGTATCTCGGCGGAGCGGGCCCCATCGCGGGGGTCGCCAACTACGCGCAGGACGTGATGGAGGCTGCGCGCGGGGAGACGCTGCGTTTCCTCAACGGCCTCAACCAGCGCCTTTGCGAAGAGATCCCCGTGGTTGCGCGCGAGGGATGCGACGTCGTTTCGCCCGAGGAGACGTTGGCGCACCGGGAGGCGAGCAGCGCCGATGTCGCACATCTTTTTGTCGCCTGCGCACGTGTATGCGGACTCGCCGCGCGCTTCGTCAGCGGATACCGCCGGCGCGGACGCCACGAAGGCCGAGCTCACGCCTGGGCGGAGGCCTATCTGCCCGGCGCGGGGTGGATCGGGTATGATCCCACCAGCGGGTTGACGACGGCCGACGCGCATCTCGCCCTCGCCGCGGCTCCTGGCCCGGCAGGCGTGGCGCCGCTGAGCGGAGCCGTGTCCGGCGGCGCGCCCGATTCGACAACCCAAACCACGCTTGCCATCGAGGTGACCCGCAGTTGAAGCGCTCGGCCAACCGCACCGCCATACCACCGCGCGCCAGGCGTGCCGCGGGCCTCATCGTTCTGTTGGTCGCCGGATGCGCGGCTCCGCAACCCGCACCCGCCCCCGAGGGCGAGGCTGCGACCGAGCCGCCGCCGCTCCCCCTGCGGCTACATCCAGAGAACCCGCACTACTTCGAGTACGATGGCCGGCCAACCGTGCTCGTGGCCTCGGGCGAGCACTACGGCGCCCTGCTCAACGGCGACTTCGACTACGCCGCCTACTTCGCCGAGCTCGAGCTGCGCGGGCTCAACCACACGCGCGTCTTCGCCGGGACCTACCGCGAGGTTCCCGGCAGCTTCAACATTGGGGACAACACCCTGGCGCCGAAGCCCGAGAGCTTCGTCGCCCCATGGCCGCGCAGCGACCAGCCCGGCGCGGCCGACGGCGGGGCCAAGTTCGACTTGGGCCGCTGGAACGAGGCCTACTTCCGTCGGCTGAAAGACCTGCTGCGGCAGGCCGAGAGTCGCGGCGTCATCGTCGAGCTGACCTTGTTTTGCCCGCACTACCGAGACGAGATGTGGGACGTCAGCCCGATGAACGCGAAGAACAACATCAATGGCGTCGGCGCGGTTCCGCGCGAAGATGCGCTGACGCTCGCGTCCGAGTCGTTGGTCGCGGCGCAAAAGGCCGTCGCGCGCAAGATCGTCACCGAGCTTCACGGCGTTCGCAACCTCTACTACGAGATCTGCAACGAGCCCTACGCTCGCGACCTGGTTCCCGACGAGTGGCAACGTGAAATCGCGAAGACCATCGCCGAGGCCGAAGGCGCCGCCCCGGCGCCGCATCTGATTTCGCAAAACTACGCCAACGGGTCCAAGCTCATCGAAGATCCCAATCCTCTGATCTCGCTATTCAACTTTCACTACTCACGGCCGCCCGAGAGCGTGGCGCTGAATTACGGGTTGAACCTGGCGATCGGGAACAACGAAACAGGCTTTGACGGCCGCGCCGACTCCACCTACCGCATCCAGGGCTGGGAGTTCCTCTTCGCCGGCGGCGCGCTCTACAACCATCTGGACTATTCGTTCGCCGTCGGGCACGAGAGCGGCGACCTGCGTTACACCCGCTCCACGCCGGGCGGCGGCGGAGAAGTGCTGCGGCGGCAGTTGGGCTTTCTCAGGCGCTTCTTCGAGAAGCTGCCGTTCCTCCACATGGCGCCGGACGCCGATGTGGTAGTTTCCGCCCCACCGGGAGCCACCGCCTGGGCGCTCTCAGCGCCTGGCGAAGTCTACGCGGTCTACGCACACCACGGGCGCCTCGCACCCGATGCAAGGCCGCGCTATCGCGTGGACGACAAGCGTCAGCGCGACGCCAAGCTCGTGCTCAATCTGCCGCCGGGCGAGTACTTGGTGACCTGGGCCGACCCGCGCAGCACGGCGACGCTGCCGCCCCAAGAGCTCTCGCACCCCGGCGGCCCCGCGACGCTCGACGCCCTCACCTACATCGAGGACATCGCGGTCGTGGCGAGGGCCAACCGCTGACGAGGGGCCGACCTGACTCAACGCCTCGTCGAACGCACACGTGTCGGCCCTGACACCTGCGGCCGGCGCCGCCATCTCTCGAGGACTCGGTCAAAGTCCTGATTACTCATGCTCGGCCGAAATACCTCACGGCCGCCAGCAACTGCCGCGACTTATCCGTGGATGGCTCGTACGACTGTTGACACGCGCCAGGAAGGTGCGCACCACCATCGCGGGCAGTTCAGGCGTTGGGCTGCTGCGGACCGCCGGAGACGGAACGGGGGTGCCATCTCTCGGAATCAGTGATGGTAGACGGTAGCACTACCAACTCATCATATACTCGACGTTCGGTTTGCGCAGGCCCCCAGCGGGCTTGGCGACGCGAGCCTCTGTGCTTACGCCGGAGCGACCTCGATGTCCCAACCGAATCCGGGCTCCTCGGACGGCTGAATGTAGACGCCTTCGGGGCCGCGGCTGATGTAGCGCTGTTCCTCGAACATCTCGTAGACCCGGCTTGGTCCTCCGGGGGCTGGAATCGTCGTCTCGGCCAGAGAGGGCTGAGCAAGCGCAGCGAGGTAGTGGATGCACTCCACGAACCCTCCGGCGTGCGGGATGAGCGGAATGCCTTTCTCGAGCGCGAGCGCGCCGATCTTGCGCATCTCGCTCAAGCCGCCGCACCAGTTGATGTCGGGTTGCCAGATGTCGACCGCGTTATAGTGGGCGAGTCTTCCAAACCCGTAGCGCGTATACTCGTGCTCGCCCGTGGCCAGAAAGGTCGACGTGATCTGGGAGTTTAGCCGGCCGAAACCTTCGTACTCATCGGGCATCAAGACCTCTTCGAGCCAGTAGACCCTGTAGGGTTCGAGCGCCTCGGCAAGTTGGATCGTGTAGGCCTCGGTGAGCGCCATCCAGCAGTCGATCATGATCTCGCCGTCCGGCCCCATCAGCTCGCGCGTCCTCTTGACGTGCTCGACGTTCTTCTTGAGCCCTTCTCGCCCGTCGGCCGGACCGTACTGCAGCGCGAGCTTCACCTTGGTGTAGCCGAATTCCAGACTCTGTTCGACATCGTTTCCGGTCGCGTAGCACGGGACGCGCTCCCAGGTGCGGCCGCCGAGCAGCTTGTAGACGGGAACGCCGAAAGCCTTGCCGGCGAGATCCCACAGCGCCAGGTCAGCGGCGCTGATCGCATGCACCACAGCGCCGGCGCGCCCGCAGTAGAGCGTGGCGCGCCACATCACGTCCCACAGCTTCTCGATGTCGAGCGGATTCTTGCCCACCAGCAGCTTCTTCAGCGCCGGTTCAACGAAGGGCCCCGCGGCCGATCCGCCGCGGCCGTAGCCTTTGAGCCCTTTGTTGGTGGCGATCTCGACGGTCACCGCGCCGAGCGAGCGGTCGGGCATCCACTTCGAGCCAGGGCCTCGTTTGCCTGTGTACTCGGGGTGGATCTCGATCGGCCGAGCCGCTTCGCGCGTCGCCCAGTAGGATCCAGGGGCGGGCTCAAACCGCGGGAGGGGATTCCGAGGGCGAGTCCTCACTACCCGCACGTCGGTGATGCGGAGGTCTTCATCGGCCGGCCACGCCTCGGCGTGTTGTGCCAGCGCAAAGCTGGAAGCGAGCCCGACTCCTGCTCGGAGTCCGCTCGTTAGAAACGATCTGCGGCTCGATCGATCGCTAGAAGTTGCGAGGCGGCGGCGCCGGGGCATGGCGAGCAAGATTGTACCGCCAGACCGCGACCGCGGCGCCATCATTCGTATTGGAGCGCGGCCGAGGGATCGAGCCTCGACGCCTTGATTGCCGGCGCCAATCCGCTCAGCGCTCCCACGACAACCAGCACGAGCGCCGAGATCGCCAGCGTGGTGGCCGAGATCGCCAGATGAATGTCACCCACCCCTGAGTCGTCCTCGAACAACGGGCCTAACAGCGGCAACGAGCCGATGCTCGCCGCAACGGCGTAGGAGAGAGCGATCCCGGCGGCGCCTCCGAGGAACGTCAACACCATCGCCTCGCAGAGGAACTGCAGAAGAATGTGGCGCCGCCGGGCGCCGACCGCCCGGCGCAGGCCGATCTCGCGAATTCTCTCGTCTACGGAGACGAGCATGATGTTCATCACGCCCACGCCGCCGATGCCCAAGGTCAGCGCCCCGATGAACGTCAGCAGAACCTGAAGGCCGATCGTGAGCCCGTCGATCACCGGCCGCATCTCTTGGCTCCCGTGCATCCGGGCCGCCCTCTTGTCGGTGGGCGAGAAGCGTTGACGCTTGGCGAGCGCCGCGAGGACCTGGTCTCGCGCCTGCTGCTCGAACGCTGGTTGAATCGGGGAGAACACCAGTACGCTGGCGTACCGCGTATCCCAGAGATCCCCTGCTGCACTGTAGGGGATAAAGGCCGACTCATCGTCGCTCGTGAAGTAGCTGCTGAGTTGGATCTTGTTCTCCAGGATGCCGACGACTGTAAAGCGCACGCCGGAGATTCGTACCGTCTGACCCACCGCTGGCCGGCCCGCGAATAGCTTGCGAGCGAGCCTGCCGCCGAGGAATACGACGCGTCGACGCTCGACGAAGTCTTCGGAGTTGATCCAGCGGCCCTCGCCCGGTCTCTGGCTGCGGATCACGCCGTAGTCGGGATAGACGCCGCGAATGGCCGCGTTGGCCAAGCGATCGCCGTAGGCGATCGAGCGCCAGCGCACCGACTCGAGACTGGCCAGCTTGACCAGCGAAGCATCCTGCCGGATGAAGTCGAAGTCCGCCTTCTCGAAGCGCACCTTCTTGCCGGTCCGCTCGCCGCCGGCCTGTTCGCTCGTCTGCCCGGGCCAGCACACCACGACGCTCGAGCCGAACGCCTCGAACGCCGCAACCATCACCTGCCGGAAGGAGCTACCGTAGGCCAATAGCATGGTGACGGCAACGATTCCCCACGCGATGCCCAGCAAGGTCAACACGCTACGCAGCGGCTGACGCCAAAGCGCGTCCCAGGCTTCCATGAGGATCGTCCTAAACAACCTTGGACCTCCTAGCCGGCCGATTCTTGCCGCAACGCCTCAATCGGATCGACCGCGGCCGCGCGCGCTGCCGGATAGAGTGCGGAAAGCACTGCCACCGCGCTCAGGAGCGCGAAAGACAGCAGCGCCGTACTCCAGGTGGGCAGCAGACCGGCAAAGTACTCGGGCATGGTGAGCTGATTGACCAGAGCGCACAGCCCGTAGGCGACCGACATTCCCAAGGCGCCGCTCAGCAACGCCACGATGAGCGTTTCCAAGAAGAACTGGCGTACGATGCTTCGCGAGGTCGCCCCGACCGACTTGCGAACGCCGATCTCCTTGGTCCGTTCGCGGACCGCGACCAACATCACGTTCATCACGCCGATGCCTCCAAGAAGCAACGATGTCACGCCAATTGCGCCCAAGAAGTACTTCATCCCGTCGGTAAACTGCCGGAACGCCTTGGCCTGCTCGATGGTGTCCCAGATCCCGATGGCCTCCTCGTCGCGAGGATCAAAGTCGTGCAGTCGGGCCAGTGATTCGCGAATTTGCCGCTTGCAGCTCTCGTGGTCGTCGTAGCTTCGCGGCGTGACGATGAGCCGTGACAGCTCGTCCGGCTTCGAGGGGGGCGCTTTAGGGAAGTCCCGCAGCATCGATGTGATCGGTATGAAGACCTTCGAGATATCGCGGCCGTCGTAGCTCGAATCCTGCTCCTTGTGCTGCATGACGCCGATCACCGCGTACCGCAAACCCTCGATGCGAATCGTCTCGCCCACCGCCGGCTTCGAAGCGAACAGTTGTGTTTTGGCGTCGCTTCCCAGAAAGGCGACCCGCCTAGCGCTGTTGACGTCTTCCCGGTTGTAGAATCGCCCGCGGCCGGTGGGAAGAGTGCGCGCGTCGGCAAACGGCGGCAGCGAGCCGGTCACCAGCAGGGCGCCGCTATTGTTGGCGCCTGTGACGGCGGCGCCGTCTCGGCCGAGCTCGGGCAGCACGTGCTCGCAGGCGGTCGCCTCGCGCGCGAGCGCAGCGCGATCTTGCATGCTCCAGCGGACCTCTCGGCCGGCCCTCATTCCTCCGGCCCGCATGCTGGTCCTGCCGGCGTTGACGATGAGCAGGTTCTTGCCGAAGTTCTCCTTCATGCGGCTCATGCCTGCGTCCAATCCTTCGCCGGCCGCGACCATCAGGGTGATCGATACGATTCCCCAGGCGATGCCGAACATCGTCAGAGCCGTACGGAGCTTGTGGGCCCAGAGCGTTCGGACGGTGTCCCGGAACAGGTCCCTCAGCCGCATCGTATTTGCCTCGCCTTGGCCGGTTCGTTCGCGTCGTCAGGGCTGATAGACTCGCTGTCCTTCGTCGAGGCCGGATACGACTTCCGTCTTGACTCCGTTTGAGACGCCCAACTCGACGGCGACCTGACGTAAGCCGGCTTCGCTCTCCGCGTCCGACAACTCTACGGTGGCGTTCGACTCCTCGTCGTAGCGGACCACGGCCTCTGGAATGAGCAGCACGTCGAGCTTTTCTTCGAGGACAATCTCGGCGTTGGCGCTCATGTTGGCCTTCAATTGGCCGCTGGGATTGTCGATCGAGACACGAACCTCGAACGTGGTGACGTTGTCCTCTTCGACGCCGAGGGGGGAGATCTTCGTGACCGTCCCTTCGAATCGCTCATCCTTGAACGACTCGACGACGATCCGCGCGGGCTGCTCGAGATGAACCTTGCCGATGTCGGCCTCGTCGACTTCTCCCAGCACATAGACGCTGCTTACGTCGCCTAGGGTCATCAGCAGAGTCGCTTGCGACCCCAGCACGAGGATGGAGCTCACCGCGTCGCCGATCTCGACATCCCGCGAGAGCACCAACCCGTCCATGGGGCTGGTGATGGTCGAGTTCCGCAGGTCTTCCTGGGCGCGGTCCAGCGCTGCTTGCGCCTGCTCCACTTGGGCGCTTGCACGGGCGACTTCCGCTCTGCTGACGGCCAGGTTCGATTGCGCCGCCATTCGCCGATTCAGCGCCAACTGGTAAGCCTGCTCGGCGTCCTCGAGCGTCGCCCGCGCCCCCAGGCCCTCGGCTAGGAGACGTTGCGCGCGATCGACCCCCATCTTCAGGAACGGCACGTCGGGACCTCGAGCTTCGACTTTGTTTCTCTCGAGCGTCGCCCGAGCGGCTTCGAGCGCCGCCTGCGCCCCGGCGAGCAGTGCGCTCGACTCACGCTTCCTCGCCTGAAGCTCTTCCTTGTCCAACTCCGCCAAGACTTGGCCGGCGCGCACCCGGTCGCCGTAGTCGACGAAGAGCCTTTCGACGATTCCGCTTGCCTTCGACTTCACCTCCACCTTGGCGCGGGGCTCGATCTTCCCGGTTGCGACGACAGACCGCGCGACGTCTCCACGCTCCACCGCGACCAGCTTCGATTCGTCGATCTCATTGCTGGGGGCGCGGGCGGCCGTCAAGCCGAAGATCGCCGCGCACGCCAACAGGAGAAGACCTGCAATCCACTTCCACCGGCCCGGCCTCCGTTCGTTGGACATTCAGCGCCTCCCCGTCCGATCGCTCGACATTCGCAGGGGGATACGAAGGACGGAGGCGCGTTGTTCCGCGCGGGAGCGGCGGCCAATGCGAGGGTGGGCGCGGAGCTGGGCTTTCTACCGGCCGCCGGTGGTCGAAAGCGCCTTCTCCGCCTCGCTCCTCTCCGGCAGAAGGATCAGAGGCGCGCGCCGGAAGGCGAATTTTCGTCCCAGCTCGTCGATCACGCTGAGCTGAACTTGGTAGCGTCCCGGCTGCAGCTCGTCCAGGGGGATCTGAAACTCCACCGGAACCGAGCGTCGCTCCTTGGTGTAGCTCTCGACCCGCACCGGCTCGGACTCGAAAGCCTTGCGCCCGGCGCGGAAGAAGCTCGCCACCGCCGCCACCGCGGGCGTGACCTCGCCGCGTCCGCGGCTGCTCGGATCGTAGAGCTCGAAGTAGACGTAGAGCGGCTGATCAAGCCGAAACACCCTCGTGACGCTGGGTATCAGCTTCTGCCCGTCGTGGATCAGCGGATGCGCCTTGACGAGCTTCTTGTTGACCTTGGCGCCGCCAACGGCCTCGGTCACCGCTTCGCGTTGCGCAGATAGGACCACCGAGCTGATGCGCGCCGCGTCCCGCTCCAGGCCCAGATCGGGCACGCTGAAGCTCGTCTCGAACGTACCCATCTTGCCGGTCTGGTTCTCGCGCGCGAGGAACTTGAGCCGGTAGCGCCCAGGCGGCAGCGTGAACCCAGAATCGTACTGTAAGTTCCGCACGCCGAGCCGTCGCGAGTCTTCCTGGTTGAAGTCGACTCGAATCTCGTCACGCACTACGCCAAGCAGCATGCCGCGGACGTTGCGCACTTGGCCGATGAAGTCGATTCGCGTCGATTCCGACCCTCCGCGCCGGGCCAGCTCGAGCTCGGAGCCGGGAATCTTGACCGCGAGCGGCACGAAGTAGCGGTCGGTATCGAGCCGGAAGTGGTTGACCTCGAGTGCGAGCGTGAGATCAGTCACCGGATCGTCGAGCAGCAAGGCCTCCTCGAGTTGCCGCTCCTTGTCAGCCGAGGTGAAGTGCTCGAAGTCCTTCGGGCCGAAGTAGCCGGAGCGATAGTCGAGCTTAGCCTTGGGATGCTCCGGGATCTCGATGCGCACGCGGCGAAAGCGGCCGTCCACCGCTGGATTGGTCGGGTAGTAGCCCAGGATGTAATAGCTCGAGATGGCCTGCTGCGCTTGGACGATGCCCACGGCCAGGTCGTTGTTGTCGAGCAGCGCCTTGCCGCCGGTGTCCTCGGCCAGGCTGACTAGCGTCTCCTGCTGATTCTCGAACCGCAGACCGCGCTGCCGCTGCGCCCGCCCGGAGAAGATCGAGGAGCCGCGCGAAGCTCCTCGACGCGCATCGCCGGCCGGAGCCTCGGCCACCAGCCCGCGCGCGTCCACCGGATAGAACGACAGATTCGCCCGCACGGCGGCGTTGATCGTCGAGCGCAACTGCGAGTTGTTCTCGACGCCGGTGCGCCCGACGCCGGAAGAGAAGTAGACCAGCGCCTTCTTCTCCGGCAGCGAGCCCAGCATCCGCGCGGCGTCCTCGAGCGCTGAGAGCTTGCGGTCGGTATTGAAGACGTTGAACTCGGTTTCGTCGACCGAGAACGCCGATCCGTCGTCCTCCATCAGTTCCTCGTCGGTCTCGAACAACTCCGCCAGCTCGCTGCCCTCGCCGATGCGGAACGACTCGACGATCTCGCGCAACAGAGCGCGGTCGGCGGTGAAGTCCTGCACGACTTGCAGCTCGCTCGAGAACGTCATCACGCTCACCAAGTCCGAATCGGTCATGTGCTCGTCGAGAAACTTCACGGAGGACTTCTGGGCGCGAATCTGGTCCTCGGGCGGCATCGACGAAAAGTCGAAGAAGAGCACCAGCAGGCGGCGGTCTTTGTAGAGCACCTTGCCGGGCGTCGTGGGCGTGATCTCGGTCTCGAGCCGCGGCCGCTCGGCGTCTTCGGGGCGAGGCTCGGTCTCAGGGAGCCGTTCGAGCGGCTGGTCGGCCATACGCTGAAACTCGAAGATCGAGATGTCCTGCCGGTCTTTGTCCTCGAAGAGGCGAAAGTCCTCCGCGCTCAGACCTTCGATGGGTTTGCCGTCGCGGTCCTGCACCGCGACGTTGACGACGACGAGGCGGGTCGTGGTCTCGAACTGGAATAGCTCGCCCTCTTGCGCAAACACCGAGCAGGAGAACAGCAACACTCCCGCGAGCTTTCGCCCCCAGCTCTGCATCGCGTCCCTCAAAACCGGACCCTCAGAGTCAGCGTGACCGTGCGCATGTTCGCGGCCGCGGTCGGCAAGCCAAAATTCGAAGCATTCACCGTGGTCCCCAGCCGGCGGATGTTGACGTTGTTGAAAATGTTCGAGCTCGAGACGCGGATCTCCATCGAGCGGCGGTTGTCATCCAGCCGAAACGCGCGCCCGAGCGACATGTCGACGGAGAACGTTCCCGGGCCCGGAATGGTGTTTCTTCCCGCATTGCCGAGTTGACCCGTCGCGGGCGTGGTGAACGCGACCGGGTTGAAGAACGCGCCGGAAAGCGTCACCGGCGCGCCGGTCGCCTCGGCGCGTCCGCTGCCCACCACGCCCGAGCGCGCCGAGTTGGCCTGATTGCCCAGTACCTGCGCGGTCAGCGGAGCGCCCGTATTGGCGGCCACGGCGCCGCTCACCGTCCAGCTCTTGAGCAGCCTCTGCCACCAATGCTTCGGCGGCGGCCCGAAGACTCCCTGCGAAATCGGCGACGACCAAACCCATCCGGCCGAGAGCGTGTGTCGCACGTCGAAGCTCGAGAGGCCGCGCTCGAGTGAGAGGTTGTCGTCATAGAGGGCCACCACCGCCGCGCCGCCTCCGAAAGTCGAGACGTTGTCAATGGACTTCGCCCACGTGTACTGCAGATTCCCCGAGATCCCGCGACGGAATCGTCGAATCAGCCGCACCTGTCCGGCGTGATAGATCGAGTTGCCCTCGGCGCTGTCGTAGACGAACCCGACCGCGTCGGCGATCTGCCGGTCTTCGTCGAGGACGCCGGCGCTTGAGCGATTTGGCGCCCGCTGGATGTCGAGTCGCGTCCCCTTCGTGCCCAGGTAGGTCGCGCTCAACACCATCGACGCCGGCAAGTCGTGCTGCACCGAGAGGTTCCAGGTCTGCGCGTACCCGACGCGATACCTCTTCGCCACCGCGAACGAATTGAGGATCGAAGCGTCCGGCGAGGCGGCGAATCCGTTCGCCAGTGTGAGCTGGTTGTCGACGCCGGTGACCAGCGTGGTGGTGACCGAGAACGGCGGTTGTTGCGCGAGACGCGTGGCGGCCTGGTTGTATACCGAGCCGTTGTAGTAAACGCCGTAGCCTCCGCGGATGACCGTCGAGAGCTTCGACCACGGCTTCCAGGCCATGCCGAATCGCGGCGAGAAGTTGTTCGTGTCGGCCTCGATCAGCGCCGCGGGAAAGCCGCCGGTGAAAGCGCCGGATTCTCCCGGGAGCACCGGCGCCACGTCGGCGAATCCCGGCGCGACATCCAAGTTGGCCAGCCGGCCATACTGTTCGCGGAAGGGCGGCTGAAACTCGTAGCGCAGCCCGTAGTTGATCGAGAATCCCGAGCTGATGCGCCAGTCGTCCTGCAGGTAAGCGTTGATGGCCGGCGCGCGGAAGTAGGTGTCGGGGTTGCCGAAGCGGATCGAGCTCGACTGCGGCAGCCCCAGCAGGAAGTCCGCGAAGTCGAAGCCGGTGTTCGGCGCGGGCAGCCCCCGCTCGTCGAGCTGGCTCGTGGCCACGCCGGAGAAGCTGAACGTCCCGCGTGCGTCTTGCTCGCTGATCGAATTGAGCTGGAGCCGGCGGTAGGTCGCGCCGAATCGAATCGTGTGATCGCCCTTGACGATGGTGAGTCCTTCGTCCACCGAGAACGTCGTGTTCGCGCGCAGCGAGGGCGCGCCGTCTCGCAAGGCGCCGAAATTGGTGAAGGTCAGATTGGGCGGTCCGTAGTTGATGGGATCACGAGAGACGCCCCCGATCCCCAACTCGCCGGCAATATCGTCGCCAAAGGCGAAGAATGGCAACGCCTCGCTGCGGTTGCGGCTGAGCTGCACCCGCGCGCTGGAGATGACGTTCTGTTTGATGTTGCGCGTCCAGGAAAGCGACGCGCTCTGGCCCTTGCTCTCAGTCGTGTCCTCGAAGCCGAACAACTGCAAGCTCGACTGGTCGCTGAGGCGGGCGTTGTAGGAGAACGAGAGGCGGTCCTTGGATGTGACGCTGCGGTTGAGCCGGATGCTGAACGAGTCGCTGTCCCGCGGAGCCGAGGAGACGATTTGATAGTTGCGCACCGCGCCGGGCAGGTTCGGCAGCGGGATCAGCTCCGTCAACCCGAGCGCGGCGGGATCGAGACGGGAAGCCGGAACTTGATTGTTCGGAAACGAGGCGCCCGTCGCCGGATCGAAGATCGAGACCGGACCGCGGGCGACCGACTGCGAAAAGTCGCCCGAGCGCTCGAGCGCGCTCGCCATCGTGTCAAAGGCGTTGTAGGGGTTGCGCGCGCGCCCGCCGCGGTAGGTGAAGAACCAGAATGTCTTCGAATCCTCGACGAGCTTTGGGATCCTGAGCTGCCCGCCGACCGAAGCGCTAAAGTTGCTCTGCGCGTACGAGGGCTTGTCGATGTTCTCGCCGGTGATCGAGTAGGGCTTGGCGTCGAAGGCCGAGTTGCGCAGCGTGAAGGTGAGGCTGCCGCGGATGGGCGTTTGGCCGCGACGGGACCTGTTGCCGAAGATCATCGCGCCGCGCTGGCGTAGAAACGGGGGGCCTTGCCCGTCGCCTCCGCGTGCGCGGCCCGCTCCAGGTCCCCTGCCGCCGCCGGGTCCTCCTCGTCCTCCGCCGCGACCGCCCGGACGGCCGCGCCCCGCGCTGGAGCCTCCACGCCCTCCGGGGCCGCCGCCTCTGGGGCCGCCTCCTCCGAACAGGGCGCCGCCGGGTCCCTCCGGTCCGCCGCCCGCCCCGGCGCTGAACCCGTCTTGACCGCCAGCCTGCTCAAAAATGTTGCCGCCCTGGTCGCCGAAACCCGGTGCGCCGCCCGGTCTGCCGAGCCCGTCGCGCCTAAATCCGGGCGCCATCGGAGGCGCGTCCAGGCCGCGGCTCACGCTGCCGTTGACCAAGAAGGATTCGCTGGCGCTCTGGATGAGCTCGGCGTCGTCGAGGGCGGCGCCGGAGAAGCTCTGCGACTCCATCGCCGCGACTTGGTCCGCGACGTTGACCTCAACTTGTTGGAACCGCCCCTCGCCGCGCGCGGCGGCCATGCGCTGCGCCGCGCGTCCCGGGAACCGCGGCGCGGGCGCGGCGCGCAGCTCGATCTCCCAATCCAGCGGCTTCTCGCCTCCGCTCCAGACCTGGTCGGCTGGGGCGAAGCCGAACATCTCGACCCGCATCGCCCACTCGCCCTCGCCGAGGTCCTCGAAGCTGTAGCGTCCTTGCTCGTCGCTATAGACGGTGCGCTCGATCTCGCCCTGCGCGGCCGTGATTGTGGCGCCGGGAATCGCCAGGCCGCCCGAGCGCACAGCCCCGCGCGGCCCCTGAGCGGCCAAAGAGGCTGCGGCCAAGACCCAGGCGACCATCAGGAACCGGGCGCTCATGTTGGGTTGGGCGCTCGCCGCCGCGCGCTAGTTATCGGAGGGCTGTAAAGGGTCGGTTAAATCCGGCTCGCCGCAGGCGAAGGCGAGACGGAGCGCCGCGCAAAGCTTCCCGCATGCGAGGCGGGCTGAGCCTTCCGACCCGCCGACCCGCATGCCGCCGCGAGACGGTCCAGGCATTCTGCATGTTGACCACACAGGGGGCTTCCATTCCGTCGTCCTCATCCAGTGGTCGTGTCGGTCCGAATCTCCTCGAGAAATGCGCTCGCGTCGCCGTATCCGCTCGACTTCATCGCCGCCGAGAGCTTCTCGAGCGCCGCTTTGTGGATCTGGGATACGCGACTCTCGTTCACGCCCAGCGCCATGCCGATCTGCTTCATCGTCCGTTCCTTGAGGTAGTACAGCCGGATCACGGTCTGGTAGCGCGGAGGCAGCGTGCCGATGACCTCGGCCAGCGCCGAGCGCAGCTCGCGGTTAGCCAGCACCCGGTCCGGCTGCCGATCCATCGCCTCGGTCGCTTCGATATAGCCGCCCGTCTCCGGCTTCTCCACCCGGTGCTGCACCGTGTTGGCCAAGCCGGCGGTGTAGAGCTCCATCTTCTGGCGTTGGAACAGCTTCTGCGGCACGCCGACGGCTTCGGCGACTTCCTCTTCGGTGGGCGAGCGCTTGAAGCGCTGCGCCTGCTCGTTAGCGGCGTGCTCGAACGTCTTGTAGCGCTTACGCAGGTCGCGCGAGGCCCAGTCGAGCTGGCGCAAGCTGTCGAGAATCGCTCCTCGAATGCGGTGCTTGGCGTAGAGATGAAAGACGACGTTGCGATCCGGCTTGAACTTGTCCACGGCGTCGAATAGGCCCAAGACGCCAGCATGGATGAGATCGTCGATCTCCACTTGGACGGGCAGGGTCTCCCGTACCCGCGCCGCGATGGCTCGCACCAGCGGCAGATGTTTGAGGATGCGCTCTTCGCGCGTTAGGTTTTCTAGCTCTTCGTTCTGGATGGGCGCGCGTTTGGCGGCGGCTCCTCCGCTCGTCGTTGACATCGATTCCTCCCGAGTTGAGCAATAGCCCTATCTACTTATCGGCGCCTCTTTCGAGACTTGCGCCAGCAATATGCAGGAGAAGCGCCATTTCAGAGTTTCCCTGTAAAAGACTGAAAACACGAAGGATCTCTCCTGGGACCTGCCGCCCGGGCTGCCAAGGCGCCGTCAGCCGGCGACGGGATTCCGTCAATCGACGGGAATCCGTCGCCGCCTCCCGGCCGCCGGAGCGGCAACATCGCGAGAGCTGGGCTTGTTTCAAACAGGGAATCGAGTTTCGTTTTGGGATTCCCAGTGATCTCCGCTCGCCGGCCTCTGCCAACGGGCTCGCGGCCGTCAGGCCTCCGCGAGGGAGCGCCGTTGTGGGACGGCGCAGCTCACGCGAAACATTGGCCAATCTTCATAAGACGTGGGAATCAAGGAAGATACGCCATGGGCCCAGGGTTGGTCCGTCAATTGCTCATAGCCGCTGTTCCGGCTTCGCATATGCCATCGGCCGGAAAAGACATACCCATGCCCGCGCCCGACCGTCACGTACTCCTCATTACATCCGACCCCAGCTTCGCCTCTGCCATGCGGCCCGTGCTCGAATCCAACGGTTGGAGAGTTTCCTGGCTCGAAGACTACGCGGCGGCTTCCGCGCTGCTGCGCGGGGGCGGAGCAGCGATGGTGATGGCGGAGCTCGGCAATGCCCAGGACGCTTTTCTGCGGGCGCGCTTCGTCGAGCTCTCCGCGCAGGCGCGCGGCTGCGGCGCGCAATTGATCGCCTGCGGCGACCAGGCGTTGCCGGCGGCGCTCGGCGAGATGGGCGAGTCTCCGGCCGACGTTTGGGTGAGCCCGTTGCCGTGGCGCGAGCTGCCGGCCCGGCTGGAGGCCGCGGCGCGCCCGCCCGAGCCCGCGAAGCCGCCGCAGCCGCAGCGGGCGTCGATGGTACACGGCTCGAGCGCCGCGTTCCAACAACTGCTCGAGCAGATCGACATGGTGGCCGACCGCGACACGACGGTCCTGATTCAGGGCGAGACCGGCGTCGGCAAGGAATGCGTCGCGCGCGCCATTCACGCCGCCAGCCGCCGCTCGGCGGCCAAGATGGTTGCAGTCAACTGCGGCGGCATCCCCGCCGCGCTGCTCGAGGACGAGTTTTTTGGCCACGTCCGCGGGGCGTTCACCGACGCCGCACAACCGCGCGCGGGGCGCTTCGAACAAGCTGACGGCTCGACGCTGTTCCTCGACGAGATCGGCGAGCTGCCGCTCGAGCTGCAACCCAAGCTGCTGCGCGCGCTCCAGGAGAAGTCTGTCTGCCGCATCGGCGCGGCCGAGGCCGTGCGCACCGACGCCCGCGTCATCGCCGCCACCAACGTGGACCTGTGGTCGCGCGTCTGCGAAGGCCGCTTTCGCGAGGATCTCTTCTATCGCATCAACGTATTCCCGATTCGGGCGCCAGCGCTTCGGGAGCGGCGCGAGGACATCCCCGCCCTGCTCGATCATTTCGTCGAGCGCTTTTGCGAGAGGGACGGGCTGAGCGAGAAATCACTCGACTCTTCGACGGCCTACGAGCTGGCGAAGTGGCCTTGGCCAGGCAACGTTCGCGAGCTCGAGAATGCCGTCGAGCTGGCCGTAATCCGCTCGCGCGACCGCGGCCGCTTGCTGCTCGAAGACTTCCCGCTGCCGCGCAAGGCGCCGGCCTCGGCGAGCGCCTCCACGCCTGACCAGATTCCCGCCGATTTCCAGTCACTGGTTTCCCACTTCGAGCGCAAGCTCATCGAGCGCGCCATGGACCGCGCCGAAGGCAACAAGACGCAAGCGGCCGAGTCTCTCGGGATGAAGCGCACCACGCTGCTCGAGAAGCTCAAGAGGCTCGACCAGGCGCTGGCGGCCTCAGGGTAGCCGCTCGACGATCTCCACGCGACGGTTGAGCGCGCGCCCCGCCTCGCCGGTGTTGTTCGAAACAGGCGCGAGCGGGCCCGCGCCGCGCGCCTCGAGCCGTCCAGCGTCGACGCCGTAGTCGGCCGCCAGGGCTTGCTTCACCGCCGCCGCTCGCCGTTGCGAAAGGTCGAGGTTGCTCTCGAGCGATCCGGTGTCGTCGGTGTGGCCCACGACGTAGAAACCGCTGGAGGTCTCACGCAAGTAACTCGCGATCACCGCCAGCGCCGTCTCGGAGTCTCCTGCGATCTCCGCGCTGCCGGTGGCGAAGTGAATGTCGTAGACCGCAATCTTGCCTACGGCCGAAATTTCCGAGCGCAGGCGGTCCAGGCTCAGCGTAACCGTGCCGGTCTCCATCGCCTCGGTCGTCAGCTCTTCGATGAGATAGAGGTTCAGCTCGGTGCAGATCGAGATCATGACCCAAACCGTCTCGACGCCCTGGGTCCGGCTGGCGATCAGGTAATATTCTGGAAAAGCTCGAATGCGATCCAGGTCGCCGCGGCCTACCCGCGCTTCGATCTGCTGGTAGGCGCGCGTGTTGGGCGGGTAGTCCAGCTTCTGCAGCATGACCACCAGAGGCCGGCTCGGCTCTGGTGCGAAGTGAATCTGGAAACCGCCGGCCTGAAGCTCGCGCTGATAGCTGCGAAAGACCTCCAGGTTGCTCTTGTTCTCCGGCTTGAGCAGGACGCGGCTGCGCAGGCGACCTTCCACGCGCCGGATGTCGGGGTCGCGCTGGAGGCTGGTCGTATAGACGAGCGCGTCATAGTCGACCGCGTACACGCCTTTCACCACGCTGCCCGCGAAGGGGCTCAGCACGTCCTGTCCGTAAAGGGCGCTCCCGAAAGCCAGAGCGAGGGCGCAACTCACCTGTACCGTTTGCAATTTCATCTCACCACCACCCGAAATTCCCGATAGACCCCGTTCGACTGGTTCGCCGCGATCCAGTTGCGGACCGCCGCCCACAAATGCCCCGGCGTACCGCCGGCGCCGTAGCGACCTTGCTCGCGGCGGAGCGCGTTGATCAGGCCGAAGCAGTGGCGGTCATCCCAATGCAGCAGGGCGCTGAAGAACTGATCGTAGCCCCAGCCGTCCCACAGACTCCGCCCAAAGAAATGCGGCTGGCGATTGCGCTCGATCTCGTTCATCAGGAACATCACGCATCCAGCCGGGGCGTTCTGGCGTATCAGCTCGAACGCCGCTTGGACGCTCGCGTGCCGGCGGTTTTCCATGCGTTGGACGAGCTGAAGGTCGAGATAGCGATCCGAAACGGTGCGATTCCAACCCCGCAGCAGCCCGCGGATCCGTCGCTTGTCCGCATCGACCGGCGCGTAGTTGCAGGAGTAAGAGCCGCGGTTCATGTCGATCCGGCAGCGCTGTACGTCTCCCGGCACGTGGTCGCCGTAGCCGACCGAGGTCACCTCGCTCCACGAATCGATCTTGCGTAGCAGGACGCGGGTGAAACGCGCGCGGTCGGTTCGATGCGGATAGACATCCTCGGCAAAACTGCCCATGGGGTCGAGCGTAACGCAGTGGAGTCGGAAATGCTCAAGAAAGCCGCAGCGGCAACGAACGTAGCCTCTGGCCCGTCGCGTCGTGCAGCGCGCCGGCGACCGCCGGGGGCGCGGCGATCATCGGAGTCTCCCCCGCCCCAACCGACGGCAGATCCCTACGGTCGACCAACACGACCTCGATCGGCGGAACATCGCGAAAACGTGGTACGCCGTACCGCGAGAAGCGTCCGTTGAGCAGCTTGCCGTCCGCAAAGCGAATCTCCTCGCGCAAAACGGCGCCGAGGGTTTGGATGATGCAACCCTCGTTCTGCGCCCGTAAGTTGTCTGGATTGATCACCGCGCCGCACTCGAAGGCCTGGACGATCCGCTCGATGGAGTAGGCGCGCCCCTCGACCGAAACTTCGACGCAGGCTGCGACAAAGGATCCCTTCTCGGTCCCGCAGGCAATCCCGTAGCCGCGGCCCTTGCCCGGCTTGCGCCCCTCCCAACCGAAGCGATCGGCGGCCGCCTCGAGCACGGGCCGGAGTCGCGGATGGTTCAGGTTGGCCAGTCGAAACGCGAGCGGATCCATGTCGGCCTCTTGGGCGAGCTCGTCCATCATGCACTCGCGCGCAAAGTTGTTCGCCGTCGAGCCCAACGCGCGGTAGGATCCTACGCGCAAGGGCGAATCGCTCGCGCGGTAGACCTCGCGCTTGTTGGCGACGTCATAGGGCGTCGCGAGCCCGGACGTCCCGGCCAGCAAGTTCTCGTAGTCCCAAGCGACGAGCTTACCCTGTTCGTCGAGTGCGCTCTTGATCCGGATGAGCGCCGCCGGCCGGAAGTACGCCCAGGCGAACTCCTCTTCACGCGTCCAGCGCAGTTGCACCGGACGGCCCGCCGCCTTGGCCAACCGGGCGGCCTCCACCGCGCACTCGCCGGTATGCTTGCCTCCGAAACCGCCGCCGGTATCCGGCACGATCACGCGGACCTGGCTCTCAGCCAGCCGGAACACCTGCGCGAGCTCGCGCCGCACCCGAGCCGGCTGCTGCGTGCCGGTCCAGACGGTCAATGAGCCATCGCGCCACTCCGCACAGGCCGCCCGCGGCTCCATCGGAGCATGTTGGATGTAAGGAACCTCAAACCTCGCCTCGACCACGCACCTAGCAGCGGCGAAGGCCTCCTCGGGCGAGCCCGCCAGGTGGCTGCGGTAGCTGCGTCCGCCAGCCGAGTCGTCAACGGCGTGCTCGGCCAGATGATCGAACAGCTCTTTACTTGCCGGCTGCTCGCTCTCGGCCCACCGGGCGGTCCGAGCGATCGCCGTGACGCCCTGCTTGGCCTGGTGCAACTTCGGCGCGGCGCAACCGACGAAAGAGCCGTCACGGACAACCTTCACGCCAGGCGTGGTCTTCGCCGGCGTCAGGTCGACTTCCTCGAGCGTCGCGCCGAAGGAGGGCGGCCGCAACACGTGGCCGTAGAGCATCCCGCGCCGCCGAATGTCTGAGGGGAAACGATGGCGACCGGTGACGATGTCCCGGCCGTTGGGGCGCGAGACCGACGTTCCCATCACATCCCAAGCCGAGACTGCGACGAGCTGCGCGTCGCCTGGGATGACCGCTCCTAACGCAGCGGCACTCTCCGCCGCCAAGTCTCCGAAGCTCAACCTGCGCCCGCCGGTCTTGTCGACGACGGCGCCCGTCTCGACCGCTAGAGCGGACTTCTCGCGGCCCCAGCGCTTCGCCGCCAGCCCCAACAACACCTCGCGCGCGGCGGCCGCGGCCCGGCGCATCACCGGAACGGTGGAAGGCGTCGTACGGCTGCCGGCGGTGCCGCCGTCGTCGGGCGTCTCGGCCGTATCGGCCATCACCAGGCGCACGCTCTCGGGCCGCAGCCCCAGCTCCTCGGCAACGGCTTGCGTCAGCTCGGCTCGCGCTCCTTGGCCGCACTCGACCTTGCTGGTGCGGGCCGTCACGACGCCATCCTCGCCAACCTGCAGCCGCGCTGCGACCGTTGGCGCTTCGCGCGCGCCCTGCGCGACGCCGGAGCGCGTTCCGATCAAGAGGCCCGCGCCGGAGGCGGCACCGAGAAAGAGTCGGCGGTCGAGAGCAAATGCGAAGCGCGGCGGCTCGCGCAACTCATAGCGTTCGGGCTCCTGATCGAATCGATCAGTCATGCCTCAGCCCCCTTCGCCGCCCGTCGCACCGCGGCCAGGATCCGCGGATACCCGCAACAGCGACACAGGTTGGCGTTCATCCCGTCCACGATCTCCGCCTCGCTCGGCCGAGGGTTCCGCTCGAGCAAGGCGGCCGCAGTCAGGATCATGCCGGGCGTGCAGTAGCCGCACTGCAGCGCGCCCTCGTCGAGGAAGGCTTGCTGTACCGGGTGCAACTCGCCTCTGTGCTCGAGGCCCTCGATAGTCACAACCCGCTTGCCCGCGACGGAGGAGACTGGGGTCAGGCAAGACGGCGTCGGTTTGCCGTCGACCAGGACCGTGCAAGCGCGGCATTGGCCCTCGCCGCAGCCGAACTTCGCGCCGGTCAAAGCCAGGTCCTCGCGTAGGACGTCGAGCAGAGGACGCTCGCCGTCCGTGTCGACCTCACGGGACTTCCCATTCACCTCGAAGCGCATCGCCGCCCTCCGCCGAAATCAGTTTAGCGGGAACAAACTCGGGGCGAGCGGTGTCTATGCTTGTGACCGGCGCTAGGGGCTTGCCGCCTGCCAGCAAGCCTGTTAGCCTGAGGCCGGACAGAACTATGAGGAGTCGGATGCGAAAAAGGAGCTGAACGTGGGCTTCCTCTCCCAGCAGACAGGTCCTCCCGACGCACAGGCCGGTCTAGTCCGCCGCCTCAAGTGCCGCTCGACCGAGGCCTTTGATGAGCTTCTCGATTGCTACCAGGGCCCCGTCTACGGCTTTATCTACCGGCTGCTCGACGATTCCGCCGACGCGGCCGACGTCACCCAAGAGGTTTTTCTCAAGGTATTCCGTAAGATTGACGATTTCCGCGGCGAGTGCACTCTGAAAACCTGGGTGTATCGCATCGCGGTCAACGAGGCCGCCAACCGCCGCCGCTGGTTCAAGCGCCACAAGCGCGCGGAGACCCCGCTGGAAGACGACAACGGCGTACCGCGCTGGGATTGGCTCCGCGACCCCTCCGCTTCGCCGTTCGACCAGCTCCACCAGCGCGAGCAGAGCGACCTCGTCCACGACGCCTTAAGGGAGGTCGACGGGCGTCTTCGCGCGGCCGTCGTCCTCAGGGACTTGGAGGGCTTGAGCTACAACGAAATCGCCGAGGCGCTCGAGATCTCGCTCGGCACGGTCAAATCCAGGATTTTGCGAGGACGCGAAGCGCTCAAGAAGGCGCTCGAGCGTCGCATGGCCTCCGGGACCATCCCAGGCGCGATCCTGCAACAGGAGTAGAGCGATGAACTGCAAATGGATGCAACGAAACCTTCCGCTCTATGTCAACGGCCGGCTCTCGCCCGTCTCGAGCGCGGTCGCGCGGCTGCACCTGCGCGCCTGCTCGAGCTGCTTCGACGCCTACGATCGAGCAGAAGGCGTGGGGAACTGGACCTCCAGGTTACACCCGGTGCGGCCGCCGGAGAACCTGCGCATGCAGACCCGGCTTGCGCTGCGGCGCGAGATCGCCCGAGAAGGCTGGCTGCGTCGCGCCTGGGGACAGCTCAAGAGCGCGGTGCGCGAGGGTCTGCAGCCGGTGGCGGTTCGCAGCGCCGGCGGCGTCGCGGCGGCTCTGTTGCTGTTCGGCATGCTGATGCCGGACATCTGGACGCAGCCCGTCCACGCCTCTAACGACATTCCGCTCACGCTGCTGAGCGGCTCGGTCGCGGTCCCGGCGGTGGTCGCCGAGCCCGGACCCTACGGAGTGAACGAAGACGTCACGGTGCTGGCCTTCATCGACATCCGCGGGGGCGTCTATGACTTGCAGTTCCCGGCCGATATGGCGGACGATCGCCGCCTGAAGGCCGAGATCGCCAACGCCCTGTTGTTCACCCAGTTCGAGCCGGCGCTGCTATTCGGCCGGCCAGTGCCGGGGCGCATCCTGATCAACTTCACGAACTTCACGGTGAAGGGATAGAGGGGCGGCGGCGCGCCCCCACGAAACTCCACCCCAACCTCGCTTGCACGGGCTGGAGCCGTGCGCCACAAAGGTTGCAACAGGGCCGCCCTAGGGCGTTTTGATGGGGTCTGCTGGTCGGGCGGGTAGCGGCAGCGGGTTGTCGCGGATCATCCGCATCACCTCTTCGATGCCGCGTTCGAGCTGGGGGTCGCGGCCGGCGATGACCGATGCCGGGTCGTTCTCGACTTCGATGTCGGGCGAGACGCCTTCGTTCTCGATGATGTAGCGGCCGGCAGTGTCGTTGGTGGCGAACTCGGGGACGAACACAGTACCGCCGTCGAGCAGCGGGCCGCGGTTGGTGATGCCGATCACGCCGCCCCAGGTGCGTTTGCCGATCAGCGGTCCGAGGCCGGCTTTCTGGAAGCGCGCCGGGAAGATGTCGCCATCCGAGGCGGAGTTTTCCGAGATCAGGCAGACGAGATGGCCGTGGAAAACCGTCTCGGGGTAGGTCGCGGGGTGGTCATTGTGGCGTGAGAATCGCGTGCCGAGCAGCTCGCGTTGCAGCCGCGCCAGGATCATCTGCGAGACGTTGCCGCCGCCGTTGCCGCGCACGTCGACGACGAGGCCCTTCTTGCGCATCTGCGGGTAGAAGTACTTGATCCACTCGTAGATGCCGGACGCGCTCATATCGGGGATGTGCAGGTAGCCAACTTGGCCGTCGGTGGCGGCGTCGACCTTTTCGCGGTTGGCGGTGACCCAGGCCAGGTAGCGCAGGCTGGATTCGTTGGAGATGGGCTGGAGCTCCACCTCACGCGTCTCGGCGCCGTCGGCGGAAGATGCGAGCGTGAGGCGCACGGGACGGTCCGCCTTGTGGCGCAAAAACTTGTAGGGATTCTCAGGCGCGCGGAGCGGTTCACCGTCGACGGCAAGCACGAAGTCGCCCGCGCGGGCGTCGACGCCGATCTCGGTGAGCGGCGCGCGATATTTGGCCTCTTCATTCTGACCGCCGAGGATACGCGCGAGCCGGTAGCGTCCCGAGGATTCATCGAGCTTGAACTGCGCGCCGGGCAGCGCGACCTTGGGGCGCTCGGGAATCTGGTAGTCGCCGCCCATGATGTAGGCGTGGCCGACAGTGAGCTCGGCGATCATCTCGCCAATGACGTAGTTGAGATCCCAGCGGTGGGCGACGTGGTCGAGCCAAGGCCGGTAGCGCTCGCGCAGCGCTTGCCAGTCGTAGCCGTGCATGTTCTCGGCATAGAAGAAATCGCGGTAGCGGCGCCAGACCTCGTCGAAGACGGTCTCCCATTCCCGACGCGGCTCGACCTCCGCCATCAAGCCTTTGGTGGAGACGGCCTTCTTGGAGTCGGCGCCCTTGGGCTTGGCGTCGTAACGGTTCCAGCTCGAGCCCTGGCGCACCAGGACCTTTTCGCCGTCAGCGGAGAGCGAGAGGCCGTTGACGCCTTCGGCGAGCGTGTCGAGCTTGCGGTCTTTCATCGAAAAGACATGCAGCTTGGTCTTGGAGCCGGCCTGGCGACCGTAGTAGAACGGCGGAACCTCGACGAGCAGCAAGTGGCCCTTCTTGGCGAAGATGCCGGCGTAGTTCTCGGCGGCGATGGGGGCGCGGGCGACGCGCTGCGCGAGACCGTCGAGGTCGATCTCGAGGGCCTCGCGCTCGGCGGGCTCTTCCTTCTTCTCCTCTTCGTCTTCGTCGTCTTTGTCGTCCGCGTCGTCCTGCTCCGACACTTCGACCTCGTCGCTCTCGGGCGGGAAGGGGTGCTCAACGTCCTTGCGCAGAGCCATCGCGAAGACGCTGGTCATGCGGGCGCCGGCGTAGTTCCACTCGACGGAGGAGATCTGCGGCGCGAAGCTGCGGTTGCTGAGGTAGAAGAGGTAGTTGCCGTCTGGGTCCCACTCGGGCAGCCGCTCATCGAAGAGGTCGCGGGTGACCTTGGTGAGTTGGCCGTCGCGGTCGTTCCAGAGGTGGAGCGAGCTGGTGCGCTCGGTGGTTTGCAGTGAGAAGGCGAGCCAGCCGGAATCGGGCGACCAGGTGTAGTCGCTGATCTGGCCCCAGGTGTCGTCGGCGACCTGGCGGACGGTCTTGTCTTCGACGGTGAGGGACCAGAGTCGTCCCCCATAGTCCGAGAAGGCAATCTTCCTGGAATCGGGCGACCAGGAGAGGAAGCCCAGGCGTCCGCGGGCGCCTTCGGTGAGCTGGCGAGCGGGCCCGGCGGCCTCATGGTCGACGACCCAAACCTGCTCTTCGCCGCCGCGATCGGAGACGTAGGCGATCCAGCGGCCGTCGGGGGACCAGGTTGCGAGGCGCTCGTGGGCGTCGGAGGACTGGGTGAGGTTGCGGGTATAGCCTTTCTCGATGGGCGCGGAGAAGACGTCGCCGCGCGCGACGAAGAGGGCGCGCTCGCCTTTGGGGCTCAGGGCGCCGCCCTCGATGAGCTTCTCAGCGGAGACGCGGCGGGGGCGGCGATGGACGCCGTCGTCGGGCACGGTGATGTCGAGCGAGCGCGTTTTGCCGCTGTCGGCGTCGAGGATCTGGAGCTCGCCGTTGAGCTCGAAGACGATGCGGCGCTCGCCGTCGGAGCTAGGCCAGCGAACGTCCCACTGGTCGAAGTCTGTGACTTTGCGGGTGCGGCCGCGGGCGTCGTGGCGGAACAGGTCGAGCGTGCCGTCGCGGTCGGAGGCGAAGTAGAGGTCGTTGCCGACCCACATGGGGTCGCGGTCGGTGCGCACGTGGTCGGTGACGCGGCGGGTCTCGTTGGTGGCGGGGTAGAAGATGTAGAGGTCCTGCGCCCAGCCGCCTTGGTAGCGCTTCCAGGTGCGGAAGTCGCGGAACAGCGGCGAGTAGGCGAGGCGATCGCCCTCGGGCGCTAGGTCGCCGGCGCCGGAGACGGGCATGGGCAGGGCGACGGGCAGCCCGCCATCGATTGAGACGGTGTAGAGCCGGCCTTGGGCAGGGCCCCAATACTCGCGCGTCGAGCGGAACAGGATACGCTTGGAGTCGGGCGTCCAGCCGTAGACTTGATGATCGAAGCCCCAACGATCGGGCAGCGGTCCGCGGGCGGGATAGTAGGTGAGCTGGGTGGGGACGCCGCCGGAGGAGGGCATCACGTACACCTGCTCGTCGCCGTCGTACTGGCCGGTGAAAGCGATCCAGCGGCCGTCGGGCGAGATCTTGGGGAAGAGCTCGAGGCCGGGATGCGCGGTGAGGCGGACGGCGGTTCCGCCCTCGTCCGAAGCTTTCCAGAGGTCGCCGCCGTAGACGAAAATGACGTGATCTCCGTAAATATCGGGGAAGCGGAGGAGCTTCGTGCCGGCCGAGGCGACGACGGCGAAAAGCAGAACGAGCAGGGGGATTCGACCGCGGCGCATGCCCACCAGGATAGCGGCTGAGGACGGGCGACGGCGGCGGTGTCGCGCGGGTGTGCGTGGTCGTTATAATGTTGGTTTCGCTCGCTTTCCCATGCAGGTTCATCGTTGGGAGTCGGTTGACCATGAGGTCCTCTCGCCCGAGATTGCGCGGCGCGTGGTGCATTCCGAGCGCATGACGACCGCGCGCATCTACATCAAGAAGGGCGGCGTGGTGCCGCGGCACAGCCACGACAACGAGCAGATCAGCCACGTGCTCGAAGGACGGCTGCGCTTCGAGCTCGACGGGGGCTCGCATGAGGTGGGCGCGGGGGAGATAATGGCGCTCGCGCCGAACGAGCCGCACCGGGTGGTTGCGCTCGAAGATTCGGTTGCCATGGACGTGTTTACGCCCGTGCGGCAGGACTGGTTGAGCGGCGACGACGCATACTTGCGAAACCCCGCGGACGGTGACTGACGTAATACGCTTGAGGAAACGCCGTTCGCCGCCGGCCGGGGTCTCGCAGGACCGGAGCGGACGAGTCCAACGAGATCAGGGCTCTCTGTAGACTTCACGATGGATCTGGGAATTCGCAATCGCGCCGCCGTGGTGGCGGCTTCGAGCCGAGGCATGGGCCGCGCCGTCGCCGAGAAGCTGGCCGCCGAAGGCGCCAAGGTGGCGATCTGCTCGCGCGACGCCGCTGCGATCGCCAAAACGGCCGAGGAGATTCGCGCCGCGCACGGCGTGGAGGTGTTCGAGCAGGCGGTCGACATGACCGACCCGGCTCAGGTCTCCGCATTCGTCGCCGGCGCCCGTGAAAGGTTGGGCGCGCTGACGATTTGCGTCGCCAACTGCGGCGGTCCGCCGATGGGGACCTTCGAGGACTTCGAGCTCGAGGACTGGCGTAAGGCGTTCGAGCTGAGCTTCGTTTCGACGCTGAGCCTGATCCGCGAGACGCTCCCGGACATGAAGGCGGCCAAGTGGGGCCGGGTGGTGTCGATCACGTCGATGTCGGTAAAGCAACCGATCGACAACCTGATCCTCTCGAATGCGATCCGGGGCAGCGTGGTCGGCCTGATGAAGAGCCTGGCCAACGAGTATGGCCCGCACAACATTCTGTTCAACAACGTGGGACCGGGTTTGACCGCCACCGAGCGCCTGCTCTCCAACGCCGGCAAGCGGGCGGCGGCCGAAGGCCGCGGCCGCGACGAGGTGTTGGCGGCAATGACGGCGGAGACGCCGCTGCGGCGCGTGGCGCAGCCCGAGGAATTCGCTTCCGTCGTCGCCTTCTTGTGCTCGGAGGGCGCGAGCTACCTCACCGGCGCGAGCCTGATGGTGGACGGCGGCCTGGTCAAGAGCGTCTAAGTATCACGAAGATGAAGTCGTACATTCGCACGGTTTTTCTCCCCCAACTGGCCGCGCTCAGCTTGGCGCTTGCGGCGCCACTGGCCGCGGAGCCGGAGTGGGTCGATCACCAAGCCGCTCGGCTGGTCATTGGCCAAGAGAGCTTCACGCGCCAGAGCCCGGCGTCGAGCCAAACGTCGATCGGCTCGGCCGGCGGCGTCGCGGTGGGCGGCAATCGGCTGTTCATCGCGGAGGGCAACCGCATCGGCGCGACGCCGATCAATAATCGCGTGCTGGTTTACAACGATCTCGGCGGCTTCATTCCCGAGCTGACCGAGGCCCCGCCACAAGGCGAGGTTTGCCCGGTCTGCGTAGGTACGCCGGACATTGTGCTGGGCCAACCGGATTTCGATACCTTCGACGCGGCAACGACGCAGACCGGCATGCGGGCGCCGTCCGGAGTGGCCAGCGGCGGCAACGTGCTGGCGGTCGCCGATACGAACAACAACCGCGTGCTGATCTGGAATTCGATTCCCAGTAGCAACGCGGCGCCGGCCGACGTCATCCTGGGCCAACCCGACGCCACGACCTTTACGCCAGGCACCTCGGCTCAGAAGATGCGCGGCCCGCAAGGCATTTGGATCGGCGAGGGACGGTTGTTCGTGGCCGACACGCAGAACTCGCGCATCTTGATCTGGAATTCCATACCGACAGCGAGCGGCGCGGCGCCGAACGTCGTCATCGGGCAGCCGGATTTCGATACGCGGCCCGAACCGGACCTGACGCAATCGAACTTCGAGCCGACGGCTTCGAACCTGCTCGACCCGATCTCGGTGACGACGAGCAATGGACGGATGTTCGTCGCCGACTTGGGATTCGAGCGGATCATGATCTACTCGTCGATTCCCACCTCGAACGGGGCGCCGGCGGACGTGGTGATCGGGCAGAAGGATTTCACCTCTTCCGGCTTCGTCGACCACGACGACAACCCGTTCACGGCACAGATCCGGCAGTCGGTGCTCGACATGTGCGAGCAGGTGGGGCCGTTCGACGACGACGGCAGCTTCACACCGGACGACAACATCTTCCCCAACCCGATCGACCGCGACCCGAACCCGGACCTCGACGGCGACGGCGAGCCAGACGAGGAGCCGCCGCCGCTGCGCTGGCCGCGCCGCTGCGGGCGCACGATGAACTTCCCGCGCTTCGCGCTCTCGGACGGCGAGAGGCTCTTCGTGGCGGACTCGGGCAACGATCGCATTCTGGTTTACAACGAGATCCCGACCGAGAACGGCGTGGAGGCCGACGTGGTGATCGGGCAGCCGGACTTCATCGCGCTGACCGACGCGGTGGGCCCGGGCAATGTGCGGGCGCCGACCGCGCTGGCGCACGACGGCACGAACCTCTACGTGGCGGACCCGTTCGTGCGCCGCATCCTGGTCTTCTCGCCGGCCGAGCCGATGGTGGCCAAGGAGGGCGTGGTCAACGGCGCGAGCGTTGCGGTCAAGGCGACCGGGTGGGTCGAGTTCGAGGGTGCGACGACCGACAGCGGTCAGCTGGTGACCCTGGAGCTCTCGGGGCGAACCTACGAGTTTCGGACCGAGACCGACGAGACGGCGCTCAGCGTGCGAGACAAGCTGATCGACTTGATCAACGCGGACGACGACGGGTTGGTCGACGCGAGACCGTTCAACGGCCCCGGGGATTTCGCGATGGGGCGGATCAAGTTCGGGGGCTCGGTGCGCGCCGGCGACACGATTCGCCTCACCATCGGCGACCGCAGCTACGAATACACGACAATCGCGACCGACGTACCGTTGGGCATGGTCGATCGCTTCAACTTCATCGTCGACGCCGATGACCACCCGCAAGTCGTCGTCGATCGCGACGTTGCCGATATCGCGACGCTGCAGATCACGGCGCGCGATCCCGGGCCCGGGGGCAACGGCATCGACATCCGCGTGGACATCCCGGCCGACAGCCCGTTGACCGCGGAGCTCAGCGGTTCGACGCTCACCGGGGGCTCATTTCCGTATCGCGTGCGCTTAACCGCTCGGGACAGCGGTCGGCCCGGCAACGGAGTCACCATCATGCAAATGGTGGGCGGCGCGGGCATCGTGGGCGCCACGTCCGGAAGCAGGCTGACCGGCGGCTCGGACGCCCGCATGCTGCCCAACGGTTCGATTGCGACCGCCTTCGGCGAAAACTTGGCGGACGAGACGCTCGGCGCTCCGGTCGACTCCGAAGGCAAGCTCCCCACCGAGCTCGGCGGCGTGCAGGTGTTCGTCAACGGCCGCGCAGCGCCGATCTACGCCGTCACGCCGACGCAGGTGAACTTCCAGATTCCGTGGGAGGTCGAGGGCGTCGGCTCGAGCACCTACGTCCGCCGCGTGCTGCCTTCGGGCGAGGTGATGGTCTCGGCTCCGCGCGCCAACCAGACTGCGCGGGCAGCCCCGGGCGTGTTCGCCTATGGCGGCCCCGAACCGCGACGCGCCGTCGCCTTGCACGGCCAAGCGCAGGCGCAGGGCACGGTTGGCTTCTCGGTCGGCTCCACTTCTCAACGCGACAACGATGACGAGAGCGTCAACGCCGGCGCCACGGTGACGATCCGCGTCAATGGCCGCCCCTATGAGTACGTGACGGCGGCAGGGGATACACTCGAGTCGGTACGCGACCGCCTGATCGAGAATATCAACGCCGGCGACGGCGATCCCGAGGTCTTCGCGACCGCCGCGCGGGAAGGCTTCTTCTCCGCGCGCGCCGACATTACCTTCACGGGCGAGCCCGCCGCGGGCGATACGGTGACCATCGCGATCGATGATCGAGCCTATGTCTACGAAGTCCAGGAAGACGACACGCTGGAAGTCATCCGCAACATCCTGGTCAACAACATCAACGCCGGCCGCGGCGACCCGGACGTGACGGCGCGGCGGCTGCAACTGGTCGGCTCGGTGGTCATGCAGGTCGTGGCGCGCGCTCTGGGCGTGGAAGGCAACGAGATTCCGTTTTCCGTCTCGTCGACCGGCGCCGTCCAAGTCGAGACGAACGTGGAAGAAAACTTCCTCGAGGGCGGCCAGACGCCGCCGGTGGTCACGCTTACCGCGCGTACCGCCGGGCGGGAGGCGAACGCGATCACCTACGGCGCCGAGACTAGCGACGCGGCGATCATCGGGGCCAACGCACGGACGGCGACGCTGTGCTGCGGCAACATTCCGTTCTCGCTGATCACCGACGACAATCCGGCGATTCCGGGCGAAATCATCATCATCTACGCTTCGGGGCTGGGGTTCACCAAGACCAAGCCACAGGATCAAGGCATCGCATCGGGCCAGGCCACACCGGCGGCGGATCCGATCGAGCCGATCGAAGTTCCGTTCGTGGCGGCCGACTTCGTCTCATCACTCGTGGGCGGCCGGACGGGCCAGATTCGCTATGCGGGGCTCGCTCCCGGCCTGATCGGCGTCTACCAGGTGAACCTCAAGCTCAACGAGCAACTTCCGGATGACCCGGAGACGCCGCTAACGATCGCTCAGGTGCTGTTCATCTCGAACACCGTGACGATTCCGATCCGCAACCTGGCGCCGTCGAACCCCGACGAGTTCTAGCTGGGCGAATTCGTTCCCAGACCACGACGGCAAACGGTCGCGAAGACTCGCGACTCGGCGAGCGTGGCCGCTTGCTACCGTGTAACCCATGCTCAAGCCCGAAGACAAAGCCCCTGACTTCACGGCCGCGACCGACGGCGGCGGCGCCATCAGCCTGAAGAAGCTGCGCGGCAAGCGGGTGGTGCTGTACTTCTACCCGAAGGACAATACGCCGGGCTGCACCACCGAAGCCTGCGACTTCCGCGACGCCGCCGCGGAGCTCGACGCCCGTGACGCGGTCGTGCTGGGGGTCAGCCCTGACTCGGCCAAGTCCCACGACAAGTTCAAGGCGAAGTTCGAGCTGCCCTTCACCCTCATCGCCGATGAGGACCACGCCATCGCAGAAGCCTACGGCGTCTGGCGGGAGAAATCGATGTACGGGCGCAAGTTTATGGGGATCGTGCGCTCGACGTTCGTGATTGACGAGAAAGGCAAGATCGCGGAGGTCTACGACAAGGTCCGCGTGAAAGGGCATGTGGCGGACGTGTTGTCGAAGCTGTAGGGCGGCAGGCTGGACGCAGCCGAGCGGGAATCTTCATCCGACGGCGCGCTCACCCAGATTCCTGACGAAGCCTTCTACGGTCTCTGTCACTTCGGGGCGAGCGTCGATCCCGACTATACTGACCGCATGCGCTTGTTCTCCGCGTTCGTCGCCTGTGCAGCGGCCTCGGCAGCCGCACTGCTGGTGCACGACGCTTCGTTTCGATCGGGCTCCGGCGGGGCGCCGCAGGGGTGGGCGCGCTACAGCCCGCGCGCAGAGATCGCGCCGAAGATGTGGGTCGACGCGGAGCGCTCGCGCTCGGGCCAAGGCTCGCTGGCGATTGCGGGCGACTCCAACCCCGGCGCTTTCGGCGGCTGGGATCGCACCATCGAGCAGGTCGAGCCGGGCGGCTGGTACCGCGCCTCGGCGTACTACCGAGCCGAGGGGCTCGAGCAAGAACGCCAGCAGGTCTACCTACGGCTGGCCTGGCGCAAGGCGAGCGGGAAGGGCGCGGGCCGGCCCGACTACGCTTACAAGCTCGAGCGCGCCGGCGAGTGGAGCCGCCTGACGGTCGAAGCGCCCGCTCCGCCCGAGGCCGCCACGGCGGTGATCGAGCTGCGGCTCGCCTTTGCGCCGCAAGCGAAGGTGTGGTGGGACGACGTTTCGTTCGAGAGCATCGCCGAGCCCGCCTCGCGACCCGTGCGCGTCTCCTCGGTCAACCTGCGGCCGGACGCGGGTACTCCGGAAGGCAACCTCGAAGAGTTCGCCGCGCTGATCGAGCGCGAGGTCCCGCGAGGCGTTGACGTAATCCTGCTGCCCGAGGCGGTGACGCTGGTGCGCACGGGCCGGACGCACGTCGACGTTGCGGCGCCCGTGCCGGGTCCGCACACCGAGCATCTAGGGCGCATGGCGCGCTCGAAGAGCGCCTATCTGGTCGCGGGGGTGCTCGAGCGCGACGGCGCGCTGGTCTACAACACGGCCGTGCTGCTCGACCGCGAGGGCAACCTGGCCGGCAAGTACCGCAAAGTCTACCTGCCGCGCGAGGAGATCGAGGCGGGCATCACGCCGGGCGACGAATTTCCGACATTCGCAACCGATTTTGGCCGCATCGGCATGATGATCTGCTGGGACGTGCAGTACGCCGACCCCGCGCGCGCATTGGCGCTGCGCGGGGCGGAGCTGTTGTTGATGCCGATTTGGGGCGGCAACGAAACGCTGGCGGCGGCGCGCGCGATCGAGAATCATGTCTTCCTGGCGGCGTCGGGCTATGATCACCCGACATATGTGATGGACCCGACCGGCGAACGGCTGGCGTTGGCGGCCGAGGAAGGCGCGGTGGCGCACGCGACGATCGACCTCGCTAGGCGCTACGAGTGGTCGTGGTTGGGCGCGATGCGCGGGCGCTTCTTCCACGAGCTCCGACGCGATGTCGCGGTCGACCCGAGGCGGTAGAGGCGGCGCTGCTCGTGGCGCTAGCAACTGCTGACAAGGGCGATCAACAAGAAAGCCAGCAGCGCGAGCGTGACCAGGAAGAAGATCTTCCAGAAGCTCTTGGGATACTCGCCGGCGATCTTGCCGGTGTGTCCGTTGACCGCTACCTGGAACGATTTGGCGCCGTAGTCGTAGGCAAGCAGCCAGACCGGTACGAGGATGTGCTTGAAGGTCTGGCCGGAGTAGTCGGGCGCGACTTGGAGGTTCCGGTGGGTGTCGCCGGGCACCTGCATGGCGCAGAGCTGCCGTAGCTTCTGGTCCATGGCCGAGCGCGCCATGCGGGCAGCGTCGATGAGCACGACCTGGTAATGCTCAACGGTAAAACCGGAGAGATAGCCGGTCTCGTAGGCAACCAAGTCGCGGGTGGGGAACGGCTCGATCTCGCGTAGTAGCTCGACGTGGATGCCGTGGGCGCCGGGCACGGGCTCGTCGTCGAAGAAATGCTCGACGCGGCCCGCCGCCGGAGTCCAACGGACGTGCTGGACTTGGCGCGTCTGCATGCGCCCTTGCTGGTCGCGGTACTGCTCGGTGGTGTAGTAGAACGTACCGGAGTCGGCGCGCCAGTCCGCGGCGACTTGGGCGTCGAAGGTCCAATAGGGCAGGTAGACTCCGTGGACGGTATCGAGCATCGCCTTGGACTTGAGCTTGCCCGGGGCGAGCCACTTGGACGCGTACCACCGCCGCATGGATTCGCGCACGCGCGTCTCGTCGACCTTGAACGGCAGCAGGCTCTGGGGACGGATCGGCGCCTTGATCTCGTCGTAGTCGACCAGCTCGGGGGAGCCGCAGAAGTCGCAGTTCTTGCCGACCTCCTTGGGATCGAAGACCGAGACGGCGTGGCAGTTACGGCACTTGACGGTCTTTTTTTCCGCTTTCCAACCGCGCAGCTCCTCGGGCATCTCGCGGAGCGTGGTGACGAGGTCGATCTCGTGAATCTGGCCCGTGTCGGGGTCGAGCTCCATGGGCGCTTCAGTGCCGCAATAGGGGCACACCAGCGCCTGCTTCGCCGGATTCCAAATCGCCTGCGCACCGCACGCGGGGCAAGAATCCTTGCGGATCGCCTCGATCTGTTCGGACATGCCGATTCCCTAGCGCGGCGCCGGACGGGTTAGTCCGCCAGATACTCCTCGAGCGCCGAGCGCTTGATGCGCACCGCGGAGCCGATCTTCTTGGCCTTGAGGTCGCCGGACTCGACCACGGCGAGCACGTCGGCTTCGCTGACGCCGAGCGCTTGCGCAGCCTGGTCGGGCGTGAGCAGGTCGGGCAGGCCGGTCGCCGGCATCACCTGCGGCTGGCCGGCCGGCAGCGCGGCCGTCTTGGGGCCGCCGATCGCCGCCGGGGTCTGCTGCGAGAGCAGGCCGCCGTGCTGGTTCATCATCTGCTGGGCGATCGCCAGGCCCACGGCCATCTCGGTGGCCATGCCACCCGAGCCGCCGCCTTCCCCCGACTCGAGCCCGCGCGCCATCTGGTACTTCACGTAGTCGTTCAGATTGCCCACCGCAGCCATCGAAGAGCGCTCGTCGATGGCGTCCTCGACCTCTTTGGGCAGCGAGACGTTCTCGACGATGAAGCTGGTGATCTCGAGGCCGTACTTCGCGCCGACGACCGGGTTGATGAGCGGCAGCAGGGCGTCGCCGAGCTCGGTGTACTTGGTCGAGACGTCGAGCACCGGGATGCTCGAGGTGGCGATGGCGTCGGAGAAGACGCTGACGATGCGCGAGCGCATGGTGTCCGCGAACTCGTCGAGCCGGAAGGTGTGGTCCGATCCGGCGACTTCCTTGAGGAAGACCTTGGTGTCGATGATCTTGAAGTCGAAGGTGCCGAAGGCCCTGGCGCGGACGATGCCGAAATCCTCGTCGCGCATCATGATGGGGTTCGAGGTGCCCCATTTATTACCCGTGAAAAGCCGCGTGTTGATGTAGTAGACGTCGACCTTGAAGGGCGACTCCATCCCGTATTTCCACGACTTCAAGCGTGTGAGAATCGGGATGTTTTCGGTGGAAAGAGTGTGCTTGCCAGGGCCGAATTGATCGCCGAACTCGCCGACGTAGACCATTTGAACGGCTTGGGATTCGCGCACGATGAGCTGTGCGCCGTTCTTGATGGCCTTGTCTTCGTCGGGGAAGCGCCAGGACAGGATGTCGCGCGAGTCGTCGGTCCATTCCAGGAGCTCGATGAGCTCGCCTTTGAGGAAATCGAGAATGCTCATGTGGATGTCTCCAGATGCGGTGGCGCTATTGTAGCAGGGCGTACGAGGCGCAGCGGCGGCCGGCTCAGCGGCGCGATTCGTCGCGAGGCGTTCCGCCCAACTGGCCGCAGACTCGGGCGCCGCGGCAGCGGCCCGGATACTTCCAAGCGAGCCAGGCGAGCACGCCGGCTCCGACCAAAATCAGCCAGTCCATGCCGCCTCCATCGTAGCTCGGCTACGCTGTTCGGCATGTCTCCCGAGCAGTTCCGCGACGCCGGACACGCGCTGATCGATTGGATCGCCGACGATCTCGCTGAGCCGCAACGCAGACCCGTCGCGCCGCGGGTCTCGCCGGGCGAGCTGGTCGACAAGCTGCCGGCCGCCCCGCCCGAGACGGCCGCCCCGTCCGAAACCATCCTGAAAGACTTCGAGCGGCTGATCCTGCCGCACACGGTCGGTTGGAGCCATCCCGGCTTCATGGCCTACTTCGCCGCCGGCGGCAGCCCGGAAGGCGCGCTGGCCGAGACGCTGATGGCGTCGCTCAACAACGTGGGCCTGCTGTGGAAGGCGTCGCCGGCGCTGGTGGAGCTCGAGCAGGTGTCGCTCGGCTGGCTGGCGCAGTGGCTGAATCTGCCGGCGGAGTGGTTCGGTATGATCCACACCACCGCCTCCGAAGCCAGCTTGCACGCGGTGATCGCGGCGCGAGAGGCTCGCGCGGAGCGCGGCCCGCTCGATCTCAACAAGCTGGTGATGTATACCTCCGAGCACGCTCACAGCTCCATCGAGAAGGCCATGACGGCGCTGGGCCACGGCCGCGAAGCTTGCCGCAAGATCGCGACCGACGCCGAGTTTCGCATGCTGCCCGGCGCGCTCGACGAAGCCGTCCGCCGCGACTTGGAGGCCGGGCTCGAGCCGATCGCGGTTTGCGCGACCATCGGCACGACTTCGGTCTCGAGCGTCGATCCGGTGGAAGCCATCGCGGACGTCGCCGCGGGACACGGCTTGTGGCTGCACGTCGACGCCGCCTACGCCGGACCGTGCGCCATGCTGGCCGAGCACGCCGCATATTTCCGCGGCGTAGAGCGCGCCGACTCGTTTCTGACGAATCCGCACAAGTGGATGTTCTCGCCAATGGGCGTCACGGCGTTCTACACCAGCCGGCCCGAAGCGCTCCGGCGCGCGCTGGGCGTGGCGCCGGAGTACCTGCGCTCGGCGCAGGACCCGAGGGCGGTGAACTTCATGGAGTACGCCATTCCGCTCGGGCGGCCGTTCCGGGGGCTCAAGCTCTGGTACCTGATGCGCTCGTTCGGGCGCGAGGGCTACCAGCGGCTGCTGCGGGAGCACATCCGCTGGGCGCGTTGGTTGGCCGAGCAGGTCGACGAGCACCCCAGCTTCGAGCGAATGGCGCCGACCCCGTTCTCGCTGGTTTGCCTACGCGCCAAGCCGGCGGGTGCGGACGAGGCGGAGCTCAACGCGCTCAACGAGAAGCTGCTCGAAGCGGTCAACCGCACTGGAGAATTCTTTCTCTCGCACACGAAGTTGAACGGCAAGCTGACGATCCGCGTCGCCATTGGCAACCTCCGCACGAGTGAAGACCACGTACGGCGGCTTTGGGAGCTGTTGCAGGCCGAGCTCAGCGCCGGGGCTTGATGCGCTTGACGCCGCGAGGCAGCTCGAGCTTGAAGTCGGAGTCCCCGAGCGCGGGATTGAGCTCGATCGAGGTGTAGGTGTGGAGGCGGTAGTCGCCGCTGTTGAGGTCCTCGTAAAACTTCAACTGAACGGTTTGCCAGCTCTTGGTGGAAATCCACATCTCGAACTTCGGCAGTTTCTTGCGGGACTTCTCGTCTTTGGGGACGAGCTCGAGCCGGGCGGTCGGCTCTCCGGCAACGGTCTCCTCACCCGCCAACTTGGCGTCGTAGTTCTCCCGGATGGCGGCTCCGGAGGGACCGAACGCGATCAGCAGCCCCTGGTCGAGCTTGTAGTCCGAGGCGTCGTACTGCTCGAGGGTCTTGATCTTGGGCCGGAAGATTTGGACCGTCGAGTCTTTGGCTGTGTCCTCAACCAGCACGTCTTTCGCGTAGGGATCGGCGAACTGGAAATGGACTTCCGCTTCGCCCCCATCGGAGCGCCGGACGTGGACTCGACCGGGCTCGACAATCTTGTCGTCGACCAAGGCCGTGTAGGACACCCACTCGAAGTCCGCCTTCAATCCCCGGAACTGAGCGGAGGCGCGATCCATGTTGTCGAGAACGGAGTCGAGCGACATGGCGGCCGGCGCGACCTGCGCGACGGCCAAGACGAGAAGACCAGCCAACAACCTCACGTGGAATTGGATGCGCGAGCAGGCCGGTGCGTTTCGTGGTCGCGGGCGTGCACAAAAGCGGCCCGCTTGCTGACGAGTGTGTGTGAAGACCCTGCGCTGGGGACAGTCAGCGGGTTTCGCGCCTTGGATCTGCGTCTCAACTCGTTGATTCGGTTGCGGCGCGAAATCGTGACAGTCCCCAGCGGCCAGCATCCGTTCGGAGGGACGCTGTTCGGAGCCGCGACCGTGAGGGAGCGGGCGCTCTGCACGGCAACTACTTGGCGAGCCCATGCTCACGACGTATTCCGCTTAGGGCCGTGCGTAGACCAAATAGGAAGGAGACGCCTCGGTCCCCGAAGGAGCCGGCTGGACGTCGACGATCGAGAGAGCCTCGCCCGCGCGCTTACTCAGCAGACGCTCGAGCCGGGGGGCGACCTCGTCGTCCGGCATGGCGTCCACGACTTGGGCGTCCACCACAAACACGCGCGTGGCCGGGTCTTCATCCAGCGACTGGATCTCGCGCGCAACCGGCGTGCGTGGCTGGTCGCCGAAGAAGGCGCGCGGGGTCAAAAAGATGAACGCCAGGATCAGGACGCAGATCACGTCATACTGCCACGAACCTCGCCGGTGACTCCAAAACACGGTCGACCGCAAGGCCGCCCAGAGCTTCTTCAGCATGAGTCGATTGTAGCTTACAATGAGACTCTGGCATTTGTGCCTGAACCGGACCTCATGCTCCGTCGCATACGCAACTTTCTCCGTTACACGGCCCACGCCCAACTGCTCCCCGCGCTCGAGAGCGGGGACGACCCGTTGATCGGCGGCCAGGCCGTGCTCGAAGGCGTGATGATGCGGGCGCCGCATAGCTACTGTGTGGCCGTGCGCACGCCTGAGGGCGAAATCGTGACCGAGCAGGGCGAGGCGACGCGGCTCTCGGAAAAGAACAAGCTGTGGGCGTTGCCGGTGGCGCGCGGCGTGGGGACGCTGGTGCAGGCGATGAGCCTGGGGATGAAGGCGCTGAACTTCTCCGCGCAACACGCCGTCGAGGAAGAGGACCAAGAACGAGACGCCGACGGAAATCCGAAGGAGATGCCCGGTTGGATGAAGGTCCTGATGGTGATCTTCCAAATCGGCTTCTTCATCTTCCTCTACAAGTTCATCCCGCTAACCGCCACCGGACAGTTGCAGAACCTCTTCCCCGCCCTGGACAACCAGGTCGGCTTCAGCTTCGTTGAAGGGCTGATCCGGCTCGGAATCTTCCTGACGTTCCTGTTCGCCATCTCGCGGATGAAAGACATCCACCGCGTGTTCATGTACCACGGCGCGGAACACAAGGTGGTATTCAACTACGAGTCGGGCAAGCCGGTCGACGTGCCGACGGCGCAGAGCTTCGTGACGTGGCATCCGCGCTGCGGCACGAGCTTCTTGATGGTCGTCATGGTGGTCTCGATCATCGTCTACGCCTTCGTGCCGATGGAAGGCTTCGCGTTCCAGTTCGCGGCGCGGCTGGCGTTGCTGCCTGTCATCATGGGCGTGAGCTACGAGGTCATCCGCTTCGTCGCCAAGCGGCAGGGCAGCTTGTTGGCTCTGATCGCCGCGCCGGGCCTGTGGCTGCAGCGCATCACCACCAAGGAGCCGAGCGACGACCAGGTCCAGATCTCGATCCGTGCGCTGGACGGCGCGATGGAGCTCGAGAAGGACAAGGGCGGCCAGTTGGTGATCGCCTGAGAGCGGCGGTGCTCTGATGGATTGGCTCGACAAGCTCGAAGAGATCGAGGCGCGCTACGACCAACTCGCCGAAGAGATGGCCGATCCGGCGACGATGCAGGATCAGGAGCGCTACCAAAAGGCGGCCAAGACGCACAGCGAGATCACCGGCGTGGTGACCAAGTTTCGCGAGTGGAAGCAGACCAAGAGCGAGCTCGAGGACGCCAAGGGCCTGGCGGAATCCGAAGAGGCCGAGATGGCCGAGATGGCGCGCGAGGAGGCGGCCGAGCTCGAACCGAAGCTCGAAGCGCTCGGCGAGGAGATTCGCGTGCTCATGCTGCCGCGCGACCCCAACGACGACAAAGGCGTCGTGCTCGAGGTGCGCGCAGGCACCGGCGGCCAGGAAGCGACGCTGTTCGCCGGCGAAGTCTTCCGCATGTACGTGCGCTACGCCGAACAGCAGCGCTGGAAGGTCGAGATCACGCAAGAAAGCGGGTCCGAGGTGGGCGGCTACAAGGAAGTCATCGCGCTGGTGACGGGCAACCGCGTCTACTCCAAGCTCAAGTTCGAGAGCGGCGTCCACCGCGTGCAGCGCGTTCCGCAAACCGAGACGCAGGGCCGCATCCACACCTCGGCGGTCACCGTGGCGGTGATGCCGCAAGTCGACGACGTCGACGTCGAGATCGATCCGAACGACATCCGGCTCGATCTGTTCTGCTCTTCGGGGCCGGGCGGGCAGTCGGTCAACACGACCTACTCGGCTGTACGGCTCACCCACATCCCGACGGGGTTGGTGGTGAGCTGCCAGGACGAGAAATCACAGCATAAGAACAAGGCCAAGGCGATGATGGTGCTGCGCTCGCGGCTCTACGAGCTCGAGCGCGAGAAGCAGCATCAGGAACAGGCCGACGCGCGACGCTCGATGGTCGGCTCGGGCGACCGCAGCGAGAAGATCCGGACCTACAACTTCCCGCAGAACCGCGTGACCGACCACCGCGTCCCCGGCCTGACCCTGCACCAGCTCGACCTGATCATGGAAGGGCGGCTGGACGGGCTGGTCGAGGCGCTCACCACCCACTTCCAAGCCGAGCAGTTGCGCGGCCGAAACGCCGCCTGAGGAACCATGGACGTGGCCGAGGCTCTGCGGCAAGGCGCCGCGCGGCTGGCCGCGGCCGGCGTAGACCAACCCCGCAAGACCGCGGAGCTGCTGCTGGCCCATGCGCTGGGCGGAGAACGCGTCGACGTGATTGCGCACCCCGAGCGCGCGGTGGGCGCGGAGAGGCTCTCTCAGTTCGAGCGAGACGTCAACCGCCGGGCCTCGCGTGAGCCGCTGCAGTACATCTTGGGCCGCCAGGAGTTCTACGGGCTCGAGCTCGCCGTGGGGCCGGGCGCGCTCATCCCGCGCCCCGAGACCGAGCATTTGGTCGAGCAGGCGCTGGCGCGGCTCGAGAGCGGCGACCGGGTTTGCGATGTGGGCACGGGCTCGGGCGCTATCGCGATCGCCATCGCTTCGCAGCGCCCCGACGTCCGCGTGGCCGCATCGGACGTGTCGGCGGAAGCGCTGGCCGTGGCGCGGCGGAACGTCGAACGGCGGGGGGTGCGAGTCGAGCTGTTCCAGGCGGACTTGCTGGCGGCCTCCGGAAACGGAGTTTTCGACCGGATCGTCTGCAATCCGCCCTATGTGGCGGAGAAGACGCGCGATGGCCTGCAGCACGAGCTCACTCACGAGCCCGAGGTTGCGCTGTTCGGCGGCGAAGACGGACTGGATCCCTACCGCCGGCTCATACCGCAAGCCGAGAGAGCGCTGCGGGCCGGCGGCAGCCTGCTGCTCGAGATCGGCTTCAGCGCGCTGCCGGCGGTGCTGGAGCTGCTGCGCGACGGTTGGTGGTCCACGCCGGAGGTCTGCGACGACTTGGCCGGCATCCCGCGCGTGGTCGCCGCCGAGCGCCAACCATCGCTAAGCTGAAGCAGGACGGACAACCAAGCGTGGAGCAAATCGAAAAGAAGCAGCGCGTGCCGCTGGTCTACCGCATCGTGCTCGAGAACCTGCGGCACCGCCGCGCGCGAACCGTGCTCAGCGCGCTTGCCATCGGGCTCGGCGTCACCATGATGCTGGCGATCAAGGGCTTGAGCGAGGGCATGCTCGAGGACCAACGCCAACGTGCGCGCGGCGTCGGGTCCGACATCATGATCGCCCCGGAAGGCATGGGCGTGCTGGGCATGAGCACGGCGCCGATGTCGGAGAAGCTCGTGGAGTTCGTCCAGAACGAGCCTCACGTGGAAGTCGCGACCGGCGTGGTGATTCAGCCGCTCGAGCGCATCAATCGCATCACGGGAATCGACTTCGACACCTACGACGCCATGGCGCACTTCCGGTTCCTCTCCGGCGGGCCGTTCCAAGAACCCCTCGACGCCATCGTGGACGAGTTCTACGCCCGGCAGCGCGACCTGAAGGTTGGCGACAAGCTCGACGTCATCGACCAGCAATGGACCGTCCGCGGCATCGTGGAACCGGGCAAGGCCGCGCGGCTGCTGGTCCAGCGAGACATCTTGCAAGAGCTGACGGGCGCGACGGGCAGGATCACCGCGATCTACGTGCTGCTCGACGAGCCGGAGAACACCCCGGAGGTGCTCGCCGATCTCACTGAAAAGATGACGAACTACAGCATCTATACGACAGAAGAGGTGATGTCGGAGTTCTCGGTCGACAACGTCCCGGAGTTCCAGACCTTCATGAACATCATCATCGCCTTGAGCATTGCGTTTGGGTTCTTGGTGATCTTTCTGACGATGCACACGGCGGTGCTCGAGCGTACGCGCGAGATCGGCATCTTGAAGTCACTCGGCGCCTCAGCGGACTACATCCTGGGTATCTTCGTGCGCGAAGCGGCGGTGTTGGGCGTCCTGGGGGCGGCGGCCGGAATCTTGGGCAGCTTCGGCACGCGCGCGCTGATCCGCTTCTTCATCCCGGCGTCGATGCAGCAGGCGATCGTGACGAGTTGGTGGCCGGTCGCGATCGGCGTGACGCTGGTGGGCGCCTTGCTGGGCGTGCTCTACCCAGCCATCAAGGCGGCGAAGCAAGACGCGCTCGAGTCGCTCAGCTACGACTAGGACAACGAAGTGCACGCGCCGCTCTGTTAGAATTGGCGCGATGTTTGGGAAGGCGCTATGCGTCGCCGCGGGCTTGGCGGCGCTTTTGGGTTGTGCGGTCGAGCCGCTCGAGATCGAAGGCCGCCAGGCGACGGGCGTGAAAATCGGCGAGGTCACCTCGACCTCGGCCATCGTGTGGACGCGCGTCACCGAGAGCTCGACGCGCCGGGCCGACGGCATCGAGAAGCGCGGCCGCCCCGACCGCGACGCCCCGGCCCAGGATCTCGACCCGAGGGATCTGGAAGGCTCCGCTCCTGGTGCGCCCGGGCGCGTTCGCGTGCGCTACAGCTCCTCGGCCGATCTGGTGGACGCGATCGATACTGGCTGGAAGCGCGTGCAGCCGGAGAACGACTACACCTACCATTTCTTGCTCGAAGATCTCGAGCCGGGAACCGAGTACTACTTCACCGCCGAGACGAGCGATCCGACCGGCGAGGTCGAGCACCTGCCCGTGACAGGAAGCTTTCGTACCGCGCCCGCGCCAGAGGTCTACGGCGACATCACCTTCACGGTGATCACCGGTCAGGCCTACCGTGACGCCGACGACCCGGAAGGCTTCAAGATCTACCGCTCGATGACGGCGCTCAATCCGCACTTCATCGTCCCCACCGGCGACACCGTCTACTACGACAGCGACGAGCCGCTGGTGACCAACATCGAGCTCGCCCGCTACCACTGGCGCCGCATGTACAGCTACCCCACGCTGGTCGAGCTCCACCGCCACGTGCCCGGCTACTGGGAAAAGGACGACCACGACTCCTACGCCAACGACAACTGGCCCGAGCTGGTCCGCCCCTACATGGGCCAGTTTTCCTTCGCGCAGGGGCTGAAGGTCTACCGCGAACAGGTCCCGATGAGCGAGAAGCCGTATCGGACGTTTCGCTGGGGCAAGGGCTTGCAGATCTGGCTGACCGAGGGTCGCGACTTTCGCTCGCCCAACGACATGGAAGACGGCCCGGAGAAGTCGATGTGGGGCGAAGAGCAGAAGGAATGGCTGACCCGCACGCTGCTCGAGAGCGACGCCGACTGGAAAGTGCTGATCAGTCCCACGCCAATCGTCGGCCCGGACCGCCAGAACAAGTTCGACAATCAGGCCAACGTGGCGTTCGCGCATGAGGGCCAATGGTTCCGCAAGTGGGCGGTGGAGAATCTAGGCGACAACTTCTTCGTCGCCAACGGCGATCGCCATTGGCAGTACCACTCGGTCGACCCCGTCACCGGCCTGCAGGAGTTCTCTTGCGGGCCGGCGAGCGACCAGCACGCCTCGGGCTCGCCGGGCCTGGACGCCGAGTACCACCGCTATCACAACGAGCAGGGCGGCTTCCTCTCGGTGAACGCCAAGCCCGAGGCGGAGGAGAGCGTGATCTCGTTCCGCTTTCACGGAGTCGGCGGCCAAGTGGACTACGAATGGTCCGCGCGAAAGCCAAAGCAGTAGGGCGGTCCGCGTTGCGAGCGGTTTGGAGATCGCTGTGCATGCTGGCGCTGGCCTGCCCGCTCGTCCTTGGCCAGCCCATCACCTTCGTCGATCGCGCCGAGCAGGCTGGCATCGGCTTTCGCCACGTCTCGGGCGCAACCGAGGAAAAGTACCTGATCGAAACCATGGGCGGAGGCGTCGCGCTGCTCGACTACGACGGCGACGGCTTGTTGGACTTGTTCTTCGTCAACTCCGGAGCGATCCGCGACGAGAGCGTCCATCGCGACGATGAGGCTTCCTGGAATCGTCTCTACCGCAACCTGGGCGATGGACGATTCGAGGATCGTACGGCGGGCTCGGGCCTCGGGCGCGCGCCGGCGGGCGGCTACGGCATGGGCGCGGCGGCCGGCGATCTCGACAACGACGGATTGCCGGACCTGCTGGTGACCGGTGTTGGCGCGGCCGAGCTGTTTCGCAATCGCGGCAAGGGCGTCTTCGAGCCGGTGGAAGGTTTTGCCGCGCCGGGCTGGTCGTCGAGCGGCGGTTTCGTCGACTACGACCGCGACGGCTTGCTCGACTTGTTTGTCGCGCGCTACCTCGAGTGGGACTTCTCGAGGCACATCCGCTGCGGCGGCGCGGTGCGCATGTACTGTCCGCCGGCCGAGCACGAGGCGACGACGAACCTGCTGTTCCGCAACCTCGGCGGCGGCAGGCTGGAGAACGTCTCTACGCGGGCAGGGTTGGGCGAGCTTCGCGGCAAGGCCCTCGGCGTCTCCTTCAACGACGCCGACGGCGACGGCGATGCGGACATCGTGGCGGCCAACGACGCCGAGCCGCAGCAACTGCTGCTCAACGCCGGCGACGGGACCTTCGCCGAAAACGGCATGCTGGCCGGGCTGGCCTACAACGAAGACGGCGGCGCCTTTGCCGGCATGGGGATCGACTTTCAGGACTACGACAACGACTTGAAGCCTGACGTCCTCATCACGAACCTGGCGCGCGAGCTCTACGCGCTCTACCGCAACGAGGGCGAGGCTTCGTTCCTCTACCGCACCCGGCCGAGCAATCTAGCCGCCATCACCGCGCGCATGTCGGGTTGGGGGACGCTGTTCGTCGACCTCGACCTCGATGGTTGGAAGGACCTTTTCGTCGCGCAAGGGCACGTGCTCGACACGATCGCTCGAACCGACTCGTCGCTCGTCTACGAGCAGCCGCCGTTGGTCGCGCGCAACGTTGCGGGCGCGTTCGAGGACGTCTCGGAGGGAGCGGGTCCTGCCTTCCAGCGGGATCTGGCCGGGCGTGGCGCGGCCTTCGGCGACCTCGACAACGACGGCGACGTGGATGTCGTGATGAGCACGCTCGATGGCGAGCCGCTGCTGCTCTACAACGAGACCCCTCGCGGCGGGCGGCACTGGCTCATCGTCGATCTCGAAGGGCGGCGGAGCCCCCGCGACGGCCAGGGGGCCGTGGTGACGGTGCGAACGGCCAACGGCGACGAGCAGACCCGCTTCGTCACCACCGCTGGCAGCTATCTATCGGCCAGCGACCGCCGCGCGCACTTCGGATTGGGCGAGCACGATGTGGTGGAATGGGTGCGAGTGCAATGGCCCAGCGGACGCGAGCAGCAAATCGAGGACGTAGCCGCCGACCGCGTGGTGCAATTGGTCGAGCCTTAGCGGCCCTGGCTTTGTGCGCGATCGGGGCGAGCGCTCAAGGCCTCTCGCCCGAGCTTCGACAACTGGCCCGCCAAGGCGTCGAGGCTCGTCAGCAGAAGCGCTACGAGGAGGCCGCACAGGCGTTCGAGAAGCTCGCGAAGGCCGCGCCGCGGCTCGCCCCCATCCATCTCAACCTCGGCCTGACGCGGCACGAGCAAGGCGAATACGCGGCCGCGGTCGCAGCCTTCGAGCACGCCCTCGAGCTCGAGCCCTACATTGAGGACGTGCGTGCGCTGCTCGGTTTCGACCTGCTGCAAATCGGCCGCTACGACGACGCCGTGAGCGTGCTCGAGCAAGCCAGACGCGAAAAGCCGAGCGACGCCCAGGTGGCGCGCAGCCTGGGCCGCGCCTATCTGCGGACCAATCGGGCGGCCGAGGCTCTCGAGATGTTCCGCGCCGGTGAGGCGCCGGCTGACGGGCCGGAGCTGATGCGCCTGCGGGCCGAAGCGCACGCCCGGCTGGCGTCAGAGCTGACCACGCGGCTGATCGACGCCGCTCCGGACTCGGTCGCCGCACGGCTCTCCCTCGCCGAGCAGTCGACGTTGGCCGGCCGGCACGAAGACGCCATCGCGCTCTACGAGGGCGTCGTCGCCGAGGCTCCCAATCGCCGGGCCGTGCGCACGCCCTTGGGCGACCTCTACATGCAGACGCTCGACTATCGCGGCGCCGAGCGGGTCTACCGCGAGGAGACCGAGCTCGCGCCGGCCGACGCCAAGGCCCACGTCCGGCTAGGCGAGGCCTTGGTTTGGCTGGGAGAGAGCGAAGCCGCGGTCGCCGCTTTCACGCGCGCCCTCGCGCTCGACCCCGACCGCACGCGCGCCAGGAGCTATCTCGGAAAAGCGCTCTTCGACCTGGGACGGCTGGAGGAGTCGGAAAAGGCTCTGCGCGCGGTGCTGAACGCCGATCCCGACATCGACACCGAGGCGCGCACGCGCTATCAACTCGCCCAGATCCATCGCCGCCGCGGCGAGCAGGAGCAGGCGGCGCGCGAGCTCGAGCTGTTCCAGAAGCTCAAGTCGCGGATGTAGCGCGCGACAATCGCATTTCTCGCACGACGACCGCTTTCCGAATGGCCAACATCCTCTACGTCTCCTGCGGGATGTCCAGTGCGCTTCACGCCGCTCTCGAGCTCAGTCGTCGGCTCACCGCCGCGGGCCATGGCGTATGCTTTCTCAGCCACGCCGATATCGAGCAGGCCGTGCGGGCGCAGGGCTTCGACTTCGTGCGGCTCTGCGGGGATCGCGAGCTCGAGGGCCGGCTCGAGCCCCTGCGCTCCATCGTCGGCGACGGCCTGACGCGGGCGCCGCGCCGCGCTCTCGAGTGGCTCGCCCAGCGCCGCCGCTTGCGCGAGCTTGCGGTCGAGAGCGACGAGATCGAGCGCGCGGTCGCCGAGCTCGACCCGGACCTGCTGATCCTCGACATCGAGATGCACTACGCCATCGTCGCGACGGCGAACCTGGGCATCCCCACGGCGTTGGCCATCGTCTGGTTCAACATCTTTCGCGACCCCGCCGGGCCGCCGCTGCATAGCTCGCGCGGCCCGGCGCGGTCCTGGGGCGCGAGACTGCGCAACCGGCTTGCCTGGGGCGGCTCCTACGCGGCGATGCTGGCCAGCGAGCAGAAGCGCCGGTTCAGTGCTTGGGGACTGCGCAAGCTCCTCGCGCCCTTCGCCTACGACACGTTGTGGATCGGCGATCTGCAAGCGGCGGCCGGCGCTCGCGGTTTCGACCTTGCGACGCAAACCAGCCGAACAGACTGGCTACGGCCGCTGGTCTACACGCGCCTCCCCATCCTCAGCTTCAACGCCGCGGAGATGGACTTCACGCAACGAAGGCCGGCCAATCTCCACTACGTAGGGCCGATGGTCAACGCGGAGCGGCGTGAGAGCCGCATGAGCGCGGACGAGCGGGCGCGCTTCGACGTTTTGGCGAAACGGCGGCGCTCCGGGGACCCGAGCCGGCCGCTCGTTTACTGCTCGCTGGGAACGTTTTGGGCGACCGACCAGCGCTTTCTCGAGTCGGTGCTCGCGGTCTTCGATCGGCGCCGCGAGTGGGACCTCATCCTCGGCCTAGGCGGCAAGCTCGCGCCGGCCTCCCTCGGCGTCGCCCCGGCTAACGCACTCGTGCTGGAATGGGCGCCGCAGATCGAAGCGCTCGCGCTGGCGGACTGCGCGATCACCCACGGCGGAATTGGCTCCATCAACGAGTGCATCGCGATGGGCGTCCCGATGGTGGTCTATTCCACCAGGCACGTCGACCAGAACGGCTGCGCCGCTCGAGTGGCGCACCACGGCCTGGGCGTGCTCGGTGACAAGGACCGGGACGACATTGAGGCGATCGAGCGGAACGTGGACAAGGCGCTCTCGGATCCGACCTACCGAGAGAACGTCGCCGCCATGCGGGACGTCGTCGAACGCTATCGCCGCCCGGACCGCGCGCTGGAGGTGATCGAAGGGCTTCTCGCGCCCCGAGCCAGCCGACCAGGGCCGCGAGGGTGAGAGTCTGTGTCAAAAGGCCGCTTCACACGCACGGCTGCCGGCCGCTTTGGACTGGAACGTGTGAAGAAATCCGGGACTGGCTCACGCGATTCGAAGCAAGTTCCTTCGAATCAACAGTGGTCTGCATCGCAAGTGCCTGTCCCAGCGATTTCTTCACACGTTCCTGTCACGGTTTCCCGCCGCAATGGAATTCACAAATTGAGATGGCGCTCCAAGGCGCGAAACTCGCTGATGTCCCCCGACCACGGTTTTTCACACACGCGTGAGGGTGCGGTTACTTGCGAGACCTCGCGATTGGCCGCGTGGCCGCACCCTCGTGGGAGCGGCTCTGCCGGGATGCGCCGAGCCGCATCCGCAAGCTGGCCGTCCTTTTCGAAACCCTACGATTGGCCGCGTGACCGGAGCCGCGGCGGCAAGCAAGTGCCGTTGCATGCACTAGCCCGGCGCGGGCCGGCGGTCCCTCACCCGATCGACGAACTCCTCGAGCTTGCGGGCGGTGGGGCCGGAGTTCTCCGGGTAGAGGCCATGGTCGGAGACCGGCGCCGGGACCTCGTACCAAGTCGCATCGGCCGGAGTCAGCCGCCGCCAGTAGGCTAATGTTTCTTGCCACACCTGGTCATAGGGCGGGGGCTTGACAAACAGTGCGGTGGGGCCGGAGTAGGGGCGCGGATCGAACCCCGTCAGAGCGCCGCGGTTTGCCTCGGTCAGCCGAATCCGGCGGACCTCCACTTCCGATCGCTCGAAGGCGTTGCCGCGGAGCGCGCCACGAATCGCTACGCCAAGCTTATCTCGCAGGTATCGCCATCGGTCCGCGCCGCGCTGCTCACGCATGGCGTCCCAATAGAGCCGCAACCGGGCGTGCACGAAGGCGGCTTTCGCGTCCGCCATCCCGGTGGCGGCGGGCTCGTCGGACCCGATGGCGGGCGGGAAAATCAAGGCCAGCCCGGCGGGCGGCGAGCCGGCCGCGGCCAGCCGGCTCGCCATCTCAAAGGCGACGGCGGCGCCCCAACAAACACCCCCGAGGAAGAACTCCTCGCCTGCCAAGGGGCGCACGGCGTCGAGGAAGTACTCCACGATGCGGTCCAGGTCCGTCTCCGGTTCCTGCTTGTCATAGAGGCCCTTGGGCTCAAGGCCGAAGACGGGCTGGTCGGGCCCCAGCTCGCGCGTCACGTCGATCAGCATGGCCGGATCGCCCGGCGGCGCCAGGAACAGGGGCGGCCGCGAGCCTTCCGAGCGCAACTCGAACAGGCCGGCGGGAAGCGGCGGGCGATGCTCGCCGGCTTCCTCCAGCAGGGCCGCGAGATCACGCGCCGTCCCGCCTTCGAGCAAGGCCGAGAACGGCGGCCTCCGCCCCAGCCGCTGCTCAATCGCCAAGTAGGCCTGCGCCGCCTGCAGCGAGGAGCCGCCAAGCGCGAAGAATTCGTCGTCGGGGCCGGCCTCGGGACGATTGAGCGCCTCCCGCCAAATCGCAACCACCGTGTCCAGGGTCGATGTCGACTCGGGCGCGGCAGCCGGCGCCCGCTGCTCTGCCCGAGCTCTCGACTCCGCCGAACCCAGCGCGCTGAGCGTTCCGCCGGCGTGGACGCAAAGGTCGCCGCAAGCCTGCGCCAGCCCGTCGAGCAACGCTTGCGCTCGCGACGGCTCGAGACGCGACGGGTCGAACGTCACGCCGAGACGTTGCGCGCCGTCATCGACGAGAAACATCGCCGCGTAGGCGGAGTCCAACCCGCCGCCGACGGCCTCGATGCGCACCCCGGGCCAGTCGAACAGTTTCGCGGCGGGCGAGCCCGTCAGCAACAGTACGTCGAAGAGCGGGCGGCTTAGCGGAAGGTCGCTCCACTGGTGGATCTGGGCGATCGACACGTGGCCAAAGGCCGCGCGCTTCGCCTGCGCCGCCTGCAGGCTAGCCAGCCATTCGCGCACCGGGCTATCGGGCCGAAGCCTCACCCGGACCGGCAGGTTGTTGATGAACGTGCCCAAGATGGACTCGACTCCGGCGAGATCGGGCGGCCGGCCGGAGACGGTGAGCCCGAAGGCGATGTCATTGCGCCCGGTCTCGCGCGCCAGCAGAAGCGCCATCGCGGCTTGGATCACGGTTCCCAAGCTCACGCCGGCGCCGGCTGCCAGTGCACGCAGCTTTTCGCACAACCCGGCCGCCAACTCGCGCTCCGCCCGCTCGGTCGCGCCCTGCGTCGAGCGGCCCGCCTCGCCCGGGCTCGCCAGGCTGGGCTCGGCAAACCCCCGCAACGAGGCCCGCCAAAATTCTTCGGCAGCTCGCGCGTCCTGGCCATCCAGCCAATCGACGTAGCGGCGATAGGGCGCGGGGTCAGGCAAGGAATCGTCGCCGCTGTAGAGCGCTCGGAGCTCGCCGAAGAGCGGATCGAGGCACCAGCGGTCGAGGATCAGGTGATGGTTGCTCCAGACCAGCGTCCAATCGGTTTCGCCGGTTCGAATCAGCCACAGCCGCATCAGCGGCGGCCAGCGCAGGTCGAAGCGACGCCGGCGCTCCGCCTCGAGCAAGCTTTCGAGCTCGAGCTCGCGCTCCTCCGGCGTCAGCTCGCGGTGGTCGAGCTGCTCGAGCGGGACGGTCCCCTCGCGCCCCACAGCCTGCAGTGGCTGCTCCAGCCCGTCCCAAACGAACGCCGTACGCAGGATCGAGTGGCGTTGCACGACCCGGTTCCAAGCCCTCTCGAAGGCTTCGACGTCCAGCTCCCCGGAGATGCGGTAGACGAACCGGCTCGCCAGCGCGCTCGCCTCGACGGCGCTGCGCTCGTGCAACAACATCAGTTGCTGCATCGGCGTCAGCGGATACGCGTCTTCGAGATTGCGCCGTCCGGACATGTCTCAGGCGTTCGCGCGGGCTCGCCAACTGTTAGCCCGCCTCGAACGCGCGCTCCAGGAACCACACCGCTGCGATGAGCGCAATGGCAGCCGAGCCGACCGGGAGCAGGAACCGGCGGTAGAGCTGCGTCTCGCGCATGAGGTAAAGCACGGGAAACGCCAGCACGATGATCCCGAGCTGGCCGATCTCGACTCCCAGGTTGAATCCCAACAGCGACGTCACCAGCAACCGCAGCTCGATCGTCAGGTGAGTCAGCACGCTGGCGAAGCCCATGCCATGGAATAGCCCGAATCCAAAGATCACACCCCAGGTCCAGTCGCCGAAGAACGGCTTGATGTTGTTGACCGCGGCGGCGAAGACCGACAGCGCGATGATGGACTCGACGCCCCGGGGGCTCAGGCTGATCCACCCCAGCGCCGCCGCCGACAGCGTGACCGAGTGGGCGATGGTGAACAGCGTGACGATCTTCACGACATTGAACAAGGCTGGGCCAAAGCGCTCCACCGGCGCCCAGCCCGACTCGTCTCGACGCAAGACCGACACCATCAGCAGCGCGATGATGAACAGCACGTGGTCGGTCCCGATGAGGATGTGCCGGACGCCATGCTCGAGGTAGGAGAGGAAGCCGTGTGCGATCACCGGCTCGTTGAGGTCCACCTCTTGCCGCGGCTCCTCGGGAGTGAACACGGCCGACCAGACCGACTCGTTGCCCGACTGCCCGGTCCTGTCGTTGCGCGCCACCAACAGGAGCCCGCGGTGCTCCGGGATCGCCTCGTAGAGCAGGCGATACTCCGCTTCCACCACTTCGGGAGGCGCCATCACCCCGCGGGCCGCGAAGCTGATCTGACAAAACCGCCCCCAGCCCACATCGAGCAGCTCGTGAGAGAGATAGTCCAGCGGATAGTCGACGCCGTCCGAGCCCACCGCGATGCGGGCTGCGATGTAGCTCTCGACCTCGTCGTAGTGCGCCTCGAGCTCCGCGTCGCTCACTTTGCCGTCGCCGTCGTCGTCCATCGGGATCACCTGGCTGAGGTCCTCGATGGTGGCTTCCACGCGTCCGCCCAGGCTGTCGTCGGCGGCGATCAGGTAGATGTAGCCTTCCCCGGTGCGATGGGCGAGGCAGGGCAGCGCGAGCGCAAGCAGCGCGACCCCGAGTCGAAACAGCAAGCCCGCCTGGCGGCTCAACGCCGCTCTCCAGAAACCGCTGGCGAGGAGCGTCGTGCTGGCTCGCCTTCGCGCAGGAACGCGTAGGGGTCGTGCGGGTCCTGTTGGGAACAGGTCTCGATCTCCATCAACGTTCCCAGTCCTAGGCGCTGCGCTTCCTTCACCAGCACATCCAGCGCGAAGTGGTCCTCGAGAGACCAGCCGGTCGAGTCGAAGACGGTGGGCTCCTCACGGCGCCCGTGGAAGCGCGCGGGCTCGGAGGCGAGCTCCGCCAGATCCACGTCGATCCGGCCCGGCTCGACCTGCTGGCATTCGCCTTCGAGCAGGCACTGCTCGGGGAAGTCCGCGCATAGGAACGCGCTTTCCAGCATCTCGCGCGGAATCTCGGTCTTGCCCGGAAAGTCGGAGCCGATCGCGTTGACGTGGAGCCAAGGCCGATGCTCCGCCAACTCGAGAACCGGCCCTTGACCAGGCTCGATCGACGTGCAGGTACAGATGACGTCGCACAGCTCGAGCATCGCGCGCGGCTCGGCGCGGCGAAGCTCGACCTCGAGCCCCAGCGACTCGACGCGGGCGGCGAAGGATCCCTCCACGCGCTTGTCGCGGTCATACAGCAAGACCGTGTCGATGGGCCGAACGCGAGACAAAGCGTGAAGCTGCGCCACCGCCTGCGCGCCGCAGCCGATCAGCCCTAGCACGCGGCTCTGCTCACGGGCAAGCGCGTCGGTTGCGATCGCGCTGGCCGCCCCGGTTCGCACAGCGGTCAGAAACGTCCCGTCCGAGAGCGCCGCCAGGTGGCCGGTCGCCGTGTCGAACTTCGCGATCACCGAGAGGATCGTAGGCAGCGACGCAGCCGGGTTGTGCGGATGATAGCCGACCAATTTGACGGTCGTCGCTTCATCATCTTTGCCCGGCATCCACTCAAGCAGCCCCAGCGTCGGCCGCTGATAGTGGAACCCCGCCCGCTTCGGCGCCTCGAACGCTCCGCTGCGCGCCTGCAACAGACCCTCGCGAAGCCGCGCAATCGTCTGCTCGACCAGAGAGTCCAATCCTGCGGCGGCGACCAGCGCGCGCAGGTCGTCCGCCAACAACACCAGGGTCTTCATCGGCGACCGGCAACCCTCCCCACCGGTACCTCGCTCATAGCTCAATAGGATAACCCGAGCGGGCAAAACCTAGACGGGAAACATTGATGGCAAGTCATGAAAGCTGGACGCGGGGCAGTAAACGACGCCTCGTGCGATACGATACGGCTTGGATTTGGGCGCGGTCGGCTCCGGCGCGAGCTCCTATCCGGGCGCCCCGATCCCGTCTCGCCGTGTACCTGCTCCACCAGTATCTGGATCGCTGGGCCGCTGAATCTCCCTCGGACGAGGCCCTCAGCTTCGAGGGTCGTTCGGTGAGCGCCGGCGACCTCGCTGAGCATGCCAGGCGCATCGCCAACACCCTGGCGGGCCACGGCGTCGGGCGCGGCGATGTGGTTGCCATCGTGCACCAGAAAGGGCTCGAAGCCGCCGCCGCGATGTACGGCGTCTTGAAGGCCGGCGCCGCCTACGTCGCTCCCGACCCCTGGCTGCCTCCCGAGCGCCTCGCGGCCGTGCTCTCTGATTGTGGCGTTCGTACCCTGTTTGCCGACCAGTCTCGCCTCAAGACCCTTACGGCCGCGCCCTTGCACCAGACCGCGCTCGAGAGCACCATCGGCCTCGCCGAAGCCCTGTCGGGGGTGGCCAACTTGAGCTGGGACGACGTCTCGCGGCAACCCGACGCTGCGGTTCGGGTCGCGCAGACCGAGCGCGACCTGGCGTACATCTACTACACCTCGGGCTCTACTGGCGAGCCCAAGGGCATGATGCACACCCATCGCAGCGGGCTGACCTTCGCCAATTGGACGGCTGAGATGTTCGGCCTCTCGAGCGACGATCGGGTCGGCAACCACGCCCCGCTGCACTTCGACCTCTCGATTTTCGACTTCATCGCCGCCGCCTCGGTCCGCGCGCCAACGGTGATCCTCTCCGAGCAACGCCAGAAGATGCCCTCCAGCCTGGCGGCCTGGATCGAGCAAGAGCGCATCACCGCGCTCTACGCCGTCCCCTCGGCCTGGATGCAGATGCTCGACCGCGGCGGGGTGGAGGACCGCGACTGGTCGCGGCTGCGCCTGGCGCTGTTCGCCGGCGAGCCTTTCCCGAAAGACCAGCTCCGGCGCCTGGCCGCGAAGGTTCCGCACGCCGAGCTGTGGAACCTCTACGGGGTGACCGAGGCTAACGTCTGCACCTGCCACCGCGCGACCGAGGCGTCGCTGGCCGGGGACGAGCCGCTGCCGCTGGGGCGCATCGCGCCCAACATGGAGGGCGTCGTGCTGGGAGATGACGATCAGCCCGCTGAGACCGGCGTGACGGGCGAGTTGGCCGTGCGCGGCCCGAGCCTGATGGAGGGCTATTGCAGGCGGCCCGAGCTCGACGCGTCGATCTATTGGCATCGCCGCCTAGGTGACGGCCCGCCGCAGCGTTTCTACCGCACCGGCGATCTCGTACGGCTCTGCGACGACGGCGAATACCGCTTCCAGGGCCGCAAGGACCGTCAGGTGAAGATCCGCGGCCACCGCACCGAGCTCGACGAGGTGCAGGCCGCTCTCGAAGCCGATCCCCGCATCCGCGAGGCGGCGGTGTTCGACGTGCCCGACGGCCAGGGCAGCCGCGGGGTGGAAGCAGTGGTCACGCTGCGCAACGGCGCCGCCTGGGACGAGGCGGCCGTGCGGCGGGGGCTGCGAGAGAAGATCCCGCCCTACGCCGCGCCCACGGCGATCCGCCTGCGCGAAGCGATGCCGCGCACCTCGGCGGGTAAGATCGACTGGAGGGCGCTCACGGCGGCTGCGCCCGATGCGGCAAAGGAGTCTGGATGAAGGACGCGATCCGGGAATTCGTGGAACGCGAGCTGCTCTCCGGCGGCGCCAGCGTCGCCAACGGCGACAGCCTGCTTGCCGACGGCATGCTGGACTCGATGGACGTGGTCCGGCTTGTGACGTTCGTCGAAACGCACACGGGACGAAAGGTCCCGCCGCAGGACGTAACTTACGAAAACTTCCAATCGATCGATCACCTGGCCGGCTACTTGGGATCGCGCGATGACGCCGCGGGCTAGCCAAACCCAGAATACTCGCCCGCTGACGGCGGCCCAGCGCAGGCTCTGGACCGGACAACAGCTCGATCCCCGCTCGCCGCACTACAACACGGCGATGGCCTTCGCGATCGACGGGCCGCTCGACGAAGAGCGCTTCCGCAAGGCCTTCGATGTGGTGGTCCGCGGCGCCGACGCGCTCAGAACGAGCTTCGAGACGTCCGGAGACGAGCCGAGGCAGCACGTCGCCGAGGCTAACCCCAGGGCGCTGCGCGTGGCCGGATTCGACGGCGGCGACGAGGCCCTCGAGCAGGAGCTCGCTCGGCTCGCCAACACGCCCTTCGCGCTCGACGGGCCGTTGTACGAAAGCGTGCTCTTCCGCCTCGCGCCCCAGCGCTACGTTTGGTACTTCAGCCAGCACCACTTGATCACCGATTTCTGGTCGACCAGCCTGCTCTACCAGCGGATGGCCGCTGCGTACGCGGGCGAGACGCTGCCGGACCCGCCGCGCTATGCCGACCTCGAGGCAGACGAGCCGCCGCCGGAAGCCGTCGCATTCTGGCGCGATCTCGCGCGGCGCAACCCGCCGGCGACGCCGTTCTACGGCCGCATGGCGGGCAAGACCGCGGGGCGTAGCCGCAGCGTTGCCATCCCCTTCGGCCCGGAGCGCTCGCGCGCGCTGCGCGCGCTCGCCTCACGCCCCGCGCTGCGGGCGATCTCGGCGGACCTCTCACTGCTTCAGCTCCTCGCCACGTTGCTGTTCGCCTTCGTTCGGCGCGTTGGCGACATTGCGCGCCCGGGGTTGGCGACCATCGCGCACAACCGGCTCTCGGCCCAGGCGCGGCAGACCGCCGGCCTGTTCGTCGAGCTGTTTCCTCTCGACATCGCGGTCGAGGACGACGACTCATTTCTGAGCCTCGCGTCGCGCGTGGCCGAGGCCAATCGAGAGCGCCTGCCGCATACCCGGCCTGGGGCCTCGCCCGAGCCCGTCGGCCGCGACTTGGTGCTCAACTTCATGCGCGGGAGTTTCGGCGACTTCGGCGGGCTTGGGGTGCATGCACGGTGGCTGCGCCCGAACGCCCTCGATCCTGGGTGCGCCTTGCGCCTGCATATGTTCGACTTCGTCGGCGACGGCGACTTTGGGCTCGAGCTGGACCTCAACGAATCCGTCTTCGGCGCGCTCGAGGCGGGCTGGGCGGAGCGCGACCTGCTCGCGCTGGCGGACGCCATGCTTGCCGACCCGCAAGCGCGGCTGCTCGACGTCGCGCTGCCGTCATCGCAGGATCGCGCCGGCTGGCTGCCGCGCGGCCCGGAGCAGGCCGCGCCGGCGCTCGAATCGCTGCTGCGAGCCGGCGACGGCAAGCCCGAGGCCCCAGCGATTCTCGACGGCGACCATACGATCGCGCACTGCGAGCTCTGGGAGCGCGTCGAGGCCCTCGCGCAACGACTGCAGGCGCAGGGGCTCGGGCCGGGCCGCATCGCCGGCCTCCTGCTGCCCTGCTCGGCGGAGCTGGTCATCGCCATCCTGGCGGTGCTCGAGACCGGGGCCGCCTACACGCTGCTCGATCCCTCGAGCCCGCCGCAGCGACTCGCCGCGATCCTCGACGACGCCGGCGCCGCCTTGCTGCTGACCGACCAAGCGCGTGAACCCGCCGCCGAGCTGGGCCGGCCGACGCTGCTCGTGGGCGAGCAGCGCCAGACGCCATCCGCTGAGCCGCGCCGCTTCGATCCCGCCTCGCTCGCCTACGTCCTCTACACCTCCGGCTCGAGCGGGCGGCCCAAGGGCGTCGAGATCAGCCGCGCTTCGCTGGCCAACTATCTGAGCTGGGCCGCTGGTCGCTACAGCGACGCAGGCCCGGTCAGCTTCCCGCTGTTCACCTCGCCGACCTTCGATCTCACTGTCACCTCGATCTTCACGCCCATCGTCACCGGCGGCGCCGTCGTCGCCCATCGCGGCGAGTCCGCCAACGACCCGTTTCTGGTGCGCCAAGTCTTCCAGGACGATCGAGCGGACGTCGTCAAGCTCACGCCCTCGCATCTCTCGCTCATCCGCGACTTGCCGCTCGAGGGCGTGCGCGCGAGGCGGCTGATTCTCGGCGGCGAGGAGCTGAGCAGCGACGCGGCGCGAGCGGTCCACGAGCGCTCCGGCGGCCGGATCGAGATCTGTAACGAATACGGCCCGACCGAGGCGACCGTCGGTTGCATGATTCACGTCTTCGACCCGGCGCACGAGGCGTCGAGCACGCCCATCGGCGTCCCCATCGCGAACACCCAAATCGACGTGATGGATCATCTGGGCCGGCCGGCGCCGCGAGGCGTCCTGGGCGAGATCGTCATCCGCGGCGCGGGAGTCGCGCGCGGCTACCGCAACTTGCCCGCTGAGACGCACGAGAAGTTTCGCCACGGCGCATACTGGACCGGCGATCTCGGCCGCTGGCGGGCCGACGGCGTGCTCGAGTTCCACGGGCGCGAGGATCTCCAGATCAAGTGGCGCGGCGCCAGGATCGAGCTGGGCGAGATCGAAGCCGCTCTCGCTTCCCACCCCTCGGTGCGGAGCTGCGCCGCCGCGCTCACCCGGCCCCCCGCCCAAGACGCCCGCCGCTGCCAGCGCTGCGGCCTCGAGTCCGCTCACCCCGAAGCACGCCTCGGCGCCGACGGCGTCTGCGCCGTGTGTCACTGCTTCGAGGACCAGCGCCGCCGCGTCGACTCCTACTTCGGCACGATGGACGACCTGCGCGCCATCCTGAGCGAAGCCAAGTCCGCCTCGGGACCGCATGACTGCCTGATGCTCTACAGCGGCGGCAAGGACTCCACCTACGCTCTCTCCAAGCTCGTCGAAATGGGCGCTCGCCCGCTGGTCTACCACTTCGACAACGGCTACATCTCCGAGGAGTCCAAGGTCAACGTGCGCCGCGTCGTCGAGCGCCTCGGCCTCGAGCTCGTCGTCGGCCAAACTCCGGCCATGGACGCCATCTTCGCCGACAGTCTGGCGCGCTTCAGCAACGTCTGCAACGGCTGCTTCAAAGCCATCTACACGCTGGCGACGAACCTGGCCCGCGAGCGCGGCATTCGTCACATCGTCACCGGGCTGTCTCGCGGGCAGATCTTCGAGACCCGCATCGCCGACCTCTACCGCCGCGGCATCGACGACCCGGAGCGCATCGATCAACAGGTCCTCGAAGCGCGCAAGGCTTACCACCGCATGGACGACGCCGTGGCGCGCCTGCTCGACGTCAGCGCCTTCCAAGACGACGCGGTTTTCGACCAGATTCGCTTCGTCGACTTTTACCGCTATTGCGACGACACGCTCGACCAGATGCTCGCGCACCTGCACGAGCGCACGCCCTGGATTCGCCCCGCCGACACCGGCCGCTCAACCAATTGCCGCATCAACGACGCCGGCATCTTCGTCCACAAGGCCGAGCGCGGCTTCCACAACTACTCGATGCCCTACAGTTGGGACGTCCGGCTAGGCCACAAGCGCCGCGAGGCGGCCGTGGCGGAGCTCGACGACGATATCGACGCGTCCGAGGTGAGGCGGATGTTGCGCGGGGTCGGCTACCGCGAAAAGCCCCGGGAAGGCGCGGGCGAATCGCGCCTGGCAATCTACTGGAGCGGCGAGAAAGGCGCCTCGACCTCGGAGCTGCGCCGCCACCTCGCGGCCCGGCTCCCTCCCGAAGCCGTCCCAGCCGTATTCGTTCAACTAGACGAGCTTCCCCTGACCGACCGCCACAAAGTGGACCGGCGCGCGCTGCCTGACGTCGGACCGCAACGACCGCTGCTCGAGAAGGCGTACGTCGAACCCGCGACTGCGATGGAGCGGACGCTGGCGGAGATCTGGGAGCAAACGCTCGACGTCGAGCCGGTCGGGATTGAGGACGACTTCTTCGAGCTTGGCGGCGACTCGATCCACGCCATCCAGATCGTGGCGTCGCTCCAGCAGAGGGGCCTCGCCCTGGCGCCCCGCGAGATTTTCGAGCATCCCGCCATCGCCGCGCTCGCGCTTCGCGTCGGCCAGGCGCAAAGCGAAGAGAAGACGGATCGCTCCTCGGCCGCCAGCAGCCAAGAGTGGGCCGAAGTGCTCGACGAGCTGGGGGGATAGCGCCGGCGTGGATAGGCAAAACATCGAGGCGATCTACCCGCTCACGCCCCTGCAGGAAGGCATGCTCTTCCACGCGATCCGGGACCCCGACGCGGACGCCTACCGCATCCAATACTCCTGCTCTCTGCGCGGCGAGCTCGAAGAAGACGTGTTGCGCCGGGCTTGGGCGGCGCTCGCCGAGCGACACGCCGTCCTGCGCACTCTGTTCACCTGGGAGCAGCGCGAGCGGCCGCTCCAGGTCGTGCGCCGGCAGGTCGAGATCCCTTACGTCTCCGAGGATTGGCGCGGCGTCCCCGAGAAGGAGCGCGAGCGGCGTTGGCGCCAAGCCCTCGCCGCGGACCGCGCTCGCGGCTTCGACTTCCGCGCGGCGCCGCTGATGCGGCTCGCCCTCTACCGCCTGAGCGACGCCGAGGCGCGGCTGCTGTGGAGCATGCATCACATCCTGCTCGACGGCTGGTCGGGACGGTTGCTGCTTAGGCGGGTGATCGAGGCCTACAACGCGCTACGGCGCGGCGAGCAGCCCGCGATCGAATCGAGGCCGTTCGAGCACTACGTCCGCTGGCTGCGCGAGCGCGATCTCGAGCCGGCGCGCCGTCACTGGCGAAGCCGCCTGGCCGGAATCACAGCCGCCACGCCGCTGCCCGGCCCTTTGCGCTCCGGCGTCCCCTCCGATGACCGCTCCCACCGCTTCCTTGAGCAGGCGCTGCCTGCGGGGACCCTGGAGCGGCTCACGCAACGCTGCCGGGAGTGGCGGGTCACGCCCTACACTGCCGTGCTGGGCGCATGGGCCTTGTTGCTCAGCCGCCTCAGCTCGGACCCAAACGTCGTCTTCGGTACGACCGTTACCGTTCGTCCGCCAGAGGCGACCGACGTGGAAGGCGGGATCGGGCTGTTTCTCAACACCATCCCGGTACGCATCGAGATCGGCGCCGACGCCCAACTGACGGGTTGGCTGCGGAGAATTCAATCGCAGCAGGCCGCGGATCGCGCCTACGAATTCACGCCGCTGACCGAGATTCAGGCCGCGGCTGAGACGCCTGCCAACCAGTCGCTGTTCGAGAGCATCGTCGTCTACGAGCGCTTCCCCGGCGGCGCCGAGACCCCTCCCGGCGCGCTCGCCATCGCCGACGAGCAGCTCGACGAGCACAGCAACTACCCGCTGGCCCTGATCGCCATCCCCGAGCATGAGCTGTCGTTTCGCCTGGTCTACGCCACGAGCTGCTATAACGAGGCCGGCGCCGCACTGCTGCTCGAGCGACTAGCCGCCGCGATCGATTCCATGCTGGCCGCGGAACAGGAGACTGCTCTCGGTGCAATCTCCGTCCTGGGCTCGGGGGAACGCCAGAGCCTAGAGCGGTTCAGCCGTCCGACGGCGTCCCTCGATGTGGCGCCGGACGTGCTCGCGCGCTTCTCCGAACACGTCGCAACTCGGCCGAACGAGACGGCGGTGCGCGACGCTAGCGGCGGGCTGAGCTTCGCAGAGCTCGACGTGTCTTCGTCGCGGCTCGCCGCCCAGCTTGCTGAGCGCGGCGCCGGCCCGGGCTGGTTCGTCCCCATCGCGCTGGATCGCTCAGCGGCCATGGTGACGACGATATTGGGCGCTCTGAAAGCCGGCGCCGCCTACACGCCGCTCGACCCGTCCTGGCCGGGCTCGCGCATCCGGGCCGTCGTCGCCGAGCTCGAGGCCTGCGCCCCGCGCGGCGTCCTGATAGCGGGAACCGGCTCCGCGATCGCAGAATTCCCGAACACTCTTGATGTGGCCAATGCCGCGACCGGCGAGCCCGCGCAACCGCATCCGCCCCCAACCGCCTCGCCCGAGGATCCGGCCTACGTCATCTACACCTCCGGCTCGACGGGAGCGCCCAAGGGAGTCGTCGTCGAGCGTCGCGGGCTGGCGGCCTCCACCGCCGCGCGCGGGCTCTACTACCGCCGCCCGCCGAGCGCCTTCTTGCTGCTGTCCTCGCCAGCGGTCGATAGCGCCATCGCCGGCCTCTACTGGGCGCTGGCGAGCGGCGCGAAGCTGGTGCTGCCCCCGCCGCAAGCCGAGCAGGACGTCGCAGGCTTGGCGCGGACCATCCACTCCGAGCGCGTCTCTCACCTGCTCGCCACGCCGTCGCTTTATCGCCTGCTGCTCGAGCTCGCTCCGCCGGAAGCGTTGGCGTCGCTCGAGTGCGCGGTGGTGGCCGGCGAGGCGTGTCCCGAAGACCTGGTGCGTCTGCACCGCGAACGCCTGCCCGGCGCAGAGCTGCACAACGAGTACGGCCCGGCCGAGGGCACGGTCTGGGTCTCGGCCGCCAACCTCGGCGTCGATCCGCCGCCGGTGACCGTGGGCCGCCCGGTCGCACACGCCGAGCTCTACGTGCTCGCGCCAGGCGGGCACCCCGCTCCCATCGGCGCCGCCGGGGAGGTCTGTATCGGCGGCGCGGCTGTCGCCCGCGGCTACCTCGCTGCAGACCGCGGTGCGGAACGCTTCGTGCGTAAACCCTCGATATCGGCGGGCCGCCTCTATAAGACCGGAGACCGCGGACGCTGGCTGCCCGACGGCAGACTGGAGCTGCTCGGCCGCGTCGACAACCAAGTAAAGATCCGCGGCTTCCGCGTCGAGCCCAACGAGGTAGCCCGCACGATGGAGAGCTTCCCCGCCGTCGCCCATGCAGCCGTCGTCGCCGTCGAGCCGCCTCGAGCCGGCGGCGAGAAGCGCCTGGCGGGCTATTTCGTCGGCGAGGCCGATCCGGTGGGCTTGCGCAGCTTCCTCACCCAGAGCCTGCCCGACTACATGCAACCGTCGTCGCTCGCCAAGCTCGACGCGCTGCCGCGCAACACCGCCGGCAAGCTCGACCACGCGAAGCTCGCCGCGATCGCCGTGGCCGCGCCCGACCAGCAGTCGACCGCCCCCAGCTACGTCGCGCCGCGCAACGAGGCCGAGCAAGCCCTGGTCCGCATCTGGAGCGAGCTGCTGGGGGTCGACAAGATCGGCGTCCACGACAACTTCTTCACGCTCGGCGGCGACTCGCTGCTCAGCATCCGCGCCATCGCCCGGGCCCGCCGCGAAGGCATTGAGATCGATCCGCGCGACTTCTTCGAATCGCCGACCATCGCGTCGCTCGCCGGCCATTCCGCGACAGCCGAAGCAGCAGCCGAAGCGCCGACCGAGCGGTCCGAGGCTCCTCTCACCCCCATCCAGCACTGGTTCTTCGCCGAGCACCGGGTTGAGCCCGCGCACTGGAACCAATCCGTGCTGCTCGCCTTGCCGGCCGAGACCGAGCAGGCCGCGGTGCGAGGCGCGCTCGAGTTGCTATGGAGACGCCATGACGCGCTGCGCCTGCGGTTCAAGGGCGAAGGAGCACAGCGCCGGCAGGTCTTCCAGGCTGCCTCGACGCCGTTGCCTTTCGAGCACGCCGAGGCGGCGCCGGAGAGGCTCGAGGAGCTCTGTTCCGAAACCCAGGCGAGCCTCGATCTCAAGACCGGACCGCTGGCGCGCTTCCTGTGGCTCGACCCGGGCGCCGGCGCCGAGAAGCGGCTGCTGCTCGTCGTCCATCACCTGGGAATCGACGTGCTCTCGTGGAGTGTGCTGCTCCAGGATCTCGATACCGCTTTGCGCGGCGAGCCCTTGCCGCGGCCCCGTTCCGCCGCACCCTCGCGCTGGGCGTCCAGGTTGGCCGAGCGCGCCGAGGAGTACGACGGCGACCTGGCGTTCTGGGCCGCGATTCCCGCGGCCGACGCGACGCCGATGCGCTGGGATCGCCCCTACCGCCGCGAGCTCGACTTGGCCGGCTCAGCCGAGACCATGACTGCTGACTATCGTGGCGCCCACGCCGAGAGCCGGCTCGACGATTGGTTCCTGTCGGCTCTGCTACGAGCTTGGACCCGCTGGTGCAGCGAATCACGACTGCTCGTCGATGTCGAGAACCACGGCCGGGACGCTTTGGCCGATGAGCTCGACGTCTCCGAGACCGTGGGCTGGTTCACCGCCGTAGCGCCTGTTGAGCTCGTCGCCGTAGCCGACCCCAAACGGACGCTCACCTCGGTGGCGCGACAGATGAGCGAGGTTCGCGCCCGCGCCGCCGGCTACGGCGCCCTGCGCTACCTGCGCCGCGCTCTGCCCGAGCGCGCCCGGCCCTACGTGCTGTTCAACTATCTCGGCAAAACGGCGTCGCCGGCGCCCGCGGACGCTCCGTTCGCGCTGGCCGACGAGCCCCGCGGCCCCGAGCGGCATCCCGGCGGCATGCGGGCCTATCCAATCGAGATCAACTGTGCGCTCGAAGCCGACGGGCCGCGGTTGCGCTTCACCTTCCAGCCGGCTTTCCACGACCGCGCCAGCATCGAGGAGCTCGTCGCGGCGACCGTCGCCGAAATGCGCGTCATGGCCGAAACGCGCCGAGCGCCCGCGGCCGTCGAATCCGATCTCGACAAAGCCGCCCGCCTCCTCGAGTAGAGACACGAGTCGTCCCCGTTTGATCGCGCCCGGCGACTCACTCCGGCACAAATCTTTCCAACCAACCGGCATAGGCCGGCAGCGAGCGCCACTGGTCAAAGTACGGCTTGTAGTCCTCGATATCGTGCCACATGCGGCGGGTCGGGTGGCTCGGGTCGACCTCGCCCCGTGGATAGTCCTTTCCGGCCCGGCTGGCGCCGACCGAAGCAATGAAGTCGTCCAGTGCGGCACGCAAGCGCGCGGCCTTTTCGGGCTCGGAGGCGCTGAGATCGGCGGCCTCCTCGGGGTCGTCCCTCAAGTTGTAGACCTCGTACCGACCCTCTTCCACGTTGGTTGTGAGGATCTTCCAGTCGTTGTCGATCAGCGCCGCTTTGCCGAGGTGTGAGAATCCCAGCGGCTTGGCGCGCGGGCCGATCTCGCCGGCGAACAGGGGCGCGAGGCTCACGCCGTCGAGCGGTTGCAGCAGCGCCGAGTCGTCGAGGCCGACCAGCTCCGCCACGGTTGGGAAGATGTCCACGGTTCCCGAAGGGTGCTCGGTGACACGCGGCTGATCGATGCGCAAGGGCCACTCGATCACGGCCGGCACGCGGAGCCCGCCCTCGTAGACGCTGCCTTTGAAGCCTCGCAGGCCGCCGACGGTTTCGGGCTCGATGCGCGGGAGGCCGCCGTTGTCGGAGTTGAACCAGAGCAGCGTGTTCTCGGCTATCCCAAGCTCGCGAAGGCCGGCGCGTAGCGTTCCGATTGAGCGATCCATGGCCACGAGCTCGCCGTAGTGGTGAGCGGACGCGTCCTCGAGCTCGGCGAAGTCGGTACGGTCCGGATCGGCGGCGACGAAGGGCGAATGGGGCGAGCCGTACCAGATCACTACGAAGACCGGAGCTTCGCCGCCGGCATGGGCCCGCAGGTACTGCAAGGCTTCGTCGACGACGATCTCGGAGGAATCGCCCTCGAACTGCTCGAGCTCGCCCTGGCGGCCGAGGATCGGATCCATGTCGAAGAAGTTAGTGACGGAGAGCCAAGTCTGGAAGCCGAAAACGCCGGGGTTGCGCGCATCGGAGGCGAGCACGGGCACGCCCGGGCCCTGCAGGCCGTTGAGATGCCATTTCCCAAAGTGCGCGGTCGCGTAGCCGGCGTCGCGGAGCGCCTGCGCGATCGTTCGCTCTTGCAGCCGCAGCGGGAAGCCGTGGTCGAAGACGCCGACGCGGTCGTTGTTGCGGCCGGTCATCACCGTCGCGCGCGTGGGCGAGCAGTTGGGAGCGCCGGCGTAGAAGCGGTCGAAGCGCAGACCCGCCTCGGCCATGGCGTCGAGGTTGGGCGTCTCGAGCACCGCGTGGCCGTAGTAGGAGGTCTGCCCCCAGCCCATGTCGTCCGCCATGACGAGGACGATGTCGGGACGGGCGTCCGCGGGCGCCTCGGCGTCGTTCTGGCCGGGGCCGCCGCAGGCCGCGGCCAGAACGGCAATCGAGACCAGCAGGCGTAGGCGGGCGGTGGACATCGCATCACGGTAGCGCGCACCGAACGCCGGGAGCAATCCGCGTGAAAGCCGCCTCCCGCGCGGACGCGGACGTCGCCGTTGCGCTACTTTGTTTGCGATGACGCTCAGAGACAGAGTCCGGGGAACCGCCTGGATAGCCGCCGCCGCGCAGCTCGCGCTCCTGCTCAGCGGGAGCGCCGCTCCCGCGAATGCCGAAAGCTACCAGGGAGACGTCACCGACCTCCGCACCTTGCGCCGGATCGAGCAGCACCCGCTCGCGTGGCGCGTCTGGCAGCCCTTCATCATTCAAGGGGATCGTCCGCGCGATCTCATCGTGGCCTACGGCGCGATGGTGAACGGTAAGAAGGACATGGGTGACATCCTAGTCACGATCTCGGACGACGACGGCGACACCTGGGAGGAACCGGTCACCGTCTTCAATCATCTCGAGCGGCAGGGAAGCGTCCAGTTCGGGTACGCGAACCCCGTGCTCTACAGGGCGCCGGGCCAAGATGTGATCTGGCTGTTCGCCATGCGCTGCCTGATCTCGTTCAAGAACAGCGAGGAATCCCAGCTCGTCGGCGCCTTCACCGCCGACGGCGGCTCCAGTTGGACCCAGGTCGAGCTGGCCATGCACTACACCGGCCCGCTCATCACCAACGCCGGCATCGTCGAGACCGAGATCGGCGGCCGCAAGCTCTTCCTGCTCCCGGCCCATCGCAATACCCTGCAGAACGACCCGCGGGGTACGCGCGACCACTTCCTTCTCTCGAGTACCAGCTTGCTCGAGTGGGACTTGGAAGCCTACATCCCCCAACCCGTCAAGCCCCGCGTGTTTCTGCACGAGGGCAACATGGCCCCCGGCGACAACTCAAACGAGCTCAAGATCGTGATGCGGACAGCGGACTATGACAACACGGCGCTCACAACCGACCCGCCGCGCGCCTACTCGAGCGTCAGCACCGACGGCGGCCACACCTGGAGCGTCGCCAAGGAAGAGCCCGAGCTGCACAACGCCAAGTCCAAGGCCTACTTCGGCCAAGCGACAGGCGGGACGCACATCTACGTCTACAACGACGGACCGGCGCAGAGCGAGGGAGGACGCATGGCGCTGCGATACAAGACCAAGGCGCCCGGCGGCGGGTGGAGCAACGAGAAGACCTTCTACAACGCCGGCATCAAGAACTCCTACCCGACGCTCGTCGAGGTGGCGCCGGGCGACTTCCGTGCGGTGTGGGACAGCGGCACTCCTACGCGCGCCCGCACGCACATTCACTTCGGAAAGTTGAAGATCAAGCCGTGACGCCCGTAGAGCTCAGACGCCGGTTGCACGCCGGAGATCCCGTCTTTGGCACGCTCATCGTGTCGCCGTCGCCGCACTGGCCCGAAGCTGTGCGCGGCTGCGGCCTCGACTTCGTCTTCATCGACACCGAGCATATCGCGCTCGACCGGCGTGAGCTGAGTTGGATGTGCCGCGCCTATGCCGCCGCCGGGTTGCCGCCGATCGTCCGCATCCCCTCCCCCGACCCCTACGCGGCCACAGTCGCGCTCGACGGAGGCGCCGACGGCGTCATCGCGCCCTACGTCGAGAGCGCGGAGCAAGTGCGAGCGTTGCGCGGGGCCGTCAAGCTACGGCCTATCAAAGGTCGCAAGCTCGACCAGATGCTCTCCGGCGCCAATGTCGAGCCGGATCTCGAGTCCTACGTTCAGCGAGGCGGCGAGCAGCGCTTGCTCGTCATCAACGTCGAAAGCCGGCCGGCGATCGAGGCCTTGGACGAGATCCTGGCGACTCGCGATCTCGACGCCGTCCTCATCGGACCGCACGATCTCTCCTGTAGCCTGGACGTACCGGAGCAATGGGATCATCCCGCGTTTCTCGACGCCTGCGAGACGATCTTTCGCTGCGCCCGTACGGCCGGCGTGGGAGCAGGCATTCACTTCTGGGGCGACCTGGAACAACAGACGCGCTTCCTGAGCATGGGCGCGAACATGCTCATCCACAGCGGCGACATTACGCTGTTTCCAAAGCATCTGCGGTTGGATTTGGCTGCAATCATGAGATCGATAGGCCTCGCGGACGATGCGGCCGCCCCGTCCCAGCCAAACATCTAGTGCCCCAGCCGGATCCATCGCGCCGGCAGAGGGCGTTCGGCGTCTTGCTCGCTCCGCGGTCCATCGAGATCCTGTTACCGGCGTCGAGCGGATCTTCATCGTGCTGGGCAATCCCGGCATTCTTTCCGACGTCTACGACGAGTCGCAGCCAACGGGCGTTCGCTGGGACGGGGACGTGGAGTTTCCCGCCGACGGCGCGTTCAGCACGCGTCCCCGGCTAGACCCCGACGGGCAGGGCGGCTACCAGTTTCGTCAGAAAGCCTACTTGGGCGCGATGACGCGGGAGGCGCTGCGCGTCGCGACCCAGTACACGCTGGGCGCCTACAGCAACATCGTCCCGGTAACCGATCCTCAGAGCGGTGAAACGGCGCGGATCATCTCAAGCGACATGGCGTGGATCTTCCGCGCGCCGCTAGGGCAGTTTCTGCAGCCAGTGCGATACTGAGAACGATGGCAGCTATGCCGGGGTGCGGAGCCGCGAGACTCTCCCCTATCCCGATCACCGGACAGCCTAACGCCTTCCGTTAGATTCCGCCGAGTGCGGCGATGCCGGGCAGCTCGCGCCCGGAGAGAAACTCGAGCGAGGCGCCGCCGCCGGTGGAGATGTGGTCGATGCGGTCGCCCACGCCGGCTTTCTTGATGGCTTTCTCGGAGTCTCCGCCGCCGACGATGCTGACCGCGTCGGAGTCTGCCACGGCCTGCGCAACGCGGAGCGTGCCTTCGGCAAAGCGGTCCATCTCAAACACGCCCATCGGCCCGTTCCACACGATCAGCTTGGCGTTCGCGATCTCGCTCCGGTACAACGCAACCGTTTCAGGCCCGATGTCGAGCCCCATCCAGCCGTCGGGAACTGGTTCGGCCACCGCAGCCGTACGCGCCTCAGCGTCGGCCGAGAAGGCGGACGCAACGACGTGGTCGACCGGAAGCAGCAGCTTGGAGCCGGCCTGCTCCATGGTCGTGCGAGCCAGCTCGAGCTTCTCGTCCTCGACTAGCGATCCTCCGACCTCGAGGCCCTTGGCCTTCAAAAACGTGTAGGTCATCGCGCCGCCGATCAGAACTTTGTCGGCAAGCTCGAGGAAATTCTCGATTACATCGATCTTGCCCGAGATCTTCGCACCGCCCACGATTGCCACATAGGGATGCTTAGGCGCTGAGACGGCCATCGCCAAGTACTCGAGCTCTTTCTGCATCAGCAGGCCCGCCGCCGACTCTCCGACGTGCGGCACGATGCCAGCCGTGGAGGCGTGGGCGCGGTGGGCGGCGCCGAAGGCGTCGTTGACGTAGACGTCGCAGAGCGCCCCGAGTTGGCGCGCGAACGCGTCCTCGTTCGCCTCCTCGGCGGCGTGGAAGCGCAGGTTCTCGAGCAGCAGCGCCTCACCGGGGCGCAGCGCCGCGGCGGCTTGCTCCACCCTCGGTCCCACGCAGTCCTCGGCCAGCGCCACCGGGCGGCCCAGCAGCTCCGAGAGCCGCGCGGCGACCGGCGCGAGCGACATCTTGGGATTCCGCTTGCCCTTGGGGCGGCCCAGGTGCGAGGCCAGGATCAGCGAGGCTCCGCCTTCGAGCGCGCGCTGGATCGAGGGCAGCGCCGCTCGGATGCGCGTGTCCGAGGTGATCGTTGCGCCGTCGGCGTCGAGCGGCACGTTGAAGTCCACGCGCATGAAGACCTTCTTGCCGCGGAGGTTGAGCGAGTCGATCGTTTTGTAGGGCATTCTGTGTGGATTCGGGCGACAGCGCGAGCGTGCGGTCGCGCCCGAGCGCGGCCGCCGGCGTCGCGCCGCAGTCCAGGCTTAGTTCGCCGAGCCGAGAACCTTGCGGGCCTCGGCCGCCTCGGGCAGATTCGGGTCCAGGGCCAAGCCCGCCTCGAGCGCCCTGCGACCGGCCGCGACGTCGCCGCTCTTGGCCAGCGCCATGGCGAGGTGGTAGTGCGTGACCGGGTTCTCTGGGCTGGCCTCGGCCGCGTCGCGCAGATGGACAACCGCTGAAGCGTAGACGCCTCGCAGGTAGAAGACCCAACCGAGCGTATCGTCGATCTCGGCGACCCCGGGCTGGCCAGCCTGCACGATGGTCGGCGCGAACTCCTTGGCCTGCTGCGCGTACTTGAGCGCTTCTTCCAGCTCGTTCTCTTCGGTCGCCAACAGGTACGCGAGATTGTTGAGCGCGACGTAGTGCTCCGCGTTGCGATCGACCACGCCGCGATAGTCCGCGATCGCCTCTTTCACGCGCCCCTGGCCATGGCGAATCGTCGCCCGCATGATCAGCAGCTCCGGGTTGGTCGGCGACTCCGCAAGGGAGTCGCTGAGCAGCTTGTCGGCCTTATCCATCTCGCCGCGCGAGGAATAGATCTGAGCCAACATGACCGCCGCCTCGCGCGTCGGGTCGCCGGCCGCGATCGCCTTCTCATAGGCTTTCTCCGCCTCGCCGATGTACTTGGCGCGCACGTTCCAGCTAGCCAGCGCGATCTGTAGCGAAGCATCGTCGGGATAACGGTCGGCTTGCGTGCGCACGGTCGAGAGCGCGACGGCCATCTTCTTCTCGGCCACGTAGGTGCCTGCCAGAGCGTTGAGGGCGCGCAGATCCTTGGGGTTGGCTTCGAGCGCCTTCTCGAGGAACGGCCGCGCCGCCGCATAGTTTCCGGCGAGCGATTGCAGCATCCCGTCCTGGAGCAGGAACTCGGGGTGGGTCTGGCGAATATTGGCTTTGACGCCGTCGAGCTGGCTGTTCGCATCGACGTATTGCTTGAGGGCAATGTGGGCCCAGATGCGCGCCGCCACGATGGCGGCGGTGCCTTTTTGGGAATCCGGGGCCTCGTCGAGCAAGTCGATCGCGCTTTGCGGTGAAGCGCTCGCGCCACGCAGCAGCGCTTGCGCCAGCTCCAGGCGCGCCTGCAGGTACTCCGGCTCGATCCGAAGAGCCTCGTCGAGCTCCTGGCGCTGCAACCTCGAATCGCCCATTTCCTGATAGATCTTCGCCATCAGAAAGTGGGCTTGATGAGAGTTCGGGCGGTACTCGAGCGCCGCCGAGATATCCTCCTGGGCCTGCATCAGGCGATTGGTGCGACGGAACACCTCGGCGCGCTGCAACCGCGCGTCAGCGTCGTTCGGCGTCTCGGCAAGCACCTGGGTCAACAGCGTTTCCGCTTGACTGGTGCGCTCGGTCTGCACGTAGGCCGACACCAAGCGCGTGCGCAAAGTACGGTCATCGGGGTATTCCTCGGCCAGCCGTTCGTACTCGGCAACGGCCTCGTCTGCCTTGCCGTTGCGCATCAGGATCTGACCGTAGAGCGGGCGGTAGAGCTCGCCCTCCACCTTCGACGCTCGTCTGTAAATGTCCTCCGCCGCGTCGTCGTTGCCCAACTTGATCTCGAGCATGCCCAGACCGAGCAGCGCCGGGCCGTAGGCGTCGTCCTCGGCGAGGATCGACTCGAACTGCGTCTTGGCTTCGTCGTTGCGGTCCTGGCCCAAGTAGAACTGTCCCAGGGCGATGCGCGGCTCGCGCTTGTCCGTGGCCCTCTCGATGGCCTCTTGAAGGATCGCCTCGGCGCCTTCGGAGTCGCCGTCGTTGAGCTTGAGCCGAGCGAGCGCCATGGAAGACTGCAGGTGCTCGGGCGAGGTCCTGAGAGCTTCTTGCAGGAGCCGCTCGGCGTCTTCGGCCGAGCCGAGGCGCGCACGAGTCGCGGCCAGCACGAACAACGCTTCGGAGTTGCCGCGCTCGCCGGCCAGAACGCCGTTGAGCAGCTCTTCGGCCTGAGGCAGGATGTCCGGCCCGCCCATCTGCACCATGAACCGCGCCAACAGAAGATTGGCTTCCACGTGGTCGGGATCGATCTTCACCGCGGCCTGCGCAGCTAGCACGGCTTCCTGAGTTTGTCCGCGCTGGTTGTTGATCACCGCGATCTGATAGAGCGGCTCGGCCTCGTCGGATTTCGTGCGCGCGGCGTTCTTGAACTCGATCAGCGCCGCGCCGTAGTCGCCGTTCTCGACATACTCCATGCCATTGGCCATGTAGTCGGCGTACTTCTCCTCAGGCGAGCGGAAACACCCGGTCGCGAGCAGCATCGCCGCCAGCGCCGCGGCGAGCAGTGAAAATCGGAACGAAACTTGAGCCCTCATGGCGAACTCCTATCGAATGGCAATGGAGACCGTGTTACTCGACCGGCCGTGCAGGAAGAATCGGATCGGGATTGCGTCGCCAGTCAAGACGTCCTCACCGGAGGGGATTTGTACGTTCACTTGCCAGAGGCCTACGAAGCCCGGCGCCAAGCCGGAGAATAGCACCGTTCCCACTTTGCTGCCGACCAGCACGCACACAAAGCCCTGCCTCAAACATTCTGACTGATTTGTGGTTGGCTGTGCAGTCGTATTGGCGAGCGGGCTGGCCGGCGCCGGCTCGCCGTTGGCGATGATGGGATTGGTGGCGCCCTGGCCGGTGCCGAAAAACGTGATGACGCTGCCGCGGTCCGCCGGGCTCGAGGGCCCGTTGACCGAGCCGTTCTGGTTGATCGCCAAGGCGGCCCCCTGGCCGTCCTGTGTGGCGGTGAAGATGCCGGGGCTGCTCGGCGCGACCGAGATGGCGCCGCCGGCGAGAAGCTCGCCGGTGTCGGCCCGCCGCACCGCCAACGCCTGGATGCCGGACTGAATCGGAGTCTCCACGGGAAGCTGCAGATTGAACTGGCCCGGCGAGGCGAATAGCAAAGCGGCTCGCGTACCGTCGCTCAGCTCGACGACACGGCCGGCGAGCTCGGTGGGAAGCGGAATCGTCGACGCAGCTTGGGTGTCCGCCGTCATGTCCGCTCCGAACAAGGAAATGAGCGAGCCTGGCGCGACGCCGCCGCCGGCGATGAAGGTGGCCGCGCTCACCACCGCCGTGGGCCTGAGAACGTGCACCACTCGGTTGTTGCCCGCGTCCGCTACGTAAAGCGTGTTGTTGCGGTCGACGAACAAGCCGTTCGGGGCGAAGAGGCCTTGCGGCGTGGCCAGCCCGTCGGGGGTATTGAAGTTCGCCCGGTTTCCGTTGAACGACGACTGCCCAACCACCTGGGTCGCGGCTGCTCCCGTGCTGGGCAGGAACAACAACTGCGGATAGACGAGCACCCGGTTGTTGCCGGCGTCGGAGACGATCACGGCGCCGTCCGGGGCCGTGGTCACGCTGAGCGGAGCGCTCAGCCGGGTGTCGCCCGATGAAGAGCCGTTCTCGTCGAACGCGAACTGGCCGATCACCGACGAAGCGCTAGGCGCGAAGGTGGGCTCGGTGGGCGAGAGCGGATAGATCAGCACGCGGTTGGCGCCCGCGTCGGCCACCAATAGCAGACCGGCGGGATCGACGTGCAAGCCGATCGGCGCGTTCAGGCTCTGCGCCGAGGTCTCCGAGCCGGGCGTTCCAACGGTAAAGCTGGATTGTCCGAACACGCGAATCGCTTCCGCGCCGTTGGCCGGGTCAGCCGGATACTCGACCACGCGATTGTTGCCGGTGTCGGAAACGTAGATCTCGCCGTTCAGCCCGATCGCGATGTCGCGCGGGGCGTTCAGCGACGACGCCGTGACCGCGGCCGACGCCGAACCGAAGAAGTCGCGCTGTCCCAGCACGAGGTCGGCGCGTATGCGGTCGGCCTGGTCGATCGGCCTCGGGTAGCGCAGCACGCGGTTGTTGCCCGAGTCGGCGACATAGAGGTCGCCGGCGGGGTTGACGGCCACCCCGCGCGGACTGCTCAGCGACGTCGCGGTGGGCGTGCCGGCCCGGCCGGTGTCGCCGTTCTCCGCGGCGCTCTCGAAATCCGGCTGCCCGATCACCCGATCCGCCGGATCGCCGTTGCGGAACCGAATCGAGGAACGCCACACCAGGACCCGGTTGTTGTCCGAGTCGGCGACGTAGATCGGCAGATCCGGATCGGAGTAGTCGACCACGATGTCTCGCGGGGCGCCCACGCTCGATTGCCCGACGCGGTTCGCCGTATTGCGCGCGAAGTCCGGCTGGCCGAGCACGGCGTTCGCCGGCGAGGCGCCCGGCGCGTAGCGGGTCACGCGGTGGTTGCCGGCGTCGGTGATATAGATGTTCCCGTCGCCGTCCAGCGCCACATCGGCCGGCAGCGAAAGGCCGTTCGCGCTAGCCAGCGGAGCGCTGTTCACGTTGGAGAAGTCGGCGGTGAGGAACGGTTGGCCAATCGCCCGACTCGCCGACGGAAACGGCGCCGAGGCGGCGACGTTTTCGAACACCAACACGCGATTCTCGATCTGCGCCGTCACGTAGAGGTCGCCGCCCGAGTCGATGAACAACGCGTTGGGCCCTCGGATCGAGGAAGCGGTAATGGTCGGCGGCAGCACGCGTCGCGTGAAATTCTCCTGGCCGATCACCCGCACCGCCGCGGCGCCGGTCATAAAAGGCTGCTCGTAGACCAGGATGCGGAAGTTGCTGGTGTCGGCGATGTAGAGCGAGCCGTTGGGGTGAAATGCCACGCCGACGGGTCGATTCAAGCCCGCCGGCCCCAGCAGCTCGCCGGAGTTGATCGGCGCTTCGGTCAACAAGTCCTGCCCGATCACGAGATTGGCTTCGGGCGCATCGCTGTCGAGCGCCGAGGCCGGGTAGCGTAGAACGCGATTGTTCTGCGTGTCGCAGATCCACAGGTTGCCGCCGGCGTCAAACGTCAACCCAGTAGGCCCGCGCATCGTGCGGCCCGATATTCCGCCATTGTTCGCCGTATTGCTGTTGAAGCTGGGCTGGCCGTAAACCTTGTCCGGCTCGACCCGGCCGGGGTTGGCGAACGGCTCGGGAAACCGCAGAACACGATGGTTGGCGGTGTCGGCGACGTAGAGATCTCCGGTGGAGGGGTGCACGGCCAACGAGCTCGGCGAATTCATCCCGGCATTGCCGATACCGAGCGGCGAGGATCTCTCGAAGCTCGGTTGGCCGAGCACGATGTCGGCTCTCTGCCCATTGGAAATCGCGCGGCCGTCCTCCCAGCCGAGCACGCGGTTGTTGCCAAAATCGGACACGAAGAGCCGCGCCGCGCCGCCGCGGGTGTCGATCGCCACGCCGCTGGGGCCGCGAAATTCGGAGCCGTTCACCGAATTGAAGGCGTTGGCGCGCAGGTCGGGCTGGCCCAGCACGCGGAAAGCGCTCGAGGCGAGCTGTGCCGTCGCGGCGGGCGCCAAGCCCAAGCAGACCAAGATGGGAAGAGCAACAAGACGTGTCATGCGCGATGCTGGAGCCATTGGTTCACAAACGTTGCGGGGCGCTTCCAGATACGCCCGCGGCGCGGGCGCGGAGAGTTGGCGTTAGGGCACGAAGATCGTATCGCCGGGCTCGAGCTCGAAGTCGAGCTCCGGGCTCTTACCGCTGAGGACGGCTTGGTAGTCAAATGGAATTTTTTGCTGCTGTCCGCCGTTGTCGCGGAGCACGAAGATCTTCTTGCGCCGCGCGAACTCGGTCACGCCGCCCGCCAGGCCGATGGCTTTCATCACCGTCAAGCCGGGCTCCAAGGGCAACACGCCGGACGCCGCAACGTTGCCGACGATGAAGACGCGCTGACTGCGGACCTCCATCACGATCACCGTCACGACCGGGTTGTTGATGTACTGGCGCAGTTTCTGCGTCAGCACGTCCTCGAGTTGCAAGGGCGAGAGCCCCGCGGCGAAGATTTCCTTGACTAGCGGAACCGAGATCTTCCCGTCCGAGCGCACCGCAACCGCATCAACCGATACATCCGGCTCTTTCCAGACGTTGATGCGCAGCACGTCGCCGGCGCCGATCGAATACTCGTCGCTCTCTTCGCCGCCGCGCGCCAACAGCTCGTCGAGACCCGGAACGCTTCCGCCCGGCCCGCTCAACGCCTGTTGAGCCGACGCGACGCTCGAGAGGGCCAAAGCCGCGAGGATGGAGGTCGCCAGGATGCGAAGAATTACAGCGTGCGGGGGCCGAGTCGGCCGGATTCGGCTCAATATAGCCTGAATGCTCCCCATGGAGCCCTCAGTGTAGCACGCCAAAAACCAATTCCAGACGGGTCTCTCGGCCGCCACGCGCCACGGCCTAGCCGAGCTGCCAACGCCAGGGTTCGGTGGTAGTATCGTGTTACTTTCCGCCCCAAATACCGGCTTGAGCGAACACCCCTCAGCGAAGGACCCTCCAGGCGACGCCGGCAGCGTGTTGCGCAGACTTTCGCGGATGGAAACGGAGGAGTTGCGAGCTCGTGGCGCCCAGGAGCTCAACAAGCGTCTGGACAGCTTGCGGGGGTTGTTTCGCTTAGCGCCTTCCGCGCCGAAACGCCGCGCCGGAGCCGACTACGGACGGTTCTTTTTCGACGCCGGAGAGATCGACCCGCTCGCCAGCCTGATTCGCGCGCGCCTGCCGGAGACCGAATCGCGGCTACGCGCCCGCGCCGAAAAGATTCTCGAGCGCCGGTTCGATCTGCTCGGCTACGAAAACCTCGACTTCGGACGCGAGATCGACTGGAGCCTCGAACCGGTAAGCGGCCGCGTGGCGCCGCTGGTCTCCTGGCCGTCTGTCCCCTATCTCGATCCGCGAACCGTCGGCGACCACAAAGTGACATGGGAGCTTGGCCGCCACCAGCACTTGACCGCCCTGGCGCGGGCCTGGCGGCTGACCGGGCAGAGCAAGCTCCGGGACGAGGCCATCCGCCAATGGCGGGACTGGCGGGCGAAGAACCCCTACCCCAAAGGGATCCATTGGACCAGCGCGCTCGAGGTCGCTTTCCGCTCGATTTCGTGGCTCTGGCTCTGGGCCTTGCTCGACCGCGAAGGGCCCGAGGCGCAGTCGATTCACCGGGAGCTCGAGGACGCCTGCGGCCATTCGGGCCACTACCTCGAGCGCTATCTCTCGACCTACTTTTCGCCCAACACGCACCTGCTCGGCGAGGCGGTCGCACTCTACGCCCTAGGCCAGGTCTTCCGTTCGTTCGAGCCGGCCGAGCGTTGGCGCGAAACCGGCCGGCGGATCGTGCTCGAAGAGGCGGAAAGACAAGTTCGGGGGGACGGACTTTATTTCGAGCAATCTCTCTACTATCACGTATATGCTATTGATTTTTTGATATTTTTTCGAATACTAGGAAGACGCAACGGAGACAACCAGACGGCGCACGTGGACGGGATCGTCGAGCGAATGGCCGACATGCTGATGCGGCTCTCGCAGGGGGGCGCTCCGCCGCGCTTCGGCGACGATGACGGAGGCCGCCTCTTCGACGCGAGTCGCAATCGAGCCGAACACATGCTCGACCCGTTGGCCACTGCTGCGCTGCTCTATGCTCGCGCCGACTTCGAAGCCGCCGCCGGAGGGCTGCGCGAAGAAACCTTGTGGCTGCTTGGGCCCGGCGCAGGCAAGCACTGGGACGCCTTGGTTCCGAGCCCGCCCAAGCCGAAGGCCGCCCGCCAGGACGAGAGCGGTTGGCACGTGCTCGTCTCCGCCGAGCAGCCGCCACGCACGCTCATCCTCGACGCCGGTCCTCTGGGTGCACTCGCCGGCGGGCACGGTCATGCCGACGCGCTCAGCGTACAGTCGATCTACCGCGGCCGGCACTGGCTGACCGATCCAGGCACGGGACGCTACCCCCAGGACAGCCCGCACCGGGACGCGTTTCGCTCAACCGCAGCGCACTCGACGCTCACCGTCGATACTCACAGCCAAGCCGAGCCGGCCGGCCCGTTCGCCTGGAAGTCGATGCCCGAGGCCGTCACCGAGCATTTTCTCGACGGCCGCATGCTCGATCTCGTCGTGGCACGCCACCACGGTTACGACACGCCGCCGCGCCCGATCGTACACCGGCGCTGGGCCCTGCTGCTCGACCACGGGCTGATCTTCGTCCGCGACATCGCCTCCGGCCCCGGCCGCCATAAGCTGGAGCAGGTGTGGCGAATCGGACCCGAGTTTCGGATCGAGGCGCTCATCGCCGGCGAGGTGCTCTTCGCCACCGAACAGGGCGATCTGCTCAGTTGCGTCTCACCCAAGAGCCCAATCTGGACGCGCGAGATCTTCGAAGGCGACTTCTCGCCGGCCTACGGCGCCTGGCATGGAGCGCCGATCGTGCAGTTCTCCGCCGACACCGAGACGCCCTGTGAGCGGGCCTTGGCCCTGGCGCACGGCCGCGCCGAGGCGACTCGCCCGCGCAGCCTCGAGCTCACGATCGACGGCCATGGGCAGCACCTGTCCGTCTATCGCTACCTCGAGAGCGACCTGGCTTTGACGCTGTGCTTCCGCGACCGCGCCGAGGCTTGGCAGTTCGGCCGCATGCGCTCCGACGCCAGCCTGCTCGCCTGGGAGCGCAGCGCGACCAACAGCCGGCTGCTCGCGGCTTTCGGCTCGTTTCTCGAGGTTGAGGGCGAACGCGTCTTCGAGGCGCCGGACGCGGTCGAGCGCTTCGAGTGGAGCGCGGCGGCAGGCGTAGAAGCTAGTGCGGCGGGTCTGGCTCGCACGGCCAACATCGAACCGCTCGAGGCCCTCGACGCCGAGCTCGCGGCGGACTGATCAACGCTGCTCACGCGGACTCTTACCCGCTTGGTAGCTGTTGGCGCCGTCCGCCAACGAGAATACCCAGTAGCCGCCGCGGAACTCATGGACGTAGACGCGCGTCTGCTGGGCTGGATCGGACCAACCCTCCGGCTTGCAGCGCCACCAGCGTGACGAGACCGAGCGCATGACCTCGGACAACTCGTCGTCCTCGTAGAGCTCTTCCAACTCATAGGCCTTGACGAGCCCGCCGTCCGGCGCGTAGATTGCGACCACCTTGCCGAAGCCCGCGTTGTGCCAGTTGTCGAAGGTGATCAGCCGCCCTTCGTTGCTCAGCAACACATCCACCGGCGCCATCGGATTGACGAGATCGAATTCCGCGCTCAGCTGGAATGAGCGATCGGCGGAGCGCACGTACAGCTCCGCGCGGGCATAGCGGCCTTTCTCGGCGCCGGCGAATCCGACGGTGTCGCCCAGGCTCTCGCCCGGGCTGATCCGCACGAAGCGCTCGCCGTCCTCGCTGAACACTTCCTGGCGTTGCGGCGCGGGCCAAGAATCCGCCGGCGCCGCCGTTGCCCACAGGCACAACGCCGCCATGAAACTGCAAATGCATTCGACCCGACGAAGCCGTGCCGTGCCCATACACGGATTGACGCAGCAGGTGCGCCGAGCGTGCATCGCAGCCGCGCGTCCGACCAAGGCCATAGTCGCGGCGCAGGTCGGAGCCGCATCCCGCCAGGGTGCGGTCACGGGGCCAACCGTAGGATTTCGAAACCGCCCGCAAGCTGGCGCATGCGGCTCCGCTCCGGTAGCGGGCCTGCGCGCTGACCCTAGCTCTGCGAGGTCGTGATGATCTTGTCGGCCAGCGCCCGGATATCGTTTCCCAGACCGGTGTCCTGACCCACCAGGTAGCCGCCCATCTCGGCGTCCTGCAGCGCGCCGTAGTCATTACGGACGCTCGCAAACTGCTGAATCCCGTGGCCCATGAACACGCCTTCGACAGTGCGGGGAGTCTGCGAATCCGCGCGATTGAGGATGCCCGATACCCGCGCGGCGTCGAGGCCGAGGCCGAAGATGTCTTCGGCTCGCCGATCCGCGTGCGCTCTCGAGACTACCTCCGGGGTATGGACGATGAAGACGCGATCGGTCAGGCGCAACACGTCGCGCGCGGACGCGTAGAATGCCGGCGGCATGTCGACGACGATGAAGCGGTAGCTGCGACGCAAGAAGTCGATGAAATCAGGCAGGTCGCGGAACAGGTCCGAGGGCGGGTTTGGCTCCGAGTCCGGCGCGACGAGCAGGTCCAACCCTTTCCATCGCATTGGCAACCCGCGCCAGCCGCGCTCAAGCTTGGAGCCGAGCCGCAGCGCGTCCAACACGCTGGGTCCCTGGTTGAGCTTGAGTCGAAACGCCGACGCGCCGGCGTGAAAGTCGAAGTCGACGAACAAGGTGGCGTTGCTCTCCGGCTCGAGCTCCGAGCCGCTTTCCGAAAGCGCCTGCGCGACGTGCAACGACAGAGTCGACGCCCCGTCGCCGCCGCGCGCCGGCACGAAGGCCACCAGCCAGCCCGGCGACCGGTTCGGGTCTTGCGTCGGCGCCACGCCGAAGACCCTGGACTTGAGTCTCTCGACCTCGATCGGCGGCGCGAAAAAGTCTTCAGCGCCAGCCTTGGCGGCCTCGCGATCGTACAGCGCGTTCGCCTCGTGATGCACGCCTACCAGCGGAAGCCCTTCGCTGGCCCGGCGAAACCGGCGAATCGTCGAGAGTGCGGCGTCCGGGTCGGCAAACCCCACCATCACGGCCAGCGGCGGATTGTACACGACGATTTCCTTGATCTGGGCCCGCGTCGGGTAGCGGTCCAGCGTCTCCAGGTCGCAGCTTTCCGACACTCGCTCGAGCGCCTGCTCGAGATAAGTGTTAAATTCCACGTTCGGAGAAACAATCAAGACTCGGCGGGCCATTCTCCTCCGTCAGAATTCCTCTCCCGTGTACATCGGCGCGACGTATTCTTCGTAGCCGTTGTACATCAGGGTCGGGCGCGGCTCGCCATGCGGAATCAGGCGATCGGTCGCCTGCGACCAACGCGGATGCGGGCGCGTTGGATTGACGTTGGAATACCAGCCATACTCGTCACGGGCCACTTTGTTCCAAAGCGACGGGGGCCGTTTTGCGGTGAACTCGATCTCGACGATCGACTTGATGCACTTGAGACCGTACTTCCAGGGAGTGATCAGCCGGATCGGAGCGCCATTCTGCTTGGGCAACGGCTTGCCGTAGATGCCGGTAACCATCAAAGCGAGCTCGTTCGTGGCCTCTTCGAGCGTCAACGCCTCGAAGTACGGCCACGGATAGTGCGTCTGACTCCGGACGCCCGGCATCTGGTTCGGCTTGTACGCCGTAACCATTCGAATGTACTTTGCCTTCGCCTGCGGATCGGCTTCCTTGACCAGCCTTGCGAGCGAGAAGCCGGTCCAGGGAACCGCCATCGCCCAGGTCTCCACGCAGCGAAACCTGTACAGCCTCTCTTCGAGCGGGAACTTCCGTACTAGATCGTCGATGTCGTACGTCTTCGGGTTGTTCACCAACCCCTTGACCTTGACCTTCCACGGCTCGATTTCAAATTTGTCGACCAGGTGCTTGACGCGCCGCTTGTCGAGGGTGAACTCGTAGAAGTTGTTGTAGCCGGTGCCGTCGATCTCGGCCGTCACCGGCCGGTCGAGCGTATACTTGCCCGCCCGCTGGGCCGGGTAGAGGTCAGGAGCCACCGCGCCGAACGCGCGCCCTAGCAGGACTTGAGCGCCCGCGAAACCCATTCCCTTCAACAACGTTCTGCGCCCGAAGTAGACGCTCTCGGGCGTGGCTTCGCGCTCGGGAATCTCCCATCCTCGCGGGGTTCGGATCAGCATGACGCTATCGATTTAGAGCTGAGGGGGACGAGAAACCGTTTCGGTTTGCTCAAAGGATACCACACCCGCCGGAGGGAACCGGACGGCCCCGCGGCGCAGGGATCTTCGCCTCTTGATCCCCCCGCCCACCGACGCTACAATGGCGCTAGCCGCTCCGAACAGGCAGGCGTGTCTCTGTTTCGCCTAGGCCGGTCCGGCTCAAGTGCAGACGTACCAGGACGTTTTATCCACAGGATTTCCCACGGACGCTTGCGCCCTTGAAATCAATGACTTACGACCCATCCCGCGTCCGTAACCGAATGGAAACGCGGGAGTTGACCTTTCCACAGCCACAAACCGTTGAAACGAAATAGGATATAGGGCTAATGCATTCCTCCGCCGCCGCGCGGTAGCCTGCCCATGTCGACGAGCATGGAGATCGCAGCCGAAAACCGAGTTCTCGAAAAGGGCATGCCCTCGAACGTCGAGGCCGAGCAGTTCGTCCTCGGCTCGATTCTGCTCGACGATCAGCTATTCCCTCAGGTCGGCGGCGCGCTCGCCTCCGACGACTTCCTGCTCGAGAAGCACAAGCTGATCTTCTTGCGCATGAGGGACCTCGCCGAGCGTCCCGAGCGCATCGAGTACCTCACGCTGGTCAACGAGCTCGAACGCCACAACCAACTCGAAGCCGTCGACGGCATCGCCTACATCGCCACGCTCACCGAGGGCTTGCCGCGGCTGACCTCGATTGACAGCTACGTCAACATCGTCAAGGAGAAGTCGCTTCTCCGCAAGCTCATCCACACCTCGCAAACGATCATCTCGCAAGCCGTCGAGAGCTCGGAGGAGGTCCCCGACATCCTGGCCAACGCCGAGACGTCCATCATGCGGGTGGGCGACGAGCAACTGCGCTCCGGGCTGGCCTCGCCGCGTGAGGTGATCGAGGGCTACTCCGGCGGCATCCAAGCCTTTCTCGACCCCAGCCGCCGCCTCAGAGGCCTCTCTTCCCCGTTCCTCAAGCTCGAGGAGATGACCACGGGCATGCACGGCAGCGAGCTGATCATCCTCGCCGCGCGGCCAGCCATGGGCAAGACCTCGCTGGCGCTCAACATTGCGCAGCACGTGGCCAAGGACAACGGTCCGGACGATCCAGCCAAGACCGTCGCGATGTTCTCGCTCGAGATGTCGAAGGAGTCGCTGCTCACCCGCATCCTTTGCGCCGAGGCTCGCGTCGACCAGCATCGCTTCCGCGGCGGGTATCTCAACGAAGACGAGAAGCGACGGCTGCGCGCGGCGCTGCACGAGATCGTCGGCTCGAAGCTGTTCATCGACGACTCCGCCGGCGCCGGCATTCTCGACATCGCCGCCAAGTGCCGCCGGCTGCGCAGCGAGCACGGTCTCTCGCTGATCGTCGTCGACTATCTGCAACTGATGGGCTCAAAGGGCAGGGTCGAGAGCCGGGTGCAGGAGATCTCGCAGATCTCGCGCGGGCTCAAGCTGCTGGCGATGGACTTGAACGTCCCCGTGTTGGCGCTCTCGCAGCTCAGCCGCGGTCCCGAGACGCGCCAGGGCGACCACCGACCGCTGCTGAGCGACCTACGCGAATCCGGCTCCATCGAGCAGGACGCCGACCGTGTGATGTTCATCTTCCGCGAATCGGTCTACAAGCCCGACCGCGAAGACCTCGAAGGCGTCGCCGAGCTGATCATCGCCAAGCAGCGCAACGGCCCGACCGGCAAGATCAAGATGGCGTTCATCAACAAGTTCGCCAAGTTTGAGAATCTGGCGGGCGACTTAGGCGGCGGCGATCCCGGCCCCTCCGACGACGACGCCCCCTTCGACGAATAGGGTCATCAGATGAATGGCGCCTTCACCAGGTCCGTGCCGCGCAGCGGGTACTTGGGCAGCGCGCCCCCGGCGTCCTCGAGAATCCGCCTGCGCGCCAGCGCGACCCGCTCGGGGGCCTCGCGCGCGATCGTTCTCATGAAGGGGTCGCTGGCTTCCAGGTCGAACAGCCGCGGGTCGTTCCAGCTCGCCCCCGAGAAGTACCAATTCGCGTCGTCGCGATACCAGACCGAGTTGCTGTAGCGGCACGTCAGGTACTCCCGCGCGGCGAACTCTCGCCCCTCGATCAGATCGAGCAGGTTCTTGCCCTCCACGCCCTGCTCGGGCTCAACTCCGGCCACGGCGCATACCGTCGCCGGCACGTCGAGTGTGTAGGTGAGCTCGGCGTAGCGCTTCCCCGCCCCGGCGCCGCCGGGATGGCGCAACAGCAGGGGAATGTGCATCGTCCCGGGGTAGAGCGCGCCGGCGGGCTTGCCCGTCACCTTCTCGAGGTTGTCGGCAAAGTTGGTGCCGTGGTCGCTGAGGAAGAACACGTAGGTCGACTCCGCCAGCCCAGTCTGCTCGAGCTTGTCGAGCAAGCGGCCGAACCAGTGGTCGACCATTGTGACGAGCCCGGAGTAGTGGGCGCGAATGTCCGCCAGATCCGCCTCGGGCAACGGGTTTTTAAAGAGCGTCGAATACGCCACTGTAAGGTGCGTACTCCCGCTGTAGGACGGGTCGCGGTAGAGGTCGTAGTAGGGCCGCGGCGCCTCCCAACTCTCGTGCGGGTGGAAGGTGTCGACGTATAGGTAAAACGGTTTGTCGCTGGCGCGGTTCTCCTCGAGAAAGCGCATCGCCGAGCTGAAGGTGCGCGGGGTGGCGAAATCCATCTCGTCGGGCTCGAACCCGCCCAGGTTCGCCGTGTGCGACGGTCCGCGCCCCGAGTCGTAACGACGGCGAATCTCGGCCCGCGGGTAAGGAGCGGTCGATCGGAAGCGGTCCTCCGCGTTGCCGCGCACGAAGTCCCATTGATGGAAGCCGCGCGTGAAGTTCATGCCGGGCACGAAGTAGTGCGGAATGTCCGCGATGAACCCGCAGTGATAGCCCGCCCGCCCCAGCGCCTCGGCCACGGTGTCCTCGTCGCGATCCATCGGCTGCCAGCCGGGCAGATAGACGTTGTCCCACGGCACGGGTCGGTAGTTGCGGAACGGGTAGACGCGCCGGCCGCTGTGCAGCGTGCGCCGGGTCGGAATGGTGGGCAGCGCTTCGGGGTGCGCGCGCTCGAACAGCGCCGCCTGACGGGCGAAGCGGTCGAGGCTGGGCGTCTGGACGTTGCGACTGCCGTAAGGACCCAAGTACGGCGCCCGCAGCGTGTCCGAGACGACGATGAGGATGTTCGGCTTCGCCGCGCTTTGCTGCGCGGTTGCGGTCGAAGCCGCGGCCAAACCGGTCAGGAATTCGCGTCGTCGCATGATGGGTCGTCCTCGCTCGCTTGCGCTTGCGCTCGCATGGCGGCGGTGAGCGCGCGGCGCTCGCCCGCGCCGCTGGCCGTGCGCGCCACGGCGTTGACGAGCTTGCGATAGGGTACGCGGTCGAGGCTATCGAACGCGACCAGCTCACCCTTGCGCCAGGAACTGAACAGCCAACGCCGCAACAATGCCAAATGGTCCTCTCTCTCGCGCGGCGAGCCCTTGCTCGGTTCGACGCCCTCGATCGCCTCTCGCAGACGCCGGTCGAGCGACTGCGGCCGCTCCGCGCCGGTTTCGAGCGGGAAGTCGAACGGCTCCTGCAGGCAGCCCCGGTGCAGGAGCCAAATCGAGACGGCATCGGGGACGACGCTACGCTGGATGACCGCGCCATGGAGCCGGTCGAGCTCGCGGGCGGGCTCTTCGGCCAATCGTAGGACTTCCTCGAGCGCCTGCAGCTTGGCGTGCAGCCGTTGGGCGTCTTCGAACTCGAGCGCGTCGCTGGCTTCGTCGCGCTCGGCCTCGAGCGCGATGGCCAAAGACCGTCCGCGCGTCGAGAACGCCTCGGCCAGCCGCGCCGCCTCGGCGGCGTAGTCGCTCTTGCTCGCCGCGTCTTGGCAGGGTCGCGGGCACTTGCCCATCTCGCCGTAGATGCAGCCAGGGTGATCAGGAGCGGGCGCGAGATTCTCGACGCAGCGGCGCACCTGGAAGAAATCCAGAAAGCGGTCCTCGAAGGCCTCCGCCTGCGCCCGGCCGCGGAACGGGCCGAAAAAGATGGCGTCGGCGCCGGCGATGTGGGTGGTGATCGAGGTGCGCGGGAACGCGTTGGAGAGGTGCAGCTTGATGCACGCCGGCGTCCGCAGCCGCAGTCGTCGGCGGTAGTCGTCCGCCCAATGCTGAACGGCTAGCCGGTAGAGCAACCAATTGGTCTCGAATGGCGACGCGGCGGGTTGGTAGGCGAGCCGCCGCACGGCTTGGCCGAAGATGACTCCCCGGCCGACATCGGCGCGCAGCAGGCGATGGAGCCGCTTGCGGATGTTCTGCGTGCGCGCCAGGTAGGCGCGGCCGTGCTCGGGCTCGAGCAGGACAACGCCGGGCGCGTCCGGGGCGTCCGAGGCGTCCGGCGTAGCGTCGGCCGGCGCCGCGATCTCGAAGCGCAAGTGCATGCGTCGCGACGAGGGGTACAGTAACACGCATGAGCGCGCCGGACCCAGAGCGGCGGTTCCCCTCGCATGGCTGGCGCGGGTTGGCGGCCATCGTCTGCGGACTCGGCCTGAGCTTCCTGGACGCCGCCTGGGCCCCGTCGGCCGCCTCGATCCTGGTCTGGTGGGGCTTGGTGTTCGCCCTGGATGCGGCGGCCCACGCCCACCGCGGCGCGTCGGTGGCGGTCGACGCGCCGGACGCCCTGGTGTGGATGGCCGTGCTGTCG
>CBDCGE010000001.1:0-3678 GCA_965216545.1 Bryobacterales bacterium
CCAGCGCACGTCTGACGATGTCCTCCAGGTCGAAACCGGCTCTCTCTACCCCGCCCTGCGGCGCCTCGAAGACGACGGCCTGATCGCCGCCAAGTGGGCCAAGAGCAAAGAGCGCAACCGTGAGCTGCGGTACTACAGCCTCACCCCGAAAGGCCGCCGCCATCTTGTCGCGGAGAGCAACAAGTGGAAACAACTCTTCGACGGCGTGACGCGGGTCATGTGGCCCGCCGAGGAGCAGTGAGATGCAGCGTGACCAACGCGATTCCGATCTCCAGCGCGAGCTCCAAGCCCACCTCGATCTAGAAACCGAGGACCGGCAGGCAACCGGCCTGCCGCCCAAGCAAGCCCGGCAGGCCGCTCACCGCGACCTCGGCAACGCGACAGCCCTCCGCGAAACGGTCTACGAGATGAGCGCCTTCTCCACCGCCGATCGCTGGCTCAAGGACCTGCGCTACGCTGTCCGCTCGCTCATCCGCAGCGCTGCCTTCGCGACCGTTTCGATCCTCTCGCTCGCCTTGGGTATCGGCGCCGCAACCGCCATTTTCACCGTCGCAGACCAGGCTCTGTTGCGCCTTCTCCCGGTCGACCGACCAAACGAGCTGCGCCTGGTTTCCTGGGACGGCAGTTTCATCGGCGGCTCCTCGCGCGGTTGGAAAAGCGCCTTTTCCTACCCAGCGTTTCGCGAGCTCGAAGAGCAAACGCCAGCCGCGCTCGCCGGCCTCGCGGCGCGCTATCAAACCGAGGCCTCAGTCGAAATCGCTTCCCAAACCGACCGTGCCAACGTCGAGCTCGTCTCCGGCGGATACTTCGACGTCCTCGGCGTCAGGCCGGCGCTCGGGCGACTGCTTTCGAGCCAAGACGACGACGAGCGGGATGGCGAGCCCTGGGTCGTTCTCACCCACGCCTACTGGGAGAGCCGTTTCGCCGCCGACCCATCGATTCTCGGCCAGACCGTACGCATCAACGGATTCCCGTTTACGGTCATCGGCGTCTCCCAGCCCGGCCTCAAGGGCCTGGAGACGCTACGGCCCTCCGATCTCTTCGTTCCGCTCCAAATGAAGGCCGCCATCACGCCAACGTGGGACCACCGCGATCGGCGAGACAGCATCTGGCTCAACGTCCTCGCGCGGCTCTCCCCAGGCGCCAGCGGCAGCGAGGCCGAGGCAGCCTTGATGCACCCCTACGCCGGCGTGCTACGGCGGGATCTCCAAGCGCACGCACGTCCCGAGGAGCGGCAGCAGCGCTACCTGCGCAACACGCTAAGTCTCGAGGAAGGCGCGCAAGGCCGCGGGAACGCCCGCAGCTTGGTCGCCAAGCCGCTTCAGATCCTGCTCGGCATGGTTGCACTACTGCTTCTCATTACGTGCGTCAACTTGGCCACGCTGTTCGTGATTCGCTCCACCAAACGGGGCCGGGAGATCGCGGTGCGCTCCTCGCTTGGCGCCTCGCGAGCCGCCATGGTTCGGCTCGTGATGATCGAATGCCTGCTGATCGCCGGTCTTGGAGCGGGGCTTGGCCTGCTGTTCGCCCGCGCCGGCGTCGCCGCCCTCGCCCGGCTAGTCCCGGCGGACCGCCTGGGAATCGTATTCGAAACCTCCCCCGACCTCAGGGTATTGACTTTCGCGGTGGCGACCGCCGCTGTCGCCGCACTGTCGTTCGGCCTCGCCCCAGCCATCCAATCGACCCGCAGGACCACGGGGGCCGCGCTCAAGAACGAGGCCGCGTCCATCTCCGCGAGCCGCTCGCAGACACGGGTGCGCCGCACACTCGTTGCCGCGCAGATCGCCCTCTCGCTCGTCCTGCTCGCCGCCGCCGGCCTCTTCGGCAAGAGCATGAGCCAGCTCTTCGATACGCCTAGCGGCCTCGCGGTCGAGACGCTGCTGGCATTCTTCGTCAATCCCTCCGAGCACGGCTACGACGGCGCGCGGGCCCGCCGCTTCGCGCTCGACCTTCAACGCCGCCTACAGCTCGAGCCCGGCGTGGAGTCCGTCAGCGTCGCGACCGACCCGTTGCTGGCCGGCGTCAGCGGCGGCAATACCGTGAAGGTCGAGGGCTACCGGCCCGCCGAAGGAGAAGACATGCAGGCCGGCGCGAACTACGTTCTGCCGGGCTTCTTTTCGACAGTCGGTATCGGCTTGCTCGCCGGACGAGAATTCACCGAACGCGATGCCGACGGCGCCCCTCGCGTGACGATCGTCAACGAGACCTTCGCCAACCGCTTCCTCGGTTCGGCCGCCAACGCCGTCGGCAGGCGCGTCGGCACGTTCGGCAGCAAGCCTCCTTTTCCGTTCGAGATCGTCGGCGTCGTCGAGGACCACAAGAGCGTCAATCTGCGCGAGAAGCCATCGCCGCGAACCTACATGCCCCTCCTCCAGCTCTCCAATCCTTCGGTCATCACGGTCTATCTGCGCGCCCAGGCGGAACCGGAAACGCTCGCCAGCGCCGCCCATCGAGCCGTACAGGAGCTCGATCCCGAGCTGTCAGCCTACGGCGTCAAGACGCTCTCGAGTCAGCTCACGGAAACGCACTACGTCGAGCGGCTCTTCGCGCGTCTCTCCGCAGCGTTCGCCGCCCTGGCCACGCTGCTAGCCGCATTGGGCCTCTACGGCGTCGCAGCATTCTCCGTAGCGCGACGTACCCGCGAGATCGGCGTGCGCGTCGCCTTGGGCGCCGAGCGCAGAGCGATCTTCCGCATGGTTTTGGACGAAGCGCTCATGCTCGCTCTGGCCGGGATCGCCGTCGGCGTCCCTCTGGCATGGGGGCTCGGCAAAGCAGTGGAAGCACAGCTCTATGGCGTCGCCGCGTTCGACCCAACCGTCACTTTCCTAGGAATCGCTGTTGTTACGACCGCAGCCGCATTGGCGGGTCTCCTACCCGCCCGCCGCGCCACCCGCATCTCCCCCGTCACAGCTCTCCGCCACGAGTGAGGTCCTTTTCTATCGCGCAAGACCCGCGCAACAGAGTCACGCGCGGAAGCCCGTGACGGCCACCGTTCCCAGCCCTCACGTCTCAGCGCCGGAGGCGTTCCATAATCGCCAGCCCCGTTGATCGGCGAGGCCTACGAGACGGTCGTCTACCGCTGGGGCGAGCGCATGGCCGAACGCCTGTTCATCGACAACCCCTGGGCCGCCCTCTGGGGCGAAGACGTCGAAATCGGCCGCCCGAAGCTCCGCACCGGCAAAGCCTTCCTTCGCGCCGTCGGCCTCGGCAGCAAGAGGCGCAAACGCCGCCGCAGAAGAGCGTAGATCGGTTAACGGCGGCCAAAGACTGGGACAGCAAGGGTTGCAGCGCTTCGAGCGGCTGACAGGAAGGAGCCTTCGGGCTCGCTTCGGTGTCTGATACAGTTTCGACAGCCCGACGAATTGAAGCGGGATGACATGAAGAAGCTAACGGTTGCCCTTAGCCCTTGCCGTTCTCCTGGCCAACGTGGCTGGCGCCCAGGTCCAGCTTCCTGACACTCCAGCCGGCCGTCAGTTTGGGGCCTGGCTCGAAGTCTTCAACACAGGCGATCGCGCTCGCCGGAGCGAGTTCGCGGCAGCCTCTTTCCCATCCATGGATGTCGATCGGTCCATGGGGTTCCGCCGGCAGACCGGCGGCTTTGAGCTTCGTGCGCTAGAAGAGTCCTTGCCAACCAAGCTCACAGGTCTCGTACAGCAGAAAGATCCAGATCAGTTCGTA
>CBDCGE010000002.1:0-7101 GCA_965216545.1 Bryobacterales bacterium
CTCGCCGGCGTAGATCTCGTACCAAACGACGCGCTTGGAGCCGCCGTAGCACTTCTCGACGGCTGCGTCGAAAACCCGGCGGGATGCCTTCCAGATGTCGCGCCCCGTGCCATCGCCCTCGATGAAGGGCAGGATCGGGTTGTCGGGAATGATGAACTTGCCATTCTCGACGCGGACGGCGACGCCATCGGCAGGGACGGGATTCTGGTTGTAGGCTTTCGACATGGGTACCTCTGCTACGAGCGGAGCGACTACAGCGGCGAGCCACTCGAGCGCGGTCCGCACGGGGTTGCGTACGACTCCGGGGAAGGCCTCGGGGCGCACCGGCTCCGAGGCTTCAGGCCATTGTAACAAAGCGGGTTAGGGGGAGGGGGAGGGGGCGAACGGCGATGCCAGCGATGTCTGTCAAGGCCGAGGCTGGGATAAAGACGAAAGAATGCGACTGTGAGAACCGTAACAAATGTGGCGCCCCGAGCGCCGTTCAAGTGAATTCGGCTGCGAACACCGTCGATTTTGTGGAGTGTATTGTATGCGCAATTTTTTTGTACAGAATTTGTTCAGCATTCTGGGGATCGCCATATGTTCGGTTGCGGTCGCGGGCCTGCTGTACCTGGCGGGGAGCCCACAGCAAACCCCGAGAGAGACGTTCCTGCAAAACTCATTTCTCACGTTGGCCTCCTTGGCACTGTCCGCCCTCGTGACACGCATGTACGCCAAATGGAGCTACAACGAAGCATTGCGCGACAGCGGCGTTCAGATCGCATCTGCGATCTTCATGATGAAGCAACAAATGACACGTCTATATGCGTGGATTGGGAGGAAGCGTCGCGCTGAATTGGATCCAGAGCAAGCCAATGCTGCACTTGAGCACATCGCGGAATCGCTCGTCAATTTTGAAGGGATCACGACTGTGGCGCTGGGCGGAATCAGAAGCGTGATCGGCGATGCCATCAGCGTAAGCGTGCGGCGAGGACCGTCTGGACAGGGATGTTGGCGTAAGGGAAGCTCGACGGAGGCGCGGGAGCGCGCTGAGGGAGAGCGCGATGGAGAAGGAAGCGGAGAAGCCGGCGGGGCGGCGGCGATCGAAGCAAGAGCGGCGGCGGATCGTCGAGGAGAGTTTGCAGCCGGGCATGTCGGTGGCCCGCTTAGCGCGGGTGCACCAAGTCAACGCAAACCAGATCTTTCACTGGCGCAAGCTGTACCGCGAAGGGTTGCTGGCAGACGATGCGGACAAGCCCGCGGCCGAGTGGCTGCCGGTGCGGCTGGCTGACGTGGCGCCCGAGGCGCCGCGCCAAGCGCAACCCGCGCAGGCTTGCGGCCCAATCGAGGTCGAGCTGGCGCGGGGCCGGGTGCGCATCGAAGGCGCCGATGCGGCAACGTTGCGGCAGGTGCTGGAGCTGTTGCTCTGATGACGGCTCTGCCGGCGGGGGCGCGCATCTGGCTGTGCGCCGGGGTGACGGACATGCGGCGGGGCTTCACGGGGCTGAGCGCGCAGGTTGCGGACAAGCTTGACCGAAATCCCTTCGACGGACATCTATTCGTGTTTCGCGGACGGCGCGGCGATCTGATCAAAGTGCTGTGGTGGGACGGCGAGGGGTTGTGCCTGTTCGCCAAGCGGCTCGAGCGCGGACGCTTCGTGTGGCCGCGGGCGGAAGACGGAGCGGTGCTGTTGACGCGGGCGCAGTTGTCGATGCTGCTCGAAGGCATCGACTGGCGACGGCCGGAGCGGACGGCGGAAGCCTTCGGGGAAGCGCCGCGGACAGCGGCGTGAGAAAAGTCATTTCAGACGGAAATATTTCGGAATAAATCGCCACTATCTATCTCCAATTTGCGAAAATAGAGACATGGACGAAGCGCCTTCTTCCGCGCTCGATCTAGAGTCCCTGGACCTGGAGGCGTTGCGGGCGTTGTGCCGGGCGCAGCTTGTCGAGCTCGCATCGCACAAGAGCGAGATCGAGCGGATGAAGCTGCTGATCTTGAAGCTGAAGCGGCTGCAATTCGGACGCAAGTCGGAGAAGATCGAGAGCCGCATCGAGCAGCTCGAGCTGCGCCTGGAAGAGCTCGAAGCCGCGCAGGCCGAGACGGCGCCGGAGCCCGGAAGCGCGCTCGAAGCCGCGCTGGAGCCGGTTCGGCGCAAACCGGCGCGTCGCGAGCTGCCGGCGGAGCTGCCGCGCGAGACCGTCGTCCAAGAACCCGCCGAGACGAGTTGTCCCGACTGTGGCGGCGCTTTACGCAAGCTCGGCGAGGACGTCTCGGAGACGCTCGAATACGAGCCGGCGCGCTTCAAAGTGATCCGGCGGGTGCGGCCGAAGCTGAGCTGCGGTTGTTGCGACCGCATCGTGCAGGCGCCGGCTCAGAGCCGTGCGATCGAGCGCGGGCTGGCCGGGCCGGGCTTGTTGGCGCACGTATTAACGGCGAAATACGGCCAGCATTTACCGCTGTACCGGCAGGCGGAGATTTACGGACATCAAGGTGTGGAACTAGAGCGCTCGACGCTAGCGGGCTGGGTGGGCGGCGCGAGCCGGACGCTCGCTCCGCTGATCGAGGCGGTGCGGCGGCACGTGCTCGCAGCCAACCGTATCCACGGCGACGACACGCCGGTTCCAGTGCTCGATCCGGGCCGCGGCAAGACCAAGACGGGACGCCTGTGGACCTACGTGCGCGACGAGCGGCCGACGGGCGGAGAGGCGCCGCCGGCGGCGTGGTTCGCCTACTCGCCCGACCGCAAGGGCGAGCGCCCGCAGGCGCACCTGGCCGGAGTTTTTGCGGGACGCTGCATGCCGACGCGTACGCCGGATTCAACGGCGTGTATGAGAAGGGGCGTGTGCGCGAGGCGGCCTGCTGGGCGCACGTGCGGCGCAAGTTTTTCGACATCGAGCAGGCGCACGCATCGCAGATCGCGGCGGAGGCGCTGGCGCGCATCGGCGCGTTGTACGGGATCGAGAAGGAGATCCGGGGAAGCCCGGCGGAGGCGCGGCGGCGCGAGCGGCAGGCGCGGGCGAAGCCTTTGCTCGAGGCGCTGCACGCGTGGTTCTACGACAATCTGGTCGGATTATCGAAGAAGTCGGAGACGGCGAAGGCGATGCGCTACGCGCTGGGACGTTGGCCGGCGCTGGTGCGCTATCTCGACGACGGCGAGCTCGAGATCGACAACAACGCGGCCGAGCGAGCCTTGCGGGCGGTGGCGCTGGGCCGCAAGAACTACCTCTTCGCGGGCTCGGACGCGGGCGGCGAGCGCGCCGCGGCGATGTATAGCTTGATCGGCACGGCCAAGCTCAACGGCGTTGCCCCGGAAGCTTACCTGCGCCACGTGCTCGAGCGCATCGCCGACCATCCGATCAACCGCATCCAAGAGCTGCTGCCTTGGAACGTCCGTCTGGACGAAGCGCCAACGGCTCCGCCGGCCTGAGCACCGCCCACTCACAGCCCGTAGGTGTCCACACAGGCGTTGTGTGGACACCTACGCTCTCGTCGACTATTAAGTCAAGACGGTCGTCGCCGCACGCTTACCCATCAGCCACTACGACAGCGTGATGCAGAAGATCAGCGAGACCCAATCCGAAGCGTTTGAAGAGACCGCACGGATTCAGGAAGCGATGTGGACCACGGGATCCGCAAGCCAGATCGCGAAGATGCAGACGCAGATGCGGGCAATAGAAGAGGAGACACGGAGGCGAGTGTCGGAGCTCGCTGAGTCCTCCGCAATCCCCATCTCGGACGCTGCACGGAATCCTCCTCTACAGTCAACGTCATGCCCTCACTGCTCAGAGGAGAACTTGGTGTCGGTTGTTCCTCAGATCGGCCGTAGTGGATTCGCTCGCTGCAAACACTGCAAGGGACCGTTCCACGTGAACGTAACCGCAAATGGCATTGTGACTCGCAAGCCAGGGTCGGGCCGCTGGGTGCCAGATGCTCCGATTCCTGTAACGGATCTCACAGCAGAGGCAACGACATTGCTCCGAAGATACAAGGTCCTGGTGCCCGCTTCGGCGCTTGTGGTCCTGGCGCGGGAGACAAAGCGTCGCGCTGATGCGCTCAGTACGAACGGGCTTCACTCGCCTTACCATCTGCAGGCTGACTTGATGGACCGCTCCGCAGCCCTTGACCTGACCAATTCTTCTGTGCGCATCTTCTTGAAGGTGGTCTACCAGAGCGGCACGTTCCAGTTCGGAGGAACCGGCATATCCTCGTTTAAGTCAAACTATATCAATAATTTAACAGAGAAGGACCTAGTGTGTGGGTACATACACGGGTGCCTCTTTCGGCTCTGCAAGCATCTCGTTTTGGACACCGAGCACGCGGGAGAACTGGAACGGCTCTTGCTCGATGGGAAGTTCGAAGAAGGCGAAGAGTGGATGACTCAGGAGATTCTAGAGGTGAAGCGAATGTCGTCCGCGAGACCAGGTACGAGTGCGACAGCCTGAGAGTACTGGGATGACCCTGACAACTCTGACGGGTAGTCGTCGACGCCTGAAGGGGCAGTTTGCATTCTGACTTGACATCTAGACAACAGGGTTCCATACTTGGTATGAGGAGACAAGGCACCAAAGGTGCCGTCAACTTAATTTTCACAAGGCCCCCTCAACATGAGGGGGTTTTGTTGTCTCCACAGTGCCTCGTCGTGAGAGGGCCCCTCTCACGGCATCATGTCTGCCTCCGCAGCAGTCTACTATCGGGCCTTCCCCGCAGCCCTCTACTTCCGGTAAACTCTTCATCGGACGAGGTTTCCGTGTTGAAGCGCCACCGCGCCTTCGTGATCGCACTTGCCACCGGCCTCCTGCCCGCGGCCTGGGGGGCATCCGCGCCGGAGGGGTTCCGGCTGATCGAGCAGCACTGTTTGGCCTGCCACGGCGAGGCGAAGATGGGCGGGCTCGATCTGCGGACGCGCGAGACCGCGCTCGTTGGCGGCAAGCGCGGGCCGGCCATCGCGCCTGGGGACGCCGCGGCCAGCCGGATCTATCGGGCCGCGCAACACAAAGGCGACCTCGCCATGCCGCCCAGCCGCGGGCCATTGCCCGCCGAAGAGCTCGCCGTGCTGCGGGAGTGGATCGACGGCGGCGCGCCGTGGCCCGCGGCAGGCGAAGCGAAAACCGAGTCCGCCTGGTGGTCGTTCCGGAAGCCCGTGCGCCCGGCGGTTCCGGACCGGGATGTCGCAAACCCCATCGACGCCTTCGTCGGCGCCAAGCTCGAGGCCAAAGGCATCGAACCGTCGGAGACGGCCGACCGGCGGACGCTGATCCGCCGGGTGACCTTCGATCTCCATGGTCTTCCGCCCAGCCCCGAGGACGTCGCCGCCTTCGTCGAAGACCCTGACCCGCAGGCCTACGAGAAGCTAGTCGACCGCCTGCTTGCCTCGCCGCGCTACGGCGAGCGCTGGGGCCGGCACTGGCTCGACGTCGTACGCTACGCCGACACCGGCGGCTTCGAAACCGACGTCTACTTCGCCAACGCCTGGCGCTACCGCGACTACGTCATCGAGAGCCTCAACCAGGACAAGCCCTACGACCAATTCGTGCGCGAGCAGGTGGCCGCGGACGAGATCTGGCCCGGCGACTTCGACCTCGACGGCAGCTACCTGCTGCCGGAGGCCGCGAAGCAATACCGCGACCGGGTGATCGGCACGGGCCTCTATTCGTTGGGCGCATTCCCGGTCGAGATCACCTTCCACGGCGACCAGTACCGCGCCGAGTGGCAGGCCGAGTCGGTCGACCTGACCGGCGCGGCCTTCCTAGGGCTTACGCTCGGTTGCGCGCGTTGCCACGACCACAAGTTCGACCCCATCCCGCAGCGCGACTACTACCGCATGTCGGCCTTGTTCGCCGGCAGCGAGGAGCGCGAGATCCCCATCGTGAGCAAAATGGAGATCTACGAATTCACCCGCCATCAGGCCAAGTGGACGATCGCCGAGCAGCTCGAAGACGAGATCCGGCGAATGGGGCCGGCCAAGACGCCCGCAGAGCGCGACCGCCGCGAGACTCTTCTGCGCAAACTAGGCGAAGCCTTCTTGAAGGCGCCGGACCCGTATGAGAAAGCAAGCGTGCTAGCCCACACCGGGCGAGTACGGCCGACGCACCTGTTGGAGCGGGGCGAGTGGAGCAAGAAGGGCGAGCGGCTCGAGCCGGGCTATTTGACGGCGTTGCATGAGGGCCCGCCGATCGACGAGCCCGAGACGGAGTACTTCATACCGCGGCGGCGCAAGGCGTTGGCGGAGTGGCTGACCTCGGAGGACAACCCGCTACTGGCCCGGGTGATGGTGAACCGCTTGTGGCTGGGCCACTTCGGCCGCGGCATCGTGGAGACGCCGAACGACTTTGGGCGGCAAGGCGCGCCGCCGAGCCACCCCGAATTGCTCGATTGGCTCGCCGTCGAGTTTCAGGAAAGCGGCTGGAGCCTGAAGCACATGCACCGGCTAATGGCGACTTCGGAAGCCTACCGGCGATCGAGCGCCCCGAACGCCGAGGCTGCGAAAGCGGATCCCCGAGAACGTGCTGCTGTGGCGCATGAATCGCCGCCGCCTGGAAGCCGAAGCGCTGCGCGACACGGCGCTTGCAGTGACGGGCTCGCTCAACCTCGACGCGGGGGGGCCGCCGGTCGTCGTCCCGTTGACGGACGAAGAGCGCGACGGCATGCGCGACTACAGCCAATGGCCGGTAACCAGCGACGAGACGCAGCACACCCGCCGCAGCGTCTACTTGTTCGTCAAGCGCTCGTTCCGGCTGCCGATGTTCCAGACCTTCGACGCACCGGACGCCGCGCTGAGCTGTGCACGGCGGGAGACCTCGACGGTCGCCCCGCAGGCGCTCGCGCTGATGAACGGCGCCTTCTTCCAGCAGCAGGCCGAGGCGTTCGCTGGGCGCCTTCGCGGCGACGCGGGCGAAGAGCCCGGTGCGCAGATCGACCGCGCCTGGCAGCTCGCCCTCAACCGCGCGCCGGACTCAGAGGAGAAACAGCGCGCCCTGGACTTCCTTTCGACCGAACCGCTCGAGCGGCTGTGTTTGCTCGTGCTCAACCTGAGCGAGATGGTCTATGTGGACTGAAAACCGCCGGCGCTTTCTCGAACGTTGCGGCCTCGGCTTCGGCTCGCTGGCTGCCGCCTGCATG
>CBDCGE010000003.1:0-25268 GCA_965216545.1 Bryobacterales bacterium
CCTCCGTCGTAGCGGCCCAAGCCGAGCCGGGCCGGCCGATTCATGCCCAAATCCTCGAGCTGGCGCGCGAGCACGAGCTGGCTTTCGCGTCGATTCGCGTGTCCGGGCTGTTCTCGCCGGTCAGCTACAGCGTCGCGCACAACCTGCTCAAGCAGGGCACTCCGCTCACCGACCCGACGGTCGACAAGGCTCCGTTCCAGCTCTTCTTCGCCACCGACGCCCCAGCAGAGTGGGAGATGACCGGCTTCTACGCGGCGGCCGCCTCAGTCCAGAAGCTCGTCTCGGTCCCGGGCGCCCCGGTTCACCTGCACGGCTTCCAACTCGATCGTTCGTACGCGGGCCACGTGGGATCCGCGGTCGTGGACAACGCGGAGATTCGCCTCTACCCCCTCGCCGCCCCCGTCGTGCGCGACGCCGACCTGACGTTGACCGACGTCGACGTCCTCGATGGCGGGATCACGTTCAACGCCCTCAACTCCGGCAATGGCGCCGTCTCGAGGGCGACCGTGCAGGGACGCGCGGCGAACCGAGTCGCCTTTCAGGTCGAGCTGACCGACCTGCGCCGTGGCGAACCGAAGACGATCGCCTTGGCGCTCTCCGACGACGTCCTGGCCGAGGATTTGGAGATCGTCATCGATCCATTCAACGACGTGCTGGAGAGCGACGAATTCAACAACACCGCCGCCGTGCTCGCTCGCTAGGAGACGCGTCACACCACTTCGAAAATTCGTAGCGCCCCCGTTATCGACAATATCCGATGATCCGCCGTCCGGCGCCCTCGGTCGCAGGGTGCACAAAAGAGGAGAGAGCCGGCGCCGATCCCATCCGCCCCGCGCGCACGTCCCAAACTGTCACGAAACGTCAGTCGCGGAGCCGCATCGCGCTACTCCGTCGTCTTTTTCTCCGGTCTCAGCTCCCGAACGTACGCCGCGCGGTACGCAATCGGCCCATGGTCGCCCTGCAAGAGCAACGGCGCTTTCGCTCGCTCCGGCCAAGGCGGCTGCGCCCGCGTCGACTTGATCAGCTCGTAGTCGCGTTGCACCTCGACGCCGTTGAGCTCCACTTTCAGGAACCGCGCATTCTCGATCTTCTTGCCGTCCTCGCCAAATCGCGGCGCCCGGAACCAGATGTGCACGCTCTGCCACTCCCCAGGACCCCGGCTGGCATTGACTCGCGGCGGCGATCCGCCGAAACGTCCGCGAGCTCCCTTGAAGGCGTAGATCGCGCCGTTATCGCGGACCCCTAAGTCCGAATTCGCCACTCCCACGCTGTCGTAGAGCTGAATCTCGTAGTTTCCCATCACGCAGACGCCGCCGTTGGTCTTGCGCGGAATCATGAATTCGATGTAGATCTCCGCGTTAGCAAACTCTTCATCGGTGACCAGATTCGCCGACTTGCCGATCCGGTTTGCTAGCGCCGCCGGCAGCGTTCCCGCCTGCTCCTGATAGGGCTCGCCGGTGAGCTTGTTCTCATCCGCCGGGTCGAGCATCGCCAGCATCGGGACCCGCCAGTCGAAGGGCTTCGCCGGCCGCCGGCCGTAGTCCTGGGGATGCCAGCCCTTGAGGTCCCGCCCATTGAACAAGGGTCTCCAGCCTTCGGCCGGGTCCTCAAAGGAAGCCTTCAGAGCCTCGTACTCCGGCGTCGGCGCATTCGCCTGCACGATATCCCCAGCATGCGCCAGGCCGACAAGCATCAATCCAACGATCGCAGTCCTCATCCCGGACCTATTCCTCGGCCGCCGTCTGGCTACGCACGATCTCGAGCCGGATCGGCTCCGCGGCATACTCGCGCGCCCGCGGCGACCGCGTCTCCACGCGGCCGGTCACTGTAAGTCCGCGCTGCTGCGGCTCGACCCACGGCGCGGCCGCCAGCGTGAACTCGCGCCGGCTCTCATCCGGCCGCACGAGGATGCCGTTCAGCCCGATGTTCGTCACTTTCACGCCGTAGGGCAGGTTGAGCGCGCTCACCGGTACGCGGCCCTCGAAGCCTTTCCGGCGCTCGATGCGCACCGTCACCGTCGCCTCGCCGCCGGCTTCCAGTCGCACCTCTTCGCCCTCGAGCTCCATGAACACATCCGGCTCGCCGGCCAGCGAGATCACCTCGAGATCGTTCCCCGGGTCGGCCACCCGCAGGACGGACTGGCCGCCGACCTCCGCTACGCCTTCGATCTCGAGCCCCACGGCACGATCCAGCTCAGCGTCCGCGGCCGCCGTCAACACCAACACGCCGGACGTCTCGCCCGCCGCAATCGTCTCTTCGGAAGCCGTAATCCCGGCGGGCAGGTCGCGCACGCGCAACCGGATCGGTCCATCGAAGCCATCGACGCGCAGCGCACTGACGGCAACCGCCACACTGCCGCCGCGCGGCACGCTCGGGCTGTCCGACTCCAACGACAGCTTGAAGTCCGGCGCAGCCTCGCGCACGGTCAAGCGGTACGCGAAGTCCTCGCCCTGGAACCCGCGCAAGTCCCGCAACCGCACGACGTACTCGCCGTCCGCCGGCGCCTCGAAGCTCAGCCGCGAGTCCTTGCCGAATCCCGGTCCGCCGTCGTCGTTGCGGTAGTAGAGTTGCCGGACCGGCAGCCCGTTGGGCGGAAACTCGGTATGCGGCGGATGCAGGCTCACCTTGTAGACCTTCGTGTCGATTGCATGCGCCTCCGGCGTCGTATCGAGATAGCCGATCCGCATGCCGCCGAAGCTGTCGAAGAAATAGTCGGAGTCCGGACCTCGGGGCTCTTCGTTGACCCGCAGGATCTCGTTGCCCACGAGCACCCAATCGCCCACGCGGAAATGCTCGACATCCTCAAGCCGCAACCCGCGCCGGCTCGAGCTCCGGTCGTTGAGCACCATGCGCGTCGCAAACTCCGCTCGTACCGTCGCCCGCGAAATCGGCTTGCCGCCCGCGTCGAGCACTTCGATCACCGAGTCCAGCGGCGAGCCCAGCCTGCGGGCCTCCACTTCCACCACGTATCGCAGGCCCTTGCGAGCCTCGAACCGGAACGCGTCTTCGTCGGGCCTCTCGCCTTCGTTGTCCAAGAAGCCGCTAACCCGGCCATTGACCGTCACGGGAACGTCGATCTTCATCGCCTCGCCCGATTCCTTCTCGAACGCCTCCGGCTGCTCGCCCACGGCCAGGCGCAGCTCGTTGTGCGAGGCCTCCGGCCGCAGATCGATCCAATCCTCCGCGCCCTTCACCTTCGCCGTGCGGCGCTCCAGATTGTACCCGCGCAGCGCCACTTCCGCCTCGGCGCCGCGCTTCACACCCAGCGGATACACGCTCGTCAGCAACGGGAATGCCCCGATCCGCAGGCGATAGTGGTGGTTCTTCCCGCCGCCCGAATCGATGTCCGACACCCGCAGGAAATAACGCCCATCCGCCGGGATGCGGTAGCCCAGCGCCGGCCCGTGCTCGAGCACCGTCTTCGACGTCAGCACGGTCCCGCTCTCGTCGAGCAGATCCAGCTTCCAGCGCAGCTTCGATCCCACTTGCCCCGCGGTCACATGGAACACCAGCTCTTCGCCGGCCTTGCCCGCAACCGGCACGATGTCCACATCGCCAGGCTGGTCGACCTTCCCCGCGACGATCGCCGGCGGCTCGACAGCCTCCAGCTGCCCGATGGCGTCCGCAACGTGGTCGTTGGGTTCCATCTCGCGGCTCATCGCGTAGTCCGGCTCGATGCTCAACCGTTGCGCCTGGGTGGAGCCCGCCGCTGCGATCAGCCGAAACCGCGTGAGCTCGAGCTCCGCGTCCCCGGCGACGTCGACCGTCAGCACCACCTCATGCAGCGGCGCCGGCGCTCCTCGCTCGATCGTCGACTTGGTTCCGTTCGAGCCGATGAACTTTCCGATGAATTTCCCCGCCCGGTTCACATACTCGATGCGTCCCGTCACCGCGGGATTGTCGAACACCACCTCGCGCGCGCCCTCGAGGTTGATCCCCTTGACGCGAATCTCGGTCGACTCCCCGCGCGTCACCGCCAGCGGCGCCGTCTGCTGAATCGTCGGCGGATTCGTCCGCTGATCTCCCGACAACAGCAGAGGAGCCAACAGCAAAACGGATAAACGCATCCTCATTCCTATCGGACCTCCCGTCCCTCGAAAGACCGCACGTCGTAGAGCGTCAGCGAGCCGTCGTACCGCCCCACCGCCAGCACGTCTCCCCGCGGACTGTAAGCCAGCGCCAGCGCCCAGTCCGGCTGCCCGTTCAACACTTTCTTCTCCGTCAACGTCGCCGCATCCCACACCTTCACCGTCCCGTCCGCCGACGCCGAGACCAGCGTCGCCCCGTCCGGCGAATACGCAATCCGCAGCACCTCCGCCTCGTGCCCGGTCATGTTCTTGATCGACGCCGGCGCGTCGCCGGTCAGGTCCCAGACCCGCAACGTCTTGTCCTTCCCCGCCGCCGCCAGCCGATTCCCGTCCGGCGAAAACGCCACGCACGTTACGCCCGCCGCCGGATCGCTCAGCGTCGCCGAGGGCTTGCCCGTCTCCAGGTTCCAAAGCTTCACCGAGCGGTCGGCGCCGCCGCTCGCGAGCTGTCCGGCGGCCGGCCCGAAGTCCAGCGCAAACACGGCGTCCACATGGTCCTTCAGCGTCGCCGTCTCCGACGCTCTGGCTATGTCCCAGAGCTTGATCAGCTTGTCGTAGCTGGCCGTGGCCAGCCGCTTGCCGTCGGCCGAGAAGTCCACGCCGTAGATCGCGTCCGCATGCCCTTCGAGCGTATGCAGTAGTTTCCCATCCGAAACTCGCCAGAGCTTCGCCTCGCCCGCTTCCAGGGGCTTGCCTCCGGCCGCGGCCAGCGTCGCACCGTCTGGCGAAAACGCCACCGCCCGCACCGTCTCGGCATGCCCTTCGAGAGTCCGCAAGGTCTTCCCGCTCGCCACTTCCACCAGGGCGACTTCGTGCAACCGCCCTAGCGCCAGCGTCTTCCCGTCCGGCGAGAACGCCGCTGCTGCCACGGGCGACCGCGCTTCGACCTTCGGCTCGACCTCGGGGATCTCCGGCGCCGCGGAGACCACCGCCTCGCCCTCGGCGCCAGCGTCGATCCACTCCCGGATCGTATCCAGATTCTGCGCCGGCAGCTTGCCGTTCAACGGCATCATGGGCTGCACCTCGCCCGTCAGCATTTTCACCATCAGGCTCGCGCCGGCGTCGCCTTTCACGACCGCCGGCCCGCGCTTGCCGCCGCGCATCAGCCCGTCATAGTCCTCGATGACCAGGCCTCCCATCTCCGTCTGCGCCGAGTGGCAAGCCAGACAATTATCCCGCAGGATCGGGAACACGTCCGTCCGGAAGGAAGGCGTGGGCTCCGCCGCCCCGATCGTCTGCGACAGCGCGAGAAACAACCCGCAATAGAGGGCTCGCCGCATCAGTGGTTGAACAGGAATTCCTTGCCCGTGAGCATCGCCCACATCAAGTCCTCGAGCGGTTTCCTCCGCGGGTCCCGCTCCAGCGGATTCCGCGCCGCCTCGCGCTGCGCCCGTTCCAGCGCCGGCAGCAACGCCTGCTTCTCGCGCTCGCTCGGATACCGCGCCAGCGCCGACAAGTAGAGATGATCCAATATCTTCGCGTTCGACAGGCCCAGCCGCAGATACATGTCGATCGCGTTGCCATCCTCGGACAGCATCTCGTTCAGCGTATCCCCGTTGATCACGTGCAGCGCCTGCTTGATGGTCGGCGCATGCTCGCGCTCCGCCGCATCCACGTTGATCCTCGGCGGCCGCCCGAACACGTCCAGGAAGTAGGAGCGCACCTCCGTATCCGGCAACTCGATCGCCCGCGTCCCTTCCGGAAGGCCTTCAAACCGCGTCGGCACGCGCGTGACCTGCGTCACCGCATCCAGCGCCACCTCCGCCGGCATGCGCCGCGGGATGTAATGCGAGTAGTACACCTCATCGTCTGCATTGGTCTCGTTCGTCTTCGAGGAGCGCTGATACGCCGCCGAGCTGAGAATGCTTCGCATGAGCTGCCTAAGGTCAAAACCGCTCGAGACGAGCTCGTCCACCAGCGCCTGCATCAGTTTCTCGTTCGACGCCGGGTTCGCCGTACGCATGTCGTCCACGGGATCGACCAAGCCGCGCCCCATGAAGTTGGCCCACACTTTGTTGACGATGGCCCGCGCGAAGTACGGGTTTTCCGGCGCGGTCACCCAGCTCGCGAGCGCTTCCCTGCGTCCATCCTCATCAGGCCGCAGAGCGGTCCCGTCCAGCGGCTTCGGCGGCAGGGCGCGGCCCAGCCGAGGATGCTCGATGTCGCCATACGGGTTGTCGTAGACCACCACATCCCCCCGCTCTTCGCCGTCCTTCTGACCGACGCGCGCCACCAAGTTTGCGAACTGGTAGTAGTCGTCCTGCGTCCACTTTTCGAGCGGGTGGTTGTGGCAGCGCGCGCACGTGAGCCGTAGGCCCATGAAGGCCTGCGTCACGTTCTCGGCCAGCTCGATCGTATTCTTGTGCAGTTGGTAATAGTTCAGCGCGCCGTTCTCGCGGCTGTCGCCCGTCGCCGTCAGGATCTCGCGCACGAACACATCCCACGCCGTGTTCTTCTCGACGCGCTCGCGAATCCAGCGATAGAACGACCACATCGCCTCATCCGGCAACTTCCGCGACGAGACCAGCAGCAAGTCGCTCCACTGGTAGGCCCAGTAGTCGACAAACTCCTCGCGCGCGAGCAACTCGTCGACGAGCTCTGCTCGCTTATTCGCAGAATCGTCCGCCAGGAACTCCTCCACTTCGTCCGGGGTCGGCAGCATGCCGATCGTGTCGATGTAGGCCCGCCGCAGAAACTCTCCGTCCGCCGCCATCTCCGAGGGAGCGATGCGCAACGTCTGGAGCTTCTCCAGAACCAGGTCGTCGATGTAGTTGTTCCGCTCCGCGCTCGTGTAGACGTCGTCCGCGATGTCGTGTGCATACGGCGCCGCCAACCGCGCAAAGACGACCTTCGAGGCGTACCATACGGTGATCGCCGCCTCGCCCGGCCCTTGCATCTTCACCAGGCCTGTATCGTCGACCGTCGCCGTGCCGGAATTCGTCGAGTTGAATTTCGCCCAGCGGGTCACGTCGCGGCGGGAGCCGTCGGAGTAGACCGCCGTCACCTCGACTTGCTGCTCGGCGTCAGGTGCGAGCTGCGCCTCGGCGGGCTCGACCTCGATCCTCTCGACGCGCTTCTCGCCGGCGAGCGGCCCGGGCGCGCCATAGGCAATCCAGTCGACCAGGATCCGGTATTCTTCGGAGTCCACGCCGAACCGCCGGCCGCCCTTGTGGGCCAGCGCCATCGTGGGTTTCAGCAGCATCAGGCTGCGCGCCGGCTCCAACCGATTCACCCGCCGCCCCAGGGCCTCGCGCGTCAGCGCCTTCCAATCCGCGTCATGGTCGAAACCGCGCAAGCTGAGCTTGAACCCTGCCTTGCCGGCCTCCGCGCCGTGGCAAGCGCCCTGGTTGCAGCCGGTCTTGGTCAACACCGGCTGCACGTCGTTGACAAACGACGGCGCCTGCGCCCGCGAAGCGACCGCAAGGAGAAGGACCAACAGTGCAGCGATGCCGACCCATCGCAGACCGCGCAAGTCCCTCTTGGCGGACTCCGCCAGGTCGACAGCCTCGGGCTCTTCCGTTTCGGCCGAATCGTCCGTACGGATGCAGTCGCCCCAAATCGAGAAGCCGGCCCCTTCGGGCTCGCTGCGATCTCGCGCATCGCCAGACGGCGGCTTTTTCGCTGATGATCCGCTCACGAGAACAGCTCCATCACGGGCTCCACCCCGTGATCCACAATCCGAATCGGCCGGTTCTGCGGCCCCGGCAGCAGCGTATCCAGATCGATCCCCATCGCGCGGTACACCGTCGCCGCGATCTCGGCCGGCGAAATCGGATGCGTCTTTGGCACGCCGCCCGTCTCGTCCGACTCGCCGATCGTCTGTCCGCCCTGCACGCCGCCGCCCGCCATCAGCATGGACCAGCACTGCGGCCAGTGGTCGCGCCCGCCGGCCGGGTTCACCTTCGGGGTCCGTCCGAACTCGCCCGTCGCCACGATCAGCGTATTGTCGAGCTCGCCCGTCTTCTCGAGATCCTCGATCAGAGACGTGAAGCCGTTGTCGAACATCGGCCCCACCAGGTTCGAGTAGCATTCGATCGGGCTGAACGGGCTCGAGCCGTGGATGTCCCAGGTGATCTCGTCGAACACCGTCTCGAACATGTTCACCGTCACGTAGCGCACGCCCGCGCCGATCAGCCGCTTGGCTAACAGACAGCTTTGTCCGAAACGGTTGCGTCCGTAGCGCTCGCGCGTCTCTTCCGACTCCGCCGTCAAGTCGAACGCCTCCCGCGCCTTCGCGCTCGACATCAGCGTGTAGGCCTGATGGAAGGTCGTGTCGAGCAGCTTTGCGTCTTGCACCTCTTCCAGATGCGCCACCGACTCGTCGATCAGCTCGCGCCAATTGCGCCGCCGCCCCACGCGCTTGGCATCGAGATAATCCGGCGGCAGCATGTCCGGCACTTCAAAATCCTTCACCGAGGGGTCCGCATTCAGCACGAATGGATCGTGCTGCTTACCGAGGTAGCCCGCGTCTTGCCCGTGCGGCATGTTGCCGCCCGTGTTGCCGATCGGCTTGGGCAGCAGGACGTGCGGCGGCACGTCGCCCTTGGGGCCTTTCAGGTAGCCCAGCACGGAGCCGAAGTGGGGGTCCTTGATGCCGCCCGAGAATAGCCGCCCGGTCTGCATCATCTGGTGTCCGCTGTCGTGGACGGCGGCGGCGGTGTGATAGAGCGTCCTCAGGATCGCGTACTTGTCCGCGTGCTTCGCCATGCGCGGAAAGATCTCCGAGATCTCGATTCCCGGCACGTTCGTCTTGATCGGCCTGTAGGGCCCGCGAATCTCCGACGGCGCGTCGGGCTTCATGTCCCACGTGTCGAGTTGGCTCGGCCCGCCGACCAGGAAAAGCTGGATGACGTTGATGTCCTTGTCCTGGATGGCGCCGCGCGCCTTGAGGCTGAACAAGTCGGAGAGCCCGAAGCCCATCAGGCCCAACGCGCCGGCGTGCAGGAAGTCCCGGCGCCGCCAGCCATCGCAAAACTCCACCGACCGTTGATGATCCAGGCGAAACATGGCGCTTATTGTACCCCCATGGCGCCATAGTGGGGACCGGCTTCAGCCGGTCCCGCCCGGCCTTCAGGCCGGGAAGGCGGGAATCGCTACAACAATCAGCCGGCGCCGCTCACCCTCAACCCAATCGCCACGGCGCGCGGTACTCGTAGTGCAGTAATCCGTTCGCGGCGCGGTCGTTGCTGAACTCCTCCCGCTCCCCGTCCCAGTCCAAGTGCTTCCGCGTTTTGTAGGCGATCGTCGCGATGTTCGCCGCGGTCGTCGAGCGATGCGCCGTCTCCACGTCGCAATTCGGCTTCTCGCGCGACTTGATGCAGTCCAAGAAATTCCGGATGTGCAGCCGCGGATCGGCCGATCCCGAGCCCGACCGCGCCTCCATCGCCGGCTCCATCGCGCCGCGGTAGCGTTGCCCCGCCTCGCGATCCAAGGGCCCCCGCGCCGGAAACGATTCGGACGACACCTGCTCTGGCACGATCTCCCAACTATCGAAGTAGATGTTCATCGTCCCCTTCGTCCCGCGAAACTCCGCCAGCAACGGCCTCGTGTTGCTGAACGGCGCCGCGTTGCAGCTCGACTGGAAGAAGTTGACCATTACGCCGTCGGGGTACTCCCAAAGCGCCTGGAAGGTGTCGGGCACGGTGCTGTTGTCCTGGAGGGCGTACTTGCCGCCGAGCGCGGTGACAGAGTTGGCCCGCGACTGGCCGAGCCCCCAATGGATCAGGTCGAGAAAGTGGACGCCGTTGTCGGTGAGCTGACCGCCGGCGTAGTCGAAGAACCAGCGGTAGAGGAACAGGTGGCGGTTCTCGTTGTAGGGCGCTTCCGGCGCTGGGCCGAGGTAGAGATCCCAGTCCAGGCCCTCTGGTGGAAGCCCGTCCGGCGGATTACCGATCCCCTTGGGCCAGGTGTTGAGCGCCACGCCGCAGCGCGCCATCGTCACCTGCCCGATGCCGCCCGTGCGGACGACCTCCGCCGCCTCGCGGCAGAACGGCGACGACCGCCGGTGGATGCCGACCTGCACGACGCGCTTGGTCTCCTCGGCCACTTCGACGATCCGGCGGCCTTCAACCACGGTCAGCGACAGCGGTTTCTCGACGTAGACGTCCTTGCCGGCCCGCATCGCGGCAATGGCCATCAGCGCGTGCCAGTGGTCGGGCGTGGCGATGACGACGGCGTCGATGTCCTGTCGCTCGAGCAGTCTCCGGAAATCCTTGTAGCGAGCGGGGTTCGTGCTCGCCGCCTCGACCGCCTTGTCCAACAAAGGATCGAGCAGGTCGCACACCGCAACGATCTGCTGATCGGCGAACTCCTTCGAGGCTTGCAGCAAGTTCGAGCCGCGATTGCCGACTCCAATGAAGCCAAGCCGAACGCGGTCATTCGAGCCCGCGACCTGGGCGTAACTGGAGGCGGCGAGAGCGGTTCCGGCGAAGGCGCGACGGGAGATCATGCCCGCGATGTTAGCAGGGGCGCGGCCCGCTCAGAACAGATGGTAATAGCCTCCCCGCTCCGCCAGCTCGACCGGAACCTCGAACATTTCCTCCAGATTCGACTTGGTCAGGATCTCCGCCTTCGGCCCGTCGCGCCAAACCTTGCCGTCGCGCAGCAAGACCACGCGCTCGATCTCCGGAATGATGTCCGGCAGGTGGTGTGTCACCAAGATGATCCCCACACCTGCCTGCGCGATCTTGCGCACGATCCGCCGCCACTCGTGCACCGCCCGCAGGTCCAGGCTGTTCGTGGGCTCGTCGAGCATCAGCGCCTTGGGGTCGTGGACCAGCGCGCGGCCCATGATGACGCGGCGGACCTCGCCCGAAGACATCTCGCTGGTGCAACGTTCGGCCAGGTGCGCAATCTCGAGCAGCTCGATCACCTCGTCGGCCTTGCGCTCCATCTCCGGCGTCAGCTCCGTGTGCGGCCAGAGCTCCAGCGTCGAGAAGAAGCCTGAGAGGATCACGTCCCGCCCCGGCGCCGGCCGCAGGCTCCGTCTCACGAGATCGTCCGAGACGATGCCCAGCAAGGGGCGAAGCTCGAAGATGTTGTAGCTGCGCTTGCCCAGTATCGTCAGCGACGCCGAAGGGTCGTAGAGCGGGTGCAGCTCGCGCGCAATCGTCTTGATCAGCGTCGATTTGCCGCAGCCGTTCGGCCCGATGATCGCCGTGTTCTCACCGAGCGGAATGGTCAGCGTGAAGTTGTCCAACGCACGCGTCTCCCCGCGGGAGACCGTGATGTTGCGGCAATCGATCAGTGCGGGGGCGCTCATGGGAAAAGCGCCAGTGTATCAGAGGGGTTCGGGGTACAAACGAAAAGGGGCGCGGCCGGAAGTTTTGAGAGAGAGACAGAAGGAGAGAGAGAGAGAGCATTGCTTGGCCGCGCCCCTCGAAAAAGCTCGTTTGTTCTGTGGACAGAATATCAGGCCCTCGCCTTAGGGTGGAACTCGGAATTCTCCCCGTTCCCTAGGAATCGTCCCCAGTTTCTTTGAGCCGCGGCCGGGGCCTGACGGCCGCCATCCCAAAGCCGCATGGCGCTTCGGCCGGGCAATCTTACTATGGAGAGACGCTTTGAGAGCTCTCGCCGCCGCCAGCGCTCAGGCGCCGCCCAACGTCGTCCTGTTCCGAATCGTTGAGCGGTCCGCTCGCTGATGTGAGCGAATCGCTGGCTGTTCGCCCATGGCCTCGTTCGCGGGTCTCGTTCGCCCGGACACGAACTGCGTAGCGTGTCTTCCGTGACACTTCGCACGCTTTGAGGTGAAACAGCCTGCTTCTTTGCGGGCTCGACAGAGAGCCGCGCGATGGTGCGGCTTCTTTCATGTAATGAGGAGGGCGGAAGTCCATGGCGAGAAGGAAGAGGCGAAGCGTGCAGCTCGGCGACGAGAAGGTGAGCGCCGGCAGCGGCGGCGAAGTGCACCAGACGGCCGGCGAGGGCCGTCCGGCGCTCACCACGCAGCAGGGCGTGCCGGTTTCCGACGATCAGAATTCTTTGAAGATCGGGACGCGGGGCCCGACGGCGCTGGAAGATCTGCACTTTCGGGAGAAGATCTTTCACTTCGATCACGAGCGCATCCCCGAGCGCGTCGTGCATGCCCGCGGCGTTGGCGCCCACGGGTACTTCGAGTGCACCGAAGAGCTGACCGCCGTGACCCGCGCCGCGCCCTTTCGTAGGAAGGGCGAGAAAACGCCGGCGTTCGTGCGCTTCTCGACCGTGGCCGGCAGCAAGGGATCGCCCGACTTGGCCCGCGACGTTCGCGGCTTCGCGGTAAAGCTCTACACCAGCGAGGGGAACTGGGACATCGTCGGTAACAACATGCCGGTGTTCTTCATTCAGGATGCGATGAAGTTTCCAGATCTCATCCACGCGGCCAAGGCGGAGCCGGATCGCGGGTTCCCGCAAGCGCAAACCGCACACGACAATTTTTGGGATTTCATCTCGCTGATGCCCGAGAGCATGCACATGGTGATGTGGGCGATGTCCGACCGAGCCATCCCGAGGTCGCTGCGCTTCATGGAGGGGTTCGGCGTCCATACCTTTCGACTGGTGAACGAGAAGGGCAAGTCCACGTTTGTGAAGTTTCACTGGAAGCCGAAGCTGGGAATGCAGTCGGTGATGTGGAACGAGGCGGTGAAGATCAACGGCGCCGATCCGGATTTTCACCGGCGGGACTTGTGGGACGCGATTCAATCCGGCGACCCCCCGGAGTGGGAGCTCGGGCTGCAACTCTTCGACGAGAAGTTTGCCGAGAAGTTCGAGTTCGACGTGCTGGATGCGACGAAGCTGATTCCAGAGGAAAAAGTCCCGATCCGCCGTGTGGGACGGTTGGTGCTCGACCGCTGCGTCGACAACTTCTTCGCCGAGACCGAGCAAGTCGCCTTCTGTACGAACAACGTCATCCCCGGCGTGGACTTCACGAACGACCCGCTGCTCCAGGGGAGGAACTTTTCGTATCTAGATACACAACTCAAACGGTTGGGCGGCCCGAACTTCACGCATATCCCGGTCAACGCGCCAAAGTGCCCGATGCACCATTTCCAGCAAGACGGCCACATGGCGATGCACAATCCGGCGGGCAGGGCGAACTACGAGCCGAACTCCTGGTCCGGCGAGGAAGGAGGGCCGCGCGAGGACCCAGAAGGGGGTTTCCGGTCCTTTCCCGCCGAAGAGTCCGGGCGGAAGGAGCGGGTGCGGAGTGAGAGCTTCGCGGATCACTACAGTCAGGCGCGGCAATTCTATGCCAGCCAGACCGCAATCGAGCAGGGCCATATCCGGGATGCGCTCGTGTTCGAGCTGAGCAAGGTCCAGGCTCCGGCCATTCGGGCACGGGTGGTTTCGCACCTGCCCCACATCGACAAGGGCTTGGCGGACGCCGTTGCCTCCGGTTTGGGGCTCGGCAAGATGCCGAAGGCCGCACCGGCGGCCGTGAAGCCTCGGACGGACCTGCCAAAGTCGACGGCCTTGAGCATTCTTGAAAATGGCCCAAGCACATTCGCCGGACGCAAGGTTGGCGCCCTAGTTACGGACGGCGTGAACAGGTCGCTGGTAGCCGCGTTGCGGAAAGCGCTCGAGAAAGAGGGCGCCAAGCTCGAGATCGTAGCGCCGGCCGTAGGCGGTGTGAAGGCAAGCGACGGCAAGACGATCGAGGGCGATGAGAAATTGGGCGGCGGACCTTCCGTGCTCTACGACGCGGTGGCGATCTTGCCGGGTAAAGACGGAGGGAAGATGCTGGCGGCGATGCCCGCTGCACGTGATTTCGCGGCGGACGCGTTTGCGCACTGCAAGTTCATCGCCTTCACCGAGGAGGCTATGCCTTTGTTCGCCAAAGCAGGGATCGAGGAGGACTTGGATGAGGGCTGCGTAAAGCTCACTGCAAAGGGTTCGCCGGCCTTCGTCAAGACCTGCCGCAAGCTGCGGCGCTGGGAGCGGGAGGAGAAGCTCGGCTAGGCGGTCACGGAGAGCGGATTAATCCCGGCGCCGGAATCGTTCCCGGCGGCCCCGGTAGCCGGAGCATAGCGGAGCTCACCTTCGTTCGCGGCCCGCATGGCGCTTCGGCCGGGCAATCGTACTATGGAGAGACGCTTTGAGAGCTCTCGCCGCCGCATTCGCGCTCCTCGGGGCCGCCGCCAGCGCCCAGGCCCCGCCCAACGTCGTCCTATTTCTCGTCGACGATCTCGGCTGGCGCGACTTGGGTTGCCAGGGCGCCGAGGTCTACGAGACCCCTGCCGCCGACCGCCTGGCGAGCGAGGGCGTGCGCTTCACCCAAGCCTACGCCGCCTGCCCGGTCTGCTCGCCCAGCCGAGCCGCTTTGATGACCGGCAAGACCCCGGCGCGCGTCGGGTTCACCGGACACATCACCGCCACCGGCAAGCACCGCTATCCGCCCCAGGGACGCATCGTTCCTCCAGACGACAATCTGAATCTGCCCCATGACGAAACCACTCTGGCCGAGGCGCTCGCCAAGGCCGGCTACGTGTCCGCGAGCATGGGCAAGTGGCACCTCGGCGGGCCCGACTACTGGCCCCGCCACCAGGGCTTCGACGTCAACGTCGCCGGCCATACCCACGGCAGCCCGTCGAGCTACTGGTTCCCTTACCTGGATCCGAGCAAGCCCTGGAACCCCGACATGCCGAACCTCGACGGCGGGCGTCCGGGCGAGTACCTCACCGATCGGCTCACCGCCGAGGCGGTGGCGTTCGTAGAAGAGAATCGCGACCGGCCGTTCTTTCTCTATCTCACGCACTACACCGTCCACACGCCGCTCCAGGCGCCGCCGGACCTGGTCGAGAAGTACCGCCGCAAGCTCGCGCGCACCCCCGCCGCGGTCCATCCGACTTACGCCGCCATGGTCGAGACCGCCGACGACAGCCTCGGGCGTATCCTAGCGGTGCTCGATCGGCTGGGGTTGGAAGACAACACGCTCGTCGTCCTGACGTCTGACAACGGCGGGCTCAACGACGTCACCGAGAACGCCCCGCTAAGAGCCGGCAAGGGCTACCTTTACGAAGCCGGCATTCGCGTACCGCTGATCGTCCGCTGGCCCGGCCGAGCCCCCGCGGGACGAACGATAGGCGTTCCTGTCGTCGGGACCGATCTGTTCGCCACCATCGCCGAGGCGGCGGGCGCCTCCGCCAAGACCGCCGCCGATAGCCGCAGCCTCGTTCCTTTGCTGACCGGCGCAGCCGAGCAGCTCGCGGGCGACCTCTACTGGTACTACCCGCACTACAGCCCGCAAGCCAAGCAGCCCGGAGCCGCGATCCGCGCCGGCGACTGGAAGCTCATCGAACACTACGATCCGCCCGCCGTCGAGCTCTACGACTTGAGCGAGGATCCCTCTGAGAGCCAGGACCGGGCCCAAGCCGCACCTGACGTTCGCGACCGGCTGCTCGAAAAACTTCACGCAGCGCTCGCATCCGCCGGGACCCGTATGCATACCGCGAACCCGGACTTCCAGCCGGAGGCCGCACCATGATCGGAGCTAGGGCTGACTGGCTGCCGCTGCGCGCCAAGCTCCTGACCGTGAAGCGAGCCCTCGGCGCCCATTGGTTCTCCGTCGTCGTGCTTGCCCCGATGATCGTTGCGGGCTTCTACTTCATCCTCGAGCCCAATGTCGTCCAGGCCGGCGGCTGGCTGCGGCGCGGCGCTCCGGACTGGACCGGCGCGGACCTCGCGGCGGCGGGCTTCCTGCTCAGCGCAGCCCTGGTGGCCGCCGGGCTGCCCTCGGCTCTGCGCCATGCCTACGCCCTAGGTCTGCCCGAAGCCTATCTCGACGCGCTGCCGATCTCCGCCGATGCGCGCTTTCGTGCATTGCTGGCGGGTCAGCTTCTGCGGAACGTCCCCGCCTGGATCGGCTTGGCCGCCATCTTCCACCTGCTGGCGTCTGAGGGCCAAGACGCGTTGCTTCCCTCGCTCGGGACGACTCTCACCGTCATCCTCGAGGTCGCCGCGCTTCAGATTCTCACAGCGCTCACGCTCGTGCATCGGGCCTGGCTTCGTCCGGCTCGTCTGCTCGCGATCGGCGCGTCGATCGTCCTCATCTGCGTGCTCGTTCGTTTCGAGCCGTTGGCCGGCCTGCTCCTGCTGCCGCTGCTGCCGGCTGCTTCGTTTTTCCAAGCCGCCATGGTCGCGGCGCTGGAGGTGGACCTCGTTCCGAGCGGTTGGCTCAGCCAGTGGCCCGCTCAGGCCGCCGGTGCGCTCGCGATCGGCGTCCTTGCCTGGGGCGCCTACCGCAATTGGCGGGACGCGGAAGTCGAACGCGCGGAGGAAGCCATCGGCCGCAAGGCATTCACAATCGCCGGACTGGATGCGCTGCTCCGCGGGCGCTTTGGGGCCGAAGTCGGCGCCCAGCTCGCCCGCGACCTCCGTCTCACGCTGCGCGCCGCCACCCCCGCCGTTTGGACCTGCTCCGCCGCGGCGTTGCTGTTCCTCGGCGCCATGCCAACGGCCATCGTGAACCGGTGGGCGCCCGAGCAATGGATGGCCGTCCTGCTGCTCACGCTCACCGGCCTCGCCGTCTTCAGCCTCAGCGCGATCGCTCCGGTGCTGCTCCAGCGCCAGGCGCCCGCGCTTTGGACCGAGCACGCCAGCGGCGTCTCACCCGAAGACATGCTGAAGGCGCGCAAGTACTTCACCTTGATCGTCTCGTTTCCGGCGGCCGTCCTGGCGTGCGCCGTCCTTCCCCTCTACCCCGGAAGTTGGGGCGCCGCCGTCTGGTTCGCCGCGCGCGCCGCGCTGGCTTGGATTAGCGTTTCCACCATGGTCGGCGCCGCAGCTTTCGATGTCGCGGCCGCCCCCGGACTGGGTCTCATGCTCATGGGTTTGGCTTCGGCCGGCGTCTGCGGCATGTACGGCTTCAACGAGCTCTTCCCAATCGGCCTGTTCCTCTACGCTTACCTCATGCATCATCTCAGCGAGCGCGCCGAAAGCGCGGCCGCCCGCTTGGGGGAGCAGGTTTGAGCCAGACTCCGCCCGCGCTCGAGGTCGAGTCCCTCGTCAAGCGCTACCAGGAGACTGTCGCGGTCGACGACGTCTCGCTTGCCGTCGCGGCTGGCGAGATCTTCGGTCTGCTCGGCGCCAACGGAGCGGGCAAATCGACCCTGCTCAAGAGCGTGCTCGGCCTCATCCACCCAGACGGCGGCTTGATACGGGTCTGTGGCGAGGAAGTGCGCCGCGACCCCCTCGCCGCCCGCCGCCGTATCGGCTATCTGCCGGAAGACCTGCGCCTCTACGATCGCCTCACCGGCTGGGAATTCCTCGAGCTCGTCTGCGGCCTCAAGGGGATCGAGTGCGGCGCGCGCGTCGAGGAGAGCTTTCGCTACTTTGGCCTCCATGACCGGCGCAACGAGCTGATCGGCGAGTATTCGCTCGGCATGCGCAAAAAGGTTGGTATCATCGCCGCCTTGGCCGGCTATCCCAAGCTGCTGTTGCTCGACGAACCGCTCAACGGGCTGGACGCCGAGAGCATGCGGTTGCTCCGGTTGCGTCTCGGCGAGCTCGCCGCCGACGGCGTGGGCATCGTGCTCAGCTCGCACGTCATGGGATTCGTCGAGCGCGTTTGCCGCCGGGTCGTCGTGCTCAAGCGAGGCAAGCTGGTCGCCGAGGGCCCGCCGGCTGAGCTTCGCGAGCACGCCAAGATGCCCAGCGAGCCTTTCGACGACGTCTTCCTGCATTTCGCGCTATGACAGGAGGACCGAGGTGACGATCGACTACTCGTCCATTGGTACGTCAGACTGGCGAGAGGAGTGCAGCTTGAGCGCGAGGGCGACCGCGGCCGCGACCGTGCCGGCTGCCATGAGGCCCACATCGAGCTTGACTGCAGCGACGAACGTCAGCGCAACGCCAAAAAGCGCGGTCGCGGCGCTCAAAATGAGCTCCAGACTCTGGATTCTGCGTTTACTCATGCCGTCACGCTATCCGGAAAACCACTACGAAAACAGCCAGTAATCCTAAGCCTATCACGTTGGAAACCAGGCCGAGCCACAGGATCTCCTTCGTAGGACTTTGGTTGATTTCGGGTGTCCTGTCCTGATGAATCGACATCACAATAAGGAGGAACAAGAAGCAACTGGCCAGAAAGAGCGCGATCAAGGTGAGCGCGCGGCCGGATTCGGCGGGCGTCGTGTCTGGACGGGCGGCGATAGCCGAGAGGTTTGCAAGGCCCGCCGTGAGGGCCGCTAAGCTGAACTCGACTCCCAGGTAGAAGTCATGCCTTTTCCAGCCATCTCCGCGAATGAGCTTGCGCGCGCAGGCGCCGGTCATCAACATGACCAGAGGAATCGAGATCGCAGCGATGATGGGATCGCCGAGCGCCGCAAGCAACTGGGGCACGCGAAAAAGCATAGCGCATTCGCGCGGAATCTCAGGGCGTTTCGCGCCATTTCTGGTATCTCGATTCGGATTTCGGTCTGAGCTAGCCGCCGGCATGGATCTCGACACCTCCATCACCTACCTCAAGGGCGTCGGGCCGCAGCGCGCCAAGCTCTTCGAGAACAAGGGGATCTTCACCGTCGAAGATCTGCTCTACACCATGCCGTTCCGCTACGAGGACCGCTCCAACCTCAAAGCGATCGCCGACCTCGCCCCCGGCGAAACCGCCACCGTCATCGGCGAGCTCATCGCTCTCGGCTCGTTCGGCTCGCGGCGCAGCAAAGCGCGCTTGTTCGAAATCCGCATTCGCGACGCCTCCGGCGGCGTGCTCCCAGCGAAATGGTTTCGTGGCGACTATCTCGCCAAGATCTTCGACCGCGGACAACTCGTCGCCCTCTACGGCAAGGTCGAGTGGAGCTCTTACTCCAACAGCATCGAGATGATGCACCCCGAGTACGAGATCTTCCGCGCCGACGACGAAGAAACCGCGCTGCATCTCGGGCGCATCGCGCCCATCTACCGCGCCATCGGCAAGACCTCCACCAAACAGATCCGCACCATCCTCTGGCGCGCGCTCGAGAACGTCGAGCTGCCGGAAGACCCTTTGCCCGAAGCCGTCCGCCGCCGCCTCGCTCTGCCCGAGCGCCGCCAGGCCTTGAGCGAGACCCACTTCCCCCCGCCCAAGACGGACATGCGGCTGCTCGACGCTTTCCGCACGCCGGCGCAGTTCCGCCTCGCCTTCGAGGAGTTCTTCTTCCTCGAGCTCGGTCTCGCGCTCAAGCGCCGCAAGGCGCGCACCGCCCCCGGCATCGCCTTCGAGCTCAACGACCGCGCCCGCGAACAGATCAAGCGCATCCTACCGTTCAAGCCCACCGGCGCCCAAAAACGCGTCCTCGGCGAGATCGCGCAGGATATGGCTAAGCCCACGCCGATGAACCGTCTGCTGCAAGGCGACGTCGGCTCCGGCAAGACGCTCGTCGCCGTCCAAGCCGCCGTCATCGCGCTAGAGAACGGCTACCAGGTCGCCATCATGGCGCCGACGGAGATCCTTGCGCAGCAGCACTTCTACAACCTGCGCAAGCTGCTCGAGCCGGCCGGCTACGTCGTCGCGCCCCTGACCGGCTCGTTCTCGAAAGGCGAGAAGACTAAGCTCAAGCGCTTGCTCGCCGAAGGCGTCGCCCACGTCGCCGTCGGCACCCATGCGCTCATCACCGAAGACGTCGAGTTCCGGCGTCTCGGGCTGATCGTCATCGACGAGCAGCACCGCTTCGGCGTGATGCAGCGCCTCCTCCTGTTGCGCAAAGGAGAGCACCCCGACGTGCTGGTGATGACCGCGACCCCCATCCCGCGCACGCTCTCTCTCACCGTCTACGGCGAGCTCGACGTCTCGGTCATCGACGAGCTGCCGCCCGGCCGGTCGCCCATCGTGACCCGCGCCCGCACCTACGACGCGGCAGAGCGTGTCTATAGCTTCATCGCCAGCGAGATCCGCAAGGGCCGCCAAGCCTACGTCGTCTGCCCGCTGGTCGAGGAGTCCGAGCTCAAGACCGCCAGAGCAGCGACCGAGACCTTCGAGCACCTCTCCAAGCGGGTTTTTCCGGACCTCGAGGTCCGTCTCCTGCACGGCCGTATGAAGCCCGCCGAGAAGGAGGCGGCGATGGACGCGTTCAAAGCCGGCGAGACGCAAATCCTCGTCTCGACCACCGTCATCGAAGTCGGCGTCGACGTGCCCAACGCCACCGTCATGATGATCGAGCACGCCGAGAACTTCGGCCTCGCGCAGCTCCACCAACTCCGCGGGCGAGTCGGCCGCGGCTCCGAGCAAAGCTATTGCATCCTCATGACGGAGAAGCTGGGAGAGGCCGCTCGCGAGCGCATCCGCACCATGGAGCGCACCCAAGACGGCTTCCAGATCGCCGAGACCGACCTGAAGCTCCGCGGCCCCGGCGAGTTCTTTGGCACGAAGCAATCCGGGCTGCCGGAGTTCCGCGTCGCCAACATCATCCGCGACCGCGAGCTGCTCGAGCTGGCGCGCTCGGAAGCGACCGCCTTTGTCGAAGAGCCGCCCAGCCGGGAAGAAGTGGAGAAGGCGGTGCACTACGTTCGCACGCGCTGGCAGCGGCGGTACGGGTTGGTCCAGGTGGGCTAGTCCGCTCTCCTATACTGGAAACTTCCCAGTCATGGCCTACCCCCGCATCGCTTCGCTCAAGACCGCCGACCGTTTCCGCGAACGCCTCGCCGAGCTCGAGCTTCCCATCGGCGCCGAGGACTCCATCGAGAAAGCCCCCGAGTCCCCCCTCGCGCAGCCGCTCGAGATCCATGGCCGCACCGTCGGCAACCGCTTCGTCATCCACCCCATGGAGGGCTGGGACGCCGAGCCCGACGGCAAGCCGAGCGAGCTCGTCCGCCGCCGTTGGCGCAACTTCGGCTCGAGCGGCGCCAAGTGGATCTGGGGCGGCGAGGCCATGGCCGTCGTACCCGAAGGTCGCGCCAACCCCAACCAACTCATCATCGACGAAGCCAACCGCGACGGTCTCGCCGCGCTGCTCCAGGGTCTGCTCGACGCACACCAGGAAACCTTCGGCTCGACCGACGATCTGCTCGTCGGCTTCCAGCTCACGCATTCGGGCCGCTTCTGCCGCCCCTTCAAAAAGGACAAACCGGAGCCGAAAATCCTCTACCGCCACCCGGTGCTCGACCGCAAGCAGGGCCTAGACGCGGATTACCCCGTGATGTCCGACGACGACATCCGAGTCCTGGTCGAGCGCTTCATCGCGGCCGCAAAGGTTGCGGAGAGCTGCGGCGCCCGGTTCGTCGACCTCAAGCACTGTCACGGCTATCTCGGCCACGAATTCTTGAGCTCCCACACGCGCCCCGGCCCCTACGGCGGCTCGTTCGAGAACCGCACTCGCTTCCTGCGCGAGCTCGTCGAAGGCGTACGCGGCGCCACCAAGCTCGCGATCGGCGTGCGGGTCAGCGCGTTCGACTTCGTCGCCTACAAGCCCGATCCCGACAGGAGCGAAGGCTCGAAGCTTGGTCCCGGCATCCCCGAGGACACGGAGACGCCCTACCTGTGGGGCTTCGGCGTCGACCGCGACAACCCCACCGCCTACGACCTCGCCGAGCCCGGGCTATTCCTGCGCCTGCTCGAATCGCTCGACATCCGCATGGTCAACGTCTCCGCCGGCAGCCCCTACTACAACCCGCATATCCAGCGCCCGGCCATGTTTCCGCCTTCGGACGGTTACCAGCCGCCCGAGGACCCGCTCGTCGGCGCCGCCCGCCAGATCGACGCCACCGCCAAGCTCAAGGCCGACTTCCCCAACCTCGTCCTGGTCGGCACCGGCTACACCTATTTGCAGGAGTTTCTGCCGCACGTCGCCCAGTGGGCCGTCCGCAATGGCAAAGTCGACGCCGTGGGCCTGGGCCGCATGGTGCTCTCCTACCCGGAGTTGCCCGCCGACGTCCTACGCGAGGGTGCGCTGACAGCGAAGCGCATCTGCCGCACGTTCTCCGACTGCACCACCGGCCCTCGCAACGGCCTGGTCTCTGGCTGCTATCCGCTGGATCCTTACTACAAAGGCCGCGAGGAGGCCGCAGCCGTCAAAAAAATCAAAGCGTCTCTTTAGCCGTACGAGCGCGGATCGGAGAACGACGCGGCGCAACGTCGCCCGCCGGCTCGTCCGGCAGAATCCGTTCGGCGTCGCGGTCCCATCTCAGCGAGCGCCCCTGGCGAAAGCTGTCCACGGCCATGCGGCACGCGATCGCCGTCTGGAAACCGATCTCGAAGGGGCAGCTCGGTTCGCGCCCGGTCCGAATCGCGTTGAAGAAGTCCTGCATGTGGCTGCCGTCCGGGGCTGCGCCGGCGATCTCCTGCCCCTGCGGATTGGTGACTCCTTCCGGTACGTAGCGGGCGTGTACGCCGATCTTCTCGATCGTGCCGCGCGTCCCCAGAGCGTACTCGCGCACCCCTAGGAACCGATTGCCGAAGCTCGATGTCCAGTGAATCGCGAGGTTCCGTTCCTCGAAGTGCATCGCCACGCTCCATACGTCCGGAACCTGGCGCCGGTCCTTCCACAAGTGGATATCTCCCGCGCTCGTAACCCGATCCGGTGCGGCGAGGCCGAGCATCTTGAACCAGAAGCCGAGCTGGTGCACGAAGAGCTCGAAAACGGCGCCGCCGGAGTAGTCCCAGAACAAGCGCCAGTTGATGAGCCGAAAGGCGTCGAAGCGGACCGGCGGCGCATCCGCAAGAAAGGCGTCCCACCGAACGCTTGCGAGGCTCGCCTCGGGTGGAATGTCGCGCACCCAAGGCGGATCGTCCGGGGCGTGGTTGCGATACCAATTGGCGTGGATTTCCGTGATGTGGCCGACTTTGTCGTCGGCGAGCATCAGCGGCACATCCGTCGCCGCTCCCGAGCTCAGGCTTTGGATGCCGACCTGCACGACTTGCCCTGGGAAGCTCTCTCGAGCGCGCCGCATGCGCTTCAGGTGCTCGAGGTTGAACCCCATCGTTTTCTCTACGTAGACATGGGCGCCCGCCTCGAGAGCGTCCACGAAGTGCTGGGCGTGCAGGCGCGGGGGAGTCGTGACGATGACCGCGTCCAGATCCTCGGCGGCGAGCATCTCGCGGTGATCGAGATAGGTTCGTACGGCAGGCCGGATCTCCCGCGCCTGTTGGTGACGCAACACGAAGATGTCGGCGATCGCGACGACATCGGCGCCATCGAGGCTCTCGATTTCGCGCATCAGAGTCGAGCCCCGCCAGCCGACGCCGATTACGCCAACTCGCAGTGGCGAAGACTGCGCGCGAGCCGCGACCGCCGAAGACGCCGCCGCGATGCCGCCGAGAAAGGTCCGGCGCGTGTTCACGACAACCTCATCATAAAGGCTTCCGCGGGCTGACAAGACCGCTCCTGCGATGGCGTTTCCCCTCACCAAACCAAACGTTGCAGCTTCGTTGTCCGCGGCGTGTCGTCGAGCAGCGAAGAACTTCGCTTCGGCGGTTCCTACCGCTCCCGCGCAAACGCCTCCCAGACCCGGTCCAACACCTCCACCGGCGGCGCGCCCTCGTGCACGTACACTCCGTACCGCAGCTCGATCGCTTCGCCTTTCTCGAGTCGAAGCTCGCCTTCCTCGGTCAGCAGCGCCCCCATCCAACCGTCCTGCCGCACGTGGAAGTGAGCCGGATGCCGCGGATTCTGCGGATGATCCATCAGCGTCAACCCCTCGATGACCCCGTCGAGCACCGGCCCCGAGTAGTCCACCCAACGCGCCCGCTTGTGGAAGATCGCCGGCTCGCCCTCGTCGCCTTCGGAGCTCCGCAGCCGCCCGCCTCCGAACCGCTCGCTGATCGTCTTCGCTACGCGCACGCCGATCGGCCCTAGCCGTTCCGCCCGGAACGTCGCGCCCGTGTCGGCGGCGGCCTCGAGCTTCACATCGAGCGCCAGCAACCACTCGCCGCCGCCGAGATCGCGCACGGCCGTCCGCCGCCGCTCGAGCAGCAGCTCCGTCCCATACTCGGCCCGCCAGACCCCGCGCGTCGTCACCGCGGCTTCGGCTTCGCCATCCTCGAGACTCTCGACCTCTTCGACCGCGATTCGCCCCAGCGGCATCGGCCCGCGGTCGCCCCAGAAATTCACTCCGCTCAAGTCGTGAAACGTGATCCAGACCGAGTTGTGGTGGCTGTGGCCGTGCGGGTCGCCCGGATGCCCCATCCGCGTCAAGGTTCTGCCGGAGGGTCCGATCACCGGATAGACGAACGGCCGCTCGTGCCGCGGCCCATAGTGGAATCGCGCAATCTCCTCTCCTTCGCGCTCGAACGCAACCTGATCGTCGGGCAGCGGCGTCGCCTGCATCCGTGGGACGGGCTTGGCATCGGGAAACGGGACCTGCGCCGAGGCGGCAAGTGCGACGGCGGCAACGAGCATGACGGTTCGCATCAGCCGACTTTGTAGCACGCGGACGGGCTAAACTGAACCCAACCATGCGCCGGCTCCCCTTCGAGCAGCTCCGGCAAGACCTCCTTCACGGCGCGCGAGGCCTTCGAAAGAACCCCGGACTCACGCTCACTGCGGTCCTTACGCTGGCTCTGGGCATCGGCGCCAACACCGCGATCTTCAGCCTCCTCTACACGCTCATGCTGCGCCCGCTCCCGGTGCGCGAACCGGGCCAACTGGTCGAGCTTCTAAGCGACTATCCGAACGACCCGCGCCTGAACGTCTTCGGGTGGAAGTACTACGAACACTTCCGCGAGCGGAACACCGTGTTTTCTGAGCTGACCGGCCTGGCGCCTTCCCGCTTCGAGGTCAAGCTCGGCGACGGCCAAGCCGAGACGCTCGAAGGCGGGTATGTCGTAGGAGACTTCTTCTCGGCGCTCGGCGTGGAACCTGCCGCCGGCCGTCTGATCGAGCCGCAGGACGATGAGCCTGGGTCCCCGAGCACGGCGGTCGCGGTCTTGAGTTGGTCCTACTGGAACAGGAGATTCGACCTCGCCCCGGGGATTCTCGGTACGGAAATCGCGGTGGGCGGCGTACCGATGACTGTGATCGGCGTCACTGCGCCTGGCTTCTTCGGCCTTCAGGTCGGCGCCAAGAGGGAGCTCTGGATACCCGCGGCCATGGAGCCGGCGATCGATCCCGGCCACGGAACGAGCGGCGACTTCAATCTCCAACTGATCGCGAGGTTGAAGCCTGGGGTCTCCATCGAACGAGCGCAGGCCGAGATGCGCGTGCTCGATCGTTTCCGCGTCGACGATCTCGTCCGGACCAGCCCCAACCAGAACCCGCTGCTCGCGGAGATCGAGCTGGATCTCGAACCGGCGGCGGC
>CBDCGE010000004.1:0-21294 GCA_965216545.1 Bryobacterales bacterium
GCCGACGATAACCCTTAAGTCCTTGAAAACAAGGGCTCGCTTGGCTGGACGCCAATCCGTCGAAACGACCTTTTGGGGCCTTGATGGAACCCAAATGGAACCCTAAATCGCCAGGCTGGTTGGTGCGAGCTCATGGCCTCGCAGTGAAGGCGCTCACGTCGATCGTGTGATCAAGCAGGTTCTCTTCCCGGATCAGTTTTCGGATCTCTCGCGCTTGCTTGCGCATCTGCCTAGCCTGTCTGCCTCGTCCGGTCTTGCCGAGCAGCTTCGAGTAGTGGTCTAACAAAGCCGCAATTTGGGGATGATCCTCGGGCAATGCAGCCCGGAATATCTCCAACGCCCTCGAAGCTGCCATTTCGGCGTCCTCGAGGCGTCCCTGCTCGAGCCGCAAGGCAGTGAGGTTTGTTAGGGCGTGTCCGACCGCTGGGTGGTCCTCGCCCAGCACTTCGGACATCAGCCCGATAGCCTCCTCGAGGAATTCTGCCGCCTCGTGGAATCGACGCTGATTGAAATGCAAGGTTGCGAGATTGCTGAGCAAGAAAGCCGTTTGGCGGCTGTGGGGCCCATACGCTTCCCGACAGATTGCTAGCGCGCGCAGATATAAGTCGGATGCTTCAACCGTGTCACCGAGCCTCAACGCGACAATAGCAAGATTACTTAGCGGCGAAACCAGCAGCGCGTTGTCTGTCCCGCCGATCTCTTCTCGGATTCTGACGGACTCCTCGAGCGATCGACGAGCCGCGTTGAGTTTTCCAGTCTCCGAGTAGAGCGTGCCGAGGTTGTTCAGAACCGAGGCTAGAACAGTTCGCCCACTCGCCCCTTCCTTGCGGCAAGTACGCGCGGCTTGGCGATGCTCCCCTTCCGCTTCGAAATAGCGGCCAAGGTCTTGGTAGGCGATTCCCAGACGAGTTCGAATGTCGGCCGCTGCCAGACCATCGAGCTCGACCTGCTCCAAAGCGGCCGTAAGAAGCCCAACGGCTCCGGCGTAGCTGCCTTGGGCCTGCGCCCTGACAGCTTTCTCGACCAAGGTTCTCACGCGCTCTGGTTGCATCGGCCGTTGCTCGCCAAGCACGAGCAAAGGCGTCACCAACGTGAATAGAAGTGAAGCTAGCATTCTCATGGCCGTGCCTCCGACATGAATTCTGAGCGCCGCAGCGCATCAGGCTCTCTCACTGTTTCGGGCGATATCTAAAGGAAAAGCGGGCAACTTTTTTTGAACCTTGGCGGAAAAACGCCCCGCGCGGGACGAGCTCTCGCGGGGTCCGGGGTTCAGGACGGGGTTGCGGTGAGCGTGCGATCGCGAGGATCGTCGTGCCACGGGCCTTCGTCTGTGGCACTTCGTGCTCGCGCGGCGTCCGCCTGTGCTGGCGGCCTCGGAAGCGGCCTTCCACCCAGACTTCCGAGGAAGGATTCATCGCCGTAGCGGTGGAAGACGAGCTTGGAGCCACGGTCGCTGTTGCGGCGCCTCCAGCGCCCATGGAGCCGAAGACGGCTCGGTTGCGCCGGCCGTCGGTGCATGAATTCCCTTCGTGGGGCAAGCTTTTTCGCGGAGTTTGCTTGCAGGTCCCTACACCTTTACTGGCGGGACACAAGACGAATCGGGCGAAGAAATCCCATCCAGCACGCCCCAAGCGGGGGGATGGCTGTCAGCCCGCTGGAGAATAGCGGCTCGAACGCCAGCCGTCGCCTCCGAAACGCTACGCGGGCGAACGAAGTCAAGCAATGCGGCGACGCGCGCCGCTCTCGAGGATGATTGTGGGTAGTCGAACCCAATCCGCGCCGGCGAGTTGGCCGACGTTTTCGTCCCGCGGCCGGGTCCCGGCGGTCAGGGAGCTCCGCAAGGCCTGTCGAGCTCCGCCCTTGCTCGGGATGTGACGAGGGCAAAACCCGAAGCCGCAATCCTCGAAGGCATTGTCGCTGCGGCTAGGGAAGAAGGCTCGCGGGGCCGCGAGGGGAATCAGGATGAGCTCGAGCGAGCACGGAAGCCTACGTTCTGCCATGCCCGACAGTCGCGGCTCTCGGAGAACCACGTTGCCGTTCCCCTGGGCCGACGAGGTCTTGTCTACCCACGCCGCCCGCGTGCGTTCATTCAGATGGCGACCTGCTCCGGCAACTGCCGGCGACTTCATCTACCGACTCGTCTACGGCACCAACCCTAGCCGCGTCGCAACGCGGCTGAGCAGCTCTTGGATACGCGACAGGCTCGTCGATACCGAATCGTCCAACACGATCTCTTGCGTCAGGTTGAGCCCACTCGCCCCGTTGCGGCCGCCCGCCATGATTGCCTGCCGCTGCGACCCGGCCGCGCGAACGAATTCGCCCGTGCCGCCGGTGACCGCGCGATGCACGGCGCCGTCCACCGCCTCGTAGCCGGTCGTGACGATCGTGGTCGGTCCGTAGTCCGGCGTTGCGCCGAAGCTGAACACCTGCGTCGACATCACGAAGGCGCCCTGCGAAGTCGCCGCCCCTTCGCCGATGAAGCGGCCCCAGCAAGTCCATTCGCCGAGCACGCGGTCGGGAAACTCGGGCGTTCCATCGGGGTTCATCCCTTTGTTGCCCGAAGTCGAGATCGTGCCGGCCGGGTAAATCACGCCTCGGATGATGAAGTCGTTGCCATAGGCCGGCCGCCCATCGTCGAGCACGGGCGACTCATCGAACACAAACGTGTTCGCCAGATCCAGCGCCACCTCCAGGCGGATCGACCCATCGGGGTCTCTCGGGACTTGCGCCTCCAAGCTGCCGGCGCCGATCGTCAGTCCAATTGCCCAAACGAGTGCGTTGTTCATAGTTCTGCTTCCTCTTCCTTGGTTGGTCGCGGGGCGCTATTGCCCGCCCATCTTCTCGCTACAAATCACCCCTTCGTAATCCGCATCCACGCCGCTGGGGGTCGACACGCCCGATACTCGAAGTTGGCCGGTAGCACCGAAGCAGCCACCCGTGCTCCGCTGCGGATCGACGGTGTGGACAGCCGAGAAAAAGCCGTCGCCGGAATTCGCCGGATCCGGTGCAGCGAAGTTGATGACGAAAGTGTCCTTCAGCAATAGCACGCCGCCGCAAAGCTTGGTGTCCAACGCAATGTCCGCGCTGCCGAACGCCACCGCAGGCGGAACGGCGGGGTCTTCGAGAGCGGCGCCGGCGGGCGCCAATCCAGTCCCGGTCTGGTCGAAAGTCCCATTCAGGCGGCCCAGCAGCTTGCCTTCGGCGCAGAAGAATGGAGAGCTACAGCCTTCCGTCACGGGCCGGTTGAGCAGACGCCCCCTGACAATCTGGCATTCGCCTGCCCGTGCAACGGTCTGAACCGCAACTGAGAGCGCGAACACCAGCAGCGCTAGGCGATGACGTTTAGAAACCATCTCTTTTCTCCGAATCCTTTCGGCTTACTTCGGCGGCCAGTTCGGCCGCGGTTGTCCGTTCTCGTCCACGCAGGCGAACTTCACGTCCGCCGGTAGTACTTGCAGCGACTTCAGAAACTCGATCACGCTGCTCTGCTCGATGTCCGTCAACGCAACGAAGGCGTCGCGGCTCGCCTGCGCCTCGCCGGCGTGGGCCAGCGTCGCCTCACGCAGCGTCGTGAACTTGCCGTGATGGAAATACGGCCGCTCGTTGGCCGCGCCCCACAGCTTCTTGGTGAGAAAACGGCGGTTGCCGCCGAGGAACGCGGGCGAGCCGCCGGGCTCGTTGATGTTCAGCGCCTCGCGGTTCGGATCTCCGGGGCCGCTGGTGATATCGTGGAGTTTCAGATCCGTGAATGCCGGCACCATTACGATGCCGCCCTCGGGCTTGAGCCGGCGTCCCGGCAACCGGTGATCGGAAAGATCCAGCGCCACGGGCGGCGCCTGTCCGGGCTGGAGATTACCCGCCGGGTTGTACGGGTTCGGCTCCGTAAAGACCCAACCGTTGTCGTCGAGCGGAAGCGCTTCGACGTGGCACTCCGTGCAGCCGGCTTGGTTGAACAATGCTTCGCCGGCGAGCACCGCCGCCTCGATTGCCGGATCCTTCGGCACGACTTGACCCGGGACCTGCAACGAAGCCTGCCACAGCGCGACCGCGGTGATGTCTGCGCGCGTCATCTCGTTGACGAAGCCGTCGCCGTCGGCGTCGAGCCCTGCACCGAAGCGCTCCTGGGACTGCATGCCATGGTGGTGGTTGAAGGCATTGTTGGTGAACTGCCGCAGCGAGACCACCGAGCCGCTCTGGTGGAACGGGTGGATGATCAGGCTCGGCACGGCGCCCGCCAGACTCTGCTCGGGCAAGCCCTCCACCAGCGAGACGTCGTAGCTCGCGCCGTCCGCGCTACGGCTCAAGACGCCGAATGTCACGCCCTTGGTCTTGAGCGCCGCGCTGCCGCCCGGCGGCAATCCATCTCGGATCGCTTGCAGATCGGCCGTCATCTGCCTCGCCAGCATCTCGATGTAGCCCGAACCGAACATGCCGACCGTCGCGCGGTAGTTCGCCGCGCCGGGCAATGTCGCGAAGCCGCCCGCTTCGTTCACCGCGCCCCGCAATGGGATACCGTCTCGGTGGTCGAAGGTCACAGCATCGAAGCGCTGCCCTGCGACGAAGACGCCCGTCACGAAGTCCCCGCCGCCCCCCGCAAAGGGCAGGTTGTGGCAACCGGCGCAACCGTTCGAGTCCATCGCCGAGATGCGGTTGAAATTGCGAGGAAAGGTCAGCGGCGAAGCCGGGTCGGCTAAGGCGCCTCCCACACCGTTGGTCAACGGCCGGCCGGCGCCTTCCTCTCTCGTCCAACTCGCCGCAAAGGCCCGCCGACCGCGCTCGAGAAGCTCCGCGGTCGAGAGTTGGAGCTCCTGGCCGTTGCCGAGATGGACGTAGCCTGAAGTCTCCTGGCCGACCTGCGCGGACAGGCCTGCGGGAATCGCCGCCAGGGCAGCAGCTATCGTCCAGAACAAACGGGTTTTCATGACAAGAAACCTCCTCCACCGGCGCTGGCCGGCGGCTCCGCCGCTCTGTCCGCAATCTCGCGATTGAGTCTCAGGCCGGGCCGTGACCGCAAAGTCCCGGCCCGGTGGCGCTCACGCCCGCTCTACTGCGGCAGGAACACCGCCACCTGCGGGTCGTAGCAGGGGAACAAGCGAAAGGCCGGGTCCGGATCGACCGGATGCTCGACCGCACCCGGCGGATTGGTGCACGCTCCCCCGATCGTGCCCATTTGCCGATAGAGCACTTCCGGGTTCGCACTCGGTTCGCCGTGAGTCTTGATGATCACGTTGATTTGAGCGCCCATGGCGTCGAGCAGTCCGCACCCGAAAAGCACTTTCGGTCCTACGAACGGGACGGCCGGGCAAGGCTCCCCGGGAACGTGACCTACCAGAGTTTCGGCTTCTGCGTGCATTTCGCCGTCTTCGCCGACGATACCTCCGGCGGCCCAATGGACCGCGAACTGCGTCGCCGGGTTGAACGCATCTTCAAAAAAGTCGCACTCGCCGATGCAATTCTGTGGCGCGTTGTAGATCTCCCACCACAAAGTGTAGGCACCAGGTGGCAGACCGCGAGTGCTGAGCTTGACCGCGACTCCGTTGGAGTGGCGCCGCAGTTGCGCGTGCGCCCCGGGAATCACGGCCGGATTGGGTATCAGCGTGTCCTGCGTATCTTGGAACTCGAGGACCTGCGCGTTCTGCACCTGCGCGACCGCCGGCAACGCCAGCGGAATTGCCGCCGCCACGATAATCGAAAAGCCAATCTGCCGCTTCGCCATGATAGTTCGCTCCTCCACTCTGGTCTCCGCTAGAAGTCGAAATGGAACCGGAAGTTCGGCGCCGGTCCCCCAAAAACGTTCAGGATCGTCGTGTTCGATCCAATCGTCTGTTGCACGACTTCGCCGCGCGCGTGACGGTAGTCCCCCGTTCCGCCCACGACCGCCCGCACGAAGCTCTCCGCTCCGCCTTCGAGGCCGGAGCTCACCAGCGTGTGTGCCGGCGAAGGGTTGCTCTCGCTGTCGATGACTTCGAGCAGGTACTCCTGGGTAGTGATGGCGACAGGGGCCGGGCGCGCCGAGTCGTTCATAAACCAGCCACGGCACAGCCAATGACCGATTTGCATCGCGCCCGCCGGGTCGAATCCCGGCCCGGGCGGGATGGTTCCTCCCGGGAAGAGCGCCCCCTCGACGTAGAAGCTCAGGCCGCGGAAGTCGCCGCCCGCCTGGTCGAGCACGCCGGTAAAGTCTGGGGCGAACGAGTGGCCGATGCAAGCGACATCGAGCACGAGGCTGCCGCCGCGCCCGGCTTGGGCCTTGGCCGCGCCCGGCTTCCAGAGTAGGCCGGCCGCGGCGAGCAGAGAGGCCGCGCCAACAGCCTGACGCCTTCCCTGGTCGACTTCCTGTGACTGTTCACGATCCGAGTCGCCCGGGCGGATGAGATTGGATTTCTTTGACTTGGACATTTGTTTGCTCCCTACTGGCGGTTGGCCGTCCGTCTCCTAGTTCACCGGCGGAAAGATGACCGCCTGCTGGTCCCCGGGCGACGCGCCCGGCTCGAACGTCGTGAACTGCTCGACCGCTTGCCCGGCGATGGGCTTGCCGTGACCCCGAACGACGAAATGGATCTCGGCTTGATGTGCGTCGACCAGCCCGCCTTCGAACAGCCCGGCCGGCACGTTGATCTGAATGCCCTCCGGCGGCGGGCCTTCCGCCAAATGGCCCTGGAAGTTGGCCAGCCCTTGCGGACCCACGTTATCGGCGCCGCCGGCGATGACCGTCCCGTTCACGGACGGGTTGCCAAGGTCGCTTCCCCGGCAGCCGCCCGGACCGCCCGCGCAGTTCTCCGGATTGTTGAAGACGACGATCCAAATGGTCGTCGCGCCCTGTTTCAGGCCGGAGGTGTAGATACTGTACGTAATGCCGTCGTCCGTCCTGGTCAGCGTCGCGGCGCCTTCCACGAGAGCTCCGGGCATCCCCATGACGAAAAGATCTTTCGCCTGATAGGTGGACGCAGCTTCCGCCACGGAGCCTGCCCCGATAAGCAGCGCGCAAGCGGCGGCCGCGAGGATTGGATTTTTCTTCGAGCTTGAGCTCATGGTGTTTCCTCCTGGGTCAAATCGATTGGCCGAGCGAGAGCGCGGGAGCTCGGGGAAGCGGGACCGTGCAGCCGCTGGCAACCCACTCACCGCGCCTACCCTTACAGGCGAAGCGCGGCGGAAATGGGGCAACGACAATGCACCGTACCGTTCGTCGCGCCGGCTCTGAAGCTCCGCTCAGCGTTGCTAGATTCGGCATTGACAGCCCGCCCCGGCAAGTGACACGCCGTGACGTCACGGTGACACCCCAATGGAATGAAGAACTTGCAAGCCATCCGAAACGGCGGTAAAATCCCGGTGCGATGATGGTACGCGAGCCGGCACGTCCGCGGAATGAGCTGAGCCCACCCGAAATTCGAGATGCGCTGAGCCGTGTTCTCGCCAGCTCGTGGTTCGTTTCGTCGGAGCGGTCGAGCGATTTCTTGCGCTACGTCGTCGAGCACGCGCTCGACCATAGCGCGGATCCAATCAAGGAGTATTCGATCGGACTGGAAGTCTTCGACCGCGGCCCCTCGTTCGATCCGCGCACCGACACGATCGTGCGGGTACAAGCGGGAAGACTACGCCAACGGCTGGCGCAATACTACGCCGCCGAAGGGCGCGGCGACCCCGTCGTCATCGAGATCCCCAAGGGATCGTACGCCGCCCGGTTCATTTCCGCCGCTTCATTGCGGAGGAAGCCGCGCCGCCGCGCGGCCAAGTGGCGAATCGGCTTGGCTGCCGCCACGTTGGCCGTGCTCGTGGTGGCGGACTCCTCGAACAACGCGGAGCCCATGGGGCGACAACAGCCGGAGCTCCGAATGAGCAAGTTGACGTCCGAGCCCGGCATCGAGAGGCGGCCGAGCTTCTCGCCCGATGGGAGGCGCGTCGCCTACGTCGTCGGAGGTAACCGTGGGGGCCAGTCAGACATCCATGTCAGGCTGGCCGAGCCGGGCGCGGCCCCCATCCGCGTCACCAGCGGCGCCTGGGATGTCGAGCCTTCTTGGTCCCCCGACGGCTCACGGCTGCTGTTTGCGCGTATCCTCGATTCCCAGACCGGTCACGTCGGCACGACCTTTAAGTTGATGTCCGCGCCGCCAGTCGAAGACGCCGAGGTCGACGAGGTCACGTCGAGAGCTTTCCATAGCCGGAATCCCGGCGCCATCAAGCCGTCCTGGTCCCCGGACGCCCGAGGCGTCATATTCAGTTGCAAGCTCGATCCTACGGTCAACCAGTCGCAAATCTGCGCTTACTTTCCCCAGCTCGATACTCTTGAGAGGCTGACGTTTCCCATGAAGCAGGGCGTCGGAGACGCCGATCCAGCGCTGTCACCCAACGGCAGGATGGTCGCGTTTCTCTCCAGCAGTTACCAAGGCGACATGGGCATCTTCGTTCAAGCCCTCACGCCGGAAATGAAGCCGGACGGCGATCCATGGAGGCTCCCCGGCGCTGCCGGGGCCCATTGGGTCGGTTGGTCACGAGACAGCGAGACCGTCTATTTCATGGGCATCGCAAAGAACGGGGAGCGGGGCCTGTGGTCTGTAGAAGCGTCCCCGAACGCCGAGGCCCGGCTACTGTGGACCGGGAGCGGCCGCGAGGCGACATATTGGGAAGGGGAGGGCGGCGAGCTTCGAATCGCCTACCGCGTCGCCGTCCGCGAATCCGACGTCGTTCTCGTTGGTCTGCAGGCGGGTTCGGCCGAGTCCTCCGCGAAGGTGCTGGCGCCTTCCACGGCCGCGGACTTCCACCCCCAGTTCTCGCCCGACGGAAAGCAAGTCGCCTTCATGTCTGACCGTTCGGGGAAGATCGGCGTCTGGACGGCGCGTCTCGACGACGCCGATCCGTCCTTGCTGGCCGAGGTGGGTCCTTTCGGGCTCTTCTCCGTTCCGAAATGGTCGCCCGGCGGGGAGCGGATTACCGTCGACGGCTTCCACGGCTTCCGGAACGCCTACATCGTGGATGTCGCAACCCAGCAGATCGGGCCGCCGCTTACTGATGACGGGAGCAGACTGCCAACCTGGACGAAAGACGGAAAAGGCGTCTACTACTACTCTGACCGCGGTGGCTTGACGTCGCTCTGGCGTGTTGATCTCAGGACCAATACCCACCAGAGGCTGTTGGACGCGCCCGGTCTCCTGCACCCGGCGGAATCCCCGGATGGCGAGAACGTCTACTTCCTCCAGTCCGGCAATCTGATGCGCGCTCCCGTCGAGGGCGGTGGACCGCCAGAGCTCGTCGAGCGCGACGTCGCCGCTTTCGCGTTAGCCGGCCATTCTGTCTATCTGCGCAAACGGTCCGGCCAGCTCCTGAGGCGCGACCTGCGCACTGGCGAGGACGAGCATCTCCTCACAACGGACGGCAGGTCCAACGTCCCGAACCTCGGCATCGCCGTCTCACGCGACGAGCGCTGGCTGGCCTACACCCGCTGGGTGCGCGAGGAAAGCGACGTTCAGCTTCTCGAAAGCTCCCCGGACCGTGATCTGCTTTCGATGGGGCGGACCTGGCCGTGAGCTCGAGGAGCAACGGCTCTGGCGCCCGGATCGAATCCGCGCAGCCCGACCCTGCGTTCGACCCTCGGCTGGCAAAGAGCGAGCTCGAGCGCATCCTGCAGAGCGAGGAGATCCGCAGCGCACCCCGCTTGAGCCGCTTTCTCAGCTACGTGGTCGAGCGCTCGATCGCGGGCGACGCCGACAGCCTGAAGGAATACGCGATCGGCCTCGAGGTTTTCGACCGGCCGCCTTCGTTTGACCCGCGTACCGACTCGATCGTCCGCGTCCAGGCCCGCCGTCTGCGCCAGCGTCTGAATGATTACTACGCCGGCGACGGCGCGGGGGATCCCTACCGTATCGAGATCCCGACCGGCGGCTATGTGCCCGAGCTGCGACGGCGACCGTCGGACCAGCCCCGCCCCTGGGCGCGTCTGGTCGCCGCCGGGGCAGCCGCCGTACTGCTCGCGGCGCTCGCTGTCTGGCTCCAGCAAGCCCCGGCGGAGAGCGTCAGCGCCACAGGCGATTCGCCGCCGCTCAGCGTCCCACTCACCGCCTTCGAGGGCCACGAGCGCCACCCCGACCTCTCGCCCGATGGCACGCGCATCGCCTTCGTCTGGGACGGCGGCGGCGAGAACAACTACAACATCTACGTCAAGCCCCTCGAGAGCGATGCGCTCGTGCGTCTCACCCGCGACCCCGCGCCGGAGTGCTGCCCCGCCTGGTCGCCCGACGGCGGCCAAGTGGCGTTTCTGCGCCCGACGGAAGCCGGCGCCGATCTGGCGGTTACCTCCGCCGAAGGCGGTGCGGAGCAGACCCTGGCGCACTTGTCGCACCTAGGCGAGAGGATCTGTTGGTCGTCCAGCGGCGCAGACGTCGCCGTCGAAGACCGGCCCGCAGGCGAGCCGCCGGGCATATTCCTCGTCTCCGCGGCGACGGGCGCGAAGCGGCGTATCACCTCCGCCCCTACGGGCCAATCGGACCGATGGCCGGCCTTATCCCCCGACGGCCGCACCCTCGCCTTCGTCCGCGGAAACGCGTTGTTCGCGGTCCACACCGTAGCGCTAGACGCCGACGGCGCCCAAGCCGCCGAGCCGGTCCGGGCGACTAACGAAGAGTACCCCGTTGGCGGCCTCGACTGGACGCCCGACGGCCAACACCTCGTCTTCGGGGCCTACGGCGAAGAGGTCGGCTGGCGCCTGTGGAAGATCGCCGCCGACGCCCAAGCCGGCCGCCCCGCGCCCTTGCCGATGCTCGGGACCGAGCCATCCTTCGCGCGACCTCCGCTGGATGTGGAGGTCCGACTCGCCTACGTCGCCATGTCCGACGACCAGAACCTCTACCGCATCCCCGGCCCGGGCGCTCCCGGCGCTTCCCGAAACCCCGAGCGGATCGCCGGCTCGAGCCGCTCCGACAGCGGCCCCCGGCTCAACCCCAAAGGCGACCGCATCGTCTTTGTCTCCGGCCAGTCCGGGTATGGCGAGATCCGGACCATGCGCATCGACGGCTCCGAGCCCCGCCAGATTACCGATTCCGGCCGTGTGCAAGTGGGGACCCCGAGCTGGTCGCCCGACGGCAGGCTCATCGGCTTCAACGGACTAACGGACGAGAGCTTCGACGTCTACCTCATCGACGCCGCCGGAGGAGCGCCGCGGCCCTTCACCGACGCACCGTCGACCGACGGCGGCGCCAACTGGTCTCTCGACGGCCGCTGGATCTACTTCATGTCGGACCGCAGCGGACGCCCCGAAATCTGGAAGAAGCCCGCGTCCGGCGGGGAGGCGATTCAAGTGACCCTCCAAGGGGGCTTCCAAGCCATGGAGGCTCCCGGCAGCCGTTGGCTGTATTTCGTCAAAAGCGTCCGCCGCCCGGGCGTCCCGGAGTCGCTGCCCCCGGAAGGCGAGCGCGGAGTCTTTCGCATGCCCATCGCGGGCGGCCCGGAGGAGCGCGGGCTCGAAGAAGGGGCCTTCGGCCGTTGGGCGCTCTCGTACACCGGCGTCTACCTGCTGCGGAACGGCGATGCCGAGCGGCCTCCCTCCATCGACTATTTTCCCTATCGGACCTGGGAACGCGAGACCCTCATGACTTTCCCACGCGGCTCCCGCTTCGGCATGGCCAACAGCCTCACCGTCTCCCTCGACGACCGCTGGATCGTCTACGCCAAATACGACCACACGGCGTCCGACCTGATGCTGGTCACGGGCCAGTAATGCGGCCCTATTGAGCTAGGAACAGCAGCTCGCCCAGAACGTTCATCCTTAGGGCGATCCGGACCGCGCTCGACAACGGCGCCTTCAACCAGGTAGGCGATACTCGATTTGAATGCGGACCGATCTCTTCGCAATCAGCAGAAAAAACACCCCGCGAGAAACTCGTCCTCGCGGGGCCAGGGGTCATGGGAAGATCGTGCAGCTAGCGTGCGATCGCCAGGATCGTCTTGCCGCGGGCCTTCGTTTGAGCCACCTCGTCCTCTCGCGGCGTCCGCTTGAGTTGGCGGCCCTGGTGGCGGCCTTCCACCCAGAGCTCGGAGAGGAAGTACTCATCGCCGTAGCGGTGGAAGATCAGCTTCGATTCCCGAGGGAACTGACCGCCGCCCACGCCCATGGAGCCCACGACAGCGCGGGTGTGCCGGTCGTCGGAGCGGTCGATCCAAATGAGCCCAGCGTTGTCGATGTCGAGCGTGTACGCGCCGGCCGGCAGGACGCTATTGCCCGCGTAGAAGTCGAACGGCACGTTCGCCTCGAGGTCGGCCTGGGCAAAGACCGGCGCCGCAGCTAGAAGCACGGCGACAATCGAAGAAAGCAACAGATTGAAACGCATATTTCACCTCCATCAGGCTAAGCTTGGCAACATTTGCTCGCTTGCCCGTACACTTTTACAGGCGTCTTGGGTGAAAAAAAGGGCAATCGAAAGCGCAGTGTTAGACTGGGAGCGCCATGCGGGCCCCGCCGGACTTCGTCATCATCGGGACGCAACGCGGGGGGACGTCTTCGCTGTATTGGTATTTGATCCAGCACCCGATGATTGCACCGGCCGCCCGCAAGGAGGCGCACTACTTCGATCTCCACTATGACCGGGGGATCGACTGGTATTTGCGAGAGTTCCCCGAGGATCGACCGCGGGGCGTGTTGACCGGGGAGGCAAGCCCTTACTACATGTTTCACCCGTGCGCTGCCGAGCGCTGTGCGCGGGACCTGCCCGAAGCGAAGATCGTGGCGCTGCTGCGCAACCCGGTAGATCGGGCCTACTCGCACTACCACCACGAAGTGCGCAAGGGACGGGAGGAGCTGAGCTTCGAGGACGCGCTCGAGGCAGAAGAAGAGCGGCTCGCGGGCGAGAGGGAGAAACTGCTCGCGGACCCGAGCTATCGCAGCGAACCGTGGCAGCGTTGGTCGTACCAAGCGCGCGGGAGGTACGCGGAGCAGTTGGAGGTTTGGAGGGAGAAGTTTGAGGTGGAGCGGATGCTGATCGTGGAGAGCGAGAAGATGTTCGCCGACCCGGCGGGGGTGTGCGGGCGGGTGCTGGAGTTCCTGGGATTGCCGCCGGCGAGCGGCATCGCATACCGTCGCCGCAACGAAGGCTCATACGAGCCCATGGCGGAGGAGACCCGCCGGCGGCTAGCAGCGTCGTTCCGCGTTTTTCCCGTTTGGTACGCCAAATGTTGACCTTGCCGGACATTCTCCCGACTCCGGGGGAGGGCGCGGGAAAGACCGGCTCTCAGCAGCGCGTCTTGGATGCCACGACCATCTCGTTCCCGCCTCCAGCTTTCATCCGCGTTGCGGGCGCCAATTCGATGGCTTCGCGCAAGTGACTGAAACAAAGCCTGATCGAGGCATTGGCAAGATGTACGAAACAGTACCGAGCGCATGGCAGTGCGTCACATGCCGCCGCTGTATGCCACCGACTCAGTCCTTTTCTGGGTAAGCCAGGTCGAACAGTCGTTCAACGGTCACATCCCGCTTCACGCCGAGGCCCGTCCACTTTTCAATTGCCGACGAAGGGAGCGGTACTGAGCTCGTGCCGCCGCCGTGGTGCGCCACAAGCGTGCCGAGCCCAATGCCAACGATCAGCACGGAGACCGGCACCGGGTTGGTATTCAAGAGGCCCCTTAGGCCCAGTCGTTGACTTGCCCCACCTGCGCCCAGCGCCAACCCGCCGGTAGCTCCGAGCACGGTCAAGATTGCCGCGATCAGCTCGTCAACGACTGAAGTGCCTACGAAAGACAGCCACCCAATGGCGGCTCCGGCTGCCCCGAGGAGAATGCACTGCGCCCATAATATGGGGTCTTTCATACCGCTCTCTTCTGTAGTCACTGGCCGAGAACTTTGCTCGTTGCCCACTCTAACCCTCCTTGTGCTTTTGCGCTTCTTGATCTTCCTCTACTCAGGTGGTGCCAACACCCACGTGACGCTACCGACCTCCCGACCTTCGAAGAGCTGTCGGGCGGATATTTGGTAAGCGTTATGTCGCAAAGCAGGCGGCACACGCACCCAAAGCTTTAGTGCGAAGCGGACCTTTTTCGGAAAGACAAGATCGCAAACGACCTTGAGGCCGTACGGATTCATCGGAATCCACACGCGACCCTTCGTCCCGGGCTTGGGCAATCCGACCAAGCCGCCAAGCGCCTCGGCGAGTTGAGGAGGGACATCTAGCCACAACTGTGCCCCTTTGGGAAGCTTCGCGACCACCTCGATGCGCATCTTGCGGGGAAGGTCCCAGGCGCCGGCCGCCAGAAAAGGCAGGCCCACACCCGCACCGCCGACTCCCGGCGGCCCTGGCGATCTCGGCGGCGGCACGTTGCTGACGACGTTGAAGTTGCGCCAAGCAACGTTGTTGTTCTCCCGCACAAAGCGTACATAGTGCCCAAAATCGGTGAAGTGAATCGGCTCAGGCGCGGGCTCTTGCGGGCTCCCGAGAAGTGCTACGAAGCAGTAGTGCCCGGGCGGAGGAGCATCAGCGCTTGCCCATTGAAGCGGCTGCGCCACCGTAAGGACGTCTCCGCCCGGAATGCTTGTCGTGGGCAACGGGGACGCCGCAGGATGCCGCCATTGATCGATCACGCCGATTTTGACCCAATCGTCGGGATCGGGCAACAACGAGACTTCGGACCAGTAGACCGTGGCCGTCACATTTTCGGCTGCCGAAGCACCGCGGTTCTTCACTCGAACGTAGACCCAATGATCGGTAGCTGCCGCGACTATAGCCGGCAGAACTGAATTCTCCCCCGGGCTTCCCGCCGCAAACATCGTCACTGGGTCGTCCAATGCTGGGTCATGGGCGCTCGAGTCTTGGATGAAGATATCGGGGCTGCTAGAGATGGAACCCGAAACACCGTCGCCCGTGTCGCCGATGGCGTCGCGCAAATAGAGATCGGAAGCAAGCGAAAAAGAAGTGGAAGCCACGACTTGCCCTAAGTCGGGCATCACCCCAATCGGTTCCGTGGCATGATCCAGGGCCAGGGAGCCGGTAAGGGGATCGGACAGAATGCTTCGCATCTGCCGAGGAGAAAGACGAAAGCCCAAATTGTATTCGGCCATGCCCTGCACAGAAAGGGCCGCCCCGGCGATGATGGCTGCTGCGCTGGAAGTGCCCGTGTAGATCGAGTAGCTTCTGCAATCGTTGGCTGGGTCGGCATCGCGTCGCGGGCAGGATTCGAGCCAGGTGGGGGTCACCACAGAGCTTCCCCAAGCGTGGCAATCCACCCTCGCTCCGTAGTTTGAGCTCTCCCTGCGATAGCCCGCCCCCGAAACGCCGGGTGGGTTCACCGCGCCGACAATAACCGCACCGGAATCGACAAACCCCGCGGCACCAGGAACCAAGACAGGTTGGCCCGGTTCAGCATAGGATGCTAGGTCCACGTATCCATTCCCAGCCGGTTCGATAACGGTGATTCCGAGAGCAGTCGCAAGCCGGATAGCAAGCAAACCATCGTGAATCGCCTCGACAGGCATCTTCGGCCAGTACTTGTCGTGCGGCAGAGGGATCGTTCTTTCGATTCTCTCTTGGACTTCGACCAAAAGTACATCGCCGTAGCCGAGCACCTCAACAGCGGCGAGGATAGCGTCGGACGTACTTCTGTCACGTCGAGACGCCAAGAAGACCGACGAGACTTGCGGCACGATACCGATGCAGCCGACGCCGTTGTCGAGTGAGCAGACAACTCCGAGCGTCTGAGTTCCATGTACCGTTTCCGATAGAGGAATGGATGAGCCGGTCGGAAACGGACCTGTGATCGGGAGTGGGAATCTCGACAGATCCTCATGAAATAGGCCCCAATCGGCTTCAACGTCGCCGAACCCCTGCCCTTGTCCATCCGCCCCGGTATGAACGTTCCAAACGGCTTCAACATTGATGCCAGACGAACCGAGGTAGCCTTGGCTTCCGTACCTATTCTCGTCATTCGGAGTGACCGGCTCCTCCTCGATTGGCTGCGGATAAGCGCGTTCCACGAACCAGAGATCGTTTAGAGAGCGCACAAAGTCCCTTGGCGAGTCGAACTGCGGCGGGACGAACGTGCGGTAGTAGGTCAAAAACTGCGGCGGGCGATAGTCTGGATCGAGTCTAACCGCCTCGGCCACCTTCTGCCGAATCTTCTCAGGGTCGAGAGACCGGAACAACCTACGTAAAGAGAACTTGCCCAGCCTTGAGAGCAGATCGGCGTCAGCTGGATGAAGCCGAGTCTCTACTGCGTCGACATAGGGGAGGCCCATATCTCGGAGTTTGACGACAACCTGGGGCCTGTAGGCGTGAAAGGGTCGCCGGTCGACTAGCGACTCGACGACACGGTCCGCAACCTGCGCCCGCGCGGATTCCGCGCGCACGGGGTCGATCTGAGAGAGTATCGACTTCAGCCAGGGCAGCTCTTGGGTTTCGCTATGCTCCCCAAAATAGACGACTCTATCGGCTTCGCCGAGAACATGCGCCCCCGGATCCTCGGGAGCCGGCAGAGCATCCGCAATGACGATTGGCGGTCTTCCAGCCCTGGCTGCGGCCGACACGCTTTCCAGGCCGGCGTGGGTAACGATGAAGTCCGGCTGGAGATCCTCGATGCAGCTTTCGTAGGCTTCGAAGTACTCGTTCTTGAGGCGGACTGCCTTGAAGCCCGCGGCAGCGAAGTCCCGAGCGCGACCGCGAGCATAGGCGAACACGATTTCCGAATCAGGCCACTCTCTAGCGAGGCGCTCGGCGATTTCAAAATCGAAGTCTTTTGCAGCTTCCGAGCTTTCACTAAAGTAGAGGATTTTGGGGGATGGGTCGAACTGAACCTCTTCTTGGGGCATCGGCTGTCTACACCTCGGTTCTAAAGATGGCGGATAGCGGTTTCAGAACAGCGGTGATCGCGCAACCGCAGTCGAGCGGCTGTGATCGAGAATTCCCCGGACCCGCGTTGGAGTTGCCCAGCTCGGCCCACTGGGCTGGGAGCCATTTAGCCCGAGGACGCCGATTCAGGTCAGCAGTCGATCTGGACCTCGGTGTCTCCAGGGCCAGACGATTCTGATTGGTCGCTCGCGGCTTCGTGCCGAAAATGGACGGGGTATGTTTCCGGAGTGCCTTTGCCGATTCCGAGAACGTCGCGGATTGGAAAAGGCTGGGTCGACTTCCCCAGGGCTAGCCTGAACGGTTGTGCATTTCTCACGGCGTTGGGGTCCTTGAAGGCATTGAAAGAGGTAGCGCCTTTGACTCGGACGACGAGGTCTGGAGCGCCCTTGTCGGTGCTCGCGTTGTGGAACTCGATTGAAGCCTCTGGATCTTCGGACTTCGATGCCGCGATAACGGACGAGCCGCCTTGAATCTGGGTGGTCCACTTGCCGCCGCCCGCCGGCACGACTTCGATATGGGCAATGTTTCTTGCCATGATTTATCCTCCTGTACGTTCGTTCGATAGGCGTCCGAATCCAATCTCTGATCCGGACTCGTCAGTCTTCTTCAGCGCTTCGCACTTCTGCTCGGCAAGCATCGGCTCTAGCCAGCTGAACTCAGTCAGCTCTTCCAGCGTATGACCCATCCAATGGGCGCGCGTAGCGAGGTCGCAGGCTCGCTCCCATTGTCCGAGTCTCGCAAGAGTGGCCGCATTGCGTGCGACTTCCATCGAAGAGTTCGACTCATGCAGGAGTGCCTTAGAGAGCCACCGTTCTCCCGAAGCGATATCCCCAGCGCCGGTGAAATAGAAGGCCAAGCGGCTGTGGGAATCCGCCGGCTCGCTGCTGGTTCCTAGAGAACCTTCGACGATTCCAGCCGCGCGCAGGTACTCCGGGCGCGCCCGAGCGTCGCCCAGCATTTCATAGGCTGAGGCCAGATTCGCTCTCGATCGGAAGTTGTTCGGTTCCGCATCGACGGCTTGAAGAAACAGCTCGGACGCCCGCTCGTATTCGCCCGCGTCATAGCGAATCTTGCCGAGATTGGCCAACGCTTTCGGTCGCGGCTCGATTCGAATCGCAGTCTCGTAGGCGCGCTGCGCCTCGACTAGCGAACCGAGCTTCTGAAGAGCGGCTCCTAGATTGACATACCCCTGAGCATTTTCGGTTGTTAGCCGAGTCACTCTTCGGAAGGACTCGACGGCTTGCCCGTACATACGGTGCTTGAAGAAGAACGCACCTAGCTGGTGATGAGCTCTCCAGTCGGAGTTCCGAAGCTGAACGGCTTGATGGTGAGTCGCTAGGGCTTCATCGAACCGGCCGAGCTCATCGTAGGCTTGCGCCAGGCCTTCAAAGGCCTCCCCGTTGCGTGGGTTTAGCTCAAGCGCCCTCTGGAAGCGCTCGATGGCACGGTTAGGCTTGTGCGCAGCAGTGAGGATGGACCCGAGCGTGATATGGGCCTCCGGCAAACGATCGTCGAGGCGGAGCGCATCCTGAGCGCTTAGTCGCGCCTGTTCCAGGCGCTGTTCGTCTTTCTCCCGAATGTATAGCCGCCGATAGGATTCGGCCAGTCCAGCATGCGCTGGGGCGTATTGATTGTCCCGGTCCAGTGCTCGCTCGAACTGGTCAATCGCTCGATGGAGATTGTCGGTATCGAAACTCCGATTCAAGTACCCAACGCCGGCAGTGTAAAACTCCCCCGCGCCGAGGGAAAGATTGCTGATGCCCAGAGGCGACTCGACGTGCTCGGGTTGGATGCGCAGGTCGAGCATGTTGGCCAGGACGCGGACAGCGTCGTTGCGCAATCCCAAGACATCGCCGCGGGAGCCGGTGACGACTTCGGTGTCGAGCTGGGGGCCGTCTTTGGCGTCGCTGAGGGTAAGCATCAGCTCGAGGCGGTCGCCGGAGCCTTGCAACGTGCCCTCGACGGCGTAGCCGGCGCCGAGCTTCTCCCAGGCGGCGGCAGGGTCGGCGGCGCCGCGGTTCAACACCATCGTCGGCGACATGACGACGAGTTGGTCGTTGACGCCTTCGAACTGCGTGAGCCCTCTGGTGATGGTGGTCATCAATCCGTCCGCCAGGGCCGAGAGGTCCGAGTCGCTCTCCAGCACGTCGAACGGCAGGATGGCGACGACGCGAGTCGGCTCGGTCCATCCGATCCAGTGCAGGAGGTCATCTACTTCCGAAGAGCGTGATCCGGGCGAGAAAAGGGCCAAAAAAATCGCGAGGGCCGGGATGGCGCTGGCCCACAGTAGCCGGCGGGGCCACGACGACGGCGAGCCCGGGTCGGGCGGCGGGGGAGCGGGATGAGGCTCGAGCTCCGTGCGGCCTTCCAGGGCTTCGATGACCTGCTCGGGCGTTTGCGGACGGTCTTGCGGCTCGGGCGCGAGGCAGCGCAGGATCGTTGCGTTCCAAGTCTCGGGCAAGCCGGGGACGCGCTCGTCGAGCGGCGTGGGACGCTCGTGCCGCTTCTGGTAAGTGTTCTCGGCAACGGTCTCGGCGGAGAACGGCCGGACGCCGGCGATCGTCTCGTAGAGCACGAGCCCGAGGGCATAGACGTCCGTAACCGGGCCGACCAGCTCGCGTCTACCCTCGAGCTGCTCGGGCGCCATGTAGACGGGAGTCCCGACGAGGTCGTGCGGGCCGCTCAGCGAACGCTCGGCGGCGAGCTCGCTGCGCGCCAGACCGAAGTCCATGATCTTGACGCGCGGCTCGCCGTCACCGGTCTCGGCCAGCATGACGTTGGCGGGCTTGAAGTCGCGGTGGACGATCTTCTCGGCGTGCAGGGCGGCGAGGCCGGCAGCCATCTGGCGGGCGATGGACATCGCTTGTTCGACGGGCAGGGCGCCGTCGCGTCCGAGCCGCTGGGCGAGCGTCTCGCCAGCGAGCAGCTCCATGGTGAAGGCCAAGCGGCCGGTTTCGGAGTCGTCGAAACGGACGAGGTCGTAGATCTTGCAGACGTTGGGGTGCGCCACCTTGCGGCCGATGAGGATTTCGCCGCGGAAGCGCTCACGGATCTTGGGGTCGAAGACCAGCTCGGGGCGAATGCGCTTGAGGGCGACGGGCGCGCCGAGGTCGCGGTCGAGGGCCTCGTAGACGACGCCCATGCCGCCGCCGTCGATGCGGCGGCGAATCTCGAAGCGGTTGGCGACGACGATGCCCGAGTCGCTCTCAGTATCCGGCGTCAGCAGAAAGCCGGGGCGGGTGTCGAGCGGACCTCTAGCGCGGTCGTGCTCCTCGAGGAGCTCTTCGACCAGGGCGCGCAGCGGGGGGTCGTTCGAGCAAGCCGAATCGAGGAAGGCGCGCCGGGCGTCGGGCTCGAGCGGCGCCGCCTCGTCGAACAGTTCCCTTGCGCGCGCCCACTTGGCGGTCTCTTCTTGCGATGCAGGCAAGGCCGAGCCTCCGATCCGCTACAGAGGTGACGCATGTATGACGCGCGACGTGTAGAGGATATACCCTAGACAGGCGAGGATCAAGTCTTTTTTGGGCCAAAGGCCCGGCAAGGACACAGGCGAGGGCCGCGAGCGATGACTGGAGCCGAATTCGACCCAAATAGGCGCAAGGTTCTGTTCTTCTGCCGCGGACGCGGCAGCGGGCATGCGATTCCGGACATCGAGATTGTCAAGGAATTGGAAGCGATTCGGTCGGATATCGAAGTGCGATTCGTGTCGTATGCAACGGGCGCGCGCACGTTGGCCGAGCATGGCTACAAGGTGATCGACCTTGGGTTGCCGGAGATGAATTCGCTGCTGGACGTCATGGTGGTGGCGACAAAAGTGACCGGGTGGCTGAAGCCGGAGCTGGTGGTCGCACACGAGGAGTTCGGGGCGCTGCCGGCGGCGCAGGTGTTCGATCTGCCGGCGATGTTCGTCACTGATTGGTTCGTGGAGGCGGACCGGCTGATCATGGGGGCGTTGCGCTATGCAAACGAGATCGTGTTCGCGGACTGGGAAGGGCGCTTTGAGGAGCCGCCGCAAGCGAAAGGGAAAGTGTGCTACGTGGGGCCGATTCTGCGGGAGTTCGAGTATTCTACGGCGGACCAAGCCCGGGCGCGTCGGGAGCTCGGGCTGGCGGAGGAGAGGTCGGTGATTGCGGTGCTGCCGGGCGGCTACGCTACCGAAGAGCGCGCGCCGATGGCGGACTTGGTCGTCGAGGCGTTCGACCGGCTGGAGCGGAACGGCAAGCACATCGTGTGGGTGGCGGGCGAGGATCAGCAGGCGCTGGCGGAGCGGTTCGGGGAACGGGACGACATCACGGTGCTGGGGCGGGAGTGGCAGGTCGATCGCGTGATGGCGGCGAGCGACGCGGCGATCACGAAGGCGAACCGCAAGACGGTGATGGAGCTCGAGAGCCTGGGGATTCGGTCGGTGGCGCTGTCGCCCGGGCTGAACCCGATCGACGATGAACGGGCGCAGGCAAGCGATTGCGCGACATACCGGCGG